>CAWHFZ010000019.1:0-147539 GCA_963828745.1 Vicinamibacteria bacterium | reverse complement strand
ACGGTGCTATCGAACTGCACCTTCGATCGCGGAAGTCTTTGTCCTACTTACAGTTCGCCATTCGACCTGTTCGTCCGCGGGAACGAAACAGGAGATTGGCGGGGTCGACGGGACTCGAACCCGCGGCCTCCGGCGTGACAGGCCGGCGTTCTAACCAACTGAACTACGACCCCAGAAGTGGGAACTGCCAAGTGAGTGCAAAGTGGAGTGGAAAGTGAGGAGTGGCAAGTGGCGGGTGTCAGCCACCACTTTGCACTTAGCACTTCGCACTTGGCACTTGAATGGGCGGTACAGGACTCGAACCTGTGACAGCCGGCGTGTAAAGCCGGTGCTCTACCAACTGAGCTAACCGCCCGGCCAGTAGGCTCGTCCCCTGACGCCCACCGAAACAACCTACTATAAACCCCAGCTTCGGGGTCCGTCAAATCACGCCGCGACTCTTGAGCCACATCCGCCCGACCAGCAGCAAGACGAAGATCGCAAAGCCGGCGACCGCGCGGTACTCGCGATTGCGCCAGGCGCGCTCCGCACTGAAACCGCGATCCGCCGCCGGGCCCCGCGACCCGGCGTAGGCATCGTACGCATCGCCGAACTGCGCGCGGAGAAAGGCCTCTTCGGTCCGGATCGCGGCGGTGATCGTGCTGGCCATATACGCGAACATCAGCAAGGCGACGATCAGCGATCGCGAGGCGATGGCGACGCCGAGCCCCAGAATTGACGAGCCGAGATAGAGCGGATGGCGCGTGAACCGGTAGGGCCCCGACGTCGTCACCTCGCGGCTCTTCTCCAGGTGCCCCGCGGCCCAAATCCGGATCACCTCGCCGACGAGGCCGACCGCAGTCCCGATGGCCAGCGATTCCCGCGTCGGATTCGAGAAATACAGCACCGCAACAGCGAAGACGAAGCCGAGCGACACGCGTCGCCGCGCGAGCACCGACGCGAACGGCGGGCTCACCGCTTCGCCGCCCCCGCGCGATCCAGGCGCACTGCCACTGCCCGCGTCACGTCGTCCACGCTGATGTCGTCGAGGCAACGCGTCGCGCGCGAGCACTCCCTCTTGTGATGACAGATACAGTGGTGAAACTCCGAGACTGAGACGTCGTCGCTCGCCCACGGACCGTTGCGCTTCGGGTCGGTGGGACCGAACATCGAGACGATAGGCGTCGATGCGGCGGCAGCAAGGTGAAGCGGACCGGTGTCGCCGGCGATCATGAGTTGCGCGCCCCGGATGAGCGCGAGCAACTCGGGTAGCGTGGTCGGAGGTGCCTCCTGTGCCGCTCCCGAGGACGATTCGACGACCGCCCGCGCCAACGGCTCTTCGCCGGGACCCCAGGTCACCACCACGGCCAGCCCGTGCTCCTCACGCAGACGCGTCGCAATTGCGCCGAAGCGGTCGGCCGCCCAACGCTTGTTGGGCCACCCCGCACCGGGATTGATGATGGCGTAAGGCGCCGCAGCCGTCGCGGGTGATGCCGTGCTCGCCTTCAGCGGCATGGCGATGCGGAGTTCGGGCTTCAGCCCCGCGGTGTTCGATCCGGCTTTGGCGAGCGCGCTCACGAGCGCCACGTTTTTCTGGATCACATGGCCGTAGGTCCCCGGATCGACGGTCTCGGTATACATGATCGCCGCGCTCGGCTCCCGCAGCGCGTGTCGCGCGAAGCCAATCACCCGTCGTGCCCCGGAGAGCCGCGCCAACACGGCTGACTTGATCAAGCCCTGCAGATCGATTGCCACATCGTAGGCGCGCTGACGCAGGGCGCGAATGGTGCGGATCGAATCGAGGATGCCCGCCGGGGAAGAAGCCGGCGGAGCAAAGGCCGGCGGGACTGAAGCCCCGCCTCCACGTCAGGGCAACAGTGCGAACCGGCAGATCGAACAGGTCGAGAACGGCATGATGTCGAGGATCGACCAGCCAGTCGATCTCCGTGCCGGGAATCGCCGCGAGCGCCAGCGCTGCTGGCACGGCGTGGATGATGTCGCCGAGCGCGCCCAGCCGCACGAGCAGCACTTTCACCGCACGATCCTCTGAAGCAGATCGCGTGTCGAGTGATCCTTGGGATCGCCGCAGATCGCCGTGCGCCCGCCGTAGCCGATGACGATCGCCCGCTCGGGCACTGTGTCCACGGTGTAGTCGGTGCCCTTGCAATGCACGTCCGGACGCAGGCGCTGCAGCAGCGGTCCTACCGTGTCGTCATCGAAGATGACGACCCGATCGACGCCGCGAAGAGAAGCGACCATCTCGGCACGGCCTCGCTCGTCCACGATCGGACGGCCTTCGCCTTTGAGGCGGCGGACCGAGGCGTCGGCATTCACCGCCACGATCAGACAGTCGGCTTCGGCCGCCGAAGCTTGCAAGTAGCGGACGTGCCCGACATGAAGCAGATCGAAGACACCATTGGCCAGTGCGATCGTTCGTCGCGATGCGCGCACGTCCGCGACAAAAGCGTCCAGCTCTTCGAGCGTGACCACCGGCATGAGTGCCTACGCCCGCGCCTCGCCGCGAATGGCCGTGCGAAGTTCCGCGGGCGAGACCGTCGCCGTACCACGTTTCATCACGACGATGCCGCCGGCGTGGTTGGCCAGGCGTGCGGCCTCGTAGAAGGTCGCCCCCGCCGCGAGCGCCAGGGTCAGCGTCGCGATGACGGTATCTCCCGCGCCGGTAACGTCGGCGATCTCGTCAGATCCGGAGATCGGGATGTGTTGTGTCGGCTTCCCGGTCTCGAAGAGCGCCATGCCACGGCTGCCCCGCGTAATCAGCACCGCCTCCATCCCTGTCCGCCGCAGCAGCGTCCGCCCGGCACGCTCCAGTGTCGGCGCGTCGTCGTCGATCGTCAGCTTCAGCATCTGCTCGACTTCCGATTCGTTCGGCGTGCAGGCGGTGAGCCCGCGATAGCGCAACGTGTCGTAGCGGGAATCGAGGAGCACGGGGAGGCGCGCGCGGCCCGATCCACGGCGGGCACGCGCGGCAATCGAGGCGACGAGATCGGGATTCACGAGGCCGGATCCGTAGTCCGAGATGAGCACGGCATCCGCTTCGGCGACCGCCTCGAGCGCGGCACGCCCGAAGCCGCGCCGGTCGGCAGCGCTCGGCGTCATCGATCGCACGCGATCGATGCGGACGACTTGCTGCTTGGCCGAATGGACGCCGCCGGCAAGGATGCGGGTCTTGAGCGGCGTGTCGTAGCCTTCGGCTCGCGTCAGCGACGCCTTCTCCACGCCGCGCGGCAGACTCGCGACCAGCCGATTCCCGGCATCGTCCTGACCGACGATGGCGGCGAGGGCGACGTCGCCGCCGAGCGCGGCGACGTTGCTGGCCGCGTTGCCGGCGCCGCCGGGCACGACGATGGTCTGGTCGTAGCGGAGGATCAGGACCGGCGCCTCACGAGAGACTCGCTCCACTCGTCCATAAATGAATTCGTCTGCCAGCAGGTCGCCGATCACGGCGATACGGCGTCCGCGAAACGCCTGCATGATCGCGAGCAGTCGTCCGGGCGGAACGGAGGGCGCGGTTGTCTCGTGTCTGGGCATCAGTCGTGGAGCGGCTGGGTCGTCTGGGCGGCCTGACGCACGATCTCGTTCGCCGCATCGAGGATGGTATCGACGATCGCGATCGCCGTGCTCTGCTCGGGACGTTGCTCATCTCCCGCCCCGTAGCCGGTGCGGACGAGGATGCCACGCGCGCCGGCGTTCGTCGCCAGCTCGACATCGAGCCATTTGTCGCCGACGACGAACGAGCGATCGATGTCGAGATCGAGGTCGCGCGCGGCCTGCTCCACCATGCCAGGTGCTGGTTTCCGGCATCGACAGGCGCGGGAATACTCCGGGACCACCCCGTCAGGATGGTGCGGACAGTAATAGTAGCCGTCGATGACGATGCCTTCCGCTGCAAGCATCTCCGCAAGACAGCGATGCGCCTTCTGCACGAACGCCTCGTCGAAATATCCCCGTGCGATACCGGCCTGGTTGGTGACCACCACCAGCGCGAAGCCCGCCTCGCGAAGCCGCCGCAACGCTGCCGGCGTGTCCGCAAACAGCGCGATGTCTTCGAGCTTGCTCAGATATCCCCGCTCTTCGATCAGGGTTCCGTCCCGATCCAGGAACACGGCAGGCCTCACGCGCGATCTCCGCGCGACCGTCGCCACAACTCGATGTTGCGCGCAGTCGCCTCGACGACGGCCTGTGGCTCGATGCTGGTCATGCACCGGTGGTCGAGCGGGCAGGCGCGCAGCTCGCAGGGCCGGCACCAGGCGCGGCCGGCGAGGATTGCCGTGCCCGCGGCGGAGGGATGCGGGAGGGGCGACGTGCGCTGCTCGTTGGTCGGACCGAAGAGTGCAGTGACCGGCACCCCAGACGCCGCCGCCACATGCATCGCCCCTGAATCGTTCGACACCACGCTCGTACACATGCCGAAGAGTGCCACCAGCGTACTCAACTCGGTGCGGCCCGCCACATCGACAATCGGCGCCTCGCTGCCGCGGTCGTGTCTGTACGCGCGCGCAACCTCACGCGTGGCCGAGCGATCCGCACCAGTACCCACCAGCACCGGCGTCACGTGCAGCCGCTCGGCGAGCGTAGCCGCGACGGCGGCCATCCGATCGGGAGGCCAGCGTTTCGCCAGGCCGAACGCCGCGCCCGGCGCGAATGCGACAATTGGCGTTCCGTCCCAACCCAGCTCACGGAGCAGGGCTGCCGCTCGCTGGCGATCCTCTTCGGTCGGCTGCAATTCGGCCACCATCGACGCCCGCAACGCTCCCAGCCCGCGCACGAGTTGGAGATAGTACTCCGCCTGATGCGTGAAGCCGCGCGGTTTCGGGAGGGCGCGCGTCAACATGCGCGAACGAACGTCGGCAGCATAGCCCCACCGTTGTGGGATGCCGGCGGCCCGCGCCAGGAGCGCCGCATGCAGCGAGTTGGGCAGCAGCAGCGCGGCATCGTAGTTGCCGGCATCGAGCGTTCGGGCGTCGGCCCATGTCCGCCACGCGTCGGGCCATCCGCCGCGGCCGCGCAGCGTCACGACGGCATCGATCCCCGGGACCATCGAGAACAGCGGCGCCACCGACTGGCGTGCCGCGACCGCCAGGTGCGCGCCTGCCTGCCACTGACGGACGCTGGCGATCGCCGGAAGCGCCATCACAGCGTCGCCAATCCAGTTCGGCGCGAGGATGACGAGTCGGCTCATGCCTGCTCTTCGGTGTCAGGCCGCGCGTGAGGAAACATCCCCGGCGTCTCCTCGGGCAGCTGCGCGTCGCGCCAGCGCCGGTGCATCCAGAGCCACAGCGACGGATGCCGGCGCACGTACATCTCGAGCACGTCGGTGCAACGCTGGGTGAACTCGCGAATCGCGTCGGGCGAGTCGCGATCCGGGGGCGCGACAGGATGCTCGTAGATCAGACGATAACGGTCGCGGCCGAGCGGCAAGCGCGAACACCGGGACCACCGGCGCCCCGGTCCGCAACGCGAGCGCGGCGAGCATCGACGTCGTCGCTGCCGACCGCTCGAAGAAGTCGACGTAGATGGCATCCGCGCTGTGCATGTGCTGATCGATCAGGAGCGCCACGCCCTGCCCGGACGATAGCGCGCGCAGCACCTTGCGGACGGCGCCATGCCGGTAGATCACCCAGTTGCCGGTGCTGCCGCGGACGCTTTCGAGAAGCGCGTTGAGGTAGGGATTGTCGAGCGCGCGGGCCAGCACACCGACCGGCTGCACCTCGAGGCCGTGACCGATGGCTTGAATCTCCCAGTAGCCGAAGTGGCCGGTGAAGAACAAGACGCCCTTGCCTTGCGCGTACGCCGCGCGCGCCCGCTCCTCGCCGTCGAATTCCATGCGGCGGCGCATCTCCTGCGGCGTGAGCGTGCTGAACCGCAACAGCTCGAACAGCAGCCGCCCGAAGTGCACGAACATCGCTCGCGTGATCTGCCGCCGTTCGGCCGCTGAGCGTTTCGGAAACGCGGTTGCCAGATTCGTCGCAGCAACTCGCCGGTGCACGCGATCCAGGCCGTAAAACATGAGCCCGAGCGCCGCGCCCATCGACCGCACGGCCGCGTGCGGGAGGACACGCACAAGCCATCGGAGCGCCTTGACCGCCAGATACTCGGCGCGGTGCCTCACGAAGCGGGCCTTTCAGGCGCTCGAGCGTTCGCCACTCGCGCCGACAACCAGGCTGTGAACTGATCGCGCGGCTCGACCGCGACGCTGCAGCGGCACGATCGCCAGGCGGAAGGGCCATGGCCGGTGGACGAGCAGTCGGACCAGGTCCTTCTCGGTGGTGACCACCATGTCGGCGCCGCTGTCTCGAACGAGCTTCGCGATCGAGGCGATTTCGGCCGGTCCGTAAGTGAAATGATCGCGGCGCACCATCACGCCCGCGATATTCAGACCCAGGCGGCGGGCGTCTTCTTCGAACCGCGCCGGCCGTGCGATGGCGCTCACCAGAACGACCCGTGCCGTCGTGTCAATGGGCGCGGGAGCGACGGACGCCTCTTCGATCGGCTGGCCAACCGTCCGTGTCAGTGTGAATGCGTTTTCGACACCAAGGCGCTCGGCCACCGCTCGTGCGTCGCTGCCGTCTCCGGAGACGAGGATCGCATCGGCGTGACGGGCCGCGCCAAGCGGCTCACGCAGCAGACCCGACGGCAGGAGTCGCGGCCGCTCCACATCGGCAGCGTCGACGATCAGCAGATCGACGTCTCGCGCCAGCACCAGATGCTGAAATCCATCGTCAAGAACATGGACCGTGGCGCCCAGGTGCAGTTCGGCGACACGGCCGGCCAGGAAGCGATCGGGCGAGACGACCACGGCGACGTCGGGCAACGCGCGCGCCAGCATCAATGGCTCGTCGCCGGCGCGACCGAGATCGGCACGGAGGCGCGTCCCATCGCTCACGATGGTGACCCCGTCGTCCGGTTCCGTGCGCGCGTAGCCGCGGCTCAGAATCGCGGGCCGATGGCCGGCCTCGAGCAGCCGGCGCGCAACAAACGCCGCCAGCGGCGTCTTTCCGCTCCCGCCCGCCGAAAGGCCGCCGATGCTGACGACGGGGCGATCGAGCCGCCGGACTCGTGAGGGGTGATCGGCGAGCCACGCCCGTCTGCGAAGGGCGGCCAGGCCGTAAAGATGGGAGGCGACGCTCACGTGGCGTCAGTGTACCCGGCGGAACGGACGCACCACTGCCGGACGCGGCAGCAGGCGGCCAATCACAGCCAGCGTTCGCTCCGTCGCACCGCGATTGGCATCGACCAGCGCGCGCGCCGCGGCGCCGAGGCTGGCGCGTCGAACCGGGTCGACGACCAGGTCCGAGAGGACACGCTCCAGCGCGGACTCGTCGGAAACCTGCACGGCCGCAGCATTGGCCAGAAACAGATCCGCGATCTCCGCGAAGTTCGACATCGACGGACCGAACACGATCGGGCGGCCGTAGACCGCGGGTTCGAGGATGTTGTGTCCGCCGGTCGGGACCAGGCTGCCGCCGACGAACGCCACCGTCGCAAGCTGGTAGAGCTGTGCCAGCTCGCCAATCGAGTCGAGCACCACCACGTCGGCGCGGGGCTCGGCGTCGATGGCGAGCTCCGATCGACGCGCGACCGCGAAGCCCTCGCCGCGGGCGACGTGCACGACCTCGGTGAAGCGATCCGCATGACGCGGCGCGATCACGAGCAGCGCCGGCGGAGACGACGCCTTGATCCGACGGAACGCGCGGAGCACCGGCAGCTCCTCACCGCGCATCGTGCTGCCGGCGACGATGACCGATCGCTGCGGGGCCAGGCGGAAGAACCGCAGCACGCGATCGCGAGGGCGGCCCTGAACGGCGACCGAGGGAAGACGCGCGGCGTCGAACTTCAGGCTGCCGGTCACGGTCACGCGCGCGCCGTCGGCGCCCATGGCGACGATGCGGCGCGCCCCTTCCTCGCTCTGCATGCAGAAGGCGTCGACGTCCGCGAGCACGCGCCGGAGCAGCGGACGGATCAGACGATACCGTGGAAACGAACGCGACGAGATGCGCCCGTTGACGATGACCGTCTTCACGTCGCGCCGGCGGCACTCGGCCAGCAGATTCGGCCAGATCTCGCCCTCCATCAGGACGAGCAGCCGCGGCCGCACCCGATTCAGTACCCGCCGGACGACGAAAGCGAAATCGATGGGGAAATAGAACACGGCGTCGGCATCCCGCAGGTGCCGTTTCGCCAGTTGCTGTCCCGCGCTCGTCGTCGTCGAGACGAAGAGGCGAAACCCGGGATAGCGGGTCTTCAACTCGTCGGCCAGAGGCCGCGCTGCGAGCACCTCGCCGACCGAGACCGCGTGAATCCAGATCGACGGCTCGCCATCGAGGTTGAGAGAAACCGGGAGCGCGCCCAGACGCTCGCGGAGGCTGCCGGCATATTTCTGCCGCCGCAAGGCCTGATAGAGAAACCACGGCGCGCCGGCGACGAGTGCCAGCGCGAGCGCAGCGCTGTAGAGAGCGAGCATCAGGTTACGAACGCCCCGAAGACGTGGGCGAGGCAGGCTTCAGGCTGCCGGCGAGTATAGTCGCCGGTTTGACCCTGTGCAAGAGAGCCCACTACAATCTGAGGTTTACAGGCCGTCAGTCCTGCGCACTCATCTGCAAGCGCGATCACGTCACCCCGGAGGGAGCGATTCATGGGTCTGAAAGTCGGTATCAACGGGTTCGGGCGCATCGGGCGCAACATCATGCGCGCCGCGCTCGGCAACAAGAACCTCGATTTCGTTGCGGTCAACGACCTGACGAATACGCAGACTCTGGCCCACCTTCTGAAGTACGACTCGATTCTCGGCAACCTGCCGCACGAGGTGAAGGCGACGGGCGACGCCATCAGCGTCGCCGGCGACAGCTTCAAGGTGCTGTCGGTGAAGGATCCGGCGCAGCTGCCGTGGAAGGATCTCGGCGTCGACGTGGTCTTCGAATCCACGGGGCTCTTCACCGATCGCGATGCCGCCGCCAAGCACCTGGCCGCAGGCGCCAGGAAGGTCATCATCACCGCGCCGGCGAAGAAGCCGGATCTGACGGTCGTCCTCGGCGTGAACGCCGACGGCTACGATCCCAAGACGCACCACATCATCTCGAACGCTTCCTGCACCACGAACTGCCTGGCGCCGTTCGCCAAGGTGCTGCACGAGTCGTTCGGCATCGTCCGCGGCTGGATGACGACGGTGCACTCGTACACGAACGACCAGCAGCTGCTCGATTTGCCGCACAAGGATTTGCGGCGGGCGCGCGCCGCCGCGCTGTCGGTCATCCCGACCACGACCGGCGCCGCCGCGGCGATCGGTGAGGTCATTCCGGCGCTGAAGGGCAAACTCGACGGCATCGCAATGCGCGTGCCGACCGCGAACGTGTCGGTCGTGGATTTGGTGGCGCAGCTGTCGAAGAAGACGACAGCCGAGGAGATCAACAACGCGTTTCGTGCCGCGGCGGCCGGGCCGCTCAAGGGCATCCTCGCCGTGGAGGACGCACCGCTCGTCTCGATCGACTTCCGCGGCAACAGCCACTCGTCGATCGTCGACTCCGCCTATACGAAGGTGCTCGACGGCGATTTCGTGAAGGTGATGTCGTGGTACGACAACGAGTGGGGGTACTCGAGCCGCTGCGTGGATCTGGTGACGCTGATCGCGGACAAAGGACTGTAAGCAGTGAAGCTGTCGATCCGCGATCTCGATCTTCCGGGCAAGAAGGTCTTCATTCGCGTGGACTTCAACGTGCCGATCAAGAACGGCACGATTGGCGATGACACGCGCATCCGCGCCGCGCTGCCGACGATCACTTACGCCCTCGACCAGGGCGCGACCGTGATTCTGGCGTCGCACCTGGGCCGGCCCAAGGGAAAGGTGGCGCCGGAGTACAGCTTGAAGCCGGTCGCCGGGCGGCTGTCGGCGCTGGTCGGTCGCGAGGCGGTCTTCGCAGCCGATTGCATCGGCGAAGGCGCTCGGACGGGAGTCGAGGCGGCGCATGGCGGCAGCCATCTCGTGCTCCTCGAAAATCTTCGTTTCCATTCGGAAGAAGAGAAAAACGACCCCGTGTTCGCCGGTAAGCTGGCCGAGAACGCGGAGCTGTACGTCGACGACGCGTTCGGGGCGGCGCATCGGGCGCACGCGTCGGTCGATGCGATCGTGAGGGTGATTGGCGAGGGCGCTGCCGGCTTCCTGATGGAGAAGGAACTTCAGTACCTCGGTCACGCGCTCGAGCAACCGACGCGCCCCTTCGTCGCCATCCTCGGCGGCGCCAAGGTTTCGGACAAGATCGAGGTCATCGAGAACCTCCTCGGCAGGGTCGATGCGCTGATCATTGGCGGCGCGATGGCCTACACCTTCTTCAAGGCGCAGGGCCTGCCGGTTGGCAAGTCGCTGGTCGAGGACGACCGGCTGCAGAGTGCCACCGACGTGATCGCTCACGCGAAGTCACGCGGCGTGCGGCTCGACCTTCCGGTCGATCATGTGGTCGCGCCGAAGCTTGAAGCCGGCGCACCGACGGCGGTGCTGGATGTCACCGACACGGCGATTGGTGATCGCATGGGCCTGGATATCGGCCCGAAGACGGCGGCGAAGTATGCAGAAGCGATCGCCAGTGCCAGGACCGTGGTCTGGAACGGCCCGATGGGCGTCTTCGAAATCCCCGAGTTCGCCAAGGGCACGGAAACTGTCGCCCAGGCCGTCGCCTCGGTGAATGGCACGACCATCGTCGGCGGCGGCGATTCGATTGCCGCCGTCAACAAGGTTGGCGTCGCCGACAAGATCACGCACATCTCGACTGGCGGCGGTGCATCGCTCGAGTTCCTTGGTGGCCGCGTGCTGCCGGGCGTCGCCGCGCTGACCGACAAGGCCTGAAAAGCCCAAAAGAGGACGAGCATGCGTCATCCGTTCATCGCGGGGAACTGGAAGATGTTCAAGACGGTGCACGATACCGTCGTGTACGTCAAAGAGTTCCGCAGCGTGGTGAAGGACATCGAGGACGTCGAAATCGTACTGGCGCCGCCATTCACGGCACTGCACGCCGCGGCCGAGGCCGCACGGAACTCGAACGTCGGCATCTCCGGTCAGGACCTGCACTGGGAGCGTGAAGGCGCCTTCACAGGCGAGGTCAGCGGTCTGATGGTCCGCGAGGCCGGCGCCGAATACATCATCATCGGGCACTCGGAACGGCGTCAGTACTTCGGCGAGACCGACGCGACAGTCAATCGCAAGCTCCACGCGGCATTGAATGCGAAGCTGATCCCGATCGTGTGCATTGGCGAGACGCTCGACGAGCGCGAGCGCAACGAGACGCTCGCCGTGCTCGATCGACAGATCAAGGACGGCTTCGACGGCATCACCGGCGAGCAGGTCGGGGCGCTGGTCATCGCCTACGAGCCGGTGTGGGCGATCGGCACCGGCCGCACGGCGACTGCCGCGCAGGCGCAGGAAGCGCACGCACACATCCGGCAACGGCTGCGGCAGTGGTTCGGCGGTCCTGCCGCGGATGAGTGCCACGTCATCTACGGCGGCAGCGTCAAACCGGATAACACACGCGACCTGATCGGGCAGCCTGACGTGGACGGCGCGCTCGTCGGCGGCGCCAGCCTCGAAATCAAGAGCCTCTCCGAGATCATTCGTCGCGCACGCGGATAACTCCGTGAGCCACCCGCAATCGAATGCACGTCACGGCCGCGCGGGCAGGCGCCCGTGGCGGCGGGGCGTCAGCCCTGCGTACCTCGCCGTCGGCGTCTTTCTCGCCGCGATTCTCGTTCCTGCCGGCCTGATGCTTTACTCCGCTCTTCATGGTGGCGAATCGCTCGTCCGCACCGCCGCGGTCGCGATCACGGCGGTTGCGACGACGGGGCGTGCCGCGTCGGCGGCGCTCACGCTGGAGGACCTCGACGAGCTGCCGCCCGGCGATCACCCGCTCGAGATCGCGCCGCCAGCGTCCGGGTATTCGAGCTTCGACGCCATCACCGCGCTGCCATGGGCGCACACGATCGCACAGGCCTGGGTCGACGATGCCCGGCTCGATCGCGTGGACATCGTGCGCCTCCGCGCCGACGGGCTGATCGATGTCGCCAACGACAAGGACGCCGAGGTCATCTACCGCTTCGTCTCACCCGAGCGTATAAAGGAACTGCGGCGTCGCGCCGATCGATCGGCGAACGCCAACGCCCAAACGGAATTCTGGGTACGGGTGAAGAGCGGCGGGACGAGCGTGGTGGCGCCGACGACGCCGGCTGCACTGCTCGCGTTTCGCGAGCACGAGGGACTCGCGCCGGAGCCGCCGCAGGCGCTGCCGCTGGCGGCGACGTTCGCGAAGCTCTCGGCGCTGCCGCAATTCAAGACGCCGTTCTATCGAGGCTATTTCCTGTATGCGGCCGGTGAGGGATGGGTGTGGTACCTGTCCACTCTCACAGGCGATTCGCTCCCGCGCGTGCGCAGCGCGGACGGCAAGCCGTTCCCCTACAAGTAATCACACGTAGGCCCGAGCTTCAGCTCGGGCATCCATGATCGTACGTAGGCCCGAGCTTTAGCTCGGGCATCTAATGATGGTTCGTCGCCCGAACTTCTAGATCAGGCCTCCGATGCCCAAGCTAAAGCTTGGGCCTACTTAGCGGAAGCTTGGGCCTGCTTGCGACTCGCGCCGCAGGACTCTCTGACGACGAGCGTGCCGTGCAGCATGATGTCGCGCGGGGGAAGATCGGGCCGCGCGACACGCTCGCGCAGCGCTGCAACCGCCGCGGCGCCAATCTCGCGACAGGGTTGACGGAGCGTGGTCAACGGCACCGGCAACAGTCCCGCATAGCTGACATCATCAATCCCCACCATCCGCACGTCCTCGGGAATGCGAACCTGCTGCTGGAGCAGCGTTCGCATCAGGATTGCGGCCGTGCGATCGCTCGCACAGACGAAGCCGTCGGGCGCCGATGCCTTGAGCAACCTGGCGACGCGGTCCGCTGTCGGCCGGATCGTCCCGCCAGACCTGCGTCGACGCCGGATCGAGGCCGGCATGGAGGACGGCGTCGCGGAAGCCGGCGGCGCGCGCATCCACGGAGGATGCCGCGCCGGGCAGCCCGACGAAGACGGGACGCCGGCAGCCCTGCGCAAGAAGATGTGCCGTCACCAGCGCGCCGGCTCGGCGATTGTCGAGCGCGACGAGATCGTGATGCCCGCGCGCCGGATACGGCTCGATGGACCGATCGAGCAGCACGAGGGGAATGCCGGCGTCAGCGAGCGTTCCGGCGACAGACCGATTGACCGCCAGCCGGGCCGGGGCATGTTCGAGGGGGGCGAAGAACACCCCGTCAACCTGCCGCGCGACGTACTGAGCGCACAGCTGTCGGGCCTCGATTTCCTGTCCCTCGGTCGTCTCCGCCACGGCGCCCCACACGAGGCCATGGGGCGGGCCACCGGCCGGGTCCATCAATCCACGTGCGACGGCGGTGAAGATCTCGACGTCGCCGAAATCCGGAATCAGCACACCGAACGACAGCGCT
Source organism: Vicinamibacteria bacterium (assembly GCA_963828745.1). Classification (GTDB taxonomy): domain Bacteria; phylum Acidobacteriota; class Vicinamibacteria; order Vicinamibacterales; family JAENWD01; genus JAENWD01. Next base: position 134,075 of record CAWHFZ010000019.1, on the reverse strand, counting down.
CGCGAGGTGGCGCCGCTCTTCTGCGCGACGAAGCTGCCCGACCCCGCACGCCGTTCGATCAGTCCGGCCAGTTGCAGCTCGTTCAACGCACGCGCAACGGTGATCCGGGACGCGCCGAACTGCTGCACGAGGTCGGCCTCGCTGGGCAGCCGCCCACCCGGGATGACGCGCCCGGACACGATCTCCCGGAGAAGCGCTTCATAGACCTGGCGGTACTTCGGCGGCGGAACGACGGCGGTTGATCCCATAAGCCCTTGTCAGGCGGCGCACAGCCGCGGGAAGGCGATGGTATGACAAGTCCAACAAACCAGTCAATACAAGTTGTCATGTGCAAACGTGCTGTAAACGGCGTATTTTTTGGACATTTTGGTCTCACAACTTGACTCATCCCGTCCATGGTCGCTACGATCGTGGACAGGCTGTTATATCCAATGATTCCTATACGACTCGCCGGAGCTACAGACATGTCGGAGCCCACGGAAGCGACCAAGCACTTTCTGTTCGCGTCGGACTTCGACCAGACCCTCAGCTTTCACGACTCGGGTCGCGTCCTCGCGGAGCTTCTGGGCGTGACCGATTTCGACCGTAAAGTCGCCGGGCTCGCCGCAACCAACCTGGTACAACAGGGCGGAGAGCTCGCCTATCTGATCCGGCACGACCCAGCGTTCCGGACGATCCGCCGCGAGCATCTCGAGGAGGCCGGGCGCCAGGTCCGGCTGCGATCGCACATTCCGCAGCTCGTCGATTTCCTCAGCAAGGGGATCGACGGCTATCGCTTCTCGTTCTACGTCGTCTCCGCGGCGCCGCGCGAAGTGATTCTCGCCGCGCTCGACGGCATCGTCCCTGCGGATCACATCGTGGCCACCGAGCTGGACTACGACCCGCACTCGGGCGAAGTGCGTTCGATCGTGCGCGTGCCCGCGGGCTACGGGAAAGTGGCCGCGGTCGAGCGTCTGGAGCAAGAGCTCGACATCAGCCCCGACCGGACGATCTACGTCGGCGACGGCAGCTCCGACGTGCACGTGATGCTGCACGTGAACAATCGCGACGGCTTCACCATCGCAGTTTCGGAGAACAAGCACATCGCCCGAATCGCGCGTCGCACCGTGCTCAGCGACAACGCGTTCAGCGTGCTGGTCCCCGTATTCGAGCAGATCGTCGGCTGGACGCCTTCGGCGATCCGGACGCTGTTCGAGAGCTACGGCCTGAGCCTGCGCGAGTGGGAGAAGGCGCACACCGACTGGGTGACCCTTCGCGAGCGCCCCACGTCGCCGGGCACGGCCGTGGCGTGAGCCGTCGATGACCATCACCGATTGGCTCGGATGGGCGGCGACAGGTGTGTTCGTGGCGTCGTACGCCTGTCGCCGCCCGGACACGCTGCGCCGCGTGCAGATGGCGGGCGCGACGATGTGGATCGCTTATGGAGTGCTGATGCAGGCGGCGCCGGTCATCGTCGCGAACGTCCTGGTGCTCGGCGCTGCGACATGGGCGTCACGACGGCGGCTGGAGCCGGAGCCTGAGCGACCGCGCTGCTCGGAGCTGCCGGACCCGCTCCGAAGCCCGGAGCCTGAAGTCCGCAGCCTGTAGCCCCCCTTCCCTCCCCGTGCTAAACTCATAGTTTCGGTCATGCTCTATTACCTCGTTGCTGGGCTCTATGTGCTCGTCTGCGTTGTGCTGATGCTGGTGGTGCTCATCCAGCAGGGCAAGGGCGGGGATCTGGCAGCCGCGTTCGGTGGCGGCAGCAGCCAGGCCGCGTTCGGCGCCCGTACCGGCGCGACGCTGCTGACGAAGGTCACCTGGGTGTGCGCGTCGCTGTTCGTGATCTGCGCGCTGGCGCTCTCGATTCTCGGTCAGCGCGGCCCCGGCTCGGTGGTCGGATCGGCGCCGCTGCCGAGACCCGCCGCGACGCAGCCCGCGCCGACACCGGCAACGCCACCGGCGACACCGGCTCCGGCGCCATCACAGAACCCGGCACCCGCACAACCGAAACCATAAAGCGCTCGGCTCGCCCTCGCGGAAGTGGCGGAACTGGCAGACGCACCAGCTTGAGGGGCTGGCGTTCGCAAGAACGTGGGGGTTCGAATCCCCCCTTCCGCACCAACCATCAGAATTGGCGCAAAAATCCAAAGATTCGGCAGGGTTTCTAACGGATTCCTAACGAGCTTCTCTCCTGCACTTTCGCTACACCCACAGACGTTCGTCTTTATGCCGGCCGTCCTGCACCCGTCCTTTCGAGAGGCGCGCCTTTCACCACCTCGCGTCTGGCGTTATATCCGGATCTGGACGACATCTGAGTGGATGTTGCGCTGAGTGACGCGTTGTCCTTCGCGCGCGCTGACAGATTCGAGGGCCCTGTACGCAAGGGCAGTTACCTGATCCGGTGACGGCGCGCATCAAATCGACGCGTCGCCGAACAACGAGTATTTTCGAGGCGGCAGACTTCGGCCAGATCAACGTCGCCGCGCAAATCGATTTCAAGCGCACGCCGGGCGTCTTCCGCGCCTCCCTCACGGCCACGCCTCCCTCGCGCACGGCGGTAGCGGCCAAGACCCGCGATTTCGACGACGTGCCGGGCCGAGGACCATCCCCTCTGGCGGAAGATCGTGGCAAACGTCCAACAGTCCAGGCTGCGGGTCCAGATGGGACACATCGACCTGAACTCGGCGCGGGCCAGCGTGCTGCAGCACTTTCTCCGCTACGGTCAGCAGGAGTGCCCGGCGGACCGCTACGTGGTCTTTTTCTATGGGCACTCGTCCGGTCCCATGGGGCTCTTCTACGACACGGACGTCCGGCGGCGTGTCCCGAATACTCTGCGACTCAACGATCTGGCCGGCTCGATTCAGGCAGTCGATGGGGCGGCGGTTGTGGTGTTCAGAGACTGTTTCATGAATACGCTGGAGACGGCCTGCGAGCTCAAAAACGTCGGAGAGTTCATGATCGCATCGCAATCCGAGATGCCGATCGCCGGTATCTGGCCGTGGCTGCCGCTGATGACCACGCTGCTGCCAGGCGCCAGGCCGCGCGACGTCGCCAGGTCGCTCGCCATGCAGATCGGCAGCTTCCTGGATGTCCGGGCTAATCGCGGACCGTTCGCCGACGCGCCCATCTCTCTCATTGATTTGAGCGCGGCCCAACTCGGTCACCGGGCCGCTGAAGGCCCTCGCCGACGCTCTCGAAGAGGCGCGCCGGGATCCCGTGCGCTGTCGGGCCTGTGCTAAGGCTCTCGAAGGCGCTCGGGTGGGCGATCCCATCGACCACTCGAGACCCGGCGATCCAGCGCTGCTCGATGTCCCGACCCTATGCGATAACCTCCAGGCGCTCGGTTCCGATCCGGTCGCTGGCCCAGCGAAGGCGCTCGGCGACGCGGTGCTTGGCCAGCCTGGTGGGATGGCATCATTCGCAGAAACGCCGGTATCGGGGGACCAGCATCTACTACAAGCCGGTCACGCCGAAGGATGTCGAGAGATCCATCATCGAGTCGGGAGATTCAGAGGAGGCGGAGAGGGACGCCTTGCATTACAGGCGGCTGGCGCTGAACACCGCGACGGGATGGGACCGGATTGCGCTGAATCCCCATCCCTGTGTCCCGCGGCGCGTAGCAGGTGCTTGTCGGGCTCGTCAGGTACGGCGATGAACACCTGACAAGCCAAAAGACCATGGGGAACGGCTTCGACGACTGGCTCTGGAAGCGCCGACCGTTTGAGCGTGAACGTGAGGTCCGCGCTGTCCATATGACCGCCCAATGCAACGATGGAATCGCGTTGATCAAAAAGGGTGAGACTGCGCGAGCTGTCGGTTGGACGGCCCTCTCCGGAACGTGGCCGATGCATAACACGTCCCCATCCACTTTCGACCTAATCCAGAATGTCAGCGTGTCGCCCACAGGTCCGGGATGACGGTCGCTCATGTCGCAGATCGGGTTGAACGATCCGCGACGTTGCTGCCTCGGTGAAGCAGTCAAAGCTGTATCGCCGATCTTACTGAGCCGGATAAGGGCGGCGGGATCAGCGATGCAGGAGAGCGCCGATCTGACCTGCCGCCTCTCGCTGCATATCCGGAAGAGCGTGCGCGTAGACTTCCATCGTCATCGAAACTTTCGAGTGCCCGAGCCGTTCGCTGACGACGTGGATCGGCGTTCCGGCAATCCCCCTTCCGCACCAACCTTTGCAGACCGGCCGAGATTCACCTTGCTATGCCTCACGCCGAGTACTTGATCGCCAGCGCCTTCAATCGTTGGAGATATTCGGGTACGGCGCGTGTCGGATCGCCAGCCGCCTCGTACTCGAGGCCCATATAACCTCGAAACTCGCGGGCCGCGAACATCTGGAAGATGCGCTCCAGATCGAAGGGCGCGGTACGGCCATCGTCGAGTGTCAGTTCCGTCTTGACATGAGTGCTGACGGCATACGGAATGGACATCTCGACCTGACCATACACGTCGGGGGGACGGAAATTCCCGAGGTCGAGATTCATTCCCGCCCACTGTGAGGCCGCGCGCTCGACTATCGCGATCGTGTCCTTCGCGTAGTCGGTGATGCCGCCATCGTCTTCGAGGCCGAGAATCAGGCCGCGAGCGCCAGCCTCCTCGGCGCCTCGTTTCAGCGTCTCGGCCGCGAACGCAATGGCCTGCTCCTTCGTGGCGCCTGCCGGGACGTCGCCGCCGAAGACACGAACGTGTGTCGCGCCGACTCTCTGCGCCACGTCCAACCATTTGCGCAGCTCGGCCAACTGTTGATCCCGTAAGGCGACGGTCGGCTGCGCGAGCTGGACTCGCGTCCCGATGCTGTAGATCTCCACGCGATTCCGATATGCGAGACGCCGCAAGGACAGCAGGTAATCGTCCGTGGTACTGGGCAGCCAGTACACAGTCATATCGATGCCGTCGGTTCCGGTCTCGACGGCGACGCGGATCAGGTCTTCATACGTGAACGTCTTGGCCTTGAACACCTCACGATACGAATAGGCGACAAGGCCGGTACGAAAACGCGCCTTCCCTGGGGGATGTGGGGTCGCGTTCTGCGCGCGGAGTTCCGGCATCGCGGCCGCCACGGCCGTGCCAGCGCCGATGAGGAAGTTGCGGCGATTCATGGCGTCAACGCTACACGACCCGGCGATGGCGTCAAGCCACAAAGTGTCGGTCGTTCGCGCGTATCATCGCCTGCGGCACATGCCAGGGCTCGAGGTGTCATGAGCGGACGACTGGAGGGCAAGGTGATCGTCATCACCGGCGCCACCTCCGGCATCGGTCAGGTCGCAGCGGAGGCGCTCGCCGGAATGGGCGCCCGCATCGTGCAAATCGCACGCGACCGGGAACGTGCCGAGGCTGCCCTGGCGCGGCTGCAGGACCTCGCGCCGGGTGTCCGGCACGTCATCCACTACGCCGATTTGTCCCGTCTTGCGGAAATGAGGCGCGTGGGTCGAGACATCGCTATCGCCGAGCCTCGCATCGACGTCCTGATCAACAACGCGGGCGCGATGTTCGGATTCCGGCAGCTCACCGCCGACGGCCTGGAGCGGACATTCGCGCTGAATCATCTGGCCTATTTCGTCCTGACGGCCCAACTCCGCGAGCGCCTCGTCGCGACGTCGCCGGCTCGCGTGATCAACACGAGCTCCGACGCGCATCGCGCAGGGACGCTGGAACTGGACGACCTGCAATCGGAGCGCGCCTATCAATCGGGGAATCTGGGAATGGCTTCGGTTCGGCGGCGCCGGCTATCGCGTCTACGGGCGATCGAAGTTGTGCAACATCCTCTTCACGCGCGAGCTGGCGCGACGGCTGGATGGCACTGGTGTCACCGCCAACAGTTTCCATCCCGGGTTCGTGGCCACTCGCTTCGGCGATCAGAGTGGTGGACTGGTCGCCTTTGGCGTTCGGATCGCAAAGAGGTTTGCGCTGACGCCGCAGCAGGGCGCCGAGACGCTGATCTACCTCGCGTCATCTCCAGATGTCCAAGGTGTCACGGGGGAATACTTCGTCAGATGCCACCCGGCGACACCCACGGTTGCGGCGCGGGACGACGAGATGGCGCGACGGCTCTGGGAGGAAACGGCTCGAATCGCGGGCCCCTGACTGCCCTCACTCGGGCAGCTACCCGTTCTCGCGCTGTTCGGGCGGGAATCTCTTTTTCCTCGTCTTCCTCATCCCTGGCGCGTTTCTGGCGATGGCCAGCCTCTACCGCACTCAGCCGAGCAACTGAAGCACGCGCCGATAGAGAGTGTCGGTCTCGCTCTGGCTGCGCGTCTCCACGGCCAGCCGCATGATCGGCTCGGTGTTCGACGCCCTGACGTGCACCCATCCTTCGGAGAAAGCGATTTTCAGGCCATCGGTGCGATCGGCGCGCGATCCTGGGAACGCTCCCTCGAGGGCCTGCATCATCTGCCCGAGACGCCCATGCTCGAAGGGCACCGTGCCAAGACGGCGCGCGTATCGCGGCAGCGCGCCGGCGAGCGCTGAAATCGGCTGTCCGGTTTCGGCCATGCGATCGAGCAGCAGCGCCATGCCGACGTAGCTGTCGCGGCACAGGTGCACCGCCGGCACGATGATGCCGCCGTTCGATCCCTCGCCTCCGATCGCCGCATCCACGGCTTGCATCATCTCGACCACGTTCGCTTCGCCGACCGCGGTGCGATGCACGCGGCGCCCGTGCGACTTGGCGACGTCGTCGATCACGGAGGATGTCGTGAGGTTCACCACGACGTCTCCCGGCGTACGACGAACCACCGCATCCACAGCCAGCGCCAGCACGTCGTCGTTATCGAGGACGTGACCGCGCTCGTCCACGACCGCCAGGCGATCGCCGTCCGGATCCTGCGCAAAGCCAATCTCGGCATGGGAGTCGGCGACGAGGTCGGACAGCTGCCCGAGCGTGTCGCGCCGCGGCTCCGGAACGCGCGGAAATGGCTTTGTCGGATCGATCGACATCGCGTGGAGATCGCAGTGCAGATCGTTCTGGAGAAACGACGGTGACACGACGGAGCCGGCGCCATTCACGGCGTCCAGCGCGACCCGAAACCGCCGCGCGCGCACGCGCGGGAGATCGATCCGCGTGAGCACGCGATCGAGATGAAAGCGCGTCGCGTCCGCGCGCTCCGTCACCACGTCGCGGATTTCCGCGTTCGTGGACTCGACGAAGCTCCGCTGGTGATAGAGGTCGAGCAGCTCCGACCGTTCATAAGTGTTGAAGAACAGGCCGAGCGAGTTGAACAGCTTGACGGCGTTGTATTCCGCCGGATTGTGCGACGCGGTGATCGCCAGCCCGCCCCGGGCCTGTGTCGCGGCAACATAGACCTGCAGGCTCGGGGTCGGGATGACGCCGACATGGACGACGTCGCAGCCGCTGGCGAGCAGCCCGCAGGCGACGGCATGCGTCAGCATCTCGCCGCTGGCGCGGGTATCGCGGCCGACGACCACCCGTCCGCCCCCGACGTAGGTGCCGAACGCCTGGGCGAACGCGCAGGCGATCGCCGGCGTGAAGAACTCGCCGACGACCCCGCGGACGCCAGAGACGCCAATCTTGAGCAGGTGCTCGCGCCGCGCGGCTTCAGGCACGGCGCACTTCCTCGGTCAGCGTCTCGAACAGCTCGCGCGGAGATGCTCCTCGCTGTTCGCAGATCACGCGCACGATCGGCTCGGTCTGGCTGACGCGCACGTGAAACCAGCGATCCGGCCAATCAACCCGCAGTCCGTCGACGTTGTTGGCGGTGCCCGGCGCCTCACCGGACGTGTAGCGTTCGCGGAGCTCGGCGAGCAGCCGCGGAATCCGCGGTGACGACAGCGGCACTTCGCCCTTCAGAATCGTGAACGTCGGGTAGTCGTCGACGATGGCGGACAGCGGGCGATTGCGCTCGTGCATCAACGTCAGCACCGACAGCATCGAGGCGATGCCGTCGTAGACGAAGCGGAACCGCGGCATCATGACCGCGCCCGTCCCCTCGCCAGCGACGGCGACTTGTTCGGGCTTGTAGGCGGCGAGCGCGTCCATCGCCGCGGCGCGGCCAACGGGAATACGCAGAACGCGGCCGTGATGCCGGCTGGTGATCTCGTCGATCAGCGCGGTTGTCGAAAGATTCGTAATGACCAGGTGCCCCGGGCCATGCGACAGCTGAAGATCGGCCACCAGCGGCAGCACGAGCTCCTCCGACAGCGCCCGTCCGGTGTCGTCCGCAAGCGCCACGCGATCGGAGTCGCCATCGAACAAGAACCCGGCGTCGGCATTCAGCGGCTGGATCAGTGGTGCCAGCTGCAATCCCACCATACGCGCCGTCGTTGCCGGTTCGTGCGCGAACGCGACCGCCTCGAGCTGATGATTGATCAGGATGAAAGCAAATCCGTGCCGTTCGTTGAGCCGCCGCAGCACGATGGACGACGTGCCGCTGCTGCAATCGACGACGACCTTGAAGCGGCGCAACGCATCGAAGTCGTAGGCGTCGGCGAGCTCGTCGAGATACGCGTCGAGTGCTGCTGGCACCTCCAACCGTTTGCCCAGCGACTGCCACGGCACGTAAGCGGTGCGGCGAAGGTGATAAAAGTCGAGCAATTCGCCGGCTTCAGTGCTCGACAGGTAGCGGCCGTGCGGTCCGAAGAACTTCAGCGCGTTCCATTCCGAAGGGTTGTGGCTGGCGCCAATCGACAGCCCGCCGGCGGCGCTGAGGCGGCGAATGGTCTGCTGGACGATAGGCGTCGAGGTGATGCCCAGATCGACGACGTCGCGTCCCGATGCCATCAAGGCGGCGAGCGCGGCCTCCCGGAGCATGCGGCTGCTCGCGCGCGGATCCCTGCCGAGAACGACCGGGCCCGCGGGCTCGAGAAAGGCCGCGAAGGCGGCGCAGAACTCCAGGGCAATCGTGGCGGTCAGCCCTGTGCCGACAATGCCCCGAACGCCGGCCGGCGAGACGCGCAGCGCAAGACCCGAGTGCCTGCTCACCGCAGGATTATGACTCGCTTTCGCGTGCGGACGCGTGCGTCAGACTTTCCGGCCTACCGCTCGCTGCCAGCTGCGCGCCAGGGCCGGACACGACGCCAGTGCGTCACGATCCTCGTCGGTCGTCGCGCCGAGCCCGTAGGTGACATCGTTCACCCGGGCAATCGTCCAGTGCGGAAACGGGCGATCCAGCAGCCGCAGAGGGTCGCCAGCTTCCACCTGTCCTTCATCGATCACGCGCAGATACCAGCCGGAGCGTCCGGACGCGACGACGAGCTTGGGTAAATCTGGACGATCCCAGCGCCGGGCGAGCTTGACGCACGGACCTCGCGGCTGAGAGACCTCCACGACGGCCGCGCCGATCCGAAAGCGATCGCCGAGGCACACCTGCTGTTCGGTCTGACCGTTCACGGTGAAGTTCTCGCCGAACCCGCCCGAGGTCATGTCGGGCCTCTCAAGCTCGATTCGCCATGCCGGATAGTGATCGCCGCTGTAAACGCACACGGCTTTGTCGACGCCGCCGTGTACACGCAGGTCCGCCTGCCGGTCTCCATCGAGGTTCGTAGCGCGGAGCCACACCGGACCGGTGACGGCATCCTTCAAGAACGCCGTCCGCCACGGGTGCGGATCGTCGATGGTTCGCGGCCGGCCGACGCGGATGGACACGAGGCTGGCATCTGTCGCCGCAGACGTGAGGCTCATGGTGCTGTGATGTTCGACGGTTTCACGGTGTAAATCGTCCACGGCGGTTGCCGCGCACGGCGAGGAACCAGTATCTTCCGCAAATGTTATCGATTGCGCACGGGATCGCGTTCCCCCCGCCCCTCTCTTCGTATCCGCCGCCCTCGAGCGAGGGTCTGCTGGCGACGCTTGCCGAGCGGGTCGCGATCGCACCTTTCAATACGGTGGCGACGATCATCTTCGCCGTCGCGATCCTTCACACCTTTGCGGCGTCGAAGTTCTCCCGGCTCGCGCATCAGTTGCAAGACCATCAGGACGCGCGGGCGCGCGCGGCCCGGCTTCCACTGCGCCCCAGCGTTCGCGCCGAGATCTTGCATTTCTTCGGCGAAGTTGAGGTGGTCTTTGGCCTGTGGGCAGTCGTCGTGGCGGCCGCAATGGCGGCATCGGTCGGCTGGGACACGACGACGCACTACCTCAACGACACGGTCAACTACACCGAACCGCTCTTCGTCGTCGTCATCATGGCGCTGGCGTCCACACGGCCGATCATCACGCTCGCCGAAGGCGGCATGCGGCTGATCGCGAATCTCGGCGGCGCGACGGCAGGAGCCTGGTGGCTGGCGATTCTCATCGTCGGTCCCCTGCTCGGATCGCTCATCACCGAGCCGGCGGCGATGACCATCTGCGCGCTACTCCTGTCGCGGCAGTTCTTCGATTTGAACCCGAGCCGCCGATTGAAGTACGCGACGCTTGGTTTGCTGTTCGTCAACGTCTCGGTGGGCGGGACGCTGACGCATTTTGCGGCGCCCCCCGTGCTGATGGTGGCGCGGCCGTGGGGATGGGACACGCCGTACATGCTCTCGCACTTTGGCTGGCGCGCGACTGCCGCCGTCGTCGTGTCGACGCTCGCCTATTACGCAGTGTTTCGACGCGAGATGCGCCAATTGGCCGACCGCGCCGCGGTTCCCGATGTCGAGCGACCGGAAGCGGAGAACGTCAGTGCCGCAACGCCGCTTCCTCCCGTGCCGGTGTGGCTCACCGTCGCGCACGTCGTCTTCATGGCGTGGACCGTCGTGAACTCGCATTACCCGGCCCTGTTCATCGGCGGCTTCCTGTTCTTCATCGGTTTCGCTCGCGCGACCGCCGCCTACCAGAGCCGCATCGAGCTCAAAGCGCCTTTGCTCGTCGGGTTCTTTCTCGCGGGCCTCGTCGTCCATGGCGGCCTGCAGGGATGGTGGATCGCGCCGGTCCTGGCCAGCCTCTCCGAGACGCCGCTCTATTTCGGATCGACGCTCCTCACCGCGTTCAACGACAACGCGCTTATTACCTACCTGGCGACGCTGGTACCGACGCTCAGCGAATCGACGAAAGCGGCGATCGTGGAGGGGGCCGTGACCGGCGGCGGGCTGACGGTGATCGCCAACGCCCCGAATCCGGCCGGGCAGGCAATTCTTTCGAAGTTCTTCGGCGACGGCGTCGAGCCCCTCTGGCTCGTCGTCGGGGCGCTGCTGCCAACGCTCGTCACGGTCGTGGCCTTCCGGGTGATCTGAGTCACAGACTGCACGGACTAAGCCGTCACGGACTTCGCGGATTCACTTGGTTATCGGACTTTACGGACAGACCGGTCACGGACCTCACGGATCTCTATGATCACGAATTGCAGAGGCCGGCGCAGCCGGCCCCCAATCGCGAGCGAAGCGAGCGACCAAGCGCGAACGCAGTGAACGCCCCGCGCCGAGCGCAGCGAGGCGACCGATGCGTCAGTTCAGAAATCGCATCCAGCCGACCGCCGCGAGGATCATCCCGAGCACGACCAGCAGGAACCACCAGTGAAGGTTCAGATAGTCCGGCGCGTTGGATTGCATGATGGCTGCTCCTTAGCCTTCGGTAGGCTTCTCGACGTGCTCGACGATCAGGACCTCAACGGGTCCGCTGTCCGGCCTCAACTCGAGCCCGAGCTGCTCCGGCAGCGACGAGAAGATTGACTCCTTCGTATCGGAGGGTCTGTAGCTGGGACCGAAGGGGCCTGGAGGTCGAATCTCGACGGCTTGAATCTCGGCGGCCGCGAGTCGGCCGCTCGCTCGCTTCTATGCGAATTCTCAGTTTGAACCGGTCGGCGAGCAGATTCCGGAGCATCGACGCGAGCTGTGGGGCAGCCCCATCCGCATCGAACGCCGGCGCTGCGGGCGCCGCCGCCGCGATGTCGAAGCGGATCGAATCGGCCCACGCCGGCAGATCCGACATCGGGCGCTCATCGAAGATGTAGCGTTGATAGGCGGATTGAATCAGTTGCCTGACCGTAACGTTGCTGGCAGTTACCCGCCCGTCCGGTAGGATGCGGCAACAGCCGCCGGACGCGCCGTTCGAGGCGTTGACAGTGATCGACGCCGAATCGAAACGGGCGCCATCGGCGGTCTGTCGTGCATCTGGCGTCGCGTGTTGGAACGCGACGCACATGAGGACGGCGAGCAGGGTGCGGCGCATCGGTCCTCCGGCGATCTGCGAGCGGGAGATTCCGCGCGCCTATTCGCTCTTCTTGCCACCGTCTCCGGGCGACGCCAGCTGCTCCTGCCGCAGCGCCGCCGCGCCGAGCATGCCGCCGAGGCCCATCGAATCGACGGCGCTGCTCGGAATCACCATCAGCGCGCCCTTCTCCTTGAGCCCCTCGTACAGCATGTTCATGGCACGCAAATGCAGCGCTGTCGGATTGGACTGATAGGACTTGGCCGCCTCCTGGAAGGAGTTGGCAATCTCCATCTCCGCCTGGCCGAGGATGATGCGCGCCTGCTTCTCGCGCGCCGCCTGTGCTTCGCGGGACATCGCATCCTGCAGCGCGCCAGGGATCACCACGTCGCGCATCTCGACCGACTGCACGGTCACGCCCCAGGGATTGGAGCGATGGTCGATCAGCGCTTGCAGCTCCGCCTCGATCCGCTCCCGGCCGCGCAGCAGATCGGTGAGGGTCGTACGACCGATGATGTCGCGCAGCGCCGTCTGCGCCGCCCAGCTCACCGCCTGCGAATAGTCCTGCACCTCGAGCGCCGCCTTCTGCGCGTCGTGCACCATCCAGAACAGCACCGCGTCGACGTTCACAGGGACCGTATCGGAGGTCAGGGTCTGCTCGGCCGCGAAGCTGGTCGTGATGGTCCTCTGGTCGATCCAGGACGACACGCGATCCAGGAATGGGAGGATCCAGAAGAGGCCCGGTCCCCGGAGGCCAGTGAAGCGGCCGAGGCGCAGCACGATCGCACGCTCCCACTGTTGCGCGATTCGCGGCGACTGCATCAGGACCGCGCCGACGATCAGCATCAGCCCCACCGGGAGCGGATTGCGCGTCACGACGCTGCCGGCAAGGCCGATCGCCATCGACGCCAGCAGGAGCAGAATGGCGACGACGTTGGTGCGCGGCCCGGCGATGCTGACGACTTCGCGACGATTCAAATCGACGGAGACCATGTCAGGAGTCCTCCTTAAGGCAGATCAGCCATTCGCCGGCCGATCGCTGCTTCGTGACGGCCGCTGCGTCTTCACCGCCGCGATCACATCGTCAGCGGTGAATCCTGCGGCATCGGCGTCGGCGAGCATCCGGGTCACGAACGCGCGCAGGCGCCGGTCGCGCTCGCGCGGCGGGTGCGCTTCCGCGGGCGTGGCCTTGATGAACGACCCGACGCCCCGCCGGGTCTCGATGACGCCGACCCGTTCGAGCTCCGCGTAGACCCTGGCGACGGTGTTCGCGTTCACGCGAAGGTCGACGGCCAGCTGGCGTACGGTCGGCAGCTGGTCGCCCGGCCGCAGGCGGCCCGTGGCCATGGCCGCCCGCAGTCCGCGTTCGAGCTGCGCGTAGATCGGCGTCGCGTCGCGGGTATCGACGGAGATAATGGCCACTTGAACTATTGTACTAGTTCATTGTGACAATGATGTCAAGCCACTTCGGTATCGCGAATCGACGAGTGGTAGCGTGTCGAGACCAGGTGAAGGAGCAATAGACGAATGACCGTACGCGATGCGCAGGAGGGCGACCTCGCCCGGATCCTGGAAATCTACAACGAGGTGATCGCCACCTCGACCGCGATATATCGTGACGCGCCCGCGACGCTGGACGATCGCCTGGCGTGGTGGCGCGCCAAGCGGGAGGCTGGCTATCCCACGCTGGTGGCCGACGAGGGCGGCACGGTGCTCGGATTCGCGACGTTCGGCGACTTCAGGCCGTGGCCCGGCTACCGGTTCACTGTCGAGCACAGCGTCCACGTGCACCGCGACCATCGTGGCCGCGGCGTCGGCACGGCGCTGATGCACCCGCTCATCGAACGGGCGGACTCACTTGGCAAGCACGTGATGATCGCCGGCGTGGACGCGGACAATCGCGCCTCAATCGCGTTCCACGAGCGGCTCGGATTCGAACGCGTGGCGCATTTCCGCGAGGTCGGTTTCAAGTTCGACCGGTGGCTCGACCTGGTGTTCCTGCAGAAACTACTCACTGGCAGTGCCAAGTGCTCAGTGCCAAGTGCAAAGTGGAGTGGGTAGTGAACAGTGAAGAGTGATTGCTGAATCGGTCAGATCGTCGCTCGTACGCGGCGGTGCCCAGCGGTGAAGTAGCTTTTTCAGCCACCACTCTTGACCTTCTCACTTCCAACTCCACTTGGCACTTTGCACTTGCACTTGGCACTGCCAGTGAGTCTCTCAAGATTTCCTCCGCCGCCGCAGCAGATCGATCGCCATCGGCAGGACGGAGACGATGACGATCCCGAGCGCGACGAGCGAGAAGTTGTTCTTGACGATCGGCACGTTGCCGAAGGCATAGCCCGCACCGACGCAGACACTGACCCAGAGGATCGCTCCAGCGACGTTGTAGAAAGCGAACGCGCTGTAGGTCATGGTGCCGGCACCGGCGACGAACGGCACGAAGGTGCGGACGATCGGCACGAACCGCGCCAGCACGATGGCCTTGCCGCCGTGACGCTCGAAGAACGCGTGCGCTTCTGCCAGGTGCTCGCGGTTGAGCAGCTTGTGCAGCAGCCCGGAGCGATCCTCCGCGCGGAATACCCTGGGGCCGGCGTAGCGGCCGGCGGCGTAGTTCACGGCATCACCCAGAATCGCCGCCGTCGTCAACAACGCCCACACGATCCAGACGTCCAGCGTCCCGTTCGCTGCAAGCGCGCCGCAGGCGAACAGCAACGAGTCGCCCGGGAGAAACGGCGTCACGACGAGGCCGGTCTCCGCAAAGACGATGGCGAACAGGATTCCGTATATCCAGCGCCCGTAATTGGTGACGAGCTCGACGAGATGCTTATCGAGGTGGAGAAACAGGTCGATGAGAGCCGCCATACGCGGCCTCATTGTCTCATGTGCATACAGGCAGGAAGAATTGCCAGGTCACAACAGCGCTTTGAGGCGCCTGGCGTCACGAACGGCGTGGCCATCGATGTCGTTGTTGAAGTACGCGAACACGTCGATGCCCTCGCGGCGGAGGAGGCCGATCCACTCGGCCCAGCTCGTCAACCGTTCCGTCGGATAGCTGCCGCCGTACTTCGCACCGTAACCATGAAAGCGAATGTAGGCCAGCCGGCTCGTCACGGTTCGCGGCGATTCGGACCCGTGCATGTCGTGCACACAAAGCGCGACGTCGTGGCTGCGAAGAAGATCGATGGTGTGCGCCTCGTACGCCTCTGCATCGCGGAATTCGATCGCGTGCCGCAGTGTGAGGGGCGTCCGCCGGTGACGGGCGCGGCGAGGGAGCGCCTCGACAAAGGCGAGCAGACGTTCGCGATCGGGACGCCATCGAGGCGGAAGCTGATAAAGGATGGGACCGAGCGTCGATCCGAGTTCGCTCGCGCGCGTGATCAACAACTCGAGCGGCGCGTCCGGATCGCGCAGGCGCTTCAGGTGCGTCAGATAACGGCTGGCCTTGACCGAGAAGAGAAACCCGTTCGGCACCGACTCGCGCCAGCGCGCGAACTGCCCGGCTGACGGCAGTCGATAGAAGCTGTTATTGAGCTCGACGGTATCGAATTCCTGCGCGTACGCCTCGAGCCATTTTGATTTCGGCAGCGAAGGATCGTAGAAGACCCCCGCCCAGCCAGCGTAGTGCCATCCCGAACAACCGACCCGTACCGCACCTTGTCGCGCTCGAGCCATCAATGGAACGCGACCTGCATTTCTCGATCCTCATCGGTTCCGCTCCCCTGATGAGGACGAGATGGCAAAGAAGAGGCGTTACTCGAAGAAAGCGTCGACCACAGTCGAGAGCGCAATGCGCCGGCGGAAGCACGGGACGTTGAAGTCCGGCTCGGGCCGAAAGGTCAAGAGCCGCAAGCAGGCGATTGCGATTGGCCTGAACGAAGCGCGAGAGAAGGGCGCGAAGGTGCCGCGCAAACGCGCCGCAAAGAAGAGCTCCCGGAAGTCAGGAGCACGGAAGCGGTAGCGACGTGCTCGCGCGCGACGTGCGTTGTCGCGCGCGAGCCCTCGGCATCGCGTCTCAGGCCTGGAGCTCCAGGCCGATCGGGCAGGTCACCCCCGTGCCGCCCAGACCGCAGTAGCCGTTCGGGTTCTTCGCCAGATACTGCTGGTGGTACGACTCGGCGTAATAGAACTCCGGAGCTTCACGAATCTCGGTCGTGATCGGGCCGTAACCGGACCGGGACAATGCGTCCTCGAACGCGGTCTTCGATCGCAAGGCCGCTTCGCGCTGCGCCTCGGAGTAGGTGTAGATCGCCGAGCGATATTGCGTGCCGACATCGTTGCCCTGCCGCATGCCCTGCGTCGGGTCGTGATTTTCCCAGAACACCTTCAGCAGATCGTCGTACGAGATTACGGAGGGGTCGAACACCACGAGCACCGCTTCCGTGTGTCCCGTGCGCCCCGAGCACACTTCCTCATACGTTGGATTCGGAGTCGAGCCGCCGGCGTATCCAACCGCCGTCGTATGGACCCCGGGTAATTGCCAGAACTTCCGTTCCGCGCCCCAGAAACAGCCGAGCCCGAATACCGCGACTTCCAAGCCGGCCGCAAACGGCCCGCGGAGCGGCGCTCCGTTCACGGCGTGGGCGGCGGGAACCTCCATCGGCGTGTCGCGGCCCGGCAGCGCTTCCCCAGGCGCCGGCATCCGCAACTTCGATGAACTGAACATCGAGAACCTCCGCGTCTTTGACACCTCGGGGGGCCGGATCGTTTCAGAGGCTCCCTCGAGAGGCCGCTTCGAAATTTGCCAGCTGGTGACCACGGTGGTCAGATGCTTGGCCTCATGCACCCCTGCCCCGTAGTCTGTCGATCATCTGACATCAAGAGCAAGACTGCACATGATTTCGCGATTTCTCTGAGGCGTTGCGCGTGCGGCGCCGCGCCTCGGGGACCAGCTCCGCCGTGGCAAGACGCTTGCTGATGACGTTATGCTTCGATGCCCCACAGTCCGGAGTCTGTCCATCGCCCTGCGCCTGGCTGGCGGCTACTGGCGATCGGCGCGGCGATAGCCGCGCTTGCTGTACCGGTTGCCGGCCTGCTGATCTATCGACCTCGTGCCGAAGCGCGCGCGCGCGCTGAGCTCGTCGAAACGCTCAATCGCCGCGCCGAAATTCGTGCCGCGGCGATCAGCCGCTGGGCCGATGTCGGGCTCAGGGATGCGCAACTGGTCGCCAACTATCCCTCCGCGATCGAGCTGCTGCGCACGCCCCAGCCATCCGCCGCGGGCGAATCGCATCTCGTCAAAACGCTCCGCCCATTTGTCGGCATCAAGGGATACGGCCAGGTGCTCATCGTCCGCGACGGGCAGGTCGTGGCCCGAGCGGCCAATCGCTCGACCTCGCCCGAATGCCTTGTCGTTCCTGGCACTGGTGGTCAGACCGCCGTCGGTTTGCACACGCACGAGGATGGGCGCATCTGGGCGACCTTCGCGGCGCGCATCGCACTGTCCGGCCGCCGCGATGCGGCGGTGCTGCTCGAACAGCCGGCGAGCGACTACCTGTTTGCCGCGCTGTCGCGATCGCCGCTGCCCTACGCGTCGACCGAGTCGAATCTCGTCGAACCGCACGGCACCGGATTCATCTATCTGACGCCGCTGAAATCCTCTGGGCAACGGGGCGGGACGCAGACCATCGAAGCCGGGTCGCCGATGGCGCGTCTGCTGCAGGGCCGTCGCCCATCAAGCGCTGCCACCGTACCGGACTATCGCGGCGTCGAGACGTTCGTCGCGGGAAGCCGGGTCGCCGGCACGCCGTGGCTGGCGACGTTGAAAGTTGACGAATCCGACGCGCTGGCCGCGCCGCGGCGAATCGTCCGAATGACGATCCTGGCGTGGAGCGCAGTCGCCATGTCGGCGGCACTGGCCGCCGCGACTGCCCTGCTCTGGCGGCGGCGTCGCCACGACGCCGCGTCCGCCCAGGAACAGCGTCGCGTCAGCACGATTCTCGATCATGCCAGCGACCCGATCCTCTTCCTTTCTCCAGACGGCCGGGTCGCGCACGCCAATCAGCGGGCGAACGAGTTCTACGGCGCCGAGGGGCTCATCGGACGCAGCCTGATCGACGATCTCGTCGGTCCCGAAGACCGCACTACATTGCGCGAGGGTCTTTCGGTCGCCGCGGCCACCGGAGAGGTCGTCGTCGAGACCAACCATCGGCGCGGCGACGGTACCGCCGCGCCGGTCGAGATGAGCGTCAGGCGCCTGACGCTCGACGACGATACGCACCTGGTGGCCGTCGTGCGGGACCTGTCCGCGCGTCGGGAGGTCGAATCCGCGCTGCGCCGGAGCGAGTCCCTGTTCCGGACGGTCTTCCAGAGATCACCAATCGGGATCCTGATGGGAACGCTCGACGGGCGGATTCTTCGCGCGAATCCGGCGGTCGAACAGATGCTTGGCTACTCGGCCGCCGAGCTGACGACCATGACGTTCAACGATCTGACGGCGCCGGAAGATCGCCAGCGCGAGCTCGCGATCGAGTCCGGATCGACAACGCCCGCACACGGCGCCCGCGTCGAGAAACGTTACGTTCACAAGGACGGCCTGATCACGTGGGGCGAAGTGACCGTGACAATCGTCCGTGACGAGAACGACGAGGCCTCGTTCGCGCTGGTCCTCGTGCAGGACATCAGCGAGCGCCGCGCGCTCCAGGATCAGCTGTTCCAGGCACAGAAAATGGAAAGCATCGGCCGCCTGGCGGGGGGCGTCGCGCACGACTTCAACAACCTGCTGACCGCGATTCTCGGCTATGCCGAGGTGCTCGAAGACGAAGTGCGCGGCAATCCGCAGGCCCGCGGCTTCGTCGAGGAGATCCAGCACGCCGGTTCGCGCGCGGCGACGCTCACGGCGCAACTGCTCGCATTCGCGCGTCGCCAGGTGGTCACCCGGCGCGTCTTCGATCTGAACGAGATCGTCGATGACGCCGGACGCATGCTGCACCGGCTGCTTGGCTGCAGCATTCAGACAGAGCTGCAGCTGGCCTCGAATCTCTGGCGGGTCGATGCCGACCCGAACCAGCTGCAGCAGGTCATCGTCAACATGGCGGTGAACGCCCGCGATGCGATGCCGAACGGCGGCCGCCTCATCATCGAGACCGCCAACGAAAGGCTCGAGGAGACCCGTCACCGCGTCGACGCGCTGTTCGGCGACTACGTGCGTCTCACCGTCTCCGATACCGGCGAAGGCATGCCGCCGGACGTCCTTGCGCACATCTTCGAGCCGTTCTTCACGACGAAGGAGCAGGGCAAGGGCACTGGGCTCGGCCTCGCGATGTGTCACGGGATCGTGACGCAGAACGGGGGACAGATTCGTGTCATGAGCGAGCCGGGGCGCGGAACCGCGTTTCACGTTTATCTGCCGAAGGCGCGGCGAGCGGCGGCGGCGGCCGAGAGAGCACCCGTCGCCGCGTCGGCTCACCGCGGCGGTCAGGTCGTCCTGCTAGCGGAGGACGAGACTCCCGTGCGCACACTCGCCGCGCGAGTACTCAAGGGACGCGGTTTTCGCGTCCTCGAGGCGCAAGACGGCGGCGAGGCGCTGCGCATCGCCGAAGCGCACGCCGACGAAATCGATCTGCTGCTCACCGACGTGACGATGCCGGTCCTCGGCGGCCGCGAATTGGCCGAGCGGTTCCGCCACGTCTGCCCAGGGGCCAAGATCCTCTTCATGTCCGGTCATCCCGAGTCGGTGATCGCGCACGATGGCGTCCTCGACCCGGGCGTCGCGTACGTCGCGAAACCGTTCACGCCGGACCAGATCTCCAGTCGGGTGAAAGACGTGCTCGCGGGGGCATAGGTCACGGACTTCGCGGATCGGATCAGTCACGGACTTCGCGGATCAGGTCGGTCACGGACTTCACGGAGGCTCACGGACTCAGATTGGACAGAACGTAGATTGAAACCGAGGGTCCTGATCTCGGCGTCGCGGTTTCGACCCGCGCCGCGCGGTCGCCCTTGCCGTGATCCCGCCCGCGAACCCGGGCAAATCGCACGGGCCTCAACGAATTCAACCGGCTGAGATGAAGGCTCACGGGTCGCGCCGCGCGTAGCGCGGCTGGATGCGCGACCCTGCGTCCCTGCTGCCGGAATCCGCCACCGCGTAAATGTGCGTCCGCGCATGTCCGTGCCGTCCGTGACCCTCTGGCGTCCACGTCCGTCCGTGACCGCCTCAGTCTGTGCCCGTCTGTGACCCGGAGCCGCCGTGATATATGCTGTCGCGCGCGGCCATGGGAGACGGACCGAAGAGCGCGTACGAACTGGCAATGGAACGGCTTCGGAAGAAAGACGCCGAAGAAGGTGTGGTGACCGGGCCGGTCAGCGAGGCGCAGAAAACTGAGATTGCGGAGGTACGGCGCGTGGCGGAGGCGCGGCTCGCGGAGCTGAAGATTCTCCACCAGTCAGCGCTGGCCGGTGCGTTCGATCCGGGCGCGCGTGACGCGCTCGAAGCCGAATATCGCCGCGACGTCGAGCGCGTCACCGAGGATCGCGAGCGGAAGATCGCCAAAATCCGGGAGCGCCCTGCGTGACGGATCGGTCGGAGGCCAGCGATCCGGGACACGCGCGGTCCCGGCTCAGCATCATCGTCGCGCTCGTGGTCGTCGTTGGTCTTGGTGCCCTGATCGCCTGGTGGCTGAAGCCGCCGCCCGAGCCGGTCGCGCCCGCCCCAACCGTTCTCGCGCCTGTCGAGACGACGCCGGCACCGCCGCCTCCGCGTTCATCGACGCCGCCCGCTGCGCCCGCGGAACGCCCTCGCCGCCGGGAATCCCGGCCCGACGTGAAGAGCGAACCGCGCCGGTCACGGCAGCGCATCCGTCGCTTCGGGTCACCGCGACGTCGCGCTTTCGTATTCCTGGACCGCAAATACCTCGGCAAGACCCCGCTCGACACGAGCGATGTTGAACCCGGATCCCATCATCTCGAGGTCTCAGCCGAGGGGTATGATGGATCATCGCAGTCGATCGAGTCTCCGCTACCAGACAGCGAACCAGGACGACGCCTGGACGCTGACGTTCGGCGACCTCGAGAAGTTTGCGCTCGACTATTAGAGCAAGACGCTGCAGGTCAAGCAGCGCGGGGGGCGGACGTGGAATTTCACGACCCTGGCATCGAACGCGGATCCGCTGCTGGTGTTTCAGCGCGAGGTGGATCACGCACGGAGCCGACTGACGCCGACTCAGGACTGACGGCGTCGGAGTGGCGCCGCGCGGGCATCGCTGTCTCCGGAGTCACGCTGGTCCTGTTCATTGCCGCTGGGATTCACTTCCTCGCGCCGTCGAAACACGACGACAGCGTCCGGCCGGTGGCGACGATGACGCACGCGTTGGAGCTCACTGACGCGGGTTCGTCAGTCGTTGACCGGACGCCTGAACTCAGCGAGCACGCGGTCGAACCGCAGACGCGCACGGCGTCTTTGTCTCGACGCGTGGTGCCACGTCGCGTGCGCATGTCATCGCGCGAGACGCTGGAACGGCGGTTGGCGGACCGTGACGTCGAACCCGCGCGGGTGGTCATGCCGCGCGTGGCGACGATCGAATATCCCGAAGATACCGTCCAGTTCGTACCGACGCGCCTCGCGATGAGCGCGACGTTCGTCGAGACGCCGCTACCTGCGGCCGTCGCTGATGCGGATCGCCATCTCGAACCGCCTCCCGCGCGCGGCGCGCGGCGCGACCCGGTGACCGCGGTGTTCGCGACCGCCGGCAGTGCTGTGGCAGGTGGGTTCCGCAGCGCCGGGCGCGCAATGAGGCGAGTGTTCTAAGACGGGCGCCGTCGTTCTACCAGCCGCGCTCCCGCGCGATCGCCCATTCGAACAGCTGCTCGTAACCGCCGGCTGACGCGGCCCACGAGAAGTCCTGCGCCATCCCCTGCTGCCCCATCTGGTCGATGCGGGGGCGATCGTGCCACCACGTGCTGACAGCTCGAGCCAATGCCTGCCAGAGGGCGTCGGGTGTGTAATCGACGAAGCTGAAACCGGTCTCGCCCTCGTGGACCGTGTCGGCAAGCCCGCCCGTCTGCCGCACCACGGGGACCGATCCATAGCGCATCGCGATCAGCTGCCCCAGCCCGCACGGCTCGAAGCGCGACGGCATCAGGAAGAGGTCGCTGCCGGCGTAGATCAGCGGCGCCAGTGCGGCATCGTAACGAAGGACAGCGGCCATCTTGCGCGTGTGATAGGCCGCCAGGTGGCGGAACATCGTCTCGAACTCCGGAGCGCCCGAGCCGAGCACCGCGAACTGCGCTTCTCCCGCAATCGCGTTGAGCAGCAGATGAACGGCGTGTCCGGCGATGTCGACGCCCTTCTGCGCGTCGAGACGGGTGACCATCGCCACCAGCGGCACGTCGGTCGGCTCCAGGCCGAGCTGTTCCTGGAGCGCGCGCTTGTTCGCCGCACGGTTGTCGATCGAGCTCGCATCGTAGGCCGCCGCGAGGTGCGAGTCGGTGGCGGGATTCCACACCTCGTAGTCCAGACCGTTCAGGATCCCGTGCACGTCGAAGTGGCGGTAGCGCAGGAGCGCGTCGAGGCCTTCGCCGTACTCCGGAGTCAGAATCTCGCGGGCGTAGGTCGGACTGACCGTGTTGATCATCGTGGCGTGGTAGATCGCCCGCGCCATGAAATTCGTGCTCGACGGCCCTTCCTCGACAAGCGGTGACGCGTCGATCCCGAGATAGCCCAGCACCTCCCGCGGGCCCTTGCCCTGGTGCAGCAGATTGTGGATGGTGAAAACCGTCGGCAGGCCGCGATAGCGGGGGTCGAGGCGCCCCGCCGTCGCCAGCCACGCAATCGCGGGCGCGGCGTGCCAGTCGTGCGCGTGCACCACATCCGGACGCCAGCCCTCCGCCGCGACCACGAGATCGAGCGCAGCACGGCTGAAGAACGCAAAGCGATACGGATCGTCGCCGTAGCCGTAAATCTGCGGGCGATCGAACAGATGCCGTTCGGCAATGAAGGAGATCGGCACCGAAGATCCCGGCAGCGTCGTCTCGAAGACACCGGCGTCAACGAATCCGCCGCCCACAGGAACGCGAAGGACGCCCGCGCCCCGCTTCAACCCCCACCGGCCGGACTGCGCAGCACGCTCGATATCGGCGTAGGCGGGCATCACGACGCGCACGTCGTGACCGCGTGCGGCGAGCGCCTTCGGCAGCGAGCCCACGACATCGGCGAGCCCGCCGGTTTTCGCGAACGGTGCGGCTTCGGCAGCCACCATCAGGATTCGACGCGGTGTCGGCACGCGCCTAGCGTAGTCAGAAGATCCCGCACGCGGCAAGCATGCTGGCCGCATCGAGCGGTAGAATCGTCCACACTGGCATGCGATGGGCTCGCGGGTGGTACGTCACACTCCTTTTTCTGATCCTCTGGTCGGCATCGTCTGGCGCCACTCGCGGCCGGCAAGCGGCGAGTGTGCCTCCGATTCCGACATTTGGCGAATGGCTGCAATCGGTTCGGGCCGACGCCCTCGCCCGCGGGATCAAGCCGGCGACGCTCGATATCGCGCTGACCGGCCTGGAGCCCGTGCCGACGGTGCTCGACCGCGATCGGCAGCAAGCCGAATTCACGCTCGACCTGTCCGCTTATCTCCGGCGGCGTCTGACCGCGGAGACCGTGCGCACGGCCCGCCGCCGCCTGAAAGAGCACGCGAGCCTCACGCAGCGTGTCGCAGCGGCGTATGGCGTCGAGCCGCGGGTGCAGGTCGCGGTGTGGGGCCTCGAGTCCAACTTCGGGCGGTTCAGCGGCGTGCGTCCGGTGATTCCGTCGCTGGCGACCCTGGCATATGACGATCGCCGCCGCGGACTGTTTCGCGGCGAGCTCCTCGACGCGCTGACGATCCTCGATGCCGGCGACATGCAGCACGACGACCTGAAGGGATCCTGGGCCGGCGCGATGGGCCAGACCCAGTTCCTCCCCTCGAGTTACCTGGCGTGGGCGGTCGATTTCGACAAGGACGGCCGCCGCAACATCTGGTCCTCCGAGCCGGACATCTTCGCATCCATCGCCAACTACCTGAGGGGCCACGGGTGGGTGAAGGGCGCGAAGTGGGGCTACGCCGTGACCGTTCCGGCGCGTGCGACCGGACGCATCTCGGACGTGCCGCTTCGTGCCAGCGGCTGCCGCGCCGTCCGCGACTTGAGCGAGCCGCGTGCGTTGAAGGAATGGAAAGCCCTGGGCGTCGTCCCGGCGCGTGGAGGCGCTTCGCTTCCGTCGTCGGTTCGCCCAGCCTCACTGCTTCGCATCGACAACAGGGCGTGGCTCGTGACCAGCAACTACGAAGCGCTCCTCGGCTACAACTGCGCGCATACCTATGCGCTGAGCGTGGCGACGCTTGCCGACCGGCTGGCGAACCGATAACGTGATCCCTGTGCGTACGGTTCTGACCTGCACGACGTCGATCGCGCTCTGTGCCGTTTCACTTGCGGCGGCGCGACAGTCGGCCTTGCCCTCGATGGCGCCCGAGTCGTCGTTCCGCGCGTTGTTCGATGGACGGGATCTCCGCAACTGGCACGGCCGCGGCCACGTCGATCCGCGGAGCATCTGGGCGATGGATCCCGCCGGCCGCGCGCGGGCCCGAGAGCAGAGCCAGCCCGAATTCCAGCAACACTGGCGGGTGGAACGAGGCGAACTCGTCAACGACGGCGAGGGCTCGTACGCCACGACCGACGAAGAGTTCGGTGACATCGAACTCCGCCTCGAGTACCCGAACCGTCGCGAAGGCGGATAGCGGCATCTACCTCCGCGGCAACCCGCAGGTCCAGATCTGGGACACGACCGAAGCCGGCGGCAAGTGGGACCGCGGCGCGCAGTTCGGATCCGGTGGCCTCTTCAACAACGCTCCGGGCGCGCCCGGACGTGATCCGCTGGTGAAGGCGGACAAGCCGTTCGGCCAGTGGAACCGTCTCCGCATCATGCAGGTCGGAGAGCGGACGTGGGTCTGGTTGAACGGGCAGGTCGTCGTTGACGGCGCCCGCATGGAGAACTTCTGGGATCGGAAGCTGCCACTCTGGCCGCGCGGACCGATACAGCTTCAGACGCACGGCGGCGAAATCCGCTGGCGGAACCTGCGCATTCGTGAGATCCCGGCAAAGGAGGCGACGGCGATCCTGGCGGCGCGCGACGCGTCGGGATACGAGCGGATCTTCAATGGGCGCGACTGGACTGGCTGGAAGGGACCCACCGATCAGTACGCGATCGTCGACGGGACGCTCGTCTGCAAACCTGAGAAGGGTGGCACCATTTACACCGCTCGCGAGTACGCCGACTTCAGCGCCCGGCTGGAGTTCAAACTGCCGTCAGGCGGCAATAACGGACTCGCCATTCGCTATCCCGGCGAAGGCGATACCGCATATGTGGGGATGTGCGAGCTGCAAGTGCTCGATAACGATTCGCCGAAATACGCGTCACTCGATCCGCGGCAGTACCACGGGTCGATCTACGGGATGGTGGCCGCGCAGCGCGGCTACCTCCGCGCCGCCGGCGAGTGGAATTTTCAGGAAGTCACGGTGAAGGGATCCACCATCGCCGTGGAGCTCAACGGTACGCGGATCGTGGATGCCGACGTCGCGCATGTGACGGAGTTCATGGACGGGCGCGAGCATCCAGGCAAGGATCGGCGCTCGGGCCACTTCGGCTTCGCGGGCCACGACGATCCCGTCGCGTATCGCAACGTCCTCATCAAGCCGCTCCTGCCGTAGGCGCGCTCCAGAGCAGCAGGGCCGCACGGCCAGAGCACCAGGCCCGCCGTGCCGTCCCTGCTCGCTGGCCCGATGAACTCCGGGCCCTACGACGATCTGCTAAGCAGCGGGCTGCTGCTTGACCAGTGGCGCGAGCGCGTCAACGAGGCGAGGGATCTCGGCCTCGAGTCGCGTCAACGCCTCGCCCGCAGCCTCCACCTGACCATCGCGGCCAAGCAGTTCCAGGGCGAGCGCGGCGTCCGCGGCAGGCGCCGCGGCAAAGGTGACGACGCTGCCCTTGAGGCGGTGCGCCGCGCGATGCAGCGCCGGACCGTCCTTCGCGTCGACCGCTTTGCGCACGACGTCCATCATCTCGTCGACGTCGGCGAGGAACAGGCCGGCGATCTCGCCGAGGAGGTCGCGGTCCCCGTCGACCCGATCGAGGGCCTCCTGAAGTTCGAGCACCGGGCCCGGGGCGGCGGGCGTCTGCTCTGTCTGCCCGACAGCGGGCTTCACCACATTGTCTGCCATTGTCAGTCGCTCCACATAAGTGACGAGGGCTTCCGCGCGAATTGGTTTCGTCAGGTAATCGTCCATGCCCGCTTCGAGACAACGTTCGCGATCGCCGGACATCGCGTGCGCGGTCATTGCGACCACCGGCATGTGACATCCCGTGCCGCGCTCGATGTCACGAATCGCTCGAGTCGCCTCGAGCCCGTTCATCTCGGGCATCTGCACGTCCATGAGGACGACGTCGAAGGTGTGGCCGTTGAGCCGCTCCAGGGCCTGCAGGCCGTTGTCGGCGACCGTCACGCGATGACCGCGGCGCGACAGGATCTCCAGCGCCAGGCGCTGGTTGACCGGGTTGTCCTCGACGAGGAGGATGTCGACGGGTCGTGTGGCCTTCGCCGACGCCCAGTCGTTCTTCGTCGTCGCGGCGGGCCCGAGCAGGCGAGCAAGACTATCGGTTGGCTCGGGCGCCAGCGCTGCGCGTGCAGCTCGCTGGAACGGCAGCGACACCGAGAAGGTGCTGCCTTTGTCGGGGGCACTGTTCATCTCGAGAGTGCCGCCAATCTGGCGCACAAGTGAGGTCACGATTGCGAGACCCAGGCCCGTGCCGCCGTAACGCCGCGAGGTCGATCCGTCGCCCTGCGTGAACGCTTCGAAGATCAGCGCGTGCTTGTCTTCGGGGATGCCGATGCCGGTATCGCTCACGGAGAATGTGATGCGGCAGGTGCCCTGAGGATCGCCCGGCGCCGGCATCGCCGCCACCGCGCTCACGCGAATCGCCCCTTCGTGCGTGAACTTGATGGCGTTGCCGACCAGATTCGTCAGCACCTGACCGACGCGATCGGCGTCGCCGGTGACGACCGCTGGCAGCTCGGGGGCGATCGACACGTCGAACGTCAACCCCTTGCGCCGCGCCATCAGCGCCAGCGGCTCGAGCACAGCGTCGAGGCGATGCACGAGCTCGAACGGCGCCGGCGACAACTCGAAGTGTCCGGACTCGATCTTCGAGAGATCCAATACGTCGTTGATCACGTGCAACAGCGCGTCGGCGGACGTGCGCATGAGGCTCAGGTACTCTCGCTGCTCGTCCGTCATTTTCGATGCCAGCAACAGCTCGCTCATGCCGATGATGCCGTTGAGCGGTGTCCGCACCTCGTGGCTGATGTTCGCCACGAATTCACTCTTCGCCCGGTTGGCCGATTCCGCCGAATCCTTCGCGCGCTCGAGCTCCGCGGCCGTCCGCTTGCGGGCCGAGACGTCGCGGCCGATCGCCTGGAATCCGGTGACGGCGCCCTGCGTCGAGATCGGATGCGCGTCGAACTCGATGGCCACCCGCGATCCGTCCGGTCGCACGAGGTCGATTTCGAATGTGCCACCGTGACTCGAGGCTAGGCTCTGCGTCCGCTCGTCGAATCGCGCTTGCGCCTCCGGCGCCACCATGTCGCGCAGCGGCGTGCCGATCGCCGATCGGCGCGTGTATCCGGTCACGTGCTGGCCGGCGCGGTTGATTGCGACGAGGCGCCCGCTGTTGTCACAGGTCACGACAACGTCGTTGGCGTTTTCGAACAGCTCCTGGTATTGCGCGCGCAGCGCCTTTTCCTGATCGAGTCGATCGCTAATCAGATGCGTCTGCCGCTCGACGCGTCGCCGAAGCGCCAGCACCCACACGAGACTGGCGACGACGACAATGCCCATCCCGCGGAAGATTTCCGTGGCGCGCCGGGGCGACCAGAACTGCGCGCGCGCGGTCACCGTCACATCGTCCGTCGTGCGCAGCAGGAGCCTGAAGGCCTGCGGGGATGCCGGTTCCTGCGGATTGACCTCGACGCGGCAAACGCCCTTGACGGTGACGGTCGCGGTCGGTTCGAGGCCAGCCGGCCAGACGCCGGTGTCCGCCGCGGTCGCCGTGAAAACCACTCCGTCGGAGCGAAGTACCAGCACCGGCTGCGGCCCTTCCCCCACGTTGACGACTTCCGCGGTCAGCGCGACCAGCTCGCCGTCGAAGCTGCCTTCGAGCAGGCTCCCGGCTTTGACCGCGATCGGCATCGCCCGCTTCGCCACCGACGGTGCAGGCCGCACGATGGCGTCCACGATCGACGGGCTGTAGGCGCCCGCTTCCGGGAATCCCACCACATCGACGAAGTCGCCAACCTTCACGGGGCTCGACACATCCCAGAGGGTGACATTGGCGTTGCTCCGTGTGTCGCGCACGGTCAGCTGCGCACCGCTTCGCCATGTGATCTCGCCGGCGATGTGCACGCGATGATTCGTCGTTTCCAGACCGCTCCAGCGCAGCAGCGTCGCGATCGGCTGCCACGGAGTTCCGAAGGGGTCGGATGACGCCGGCTGCACGACCTGCAGGAACTGGAGCGACGGGACAAAGACCTGCACACCAATCATCTGGTGCTTGGAGTTGAACAACGTTGCGCCGACGCCGCGGACGCGAACCCGGGCATCGACCAGGTTCCGGGGCATCGATTGACGCCACTCGCCCGGCAACGTGAGTTTGATTCGCGTCGGTCCCGCCGCCACGGCCAGCGACAGGTGACCCTCGTAGAGCGGGTAGAGGCCGCGAACGGTTGCCTCGAATTCCACCCATTGACTGTCGAACGCGCCCGACCCGAGATCTTCGAGCGTCGGCCGGATCGGTTCGGGCAGCGGCGAGCGTCCGACGAGGGTGATCGTGGGCTCGGTAATCGACGGCGCGAAGTCGCCGGGATCGACCCGGCCCTCGACGCGAACGCGATCGCCGGGAGCGACGCGCGCCTCGATACCGCGCATGAAGACGAAAATGCCTTCTTCGGCATCCTGGACGAACAGGAGCGACCAGGTCGGATCGAAAAAGGTGACGACGCCGGTGATGTTGACGTGGCGGCCGACCGAGGCGGAGTCGACGCGACGGATCTGGGAGATTCTGGTCAGCGGGCTCGTTGTCGGTCGAGCGACAACGGTGTCGGCCGGCTGGTCAGGAGGTTCGGCAACCGCGCCACCGAGTGGCGCCGCACCCAGTACCACCGCGAACGCAATAACCCCCGCTCCGGCGCACACTTGACGCCTGAGCCTGCCCCGCAACGCGAGGCGAGGACAGGCCTCTCCCGAAATGCCGGTGACCGGTGCGGAATTCACTCGGGGGGCCAGGCGCAGGAAGCGTGCCGCGGGCTGCTGCTAGACTGACAACATGCCCTCCCGAAACGTGTCGGCCGCGATTGTGCTGGCGACGGTGACCGCCTGGGGTTCGACGACGGGATGCGGCAACGCCGCGCAATCCTCGCCCCCCACTCAGGCGGCCCAGGACGACGCCGTTGCCGTCGTCGATGGCGTGCCAGTTTCGCGCCAGGAACTTGAAGCCTCCGTCGCGGCGCAGATCGCAAAACTCGACGAGCAGGCGTACGGTATCCGCAGGGACCAGCTCGACGAGTTGATCACGAGCCGGCTGCTGGCAGCGGAGGCGAAGCGCCGGGGCACGTCGGTCGAATCGCTCGTCGACGAGGAGATCACGAAGAAAGCGGGAAGCGTCAGCGACCCGGAGATCGACGCGTTCATCGTCGCGAATCGCGAACGCCTTCCGGCGGATCCTGCGGCGATCCGCGGCCAGATCCGGAACTACATTGAGGAGCAGCGGACGACGGAGCGGCGCACGGCGTTCGTCGACGATCTGCGGCGGAAGGCGAAGGTCGATGTGCTGTTGAAGGCGCCGCCGGTCTTCCGCGCCTCCATCGAGGTGGATGGCGCCCCAATCCGTGGCCCGAAAGTCGCGCCGGTCACCATCGTCGAGTATTCGGATTTTCACTGCCCTTACTGCCGGCGCGTCCAGCCGACGCTCCTCCAGCTGCTCGCGAAGTACCCGACGCAGGTGCGGCTGGTCTACAAACACCTGCCGCTCGACAACCTTCACCCGCAGGCGCGAAAGTTCGCCGAAGCGAGCTGGTGCGCGGCCGAGCAGGATCGCTTCTGGCAATTCCATGACGCCGTCTACGCATCCTCGAGTCCGACCGCGACGCCGCTCACCGATTTCGCGGGGAAGTCCGGGCTGGACGTCTCACGGTTCGAATCATGCGTCGCGTCGGGCAAGGCGGCGACGGTTGTTCAGGCCCAGGCTGATGAAGGCGCCCGCCACGGCGTCAACGGCACGCCTGGCTTCTTCATCAACGGGCGGCCGCTTTCGGGCGCCGTTCCTTTCGAGACGTTCGTGCGCTTCATCGACGAGGAGCTCGCGGCGCGCCCGTGAGCGTGGTCGATGGCGAATCCGCTCAAGCTGGCCAATCTCTGGCGCATCCTGCGCGATGTCGACCTGACGTCGGTCCGGGCCGCCGCACGGACACGCTTTTCGCTGGTCATCGTCTCGGAAAGCGGTACTGACGCCATCCGTCTGCGCGCGCTGCTGTCGAGAGGGCTCCCCGCGCCGCATCCCTGGATTGCGTGTGCCGCCGCACAGGACGCGGAATCGCTGCCGTTCAAGCAGGTGTTCGCCGGCGTCATCGTCTCGCGCGAGCCGGACCTGTCTCCCGCACTTCATCAGGCCGCGCACCGCATCACCGAAGCCGGTGCGCCGCTTCTGACACTCGTCGTTGGCGACAGGTCGTCGCATGCTGCGGTGATTCGCGCCGGCGAGCGAAGCCGGTTGACGAGCGTGTCGCTGGACGACGAGGCTGCGGAGCGGCTGGGAGCGGCACTGGCCGAGAGCGTCGGCGACGATCGACGGATTGCGGTGGCGGCGCAATTACCGATGGTGCGTCATGCCGTTTTCAACCGGATCATCGACGAGACGGCGCGTGCCAACGCCAGCTTCGCCCTGACGACCGGTCTCGCCGAAACCATTCCCGTGCTCAGCGTCCCGCTGAATCTCGGCGACATGGTCGTGCTCACCAAGAATCAGCTGATGATGTGCTACCGGATCGCGTTGGCGGCCGGCCGCGACGGCGAGCCTCGCGCCCTGATGACGGAAATCATCGGCGTCCTTGGCGGCGGTCTCCTCTTTCGGCAGGCGGCGCGGAGCCTCGTCGGGCTGATACCGATCGTCGGCGTCGTCCCCAAGGTCGCGGTCGCCTACGCGGGCACGCAGGCGATCGGCCGGGCGATGGTCCTGTGGATCGTCGACGGCCGGCAGGTGACATCGGACCTGGTGGCGAAATACTCCCGGGAGAGCCTCGAGCGCGGACGTGCCCTGGCCGAACGGCTGACGCGCGACCCTGCCGGGCCTACATCAATCACGCGCCTCCACCGCCTGAGGCGCTACCTCCCGGCCATCACACGCCGTCAGGGCAGTTGAACTTGACCTGCGGGCGGCCGCGGCGCGAGGATGAAGCCCCACGGAGGCGCGAATGACGACGATCGATCGGCGGCAGTTCCTGCGGACGTCCATAACGGCGGTCGGTGCCTCGCTGGCGTTCGGCGTGCCGGCTCAGGCGCGAGTGCGGCGGCTGGCCAGCGATCAGGTCACACTGGGCAGAAGCGCCGTGACCATCGCGCGACTCGGCCTCGGGACCGGCAGCAACAACGGTCAGGTGCAACGCGATCTCGGAATGGATGGCTTCCGGCGGCTGATCCACGAAGCCTTCGATCGCGGCATCACGTATATCGACACGGCCGACAACTACAAGACGCACGAGATGGTGCGCGAGGCGATCAAAGGTCTGCCACGCGAAAAGCTCTTCATCCAGTCGAAGATGCCGTGGGACCACGGCGACGGTCCGACGAAGCCGCAGGAGACGCTCGACCGCTACCGCCGCGAGCTCGGCACCGAATACATCGACAGCTTGCTGCTGCACTGCGCGACGAAGCACTCGTGGCCCGCCGATCTGCGGCCGATGATGGATGCGTTCGACCAGGCGAAGGCGAAGGGGGCGATTCGGCTCAAGGGCGTCTCGTGCCATGGACTGCCGGCGCTGACGGCCGCAACCGACGTGGACTGGTGCGACGTCCACCTGGCGCGCGTGAACGCGCAGGGGCATCACATGGACGGCGCGGCCGGCCAATGGAGCGAGCCAGGCAATCGTGACGCCGCGATGAAGGAGATCGGAGCGATGCACGCCAAAGGGCGTGGCATCATCGGCATGAAGCTGGTCGGCAACGGTGACTTCACGAACGCCGACGATCGCGAGAAGGCACTCAAGTTCGCGATGACCTGCGGCTGCGTCGATGCCGTGGTCATGGGGTTCAAGTCGGTTGCCGAGCTCGACGAAGCGATAGGTCGGATGAACCGCATCCTCGCCGAGGCGGCGTGAAGCTGTCGCGGCGGGCGCTGCTCGAAGCGATCGGCGTGGCGGCTGTCGTGCCTTTCCGGCGCACGGCCGCTGCGCAATCCGCCGCGGCTCCCAGCGTCAGCTTCACCGCACTCAGACGCGACGTCGGTATCTTCACGGGACGTGGCGGTACGATCGGCTGGCTGATCACGCCCGACGCGGTGGTTGTGGTCGACAGCCAGTTCCCCGACACCGCGAAGCCGTGCCTCGATGGCGTCAAATCGCGCGCCACTCGCGCCATCGATTTCCTGATCAACACGCATCATCATCCGGATCACACCTCCGGCAATCCCGTCTTCCAGCCCGCGGTGAAGCACATCGTCGCGCATCGCAACGTTCCGCCACTTCAAAAGCGGAGCGCCGAGCAGCAGAACGCCGTCGACTCGCAGGCCTACGCCGACACGCTCTTCGACAACGAATGGTCGCAGGCCCTCGGGCGCGAAACCGTGAAGTTGCGCTACTGCGGTCCGGCCCACACGAGCGGCGACACCATCGTGACGTTTGTCAACGCGAACGTCGCGCATGTCGGCGACCTGGCGTTCCGTCAGCGCCATCCCGTCGTCGACCGTCCAGCCGGCGGCACGATCAAACACTGGGTTGACGTGCTCGAGATGATCGAGCGCGCGCACGATAACGACACGATTTACGTGTTCGGACACGCGAGGGAGGGCGCCGGCACGAGCGGAACCGTCGCCGATCTTCGATCGATGCGTGACTATCTGACGGCCGTGCTCGATTTGGTGCAGAAGTCGATCGCCGCAGGAAAATCGCGAGACGACCTGACCGCGATCGCGGCGTTGCCGGGGTTCGAGGATTTTCAGTCCGTTCCGCCACGCGGAACGCTCGCGAACGTCCTGGGCGCGGCATTCGACGAATTATCAGCGCAATAGTCCAACCAGTTTTCTTTCGCTTGACATCCCTCTGGAGCGGATCGATAGTGCGCGTAGACACCTCCGAAGGAGGTCTTCGTGAGCGTTGATCCACCGGGCCATCAATGGCCTGGACGGGAAGCTCGGGAATTGCGCCGCGCTCGAACCCTACGGTCCTGAGCACGCGACTTCAACCATTCACCCTCGCTTCCCGTCCGGGCTGCAATGCACCTCGCGTTCGCAGCGCGCCCCCGACCGCGCTCTCTCTCGAACCCGATCCGCAATCGCAATTGATTCCTCCGCAAGCGACAATCAATCCGCAATCTTCAATCAATCCGCAATCCGCGATCCGCAATCCTCAGAAGTTTCCCCGTCGAAATCGCCTGGCCCGCGTGGCGCGCCGAATGTTCGGCGGCATGAAAGATCAGACCGATGACGGTGGACGGCACGTGCCGCCGGCCGACACCCCGCGCGTCGAGCAAGGTGGATTCCTGTGTCGCACGGAGTTGTTCGAGCGCGCGATCGACAGCCGCGTTCACATCTGAGAGCAGATGTTCGGCGGAGGGTGCCGGATCGCCAGGCTCCGCCTCCGCCGCCATCGCCTGGAGCTGAGCGGGCGTCAATGATTCCCCCCTCGCATACGTCAGCAGGCGATCGAGTGCGCCAATCAGGTGGCGGAGGTGATAGCCGACCGATGCGGCGTCGCCC
This sequence comes from Vicinamibacteria bacterium, assembly GCA_963828745.1. Lineage (GTDB taxonomy): Bacteria > Acidobacteriota > Vicinamibacteria > Vicinamibacterales > JAENWD01 > JAENWD01. Next base: position 100,028 of record CAWHFZ010000019.1, on the reverse strand, counting down.
AATCTCCGCCAGAGGAGAGCGTGGGGCAGGCCGGCGAGCGCCTGCGCCGCGTCGGCGGCGGCGTGTTGCAGCGCGTGCGCGGCGGGGTTCAGGAGCGCGGGAATCCCGGGAACCGGACCGCGCAGCCAGGCTTCAGGAAGTGGCGTCGACATCTTGTTAAGATCATCGCATGTCCTTCAACGGCCGCCGCAACGTCCCCACACCCGTCAACGAACCGCCCAGAGCGTATGCCGTCGGGTCGCGCGAGCGCGACGAGATCAAAGCGCGGCTGGCCACGATGTCCGACGAGCGCATCGACATCCCGATCATCATTGGCGGCCGCGAGATCCGCACCGGGCGAACGATCCAGGCGGTGATGCCGCACGATCACCATCACGTCCTCGCCGATGCCCACCAGGCGACGGAGTCCGAAGTGCAGCAGGCGATCGACGCGGCCCTCGCCGCGCGGCACGACTGGGCCGCATGGCCGTGGGAGGATCGCGCCGCGGTCTTCCTGAAGGCTGCCGAGCTCCTGACGACCACCTGGCGACCGACGTTGAATGCAGCGACGATGCTGGGCCAGTCGAAGACGGTGTTTCAAGCGGAGATCGATGCGGCGTGCGAGCTGATCGACTTCTGGCGCTACAACGCCGCCTACGCGCAGGAGCTGTACAGCGAGCAGCCGGTGTCCGACCACTCGATGTGGAATCAACTCGAGTATCGCGGCCTGGAGGGGTTCGTCTACGCGATTACTCCGTTCAACTTCACCGCCATCGGTGGCAATCTCCCGACGGCACCGGCGCTCATGGGCTGCACCGTCGTCTGGAAGCCGGCGTCTGCTGCGGTCCTGAGCGCCTATTACATCTATCGTCTCCTCGAGGAGGCGGGGCTGCCTCCGGGCGTCATCAACTTCGTGCCCGGCGACGCGGTGATGATCTCGAATGCACTACTCGCGCATCGCGATCTCGCCGGCGTGCACTTCACCGGCAGTACAGGCGTCTTCAACTCGATGTGGCAGACGATCGCGGGAGGCCTCTCCTCCTATCGTGGCTATCCGCGCATCGTCGGCGAGACGGGCGGCAAGGATTTCATCATCGCGCACCCGAGCGCCGATCCGCAGGCGCTGGCTGTGGCCATCGTCCGCGGCGCCTTCGAGTATCAAGGCCAGAAATGCTCCGCCGCGAGCCGGATCTACGTCGCGAAATCGATCTGGTCCGACGTGCGCGATCGTGTCATCGCGATGATCGGCGAGCTGCAGATGGGCGACCCGCGCGACTTCCGCAACTTCATGGGCGCCGTGATCGATCGGAAGGCCTTCGACAAGATCCGTGGCTACGTCGAGGACGCGCGGCAGCATGCGAAGGTCCTGGCGGGCGGCACGACGGACGATCGCGTCGGCTATTTCATCGCGCCCACGCTTGTCGAGACCGACGATCCCGGCTATCGATTGCTGCGTGAAGAGATCTTCGGCCCGGTCGTCACCGCCCACACGTTCGACGACAGCCGCTGGCTCGAGACGCTCTCGCTCGTCGATAGTACGTCGCCGTATGCACTGACCGGCGCCGTGTTCGCGCGCGATCGGGCGGCCCTCCGCGAGGCCGGCGCCGCGCTCCGCTACGCGGCCGGCAACTACTACATCAACGACAAGCCCACCGGCGCGGTCGTCGGACAACAACCGTTCGGCGGCGCGCGCGCGTCAGGCACCAATGACAAGGCCGGGTCGAAGCTCAACCTCGTTCGCTGGGTGAACGCGCGGACGGTCAAGGAGACGTTCAGCCCGTCCCTCGATTACCGCTACCCGTTCATGGCCGACGCGTAACGGTCACTTCATCCCCGGGATTTCAGTCGATCCCCAAACACCGGGCGCAGATCTTTCGTCTCTTTCAGGCAACAACCCTCGTGCACGAACGGCCGATCGTCATCCGGTCCGACGCTCGTCGCGATGGTCGTGGCGGGAGGCGTGTGTGGCCAACCCCGGGATGTTGTGCCTGGCGATCGGCGCGGCGACGCTTGTGACCGCATGCGCGGCCGCGCGCACGACGACGCCGCACTCTCAACCCGACCGGTTCGTCGCCAGAAACGTTGCCAGCAATATCCGCGTCGGCTTTCCGCTCCAGCCATGCGTCGCGACCATGCTCTCGCGTTCGCCCACCTTTCGTCAGACGTACTCGACGATCGCCGGCCGCCACGACGTCCGGGTCAGCATCGAGCTCGTACCGGACCGAACTAAGCGGGTCCGGGCAGTGACCGAGGTGCGTTCGTTCGCGGGGGGCCAGCGCGTCGCGGCAGTCCGTCTGTACACCACTGCTGATGTGATCGAGCTCATCGCGCACGAGATGGAACACGTTCGCGAACAGCTCGAGGGAACCAATCTCCTCTTGCTCTCCGTGGCGCGCGGCAGCGACGTGCGGCGCCTCGGCACCAAGTTCGAGACGCGGCGCGGCGTCGAAACGGGTCTCCGCGTTGCCGCCGAAGTCGGTGGCACCGCTTCCCGGACGTGCCAGGGGTCGCTGCACGACGCGGCCCTGATCGCGTACTCCTTCTGAGCCATCGGCTGTTAACATCGGCTCCCCTGGCTGCGTCTAGAGAAACAATTGCGAGCGGGACCGTGGCGAATGCCGTGGAGCTGGCGGTAGTGGCGCCCACCGGGTTCGAAGCCGGCGCGCGGACGGACGAAACGCTGCCGGACCAGACTGGGGACTGCGCCGTCGTCGAAGCCGCGAGGCGCGGAGACCGCTCGGCGTTTGCCGAGCTGTACGTCCGCTACGCGCGCCTGGTCCACGGCCTGCTGCTGGCATCGGTGCCACGGACGGACGTGGACGATCTCGTCCAGGATGTCTTTCTGGTCGCCATGCGCAGGCTGGACTCGCTGCGGGAAGCGGCCGCCTTCCCGGGTTGGCTGGCCGTCATCGCCCGTCACCGGGCGGCCGATTATTACCGCCGCCACGCGCCGGATCATCTGCCGCTCGCCGACGATGTTCCTGCGGCGGCATTGGACGACGGCGAGGCGCGGGCCATCCTCGACGTCATCCGTTCGCTGCCGCACGCTTATCGCGAACCGCTCGTCCTGCGGCTGGTGGAAGGCATGAGCGGCCAGGAAATTGCCGATCGTACCGGCCTCACCCCCGCATCGGTCCGAGTGAACCTGCATCGAGGGATGAAGCTGTTGCGCGCACGCCTCGAAGGAGTGGCGCCTCGTGGCTGATGACTACCTGTGGGATCCGCGCGCACGACCCGATCCAGAGATCGAGCGTCTGGAGCTGTTGCTCGGACGATTTCGCTCCACGGCGTCGTCTTCAGTGGATGCGCTCCAGTGGGAGCCGGCCGCTCGTCACCCGCGCGGATCATTTCGACTTTCAACGGTTTATCTCGCGGTGGCGGCGTCGTTGTTGTGTGCGTGCGCCGGCGCGCTGTGGCAGATGCAGCGCGTCGATCGGCCGGGCTGGGCGATCCAGCGTGTCGCGGGGCTCCCGGTGATCGACGCGGCACCGGTGAGAGAAGAAGGCCGGCTCGCCGTAGGCCAATGGCTCGAGACGGATCGGACTGCGCGCGCGACCGTGCGGGTCGGCGAGATCGGGCTGGTGGAGGTGGAACCGCGCACTCGCGTACGGCTGCTCGACACGAGCGCCGGCAACCATCGCCTGTCACTCGACCGGGGCACCGTGCATGCGCTGATCTGGGCGCCGCCCGGCGAATTCTTCGTCGAAACGCCTTCTTCCACGGCGATTGATCTCGGATGCGCCTACACCCTGCAGGTGGATCGGGATGGCAACGGAATCATCGACGTCACCGCCGGCTGGGTCGCGTTCGAGCACCGCGGCCGCGAGTCGTTCATCCCCGCCGGCGCACGCTGCCGCACGCGCGTCGGCGCGGGGCCAGGCACGCCCTACTTCACCGGAGCACCGGCGGGCTTCGCAGCGAATCTCTTGCTCGTGGACTTCGGCGAGCCCGCTCGACGGAAGCTGGCACTCGACGATGTGCTTGCACAGGCGACGAACCGCGACGCGATCACGCTCTGGCACCTGTTGCGGCGCGTGGATCCCGGCGATCGTAGCCGAGTGTTCGACAGGCTTGCGGCATTCGCCGCGCCGCCGGCCTCCGTAACGCGTGCCGGCATCGTAGCCGGCGACCGGCGGATGCTCGATGCGTGGTGGGACGAGCTCGGGCTGGGGACGACGAGCTGGTGGCGAACCTGGAAGAGGGAGTGGCGTTAACATCATCCGCCGCGGCGCCGTCTCCCTCTTAGCAACGATCGCTTCGTTGCGTGGAGGCTGCCATGAAGCATCGCACGATCCTGAAGATGTTCCGCCGCACGCTGCCCGCGGTTCTCGTCGCTGCGGCGGTCGTGCCCGCACTTGCTGGACCACCGCTGATCTGTTCGCGGTTCGACATCGGCACGGCCTCGTCGCTGCCGTGGAACGTGGGACCGAACTGGAGGGGCGACGTCGATACCTACGATCGCTCGCAGCTGACGTCGGACACCCTGGCGCTGCTGACCGACACGACGCCGGTGCTGGTGCGAATGGAGACCCTGCGTCGCGCGGCGATCTACGCGATGACCGACCGGCCGGCCGCAGACGCACTGCTGAACGCTCTGCTCGCGCGCGCCAGGAAGGCGGCGGCTGACGGCCACGCCGATGCGCTTTCGCTGTTCGATGCCGGCTATCTCGCGGAAAGCTACAAGCAGGCGGACGCGATCAGTCCAGGCGTCGGCTCGCTGGCATCAGCCATCGATGGCAGGGCGATGGTCGAGCGGAGCCTTGCGTTGCGAGGCGGCGACCCCGCGGTCGCATTCGCCGCCTCGCTCATGACCGGGGGGAACGCGCACGCGAACCACTTGAAGACCGCGCAGGAAGGTGCGAAGGGCGATTTGCTTCTCGCAAAGAATCTCGCGCAAGCCAACCACTAACCATCGCAACTCGAGCAACCGGCGTAACGATGCCCCGGGAACCTGGGTAACCTGGGTAACCGGGCAACCAGCGGTTACTCAGGTTGCCCGAGTTGCCCCGGTTTCCCGGGTTGGCAAGGTTGCCCGGGTTGGCGAGCTGCGCAATCAGAATTGCAGCCTGATCCCCAGCTGAATCTGCCGCGGATTGCCCGGCAGATTGTTCAGCAGCAGCTTCCCGACGCGGGCCGACGTCGGCACCTGATCGGTGAGCTGCAGGAAGTTCGGATTCGTCGGTGCGCCGAATCCGCAGTCGGAGGCGATCGGCGCTGCGCAATAGTTCGTGACCTGCGTCCCCGACAGCTCGATGTTGTCCCAGTTGAACAGATTGAACGCCTCGAAGGTGAAGAGGACGCGTTTGTCAGCGAGGAAGTTCAAGCCCCACTGCGCCCGCAGGTTGACTTCCTTGATTGCCTCGTTGCGGAAGGCGTTGCGCTCGAAGGACACGCCCGGAGCGCTGTAGGGCCGATCCGTATTGATGCGATCGCCGTTGCCGACTCCGGTATCGGTGCCCAGCGTCGCATCGATTGGCCGCCCTGAGAACGCGCGGAAACTGGTCGTCACGTCGACGTGGCGCGGCAGGAAGAACAGCACGTAGCCGTTGAACTGATGGCGGCGGTCCATGCGGGCCGGTCCCCACTCCGGGCCCATGTCGAACGAGTTCGCCGCGAGCTGTCCGCCCGAATCGCGCTCGTTGTCATCGTCCGACATCGACTTGCTGAGCACGTAGTTCACCGAGACCTGACCCCACGACTTGCGGGCGCGGGCGGTGAGCGCAAGCGCGTTGTACTCGGACTTGGCCGTCGACTCGCGCACCTGCACCGATCCCAGCGTTGTCACCGGCCGCGGGACACCCGACGCGATGCCGAAAAACGGGCGCTCGGCGAGATCGCCCGGACGGATCGTGGGTGCCGGCAGATTGAGCTCACGATTGCGCTGCAGGTGATCGGTCTTGACGTAGATGTACTCGGCGCCGCCGGTAGTTCCCGACGCGAATTCCCGCTCGAAGCCGACGCCGACCTGCGTTGCACGCGGGTTCTTGTAGTCCTGATCGACGACGAGCGGCTGCGCGCCGAAGTAAGGATTCACCGAGAGGCCGAGCGCCGCGGCGACGTCGGTCAGCTGCTCGGGCGTGATCTGGGGCAGATTGCCGAGGCCATAGTCATTGAGATCGATGCCAATCAGCTGCAGCTGATCGTAGACGGTGTTGTTGGGATTGGTAGCCGGCACCGTGAGCGGCAGCTGCAGCGACAAGTCGCCCGCGGGGACGCGGAAGTTGTTCATCGGCGCGGCCCAAAGGAGCGCCGGGGTTCGTGCGTAATAGATGCCCGTATATCCGCGAAGGACGTTACGGCCGTCGTTGCCCAGATCCCACGCGAAGCCGACCCGAGGACCGAACTGGGAGTACTGATCGGGAATCTGCGTTGGATCGACGGTGCGTCCCAGCGGAAACGTGACGCCGCTGAGCGCATCGAGCATGAAGTCGTTGTTCGCCTCCGGTGTCGGGTTCGACGCGCCTTCCCAGCGCAGGCCGTAGTTGATGGTGAGGTTCGGCAGAAGCTTCCAGGCATCCTGGGCAAAAAACGCGATCTCGTCGGTTCCGAAGTCGAGGCGCAGGTTGCCCAGCTGCCGGAGATAGGTGACATCCCTCGAGTCGAAGCGATTGGCGATGATGCCGCCGCCGCTGAGGATGTCGAGTTGCGTCGCTGTGTCAGTACCGGAGATCAGAAACCGGCCGAACTGGTTGAACCCGAACGTCTGGTCCACGAAGACGTGGTTGTACTCGAGTCCGGTTTTGACCGAATGCGCTCCTGCAATCCAGGTCAGGTTCGCGGCCGCCTGCGTGCGCCAGTCGAACTGCTTGTTGGGCAGAAACGACACCGCCCCCCACCGCCCGATCACCGATTCCACCGTCGGCAGCAGGGGATCGTTGGCTTCGCGCGGACGATCCTCGCGCGCGTATTGGCCGCGGACTTCGAACAGCAGGCTCGTACCGAGCGCGTTCGTGTACTGCCCGACCAGCGTGTTGGTGTTGTCCTTCTCGGTGCCGTTGTTGGTCAGCGCGCTGACCGTGTTCGGGTCGAGCGCGTTACCTGTCGCGTTGGCGTTGAGTGCCTTGTTGTTGCTGTAGCTGTAGCGAACGCTGAGACGGTTCGCCCCTGCGAGCTGGAAATCCAGGCGGCCGAGCAGCGTCTGCGCGTCGTTCGTCGTGTCGAACGGCTCCTCCAGGCCCTTGAAGAAATCAAACGCCTCCTGGCTCGTCGGCACCGGCGTGAACCCGGCGAGACGGTCGAACAAGACCTGCCGCGTGTTCTCGAAGAGCTGCTGCTCGTAGGCTCCGAAGAAGAACACGCGGTCCTTGCTGATCGGTCCGCCGACGGATCCACCGAACTGCTGCTGCGTCGGTGCCGCGGCCTGGCCGAATGCATTGTTCTCGGCCCAGTCACGGTTGCGATTGACGTAAAACGCAGAGCCGTGCAGCCGGTTGGTGCCCGACTTCGTGACGGCGTTGACCAGCCCGCCGGTGGAGCGTCCGAACTCGGCGGAATAGCCGGCCGCCACGACCTGGAATTCCTGAATCGACTCGAGCGGGACCGTGAACGCGTTGTTCGACCGCTCGCCGCCGCGGATGCCGCCGAAGAAGGGTTCGTTGTAGTCGGCGCCATCCACGCTGACGTTGGCGTTGATGCCGCGCTGGCCTGCGAAGGACAACTGACCGCGCGAGGGATCGACCTGCACGGTCGGCGTCGAGCCGATGAAGTCCTGGAACCGGCGGCCGTTGATCGGCAGGTTCTTGATCGCCTGATCGTCGACGGTCGTGGTGCGCACCGTCGCACTGGTTTCGACGAGCGGCGACTCCTGCCTCACCGTCACCGTCTCGGCCACGGCGCCGATCTGCAGCGTCGCGTTCGCAGTCAGCGTCGCGCCGACGGTGAGGATGATGGTGCGTTTCTCGGCGGTGAATCCCGAGAGCTCGATACCGAGCTCGTACGTCCCTGGCGGGACGAGTGAAAGCGTATAGAAGCCGCCAGCGTTGGTCACGGCCGTGCGGGAATAGCCGGTCTCTTGGCTCGTGACGGTGATGGTGGCGCCAGGCACCACGGCGCCTTGACTGTCGCTGACTACGCCGTTCACCTGTGCGGTCGTCGCTTGCGATTGCGCGTGAGCGGGAATCGCCGCCCCCGCACAGACGAACAGTGCGGCGGCAATTGAGAGCAGCCTTCTCACGTTACTCCTCCAGAAACGCTGACGGGGGGGCGCGACTCAGGCGGCGGTCGCCGCGATCGGATTCGCGTCGCGCCAGGGCCCAGTCAGTCTAGTCGTGCGATGTATCGAGAGTGTTTCGGAAATCGGGGGGCGTGCCGAGTATAGCGCCGGGCCGCAGGCGAGCAGCGCCCACTTGCACGAAGATCCGGACTCCTTGTCCGACCACTTGTGCACTATCATTCGCCGGATGTCGTCCCCACTCCGCACCGCCGAACAACGTATCGTCGAACTGGGTCTGGAGCTGCCGACGCCCCGTGGACCGGGGGGCGTCTACCAACCCGTCATTTTGAGCGGGCGTCTCGCGTATGTCTCGGGACATGGGCCGCTCCGCTCGGACGGCAGCTATATCTCGGGACGCGTCGGCGCCGATCTCGATGTCGCCGCCGGACGTGCTGCCGCCCGGCAAACCGGTCTGGCGATCCTCTCGTCTCTGAAGGCCGTACTGGGCAGCCTCGATCGTGTCTCTCGCGTCGTCAAGCTGCTTGGCATGGTGCAGGCGACGCCCGAGTTCGGCGAACACCCGGCCGTCATCAACGGCTGTTCGGAGCTCTTTGCGGAGATCTGGGGACCGGATCGCGGCGTCGGCGCCAGGAGCGCGGTCGGATTCATTTCGCTGCCGCACGCGATCGCCGTCGAAATCGAAGGCATCTTCGAGATTGACTGACGTGCCTGACAACTGGTGGGCGATTGCAGAGGTCGCCGACGTCGCCTCGCCCGCCCTCGTGATCTATCCCGATCGGGCGGACGAGAACGTGCGCCGCATGATCGCGATCGCCGGCGACGTCGAGCGGCTGCGACCGCACATGAAGACGCACAAGCTGGCGCCGCTCGTGGACGCCCATGTCGCGCGCGGCATCCGCCGATTCAAATGCGCCACGATCGCGGAAGCCGAGATGGTGGCGCGGGCCGGCGCCACGGACGTCCTTCTCGCGTACCAGCCGGTCGGGCCGAATGTCCGCCGTCTCGTCGAACTCGCCCGCACGTTTCCGAATGTCAGTGTTTCGGCGATCGTGGACGATGAGATGGCGGCGGTCCGAGTGTCGGAGGCAGCGGAGCAGGCCGGCCTTGCGCTGGGACTCTGGGTCGATCTCGACATCGGCATGCACCGGACAGGCGTACCCCCCGGCGCCGAGGCCCTGCAGCTGTATCGGCGCGTGGCAACGCTCCGCGGCATCGTCCCACGCGGCTTGCACGCCTACGACGGCCACCTGCGCGATCGCGATCTTGCCGTCCGGACGTCGCATGTCGATGAAGCATTCGCACCGGTGGCTGCGCTGCACCGCGCACTGCTCGACGAAGGGCTGCCGGTGCCGGCGGTCGTGGCCGGCGGCACCCCGACGTTCCCGGTGCACGCGCGCCGGGCGGGCGTCGATCTCAGCCCGGGAACGTCGGTGCTGTGGGACGCCGGTTACGCGACGCAATTGCCGGATCTGGATTTCCTGGGGGCGGCGCTCGTCCTCACGCGCGTCGTCAGCAAACCTGGCGATCATCGTGTCTGCGTGGACCTCGGGCACAAGGCCATCGCCTCGGAAGGGCCGCATCCGCGCGTGCTGTTGATCCGCCCTTCGACGATCGATCGTGCGTCGAACGCCAATGTCCTCGGCGCGCCCATCCTCGAGACGACGTTCGTCGGCCACAGCGAGGAGCATCTCGTCTTCGAATCGCCCGACGCGGCGTCGCTGGCGGTTGGCGACGTGCTCTACGGCATCCCGTGGCACGTATGCCCGACGGTGGCGCTGCATAGCGAAGCCGTCGTCGTTCGTGATGGCCACGCGGCGGATCGCTGGCGGATCACCGCGCGAGAGCGCCGCCTGACGATCTAACCCCCCGTCATGCCTGCCCCGGACGCGGTGCGCCTCCCACTCCTGGCGTTCCTCGCCGTGGTGGCGATCGTCGTGTTGATCGCCCGCGTTCGGCTGCACGCCTTCCTTTCGATCACGGTCGTCTCTCTTGCCCTCGGCCTCATGGCCGGGATGGCGCCGGCAACTGCCGTGCGCGCATTCCAGGACGGCGTCGGCGCCACGCTGGGCTTCATTGCCGTCGTCATCGGCCTCGGAAGCATCTTCGGAAAGCTCCTCGCGGAATCGGGCGCGGCGCAGGTCGTCGCGACGACCGTGGTCAACGCCGTCGGCATTCGTGCGTTGCCGTGGGTGGTCGCAGCACTGGGCCTGGTGATCGGGCTCCCCGTCTTCTTCAGCGTCGGTCTGGTGCTGCTCTTTCCGATCGTCACCGGTCTCGCCGCAACGTCCGGCCGGCCGCTCCTGACACTGGCGTTCCCGCTCGTCGCGGGCCTCTCGGCGTCGCACGGCCTGGTGCCACCACATCCCGGCCCGCTCGCCGCGATCGAGCGCCTTGGCGCCGACACCGGCCGCACCATCGTGTTCGCCATCCTTTGCGCCATTCCAGCGACGATTCTTGGCGGCCCGATAGCGGTGCGACTGCTTCGTCCAGGATCTCCGGCCGCGCCAGCGGCACCGATGGCCGAGCGCAAGAGTGAGGCGACTCGACGGCCGCGGTTCGTGACCAGCGCCGTGACGATCCTGCTGCCGGTGTTGCTGATGCTCTCTGCGACGGTCGCTGATGCCGGCCTGGGCGCGGAGTCGACGGCCAGGCGATGGATCGATTTCCTCGGCAGCCCGTCGGTGGCGATGCTGATCGCGACGCTCGTCGCACTCCGCGTTTTCGGCACGAACTGCGGCTTTCCGCTGACGACGATTCTTCGCTTCGTCGAGGAGTCATTGATGCCGATTGCGAGCGTGCTGCTCATCGTCGGCGCCGGCGGCGGGTTTGGACGCGTCCTCGAACAGGCTGGTGTTGGCCAGGCGATCGCTGTCGCGGCGTCCGGATTACACGTCCCGACGCTCGTTGCCGCGTGGATCCTTGCCGGGTTGCTGCGCGTGGCCGTGGGCTCGGCCACCGTGGCCGCCACGACCGCGGCGAGCCTGATGGCGCCAATCGCCGCTGCGGACCCGGCGACGAGCCGTGACCTGCTCGTCGTCGCGATCGGTGCCGGATCGATCGTCGCGTCTCATGTCAACGACGGCGGCTTCTGGCTCGTCAAGGAATTTCTCGGCCTCGACGTCGCCCAGACGTTGCGATCGTGGACGGTGATCGAGACAATCATCTCCGTCACGGGCCTCTGCGCGGCCCTGCTGCTGAACGCCTTATGACCTTTCGACCTTTCGACCTTTCGACCTTTCGACCTTTCGACCTTTCGACCTTTCGACCTTTCGACCCTGCGACCCTGCGACCCTGCGACCCTGCGACCCTGAGACCCTGAGACCACCCACATGCTTCTGTTCGACGCGCATCTCGACCTCGCCATGAACGCCATCGAGTGGAACCGCGATCTGTCTCGTCCGGTCGATGAGATCCGCGCGCGCGAGGCGCACATGCACGATCGTCCCGACCGGCGCCTGGGGACGGTCAGCTTCGCCGAGATGCGGCGCGGAGGCATCGGCGTCTGCGTCGCCACACAGATCGCGCGTTACGTGAAGCAGACCAACGCCCTGCCGGGATGGCACTCGCCGGAGCAGGCGTGGTCGATGACGCAGGCGCAGCGCCTCTGGTACCGCGAGATGGAGCGTCGCGGCGAGATGGCCGCGATCACGTCGCGTGACGAGCTCGACCGGCACCTGGCACGGTGGACAGACGCCACCGACACTGAACGGGACACACTGCCGATCGGCTACGTCCTGAGCCTCGAAGGCGCGGACTCGATCGTGACGCTGACACACCTCGAGCGGGCGTACGGCGACGGACTGCGCGCGGTCGGTCCGGCGCACTACGGACCGGGCACCTACGCGCAGGGCACCGACGCCTCGGGCGGCATCGGCGCAAAGGGACGAGCGCTCCTGGCGGAGATGGACCGTCTCGGCCTGATCCTTGATGCCACGCACCTTTGCGATGACAGCTTCTGGGAGGCGCTCGACGCTTTTCGCGGTCCAGTCTGGGCAAGCCACTCCAACAGCCGCGTCCTCGTGCCGCACAACCGGCAGTTCAGCGACGATCAGATTCGCGCGCTCGTCGCCCGCGGCGCCGTCATCGGCGTTGCGCTGGATGCCTGGATGCTCGTGCCCGACTGGCGCCGCGGCGAGAGCACGCCCGAGCGCATGGGCGTCACGCTGCGCCATGTGATCGACCACATCGACCACATCTGCCAGGTGGCGGGCAACGCGAGCCACGTCGGCATCGGCAGCGATCTCGACGGCGCATACGGCCGCGAGCAGACAGCCGTGGATCTGACGACGATCGCGGATTTGGCGCGGATCCCCACGCTGCTCGCCGAGCGCGGTTACGCGCCCGGCGATATCCAGAACATCGCCCACGGCAACTTCATCGGGTTCTTGCGCCGGGTTTGGGCGTGAATGCAGGAGGGCCGGACTAAGGCCGGCCCTACTGTCGCTGTCGCGTGTTCTTCAGGCGTTCGGCGAGTCCGGAGAGGTCCAGCACTAACCTGACCGGATCGGTCGGATCGATCACGCGCAGGCTGCCTGATTGCTCTTCGAGACTCGCCGCGAGGTCGTCGATTGCCCGCAGGCCGGCACTGCTCATGTAGTCCACGCCGCTCAGATCGAGCGCCAAACTTTTGACGCCACGCTCGAGGATCCGCTCTCCTGCCTTCCGCAGCAGGGTCGCCCCGTGGTGGCCGATCCGACCTTCCACCTTCAGGACGGTCTCACCATCCTCGACGGTGGACGTCGCGGCGAACCGCCACGCCTGGACGCTGTTTCGTCCCTCTGTCCTCGCCATGAGTCCCGATTGATACAAGGCGGTCCGACCAGCCGCCCGGCCACCGGACGGGCACTATAGCACCCCCGTTTTGCTGTGCTAGAGTGCCCTACGAAAGATTCCCCACCAACTTTTTGACGGCCCACGTGTATTTCACCCAGGACGCTGAAGACGCGACGTTGGTCGCCCGATCAGTGCAGGGCGACGCCGCCGGCTTCGCAGTCCTGGTCGAACGCTATCAGCGGGTCCTCTACACAGTGGCTTACAGAATGCTCGGCAATCAGGATGACGCCAGGGACGCCGTGCAGACCTCATTCCTCAGGGCGTTCGAGCGGTTGGCGACCTTCAATCCCGAGCGCAGGTTTTTCAGCTGGATGTACCGGATCGTGATGAACGAGTGCCTGAACCTGATTCGGGATCGCCATCCCGAGGAAGCCCTGACGCCGTCGCTGGCTGCCGCCGGCGGCCCGTTCGATACCGCCGTCGTGCGCGAGCGGCAGGTGCAGGTCCAGGCGGCGCTCCTTCAACTCTCTCCCGACTATCGCGCCGTCGTCGTGCTACGCCATTTTGCCGGCCTGTCGTACGACGAGATGGCCGCAGCGCTCGGGGTCCCCTCGAAGACGGTCAAGTCACGGCTGCATACGGCGCGTCAGCGTCTAGGCGAACGGCTGCTTGGCTGGAGGACGCAATGAGTGTCCGTCCCGAGATCGAATCGCTGCTGCAGGCGCGGGTCGACGGCACGTTGACCGACGCCGAAGGCGCCGAGCTGAAACGCCTGCTGGCCACCGACCGTGACGTCCGGCTGAGGGCCGCCGAAATCGATGCGCTCGCCGAGATGATCGACGCCCTGGGCGACGTCGATCCGCCGGCGGGCATGACCGACCAGATCCTCTCCGCCATCGCCACGCATACCGTGAGCGCGCCGGCGGCACACAACGCACGCATCGCAACGTTCGAATCGAACACAAGTCGCGCAGCTCATTCGGGGGCGCGGGCGGATGGAGGAATCGTGATGGGCAAGAAAATGATGTGGGGGCTCGCTGCTGCCGCCGTAATTGCGCTCGCCGTGCTCAATTACACCGGCATCCTTCCGCCGAAGGAGGGCACCGAGGGCACGGTCGGCGCCGCCAAGCGCTACTCGGCGAGCCAGATTCGCGACACCGACGTCGCGCTCGGCGACACCAGCGCTCAGGAGTTCATCCAGACCCCGGTGTTCGAGCAGATGATGCGCGACGAGAAGGTGCGCCAGGCGCTGGCGAACAAGGACGTGCGTCAGGCGCTGGCGAGCCCTGGTGTCGCAGCCGCGCTCGCGAGTCCCGGTGTGGCAGCCGCGCTCGCCAGTCCTGGTGTCGCGGCCGCCCTCGCCAGCCCCGGCGTCGCGGCCGCGCTCGCCCAGCCGCAGCTGGCTGCGGCACTGAATGCGCCGGGCCTTGCCGGTGCCCTGGCGGCCAGCCCGAGCCTCCGCGTCGCGCTCTCGAGTCCCGGGTTCGCGCAGGCGCTCGGCTCGCCGCAGCTCGCCGCAGCTTTGGCCAGCCCCGGCGTCGCGGCCGCGCTCGGCAGCCAGGGCCTCACCAACGCCCTCGCCAAGGCATCGCCGGGAGCGGTGATGCAGAGCCAGGCGTTCAAGGCGATCGGCGATACGGGTCTCGCGCAGGCACTGAACAATCCGGCATTCGCCAAGGCGTTCATGAACGCCGATTTCCGCAACATGCTCGCCAGCCCTGGGGTCGCGGCAGCCCTCGCTCAACCCGGGGTGGCTGCCGCCCTCGCGAATCAGGGATTCGCGACCGCGCTCCAGAACGAGGCCTTCGCCAAAGCGCTCGCGAGTCCAGGAATGGCCGCAGCACTCGCGAACTCCTCATTCGCTTCAGCGCTCGCGAGCCCCGGTGTCGCGGCGGCGCTCGCGAACCCGTCGCTCGCAGCCGCACTCGCCAACAACCCGGGCGTTGCGGCCGCACTCGCCAGCCCGGGCTTCGCGTCGGCGCTCGCCCAGTCGAAGTTCGGGGACGCCGGGCTGCAGAAGGGCGAACAGTAGTCGCCTGACCACCGTGCGGCGCCGCGCTGGCGCCAACGCTCCCCGTCATTGCCGGTTGTCAGGCCGGCGGGTCCGGACGTCCTCCAGCAAGCGAGGGCGTCCGGACTTTGCCTGTACGGATGCCCGACGCCCTTCCTGACAGTGATAGCATGCCCACCTCGGCTATTGATGCGTGCGTTTCGGCTGGTCGGTTTCGTTCTCATCACCGCTCTGTTTGGCGCGCTCGTCCCGTCGGCTGCGATCGCGCAGCTCACCGAACAACGAACCCCGGGCCTGCGGCTGCTGTTCATCGACGGCAGTGAAACGTTTCTGGTCCCGCACGCGACGCGGACGGCGCTGAACTCGCTCGCCTTCCAGAAGAAGCTGTTTGGATTCGATCCGAAGAAGGACGTGACGATCCTCCTCGTCGACCTGTCCGACAAGGGCAACGCCAGCGCCTCCACGGTGCCGAACGATCTGGTCACGGTTCAGATCGCGCCTATCGCCTACATCTTCGAGACGATTGCGACCAACGAGCGGTTGAACACGCTCATGAATCACGAGCTGGTGCACATCTCGACGATGGACCAGTCGGCGGCACGCGACCGAGGCTTCAGGCGCCTGTTTCGCGGCAAAGTACTGCCGGTGGCTGAACAGCCGGAGTCCGTTCTCTACTTCTATCTGACCGCCCCGCGCGTCGCTGCGCCGCGATGGTTCCACGAGGGCATCGCTGTTTTCGTGGACACGTGGATGGCTGGTGGACTCGGGCGTGCGCAGAGCGGATACGACGAGATGGTCTTCCGCTCGATGGTGAAGGACGGCGCGCCGTTCTACGACCCGCTCGGTCTCGTCTCCGAGGGCACGAAGATCGACTTCCAGCTCGAGACGAACTCGTATCTCTACGGCACCCGCTTCATGACCTGGCTGGCACGCCACTATTCGCCGGAGAAGGTGATCGCCTGGACGGCGCGCGGCGATGGCAGCCGCGCCTACTATTCCTCGGCGTTCCGCCAGCAATTCGGCATCGGGCTGTCCGAAGCCTGGGCAGACTGGACAAAAGACGAGCATGCGTTCCAGCGGGCGAACCTGGAGGCGATCCGGAAGTACCCGATCACGCCCTACCGCGACGTCACGACGCGGCCGCTTGGATCGGTATCGCGTGCCTTCTTCGACGACAAGACCGGAAAGATCTACGCCGCCTTCAACTATCCCGGCGTCGTCAGCCACGTGGGCGCCATTGACACCACCAGCGGGGCAATCGAGCGTCTCGTCGCGATCAAGGGCCCGGCGATGCACATCGTGTCCTCGCTCGCCTGGGATCCGGAAGGGCGGATGCTCTTCTACACGACCGACAACAATACCTGGCGCGATCTGATACGGCTCGATCCGGCGACTGGCAAGACGCAACTGCTGCTGAAAGACGCACGCATCGGCGACATCGTCTACAACCGTGCCGACAAGGCGCTGCTCGGCATCCGTCACTTGAACGGCATCTGCACGCTGGTCCGGATCCGCGCGCCGTATACGCAATGGGAGCAGGTGTACTCGTGGCCGTACGGGACGGTCGTCTACGATCTCGACGTGACGCGCGACGGGACGCGCCTCGTCGCGTCGTTTGGCAACGTCGAGGGAAAGCAGAACGTCCGTGTCCTCGACCTCGCCTCACTCGCCAAGGGCGACACGACACCCGTGGCAGCGTTCGATTTCGGTCCGTCGGTGCCGAACAACTTCACGTTTTCGCCGGACGGACGGTTCCTTTTCGGCAGCTCCTACTACACGGGTGTCTCGAACATCTTCCGCTATGACCTCGAAACCAAGAAGCTCGACGCAGTCACCAATACCGAGACGGGCTTCGTGCGCCCCGTGCCGCTCGGCGGCGACCAGCTGCTCGTCTTCCGGTTCACGGGACGCGGCTTCGTCCCCGCCAGGATAGACGCCAAACCGATTGACGACGTCAGCCCGATCACGTTCCTCGGCGAGCGGCTCTCCGACGAGCATCCGATCGTGCGCGACTGGAACGTGGGCTCGCCGCTGGCGATTCCGTACGACTCGTTGAAGAAGGCGACCAAGCCATACCGCCTGCTGGGGAATCTGCGACTGGAATCAATTTACCCGATCGTGCAGGGCTACAAAGACACCGCCGCCATCGGCGCACGTGTCAACTTTTCCGACGCCGTGCGGCTGAATCGCGCCAGCGTCATCGCGTCGGTCACACCAGGTCAGGAGCTCCCCTCCAGCGAACGCGTCCACCTCAAGGCCGAGTATCAACGGTATGACTGGCGTGGCTACGCGGAGTGGAACAACGCCGACTTCTACGATCTGGTCGGGCCGACCAAGGTTGGCCGGAAGGGATACGTGCTGGGGCTCGGCCACACGAGCACACTGATCTACGACGAGCCGAGACGGCTGGAGCTCGATCTCGACGGCAGCTTCTCTGGAAACCTGGATCGTTTGCCGGAGTACCAGAACGTTCCGGTCGACGTGGACCGATTGACGACGCTGGAGGCGACGCTGAGATTCAGCGACGTTCGCAATTCCCTCGGGTACGTGGACGACGAGACCGGCGTGAAGTGGAACGTGAACGCGCAGGGCTATCAGGTGGACGGGACGTTCGTCCCACGGTTCCGCGCCGACTACCATCGCGGGTTCGCGCTGCCACTCGGTCACTCCTCGGTCTGGCTTCGCCAGTCGGCCGGGTTTTCGCCGAGGGATCGTTCGCAGCCTTTTGCGAATTTCTTCTTCGGCGGGTTCGGGAACAACTACGTCGACCACGCCGATGAGAAGCGGTACCGGGAGTACTACGCGTTCCCGGGCGCAGATCTCAACGAGATCGGCGGCCGGAACTATCTGAAGTCGACGGTGGAGCTGAACCTGCCGCCGTGGCGTTTCCAGCGCGCGGGCAAACCCGGCTTCTACGCCACCTGGATGCGACCGGCGCTCTTCGTGACGGGCCTGGCGGCGAACCTCGACGACGAATCCGTGCGGCGCACGGCGATCGACACCGGCGCCCAGCTCGACTTCCGGTTCACGATGCTCTCGGTGCTCGACATGACCCTCTCGGTCGGCGGCGCGATGGCCTTCGAGGACGGGCACCAGCCGCGCCGCGAGGCGATGATCTCCCTGAAAATCCTCCGCTAGCCATGCCGATTGTCGTCGCGGTGCTCCCGGCGTTCGTGTTCCTCGGCGTGCTGCTGCTGATGGACAGCTTCAAGCTGGTCAGACCGGCCTCGGTCGGTCTGGCGCTGGTCTATGGCGTGGTCGCGGGCATTGCATGCGAGGCGCTGCACCTGCGGCTGCTCGCGGCATCGGTCGATGTCGGCGTCCTGACCCACTACATCGCGCCGGTCACCGAGGAGGCCGCAAAGGCGCTGTTCGTCGCCTTCCTGATTCTGCGAAGGCGCGTCGGATTCGTCGTTGACGCGGCCGTGCAGGGATTCGCCGTCGGCACGGGCTTCGCGGTGTTCGAGAACTTCACCTACCTGCGTGAAGTCGGATCGGCACCGCTGATGTTGTGGGTCGTCCGCGGGCTCGGCACCGCCGTGCTGCACGGAGCGACCACAGCGGTCCTGGCCATGATCGCGAAGACGATGGCCGATCGGAAACCGGAAAGGGCGATGCTGGCCCTCCTTCCCGGCTGGGTGGCAGCGATTGTCATCCATGCGATCTACAACCGTCTGCTGGTGTCGCCGCTCATCGCGACGGCGTTGCTGCTGATCGTGCTGCCGCTCCTCGTGATCGCGGTCTTCGAACGCAGCGACCGCGCGACACGCGAGTGGGTCGGTGCCGGGCTCGATCTGGACATCGAGCTCCTGAACCTGGTCGTGTCGGAGCATTTTCAGGTCACGCGTTTTGGCACCTACCTGCGGGAGCTGCGCGCACACTTCGACGGTCCCATCGTCGCTGACATGTTCTGCCTCCTCAGGCTCGAGCTGGAGCTCTCGGTCCAGGCCAAGGCACGCCTGATCGCGCGCGGCGCCGGCCTCGAGATACCGGTTGACGACGATCTGCATGAGTCCCTGTCGGAGCTCAAATACCTTCAGCGCTCGATCGGGCGAACGGGCCTGCTCGCGCTGAAGCCGCTGCAGGTGACGTCACACCGGGACGACTGGCACCGGTTCATGCTGTCGCAGGCGGGCGCCCGCGCGCGCATCAAACGAAAAGTACAAGCCCCTCGCCGATGAGCTGATATGACGGTGGTCACGAGATCCTTCTTCGCATTGCTGATCGCGGCGCTCGCTGTTGCGCAACCGGCGACACAGGGGCGCGCTTCTCTCGTCGTGCAGGGCAACTTGAACGAGCCCTTCGGCGTCGCCGTGGCCGCAAACGATGACACCTTTATCGTCGAGATGGGCGGACATCGTGTGAGCGTGCTGGATCGCGCCGGCACGCTGCGGGTGTTCGCGGGCACCGGCGAAGCAGGATTTTCAGGCGATGGCGGACCGGCGATCCGGGCGCAGTTCAACAGCCCGCATCATCTGGCGTTTGGTCCGGACGGCGCGCTGTACGTCGCCGACACGCAGAACTTTGCGGTGCGACGGATCGAGCTGACGACCGGGGTGATCACACGGTTCGCGGGGACGGGCGTCAAAGGCTTCGCCGGCGACGGCGGCCAGGCCGTCGATGCGCAGTTCGGCGGCATCTTCGCGATCGCATTCCACGGGTCGCGGCTTTACATCTGCGACCTCGGCAACCGCCGCATTCGCGCCGTCGCACTCGAGAGCGGTGTCGTCACGACCGTCGCAGGCAACGGCGAAAAGGGCGTGCCTGTCGATGGCGAGCCTGCGCTCACGCAACCGCTCGTCGACCCGCGCGCGATCGCGGTCGATGCAGTCGGCAACCTTTACATCCTCGAGCGAGAAGGGCATGCGCTCCGCGTGGTGCAGCCGAACGGCCGGATTCGGACGGTAGCCGGGACTGGCGTCAGTGGCTTTTCAGGCGACGGCGGTCCAGCCAGGTTGGCAATGCTCAACGGCCCGAAGCACATCTCGATCGACGACAACGACCAGAGCGTGCTGATCGCCGATACCGAAAATCACGTCGTGCGGCGCTACGTGCCCGGTAACGCCACGATCCTGCGGGTAGTGGGAACGGGAAAGCTGGGGGCTGGCGGGCTCGGAGGACCGGCTGACCGGTGCGAGTTGAACCGGCCGCACGGCGCGCAAGTGCTGCCGCACTCGCGCGCCATTTATGTCTCCGACAGCGAGAACCACCGGATCGTCCGGGTGGATCCGTAACTCAGGCGCGCGTGCTCGCCGCGGGAATTCTGGTCATCAGATCCGTGAGCTCCGCGGGGCTCTCGCAGCCGATCGTGAAGCAATCGAGGACCTCCTGCGCGAGGGCATATTGCAGCGCCTCGTCCCGCTTGC
This sequence comes from Vicinamibacteria bacterium, assembly GCA_963828745.1. Lineage (GTDB taxonomy): Bacteria > Acidobacteriota > Vicinamibacteria > Vicinamibacterales > JAENWD01 > JAENWD01. The sequence continues at coordinate 79,726 of CAWHFZ010000019.1, read as the reverse complement.
CGCGCAGCTGACCGGCCCCCAGGATCTTCATCCCGATAATGCCCTTGCCGCGCTGCTTCATCGTGCGCAGCACGGAGATGACCGTCGCCGGGTCCGCGTCCATTGCGACGCCAGCAGGATTCAGCCGCGCGAGATCGACGTCGACCCAGTCGGTATCGGCAGCGACCTTCAAGGCGCCCAGATCGTGGCAGGAGACGCCATGAGCACGGATGATGCCCTTCTGCTTGGCCTCTGACAGCACGTGCATTGCCCCGGCCTTCTCCTGCGGCCAGTTGGCGTTGAGCATGCAGTGCAGCAGCACGATGTCGAGATGATCGGTGCCGGTCTCCTGGCGGAAGCGATCGAGATCGGCCCACATCTCCTTCTCGGTGTTGGCGTGGGTCTTGGTGAGAATCACGACGCGATCGCGTTTCACCGTTTTCAGCGCGAGCTTCGCGTGCGGGTGGCTGCCGTATTGATCGGCGAGGTCCCAGAACTGCAGGCCGTTGTCCACGCCCTGGACCAGCAGGTCGGCCAGCCCCTGATCGCCCATCTTCCGAATCTGATTGGAACTGTGGTTGACGCCGTTGGTGCCCGTTCCCTGCGCCAGCCGTGAGACCTTGATGCCGGTCTTTCCGAGCGTCACGACGTCGTGTGGGTTCTTCGGCGTGCTGGCGGCGTAGAGGTGATAGGGGAACGTGTCGAGACTGACGAACGCACCGGCTGCGGCTGCGCCATACCGTAGGAACTCGCGACGCTTCATGGGGACCCCCTTCAGCTCCGATTCTCAGCGTTGTATCACACTCCCGCCAGTGTACCAGTCCGGCGCGGTGGAAGAGCTTACGATCGTGGGGCTCGAAGGACTCTTAATGTGACTTCGCCAGCAGCCAGACGAAGGCCGACAACCCGATCGCCGTAATTGTGCGGCGCACCCACACCTGGGCAACGCGCTGCGCGAGCCACGCGCCGCCGTAGCCGCCGACCAATCCACCTGCCGCGGTCGCGATTGCAAACGGCCAGTGCACGACGCCGCTCAGCGAGAAGATCACCGCCGCCACGGCGTTGATGCAGAGCGCACCCCAGTTCTTGAGGCCGTTCATGCGATGGATGTTCGTCAGCCCCATCGCGCCAAGAACCGCCAGCATCAGGATGCCAATTCCGGCGCCGAAGTAGCCGCCATAGACGCCCACGCCGAATTGATAGAGCAAGTACGCCGCCGGCGGCGGTGGCAGCGCTGTTCCCGGCACATCGACATCGTCGTGAGCGCGCCGGTGCGTCAGCCGCCGCGAAATCGGACCCTGCGCCATGAACAGCACGGTCGCGCCGAGGACGAGAAACGGCACCACCCGCTCGAAGCGATCCGAGGGCGTGAACAGCAACAGAACCGCGCCGGTGGCGCCGCCAAGCACGCTCGGCAGCGCAAAGCGCACCGCCCACGCTCTCGCGCCGGCAACTTCGGCGCGATAGGCCCAGAGACTCGCAAAGGCGCCGGGCCACAAGGCCACCGTGTTGGTCGCATTGGCGACGAGCGGAGGCACGCCGAGCGCGACGATGGCTGGAAACGACACCAGCGTCCCGCCGCCGGCAATCGCGTTGATCGCGCCCGCGGCAGTTCCGGCCGCGAGCGCGAGGAGAAATCCGATGGGGGAAGAGGCCGGCACGCGCGACGATCATCGCACGTGCCGGTGAGACGTGGGGACTAGCCGCGATCGATCGTCGCGAAGAAGCTCTGCTCGCCGCGCTGCACGAGCAACAGGTCGGGCCGGCCTTCCCTGCCAGCGACCGCCTGGCGCAGCTCGCCCGCGCTGCGAACGCTCTTGCCGTTCACCTGTCGAATGACGTCGCCTTCCTGGATGCCCGCCGCCGCAGCCGCACCGTCCGGATCGACGCCGGTCACGGCGAGACCCTCGGTTGCGCGCGGCACCTCGAGCTGCTGTGCGAGGCTCGGCGTCAGGGGCTGGACGGTCATACCGAGGCCGTCCTCGCCGTGGGCGCCGCCCTCGCTCGACGCGCTCTGCTCGGCCTTTCGTTCGGCGAGCGTCACATGCACCTGTCGTGGCGTCTGGTCGCGGATGACGGTCAGCTCCGCGGTCGATCCCGGAGCCGTCGACGACACGATGTTCCGAAGCTCGTTGCCGCTATCGATCGTCGTCTCGTTGAACTTCGTGATCACGTCACCGGTCTGAATGCCTGCTTCCGCGGCCGGGCTCTCCGGAGCCACACTGTTCACGAGGGCGCCACGGACCTCGCTCAGATGCATGCTCGACGCGAGATCCGCTGTCACCGGCTGCACGGTGACGCCAATCATCGAGCGGCGCACGTGGCCCGTCGAGACCAGCTCGGTCATGACGTGCTTCGCCATCGTCGCCGGGATGGCGAAGCCGATGCCGATGTTGCCCCCGCTCTGCGACAGAATCTGCGACGTGATGCCGATCAACTCGCCGTTGGCCGTCACCAGCGCGCCGCCGGAGTTGCCGCGGTTGATCGGCGCATCGGTCTGCAGGAAGTCCTGGTAGCTCGTGTCGCCGCCCTCGGTCTGGCGGCCCTTCGCGCTCAGGATGCCCATGGTCACGGTCTGTCCGACACCCAGCGGGTTGCCGACGGCGAGGACGACGTCGCCGACGCGCGGGCTGTTCGAATCGCCCAGCGGCAGCGCCGGAAGGTTGGCCGCATTCACGTCGAGCACCGCGAGATCGCTCGGCATATCCACGCCGACCACTTTTGCCGTGAATTCGCGGCCGTCGTTCAGCTCGACGCGGACGTGATCCGCGCCCTCCACCACATGGGCGTTCGTGAGAATGTGGCCATCACCGGACACAATCACCCCGGAGCCCAGACCGCGCTCGCGCGGCTGGCGGCCTTGCGACGGCATCCGCTCGCCGAAGAATCGGCGGAACAGCGGATCGTCCTGGAAGTCGGTGGGCTCCGGCTGCGCCTTGCGATCGACCCGGACGGTTACCACCGCTGGCGCGACGCGGGCGACGGCATCGGCGTACGACGTGATCGCGCCGTGAATTCCGGGCCGTGGGCCCACGTCGGGCTTGGCCTGCGGCGACGCCGGCGTTTCAGCCCGCGCGCCGCCGGCCTGCCATCCAGCCACACCGAGCGTGGCGGCAACGAGCGCCGCTCCCGTCCAGGCCGTGGCTCGCCGGAAGGGACGCGTGTTGGAAAACTCGAATGACATGAATCACACCTCGCAAAATGACGGTACCAGAGGCAATGTTGGTACCAGATATGACGTCGATGGGCGGGCGAATGGTCTGGCTGGGAGGTCAGATCCGGGCGGCAGCCGCCACCTACCCGAAAATCGCCGGGCCCTAATGTGTTTGGGCAGGGCCGTCGAGGCGCGGCCGGCCGGGAGCGTTGGCGAGCGTCCAGGCCGTGGCCAGCACGGTGCGCGCCACCCGCTGCAGCTTCGAGAAATCGATGCGGCTCACTTCGTCGGACGGGCGATGGTAGTCCCCGTGGAGTCCGCTGAAGAAGAAGGCGACAGGGATGCCCTTCTGCGCATATTCGTAGTGATCGCTGCGCGTGTAGATCTTCTCGGGATCGTCGGCAGCGTCGTACTTGTAGTTGAACTTCAGATGCAGATAGGCATCGTTCACCGATACGCACGTGTCGCCAAGATCCCGGCTGAGACGCCGCGATCCCACCAGGTAGACCTCGGTCGGACCTGTCAGTTGCCCGTCCCCGGGCTCTGAGATACCCGGATACTTCGAGCGGCCGATCATATCCACGTTCAGCTGGGCGACGATGTGATCGAGTGGCACCGGCGGATAGGCGACGAAGTATTGCGCACCCCAGCTGCCGTATTCCTCGCCGGTGTGCCAGACGAACAGCAGAGAGCGTTTCGGCCGCGGGCCCTTGGCCACCGCCTCCGCCATCGTTACCAGCGCGACCACACCCGAACCGTCATCGTCGGCGCCATTGTTGATGTCATCGCCGCCTTTGCGCTTCGCGTCGGTCGCGCGTCCCAGGTGATCGAGATGGGCTCCCAGGGCCACGTATTCGTTCTTCAGCGCCGGATCGGTTCCCTCGACGATGCCGATGACATTCATCGTGTGCTCCACCCGCACTGTCGTCGGCACGTCCACTGCGAGCACTTTGTCCGCATCGAGCGCAAACGACGCCCCGGGGTCGCGGCGCGAAGCACGCCCGGTCATCTTGTCGCCGTCCTCCGCCTCGCCCCGGAACAGTGCCTCGATCATCCTGGCGCCGGCGGTGATCTGCGGGATCCGATCCGCCGGTGGCGTCAGGCGATCGACGACGAGCTCTCCCCGGGTGATCTCAAGCGCCTTGTCACGATCCCAGTGATTCAAGTCGTACGACGACGGCAACTTCACGATGCCGATGGCGCCGGACGTCCGCGCGTTGGCCTCGGGCTGCACGAAGTCCACGTCAGCGACCATCCTCGCAAGGTCCGCAGGCGTGAGCTCCTCCGGCGATCCCGGCAGAATGACCATCCACTTGCCCTTGACGTCGAGTCCCTTGAAAGGATCGAGGTTCTTCGACGGGACGCGCCAACCGTGACCGACGTAGACCAGACCTCCCGACGCCTTTCCCGGAGATGGCGCCAGGTAGTCAGCGCCGTGCGAGAAGCGCGCATCGCCGAGCGCGACCGATGCCTTCGAGGCGTCGACGGTGGTCCGGCGAACGCCCACGTCCTGAAAGTAGGTACGGTTGTCGCCGGCCGGCTCGACACCCGCCTCGCGGAGCTGTTCGCCTACGTAGTCAGCCGCCTCGCGGAAGCCGGGCGACAGCGCGTCGCGGCCCTCCAGTGCGTCGGAGGCGATGTATTCGAGATGGTGGCGCAGCTCGCGCGCGGCGATGTGGTCGACGGGGCCAAACCGTTCGGTGCGATCGGCGTCGCCGATGACCGTGACGTACGAGACGCCGATGGTCACGATCACTGCGGCGACGAGGCGGCGCATGGCGTCATGATCGCACACCAGTCGAGCCCTGAGGGCGGCCGGGACGCGGCCGGCTGGTGCGGAGGAGGCCAGCGCGCCGGAATCCACCGCATCCGTGACCGCCAGCCTTGCCCTCTTTCAGAGCCTGTGAAAGACTGGCCGCTCCCCAGGTCACGGTCGTACCCGGCCGTGACCATGCACGCCGGATGTCAGAAATAACGTGTCATGTCTCGTGTCCTCCGCGTCACGCTGGCCGTGCTCACGGCCCTCGGCCTGCTGGTGCTCGCCAGCTCGTACTTCGTCTCGCAGACGTTGAACGAGTGGTTCGAGCGCGATCTGGCCGGCCGCGCTGACCTCGCCCTCGCCGGCGCCCGGGACAAGCTCGTCGAAGACTGGTCGGGCACCTCCACCACGCGGATGACCGCGCTGCTGACGGCGCTGACGCACGACGAGCGGCTGGTCGCGGCCGCTGCCTGCTCGCGCACCGGGTCGCTCCTGGCGGCGACGACCGAGTGGCCCGCCGAAGTGAGCTGCAACACGATCGCGCGCCACGTACGCCCGGCCGCTGGCGCGCCGGCGAGCGAGTGGACGACGTGGCGCTCCGGGGTGCAGATGGAGGGCGGCCCGGCACATCTGAGCGCGATGCCGCTGATCGACCGCGGCACGCCGCTCGGGTTCGTGCTGCTCCTGCACGACTTCGGATTTGCCGAGCATCGTGAGGCACGCATTCAGCAGCTGCTCGTCGGCACGTTTGCGGTCCTGGCTGGCGCCGCCTCGCTCCTCACGATCGTCATCCGGCGGGCCTCCTGGCACGGATGGACCAACGAGATCCGCCGGATGCTGCGCGGCGACGTCCATCGGCCAGAGTTCCAGCCCCTGATGGGCGACGTCCGTGAGTTGATCGATCGCATCAGCGTCGAGCGCGATCTCGACGGGACCGGCGGCGCATGGACACCACAGCGTCTCAAGGACTCTCTGCGGCGGTATCTGCTCGGCGAGCGGATCGTCGTCCTGGCGAACCGCGAGCCATACATCCACGAGCGCCAGGCCGATGGCAGCGTTGCGGTGAAGCACCCGGCGAGCGGTCTCGTCACCGCGCTCGAGCCGGTCATGCGCGCGTGCTCGGGCGTATGGGTCGCGCACGGCAGCGGGTCGGCGGATCGCGAGTTTGTGGACGCCCAGGATCGGATCGCCGTGCCACCGGGCGAGGACGATTACGTCCTGCGCCGCATCTGGCTGACGCCTCAGGAGGAACAAGGCTACTACTACGGATTCGCCAACGAGGGGCTCTGGCCGCTGTGCCATATCGCCGACACGCGGCCGGTGTTCCGCAGCGGCGATTGGGACACCTATCGCGACGTGAACGAGCGGTTCGCGGACGCGGCGTGCCAGGAGATGGATGCAGACGATGCGATCGTCCTGGTGCAGGACTACCACTTCGCGCTGGCGCCGCGCCTGATTCGCGAGCGCAAGCCGCGCGCGACGATCATCACGTTCTGGCACATCCCGTGGCCGAACTTCGAGCGGCTCGGCATCTGTCCGTTCACCGAGCAGATCCTGCACGGCCTTCTCGGCAGCAGCATCCTCGGATTTCATACGCAGTTTCACTGCAACAACTTCTTCGACTCCGTCGATCGCTTCCTCGAAGCACGCATCGATCGCGAATTCGACGCGGTCATCTACGGCGGCGTCCGGACGCTGATTCGGCCGTATCCGATCTCGATCGACTGGCCGAACCGATGGGCGCTGTCGACGCCCTCCGTCGATCAGTGTCGCCGCGAGCTCTTCGACGAGCTCGGTCTGCCTGCGGATGCGTTGCTCGGTGTCGGCGTCGACCGCCTCGACTACACGAAAGGCATCGAGGAACGGCTGCTCGCGGTCGAGCGGTTACTGCAGCGCTTTCCGCAATATCGTGGACGCCTGGTCTTCGTGCAGCTCGCCGCGCCCAGCCGTTCCACGATTCCGGAGTATCGCGCGCTCCGGGAACGCCTGGATGTCGTCGTCACGCGCGTGAACGACGAGTTCGGCAGCGGTTCATATCAACCGATCGTGCTCAGGCGCTCGCATCACGAGCCGCCGCTCGTCTTCCGCTATCTGAAAGCCGCGCACTTCGTCTACGTCAGCAGCCTGCACGACGGCATGAACCTGGTCGCGAAGGAGTTCGTCGCCGCGCGTGACGACGAGCAGGGCGTGCTGGTGCTGAGCTCGTTTACCGGGGCCTCCCGGGAGCTGGCGGAATCGCTGATCGTCAATCCCTACGATCTCGACGAGGCGAGCGATGCGCTGGCGGCGGCTCTCGCGATGCCCGAGGCGGAGCAGCGCGTGCGCATGCACGCGATGAGAGCATTCGTCGCGGAGTTCAACGTCTATCGATGGGCCGGGCGAATGCTGCGCGATGCCGAACGGCTCCGCCGGCGCGAGCGTCTCGCCGGACGTTTCGAGGGACGCGCCGGCGACCTGCCGGGGCTCGAGGCCTGAGGCGGGCGGCTGCATGCGCTATCTCTTCGGCCCCGGCTACGAGGACCGGTTCAAGGCCTTCCTCGCGACCCGCCCCATCCTGGCATTCGACTTCGACGGTACGCTCGCGCCGCTGGTCGAGCAGCCGGGCCTCGCCGCAGCAGGGCCCGAGACTCGCCGCATGCTGGCAACGCTGGCAGTCGCCCACCCCGTCGTCATCATCTCCGGACGGATGCGTGCCGATGTGGAGCAGCGGTTCACCAACGTTCCCCTTGCGGGCGTGACCGGCAACCATGGCCTCGAGCCCTGGGGCGAGGATCCCGATCTCGAGCGACTGGTGGCCGGCTGGCGGGACGTCCTGCAACGGGAACTGGCGCGGCTGCCGGGAATCATCATCGAGGACAAGCGGCTGTCGATTACCGTGGACTATCGCCACGCACCGGATCTGGAGATGACGGCGTCCGCCATTCATGCCGTCACGCATCAACTGCCGCGAGCGCGTCTCCTCGGTGGGCGGCACGCCGACTTCAACATTGCGCCGGCCGGACCGGTCCACAAGGGGACGGCGCTCGAGCACTATCTCGCGCGGTTCGAGCGAGACTCGGCGCTTTACGTGGGCGACGACCGCACGGACGAAGATGTCTTCGGACTGGACCTGCCGGGGCTGCTCAGCGTGCGCGTCGGGCCGCGCCGGACCTCTCGCGCGGCCTTCTTCATCCGCGATCAGACGGAAGTCGATCGACTGCTGCAGACGCTCGTGGAGATTCAACAGCAGTAGGGCCCGACTTCAGTCGGGCCCGGGGAATCGAGGAAGGCGCACGTAAAGTCGCGCCCTCCTGCTCCCGTACTTCACAGATAATAATTCGTCCGAATGTCGAGCTCGACTGCTGCGAGCATCGGCCGATGGTGGCATCGACTCTCGCCGCTGATCGGTCTGCTGCTCTTCGTGGCCGCTCTGGCCGTGCTCGGCCGCGAACTGCGGCAGATGCCGCCATCCAAACTGGCAGCCGCGCTGAAGCAGTTCCCTGGTTCGGCGCTGGCGCTGGCGGGCTTCTATACCTTCCTCAACTATCTGATTCTCACGGGCTACGATCAGCTCGCGTTCCTCTATATCCGGCGACGTATTTCGAAATGGCAGATCGCGATGGCGTCGTTCGTCGGCTACGCGATTGCCAACAACGTCGGGTTCGCGCTTCTCTCCGGCACGTCGGCGCGCTACCGCTTTTACTCACGCTGGGGACTGAACGGGCAGGAGATTTCGCGGGTCGTCCTGTTCTACTCGGGAACGTTCTGGCTCGGCCTGCTGGTCCTCGGCGGATGGGCGCTCGTCGGCGGTCCGATGGCGCGCCTCGACACCTACATCGCGCCTGGCATCGGGCACGCGACAGGCTGGGTGCTGCTGGCGACTGCATTCGCCTATCCGATTCTGGCTGCCTTCCGCCGGCGGCCGATCTCGATCGCCGGCCTCGAGATCACCCTGCCGTCGATTGGGCTGGTGCTTGCACAGTTCGTGCTGTCCGCGCTGGACTGGAGTCTCGCCGCCGCGGTCCTCTTTGTGCTGCTCCCGGAGCCGCGGCCCGACTTCACGCTGTTTGTCGGTATCTTCCTCGCGGCGCAGCTGGTCGCCCTCGTCAGCCACGTTCCCGGCGGCCTCGGCGTGTTCGAGTCGCTGATGATCCTGATGCTGCAGCTGCCGGCTGTGGTCGTGCTGCCGGCGCTGGCGATGTTCCGACTGATCTATTACCTGGCGCCGCTCGCCGTCGCACTGCTCGTCCTGATCATCGACGAGTTCTACCACCGCCGGCATGCGATGGTGCAATGGGGCAACGCCTTTGGAACGCTGACGACGTCCGTTGCCCCCAAGCTGCTGGCGGTGTTCACCCTGCTCGGCGGTGCGGTGCTGATGTTCTCAGGGGCGACGCCATCGGCCGCCGGGCGCGTCGCCTGGCTCAACGACTTCGTACCGCTGCCGGTCATCGAGGTCTCGCACTTCGTCGGCAGCCTGATCGGCTTTGCGCTGTTGATTGTCAGCTGGGGGTTGGCCAGGCGGCTGGCCGCCGCGTACTTCCTTGCCACCGTCGGCCTCAGCATCGGCATCCTCGTCTCCCTCCTGAAGGGCGCGGACTACGAGGAGGCCATCGTGCTCGCGGCCCTGCTGATGGCGCTCGCCGCCAGCCGTGAGGAGTTCGATCGAAAGTCCGCCCTGCTCGAGATTCCGTTCTCGACGGGATGGATCATGTGGACCGTTGCGGTGGTCGCCGCGTCCATCGGACTTGGCCTCTTTGCGTTTCGGCGGGTTGAGTACTCCCACGAACTGTGGTGGAAGTTCGCTGCCGACGCCGATGCGCCACGCTTCCTGCGCGCCACTGTCGGCGTACTCGTCGCCATGCTGTTCTTCGGCGTCCGTCAACTGTTGCGGCCGCCCAGACCGGTCGTCGCGCTGCCGGACGCCGACGAGCTCGACGCCGCCACTCGCGTGATCGCGCGCCAGGGGCGCACGCTGCCGAACCTGGTCTTCCTCCGCGACAAGGCGCTGCTCTGGGACGAGACGCGGACCGCCTTCATGATGTACGCGGTCCAGGGGCGCACGTGGGTGGCGCTGGGCGATCCCATCGGCCCCGAGGAAGCGGCTGAACCGCTGGTCAAGACGTTCCTCGAGCGCTGCGACGACTACCAGGGTGTCCCCGTGTTCTACGAGGCCTCGAAGCAGTGGCTGCACGTCTACGCCGATTTCGGCCTCACGTTCGCCAAGCTGGGCGAGGAGGCGCGTGTCTTCCTGCCGCACTTCGCGATCGAGGGAAGCGGCCACAAGAAGCTCCGCACGACGATGAACCGCATCGCCAAGGAACGGGGGGTCATTCGCATCGTCGATCCGCCTGCAGTGACGTCACTCCTGAAGGAGCTTGAGGCCGTGTCGAACGCCTGGCTGGCCGGGAAGACCGCGGCCGAAAAGGGTTTCTCACTCGGGTTCTTCGACGAGTCGTACCTGGCGCGATTCCCCGTGGCGGTCGTCGAAGCCGAGGGGCACATCCAGGCGTTCGCGACGCTGTGGCCCAGCGCGCAGAAAAGCGAAGTGTCGCTCGACCTGATGCGCTTTCGCCCGACGGCGCCGAAAGGCGTGATGGATGGTCTGCTCGCGTGGCTCCTGCATTGGGCGAAGCAGGAAGGCTTCCAGTGGTTCAACCTGGGCATGGCTCCGCTGTCGGGCCTCGAAGCGTCCGCCGTATCGCCGCTGTGGGTGAAAGTCGGCCGTTTCGTCTACGGGCACGGCGAGTCGTTCTACAACTTCCAGGGCGTGCGCGCCTATAAGCAGAAGTTCGACCCCGTGTGGGAACCGCGCTATCTCGCCTATCCAGGCGGACTCGCGTTGCCGCGAGTACTCGCCGACGTCTCGGCGCTCATCGCGGGCGGGTACCGCAAAATTTTTGTCAGGAAATAGGTGAATGGTGCGTCAGGTGCGGCTGGTGCATCAGGTGCGACAGGTGCGGGGTGCTTAGGTGCGGCGGGTGCTTTAGGTGCGAAGGTACCGGAAGGCGGCAGCTGCGACGCCTTGTCGCACCACGCACCTAAAGCACCCGCCGCACCTGTCGCACCCTGTCACGCACCTGTCGCACCTGTCGCACCTGTCGCACCTGCCGCACCCTGAGGGCTATTCCTCCCGCAAGACCGTGATCGGTTCGAGGCGGGCCGCGCGACGCGCGGGAAGGTAGCTGGCGAGCGCGCCGACGGCGAACAGACCGGCGACTGCTGCACCGAGAGTCGACGGGTCGCCCGGCGTCAAGCCATAGAGGAACGATTGGGCCACTCGGGCGGCGAGGATGGCCAGCGCGAGACCAATCGCCAGTCCGACAGCCAGCAGCCGCGCCGCGTCGCGCAGGACCATACGGACGACCGCAGCGCCATCGGCGCCGAGTGCCATGCGGACGCCGATCTCATTGCGGCGACGCGCCACCATGTAGGACATCACGCCATAGAGTCCGACAACGGCGATGATCCCGGCGAGAGCGCCGAAGAATCCCGAAAGCGTCGCCATCAATCGTTCGCGCAGAAGCGTCTTCCCGATTTGCGACGAGAGCGTGTCGAACCGGATCAGGATGTTCGGGTTTGCCTCGACGATCGCCTGCTTGACAGCGGCCGACAACGACGCCTCGGGCTGAGCCGATCGAATGACCAGCGACTGGAACGGGATCGGCTTCGGATCCTGGCGCGTCGCAAAGTAGGCGATGGGGCCGAAGGCCTCGCGAAGGTCGACGTACTTGGTATCGCGCACGAGGCCGACGACCTGGTAGGCCGGCTGCGGCTCGCCGGGCCCCTCGGTGAGTTGAAACGTGCGGCCGATCGGGTCTCTCCCGCCGAAGAACACCTGCGCGAACGACTCGTTGACGATGGCGACACGCGGACTCGCGAGCGTGTCGCGATCGTTGAAATCGCGTCCCCTCAATACCGGCGTTCCCATCGTCGAGAAGAAACCGCTGCTGACCCAGTTCAGATTGGACGCGCGCTGCGGAGTGCCGTCGACGATGATCCCCTTGTTCCAGCCACTCCCCTCGAGCGGTGAGATGAACACTGCCGCAGCGGAACGGACCCCGGGTGTTCGTCCGACACGATCGAGCGCATCCTGCCGGAGCGACGCCAGCTGCGCGTCGGCGGCGCCCGATCGCCTGTAATCGAGCGCTGCTACGAGCACGCCGTCGTTGCGGAAGCCGGGGTCGACGTGCATCAGGTTCTGCAGCGTCCGCACGAACAGGAGCGCGCCGACGACGAGAACGAGCGAGAGCGCCAGCTGCACGACGACGAGCGTGCGGCGAAGGCCGAAGGTCTCTCGGCCGCTGGTCGTACCGCGGCCGCCGGACTTGATGACCGACGCCGCCTCGGCGCGGGTCGCGCGCACCGCCGGCGCCAGCCCGAAGAACAGGCAGGCAGCGACGGCAAGCGCCGCGGTGAATGCGAGCGCGTGCGAATCCGCGCGAAGCTCGATGACCACCGCGTCGCCGAACAGCGAGACCAGGAACGCACTGAGTGTCGCCGACAGGAACACGCCAAGTGCACTGCCGCACACAGCCAGCAGCAGGCTCTCCGCCAGCAGTTGGCGGACGATGCGGCTGCGCGACGCGCCGATGGCGAGACGGACGGCGATCTCGCGCTCGCGGACGGTCGCCCTCGCGAGCATCAGATTCGCAAGGTTGGCGCACGCGATCAGCAGCACCAGACCGGCGATCGAGAGCAGCAGCCAGAGCGGAGCTTCATAGTCGTCACGGAGCGTCGAGACACCCGTGGACGCAGGTCGTGCGCCCAGCCGGAACTGGCGGTACTGCTTTACGGTCTCAGGACGATAGGTCGGGGGCACGGTCGACGCGAACAGCGCCGGCGAAATCGCGTTCAGCTGCGCGGAGGCGCGCTCGATCGTCCATCCCGGTTCGAGCCGGCCGATCACCGCCAACCACCAGGCGCGTCGATCCTGCAGGCGCGAGCGGGAGGCTCTCGTGAACGGCTCCGCGCAAATTGGGACCGCGACGTCGAAGCTCGTGCCGACGTGGACGCCATGGAACCCCGGTGGCGCCACACCGAGGATGGGAAAGAGATGGCCGTCGAGGCGAATCGTGCGGCCAAGGACCTGAGGGTCGCTGCCATAGCGCTGCTGCCAATATCCGTATCCGAGCACCAGGCCCGGGTCCGCACAGCCTGGCGTGTCGTCGGCGCGCGTGATCGCGCGGCCGATGACTGGCTGGACGTCCAGCGTCCGAAAGAAGTCGCCGCTGACCCATAGACCGCGGACCGCGCTGCGACTCGCCGCCGGTGCCCATTTCGAAGTTCGCGGCACCCCAGGCGGCGATGTGCGAGAAGGCGCGCTGCTCCTCGCGAAGCCGCTCCCAGAGCGGATTGGTGAGGTCTGGACGTCCGCCGTTGAAATTGCCCTCACGGTTGTCGTCGCGGTCGTTCGCGATGCGCACCTCGGCGAGCGCGCCGGGATCCCGCACCGGCAAGGTCCGCAGGCGAACCGCGTCCAGCAGTTGGAAGATTGAGGTGTTGGCGCCAATGCCGAGCGCGAGCGACAGAATGGCGACGACTGCAAACCCGGGATTCCGGCGCAGCACGCGGGCGCCGTATTTCAGATCGCGCCAGACTTCGTCGATCGCTCGGGTCGGGTTCAGCCGGTCGACCTCTTCGCGCACCCGCATGGTGCTGCCGAACGCGCGGCGTGCCTCGAGGCGAGCGCGTTCGGGCGGATCGCCGCGGTCCGCGCGCAGGCGCGCTTCTTCAGCGAGGTGAAACGCAATCTCGCCGTCGAGATCGTCGCGGGCGCCGGAACGGCCGCGGAAGACGCGTTGCAGCCACGACATGTCGTGCCTCCTCAAGCGGGGTCGAGGATGTTCGCGATCGCGCCGACCAGTTGCTGCCAGTGCGAACGCTCGGTCGCCAGCTGTTTCTTGCCGGCCGCGGTGAGGCGGTAGTAGCGGGCGCGCTGCTTCTTCTCGGTCGTCTTCCAGTCGGAGTCGATGAGGCCCAGCTTTTCCAGACGATGCAGAGCCGGATAGAGCGAACCGTGTTCGACCTGGAGCACCTCATTCGATCCGGCCCGGATGGCGACGCTGATCCCGTGGCCGTGCTGCGGGCCCCACTGGAGGGTGCGAAGAATGAGCATGTCGAGCGTGCCCTGCAGCAGCTCGACCCGTCCGGACCGTGACTTACCACGGAGAGTCATGTGGTAGACAACCTACCACACAGGTAGTCGGGTGTCTACCACATCAGGGTGCGGGGGGTGCGTGAAGGTGCGGAAGGTGCGACTGGGGCAGGGGCGACAGGTGCAGGTGCGATGGGTGCAGAGGGCGATGGGTGCGGCGGGATGGGGCGGTGCCAAGCGCGTGTCGCAATGTCGGCGCGCGTGGCGACCCGACGCACTCAACGCACCCGAGGCACGAGTCGCACCTCTGGCACCCGCGGCACCTGATGCACCCGTCGCACCTGTCGCACCCGTCGCACCTGTCATTCGAGGTTGAAGCAGACGAACTTGATGTTCGTCATTTCCTCGACCGCATATCGCACGCCCTCCCTGCCGATGCCGCTCATGCGATTGCCGCCATACGGCATGTGATCGACACGGAAGATCGAGGTGTCGTTCACCATGATGCCGCCCATGTCGAGCGCGGACACGGCGTGGAACGCCTTGCGCAAGTCGTTGGTGTAGACGCCGGCCTGGAGGCCGTACGGCGTGTCGCCGAGCAGCCGCAACGCCTGGTCGAAGTCGCGATACGGGATCACGCACACGAGCGGCGCGAATGCCTCGCGGCACATGACGTTCATGTCCGGCGTGGTATTGGTGATCACCGTCGGCCAGAGCGTGCGTCCTTGGCGGCGGCCGCCCGCAACGACGGTCGCGCCCTGGCTGATGGCGTCCTTGATCCACTCGTCGGCGCGATCGGCCGCGTCGTCTGAAATCATCGGTCCGACGTCACAGTCCTGATCGAGCGGATTCCCGACTTTCAGGGCGTTGGTCGCAGCGACGAAGCGCCCCAGGAACTCGTCGAAGATCGCCTCCTGGACGTAGAGCCGCTGCAGACTGAGGCAGACCTGACCGGAGTTCGAGAAGGCCGACATCACCGTGCGCGGGAGGGCAACGTCGACGTTGGCGTCGGCCTCGACGATGGCGCCGGAGTTGTTGCCTAGTTCGAGCGTGACGCGCTTCAGTCCGGCGATGGCGAGAATGCGCTCGCCGACCGGCGGACTGCCGGTGAACGACACCTTGGCCGGTACCGGATGGCGAACCAGCGCTTCACCCGTCGTCGGGCCATCGCCGTGGACGATCTCGAGCACGCCGTCCGGAAGACCGGCCTCGCGGAAACATTCCGCCATGCGAACGGCGGTGAGCGGCGTCTCCTCCGCCGGCTTCAGCACCACGGTGTTGCCGGCCGCGAGTGCCGGCCCTACCTTGTGCGCCACCAGGTTCAACGGGAAATTGAACGGGGTGATTGCGGAGACGACGCCCAGGGGGACTCGAGTGTAGAAGCCGACGCGCTTCTCGCCGAAGACCGACGCGTCCATCGGCACCGTCTCGCCGTGAATGCGTTTCGCCTCCTCGGCCGAGAACGTGAACGTCTCGACGCTGCGCGCGACCTCGCCAATTGCGTACTTCCAGGCCTTCCCCGCTTCGCGGGCGATGAGGGTGGCGATCTCCTGCTTACGGGTCTCGATCAGTTCGGCGGCACGGCGCAGGATCGCCGAGCGCTTGTGAGCCGGCGTGGACGACCAGGCCGCAAACGCGTCGCGGGCCAGGCTGACGGCGCGATCCACTGCCGCAGCATCGGCGACGGGCAACTCGCCGATCGTTTCGCCCGAGTACTTGTCGGTGACGCGGAGCGTCGTCGCCGTCGCCGTGTCAGGCATCTTGGCTGTCGGGCACGGTGGCCCGCCGCCCCACGTCCATCAGGCCGTCCCACCGCGGCACACGATCGTCGTGCAGGCCGAATAAGTCGAGCGTTCGCGCCACGATGTGATCGACGAGATCGGCAATCGAGGACGGGCGATTGTAGAAGGCGGGCAACGGCGGCGCGATGATCACGCCCATCCTGGTCAACTTCAGCATGTTCTCGAGGTGAATTTCGTGGTACGGCGCTTCCCTGACGCCGAGCACGAGGCGTCGCCGCTCCTTGAGCACCACGTCCGCAGCGCGAGGGATCAGCGTGTCGCCGGTGCCATGCGCGATCTCCGCCATCGTCTTCACGCTGCAGGGCAGGACGATCATCCCCATCGTGACGAAGGAACCGCTGGAAATCGGTGCGCCCTGATCGGTCGAGGCGTGGACGTCGCTGGCCAGGCGCTGCACCTGCTCGACCGTATAGTTGGTCTCGTGGACCAGGGTGCGCGCCCCCCATCGGCTCAGGACGAGGTGCGTCTCGACGTCCAGTTCGCGCAGCCGCTCGAGCAGACGGATGCCGAAAATTGATCCGCTGGCACCCGTGATCCCGACGATGAGGCGGCGAGGCAGCACGTTCATGGCGTGTGACGCGCCTGCGAGCCGCGTCCGTCGCGCCGTAACGCCGGCGGCCGAGGGGCCGATACGAAGAAAGGAGCAATCTTGCTCGCCATGGCTTCTGACTAGAATACCGCGATGATCCTGGGTTCCGAACGGCTGCTCGCTTCCACGCGTCTGAACGGTCTGTGTGTCGGGGTTGTCGCCAACCCGGCCTCGATTGACGGCGCCTTCCGCCACGTGCTCGATCGCATCGCGACCCGCGATGGCGTCCGTCTTGGCGCGATTTTCGGGCCGCAGCACGGCTTCCGGTCGGACCTGCAGGACAACATGATCGAGACGCCGCACGCCGAGGATCGCGCCCGGCAAGTGCCCATCTACTCGCTGTATAGCGAGACCCGCGAGCCGACGGCCGAGATGCTGGCCGGTCTCGACGCGCTGGTCATCGACCTGCAGGACATCGGCGCGCGTATCTACACCTTCGTTTACACGATGGCGAACTGCCTGCGCGCTGCCAGGCGCCACGGCCTCACCGTCATCGTCTGCGATCGCCCCAATCCCATCGGCGGCATCGAGGTGGAAGGACCGACCCTGGAACGCGGCTTCGAATCGTTCGTCGGTCAGTTCGCGATTCCGATGCGGCACGGGATGACCATCGCCGAGCTCGCGCGTCTGTTCAACGAGCACTTCGGGATCGGCGCCGACCTCGAGGTGGTGACGATGGAGGGATGGTCGCGCGATCAGTATTGGGATGAGACCGGTCTGCCGTGGGTGATGCCGTCGCCCAATGTGCCGACCGACGACACGGCGGTCGTCTATCCGGGCACGGTGCTCTTCGAGGGAACGATGCTCTCGGAAGGCCGGGGAACGACGCGCCCGTTCGAGCTCCTGGGCGCGCCCTGGATCGACGCCGAACCGTTTACCGATCGGATGAACGACATCGGTCTCGCCGGCGCCTATTTCCGGCCGGCGGTGTTCGAGCCGACCTTCCAGAAGCACTGCAAGGTCACCTGTGGCGGCTGCCAGCTGCACGTCACCGATCGCCGGGCGCTCCGTCCCGTCGCCGTGGGCGCGTCGCTGATCCGCGAGTTCCGCAGCATGCGGCCCGATCGTTTCGCCTGGCGTCAGCCTCCCTACGAATACGAACACGACAAGATACCGATCGACATCCTCGCCGGCAACGCGACGTTCAGGGTGCAGATCGAACAACAGGTCCCGCTCGAGGAGATCCTGGGAAGCTGGGAAACTGGCGAGGCGGCCTTCAGGAAGGTAAGGAAGGACTATCTGCTTTATTAGGTGCGAGGGGTGCGACAGGTGCGACAGGTGCGACGGGTGCCACGGTGCGTGCCGTGTACCGAGCGTCGGTGCGTGCGGCTAGTGAATGAAGTGCTGACACGTACGCACCCGTACCCGCACCCCACGCACCCAAGCACCTGTCGCACCCTTCGCGCCTAGTCGCCGAGCGTATCCCCCTCATCCCCAAGGAGAGCTTTCCGGACGAGACGCAGCTGAATCGGTCCCAGCTTGAGGAAGGAATCGTGGAACTCCTTCAATGAGTACTGCGCGCCTTTCCTGGCGCGGTAGTCGTCGCGCAGCTTGAGGATCATCAGCTTGCCCAGCGTGTAGTAGCCGTAGGTGGCGTCGGAGGTGCCGCGCTTGGCTTCCGACAGCGCTACCGGGCCCGGCGTGTAGGATTCCTCCTCGAATAGTTTCTGCGCCTGTTCCACCGTCATGCGGCCGGTGTGCAGCTGGATGCCGGCGATGAAGCGGACGTTGCGCAGCAGGGCGTCCTGCAACTGCGCGAGCCGCGCCTTGGGATCGCCGTTCGCGAGCCCCTCGTCGAGCATCATCTGCTCGCAGTAATGGGCCCAACCCTCAGAGTTGCTGCTCGCCCCGAACACTTTGCGAATCCGCGAGGGGAACTGCGGTCCATAGAGGAACTGCGTGTAGTGGCCGGGATACACCTCGTGAACAGAGACGTTCGCGATCTGCTCCGGATACCAGGCCCGCATGAACTCATCGCTCTGTGCCTTGCTCAACTTCGGATCGGGCAGCGTGATGCTGTAGAACGCCTCTTTCGCCACCTGTTCGAATGCTCCTGGCGTGTCCATCGATGCCGACGTTGTCGCGCGCAGGAACGGCGGCGTTTCCTCGACGCGCGCCGGCGGCGCCTCCGGGATCGTGACCAGGTTCTTGTCGACGATGAACTTGCGGAGCGAGTCGAGCATCGACTGCGTGGTGGCCAGCAGCTGGTCGGGGCGCGGATGGCGGGACGAGACCGACAGCAACACTGCCCGCGGATCTTTCCCCGGGGCGATCTTGGCGGCCGTCTCGCGGAACGCCACCTTGTTTTTCGCCAGATCGCGCTGCGCGATCGCGATCAGCTGATCGAGCGGCAGGGTGACACCCTCGTCGTTTCTGAACTTGGCCGCCAGTGTCTCGGCACCCAACGCAAACGTGCCTTTCGATCGTGGCGTGAGATCCTTCTCGAGGAAGATCTTGTATCGATCGAGCGCGTCGATCACGCCCTGGTTCGACTGCTTGAACTCCGAGAGCAGCGTTGCATCCGTGACGGCTTCGAATGCCTGCGGTACCGCAGTCTTGAAGAAGTCTCGAGTGCCGTCGATCTGCTCAATGGCGATGGCGGTGTAGATCGCTGGGGGGTTGTCGAGGTTCCGCCGCGCCTCCTCGAGAATCGCCGGCATCAGCTTCTCGCGCGCGATCAGCGCCCGCAGACGATCGGGCGGCGGCGCGAACGCACGCTTGATCATGATGTAGGCGGTGGCGCCGAGCGCGCTGCTGTACTGATCGGGGTCTTTCGCCCACGAACGCACGACCTCGCGGTCGAGCAGCTGCGAATCAATCGCCGACAGGACCTGAGTGCGATCGAGCTGATTGGCAGGCGAGAGGCGATCTTCCTCGATCGCGGCGAACCGCTGTCGGAACTGCTTCAGCGCTGCGACCTCGGCGTCGATCGCCGCCTTCGACGCGTCTTCCAGGCTGGAGTCGTAGTCGTGAATGCCCAGGTATGTCGCACCGGTCGGATTGCGTTTGAAGTAGTCGGCGAGGAAATCGTCGGCCGCCTGCTGGAACGCCGCGTCCTGACTGGGCGGGGTGATCGGAGACTGTTCTGACGGAGCACAGGAGGCGAGCACGAACGCGGTAAATATCGAGAAAATCTCGAGTCGACGGAGGCGCATGTCGCCTCACTATCGCACACCTCCGTCCCACCACCGGACAGGTCGCAGCGGCCTGTCCCATTCACCCGCAAGCTATCCCTTCGATCTGCGTGGTCGAACCGGCGCCGCAGTGGCACTGGAATTGCCGGACGATCGGGCCATGGCCCACATCCTCGCCGACCTGCGGTACGCGCTGCGCAGCCTTCGCAAGGTGCCCCTGTTCACCGCGGTGGCGGTGCTCTCGATCGCCTTCGGCATTGGCGCGAACACGGCAGTCTTCACGCTGGTCGATCAAGTGATCCTTCGCAAGATGCCGGTCGCGGACCCCGCCGCGATCGTTCACGTCACCGCGGACGGGACCGAACAGTACGGCGGAAGCATCGGCGACGGCAGCGAGCTCTCCTACCCGATGTATCGCGATCTCCGCGATCGCAATCAGGTGTTCTCGGGGCTCGCGTGCCGCGCCGCGACGTCGCTGACGGTCGGTTATGGTGGTCGCACCGAGGTTGCGTCGGGCGAGCTCGTCTCGGGGAACTTTTTCACCCTGCTCGGCCTGCAGCCGGCGGCCGGCCGGGTGATGATCGCCGCTGACGACCCCGCCGGCGGCGGCCGCGCCGTCGCGGTGCTTGGATACGACTACTTCGTGTCCCGCTTCAACGGCGACCGTCATGCGATCGGGCGCACTCTGGTCGTCAACGGCCACCCGTTCGAGATCATCGGTGTCGTCGATCGCCGATTCCACGGCCTGGACCTCGGAAACCCCGCCCAGGTCTACGTGCCGGTAACGATGCAGCCGAAGTTGGGGCCGTCGTGGCTCCAGTTCGAGGGCCGGCGATTCCGGTGGGTGCAGGTGTACGCGCGACTCAAGCCGGGGCTCAGCGCCACGCAGGCGCAGGCGGGCATCCTGCCCCTGTACCGGTCGATCCTGAAACAGGAGTCCACGGACGCCGCCTTTGCGGGCGCGTCTGCGGACACGACGCGCCGCTTCCTCGCCGGTGAGCTTTCGGTGAACGACGCCTCGCGCGGTCGATCCGGCCTGCGCGACTCGGTGCGCGATCCGCTGCTGATTCTGATGGCCGTCGCTGCCGGCGTGCTGCTGATCGTCTCCGCCAATGTCGCCAACCTCTTGATCGCACGGGGCGCCGCCCGGCATCGCGAGCTCGCGCTGCGTCAGGCCGTCGGCGCCAGCCGCCGCCAAATCGTTCGTCTCCTGCTGATCGAAAGCGTGGTGCTCGCGGCCGCCGGTGCGCTGCTCGGCGTTCTGGTGGCGTCGTGGAGCGCCGGGATGCTGCTCGGGTACTTCGTGACGCCGGAAAGTCCAATTGCGGTGAATGCGGACGCCGACGCACGGATCATGATCTTCACGGCCTCGCTGGCGATGCTGACGGCCCTGGCCGCCGGGATCGTACCGGCGTTCCGCAGCACCGGCATCGATATCGCGCCGACGCTGAAGAGCGCCGGCGGCGCCGTCGTCAGCGAACAGCCGACGCTGCGCAAGACGCTCGTCGTCGCCCAGGTCGCATTGTCCTTCCTGCTCCTGATTGGCGCCGGGCTCTTCCTCCGCAGCCTGGACAACCTGCTTTCCGTCGATCCCGGATTCCGGACGACCGAGGTGCTCAGCTTTGCCTTCGACCTGGAACGCAATGGCTATCAGGGCGAGCGGAGCCGCACCTTCGCGCGGACGGTCCACGACACGTTGCGCAGCACGCCGGGCGTGGTCTCGGCGAGCTATGCCTTCTTCGGCATGCTCGAAGGCGGCGGCTGGGGCATGGGGTTCACCGTCGAGGGCTATCAACCGCCAGCGGGCGACAGCGCCGGCGCGATGTGCAACGGCGTCAGCCCGGGCTTCTTCAAGGAAATGGGGGTGCCGCTGGTCGCGGGACGGGAGTTCGACGAGCGCGACACGGCGATCACTCCCGCGCCGAAAGACTGGCCCTACCGCGTCGCGATCGTCAATCAGACGTTCGTCAAGCGGTACTTCAAAGGCGGCAACGCGCTCGGGCGGCACATCGGCATCGGCGACGATCCTGGCACGGCGATGCCGATCGAGATCATCGGCGTCGCGAAGGACATGCGCTACACGGCGATCCGCGAGGACGATCGGCCGCAGGTCTTCTTCCCGTATCTGCAGGCCAGCGGCGTCTCCGGCCTCGTCGCTTACGTGCGGACGGCGGGCAATGCCGACGCGTTGATGGGCACGATTCGCCGCCGCATCGCCGACCTCGATCCCGGACTGGCGATCTACAACGTGGCAACGCTCGAACGCCGCGTCGAGCGGTCGGTGGTCAACGAGCGCCTGATCGCCAGCCTGTCGTCCACGTTGAGCGTGATGGCGACGATTCTCTCGGTGATCGGTCTCTACGGCGTGATGGCCTATACCGTCACCCGCCGCACGCGCGAGATCGGCATTCGAATGGCACTTGGCGCGCTCGCATCGCAGATCGCCGCGCGCGTGATCCGCGAAGCGGCCGTCCTGGTCAGCATCGGGCTGATGATCGGGTTCGGTGCGGCGTGGTGGCTCGGACGCTACGTGCAGGCGCAGTTGTACGGGGTGACGCCGGCCGACACGACGACCATCCTGCTCGCTGGCATGTCGCTGACGGTGGTGGCGGCGATTGCGGCAATGGTGCCGGCAAGACGCGCATCGCGAATCGCGCCGATGTCTGCGCTGCGGGATGAGTAGGCGGGCGCGTCAGCACAGGCTCAGCCGCGAGCTCATCGACTACGTTCGAGCCTCCGCGGCACCGGCGGCATTGAGGTCATACAGCAGGGAATAGAAATTCCCTTACCCACCGCAAATTTCGCCGTTCCTTGCGTGGATTTCGCGCGAACACGCCTCATACCGCGGTTCCCGCTTTGGCCCCGATCTTGATACATCGGTTGGCGTGGAGCCGAATCGCTGTTCCGTTCGGACGCTCGCGGCGCTGGCACTTGTTATCAGCGCCACATGGCTCGTCGTAGGCGCTGACGCGACGAGCGAGGCCACGAGCGACACGACCGAGCGCCTGATGGCGGCACTGGATCAAGCGGCCCGCCGGCCGCCGCGTGCTTACACGGCGAAGCGCTCCTTGAAGGCGGGTCTCACGAACAAAGGCGAGTACGGGTGGATGGATGTGATGACCGAGTTCACGCCCGAGCGCGGTCTCACCTACACCGTCGTCGCCGAGGGCGGCTCCGCCCGCGTCCGCAGCCGCGCCCTCCGCAACGTGCTGGATCGTGAAGTCGAAGCGAGCCGCAACGCCGAGGCGCGGGCCGCCGCCTTCTCTACTGAAAACTATCGCTACCAGCTCGGTGGCGTGCTGCCCAACGCGGTGCAGATCGGGCTGATGCCGCGACGTGAAGACCCGCGGCTGATCAACGGTCTCGCGACCATGGATCAGCGTTCCGCGGAGCTTTCCTACGTCGAAGGCGACCTGGCGAAGAGCCCCTCGTTCTGGGTCCGAGACGTCCGCATCGCGCGCCGTTACTCGAAGGTCGGGAGCATCTCGCTTCCGGTCGACATCCGATCGACCGCGCGCGTCCGCATGTTCGGGCCGGCCGAGATGCACATGACGATCTCTTACCTTTCAATCGACGGCGTGCCCGTCGGCCCTGACGCGCAGGCCACGAACGCCGCCTCGGCGGAAAGCCAGCCCCGGCCCGCTGCGCCCGCCCCTGTCCCGCCAGCTCTCCCGCTCGCGCTGCAGAATCGATAGCTGAACGTCTTCCACAGTTGAGTTACCATGGCGCGCCCGAAGTTCGGGTCGTGGAGGACGTTGCATGACCAGTTCGTATCGTGTTGTTTCGCTCACCGTCGCGCTGTGCGCCGCCGTGGCGCTCTGCGCTCCCATCGGCGCGCAGTCGAAGACCGCATCGCAGTTCTACATGGACTATCGCACCGCCTTCGACAAGGCCGCCAAGATCGACGACGTGCTGCCGTACATGTCGAAGCAGCGCGCGGATCAGGTCGCGGCGACGCCCGCGGACGAGCGCGCGAAGATGTTCGAGATGATCAAGATGATGGGGGCGATCACCGACGTGAAGATCCTCAAGGAGGCAAAGACCGCTGAAGGCGCCACTCTAACCGTCGAGGCCCTCGATCCGGACAAAAAGAAGACGACCGGGACCGTGAAGGTGATCAAGGAAGGCGGCGCATGGAAGCTCGACGGCGAAAGCTGGTCGTCCTCCTCGTAGCGGTCACAGCGGCGTGTTCTCTCGGTGTGCCGTCCGGCGCGCTCGCGGCGGACGGCACCGCCGACGGTGTCCTCACGATCAACGGTACGACGTTCCCGCTCAAATATGCCTACGCCTCGGCGAAACCGGGGTTCTTCGACGAGAACAAGGAAGACATCCACGTCCTGTTGAGTGACGTGCCCCTGACCGACGAACAGCAGGCAGACGTCTTCGAGATCATCCACCTCGCCGGGGACGGCAAGGCGCATGTCGTCGAAGTCGTCCTCGACGCCGAGCAACGGCCGATCGCCGGATCGTTCTTCACGCAGCCATTCGAGGGCATGGTGTCCGCTACCGGCATGCATGTGTTCGAGCCAAAGGCGTTCGAGCATAAACGCATCGCCGGCCGGCTCTACACCGACGGCGCCCGCACCTTTCAGAACGTGACCTACGAATACACCGCGACGTTCTCCACGGTGATTCCCCGGCCACCGTCGGCGGAAGAAGTCGCAACCGCCCTGGCCAGTCCGGCGGGACAGGCGGCCGCCGCTTATGTCACGGCGATCCTGGAGAACAACTTCGCCTCGTTCGTCGCGATGCTTGCTGATCCTCTGGCCGGGACCTACCGCGGGCCGGACGGACCGAATGCGTTCAGCGCCGTGCGTGCCGAGATGCCGAAGGACAGCAAGGTGGTCGGCCTGGCTGCACCCACCGGCACGACAGCGATCGCCACGATCAACGGGAGCCGCGACGGGATCGTGATCGAGTCGGTCGTTGAGCTGGCATTCGTCGACGGAAAGTGGAAGGTCGCGAAGCTGCCGTAGGTCGAACGGTCTACGCCGCCAATCGTCCACGCCGCGCCGTATCGCGCGACAGGCGCTTGAGGAATGACAGCACGGCGCGTTCCGCAGGTGACAGCCGCGACATCGGCGGCGTCGCCACGGCTCGAAGCTTGCCGTTTTCGCCCGTAATCGTGACCCCATCGAGGTACGCCGCCAGGATCGCTGGATGGACGTAGCACTTCCGGCAGACGGCGCGCGTATTCCCGAGCTTTTCCGCGACCGAGTCGATCGCCTGCACGATGTTCCGGTTCCGCGCGGTCATCGAAGAGACTCCGTCGAAGTCGCACAACGCGGTGGCCGCCAGCACTGTGCCCGCCCACGTCCGGAAATCCTTGGCGGTAAAGTCCTCGCCGCTGATCTCGCGAAGATAGCGGTTCACGTCGCGAGACCCGACGCTCTGGCGGCCGCCATCGCCATCCAGATACTGGAACAGCGTCTGACCCGGCAGATCCTGGCACCGCTTCACGCTGCGGGCGAGCGCCGCGTCCGCCAGATCGATCGCCTGAAAGACGCCGCTCTTGGCGCGGAATCGGAACTTCACGACGCCGGCACGAACGGTGACGTGTCGATCCTGCAGTGTGGTGAGCCCAAAGGAACGATTCGCCTTCGCGTACTCCTCGTTGCCGACGCGAATCAGCGTCGTTTCGAGGAGACGGATCACCGTGGCCAGCACTCGCTCTCGACTCAGCGGCGCTTGCTTGAGATCGGCAAGCACCCGGCGACGGATGGCCGGCAGCGCCTCGGCAAATCCGATCATGCGGCTGTACTTCGCACCGTCGCGGACCTCGGTCCAGCGCGGGTGATAGCGATACTGCTTGCGTCCCCTGGCGTCGCGCCCGGTCACCTGCAGATGGCCGTGAGGGTCGGGCGAAATCCACACGTCCTTCCATGCCGGCGGGATCACCAGCGATCGGATGCGCCCGAGCGTGGCGGCGTCACGAACGCGTCGCCCTCTTGCGTCACGATAGGTGAAGCCTGCGCCGGCGCGCTGCCGCGTGATGCCGGCAACCTCGTCCGTGACGTATCGCAAGCCCGCGGCGCGTGCTGAGGGTCTGGGCCCGGCGGGTGACTGTTGAGGTCGAGGAGCGGCCATAGGCTCGAGCTGCGAATCAATATTGCAAGGAATCAGCCAGAGGCTTGCACGGTGTCTTCATACGACTCCGATGGCGCCAACTGCGGAGATATATGCGTTATCAGGTGCTGGCGACCGATTACGACGGAACGATCGCGACGCACGGTGTCGTGGACGACGACACGGTCGGCGCGTTGGAGCGGCTGCGGAAATCGGGACGGCGGATCGTGCTCGTCACCGGCCGTGAGCTCGAAGACCTCCTCAAGGTCTTCCCGCATTCCGAGCTCTTCGATCGCATCGTCGCCGAGAACGGTGCCATCGTTTACAACCCGTCCGACCGATCGATCACCCAGCTTGGCGACCCGCCACCCGCGGCCCTCGTCGATGCGCTTCGTGCGCGCGGCGTCCAGCCGCTCTCCGTCGGTCACGTGATCGTGTCGTCGTGGGAGCCGAACGAAGCCGCGGTCCTGGACGAGATCCGCAGACTGGGTCTCGAGCTGCAGGTGATCTTCAACAAGGGCGCAGTGATGGTGCTCCCTTCGGGAGTCAACAAGGCGAGCGGCCTGCTGGCGGCACTGGGCCAGCTGTCGCTGTCGCCGCACAACGCGATTGGTGTTGGCGACGCGGAGAACGATCACGCGTTCCTCAAGATCTGCGAGTGCGCGGTTGCGGTGGCCAATGCCTTGCCGACGCTGAAGGCGGGCGCGGATATCGTGACGAAGGGGGCGCGAGGCGCAGGTGTCGCCGAGCTCGTGGTCCACGTCCTGGCGTCGGATCTGGCGGATGTCGTGCCCATGCGCGAGAAACAGGCCCTGACGGTCGGTGAGAGCCGTGAAGGCCCGTTGACCGCACCCGTCTACGGCAACACCGTCCTGATTTGTGGAAGGTCGGGCAGCGGTAAATCGACGCTCGCGACAGCGATGCTCGAGCAGCTCGCCGCGCATGGCTACCAGTTCTGCCTGATCGACCCTGAGGGGGACTTCTCGGCGCTCGAACACGCGATTGTGCTCGGCGACGCGCAGCGCGTGCCGTCAGCCAGCGAAATGCTCGACGTGCTCAGCCACGCAGAGCAGAATCTCGTGCTGTGTCTTCTGGGCTTGCCGCTCGACGATCGCCCCGCTTATTTCCAGCAGCTGCTCTCGCACCTCGTTGCCTTCCGCGGCCGTGTCTCCCGTCCGCATTGGCTGGTGCTCGACGAGGCGCATCACCTGCTTCCCGCGACGTGGAGCCCGCCGCACGACGGGGTAGTCCCGGCGCTGGAGACCGCGCTGCTCGTTACCGTCCATCCTGAACAGGTCGCGCCCTCCGTGCTGCCGCAGGTCGACCTGCTCGTCGCGGTCGGCCCGGCGGCGGACGAAAGCGTCGATGCGTTCGCCAAAGCGCTGGGGAAGGAACAGCCCAATCGGCCTGAACGCCAGGAGGGAGAGGCGCTGGTATGGAGGCTGCCCGATGGCAACGTCACCGCCGTGCGGCTTGAAGTGCCGCAGGGTGAACGCCAGCGTCACCGCCGGAAGTACGCGGAGGGGACGCTCGGTCCGGACAAGAGCTTTTACTTCACCGGGCCTGAGCATCGCCTCAACCTTCGCGCACAGAATCTGGCGATGTTCACGCAGATTGCCCATGGCATCGACGACGACACCTGGCTGCATCATCTGCGGCGAGGCGACTACTCGCACTGGGTTCGAGACGCCATCAAGGACGACGAAATGGCTGAAGAGGTGGCAGCGATCGAACGAGGCGCTCACATGTCCGTAGGGGAGACGCGTACTGCTGTCATCGACGCCATCAACAGGCGCTACGCAAGCTCTGCAACTGAAAGCTCGAAGGTGGGCAACCGCTGATATCGCGAGGGCCTCGGGCTATCGCGAGGGCTTTGGTCCGCGCTCGCGCACGACGTACATGACAAGAGGGGCGCCGACGCCCCTCTTGTCACCTTGACTGAAATCGAATCCTACCAGCGCGGTTCGCTGCGGCGGCGCGGCCCACGATCGTCGCGGCCGCCTCCGAAACCACCCGAGCGCGGCGCCGGCGGGCGGGCTTCGTTGACCGCCAGCGTCCGGCCGCCGAACGGCCGTTCATTCAACTGGTTGATCGCGTTCTGCGCATCTGCTTCAGTCGCCATCTCGACGAAAGCAAATCCGCGCGCACGGCCGGTTTCGCGGTCGCGCATTATTTGGACGGTATCTACGGTGCCTGCCTGCGAGAAAAGATCCTGAAGGGCTGCTTCATCCGTCTCGTAAGGAAGGTTGCCGACATATAGCTTGCGATTCATCTGAGCACTCCTGCATCCGTCCCTGGATGCGGCTCCGCCGTCAGCGGAGCGACGAACAACGGAAACCAGCCCGAGCGCGCGTCGCTCGGCTTTCAACGGGCATGCAGGAGGATCGGATGTCGGATCGACGCTGGACGCGAGTGAAGCGAATGACTAGGTTTCCCAACAGAAAGGTCAGTATAGCAGTACCGGTGGTGGCTCATAAGATCGCCTCGGGCCACAGGGGCCCGAGGCCTCCAGATCCAGACGGCTGACCTTACTTCTTCGCCGCCTGCCGAATCGTTTCCAGCTGCTTGCGGATGTCCTCGACCTGCGCCGCACTCAGCGTGACGCCGCTGGCGCTCGCGCCCGCAGACGCCGCGTCGAGCTGCTTCTGAATGGCGTCCACCGCGAACAGCGGGTCGCCGCTCGCCTTTTCGAACTCATTCAGATGCGTGCGAACTTCCTGCAGCTTGGCCGCGATCGCCGGATCGATGCCGCCGCTGGCGGCGGCGCTCGTACCAGACGCGCCCGCAGCGCCCGCGCTCGGTGAAGCGGTCGAGCTCGCCGCCGACGAATCAGTTGACGTGGTCGAGCTAGCTGACGGCGCGGCCGAGGCCTCGCCCAGCAGACGGTTCAACGACTCGTCGACGACCTGGTACTTGCTTCTCCAGTCGGTCTGCGCAGTCGCAAAGGCGTTGAAGTCGCTGATGAACGTCGCGACCGCCGTTCGCTGCTCGCCCTGGAGCTTCTGCGCTTCGGGCATCTTCGTCAGTTCAGCGAGCGACTGTCGCGCGGCGGCCAATGCCTGGCGGGCCACTTCCTGATTGCCGCCACCCTGCGAGTCGGCGCCTGACGGCTGCTGCGACGTCGTTGACGACGGCGCCTGTGCGGTGGTCCCCGACGTTGCGGGAGTGGTGGACGGAGTCGACGGCGCGGTGGACTGGGCCGACGGTGCGGCGGTCGGTGCCGCGCTCTGCGCAAACGCGGCAGGCGCGAGGCCAAGCGCCGCGAATAAGCCGGCCGTGATGATTGGCTTGATCGCGTACATGGACTGAATACCTCCTGAGCTGGCGCCCCCACATCAGCCTGAGCTTGCAGAAGCGACTGTTAGGGAGATCGTGGCAAGCGCCATACCATCGACAAATCTCGGCCAATCGCCTCACTTTTGCCGATATCTGCTGCGAAGGTGTTGGCTGGTGAGCCAGCGCGTGTGTCTCTTGCACGCTCACCGTTCCCAGTCGTAACCGACACGACGGCAACGCTCCGTTCGTCCCTGGATGGATAGTGGGGCTGGTGCTCAGTTGGTGATCGGTCGGGACCTTTCTTCAATGGCGGTCGCAGACGCAGGGCGTGCCAACGCAATCTGACTCGCGTGAGGGCCCTTCCAAAAAAATGTCCGTGTGATCCGTGTAGTCCGTGACCGAGTTATCCGTGCAGTCCGTGACCGCGTGGCCCGCGACTAGCGGCGCGCCGTCCGTGCACCGCGCCCCACATCGATCTGTGACGTCGCCTCGATCGCGGCCGCCAGCAGCTCCATTCCTTTGTCCATCGCCTCCTCACGCACGGCAGCGAACCCGATCATCAGGCCATTCGTCACCGGCTGACGGCCGGCGGCGTACTCGGAGATGGGCATCACTTCGACGCCGCGAGCGAACGCCGCCTCGCTCACAGCGGCGGCATCGACGCTCGGCAGATCGGCAACGGCGTGAAGGCCCGTGTGCGTGACACGCAGCTGCAGCACGCCCGAGCAGTGCCGGTCCGCCGACGCGTTCAGCGCCTCGAGGCGTTGTTGGTAGATGGCGCGCATGCGGCGGATGTGGCGATCGAAATGTCCGTCGTTGATGAAGTCGGCGAGAACGAGCTGGTCGATCACCGGCGGATGAAGGTCGGTGGCGCGCCGGACGCGAACCAGCCGCTCGTGAAGATCGCCAGGGACGATGAGGAATCCGAGGCGGAGCGACGGAAAGAGCGCCTTGCTGAAGGTGCCGACGTAGATCACGCGACCGTCAGTGTCCAGCCCCTGCAGGCAGGGGATCGGCCGGCTGCCATAGCGGAATTCGCTGTCGTAGTCGTCCTCGACGATCCAGGCGCGGGCCTGCGCCGCCCATCGCAGCAGCGCGAGACGCCGGGCCAGGCTCATGGGAACGCCGGTCGGAAATTGATGCGATGGCGTGACGTATCCGAGGCGCGCCGCCGGCGCGAGCCGCGACAACCGCTCCACCATCAGGCCATCGTCATCGACCGGGACCGTTCGAATCCTCGCGCCGCACGCGAGGAGCGCCGCACGCATGCCCGGATAGCCAGGCTCCTCGACCCACACGTTCTGCCCGGGATCCAGGAGCACAGTGGAAATGAATTCGAGCGCCCGCTGTGCCCCGGCGACGACGATCACCTGGTCGGGGGAACAGCGCGCTCCGCGGGTGCGGCGAACGTGATCGGCAATCGCCTCGCGGAGTGCGGGGATGCCGGCGGCATAGGTGTAATCGAGATGCGCCAGCGTCGCCGAACGCAGCCGGCGTGCGACGAGCTGCGCCCAACGCTTCATGGGAAAGAGATCGAGCGCAGGGATGCCGAGTCGAAAGGCCCGCGGTGGCCCGCTGAGACGACGCGCCGCCGCAGGTACGTCCGCCAGCAGGGCGCCTCGCCGCGAGAGCGGCGGATGCTTCGGCGTCGCACCCGGAAGCACCACGACGGTTTGAGGCAGGTCGTCGGGCAGGCTGGATGCCACGAAGGTTCCCGAGCCGCGCCGCGCCTGCAGATACCCCTCCGCCTGCAGTTGCTCGTACGCGAGCAGCGTCGTCGTCCTCGAGACGCCGAGGTCTTCCGCGAGTGCCCGCGAAGACAGCAGCTGCGCGCCCGGCGTCAGTACGCCGTCGAGGATGGCGCGTCTGATGGCGCCGTAGATCTGTGCCTGTAGTCCGCCGGCCGCAGCGCGGGGATCGATGCGAATGCAGAGGGCTTGGTGTGTCGCGTTACCCATCCGCGCTCTCCAAGTGGCTATGCCAAATGCGGAGAATAAGACTCAGATGATACTACCACTTTGCGGGTGGGGCGACGAGCCTCGGCCTCGGCAAAGTGGCCTCATCACCCAGGGCTGAAGGTGGACGCAGGGGAGGAGAAGAATGACGACTCGAGAACTCGAGGAACCGAGAACTCGAGAAAGCGAGAAGGGCGCACAGATGTGCGCCCGGGAGTTGTCAGTGCGTGATTGGAAGCGGGATGGAACTGATACCCGCGGGGACTTCCGAGGGCGCGTCGACGAGCTGCCAAGCGCCGCGCTCGGCGAGGAGGGCGGTCGCCAACTCGGTATGCAAGGCGTGGCCGCCGCGATGCACGACCGCGTGCGCGACAATTGGATGCCCGACGAGCGCGAGATCGCCGATCAAGTCCAGGATCTTGTGCCGCACGAACTCGTCTTCGTAGCGCAGTGAGCTGTTGAGAACGCCGGTGTCGCCGATGACGATGGCGTTGTCGAGGGAGCCGCCGAGCGCCAGCCCGTTCTGGCGCAGCATCTCGACTTCCTTCAAAAACGTGAACGTCCGCGCCGGCGCGATCTCGTCGATGAAGGCGTGTTCGCTCAACGTCATCGTCTTCGATTGATGCCGCAGCAGCGGGTGATCGAAGCTGATCGTGTAGCTCACCTTGAACTGATCGGCGGGATACAGCGCGATGTGCTTGTCGCCGCGTGCCAGCGTGATCGGCCGAAGCACTTTCAGATACCGTCGCGGCTCGGAGAGGGTGCGAATGCCGCATTCCTGAACGAGGAAGATGAACGGCGCCGAGCTGCCGTCCATGATCGGCACTTCCGGCGTGTTCAGCTCGATGACCGCGTTGTCGACGCGGGCGCTGACCAGCGCCGCGAGCACGTGTTCGACGGTTTCGACACGGGCATCGCCCAGACGCAACTGCGTGGCGTAGGCCACGGTGCCCAGGTGGTCGACCGTCGCCGGAATTTCCATGCCCCCGAGGTCCGTCCGCCGGAAGCGAATCCCTGAATCGGCGGGCGCCGGCTTCAGCGACAACGTGACTTTCTTGCCTGAATGCAGACCAATCCCGGCGCAGGTGATCGACCGTTTCAGGGTGCGCTGTGGGTCCATGTGCCTCTCTGCACGCAGGGGGAGCGAGCATTCGAACGAGAGCAAACGCGGTGCCGGACGTTACTCGCGCCATACGCCTCTTACAACTTCTGTCGGCAGTATGGTTTACACGAATTACTTGGGTTTGGAACTGGACCAGAGAAATCCAAGAATGTGGTTAAACAGCCACAGCGGATGAGCGCGAAATCGTGTCAATACGACCACAGGTCGCTTAGCCGACTCGGCGGGCCGGCGGCGTCAGTCCAAAGGCCTCAGCCAGGAATGCGCCGGTGTGCGATCCCCGGGTTCGTGCCACATCCTCCGGCGTCCCATGCGCGACCAGATGTCCGCCCGCCTCGCCGCCTTCCGGGCCGAGATCGATGACGTGATCGGCAGTCCGGACGACATCGAGGTTGTGCTCGATCACGAGCACGGTGTTGCCCTGATCGACCAGCTTGCCCAGCACGTCGAGCAGCTTCTTGACATCCTCGAAGTGCAGGCCGGTCGTCGGCTCGTCGAGGATGTACAGTGTCCGTCCCGTACCGCGCTTCGACAGCTCGCGCGCGAGCTTCACGCGCTGCGCCTCTCCGCCGGACAGCGTCGTCGCCGACTGTCCCAGCTCGATGTACCCGAGCCCCACTTCCTGCAGCGTGCGAAGCTTGTGAGCGATCGGCGGTACGTTTTCGAGCAGCGGCAGCCCCTGATCCACCGTGAGATCCAGAACGTCGGCAACCGACTTCCCCCGATACCGGATCTCGAGCGTCTCGCGGTTGTAGCGGCGGCCTTTGCACTCCTCGCACGTCACGTATACGTCGGGCAGGAAGTGCATCGCGATGGCAATGACGCCGTCCCCCTGACAGGCTTCGCAGCGCCCGCCCTTGACGTTGAACGAGAAGCGTCCCGGCTTGAAACCCCGCTGCTTGGCGTCGGGCAGCATCGCAAACAGCTCGCGGATGAAGGTGAACAGCCCCGTATACGTCGCCGGATTCGATCGCGGCGTCCGGCCGATCGGCGACTGATCGATTTCGATCACCTTGTCAACGAGCGCGATCCCGTCGATCCCGTCGTGGGCGCCCGCTTCATCCGACGCCCGATACAGCTGCCGCGCCAGCGACTTGTAGAGAATCTCGTTCACGAGCGTGGACTTCCCCGATCCGCTGACGCCGGTCACCGCCGTGAACGTCCCCAGGGGAATCGCGACGTCGAGGTTTTTCAGGTTGTTCGCGCGCGCGCCGCGGATGACGATCTCGCCTTTCAGTGCCGCGCGGCGGGCGCGGGGCGTTTCGATCCTCCGTTCGCCGCGCAGATACGCGCCCGTCAGTGACGGCGGCGGCGCGGGTGCCTGGTTCCCTTCGACCGGGCGCGGGCCCGTCCCGAGGAGCTGCGCCGGCGTGCCCTGGAAGATCACCTCGCCGCCGTGCTCCCCAGCGCCAGGCCCGAGATCGACGACGTAGTCGGCCTTACGGATCGTCTCCTCGTCGTGCTCGACGACAATCACGGTGTTGCCGAGATCGCGAAGACGGCCGAGCGTGGTGAGCAGCGCCCGATTGTCGCGCTGATGGAGGCCGATCGACGGCTCGTCGAGCACGTAGAGCACGCCCGTGAGATTCGAGCCGATCTGCGTGGCGAGGCGAATCCGTTGGCCCTCGCCGCCGGACAGCGTCGCGGCGCTCCTGCCGATCGTGAGATAGCCAACGCCGACATCGTTGAGAAACCGGAGACGATCCTGAATCTCCTTCAGGATGCGGCCGGCGATGATCGACTCGCGGTCGGTGAGCTCGAGCGATTCGAATGCGCCCTGCGCATCGGCGATCGGCAGATCGACGTACTCGGCAATGCGGCGGCCCTTAACACGTACGGCACGGATCTCCGGCTTGAGGCGGTCGCCCCGGCATGCCGGACACGTCCGCAGCGCCCGGTAGGGCTCCATCTCCTCCTGCGCGGACCACGTCGCCTCGTGGTAGCGCCGGCGGAGGTTTGGAATCAGCCCTTCGAAGTCCTTGCCGAACGGGTCGGCCTCGGCGTGCTTTCCGGCCGTTTTCCTGCCCCGGGCCGGTGCTGTCTTCCTCGCCGCCACGGCGGTCTCGCCGGACGGCCCGAACAGCAGCACGTCCCGATGCTTCTTCGGCAGCTTTGCGAACGGCGTGTTGAGATCGATGCCGAACGTCTTCGACAGCGTTCCCAGCGCGTCGGCGACGAGCTTCTTGTCGCCGCGCGCCCATGGCGCGATCGCGCCGCCCGCCAGCGTCTTGGCCGGATCGGGGACGATGCGGGCGGGATCGAAATCCCAGGTGGCGCCAAGGCCCTGGCATTCGGGACAGGCGCCGTGCGGCGAGTTGAACGAGAAGGCACGTGGCGACAGCTCCGGCACGCTGATGCCGCAGGTGACGCAGGCCATGCGCCGCGAGAACAGCCGATCGCCCTCGTCGAGGCTGTTGATGACGACAATCTCGGACGCCAGCTGCAACGCGGTCTCGATCGATTCGGTGAGCCGCCGCTCGATGCCCGACCGCACCACCAGCCGATCGACGACGACCTCGATCGTGTGGTTCTTGCGG
Organism: Vicinamibacteria bacterium; assembly: GCA_963828745.1. GTDB lineage: Bacteria > Acidobacteriota > Vicinamibacteria > Vicinamibacterales > JAENWD01 > JAENWD01. The sequence continues at coordinate 45,279 of CAWHFZ010000019.1, read as the reverse complement.
CGATCGAGCCGGATGTCGTCTTCGAGCGACTTGAACTGGCCGTCGATCCGCGCCTTCGTGAAGCCGCGGGTACGAAGCTGCTCGAGCTCCTTCTTGAACTCGCCTTTCCGTCCCCGGACGATCGGCGCGAGCACGTTGATACGCTCGTCCTGTGGATAGGTCATCACCAGATCGATGATCCGCTCGAGCGACTGGCTCGCGATCTCGCGGCCGCAGTTCGGGCAATGCGGCGTTCCGATATTGGCGAACAGCAGCCGCAGGTAGTCGTAGATCTCGGTGACAGTACCGACCGTCGATCGCGGGTTGCTGGCAGTCGTCTTCTGCTCGATGGAAATCGCCGGCGACAGCCCCTCGATCAGATCGACGTCGGGCTTCTCCATCTGCTCGAGGAACTGCCGCGCGTACACCGACAGCGACTCGACGTACCGTCGCTGCCCTTCGGCGTACAGCGTGTCGAAGGCAAGCGATGACTTGCCCGATCCCGAGAGCCCGGTAATGACCACCAGCCGCTCTCTCGGAAGATCGACGTCGATATTGCGGAGGTTGTGGACGCGCGCGCCGCGGACAGCTATCCAGTCGTGAGGCATCGTTTCGATCCGGGCCGCGGATGCCGCCGGGCCGGCCTGGCGTTCTGGACGGTCCGCCGCGGATCTCGCAAACCTCAAATTGTACCACCGACGGAAGCCCTCCGCGGTCACGGCCTGGGGTCACGGACGGCCACGGATCAAAACCGTCTCGGATGGCCGCGGATCAAACCGTCACGGACGTCACGGATCACAGACAGGGCGCAGGACCTCGCTGTTGGCGATCAGTGCGCCTACACGTTCTTCGCTCTTCGTCCCTCGTCCTTCGTCCTTCGTCCCTCGTCCTTCGTCCCTCGTCCTTCGTCCGTCGCCCCTCGTCCTTCGTCCCTGACGGCGCTGTACCAATAAATACCGACCCCCGCGGCCAGGACGATCAACGCCTGGCCGATCAGGTTCGCTTCGTAGTTCAGCGCGTTCTCCGTGCCCGAAGGCGGCACGAACAGGAGAGCCACCGAGATCGCCGTCGCCGCGAAGCCCGAGCCGGCGACCAGATACAATCCGAGACGCCCGCCGGGGATTCGCAGCACGCCGGGCTGTTCGATTTCGCCCGCGGCCGGCCGCAACCGCACCACGGTCACGAACAGATACATGTAGGGGACGAAGTAGATCAGGATCGTCAAGTTGACCATGATGTCGTAGGCCTCCTGGATCGTCGTCCGACCGCCAGAGACCGACAGGAAGACGCTGACGAGAAAGATCAGGCTGGCCAGCACGCCCTGGACGAGAATGGCGTTGCGCGGCGTCTGCCGCCTCGGGTCGAGACGCGCGAACCAGGCCGGAAGCGCGCGATCGACGCCGGCCGCGAATGGCACGCGCGCGGCGCCGCCGAACCACGAGTTGGTGCCGGCGAACGAGCCGAGCGCCAGCAGACCACCGGTCACGGCACCCATTCCAATCAGTCCGAGATTTCGTGCGATGAGATCGACGGCGTCCGCAATGCCGCTCCGCTCCTGGAGTGCCGACGCCGGCACGGCGATCAGCACCGAGGCGGATCCGGCGATATAGATCAACGTGACCAGCGCGCCCGCGATCATCGTCGCGCGTGGCAGCGTGCGGCGCGCGTCCTTGATCTCGTCGCCAAGGAATCCACCGATTTCGAATCCCGAGAAGGCAAAGCACATCGCCGACCACAGGCTGATCGTCGTCAGTACGTCTCCGCTCGGCAGCAGGCTCGGGAGCGAGAAGCTCGTCGCACTTCGAGAGGTGACCAGCGCTGCCGCGCCGGCGACGATGAGGAGCGAGGCCGGCAACCAGGTGGCAATGCTGCCGACCGCGTGAAGGCGTTTGAGGATCTCGAGGCCGAGCAGGTTCAGGAACACGCAGACCCACAGGCTGCCGAGAACGAACGCGGTCGAGTACACGCGACTGTCGGCGAGGCTCGCCGCGCCGGGACCGAAGACCAGCAGCACGTTGGCGGCAACGAACAGCAGCAACGAAGGGAAGTAAAACAGGTTGTTGACCCAGACACACCAGCCGCACAGAAATCCGTGCACCGGGCCGAATGCGCGCCGTGCCCAGCGATACATGCCGCCTTCCTCCGGATAGCGGCTCGAGAGCTCGATCAGCGTCAGCGCCATCGGCAGGAAGAACAGCAACCACGCCAGGATCCAGAGCGTGATCGACGGCGCGCCGGCTCGCGCGCTTCGCGAGATCCATCGCAGGCCGACCACCGCCACGATGTTCATCGCGACGAGATCCCACATTCCGAGAATGCGTTTGAGGTGGGTCACGGTCGGCGGCCTGAACGCTACCAGACGCGGCAGCGCCGTTCAGGTGCCATCGCGCTTCCCGGCTTGCACGAGAAGGCGTCCGCAAACTCCGGCATGTTGCTGAGCGTGCCGTTCGTCCTGAACTGCCCGGACGAGTGCGTGTCGGTGACAATGCGTTGGAGCGCTTCCGCGTCAGTGACGTTCTGACACCACACCTGCGCGTATCCGAGGAAGAAGCGTTGCTGCGCGGTGAACCCGTCGACGGCGACATCCGGCTTGCCCTGCAGGGTGTTTATCAGCGCCTTGTAGGCGACCCGAACACCGCCGTTGTCGCCGATGTTCTCACCGAGGGTCAGCTTGCCATTCTGATACGCAGGCTTTCCGGTCTTCGGATCGTTCACCGGTGAATACCCCGAGTACTGGTCCGCGACGCAGGCGGCGCGACCCTCGAACGCCTTCGCATCTTCAGCCGTCCACCAGTCCTCGAGGTTGCCCTTGCCGTCGAACTTGCGGCCCGAGTCGTCGAAGCCATGCGTCAGCTCGTGCCCGATCACCGAACCGATTCCCCCGAAGTTCACGGCGTCGTCCACAGCGGCGTCGAAGAATGGCGGCTGGAGAATGCCAGCCGGGAACACAATTTCTGCGAGCTGCGCCGAGTAGTAAGCGTTGACGGTGGGCGGCGTCATGCGCCACCGCGTGCGATCGACGGGCTTGCCCAGATCGTTGTAGTTGTCGTCGACCTCGAAGCGGCTCGCCCGGCGAACGTTCTCCAGATATTCGTTGCGGGCCACGCGGACCATTGAGTAGTCGCGCCAGGTATCCGGGTAGCCGATCTTGTTCTTGTTCAGCGCGTGGAGCTTCTCGAGCGCGCGCTTCTTCGTCTCCGCCGTCATCCAGTCGAGCTGGTTGATGTCCTCCTCGAGCGCCACCGAGAGTGCGTCGACGAGCGTTTTCATGCGCGCCTTGCTGGTGGCGCCGAAGGCCTTCTCGACATAGAGCTGCCCAAGCGGGTCGCCGAGACTGGCGTCCGCCGCTTCGACGCACGTCTTCCATCGGGGTGGCTGTTCCTTGATGCCGCGCAGCTGGCTCTGGAAGAACGCAAAGTTCTCCTGTTCGAAGGCCTTCGGGAGCGTCGGAGCCGAGGCATTCAGCAGCCGCCAGCGCACGTAGGTCTTCAGGTCATCGAGCGACGCTTGAGACCAGGTCGTGTTGAGTGCCTCGAGGAATTTGGGCCAGCCGACATTGACCGCGTCGAACGCGGGCGCCTGGGCCGCCGAAAAGTATTCGAGCAGATCGATCGCCGGCACCATCGCCTTGAGCTCGGTCGCGCTGCGCCGGTTGTCTCGATTCTTCGGATCGCGCCGGCCGACGCGATCCAGCTGCGCCTGCGCAAGTCGCGTCTCGAGCGCCAGCACGCGCTTCGCATTCGCGGCAGCGGTCTCCGCCGAATCGCCAGCCAGCGTGAACATGCGCGTCATGTGCTGTTCGTACTGCTGTCGCGTGTCAGCGTTCTTCGCATCGTCCTTCAGGTAGTAGTCGCGATCCGGCAGCGACGTGCCGCCCTGATCCACGTTCATCAATGTCTCGGTCGAGTTCCGGAGATCGGCGCCGACGCCGAACGTGAAGAACGTGCTGAGCCCGTCGCGTCGCAGCTGACCCGCGACCTTCAGGAGGTCGTCCTTCGACGACACCGCGTCGATTGCCGACAACTGCGCGGCGATCGGCTTCAGCCCCGCCGCCTCGATGGCCGGCCGATCGAGACACGAGGCGTAGAAATCACCCACCTGCTTCTGGAGCGCCGTGCGCCCTTCCCGAGGCTGCGACGCGTCATCGAGAATGTCCCTGAGGGTCCACAAGTTGACTTCACGGAGCTGGTCGAAGCGGCCCCAGCGCGCCTTGTCGCCGGGAACCGGGTTCGCCTTCCGCCACGTGCCGCACGCGAACTCGTAGAAGTTCGTGCAGGGGTCCACCGACCGGTCGATCAGCGAGACGTCAAAGCTTCTGAGCGGCGGCGTCCGCTCGCCGGCGGGTGCCTGAGCGGCTGGGTCGAGCGCCGCAAGCAGAGAGAACGTGGCGATAAGGGCGGCGAGTCGCATGCGGCATTATCGTCTGATCAAGCCTTTGGTCACTGACGACACGGAAGGAGACGGATAGTGACTTGGAACTCCGAATTACGTTGCCTTGAAACGGCCGCAGGGCGGCCGGGGAGTGAAGGTGACCGTCCGAGGGAGAATCGCACTCGCCTCATAAGCGACTCTCCCTCGGGCGGTCGCCTTCACTCCCGGCGGCGCTTCGCGCCGCCGCTTCAAGGCAACGCAGTCTGGATCCGAAAATGTCACGCACGCCGTACGAAGATCCTGTCTATCCGTATCCGTGTCGTCCGTGACCGCGATTTGTCCGCGACGTTCGTGTCCAGCCTTGTCCGTGTCGTCCGTGACCGTCTCCCGACCCCTGGTTCGTGGCCCCTGATCCGTGACCCGTTCGCCTCGGTGATACAGTGCTCGTCGTATGCAGCCCGTGCAGCCGCTGGCTTACATGAGCCCGGAGTTCCTCGAGAGCGACGAGGCGAGACCGATTCGCATTCTCGCGGAGTACCTCGAGCCGCTCCGCCGCTTCAAACACGAACATATCCGTGACACGGTCGTGTTTTTCGGATCGGCCCGCATCCGCAGCCGCGAGGCGGCCGAGCGTCAGATCGCCGCCATCGAGCGCGGCGAGCTCGATGGCCGCAGCGAAGAAGAGGCGCGCGCGCTCGCGATGCGGGCGCTCGAATGGTCGCGCTATTACGAGGATGCGCGCGAGCTGGCGAACCGACTGACGACGTGGGCGAAGACGCTGCCGGGACATTGCGCACGGTTCGTGGTCTGTTCGGGCGGCGGGCCAGGGATCATGGAAGCGGCGAACCGCGGCGCGCAGGAAGCCGGCGGCAAGACGATCGGCCTGAATATCCGCCTGCCGCACGAGCAGGGCGCGAACCCCTATATCACCAGGGGGCTGCACTTCGAGTTCCACTACTTCTTCATGCGGAAGTTCTGGTTCGCGTACATGGCGAAGGCGCTGGTCGTTTTTCCCGGCGGGTTCGGCACGATGGACGAGCTCTTCGAGATCCTGACGCTCGAGCAAACCAAGAAGCTCGCCGACCGCACGAGCATCTTTCTCTACGGCGACGACTACTGGAACCGGGTGCTGAATCTCGATCCGCTGGTCGACTGGGGCGCCGTGTCGCCGTCCGACCCGCAACTCTTGATTCGTGTGAACAGTGTCGACGAGGCGTTCCAGAAGCTGCGCGACCGCCTCGAGGCCGTCCTCGATCACGAACCGGAAAAGGAAAAGGCGCCCGTGCTGGCCAGGACGCGGGCGTAGAAGGGAGCATCCACATGCATTCGTCCCTGAAGTCCGAGACCGATCGCGTGACACGAGATGCGCTGGTGACGAAATACAAGGAGGGCTATGCCGAGGTGGCGCGCGCGCTCGAGGGCGCCAGCGACGCGGAGCTCGATCGGCGGCCTGCGCCCGGTAAATGGACGGCTCGCGAGATCGTCCATCACCTGGCCGACAGCGAGATGACGTCCGCGATTCGCCTCCGGCGTCTGCTCGCCGAGGATTCCCCGGTCATCGTCGGCTACGACCAGGAGGAATTCGCCCGCAGACTGCATTACGACCGCCCGATCGCGGCGTCGCTGGACGCGTTCAAAGCGGCGCGCGCCACGACAGGTGAGATTCTCGATCGGATGACCGAGGAAGAGTGGGCGCGCGAGGGCACGCATTCCGAGTCGGGGCGCTATACGTTGCTGCAGTGGCTTCGGATCTACGCCGATCACGCGCATAACCACGCCGTACAAATCCGGGCGGCACGGGGCCGCTAGCCACCGCCGATCGGCCGTGCAATCTCTTCACGCCTGTTCGAACTCTGTGCGATCGCCTGGGCGAGTTTCGTGCTGAATCAGCGCCCACGCTCGGCCTTGTCTTTGCACTGCCGAGCCGCGTGGGTACGACTGTCCTGACCGACCCGGAGTCGCTCCTCCGCCGCGTCACCTTCTCGAAACAGGAACTCGAGAATCCGGGCGAGGTGCTCACGCACGAGTGGCTGGTCACCAACGGGCTCGGCGGCTACGCGGCCGGCACCGTCGGGGGCGTGATGACGCGCCGCTATCATGCGCTGCTGATTGCGGCCCTGCCCGCGCCGCTCGGGCGGATCGTGATGGTGAGCCAGCTTGGCGAGCGGGTGCGGCTGCCCGGTGGCCGCGTCCATTGGCTGAGCGGCGAGGAGCGCATGGGCGGCGCGCTCTTCATGGAGGGCATGAACCGCCTGAAGGAGTTCCGGCTCGAAGGGGGCCTTCCAGTCTGGACCTTCGACATCGACGGTGTCGTTGTCGAGAAGCGTCTGTTCCTTCCCCGTTTTCAGAATACGGTTCAGGTGATCTACCGCTACGTGGCCGGCAGCGGCCCGATTCGGCTGGGCCTGCGGCCTTTGCTGACCGTACGCCCCCACGAGGCGCCTGTCGACCATCCGTTGCCGGCCGCGCCCGAGTTGCTCGCGCGCGAAGGCCAGCTGGAGGTCCGTCTCGGGACGGGCGTCCCGCCGCTCCGCCTGCAGGTCCAGGAGGCACGGGGCGCCTTCACCGTCGACGCCGTTACGGTCCAGCACCTCTACTACCGCGGCGAGGAGAGCCGCGGCTACCAGGCGCAAGGCGATGCCTGGAGCCCCGGATACTTTCGCGTCGATCTGGAGCCGGAACAGAGCGCGACGTTTGTGGCGTCGACCGAACCATGGGAACGGATGACGGCGCTTCCGACGTCGGATGCCCGCGTTGCGGAGTTGGAACGCCGACGCCGGTTGCTCGTGGCCGCGGATCCGGTGCTCGCGGATACGTCCACGGCGGAGCTGATCCTCGCCGCGGACCAGTTCATCATCCAGCCGGCCGGCCGCATCGAGGACGCGGCGCGTGCGGAGGCCGCTGGCCAGGAGGCGCGCACTGTCATTGCCGGGTACCACTGGTTCACGGACTGGGGTCGCGACACGATGATCTCGCTGGAGGGGCTGACGCTCGCCACCGGCCGCGCCAGCGAAGCGCGCTACATCCTCTCGACGTTCGCCAGCCATTTCCGCGACGGCCTGATTCCGAACATGTTTCCGGAAGGCGACAAGGAAGGGCTGTACCACACGGCCGATGCGACGTTGTGGTTCTTCCACGCCCTGGATCGCTACGACGAGACGACCGGCGACCGGACGCTCGTCTCGCAGTTGCTCGGCATGCTCGACGCGAGCATCGAACATCATCTGAACGGCACGCGCTTCAACATCGGCGTCGACAAGCGCGATGGCCTGCTCAACCAGGGTGCGGAGGGATATCAGCTGACCTGGATGGACGCCAAGATGGGCGACTGGGTGGTCACGCCGCGGCGCGGCAAGGCGGTCGAGATCAACGCGCTGTGGTACAACGCGCTGCGGTTGACGGCTGACTGGCACCGGCGGGCGGGGAATGCGTCGCGAGCAGCCGCGCTCGATGCCGCTGCGGCACAGGCCTGCGAACACTTCAATCGGCGATTCTGGTCGGCGTCGGCGGGACACCTGTTCGACGTGATCGACGGGCCGGACGGCGACGACGCCGCGTGCCGGCCCAATCAGGTGCTGGCGATGTCGCTGACGCATCCAGTGCTCGATCCACAGCACTGGGCGTCCGTCCTGAAAGTCGTCACCGATCGCCTGCTGACGCCGGTCGGCCTTCGCTCGCTCGATCCCGGGCATCCCGACTTCAAGGAAACCTATCACGGCGATCTGCGCACCCGCGATGGGGCCTATCACCAGGGCACGGTGTGGGCCTGGCTGATCGGCCCCTTCGTGGACGCATGGATTCGCGTGCATCCCGACTACCCTGCCGGCGCGCGTCAGTTCCTCACCGGCTTCATTCCGCACCTCAGCGAGGCCTGCATCGGATCGGTCAGCGAGATCTTCGATGCGGTGCCGCCGTTCATGCCACGCGGTTGCGTGGCTCAAGCCTGGAGCGTCGCCGAGCTGCTGCGCTCGTGGGTTAAGACGTCCACGCCTCGCCAGAGGCAGGAAGCCGAGCGGCAGCATGCCAGCGTCGAGTGAGCAGGTTCAGGCGGCACTTCCTACCGAGTCCTATTCGGGCGACGCTCGGCAATTCGGAGCGATCGTGACGCCGGACGGCGTCGCCTTTACGGTCTGGGCGCCGGATCAGCGCTCCCTCGCCGTCGCAATCGACGGCCGCGGCGAGTGGCCGTTGCAGCGGGACGGCGCCGGGTTCTTCGCAGGGACAGTGGTGGACGCGGCCGCAGGCGACCGGTATTGGCTCCGTCTCGACAACGGGACGCTGCGGCCCGATCCCGCTTCGCGCTTTCAACCCGATGGCCCGCTTGGGGCGTCGATGGTCGTCGACGCTGCCACGTACCGCTGGCACGACATCGGCTGGCCCGGCATCACGGCGCTGCATCGCCAGGTGCTCTACGAGCTGCACGTTGGTACGTTCACGCAGGAAGGCACCTGGGACGCCGCGGCGAAAGAGTTACCGGCGCTCGCCTCGCTTGGCGTCACCACGGTCGAAGTGATGCCGGTTGCCGAGTTCGATGGCGCGTTCGGCTGGGGCTATGACGGGGTCGATCCGTTCGCGCCGTACCATGTGTATGGCGAGCCGGACGCGCTCCGGCACTTCATCGACACTGCGCACCAGCTCGGTCTCGCGGTGATCCTCGACGTCGTCTACAACCACCTGGGTCCATCTGGTAATTTCTTCCGCGAGTTCGCGCGCGCCTACTTTGCGGACGAGGCGACCGAGTGGGGTGACGCAATCAATTTCGACGGACCCTGCTCGGGTCCGGTGCGGGAGTTCTTCCTCCAGAACATCGCCTATTGGATCCGCGACTACCATTTCGACGGCCTGCGCTTCGACGCGCTCCAGGCGATTCAGGACTCGTCCTGCGATCACATCGTTTCAGCGATGGCACGAACGGCGAGGCAGGCCGCCGCGCCGCGCGGGATCTTCCTCGTCGGCGAACACGAAGCGCAGCGCGTCGAGCGGCTGCGCAACGATCGCGCCGGGATCGATGGCATGGATGCGCTGTGGAACGACGACTGGCACCATGCCGCGATGGTGCGTCTGACCGGCCGCCGCGAGGCGTACTTCACGGACTACACCGGCGTCGCGCGCGAGTTCGCGTCGATGGCGCGTCACGGCTTTCTCTATCAGGGCCAGTGGTACGTGTGGCAGGACAATCGGCGCGGCACATCGTCGATAGGACTTCCCGGACGCCACTTCGTCACGTTCCTCGAAAACCACGATCAGGTCGCGAACACCGGCCTTGGCACCCGCGTCCACCACCACGCGGATCCGGCCACGCTGCGCACGTTGACGGCCTTATTGCTGCTCGGTCCGAACCTGCCGCTGCTCTTCCAGGGCCAGGAGTTCGGCACCGCGTGCACGTTCAACTATTTCGCCGATCACCGCGGCGAGCTCGCGACGTCCGTACGCGAAGGCCGGTCCGAGTTCCTGTCGCAGTTTCCGGGCCTCGCCACGTGTGAGATGCAGGAGCGACTGCCGTCCCCCTCGGACCCGGCCACGTTCGAAGCCTCGAAGCTCGAGCGCCGCGGCGATCCGCGCCACGCGCCGGTACTGCAGCTGCACCGCGATCTGCTGACACTGCGCCGCGCCGACCCGGTGCTCGCGGAGCTCGGCACCGGAGCAGTCTGCGTCGAGACGTCGGCACTGACAGACGATGTGTTGATCGTGCGGTATCAGCGTCAAGACGGACTGCCGCGGCTGCTGGTCGTGAACTTCGGCACCGACCTCGTCCTGCCGCTGATGAACGACCCGCTGCTCGCGGCACCCCCGGGGCAGGGCTGGTGTGCGGTGTGGTCCTCGGATGATCCGGACTACGGGGGGACGGGCGTCGTGCAATTCGAGGTCGAACATCCCTGGCGCATCCCCGGCCGATCCGCCACGTTCTGCGAGGTCAGGCCATGCCAGCGCCTGTCGGGCCGCTCGCCCCTGTGCGCGGACGCGCAGAAGGCAAAATCGGAGGAAAATCCCAGGACTCCGCACTCGTGAAACGATGGTCGCGGCGCGTGCATCGAACGAGACGTGACCTGTAAAGACTCTCGCCTCGTTCATCCTCGAGTATCTCGAGAACGAGCTGGACGGGACGACCCGGGCCACCTTCGAGCAGCACCTGTCGATCTGCCCCAATTGCGTTCGGTATCTCGCGAACTACCGGGCGACGATCGCGTTGGGGCGCGCTGCCTTTCGTGAGCCGTCAACCGCATTGCCGGCCGTCATCCCCGAGAGTTTGGTCCGCGCGATACTGGCGGGGTACCGTTAGCCCTGAGAGAGAATCGGCTCGGGACCGATCATGAGTGTCGCGTCGCCCTACGCGGAGTGGCTCGAATCCGATGCGCTCGGCGGATTCGCGTCGGGCACGGTCTGCGGGGAGCGCACGCGCCGGTATCACGCGCTGTTGCTCGTCGCCACGACGCCGCCGACTGGCCGCATGGTCCTGGTGAACGGCGCGGACGTCTTCCTGACGACGTTGGAGGGACGCTTCGCACTGTCATCCCAGCGCTACACACCCGACGTCGTCTATCCGGACGGCGCCGCCCGCATCGATACGTTTCTCAGCGAGCCGTGGCCGGGGATGCTCTACGCCTTTGCCGATGCCTGCGTGCGGACCCAGCCGCCCGATCGAGCGTCACGCTCGATCCAGACGATCCTCACGGCCCTTCGAGCCTGTCTCGAGACGACAGGGATCGGACACCTTCCTGAAATCGTTAATGGCGACCCACCGTTCGCGCCGGGCGGCTGTCCGTTCCAGGCGTGGTCACTGGCCGCGCTGCTCCGCATGGAACGCCTGGCGGCGAAGAAGGCTCTGGCGGTCTGACCTAGCGCAAGGCCGCTGCGATCGGCCGATGACGTCTTACCGACGTCGTTTCGGGCTCACCACTCTGTTTCAGGAGCTTCGCAACCAGTCCCGTCCACCCGGTCTGATGGCTGGCGCCGACCGCCGAGCCATCGTCGCCGTTGAAGTACTCATAGAACAGAAGCAGATCTCGCCAGTGCGGATCCTGCTGAAACCGCTCGACGTTGCCGAACACGGGACGCCTGCCGTCGTTGCCCCGAAGAAAGATGCTCGACAGGCGTCGCGACAACTCGGCGGCCACCTGCCACAGCGTCATCATCCGTCCGGAGCCGGTCGGACACTCGACCGTGAAGTCGTCGCCGAAGTAGTGATGGAACTTCTGCAGCGATTCGATGAGCAGGAAGTTGACCGGGAACCAGATCGGGCCCCGCCAGTTCGAGTTGCCGCCGAAGAGGCCGGTTGACGATTCCGCCGGCTCGTAGTCGACCCGGTGCTCCGTGCCATTCACCTCGAGGATGTAGGGATGGTCCTTGTGAATGCGCGACAAGGCACGGACGCCATACGGTGACAGGAATTCGCGCTCGTCGAGCATCGTCCGCAGCACCGCACGAAGTTGATCCGGGTTGACGACCGACAGCAACCGCCGCTCCTCGCGGCCGCACGACCGCATCGACGCGACGTTGCACGTGAGGTCGGGCCGATGATCCACGAACCATTCGAGACGCGTGCGGAACCCTGCCAGACGCCGGAGCGTTTCGGGCTCGAGCGTCTCGACGGCGAAGAGCGGAATCAACCCGACCATCGACCGCACTTTCAGTGGGAACCGGGTGCCGTCGGGCAGGTGCAGCACGTCGTAATAGAAGCCGTCCTCCTGGTCCCACAGCTCGATGCCGTCGTTGCCGCGGTTGTTCATCGCGTCCGCGATGTAGAGGAAGTGTTCCCAGAACTTGCTCGCCACGTCTTCGTAGGCGCGATCGTTGTGCGCCAGCTCGATGGCGATTGCCAGCAGGTTCAGCGTGTACATCGCCATCCAGCTGGTGCCGTCCGACTGCTCCAGATGGCCGCCCGTCGGCAGCGGCCGGCTGCGATCGAAGACGCCGATGTTGTCGAGGCCCAGGAAGCCGCCCTGGAATACGTTCATGCCCTCGGGGTCCTTCCGGTTCACCCACCAGGTGAAGTTCAGCAGCAGCTTGTGAAAGACGCGCTCGAGGAATTGCAGGTCGCCGCTGCCGCGCTGCTTCTTGTCGATCTTGTAGACGCGCCAGGCGGCCCAGGCGTGGACCGGCGGATTGACGTCGCCCAGCGCCCATTCGTACGCGGGCAGTTGGCCATTCGGATGCATGTACCACTCGCGCAGCATCAGCGTGAGCTGGTCTTTCGCGAAATCGGCATCGACCAGGGCCAGCGGCACGCAGTGGAACGCCAGGTCCCACGCGGCGTACCACGGGTACTCCCACTTGTCCGGCATTGAGATGACGTCGGCGTTGAACAGCTGCATCCAGTCGTGGTTCCGGCCGCTCAGACGTTCCGGAGGCGGCGGCGGCTGGCCCGGATCGCCTTCGAGCCATTCCTTCACGACATAGTGGTAGAACTGCTTCGACCACAGCAGGCCGGCCAGTGACTGACGAAGGACGAGTTGAGCGTCGGCCGACAGGTCCTGCGGGATGACGGTCGCGTAGTACTCGTCGGCCTCACGTACACGCGCGGCGAATACATCGTCGAAGTCGCCGCCGATGCCGGCCGGCACCGGCGGGAGATCGGACAGACGCAGACGCAGCGTCGCCGACTGGCCGGCGCCCACCTCGAGGACGTAGTGGGCGGCGACTTTGGTGCCACTCTCTTCCGGGTTGACGGCGGCGCGGTCGCCATGGACCACGTAGTCGTTGATGCCGTCCTTGACGTAGCGCGCATCGTTGTGGACGCCGAACAGCCTGCGCGCGTTGGTTTCGTTTTCGGTGAAGAGCAGCTGTGGCGCGCCGTCGCACGCCAGCCAGCGTGCTCCGTAGTCCGGTTCGCCGATCTCGACAATCGGGACATCGCCAGCGGCACGTCGCAGGATCGGCCGAGTGACGTGCTGCCCCCACGACCAGGTGTTCCGGAACCACAGCGTCGGGAGCACGTGAAGGCGAGCGGTTTCGGGACCGCGATTGAACACGGTGATCCGGGCCAGGATGTCTTCAGGCGTCGCCTTCGCATACTCGACTTCGACGTCGAAGTAGCGGTCCTCATCGAATACGCCGGTCTCGATCAGCTCGAATTCCTTGGCGCTCTTCCCGCGGCGCCGGTTCTCGTCCACCAGCAAGGCGTACGGAAACGCCGCCTGGGGGTATTTGTAGAGGTATTTCATGTAGGAGTGCGTGGGCGTGGAGTCCACGTAGAAGTAGTACTCCTTCACGTCTTCGCCGTGGTTTCCCTCGTTGCCCGTCAGGCCGAACAGCCGTTCCTTGAGGATCGGATCTTGTTCATTCCAAAGTGCGAGCGCGAAACAGATCTTCTGATGGCGATCGCAGATCCCGGCCAGGCCGTCCTCGTTCCAGCGGTACACGCGCGACCGTGCGTGATCGTGCGGAAAGAATTCCCAGGCGGTGCCATCGGCGCTGTAGTCCTCGCGGACCGTCCCCCAGGCGCGCTCGCTGACGTAAGGGCCCCACCGTTTCCAGTGGGCCATGCGTTGGCGCGAAGCATTCAGCCTGTCCTGTTCTGCGGTCACGGTTGGTTCCTCGGTGCCGGATTGGATGACGGGCGGGGCGGAGAGTTTCATGGCGTCAGACTGGCAATGATTGCAGCACCGCCGGCACGCTCGAAGGCTTCGCGAGCCCGGTCGGAGGCCGACTCGGCCTGCCTCAGGATCTGCACGAACGCGGGCTGGTCGCGCACATCATCCCAGAACGAGTCGTGTCGCAGCGCCGCCGGACAGCCATAGCCGTCCCGGACCGATCGATCCAGCATCTCGAGCGCCTCGCCGTGCGCACCCGCCTTCGCCAGATAGGTGGCGAGCAGATAGTAGCCCTCGGGATCGTTGAAGCCGCTGGTACAGTACGTCGCGGAGCCTGGGTCGCAACGTCTCGAGGTCGCCTTCCATCGCCAGACGGTACATCAGCGCGATCAGCCGCACGCCTTCGTACATCGCGCCACGCTGTGCTTCCTCGAAGGCACCCATCGCCCCCGGATCGTTCATCCGGTATCGCGCCAGAAGTGCCGCGTACGGCGGGTTGCCCGCATCCGTTTCGACGACTCGAGGATAGTCGCCACGGACGTAAAAAGTGTACGCCACGCTCGTGTTGATGGTGGGATCCAGCCGTCGTGCCGCTTCGAACGCGGCAACGGATTCGTCGAGCAGGCCGCAGTAACGGCACGTCGTCACCAGTCCGGCGTAGAGTTCAGGATCGTTGCCGCGCGCCCGGGCGCGTACCAGCAACCGGACCATCGCGTCGACGGCCCTGCCCATTTCCACTTCGAGATGCGCGTAGAAGTGATGCGCCATCGACAGATCCGGGTTCAGCGCCAGCGCGCGTTCGAACGCCCGTTCGGCCTTGAGCCGTTCGCCTTCGACCGCGGTCCCGCTGTACTTCGCCATTACGCGCAGCATTCGTCCGAGGCGCGCCCATGCCGGTGCATAGCCGGGATCCAGCTCCAAGGCCTCTTCGTACAGCTTCTTCACGTCGTCCCAGCGTGAGGAGTCGCTCATCAGCTGGTTGCCGCGCAGGTAGAGCTCGTAGGCGGCCGCACTGATTGGCACGTCCTTGCGCCTGGCGTGATGCTCGCGGGCGGCCAGCGGCACGTGCAACGACGAGACGATCGCGTGCGCGAGCGCATCCTGCAACTGGAAGAGGTCCTGCACGGGCGCCTGAATCGTCTGCGACCACACGACTGAGCCCTGCGGGGCCTCGACCAGTTGCGCCGAGACCCGCACCTGTCCACCCACGCGCAGCAGCGACCCGGTGAGCACCGCGTCGACGGCCGCCTGCTCTGCCAGCAGCTTGAAGTCAGGCGCCGCCGAGGCGTACTGCATGCCGGCCAACGTCGATCGGACGACGATCGAGTCGAGGCCCGAGAGCGACGTGGCGACGGCATCTGCGAGGCTGAAGCTCAGGAAATCCGTTTCCGGATCGGGGCGCAACAGTCGAAACGGCAAGACGATCAGCCGGACCGGTCCCCGGCCCGTTGCCATGACCTCGGTCGTGAGCTGCGACGTGCTGTCGCTCCGGAGCGCGGCGGCAAAGACCGTCGCGTTCGCCGGACGGTGCTCGGGGTTCTTCGAAAGTGCCTGGCGCACGGCACGCTCGAATGCCGAAGACATCGTGCCTGGCGGAAAGGGGGCAGGCTCTTCGTACGCGATCGCGTGGATCAGGTCGACGAGCGTGGTGCCTTCGAACGGCGGCCGGCCGACCGCCATCTCGTAAATCACAGCCGCCGCCGCGAAGAGGTCGGTCCTCGGATCAGTGATTCCACCGCGCAACTGCTCGGGGGCCATGTACCGAGGCGTGCCCATGACGAGGCCGGTTTGTGTGACGCCGGTGTCCTCCACCGAGGCCGGCCGCGCGTCGCGGGCGAGGCCGAAATCCAGCAGCTTGACGCCATGGCGCGTGAGGAAGATGTTTGCCGGTTTCAGATCCCGATGCACCAGGCCGCGCTCGTGCACGACGGCCAGTGTCTCGACGATCGCCGTCGCGTGCTGATGGACCTCGTCGACGGCGAGGCGGCCGCGGGCCAGCCGATCCGCCAGCGACTCGCCGTCGAGCAACTCCATGACGAGATACTCGACGCCGCCATCGTCGCCGATGTCGTGGAGGATGCAGATGTGGGGATGGTTCAGCGCGGCGATCGCGCGCGCTTCGCGCTCGAACCGCTGCCGGCGAACCGGGTCGCTCGAGAGCTCCGTGGGCAGGACCTTGATCGCGACGTCGCGCACGAGACGCGCGTCGTGGGCGCGATAGACCTCGCCCATGCCGCCACTGCCCAGCGGCTTGACGATTTGATAGGGACCGAGCCAGGTTCCTTCCGCGAGAGGCATGTGCCTGCGCGGAATTATCGCTCAACCGCTGACAACGACCGAGGCGGCTACATCCGGCACTGGCTGGCGACGCGTTCCAACACGCTGTCGAACCCGGTGGTTGTGAATTGGACCGTCACCGACGCCGCATTGTGAGGCGTGAACCCGAACCGCAAGGTGTGCGACCGCGCCAGCCGCCGCGCGAACGCCGTCCCGTCGGGCGCGAACAGGGCGTCGTGCTCGTCTGAATCCATCCATCGCTCGGTCGCCACAGGCTCGGCGTCGAAGGCGACGTTGACGGTGTGATTCTCGTCTTCCGGCTCGATCCGTGCCGGCGAATCCGTGAAGACGAACACGTCGGCCTTGTGCGCGAGGCACCGCACTACCAATAGCGGCTGCACCCGGTGCATCCATACCGGCACGTCGCGATCGGCAGCCAGCTCGAAGGCCACACTCTTGGGATGATTGCTCACCCATCGCGCCTGGTTGCGGTTGCTCCAGTGCGGCAGCGGTGCATTGGCAGGGCTCGCGATCGAGGTGACTCGCGACGTGGACGAGTGAACACGGCGGCGGGACGAGCCGGAACTGACGCACGCGCCGACGGCCGCGCGCTCATGAAGACAACCGTTGCCGCGCCGGCGACAACGACGGCGGCAACGACGGCCAGATAGGGACCGATACGCGTCGATGCAGCCGGCAGTGGCGCCGGTGGTATGACGGAGAGTGCCTGGGGCGGTGCGTCCGCCGGCGCGGTCTCGAGCGGCGTCAGTTCGTCTTCAGCACCAGCCATGCGGCGTGGCGCGGCAAGCCGCGTGCCACGCAATGGCCGGCGACGCCGGGCGCAATCGTGAGTAGCACTGTTCGGGCCGCGGGGAAACGGGAGACAGAAATCGGATCGACCTGACAGCTCTGCTTGTCGAGCCTTAGCTGGCACCCCGCGTCAAGGGGACGAAGATGACATCGAGCAACGGCTCGGACTGAACGCCGGCCGCGTCCTTGGTAATGAGGATCAATTGCTGCTGCGATATGCCGACCGGCACGATCATCCTGCCACCTTCGGCGAGCTGATCGATCAGCGGCTGCGGCGCATGGTCCGGCGCCGCGGTGACGATGATCCGATCGAAGGGCGCGAGCTCCGGCAGGCCGGCATAGGCATCGCCGGTCCGCACGTGGACGTTCGAGTATCCGAGCTCGGCGAGCACCGCGCGAGCGCGCTCCGCCAGCGCAGGCACGATCTCGATCGTCTGCACCTCGGCGACGATCTGGCCGAGAACGGCCGCCTGATATCCAGAGCCGGTGCCCACTTCCAGCACGCGGTGCTCCGGTGCCAGCTTCAGGGCCCGCGTCATGAAGGCGACGATGTAGGGTTGGGAGATGGTCTGGCCGAAGCCGATTGGCAGCGCGCGATCGTCGTACGCGGCATCGGCCTGGTCCGATGGCACGAACCGATGCCGCGGCACCGCCCGCATCGCCGCCAGCACCGCGGGATCGGTGATCCCGCGGCGCTCGATCTGATCTTCGACCATCACGATGGACTACTCGTAGCGCAGTGCCTCGATCGGGTCTACCTTGCTGGCGCGGAGGGCCGGAATCCATGCCGCGATCAGGGCGACGACCGTCAGGACGACCGGCGCGCCGATGAAGACGACCGGATCCGAGGCGGTGACGCCGTAGAGGAAATTGGAAATCAGACGGGCCAGGCCGAACGCGGCGAGAATGCCGACGACAACGCCGACAATCGCGAGACGCATCCCCTGGAACACCACCATTTTGCGGACGCCGGCGGAATCGGCGCCAAGCGCCAGGCGAATCCCAATCTCCTGCGTCCGCTGCTCGACCGAATAGGCCATCAGGCCGTAAATGCCGATCGCGGCCAGGGTGAGCGCCGCGAGGCCGAAGACGGTCATCAGCCACATGTTGAAGCGCTGGCGCGAGACGGATCGGCTGACGATCTGATCCATCGTGCGGATCTCGGAAACCGGAAGACCGGTCGCCTGACGCAACGCCTCCTGCACCGGCGCGGTCAGCGAATAGGGGCTGCCGGAGGCGCGGACGACCCACGCCAGTGGCGTAATCTTCACGTTCAGCGCATTCACCGGATCCGGCACTTGCGCCTGCGGGATGTACATCGTCGGCTGCGGATCGTTGTTGAGGCCGCCGTCCCGGACATTGCTGACGACGCCGATGATCTGGCGCTCGGGCTCGTCAGCGAACTCACGCATCACGCCACGGCCGATGATCAGCCGCTCGTTGATCGGGCTCTTCTTCGGCCAGTACTGGCGCGCCATCGCCTCGTTGATGATCACGACGGGTGTGGATTGCGCCCGGTCGCGATCGGTGAAGGTGCGGCCTTGCTTCGCGGCGATTCGGAAGACCTCGAAGTAGCCCGGCGCGACCGTCAGCCAGCCACCGCCGCCATGGAACGGCCCCTGCTCCAGCTTCCGGCCGACGATGATGAAAGGCAGGCCGTATCCCCCTTCGAGCGGAACGCAGCACGTGGCGCTCGCCTCGACGACCCCCGGCAGTGCCTTGATTCGGGCGACGCCGTCCCGGACCACATCGTCGACGCCCTGCGATTTGATGTAACGCGGCCCGCTCATCGACATCCGCATCGTCAGGACGTTCGTGACGTCGAAGCCGGGTGCGACGGTCCGCAGGGCCACTACCGTTCGGACGAGCAGTGTCGAGCCGATCAGCAACACCAGGGCAAGTGCGACCTCGACGACCACGAGGACCGATCGCGTCTTGTTCTGACGGAAGCCGGTGCCCGACCGTCCGCTGCTCTCTTTCAGCGTGCCACTGAGATCGGCGCGCGAGGCGTGCAATGCGGGGATGAGACCGAAGATCACGCCGGTGGAAATCGACACCACGAGCGTGAACACGAGCACGCGCCAGTCGAGGCTGACGATCGAACCGTCCTCGCCGACGCGCGGCAGGCCGGCGGTATTCACCGCCAGCAGGGTGCGGATGCCGAGCATGCCGACGACCAGGCCGACGACGCCGCCCGCGAGTGAGAGGAGCACGCTTTCTGTGAGCAGCTGGCGGATGATGCGGCCGCGGCCGGCGCCGATCGCGGCGCGGATGGCGATCTCGCGCCGACGTCCGGTGGCCCGGACCAGCAGGAGGTTGGCGACGTTGGCGCAGGCAATCAGCAGCACGAAGCTCACGGCGCCGAGGAGCATCCACAATGTGGGTCGCACTTCCTGCACGATCTCGTCGCTCAACCGCTGGACCCAGAAGCCCTGATCGCGCTCCAACACGTTCGGGTATTTCTGTTTGTATTCAACGGCCGCGAGCGCCAGGCGCGCCTGCGCCTGCGCGAGCGTCACGCCCGGCTTCAAGCGTCCGGTGACCGAAAAATAGTGGCCTTGATCGCTGGTGTGCGGGTCGAGCTGGAATGGCGTCCAGACATCGGGCGGCGGCCCGAACTCGGACACGTCGAAGTGGGGTCCGACGATGCCGACGATGGTGTAGGGCTCGCCGCTGAGCGAGATGGTCTTGCCGATGATGCGGGGATCGCTGCCGAAGCGGCGCGTCCAGAGCGCGTGGCTCAATACCGCGACCAGCGTACCACCCGGGCGATCTTCATCGGCCGTGAATCCACGCCCCTGCAGCATCGGCGCGCCGAACAGCCGGAAATAATCGGCCGACACCTGGCTCGCGCGCAGTTGCTCGGGAATGCCTTCGCCGGTCAGGTTGACGATGTTCGAGCGATAGGCGGAGACGTCCTGAACGACGCTCGTCTGCGAGCGCCAGAACTGAAACTTCGCCGGCGACCCGGCGCTGAACGCGCCCTGCGGAGAGGTCTGCTGAAAGACGACGAGACGGTCGGGCTCGGGAAACGGCACCGGCTTCAGCAGCACGGCGTTCACGATCGAGAAAATCGCCGTATTCGCGCCGATGCCGAGCGCCAGGGCCGCGACCGCTGCAAGCGTGAAGCCGGGGCTGCGCACGAACATCCGGATCGAGTGCTTCGCGTCCTTGAGCAGTTCGGAAAATGACATGTGCAGTCCTTTGCGGATGATTCGCGCCCCACGTATGGACGGAGGCGTGCGATCCATTGTTCACCGGCGCCCGTCTGCCGGCACGGGCCCGGTCACGCGGATTTCGGGGGCCGTGTGAGTGTTTTGGACGGCCAGACGACGGAAAAGGCTTCCGCGTCGGGCTCCATGAACCGCAGCAGCGCGTCGCCTTCCGCTTCCAGCTCGGCGCGCGTGGTTTTCGCGATCGGCACGAACGGCTGGACGACGAGCGCCGCCGACTTGCGCTTTCGCTCCACTCGCCAGATCCCGGCCGCCATGCCGTCCACGAGGAACGTCGCCGGCACGAACAGATTCTTCGAGGCGACGTGCGGACGATGGTCCTTGGCAATCACCCGGGTGCGTTCCGCGTACGCCAGCAGCACGCTGTCGAATTCGGGGAGGAAGCGAACGGGAACCGGCTCGTCCTGATCGGGCCGCGGCGCCTTCGGCAAATCGAAGATCTCGCGGCCGCGCTCGTCTGAGAAGACCAGGAGCTGCGGTCGCAGCGACTCGAAGACCTCCCGCGCATTCGCCAGGCCGGACCAGGTCTTGAGATCGTCAGGACGAGCGGGGCCGTACGCGGCGAGGAATCGCAACGCCATCGCTGACGCATCAGGTTTCTTCAGCGCCGCTCCGAGCCAGGCGTCGGCCACCGCGAAGTCGCTGGACGCCGGATACGCCCACGGAGACCCGGCCTGCGGCGTCTGAACGAGCGGCAGGTGCATCCGCACGGCATAGCCCATGGCACGCTCGTCGGCCTTCGGGAAGCGCGAGATCAAGTGCGCTCGCAATTCTGCGAACGTTCGCGGCTCCTCGCCGAAGTAGCGGCGCGCGGCGTCGAGGAGGCCGTCGATGTCGAGCGCACCGGCACGATCCTTCAGAATGGCCTGCAGGCCGGCAGCGAGCACTGGCTGGAGGACGGCGCGGAATGCCAGGAAGTCCTTGCGCGAGACCAGGTGCAACGTGCCGCGCATCAGCGTGCCGCGGACGACGTCGCGACGATCGACCGCTTCGATCAGATCGGCCGCCCGAAACCCGTGGATGCGCGACCAGAGGCCGACGAACGGCGGCCGCGCAAGTTGCGCCTGCATCCCGGCCAGGCGCTCGATTACCGCGACCGGCGTCGCCTTTTCCCTTCGCAGCAACATCTGTCGCGCCAGCGTCGCGCGATTCAGTGCGCGGTCGGAGATCGGCGGATGCGAGGCTGCCTTCCCCTTCTGAGCCATGTTGTAAAAAAGTCCGTGTCTGTCCGTGTCCGTCCGTGGCCCGTCTGTGTCCGTGTCTGTCCGTGACCCGTGACCCGTGACCCGCGTCTGTGACTACGCCCCACTGTGATCGGCACGCGCATGCTCGATGAGGTCGGCGAGCCGCCGGCGCTGGCGCCCGCTGTCGTCGAAGTTGGCGGGCGACAGCCACTGCTCGTAGGCGCCGCGCAGCGCCGGCCACTCGCGATCGAGCACCGAGAACCACGCGGTGTCGCGATTGCGCCCTTTGTATACGACGGCCTGACGGAAAATGCCCTCGAAGCTGAAGCCCAGACGTTCGGCGGCGCGTCGCGACGGAACATTCAGGCTGTCGCACTTCCATTCGTAGCGGCGATAGCCGAGCTCGTCGAAAACGCGGCGCATCATCAGGAACATCGCCTCCGTCGCCAGGCGCGTGCGCTGGAGCAACGGCGAGAAGTTCAGGTTGCCGACTTCGATGACGCCCATTGCCGGCTCGATCCGCATGAAGGCGGCCACGCCGACCGCTGATCCCGTCGCGCCGTCGACGATCGCGTGCAGCAACGGATCGTCGCCACTGGTCATCGCGGCGAGCCACGCCAGGTAGCCCTCGAGATCGTCGAAGCCGTCGCTGGCGAGATAGGTCCAGTTCCTCCGGCCAGGATCGACGCGATTGGCAGCGTAGAGCTCGTCCGCGTGCCGAGCGAGATCGACGGGCTCGACGTGACCGTAGCGGCCGACCATTGCCGTGCGTGGAGGCCTCGGGCGGGCAGTCCAGCCCCGCACGTCGAAGCCAATGGGATCGCCGAAGGGCGTAGTGCGATCGGTCACGAGCGCTCGCGCAGATTGTATGCAGGGAGACGGCGCGCTTGCCATGCTTCTTGCTTTGCGGGAACAATCAGCGCGTGCCGAAGCCAATCCTCATCATCACCGGCGACGCCGGGGAAAGCTACGAGTGCCTCTATGCGCGTCATCGGCTCCTGGAGGCGGGCCTCGAGCCGCGGATTGCTGCGCCCAGCCGCCGCCGGCTGCATCTGGTCATCCACGATTTTGAACCGGGGTGGGACACCTACGTCGAGCGGCCGGGCTACGGCGCCGAATCGGATCTGACCCTCGACGAGGTTCGCGTCGACGACTATCGCGCCGTTCTCGTGCTCGGCGGACGCGCCCCGGAGTACCTGCGGCACTCGCCGCGCGTGCTCGAGATCGTTCGCGCGTTCGACGCTCAGGAGAAGTGGATCTTCGGGATTTGTCACGGCGTGCAGATCCTCGCGGCGGCAGGCATCATCGGCGGCAAGCGGGTCACCGCCTATGAACACTGCCGCTGGGAGATCGAAGCCGCCGGCGCCACCTACGTCACCGCCGATCAGGCCGTCCGCGACGGCCGTATCGTTACCGGGCAGACCTGGCAGTCGCATCCCGAATTCTACCGTCTCGTATTCGACTGTCTCGGGCCGTCGTAAGCGGCCATGCGCACCGGTCGATACTCGATTGCCGGTGGCACGCGCGTCTACGTCGAGGAGTGGGGTTCGGGCCCGGTGCTCGTGTGCCTCCACGGCCTCGGCGGCGGAGCGCACTTCTTCGCGACGCTCGGAACAGCGCTGCAGGATCGCTACCGCACTATTGCGCCGGACCTTCCCGGCGCCGGCTTCAGTCCGCCCCTGTCCCAGTTCTCCTTCGACGCACTCGCCGACGTCGTCGTCGATCTCGTCGAGCGGACCGGCGGGTGCGCGCAGGCTATCGTCGGTCATTCGATGGGTACGATCGTGGCGCTGGAAGCGTTCCGGCGCGCGCCGGACGTGGCGCGCGCCTTCATCGCCGTCGGCGGCCTGAGCGACCCGTTGCCGGGCGCGCGAGCGCGCATCGCGGCGCGCGCGCAGGAGATCAGGCGGAGCGGCCTGAGCGGGCTCGGTGCGACAGTGGCATCGGCCAACCTGTCACGGGCGACGCTGGATCGCCAGCCCGGGCTCGCTGCGCTCTTCGCGCGGCTGTTCGAAACGCAATCGGCAGCAGGCTATCTGGCGACTGCCGAAGCCCTTGCGCAATGGGACGCGCGAGAGCCGCCTCCACTCGCAGGCGTCCGCTGCCTCGCGGTCACCGGCGAGCACGATCTCTACGCGCCGCCCGACGCCGTGCACGCGTTCGCCACCACCCTTCCGCCAGACACGGAGGTGGAAGTGATCCCCGGCACTGCACACCTCCCGTTCCTCGAGCAGCCAGCGGCATTCGCAGCCGTCGTCTCACGCTTCCTGACCCGATCAACCTGATCAACCGATCAACCCGACGATCAACCCGATCCGACCCGCCCCGTTACGCCGTCGTTACACCGCCCGCGTAGGCTCGCATTTTCACAGGAGCGCGCGCGACGATCGCCGGTCCGTTTACCCAGCACGTGAAGTTTGGCGACATGATGTACGGCTCCGACAGAGCCGGCCTCGTGTGCGCGTACGTGTTCGAGGCCACGGGTCTCGGAACACCGATCACCGCCGACGAAGCGGTCGCCTGGCTCGGCGGCGCGGGCGATCAGTCCGGGTTCGTCTGGCTGCACTTCAACCTCGCCAATGCGGCATCCGAGCGCTGGCTCGGCCAGCATCTGGATCTGCCGCGCGACTTCCACGAGCTGCTCGGCCACAGCACCAGCACCCGTGTCGAGGCGTCAGGCGACGCGCTCCTCGGCGTGCTGAACGACGTCACTTTTTTCGCCTTCGAAACGTCCAGCGCGTCCACGGTGACGCTTTACGTCGATCGCCGGATGCTGGTCAGCGCGAGGACGACGCCGCTGAAGTCAGTGGACCGCCTGCGCGCGGCGGTGAAGGCCGGCGAGCCGTTCCGATCCCCGTGTATCCTGCTCGCCCATCTGCTTCACGACCAGGCCGAAGTGCTGGTCCACATCGTCCGCGACGCGACGCGGCAGGTGGATGTGATCGAAGACGATTTGATGCTGCACCGCGCATCGGCGCATCGCCCCAAGCTGGGTGCGCTGCGACGGACGCTCGTTCGGCTGCAGCGTCTGCTCGCGCCGGAGCCGGCGGCGCTCTTTCGATTGCTGAACCGGCCGCCGCCGTGGGTCAGTGTCGAGGACGCGGCCGAGCTGCGCCAGTCGGCCGAGGAGCTCTCGGCCGCCGTCGCTGATTCGGTGGCGCTCGTCGAGCGCGTGCGGCTGCTTCAGGAAGAACTGACGGCGCACGTCAACGAGCAGACCAACCGGACGCTCTTCGTCCTCACCGTCGTGACGGTACTGACCCTGCCGATGGTGATCATTCCCGGTCTTTTCGGCATGAACGTCGGCGGTGTGCCGTTCAGCCATCATGCCGCAGGCTTCTGGGTGGTCGTGGGAATCGTCGTGACGTTGGTCGTAGGCGGCGCGATCGCTGCGTTCAAACGCCTGGCGCCTTAACGAACAACGAGCTCTGAGCAACGAATGACGAGCTCTGAGGAACGAACAACGAGCTTCTGAGGAACGCCCCTGAGCGAGCGACGCACACACCTCGTCGTTCTTCACTCGAAGCTCGAAGCTCGAAGCTCGTCGTTCTTCGCTCGAAGCTCAGAGCTCGTCGCTCGTTGTTCTGAGCTCGTTGTTTTCAGGCGACCGACGATTGCAGGGAAGCGTCAGGGACTACTGGCAGGTAAACGGTGAACGTCGTGCCCATGCCGACAGCGCTGTCGCAGTAGATGAATCCGCCCGACTGCTTCACGGTGCCGTACACGGTGGCCAGGCCGAGCCCGAGTCCCTGCCCGCGCGGCTTGGTCGTGAAGAACGGCTCGAAGATTTTGGCCTGGGTCTCCAGATCCATGCCAACACCGGTATCCGAGATCCGCAGCGCCACATACGGGCCTTGCGGCATCTCGGGGCCACGAACGGCGCCCGCGGTGTTCAGCTCGACCTGCGAGACCGACACCGACAAGCGGCCGCCACCGGGCATGGCCTCACGCGCGTTGGTCGCGAGGTTGACCAGGACCTGCTCGATCTGAGCGGCGTCAACGTAAACGCGACACGGTTCGGAAGACGGCGCACACACCAACTCCACGTCATCGCCAACGATGCCGGCCAGCGTGCGCTCCATCGAGAGGATCGTTTCACTCAGGCTCACGACCGTCGGGCTGAGCATCTGCTTGCGCGAGAACGCCAGCAGCTGGCGCGCGATGGTCGTGCCGCGATCGGCCGCCCGCTTCACCTCGGTCGTCATCTGGTGAAGGCGGGGGTGATCCTGGAGCTCCTCCATCAACAACTCCGCATACCCCGTGACGACGGTCATCAGGTTGTTGACGTCGTGCGCAATCCCTCCGGCCAGACGGCCGACGGCTTCCATCTTGAGGGTCTGTCCGCAGCTGCACTTCGGCGCGGCGAAGCGCTTCGGCAGTCCGTGGATCGACGTCGAGCTCGGGCATCGTGGGGTCGTCTGGCGTTCGAATGGACATTCGTCAGGGGGCCGTACGCCCGCGGAAGCAAAGCTGATTCCCAGCTTTTCCCACGGCCAATGAGGTACGGATCGGGACGGATCCGTCATTTTCTTAGCGAATTCAGAGGTGCGGGCGTTCGCAGCCGTGTCGGGGTCCTGACACGGCCGTCGGCCATCTGACAGATGAGCTTAGCAACATTCGGATGGGCATTCGCCCAACCGCAGGCGAGACGCAATCACTTGACCCTGCCGTACTTGCGCATGGCCGCCATCAGCCTGTCGTGGGGCAGCGCGAACACGCGCAGGCCGTCGGCCCCGGTCATCGTCTCGGCGGCCAGCATTGCGTTCAGGATGGCCTCTTCCGTCGCCTGCACGGTCGCATAGAACAGCGGGTTGATGCGGTCGTTGGGCAGGATGTCGACACGTGACGGGTCCTTCTGCGCGGCGGTGCCGGGATTGGCCGTGGAGAACGCGATGAAAATGTCCCCGGACGAGTTCTCGCCTTTGCCGCCCATGCGCCCGACACCGAGCGACGCGCGCGTGACGACACGTTGCAGTTGATGCGGCAGGACAGGCGCGTCGGTGGCGACGACGATGATGATCGAACCGGCGCCGGCATCCTCGCCGGGCGTGTCGGCGCCCGTGCAGCGCTGGCGATTCGACGGCGTTGACGGATTGTCGATTGAAATGCACGGCGTCAAATCGGCGATCTCTTCGCCGACCGGCACGCCTGCGACTCGCAGTTCGCTCCGGCGTCCGTAGTTGCACTGCACCAGAACGCCGACGGTGTAGGCGCCATCTGCCTTCGAGAGCACGCGAGAGGCACTCCCGATGCCGCCTTTGAATCCGTGACAGCTCATCCCGGTGCCGCCGCCGACATTGCCTTCGAGCACAGGTCCGCCAGATGCGCCGTCGAGGCGCCGATATCGTGTGGTCGGTGGTCACATGAAAGCCATTGATGTCGTTGAGTCCGCCGTCGTAGGTCTCGGCCACAACGGGAAGCCCCCACGGCTGTAGTCCCGGCCGCTTCGCCTGCCACCGGAGAATCGCGTCGCGCACGATGCCGACGCTGTGCGTGTTGGTGATGCCGATTGGTCCTTCGAGAAAGCCGCTCTCCCTGACCCACGTCGTCCCGGTCATCTCTCCGTTGCCGTTCAGGGTGAACCAGGCCGCGAACACCGGATCGTTCGACGTCTTGCCGCGCGGATGCACGACAGTGACGCCGGTGCGAATCGGGCCCTTGCCGACCTCGAGCCGGCCGTCGCCGGAGATGAGCGTGGTGTGACCGACTTCGACCCCCGCAACGTCGGTGATGGCATCGAGCGCCCCCGGCGTACCGCCGATCACGGCGCTCAACCCCATTTCGCGGGCGCGTTGTTTCGGAGTCGCAGTCTGCGCTTGCGAGGCGGAGGCCGCGATCAGGAGCCCTGCAACAGCGCACGCGATGTGAGTCATCATTGGCTAACTCTATGCGAGCCATCCCGACTTCGCTAATCGTCGCCGCCGTCGTAGCCGCCCACGCCGCGACGTCGGCCGATCAGGCCGGCTACTCGAACCCGGTGCTGCCCGGAGACTATCCCGATCCCTCGATCGTGCGCGTCGGCAGCGACTACTGGGCGACAGCGACGACGTCGCAATGGGCGCCGATTTTTCCGATTCTCCACTCGCGCGACCTGGTGAACTGGACGCAATCGGGTGCCGTTTTCGATACGCCGCCGTCGTGGTCCGCCGGCAGCTACTGGGCGCCCGAGATCTCCCACGACGGGTCGCGATTCTTCGTCTACTACACGGCGCGCAAGAAGGACGGCCCGCTTTGCGTCGCGGTGGCGACGGCATTGAAGGCGACCGGCCCGTACACAGATCACGGTCCGCTCGTCTGTCAGGATGCCGGGTCGATCGACGGCGCGCCGATCAGGGATGAGAACGGGCGCCGCCATCTCGTCTGGAAAGAAGACGGCAACAGCCGCAAGCAGCCGACACCGATCTGGGCACAGCGGCTATCCGCGAACGGCACCGCGCTCGAGGGCGAGCCAAAGGAACTGCTGCGCAACCGCGCCGATTGGGAGGCACACCTCATCGAAGGACCGTACCTGCTGAAGCGCGATGGCTGGTTCTACATGTTCTATTCCGCCGACGCGTGCTGCGGTAGATCTTGCGACTACAAGCTGGGCGTCGCGCGCGCGAAGCAATTGCTCGGACCGTGGGAACGTAACCCGGCGAACCCGATTCTGGGTGGGAACTCACGATGGCAGTGTCCCGGTCATGGCTCGGTGGTGGAAACCCCCGACGGCCGTGACTTCCTGCTCTACCACGCCTATCGGACCATCGGCTTCCAATTCATCGGCCGTCAGGGCGTGCTGGACGCGATCGCATGGACGGCCGACGGCTGGCCGACGATCAACAACGGTGAAGGTCCGAGTGAAAAGGCGCCGGCGCCGCTGGCCGCGACCGCCGTCGAAGAGCGATCCGGCGGACGTCGTCGACGACTTCCTCGGGCCGCGCCTGCGCACCGGCTGGCAGTGGCCCTGGGACCAGCCGCCGGACGCATCAATCGTCGCGCAGTCGCTTGTGCTGCGCACGTCTGGCCGAGATGCGACCAGCGCAGTCGACGCGATTGTGGCACGGCAGGCGCGCGTTCCCGACTACACGGCGGGCGCGCGCATCGCGAAGCCGGCCGCCGGCGTCATGGCCGGCCTCTGCGCCTACGGTGACGGCGCCAATGCGCTTGGCGCCTCGCTGACGTCGGACAGCCTCGTCGTCTGGATTCGCGAGAAGAATGTGCAGCGGATCGTGGCGACGGTGCCACTGGCCGTGAAAACTTTCGTCGATGTGCGAATGGTGGTCACCGGCGCCGAACGCTACAGCTTTCAGTTCAGTGTCGACGGCGCGGATTGGCAGAAAGCCGGCGACGACGCCGATGGCGCATTCCTTCCTCCGTGGGATCGTGCGGTGCGAGTAGCGCTCGTCGTCGGTGGTCCAAAGAGTGCGGAGGGACGATTCGATTCGTTCAGGATCACACCACGTTAGCGCTATTTCGCCTCGAATAAGCCGACTTCTGCAATCAGCGGCTCCGCGCGACTGTCGAGGACCGTCACCCGCACGCGATCAGTCGTCGTGTCCGCGATCGGGACGATGCGCTTGTAGCCGATAGTGGTGACCTCGGCGAGCGACGACCACGCGCCGTCGATCCACCCATCGATTCGAGCGCGCGCAATGCGCTGGCCCAATGCGATCGGTTCCTGCAACACGACGCGATTGAAGCGGACCGGACGCGGCAACGAAAGCGTGAGATCGCCGCCTGCCCAGAACGTGCCGAGGTCGCGGTCGGTCACCACGCCCTGCGGACCATTCGCGCCGGATGCCTGAGTCACCCGCCCGGCCGCCGCAAGGTTATTGGCATATCGCTGGTCGAGCAGCCGCCGCATGCCGGTGAGGGCTTGCACATCCTGCTCCGCAATCAAACCGCGCGTATCTGGCGGAACATTGAGCAGCAGCTGACAGTTACGGCCGACGGACACCTCGTAGAGGGACGCAAGCTGCGCTCCGGTCTTCACCTGGCTGTCCTCCGACGATCGGTAGAACCAGCCAGGACGAATCGAAACGTCGCACTCGGGCGCGACCCAGTCCGGTGCGTTTCTGAAGCCTTCCGTCAGTTCCTTGCTCAGATCGGTCCCTGGCACGTAGCGCGCGCGGTCGATCAACGACCACGACGTTGCGCCGCCTTCGCCGCGTTCGTTACCGACCCAGCGCACGTCGGGGCCGGCGTCGCTGAAGATCACGGCGTCAGGCTGCAGCCGCCGCACAGTGCCAATGAAGAGAGGCCAGTCGTAGACCTGCCGTTTACCGTTCGGTCCCTCGCCGTTCGCCCCGTCGAACCAGACCTCGAAGACCTTCCCATACTGCCCGAGGACCTCCTCGAGCATCGCCGCGAATACGCGGTTGTACTCCGCTGTGCCGTAGGCAGGATGATTGCGGTCCCACGGCGACAGATAGACGCCGAACTTGAGGCCTTCTTCCCGGCAGGCATCGGACAGCTCGCGCAGCACGTCCCCTTTGCCGCCGCGCCACGTACTGCGGGCGACGGTGTGGGTCGACAGCGCGGAGGGCCACAGGCAGAACCCGTCGTGATGCTTGGCCGTGATGATGACGCCACGAAAACCGGCCTGCTTGAAGACGCGCACCCATTGTCGGGCGTCGAACGCCGTCGGGTTGAAGAGCGAGGGATCCTCGCGGCCGCTCCCCCACTCCACATTAGTGAACGTGTTCGGCCCGAAATGGACGAAGGCATTCGTCTCCATCGCCTGCCACGCCGCCTGGGACGCGGTCGGCAGCGGCGGAAACGGTCGATTGTCCGGTGCGGCGATGAGTGCAAGCGGCGTTGCGATCGCGAGCGCCCACCAGACTGCCGCGCTTCGATGCGTCTCCATCGCTACTCGAGGGGCGCCGGCTCGCGCGGCGTGACAACACGACCGACGGCGGCTTCACGGTCGAGGACCGCCAGCGTATGTGTGTACAGCGCCTGTGCTTCCTCGTGGCTGTTGGCGATTGCCGTCATCCCGAGCTTGCCGTGCTCCGACATCGCGCCAATCAGATAGAACAGCACGCCTGATTCAGTCCGGTGGTCGTAGTGCAGCTCGTGGACGGTGAGGATGTCGACGAGATCCTCGGGGAGCAGGCCGCGATAGGCCTCGGATTTCAGATTGTCGGTCGCGATGTAGTACTTGGCGCGCCCGCCGAGCGAGTAGAAGAGTCCGGATGCGGCGTCGAGCCGTCCGCCGCTCAGAAACTTCAGCGCCAGAAACGGGTGCGTCGTGCCGACGACGCGGAGGTTGATCTCGAGCGCCGCCAATGCCCACGGCTCTTCCGGACTATTTCGATACGCAAGGAAATCGACGCCGAAACGGCTGACCACGCCGTGCGCGGCGAGGACCCGACCGACGCGCGTCCCCGCCTCCTGCAGCTCGACACGATACGCGTCGTTCGCGGGAAAACGGCACCCAAGATAGACCTGACCCGACGGCCCTCCGAGAATTTGATCGTGGGTCGAGATCAGCACGACGTCACCGCCGGGGCTCGTACGGAACTGCGTGCTCGGCGAGTGCTTCTCCGCGGCATCGATGAATTCCTCGACGATGCCGCCCATCGTGTTGAACTCGTCGAGGTACGCGCGCGGCGTTTGATCTGGTGCGCAGATCGACACGTGCTGCAGCGCCTCGTGGATCGCGTCGCGGCTCGGCGACCCGGGGAACGTGAACACCGCGTTACCTTCGCCCGAGAAGCTGTCGTTCAACTTGACGACGGCACGGCGGACACCCGGCCGCACGTTTCGCAGATCGATGAGGGCGTCCACGACATCGGACTCGCTCTTCAGATCCTCCGCGCCTGCCGGGAGGTTGACGCCAGCCTGCCGGAACACCTTCCGGCTTCCCGACTTGGTTCCGAGGTACGACAGTTTGGGATCGAGGCCGTTGAGCGGGACGCCGAGCAGCACCGACAGCTTTCGCTCGAGCGGCGTCGAGTTGAAGACGGTCATGTACGCGCGCGACGGATCCTGAATCGCCCACCGGATCCGCTGGATCAGACGCGGCCGCTCCAGGATCTTCTCCGTCAGCGATCGCGGCGACGAGTCGTGCGCCGACAGCATCGTCAGACGCGCCCTGGCGTGGCTCGCCGGCACGCCGGTCAGGAGATTCAGGTAGTACTCGAGGATCATCGGGTGTACGGGTTGTGAGGTGACGTACACCATGTGCGCGCGGGGATTCCGCAGCCGGATCAAGAGGAGCAGCAGCCGCTCCTCGTAGAACGGCGCACCGACGAGCTTGCGGAGTTCGCGCTGGTCCAGCGTCATCGACGGAATCACGACCGACGTATATGTCCGCTCATCGCAGTCGGTGAGCGCGTCCCACACGCCGTCGAGCCGGGGCTTGAGGTTATCGAAGATCGCGAGCTCGTCTTCGCTCGAGAGATCGCAGGCAAACGGGGGTTTCGGCAACATCGTGCAGAGAGTCTAAAACAGTCAGGGTGCGACAGGTGCGGCTGGTGCGACAAGTGCGGCTGGTGGGGATAGGTGCGACTGGTGCGACGTGCGGCCGTCGCACATAGAATCCTGGCATGTCTTCCGTGTCACGTCGCGACTTCCTCCGGTACTCGGCTGCGGGCGGAATCGTCAGCGTCGGCGCACGGCTCGCAGCCGGCGAGTCTGGTGCCATTGCGCAGGGCAATGCGGTCCGCGCGGGCGTCGCGCCGGCGGGCTGGTTCGATCAACCGATGCGGTGGGTGCAGCTCGCGCTGGTTGAGAATGACCCCGGACATTTCGATCCGCAGTTCTGGCTCGACTACTTCAAACGACTGCATGCCGACGCCGCGACATTGAGCGCCGGCGGAATCGTCGCCTACTATCCGACCAAGGTGCCGCTGCACCACCGCAGCGCCTGGCTTGGCAACAGCGATCCGTTCGGCGCGCTCGTTTCCGGATGCCGCACGCTGGGGATGCGCGTGCTCGCGCGCACGGACCCGCACGCGACGCGCGATGACGTGCGGCAGGCGCATCCTGACTGGATTTCGGTCGACCAGACAGGAGCGCCGCGTCGGCACTGGGCGAACCCCGAGCTCTGGATTACCTGTGCGCTGGGACCGTACAACTTCGAGCTCATGGATCGCGTCCACCGCGAGATCGTCGAGACTTACAAGGTCGACGGTATCTTCTCGAATCGGTGGAAACCCCAGGGCGGCGACTGCTTCTGCACGCACTGCGCCGGGAATTTTCGAGCGGCGACGGGTCACGAACTGCCGACCACCCTCGACGTGCGGGACCCGCGACGGCGGGAGTACGTCGACTGGAGGAACGCGCGGCTGGTCGAGCTGTGGAAGCAGTGGGATGCGACGGTGCGGCGGGCGAACCCCGAGGCGCGATTCATTCCGAACGGTCCGCCGACGCTCGAGAGTGCCGGGCAGCTGGCAGAAATTCAGTTCTCGGACTTCCAGGCACGGCATGGGCTGATGCCACCGTGGGCGAACGGACGGCGCGCCAAGGAATTCCGCTCGGTCATGGGACGCCGCCCCATCGCCGGCATCTTCAGCGTCGGCGTCGAAGAGCGTTACCGATGGAAGGATTCCGTCCAGAGCGAGCCGGAAGTCCGGCTCTGGGTGGCCGAGGGCACGGCCAACGGCCAGCGGCCATGGGTGGCGAAGTTCTCCGGTGTGCTCTACGACCGTCGTTGGCTCACGACGGTCG
Organism: Vicinamibacteria bacterium; assembly: GCA_963828745.1. Classification (GTDB taxonomy): domain Bacteria; phylum Acidobacteriota; class Vicinamibacteria; order Vicinamibacterales; family JAENWD01; genus JAENWD01. The sequence goes on along the minus strand of CAWHFZ010000019.1, from coordinate 12,243 downwards.
AGCGCATCTACGCCTGGCACTTCTCGCACGAGCGTTACCTGCGCAACGACACGCCGCTGGCGCGGGTCGCGCTCCTCCATTCCGAGCAGACGGCCGCGAACTACCCGGGCATCGCGAGCGACGACCACCACGAGGACCACGTCCTCGGCATGTACCACGCGCTCGTCGAAGCCCGTATCCCGTTCGAGCTGGTGCACGAAGCGTTTCTCGATCCGGGTCGGCTCGCCCCCTTCAAGCTGCTGATCCTGTCGGATGCCGCCGCGCTCTCCGGCGCGCAGTGCGATGCGATCCGAACCTTTGTCGCAGGCGGCGGCAGCGTCGTGGCGACCTTCGCATCGTCGCTTTGCGACGAAGCCGGCGATCGCCGCACGGATTTCGGCCTCGCGGATCTCTTTGGCGTCCGGTTCACCGGTCGAGTCGATGGCCCGATGCAGAACTCATATCTGAGTCTCGACGCCGATGCGCAGACCGGCCGGCGGCATCCTGTCCTGGAAGGTCTCGACGCCACACCGCGCATCATCAACGGTGCGTTCAGGCTGGACGTGATGCCGACGATGGCGTTCCCGTCGCCGGTAACGCTGATCCCAGCCTACCCGGATCTGCCGATGGAAGACGTGTACCCGCGCGTCGCGCACACCGAAACGCGCGAGCTCTATCTGCGCCAAGCCGGCAAGGGCCGCGTCGCCTACATTCCGTGGGATATCGATCGCACATTCTGGGAGATTTTGTCGCCGGATCACGGACGGCTGCTGCGTAACGTCGTCACGTGGGCACTCGACGAGCCACCCGTCGTCGAGGTCGAAGGCCCGGGCCTTCTGGACGTCAGCGTGTGGCGACAGTCCGACACAGTGACCGTTCATCTTGTCAATCTCACGAATCCGATGATGATGAAGGGGCCGCTGCGCGAGATTTTCCCGGTTGGCCCTCAACGCGTTCGGCTGCGGCTGCCGAGCGGCATGGTGGCACGCAAGGTCCACCTGCTCACCGCGGACGCTTCGCCGGCGGTTGAGAGAACGCCGGACGGCGTGCTGACCATCACCGTGCCGACGATCGAGGTCCACGAGGTCGTGGCGATCGATGTCTGAGAGGCGGACCTGATGCGGTCTTGTTAGGCGGACCTGAAGGTCCGCCCTACATGCACGGGCGGCCCTTCAACAATCATGTGTAGGGCGGACCTTCAGGTCCGCCTTCGCGACAATCATATGTAGGGCGGACCTTCAGGTCCGCCTTCGAGGAACAACGATGCATCGCAGAGAATTTCTGGCTCTGACCGGTGCCGCACTCGCGATGCCGTTGGCGACGCGGGTACGAGCGCAGACGACTCGGCGTTTGCTGTACGTCGCCGAGCCCGGGATCCGGAACTACGTCGAGTACGGCGGGATCGGCGTGCTCGTCTACGACATCGACAAGGGCTACGAGTTCGTTCGCCGCATTCCGACGTTCGCGCCCGCCGAGGGCAGGCCGCCCGAGAACGTGAAAGGGATCGCCGCGAGCGCGCGCACCGGCCGTTTGTATGTCACGACCATCGGGCGGCTTGGCTGCATCGATCTGGCGTCGGACCGTCTGCTGTGGCAGAAGGAACTCGAAGGCGGGTGCGATCGTCTTGCGATTTCGCCGGACGGCGCACTCCTGTACGTGCCCTCCTTCGAAGGCCCGCATTGGAACGTGGTCGACGGGACGACCGGCGAGCGCGTGGCCAAGGTGGTCACGAATTCCGGCGCCCACAACACTGTCTACGCACGAGACGGCAGCCGGGTCTACCTTGCCGGCTTGCGCTCGCCTGAGCTCTCAATCGCCGACCCGAAAACTCACACCGTCATTCGCACCGTTGGCCCCTTCTCACACTCGATCCGTCCGTTCACGATCAACGCCGATCAGACGCTGTGCTATGTCAACGTCAACGAACTGCTGGGATTCGAGATCGGTGACATCCGTACAGGCAGGAAGCTGCATCGCGTCGAGGTCCACGGCTACGAGAAGGGACCGGTGAAGCGCCATGGGTGCCCGTCACACGGTATCGGCCTGACGCCGGACCAGCGCGAGCTCTGGCTGTGTGACGGCCACAACAATGCCGTACACGTCTTCGACAATACGGTGATGCCACCCAAGCAGATCGCCACCATTCCGGTGCGCGATCAGCCGGGCTGGATCTCGTTCAGCATCGACGGCGAGCATGCCTATCCGTCGACGGGAGAAGTGTTCAAGACCAGGACGAAGCAACGCATCGTTGCGCTCCAGGACGAAATGAAGAGGGACGTCGGCAGCGAGAAATTGCTCGAGATTGTGTTCGACGGCACCCGGCCCGTCGGCGCGGGCGATCAGTTTGGCGTCGGCGTGAAGCAGCAGTCGAGTTAGCGGCAAGCGATGGCTGAAAACGCGTGTGCTACGTTGAGACATGACCTCCGCTGGCCGTCTCCTCACGCTGAAGTTCCTGCCCGTCTATCCCGATCTCGCGCTGCTGGTGATGCGGCTCTGGTTCGGCGGCCTGCTCGTGCTCCTGCATGGCTGGATGAAGATCTCGATGTGGGGCGTGATGTCTCAGAAGTTCGCGGATCCGTTCGGCATCGGATCTCCAGCCAGCCTCGCGCTCTCGACTTTTGCCGAAGCCGTCTGCGCATCGCTGATCGCTCTGGGTCTGTTCACCCGTTTCGCAGCGATTGTGTGCATCATCAACATGACCACTGCCTTTCTGATCGGCAGCGGTGGCCGACTGACCGGCCCGCACAACGGCGAACTCGCGTTCCTGTTCCTCGGCGCGTTCGTCGTATTGCTGCTGGCCGGTCCCGGCCGTTTTTCCGTCGACGGCCGGGGTTGAGCTACTAGATTCGGAACGAATGGAGTGCCCCCTGTGAAGACACGTCTGTTCTGCCTCTGGATCTGCGCGATTGCCCTCGCAGCCGCCACGCCGCACGCGCAGGACCGTGTGACGGCTTTCGTCAACGTCCACGTCGTACCGATGGATCGGGAGACCGTCCTCCGCGATCACACGGTCCTCGTCAAAGGCGATCGTATCGTCGAGATTGGACCGGCGGCGAGGGTCAAGGCACCATCGGGCGCCGTCACGATCGACGGCGCCGGGAAATTCCTGGCGCCGGGACTCGCAGAGATGCACGGCCACCTTACCGGTGGAGACGTTGCGTTGAACGAGCGCATCCTGCTGCTGAATGTCGGCCGCGGGATCACGACGATCCGGGGCATGCTGGGGCATCCATCACATCTCGTGCTGCGCGAGCGGGTGCGCAAGGGCGAACTGCTGGGACCGACGATCTACACTTCAGGACCATCGCTCAACGGCAACACCGTTCCCGACGAAGCCACTGCCACGCGGCTGGTCGAAGAGCAGAAAGTGGCGGGCTACGATTTCCTGAAAATCCACCCCGGCATCAAGCGCGGTCCCTTCGATGCACTCGCCGCGACGGCGAATCGCCTCGGCATTGGCTTCTCCGGGCACGTGCCCGTCGACGTCACGCTCGCACGTGCGCTCGAGGTGCGCTACCGATCGATCGACCATCTCGACGGCTATCTCGAAGCGCTGGTCAAGGAAGGCGCACCGGTGAACACCAGGGAACCGGGCTTCTTCGGCCTGGCGCTCGTCGATCATCTGGACGATGCCGAGATCCCGGCGCTCGTGGCCAGGACCAAGGCGGCCGGTGTATGGAACGTGCCGACCCAAAGCCTGGTCGCCGCATTCATGGGGCCGCAGACGACCGAGGCGCTCGCAGCACGGCCTGAGATGAAGTACCTGCCGAAGCAGATGACCGATCAATGGATCGAGTCGCGCAACGGCTTCCTGCAGGACATCGCCGATGTGTCGATGGAGAAACGGCAGCGCTTCGAGGCCATCCGCGCAAAGGTCATCAAGGCGCTGGATGACGCGGACGCAGGCGTCCTGCTCGGCGCCGACACGCCGCAGATCATGCAGGTGCCGGGCTGGGCGACCCATGGCGAACTGAAAGCGCTCGTCGCGTCGGGCCTCAGCCCCTACCGAGCGCTTCGCGCGGGCACGATCAACGTTGCGCAATTCTTCGGGACCACCGATCGAACAGGGACGGTAGCCGCGGGCAAGGAAGCGAGCCTCGTCCTCGTCGATGCCAACCCGCTCGACGACGTCGCCAACATGGCGAAGATCAGCGGCGTCATGGTCCGCGGGCGCTGGATCACCGCCGCCGAGCGCGATCAGATGCTCGCCAAGCTGCCATAGGAACAACGAGCTCGGAGCAACGACCGACGAGCGCTGAACGACGAGCACCGAGCCACGAGCTTACGAACGACGAACGACGAACGACGAACGGCGAACGATGAACGATGAACGATGAACGGCGGGACGACGAACGGCGAACTATGAACGGCGAACCCGAGCCGGCGGATGAACCCGCGTTCGAGTTCCTCGCTCGTCATTCGTCGCTCGCCGCTCGTAGCACGTAGCTCGTCATTCGTCACTCCGCGTTCAGAGCTCGTCGTTCGTCGTTCTGAGCTCGTTGTTCTTACTGCAACGCCGCGATCAGCCGCTCGACTTCGCTGCGCTGAGGCGCCGCCGGTGGCAATCGCGCCAACAACTCGCGCGCTTCTCGCGCGGCGTCGGCGCGCTGGCCGGCGCGACCGTAGGCGCGTGCCAGCGCGAACCGCGCCTGATGGAGGTCCGGCGCCAGCGACAATGCAGACCGCAAGCGGTCGATGGCTTCCGATGTTCTCCCTTCGCCGAGCGCCAGCATTCCGAGGTTGGCGGCGACGAGCGGATTCCCCGGTTCGATGCGGTCGGCGGCCTCGAGCACACGGCGGGCGGCATCGAGGTGACCGGCACCGGCGAGACACTCCGCGAGTCCGAGACGCGGTTCGGCCGATGGCACGTCGGCGGCAATCGCGGCCTCGAAGTGCCGCGTCGCGCGAGCGCAGTCTCCGGCGTCCTGCAATACGAAGCCGAGCCGCATCTGCATCTGTCCGTTCGAAGGGTCCTCGCGCACGATCCGCTCGAGCGACGCGCGCAATGCGCCGCCCTGCAGCTCGCCGGACGTGATCTCGGCGATCCGCGCCGCCAGCGCAATCCGATCCTTGGGGTCGGCGCGGGCCGCCGCTGTTTTATGGCCGGATGACGCAAGGTAGCCGAGAGAGCGAAGCCGCGCAGAGGCCTGGTTGTCGGCCGGCGTCGACTTGCTATCGGCCGGCAGTTCCGCGGCCGACCATCGATCGACCAGAGGGGCAAGCGCGCGCGCGATCTCCGGCTTTGTCGCGGCGACATTCCTGGTTTCGCCGGCGTCGGTCTCTACCTCGTAGAGCTCGGGTGTCGGTGCAGCGATGTACTTGTCCCCGCCGACGCGGACGGACCGCAGCGAGCTCCAGCCGAAGTCCAGAAGCGGCGCGAAGGATTCGGCATAGAGGGGACGCCGCTGCACAGGCACCGCGTGCGGGCCTCCGACGGCCTGCCGATCAAAGGCATACACAAGACTGATTCCATCGGTGGACGATGGCTGCAGGCCCATCAACTCGAGAATCGTCGGCATCACGTCGACCAGCGATACCGGTTCGGCGATTTGCGCGCCAGCGCGCACCCGCGGGCCGGCAATCACCAGCGGGACTCGCAGCGTCGTGTCGTAGACGAAGACGCTGTGCCCGACCTCGCCGTGCTCGCCGAAGGCTTCGCCGTGATCACCGGCCAGGACGATGAGCGTCGAAGCTCGACGCGGTACCACGCCCTCAATCAGGCGCGCGAGCTGCGCATCCGCGCTCGCGATCTCGCCGTCATAGCGCTCGCTGACCGAACGTGGTCTCGGCGTCGGCCATCGACGCCTTTGCTTCGTATGGGCGCGTGTGGCTCGAACAGGTGCACCCACAGGAAGATGCGCCGCTCTTGCGTGTGCGTGCGCAACCACTCCAGGGCCTCGTCGACAACGGCCCTCCCGGGCCGCTCGTTCAGGAGACGACCGTCAGGGCCTCGAGGTAAGGCGTCGGAATACGTGTCGAAGCCGCGATTGAGACCGAAGCGGTGATCGAGCGGAAATGCCGCAATGAAGGCCGCGGTTGCGAATCCCTTATCGCGGAGGACAGTGGCCAGCGTCGGCACGTCACTCCGCACCTGCATCCCGTTGTGACGGGCTCCATGGCGCGGCGGATAGACACCGGTGAGCAGGGTGGCATGCGAGGTCAGGGTGATCGGCGCCGCCGCGTAGGCGCGCTCGAAGCGTGCGCCCTGTGCGGCCAGACCGTCGATCGCCGGCGTCCGTGCCGAGCGCCAGCCGTAGGCGCCGACGCGATCGGCACGGAGCGTGTCGATCGTCACGAGAACGACGACTGGCCGCTGTCGGCGGGCGGCTCGGCAGGCGTCGACGACGTGCGGCCACCACACGCCGCGGTGACGAGCGCCACGGCGGCACAGAAAAGGCGACGCATCGGATGAGAGTAGTTCAGAAAAGAAACGGCCCGCGAGCACCAGGCTCGCGGGCCGGATCCATCAGCGGTGTGGCGCACGCGGCGTGCGCCTACGCGCTTAGAAGATGAAGCGGAACCCGATCTGGCCGACTCGCTGATCGAGGTTCCCGAAATCGCCCGCGTACTCCTGCGGCCGCATGAAGTTCGGGTTCGGCGAGTTAGCGTCCAGGCTGCCCACCAGCGCGCGTCGTCGTGAACGTGTTCGGGTTCTTCGCGTTGAAGAGATTGAACACCTCGGCGATCGCCTCGATCCGCATCGAGCCGTGCAGCGTGAACCGCTTGCTGCCGCGCAGATTGAACTGCGTCCGCTTGGCGCCGCGCCCGCAGTTGTAGGTCTTGCACTCGCCGATGTCCTTCACCTTGGCGCGTGCCGTCCGAGTTGAGACCGTCGAACGCGTAGGCGCGCAGCGGGATGTCGTTGTTCTCGCTGTTGCGGTTCAGATCGATGCCTTCGGTGATCGACACCGGCAGCGCGCTGCGGAAGATGAAGATGGCCGCGACGCTGGAAGCCCCACTTCAACTGCGAAGATGCTGGCGATCGAGCCCGAATGACGCGCGTCGGTCCGGCTCGTCGGGCCGTCCACACGCGGGTCGTCGTAGAGCAGCGTCGCATCCTGCAGGTTGTTCACGTTCAGCTCGTCGACCGCGGTGCCGACCGTGCTGTGTCCCTTCGCCAGCGTGTAGCTGCCGGTGAGGTCGAACCCCTTGCTCATGCGGCGCTTGTAGCCGACGATCATCGCCTGGTAGTCGCTCTTGGCGAAGCTGCTGGCGGCACGGGTGCCCAGCGCGTTCGGCTGCAGGCCCAGGAACTCGAGACGGCGAACGGGCCGTCCGGGTCTGTCCGGACGTTCAGTCGCGGCCGCGTGTTGAGGTCGCGTCCCTGGTTGTTGACGTAATCGACCGTCACCACCGAGCTCTGCGTGAGCTCGTGCGACCAGCCAATCGACGCCTGGCGCGTATACGGCATCTCGAGCCGCGGGTCGAGGAACTGCCCGAAGAGCGGCAGGGCGCTCGGATCGGCCTGGTTCTGATCGGCGATGTTGGGGAGCGGATCGCTGACCTTGAAGAACGAACCGTCCGGATTGCGGATGCCGTCCTGGTCGTCGACCTGGAACACCGCGCCGAACGCGCCGTTGGCGTCGATGCGCCGGGAACAGCACGTTCGAGTTCGTGTAGCCGACGTCCTGGTAAATGCCCCAGCCGCCGCGAATGACGTCCTTGCCGTCGCCGCGGAGGTCGAAGGCTGCGCCAATCCGCGGCTGCCAGTTGTCGCTGTCCTCCTTCGGCGTCTTGCCGAAGTTCTCGAGGCCCTTGATGCCGGCGAGCTGTCCGGCGGCGCCGGCCTGCTGCACCTTCACGTAGTTCGGGTTCGTCGACTGATCGATCTGGTAGCCGTCGATGTAGTCGTAGCGGAGGCCGATGTTCAGGGTCAGGCGCGACGTCAGCTTCCAGTCGTCCTGCACGTAGAACGCGTACTGCTCCATCGGGATGTCCGCATCGGCGAATCCATCATTCAGGGTCACGGTCGCAATCGGCCCGTCGAGCGTATCGTCGAGGTGCGTGAACTGCGGCGACGCCCTTGGCCGTGGCGAACGTGATGAACAGCCGCGGCTCGTGGATCCAGCTGGCGCCCACCTTGAGGCCATGGCCGATGCCGCCCTTGCCCGAGACGTACCACGAGAAGTCGTCGCGGAACTGCCACTTCTGCTGCTCCGTCGTCTGCGGCGTGTTCGGTTCTGGCCGATGCCGACGCCATTCGGGAACGTCTGCCGGAGATCGGTGCTGAGCGGCAGGATGCCGTTCTTGAAGTCGGCGTACTGGAAGATGAACTCGTTCAGCTTCGCCGAGCCGAGCACCATGTTGTAGTTGGCGTTGATCGAGTTGAACGTGTTCGAGCTGTCGCCCCAGCCGCTCGGCGGCGTCAGCGGATCGACGGCGTACGGCTGCGAGTTCTCGTTGCGGCCGTAGCGCACCGACAGGTAGTTGTCGGCGTTGAAGGTCGCCGTGCCTTTGACCGTGACCAGCGTCTCGCGGTACGGAAGGGCGAAGATGCCGTCCTCATTCGGAAACAGTCCCTGCGTGTTCACCGACTGGAACGTGTCCTGCTGCGTACGCTCGAACGCGCCGAAGTAGTGAATCTTGTTCTTGACGATCGGCCCGCCAAACGAGCCGCCGTACTGCCAGCGGCGATAGCCCTGCTTCTCGACGTCGTTCACTTTCTCGGTCTCGGTCTGCGCGTTCAGCGAATCGTCACGGAACAGCGTGAACCAGCTGCCGGTATTCTGGTTGGTGCCGCTCTTGGTGACGATGTTCATCACGCCGCCGTTGCTGCGGCCGTACTCGGCCTTGTAGCGCGAGGTGATGACGTTGAACTGATCGATCGCCTCGAGCGGGAACAGCTGGAGGAGGCCGCCGACCGTGTCGTCGTTGTTGTCGCCGCCGTCGATCTGGTAGTTGATGTTGCGGCCGTTGCCGCCGCCGATCTGCGGCGCAAACTGCGTGCTCTTGGTCGGATCCGAGTGCATCCCGAGGGTGACGCCAGGAATCGTCACGGCCAGGTTCGCGAACTGACGGCCGTTGAGCGGCATCGACTCGATGCGCTTGGTATCCACGACGCCGCCGACCGACGACGTGCTCGTCTCGATCAGCGGGCTTTCCGCCGTCACTTCGACCGACTCGCTGAGACTCTGCACCTGCAATTCGAAGTTGACGTCGATGTTGGCGCCGACCTCGACGAGGATCTCGCGGGTGAGCGACTGGAAGCCTGACAGCTCGACCTTCAGCTGATAGGTACCGACGGGCAGGGCGGTCAGGTGGTAGGCCCCCTCGGCATCGGTCGTCGCCGCGCGGTTGTAGCCCGTCGCCGTGTTGGTGCCGGTGACGGTCACGCCGGGCATGGCGGCCTGTTGCTGATCGAGCACGCGACCGTTGACGTTACCCGCCGTCTGCTGGGCAGCGGCGTTCAACGCGGTCGCACCAATCGCTGCAAGGGCCAAAAGCCCCAGCCGGATTCCTCTCATGCGTCTCTCCTCGTCCTGGTCCAGGCGATCCAGTCACATGGTGCGAATAGCCGCATCATGATGACGAATCGCCAGTTTGGGGATGAACCGCCCTGACAGGAGCACGGTCCGTACCAGTGACGAAGGGATGACAGTAGTGGGTGCTTCGGGCGGAAATCAGGGCGTCGTCGGTTTGACACGCCGCAGAGGGGGTCCGGGAATCCAGCAAGTTGGATCGCGCATCCATGAAAGCGGCTACAAGACGACGTTCACCAGCGACCGCCCAGCGACCATGAAGACGCTCGTGAGAATGAAAAAGGCCACGATCCAGGGCATCGTGAAGCCCCGGATAGCGCCTCAGCGCCCGGCGAGCGGCGACCAGGGGAGTCCCGCGCAGCGACCGCGGATCGAGACCACCACCCGCTTCGTTGCGCCGGCGCCGCCGGCGGTGACACGAAGATCGTACTGACCGGAACGCTCCGCCGCGATTCGCCATGCCCCCTCGCGCAGCGCCGGCGCCCAGACGCACGGCGTCTCGACGCGCACGCCCGGCGGAGCCTCCAGCCTCAATGCGGGACGAACGTCCCTCGTCACCGCGGACGGCGCGAGCCGCACGGTCACGAGGTACGAGGCGCATCTGCGCCGCACGCGCGCGATGCTCGTCAACCGCCCCTGCTTCGACACGCTGTTCGTGGATTACGCCGACGCGATTGCGGCGCCCGCGAAGTCGCCGAGCGCGTCAACGTTTCGTCGGCGGCCTCGACGTCGAGCGCATGGCGGCTGCCGTCAATTCGGGCCTCTACCGCCAGCGTCAACGGTCCTAGTCATCGACGTCACAGATTTGGGTCACGGACCGCCGCAGATTCATTAGTCACGGACACCACAGATTCATCAGTCACGGACCATCACGGATTCGTCAGTCACGGACGACACGGACTCCTGGGTCTCGGACCAACGCCAACGGGGCGCCGGCAATACCGCAGCCGCAGTCGAAGGCGCGGTTCTGGAATCTGACGTACACCGGGTCGCGCGCCGGCCGCAGGCCGGTGCTGGGGCGTGTGCGGCGCGGAGAATCGCAAGCCAATGCGTCCCGTTGTGGTCGGCTTGCGATCTCCGCGCCGCACACGCCCCAAGCCGCGCTTCGCGCGGCGCGACCCGCGAGTTCCGCAGCTATCGCGTTGAGTCCAAACGCTCTGTCGAGTCAGTCACCCGCATTGTCCGTGCGGTCGTGACCGTTTCCCAGTCCGCGAAATCCGTGACGGCGTTTCCTGTCCGCGAGGTCCGTGACGGCGTTTTCTGTCCGCGAGCTCCGTGACCGCGTTTCTATCCGCGAAGTCCGTGACCTTAGTCGCGCGCGGGGAACTCGATCACGATGTCGCCGAGGGCCAGCGCAGACGCGGCCATGACCGCGACGGCGACCCAGAACACGAAGCGGAAGGTGCGTGCGGTGGCGGGGACTTCGGGCTGCCGTTCGAACCGCGCGGAGACACGCATGCCGGGGGCGGCAGTATGCGCCGGTCGCGGAAATTATTTCAAGATAAATACAGGCCCATCTCGATTGTCTGAGAAAAACTCGACGTTTCGCCTCAGCCGTGGTTTACTGGAAGCTTCCCCATGGCGCTCGTTCAGGTACGTCGTGGCCGGCCGCACAAGTTCAGCCGGCCAGCACGGACAGTGACGGTGACCCTGCCCGACGACGTCATCGAGGCGCTCGGGCAAATCGACGCGGATTTGAGCCGGGCGATCGTGCGGCTCGCGATGCCGCTCGGCAACCGGCCGCAGGCGCCGGTGGCGGAAGTCGCGGCGTTCGGAACTCGTGCCGTGATCATCGTGCCGCCCAGTCCGGTGCTGGCGGCGATGCCAGGTGTGGGGCTGGTACCGCTGGCGGACGGGCGAGCCCTGATCGCGCTCGACGAGAGCATGAGCCTGGCGGATTTCGAGCTCGCCGTCCGCGACACGCTCGAGCGTCGCGACCTCGAGGCGCGCGAACGGTCGCTGGTCGCGACGCTCAGCGACATCCTGCGTCAGGCGCGCCGCGACTCGCGCTTGACCGTGCGGCGGATTCTGGTCCTGCGGGCGCGAGCGCAGCGCGCCCGGGCGCGTGGACCGCAGGACGACGCGTAAGTAGGACGTCGCGACGGTGTTGCACCGTCGTGGCGCCGTCGTCACCGGCGGCAGCTATCGTGTTGGTATGCGGGAGGCGAGGGTCATGCGGACCGCGACCCATGGCGTGTTGCTCGTCCCGAAGGACGATCCCAGGCGCGCACTGCTGGTACGGATAGCGGGCACTTTCATCAAACAGCCGACGCTCCGGCTGACGCTCCCACAGGCGCAGCGTCTGTGGAACATCGATGCCCAGACGTGCAACGAGCACCTCTCGGAACTTGTCAGCGCGCGGTTTCTCGAAGTCCACAATCGCCAGTACCAGCTGACACACGAGGCGGACGTCTGGTGATCGACTATTGATGCGAGGCCGCGGCCTCGAGCTTCCCCTCGAGGTGCGCGGTCCGCGTCTCCGGCGCGCCAACGTTCTGTTCGCTGTCCACGATCAGCTGGTCGCCCGCAAAGCGCAGGCGATAGGTGGTGATGAAGGGCGTGTTATATCGCGCGACCTTCAACGTATAGGTGTCTGCTACCGTCCACCCGCCGGTTGCCGCAATCCGTTCACCGCTGGGCGTCGTCCCTTTCTGCCAGCTGCCGGGCGCCGCCAGCAGTGCTGATCCTTCCCCGCCGTCCGCACCGAGAGCGTCACACGGCCAGCGGCGTCCGCCGAGGCCAGCGCGATCGACTCGATCGCCTGCGCGTTGCTCGTGAACACATA
>CAWHFZ010000018.1:0-131125 GCA_963828745.1 Vicinamibacteria bacterium | reverse complement strand
GCCCTCAGCGACGTGGCGACGTCGAAACGAGCGCCTCGATGCCGCGCGCGAGCGGACGCGGTTCCTGGCTGTTCGCGACGCTCCAGTAGAGGGCGCGGATCTCCTCATCGTGCACGAACTCGTCGCCGTGCGTCGTCGCAAATGGCTTGTAGAGACCGGTGAAGTGAAGGACGCGCGCGGGCAGCGCATCCATCAAACGTCGATCGATCGAGCGATCATTCACGAAGACATTCAGGCTCGGGTCGAGCTCCCCGGCGAAATCTGGACGGCGCGCGTCGACGAACGCGTTGATGATCCCTTGATCGCCTCCGTCGTAGCTGTTCCCTGCCCGCGCGAGGGCAAAAAGCTCGAGGTGCGCGGCGCCGTCGAGGCTGCGCGCATTCAACACCATCACGCCCGTGTTGACCTTGCCCATGGCCTGCGCCGCGGTGGTCCCGATCCGCTCCGACTCGCGCACGCCATAGAGCGCCCGATCAGCGTTCTTGTCGGGCGCCCACAGGTCCGAGACGTCGTCGACGAACAGCAAGTCCGAGTCGAAATAGATGACGCGATCGAAGCGACTCAACGAGAACACCGCGAGCTTCATGAACACGGTGACGCCGAACTCGTAATGCGCGCCGCGCACAGCGCAGTACGGCGCCGGATCGACGCGAATGATCTCGTCGATCCCCTCGGGGGCCACGTCGTCGTCAGGCGTGAGCAGAATGATGCGAGGCACGTTCGCTGAGCGAAGGCGCAGCGACGCCACCGCGTGCCGAAGACCCTCCTCGTACCCACCGGGACGAGGGACACGGCGATTCTGTCGGAGCACGCGAAGTCCGGCGGCGCGCGCATGGCGGTAGAGCCAGCGCCATCTCGGCTTCGACGGGATTCGATGCCGAGGGCTCGCGAGAAAGAAGCAGATCGCGGTGTTCATGGAGTCGCGGGGCGCGGGATCGATCCGCCATCACGTTTCGCTTTCCTGCCCCACGCCGCGGTCCACCGCGTCGACCACGCTGCGGATGGTCTGCACAAACCGCTCGACCGAAAACAGCTCGCGGCGCATCGCGAGGTGAGCCCGCAGCCGGGTCTGCTCGCCAGGATCCGTCAGCACGCTCACGATCTTGGCCACCGCATCATCGTTCGTGCGGTACCGGAGTGGAGGCTCGGAGCCGACAATCTCCACCTGGCCGCCCCCGTCGGGCACGAAGACGATGCAGCCGGCCCGCACCATCTCAGCCGGGGCGATGCCGAAGTGCTCCTCGCGCATCGCGTGGATGCCGTAACGCTGGGACGCGACGAGCTGCACCAGCTCAGGGCGGGAGAGGTTTTCGTGGAGCCGAATCCACGTCCGGTGGATGCGGGCGAGCCGCGCGATGCGCCGGTAGTAGCGGCGCGAGTCGCGCCCGCCGACGAGGTGAAGATGGACGTCGGGGACGCTCCGCCGCACCTCAGCGAGGATTTCCACTACCCGTTCCAGTTCCTTCTCCTCGGCGAAGCGGCCTATACAGAGGAACCCGAGTTCACGGTCCGTCCAGGACACGTCTGGAAAGTCGCCCGGCACCGGCGGGTACACGATGCGGACCGGAACGCCGTGCATCCGCGCCACTCGCTCCCCGGTCCAGGTGGAGTTGACCAGCAGCGTATTGGTGGCAAACCCTTCGCGCGAATGCGCCAGGCGGTCGCAGACGACATAGTAGAGATCGAGCAGCGTTTTCGGACGGTGATACCAGCGGATGTCGGCGAGGGGCCGCGGCCGGAGCTGCCGCGGATAGTGGACGTACTGGATGGCTCGCGGGCCGAGCGCCAATTCGTTGTCGGCGCTGACGAGGACGTGATGCGTCTGCGCCAGGCGCCTCGCGTGACGGGACAGCAGCGACGCTCTGAGGAGCGCCAGCCGCAGGGGGATCGGTTGCAACAGCCGCCGCAAAGCCGTGGGTACGCACTGAATCGCAACACGGGATCCTTGCAGAGACGTGCCGTAGCAGCGATCGACCGCCGCGAGATCTGCAGCCTGCCACGCCGCCACAGTGACGTCGTAGCGATCCTTCAGCGCTTCGATCATCCACGCGGCGACCGCCTGCCCACCGCCGGGCGGCTGAAGCGAAGGCTGCACGATCAGGACACGCCGGAGAGATGTCATGGCCTCAGCACGGCCCTCAAGCCTGCGGTTCGGGCCCTAACTGACCAGCGTCGCGCCTTTGCGCCAGGCCGCGGGCGGCGAACCGGTGGCGCGCTTGAAGGCGCGGTTGAACGCCGCTTCCGAGTCGTACCCGACTCGCGTGGCCACCTCCTGGATGTTGCGCGCACCCTCCCGCATCATCTGCTTCGCGAGCTGCATGCGCCAGTTGGCGAGGTAGCGCATCGGCGCTTCGCCGACGAGGTCCGCGAACCGTTGCGCCAGCGCCGAGCGCGACAGGGCCACTTCGCGCGCGAGCTCGTCGACGGTCCAATCGCGAACGGGGTTGGCGTGCAGCAGGCGCAGCGCCTTGCCCACGTGCGCGTCGTTCACGGCCGCGAACCAGCCGCTCTGACTGGCCGGGAGGCGCTGCATGTACTCGCGCAGGATCTCGACGAACATCAACTCGGTGAGTCGGCCGAGCATCGCGACGTTGCCGGGACGCGCGGCGCGTGCCTCGTTGACCGTGAACTTGAGGGTCGTGCCCAGCCAGGTACTCGATCCCTGCGGCACGACCGTCTGACAGCTGCCGCTCGCATCCACGGCTTCGATCGCCGAGTACTCATCCCGGCTTCGCACCAACAGCATCGTCGGCAGCCCTTCGACCAGCGGACTGAATCGTTGATCGCAGTTCAGATATCCACACACGAAGCGCGACGTTCGCCCACCGCCCCCATGCGACAGTTGCGGCGGTTCGTCATGCTTGCCCGGCGAAAAGATCGTTGACAGCGGCATGCCCCTACCGGCGCCGGGACTGCGCATGGTGTGCTGATCGCCGCGCGGGAACACAATCACATCCCCGCTTGCCATCGTCGTCTGCGGATGCCGCTGGCACTCCACCTCGCACTCACCTTCGACGAGGATGTGAAACAGCACGACGCATTCCGCTTCGGGCATGACAGCGGATGCCAGCATGTCGGGCAGGGGTGATTCGATGGCCCAGGGAGACGAGAAGTCGGCGGTGAAGAACACTGCTCCCGACAAGCGCACGACGCGGAGCACGTCGGACAGAACGTCCATCACTGTCTGCTGGTGAGAGCCGGCGCGGCCGCCGGAGGAACGGTCAAGGATTTCAGACCCTCGAGCAACGCGTCAAGCAAATCCGGCGTTTCGGGCAAGAAGCGCAGGGTCCAGGTCATAGAACGCCAATCGCCGGGCAGTCAAGATTGGCGCGTTGCACCGAACGCAATTTCACGAGGAGCGAGACCATGCCGCTGCTGACGCCAGACCCGACCTTCTACCCGTCGCCGACGCTCGCCACACAGGCGCCGGCAGAGACGCTGGCCTATGTGTCACTGATCAATCCGCGGAAGGACGGCCGGCCAGACGCGCTGGGCGTTGTCGATGTCGATCCCTCCTCGAGCGCGTACGGCCGCCTCGTTGGACGGACCGACATGGTAGCGGCCGGCGATGAACTGCATCACTTCGGCTGGAATGCCTGCAGTTCCTGCCTGTGCCCGTACGCGCCGCATCCCCACATGGAGCGGCGGTATCTGGTCGTGCCGGGAATTCAGTCATCGCGCATCCACATCCTCGATACCAGGCCCGATCCGAGGCAGCCCCGGATCGTGAAAGTCATCGACCCGCAGACGCTTTTTCAGCGCACGGGATATGCCGCGCCGCACACCGTGCACTGCGGACCCGACGGCATTTTCGTGAGCGCGCTCGGCTCGCCCGACGGCAATGGACCTGGCGGCATCTTCCTCCTCGATCCCGAGACGTTCGACGTCAAAGGCCGCTGGGAACTGGATCGCGGACCGCAGCAGCTCGCCTACGACGTGTGGTGGCACCTCGGGTTCGACACGATGATCACGAGCGCCTGGGGCACGCCGAACATGGTGAAAGACGGCGTCAATCCCGAACTGCTGCTCGCGGGCAAATACGGAAATTCGCTGCAGGTCTGGGACCTGCGCCGCCGCCGTCACGTGCAGGAACTGCCGCTCGGCGACGACCAGCAGATGGTGCTCGAGCTGCGGCCGGCTCACAATCCGACCCGGGCCTACGGGTTCGCCAGCGTCGTCGTGTCGCTGAAGGATCTGTCCTCGTCCATCTGGCTCTGGTATCGAGAGACGGGCAAGCGATCGGACGGCTCCGAATCGTGGGCGATCAAGAAAGTGATCGAGATCCCGGCCCAGCCCGCCGGCCCCGAACAGCTGCCGCCGTTTCTGCAAGGCTTCAAAGCGGTCGCGCCACTCGTGACCGACATCAACCTGTCGGTCGACGATCGTTTCCTCTATGTCTCGTGCTGGGGCCTCGGCGAGTTCATCCAGTACGACGTCACCGATCCGTTCAACCCGAGAAAAGTGAGCTCCCTGACGCTTGGCGGCATCGTCAACCGTGCCGCGCACCCGAGCAAGCCAGACCAGCCGCTGAACGGCGGGCCGCAGATGGTGGAGCTCAGTCGCGACGGCCGGCGCGCATACTTCACGAACAGCCTCTACACGCCATGGGATGAACAGTTCTACCCGGATGGCGTTCAGGGATGGATGGCCAAAGTTGATCTTGGGCCAGATGGCGGTATGGCGCTGGACTCGAACTTCTTCCTGGAGACGAACGGCTTTCGACCGCATCAAGTGCGGCTCGACGGTGGCGACGCATCATCTGACTCGTACTGCTACGCGTAGATCGCGTGGCGAGGAGATCCCATGGATTCCGTGGCAATGGTGTTCCTCGGGGCGTATCACGGCCTCAATCCTGGTATGGGATGGTTGTTCGCCGTGGCGTTGGGCATGCAGCGCGGCAGCGGGCGCGGCGTGTGGAGCGCGCTGCCGCCAATCGCGGTGGGTCACGCCGCCGCCGTGGGCGTGGTCCTGTTGACGGTGGCGCTAGTGCGAGTCGTCATACCGATGGACATGCTCCGCGTCATCGTCGCGTCAATATTGACCATGCTCGGACTCTATCGGTTGTGGCGTCATCGGCATCCCCGGTTCGGCGGGATGCAGGTCGGCTTCGGCGATCTGGTGGTCTGGTCGTTCCTGATGGCCTCGGCACACGGCGCGGGCTTCATGGTGGTCCCATTCGTGATCTCAACCCCGCCGACGCTGTCGGCGGCCGGTCATGAGCACGTGCACCACATCGCGGCTGCGGCCACGAATGGAGCTGCGGTCGGCGCGATGGCGGTCGCCGTTCACACGCTGGCGTATCTCGTCACGATGACGCTGGCCGCATGGCTCGTGTACCGAAAGCTGGGGCTGAGGCTTCTTCGTAAGGCCTGGCTGAACGTGGACTGGATGTGGGCCGGCGCGCTTGTGCTCACCGGCCTGGTCGTCTTGATGAAGTAATCACCGGCGATGCGTCGCCGAGAGGAGGCGTTATGCGCGAATCACGTGTCACATTCATTCGTCAACAAGGCTTTGCCACGCAGGAACCCACCGAGGCGTTGTATTCCGCGTTGATGCTGCAGCCGAGAATCATCGGCGCGGTTGCCGCGATCGGCATCATCGCGCAAAGTCCGTGGCTGTTTCTGACGCTCGCGGCGGTGTTGTGGTGGAGCGCGCTCGTACCAGCCCGTAACCCATTCGATGCCCTCTACAACCAGGCGGTGGCGCGGCCGCGCGGGCTTCCGTCGTTGAGCGCAGCGCCGGCGCCCCGGCGCTTTGCGATGGGTCTGGCCGGGACGTTTGCGCTCGCGATCGGACTTGCCCTCCTGGTCGGCGCCGCCATCACCGCCTGGGTACTCGAAGGGCTCCTCGCCATTGCGGTGATGCAAGTAGTCTTTCGTGACTTCTGTGCCGGGTCGAACTTGTACTATCTCCTGCAGCGCGGCCTCATGGCAGAGCCGTCACGTTCGACTGGCGCGACCCGTCGTTAGCCGTGCACGTTCGTCGTGATCGCAACGATCATGGGAGTGAAGTGGCCGATCGGCTAGGCTGGTCGCTCTCTTATACTGAAGGCGAGTGTTCATCTTCTTCGAAGACCGCCTCCCGGACTCACCGTTTGTCGAACGTGTCTGGCGGTGCCACAGCGAGCGAACCGGAACGTTCCTGTCCGTCGCGGCGAATCACTTCGAAATGGCGGTGACGCGGCACCGAGGCAAGACGTTCCTCACCGTGCGCGGACCGGAAACGCGAGCGACGAGAGTCGACTGCCCGGCGGAGGGCGAGTGGCTGGGCATTCGCTTCGCGCTGGGCACGTTCATGCCGCAGCTGCCGCCGGGCAGGCTCATCGACGGGCGGGATGTCACGCTCGGTGATGCGACGAGCCGGTCGTTCTGGCTGAACGGGTCGGCCTGGGACTACCCGACGTACGAGAACGCCGACACCTTCATCGCGCGGTTGATTCGCAAGGGGATCATCGTTCGCGACTCCACGGTCGATGCCGCCGTTCGCGGTGAACCCTCACGATTGTCGGCGCGGAGCACGCAACGGCACTTCCTCCGCGCGACAGGACTGACGCTTTCGACCGTTCGCCAGATCGAACGGGCGCGGCGCGCCACGAATCTTCTGAGAGACGGCGTCTCGATTCTGGATACGGTGCACGCCGCCGGCTATTTCGATCAGGCCCACCTCACGCGTTCGCTGAAGTACCGGATCGGCCAGACACCCGCAGAGATCGCCCGAGGCCACCAGCAGCTGTCGTTTCTATACAAAACAGCGCCGCGGCGGTGATCCTATGATGCGAGCGAGGTCAACTGACTCATGCCGACAGTCCTCGCTCCCGTCACGAAACCACGGCGCATCGCGGGCGCGGTGCTGACCACGCTGGTCTCGCTGTTTCTCACGTTCGACACGGTCATCAAGGTTCTGAAACTGGCGCCAGCGATGGACGGCACAACTGCGCTCGGCTATCCGGCCGACCGCGTATTTCCGATCGGCATCATCGAGCTGGTGTGCCTGGCGCTCTATCTGATTCCGCAGACCGCAGTCCTCGGGGCAATTCTGCTGACCGGATATCTCGGCGGCGCGATCGCGACGCACGTGCGGGTCGGAAGTCCGCTCTTGAGCCACACGCTCTTCCCTATCTACGTCGCGGTGATGATCTGGGGAGGATTGTTTTTGCGGGAGTCGAGACTTCGCGACCTCGTGCCGTTCCGGCGCTAGGCAGTTTCGCCCGGAGGATGGTCGCGCCATCTGCGCGCGCCGAGCAGCTTCTCACCCAAAGGGCTCAGCACAGCGGTGTCGTAGCGCGTTCGTTCCCACTCGCGTGGGTCCCCGGGAAATGCGGCTCGCTTCGGCGCCTCACGCTCGCGCCAACTTCGAACTCGCGCCTCGCGCTCGGCGAGATTGCCTTCCTCGGCTGGATACATCGAGATGTACTGCGCCATCCGCACGCGATCGGTGGAGACGTTCGGCCTGATGCCGTGTGCGAGCAGGCTATTGAAGATCAACAAGTCGCCGGCCTTCATCGGCACCGGCACAATCTCGAACCCGCTCAGGTCCGGGTGAAACGGATGGCGATCCGCTGGCTGCCGGGAAATCCACTGCTCCAACGTGCGGAATAGCTCCGGGACACACTGAAACCCGCCGGTCTCGCCATCGGTATCCACCAGCGACAACACGCCCTGCACGCCAATCGGCAGCGGGCTCAACGACGTATTTGCGTCCCAGTGAATGAAGCCCGTGAACGACCGGCCGTCGCGATTCGGCGTGTTCAGATTCGCGCGGTCGATGGCGACCCATAAATCTTCACGGTCCCAGATGTCGACGAACGCGTCGTAGACACGCGGCTCCTGCCGGTTGTCCCACAAATACTGGTGGTTGTAGATCTCGACCATCCCGCTGTTGTTCAACTCCAGCATCTGGTGGTCTCGGAGCTGCTTCCTCGACCACGTGCTGGTGTCGGTCGGGCTCATCTCCGAAAATTCCCACAGCAGATCCACCAATCGCCGAATGTTGCGCTCCGGAACCGCGGCCGGCACGACGACGTAGCCGAACGTCGTCCAGTGCGTCCAGTCGGCCGGGGAGAGCACGCGCAGAGGAAGCCGCTTCTTGATGTCCTTCAACTGGACATCGATCTGCTGAGTCGTGGGATGGCTGTCGAATTGATGCATCGCACCAGATGCCATTATCTCGCGAGTTCAGAGGTTCTGATACGCCCGGAACATGCCTCTGAAGTACTGGAGAACGCGCACGCCGTCCGGAGATTCCGGGATCTCGGCGAAACAGTAGCCGGTGAATTTCATGTCGGCCAGTGACGTGATCAGCTGCCGCCACGGGTACTCCTCGAGGAACAGGTCGCGCATGTGGACCTGGCCGATTTGATCGCGCAACAGCCGGAAGTTGGCGTCGAAGCCACCGTCGAGCAGGTCGGTCTGATTGGAATTCCAGCAGGCGCGGAGGTTCGGATGATTGCCGGCGTAATCGAACATCTTGCGAATACGCGGCACCCGCTGGCTCTCCTCGCCGTGCACCTCGAGCTGGATCACGATTCCGTGCTCGCGCGCGAAGCCCGCGCACTCGGCCAGCGACTTGCCAATCTGTTCCAGCGTTTGTTCCTCGGGCACCGAAGGCGGGATCCCATTCGGGCGTACCTTCACGCTCGGCGATCCCACGTCCGAGGCCAGCTGCACCCAGGCCTTGGTGTCCTCGATGTTCTTGCGCACCACCGCCGGATCCGGTGAGTGGAATTCGCAGGTGGTGCCGAGGCCACCGATTTTCACCGGCGAGGCCTCGAATTGCGCGCGAACGGCGGCACGCTCGGTCTTTGAGAGCGCAGTTTCGACCCCGTGCTTGTGGGTCGTGCGGAGTTCGACCGCGTCGAACCGTGCCTCGGTGAGGTTCCTGATGATCGTGGGAACGTCCCAGTCCCTGGCGATGTTGTAGGTGACGGCGCCGAGCTTGAGACCGTGTGGCGCGGAAGACGCCACGGTGTCTTGCGGGCGACGGCTCACGGCCAGACCGGGAGCGATCGCCAGGCCCGAGAGGAAATCGCGTCTGCGCATGGCTCGCAGTCTATCGAGCTACTTGTTCGACGTCGACGCCCAGTTGAGCAGGAACGTGATCGGCTCGCCACCCGCGCCCTCGGGCTCAATCACGAGGAAGCGTAAGCCGTCAGCGCTGACGTCGTACTGCGGGACGTTGGACGATGGGCTGAGCCGGGTTTTGAACAGTGCCTCGGGCAGGCCAGACATCGGCGGCCCGTCTGCTGCGACTTCCGCGACCATCATCGTCCCGTCGGCGGCGAGGAAGAACAACTCACGTCCATCGCGCCGCCACCGTGGCTGCATGCCCCCGGCCAGCGACACCTGACGCTTCTGCGTGAAGTCGGGAAAGCTCGCGAGGTAAACCTCCCACCGCCCGGATTCGTCCGAGTTGTACGCGATCATCCTGCCGTCCGATCGGACGACGGTCTGATCTTCGACATACGGCGTATCCACCAGTTGCTGCGCAATCCTGTCGCCGGCAACCGGCACGCCATAGATGGCCCGTCCGAATGTCCGCACCACGAGCATCCGCCCGTCGGCGGTCCACCCATCGACGGCGACACCCTCGGGAATGCGCGCGGGCGCCAATGGCGTCGCGATGCTCGACTCCTTGTTCGCAGCAACGGACGATTTCGGAATCTGGAAGAACGGCTCCTCGGTGCCAGACACGAGGTCGCGCAGATACACCGTTCCCGTGCCCTGGCGGAACGTCGTGAACGCAATCGTTCGCTCGTCGGGGGACCAGGCCGGGTCGGCGTCGAGGGCGGGATCGAGCGTCAGGCGTGAGGAGATGCCCGTCTGTACATCGACCACCCAGATGTCGGCATTGCCGGTATCGGTATCGATGCGCTGTACCGCGGCGCGGGATCCGCTGGGCGAGAGGTCGACCTGCTGGTAATACGCGGGCTCGCCGACGACGCCGGCATGGCGACCGTCGCGGGTGACCCAGGCGAGCTGGCTGCCGCGGCTGCTGCCGGCGCGATAGACGAGGGTCCCTTCGTCTGACGCTGAAAAGGCGCCGCCGGCGATCTGATCGGCTATCGGCTGTGCGGATCCCCGGCGCTCCAGCGTGTCCGCGTCGAATCGCTGTGCCATCAACGTTTGCTGGCGGCTGAAGAGCAGGTAGCCGGGAGGCGCGAAGGTCGCCGCGCTCACGCCGGCGAGCACGTCGCGCACCGCGCCGCCGTCGATCGAACCGGCGTAGATGCCGGCGCGCGGTCCGGATGTGCCGAAGAGAAAATGCCGACCGTCCGGCAGGAAGTGAAAGACGCGATGGCTCGTTTCTCCCTTCGCCGCATCGAGTGTCGTCACCGCTCTTGGCTGGCCGCCGTTATCGGCGACGGCGTGGATCGGGCCGTTCGAGCGTGGCACGAAGAGGATGGTGCCGGACGGACTCCACGCCCCGCGGCTCACGCTGTACGAATCGGCCAGCACGGTGACCGGGCCGCCAGTGGCGTCGACTCGCTTCAGCTTCCCGCCGGCAAAGAACGCGATCGATCGGCTGTCGGGCGACCAGAACGCGAACGCGGCACCCTCGCTATCGGCGAGCGGCGTGACGGCGCCGTCGAGCGTTCGCACCCAGAGCGCGCGCCTGCCCTCGGAACGCGCGGAGAACGCGAGGCGCTCTCCGTCGGGTGATACCACTGGCCAATCCGGCCAGTCGAAGCCCAGGCCCTCGGGCAGGGTGATGTCGAAACGGGAACGGGTCAGCGGCCGTTCGGCTTTCGACGGCCAGAACAGCACGCCGAGCGCCGAGATCGCCGCGGCGATCAGTACGGCGGCAAGCGCATACGTCCAGTAGCGATACGACCGGAGCCCGCGCTCTTTGCCCGTTCCCTTCACCGATCGCTCGTCGGCAATCCGCTGCAGCCCGAGCGCGATGTCCTGGGCGGACTGCCAGCGCTGATCCGGAGACTTCGCCAGGCACGTGCGAATCAGGTATTCGAGTCCGGGCGGGACGGTGACGCCCGCAGTCGCCCACGGGGTCGGCTCCGACTGGATGATTCTGGCAATCAGCGTCGCTTTGCTTCTTGCTTCGAACGCCTTCTTACCGGTCACAGCCTCGAAAAGGACCGTGCCGAAGGCGAAGATGTCGCTTCGGGCGTCGGCGTCGTGGCCCTCGAGCTGTTCCGGCGCCATGTACTGGAGCGTGCCGGCGATCGTGCCCTCTTCGGTCAGCGGCTGCTCAGTCGTGCCGTCGGTTTCGACCAGCGATAGCGCCGATCGCGGCTTGGCAACACCGAAGTCGAGCAGCTTGGCCCCACTCCTCGTGAGGATGACGTTTGCCGGCTTCAGATCCCGATGGACGATGCCCGCGGCGTGCGCAGCGGCGAGCGCACCGGCCATCTCGATGCCGTAGCGGATCGCCTGCTCCATCGGCAGAGGTCCGCGCGTCAGGCGACTGGCCAGCGTCTCGCCCTCGAGGTACTCCATGACCAGGAAGTCGGCGCCGTCGTGTTGACCGACGTCGAACAGCCGGCAGATGTGCGGGTGACTGAGTCCGGCGACGAGCCGGGCTTCACGAGCGAGGCGCTGGCGCGCGTTGCTGTCGCGCGTGTGCGCGTGCGGCAGGACCTTGATCGCCACCGGCCGCTCGAGACGCGAGTCGACGGCTCTGTAGACTTCTCCCATGCCACCGGAGCCCACCAGGGAAAGGATCTGGTAAGGACCGAGCTGGTCTCCGGGCTGCAACGTCATGGACGAGAAGTGGTCCCGTTAATTATAGACATCATCGCGCGGGGATGGTGCGTGCGCAGACGCGCGCGCGTGAGCGCCCTCGCAGATCGTGCCGAACGAGAAACCGCGCGCACGCAAGCGCGGTATGAGCCGGGCGACTGCATCCACGGTATGACGCCGGTCCGCCGCGGGGTTCTCGTGGTGGCCGTCGTGCAGCACCATGATTGATCCGTCCGATGCACGACCGACGAGTCTGGTGGCGATGCGCTCGGCATTCGGCGTTCGATACCAGTCGAAATCCCACATACCGAAGCCCCATCCGACGAGCCGCAGCCCACGCCGCCCTACGCCCTGCAGCATCGTCCAACTGCGCCAGCCGGCGTGAGGCCGGAATGCGGCACACGGGGCGTGAGCGGTGATCCGTTCGAGGCGGTCCGACGCGCGAGCCAGGGTTTCGGCGAACCGCGCAGGCGACATGAACATGAGGCGCCGCGTGTGCGAGTGCAGCGCCAGGGCGTGGCCGTCGGCAACGATACGGCGGACGATCGGCGCGGTCGCGTCGGTGACGTGCTTGTCGATGACGAAGAACGTCGCGGTGACGCGCTCTCTGGCTAGCAGATCGAGCAGCGCCGGCGTCGCTGTGGGGTTGGGTCCATCGTCGAACGTCAGATAAACGGTTGGCGGTTCGCGCGGCGGCATATGCCAGACTGATCGGGAAGGACGCAGCCAGTCGAGGAGAAACGGGAAAGGCGCGATGTGTGCGAGCACACCGATGCCGACCAGCACGCCGGCCGCGACCAATGGCATACGCGTACGCTACGGGTGAGCGACCCTACCCGTCAATCGTGTCGCGTGGCGCCGGCCTCACCGTCGGCGGTTCAGCCGGAATCACCAGAAGGCGATCGTCCTGCCGGCAGCGGCAACTCCCGTCCAGAGGCCGAGCGACGTCATTCCGGTCAGGCGCTCGATCCAAGGCCCGCTCGCGCCCGTTCCGCCACGGATGACGCGTTGCCGGACGGTGAACATGAACGTTGCGGCCGCGAGCAGAAGCACCATCTTCACGCGGAACGGCAGGCTGTGGTAGCAGTCGATCGCCTCGGACGTGAACATGAGCGCACCCGAGGTCAGCATTGCGGCGAGGGCCGCTCTCGTCCACGGAGAGACCTGTGCGGCTAACTGCGCGCTCGACAGTTGCTTCAGTCCAAATCCCAGCAGGCGCAGGTCGACGATCAGGATCGTCCCGCCGAGGACCGCGAGACCAAGCAGGTGAACGATCTCGAGCGTGGGGAAGATCCACGGCGAGTCGCGAATCGCTTCGGCCAGTCGCGAGTTGTTACACCATTGAGCGAATTGCAGCACGTCACATCCGTCACGACCGCGCGTACGCGATCAGTTTCCCGAGGCTGATGATGCCGGCCCAGAGCGTGAGCGAGAGGAGGCCCGCCAGGCGGGCGCGAGGCGGTGGCGCGGCCGCGACATCCCACGCCGCGACATCGCGATAGGTCGTGACATGAAAGACCGCGGCATTGAGGCCGGCGAGCGCGATCAACAGCAGCTTGACGGCGAAGAAGACGTTGCCCTGCAACCTCACCGGATCGGAGGAGAACAGGAGCGCGCCGGAGATCACCATGATCGTGAATCCGGCCCACATCCACGGAGCCACACGCGCGAAGAACTGCGTCACCGGGACGCCGCGAAACGCCAGCCCGATCAATCGAAGATCGAGCATCACGGCGAGCCCGGCGAAGAGCGCGAGGCCAAGAACGTGAGCCGTTTCGACGATCGGGTAGATCCAGATCGACTCACGAAGGCCGACGCTCCACGCCGTGTCGCCGAGCCAGCGACAGAACTCTTGAATCACGTCAATAGGACGATCGGCGCGATCGACGGCCGATTATACGTGCGCGGAAAATTGGGGTCGGGATGAATTTCAATTTTTGCCGACACCTGATCCGGTTGGCAAAAACTGAAATTTATCCCGACCCCAATTATTTCGAGCGCATGAATCGGATCGCGGGGAAGGGACCGGGCCGCATACGGTGCAGGGATGCACCAGACGATTGAGCCTGCAATCCTCTACTTTGGCACTCCCGTTGTCCTGGTCAGCACGCTGAACGAGGACGGATCGCCCAACCTGGCGCCGATGTCGTCGGCGTGGTGGCTCGGTTGGCGCGCCGTCCTCGGCTTCGGCGCCAGCAGCAAGACCCCGCAGAACATGATCCGCACGCGCGAGTGCGTGCTGAACCTGCCATCCGCCGACCAGGTGGCGGCCGTCAACCGGCTCGCGCGCCTGACGGGATCGAATCCCGTGCCCGACGGCAAACTCCGCAAAGGCTACCGGCACGAAGCGGACAAGTTCGGCGCCGCCGGACTCAGCACGGCGCCCTCGGACACCGTGAGCCCGCCACGGGCGGCCGAATGCCCCGTCCAGCTCGAAGCAAGGGTCGATGCCGTCCATGGACTGGCGGCCGACGACGACAAGTGGCGTGGGCGCTTGCTGTCGATTGAAGTCCGCATCACGCGCGTCCACGTGGACGAGGCGATCCTGGCGCGCGGTGAGCGCAATCGCATCGATCCCGATCGCTGGCGCCCGCTGATCATGAGCTTCCAGCAGTTCTACGGGCTCACGCCGGGCCGGCTTCACGATTCGACGCTCGCTCGGATCTCCGAGGAGCTGTACCGCGTGTCGTGAGCCCGTCAGATGTCCCCCCATCCGATGTCGAGGCGCCGCCGTAGACCTAGACGCACTCGGATTGGATGCGGGCGACGCCGCGGACTCCCGCGGTCGCCGCCGCAGGGAGATGTGTCACATGAGACGGACTTCTCGAGGTTCGCTGGCGCGCTTCGCGAGCTCGGCCTGCCGCGATCGGAGTTCCTGACGGCGCTGCTCGCGTTCAACACAGGCGTCGAGGCGGGGCAGCTGGCGGTGATCGCCGCCGCCACGGTTCTCATTGGATGGCGCTTGAGCCCACGAATCTGGTATCGACAGCGCATCGTCGTTCCTGCGTCGGCGCTGATCGCTGTGACGGCTCTCTACTGGACGATCGCGCGGCTCGGGATCTGATGAGGATGCGGAGCGCTAACGGGTGCCCATGAATCCCTGCTGGGCCAGAGCGTCCTGCAGCGCACGGAGGCTCGCCTCGCACGCGGCCGCTACCTTTCGCTTCTGATCCAGCGACATGGCCAGCGATCGCACGTTGCTGTTCCGTCGTGACAAGCGAACAATGTCGGCGTTGTAATCGATGAATCGCCCGAGCGCCGTTTCCGCCGCGGCCAGCTGCGGCCGCGATGTGGGCTGGACCAACCCCGCCAGCTCCTTTAGCTTGCTCCGAGCGTTGTCCTCGGCCGCCAACATGCGTTTCTCCAGGCGGGTCATCGCGACGTCGTTGCGCTCGGCGATGTGCGGCGCCTCGAGTACCTGAATCTCTCGCACGCTTGCCAGCGCCTCACCGGCGAGCGCTTTGATGTGCCAGACCTGAGGCTTCGACGCCTCCCACCGGCCGATCGTGTCGAGCGCGTCGCGGGTAGCATCGACCGCCTGCTGCGCTGATGTGAACGACAGCCGCTGCGCTTTCACGTTCGTATTTTCGACCGCGAGCTCGAGGATGCGCCGATCCAGCGCGCGATAGTCGGCGAATTTCGTCCTGAAGTCGTCGAGCAGGCTGGCTTCCCTGGCGAGACCAAGTCCCTGAAGGAGCACCGCCATCATGTCGGCGTCCTTCTGCGTGGCTTCGGTCGCGTCCGCCGCCTCGCGGGCGAACGTCGCCGACATTTCGTCGGTCTCCGCCATCACCGCCCGGTTGCCGGCGTCGGAGGCCTTGAGGAACTGGACAAGGAGAGCAGCGTTCAGCCGCCGCACCTCCTGCACCCGCTCGAACGCGGTATTCCATCGGCAACCGGCAGTGCAAAGGAGTATCGCGAAGAGCGCAATCGCGCGGCGCACGGCTGACAAAGGTAGCACGCGCACGTTCAGGTCGCGATGCTCTTCCTGCTGGTCGCGCTTAGACAGGAGTAGTGCGCGCAGGCCTCGATCACTGAGTGACGCCTGCGGTTTTGGCATCGCACGCAAACGGGATTAGGATGGCGGGATGTTTACCGCAACCGCCAACCTGACTCTGCCAAGCACCGTCACTGGCTCGTGGCCGCGCCCACGCTGGTTCGACGTGAGCATGTGGGGAGCGCCAATCGACACCTGCATGATGGACGTGCGGTTCCGAGAGAAATTCCAGGATGCGCTCGCCGTGGTCATCAGCGACCAGGAACGCGCCGGGCTCGATCTGCTGACCCACGGCGACTATCACTGCGACGAAGACATGGCCGGGCGCGCCTGGCATCATTACCCGCTGCAGCGCTGGGCGGGATTCGATGGCGACTACCTGCAGCCCGAATCGACGCGCGCGCCCTGGCTCCATTACCCTCCGGGCACGCTGTTGAACGAGATCTATACAGGCTGGCGCTGGCCTCACGTGGTGGACAAAATCGAGCACCGGCCGCTCGGATATCCCAAGATCTGGCGCATCGCCCAAAGCAAATCCACGAAGCCGGTCCGTTTCGGCACCTGCTGCTCGCAGGTCATGGCGCTCTTCCTCGACATCCATACGCCGAAATACAAGGACAAGCGGCAGGTGATCTGGGACATGGCCGAAGCCATGAACGCCGAGCTTCTGGCCCTGCGTGATGCCGGTTGCAAGCTGATCCAGATCGAAGAGCCGACGTTTCACTTCATGGCCAACACGTTCGGCAAGGATCACGAAGACGTGCGTTTCATGATCGACGCGTTCAATCGCGAGGTGCAGGGTCTGGACGACGTGGAGCTGTGGATTCACACGTGCTGGGGCAACCCCAACATGCAGCGCGTGATGGAGGACACCAGCTACGCGAACTCGATCGAGATCTATCTCGAGCGCTGCCGCGGCGACGTCTGGACGCTCGAGATGAAAGACCGCAACCAGCAGGACCTCGAGCTGTTCGCGCCTTTCAAGAACGACCTGAAGAAGAAGATCTGCATCGGCGCCGTCAGCCACCGGACGCTCCAGGCCGATCGCGCGGAGGATGTCGCCGGCGAAATTCGCAAGGCGCTGAAGTACATCCCGGCTGAGAAATTGATCGTCTCGAGTGACTGTGGCTTCGGCCGCCAGGGCTGCAACCGCGAAATCGCGTTCTACAAGGCGAGTGCGATCGCTCAGGGCTGCAACATCGTGCGCAAAGAGCTCGGCCTGCCGACCTCCCATGTTCCGGCCACGAACCCGCAGCTACAAGTCGACGTCGTCGAAAAGGCTCACATCTAGAGCGGCGCTTCAGCCCCGCGGTGGCGGACCTGAAGGTCCGCCCTACATTTCGCGTCAGCGAGGCGGACTCACGTGTAGGGCGGGGCTTCAGCCCCGCCATTCGGGGGCGGACCTGAGGGTCCGCCCTACATATTCACGTCGTCGGTCAGGCGAGCTGCAGATCGACGTCCGCGACGAGGACCGTCACGTTGTCGGAGGCGCCCGCCTGCAGCGCTCGCTCGATGAGCGCGTTGCAGGCCGCGGCGCTATCGCCTGCGCCAGCAAGCGTTTCGATGTCCTTGTCGCTCAGCGCATCGGTCACGCCATCGGTCGTCAGGATGACGCGATCGGCTTGCTGCAAACGGACCAGACGCAGATCGAAATCGGCGTCGCCGCGCCCGATCATCTGCGTCAACACGTGATGCGCCGGATGCGACTTCATCTCGTTGGCGTCGAGCATTCCGGCGTCGACGAGTTGCTGCGCCATCGTGTGATCGCGCGTCATGCGTGTCAGGACGCCGTGTCGCAGAACGTACAGGCGCGAGTCGCCGGCATGGCAGACGAAGAGGCAGTCGCCGGCGGCGGCCGCCGCCGTCAGCGTCGTGCCCATGCCCGAGCAGCCGGTGCGCGTCGCACTCTGTTCGGACACGTCGCGATCGACCGAGGCGAGGATCGAATCCAGGCGCGACATGATCTCTCGCACTTCTTTGTCGCCGATTGACACAAACCAACGCGAGCCCTGCTGCGAGAGCTGAAGAGCGCGGCTGAGTGCGAGCGTGCTGGCTACTTCGCCCGCGGCGTGGCCACCCATCCCGTCGGCGACCGACAACGCCCAGAACGTCTGCGACGGCACGAACTCCAGGTCCCCAGCAGGAATGTTGGTGGCGACTGGTGTCGTTTGGCGATCGACTCGAACCGCGAGGTACCTGTCTTCGTTGTTGGCACGCTGACCGACTTCAGAGCGGCCGGCAACCCGCAGCGTCAGAGCCGGAAGGGGCGTTGCGGCCGGTGGAGCATCGGCCGACAGCGGAGCGGCGGTCTTGACTTCGGTGCCAGCCATAGGTTGCCCCATCCTACACCCGCCGCGGGTTCTTCTGGCCTCTCTCGGCGAATCGCCGGCCTTACTGCGTTTTGATCGTCAGGATCGAGTTCGGGCGCGGCAAGGCGCCCCAATCGCCGACGGTCTCGATATCGACCTTCCTCCCGCCGAACAGCGCCCAGAACGGTCCCTCGGTGAAGGCGACGATGTCATCGAGGCCGAGGCCGGATCCACCCCAGCAGCCGAACCAGTCAATCCATGCACGGCACGTGGACTTGCTGAAAACGAGCGTGCTGACGCTGTTGGCGCTGATCGAGAACGTCTTCGTCTCGCCCTCGGCCGCGGTCACCTGCTGTCCCGTGGCCGCGCAGTTGCGGCTGGCCGATCGCACCGGTTCGCTACAACCGGACTATTGCCAACGCCGAAGCCGCGGCGGAACGATTCACCGCCGGCGGGGGTGCCGGCATTGTCCTGCGCTTCGGCGCTTTCTATGGATCAGACGCCGTGACTCAGGATCTCGAACCGGAAGCTTCGCAGCCACTCCGATTGGACGCCACGATTCCCAAGCGTCGCCGACCGATGGTCGAGCATCGAAGCGTAGTCGACCCGATCAAAGCTCTCCGCGCCGCAGCCGTTCCCGAATTTGATCGGTCGCCCGTACTGCGAGCGCCATGATCGTGAGCGTCGGGTTCTGCCAGGCGCTCGACGCGAATCCCGAGCCGTCCAGCACGAAGAGGTTCGCGATGTCGTGCGTCTGTTGGAACGGCGTGAGCACGGAGGTCTTCGGATCCGTACCCATGCGCGCCGCCCCTACCTCGTGTGCGTTACCGCGCATGGTGACGAGTGGCCGGACGTTCTTCGCCCCTGCCGCTTCGAGCAGCTCGGCGGCCGTATTCGCCATGTCCTTCTGCATCGCCCGTTCGTTTTCCCGCGGCGTGATGTGGATGCGCGCGACGGGAATGCCGAACACGTCAACGGTTCCTGGATCGACATCCACGAAGTTGTCTTCGTAGCGCAGGCATTCGCCAAACGCCTGCAGCGTGGCCCGGGCGGGCTGAGGGCCCGTGGCGGCTCTCTTGAAGGCAGCGCCGTAGCCGGGCGCTTCGAAATCGGCGCCATTGTCGATGTAGACGCCGTAGGCGTAGCCGCGCAGAAAGTCCTTGCTCGCCGGCTGGCCAGGCATGTTGCGGAATCTCGTCATCAGCGGCCAGCACGGGCGGTTCGGTCCCGCGAGTGACGGGCGCGCGCTGAACTCGGGAAGATCGCCGACCGCACCCGGATCCGAGAAGTGCGTCATCAGTCCCTTGCCGAGGAGCCCGCTCGAATTGGCGAGCCCGTTCGGATCCTGGCGAGTCGCCGAGTTGAAGAGAATCCTGACCGACTCCTGCGTCTGCGCGCAGAGCGCGACGATGCGGCCGAAGATCTCGCGTGGCTGCCGGGTCGTGCGATCGATGTAGAGCACGCCTTTCGCGCGCCGTGTCGACGGATCGACGAGCACCTTGTAGACCATGGCGCCCGTGATCAAATGGCACCGGCCGGTCGCGATGGCGTCGGCCATCGTAGTGAACGAGGCGTTGAAATACGAGTGGGTGACGCAGCCGTGTTCGCACGGGCCGCAGTAGTGGCACGCCTGCCGTTTGTTGTGCGGCCGTGACAGGTTCGCCGTGCGGCCCTGCGTCAGCGTCCAGCCAAACTTCGACTTCCAGCGTGTGCGCAGGGCCGTTTCAGCGCACGTCATCGGCATCGCAGGTTGAAAGTGGCTGTCGGGCAGCCCCGGCAACCCTTCGGTCATGCCCTGGATACCGACGTAGTCTTCGACCGTCTCGTAGTACGGAACGAGATCCGCGTAGCCGATCGGCCAGTCAACGCCGGCGCCATCCAATGAAGCGGCCTTGAGCTCGATATCGCTCATGCGCAGGCACTCGCGCCCCCACACGTTCGTCCGTCCACCTACCAGTCGCGGCCGCACCCACAGGAAGGACGGGTCCGACGTATCGACATAGGGCTCGTCGATATCGTTGACGAAGAAGTTGGCGTTCCACTCGCGCACGGCGTAGGAGCGGGACTGAATCGGCCGCGTCTGCGCCAGCGGCCGCTTGCTCATGCCGTGATACCGGAGCTGGAACGCTGGCACGTGCTCGCGATAGTCGGCGTCGGTGAGCTGACGCCCGGCTTCGAGCACCGCAACCCGAAGGCCGGCTTCAGTCAGCCGCTTCGCGGCCCATCCGCCGGATGCGCCGGAGCCGATGATGACCACGTCGTACGATTGCGGATTGTTGGATTGTGGATTGCGGATTGGATTGTGGATTCGACTGCGGCATGCCCCCTAGCATACGGCGTGACGGCGCGCCGGTTCGGGTAAACAACGCCGACTCGCTCGAGTGAGAGTCAGTGCCGCGTCCAGGTGGTGCCGTCCCACAGCCAGGTGTCGCCAAGGCGCTCGCGTTGCTCAGCTCCTCCGA
Source organism: Vicinamibacteria bacterium (assembly GCA_963828745.1). Classification (GTDB taxonomy): domain Bacteria; phylum Acidobacteriota; class Vicinamibacteria; order Vicinamibacterales; family JAENWD01; genus JAENWD01. The sequence continues at coordinate 110,661 of CAWHFZ010000018.1, read as the reverse complement.
ACAACACGAGTCGACCTCGTCGGTGGTCGAACGCCATGACGTGGACGCTGCGAGCAGACGGACCTCTCGCTGCCGAGGTGGGTCCACGTCCCCGCCAGACCAGCAGGCATGCCCCTGCGATCTGGGCGACGGTTGAAGTTCACTGGCGAACGCCGCCACGGCTACCAACAGGGCAGAACCCACGACGGCCGACGCACTCATCGGATCGCTCCTCGAAGTTGATGACGGGGAGCGTAGCGAGACGTTTGAATGGAGGGAAGCAGTGGGGGACGGAGAAGCCTGTTCCGCGTGACGAACTGACGTCGCGGCGGCGCAGGCTCCCACCTGAGACACGCGCTTCAGTAGGATCAGAGCTCCCGAATCCAGATATTGCGGAAGCTGATTGGCTTGCTCGGATCGCCGTGCGACTGCAGCTTGATCGGCGCGCCGTCGAACGGCTTGTAGGTGGGCGTGCCGATATACAGCGTCTCGCCTTTCAGCTCGCAATGGTTCTGCACTAAGACGCCGTTGTGAAATGCCGTCACGTACGCCGGCGTCTGCAGCTTCCCGCTGGCATCGAAGGTCGGTGCAGTCCAGACGATGTCATACACCTGCCATTCGCCCGGTTTGCGCATCGCATTCGCCAACGGGATCGACTGCTTGTAGATGCTCGCCGCCATGCCGTTGACGTAGGTGTTGTTGTTGTACGAATCCAGAATCTGGAGCTCGTAGCCGGCGTCGCCCGGTCCGGTTGACGCCAGGAAGAGGCCGCTGTTTCCACGCGCCTGCCCCTGCCCGGCGATGTCCGTTGGCTCGAGCCACTCGAGGTGCAGTTGATAGTTGTGGAACTTCCGCTTCGTTTCGATGTTGCCCGTCTTCTTGTTGACGGTGATCACGCCGTCGGCGACGGTCCATGACGCGGGCGATCCATCCTTCACGTTCACCCACTCGTCGAGATTTTTCCCATCGAACAGCACGATGGCGTCGGACGGCGCGGCGCTGCCGTCGGCGCCGGGCGTCACGACTTTCGGTTCCGGCTTCCAGACTTCGGTGTCTTCCGGCTTGCCCTGCGGCTTCTGGGCACTCGCCAGCTGCCCGCACATCACGAGAATGAGGGTCGAGAGAACGAATTTTTCGAGTCGCATGCGGCGGATTGTATCAGGGCAATCCGAGTGTGAACTCGAGGGTTCGCCCGACTCTGACTGGCAACGTGAGAACGGTGTGCGCAGGCGCACTTGACATGTGACTATTTGGTCACATATTGTGTTTCTCGTGACCGATGACGACCGCGTATTCAAAGCGCTCGCGGATCCGACCCGGCGGTTCCTGCTCGACCAGTTGTTCGCGCGCGATGGCCGCACGCTGACGGAGCTGGAGTCGGAGCTGGAGATGAGCCGCTTCGGCGTCATGAAGCACCTGCGCCTCCTCGAAGAGGCGGGGCTTGTCGTCACTCGGCGTTCGGGCCGGGAGAAGCTGCACTTCCTCAATCCCGTGCCCATCAGGCTGATTCACGACCGATGGACCCACAAGTTCCGGGAGCGTCAGACCTCGGCGCTCGCGGATCTCAAACACCAGCTGGAGGCGAAATCATGGCAACGGCAGAAGCAGTCAAAGTGACGACCCAGGTCTACCGCGTCTACATCAAGGCGAGTGCGCAGAGTGTGTGGGATGCGATCACGAAACCGGAATGGACCGAGCGCTTCGGGTACGGCGGGCGCGCGGAGTACGACTTGCGACCAGGCGGAGTGTATCGCGGTCACTCGAGCCCCGAGATGTGCGCCGGAGGCGCGCCGCCGGTCGCTGTCGACGGTGAAGTGATCGAGGTCGATCCGCCGCGGAAGCTTGTGCAGACGTGGCGGATGGTGATGGATCCCGGGATGGCCGCTGAGGGATTCACGCGGCTCACCTACGAAATCCAGGAGGGGAGGGACGGCGTCAGCCGGCTGACCGTCACGCACGATCTCGCGGGCGCTCCGAAGCTGGCGGCGATGGTCGCTGGCGAGCTGGAATCGATGGGCGCCGGCGGTGGCTGGAGCTGGGTACTCAGCGACCTGAAGTCGGTGATCGAGACCGGTCGCCGCATGGCCGGAGCCTAAAAAAAGGGGTCGGGATAAATTTCAGTTTTTGCCGAAGTTTTTATGTGGCAAAAACTGAAATTTATCCCGACCCCAATTTCTGACGTCAGGCGCCGGGCGCGCGATACCCGATTGACTTCTTCGACGCCGCGTCGAGATCTTCCGGCGACAACAGTGGCGTCGTCGAGATGCGAACCGCGCCCGAGGCATTCACGGCGAGGCTGACCGCCACGACCGATGCGGCGTCGGGGACGTCGACGACGACGTACGCATCCTGATGCCCGAGTGCGAAGTAGAACGCTTCGAGCTTGCCGCCGATGCCTTCCAGCAACTTCTGCACCGCCGCCCGGCGCGCCGACCCGCCTTCTTTCAACAATCCCCTGGCGCCGTCTGCGGTGTATGACGCGGTGATCAGGAACTTGGGCATCTCGTGTTCTCCTCGGGCCTGACTCTACTAGAAGCGATACCTCACCGTCACCAGCCCATTTCGCCCGGCGGCCGGCATGATGTTGTTGTTGGAGTGCGCGGTCTCGTAGTAGTCCTCGTCGAGCAGGTTGCGTAGATTCAACTGCACCTCACAGTGACCGAACCGGTAGCCGGCCATCGCGTCGAGGCGTGCGTAGCCGTCGATGCGTACCAGGTTGTCGTTCGACGTGAACCAATCGCCAAGCACGAAGAGACCACCGCCGAACGTGAAGCCGCGCTCCATCGTGTACGTGGTCCAAATCGATCCGCTGCGCGCGGCCACATTGCCGATCCGGTTGCCCTGCACGGGCACACCGCTCGACACATCATTCGATCGCAGGATCGTGGGATCGAGGAACGTCAGACCTCCGCTGACGTTCCATCCCGGCAGAATCGACCCGGCGGCCGCAATCTCGACGCCCTGACTGCGCTGCCGGCCGACCAGCACCAGCTTGTTGGGATCGAGGGGGTCGCGGGTCTTCACGTTCGTTCGATCGAGCCGGAAGACTGACGTGGTCAGCGTCAGACGGTGGCGGAAGAGCTCCGTCTTGACGCCCGTCTCGTAGCTCGTGGTCCGCTCCGGCTCGAGCTCCTCGTTGTTCACGGCCAGCGAGAGCCCGTCGCCCGACGGCTGGAACGAACGGCTGACATTGCCATAGAGCGACGTGCTCGCGTTCGCGCGGTAGACGATACCGGCCCGGGGACTGAAAGCCTGATCCACACGTCCGAGATCGGCATTGGCAGGCAGGCGATCGTCGAGCCGCTGATCGTTGTAGTCGAACCGGCCGCCGACAAGCGCACGCCATCGGCTGCCGAACGACATCTGATCCTGCACATATGTCCCCACGTACTGTCCGGTAAACGCGTTGTCGCTTGCCGGCGTCGTCGCGTAGGTCGGTTGCGTGAGCACGGGGTCGATGACGGCCACCTCCGCCGCGGTTCCGGTGAGACGGACGCTCGAATTCGTTTCGCGACCTGCCTCGACACCGACCAGGAGCATGTGATCGACGGCACCCGTCTGCACGCTGCTCGTCAGATCGAGCTGGTTGAACAGATTCCGCTGATCGCCGTTCACGCTGTACTGCGAGCGTGCCACGAAAAGTTCGCCCTCGACGTCGCTCACGGCGCCGGGCAGCGTGTTGCTGAATTGATTGCGGTACGCGGTGTGGCGGAACACATTCCGCAACGCCCAGCGGCTGCCCAGCGACTGCTGCCAGGTGACGGCCTGGGCACCCACGCGGTTCTCCAGGAAATCGTCGGTGGGATAGCCGTAATAGAACGGCCTCGCTTCGTCGAGCGGCTTGCCCTGCCACGAAGGGATGCCGCGATCGGGCAGACGATTGTCGTCGAGGAACTCACCCTGGACGAGAAGCTCCGATCCCTGGTGCGGACGATACGAAAGTGACGGCGAAATCGACGTCCGCTCCAGCGAAAAGTAGGGGCGGTGGCTGTCGCTGTTTTCGTAGGCGCCGGCGATGCGATAGGCAATCTTGTCGGAGGCGCGACCGTCGGCGTAATCGCCCTGAATACGCGCGCGATCGTAGGAGCCGCCGATCACGCTGATATCGCCAAAGCGAGAGCCGAACATGGGCTTCTTGGTGACGCGATTGAGGACGCCCCCGCTCGAGCCACGCCCGAAGAGCGCCCCGGACGGTCCCTTCACGACCTCGATCTGCTCGAGCGACGACAGGTCGCGGTAATATTTCGCGTCGTCGCGCACGCCGTCGATGTAGACATCGTTCACGGCGCTGAAGCCGCGAATCGCCGTTTGATCGCGCCGTCCCTCACCGAGCTGCGGCATCACGCCGGGAACGTTCGCCAGCGCATCCTGCATCGACAGCGCCGTCTGTGATTTGATCAGCGCCTGCGGCACCACGTCGATCGTCTGCGGCACGTCGAGTGCCTTCATCGGTGTGCGCGTGCCGGAAATCACCGGCGGCGGGGCAAACGGACTCGCACCTTCGACGCTCACGTATTCCGACAGTCCCTGCGGCGATAACGTCAATGAGACGAGCGACAGGCGGCCCGGGGTGACGCGGATCTCGCGGCTCAGCGGTGCGAAGCCTGGTTTGAGAACGGTCACGAGATAGGTGCCCGACGGCGTCGTCTCAACGCGATACACGCCGAGCTCGGCGCCAGGTACCAGCGTGGGCGATTTCCGATCCTGCTGGATCAGCACCTCGGCGCCAGTGACCGCAGCGCCTGTCGGATCCAGCACCCGGATCTCCACGGAGCCGAGATTCTCGCCAGCCGGTTCGGCGGCTGTGGCGGGGATGGAAACAAGAAGAGCGCTTGCGATGAGAAGGTGGAGGCGAAACAGGTAACGGACGGCGGTCGACATGGACGGCACTCGTAGAACGAAAGTGAGATTCAGTCTCAAAACGTCCTACAGCCTAAATCCGACCAATCCGGTCGGTCAATAGTCTCGAATGTAAAAGTGTTGTCGCCGACGGTGCGGCCGCATGTAACCTGTGCGCTATCAATTAGTTACGGTTGCTATTGCACCGTGCGGGCGACGAGCTGCTGCCGGAGTTGCAACACCGCCTCGCCGAACCGAAGGAGGAGCTTTGCAGGAATCGGCGCGAATGCCGGCAGGAACTTCAGGGGCGGCGACGCAGCGTGCGTTTCTGATTCGCTGCTGGCCGCGATCAGCGTGTCGAGAAATGGCCGTTGCTCTTGCGGAACGGGATCGTTCACCGAGCTGGTATGCGAGCTGCCGGACGATCTGCGCCACGTGCGCCGGCGCGTTAGAGATCGCCGCGGCGACGGAGCTCCGCGATATGGCGTCCGGCGCGCATCGAGAGCGCGATGATCGTGAGTGTCGGATTCTTTTCGGGAAACGTCGTGAACGCGCTGCCATCGACAACGAACAGGTTCGGCACCTCGTGCGATTGGCCGAAGGCGTTCAGCACGCTCGCTTTCGAATCGTTGCCCATCCGGCAGGTTCCCGTCTCGTGGCTGGCGAAGCCGTTCATCCTCGATTCCTTGAAGAACAGCGTCGATCCGGCTTCGTGGAAGATCTCTTCAAGAGACGCCGACATGTCGTCCCAAATCGCGCGATCGTTCTCCCCGTACGTGAATTGCACGACGGGGATCGGAATGCCGTGCGCATCGGCGTGCGACCGGTCGACGGTGACGCGGTTCTCCCGGCGCGCCAGGACCTTGGCCATGCCACCCATCTGGAACATCGCCGGCTGCAAGGTACGCACCTGGGTCTTGAACGCCTGCCCGAAGCCCGGTACGCGCGACGCGTGATGTGGGTAGTCGTGGGTCTCGTACATCACCTGCGCGAAGAACCCGCCGACGTAGCCGCGTGACGGCCGGCGATGATTGAAGCGGGGGATGATCGAGTGATCGGTCGCACCGTCCTGATTCACGGGCTCGCGGCCCTCGAGGGCTTTGAGATAGCCGTGCATGTTCAGCTGCAAATGCCCGGTCAGGTAGCGTCCAACGAGATCGTTTGAATTGGCGAGGCCGTTCTCGGCCCGCGGGCCGGCGGAGTTCAGGAGAATCCGCGGGGATTCGACCGCCCCGCACGCAAGGACCACGATCCGGGCATTCGCCACGCCGTCACGCTTCGTGATGCGATCGATGAAGCTCACGCCAGAGGCGCGGCCCTCACGGTCCAGCTCGATGCGCCGCACGAGCGCGTTCGTGCGGAGCGTGAGTCGTCCCGTGGCGATCGCATCCGGCAGGATCGCGTTGACCGACGTCGCAATTGCGCCGACCTCGCAGCCGTCCATGCAATGACGGCAGTAGTGACACGGCATTCGCTGTCCGCGCGGCCGGCCCACTTGCAGGGCTTTCCGGATGGGAATCAAATCGATTCCCAGCCGCCGGCATGCCTTACGTCCCAATTGCTCGGCGCAGCGAAGCGCCGGCGGCGGCGCGTAGAAATCACCGTCGGGAAGTTCTGCCAGCCCTTCGCGCGTGCCGACGACGCCGATGAGGCGCTCGGCTTCGCTATAGAAAGGTGCGAGATCCTGATAAGTGAAAGGCCAGTCCGGTTCGACGCCGTGCAGCGATCCCTCGCGGAAGTCGTCTTCCGCAAAGCGCAGCGCGACACCGTTCCAGTGCAGGCTGCGCCCGCCGAGCACGCGAATCCGGTCCGCGAAGACCGGATCGCCCTCCGTCCGGATGTCGTCGTAAATGCGATCGGGGTAGAACATGCCCTGCCGCTCCCAACCCGTACCGCGGTTGGGGTATTCGTACGGCCACTTGTGCCCCGTGAACTCGCTGGTCGGCACCTCACGGCCGGCTTCGAGCAACAGCACGCGCGCGCCCGCCATCGTCAGCTCGCGGGCGGTCGTCGCACCGGCAGGGCCACTGCCGACGACGATCGCGTCGTACGGCGCAGCACGTTTCAGAATCATGCAAATTGCCTCAGCGGGAGTATGACCTATCGCCGCAGCAGGGTCATGGGATCGATCTTCGCTGCGCGGCGGGCCGGGAAATAGGCGGCGATACCGATCACTCCAACGATCAGCGCGAAGATTGAGACCCACGTGGTCGCATCCATCGGCTGCACACGGAAAAGCAGACTGCGCACGAGGCCAGACGCAGACACGGCGATCGACGCGCCAATGGCCAGACCGGCCGCGGTACGCCAGGCAAACGGCACGAGCACGGCGCCCAGAACGTCCACTGTTCGCGCCCCGAACGCGAGTCGAATCGCCAGCTCCTGTTTGCGATTCGCGGCGTCGAGGCTGATCAGGCTGAACAGACCGATTGCCGTCTGTCCGAACGCCACTGCCGCCATGAAACCGAGCAGCCAGGCCGTGAACCGCCAGGGCGCCAGCGCGCGAGAAACGACCGCGTCGAGCATCGTGATGCTGTCGACAACGACCGCCGGATCGCGCCGTCGCACCTCGTCTCGCACGGCGGCAATCACAGCCACGGGATCGCGGCGAACACGAATGGTGACGTAACTCGGCGTGCTCGTGGACTGCTGCGCCGGTTCGTAGACGTCGAGCCTGGGGTCGCCGACGCCGCGGTAGTGGACGTCCGCAACGACGCCGACCACGGCTCGCCAGTCGGTCTGATCCCTGAGCAGGAGCCGCTGCCCGATTGGATCGCGACCTGGCCAGAGTCGACGCGCCGTCGACTCCCCGACGATCGCGACGGGAGCGGCGCCTGCGCGGTCCCCGTCCGTGAAGAACCGGCCGTGCACGAGCCGCGTCCGGATGGCGGGAAAAAACCCGGGCGTTGCCACTTGAAAGTTCAGCGTCGGGTTGGCGCCTGCCGATACCTCGGTCTGTCCCCATAGACGCGCCGAGGTCTCCTGGCCGATCGGACCGAGCTCGAGCGGCCGCAAATACACGGCACCGGCCGCTTCGACCTCCGGCAGGGCCTCCACCGATCGAAGGAGATCGTGCATCCATGCATTCGACTGCGGCCCGACGAACATCGTTACAACGTTGGTCGCGGCGAAGCCGAGGTCCAGCTTTCGCATTGCGATGAAGCTGCGGACGACGAGGCCAGAACCGACGAGAAGGACGACCGACACAGCGATCTGCACGACCACGAGCGACGTTCGGGCCGCGAGCGAACGGGTGCCGGCCGTGCCGTAGGCGGCGTCCTTCAGGGCTTCGGCGATGCGTCCGGAGGCGGCGAGGCGCGCGGGACCTGCGCCGCACAGGCACGTGACGATGAGCACCGCCACCGCGGTGAACAGCGCGACGAAGGGATCGATCGCAACGTCGGCCAGCCGAGGCACATCGCCCGGCGCCAGCGCCACGATCGCCGTCGTCATCCAGCGTGCGAGGGCGAGACCCACCAAACCGCCGGCAACCGCGAGGATCGCGGACTCGATCAGCCACAGACGGCCGATAGCAATGGGGCCCGCGCCGAGTGCGGCACGGATGGCATGCTCTCGGGAGCGCAGGGATACGCGGGTCAGCATCAGCCCTGACACGTTCGCGCAGGCGATCAACAACAGCAGCGTCACCGCCGCCCAAAGCGCCCACAGGCCCTGCCTGACCGGCCCGAACAGAAAGTCGAGAAACGGTGAGATGACGACGCTCCTGCCAAAGCGACGGGGCGCTACCTGGCCGGGCCCCGCGCGCTGGAGTCGATCGAGCTCGCCGGCGGCCTGCGCGGCAGTAACGCCAGGCTGCAGGCGGCCAATGACGAAGAGGACGCCGATTCCCTCCAAGGCATCGAAGTCGGGCCGGGAGAGGCTCGAGAGCAGTGGCACGACCGGGAACCAGTAGCTCGTGCTGCGCGGGAAGTCGAACCCAGCCGGCATGACGCCGACGATCCTCCGCGTCGTGTCGAGACGCGCCACGGAGTCGATGACGTGCGGATCCGCGCCGAAGTGCTCGACCCAGCTGGCGTGGCTCAACACCGCGACTGGCGCGGCGTTCGGCATGTCGTCGTCGGCCCGAAGCGTGCGACCCATATATGGCGTCGCGCCCATGGTGTCGAAGAACGAGGCGGACACGCCGCACGAGGCCAGGCGCGCCGACCGTCCGCCGCCCTGCAGGATAGCGGGCCACGCCGACGACCCGATGGCGGTGAGCGACGCGAAACTGCGGCTCTGCACTGCCCAGCGCTCGTAGGTCCTGTACGACAGCTCGACGACCTTCAGGTTTCGCGCGGGGTCCGCATCCCAGATGACGACCAGATCCTGGGACGCACGAATCGGCAACGATTTGAGCAGTACGCCGTAGACGACCGCGAAGATCGCGGTGTTCGCGCCCACGGCGAGCGCGAGCAGGAGCACAGCGGCCAGCGCGTAGACCGGGCTCTGACGCAGAAGACGGCACTCGAGTCGGACGTCGCGAAGAAGATTCGTCACCGCGCGGACCTGCGGGCGGATGATCGCACAGCGCGGCCAGGTCGGGCCGGCAATCGTGTAATCTGGATTTCCCTGCGCGGAGGGATGGCCGAGCGGTTGATGGCGGCGGTCTTGAAAACCGTTGTACCCGAAAGGGTATCGGGGGTTCGAATCCCTCTCCCTCCGCCAATCCCTCGCTCCGCTCGGTCCTGGCGGCGCGAGACGGCTTCAGGCACGAAATCCTCGGTCGCGCTGCGAATCGCTTCACGATCGACCCGGCGGGACGCGCGTCGGCACGCCGCCGCCAGGTCACCCTGACGAAACCCTCAGTACTTCGACGCGTAGGCGATGATCTCGTAGAGCTCGTCGCGATGCGCTGAGCCGACGAGCACTTCCTGGCTCGATTTTTCGTACGCCTCGCGGTCGGCTGGCGACAGGCCGTCCATGTAGCTCTTCACGGCGCCCGCGACCTTGTCGAGCCCGTCGGCGTTCGGCACGAGATACCAGCGGCTTCGCATCATCGCGTCTCCGGTGTGAATGAACTCGGTGTCGATGCCGTACGAGACGACGGCGCCGCTGGCGGCCAACGGGGCCATGATGGGTTTGAGCAGCTTCTCGACGCGATCGTTGTAGGCGAGTTCTTTCCCGGGCTGGATCTGATCGATGCCCACGGTGATGTAGCCGCTGCTCAGGGTCATCGTCTTGCCACTCACGATACGTGAGCGCACCAGTTGATCCGCGTGTTTGGTGCCCGCGAAATCCGTATCCCCTCGCCGGCGTTCCGCGGGCGGCAGCTTCTTGTCGGCCTCGAGGATCGCGGCCAGCGCCTTCTCGACGCCGGCGATCGTCTTGCTGCTGAACCACGTCGTGTGCGTGTATCCCTCCGGCGTGTGAATCGTCGCCGAGGCGACGCCGTACTCGGTGAGGACGCCGTCGGCAAGGAGCTTCTCCAGAACGGGGATGGTGTTTTTCTTGAGATCGGCGGTGTAGGCATCCCAGTTGGGACGCGCGATCTGCCAATTGGCGATGCGCGAGTAGACGACGGTTTCACCAGGCGCCTGCGCGGCGGCAGGGGCCAGGAGTACCGTCGTACACGCCGTGATGAGCAGAGCCTTCCTGACTAGAGGTGTCATGCGTTTCTCCCGTGTGTAGTTGAACGAGCGGCGCTCCGCCCTCGCGCGCGATGCGCGAGTGACGAATTGATGAGCTTCGTTGTTATATCCGAAAAGACGAGAAAAGGGTGGAATTAGCGCTCTGGCGCCGCCGTGACCTTCTTGCAGAAGTCCGGAGGCATGGATTGCCGGAGTAATCGCGCGTAGAGGCGCATCGGGAGGAGGCCGAGCTCCGCACGGCGCACGTCGACGTGCTCCGCATCTGCAATCGGCGACGGCTCGAGCGTGCCGTCAGGCTGGCACGCGAAGTTCGCGCCATAACGCTGCAGCGTCCCGTCGTCCACCTGCGCCCGATCGAACATCATCGCGTAGTCGCCGGGATCGGCTTCGCCACGGTCGACGTTCTCGCGCAGCTTCGGAAGCACGGCGCGCCTCAGTTCCGGCGGCTGATGCTGCACCATGGTGACGAACTGGCGCGCCGCTTCAGGACCGACCGTCGATCGCGTCGGCACGCCGAATTCCTGGAAGATGGCGCGGACATCCGAGCCGTTCCGGGCGTCGGTCTCCATCATCGTCGCCGCATCGAACCGGTCGGCGCCCCGTACCTCCTGATCAGCCGTATAGAGGGTTTGCAATCTGGCGGCGAGCGCCGCATTCGGAAACGGCGGCCGCAGCGCTGTCTCGATACGTTTCTGCTTGATCCGCGCGCGCAGGAACCGGATGACGTGCGCTGGCACAGCTCCAGCGTCCCGCTCCGCCGCCGCGAGCACTTCACCTGTGAACTCGGGCGGTTGTTCGTGGGCGCTGAGGACGACGAACTCCTCGGCGGCGTCGGCGCCGACCAGTGCAATGGTCGGCAGACCGTGTTCCGCAAAGATCTTCCGGACCTCGGCCGCGCCGCCGGCCGCTTCGTCGTTTGCAAATGCGACGTCCACGAGGTGGTGGATCCTCGACGCCAGTTCGGGGTTCGATCCGTTCTGTGGGACGGTGACAAGAGCGGCAACGACGAGTGCCAGCATCGTCAGCTCTTCGGCGGCTCGATCAGCTCCTGGCCGCCCATGAACGGCCGCAACGCCGTGGGTACGACGACGGTGCCGTCTTTCTGCTGACAGTTCTCGAGAATCGCGATCAACGTTCGCCCCACGGCCAGGCCGGATCCGTTCAAGGTGTGCAGGAAGTCGGCCTTGCCGCTCCCGCCAGGGCGGTACTTGATATTGGCGCGACGGGCCTGAAATGCCTCGGTGTTGCTGCACGACGAAATCTCTCGATACATCTTCTGGCTCGGCAGCCAGACCTCGATGTCGTACGTCTTCGCGGACGCGAATCCCATATCGCCCGTTGAAAGCAACATGGTCCGGTAAGGCAGTTCGAGCAGCTGGAGCACGCGCTCGGCATTCGACGTCAGTCGTTCGAGCTCGTCGTAGCTCTGATCGGGCGCTGCGAAAATCATCAGCTCCACCTTGTCGAACTGGTGCTGACGAATCAGGCCGCGCACGTCGGCGCCGTACGAGCCCGCCTCGCTTCGAAAGCACGGCGTGTACGCGGTGAAGCGAAGCGGCAGCGAGCGGCCGTCGAGAATCTCGCCGCGATAGAGGTTCGTCAGCGGCACTTCGGCCGTGGGGACGAGATAGAGATCCCATTCGCCGGCAATCTTGAACAGGTCCTGTTCGAACTTCGGCAGATTGCCCGTGCCGGTCAGCGACGCGCTGTTCGCCAGAAACGGCGGCTCGACTTCCGTGTACCCGTGCTGACGGGTGTGGAGATCGAGCATGAAGTTGATCAGGGCGCGCGCCAGCTTCGCACCGTCGCGCATCAGCACGGTGAAGCGGGCGCCGGCGATCTTCGTGCCGCGCTCGAAATCGAGAATTCCGAGCGCCGGGCCGAGATCCCAGTGCGCCTTCGGCTCGAAGTCGAACCCTCTCGGCTCACCGACCCGCCGCACCTCGGTGTTGTCGTCGGCACTGCGGCCGACGGGAACGGTCGCATGTGGAACATTGGGAATGGTCAGCAATAACCGGCGGCGTTCTTCCTCCAGGTTCTGGAGTGCCGTGTCGAGCTCCTTGACCTGCTGCCCGCGCGCACGGTTCGCGTCGACGAGCCCCGCGACATCCTCACCGGCTTTCTTCCGTTTCGCCACTTCCTCGGCCGCGGCGTTCTGATCGCGCTTCAGTGTCTCGACCTGGAGGATCAGCGACCGGCGCTTCTCGTCGAGCGGCGTGAGGACAGAGAGTAACGCGTCGGCGTCGGCGCCGCGGTTGGTGAGCGCCGCGCGGACGAGATCGGCGTGGTCGCGGACGAATGAGGGATCCAGCATGACGGTAAAAACTATACTAGGTGGATGTCCGAGCTAAAGCGCCGGACTAATTACGAAGGACGAAGGACGAGGGACGAGGGACGAGGGACGCAGGACGACGAAGCATCGTTGGACGGACCTTCAGGTCCGCCTTGAATCTGGAGTGAGCGTTGAGCACCTTACGGAAAGCCGTCTTCCCAGCGGCGGGTCTTGGCACCCGCTTTCTGCCGGCCACGAAAGCGCAGCCGAAAGAGATGCTGCCGCTCGTCGACAAACCGATCATCCAGTACGGCGTCGAGGAAGCGGTGGCGTCCGGCGTTGACAACATCATCCTGGTGACCGGCCGTGGCAAGAACGCGATCGAAGATCACTTCGATCGTTCGGTTGAGCTCGAGACGTTCCTGGAATCGCGTGGCAAGCACGAGTTGCTCAACGAGGTCCGCAAGATCTCGAATCTGATCAATTTCGCGTACGTGCGTCAGGGCGAACCGCTCGGCCTCGGCCACGCGGTGCTCGTGACCCGTGCGCTGGTCGGCAACGAGCCCTTCGCGGTCATCCTGGGCGACGACGTGATCGACGCGACACCGCCGGCGCTCAAGCAGATGATCGACGTCTTCGAGAAGGTGGACGGCCCAGTGCTCTGCGTCGAGCGCGTGCCGCGCGACGAAATCTCCAGCTACGGCGTCATCGCCTACGAGCCGGACGACTCACTGCCGCCCGGAACGTATCGCGTGACTGATCTCGTCGAGAAACCCAAACCGGAGGAGGCGCCGTCGGATCTCGCGATTATCGGCCGCTACATCCTCACGCCCGACATCTTCAAGTCGCTCGAAGAAACCGCCAAGGATCGCACCGGCGAAATTCAGCTCACGAACGGATTGAAGCACCTGCTTCGGTCGCGGCCGATCTACGCGTGCGAGGTCATCGGCGCGCGCCACGATACGGGCAACAAGCTCGGTTTCCTGAAGGCCGTCGTCTACTTCGCGCTGCGGCGCCCCGATCTCGCGAAGCCCTTCCTCGAGTACTTGAAGGGATCGTTGTAGGGCGCCACCTAGGTCGTCGGCTTCGGCGTGCTGGTGGTCGAGGAGCCCGTCGACGATTCGGATGTCGACGTGCTCGTGCTCTTCGCGTCGGTCTTCGATTCCTTCGAGTCGTCGGAGGCTTTGGCGGACGACTCTTTGCCGTCCTTGCCCTCGGACGTACCCTTCCTGGCGTAGTCGGTGATGTACCAGCCGGTGCCCTTGAACTGAAACGCGGGCGACGACAGCAGCTTCGCAACCGGACCGGCGCCGCACTTCGTGCAGACGGCGATCGGCTCGTCCGAGAACTTCTGAATCACCTCGAACTGGTGTCCGCAGGCCTCGCAGCGATATTCGTAGAGCGGCATCGCGACTTTCGGAACGCCCTCGCTACTCCAGCACCGCGCCCGACGCGTCGCCGAGCATCAGCCGCCGATGGAGCGCGTACGGCGCGTTGCCCTGCCTGAGCAGCGCGTCATGGAATGAGCGAAGCGAGAACGCATCGCCCTCTTTGGCTTCGACGTCGCGACGAAGCTTCTGCAGCATCAGCTTCCCAACCGAGTAGACGAGGTAGGTCGGATCGAACGTGCCGCGCTCGGCCTCGCGGCGCGCGTTCGCTTCCTCGAGGAACGCGCGCTCCTTGAACAGGCGGACGCCCTGTTCGACGGACAGATCTTCGGCGTGCAGCCGGATCGACACGACGAAGCGCACGAGGCGAATCAACGCTTCCTGCAGCTGTCCGAGGCGGACGAGCGGATCCTTCCGGCCGAACCCGGCCTCGAGCATCATCTCCTCGCAGTAGTGCGCCCAGCCTTCGACGCACGTGGCCGGCGCGAAGAAGATCGACTTGCGGATTTTCGACTCTACCTTGCGAAGGTGCTGGTACTGCACGAAGTGACCGGGATAGACCTCGTGAATCGAGATGCACCACAACGTGCCGTAGTTGAAATCGCGCAGGTGTTCGACCTGCCGTTCCGGCGACCACTTCCGATCGACGTCCGTCAGGTAGTAGTAGGCGCGGCTTGGCTTGGTCTCGAACGGGCCGGGCGTCCACATGCTGGCGCTGGACCACCGGAAGAAATCCGGCGTCGGCGCGACGACGACCCGTTCGCTATCCGGGAGCGTCAGGAGCTTCTGCTTCTCGACGAACGACTGCAATTCGCCAAGCTGCTGCTCGGCGGCTTTGATGAGTTCCCCGGGCGCGGGATGCTGGCTCTTGGCCTTGGCCCAGGCCTCCGCCGGATCGCCGCCGTTCAACTTCGACGCCGCACTCCTGAACGCGTCTTCCGTCGTCGCGAGCTCGCGCTCCGCGATCGCCAGCAGCCGGTCGGCGCTGATGCCGAGCCCCTCTTCCAGCTTCAGTTTCTGCTCGAACCGGTCGCGGCCCAGCCTGAACGACGCCCGGGCCTTCGGCGCCAGTTCGGTCTCGAGCGTCTCCACGTAGGCGCGAATCGCGTTGGCGGCCTCCGTCGAGGCGTCCGCGAGGTCGCCGAGCAGATGAAGGTCGTCGACGTCACGAAACGCCCGCGGCAGGTCGTGCTCGATGAAGCGCAGCGCGCCGTTGAACGTCTCGATGCCGACTTTGACGAAGATGCCCGGCGGATCCTTGACGTTGTCCCGTGCCGCCTGAATGAGCCGGGGCGCCTGCCGCAGCTTCGACAGAACCCGGCGCGCCCGTTCGGTCGAGGGAGCGAAGGTGAACAACGCCTGCGTGGCCAGGCTGGACGCCAGAGTATCGGCGTAAAGCTGGGGGTTTTTCTCCCAGGTCCGGACCTCCTCGAGGTCGAACATCCGCGCCTTGATATGGTCGGCGAGGACGGGATGTTCCGCCTTCTCGACCTCGGTCATCCCGGCGGGATCGATTTCGCTCAATCGCCGCGCAAACCCCGCCAGGGCGCGGAGATCCGCCTCGATGGCGGGCCGGCCCAGGTCCTCGAGCAGGTCGTCGTGCGCGTGCACGCCATCGAGGGCGGCGACAGTGGGACGGCTCTCCTGCAGATATTGCAGGTAGTCGTCAACGAAGTGCGGCAGAGGCTCGGACGAATACATGGCGGCGAAACCCAAATGGTACAATACTCTCCATCCCCCCACCATGTCCGGAACGCTCTTCCTGGTCGCCACACCGATCGGCAACCTGGAAGACATGACCTTCCGGGCGGTCCGCGTCCTGCGTGAGGTGGCCTTGATCGCCGCGGAGGACACCCGTCGCACCGGTACGTTGTTGGCGCACTACCAGATAGAGACACCGACGACCAGCCTGCACGACCATAACGAAAGGAGCCGGGTGCCGACGCTGGTGAAGCGCCTGCAAGCCGGCGAGAATCTGGCAGTCGTGACCGACGCAGGAATGCCCTCGATCTCCGACCCGGGTTACCTGATGGTGACGGCTGCACTCGAGGTGGGTGCCCAGGTAGAGGTAATTCCTGGGGCATCAGCCCTAACTACCGCTATTGCCGGGTCGGGTCTGCCGGCCGACCTCGTCGCATTCCGAGGATTCGCGCCGGCCAGAACCGGCGAGCGCGATAGATTTTTCAGAGAATTTCGCCAGATTCCGGGCACTGCCGTTTTTTTCGAGGCGCCTCATCGCCTGCGCGAGAGCCTGAAATCCCTGCTGGAGAATGCGGGTGACCGTCGTGTCGCAGTCGCCCACGAGCTGACCAAGCTCCACGAGTCCTGGCATCGCGGATTTGTCAGCCAAATTATTGCTGACAAAGGACTTCCTGAGAAAGGCGAGTTTACGGTCGTTGTCGGCGAAGAGGTCCGTAAGCTCGACGGCCATAAACAAGCGGATTCGCTCGATCCGCAGGCCATAGCGCTCGAATTTGGTGAATTGACCAAAACATCCGGCCTCGACCGGCGCGAAGCACTTTCCGAACTCGCGCGGCGCCATCAAGTTCCCAAGCGCTCCGTCTATGCGCTGATTGAGCGCGCCAAGAAATTGGCCGAATGACCGACAACCTGCACGTCATCGTCCTCGCCGCCGGCAAGGGGACGCGGATGTACTCCGAGCAACCGAAAGTCCTGCATCGACTTGCGGGACGACGATTGCTGGATTACGTGCTCGATTCAGCCAAAGCGCTCTCGCCGGAACCCGTCACCATCGTGGTCGGTCACGGCGCCGGCCGCATTCAGGACGCTTATAAAGGCACACCTGGACTTCAGTTCGTGGTTCAGGAACCGCAGTTGGGCACCGGGCATGCCCTCCTGCAGACGGAGCCGCTGCTGGGGAGCGCCACCGGGACCGCGCTCCTGCTCTATGGTGACGTACCGCTGCTCTCGACGCCCACGCTGAAGCGTCTGGTGAGGCAGCACCAGTCCGAAGGCGCCGCCGCCACGGTTCTGACCGCCCAGGTCGAGCGGCCCTACGGTTACGGCCGGATCGTTCGCACCGGCGGGCGAATCGCGCGAATCGTCGAGGAACGGGATGCGGCACCCGCAGAGCGCGGCATCAAGGAAGTGAACGCCGGCATCTACGCGTTCGACCTCGCGCCCCTGTTCGACGCCATCAAGAGCATCGCGTCGCGGAACGCGCAAGGGGAGTACTACCTGCCCGACCTGATTGGGATTTACCGCCGCCGGAAGCTCGCGGTCTCGACTCTGACGGTCGAGAACCCGCGCGAGATCCGTGGCATCAACAGCCGCAGCGAGCTGGCGGAAGTGGGAGCCATCGTGCGACAGATGAAGAACGAAGAACTCATGGCGGCCGGCGTGACGCTGATCGATCCCGCGACCACCTACGTCCAGCAGGACGTCGTCGTCGGCCGCGACACGGTGATCCATCCGAACGTGTATCTGGAAGGGCGGACCGTCATCGGCGAGGCCTGTGAGATCCACGCGGGATCGCGACTCGTGGACGCGACGGTCGGTAGCCGCGTCACCATTCGCAACTACTGCATCGTCACCGAGTCCGCCATCGCGGACGAGGCCGTCATCGGTCCATTCGCGCACCTGCGACCGGGCAGCGACGTGAAGGCCGCCGCCCATGTCGGCAACTTCGTCGAGCTCAAGAAAACGACGCTTGGCGCCCGCTCCAAGGCGAGCCACTTGACGTATCTGGGCGACGCCACCATCGGCGAAGACGTGAACATCGGCGCCGGCACGATCACGTGCAACTACGACGGCAAGACCAAGAATCCGACCGTGATCGAGGATGGCGCGTTTGTCGGGAGCGACTCCGCCCTCGTCGCGCCCGTGACGATAGGAAAAAGAGCCTATGTCGCGGCCGGCTCGACGATCGTCAACGACGTGCCCTCAGAGTCGCTCGGCATTGCCCGCGGGCGGCAGGAGAACAAAGAGGGCTGGGTGAAGCGCCGGCAGAATAAGTAGCGCGAACCGCCGGCAGCGGACGGCAGGCTGCTGGCAGTGGACCATAGGCTACATAAACAACACCATGTGCGGGATCATCGGTTACGTCGGGCCCCGGCCCGTCGTCCCCATCATCGTCGAAGGGCTGCGCCGGCTCGAATACCGCGGCTACGACTCGGCTGGCATTGCGGTCGTCCACGATCGCGAGGTCGACGTGCGGCGGAGTGCGGGCAAGCTTGCGAACCTCGAACAGGTACTCGCGGCCCATCCGGTGCACGGTGCGTATGGACTCGGCCACACACGATGGGCCACACACGGACGGCCCACCGAAGAAAACGCACACCCGCATCGCGACTGCACGGGACGCATCGTCGTCGTCCATAACGGCATCATCGAGAACTACCTGCCGTTGAAAGCGGAGCTCGAACGGCAGGGGCACCGATTCGTCACGGAGACCGACACAGAAATCGTCGCCCACCTCGTCGAGCGCGAGATGGCAGGCGACGGACTCGCCGCGGCGGTCAGGCGAGCGCTCGGGCACCTGCGGGGACTCTTCGCGATCGTGCTGCTGTCGGCCGACGATCCCGAGACGCTCGTCGCTGCCCGCAATGGTCCCCCGGTCGTCGTTGGATTGGGCGACGGAGAGTATTTCGTCGCCTCCGACATCCCGGCCATCCTCGCGCACACCCGGGACGTCGTGTTTCTCGACGATGGCGAGTTGGCAATCGTGACGCCGTCAGGCGTGACGTTTACCGACTTCACGGGCCGGCCACGCGAGCACCGCGCGACGCGCGTGCAATGGGATCCGGTGATGGCCGAGCGCGCCGGCTACAAGCACTTCATGCTCAAGGAGATTTTCGAGCAGCCGAGTGCCGTCGGCGAGACGCTCGTCGGACGCCTCTCTCCGGACCGCGGCATCGTGACCCTCGGTGAGCTGAATCACACCCCCGAAGCGCTCTGCGAGATCGATAGGCTGGTGGTGCTCGCTTGCGGCACGAGCTGGCACTCAGGGCTCGTTGGCAAGTTTCTGGTCGAAGAGCTGGCGCGCCTTCCGGTGGAAGTGGACTACGGATCTGAATATCGCTATCGCGATCCAATCGTTGACGAACGGACGCTGGCGGTCGTCATCACGCAGTCGGGCGAGACCGCGGATACGCTCGCGGCGCTTCGCGAAGCAAAGCGCAAAGGCGCCAGGAGCATTGCCGTCTGCAACGTCGTCGGCAGCATGGCGACGCGAGAGGCAGACGGCGTCATCTATACCCATGTCGGGCCCGAGATTGGCGTCGCCTCGACCAAAGCCTTCACCGGGCAACTCGTGGCGCTGTACCTGCTCGCCATCCACCTCGCCCAGGTCCGCGGCGTACTGACGCCGGATTCGGCCGCGCCGCACTTCGCCTCGCTGATGCGGCTTCCACAACTGCTCGAGCAGGCCCTGCGCAGCGCACCCCAGATCGAGGAACTCGCCGCTCGTTTCTACACGCGAAGCGACTTCCTGTATCTCGGGCGCGGGATGCACTACCCGATCGCTCTGGAGGGTGCACTGAAGCTGAAGGAGGTCTCGTACATCCACGCGGAGGGTTATCCCGCCGGCGAGATGAAGCATGGACCCATCGCTCTCATCGATGAACAGATGCCGGTGGTGGCGATCGCGCCTCACGATCCTGTGTTCGAGAAAATGCTCGGCAACATCCAGGAGGCAAAGGCGCGCGGCGCATCGGTCATCGCTATCGGCAACGAAGGCGAGGACGACCTGGACCGGCTGCTCGATCCGCGGCAGGACGCAATCGTGCGGCTGCCGGACGCGTCGGCGCTGACGATGCCCATCGTCACGGTCGTGCCGCTGCAACTGCTCGCGTACTACGTCGCGGTGCGTCGCGGCTGCGACGTCGATCAACCGCGCAACCTCGCGAAGAGCGTTACGGTAGAATAAAGCGGGCTCCGGGCTCCGGGCTCCGGGCTCCGGCTCCGACTTCACGACTCCCGCGGACTCATCGATCCCACCTGGCACCTCCGCGGATCTTCGCGCCGAGGTGTTTCGCCGAAATGGATTTCACAACCGGCCTCAATCCCGAACAGCGCGAGGCGGTGCTCCAGAGCGATGGCGCCGTACTGATTCTCGCGGGCGCCGGATCGGGCAAGACACGGGTCATCGCGCATCGCATCGCGCACATCGCGGCGTCCGGCCTGGCCCCTATCGACGGCATTCTCGCGGTCACTTTTACGAACAAGGCGGCGGAGGAGATGCGGTCCCGCGTCCAGTCGCTCCTGAAAGCGGACGTGACGCGCATGTGGATCTCGACTTTCCACTCGCTGTGTGCGCGTCTGCTCAGGCGGGAGGCGCCGGCGATTGGCTTGTCGCGCGACTTCGTCATCTACGACTCGTCCGATCAGCTGACGGTCGTGAAGCAGGCGCTGCGCGAGCTGAGGATCGACGACAGCATGGTGCAGCCGCGCGCCGCGCTGTCGCGGATCAGTCAGGCGAAGAACACCATGCAGGGGCCGGAATCGCTCGCGAATGGCTGGAACCCCCGCGACAAGCAGATCGGCGAGATCTACCGCTACTACCTGAACGCGCTCGCCGAGAGCAACGCCCTGGATTTCGACGATCTCCTTCTCAAGACGCTGGAGCTGGTGGAGAAGTCCGAGAGCGTGAGAGGGCGGTATTCGCGCCAGTTTCGCTACGTCATGGTCGACGAGTACCAGGACACGAACCGGCCGCAGTATCTGCTCGTGAAGCGACTCGCCGAACACCACCGCAACATCTGCGTCGTCGGCGACCCGGATCAGTCGATCTACAAGTGGCGCGGCGCCGACCTGCGCAACATCCTCGACTTCGAGCACGACTTTCCCGAGGTCCGCACGGTCATGCTGGAGCGCAACTATCGCTCCACGCAGATCATCCTCGACGCCGCCAGCGCGGTCATCAGTCAGAACCGCGATCGTAAGGAGAAGCGGCTCTGGACGGACCGGGAAGGCGGCGCGAAGGTGGTCTATTTCCGAGGCAACGACGAGCTCGAGGAGGCCGACTTCATCACCCGGACGACGCGGCGCGCGCTGAACGAAGACGAGGACGGCATGGCGGCGGTCCTCTACCGGATCAACTCGCAATCCCGGGCCATCGAAGATGCCCTGATGCGCGAGGGTGTTGCCTATCGCATCGTCGGCGGCGTGCGTTTCTACGAGCGGAAGGAAATCAAGGACACGCTCGCGTACCTCAAATTGATCGTCAATCCGTACGACGACGTGAGCATGCGCCGAGTGATCAACGTCCCGGCCAGAGGCATCGGCAAGGGCGTGATGGATGCGCTCGAGTCGATGGGCCCTCCGGCCGACTTGCCGCCACTGCTCGCAGTCGGACTCGATCCCGTGGCGTCGTCGAATGCGTTATGGGTGCGGATCGAACGCGCTATCAACGAGCGGGCGGTTCCCAACCGTGCGATCGCCTCACTGACGGCATTCCGCGACTTGATCGTCAATCTCACCGAAGTCGCGCGTCGCGATTCGGTGTCGATCGCCGTCGGCAAGACGCTGGATCAGTCTGGCTACCTCCACGATCTGCGCGAGGAGCGCAGCGAGGACGCGCAGGCCAGAATCGAGAACCTGATGGAGCTCGTCTCGGCCGCCCGCGAGTATGAAGCCCGCGATCCCGAACCGTCCCTCGGCGGGTTCGTCGATCAGTTGTCGCTCCTGTCGGAGGCGGACGAGGAATCCGGGAACAAGAACGCCCGCGTGTGGCTGATGACGATGCACGCGGCGAAAGGTCTCGAGTTCCCGGTCGTATTCATCGCCGGCATGGAGGACGGGCTGTTCCCGCACTCGCGGGCCCGCGACGACGAGAAGGAGCTGGAGGAGGAGCGGCGGCTCTGCTATGTCGGCATGACGCGCGCGCAGACGCGCCTCCTGCTGACGAGTGCGGCGCGGCGCCGCGTGTTCGGCGAATACCAAGCGACGTCGCCGTCGCGGTTCCTGGACGAAGTACCCAGCGAGCTGATCGAGCTCGCCACCGGCTTTCAATCGTCGTATCAGCGGCCGTTCGCCAGCTATGAGTTCCGCGCCAATCCCTATCGGCGTGGCCCGTCGCGGGTGCGCGAGGAAGGCTACGCGCCGGCCTACGAAAACGAAGATCAGTCAGCGACCGGTGAGGTTGCGCCAGGCGCGCGCGTACGTCACGCGCAGTTCGGTGTGGGCACCGTCATCAGCGTCGAGCCGCTGGACGGCGATGCGAAGATCGTCGTCAGGTTCGCGATCGGCCGGAAGACCTTGCGCGCGAAATATGCGAGGTTGCAGCCGGCGTGAACGCCGCGTCCTTACTACGTAGGCCCAAGCTTTAGCTTGGGCATCTTCGCGCGAGCCCAAGCTAAAGCTTGGGCCTACGTACGATCATTGCAACTGAAACACCGTCAGTTCCGACGCGTCCGATTCGTCCCCGTTCTCGTCGACCCGGGCGACGCGCCACTGGTAGCGTGCGCCGGGCGCCAGCTGCGACCGAAGCGTCTTGGGGGCTTCGGCGGATGTGCCGCGGACCTCCATGCCGAAGATCGGACGCTCCGCTTCATCGAAGATGTGAACGCGCGCGACGTCGCTCGGGCCGGTGCCTTCCCAGCGGAATACCACCGGCCAGCGGACCGCTCCCGACGGACTGGTCGCCCGCAATTGACGCATGCCGCTGTCGGGCGGTCGCGCCGCCGGCGTGCTCGCCGAGCATCCCGCAAGCATCAAGACCGCAACAATCGCGGCGCGTCTCACGCCGGAGCGACCGAGGTGACGATCCACCGCCCCTTCAGGTCCTCGCTCTTCTCGTTCTTCACCACGGCCCGCTGCAAGATCGCTTTCAGCGGCTTCGACGCCGTTTGTCCCTTGGGATCGCGGACTGTCGCATTGATGGTGATCTCCTTCGTGACGAGCTGACCGTCGTACTGCGAGGCATCGACGGTGGCGCCGTTCGGACGGCTGAGGCTCAACTCCGCCAAGCCGCGCGCATCGTTGAGGCGGCGTTGCGCATCGGAGATGGCCTTCTTGTGCTTGAGCGCGTCGGCGGACCACTTGTCCCAGGCGTCCTTCACGGCGACATCTTTCGCGCTGACGTTCTTGCCGGCGGCGACGGTCTTCAGCACGCGGTCGATCGCCACGATGTTGGTGTTCTGGTAGGTGCGTTTCTCGGTCGAAAACGCGGCGTCGGCTTCCTTTGCGTCCTCGACGGCCTTGGCGTATTGCTTCAAGGGGAGTGGCGACCTCTTCTCATCGCTGACGCTGACGACGTCGAAGCTCTGCACGATGCCGTCAGTACGAGGATCGAATGTGGCGGTGGCGAAATTGCCGAGCGTCACGTTGTCGCGGGCCCGCGACGCGCGGAAGAAGTCGTCGAGCAGCTTCTTCTCCGAACCTCCGGAGCAGCTCGCCACGAACGCCAGGGTGAACGCACCAATCGCGAGCACCGCCAACCGACGTCGACGCATTTCTGCCTCCTTCGTTAATTCGGTTCTGATTGCCCTGGTCCCGGCTCCTCTGACGGTCCAACGGGAGGTTCGTCGGTTCCGGGCGCAGCTGGCTCGTCAAGGGAACCCTGATCTTCCAGCCGCGCCACGGAGACGGCGCGATCGCCCTCGTCCATCTCAATAAGGCGAACGCCCTGGGTCGCCCGGCCGATGAGCGAGATGCCACTGGCCTGTGTCCGCAGAATCATGCCCTGCTGCGTGATGAACATCAACTCCTCATGTTCGAGCACGCAGGACACGCCGACGACCCGGCCGTTGCGGCCGGCCGTCTGGATGTTGATGATCCCGGAACCGCCGCGCCCTTGCAGTCGATACTCCTCGACCTCGGTGCGCTTGCCGTAACCGTTCTCGGTGACGGTCAGGATCGTGCCGCCCGGCCGCAGCACTTCCATGCCGACGACCTCGTCGCCCTCGCGCAGGGAGATGCCGCGAACGCCGTAGGCCGTGCGGCCCATCGCACGGATATCTTCCTCGGGGAAGCGGATCGACATGCCGTCGCGCGTGCCGATGAAAATCTCGCTCTTGCCGTCGGAGAGCTGCACGCCGATCACCGCGTCATCTTCGTCGACGCCGATGGCGATGATGCCGCCGGCGCGAGGATTACTGAACGCGGTGAGCTCCGTTTTCTTCACCGTTCCCTTGCGTGTGCACAGCACGATGTAACGGTCCGGCGTCTCGAGTGCCCGGATCGACAGCAGCGCGGCAATCTTCTCGTCAGGCTGCATCGACACGAGATTCGCAATCGCCTTCCCCTTGCCGGCGGCGACGACATCGGGGATTTCGTGGACCTTCAGCCAGTAGCAGCGACCCCGGTCGGAGAAGATCAGGATGTAGCTGTGCGTCGAGGCGACGAAGAGATGGTTCACGAAGTCCTCTTCGCGCGTCCGCATGCCGATGCGGCCGCGGCCGCCGCGACGCTGACTGCGGTACTCCGTGATCGGCGTGCGCTTGATATAGCCCGTACCGGTGACCGTGATCGCGACGTCTTCGTCGGCGATGAGATCCTCGACGCGGAATTCACCCTCGGCCTCGACGATCTCGGTGCGGCGGGGGTCGGCGAACTTGCCGCGAATCGCCTTCAATTCGTCGACGACGACCTGCATCAGCTGCGACTCGCTTGCGAGGATGCCGCGCAGGCGCTCGATCAGCATCATCAGCTCGGCGAGCTCGTCGAGCACCTTCTGCCGCTCGAGGCCGGTCAGGCGCTGCAACTGCATTTCGAGGATCGCCTGCGCCTGCAACATCGACAGCGCGAACGTGGTGGTCAGGGCATCACGCGCCTCAGGCGTCGTTTTCGAGGCGCGAATCAGGGCGATCACCTGGTCGAGGTGATCGAGGGCGATGCGGAAGCCTTCGAGGATGTGGGCGCGGGCCTCGGCCTTGCGCAGCTCGAACTCGATGCGGCGCCGCACGACCTCGCGGCGGAACTCGATGAACTCCTCGATGAACTCGAGGATGTTCAGGACCTTCGGCCGGCCGCGCGCGATCGCGAGCATGATGATGCCGAACGAGGTCTGCAGCTGCGTGTGCTTGTAGAGGTTGTTGAGCACGACCTCCGGCACCTCGCCGCGCTTCAGCTCGATGACGATCCGCATCCCTTCGCGATCCGACTCGTCGCGCAGATCCGAGATGCCCTCGATCGTCTTCTCGCGGACCAGCTCCGCGATGTTCTCAATCAGGCGCTTCTTGTTGACTTGATACGGAATCTCGGTGACGACAATCGATTGCTTGTCGCCCTTCTTCGAGGTCTCGACCTCGGTGCGCGAGCGGACGGTGATCGACCCGCGGCCCTCGCGGTAGGCCTGCACGATGCCCGAGCGGCCGATGATACTCGCGCCGGTGGGGAAGTCGGGGCCGGTGATGGTACGAAACAGCTGTCGCAGACGATCCTCGCGCGTCGTGACACGATCACCTTCCGCGAGCGTGCCTTCGCCCGTCGCCAGCCTCCGGGCCTTCTGCTGCTCCTCGATGACGTAGACGACGCCGTCGATGACCTCCCCGAGGTTGTGCGGCGGGACGTTGGTCGCCATGCCGACGGCAATGCCCGACGAACCGTTGACGAGCAGGTTCGGGATCGGCGCCGGCAGGACCGTCGGCTCTTCCGTCGTCTCGTCGTAGTTCGGGACGAAGTCGACGGTGTCTTTCTCGAGGTCCGCCATCAAGTCTTCGGCCAGGCCCTGCAGACGCGCCTCGGTGTAGCGCATCGCCGCCGGCGGATCGCCATCCACGGATCCGAAGTTCCCCTGGCCGTCGACCAGGGGATAGCGCATGTTGAATCCCTGCGAGAGCCGGACAAGCGTGTCGTAGATCGACTGATCGCCGTGCGGATGGAAGTTGCCCATCACTTCGCCGACGACCTTCGCGCACTTACGATACGCGCGGTTGCTGGCCAGCCCCATCAGCCGCATGCCGTACAGCACCCGGCGATGCGCAGGTTTGAGCCCGTCGCGGACATCCGGCAGCGCGCGCCCAATGATCACGCTCATTGCGTAATCCATGTACGAGCGCTTCATCTCGTCTTCGATGTTGACGGGGAGTTTCGATGCAGCGTCCATAGGAAACGGGGCTGAGACTACAGGCTTCAGGCTTCAGGCTTCAGGCTTCAGACGGACTTGAGGCTTCAGCCAGACGCCCGGATGGATCCGCACGTCCTGAAGCCTGTAGCCGAGTCCGAAGCCTGCTACACATCCAGATTTTTCACATCCAGCGCGTTGTCTTCGATGAAGCGCCGGCGCGGCTCGACCTGGTCGCCCATCAGGGTCGTGAACATCAGGTCCGCCTCGGCGTGGTCTTCGGCCTTCACCTGGAGCAGCGTGCGCTCCTCCGGCTTCATCGTCGTCGCCCAGAGCTGCTCGGGGTTCATCTCGCCGAGGCCCTTGTAGCGGTTGATGGCGACGCCCTTCTTGCCGGCCGCGATGAAGTACTCGACGAGGGCATCGATCGAATCGAGCGTGACATTTTCTTCACGGGCCCGAGTGCGCGGCCTCACTTCGGCCGCCGGGGTTGCCTCTTCGGCCGCTTCAGCCTGCTCGTTACCGTCGCCATCGCCGTCGGACGGTGCGTCGTGGACCATCGAGACGCGGAAGGGCCCCTGGAGGTAGTCGCGCACGTCGTCGTACCCGAGCAGCGCGCGGTACTCGCCCGTCGCGAGGAAGTCAGCGGTCAATGCGTGCCGGCGCGGGTATCCAGTCGACCGATCCTCGATGTGGAGCTGAAACAGGTTGTGCTCCTCGTCGGCGAGGATCGTTACGGTCCGATCCTTGTTCGCGATGGCGTCGGCGAATGCCTGCAGCTGTGCGCGATCGGCAAACAGCGACTTGTCGCGGACGTCGCGCGCCAGCAACTGTACGACGACGTCGCGGGGATGGCCGCGGCGCTCGACGATCTGCATGTACTTGCGATACGCAATCAACCGGTGCAGGCTGCGCACGAGCTCGTCGCCGCTGACCGTGCGGCCGTCGACGGCGAGCTGGCGGGCTTCCGCGGCCCGGCGGATCAGGAACGTCTCGAGGTCGCGATCGTCCTTGATGTAGGTTTCGCCCTTGCCGCGCTTGGCGCGATAGAGTGGCGGCTGCGCGATGTAGACGTAGCCGCTGTCGATCAACTGCGGCATCTGGCGGTAGAAGAACGTCAGCAGCAGCGTCCGGATGTGCGAGCCGTCCACATCGGCGTCGGTCATGATGATGACGCGGTGGTAGCGCAGTTTCGAGATGTCGAAGTCGTCCTTGCCGATGCCGCACCCGAGCGCGGCGATCATGGTGCGGATCTCCTCGCTGCCAAGCATCTTGTCGAATCGCGCCTTCTCGACGTTCAGAATCTTGCCTTTGATCGGCAAAATCGCCTGGAAGCGGCGATCGCGGCCCTGTTTGGCGCTGCCACCAGCGGATTCACCTTCGACGATGTAGATCTCGCTCTGGGCCGGATCGCGTTCCTGACAATCGGCGAGCTTGCCGGGCAGCGTCGAGCTGTCGAGCGCGCCCTTGCGGCGAACGAGGTCGCGTGCCTTGCGTGCGGCTTCCCGCGCCCGAGCCGCATCCACGGCTTTTGAGATCACGCGTCGCGCGACCGCCGGATTCTCCTCGAGGAACGCCCCCAGACGATCGTTCAGGATCTGTTCGACGATACCCTTGACTTCGGTGTTACCGAGCTTCGTCTTGGTCTGCCCTTCGAATTGCGGCTGCGGGATCTTGACGCTGATGATGGCGACCAGGCCTTCGCGGATGTCGTCGCCGCTGATGCTTTCTTTCAGATCTTTGGCCAGGCTGTGCTCGGTGGCGTAGGCATTGATGGTTCGCGTCAGCGCCGCGCGGAAGCCGGAAAGATGCGAGCCGCCTTCATGCGTGTTGATGTTGTTGGCGAAGGTGTAGACCGCTTCCGTATAGCCGTCGTTCCATTGCAGCGCGATTTCAACGTCGATCCGATCCTTCGTGCCCTGCATGAAGATCGGCGCGTCGTTGACGACCGCCTTGTTCTTGTTCAGGTGGGCGACGAACTCGCGGATGCCGCCTTCGTAGTGGAAGCGATGGCTCTTGCCCTTGCCGTCGGCCACGCCCTCTTCTTCACGTTCGTCGTCCAGCGTAATTACGACGCCGCCGTTGAGGAATGCGAGCTCGCGGAGCCGATTGGCGAGCGTGTCGAAGCTGAAGGCAATCGTTTCGAAGACCTGTGCATCGGGCTTGAACCGGATCTTCGTGCCGCGACGCTTCGTCGTGCCGGCGACGACAAGGTCGGTCGTCGGCTTTCCGCGCTCGTAGCTTTGCTGATAGACGTGACCGTCGCGCCAGATTTCGAGATCGAGCGTCTCAGACAAGGCGTTGACGACCGACACCCCGACGCCGTGCAGGCCGCCTGACACCTTGTAGGCGTCATTCTCGAACTTGCCGCCGGCGTGCAGCACGGTCAGAACGACCTCCGCTGCCGACTTGCCCGTCTCGTGCATGTCGGCGGGAATGCCGCGGCCGTTGTCGACGACCGTGATCGAATTGTCGATGTGGATCGTGGCGTTGACCTGATCGCAGAAGCCCGCGAGCGCCTCGTCGATCGAGTTGTCGACGACCTCGTACACGAGATGGTGCAAGCCCGATGGCCCGGTCGATCCGATGTACATCGCCGGGCGCTTCCGAACAGCCTCGAGACCCTCCAGGACCTTGATCTTGTCAGCGCCGTATTCATCCACGGCGGCACCATTGGCTGGCGTCGCGTCTGGATTCTGAAGCGTGTCGTCGTTCTGCGGATCTAACTGATTCACTAAACGAACCGTCCTGTTTGTGCAGCTGGGGGAAGCCGCGTTTGCCGAGAGGCGGACCTGAAGGTCCGCCCTACATGTGAATCGCGTCGACGCCACTACCGCGTGTAGGCGGAGCTTCAGCTCCGCCTGGCGTCCTCGCAGGGGCCCCCTACAGACGCATCGGCATGATCACGTAGGTGTAGTCGTAGCCGTTGGCGCTCACCGGGCGCAGCACGGCCTGACTGACCTCGTCCTTCAATTCGAGCTCGATGGCATCGGTTTCGACGACGTTGAGGAACTCGGTGACGTACTTTTCGTTGAAGCAGATCTGCAGCGCGGGTCCGCTGTAGTCCACCGTCAGCTGCTCGCGGGCTTCGCCGAACTCCGGACTGTTGGAGGAGATCTCGACTTTCCCCGGTGCGACGTCGAACTTCACGGCGCGCGATCGTTCGTTCGAGAGCAGCGCGACCCGCTTGACCGCGCTGGTCAGCCGATCGCGCTCGAACTCGATCCTCTTGTCGTTCCCTTTCGGAATCACGCGCTCGTAGGCTGGGAACTGTCCCTCGTTGATGCGCGAAATCAGCAGCCGCTCGCCGACCTGGAAGAACTGGTGGTTCTCACCGAGCTCGTAATAGACATCTCCGTCGCCTTCCGTCAGCAATCGGGACAGCTCGCCCAGCGTCTTCTTGGGGATGATGGCGCGCCGCTCCGCCGGCGCCGCTGACTCCCGATCGACGTTGACCAGCGCGAGGCGATGACCATCAGTCGCCACCATCGTCATCTGCTTGCCTTTGAGAACGATCAACGCCCCGTTCAAGTAGTACCGCGTGTCTTCGCCGGTGATTGCGAACTGCGTCTTGGCGATCATCTCGCGCAGCGCGCTGCGGGGAATCGGCACGCCCGTGCCCTGCGATTCCGGCAGCGTCGGAAAGTCCTCGCGCGGCAGCGTCGACATCTTGGAATCGAATCGATCGGCAGCCAGCTTCACGCTCGCGCCGTCCTGTTCGATGCGAATCTCGGTATCGGGCAGCGCCTTCACGATCTCGAACAGCTTCTTCGCCGGCAGGGTCAGCGATCCCTGATGCGCGACCGAGGCTTCGCATTTGCTGCGAAGACTCACTTCGAGGTCCGTGGCCAGCAGCCGCACTTCACTGCCATCGGCCTCCATCAGCACGTTAGCCAGAATCGGAATCGTGTTCTTGCGCTCGACAATGCCCTGGAAGAACTGCAACTCTCGAAGGAGGTCGTTCTTGCGGACGACGAGTTCCATGTGCTGATGACCTCGGTTGGCGATGGATCCGGGGGCGGGTTGCCCTCTTCAGGATCTCTAGGATCAGAGGATCAAGAAATTATACAGAAAAAGAGGCGTGTCGAAAAGCTGAATCGTTGGTTATTACCCGTTTATTTTGAGTCACTTAGACTGTGGACGGAATTGTGGAACAGACGGTGTGGAGGACCCGGGTCCGAGCTGTGGAAAAACGGGGTTCCGGCCGCGCCAACAGAACTTCCACAGATGGGGTGCCGAGGACCCTGTGGAAATCGAAAAAACTCACCGGAACGACTCGAGAAAGCTGTTGATGAGGGTGTTGAAATTGCCGTCGCGTTTTCGCAGGTCTTCGATCTTCCGGATCGAGTGAATGACCGTCGAATGGTGCTTCCCCCCGAAGCTGCGGCCGATCTCCGGCAGCGACGCGTGCGTCAGGTTCTTGCACAGATACATTGCGACCTGTCGCGGGATCGCCACCGATTTCGAGTTGTTGCGCGACTTCAGCTCGGCGAGTTTCAGCTGATAGTAGTCGGCGACGAACTTCTGGATGATCTCGATGGTGACGGCTTTTTCCTCGTGATCGAGGATGTTCTTCAACACGTCCTGGGCGAGGCTCAAGGAGATCTCCCGCCCGGTCAGCGAGGCGTACGCGACCAGTCGGATGAGCGATCCTTCCAACTCGCGGATGTTCGACTTAATCTTGCCGGCGATGTAGATCGCCACGTTATCGGGTAGCGGAACGGCCTCGGCTTCGGCCTTCTTCTTGAGAATCGCGACCTTGGTTTCGAGATCCGGCGCCTGGATGTCGGCGATGAGCCCCCACTCGAATCGCGATCGCAAGCGTTCCTCGAGCTGGGGGATTGCGTGTGGCGGGCAGTCGCTGCTGATGACGATCTGCTTCTGCGCGTCGTACAGCGCGTTGAAGGTGTGGAAAAACTCGGTCTGCGTGCCTTCCTTGCCGGCCAGAAACTGAATGTCGTCGACGAGCAGAACGTCTACCGAGCGATAGCGTTCACGGAACTCGAGGATCCGGTCGTAGCGCACGGCGTTGATCATCTCGTTCATGAAGCGTTCGGACGAGATGTAGGTCAACGTGAAGCCGGCATTGTGCTCGAGGACATAGCGGCCGACGGCGTGCATGAGGTGGGTTTTCCCGAGGCCCACGCCGCCGTAAATGAAGAGCGGGTTGTACGACCGTGAGGGGGCTTCGGCGACCGCTCGCGACGCGGCATGGGCGAACTGATTCGACGACCCGACGATGAAGGTATCGAACGTGTAGCGCGGATTGAGACCGGATTGCGCCGTAATTGGCTCGGGGAGCAGCGATTCGTCGTCGGCAACGGCCTCGTCCACGACTGGCAGATCCTGGATGGGCTGCTGCGGAGGCGCCGGGACCGCGGAGACTTCCTGGCCCTCCGTGATGAACGACACGACGGCGGCCGAACGGTTGAGCTCGGTGAGCGCCTCGTTGAGGACCGTGGAGTAGTGCTTGGTCAGCCAGTCCCGGAAAAGTCCATTGGGGACTCGAACCAGAATCGTGCCTCCCTGGTCGGCGACGAAGGACGTCGGCTTGAACCAGGTGTAGAAGCTGTGCCGGTTGATCTTGGTCTCGATCCGCGCCAGGACCTCGTCCCAGATATTCGTCATCGATCGGCTGGACACTGGAGAGGCCACTGTCATGGACTTTCGCCCCCCACAAACGGCCGAAATTTACACGTTCCTTACGCTGACGTCACCGCCAACGCCCGAAGCACAAGGCCGTAACCCCTTTCGCCATGGCGAAATACCAGCCCAAAGGCGTTCCGGCGCGAATGGTTGACCTGGAAATCCGGGGATTTCCACAATTTTTTCCACAGGTGTGGAAATCTTTGGGAGGAACCCCCAACTGGTCGAGGTCAGGTCGTGCGCGGATTCTGGAGGGGCAGACCGCTGAATGTAGCACACGGCGACCTCGCCGAGCCACGAAAGGCGGTGCTTTTTCCTGACGCCGCAATTGACAGCCTGAAGAGCCGTTCGCTACCATTAGTGGTTCGCCCGACGGGCGAGCGGGGAGACCGTCAGGCCCGCAGGTCTGTCAGGGGTCTGGCGCCGTTTCCAGCCCGTCCGAGAGGGAATTCGAGCGATGAAGCGCACCTTTCAGCCCAATAACCGCCGACGCCGTCGTACGCACGGCTTTCTCGTGCGTATGCGCAGCAAGAATGGCCGCATCGTGCTGAAGCGTCGCCGTGCCAAGGGCCGAAAGCGGCTGACAGTTTCGACGAACTGACCTGTCGCCTCCCTGGTCCCGCCGATCCGGATCCCGCCCTCGCGTCGCGCACATGGCGGGCAAGCACCAGGCGGGCAGCAATGACGGATCAGCGATTCCGGCGCGGCCAACACATCCGGCACCGTACCGATTTTCAGCACGTCTATGATCGTGGGCGCAAGCTGCACGGCCGGACGATGACCATATTCCTGCTGCATCGCCCAGATGCCGTGACGCGCCTGGGGATTGCCGCTACCAAGAAACTGGGCGGCGCCGTCGAGCGCAATCGCGCCAAGCGCTTGATCCGAGAAATTTTTCGCCGGCATCCGGCGCCACGCGGTTACGACATCGTCGTCATTCCGCGTCGGACAATGTTCGATGTTTCGTTCAGCAGCCTCGAGTCGGAGTATGTCGCGACCGTGGGTCGGCTCAGTGCGCCAGCGCGTGTCCAGTGACCTGTCCGTGGCGCAGCGGCTTGCGTTGGCATTGCTGCGCGCCTACAAGCTGCTTCTCTCGCCGCTCTTCACCGGCGCGTGCCGGTTCCATCCGTCGTGCTCAACCTACATGGCCGAAGCCGTTCGCACGCACGGCGCCGCTGAGGGCCTATGGCTAGGCGTCCGCCGACTCGCCCGCTGTCATCCTCTTGGCTCGTCTGGTTTTGATCCTGTACCGCCTCGGCAGAACTGACCGTTCATGGAAAAGCGCGTTCTTCTAGCTGTCGCCCTGTCGTTTCTCGTCCTGACCGCCTACCGCGCGTTCCTGCCGGCGCCGGCTCCGAAACCGGTCGCCGCCATGGCCGGGACGGGAGGGACGGTTGCCGCGGCACCGTCGTCCGGCTCGGCGCCGCAGGCGACTGCGCCTGCGCCCGATGAACACAGCGGCACCATCGACTGAGACGACGCCTGTCTTGCCGGTCGGCGCCACCGACGCCGAAGCCTCGGAACGCGAGATCGTCGTCACGACCAATCTCGTCAAGGCCGTGTTCAGCAACCGCGGCGGCGTGCTGAAGCACTGGACGCTCCTTCACTACGCCGACCATGAAGGCAAACCGGCCGACCTGATCCCCGCGGGATTGCCGCCGACCATGCCGCAACCGTTCTCCCTGCGTCTCGCCGACCCGCAGCGCAACGCGGTGGTGAACACGGTTCTGTATCAGACCACGTCGACCGACGCCGTGGATGCGCGCCAGCAGCAGACGACGCTGTCGTTCGACTATGCCGATCAGTCGGGATTTTCGGTACGCAAGACGTTCGTGATCGATCCAAAGTCGTACGTCATCACGTTCACGGCGCAGGTGATCGACGGCGGCAAGTCGGTGAATCCCGTGCTGCAGTGGGGCCCGGGACTCGGTGACACCATTCACATCGCCGGGCAGAACCGGAGTTTCGGCACCTACCTCCAATTCTCACAGGCCATCGTCTACGCGGACGGCAAGGTACATCGCCTGCCGCAGTCCGGAGTGGTTTCGCAGCCGACGTGGCAGGGCGACTTCCCGTTCGCCGGCGTCGACGATCATTACTTCCTGGCGAGCCTCGTTCGCCCCGGCGTCACGCGCATCACCTACCAGGCCGTGACGGCGCCGATGCCGAATCAACCGACGCTGCAGCGCGAGATGATGGCGTTCGAGGCGCTCCTCGCCAAGCCACCGAAGGATTTGCGCGTCTTCTTCGGACCCAAGGATTTCGACGTCCTTCGCGCGGTCGATGCGGATCTCGTACGAACGATTTACTACGGCATCTTCGCGTTCCTCGCGGTGCCGCTGCTCCACGCCTTGAAATGGATCAACGGGTTCGTCGGGAAC
The DNA here is from genome assembly GCA_963828745.1 of Vicinamibacteria bacterium. Taxonomy (GTDB): domain Bacteria; phylum Acidobacteriota; class Vicinamibacteria; order Vicinamibacterales; family JAENWD01; genus JAENWD01. Next base: position 76,600 of record CAWHFZ010000018.1, on the reverse strand, counting down.
TACGGGTGGTCGATCATCATCCTCACGTTCCTGATCAACGTGTTGATGTTCCCGCTCAAGCACCGCAGCGTCGTCTCGATGCGGAAGATGCAGGCGCTGCAGCCGCAGGTGAAAGCGATCCAGGATCGCTACGCCAAGATGAAGCTCTCTGATCCTGGCCGGCAGAAGATGAACCAGGAGATGATGGAGCTGTACAAGGAGAAGGGCGTGAACCCGGCGAGCGGGTGCGTGCCGATGCTCCTGACGATGCCGATCCTGTTCGCGTTCTACGCGATGCTGTCGGTCTCGATCGAGATTCGCGGTCAGGCCTTCGGCCTGTGGATTCACGATCTCTCGCAACACGATCCGTACTACATCACGCCCATTCTGATGGGGATCAGCATGCTGTGGCAGCAGAAGCTGACGCCGGTCGCGGATCCACAACAGGCGAAGATCATGATGATCACACCCATCATGTTCCTGTTCTTTTTCCTGTGGGCGCCGAGCGGCCTGGTGATCTACTGGCTGGTGAGCAATCTGCTCGGCATCGCGCAGCAATACGGCACGAACAAGATCATCGGCGCGCCGGTCGTGAAACAGGTGCGCCCGCCGGCGGAGCGGCGGTTGAAGCAGGCAGGCTCGGGGCGGACAGAGGGGGCGAAGCAGTGACCACATCGACTCTTGCGCAGGAGATCGTCGACTTCGTGAACAACGTCACCACGGCGATGGGAGTGACGCCGGAGGTGGCTGTCACGGAGACGCCGGATGGCATTCGCGTCGACGTGAACGGTGAGGGCGCGGAGGCGCTCCTGTTTCAACGCGGCGAAGCGTTGCGGGCGCTGCAGACGATCGTGAACACGGCGTTTCGCCGGCAGCTCGGCGACGAGCGCAAGGTGCTGGTCGATTGCCAGGGCTTCCGGCGGGACAAGGATGCGGAGCTCCGGCAGATGGCGCGCTTCCTGGCCGAGAAGGTGAAGTCCTCCGGTGTTTCGCAGGAACTGGGTCCGCTGAATTCCTACGAGCGCCGCATCGTTCACATGGCCGTGGCTGAGCTCGAGGGCGTTGCCTCGGAAAGCGTCGGCGATGCCGCTGTGAAGATGGTCACGATCTCGCTTAAATAGGTCATACAACAAAATACTCGTGTATGATCACTCCGTGGTTCTTCTAGCTGGGCTTGTAGGAGGGATCTAGTTCCCTCCCTGGACCGCGCCGACCAGTCCGTAACATGTGCGTCCCTGTCGTCGTATGCGGTAAGTAATGCCGCCGCCTCTCCGTCGCACGCCGCCGCCGGCAACTCCCACAGGCAAGTCGGTAGTTGATCGCATCCACAAGCGAGCGCGACGCGTCAGCCTCTCTCCTTCGCCCGAACTCCTGATCGCGCTGGATCGCTATCTTCAGTTGATGGCACGCTGGAACACAAAAATCAATCTCACCGCCTTTCGGCTCGACGATCCGACTGACGAAGCCCTCGATCGCCTGCTGATCGAACCGCTGGTCGCCGCCCGGCATCTGCGTTCGGGGAAGGTCGACACGATTGACGTGGGTTCCGGCAGCGGATCCCCGGGGATACCGCTGCGCCTCGCGGCTTCGGACGCCTCGTTAACCCTCGTCGAATCGAAGACCAGGAAGGCAGTGTTTCTCTCCGAAGCGGTACGGCACCTCGGGTTGGCCGCAAACACCAAGGTCGAGACGTCGCGATTCGAGGAGTTGCTGACACGCCCCGAGCTCCACGAGGCGTTCGATATCCTCACGATTCGCGCGGTTCGGGTAGAGCCCAAGACACTGCTAACCCTCCAGGCATTTTTGAAGCAGGACGGCCAGATTGCCTGGTTCACCGGGGCTAACGTCGAGCCCCCTCAGACGCTATTTCCCCTGGTCCACGTCGCCACCTACCCACTTCTCGAAGGCCTTCGCAGCGCGCTCGTTGTGCTTGCAAAGCGCCCGGGCAGGTAAAAGCGAGCGAAGAGGGCAGATTGGTCTGTTGAGGGCTACTGATGGACTTTCATTGCTCATGTTTCACGTGGAACATAATTCGCGGACAAGAGATCGCATGTTCCACGTGGAACACACAGAAGTTCGAGGCGCGACAAACGTCGAGGCGCGACTCGAGTTCTCGCTTGCCGGCTGCTCAGCCCGCGTGTCGCGTTCCCTGCTGATTCCAAGGAGAGTCGCCTGGTGAGAGACGCTTCTCCCATTACGCTAAGGATCCGTCGCTGCCAGCCACATTAACGCGCAAGCCCAGCGCGACGGCGAATTTCTGTTTGACCGGGGCATGTCGAAAGCCTACTATCGCGAAGTGCGTGGGCAACGCCGCCGCATAAATGGTCATTTGACCAATTGACGGCTGCTCAGGCACAACCCGTTTACCATCAGATACTTAACGATGTCGCACGTCATCGCAGTCACCAATCAAAAAGGCGGGGTCGGGAAAACGACGACGGCGATCAATCTGGCGGCCTCGCTGGCGATCGCCGATCAGCGCGTCCTCCTCATCGACCTCGATCCCCAAGGCAATCTGACGAGCGGCGTTGGTCTCCGTGGCCAGCGCGCAGCGGCCGGGACGATTTACGACGCGCTGACCAGCGATCCCCCGCGGTCCGCGGCCGATTTCATCCTGCCCACGGCAGTACACAACCTCCAGGCCATTCCTGCGGACGGTAACTTGACCGGCGCCGAGATCGAGCTGGTCTCGTTGCCCGAGCGCGAGCGGCGACTTCGTCGCGTGGTCGATCCCATCCGCCACGATTTCGATCGGATCTTCATCGACTGCCCGCCGTCGCTTGGTCTTCTCACGTTGAATGCGCTCGTCGCCGCCGATGCGGTCCTCATTCCACTGCATTGCGAGTACTTCGCGCTCGAAGGTCTCGCTTCGCTCGTATCCACGCTGCGGCGGGTGCGCGCCTCGTTGAACCCGTCACTCGACATCGAAGGCGTGCTCCTGACGATGCATGACGAGCGGACGAACCTCGGACAGCAGGTGGCGCGCGACGTACGCGAGTTCTTCAAAGAGAAAGTGTTCAGCACCGTGATCCCCCGCAACGTGCGCCTCGGCGAAGCGCCGAGTCACGGTAAGCCCGTCATCCTGTACGACGTGAAGTCACGCGGCGCCGAGGCCTATCTCGCGCTCGCGCGGGAAGTGATCGCACGATCCAGCGGATCGCCCGCCGCGGTCGCGGCGACGTAGAACGCGCTTCACTCACCGGTTCACACACGCGGGTACTGCCATGGACAAACGCAACGCGCTGGGCAAAGGGCTGAGCGCACTGATTCCTGAAGCGCCGATGGCGCCGCCACCGGCGGATGCGCCGGTCACTGAGCTCGACATCGAGGCACTCGCGCCCAACGATCTGCAGCCGCGACTGCAGATGGACGATGCGCGTCTCGAGGAACTCGCGGCCTCGATTCGATCGCACGGCGTGATTCAGCCGATCGTCGTTCGCAAGGCTGGCGACGGATACCGCATCATCGCCGGCGAGCGCCGATGGCGCGCCGCCAAACGCGCCGGGCTCACTCGCGTCCCAGTCGTGTTCAAGGACGTGGGCGGCGAGCGTGCGTCGCAGGATCTGCTCGAGATCGCGCTCATTGAAAACATCCAGCGCGAGGATCTCAATCCGATTGACGAGGCGAAGGCGTACCGCCGCCTCGCGGACGAGTTCCACCTGACACAGGACGCCATTGCGGGGGCGGTCGGGAAGGATCGTGCGACGGTCGCCAACACGCTGCGGCTGTTGAAGCTGCCCTCGGAAGTCCAGAACGACGTCGCCTCCGCGGCGCTTTCGATGGGCCACGCCCGCGCGCTGCTCGCGCTGCCGACCGAGGCCAATCAACTCCAGGCGGCGCGCGAAGTGAAAACACGCGGCCTCTCCGTACGAGACACGGAAGCCCTGGTGAAATCGGCGCTCGAAGGCCGGGAGATTGGCGCGCCGACGCCGCGCCAGGCAAAGGCGTCTACGCCGGCCGATGTTCACACGCGGGCAGCCGAGGACAAGCTGAAGATCCAGCTCGGCACTCGTGTCCGCATCATCCGCAAGTCGCGCGGTGGCCGCATCGAGATCGACTTCACCAGCGAAGACGAACTGATCCGCATCTACGATGCGCTGATGGGGCAGTAGGTCCGAGCCTTCATTCGGACAATCACGAGAACCTCGATGGCCACTCCGTTACTGACAGAGCTCGTGACCTGCGCGGGCTGCGCGAGCAAGCTTGCTGCCGGCGAACTGGCGGATGCCCTGAGCGATCTGCCGATGCAGACGGATCCCGGCGTATTGATCGACTATCGGACCTCGGACGATGCCGGTGTCTACCGGTGGGCGAGCGGCCCGGCGCTCGTGCAGACGGTCGATTTCTTTACGCCGATCGTCGACGATCCGTTCACCTACGGCCAGATCGCCGCCGCCAACGCGCTCAGCGACGTCTACGCGATGGGCGGCGAACCGATGACGGCGCTCGCGATTGCCGCCTTCCCCCAGGACGCGCTCGACCGCGACACGATTCGCGCAATATTTCTCGGCGGCCTCGACAAGCTGAAGGAAGCGGGCGCGGCGCTGCTCGGTGGCCACACCGTTCGCGATCCGGAAGTGAAGTTCGGTTACGCAATCACGGGAGCGATCGATCCCGATCGCATCTGGGCCAACGCCGGCGCACGCACTGGCGATCGTCTGATCTTCACCAAGCGTCTGGGCACCGGCATCGTCGGCACCGCGATCAAGAACAAGCGCGCGCCGCAGGCGCTGGTCGATCAAGCCGTCGCGTCGATGACGACGCTGAACAAGACCAGCGCGAGGGTCCTACGCGAGTTCGGGGAAGCCGTGCACGCGTGTACCGATGTGACCGGCTTCAGCCTGATTGGTCACTCGAGCGAGATGGCTGCCGCAAGTGGCGTGACGGTCGTTCTCGACGCCGCTCGCCTGCCGCTCTTCGACGGCGTGCTGGAGATCGCGGAGCAGAACAAGTCGGGCGGCATGAGCACGAACCGCGCGCATTTTGCGCGCGGACTTCAAGCCGACGGCATTCCGGCCGAACTGATCACGGTGTGCTTCGATCCGCAGACGTCAGGAGGACTGCTGGCATCCGTCGATGGCGATCGAGCGGATGCGATCGTCACCGCGCTCCGGGATGCTGGCGTGGGCGCGACGATCATCGGGAACATCGCCCCTGCGGACGGTGCGGTCGTACGGGTACTGCGCGATCTACAAGCGCTGTAGCTGCGTGCGCGTCAGCGCGTCGTCCTGAACGTTCCCCGTGTTCAGCGTCGACGCCGGCTCGAAAAGCAGAATCGCGACTTCATGTTCGGCGACCGGCCGATGCTCGACGCCGCGCGGCACGATCAGGAATTCCCCCTCGCCCACCCATTCCTGCCGGTCGCGAAAGTCCATTCGGAACCGTCCCCTGACGACCAGGAACATCTCGTCTTCGTGTTCGTGGTGATGCCAAACGAACTCGCCCTTGAACTTCACGAGCTTGACGTGCTGGCCGTTCAGCTCACCAACGATCCGCGGGTTGAAGTAGTCGCTGAACTGCGAGAGCTTGTCGGCAATCGAGATCGTGTTCATCGCATGCCTGTTCTTTGACGGATCCAGATGGCCAGGGCATCCACGCTCATCTCGCCGGCGGCGATGGCATCAGCGACGCGCTCCAGATCGCGATCGGTGGCGTGCAGCGTGGCACCGTTTGCGATGAGGAAGCATTCAGCGGCGAGGAGTGCCGTTTCACGACCACCCGCGGTGAACGGTGTGGCGGTAGCCAGACCATGGAGCAGGGCCGCCGCCTTGGCGTCGAGCGTGGGGTAGAGGTCCTCCGTCTCGAAGGTCGTGGCCGGCCGTCCGACGGCCCGTTCAAGCGCACGAAAATCCTGGACGCCCGCATCGGTCAGATGACCAATCACCTGCTGGTGAAGGCTAACAACCTGCTCGACAGAGAGATAACGGATCATCACCGGCTTCGGGACAAGAGTCCGGCTCGTCGTTGGACGACCTCTTCCGATAGCGCGCGAAACCGATCGGCAATCTTCCCGTCATCCAGAAGCGCGACGCCCGGGCGGATCGTGATGGCGCCGCTCATCGGATGAATGGAAAGCTCCACTTCCTGGCCTTTTTTCAGGCCAAATGCTTGTACAACCTCCATCGGCAGGGTTACCGCGAGCGAACTTCCGGTCTGGACGAGCGAGCGTTTCACGGGTCAGCGCCCATCGTATCGGTACCTGAATACGTATTTCTGACGGTCCAATTCGATCTCGTACTTCCCCCGTGCTATAAACAGGCGTTTGTGCGCGCGTGGATCAAGCGCGCGTCGAGGCCGCACGTGATACCCGATCTCTCAGTTCTCTGGGTCATCTTCTTCGTCCTGCTGCTGACGCTGATCCTCAATCAGCTGCTCTTCAAGCCGATCATCCGGGTCATCAACGCGCGCGACGGCGCCGTGCACGAGGCCCGCACCCTCGCCGACGCGGCAAGCCGGCAGGCTGGGGATGCGCTCCGGGAGTTCGAAGGCCGCACGCGGGCGGCCCGGGCGGAAGTGCACCAGCAGATGGATGTCACGCGCCGCTCCGCAGAGGAGCAGCGCGCACAGATCGTCGCCGAAGCACGGCACCGGGCGGAGGCGACGCTCGCCGAGGCGCGCTCGCGGCTCGAACAGGAAACGGCCGCGGCGCGTTCGCGCATCGAGGATGACGCAGACGCGATTGCGAGCTCCATCGCGCAACGGATTCTCGGCCGTCAGGCCCGCTGACTTCGCGCATGATCTTCTTCGCCACGCTCCGCCTGCGGTTCTGTCCTTGCGAACATTGGCGACACGTCGCCGGCGTCCTGGTACTTGCCGCGCTCATCTCATTCACTGCGCTCCCTGCCGCCGTCGCCGCCGCCCCTGCAGTTCAGGAACCGGCCGGCCACGCGCAGCCTTCGGCCGAACGTCCTGCGACCGAAACCCCTGCAGTGCACGACACGCAGGCCGGGCACGGACAGGCGGGGGAAGGTCACGAAGCGGGGAGCATCTGGGGTTTCGTCGGCAAGATCGTCAACTTCGTGCTGCTCGTCGGCACGCTCGTCTACTTCCTGCGGGCGCCGCTTGCCAACTATCTGGCGAGCCGGCACACACAAGTGCGAGCCGATCTCGAAGCCGCTGCCGCGATGAAACGCAGTGCCGAAGCACAGATCGCGGAAATGGAGAAAAAGCTCCAGGCGCTGCCTCGTGAGCTCGACGAGCTCAAGGCGCGCGGGCAAGCAGAAATCGCCGCCGAGGAAGCGCGCATCCGCGAGATGGCCGAGGCCGAACGCGTTCGGCTCGTGGAGCAGGCCTCGCGCGAGATCGAACAGCAGGTTCGCGTCGCCCAGCGCACGCTCGTCGAGCATGCCGCCGACCTCGCGGTCGGCGTCGCCCAGACGAAGATCAAGCGCGACATCACGACCGACGACCAGGCGCGCCTGGTGACCTCGTTTCTCGACCAGGTGAAGCACCATGACTGATCGCAGCGACGCCGCCCGTTACGCGCGCGAGCTGTTCGAGGTCTCGTGGCGCCACGGTCAGGCCGAAACCGTCGCCACCGAGCTCGAAACGATCGTCGAGGCGGCGCGCGACTATGCGCCGCAGGTCCGGCCGCTGTTTCACCCGCTGGTGCCGAAGGCGAAGAAGCTCGAGACGATTCGCCGCTTCTCGCAGACGCTGGGGGTCAGCAAACCGACGGCGGTGTTGCTGGAGGCGCTGGCGCAGCACTACCGGTTGGATCTGCTCGGCGAGGTCGCACAGTTCTTTCGGGAGCGCCTGAACGACAAGACGGGCGTCGTCCGTGCGCGTGTCACCACCGCCGTGCCGCTTCCATCGGAGCAGGCGGAGGCCTTGCGGCAGCGGCTCACCGAGGTGACCGGTCGTCAAGTGACGCTGCAGACGGCCGTCGATCCCTCGATCATCGGCGGCGTCGTGACCGAAGTGGACAGCACCGTGTATGACGGCAGCGTGACGCGACAATTGGCGCGAATGCGCCAGAAGCTCGTGGAGAACGTGTAGCGATGAGCATCAAGGCAGACGACATCACTCGAATCATCCGGGAACAGCTCGGCAGCTTCTCCCTCGACGTCGACGTGGCCGAAGTCGGCGCGGTCGTCTCCGTCGGCGACGGCATCGCTCGCGTGCAGGGCGTGGACCGCGCGATGGCCGGCGAAATGCTGGAGTTCCCCAACGAGCTCTTCGGCATCGCGCTCAACCTCGAAGAAGATAGCGTCGGCGCCGTGCTCCTCGGTCAGTCCCAAGATCTGAAGGAGGGCGACCAGGTCCGGCGGACCGGCCGCATCATCTCGGTGCCGGTCGGCGACGAGATGCTCGGCCGCGTCGTCAACGCCCTCGGTCAGCCGGTGGACGGCAAGGGGCCGATCGCCACCTCGCAGTTCGCCCCGATTGAAAAGATCGCGCCGGGCGTCACCGATCGGCAGCCAGTCAAGGAGCCGCTCCAGACCGGCCTCAAGGCCATCGACGCAATGATCCCGATCGGCCGCGGTCAGCGCGAGCTGATCATCGGCGACAGGCAGACCGGCAAGACCGCGGTCGCCGTGGACGCGATCATCAATCAGAAGGGTAAAGACGTCGTCTGCATCTACAACGCGATCGGGCAGAAGCAGTCGACGATCGCGCAGGTCGTGAAGACGCTCGAGGAATACGGCGCGATGGAATACACCATCGTCGTCGCGGCCTCCGCCTCCGAGCCGGCGCCGCTGCTCTATATCAGCCCGTATTCAGCCTGCGCCCTTGGTGAGTTCTTCCGCGATTCCGGACGCCACGCGCTCTGCATCTATGACGACCTCTCGAAGCACGCCCAGGCCTACCGCGAGATTTCGCTCCTGCTGCGCCGTCCGCCGGGGCGCGAAGCGTATCCGGGCGACGTCTTCTATCTGCACTCACGTTTGCTCGAGCGCGCGGCGAAGCTGAAGAAGGAGCTTGGCGGCGGATCGCTGACGGCGCTTCCAATCATCGAAACGCAGGCCGGCGACCTGTCCGCGTACATTCCGACGAACGTCATCTCGATCACCGACGGGCAGCTGTTCCTCGAAGCAGACCTCTTCAACCAGGGTGTCCGGCCCGCCATCAACGTCGGTAACTCGGTGTCGCGCGTCGGCGGGTCGGCGCAGATCAAGGCGATGCGCCAGGTCGCCGGGTCGCTGCGCCTCGATCTCGCCCAGTACCGCGAGCTGGCGGCGTTCGCGCAGTTCGGCAGCGATCTCGACAAGGCGACGCAGGCGCAGCTCAGTCGCGGCCAGCGGCTGGTCGAAATCCTGAAGCAGCCGCAATACCAGCCGCTGCCCGTCGAGAAGCAGATCCTGATCATCTTCGCAGCGATCAACGGCTACTTCGATCAGGTCGAGGTCAGCGCGATCCAGGGCCTCGAAATCGAACTCTACAAGTTCGTGGACGGCCGGCATCCGTCGATCCTGCGCGAGATCGTCGATAAGAAGCAGATCGACGACGATCTCAAGGTAAAGGTGCACGACCTGCTGAAAGAGTTCACGAAGGACGTGATCGAGCTGAAGAAGGCGGTCGCGTAATTGCGGATTGCGGATGTTGTGGATTGAACGATGCCGTCACTGATTGACATCCGACGCCGGATTCGCGCCGTCAAGTCGACGCAGCAGATCACCAAGGCGATGAAGATGGTCGCGGCGTCGCGAATGCGGCGCGCGCACGATCGCATCGTCAACGCGCGCCCGTTCTGGAAGCAGATGCTGCGAGTGCTGCAAGGGCTCACGTCGCGCGTCGATCCGGCCGCTCACCCGCTGCTGTCGATGCGCGATCTGACAACGCCTGGCGCCAGGATTCAGCTGATCGTGGTTTCGGGCGACAAGGGACTGCGCCGGCAGCTTCAACTCGAATGTGATCAAGGCGGCCGCCACCTTCATCGTCGAACATCCGGGAGCGCAGATCGAACTCGTGCTCGTTGGTCGTAAGGGCCGCGACTTCTTCCGCCGCCGCGGATTCGGCGTGCGCAGCGAACACGTCGGCATCTTTACCCGGCTGGAGTCGTCACACGCGTTTGCGATCGCCAAAGAAGCCATCGACGACTTCACGGCAGACAAGCTCGACGGACTCTTCATCGTCTACAACGAGTTCAAATCGATCATCCAGCAGAAGGTCGTCATCGATCAGCTGCTGCCGATCCCGCGGCAGACGCTCGACCGTAATCTCTCCAGCGCCGGCCCGGTAGCGGCGAGTGCTGGAACGAATCTGGACTACGACCACGATGGCCGCATCGATCCGGGATCGGCCGTCGACTATCTGTACGAGCCGGATCCCGCAACGATCTTCGCCGAGCTGCTCCCGCGGTACGTGCAGACGCAGGTGCTGCACTCGCTGCTCGAATCGAACGCGGCCTTCTATGCGGCGCAGATGACGGCGATGGAAGCCGCGACGAAGAACTCGGCCGAGATGCTCGAGTCGTTGACGCTCTATATGAACAAGGTTCGCCAGGCCGCGATTACGCGCGAGATCATCGAAGTGGTCTCGGGCGCGCAGGCGTTGTAAAGAGCTGCAGTAGGGCCGAACGTTAGTTCGGCCACGAAGGGGACGGGTCATGGGAGATCAGGCACAACACACCGGCCGTGTCGTTCAGGTGATCGGTCCTGTCGTCGATATCCAGTTCGAGGACGGACACCTGCCCGACATCTACAATGCGCTGCGCATCGTCTCCGATGCGAAGCCCGCTTCGGCTGGCGCAGGCGGCGGGGAAGCGCTGGACGTCGTCGTCGAGGTCGAACAGCACCTTGGCGAGGGCCGCGTGCGCACCATCGCGATGAAGCCTACCGACGGCATGCAGCGTGGCATGACGGTCGTGGACACCGGCAACCCGATCTCAGTACCGGTGGGTCCGACGACGCTGGGGCGCGTCCTCAACGTTCTCGGCGAGCCGGTGGACTTCCCGGATCGGCCGGTCGAGAGCCAGGAGCGCTGGCCGATTCACCGCCAGGCCCCGACGCTCGAAAGCCAGTCGACGCAGCTGGAAATGTTCGAGACCGGCATCAAGGTCATCGACCTGCTCGAGCCATATCTGAAAGGCGGCAAGATCGGCCTCTTCGGCGGCGCCGGCGTCGGCAAGACGGTCATCATCCAGGAGTTGATCCACAACATCGCGTTGAAGCACGGCGGCGTGTCGGTGTTCGCCGGCGTCGGCGAGCGCACGCGCGAAGGCAACGACCTCTGGCTCGAATTCCAGGAGAGCGGCGTCATCAACATCGAGGACCCCTCCAAGTCACGCGCCGCGCTGGTCTACGGCCAGATGACGGAGCCGCCGGGCGCCCGCATGCGCGTCGGCCTCACGGGGCTGACCGTCGCGGAGTACTTCCGCGACGCCGAGAACAAGGACGTGCTCCTCTTCATCGACAACATCTTCCGCTTCACGCAGGCGGGCTCGGAAGTGTCGGCGCTGCTCGGCCGTATGCCGTCCGCGGTCGGCTACCAACCCACACTGCTGACAGAGATGGGCCAGCTGCAGGAGCGCATTACCTCAACGCGGTCGGGATCGATTACGTCGGTGCAGGCGATCTACGTGCCGGCGGACGACTACACCGATCCGGCGCCGGCGACGACGTTTGCGCATCTCGACGCGACGACGAACCTCTCGCGGGCGATCGCCGAGCTCGGCATCTATCCCGCGGTGGATCCCCTTGCCTCGACCTCGCGCATCCTCGACCCGCGCGTCATCGGCGACGAGCACTATACCGTCGCGCGCCATGTGAAGCAGGTGCTGCAGCGCTACAAGGACCTGCAGGACATCATCGCGATCCTTGGTATCGACGAGCTGTCGGAAGACGACAAGCTGTCGGTCACGCGCGCCCGGAAGATCCAGCGATTCCTGTCGCAGCCGTTCTTCGTCGCCGAGCAGTTCACCGGGTTCCAGGGCAAGTACGTCCAGATCGCCGATACGATCCGTGGCTTCAAGGAGATCGTCGACGGGCAGCACGACGCGCTGCCGGAGCAGGCGTTCTACATGGTCGGCACGATCGAGGAAGCGGTCGAGAAGGCCAAGAAGACGGCATGAGTATCCCTAAGTCGATCGACCTCGAAATCGTCACGCCGGAGAAGCCAATCGTTCACGACACGGTGGACGAAGTGCAGCTGCCGGGATGGGATGGGGCGATCGGTGTGCTCCCCGGCCACGCACCGCTCCTGGCACTCCTCAGGGGCGGTGAACTCTGGTACCGCAAGGGCCAGGACCGCACGTATTTCGTCCTCGACTTCGGTTTGGCAGAAGTCCTGCCCGACCGCGTGTCGATTCTGGTCCGCCTCGCCGACAAGCCCGAAGATATCGACGTGGCGCGGGAGCAGGCCGCGAAAGATGCGGCTGAAAGCGAGCTTCGTCACGCTGTGAGTCTGGACGATGCCGAGCGTGCGCGTGTGGCCATGCTCACCGCGATGATGAAGATGCGGGCCGCCGAACGCGCGCGTGTGAAGCGCGGCATCTGATCGCGTAGGGGCGCATCGCCAGGCGCCCCTACACCCAATGGTCCAGAACCTTCACCACCTTCTGAAGTACCGCGGCCTGATTCAGAGCCTCGTGGTGCGCGACCTGAAGGCGCGCTACCGCGGCTCGGTGCTCGGCTTCTTCTGGTCATTCGTCAACCCGCTCCTCTTCCTCCTCATCTACACGTTCGTCTTCACCGTCGTCCTGCCGGCGACGCATCCGAAGGACATCGAGCCGTACGCGCTCTTCATGTTCTGCGGCATCCTGCCGTGGACCTGGTTCTCATCGTCGCTTCTCGAGTCGAGCAACGTGCTCATCGCCGGCGGCAACCTGATCAAGAAAGTGCTGTTTCCCGCGGAGGTCCTGCCGATCGTGACCGTCCTCGCGAACATGGTGCACTTCTTCATCGGGCTGCCGATCCTGGTGATCTTCCTGATCTACTTCCGGGTTCCGGTCGACCTTCCCGGCCTGCTGTGGTTCCCGGTGGTCGTGCTGACGCAGCTGGTGATGACGCTCGGCCTCGCCCTGATCGTGTCGGCCCTGACCGTGCACTTCCGCGACATCAAGGACATCCTCGCCAACCTGCTGACGTTCTGGTTCTTCGCGACGCCGATCATCTATCCGATGTCGCTGACACCGGGAACGGCGAGGCGGCTGCTGAACCTGAACCCGTTTACGCATCTGGCGGTGTCGTATCAGGAGATCCTGTTTTACCCGGGGCCGTTCGGCCACTGGAAGTGGCTGGTGGCGCTGCTGGCGATGTCCTGCGGGTTGTTCCTCTTCGGCTACTTTCTGTTCGATCGCCTGCGCGATTCGTTCGCGGAGGAAGTGTGATGTACGCGATCGACGCCGCCGACGTCACCAAGGTCTACCGGCGTTACACCCACAAGAAGCAGTTCGCGACGCTCAAGAGCGCGCTGGTTTCCGGCAGCCTGATCAAGGATTTGCGACCCGAGGACACCTTTGCGGCCTTGAAAGGCGTGTCCTTCAAAGTCCCGGCCGGATCGACCTACGCGATCATCGGCCGGAACGGTTCCGGGAAGAGCACAATGCTCAAGTGCGTCGCCGGCATCACCAAGCCGACGACGGGCACGATCGGGGTCACGGGTCGGATCTCCGCGCTCATCGAGCTCGGGGCTGGATTCCATCCCGAGATTTCCGGCCGCGAGAACGTGTTCATCAACGGCATCATGCTGGGGCTTTCGAAGCGCGAGATCGCGCGGCGCTTCGACGAGATCGTCGAGTTTGCCGAGCTCGAGGAGTTCATCGACGCGCCGGTGAAGACGTATTCGTCGGGCATGTACATGCGCCTCGGATTCGCCGTGGCGATACACGTCGATCCCGACGTCCTGCTGGTGGATGAAGTGCTGGCCGTCGGTGACGAAGGCTTCACGCACAAGTGCCTGGACAAGTTCGGCGAATTTCGACGGCGTGGGCGCACCATCCTGCTCGTAACGCATTCGCTGGGCCTGGTCGAGCGCTTCTGCGACGAGGCATTGTGGATTGATGCCGGGCTCGCGCGCGCGGATGGCGATCCGCGCCGCGTGATTGGCGCGTATATCACCGACGTCGAGAAGACCGAAGAGAAGGCGCTCGCCGCGTCGGATGCCCGAGCGCAGGAGCAGGCGTCCGAGGAACCGGCGCCCGCCGAAGTCACTGGCGCTGGCGACGTCGTCGATGCCGCGTCCGCCCCCGATGACATGTTCCGAGCCACAGAAGGTCGCTGGGGCTCGCGCGAGGCCGAGATCACGCGCGTCGCGTTCATCGGCGAGGACGGCGCGGCCGGCCATGTCTTCCAGGCTGGCGAGCGCGTGACGATTCAGCTCGCGATTCGCGCGCGTCAGCAGCTCACCGACTTCGTCTTCGGGATCGGCATCTTCAACGCCGATGGTGTCTGCTGCTACGGCACGAACACCGACATCGCCGAGCTGAAGCCGGTCGAACTGTCGGGCGACGGACAAGTCAATTTCATCGTCGAGAACCTCGACCTCGTCGAGGGCACCTATAAGCTCGACGTCGCGATCCATCGCCGGGATGGATATCCGTACGACTATCACCGTCTCCTCTACACCTTCCGTGTGAAGTCGCGAAGCAAGGACGTCGGCATCTACCGGCCCCGCCACCGCTGGGAGTTCTCGTCAACGGTGCGCCTCGTTCCGCACGTGTGAATCATGGCCGTCCTCACGCTCGCGGACGCAGAGGCGCTCGTCGGCGATCTTCGACGCCAGGGAAAGTCGATCGTCTTCACCAACGGCGTCTACGATCTGCTCCATCCTGGTCACGTCCGCTATCTGAACGCTGCCCGTGCCTTCGGCGATGCGCTGATCGTCGGCGTCAATTCCGATCGATCGGTTCGTGCGAACAAGGGGCCGACGCGACCGGTCAATCCGGAACACGAGCGCGCCGAAGTGATTGCCGCGCTCGCGGCCGTCGATGCCGCCGTGATCTTCGATGAGGACACGCCGCAGGCGATCATCAGCCAGCTGCTGCCCGACATCCTCGTCAAGGGTGCCGACTGGCCCGCCGATCAAATCGTCGGCCGCGACATCGTCGAAGCGCGCGGCGGCCGCGTCGTGAGGGCGCAGATCGAAGACGGCTTCTCGACCAGCGCGCTCATCGAGCAAGTTCGACAGATTGTCGGTAAGGCCAATCTTTAGCTCGAGCACCTGACAGATCCCCGACTCTCGACCGATGAGGTGCGGGCACTGGCGCGCCACAACGTCTTCAGCAAGGACTCGCGGCGCGCGCTGGTCGCACCGGCGGACATCTCGTTCGGTCTGGCACGGATTTTCGACGCCATCCGGGAGTTGAGGGGGGAGACAGGCATTCGAGGCGTCCGCACGCTCCACGAAGGCGCCAGATGGGTTGACGTCGATGTCGCTCTTGCCGAGTCGACGCTCGCCCGCCTTCGCGCTGCAGGTGAGTTGGACCCCTGATACACTGAGAAAGCCACTTAGCCTGCCCGGTTCGTCGAAACCTTCGGAATTCGCTTCAGATGGCGTCCTCAACGTCTCTCTCGCTTCGGGCACTCGTTCGCTCGTCGGCCACGCGCGCCGGCCTCGACCACGATCGCGGCACGATCTCGGGATTGTCGGGCAGCGCCCGTGCCCTCTATGTCGCCGCCCATGCCAGCGGTGCGCCCGATCGACTCCTGGCCATCGTCGTGCCGACCGACAGCGACGTCGACACGCTGCTGAGTGATATCCGCTTCTTTCTCAGCGTGCTCGAGGGATCGGACGATGCGGCGTTGGCGACGACGGTGCTGCCGCTACCGTCGCACGAAGTGGATCCGTATCGGGGACTCGCGCCGCATCTGCAGGTCGCGTCGGCGCGCGCGACTGCACTATCCGCCCTGGCTGCAGGCGAGGCGCGCGTGGTCGTCGCGTCGGCGGCGGCACTCCTGCCGAGGCTCGTTCGGCCCGAGCAGTTGTCCAATGCCACGATCGACCTCAAGCCCGGAGTGGACATCGAGCCACAGCACCTCGCCGGGAAGTTGGCCGCCGCCGGGTACAACCGGCAGGATCCAGTCGACGAGCACGGCGAGTTCTGCGTGCGCGGTGGCATCGTGGACGTCTTTCCGCCGGGAGACGAAGAACCAATCCGCATTGAATTCGTCGGCGATACCGTCGAGTCGTTGCGGCGCTACGATCCGTCGACGCAGCGATCCAATCGGACGATCGACCAGACACACATCGTCCCGATTCGTGAGCGGGTCGGTGAATCGGACACGCCTGCGGATCCGGCGCTGCAGCTCGGAGGCACCGTCTTCGATTACTTTGGTGCGCACCGTCCCGTCACCTACGTCGTCGTCGATGGCGACGAGACTCGAGCGGCCGCAGAAAAGGTCTTCGAACAGATTACCGGGAGCTACCAGGCGCTCGCGTCAGGTACCCGCCCGGCCCGCGGAGCGACGCCGCCGGAAGTGGCCCCGCCCGAACGGCTGTTCATCGATCCCGGCACGGTCAGCGCGCGCCTGGCGAGTGGCGTGCGACTCGAGCAACTGGCAGTAGATGGGAACGATGCGACCCACGAGGTGCGGAGTCAGCCGGTCCCCGAGTTCAAAGGGCGACTGCAGGATTTCTTCTCGGCGATTCGCGACGGGCGCTCGGCGCGGGAAATCACGATCTTTGTCGCGACCACTCCCGGCCGCGCTGAACGGCTGCTGGAGCTGGCCAAAGAGTATCAAGTCATTGCTGCCCCCGCGTTCGGCGCCGAGGACGCGCACGCGGCGTCGCTGCTGGTCACGATCGGGCATCTCGATCGCGGGTTCCGCCTGCCGGATGGGGGACTGGCCGTCTTCGCTGAGGGCGATGTCTTCGAGGAGGAACGGCGCCCCTCCGAGTCCCAGCGGCGCCGCTCGGCCACCCAGGTCTTCATCTCCGACCTGCGGGACCTGAAAGTCGGCGATTACGTGGTGCACGTCGACCACGGAATTGGCGCCTTCGTTGGACTCAAACAGCTGAGCGTCGCCGTTGGCGAGGCGCCGCAGGAGTTCATGGAGCTTCGCTACGCCGGCGAAGACAAACTCTTCGTGCCGGTCGAACGGCTCGATCTCGTTCAAAAGTACACCGGCGCATCGCGTCCTCCGATCGACCGCCTGGGCGGCACCACCTGGGAAAAGGCCAAGACCCGGGTGAAGAAGGCCATGCGCGACATGGCCGAGGAGCTCCTGAAGCTCTACGCCGCGCGCAAGTCCGTGACTGGGCATGCGTTCGCCGCCGACTCGCACTGGCAGCAGGAATTCGAGGACGCCTTTGCGTACGAGCTGACCCCGGACCAGACAACGGCCATCGCGGACATCAAGCGCGACATGGAGACGCCGGTACCCATGGACCGGTTGCTCTGCGGCGACGTGGGCTACGGCAAGACCGAAGTGGCCATGCGCGCAGCGTTCAAAGCCGTGATGGATGGCAAACAGGTCGCGTTTCTGGCACCGACAACGATCCTGGCGTTTCAGCACCAGAAGACCCTGCGCGAGCGATTTGCCGGCTTTCCGATCCGCATCGACATGCTCAGCCGCTTTCGGACCAAGGGCGAGCAAAAGGAGATTCTGGACGACCTGAACGCCGGCAAGTTGGACGTGATCGTCGGCACGCACCGCCTGCTGTCGAAAGACGTCCAGTTCCGCGATCTGGGGCTTCTCGTCGTCGACGAGGAGCAGCGTTTCGGCGTCGCACACAAGGAAAAGATCAAGCAGCTCAGAAAGCGCGTGGACGTCCTGACGATGACGGCAACACCTATCCCGCGCACGCTGAACATGTCGCTCGTCGGCATCCGCGACATGTCGATCATCGAGACGCCGCCGAAGGATCGGTTGTCGATCCAGACCCATGTCGTGAAGTTCGATGCCGAGGTCGTGCGCCGGGCGATCGCGCACGAACTGGAACGAGGTGGACAGGTATACGTCGTTCACAACCGGGTCGAATCGATCTATTCGATCGGCAACCTCGTGACGCGCTTGGTCCCGGATGCCAAGGTGGCCGTCGGCCACGGCCAGATGAACGAGGACCAGCTCGAAAAGACGATGCTCGATTTCATGGCACACAAGCACGACGTGCTCGTCGCGACCACGATCGTCGAGAATGGTCTCGACATTCCCAACGCCAATACGATCGTCATCAACCGCGCCGATCGCTACGGTCTGTCACAGCTCTATCAGCTGCGCGGACGGGTCGGCCGATCCGATCGACCGGCCTACGCATACCTCCTGATTCCGCCCGAAGACACCTTGTCGCCGGTGGCCAAGAAGCGGCTGGCTGCAATCAAAGAGTTCAGCGATCTGGGCAGCGGATTCCGTGTCGCCGCGCTCGACCTCGAAATCCGCGGCGCCGGCAATCTGCTCGGCGGCGAACAGAGCGGCCACATGGAGACCGTCGGCTTCGAGATGTACACGAAGCTGCTGGAGGAAACCGTCCGCGAGCTGAGGGGTGAAGAGATCGAGGACGATGTGCGCGCGACGGTTAACCTGCGGGTGGACCTGAAGATCGACGACGACTACATCCCCGACATGAATCAGCGGCTGACCGTCTATCGCCGCATTGCGTCGGCGCGGTCGGACGCCGAGCTCGATCGCATCGTCAACGAGGTTCGCGACCGCTACGGCCCGCTGCCAACGTCGATCCTGAACCTGACGGACTACGGCCGGATTCGCATCATGGCGGACCAGTTGGGGATCGAAACCGTCGACCGCGAAGGCGACAAAGTGGTGTTCCGGTTCCGGCCGCAGACGACACTGGACCCGACCCGGCTCGTCGGATTCGTCCAGCGCCGGAACGACCTCGCGCTCGTTCCACCCTCTGGTCTCCGGTTGGATTTGAAGCCCTCCCCTGTCGAGGCGCGGTCCCGCGCGAGCATGGAGGCGGGCCTTCAGCCCCGCCGTACCGGAGCCCCTCTCGCCCCTGCGCCCGCTGCCTGGCCGAACCTCGGGCGCAAGCCGCCGACGTCCGATCAGATCGTCCGATCACGGCGAACCGACCCGGCTCCGGCCGCGTCCGGCTCGTGGTGGACGGCACGGGCGACTGCCGGCGAGGTGACTACGGGGTTCACCAAGGCCGAGATCCTGCGGCCCGGGAAAGAAGACCCGCGCGCCCCAGGTGGCGTCTTTACTCGAGTGGGCGATCTGCTGCGGGATCTGCTCCGATAGTGCTAACATGTTTGTTTCCAAGAAAATGCAAGCAAAGGCTCCTTCCATGCGCGTTCTCGCTCGCGTCGCCGTCCCGATCGCCGTACTGGCGTTGACCCTCGGCGTGTCCCGGCCGTCCGCCGAGATCATCGAGCAGGTGCTGGTGAAAGTGAACGGCGACATCATCACGAAAACGGACTTCGAGCGCCGGCAGGTACAGGTGCTGCGGGCGAAGGGCGTTCAGGCCCGGGACGACGCTGCGCTGAAGAAGGCGATCGAAGAAATCACGCCCGACTTGATCGTCGATACGATCGACGAGCTGCTCATGACGCAGCGCGGGCGCGAGCTCGGTCAGAAGTTGAGCGACGAAGAGTTCGACAAGGTCGTCGCGAACATCCGCAAGGAAAACAAACTCGATTCGGACGAAGCGTTCCAGGCTGCCCTGAAGCAGGAAGGCATGACGATGGCCGACCTGCGCAAGTCGCTCGAGCGGCAGATGCTGATTTCTCGTGTGACGCAGCGCGAGGTGATGGACAAGGTCAGCATTACCGAGCAGGAGGCGCGCGAGTACCACGCCGCTCACGCCAGTCAGTTCACGACGCCGGGGACGATAACGATCCGGGAGATTCTGGTCAAAGTTCCCGTCTCGAATCAGGGCGTGAACGTCGCCGCGGACGAGGCTGCGAAAGAAAAGGCCGAGAACGCCCGCAAACGCGTGCTCGCGGGTGAGTCGTTCGAGCAGGTGGCCGCGGAAGCGTCCGATTCGCCCTCGAAGTCCAACGGCGGTCTCGTCGGCCCCTTGAACGTAAAGGAGCTGAACCCGGCGTTCCTGCAGCTGGTCGATCCGCTGAAGGTCGGCGATGTCACCGAAGTCGTTCGCAGCCAGAATGGCTATCAGCTGGTGAAGCTCGAGTCTCGAACGAACGAGGAATTGGTGCCGGCCGAAAAGGTCCACGACAAGATCGCCGATGCGCTGTACGAGCAGAAGCGTCAGGTCGAGACCAAGAAGTACTTGGCCAAGCTGCGCTCGCAGGCGATCATCCAGTGGCGGAACGAAGAGCTTAAGAAGATCTGGGAAACCAGGGTCGCGCAGCTGGCGCCGCCGCAGACCGAGCCGGCGCCCACACCGGACGAGAAGCCGGCTCCGAAACCTCCTGCGTCGGACAAGCCGACGAACTGATCCGTTGACGAGCCCTCCCGACCGCTGGTTCGCCGTATGGACCCGGAGTCGCCACGAGCAGGTCGTCAGGACACAGCTCGACGAGAAGAAGATCCCGGCCTTCCTGCCGACCGTCACGCGGTGGAGCCGCTGGAAGGATCGTAAGAAGAAGGTAGATTTCCCGCTGTTCCCCGGCTACGTTTTCGTTCGACTCGATCCCGCGGATCGCCTCGCCGTCCTGAAGTGCACGGGTGTGGTGTCGATCGTGTCTTTCAACGGCGAGCCCGCGCCCGTGCCCGATCAGGAGGTCGAGAGCATCCGGAGGCTCGTCGAAAGCACGCTCCCCTACGATCCGTGCCCGATGATCAAGACCGGCGCGATGGTCGAGGTGACGCACGGTCCGCTCAAAGGCGTCGTCGGTCGCTTGACCCGCAAGGGGACGCAGGACCGCCTCGTGCTCTCGGTCGATCTGATCGGACAGGCCGTCAGCGTCCAGGTCGACGCAGCGGACGTGAAGGCAATGTAGCGGTTGAGATGAAGATTCGTCACCTCGAGCTCCCCTCGCCCTTCGCGGTTGCCCCCATGGCGGGCATGACCGACACGGCGTTTCGCCGGCTGGTGAAGCGGCACGGCGGCTGCGGGCTCGTCGTCACCGAGATGGTGAGCTCGGAAGGGCTCGTTCGCGGTATCGACCGTACGCTCGAATACGCGGAGTACACGGAAGAAGAACGACCGATCTCGATTCAGATCTTCGGCGGCGATCCCGAGAAGATGGCGGCCGCCGCGGCGATCGTCGAGCAGCTCGGCGCCGACATCGTCGACGTCAACATGGGCTGTCCGGTGCCGAAGATCGCGAAGCACAACGCCGGCTGCAGCCTGATGCGCGAGCCCGGGCACGCGGCCTCGGTGGTGGGCGCAATGACGAAGGCGGTGAAGATCCCGGTCACCGTGAAGATGCGTGCGGGCTGGAACGAGCACGAGCGAAACGCCGGTACGCTGGCCCGTATGCTGGAGGACAACGGAGCAGCCGCGCTCGCAGTCCACGGCAGAACGGCGGCGCAGTCCTATTCAGGCCATTCGGACTGGGACTTCATCTCCGAGGTCGCCTCCTCCGTCTCAATCCCGGTATTCGGCAGCGGCGATGTGATCGAGCCCGAGCAGGCCCTCGAGCGCCTGCGCATGACGGCGGTGAGCGGCGTGCTCGTGGGCCGAGGCGTCCTGCGGAATCCCTGGATCCTGGCGCAGGCGCAGGACCTCGTCGACGGCCGGCCCGCGCGCGAGATTACGCTCGCCGAGCGCGGCCAGTTCCTGCTCGACTACATCGACCTTCTCCTCAAGGAGGGCGAGGACGAGGCCGCAGGATTCCGCCATATCGCGTCCACCGAGGACGAAAGCAATCCCGCGCGCAAGGAACGCACGGCGCGCGGCCGCGAGCGCTGGGTGATCAACAAGCTGCGCGCGCTGGGCTCGTGGTACACGAAAGGCCTGGAGAACGGGTCGCATCTGCGCACGGCAATCAACCAGTGCGATTCGATCGAGGCGCTCCGCGATTTGATCCGCGTGTTTTTCTTTGAAGAAATGCCCGAGCTGACGCCCGGGCTCCAGTCAGTCGTGGCGCGCGTGTGATGGACGCAATCGCGCCAGCAGCATCGTCGGGCGCGTCAGGAAGTACTCGAGCGGTCCTGCCACAATCAGATTGAACAACGACGCCGGACGCACGTCATGCCCCGGCCGTGCCGAGGCGAGCAGCGCCGCATCGGCAACGACCCCGCTGCCGAGCGCGATGATGAAGACGACGAGCAGGAGCTCGCCCGCCGAGACCACGCCCATCGGCACCGCCAGCACCAGCAATCCCAACGCGACAATCTCGAGCCACGGCGCCACGATCGTGTTGAACACGTAGCGTGGGAAATCCCACAGGCCGAGCCGGCCCAGCGACGGATTGAACAGGATGTGCCGATGGCGCCAGAGCACCGACAACGGTACCTGGCCTGCCATCACGATCCGATCGCGCGCCGAGTACGGATCGATTGTGCCGACCGGCTCGCTGACGTGGATGATGCGATAGCGCCGTCGATCGCCGCGATAGTTCCAGTGCATGCGGAACGTCAGCTCCGCGTGCGGCGCGGAGCTGCCGCCGGCGAAACCGCCGGCTTCCACCACGGCGTCCCGGCGCCAGAGCGTAAAGCCAGGGCAGCCGCCTGGGGGGAGGTCGAGTCGGCGCCGGCCCACGGTGAGCAGACGCGTGCGCGCGGCGGTGAGATAGCGCACGGCGCCAATCAGTCCGGTCGGCGCCCGTCCCATCAACGCGGTCGTCGCCGATTGTGCCGGCGACACCGTGAGCGACGTCGTCACACCGATTACGACCGCCGGATCCTCGAGTGCCGCCTGCATGGCTTCGAGCAGACCATCGACGGTGTACGACGCCTCAGCGTCCACGGCGCAGACGTATCGATAGCGGGCCAGATTGACGCCGCAGTTGAGTGCGTCGCCGGTTCCTCCCGCGGCCTTGTCGGCAACGAGGAGACGCGGCTCGCGCGCACTGCGGTAGATCCCGCGAAGCTTCCCGGTTGGCAGCGTCCGGCGGAAGAACAGTTCACAAGGCGTGAGATCGCAGGCCAGCTTCAGCGTCTCGAGCGCATCCGGCTGGTTCTCGATGACGACAATGAGCTCGAGCTCGGGGTAGCGGAACTCGAGGAGCCGCAGGATCGCGGACGGCAGGTCGCTTGTCGCCTCGTCGACCGGCAGGATCAGACTCACCGGGATCGTGAATCGCGAGCTCGCCAGTACGTCGTCGTGACTGGAGCGATAGCGCAGTCGCCGCCGGTGAGCGACGGTGATCGCCGTGCGCAGGAGTAACAAGGGCGCACCAATGCCGTAGCCGGCGATGAGAATCAGGACCGCTGCGGCGGTGAGCCACTCGAGCGACATCACACGCCCGCCTCGGACGGGGCAAGACCCAGTGTTTGCAGCAGCGTGAGGACACGCGGCCGCGTCGTGGCGTCAACGCGTTCGAGCAGTGCTTCGGTCATGCGGGTGCCGCCCGCCGAAGCGATCTTGCGAAGCATCTCGATCTTCGTTGCACTCGGGCGCGCCGTGGCCGCCTCGAGCACGATCAAGCTGTCGAGGATGCCGATGTTCTGCAGGACCTCCGCCGCGCCATTGCGCGCGAACGGGTCGGCGTGATCGAGGAACGGTACGAGGACGGCCCAGACCTCTTCGCCCATCGCTTGCAGCGATTCCTTGGCGGCAAGGCGGACCCACCATTCGCGATCGGCCAGAAGCGGTGCAACTTCCTCGGCGACGTCGGGACCGCCGGCGTCGCCGAGCGCCCGGGCCGCGTGCGCGCGCACGTACCACACGTCATCGGAGAGCAGCGCCCTTGCGGCCGGAAGCGCCGCCGCCTTGTCGATACGGGAGAGCGCCGCGACCGCCGCCTTGCGGACCAGTGGCGACGGATCGTCGGCGAGCGGCAGGAGGCTCGGCGCGATTTGTTTCCCGCCATCGCGCGACAGCAGCGTCGCGCCCCAGTAGCGCACGTTGGGATCGGAATGGTGAAGCAACGGAACGAACAAGTCTGGAATCTCGAGCGGGAACTGATCCAGATACGTCGCGACGCGGGAGGGTGCGTACTTGGATTCTTTCAGTGCTTCGACGAGCGAGGCCGCCGCGGCCTGGTCGGGGACGCGTCCGAGCAGCGACAGGCTCGCGCCGATGATTTCAGTGTCGCGATCATCGAGCGTCTTGCGAAGCAGCGCGACGACGTCAGGATGGCCGCCCGCCGCAAGCAGTTTCATCGCGGCGATTCGGCGCCAATTGTGTTTTGGCGCGGCGGTCGTCGTCGCGAGCATCTCCAGGGTATCGCGGCCGATGCGAGCAATCGCCGCATCGGCAATGATCCGGTCGAGCACCGGACGGCCGGTGCCGCGAATCGACAACGGCAGCACGACGTCGCGGGTCAGCGCCGCAAAAACCGAGATCACCGCCGTCCGGAGGCCTTCTTCGTCCGTCTCGGGAACGTCGATGCGTGCCAGCGCGCGCCGGCCCCGCTCGAGCGCCAGCGCCCGGCGGCCGTTCCGCAAGCCATTCAGAAGGAGGAACAGGCTGGCTCCCGCCCAGGTCGCCAGAACCAGGCCGAAGACTGGCTGGAGCAGGGCGTCAACGAGCTGAGATGGGATGCTCACGGCTCAGTTAGGTAATCGGCAAGGCGACTAGTCGGCTATAGGTTCAACGGCTGGCGGGGGATTGTCGAACGGTAGCACGGAAGGGATTGTGCAACGGCCGATCCGGCTAAGCGGGAAGCGTCCCTCCGGTCAAGGAACGCTGCCGCACCGGATCGACCGTCGCGAGCAGGGAGGGCCTTCCCTGCAAACCCGGTTACTGCAGTTGACCGGCCACCTTGTAGTTGTGCGCCACCACGAACCCGGTGACGCTGTTTGCCGCGATCATCGTCACGATCGCGCCGACCCGGTTACCGCGCTTCCACATCGATTCCGCCATCCAGATGGTGCTCGCCGCCACACCCGCCTTCACCGCCATCATGGCGCCCTTGTTACCGACCACGTTCTTCATCAGGGGGTTCGCCTCGTGCGCGCCGCGATCGATTGCCGAGTAGGTCGAGTGGACATCCATCGCCTGCAGGGCGCCCTGTGCGACGTAAAGAGCGGGCAGCAGGGCGGGCCGGCGGACGCGATTCGACAGGCTGGTCCGGTCGAATGCCGGCGTCGCCGCAGCGGCTTCCGCCTTCACAGGCGCGGCGCTGACCGGCGTGGACGGAACCATCGGCGTCGTGGGAAACAGAATCGCGGCGGAAATGGTGTTGGCCGCCGCCAGCTCCTGGGCCGCAGCGGGAGTGTGCAATCCAAAGAAGACAAACAACGCGACGAACATGCCGGGGAGCACGCGTGACATGGCGAACCTTTCCGGGCTGGCGGCCCTCTCTGGTCACGCGTTCCCATGGGCCTTCAATGGCCCGACCGGTGGGAGCGTGACGGTCGCCCGCAGAGAGGGCAAGCCTGGTGCCCGCGGTCACGGCGCGGCTAAGTGCGCAGAGACGTGAAAATTGGCGGAAGGCGTGCGCTGCCGCACATGGCTCACGATCACAGAACTGGTAGGTCGGATCTCAGTTCTGGTGCGATTGGCCGGTCAGGCGCGGGCGCCCTCCGGCTCGTTGGTCTTCAGGCGAAGCAGGCGCTTGAGGCGATCGACGAGCGAGGTCTGGTCGGCTCCGGGGTTGTCGGCTTCGACGAGCAGGTCCAGGCAAGCGCCAACGGACGCGACGCCGCCGATGCCGAGGCGTCGCGCGCTTCCGGGCACCGCCCCCTGGTCGCCGCGCCATATCAGCACCGCGCGCGCTTTGGAATCGATCGCGATGTCGAGGCAGTTTTCCGGGCGGTCGTCGACGACGACGTCGAGCTCGAGCGAGGCGGCAATCTTGCCGCGTGAGGTCGAGACGACGAAGAGCGACGGCAGGTCGAAGCCATGGGCCCGCAGCCAGCGTTGACTCTGGACCTGCACCGGGTCGCCCGCCGTGCGTGGACGGCTGGTCAGGAAGATCGTTTCCCACCGGCGCACACGGGCAATCTCCGCGAGCCGGCGGATAATCCCCGGCTCCGTCTCGTCGAGTGTTTCCCAGAAGTTGTCGATCTGCCGCACCTCGTCCCACAGCTGCCGCTCTTGACGGCGTGACAGCGGCAGCGACGCGGGCGTCAGTTCCGACGGATCGACCTCGGTGGCGTCGGGATCGGGGGCAGGCGGCGCGACACTCGCCGCCGAGTCAGTCCGGAGCTCCACACCCGGGAACAGCCGCATGGCTTCCCGAACGAGTGCAGCGTTCAGATCTGCAACCACGCCGTCCATGTCGAAGCCGAGTCGAAGGGACATCTGGAAGAATGACTACGAGAAGCCTTCTATCTTAAGCCAGCAGCTGGGCCGGGCTGGAGCCGCTTCCGCGAATCCGTGACAAGCCCATCTGTGTATCAGGGCCGTCATACAGGAGGTTACGCCAGGCACCCTCACCGCCGGGCCTGCCTTGACCGCTCCGACGACCGACCGTAAGCTCGAATCCGATTATCGGTCGGAACGGCTCCGGGCGATTCCCCGGTCATCCGAGCCTCGACGAACGTATGTCCCACTCCACCGCGCGCTCCACAGCCTCCGTGCGGCGGCGCCCTGACGTCGTGGTGCGCCGGGTTGGCGAGACTGCCGTCGTCGTCCACCTGGGTTCGAACCGGATCTACGAGCTGAACGACACCGGCGCCCGCGTCTGGGAACTGGCCAGCGACAGCGACGGCGTCACCGTTGACACCCTGATCGATCGCCTTCAGCACGAGTTCGACGGTGACCGCTCACAGCTCGCCGCGGAAGTCGCCGGGATAGTCGATGACTTCGTGCGCGAGGGTCTCTTCGAGGATCGCTCGGATGCCTGAGGCCGCCCTGACGGCCGAACGATCGCAGGCAATCGCCGGTGCCGGTTGGGTCGCTTCCCTTTCCAGATCTATCCCGCTCGGCTCGATTCGTACTGACGGCGAGCAGGCGCCCGAGATTGTCACGGTTCACGGCCTGTCGGTCCTCTTCGACGGTGCGCTGTACAACGGACCGGAACTCGCACGCGAGCTGTCGCTGTCAGCGGCCGCCAGTCCCTGCGCGATCGCGGCTGCCGCCTGGCATCGATGGGGCGCCGGCGCGCTCGATCGCCTGAAGGGGATTTTCCTCCTTGCCGTCGCCGACCGCGCCAGCGAGTCGATTGCGATCGCGCGTGATCCGCTGGGTGTCTACCCGGGCTTCTACGTGCTGGCGCCCGACGCTCTCCATGTCTCGACCTCGGTGGCGCCGCTGTTGAACGTTGCCGGCGTCTCGCGCGCGGTCAACCGAATCGCTCTTGCCGATCATTTGTGCCATCGCTGGCCAGATCCGGAAGAGACCTACTTCGAGCAGGTCCGGCGTTTGCCGCCAGCGAACGTGGTGACGATCACGTCCCGAGGCGCATCACGCCGGCAGTATTGGGACCCCGATCCCATCGATCAACCGACACGCTGGGCGACGCAGGAGGAGCTGGACCAGTTCGAAACCGTGCTGGATCGCGCCATTTCGCGCGCAATGGCGTTCGGTCCGACGGGGATTTTCCTGAGTGGAGGGTTCGACTCGATCAGCGTCGCGGCATTTGCCACCGACATCGCCCGGCGCTCGGGACAGCGCGATCCCCTGGCGCTCTCGCTCGTCTTCCCCGATCCCACGTGCAATGAGGAAGTCGTGCAGCGCGGCGTCGCCAAGGGTCTGGGGATCGACCAGGTTCTGCTGTCGTTCGAGGAGGCGCTCGGCGGCCGCGGACTGATCGAAGCAGCGACCGCGTTGATCGCCGAGTGGCCGGTTCCGATGCTGAACCTTTGGAACCCCGCCTATGCGGCGCTGTCGGCACGTGGTCAAGCCCGCGGATGCCGCACGATCCTGACCGGCAACGGCGGCGACGAGTGGCTCGCGGTCAGTCCGTTTCTCGCCGCGGATCTGATCAAGTCGCTCGACGTCGTGGGCTTTGTCCGGTTCGCCGCTACGTTGAAGCGCTCGTATCGCGCGTCGAGGCTCTCGCTGTGGCGCGGTGCAGTCTGGACCTTCGGTCTTCGGCCGCTGATGAGCGCCGCACTCGGCCGGATGGCTCCGGGATGGTGGCGGCGCAGCCGCGAGCAGCGGCTGATTGCCTCGACACCGGGCTGGATCGCACCGGATCGCGCACTCCGCGCGCAGATGGACGCGCGTGCCGGCCGCAATCTCGCCGACCCGAATCCGCCGACCGGCTTCTACCGTCGCGATGCGCGGACGGCGCTCGATCACCCGTTAATGGCCATCGAGCTCGAGGAGCACTTCGAGTTCAGCCGTCGGCTGGGCGTCCGGTTGTTGCATCCGTACTGGGATGCCGATCTGGTGGATCTCCTCGCGCGTATTCCGCCGCACCTGCTCAATCGCGGCGGACGCGCCAAGGGGATGGTGCGGCACACGCTGGCACGCCGCTTCCCAGGCCTGGGATTCGAGCGGCACAAGAAGGTGGCGGCGACGAGCTTCTACCATCGCATTTTGCTCGAGGAAGGGCCGCGCCTGTGGCGTGCAATGGACGGCGTCCGCGAGCTCGCGCGATTGGAAATCGTCGATGCGAGAATGCTAGAGTCTACCGTCCACGCGCTGTTTGCAGGCGCGCAGCCGCAGCAGTTGTATCGCCTGTGGGACGTGCTCGGGCTCGAAGCGTGGCTGCGGGCGCAACGGTATTGAGCGCAACGGAACCGGGAAGCGATCTCGTTTCAGCGAAGGAGTGGACCACGATGGCAGCACAGGAGGAAAAGGGCGCGAAGCAGCCCTGGCGGCGCCCGACCCTCAAGTACGTCGGCCATGTCGGCGACGTGCTCCAGCAAGGCGGCGGAAAACTCACGCCGTCGCCCGCCAATCCGGGTGAAGTCCGCAAGCCGAAGGGCGCCGGCGGCTAGGTCCACGGCCGGTTCCTCTCGCATGCGCGGCCCCAGCCGCGCACCGGCACGCGACGTGTCGATGCCGTACGTACCGCCGCTCGTCATGGCCGCGGCGGGTGCCGTCGCGCCCCCCGCACCCTCGCCAGACGAGCCCGGGGTCAATGTCTGGCGCAACAAACGTGGTGGCGTCGTCGCAACCGGGATGACCCGCGACGGCGTGCACTGGATGCACTGGCCGTTTCTCGCCGCCTACCGGTTCGCGTCCGGCGATCCATCGATTACCGCCTTCCCGGCCGCTAACGCACCCAGAGACGTTCTCGAGGACACGTATCGCCGAAGCGTCGTTCCGATGGCCCTCCAAGCGTTCGGGTACGAAGCGCTTCATGCCAGCGCCTCGCTCTTTCCGGCCGGCGTCGTCGGCTTCTTCGCTGCGTCGGAAACCGGCAAGTCGACCATCGCGTACGGATTGAGCCAGCGTGGATTTGCCCAGTGGGGCGATGACTCGCTGCTGTTCGAACCGTCGGCACGGCCATTCGTTTCGCGACGGCTTCCCTTCGACATCCGGCTGCGTCCGAGGAGCAGCGCCTTCTTCGACGCCAACCCGCCGCGCGACGACGACGGCCTGATGCTTCCGGAGAGCGCGCCCGTCGCTGCGCTGTGCCTGCTGACGCGTGGCGAGCGTCCAGTGACGTCACCGATCGAAGTGCGCCGGCTCGATCCGGTGCAGGCCTTCTCCTGGCTCATTGCGCACGCACATTGCTTCAATCCGCACGACGAAATCCGGCGAGCGGCGATGTTGAAGCACTATCTCGATCTGACGGCCGCCGTACCGGTCTATGGGGCGACGTTCCTGCCGTCGCTGGCGATCCTTCCACTCGTCCTCGACGGCATAGTGGCGGCGGTCGACACCAGGACTCTGGACGGCAAATGGCGGGCCGCGCCATGACCACCGCCGCTCGATGGTTGGGCCGGGCACGGCGCGTGTCCGCCGAGCTCGCGCGGCCGACAGATTCGTGGCTGGCGTCGCGCATCTTTGCCTGGGCTGTGTTCGTCCGTGTCACGAAGTACGTGATTCCACTTCGCACACTTGTGAAGCTCGTGTCACCAGCGCTGCAGCCAGGGGCTCGGGATGCAGACCGCGAGCGGCGGATTGCGCTCTTCTCGGATTGGGCCAGCCGCGTCGTGCGTCCAGCCTCGCCAGGAAATTGCCTCGAGAGAAGCCTGGTGGCGTATCGCTACCTCGTGGATGCGCACGCGGAGCCGCGACTCGTCATCGGCTTCAGACGCGGCGAGCACGGTGTTCTCGGTCATGCGTGGGTATTGGTCGATGGCCGGCCGCTGAGCGACTCGCCGGCCGCTGTCGCCGAATATCACGTCGCCATGAGCTTCGAGGCCGGAGGTCGCGTGCTGATCGACCCGGCGCGCTGACGAACCGGATGAGCGGCGACTCCCGGGGCCACGTTCGCGCGCAGTCGATCGCCTGCTTGCGCGACTGATCGATTGTACGCGGCTCGTCGATCGCAGCGTCGTGCTGGTCGATCGTCCGCGATCGCGGCTGGTGTGCTCGTGGGCGCCGGATGGGGCGCTGGCTGCCTACAACGACCTCGCCTTCGGGTCATCGCCGTCATACCAGCCCGGCACAAATGCTTTCAGGAACGACCTATTTCCCTGGGAGCGGCGCGCCATTGAGGCGTGGTTCCCCTCACCGCCCGCGCGAGTGTTGATTGGGGGAGCAGGCGGCGGTCGCGAGGCTCTTCAGCTTGCGGCCCGCGGATATGAGGTGTTTTCGTTCGAGCCCGTGGGAAAGCTCGTCGAGGCCATGCCATCGACCGGCAGCGGCCCGGGGTGCGCGAACGGGTTACGTCGGATCGTATGAGACGCTTCCAATCCTGCGCTCGGTAGGCGGACGGACCGTGTCGCTCCAGGATCACGCACCCTTTGCCGCGGGCGTCTGCGGTTGGGCGAGCGTCGCCCATGTGCGCACGGATCACGGGCGCGTGTCGGCGCTGCGCGCGATGGCAGCGCTCGTGGAGGGTCCTATGTTGCTAAGCGTTTATGCGCCGACGTGGGCGCCGTCGACCAAGGCAGGCGTGAGAGGCGGGATCTCGAGGTGGCTGTATGGGGACGGGTGCAATGTTTCTGCCGGGTCTCGGAAGAGTCCAGACGTTCGGCGAAGCCGAACTACGCAACCTGATCGAGCGCGCGGGGCTGGACATTCTCGCGGTCGACACGTCGCCAGCGATCGACAACTGGCCACATGCAGTCGTCCGCACGCCGCAGTAGCGCCGACGTCAAACTGCAACAGCGCTCAACTGGTCCTGCAGTAGGGCCCAACTTCAGTCGGGCCGGTAGACATCGCGGCAGCGGAGACTGGTCAGTCCGGCGGGTCCCCGATCGTTTGCGTCCGGCCCCGATCGTGGCGCTCTCTAAACATCGTCGAGTACTCGGGAGTGGTGCGAAACCATCCCGCATATGCTGTCTTTGCGATGGAGCCCGTGACCTCGGTGACTTGATGGCGGAGGGAGGGATCGATTCGGAAAATGATCGCGTCTCCGAATCCCGTGTTGGCGACATGGTGAAACGCCGCCGTATCGCCGGCATACCGGAATTCGGTCACTCCGCCCTCGTAGCGTTCCTCGCTGAAGTTCACGCTCATCGCGACGCGGCGATCCTCGCCGACGTCACTGTGCCAGGAATCATAGTGGCCCTGCGCCGGCATCATCCGGTAGACGCGGCCCTCGAAGCACCCAAACGGTCCGCATTCGGTGAGGCGATCGATCGCAGCCGAGAGTGTCGGCGCGTTCCAGAGGAATTCGAGACCGGCAGAAAGCGGTCCCTCGCTCAGGCACAGCTCAGTGCCGATGCCGTCGTGCGTGCGGTCGTGAAACGGCGCGGTCCTTAGAGACCGGCGAATGGTCCGCAGAAGCTCCGCTTCGACGAATCCTTCCAGCCTCAGGCAGTGCTGCGTCGCGAAGAGCTGCCGACCCGCCGCGAAATCTGCATCCGATCCGCGAACGATCAGGCCGTGGCGCGTCATGCAGATCATCCGCTCGCGCCCCGGTAGGCGCGAAACATGTCGCGATAGTCTGGCGTCGCCAGGAACCACCCGGCGAGGGCATCACGATGCACGTTGCCGGTCAAGGGGAGAACCTGATGCTGAAGTGCGGGATCGATGCGAAAGATCACGGCGTCGCCGGCGCCGGTATTTCTGAGCCGCCGGATCGTGTGCTCGGACGTCGCCTCACGAATCTGCAATTCGCCGCCCTCGAACACCGATGTGCTCAGGTTGACGCTCATCGTGATCATGCGCCCGCCCGAGACGTCGCTGTGCCAGTCGCTCGCGTGACCGGCGCCTGGCAACATGCGATAGACCCGGCCTCGAAAGCAGCCGATCGAGCGGCAGCCCGTCACCTCCTCGACCGCCTGGAAGAGGGCCGGATCGTTGGTCAGGAACTCGAGCGCGCTCGACAATGCGCCCGAAGGCAGCCGCAGCTCGGTGCCGATGCCCGCGTTTGTCTTGTGCAGGAACGACTGACACGCGAGCTGACGTTGGACGACGGCGAGCAGGTCGGGCGCGATGAAACCGCGCAACACGATCGAATGAAGTGACGCGAACTCTTCCTTGGCAGCTGCGAGTTCCGCCTCGGACGCGCTGAGCACGACGCCGCGCCGCGTCAATCGCACGGGCACTATGCGCCCTTCCGCCGCCAGTTGAGGAGGCCGCGTTCGGCAAGATCGTCGAGGAATGCCTCGACATCGCCGCGGCAGGCCGCCGTATCGACATCGAAGTCGCCGGTCAGTGCGGTGACGATGCTGTCGAGACTCTGTCCTTGTTCAAGTAGCGTCCAGATCTTGCGTCCGACGTCATCGAGTCGCAGGAAGCCGCCCATGCTCAGGCTGGTCACGACGAGCTCGCCGTCCAGTTCGCGCGACACCACATCGTCCGGGATCGACGGTTCGTTAGTTTCGTGCGTCATCAGTGGTTCTCGTCGATCTCCGCGATCCTGCGCCTTCACTCCTGCGAGAGGTCATCGTACGGTGCCCATGCGACGCTCGCCGCTCCGGCTCGGCGCCGCCGGCGTGTATTGCGATCGCAGCAACCACGGCGAAAAGCGCGGCGTTACCGGGCATCTGGAGGCTGAACTCCATCAGCGACTGAAATGCGATCGCGATCAGCGCAGTTGCTGCGCCAATGCGCGTCCACCGCGCCAGCGTAGGCTCATCTCCCGCGGTAAAGCGCGAGCGGGCAATCCTGATCAGGCGCCACAGGCAGAACGCCACGGCGACGATCAGAAGAAGCCCGCCCTCCGCTGCGATCTGCAGGTACTCATTGTGCGCTTCCTGGAAGTGCGTCGACCGGCTTGTTGTCTGATAGAGGAGCGTTGCGGAGCCGTAGGTGTTGAGCCCCGTACCCATAAGTGGGAACTGACTGATGATGCGGACCGCGTCGTGCCAGGCGGCGAGGCGAGTGCCGAGCTCGGACCCCGCGGTTGAGAATCGGCCGAGCGCGACGCCGGCGCCAGCCCACGCCAGGAGAATGATCCCGGCGATCGCAAGGCCCAGGAGTGGCAGGGCGAGACGGCGAAGGCCGCCACGCGTGATCGCCAGCCATCCGCCCGCGAGCACGAGCGCGAGTGTCAGGCTGCTCAACCCCGATCGCGACTGCGATGCGAGCAGCGACAGCCCCATGACGCTGACGGCCAGCGCCATCAGGACGGCGCGGCCGCCTTCGGGCGATCCCATCCACAGCGTTCGATGACGCCATGTCCCCGGCACGTGCCGCAAGCCTCGCTCGATCATGCCGCAGAGATAGGCCACCGCGATTGGCAGCACCAGCAACATCCACCCGGCAAAGTGGTTGCGATTGACGAACGGCCCGAAGGGTGTCGCGCGGTAGATGGGCTGCCAGAAGCCGTAGATCTTCACTTCGTAGGCCAGCTTTCCGGCATTGAGCGCCGCCTGCACGATTGCGAAGAGCGCGACGCCGACCCCGATCGCGATGAGCGCGCGAACGAACGCGAGGACGCCAAACCGGCCAAACGCTCGCGCCGATCCCAGAAGGAGGACGGCAAACGCTACAAAGAGAGAAAGGCCGAGCCATGTCTTGGCGGGCGCGATCGAAACCGGATGCGCCCCGCGTGTACCGAACACCCATGTCAGGTCGACGCTCTCGAGAAAGCGCAGGGTGTTCGGGCTGATGCGCGAGAGGAGCGCCGTCGGCAGTGGAACGAGTTGCAGCGCTGCGACGACGCCAATGAGCGCCAGGGCAAGAGCGACCGGCCTCTCGGTCCAGGGCCGGCTGCGCCCGAGCACGAGTCCCAGCCCCCCGACCACGATTGCCGCGAAGCCGAGCGGCGTGTAGGCCCAGGGATACACGGCGCCGAACGCCAGCAGCCCCCAGGACAACGTGAGGAGGAGCGCAGCAAGGTACAGACGCGCGGCAATGCGCGAGCCCGATCCGGCGGCCGCGTACGTGGTGTTCACCGCTGATTCACAAGTTTGGAGGAGGGACCGTGGTTCGCCGAGGGGCGAACTCAGCGGCCTGCGCCAGTTCCATCGATCACAAGGGCTGCGAGCCGCTGCCGGCAGGTTCCGGGAGAATCGGCTGCGTCAGCGTGCCGCGCCAGGAGTCCGCGAAGCGCTTGAAGAGGATGTCGCGCGCGGGCTGGTGCTTGAACAATGCGCGAATCAAGTGCCGGTGCTGGTTGAATTGTGCCGTTCGGCGGACCAGCGGCATGACACCGTCGGTACGCGCCAGATCGAAAAACCCGTCGATATCGGAGTCATCGAGGCGATGCGCCAGACGGCGTAATGAAAGCTGAGCGTCGAGTTCCGATCCGAGACGCTTGCGCCAGTGCCGCTCATACGCCGCAAGGTGCACGGCGTCCACCCGGCCGCCGCGAATGGCCGGCGCCAGGACGTCGGCCGCCATCGCCGCGCTGACCAGGCTGTAGTAAATACCGCCACCCGTCGTCGCTTTCACGAGGCCGGCGGCATCGCCAACCGCAAGCACGCGGTCGGTGTACGTCCGCGGAATCGGCGCCAGTGGCAGCATCTTCAGCCGCGGTGCCGGCTCGCCAGAGCACGCCGGACTACTGATTCCCCAACGCGGCGCCAGACGGGACAGGAACCGCCCGAAATAGTCGGCGGGTGCGCCGTCGCACATCAGCCCAACGCGGACGAATCGTCCCGTCGCGCGAACCACAGGCACGGCCCACGCGAACCCGCGCGGCGCGACCCGCGCCCCGAAATGCACCTCGACGTCCCCGGCATGGGTGGCAGGGACTTCGAGCTGTGCCGATTGCAGCCAGGCAGACGGCAGACCGAGCCCGAGCTGCCGGGCGAGGCCGTAGCTTGCACCACACGCGAGGATCACCGCGCGTGCCGCGATCGGCTCGCGATCGCGCAACGCAATGCGCACGCCGTCTTTCTCGATGGCCAGCGTTGTCGCGCGACGCTCCGCGAGGATGCGGGCCCCGGCACTGCCGGCGCGCTGGTGAAGCTCCTGATCGAATACTCGGCGATCGATAACGATCGCTTCGATCTTTTCTGTTTCGTATCCGAGGGAGTCGCCGGAAGGAGCGAAGAAGCGGGCGCGCCTCAGTGGATTCAGGACCGACTCGCGAGTCACGCCGAATTCATCGAAGGCATCGTCCGCCAGAACGCCGGTGCAGTGAACCGGGACGCCAGCCTCGGCGTGCTCCTCGAGAACCGCAACATCGAGCCCGGCAGCGGCCAAACGGGCCGCGGAGAAGAGTCCCGCCGGGCCTGCCCCCACGATCACGACATCGTGTCTGTGCAACCGAACAGGGCCTCCCTCGATGCGTCTGATCGCGCGGCACCCGCTCCTGCACGGCACAGCGTGGAGAAGCGGCTGCTCGCGGCGGCCCTAAGAGTATCCCAAGGCCCAGATTCGACCAAGCATCCATCTTCCATGACGTGGATCGTGTCCACGCGTCTCAGCGTCCACACGCGATGCGTAATCAATAGGATCGTCGTCGAGCCGCGCAGGCCGTCGATCGCATCGAGCACTTTACGCTCGTTGTCGGGGTCGAGCGCGCTCGTCGCTTCGTCGAGTACGAGGAGTCCGGGCCGGCGCAGAAGCGCCCGCGCGAGCGCCAAGCGCTGCCGTTCACCGCCCGACAACCGTGTGCCGCGATCGCCGATCAGGGTGTCGAGGCCTTGCGGCAACGTAAGGACGAACTCCGCAGCCGCGTTGCGGAGGGCCTTCTCGATGTCGGCGTCCGAGGTCGCAGGGGCTGCCCAACGCAGGTTGGCGCGAACCGTATCGTGGAAGAAGAACGCGTCCTGTGCCACGTAGCCGATCCGTCGTCGCCATTCGGGCGCCCGATCGCCATTCAGCTCGACGTCGTCGATCGTCACGCGGCCCGAGGTCGGCCGGAGCAGTCCGATCACCAGGTCCGCTATCGTCGTCTTTCCGCAACCTGACGGGCCGACCAGTGCCGTCGTGTGACCGGCGGGAATCGACAGCGTTACCGCGTCAACGGCCCGCGTGCCAGCGTCACCATAGCTGAACGTCACGAGTTCGAGACGGATGGCCGTGCGCAACGCGGGTGGCGCCGTAATCCGCACCGCCGCCACCTCACGCGCTTCTTTCGCTCGTGCGTGTAACGCCTCGACGTGCACGAGCGCAGTGACGGCAGTCGCGTACTGGTGCAGCCCCTGTTGCACTGCTGACACCCGCGGCATCAGCCGTGCGAAGAGGAAGAGCAGCACGAACATGGATGCGGCGGGGAGGGCCAGTCCTTTCACCGAAACGACGAGAAGCATCGCGAGGATCGCGACGGCGCCCGATTCGAAGACCACGCGAAGATTGGCCTGCAGTCGCGCGGCATCCAGCGCCCGTTGCGCAACCGCGTTCGCCAGCCGCGAGAACTCGGCGGTGCTCGACCGCTCGGCGGCCTGGCTTTTCACCGTCTTCATGCCCGCCAGGTGCTCGATGGCGAGCGCGTGCGCGTCGTTCGTCGCTTTGGAGATCGCTTCGCCAGCCTCGCGTGCCGCCCGAAGCCTCGGAAACAACGCGATTGCCAGCAATCCGCCGGCGCCGAACACGAGCAGTGTCAGCGGCGCGGAGATGCGCAAAGCGATGACGACTTGCGCCGCCATGACGGAGATCGTCGAGAGCGACCACAGCAGCTGATAGGTCGCCAAGCCCGTACGATCGAGTTCCGTCGTCAGTGCGTGACTGAAATCGGTGCCGCGCGTGCGCGAGATGAATAGCCACTGTGCGTGGGCTATAGCGTCGTAAAGACGCGTTCGCAGGAACGCCACGAACCGGTACTCGATATCCAGATTCAGCACCGTCTGCGCCCGGAGAACCATCGCCTGAGACACCGTCACGGCCACGTACGCGGTGACCGCCGTGAGAAGCGAAGGTGCGAGCCCTGTCCAGGCGAGGAGTTGCCGGTTGACACCGGACAAGTCGGTGGCGCCGCCGGCCGAAACATCGATCCCCAGCGTCTCCGCGAGCAGGACGAGCGAGATGAGGCCAGCCGCCTCCAATATGCCGGCCAGCGCCATCAGCGCGGCGCTGAGGGCCAGGCGGCCGCCCATCGCCGTGACGAGCAGCGTCAGATGCCTGGATGCCGCGACCCGAAGCGAATTCCGCAAGGCGCTATCCTAGTCCGCGATGCCCACGCGCAGGGTGGAGGTACCGTCGCGGCTCGAGCGCATACTCGCGTGCGCGCCCGACGATCCGGCGGGTCTCGTTCAGGCGCTCGACGGGGCGCGCGAATGGGATCGCCTTGCCGAGGACGCTCGCGAGCACGGTGTCTTCACGCTGCTGGTTCACGAATGTGACCGTGCAGGTGTCGGCGTGCCGCCACAGATTCGTGACGAGTCCGCCCGTTATCACGCCATAGCCGGCGTCTGGCACACACATCTCGTGGCGTCTCTCGACGAATTGGGTGAGATCTTCGGCCGTACCAGTCTGTCCGTGGTGGCTCTCAAGGGACCGCTGTTGGGAGAGCGGCTCTATCCACAAGGCGCGCTGCGCCCCAGCGTCGATCTTGATCTGCTGGTGGCGGAGGATCACCTCGACCGAGCCGTCGCTGCCCTCGAGGCTGCCGGCTGGCGGGCGGACACGGGGCCGACGGCAGTGTACGCCCGCCAGCACCACCATCATCTTCAGCTGCGGCAGGAGGGCCACCCGCCGCTGGAGCTGCATTTCCGGGCGAGAGTTGGATTTGGAACCGTGTTGTCTGCCGCCGATTTGATTCGGCGCTCGCATGCCGCGCCGACACCCGCTGGCCGAGGATTGCGAGTACTCGCTGCCGAAGACGAGTTCGTCTACCTGGCTGTCCACGCCGCCGCCCACGGGTTCGTGCGGCTGATGTGGCTATACGACTTGAAGCTGCTGTGCGCCAAGTACGCGACGACGATTGACTGGCGGACCGTGGTCGAGCGAGCCCGGGAGATGCGGGTACTGAACGCGGTGGCGTTCACGTGCGGGATGTTGCGCGAACGCTTGAACGTTGGGGTCGAAGACGTTCCGGCGTTGCGATCGCGCGGGCTGCGCCATGCGATCGCACGTAGTGTGCAGCAGCGTGTGGCACGGCACGAGGGCATGCTGGCACTGGATCGTCTCGGCGGACTCGCCTTTACGTCACTTCTGTGCGATCGGGCGCTCGCCGGGCCGCGGTTGTGGGGCCATCACGCCGCGCACGTGTTGAAGCGTCGGGTCCAGCGCCGATTGCCTCACCTCGTACCTGCCGATTGGGCAGGGTAGAGACTGCATCGGGCTACGGGCGCGGCGTCCGTCCTACCTTGTCCTCCACCTTCGCTTCCCACTTGCCGCGGAAGCTGATCCAGAAAGACAAGGCGATCAGGCGCGCGTCCAGCCAGAAGCTCTGACGTTCGAGGTACAGACGGTCGTAGCGGAACTTATGACGTCGCGGGATGTCGCGCGCCGCGAAAATCTGTGCGATGCCGGTGAGCCCTGGACGCACGCTGTGGCGCTCGACATAGCCGGGGATTGATTCCATCGGAACCAGCGCGCCATTCCCGTCGACTTCGATTTCGCCAGGGCGCAACGCACGCGGTCCGACGAAACTCATGTCGCCGCGGAAGATGTTCCAGAGCTGCGGGAGCTCGTCCATCGCCGTGGCGCGCATCAGACGCCCGACGCGCGTCACGCGCGGATCGTGCGTCGTCGCCTGTACCGCGCCGACGCCGGCCTCGGCGTTCGGAATCATCGACCGGAACTTGAACGCCTCGAACGTCCGCCCGCCTTCGCCGACACGCGGCTGCGAGTAGAACACCGGCCCGCCATCTTCCAACTTGATCGCCGCCGCGAGTACCGCCCAGACGGGCGACGATGCGAGCAGGCCGATGCCGGCGAGTGCGACGTCCAGTGCCCGCTTGGCGACGGGGATTCGGCGCACGTGCACCGTGCCGGCGCTGCGGCCGACCGGCATCGACATATCACGCCGTGCGACGGTGTCCATTTGTGAGCTCCAGAAAGACATGTTCATAGGACGACACCGCGCGGCGGCGATCGAACAGCAGACCGGCCTTGCGCGCCCGGTCACCCATGGCCCTCGCGCGGATACGGTCGGAATGCAGTTCCCGGACCGCGGACTCAATCCCCTCGACGCTGCCGGGTGGCACGACGATCCCGCAGTCGTATTCGCGAGCGATGTCCGCCGCCTCGGAATCGTCTTCGACCGCGGCGATGTACGGCCGTCCGGCGGCGAGGATTCCATAGAGCTTGCTCGGCACGATGAAGCCAGAAAGGCCGCGCTTCAGCGACACGAGGAACGCGTCGGCGGTCGCGAAAGAGTCGATGAGCGATGACTTCGGCTGATATGGGAAAAATCTGATGTTCGATAGCTGCCGTGACTCGGCGGCATTGACCAGCGCAACCTTCTGCGCGCCATCGCCGACGATGGCGATCACGACATCCTCGAGATCGCGGAGGCGTTCTGCCACGTCGAGCAGGCGATCGACACCTTGCGAAAGGCCGACGTTGCCGGAATGCATCACGACGAAACGATCGGCCAGGCCGTGCGCGCGCGCGAACGGATTGTCCTTCGACGCCGGCACGATGGCGTCGCAGTCCGCCCAGTTGTGGATGACGCGTATACGGGACGGATCGGCATCCTTCGTCTCGACGAGCCGGCGCTTCATCGTGTCGCCGAGCGCGATGATGGCATCCGCATGGCCGACGGTGAACTTGCCGACTCGCGTGAGTAGCGCTTCGACGCGATCGCTTTGGAAGTCTTCGAGGAGCCGCGCCACTTCGGGAAAGATGTCCTGGCACAGGAACACGAATCGTGCGCCGTGCAGCGTCGCGGCGGCCATTGCTGGCAGCCCGATGATTGGGGGATCCGTCAACGCGATCACCACGTCAACACGGCCGAGACGCGTGGCGCCGACGAGCGCGCTCGCGAAATAGCTCATGTAGTTGGTCGCGCGTCCCGTGAAGCGGCGCTTGTCGAGCGTCGTGCCGTAGGCGCGGAGGATTCTGACTCCGTTGTGCCACTCCTCTCGCACCGGCCGGAACCAGCGCGGCGATGACGTCTTCGCGGCGCTCGACAGCGGCACACCGGCAACGACGGTCACCTCATGGCCGTGGCGGCCGACGAGATCCTCGCAGAGTTCCGTGAGGAGCTGACCCGTCGCACCGAAGTCGGGATAGTACGACCGATTGAAAAACGCGAGGCGCAGGGGCCGCGTCATACGGATACCAGGCGAGTGGATGCCGAACGCCATCCGCATTCGGCCGCGACAGCTGAATAAAGCAGGATCGCCAGGGCGGGAAGGTGGCGTCGAAGCTCCGACGCGAGCCCGGTCGTCAAGGTCAGGGCGGCGACAACGATCGCGGCAAGCACCAGGCCCGTGTGTCGATCATCGAAACGGGCGCGATTGAGGAGCAGCCAGAACACAACGGGACCGAACATGACGACCGCGAGGACGGGCCACCGGGTCAGCGATGGCTGATTCACGGCCTCGGCCAGCGACACGACGGTCTCCCATATCGACACGATGGTCTGCGTGTCGGACTCGACCGCCGCAATACCACCCAGCGCGTAGCGCAGCGCAAGGACGACCGCCATCGCGACAGTTGCGACAAACCCGCCAAAGCCGATCTCCCGTGCGTTGACACCACCGCTCGTTCGCCGGCCGTGAATCGCCGCCCACATCACGCCCGCAAACACTGCCGACTCCCGGTTGGCCGCGGCCAACACGGCGACGCCGAGCAGAAGCCAGCGCTGTTTCATAACGGCGAGAGCGGCGAGTGCGGTCGTAAACAGCACGTCTGGAAAGTCGGACGGCTGTTCCCAGCCGTAGTTGAATGATGGCAACAGCGCGAGCGCCAGCACGACAAGCGCGGCAGCAATCACACGCGGCGCGGCGAGCGTCGTCCGCGCCATGATCCACGCGACTCCCGCGAACATCGCGATCGCCGACAGCAGGCGGACGATCGTGTAGGCGACGAGCGGCTTCACGCCGGCCCTTACGAGCGAGGTCAGCGCCAGCGGTATCAGAACGCGGTTCTGATTCGTCGGCAGGTAGACGACGGTGTCCTCGAAGATCGCTGGCTCGCCCTTCACGAGCGTCAGCTGAGTCTCGACGACGTCGAATCGCCTGGCGCCGCGATCGAACATCAGCGTCGAGGCGGCGGTCACGAAGATACCGAGGACGATGCACAGCGCGCCCAGGAGCAGGTGCGACTCGTCGTCTTCCCGGGCTGACACGATCGAACTAGGAGGCGGCCTTGGAGACGCGGCCGGTATCGAGATACCACGCGATCGTACGCGCGAGGCCTTCGTCGAAGCCGGTCGTCGCCTTGAATCCGAACTCGCGCTCGGCGCGCGACACGTCGAGCGAACGGCGCGGCTGCCCGTTCGGCTTGGTCACGTCCCAGCGGATCTGGCCCGTATAGCCGACCAGCGAACGGATCTTCTCGGCGAGATCTCGAATCGAGATTTCGAACCCGGCGCCCAGGTTGACCGGTTCCGGCGCCTCGTAGCGTTCGGTCGCGAGCACAATTCCGCGCGCCGCGTCGGCCGCGAAGAGGAACTCGCGCGTGGCGCTGCCATCGCCCCAGACATCCACGAAAAGCGCCCGCTGGTCCCTGGCGTCGACGAACTTCTTGATCAGTGCCGGGATCACGTGCGAGCTGCCCGGATCGAAGTTGTCGCCGACACCATACAGGTTGACCGGCAGCAGGTAGATCGCGTTGAAGTCGTACTGCTGCCGGTAGGCCTGCGCCTGCACGAGCAGCATTTTCTTGGCGAGACCATACGGAGCGTTGGTCTCTTCGGGATAGCCGTTCCACAGGTCGTCTTCGCGAAACGGAACCGGCGTGAACTTGGGATAGCAGCAGATCGTCCCGATTGCCACGTACTTCTCGACACCGTTGCGGCGCGCGTGCTCGAGTGTGAGCACGCCCATCTGGAGGTTGTCGTAGAAGAAGCGCCCGGGGTTTTCGCGGTTCGCGCCAATGCCGCCGACCACGGCCGCGAGGTGGATCACGACGTGCGGGCGAATGTCGGCATACAGCCGCTTCACGGCCGACTCGTCGGTCAGGTCGTACTGGGCCTTCCGGGGCGAGACGATGTGACGGCAGCCGCGACGTTCGAGCTCCGAGACGACGTGCCGGCCGAGAAAGCCGCTGCCACCGGTCACGATGATGCGCTGGTTGGACAGATCACGCATGAGCTACGGCTCCCGGGCGGCGGACGACGAGGTATGGTCCGAGCGCCAGCATATCCATGTCATTGCGGAGGAAACAGCTCACGGCCTGTTCGGGGGTATTGACGATCGGCTCGTTTTCGTTGAACGACGTGTTCAGCAGGACCGGCACGCCGGTGACTCGCTCGAATGCCTTCAAGAGCGCCCAGTATCTCGGGTTCGCGTCGCGCGTGACCGTCTGGACCCGCGCCGAGCCATCCGAGTGCGTCACCGCCGGGATGACCTCGCGCTTGTCCTGGCGGACCTGACACGTAATCAGCATGAAGGGCGACGGCTGATCGAGCTCGAAGTACTCCGATGCGGACTCGGCGGTCACCGACGGCGCAAACGGCCTGAACGATTCCCGGTGCTTGATCCGGTGGTTCAGGATGTCCT
This sequence comes from Vicinamibacteria bacterium, assembly GCA_963828745.1. GTDB lineage: Bacteria > Acidobacteriota > Vicinamibacteria > Vicinamibacterales > JAENWD01 > JAENWD01. The sequence continues at coordinate 33,857 of CAWHFZ010000018.1, read as the reverse complement.
TCATACGCGGGTTGCGCGGATCGCCATTGATGCTGCGATTGCCAAGCGCGCGCGGTCCCCATTCGAACCGCCCCTGGAACCAGCCGAGAATGTGCCCCTGCGCGAGCAGCTTGGCCGTCTCCAGCGCCAGTTCGTCTGGATCGAGCAGCTCGCGGAACTCCAGCCCGCTCTTCTCGAGTGCGATGCGGCACTCTGCCGGCGAGTACTCGAGCCCCCAGTACACGTGGTCCATCACGACGTCGCGCGGCTGATCGAGCACGTGGTGGCGGACGTAAAGGGCCGCACCGAGCGACGTCCCCGCGTCGTACGCGGCGGGCTGAATGTAAATCTGCTCGAACGGCGTCTCGCGCGTGATCTTGCCGTTCAAGGTGCAGTTGAGCGCAACGCCGCCGGCCATGCACAACGTCTTCATGCCGGTCTTGTCCGCAAGGTTGCGCAGCAGTTCGAGGACGACCTCTTCCAGCAGCGCCTGCAGCGAGGCGGCGATGTTGCGGTGGCGGGCGTCGAGCGGCTCGCCGTGCTGGCGCTTCGGCCCGAGCAACGTTTCGAGCTCGGCCGAGAAGACAGGTCCCAGCGTCGGCGACCCGGCCTCCCAGGTCATGTTGACGCCCTCGGAGTGGTGAATGAAGTACGCGAGATCGAGCGCGAAGCCCATTCCCTTACGCTTCACCAGAGGCCGCAGGCGATCGAGGTATTCGGGTTCTCCAAGCGGCGCGAGGCCCATGACCTTGAACTCGTCGCCGTACTTCGGGAAACCCAGGTACTGGGTGATCGCGGTGTAGAGAATGCCCATCGAGTGCGGGAACTCGACCCAGTCCTCGATCTGCATCTTGTTGCCGCGGCCCACGCCCCACATGGTGCTGACGAAGTCGCCGAAGCCGTCGATCGAGAGGAGCGCGGCCTGGTCGAATGGCGACACGAAGAAGCTGCTCGCCATGTGCGCCTGATGGTGCTCCACCCGGTGCATTGTCGCCGGCAGCGCGGACCCGCAGACGCCGAGCGCGTCGGCGAGCGCCGGCTTCGGGTCGCGCACACGCGAGACGTTGGCGAGGCGATCGCGGATCAGCGAAAAGCGCGGTCCCTGCGACAGCGCGAACATCAGCTTGCGGTGAATGTGCGCGCTCGGATCGCGGGAAATGGCGACGTGCGTCAGGTCGCGCGGCTCGAGGCCCGCGTACTTGAGCGACTCGAACGCCGCCAGCGCAGGGAAGCCTGCCTGATGCTTCAGACGGCTGAAGCGCTCCTCTTCGATTGCGCATTCGATGCCGCGCGCGCTCAGCAGCGTCGCGCTCGCATCGCCGTGGTAGGCGTTCAGCCCCAGAACGTTCATGATCTCCCGGTCGGCGCGCTGGCCTTGCGCCGCAGTTCGTCAACGTTGATGTCCACCAGCAGCCGGTACCAGTACGCCTGGAGGACGTGGAACACGAAGCCTTCGCGGCCGTCGAGAAACCCCAGCCGCAGCACGTAGCGATAGACGAAATACAAGGCCGGCCGCCAATAGAGCGGCAGGCCGTTCCACACCTGCTTCAACCAGAGCACCCGCTCGTCGGGCGTGCCGAAGAGCGCCGCTCTCGTCCCGTTCGTGCCCGCTGCCGCCCGCGCCAGCTGCTCCTTCGCCTGGAGCACCGCGTAGCGATTGTGCTTGGCGGTCCATTCCGCAATCGACGCTTCGTTGCGGTTGTCCTCGACGATGTCGTGGTCGAGGAGCACAGTGTTTCCGCGGACGTGGAAGTGGTGATCGACGAGATCCCCCTCGTCCATCCACACCGCCGATCGGCGAAACAGCTTCAGCAGGTACTTCGGGTAGTACCCGCCGTGACGTATCCACCGTCCGCGGAATACCTGTCGCCGTTTGACGTAGCCGCCTGCAATCGCCGGATCGTTCGAGGTGACGAGCCGGCCAATCTCTGCCGCGAGCTCCGGCGTCACGTGCTGGTCTGCATCGAGCGCCAGCACCCAATCGGCTTCGAGCGGCAGCGCCAGTAGCGCCCACTGCCACTGCTTCGCGTGCGTCTCGAACGGGTGCGGCGTCACCCGAGCGCCATGGCGTGCAGCAATGGCAAGCGTCTGGTCCGTACTGCCGGAATCGACGACGTGGAGCTCCGAGACCCAGCCAGCCAGGCTCCCGAGGCACTCGTCGAGATTTCGTTCCTCGTTGAAAGTCAGGATGACCGCCGCCAGCGGCCCGCGGGGTCCGGACTTCACAGCTTTCACGGCTATTCGTTGTTATCGGCCGGTGGATGCCCGAGCTAAAGCTCGGGCCTACGGGTGTCGGTGTCGGTACGCAGGCCCGAGCTTTGGCTCGGGCCACTCGCGTGGCGGCGTACGTAGGCCCGAGCTTTAGCTCGGGCTCACTCGATCTGGGATCTTGACCTTGTGACGCGCCAGCCAGGTCTCCAGCGTTACCAGGATCCACAGGCGCGACCAGGTGACGTCGGTCCCACCGCGCTGAAACGACGTCCACATGCTCGCCAGGCGATCGATGTCGAACAGGCCGCGCCCGGCCAGACCGCCGGCACCGAGCCGGTTTTCGCAGAACCCGCGCAGCTCTTTTCGCATCCAGGGCTCGAAGGGCAGCGTGAACCCTTTCTTCGGCCGGTGGACGATCTCGCGCGGCAGCCGTGAGCCAAGCGACTCCACCAACAGAGGCTTCGGCGTCGTTCCCGGCGCCTTGAGGTGATCGGGCACCGCCATCACGTAATCCGCCAGCTCGTGATCGATCAACGGCACTCGAACCTCGAGCGCGTGCGCCATGCTCATCTGGTCGGTATCGCGCAACAGCACGTCGTGCATGTACGTGCGTGATTCCGCGTACGACACCAGCGTGACCGGGCCACTGCCGGGCATGCGCGCGAAGGCGTCGCGCAGCATAGGCACGTAGGGATCTTGCAGGCGCGCGAATCGCGACCGGCGGTCGGGTGTGATGAGCGACAAGCGCTGCTCTTCGCTGAACAGTTGACGCGTCAACGGGTAAAGCGCCGCAATCGAACCGTCGGTTTCGACGGCGGCGGCGGCTTTCGAGGCGGCGACCGACGTGCCGCCCACGAGCCTCAGTGCACGGCCCGCGAAACCCCGAACCTGCTCCGACGAACGGCCCCAGAACCGACCGACCTCGGCGGCGCGCGCCAGGCGTGAGAACGAGGGGTAGCCCGCGAACAGTTCGTCGCCGCCAAGTCCTGACAGCGCGACCGTCAGTCCGGTCTGCCGCACGGCACGCGACACCACGTAGGTATTCACCCCATCGCCGCTCGGCTGATCCATCGCCGCAAGCGCCTTCGGCAGCGCATCGAGCAGGTCCTGCTCGGTCAGCCTGATCGCGGTGTGCTCGCTCCCCACCGCCGACGCCACCTGCGCGGCGTGCGCCGACTCGTCGAACTCCGCTTCTGCAAACCCGACTGAGAACGTGCGTGGACTGACCCCCGCCTCGCGCATGAGCGCGACGACGGCGCTGGAATCGATACCGCCCGACAGGAAGGCGCCGACCGGGACGTCGCTGACGAGATGTGACGTCACCGAATCGAGCAGCAGCCGATGGACGTCCCGGCGCGCCTGCTCTGCGGTCGCGCCAGCCAAAGGCGCCGCGCTCGCCGCCAAATCCCAATAGGAGCTGCCTTCTTCGTGCGCATCGCATCCGATGGTCAGCCACGATCCGGGGGGAAGCATCTCGATGCCCTCGATCATCGTGCGGGGTGCGGGCGGAGTCTGATAGGCCAGGTACTCCCAGAGCGCCGTGAGATCGAGCGTCGGTTCGATCAGGCCCGTCGCCAGCAACGCGCGAACCTCCGACGCGAACAGGAACCAGCCGTCTCCTCGGGCGACGTAGAGCGGCTTGATGCCGAAGCGATCGCGCGCCAGGAAGAGCTGGCGCGAGCCGGGGTTCCAGACGCCGAACGCGAACATGCCGCGTAGCTCCTGCAGGATCGACGACCCCCAGGTGGCGTAGCCGCGAAGAATCACCTCCGTGTCGGTCTTGCTGTCGAAGGCATGGCCGGCAGCTTCGAGCCGGGGCCGAATGCGGGCGAAGTTGTAGATCTCCCCGTTGTACGTGATCCAGCTGGCGAGGCCGCGGCCGCTCATTGGCTGCGCACCGGCGCGTGACGTATCGATGATCGCCAGTCGCGTGTGGACGAGAAGCGGGGCTGGATTGTCGGGCGATGGCCGCTCGATCGCTTCGCCCCACACCCCTTCGCCGTCGGGCCCGCGATGACGGATCGCGGCCAGCAGCCGCTCGCCGATGTCACGCCGCACGTCCGTCGTGAAACGCGGATGGAAGAAGAGTCCGCCGGCGATGCCGCACACGTCAGAGTCCCCGAGTGGCCGATGACGCTTCGAGCGAGGCGTGCACCCGTCGGATTGGGGCCTCGCTCGAGAGTGACGCGTAGACGTCGAGCAGACGCGACGCGACGCTCGGCCAGGCCAATCCTTCCGCAAAACGTCGTCCGTCGCCTGACTTCTCCTGCCGCACCTCGTCGTTCATCATCGCGTGCAGAAGCGTTGCCGCCAGCGACTGCCGATCGTTCGGCGTCACCCACGCGGCATTGGCGGAGGCAAGATCTTCGCTGATCAACACGTGAGAGCTGACGATGGCGGGCACGCCGCGGGCGAGTGCTTCGGCCAGCGAGACGCCGAAATTCTCGTGATGCGACGGCAGCGCATAAATCGAGGCGTGGCGCAGCAGATCGCGCTTTGCCTCGCCATCGACCCATCCGCGGAACTCGATCGCCGTTGCCGCCGCCGACTCTGCGGCACGCATCTTCAGCGCGCGGACGTACGCTTGGTCACCATCGCCTGCTATCACGAGCCGCCACTTGCGAGCGATGGAATGCGCGTCGCCGAACGCGTCGATGAGGGCATCCAGCGCCTTGACTGGATGAAGGCGCGACAGGGCCAGCACGTACGGTGCCTGGCGCCGGGCAGAAGCCGGCACCTGCTCCTCGTTCAGGACCTCGTCGTCGAGACCCAGCGGTACCACAAAGCCGCGTTTCGTCTCGAAAGCGCCTTCCACGAGCCGCTGCTCGCCCAATGCCGTGTAGTGCACCGCCGCCGCATCGGCCAGCGCCTTCCGGCCGTTCAGCGCGAGGAGCACACGCTTCCTCCACGGCTTCTGTGCCAATGACCAGCGGTCCAGGGTGCCCAGTGGCCGGACGATGTAGGGGACCGCACTGGCCCGGCACGCTGCCGCCGCGGCCAGGCAGGCGTGTGACAGCAGCGCATGGACGTGCACGACGTCGTACTGCGCCACCGTGGAGCGCAACCACGACGCCAGCGGCGCCGAGTACTTGAGTGCTTCGCTGAATTGGCGACGGAAGAGGATGGTCCGAACGCCTTCGACCGTGACCCACTCGCCAAGTGGGTATGGGAGCCGCTCCGATCCGTCCGCATCCGTCGACGCCAGGTGAACCTCTGCGCCCGCGGCAGCGAGCGCGCGCGACATCTGAATCACAGCTGTGCTCGGACCGCCATAGCGGGGCGCAATCGCCGGAATGACGTGAAGGATCTTCATCGCGAATCGTCGTCGAACGCGGCCTCGAGCGCGGCGACCAGGCGCGCGCCGAAGGCGGCTTCGCTGAATTTCGTCAGGAGGCGGCGCCTGCCGGCGTCGCCCATGGCCTGCCGCTCAGGTTCGTTGGCCAGCAGCTGCACGATTCTCGCGCCGAGCGCTGCCGTATCCGTCTGATCGACAAGGTGACCCGTCGTCCCATCGACGATTACGTCTCCCGCCGCATCCTGTCTGGAGCCGATGCAGGGAAGCGCATGGGCCATCGCTTCGAGGTAGACGAGCCCGAAGCCTTCGCCGCGGCTCGGAAGGGCGAACACCGATGCCTGCTGATAGCACGCGTCGAGCAATGCGGCCGGCGCGAACCCGAGAAAGTGTATTCGCTGGCCACCGGCGACGAGACGGGCTTTGTGCTCCAGCCGCGGCCGGTCGTTGCCATCGCCGACCATCACGAGGTTCGCTGTCGGAATCTGTGCGATGACTGCCGGCCATGCCTCGATCAGCTGATCGTGCCCTTTGTACGCTTCGGCCGCGTGCATGCGTCCGACGACGAGCACGATTGGACCTTCATTCGGGAGCGCATCGGCGGCGTCGGCGGAGAGCACAATCGATGCGTAGCCGTCCTCGACGAGCGCGAGCGGGCAGGCCACGATCGCGCCGATCGACGGATGCGCCTCGCTGACGCGGGACGCCGTGAACTCTGAGTTTGCCAAACGCAGACGCGCCTGCTGCAGCAGCCTGACGTCGGCCTCTGCGAGCGCGCCCCACGCTTCCACGCCATGAAGAAACACTGCGAACGGACGCTCGAGGAGCGAGGGCACATACGCCTGCGCCCGTGCGAGCCCGAGGTGCGAATACACGATTGCCCCCGGTCGATGCGCCGCCAGTTCGGTCATGAGACTGGCCGCGAAGCTCGCTTTGTCCGTCAGGCCAGGCGTACGAGCACGGCCGTCGAACATCGTCACCAGCCGGGCGTCGGGCCAGCGACGCTCGACTGCACGCCAGAGCAGGTTGGCAACGACAGCCACGCCATCGCCGCCGCGGGCCATCGTGATGGCCGCCAGCATCGGCGCGCGGCTGGCTCGCCGCGCCGGATCATCGAGCAGGGAAGAAGCCGTAAACGTCGCCATGAACAAGAAGGAGAGTGGCCGCCACGACCAGGCCGGTCATCGCGAGCGGAACCGCCCAGCGGCCACGGTCGAGCGTTGGGGGGGCGAGCGCGATCAGCCACGACAGCAGGATCACGATCGCCGGCTCGAAATAACGTTGCCAGACCTGAAAGTTTGCGGACTGCGCCGCCATCCACGACGCCAGCGCGACCACGAGCAGGAACATCTCACGTGTGCGCCCGCGATCTACGGCCCGACGCGCCAGGGTCGCGACCACCAGCGATCCCGCAATCGCCAGCGCCGACAGAAGCACGCTACGATCGAGGACGACCGGCGCGCGTCGAGCGGCCTCCCACAGCCAGCCACCCCATCGCCCCGCGTCCGGGTTGTACGAAGAGGACGAGAGCGCTGCACCGGCCGCAATCGCCAGCGCCAGGGCGCCCCTCGCACTGGCAACCGTCCGCTTGGCATCAGCGCGGACCAGCACAATCCACGGCGCCCCGTAGATACCAATGAGGGCCAGGCCGAACACGAAGGTCGCCGCGTTCCATCCGCCGTGGTGCCCGACAAATCGCGGCGGAAGGAGGCCGCCCCATAGCAACACCAGCGAAGCGATGGCGACGATGGGTAGCGCGGCAGGTGCGACGAGTGCTGCGATTCTCGGGCCCGGCGTGTCGTCCTCGGACGATGCTTCCCAGAGAGCGTTCATGGCAATCGGTGCCGCCGTCCAGATGTGAATCTGGCGGACCAGCGCCGCCACGGCGCCAAAGAGGCCGCTCGCTAGCGATCGAGCGGCCGTCGAGCGCTCGATCAGGAAAAGCGACAGCGCGCCCATCGCGAGCAGCAGGCCGAGGTTGTCGGTGGTCAGCCACACCGAGCCGCTGACGACGTAGGAAGACGCGGCCAGTGTCAGCGTGGTGAGCGCCGCGCTCATCGCGCCGGAGAGCCGCCAGGCGACCTCGCCGGCGAAAACGACCAGGAGCACGCCGATGGCGAGATTTGCGGCGCGAACTGCTCGCCATGAGCCAGTGGCGCGAAGGAGCGACGCCATCGCGACGTGATAACCCGGTGCCATCGCGGCGTTGTAGTTCACGACGTCAACCGCCGGAAACTCCACCGCCATCGTCGCGATGATCGGCCGATGGTAGTGGACCTCGTCGTAGGCGTCATTCGTCGAAAAAACTTGCGCCAGGATCAACGGCAGGGTCAGCCCGAGCAGCAGAAGCGGCGCGCCACACCAAATAACCGTCCGTGCCGGCGACATCACCACACGCAGCCGCCGATCACGCGTGCGGCAGCGTAGTGCCGGCTCTGGGCAGGGTGCGATACCGCCGCTCGGGCGCGGTCACGGCCGTTTCCGCAGCGTCTTCGCTGGTCTCTGGTTCCACGCCGAACGTCTTCACAAACGTCTTTCGTCCCACGCGCTGGATCACGAGCGCCGCCACGGTCGTCGAGATGAGCGCAGCGAACGTCTTGATGAACTGATGCTCGAATTGATACACCGTCATCATCAGCACGATGAGGAACGGATTCACCAGGATCGACGGCTGAACGAACCGGCGGACAGTCTCGATGCAGGCGCCAATCAGGCAGCCGTAGCCGAGAATCGAGAGGAACATGCCGGCGAGTCCCCAGTCCGCGAAGAACTCGGCCATGTAGCCGATACTGATCGATGTGCCTTCCTCCGCCACCATGATGCCGGTGAAGCGGCGCGTGTAGTACGAATCCGACGGCAGCACGGGCTTGCTGGGAAACAGCAGCCGCGGCATGAAGGCATTCGTGAGCGCCATCCGCAGCAACTCGCCATTGGCGTGGGGCTCGACCGCCGGCACGTACTCGATCACACGCGAGAAGAAGCCGATGTACGACAACCGGGAAATCAGGATCTCGATGCTCGGCTGCGGATCGTCGATGACTTCCGGCACGGCTGCGGCAACCTGCTTCACGAAGAGCTCTGCGCGATCCAGACGACCGTTGACGAGACCCTCGTCATAGATGCGCCGCGCTTCCTTCTTGACGCCGGCCTGCCATACCAGCATCAGGAACAGCGCCACCACGAGCAGACCAATCGTGCGCGTCCACGACGCGATCGACCACTTCCACGACTTCGGTTCCCAGGGTTGCCAGAACTGCAACGAGACCAGGAACAGCAGGATCAGCGGCGTCTTGAAGTCCGAGAAATAGGATCCGAGGGACGGGATGAAGACCCAGGCCAGCGACAACCACAGATAGCGGCGGCTCGCGCCGTGGCGTATCGTCTCGTACCACAGCACCATCAGCAGTACGTGGCGGAACTCGAGGAGGATGGTCAGCGGAATGTCGAGACCGCCGAATGACTTCGTATTGAAGGCGCGAATGTAGTCGATGCCGTAGATGACGATCACGAACCAGAAGAGCCGGTTCAGGCGGCGAACGCTGAACGTGGCCTCCTGGCCTTCGTCGCTCTTCGAAACTGAATCCCGCACGAGCCGAATGCCAGCGGCCAGCGTCACCAGACCGGCGAGGCTCAGTTGGACCGTGCGCTCGAGATCGCCGAGTGCGTACGCCGTCGGAAAGATCCCGGTGAAGACGTAGTACCAGTAGCCGGCCGTGATGGCGCACCACTGGTAGCCAAGCAGAAACGGTACGACCGGCGCTTCGTTCCGCCGCCACGTACAGCCCACGACGGCCAGCAGAACGAATATCGCGGTGCCGAGCAGCACCGAATCCATCAGCAGGCCCACGAAGAGCCCGATCAGGCTGCCGGCCTGGAGCGCCCACAGAGTGAGCGGATATTTCGCGAGTAGTCGATGATTCATTACGACCGAAAGTGCCGGCTTCAGTTGACGCGTCGAGCCTGTCGGTCGGACGAAAGTCTGGCCCGGCTGCGCACCCCGGGCGCCAGGTTTCGCGGCGCGCGTCCCGCTGCGGAGACGGTTTCTACTGCGCGCAGGGTCGACGCGACCGCGGCGTCGCAGCCATACATCGCCGAGCGCTGGCGTACAGCTTCGGCGACATTCTCGGGTGCTGCGTCGAGCGCTGCTGCCATCGACGAGATCGCGCTGGCGAGCTGGCTGATCTGCCCCATGTGATAGCAACGCCCCGCGTCACCTACCGCTAAATCGCGGGCGCAGCCGGCGGCGTCGCTGACGATGACAGGGAGGCCGGATGCCAGGGCTTCGTTGGCGACCAGTCCCCAGGTCTCGCGCGCGTCGGACGGCAGCACGAGCATGTCGGCGGTCGCGTACAGCGACGGGAGCGCGCGTTGATTGCGGAATCCGGCGAAACGCACGCGCGCGCCGAGGCTTTCGGCGAGCGCCCTGGCGTCGCGCTCCAGCGGTCCGGAACCAACGATCAAGCCCCACAGATCGTCCGGCACGACGGAATCCGTCAAGGCGCGGACAAAATCGAGCGGCCGCTTCATCTCCACGAGCCGGCCGACGAACACTGCGACCTTGGCGCCGACCGGGATTCCCAGCGCCGCACGTTCACGTTCCCGGTTCCCCGCGTGTCGCGCCGCCTGGGACTGCGCGGCGAACCAGTGATCGTCCACGGCATGCGGCACGTCGAACAGCTTCGACTCGGGCACTGCGTAGTGCTGCAGATACTCGCGGTTTGCCGAGCCGACCACGAGATGTCCGGCAACCGTATTCAGCAGGAGGCGGTAGGGCCAGTATTTGATCGCCCGCTTTATCGCCGACCGTGTCGTCGAGAGCTGGGAATCGCCTCGCAGCAGCACCGGCACCTTGTACCGGCGGCACGCCAGGATCGCTTGCGCGTAGCTTTTCAGGTACCAGCCCTGAACGATGCAGGCGTCGAATGCCCGTTCGGCGATCCGATCCGCGATGTCGGGTGTGTCGCATCCACTGAAGCGGTCCACGCTCGGCCGGGGCGCGACGTTCAGCAGCCATTCGTGTCGATAGCCGTCCGTCAGCGGCACGTCCCACGAGAACCCCTCGGCATATCCGGCGGTGCGCTCGAGGGCCGGTTCGTGGCGCTGGCAGAAAAAGACGGTGAGGTCGGCGCGCTCGGCGAGCCGTCTGAAGAACGGCGCCTGGTACTGCACGGGATGGCTCGCGACGATCGCGATGCGGCGGCTCATGCGGCCTTCGCGTCTCGCTCCATCACTCGGTCGAAGAGGGCGCATTGCTTCCGGGTGAGCGCTTTCGCCGTGTAGGGCTCGAGGAGCGCGGTTTCGGGCTCGAGCTCCAGGCTCGCAAGCGCCGCGACCGTTGGAAACGCCGCGGCCAACGTCTCGGCCGCGCGATCGACGTCCGCGGCGGTGCGGAACGTCACGAGGGTGGTGTTCTTCGAGTGCTCCAGCAGCGCGACGCCGGGGCTGTCGGCGTGCAGGATTGCAACGATCGGCCGCCTCGAGGCCAGACACGGCGCCGCCTTCGAGGCGGTGTACTGCGCATCGTCGGAACCAATCATGAGGACGAAGTCCGCGACGCGCATGCTCTGGAGTGCGACGAAATATGCGACGCGGTCGGTCTGTTCGGTGACCTGGGCGGCGATCCCGGCTTCGGCCGCGAGCGGCTCGACGGTTTTCCGGCCGCGGCCCTTTGGCGCGTAGTCGGTGCCGATGAACGCGAGTCGTAGCGTCTCGGCGAGCAGGGGATCGACGGCCTGCAGGCGTCGAACGGCGGCGAAGAGGATCCGCAGCGAAGTTGCCATCGCCGGTCCGCCCGCACCGACGTAGACCCCCGTGAGGCGCATCGGCTCGCGGCGAATCGCCGGCTGGACGCGAGCGGCCGCCGCGAAATCTTCAAGCGCGACGCCAAAGGGGATCGTGGCGCACGCGTCTTCGGCGATCCACGGATAGCGCTGGCGGATGGTGTCGATGTACGCCGGAGACACGGCGATAACACCGCTGGCGCGCTTCATCGTCCAGGGCTCGAGGCGGGCGTGTATGCGGCGCGCGATGCCGTACTTCCTGGGCGCGCCTTCCTCCGAACGATAGTCGCTCGCCCACGGATCCTGGAGATCGATGACGAACGGCACCTTCGTCTTGCGGCGCCAGACGCGTCCGAGGGGCATGCACAGGAACATCGTCGTGGAGAAGAAGACGAGATCGACTTGTGCATCGCGGATGATGCGGAGCCCGGCGAAGCGCAGGTTGGCATAGGCACGAATCGCGACGTTGCCGACGCCGACGAGGCGCGTTAGCAGCAGCGGCACGGCGCCGGTGTGGACGATCGGCACGTCCGTCGGCATCGTCCTCATCAGCAGTGGATCGGCGGGTTCCGGCTGACGTGCCGCGTCTACCGTGAGAACGATTGGATCCCAGCCGAAGCTCCGGTAGTGGGCCAGGCTCATGCGGACCCGATGCATGTCGGGCGCGTTCACCGGCGGGAAGTGCGGCGCCACGATCAGCACGCGGCGGAGCGCGCGCGGGCGTGGAATCGGTGTATCCAGAAGCGAAACGTGGTCTTCCTTCGGGCTGCGGACCCAGGGCGATCGGCTGATCATGGCCTCACGACGCCTTCACGTGGCGGAACGGCTCGATCGCAGCCGATCGCGACGGAATTGCGCGCGGGCCCCGATCGAGCACCTCGCTCACAATCGACAGAAAACGCGGCGCCTCCACATCCCAGTTGTAGCGATCCTCGCCAAGCCGCCAGGCAAGGTCGCGAGCGGCGGCCAGCGCGGCAGGATACCGGGTCCATCGCTCGAGGGCAGCGGCCATCTCCGCGGCATTTCCCGGTGAATACGTGACTGCCGCATCGCCGAAATGGGAAGCGAGCGCAACCTGCCCGGTGGTGCGGCTCAGCACGACCGGTATCCCGCCGAGCAGATATGTGAAGGCTTTGTTCGACCAGAGGATGTCGTTGTTACGCGACGCCGGCGGCTCGAGCGCCAGACCGATGTCCATAGCAGCCGCCAGCGCCACCATCGAGTCTGGGTCGGCCGTCGCGTGGGCGACGAGTCGCTCGTCTCGAACGCCCGCCGACGCGGCGTGCTGCCGCAGCCGCTGCTCGTACCCGTCCTGCCAGCGGCCGCGAAGGTGCAATTCGACTCGCGGATCGCCGAGCAGGCCGACCGCAGTGACGGCATCCTCGAGCCCTCGGTCCGGCCCAATCGTCTGCGAGAACCAATACAGCCGGAGACGATCGCGGTCCGCGTGCACCGGACGGCTCGCGGCAACGGACGCTGGCCGGAACCGTCGCGGGAACACGTTCAGGATCACGGCGGGCGTCGCGATGTGGCAGAGCGACGCGTACGCGTCGGCGATTAGCGGTGCCGCCGCGGTCACGTAGTCGCACGCCGGCACACAGCGGCGCTCGATCGATTCCGTGATCGCATGGAGGAGGGGTTCGCATTCGGGCGACAGCTGCCCGCTATGGAAGTCTTCCGCGTCGAAGCCGACCGGTACGTTCGTCCGGCGTGCGGCGTCGATCGCGATTGGAAGAGCGCCGAGATTGTGGGCGATGAACAGGTCCGCCGGATGCCGCCCTACCTCTCGCGCGAGCTCCGGCGCGATGCGAGTCAGCGCCCTGTTTGCAACACCAGGCCGTGGTCCCAGGACGCCGCAAATCCGGCGCGCGGCGTGTTGCCGGAGCCGCGACGACCACCACAACCCGGGACTGCTGTTTCGGCGCCAGTCGACGATGCTGAAGGTCCAGCGGCGTGCGGCAACGAGTGCGGCATCGGCCTCGGTGGCCCAATCGACCCAATGGGCACCGACCACGTGCACGTGGTGCCCCGCGGCCGCGAGCGCGTCAGCTTCCTTGACCAGCCGTGGGTTGGCGGAGGGCGTGCTGGTGGTGACGAGACAGATCCGCGCCATCAGCGCGGCTCTTCCGCCGTCACCTGCGGACGCCGGGCTTCAGCGCCGCCCACCACATCTCGGTAGATGCCCATCATCTCGTGGCACACGTCGCGCATTTGGCGCACGCGCTCCGGACCGTGCAAGCGCCGCGCAAGGGATGGATCACCAGCCAGTCTCGCCAGCAGCGCCGTCCAGGCACTGACGTCGCCCGGCGGCAACAGCCAGCCGTCTTCGCCCTCGCGCACGATTTCAGCCAGCCCACCGCGACGCGACGCGGCGACCGGCCGTCCAGCCGCGCGTGCTTCGAGCGCGACGATCGGTCCGGTTTCCAGCCAGTGAGACGGAATCGCCAACAGGTCGTAACCTTCGATCTCTGCGGCCACGTCATCGCGACCGATGGGTGGGGCCATCGTGATGCGCGCGTCGCCGGCGATGCGGGTCTGGAGGCTGCGCGCATAGTCGTCGTTCTGCGGAAGTCCGCGAAGCACGACCTCAATCGCCGTCGACGTCGGCAGCGCACGGACCGCGTCGACGAGCACGTCGACACCTTTCACGGGGTCCAGCCGGCCGAGGAATCCGACGCGCAACGGGCCACTCGTGCGAATGGCCGGAGGGCGACCGCAAAATCTTTCGACGAACCGATCGTCGACGCCCTGACGGCTCAACACCAGCTTTTGTGCCGGCGCGCCATTCACCAGACACGCCGCCTGCAGCCAGTCGCACACGGCGACCACGCGATCCGAGGCGGCGAACAGGCGGTCGAAACGCTGGCGATGCGCCTCGACGAGCGTTGGCGTCATCGCGGCAGTCTGTAGACGGGCGCCTGCGGGCAAGGTTCCCGACAACAACCTGGCGCCGGCAGGCAGCTGGCCGAGCAGCGCGCTGACGCCTGCCGGAATCCCGCGCGATCGTCCCCAGCAGCGGCTGCACCGGGCGACATCAATCCGGCCGTCGCAGACGGACTCGCCGTCGAGCAGCATCGTGTCGCGCAGGCACACCGCCGCGGGCACGTGGAGTGTGGTGACGGTCGCAATGCCCAGCGCGCGCGCCGCCTCGAGGTGATAGACCCCACACCCGCGAGTCCACCCGTGCTGGTGATAGAGATCCGGCGCCTGAGCGCGGAGCCAGCGGCGGAAACGATCGAGCGTTGCCGGCGCCTCGAGTCCGGCCGACTCGTCTCGCGAAGGCGACGCCGACACCGGATAGCGAAAGATGTCGATTCCTTCGTGCTTGTAGGTGGCCGCGCCATCACCGTCGCGCGGCGCGGCGATCATGATCTGGTGTCCGGCCGCGGCCAGGCCGCGCGCCAGTCCCGACACGTAGACCTCGGTGCCGCCCGACGACTCCGGAAAGTACCAACCGAGCGCCTGGACGATCTTCATCGATCAGGCGTCGCCGCGAGCCTCGTCGCCCTTGCCTGCCGCAGCCTTTGCGTAGGCAGCCATCGACGGCTTGTTCCAGAATCCGCCATCCACCGTTCGCCCGTTCAGCGCCTGCCACCGCTGCTTCGCGGCGCGATATCGGAGCGCTAGGGCTTCTGCCCGTTCGTAGCCGAGGATCTGCGAGAGCCGGCGAAGCATCGCCGGCGCTTTCGGAATGAACCGCGGCGTCAGCGATCGCACGTTTTCCATAATCCGTGCGAAGGTCGGCCGGTCGTGAACGTAATAGAAGCGTGCGAGGAACTCGTAGTCGTCGAGCAGCGCAGCGCGCCGTGCCGGCGTCAGCCCCTCCGGCGTGGACGCCCACGCCGCCTGCGCCAGCTGCACGTTGTGCAGGCAGCCGGCGTGGAAGCCGGTGCGATTGCTGGCGCCGAGCGAGACGACCGAACGATGCTTGCGATGCCACACGGCTGCCTCGTGATCGCCGTCGTGCTCGAAGCGGGCGCCATCGAGCGCCATCCGCACGTACAGGTTGACCTCCTCGATGTGCGTCATCGCGGCATCGTGCCCGCCGACCCGATCGAGCGCCGCACGCCGGAAGAGCATCGCGCCGATCTGCATCCATTGCGGCCAGCCGAATACGCGGCACGAGGTGTCGCCCGAGAGGTCAACCCGCTTCCACTCGCCGGGCTCGTAGGTGCCGGCGGCGACTTCGCAGAGCTCACGAAAATCGCTGTAGACGACATCGGCGCCCGTGCGCTCGCCGAATGCGAGCTGACGCGCGATCTTGCCGCCGCCAAGCACGTCGTCGGCATCGAGGAACTGGATCCACGGCTGACTGGCGGCGGCCATGCCGACGTTTCGCGCGGCGCTGACGCCACGCTGTTTGCCGGCGAGGACACGCAGCTTCCCGCGCCCCGCCTCGAGCGCGATCTCGTTGCTGCGATCGGTCGAGCCGTCGTCGACGAGGATGATCTCGGCGCAACCATCTTGCAGTGCGCTTTCGACCGTCTCCGCGATCCACGGCCCGGCGTTGCGGCAGGGAATGATGACGCTGACCATTGCTGTTTGTGGCCGGACTACCGGGGCTCCATGACTGCTACGGGGCCGTAGTCCATTGCCGCCATTGCTGGGTCGTCGGCGACCGGCTGGATACGGAAATCCGTCGGCAGGTTCAGCACCCCCTGCCACGCGTCGTCCGGATGGCTGACCGGAGCCGTTGCCAGCTGGAGATCCGGCTGCGCCATCCACTCATCGACGATGCCGTGGTCGTCGAAGATGCTGAGGCGCCACGAATAGCGGCCCGGCTGCAGCGGCAGCGACGGCAGCGTGTGGACGAAATCGACCTCCCCCGGATCGAGCCGGAGGTTGTAGAGGTCCATCGACCACATGATTTGGTAAGCCTGGTTGTAGAGCAGGATTCCGTGAAAGCCGCCGCGCAGCGGGCGATTTACGCGGACGCGGATGCGAATGGTGACCGGCCCCTCGCGCCCGACGGTGTGCGGCGAGTCGCCACGCGGCTCGACGACCTCCCAGCTCACGAAACGCGCCGCCGCGCCATCGTTCCGGCTGTCACCTTCCGTCCGCAACGTCGAGAGCGCACCCTCGTATGCGGTGACCACTTCTGCGGTGTGGCCGATCTGGCGAACGCGGCCGCCATCGAGCCACACCACACGGTTGCACAAGCGCCGCACCTGATTGAGTTGGTGGCTGACCAGGAGCACGGTACGGCCGCTCTTCGTGACCTCGCCGACCTTGCCGAGACACTTCTGCTGGAACGCCGCGTCGCCGACAGCCAACACCTCGTCAACGATCAGAACCTCGGGATCCAGGTGCGCCGCGACAGCAAAGGCGAGCCGCATCTGCATGCCGCTGGAGTAGTGCTTGACCGGAGTGTCGATGAAACGTTCGACCTCGGCGAAAGCAACGATCTCGTCGAACTTGCGGAGGATGTCGTGGCGCTTCATGCCGAGAATCGCGCCGTTCAGGAAGACGTTCTCGCGGCCGCTGAGCTCCGGGTGGAAGCCAGTGCCGACTTCGAGGAGCGAACCCACGAGGCCGTGAATGCTGACGTGGCCTTCGGTCGGCGCGGTGATGCGCGACAGCACCTTCAGCAGCGTGCTCTTGCCGGCGCCGTTCCGTCCGACGATTCCAATCACTTCGCCCTGCGCGACGTCGAACGAGATGTCGCGCAACGCCCAGATCCGGTTGTCCGCCGCCTCGGTCTCCCAGCCGCCGCCGTTCAGCAACCGTCCAACGCCACGAGCGGGCGCACGCAGCATGTCGGCGAGCGTATCCCTCAGCGCGCGGTACCGCTCGCGTTGTCCAAGGCGATATTGCTTGGAGACGCCGTCGATGGTGATGGCTGCGTTCATGACTGAAAACGGTCAAAAGGTCTCAAGGTCACAGGGTCTCAAAGTCTCAAGGTCGCAGGATCGTGAGGTCACTCGTCGACTTTGAGGCTCGGCGACCTTGGGACTCCGCGACCTTGAGACCCTAAGACTCTGCGACTTTGAGACTTTTCGACTCTGAGACCTTCACCGTAAGGTAGTAATCCCGTGCGTCAAACGAGCCGGTCATTTCGTTTCGCTCTTCCAGACCGGCATCCGTGATCAGGAACTTGCGGTACGGCGTGCACGCGACCAGCGCGTTCAGCGTGGCTTCGTACTGCGGGAGCACCTCGCACACGATGTCGGGCCACTGCTCCCGGAGCATGTGGCCAAGACCTTCGAGCGCACGGACCTCCGACCCCTCCACATCGAGCTTCAGCAGATCGATGGCCAGGTGATTCGACGCGCAATATTCGTCGAGCCGCACGGTGCGTACATCGACCGATCGGGTGGCCGGTGCAAAGGTTGGATCGAGCGATGCCATCTCGCGGTTGCCCGTGTCGGGCAGGTATAGCGTGGCGCGGCCGGCAACATCGGAGACCGCGGCGGCGTTCAGGCGCACGGAGATCAGCGAATTGAGCGATACGTTCTCCGACAGGCGAGCGAATACGTCCGGCCGCGGCTCGAAGGCGTGGACAACGCCACCTTCGCGTTGCGCCGTCGCCATGAGCAGGGTGTAGTACCCGATGTTCGCGCCGGCCTCGAGGATCACGCGGCGCTCGCGGGCGAGCGTGGTCAACAGCCGCGCGACGCCGGGCTCGTAGCGCTCGTATCCCCAGTAGTACCAGGCGCGACAGAACTCATCGGCCAGGTCCAGACACGCGTCGACCGTCCTGCCTGACGGCATTCGTATCGACGCGACGATGGGGTCGTCGGTGATCGTGTCGTCGGCGAAGAAGTTGTACAGCCGCTGGCGGTTCTTCAGCGATAGCCGCTCTCCGTGCACGGCCGGCCGGACGAGCGAGCGGACCGCGCGCCGGAGCCCGAGCGCGTATGCACCTCGAGCCACGCGCCGGAGCACGGCGTGACGCGGCATCTCAGATGACGTCGGCGAAAGTGCGCTCGACGCGACGGAAGTAATAGAGGCCACTGACCAGCAGCGCGGCGACGGCCGCAATCGACACCAGAATCTCGGGACCGGGCGCCGTCGATCGATTCAAGAGAGCCCAGCGAAAGCCTTCGACGACGCCGACCATCGGGTTGAGCCCGTAGAGCGCACGCCACCCTTCGGGGACAAGCGATGCGGAATAGGCGACCGGGGTCGCAAACATCCAGAGCTGTGTCGCGAAGACCAGCGTGTAGCGAACATCGCGATACTGCACGTTCAGCGCTGAAAGCCACAGCCCCACTGCAAAGGCCGTGGCAATGGCAAACAGGACGAGCAGCGGCAAGGCGAGGACGGCGATGCCTGGCGTCACTCCGTAGAAGACCATCACCGCGAGCAGCAGCAGGAATGCGACGCCGAAGTCCGCGAGCCCGCCGACGACCGCGGCCAGCGGCACGAGCAGCCGGGGAAAGTAGACCTTGGAGATGAGCCGCTCGTTGGCGACCAGACTGTTGCTCGACTCGGTGAGCGCGTGGGAGAACAGCTGCCACGGCAGCAGCGCGCAGAGGGTGAACACCGAATACGGCAGTCCGTCCGATGGCAGCTTCCCGAGCCGGCCAAAGAACAGCGTGAACACCAGCATCATGAACAGCGGCTGCAGCAGTGCCCAAAGCACACCGAGCGCGGTCTGCTTGTAACGAACCTTGATGTCACGCCAGACGAGGAAATACAGCAGCTCGCGGTACTCGACCAGCTCGCTGAGGTTCAGCGACGCCCAGCTGCGCGCGGGTCCGATGTGGACCACCGGCAGTGTCGTATCACCGAGTGTCGTCGCTGCGGATACAGGCGTGGCGGTCATCTAGATGGCACGAGGCAGCTGGCGCATCGGCGCCGGCTGCCTCTCAATCGCACATGTCGGGCGGAGCGTTTGCCCCGCCAGGCGGACCTGAAGGTCCGCCCCACACAAGCGGATATTAGGTTCGCCCGGGCGCCTTGGCGTAGTACTTCGCGTACTCCTTGCGGTAGTAGTGCGCGTAGTAGTACGGGTTGCGCTCGAGATCGACGCGATTCAGGACCGCGCCAATCACTCGCGCGTGCGCCGACTGCAGCTGGTGAATCGCCTCGCGCGCCGCCTGACGGCTGGTCTGATCGGCGCCGACGACGAACACGACACCTGACGCGCCGTTAGCGACCACGGCGGCATCCGAGACGGCCAGGACCGGCGGCGAATCCACCAGCACCCAGTCGAAGTGCTCACCGAGCGTCGAGACGTACTCCTCGAAGCGCTTCGATCCCAGGAGCTCGGCTGGATTCGGCGGAATCATGCCGGCCGAGAGGACGCAGAGCCCCTGCACGGTCTTCCACTTCCGCACGGCTTCACTGGGCTTGCAATCGCCGACGAGCAGGTTCGACAGGCCGGGCTCCTGCGGCAGATCGAAGATCTCGTGCACCCGTGGCCGCCGCATGTCTGCGTCGATCAGCAGAACGCGCTGACCCGCCTGCGCCAGTGACACCGCCAGGTTGCTCGAGACGACGCTCTTGCCTTCGCCAGGACCCGCGCTCGTGATCACGACGATGTGTGCGCCCTCTTCAGCGGAGGAGAACAGCACATTCGTCCGGATCGAGCGAATCGACTCCGCGAAGTTCGCCGGGACTCCTTCGGTGATGAGCGCCTGGTGCTGATCGGGCACCGCGGGCACCATGCCGAGGAACGGCACGCTCAGCGTCGCGCGCAGCTCCTGCGGCGACTTGATGCGGTTGTCCAGGTATTCGAAGAAAAAGACGAGGCCCACCGCGATCAGCAGGCCGGTCAGACCGGCCAGCGAGACGTCCCGTTCCCGGCGCGGCAGAAAGGGCGACTTCGGCACCTCGGCGGCGTCCACCACGCGAATCGTGCTCGCCTTGAACTCGCCCGAGATTCCGGTTTCCTTCGTCCGCTGCAGCAGCGACTCGTAGATCTGCCGGTTGCTTTCGGCCTCGCGCCGCAGAACGCTGTATTCGATCCCTTTGCGGTTCAGGCTGAGAGCCTCGAACTTCTGTCCGTCGAGTGCTCCGGCCAGGCTGACTTCCTGCGCGCGCGCGGACTCGTATTCGCTCTTCACCGAGTCGACGACCTTGTCGATCTCGATCTTCAACTTGGCTTCGGTGGACTGAATCGCCGTCCGGATCTTGATCATCTCCGGATGCCGATCGCCGTACTTGTCGGCAAGCTGCGCCTGCTGACGCTGAAGATCGCCCAGATCGCTCTTGATCTTCTGGACGTAGTCGTTGGCGAGCACCGCCGGGAAGCTGTCGATCGACCCGGAGGTCTGCATGGCCTTGAGCTGGTTATACAGGGCTTCCTTCTCGATGCGCGTGGTCTTCGCCTTGGTCACCGCGGCGTTCATCTCGCCGAGGCGCTGCACGACGATGTTCTGCCGATCCTCGACGGCGACCGCGTCGTGCTGCTCCTTGTAGCGCTGCAGTGCGGCTTCGCTCTCCTCCACCTTCTTGCGCTGCTCGCCCATCTGCGCCGACAGCCAGTCGGTCGCTTCCCTCGACGAATTGAACTTGAACTCGAGGTTCTGCTCGATGTAGGTCTTCGCGAGCGCGTTGGCCATGTCGGCGGCCAACTGCGGCTCGCTCGACGTGAATCGGAGTTCGACCAGCCGGCTGTTGCGAACCGGAACGACCGTCAGTGCGCCGAGGAACGCGTCCACGAGCGCCGCTTCCTGCGGCGTCTCCCCGGATGCCGCCGGCACCGGCGACACGTCCGGCGGCGCGGACTTCGGCGCCTCGCCGAGGATTGCGGTCTTCGCCGCCGAATACCCGGCACCGACGGCGCCCGAGAGCGTCATCGGCGGCGGCGTCGAGATCATTCGCTTGTAGGCGGGATGATCGCTCAGCTGCATCGTCTTGACGGCCTTACGCGCGAGGCTGCGGCTCTGCAGGATGCGGTACTGCGTCTGGTAGAACTCATCGTTGTACCAGCCGTCCTGCTGCGTGAACATGTCGTTGAGCCCGGCCACCCGCGGCGTGTCCTTCTCGATCAGGATCTGTGCATGCGCTTCATAGATCGGCGTCGTCCGGTAGGTATTGATCACCCCGACGACGAGGATCACGAGGAAGGTCGGGATGGCGACCCACCGGCGCTTGTAGAGCACGCGCAGGTAGTCGGTCAGATGCTTTTCGTCCTCGTGGGTGTTGACGTGCATGGAGACTTGAGGACGCGGGCGCGGATCGGCGGTCATGTGATTTTGTCTCGGCCTAGAAGAAGCGTTCTTTCACGATCAACGTATCGCCAGGCTCCACGGTGTCGGTGAGCTTGGCCTTGATTTCTTTCTTCTTGCCGTCCACGGTGCGCACGATCACGAGGCGGCTCGTGGACCCTCGATCGGCGACGCCGCCCGCCAGCGAGAGCGCCTGGAGGACGCTGGTGCCCTTCTCGGCGGCGTAGGCGCCCGGCGACTTCACCTGACCGAACACGTATACCGCCTGCGCCTTCGGCACGACGAGCGTGTCGCCGTCCTTCAGCGTCACGTTCTGCGAGAGCGACCCTGCCTGCAGCTCGCGGACGTTGACGCGGATGATCTCCGAGTCCGTCTGGTTCGGCATCACCGGTCCGCCTGCCGCCGCGCCTGCCTTCGGACGCACGATCAACACTTCGTCGCTCGCCTGTGGCGTGGTCGATCCGGCGCGCGAGAGTGCTTCGATGAGCGTCATGTCGCCAGTCAGCGAATAGCTGCCGGGCGAACGCACTTCGCCCATCACGAAGATCCGCTGGCTCTGATACGTTTCGACCGCGACCGTCACCTGCGGATTGCGCAGATAGCCGTCCGACAAGCGCTTCTTGAGCTCGGTCTCGATCGCCCTCAGCGTCTGTCCGCTGGCCGCGACGCGGCCGATCAGCGGAAACGTGAAGGTACCGTCCGACTCGACCTTGAACTTGCCGGACATATCCGCCTGGTCGTAGACGCTGATCGTCAGCACGTCCTGCGCGCCAACCGTGTAATCGGCCTGCCCGGCCCAGGCTCCAGACGCGAGCGACAATCCGAGAAGCAGTGCGAAAACGAAACGTGTCATTGCCGTGTCAACCCGTATGTGAAAGAACCGCCGACGCGGAGCCCGTCGTAATCGCGCAGCGCGATTGGCGAGTTCCGCTTGTAGTAGGCGAGATCGACGCCGACGCGCACGCTGGTACCGAGCATGTAGCCCACGCCACCACCGACCCGGTAGCCGTGATCGGCATGCGAGGGGACCTCGGACAGCGCCAGGCCTTCCAGACGCTGGTAGTCGAGCCACTGTCTCGACGCGGTACCCACGACGTCCCATCGCTGTGTGACTTTCTGAGTCACCTTCACGCCGATATCGGTCAGCAGGTAGTACGGCTCGATCTCTTCGGCGGAGTAGTCGACGTCCCGCTGCACGCGAACGTCGAAGCGGGTCGATTTGGCTCGGTAGTTTGCCTCGACGTCGGCGACCACCCCGCTGTAATTCGGCAGCCGTGGATCCGCGGTATCGAACGACCGGTAACCGACGAACACCTTGCCGCCGATGAGCGCGAACGGATCAAACTCGAACCCGGGCATCAGGCGGACGCCGCTGGCGTCGCGCGATGACTGGAAGTCGAACCGTTCCTTCTCGTATTCGGAGAGAACCACGAACGTGGTCAGCGGCGTCAGCTTCTGCCGCCACGACAGGCCGAGTGAGTCGGTGCGGCGGTTCAGCGTTTCCTGCAGGCTGTTGCCGAAGAAGAATTCGTCCTCGCGATACCTCAACCGGCGCCGATGTGCTTCAAGCCGGACGCCGGTCTTCGTCGTCAGGCCGATATCGAGACCGCCGCCGGCGCCGCTGTCGGTACGGAACGCCCGAGTGTCGATCTCGTAGCCGGGACGGACGCGGCCATGATCGAAGACGCCGTCGACGAAGGGCGTCAGCCGCGCCATCGGGAACTCGATCTTCAAATCGTTGTTCGTGCTGAGGGACCGCTGGCTCGCGAAGTCGCGGAACCAGTTGTACTGCACGTCGCTTTTCGCGCTGACGCGCGCGCGGCCGGCACGCACCCAATACTCCGTGCCGGGGCCGAACGTCGCCGTCGTGTCCCGCTGCGGCTCCTCCGCATCGTTGAACACGTTGGTATCGACGCCAATTTCCGTGATCGCCAGAAACGGCGTAAAGCGCAGGGCGCCCCACTGGAATCGGGCGTTCTCCGAAGGATCCGGCGTCGTCTGTGCCGCGGCTCCTCGCGGCAGCAGCAGGCCAAGCGCGCAAAGACACGCGGCGATGCAGCGGGACAAGCAGTTACACCTTTCAGTTGTCGAGTGTGAGTGTTTGTTGCTGGAGAACTGCACAGCGCCAAGCGCGCGCGGCACTTAGCACTGGTGGAACCCGATGTGCGACGGAAGCGCGTGGTTACACGCCTCCGTCACGCGCCTGTCGATGACCCGGCTATTGTGCGGGCGACGCCGGACCACTCGCCGGGTTGACAGCCGGACCACCCGTCGGGTTGACAGAAGGCCCCGTTGCGCCGTCGCTGCCGCCTGCCGCGACGCCTGCCGTGACACCGGCGGCGGCTGCTGCACCGAGCAGCGACCAGGCAGCCACCGGACGGTTGCAGCGAATGTTCGCGTCCTTCTTGATCATCAGATCGAGCTGGGTCGCGTTGTCCTGCAACGTGTACGGCCCGGCGGTGCAGATGATCTTGCCGCCGTCGCCGTTCGGCTGGGCGTTCTTGACGAGCTCAATGAGGAACGTCCCCGCATTGAGGCCGTTGATCGCGAACTCGGCGTTCGCGTCGAGCGTGGTCTTCTGCGCGATCGTGTTCGTGCTCACGTCGCGCGCGCGAACGGTGTATGGATCGTACGGCTTCTTCACTTCGGCCGACGCGGAGCCGCTGATCACGCCGTCCTGGCGAGTGGCTGCGGACAGCGGGGCGAGCAGGAAGCTGCTCAAGAGCGCCAGCGCGATTCCTGCCTTCAGTGTGCGCATGACTTTCAGTTCCTCTGCCGGGGGTTACTGGCAGTGTTGGGGTTTACCATCGTCGCCCGCAAACCCGGCCTCGTCAAGCGGCTGGGCTTAGCCGCGCCTCAAATCGATCTACAACTGTCTCTGAACGGATACAGATGAGTTACCGGGCGTCGCGAGTCGCGCGCATCACGCTCAATTGGCGAAGCTTTCGATAAAGATTCGTGCGCTGGATGCCCAGTGCCTGAGCCGCGTCGCCCATCCGGCCGTGATGCTGTCGGACGACCGAAGCAATGTAGTCGCGCTCGAAACGGAGCCGCGCTTCGCGCAGGCTCGTGCCGCCCACCGAGGTGATCTCGCTGCTATCGAGTCGCACCTGCGCCAGCAGGTCCTCGAGGCGAATCGACCCGTGCGGCGTCAGCAGCACGAGCCGCTCGAGCAGCGCCCGCAGCTCCGGCGCATTGCCACGCCAGGGCAGTGCTGCCAGCAGCGTGACCGCCGATCGCGTCAGCGTCTTGATCGGCGCGCCGTTCGCCCGGCAGATCTCCTTGAGGAAATAGTTCGCCAGAAACGGAACGTCTTCGCGTCGCTGACGGAGGGGCGGCAGCTCGATACGGATCAGCGAGAGCCGGTCGTAGAGATCGCGACGGAGGCGTCCTTCTTCGACCGCGCTTTCGAATCCCGGGTCGACGGCGGCAATTGGCCGGACGTCGAGCTCGAGACGGCTGCGGTCGGTCGAGAGCACCGCCTCGCGATCGCGCAGCACGCGGTGCAGCTTGGCCTGCACGCGGTTCGGCATCTCGGGCAGGTTCTGCAGGAACAGCGTGCCTCCGGAGGCTTCGAAGAGCCTGGAGCCCGGGCTCACGCGCTCTATCGAGCGCCGCTCTTCGTTGCCGTCCTGCCGGCGCTGCGAGACAATGCCGAACAATTCGTTCTCGAGATCCTGCGGCGTCGCATTGGCGCA
This sequence comes from Vicinamibacteria bacterium, assembly GCA_963828745.1. Taxonomy (GTDB): domain Bacteria; phylum Acidobacteriota; class Vicinamibacteria; order Vicinamibacterales; family JAENWD01; genus JAENWD01. The sequence continues at coordinate 8,779 of CAWHFZ010000018.1, read as the reverse complement.
GTCCACGACGACGAAGGGCGCGTCGGGCCGCCGCCCGAGTCCGTGAATGGCGTGTGCGAGCATCTGTCGGCCGGTGCCGCGTTCGCCATACAGCAGGATCGGGCAACGGCTGGGCGCGACGCGCGGCAGGACTTCGATGATCTTCCGCATCGCCGGCGAGCTGCCGAACACGCCGGCGGGGGAGCCGGGCGCCGTTTCCTGATCGTCCGATTCGTTGGCCAGGCGGACGAGATCCTGTGCGTTGGAGATGACCGCGCTCAGATCCCAGGGCACGATCGGCCAGGGAAGCACGTCGAACACACCCGCGCGAAACGCGTCGAGTGAGCTCTCCTGCCGGTTCGGATCGACGATCCCGACAATCACCGCCTGCGGGCGCTCGGTGCGGATGCTGCGCGCGACGCGGAGCGCGTCACCGGTCGCGCGCGTGCAATCCAGCAGGCACAGCATCGACGGCTTGTCGCGCAGTTCGGCGATTGCCTGCTGCACGCCGCTCGCACGCCGCGCAGTAAGACCGAGGCCGGCCAGGACGACGTCCACGGCGGACTGGTCGCTCTGACTGCCGGAGATCCACAGGACGGTTGAACCGAAGACTGAAGTTCGCACGGGACGAAAGGCCGAGATCTGATTCGAAACGGTCACGGCGCAGGTACCTCTTATCTCTCAGGTTGCGGCGGCCGGCGACCTCATGAGCCCGACGCTGGCACGAAGGTTCCGCTGCCGTCGCGATCCACTTCCAGTTGCGGAGCGGATGCGTCGGCGGGGTAGACCAGCCGCCGATCAGGCTTGCCGGTCCCCTTCGTATCGAGCGCCATGACTCTCAGCGCGCCGCCAGACCAGGTCTCCCACTTGTCCGCCTTGCCGTCGCCGGTCGTGTCTTCCTCGACCGACGCCAACTGCCCGTTCTCGTAGGATTCCCGGCGATTGACTTTCCCGTCACCGCTCGTGGCTTGCTCGGCGCGCAGCAGCGCGCCGCGCGGCACCAGCCCGTCTCCGGAGCTGGCCGCTGCCGGAACCGCCTGGTCGCCGTAGTACTCCCAGCGGTCCACGACACCATCGAAGTTCTCGTCCAGCTCCGCGCGAACGACGCGGGTCCCGTCCATGACGAGCCACGCATCCATTCGTGTATCGCGGTTGCGGTCGTAACTGATACGCTCGAGCCGGCCCGTGTCGTTGTTGTAGGTGGGCTGCACTTCGGACGTGCCGGCCGGCTGCGAGCGCTGACAGCCGCCCGCGGCCAGCAAGCCGAGAACGACTGCAGCAACGGATGCCCGAAGCTCCGACTCTAGCGATAGCGAAAAATCGGCCATATTTTGCAGACTCTCAGCGGCGCTCGGCGGCGCTCCGCCCTGTCACTTACAGTCTCGGACAGCCGAGCTATCCAGATCAGCAAGAAGGCAAGGCACCTACGGCTGAGGCAAGGGTCGCGCCATGGTTATATATCGGCACTTCTGTGTCGATCTTAATACTCAGCCGCGACACAAAAGATACTAATCTGGGGTCGGCCAGACTTCAGTCAGGCCGCCGGAGCACTTCAGCTGGCGCAATTCTGGGCTGATTCGTGCCAAACCTTCCCCGTCCGTAGCTCGCCAACCGGTCCCGGCTGTTTCCCTGGATGTTCGGCCAGTATCTGACCAGATACGCAAAAGATGAGCTAATGGATTGGCTGGAAAAACGCGGTGCTAACCTTTATGAATATTCATCGCCGGCTCCCCAGCCGCCCTTGCTGCCACTTTGGCGCCAACTGCCCCTCCGCCTCCGCCTTCCGATAACCTCCGGCCAACACAAGGGGTTGCGTACGTTCTCATCGCGGATCCGGACCCCCAACGGGCAGCCATGCTCCGCGATATGGTAGAGCTTGCTGGCTACGATGTCGTCGTCACGCGCAATGGCGACGAGGCCAAGGCCATGTTGCGCCGCCGACACCTGCCGGCCCTCGTTGTCGCAAATCTGTCACTCCCGCGGCTCGACGGCTTTGCCCTTCTCGCCGATCTCCGTCGTCTCGCCGGGCCATCAGGACCGCCGGTCGTTGTCGTCTCCAGCTCGAAGGAGCTGAGCGGCGCCGCCTGGAATTTGAAGGAGCGGCTCGGCGTCACCGAGCTCCTCCCAGCTGACGCGACCGAGTCGGACGCGTACGATGTCCTGAGCCGCGCGCTGCCATCACTCCATCGCGAGACCGGTCCCGAAAAAGTCGCGGCGGCCGTCGTCGCGCACGAGCGGTGGGTCGGCGAGACCATCGACCGCTACGCCGGTGATGTGGCGCGCCGTTTCGGTGTGAGCCTGGTACTGGTATCGGTCAGGGTCGGCGATCAGGAATGGCTGCGCGTCCACGTCAGCATGGCGCGCCGCGCGCTGTCGCCGGCCAAGTCGCCGCGCGAGTGGTCATTCATCCGCCAGGTGTTGGAAGGCCGTGAACCGATTGTCGTGCCCGACGTGCAACAGCACCCGGTCTTCGCACAAGCAGAGTTTCCCCCCGCCGGGACACTGCGGGGGTACGCCGGCGTACCGGTGGCGACTTCGCAAAAGCGGGTGAGCGGCGCGCTCTGCGTCTTCGATTTCGAGCCGCTCGGCCTCGACGCCCGCGCGATCGACGCGCTCGCCGAAACAGGGCGACGCCTGGCGCTCGAACTCGATACGAGCCTCGAACGCGCCAACAGCCAGGAGCGGTTCTCGGCGCTGTCGCGTCTCGCGCTGACGGATCAGGTCACCGGCCTGGCGAACCGGCGCGGCGGCGAGGAGGCGCTCGCCCGTGAAGTCGCTCGCGCTCGCCGCGGCGGCACCTCGCTGAGTCTGGTTCTTTTCGATATCGACCGCTTCAAGCGTATCAACGACGAAAGCGGGCACGCCATTGGCGATCTCGTACTGAAGGGGATCTCCCAGATCCTGTCCATCTCTCAGCGCGGATCGGATCTCGCGATGCGGTGGGGCGGCGAAGAGTTCCTGGTGCTGCTCCCGGAAGTGGGCCTCAGCGGCGCGCGCATCTTCGCCGAGCGCGTGCGGGAGAACGTCCAGAACCTCGCAATCCCCGAAGCGGGCCGCATCACCGTTTCCGCAGGCGTCGCGGAACTTGGCGCTGAAGAAGATCCTGCCATCGCCCTCGCGCGCGCCGACGCCAACCTCTATCGCGCCAAAGCCGCAGGGCGCAATCGCGTCGAGGCGGAGCAGTCTTCCCTCAAGGTCTAAAGGTCTCAGGGTCGAAGGGTCTCAAGGTCGAAAGGTCGAAAGGTCTCAGGGTCGCAGGGTCTCAGAGTCGCAGGGTCTCAGAGTCGAGGTCGCAGGGGCGAAGAGTCTCAGAGTCGGCCGTCGTTCGCTCAGCGACTCTGGGACCTTGCGACCTTGCGACCTTGTCGACCCTGCGACCTTCGACCCTGCGACCTTGCGACCCTGCGACCTTTCGACCCTATCGATTCGCATTCCGATAGTTGTGCGCGACGATGGCGGCGTAGGCGCCGTTGACCGCGATGATCGCCGCGACTGCGGCGACGCGGTTGTGGCGCCAGAGCTTCTCGCTCCCCACGATGACGGATGTCGTCACCGCGACCTTCATGACGGCCATCGCTGCGCCATTTTTCGAGGACGACGCCACCAGCGGGTTGACTTCTACGTAGCCGCGATCGACGGCCTTCAGCGTCGAGTGCGCATCAAGCGCCTGAAGCGCCGCGAACGAGACATAGAGCGGGACGAGCAGTCGCGGGCGCTCCGGCGGTCGTGGCTGGATGTGCGCAACCTGCAGCCGATCTCCCGCCGGACGCGCGAGACGAAGCGGACTTGCCAACTGCCAGCGCCCGACGCTGGATGCGACGAGCGGTGTAGCCACGAGCTGTGCGTTCGAAGCCCCGTGGGCGGTGGTGATGGTGGTGGCGAAATAGAAACCGAGGGCGATCAGCAGACGGGGGGAGCAGCCAGGCATCGCATTTCCTCCAGCGAAGTGCCGCCTTGGAGGGTATCACGCGGTGTGCCACCGTCACGAGTCAATTCGCCTTGAAAATAGCGCCTCGCCTTTTTCGACTGACTGTTTTCCTATCGTTCGTACGAGTCAGGCTGCATCAGAACCCTACGATCGAAGTATGGGCTCGCGAGTTCCGCTCTACTTGCGCGGCACGCGATTCGCGCAGCGGACTAACGAAGGCTGGACACGTCTACGAGATGGAAGTCGGACGCGAGCGCGTGCGCGCTCGTCTCGTAGAACAACTGTCCCAACTTCTGATGAGCTGGGTGTGAGAGGTAATCCGAGAGCGATCGTTCGTCATCGACTTCGATCGTGACGAGGAACTCGAAATCGATGGGCGCCGCCCGGTCGTACGCGGTGCCGAGCCGCACCCGCCGCCCGACCTTGTAGCTGCGAATCGACGGTATCTCGGTCAGAGCACGCTGCAGCGTGTCGCGCACGTCCGCCTGCTCCGTCTCGGCGAGGTCCGGCCGAGGACTGAAGAGCACGAGATGGACGATCACCGGCGGCCTTTCTTGACGAGCGTCGTACCGTCTTTCCGACGCGACTCGACTCGCTCTTCTTTTGGCCGGCGGGGCGCCGGCGGCGATTCCTCGCGCGGCGGCATCTCCGTCCGTTCGCGAAATGGCTTTGGCCTGGCAGTCTGAGCGCGATCGCCAAATGGCTTGCGATCACCAAACGGCTTGCGATCGCCCGGAGGTTTGCGGTGAGCGAAGGGCTTACGGTCGCCGAAGGACTTTCGATCCCCGGAGGCCTTACGGTCACTGGGGGCTTTCCGCTCCCCGTAGGCTTTGCGGTCGCCGTAGGGCTTTGCGGTCGCCGTAGGGTTTGCGGTCGCTAGGGTTTGCGGTCGCCGTAGGCTTTCCGGTCGCCCTGAGGTGTGCGCTCGCCGTAGGATGTGTGCCCGCCCGCCGATTTCCGATCGCTCCGACCGCCCCCCTTGCCAAACGTCTTGTCCTTGCCAAACGGTCGCGCGGTGCCAGAAGACGGTGGCTTGGCGAAAGGCTTCCGTTTCGGCGTCCAGCCGCTGCGCGCCTCTCTGTCGCCGGCGGGCCGATCGCGCCGCGGCCCGTCCGATCGGGGCTTGTCCCGTTTCGTCTTGAACCGGTCGCGAGGATCGCGATGGGTTCCGCCCGGCCGCCATTCGCGACCCCGCGATTCTTCCGGAGGCCGGCGCGTGATCTCGTCGCGCGCTTCTTCCGGCGACGCCCAGAGCCTCCCGCGCGCGAAGTACTTCATCGTGACGTCAGGCTGTTTCTGTCGCAGCCGCTCGTATGTGGGGAGAAGGTCGGCGCGATCATGGGCGCGAAATGCCGTCGGCGCGTTGCCGATCAGGATCGTCCAGTACGCGTGTCGCGGCGGCATCAGGCGAACCCGTCGAGGCGCTTCAGTTTCTCAACGAGAGTCGTGCGCTTCAGATTGAGGACCTGGGCTGCGGCCGCCTTGTTGCCGCCAGTCCGTTCCAGCGCCTTGCGAATCACTTCGCGTTCGATGCGGGCGATGAACATCTCGAAGTCGATGCCATCATCGGGCAGTGCGAGGCCGTACAGGAAGGGCTCTCCCTCCGAAGCGCGTTGGATGTCCGGAGGGAGGTCGGAGACTTCCACCTGCGACCGGCCGCCCGACAGTGCGACCGCCCGTTCCATCGCGTTCTCGAGCTGACGGACGTTGCCCGGCCATTGAGATGTCATCAGACATCGTAACGCCGCCTGCGAGACGGTCAGCGTCGGCCGGTTGAGCTCTGCGCCGAACTTCTGCAGGAAATGCGGCACCAGCAGGGGAATGTCTTCCTTGCGCTCCCGGAGCGCCGGCAGCCGCACTGGAATGACATTCAGGCGATAGAAGAGATCCTCTCGAAACGATCCGTCGGCGACCATCTTCGCGAGATCCGCATTGGTTGCCGCGATGACGCGGACGTCCACCTTGATCGTCTGCGAGTCGCCGATGCGCTCGAACTCCCGCTCCTGCAGGACGCGCAGCAGCTTCATCTGCAGCGCCATGCTCATCGTCCCGACCTCATCGAGGAAGAGCGTGCCCCGGTGCGCCTGTTCGATCTTCCCCTGTCGGGTCCCGACGGCGCCCGTGAACGCGCCGCGCGTGTGGCCGAAGAGCTCCGCCTCGAGGAGGTTTTCTGGAATGGCGCTGCAGTTGATCGCCATGAACCGGTGCGCGCGTCGTGGACTGGCGTGGTGGATCGCGCGCGCGACGATCTCTTTCCCGCTGCCCGTCTCGCCGGTGATCAGGATCGTGCTCGATGTCGGCGCGAGGGTCTGCAGCAGCTGAAACAGATCCTGCATCGCACGGCTGCGGCCGACGATGCCCTCGAAGCTGTGACGCTGATCGAGCTGCTCGCGCAGCCAGGCGTTCTCGGTGCGCAGCCGCCGTTGTTCCATTGCACCCTGGAGCGCGTGCCACAGCTCGTCGAACTGAAACGGCTTGGTGACGAAATCAGCGGCGCCGCGCTTGATGACTTCCACGGCGTCCTTGACCGTTCCGAACCCGGTCATCACGATGCCGATGATGTCGGGATACAGCTTCAGCGCGGCCTCGATGACTTGCGTGCCGTCCTGCCCGGGGAGGCGCAGGTCGGTGACCACGACGTCGAACGCGAAATCCGCCAATCGCTCGATGGCGTGCTCCGCGGACTCGGCCTGGACGACGGCGAACCCGTGATCCGTCAACTGCTCGGCGACCGCCTCGCGCAGCGGCGCTTCGTCTTCGACGAGCAGCAGATGTTTCGTCGCGTCAGCCATTTAGGGGCGTCGGTATTTTGACGCTAATGGCTGAGGCAGTCAAGCTGATGCTGAATCGGCAACGGATCTATAGCCGTGCCACCGATTCACCGATACCCCTAACATCTGGAGGGTATAACAGTTGGAGCGTCGAGCCATTTCAATCACCCAGGCGTGCGAGTCGGTCGGCGTCAGCCGGCGCACGATTTATAACTGGATGGCAGCCGGCAAGATTCAGTACGTGCGCACCGCCGGTGGCGCGGTTCGCATCTTCGAGGACACGCTCTGGCGCGAGCCAGGTGCGCTGCCGCTCGAAAGCGAGTCTCACCAGGACGAACAGTCGGCGTAGAATCGGCAGCGGACTCGCTCTGCGAGTGCCCTGTCGATTTCGAGAGCCGCCGATGTCCGATCCGGCCGAACTTCGCGAACTGCTGCACCGCCTGAGCAATCAGCTCGGAGTCATCCTCGCGCACGCCGAGCTCCTGGAAGCGAAGGCGCCCGACGAGCCTCGCCGGGCGCGCGCCGCGCAGATCGTAAGCGCCGCTGTCGATGCGATGACGACGACGCGCGAGATTCGGCAGCAGGTGACCTCCGGCGCAGGCAAACACGTCAGCGCCTGATCCGCGAACGACACCGTCCGTCCCCCCACCCTAAGCTCGACCAATCGACTACAGAATCGTTATTTTTTGTCAGATCCGTAATCGGAGGTGTCAAGAAGTTGGCATCCCCTGCCGGTAAAGCGTCGCAATTTTGACGATTCTTGCAGTTCTGCGCAGCGCACAATGGCCAAAGTCTGCGCGACGCTGCACACCACAAGACTCATCCAATCAAGCCTTTACAGTCGTTCACGTGCCTCGGACCCCAGCGGAAGCCGGCGGATGCGGCGGCTGGTACTGCGGTTGCGATAAGCGGGTCCCGTCTGGCTCTTGCCAGCAATCAAGGAGACCAAATGTCGCTCCCCGTTCCAGCGTCCAGTCAGCGAATCGTTGCCAGTCTTCCGTTCGTCGAGGCCCTGGCCCGTCGCATGGCCGCTTCGATGCCGCACTCGATCGACATCGGAGACCTTGTGCAGGATGGCGTGATTGGGCTCATCGACGCGGCGCATCGCTTCGACGAGGAGCGTGGCATCAAGTTCGAGACATTCGCCGAACGGCGCGTACGGGGTGCGATGATCGACGCGCTGCGCAAGGATGCCTGGCCGCGCGGCGTGCGCCGGCAGCGCCGCGAGCTCGAAGCGGCCCGCGAGCAATTGCGCCGGGAGCTCGGCTACGAACCGTCGCTGGCGGATCTCGCCGCCAAGGTCGGCTCCGACGAAAAGCGTCTCAGCCGCACTATCGTCCGCATCAACACCATCGAGTCCACATCCCCTCTCGCCGCCGCGGATCACATTGACGATTCGACGCTCCCGGCAGCGCTGCTGCCGTCGGAGCCGGAACGTCCCGATTCGGCGTACGAGAAGCTGGAAGTGCGCGACAAGGTGCGGAAGGCTATTCAGTCGCTGCCGTGGCGTGAGCAGAAGGTCATCGGCCTCTATTACTACGGTGAGGTCACGATGAAGCAGATCGGCCAGGAGATCGGTGTGAACGAGTCGCGGGTCAGCCAGCTGCACGCGCGAGCGATTCGCCGGTTGCGCGACGCGCTCGGATCGTCGATGGCGCCTGCGCAGGCCGCGGCCGTGCTGAAGTCCACAGTGCTGCAGTTCCTGCAGAAGCCGGCGATGATGAAGGCCGAGCAGCCAACGCGTGCGGCGCAGCCCGCTGCGGCCGGCGTCGTGATTCCTTACGCAAGCACGTCGCGCGCCGCGCGCAGCAAGTCGCCGAGCCGGAAGGGCTTGGCCAGCCACGGGCAGCCGCTTTCTTCGAGGAAGCGCTCCGCGTCGGTGCCGACGACGTCGCCGGTGACGAAGATCAGTCGCGCCGCGAGCTCAGGAGCCGTGGCGGCGATGGCGCGGTAGAACGCGCGTCCATCGAGCCGAGGCATCTTCAGGTCGCAGATCACCAGATCGTAGGGGCGCTCGTGCACGTAGCCGAGCGCCTCTTCTCCATCTGCCGCCCGATCGACGACAAATCCCGCATCGGTCAACGCGTCGCACACCGCGCCC
>CAWHFZ010000017.1:0-19892 GCA_963828745.1 Vicinamibacteria bacterium | reverse complement strand
GGCTGGGGAGTCGTCTTCTCGGACGTCGCGCTCTCATTCGTCCGAGACATCGCTCCCGAGCTGTACGGCTCGATCGCGCGTGAGCAGTTCGTCTTCGACGAGATGGCGGTCGTGCACAGAGGACAGCGTGTCAGGCTCGCGCACAACACCTTCCACCGGATGGCGCGAATCGATCTCCTGAAGGCGCTGCACGACCACTGCTTCAGAGTCGGCGTCCGGATCGAGTTCGGACGCGCATGCGAAGACGTGTCCGAGCTTGATGACTGCGAGCTCGTGGTGGCCGCCGACGGCGCGAACAGCACCATTCGCACGCGCTACAGGGAGCACTTTCAACCCGCTCTCGACGAGCGGCCCAACTGGCTCGCGTGGTACGGAACGACCAGGCTGTTCCGAGCGCTGTCGTTGATCTTTCAGCAGAACGGCGATGGGCTGGTCATCGCCCATGCCTACCAGTACAGCGATACCCACAGCACGTTTCTCGTGGAGGCGGACCCCTCAACCTTCCGTAAGGCCGGTCTGGACCGGATGAACGAGGCAGCAAGCCTCGCTTATTGCGAGAAGGCCTTTGCGGAGGATCTGGAGGGACACAGGCTGCTGTCGAACAAGTCGAACTGGTTCCGCTACACCATCGTCAAGAACAGGACCTGGCACTACAGGAACATCGTCCTGATCGGTGACGCGTTGCGCACCGGCCATCCTTCGATCGGCTCCGGCACGCGCATGGCGATGCAGGATTCGATCGCGTTGTTCGACGCCTGCAAGGCCTGCGGCGACGACGTGGGGAGCATGCTCCAGGAGTTCGTGAAGACTCGGCAACCGGGCTCGGACGCTCTGCAGACAGCCGCGATCAGGAGCACCGAGTGGTACGAGAACCTCGGCCCCAAGCTGCACCTGGATCCGATCTCCTTTGCTTACGACTACGTCACGCGGAGTGGCCGCGTGGATCATGCGGAGGTGCGCAGGCGCGACCCGGAGCTGGCTGCCGCCTACGAACAGCTGCAAAACGAGGGTTCCCGATGAGTCAACTGTTGTTTCCTGCTCCACCGCCTGTTGTCGCCGCCGTTCGTGGCCGCGCCGAGGGCTTTCCGATCAGGCGCATCTTCTGCGTCGGCCGCAACTACGAAGCGCATGCCAAGGAAATGGGAGTGGCTGTCGATCGGGAGGCGCCTTTCTACTTCACGAAGGCGGCCGAACACTACGTGCCGTCAGGTTCGACAGTGCCCTATCCGCCCGGTACCGGCAACTATCACTATGAGATGGAGCTGGTGGCGGCAATCGGGAAACCCGGCTTCCGTGTCGCCGGCCCGGAGGCGCTGGACCTCGTGTTCGGATACGCCTGCGGACTGGACATGACCCGGCGCGATCTGCAATTCGCCGCCCGCGAGCATCGCAGGCCGTGGGATCTGGGAAAAGATTTCGAGCAATCCGCGGTCCTGACCGACATCGTTCCCGCGGCCGACATCGGACATCCGCGCACCGGACGGATCGAGCTGCGGGTCAACGGTGAGACGAAGCAATCGTCCGATGTGTCGCTGTTGATCCACGACGTCGCAGCAGTCATCACGCATCTCTCGCGGTACTACCACCTGCAACCAGGCGACCTCATTTACACAGGAACGCCCGAGGGCGTCGGACCGGTGGTGGCCGGCGACACGATCGAGGGCTCCATCGAGGCCGTCGGCACGATCGCGCTGAGCATCGGTCAGCCCGAGTAGCGCCGGCGCGGACTCAAGGAGGCGGCGATGTTGGAAGGCTGCGTTCCATGGCCTGACGAGGTCGCAAATCAGTACCGGCAGGCTGGCGCGTGGGAGGGCATCACCGTCGCGGAGATGGTGGCACGCGCGGCGCGAAACCATCCAGACAAGACCGCGGTGATCCATGGCGATCGCCGCACGACGTACCGGGAGCTCGTGCAGGGCGCACAAGCCCTGGCTGACGGACTGCTCAGCCTCGGGCTCCAGCCGCTCGACCGCGCAGTCGTTCAATTGCCCAACGTTCCCGAGTTCGTGACGACGTACCTCGCGATGAACGCGATCGGCGTGATTCCGGTCATGTCGTTGCGGGCGCATCGGCACGCGGAGATCCGCCACTTCGTCCGTGCCTCTGGCGCCGCCGCATACGTCATCCCCGACCTCGTCGGCAGTTTCGACTACCGGCCCATGGCGATCGAGATGGCGCGTGAGTTCCCCTCACTGGAGCACACCATCGTCATCGGGGAGCCGGCGCCGGGCCAGGTGGGCTGGACATCACTCCTGTCAGAGGCGAAAGCCGATCACGTCACGGACCGGCAACGGACACAGCCATCGGCCGACGAAGTGTCCACCATGCTGCTGTCTGGGGGCACGACCTCGCTGTCGAAGCTCGTACCGCGCACCCACAACGACTACGTCCTGAACGCGCGGCTGTGTGCGCGAGCTGCGGGATTCAACACCGACACCGTGTTCATGGCGGTGCTCCCGCTGGGCCACAACTACAACCTGGCATCTCCAGGGATGCTGGGGGCGTTCTACGCCGGCGGCACCCTCGTCATCGCGACGGGCACTGACGCCCGGGATGTGTTTGCGACGATCGAGCGCGAACGGGTCACCGTGATTGCGGCGGCAGTGCCATTGATCACGAATTGGCTCAACAGCGAAGCGGCGCGGGAGCTCGATCACTCCTCGCTGAAGGTCGTACAGAACGGCGGAGCGCGACTGCCGCCGGAGCTCCGTGCGCGCGTGCGGCGGGAGCTGAACTGCATCCCGCAGGAGGTTTACGGCACCGCCGAGGGCCTCATCAACATGACACGGCTCGATGATGCCGACGCCTTGCTTCTGGAGAGCTCCGGCGCCCCGGTGAGCGACCTGGACGAGATCAAGGTCCTGGACAATGCGGGCGGTGAGGTGCCCGACGGCGACACGGGCGAATTGGTGACGCGAGGTCCGTACACGATTCGCGGGTACTACAACGCACCGGAGCTCAACGCGACCGCGTTCACTTCAGACGGTTTCTACCGGATGGGCGACATCGTGCGTAAGCGTGGCCGCTACGTGTACACCGAAGGCCGTCGCAACGACCTCATCAACCGGGGTGGAGAGAAGATCAGCTGCGAGGAGATCGAGAACCTCATTCTCGGGCTCGCGCAGGTACGTCAGGTCAGCCTCGTCGCGATGCCGGATCCCGTGTTCGGCGAGAAGGCTTGCGCCTGCGTCGTGCTTCGCCCCGGGTCGGAGCTCACGTTCGGCGACCTGATCGGTCACCTGCGGAAGCAGGGGATCGCGTCGTTCAAGCTGCCGGAGCGTCTCGAGGTCATGGCCTCATTCCCGGTGAGCCCGGTCGGCAAGATCCTCAAGCGTGAACTGCGCGACATCGTGGCGCAACGCCTTTCGAGCGAGGCGACGCGTCCCTGAACTGCGCGAGACGGTTCACAGGCGCGCTGTTTCGGCGACGATCCGCGCGTCGGTTTGTCGTTCGATATTCCGACAGACATCGATCAATCGGCCAGCCTGGGCTGATGGAAGCACGCCGTCGCAGAGATCGCGCACCTTCGCGTCGAGATCCCGGTCGGACATCGGGCGCTCGACACTGCCGATTGCGTGCTCGACGAACGTCTCGCGGCGGCTGCCATCCTTGAGCGTGATCGCGGCCCTGGCTTGCGCCTCGCCAATCCCCGGGACCACCGTGGCCACCACGCGATCGCGCAAAGCTACGACCGCAGGCCGTCGTACCCACTCGTCTGTGAATTCCTTGACGCCCGCGGCTCCTGCCGCAACCGCCACGGCCGCGGCGAAATAGACGCTGAACTTTCCCTCGAGGCCCGTCTGAGGCGTTCGCTTGCCCGTCAACTCGAGCACGAGCGGGTGTACCGACAGCTCGATCCGTTCGATCGCGTCGGGTGTGAGCTGGTGCGCGGCGCGCAACTGAAGGCACGCATCAATCACCGGATGCAGCACGACACCGCAGGCGAACGGCTTGTACGTGTTCAGGAGGATTTCATAGTGCTCGCCGAGACCCACCGTGATCTGGGCGTAGTCGCAGGATGTGCTCAGGACGTGGGCCCAGCCGGTTCTGCCCTCGATGCCGGTATCGCTGCTGGTGAAGTTCTCCTTTGCCAACAGGGCTGCCATCAATCCGTTCTGCGCGGCGCGCCCCGGGTGAAAGCTCTTCGTCATCGTGCCGAACATCTCGCGCAGCCCGACGGGCTGCGTCGCCGCCAGTCCGAGGGCCCAGCGCATCTGCTGTTCGGACAATCCGAGCAGACGGCCGCACGCGGCGGCCGCGCCGAAGGCGCCGGTCGTGCCGGTGATGTGCCATCCCCTGTCGTAGTGCGCCGGGTAGACGGCGTTTCCGATGCGGCACTCCACCTCCGCGCCGAGCACCAGCGCATGCAGGAGGTCGCGACCCGAGACCGGCTGAATCTCAGACAGCGCGAGAATGGCCGGCGCGACAGGACCGGCGGGGTGAATGACCGTCTTCAAGTGCGTATCGTCGAAATCCAGCACGTGCGAGCTGATCCCGTTGATCAAAGCTGTGTGCAGGATGTCCATCCGCTCGCGTCGTCCGAGCAGGCTGGCTTGATTCGGGCCCGCAAATCGCGAGAGCGCACGTACGGTGATGTCAACCGTCTCGTGGCGGGACCCGCCGACGGCACAACCCGCCCAGTTCAGCAGCGTCCGGCAGGCCTCCGCGCGGACTGGCGCAGGCAGATCGTCCGGTTTCGCCTTCACGACGTACGCGGCCAGCATGCGTGTCACGTCCATCGGCTCGTCCTTCGAGGCGCCCGCTGCGGCCCGGCTGTCTCCTGCACCACCACCGCGTTGCGGTGGAAGAACTCCGACAAGTCCCAGGGCTGCCGCGCCTACGAAGTCCCGGCGATCCATCTTCCCCATCTGATTTCACCTCGACGTTGTCGAGCCGTTCCGGCGTCCCCGCGATGAGTCGCGCGCGGGTTCTTCAGGTCCGCCGCGATTATAGGAACGAATTCAACGACTGTTCAATCCGGCTGTATGATTCTGCCGTGACCACCACTCCGCGCCTCGCGCCCGAATGGACACCGCCCGAACGGCCCGCTTCCGAGACGCGCGAACAGCTCCTGGCTGCGGCCGAGCGGCTGTTTGCCGAACGGGGATTCGGCGGCGTCTCGGTCCGCATGATTGCCGCCGAGGCTGGCGTGAACTGGTCGCTCGTGGGTTACCACTTCCGTGGCAAGGACGGACTGCTCGCCGAAGTCTACCGACGCCACTGCGCCACCCTCAACGGCGAGCGTCTGAAGCTGCTGGCCGACGCGCGCCGTACCGGTCTGCAGCTGGAGTCCGTCATCGAGGCGTTCGTCCGGCCCGCGCTCGCCGAGATTCAGGGCCCCGACAACCAGAACCAGTTCTCGCGTCTGCGGGGTATGCTGGCCGCGGAAAACGCGCCGCTCTTCACGCAGCTCGTCGCCGACAACTTCGATCAGTCCAGCCGCACGTTCGTCGCCGCGCTGCGCGAGTGCCTCCCGGAGCTGACGGCCGACGAAATCCTGTGGCGCTTCCATTTCATGCTGGGCACGATCTACTACTCCGCCAGCAGTCCGCAGCGCATCAAGGCGTTTTCGCGGGGACGTTGCGACCCTGGTGATCTGGAGGCGACCGTGCGGCATCTGGTGCCGTTCCTGGCCGCGGCGTTCCGGTCCGCTCCGGTCACGCCAGCGCGCCCCCGCCAGCGCCCCCGCGCGTCGAAGACCAAGTCGCGCCGATGAGGTTGGAGGTGTCTGGTTTCAGTGAGAGTCGCCGCCTATCAGGCTCCGTTGCTTCCTCCCGCTTCCCTGGAGCTCGCCCTTCGGCTCGTTCGCGAACGAGTTGACTGGTGCGAATCCGAAGGTGTGGAGATCCTGTGCTGCCCTGAAGGGCTGCTGGGTGGTCTCGCTGACTACGCGCCCCGACCCGCCGCCATCGCCATCGACGCCGGACACCTGGAAGCAGTGCTGGCACCTCTTGCGAGCGATAGCGTCACGACAATCGTGGGGTTTACCGAGATCGACCGGGACGATCGGCTCTACAACTCCGCGGCGATCCTTCACAAAGGGTTGGTCGTCGGCCTCTATCGCAAGCTCCATCCGGCTATTCACACGTCGGTCTATGAGCCTGGCGACAAGCTTCCGATTTTTACGATCGGCGAGCTGACCTTCGGGATCCTCATTTGTCGCGACTCCACTTACCGCGAGCCCGCAAGAATCATGGCCGCGCAAGGGGCCGCGGCCTTGTTCGTGCCTACGAACACCGGCATGCCCCCGTCAAAGGGCGGAGCCGAGCTTGTGGCCGACGCCAGGAACGGAGACATCGCGCGCGCGATCGAGAACAGCGTGTCGGTGGTGCGTGCGGATGTCGCAGGGCGCGCGGGGGACCTGGTGGCTTATGGCACCTCCGGGATTGTCGATCGGAATGGGACCGTACTGTGCGCGGCGCAGCAGCTCGAGGCCGACCTCGTTGTTGCGGACATCGAGACTGCCCACCGCGACCCTTCACTGCTCATCAGCCTGCCGCGAGCCACGCGGCAGATCTCACGTTTCAAAACTTCATCACGACCTGCAGGCCGTTGCGATCCCGCCTGACGAACGGACCAATCGTGACGCTCTTGGAAGGACGGCTCGACGTCCCCGCCGTGTATACGGTCACCCTCTTCGTCAGGAAGTGGTCGATCACCCCTCCGACGACAGCGCCCACGGAGATCGCCGCGTAGTCCTCGGGGCACATCCCACTGCATTCGTTTGGATCCGCAACGAGCCAGTAAATGCCAGGGATGGCGCCGACCGCGGCGCCGATCAGTACGCCCGTGAACAGAGAGTCCGGCTGCTGCCGTTGAATGTGCCGGACTTCGGCTGCCGCGACGGACCGGACGCGGCCCTTGATCTTCACTCCCACCGCGTCATCGGTCAGCTCGGCCAGCTTTCCCTTGATCGTGGTACCGGCAGTGTCGGTCACGTAGACGACGTCGCCGGGGGCGACGAATGCCTTTACCCCGGCAAAAGACGACGTGGTGGTCGACCGTTGATCCACCGTCTGAGCCAGTGCTGCGTCGGCCGCCCAGCCCCATGCGATCATTAAGACGACAATCAAACGGTGCTCCCGACAGACCAGTGCAATCATCAGGCGCCTCCTCATCGGAATGCGCAATCCGGGCCCGTACCGGCTCAGACGTCGGTTTTTTCGAGAAGCGTGCCACAGACGAGGCTCAGGGGGCGGTGAGGACGAAGTTACGACGACGTATGGATCTTGTCTTGCGAGTTCCAACTCAATCTGAGGAACCGGAGTTTCTTCGCGCCCACCGAGCCACCTCGCCGAGCGTCCGGAACTTCCTCCACTACTATGAAGAGGGGATGCCTTTCCGGCGGTATCTCGAGGTGCTGGCGGAACGGGAGCGAGGCCAGAACCTGCCGGCGAACCAGGTGCCGTCCACATTCCTGTTTGCGTTCGCCGGAACCAGAATCGTCGGTCGCGCATCGATCCGTCACGCTCTCAATCCATATCTCGAGCGTTTTGGCGGGCACATTGGCTACGTCGTGGTCCCGGAGTACCGGCGGCAAGGCTATGCCACCGCGATCCTCAGGCAAGCGCTCCAGATCGCCCGCCAGAAGCTTGGCCTGACGCGCGTCCTCGTGACGTGTGACGATGACAACGTCGGCTCCATCAGAACCATCGAGAAGAACGGCGGCGTTCTGGAGAATGTCGTCGCCGGCCCGGAGGGTGCCTCGCCCAAGCGTCGCTACTGGATTGCCACGGCCGACGAGTCGCGGATGCCGAGAGCCTCCAGATAACGCATCCCGCTCGAGACGCGCGCTGTTCCCGCCAGCCTCGCGTTATGATCCGGTCCCGAGAGAGGCGGACTCGCCGGTCTCGACGCGAAACGGTCAAAGGGACGCTGCGCGTGAATCCGTTCAAAGGAGCCTCCAAATGAACCGCCGAGACTTTCTCGTAGGTGCCACAGTCAGTGCTGCGAGCGTAGTGGGGTTGGCCGGGCAGGGGGCGCAGGCGCCCGCCCCGCCGGGACGACAAGGGGGCGCAGGGGGACAGGGCGGTGGTGGCGGACGCGGCCGGGGTCCGGCGCCGGTCGCCCCGGCGAAGCTCGCGCGCATTTCGTTGATGACGCTGAACTTCAATTCGTACCTCAAGAATCCGAACGACACCAATCCGACGCCGGATCAGACGCTCACGCCGTTCGACCTGCCGAAGATGTACGTCGAGAACTACGGCATCCACAACATCGAGTACCAGCACTCGACGATCGTTCAGTCTGAAAAGGATCCGGAGTTCATCAAGGAGCTCAAGGCGAGGCTCGACGAGAACCAGTCGACGATGACCCAGATCAACCTGGAGTTCGGGACGGAGCAGTCGATCTCCTACAAGGAACCGGCGGGACGCCAGCAGGCGGTCGAACACGTAAAGCAATGGATCGACATCGCGGCACAGTATGGCTGTCCTCGCGTGATGATCAACCAGCAGCAGGCGCAGCTCACCAAGGAGACGCGGGACGGCGCCGTCGCGGCCATGAAGGCGATGGCCGACTACGGCCGGCCGAAAAACGTCAAGGTGTCGGCCGAGACCCGCGGCGCGGGCACACCCGAATTGATCCAGCAGATCGGCGGCGTGAAGCCGTGGGAATTCATGATGGGCGTGATCAAGGACGCCGGCGCGGCGTCGAACGTGGACATCGGCAACGTCGGCGCGATGAACCAGCAGGAGCTGCACGACTGCATCAAGGGCTGGTTGCCGTATTCGTCAGGCAACATGCACATCAAGTCGAGCCCGTTCTGGGACATCGGCCAGGCAGTGAAGTTCACGGAGAGCCTCGGCTACAAGGGTCTGTACTCGATCGAGGTCTCGAGGCACGAAGCGGTGCGCATCGTCTACAACACGATCCTGGCGAACCTGGCTTAGCCGGGGGCGCGGCCGCTGGATCAGTGGCCCTGGAACCTGACCCTGAAGCCGACGCTGAACAGGCGTGGGGGCCCGACCAGCGTGGGGAGTGAGCCGACGAAGTATTCCTCGTCGAACATGTTCTGAACGGCGGCGAATACCTCGAGACTGCGCCCGAGATCGCGCGCAACGCTCAGATTGCCGACCGAGTACTTCGGCAGCACCCGCGAGCTGGTGTTCAGATCGTCGTCGAACTGCTCGCCGGAGATCTGCAGGTCGAAGGCGATCGTCACGAAGCGCGGATCGCTGTACTGCAGCTGGAACGCACCGCGATGGGTCGGCACCTGCGCGAGTCGCAGACCGACGAGGGCGGGGTTGGCCTTGTTCTCGACCACTTTCGCGACGTCGTAGATGTAGGCGCCGCCGATCCGCAGCGCCCGACCGATGCGGTAGTCGAGGTCGGTCTGAATGCCCCAGATGCGGGTGCGTCCGAGGTTCTGCCGCTGGATCAGGTTTGGCGGTGTAATCGTGACGTTGGCGACGGGATCCTTGACGCGATTGTCGAACCATGTCGTGCGCCACGTGACGCGGGACAGGGGCAGGACGTTGACGCCCAGCTCTCCGCCCGTCAACCGCTCCGGACCGAGCGCCGGGTTCGCGAGCGTCACCACCGCACCCTGAGAGAATCGCCGGTAAAGCTCGTTGAGCGTCGGCGCGCGGAACCCCGACCCGATATCTCCCCAGACCGACAGCCGATCGTGCATGCGATACAGCGCGCCGATTCGCGGACTCACTACCGAGTTGTCCTTATCGGGGAGGACGGGGTCGCTGACGGCGCCCGTCGACAGCGTCGTCTCCGTGTTGTGTGCGTCGTAGTTCCGCCAGCGGTCGAGCCGGGCGCTCGCCGTCACCGTGACGTTCGGCACAGGCACGAACACATCCTGCACAAAGAGTCCCACCGAGCGCTGCGTGCCGCCGGCGATGCGGTGCAGCGTCTTCGTCGCGCCGGTGATCGGATCGAACGCATCCTCGATGCTGTCGCCGTCGACCCAGCGAAAGTCGGTGCCTGCGGTGAGCACGTGCGTGCCGAAGATGCCGCGCGACCACTGCACCGTACCGCCGAAGGCGTCGGTCGGCACGGTCTGGTTCAGCGTCAGGCGTCCCGTCGCGCGCGCGCCCGTCGCATCGGGAATCGCCAGGAAGTTGCTATTGAACGTCTTCGTGTCGCCGAAGATCGTCGCCTGCAGAGTGCTCGCGTCGGGGAGCCGCGCGCGCACACCACCACTCGTGTACTTCCACGTGGTGTCGTTCAATTCCTCGGTCAACGGTCCGACAGTCGTGATCTTGCCGTTGTGCCGGTCCTCGTGGAAATAGCCCGTCCGGACGAAGGCCTGCACGCGATCGTTCGGGTTGTAGTCGGCCTTGAGCGTCACGTGGCCGAACTGCACCGCCACCTTGGTGTCCACGGGGCCCCGCAGCGACGAAAGGACGTTCGCATAGCCGTTCGTGTCGAAGACGCTGCCGTCCACCGAGACGCCGACCTTGCCCCAGACGTCGCTGCCCCGGAAGTCGAACTTGGGGCTGTGCCGGCTTCCGTACTGCGTCTTGATATCGACCGCCCGGCGCTCGGCTGTTCGCGTGACGACGTTCAGCACCCCGCCCATGGCATAGGAGCCGTACAGGCTCGAGCTGGCGCCGTTCACCACTTCGATGCGCTCGGCGCTCTCCATCGGCAGCGCCGTCCAGTACACCCAGCCTCCGAACGCGTCGTTGAACGGCACGCCGTCGAGGAGCACGAGACTGCGGCTCACGCCGCTCGGCCCGATGCCGCGGAGCGACACGCCCTGACTCGTCGGATGCGCTGACAGGCTGCTCGAACGGCGGAAGAGACTGAACTCGGGCAGTTGGCGCAGCAGGTCGTCCGGGACCATGGCGGGGCGCCGCTGAATCTCCTCGGAACTGATGACGCTGACGCTTGCCGGGATGGTGCCGAGTTGCTGCTCGCTGCGGGTGGGCGTGACCGTCACTTCGTCACGCACCGTGGCGGGCTGGAGCACGACCTCGACGCTGCCGACAGTGGACTCCGTGAGAGACCACACGCCCCTCGGCAAAACCGGCCGATCGCACGATCAGCGTGACTTTGCCCCCGGCCGGCGAGACCACCGAAAACCTGCCCGACGCGTCGCTCGTCGTCTGACGCTCGGCGCCCGACGCGACCCGGGCCGTCACCGACGCGCCGACGATGGCGCCGCCGCTGGCATCCCGGACGGCGCCGGAGATGGTGGTGCCGGCCGGGACACCGGTCTGCGCGGCAGCCTGCGGATACCCTGAGTGGCGGGACCGATCAGGAGCGTAACAAGAACACCAGCGGCAATGAGGCTCATGATCGACCAATCATGTCACTTCTTCGGCAGCGCGAAGGCGATATACCCGTACGGGCCGGTTGGCGTCTCGGGCGCGCTGCCGGTGCCGCCGCCTTCCGCACCACCGACGCTGCCGGGACCGGCGGGCGGAGACATGAACACCACATACTGGCGCCCCTGGGACTCGAACATCGTCGGGATGCCGATCGACTGACCTGCGGTCTTGCCCTTCCACAGGACCTTGCCCGTGTCGACATCGTAGGCGCGGGCCCACCCGTCCTTGCCGTTCTGGAACAGCAGCCCCGTCTTCGTCACGACCATGCCGTTTCTCGCGCCGACGCCCCCCGTGTCGTGCGGACCGTCGCTCTTGCCGCTGTGATCGACCGTAGCGGGATCGTCGCCGTTCCCCACCTGCCACTTGATTTCGCCAGTGTTCAAGTCGTAGGCCGTGATCGTCGTGTACGGCGGCTTGGTTGACGTCGCCATGACGTTGTAGCCGGTCTGATATCGTGTCGGCAGCTTCGCGGCTTCCACGTCCGCCGGCCACGGCATGTTGCCCGCCGTGCCGCCAACACCCGGATAGAACGGACCGCCGTAACGCGGCGGCAGCGGGGGCCTGGCTGCGCCACCGCTTGCGACGACTGGTCCTGGGGGCAGCGGCGGCGCGCCAGCGCCCCTTCCGCCGCGACCACGCCCCCCGCCACCACCGCCCCGGCCGTTGGGGTTCGTGATCGACAGGAAGGCAAAGATCGCCCGAATCTCTTCGTTGGACGCGTCGAGGATGGGCCGCATGTTGTTGCGGCCCTCCGACACGATCACGCGGAGGCTTTCCTCGTCGATTCGGTCGGTGACGCCAACGAGCGGCGGCACGCCAGGGATCGCGCTGCGCTGATCCGCACCGTGGCAGGCCGCGCAGTACTGCGTGAACGCCCGCTGACCCTGCGTCGCGACGCTGCCGTCTATCTGGTTGCCGCCACCACCGCCCCTGCCCTGCGACGCGGTCGGATCTTTCACGTCGTTCAAGCGGAGGACGGCCACCTGGTTGACGCCAGTGACGAATACGAGACCCCGCTGGGGATCGGCAGCGGTCGTTCCCCAGTTCGATCCGCCCTGATTGCCAGGCATCGAGATGCTGTCGCCGTTGAGGACGTTCGGGTTGAATATCCCGCCCTGCGGGCCCTTGCCGTTCTTCGCCTTGCGCACGCGCTCCTTGAGGGCTTCGTACTGCTCCGGCGTCAGCAGCCACGGGTTCACGTCATCTTCCGTGAACGACTGCCGCGCGAACGCGGGCGGCTTCGTCGGGAACGGCTGCGTGGGCCACGACTGCTCGAACGGCACCTCGCTCTTGTCCACCGGACGCTCCTCGATCGGCCACAGCGGCCGCCCGGTGACTCGCTCGAACACGTAGAGGAACCCGGTCTTGCCGGCGTGCGCGACGACGTCGACCTTACGCCCGTTGTGCGTCACCGTCACGAGCTGCGGCGCGGAGACGTTGTCGAGATCCCAGAGGTCGTGGTGGACGGTCTGGAAATGCCAGAGGCGCTTGCCCGTCCGCACGTCGAGCGCGAGCAGGCAGTTCGCGAACAGGTTCTGGCCGGCGTCGATCGGCGCCATAGAAGTCGGCCGTAGCTGACCCGGTCGGGATGTAGACGATTCCGCGCTCGTCGTCGATCGACATCTCGCCCCAGTTGTTCGCGCCGCCCATGTATTTGTAACCGTCGGGCGGGTTGGTCTCGTACCCGAACTCGCCCGGGCGCGGGATCGTGTGGAACTGCCAGAGCAGCTTGCCCGTGAGCACGTCGTAGGCGCGGATGTCGCCTGGCGGCGTCATGATCGACTCGCCAGACTGGCCGCCGAAGATCATGATGTTGCGCCAGATGCGGCCCGGGCTGGCCGGCATCGCGCGGATGCTCGTGCCCTCGGCACGCGGCAGGCCGACTCGCATGTCCACGATGCCGTTCTCGCCGAACGTCGGAATCGTTTTGCCGGTGCGCGCGTCAATTTCCTGGAGAAAGCTGTCGACGGCAAAGATCAGCCGGCGGTCCTTGCCGTCGGCGCTCTCCCAGTAGTTGATGCCTTTGCTCGTGATGCCGTTCAAGCCCTCGTGCACCCAGATCTCCTTGCCCGTCGCCGGGTCGAGCGCGACGAGGGCGGAGGCGTTGCGCCCGAGGCCGTAGAGCACATCGTTGGCGAACACCGGGCTGAACGTCGGCGCGGCGTAGGGGTAGAACCACGCCATTTCCAGCTGACCGACGTTGGCCTTGGTGATCTGACTGGACGCAGAGAAGTTCGAACTGTCGGGGACCGGCAGCGCCTTGACCTTGCTCTTGCTCTGCGCGGACAGCCCGGCGCCACCTCGCCGAGCGTCCGGAACTTCCTCCACTACTATGAAGAGGGGATGCCTTTCCGGCGGTATCTCGAGGTCCTGGCGGAACGGGAGCGAGGCCAGAACCTGCCGGCGAACCAGGTGCCGTCCACATTCCTGTTTGCGTTCGCCGGAACCAGAATCGTCGGTCGCGCATCAATCCGTCACGCTCTCAATCCATATCTCGAGCGTTTTGGCGGGCACATTGGCTACGTCGTGGTCCCGGAGTACCGGCGGCAAGGCTATGCCACCGCGATCCTCAGGCAAGCGCTCCAGATCGCCAGCCAGAAGCTTGGCCTGACGCGCGTCCTCGTGACGTGTGACGATGACAACGTCGGCTCCATCAGAACCATCGAGAAGAACGGCGGCGTTCTGGAGAATGTCGTCGCCGGCCCGGAGGGTGCCTCGCCCAAGCGTCGCTACTGGATTGCCACGGCCGACGAGTCGCGGATGCCGAGAGCCTCCAGATAACGCATCCCGCTCGAGACGCGCGCTGTTCCCGCCAGCCTCGCGTTATGATCCGGTCCCGAGAGAGGCGGACTCGCCGGTCTCGACGCGAAACGGTCAAAGGGACGCTGCGCGTGAATCCGTTCAAAGGAGCCTTGCACATGAGACGTCGAGACTTTCTTGCGCGTGCTGCCGCGGTGCGGCGAGCGTCGTCGCGTTGACCGGCCAGGGAGCCCAGACGCCCCACCGGGCGACGGCAAGGGGGCGCGGCGGGCAGGGACGCGGCGGTGCGCGGGCGGCCGCGGGCGCGGTCCGGCGCCCGTATCGCCGGCCAAGCTGGCGCGCGTTTCGCTGATGACGCTGAACTTCAATTCGTATTTGAAGAACCCGAACAATCCCAACCCGACACCCGACCAAACGCTGACGCCGTTCGATCTGCCAAAGATGTACGTCGAGATGTACGGCGTGCACAATATCGAGTTTCAGCACGAGACGATCGTCAAGTCGGAAACCGATCCGGCGTTCATCAAGGAACTGAAAGCGCGCCTCGATGAAAACCAGATGACCATGACCCAGATCAATCTGGAGTTCGGCACCGTGCAATCGATCTCGAACCCGGATGCGGCGGGCCGGCAGCAGGCGGTCGATCACGTCAAGCAATGGATGGACATCGCGGCGCAGTACGGATGCCCGCGCGTCATGATCAACCAGCAGCAGGCACAGCTGACGAAAGAGACGCGCGAAGGGGCCGTCGCGGCGATGAAGGCGATGGCCGACTACGGGCGGACGAAAAACGTGAAGGTGTCGGTTGAAACGCGCGGCGTGGGCACACCCGAATACCAGCAGCAGATCGGCATGAAGCCGTGGGAGTTCATGATTGGCATCATCAAGGACGCGGGCGCCAATTCGAACGTCGACATCGGCAACGTCGGCGCGATGAACCAGCAGGAACTGCACGACTGCATCAAGGCGTGGTTCCCCTACTCGTCGGGCAACATGCACATCAAATCAAGTCCCTTCTGGGATATCGGCCAGGCGGTCAGGTTTACCGAAGGGCTCGGCTACAAGGGGCTGTATTCGATCGAGGTCTCCAGACACGAAGCCGTCCGCATCGTCTACAACACGATCCTGGCCAACCTGGCCTAGACGGGAGCGCGCCTCTGGTCAGCGCCCCTGGAAGCTGACCCTGACGCCGCCGCTGACCAGGCGTGGCGGTCCGACGAGCGTGGGGAGCGAGCCGACGAAATACTCCTTGTCGAACATGTTCTGAACGGCAGCGAATACCTCGAGGTTGCGTCCGATATCGCGCGACACGCTCAGATTGACGAGCGAGTACTTGGGCAGCACACGCGAGGCTGGTGTTCAGATCGTCGTCGAACTGCGCGCCGGAGACCTGCGGGTCGAAGGCGATCGTCACGAAGCGGGGATCGCTGTACGGCAGCTGGAACGCGCCGCGATGGGTCGGCACCTGGGCGAGTCGGAGGCCGACGAGCGCGGGATTGGCCGGTTTTCTCGACCACTTCCGCGACGTCGTAGATATAGGCGCCGCCGAGACGCAGCGTCCGGCCGATGCGGTAGTCGACGTCGGTCTGGACGCCCCAGATGCGTGTGCGCCCGAGGTTCTGCCGCTGCAGCAGGTTTGGCGGTGTAATCGTGACGTTCGCGACCGGATCCTTGACGCGATTGTCGAACCACGTCGTGCGCCAGGTGACGCGGCGCGCGGTATCACGTTGACGCCGAGCTCGCCGCCGACCAGCCGCTCCGGTCCAAGCGCCGGGTTGGCGAGCGTGACGACCGCGCCGTGCGAGAATCGCCGGTACAGCTCGTTGAGCGTCGGCGCGCGGAAGCCCGACGCGATGTCGCCCCAGACCGACAGCCGCTCGTGCACGCGATAGAGCGCGCCGAGCCGCGGACTGACCACGGAATCCTTCTTGTCAGCGAGCACCGGGTCGCTGACCGCGCCGGTCGACAGCGTCGTCTCGGTGTTGTGCGCGTCGTAGTTGCGCCAGCGGTCGAGCCGCGCGCTCGCGGTCACGGTGACGTTCGGCGACCGGGACGAACACGTCCTGCACGAACACGCCGAGCGATCGCTGGGTGCCGCCGGCGACGCGGTGCAGCGTCTTCGTCGCGCCGATGACCGCGTCGAAGGCATCCTCGATGCTGTCGCCGTCGACCCAGCGGAAGTCGGTTCCGGCGGTCAGCACATGCTTGCCGAAGAGCCGCGCGACCACTGCACCATGCCGCCGACGGCATCGGTCGGCACGGTCTGATTCAGCGACAGGCGCCCGTCGCGCGCGCGCCGGTCGCATCGGGAATCGCCAGGAAGTTGCTGTTGAAGGTCTTGCGTGTCGCCGAAGATCGTCGCCTGCAGCGTGCTCGCGTCCGGCAGCCGCAGCGCGCACGCCGCCGCTCGTGTACTTCCACGTCGTGTCGTTCAACTCCTCGGTCACCGGCCCGACCGTCGTGATCTTCCCGTTGTGCCGGTCCTCGCGGAAGTAGCCGGTGCGCACGAAGGCCTGCACGCGGTCGTTCGGGTTGTAGTCGGCCTTGACCGTCACGTGGCCGAACTGCACGGCCACCTTCCGTGTCGACCGGGCCGCGCAGCGACTGGAGAACGTTGGCGTACCCGTCGGTGTCGAAGGCGCTGCCGTCGAGCGAGACGCCGACCTTGCCCCAGACGTCGCTGGCGCGGAAGTCGATCTTCGGGCTGTGGCGGCTGCCGTACTGCGTCTTCACGTCGAGCGAGCGGCGCTCGGCTGTTCGCGTGACGACGTTGAGCACGCCGCCCATGGCGTAGGAGCCGTACAGGCTCGAGCTGGCGCCGTTGACGACCTCGATGCGCTCGGCGCTCTCCATCGGCAGCGCCGTCCAGTACACCCAGCCGCCGAACGCATCGTTGAACGGCACGCCGTCGAGCAAGCACCAGGCTGCGGCTCACGCCGCTCGGTCCGATGCCGCGCAGCGACACGCCCTGACTGGTCGGGTGCGCGGACAGGCTGCTCGAGCGGCGGAACAGACTG
Source organism: Vicinamibacteria bacterium (assembly GCA_963828745.1). GTDB lineage: Bacteria > Acidobacteriota > Vicinamibacteria > Vicinamibacterales > JAENWD01 > JAENWD01. The sequence continues at coordinate 2,827 of CAWHFZ010000017.1, read as the reverse complement.
AACTCGGGGAGCTGGCGCAGCAGATCGTCCGGCACCATCGCGGGCCGCCGCTGAATCTCCTCGGGACGGATCACGCTGACGCTTGCCGGGATGGTGCCGAGCTGCTGCTCGCTGCGGGTGGGCGTCACCGTGACTTCGTCGCGCAGCGCGGCCGGCTGGAGCACGACCTCGACGCTGCCGGCTGCGGCGCCGCGAGCGACCTGCGCCACTCGGCAAACCCGGCGCGCGCACGATCAGCGTGACGTTGCCCCCGGCCGGCGGCACGACCGAGAACCTGCCCGACGTATCGCTCGTCGTCTGGCGCTCGGCGCCGGACGCGACGCGGACCGTCACCGACGCGCCGACGATCGCGCCGCCGGTGGAATCGCGGACGATGCCGGAGATGACGGTGCCGGCCGGGACACCGGTCTGCGCCGCAGCACTGCGGTGCCTCGAGCCGGCGCGAACGATCAGGAGCGTAACGAGAACGCCGGCGCAAGGTGGTTCATGACCCGACTAATCATGTCACTTCTTCGGCAGCGCGAAGGCGATGTAGCCGTAGCGGGCCGGTTGGCGTCTCGGGCGCGCTGCCGGTGCCGCCGCCCTCCGCGCCGCCGACGCCGCCGGGGCCGGCGGGCGGCGACATGAACACGACGTACTGGCGACCCTTCGACTCGTACATCGTCGGGATGCCGATCGACTGGCCGGCGGTCTTGCCCTTCCACAGGACCTTGCCGGTGTCGACGTCGTAGGCGCGCGCCCAGCCGTCCTTGCCGTTCTGGAAGAGCAGCCCGGTCTTCGTCACGACCATGCCGTTGCGCGCGCCGACGCCGCCCGTGTCGTGCGGGCCGTCGCCCTTGCCGCAGTGATCGACCGTGGCCGGATCGTCGCCGTTCGGCACCTGCCACTTGATCTCGCCCGTGTTCAGGTCGTAGGCGGTGATCGTCGTGTACGGCGGCTTGGTCGACGTCGCCATCACGTTGTAGCCGGTCTGGTAGCGCGTCGGCAGCTTCGCGGCTTCCACGTCCGCCGGCCACGGCATGTTGCCGGCCGTGCCGCCGACGCCGGGATAGAACGGACCGCCGTAGCGCGCCGGCAGCGGCGGCTGCGGCGCGCCGCCGCTGCGCGACGACCGGTCCGGGCGGCAGCGGCGGCGCCGCCGCGTCCGCCGCGGCCGCGCACCGCCACCGCCGCCCCGGCCGTTCGGGTTCGTGATCGACAGGTACGCGTAGATCGCCGCGAATCTCCTCGTTGGTCGCGTCGAGGATCGGCCGCATGTTGTTGCGGCCTTCCGACGACGATCACGCGCAGGCTTTCCTCGTCGATGCGATCGGTGACGCCGACGAGCGACGGCACGCCCGGAATCGCGCCGCGCTGATCGGCGCCGTGGCAGGCCGCGCAGTACTGCGTGAACGCGCGCTGGCCCTGCGTCGCGACGGCTGCCGTCGATCTGGTTGCCGCCGCCGCCGCCGCGCCGCTCCGCGCGGTCGGATCTTTGCACGTCGTTCAGGCGGAGCAGCGCCACCTGGTTGACGCCGGTGACGAACACCAGCCCGCGCTGCGGGATCGGCGGCCGTCGTGCCCCAGTTCGAGCCGCCCTGATTGCCCGGCATCGAGATGCTGTCGCCGTTGAGCGACGGTCGGGTTGAAGATGCCGCCCTGCGGACCGGTGCCGTTCTTCGCCTTGCGCACGCGCTCCTTGAGCGCCTCGTACTCCTCCGGCGTCAGCAGCCACGGGTTGACGTCGTCCTCCGTGAACGACTGCCGCGCGAACGGCGCCGGCTTCGTCGGGAACGGCTGCGTCGGCCACGACTGCTCGATCGGCACATCGCTCTTCGCCGACCGGGCGCTCCTCGATCGGCCAGAGCGGCTCGCCGGTCACGCGGTTGAACACGTAGAGGAAGCCGGTCTTGCCGGCGTGCGCGACGACGTCGACCTTCTGGCCGTTGTGCGTCACGGTCACGAGCTGCGGCGCCGAGACGTTGTCGAGGTCCCACAGGTCGTGGTGAACCGTCTGGAAGTGCCACAGCCGCTTGCCGGTCCGCACGTCGAGCGCGAGCAGGCAGTTGGCGAAGAGATTCTGGCCGTGGCGATCGGCGCCCTAGAAGTCGGCGGTCGCCGACCCGGTCGGGATGTAGACGATCCCGCGCTCCTCGTCGATCGACATCTCGCCCCAGTTGTTCGCGCCGCCGATGTACTTGTAGCCGTCCGGCGGATTGGTCTCGTAGCCGAACTCGCCGGGCCGCGGGATCGTGTGGAACTGCCAGAGCAGCTTGCCGGTGAGGACGTCGTAGGCGCGGATGTCGCCGGGCGGCGTCATGATCGACTCGCCCGACTGGCCGCCGAAGACGATCGTGTTCCGCCAGATGCGGCCCGGGCTGGCCGGCATCGCGCGCGACGCTCGTGCCCTCGGCGCGCGGCAGGCCGTCGCGCATGTCGACGATGCCGTTGTCGCCGAACGTCAGGATCGACTTGCCGGTGCGCGCGTCGATCTCCTGGAGGAAGCTGTCGACCGCGAAGATCAGCCGGCGGTCCTTGCCGTCGTCGCTCTCCCAGTAGTTGATGCCCTTGCTCGTGATGCCGTTCAGGCCGTCGTGGATCCAGATCTCCTTGCCGGTCGTCGCGTCGAGCGCGACGAGCGCCGACGCGTTGCGGCCGAGCCCGTAGAGCACGTCGTGGGCGAAGACCGGGCTGAAGGTCGGCGCGCCGTACGGATAGAACCACGCCACCTCGAGCTGGCTGACGTTGGACTTGGTGATCTGGCTCGAGCGCCTGGAAATTCGAGCTGTCCGGGCCGGGCAGCGCCTTGACGCGACCTTGCTCTGCGCAGCCAGCACGCCGAACCCGA
>CAWHFZ010000016.1:0-87142 GCA_963828745.1 Vicinamibacteria bacterium | reverse complement strand
CGCGCGACCTGGACGTCGCTCAACACCGACACGCTTCGCCCGCTGCAGGATCGCGCGATCCAGGGAAGGTACTCGCCCGGCTCGACCTTCAAGATCGTGGTGGCGACCGCAGCGCTGGAGGAGGGCCTGGTCACCCCCGACTTCAAGGTGCACTGCTCGGGTGGCGCGACGTTCTACGGCCGCTACTTCAAGTGCCATCTCAAGGGCGGACACGGCACCGTGGACATGCGCCACGCGATTGAAAAGTCCTGCAACGTCTACTTCTATACACTCGGCAACATGCTCGGCGTCGATCGTATGGCGAAGTGGGCGAATCGGCTCGGGCTCGGCGTCAAGTCGGGCGTCGATCTGCCGAACGAGATCGAAGGCATCATCCCGTCCACCGCATGGAAGCGGCAGCGCTACAAGGAAAAATGGTACGCGGGCGAAACGATTTCGGTCGCCATCGGTCAGGGCCAGGTGTCGGTGACGCCGATCTCGCAGGCGGTGATGATGTCGGTGGTCGCCAACGGCGGCACTCGGTTCATTCCCCACCTGATTCGCGCCTTCGACGACGGCAACGGCTGGAAGAAAGTGGTCCCGCCGCCGCCGGCGGGGCAGTTCAACTTCAAGGCCTCCACCGCCTCGGCGCTGCACGATGGCCTGTGGCTCGTGGTCAACGGGAACGGGACGGGAGGGCGCGGCAAGATTCCCGGTCTTGACGTCTCCGGCAAGACCGGCACTGCTCAGGTGATCTCGCTGCAGGGGAGGAAGGCGGCGGCGGCCCGCGGCAGTACCGTGGACCTGCGCGATCACGGCTGGTTCGTCTTCTTCGCGCCGCGCGACAATCCTGAAATCGCCGGTGTGATTTTTGCCGAGCACGCGGAGCACGGTTATCTCGGCGCCCCGATCGCGAAGTACATGATCGCGACCTACTTCGCCAAGAAGCGCGGTGAGCCGCTGCCGGTATTTACGGCGCCGGGTATCCCGCAGCCCCCACCACAGGAGGAAGTCCCGCTCGAGCCCGACGCGGCGCCGCCGATCGCGGATGCGGCCGGTCCGCCGGTGGGAGGACGGTGATGCCGTTCATCGAGCGACGGCTCTTTTTCCACTTCGACTGGCTGCTGCTGATCACGCTGCTCGTCATCTGCGCGATGGGCATCACGATGATCTACAGCGCGACGCAGGCGACGACGCCCCGGCTGTTCATGTCGCAGGTGTACGCGCTCGGTCTCGGATTGATCGCGCTGCTGGTTGCGGTCTCGATCGACTACCGGACACTGGCCGACAAGTCGCACTGGATCTACATCCTCACGATCGCGTTGCTGCTGTACGTGATCTTCTTCGGCGCCGTCCGAGGCGGCGCACGCCGGTGGATACCGCTCGGCGTCTTCAACCTGCAACCCTCGGAGTTCGCGAAGATTGCCGTGGCGCTCGTGCTGGCGAAGTTCTTCGGCGACAGCCGGCGCGCCTCGCCCACCGGCGGCGATCTTCTGACGGGTGCGGCCCTCTGTGCGGTGCCGCTCCTGCTCATCGCCAAGCAGCCCGACCTCGGGACCGCGGTAACACTGCTTCCGGTCTTTCTTGGCGTCGCGTTCCTGGCCGGGCTGCCGATGCGCATTCTCGGCATCCTGGCGCTGGCCGGCATCCTGGTCGCGCCGGTCGCGTGGAAGTTCGCGCTCAAGGACTATCAGAAATCACGCGTCCTCACGTTCATCGACCCTTCGAAGGACCAGAAGGGCGCCGGCTATCAGCAGATTCAGGCCCGCATCACCGTCGGCTCCGGCGGCATGTGGGGCAAGGGGTTCATGAAGGGCACGCAGGGGCAGCTCCGCTTCCTGCCCGTCGCCCACAACGATTTCATCTTCTCGGCGTGGGCCGAGGAACAGGGGTTCGCGGGCGTCATCGTGGCCCTCGCGTTGTATCTGCTCGTCATCACTCGCGCGCTGCAGGCAGCGCGCCTGTCGAAGGATCGGCTCGGGTCCTATCTGGTCCTCGGCGTCCTGGCGAGCTTCATTTTCCAGGTGTTCTACAACATCACGATGTCCGCAGGGCTGGCGCCCGTGAAGGGGCTGACGCTGCCGCTCATGAGTTATGGCGGTTCGTCGCTCATCGCGACACTGGCCGGCTTCGGGTTGATCCTGAACGTCCGCATGCGGCGCTTCGAGAATTGAGAGATGGGCAGTCATGACCAAGGAGATGATCATCTCCTCGAACGATCACGAAACCAGGGTCGCCATCCTTGAAGACGATCTGGTCGCCGAACTTTTCGTCGAACGGGAACGCCAGCGCGGCGTCGTCGGCAACATCTACAAGGGGCGGGTCTCGAAAGTCCTGCCCGGCATGCAGTCGGCGTTCGTCGACATCGGACTCGAGCGCGACGGCTTTCTGTACGTCTCGGACGTCGCGCAGACGGTAGACGAACTCGATCGGTTGGAAGCCGCCGAAGAAGGTGAGGGCGAGTCGGGCGAGGCCTCGAAGGACGCAGAAGGCGTTGAGGCGGCGCCGCAGAGTATTGGCGAAGACGGCCAGGGGCGTCAGGCGAAAGCCGCCGATGCCAAGCCCCCCGACTCCGCGCGCGCCGAAGGCGGCCGTCGCGGACGCCGTGGCCCGAAAACCGATGAAGCCGCCGCCGACGAGCCGCGGATCGAGACGCTCCTGCGCGAGGGACAGGACGTCCTCGTCCAGGTCGTGAAGGAACCGCTCGGTACCAAGGGCGCCCGCCTCACGTGTCACGCGTCGCTGGCCGGCCGCTTCCTGGTGTTCATGCCGACGGTCGATCACGTCGGCGTGTCGCGCAAGATCGAATCACGCGAAGAGCGCGGCCGCCTGCGGGGGATCGTTCGCGAGTTTCGCGACGCCGAAGGCTTCACTGGCGGCATCATCATCCGCACTGCCGCCTCGGGCCGGCCGAAGGACGACATCGTCAGCGACCTGCAGTACTTCAACCGGATCTGGAAGGAGACGCGCGGCAAGCTGGAGGCCATGCGGCCGCCGGCGGTGGTCTACCGGGAGCAGAGTCTCGTCGCCAAATTGCTCCGCGACTTGCTGACCGACGACTACACGGCGATTCGCATCGACAGCTATCAGGAGTATCAGCGCGTCCTCGAGCTGGTGGAGCGCATGATGCCGTCGCTTGCCGGCAAGGTGAAGCATTACAACAAGAATTTTCCGATCCTCGAAGAATACGGTGTTCAAGCGGAGCTCGACAAGGCGCTGCGCAGCAAGGTGTGGCTGAAGTCGGGCGGGTCGATCGTCATCAACCAGACCGAAGCGCTGGTCGCGGTCGACGTCAACACCGGCCGCTACGTTGGCAAGCGTTCCGCCGGCCGGCTCGAGGACACGATCGTCAAGACCAACCTCGAAGCCGCTCGCGAGATCGTACGGCAGATTCGACTCCGTGACCTGGGCGGCATCATCGTCCTCGACTTCATCGACATGGAGGAGAAGAAGAACCGCCAGAAAGTATTCCAGGCGGTGGAGCAGGAACTGCGCCGGGATCGCGCGCCCTCGAAGGCACTGCAGGTGTCGGATTTCGGCTTGATTGTCGTCACCCGCAAGCGGGTGAAGCAAAGCCTCGAACGCGTGCTCACCGAACCGTGCCCGTACTGCTCCGGCAGCGGGGTGATCAAGTCGAGCTCGACGATCTGCTACGAGATCCTGTCGGAAGTAAAGAAGCTGAACATGGATCTGAACGGCCACGGCGTCGTGTTGCGAGTGAACCCCGACATCGCGCGGGCGTTGAAGGAAGAAGAGGCCGGGGTTTTGCGGGACTTGCAGCAGACGCTCGGCCGGCCGATTACGCTACGGCCGGACGCTCATCTGCATCACGAACAGTTCGATTTGATGGCGATCGGGTAACAACCCGATCAACCTGTAAACCCGATCAACTTGGGGAACTGCAGTTGGTCGGGTTGTCCGGGTTTCCCGGGTTGCCCAAGTTCAGCGAACCGCTCAGGCGACCGGGAAGTGGATCAGGTAGTTAGTGCCCTGCTTGTTGATCCAGACGCGCACGTAGTCGTTGCCCTTCAGCGTGTCTACCCGGTAGCCGCCCTTGGCAGGCTTCGGGCCCTCGGCAATTTGTGCGATGTCGGAATCGGGGACGATGCTGACCACCTCGCGGCCCTTCACCTGCCCCTTCTGCACGAACTCGACCCACCGCTCGGCGCCGGCGCTCTGGCCGGTGGCCGGCTTCGCTTCGTCAGTCGTCAGGCGCACGACGTAGGTTCCTGCCGCGAGCGGCTTGCCGTCCGCCATCACGCCCTTCTTCAGCGCGACTGAGCCGAGCGAGGTCGTCGTCGACTGTGCCGTTACGGCGGCTGAACTCGTCAGGCCAAGCACGGCCGCGAGGACCCCCATCAGGAACGCTCGCTTCATCGTTGCCTCCCTAAAACGCCCGCGCAATGGCTTCCACGGAACTGCGCGTGCTTGCCCCGATTATAGTGCGAAGTGTCACTTACGCGGGTAGTACGTAGGCCCGAGCTTCAGCTCGGGCATCAGGCCGCAGCTGGGGCGACTGGTCACAGTCCCGCCCGAGCTGAAGCTCGGGCCTACGTCTTTCAGCTACTGCTTCTTGGGGGTGGGAAGGCCGTCGCCTTTCGACAGACTGACGTCGCCGCTGAAGGTCTTGACCAGCAGCAGAGCCCCACCGTCGCCGAACGTGCCGCGGATGTCCTGGCTGTGGGGGACGCCTTCCGGAATGCCGGAATCGGGCCGCGTCACCATCTTCAGCGGCAGTTCCGTGTGCAGCTCGCCGCTGAACGTGGTCGCGGACAACTCGAACCCCTGGTTACCGGCCAGATACAGGTTGATGTCGCCGGAGTGGCTGTTGAACTCGTAGCGTCCACCGCGGGCGACTCCACCTGAAAATGTCACATCGCCGTTCACCGTGCGCAGCTGGGCGCGCTCGCACCACGCGCCGGAGAGCGTCAGATCGCCGCTGACGGTGACCATGTCCACGCCGCGAGCCTTCAGCGACTTGACCATCAAGTCGCCGCTCACCGTGCTTGCCGACAGCACATCGGCGGCGCCGGCGTCGGTGACGACCACGTTGCCGGAGAAAGACTTGAGCCGAACCAGCCGCGGCGTCCCCATCGCTTCGATGTTGCCGTTCGTAGTATCGAGCTGCAGGTCGCCGCGGACTTTCACGACCTTGATGTCGCCCGACAACGAGTGCGCCGTGACGCTCGTCTCGAATGGCACTTCGACGATGTAATCCACTTCCGCCTTGTTCTTGTGTTTACCGAAGAGCGTCCGCACCTCGACGCGTCCCGGAGTCGTGCTGGCGTCTATGGTGATCCCCTTCGAATCGTCGCCCCACACCTGCCGCTCGGCCTTGACGCGGATCTCTTCACCGGGGACGCCGGTGATCATGATGCTGCCGGAAAGATTCGAGATGTCCAGCGCGCCCTTCGGGCCGACGTTGAACGTGCGCTCGACCAAGTCGCTCGAGCGGTCGTCCTGCGCCAGGCCCGGCACCGGCACGAGGACGGAGAGCGCGAACACAAAACAGAGCAGTCGGTCAGTCATAGGAATCTGATGGCTCGCGAAATCATGATTTCAGGCCGGCCGCAAGCCGCGCCGCCTCGTCCTGGTTGCCCTTGCGCATCTCGTTGATGAGGGCAAGCGTGTCCTGCAGGAGGTTGATCTTCGAGCGGAATGCTTCGAAAAGGCTTTCCTGCGCCCGTTCGTTCGTCGGCTGCGCCCTCAGCGCCGCGCGGCTCTCGCCGATCGCCTGATCGATGACGACGAGGTTCTTACGCAGGTCGTTCGCCACCCGAGGGTCGAGCACCTGCCGGTCGTTCGCCAGCGCCTCGAGCTTTTGAATTGCGTTCTCGTAGTGCGTTTCTGCCTGGCGCATTTCCGCCTCGATCGATCCGAGGTCGGGAGCCTGCGCCGACGGCGCCGGTGACGGCGCGGGAGCGGCGGCTTGTTGATCGGCGGCCGGCGCCTCCTGCGGCAGCTTTCGCATCACGTAAGTAATAAGCACCGCAGCCAGGAGCACCGCCGCGACTGCCAACGGCACCATGATGCGATCGCGCCAGGCGGCCCGCGGCTCGGTCTTCTCCGGCGTCGCCGCAACGACGGGCGCGAGACGTTGCCACACCCGGTCGGGCGGTGTCATTTCAGACAGCCCCCGCGCCGCCCGACGCACGATCAGCAGCTCCTCGACGAGCGCCGTGCAGGACGGACAGTTCGAGAGGTGTTGCTCCAGCTCCTGACGGCGGGTCCCGGTCAGGGTCCCGTCGACCATCTCCTGGATCGCGTCGTTGTAGTCGCCGCAGGTCATGATGCTTCTACGCGAGCCGCAAGCAGCTGGCGAATCTTCAGCCGCGCCTTGTGCACCTGCGACTTCGAGGTGCCCTCCGCGATGCCGAGCTGGGCTGCCACCTCCGCGTGGTCAAATCCCTCGACGTCATGCAGCACGAACGCGGCGCGGTAGCCGGGGGGGAGCTGCAGGATCGCACGTTCGAGGTCCAGCCGATCGATGCGGAACGGCGCGGATCCTCCGGCGCGGGTCGGCAGCACGTCGTCGAGTGTCTCGGTGGTGCGCTGCTGCTGGCGGTGTTGTCGGCTGCGCAGGAAATCGAGGCAGCAGTTGGTCGCCAGCCGGTAGATCCACGTTCCGAGCGACGACTCGCCCTTGAAACTTCCCAGCTTCCTGTGCACCAGCAGAAAGACCTCCTGAAGGAGATCTTCGCCGTCGCTGGTCGAACCCGTCATCCGGCACACGAGGCCGTAAATTCTGGATGCGTGCCGCCGGTACAGCTCCTCGAACGCTCCCGATTCACCCCGGCGGCACCGCTCGACGAGCTGTGTGTCCGCGGTTCGGTCCGTATCTGTGGGGTTAGACGGTGACATGGGGCGCTGGCGTTGCCTCCGCTTTCGCTCAGGCTACGGCGCAACAGGCGGGCCGTCGACGAACCTCTGAGCGCGCAGTTGAGGGCACTCATGATTCTACGAGCGCTCAGGGACGAGAAGTTCAGCTCGACGGAGGCGGATTCGACGGAGGCGGACCTGGCGAAGGCGGACCTGAAGGTCCGCCCTACATGTGGCTCCGGCAGGCGGACCTGAAGGTCCGCCCTACATGTCCCTACTTGGTCCTGCCGTGACCGCCTGGTCGTTTGCCGTGTTCGCCGGGATGCGGCCAGCGAATGGCCGCGAAGCGACGTACGCGGCCGCCGATCACCGTGAGCCCCTCGCGCCTGAGCAAATCGTGCTTCAATGCCTCGTTCCCGCCGTAGCCGCCGGCGCGTCCGCCGGCGGCGATGACGCGATGGTACGGCACGCCCGGCTGCCCGCCCTGGCGCATGATATTCCCGACGGCACGGGCCGCGCCGGGGCGCCCGGCCAGGCGTGCGAGGTCGCCGTAGGTGGCAACGCGTCCCGGCGGGATGCGGCGCGCCGCCATCAGGACGCGGCGCGCGAACTCGCTCGGTGACGCCTTCCGTCCGGATCCCGTTTTCAAAAGAGGAACCGCACGCCGCCGCCGACTTGGAGGCCGCCGGTCTTGATCGAGATCGACTGGTCGGACCCCGTCTCGACGTCGTCGCTCGCGCGGGAGAAGCGCGCGCCACCGCCGAGGGCGAACTGCGGCTTCAGCCGATAGTAGACTTCGCCCGCACCAAAGCCGCCGATCGCGGTCCCGTCGCGCTGTGTGACGTTCGCACGCGAGAACTGCACCGAGTCGAACGGATACGTCTCGGTGAATCCGATGGACGTGACCACGTCCTGCGTATACGACGCGATCGAAGGGCCGGCGCTCAGTGTCAACATCAGCTTCCTCGACAGCGGTTTCATCCAGAGAACGCCGACATGCAGCGTCGTCTCCGACCGCGTCAGGCTCTCGGCGCTGGCTTCGAGGGGCCGCAGCCGATCGAAGAAGAACGGGTGCGGCAACTGCGCTGTGATCGCGGCGTCTCCAGTTGTCTCGTGCCTCGAGACGGCCACTGCGACGCCAAGATGTCGCCAGAGCTTCACGCCGCCGGAGACGTCGAACGCAATACCCGCCGGAACATCGTACGACGTGTCGAAGCGCGTGGGCTCGCGGTACAGATCGAAGTCCACCGTCGCATCGAAGTTGTTCGACGTGACGAGGCCACCGACGGACGCGCCGATGAAGCCGCGCTCGCCTGGCGGCCGGCGGCTGCCCACGGGCTGACGGCGCTGAGCTTCGGCGCACGACACGAGTGTCAGTACCGCGACGAACGTGAACAGCGTGATTCGTCGCAGCATCAGTTGACCCCCACCGCCGTCCACGCGCGCTCGAGTTGCGTGTAGTCGTTGCTCGATGCGCCATAGAGGTCCGCGGCCGCTTGCAGCGTCGCGACTCGTGCGTCGTGGAACTGCGACGTGGGGCCCAGGAAGAACGCAAACGCCCGATAGAAGATTTTTTCCATCCGTTCGATATTCGCGACGCTGATTCCCGGTACGGTGATACCCGACACGCGATTGGTCCCGCCCGCGACGGCGAGGTAGTACGCGTGACTCACGATCGTGGAGTTGTAGTGGACTCCGCCCAGGTCGATGTCGGTTCCGATGAAGCGGCGCTGCGAGTAATGATCCGGCTGGCCGCCGCTGCCCGGATCGCTCAGCGAGCGGAAGAAGGGCGGCGGTGTGCGGGTGATGTCCTCGCCGATCAGCCAGTCGGCCTGACGCGGGCCGCTGCCGGCCGGCTGAAGGAAGAATTCCGCTGACGCGCCCATGATGTCGGAGAAGGCTTCGTTCAGCGCGCCGGGCTCGTCGACGTAGTCGAGATTCGACGTGAACTCGGTGACGCCGTGCGTGTACTCGTGCGCGACGACGTCCAGCGCGCCGGCGAAGAAGTCGAAGTCGACGCCGTCGCCGTCGCCAAAGAGCAGGTACCCCCCGCCCAGATAGATGGCGTTGTTGATGTAGAGCCCGAGCGTGTCCGGATCCACCGTGTCCGCCTGGTCGCGGCCGACGGGGTGGACGATCGTGAAGAGGGGGAGGTTGTGATCGTCGATGCCGTTACGTCCGAACCGCTTGAAGTAGTAGTCGTAGGTCCAGCCTTGATACACGTGCGCATCCACAACCGCGCCGTCGGTCCAGGTGTTGTCGCTGTCGAACGCGCGATCGGCATCGAACAGGAAACCGTCATGGAAGAACGCGTTCAGACGGCTTTCCGAACCGTCGAAGTCGTAGGTGTTCACGGTGCCGGGCCGCGAGTGGTCCGTGGCCACAAATCCTTGAAGGCTGGCGGTGGCCGAGACCTTCTTGTCGTCGCCGCCGACACCCTTGCCGGCACCGATATTCGGCACCTGATCGCGAAGGCGAGAGCGATTCCGCTCGATCGCGCCCGTCGCCGCGTTGACGAAAATGTCGCGGATGTCGACGCGGGAACGGACGGCAATCTTCCAGGCCAGCACCATCTCACCGCGGCTCGTGGGCAGGACGCCGAGCACGGCGTCGCTGCCGAACGCATCGGCGCGTCCCGTCGCCGCCACCGCGCGAGCCGATGCCGCGCTCGCGTCGAGTGTCGGTTCGGGTGACACGGTGATGCCGGGATAGATGCGTCCGAAGATGGTGCGGACCCTGCCGCCTTCCAATTGCCTCGAGATGACGGCGCCGAACACCGGCAGGCCCCGATACCGCTGTGCCAGCCGCTCGTGCGTGCGGCCGGGGATCAGTGAATCAGGCGCGACCTGTGCGAGGACCAGCTCGCCGTCGCGTCGCATGGCTTCGATCTGTGCGTCGGCACTGCGCAGCGAATCCGGCTGGGTCGCCGCGTAGAGCACGCCCGCCGCGCTGGGGGTTTGCGCCGCTGCAGCCGGCGCGGTAAGGGCCGCAATCGCGGCCACGAGCGCAAGGCCGAGGCTCGCGCGTGACAAAGGACGTGAGCGAGTCATCATTCAGTGAGAAGGTGGGGGGGCGAGGGCTTCTTCGAGGGCGCGGCCAGTCGCTGTCGGCAGCGGCACGCGGCACAGTCGCGCCAAGGTCGGCGCAAGGTCGGCCGGCGTGGCGGCCTGCTCGTAGCGTCCCGGCTTGACCCCGGCGCCGAACAGCACCATCGGGACGCGCTGGTCGTACGGGTACGAGCTGCCGTGCGTGGTCGCATTGCCGGGGATGACCGCCTTGTCGTCAGAGACGAATATCCAGTTGGGCTTCAGCGTGATCAGCAGATCGCCGCTTCGCTCGGCGAAATAGCTGCGGGCAGCGGCCACGCCCACCGCATCGAGCGCCGCGGCCTCCGCGCCGCGCAACGTCCGCCCGTCATACACCTTGTGCACGCCCGGCTGCGATTCGATCGCTCGTGTCACTTCGGCCAGGAGATCGGGGTCGGCCGTGATGCGGTCGTAGACGCCGGCGCGGAAGTAGAACTCGCTGTAGGCCTGAATCGCGACCCACCGGCCCTTTCCGAACTTCTTGCTCACGATGCTGTCCACGAGCGTCATGATCTCGGCCATCTTCACGCGGCCGGCGTCCTGTCCTTCGGCTTTCAGCTGCTCCGGAATCGCTGCAACCCCGTGATCCGCCGAGAGCGCCAGGACGTATCGATCCCGACCGACCTTCTTGTCGAGTTGTGCGATCAGATCGCCGAGGGTTTCGTCCAGCCGGCGGAGCACGTCCTGGATCTCGTGGCTGCGCGGACCGAAATCGTGTCCGACGATGTCGAGCGTCGAGAAGCTGACGGCGAGATAGTCGGTCGCCTGTCCCTTGCCAAGCTTCAGCCCGTCCACCAGCGCGGCCGCGAGCCGTCCCATGTAGGTGTCCGCGTAGGGACTTTCCTCCCAGGCCTCATAAAAGTACGTGGTCGGTTTACCGGACCGCGGCTGGAGCAGGTGGGGAAACTCGGCGGTCCATTCGACGGATGGCTTCTCGCCCAGTCCGTTGTCGTCGTATTTGTATTCGCTCTTCTTGCCTTCCCGGGCCCACGCGGCGCCGAAGTCGCGCTCGATCGGGTTGGCAGTCAGAAATTTCATCGTCGCTCTGTCCGGCTGGCTGGAATACGTCGTCGACGTGCTCCAGCCGTCACCCTGCCTCCAGATAACGGAAGTGCCCTTGATTCCGGACAACATGACCGACGAGGCGCGTTTCAGTGACAAGGCGACAACCTGACCGGCGGTTGGCTTCGCCGCGGCCAGGACGCTGGCGAGGGTCGGGACGGCGAGCAGCCGGCCGCTCCCGCCGCTGCCGGGTGGCCGGTTGCCGCCGAACGGCACTTCCTTCGAAGTCGGGTCGTCCGTGCACGAGATCAGCTGCTGCGAACCGCGATCCCACCACTGGTTGCTGATGATGCCGTGCGTTGCCGGTAAGGACCCGGTCGCAATTGTCGCGTGGCCCGGGCATGTCAGCGTTGTCAGGTAGGGATACGCGGCGTTGGGGAACCAGGCGCCCTCGTCCAGCAGGCGGCGCAGCCCGCCTTTCCATAGACCACCGTAGTCTTCGATGTAATCGCGGCGCATCTGGTCCACGACAAGCACCACGACCAGTGCCGGTGTTCCACCGTCGCTGAGACCAGGTGGCGCAAGCCCGCCAGCGGCTCTCGTGAGCTCCGGCGGCGCAGAGACCACGAGCAGGAACAGCAGGATGGCGAGCGGCGGTTGTCTCATTTCAACGATGACGGTGCAGGCGCTGAGTAGACCGTGCGGCCGGCGACGATGGTGCGCAGCACCGTCGTCCGCAGGATGTCGGCCGGAGGCGCCCTCATGATATCGCGGGAAAGCACGACGAAATCGGCGAGCTTCCCGGTTTCGATCGACCCCAGATCTCGTTCCGCGTGGGCCGCGTATGCGGCATCACGCGTGAATGCGCGCAGGGCTTCGTCGCGGCTCAGTCGTTCGTCCGGCGACCAGCCGCCGGGTGGCTGGCCACTGGGAGTCTGGCGGGTGACCGCGGCGTAGAAGCCGAGGAGCGGATCGGGCCGTTCGACGGGAAAGTCCGATCCCGCGGCCAGTCGTGCACCGGCGTGCAGAAGCTTCTGCCAGACATACGCGCCCTCGGCCACGCGCGCGGCGCCGAGGCGCGCCGGTGCCCACGGCATGTCGGACGTGCAATGCGTCGGCTGCATCGATGCGATCACCCCGAGCGACGCAAAGCGCGGGATGTCGAGCGCGTCGAGGATTTGCGCGTGCTCGATCCGCGGTCTCAGACCCCGCGCCGCCGGGAGGTCCTTTTCGATCGCTTCGTAGATGTCGAGCACACGGCGGTTCGCGGCATCGCCGATGGCGTGTGTCGCCGGCTGGAAGCCGGCGCGCACCGCATCACGCGCGATCGCCGCCAGGCGTTCAGGTGGCGTCACCAAAAGGCCACGGTTGCCGGGTTCGTCTTCATAGGGCTCGAGAAGTGCCGCGCCTCGCGATCCGAGCGCACCGTCCGCGTACATCTTCACGGCGCGCACAGTGAGTCGGTGATCCGGATCGATGATTGGCCCACGCGAGAACCACTCGCTGGTGGTGGCGGGCGAGCTGTCGATCATCACGTAGAGCCGAGTCCTGAGGCGGCCGGCGGCGGCGAGGCGCTGATAGATCGCGATGGTGGCGCTGGGGACGCCGGCGTCGTGCACCATCGTGAGGCCGACGCTGGCCATCGCCTGATCGGCCGCGAGGATCTGTGTCTCGATCTGCGCGGCGTCGGGAGCGGCGACGCGAGATTCAACGAGCGCCTGCGCGGTGTCTACGAGAACGCCCGTCGGCGTGTTGCCGGCGTCGCGAATCAGACGCCCGCCAGGCGGATCCGGCGTCTTCGCGTCGATGCCCGCCGTGTCGAGCGCGCGCCGGTTCGCCCACGAGGCGTGGCCGTCAATGCGGTCGAGGAATACCGGGTGCTCCGGTGCGGCGCGATCGAGGAGATCGTGGGTCGGCCACGCTTTCTCGGGCCAGTCGTTCTGATCCCATCCGAACCCGCGAATCCACTGGCCCCGCGGGACGGTCTTCGCCCGCTCGGCCACCAGCTCGGCGATCCGCGCCGCACTCGGCGTGCCGCGAAGATCGAGTGTCGTCAGCGTCGTGCCGAGGCCGAGCACGTGGCCGTGCGCATCCTGCAGGCCTGGCACCATCGTGGCGCCCTGCAAGTCGAGGACCTCAGTCGCGGTTCCCTTCAGAAGCGCCACGTCCACATCACTGCCGACACCGACGATGCGTTCACCGCGTATCGCCACCGCGTGAACCGTTGGCTTCGTCGGGTCGGCCGTGTAGATCGATCCGTTGCGGATAATCAACGTCGCGGGGGTCTGCTGGGCGGTGACACTGATTCCGATCGACGCCATCAAGACAACGAATCCGATCAACGATCGGCGGAGCTGAAGCCATCGGCGGGGCTGAAGCCCCGCCTCCACAAACGAGTTGACCAACCTGCTCAAGCGTTCTCCTAGAACATTTGCGTCGGTGGAGGAGGCTGCGCGCCGCGTGCCGCCGCATAGTACAGCGCGTTGAAGATCATCTTGAACGTTCCCCAGGTCTGCGCTCGATGCTGCGGTCTGAACCCCAGGACGATGACGCGGCCGCGGCCCATCGGGACTTCGGCGGCGGCCAGAGTGCCGGCCAGGCGGTTGCCACCGGCCAGGTACCCGCTCCGGCGAAGCTCCTCGGTTGCGTAGCGTGCGATTGGGATGATCCCGTCGGCCCCGCGCGACGCCGCGTAACCCGAATTCATGACGAACATCGCGTCGGCCGCGGCTGGCATCCCGAACGTGACCGGATGCTCCGGCGTCAGCGCGATGCGGAGGAGGGCGCCGGGGCAGTAGGTGCCATCGAGATCGTCGCCGCGTGTCGCGATGGTCAACGGCGCATCCAGGCGATCGATCGCGAGCTCCGCGGCATTACCGAACGTGACGAGCGTGCCGCCCGCGTCGACGAACGCCCGCAGGGCCTGGATGCCGGCATCCTCGAGACCGCCGCGATATTCCGGCCGGACGCGCGGTCCCTGCATCCCGTGCAGCAGCAGCGCAGTGGGAATCTCGGGGACGACGATCGCATCGAAGCGCCGCGCGAGATCGGTCCCGCGGATCTCGGGCGGACGGAGCCGCGTGTACCCGAAGCCATGCCGCTCGAAGATCCACCGCGTCCACCCGGCGTCGCTGTGGCCTCCCCAGGGCTCGATGATCGCCGTCCGCGGTGGCCGCATCGGGATCAACGTCGACTCGGGCCAGTTGTCAGTCAGGGTGACCGTCACTGGAAGATCCCGAAGGGCCGACGTCAGCATCTCCTGGGATACGTCCTTGGTGAAGATCGTCCCCGCGGCCCATTGCCGATCGTCGAGCGTCACCGGTGCCGGCGTCCATGCGAGGCGCGCTCCGGACGCCAGCAGCCGATTGACGAGCGTGACATCCGCATTGGCCGCCCGGCCAATCACGGCGGTCGCGCCCGAACCCACGATGCGACCATTCGCGGCGAGTGCGCCGGCGTTTGCGCGTGGCAGTGAGAACGGGCGCTCGATCTGTTGAACGTCCACGCCCATCAACATGCCCAGCGTCCATGCCGTCACGTCGTAGGGGCGTTCCGCCGGCGCTCCCGACGCTGGACGCACGTCGGGGTAGGTCTGCGGCTCCAGCAGATCCTTGATCCAGCGGCCGAACGGTTGCGCGAGCGGGACGACGACGGTGCCGGCGGCAAACGACTTTCCGTCGGCGACGAATGGCTCTGCCGCGCGGACGACCTCACCGCCTCCGGCTTCGAGCAGCCGAACCAGTTCGGTTGCGGCGCCTCGATCGCCTTGATCCGGAGGAACGACGAACGCGAACGGGTTGCCGGCGCTGAACCGCTCCACGGTTCTTTGGTGCATCCGGTAGAAGTTCTGCGACAGCATCTCGTGGTTGTTCGCGGCGCCTTCGAGCAGCCCCATGGCCGCGAGCAGGTGGTACTCGACGACGTCGCGCGGCGTCCAGGTGCCACCCAGCCATGGCTCCGGATAGTTCATCCGGTACTGAGTGTCGCTCGGCGGTTGGATCAGCACAGCGCCTGGATCCGCCTGACGTTGCCGCGTCGCGAGGGCGAGGCTTCCTGGGGCTGGATCGGCCGGCTCCTGATCGATCGGCCCGGCCAGGCGCGCGCCGGCGACCTCCGATAACAGGCCGACGATGTTGTGCCACCACGGTGCCGTGCTGTTTGCGCCTTGCCAGAACCCCGTGTAGGTCTCACCCCACAGCACGCCCGTCCGTCCGGAGGCCTGCACGTGTGCCGCCATCGTTTGCCCGAGAACGTTGATCTCGCTCCACAGCAGCGGATCGATGTTGGGGTTCGACGGGCTGCGGTACGGCGGCAGGAAGATGCGTGCGCGAGCCGGCCCCATCTGGTGGAGATCGAGATAGACCTCGGGCAGCCAGTCGCGATACATGATGCGCGTCAGGTTCGCCGTCTCGACCTGCGTGTTCATGTAGGCGTCGCGGTTGTTGTCGTGTCCCGCGTACTGGTGATACAGCTCAGGCGGCGGCGAATCTTCGTAAGGCGTGCCGCGGTTGCTGCGGTACCAGTCGACGATCTGCTGCAGGCCGTCGGGGTTCTCGCACGGCACGAGCAGGACGACCACGTGCCGCAGAATGCGTTCGACGGTGGGACTCCGGTCCAGCGCGAGCGTCCAGGCCAGCTCGTTCATCGCCTGCGTGCTGCCGATCTCCGTGGAGTGCACGCCGGCGCCGATCAGCACCACCACTTTGCCGTCGCGCGCCAGCGTGAGCGCTTCGGCCTCCGGGGTGGTGCGTGGATCAGCCAGGCGCCGATGACGCGCCCGCACCTGGGCCAGTGATGCGATCGTCTCCGGACTCGAAATGGTCGCCAGGAGGTACGGCCGTTTGCCGGTGGTCTGGCCGACGGGTTCCACCGTCATGCGATCGCTGACGCGATCGAGTTCCGTGAAGTAGCGGACCATGCCGTCCCAGTCGGCCAGATGATCGTCGGCACCCATGCGGAAGCCGAAGAAGGCCTCTGGTGTCGGGCCGCTCGCCTCCGCCCGAACTGCCTTGGCGGGGCTGACGGCCGCCGAGAGCGCGAAAACACAGAGAAAGGTCGCGGCGAGTCGGTGACGGGCGATCACGTGCCGTCTAGAGTAGCGTGAGCGGATCGATTCCGTACTCAGCGGCATCGAGCGGCGCCACGATCGTCTCGGGCCATTGCCCTCCGGCGACGCTCTCCCAGAGGTTGACATCGTAGGGTTTGACGGGCGACAGGCCGACCGGATCCGCATCTGCGGTGGTGCCGTTCCCCAGCCTGCCGACGACCCGCACCCGCGGCCGAAGGGGATCGCCAGCGTAAGCCCGTAACACGACCGCGACTTCGCCGGTGTTCAGTTTCACCAGCGTGGCTGGCGGATAGATCCCCAGCAGCTGGACGAATCGGCGGACCAGGTGCTGATCGAATTGCCGCCCGTCGTTGCGATCGAGCACCGCCTTGATCCGCTCCGTGGGGAACGCTTGCTGATACTTCCGCTGCGATCGCATGGCGTCGTAGACATCCGCGATCGAGCACAACACCGTGGCGAGGTTGAGTCGCGGACGGGCGACGCCGGCCGGGTAGCCGGTCCCGTCCTGCCGCAGGTGATGCTCGAAGGCGACGACGGGTGCGATCGCCGGCACTTCCGGCGTCTTCCTGAGGATCTCGGCGCCGTCGAGCACGTGGCGCTTCATGATCGTGAACTCGGCGTCCGTGAGCACGTCGGGCTTGTTGAGGATGCCGGTCGGCGTCCGAACCTTGCCGATGTCGTGCATCAGTCCCGCCAGCCCGAACTCGCGGAGCAGTGGTCCATCGATCCCGAGGCCTCCTGCCTGTGCCATCGTCAGGATCGACACGTTCACCATATGGGTGAACGTGTAATTGTCGTAGTTCTTGAGTGCGGTCAGCGCGATCAGCGCGGTGCGGTTCTGCGCCACCGCCTGCGCCAGATTGTCCACCATCGTGCGGGCGGCGCCCGGGTCGGGCCGCCCTTCCTGCATGCTTTGCTGCCAGAGACGTTCGGCCAGCGTCGCCGCATCTTGATAGGTCGCGCGTATGGCCTCGGTGTCTGCGAGCGCCGTTTCGACACGCTGCGTCACCTGGATCCGGCCGATCTGAATGTGTGTGAACGAGGGCAGCGCGTCCGAGGCGCTCTTGTCGGCGTCGAGTCGGCGGTCGAGCGAGGCGAGCGCCGAGACGAGGCCTGCAATCTCGTCGCGCGGCACCTCGCGCTCGATCACGATCCGCTCGACCCCGGCGCGGCGCAGCCGGCGCAGCAGATCGCTCATCGTCCCGCTCGCCTTGGGCACGGGCACGTCGCCGACGACGAACTCGCCGCCGACGATGCCAAGGGTAAGCGCACGCTGCTGTCCGATGACGAGCGCGAGAGACTCGGCAAAGGCCTCCGTATTCCGCGTCACCAGCGGATGCGAGGCCGTGTAGAGCTGCGCGCCCTTCAGCGCGGCGGCGAAACGCCGGAGCAGTTCGTCAGCGAGCTGGACGCGCCGGTTGTGGTCGATCACGCTGGCGCCTTCCCGCGTGCGAGCTGCTGCCGTGCCGCCGATCGGACACCGCGCGCACCGCTCGTCGACGCTTCCTGCAGCACACCCGCGGCTTCCGGCGTGCCGATCTGCCGGAGCGCGCTGGCGGCGGCGGTGCGGATCGCGGCCGTGCGCAGCGGGGCCCACCATTCGCCGTCGTGCAGCGCGTGCTTCAGCGCGTCGACGGCGTCACTGCCGCCGATGGCGCCGAGCGCGGACAGCGCGGCGTCGTAGACCGTCCGCAGGCGCCGGCGATACTCGCGACTGCGGAGGATGTGCGTGAACAGCGGCACTGCCCGCTCGTCGCGAATCGAGACGAGCGATCCGGTGATCGCGTCGCGCGAAGGCGCACTGCCGCTGACGAGCGCGCGCTCGAGGACGGCGAAGGACTCGTTGGTGCCGATGTTGACGATGGCGCGAATCGCTTCGCGTTGCACGTTGGGATCGCGATCGTCGAGGAGCGCCACCAGTTCGCCGAGCGCATCGTTGCCGCCGAATTCACGCAACAGGTGGATCGCTGTCCGGCGGACCGCCGGATTGGGCGAGTTCTTCAGCTGCTCCACGGCGTCGCGGCCGCGGCTGCCGAAGCTGACGAGAATGTCCGTCAACCGCCGGAAGGCGCGTCCCCGTTCCTCAGCGGCAAGTGCCTCGGCGAGCGGTTTGATGACCGGAGCGCCCAAGGCATGGCACAACGTTTTCGCGTGGGCGGAGACGGTGTCGTCGACTGTTCGCAAGTGACCGACCAGCGAGGTCATCAGGTGGCCCGTCGCCAGACGGCCGATGGCTGCCGTGGCGGGTTCGCGGCGTTCGGGCCTGCCGTCGGCCGCGGCATTCGCGGCAACCTCGCTCACCAGCGGCACGGCGCCTTCGAGGTCGCCGAGCAATACCAGGTCGTTGACGTGCGCGGTGGCCGGCTCGAGGACGTCGGCCCAACGCGACGGATCGTCTTCCACCCGCAGCAAATCGAGGAGCAGCAGCAGGTCGAGATGCCGGACCTCCGCATCGGTCACCGTCGCCAGCCACGCCGCCATCCGTTCCGGCGGGTCGTCGTTCACGCGCTCGACGTCCATCGCCTGTGTGCGTGCCGTTGTCAGCTCGCGTGCGTAGTCGGCAGAGACGAATGTCTCGTCGCGGTACGACAGCAGCAACTCGGAGGCCCGCTTCCAGAGATCCTCGAACGACGTCTCACGGCCGAGCGGCGTCTTGAGGACCTCGGATTCGACCAGGTCCACCAGCAGGTCGCGGCGATCGCCTTCGGGGACGAGCGCCTGAAACGCCTGCGCCAGCCGCGCGGTGGCTCCTCGCTCGGTGACGACGGACGTGGCGACGAATCCCGCAATCGTCGCGTCGCTCATGCGATCGACCATCGCACCGACGACGTCCATCTGATCGCCGGGCTGGGACTGATAGCGCTCGGTCAGCAGCTCCAGCATCACCTCCGGCGAGAGCTGGCCGGCCGCTGTCGCCGCGTTCGTCAGAATGTCTTCGAGCTTCTCGGGGCCGGCGTTGCCGGCCGCGCGAGCCAGCAGGCGAAGCAACCGGACGAGCGCCTGGGCCTGTGCCCGTCCGCCGCCCGACTCGGTCGCCTCCTCGTCGATGCGCCGGACCAGGTCGCGCAATCGCGCCGCATCGGACGCGATTTCGAGCAGCACGTTGAGCGTTGCGTCGTCGAGCTCCACGGCATCGCCGGCGAGACAGTGCTCGATGATCGCGTCCCACTCGGCGTGACTGCCGGATGCGCGTTCGCGCAGGACCTGAGCGTAGTCGATTTCGCGAATCTCTACGTGACGCCCGCCCGATCCGGTCCAGAGGCGGGAAATGCCGCCTTCGACGAGCAGCTCCTCGGCGGAGCGTCCGAGCAGCAGGAGAAACGATCGCCAGGCTCCGGGATCGGCGCCGTTCAGCACCCGAAGCTCGCCGACGAGGTGAGAGTGCAGCAAGGCGGCGAGCTCGCCCAGCGCCGGGTCAGGCCGCGCCGGGGCGCGGCCGTCGATCGTCAGGCGATCCGGCGTCGCCGCAATCGTGAGCGGACCGGTGGCGGTGGCGTGCGTGGCGGCGTCGACGAGGCGCGAGAGGGCGCCGACGATCGCGGGATGCCCGTCGGGATAGAGGGTCACCGTGCGCGTGGCGGCCTTGCACGCGCGCGCGAAGTCGATGAGCCGCTGCGCGACGTCAGGCGCGAGCGGGGCTGGGGGCGGACCATTCGACATCGAGCGAGCGCCTGCGAGCGATGGCGGCGTATTCTACCTGACGGGCGGACGCGCCACCTGAACCTGAAGTTATACTTTCCCCCTTCATGCGCATCGTCGATCTGATCATCCGCAAGCGCGATGGTGGCCGCCTGTCGCGCGACGAGATCGACGCTGTAATCGCTGGTGTGACCACCGGCGAGATTCCCGACTACCAGACCTCTGCGCTGCTGATGGCGATCTTCCTGCGCGGCCTCGACGCCGAGGAGACCGGCTGGCTCACCGACGCCATGGTCCGATCGGGCGGCCGAGTCGATCTGTCAGCCCTGCAGGGCGTCAAGGTCGGCAAGCACAGCACTGGCGGCGTCGGTGACAAGACATCTTTGATCGTAGTGCCGCTGGTCGCGGCGTGCGGCGCGCTCGTTCCCAAGAGCTCCGGCCGGGCGCTGGGACATTCCGGCGGCACGCTCGACAAACTCGAGGCAATTCCTGGATTCAGGCTCGGCTTGAGCGCGGACGAGCTGATTGCGCAGGTCCGGGCCATCGGCTGCGCGTTCGTCGGCCAGTCACCGACGCTGGCGCCTGCTGACAAGAAGATCTATGCGCTCCGCGACGTGACCGGCACGGTCGAGAGCCTGCCGCTCATCGCGTCGTCGATCATGAGCAAAAAGATCGCCGAAGGTACCGACGCACTTGTCCTCGACGTCAAGGTCGGCGGCGGCGCATTCATGAAGACGCTCGAGGACGCGAGACGCCTGGCACAGGCGATGGTCGATATCGGCTCGCGCGTGGGACTGCGCACGCGTGCCGTGCTGACCGCAATGCACGCGCCGCTTGGCCTGGCGGTCGGGAACGCCCTCGAACTCCGGGAGTCGCTCGAGACGCTGAAAGGACAAGGGCCAGCGGATCTGTCCGACCTGTGTCGAACGCTCTCGGCACATCTGCTGGTCGTCGGCAATCTGGCGCCGAGCCTCGAGGCTGCCGGCCAGCGCGTGGATGCGGCCATCCAATCGGGCGCCGCGTTCGAACGGTTCCGCGCCCTCGTCGCACACCAGGGCGGAGACGTCCGTGTCATCGACGACTGGGAGCGTCTGCCGCGCGCGGCCAGCGTAGAGACGTTGCACGCCCCGTCCGCGGGCTACGTGGGAGCGATTCACGCCGAGCCCGTCGGCCGGGCGTCGATGCTGCTCGGCGCCGGGCGAACTCGCGTCGACACGCCGATCGACTACGGTGCCGGTGTCATGCTGCGAGCAAAGCCGGGCGATCGCGTCAGCGCCGGCGGCCCGCTTGCCGACCTGCACATCGGTGCGAACGCGCTCCTGGAGCAGGCGCGTACCCTGCTGAAAACCGCCTTCGTCATCAGCGACCGTCCGCCGGCACCATCGCCCATCGTGCTGGATGTCGTGGCGTGAGCGCCGGCGCCTTCCTCTCATAGAACCCATGGCCAACGATCGCTCGCTTCGCTTCTCGTGTGCCGGCATCGCGCTGGTCCTCGCGGTCGCCGCCTACGCCCTCCAGGGAGCCGTCGATCCCAGGGCACAGGCCTTCTGCGGCATCGTCTGCTTCATCCTGCTCGTGGCCGCGTTCTCGACGAACCTCCGCGCGGTCAACGTCCGCACGCTGACGTGGGGCATCGGCCTGCAATTCCTGCTGGCGCTGTTCATCCTCAAGTTCGAGATCTTCGGCGTCCGTCCCGGCTACGAGTTCTTCAGCGCCATCGCGCGAATGGTCCGGCGGTTCCTGGAGTTCACAGCCGCAGGATCGACGTTCGTCTTCGGCGACCTCGCCAAACAGGAGGTGCTCGGCAAAGTGCTGCCGAACGGCTTCGTGTTCGCGTTCACCGCACTGCCGACGATCATCTTCATCTCGTCGTTCTTCACCGTTCTCTACTACTACGGCATCCTGCAGCGTATCGTCGCGCTGATGGCACGCGCGATGATGTATCTGATGCGCACGAGCGGTGCCGAGACGCTGTCGGTCGCGGCGAACGTGTTCATGGGTCAGACCGAGGCGCCGCTGATCGTCAAGCCGTACGTGCCGCGGATGACGCGCTCGGAGCTGCTGACGATGATGGTCGGCGGGATGGCGCACATCTCGGGCGGCGTGATGGCCGTCTACATCGGTCTCGGCGCCGATCCGGTGGCGATTCTGACGACCAGCGTCATGGCCGCGCCCTGCTCCTTGTATCTGTCGAAGCTCCTGATGCCGGAGCTGGATCAGCCCGAGACGCGCGGCCGGATCAAGACGTCGATTGAAAGGCAGCACGTCAATGTGATCGATGCGGCGGCCGCCGGGGCGTCCGACGGCATGCATCTGGCGATGAACGTCGCGGCGATGCTGATCGCATTTCTCGCCTTCATCGCGCTCTTCGACTACTTGCTGGGCCTCCTGCCGATCACGCCGCAGCTGACGCTGGCACGGTTGTTCTCGGTCGTGTTTTCGCCGGCCGCGGTCCTCATGGGCGTGCAGCGGGCAGATGTGGCGCCGATGGCCGATCTTCTCGGCACCAAACTGGTGCTGAACGAGTTCGTCGCCTTCGTCAAGCTGACCTCGGAGTATCGTGATGTCTTGTCGCCGCGCTCGTACGTCCTGGCGACCTATGCGCTGACCGGTTTCGCGAACTTCGCGTCGATCGGCATCCAGCTCGGCGGCATCGGCGGCATGGCGCCCACTCGCCGCGGCGACCTCGCTGCGCTGGGTGCGCGCGCACTGTTCGCCGGCTTCCTGGCGACGCTCATCAACGCCTCCATGGCCTCACTCTTTCTGGCGCCGTAGGAGGAATCTCGGTGGCGCAAGGTACGTAGGCCCGAGCTTCTAGCTCGGACACGATTCCTCGATGTGGCGCAGGGGTTCGTAGGCCCGAGCTTTAGCTCGGGCACGAGTTTCGATGACGTATTTCGATCAGGTCAGCGAGGCGGCCGCGTTCGTGCAGTCACGAGTGGCCACTCTTCCGCACACGGCGATCGTCCTGGGTTCGGGGCTCGGTGCATTTGCCGACCACCTCGAGAAGGCGTCAATCCTCGACTACACCGCCATTCCGCACTGGCCCGCGTCTCACGTGATCGGGCACGCGGGCAGGCTCGTGGTCGGGCAGGTATCCGGGCGGCCTGTCGCGGTCCTCTCGGGCCGTGCGCATTTCTACGAGGGGCACCCGCTGACAACGGTGACGTTCGCGACGCGGGTGCTCGGCCGGATTGGCGTTCGCACACTGATCCTCACGAACGCGGCCGGCGGCATCAACACATCGTTCTCGCCAGGCACACTGATGGTGATCGACGATCACATCAATCTGATGGGCAGCAACCCGCTCGTCGGCCCCAACGAGGATCGCTTTGGCGTGCGGTTCCCCGACATGACGGAAATCTATTCCTCGCGTCTGCGCGGCATCGCGGACGAGGCCTCACAAGCCACGGGCGTACCCGTACGACACGGTGTGTATGTTGCGCTGCACGGCCCCAGTTACGAGACGCCGGCCGAGATTCGCTTCCTGCGGACCATCGGCGCCGATGCCGTCGGCATGTCGACTGCGCCGGAGGCCATCGTCGCCCGCCACATGGGCATGGAAGTCCTTGGCATCTCCTGCATCACCAATCCTGCTGCCGGGGTCCTGCCCACACCGCTCCATCACGACGAAGTGATGGAGGTGGCGCGGCGCGTCGGCGACCAGTTCATTCGACTGTTGGAGGCGATCGTTGCCCGCGTCTGATCGCCTCGTCGCGGCGGCCCGGAAGGCGAGGCGTCGCGCGATCGCGCCCTACTCGAAGTTCAAGGTCGGGGCCGCGCTCGAGACCGAAGACGGGACCGTGATCGAAGGCTGCAACGTCGAAAACGCAAGCTACGGTCTGACGATGTGTGCGGAACGGGTCGCGATGTTCTCGGCGCTCGCGCAGGGGCACCGCCAATTCCGGCGCATCGCCGTCGTCGCCGACACCGACGCGCCGACGCCGCCGTGTGGTCCCTGCCGGCAAATCCTCTGGGAGTTCGGCGGCGATCTGGAGGTCACGCTCGCGAATCTACGCCGTGTGACGGGCACCCACCGGATGGCTGATCTCCTGCCGTTGCCATTCGACGATCGTCTGTTGCGATGAACGCGTGCACTCGATTCGCCGGGATCGCCTGCCTGCTGTTCGTTTGTGGCGGTCCTGTCTCCTCGAGCGCTCAGCAGCCCGACTCGACGACGCGCGACACGGAGTCGCCGACGTTTACCATTGCCGGGCGCGTGATCGATGCGGATGGTCGCGCGGTCCGGAACGTCGCCTTGTGGATCGGTCGCGAAAGCGACGGCGGATTCTCGGCCGAGGAGTGCCAGGTCGAAGGCGACGGCACGTTCGTATCAGGGCCGCTGGCCCCGGGCGACTACGTGCTCGACGCCTCGGCGGAAGCAGGCGACGACGGGGCCGGACCATCAACTTCCGGATTTGCGCCGGTCGCGGTGAAGAAGGGGAACGTGTCCGGCGTCGTCGTGACGCTTCACCCGTCGGCGACCGTGCAGGGACGCGTAAGGTTCGAGTCGGAGCGGGACGCGCCGCCGCTCCATCCTCGAGTCACCATCCGCGCCGTGCTCGCGGTCGAGCGCATGCGCGAGAACCATTCGGTCGTGGCCGTCGCTGCGGAAGACGAGACGTTTACGCTCGCGGCGCTGCACGGGCCCCGACTGATTCGAGCGGATGCGGAACGTGGCAGCAGCCCGGCACCGTGGTGGCTCAAGTCGGTTTTGCTCGACGGCGAAGACGTGACCAACGTCCCAATCGATTTCTCCGCGAAACCGTCAGCGCGCCTCGAGGTGATTTTCAGCGACCGTCCCACGGCTGTCGTCGGCATCGTACACGACGAAGCGGGACTGCCCGTGGAGTCGGCGCGGGTCGTACTGTTCTCGAAAGACCCGTCGATGTGGGCGGCCTGGTCGACCGCGGTTCAGGCCGGCGTCAGCGACGAGAACGGCCGGTTCTGGTTTGTCGATGCGATGCCCGCTGGCGACTACCGGGCGATCGCGCTCCGCGATGGCGCGCCGCCATCGATTGCCGAGGCCGTGGACGAATTGCCACGGCTCGAGAAGCTGGCCACACCGATCGTGGTCAGCCAGAGCAAGGTCGCGCGGATCGAGGTCGTCATCAGCCGGGCGCGATAAATCGGCCGCTGCGGTACTGCGGTGCGCTGGGCAGATGGAGGCCCAAGCTTCAGCTTGGGCGTCACACCAGATAGAATTGCTCGAATGCTTCCAACAATCGAGTGGCGCGATGGCGTCGTGGTAATGGTCGATCAGCGCAAGCTGCCGTCGGAGGAAGTGTACGTCGAATGCCGGACGGCGCCTGAAGTGGCCAAGGCGATCAAGACGATGGTGATCCGCGGGGCGCCGGCAATCGGTGTCGCCGCGGCGATGGGGCTCGCACTTGGGGTCGGGACGAGCAAGGCGACCGGCACCCAGAAACTGGCGACCGAGTTCTACAAGCTCTGTGAACTGATGGCGGGGACGAGACCGACGGCGGTCAACCTGTTCTGGGCCATCGACCGGATGAAGGCGTCGTTCGCCGCCGGCGTCAACGGCGGCGAGTCCGTCGATCAGATCAAGGCCCGGCTGATCGCCGAGGCGCGTGCGATTCACGACGAGGATGTGGCGAGCTGCCGCGCGATCGGCGGGTATGGCGCCGACGTGGTACCCGACGGCGGTCGGGTGCTGACGCACTGCAATGCCGGCGCGCTGGCGACGGCCGGCTACGGCACGGCCCTCGGCGTCATCCGAGGAGCCATCGAGCGCGGAAAGAAGGTCGCCGTCTTCGCCGACGAGACGCGTCCGTTTCTCCAGGGCGCCCGCCTGACCGCATGGGAGCTCGTCAAGGATGGCATCGAGACGACGGTGATCACGGAAAGCATGGCCGCGCCGCTGATGCGCGACGGCCGCATCGATCTCGTCGTCGTCGGCGCCGACCGCATTGCGGCGAACGGCGACACCGCCAACAAGGTCGGGACCTACACAGTGGCGCTCGTGGCGCGCGAGCACAAGGTGCCGTTCTACGTCGCGGCCCCGGTCTCGACGATCGATCTCGAGACGCCGGAGGGCACGCGCATTCCAATCGAGGAGCGGCCGGCGCGCGAGGTGACGCACGTGAAAACCATTCGCCTGGCGCCAGAAGGCGCGAAGGTTTTCAATCCCGCCTTCGACGTCACGCCGCACGCGCTCATCGCCGGCATCATCACGGAGCGCGGCATCGCCAGGCCGCCCTATATCGAATCGCTGGCGGCGCTGGTGGGGCGGGCGACGGCAGTCACGGGCTGATGCTGATTCTGGGCATCGAAACGTCATGCGACGAGACTGCCGCCGCGGTCGTGGAGGAAACGGCGCCGCCGGATCGGCAGTGGATCCTGCGGTCGAACATTGTCGCGTCGCAAGCCGCGATTCACCGTGAATGGGGCGGCGTCGTCCCGGAGATCGCATCGCGTCAGCACGTGCGCGATATCTGCGGCGTCGTCGAACGATCGCTCGGTGAGGCCGGTACGTCGTTGGCCGATATCGGCGCCGTGGCGGTGACCCAGGGCCCTGGCCTCGTCGGCTCTCTGCTGGTCGGCGTCGCGTTCGCAAAGGCGCTCGCCGAAGCGCAACACCTTCCCCTCGTGGCTGTGCATCACCTGGCAGGCCATATCGAGTCGCTGTTCCTCGAGCACGGTCCGCTGCCGCTGCCATCCGCCGTACTCGTCGTCTCCGGCGGCCATACCAGCCTGTATCTGATCACGGCCCCCGGCCGCTATACGCTGCTGGGCCGGACGCGAGACGACGCGGCAGGCGAGGCCTACGACAAGGTCGCCAAGCTTCTCGAGTTGGGCTATCCCGGCGGTCCGGTGATCGATAAACGATCGAAGAACGGCAACGATCGCGCCGTCGATCTGCCGATCACCCGAATCACGCACGCCGATCGCAACGCTCCCCAGCGTCCGGGAAAACTGGACTTCAGCTACAGCGGCGTAAAGACGGCGGTGCTTCGCGAGGTCACCGCGCGCCGTACCGCCGGCAAGTGGCCGCTGTCCGATCGTGAGATCGACGACCTCTGCGCGAGCTTCCAGCGGGTGATCGTCGAGTCCTTGCTCGACCGCCTCTTCGACGCGGCACGGGCGCACGATGCGGCGAGCGTCGGAATCGCGGGCGGCGTCTCCGCGAACAGCCGGTTGCGGCAGGATGCGATGGCCCGCGGTGACCAGACCGGCATTCCCGTCTATATCCCGCGGCTGTCGCTCTCGACCGACAATGCGGCGATGATTGCCGCGGCGGGCCTGCGGCATCTCCGGGCCGGCCTTCTCGCCGGCGGCGATCTGAACGCAGACGCCAGCCTTCCGCTGTAACCGTCATGGCGCTTCGCACGCGCCTCATCGTCGGCGTCTCTCTGGTGGTTGCGCTCGTCCTCGGTGTCGAGTCGATCGTGGAGATTCGCCTGTTCGAAGAAACCACCGAACGCGAGCTTCGCGAGACCGGGCAGGTGACCGCTCAATCGGTCGCGGACGACCTCGAGCTCCGTCCGATCCCGCTGCGCGCCGAGGACCTTCTCGTCGACCTTCACGAGTTCGCACAGTCGGCGCCCTCGATCCGCACGATCTCGGTCATTCAACTCGTGGACGGTGCACCGGCCGTTGTCGCCAGCACCGCGTCCACCGAGTCGCAGGCGGCGCTGACGCTGGCGCGCGACCTGTTGACACACGGCGATCAAGCGCCGCGTGACGACGGCACGGTCAGCCGGGTGGCGATGCGTTCGTCGCCGGCAGGCAGTGGTCCCTACGCCGTCGTCGTGACGATGTCGCTCGTGCCGATCGATCAGCTGCGGACACGCGGGCGGCTCGTATCGCTGTGGCTCGTGCCCATCGCGGTCCTCGTCCTGATCGTCGTACTCGATCAGATCCTGCGCCGCATCGTCTATGCGCCGGTAAAGGTCTTGCGCGAAACTATGGCCCGGGCCGGCGCCGGAGATCTGGCGGCACGAGCTGCCGTGTTCCGTTCCGACGAGATGGGCGAGCTCGCCCGCGGCTTCAACGACATGCTCGAACGGCTCAGCGGGTTCAACCAGGCCCTCGAGGAACGCGTTGCGGCGGTGACGACGGCGCTGGATCGCAGCCACGAGGAGCGACTGGACAGCTACCGGCAGATGCTGGTGCTCCGTGACGCTTTGGCCGACGCCGACCGTCTGGCCACAATCGGCCAGACTGCGGCCAGCGTCGCCCACCAGGTCGGTACGCCGCTGAACCTGATCTCCGGCCACGTACAGCTGATGCTGGAGCAGCACGATCTCGACCCGGACCTGGCGCGGCGGTTGCATTTGGTGCTGGAGCAGATTAGCCGGGTCAGCGACGCCATCCGGGGCCTGCTGGAGCATACGCGCCGGCCCGGCGAGGCGGCGCCGATCGACATCGGCACACTGCTGGATTCGATCGTGAATCTCATGCGCCCTCGTCTTGCGGCGGGCCGCGTGACATTGGAGGCCGATCTTTCGCCGTTGCTGCCGAAGATCTGGGGGCAACGTGACGAGCTCGAGATGGCGCTGCTGAACCTCGTCTCGAACGCTCTCGATGCGATGCCCGGAGGCGGGGTGTTGCGAGTCTCCACGACGTCGGCCGACAGTCAGGTCACGATCGTGCTCTCGGATTCTGGCGCCGGCATCCCGCCGGAGCTCCTGCCCCGCGTCTTCGACCCGTGGGTCACGACGAAGCCCGAGGGACGTGGCACGGGCCTTGGTCTCAGCATCACGAGAGACGTGATTACCCGTTTTGGCGGCACTGTGGACGTCGCCTCCGAACCGGGCCACGGTGCGACGTTCACGATTCGGATGCCGGCGGATGCCGGTCGGACCGCACACGATGCCGACGCTGCTGATAGTTGATGACGATGCCGAAACCGTCCGGCTGATGGAGGAACTGCTGTCGGGATCGGGCCGGCAGATTCTGTCCGCGCGCGCGCCGGGGCCGGCCCTCGATCTTTTGCGCGAACGGGACGTCGACGTGCTCGTCTCGGATATCAACCTGAATGCCGGGCGCTCAGGGCTCGACCTGCTGCGGGCGGTTCGGGCCGACGGAAAGTCCACGCGCGTGGTCCTGATCAGTGGCTTCGGGACGCTGGAGACAGCCGTCGACGCTGTCCGCAACGGGGCGTTCGACTACATCAGCAAGCCGTTCAATATCGCCGAGGTCAAGGCCGTCGTCGAACGCGCGCTCAGCGCGTCGACGGCGCCGCCGGCGCCGACGCCGACCGTCGAGGTCCCCGCAGGACTGATCGGCCGATCGGCCGCGATGCTGCTGGTCTACAAGCACGTGGCGCAGGCGGCCGACGCCCACGTGCCGGTGTTGATTACCGGTGAGAGTGGCACCGGAAAGGAGCTGGTCGCAAAGGCGATCCATCGCCACAGCCGCCGTGCGGCACGGTCCTTCGTGCCAGTGAACTGCGGCGCGCTCACCGAAACCCTGCTCGAGTCGGAGTTGTTCGGACATACGCGCGGGTCGTTCACCGGCGCTACCAGCGACACGAGGGGACTCTTCGAGCAGGCGCAGGGTGGCACGATTTTCCTCGACGAGATTGGCGACACGTCGCCTGCCTTCCAGGTGAAGCTGCTGCGGGTGCTCCAGGAATTCGAGGTCAGGCCGGTGGGCGGGACGCGCGCCGTCCGCATCGATGTACGTGTACTCGGTGCCACCAACGTGGATCTGGAGGAAGCCGTGTCCGCTGGCCGGTTCCGCCAGGATCTGTTCTATCGCCTTGGCGTCCTGATCATCCGCGTCCCGTCGCTCCGCGATCGTCGCGAAGACATTCCACTGCTCATCGATCGGTTCCTGCAGGCCGCGTGCGGGCGTGCGGGCCGAACGGTGACCTTGACGCCGTCGGCGCTCGATCGCCTGATGGCGCACGACTGGCCGGGCAACGTACGCGAGCTCGAGAACACCGTCGAGCGTCTGGTCGTGACGGCGCGCGCGCACGACATCACCGCCGACGACGTGCCGCCGCTCGGCCGTCGCGACGTCAAGGAGCGCAGCGGCCTGGACGGGCGGATGTTCGAAGGCCTGCCGACACTCGATGAGCTCGAACGCAGGTACCTGCTGCACGTGCTCGACGCTGTCGGTGGCAACCGGACGCGCGCGGCCGAAGCGCTCGGCGTCGATCGGCGCACGCTCTATCGGATGGCCGACCGGTTCGGTGTGTCGTTGCCAGACGCGTCTGGTGGCGAGAGGGAGTGAGGGAAGAAGGACGAAGGACGAGGGACGAGGGAAGAACGAGGGAAGAAGGACGAGGGGACGAAGGACGAAGGCGCCGCCGGCACGGCGCCTCCGCCCTGGGGCTGCGTCTACTTCGGTTTTACCGAGGAAGACGCCGCCTTGTGCTCGGCATGGTGCGAGCCGCCGACCATGACGGACGTCACCATCTTCGTGCCATTCGACTCGGTGTAGTGCACCTTGGCGGGCTGACCACTCAGCGACGACAAGTCCGCGACGGTCGCGGCCTTGGATCCGTGATGGATGCTCGTTTTGTCGCCGAGGCTGAACGTCTCGTCGCCCTTGGCGGTTGTCAGCGTCAAGGTCTTCGCTGACGCGTCCACGCTCTTTATCGTTCCGCTCACCGTCGCTGCGTTTGCCTTGGCGACGCGTGCGGCCGCCACCGGCGTCGCCATGACGCCGACTGTCCCCAGACTCAGACTGACGGCCAGTGCCGTCGCATGCCAACTGACTTTCATAGTGAGGCTCCTCCTTGCCGCAGGGAACATGGTCAAGACGTGTGCCAGGCGCGAGCGCGGGCACGGTGCCGCGAATGACGCCGAATTTGCCATCGAACCCCGGCCGCGGCCTTCGTGTGGCGCTGCATTTCCGCCCCAGCGTGGCGCGTCTGCCACGCGGGTATGATCGGCAGCGGATGACCGTCTACACGGACTACCTCTGGTTCACCACGAAGAAGCGGCGCGAGATCGTGCGCATCACAGACGAGGTCGCGGCGATCGTCAAGAAGAGCGCAGTCCGCGAGGGCATGGTCCTGGTTTCGGCGATGCACATCACCGCGGGCGTTTACGTCAACGACTGGGAGAGCGGGCTGATCGACGACATCCAGGAATGGGTCGAGCAATTGGCGCCGGCGCGCCCCGATTACCGGCATCACCAGACCGGCGAGGACAACGCCGACGCGCATCTGAAGCGCACGCTGCTGGGGCATCAAGTGGTGTTGCCGATCACAAATGGCGCCCTCGATCTG
Organism: Vicinamibacteria bacterium; assembly: GCA_963828745.1. GTDB lineage: Bacteria > Acidobacteriota > Vicinamibacteria > Vicinamibacterales > JAENWD01 > JAENWD01. The sequence continues at coordinate 56,343 of CAWHFZ010000016.1, read as the reverse complement.
GGGCCATGGGAACAGGTGTTCTACGCCGAGTTCGACGGGCAGCGACGGAAACGGGTCATCGTCAAGGTGATGGGGCAGTGAAGAGCGGTCCAGACCCGTTCGATCTCGTGCGCGAGTGGTTCGCCGCCTACAACCGCGGCGAGCTCGACGCGATCGACGTCTTCTACGAGGCGACCGCGTCGCTGGAACAGGACAACAGCCTCGTGCAGGGACGCGACGGCATTCGGAGCGTCATCTCGCGCCACTTCGCGCGCTGGGATCCCGGATTCGATGGTGGCATCCGCCGGCGGGTGCGGATGGTCGGGCGAATCGAGAGCGGGGCGATCCACGCCGAGTGGACCGAGCGGGAAGTACAGGGCGAGACGGCGCGCGAGCGCCGCGGCTACAGCGACTTCGTGATCGAGGGCGGACACATCCACACGCAGCGCGAAGTCGCGCACGAGTTCCCGGTAGACGAAGACCTGCCGGCGCCGCCGGTGACGGAGCTGCCGCCGCGCCGGTATCCCCAGCGCCCCGTCGTCGGCGTTGGCGCCGTGATCGTCCACGAGGGCAACGTCGTCCTGATCAAGCGCAAGTTCGAACCGCTGGCCGGGCAGTGGAGCCTTCCCGGCGGGACCCTCGAATTGGGGGAATCGCTCGAAGCCGGCGTTGCGCGCGAGATGCGCGAAGAGACCGGGCTCGAAGTGGAGGTCGGACCGGTCGTCGAAGTCTTCGATCGCATCCTGCTCGATCTCGATGGGCGCGTGCGCTATCACTTCGTACTGATCGACTATCTCTGTCGGCCGATTGGCGGCCAACTCGTCGCCGGATCCGACGTCGCGGATGCCGTGCTCGCGGATCCGACGACGCTGAGCACTTATCGGATGACGCCGAAGGCGGTGTCGGTGATCGAACGTGCGCTCGCGATGGTGCCGGAAGCCTTCTCGACGAGTGGCGTGACCAATCTCTGACGCCCTCTGCAAAACCTGCTACAGTGGCGCCGCCGCGCGGCCGGCATGCGCAACGGCCATCCACCAGAACGTCCCGACTTCCTCGATGATCCCGGCGCGCGCGTTCGCACACGCGAAGCGCAGATCGAGCGGCTCAAGGTCAAACTCGAACGCACGTACCGCAGTTGGCTGACGTGCCGATCCCCCGAGCTGAAGGAGATGCTCGAGTCGAAGGTGATCGAGTACGAGGAGCGGATCGATCAGCTCGATCGTCTGAACCGCGCCGCGAGAGGAGAGGCGTAAGCTGCGTCAGTACGTAGGCCCGAGCTTTAGCTCGGGCACGAACCTCGCTCCGCCCAAGCTAAAGCTTGGGCCTACGTACCGACCCGCACAAGCTGAAGCTTGGGCCTACTTACGGTTGCTCCACATGAAATAGACCGGCAATCCGAGGAGGACGATGACCAGTCCTGGCCATGTGGTCGCGGGACGATAGGCGAACAGTACCAGGAGAATCGTCAGCGCGCCGGCGATGTAGAGAATCGGGACGATCGGATACCCGAACGCGCGATACGGCCGCTCAACGTCCGGCCGCGTCTGCCGCAGCCGGAAGACACCGGCGATGGTGAGAATGTAGAAGATCAGCGCCGCCGAGATGACGTAATCGAGCAGGTTGCCATAGAGGTTGCCGTAGCGGCCGGTCGCCGGATCGAACGTCCGCGGCAGGACGAGAAACGCGGACCAGACGCCTTGGATCACGAGGCCAGCCGCCGGGACCTTGGCGTCGTTCAGCCGGCTGATCGCCCGAAAGAACAGCCCATCTCGCGCCATCGCATAGTAGGCGCGCGCTCCTGCGAGAATCAGGCCGTTGTTGCATCCGAACGTCGAGATCAGAATCGCCGACGCCATCAGCGTCGCGCCGAGGCCGGGAAAGATCGCGTCGAGCGTCGCGGTCGCTACGCGATCCGACGGCGCGTGCTGGATGGACGCCAGCGGTAGCGTCACGAGGTAGGCGACGTTCGCGAGCAGATAGAGCGCCGTCACGATGCCCGTGCCGAAGGCGAGCGCCAGCGGCAGGTTGCGCCTCGGGTCCTTCACCTCGCCGGCGGTGAAGGTGATGTTGTTCCACGCGTCAGAGGAGAAGAGCGATCCCGTCTGCGCGACGCACAGCGCGACGAACAGCCCCAGCGTCGTCGCCGCCGACAGCCCCGAGACAATGTCCACCTGACCGCGGACGCCCCAGAAGTTGCCGAAATTGTCGCTCACGGCCGCGGCATTCCAGCCAAGCACGAGCCCGGCCACGACGAGCGCGATCAGTGCGCCGGTCTTGGCCACGGTGAACACGTTCTGGACGATGCGGCCGTAGTCGATGCCGCGGGTGTTGGTCCACGTCAGGAGCGCAATCAGAAGAACCGCGACGAGCTGTGCCGTCGACAACGACAAGGCATAGCCGGTGGACAGGTGAATCGGCGGAATCAGGTAGTGGTCCTCGGCGATCGCCGGCCAGAGCACACCGAGGAATCGGCCAAAAGCCACGCTCACCGCGGCGATCGTCCCCGTCTGGATGACGAGGAAGAGCGTCCAGCCGTAGAGGAATCCCCACAGCGGCGAGAAGGCCTCGCGAAGGTAGACGTACTGTCCGCCGGCGCGCGGCATCATCGCCGCGAGCTCACCGTACGAGAGCGCCGCCGTGAGCGTGAGCGCACCGGTGACGATCCATGCCATCAGCAGCCACCCTGGGCTGCCCACTTGCCGTGCGATATCAGCGGAGACGATGAAGATACCAGAGCCGATCATCGAGCCGACGACGACCATCGTCGAATCGAACAGTCCGAGGCCGCGTTTGAATTCCGTGTCGAGCGCAGTGGCGGCAGGTGACGCGGCGTCTGATGTGGTCATCCGGCTCCCTTTTCGATAGGATGCTCAGGCGTTTGCACTATAGCCGCCGCCTCTCGCGCCGGCAAGCGGCAGGAGGTGGATGCTCGCTCTCGATCTCGTTCAGTCGCTCGCCTTTGCCGGCGTGGTCCTGTTCGCCGGCTACGGCATCAAGCGGCTGATTCCCCCGCTCACGCGCTACAACATTCCGGCGCCAGTCGTCGGCGGGCTGCTGGCGGCGATCACGATCAGCGTGGCCCGACAGCGAGGCATCACGCTCGTCTCCCTCGACACGACGTTGCAGACGCCGTTGATGATCGCGTTCTTTGCGTCTGTCGGCTTCGGCGCGAGCGTGTCGCTGCTCAAGGTCGGCGGCCCGCTGGTCCTTGTATTCTTCCTGATCTCATCGCTGGCCGCGGTGGCGCAGAACGTGATCGGCATCGTCTGCGCGACGCTCCTCGGTCAGCATCCCCTGATGGGCGTCCTCGCCGGCTCGGTGACGCTGACCGGCGGGCCGGCGACGGGCCTCGCGTTTGCGCCGCTGTTCGAATCGGCCGGAGTCCCGGCGGCGGGAACGCTCGCGGTCGCCTCGGCGATGGTCGGAATCGTTGCTGGCGGCATCATCGGCGGTCCAATCGGCACGTGGTTGATTCGGCGCTACCGGATCCGCACGCCGCGCGGCGCCGCACATCGCGTGCCTCACGAGACCGCGGCGCACATCGTCGAGGACCGGATGATCGAGCCGCCTGCTCAGGCGCCGGCGGGCGAGGACCGCGAGTCTTACGTGCTGCTCAAAACGCTGGTCGTGATGCTCGTCGTCATGTGGATTGGTGGCATCGTCAGCACGTGGTTGAACGGCTGGCTGGCGCGCGTCAACATGGCGTTGCCGGCGTACATCGGTGCCATGCTCGCTGCGGCAGCGTTCCGCAACGCGGACGAGACGCTGAAGATCGTCGGCATCTCGCAGCGGCTCGTCGACGACTTGGGCAACGTCGCCCTCTCCCTATTCCTGGTCCTCGCACTGACGACACTGAAGTTATGGGAGATCGTCCATATCGCCGTGCCGTTGGCGATCATCGTGCTGATTCAGGTGATCCTGGTGGCCGCCCTCTGCGTCTGGCCGGTGTTCGCGCTGATGGGCCGCGATTACGACGGCGCGGTGATTTCGGGCGGGTTCTGTGGCTTCATGCTTGGGACGACGGCCAACGCAATGGCGAACATGGAGGCGCTGGTCGAGCGGTATGGGCCGGCGCCGCGCGCATTTCTGGTCGTACCGATGGTCGGCGCGTTCTTCATCGATTTCACGAACGCCCTGATCATCACCGCCTTTGTCAATGTGTTCCGATGAGTCGACGTCCGCCTGCGCCCTGCATTCACATGAACGGCGGACCTGAAGGTCCGCCCTACAATTCGTCTTTGCGACCTTGCGACCTTGCGACCTTGCGACCCTGCGACCTTGAGACCTTGAGACCTTGCGACCTTGAGACCTTGTTTATGCCGACTCGTGAAGATGCCTGGGCGCTGGTAACGGAATGGACCGCGAGCGAGAGCCTGCGCAAGCACATGCTCGCCGTCGAAACGGCGGTACGGGGTTACGCGAGCCTCTATGGCGAGAACGAAGATGACTGGGGACTCGTGGCGCTGCTCCATGATTTCGACTACGAGCGATACCCCGATGCGGAGAACCATCCGTTCCGCGGGGTCGAGGTCCTGAAGGCGCTGGGATATCCCGACTGGCTCACGCGTGCGATTCTGTCGCATGCCGACTACAGCGGCGTGCCGCGCGAGAGCCGGCTCGAGCACGTGCTCTATGCCTGCGACGAGATGTCGGGCTTCGTGACGGCTGCCGCCCTGGTGCGCCCGTCGAAGAGCGTGCTCGACCTCGAGCCTTCGTCGGTATTGAAGCGGATGAAGGACAAGGCCTTCGCCCGCGCGGTCAGCCGCGACGATCTGCGCCGCGGCGCCGAGGAACTGGGTCTCCCGCTTGAAGACCACGTGGCCAACGTGATTCGATTCCTGGGCTCGCGCGCCGAGGCGCTCGGATTGAAGGGAACGCTCTGATGCTCTGCGCCGTCGAACCTCGTCCTTCGTCACGCCGTATCAAACAACAGGCATGACCGATTCCGCTGCAGCCGGTGCGCCGCGCGAGATTCCCGCCGGCACGACGGCCGCGCCGGTCGTGTCGCTCGACGCCGTCAGCGTCAAGTACGGCCGCAATTGGGCGCTGCGCGACGTCTCCGCCACCTTCCAACCCGGCGCTATCGGCCTGCTCGGTCCCAACGGCGCGGGCAAGAGCACGATGATCAAGAGCCTGCTCGGGTTCATCAAGCCCGATCAGGGCACGATGCGCGTGCTCGGACTGGATGTCGCGACGTCTCCCCTCGAAATCCGTGCGCGGATTGGTTACATGCCGGAGAACGATGCGCACATTCCGGGGATGACGGCGGTCGCCTTCGTCGGCTACTGCGGCGAGCTCGCCGGGTTGCGTCCCGTAGACGCCATCCAGCGCGCGCATGAAGTGCTTTATTACGTCGGCCTTGGCGAAGCGCGCTACCGCAACGTCGAAACCTACTCCACCGGCATGAAGCAGCGGATCAAGCTGGCGCAGGCGCTGGTCCATGATCCGGACCTCCTCTTCCTCGACGAGCCCACGAACGGCATGGACCCGAAAGGCCGCGACGAGATGCTGGAGCTGATTCGCGATCTCGGTCACAACAAGAACGTCAATCTGATCCTCTGTTCCCATTTGTTGCCCGACGTCGAGTACTGCTGCGACAACGTCGTCATCATGGATAAGGGACGCGTGGCTGCCGCGGGATCGATCGACGTCCTGAAAGGGCCCCGCGGACGGGTGTTCGAGGTGCGCGCGAAAGAAGGGAACGACCGGCTGGCGGTGGTGTACCGCGAAGCCGGCCTCGAGTGCCACGAGACAGAAGAGGACGCGATGCGCGTGTTCGTGACTGAAGACCGCGACGCCATCGATCTGTTTGCACTCGCCGCCAGTGCCGGCCTGCAACTGCGCCATCTACGCCCCAGCGTGCCGACGCTCGAAGACGTGTTCGCGCGCGCGGTCGGCGAGGAATAGCGAATGCCGATACACGACCAGGGATATCGGCGCTATGCCGGCGGCCGCGACGCCAAAGGGCAGGGCTGGCTCGTCATCGCCCGCGCCGGCATCAAGACGATGGTCGCCAAGCGGCTGCTCCTCGCGCTGTTGGCGGTGTCGTGGGGGCGATTTCTCTACGAGTGCGTGCGCGTCTATCTGACCACCAACTACTCGCAGTTGTCGATCCTGGCGACCAACGCAAAGTCCTTTCGCGATTTCCTGGAGTTCCAGGAACTGTGGGTGTTTTTCGTGACGATCTACGTCGGCGCTAGCCTGATCGCGGCCGACCGTCGTGCGAACGCGCTGCAGATCTACCTGTCGAAGCCCCTGACGCGGCTTGAGTACGTGGCCGGCAAGGCCGCCATTCTCATTGTGTTCCTCCTCGCCGTCACATGGGTCCCGGCGATGTTGCTGCTGGCCGTACAGGTGCTGTTCTCCGGCAGCATGGCATTCATCGGACACAACCTTTTCCTGTTCCCGGCGATCACGGTGTTTGCATTTCTCCAGGTGATGCTCGCCACCTTTGCGATGCTGGCCTTGTCATCGTTGTCGAAGAGCGCACGCTTCGTCGGCATCATGTACGCCGGCGTCATTTTCTTCACCGACGCGGTCTTCGGCATGCTCAAGTACGTCGTTCGGGCGGGCGGCGCTTCGCTGATTTCGCCTACGCAGAGTCTCGCCCAGCTGGGAGACGTGATCTTTCGCGTTCCGCCGCGTCACGACACGCCGGTCGTCTTCTCGCTCGGCGTCATCGTCTTTCTGATCGCCGTCGCGATGCTGGTCCTCGAGCGGCGGATTCGAGGCGTCGAGGTCGTGGCATGAGCAGCCTTGACGCGCCGCTCGTCGAAGCCACACATCTCAGCAAGTGGTACGGGCAGGTCATCGGCCTGAATGACGTGAGCGTCCGCGTGCCACGCGGGATCACGGGCCTGCTCGGTCCCAACGGCGCCGGCAAATCGACGTTCATGAAGTTGATCACCGGGCAACTGCGCCCGAGCAAGGGACAGATCACCGTTTTCGGACAACCGATCTGGGGCAATCCGGCACTGTTCTTTCGCGTCGGGTTCTGCCCGGAGCAGGACGCTTTTTACGAGAGGATGACCGGGCTGGAGTGGGTGCAGGCGCTCGTCCGGCTGAACGGCTATGGAGAGGCCGAAGCACTCGCCGCCGCAACGGCGGCGATCGAGCAGGTGGATCTCATGCCCGCCGCCAACAAGAAGATAGGCGCCTACAGCAAGGGCATGCGGCAGCGGATCAAGCTGGCCCAGGCGCTGGTCCACGATCCCGAGCTCCTCATTCTCGACGAGCCGTTGAGCGGCATGGACCCGCTGATGCGCCGCCGGACGATCCGGCTGATCAAGGACTGGGCGAAGGCTGGCAAGAGCATCCTCGTCTCGAGCCACATCCTGCACGAGATCGAGGCGATGACGTCGAACATCCTGCTGATTCACAACGGCAGAATCCTCGCCGAGGGAAACGTCCACCAGATTCGCGATTTGATCGACGAGCATCCACACACGGTCTACATCAAGGCCGCGGATCCGCGGGCGCTCGCGCGTCGGTTTCTCGCGGACGACGACGTGCTGAGCCTGAAGTTCGACACCGGTGCGCTCATCGTGCAGACGGAGAAGCCGGATGTGTTCTATGCGCGGCTCACCGCGTTGGCGGCGACCGGCGAAGCTGGCGGCGTCCAGGAGGTGACCTCCCCTGACGACAATCTGCAGGCGGTCTTCCAGTATCTGGTGAAGTAATAGAACGCGAGAACTCGAGAATCGAGAACTCGAGAGTCAGGAATCCAGAATGTCCACGACTGTCGGCGGGGCTGAAGCCCCGCCTCCACAACTGAGGCCGACAAAGCTGCCGTCACTGATGACGGCATCGCTGCGGGTGTTCGACGTGTCGCTCGGCGAGATGTTGTGGTCGCGCCGGACCGTGTTCCTGGGCCTGATCGTCGGCGGTCCCGTGCTCATCGCCATCATCCTGCGGGTGGTGGACATGATGAACCTGCCGGCGATGAAGGTGAACGGCATACGCGTCGGCGGGTCGGCGATTTTCGGCTTGATGATGTGGTTCCTGTTCCTGCGTTTCATCGTGCCGATCCTGGGGATTTTCTATGGCACGTCGCTGATCGCCGACGAAGTCGAGGACAAGACCATCACGTATCTGTTCACGCGGCCGATCTCACGTTCGGCGGTGCTGATCGGCAAATACCTCGCCTATCTGGCGTCGACCGTGCTCATCGTCCTGCCGTCGGTGATGCTCGTCTATTTCCTGGTGGTCCCGGTTGGCGGGGCGAGCATCGCGGCGACCTTCCCGAACCTGCTGAGGGATCTGCTGCTGCTGGCCGTCGGGCTGGCCGTTTACGGCGCGCTGTTCGCCGCGGTCGGGGCCTGGGTCAAGCGTCCGGTCCTGATTGGCCTTTTCTTCGCCTTCGGCTGGGAAAACTTCGCGCTGGCGCTGCCGGGGTATCTGAAGCGGTTTACCATCGCTTTCTATACTCAGGGCCTGGTGCCCCACACCATGCCCCAGGAAAACCTGTTGTCGATGCTGCAGTCGTTCTTCAGGGAAAGCGTGGGCCCCGTGCAGGGCGTCCTGACGCTGGTGGCGGTTGCGGTGGTGTCGCTGGCTCTCGCCGCGAGGGCTGTCGAACGCCGGGAATACGTCTTGGAGCAATGATTTGGGGCGAATTTCGGAACCGGCTTTCGCCCTGACCCGTATACGAACTTAGAGGACGTGCTTCGAATGACCAAGCGGACCCGCTACTTCATGTTCGGCTCGGTGACGGTGTTGCTCGTCGGGCTCTGCACGGGGCTCGTCGCGTATTACACAGGAATGCCCATGGGGGCGTTCGGCCAGACCGGGGGCCCATCCGAACTGCAGTACGTGCCCGCCGACGCCGTCCTCGTCGCCTACGCCAACGTCCACGGACGTCATGAAATCGGACCTTCGCAAGAAGCTCCACTCCACCATGGTCCGCAAGCACGAAGACAAGGGGCAGGAGGAATTCGAAGCCGCGACCGGGATCGACATCGAGCACGACATCGACCACGTCGTCGCGTTCCTCGAGCCCAATCCGACGGAACAGTACACCGGCATGGTGCTCGCCACCGGCCGCTTCGACGCGGCGCGCCTCGAAGCGTTGGCCCGCCAGCACGGCGGTCAGGTCGAAGATTACAAGGGCAAGCGCCTGCTGACGAAGCAGGGCGAAGATTCCGGCAGCCGATCCCAGCATAGCTTCACGGTGGCGTTCATCAACGCGGGCCTCGTCGGGGTCGGCGAAACCAGCGTGATCAAGCACGCGCTCGATCGCCAGGGCGGCCAGAGCGTGCTGGCGAACCGCGAGATGATGAACCTCGTGAACGACATGGACGACGGCAACGCGTGGGCCGTCGGTCGATTCGACGCGCTCATCAGCCAGGCCAAGCTGCCCGAAGGCGTGGTCAGCAAGATCCCGGCGGTACGGTGGTTCGCAGCCAACGGACACATCAACGGCGGGGTTCGCGGGAGCATCCGCGCTGAAGCCCGCGACGAGCAGGCCGGTCAGAATCTCCGCGATGTCGTCCAGGGCTTCCTGGCGCTGGCAAAGCTGCAGGCTGGACAGAAGCCCGAGCTGCAGGCCGTGATCGATTCGCTGCAGCTGGCTGGCACCGGCAAGACGGTGTCCCTCTCCTTTGAAGTGCCGCCGCAGATCATCGACCTGATTGGTGAGGCCGCCGGCGGCCATCAGGCCGACGACGAATAGGCGGACCGTCCCGGCCCAGCATTTGTAGGGCGGACCTTCAGGTCCGCCTTTTCATCGTACGGTCTTAATCTCACGCAACTTCCTCTCGGGCATCACGTACACCGACGTCAGGCTCTCGTGGCCGTTGGAATCGACGGCCGCGACGCCAATCACCACGTTGTCGATTGACACGCCCGACAGCATCGTCTCCGTCACCGGACCGACGGTGATCTCATGCTCCCAGTCGGGAGTCCATGCGTTGCGCCAGAAGACTCGATAACCCGCCGCGCCGGCCACGGCGGCCCACGCCAGCTGCGCGTCGTATCCTGACGCGCCGCGCGTCAGCCGCGGCACACCGTCGTCGTCGGTCACACGCGGCGCTGAGGGCGCGAGCGCGAGCGACGCGAGCGCCGCGACATTGACCCGAACGTTCCGAGTCAGGTAGGCCGCGTCCACACCATCCGGTGTGTCGTCGACCGAGTGCTGCCGCGCGTAGTGCTCCCGCGCCTCGGAGACGCGTACCGCCGCAATCCCCTGCTGGTTGAATGGCGTGTGATCGCCACCGCGCCCGAACCGGTCGGCTCGCCCGATCAGGGTCACGGCATGCCCGGGCTGATAACGTGCGGCCTGCCGGCGCACATAGCGCGCGACCTGGCGGGAGGGCGAGTCCTCGGGACCTTCCGAAAAGATCCGCACCTGTGCGGCGTCGCTGACACCTGCGCCACCGTGGCTGCCACCGACGATGTCGTTGTTGAGGACGGCGTCGACGCGCCATCCTTCCTGCCTGGCGTGCGCCGAGTGGAGAGTCGCGCCAACCAGCCCCTGCTCCTCGCCGGCGAACGCGACGAACACGAGCGTCGCGTCGAAGTCGACGCCGCTCGCTGCGAGCACGCGCGCCGCCTCGAGCACCACCGTCGTGCCCGATCCGTCGTCGTTCGCGCCCGGCGCGTCGTTGTCGGCGCGCGTCCAGTCGAAGCCCGTCGTGCCGCCCTGACCGTCGGTTCGACGCGCCACCGAGTCGTAGTGGCCGGTGACGTAGATCCGGCGCGGCGACCTGCCCGGGAGCACGGCGACGACGTTCCGCAGCTCGACGTCGCGCGGGAGCCGGCCACCCTGAGCGGCGACCTGATAGGTATCGAACGACACCTGCAAACGCGGATCCGCCGCCACGAACTGCTGCCGAATCCATTCCCGCGCCGCACCAATTCCGCGGGTTGCCGACGTCGTGTCGGAATAGAGCTGCCGCGTACCAAAGTCGGCCAGCGACTTGACGGTCGCGGCCACCCGCGATTCGTCCACCGACGCAATGATCCGCGCGACCACGGGGTCGACATCCGCTGGCGCCGGCGTCTGGGCGCGGCCGTCGATTGAGGCGAGCAGAAAAAGAGCCGCGCACGTCCGGATTCGCATCCGGGGATTCTAGCCTTCAGGAGGCGGAGCTAAAGCTCCGCCCTACGGTCCCTGCAGGCGGAGCTGAAGCTCCGCCCTACATATGGATCTTGGAGCTATCGCAGCTTCATGTGCGAGAGGTAATCGCCGGACGGGATACGCGACGCGCGGCCGAGCGGCGCATTGTAGAAGTACACCCAGGCTTCGGCGATAGTGTCGTCTTCGAGGTGCACGGGCACGTGCCGGCGAACGTAGAGGCTCGTGTCGGGATGATCGACGCTGTAGCCCTCGATCTCGTCGATCGCTTCGAGCACGGCGGCCGGATCCTTCAGCTCGAAGACTTCGCCCCACACGCGGCTGTCTTCGTCCGGTACCGCGGCAGGGTAGAGGCCCAAATCGTACAACGAGGCATGAATCCAGCCACGTCCGCGGTAGGCGAGCTCCGCATCCAGCCCGAGCCGCGTACGGCGCTCGAAGCCGCTCATGAGGGTCCCGTAGAAGAATCCGAGCTCCGCCATGTGCCCGTTTCGATCAGAGAGCCTGCCCTCCGTAGCCTTGGCGAAGAAGGGTCAGGCCTGCCGTCCGTCCTTCAGTGCCGCGACGAAGTCCTTGACGGCACCGGCCACCCAGTCGGGCATCTCCACGAACTCGATGCCGGCGCGGTAGACCACTGCCTCGGCGTCGACATCTTCAATGCGGCAATAGACGACGCGACCCTTCACGACGACCGTCAAGCTGCCGAGCGCCAGACGAAATTCGTGGATCGCGTTGAGAACAAGCGGAAACGTGGATTCGATCTGAGCGCCGCCGCTGCTCAGTTCCTTGACGAAGATACTTTGCTGAACGGTGGCGGCACCGGGCAGGTCGCCGAGAATCTGAATTCGTTCCGAGTGGCGCCTGCCATCGGCCATGCGTGCGGACTATAGCACCGTTGCTTCGCGCCGCCGCGGCGTCCGTCGTGCCGCGGCGTCGTGTCAGTGCAGGCGGAGCGGTACCCGCGGCTCGAAGTCGAATCCGCTGTCCTCGTACTCGTCGTCTTCGTCCGCGGAGTCGGACGTATCGGACGTGTAGGTGACAACCGGGAGCTTGCGCGTGTCGGGATCGAGCTTCAGCATCGACAGCAGCTGGAAACCCTCCATCTCGTCGATCTTCACCGCCAGCACGACGAGGTCGGGCTGCTCGCGCTTGATAATCGAGTAGGCATGCTGGCCAGCATCGGCAAACACCAGATCGTACCGGCCACCGTCGAGCGCCGACTCGAGCAGTTCGAGCACCTCAGGATTGCCGTTCACGACGACAACCTTCCGCAAGGCCTTGACGGCCGGTGCTGCCAGACTGTGTTCACCCGTATGCATGACCGTGTCCTCTGTCCTACCTCAATTCAAGAATCGCGCCATGACGTTTCCGGCCTGAACCCGCCCAGTTGCCTCTGAAAATCCGACTATCCGTAGGATGCCAGACGGTTTCTTGTGGCGATTAGTGCCACATTTGACTCGCGATCCGGACATCACTGCTATCCAGTGAGACACCACGCCGCGCCTTCGAGTTTCATGGCCCGTTCGCGCGCTTTCGGTGGGTGTATCTCACTCAATCGGCACGAGGCCTGTACTTCAATACGGGCGGCGCCATGTGTCCGGATCAGGACAGCTGGCACACCTTGCACGCTCATCCGGAGTACGGCACTCTGGGCGGCATGTCGATGACCCAGGCCGCGCCAACGTCATATCGAAACTTCATCAATGGCCAATGGGTGGACGCAGCCGCGTCAGGCACCCTCGAGAACAGAAATCCCGCGAATCAGGACGACGTCGTCGGCGTGCTCCCACGATCGACGCCGGATGATGTCGACGCCGCTGTCGCCGCGGCGCGTGCGGCGTTTGGCCGATGGCGGCTGGTGCCCGCTCCGCGACGCGCCGAGCTCCTGTATCGTGCCGCCGAAATCCTGTCAGAGCGGAAGGAGGACTACGCGCGTACGATGACGCGCGAGATGGGAAAGATCCTCGACGAGACGCGTGGCGACGTGCAGGAAGCGATCGACATGAGCTACCTGATGGCGGGGGAGGGTCGGCGCCAGTACGGCCAGACCGTGCCGTCGGAGCTGCGCGAAAAGTTTGCGATGTCGATTCGCCAGCCGATCGGCGTCTGCGGGATGATCACGGCGTGGAATTTTCCGATTGCGGTGCCGTCCTGGAAAATCCTGCCGGCGCTGGTCTGCGGAAACACTGTCGTGTTCAAGCCCGCCGAAGAGGCGCCGCATTCGGCGGTCAACTTCGTCCAGGCGCTCCACGATGCCGGTCTGCCGCCTGGCGTGCTGAACCTGGTGCTCGGCGACGGTCCCGGCACGGGCGCGCCGCTGGTGTCGCATCCGGACGTCAACGTGATTTCCTTCACCGGGTCGACGGAGACGGGCCGTCTGGTAAACCAGGCCTGCGCATCGTCGTTCAAGAAGGTGCACCTCGAGATGGGCGGCAAGAACGTCATCCTGGTGATGGACGACGCCGATCTCGAACTGGCGGTGGATGGCGCGCTGTGGGGCGGATTTGGCACGAGCGGACAGCGGTGTACTGCTGCCAGCCGTGTGGTCGTGCATCAGAACGTCCACGACGCGTTCGTGGACGCCTTCGTGGCCCGCGCAAGACAGCTGCGCGTCGGCGACGGGCTGGAGGCTTCGACGCAGATGGGGCCGAGCGTCAGCGAGGCACAACTGTCCCGCGTCGTCGATTACGTCAAAATCGGTCAGGCCGAAGGGGCGACGCTGGCGGTCGGGGGGAATCGGCTGACGTCGGGCGCTTTCGCCAGGGGCTTCTTCCACGAGCCGACGATCTTCACCAAAGTCACGCCGTCGATGCGGATCGCGCGCGAAGAGATCTTCGGCCCGGTCGTGTCGGTCCTCAGCTGCGGCTCGCTCGACGAAGCCATCGCCACCGCCAACGATGTCGCCTACGGGCTCTCGGCTTCGATCTACACCCGCGACATCAATAAGGCGTTCACGGCGATGCGCGACGTGTACACGGGCCTCTTCTACGTGAACGCTCCCACCATCGGCGCGGAAGTGCACCTGCCGTTCGGCGGCACCAAGGCGACCGGCAACGGCCATCGCGAGGCCGGGATCGCCGCGCTCGATGTCTTCTCGGAGTGGAAGTCAATCTACGTCGACTTCAGCGGAAGGCTCCAGCGCGCACAGATCGACACCGTTCAAATCTAACAGTGGCCTCTTCACGGTCTTTAATCCGCGGATGACGCGGATGGCGTCCACGTACCGCGCACCGGCTCCAATCAAATCGCCGGATCCGTCCAACCCACGCGGCTCGGCGTTCCTCTTCGCAGTACTCCTCATCGCGATCACGATTGGCCTCGTAACGTCGGCGCGGCAGCAGGCGGTTCCGACCCCGCGCGACGTGCTCGGGTTCACGCCGGGCGACGACTATAAGCTGGCTGATTTCAACCAGCTCCGGAGCTACTTCGAGAAGCTCGACGCGGCGTCCGATCGCGTGATGCTGATGTCGGCGGGGAAGTCGACTGAGGGCCGCGACATGCTCGTCGCGGTCATTTCTTCCGAAGCCAACCTGGCGAAGCTCGAGCACTATCGCGACATCGCGCGGCGAATGGCGAGGGTTCGCGGCGTCACGGATACCGAGGCACAGTCGCTGGCACGCGAGGGCAAAGCCGTCGTCTGGATCGACAACGGCCTGCATGCCAGCGAGGTGGCGACAGCGCAGCATTCCCTTCTTCTCGGCTGGCGCGTCGCGACCGAGGAATCGCCGGAAATGCAAGCGATTCGCGACAACGTCATCCTCGTGCTGCTGCCGACCATCAATCCCGACGGTCTGGATCTGGTGGTGGACTGGTATCGCCGAACGCTCGGCACGCCCTACCAGGACAGCCCGATGCCGTGGCTCTATCAGAAATACGTCGGCCACGACAACAACCGTGACTTCTACATGCAGACGCAGGAGGAGACGCGAATCGTCAACCGGCTGCTGTACCGGGACTGGCTGCCACAGATCATGTACAACCAGCACCAGGGCACGTGGCCGCCCCGGATGTTCGTGCCGCCGTTCCCCGATCCGTTCAACCCGAACATCGATCCGCAGATCATGCGCGGCATCGACCTCGTCGGCGGCGCGATGCTCTATCGCTTCGAGCGCGAGCGCAAGGACGGCATCGTCTCGCGCTACGAGTTTTCCACCTGGTACAACGGCTCGGTCCGGACTGCTTCGTACTTCCACAACATCATCGGCATCCTGACCGAGACCGGACACGCGTCCGCGACTCCATTCACCTATTCGTCCACCGAGTTCCCGCGCGTCATGTCCAACGGCACGCCGACGCTCGAGCCCACGACGTCCTACCCCAATCCCTGGAAGGGCGGCACGCTCCACTTGAGGGATGCCGTGGACTACATGCTGACCGGGTCGTTGGCTGTCCTCGACGCCGCTGCCAAGTACCGCGAGCAGCTGCTGTACGGCATATATCAGGTCGGCGCCCGTCAGATCGAGAAGGGAAGAAGCGAATCGCCGGTCGCCTACCTTGTGCCGCCCTCACAACACGATGTTCCCGCCGCCGCCACGTTCATCGAGACGCTGATGCGAGGCGCCATCGACGTCGACGTCGCCGATGCGACGTTCACGGCTGACGGACGTGAATATCCGGCCGGCACCTGGGTGGTGCGCCTGGACCAGCCGTTTCGCGCCTTTGCCAAGGACCTGTTCGAGGCGCAGCGCTATCCAGATCTGCGATCGAGCCCAGGAGGGAAGCCGATTCCGCCCTACGACACTGCCGGCTGGACGCTCGCGTTCCAGATGGGCGTCGACGCTGTTGCCGTCGCGAAGCCGTTCGATGCGCCGCTGACTCGACTGACCGCCTATCCAAAGGTGAACGGCGGCGTATTCGACGAGAAAGGCCGGCCCCGGCCGGCGCGCGCGGGGCGGACCTACGCGATCTCTGCCTCGCGCAACAACAGCGCCGCGCTCGTCAGGCGGCTGCTGGCCGCAAACGTTCTGATGACACAAACAGCTGACGGCACCTATCTCGCCGCGCCCCGATCCCGCGCAGAAGCGGCAGCGCTGAACGAAGCCGCGGAGACTCTGGGCGTCGACGCGCGGCGCGCCGGGAAGTCTTCGCGGACGGGTGCTCGACTGCTTCGCCCGGCGCGCATTGGGATTTACCGCAGCTGGATCGCCAACATGGACGAAGGCTGGATCCGCTGGCTGCTCGAGCAATACGGGTTCGCCTACACGACACTGCGGAACCAGGACATTCGCGCCGGCAATCTCCGTTCACGGGTGGACGTCGTGCTATTACCGGCGCAATCGGCCGAGGGCATTCTCGACGGACACGGCGCGACTGCGCCCGCCCGCAACGGCCCCACCGGCCCGGTACCGCCGGACTATCGCGGCGGCATTGGCAGCGAAGGTGTTGCCGCGCTCAAGCAGTTCGTCGAGGAGGGCGGGCGCCTGGTCGCCTTCGATGCCGCAACGGACCTGGTGCTCGAACGATTTGGCGGGAAGTTCGCGCGGATTCGCAACCCGATCGCGCGCCTCGATCAATCCACGTTCTACTGTCCGGGCTCAGTACTCAGGATCGACGTCGATGCGACAAGGCCGGGCGCGTACGGCATGCCGTCGTCTGCGGCTGCCTTTTTCGCGGAGTCGCGCGCATTCGAGACCGACGACCCTTCCGTCGTCACGCTGGCTCGCTACGCGCCGGCGAATACGCTCCTGATGAGCGGGTGGCTGCTCGGTGCCGATCGCCTCGGCGGCCGGCAGGCCGCATTGGACGTTCCTCTCGGCAAAGGCCACGTCACGCTATTTGGCTTCCGGCCGCACTACCGTGCCCAGTCACACGGTACCTTCAAGCTGCTGTTCAATACGCTGGTGTTGAGGGAGTAACGCCGCTCCTTACTGCGATATCCGGCTCTTGATCTGATCTTTCAGCTCCGGATTTACGCGGAAGCCGGCTTTCTCAGCGGCCTTGAGTTCGGCCAAGGCGTCGGCGTACTGCGCCTTCATCATCAGGATGACCGCCAGGTTATTGTGCGCCTCGCCAGCTTTGGCGTCGGCGTTGATCGCCGCGCGATACTGATGCTCTGCTTCATCGAATTGTTCCGATCGGAAGTAGGCGCTGCCAAGGGAGAGCGATACGAACGAGGGAACGGGCGTCTCGATTGGCACGTTCTGCCCTCGATCGAACGCGTTGCCAGTCATCCGGATGGCGTTGTCGATCTGCCGCATGGTGTCGGCGGTGCCGGCGTTCTGCGGTCCTTTGGAGTATTGTGTCCGCAGGTCCTGCAGTTCCATCAGGCGATCCTGGCGCTGCCGATTGGCGTCGAGCTGGTTGGTGAACACGCGGCTCGTCTGTTCGCTGTAAATGGTGCTACACGCAGAGAGCGCGCGAATCGCATCGTTGTAGCGGCGCAGTGACATGTAGGCGCGTCCGAGGCCGTAGTGCGCCAACGCGTATTTGGGATAGAGCTCGATTGCGGCGCCGAACTCCTGGGCGGCTACGTCGAACGCCTCGGCGCGCATGTTCTCCCAGGCGCGGAAGTAGTGAGTCCTGGCGCGCTCGACGTTCGCATCGGCGCGAGGGGTCTGTTGTGCGAACGCCGGCACCGTGGTGATCAGTCCCAGCAGCAACACCAGCACGTTCCGCATCGGAGCCTCCGTCCAAAGAAAAAAGCCCCGCGGGCCAAAGCCCGCGGGGCACAGCTTACACGGGGATCCCGCAGCTGACTAGAACAGGAACTTCACGCCGAAGCGCGCGATGATCGGCGCCTGGAAGAAGTTGTTCTGGAGGAAGCGCGGATCGACCGCGACACCCTGTTCGTTGATCAGCTGATCGAAGTCGAGCCGACCGCGTAGAAGTCGTGCTCGTCGAAGCTCGACGCCATCGACTTTCTGATAGGTCGAGTACTTCGACGTCGCCGCCTCCTGGTTGAACAGGTTCAGGACGTTCACCTGGAACTGCAGCCGACGGCCACCGCCCAACTTCAGCTCGTGCTGAGCGAACAGATCGGTCTGCGAGAACGTATCCGTCCGACCGTCGCTTCAGCGACCCAGATAGTTCACCGGGATAGTTGCTGGTCGGCAGAATCCCGATCTCGCGCGTGACCGGCGTGCCGCTTGCCACGTATTCGTTCAGTCCAATGGCCGTGCCGAAGTTGAACTGATAGATGAACTGTGCCTTGAACTGGTGCGGCCGATCCGTCGCCAGCGGGCCGAAGACCGGTTGACCATGCTCGATCGAACATCATCGCCGGGTAATCGAACAGACGGCCGACG
The DNA here is from genome assembly GCA_963828745.1 of Vicinamibacteria bacterium. Classification (GTDB taxonomy): domain Bacteria; phylum Acidobacteriota; class Vicinamibacteria; order Vicinamibacterales; family JAENWD01; genus JAENWD01. The sequence continues at coordinate 38,046 of CAWHFZ010000016.1, read as the reverse complement.
TTCGGGCTGGTGCGGCCCTGCTCGTCCGACTGGCTGAGGCCCGAGTAGTTCCCGTAGAGACGGCTCCACAGGTAGCTCGTGCGCAGCGACCAGTTGTCAGCGAAGCGCTTGTCGAGGAAGAACTCGACGCTGTCGTAGTCGCGCTTCGGCTTCGGCAGGTTGACCTGCGGGATCGAGTGAAGGCCGAGCTCGGTCAGGCCTTCGCCCGGGTTCGCGATGACGTAGATCTCGTTGCCTGCGGCGTCGAGCGAGCCCGGTGTCCTCAATCGCCGTGTCGATCTGCTTGTGGACGTAGTGGACGCCGACGGCCAACTGTGAGTTCAGCTCGTGATCGAGTCCGGCGGTCGCTTCCTGCAGCCGCATCGGCTTCAGGTCTGGATCGATGGCATCGCGACCCGAACGACGGGTGACGGAAGTCGGTCTGCCGCGATGAAGCGTCCCGGGCACGCCGGCGGGCAGCCAGAGTCGGCCACAGGTTCGGCCAGTCGGAGTGTCGAGCGTGTAGTAGTACTCGATCCACTTGTCGCCGCCGAACGATCCGCGGGGCAGCTCCAGCTTGAAGAAGTCGTAGAACAGACCCCACGAGCCGAAGATCTTCCACTTGCCGTCGCCGCGCACGTCGTAGGCGGCGCCGACGCGCGGCGCGAACTTGTCCTTGTAGCCGAACTCGACGCCGAACTCGGGGATGTCGGCCCCGGTCGTGTAGGTCGGGACGCGTCCTCACGCTCAGTGCGGACGCCGACGTTCACCGTCAGCTTGTTGCTGATCGTCCACGCATCCTGGACGAAGAAGCCCAAGTTGTTCATGTGGATGTCGCCCTGCGTGATGAAGCCGTGCGTCGGGTCGACTGCCTGGCTGCGTACCGAGTAATAGCCGAAGGGCCGCGCTGCCTGAGCGGATCGCCGGCGCGGGCAAGGCCGCATCCCATCGGAGAGTCACGCGCGGCCGCAGCTCGCCGCTCAGTACCTTGTTGCCGGTGCGGTCGAACTGCATCCCGAACTTCACCTGGTGCTCGCCGCCGCCGCTCGCGTACACGGTCCCGTCGACGTGGAAGAACGCGCGGGTGAACTGATCCTGGTCAGTACCAGTGTTCGTCGGGATGCTGGTGAAGCCCGTGCCGTGCTGCAACGACGCGGGAACGTCCGGGAAGCCGATGTTGTTCGTGGTGGTCCAGGTGTAGCGCGGTTCGTTCGTGACGTTCGTATCGTGCCAGTCGGTCTTGTAGTACCCGCCTCGCATGCCGACGACGAACCGCTGCGAAGGCACCCAGTCGGCGTTGCCCGACAGCGTCCAGTTCGGGAACTCAGACGTCTTCGAGTAATTCGTGCCGTCGGGATCGAGGCCGTTCGGATTGGCCAGAAGGCCCTTGCGCTTTTCCCAGCTGTTGTTGTACGCGACGCGCGTGCGGAGATCGTTGCCAATCTGCGCCGTCGTGTTCGCGGTGATGAACTGGATCTGATCCTTGCGCGTCGTGACGCTCGAGGCCGCGGCCGGGTTCTGCGCGCTCTCTGGCGTGACCGTGCGATCGTACTTGATCAGGGCTGGATTGTAGGCGCCGAAGAACCAGATCTTGTCCTTCGCGATCGGGCCGCCGAGCGAGATGCTTGGCTCATAGCGGGTGTAGTCATCCTCGGGATACGTGACGTACTCGGACACGCTGTCGTCGGTCAAGCGAGGTGCGGAGATTCGGCACGCCCGTCGAGTAGACGGTGGGGCCCGACCCGCTGATCACGCTGCCGGGAGCCAGCGACAAGCCACCCGAGGTCTGGTTGCCCTGGAACTGCACGCCCGCCGTCCCGTGAAAGTCGTTGCTGCCGCTCTTCGTGACCGTGTTGATCACGCCGCCCATCGCGCCGCCATACTCCGCCGTGTAGCCGCTCGACTTGACCTGGACTTCTTCGACGAGGTCCGACGTTCAGGTTCTTGCCCGAGGTGCCGTCCTGCAGGTCCGTCGTCTCGATGCCGTCGATGATGTAGCGGTTCTCGCCGGCGCTCGCGCCATCGATCGAGAGGCCCCCGAGCTTCGACTCGCTGTTGGCGCCGGGCGCCTGGGTCACGAGCGACGTGAAGTCGCGGCCGTGCGGCAGCAGCGCGATCTGCTCGTCGCGGATGTTCGACTGACGTGCGTTCTGCTTCGTGTCGATGAGCGGGGACTCCGCGGTCACCGACACGGTCTCCGCGACGCCGCCAACCGCGAGCGCGAGCTCGACGGTCAGGAGCTGCCCGAGTCGAAGATCGACAGGAGCCGATTTGGCGGTGGTGAAGCCCTGGAGCTTGGCGCTAATTTCGTATTTGCCTGGGCGCAGGCCCGGGAAGCGGTAGGCTCCCGACCCGTCCGTCACGACGCTCGACGCCACGGCGCCCGTCGCCAGGCTCAAGGCCTCGACAGTGACGCCCGGCAGTACGGCGCCTGAAGTGTCCTTCACGGAGCCACTAATCTGGCCGGTCTGCTCCTGCGCGGCCGCCGGCAACGACAGGGCCAGCACGCACGCAAGCGCATAAACAGCACGTCTGAACATTCTCAATCCTCCTCTTGGGGTCGAACAGTGCGATCAGGCGAAACGGGCGGGTCCCGATCCGGTTCCCCTATATGGAAAGCGCGTACCAGTGTGAAGGAAGCAGAGAAGTCCTACGATTGCAATAGTTTAGGTGTGAACACGCTAATGCGGGTGACGAGCGGATTCTTGGATCTGTGAGGCTTCAATCCATCCCGTTGGATCGTCGCTTCGTAACGAATTAGTCAGATTCGCCACTGCCATGGGTGATTGGTCCCTTGGTTGCGCATGGGACCAACTCCCGGGTTGGCCGGGTTGGTCGGGTTGAACAGGTTGGTCGGGTTAACCGGGTTGACGGGTTGGTCGGGTTGAACCGGTTGGTTGGGTTGACAGGGTTGATCGGGTCCGCTGCGCTCCAACCCGATCAACCGACCAACCTGACGAACCCCACCAACCTGATCAACCTGATCAACCTGATCAACCCGATTCAACCTGTCAGAACTCGATCCTCGCGCCGAAGCGGATCTGCCGCGGCGTCTGGAACTGCGGCCCGGCCACGTTCTGCGAGATCGGTTTGCCGAAGTCAGGGTTGGCGACGCCCTTTTCGAGCTCCACGAAGTTGTCGTAGTCGATCGTCCGCTGCAGATCGAACAGGTTGAACACGTCCGCCAGCAGCACGAGCCGGCGGCTGCCGCCGAACTTCAGGCCGTAGTCCGCGTGCAGGTCGGCGGTGTACTCGAACGGCGTCCGTGTCTTGAACCCGTCGATCGTCTCGAACCCATCACCCCGAGGCGTCACTCGGAATCTCGCCGCCGTTCGTGTAGTTCGGATTCGATGCCAACGCCGTCAACGGCTTTCCCGAGTTCATCGTCAGGCCCACGCCGGTGTTCAGCCCGAAGTTGAACACGTAATTGCCGAACAGCTTGACGACGTGCGGCCGATCGAGCGGCAGCGGTCCGGCGCCGAGTGCGCCGAGGAAACGGATGTCGCCCAGATAGTTGAACGGCGCCTGACCGCCGATCTGCGTGTAGCTTGGATCGTTGGTGGGGAAGTCGTAGAGCGACGTGATCCCCGGATCCGACTGGCCGTTGTCCTCGCGGTAGAAGCCCTCGAAGGTGCCGTGCAGCCGTGACCAGGTGTAGGACGCCTGCAGCGACCAGTTGTTGGAGAAACGCTTCTCCGCCGTGAACTGCACGGCGTCGTAGTCGTGAATCGGTTTCTCGAACGTCGCGCCGAGATCGGTAAGCACCTCGGAATCCGGGCCCGGGTTCGTCAGCGTGTAGTCGAACGAGCAGCCGACGCCGAGGAAGTCGCACGCGCCGACGGGATAGGAACCGATGTCCTCGAGCACGCGCGGAATCGTGCGATGGATGTAGCGCACACCGAGGTTGACGTTCGCGAATGCCTCGTATTCGAAGCCGCCGACGAACTCGTCGACGTAGGACGACTTGACATCCGGATCGATCAGATCGGCGCCAACGCCTTGCAGCAGCAGATGCTGCGTCACCGTTTGCGCCACGCCACCTGGCGTCTGCGTCGTGATCGCGACGCCTTCCGGGACCGGCTGCGTCAGGTTCGCGTCGAAGTAGTCGGCGCGGCTGATGCCGGCGTCCGACGACAGGGCGCGAGCGGCCAGATCGTTCGGGATCTTGGCGAAGAAGCGACCCCAGTTGGCGAACAGCTTCGACCGCCCGTTACCGAGAACGTCGTAGGTGGCGCCAATGCGGGGCGCCCAGTTGTTCTTCAGCGTGAAGTCGTCCACCAGCGTGCCGACCAGGGTCTGCTGCTCGTAGCGGATGCCCGGCTTGATGGTCAGCCGGCTGCCGACAGTAAACGTGTCCTGGGCGAAGAAGCTGGTGTAGTGCTGCCTCGTGCTGCGGCCGGCATTCAGGTTGGCGCGCGTCACGCGGTAGATCGTGTTGAAGCCGGTGATCTCCGGCAGGATCGAGATCTCGCCGCCGGTCGCCGTCTGCGTGCCGTCGGACAGCGTGAACGTCGGACCGGTGCGCTGGTTGATCTGGTCGTAGTTGATGTTCTCGTAGAGCACGCCGTAGCGCAGCTGATGATTGCCGAGGACGTTGGTCGCCTTCAGGGTGTACTGGTCGTTCTTGCCATCGTTGCCGGCCTCGTAGAAGCCGATGCCGCCCGAGGCGATGTTCGGCACGACGCGGAAGTCGGTCATGCGCCAGTCGTTCACCGACGGTACTTCGACGATCTGGTTGCGCGCGTGCGAGTAGCTGGCTTCGACGAGCAGCTTCGGCGAGAACACGCCGTCGTACTTCACCGTCTGGTTGTTGCCGCCGAACTTGTCGAGCGCGCTGAACTGTGACGTGTTCTGTGCGAGCAGGGCAGAGGTACGCTGCGGACCGTTGTCGCCGCTCGCCGGATCACCGAAGAACGACGCATCCACGTGGTGGTTCGCGTTCATCTGCCACGTGCCCTTCGCCGAGTACGAGGTGATCTGGCGCTTCCGATCGATGCCGCCGAGATCGTAGAGCGGGAACAGGCGGTTGCCGTCCGCGTCCACGTTGTCCGGCGCGCGCAGCGTCCGTGTCTCCCAGCTCGGATCGATCGCCCCGAAGAAGAACACCCGGTTATGAAGAATCGGCCCGCCGAACGTGACGCCGACGTCGCTGAGCGAGCTGCTCTCGGTCTGCACGGTGCCGTTCTCGGACTGGAACGCCTTCCAGTTCCCCTCGACGCCGCTCGGACGCGAATAGCCGAACACACTGCCGGAGTAGTTGTTGGTTCCGCTCTTGGTGACGACGTTCACGACGCCGCCGATGGCCTGGCCGAACTCGGCTTCGTAGCCGCCCGTCTTCACCTGCACTTCCTTGACGAAGTCGTACGGCGTGCCGTTGCCGAGCGAGCCGAAGATGATCGAGTACGAGCCGAGGGCACCGTAGCCGCTGTTCGTGATGTTCACGCCGTCGACGACGTAGGTGTTGTCGAGGCCGCTGCCGCCGCCCATCGACGGGTTCGACTTGCCGGCGCTGCCGCTGCTTGTCACGCCCGGCGCGACGTAGAGCGCGTCGCTGAAACGGCGGCCGATCGGGATATTGGCCAGCGCGGCGCTGTCGAGCACCGCGCCCACGGTCGTCGATCGCGTATCGACGATCGGTGAGGACGCCGTCACCTCGACGGTCTCCGACATTCCGCCCACCTGCATGGCGAGCGGCACCTCGATCGTCTGCCCGAGGCGGACGACGACGTTCGGCTGCTCGACGGTCTTGAATCCCTGGAGCTCCGCCTTGACGACGTAGGTGCCGGGCACCAGCAGGGGTGCGGTGTAGCGGCCGTCGGCGTCGGTTGTGAAGGCCTTCGCGCCCTGCGGTCCGGCCAGCGTGACCGTCGCACCAGGGACGGCGAGCCCCTGCGCGTCCGTCACTCGACCGGTCACTGTGCCGGTCGTTTCCTGCGCCCGTCCGAGTGTGGCGCCAATCAGCACCAGCACGACGGCGAGCATCACCATCCGAGGTTTCATGAAATATTCTCCTGTCCGTTCATCACAGCGTTCATCACACGATTGAGGCGATTCGTCACAGTCGCCCGCTGGGGTTCGATCGCCTGCGCCAGTGATGAATGGCAAGGCATGTGCCGTGAACCGCTACTAAAACGGTTGAGTGACGACCACGCGGTAATGTCGCGCGTTTGTTGACGAACCGCGCGATGAGAGGGATCTAGCGCCGAGTTAACGCGGCCCAGCACGGGATTCAGAGGATTGGAATCAGGGACGAATCGATTCAAACCGACGGATTGCGCGAGGGGCGAGTTGGTGCGAGCTGTGGCGGGATGGTGTGGGACGAAATGCGGAAGCGCGGCTTGCGGATTGGGGGTCGGTTTGAGCCGAGACCCGGGGCTCCAGGAACCTTCCCCGGAGCCTGCAGCCTGAGCTTGGGCCTGCAGCCTGAAAGCCTGCCGCCTGAAGTCTAGAACATGAACCTCACGCTGAACCGCGCCTGAAGGCCCGGGTTGAACAAGTCGTCCATCTGGTAGCGCGGGTCGCGCGCGTTGGCGCCGTCGGGCGTGGCGTCGAGCAACGCGTTGTAGTCATACCCGCTGGCCAGGTTAGTGGTGTGCAGATCGATGCTCGAGGAGGTTCGCCGCGGACGATTGACGCTCCCGAAGATGCTGCGCGCCGTCTGCTGGTTGAACACATTCAGCACGTTCGCTTCAAGCCGCAGCCTCTTCGACCCGCCGACCTTGACCTCCTGCGAGACGAGAAGGTCTGTCTGGCTCAGGTACGGCGTCCGGCCGAGACTGCCGCGCCCGTCGACGAAGATCGGGATGAAGTTGATGCTGCTGACGGTGCGGCTGATCGGCGTGCCGCTCCCGCCATAGAAGAACGCGCCCAGCTGCGTCCCTGTCGGCAGCATATACGCGCCGTACAGCTTCACCACATGAGGACGATCGGTCGCCAGGCGCCCGAGTACGTCGAGGGTGCCGTGCGAATCCCACACGAGCTCGTCGAGGTCCCACGCACGGTTGGCGCTGCTGCCGGGCCGCGCGATGCTGCCCGTCTGCTGCTGCGCGGTGGCTGAGGTCCGGTTCGTCGTCGGCGTCGAGATCTCGTCCGAGTTGGCGAGACCGGCGTAATTGCCGTAGAGGCGGCTGTAGACGTAGCTGGCGCTTGCGAACCAGTTACGCGAGAAGCGCTTCTCCAGCGAGACCTCGAGCGCGTCGTACTGCCGCTTCGGCTTCGGCGTGTTGAACAGGGGCGTCAGTCCAGACGGATTCATCGTCTCGGCAATCCCTTCGCCCGGGTTCACGTACTTGTATTCCTCGGACCCGTTCACGAGCACGCCAAGGTCCTCGATCGTTCGGCGCAGATTCGTATGCGCGTAGTTGACCGTCAGCGTGGCGCTGCCGTGCAGCTGATACTCGAAGCCCGCGTTGAACGCGTCCTGGCTCATCGGCTTCAGGTCGGGATCGACACTGTCGAAGTTCGGGATCCGTTTGTCCTGGAAGCTGTCCGGCTCGTCGTTCCAGAGGTTCCGGCCTGGCATGTTCGTGCCCGAGAGCGAGAACGCATCCGTCGTGTCGAGCGAGCGGTAACGGACGCGCCACACATCCGCACCGAACGCGCCGCGCGACACTTCGTACTTGGTCCAGTCGAAATAGCGGCCCCAGCTGCCGTACAGCTTCAGACGGCCGTCGTTGAACAGGTCGTAGCTGGCGCCGAGGCGCGGCGCGAGCTTGTCGCCGAACCCGAACTCGAATGCGGTCTGCTGAATGTCCGGGCGGAACGAGGGAATGACTTCACGCTCGGTGCGGAGACCCAGGTTGAGGGTCAGGTTCCGAATCGTCCACTGGTCCTGTACATATAGCGACCAGATGTCAGCGGACGTCTTCCCCTGCGTCCCGTTGTCGTCCACCTCGTAGTAGCCGTAGGGACCGCGATCGACTCGACCGGTATCGTTGCTCGTGAAGGATCGGTCCCAGTAGACCCACACGTATCCGCCGCCGGGATAGCTCACGTTCACGTCGTTCGCCGTGTGCTGGTAGCCGACGCCGCCCTTGAAGTTGTGCGCGCCGCCCAGGGTGAACGCTTTGATGAAATCGGCCTGCACGTAACCGCGCTTTGTGTGATCGTGATCCGCGAGCAGCACGCGAGGCGTGTTCTGGAACCCGATGCCGCCGACTTGATCCGCCGGAATCGGGTAGTCAAGACCGATCGCACTGGTCTGATACGAGACGCTGCTGAACGTTGGCACGCCCGTATCCTTGTAGTTGTCGTCGAAGTAGCCGCCGCGGACGCTGACGAGCGACGAGCTGGTCAACGTGAAGTCGGCCGTGCCCGCGTAGCTCGTTTGTGGAATCTCGAAGCCACGCGTCTTCTGTACCTGGTTCGAGACCTTCGAACTGGAGATCGAGTTCGCAAGCGAGTCGTTATACGCAGGCAGCGTTCCGGTTGACGTGGTTGGTGTCCACAGCACCGAGAAGCTGGTGCGCATGCGGCTCGTTGGGTCGTAGTTGACCTTGCCGAACGCGCTGTTGAACGTCTGCTCCTGCTCGATCGTGTCGGACTCGCTGCGTGTGAACAGATAGTCGTTCGATCGGCGCACGTAGCGCGGCGCCCACGATCCGAAGAAGAACACCTTGTCGCGCACGATCGGGCCGCCGAGCGATGCACCCACTTCATGGCGATTGTTCGGCTGCTCAACGTCCTTGGTGTACTGCACTGTCCGATCGTCGATGGGATCGAGCACCAGCCGCTTCACTGGGCCGGCGCTGGTCCCGGCGCCCGTGTAGTAGTAGTGGCCCTCGCCGTGGAACTGGTTGCCGCCCGATTTGGTGACCGCGCTGACGACGCCGCCGAGCGCGCCGCCGTATTCGGCGTTGATGCCGCCGGTTTTGACCTGCACTTCCTGCAGGTATTCGAACACGGCATCCTGTCGCGACGCGCCGTTGACCAGGCTGTTGGTGGTCACGCCGTCGATGGTGAACGAGTTCTCGGCGCCGCTGGCTCCGTTCACCTGGATGCCGCCCTCAACCTCGCCAGTGTTGACGGACGGTGAGGCGAATGCCAGGTTCTGGAAGCTGCGTCCCTTGGGGATGCGCTCGAACTCTTCGGCGGTGACGTTGTGGGCGATCGTCGTGCTCTTGGTGTCGATCAGCGGAGACTCCGCGGTGACACTGACCGCTTCCTGGACGCCGCCGATCTTCAGCGCGGAGTTGATCGTCAGCGTGTTGCCAAGCAGCAGGACGACGTCGGGAACCTCGTTAGCTTGGAATCCGGACAGCTCGTACTTGACGCTGTAGCGTCCCGGCTCGAGATCGAGGATCCGGTAGACGCCGTCGGCGGCAGTCACGAGCGTGTAGACCTTGCCCGTCTCCTTGTTGGTGATCGTCACGGTCGCGCCGGGCAGCACAGCGCCGCTCGCGTCCGAGACGGTGCCGGTCAAGCCGCTGAATCGCTCCTGGCCCGTCGCGGGCAGGACGGCGAGGCAGAAGACGAGCGCCATCGCCGCCAGTACGAACCGGCCTGCGCCGGTTCGCAGAGTGAGACCCTTCATTCCGATGCTCCTTTCGCGGTCATGCGACGGCGCCTGCGGGCCGGGCGCCGTCCATCACGGCGTCGGCCCAGTTCGTCCCAGTGATGCGGTCTGTCACCGGGACTGGCAGACTCGTCGGTCGAACAGTGACGAGTGGCAGGGCGCGTGCCGTTCGACACGCGCTCGTCACAGGAAGTCTTGGGCACCGGGCCGGTTGCAGGGCGAGCGTCGTCCGTGTCGAACGACACGATTCAGTGACTAACTGTGTGACCGTCGGGGACGGGTGCGCGCAGCGCGAATGTCAGCGATCCGGCAAAACCGAAATTCGGGATTCAGCAGGCGTCCGTATCCAAGTAACCGGACGCCGCTCGTCCCGACACGAACTCGTCACGTGCCGATCGACGTCCCGAGTCGATCGTTCGTCACGCGATAACCGCGGGTCGTCCCTCTCTCAAGAGACTTGAGAAATCGAGAACTCGAGTTCTATTGAGTGGTCTCGATGGCCATCGCCATCCCCATGCCGCCGCTGACGCATAGCGTGGCAAGGCCGCGGCGGAGCCCGTGACGTTTCAGGGCGGAGATCAGCGTGACGAGAATGCGGGTTCCTGTGGCGCCGATCGGATGTCCGAGCGCGAGGGCGCCGCCATGGACGTTCAGGCGCTCCCTCGGAATCGGCAGGTCACGCAGGACCGCCAGCACCTGCGGCGCGAAGGCCTCGTTCAGCTCGACGAGATCGAAGTCCTGGAGCGGCAACGACAGCTGCCCGAGAAGACGCTGGACCGCCGGCACCGGGCCGATCCCCATCCGCCGCGGATCAACGCCCGCACTGGCCCATCCGAGCACGCGAGCGATCGGCGTGAGGTCATGCTGTGCGACCGCAGCGTCGCTCGCGAGCAGAATCGCCGCCCCGCCGTCGGTGATGCCCGACGACGACCCTGGCGTGATGATGCCTGGCGCGTCATCGAGCTTGAATACGGGAGCGAGCCTGGCCAGGCCGGCGGCCGTTGTCGCGCGCGGGTGTTCGTCGGCGGTCACCGTCTCGACGCCTCTCTTCGTTTCGAGGTCGACAGGCGCGATTTCGTCCGCGAACGCGCCCTCGGCGATAGCGCGTGCCGCCTTCTCCTGGCTCGCCAGGGCGAAGGCGTCCGACTCCTCGCGGGTAATGCTGTACTCGCGCGCCAGGAGTTCCGCGGTCTCTCCCATCACCATGCCGCAAAGCGAACAGGTGAAGCCGTCCCGATACATCGCGTCGACCAGCGGAAAGTGGCCCATCCGGTGCCCCCATCGCGCGTCGGCCGCATCTATCAGGTACGGCATCCGGCTCATCGACTCGATGCCGCCCGTCAGCACGACATCGGCTTCGCCCAGCAGAATCTGACGTCCACCGCAGGCCACGGCCTCCATCCCCGACGCACACGCCTTGTTGATCGTCGTCGCCGGTACGCTGTCGGGGAGCCCGGCGCGCCGCCCGACCTGCCGCGCCGGATTCGGGCCCGATCCCGCCTGCCGCGCATGGCCGACGAACGTCTCGTGGATCCACGACGGATCCACGTGCCCGCGCGCCATCGCCGCACGCGCCGCCACCGCACCGAGCTCCGCGGGATGGACCGCCGCGAACGAGCCACCATAGCGGCCAATCGGCGTACGCGCGGCTCCGACGATCCAGATGTTGGACGGCATGTGAAAAGTCTAACAGCCCGTCATGGAGGCTGGCGCGGCCTGTCAGAGTGATCCGCCAACCCTGACACCGATGCGTAATCTGCGGATACTCGTTCTGGCAGCGAAGCTTCAGCCCTGCGAAGGATGCAGGCGTCTATCGCTGCCACTCTTGCAGCATCGTCTTCGCCTGCTGTTTGAACTCGGTGTCTTCCGGCAGCCAATCCGGATCCGGTGACAGATCGAGCACCTTCTTCAATTCCGCGATCGCTTCCTCCTTGCGATCGAGCGACTCCAGCGTCTCTGCGAGAAAGATGTGCGAGATGATGCTGCGTGGGTTGTAGGTCAGCGCCTTGCGCAGGTGCTCTTCCGACTTCTTCTTGCTGCCACCAAACAGACCCGGCACTTTGTAATACCAGCGTCCCAGCGCGCGGTCGGCCGATCCCTGCAGGAACGCCGGATCGAGCGAAAGCGTTTTCTCGAGCGAGTCGCGGATGTCGCCGCGATATTTCAATCCTCCCCGCACGCCGTGATCCTGCGCGTAGCCTGCCATGTTCGCCGCCAGCCAGAAATGGCCGTCCGGCGCGTTCGGGCGGGCGGCAATCGCCAGCCGGGCCGCGGCCATTCCCTGGTCGTAGGCCCGATCGCGTGCGGTCTGGTCCGTTTCGTGGCCACCAATCCAGTAGCCGGCCCGGGCGCGCTTCCATGCGGCCTCGAAGTCTTTCGGGTCGTGGTCGATCCGCGCCTGCCAGATCGCGGCAGCCTTCACGGCGTCCGCCAGGAGCACGCGGTTGGCGTACAGCGCATCGGCGTCCTGGGCCCGCGCCAACGCCGCGAACGCAAGCAGCCAGACCAGGACGGCCGACCCCTTGCGGTACAATGCCGGGATGCAGGATCTGATCGCCCAAGTGCTGCGGCAGCTCGGGGAAGATCCCGAGCGGGAGGGCCTGCGCGATACGCCGAAGCGAGTCGAAAAATCGCTGCAGTTCCTGACCGGCGGATACCAGGCGGACATTGACAAGGTGATCAACAACGCGCTGTTTTCAGTTGAATACAGCGAGATGGTGATCGTCAAGGACATCGACTTCTACAGCCTGTGTGAGCACCACCTGCTGCCGTTCTTCGGCAAATGCCACGTGGCCTACATCCCGCAGAAGCGCGTGATCGGCTTGAGCAAGATTCCTCGTCTCGTCGATGTCTTCTCGCGCCGCCTCCAGGTCCAGGAGCGGCTCACCGATCAGATCGCGCAGGTCATCCAGGAGAAGGTCGCGCCGCTGGGCGTCGCCGTGGTCATGGAGGCCACGCACCTCTGTATGGCGATGCGCGGCGTCGAGAAGCAGAACTCCCTGGCGGTGACCAGCGCCATGCTCGGCGCCTTCCGCGAGAACGCGCGGACTCGCAGCGAATTCCTGGAGCTGATTCGCCGCCGGACCGCGCCGACGCAGACGATCGAGATTTCGCAAGGGGTCGCCTGCCTCGCCGACTGAGCGGATCGACCGCTTCGCTCGTATACTGGCGCGCGATGCGACGCGTCTTCCTTGCCGTGGTGACCGGTCTCTGTTGCGCGTCGATCGCGCTCGGCGCACAGTCGCGCAAGAAAAAACCACCGCCAGCAAAGCCGACGACGAAAACCGAGTCCGCGGCTGTCGAATGTCCCAACCTCCTCGGCAATGGCGTCAAGTCGGGCCAGCGCTATTGCGACATCGTCACCGGCACTGACGCGAAGAACGGTGCCATCGTTCGCGTGCCGCCTCACCGCGGCGTCGCAACACTGCGCTTCGACCTCCACAACCGTCAGATGTTCTCCGCGGAGCTCGAGCGATCGGGACGCGCGTACACTCGTGCGCTGGCGACGGTGATTGCGGCGGGCCTCGATGGCACCGTGCTGCAGCGGAACGCAGTGCTCAGCGAGTTCCGGACGGAAGCCGATCTCATCGAGCGGATCGCCGGCGGCGCCGGTCCCAACGGGGTCAAGGCGGTGGCTCCGGTCGGCACTGAAAAGGTGGTCGTCGAGGTGCCGGAGAGCTACGATGCCGTGGCGCTGGTGGGCGAAACTCTCAGCGTCACGCGCCTGGATGGAAGCGAGACGGTGAGGGCCCCGGGCCGGCCAATCGCCGTCGTCAGCAACGCGCAGGTGCAATATCAGCCGGCGCCGCCGAAGAAGGCGACGCCGCCGAAGAAGAAGACGGCGCGGCGGACGAAGTAATTGCGGATTGCGGATTGCGGATTGAGGGATGCCATGAACCGACGTGATTTCATGAAAACGACGATGCTGGCGGGCGCGACGGCGGCGGTGGCGCGACCGACGAACGCGACGGCCGCGCCGAGCGAACGCGTGACGGTGGGGTTCATCGGCTGCGGCGCGCGGGCGCACCAGCACCTGCAAGACATCGGGTCGATGCCGGACGTCGAGATCGTCGCCGTCTGCGACGCCTACACCGGGCGTGCCGAGCGCGCGAAGGCGCGCACCAACGGCCGCGCCACCATCGTCGCCGACTACAAGGAGATCCTCGCGAATCCCGGGATCGAGGCCGTCTTCATCGTCACGCCGGATCACTGGCACAAGGCGATGACGATCGAGGCCCTGGCGGCGAAGAAGGACGTGTACCTCGAGAAGCCGATGAGCTATTCGATCGAGGACGGCCTTGCGATCGTCGATGCGGCAAGACGCTCCGACCGGATCGTCCAGGTCGGCAGCCAGGGCGTGAGCGGGGCCGATATGGCGAAGGCCCGCGAATGGATCAAAGCCGGCCGGATCGGTCAGGTGACGATGGTGCGCGCCGCCTACAACCGCAATAGCGCCGGCGGCGCCTGGCTCTATCCCATCCCGCCCGACGCCAGCCCGCAAACGGTGAACTGGGATCAGTTCCTCGGGCCGGCGCCGAAGCGGCCGTTCGATCTCGAGCGCTTCTTCCGCTGGCGCTGCTACTGGGATTACTCGGGCGGCGTTGCCACCGATCTCTTCGTGCATCTCGTCTCGTGGCTCAACTTCGCGACCGACGCGAAGATGCCCAAGGCGATCGTCGCGACCGGCGAGAACTACCGCTACAAGAAGACTCACGAAGTGCCCGACACCGTCAACGCGCTGTTGCTCTACCCCGAGGGCTTCACCGCGAACCTGTGCTGCACCTTCAACAACGCGCAGGGCACACAGTCTGGTCTGGAGATACTCGGCAACGAGGGCAGCGTGCTGCTCCGCGACGGGACGGTGACCTTCAAGCCAGAGACCGAGCACGAGGACAACCGATGGATCGTCGACTCGTGGACCGAGGCGCTCGAGAAGGCCTACTACGACGATCCGAAAGTGCAGGCGAGCGAATCCCCGGGGATGGCCGCGGGGCATGTCGCGCCTGGCGGCGAAACCTGGCACACCGAAGGGCGGGATTCCTCGTTCATGCACATCCAGAACTTCTTCGACTGCGTCCGCTCGCGAAAGAAGCCCTACGAGGACGCACTCTTCGGCCATCGGGCCGCGGCGTGTGCTCACATGGTGAATCAATCGATCCGCACGAAGCGGATGATCGAGTGGAATTTCTCGGAGGAGAAGACGCTATAGAGGGACGAAGGACGAAGGACGAGGGACGAGGGACGAGGGACGAGGGACGGGTTCTTCCTGCCCTAGGACGACGTCGTTCGCCCGCTGACGAGCCACCTCACCGCCTCGCGCTCGAGGCGTGCACCTTTGGTGCGCCCCAGCGTGACCGCCCGGGGCGCGCCGGCGGCCCGATAGGCGGCATCGACGACTGCCGGGACGCGGCGTCCTTCCCCCGCCAGCCAGAGAGGCGCGGGCGCAGCGACTGCGAGCGCGCCCGGTAGATCGTCGTACTTCGCACCGCCTGGCAGGAACGCAGCATCGTCAATCGTGGCGACGGTGGCGAACCGGAACCCTGCCGTGTCGATCGCCGCCCGGTCGACCAGCGATGGCGCTACTGCGCGCGCCATCGCCGCCCAAGCGCCAGCCACCTTCCCGAGACCGACCAGCCGCACTTCCGCGTGCGCGCGGCTGCGCGCATAGCGCAGTGCGGCGATGACGTCGTGTACCCGCTGCATGAAGAGCGGCGGGTTGTAGCCGTAGGTGAACGGCGCGATCGCCGGGCCATCCACCAGCCGGTTCCTCGACGTCGTGTTCGGCGTCTTCAGGAATTCGCCGGTCATGAAGACGTCTACGCTCAACACTGTGTCGCCCGAGGTGAGCAGCGTCGCGATTGCCGGACGCGGCGCTCCGCTGGCGTCGAAGATCGCGTCTTTGCCAGCTTCGTCAAGCCAGACCACCACGTTGCCGTTCGGACGATCGGGCGCGGCCTCGACGAACGGCGTGATCTCGCCCCAGCGCGTCTGCCGCAGCGAGCCGCGGCGGATGTCGATGTTGCCCTGGTGCTCGCGGCCCGTCACCACCGCATCGACATCGGCGACCGCCGGTAGCTCGCGCCCGGCCATCGCCGCCAGCGCGCCGCCGATGACGGCGCGGTAGCGATCGAGCGCATCCTTGTCATGTGGGCGCAGAGCCGCGATGTGGCGATCGCTCTGCTCGCTCCACCATCGCGTCACCGCACGCTCCGCCGCCTCTCCGGGTGGCGGCGCCGGATGCGCATCGTCCCAGACCGTCGCTTCAGCACGCGTCAACGGTACGAAGTCCTCTTCGACGATCGGGTCGGGCTGATCGAGTTGGAGGAAGCGGTTCATCCAGCCATACATCGCGGCGCGACTGGGGTAGTTGAAGTTGTGCGGGAACTGCGGGAAGGGGAACAGGGCGACCCGGTCGGGCACGTCGAGCATCGCGTACAAGCGCTGCAGCGCAGGGAAGCCGGTCTGCGGCATCGCCTTCGTCCAGTCGTCCGCGGTCGTCATGCCGAGCGGCCGCGGCGCGCCCAGCGCCGCGATCTCCACGTTGCCGGTGCCGATGCGCAGGTAGTCGGCGTTCTCGCAGGTGCACCCGCCCTGCATCGCCGTCGAGACCATCACCGCTGGAAACAGCACGGTTGGGCGCTCGTCGATGGCGCCGAGCATCATCGTCTGCGTGCCGCCGCCGCTGGCGCCGGTCACGCCGATGCGTGCGGCATCGACGTCCGGCAGGCTGGTGAGGAAGTCCAGCGCGCGTGTCGCGTTCCAGGCTTGCAGGCCCATGATCGACTGCAGTCGCAACTCGGCCTGTGAGCTGAAGAAAAGTCCACCGTCGCCGGCGCCGATCGCCCGCTCGCGCCGTCCGCCATGCGCGACGTCCAGCGGGATCTGCACGCTGTCGGCGTAGCCGACCATGTCGTAGAGGAAAACGACGACACCCATTCGGGCGAGCTGCACCGAACGCGCCTGGAGCGGAACACGCCCGCCGGTCTGAAAGCGCTCCGCGCCTGTGACGAGAGCGCGTCGGATTTCTTCAGTGGTCGCCTCGTTGAATCGTCCGCCGGGCCAGTGGCCGTGCGGCGAGAGCACCGCAGGGAGCTTGCCGGAGCGACCGAGCGGCCGATACAGGCTGCCGGTGACGAAGTGCCCGGGCAGGCTCTGGAAGTAGACGCGCTCCACGGTGTAGCCCTCCCGCGCCACCTTGCCGTGGATGACAGGCTTGAGCGGCGGGCGGTCCGGCATCGGCCACAAGCCGAGCGCGACCTGAACCTGTCGCCGCAGCGTCATCGCCCGCGCCGCCCAGGCTTCCGGTGTCGGGCTCGGCACGAAGGGAAATTCTCCGTTCAGCGTCTTCAGCGGTCCGAGCCGCCGGTCCGATGACACTTCACGCGGACCTGTTGGCGTCCGGTTCGGTGCCTGGCCCGTCGCCAGTGCGCCAAAGGCCAGCGCGACGAGCGCGCCACAGAGCAGTCCGACCTGTCGAGCGCGCCGCATCAGTCGATCCCCTCGTCCAGCAGCCGCCGATACACGCCACGTGCCCGTTCGTAGGCGGCCTCGGCGGAGGCTCGCTCTGCGGGCTTGATCTGCTCGCGCTTCTGCCGCCAGCACTGGTCAACGGCCTTCAGGCACCATTGCGCACTCTGGCGGACTGGCCGCATCGGTTGTCCACGAACCTCCACCCAGATGGGATTCGTGTGCGCGGACGGAAGAATGCGCGCGGCAATCCATCCACTGTGCGGCGAGCGCGAGATCGGCTTCGATCGGCCGGATCCGGCCGTCAGCCATCAGCGTGCGCGTCTCGACGGGCCGTCCGTTGACGAGGAACTCGATCGTCACGTTGCGTGACGTACCCGCTCGGGCACGCTCGATGTCCCAGAAGGGCTTCTGATCGGCATTGCGTCCGGCGATCTCGGTGTTCGGCGTTTCGTCGAGGAGCGCCGCGGCGTTGAGCGTGACATGGACGCGTCCGTCTCTCGACGTGACGTCGCGCGTGCCGACCTCCACGCCGTCCGCGGCGAAGTCCATCAGGTGGCTCCGACCGTCCGACACGTAGCTGCGGCCGTTGCGAATCGCCGACAACCAATTGTCGAACGTGAGCTGCGCCAGCTTCGCGTAGGTTCGCCCGAGGCCGACGCGGTCGTCGTAGATACACGGGAAATCGGTCTCGCCGCTCAACCGCGTCCTGAATCCGACGTTCAGCACGTGATACCAGATGTTCAATTCCCAGGGCCAGGGCGTGTCGACAGAGGAGATGAAGTCGACGGTCTCCGGTTCCGTGACCGTGACGATGAACTCGTTGGCGCCGATGCCGTCGAACTTCGGGACCTCGTCGGACGGGAGATCCCGGGCCGCGATCTCGAGGCCCCACCCCGAGTGCGCGTAACCGGTGACGGCGCCCTGCTGCCGCGCCCACTTGAGAATCGGCATCGTCCACGTCGGCCAGTCTTCAATCCGTTTCGTCCCGGGATACTCCTGCTCCTTCAGGCCGAGGAGGACGAGATGGCCGGCGTGGCTCGAGGGGAACCCCGAGACTTCGAGGTCATAGCGAAGCTTCATGCGATCCGTGGATCGCTTGTCGTCCTTGCCCGAGAAGAACTGGCGCTGGTGGTAGTAGCAGGGACCCCATGTGAGGATGCTCCCGACGTTGAGCCCCTCGCCGAGAATCTGCCGCACGATGTCGTCGGGTCCCACGCCTTGCGTCGGATCCTGGTAGTGCGAGCAGCCGGCGGCGTGGACGTGGTGATCCCCGGAATACCAGCCGCGGGCGGCCGGATCGATCCAACGCTCCAACCGAATCTGCATGTCGTCGCGCTCTCGCTCGCCGATCGCGATCTCGCGCGTGCCGGTCAGATAGTCCGGCCCGCCCGACCAGGTGATTCGGTACTTCCCGTCGGGGAGTACGACGCCCTCACCGTCGGAGCGATAGACCTGCGGCTGAAACGGCAGATCGGGGGCCAATCGCTTCGACATCCCGGGGTAGACGCGATCGGCGGTGTCCTTGATCGTCAGACGGGCAATCGCCGGACGTCCATTTTCGTCTTCGATCCGGAGGGACACGCGACGGGACGGCGAAGCCGTGAACGTGACCGGCAGATCGGAGCGATAGGCCAGATCCGCCGTGCCCTGACCGACGTCGAACTTCAACTCGGCCGCACGTTGTCCGCGATCGCGGCTGTAGACCTGCAGAATCCGGTACTCCAGCGGCACGCCCGACAGGTTCTCGCCAAGCGGCGGCTTGTCGAAGAACGAAATCTCCGCCCAGCGTTCTTCAATGTCCTTGGTGCTGATGGTGCGCGCCGGCGCACTCTCGTTGCTCCATGCGGGAATCGACACGCGGCCGCTCTGAGGGCTCGTCACCTTGAGTGGCGCCGTAATACCTGCCTGGTTGATCACTTTCACGAGGAACACGCGGGTCCCGCCTTCCACCAACGCCGGCTGCGCGGTTCCGGCACGCACGCTGACGCGTGCTTCCGGGTTGATGGTGACGATGGCGAGCGCACGGCGATCGAGCACCGCGGTGGCGCGGGTGAGGGCGTCCCGCGGATCGTTCGACTCGAGCGCGGCGTCGAAGATGCGGCGCTGGTCCTGTGAGAGCGGCTCGCCGAGCTGATCGAGGGCCAGCACGACACGCCTCGCCGAGACGCTGAACGGCTGGAGGAACGTGATCTCACCGTCCTCGGCGTGATGCGGCGCCTGCGGCGTCTGGATCGCCCCCAGCGATACCGCACCCAGCATGCCCGCGATAACGGCGCCCGCCCAGGTCTTTCGCACATCAACCCTCATGGCCGCGACGAGCGGCCCACGACAGCGCTATCGCCGTGCAATCAGATTCGCCAGCAGTCGATACGCGCCCGGAACGCCGTAGGGCAACTGGCGATGCAGCGCGTAGGCCATGTACGTCCAGCGTCCTTTGCCGACGGTGGTCGTGAGCCAGCCACCTTTCTGCGGCAGTTGATCGCGATCGTGGCTCTCGGCCAGCGAGGTGTACCGATCGTCCCAGGTGGAGAAGAACTTGGATCCGCGCTGCTCGACCCACCCGTCGAAGTCGGCGGCGGTAATGCGGTTCGGTGCCGACAGCAGCGGATGCTGCGGCGCCAGCACGGTGACAACGGCGTCCTCTTCCGAAACCTCTTCCGCATCCTGCGGCAGCGTTGCGGGATATGGGGCGAGCTGCCGGGGATCGAACTCCGGTGTGTTGTAAAGCACGACCAGATTGCCGCCGGCGCTGACCCAATCCAGCAACCGGCGGTTGTGCCCCCGGAGATCGTCGCGGATGGCGTACGCCCGGGTGCCGGTAACGATTGTATCGAACCGGGCGAGATCCCCCGACGCAAGATCGTCCTTGGCGAGGAGCGTCACCCGCGCGCCGAGCTGTTCCAGCGCGGCAGGCACCTCGTCGCCGATGCCCATCACGTAGCCGACCCGCACGCCTTTGTCGACGTGCAGGTCCACGACAGAGGCGAGCGCCGCCGCGTCCTTCACGAAATATCGAAGAGGCAGGCCGCGATGACGGAGCGGCGTGTACTCCGTCCGCCACTCGCGTCCGTTGGTCGTGAAGACTGCGGCGAAGGGAACGACGGTGACGCCGCGGGTACGCGGCGTCACTGTGAACCGGGACCGTTGCCGGTCGCCGACGGCTCGCAGCGTGATGCTCGCGTCGGCCGGTGCCACGGCCCATCCCTCAGGCGCTTGAATGCGTACGGTCCCGGCGACCGGCGTACTCGCGAAGCTGGTGACATCCACGTCGACGGCGGCGCCGGCCGCGTCGTCGGCTCGGATCACAGAAACTCCGGGTGTGATGGAAAGGCTCACCGGCGGCAGGATCTCGACGTCCTCGGAGCGATACCCGTCGGGCAGTGCTGCTTCGCGCCGGATCACGGGCGCCGAGAGGCTCGACGGGACGCCGTTGAAGCGATAGCGCGCAGTGACAGTGATCGCAGGCGGATCCCAGGCGGACCCCGGCTGCGAGCCCTGCCGCAGGACGTAACGTGAATCGGCGATACCACGCCGCGAGAAATATGGTCTGGTGACAGGCGCGTCCGCCGGGATGGTCACCGTCACCCGGCCACTGTGCCGGCGCGACGACGAGGGAGCAGAGGCGATCGGAATAGGCTGGTTACCGGCGGCACCGCTGAGGGACAGATCGTCGACGGTGACGTCCGTTTCCGATTGACTGACGAACGTCGCGGCGATGTCGAGCGACGCGCCGCTCGTCATCGCACCCAGCGTCGCCGGTGGCGCGAACGCCGCGTACGGTCCACTCGGCGGGTTCGTCCCGGGCGGCTCAGCCACCGCGTTCAGCTCGAGGCCGAGCGTGGCGGCAAGCGCCTCTTCGAACTGCCGCTCTTTCACCTGCAAGAGGAATGCAACGTCTTCGTCAGTGGTCGCCCGACGCACATCACGTGTGGCGGCGAGTCCTCGCGCGACGGCGGGAGCCGCTGCTGCAGGATCCGTGAAGCGAAAGGCCTGCAGGGCGGCGTTCGCTTCTTCGGCAATCCGCCGCAGCTTCTCCGACGCTCCGTCAGGCTCGTCACCACCGAGCAGCCGATATGCGGCACTGAGCGACGTCTCGAGACCGTCGAAGAAGTCACGCTCGCGCGCATCGCTCCCGTTCACGCGCCGGTAGTAGAGCGGAGTCGAGCCGAACGTCCTGGTCAGCCGCCCCGCCGTCTGCGAGCGCTGCAAACTGAGGCCGGTGCGCGCCACATTCGTGAACGAATCGCCGAGCGTCGGATTGTAGACGCCGGGATCGATTGCGACCTGCCACTCCTCGTTTTCTTGCCAGCCGCCTGAATACACCTTCCGTACGCGCCACGGGCGCAAACCATCGCGGGCGAGCTCGGGAAAGGCCTGGGGGTCCGCAGCAGCCGCGACCGCGTCGGGTGTCAGGAGGCCAGCCGCCTGGTGCTGGCCGTGTCCGTCGCGCGGCGTCCCCTGCCAGCGGGAGATCACGACGAGCGGTCGGCTGGAACGAATCGCGCGCACCATGTCGCCGATGAGCGCACGCCGGTCCCACTTCGTAAGGGCCTCGTCGGCTCGTTTTGAGAAGCCATAATCGGCGGCACCAGTAAAGTATTGCTCGTCGATCCCGTAGTAGCGCCCGGCGATCGCGAGTTCGTCCGTTCGCAACAGGCCCAGCGCATCGAACAGCTCAGGTCCGAGTGCATTGTCGCCCGCTTCGCCGCGTGTCAGCGTCAACAGCGCCGTGCGCACACCTCTACCTCGGCTGAGGAGGGCCAGCAGTTCGCCCTGCTCGTCGTCCGGATGCGCCGTGGTGTGCATGATGCTCGCCACGGTTTGCAGCTTGAGAAGTGCCTCCCAGGCGGCTACCGCACCTCGATTGTTCGCGGGCAAATCGGTGGATTGTCCCAGCGTGAGCATGGCGCTGGCGACAGACAGGCCGGCCGCGGCGAGTAGCAGAACGCGACGCTTCATGCGTGGGGAGTTCTCGATTTCTAACGAGCGGCAGTCGTAAACGGGAACAGCTTCTTCAGCATCGCCTCGTCCGGCCGCGCGCCGTACTCGCAGACCTCGAACGACTCCACCGCGGTCGCGTTCTTGGCGACGTCCGCGCCGTACCATCGCGCGACGGCTTCGCGAATCGCGGGCGAGATTTCGCGGCTGCGCGAGTTCTTCAGCCAGGCTTTTCGTGCGGCCGGATCCTTCGGCACCTGATCGAGCGTGCCATCGTGCCAGGGCAGCCACTCGTACATCTGTGACACATGCGCGTCCAGCGCGTCGATCTTCTTGTCGAGCACGTCGTCGATTGGAATCGCGACGTCGGGACGGAAGGGGGCTGGCTTCTGGAAGCCGTCCTCGAAGTACATGAACACGGGATTTTTGCGCAGTGCCGGCGTATCCGGCGTGACGTTGGGCACCGTGACCATGAAGGCCGCGTCCTGCACCAGGACGCCGGTGTAGCGATGGTCGGGGTGATAGTCGTTGGGCCGCGGCGCCAGGACGAGGTCCGCTTGCCACTGGCGAATCTGGCGGATGAGCTGTTCGCGCACGCGCAGATCCGGCAGCAGCTCGCCGTCGTGGTTGTCGAGCACGACGTACTCGATGCCGAGCCGGCGCGCCGATTCCTCGGCTTCCTTGCGCCGCCGCATCGCGAGCTGGCCGCCGCCTTCCGACATGTGGCCGGCGTCGCCATTGGTGACGGCGACGAACCGGACCTTGTGGCCGAGCGCCGCCCACTTGGCCGCGACGCCCGCGGCGCGGATGTCGCAGTCGTCCGGGTGCGCGCCGATCGCCATGATCCTGAGCGGCGTCTGCGCGTCGGCGCCCGGTGGCGCGACGAATGGAATCAACGTGAGCAGAACGATGACGAGTGCACGCATCGGAACCTCCGGGGACGAACGGGGATTCTACTGCTACCCTGCTGATATGCTGCATTCGGGAGAGTCGGGATGCTCAGGCTGGTGCTGGGGATGGTCTGTGTGATGGGCGCGATCGCCGGTGTGTCGGGGCAGCAGCCACGGACGCGTGAATCGACTCCCGAGGCCTACAAGTGGAACCTCGCGGAACTGTTCCCGTCGGACGAGGCGTGGGATGCCGAGAAGGCGCGGATCTCATCCGAGTTCGCGAAGGCGCGCGAGTTCAAGGGGACGCTCTCGACGTCGGCGTCACGCCTGCAGGAAGCGCTGGACGTTCAGACCGCTCAGGACAAGGCATTCAGCCGGCTTGCGCTCTACGCGAGCCTGAAGGCCGACGAAGATACGCGGAACGCCAAATACCAGGGCATGAAGGATCAGGTGATCCAGCTGGCGGCGGCCTTCGGCGCCGAATGGGCATTCGTGGAACCCGAAGTCCTGACGATGGATCCGGCGACGCTCGATGGGTGGATCTCCTCAACGGCCGGACTGAAGGTCTACAGCTTCTATCTGCACGACGTTGTGCGGCGAAAGCCGCACACGCTCAACGCCTCGGAGGAGGCGTTGATGGCGCGGAGCCTGCCCGTCGCGGCAGGCGCCGGAAGTACATCCAACATCCTGCTCAATGCCGATCTGCCGTGGCCGACGGTCACGCTGGCGGACGGCAAGCCGGTGCGCCTGGACGTCTCGACGTTCTCGGCGGCCCGCGCCAGCGCGAACCGGCCGGATCGCCAGAAGGTGATGGAGGCGTTTTTCGACAGCTTGAAGACATTCAGCCGCACGCTCGGATCGACGATGAACACGAACGTGCAGGGGGCGATGTTCCGGGCCAAGGCCCGACACTACGACACCACGCTCGACGCCGCGCTCAACGGTCCCAACGTACCCACATCCGTCTACACCGCGCTCGTCAGCGGGGTGGACAAACACCTGTCGTCGTTCCACCGGTACCTCAAGCTCCGCGCCCGCATCCTCGGCGTCGATCAGCTGCATTACTACGATCTGTACGCGCCGCTCGTCGCCGACGTGCCGCTGAAATACACCGTCGATCAGGCGCAGACGGAAGTGAAGGCGGCCGTAGCGCCGCTGGGCGCTGACTATGTCGCGATGTTCGATCGCGCGTTCCGCGATCGCTGGATCGACTATTACCCGATGCAGGGCAAGCGCGCCGGTGCCTACATGAACCCGGCGGCGTACGATGTGCACCCGTATCTCCTGCTCAATTTCAACGAGCAGTACACGGACATGTCGACGCTGGCGCACGAGCTCGGGCACGCGATGCACAGCTGGTTCGCCAGCAAGACGCAGCCGTACCAGCTTTACAACTATCCGATCTTCGTCGCCGAGGTTGCGTCCACGTTCAACGAGGCGCTGCTGATCGACTACGAGCTGAAGAAGATCACAGGATCCGAAAGTACGGCTGGCCCTGCTCGGCAACTATCTGGAGAACGTGAAGGGCACGGTCTTCCGTCAGACGCAGTTCGCGGAATTCGAGCTGCGGATGCACGAGCGCGCGCAGAAAGGCGAGCCGCTGACAGGTGACGCGCTGGCCAGGCTCTATCTGGACATCACGCGGAAGTACTACGGGCACGAGGCCAAGGTGTGCGTGGTCGACGACTACATCGCGCACGAGTGGTCGTTCGTCCCGCATTTCTACAATCCGTTCTACGTCTATCAGTACGCGACGTCGTTCACGGCGTCGACGGCGCTGGCCGAGAAGGTGCTGGCCGGCGATGCGCAGGCGGTCGCGCGCTACCGCGCGTTCCTGGCCGCCGGCGGTTCGAAATATCCCATCGATCTGCTGAAGGATGCCGGCGTCGACATGACGACGACGGAGCCGCTCGATCTCACGATCGCGAAGATGGATCGGGTGATGGACGAAATCGAGAAGGTGATTGCCAAATAGGTCTCAAGGTCGCAGGGTCTCAGGGTCGAAGGGTCTCAAGGTCTCAGGGTCTCAGGGTCGCAGGGTCGCAAGGTCGCAAGGTCGCAAGGTCGCAAGGTTACCGGGTCAGACGTCTCAGAGTGCGCGTAACGACCTTACGACCTTTTGACTTTGCGACGCTTCGACTTTGCGACCTTGCGACCTCTCGACCCTGTGACCTTTCGACCTTTGACCGACCTTTGCGACCTTTCGACCCTGACCTGCGACCTATTTCAGTCGGAACGCCACCGTGAGCGTCACCCTGACCGGCACGGGTTTCCCGTCTTTTGTGCCTGGCCGGAACGTCGAGGCGCGAATGGCTGCGGCGGCGGCGGCGTCGAGCTCGTCGGCGAGTTTTTGGACCACTTTGACGTCGCTCACCTTGCCCTGCGCATCGATGAGCACGTCCATCACAACGTCGCCCTGAATCTTCTTGGCCTTCGCGGACTCCGGGTATTCCGCCTTCTTCATGTCGACGACGGTGGGCCGCTTGATGCCCGGTGACGTCGCCTGTGCGGGCGCGGCGTCGGCTGTAAGTGCTGGCAGAGGAAACGTCCGCGCCGCCGCGGCTGTCGTCACGATCGACGCGGTGGCCACCACCACCGCACTCAGTGTGAGTCGAACGTTGGACATGGAACCCTCCGATGCCAGGGCCGCGATCCGCCGCGCGAGCTGGCGCGATTTGAAGAACGGGAGTGCGGGAGCGAGCCGGGATGGCTCGCCGCGATCGGCCAGGGCGACGAGCGTGTCGAGGTACGATCGGCGCGATCCAAGCAGGCGGACGGTGGCGTGATCGATCACCTCCTCGCGTGCCTGACGGAGCTCGGCAAGCAGCAGCCAGACCGCCGGGTGGAACCAGAGGACCGCTCTGACGGCTTCCTCGAGGATCACCGCGTGCCAGTCGCGCCGCCGGACGTGGATCAGCTCGTGCAGGAAAATCGCGCGCACGGTCGCGTCCGACTCGGAGGCCAGATCGGCCGGGACCACGACCACGGGCGGCGCGCTGCCGTACGTGAACGGGTGATTGACGTCGGTGCGCCAGACGAGACGCGCACGAACGCCGACCGCATCGCAGGCATCCGCGAAGCGGACATCCTTGCCGGACGCGCCGCTCGCACACCGGCGTCGGAGTCGCCGCCAGCCAATGACCAGCCAGCTGACCCGGATGGCGGCGCCGGACAGCAGGACCGGCACGATCCACTCGGTCCACCAGGACGTAGCGGTCGCGCCGGTCCACAGCGCGATCGAGCTTGACAGGAGCATCTCGCCGCCGCCACTCGAGGGAACCGGTATGAAGGGAACGAAGGCGCCTGCCGGGAGCAGCAGCGCAAGCCCGAGTGCTGTCTGCCACGCGCGGAGCCGTAGCGCCGGTGACCGCGACGCGAGGGCGCGCAGCAGCAGCCAGAGAACGGCGACGACGGCGGCGAGTTGAAGGCTGTAGGCGAGGACGATCGGGAGAAGCCGCGCAGTCATCAGTCCTCCAGTTCGTCGATGATGCGCCGCAACTCCGCGCGCTCCTCGGCCGTGAGCTTTTCGTGCTTCACCAGGTGGAGCAGGAGTGGCTGCGCGGAACCCGAGAACACGCGATCGACGAAATCGCTGACCAGGCGCGCCACCGCGTGGTGACGTGGCCGCGTGGAGCTGTAGACATACGCGCGCTCGTCGCGGCGGCACGTCAGGTGGCCCTTGGTGGTGAGGATATTCATCAGCGTCATCACCGTCGTGTAGGCCACCTTGCGGCGACGGCTCAGCGCATCGTGGACGTCGCGCACCGTCGCGTCGCCCCGGTCCCAGACGATCTCCATGATCGCCAGCTCGCGCGGTGTCAGCTTCTGCCGGGTCACAGCTACTAACTATTTAGTACTTAGTAGTTGGTGTCAAGGGATTTTAAAGGTCGCAAGGTCGCAGGGTCGCAAGGTCGCAAGGTCGCAAGGTCGCAAGGGTCGAAGGGTCTCAGAGTCGAAGGGTCGCAAGGTCTCAGAGTCGAAGGGTCGAAAGGTCGAGGTCGAAGTGTCGAAGTCGAATGCTCGAGCGGTTCAGGACCTGCGCTCCTGCGACCTTGCGACCTTGCGACCTTGCGACCTTGAGACCTTGCGACCTTGAGACCCTGAGACCAAAAGAAAAAAGGCGGCGAGGTTGTCCCCGCCGCCCGTCGTCGTCCGCCGCTCGAGAGTTACCCGACTGGCTGTTCTTCCTTCGGCTTCCGCTTGAGGCCCTGGATCTGAAGGACTGGTTGGTCGGCGGTCGGATCCTTCAGCACGTGCTGGCGATAGAGCCGCTCCATCTCCGCGTGGTGCTTCGGATCGTGTTCCTTCTTCCTCGCCTGCAGCTTCTCCTCGCGCGCGTTCTTTGCGATGCCGAGCTCGTCGAGGTCCGTCTGCCGGCCCTTGGCGACCGCTTCCGCGTTGAGCACGAGGTGGTGTTCGGTGCTCGCCAGCGGTACCGCCTTGTTGCCCGCGAAGATCTCGTGCCGGCCGTGCTCTTCGTACCACTTGGTCAGCGTCGCCGTCATGTGCATCTTCTCGATGATGTTGCGCCAGCCGATCCCCGTGTTGTAGGCGCAGAAGGAAATCTCACCCTGCTGCGTCGCGTAGGGGATGATGCACATCTCGGTACGCCGGAAGTCGTAGTTGAACAGATCCTGGAACCACATGCCGGCGATGAACAGGAAGTTCCAGCGGTCCGAGCGCCGCTTCTCGATGTCGACCTCGGTCCGGTCTCCGGTGACCTTGCCGTAGTCCTTGCCCGTCGCGCCGAACGTCTTGTCGAACTTCTTCAGCAGGTCCATCAGCTTGAAGTGCGTCGGCGCCTTGAACGGATCGTAGTTCCGCAGCAGCGCCAGCGTCATGCCGGCGATCGACAGCCACTTGCCGCGCGCCGCATCGTTCACCGCGGCCACGTCACGCGCGAGCTGATCGGCTTTCAGGAACGCGGTGACCGGCACCGCTTCCTTCGTGTCCTTGTCGATCATCACCGCCATGCCGATCCCGCAGTTCGGGTGGCAGCCGCAGGTCAGCTGGCCCCACTCGCGATCCGGCCCGTGCACGACGTCAGCCCAGTCGGTGAAGGTGCCCATGAACGAGATCGGGAACCAGTCGCGGATCGGCTCGCCGATGCCGGTCTGCGTCTTCACGTCGTGCGCGAGGTGCGACAGCGTGTAGCGCTGCGCCTGCCGGCGCTCGTCGGTGATCTCCTCGTCGCGGCCCGTGAAGCTCACCGGCTGGAACGAGAGGAAATTGATCTTCCGCGGGTTGTCCAGGGCGAACTCGACGACCCGGCCGACCTGTTCGTTGTTGACGCCGTTGACGATCGTGATGACCGGGACGATGTCGACGCCGGCGCTCCAGAGGTTCTCGATCGCGCGCAGCTTGACGTCGAACAGGTTGCCGACGCGGCGGTGCGAGTTCGCGGCATTGCCGATGCCGTCGAACTGCAGATAGGCATAGCGCAAGCCGGCCTTCGCCGCCTCGCGCGCGAACTCGGGACTCTTCGCGAACTCGATGCCGTTGGTCGCCGCCTGCACCGAGTTGTAGCCGACCTTGCGCGCGTAGCGCACCGCGTCGAGGAAGTACGGCGAGATCGTCGGCTCGCCGCCCGAGAACTGCACCGACATCTGCCGGCGCGGCTTGATCGAAATCGCGTTGTCGAGGACCTGCTTGATGTCCTCCCACGACAGCTCGTGGACGAAGCCGACCTGGTTCGCGTCCATGAAGCACGGGTCGCACATCATGTTGCAGCGGTTCGTCAGGTCGACGGTCAGGACCGATCCCCGTCCGTGCTTGATGGTGCTGCTGCCGTGATTGTGCAGCTGCTCGTCGTTGTGCGCCTGGATGTCACGCCCCGGGAACGACTCCTCGAGGTGCTTGAACATCGGCGGGTCGATCGACATGACGTCCTCGAAGTGCCCGTGGATCGGGCAGTCCTTGACCATCAGGATCTTGCCGTCGCGCTCGACGATCGTCGCCTTGATCTCGCCGACTTTTTCGGAGAGCAGAATCGACACGTCCTTCTTGCCGTCGAGGATCTCCTGCCGCGCCTCGCGCACGCACGTCGGGCACAGCGAGTCCGTCTGACGCGGCCAGCCAAGCGGCGGCTTCGTCTTCTGCCACGATTTGTTCAGCGGCTTCTCGGACCATTTTGGCGTGAACGACGGATTGGGACGAATCGCGTTCAGCGTGTTGAACACGTGCCAGATGCCCTGAGCGGCAACGGCAAGTCCCTTCTCGGCGTATTTGACGGGTCGATGCATCGAATTCGTCTCCTCCCACGGCCCCGCGCCGGGCCTTCTCCGGGGGGCATGGCCTGCCTGCAGGCCGCGCAAGTCTTTCTTAATCAGTTAATTGTAGCGACTCAACCGATGCCGGCTGGCGCTTTTTCCCCGAACGGGCGCTGCAGCGCGGCGAGTTGGCCGTGGGCCGGGTGAGCGGGCATAGCCGACTGGGTTGGTCGGAGTTTCTCCAAGTGCGAAAGGTGCGTCAGGTGCGTCAGGTGCGTTGGGTGCCTCAGGTGCGGAGGCGTGCCTTCTCGTCTCGATGCTCGACCGCCTTGGCTTGCTGCATGGGTTGCACCGGTCGCCCTCCTCGCCCGCCCCCGTCGCCCGCTGCCGCACCGTGGCACCCGTCGCACCGCGCACCTGTGGCACCCTGCCGCACCTGTGGCACCTGCCGCACCTGTCGCACCACGCGTATGATCGATCGATGTCGGTGCGAGATCTTCTTATCGTCGGCGCCGGTCCTTCGGGCCTGGCAACGGGCATTTCCGCGCAGGGTGCCGGTCTCGAGTTCGAGATCCTCGAGAAGGGCGTCCTCGTCAACTCGATCTTCCACTTCCCCGTGCACATGGTGTTCTTCACCACGCCGGAACTGCTCGAGATCGGCGGCCTGCCGCTCGTCACGCCCTTTGACAAACCGACGCGCATCGAGGCGCTGCGCTACTACCGCCGGGTGGCCGAGAAGTTTCAGCTGCCGATGTCGTTCGGCGAGCGCGTCATCGCGGTGACACGGCAGGATGGAGAAGACCCGGTTTTCACGGTGACGACGGACGTCGACGGCGAGCGCCGCACGCGTCAGGCGCGCGCCCTGGTTCTCGCCATCGGGTATTACGACCATCCCAACCGGTTGAATGTCCCTGGCGAGGACCTGCCGCACGTCTCGCACTACTACGACGAGGCCCACGGTTACTACCGCAAGCAGGTCGTGATCGTCGGCGGCAAGAACTCGGCGGCGGAGGTCGCACTCGAACTCCATCGCAGCGGCGCGAAGGTGACGCTCGTGCATCGCCGCGCCACGCTCGGCAGCTCGATCAAGTACTGGGTGAAGCCGGATATCGAGAACCGTATCGCGGAAGGGTCGATCGCCGCTCGCTTCGAAAGCCGCGTCGTCGAGATCCGCGACGACGGGGTCGTGATCGAGTCGCGCGGGCAACGGGAGCACCTGCCGGCCGACCGCGTGTTTCTGATGACCGGCTATCACGCGGATTTCGATCTGCTCGAGGCCTGTGGTGTCGACGTCGATCCCGCCACCGGGGTGCCCGTCCACGACCCGTCGACACTGGAAAGCAACGTGCCGAACGTGTTTCTCGCAGGCGGTGTGCTGGCCGGCAAGGATACGGCGCCGATCTTCATCGAGAACGGGCGATTTCACGGGGAGAGGATCGTCAAGATCCTCGCGGAACGGCGCCGCGGTCTGGCGGCGGCGTCGCTTGGCTCGTTCTGAGTGCGGCGGTCGGCCCGGTCATCGGCAGCAGCTGAGCTGTTGAATCGCAGGGATGTCTGACGGACAACGCGACGACTCCCACCAAAAACCGGATCCCGATCCCATCCCCAGCACACCCTGTCATCACTAAGATACGGCCTTCTTCCGCCGCCGCCGCGTTCAGTCGCGAACCTGGAACCCGAGACGTATCGAGTCATGAGACACGCAGTGCGGAGAATGGGCCGGCGGTTGTCCGAACAACAGCCGGCTGCCGGTAACCGACGCCTTCGCAGCCGTCCGCAACTCAGTGGTTAGGTTGGCGAATGAAGAATCGCGGCCCAGCGCTTGCGAAAATGAGTGAGATTCGCTGGCAGGAATGTGACATCGAATCCGGGCTGCCGCCGCGTGTCGCGCGAGATCCGCCTTGCTGATCGCGGTAAGTGGTCGGGCGTGACGCGTCCGCCAATAACTTCCCACGCCGCCGAGCGCCTGGTTGGCCGCCACCAACGCAGATCGCTGACGACTTCCCAAACGAAGGAGACAGGCGATGTCAGACAAGCTGCTGTGACGCGGCGGAATGAGATCCGACAATACCACCCGGCCACCGGATGCGAGCATCGCGTGCCATTGATGGAGCCACTGCCACACTTCCTCCGGCGCCATGTACTGGACGACGCTGTTGATCAGAATCAAATCGAAGCCACGACCCGGCCAGGCGACTTCTTGTGTCGCGATGGAATACATCGCCGAGAGATCGCAGAAGCGGGCGTTGGCGAACGTTGCCGTGTTTCGCGCCGCTGCCGAACGCATGTTGAGCGACGGCTCCCACCACCCAATCTCGGCGACCAGCGGCGCGAGCAGCGCCGGGACGAAGCCAAAGCCGCACCCAAAATCCAGGACGCGGTGATGTTGCCGGACGTCGACTGCGCCGCGCAGCGAATCGACGTAGATGCTGGCCTGCACTCGATAGAGAGGAGACTGGTCCTTCAGACCGTCAAAGTACTCACGCCAGCCAGCAGTCACCTTACTCGTCTCGACCAGTCTTTCAGAGACTGCGCCATGTAACGCACGGACCGCAGAGACGCTTGACCGTCTCCATAAGGACTCGGAACGTCGGCAAGTCGCCGGTGCGTGTCCGCAAGATTTCGAAGGAGGTGTTCCGCCGCAGCGGGCAAGTCGCGCAATGACGGAACCAGCGTCGCAAAGGTGCCGAGCACTTCCGGACGCTCCGTGGAGCGACGCACCACGATGACCGGCCGTTTCACCACGCTCGCCTCCTCCTGAACGCCGCCGGAGTCCGAAAGAAGGAAGGCGCATTCGGCAGCGAGGCTCAGGAATGTCCTGTAGCCAACCGGCGGAACCATCACGACGCCGTCGGCCGGCTGGTCGAGGCCGCGGATCCGCAGGTGGTTTCGCGTACGGGGATGCACCGGAAAGAATACCGGCAAGCCGAGACGTTTCAAGTGGTCGATGAGAGTCTCGAGGCGATCGACATCATCGACATTCTCGGGTCGGTGGAACGTGGCGAGAATGAAGGCATTCGGTTTCAGCCCGAGATCGGTCAGCAGACGTGCCCGCTGCTCGCGGCGCGGGCATCAGGCGCGAAGCGACGTCGACGACCGTATTGCCGGTCAGGGCGATTCGTTCGTCCGAAATCCGTTCCGCCCGCAGGTTGTTCACCGCCTGGTCGGTGGGGGCCAGGCACAGGTCCGCGAGATGGTCGGCCACCACCCGATTGTGCTCCTCGGGCATGCCGCGATCGAAGCTGCGCAAGCCGGCCTCGACGTGAACCAGCGGAATTTCGAGCGCGTTGGCCGCCAGCGCCCCGGCGAGCGCCGTATTGGTATCGCCTTGCACGACGACGACAGCAGGCCGTTGCCCGGCGAATTCCTCTTCGAGGCGCAGCACCAGGTCACCGATCTGCCGCGCCCGACTCTGTCCGCCGACCGCCAGCATCACGTCCGGCGACGGTAACTGGAGATCTTCGAAGACCGTGCGGGACATCAACTCGTCGAAATGCTGTCCCGAGAAGATCGTTCGACCTCGATCGCCCAACAGATCGATGATGCCGGCCAGCTTGATGATCTCGGGCCTCGTGCCGAACACGACGGCCACTGATCCAACGTCGAGAGCCGCGTCGTCGAGTAGCGTCGTCACAGAGTCTCCGGCTCGACGCGGCCGGTCGCACGTCACGCTACAGGCGTTCGTCATCTCGCCCTCACGCTGCTTCATTTGCCGATACAGTGTCGTGCTGAAGTGGAAGAGCTCTTTGAAGTATCGCTCGTTCTGCAGCGCGAGAGTGCCCAGGCTGATCAGCTGAAACGCGATCATGAGCGCGATGCCGCCGACCACATAACTGTATGGAGCGGCTTCGTAAGACAAACGGATGGCGGTGGTGATCTTGGCGCTCGGGCTGCCAGCTCGTCTGTTGCCAGATAAATCGTCGACCACGTGATAGAAGACCCAGGCCAGCGTGTAGAGGGCAGCCGCGAGCACGACGAGACCCGGGACCGATGAAGAACACGACCGGGCGGAACATGAACCCGGAAACGAGGTAGCCGTTGGTGCTGTTGGCAAGCGCATTGAGCGAACGGCGCCGCTTGCCGTTCGACTGACTGAAGGTCCAGTCCAGGTGAGCTGGAATCTCGACGACCTTGGCGCCGAGCAACTCGGCCTTGTAAAGAATTTCCGTATTGATGTCGGTCCCCATCGACCCGGAGGTTCAGCGTCGAGAGAAACCGCCGATCGTAGGCGCGGACCATGCCGGTCAGCGTCGAGAGGTGGCCCCGCGCGGTGGCGGCGAGGAAACGATTCGCCGAGCGGCTGAGAAATCGGCGCAAGAAGGGGATGTTGGTCGTGTGCCCGTTCTTCGCATACGGCGAGGCGATGACGATCTTGGCGTTGGTCGAGCGAAGTTCGGTGACGAGACGCCCGATGTGCTCGGGACCGTAGCTCAGATCGCAGTCGATCGTAACGACGTACTCGCCGCGGCAGTTGTTGAACGCATAGCGTAGCGCCTGACCCAGTCGGAAATTTGTCCGGTGATGAAGCACGCGAACGTTTGGCCGGTGCTTCGCGAACGTCTCGGCCAGCGCCCGGTGTCGTCGGTGCTGCCGTCGTTGACGATGATCACCTCCCATCGGTACATCTCCTCGAGCCGCGCGAGGTAATCGCAGAGCACCGTGAGGTTGGTCGGAAGAATCTCGGCCTCGTTGTACGCGGGGACCACGACCGACACGAGGGGCCGGTCGCGCGAGATGCCGACGTCGGGCGCAGCGCGGTGCGATTCTACCGAGTGCATGGTCGATCGGCTCGAATCAGCAGGGACGTTCCTCATGAGTCTTCTCCGCTGCGGATTGGAAAGGTCGTGGCGTGCCGACAGTGCCGCTCCGCTGGAAGAACCGAGGTTCGACAGCGCGGAGCGTGGTCAGTCCGTCGACGTAGCTCGCAATCGGCACGACCGTGAAATCCCGGCGGAGCAGATCGACACAGCGCGCGACCAAGCGCACCTTTGCCTCGCTGGAGATCCGGAAGCCGGGGAAGAACGACACTGGCCGGCACCTCGTCGGCTCCGACGAAATCATGAGAATGCAGCAGAAGCGACGGCGCGACCCCCATGTAGCGACACAACCGCAGTGCGACAGCGAGGTAACGATAGGCCAGGGCTGGTGACCGCTCGCCCAGATACATCAGATAGCTCATGTGGATTGGCGTGCGCAACACCGGCATGGTGGTGACGGGCACCTCGACCAGCGGTCGCCGGCCAGACGCCAGCGATACGGCTTCAGTGGCCGAGTGCCGTCTCGCCAGGCCCCGAACAGGGCGTCGCGCTCGGCGTGTTCCTCGCGCGTGAGGTCGGCGCGTCGGAAGTAGATCGCGCGCGCGAGCGGCCCGATGAAAGTCGGCAGGGTCGAGGCGTCGTACCGATAGCCGCGTCGCTCGAGGGCGAGTAGCACGTCGCGCGAGACGCTGAAGCCGGGCCCGCGGAACCCCCGCGGCTGCCGGCCGGTCGCGTCCTCGATCGCGCGCTCAGCCTGGTTCAATTCCTCATCGAGGCGCTCCGGTGGGTAGAGATGGAGCCAGGGCTCGTGATTGTGAGAATGGTTCCCGATTTCGTGACCGGCGCTGGCGATCGACGACAGCACGATTCGGTTGTCAGCGACCGCCGCGTCCTGCCCCACCACGAACCAGGTGATCGGCTGGTCGCGCTCCTCGAAGAACCGCAGCACGCGCGGCACCACGAGATCGAGGAATGACGGCAAAGACCGCCACGATTGATCCCCGCGGGTCTTCAGGTACGACCACAGGTTGTCGAGATCGAGCGAGAGCGTCGCGACGGGCCGATCGTCCGACGGGCCGCCCTGACTCCTGGTGGGCACGCCGAGATGACCGGCCCTGCCCTGGCCGCGGCGCGCTCGGCCAGCAGGTGTGCGCGCGGCACGTTCCGCCAGCCCGACCGTCTCGTTGACGTTCAGCGTGCCATTCACGATCTGCGCTGACGTGACGAGGTGGACTCCCGGCACCGACGTGGCCATCGGCGGCACCCGCTTCGAATAACTCAAGCGTCGGGATGGCGAAGACCTCCCGACTCGCGACACGCGAAAGCAGGCCACGTCCGAGCGCGAGAACCCGGGATACATACGCTCGAGTCCACCCAAGAACGTCTCCTCGATCTCGACGTCGCTCATGCTGGGCGGTCGGGTCGTCGCGATTCCAATACTCGGAAGGTAGACGAGCGAGCGGCCCCCGAAATGTCGGCGATCGACGAGGCTTGACATCTCGACCACTGGCCGTGAAGGGCGCCTCGTCGGTAATGTAGGTCAGGTAGTAAGGGGAGAGGGGACGCTTCAGCAACAGCGAAGCGCAGACGATCCCTGGTAGCGAATCGCCTCGCAGGCCGGCGCGCTCCGCATCGTCGAGACCGGCGACGAGCCGCGCCGCGACCGGTGTTCGCCGTCACGACGACGCCATCGAACACGTGGGTGGTCCCGTCCTGCTCGCGCACTCGCACCTCGTGCCGCTCCCGCTCGATGGATGCCACCGGCGCACCAGCCGGAGCTCGACGTCCTCGCGCCGAGCACCTCCGCGAAGCGCTCGAGGATATCGTGCGTATCCACCCGGCACGTAGCCGAACATCTCCTTCTTCAGCCCGGTACGACGAGCGGCATAGAGTCGCTGGATGGTGGCCCAGATGAAGGCGGCGGACGAATCGCCGATAGCTCTCACCCAGCTTCGCCCGGAACAGCGGCAGCCAGAAGCGCTCGAAAGTACGCCGGCCCGACCACGCGGTCAGCCAGGTCCTCCACCGGCACGTCCTCCAGCCGCTGCCAGTTGCGCACCTTGAGCCGTAAAGGATCGTGCCCCCGAGACGGAGTTTGTCAATCAGGGCAAGAGCCGGGAAAGCGCAGAAACTCCAGGCTGTTCGATACGGAGTGCAGCTTGCCCGCCGCTATAGCAGCCGGTTCGCGTTTCGACCCACCGCATCTCGTGCTCGAGTCCGAGCTCGGACAGCAGCCCCGGAGGTGAGTGTCGGATAGCAGCGTCACGTGATAGTGGCGATCCCAGATGACGCCGTCGAGGCTCCAGGCACTGGCCAGCCCTCCAAGGTATGGCGCAGCCTCGAAGACGGTGACACCGTCACCATGCCTGGCAAAGCGGTGGGCCAAGGTCAGGCCGAGCATCCCGCCCCCGACGATCCCCCAACGGCGGCTGGCGCTCACGGGATGTCCTTCGCTACATTCCCGCGGCTCTGAGGGCCAGCGGCGGCGTCAGCTCGATGACCTGCCCGCCGCTTGAACGCGTAGCTCAGGCCACACGCCGGGCAGCGCCCTCGCCTCGAGTCGGGAGGGTCGCCTGGTCGAAGCGCAGGAACGGCGCGCCGCAGCGGCACACGCACCCGACCGAGCGGGCCGGGTGGCCGACGACCAGGTGGAAGTCCGGGACCGACCGGGTCACGACGGACCCCATCCCAACCATGCTCCAGCGTCCCACGCCAGATCGCACCCGATCACGCAGCCTGCGCCGATGGTCGCCC
The DNA here is from genome assembly GCA_963828745.1 of Vicinamibacteria bacterium. Taxonomy (GTDB): domain Bacteria; phylum Acidobacteriota; class Vicinamibacteria; order Vicinamibacterales; family JAENWD01; genus JAENWD01. The sequence goes on along the minus strand of CAWHFZ010000016.1, from coordinate 1,535 downwards.
CTTCGCGGACGAGCGTCGGCCGAGTGCTGCTCGTCGGGCTCGGATGGTCGCAAGCTCGACAGATCGGGCCGGTCGCGCGCGGGAAGCGATCGTTCGTGAACACTGTGCCGGCGCTGACCATGACGCCCGTCTTCGATCGTGACGCCAGCGCAAATATAGACGAACGCGTTGAGCTTCACGCGGTTGCCGATGTCGACGTCGTAGGCAATGTAGGTCTTCTCGCCGATGATGCAGTCGGCGCCCACACGCGCGGCTGCCCGAATGTGGACGTGGCTCCAGACGCTGGTACCGGCCGATCTCGACGCCGTCCTCAACGATCGCCGTAGGGTGAATCCGACTGCTCACACAGGCCTTCTCGTGAGTGTCGGCGGTCGGCCGACGCAGCGCCATCATCAACGCGTTACCCATCGCGAGCTGTCAAGCGACCGATAGGCCTGCTCAATCACCGCGACCGAGGCAATGGCGTCTTCACAGTGATCAGGAGGGCCTCTCCGCCGCGCAACGCGCGACAAAAGTTCTCCACCTGAGCCGCGCATCGCGCCAACCTTGTCATAGCCGGACCCGAACACCACCCAATCGCGACTAGTGGCCTGACGAAACTCTCGACTCCTTCCAGCCGACCTTCACCGTGCCGTTCGAGCCGTAAATCTCGATGTAGCTGTCGCGTTCCTTGTCGAGACTCCAGGACAGATCGATCGTGCCCCGCGCCCGCTCGCGGCCCGCACGAACATCTGGACCGTGTCCTCCACCGCCAGGGTCTGCACGCGCCTGCCCTCGACCGCCAGTACCTCAGCGATCGGTCCCAGGAAATACCGGATGAATGTCGACCGAATGCGTGCCGTTGTCGATGAGCACGCCGCCACCGCTGACTGCCGGATCCGAGTTCCATCGGTCGGACATCTTTGCCCGCGATGCGAACACGTTCTCGAACAGAATGATGTCCCCCAGAATCCGGACGCGAGAATGCTCTTGGCGCGGATCACGTCCTGGACGGTACCGGAATTTCGACGCCATGGTGAGGAGCGTGTGATTCGCTTCTCGCTTGTGGCCGCCGAGCTCGCGGGCGGCTGCCAGGATCGACCGCGAATGGCTTCTCGCAGAGGACGGCGATGCCTTCGCGAAAGAAGGTACTTGGCGATCTGTGCATGAGAGGCCGGAGGTGTGCAGATGAGCACGGCGTCGAGCGTCGCACGTGTCAGCCAACTCCTCCCACGACCCGAATGCATCGCAGCCCAGAGCTTCGGCGGCGCTGGACGCTGCATTGAGCGACGTCGACGACCGCCGCGATATGAGCGGCTCTGAGCCCAGCGACGACCTGAAGGTAGGACTGCGCGATCCCGCCCGCCCGATCAACCCGAACGCAACGGAGTCGCTCACGCTCGGGCTCCGGCCAGTGAGAAAGCGGCCTCGGTGACTGCCTCGGCCACGTAGTCGACATGGTGCGGCTCGTATCGCTCGTTCCATGGCAGGACGAGCATCGCGTCGAGCGCTGCGAACGTGCCCGGGAGAACGATCGCTTGAGTAGTCGACCGCCT
>CAWHFZ010000015.1:0-146615 GCA_963828745.1 Vicinamibacteria bacterium | reverse complement strand
TGACGGCCCCTGCAAACGTGTCGGCGCAAGAGAGACCCTCTGCCGCTCGCCGACGTTCTGTCGTTCCTGCTCACGAACGAATCCGTGCCGACCGGCGACTTCGTGAAAGACGCGCAGGCGGCGGCAGTCACGCGCGACACGATCAGCCGGCTGCTGCTCGTCGAGCTGACGACGCTGCCGCTCGGGTCCTCGTCGGCCGGGTTCACATACCGTGTCAACCCGGCCCTCGGCACCATCGAGCGCGCCAGTCAGAGCTTCGGGCCCTTCTTCACGGAACGCAGCCTGACGGCCGGCAGAGGCCGGGCATCGATTGGCGTCAACCTGCAGTTCGCCAAATACACACGGTTGAACGACATCGATCTCGAGAGCGGCGAGTTCGTCGCGACCGGCAACCAGTTTCGCGACGAGGCCGCCCCCTTCGAGGTCGAGACCCTCTCGATGGAGATTCAGTCACGAACCTTGACGGTGCTCGGCAACGTCGGCGTGACCAACAGGCTGGATGTCGGCGTGGCGGTGCCCGTGGTCTGGCTGTCGCTCGAAGGCTCACGCGTCAACACGTATCGCGGCGCCGTGCTGCTTCAGGCGACGGCCTCTGGCGAGGCCACCGGTCTTGGTGACATGGCGATCCGGGCGAAGTATCGACTTGCGGGTGACGGGGGCACCGGGCTGGCCATCGTCGGCGAAGCGCGGCTTCCCACTGGCCGTGAAGAGGATCTGACCCGGATCGGGAGAGGCCTGCGTACAACGCGGTCGTGGTCGGCTCGGTCGAGCCGGGCCGGTTCTCCGCCCACGTCAACGCTGGCGCGACATGGGGCGGCCTGGTGAACGAGGTGGGGTATCGGGGCGCCTTGAGTTTCAGCGCTTCGCCCAGAGTCACGCTGCTTGCCGAACTGCTGGGGCGGCGGATCGAGGACATCGGCGAGCTGACGCAGGAACGAGTCCCGCATCCGACGATTGCCGGCGTCGACACGATTCGACTGGTGTCCACGGGCACGACGCTGACGACGAGCTCGATGACGGCCGGAGCGCGCTGGAATGTCGTGGGCACCTGGCTGCTCAACGCCAGTGTGAACTTCCCCCTTGCAAACCACGGCTTGCGATCGGAAACGACAACGCTTGTTGGGATCGAGTACGCCTTTGGGGGCCAGTAGTTCCGAGTGAGGAGTGGTAGGGGTTCGTGGCAGGAGCTACTTCATCGTCGCGCGCGTGATCAGCCAGACGTCCTGTTGTTTCTGAAGCTCGAAGTTCCAGTGCCTATCGTCCCTGTGCGCCGTCCTGCTGCCAACTTTGGGGACATAAGTCACCGATCCCCGGCATGCGGCGCTCGCCCCACGATCGATGACCCGCACGTCGCACTCGTCGAACGTGAACTGCTGTAACTCGAGGCTCTCGAACGCCCGGGCCAGCGCTCGTTGATCCACGGTCGGCCAGACCGTTCGTGCGGCGTTGGCGTCGAGTTGCTGATAAGCGGCGGCGTATCGATGAAGCGTGGCAGCGATCTGCTGCTGTTCTGTTGGGCCAGCGGGCGACGACCGGGGAGTGCTCACTCCGGGAGGCGACGGCGGCGTCGCAAAGGCTGCCTCGAGCGGAACGGACTCTCCTATCGGTGGCGCCAGCGGCGTCGCGACCGGATTCGCCGCGCTCTCTAATGTCGGCGTGACTGGCGGCGCTGCGGCTTCGGTGTTCGTGTTCGCGATTGGTTCGGCAGCGGTGTGGTTAGCCGTTCGATCGCGATGAACGGACCCGCGCTGCTCAGCGACGCGATCGACCCTTCGCGCGCGGTGCAGGGTCTCGTCGGTCGCGTCAATGAGCACACCTGCATTCGTGTTCGGTGAAACCAACGGCGGGGCCTGAGTCTGAGCGGCGCCTGTATCGGTTCCCTGGACGGCCGCAACAGCCCGCTCGCCTGCGGCGCCCGAGTTCGCCCGCCGGTGTAGAGGCGTCGTTTGCCGCGAAGACGGCATGGTCGAATGATGCGCGTCCGCTCTGGCAACGTAACGTGACGCCCATTCATAGGAGCGTTGGCCTAGCCAGGCGCCACCAGGGAGTCCCATCGTGAACAACGCTGCTGCAGTCAACGGAATCCAGAACGGGCGCCGATGCCGGTGACTGGCGGCCGAAGGCGCTTCTAGCGGCTGAGCCACCGCAACCGCGTCGGCATCGTCGGACCGACGAATTGGCAGGCCATCGACCGGCTCGCGCTCTTCAACCGCCACTCGAATCGCAGCGGCGGTCACGCGCTCGTCGCTTCGAGGCGATGGGAGGTACTGATGCAGAGCGCGGTCCCCACGCGCCCACAATTCGCGAAGGACGCCCGTCGGATCTGGTGTGGCGTACGGGCTCAGCGCGGCGGCCAGGCCTTCCGGTGCAGATATCGGAGCGAGCCCCGGCATCTCGCGCGCCCGGGGCGCGAGCAGTCGCAACGAGGCGCGCACCGCGAAGTCGGGCTCCGTGCTGCCGAGCGGCGGCAGCAGCAGCTCGAGCAGCGACGCGAGCGCCCGCATCTGTTCCTCGGCAGTCGCCGAACCGGCTCCGCTGATTGTCAGCGAGCCATCCGAACCGAGAAAAATGTCATTGGCAGTGGGCGCGATCTGATTGTCTGCGTAGAACACCTGCCGGCACACTTCCGCCACGAGCGATGCCGCCTCTCGGGTGTACGGCGGGACGCCTGCGCGAAGGAGCTCGCCAATGGAGAAGGCCGAAACCTGCTTCAAGCTCATGAAGTCGTCACGCTGAGCCTTCAGTGCAACGCTGCTGCCATTTGCCCGCGTGCTCGCGCCGCGACCGTTCGGGTCGTCGCCGATGGAGTGCTGGGACCGACGTCGTGACCATGGTATCTCGTCGCGCCGGTCGCGTTCGTGATTATGTTGTCCCCGACATGGGCTGCCGCCGTTGGCCCGGCGAGCCGACCGCGACTGCTGCCCCATCATGCGTGGTCGCGTCGATGCCGACCGTCTTGCCTTTGACCAGTCCCGCATCCGCCAACCGCTGTAGCATCCACGTGAACACGGCCTGGTACGTTTCGAGATCGATCAGGCGACAGGTGCGCGAGATCGTCGAATCAGGCAGCGCGTCTGGTAGCATCAACCCGAGACACTCGAGCAGCGCAAAGGAATCGCTGGCACGCCACCGGGACACGATCGCCAACTGGCCGGCTCGCACGCGCGGCGAGGCATTCCTCCACGAGTCGTTCCACATCGTCCAGCCGGCGCTAGTACTAAACGGACCGGCGGGAGCGAACGAACATCTGGATTCCGTCGATGGACGGTATTGGTTGCGCCTCGAATGGCGCGCGCTCGCACGGGCGCTGCGGGAATCAGGAGAGCTGCGTGCCCAGGCCGTTCGCGAGGCGCTGGCCTTTCGCCAAGCGAGCGCGACCTTTAGTAAGGTGCGCCAGATCGAAGCGCGACGTTGTCAGCCCGCCAACTGAGGATCCGGGCGAGGAGAGACTGAGTTGATGCCTCAAGAAAGATGGCCAATGCGCAAGCTCATCGCGATGTTGCTCTGTCTCAGCGCGGGCGTCGTCCTGCACGCGGCCGATCCCAATTACCACGTCGTCAATGAGATCCAGATCGGCGGGGACGGAGGCTGGGACTATTTAATTGGGGATCCGGCGACGCGCCGCCTCTACGTGTCGCATGCAACCAGGGTCGTCGTCGCCGACATCGACACGGGCAAGGTCGTGGGCGAGATTCCGGACACACCAGGCGTCCACGGCATCGCGATCGCCTCCGATCTGGGGCGGGCGTTCACGAGCAACGGCCGGGCGAACTCATCGACGATCGTCGACTTGAAGACGCTGAAGCCGTTGGCCACGGTGGCGACCGGCGCGAATCCCGACAGCATTCGCTATCTGCAGGACCGCAAGGAAGTCTGGACCTTCAATCACACGGGTGGTTCAATCACGGCGTTCGATCCGATGTCCGGCAAAGTCATCGCCACGATCGAGATCGGCGGCGAGCTCGAAGAAGCAGTGGAAGACAGCTCGGCAAATCGCGTGTACGTAAATGTCGAGGACAAAGGTGCCATCGCGGTCGTCGACACTCTCAAGCACGCAGTGGTCGCCACGTGGCCGCTCGCCGGGTGCGAAGGGCCGACCGGACTGGCATTCGACCCGACCAACCATCTTTTGCTGAGTGCGTGCGACGGCAAGATGGCTGTGACCGACAGCCGGTCGGGCAAACCCGTCACCAGCTTTCCGATAGCGCCCCGTGTCGACGGTAACGGCTTCGATGCCGCAACCGGTCTGGCATTCGCCTCCAGTGGCACTGGCGTGCTGACCATCGCCCATCAAGAGGCGCCCGACAAGTTCACCGTCGTGCAGACGGCAAAGACGCAGCCCTCGGGACGGACGATGTGGCTCGATCCGGTCTCCCACAAGGTCTACGTGCCCGTTGCGACGACGACACCTGTACCGGGCGGCCGGCCACAGGTCGTGTCGGGTACGATGAAAGTCCTCGTGCTCGGCAGCCACGATTGACTTCGTTCGTCCCCGCGAGACTCGGGCCAGGTGCTAGTGGACGAGATCCGTCGGCGCATTTACGCAGGCGTCCCTGCCGCTGTCCTGAAATGGCTCGCCGGCGCCGACTACGAATTCCCAGCTGTAATCGGTGCTGCGAAGCACGAGCTTGAGCACGCCGTACGATCGGTTGCCGCGTGCTTCGCTGTTCGGCCTGATCGCCTTGAAGTTATAGAGGCCGCCACCGCCCGTCCCGACGACGAATTCGCGAATCCCGCGGGGATCCGATTTGCCATCCGGATTCTGCGGCGCGAATCGCTCGTAATCGTGATCGTGGCCGTTGATGATCACATCGGCGCCAGACTCATACAGCACGCGCCAGACCGGCACCATCCGCCCGGTATCCTGCGGCTCCGTTCCGTGAGGCCCTGAGCTGAACACCGGGATGTGCCAATACGCCAGCGTACAAGTAGCGGGATGCTCCTTGAGGTCCTGGCGCAGCCATTCGACCTGTTTCGAATCCCTGGTTGCGGAGATCGAGCTGTCCAGCGAAACGATGTGCCAGCTGCCGAGCGAGTAGCTGTAATAACCGCGGCCGCCGGGCCCGGCGTTCTCGCCGAAGTAGTCGAAATAGGGCCTGGCGTTCTCAGTCCGGTGATCGTGATTGCCTGGAGCGGGCCGCGTCCGCGCCTTGTGACGACCCCAGCGCGGTTCGTAGCAGTCGTGGAACTGCGCAGCCGTGCCAGCCGGATACGCGTGATCGCCGACGGTGAACACGGTACCAGGTATCCGATCGAGCAGGTTCCCGGTCGCCGCCGCGCCGGCGCCGCCATCGATCGCGCAGTTCGCAATATCTCCAGCGCCGACGAACACCACCGATTCGTCTGGCGAGGTCAACGCCGGAGCAGCAAACCCCAACGCCAGCATCAGCCCACAACACACCACCAATGTTCGAGTCATGTCACCGATCCGAGCGCGCTAACGAGCACGTTGGCTGCCAGCCGGGACGTCCCCGGCGCCACCGTGCGAGCGCACCCATCATGCCGCCGAATCGCGCAAGAGCCGGGAGTGAGAGGACGCGTACCGCCGATGGTAGCCTATGGCGAGGTCTCAGGTGGCCACTGAAAGGATATGTATGACTCCAACACCTCCCAGTTGGGCTGAAGCGTTGCTGCGAGTATTCCTCACACCTGCCGATTTCGACAGTGTGTCGGGAGATCTGCTCGAAGAATACCGAGACAGTATTCGTCCAGTCCGTGGGGAGTCAGCTGCGGACGCATGGTATGTGATGCAGGTGCTCGGCTTCGTATGGCGCAGCGCCCGTATATGGGCGGTGCTCTTTGCTGCGGCGTTTGTCACGCGAACGGCGCTCGACTGGCTTGCGCCGCCGGTCAATTTTCACACCCGGTCGACTGTGTCAACCTTTCTTGGTATCGGGCTCCTGCTGTCGGCGGGGCTCTGGGCATCCATGCGCTCCGGTTCGTTCTTCGGGGGCACACTTGCCGGCGTTGCCGCGACAGCGCTCGGCGCCGTGATCAGCGTTATCGGCGCCGCGGGCCTTTTGGCGATCTGGCACGACGCCAGTACGATGGCCGCAATCCGCGCTAGTGGCGGCCTCGGTGAAGTGTTCGAGTTACCCGTGATGATGGTCATCCCCGGAGCGGTGCTCGGCACGATTGGAGGTGTCGTTGGCGCGACAATCAAGCGACTGCGTTCGGCGTAGTATCACCGTTAGGCGGTCATACTCTCGCGCAGTCGGTCACGAGAGCGGCCAACACGCACGCTACTCCGTGGAGAACGCGCCCGATGAAAGCGTCTGGTTTCCGCTTTCCTCGATCGCCAGCACCTCCCACTTATAGTCCGTAAGAGCGCCGCCAGGGAGGAAATCCTTCGCCGCCTGCGAAGGATTCGTCCGGCTGATCGCCTCCAACGGGTGAACCGCGTATTGCGGTCCGACGCAGTCGTGCTGACGCGATATTGGTTCTGCGGTATCGCGCCGCCTGGGAGACGCAATGAGATTATTCCGAGCCTTCGCCATCCCCCTCATTCTCGTGCTAGTGCCAGTCTCCGGCGCGATCGGTCAGCCGGGACATCGCTCCAGGACCGCCAAAACGGGTCCCACCGCGAGCGGTTGGGTTACCGAGGTTACGAACCCTTACTTTCCCCTGGCCCCCGGAACGACCTTCCACTACACGGGAGAGACGGACGGGATCCCTTCGACGGACGACATGGTAGTGACCCAGCAAAAAAAAGTGATTCTAGGCGTTCGTTGCACGGTCGTTCACGATCTCGTGTACACCAACGGGGTGCTCAGCGAGGACACGTTGGACTGGTACGCGCAGGACACGAGTGGCAATGTGTGGTATTTCGGCGAAGACACAAAGGAGCTGGACAGCAACGGGAACGTGATCAGCACCGAGGGGTCCTGGCAGGCGGGGGTGAACGGTGCACAGCAAGGCATCATCATGGAGGCCCATCCGCGAGTCGGCGATCACTATCAGCAGGAGTTTGCGGCTGGTGTCGCGCAGGACATGGCTCAGGTACTCGGCCTCAACAAGAGCGCGTGCGTGATGTACGGGTGTTTCGATGACCTGCTGCTCACGAAGGAATGGTCGCCGCTCGAAAAGGGCGTCACCGAGCACAAATACTATGCTCCCAATGTCGGGTTCATTCTCGTGGACGTGGTCAAGGGGGGCGACGAGCATAGCGAGCTCGTAAGCATCACGCAGCAGTGACCACTCACGCCGACTTCAGCGAGCGACGGCGGCGTCAAGTGGCGCGGTGCGCAATCACGAGGAGCGTCGGCAGGAGGGCGTGGGTGGTGGTCAAGTTTGACTGAGCCGATTCCATCCGATGGCACGCCGCTTGTCACCAGCGGCGCACGGTTAGTCGGCTGTCGATGTACAGACGATCCACCGCGCGTCGCACGAAGCGCAAATGAACTGCCGCTCCGCGAATCCAGCAGCGCGCTGACGCCCTGGGCGCTGACAGACCGGGCAGGCGGGGAGGTATCGATTGGGATCGCCCTCGATAACCCTGTCGGCGTTTAGAGAGCGTTGAACCGCGTGAGTAGGAAGAGGCGGACTGGGAATGTCAGCAGACCTAAACGTAGACACAGAACCTCCATTTATCGGGCTTTCAGCGGAGGCGCTGCACGTCAGATAGTACCCGCCGACGGCGGGCAGTGCTCAGAGGAAAGCGGGACAGCCACTCTACCACAGACTGTCGGCTTCCTGACAGTCTGAGTGCGTGTTTCGGAAGGGCTGCTGCGAGGTCCAGTCATGACGATGGTGACGAGGCGTCCACAGGCGTCGCCGGCCAGACAGCCTGGGTCGATTGTTCTCGCGATTCGTCGGCGAGTAGCGTCGATTGAACGTTCCAACGCCTTCGACGGTCGTCACCGCCCTGCTTGGTGCTGGCGTACCCTGCGCGCGGAGTGAAGCGCCTTGCGGTGGATCTCGAGGATCTGCCCTGTCTCGCTCGCCAGCCGCGGGCTCGCTTCGAACAGGTGCCGCACGACGTCCGGCGCGATGACCACCACCGCGGTGTCCTCCAGGGCGACGGCCCGCATGTTGGCGGCCTGATGGCCGTGCATGCCCGTTTCGCCGCAGAACTCCCCGGCCTGAATCGTCGCGATCTCGCTCACCTGACGATCCCTGACCAATTGCAGCGAGACGGTACCTGACACAACGAAGTACACGCCATCGAGGTCGTCGCCTTCGTCGAAGAGGCGCTCGCCCGCGCCAAAGGTCAGCGCCCGGGTCCGGACACGATCTTCGGGGGGAATCTCCGGGAGGCGCGGGAACTGGGCCAGCAGGTCCGCACCCTCGGCCTGGGCGGCCGTGAAGGGACGCTCCTGCTGATGCTGCAGCGCCACCTGGACGGGATACGGCAAGGTAAACCCGTGGCGCTTCGCCATGTACCAGATCCGGGTGACCAACTCGTTCTTGACCGGCCACCGGTCTCGCTCCGCGGTACGGTAGATCAGACGGTACTTGATGCTGAAGTCACCGTAGCCCAGCGTCGCCGCAATCGGCTGAGGCTTGTCGAGGACGCCCTCGGTTTCGCTCATCAACTCCACCAGGGCCTGCCGCACCTTGTAAGGAGGATCCTGATGGCTGAATTCGACGTCGATCATCTCCATCCGCTGCGGCCGGGGTCGCGAGAAGTTGACAATCGTCTCCTTGTTCAGGGTCGAATTGGGGACGACCACGGTGGCACCACCGATCGCCTCGATGTGCGCCGAACGCCAGTTGACCTCTTTCACCTCTCCCGCGGCGCTGCCCACTTCAATGGTCTCGCCGACTTCGAACGGCCGCTCCATAAGGAGCATGAGGCCGGAAAAGAGGTTGCCGAGCGGTTCCTGCAGCGCCAGCCCGACGACGATTGACGTCACTCCGAGGGCCGCGAGCGCGTTCTCGATCTCGCGTCCCCAGACAATCGAGTAGACCATCGCCAGGCCGATCGCCACGAGCAGCAAGCGGATCAGGTCGCGCAACAGTCTGGGAACCTTGCGCTGCCAGCTCCCGGGCCGCGCCGATTCGAACACCACGTTGTTGACGACGCCGATGATGGCGATGATCGTGACGGCGAGGCACAGCGACTCGGTCAGTCGCACCGCGAGACCGGTCGGCGGCATGAGCGCGACCCAGCGCAAGAACACCACGACCGCGACAAGAGGGACCACCCACGTGCGAACGAACCGTACGGACGCGGCAACGGGATGGCCTGCCCGCGCGAGCGCAAATGCCCACTCGTTCAACACCACCATCAACAGAGGAAAGCCGACCACGAGGCCGAGCGCGAATTGCCACTGCGCCTGAACGAGATTCAGCAGGTCGCTCACGCGACGACCTCCTCCAGAACCGAGAAAAGCTCGACGGAGCCCATCCCGCGTACATCGGTACGGGTCGCCGGCCCGAAGTCAATCAGTTCTCGAACACGATCGTAGACGGGCCGCGTGACGAGGATCGACGTTCTGCCGTCAGATTCAATCCCTCTGGCCAGCTTCACCGTGTCGCCCCAGAGGTCGTAGATGAACTTGCGGCGGCCGACGAGACCGCCGACCACCGGTCCGGCGTTGATGCCAATCTCGGCGACGAGGCGCACCCCGCGCTCGGCATTGAAGCGCTTCACGATGCGCACCACCTCTCGCGCGAATTCGACCATGCGGGCGGTGTGGTCGGGACGTTCCACCGACAGTCCCGAAACGGCCAGATACGACGAGCCGATGGTGCGGACCTTTTCGACTCCGTGGTGCTCGGCCGCCTCGTCGCACGCGGCGACGACATCGCTGAGGAGAGCCATCGACACGTCCTCGCCGAGCTCCGGTGAGAGCGACTCGAATCCAACCAGGTTGATGTACGCGACCGTGACGTCTGCGAAGGACCGCCGCGCTTCCGCATTGCCTTCGCGCACATGTGCGGCGCCGGACGCAGGAAGGAGACTCATCAGGAGCCGCTCGTTCTCCACCACCTGGCGATCCAGCTCCTGCCGGCTGGTTCGAAGGCTTGCCACCATTTCGTTGAACGCCTCGCCCAGCTCCCGGTACTCGTCGGTTGCGGTCACCGCGACCTCGACGTCGAGGGCGCCATGGCTCACCCGTTTGGCTGCCTGCACCAGCACGATGATGGGCCGCGTCAGGACCTTGGCCAGCAGCAGCGCCATGACCGTGGCGAGCAACGAGAGGCCAACGCCCCAGGTGAGAACGCGCCCGGCGTAGTCACCGAGCGGCGCCATCGCTTCGGCCTCGTCGATCTTGGCGATGACACCCCACCGCAACGAGTCCAGATCGACGGGCCCGTACGCCATCAACGCCGGAATCCCACGGTAGGCGCTGATCGCCATCAGGCCCGACTCGCCTCGAAGGGCAGCACTGGCGGCGGCGTCGTCCACCGGGACGGTCAGGATCGTCGTTCCGAGCCTGTCGATGGTATCGATCGTGCGGCTCGTCAGGCTCGAACGACGCAAGGTCGCGAGGAACGCCGCCTTGTCCTCGATCAGGAACCGGGAATCGTTCCGCATCGTATGATCGGGGCCGACCAGGTAGACCTCGCCGGTCTTCCCCAGACCCTCCGCCTGCCATTGCCGATTGCCCGACAGCGCGTTGCTGATCGGCTCGATGGGCAACTTGAGAATCATGATCGCGATCATCCGCGGACCGTCAAAGACGGGCGTGGCAACAAAGGCTTTCGGATCGCCGAGTGACGGGTAATACGCCTCGAAATCGGCCACTTTGTAATCGTCACGGTTCTGCGAATTGCGCAGGCTCACCACGAGTCTCGACATCTTGCTTGCCGCATAGGGACCGGTGATCAGGTTGGTGCCCAGAACGGAGGTCTGTTCGAGAGTGAAGAACACGTCGAGGGTCTCGGGGTCCACCAGGGTGAGGTTTCCCTGATCCAGCAGATTGATAACGTTCTGTAATCGAGAAGACGTCCGGGCCGCTGCCTCCCCGTAGGCCGTCTTGTCGGTGGCCGAGCCGTTGATTCGTCTCTGGCCGTACGGCTTCGGGCCTGTCGCGATGTAGTGGTAATGCAGGTACCAGCCGGTCGGCGTCGTCGGCAGGAGGCTGTCTTCGGGCGGCTCAATCGCCGTGCGCTTCATCAGCGCCGGCCTGAACTCCTCCCGGTAGAAGCGTCTTACCTCGGCCTGCATCTCCGGCGTGACGGACTCCCGGGCGAGCAACCGGTACGCGGGCAACAGTTCCCGCGCTGCGTTCGTCACGGCTTCCGATGCCGACAGGCTGAGGGCCTCGTTACGCGCGGATCTGAGGATGTTCTGGACCAGCGCGGCCTTCGATCGCTGCAGCCCCATGAGCTCGCGCTCCGAGGCCGCGCGGAGGCTGTCGCGAGCGCTCGCATAGCCGATCCACGCCATCACGCCGATGGCCGTCATGGTCAGCGCGACGAAGGCAAGAATGAGTTTCGACTGAACGCTGAGTGAGCGGGCGGTTCGCATATGAAGAGCTGTCGGGCTGTGCGAAGTGTCGCACGATTCACGGGCCGGCAATACACCTCGACCCCGACAACTGCCATCGCCATTGACTTCGATTCCCGAGGCGGTCAGGATCCCATCCGGCTAATCCCTCAGTCGGCGGTCCGGTAACGATTTGGAAACACGCGCGCGGATGGCGCGTGGGGTGTCCACGATGTTTATTCAATCGAAGGCCATGTTCTCGACCGTGTTGGCACTGGCACTTCTGCTCACGGCGCTGATGCCGAAGTCGCCGGGCGCGGTGGCCGATGAGCCACAGGCCAGACACCTCCTCAAGGCGATGACCGACTACCTGGGCGCGCAGGACGCCATGAGCTTCGATTACGACGCGACGCTCGAAGTCGTCACGACCGATCGGCAGAAGCTCGAGCTGGCGGCATCGGGGATGGTGTCGCTGGTGCGGCCCGACAAGATCCGCGCCACGCGATCGGGCGGGTTCGTGGACATCGAGACTGTGTTCGACGGCAGGACGCTGACATTCCTCGGCAAGAACAAGAACGTCTACACGCAGCTCGAGTTACCCGGCTCTTTCGATCACCTGGTGAACGAGCTGCAGAACAAGTACGATCGCCCACTGCCCGCGGCCGATCTGTTCCTCACCAATGCCTACGACGAGCTGATGGCCGACGTGACGGACGTCAAGGACCTGGGCAGCGGAGTCATTGGCGGCATCGAGTGCGACTACCTCGCTTTCCGCACCAAAGAGGTGGATTGGCAGATCTGGATTGCGCAGGGCACGAGTCCGCATCCGTGCCGGTACGTCATCACGTCCACGCGAATCGCCGACGGGCCGCAGTACAGCATCCAGCTTCGGAACTGGAAGACCGGCGGCGAGGTTGCCACGCGGGACTTCGCGTTCAAGCCGCCGGCCGGCGCGCGCCGGATTGACTTCGACGAGCTCAAGACGATGAAGGACATGGGCGAGCTCCCGAGCAACTTCACCATGGGAGGCAAGTGATGAGCACCGGAAAGATCCGCGCACTACTGTTGATCGGGATGATCATTCTGGGTCTCATCGAGCTGGGCGACCGGCTCTCGATCCCAGGCCTGGACGGTCTGATCACGAGTGTGAGGGCGGAGGTGGGGCGTCCGCGATCGCCCGTCAGTGTGGCAGGTGTGGCGCGACGCACGTCTCGCCGCAACTGACCGCCAATTGGGACCCGATCCACACCCGGCGCGGCCTTACCTCCACGGCCCAGGTCCCGCCCGGCGTCCCCAAATGAGCTGACAATCCCTCTGGCGGCCCGCACGGTCGCCCTAAGGTGCTGGCACCGGAACTGGCCCACGACACCGCGTTCCGGGACCGATTCACTCGCGAAGCCAAGGCGATCTCCGCGCTCAATCACCCGCACATCTGCGGTCTGTACGACATCGGCCACCAGCACGACATCGACTACCTCGTGCTCGAACTGCTCGAGGGCGAGACGGTGGCGGCGCGTCTTGGACGCGGCCCGCTGCGGATAGCCGCGAGCCTGGAACACGGATGGGCTTCGCGTGAGCTACGCTGGACTTCCGGATAACTGCGCCGCGACGCGGCCAGCCTGCGCGAGCAGGCCCGGGGGCTCCTGGCGCGGTACTGGCACGGCTAACGCCTGAAAGAACCGGCGACGGCTCGAGACGTCGCGGTCCATCGCATCGAGCAGCGGACGCAGATGTAGTGTTGCGCCGACGCCGGGGCGCGTTGATGTCGGCGCCCGGATTGACGGCACGCCGGGCACGTCGGTATGTAGCGCCGATGCCGTCGAGCATGGTCAGCGGCGATACCGGGGACCTCGCTGACGGTCGCGAGAGAGTGGAGATCGGGAGCCGGCTTCGGCATGCGCTTCATAGCAAGAATTCGCGCAATGCCGCGCTGCGCGTTTGCACACGCAGAAATGATCGACTGGCATCACCCGCAAAATCGCTACGGTTTTAACGCGGGATCTGTGGCGGCGTTGCCTGAGCCGGGTCTGCACAATTTCTCTCTGCGGTGTACACGCGACCGACAATCCGACACCATCGGCCAACGACTCAGCCGGGCAATAGAATTGCATTTGGTCTTTTCGTGCTCGAGGCAGAGAGCGTGGCGGCTGCGGACACCGGCGAGGAGGGTGCCCTCTGTTCGGCCGCCACTTCATATGCGTCGCGTGTAATGGCCGCTGGACGGTCCAGGCTTCGGAATCTTAGGTCAGGCGCACGGTCAGAGATAGCGCTCGCGAAGGATTCTGTTGTGGTGGGCGACGTGGCCGGCAGTGATGTACGCGAGGCCGCGGACGCTGAACGGGTTGCCGCTCGCCGTGCCACGGCGCATCCAGGCGCCGTCCGGCAGATTCCGGAAGAGTTCCAGCGATGCCGCGCGAATTGCGGCGAACTCGTCGCGATGGCTCTTAAGTGTCCGGGCATTAGCGTCGGATGACGCGGCCGCCACGTCCTGATCGAAGCTCGGAAGGGGCGTGTCGAACTTTCGTGCGAACCAGAAGGCGCGATACGCGAACACGCGTTCGGCATCGTTCACGTGGCTCGCCGCTTCGCTGATCGTCCACTTGTCCGGTGCATAGCGATGAAGCGCCCGCTCTTGCGGAATGCTGTCGAGCAACGTCAGCGTCTCGCACAGCTGATCCGCGAGGAGCTGGCGGATGTCACCCGCCCCCACCTGATCGATGTACGTGAAGTAGTACTCCGCCGCTTCGCTGCTATCCGGTCGCCCGGTCATCACGAAAACCTCATCCATGGCACCTGAATCGCTACAGTCGGGCTGATTCTGATTCTAGTAAAAACGCCGGCTGCCCATTGACACGGTTCGGGTATCGTAACGCCGCGTCACCAAGCTAGCGGAGTCTCGATGATCTGCGCCCAAGCTAAAGCTTGGGCCTACGGCGACGTGCGATTGCGGCCCAAGCTAAGGCTTGGGCCGACGGACACGGGTCCTTGCCGCTTTGCGCGCCGAGGCTTTGCGCGCGGATGCCGGCCGCCGGCGCGCGGCGGATTTCGCCTGGCGGGCGAGGGCCTGGTGCGACGCCGCAGCCTTCGGCTCGCGCTTCAGCGCTTGCCTGGTCGCGCGCGATCGGCGCGATGACGTCTTTCGCGATCGGCCCGTGGCCGCGCGCGAGGCCGACTTGGCGCTCCGCTTCGTGCCCTCGGTGGCGCTCGCCGGCGGCGGCGGTAGCTTCACGCCGGCGTGGCGCGCCTTCGACAGGCCAATAGCGATCGCCTGCTTGGCCGATCGCGCCCCGTGCTTGCCTTCACGGACATGGTGGATCTCTTCGCGCACGAACTCGCCGGCCTGTGTCGTCGGCGATTTCCCGGCACGCTTCGCCTGACGCGCGCGTTCGACAGTGGCTTTTTCGGGCATTCAGTGACCTCCCGACATCACGATCAAGTGTGCAACCACCATGCCCACTTTGGAATCTCGACCGTTCGATCGTCGGGAGCGGGCGCTTGAGGAACAGAGTTCAGCGGAGCGCTTCGCCCTCCATGCGGGCCTCCGCTTCAAGGCTCGCTGTGTCGCGACCGACGGTGGCGACGGCGAGGATGCGGCCATTCAGCCGATAGGTCACGGTGCAATCCTGCCCGTCGAGGCTGCCGTCGATGTCCACGGCGTCCCACTTCTCGGCGTGTCCGACGTAGTTGACGACCGAGTCATAGTGCTGACTCCAGAAGAAGGGCACCAGGGCGAAGCGCTCGCGGCGGCCGACGATGTTCCTCGCGGCGGTCTGCCCCTGACGTTCCGCCACCACCCAATGCTCGACCCGGATGCGCTCACCGGTGTGGGGATCGGGCCAGCGGGCGACGTCGCCGGCGGCGAACACGCCGGGAGCGCTCGTCTCGAGGAACTCGTTGACCACGATGCCTCGATCGACCCGGAGGCCCGCCTGCTCGACCCAACCGATCGCCGGGCGCACACCGACGCCCGCAATGATGAAGTCGGCGTCAACGGTGCTCCCGTCACTCAAGGTGGCCGACCGTCCAGAAACGCTTTGAACGGTTGCGCCCAGATGGAACGTGACGCCGTGTCCCTCGTGCAGTTTGCGGATGAACTGGCCAACGTCCGCGCCCATGATGCGTTCGAGCGGCTGACGGTCGGGCGCGACCACATGCACGTCGACATCCCGCGTACGCAGCGACGCGGCGACCTCGAGCCCGATGAAGCTTGCGCCCGCAACGAGCACGCGCTTGGCTGTGGACAGCTCCTCGACGATGGCCTTGCTGTCGGCGAACGTGCGCAGGTAACGGACCTGATCCTTCGTCGCGCCGGGGAGGTCGAGATGGACTGGCTCGGCGCCCGTAGCGATGAGGAGTGCGTCATACTCGCGGGCTTGCCCGTCGGCAAGGACTACGCGCTTCCCGGCCGGATCGAGGCGGGACACACGTGCGCCGAGCACCAGTTCGATCCGCTGCTCGGAAAAATATTCCGGCCCACGCAGCGGGATCCAGTCCTCCTTCGCCGTCCCGGCAAGATAATCCTTCGAGAGGTTCGGGCGATCCACCGGTGGCGAGTCATCGGCGCTGATCATCGTCAAGGGGCCGTCGTAACCCTCGCGACGCAGCATGTCGGCCGCCGCCAGTCCCGCGGCGCCGCCGCCGACGATGAGGACGGAGGCGGGTGACACTGCCGGTCGGCGCCGTGGTGGATCGCCGATCTTCTCGCGCACGAACACGGTGTCGCCCGCACGCTCAACCCGCCAGCACGTGACGGCATCCAGTGCCGGGGCGCGCAGCGCCTCGCCCGATCGCAGGCTGAAACACGCGTGGTGCCACGGGCACCGGATCGTGTCGCCGACCACCAGTCCATCGGCCAGCGGCCCGTGGTAGTGCGTGCAGTGCGCGCCGATGGCAAATAACTCGTCGCCCTGGCGCACCACGATCACATCGTCATCGTCGACGCGTCCGGCGACCGGCGTGCCATCCGGAAGGTCGCGAAACGGAAGACCCTTGCGAAAGTCCGGCTTCGGCGTGGCATCTGTGTCGGACATGAGGCACTCCTGCGGCGCTCCGTCGCGCGCCTCTGGCCCATCGTCCTCTATCGAGACGCTCGATGGAACCCCCGGGCTGCGGTCGTGTTGGCTTACACTGTCAGCCTTCGACGCGTCCTGCGGCCCAACTAGATTGTTCTTCGTCCTCGCGCTCGCCTCCGCGGTCACCTATGGCGCCGCCGACTTCATGGGCGGTCTTGCCGCACGACGTGCCAGCACCATTGCCGTGGTCGTGCTCTCGCAAGCTGCCGGGCTGGTCATGATCGCACTTCTGTTGCCGCTGTTGACCCAGGCAGAGCCCAGCCACAGCGACTGGATCTGGGGCGGCGTCGCAGGTCTGTCGGGCGGCGTCGGCGTTGCGCTGCTCTACCGCGCGCTGGCCGTCGGCGTAATGGCCGTCGTTGCGCCAACTACTGCAGTCTGTGCGGTGCTGGTGCCGGTTGCCGTGGCGATCGCGCTTGGCGAGCGGCCCGGGACGCGCCAGACTGCCGGTATTGCGCTCGCGATCATCGCCATCGTGCTGGTCAGCCAGTCGGCACCGCAGCCGGAGACCTCCGTCGGATCAGCCCAATCCACGGCCCTCGGCCTCGCATTCGCCTCGGGCGTTGCGATCGGCCTGTTCTTCCTGGCGTTGGCGCGGACCAATGCGGCGGCGGGCTTGTGGCCGTTGTTCGCCGCCCGCGGCGTGTCGGTCACACTCTTCGGCGCGATGGCGGTCGCCTCGCGGATGACACTACGCATGCGCCCACCGACTCTGGCCATCGCTGTCGGTGGCGGCATCGTCGACATGCTCGCGAACCTGCTCTATCTCCTCGCATCGCGCGAGGGTCCGCTGACGCTCGCGGTGACGCTCACGTCCCTGTATCCCGCGAGCACGGTGCTGCTGGCGCGCGTCGTGGTTGGCGAGCGACTGGCGCCCAGGCAATGGGCGGGCGTCGCGTGCGCGCTGGTCGCGATCGTGACGATCGTCGGCACCCGATAACGGGTCGGATCAGGTCGGATCGGGTCGGATCAGGTCACGGGCGCCCGCTGGCAGGTGTCGGGCGCGTCATCAAGTCGATGTAGAGCTCGAAGAAGCGCTGGTTCGCGAAGCGCCGCACCACTCGTGCCTTCTGCAGTAGCTTCGCCGGCGGCTCCTCCTCGTAGCCGACCGTCCGGCCGTAGCTCGGGCCCCAGTTGACGTCGACGTCTACCCACATCTCCTTCACGTCCGTCGCATACGTCGGATCCACCAGATACGCGAGCGCCAGCGTGTCGTAGATGTAGGAGATCGCCGAGGGATCGTTCTGGAATCTTTTGGCCAGCCCCGAACTGGCCAGGAGCTTTGCCACCGGCGTCGCCGGCGCCGCGGTCAGCCGTTCGAAGATGGCCTTCGTCATCGGCACTGTGTTGGTGACGTCGAGCGGAATGAACGCCTGTTCGATTGGCTGCCGCACGACGATGCGCGCCGCCTCCGGATCGTACCAGACGTTCATCTCTGCCGCCGGTGTCGTGTTACCCGGCACCTCGAACGCGCCGCCCATGTAGACGATCCGCTTGATGAGGGGGACGATCTCGGGGTTCATGCGGATCGCGAGCGCGATGTTCGTCACCGGCCCAATCACGAGGAGGGTCACCTCGTGCGGGTATTTCTTGATCGTGTCGATGATGAAATTCACCGCGTGCTGAGGACGGATGCGCGTTCGGGTCGCAAACCCGTCAAACGGCGCAATCAGCTGGTCGTCTGGCGGCTCCGCCCGCCGATACCACGACCCGCCGACACCCCACAACGCACGCTCCTGCGCCAGGTTCTTGTAGTCGTGGACCAGGGGATATCGAGCCCCCGCGTAGACACCAACGGCGTCCGCGATGCCGAGCCGCTCGACCGCCCGGAGCGCCTCTGCGACCTCCTGGGGGAGCCACTCGTTGCCGGCCACGACCGTAATGCCCAGGAGCTCGATGATACGGGCCGCGTGCAGCTGCGCCGCCATCACGGCAACCTGCCCATCGTCACCCGCCGTGGTGAAGTCGGTATCGATGATCACTTTCTCCTGGGCGTGGGCGGACGTCGCGACGAGCGTCATGGCGAGAACCGCTAACAAATTCCGCACGTGCCTGCTCTGATGAGTCCGGTTTCGGTTCATGAGCGTAGGTAATATTTACGCTATTCGGCCTCTGCCGGCTATCCTGGCCCCGTCAAATTATCGATCGATATATAAACTCAGCCATTCGGTATATGGCAGAGCCGGCTGCGAGGTCTTACAGTAGACCTCTTCCGTTTTCAGAGACAGGGGACATCGTGAGCTCAGTTTCTTCGCCGGTGTTCACGATATCGGCTGACTCCGTTCGCATCGCGTGCATTCTCGCCGCCTTCGCCCTGGTCAGCGACAGTACAACTCTCTTGATGGTGCCCGTGTTCGCTTTGGCTGTTGCGGCACGGCGCTGGCTCGGGTCAGCGGCATTGACCGTTGCCGCGGTTGGGGTGGGCCTGTTGACGATCGAAGCGCTCGTCGGCCGGATTCCCGGGGCCGCTCGGTTGGCCCTCCTCAGCGCCGACAACACTCATCTCTCCATAAAGCTGATGTATCTCGCGATCGCCGGGTTGCTGATCGGCTATATCACCGAAAAGGAAAAGGCGCAGCCAGCGCGGGGCGCCGGACTCATCGCGACTCCCGACAGCGCGCGCGGACTCCGTCGAATGCGAGCTCGCGCTCGTAGTGCAGAGCGCGCGCGCATTGCGCGCGAGCTCCACGACGGCATCGTCCAGTCGCTGAGCGCAGCGGAGCTCCGGATGGACCTCGTCCGACGCGAGGTCGCCGTGGCGGCGCCGCAGCAGGCCGATGCGCTTCTCCGCATCCAGCAGTCGTTCCAGCATGACGTGAAGGGTCTGCGCCTCCTCACCCGGAGGATGCAAATCCCGACCTCCGCGTCGCTCCATGATGGACTTGCGGCGCTAATCGAACGCTTCCGCGTCGAAACCAACGTCGACGTGACCTTCACGTGCGACGAGGCGGATGGTGGCCTCCCCCCAGCCGCACGCCGCGAAATCGGTCGTATCGTGCAGGAAGCGCTCGTGAATATCCGCCGGCACAGTGGCGCTCGCCATGTCACGGTTCGTGCTGGCATCACCAACGCTCGCTGGGTCGTGTCGATCGAGGACGACGGACGTGGATTCCCGTTCTCGGGGCGATGGTCGCACTGGGAACTCGAGGGGGCGGGACAGGGTCCGTTCGTCATCCGCCAACGAGCGCGGGCACTACGCGCCACGCTGAGCCTGGAATCGTTTCCGGGCAGGGGCGCGCGTCTCGAGTTCGGTGTGCCTTTGCGCTCGTGACGGCTCCTTCGAAACGCGACCCTCTCATTCGCATCGTCATTGCCGACGATCACGCCATCTTCCGGGATGCCCTTCAGGCGCTTCTCGAAGCCGAGAAGGACTTTCGCGTCATCGGCAACGTTGGCGACGGACGCGCGGCGGTGTCCCTGGTCCGCGAGCTTCGGCCGGACGTACTCCTGCTCGACGTCGCCATGCCTCACGTCGACGGCATCGAGGCGCTCCGCCAGATCTCCGAGGCAGGAAGCCCGACCCGCGTCATCCTGCTGAGCGGCGCCATCGAGAAAGCCGACATCGTGACGGCGATTCAGCTGGGCGCCCGCGGCCTCGTCTTGAAGGAGTCGGGCGCGGCGGTGCTGCTGAAAGGCATTCGGGGCGTGATGAGCGGCCAGTACTGGATTGGCCGTGAAGCCGTGTCCAATCTCCTCGAGGTTTTGCGGTCGCTGATCTCGCGCGGCGGCAACGCGCCGCGGAATGAGTTCGGCCTGACCGCGCGCGAGATCGAGATCGTCGGCGCGGTCGTGGCCGCCTACGGCAACAAAGAGATCGCGCAGCGTTTCCAGATCAGCGAGAAGACGGTCAAGCATCACCTGACAAACATCTTCGACAAACTGGGCGTGTCGAACCGGCTGGAGCTCGCGCTGCTGGCGGTCCATCATCGGCTGGTATCGCCGAAAGATGGGACTTAGGTCCCATTTCGGCCTGCGACCATCGTCCGGCTTCGATCAGACCTTCGACGCATTCCTCCTTTTCGTGCAAGAGCCTACCGTGGGATTCGCGAAAAATTCCTGGAGGAAGGTGTTATGCGCAAAGTCTCCCCAGTGTTTGCGGCCTGCGCCCTCACCATCACCTGTTTCACGATGGCGGGCAGCTCGGTTTCAGGACGCGCACTCGGCTCGGTATCAGCCTCGCTGGAGGCGGTTGAAACAGCCGCCCCCGCAACAGCAGTGGCGGCAGACGATCAGCAGCTTCGGGCGCCGGGCATCACGCCCAGCGCCGCGCCGACAGCGGCCAAAGCGGCGGCCGCAACCGTTCGGACAGACAAGTTCGACTATCAGCCTGGCGAAACGGCGGTCATTACCGGCGGCGGGTTCGCGCCGGGCGAGAATGTGACGCTGCAAGTCGTTCACGCCAACGGCCTGGACGACGGCGACGGACATCTGCCATTCACCACAGTCGCCGATGGCAGCGGCAACATCCTGACGCAATGGTTCGTCAATCCAGACGATTCGCTCCACGCGATTTTCATCCTGAGTGCGATCGGTGAGGCGTCCGGACAGAAAGCCAGGACCGTCTTCACCGACGTCCTGCAGCGCTTCGTGGACGATCAGGGCGCCGATGATTTCCCCGGGCAGAAGGATCTCAACTTCTTCACGTTCGATTTCTCCGGCGGCAATTCGGTCGCGATTACCTGGGGATGGGATGACACGTCATGGTCCGGGAGCAACTCGGGTGACGCGTGCGCCCTCATTGATACGGACGCCGATGGGAAGGCGAACTTCGCCTATTGCGTCACCGTCAAGGGAACCCCCGCAACGACGTTCGCAACCCGTATGTATTCGTGCGGCGACAAGAGCTCCGATCGCTGCTCACAGAAGACCGTTCTTGTCACCGGGGCCGCGTCCACGGCAACAGCCGGCGTCTCCGGAAACGCGGATCCCTTCGGCGTGCCAGCCAGTCCCGATTTCACCGCGGCTCACACCAGCGGCAATACCTGTGGGCTTTCTCCGGGCTGCGTCACCGACGATACCGTGGCCGTCGTGAACCTGCTGCTCAGTGACACAGGAAGTGCCTCTGCCAAGGTCCTGAACGTGTGCTCGTATCCGTCACAGGAACCGAACTCGGATCCCTCGGAATGCGTCCTCGCACCCAACAGCGGCTTCTTGACGATCGTCAAGTCAGCGGCTGCCAACTCGGATCTGTTCGGGTTCGACCTGGCGGACGGCGCGGCGAACGACGGCACGACCCACTGGGAAAGAAACGGACCCGGCACTGTCGCATCGCTGATCCCAATCGCGCCAGGTACGACATACGACCTGACCGAGTCGTTCACGGCGGCGTGGCAGAACACGGCGGGGAGCTGCGTCGTTCAGACGGTTCCCACGACCGCGAGCGGTACGTTCGTGGCGCCGAAGATTTCGAACTTCGCGATTCAGAGCGGGCTCGAGACGATTTGCACGTTCACGAACACGATCAGGAACGGCACGCTGGTCGTGAAGAAGCACGTCGTCAACGACAACGGTGGGACCAAGACGGCGGCCGATTTCATGCTGCATGTCAAATCGGGCGCCAGCGATGTGAGTGGCAGCCCGGCCGTTGGGACAGAAGCAGGAACGTCCTACTCGCTGCCACCTGGCACCTACGTGGTCAGCGAAGACGCACCGCCCTCCGGTTACACCAACGAGGGGATCACCGGTGACTGCGCTACGAACGGATCTATCACCCTGGCGGCCGGCGGAAGCGCGACGTGCACGATCACGAACAACGATCAGGCGGCGACGCTCAAAGTGATCAAGCACGTAATCAACGACAACGGCGGCTCGAAGGTGGCTGCGGACTTCACGATGAATGTCACGGGCACCAACGTGTTGCCCTCGGCATCGTTCGCAGGTGCGGAGTCTCCTGGCACGACCGTCACGCTGAATGCCGGGTCGTACAGCGTGGACGAGACCTCGGATCTCGGCTACACCAAGTCACTGAGCACCGACTGCTCCGGCACGATCGCGAACGGCGCGACCAAGACCTGCACCGTCACGAACGACGACAAACCAAATGCCGTCGCGGTTACGACGCAGCAGAAAGTCATCCTGCACGACAGGGCGACGATCAGCGGCATTCTCAGAAACGCCAACGAAACGACGGCCACGGTGACATTCCGCCTCTATAGCAACAACACGTGCGGAGCCGAAGTTGGGAGCGAGCAGGTAAATGCCACTCCGGCCGCGGGTCAGACGAGCGTTCAGGTCGGGACTGTGATCGGCGCCACGATCACGCTCGACACGAATCCGGGCAGCAGTACGACGAACCGGTGGTGGAGGGCGTTCTACAGCGGCAACAACGTTGGCACCGGCGGTCCCGTGCTGAACTCGCCACAGGAGAGCCTGTGCACGGAGGCGACGACAGTGACGATGTCGCAGTAGCTAGTGACGGGAAGCGGGGTCGTCCTCTTCGGGGACGGCCCCGCTCTGTTCGAGTGAGAAGCGACTATTTCTTGCCGCCCCCCGCGACCGTTACGGTGGCAGCGTTGCTCGGCGCCGACGTATTCCCCGCAGCGTCGAACGCCACGACCGAATACTTCGTCAGGGCGACGACGCAGTTCAGCTTCGCTCCCGACGACGCGGTTTGATTCGAAGGCGACAGATTCATGGTCGGCGCATCGAGGCAGGACGTGCCGTCAGGCGATCGTTCGCGCCCACGGCACGCGGCGGCGCGTCTCCTATCACGGGTCGGATACGCAGAATCTACCCACGAGTGTCTCGGTCAACTCCATCCGGCGGCCCATTTCTTCAACTTTCTTCGAATTTCTCCATTTTCATGATGGCACTCTGGTTGCCACCGGCCAGAGGGGGCACATCATGAGCGGAGCGGCAACTCTTCGTTACCTCGACGCGACGGCCGTGTTCAGTCCAGCTGGAGAGCTGCGCGACTTCAAGGTGAGTGACTCGCTTGGGAGTTCACTCGGCAGGTTGACGGGGTTCGTGGTCGACCCTGCCGCTCGGCAGCTCCGTTACTTCGTTGTTGAGGTCGCGCGGTGGCTCTCCAAACGGCGATACCTCATCCCGCTGTGTCCCGCGACGCTCGAGCCGCAGCGCCGCACTGTCACGCTCGACTGTGATCCCGGAGCGAAGAACGACTGGCGTGAGTTCGACGACCGCCAGTTCTCTCGTTTCTCCGACGACGACCTGCTGGATGCGCTCTTCGCCGAGGCGCGACCGACGGACAGTTAGTCCTAGTCCGATAGTCCTAGTACCCAGCCGATGGTCAAGGCAAAATCGATCAGCTAGACACCTTTGTTCTTGCGGCGACGAGCCCATCTGCCATAGATTGACAGTTCCAGTTCAACCCCATCTGTTCCAAAACGTCGCTGTCGCCCGCGCTGATTGACGCGACGTCTGCTGGAGGAGCTCCCCATGTCTTGGCAGATCCGCTGTCGGATTGTCGTCGTCGCGATCACTCTCGTTCTTGGCGTTTCAGTGCGGGCCGCGACCGACTGGTTCTCGGCACCCGCCCTTGGTACGTCGCCGTCAGCTTCGACAGCAAGGTGCAAGTCTTCGACAACGTCGGCGTGATCGATGACGTTACCGTCACCGGCCCCAGCGGTGGCCTCGCTTTCGATTCAGCACTGAATCTGCTGGTGGCGAATACCGTCGACGATCTCGTCGAAGCTGGCCCCGGTACTACTCATGCCGCAAGCACGATCGGTCATCTCTTCCCGCACCGAGAGCACTTTCGATTGCTGCTGACGGGACGATTTACGTCGCCACTCGGGAAGCCCCAATTCTGTCGTCGAACGCATCGACCCGGTGTACCCGTATCGACATCGTCGGCAGGGTGCCCCGATTCTCAGTGCCGTCCGATTCCGCGACTGCGTCGGAATCGATCTCGCTCCCGACCAGACACTCTACGTGGTCAGCGGGGGTCGCACGGTCAAGAGCGTCAGCAACGTGAACTCAGCGTCCGGGTCGGTAACCGGCAACGACACGTTCACGACCCTGTCAGGCCAGGGCACGGCGTGCGGAATCCGACTTCTGGCACCGGTCGATGCCCGCGACGATCCGTCTCTTCCGACGCCGACGGCTATTGTCGGCGGCATCCTTGTGGCAGACGGCAGAAACATCAAGCGCTGGACCGACGGTCGATCGTGATCGAGCTTTCAACGCAGGTCCGGAAGATCCTAGAAGAACTGGATCGATATTGCGGTCGATCCGAACACCGGGCGATTTCTGGGTCGTTTTGGGGCGTGAACGCTGGCACGCTACCAAGTTTCGCATCAACAGTCCGGCCGACAGCTGGTCCCGGTGACGCCAGCTGAGCGGCACTCCCCGCGGGGTTGCCGTCAACGGCGAGCTGCGTGTGGCGCAGACGACGTGTCGGCTGAGTCTCACGCGAACGTCGGAGGCGACCGCGACGTTCCTGCAAGGCACGCCGTTCCAGCACTCATGGAAGGGTCTGAACCTCGACACCGGTACCGTGCATCGCTTGCAATTCAGGCGTTCGAGGTGAGGTTCAACCACGTCGACGCGTACCGAACTGCGGTCTCGCTGAACGTGCGCTGCCGTTTGACGAATTTCCGATGCCGCCGGAATCCCACCCAAGACCTACTCCCGCGGACGATGCGTCGTGTATCGCGAGATTCGGCGTGACGCGATTCCCGTCAGCGCCCCCTGGACGATCTCGTTCATCTTCCCAGGTACGACGGATCAGATCGGCAGGAGCCGTCTGCGTGGTCGGCGGAACGTCCGAGGAGCAGCTCGACGATGCCTCCGCGATCCCTGTCCGCATGACGTCTTCTCGAATGATCTGTCGAGGCGTTCTACGGGGGCGACGACGGCATCCAATCAGACGAGAAGCAACGACTCCATCGTGGTCGACCGCTCGGACGCGCAGTTCAACATGCGGATCATCAAGCCGGCCCGGCACAGTTGGCCAGCTCGGGGAGCCCTTCCGATCGCGGTCGAAGTACGAATCCACGCCAACTGCACCACCGTCCCGGGCCTCGAATCGAAGACTTCGTGCTTACCGTGATCGATATCACTCCTGGTCCGGCCTGGACACAGTCATCGGAGACAGCAGGGGCTCCTCAAGCCGCCGACGCTCATCGGAAACGGGTCTTCGCGAAGGTCGCGCAACCAGTATCGAACGAACCTGGATCTGACCAAGACAAGTTCACAGAAGGTCACACATATCGCGCTCTGCATCTCGGCGCTGGCGCAGAGACGCCGGAGCGGGCGGGCACGCTGCCGATCGTCGGCGAAGCCTGTCGGACTTCACGACGAAGTAGAACTACGACTGTTGCGAGGCGGGCCGGCGCGGTGCCGGTCCGCTCAGTGGGCGATGTCCTGAGAATCGGCTTCAAGTCGGATCGTTGGAGAACCTGACGTCGCGCGCATCCTTGCGGATCGCGTCGAGCGCCTGGCGAGCGGTCGCCGCGTGACGCCGCGCTTCTCCGGTTGATTAGTCGCCGCGCAAATCAGTTCAAGGAGATGGTGCGCCTGCGCGAGGAGCGCGTGCGCGGCGAGCCGATCAGCCCGGCTTGCGGCTGATTCGAGCAGCGTCCTTGCCGGTTCGTACCGCTTCGCGCGGAACTCCGCCTCCCCCGCCAGCAGCGAATACTCCACGGACTCGAACTTCAGTCCTCGCCGCTCCAGGTCCGAGCTCATTTGGATCAGCGTCGCTGGCGACGGTGCCGCCCTGCCGTCTCTCATCGCCACTTTCGCCAGATTCAGCCGGGTCGTCGACTCCTCCTGCTGCAGCTTCGCGCGAACGGTGGCGGCCAACGCATCCTGGTATTCCTTCCGAGCGCCGGCGAAATCGCCTTTGTAGTACAGCACGTCGCCCTGAGTCGTGACGATGCGCGCGATCAGCTCGTCGTTCTTCATCGCCCGGGCAATCGGCAGCGCTTCGGTCAGCATCTTCTGCGCCTGATCGAATCTGACCGATCTGCGCCAGCGCGCTGCCATACGATGCCAGCACCTTCGGCAGCCACTCGCCGCGATCGTCGAGCTCGCGGAAGATCTTGAGCGCGTCGGCTTTCGACTGGACCGCCGCGCCGTACCGGCCCTGATACTCGAACAGCGTGCCCAGATTGTAGGACTCGATGGCGTCGCCTCGCCGGTCACCAATCTTTCGCCGCATCTCCAGCGCCTTCAGATACTGGCTCTAGGGCCGTCTCATACTCGCCAGTCTTGACCGAGACCTCCGCCAGGTTGTGCAGCATATCGGCCCGCTCGCTCGGCACGTCGATCCGCTCCAGACCGTCGCGGCCTGCTGCAGGTAGGTCTTGCGCGTCGTCGTAGGCCCCCAGCGAGATGTACATGATGCCGATGTTGTTCAACGCTCTCGCCTCAGCCGCCTGGTTCCGCACCTCGCGCTGCACCTGCAGCGCTTCCTTGAACTCGGTCAATGCGTCGTCGTACTGGCCGCGAGACGCGAATAGGTACCGAGGTCGTTCAGCACGTTCCCGATGCCCTGCTTGTCGCCCAGTGGTCCGTCGCAGCTCGAGCGCCTCGCGGTAGTTCTTCAGCGCTGCTTCGGACTCCCCCGATTCGTCCTGCAGCTGCGCGATCGATCTGGACGCTGTCGGCGATGCCGCAGCGTTCGGCCGAGCCGGCGCTCGATCTCCAGCGACTGCTCGATAGTAGCGCAGTCGCTTCCGCAGACTTGTTCAAGGCGCGATAGTTGAGCCCAGCGCACGCAGGATGGTGGCGCGTCGCCTCGTCGTTGCCGCGCTGGACGGCGAGCGTCGAGCGCGCGACCGAGATAGTCGAGCGCGTCGCTGCCGCTTGCCGCTGCCGATCTCCACCTGCGCGGCGCCGAGCAGCGCGTCGATGTACTTCGGATCGCGTTCCAAAGGTGCTGGAAACCCGGCGCGTGCGTTCTCGTACGCGCCCGTGTCCTTGTACAGCGTCGCCAGCGCGATATTGCACTTCGTCGCTGCCCGGCATCATCTTGTCGAGGTTCTCGTACGTACCCGATGGCTTTGGCTCGTCGTGCTGAATCCGCGACGCGATTCGCCAGGATCAGGTACTTCTCCTGTGGCGGAAGTGCCATCGCCGAGGCTCACCGCCTTGCAGGAATAGGTCTCTCGGCTTCATTCGGCTGCCCGAGCGCGGCATAGGACTCGGCCAGCTTCGAATACGCCAGCGCGAATTGCCCGTCCTCCTCGACCGAGGCCTCGAACTTCTTCACCGCGTCCAGGTGTTTGCCCGACGGCTCAAGCTCGAGACCCTCGCTGTAGTACCGCAATGCCTGCACCGACTTCGACGACGGCTTGAATGCCGCTGCGGCAGAGCCCTTGACGGCGTTCGAGCGGCAGACGCGAGGTTCTCGCGAACCGACGTGGCGAGTCGTCCAATCGCATCGGTAAGGTCGGTCTCGTCTGGAGGCCTGCTCCTTCAACGCCACCGTGCGCCCGGTGGTGGTGTCCTCAAGCGTGGCATCGATGCGGATCTCGTCGCCGAACTGCACGTACTGACCCCAGAGCACCGTGTCTGCGCTGCTGAACTGCGCCACACGTGCTCAGGGTGGCCGGCGTCGAGGTTGGTGTCGGCGGCAATTCGCATGATCCGTCAGAATCTGCGTGACGCGATCGCCCGACACCGTGCGCAACGCCGCCGACTGTCCCGACCTCGGTCCGCAGCATGTTGGCGAGCGCGGGGCCGAGCCAGTCGAGCGACGCGTCGCCCGAAGCGTTCCGAAACGGCAACGATCAGCAGCGACGCCGATCGCGTGGCAGTCGGCGTCCGGGGCTGTCGATGACGACCGCCAGCCCAGACGGTCGCGCAGCAGGAATCCGACCGCGCCGACCGCGAGGACCGAGGCCACGACGGCGATGGCTCGCCAGTGCTTCGCGCGAACTGGCGCCGCGGGCACCGCGACCGGTTGGCGGGCACCGGGGCAATGGTCGGCTGAGCGACCGTCGGGGCATCTGCCGCCGGCGACGCCGGCGGCATCGTCAGCCTGGAAGCGACGGCGGTCTGACGCGTCCCGATAATCGATTCGAGGTCTGCGGCAAGCTCCTCGGTCTTCTGATACCGGCGGCCTGGATCCGGGTCGACACAGTGGCCGATGAGCTGATCGATGGCTTCGGGAATCGAAGGATCGATCGACCGCACCGGCGCCGGCGCCTTCGACATGCGGGCGAAGAGCTCCGCCATCGCGCTTTCCGTGTGCGCGGCGGGACGCCGGCCCACCAGCATGTCCATGAGAATCAGGCCGAAGGCGTAGATGTCGGCGCGATGATCGACGGCGGATCCCTGCGCCTGCTCCGGCGCCATGTACTCGAGGGTGCCGACGATCGTGCCCGCCATCGTGCCCCCGCCCGTTCCGGTGACTGAGCGCGCAATACCGAAGTCCGTGATCAGGGCGCGGTCTTCCTCGTCGAGCAGGATGTTTCCGGGCTTGAGATCGCGGTGCACGATGCCGGCTTCGTGCGCCGCCACGAGACCGGCAACGATCTGGCGGGCGATGTTCATCGCGCGCGGGACCGACAGCTTCCCTTCACTCGCGATCAACCTGGCCAGATCGCCGCCGTGGATGTACGGCATCGTGATGTACTTGACGCCGTCGATCTCGCCGAGATCGTGAATGCGAACGACATTCTTGTGCGTGACGTTTCTGGCGAGCAGCAGCTCCCGCTTGAAGCGGCGCTCGAGGTCGCGCGCGGCGGCGGGGTCCTTCAGCGATTCGGGACGAATGACCTTGATCGCGACGACGACGGCGAGCTCTTCGTCCCAGGCCTGGAACACCGCGCCCATGCCGCCCTCACCCAATGACCGAATGAGGTGATACCGGCGGCCGAATCGCATCCCCGGCTCCAGCTTCGTCGTCGGAAGACCGGTGCGGGTGCCTGCGGACGGACCGCGCCCGTCGAACGTGGCAGCCTCTGCCGGGGTTGACGGCGCTATCGTCGCGGCGATCGTGGGATCGTCGGGAAGGGCGGGCGTGGCTGGGGCCGCGGGCCACGAGGGGGTGCCGGGCGCGATCGTCTCGGCGTCAACCGGCGGAGGGGTCAACGTCGCGACCGTCACGTCGCCGTTGACGGTCGGGACCGCTTTTCCGCATGCTCCACAAAAGCGCTGCGAGGCGAGCACCGGGCCGCCGCAGTGCGGACACATCATCTGGTTCCTGGCGACTCCATTTGGAACGAGGTGTCTCATTATGGGCCTAACCTCCGAGGGAAACAATGGTCCGGTCGGCTCATGAATCGGATGGAAACGCAGTGTTTGCAGGGAGCTGCAGAGGATGGACTGTCCCGGGTGTCAGCAACCCATGGAGCCGGTGCCTCTCGAGGGCACCTACCGCGGGCCGATGACGATCGACGTCTGCACCGCCTGCCGCGGCTTCTGGTTCGATGCCGGCGAGCAGTTCCGGCTGACGCCCGCCGCCACACTGCTGCTGGTGCGTCGCGTCGAGGCCAGTCGCGACAAACCGCGTCAGCGAATGGGCACGCGGCCCCGTTGCCCGCGATGCAATCCTGGTGCTCGGCCTCACCTACGACCTGGTCCGCGACGACAAGTACCGGTACTTCCGCTGCCCGTCACAGCACGGCGTGTTCATGCCGTTCTTCGAGTTCCTGCGCAGCCAGAATCTGGTGCGCGGTCTGACGCCGCAGGAGGTCGACGCGCTGAAGCAGCAGGTGGTCTCGATCACCTGCTCCAGCTGCGGCGCGCCGATCGATCTGCAGACCGCAGACGACGTGCGAGAGCTGCGGCAGCGGCCTGGCGATCGTCGATCTCGACCATCTCGGCGACGCGCTGCGCCAGCTCGACGCGGACGCGCGCGTCGCGGCCACAGCCATCGGCGCGCCGCCGCCGATTCCGCCGGACGAGATCGTCGCCGACTGGCGCGCCGATCAGGAAGCGCGCCGGCGGCTGGAGGAGGGCGACGACGACGACGAGGTCAAGACCCAGATCGATCTGCTCGACGTCGGCGTGACGTTGCTGTCGCGGCTGCTCGGGAAGTAGACGAAGGACACAGACCTGCGAGGTCGCGGATTGACGCGGAAGGATCACGGATAGATACGGAAACGATCGGTCGCGGATCAGCGGCGGACGTGACACGGACTTCTGCTCTGAACGAAGACATGATCCGTGTCCAAATCCGCTGTTAGTCCGTGACGATCTGATCCGCAGTCACTCCGTGACGATCCCTGATCCGAGTCACTCCGTGACGATCCCTGGATCAGGTGAATCCGTGACTCAGACTGCCTTCGTCTTCCACTTCCCTGCCGGAACACGACGGCGCTCACGACGGCGAGGAGCGAGTAGCAGGCCGCCAGCGCGACGAACACGCCGCTGCGCCCCGAGGCCGCCCCCGTGCGACAGCACCCAGGCCAGCGGCAGCTCGATGACCCAGAACACCAGCAGGTTGATCAGCGTCGGCGTCCACGTGTCGCCGGCGCCGTTGAACGACTGCGTCAGCACCATGCCGTAGGCGTAGAAGACGAAGCCGAGGCTGACGATGCGCAGGCACGAGACCGCGTACGACGGCGACCGATCGCGTCGTCGTGAAGAACGAGACGATGACGCGCGGCACCGGCCAGGAAGATGACGCCGATCGCGCCGAGGAACAGCAGGTTGTAGAACGCCGCCGTCCAGCACCGCCCGCTCCGCGCGATCCGGCTTCCGCGCGCCCAGGTTCTGCCCCACCATCGTCGCCGCCGCGTTGCTGATGCCGAACGACGGCAGCAGCGCGAAGATGATCAGGCGAATGCCGATCGTGTAGCCGGCCAGCGCCGCGCTGCCGAACTGCGACAGGATCCGCACGAGCGCGACGTAGCTCGCCGTGGCGATCAGGATCTGCACCGTGCCCGATCCCGACAGCCGCAGCACCGTGCCTCATCGCCGCCAGGTCGAAGCCGAGATGACGCGCGCGCCACGCGCACGCGCGTGCCCCATCGGGTCAGCGTCAGCAGCTGGACGAGCACCGCCGTGCCGCGGCCGATGTTGGTCGCGACCGCCGCGCCGGTCACGCCGAGCGCGGGAAACGGACCAGGCCCGAAGATCAGGCAGGGCCCGAGCACGATGTTGATCGCGTTCCCGATCCAGAGCACGCGCATCGCGATCGCCGCGTCGCCGGCGCCGCGAAACACCGCGTTGATCAGGAACAGCAGCACGATCGTCGCATTGCCGCCCATCATCACGCGGGTGTACGTGCTGCCGGTCGCGACCACCTCGGCCGACGCACCCATCAGCCGCAGCAGCGTCGGCGCGTTCCAGCTGCCGACGACGCCGATCAGCGCCGAGACGAGCACGCCGAGCAGCGATCGCCTGAACGCCGGCACTGGCGGCGCCCTCGCGGATCGCGCTTCGCCGATCCGGCGCGCGACCAGCGCCATCGCCGCCGATCGACAGACCCATCGCCAGCGAGTAGACGAGCGTCAGCATCGACTCGGTGAGGCCGACGGTCGCCACCGCGTTGGCGCCGAGATGCGCCACCCAGAACACGTCGGCGACGACGAAGATCGACTCCATCGCCATCTCCATGACCATGGGCACCGCGAGCATCACGATGGACTGCCCGATCGGCGCCGTCGTGTAATCGATAGAGGATCCGCGAATCGCCTCGCGGATCGTGGCCCACCCCCCAGAGGCCCGCCGTCGGTCGTAGGCCGAGCTTCAGCTCGGGCAATTGTGGTTCATTGATTGTCGACATCGGGTTGCCCGAGCCTAAAGCTCGGGCCTGCGTACGATACTGCATTGGTGGTACCCGATTTCCGCGTGCCCACCGGTCACCCGAGTACTTCAACGCCACATCGGCGACGACGCGCGCGACACAGTCGCTGCAGCGCATCGCCCGCCAGTCGCAGGACCTGCTCGTTCCGAAGCAGCTGATCGCGAGCCCGGAAGCGGCCTCCGATACCCGCATCGAACGACTCCTCGGCCAGGGCGGTTTCGGACAGGTCTTTCTCGCCGCACGTCAAGGGCGATCGGATCGCGTGCCCGAGGCCGTCTGCATCAAGGTCAGCAGCCGCATCGACGGCTGGCTGCGCGAAGCGCTACTTCCGGCGATCTGCTCGACGGCCATCCCCGCGCGATTCGTGTCTTCGATGCCTTTCCGCTGTTCGGCCACGGGCAGGTGCTCTACTGCCTGGCCATGGAGTACGCCGCGCACGGCGATCTCAGCGCGCATCTCGAGCGATCCGAGAAGGGTTTCACGCGAGCCGGCGGCGCGGCGCGAGATCGCCGGCATCCTGCAGGTGCTCGACAAGCTGCACCGCGGCCAGATGCTGCATCGCGACCTGACGCCGCTCAACGTGTTCGTGTGCGACAAGCGGCGCCTGAAGCTCGGCGACTTCGGGATCGCGCGACAGCAGAGCGACCAGCGCGGCATCACCGCGCGCACGCTGAATCCATTCACGGCGCCGAGCGACATCATCGCCGGCGCGGTGCCGAAGTGGCAGGCGCGCGACGACGTGTATCAGGTGGGCCAGCTGCTCGGCATCCTGATCAAGGGCAGCGCGAAGTCCAGGCTCCGCGCCGGCGACGTCCGCCATCTCGCGTGCAGCGATCACTTGAAGGAGATCATCTACCGGCTGCATCGGCGAGCGGCGGAAGCGCTACGAAGGGCGCGGAAGAGCTGATCGCAGGCGCTGAGCTACGCCGCCGGTCTCGCTGCGATCAGGGCGTGCTGCGCACGCTGAAGGGCGCGCACCTGGCGTTCACCGGCGTGCCTCGCCAGACGCGCAAGGTCGCCACGCGCGCGGCCGCGCGCGCCGGCGCCGTGGTGCACGGCCATCCGTCTGCCAGGACGACGGTGGTGGTACGCGGCCGTCCCAATCCCTGCAGGCGGCCGGACGCGACGGCGGCCTGAAGCTGATGGAGATCGAACGGCTGCGCGAGGAGGCCACCGCATCACCATCCTCAACGAGCGGCAGTTCTGGAAGCTGGCGGCCGCAAAGCGTGAGCTCGCCCCACCGGCAGTGACCCCTACCGCTCCCCTCACCCTACCGCACACGGAGATCACCACGTGAAGCCGAGTCGCTCCTGCTGCCCGCGCTCCTCGTCGCTGCCCTGCTCACGCTCGCCGCTCGCGCGCCCAGGACGCACGCGGCGTGAACGGGCCCATCCGCGTCAGCGGCGACGGCACGCGACTTCGTGGACAAGGACGGCACGCCGTTCTTCTGGCTCGGCGATACCGCGTGGCCGCTGCTTCGTCGAGTACACGCCGGCGCAGGCCGAGGCCTACCTGGCCAACCGCGGCAAGAAGGGCTTCACCGTCGTGCAGGGCGGTGCTGGCCTGGGGCCGCGGCTCGGGTTCGAGATGAAGACGCCGCTCGCGAACAAGAACGGCAACAAGCCGTGGCTGAACGACGATCCCGCGACGCCGAACGAGGCGTACTTCACGCGACGTCGAGCGCCTCGTCGAGTTCGCCAACGCGCAGGGGCTCGTCCTCGCCATGCTGCCGACATGGGGCTACTACGTGAACGATCAGCCGACGATCACCGACGAGAACGCCCGCACCTACGGGCGGTGGCTCGGCGCGCGGTTCAAGAACCGCGCCGAACATCATCTGGGTCAACGGCGGCGATCGCGTGGCCACTGGCGTCGAGGAGGTCTATCGCGAGCTCGCGCGCGGACTGCGCGAGGGCGACGGCGGCGCGCACCTGATCACCTACCACCCCTGCGGCTGGCGGTCGTCGTCGCAGTACTTCCACAGCGACGAGTGGCTCGACTTCAACATGATCGAGACCTGGACCGAGTGGTCGAAGATCTATCCCGCGATCGCTGGCCGACAGCCTGCTGACGCCGCGCAAGCCGGTCGTCCTCGGCGAGGGCGCCTACGAGAACGGTCCGGAGTATCCGCAGGGGCCGATCACGCCGCTCATCGTCCGGCGACAGGCCTGGTGGACGCGTCATGGCGGGCGGTTCCACACCTACGGTCAGGACCAGATGTGGCGCATGGCGAGCCGGGCTGGGATTCGACGTTCGATACGCCGGGCGCCGACCAGGTCACGAAGATGAAGGCGATCATCACGTCGCTGCCCTGGTGGGAGATGGTGCCGGACCAGGGACTGTTCGCCACGGGCATCGGCAGCGAGCGAACGCTGACACGGCCCTGCGCTTCGCGCGGATGGCGGCGCGTGCTCGTACCTGTCGAGCCAGACGACCGTGTGCTGCACCTCGACAAGATCGCGGCGAAGAACGTGCAGGTCACCTGGATCAGCCCGGTGACCGGCGAGACGAAGGACGCGGGGACGTATCTGACCGGCAACCTGAATGGCAAGACGTTCCCCGAGAGCAAGACCCAGATGTTCACCGTGCCGGGGCACTGGGAGGACGCGCTGCTGTTGCTCGAGGGAGTGGAATGATCGGGGATCGGGGATCGGGGATCGGGGATCAGGGATCGGGGATCAGGGATCGGGGATTGGTCGCCGACGTGACCGCGTGGCAAAGCCGGCCGCTCGAGCCCATGTATCCCGTCGTGTTCTTCGATGCGTTGCGCGTCAAGATCCGGGATGAAGCCACGGTGCGCAGCAAGGCGGTTTATCTCACGCTCGCGGTGCTTCCCGACGGCAGCCGCGACCTCCTGGGGATCTGGATTAGCAGACCGAGGGAGCGAAGTTTTGGATGAAGGTCTTCACGGATCTGAGGACCCGCGGCTGCCAGAACCTCGTCATTGCGGTGACGGACGGCCTGAAGGCATGAGCGAGGCGCTGACCGCGATCTTCCCCACCACGACGCTGCAGACATGCATCGTCGATCTAATGCGCCATAGCCTGGACTTGGAAGGAGCGCAAACCCTGGCGCCGCGCCTGGCCCCACGTGATTCCGTTCTTCGCCTTTCCTCCGGCGTCCGGCCGTGATCTACACCACCAACGCCTTGGAGAGCGTGCACGCTCGCCTGCGCAACATCACCGCTGCGTGGTGGAAGGCCGCCAATTACTGGCACCACGCGATGAATCAATTTGCGATTCTGAACGAGGATCGCTTCACTGCACCGAGAGCGTAAAATGCGCAGAACATGGACGCTGCCGTCACTGTGGACGCACAGCACGCGCCCACAAGGACTTGGCAAACCGAAGAACGTGGTGTCCCACAGCGCCCACACGCATCAATCGTTTGTCAGGAGAGGAAAAGCGACACCTCACACACAGAATTTCTGACACTCCCGATCTAACAATCGGGATCAGAGATCACCGATTCCCCGACTCCGATCCCCAATCCCCGATCCCCGATTCCCGATCCCCTACTCCTCCCAGCCTGCGTTCGAGCGAGCGATCCAGACCGTGGAGGATGCGGCGAAGTTCTCCAGCTGCTCCGAGAACCACCGTCACGGCGTCATCGGGCACAAACCCCAGCCTCCAACCCAGCTCGATCTCGGTTTTCGACTT
This sequence comes from Vicinamibacteria bacterium, assembly GCA_963828745.1. GTDB lineage: Bacteria > Acidobacteriota > Vicinamibacteria > Vicinamibacterales > JAENWD01 > JAENWD01. The sequence goes on along the minus strand of CAWHFZ010000015.1, from coordinate 110,843 downwards.
CGGCCAGGCTGCCAATTGCAATGCGGATCGAACACCAGATACGACTTCGTTCCCAACTGATGCCCTTCCGCGAGGTTTGATAGCACCGACACCACCGCTCGACGTAGTTGGGCGGTCAGGCCATAACGCTCTTCGCGCGGAAAGTGAGCCGACACGTTGTCCCATCCCCTCTGGCGACGCAAGAATCGAGCACGAGTCAATTTCTCGAGAAAGTCGCGTCGAGAAGTGAGGAGCGCGCACAACTTGCCAAGGTGTCTCGTGCTGGAATGGAGATTTTTGCGATCCCGCCCCCGATCCCGATCCCTGCTCCCCATCCCCGATCCCTACTCCCCCATCCCCGCTCTTGCATCCCCGCTCCATCAGCGACACAATGCGCCTCGAATCGTGGTCCCAAGGAGGTCGCAATGAGGTGTGTGCCCGCGCTTCTCTCGTCTCTGGTCTGTAGCCTGCTGCTGACATCGGGCGCGGCAGCGCAGCCCCCGATGCCCCAGCCCGGCCCCGCCCACGAGCTCCTGAAGATGGAAGCCGGGACGTGGGACGCCGTAATCAAGATGTCGGCGCCGGGCGCGCGGCCATGACGTCGAAAGGCACCGAAATCGCCACGGTCGGCTGCGGGGGCCTCTGCCTGATCACCAAGTTCGACAGCGACATGGGCGGCATGCCATTCAGGGCAACGGGCTCACGACGTACGATCCGGGCAACAAGAAGTACGTCGGCAGGCTGGACGGATTCGATGTCTGCCGGCATTCTGACGACTGAAGAAGGTCGTACGATGACGCGACGAAAACAATGACGATCATGATGCAAGGCCCTGACCCGACCGGGGCGGTCCAGACGACGAAGTCCACGAGCTCGTATCCGGACGCGGATCATCGGACGATGACGATGTTCATGAAAGCACCGGACGGGACCGAAGTACCGGCGATGAAGATTACCTACACGCGCCGCAAGTAGCATCCGACGGTCCCGCTCTTCCAGCGAACAGGACGGACCAGAAGGTCCGCCTGTTCGCTCTCAGAATCAACCTGATGCTGCGGGGCACGTCACGTCGCGATGCGTTCGTCCTTGCAGGTGGCGCGGCGGCCATCGGCCTCATCGCGGTGTTGCTTCGCCGCATACCCGACATCAGTCCGACGACCGCGGCCATGGCGCTGCTGCTGACGGTCCTTGGCGCCGCGACGCTGGCACGCCTTGGAGTCGCCATCGCGATCTCCGTCATCGCGATGCTGTCGCTGAACTATTTCTTCCTGCCGCCGCTCGGCGCCCTCACCATCGCCGACCCGCAGAACTGGGTCGCGCTCGCAGCCTTCCTCGTCGTGGCGATTCTGGCGAGCAATCTGTCGGCGGCCGCACAGGACCGCGCACGCGAGGCCGACGCCAGCCGTCATGAAGTCACACGTCTGTTCGACCTCACTCGTGACGTGTTGCTGACGAGCGACACCGGGAGTGCCATTGAGACGCTGGCGCGTCATGTCGCCCGCCGTTTCGATCTGAGCCGTGTTGCGATCTGCCTGCCTTCGGACCAGGGTTGGCGCATCTCGCAGGGCGGCCGGGAGGAAATCGTCGTTACTACCGATGTCCTGAACACGGCGCTGGCAAAGGCTCGGGGAATGCTGGAGTTTGATGCCTACCGTCGCGCCTACGGCGGCCAGGTTCGGATCGGCGAGCAGTCCGAGATCGCGATCGTCCCGCTGCGCCAGGGGACCAAGGCGATCGGCCTGCTCGCCGCGTCGGCGCCGGCCCTCGACATCGGCACGCTGGACGCGCTCGCTGGCGTCGTTGCGATCGCGATCGAGAGGTACAGTTCCTGACCGAGCGAGACGCCGCGGAACTCGTGAGACAGAAGGCAGAGTTGGCATCGACGCTCCTCGCCTCGCTCTCCCACGATCTGAAAACACCGCTGACGGCAATCAAAACCGCAGTCGAGAACCTCAGTGGCGACCTGACCGCCGCCGATCGCCGCGAACAGGGCAATGCGGCCATCACGGAGCTCGACCGGCTGGCTCGACTGCTGCAGGACATCCTCGACATGGCACGAATCGACGCCGCGGCGATTCGGGTGAACCGCCAATGGGTGACCGCGGCCGACGTCGTGGATGCCGCGGTGGCCCACGTGCGTCACGCGCTCGATCGGCGCGAGCTGCGCGTCCGCGCCGAGGGCGACGCGAACGTCGAGATCGATCCGCTGCTCGCGTCCGTCGCCTTATCGCACCTGCTCGAGAACGCCGCGCTCTACTCGCCCCGCGAGAGCGGGATCGACGTCGAGGCGCAGGTCGAGGCCGATGGCCTGCGCATCTCGGTCACCGATCACGGACCCGGCCTGGATCCGGGTGAGCTCGATCACTTGTTCGAGCGTTTCTATCGCGGGCGTACCGCCCGACAATCCACGTTCGGCACCGGCATGGGACTGTCGATCACGCGAGGGCTGCTCGCCGCCGCGGGAGGCCGGGTCTGGGCAGAGAACGTTCCCGGCGCCGGCGCCAGATTTACCGTCGTCGTCCCGGGCGCCACGCGGCCAGCGACGGTGGCGCACTGATGGCGGCGCGGATTCTCGTCGTCGATGACGAGCCGAACATTCTGGCGACTGTCGCGCCTCTGCTCCGCGGACGCGGCTACGACGTCATGTCGGCGATGACCGGCCGCGCCGCGCTCGAGGTCTTCGATCGGGATCGCCCCGATCTCGTGCTGCTCGATCTCGGTTTACCCGACATGAGCGGCGTCGACATCTGCCGGCAGATTCGCCGGTCGTCCGCGACGCCCATCCTGGTGCTGTCGGCACGCGGAGCCGAAGGCGACAAGGTGCAGGCGCTGGACGCAGGCGCCGACGACTACGTGACGAAGCCGTTCGGCGCGGAGGAACTGCTCGCCCGGGTTCGTGTCGCGCTCCGCCGGGTCGACGCGCCCTCGCAGCCCAGCGAGCCCATCGTTCGAGGCCGGCTCGTCATCGACCGTGAGCGCTTCCGCGTGCTGAGAGACAACGAGGAACTCCGGCTGACGCCGAAAGAGTTCGAGCTGCTGACATTCCTCGCCCAGCATCCGGGTCGCGTTCTGACCCACCGGGCGATCCTGAAAGCGATCTGGGGACCGAACGCCGTCGATCAGCCCGAGCATCTCCGTGTGCTCGTGGGCTCGCTGCGGAAAAAGATCGAGAGTAACCCGGCGTCGCCGCAATACATCCTGACCGAGCCATGGGTCGGCTACCGCTTCGCCGACGTTGATTAATTGGGGTCGGGATAAATTTCAGTTTTTGCATCTCGTTTGACGTTGCAAAAACTGAAATTTATCCCGACCCCAATTTCTCAGCGACGATCGAGAGCGAGATTCAGCTCCAGGACGTTGACCCGGGGTTCCCCAAGAAATCCCCATTGACGACCCTCGGTGTGTTCCAGCACCAGGCGACGGAGATCGTGTTCGGAGATGCCGCGAGCCCGGGCGACGCGAGGCACCTGAAACTCGGCCGCCGCGGGCGAGATGTGCGGATCGAGCCCGGACGCCGACGCGGTAACCAGATCAATCGGGACGGGACGACCGGGATTGTCTCGCCGCGCCGCCGCGACGTTCTCCCTGGTCGTTTCGATCAGCGTCCGATTGGTCGGCCCGAGCTGACTGCCGGCCGAGTTCGCGGCGTCGTAGCCGGACCCCGCGGCCGATGGCCGTGGATGAAAGTACGTCGGCGACGAAAACCGCTGCGCGATCAGGGACGATCCGACGATCCGTCCGTCGCGGACGATCAGCTGCCCGTTGGCCTGCGCCGGAAAGATTGCCTGCGCGAGCACGGTGACCACCATCGGATACACGAGCCCGAGCAGGACTGTCGTCACCACGGTCATCAGCACAGCGACGACGAGATTACGAAGGATGTTCATCGGACGTCTCACGCCAGCCGCAGTGCGGTAACGACGACGTCGATCGCCTTGATGCCGAGGAACGGCACGACGATCCCGCCAACGCCGTAGATCAGCAGGTTGCGCCGGAGAAGGGCGGCGGCGCCTTCCGGGCGGTAACGCACGCCTCTGAGGGCGAGCGGGACCAATGCCACGATCACCACCGCGTTGAAGATCACCGCCGACAAGACCGCAGACTCGGGACTGTGAAGCTGCATGATGTTCAGCGCGCCGAGGGGCGGCAGCGCCACCAGGAACATTGCCGGGATGATCGCGAAGTACTTGGCGACGTCGTTGGCGATGGAGAATGTCGTAAGGGCTCCGCGCGTAATCAGCAGCTGCTTTCCGATCTCCACAATCTCGATCAATTTCGTCGGATTCGAATCGAGATCGACCATGTTTCCCGCTTCTTTTGCCGCCTGCGTGCCCGTGTTCATCGCAACCCCGACGTCGGCCTGCGCCAGCGCGGGGGCGTCGTTGGTGCCGTCGCCGGTCATCGCCACCAGCTTGCCGGCGGCCTGCTCCCGTTTGATCAGTGCCATCTTGTCCTCGGGCCTGGCTTGCGCAAGAAAGTCGTCGACACCCGCCTCGGCAGCAATCGCCGCGGCTGTCAGCGGGTTGTCGCCGGTGATCATCACAGTCTTGATCCCCATGGCGCGAAGGTGGGCGAACCGCTCGCGAATGCCGCCTTTCACGACGTCCTTCAAATGGATCACGCCCAGCACATGGCGGCCGTCGGCGACGACGAGCGGTGTGCCTCCGGCCCTGGCGATCGCCTGAACCATGCCGCTCAGCGACTCGGGGATGCCACCGCCCTTCGCCAGGACCCATTGCTCGATCGCGTCGGCCGCGCCCTTGCGAATTTCACGGACTTCGCTGTTCTCTCCGTCGCTGGCGCCCGCCAGCGCGAGCAGCCGAGACGCGCGCATGTCGATGCCTGACATCCGCGTCTGTGCGGCAAACGGCACGAACGTGACGTCGGATGGACGCAGCTCACGGCTACGAAGGGCATACCTCTCCTTCGCCAGCACGACGATCGATCGCCCTTCCGGCGTTTCGTCGGGCAGCGACGCCAGCTGTGCGGCTTCGGCCAGGGTGGCCTCGCTGACGCCGGGCACCGGCATGAACTCCGTCGCCTGGCGGTTGCCGAGTGTGATGGTGCCGGTCTTGTCCAGCAGCAGCGTATGCACGTCGCCGGCCGCCTCGACCGCGCGACCTGACATGGCGAGCACGTTGTGCTGGACCAAGCGATCCATGCCGGCGATGCCGATCGCCGACAGCAGACCACCGATGGTGGTCGGAATCAGACAGACGAGCAGCGAGACCAGCACGAACACCGACTGCGGCGCGCCGGAATAGATCGCGAGCGGCTGGAGCGTCACGACCGCGATCAGGAACACGATTGTCAGGCCGGCCAGCAGAATACTGAGGGCGATCTCGTTCGGCGTCTTCCGCCGTTCGGCACCCTCGACGAGCGCGATCATGCGGTCGAGGAATGTCTCGCCGGGGTTCGCCGTCACCAGGACGCGAATCCAGTCCGACAGGACGCGGGTGCCGCCGGTCACTGCGGAGCGATCGCCGCCGGATTCGCGAATAACCGGCGCCGACTCGCCAGTGATTGCGCTCTCGTCCACCGAGGCCACGCCCTCGATGATCTCGCCGTCGGCGGGGATGACCTGGCCCGCGGCCACCTGCACGACGTCACCCTTGCGCAACTGCGTCACGGCCAGCTCTTCGAGGGGGCCATCGGGCCGCTCCCGGAATGCCGTGGTCTCCGTCCTCGCGCGGCGCAACGTCTCGGCCTGGGCCTTGCCTCGGCCTTCCGCCATTGCCTCCGCGAAGTTGGCGAACAGCACGGTGAGCCAGAGCCAGCACGTAATCTGTAGTTCGAATGCCAGAGCGGCCGACCCGGCGGCGGCGGCGCGCAGCAGCTGCCACGTCGCGAGGGCAGCGCCGATCTCGACGACGAACATCACCGGGTTGCGCGCCATGGTCCGCGGATGCAGCTTCCGGATCGCGTCGCCAATCGCCCCGCGGACGATCCGCCAGTCCCACAACACTACGCGTCCTGACTGAGCCGGCATCAGAAGACTCTCCCGTTCTGCATCAGGAAGTGCTCGACCACGGGGCCGAGACTGAGCGCCGGGAAGAACGTGAGCGCGCCGACGATAACGATGACGCCCGCGAGAAGACTGCTGAACAGTGGAGTCGTGACCGGGAACGTCCCCGGCGACGCCGGACTCCGCTTCTTGCGCGCCAGGCTGCCGGCAATTGCGAGCGGCGGCACAATCATGAAGAACCGCCCGAACAGCATGGTCAGGCCGAGGGTCGTGTTGTACCAGGGCGTGTTGACGTTGATGCCGCCGAACGCAGACCCGTTGTTCGCCGCCGTCGACGTGTAGGCATAGAGCATTTCCGACAGACCGTGCGGACCAGGATTGAGAAGGCTCGACGTCCCGAAACGCGGCGACACCGCCGAGATCGACGTGAACGTCAGAATCAGGAGCGGGAAGATCAGGACCGTCAACATCGCCATTTGCACTTCGAAGGCCTGAATCTTCTTCCCCAGATATTCCGGCGTCCGTCCGACCATCAGGCCGGCGATGAACACCGAGAGAATGACGTAGACGAGCACGCCGTAGAGTCCCGCCCCAACGCCGCCGAACACGACCTCGCCCAATTGGATGTTGGCGAGCGGAATCAGACCTCCGAGCGGCGTGAACGAATCGTGCCAGCCGTTGATCGCGCCGCAGCTGGCGTCGGTCGTGATCGTGGCGAAAAGTGCAGTGTCGGCGATGCCGAATCGAGTCTCCTTCCCTTCCATGTTTCCGCCGGGGGCGACATCCGAAACGGATTGATCCGCGCCTGCGGACGCCAACAGCGGGTTGCCTCTGGCCTCGGCCCAGTAGGCCACCGTCACGCCGACCAGGAACAGGAATGCCATCGCACCCCACACCGCCCATCCGTGGCGCCGCGACCCCGTCATGCTTCCGAGCGTATAGGTAAGGCCGGACGAGATCGTGAAGATGCCGAGCATCGACAGGAAATTCGAGAGCGGCGTCGGATTCTCGAACGGGTGCGCGCTGTTGGCATTGAAGAAGCCGCCACCGTTCGTGCCGAATTGCTTGATCGCCTCCTGCGATGCGACGGGCCCTTGCGCGATCACCTGCGTCCTGCCCTCCACCGTCTGCACCGTGTCGTACGGCCTGAAATTCTGGACGACACCCTCTGATACGAAGGCGAGCGCAGCGACGACGCAGATCGGCGCGAGGATCCACAGCGTGGCTCGTACGAGATCGACCCAGAAGTTGCCGATGGTGTCCTGCTCTCTGCGAGCGATACCGCGAATGAAGGCAATCGCAACGGCGATTCCCGCTGCGGCCGACACGAAGTTGTGGTACGCGAGCCCGGCCATCTGCGTGAAGTAGCTCATGGTCGATTCGCCGCTGTATGCCTGCCAGTTCGTGTTGGTGGTGAACGACGCGGCGGTGTTGAAGGCGAGCGCTGCGGGCACATCCGGCAATCGCTGCGGGTTCAAGGGCAGGAGCGCCTGCGCGCGTTGCATGACATAGAGCAGAAGCATCGAGATCGCGCTGAACAGCAGCAGCGCCACGGCGTACTCGGTCCAGCGCATGTCACGGCTTTCGTCGACACGTGTCAGCCGGTAAATCAGCCGTTCGATCGGACGAAGTACCGGATCGAGCCAGTGTACGCTCGCGCTCGAAGACTCGCGCCATGTATGCGCCAATCGGTGGCGTCACCGCCGCCACGACGGCAAGGAATACGAGAATCTGAAGCCAGCCGTTGACGGTCATCAGAATTTCTCCGGGCGCAACATCGCAACAACGAGATAGCCGGCCAGCGCAATGCTGATGACGAGCGCGATTGTCGAATCGATACTCACGGCACTCTCAATCCATCAGTCGGGCACAGAACGTGACGTAGCCGATGGCGAGCAGGAAAAAGAGACCGGTGATGAGAACGAAGACGACGTCAATCATTGGAGCCTCCCGCGATCGGCCACGTTTACAGGCTAGGCGGCCCTGGCATAAGCAATCGATCAAGAAGTCATAAAGAGTTCGTAAAGGCGTGCAGCCGCCCCGAATCGGCTCGGCTACGATCCCCGTGTGGGCATCGAGGACCGCCCGAACGGCGATCAACTGCTGGCACGGTTGCAGGTAGAAGACCGGGCGCGGCTGCGCATTTACATCGGCGCGGCGCCTGGCGTCGGCAAGACCTTTTCGATGATCGAGGACGCGCACGCGGCGCGCCGTGAAGGGATCGATGCGGTCGTCGGGTTCGTCGAGACGCACGGCCGCGCCGAGACAGAAGCCAAGCTCGCCGATCTCGAGATCCTCCCGCGAAAAACTCTTGACTATCGAGGCGTTGCGCTCGAGGAAATGGATCTCGACGCCATCCTCGCCAGGAATCCGCAACTGTGCATGGTGGATGAGCTCGCCCATACCAACGCGCCGGGCAGCCGGCACTCCAAGCGCTATCAGGACGTCCTGGAACTGCTCGAGGCCGGCATCAGCGTGATGACCGCCGTGAACATCCAACATCTCGAGACGCTCAATGACGCGATCGGCCGCGCGACCGGCGTCCGCGTGCGCGAGACCGTTCCGGATACCTTTCTCGATCGCGCCGACGAAGTCGTGAACGTAGACGTCACGGTACAAGAGCTCCAGACCAGACTGCGGCAGGGGAAGGTATATCGCCCCGAGAAGGTCGAACAGGCCCTTGCGAACTTCTTTCGCGAGACGAATCTCTCGACGCTGCGTGAACTGGCGCTACGTGCCGTCGCCGACGAAATCGGCGAGAAGGCGGCCTGGCAGCGGCAGAAGGAAGGCCTGGAGCCGGCGCTGATCCCCGAACGCCTGATGGTGTGTATGAGCTCGAACCGCGCGGCGCCACGGGTGATCCGCACGGGCGCGCGAATTGCCAGCCGTCTCGGCGCGCGATGGTACGCCGTGTACGTCGAAACGCCGCGCGAGGCGCCCGGTCACATCGGCCGCGAGGATCGCGAGGCGCTGGAGCACAACATCGCCATGGCACAGGAACTGGGAGCGACCATCGTCAGGGTCAAAGCCGACAAGCCAGCCGACGGTCTCATCGCGTTCGCGAAACGCGAAGGCATCACCCACGTGGTGTTCGGCCAGACTGCGCGGTCGCGTTGGGAAATCCTGCTGAGGGGTTCGACGCTGAACCGGTTCCTCGAAGAGGTCCGCGACGCGACCGTCCAGGTCGTCTCCCTCAACGAGGCGCACGTGTAGCCTCCCGCCCAAGGCTCGAAGTAAACTGCACCTGACAACCGGCCGGCAGGCCGCTTCCTCTACGGTGGCTCATGAAGTCCGAACGTCTTCGAGCGCTATCCGTCCCCCGATCGTCCGAGCTCACGCTGCGTGGGTCCACCAGACTCGACCACTGGGCGGTCGGCCGCATCCAGCAGGCGGTCGCGCCCGCCCCGCTCCGTTTCGTCCTCTGGGACGGCTACGCGATTGGCCCGGAGGAAGCGCCGACCGCGACGATCACCGTCAAGAACCGCGCGGCTTTGTACAAGTGGCTCTGGCATCCGGAGCTGAACTTCGGCGACGGCTACATGTCGGGCGCCGTCGACGTGCGTGGCGATCTCGTCGAGATGCTCGAGGCTGTGTATCGCGCAATGGGCGACTCCGCGCCTCGGCCCTGGTGGCTGCCTGAACCGGCGAATACGCTCAACGCGTCGCGCGAGAACGTCCATCATCATTACGACATCGGCAACGAGTTCTACCGGCTCTGGCTCGACGAGCGGATGTTGTACACGTGCGCGTATTTCCCGACGCCGGACGCCACGCTCGAGGACGCGCAGATTGCCAAGATGTCGTTGATCTCGCAAAAGCTGCGGCTGAAGCCCGGCGAGCGCGTCGTCGAGGCCGGCTGCGGATGGGGGTCGCTCGCGCTCTTCATGGCGCGCGAGCACGGCGTCCACGTCACCGCCTTCAACATCTCGCGCGAGCAGATCGCCTACGCGCGCGAGCAGGCCAGAGTGCAGGGACTCACCGACCGCGTGGACTTCATCGAGGACGATTACCGGAACGTCCGGGGCCAGTGCGATGCCTTCGTCTCGGTCGGCATGCTCGAGCACGTCGGACTTCCCGACTACGCGACGCTCGGCAGCGTCATGGATCGCGTGCTCACGGAGGACGGGCGCGGGCTGCTGCATTTCATCGGCCGCAACAGGCCGGCGCCCCTGAACCCGTGGATCACCAAGCGCATCTTCCCCGGGGCGTATCCGCCGACCCTGGTCGAGGTCTTCGAGCGGATCCTTCAGCCGTCGGGGTTTTCGGTCCTCGACGTCGAGAACATCCGACTGCACTACGCCAAGACGCTGGAGCACTGGCGGGCGCGTTTCCTCAGCGCCACCGATCGCGTCACCGAGATGTTCGACGAAGCATTCGTGCGCGCGTGGGATCTGTACCTCGCCGGATCCGAGGTCGCGTTCGTCACCGGCTCTATGCAGCTGTTCCAGGTCGTGTTCGCGCGTGCCGGCACCAACGCGATCCCCTGGACGCGCACGAGCGCCTAGAGGCAGCCGCGCCCCCCGGATGGAGACCTGTGACGTCCTCGTGGTTGGCGGCGGACCGGCCGGATCCACGGCCGCATGGACGCTGCAGCGCGCCGGCGCCGACGTCCTCGTCATCGATCAAGCGAATTTCCCGCGCGATAAAGTCTGTGCCGGCTGGATTACGCCGCCGGTGATCGAGACGTTGCGGCTCGATACACAGGCATATGCCGTGGGCCGCACGTTCCAGCCGATCACGTCGTTCACGACCGGAGTGATCGGCGACTCGCAGGACGTTCGCACGCGCTACGAGCAGCCGGTCAGTTACGGCATCCGCCGCTGCGAGTTCGACGACTATCTGCTGCGCCGATCGGCCGCTCGGCTTCGGCTGGGCACGGCGGTCAAGACGGTGAGCCGTGAGGATCGGCGGTGGGTGATCAATGGCAACATCAGCGCCGCGGTCGTGGTCGGAGCTGGTGGGCATTTTTGCCCGATCGGCCGGATGCTGAACGGCCAGCCGTCGCAGGCCGCTCTCGTGCGGGCGCAGGAAGCCGAGTTCCCGATCGGCGACGACGGTGCGTTCGACGTCGATCCCACAGAGCCAGCGCTCTATTTCTCGTCGGACCTTCGCGGCTACGGCTGGTGTTTCCGGAAACAGGGCTTCATGAACATCGGGATCGGCCGGCTCGGTCACGACCCCGTGCCGAAGGCCTACGCGGATTTCCTCGATTTTCTGCGAGCGCGAGGCAAAGTGCCGCCGGCGGGAACCTGGCGCCCGCGCGGCCACGCGTATCTGTTGTACGAGAAGCAGGCAAGGCGTGTCCTCGACGACGGGGTTCTGCTCGTCGGCGACGCCGCCGGCCTGGCGGTTCCGCAGAGCGGCGAGGGCATCCGGCCAGCCATCGAGTCGGGCGTCATGGCGGCCGAGACCCTGATTGCGGCCGCCGGCGATTACTCGCCCGCCAAACTGCAGGGGTACGACGCCCGCCTCCGCGCCCGCGCGTCTGCGTCCGTCACGCCGACCCCAACTCCCGCGATAGAGCGCGTGTCCGAGAAGCTCGGCACGTGGCTGCTCCGGCGCTCCTGGTTCGTCCGCCACATGGTGCTGGATCGGTGGTTTCTCGGCCGGCACCAGGGCTCGACTTTCTGACCCAAGCGTGAGAAAATCAACGACATACGAGCTTCGGCGAAGCACCGCGACTGACGCTCCGGCCGAAGGAACGGCCGAACGTCCTTCCCGCCGTTCGACTGCCGGAATTCTTGGACCCCAGCTCGCCCGCTTCTCAGGGAGCGCCGCACACGGCGGATGTGCGCCGTGAGACGGCCCCCCGGCGCAAAGGCGCCAGTGAGGAGATCAGATGCGCATCTTCACGGTCGGTGACAGAGTGGCCCAGACCCAGTACGGCGCTGGGACGGTGACCGACGCCAACGAGCGGTACACGGTCATCGATTTCGACAACCACGGCATTCATCGGTTCGTCACCTCGGTCGTGCGGCTCGAATCGACGACAGAGCCCGCACCCCCGCGCGCGCCGAAGAAGCGCGCTTCGCGGAAGAAGGCAGACGCGGCGTCGTCGTAGTCCGCGGCCGGCGAACCCTCATCCTAGGAGTATCTATGGTGAATCGATCGCGACCGACGCAGTTGAAACGACAGCGGGAACGCAACCTCGCCGAGAAGCGTACCCAGAAAGTCGCGAAACGCGAAGAGGCCAAGGCCCGCCGCGCCGCGACGCCGCCGCGCAGCACTGACGAAGACCCGGATATCGCCGGCATTGAGCCAGGCCCGCAGCCTCGCCTCTACGACCTCGACGTCGACACGCCTCCGGAATGAACGCGCCGGCCGGCGGAACGCGGCCGGTCTCGCCGGACGTCCCGCGCGAGTGGAACGCGGATGTCTATCATCGGGTTTCCGATCCGCAGCGCGCGTGGGGAACTGAGGTGCTATCGCGCCTGCCCCTCGCCGGCACAGAACTCGTCCTGGATGTAGGCTGCGGCACCGGCCGCCTGACCTTCGCGCTGCTCCAGCGCCTGCCGCGCGGCCGCGCCATCGGCGTCGACCTTTCCGCAAACATGATCGCAACGGCGGGGCGCCACCTGCTTCCTGCCTTTGCCTCGCACATCGACTTCGTGCGTGCCGACGCGGCGGCGCTGCCGTTCGTTGGATGCGCTGACGCCATCTTCAGCACGGCCACCTTTCACTGGGTTCGGGATCACGATGGTCTGTTCTCGAGTCTGTACGCCGCGTTGAAGCCGGGCGCGCGGCTCGTCGCCCAATGCGGCGGCGCCGGCAACCTGCACCGGCTGCACGATCGCTGCGACCGGTTGATGCAGGAGCCGCGGTTTGCGGGCTACTTTCACGGCTGGCAGGAACCCTGGGAGTTCGCCGACGCCGCCACAACCGCTCGGCGGCTGGCCCGGGCCGGCTTCGTGGACATCCGAACCAGCGTCGAAGCGGCGCCGATCGTGCAACCGACACGCGACGCGTTCGTCGAGTTCGTGACCAACGTCATCTGCCGGCCGCATCTGGCCCGCCTGCCCGACGCCGCCTTGCGCGACGCGTTCATGGGTGCCATCGCGGCGCTCGCCGCCGACGACACGCCGCCGTTCGAATTGGACTACTGGCGACTCAATATCGAGGGGAACAAGCGCAGTGCTAAGTGCGAAGTGCCGAGTGCAAAGTGGAGTGAGGCAGTGGTGAGTGGCAAGTGGTAGCTAAATCGGCCGGTCACCATCGGCGACTGACCGATCAAGCACCACTCCACTCCTCACTTTCCCACTCCACTTGGCACTTGGCACTTCACTTCGCACTGCGCCAGCGTCAGTACAAAGGTGGGGCGGCGAACCTGCCCAAGCTCGCCGCCCCCTGACGCGACCACCCCTGAGGAGATCCACGTCAGAACCCGCTCCGCGAATAATTAGACCAATTAATTAAGTCGTATTATGAACACCGCCGGCGCGGTGTCAAGAGCTCGGCGGGCCATTCCGTGTAAACGTTTCCTGTGCGTCGGCGTGCGGTCAGCGTCCGTTCTTGAGTTGTGCCCGCACCCGCTGCCGCGCCTCGTTGACTGCCAGGAGCACACTGCCCCAGAGCGGCGCCGATTCGCCGAGCGTCGACTGCATGATGCCGCTCGGCGTCAGCACGATCCGCGCGACGATCCGGCGGACCTCGTCGATGGTGTGAGGCGCCTGCGCGATCAGGGCGCCGCCGAGAACGATCAGAGAGGGGTCGAGCGTCAGCGTCAGATTCGCCGCGGCGATGCCGATGAGTGTGACGGTCTCGTCCAGAATGCTGCGCGCCTTGCGGTCGCCGGCCTGTGCCGCTTCGATCAGCCCCTTCGCGCCCGGCTCGCCTTCGCTCGACGCGTGACGCGCCCAACGCGCTTCGAGCGCCTTCAGTCCGACCAGCGTCTCCAGGCAACCGCGTGCACCGAAGTCGCTGTCCACGAATTGCGGCCCCATGCACATCAGCGCGATTTCGCCGGCCTGGAAGTGATGGCCGTGATGGAGCTCGCCTTTGACGATGATCCCGGCGCCAATCCCGGTCCCGACGGTGATGAACGCGCAGGTGTCGTGGCCGCGCGCCACGCCCTTCCAGCGCTCCCCCAGGATTGCCAGGTTGACGTCGTTGTCGACGAAGACGGGGGCGCCGACGGCGCGCCGCAACAGCGATGCGACCGGCACTTCATTCCAGCCCTTGAGATTCGGGGCCAGCGCCTTCACGACGCCGTGCGCCGGATCGACCGCCCCGGGAGCGCCGACGCCGACCGCAAGGAGGCGGCTCACCGGCACGCGCGCCTGCCGCAGCAGTCCCCGCAGCTCGGAGGCGACCTGCGCCAGGAGTCCCGTCGGCCCGCGATCGACCGGGGTCGGGATGGTGCGCTGCGCGATCATCTCGCCGCGCAGATCGGCGACGGCCAGCGACGTATTCGAGGACGCGACATGGAGGCCGACGACAAAGCCGTAGCGGCCGTTGAATTCCATGAACGAGGGGCGGCGACCGCCGCGGGAAGGCCCGGTTCCGAGGTCCCGAAGCAGGCCGCGGCGAATCAGGTCGGACGCGAGGCTGCCCACCGTCGGGGCCGACAATGTGGTGTCGCGAATGATCTCGGCGCGGGTGAAGGGCCCCTGGCGCTCCATCGCGACGAGGAGCACCCGTTCGAGATTGAGGCCTCGCAGGTGCGCGGCGTGACGCGCCCCGTCACCCGTTAATGGTCGCGCGCGCGCGACGCGCCGATCGCTCTGCATCGACTAGCGACTCTATGGGAGTCTCGGGGCGGATGGCAAGAAGAGGGTGCGTGGGGTGCGACAGGTGCGTAGGGTGCGATAGGTGCGAGCAGGTGCGACAGGTGCGTAAGGTGCGAGGCGCGCGGCCGTCCGTGCGACCATGAAGGGTCATGAGCCCCCGTCCGCGGCTGGCGAGCGACGAAGAGATCCTCGCCGGCGCGCTTCGCGCCATCACCAGGCTCGGGCCGGTGCGGCTGACCCTGGCCGACGTCGCCCGCGAGGTCGGCCTCTCCCCTGCGGCGCTCGTCCAGCGGTTCGGGTCGAAGCGGCAGCTGCTGCTGGCGCTCGCCGGGCAGGCGCCGGAGGGTAACGACGCGCTGTTTCGAAGCCTGCGCGAGGCCAATCCCTCGTACCTGCAGGCGCTCCTGGCGATGGCCGACTGCATGGCGCTCATGGGCGCCACGCCGGAGGAAATCTCGAACACGCTGGCGTTTCTGCAGATCGACCTGACCGATCCGGAATTCCATCGGCTCGCGCTGCGCAGTTCGGCCTCGGTGCACGCCGGCATCCGCGCGCTGATCAAAGACGCCGTGCGCGCGGGCGAGCTCGCGCGCTGCAACGCCGATCGCCTCGCGCACGCCCTGCAGGCGGCGATGAACGGGTCGCTGCTGAACTGGGCGATCCATCGCCAGGGCACACTCCAGGCCTGGATCCGGCGCGATCTCGAAACGGTGCTCGCCTCCTACACCATTCCGGCGAAGTCAGCCAGGAAGCGGAGGCAGGGTGCGGCGGGGGCGAGAGGTGCGGCGGGTGCGAAGGGTGCGACAGGTGCGAAAGGTGCGAAGGTGCGTTGGTGCGAGCGGTGCGAAAGGTGGGGCGGGTGCGAGAGGTGCCGCCGGCTCCTAACTCAGGGCGCGCGCGGAGCGGCGCACGCACCCGCCGCACCCTGCGCACCTGACGCACCTGACGCACCGTCGACCCCCTCGCCCCGCTTATTTCCAGGCGAAGCGGTACGTTCCCGATCCGACGTCGAGGACGGTCGCGTCGCCGTCCTGACGCGAGGCGGTGATCCCGTCGAGACCCTGGACCGGCTTCCCGCCTTCGGTGACGTTCTCGGGCTTCGCCTGCGGCAGCCGCACGGTCGCCGACGTATTGGCGGGGATCTCCACGTCGAGCGCGAACCCGTCCGGGCCCTTCGTCCAGTGGGAGCGAGCGCGGCCGTAGGGTGTCTCGTGGCTGGCGTTCACCTCCGTAAACGCGCCGCCGGGGCGCGGCGCGATCAGGATGCGCTTGTAGCCCGGCATCGTCTCGTCGATGTCGAGGCCCGCCATCACCCGATACATCCACTCACCGACGGCGCCGTACGCGTAGTGGTTGAACGAATTCATCCCGGCATCCTGAAACGATCCGTCGGCCTTGATCCCGTCCCAGCGCTCCCAGATCGTCGTCGCGCCTTTCGTCACCGGATACAGCCACGACGGGTATTCCTTGCGCTGCAAGAGCGTGTAGGCGACGTCCAGGTAGCCGTAGTTGCTCAGCACGTGCAGCAGGTATGGCGTCCCCAGAAACCCCGTGGTGAGATGCTTCCGCTCGCGCACTTCGTCGGCGAGCCGCTCGGCCGCTTTCTTCCGCAGCGCCTCGGGCAGCAGGTCGAACTGTAGCGCCAGGACGTATGCGGTCTGCGTGTTCTCGCCGACGCGGCCCTCAGGCGTCACGAATTCCTTCACGAAGGCGCCCTTGATCTTCTCGAGGAGTGCTTCGTACCGGGCGTGATCGTCGGTCTTCCCGAGAACGGCGGCGGTCCGCGCGAGCAAATCGGTCGAGTGAGCGAAGAAGGCGGTGGCGATCAGGTCCTTCCCCGTTGTCGCCCCGGGATAGTCCGAGCGCGTCGTCGCGTAGGCCAACCAGTCGCCGAACGTGAAATCCTCGGTCCACAGATAATCGTCGCCGGCGCGCGTGCGCATGTACTCGACCCACTTCATCATGCTGGGGTACTGCGTCTCGAGCACTCGCCTGTCGCCGTAGCTCAGATACATGTTCCACGGGATGATCACCGCGGCGTCGGCCCAGCCGGCGGAGGCGGCCGCCGGGGCATTCGGACGGGTCAGCACGTCCGGGACGACGTGCGGCACGGCGCCGGACTCGAGTTGATCCGCGGCAACGTCCTTGAGCCACTTGGTGAAGAAGCCGGCGACCTCCATGTTGAAGGCCGCGGTCCTCGAGAAGGCCTGTGCATCCCCGGTCCAGCCGAGGCGCTCGTCACGCTGCGGGCAGTCGGTCGGCACGTCCACGAAGTTGCCCTTCTGCCCCCACCGGATGTTGTGCTGCAACTGATTGATCAGCGCATCCGACGTCGAGAACTCGCTCGCCGGCATCACGGCCGAATGGACCACGATGCCCTTGAGGTTCTCGAGCGCGAGCGTGCCAGGAAAGCCCTCCACGAGCACGTAACGGAATCCCTGGAACGTGAAGCGTGGTTCGAACACTTCCGGGCCGCCGCCTTTCAGCGTGTAGGCGACCTGCTGGGCCGCAGCCCGCAGGTTCTCGGTGTAGAAGTTGCCCTTCTGATCGAGTACTTCGGCATGATGCAGTGTGACCGTCGTGCCGGCGGGTCCCGACACCGAGAGACGCACCCAGCCCACCATGTTCTGCCCCATGTCGACGATGGTCTGTCCTGATGGGGAGGTGAGGATTTTGATCGGCGTCAGTTCCTCGATGCGGCGTACCGGCGGTCCCTCCGGCGCGATGAGGTTGTCCTTCGGATAGCTGGCGGTGCGCACGTTCTTCCAGCTCGTGTCGTCGAATCCGGGAGCATCCCAGCCGGCTTTTTCCAGACGGGCATCGTAGGTTTCTCCGCCGTAGATCTCGGCCAGCTGAATCGGGCCGGTCGCGGCTTTCCATTGCTCGTCCGATCCGATCGTCTCGCGCGTGCCATCGGCATAGGTGACGTCGAGCTGCGCAAGAAGCGCCAGGCGATTGCCGTAATGATTGCGGTGCTTCTGAAATCCAATCTGTCCGCGATACCAGCCGTTGCCGAGGAGGGCACCGATGACGTTGTCGCCGCGCCGCAAGAGGCTGCTCACGTCATAGGTCTGGTATTGGAGACGCGTCGCATAGCTCGTCCATCCGGGCGTGAGGACGTCTTCGCCGACGCGCTTGCCATTGATCGACAGCTCGTAGAGACCGCGGCTGGTGACGTAGATGCGAGCCGATCGCACGTCGCGCTTCAAAGCGAAAGCGCGCCGGAGCATCGGCGACGGTTGCGGCATGGAGGGATCGTCCGGTGGATCGGGCTCGATCCACTGCGACGTCCAGTCGGACGGCGCCAGCAGTCCCATCTCCCACCAGGCGGGGGCGCTCCAGGCCGATGCGCGGCCCGCAGGATCCCATACGCGAACGCGCCAGTAGTAGCGCTGCCGCGGCTCGACCGCAGGTCCCTCGTACGAGCGGTACGTCGACTCGGCCGACTTCACCCGCGTCGAATCCCAGACGAGACGACGTCCGCGAGCGAGATCGTCGGCGGTGCGCGCGACCTGCACTTGATACTCTGCTTGTGAGAGGCCGCGGCTCTCGCCGTGCATCCACCAGCTGAATCGCGGCGCTCGTGTGCCGAGACCCAGAGGATTGTCGAAGTGCTCGACGCGCAGGTGATCCACGGCAATGGCCGGCGCAGACTTTTCCGCGGCAGCCAGCGTCCCATCACCAGGTGCCGCGAGCGACACCAAGCTTATCGACAACACCATCAGGGCGGCATCACCGCGCACCCCGGCAGCGAATGTCCGTCGTCGTTGCATATGCCGTTGTCTCCTCGAGAAGAACGTCAGGGCGGGGGGATAATACTTCGAATGGTGCGGCGGGTGCGTGGGGTGCGAGGGGTGCCACGGGTGCGAGGGGTGCCACAGGTGCCACGGGTGCCACAGGTGCGAGGAGTGCCACGGGGGCTTCGATGCGTGCAGGGTGCGCGCACCTTATGCACCAGCCGCACCTCACGCACCCCACGCACCCTACGCACCCCGTTGCCCCTTTTGACCGCTGAATTGCCATGACCGACTATCTGGATCGCGATCTCGATACCGACCTGCCCATTCGGAGGCCGCACGTGCCGCCGCCGCGACGGTCTGGCGCGATGGTGGTGTGGGTCGTGCTGCTCGTGGCGGCGATCGGTGGTGGGTCCTACTACTTCCTCACGCGGCAGAAAACGCCGGCAAAGACGGCCGCGGTCGAGGTAGCGCCGAAAGACCCGACGCCGCCGACGCCGCCGCGGCGGGCGCTCGGGGCCGAGACCGAAGCCATCGAGCTTCCGCCGCTCGACGAGACCGATCCCGTCGTGCGCGATCAGGTCACAGCGATCTCGGCCGACGCAACGATCGCACGCTGGCTGGCGACGAACGATCTCGTGCGCAACGTCACCCGCGTCGTCCAGGCGATTGCGGAAGACCGCGGTGTCGCGCGGCATCTGGAAGTGCTCCGGCCATCGCAACCCTTCGCGGTCCAGCAGGCCGGCGGTCGAACCACGATCGATCCGCGCAGCTATCGTCGATACGACGCGATGGCGGCAGCCATCGGCTCTCTCGATCCGGGCGCGAGCGCGAAGCTCTACTCGATATTCCGGCCGCGGCTCGGCGAGGCGTATGGCGAGCTTGGCTTCCCGAATACACCGTTCGATGCGACGCTCGAGGACGCGCTCGTGACGCTCGTCAGCACACCAGTGCCGGACGGTCCGATCGACGTCGTTCCCAAGGGCGGTACCTACGCTTTCGCCGATCCGCGGCTCGAGGCGCTCGCGCCGGCACAGAAGCAGCTGCTGCGGATGGGACCCGAGAATGCGCGGGCCGTGAAGGCCAAGCTTCGCGAAATCGCCATCGCACTGGGAATCGACGCCACTCGACTGAAGGAATAGCGCAATCAGCGGGTGACGATTCCGGCTTCGGCGAGCACGCGGATCGCGCGATCGGATGCGTTGCCTGTCGATGCAAGCGCGATCGTCCACACCAGACGTCCAAGCCCGGCATCGAGGCGATGCGCCAGCACTTCGTCCCCCATCCGCACGAGCGCGAAATAATCCTCGCCGCGACGCAAGAGGTGCACCGCTGTCCCGATTTGCACACCCTCTTCCAGACGAGTGGGGACGGCGCCCTCGTCCATCGAGAGCTCCGCGATGGAGAGACGATGGACGAGATCCGTGAGCGGATCGTGTTCGCGGAATGCGGTGAAGCTCATTTGCCGGGCCAGCCAGTTGCGACGATAGTCGAGGCTCGCCGACAGTAAACGTGCGCCGCGAAAAAACCGTACAAACGGCGACGACGGCCGCCGCAGGCATCGTGTAACCGGTTGCTTCTCTGGACGATCACGCAGTAGGGTCGCCGGATGGCCGCGAATGACTTCTTCCGATCGGTCCAGCTCGACCGCGTTACGCTTCGTGTCGGAGACTCCGATCGCGTCGGTGAGTTCTATCAGCGGGCGCTCGGTCTCTCCGCGACAGCCACAGCACCCGGCAGGACCACGTTTTCATCGGGACCTGACGAACCGGCATTGCTCGAACTGGAAGCGTCACCCTCTGCGCCGATCCGGCCACCTGGCGCCGCCGGCTTGTTTCATGTCGCCTTGCTCTTCCCCACTCGCGAGTCGCTGGGCCGCATGCTGGCGCATCTCGCCGAGGCAGGTGTGCGCCTCGGATCGGCCGATCATGGCGTCAGCGAGGCACTGTACCTGACCGACCCCGAAGGCAACGGGCTCGAACTCTATGTGGACAGGCCCCCAGCGGCATGGCCGCCACCTGAGCCCGATGGTCAGGTCGCGATGTTCACCGATCCGTTGGACCTCCGTTCGCTGATGGCTGCAGGCGAGGGCGAGAAGGGCGCACGCCTCCCCCCCGGTCTCCGCATCGGACACGTGCATCTGTCGGTCTCATCCCTCGAGCGCGCAGAAGCGTTCTACGGAAACGAGTTGGGCTTCGCGGTCCGGCAGCGCTCCTATCCCGGGGCCCTGTTCCTCGCGCGCGATGGCTATCACCATCATCTCGGAATGAACACGTGGCGCAGCCGCGCCGCCGCATTATCAGGCAGCCGCGGACTCGCGCGATTCAGCCTCCGGCTCACCGATCGCGAGGAGTTGGAGCGCGTCCTCACCGGAGCACGCGATCGCATCGTCGGTCCTGGCCCTCAGGGCGGCACGCTGCTGCGCGATTTCGACGGACTCGAGATCGAACTGTTAGAGTCGTCGGGTGATCAACGCCGCTGACGTTGTCGGAGCGCTCCTCGGCACCCTATTCCTCACGCTCGGCCTGGCGGCAATCGCAGGCGCTCATCTCCGTTCAGATCGGCGCGATCCGTTCCTGGTGTGGTTCGGCGCGTTCACGCTTCTTTACGGCGTGCGGTTGCTGGCACGAAGCGACGTGATCGCTGCGACGCTGCCGCTGAATCCCGCCACCTTCGACTACATCGACGTTTCGATCACCTACACCATCCTCATTCCAGCGGCGCTGCTGCTCCGCGCGATCTTTGGAGCCGGTCCGCGTCGGCTGCTCGAGCATCTCTGGAAGGCGGACCTGATCTTCGCGGTCGTGGCCATTGGCTGGGATCTGGCCTCTCAGCATCCGGCGCGGGCGATGTCCCTGAATCCGCCGATGGTGTTCGGCAACGTGGCGATCGCCCTGGCCAGCCTCGCGCCGCGCGCGCACCCGAAGACCTGGTCTCGCGACGCATGGCTCGTCGTCGGCGGCCTCACGATCTTCACGGTGACCGCGCTCTACGAAACCGTCCGCGGCGGTATCTTCGGCCGCTGGAGCCTCGAACCGTTCACGATGCTGGTGCTGATCGTCTGCATCGGCTTTGCCGCCGCGAATCGCGTCTTCGCCAACGAGCGCCGCGTGGCGGCGGTCACGCGCGAGCTGGAGACGGCGCGGCGCATTCAGCAGTCGATTCTCCCGAAGGCGACACCGGCCGTCACCGGGCTCCGCGTCGCGTCGCACTACGAGCCCATGACCGAAGTTGCGGGCGACCTCTTCGACTTCGTCGTGACGCCATCGGGCCAGCTGGGCGTTCTGGTCGCCGACGTCTCGGGACATGGCGTCCCTGCCGCGATCATCGCCTCGATGGTCAAGATCGGCCTCGCCACGCAGCGCGACGACGTGCACGATCCCGGGGCCGTGCTGACCCAACTCAACCGGGTGCTTTACGGTCAGTTCGAGCTCGCCTACGTCACCGCGACATTCCTGCTGATCGATCCTGCCGCTGGACGACTGACATATGCGTCTGCCGGGCATCCACCTTCGCTTCTCGTGCGACGCTCGGGCGCGCTCGAACGTCTCGATCGCGGTGGCATGGTCCTCGGCTTCGTGCCCGAGATGGCCTATGCGACCACCGTGGTCGACCGCCTGGGCCCGGGCGATCGCATCGTGCTCTATAGCGACGGGCTCACCGAGGCGTCACGCGACGGCGGCGAGTTCTTCGGCGATCGCCAGCTCGATCTCTCGCTCGGTGCGTTGCGAGATCTTCCAGTGGACCAGTTCACCCCACGCCTGATCGACGCCGCCCGCCGCTGGGCCGGCGCCGCCACCGGCGCCCTGAATGACGACGTCACGATCGTCGCCATCGAACTGACGGCTTGATCGCGGCGCAGGCGCGCACCCGCCGGACTCGCCGCACCCGCAATTGACAATAGTCCTTTCTCGCCATATATTTCGTCGCGATATATTGCGACGATGTTCAGTGCGGAAGTAAAAAAAGGGAGCGCGGCACTGCTGGTGCTGGCGCTGGTCGAGGAGCGGCCGCGGCACGGCTACGAGATCAGCAAACTGATCGAGTCGCGGTCCAACGGCGCCCTCAGCTTCCGCGTCGCCTCGCTCTATCCGATGCTCTATCGCCTGGAGAAGCGCGGCTGGGTCGAGGGGCGCTGGGTCGAGAAGGCCGGCCAGCGCCGGCGGCGCTACTACAAGCTCACGCGCGAGGGACGCCGCGTCCTGTCGCGGCAGCGTTCTCTGTGGCAACAATTTCTGGGCGCGCTCGATCGCGTCGCGCGCTTGAGTGAGGCGTAGGCCGATGGACTGGCGAGCCGTCGTTCGGGAGGAACTCGACGCACTGACCGGCGACGGCGCGCACGACGCGGAGATTGTCGAAGAGGTCGCGGACGATCTCGCCCAGCGGTTCGAGGAACGGGGCGGAAGTGCGGCCGACGAGCGCAGGATCCGCGAGTACGTGCGCGCCCAGCTGGGCGATGGCGCCAGACTCGCCGCGCGGCTTCGCACGCTGTATCCTGCTCGATCGCGGCCGCCCGCGCCGCCCGTCCCCACGCCGGCGAGCTCCCCGTTTGGCGGAATCAGCCAGGATGTACGGTACGCGGCGCGACTCCTGCGGCGCAGCCCGGGATTCGCACTTCCAGCCATTCTCACGCTCGCGATCGGCCTCGGCGCCGCGACGGCGATCTTCAGCGTGATCGACGCCGTGCTGCTGAAGCCCGTGCCGTATCCGCAGCCCGAGCGGCTGGTCGCGGTCTGGGAAACCGACCGCGACAGCAGTACGTTCCGGGAGCCTGCCTCGCTGCCGGATTTCCTCGACTTCGAAACGCGCGTGCGAGGGATCGAGCGGTTTGGCGCGATCATCGCCGACGAGTTCAACCTGACGCCCACCACCGGAGAGCCGACGCGCCTGGCTGCGCTCTCCGTGACGCCCGGCGTCCTGGAGTTGCTCGGCGTTCACCCCACGGTCGGGCGCGTGTTCTCGGAAGGCGAGCATCGGAGTGGCAGCGCCGACGTCGTCCTGATCTCCGATCGGCTCTGGGGCCGCCTCTTCCATCGCGACCGCGCGATTGTCGGACGTACCGTTCGTCTCGACGATCGGGCGAGAACGGTGGTCGGCGTGCTGCCCGAGACGGCGGACGTCGGCGTGCTGCAATGGCTTCTGGCGGCGGACTACAGTCGCGGGTTTGCCGACCGCGATGCACGGAGTCGCGTGGACGCATGGGTGCCGATGCCGTTGGATCCCACGGCCTTGCCGCGCACGACCCATCCCCTGCTTGTCATCGGGCGCCTGGCGCAGGCGGTGACCGCCAGATCGGCCCAGGACGAGATGGCAGCAGTGATGGCGGCGCTCGAGCGGGAGTATCCCGCCGACAACAAAGCGCGCGGCGCGCACGTCGAACCGCTGATGTCGGTGATCTTCGGGTCCGTGCGGCCGGCGCTTGGCGTGTTGGCCGCTGCGGTGGTCCTCGTGCTCGTCCTGGCCGCCGCCAACGTGGCGAACCTGGTGCTGGTGCGGGCCACGACCCGTGGCCGCGAAGTGGCGTTGCGGACCGTTCTCGGCGCGACGCCGTCGAGACTTGCGCGCCAGTTCGTCATCGAGACGTCCCTGATTGCGGCGGCCGCTGCGATTCTGGGGATTGGCATCGCTGCCGCGGCGCTTCGCCTCCTCGTGCACATTGCACCGGCGGACGTTCCGCGGATTGCGACAGTCGGGCTGGATGCCAGCCTTTTCGGGGTCGCGTTCGTCTTGGCAACGGTCCTCGCGCTCGCCTTCGGCGCGCTGCCCGCGCTGCAGGCCCGCCGGCTGGCGCTCGCCCGCGTTCTCGCCGCCGACGAATCCCGTACTGGCACCAGCAGCCGTCACTCGCGCTCCCTCCGCGCGTCGCTCATCGTCGGAGAAATCGCGCTGGCCGTCGTGCTCACAGTCGGGGCCGGACTTCTGATTCGCAGCCTGTGGAGCCTGCAAGCCGTCGACCCCGGGTTCCGTGTGGACGGCGTGCTGAAGACCGAGTTCCAACTGCCGCAGAGCCGATATCCCCAGGACTTCCGCCGCTGGCCGAACTTCGCGGAGATTCATCGCTTCAACGCCGCGCTCCTGCGCTCGGCGGCCAGCCTCCCAGGCGTGGAAGGCGTAGCGTTGGCGGCACAGCACCCGCTGGATTCCGGCTTCACGAACTCCTTCAGCGTGGTCGGCCGGGAAGCGGAGGCGCGCGACTGGCCCGAGATTGCCCTGCGTCGGGTCAGCCCCGGCTACTTCCGGACGCTGCAGGTGCCGCTCGTCGAGGGCCGTCTCTTCACCGACGGCGATACGGCGCAATCGGGCCTGGTGGCGTTGGTCAACGAAGCAGCGGCCGCGCGCTTCTTTCCAGGGCGCTCGCCCGTAGGCCAGCAGATTGCCTTCTGGGGGGCTGCGCATCTCGTCGTCGGGGTCGTCGGCAACGAGCGCTTTCATGGGCTCGCCGAAGTGGCGCCACCCGCCACCTATGCGCCGCTCGCGCAGGCGCCGGCAGCGTCCGAGACGTTGCTGGTGCGTGCGGCGGATCCGATCGCGGTCGCGGGCGCCGTCCGTGCGGCCATCGCGAAAGAAGATGCGGGACTCGCCCTGTTCGGGATCGAACCGCTGCGAGCCACGCTGGATGAATCGCTGGGCCGCCGCCGCTTCGTCATGCTGCTGCTCGCTGCGTTTGCCGCATTGGCGATGGTCCTCGCCGCGATCGGGATTCACGCTGTGCTCAGCTACGATGTGTCGCAGCGAACCCGCGAAATCGGCATTCGCATGGCGCTCGGCGCAATGCCGGGCCGGGTCCTTCGAGAGATCGTGGGATACAGCGCGCGTCTGGCCGCGACCGGCCTGGTCGCCGGCCTGGTGATCTCTCTGGTGCTGACGCGCTTCCTCGCCAGCCTGCTGTTTCACATCCGTCCGATCGACCCGCCCGCATTGGTCGCCGCCGCCCTCGCAATCGGAGCCATCGCCGTAGCCGCGAGCTACCTCCCGGCTCGCCGTGCGATCGCCACGGATCCGATCGCCGCCATGCGCGACGAGTAGCCTCGGGTCCGGGCGACGGCGATCGACGTATGATGCTGATTCGGGAGAATCCTCGTGACCCGACGGCAATCAGCGCTCCTCCTCGTCCTGATCGCAAGCGCCTCACTCGCGGGCGCCGCTTCCGACAATCAGAAAATCGCGACGCCCGTTGCACCGCGCGTCCCCGACAAGATCGAACCAGCGGCAAGTCCCTTCCCGCCGGAAGCGGTGCGGCTCCTGGACGGTCCGTTCAAAGATGCGCTGGCTCGAGACCAGGCTTACCTCCTGTCGCTGGATCCCGATCGGCTGCTGCACAACTTCCGCGTCAACGCGGGGCTGCCGTCGACGGCGCAACCGCTCGGAGGCTGGGAGGCGCCGGATGTCGAGTTGCGGGGACATAGCGTCGGGCATTACCTGTCAGCCCTGGCGCTCATGTATGCCGGAACCGGCGACCCGCGGTTCAGGACCCGGGCCGATCTGATCGTTGCGGAGCTCGCCAAGGTCCAGCAGGCGCTGACCGAGAAGGGCGCCGGCATCGGCTACCTTTCCGCCTTCCCCGTCGAATTGATCGATCGCGTCGAGACCCGTAAGCCGGTCTGGGCGCCGTACTACACGCTGCACAAGATCATGGCCGGCTTGCTGGACGTCTACGTTCACTGCGGGACGCAGCAGGCGCTAGACGTCCTGCAGCGTCAAGCCGACTGGGTGAAGCGCCGGGTCGACGCATTGTCGTTCGAGCAACAGCAGGCGATGCTCGAAACCGAGTTCGGCGGGATGAATGAGGTCTTCGCCAACCTCTACGCGACGACGGGCAACGCCGAATACCTGCGGATGGCCCAGACGTTCGATCACCGCGCCGTTTTCGATCCCCTGATGAACCGCCGCGACACGCTGGATGGCCTGCACGCGAACACGCAGATCCCGAAGATCATCGGTGCGGCCCGCGAATTCGAGCTGACCGGCGCGCCGCGCTATCGCACGATTGCCACGATGTTCTGGACACGTGTCGCGAAGTATCGTTCCTACGCCAACGGCGGGCACAGCGACGACGAACACTTCTTCCCCGTCGATCAGTTTCCGGTGCACCTGGGCGCGGAGTCGTCGGAGACGTGCAACACCTACAACATGTTGAAGCTGACGCGCCATCTGTTCGGATGGATTCCGTCGGCGGACTTGATGGACTTCTATGAGCGCGGGCTCTACAACCACATCCTCGCGTCGCAGGACTCGGCGACGGGCGGCGTGATCTATTACTGCCCGCTGAAGCCGGGCGCGTTCAAGACGTTCTCGACGCCGAACGATGCCTTCTGGTGCTGCGTCGGTACCGGTATGGAGAATCCACCCCGCTATACGGACGCCATCTATTTCGCGGGAGACCAGACGCTGTTCGTCAACCTGTTCGTACCCTCCGAGCTGACGTGGCGCGAACAGGGGCTCGTGCTCCGGCAGGAGACACGATTTCCTGAGCAGGATTCGATCAAGCTGACGCTGACGCTGAAACAACCCGTCCGCCTGGCGCTGCGAGTCCGGTATCCGTCGTGGGCACACGACGGGATGACGGTCGCCATCAACGGCAAGGGCGAGAACTACGAAGGGACACCCGGCTCCTTCGCCACGCTCGTCGCGCCATTGGCAGAACGGCGACGTCATCGACATCCGTCTGCCCATGCGATTGCGGACTGAACCGCTGCCAGGCGACCCGCGCACTGTCGCCGCTCTTCTACGGACCGGTGCTGCTGGCGGGGGATCTGGGCGCCGAGGGGCTGGGTCCATCGACACGATACGGCATGACGTCTCCTGAGCTCTCGAAGCTGCCGCCGGTGACGATTCCCGGGCTGGTATCAGACGAGAGCGATCCACTGCCGCGCATCCACGCCGTGACCGAGCGTCCGCTCACGTTCCGTACGGAAGGACTCGCTCAGCCCCAGGACGTCACGCTGGTGCCATTCTTCCGCCTGAACGACCGACGTTACACCGTCTACTGGCATCTGTTCTCGCCCGGTGAGTGGAAGGCCTACACCCAGACGCTCAGCGAAGCCGCCGCTCGCCGCACCGACGCCGAACGGCGCACGGTGGACCTCGTCCAAACCGACAGCGCCGAAAGCGAGCGCGGCCATGGCGGCGAAGGCCTGGTCGATCAGCGCCGGCCCTGGTTCGAAGGGCGCTCCGGTCGCGAGTCGAAAGCGGCGCCGTTCAGCTATCAGCTGAAGCTGCCCCCTTCGGGCGCCGCGGCGGTCGTGGTCACGTACCGCGGCGCGTCGAATCAGACGCGTGTCTTCGATCTGCTCGTCGATGGCGAGGTCGTGGCTCGCGAGACACTGCCCGTGAAGCCGACCGAGCTCGATCGACATCGAGCGCGCGGTTCCGGCGGCTTTGACGAAGGGGAAATCGACCATCCGCGTCGGCTTCCGGCCGGCGGCAGACGCGACGACGGGCGCGGTGTTCGAGGTACGGACAGTCTCGGTCCGTTGAGCGAGAACTCGAGAATTCGAGAACTCGCGAAACCGGGAAACCGTTACTCCGCCCGGAGGGCGTTGATCACGTCGATGCGCAGCGCGCGGCTTGCCGGCACGAGGCAGGCCACGATCCCGGCTGCCGCAATGACTGCGGCGACGGCCGCGTAGGTCAGCGGATCGGTGGGCGTCACGCCAAAGAGCAGTGCCGCCATCAGCCGTGACAGCAGCACGGCGGCGGCCGCCCCCACGGCGAGACCAGCGAACACCGGCCGCATACCCTGCCCAACGATCAGGCGCAGGACACTCGAGGCGTTTGCGCCCAGTGCCATGCGGACTCCAATTTCCGACGTGCGGCGTGCGACGTTGTACGACAGCACGCCGTGAATGCCGCCGAGCGCAAGCACGAGCGCCAGCCCAGCGAACGCCGTGAGCAGCAGCAACGTGAATCGGCGCGACGCCAGCGACTGCGCCACGAGTTCGTCGAATGTCTGCACGTCGGAGATCGGCACGGCGCGATCGATGTCCATCATCAGCGCGCGCACGTTCGGGACAAGGGCCCCCGGACTCGCGGTCGTGTGGAGTACGAACTGCAGGGACTGCCAGCCCGCACCGCGCGCCGGCATGTAGACGGCGAGGGTGGGTTCGCTCGACAATCCGCGTTCGCGCATGTTGCCGACGACGCCGACGATCCGGCCGCGTCGAATCGCCCTGGCCCTTCCAAAGGATGATCTCGCGGCCGATCGGATCGGCGTCAGGGTAAATCAATCGGGCCACGCGATCGCTG
Organism: Vicinamibacteria bacterium; assembly: GCA_963828745.1. Taxonomy (GTDB): domain Bacteria; phylum Acidobacteriota; class Vicinamibacteria; order Vicinamibacterales; family JAENWD01; genus JAENWD01. Next base: position 82,191 of record CAWHFZ010000015.1, on the reverse strand, counting down.
ACGATGACGGGCATCGGCGTTTTTGACTTTTGCCACTCGGGCCAGCCGTTCTCTTCTCCCTCGTCGAACGTACGGCCACGCAGGACGGGCACCCCGATCGTCCGGAAGTAGTTCGGCGTGACCAGACGCCATGTCGCCCACGGGACGGCGCCGTCCGCACGGTCGTCGGCGGGAGCACCAATGCCGAGGCCGGTCGAGGCGTCGTCAAGCGGCCGGGAACTGACGGCGGCAACAGCGACAACACCGGGAATGGCGCCGGCACGCTGGCTGAACGCTTCAATCAGCTGCCAGGTGCGGGCCGCGTCGTAGCTGGCCGGCAGGTTCATCTGCAGGAGGATGCGGTGCTCGGTCTGGAATCCGCGGTCGGCACGGAGGACCGCGCCAAAGCTGCGCAGCAATAGTCCGGCAGCGACCAGCAACGTCAAGGACAACGCGACTTCAGCGGCGACCAGCACCTGACGCACGCGCTGCTGACGAGGCGACCCGCCGGAGCCTCGGTCACCTTCGCGAAGCGTAGGCGCCAGCGCGCCCAGCGAAGTCTGGAAGGCGGTGACGATTCCGGTCGCCAGGCTGGTGAGGAGACCAACCAGCGCCGTGAACGCGAGCACGCGGTCGTCCACTTCGGCGAAGGCCAGCCTGGCAATGCCAGTGTCGGCAGTCCGAACGGCACCGACAAGCCAGTACGCGAGCACCAGGCCGAGCGTCGCACCAATGCCGCCGATCAACAGCGATTCGACGACCAGTTGACGGATGACCCGGGCGCGGCTCGCACCGAGCGCGGCGCGCAGAGCGATTTCGCGTGCGCGACCGGTCGCCTGCGCCAGCAGCAGATTGACAAGGTTCACCGCGGCGATCAGCAGCAGGCAGGCCACGGCACCCATCAGGATCCACAAGGCTCGGCGCGTCGTGTCGTTCGCCAGCCAGCGGCTCGAAGGGAGCGATACGATGTCGAAGCCTTTGTTCACATCCGGGAAGCGTTCACGCAACAGCCGTGCAACGCGAGAGAGGTCATTCTGCGCCTGCGCGGCGGTCACGCCCGGCCGCAGCCGCCCCACCGCGCTGACCTCCATGCTGCCGCGATCCTCGTTGGCGGTTCTCACCAGCGGCACGAACACATCGCCGGCATCGAGCCACGGCGTGCCAGGCGGCAGCACGCCGACGATGCGGCGTGGCGTGCCATCGAGCGTCATCGACGCTCCGATCACCGACGGGTCAGCGCCGAAATGTGTCTGCCAGAAGCGGTGAGACAGGATGACGACGGCGGTATCGTGGCCCTCTCGATCCTCGCCGGAAGCAAACAGCCGGCCCGCGGCGGGAGCGACGCCGAGCGCGCGCAGAAATCCGACGGAGACCTGCGCCGCGCCGAGCCGCTCCGGCGCTTCGCGGCCGGTGAGGTTCAAGCTGGTGAAGGTCGCGCCACCGATATCCGAAAAGTCACGGGCGAGATCGGGAAGGTCCCAGAAGTTGGCGTGCGACAGCGAGTTCTGCTCCCATCCGGCATCGCGGTTGGCGCCGGCAGATCTCCACGAGGCGCTCGGGCTCGGCAAAGGGCAGCGGCACGATGAGGACGGCGTTCAGCACGCTGAACATGGCGGTGCTGGCGCCGATGCCGAGCGTCAGCGTGAGGATCGCCAGTGTCGCGAACAGCGGGTTCTTGCGCAGCGTACGAACGCCGTACCGGAGGTCCTGCCACAAATCGGCGAATATCGCGCCGCGCGTCGAGCCGAGCACGGGACCGGGCGCCTCGGACCGAGGTACCGACCGCAGGCGCTCGACGAGCGCGGTCTCGTCGAGATCGCGCAAGATGCGTCGAGTCGCCTGTTCGGGCGGGAGACCGCTGATGACGAGTGCGGCATGGCGATCTTCTGCGTCCTGGACGAGCTCCTCGAGGATCGCGCTTTCCTGATCGACGGGCAGGTGGAGCGAGGCGAGCCGTGATTGCAGCTCGCGGCGCCAGACATCACGCATGGCTGCCTCCGGTGACGCGCGCAATCGCGGCGGCAAACGCGTCCCACGTGCTTCGCTGCGCGGCCAGGACTTTGCGCCCGTCCGCGGTGAGCCGGTAATACCGGCGCCGGCGTTGCCCCGCCTTCTCGACCCAGCGTCCCTGGATCCACCCGCGCGCTTCGAGGCGATACAGCAACGGATAGAGCGAGGCGACCTTGAACTGGATGACGCCGTCGGACCGCGCCTCGATCAGCTGCGCGATGTCATAGCCGTGCCTCGCCGTGTGCTCGATCAGCGACAGAATCAGCAGCTCGGCACTTCCCTTCTTCAGCTCGCGGTCGAACATCGGGGACAACGTATGTGACATAGCGACATATCTTACAACGATACAAGAACGCTGGATGTTCCCCAGGTTGATCGGGTTGATCGGGTTGATCGGGTTGATCAGGTTGGTCGGGTTGGTCGGGTTGGTCGCGGGAACTGAGCTCTATTCCGAGCGGAGCGCCACTACCGGATTGATTCGGGTGGCGCGCCGGGCGGGCAGGTAGCTGGCGATGAGCGCGATCGCGGCGAGGAGCGCGCATACGCCGCCGAGCGTCGCCGGATCGGTCGGGGTCAGGTCGAACAGCAGCCCCGCCAAAGCTCGCCCGGTGACAACGGCCATGCCGAGCCCGAGGCCAAGACCGCCGAGGACGAGCAGACCGGCGCGCCCCAGGATCATGCGCACCACCCGATCGCGGTCCGCGCCTAGCGCCATACGGATCCCGATCTCGCGCGTCTGCTGCGTCACGGCGTGGGACATGACGCCGAAGATGCCGACCGCCGCGAGCGTCAGCGCCACGGCGGCGAAAAGCGTCAGCAACAGCACATAGAACCGGCGGCCGGAAACGGAAGCCGCACGGATCTCCTCCAGTGTCTTGAGGTTGCCGATCGGCAACTCCGGATCGAGATCGCGCAGCACCGCTTCCGCGCTGTTTGCGAACGCTGAGGGCGCCAGCGCGCCACGCACCACCACGGCCATGTTGCCGATGCCGATCTGCGCGTGCGGGACGTAGATCTCCGGTGGCGACGCCTCGTCGAGTCCGGCGTCCTTGACGTCGCCGACGATCCCGACCACTGTGCCGCCGGCCTGCTTGCCGCCATCGAAGTGCCATCCGAGGCGGATGGTGCGACCGAGCGGGTCTTCGTTGGGAAAGTAGTGCCGGACGGCCGATTCGCTCAGGAGCACAGCCTGCGGCGCATCCATGACATCAGAGGCGGTAAACAGGCGGCCACGCTTCAGCGGAATGCCAATCGTCTGGAAGTATCCAGGCGTCGCTACCCGCACCTCCATCGTCGGCTCTTTCCCTGGAGTCGGCTCGGGGTGACCTTCGACGGTGAAGGAGAGATTGAAGCTGAGATTGCTGAGCGGCAAGCCGATCACGGCGCCGGCTGAATGGACGCCAGGCAATGCACCCAGCCGCGCCACCAGCCCATCGAAGAAGGCGATGCGCCGCGCCCGTTCCTGGTACGTCGTGTCCGGAAGCGCGACCCGGAACGTGAGCGCCTGCTCGGTCTGGAAACCCGGGTCCACGCGCTGCACCCGCAGGAAGCTGTTGATCAATAGCCCTGCGCCCGCCAGCAGCGCGACGGCGAGAGCAAGTTCAGCGACGACCAACCCGCTCCTCACCCGAAGGCTTCGGCGTCCCGCGACGGTGCGTCCACCATCCTTCAACGCGCCCAGCAGTGCCCCGCGCGTAACCTGAATCGCGGGGATGCTACCGAAGAGAAGGCCCGACAACAGAGAGATCACCGCGGCGAAGATCGCGACGCCAGCGTCTACGCGCACTTCGCCGAGTCGTGGAATGCCTTCAGGCTTCAGGCCGACGAGGGCGTCGGTGCCCCACCACGCCAGAAGCAGGCCGAGCACGCCGCCGCCAACCGAGAGGATGACGCTTTCGGTCAGCAACTGGCGGAACAATCGAAGACGGCCGGCGCCCAGCGCCGTCCGGACCGCCAGCTCACTCTCTCGTGCAGCGGCGCGCGCCAGCGTCAGGTTCGCGACATTGGTGCAGGCGATGAGCAGCACGAATCCCACGGCGCCCAACACCAGCAGCAGCGACGTGCGTGCTTTGCTGACCATCCAGCCGTGCAGCGGAGCGACGGTGATCCGGAGATCGGCGTTGTGTTTCGGATATTGCCGCTCCAGGCGTCGGCCGACGCTCTCGACATCCGCGGCCGCCTGCGCCGCGGTCACGCCGTCTTTCATGCGGCCGATGACATCGAGATACCAGGCGCCGCGATTGGCGACGCGGAAATCCTCGTCGTGCAGCATCGGCACCCAGAGCGCGGCGCCTTCCGGATACGAGAATCCCGCTGGCGCCACGCCGACGATCGTGTAAGGCGCGCCTTCGATCGTCATCGTCTTGCCAATGGCGTCGCTGCTGCCCCCGAAACGCTGCAGCCAGAAGCCGTGGCTGAGGACGACCACTCGGTGATGCCCCGGATCGTTTTCGTCGCTGCGGAACCCGCGTCCGAGAATCGGCCGGACGCGCAGCACGTCGAAGAAGCTGGCGCTGACCTCGGCGCCGTCGGCGCGGATGGGCGCGCCGCGGCCCGTTACCGTCAGGCCGATGTTGTTGACCGCGGTCATGCCCGACAACGTGCGATTCTGCGCGCGCACGTCGAGGAAGTTCGGGCCCGACATCACCGACAGCGGACCGCCCGGCATCTGATGGAACACGCCGACCAGTCGCTCGGATCGTTCGTAGGGAAGCGGCTTGAAGATGACGGCGTTGACCACCGTGAAAATCGCCGTGTTGGCGCCGATGCCCAGCGCCAGCGTCAGCAGTGCGACGATCGTGAAGCCTGGGGACCGCGCAAGGCGTCGAAGACCGTGGCGAATGTCCTGGCGAAGGGCGTCCATGAGCGCCGTTTACTCTGCCATCTGCGTGCCCGGTCCGCATCGGCCGCGCGAACGACTGCGCGTGAAAACCGGCAGGAACTCCAGGGGCGGGAAATGACCGCGCTCGCGTGGTGTCCGGAGGTGGGATCGATCGTCCCGTTCCCGGACATCAATCGAGCGCGGTCGGGCTCACGCCGGGCCTACCGTTGCCCGAGCTAAAGCTCGGGCCTACGAATCAGGCCATTGCCCGAGCTAAAGCTCGGCCTACGAATCGGGCCTACGTCACGCGCCGTGCGCGACGTCGTGGAAATCACGCTGATGCAGATCGGTCGGTGCGTGGCGGACGAAGCAGCGGACGCACCACCGCCATCACGGCCAGGACGATGCCGAACGTGCAAACGATCGTCGCGCCGGTCGGCAGATCCAGCGCCACGGATAGATACACGCCCAGCGCCGACACGACCGTCCCCATCGTCCAGCCGATGGCCAGCCGCGGCCCGATGTCGTCGGAATAGAGCATCGCCGCCACCGAGGGCACGATCAGGTAGCAGAAGACCAGGAGCACGCCGGCAATCGAGACGGACGACGTCACCACGAAACCGAAAGACGCGTAGAAGAGGAAGTCCCAGAGGCGGATCGACAGACCCGAGGCCTCGGCACGCTTCGGATCCATCGAGATGGCGAGGAACTGCTTCCTGAAGACGAAATGGAACAGGCCCACAACGCCGTAGAGCATCGCCGTCTTCCAGACGTCGTGCCAGGAGACGGAGAGGATGTTCCCGACGAGCATGTCGTTGAGGTGCTCCGCCTGCGAGGTCGCTTTGCTCATCGCCAGAATCGCCGCCGCCGAGGCGACGGCATAGCAGATGCCGATGATCGCCTCCTGAGGAATGCGCGCCCGCCTGCTGCGGATCGTCGAGAACACGGCCGCGCCGATGAAGGTGAACGCGAGGCTGATCCAGTACACGGACGGCGCGTGCGGGTCGCCACCCGAGATCGGCAGCAGCACCGCGATCGTCGCGCCGAGCGCCGCAATCTGCGCCAGCGAGAGATCGACGAAGATGACGCCGCGCTCGACGACGTGGACGCCGAGATAGGCGTGGATCCCGGTGAGAATCAGACTCGCGACGAAGGGCGCCGCGAGAAACTCGAGAATGGTCGTGAGGTCCACGGCTATTTCGCTCCCGTCCGCTTGATCGCGGCAACCAGCGTGTTGACGTCATAGTCGAACAGCGCGATATAGTCCGTCGCGTCCTTGACGCCGCCGACAGACGGCGGCATCACCAGCACTACGGCGCCGGTCGATCGCGCGATTGACTCCGGTGTCTTCAAATCGAAGTACGGCTCGACCAGAATCAGCTTCACGTTCTGGCGCTTCATCTCCTGGATCACGTCGATCGTGTGCGACGGCGTCGGCGGAATCCCAGGCTTCGGCTCCACGTACCCGATGACGTCGAGCCCGAATTTATCGGCGAAGTTCGCCCAGGAACGGTGATACGTCACGACTTTCAGTCCCTTGTAGGGCGCCATTGCCGCCGTCCACTTCTTCTGTGCTTCGGTCAAGCGGCGATCGAAATCGGCGTACCGCTGCGCGAAGTAGGAGGCATCCGGCGGGCTGATCGCCGAAAGCTTCGCCTGCACCGCTTGCGCGATCTTCCGCCCGTTATCGGGATCCAGCCAGTAGTGCGGATTGCCTTGCGGGTGGACGTCACCCATGGCCCGCGTCACCTGGCCGGTGGGAATCTCGAGGATGCGGACGTTCTGCGACGCGTCGAGATACCCGTCGCCGCCTGGCTGCACCTTCGGGTTCCTGGCCTGCTGCGTCAGCGGCGGTAGCCAGCCGATCTCGAGCTCGCGGCCGACCAGCACCAGCAGCGACGCGCCGTGCAGCTTCAGAATGAAGCTCGGCTTCGGCTCGACGAAATGCGGATCCTGGTACCCGCGGGCGATCGCTTCCACCTTGACCTTGTCGCCGCCGACCTCTTTCACGATCGATGCAAGATCCTCGGTGGTGGCGACGACGTCGATCGCCGCCGCTGCATGCACGGTCGCCATCGACGATGCGAGCGCCCCGAGGGCGATGAGACGAGTGATGTGTTTCAGCATGATGCAGGCCTCAGAACGTGTGGGCGCCGTGCGCGCCAATCGCAAACAGGAACTGGAAGAGGAACTCGCTCGCCGTGATTGCCCTCGGCGTAGGTCGTCCGGCGGTACTGCCCCCGGATCTGGCTGAACTCGCTGGGCCAGAACGTGACCAGGAACGACGGGCCCTGATCGTGCTGGTCGCCATTCGTCGCGCGCTCGGACCAGTCCCAGCGAGCGCCGCTGAACCAGCGCCTGGCGAACTGGTACTCGCCGCTTGCGTAGTAGCCGAACGCCTTGCTCGTAAAGTCCGGCGCCGGTTGATCCCGGCGGCTCCAGACGAGCTCGCCGCGCCCGATGAAGCGGCGGTAAATAGCGCGCCGCAGCGGACGGTACCTGAAGGTCGCATCCACGCCGAACAGACGCGTCGAGCTGTCGTCCGAGGCGTCGTTGTGACCGTAGGCGAACGAAGTGCCGAGATCGAGGTTCATGCTCTCGGAGATGTCGTGGTATCCGCGAACGCGTGCGAGGTAGGTCAGGTCGCTGCGAGTCGGGGCGTGGAAGACCTCGGATTCCCCCCGATACACTTCCCCGGTCGCCTCGAGGAAGAACCACGGATTCAGGATCAGCTTCGACACCGAGATCCCGCTGTCGGCGATGCCCTCTTCGCCGCCCAGCAGGTTGCGTGACACGAGCGGCCTATCGGCCCATGGCAGCACGTGCGTGTGCATCTGATTGACCTTGCCGAAGGCGCTGCGCATCTTGCCAACCTTCATCAGCAGCCCGGCGGGGAGCGACGTCAGCGTGAGATACCCCTCCTCGAGCTCTGCGCCTTCCGGTCCGTAGGCGACGAAGAAGTCGGCCTTTGCGTACGGATCGACGACTGCCTGGAACGACGCCTCGGCTTCGTTGAGCTCCAGCGACGGCGTCGGCTCGATATCGTTGTGCCCCACCGCGCCGAGGAAATTGCCGATGACCGAAATGTCCGGGTTGAAGACCTTCGACATCGCGGTGGCATTGCCATAGACCGGCAGGCTCCCTTCCGGTCCGCCAGCGCTGGCCGCGCCGGACGGTACCTGCGCGTCGGACGGCGCCGCCGCAGTCGCCTGGGGCGCCTCAGGCGGCGGTGCGGGAGTGGCAGGTGTCTCGGGCGGCAGCGTTGCCGCGGGAGGAGTCGCGGCAGCCTGGGCCGGCGGCGTGGCCGGGTTCGCCGGCGGCGCGCTCCCTTGCAGCGTCGCCAGCCGTTCTTCGAGCGACGCGAGGCGCGCGTCGTATTGCTGGCGCAACTGCTCGAACTCGTCGCGCAGCTTGGTGACCTCGTCGCGAATCGCGTCCGCCTCGGAGGGCGGATTCTGCGCCGGCGGCTGTGGCGGTGGTGATTGCGCTTGCGCCGCGGCGGCAGCCGCACTGGCGTGCACGATCGCAGTGAACAGGACGGCTCCCGCGTACAACTTGACCGACATAGGCGTTCCTCTCGAAGGCTCGATCGGGCGCGCGCCGATCGCCCGGCGCCGCGCACGACGTCCGGCCTGTGCCAACGCTGCAGGTCACAGCGTTCGGATCGCGCGGCCGAACAATTTCAATAAATCGTGAAACTAGAGCGCCGAGAGGGTTGGCGGAGAGCTGTCGGTACCGAAGAAGAGGGTGACGGAATGGAGGTCGACGGCTTGGTCGGCCGGAACGGTGATGGCATCCGCCGTCGGGAGGAACGGCACCGGCAGCGACGCGGCGACGCCGGCAGACCCCTGCGAGAACACGCAACTCGTGCAGTGCGTGCGTGACTTCAGCTCGCAATTGAAGTCGTGATGGGCGAAGGCCGCGCCGACGAGGACGAACGCGTAGAGGCACGCGAGCGCCAGCGCTCCGGGCTTGGGGCGCCGCGCGCGGTCCCTCCTTGGCATCGTTTTCATTTTAGGAGCTGTGCCCCGGTCGGGTCAAAAGGCGGGTCACACCGTGGACGCCTGATCCAACGTTTCACGCACCTTTCGTGCCAGAACGCCTGGGGTAAAGGGCTTCTGGAGAAAGCTCATCGACGCCTCGAGCAGCCCGTGGCGCACGACGGCATCATCGGTATAACCGGACATGTAGAGCACCCGCATTTCGGGATGTCGTATCCGCTGCTGCGCCGCCAGCGCCCGGCCGCTCATGCCCGGCATCACCACGTCGGTGATCATCAGGGCGATCGGCGAGTGGGCGTCGCAGATAGCGAGCGCCTCGGCCCCGTTGGCGGCCCGGAGCACGTGATACCCATACTTGCGCAATGCCTGATCGACCAGGTTCCTGACCGCTTCTTCGTCTTCGACGACAAGCACCGTCTCGGAACCACGCAGCGTCTCGAGCTCGACGGCGTGGTCGTGACTGTGCGTCACGGCCTGATCCACTCGCGGCAGATAGATCTTGAAGGTCGCCCCACCCCCCCGCTCGCTGTAGACGAAGATCGACCCGCCACTCTGGCGCACGATGCCGTACACCGTCGACAGGCCCAGCCCGGTGCCTTTGGTCTGCTCCTTGGTCGTGAAGAACGGCTCGAAGATCTGTGACAACGTGTCGGCGTCCATTCCGAACCCGTTGTCGTTGACCGCCAGCATCGCGTATGCGCCAGGGCCGATCGTGGCGTGCAACTGAGAGGCATCCTCGTCGAACACGACATTCTGCGTCTCGACCACCAGCCTCCCGCCTCGAGGCATGGCGTCACGCGCGTTGACGGCCAGGTTCAACACGATCTGATGCATTTGCCCGGCATCAGCGGTTATGTGGCCGAGCCCGGGATCGAGCTTCGTGATCAGCTCGATGTCTTCACCCAGCAGCCGGCGGAGCATCTTGATGTCCTCCGTGATCAGGGCATTCAGATCGAGGACACGCGGCTGCAGCAGTTGCCGGCGGCTGAAGGCGAGCAGTTGGCTCGTCAGCTCGGCCGCGCGCTCGCCGGCCCGCCTGATCTCGACGATGCCAGCGCGCCAGGGAGCGTCGTGCGGGAGGTCCTCGAGGACGAGGTCCGCGTATCCATTGATCGCCGTCAGGAGGTTGTTGAAATCGTGGGCGACGCCTCCCGCAAGGCGTCCAATCGATTCGATCTTCTGCGCCTGCCGAAGCTCCTCTTCGAGATGCGCCTTGGCGCGATCGGCTTCCTTGCCCGTCGTGATGTCCAGCGTCACGCCACGCAGTCCGACCGGACGGTCATCGGCGTTCCTGATCACCGTGCTGCGGGTCTCGACCCACACTGTCCGGTTGTCGCGTGCGATCAGACGGTACTGACTGACGGCGTCGTTTCCGCTCGAAAACGCCTCGGTCGCCTCTGCCATCGCCCGTGCACGGTCGTCGGGATGGACGATGCTTTGCCAAAAGCCGGGATTCAGCACGCACTGATCGACGCTGTATCCCAGCATGTGCTCGACATGGTCGCTGATGAACGCGATCTTCTGATCGGGGGCGTCAGGCCGGCCCCACGCCTCCCACACCAGCCCCGGCACGCTGGCGACGATCTCGTCGAGCCGCTGCTGCTGTCCCGAGATCTCTCGCCTCATGCGCGCATTCTCGACCTGCGCGCGGACGCGCTCGTTCAACTCGTTCTGCAGCCGCCGATTGGCCTCGGCGAGCTGCCACCGATCGATCGCGTTGTCGATCGCGGACGGCAGCTGGATGAGGCGATGTTCACGCCTGACGATGAAATCGAAGCCGCCGAGCCTGAACGCCGCCGTCGCGGTGTCCTCGTCGCCCTCGCCGGTGATCGCCATGAACGGCGACTGGACACTGCGCCGCCTTGCTTCTCGCAACAGATCGAGCGCGTTCATATCGCGGAGGCCGAGATTGGCGAGAACCAGGTCGAACCGGTCCGTCCGGAGACGTTCCAGCGCTTCGTAGGGCGAGCGCACGACCTCGAGGCCGAGATGTCTCGCGGTTCTGGCGAGAGCCGCCAGGGTCAACTCGATCTCGGCTTCGTCCTGCTCGACGTAGAGCACGCGGCGCTGCCGGCGCAGGCCGGTTCGCTCGGGTGTCGTCACATGATCGGTGACCGCACGCTGCAGGACGGTGGGCAAGGTCGCGACATAGCGCCCCGCTTTGACAACGTGGTCCACCGCGCCCAGGCGCAACCCCTGAGCCAGGAGATCGTCGTCCCCCGCCGCAGCGACCATCACGACCGGGAGCGACACGCCGGACGCTGCCACGGCGTGGAGCAGATCGATGCCATCCATGTCTGGCAGATGACAATCGATCAGCAGGACGTCATAGCGTTTTTTGGGCAGCATCGCCAGGCACTTCCGTGCTGTCGGTGCCACGTCGAACTCGAACTGCGGAGCGGTGTCGCGGAAGTAGCGTCCGGTCAGATCTGCATCGCGGGCATTGCCCTCGGCGTAGAGCACGCGAATGATGTCGGCCATCGTCACTGCCTGGCGCCGCTTTGCGAAGGGAATTCTGTCTGCGGCATGGGGGGTTCCGCCACAGCTCCTGCTGTTCGCGGAGATTCTATCTCTGGCCCTGCGCTCGAGCTTCGCTCGGGAGCGGGTATGATTCGGGCCTCATGATTTCTGCCGATACCGGAGGTTGGGGCGGCCACCCACGCGGCCTGTCCACGCTCTTCTTCATCGAGATGTGGGAGCGTTTCAGTTATTACGGCATGCGCGCCTTCCTCATCCTCTACATGGTGGCGCCGGTGGCGGCCGGCGGCCTCGGGTTCAGCGATAAGGACGCGGCGTCGATCTACGGCACTTACACGGGCAGCGTCTGGGGCATGGCGATCCTGGGCGGCCTCGTCGCCGATCGTTTTCTCGGCCAGTACAACGCGGTGCTCGTGGGCGGTTCGGTCATCGCGCTCGGGCACTTCACGCTTGCTTTCAAAACGCTGCCCTCGTTTTACGCCGGCCTGATCCTCATCGTGATCGGCACCGGGCTACTGAAGCCGAACGCCAGCACGCTCGTCGGATCCCTGTACGAGGCCGGCGATCGGCGGCGCGACGCGGGCTTCTCGATCTTCTACATGGGGATCAACAGCGGCGCGTTCATGGGCCCGATCATTGCGGGGTACCTCGCGCAGCGCGTGGACTGGCACGCCGGGTTTGCGGCGGCCGGCGTCGGCATGGCGATCGGCATCGTGCAGTACTGGTTCGGACGGGAGCGCCTCGCCCCAGGTCTCGCGCGTATTGCCGCCGACAAACCCCCCAGGCGCGCGGACGCCGCCCCTGCGACGGCCCGGCTTACCGCGGACGACTGGAAGCGGATCGGCGCGATCGTGGTCTTCTTCATCTTCGCGACGATCTTCTGGGGCGCTTATGAGCAGGCGGGGTCCACGCTGAATCTTTTCGCCGACCGCTACACCCGCCTGTCGATTGCCGGTTTCTCGTTCCCGTCCTCCTGGTTCCAATCCGTCCAACCGATCTTCGTCATCCTGCTGGCGCCGGTATTCGCCTGGCTCTGGCTGCGGCTTGGCGATCGCGAGCCGTCGAGCCCGGCAAAACTCGCCCTTGGCCTCTTCTTCGCGTCGCTGTCATTCCTCGTGCTGGTGCCGGCGGGCTCGGCCGCGCAAGCGAGCGAAGGCGTGCGCGTCAGTCCGTGGTGGCTCATCGTGGCCTACTTCATCACCGAGCTGGGCGAGCTGTGCGTCAGCCCGGTCGGCCTCAGCCTCGTCACCAAGCTCTCCCCCATCCGCATCGTCGGCCTGATGATGGGCGTGTGGTTCCTGTCGAACTCATTCGGCAACAAGCTCGCGGGCTGGGCGGCCGGGTTCTTCAGCTCGACGCCCCTGCCCACGCTGTTCGGCACCGTCGCCGGCGTCACGCTGTGCGCTTCCGTCCTGCTCTTCCTCCTGATCCGCCCCGTGCGGACATTGATGGGGCCGGTGCGGTAGCGGCCGGGGTGGCGCGCGCAGCGCGCCGCCCCAGAACGCGAACGAAGTGCGCTCCGCGCTCGTCTCTGGCGTCATGACCACGTTCCTGGCCGACTTGCGCTACGCCGCACGCGTCCTGTGGAAGCATCGAGGCGTCAACGCCGTGGCGCTCATCACGCTCGCCCTCGCGATTGGCGCCAACACCGCGATCTTTTCCGTCTACAACGCCCTCCTCGTGCGTGCGCTGCCATTTCCCGACTCCGGCGCGCTCGTCCAGGTGGCACGCGGCTATCCAGACGGCGTCGGCGACTCGGTGGCAGTCCCGAAGTTTCTGCGGTGGCGCGATGGAAGCGGCGCGGTCTTCCAGGGCATCGCGGCCTACGACACACTCGGGTCCGGATTCAATCTCATCGGCGCCGGATCGCCAGATCGGCTGACAGGAACGCGCGTGTCAGCCGATTTCTTCAGAACCCTGGGAATCTCGCCGATGCTCGGTCGAGACTTCGCCCGGCACGAGGACCTGCCCGGCGGGCCGAAGGTCGTCGTCATCAGCCACGGCCTCTGGGCCCGTCAATTCGGCGCACGCGGCGATATCGTCGGACGAGCGATCCGGTTGAACGACGAGCCCTACACGGTTATCGGGGTGATGCCCGACGGCTTCCGCTTCCCGGAGCGTGCCGATCTCTGGACCCTCTTTCAGTTCGATCCAGCCAGCCGCGATCGTGCGAACTACTTCGAAGTGCTCGCCCGTCTGCGGCCAGGCATCTCGACGGATCAGGCACGCAGCGTCCTGAACGTCGTGCTCGAGGCCCTCGACAAGGAGGATCCCGAAGCCGTGGACGAGCGGGAAACCGCGTCTGTCCTGCCGCTTCGCGATCACTTGTACGGCAGCATGCGGCCGGCCTTGCTGATCCTGCTGGCCTCGGTCGGCTTCGTGCTGCTCATCGCCTGCGTGAACGTCGCCAACCTGGAACTCGTGCTCGCCACCGAACGCGAACACGAGGTCGCCCTGAAATCCGCGCTGGGCGCGAGCACGAGAGTGATCGTGCGGCAATTGCTGATCGAGAACGTGCTGCTGGCGATCATGGGGGGCGTCGCCGGCGTGGTCCTGGCGTCCTGGACGTTGCCCGCGCTGGTCGCCCTCGCGCCGGCGAACGCGCCGCCGCTGACCGGCGTCGGGATCGATCGAACGGTGCTCCTGTTCTCGATAGGGCTTGCGCTCTGCGCGGGACTGCTCTTCGGCCTGGTTCCGGCCTGGGGGATCGCACGTCCGTCACTCGAGAGCGTGCTGCGCGAAGGCGCTCGCCGGGCGACAGGTGGCCGGGGCGGCGCGCGGATGCGAGGGCTGCTCGTGTCCGCCGAAGTGGCGCTGGCGCTGATGCTCACGATCGGCGCGGCGCTGCTGATCAAGCATCTCGCGTCGCTGCAACGCACCGATCCAGGCTTCGTCGTCGAGAACGTGCTCACGATGAAGCTATCGCTGCCTGAAGCGAAGTATGGCCGCACCGAAGCGCTGGCGCAGTTCAGCGAACAGGTGGAACAGCGGCTGTCGCGGCTGCCGGGCGTGAGCGCCGCCGCCATGACGCTCTCGCTGCCACTGGAGGTCGGCCCGGATCTTCCCTTCTCAATCGAGGGCAAATACGTGCCAGGGACCGAAAAGGGGGTCGGGAGCGCGCAATATCGCAGCATCGGCCCTGAATACTTCGACGCGCTACGGATCCCCGTCCGCAGCGGGCGGCTCTTCACGCCGTCGGATCGTGCGGGCGCGCTGCCGGTCGCGATCGTCAACGAGACAGCGGCGCGGCGCTACTGGCCCGGCACGAGTCCTGTCGGACAACGGCTCACGGTCGGCCAGCCGCTGATGCGCGATCTCGCCGACTCGTCGCCGCGCGAAATCGTCGGCGTCGTGCGGGACGTGCGGGAGCAGGGCCTCGAAGCGGAAGCGCCCGCGATCCTCTACGTCCCGCTGGCGCAGCAGAACGACGCCATCACGGCGCTGGGCGTCCGCCTGCTGCCGTTGAGCGTCGTGCTTCGGAGTACTGCGTCGATCGACAACTTCGCGCAGGCGGCGCGTGCCGCGGTCTGGTCGGTGGATCCGACACAGCCGGTGAGCGACGTGCGTTCGATGCAGGAGATCGTCTCGCGATCGCTCGGCTCGAACCGGTTCAACACCTTGCTACTGGGACTGCTGGCCGGGCTGGCGCTGCTGCTCTCGGCGGTCGGTCTTTATGGTGTTCTCGCGCACCTGGTGACACAACGGACGCGCGAGATCGGCGTGCGGATGGCGCTCGGCGCCAGCTCCCGCGCGGTGCTTGGCCTGTTCCTTCGCCAGGGACTGATGCTGGTGGGCATCGGTATCGTCGCCGGCACGCTCGGTGCGGCGGCGTTGAGCAGTCTGATGAGCAGTCTGCTGACCGGATCGAACCCGCGAGATCCGCTCGTCTTCGCGATCGCGCCCGGTGTGCTGCTCTTTGTTGCGCTGATCGCCATCGCGCGGCCTGCCGCGCGCGCCGCGCGCATCGATCCGGTCAAGGCGCTTCGGGCAGACTGACGCTCGCGCCCTCGCTGGCGGTTACCCTCAGTTACCCAGGTTGCCCAGGTTGCCCAGGTTACCCAGGTTGCCCAGGTTACCCGGGTTGCCCAGGTTACACGGGCAACCCAAACCGGGCGCCGCGCAACGCCAATTCAGGCGTGGCGCGCAGATCGCGGTGGTGGAAGGAATGAAGGAAGGGACGATCTCAGAATCGCGGGGATTGGTACCAGGGCCCCCTCACACGTGACGTCACCAATTGACCGAGCAGAAGTCCAGTGGCGGACCTGAAGGCCCGCCCTGCAGACGACGGCGCGCTCCACATGTAGCGCTCCACATGTAGGGCGGACCTTCAGGTCCGCCTTCACTGCGGGACGATCTCGATGTAGTCGATCGCCGCGCCTTCGTCGCGATCCGGTGTGCCCTCGATCTGAATGACGCTGCCGTGCACGAGCGGCACGTTTGCGATCACGCGCCGCGTCGAGGAATGGCCGTTCGGCGTCTTCGTCGGAAACGTCTCGTCGGCCGTCCACGAATCGATCGACTTCCCGTCTACACGCGCGACGAACCGTGACGCGCCGTCGTTCTCGTCGAAATAGCGGACCACGATCGTGTAGGTGCCCGGAGCGCCAGTGAAAGTTGTAGAGACGGTGCAAGGCCCAGGCGCCCCGCACTGCACACCCTTCTCGCCACTCGCGGTCTCCCATGGCGTGACGTCGATCGGCGTGTAGCCGCCTGGCGTCATCGCTTCGGCCTCGACGCGGCCTGGAAAGTGGCCGGCCCTTCCCTTCTCGTCTGGAACCCCCGACGTCTTCAGAAACCAGCTGTTGATCGAGTCCCGCCACTCGATCGCATGCCCGGCCTGGTACTCGAGATGACGCAAGACGGCACCATAGCGGTCGTCATCGATCAGCCCGGCGAGTTCGCGCCACTTCGTGACGAATGCCGCGGCTTCGTCAGCGCCCTGATAGTGGGCGTCATAGATGTGCTGAATCACCGTCTTTCCCGAGTGAAGCCCGTGTGTGTAGGGCACGTGGTGCATGAAGAGGATGAGCGCGTCGGGGCAGGTCTTCACCGATTCGTAGGTGGCGGCCACTGCGGGCGAATACTGGCCGATGAACCCCGTTCCCGTGACGACCGTCCGGTCCATGCCGATGCCCTTCTCGTCGGCACGATGCCACTGGCCCCAGCCGTTGCGCTCGGAGGCTTCAACCGCCGGGCCGTAGTGTGGCCCGACGATATCGGTGAGCGTCTGCGCACCAAGCGGCCCAGTGTAGCGCTCGTACGCCGGCCACGAGTCGAGAAGGATTTGCGAGATGGTCTCGACCGCTTTCTGCTGATGACCGAAGGTCTGACGCGTCCACTCGCCGGCGATCTGCTGGGAGCTCAGATCCGGGTTCCACGCGAGCCGGCCGAAGCCGTAGAGGTTCGCCATCGCCAGATCGTGCCCAAGCCAGTTCGCCGACTGGCCGACATTCGACACCGCGACGTAGCCGCCGGTGGGCCGCTTGAACGTCGTGCCGGACACGATCGCCTTGACCGGCGTGCCCGGACCGCTCGCCTGGAGATCGAAATCGAGGACCTCTTTCCACATCGGGATCAGGAAGCAGACGTGCCGCTGCTGTCCGGTGTATTCCTGCGTCACCTGCAGCTCGATCGCCTGGTTGGTTGCACGAAGTGCACCGAAGAGCGGCGACACGGGTTCGCGGGCCTGGAAGTCGATCGGCCCGTGCTTGACCTGCAGGACGACGTTGTCGTCGAACGTGCCGTCGAGATCGTGAAAGTTGTCGAACGCCGCCCGAGCACGATCGTTCTTCAGGTTGCGCCAGTCCATGTGATGGTCGTAGACGAAGCCGCGGTAGAAGATGACGCCGCCGTGCGGCGCGAGCGCACGCGCGATCACGTTGGCGGCGTCCGCATGCGTCCGCCCGTACGCCGAGGGACCGAGCCGTCCCTCCGAATCAGCCTTCAACACGACGCCGGCGAAATCGGGCACAGCGCGGTAAATGGCGTCCAGCCGTTCCTTCCAGAACGCGACGACGCGCGGATCGAGGGGATCGAAGGTCTCGAGCCCGCCAAGCGATTTCGGGCTGCTGAAGTCGATCGCCACGGCAAGCCGAACGCCCCACGGACGGAAGACGTCAGCGACTCGCGCCAGGCCCGGAAGGAACGCGTCGGAGATGACCTTGACGTTCGCGTTGACGCTGCTGATACAGGCCGCGTTGACGCCGATTGACGCGAGCAAGCGCGCGTAGTCGCGGGCCAGCGTCAAGTCTGGCCGGACGTCCCCTCCGTCAAAGAAGATCGAGCGGCCCCCGTAGCCGCGCTCGATCGATCCGTCGAGATTGTCCCAATGATTGACCCAGCGGAGCGGTGCCGAAGGCCGCTGCACACCGTCGGGGAACTGCTGCTCCGGCGACGTCGCGAGGTGGCGAAGCACCGCGAACACCCCATAGAGCGCGCCGCGATCGCCCCCACCAACGACCGCGACAATCGGTGCCTTCGTCCGCGTCGAGCGCTTGAGGCGAAAGCCGTCGGGGTCGCCGATTGGCGGGTCGCCGGTCATATCGGGCAGGTAGGCGCCGGCGGCTTTCTCGAGGCTCACGACAAACGCACCCTCAGCGCCGACAGACGTCGCGACGCGCACGGGTTTCCGGAGCAGGAGACCGAGTCCCCTCACCAACTCGTCTCGCGCGGTCGTCACGATGGGCGATGCGGTACCGAAGACGACGACGGTCGTGGGTAAACCGGCATACACGGCGCTTGCCGCGGCGGTCGGCTTCGGCTCGTAGCGCAGCCACGCGTCGTGCCCCGTTTCCGCGCGGACCGACGCGACCCCTGGAAGACTCAGGACGAGAGCGATGAGGTATCGTCTAGCGCGCACGACAAAAGCTTATGCCGGTTTCCCCGCTTGCGATCGTTGCCGCCGCGACGGTGCTCTCGCTGCTCCTCGGACAGTCGGCGCAGCCCAACGCATCCGCGACGCTCGAGACTCTTCGGCACCAGTTCCTCGAACCGCCTGACGATAGCCGCATCATGATGCGGTGGTGGTGGTTCGGTCCCGCGATCGCCGACGACGAGATCGCGCGCGAACTGCAGGCGATGAAAGACGGCGGCATCGGCGGCGTCGAAATTCAGCCGGTCTATCCCGTCGCCCTGGACGACGCCGCGAATGGTGTACGGACGGTGCCGTTCCTCTCGCAACCGTTTCTCGATCGACTGCGCTTTGCCGCGATCAGCGCGCGCGCGCTCGGCCTGCGCGTCGATCTGACGCTCGGCAGCGGCTGGCCATATGGCGGACCCTCGGTGAGCATCGCCGATGCGGCGAGCAGACTGCGCGTCGAGCGCATCAAAGTGCCAGCGAACGAATCCAGCGTGGTGGCTCCAGACATCGGTGCCGGCGAGCACTGGATCGTGGGCTATCTCGTGACGGCCGGGTCGGACCGACCCGATGACCGGGACCGCGGCAGTTGCGACGCTCACGGAAGGCCGAGCCGCGGTCACGCCGTCCACGGACGAACGCGAACTTCTGGCCTTCATCGCCAGCCGCACGGGAATGATGGTGAAGCGCCCAGCCATCGGCGCAGAAGGGTTCGTCCTCAATCACTACGACCGCGACGCGCTCGCCCGATATCTCGACGCCGTCGGTCGTCCGATGCTCGACGCATTTCCCGCCGGATCGCCGCCGTCGGCAATTTTCTGCGACAGCCTCGAGGTCTACGGTGGCGATTGGACTCCGCGCCTGCTGGAGGAGTTCGAACGCCGACGCGGCTACGATCTGCGGCCTTACCTGCCGGCGCTTGCCGGCGACGCCATTCCCGATGCTGACGCGATCCGTCACGACTGGGGACAGACGCTGACCGAACTGGTCGGTGACGAGTTCCTCACGCCTCTGCGCGCCTGGGCGGCGGCGCGCGGCACGAAGCTGCGCGCACAGGTGTACGGCATACCGCCGGCCTCGGTGTCGAGCAACGCTGGCGTCGATCTGCCCGAGGGCGAAGGCGCGCAGTGGCGCGAGCTCCGCGCCACCCGGTGGGCGGCGTCTGCCAGCCACGTCGCCGGCACGCCGATCACGTCGTCTGAGACCTGGACGTGGCTGCACTCACCGTCATTCATGGCGTCGCCGCTCGACGTCAAAGCAGAAGCCGATCGCCATTTTCTCCAGGGAGTGAATCAGCTCATTGGCCACGGCTGGCCGTACTCCGCACCCGGCGTCGACTATCCGGGGTGGCGGTTCTATGCCGCCGGCGTGTTCAGCGATCGGAACCCGTGGTGGATCGTCATGCCGGATCTTGCGCGATCGCTCCAGCGCCTCAGTTTCCTGATGCGTCAGGGGACACCAGTCGTCGAGGTGGCGCTGCTCCTTCCGGTGCACGACGCGTGGGCGGGGTTCGCACCCGGCAACGTCCATCTGATCGAGGCGCTGAAGTCGCGCGTGGGGCCCGCCGTGATCCCGGCGATTCTCGATGCCGGCTTCAGCCTGGATTTCGTGGATCCGATGACGCTGGCGCACGACACGGCCGTCGAGGGAAGGCAGCTTCGCGTCGGCGGCGCAACGCTATTCCGCGGTGGTGCTGCCCAACATCGAGCGAGTCTCGCCAGAGACGATGCAGCTGCTCGAGGCCTTCGCACGCGCAGGCGGCACGGTTCTCGCGGTCGGCACCAAGCCATCGCGGGCGCCCGGGCTTTACAGCTACGGCAGCCGATCGCGAGACTGTCGCAGCCGTATCGCGCCGCCTGTTCGACGGCAGCGCCCGCCTCGTCACCGACGCCGCACGAGTCGGTGAGGCGCTCCGGACCGCCCTCAACGGCGCGGGTGTCGCGTTTGCTGCACCGCGGCCCGCCATGGGCGTGGTCCACCGCCGCCTCGCGACCATCGATCTGTTCTTCGTGGCCAACACGTCGAACCTCGAGCAACGCATCGAGGCGAGTTTCGACACCACGTGGCATCGTGCGGAATGGTGGGATCCCTCGACAGGAACGATGACGCCGCTGGCCATCAGAGCCGGGCCCGATGCGCGGCCGCACGTCACGATGACCTTCGCGCCCTATGCATCCGGCGCGATCGTCTTCTCGGATGCCGCGAGGGCGTCGACGACGACACACCCGCCGGCGCGGCGTCCGCCAATCGATCTCTCGACACGATGGACGCTGACCTTTCCGGGCCGCCCGCCAGTGGTAATGGAACGCCTCCAATCATGGACCGATCTTCCCGACTACCGCGGGTTCTCGGGAGTCGCCACGTACGAGCGAGAGGTCACGCTTTCGGCACGCGACGCGCGCGGCGATGGCACCATTGCGATCGATCTCGGCAGCGGCACAGCCGTTCCCGAGACCGCGCTGAAGAACGGGATGCGCGCGTGGCTCGATGCACCGGTTCGCGATGCGGCAGTCGTCTACGTCAACGGCGTCCGCGCCGGTGCGACGTGGGCTCCGCCGTACCGCGTCGCGCTGGGCAGATCACCTCGTGGCCGGCCGGAACACGATCCGTATCGAGGTCGCGAACCTCGCGATCAACGCGATGGCGAACCGAGCGCTTCCCGACTACCGGCTGCTCAATCTACGCTACGGCACGCGCTTCGAGCCGCAGGACATGGACCAGGTGCGCGCCATGCCCGCGGGGCTGCTGGGACCGATTACTCTCGTTTGGGAATGACGCCGATCGGTGCGACACGGTGCGGCGGTCATGTAGGGCGGACCTTTAGGTCCGCCACCAATGTCTATTGCGCCCACACCTCCCGCCCCTGTGCCTATTTCCCTCTCTGCGTTCCCGCCAGCAAGAAGACGAGCGGCGCGTTCCAGTTGATCGCGATCTCGTTCGACGCGTAGCTCTCCTGATCGTCGACGTAGCACATTGTCCGTGTCGTTCCGTATCGTTCCGTGCGATCCGTGTTCTGGTCTGTGACCCCCGACTCACGAGGAAACGCGTTACCTCGCGTTGGCCCGCATCTCTGGCTGAGCCCGCCACTTGCGAGGCTTGACCCGCGGTTCACGCAGGGCCGACAATCGTCGAATTCCCCGTGCGCGCCTACGTCCTTCTTGCAATCGCCCCGTTCGCGGCGCTGCTGACCGCCACTGCGGCGGGGCCTGCGTCCGAAACGCCGCCGGCATCCGCGGCCGCGTTCGAGACGACCATTCAGCCGTTTCTCGAGAATCACTGCTACGACTGTCACGACGCCCGCCGGCACAAGGCGGATCTGAACCTCGAGAAGTTCCAGACGGCAGATGATGTCGCGGCCAACGCGGACACGTGGGATGCGGTCCTGTTCAAGCTGCGCACCGGCGAGATGCCGCCGGAGGACGAGATCCGCCCCGAACCGGCCGACCTCGCGCGCGTGACCGGCTGGATTTCGGATCGGATCGCGGAAGCGGACGCCCGCGCCGTCCCGAGTCCGGGTCGCGTCACGGTACGGCGGCTGAATCGCGCGGAATACAACAACACGATCCGCGATCTCCTGGCCGTCGATCTGAAACCCGCCGACGACTTCCCGCAGGACGACACCGGTTACGGCTTCGATACGATTGGTGCAGTTCTTTCCGTACCACCCGTATTGATGGAGAAGTACCTCGCCGCCGCCGAGCGGATCTCACACGCCGCGATCTTCGGCCCTGGCGCGATGAAGCCGACCCTGGTGCGCCTCTCGGCACGATCGCGAAAGATTCAGCCCAGCCCGAAGGTCGAGACCGACTACGACACCACGGGCCTGACGCTGCCCAACGCGCTGCACGGGATGCACCGCATCCCCGTCGACGCGCAGTACTTCGATCCGTGCCGTCGTCGGCGGATCACGCCCCGCGTCTTCGGAGCCGATTCGGCTCGCGCTGTGGATCGATGGCACGCGGGTCGAAACGACGACGCTCGATCCGGAGAAGAGCGCGTCGTTTGCCGATGACGATCAGCAGGACTTCTCGGGCAAGGAAGTGGAGTTCCGGGTCCGGCTGACTGCCGGCGAGCACTGGTTCGCAGTCACAATCCCGGGACTGTTCGAGGGCCTGCCGCCCAGCTATAACGGGCCGGCGCCGTCATCGCGTCCCGAACCGCCGCCGCCCGTATTCAAGCCGCGGCCCGATCGTACGCCGGAGGAGAACGAGAAGCGGCGCCTGCGCTTCGAAGAAGAGCACAAGGAGAAGCCGGCCGCCAACAACGCGCGCGTGAGCTACGTCGAGATCGGCGGCCCGTACGACCAGATCGTCGGGCCGTCCGCAGAGAGCACGAAGCGCATCTTCATCTGCGCGCACCGACAAGGCCATCACGTGCCCAGCTGCGCGACGCGGATTCTCACCAGCCTGACGCGGCGAGCCTTCCGCCGGCCGGTGACGCCGGTGGAGGTCGCGCGTTATGCCGCGCTGGTGAAAGCCGCGCGGCACGATGGTGAATCGTTCGAACAGGGCATCGCGCTGGCGCTGCAGGCCGTCCTCGTGTCGCCGGACTTCCTGTTCCGCCTGGAAGGCGCCAGGCCCTCACCCGACGGAGCGCCGGTCCTCCTCAACGAGCACGAGCTCGCAACACGCCTCTCGTATTTTCTGTGGGCAAGCATGCCCGATGCACGTTTGCGGCAGCTGGCGACGGCAGGACGGCTTCGCGCACCAGGGGTTCTCGAAGGCGAGATCCGCCGCATGCTCGCCGACCCGAAATCGCGGGCACTGGTCGAGCAGTTCGGCGGACAGTGGCTGCAGACACGCGCGCTCGAATCGGCGCGCCCGGATCCCGATCACTTCCCCGACTTCGAAGACTACCTGCGCTTGTCGATGCAGCGTGAGACCGAGCTCTTCTTCACGTCGGTGATGCGCGAGGATCGCAGCATCCTCGATTTCCTGACGGCGCGCGACACGTTCCTGAACGAACGCCTGGCGCGCCATTACGGCATCAGCGGGGTGACCGGGCCCGAGTTCCGCCGCGTCGATCTGTCGAACACGCCACGGGCGGGTGTCCTCATGCAGGGCAGTGTCCTCACCGTGTCCTCGTACGCGACCAGGACCTCGCCCGTACTGCGCGGCAAGTGGATCCTCGACAATCTCTTCGCGGCCGCGCCTCCGCCGCCGCCCGCGAACGTCCAACGGCTGAACGAAGAGGGCGTCGGGACGACGGTGTCGCTGCGGGAGCGGATGGAAGTGCACCGGCGGAATCCGACGTGCGCCTCGTGTCACCGGCGGATGGATCCGCTGGGCTTCGGTCTCGAGAACTTCGACGGCGTGGGCGCGTGGCGATTGAAGGACGGCAGCTTCGACATCGATTCGTCCGGTCAGCTCCCCGACGGACGCACGTTCCACGGACCGGGGGAGCTGTCGCTGATTCTCGCCAACGAGCAGGAGGCCTTCACGCGCGCGCTGACGTCGAAGATGCTTGTCTATGCGCTGGGCCGAGGGCCGGAGCCCGCCGACAAGCGCACCGTGCGCACGATTGCGCGCCGCCTCGCGGCCGAGGACTACCGCTTCTCGCGGCTTATACTGGAGATCGTCGAGAGCGTCCCGTTTCAGATGCGCCCGGGAGCGGCGCGCCAATGATCGTTACCGGACGACATCTGCCTCGCCGCACGTTCCTGAAGGGCCTGGGTGCCGCCGTTGCCCTCCCGATGCTGGACGCCATGACGCCGGCCTTCGCCAGGCCGGTGTCTGCGGGCACGGCGCCGACGCGCCTCTCGTTCGTGTACGTGCCGAACGGCGTCACGCTGAACCAGTGGACGCCCAGCGCCGCAGGTCGCACGTTCGAGTTCAGCCGCATTCTCAAGCCGCTCGAGCCATTCCGCGATCGGACGATGGTCCTGACCGGCCTGGCGCAGCAGAACGGCAACGCGCTGGGCGATGGCCCGGGCGATCACGCGCGCGCCGCCGCCTGCTATCTCACCGGCGTTCACCCGAAGAAGACCGCGGGTGCCGACATCCAGAACGGGGTGTCGGTGGACCAGATCGCCGCCGCCCACATCGGCACAGAGACGCGGTTCCCATCGATCGAGCTGGGATGCGACGAGTCGCGCACGGTCGGCAACTGCGACTCGGGATACAGCTGCGCGTACACGAACAGCGTGTCGTGGCGCAGTCCCACCTCGCCAATGCCGCCAGAAACGAACCCCCGGCTGGCGTTCGAACGCATGTTCGGCGGCCTCGACGCCGGTCTCGACCCCGAGACGCGTGCGCGCCGTCGTCGTCAGCGCCGCAGCATCCTCGATCTCGTGGCCGATCGCACCAACGCACTCGTCTCGACGCTCGGCCCTTCCGATCGGCTCAAGGTGGACGAGTACCTGACGTCGGTGCGGGAGATCGAACGGCGCATCCAGCTCGCCGAGCAGGACACGCGCGAGATCACGCCGGACTTCGAGATGCCAAGCGGCGTTCCTGTCACCTTCGCCGAGTACGCGACGCTGATGTACGACATCCAGGCGGTGGCGTTCCAGGCGGACCTGACGCGCGTCGCGACGCTCATGATAGGCCGCGAGGGCAGCCTGCGGACCTATCCGGAGATCGGCGTGCCCGATCCGCACCATCCGCTGACGCACCATCAGAACAATCCGGACTGGATCGAGAAGATCACCAAGGTCAACACGTTCCACATGGAGTTGTTCTCGAAGTTCATCGGCAGGCTGCGCTCGATGCCGGAGGGCGACGGCACGGTGCTCGACCACTCGATCATCGTCTATGGCAGCGGTATCTCCGATGGCAACGAGCACACGCACGAGGATCTCCCAGTGCTCCTTGTCGGCGGGGGCGGCGGCGTCCTGGGCAATCGGCACGTCGTCTACGAGGCGAATACGCCGATGACGAACTTGTACCTGACGCTGCTCGATCGGATCGGCGTCCGGCAGGAATCGATCGGCGACAGCACCGGCCAGATCGCCCACCTCAGCGAAGTGTATTCCTAGGGCGCGCTTCGCGCGCGGACGGCGCGGTGAAGAAGTGAAGACCGCGCGGTCGTGCCAGATGTCCATGGTTTCAGCGACCAGTCAGCCGTGACATCGGCAGAGTTACTCCGGCGCAATCCGCGGCGCCGGCCTCGGCGGCGACTGGTGGCTCAGCTCGGTGCCAGTCGTTGTCACGAAGTACTTCGCCAGCATGTTGGGCCGTTCCCACGCCGGAAGCGCTGCCCGGTCCTTCAAATAGTTCAGGAAATTGCGCGTCACACGCGCGAAGTGCGCCTCGTGACCGTCGCGGAATCGATCGGGGATGGCGATATGGATCCCGGTGTCGTTCTTCTCGGTCTTGACGCCAGGATAATCGGTCTGCAGCGCGGCCACGCGCGCCTCGATCGCACCGGCAATCGCTGCGGCGTCTTCACCGGCATTCGGGATCACGTAGACCTCGGTCTGATACTTGTCCCCTTTCGTCTGCCGCACTTCGACTGACGACTTCGCGCCGCGGTACACGGCATAGTGCCGATCGCCGGCGCCTTCTGGCGCTTCCCAGTCCCAGATCACGTTGAGCGTCGCGTGCACGCCCCGCAGGCGATACGACACGAGCGTGTTGCAGTCGTACGACAACGCGCCGTTCACGACTTTCGCTCGCAGCGCCTCGGGGAACCCGGGCGAACCCGTCACGCGCCTGAAGTCGGCTTCGGGGATGACCGTCGGCCATTGCTGGGCGCTCAGGACCTTGAGGTCGGCCTTGTAGTCGATGCTTTGGTCCGGAAACAGCGTCCACTGCACGAGATCGACCAGATGCGTGCCGATGTCGTTGAGTCCCTCACCCTGCTCCGCGGTGTCGAAGAACCACGCCGGGCGAATGTTGGGCGCGCCGGCCACCACCTTCATCAAGTGGTGAATGCTCTCCATGTAGACGGACGGTCTGTCGGGTGTGCCGGGAGGAATCCCTCCCGAAATCGCCTTGTCGTTCACGAGCGCGCGCTGGATCTCGCTCGTCACCTCGAAGCGCTCGGTCATGATGTCGTAGGCGACGATCTGCTTCGGCGTCGGCCTCGGCGAGGGCGCGTTCGAGCGCCGGCAGGTCGGCAGAGCGCAGGATCCACGGCTTGTCCGCCAGCACATTCAGGCCGGCGGCCACCGAGCGGCCGATGCGTTCAACCTTCCCGCGGTTCCGGCCCGAGATGACGACGACGTTGCCGGGATGTTCGGCGAGCATGCGCTCGAAGAAATCCGGGCCGGTGTGCACCTCCAGGCGCCAGGACGTGGGGTGATCCGACCGGCTGTTGAACGCGTTGATGCGTGCAAGGTGCCCGAGCAGGTCGGCGCCGAGCGGCGCGTAGACGTCCACCTGCGGGCGCGACGCCCGGATACATCTCCTTCTGGACGAGGCCGGCGTGGAAATGGCCCGGATCGAGAGTCATGAAACGGACGTCCGCCATCCCGGGCTCCTTCATGTCCGCGGCACGCTGACCGGAAACGCCGGTGGCAAGACCGACGAAGAGTGCCGCTGCCGTTGCCCGCAATACACGCATCGAGTGCTCCAGAATGCCCAAGCTAAAGCTTGGGCCTACGTACTGCACGATCTACCTACTTCACGATGCCCAAGCTAAAGCTTGGGCCTACGGTACCGCGGTGCGATTAGAGGCGTGGAATGGCGAGGCCGCCGTCCACGTGAATCACTGAGCCCGTCGCGTATGGCAAATCGCCGCGGACCAATGCCGCCACGGCACGCCCCACATCGTCGGGTGTGCCCCAGCGGCCTTCCGGGATCAGGCCATCCGCAATGCGCTGGTCGTAGACGTCCCTGACCCGCGACGTCATGTCCGTTGCGATGATGCCAGGCCGAACCTCGAAGACCGGGATGCCATGGCCCGCCAGCCGCACGGCGAACAGGTTGACGGCCATCGCCAAGCCCGCCTTGCTCACGCAGTATTCGCCCCGGTTGATCGACGCCATCGCCGCCGACACCGACGTGATGAAGACGATGGCCGCCGCTGCGGAGGGATCCGCCGCCCGCGCCTCCACCATGAGCCGGGCGACATGCTGCGTCAGAAAGTACGGTCCCTGCAGGTTCGTCCGCAGCACTTCCTCGAAGCTGTCTTCGGTCGCTGCCAGCAGGTCGGCACGCTCGCGCGGCGCACGTCCTGCGTTGTTGACGAGGGCATTGACGCGACCGTACCGTTCCCGAGCGTTGACGCCACGAGGCGGGCGCGGTCGGCTGAGACCGATACGTCCGCGGCGCAATAGAGCACCGTCGCGCCAACGTTCGACAAGCTCGTCGACGACGGCGCCGACCTCGGCGGACGGCCGCACGCCGGAGATCGCCAGGTCCCATCCGGCGCGTGCCAGTGCGCGCGCGATGCCGAGGCCGATCCCTCGGGTACCGCCAGTAACGAGCGCGACCGGGCGTCGCGTGCTGCTATCAGTCATCGTGCCACAGCGTCGTCGATCAACGCCCAAAGAACGTCAGGTACGGCTCGTCGCGTGCGATCCGGAGGACGTAGAGCGCGGCCTCGCGGGCGTGATAGTCGCCCCACTGGCTCGATTCGCCGCGTGGGATGCGACTGCCACGCGGCACGTGATCCCAGTTGTTCGGCCGATGGTAGATCGAGTGCAGGATCAACCCTTCGTGCTTCGGGTCGGTGGCAAGGTACGGACCGGCGGCATCGAACAGCGTATCGAGAATGTGGAGGCCGGCCTGCTGGTAACGTCCGCCGTCGCCCCCGCGTTTCTGTATGACATGACCGAGACGAAGCAATCCCTGCGCGGCGATCGCCGCGGCTGAACTGTCCACCGGCTCATGATCGTTGAACGGATCAGCAGGACGGCTGCCCCAATCGCCCAGCGCCTCGAGGCCCGGCGCTCCGGAATCCCAGTACGGGATGCCGTCACTTGCCGCGACTGCCATGTAGTAGTCGGCGGTCGCCGAGCCCGGCATTGCACATCCAGCGATCGACCTCCACGCGTCCGCCGGCGGCGTCGAGCTCGGTATCGGCCAGCGTCTCGAGGAATTCGATCTGCTCGGCGAAGCCGAGGACCGCCCATGCCAGTCCGCGCGTCCATGTCGTGAACGGTGAGTAGCCCTGTTGACTGCTCGGCCCACGGTAGGACCCATTCGCGGCGTTGAACAGGCTTTCGTGCGCGGTGCGGCCGCGCACGTCGTAGGCATCCCGATGATCGCCGTAGTAGACATTCCACTCGGCGGTCGCGCTGGCGTGTTGAATCAAGCGATCGAGCAGGCTGACCTGGCGATCCTGCTCATCGGAGAGTCGATGACCGAGGCGATGGCTCAATGCCAGCGCGCGCAAGGAGCGGATCGTATCGACGAAGAGCGAGTGCGCGCCGTTGAAGGAATGGATGAAGCCACCGCCCGGAATAGGTCGTCCAGCGGCGTGCCTGCACCGCGCCGCTGACCTTCAGCGCCAGCTCGTAGAAGTGACGTTCCCAGTCGGTGGCGTCGATGCGGCCTTCGCGCGCCAGGCGCCACAGCGCACCGTAGGTGCTGACGTTGTTGAATCCGTGATCGTGCACGCCGATGTGCGTCAGATGCGACGCCATGCGCTCGAGCGTGCGCGATCGGCCCAGGTCGAGAAATTCACGATCGCCGGTCGCGTCGAACTGCAGGATCGCGGCGCCGAACTGGAAGCCCTGCGTCCATTCCGTCCATCCGCGCGCCGCGTAGCGGCCCTCGATCGTGAACACGGGCGCGCCGTCGGACGGCGTCCACCGCGCTTCGAGCGCACGGATCTTCGCCGCCGACAGCTCGAAGACGCGCTCGATCTTCGGCACCAGGTCGCGCGCGGTGCGGCCCTGGCTCAGGGCTAGCATCCCGGGGCCTCGCAGCCGTATGTGAGTCGTGACATTCGGGCTACACTTTATCAATTGCGGATTGCGGATTGCGGATTGCGGATTGAAGAGCCGATCGACTCAACGCGTGACCAGACGAGGCCTGCTCGGATTCGAGGGGCGGCGCAAGGAGCGCGCACCGGCTAGCGACCACTGGATCCGCGTTTTCCGCCGGGCCATGGCCTGCCGGTTCGAGGTGACGCTTGCCGGCGACCGGGCGGTGAACGTGGCGGTCGCGCGCGCCGCGCTGACGGAAGCCGATCGGCTGGAAGACGCGCTCTCGATCTTCCGCGCCAGCAGTGAGCTCTCGCGCGTGAACCAATTGGGCGCGAGCGGCCCGGTCCCGGTCAGCGAGGAGCTCTTCGCCATCCTGCAGCTCTGCCAGGAGCTGTCTGCCGACTGCGATGATGCGTTCGATGTGACCTCAACCCCGCTCAGTGCCTGCTGGGGATTTTTGCGGCGCGAGCCCGTTGTGCCGTCGCCGGCGGCAGTGGACGCCGCGCGATCGCTGGTGGGGCGCGATCGCGTGAGGCTCGATGCGGCGGCGCGCACGGTCGCCTTCGATCGTCCCGGCGTCTCGGTGAACCTCGGGGCGATCGGCAAGGGCTACGCGGTGCAGGCGGTCGCCGGGCGCCTTTGGAAGGACGGCGTCCGCGATGCGTTGGTCTCGGCCGGCGGAAGCTCGGTGGCGGCGCTTGTCGACACTGGTGAAGGCTGGCAGGTGGATGTGACTTCGACCCGGGGAGGAGGCCGGCTGGCTCGGCTGCGACTGCGGAACGTCGCGCTCGGCACGAGCGGCGCCGGCGAGCAGTATCTCGAGCTCGACGGCGTGCGTTGCGCCCACGTGATTGACCCGCGCACCGGATGGCCGTGTTCGGGTATCGTGAGCGCGTCGGTGGTCACGACCGACGCTGCCCGGGCCGACGCCCTCGCCACGGCATTCTTCGTCGGCGGCGGCGAACTGGCGCGCCGCTACTGTGCGGACCATCCGGATACGCTCGCGCTCCTGACGCCGGACGACGGGCAGCGGAGAACGATCGTGGTGGGACGCTGTCGTGGCGCGATTGTGGAGGACCTGCAGTGAACCTGACGCCTGAGCAGCAGACAGTCGGACGGCGCAACTTCCTGAAAGCGGTTGCTGGTGTCCCGGCACTGGCCGGGCTCGGCGTCGCCGCCGCGGTCAAAGGACCGGTCAGAGGCGGACCGCTGCGCATCGGCTTCATCGGTGTGGGCGGAGAAGGCCGGGTGCTGCTCGGCGAAGTCGATCCGCAATTCGGCACCGTCCTGGCCATGGCCGACATCAACCCGACGCAGCTCGCCAAGGCCGACGAGGTCCTTCAGAAACGGAGTCTGCCGGCGGCTCGCCACTACGCGGAATGGCGCGACATGCTCGCGCACGAAGACATCGAAGCCGTCATCATCGCCGTGCCCTTGTGGGCCCACGTGGACGTCACCGTCGGCTGCCTCGAAGCCGGCAAGCACGTGCTGTGCGAAAAGATGATGGCATGGGACATCGCCGGCTGCGAGCGTATGCGTTCGACGGCGATCGCCACCAACAAAGTTCTGGAGATCGGATATCAGCGCAACTACAACACGATGTACCAGGCCGCCTACGAGGGCGTCATCAAGACGGGGATCCTCGGCGACGTTTACTTGTCGCGCATCGCCTGGCATCGCAACGGCAACTGGCGCCGCAAGGGCGAACCACCGTCTCCCGACTACAACCCGTCCAAGTGGGGCTATCCAACCTTCGAGCACCTGCTGAACTGGCGCCTCTACAAGCGCTACTCGCGCGGGCTGCTCGCGGAGCTCGCCAGCCATCAGGTGAACATCGTGAACTGGTTCTTCGGCGCCGAGCCGGTCGCGACCATGGGCACGGGCGGTCTGTATCGCTTCAATGATGGCCAGCGCGAAATCGGCGATCACGTTTACACGACGTTCGAGTATCCGGGTGGCCGGACGGCGGTGTTCTCGTCGGTCGAGTCGAACGCGTGGGACCACTATTACGAGGCGTTCTTCGGGACCAAGGGCACGCTCGTTCTGCGAGGCGAAGCCGAGGCGTTTCTGTTCGACGAGGGCACGGGACAACCCGCCGTCACGGGTATCGAAGTGACGCCGCGCGCAGGCGGACCCGCGCTGGAGGCGTCCGAGAGCCGCGTCGCCGATGCCGCCGGCAAGTCCGCGACGGGGACGACGAGCGGGGGCAATCCCGATCGGCTCGTCGCCTATCGCAATGAGATCTCGTCGTTCTGCACGACCATCCGGACCGGCCGTCCGCTGGCCTGCGGGCCGGATCGCGCGATCGGGTCGGCGCGCGCGTGTATCACCGCATTCGAGGCCGTCGAACAAAAGGGACGCTTGCCAATCGACGCCGCCGCGCCAGCGGCGCGCACGTAGCTGCTGCCGGGACAGCCCTGATGACACGCTTCTCGCGCGCGCAGGCGGTGACCCTCGTCCTCTTGCGGACGCTCATCGGCTGGCACTTCCTCTACGAGGGCTACTACAAGCTGGCGCTTCCGGCGTGGTCCACCACGGGCCAGCCGCTCGCGCAGTGGAGCGCCGCCGGATATTTGCGCGCCGCCACCGGGCCGTTCGCAAGCGTCTTCCACGCGATGGCAGCGACGCGTTTTGTGCCATGGGTGGATACGCTCGTGCCGATTGTGCTCGTGCTGGTCGGACTCTCGCTGACCCTCGGCCTGTTCACCCGCCTTGGATGCTGGGGCGCGATCGCGCTCCTGTCGCTGTTCTATCTGGCCTCGATTCCGACATCCGGTGCGCCGGTCACCGGACAGGAGGGCACGTACCTGCTGGTCAGCAAGAACCTGATCGAGCTGGTCGCGGTCATCGTCGTGCTCGTGTCGAACACCAACCGCATCGCTGGACTGGATCTGTTGTTTCCAGCACCACACGTCGGGCGGGACTTCAGCCCCGCCGACGAACCACATGTCGGGCAGGGCTTCAGCCCCGCCGACACACCACATGTAGGGCGGGGCTTCAGCCCCGCCGACGACCAACAGACCTGAACGTCCCGCGAATGGCGGACCTGAAGGTCCGCCCTACATTGGTTGAAGGACTGGCGGACCTGAAGGTCCGCCCTACATATGAGTGACTCGCCGCGTTTCTCACACACGCTTTCGCGTCGCAGCTTCGTCCAACTGATCTCGGCGCTTGCCGCGACCCCTTCGCTTGCGCGCGGCGCCATGGCTCAGGACACGGCAGCCAACGCGTCGTCGCGCCTCTGGTATCGCCGGCCTGCCGAGCGCTGGGTGGAAGCGCTGCCGATCGGCAACGGCCGCCTTGGCGCGATGGTGTTCGGCGGCGTCGTCACGGAACGCCTGCAACTCAACGACGACACCTTGTGGTCGGGAGGGCCGAAGGATTGGAACAATCCGAAGGCGCAGGGGTTGCTTCCCGGGATTCGTCGTGCCGCCCTGGCCGGCGACGCGGCCGCCGCGGATCGACTCGCCAAGCAGATGATGGGGCCCTTCACGCAGTCCTATCAGCCGCTTGGCGATCTCACCGTGGTCTTCGAGCACGGCGACGTGGGCCGCGACTATCGGCGGGAGCTCGATCTGGCGACCGCCATCACGACCGTTCGATACACCGTTGGCGATGCGAAGTTTACTCGCGAAATCTTTGCGAGCCATCCGGCCCAGATCATTGCGATCCGGCTCTCCGTCGATCGTCCGGGACGTCTCACCTTCGTCGCTCGCCTCACCAGCCTCCTGCGCTCGTCAACGGCAACCGCGGATCAGGACTTGCGCCTGCGTGGCCGTGCGCCGGCCCACGTCGATCCGAGCTATCACGACCAGGCGGTGCCGGTCGTCTACAACGACGATGGCGGGATGCGCTTCGAGGTTCGGCTCCGCGGGATGACCGGCGACGGCCGGATGCGTGTGGATGCCGATGGCCTGCACGTGGACGGCGCGTCCGAGGTCATGCTCCTCCTCGCGGCTGCGACCAGCTACAACGGCTTCGACAAATCTCCGGTGCGTGAGGGGCGCGATGAAGAAGGGGCCGTCGAGCAGCCGATTGCGAAGGCCGCCGCGCAATCCTGGGGGTCGCTTCGCGACGAGCACGTTGCAGACCACCAGGCCTTGATGCACCGAGTGGACTTCGACATCGGTGCAACGACCGCAGCCGACGTTCCGACCGACGAGCGGATCGCCACGCTCGGCGCGACCGATCCGCAACTGGTCCGCATGCTGTTCGATTACGGACGCTACCTGCTGATCGCCAGCAGCCGGCCGGGCACGCAGCCCGCAAACCTGCAAGGGCATCTGGAACGATCAGATCCGGCCGCCCTGGAGCTCGAACTACACCATCAACATCAACACCGAGATGAACTACTGGCCGGCAGAATCGGCCAATCTCGCCGAGCTGCACGAACCGATGCTGGCATTCGTACGAGACCTGTCGGTGACGGGCGCGCAGACGGCTGCGATCAACTACGGCGCACACGGCTGGGTCGCGCATCACAACGCGGATCTGTGGCGGCAGACGGCACCCGTCGGCGACTACGGCGCGGGCGATCCGGTCTGGGCGTTCTGGCCGATGGCCGGACCGTGGATGTCGCAGCACCTCTGGGAGCATTACGCGTTCGGCGGCGACACGACCTACCTGCGCGAACGGGCATACCCGGTCATGTCTGGCGCGGCCGAGTTCTGTCTCGACTGGCTGACCGAAGACGGGAGGGGTCATCTGGTGACGGCGCCATCCACGTCTCCAGAGCACAAGTTCGTGCTGCCGAACGGACAGCACGCGGCGATCACGTATGCGGCGTCGATGGATCTGGCACTGATCTGGGATCTGTTCCGCAATCTTCAGCAGGCGGAAGAGGCGCTCGGCAGGACGACACTCTCGCCACGGCTCGAGCAGGCGCTGGCGCGGCTGCTCCCCTATCACGTGAATGCCTCGGGCGCGATCCAGGAGTGGGCGGAGGACCTGCAGCCGGCAGAGAAAGAGCATCGTCATTTCTCCCATCTCTTCGGGCTGTTTCCGGGCCGGCAGATCACACCGGCGACGCCGCTGCTCTTTGCTGCGGCGCGTCGATCGCTCGAGCAGCGCGGCGACGGCGGTACCGGCTGGAGCCTGGCATGGAAGGTCAACGCCTGGGCGCGCCTGCGCGATGGCGATCGTGCGTTCCGGTTGCTCTCGAACCTCCTCAAGCTGGTACAGGAAGGGCTCGTGGAGCGGTATTACGGCGGCGGGGTCTACGCGAACCTCTTCGACGCGCATCCGCCGTTCCAGATCGACGGCAACTTCGGTGTCGTCTCCGGCATCGTCGAGATGCTCGTCCAGAGCCATGCCGGCGCGATCGATGTGCTGCCCGCGCTTCCGTCGGCGTGGCCGCGCGGATCAGTGCGAGGCCTCCGTGCCCGCGGCGGCTTCGAGATCGATATCGACTGGGAGCACGGGGCGTTGCGGCGCGGGACCATCAGGTCGCGACTCGGCGGCGTCTGTCGCGTGCGAACACCGGCGCGCGCCGCGGTGAATGGCGCGACGATCAGAGCCGCATCAGGACCGAACCCGAACGCCTTCTATCGCGTCCACGCAGTCGCCGACGCCATCGTCGCGCAAGGCGCGGATGTCGGAAAGGCGGAGCCGTTCGCTAGCCAGGCGATCGAGTTCGAGACGGCGCCAGGCGGCTCGTACGAGCTGGCCGTGTAGAGGCGGAGAAGTATCCGCGCAGCGTCAGCCCGGCAGCGTGAGCCGAACGCGCACCACGAGGTTCCGCTCTGGCGCCGTGTGGAGATTGCTCACATCAAGATCGATCTCGACGTGCCCTGCCGCCGGCGCCGTCTTCTCGAATCCGACGGCGAGCGCCAGCTCGCCCTGCGCCGGAATCAGGCCGCCGCCGCCGCGCATCCAGTCCGGCCGCTGACGGATCCGCACGCGCATCGGAATCGCCGAAGCGTTCCTGAACACGATCATCGGTCCGGCGCCAGGCGTCCGCCGCATGTCCGTCCGCACGCTGATTGCGCCGTCCCACAGCCCCTTGAGAAGTTCCTCGGCGCCCCACACGTCTTCCCCCAGCCAGGCGGCCGTGCGCCGGGCCTCGAGCGCTTCGCGGACGCCATCCGCATCGGCGGATGCGGACGAAGAGCAACGTGATGGGACGCCTGAAGCCGGTCGCTCGCGACGGCATGGGATCGTGGCCATCGCTGGTCGCCAGGATCGTCAGCTTGCGTTCGGCGACCCACGGGTACGCTTCCTCGTAGAAATCGGGGCCGTTGACCAGCTCCATGCCCTGAAACAGCCCTTCGTCGAACGCGCGCGCGATCGGTCGGAACCATTCCGCACGGTCGACGCCGTAGCGCGGATGATTCCAGAAGACGAACGCGTGCTGCGCCTTCGCGGCGCGGAGCGACTGCATCAGGTCAGGCGTGTTGAGGGCATTGGCATCGCTCACGAAGAGCGCATTGAAATGCGCTGACCCGTCCGGCAGCACCGACGGCGCGGGCGGATCCGGCTTCGTGATCTCGACGCCGCGAATCAGCAGGATGCCGAGTTGATCGGCGATCGGCCGCGCCACCTCGTACGCGCGATTGCCGTCGACGCGCACATCCGGCGCGTTCGGGTGATATTCGGCATGGTCGGTCAACGAAATGACGTCCAGCCCGTCGCGCCACGCCTCCCGTACCTGCACCGTCGGCCAGACGCGGCCATCGGAGAACACCGTGTGGAGGTGAAAGTCGCCCTTCAGCGTCCTGTAGGGCGGCACGTCGGGGACAGGCACCGGATCACGGCCTTCGTTCTGGGCACTCACTGGTCCCACGAGTGCGCTGGCAACCAACCCGATCAACCCGATCAACCCGATCAACCCGATCAACCTGACCGACCTGATCAACCCGACCAACCTGTTGAACCTGTTCAACCTGGTCCCCCGCCCCGCGAGAATACAGCGGTTCGGATAGACTTTGGCGGCCATGACTTGTCGAGCTGCGGGGTTCCTGTTCCTGGCGCTGGCGATCGCTGCGGCTCCCGCGCGGCCGCAGACTCCCGCGCCGTCATTCGATGCGCGGGTCGCCGAGATCGTCCGTACCGTCGACGACGTCGTCGCGAAGGGCCCGTTCACTCCGTCGTGGAGTTCGCTGGAAGGCTTCACCGTTCCCGCGTGGTACGAAGACGGCAAGTTCGGCATCTTCATTCACTGGGGCCTCTACTCCGTCCCGGCCTTCGGGAACGAATGGTATCCGCGCAACATGTACGACAAGGCGATGCCGGAGTTCGACCATCACGTCAAGACGTTCGGACCGCAGGCCACCTTTGGCTACAAGGACTTCATTCCGAAATTCACAGCCGAGCGCTTCGACGCGGCGGCATGGGCCACGCTGTTCAAGGCCGCCGGTGCGCGCTACGTCGTCCCGGTCGCGGAACACCATGACGGCTTCCCGATGTACGACTGCAGCGTCACGGAGTGGAGCGCCGCGAAGATGGGCCCGAAGCGGGACATCATCGGCGAGCTCGCGAAGGCCGTGCGGGCCGAGGGGCTGGTCTTCGGCGTCTCATCGCATCGCGCGGAACACTGGTGGTTCTTCGATCATCGGCAAGACCTTCGACTCCGATGTCCGCGATCCGAGATATGCCGCCTTCTATGGGCCTGCCATCGATCGTAAGGCGTCCGAAGTCGGGGACGACGCCGCCCGACGCCGCATATCTGAACGACTGGCTGGCCCGCACCGCCGAGATCGTGGACAAGTATCAGCCGCAGCTCATCTGGTTCGACTGGTGGATCGCGCAGCCCGCGTTCCAGCAGCCGATGCAGAAGTTCGCCGCCTTCTACTACAACCGCGGACGGGAGTGGAACAAGGGCGTCGCCATCAACTACAAGAAACACGGTGGCGAGTCGTTCCCCGATCGAGCCGGTGTGCTCGACATCGAGCGCGGCCAACTGGCCGAGATTCGCTCCAACTTCTGGCAGACCGACACGTCGGTCTCGAAGAACTCGTGGGGCTACGTCGCAAATCAGAACTACAAGACGGTCGACTCGATCGTCGACGACCTGATCGACATCGTCAGCAAGAATGGCAGCCTTCTGCTGAACATCGGACCGAAGCCGGATGGAACGATTCCAGAGCCGGAGCAGAAAATGCTGCGCGCGATCGGTCAGGTGGCTGGCGGTGAATGGCGAGGCGATCTACGGCACACGAGCCTGGACGCGTCTATGGCGAGGGCCCGACGAAAGTGATCGAAGGATCGTTCGCGGATACGAAGCGCCAGCCGTTCACGCCACGCGACGTGCGATTCACGACGAAAGGCAAGACGCTGTACGCGATTCTCATGGCCTGGCCGACGGATGGCAAGCGCCACAATTGCGTCGCTGGCGAGAGGGAACAAGAACGCATCTGGCGAAATCGGCGACGTGGCGCTGGTGGGATCGACGGAGAAGATCGTGTGGACCCGCGACGCGTCGGGCCTACACGTGACGCTGCCAGCAACCGCGCCGAGCGACTTCGCCGCCGCCTTACGCATTCAACTGCAATAGACCGTGACTGTAGGCCCGAGCTTCAGCTCGGGCATCACGGTAGAACGGTAGGCCCGAGCTTCAGCTCGGGCATCGCGGAGGCTCGATGCGTTTGTTGCTTCTTCCTGTTCTGGCGCTCTGGTGGTTCTCGCAGGAGGCACGCGTGCCCGACACCTATCCGCCAGGTCCCGACTCGCAGGTACACGAGGGCGTGCCGAAGGGCCGTATCGAAGGGCCTCTCGTCTGGAAGAGCACCATTTATCCGAACACCATCCGGCAGTACTGGATCTACATCCCGGCGCAATACGATCCCGGCAAGCCGGCAGCGCTGATGGTCTTCCAGGACGGCCATCAATACGTGGCTCCAGATCGCGAGTACCGCGTGCCGATCGTGTTCGACAACCTGATTGCCGCCAAGGCGATGCCGGTGACCATCGGCGTGTTCGTGAATCCGGGGCACAACGGCGAAGAGCTTCCAAAGGATCCGTGGCGCTCGAGCAATCGCAGCAACGAATACGATGTCCTGACCGACCAGTACGCAAGGTTCCTGATCGACGAGCTCCTGCCCGATATCGCGAAGCGTTATCCCTACTCCCCCGATCCGGCGATGCACGCGATCGCCGGCGCCAGCTCGGGAGGAATCTGCGCGTTCACGGCGGCCTGGGAGCGGCCGGATGCCTTCAGGAAGGTCATCAGCCACATCGGCAGCTTCACGAACATTCGCGGCGGTCATGTCTATCCCGCGCTCGTTCGTCAAAGCGCGCCGCGGCCTCTGCGAGTCTTCCTGCAGGACGGCTCGAACGATCTCGACAACCCGTTCGGGAATTGGCCGCTCGCGAACCAGCAGATGGCGGCGGCGCTGAAGTTCAGAGGCTACGACTACCGCTTCGAGTTCGGCGACGGCGCTCACACCCATAAACATGGCGGCGCGCTGCTGCCGGACGCCTTACGCTGGCTGTGGCGCTAGTCTAACGACAGCTGACGGGCCGGCGCCCCGGATAGGTCAGGCGCGGACGCGAGGGATCGAAGAACGTCGCCGGGTCGATGCCGCGCATGGCGCTGCCGCAATCGGTCGGCCAGAGCATCGCGCACCAGCGGCCCATCGTCGCCGTCTCCGGCCACTCGAAGCAGCCGGACCGCCGCGAAGGCGCCGTCGCCGCCGGTGGCCAGGAAGTCGCTGGTAGCGATCGTCAGGTCTTCGTCGTCGCGAATCGGCGCCCCCGATCGGCGCCGGAGTGACGCACGCAGACGTCCCGTTGTCGCACGTCGGCGACGGCCGTGACGCCAGCCACAGAGAGGATTCCGCCGGTGGCGCCCAGATTTCCTGCGATCACGCCTGCCAGTTCCTCACCGGTCAGTCGAAGCCGCACCATGTAGTTGTCGAACGGCATCGACTCGTACAGATCGCCGAACGTCAGCGGCGCCCTTCGGCAGGTTCGCCCGCAACCCGCCACCGTTCGTCAGCGCCACGTCGGCTCCTGCGCGTGGCCTCCAGCATCAGGTCGGCGAACAGGTTGCCGAGCGGCGACTCGCGGTCGTATTCCCGCTCGACTGCGCGCCGACGTCGCGACGCCAAGTGGCTGCTGCTTCGCCTGCTTCGCGTTGTCGATAGCCGCGGCGAGCATCCGCTCGACGTTCGGATCGGGTGTCACTTCTTCCCTTCGTACCTGGCAGCGGCGGCGCCTGTGGCACGGCCGGATCGACACAGCGCCCCGCCGGCGTCCTCGTAGCCGCAGACGTCGCGTGGCGGAAAAATCTTGTGATCGACGACCCGCGAGCGGTCGCGCGCGATCGTGAGATCGATTCGCCCGAATGCGACGCCCGACGAGAACGACTCGATGATCGGCACGCCACCGATCTCGTGTGCCATCGCCCTGGTGGGTATGACCGGCGACGACGGCATCGAGCGTTCCGCGCGGCAGCTTCGCAATCAGGTCGCCGATCTCGGACGGCTGTTCGCACGACGTGAGGTCGGTGGGATTGCCGAACTGCGTGCACCGGCCGCCGGCGTGGACGGTGAGGATGACGACGGCGGCCCCGCGGGCCCGAAGCTGCTTCGCTTGCGTCGCGACGGCCGCGTCGAGCGGCGCAATCGCGAGGCCGATGGTGTTGCCGGAGATTGTCGCCTTCAGCGTGCGGGTGGTCGTGCCGCCGATGATCCCGACACTCACGCCGGCGGCTTTCACGAGGACGGAGGGCTGCACGTTCGGCCATCGTACCGGCGCGCCAGTCCTGCTGTCGACGAGATTCGCGGCCACGAACGGAAATCGAGACTGTGCCGCGCGCGCTTTCAGCGCACCCCGCGGATCGTCGGCCGCCGTTCGCGGCGTCGCCCGCGGGCCCACCGGACCGAAATCGAACTCGTGGTTGCCGATCGTGGCCGCCGCGTATCCGATCGCGTTGTAGGCGTCGACGATCGCCGCGCCCTCGTTCAGGTTCGATTCGAGCGTCCCCTGAAACATGTCGCCGGCGTCGATCACCAGCACGGCGCCGCCATCGCGGGCTCGTGCGGCGCGCAGGTTCTGCACGAACCCGGCGAACATCGCGAGTCCGCCTCGGCCATCGCGCGGCACGATCGCGCCGTGGCGATCGTTGGTGCCGACGATCGACAGCGTGATCCCGGACGATGCCGCGGCCGGCTGCTGACCGCCGGCATCCCCCAGCCCGAGGGCGAGCGTCGCCAGCAGCGGCAGCAGAAGACGGCCGCGGCGGCTCATCGTGCCGCGTCGACCGCCCACTCGAGAATACCGGCCGAAAACTCCTTCTGCTGCGTAATCTCGAGCCTCAGTCGCGGACGTGGTGACCGGTGTGAAGGCCACGCGGTTCACGGCGTCCCTGGCCACACCGTAAGCCGATCGCGTCTCGACCGGCGTCCATCCATTGGCGGACTTGTAGAGCAGTCGCCACGACGCCGGCACGCGGACCTCACCGTGCCCCGTGTCGTCGTACCAATAGACCGTGGCTTCCGAAACCTTGGTCCCACGTGGAAAGGCGTATTCCACCCATTCGCTGGTGCCTTTGTTGCGGCCAGAAGTGGAAATAGCCCTCAGACTGATCGTACGAGGAACGAACCGGGGCTTGATCGTTGATCGCGCGAGCCCCGCGACCGGACGACATGGTCACCGAGCTGGACGAGGCGAGAGTCGGGAACGGAAGCGGACGGACGGCGGATTCTTCACGCGGAAGCCAGACAGTCATTTCTCCCGGACCTCGATTGGCCCACGCGTAGTACGGGATTGCGGTGAACGGCTGCGTCCGCGATTGGGCGGCTCCCTGCTCGTCGGCGACATACGACACGACCTGCCCGGTAATCACTTCCACGCCGTTCAACAGCGCCGGCCGGAATTCGCGTGCCAACGTCGCATCATCTGGCAACCGCAAGTTGCGGACGTGACCGCCGGGATTGTCTGGCCACTCGGCCGCATAGACGATGGGTCCGCGCTGAAGGGCCACGCGGCCACGGTCGGCGGCGACATCGCCGGTGGCGACGACACGACGCACCGGCATTGGCAGATGGAGGACGACCGCATCGCCTGCCGTCCACTTGCGCGAGACGACCGCATAGCCCTGCTCGAGCACGAGCGGCTCGCCGAAGCCGTTGATGCTGAGCGTGACCTGTTCGCTGGCGGTGTCGAGGAAGCGGTAGAGCGTGCTGGGCACTGGTTCGTTCCTGGCCCAACCGGGGACTCGGAGTCGCAGCGTCACACGGTCGGCTCGAGACGGCGTCACCGTCAGGCGAATGTCGCCGTCCCACGGATATCGGGTGCTCTGCTCGAGGTGGAGGCGTTGCCCGTTGTCGAGCGCGACATCGGCCGTACTGCTGACGAACAGGTTGACGTACACCGAGTCGCCGCGCTGTGCATACACATAGCCGGGCAGCGATGGCATGAACCGTGTGATGTTGCCCGGACAACAGGCAACCCCGAACCAGGGGCTTCGCTCGTGTTGACCGTTGGATTCGAGCGGATTCGGATAGAAGAAGCCCTTGCCGTCGAGCGAGACCCCCGAGAGCAGGCCGTTGTAGAGCGTTCGCTCGAGCACGTCGATGTAGCGGCCCTCGCCGTGCAGGAGGAACAGGCGATGATTCCAGTAGTCGTTGCCGACCGCGGCGCAGGTCTCGTTGTACGCCGCCATGTTGGGCAGCTCGTAGTCGTCGCCGAAGGCCTCGCCTTCGGCACGTGAACCGATGCCGCCCGTGATGTAGAGCTTTCTGCCGACCGCGTTCTCCCAGATCCGATCGATCGCGTGCACGTAGCGTTGATCGCCCGTCAGCGCGGCGACGTCGGCCATTCCTGAATACATGTAGGTCGCGCGCACCGCATGACCGACCGCCTCCGTCTGGTTGACGACAGGGGCGTACGACTGGTTGTAGGTCCGGCCGCTGGCCGGCTTGCCATCGGGACCGCGGGAATCGAGCAGGAATTTGGCGAGCGTCAGATAGCGCTCGTCTCCGGTGACGCGATAGAGCTTCGCCAGCCCCATCTCGGTGATCTGGTGGCCGGGCCAGATCGACGCCTTGTTCGGGCCGAACGTATTGACGAGCAGATCGGCGGTGCGGAGCGCGACGTCGAGCAGGGTTCGCTTTCCGGTCGCCTGATAGTGGGCCACCGCGGCTTCGTAGAGATGGCCCAGGTTGTACAACTCGTGGCTCAGATCGGTCTCGAGCTGCCACCGTTCAGTGCCGGCCCACTGATGCGGATGCTGCGGATCGATCGTGCGCGTCGTGTACAGGTAGCCGTCCTTTTCCTGCGCCGACGCGATCGTGGCGATCAACCCGTCGAGGTACGACGACAGCTTGGGATCGGGTGTGACGCTCAGCGTATAGGCGGCGCCTTCGAGCACCTTGTAGATGTCGGTGTCGTCGAACGGATAGCCCGGCGGCTTGCGATCGGCGAGCGGCTGGCCCTTGAGGACGGTTGCGGCGCGCACGAAGTTGTTGACGCGCCCGGTCTCCTCGTTCTTGCCGAACGCGAACGGGATGGTGACCGTGCGGTTCACTTCAATCTTCGGCGCCCAGAAGTGGTCGGTGAGGTGAACGGCGGTGAACGGCACCGGCTTCACCGGGTAGTCGTGAGCCGGTTTCGTCGGCGCCACGGCACGCTGAGCGTGACCGACCGCGAATGCGCCGCCAATCAGCGCGGCCACACCGACGAGCCGCCCGAATCGTTTCGACATGGCCCGATGATACCGCCAGAGCGTCGACGATGGTGGGCGAGAGGCGTGACAACCGCGCGGAGCGGTGATAAAAGCTTGGTCCTCATGAACCGCCGCGACTTTCTGAAACACTCCAGCGCCGCCCTGGCACTGTCCGCCTTTCCCGGATACGCCTTCGCGCAGACCTCCACGCCGAAACGAGTCGGTCTCATCGGTTCCGGCTGGTACGGTAAGTGCGATCTGTTCCGATTGCTGCAGGTGGCTCCGGTCGAGGTCGTGTCGCTTTGCGACGTCGACTCGCGGATGCTGGCGGACGCGGCGACGCAGGTCGCGGCGCGCCAGCGCTCGAAGAAGACGCCGCGCACCTTTCGCGACTACCGCGAGATGCTGGCGCAGAAGGATCTCGACATCGTCCTGATCGCCACGCCGGACCACTGGCATGCGCTTGCCGATGATCGAGGCGGTCAAGGCCGGTGCCGACGTCTACGTGCAGAAGCCGATCAGCGTCGACATCACCGAAGGCCAGGCGATGCTCGCGGCGGCGCGGAAGTACAAGCGCGTCGTGCAGGTCGGCATGCAGCGGCGCAGCACACCACACCTCGCGACCGCCCGCGATCGCATCATCCGCGAAGGCAAGCTCGGGAAGATCGCCTACGTCGAGGTGTATTGCTACTACCACATGCGGGCGCAGGAGAATCCACCCGACACAGCGCCGCCCGAGTGGCTCGATTACGAGATGTGGACCGGCCCTGCACCGATGCGGCCCTACAACAAGCTCGTCCACCCGAGGAGCTGGCGCGCGTTCATGGAATACAGCAACGGCATCGTCGGCGACATGTGCGTGCACATGCTCGACATGGTGCGCTGGATGCTCGACCTGGGCATGCCGACCCGCGTCAGCTCTACCGGCGGTATCCTCGTGGACAAGGCCAGCAAGGCCAATATCACCGACACGCAGGAAGCGACCTTCGACTTCGGGGACCTGAAGGTCGTCTGGGCACATCGATCGTGGGGCGATCCGCCCGATCCGAAGTATCCGTGGGGCGCAACGATCTATGGCGACAAAGGGACGCTCAAAGCGAGCGTCTACGGCTACGATTTCGTTCCGGTCGGCGGCGGTACGCCCGTGCACGAGGACGTCGTCTACGAGCTCGAGCAGTTTCCCGAGGACAAGACGGAGAAGGATCTCGAGAAGCACGTAGCGCCGGCGATCCGCGCGCACATGAAGAACTTCCTGCAGTGCATCGAAACCCGCGACAAGCCGGTGTCCGACATCGAGCAGGGGTACGTCTCGGCCGCGGCGTGCATCCTGGCCAATCTCTCGCAGCAGCTCGGACGTTCCCTCACCTGGGATCACCAGAGCGGCAAGGTTGTCGGCGACGACGAGGCGAACACGTCTGCTGACGCGGCCGTATCGCGCGCCCTGGCAACACCCTGAGCCGGCGGCAGTCTGATGGCCTCGCCCGATCGCCGCGCCTTCCTGAAGACCCTGGCGGCCGCATCCGTCGCGACGGCAGCGTCGTCGCGCCGCGTGCTCGGCGCGAACGACCGCGTGCGCGTCGGCTTCATTGGCATCGGCCTGATCGGCAAACGCCACCTGCTCGACTTCCAGGCGCAATCCGATTGCGAGATCGCCGGCATCTCGGAGGTCTCGGACGAGCGGATGGACGACGGTGTCGCCGCGGCGGGCAACAGCCCCGCGCGTTTTCCGGATTTCCGGAAGATGCTCGAGCAGCCTGATATCGACGCGATCGTGGTCTCGACGCCCGATCACTGGCACGCGCTGATGACGATCCTGGCATGTGCCGCCGGCAAGGACGTCTACGTCGAGAAACCGCTGACGCACGTGCATCGCGAGGGCGAGTGGATGCTCGACGCTGCGACGACGCACAAGCGAATCGTGCAGGTCGGGACGCAGCAGCGTTCGGGACGCCATTACCAGCGCGCGCGGACGCTTGATTCGCGACGGGCAGATCGGCGACGTCCGCGGCGCCAGCATCGGGGCCTTCCGCAACATCACTCCGGGCTTTACGACGCCAGTCGGATCGCCGCTCTCACCGGCGCAGTGGGACATGTGGCTCGGACCGGCGCCCAAGGTGCCCTTCGACCCGGCACGCAGCCTCTACCACTTCCGCTGGTTCAACGACTACTCCGGCGGCCAGACCACGAACCTGCTGGCTCACGAGATCGACATCGTGCAGTGGGTCACGGGCGAGATTCCGGCGCGGGTCGCCGCCTTCGCGCAGCGCCGTTCGCTCACGGGCTACGGGGAAACGCCTGACGTTCTCGACGCGATCTTCGAGTACCCGTCGTTTCTGGCCAGTTGGTCGAGTCGCGAGGTGGCGGCC
Source organism: Vicinamibacteria bacterium (assembly GCA_963828745.1). Classification (GTDB taxonomy): domain Bacteria; phylum Acidobacteriota; class Vicinamibacteria; order Vicinamibacterales; family JAENWD01; genus JAENWD01. Next base: position 37,258 of record CAWHFZ010000015.1, on the reverse strand, counting down.
GGCGGCAAGGGCGGACTCGAGATCTACGGCACCAAGGGTACGCTCAGCATCAACCGGCGCGGCTTCGAGATCACGCCGGACAAGGCGCTGACGCCGGAGTCGCAGATACCCCGCTTCACACAGCCGCAGGCCGAAACGGGCCCGGTCACCTATCGCACCGAGGGCGTCAAAGACGAAGGCTACGATCAGGTGCGCGACCAGTTTCAGCCGCACGTCAGAAATTTCCTCGACGCGATTAAGAGCCGGCAGGCGCCGGCCTCGGATCTCGCCACGGCGCATCAGACGTCGCTCGCCTGCCACCTGGCCAACATCGCGGCGCGCGTCGGACGCGTTGTCCGGTGGGACGCCGCCGCCAACGCGATCGCCGGGGATCCCGAGGCGAACGCCCTGCTGACCAAGACCTACCGCGCGCCCTGGGATCGGGAGCTCGCCGCGGTTGTGAAAGTTTCTCGCGCATGATCACACGGCGCGAGTTTCTCGGTCTGGCGATCGCCACGCCCGCCCTCGCCAAGGCGACGGCGGCGAGCCCGGCCGCGGCCACGGCGGTCAGAGCAGGAGATCGCACGAGCATGTGTCTCGCTTACACGTCCTTCGCCGTTCGGATGCTGCAGGGCCGCGACATCCTGAAGTCCACGGCCGCCGCACTGCCAGCCGAGGCCCTCTTCGATCTCTGCGAGAAGTTCGGCACCAACGGCGCTCAGCTCGACTGGTCGCAGATCGTCTCCTTCGAACCACCCGCGCTCGACGCGCTGAGGAAACGCGTGGACGACTCGCGTCTCGCGCTCGAGTTGTCTGTACCCTCGAAGTATCTCGAGACGCCCGAGGCGTACGCCGAGATGGTGCGTGTGGCCAGTGCCCTTGGCGTGACGCGCATCCGCGTGGCACTCCTCTACGGCCGGCGCTACGAGACGTTCACGACACGCGACGAATGGACGTCGTGGGCGGCAAAATGGCGCACGACGCTCGTCAGCATGCGCAGGACGTTCGATGCCTCGCCCATCATCGTCGGCATCGAAAACCACAAGGACTGGCACGCCCAGGAGCTCGTGGAACTACTCACGCTCGTCAGCAGCCCCAAGGTGGGCGCATGCGTGGACTTCGGCAACAACATCTCGCTGCTCGAATCGCCGCTCGACACTGTGAAAGCACTGGCACCGTACGCCGTCACGACTCATCTCAAGGACATGGCGGTCAAGCCGACCGCGGAGGGATTCGGATTGTCTGAAGTGCCGCTTGGAGAAGGATTCCTCCCGTTGGCCGAAATCATCGCGACGCTGCGCGCGCAGCGACCCGACGTGCCGATGTGCCTCGAGATGATCACGCGCGACCCGCTCCCGGTCCCGTACAAGACGGATCGCTACTGGGTCGCGATCGACCGTCCCTCGCCCGACGTGCTCACCCGCTTCGAACAGGAAGTCCTCGGCAAGGCGTGGACGCGCGACCTTCCAGCGATCACGGGCCTGCCTCCCGAGGCGCAGGTCGCCGCCGAGGACGAGAACGTCCGGAAATCGGTCGACTACGCGCGTCGGACGCTGAAGCTGTAGCGATGTCGGTCCTCGATCAGTTCCGACTGACCAACCGTCGCGCGCTCGTGACCGGCGGGGCGCGCGGGCTCGGCCGCGTGATGGCCGAAGCGCTCGCTCAGGCCGGTGCCGATGTGGCGATCACCAGCCGCTCGCCCGAGACCGCAGAAACCGCCGCTGAGGAGCTGGCGGCATCCACGGGGCGGAGAGTCGTTGGCCTGGCCGCCGATGTCGCGGTCGCCGCTGACATCACGCGGCTGGGCGACGAAGCAGAGCGAGCTATCGGTCCGATCGATGTGCTCGTCAACAACGCCGGCATCAACATCCGCGGCGCGAGCGAGAGCCTCAGCGAGGCGGACTGGGATGCGGTGATCGACACCAACGTCAAAGGCCCATTCCTCTGCTCGCGGCTGTTCGGCCCGCGCATGGCGGCCCGCGGATGGGGCCGCATCATCAACGTCGGATCGATCCTGAGCGTCATCGGTATCGCCGGGCGCGCGCCTTACGCCGCATCGAAGGCGGCGGTCGCGAATCTGACCCGCGTGCTCGCGCTCGAATGGGCGGGACACGGGGTCACGGTGAACGCCATTTGCCCAGGGCCATTCGGGACCGAGATGAATCGGCCGCTGCATGAACGACCCCGAGAAATATGCCGCGTTCGTCGCCAAGATTCCCCTCGGCCGCTGGGGCGAGCTCCACGAGATCGCCGGGGCCACGATCTTCCTCGCCTCCGATGCTTCGTCGTTCGTGACGGGCAGCCTGCTGTTCGTGGATGGAGGATGGACGGCGCAATAGCGTCTCGCCCGGGTTCAGCTGACGAGCTGTCGAATGACGAGGAGAATGGCGCCGATCGCGATCGCCATAAGCGTACCGCGCTCGCTGAACGCCACCAGACGCCACGGGTGCATGGCGCTCGCTGAAAGTGCAGCCGGGAGGCGATCGAGGCGCGGCCACCAACGGGGCGTGACCGACACGTACTCCGTGTAGGCCTCTCCGAAACGCTCCGTCAGCAGCGCCTCTTCCCACTCGATGATGCTGCGGTAGTAAACGATGAAGATGCCGAGGGTGATCGGCAGCATCCACAGCAGGCCGGACCAGACGGTGAATCCGGCCCAGATCAGGAGGTTACCGACATAGAGCGGATTGCGGCACAGGGTGAAGGGGCCCGTCGTGATCAATGGCCCGAGCCGCGTCGAACGCGTTCTCGAGATCACGCCGATCTGCCCCACGGCCCACCATCGCAAGCCCTCGCCAGCCAGCACCAGGAACGGCCCCGCAACCGGCAGGATCGGATGGCGAAGCATCCCCCAGCGCACCAGCAGAAGGACGAGCGCGATCGGCACCGGCAGCCAGGATCGCTGCCGGAACAGCCAGCTGCCGCCCACGGAAGCCGTGGAGTGAGCGGCGGTCGGACCACTGGACATCAGGACAGTTTACAACTTGATCCGAGGGCCGTTCCGCCCCAGCGCATCGAGGGGCGAACGATGCCGAAGCGCCGCCAGAAACTCCCCTGCCCGATCGCAGAACGCGCGACTCCATTCGTGACCGCCGGCAACGGTGACCCGGGCGGCCAGCGCCCCGGCGTGCTCGAGGTGCGCCGCGTCGCGCTCGAAAATGGCTGCCGAGTAGTACGCATCATCGTCGCCGCGGGCGAGCACGACCTGCGGCCATGAGATCGACGCATCGGCCAGGAGTTCGGGCGGGATGTCTCCGCCTAGCGCGATCACGGCATCGCAGCGCCGGCCGGCGCGGATCGCCGCTCGAAAGGCCATCGAGACGCCTTGCGAGAAGCCGACGTAGACGAGCTCGTCGAAAGGCCAGGCGTGCTTGACCGCGTCCACGACGTCGGCGACATAACGGATGTTGTCGGCGATGGCGGCGTCACGATCCTCCGACGTCATCCAGCTGGCGACGACCGTCTTCTGATCCCGCCCGTAGAACCGGTGCAGGCCCTGGACTGACACCAGCAGCCAGGCACTGGCGTCGGGGATCTGCTCGAGCAGCTCGATCATCTGCCCGGCGTTCATCCCGTAACCGTGAAAGCCGATCAGCGCGGGCCAGGGAGGCGATGACGAGGGGCGCCGCACGAGGACGCGGCCCTGGGTGCGCGCCGCGATCGTCAGCCGGTCCGGCATCGACGCAGGATAGCATCGAAGGTCGATCCGACCCGCAATCGGCGGGCGCGCTAGAAACGGAACGTGATGCCGCCGGTCCCGCGCTGTCAGGTTACGAGGCGCCTCGCATTTCCTTAGCGGCTATAGCGCTGACGCATCGTCATAGACGTGAACGATAGGAGGATGGTCACCGTGGCCGCCACCCTCGAGCTTCGTTTCGATCACCAGCTGATGCTGATCGTTGACCGAATACGTGTCGATCAATCTGGCGCCGCCGGGCGATGACGTCTCGATCGTCAATCGGCCGTTCTCGAACTTTGATTTCGTGTCCACGGTGCCGTTGTCGAACTGGTGCTTCTCTTTCCGGCCATCGACGCGGTACCTGCGCACGCGCCCGTCGGCCGCCGTGAACGTCACGACGTCGCCTTCGGTAGTGACGGTGAGTCGCGGCAACGGTTCGAGCAACTCGTGCATCAGAGCGCGTTGGCGCTCCATCGCCGCGCGATCCTCGGATCCAGTGCCCATCCCGCGGCCCATGCCGCCGGGCCCGCCAAATCCGCCGCTGAATCCGCCGCGCCGGTGTCCGCCGCCTTCCGGCGCCGCTTCACCGCCGCCAGTGCCCGCACCCGTACTCTGTTGACGGTTCAGAACCCATGCGCCGTTGAATTTCTGGAGCTCGCTCGGGGCCTGACTCGCCGCCACGAAAGCCGGAATCAGGACCGCGCCGGCCAGACCAATCACGCACTGCCACGCGCCGCGCCCCATCGGCGTTCTCCTTACCCGTCGTTGAAGCGGAGAGCCCGGACGGCCTGGCCAGGGTGCGGAGCCGTCCGGGTATGAAGGAAGTAGAGAGGCCGATGCCTGACCGCGATGGAACGCCCCGGCGAACGCCCCTGGCATCAGCGCCTCTGATGATTAGGACGTTCAGCCGCGAATTCGGTCGGGCGTCGTGCCTTAAGAAGTGTGAAGGCTCACTCGGCCGTCGCCGCGACGCCGAACATGTAGCCGACGCCGCGAACGGTCCGAATGGTCGAGGCGCGATCGGCGAGCTTGCGTCGCAGCCGGCTGACGTGCACGTCCAGCGATCGATCCAGACTCGAGGCTTCTCTCTGGCAGACGACGGCCATCAGCTCGTCGCGGGACACGATTCGACCGGCATGGCGGACCAGATATTCGAGCAGTTCGTACTCGGTGCTCGTCACGTGCACCATGTCGGCGCCGATGCGCACCTCGCGAAGCCCGGTTTCGATCGTGATGCCGCTGGCAACGAGTCTGGTCGGGCGAGTCTGAGACACGCGGCCGGTGCGGCGCAGCACAGCGCGGATGCGCGCCAGCAACTCGTCGATGCCGAACGGTTTTGAAAGATAGTCGTCAGCGCCGGCGTCGAGACCGCTCACGCGATCTGCCTCGTCCGAGCTGGCGGTAATCATGATCACCGGCACCGGGCTGCGGCGACGGACCTGACGCAGGACTTCCAAGCCGCCCAGCCCCGGCAGCCGCATGTCGAGGATGAGCAGATCGTGCCGGCCTTCAAGCGCTTCCCGAAGACCGAGATAGCCATTGTGCACAGCGTCCAGGCGCATGCCGGAGTACGGCAGCACCTGGCTCATCATTCCGCACAGGCTTTCGTCGTCGTCGACCAGGAGAATCGAAACGGCCGGCTCGATAGCGTGTGCGGCATGCTCCCGCGATTCGGTCGCCACGGACGGTTGCGTGCCCCCGCCATTGATTCTGGCTCAGTTCCACGCGCCGTTTCGCGCCTTAACAATCATTTAACAACCGTCAACCAATCGTAAGAGCTGCTGCGTGACGCCTCCGCTTACTCACTCACCGAAACCAGCACCTTGCCGACCGCCGCCGGCTGACGCGCCCACTCGCTCAACATCGCCGGCGCATCGCCGAGCGCGACGCGATGCGTCACGAGACGGAGCGGCTCGATGCGCCGCGATTCGAAGAGCGCGATGACATCGGCGAATTCGTCGGTCGCGTTGCGCGAGCCGAGAATTTCCATCTCCTTGGCGACGATGTGCCTCGCTTCGAGCGGCACGTCGCCTTTCACCCACCCGACACAGACGACACGTCCACACGAGGCGACCGTCTCGAGGGCGAAGCGATAGGTCGCCGCCGCGCCGACGGCCTCGATCACCACATCTGGCCCCTCGCCTTTCGTGTGATCCGCGATCCATTGCGCAACCGACGGGCTCGCGCTGTTGCAGGCATCGATGGCGCCAAAACCTCGCGCCAGCGACAACTTCGCGTCGTCCAGGTCGAGTCCCAGCACGCGGGCTCCTCGATGGGCTGCAGCCGCGATCGCCCCGGCGCCCACCCCGCCGCAGCCGATCACGAGTACCGAGTCGTCCCCGGAGACGCGTCCTCGCCTCACCGCGTGCATGCCAATCGAAAAGGGCTCGACGAGCGCCAGATGATCGACGTCGAGCGATTCCGACGTGTAGAGCCGGCTCTGCGGGCACCGCCACCAGCTCCGCAAGCGCGCCGTCCCGCTGAACTCCCAGCGTCTGGTTGTTGCGGCAGGCGTTCGGCCGGCCGCGTTGACATGCGGCGCAGGCGCCGCAGTTCTTGTAAGGGCTGATGGCCACCGCGGTGCCTTCGCGCAGGGTCGACACACCGTCGCCCGTTGCAGCCACGATGCCAGCAATCTCGTGACCGATGACGCGCGGGTAGCTGACCAGCGGGTTCTTGCCGAGGAAGGTGCCGAGATCCGTGCCGCACAGGCCGGCGCGTGCCACGCGCACCAGCACTTCGCCGTGGCTGGCCATCGGTTCGGGCCGATCGACGACGAGCGCCGTCCCTGGCTTCTCGATCATGAGGGCCTTCACGACGACGTCTCCGTGTCGGTGACGAGCTTCTGGCGCAGCAACCCGATTACGTCGTCGAGGGCGCGGCCGAGAATGTCGGAGACAGCCGTGCGTTCTTCGATGGTCAGCGCCGTGAGCAGGCTGTGCATCCGCAGCGAACGGCTCTGCACTGCAATCGACACGTGCCACTCGGGGCCGTCGTCCAGATAGCGTTCGCGTTCGATGATCATGGCAACCACCGATTGTAGGAGCACGAGCCGGTTTTGTGGTATTCCTGCGCTTTTCCGGCCGCACCCCACGTGCTGCCGGTGATGGAAAGACGATGACCATGCCGCTCGATCGACGTTCGTTCCTCCAGATGAGCGCGGCAATCGCTGGCACCGCGGCCCATAGCGCAGCGGCGCGACCAGGTGCTGAGCCGAGGCGTGAGGCTATGGTGGCCGAGTCAGTGGAATGCGAAGGCTTCTGCGATCTGCAGGTGAACGGCTTCGCCGGCATCGACTTCAACGATCCGGCTCTGACCGACGGCCAGGTCCAGGACGCGGCCGCCAGGATGGAGCGCACGGGCGTCACGCGCTTCCTCGCGACGCTGATCTCCGCGCCGCTGGATCGGTTCGCGGCATGCGCTCGTGTTCTTGCCAGGAGCAAGGTCGCCCGCCGTCGCCGGTATTCACATGGAGGGCCCGTACATCTCCCCGGAAGACGGCGCACGCGGCGCGCACAATCGGGCCGACATCGAGGCGCCAACGTTCGACGACTTCGCCCGCCGCCAGGAGGCTGCGGACGGACGCATCCGGCTGGTCACCGTGGCCCCAGAAGTCGGCGGCGCGATGCCCCTCATCGAGCGGCTGGTGCGCGACGGCGTGCTGGTCTCGATCGGTCACACCGCGGCGGCACCGCAGCAGATTCGGGATGCGATCAGCGCCGGAGCGACTCTCTCGACGCATCTGGGCAACGGCTGCGCGCAGATGCTGCCGCGCCATCCAAACTTCATCTGGGAGCAATTGGCGGCTGACGAGCTCACTGCAGGCCTGATCGTGGACGGCCATCATCTGCCGGCGGCGACGGTGAAGTCGATGGTGCGCGCGAAGACGCCGGATCGCGTGGTTCTCGTCACCGATGCGACGACGGCCGCAGGTCAACCGCCCGGCGATTACACGCTCGGAACGCTCAGGGTGCATCTCGACGAGAACGGACGTGTGGCGGCGCCGGGTCAGCCCAATCTGGCGGGGTCTGCGCTCTCGCTCGATCGCGCCGTCGGCAACACGGTCAAGTTCACCGGGCTGCCTCTGACCACCGTGCTGTCCATGGCATCGACTCGCCCCGCCCGGCTCCTGGGCCTCGAACCGCGCGGCCGTCTGCGCGCGCGGTGGGAGGCCGAATCGAGCCGTTTGATCGTCGAAGCCGTCAGGGCACGCGTAGGGCGGAGCTTCAGCTCCGCCATCGATGACGGCGGACGTGAAGGTCTGACTACATGATCCCTGAGCCGGCTCTCCGGCATCTGACGCATTGAAGACCGAGGAGTCGAGGACGTCCAGCAGACACGGGCGAGGCCGGGTGCGACGGGTGCGAGAGGTGCGGCCGGTGCTATAGGTGCGGCGCGGTGCGAGCGTTGTGACTCGTACTACCAACGCACCTCCCATTTCCACGCTGACTGCGCCACCCGCACTCGTTGCACGCTCCGCACTCGCTGCACGGGCCGCACCCATCGCACCAGGCGCACCCGCCGCACCCGTCGCACCTATCGCACCCCCCCGATCTATTCGCTCCTCAGGCCGATGATCGGCGAGACGCGCGAAGCTTTGGCGGCCGGTAAATAGGCGGCAATCAAAGCGACGGCCGTCAGGAGGACCGCGGCGCCGACGAAGGTCGCCGGATCGTTGGGCTCGAGACCGAAGAGCAAGGTCCTGGCGGCACGACTCGCCGCGAGCGCGGCGGCAGTACCGACGCCAAGTCCAGCGACGAGCAGGCGGGCGGCCTGGCGCAGCATCAACCCCAGAACGTCGCGCGACGCCGCGCCAAGGGCCACACGAATGGCAATCTCATTCGATCGCCGCGCAACCGTGTACGACATCACACCATAGAGGCCGATGGCGGCAAGCAGACCCGCGATGACGCCGAACATCCCCGACAGCCACGACAGCAACCGCTCGCGCGCGAGGCCCTCGCGCACCTGTTCGCGGAGGACGACTGCCGGTGAGCTCCTCGCGCCTTCGGTGGCGACCGCGCGGCGGATGGCCGCATCGGCGGAGGCCGCGTCGCCCGACGTCCGCACCATCACGGCCATCCAGGGCTGCGGCGATGGATGCTGGTCCGCGGGAACGAAACTCGTGGGTGGGATCTCCTCACGAACGTCCGCGTACTTGGTGTCGGGGACGATGCCGACGATCTCGTAGTCCATCGCCGGATATCCCGGCTCCTGAACGGTTCGGAGGTGCGTGCCAATCACCGCACGGTCCTGCAGGTAACGGCGAACGAACGTCTCGTTGACCAGCATGACTCTTGCCGAGCTCGCCGTGTCCGCCGCCGCGAAATCACGCCCGGCGAGGATAGGCACGTCCAGCGCCTGGAAGAATCCAGGGCTCACCCAGCTGACCTTGCTCCAGTCGTCCTGCGCCGTCCGTCCCTCGATCCGCACGCCCATCGTCCAGCTGTTCGGCGTCAAGGGAATCTTCGTCGCGCTTCCGGCGCCTTTCACCTGGGGCAAGGCGCGGATGCGTTCAAGAATCGCTGTCTTCGCGGCCGGCAGCGCCTCGGGCGCCAGCTTTCGAGGGCTGAGATCGCAGAAGGCGTAGAGGATCCCGTCCTGTCTGAATCCGACGTCCACCGACAAGAGCTTCTGGAAGCTCCTCGCAAAGAGCAGCGCCCCGACCACGAGTACGAGAGAGACGGCGATCTGGGTCACGACCAGGAGACGCTGAAACGCTGACCCCTCGGGACGCGCCGTCAGGCCGCGGCCGCCGCTCTTGATGACGTCGCCAGGTTCCGTATGGGCGAGGCGCAGCGCCGGCGCGACGCCGCACAGCCCGCATGTCACCAGCGTGATCGCGGTCGTGAATGCCAGCATCCGCCAGTCGAGCGACAGGTCCAGGTGCAGACCGTTACCGTCGGTACGCAGGAACGCGACGATGGCGCGGCTGGCCGCCATGGCCAACGCGGTGCCGATCACAGCCCCCGCGAAGGCGAGCACGAGGCTCTCCACCAGCGATTGCAGCGCGATTCGCGTGCGTGAGGCGCCAATCGCGATCCGCACCGCGAACTCGCGCTGGCGCGCAGCCGCCCGTGCGAGCATCAGGTTGGCCAGGTTCGCGCACGCGATGAGCAGGACAAGTCCGGTAATACCCAGAAGCAGCCACAGCGACGTCGAGTACTCCGTGCGCCATTCCGAGATGCCACGTCCCCCGGGAACGACCGTCAACCGCAGCTTCTTCCAGTTGGCATTGTTCGCATAGCCCGTCGGCGCGAGCTGGTCGAAGAGTGTCGCGCTCAAGGCACGGACGTGCTGCGCAGCCTGCGGCAACGTCCATCCGGATTTGAGGCGTCCCATGCCAATCAGCCACCAGTAATGGCGTTGATCGAGCCCATCGCCCCAGAGGCCCGCGGCGCAGATTGGCAACGCCAGATCGAAGGTCTGCCCCACCTCGAGGCCGGTAAACGTAGGCGGAGTGACGCCGACAATCTGAAATTGTTTCTCGCCAATCTCGAGGCGTGAACCGATGGCGGCGTCGGCACCGCCAAGCTCGCGTTGCCAGAACTGGTGGCTCACGACGAGGCCACCGGGCGCGCAGCCACGGCGATCGTCCGATGGACCGAGGAGGCGGCCGCGGTAGGGTGCGATCCCGAGGACGGGGAACATTTCTCCGCTTACCCAGAGTCCGCGCCGCATGCGCGCCTCGTCGGCGCGACCGACCGGCATTTCCGCTTGTCCCCAGGCGAAGATTCCGGAGAAGGCCTGCTGATGGCGGCGCAGCTCTTCCCAGAGCGGGTTCGTGAGATTGACCTCGAAGCCGTGCGACACGCCGTACCCGCGATTGCCTCCGTCGACCACGACTTCGACGAGCTCGTGCGGCCGGGCCACCGGGAGGCGGCGAAGCCTGAGGGCGTCGAGCAGCTGGAAGATTGCCGTGTTGGCGCCGATGCCAAGGGCGAGCGTCAGAATCGCGGCGGCGGCGAATCCCGGACTTGCCGCGAGGACGCGCAGGGCGTATCGCAGGTCCTTTACCAACCACTCGACCACTGGAACCGAATTCGACTCGTAGACGTCCTCGCGGATCCGAGTGGCGTTCCCCAGCTTCTTTCGTGCCGCCAGCGTCGCGACGTCAGGCGTCACGCCGTCGGCGCGGCGCCGATCCGCTTCGTGCTCGAGATACGACTCGAGTTCCAGCGCCAGCTCGTCATCCCGTCGTCCCCGCCGCCAGAAGCGTCGCCAGCCCATGTCACGTCTCCTCTCCCGCCGGCCCCATTACGCGGGCGACGGCGCCGACCAGGAGCTCCCAACGGCTGCGTTCCTTGGCCAGGTATTTCCGTCCGGCCGGCGTCAGGCGGTAGTACTTCGCTCGGCGGTTGGCCTCCGAGGTCCCCCAGAACCCCGCCACGAGTCCCTTGTCCTCGAGCCGGTGAAGCGCTGGATACAGCGACCCATGCTCGACCTGCAGCACGTCGTCGGACGAGTGTTCGATCGCGTACGCAATCGTGTGACCGTGCGCCGGACCGAAGAGGAGCGTGCGCAGCACGAGCATATCGAGCGTTCCCGAGAGGATGTCTCCGCCAGTCTCGCCAGCCTTTCGTCGAGCCATGCGCCGCAGCATACTCCAGAAGAATTTCTAGTGGAAGCCTCCATCGCGCATACGGAATTCACTAGCCCGCAGTTCCCGCGATGTGCAGATTGGCTAGGTGGAAGGCGGAGAAGACGACAAATCTGGAAGGCGGGAGGCGGACCTGAAGGTCCGCCCTACATCCATATCGCCCTACATGCATATCGCCCCACAGGTCTATCGCCACGCACAGACAAGGCTCGAACTTTCTTGACGGTCTTCCGTATGTAACCTACAGTAGCGGCCACACATGAGCGACGAATCGGAGGACCTCCTCAAAGGCACACTCGACATGCTGATCCTGAAAGCCGTCGAGCTCGCACCGATGCATGGCTGGGGGATCGGGGAACGCATCTCGCAGTTGTCACGCGGCGTCTTCACCGTCCAGACCGGCACGCTCTACCCTGCGCTGCAGAAGCTGCTGCGGCAGGGCCTGATCGCCGCGGAGTGGCGCACGAGCGATAACGCACGCCGCGCCCGCTACTACCAGCTGACCGCGTCAGGACGGAAACGTCTCGACGCCGATCGCGCGTCGTGGGAGCGCGCCAGCCTCGCGGTTCGGCGCATTCTGAACGCGCAAGCCTGACGCTCGGCAGCCATGTCGTTCCTCAGCGGACTCCGGCATCGTATTCGCGAGCTCGTGCAACCGGCGGCGGTCGAGCGTGAGCTGGACGAGGAACTGCAGGATCACTTCGAGCATGAGCGTGCGCGGCAGATCAATCGCGGCGTCAGCCTTGACGGCGCGGAGCGCGCGGCCCGCATCAGGACTGGACGACTGGACTTGGCAATGGAAGCTGTGGCCAGCGAACGCACCGGGCATCTCCTCGGCGACCTCGCGCGAGATCTGCGCAGCGCGGTTCGCGCGATCAGGCGGGCGCCAGGATTCGCGGCAGCAGTCATCGCCTCGCTTGCGCTCGGGATCGGCGGCACCGCCGCCATCTTCAGCGTCGTCTACGGTGTCCTGATCCGTCCGCTTTCCTTCGACCACTCCGACGAGCTGCACCTTGTCCGCGTCTGGTGGAACGATTTCTCGGCGTCGCTGTCACCGGCCGACTATTACGCGCTACGCGAGACGCGCGGCAAGAGCGGCGCCGTCGGCGCATATTTCTTCCCCGACAATGGGTTCACACTCGCAGGAACCGACGGCCCGGAGCTCGTGGAAGGTGGCATCGTCACGCCGGATCTGCTCGAGGTACTGCGTGTCACGCCGCGTCTCGGCAGCGGCTTCACCGCGCAGACCGAAGCGTGCGAGCTGCTGATCAGCGAGACGCTCTGGCGACGGCGGCTCGGAGGCAAGAGCGACGCGCTCGGCAGCAGCCTGCCGATTGATGGCGAGCAATGCGCGGTTGTCGGGATCATGCCGGCTGGCTTCGATCTCCCAGGGCGCCAGCACGACGAGATCTGGGCGAAGGCACGCCTGCGGCCGCCGACGCGTCGCGGCCCGTTCTTCATGACCGTTCTCGCGCGGGTGCCGGATAGCTCGGCCGTCGGCACGGTGGAGGCGCGGATGACGACCGCCGCCACGCCCGTCCTGCGCGATCGCTTCGGCGTCAAGGACTCGTGGCGGTACGGGATGCGGCCGCTGCGCGATGTTCTCGTGGGCGACGTTCGCGAGACACTGCTCCTCACGTTCGCCGCTGTCTCGCTGGTCCTGATCATCGCGATGGCCAACGTGGCCAACCTGCTGCTGGCTCGCGGCACGGCTCGCACGCGTGAGCTGGCCGTCCGGGCGTCGCTCGGCGCCGGCCGGACCCGGTTGGCACGTCAACTCCTCACCGAATCCGCGGTCCTGGGCGTCGCCGGCGGAATGCTCGGCGTCATCGTCGCGCGCGTGCTCGTGGACGTCGCGCGAACGGCTGGCGCCGGAATCGTGCCGAGGATGAGCGAGGTCCGCGTCGATGCCACCATCATTACGTTCGCCTGCACACTCGGACTCCTCAGCGGTCTTCTCGCGGGCATCTTTCCGGTGGCGCGCCTCCCGTGGCGTCAGCTTGGGGATTGGTTGCGAGACGGCGGCCGGACCGGCGAGAACGTGAAGCGTGCCCGGACGCGCCGCGCGCTCGTCGTCGCCGAGATCGCTCTGACGCTGACGGTGGTGACGAGCGCCGCACTGCTGGTGAAGAGCGTGGTCACGGTCGAGCACGAGGATCCCGGCTTCAGTCCTGACGGCGTCCTGTCGTTCAAGCTTGCACTGCCAGATCAGCCCTACGACGACGAGCGCAAACTGGCCGCATTCGTCGACACCTTGACGTCACGGTTGCAGGCGATCCCGGGAGCGTCGCGCGTTGCCTACGCGTCGTCTCTTCCCCCCAACCTTCTCGAGTTCACCAACAACTACACGCTGGAAGGGCGTGGACGCGACGGCGCAGGCCCGAGCGGCGTCGCCGAATGGAACATCGTCAGCCCTGCATTCTTCGAGGCGCTGAAGATCCCGATCACGCGGGGCCGCCACTTTTCTGACACTGATTTACCGGCGTCGCCCGCGGTCGGCGTCGTCAACGAGTCGTTCGCGCGACAGCATTTCCAGGGGCTCGACCCGATCGGCAAGCGCCTCAAAGGCGGGGACTGGGATCCGAAGTCGCCGTGGACGACGATCGTCGGTGTCGTGCGCGACGTCCCGTACGCGGGCGGGGTCTGGGGCGGTTCGCATCCGATGGTCTATCAGGCATTCGCGCAGTCGCCGATGGCTGCAGAACCCGTACGTGCTGATACGCACAGCCGGCAATCCCGCAAGCGCTGTGGCGGCCGTGAGATCCGCCGTCATCGCGACCGACCCGAACGTGCCGCTGCGCGACGTTGCCACGATGCCGGAACGGGTTCAGCGATCGACGACGATCCCTCGCTTCAGAGGGCTGCTGTTCTCGTTCTTCGCACTTCTCGCGCTGGCGCTGGCGTTGACGGGCATCTACGGCATCATGGCGCATCACGTGCAACAACGGCGACGCGAGACGGCCATTCGTCGTGCGCTCGGCGCCACGAGCGGCCAGATGTTGATGTCGACGCTTGCCGCGGGGATGCGCCTCACCCTGGTTGGCATTGTTGTCGGCACCCTCGCTGCGCTCGCCGTCACCCGCAGCATGGCCGCACTGCTCTATCGCGTCGACCCGCGCGATCCCGCAATTTTCGCCGCGGTCGCGACGCTGCTCCTCGGGACGGCGGCGATCGCGTGCCTCATCCCTGCCTGGCGCGCGGCCTCGGTCGATCCGGTGGTCGTGCTTCGCGACGAATAAGGCGACAGCCGACTACGGGCGTCGGAACAGGCGCTCCAGTCCTTTCTGAAATTCCCCGGTCGCCCGCTTCTTGGCCTTCTCGATCTCGCTGTTGATCTTGTTGTGCGCGGCCCGCTTCAGCGCGCTCTCCATGTCGGGAAGCACGGACGGCTGTTGCAGCGAACCGCTCAGCGTCGCCGGCAGCGTGATGCGTCCGTCCTCGAACAGCAACTTGAGATCGCGGTTTCGGCTCTGCGCTTCCTTGGACAGCGCATCGGAAAGAGTCATCTGCGCCCGGCCTGACAAGCCACCGTCAGGGGACACGCGTGCCTGGCCGTTCAGATCGAAGTCAGGGGAATGCAGCACGAGATTGTCGGCCGTCATCGCGCCGCCGGCCAGGGCCATCCGCGCAGTCAGCGAGTCGAACTTGTCGCCCGCGTTCGGCGGCGCTGCGGTACCGAGCAACTGGAACAGCTGCCGGACGACGTCGAGCCCCTTGAGCGACCCCTTGGACAGCGTGACCGCTGCGGTGCCGCTGACTCCGTTGGCCGCGGTTGCGAAGTCACGGCCCGTGCCGCGGACCTGCATCGACAAGCTGAGCGTACCGGTGGCAACACCCGCATGGCCGAAGAGCGCCGCCAACTGTGCGACATTGGCGCCGGCAAGCCGTCCACGATGATCGAGGGTCGTCTTGTTCGAGGCGAGATCGAGCGCGAGCGTCGAGTCGTAGTGGCCACCATAGAGATCGAACGACAGCTTGTCGGCCTTCAGCATCGTCCCCTGAAGATCCAGCACCGTCGTCAACTTCGAAATCTGATAGCCGAGCGCGCTCGCTTTGTCGACGGCAGCGGTCGCCGTGATATGACCGATCTGGAATCCGTCCGGTTCGGCGTTGGCGAGACCTGCCGTACCGCGGGCCGAGGGATCCGGCGGGAAGAGCGCCGCCAGAACCGCCAGCACTTCATCGACGTCGACGAGCGGGCTGCTCACGTCGAACGCACCATCGATGCGCTCGATGCTCGTCAGCTTCCCTTTCGCGCTCAGCTCCGTCTTTCCCGACTTTGCCAGGAGCCTGGTGACGTCGAGCGCATCGCCATTAAGCGCTCCCTCCATGTCGAGGCGCAGCTCCTTGCCGCCACCCGCGACCACGACATTCTCGAACTTGATTTCGGAGACGGACGCGATCGTGAAACCTGTCGAAGGCGATGCCGTGGATCCGGCGGCACTGTCGCCTCTGGCAGGCGCGGTCGGCGGTCGCGGTGAGGGCTTTGCTCCCGGCGCCGGGCCACGGCCGTCAGGCGTCGCCAATCCGGCGTCCAGGGCAATCCGTCCGTTGCGCACCCGGACGACAGCGTCTTCGACGCGCCTCTGAAAGAGCGCCCGCAGTCCGGCGCCGACGATGATCTGCTCCGCCGTGAGCACTTGTGGTCCGCCGATGGCCACGTTCGACAGCGTGATGCGCGGCGACGGAAAGACTTGCGCACGCGCCGAACCGATCTGCACCGGTCGCTCCAACGCCGCGGCCATCTGCGACGCGATCGTGCTTCGAAGCATCTCTGGACTGAGCAGTTTTCTGACTGCGAGGGCAAGTCCAAGGCCGATCACGACGAGGACGACGACGGCGATGATGAGCTTTCGCATGGGTGTTGGTGTATGAATACCAGATACCTATTCAACGAGGGGCGACTTTCGTGCAAACGCGACCACTTGGCAACTCCGATCTCGACATCACGCGCATCGGCTTCGGTGCGTGGGCGATCGGCGGCGGGGACTGGATGTTTGGTTGGGGACCGCAGGACGATGCGGATTCGATAGCGGCCATCACGCGCGCCGTGGATCTCGGCATCAACTGGATCGACACCGCCGCCGCATACGGCCTTGGCCATTCGGAGGAAGTCGTCGCCCGTGCCGTGGCGAAGCTGCCCCCGTCGAAGCGTCCGTACATCTTCACCAAGTGCAGCCTGGTCTGGAACGAGCAACGCGAGCTGTCGCACAGCCTGCGGCCCGATTCGATCCGCCGCGAGGTGGAAGGAAGCCTCACGCGGCTCCAGGTCGAGACGATCGACCTCTATCAGGTTCACTGGCCGCGCTGGGGCAGCTCGCCGGCCGGACACGATCCCGGCACCGTCGCTGAAGCGTGGCAGACACTTGCCGATCTCAAGCGGGATGGCAAGCTGCGCTACATCGGCGACATCAAACTTCACGGTGCCGGACCTTGAAGCCGCCGACCGCGTCGCGCCCATCACCAGCCTGCAACCGCCGTACTCCGCACTGCGCCGCGACATCGAAGCCGACGTGCTGCCCTGGTGCCTGGCCCACAACGTCGGCGTGATCGTGTACTCGCCGATGCAGTCCGGCCTGCTCACGGGCACGATGACGCGCGAACGCGTCGCGGCACTCCCTGACAACGACTGGCGGCGGCGCGCAAAATACTTCCAGGAGCCGCATCTCACGCAGGCGTTGGAGCTGACCGAACGACTGCGCGCCGTGGGCTCCCGTGACGGACGCTCACCCGCGGAAGTCGCCATTGCGT
This sequence comes from Vicinamibacteria bacterium, assembly GCA_963828745.1. Classification (GTDB taxonomy): domain Bacteria; phylum Acidobacteriota; class Vicinamibacteria; order Vicinamibacterales; family JAENWD01; genus JAENWD01. Next base: position 20,249 of record CAWHFZ010000015.1, on the reverse strand, counting down.
GGACGCTCAAGCACCCTGCAGTCACCGCGGCTATCGTCGGCGCGCGACGTCCCGACCAGCTCGACGGTATCGTCGGGGCGGCGGACGTGCGGCTGACGGACGCCGACCTGCAGCAGATTGGATGATCTGCGACGCTCACCAGGCGCCGTAATAGCCGCCACGCTCTTCGACGTCGACCGCGACGCCGAACGCGTCGGAGAGCACGGGCGCGGTCAACACGTCCGGCTTCGGCCCGTCCCGGAAGACACGACCGTCCTTGAGCACGACGACGCGGTCGATCTCGGGAATGATGTCGGGCAGGTGGTGAGTGACCAGGATGATGTTGGTGCCCTGCTGAGCGAGACGGCGCAGGCTGCCGGTGAAATCGCGGCAGGCCCGAAGATCGAGACTGTTGGTCGGTTCGTCGAGCACGAGGGCTGAGGGACCGTGCGCAAGCGCCCGGGCGACGAGGAGCCGGCGCGCCTCGCCCGACGACAGCTGTGTCATGACGCGATGGGCCAGATGTGTCACTTCCATCGTCTCGAGCGCGACCCTTGCGCGTGCTTCGAGATCGGACGTGACCTCGTGGTGCGGCCATAGCCCCACGCTGCCGAAGAACGCGGACAACACGAGCTCCCGCCCGGTGATGTCGCGCGTGCACGTTGTCATCAGATCGTTCGACACAATGCCCAGATGCTCTCGCAGCGCCGACAGCACCCAGCGATCGCGGCCGAGCACGCGGATCTCCGCATCGGGCGCGACGACCGGATATAGCTCGCGCGTCACCAGTTTGATCAGCGTGGACTTGCCCGAGCCGTTGGGTCCGAGAATGGCGACGTTCTGCCGCGCCGGGATTGTCAGCGAGAACCGATCGAGGACGCGCGTCTCGTCGCGATAGACGGTCAGGTTGCGAAACTCGAGCAGCATCCGCATGCCGTATCATTCCCCAAATCCATGTCTACTTCGATTTCCCGCAGACAATTCCTGACCTCCGTCGCCGCGGCGCCGCGGCGCGCGCCATTCCTCGCGATCCCGTCGAAGGCGGCGTCACCGATGGTGCGTCACGCCAGTATCGGCGCCTCGGGACAGGCGCTCTCGGACTTGATGTCGTTCGCCGAGCATCCCAGCGTTCGATCTGGTCGCGGCCGCCGACGTCGATCTCTGCCGCTTCGAGCAGCCTTCAGCAGCGCTTTCCGAAGGTCCGCGTCTACCAGGACTGGCGCCAGATGCTCAAGGAGGAGCGCAAGAAATCGACTCGGTGAGCATCTCGACGCCGGACCACATGCACTGCCTGATGGCGGTGGAGGCGCTGAAGCTCGGGAAGCCCGTGTACGTGCAGAAGCCGCTTTGCAACAACCTGCAGCGAGACCCGCGCTGCTGACCGAATTCGCGCGCCGCAAGGGTCTGTCGACACAGATGGGGATTCAGGTCTCGTCGATGCGCTCGCAGCGTTTGGGCGAAGCGCTCGTCCGCAGCGGCATCGTCGGTAAGATTCGCGAGGTGCACACGTTCTCGAACAAGAGCTGGGGCGACGACAAGCCGCTGCCGCCGGCCACCGATCCGGTGCCGGCGCCGTTCGACTGGGATGACTGGCTGGGAGTGAGCAGTCCGCGGCCGTTCAAGCTGGGTGCCTACCATCCTGGCGAGTGGCGCAGGCGCGTGGGGTTCGGTACCGGCACGCTGGGCGATATGGGCTGTCACATCTACAGCCCACCCTATCGCGCACTCGCGCTCGACTCACCCGATTGCCGTGACTGCGTCTGGGCCTGCGCCGAGCGCAGAGAGCTGGGCGACGAAGGCGCGCGTGAAGTTGACGTATCCCGGCACCGACTACACGGCCGACAAGACGGTGGACATGTGGTGGTACGACGGCGGCGAGAAACCGCCAGACGCGCTGCTCGAACGTATCGGCGCCCGTTTCCCCGAACAAGGCAGCATCGTCGTCGGCACGACCGGGCTGCTGCTGCTGCCGCACATGAGCCCTGATCCGTTCGTCATCGCGGACACGGGCTCGCCGACGCTGCCCTCGATCGACGTTCCTGAACGCGACCACTATGCGGAGTTCGTCGACGCCGTGCTGGCGGGAGGGCGCACGCCCTGTTCCGCCGGCTTCGACTACGCCGGACCGCTCACCGAGTCGGTGCTCATCGGCAACGTCGCGGCACACTTCCCCGGCGAAACGTTGGCGTTCGACCCGGCGGCCTTGCGCTTCCCGGACAAACCCGACGCCAATCAGCACCTGACCCGGACCTATCGCGACGGCTGGCGCGTCAAGACATAGACGCGCCGGCACCCGCGTTCACGGATAGAATCCGGGCATCATGAGCACGCTCGCTCCTACTCCAACGTCCCGGTCGCAGACGGCAGCGCCCGTGGCGACCCGGACTCGCGTCGAGGCGATCGACGCGCTTCGCGGCTTCGTCATGTTCCTCATGCTGGCCGAGGTGATGCGTCTGTGGACGCTGCACGACGCCTTTCCTTCCAGCACCTTCTGGTCGATCGTGGCCTACAACACGACGCACGTCCCCTGGCAGGGCTGCTCGCTCCACGATCTGATTCAGCCGGCCTTTTCGTTCCTCGTCGGCGCGGCGCTGCCCTTCTCGATTGCGAGCCGGCGCGCTTCGGGACAAACCTTTGGACTGATGCTGCGTCACGCCGTGGTGCGCAGCGTCATCCTGATGCTGCTTGGCATTTTCCTCAGGTCGATGGAGCGGCCGACGACCTACTGGACGTTCGAAGACACACTGACGCAGATTGGCATGGGCTATACCTTCCTGTTCCTGCTGGCCTTCACGCCGCGGAAGCGTACAGATCGGCGTCTTCGCTGTCATCCTGATCGCCTTCTGGGCGGCTTTCGTCATGTATCCGCTGCCAGGGCCGGACTTCGACTACACGCAGGTCGGCGTTCCCGCCAACTGGCCGCACCTGTACACGGGATTCCTCGCGCATTTCAACAAGAACTCCAACCTTTCGTGGGCCTTCGACACCTGGTTCCTGAATCTCTTCCCACGCGAGGAGCCGTTCCTGTTCAACGAGGGCGGCTGGTCCACGCTCAGCTTCATTCCGACGCTGGCGACGATGATGCTCGGCATGTGGTCCGGGGAGTTCCTGAAATCGCCAAAGAGCCGAGGACGAGAAGCTGAAGGGACTCGTCGTCGCCGGAGTGGTCCTGGTGCTCGGCGGCCTGATCCTGCAGTGGCTGCATATCAATCCGATCGTCAAGCGGATCTGGACGTCGGCATATACCCTCTACAGCGGTGGCCTCGTCATCCTGATGCTGGCAGGCTTCTACGCCGTGATGGAAGTGAAAGGCTGGAAGCGCTGGGCGTTCCCGCTGCTCGTCATCGGCGCCAACTCCATCGCGATCTACGTCATGAGCTGGACGATCGAGCACTTCATCACCGCGGCGTTGATGCGGCACGTTGGCTCGATCCCGTTTTCGGTACTCGGTCCGCCATTCGAGCCGGTGCTCCGCGGCGTGGCCGTCCTGCTGATCTTCTGGTCGATCCTGTATTGGATGTACCGGAAGAAGATTTTCATCAGGATCTGACGGTTGAACCTAGCAAAGGCGGACCTAAAGGTCCGCCCTACAGGAGTGACGAAGCGTAAGTGACGAAATGTAGGGCGGACCTTGGTCCGCCTTCACAGGAGTGACGAAGTGTAAGTGACGAAGTGTAGGGCGGACCTTCAGGTCCGCCTTTCACGTGCGCCTTTACGCAAGGTACGGAATCGTCATCGGTCCTTCCGGCAGCACCGCGATGTTCGCATCGGCCCCCTTCGCGGCAATCTCGCGATCGACCACAGCGGCGATATCGCGGATTGGCTCGAGATGGGCGCGGCGCACATCGTCGTCAGGCAGCTCGCTGAAGCAGCCCGACTCGCGCCTTCATCTGGATGTTGGCCAGCATCTGCGCTTCCCACTGGTCGTAGAGCAGAAACCCCGGCGCCAGGATCGTGTCGAGAATGGCTTCGCGGCGACTCGTGCTGCATCAGCAAGCGTCCTGAAGTTGCCGTGCGCGGGGAACCCGTCGTTGCAGCGGGCCGCGGTGGCAATATAACCAGACGGGGCGACGACTTGCGCGGCGGCCGACATACCTTTCACCGCCTGGTACAGATTCTGATCGAGTGGATAGCCGCTGTTGGTCGTGACGACGACATCGAAAGGCCGATCGCAGGGCACCATCGCTGTCTCTCGTGAGAAGGCGCAGCCTCGATCGTGCGCGATCAGCACATCACCGCAGAAGAACTGCGTGATCTGCCGATCGCGATTCAGCGTCACGTTGATGCAGAAATCGATCGGGAGCAGCGTGCCATCGTGACGGATGCGATCCTGGGTCGGATTTCCTTTCAAGAGGCCCCAGGTCGTTTTCGGATCCCCGATCATGCGCGCATCGTGATACCGCATGATCGCGTCGATCGCCGCGATTCCCGGGAAGACCGCCTTGGCACCGCCGGAAAACCCGGCCATGAAGTGCGGCTCGATGAACCCGAGCACGATTCGACGATCGGCATTGACATACTCGCGGTGCAGCAGAACGGGATGACCATCTGCACCGACGCCCGCGCTGGCGAGCGTCGAGGGGTCGTGCGAGTCGTGATTGACGACGCGATAACGAGAGAGGATCGCAGGCCCCACCATCGTCGCCAATTCCGAGGGCGTGTTGGCGCGATGCGAGCCGGTGCCGTTGATGATGACAATCTGCGTGTCCGGGACGTGTGCGATCGTCTGCAGGAGCCAGGGCAACAGGCGATCGGTGGGCAGCGGGCGCGTGATGTCGGGGATGACGATGGCCACCCGATCGCGGGAGCCCACGAGCTCTGACAGCGTTGGCGACGCGATTGGCGACTCGATGGCGGCGCGAAAGGCGGCGTACTCGTCGGCGAGCCCCGGTACGTAGCGCGGCGCGACGACCGTGACGTCGTGGCCTGGCAGGTCGACGTCGAGGCCGTCGCGGCCGTACTGCAGATGGACGCGCATGCGCGCGATTGTATGCGGTTACTCGGCGCTGGCGAGCGCGGCGTCCGCTTCGCGGAGCGCCCGGTCGGCTTCCATGGTGGCGTCGGCTTTCGGCCGCAGCGCATGGATCGATTCGTTCAGCGACATACCGTGAGACAGAAGCCGCGTCTTCAGCTCGGCGAACGGCACGTCGAGATTCCGCGCGGCGAAGACCGCCGACACGAACTGGATCTGCGTGCGGAAGCCGAAGGCCGCCTGATCGGCGGCCATGCCATCCGGCAGCATCGCCTGGATCTTCGCCACGAGTTTGGAGTCCACGGGCAGCGCGGCGGGTGCCAGCATCGCGGTCGGCACCACTCGCGCCTCGCGGGCCGTCGTCGACGTGGTCACGGTCCGCTGCGCGTTCACCTGGCGTGTACTGCCGCTCGCAGCCTTCGTCACCCCGGCGGCGGTGCCGGTCCGTCCGGCGGCGGAAGCGCTCGCGCGATCGGTCGTCGACGGCTTGGCGATCTGGCCAACCGTTGGTCCGGAGGGCGAGGGATTGGCCGGGGCGGTGGCCTCGGTCTCGGCCTTCGACTCTCGCTGGCTCAGCGGCTCTGGCGAGTGGGTCTGCACACCGCCCGCAGCGAACAATGCGAGAGATGTGCTGATGATCAAGACCCCCTTCATGATGCCTCCGAGACTGCTGGTGTAACCGGGAGTCTCCAAGCTCCATGCCAGCGCCCGAAGCGGCCTTACCACCTTAATTTGGAAGCGATCGAAGCGGTTGGAGGACCCGTAGAGGAGGGAAACGGCTGAGGAGTGAATGTCACTTTTGCCGAGTCGCGTCAAATCGTCCCGGGCGGGCCATTCGCGCCCTTGCCGGTCGCGAGCAGGGCCGCAACTGTCTCCCCGAGCGTCGCCAGCGTCATCGGCTTCGACAAGACCTGGCTGATCCCTGCGGCGGCGATGGTTGAATCGGGAAATTCGTCCATGTAGCCGGTTGCCAGGAGGATTGGGATGTCGCGCCGTATCGAGCTGACGTGCCGTGCGAATTGCACGCCATCCATATTCGGCATCGAGAAGTCGGTCATGACCAGATCGAACCGCTCGGGGCCGGCTCGAAACGCCCCGAGTGCTTCGATGGGATCGTTGAAGGTCGTGATCTGGTAGCCCAGCGCCTGGAGACGCCGCTCTCCAACCGCGGTCAGGGTCGGCTCGTCATCGAGGAGCAGAATCCGCTCTCCGTGTCCACGCGGGACCGGCTTGACTTGGGCGAGTTCCTCCGGCGTTTCGCTTTCGATCGCCGGAAACAGGCAGCTCACGGTCGTGCCTTCGCCGACCGAGCTCTCGAGCCAGGCCGTGCCCCCGTGATCGCGAAGGATGCCGTGGACCAGCGCGAGACCCAGACCGGATCCGCCTGCCGGGCGCCTTCGTGCTGAAGAACGGCTCGAACGCTCGTGCCTTCGTCCCGTCGTCCATGCCGTGTCCCGTGTCGCGCACCGTCAACAGCACGTGCTGCCCCTCGCGAAGACCGGGATAGGCGCGAGCAAAGCTGTCGCGGACCTGGAACGGCTGCAGATCGATGTCGAGCACGCCACCGCCTTCCATGGCGTGCGACGCGTTCGTCGCCAGGTTCATCAGCACCTGGTGTACCGATGTGGCATCTGCCATGACGCGAGGCGTCGTCGGATTGAGACCCAGGCGGATGTCGATCGAGGCCGGCAGGGTCGCGCGCAACAGGCGCGTGACTTCGCGGACGACCTGGCCGAGGTCCATCGAGCGCGGCACGACGTCCTGCCGTCTGCTGAATCGGAGGATGCGTTCGACCAGATCCTTGCCGCGCGACGCGGCGCGCAGGACCTCGTCGACGTCCGCGATCACGTCCGGCGACTTCGTTTCCTCGCGGACCAGCTCGGCGTAGCCGACGATCGCGCCCAGGATGTTGTTGAAGTCGTGCGCGATGCCGCCGGCGAGGCGGCCGAGCGCCTCCATCTTCTGCGACTGTCGCAGCTGTTCTTCCAGGCGCGCCTGCTCCTGCTCGGCCTGCTTGCGGGCGCTGATGTCGACGATGGAGCTGAGGACGAAGACGCCTTCGTCGGTCTCGATCGGATTGAGGCCGATTTCCACGGGCACTTCCGTGCCGTCTTTCTGAAGGCCGAACAGGTCGCGGCCCACGCCCATCGCGCGCGTTTGCGGATCGTCGGCGAAGACAGCGCGGAATCCGGGATGACCCCGACGGAACCGGTCCGGGACCAGGATCTCGATCGACTTCCCGAGGAGCTCGTCTCGCGTGTAGCCGAACAGCCGTTCTACTTCGCGGTTGACCAGGACGATCTTGCCGTCACTGTCGATCATCAGCAGCCCGCTGGGAGAGGCTTCGACCGCCGCTCTCAGCCGCTGCTCGATCGTGCCGCCGGAATTCGCTGCCATGTAATGCTCAACACCCGCGCGAATAGAACCACGCCGTGACCGCGCCCGTCGTGCTGTGCGCGGGCGTCCAGCCGGCGTCCAGCACCGGGCCCGGCTCGTCTGCCGTGCAGCGCCCCGGTCCGTAGACGACGACCAGCAGCCAGAGCTCATCGTCGACGATCGCCGTATCCGCCACCGTGATGTCCGGCTCGGCGGCCTCCACGCGCGCGCGATGCGAGAGCGCGGTCGCGTGCGGGCGCTGATAGAGATTACGATCCCAATCGACGGTCAAGTACGCGAGTCCGTGCGTTACCAGTTCGTCCATGCCTCGATAGGTACCGGCGTCCGAGGCCGCCAGCCACGCCACGCCGTCTGCACCGCGGCATCGAAGGCCGTACCAGCCGGGCTTCGACTCGTATACCACGCCCGACAGCTCTTCATATCCATGTTCGCGCGTCTCCAGGTCGGCGGCCGCGCGGATCACGCATGCCGCAGGTGCTGCCAGCGACGGGCCGGCCCTGAGCGTAACGGCCGCCGGCGCCGACTTCTGCTGGTCGAGCACCGACGGAATCTCCACGAGGCCGGCGAGTCGCGGCGATGCTCCGGCAATCAGCACGGCGAGCAGTAACGGCATCGTCATGGGTCAGCCTGCGTGGTCCTGCCGCGACAGCAATCGATCGGAGAGATGGACGTCGAGTTGCCAGGGGACGGGCGGCGCGTCCCGCGCGATCTGTGTGCGAATCAGTGCGAGGAACGAGGTTCTGGGGATCTCATGCGCGCCGAAGGCGGCAAGGTGCGCCGTGTTCATCTGACAATCGACGACTCCGAACGCCCACAGCTGGAGCTGCGCGACCAGGTGAACGAACGCGATCTTCGATGCGTCCGTGACACGCGCGAACATCGATTCACCAAAAAACGCGCGTCCAATCGCAACCCCATACAACCCACCGACCAGATCGGCGTCCATCCAGGTTTCGATCGAATGCGCAGCGCCGGCGTCGTGGAGCGCACCGTAGGCGTCGATCATCTCGTCGGTGATCCACGTCCCGGACTGGCCCGGGCGCGGAGCCGCGCAGGCGGTCCATCACCTGCCGGAACGCGGTATCGGCGCGAACCGTAAACCCGCCGTGACGAATGCGCTTGAGCAGCGAGCGCGACACGTGCAGTTCATCGGGCACGAGCATCATGCGGGGGTCCGGACTCCACCAGAGGACCGGTTCGCCTTCGTTGAACCACGGGAAACAGCCGCGCGAGTACGCGTCCAGCAACCGTGACACCGCCAGCCCTCCGCCAGCCGCGAGGAGCCCGTTCGGCCGCCGCAGTGCGCGCTCGACTGGCGGCAGCGGATCGTTCGGTCCCAGCCACGGGATGTTCATCGCTCCATTACGCCGACTTCTCGACCGGCTTGAACCCGCCGAGAAATCGATCGACGCGCTTGACGACGTCCGAAAGGTAGGCACGTTCCCCACCTTCAATTTCGGTCGTCGCCCACCCGTTGAAGCCGATCTCATTGAGCGCGCGCCGCACATCCTGCCAGTCGATGTCGCCTTCGCCGATGTTCTTCCAGTCGAATCGCCCTTCCGATCGGTCCATCTTGAAGTCCTTCAGGTGCAGGCGGACGATGCGGGAGCCCAGTGTGCGAATCCAGTCCTGGGGGAAGCCATAGAGGACAACGTTGCCGACGTCGAAGTAGGCCTTGAGATACGGCGACTTGAAGTCGTCGACGTAGCGCACGAACTCGAGCGGGCTGAGCAGGAACTTGTTCCAGACCTCCTCCACCGCGATGGTGACTTTGAATCCGGTCGCGACCGGCAGCAGCTGATCGCGGATGACGCGCTGCGAACGGCGTCCACGCCTCGGCGTAGCTGGTGGTCGCGTTCACGACTGCGGGCACGAGCAACACGACACCGGCCTTCCACAGCGCGGCATTCGTGAGCGACGTCTTCATGCCGTCGACGCTGCGCTTCACCACCTCGGGATCGGCGCTGCTGATGGGATTCTCCCAGTGGGCCATGTTCATGACCGAGTGGATCGTCAGGCCCGTCTCCTCAGAGGCGCGGGCGACGGCTTCCGCTTCGGCGCGATCGGTCATGGTCTGCATCTCGACACCGTCGAAGCCGACCTCCTTCGCCAGCGCGAACCGATCCTTCCAGCCGAGCGACGGTCGGCAACATCGAGACGAGCACGGCGCGCTTGACGACGGAGTCGCGGCCCGGCAGCGGTTGCGGGGGCGGCGGCGAAGGTATGAGCGCATGCGGCGAGCGGAGCGGCTGCCGCGGTCTTGAGGACGTCGCGACGGGTCAGCGTGGTCATGCCGCGGATTATTGCCGAAAATAGCGCGCCGAGGTGCTGTCGTGGAGCGCGATTAATTCCTTGAGCGCGGCCTGGCCCTCGAGCGCGTCTCGGAGGCGGCCAGCGTGCGCGAGGCCAGCGACTCGAGCGCCAGGTCGTGCGGCGGGAAGATCGAGCGGCTCGGGTCAGTCCGTTGGGCACGGCAACCGCCCACATCCCTGCGGCCTGCGCGGCGCGCAAGCCGTTGGGCGAATCCTCGAACACCAGGCACGACTCGGCGGCACGCCGAACCGGCGCGCTGCGAGCAGGAAGAGATCCGGAGCCGGCTTCACCGCTGTCACGTCGTCACGCGTGCAGACGCGCATCGAAGGCGTCGAGCAGATCGTGCCGCTCGAGCCACGGTCGGACCCACGCCGCCTCGCTGCTCGAGGCGACGCGCGATCTTGAGTCCCATCGTCCGGGCTTCGGCCAGCCGCTCCGCGACGCCAGGCAGCAGCGGCTGGGTTTCGCAGCGGCGCCAATGCTCGCGGCTGACCCAGTCGCGCCAGCGATCGCGAGTGACGGCGCGGCCGCTCCGGCCACCGAGGTCCGCGTAGGGGTCGAATCCGCCTTGAGTGCCGAGCGCATGCTGCCAGTCCTCGAGAGCGAGCGTCGGCGCCATGCTGGGCGTAGATCTCCTGCCAGATTTCGAACAGCGGCGTTTCGCTGTCGATGATCAGACCATCGAAATCGAAGATGACTGCGGTAAAGGCCACAGATCTATTGTAGGGGCTACATTCGGGCACAAGCTCGACGCTCGGTGTTCCGAACTCGTTGCTCAAGTGAGGGAGGCGCCATGGTTCGTGCGGAACGATTCTCGATCGCGCTGATGGCCTGGGCGCATTGTCGATCGCGGCAGCGTCATCGGCTCGCGGCGCAGGAGCCACGCCGGCCGCCGCCGTCAGCAGCCAAGCAATCCCGCCATCGAGGACTGGAAGCCCGACAAGCTCGTCAACGTAGAGATTCTGCCGAAGGACATGGCGCCCGACGAGGTCATCACGCTGATGAAGGCGTTCAACGCGCGCTGAACGTCGACTGCGTCTTCTGTCACAAGGGTCAGGTTGGGAAGCCCTGGTCGACCTACGATTTCACCGACACGTCGAAGAAGCGCCATGAAACGGCCCGGCTGATGATGCGCACCACGAACGAGCTCAACGAGAAGTTCAAGGATCTCGGCGACATGGGTGAAGAGACGAAGGTGACGTGCGCCACCTGCCATCGCCGCTCGCGGCACCCTGAGATCGAGCCGCCAGCGGCGCCGGCGAAGCCGGAACCGGAGAAATAGGCCAATCGAGACGTCCGGGGCGCATGCGGCGCATGCGCCCAACTCCACTCCTGTCAACCAAATAGCTGTGGTGCGGCGCTCTTGACGCCCCCACCCGCCTCCCCTAAACTAGGACTGTAACGGTCGGATATCGAAACGGCATGCTCAGGCTCTCCAAGAAAACGGATTACGCCCTCATCGCGCTGGCCTACGTCGCCTCGATCGGCAACAAGCCGACGAGCGCGCGCGACATCGCGGAGCGGCACGATATCCCCGTCGAATTGCTCGCGAAAGTGCTGCAACGCCTGGTGCAGAAAGGGATGCTCAAGTCGCAGCAGGGGATCCACGGCGGCTACGTGCTGGCACGAGCGGCCGACACGATGACCGTGGCCGAGATTGTCGAGGCGATCGACGGGCCGCTGATGCTGACGGTGTGCGGCACGACGGACGAGCGCTGCGAGCAGTTCAGCAAGTGCAACATCCGCGATCCGCTGCACCGCATTCGCGATCGGATCATCGGCGCCCTGATGGCCTGCACCATCGCCGAGCTCGTCTCGCCGCGGCCGGACGATCCGGTGGCGATGCCGATTGCCACCGGCGGTCTGGCGATCGCCGGACGCACGCTCGAGCGGCGTGGCGGAGGAATTGACGGCATGGTGGAGATCACGCAGAACGCATCGGCGCAGATCGTCAAGATGCTCGGCAAGAACGGGCTCGGCGGCGGCGGACTGCGCGTCGGGCTGAAGGCCGGCGGCTGTTCCGGCTACGAGTACACGTTCAACTGGGAGCAGGATCCGCGCGTCGACGACAAGGTGTTCGACGGACCGAATGGTGCGCGCCTGTTCATTGACCCGCGCAGCTTCCGGCTGATCGACGGCACCGTGCTCGACTACGACACGAATCTGATCAGCAAAGGATTCGTCTTCAACAATCCGAACGCAAAGAGCACCTGCGGCTGCGGCATCAGCTTCTCGCGCATAAGCGACGAGGGACGAGGGACGCAAGGACGAGGGACGAAGGACGAGGGCACAGGTACGTAGGCCCAAGCTTTAGCTTGGGCATCCTATGCGTCACAGAACATCCAATGAGCACATCGACCGAAACCATCGAGCAACTTGCGACACGCGAGTACAAGTACGGCTTCTTCACGGACATCGAATCCGAGACGCTGCCGCCCGGCCTCAACGAGGACGTCGTTCGTGCGATCTCGGCGAAGAAGCAGCGAGCCCGAATGGCTGCTCGACTTCCGCCTGAAGGCGTATCGTGCCTGGCTCACGATGAAGGAGCCGACGTGGCACAACGTCCACTACGACCCGATCGACTATCAGGCAATCAGCTACTACTCGGCGCCGAAGAAGAAGCCGCAGCTCGAGAGCCTGGACGAAGTCGATCCCGAGCTGCGCACCACGTTCGAGAAGCTCGGCATCCCGCTCGAAGAGCAGAAGCTGCTGGCCGGGGTCGCGGTGGACGCCGTGTTCGACTCGGTCTCCGTGGCCACCACGTTCCGCAGCAAGCTCGCCGAGCTCGGCATCATCTTCTGCTCGTTCAGCGAGGCCGTGCAGGAGCATCCCGAGCTGGTGCGGAAGTATCTCGGCTCGGTCGTCCCGTACACCGACAACTTCTTCGCGACGCTGAACTCGGCGGTGTTCAGCGACGGCAGCTTCGCCTACATCCCGAAGGGCGTCCGCTGCCCGATGGAGCTGTCGACGTACTTCCGGATTAACGCCGCGAGCACCGGTCAGTTCGAGCGGACGCTGCTCATCGCCGACGAAGGCGCCTACGTCAGCTACCTCGAAGGCTGCACTGCGCCGATGCGCGACGAGAATCAGCTGCACGCCGCCGTCGTCGAGCTCGTCGCCCTGGACGAGGCGACGATCAAGTACTCGACCGTGCAGAACTGGTATCCCGGCGACAAGGAAGGCCGCGGCGGCATCTTCAACTTCGTCACCAAGCGTGGCGCGTGCCGCGGGCGCAACTCCAAGATCACGTGGACGCAGGTCGAAACCGGTTCGGCGATCACCTGGAAGTATCCGAGCTGCCTGCTGATCGGAGACGGGTCGATCGGCGAGTTCTACTCGGTGGCGACGACGAACAACCGTCAGCAGGCCGATACCGGCACCAAGATGATCCACCTCGGGAAGAACACCCGCAGCACGATCGTCTCGAAGGGCATCTCCGCCGGGTTCGGACAGAACACGTATCGCGGCGCGGTCAAGATCGGACCGAACGCGCAGGGCGCGCGCAACTACTCGCAGTGCGACTCGCTGCTCATCGGCGACAAGTGCGGCGCGCACACGTTCCCGTATCTGGAGATCAAGAACGCCTCGGCGCAGGTCGAGCACGAAGCCTCGACGTCGAAGATCGGCGAAGACCAGATCTTCTATTGCCGCCAGCGCGGGATCTCGACCGAGGACGCCGTGAACATGATCGTCAGCGGCTTCTGCAAGGAAGTGTTCCGCGAGCTCCCGATGGAGTTCGCCGTCGAAGCCCAGAAGCTGTTGAGTATCAGCCTTGGAAGGAAGCGTCGGGTAGCGCGATGGCCGCACTAAAGTGCGGCCCTACTGCGAGTAGGGCCCGACTTCAGTCGGGCCGACGAGGGACGAACGGAATGCTTGAGATCAGAGATTTGCGCGTGACGGTGGAAGATCGGGAAATCCTCAAGGGCGTCAGCCTGACGGTGCGTCCGGGCGAGGTGCACGCGATCATGGGCCCCAACGGATCGGGCAAGAGCACGCTCGCGCGGGTGCTCGCAGGCCATCCGGCTTACGAGGTGACCGCCGGCCAGGTCACGTTCAACGGGAAGGACCTGCTCGACCTCGCTCCGGAGGAGCGCGCCTGCGAGGGCGTCTTCATGGCCTTCCAGTATCCCGTCGAAATCGCCGGCTTGAACAACTCCTACTTCCTCAAGGCGGCGCTCAACGCCCAGCGGAAGCATCGCGGCGAGCCGGAGCTCGATGCGATGGAGTTCCTCGAGCTCGTGCAGGACCGCCTGCAGGTGCTCCACATCGACAGCGACCTGATGCGGCGGCCCGTGAACGAGGGCTTTTCCGGCGGCGAGAAGAAGCGGAACGAGATCTTCCAGATGCTCGTGCTGCAGCCAACGCTTGCCATCCTCGACGAGACCGATTCCGGGCTCGACATCGACGCGCTGAAAACCGTGGCCGAAGGCGTCAACGCGATGCGATCGCCCGAGCGTGCCATCGTCGTCGTGACCCACTACCAGCGGCTGCTGAACTACATCGTGCCCGACTTCGTGCACGTGCTGAGCGACGGCCGCCTCGTGAAGTCGGGCGGCAAGGAGCTCGCGCTCGAGCTCGAAGAGAAGGGATACGGCTGGTTGGAGGGCGACGCGGCATGAGCTCAGTCGTAGAACCGGGTCGCGTCCAGACGAGCGTCGATCGCTACGTCGCGGCGTTCGAATCGCTGAAGGATCGCCGTCCGGCCGGTCCCCGCTGGCTCGAGGCCACTCGCCAGGCGGCGATCGATCGCTTCGCCGAGCTCGGCATTCCGACGACGAAAGACGAGGAGTATCGGTTCACGAACGTGAGCCCGATCGCCGCGACGCCGTTCGAGCGTTCCGGCGACGTCCAGGTCGATCTGTCCGCGGTTGGACCCTATTTGTTCGGCACCGAAGCAGCGGCGGAGCTGCTGTTCGTCAACGGTCGTGCGGGGACCGAATCGGGGACTGTCCCCCTTTCACTTCGCGGGGACGCGACAGCTCTCCCCCAAGGCGTCACCGTTACGACGCTCAGCGCCCTCATCGCGTCCGGCGGCGTCGCCGAGCTCGAGCCACACCTCGCGCGAATCGCCGATTTCGAACGCGCCGCTTTCAGCGCGCTGAACACGGCGATGTTCGAGGATGCGGCGATCGTCTTCGTCGCGCCGGGCGTCGTCCTCGACGCGCCGGTGAATCTCGTCTTCGTGTCGACGGCGGACGGGTCACCGACGGTGAGCTTCCCACGGGTTCTGATCGTGGCCGGCGACAACAGTCAGAGCACGTTCATCGAGACGCACGTCGGCGTCGGGGACGGCGCCTACTTCTCCTGCGCCGTGACCGAAGTCGTCTGCGGCGAGCACGCCATCGTCGATCACTATCGCGCGCAGCTCGAACAGTCGCACGGCTATCACTACTGTCGCCTGCAGGTGCGGGCGAAGCGCTCGGCCACGTTCTTGTCGCATGCGTTCTCGCTGGGCGGCGCCATCGTGCGCAACGATCTCGGCGCGGACCTCATGGGCGAAGGCATCGACTGCACGCTGAACGGCCTCTATCTGGCCGACGGCGACACGCTGGTCGACAACCACACCACGATCAACCACGCGCAGCCGCACTGCGGCAGCCACGAGGTGTACAAAGGCATCCTCGGCGGCAGAGCGCGCGGCATCTTCAACGGCAAGATCATCGTCGCCAAGGACGCGCAGAAGACGGACGCCAAGCAGACCAACAAGGCGATGCTCCTGTCCGATCTGGCGCAGATGAACACCAAGCCGCAGCTCGAGATCTTCGCGGATGATGTGAAGTGCACGCATGGCGCGACGGTGGGTCAGTTGGACGACGACTCGCTGTTCTATCTGCAGGCACGCGGGCTCGACCGGAACACGGCACGCGGCCTCCTCATTCGCGCCTTTGCCGGTGACGTCGTCGAGCGCGTGAAATTCGGTCCGCTGCGGGAGCGGCTGGATCGGTGGCTGCTGGAGCAGATCCCACAGGACGCAGTCGCGTAGCCCGCTCTGCAGTAGGCCCGAGCTTTAGCTCGGGCCGTGACAAGCTCATGACGAAACTCGCAGAGAAGGCCACGACGTTCGACGTTGTGAAGATTCGCGAGGATTTTCCGATCCTTCGCGAGCTGATTCACGGCAAGCCGCTCGTCTATCTCGACAACGCCAACACGACGCAGAAGCCGCGGCAGGTGCTGGACGCGCTCGAGACGTACTACCGGCACGACAACTCGAACATTCACCGGGCCACTCACCTGCTGAGCGAACGCGCCACGCGCGCATACGAGGCCACGCGGTCTTCGGTGGCGCGATTCATCAATGCCGCCGATCGCCGGGAGATCGTGTTCACGAAGGGGTGCACGGAAGGCATCAATCTCGTGGCCCAGACCTGGGGGCGCGAGCATCTCACGCCCGGCGACGAGGTGCTCGTCACGTGGATGGAGCACCACTCGAACATCGTCCCGTGGCAGCTGGTCTGCGCGCAGACCGGTGCGACCCTGAAAGCAGCGCCGATTACCGACCGCGGCGAGCTCGATCTCGAGGCCTTCGATCGCCTGCTCACGCCGCGAACCAGGATGGTCGCGATCATCCACGTCAGCAATGCGCTCGGCACGGTCAACCCGGTCGCCGCGCTGGCGGCGAAGGCGAAGGCGGCAGGGGCGACGGTGCTGGTGGATGGCGCGCAGGCAGTTCCGCACATGCCCGTCGACGTGCGCGCGATTGGCTGCGACTTCTATACGTTCTCCGGACACAAGATGTACGGGCCGACGGGCACCGGCGTCCTCTACGGCCGCGCGTCGATGCTCGACGCGATGCCGCCCTACCAGGGCGGCGGCGACATGATCTCGTCGGTCACCTTCGAGAAGACCGTCTACAACGAGCTGCCCTACAAGTTCGAAGCGGGAACGCCGAACATCGCGGGCGTCGTCGGTCTCGGCGCCGCCGTGGAGTATCTGGCGGGGCTCGATCGCTCGGCCGTCTCCGCCCACGAGGACGCGCTGCTCGCTTACGCGACCGAGCGCGTGCGCGAGGTGGCCGGCGTACGAGTGCTTGGTGAGGCCCGGCAGAAGTCGAGCGTGCTGTCCTTCGTCCTCGAGGGAGTGCATCCGCACGACATGGGCACGATCCTGGACTCGGAGGGCATCGCCGTCCGGACGGGGCAGCACTGCGCCCAGCCGGTGATGGATCGCTACGGTGTTCCCGCCACCGTGCGGGCGTCGATCGGTCTCTACAACACCCGCGAGGAAATCGACACCCTGGTCGCCGGGATCCACAAGGTCCGAGAGGTATTCGGATGATGTCGGATCTGCGGGAGCTCTATCAGGAGGTCATTCTCGACCACAACAAGCGGCCGAGGAACTTCCGGACGATCGAGGCACCGAGCCGGGTTGCGAAGGGACACAATCCGCTGTGTGGCGATCGCCTGACGCTCTACGTGATCATGGACGGCGATCGCATCGCCGATGTCGCGTTCGAGGGGTCGGGCTGCGCGATATCGAAGGCGTCCGCGTCGCTCATGACCGAAGCCGTCAAGGGCAAGACCGTCGCCGAAGCGGAAGCGCTCTTCGATCGTTTCCACACTCTCGTGACCTCGGCCCCGGACGAGCCCGTGACCACGAATGGCCTCGGCAAGCTCGCGGTATTCGCCGGCGTGCGGGAGTATCCCGCGCGCGTCAAGTGCGCCAGCCTCGCCTGGCACACGATGAAGAATGCCGTCGAGGATCGCGGCGAGATCGCCAAGACTGAAGAAGGCGTTGACTAATGCCCAAGCTGACCGCCTCCGCCAGGGCTACGGCGAGTCCGCCGACATGCGAAGCTGAAGCTTGGGCCTACGAGCGATCAGATGAAACCGCTGCCCGTGATCCAACCGCAACCGACTCCGCCGCGCGACGCCACCCTCCGACCTCAAGACGGAGGGCATGGTGCGCGATCGCCGAGAAGGCCGCCGCGCTCGAGCCACAGATCGTCGCGGCGATCAAGACCGTCTTCGACCCCGAGATCCCGGTCAACATCTACGATCTCGGTCTGATCTACGAGATCATCGTCGATCGCGACGCCGTCGGTCGGCGTGCGCATGACGCTGACGGCGCCCGCCTGCCCGGCCGCGCAGTGGCTGCCGGCGCAGGTGGAAGAGAAGGTCAAAGCCGTCGAAGGCGTCACCGACGCGCGCGTCGATGTCGTCTTCGATCCGCCGTGGTCGAAGGACAACATGTCCGAGGCGGCGAAGCTGCAGCTCGGACTCTGGTGATCAGAGCCCCTATCCAACGACGATCGTAATGGTGAGTCCGGCCTGAAAGCCGATGGCCGGGAACTCGTCGTACAGCCGCAACGTGTGTGTCCCGCGACTGAGCGGCGGGACCACCAGGAAGTATCCCTTGCTGCAGCGACAGACCGGACTCTGTGCTGAGCAGGTTGTTCGGCGGCAATGTGACCGGGCGGGGCGTAAGGACGTAGTCGTCCAAGTTGGTTACCTGCCTTCCATCCAGGATGACCTCGGCATAGTTAGGCTCGAACAAGTCATCGACACAATCGAGCAGCGCATTCTCGTCAGCCCCGTAGAACGGCTCCGGCTCGACGCTGGAGCACTCCATGAAGCCGGGCGTCACGACGAGGAAAGTGCCCGGAGGTACCTGACATGTGGTTGCGCCGTCGCCGCCCACCGAGACCGGCAGGAACCAAGTATTCGGATCGATCGGACTCCTCTCGCATCGCGCGGCAATCAGGGGGTTGACCTCGGCCGAGGTCCCGAAACCCCACAACGTGTACGCGGTGGCGAGGTCGAGGAGGGAGTGTCCGTGAACTTTGGCCGTCGTCGGCAGGAAACCAGAGGTGAGCGGGCCCCTGGCGTCCGCTGTGACTGGCCCCAGCAGCAGGGTCATGACGAGACCGAGCGACAGCGCTGGATGATGTGCTCTCATTTCAGTTCTCCTGAGGGATGGTTGGTGCAAACGAACCCGTGGTTGTCGGCCGTCGAGGCGCAGCTCGCGCGGAACTGCCGGCTGCGATACATGCCGTTGCTGTCTTAGAAGGCGCAGTAATTGCGGAAATGGATCACAAGATCGCCGAGCGCTATCGCGAGATCGTGTGGGGCGGGCGGGATGGGAGTCTAAGTCGTGTGACTGGCCTCATCCTCCATTGCCGCCGCGAGCCAGGCCCGCGCAAAGGTCCAATCGCGCTTGACGGTGCCAGTTGACAGGTCGAGCTCCTTGGCGGTTTCTTCCATCGTCAGGCCGGCGAGGAAACGCAGTTGCACAACTTGAGCGGCTCGCGGAAACGACTTCCCGAGTTCAACTAGCGCCTGATCGAGCCGTTCGAGCATCGGCTCGATGTCGTTCCCCGAGTCGACTCGCGCCGCGAGCGCGGCGATATCGCAATTCTCATGTGCTGCCCCGCCGCCCCGCTTCCCTGCCAGGCGCCGCCGCGCGTGATCGATCAATCGATGGCGGATTTCGGCAGCCATTAGGCGGAAGAACGCCTCGTGGTCCTCGACCGACCCTGGCCCCTTGCGGAGTAGGCGCAGATATGCCTCGTGCAGGACAGCGGTGGTCTGCAATGTATGTCCGCGACGCTCGCGTCGCAGATGGGCGTGGGCCACGCGCCGCAATTCTGGGTAAGTACGTGCAATGAGCTCTTCGCCGGCCTTGGCGTTCCCTGCTTTCCATTCCTTCAACAGTCTGGTGATGTCGCCGGACATGTACTTCGACATTCGCTCTCAAGCCCGATCAAACCCTGTGAACGGCTGAGACGCGAGTAGTATACTCAGCGCACTCAAATCCATTAGCCGTCATTCGACGGAATATGATCGATCCCGCCGACCTGCGCGACGCCTTCGATCGAGCTGTCAGCCTGCCGCCGCAGGAGCGCGCCGCGTTTCTCGCGCGAGCGTGTGGGGCGAATGACGACCTGCGCCGCGAGGTCGAGCGATTGCTGGCCGCGGATGCGCGCGTCGGATCCACATTCGATACCGAGCCCGGGAGCGATCCGGCGTCCGGCTCTATTGCGTCTGGTGCGACGTCGCTCCAGCCGGGCACGCGCCTCGGGCCGTATGAGGTCGTCGCCCCGCTCGGCGCCGGCGGCATGGGCGAAGTGTACAAGGCGCGCGACACGCGTCTCGACCGGATTGTCGCGATTAAAGTCCTGTCACACGATCTGATCGCGGACTCGTCGGCTCGACGGCGCTTCGATCGCGAGGCGCGCGCGGTGGCGACGCTCTCCCATCCCCACATCTGTCCGCTGTTCGATATCGGCCACCACGAGGGGATCGAGTTCCTGGTGATGGAGTTCCTCGACGGGGAAACCCTCGCCTCGCGATTGCGGCGCGGCAAGTTGCCGCTCGGCGACGTCTTGACCGACGCGATTGCCATTGCAGACGCACTCGCCTCGGCACACCGCGCCGGGATTGTCCATCGCGACTTGAAGCCCGCCAACATCATGCTGACGCCCAGCGGCGTCAAGCTGCTCGACTTCGGCTTGGCGAAGCGTCAACGCGAGCCCATCCCCAGTGACGCGACCAGGCTCACAGGGGAGCCGTTGACACACACCGGGACGATCGTCGGGACAGTTGAGTACATGGCACCCGAACAGCTGGAAGGGCAGGGTGCCGACGAACGC
>CAWHFZ010000014.1:0-77662 GCA_963828745.1 Vicinamibacteria bacterium | reverse complement strand
CAGCCGCGCCGCTGCGCGCGGGCCATAGCCAAGCTGATTCAAATCGTCGAAGTCGAGATTCGCGAACTGCACCATCCGCGTCGGCGCCGGGCTGTTGGCGACGACGGCGATTTTCCGTCTCAACTCGTCACCGGTCCCGCCACTGAGGTTGACGAGCAGGCGGAGATTGAGCCCGTCCATCTCTCGCACGACGGTAGCCCACCGCTCGGCGCTCAGGTCGAAGTGGTGACTGTGAACGTCGATGACCGGATACTTCGCCCGCGGCACCGGATGCGCCGGGACGACGAGTGTCGATTTGGGCTTGTATTGGCGGATGCCCAGATCCTGGGCGGTGACCGCGATTACCGCCAGGGCGACAATCGTCAGCGACGCGAGGAACGGCGCGCAGAGCGCGCCGCCCGTGGACAACGAGATGAGAGAGCCGCAGTCAAGCCGATAAGCCGAATTCTGTTCGCCTTCGCTCGCCCTTGCGGGCTCGCGTCGGCGCAACGACCATTCCTCTCGCCCGGCCATTACTGGCCGGGTCCAGCAACCTACCCGGAGACTGTCGGGCGGGCCGCCCTCAAACGTCTCCCTATTTGGTCTTGCTCCGTGCGGGGTTTTGCCTGCCACTTCTGTTACCAGAAGCGCGGTGCGCTCTTACCGCACCATTTCACCCTTACTCATGACGCGCCGGATTCACGCGACCGGTGCACTTGGATGGAGTGGCGGCCATCACTTACGCAGTGGCCGCCACTCCATCAGGATCGCACCTTGTCGCGTCAACCCGACGCGCCATGAGCGGTATATTTTCTGTGCCACTATTCCGTCAGGTTACCCTGCCCGGGCGTTACCCGGCGCACTGCCCTCTGGAGTTCGGACTTCCTCCCTCGATCGCGCTTCGCCACCGGCGGTCACCGCCGGCGCGGCCTCGATCGACAGCGGTCGTCTAGCCTGGCTGCGGCTCGCTCTTTCGATGCAGGGATCAGGGATCGGGGATCAGGGATCACGGAATGAGGTTCGTCGCTACTCCGATCCCAATCCCCATCCCCGATCCCAATCCCTAATCCCTAATCCCTAATCCCTGTCCCCTACTTCCCTACCTATCCATCCGTTTCCTGCGTAATCCGGTCTATGCTCGAGCTTCTTGTACAGATTGCTGCGTGGTGTATCGATCAGATCCGCGGTTTTCGAGATGTTCCAGCCGGTCTCACGCAGCTTCTGGACGAGGAAGGCCCGCTCCGCTACTTCCTTGTGCTCGCGGAGCGTGGCCGCCTGGACCGTTTCGGTACTCCGGCGCGCGGACACCTCCGTCAACGCGCACGGTCTCGGGCAGGTTGGGCACGTCGATCGCGTCGCCTGGCGTCATGATCACGAGACGTTCGATTGTGTTGCGCAGCTCGCGGATGTTGCCGCGCCAGCGATAGCGCTGCAGTGCCGCCATCGCCGCATCGGTCACGCGTTTCGGCCGGAGGTTGTTCTCGCGGCTGGCCATGTCGAGGAAATGGCGAACGAGGGCGGGAATATCGTCGGACCGTTCGCGCAGTGGCGGCACGTGAATGGGGATGACGTTGAGGCGGAAATAGAGGTCCTCGCGAAAGTTTCCCTTTCCACTTCCTCTTCGAGCCGCTTGTTGGTCGCCGAGATCACCCACACGTCGACCTTCGTCGTTTTCGCCGATCCCAGGCGCTCGACCTCGCCCTCCTGCACCACGCGCAGCACCTTCGCCTGCGTCTTCAGGCTCATGTCGCCGATCTCGTCGAGAAAAATCGTCCCCTTGTCGGCCTGCTCGAACTTCCCGACCTGCTTCTCGGTGGCGCCGGTGAACGATCCTTTTTCGTGGCCGAAGAGCTCGGACTCAATCAGGTCGTCCGGAATCGCCGCGCAGTTCACCTGCACGAACCGCTCGCGGGCCCGCAGGCTGTTGCGATGGATTGCCCGGGCCACCAGCTCCTTGCCGACGCCGCTCTCGCCGGTGATCAGCACCGTGGCCGCGGTCGGCGCCGCGCGGCGAACGGCGTCGAGCACGCCGCGGAGTGCAGGGCCGTCGCCGACGAGATGATGCCGTGCTTCCTGCGCTTTGCGCAGGGTGAGGTTCTCGTCGACCAGACGATGGCGATCGAGCGCATTCCTGACGGTGACGAGGACGCGTTCGGTGGACAGCGGCTTCTCGATGAAGTCGAACGCGCCCAGCTTCGTGGCTTCGACGGCAGTGCTGACGGTCGCATGGCCGGAGATCATGACGACGGGCAACGCCTCGTGGCCCCCCTTCAATCGCTGCAGCACTTCGAGGCCGTCCATTCCTGCCATCTTGATGTCGAGGAGCACCAAATCCGGCACCTCGCGGTCGGCAATGACGAGGCCGTCCTGGCCCGTGGCGGCGCCCTGCACTTCGTAGCCCTCGTATTCGAGAATCATCTTCAACGAGTCGCGGATGGCCGCCTCGTCATCGATCACCAGGATGCGTGGTTTCATGTGGGTTCGGTAAGGCGCCTTCCATCTGACGCGGACCTTCAAGTCCGGCTCGCGGGTCGAACCGCGCGACGACGAGTTGGCGAGCGCAGACTGGGTACGGCCGCTAGCGGGTGTCCACGCGGATGGTGCGCAGCTCGTGCCGCGGCTCTGGAGCATCCGGGAGATAGACGTACAACGTCAAGACATCGCCGGCGTGGGCGCTCCCCACGAGCCGTCGGAAGTCGACGGCGGAGGCCACAGGCTTGCGGTTCACTTCGAGAATCACCTGGCCGCGCTCGAGGTCGGCGTCGAACGCGGCGCTCAGCGGATCGACGCGCGAGATCACGACTCCCTGCTGTCGCGACCGCAGCGCCAGCCGTGCCACATCGTCGCGCTCGAGATCGCGCACGCTGAGACCGAGCGGCGGCACGGTTGGCGTCGAGTTGCTCGAGGGCTGCGCCGGACCCGTGCGGCGCGATTGAAGGGGGCCACCCGGACGCTCGGCCAGCTTCACCGTCAGGGCCACCGACCTCCCGTCGCGGACCACGTCGAGCCGCACGGGATTCCCTGGCGACATCGACGAAATGCGGCGAATCAACTCGTCGTTGGTCGAAACCGCCCGCCCCTCGACTGCCGTGATCAGGTCGTAGGGACGCAGGCCAGCTCGCTCACCGGGGGAGCCTTCGGTCACGTCCTGCACCAGCGCGCCGCGCGCGCGGCCCAGATTCAACGAACGCTGCAAATCGGGATCGACGTCCTTCAGCGCCACGCCGATGTAGCCGCGCGCCACCCGGCCGAACTGCTTCAACTGCGGCAGGACGCTGCGCGCCTGGTTCACGGGGACGGCGAAACCGATGTTGCTGGCGCGCGAGCTGATCGCCGTGTTGATGCCGATGACCTCGCCGCGGGTGTTGATCAAGGGACCGCCGCTATTGCCGAAGTTGATTGCGGCGTCGGTCTGGATGTAGTTGTCGAGGCTCTTGTCGAAAAGCTTGCGGCCGATGTAGCTGACGACGCCGACGGTGACGGTGTGCTCGTAGGCCAGCGGGTTCCCGATCGCACAGACCCACTCGCCGACGCGCAGCGTATCGGAATCGCCGAGCGGCGCCGCCGGCAACCGTCCCTTCCCATCCACCTTCAGCAGCGCGATGTCGGTGTCGGGATCCGAACCAACGACCTCGGCGCGGAGCGTGCGGCCATCGGCCAGCTTCACCAGGATCCGCTCGGCCCTCTCGATGACGTGGTGGTTGGTGAGGATGTAGCCGTCCGCCTCGATGATCACGCCGCTGCCGGTTCCGCGGCGAGGCACGTCGAGATCCTCGCCTCGATGTGGTAACCCCCAGGGGTGTCCGTCACCGTCTTTTGGCACCGAGGGTTCGCTGTCGTCGGGCGGCGGCGCACTTCCCAGCGACGTGGCATCCACGTTCACGACCGCAGGGTTCAGGCGCTCGGCCACGTCTGCGAAATTGACGAGCGATGATGTGCTGGCGAGGCGCGTGGCAGGCGACGGCAGCGACGCAGGACGGGTCGTGCGGGACACTGCCGGCGCCGGCGTGAGCGATCCGGCGACGATCAGTCCGACGAGGAAGGAACCGGCGGCCACCAGCAATACGGTGACCAGAGCGAACCGTCGGCTCATGCTGGCATTATAAGGCGCAAAAACGCGGCTTCATCCAGCGTTTCGACGCCGAGACTCTTCGCTTTCTCGGCTTTGCTGCCGGGCTCGTCCCCGACGACGACATAGCTCGTCTTGCGGCTCACCGAGCTCGACACCTTGCCGCCGAGG
This sequence comes from Vicinamibacteria bacterium, assembly GCA_963828745.1. Classification (GTDB taxonomy): domain Bacteria; phylum Acidobacteriota; class Vicinamibacteria; order Vicinamibacterales; family JAENWD01; genus JAENWD01. The sequence continues at coordinate 73,443 of CAWHFZ010000014.1, read as the reverse complement.
CGCTCGATCGCCTCCGTCGCCGCCTCGCGGGTCATCGACGGCAGCGTGCCGGTGAGCACGAACGTCTTACCCGACAACGGACCGTCGCCCGGGGCCGCCCGGAGTTCACCAGACGACGCCTCGGTGCGCACGCCGAGCTCGCGCAGGCGCTCGACGAGCGCGCGGTTGTGCGGCTCCGCGAACCATTCGGCAACCGATTCAGCGACGACGGGACCGATTTCCGGAACGCGCTGCAGCTCGTTGACGTCGGCGGCCGCGAGCGCCTCGAGCTGTTTGAATCCGCGTGCCAGCAGCGTCGCCGCGCGCTCGCCGACGTGCCGAAGCCCGAGGCCGTGAATCAAGCGCCACAGATCGTTCTGCCGGCTCCTCTCGATCTCGGCGACCAGGTTCGTGCCAACCTTTCCGAGCTTACGCGGCCGCGTCCGTTCCGATTTGGCCTCGCGCGGCGTCACCACCAGTTGCTCGAGCTGCGGAGCGGTAAGCGTGTAGAGATCCGCGACATCGTGGACAAGGCCCTGCTCGATCAACTGGTCCACGATCGACGCCCCGAGGCCGTCGATGTTCATCGCGTTCCGCGAGGCGAAGTGTTCGATCCGGCGCCGCAACTGCGTCGGGCAGGCGCTGTTCTCGCACCGCCAGACAACCTCCCCTTCCGGCCGCACCAGCTGCGCACCGCACGACGGGCACTCCGACGGCATCTGCCAGGGCTCGCCGCGGCCCGGCCGGTCGGGATCGACGACCTTCACGACCTTCGGGATGACGTCGCCTCCCTTCTCAATCAACACACGGTCGCCGATACGAATGTCTTTGCGCGCCACTTCGTCAGCGTTGTGCAGGGTGGCGTTCGCGATGGTCGAGCCTGCGAGCAGGACCGGCTCGAGCACCGCCACCGGCGTCACCGCGCCGGTCCTTCCGACGTTGACGGTGATGTCCTTCAACGTCGTCGTCTGCTGCTCCGCCGGGAATTTGTAGGCAATCGCCCATCGTGGGAATTTGGAGGTCGCACCGAGTCGATTGCGCAGAGCCAGATTGTCGACCTTGATGACGACACCGTCGGTCTCGAACTCGAGGTCGTGGCGCGTGTCCTGCCAGCGCGCGCACCAGCCCACCAGCTCGTCGGGACCGTTCAGGCGGGTCCAGTGCGACTCGACAGGAAGGCCCCAGTGCGCCAATGTTTCGAGCGTATCCGCGTGCGTTTCGAGCTCGGCGAGGCCGACGACCTGGTACGTCCAGGCCCCGAGCCGCCGCTTCGCCACCTGGCGTGGATTGAGGTTCCTCATCGTCCCGGCGGCGGCATTCCGCGGGTTGGCAAACGACGGTTCGCCATTTTCCTCACGCTCGCGATTGATCCGCGCGAACGCGGCGCGGGGCAGGAACACTTCTCCGCGCACCTCGATCTCGCCCGATGGCGCCTTCTCGAGCTTGAGGGGTATCGCACGGATTGTCCGGACGTTGTGGGTGACGTCTTCACCTCGCTCACCGTCACCGCGGGTGGCGCCGCGAACGAAGACGCCATCGGCATACGTCAGGGCGATGCTGAGGCCATCGATCTTGAGCTCGGCAACGTAGGTCACCGGTTCGGGGATGCCGAGTCCCTTGCGTACTCGCTCGTCGAAAGCGCGGAGCTCGTCCTCGTTGTAGGCGTTGTCGAGACTCAGCATCGGCGCGCGGTGCTCGACCGTCGCGAAGCCTTCGGCGACGGTGCCGCCAACGCGCTGGGTTGGTGAATCGGGCGTCAGGAGGTCGGGATGCGCCGCCTCGAGCGCCTGCAGCTCACGCATCAGCGCGTCGAACTCGACGTCCGAGATTTCCGGGTCCGCGTGCACGTAATAGCGATCCTCGTGGTAGCGGATCCGCTCCCGCAATTCCTTTATGCGGTCACGGGCAGACATCGGGGAATCCGAAATTGCGGATTGCGGATTGCGGATTGCGGATTACCGACTGCGGAGTGCCGTCGCGCTCGGTCACCGATCTCTGAGCAGCACGAATTCCGCGAGCGCGGAAAGCGCGGCGCGCTCCGGTCCGTCGGGGAACGCCGAAAGCTTCTGGCGGGCGGCGTGCGCGTATTCGCGCGCGCGGGCGTTCGCGTAGTCGATGGCGCTCGATTGATTCAGGAGCCGGGTGATTTCTGCCCACCGCTCGAGGGTCACGGTGCGCTCGTCGACGACGCCGGCAATCAGCGCCCGCGTGGCGCTATCGGCATCGGCGAGGAGCCGGATAATCGGCAGCGTCACCTTCCCCTCGCGCAGGTCGCCACCCACCGGCTTCCCCAGCGCCGCGGCGTCGCCGGTGAAATCGAGCAGGTCGTCCATCAGCTGGAACGCGACACCGAGATTGAACCCGTACTCGCGCAGCGCCCCCTGCTGTTCCGGCGTCGACTCACCGAGCATGCCCCCGATCTGCGCGCAGCCGGCGAACAGATACGCTGTCTTGCGGCGGATGATGTCGAAGTGCTCATCCTCGGTGATCGCGATGTCGCCATTCTTGGTCAGCTGGTAGAGCTCGCCCTCGATCATCCGCAGCGTGACGTCACAGAGCAGCCGCACGATCTCCAGCGAATCCTGCGAGAGCGCGAGCGACATCGACTTGATGTAGAGGAAATCGCCGAGGAGCACGGTGATGTCGTTGCCCCACTGCGAGTGGACGGCTAGACGGCCGCGGCGGTACTCGGAGTCGTCGATGATGTCGTCGTGGACCAGCGTCGCCGTGTGGATGAATTCGACGACGGCCGCATTGGTGACTGCGCGTTCGCCCTGATACCCGCAGAGGCGCGCCGCCATCAGCAGCACAGCGGGCCGGACGCGCTTGCCACCGCTCTGCTGGATGTACTTGCCGATCTTGGGGATGAGCGTGACCTGCGACTGCAGGTGACGGCCGAACTCCCGCTCGACCCTCACGAGGTCGTCGCGGATCGGCTCGAACAAACGGAGCAGATCGGGCGGCGGGCTGTCGACGGAGCGGGTCAAGACGCGTTCAATCTCAACATAGTTGCGCGCGGAGTGTCAACGCGGTGTAACCGCCGTCCGTGCAAACAGTTCTAGGAAATTCCGGGTCGTCAGCGCAGCCAGCTGCGACGGCAGTGTGCCGCGCCTCTTTGCCACCGCGTCGACGACATGCGACACGAACGCGGGCTCGTTTCTCTGGCCGCGATGCGGCACCGGAGCGAGAAACGGGCTGTCGGTTTCGACGAGCAGCCGATCGTCGGGAACGAACCCGGCGACTTCGTGCAGGTCGGTCGCCTTCGGGAACGTGACGATCCCCGCCAGCGACAGATGAAAGCCAAGGTCGAGAGCTTTGCGTGCGCGATCCACACCGCCGGTAAAACAGTGAAACACGCCCCCTATGCCCCGCCCTTCCGCTGACAGCACCGCAAACGTGTCGTCGTCCGCCTCGCGGGTATGAATGATGACCGGCAGGCTCAAGGCGCGCGCCGTGGCCAGCTGCTCGACGAACACGTCGCGCTGCACGTCGCGCGGCGAGAAATCGTAGTGGTAGTCGAGACCGATCTCGCCAATCGCCACGGCGGCGGCGGCCCTGGCACGCTCGCGAACGAGCGCGTCGGCATGTCCGGGGCGACTCTCACCCACCTTCGCCTGATGTGGATGCACGCCGACGGCAAACCGTACCGCACTCCACGCCGCCGCAACCTTGACGGCCCGGCGCGCTTCACCATCGTCTTCCGCGGCGAGAATGCACAGCGCCCCTTCAACCCCCGCGTCCTTCGCGCGTGCGATCACCTCGTCCAGCTCGGACTCGAAGACCTCATCCGCCAGATGGCAGTGCGAGTCGATCATGACGACGCTTCCTCGTCCCTCGTCCCTCGTCCCTCGTCCTTCGTCCCTCGTCCTTCCTCTTACCTGACCCTCATCCCCGGCGCTGCACCAGTGCCGGGCTCGACGAGGATGGGAGCGCCAGCCTCGGTGCTCGCGGCGAGGACCATGCCGTTCGACTCGATGCCCATCAACTTCGCCGGTTTCAGGTTCGCAACGATGACGATGAGTTTGCCGACGAGAGGCTCGGGTTCGTAGGCCTCGGCGATGCCGGCGACGATCGTCCGCTCGTCGGTGCCGGCATCCACGCGAAGCTTCAACAGCTTCTTCGACTTCGGAACCCGCTCGGCAGCCAGCACCTTCGCGACGCGCAGCTCCACTGACATGAAGGTGTTGATGTCGATCACTCCGGGTGCGGCGGGCTTGCCCGCCGTAGCGGCGTCAGCCGCGGAGGCGGGGGCTGACGTGCCATCGGCTTGCGGTGAGGGTGCGGGCGGCGCCGGCGTGGGTGGATTCTGATCGGACACGGACGTATCTCCTGACGGGCCCTTCGCGGGCGCCCTTGATTCGAGACGGGGCCAAATCGCCGCGCCTTTCACGACAGTTCGCGCAAGATTCGCCTTCCACGCCCCGTCGCGGTCGAGGCGAAGTTCGCCGGCTGCGGCGGGCTCGCCGACGCGCCGCAGGATTTCCTCGGCGGCGGCAGGCATGATCGGCAACAGCAGCACCGCGGCAATGCGCACCGTCTCCGCCACGTCGAACAGCACCTGCGTCAACTCGTCCGCGCGGGCCTGATCCTTGGCGAGGTGCCAGGGCTCGGACGTCGCGATGAACTCGTTCGTGCGATCGACCAGCGTAAAGATGGCGGCCGCGGCTTCATGGATCGCGAACCGATCCATCGCCGCGCGATACGTCGACAGCGTCTCGACAGCCAACGCGCGAAGCGGTCCGGATTCACGGCCACCGGCGTCCAGGCGCAATCCCCGGTACTTGTCCACCATCGTCGTGACACGGCTGACGAGGTTCCCGAGATTGTTGGCGAGATCGACGTTGTACCGTTCCTCGAACCGTTCCCACGAGAAATCGCCGTCGCCCCCGTACGGAATCTCCTTCACGAGGTACAGGCGCAGCGGATCCGGTCCAAGTCGATCGGCCGCTTCGAGCGGATCGACGACCGTGCCGAGGGATTTGCTCATCCGCTGGCCCTGGAAATGCACCCAGCCGTGACCGAAGACGGCTTCAGGAAGCGACAGGCCCGCGCTCATCAGCATCGCGGGCCACACGACGCAGTGAAACCGGGTGATGTCCTTCCCCACGACGTGGAGATTCGCCGGCCACCAGGTGGTGAACAGTTGGTCGTCAGTCCCGTAGCCGACTGCGGCGGCGTAGTTGATCAGCGCGTCGAACCAGACGTAGACGACGCTGTCTGGATCGAACGGCAGCGGGATGCCCCAGGCCTGACCGGCGCGGCTGATCGAGATGTCCTCCAGGCCGCTTTCGACGAGGCGAAGGATCTCGTTGCGGCGGATCTCCGGCTGGATGAACTCGGGATGCGCGGCGTAGTACTGCAGCAGCGGCTGCTGGTATTTCGACAGTCGGAAGAAATAGTTCTTCTCGCGGATCCAGTCCGGCCTGGTCAGGTGGATCGGACACTTCCCGTCAACCAGATCCTTTTCCTGCTTGAACGCTTCGCACGAGACACAGTACCAGCCCTCGTAGTGCCCCTCGTAGACGTCGCCGGCGTCATAGCACGCCTGTGCCATCCGCTGCACGGCGGCGCGATGGCGCGGCTCGGTCGTGCGGATGAAATCGTCGAACGAGATGGAGAGCTTCGACCAGACCTCGCGAAAGACCCCCTCCATCCGATCGCAGTATTCATGCGGATCGAGCCCGAGCTCGCGGGCGCGGCGGAACACGTTCTGCGAGTGCTCGTCGTTGCCCATGAGGAAGTGCGTCTCGACACCGCACAGCCGCTTGTAACGGGCGATGACGTCAGCGGAGATCTTCTCGTAGGCAGTCCCCAGGTGCGGGCGACTGTTCACGTAGTCGATGGCAGTCGTCAGATAGAAACGCATGAATCAGGCGCGCGAGCGGTCCAGCCAGGCTTTCAGCGCCGCAGCGTGTACGTCCTTCGTCGCCACGCGGTGCTCCGTCGCACGGGCGGTACAGTCGTCGAATTCAGGCTGCGCGTTCATGACCGTCGCTCCGCGGCGAGCCACTTTGATGCGCACGCTCCCGTAGGCGGTTTCGAGCGGGATTATCTCGCGCGTCAGGCACTCGCGGTGCCACTCCGCGTGGCGGACGCCGATTGTCGTCGTCTCACGGAACAGCACGTCGGTGACCGCCTCTCTACCGGTCGCGGCGACCAGCACAGTCACCAGCGTTCCCGGGCGGTTCTTCTTCATCTGGACGGGCACATAGAACACTTCCAACGCACCCGCCTGGTACAGCCGATCCATCAACGGGCCGAACAGCTGCGGATTCATGTCGTCGATCTCCGACTCGACGACCGTCACGGTGTGGCCATGGCCCGCCGACTCGCCGACGAGCACCCGCAGCACGTTCGGCGTTTCCTTGAAGTCGTGGTCTCCCGCGCCGTACCCAGTTGCCGAAATCCGCATTGCCGGGAGCGGCCCGAACTCGGCGGCATAGCCCGTCAGCAGCAGCGCGCCCGTCGGCGTCAGCAGCTCCGCCTCCGGTCCGCGTGAGAAGACCGGCGCGTCGCCGAGCAGGCTCACCGTCGCCGGGGCCGGCACGGGGAAGATGCCGTGAGCCGACCGGACCATTCCTCTCCCGACGTTCAGAGGCGAGACCACCACGCGATCCGCCTTGAACCAATCGAGGGCGAAGACGGCACCGACGATGTCCACGATCGAATCGAGCGCGCCGACCTCGTGCAGGTGGACGCGCTCGACCGGCATCTGATGAATCGCCGCCTCGGCAACAGCCAGCCGCTCGAACAGCGCCTTCGCCCGGGACTTGCCCTCGGGCGTCAGGGCCGACCGGTCGATGTGGGCGTAGATCTCCGGGAGGGTTCGATGATCGTGGGGGTGCGACGGGTGCGTATGGTGCGCGTTGGTGCGACGGGTGCGGTTGGTCCTCGGGCTGAACGTGATCGTCGCCGTGCGAGTGGTGCTCGTGGTCGTGTTCGTGCGCGTGGTGATGGTGCGCCTGATCGTGGCTGTGTGCGACGACGGCAGGGCTGCCGTGTTCGTGCAGACGGAACTTCGTCGCCGAGACGCCGGCCCGCAGGACACGATCCGCCGTGACCTCGAAATGATCGATCGCAAGGCTGCCCAGAGCACCGCGCAGCGCGTCGAGCGGCAGCCCCGCGTCGAGGAGGGCGCCGAGAATCATGTCGCCGGAGGCGCCGTTGAAACAGTCGAAATAGAGGATCCGCATCGCGCTCGGACGGGCCTTTCGCGAAAACCCGAAACGTTCATTCTAGCCTAGCCCCCACGCGGGCGCCCTCCTGACCCGGGACCAGGGGACGAAACCTCACGACATGACCTAACGGCCACGCCCGCTCTCTCGTCCAAGACGCATGATGATCTGGCGCGACCTCCGTCACGCCGCGCGTGTGCTTTGGCGCGCCCGCGGTTTCACGACTCTCGCCGTGGTGGTGCTCGCCCTCGGGATCGGCGCCACCACAGCCATCTTCAGCCTGTTCGATCGAACGCTGCTCCGAGACCTGCCGTATCGCGACGCGCACTTGCTCACGATGCTGTGGGAAGCGCCGCCGGGAGGGACGCACAATCGCGTGGCGCCGCTCAACTTCGTGGACTGGAGCGAGCAGAACCGCACGTTTGCGGCGATGGCGGCAGTGGCGGGCGGCAGCCAGACACTGACGCGCCCGGGAACGCTGCCCGAGCGCGTCGCCGGCCAGTCGGTCACGACGCGGTTCTTCGACGTGCTCGGCATCGTGCCATTGGCGGGGCGAACCTTCCGGGACGAGGACGCCAGGTCAGGTGCGCACGTGGTGGTCATCAGCGAACGTTTCTGGCACAGTCACTTCGGAAGCGATCCCGCGATTGTCGGCCGCAGCGTGACTTTCGACGACGCGCCGTACACGGTGATCGGCATCGTGCCCGCGGATTTCCAGATTCTTTTCGCGAGCGATCTCTGGGTGCTGTTCAGGCCACAGCGAACACCCGAACAGCGTCAGATGCATTACCTGCAGGTCATCGGCCGGCTGCGCCCCGCGGTGACCATCGATCAGGCGCGGGCCGATATGGCGGCGATCGCCCGCGGCATCGCGCGCATCGCTCCGGACACGAACAAGGGCTGGGGCGTCACGGTCGAACCACTCCACCAGGCCCTGGTGGGAGGTGATCTCAAGACGACGGCAAAGGTGCTGGTCGGTATCGTCGCCCTGATGCTGCTGATGGCGTGCGCCAATATCGCCAACCTGCTGCTCGCCCGTGGCATCGGCCGGACACCCGAAATGGCGTTGCGCGCCGCGCTTGGCGCCAGCCGCGCGCGATTGGTGCGGCAGCTCGTCGGCGAAAGCGTGCTGATGGCAGCGATCGGCGGCGGCGCTGGTGTCGCGTTTGCCGCGGCGCTCCTTCGTGCAGCGCCGTCCATCATGCCGCCCGACACACTGCCGCAGGGAATCGTCCTCGCGCTGGACGTTCGTGTGACGCTGTTTGCGATTGCCGCTGCGCTGGGCGCCGGCGTGCTCTTCGGTCTGGTGCCTGCGTGGCACGCGACTGACGTGTCGCTGGCGGCGACGATGGTCTCACGGGGCCGGACGGCGACCGCTCGGACGGGGCGACTGCGCGCGGGCCTGGCAATCGCGGAAGTGGCGGTCGCGATCGTACTGCTCTCCGGTGCCGGACTGCTCGTGCGGACCTTGCTGTCCCTCGAGCGCGTCGATGCCGGCAATCACGAACGCAGCGTGATCACGATGACGGCGGCCCTCCCGGAAGCGCGCTATCCCACCGAGGCACGCCTGGCTGCGTTCTATCGCAATGTCGAGCGCGAGCTGGCGGCGGTTCCCGGGGTCGCCAGCGCGTCGTTCGGCGGCAGTCTGCCCTTCGACGGATGGGACATCGGGCAGGGATTCACCGTCGTCGGCGACCCGGCGCCTGATCCGGCCAATCAGCCTTCGGCGCACTACCAGATCACAGGGACGCGGTTCTTCGAAACGCTGGGGATTCCCATCCTTCGCGGCCGTGCCTTCCGCGACTCCGATACGGCCACCTCTCTTCCCGTCTGCATCGTCAGCGAGGCCTTCGTCCGTCGCTATGCGGCCGGCCGGGATCCATTGACGCTGCAAGTGCGGGTGGATGGCATGTCGTTTCAGGGTCCGACGCCGGTCACGCGGCAGGTGGTCGGCGTCGCACGGCAGGTGCTCGAGACACCGGCCGACACGGGCGACGCCGTGCAGATCTATGTGCCGACCGCCCAGAATCCCTGGTTCTGGTCCACGCTGTCAGTGCGCACGCAGGTGCCGCCCGAAACGATACCGCCAGCGATCGCCGCCGCCGTCGCGCGCGTCGACAAGAACCTGGCGCTGACGCAGGTCCGCACGATCGACGAGATCGCAGCGCAAGCGACGGCACAACCGCGGTTCCGCGCGCGCCTGGTGGCGCTCTTTGCCGGTCTGGCACTGATCGTCGCCGCAGTCGGTGTGGCCGGTCTCCTCGCCTTCTCGGTCCAGCATCGACGCCGCGAGCTCGCCCTCCGCATGGCGCTCGGTGCACGCACGGGCGACGTGCTGCGGCTCGTGCTCGGTGAGGCGATCGCCGTGCTGTCCGCGGGCACGGCTGTCGGTCTGCTTGGTGCCGCCGCGTCGAGTCGTGCCGTCGAGTCACTGCTCTTTCGCGTGACGCCGCTGGATCCCTTCACGTTCGCGGCTGCGCCCGCGATTCTGTGTGCCGCGGCACTCGCCGCCGCGGCCGCGCCGGCGTGGAAAGCGGCACGTACCGATCCGGCGACAGCGCTCAAGCTCGAATAACTTCCAACAACGAGCTCGTCGCGCGTTCCAACCTTAGAGGAGCTTGTCCTCACTGAAACTGAAATAGGTGACGGTGCCGAGGACCACGTGATCGACCACCTGGATGCCGAGCAGGGTGCCAGCGGCAATCAGTTGCCGGGTCACCGCGACGTCGTCCCGGCTCGGCGAAGGATCGCCCGACGGGTGATTGTGGAAGAGGATCACGGCGGCGGCTCGCGCCGCGACGGCTTCCCGGAACACGTCTCTCGGCACCGCGGTGCTCGCATCGAGCGATCCGATCGAGACCACTTTCACGCCGATGAGTCGCAACTTGGTATCGAGGAGGACCGTTCCGAACTGCTCTACCGGCGCGCCGCCGAACTGCGGCAGCAGCCACGCCGCCACGTCGCGGGGCTTCGTGAACTGGCGGCGCTCCAGCGTGGCCGAGAGCGTGCGGCGACCGAGCTCGACGGCGGCCAGGATCTGCGCCGCACGCGCGATACCGACGCCGTCCACACGCTGAAGATCCGCAAGCGAGACCCGCGACAACCCGGTTGGCCCACCCGCACAGGCGAGGATGGCGGCGCCGAGATCGAGCGCCGTGCGACCGGCTCCGCCTTGTCCGAGAATCACTGCGATCAGCTCGTTGTCGCCGAGCGCGGTGGCGCCGGCGCGGGCCAGCTTCTCGCGGGGCCGGTCCGCGGGCGCCAGCCGCTTCACAACTGACTCGCAAGCGCCGGCAACGCCGTCGCGGCAGTCGCGCGGACGACGTGGGTGACGCTGCCGGTCAACGGCGTGTCCTCGACGTTGATCTCGATGAGCGGCACGTTGCGGGCGCGCGCGGCCTGCGGCAACGCGGCGACCGGATACACAACGGCCGACGTTCCCACCACGATCACTGCCTCGGCGTTCTCGACGATGGTCCACGCCGTGGCCAGCACGTCGGCGTCCAGTGGCTCACCGAACCAGACGACATCCGGCCGCATCAAGGCAGCGCAGACGCACCGTGGCAACGGAGCAGTGTCTTCGTCGAGCGCCAGATTTATGGGACCGGGGCGTCGGCACGATGCGCAGCGCGTTCGCCAAATCGAACCGTGCAACTCGAGCACGGCAGCGTTCCCTGCGCGCTGATGCAGCCCATCGACGTTCTGCGTGAGCACGCGCCATCCGGGGCGCGCGATCTGGAGTGCCGCAAGCGCGGTGTGACCAGCATTCGGCGACGCGGCCGCGATCAGGCGCTGTCGCCAGCGATACCACGCCCACACCGTCTGCGGGTCGCGCGCGAACGCCTGCGGCGTCGCGAGATCCTCCGGTCTGAACGATCGCCACAGGCCTCCGGCGCCGCGGAACGTCGGCACTCCGCTTTCAGCGGACATACCCGCACCAGTGATCACCGCGACGCGCGTCGCCTGCTGCAGCGTCGCCAACATGCGCGGCGGTATCCGAAGCTCGGGCACGGAGTGACCCCGTATATACTCAGGCGCGATGGTGCGCCGCGTTCTGCCGCTCAGCACGATTCTGCTGTCCGTCTTCCTCATCGCCGCGTGCAGCGAACCGCCCAACAAAGAGTTGCACCAGGCACAAGGCGCCATCGATGCGGCGCGCGCCGCCGGCGCCGCTGTCTACGCGCCCGAGGAGCTCAAAGGCGCGGTCGATGCCCTGAACCGTGCGCAGGACGCCGTCGGCCAGCGCGACTACCGCCTCGCCCTCAATCACGCACTCGACAGCCGCGAGCGCGCACAAGCCGCTGCGAAACGCGCCGCCGACGAGCGCGCGACGGTGCGAAGCGACGCCGAGCGCCTGCTGGCCGATACGACCGCCGCAATCTCCGTCGCGACGGTTCGTCTGAAGGCGGCCGAGGATGCGCATACGCCCGCGGAGGGCACAGCGACGCTGCGCGCCGCGATCGAGACGGCGCACAAGGCTACAGAGGCGGCTGGCAATGCGCTTGCCAAGGAAGATTACCTGGTCGCGCGACAGCAGTTGCAAGGCATCAGCCGCGCGGTCGCCGCCGCCGTCGAGAGCGTGCCGCCTCCACCACCTCCGCCGGCGCCCGCGCGACCGAGCCGGCCGCCGCGGCGACGCGGCTGAGACCTGCAGTTCCTGCCAGGGCGGATCGTTTTCCTGTACGCAGTTCTTCGAATGGCAGTCGTGTCGTTCAAAGGCCGGCGGTAAACGATCCGTCGCACACGATTTCCGCCCATCCGGTCAGGACGACGCCATCCGGCGTCCACTCGACGACCTGCGAGCCGCCAGGAGCGACGACCTCGACCCGGCGGTGAGCGCCGCCGTGCGCGGCGGCGGCGACGGCGGCGGCGCAGGATCCCGTGCCCGACGATGTTGTCGGGCCGACGCCGCGCTCCCAGATGCGGATGCGCAGGAGATCGGGGCGCTCGATCTCTGCGAACTCGACGTTCGTTCCCGCCGGAAACCGCGGGTGGCGTTCGAGGGCAGGCCCAAGCCGGTTGAACCGCGCATCGTCCGGCAGCGGTCCAAGGATGACGCACTGCGGATTGCCCATCGAGAGCGTAGACGCCGTGAGGACTTCTCCGGCCGCCTCGATCGTCTCCTCGCGCAGCTCCGTGGGCGCCCCCATCTCGGCGGCGAATTGGTAACCCGCGCCGTCGCGCTGCTCGAGCGTCAGCAGCCGGAGGCCGGCGGTCGTCTCGATCTCGACGGCGCGATTGACCGTGGTGGCTTGCACGTCACGGGCACGGACCAGGATTGCGGCGAGGCCGCGCAGTCCGTTGCCGGACAACTCGGCGGCGCTCCCGTCCGCGTTGAGCAACGTCATCGTGGCACCGAGCGGCGTGGGCGTGTAGACGATCAAGCCGTCGGCGCCGACTCCACGATGGCGATCGCACAACCGCCGCGCCGTCGCCACCAGATCGTGGCCGGCGAGCGCTCTTGCCTCCACGTAGAGGAAGTCATTGCCGTAGGCGTGCGCTTTGGTGAATGCGATCATCGGCGGTCCGTTGACTTCCGGCAGAACGCCAGCAGATGCCAGCCGTACCGCTCCACCCAGCGCCGCGGCAGCGCGTTGAACGCACCGACGAAGAACGTGTTGAACGCGACCCCCTTCCACCCGCCGTGAAGACGGCTCTTGACCGGGAATCGCTCGTAGACAAGACGCACGTCGGAGAATCCGGCCACGACCGTTCGGAATTCGTCCGGGCTGTACTTGTGCAGCACCGGCGCGCCTTCGTGTTCGAGATCGACTTTCATCAACTTCGACAAGGCGTTCAGCCAGGAGATCCGGTTGTAGCCCTGAAAGACCGCCTGGCCCCCGGGCTTCAGGACACGGCGTACTTCCTCCACGAGCCGGCGCCCGTTGGCGGTGTACTGGACGACGCCGTGCGCGAACACGAAGTCGAACTGATTGTCGGCAAACGGCAGATGCTCGCCGTCGCCGACCAGCAGGCAGGCAGGGAGCCGCTGATGTCCGACGTTCTGCTGCGCCAGCCGAACGGCCGATTCCGCCAGGTCGACGCCAACGGCCCGTGCGCCACCCCGCGCAAATCGCGCCAGATCGACGCCGGTGCCGCAGCCGACGTCGAGCACGCGCTGCCCCGACAGCTTGTCGAAGGGAATCAGGGCGAGAAGGTGATGCAGTTTGTCAAAGTGATACTCGTCGAGATCCTGAAAGAACTCGGGGGACCCCGACGGATGCGTCGTGATCGCCAGATCGTGAATGTGCTCGTTCCAGTACGCGCGCACACGCCCGATCAGCGCGCGCGACGCCGATGCATCGCCGGGTGACACGAGCTGTAACTATAATGCAGGTGCTTCACCCGATCCGGCTCCCATTTCGAGAAATGACTCGCGACCTGGAGGCGCTCAGCGCCCGCCCCTTCGATCTCCTCGTGATCGGCGGTGGCATCTGCGGGCTCATGGCCGCATGGGATGCGGCGACGCGCGGTCTCCGCGTCGCCGTGATCGATCGCCATGACTTCGGCGGCGGCGCCTCGTTCAATCACCATCGCACGCTGCACGGCGGCCTTCGTTATCTGCAATCCGCCGATCTCGTGCGCTTTCGCGAGTCGGTTCGCGAGCGCCGCTTCTGGGCCCGCGTCGCACCGCATCTCATTGCGCCGCAGCCGTTCGCCGTAGAGGCCGGCGCGAAGGGGAAGAGCGCCGCCATGCTTCGGGCCGGGCTGCTTGCCGACGGCTGGCTTTCCGCCGATCGCAACGCGGGTATCGATCGCAGCGTCTGGTTGGCTCCAGGCGGTGTCGTGTCTGGCACCGAGCGCGCGGCGATCGACACCGGCATACTGCTTCCCGACACCGCTTCGGTGGCCGTATGGTCGGACTACCGCACCGAGCACGCGGAACGGCTGACGTTCGCGGTTGCGCTGGCCGCGTCACGCGCCGGCGCCGCGCTCGCCAACTACGTGGACGCGATCGAGCCCATTCGCGAGCGGCGGCGCGTCATTGGCATGATGGTGCGCGACGGCGTCGACGGCGCGCGGCGCGCCATCAGGGCCCGAGTCACGATCAACGCCGCAGGCGGCGCCGCCGGCCGTCTCATGGCGGCCTTCGGCGTCAGACGATCGACGCCGCTCGTCAAGGCGATGAATGTCGTCACGACACGCGCGGCGCCACGGGTGGCGTGCGGTGCGCCGGCTGTGTCGGGACGGCTGCTCTTCACGATGCCATGGCACAACCGGCTCTCGATCGGCACCTGGCACGGCTCGGAACCGTGCGGCGCGGACGCGGGCATGGTCACGGCGCAGGAGCTCGCCAGCTTCATCGACGAAATCAATGAAGCCTTCCCCGCGCTGAAACTTGGCTTCGACGACATCGCCCTCGTGCAGCGGGGGATCGTGCCGGCACGAATCCGGCGCGGCCAGGTTCTGCTCGCCGATCGCCCGTTGATCCGCGAGCACCGTCAGGATGGCGTCGACGGCGCGATTTCGGTGATGGGCGTCAAGTACACGACCGCCCGCGCTGCGGCGGAATATGCCGTGACGCTGGCCGTGTCTCAACTCGGCGGCGTCAGCGCGCCGCCGCAGACCTCGCGGTTGCGCCTGCCGGGCAGCCTTCCCGACGGCACCCCGCCGCCGTCGAAACAGTTCGATCGCGAGGTGTGGGAGTACCTGCAGCGAATTTACGGCGCCGACGCCCAGCGCATCGCGGCCACGGCGATCGCCAATCCGCACCTCGCGGAACGGATGACGCCGTCACTGCCGATCATCGGCGCCCAGATCGTCGAGGCGGCCCGCAATGAAATGGCGGTCACGCTCGAAGACGTCGTACTGCGACGCACCGGCCTCGGCGCCGCGGGCTATCCGGGCGACGAAGCGGTGTTGAAGGTCGAGCGGTTGATGCGGGAACAGCTCGGATGGACCTCATCGCGCGTGCAGGACGAGATACAGCTGCTCAAGGAGTTCTATCTTCCGATCCACGTTTGATCCGTCGTTGCCCAAGTTACCCGCGTTGCCCTGGTTGGCGTGCCCACATCGTACGTAGGCCCAAGCTTTAGCTTGGGCGCACGTCCTACGTATTGCCCGAGCTAAAGCTCGGGCCTACGGTACCCGGGGCTACGGTGCGCCTATTGGAGAGTCCCGACAATCGTGATGCCGGCCATGATGCCGAAGTCGGGCGATCGTTCGGTAAAGCCGAACAGGAGACCGCCGTCGATGCGGGTCCGGCCTCGCGTATAGCGGACGGCGGTCCGCACCTCGCCGAGCGGCTCGCCGCCAGGCGGCGGGACATCCGCAAACCAGTCCTTCTGACCGCTCACCTCCGCCGCCAGCTCCAAGCCCTTCGTGATCGCTCGCGCGATCGACACGCCGCCGACGAATGCATCGTCCTGAATCGTGCCAACGAGTGGATTGCTCAGCAGCACAAATCCTGCGTTGCCGACGATGCGTACGGA
The DNA here is from genome assembly GCA_963828745.1 of Vicinamibacteria bacterium. GTDB lineage: Bacteria > Acidobacteriota > Vicinamibacteria > Vicinamibacterales > JAENWD01 > JAENWD01. Next base: position 57,857 of record CAWHFZ010000014.1, on the reverse strand, counting down.
TCCGAGAGTCTTGCCGACGAGAACGCCGAACGAAAAATCGGTGGTGTCCAGCCCAAGCCCGCTCTCGTTGCTGGCATTCGGCAACCGCGTCGCGAAGCGGACAGCAATTGCGGGACGGCCGGCGTTCTCCGCGAGCACACGGATCTTGGTCGCTACCACGAGGTCGAGCACGTCATGCGTGCGCTCGGCGTCCGCTGGCACGCGAAAGGCCAATGGCGCGTCCGTTCGACTGTCGATGTCGAACCAGGTATAGCCGGTGTCGAGCTGGAGTTCACCAATCGTGCCGAGGCCGAAGCTGACGCCAACCGGCATCTGCAGGCGATCGCCGCGCAGGCCCGAGAGCGCGTAGCGCGCGTCGCGCCCGGTTTCAATGCCGCCTTCGAAGAGAAATCGGCCGGTGCCAATCGTCTCGGGATCCTCCGTCGTCAGCGGACGTTGCTGCGCCCAGACGAGCGAAGGCGTCGCGAGCCCCAGGGCCAGTAAGACAATCGCCGTGGATGACAGAGCGATGACGCGCGACATCAAAACCGTTTGCGGCTGTCCAGCAGAATTGTCACCGGGCCATCGTTGACGAGCGCGACCTGCATCATGGCCTGGAAGACACCGGTGGCGACGGTCAGGCCCTTCGCCTGAATGGAACGAACCACGTCCTCATAAAGCAGCCTGGCCTCTCCCGGCGCCGCCGCATCGTCGAAGGATGGGCGCCGGCCCTTCCGGGCGTCGCCAGCCAGCGTGAACTGCGACACCACGAGCACGCCGCCATCGATGTCGGTGACGGAACGGTTCATCCGGCCATCCGCGTCGGGAAAGATGCGGAGCTCACAGATTTTCGATGCGATGTAGTCGCGATCTGCCGGCCCGTCGCCGCGCTCCACACCAAGCAGCACGACCAGCCCGCGATCGATGGCCCCTACCTGCCGATCGTCGACGGTCACGCGGGCGCTCGAGACGCGTTGAAGGACGGCCCGCAAGTCAGCGTCGGACGTCGGCCAACGGGATCAGGACGGACGGCGTCAGCATGCCGACGTCGACATCTTCGCGCTGGGACGGCTGGGCTGAGTCCGGAGGATTCATCCGGCGATCGAGGAGATGGCGTGGCTGGACGTTCGATAGCGACTTCAGCAGCGATTGCTTGATGTCGGGATGCTCGCGCTCGAGGTCCATCAGCAGCCGCTTCACCCGCTGACGCTGCAGGCTGAGATCGCCACATGCCGGACAGCAGCAGCCGATCACCGGCAGCGCCGACGCTTTCGCGTACGCGCGTGCCTCGTCCTCCCAGACGTACACCAGCGGCCGGATGACCACGTGCCGCTTGTCGTCGGAGACGAGCCGCGCCGGCATCGCCTTGAGCGCACCAGCGAAGAACGTGTTCAGCAGCAGCGTCTCGACGAAGTCGTCGGCGTGATGACCCAGCGCAATCTTGGTGGCTCCGACCTCGCCGGCAACGCGATACAGGACGCCGCGGCGCAGCCGGGCGCAGAGCGAGCAGGGCGTCTGGTCGGCATCGAGCACCGTGTCGATCGTTTCGCCGATCGAGGTGCTGATCCGATGGAACTCCCAGCCGCGAGTGCGGCAGGCCTCGGCGACGAGCTCGTGCTGATACCCCTCGTAGCCCGAATCGACGTTCATCGCCACCAGCGAGAAGTCGATCGGCGCGCGCTCGCGAAGGACGCTGAGGATCTGGAGCAGCGCCCAGCTGTCCTTGCCGCCCGACAGGCCGACCATCACGCGATCGCCGTCCTCGATCATCCGGTAGTCGAGGATGGCGCGGGTCGTCTTCTTGGCGATGCGCGCCTCGAGCGGAGTGCCGTAGCTCATGGTCTTTCAGTTTACAGGAAGCAGGAGCCGCGACAGCGTCGCCGGCCACGTCAGGCGCGCCGCGAACGCTTCGCCGGCCTGGCCCATGCGAGCCGCTCCATCGCGATCGTCGATCACACGCCGAAAAGCCTGCGCGAGCGCGGCGGCCGTCGGCTCGACGACCAGCCCCGAAGCACCGTCTTCGACGATCTCCGCAGGTCCTCCGCTGTCGCGACACGTGATGACCGGTCGCGCCGACGCGAACGCCTCGATGGTCACGAACCCGTAGTCTTCGTCGAACGGCGGGAACACCACCGCCCTGCAGCGCGAGAGGTGGCCGACGAGATCGGATTCACTGAGGCGTCCGGTCAGCTGCACCCGCCGCTCGAGACCGGCGCCCCTGATCCGCGCTTGAATGTCGGTCAGTTCCTCGCCCTCGCCCGCGAGCACGAGCCGGATGCCTGCCGCGGCCGGCTCCGCAAGCGCGTCCACGATTAGCGACATGCGCTTCAGCCGAGTGAAGCGGGAGACGGCGAAGAGGTATGGCTCGTAGTCGTCCACGCGATAGGGCCGCTGCGGCGGTGGTGGATAGAGAACTTCGGCATGGACTTCGGGCCATTGCTCGAGCCGCCGTCGGATCGTCTGGGACTGCACGAACAGCCGGCGAACGTTTCGTCCGAGGAGGTAGCGGTCGGCGCGGTGAATCATCCGGCGCCGTATGCCCTCTTTCTTCTGATTCAGGCTCGACAGCTGCGCTCGGAACGCCGGCCAGAGGTCGTAGTACTCGCGCATGGTGTGGTTCAGCCAGCACACGTGGCGAGGATGGCGAACGGCATAGCTCGGGAAGCGCAGTGAAATCACCTGATCGACGGTGCGGCCGTCGGCAGCCTGGCCGACGTCGGTCAGCCAGGTTGCCGCATACGCTGCGGCTTGCCGGCCGAATCGGTTCTGGGGCGTGACGACGACGTCGGCGGCGTGACCAGCCTCGCGGAGCGCGGTCACGAGCGCCCGCGCAATCACGAGGTGACCGCCTTCGACAAACGGCGGGCTCGACGTGACGACGGCTACCGTGCTCACGGTACGAGCTCGGGTTTGATCATGACGCCGAGATACCGGACGTCGTTCGCGCCGGTGGCGAACAGCGGCACGAAGCCGCCGCGCACCTGGATTGTCACATTCCACGCGCGTGTTCCCTGATACGGGAATCCCCGCGGCAGCTGCAGTTCGACGACGCTGACCTGGCCGGGCTCGAGAGTGACGCTCGTGCTCTCTCCCGCGGCCTGCACCTTGACCGCGACTCGAGACGCACCGCTCGCGCACGTCATGCGCAGTTTCGTCGACGCGTCGACCGTCTTCACGATCAGATCGGCGCGCGAATCTCCGCGCACCCAGAACGAGTCGTTCTCGCGGCCGAACGCGTTGTCGTCGAGAAAGTAAATCTGAAAGCGCGCGTGCTCGGGCCCGAATGCCACGCGTACGCGATCCAGCCGCGTGTTGATCGGCAGATCGTTGATCAGCGTCATCTCGACCGGCAGCCAGCGCAGCGGACCGGCCTTCGCGTGTTCCGCAGGATAGAACGACGAATAGAACGGATTGAGGACGATCTTCGCCGTGAACAGCGCGCCGACGGCCCACGGCGCCAGCGCCAGGCCGATCGAGTCGAGCGGCGGCAGGAGGAACAGGAACAGGCCGTAGGCGTTCATGAAATAGCGATTGCCCAGCACGCCTCCGCCGCCGAAGTAGTTGTAGGGAATCCAAATCAGGATCAGCAGAATCTCGACGATGGCGACCGCGAAGATCAGCCATTGCCACGAGACCCGCCGCGCGCCGGGCCAGAGAAAGGCGGCGAGGGCGAAGACGCCCGGGAAGAAATACGGCACCATGCCGGAGTGACGGCCGAAGAAGAAGTAGACGACGTTGGAGCCGAGGCGGGACCAGAACACCGACGGGTCGAACACGATGTTCGTCAGCACTTCGTTGGTGGCGCGCTCCATGCCGACGTCGAAGCCGGCGTCAGCGGTCTGGAACGGGAACGCCCCGTAGTAGGTACTGCGCGCTCCTCCCTGGAAGTTCCAGTCGCCGCTCACGCCGAGATTGAGCGCGAACAGTCCGCCGACAATCAGGCTGAAGGCGATGCCGATCGCCACGGCCGTTCGCAAGCGGCGTTGCGAAATCAGGCCGCACAGGATCGGGACGATCAACAGTCCGTTCGGTGGTTTCGAGAAAGTCGCCACTCCGATGAGCAGCGCCGCCACGACATCGGAGGTGCCGGTCTGGAGCCAGCGCAACCCTCGGATCGAGACGCCAGGAGCCACGTACTTGAACGACCAGCAGAAGTAGCCGAGGACCACCACGACCAGATTGAACAGCTCGGGCGTAATCCACACCAGATAGCCCGGCGTGACGGAAACGAGAAAGAAACCAGTGGCGAGAAGCAGCGCCACTGGCGGCGAGCTGCGCGCGGCGAGGAACAGGTAGCCGGCGCCGATGGCGAGCGCAAGCAGGAGTGCGTGCAGCACCAGGAAGCCATTCGTGCCGAACAGCCACACGAATGGCGTCGCGACCAGCGGGTAGATGAAGGACTTGCCGTAGTAGAGGCGCTGTTTGTCCGGATCGGCGCCGTACGACACGTGGAGGAAAGGGAAAGCGGCATTGAGCCGGACACGAACGGTGCGTCCCGGCTTCAGGAACACGCCCGCCGGACCGCTCGGAAACTCGCGCCAGACGCGTACGAGGTCGGCGCGCCGGTATTCGAGATCGCCGTCGGCCGCGAGGCTGTGCCCCATCATGTAATAGGTCGCCTCGTCGCTCTGAAAGCCGAACGCCGCGCGCGGAAAATCCACCGACAAGGCCATACCGCCGTAGACAAAGAACACGAGTGCGGCCGCGATCAGGCCCGGCCGGGCGTCCAGCGGCCTGGCGCCGGGAGCACGATCTGCCGGTTGCCGGACGAACGTCGAAGGCGCGGCGCTCACGCCGCCTCGCCTCGCGTCAGAAACGACAGGTCCTGCGTCAGGATGCCGCGACGCTTCGTGGGGCGAGAGACGTGGTGGAGCAGCGTGTAGAGCCGTTCCATCTTTCGCACGAAGGCCGTGACGTCGAAGTTCTTCGACGACTCGCCCGCGTTTGCAGCGAGACGCGCACGCTCGTCCGGGTGCTCGATCGCGTAGACAATCTTCTCGGCCAATGCCGACGCATTCCGCTTCGGAACGATCCAGGCGGTGCGGCCGGCGTCCAGAATATCGGTCAATCCGTCCGCGTCGGTCGCGACGATCGGTCGAGCGCTGGCCAGCGCTTCGAACGCGGTCAACGGCGTGCCTTCCCAGAGCGACGGGAACACGCTCAAGTCGAAGGCCGACAGCGTCGTCGCCACGTCCTTGACGAAGCCGACGAACACGAAGCGATCGCCCAGGCCGAGGCGCTGGGCCTGGGCTTCGAGCGCCGGCCGGAGCGGTCCCTCTCCTGCGAGGAAGAAGCGCGCTTCGGGATGCGTGTCCACTACCAGCCGCGCGGCTTCGACCAGATACTCGTTACCCTTCGAGTCGTGCAGGCGCGTGACCGTTCCCGCCGCGAACTCACCGTCTCGAATGCCGAGCGCGTGGCGCGCGGCGGCGATTTCCTCCGGCGTGCGCGGCCGGCTGAATTCCTCGACCGGCGCGCCAAGATAGACAACCTTGACCTTCTCGTCGCGCACGAGTCGCGCGCCGCGGACGAAGTCGGCGGTGCTCTTCGACACGGCGAGGGCGATGTCGGTATACGGCTCCAGCAACCGATCCGCCACTTTCTGGAACCACGGCGTGTCCGTGAGATTGGCGTGCTCGTGGAGGATCGCCGGCAGCCCGCGCATCGCGCCGGCGAGCCGTCCGAACGTCGTCGCGCCATAGCCGTGCAGGTGCAGGATGTCGATCTCCTTACGATCGATGATCTTGAGAAGCGCGGTCAGCGTCGCTGGATCGAACTTGGAACGGTGCAGATACTCGATGTCGATCCCGAGCGCGTCGAGCGTCTCTTCGGAGAGATCTTTCTTGCGCAGGCTGACGAGCGAGACGTTGAAGCGGCTGCGGTCGAAGCGTGGGATCATCCACGCAAACAGGCGCTTGACGCCGTGCATGCGCGACCCTTCCCAGCCCAGGTGATCGCACACCTGGAGGACGTTCAGCCTGCGAGCCGGCGCGGCGTCTGGGCCGGAGACGTCCGGACCGCTCATGCGCCCGCTTTCTCCGCGCGGCTGCCGACGACGCGCGCCGGCACGCCGACCGCGATCGCATCCGCCGGCACATCGGCGTTTACCACCGCTCCGGCGCCGACAATCGCGTTTTCGCCCACCGCCGTGCCGTCGAGCACTTTGACGCCGGCACCAAGCCAGGCGCCGGCTCCGATCCGGACGCCGGAGGCGACGCGTCCCTGCTCCAGCACCGGCTTGGTGGCATCCTTCCAGTCGTGGTCGCCGCCGATCACGTAGCAGTAGGCGGCCAGCAGCGTCCGCGGCCCGAGCTCGACGCGCGCCGCCGAGAAGATCTCACAGTTGAAGCCGATGTTCGCGCCTTCGCCGATCACGATGTCGCCGTTCTTGCACGACAGGATCGTGTTGCGTCCGATGAACGTGCCGGCGGCGATCGTAATCCCGCCGTTCGTATCGCCCTTGGCATCGATCAGGCACTGATCGTCGATGACCACGTCGTCGCCGATGCGGATTTTGTGCGGATGACGCAACACGACGTGCTGACCGAAGATCACCCGGCGCCCGCACGAACCAAGCAGCCTCGGATACAAGGCCTTCCTCAGCGCCAGGCCCAGTGCCCCGGGCACCCACTGCGACAGCAGCTGCACCAGCTCGTAACCGAGGAGCGCGCCCCAGCCGTCGCGGCCGACGATGAGACGGGAGTATTTCTGGCGGGCGGACCTGTCACGCGCGGTCAGCTCGTCCTGCGCGCGCGGGATACCGGATACAGCCATCAGAGCCAACCCTCGGCACGATACCAGTCCAGTGTCCGCCGAACGCCCTCGCGCAGCGTCACGCGCGGCTGAAAGTCGAGCTCGGTGCGCGCGCGTGTGATGTCGAACGCGCGGCTCTTCGTGAAGAAGTCGACGCGCCGTCGATAGAGCGGCGGCTCGATCCCGAGCGGCGTGCAGATCGCCTCGCACGCAGCACCGGCCACCCAGAATGGCCAGACCGGCAGATGCCATGGCTCGCCGGGCACTCCCGCTTCCGCGCCGATGATTCGCACCAGTTCGTTCAACGTGGTCACTTCGCCGCCAGCGAGGATGTAGGTGCGGCCCGCGGCGCCGGGCACCGTGGCCGCGAGACGGAATCCTTCGACCAGATCGTCGATATGTGTCAGATGGTAGAAGATCTCCCCGTCGCCGAGGATGACGAATCGACGGCGCGCCACCCCGCGAAACAGCTTCAGGAGCCGCCGATCGCCGGCGCCATAAATGCCGGAGGGCCGCACGATGACGAGCTCGACGCCGCTTTCCAGCGCGCGGGCGCGGGCATGCTCCTCGCCTTCGAGCTTGGTGATCTGATAAACGTCGCCGGGACGGAGCGGCGCGTTCTCGTCCGCGGGCGGATGCTCGATGTCCCCGTGCACGCCGACCGTGCTGCAATGGACAACACGTCGGACACCGGACTTGGCGGACGCCTCGACGATTGCGCCCGGCGCCTCGGCGTTCACCCTGCGATACGTCGCCTCCGGCAATCCCGCCTGGCGGTAGAGTGCCGCGACGTTGAAAACGACATCGACGCCCTCGGCGGCGCGCAGCAGGTTGTCGCCGGTCTCGAGATCGCCGACAACTGTCTCCATTCCTGCGAACGCTTGCCGCTCGGCTTGTGACGGCTGACGGACGAGCACGCGAACCGCGTCGCCCCGCGCCGCCAGATACCGGGCAAGGTGACCTCCCGTGAATCCGGTGGCTCCCGTGACGAGCGCCTTCACCGCTCGGCCAGCACCGTGACGGGTGAACCGGCCAGCCTGAGAAGACCGATCGTTTCGAGCCCGCCTTCCACACGCTCGGTGAGCGGCCGCGAGCCCAGGCGCTTGTGGAAGGCGATCGGCAGCACGAACTGCCGATGAGTGCGCGTCACGCGATAACCATGCTTGCGGAGCTCGCCGCCGATTTGCGCTTCGCTGAAGACGCGATACGCCTCGATCCTCGCCCCCGCCGCCGCAGCGGCTCGACGCGCCAGTGCCTGCAACAAGGCGACGCTGCCGCGGGCAGGAAAATCGACGATCACGCGGTGCCGCGCGACACGGCAGAGCTCGGCAACGCACTGCCGCCAGTTCGGCGTGTGCATCAGCACGCGCAAACTGACGGCGAGGTCGAACGATCGATCCGCATGCGCCAGGTGATGCGCATCACCGACCTCGAACCGGATCGCGGCGCCTCGCGCCGCGGCGCGCCCGCGGGCAACACGCAGCATCTCCGACGATGCATCGAGTGCGGTGACCGAGGCGCCAGCGTCCGCGAGCAGCAGCGCGGCCCGCGCCGTGCCGGTGCCGACGTCGAGCGCGGATTGTCCGGAGAGGTGTGTTCCGGCGAAGTCGCGCAGGACCGCCGCCTGCGACTCGGCCAGCAGCTCGCCGATCGGCCCGCCGAATCGCGCACGGTCGAACGCCTCGGCCATCGCCGGGTCGGCATAGACGGTGTAGCTGTAGTGATCGGATTTGACGCCCGTCACCGGCTCGGCGCTCACACCGGGCTCCGCTGTACGGCCGCCGCGGCGCCCGGCGAGAGGCGCCCAACCGCCTCGCGCGTCCGCGCGAGGTAGGCGGCGTAGCTGTATTTGGTGGCCGCCAACTCCGCGGCGCGGGCGCCGATCGCGCCGGCGCGATCGGGATCCGCGATCGCCTGAAGAATCCCGCCTGCGTATTCCACTGGCGTGGCGCCAGTGAGAATCGCAATCTCGTCGCTCAGCACCTGCGTGTGGGTCAGCAGCCGTGTCGCGACGATCGGCCGGCCCGATCGCAAGTACTGGTAAATCTTCAGCGGCGTGTTGGTGCCCCTGCTTCGCGGCGAGACGAGGACGTCGGCGGCGTCGAGGAACGAGGGAATATCGTCCGCGGGCCGCTCCCCTGCCAGGATGACGTGACGCTCCAGGCCGAGCCGGGCCAGGTCGCGGCGGGTCCGCTCGAGCTGATCGCGGCGTCCTCCGGCCAGCAGGAATCGAACCTCCGGCCGGGCGCGGACGACCTCCATCGCGGCGTCGAACAGCAGATCCAGCCCTTGGTACGCTTCGAACGTGCCGGTGTACAAGACCAGCGGCGTCGCCGGCGTCAATCCGAATTCGGCGCGGACGTCATTGCGGCCGCGGAGCGTACCGCCCTCACCGGCGCCCGGCGCGTTCTCGATCAGCACGGGCTGCGATGCTGGATCGATCTCCCGGACGAGGCGTTCGAGCTCCGCGCAGATCACGATGACGACGCGCGAGCGGCGGACGGCCGATCGCTCGAACATCTGGAACAGCCGCCGCAGCAGCCGCGAGCGGCTGTATTTGAAGTTCCCCAGCTGCTGCGGCAGGCTCGAATGCATGTCGTACAGATGCGGCACGCCAAGCAGCGCGGAGAGCAGGATGCCGATGGCCGCGCCCTCTTCGTGCGAATGCACCGCGTCGTAGCGCGCGGCCATGGCGCGGCGGATCGCGGTGGCGGCGAGCGCGAGATCGAGCGGCACCTTGGCCATCGACGGCCCGATCCGCACGCGCCGGATGAACGGCGGGCGCGCGCAGCGAAACACGCGCAGCCCCGGCATCGTGACGTTCTGCCCGAAGGGATAGGTGACGAGATCGACCGTGTGTCCGAGCTCGAGCAGCGCGCGGATGCGGTGGTATTCGCTGAACGGGGTGCCTCGGGGCTCGAAAAAGGGCTCCGGGGCGATCATCAAGATGTGCATCGAGGGTCGCTCTCGGTGCCGCAGGCGCGGCCCGCCGGCGATCGACCGTGAGGCCGCCGTCAGACGCGAACGGTCGATTGTAGGCCGCACTCGCAACCACCGTCAACGCGTCCAGATGGCGCGGATCTCGCCGGTGGACAAGGGCTTGAAGCCCGTGGTACGTTGGCTTTTCCCTGGCCCGCATCAGTCACAGCTGAACGCTTGTCCGAACTTCACGAGCCCACGACGTCGGGCCGCGGTCGCCGCGCGCTCGTTCTCGCCGTCAAAATCGCCGTCAGCGTTGGCCTCCTGGCCGTGCTCATCGTCAAGAGCGACGCGCCGCGGCTGTGGCACTACGTACGGACGGCATCGCTGGCCTGGCTCGCCGCGGCGCTTGGTTTCTATTTCTTGATGATCCTCGCCAGCGCCTGGCGCTGGGGCCTGCTCCTCGACGCACAGGGCGTCAGGGTGCCGGCTCGGACGTTGACCGGATCGTTCCTGGTCGCCACGTTCTTCAATAATTTCCTGCCGAGCAACATTGGCGGCGACGTCATTCGTATTGCCGACACCGCCAAGCCGGCGCGATCGAAGACGCTCGCCGCCACGGTGGTGCTGATCGATCGCGGGCTCGGCCTGCTCGGGTTGATTCTGCTGGCGGCGGTAGCCGCGTCGGCGGCGCGGGGCCAGGGGATCCCGCCCGGACCAGTGCCGGCGGTGCTGCTGTGGGTGGTATTCGCGGCTGCGACCGTGGTCGCAGCGCCAGCCTTTGCATCCCCGGGGCTTCTGGTGCGCGCGCTGGCGCCGCTGCGGCGGCTGCACCCGGAGTGGGTCGGGGCGCGCCTCGACGCGCTGTCCGGGGTTCTGGGCCGGTTCCGCGACGCCCCGTCGGCGCTGGCGGGGTGCTTCGTCGGCGCGGTGATCGTCCAGGCCCTTCTGGTCGGGTTTTACGCCGCCGTCGCACATGCGATCGGCGTTGCCGTGTCGCCGTGGCATATGGCGGTCGTGGTGCCGATTTCCTTCCTGGTGCAGATGCTGCCGCTCTCGCTGAACGGATTCGGGCTCAGGGAGGCGACGTTCTCTTTCTACTTCGCGCGCCTTGGCCTGCCGATTGAAGCGGCGCTCGTGATTTCGCTCCTTGGCGCAGGGTTGGTCATGTTATTCTCCCTGTCCGGAGCCGCTGTTTACGTCGTCCGTGGCACGTAACGGGCTCCCCCCGCCACAAGCATTGCGAAGACCGACGCGTCCCAGCGCGTTGGACAGGGCATCGAACGACCGGTCATCACGACCGATCGGCTACGGCGGTACCCGACCCTAACTCCGTTATTTTCGAGGACGAGTGGATGACCTCTTTGCGTTCGTGGTTTGTCTCGGTGACGATCGGTGCCGCGCTTCTCGGCGGTCTGCCGGCCCTGGCTCAGGCTCAGGCCCAGACTCAATCGTCCGGCGGTTCGTCGATCCTTGGTGGCCGCGCGACGGTGCACTTCAACGTCGGGTTGCAAACGGGATCCGGTGACCTGGCGCAGACATTCACGCCCATCATTTACGACGAACCCGCCAGCATCAATGTTGCGCAAACCTACGAGACCGGCGGCTTGATCGACATCGGCGGCAGCTATCTGGTGTACGAAGACTTCGGCGTCGGCCTGAGCTACACGCATACCTCAGGCGATGGCGACGCGGCGATTGCCGGACAGATTCCGCATCCGCTGTTTGCGGATCAGCCGCGCAGCGCGACCGCCACCGCCACGGGACTCGGCCACTCCGAGGACGCCGTCCACATCGCCTTCCTCTACCGTTTTGCGGCGACGCCGAAAGTGGACGTCACCGTCGGCCTCGGCCCGACCTTCTTCTCGGTCAAGCAGGATCTCGTCCCCACCGTGGACGTGACGGAAGCTGCCGGCGGTCCCGTGATTACGCCGACAGTCGTCGAGGGGTCCGACTCCGCGGTCGGCGTGAACGTCGGCGCGGACGTGACCTACATGATCACGGACATGATCGGCGCCGGCGTGCTGCTGCGCTACGCGAAGTCGACGGCGGAAGTCTCGGCAGCCGATTCGCAGTCGGTCGATGTGCGTGCCGGCGGATTCCAGTTCGCCGTCGGGAGTGCGCGTGCGGTTCTAACGACGATCACCTTCGCGGCCTCATGGCCGCGGCCGCTCGAAGGATAGACAGAAGTAGCAGGAGTACGAATGATGAAGCGACAGTTCACCTTGTTCGTGGCATGTGGGTTTCTCGCCACGGCTCTCGCCTGCGGGGACAAATCATCAAACCCCGCCGCCCCCTCGTCGCCAGGCGGCGCCGACCGACGGGGCGACAACCGATGGCTCGCACGCTGAAGGTGACCGCGCCGACGCCCGTGTCGCCAGCCAACGGCTCGACGCTCGAAGACAACAGCGTCCCGCTGCGGATCAGCGCCTCCACGGCGAAGTTCACGTCGTCGGCCGGTCCGCTCGCCTATCGATTCCAGATCCTGCTGAACGGCCAGGTCGTGAAGGAAGCGCGCGTCGGCGCGCTCCAATGGGCGCTGCCGGACCTCGAGAGCAACACGAATTACTCCTGGCGCGCGCGCGCCGAGCAGGGGATCGTTCTTCGGCCCGTGGTCGGCGGAGTGGACGTTCAAGACGGCCGAGCAGCCGGACGGCTACATCCGCGGCGGTGAGCTCTACGATCCGCTCGTCGATGGGCGGTCCGTCGGGATCCTGCACGGGCCGGTGACCTTCATCCCCGGCGTCGGCGCGAAGATGGAGAACTGGGCTGCCTTCATCGAGTACCACCTCCAGCAGACGCGTGACCGGCGGCGAATTCTCGATGCTGGTCACGAACCTCGCCACGAACACCGAAGGCGACAAGACGAAGATCATGTCCATGATGCGAAGGCCGAACCTGCCGAAACATCACCGACGAACGATCGCCGTTTCACCGATCGAGAAGCGCGGCGCGGCCCGGCCGGGGCCATCGCGTGGCGCATGATCACCAGCAACGACCAGATCGACACCGTCGGCGGCGAGCGCGTCCGGCGCTACTTCAGCACCAGCAAGACATATCTCTGGAGAGCCACATGGGGCGGCGGCCGCTTCAACCTGCGAATCCGTGAAGGCGGCGCCGGCGGAAAGCAGATCTACAGCTTCGGCAAGGGCTATCGGCGGCAGTCTACGACCCGCATCCGCACTACGCCTTCGTGGGTGGGCCGGCCGGCCGCGCCGGAAGCGACTCGGGCACCGTGAACGACATCATCGTCCGGCAGGTCTGGCTTTCGAGCCGGCCGCGCCCGTCGTTCGCGAACAAATAGAGCCTCGGGCGGGGACTTCCGACGCCGGGAGTCCCCGCCCGAGAACGATTCCGGGGCGCAGTCCGGTGCGCTCTTACGCGGCACGAAAGGCCGGCAGTTCCCCCCGGCGGCCTGCCTGTCTCGCCCTAAACTCGAATCCGCATCTGGTCGATACGCAGAATGCACGGGAGAAGTGTCTTCCCATGCTGTTGCTCGCTGGAGATAGAACCATGAACGTGCGACATGCCTGCGCCGTGGCGGCCCTGGCGATGGCGCCTCTTGTCTCGGCCTGCGAGTCGAACAAGAGCGCAAATCCGCTGAGTCCGTCCGTAGCTGGACCGATACCGGGCGTGGAGATTACCGCCCCCAAACCGCTGGAACCCAGGGCGGACACGCAGATCGACGACGACAAGCAGCCGATCACGCTGCTGCTGGAAAACGCCGGCACGAACGGCCAGCGACCGCTCAGCTATCTGGTCGAGGTGGCGGCCGACGCGAACTTCTCGTCCAAGGTGTTCACGAAGGATGGCGTCGCTCCTGGCGATGGCGGCCGCACGTCGGTGCGCATGCCCGACAAGCTGCAGAAGGGTCGCACCTACTTCTGGCGGGCTCGCGCACAGGATGGGGCGAACACCGGTCCGTTCTCGTCATCGGTAAAATTCAGCGTCGTCACCCCCTCTTCGCTCGGTGCCCCCGACTTGCTGTCGCCGGCCAACGGCGCCAAGGAAACCGACCCGTCCCCCAACTTCAAGTTGAAGAACGCGCCGCGTGCGGGCAGCGTGGGCGCCATCACGTATACGCTGCAGGTTTCAAAAAACGACTCGTTCACGGCTCTCGTCGCGATCTGGGCGTTCGCGGAACAAGGCGGCGCCGGTGGCCAGACGACGTTCCCGGCAGCGGCGAAGTTGCCGGCCAACGTGACGATCTATTGGCGCGTGCGCGCCTCGGATGGCGAGACGACCGGCTCGTGGTCGTCTACGGAGTTCTTCAAATCCGCGGATCAGTCGACAGACGACCCGGGTGATGGCGGCGGTGGTGGCGGAGACGACGGTGGCGGTGGCGGCGGCGGAGGCGGTGGCGGTGGCGGCAACCCGGGCAACTGCGCCTCTCGCGACGGGAACGTTCATCGTCGCCTGCATCTCGGACAAGTACGAGTCGTACCGGCGTCCCGGCGTCAGCTCCGGCAAGCGCAAGTCGAACATGGAGTTCCTGCGTAACCGCATCATCGAAGCGGGCATCTGCGGTGGGCTCGACCTCGGCTGGAACCTGAAGCGCGGGCGGCCCGTCGATCAGCACCGACTTCATCGCGGAGCGTCGCGGCGGCCAGACGATCGGCTACGACATCGCGCGTGACTACGACAACACGAGGAAGTGGCTGCAGCTCACCTGGTCGTCGGACGGCCCGGGCTCGCACTTCAAGAGCTACTCGCCACGACCGAACTGCAACTAGCGAGGACAGACGAAGGACGAAGGACGACGAAGACGCCGCGATGGTCGAAAGGCCTCGCGGCGTTTCTTTTCTTCGTCCTTCGTCTCTCGTCCTTCGTCCTTGTTAGCCGTCAGCGTAGATCGAACAGCGCCGTGTTCGGCGGGGCGCCGTTGAGCGCCACACGCCGTTTGGTCGGCGAGATACAGCGCGAGATCGGGCTGACGTCGGACGACGTCCGAGAATCGGGTGGTCGCAAAGTAACGCGCGCCCTTGCTGGTCGAGCCCGCGAACGGCTTCCGCGCGCGCCGTGTCTGCGTCGAGGCTCCAACCTCGGGCGTCCGCAAAATACAGAAGCATCGGCGAGTTCACACCGTAGTCGTCCACGGCCACCATCAATGCACCGTCCTCGGCCGCCGCGGCGATGGCCTGTCCTGCCGTCAGCATGCGGAGATCCGGATTCTCAGGACGAAAGTGCCGATCGATTACGCGGCTGTGCACGAATCCCAGCGCCGCCACCGCGCCGAGGACCGCAGCGACCGCGACCTTCCACTGGAGCCCGGGGCCGACGGCGCGCGAGATCCAGTCGCCGTCGAACACATTGCGGGCGGCGGCCGCGAAGTAGAACGCGCAGATGGCCACCAGCGGCAGCTGATAGTAATCGTGGCCCATCTGCCCATAGCCGGCCGCCAGGATGAACGCGAGCATTGCCAACGCCCAACTGTCCACGATCGCTTTCCCGGGGACTCGGCGCCAGAGAAGGATCCCAATCGCTGAGAGCGCCAGGCCAGGCGGGGTGAGATGCAGCAGCCAGAGCCGCGAGATCATCGTCTCGTAGAACGTCCAGCCGGTCAGGAGGTCCCATGAACTCCATTTCGAGAACGCGGTCGTCCATGGGCCCGGTGCGACATCCGGCGGATACGTCTTCGTCGTTCCGAACACACCGAAAGTCAGGCCCGTCTCGCGGAACAGCTGATACGCGTGCCAGTACCAGGCCATCGACAACAACGCGGGAACGACGAGCGCCGCGATGAGGCGCCGATCGGCGAGCACCGCCCATCGGCGCGCCTTCCATACCATCACCGCAAGCGGCGCCGCGACAATGATCGCCGGCAGCTTCACGAGGACGGCGAGGGCCAGCGACAGGCTGCCCGCCAGCAGCGCACCGCGATTGTCGTCTCTCAGGTAGCGATGAAATCCGAGGATGGCCGCGACCGAGAAGCACACCATCAGCGAGTCGGGCATGAAGGCGCGGCCATAGAAGACGGCGCCTGGCGATACCGCGACCAGGAAAGCGGCGGCAAGTCCCGCCGCGTGATCGACGAGATCGCGCGCCAGCACGTAGACGAGCGCCACCGTCATCACCGAGAACGCGACAACGACGAGACGGCCCCACGTCTCGTTCACGCCGAACAGCCTGTAGAAGATCGCCACGACAAACGACAGCAGCGGGAACTCGCTCTCGACGGCGCCGTGAGCGCCGCCCCAGTTCGCCTCCGGCCGGAGCGGGTTCATCGGTCCTTCATAGAAAGCGCGGGCGACGGCGGCGGTATCGACCTGGCGCCAGCGATGCGCGTCGAGGAGCGGGGCCGTGATGAATTGAAGCCGCAGGCCGGCGGCGACCAGCAGAATCAAGACCAGCGGAACACGACGCGGCATCCATCGCGAGTCTACCCGATTGCGGATTGCGGATTGCGGACTGCGCGGAGCGTGCCATGATCGATTGGCGTGGCTGGTGTTCATCACCTTGTCGTTGCGCTGGCGGTGATGCTTGCGTTCGAGAAGGCGTTGCCGGTGTCCGGGCTCGAGCAGCGAGGCTCGGTCCCGCTCGCTCGCCTGACTCCGTGCGAGCGGGCGTTGTGCCGCCCCGACGGCTCACGGTTCCGATGGCGCGGCGTCACCGCGTTTGCCCTTCTCGATCTGGTAGCCGACGGGAAGGATCGAGAAGCTCGCGCGTTTCTCCAGTGGGCTCGCGATACGCGTTTCACCGTCGTCAGAGTGCTGGCGATGAACCCGAACGGCTGGTTCGACCTCGATCCCGCCGTGGGTCGCCGGGCGCTGCCGTCGCTGCTGCGGCTCGCCGCCGAACATCAGCTGTACGTCCAGATCGTCGCCCTCGCCAACACCGTCGGGCGCCCTGCGGGCGCAATCACCGAGCAGGTGCGTGAGGTCGGCCGTGTCTGTGCGGCGTCCGACAACTGCGTGCTCGAAATCGCCAACGAGCCGTATCACTCCTCCCAGGCCAAGCTGCAGAACGCCTCGCTGATGCGCGACCTTCAGGCACAGGTTCCGAAAGGCCTGCCTGTGGCGTGGGGAGCAGCATCAAGCCATACGTCCGACGTGATGGCGGGCGGCTCGTACGTCGTCGCGCACATCGCGAGATCGGGCGATCGCTGGGCGCGAGTCGCGCGGGTGCGCGATCTCGCAACCTTGTCACGGCAGGTCGGCAAGTTTGTGGTGGACAACGAGCCGATCGGCGCCGCGGAGAAGCCGGAACGCAGCCGCCGCGACACGCTGCCGTCAGCGTTCTACGCGCAGGGCGCCCTGGCACGCCTGCTCGAGCTCGGCTCGACGTTCCACTGTTCCGACTGTCTCAATGCGCATGTTCCCGGACCGACACAGAAGGCCTGTGCCAGCGCCTTCATCGCCGGAGCGACCGTGGCACCGGACGACGTCGCCCTGTCGGAAGTAGACGATCGCATGCCGGATGGCATCGCCCTGCGTGCGGAGATTGCGGCGCTGGGTCCGCGCGCCGTTGCCGCAGTGGCGGCCAACCGGGGATGGCTGGCGCTCATCGGTGACGGCAGCGATCGCTCAGTGGAGTGGAAGGGCCCCTGGCGAATCGACACGCGTGTGGCCGGACAACCGGGCGTCGCGATCTGGACCTTCCGCCATCGGACGGACCTCGACTAAACTCGATCGCTGATCGAGGTCGGATGGACCGCCGTAGCTTCTGTCAGATCGTCACCAGCTCTCTGATTGCCGGCGCCGGCTGCACGCGCCGGCCTGCCGAGAGCCCCCGCGACGGACTCGCACGCATCCTCGGCCTCAGCCCCGCCGAACGCGAATGGCTGCAGTCGCTGTCGTCAGCCGAGCAGCAGGAGCTGTACGCGATGCTGACATCCTCTGACGATCGGCGGGCACCACACACGATCGAGCTGCTGATGAAGGTGATCGGCCGCCGGGAACGGCTGTTCGCCTACGTGGGATATCCGCCACTGCCCAACCGGCTGAGTGCATGTGATGGCCTCCTCCGCGAGTGAACGCTCCGCGGATCTCTGCATCCTCGGCGGCGGCATCGCGGGCATGCTGCTTGCCGAGCGCGCGCTCGCTCGCGGCCGACGGGTCCTCCTGGTCGAGCGTGGCATGCCGCTGACTGCGCAACAGCGGCTCCAGCAGCACTCACACGACGATCCGCTGCCCTTCAACCGGGCGCCGCTGCGGCTGCCGCACGAACCGCCGCCGCGCGGGCCGACGATCCGATGGGGCAAGGACTACGTGTTCTGGCCCGTCTACAACCTTGGCGGCTGCACCAATCACTTCTTCGGCAACGTCCCGAGATTTCACCCGTCGCACTTCGACCAGCCGGCGTTCGGTGGCGGCATCCCGCGCCACTGGCCGATCGGCTATGCCGATCTCGAACCGTATTACCTCGAGACCGAGAAGCGACTGCAGGTCGCCGGCAGCGGCGAACGGCTGCCCTTCGCCGGACGCTTCGACTATCCGCTCCCGCCGCATCGGCTGAGCCCCTCGGATCGCGCCTGTCAGCGACTGTTCGGCGTCGAGAGCGTGCTCGAAGTCCCCACCGTTCGCCCGACGCGACCGGTCGGCACGCGGCCGCAGTGCTGCGGCAGCAATCAGTGCAATCTCTGTCCGATCGACTCGAAGGGCACGGCGCTCAATACCGTGTATCCGTCGATTCACGATCGCGTGGAGCTGCGGTCGGGGCTGCTCGCGACAACGCTGCATTGCAAGGCAGGACGGGTCGAGGCAGTGACGGCGCTCGACGCAGACGGTCAGTCCCATCGCGTGCGCGCGAAGCAATTCGTCGTCGCCTGCAACGGCGTCGATTCGTGCCTGCTGCTGCAGCGCTCGCCGGAGGTGCCGAAGGTCCCGGCGCTGGGCCGCTACTTCATGGACCATCCGATCTTCCAAATCGGCATCTACGACTCGGGCGTCGACGCCCGGCCAGGCTACGGCGACAGCGCGCAGACCGGCATGCTGGTGCCGTTCTTCGAAAAAACGGCTGCCGATCTGCCGGTCTCCATGCTCGCCGAGATCCGCACGGGCTCGCTCTCGCAGGGGGGCGGCGAGTTGATGCGCGACATCATGATGCGCGACATGATCGCGCACGCCCTGGCTCGTGGAGAAGATCCGGCAGCCTTTCGTACGCGCTTTCGCGACGTCTGGCGATCGTCGCTGGACCTCTGGTTCATCGTCGAGCCGCAGCCCAACCCTGCGCACACCGTGTCCATCGATCGCATCGAGGCCAACGGTCAGGCCATACCGCGTATCTCAGTGCGTTATCCGGCGTATTTCGGCGAGTGCATCGAGCGGGTCGTCAAGTGGACCGAGGCGCGCCTGCCGCATGGCACCGTCAAGCATCTTGGCAGCATTCCAACCGCGTTCCACTGGCTCGGAGCGACGCGCATGTCGGGCGACGCCGGCGATGGCTGTGTGGACCCGACGCTGCGATACCACGAGCTCGAAAATCTCTACATCCTCTCGACGTCGGTCTTCCCGTCGGCGTCGAGCGCGAACCCCACGCTCACCCTCGGCGCCCTCGCGCTCCGCCTTGGCGATCATCTGGGCCGCTCGACCTGACCCCGTGGGACGTAATGTTGAGGCGCCTCTTTAGAGCGCCGATCAGCCGGGCCTTGCGCTTCCATGCGCAGGGCGGACCTTTCAGGTCCGCCTGCCACTCCCCACGTACAATCTATTGAGCCGCTTGGACTACTCGGTCGCCCCGAGATCTGCCGGATGGTATACTAGCTGCTGCTCCTGATGTCGACTGACGCCTTCCGGCTCCAGTACCTGGCGCGCGCGGCCGCCGGTGTCCCTCGCGATCTGGCGAATACGCTGGTCGTGTCCAAGATCAAGCCGATCCGGCCGACGGTGCTCATCTATAACTGCACCTTCGTCTGCGATGCGCGTTGCACGATGTGCAACAACTGGAAGCGCGGCAACCGCAAAGAGGACATGGCGCTCGACCAGATCGACGGCGTGTTCGACCACGAGTTCTGGGGTGCGGTCGAGAACCTCAACATCTCGGGCGGTGAGCCGACGACCCGGAACGACCTGCCCGAGATGGTCGAGATGTTCCACCGGCGGCTGCCCCGCCTGCGCAAGATCGGCATCAACACGACGGGGCTGACACCGCATCGCGCGATTCCGATGCTCACCCGCATTGTCGAGTTCTGCGCGAAGCACGATCTGCTGATCAGCATCCGTGTCTCGCTCGACGGCATCGGCGACATCCACAATCAGATCAGGAACGTCAAGCGCGGCTTCGAGAAAGCGAGCCAGACGATCGAAGCGATGCAGGCGCTGGCGGCGAAGCACCCGCAATTCCAGTTCGGCATCGCCTCGACGATCTTTGCGACGAACCTCGAGGACGCGAAGAACATCCTCGCCTGGGCCCGCACGAACAAGCTCGATGTCGTCTTCAACATGCTGCGGTTCACCGACAACATGCTCGGCAACCGGAGCCTCGAGGAGTCGATCGGCTTCCGCGAGCGCGAGGAAGAGTTCATGCGCCAGTTCTTCCTGGAGCGCGTGCAGGAAGAATCGATCCTGTCGGGACAGGCGTTCATGTACCTGCACTACGCCGACATGATCGCCAACGGCTACATTCGCACCATGCCGTGCCCGTTCCGAACGCAGGGCCTGCTGCTGAACCCCAACGGCGACCTGTTCTACTGCGAGAATTCAGACCTGCTCGGCAACGTGCTCGACGCCAACGCCTCGGACATCTACTTCAAGGCGGAGAACCTCGCGCACCGGGCGACGTTCGAAGACGGCATCTGCAAGAACTGCCTGAGCCCGTGCCAGGTCAACGTCGGCGCGATGAAGCAGTTCGTGCCCTACGCGAAGTTCCTGATGCGCGCGTATCAGGTCAAGAACAACCCCGCACGGCACGCCGAGACCCTTCCGACCGCGCAGTGACCAGGCTTGTCCGGAGCCGCGTCGTCCGGTTGGTCATCGCCGCCGGACTCACCGGCTATCTGCTCTGGATCAGTCATCCCGCTGAAATTGGCCGCGCCACAGCGGGCGCAGCCCCGTCATGGCTGCTGTTCGCCTGCGTCCTGGTGCTTGCGGACCGCACCCTGATGGCGTGGCGGTGGATTGCCCTCCTGCGTCCGCTGACGCGCGACGCGCCGCCGCACCTCGCTGACGTCATCCGCGTGTTCTTCGTGAGCACGTTCGTCGGCACCTTCCTGCCCGCCAGCGTCGGCGGAGATGCGGTCCGGGCCTATAGCCTCAGCCGCCACGACGTACCCGCGGCTCCGGCGGTCGCGTCCGTCGTCATGGATCGCGCTCTGGGCGTCGTGTCGATTCTTCTGCTCGGTCTGTTCAGCCTCGCCGTGCTGCACGCGGAGGTGCCGCGAGGCGTTTACGTCATCCTCGCGCTCGGCGGAGCGGTCTCGCTCGCTGCGGCAATCGTGATCTTTTCCGATGGCGTTGCCGACGTCACGGCACGCGCACTCGCGCTGCTGCCGGGAGCGCGAATTCGGCGCGTTGCGCAGACCCTGCTTGACGCGGTACGAACATACCGCCACCATCACGGCGTCCTCGCGGCGGTGCTGGTCTACTCGGTCGCGGTGCAGGTGATCCGCGTACTCCAGGCGTGGTGTCTTGGGCGCGCCCTGCATATCGAGGCGCCGCCGACGCTTTACTTCGTCACGATTCCGGTGATCCTGCTGATCATGCTGCTGCCGGTGACGGTCAACGGGCTGGGCACAAGCCAGGCGGCGTTCCTGTGGACGTTCGGCGCCGCGGGCGTCGCGCGCCCGTCGGCCTTCGCGCTGTCGATGCTCTTCGTGGCGCTGGGTGTCGTCGGCAACCTGCCGGGCGGGCTGCTGTACGTGTTCGGCGACGGGTCTCGCGGACGCGTTCGCGCTGACTCGCCGGCCGGACACGTCAGCTCGAGTCCAGGCGCTCGTCCCCGATGAGTGAGCCGGGCGCCCTGGTCTCGGCCGAAGAAGCGGCGGTCCTGGAGAGCGGCTGGTCTCCGCAGGCCGATCGAGCGGTTGCCCTGATCGCAGCGGCGGGACGCGGGACGCGCCTCGGATTCCACCAACCCAAGCTGCTGTACCCCATCGAAGGACGCGCGCTGATCGTCTGGCTGGCGGAGCGGCTGGCAGGGCTCGTCGGCCACCTGACGCTGGTCTTGAGCCCCGAGGGACGATCGGCCTTCGAGGCGGCCGCCCCGGGGCTGGACCTTCCTGTCGTCACCGTCGTGCAGCAGGCACCATCCGGAATGGCCGATGCGATTCTCGCGGCCGAATCGTCCCTCTGCGCGGCCGAGACTCCGCCGACGGCGGTGATTCTCTGGGGCGATCAGATCGGCGTGCGCCGCGAGACGCTCAGCCGCGCCCTTGCCGTCCATGCGCGTCATCCGCTCCGCCCCGCGGTGACCGTCCCGCTTGCGCGGGTGGATGCCCCCTACGTGCACTACGAATTCGATGCCCATCGCCGGCTGACGGCTGTCCGTCAGCGGCGCGAAGGCGATCTGCTGCCAGATGTCGGCGACGCCGACTGCGGCTGCTTCGTCGTCTCGTCCTCGAGAGTGTTTCCCATATTGCGCCGGCTCCGTTCGTCGAGCCTTCTCGAGGGAGCGCTCAGTCGCGAGCAGAATTTTCTCCAGGCGCTTCCCTTCATCGCCCGTGAAGCGCCGGTGGTCGGCGTCCGAGGCGCAACACTCGCGGACACGATAGGTCTGAACTCGAGCGCGGACCTTGCACGATTGGCACGAGCGACGACGCCGCCGGGCCAGTCACGCGCATGAACGAACGACGCGTCGCCCTGCTGCCAGCCGCCCTCGGTGCGCTGATTGCCAGCGGCTATCTCGCCGGCGCGGTCGCGATTGGTCCCGGGCTTGTAGACGTCCTCCTGTTCCTCGGTGCATTTGCGGCGTTCACGGCGGCAGGCTGGCCCCTGGCTCGCTGGATCCTCGGCGATGGAGCCCATCGTCTTCCCGGCGCGATCCTGGCCGTATTCCTCGGGTACATCAGCGGAGCGCTGATTTTCTGCCTGCTGCGGCTCGTGCACGTCACGCTTCCGCTGGCCGCGCTCGCGACTCCGATCGTCATGGCGTGGCTGCTCCATCGGTTCCTGCCGCGCAATGCTCCCGCGATCCTTCCCGTGCCGGCGTTCACCCGCGCGGATGACGTCGGGCTCGCGGCGCTTGCTGCCATCGTTCTGCTGGTCGTCGGGCCGGTGTTCGCGAACATCGGAAAGCCGATGGCCCTCGGATACGCCTATCGCGCGTACTTCACGGCCGACCTCTTTGCACATATGAGCGTCGTCGCGGAACTGGCGCATCGCGCGATTCCGCCAATCAACCCGTATCTGCCGACCGAGCCGCTCCCCTATTACTGGGCGTATTTCTCGCTTCCCACGGTGTTCAAGGGCCTGCGCCCCAGCGTGCTGGTCGATCGCGGCATCCTGCAGACGGACCTTGCGATGGCGCTGGTGCTGGTCAGTGTGTGGTACGTCGCGCTCCGGACCCTGGGGGCGTCGGCGAAGGCCGCCGCCTGGGCGTGGGGCATTGCCGTCGCCGCGCCGAGCTTTGAAGGGCTGTCGTGGTTGTGGCTGCAGGTACTCGCGCGGCGGGCCCCTTTCTGAATTTCGCTTCATCAACGTCGACGGATTCACGCGGTGGCGGTGGGATCTCCCGCCGGTCGACAGCCTGCACCGGATCTTCTGGTACACGCCGCAACACGCGACGGCTTTGACCATGGGCGTCCTGCTCATTGCCACCGTAATCGCCGCCCGCGCAGCAGGACCGGTCCGGCGCGGAGTCCTGGAAGCCCTCCTTCTTGGCGCGGCGATGGCCGTCAGCAGCTTCGTTGCCCTTCTGCTCGTCGCGTGGTACGCGTTGACGGAGATCACGCTATTGGCGCTCGAGAAGGGACGTGGGTTCACTGGCTGGGTGATCGGCCGCGCGCTCGCCGCCGCCGCCGTCGTCGGCGCGCTCGCTCTGACGATCGGCCTCGGGATGGTGCGTCTGGGCACCGCAGGCAACCTCTACTACAGGCCGAATTTCCATCTCGCGAAGGGACCGCTGCTCTTCGCGATCCTCAGCTTCGGTCCGGCGCTGTTGCTCGGCGTCGCCGGCTTGTTCGTTCTGCTGCGTCGGCGGACGCTGGCGATCGGCGTCGTGATCATGAGTGCGATCTGTATCGCCTTTCTCGAAGTCGTCGAGATGCAGGGGCATCTGAACAGTTACGTGCCGTTTCGCACCGGCCAGATGTTGTTCGTGCTTTTTGCCATCTCGACCGCCCTCATCATCGATGCGCTCGATTTGCGGTCGCGAACAGTCAGGCGGATCGCGTGGACGACGATCGCGATTGTCACCACCGCCGGGATTCCAACGATGGCGCTCGATTGGTACAACGCACGCGACATCTGGAACGATCGCGACACCGGGTTCGGATTCCGATGGACGACGTATGTCAGTGACGACGAGCTGCGTGCCGCCAAGTGGGTGCGCCGCAACATCGACGTGGCGGAGACCGTGAACACCGATCCTGAGGCGCGCGGGCGAGGCGAGTGGGCGCTGATTCCTGCCTTCGGTGAGCGGCGCATGGGAATCGGCTTCGGTCTCTTCGAGCCGAACCCTGAACGCTTCCGGCCGCAGATGGCTCGCGTCGCGGAAGCATTTCGAGCCGGCGACGCGGACGCCGCCTGGGCTATTCTTCGGGAAGCACGCATTTCACTCGTATTCGTCGGACAGCCCGAGCGCGATCGTTACGGCGATGGGGTCCGCAAGTTCGCTGCGCGTACGGATCGATTCCAAATGGCGTTCTCCCGCGGGTCAGTGTCGATTTACCGGCTCGTGCCCTGACGCGCCTTCCGCCGTGACATACCTGCTGTTTTGGGCCGCTGCGGCCGCTCCCGGTCTCCCGATCGGCCTTCGGATGTTCGGAAATCAGCCGCTCGGATGGGTGGCCGGTCTCGCGATCGGCTACACGGCTTCCTGCCTCACTTTCTGGGCCGTCTTGGCCATCGGCGCGGCGTCGGCATCGGTGTTTGCCGGCGTTTGGGCCGCGGAATGCCTGGCGCTCGTGACGGCAGCGCGGTTCTGGCCATGGACAGCCGTTGCTGCGCTGTGGTCCCGGCGAGACACGCTGGTCTTTGCCGCCGTCGTCCTGATCGCGCCGCTGCTGATGGCGGCGCCTTACCGGAATCTCGGCGTGGCCGACGGTTCGGGCACGCGCTATTACCGCGCCTACTTCACGGCTGATTTCGTCTGGCACGCCGCGCTGACGTCCGAGCTGGGCCGATTCGAGATGCCGCCGCGCAATCCCTATATGGCCGCGCAGCCCCTGCACTATTACTGGACCTATTTCCTTGTCCCCGCCGTCGTGACGTCGACAGGTCCGGTCGCTCTCGCCGATGTCGAGGGTGCGTTGGAGATCAATGCGGTTTGCACAGCGACACTACTGATGGCGTCGATCTTCCTCCTCGCATGGTCGGCGGGCGCGGGGACGACGGCGGCGGCGATTGCGGTGATGCTCGTCGTGATGGCAGCCAGCGCCGAGGGGCTGATCGCGATCTGGGATCTCGCGGCGCGCGGCGTGCCGCTCGCGAAACTGCGCGACCTGAACATCGACGCGATTACTGCCTGGAAGTACCACGGTCTGCGAATCGACGGCGTGCACCGCACGATGCTGTATACGCCGCAACACGGATTGTCCTGCGCCCTGGCGCTCCTCGGGCTCGTGCCCGTGACCCAGGCCGGCGTGCGCGCGTCGATCAGCAACATCGTCGCGGCAGGCCTCCTGCTCGGCCTGTCGACGGCCGTGAATCCGTTCCTGGGTGCCGCGTTTTCCTTGATTTACGGCCTGTTCATCGTCGCCGACGCCATTCGCTTACGCGCGTTCGGCGTGCCGCTCGTCCGTCACGGCTGGGCGGCGATTCCACCGGTTCTCGCGATGCTATGGGGCACGGTGAACGAGATGAGTGGCGGCGCGGGAAGCGCGCTGACATTCGGGCTCGCTGGCTTCGCGCAGAACGCCCCGATCGTCACGCTCCTGATGTCGCTCGGTCCGGCGCTGCTGCCCGCGCTCGTCGCCTTCGTGCCCGATCGCCGGTTGCCGACCGCGCCGGTGCTGCTTGCCGGGTGCGGTCTTCTCGTCGGCCTCGGATTGCTCTACTTCGTCATGCTCTCCGAGAAGTCCTGGGTCGGGTTCCGTGCCGGACAGATCCTGCTCGTGATGTTGACCGTTCCTCTGGCCAACGTCTTCGGGCGCCTGCTCCTGTCGCGGCGAACCCTCGCGGCGGTGACGCTGGCGGGACTGATTCTGGCCTTCGGCGCCCCTACGGTTCTGATCGACATCCGGAATGCCTCGGATATCGCAAATCGCTCGATGGGCCCGGGGTTCCCGTGGACGCTGACGGTCTCACCCGCCCAGCAGGAGGCGCTCACCTGGGTGCGGAAAAACACCCCGGGAACCGCTGTCGTGCAGATGGATCCAATGGTCCGCGGCCGCGGGCACTGGAGCTTCATCCCGACGTTCGCGCAGCGTCGGATGGCGGCGGGGCTTCCGATTTCGCTGCTGCCGGATCCGGCCTATCGTCACTTATCGCGCGAGGTCCGCCTCATTTACCGATCGGGCGACCCTGCACGCGCGCACGACATCGCACGCGAGCTGAAGATCGACTATCTGTGGGTGGACGACAACGAGCGTCGAGCCTACCAGGGCGGCGTTGCCGCGATCGACGCCGCGCCCGGATATTTCAAACCGGTGTTCCGTAACTCGGAAGTCGCAATCTATCAGGTACGGTGAGGTGCCCGAGCTAAAGCTCGGGCCTACGTACAGGACATGCCCGAGCTAAAGCTCGGGCCTACGTACGAGCGTCCGATGCCTTCGACGTAGGCCCGAGCTTTAGCTCGGGCATCCCGCTATCCATTCCGATACTTCCAGAACGTTTTCACACCGACAAACCAGTCGCGGGCTCCGATTTTCTTGCCCTCTTCGCGGCTGCGCGGCATGTACTTCACCGGCACCTCGACGATCCGCAGGCCGCGCGCGAGGACTTTGGCGGTGATCTCGTGATCGGTCTCGAAGCCCTTCGTTTCGAGCGTCAGAGACGGAAGGAGCGTCCGTGGGAACAACTTGAGCGCGGTGACCGTGTCGGTGATGTAGTGGCCGGTCGTCGCCCACATCACCAGACTGAGGCTGCGTCCGCCGAGGTACGCGGTCAGTGACTGATTCGCGTGCCTGCCCCGCCCCAGATAGCGGCTGCCATAAACGACGTCAGCGCGGCGATCGAGAATCGCGCGCATCATTGGCAGGTAGTCCCGCGGGTCGTACTCGAGATCCGCATCCTGGATGATCAGGTAATCGCCGGTGGCCAGACCGATTCCGGCCCGCACCGCCGCACCCTTGCCGCTATTCACGGGCAGCCGGTGCAGCCGGACATCGGGCACCCGGCTCACGATGTCGGAAGTCGAGTCCTTCGAGCAATCATCGACGACGATCACCTCCTTGGCGACGCCAAGATCGTCAAGCGGAACCGCCCGGACCTGCTCGAGCAGCGTACCGATGAAGCGTTCTTCGTTGTACGCAGGAATGACTATCGACAGGGTCGGCATGCCGCGGCGCCGTCACTGCGCCGGCGGCGCATCGTCTGCGTGCTGGGGCGAAACGGCGACGGCGGCCGAGACGAACCGGCGCGCTTCATCCGACGCCAGACAATGGTGCTGACGGCGCGTACGCCGTCGCGGACGGTTGTCCGGCGCACCTTGTCGGGTGACAGCGAATAGAAGTGGACCGGGACCTCGAACATCTCGGCCTTGCGCCGCAACAGATCGGAGAGGAGGTACTGGTTGATGTCCTTGTGTGTCAGCGTGACCGGTGCGGCGACGATGTCCGTCGTGCGTATCGCACGGGCTGCCGACAGCGTGTCCGAGACGTAGCGTCCGTAGAGCAACAGGTACGCGAGGCTCAGCACGTGACTGCCCGCATAGCTGATCGCACCAAGCGCGCCGTGCTTTCGATACTTCAGCCGGTACGATTCCTCGATATCACGTACGGACAACCGCCGGCTTCCCCATACCGCGTCGAGCCGTCCGGTGAGATGCGAGATCAGCCACGGAATGTCCTCGCCGCTATACATGCCCGACGATTCGAACAACAGGACGTACTCGAAGCCGCCATCCAGGAACGCACGACGCAGTCTCAGGTCTTCTGCGCCATCGGTCAGCGGGCCGACTTCCTGGACGGTGAACGGCAGACTCGACAGAAACTCACGATCGAGTGGCTGTGCGGTTTCGCAGAACACCACGAGGTCGGCAGGCTGCTGCTGCACGCCGCCGCGCACCATCTCGAGCAGCGTCTGCGCCAGCTTGTCGGTGGCGCGAGCGTCGTGCAGGACAACGGCGATGCGGTGCCGCTCTCGCCGCCTGACGAGGAGACCCGCGACGTACGGGGCGAGCACCTTGCTGGCGTCGTGGCGGCCCGATCCGCCCGATTCGTAATCGCCCACGCGAACGAGGCGCGGGTCCAGCAGCGAGTCCAGTCGTCCCAATGGGACGTAGGTCTCGCGATCATCCGCCGGGCCAACCGTGGGCCGGCTCGCCGTCTCTCTCCCCTGTCGCGGCTGCGGGTCGTTCACGAGATAGTGCGTCACCAGCGCGGGCGTAGGGGTCGAGAGGCGGCCCTTCTCCTTGAGATAGAAAACTGCCCGCTCGATGATGTCCAGGGCGCTGCTGCCGGCAATCTCAGCGTCCGCCTGGATGTTCGTGATCAGCAGCTTGATTGCCCGCGCGTTCTTCGCGAGCGCAATGCTCAGGCCGTTGGTAAGGTACGACGGGAACAGGCTCGAATGCTGGGTGCCTGGCGCGTAGACGATCAGATCGGCCTCGCCGATCCGCTGCTCGAGACGGCGATTGAGCGGCGGATGTACGCTGTCGCCTTCGAGCCGGGCGGCGGCCGCGTCCGGCCCCAGCGCTTCGAGTTGCTGGAGCGCTTCAGCGGTGAGAACGTCCCTGCGCAGGTAGATGTCCCGGATGCGATTCTGACGGGTCGCGTCCACGATCTCGGCCTCGCGCCCCAGCACATGCCCATCCACGTCAAGTGCGACGAGGTGCGCGTTCGTTCCGTCGGTGACGTTCTCCACCAGACCGTGC
Organism: Vicinamibacteria bacterium; assembly: GCA_963828745.1. Classification (GTDB taxonomy): domain Bacteria; phylum Acidobacteriota; class Vicinamibacteria; order Vicinamibacterales; family JAENWD01; genus JAENWD01. The sequence continues at coordinate 29,138 of CAWHFZ010000014.1, read as the reverse complement.
GGGAGGCCGACGAGCGTCGCATAGTCGTCAACGGCAGCGTTGAAACGGCGGTCCTGCAGGAGGTAGGTTCCTGCGAAAACGAGGTTGCCGACGCTGCAATCGCGAAAGCTGAACATTCGTCCCGATCCTCAGCTCAGCGGCGAAGCGCTCCAGCCGTGCGGCAACATCCATCCGCGTGTCGGCGGACAGGGCGCTGAGCGCGGCATCATGGGACGCAGCCGTCAAGTCGCCGATCAGGCTCAGCACCGTGTCCGCAGTCGCTTCGTCGGATAGTCTTCGATTGAGGAGTGCGACGAGCGAGGGCGGACAGGTCGCCAGCTCCGTAGCCAGACGCGAGGCATTTTTTCGAAAATCGGATGGGCCGAGCGCGTCGCCGAGGAAGCGTCGCACCTCACCGGTGGAGGCGCCATCGTCGTAACCGTTGATGGCAACGGTCAGCTGCACACCGGGCGTGCGCACCAGAGTGGTCGTCAGCGCACCGGAGCCGCGACCACCAGAGAAGAGCACGACTCTGATGTGCGCCAGCCCGTCGATGTCGTGCGGCACAGCCTCATTATGTCATCAGCGTTCGCTATAATCGAACCCGATGACCGCGACGACGTACGATCTCGAAACCGTCCCCTGCAACCTCTGTGAGTCCACGGATCTCGAAACCATCTACGTCGCGCGTGCCGATCTCGAAAAGGATCCCGAGCTCGCGGTCAAGTTTCGCGCCTCCTCCGACGAGCTCCTGACGCAGCCGCTGGTCCGATGCCGGCGCTGCTCGCTGCTCTTCGTGAACCCGCGGATTCCCGCCGCCGCGATCCTCGCCGGCTACGCCGACGGCGAGGATCCGCAGTACGTCTCGCAGATGGCCGCTCGCGTCCGCACCTTCGCTCGTGCCCTGCGGCACATCGATCGGCTCAAGCCGGCGCGGGGCCGGCTGCTGGACCTGGGTACGGCGGCCGGCGCATTTCTGCGCGCCGCCCGCGATGATGGCTGGGACGCAATCGGCGTCGAGCCGAACCGATGGCTCGCCCGTTGGGGACGTGACAACTATGGCGTGCCAATCGAGGTCGGCTCGATCGATAACATCTCGGCGCCAGAGGCCTCTTTCGACGTGGTCACGTTGTGGGACGTGATCGAGCACACGCCCGATCCGCTGCACGTCCTGCGACGGGCGCGGCTGCTGCTGAAGAGCGATGGCGTGCTGGTCGTCAACTTCCCCGACATGGGCAGCTGGATTGCCCGCGCGATGGGCAGGAGCTGGCCGTTTCTGAGCTCTGTCCATCTCTACTACTTCACCCGCCAGACGATGCGGGCGACGCTGCAAAAGGCGGGATTCGAAGCGACAACGGTGCGTCCGCACATCCAGCGCCTGGAACTCGACTACCTCGTATCGCGAGCTGCGGTCGTCAGCCCTTTGCTGTCCAAGGTGGGCGGCGCCCTCGTCCGCCGGCTGGGGCTGGGTGCGCGAGAAGTGCCGTACTGGATGGGACAGACCTGGATCGCGGCCCGCGTTGCCGCCACTGGTGTCCGGGCCAGCATCATGGGGGCGCTGGTCTGGTTACAGCTGACGCTGGACGGCCGCGACCTGCTCGCGCTTTCAGGCGCCTAACAGCTCGCGCTCGTGATCGGGCGTGCCGGCTTCGCGAATCTCGCGGATGACGTAGGTGGGTTTGTCCTGCGATTCGTGATAGGTGCGCGCCTGCAGTTCCGCGAGGAGCCCGAGGGTCAGCAGCTGCAGGCCGGTGAAGATCAACAGAATGCCGAACAGCAGCAACGGCCGGTTGGCGATCGACTGATAGCCGAACAGCCGCTGGTAGGCGAGCCAGGCCGAAACCAGCAGCCCCGCGAACAGCATCCCGCCGCCGACCAGGCCGAAGATCTGCAGCGGCTTGGTCGAGTAGCTCAAGAGGAATTTTACCGTCATCAGATCGAGAATGACGCGAATCGTACGCGAGAGCCCGTACTTCGACGTGCCGTGGCGCCGCGCGCGATGATTGACGACGACCTCGCGGATCGAGACGCCGAGCTCGCTGGCAATGGCCGGCAGGAAGCGGTGCATCTCGCCATAGAGCTTCAGCGGCTTCACCACCTCGGCGCGAAACACCTTCAGCGAACAGCCGTAGTCGTGCAGCCGCACGCCGGTCGCCCATGAAATCAAGTGGTTTGCGAGCATCGACGGGATGCGGCGCGTGACGAGCGTGTCCTTCCGATTCTTGCGCCACCCGCAGACGATGTCGGCGCCATCCGCGATCATCTCGACCATCCGCGCGATGTCGCGCGGATCGTTCTGCAGGTCGCCGTCAGCGGTGACGATCAGCGCACCGCGCGCGTACTTGAATCCGGCGGCAAACGCGGCCGTCTGTCCGAAATTGCGCCGGAACCGGATGACGCGAACTCGCGGGTCCTTCGCCTGGAGCTCCGCGAGGAGGGCAAAGCTGCGGTCCGTGCTGCCATCGTCGACGAGCACCAGCTCGTAGGGGCGACCCAAGGCAGTCAGCGTCTCCGTGAACTCGCGATACAGCTCGGGGAGATTGGGCTCTTCGTTGCGGATGGGAATGACGACGGAGAGGTCCGGACTCATCGTGGGTCGGCCGTCAGGGCATGATATCGGCGCCTGGAGCCGGCGTCAAAGAGTCGTTGCCGCGGCGCAGACGCTTCCAGAGCAGATAAATCGCGCCGAGCGCGACGGTCGCCCCTGCGATGGCGAGGGCGGCCGTACCGGCCGTTCTCCTCGAGAAACGTCATCGCGCGCTGACCGTACCAGACGGTGAGGAGTCCGATGCCGAAGTAGCGAATGCCGCGGCCGGCGGCAATCGCCGCCACAAACGGCACCACCCGCATGCGCGAGGCGCCAGCCAGGAGCACGAAGACCTTGAAGGGCGCCGGCGGCGGCAGGATTGCCGGGACCAGCAGGCGTCAGCATCCCGTAGCGTTCCACGAGCCCGTGCGCCCGCTCGAGGAGCCCGCCCTTGAAGCGGCGGCGGATCAGCGCGTCGCCGCCTTTGCGCGCGACGTAGTAGATGGCAAGACAACCGGCGACGGAGTCCGGCCGTGGCCATGGCGGCGTAGTAGGGCATCCAGTACGGGTACTGGACGACCATCGAGATGACGAGCAGATCGTTGACCTGCGGGAACGACAGGAAGGACGAATCAAGAAAGGCGATAATGAACAGGCCCGGCCCGCCGATGGCGACCGCAAATGCCTTGATCCCCGCGAGCACTGTTTTCATCAGGACGAGCTCGTCCCTGCCGCTCAGTCATCGAGTCCCTGCGCTGATATGACCGAACCGTCTGAAGAAAGTATAGCGTGGCCAGTCGCCCTGGCGGCCCTCACGGCGCTCTGGGGCATCGTCGCCGCGCTCGTCTACTTTCACGAAGGTCTGACGCTGAGCCACTACGACGCGAAGGGCCATCTGGTCGTCGCGCGGCGCGTGATCGACAGCCTGACGCCAGGATGGCAACAGATCGGCGCCGTGTGGCTGCCGCTGCCGCACGTGCTGAATCTGCTGCCGGTGCAGGTTGATGTCCTTTACCGCACCGGCGCATCAGGCGTCGCGATCTCGATCGCCAGCCTCGCGCTCGCCGTGTTTGGCGCGACGAGACTCGTCATCTCGAGCACCGGGTCGCGCGTCGCCGCGGTATTGACCGCGCTCCTCCTGGCGACGAATCCGAACATTCTCTATCTGCAGTCCACGCCGATGACCGAGCCGCTTCTCCTGGGGCTGCTTGCGGTGGGCATCGCACTGCTCTACGACGGCGTGTCGCGCGACAACCTGCGCCAACGCCGTCTCGGGTTCTTCGCGCTGGCGCTCGCCTGTCTCACACGGTATGAGGCCTGGCCGGTCACGGGGACGGCGATCATCGTCACCGCGCTGGCGGGCTGGCGGCGACACGGATCGGTCCGAGCGGCAACCGTTGACGCCTTGAAACTCGCGGCGATCCCGGCGACCTTCATCGGCTGGTTTTTCATCCATAGCCGCGTCACGGTAGGCCACTGGTTCGTGACCGACGGCTTCTACGTGGTGGACCCGCGGTATCAAAGCAAACCGCTCGTCGTGACTGTCGCCGTATGGTGGGGAGTGAAGTCGCTGGGGTCAGCGGCGCTCGCGATCGGCGTCCTCGGTGCGGTGGCCGTGTTGTTTGCGATCTGGTGTCTACGCCGCGACCGTCACGCGCTGATCGTGCCGCTCGCCTGGGTGGGCATCATTGCGCTGGCCTGGTACGCGTTCTACCAGGGCCATCCCTATCGCATTCGCTACATGGTCCCGGCCGTCGCCGCATCGTCGATCCTGATTGGTCTCGTGGTGGGACACCTGAAGCGATGGCAGGCCCCGGTCGCAGCAGCATTCCTGGTGCTCGTGTGGCTGCAGGCGCGGCCGTTCGATCCCAAAGCGGCGATGGTGCTGGAAGCGCAGTGGGATCGTCCGCGCGGCGTGCAACGCCAGGCCGTCACGACGTGTCTACCGCAGCCGGGACACGGCGAGATCGTGATGGCGAGCATGGGCGCGCTCGCTCACTACATGCAGGAATTGTCAGCGGTGGGTTTTGCGTTGCACGATTTCCTGCACGAGGGAAACGGCGATCTCTGGGCAGCCGCCGTCGCCCATCCGATCACTCAGGTGCGCTGGATGATGATCGAGGAGGTATCGGAAGGCGGCGACCTGCTGGCGCAACGGGCGCGCACAGATCCGACGTTCCTCGAAGGGTTCGCTCGCATCTGCGAAGGCGGCGGCGTCGCGCTGTATCGAGCGAATTAATTGGGGTCGGGATAAATTTCAATTTCTGCCACGCGAAACATGCTGCAGAAATTGAAATTTATCCCGACCCCAATTTTAGAACCGCCAGGTCAGGTTCGCGAGAAACGTCGTGCCTCCGAGATCGATCCGATCGCCCTGGAACTGTGAGGGATCGAGATCGCCTTCGGCGTTCGTGAATCGCACTTCCCCACCGATCAGGAAGCTGTCGCCAATCGGCGCACGCACACCGCCGAGGAAGACGGGCGCCACTTCGGTGCCATCGCCCTTGAACTGGTCGCGGAAGATCTCCAGCGTCTGCGGATCCAGGAACTCGCCGCTCTCGCTGTAGTGCCAGCGCAGCGCCGCGATCCCAATGCCGGCGTACGGTTGAATTGGCGCCCGGCGGCCGGTCGGGAACACCCGCACGATGCCGGTGATCGGGATGACCTTGAGTGTCAGTTCCGAGTCGATTTCACTGCCGTCGACGTCCTGGAATCGTTCGTAGATCGCCGGCACGGAACTATGCGTGTAGCCGATCCCGCCGCTGGCTTCGAGGAAACGTCCGAGCCCGACGATGTACTCGGCGCCGAAGGTGCCACCGCCGAAGTCGTCGATGTCGAAGAGCTGCGGCTCGCACACGAACGTGACATCGAGACACTTGTTCGCGACGAGCACATCCCCGGACGTGCGGCTCTCCTCGCCTTTCGGCCAGAAGTATCCGAAGTTCACCGAAAATCCCTGATCCTGCGCCCGAGCTGGCGCGGCGCAGACGACGAGCGCCGCTGCGGCGAGAGTAGAGATGATGACGCGTTTCATTCCGGCCTCCGAAAGCGCGCAAGTGCACGCGGAATCCCGGCCGCCGGCCGGGTCTGTCCTCAGTCGCGAGCACGAGCGATGCCAAGCCCGCAGTCAGCGGATTTGCTGAGATTTACGTGAATTCGCAGTGTGTGACTGAGGCGCGACTGTTGCGCTTAGAGGACAGTAGGCGTTCGGTCCTACTGCGAGCGACCGCGGTGAGTACTCCCTGATGACGTCCTGCAGTTCGTTGTGAATCCTGCCGTTGGTCGCGATGATGCGGCCGCTCCGCAGATCGAAGGGACCGCCGTCGAGGTCGGTGACAGTACCACCGGCTTCCTGCACCAGGAGCACGCCGGCCGCGATATCCCAGGCGTTCAATCCCTGCTCCCAGAAGCCGTCCATCCGTCCTGCGGCGACATAGCAGATGTCGAGCGCGGCCGAGCCGAGACGACGCACCGCGCGTGAACGGGAGAGAAACACGGCGAACAGGCCGACCAGCTCCTCGAGCTTCTGTTGGACCGTGTACGGAAATCCCGTCACCAGCAGCGAGTCGATCAGGGACCCGGCGGTCGAGACGTGGATCGGCGCGCCGTTCAGATAGGCGCCACGACCACGCTCCGCGGTGTAGAGCTCATCACGCGTCGGATCGTAAATCGCGCCGACTTCGAGCTGGCCGTCGACCTCGAGCGCGATCGTCGAGCAGAAGATCGGCACGCCGTGCGCGAAGTTCGTCGTGCCGTCGATCGGATCGCAGATCCAGCAGTACGGCGATGTACGCGTCTCGGGTCCGCCGAGCTCTTCGGCGAGCACGTCGTGGCCGGGATGACGTTCGGCGATCAGCTCGCGGATCATCCGCTCGACCGCGACGTCGACCTCGGTCACGAGATCGATCGCGCCCTTCTTGTTGATCTGGAAGGTGCCGCCGAACGCGGCCATCTGGATCGCGCCCGCTTTACGGACGGCGTCAATCGCTGTTTGCAGGAATTCTGAGGTCGGCAGAAGACAAGAGTAACAGAGTTGCCGCGGCCCCGATCTAGAGAGTGGCTTTCGCCAGCTTCTTTACCATCCGCACTTCCATTCCGCCCTCGATGCCCTTCATCAACTGGACGTCGTCCATGAAGGAGCGGATCAGGAAGATGCCGCGGCCGCTCGACTTGAGCATGTTCTCGGGGGCAAGCGGGTCGGCGACTTCCTCGGGCTCGAAGCCCTCGCCCTCGTCGCGCACGCTGATGGTGAGCCCGGCGTCCTCCGGATCGTGCGAGGAGGTGAAATCGACGTGCACCATCTTGCCGGCGTCGTTCCGGTTGCCGTGCTTGATGGCGTTGATGACCGACTCGCGAATCGCCACGCCCACCCAATGCATCGAGTCTTCGTCAAACCCGAGCCGGCGGCACAAGTGGTCGCTTACGAGCTGGACGAAATCGAGCATGTCGAACGCGCTGCAGAATTCCAGGCGTACGACATCGCGTGGCGCACTCGTCATTCGCAGACTACCGGCGCGGCCTCAGCCGCGCGTCCCGAAGTGGAATAACACACCCCTGAATGGCGGGTCAAGCCGCCATCCCTCTGTACTTGCACACGTTTCCGCCATCCCGCGAGGTCGCGTTCACCCGACAGGTCCCGAAAAGCCACGTGTTATAGTGGCCGGATGGCCTCGGCTCTCGAGGCGCGCATTACGCCCGTCTCGCCGCGTCGCCGGACAGGTGCGCGTGCCCGGCGACAAGTCGATTTCGCATCGCTACGCGCTGATCGGCGCCCTCGCCACGGGCACTACCCGCATCACCAATTACTCTCCCGGCGGCGACTGCTCGTCTACATTGGACTGCCTGCGGCGGCTTGGCGTGGCGGTCCACCTGCAGCCTGGTCCCGCGGACCGTCCCTCGGCGCGCTCGGTGACCATCGAGGGCCGCGGGCTGCGCGGATTTCAGGCGCCTGATCGCGTCCTTGATGCGGGCAATTCCGGGACGACCACGCGACTCTTTGCCGGCGCGCTGGCCGCCCACCCTTTTGCGACCATAATCACCGGTGACGAGTCGCTCCGCCGGCGCCCCATGAAGCGCGTCATCGAGCCGCTGTCGCGCATGGGCGCCCGGTTCGAATCGACGAACGGCTCGCCTGCCGCTGACTATTATCGGCAGTTCGCTGTCGCCCGTTGAGTTCACGCCGACCGTCCCCAGCGCGCAGGTCAAGAGCGCCATCCTGCTGGCAGGCCTGCAGACGCCGGGACGTACCAGTCGTACATGAGATAGTCCCTACACGAGATCATACGGAGTTGGCGCTCTCCGCGTTTGGTGCCTCGCTCGATCGCGCCGCGGGGAGCATCGCGGTCACGGGGAACCAGCCGCTGACCGCGATTCAAGGCGCCGTCCCTGGCGACCCCTCGTCGGCCACATTCTGGGCAGTGGCCGCGGCGTCGCTGCCCGGATCCGACGTCGAAATCCTCGACCTCGGGCTGAATCCCTCCCGTACGGCCCTTTTCGACGTTCTGGCCCGCGCCGGTGCGAAGGTCGAGCGGACCGTCGACAGTGTCGAGCACGGCGAACCGCGCGGGCGGGTCAGGATTCGGCATGGTGCACTGCAGCCGCTGACGCTCGGTCCGGATGACGTTCCCGGCCTCATCGACGAAATCCCCGCTCTGGCGGCGATGGCAACCGCCGGCGGCGAGCTGACGGTGACCGGCGCCGGCGAGCTCCGCGTCAAGGAAAGCGATCGAATCTCGGCGCTGGCCGCAGGCTTTCGGGCGATGGGCGGCGAGATCGACGAATTCGCCGACGGCTTTCACCTGCATGGCCGCTCCCGGCTGACCGGCGGCGCTCCCGACGCGGTCGGCGATCATCGGCTGGCGATGGCGTTTACCATTGCCGGGCTCGCGGCCTCCGGCCCGACCACCGTTCGCGGCGCCGAAGCGGTGGATGTGTCGTACCCGGGGTTCTTCGAGACGCTCGCCGCACTGGTCCGTGAAGACTGACAAGGTTTATCTGGTGGGATTCATGGGAGCGGGCAAGTCGACCCTGGCGCGCGCGCTGGCCGCACGCCTCGATTGGCGTGCGGAAGACATCGACAGCGCGCATCGAGGCGCGCGAGGGCCGCACCATCGCGACGATCTTCTCGCGCGAGGGCGAGCCGTACTTCCGCAGCGTCGAGCGCCAGGTCCTCGTCGATCTTCTGCCGCTGCGCCACGCCGTCGTTGCGACCGGCGGCGGCACGTTCGCCGATCCAGAGAATCGCCAGTTGATCAACCGCGACGGCCTCTCGGTGTGGCTCGACGCGCCGATTGCGACGCTCGTCGGCCGGGTCCCGCTCGACGGCCGACGGCCGCTGGCCGGCGATCGAGCGCAGTTCGAAGCGCTCTACGAGAGCTCGATGCGCCGCCTATCGTCAGGCGCATCTCCGCCTCGACGCCAACCACGGCCCGGTCGAAGCACTGGCCGAAGAACTGCTCGAACACCTGGAAGCGTGACTTGTGCGCTACCTGATCATCAGCGACATCCACGGCAACCTCGAGGCGCTCGACGCGGTCATCGGCGCGATGACGCCGCTCGGCTACGACAGGTGCTCGTCCTCGGCGACCTCGTCGGCTACGGCGCCGACCCGAATGCCGTCATCGACCGCGTGCGCGGCCTGCAACCCTACAAGATCATCCGTGGCAACCACGACAAGGTGGCCGCAGGGCTCGAGGACGGCGAAAGCTTCAACATCGTCGCGCGCAGCGCGGTGCAGTGGACCCACGACACGCTGACCGCCGAGAACAGGGACTACCTGCTGAATCTGCCATCCGGCCCGGCCATCGTGGACGACCGCATCGAGATCTGTCATGGTTCGCCGTTCGACGAGGACGCCTATGTCTTCGACGAGCTCGACGGCCTGCGTGCGTTCGAGACCTCGACTCGGCAAGCTGTGCTTGTTCGGGCACACGCACGTCGCCGTCGCGTTCCGTCGGACACCTGACCGGCTTGACCTTCTCGCCGGCCCGGGCGACACGAACGACGTGAAGATCCCGCTCGAGCAGGGAGCGATGTACCTGATCAACGCCGGGTCGGTCGGTCAGCCACGAGACGGCGATCCCCGCGCCGCCGCCGCCATCGTGGACGCGGACGCCGGTCACATCGAACTGTTTCGCGTCGTTTATCCGGTCGAGGAAGCGCAGCGGAAGATCAGAGCGCGCAGGGCTGCCTGAGGTGCTGGCGAAGAGTCGTCTCCGCGTTAGCGGGCCGCTGACTGAGAATCACGCCCTCCCGCTTCAGCCCCTTCGCCGCCAGGTCCACCGCAGCGAGCAACGGCAGATCCTTCCCCGTCAATGAGCTGACGAAGAGCCACGATCGCGTGCCGCGGCGGACGTGACCGACGATCCATCGCGTGGAGCGATCCCCGATCCGACTCGCTGCCCGTTTTCGCGCTGACCACCGTGCCCGCGGGCCACGGCGCGCCAAAGTCGTGCTCGCCGGACGCGTTGACGATCTTGCCCGCCGGCTGCACCAGGATCGGCACGCACGATCTCTTTCGCGCGGGCGCTGACCGGCAACGTGTCCTGATAGAGCTTCGACAGGAACAGGAGCTGTTCGTCGGGCGAGATCCGCAGCGATCCGCCGAGCCAGAATGTCGTGAGCCCGCTCGACGGATCCTGATTGCCGTACTCGAACTTCCGCAGGTACTCGCGTTCTCGATCCATGCCGAGCCTCGTCGCGATGTTCTGGAAGTACCACACCACTGACGAGTGGATAGCCGAGGCGAGCGTGTGATCGCGGCGCCATGACTCGAAGTTCACCGGAGGGCCGTCGTAAGCGATCGTCGTCTCGGCGCTGTCGATGACGCCGGCGTCGAGTGCGGCCAATGCATGCGGTATCTTGAATGTCGAGGCCGGCGTGACGCGGATGGCGCAGCCGGACGAAGGCTCGCGACGAATGGGACCGACGCCACTCTCGGAGAGAAGGAAGCACTCGATGCGCCGCGGCGGTTGGAACGCGCCAGCCCGCGCCAACACGACTGTCGCAAGAACGGAAGCGATTACCGCGATGCGTAGTCTGGATTCGGGACGCACTCGACCACGTACTTTCCCGACGATTGCCGCCCGGAGGAGACGACGCGCAATCCAGCGTCGTCGGCGAGCGTTCTGAACGCCGATAGCGTGCGGCCTTTGCCGCCGACGAGCACGAGCATGAGGAGCTCCGGCGCCGGCTCGCCGCTCTCGTCCGGGGTAACGCCGCCGATAACGACCACCCGTCCGCCTGGACGCGCAGCTTCGGCCGCCCGTCGAAGGATCGCGGCGGCTTCGCATCCGGCCAGTCGAACAAAATGCTCTTCAGCAGGTAGAGATCAGCGCCCGCGGGTAGGGGATCGAAGAAGCTCTGCCCCGCGAGCGACACGCGATCGGCAACACCGGCCGGCTCGAGGATGTCGGCCGCTCGCGCCACGGTCGCGGGCTGATCGACCAGGACACCGCGTATCGTCGGATGTTTTGCAAGGATCGCCGCCAGCAGCGATCCCGTACCGCCGCCGACGTCGACAACAGTGCGGATCCCGGTCCAATCGCCGGAGAGGAGGACCTCCGGATCAGGAGTGGCGTGTCCGGCCGGCCCCATCAGCGCGTCGAAGCTCGCCGCCACCTCGGGATGCGCGGCGAGATCGTCCCAGAACTCTCGTCCGAACACTTCGCGGTACGCGGGCCGGCCCGTGCGCACCGCGGTGAGAAGCGTGCTCCACGAATGCGCCATCCGGCCGCCGATGCCGTCGAGTCCTAACCCGACTCGCACCGAGGGGCCGGTGAGCTGACGCGCCGCGTCGTTCAGGGCGAACACACCCGGCGCCGGCGATTCAAACAACCCCTTGCCGATCAGGTGGCGGAGCACGCGGCTCAGGGCCTCAGGGTCGGCGCCGGCGATGCCGGCGAGATCCTCGATCGATGCCGGGCCGCTCACGAGCCGATCCGGCACGCCGAGGGTGACGATCACATGCACGCACCATGGCGTGCACAGGTCTGTGAGCGAGTCCAGGGAAATTAGGGGCATTGCGGATTGTGGATTGTGGATTGTGGATTGCTCATCGCAGCGCCTTCCCGCTCGCGCGGATATCCGGCACAGCGAGCACGCGTACCTCGCCCGCCCTCGGTGACGACTCGACGGCGTTGACCATGGCCGCCAGCATCTGTCGAATCGTCACCAGGCCGAGGCGTTCGGCGCCGTCGCGAAACCTGGGCACCAGGCGCATGACTGCGTAAAGAGGCAGGAGCGCGTACGGCCACCGGTGGCCGGGACCGAGGACGTACCAAGGCCGGAGGATTGTCGCGGCGACGCCGGACTCGCGGATGAGACGCTCGCCCTCGGCGCGGACCTCCAGAAATGCGCGCATCACCGGGGCCGGCTGCGCCACGCTGACATAGACGATGTGCGACACGCCGACGGCGCGTGCTGCCTCGACAGCGGCGCGGACGGACTGCAGGTCGACGTCGACGAACTCCTTCGCCTTCGCGGGACTCGGATGCGGCGTGCCGACCAGATGCAGGAGCGTATCTTCGGGCCGCAACGCCGTGGCAATCGACGCAGCGTCGAGTGCGTTGCCGACAATGGGCTCGGCGCCAGCGGCACCCGGCCACGGGACGCTGCTCTCGTCAGTGCCCTCACGCGATGCCCTCTCGCGACGAGCGTCGGGATCACTCGCGCTGCCCATGTAGCCCGTGGACCCGGTCACAAGGACGTCGCGCGACGGCGTCACCGTGTCGACGCTTTCCTCAACGGCACCAGCTCCGTTGTCGTCCCGCGCGATTTCGCGCCGGAGAGGTCGCGAACGTACTTCCTGGAGGCGGGTGTGTTGTACTTCGCCGCGTAGGCGGCCGACACCGCGTCCTTCAGGCGGTCGCTGCGGGTCTGTACCGCGCGCACGCGGAGCTCACGATCGCCGATCGTAATCGCGCCGACGGGATCGATCAGGAACGTGCGATACCAGCTGCGCGGTTTCAGGCTCCACGATCGGACAAACAGGCGGCCGTCCACCACGACCATCCACACGCCGATGACACGGTGAGGCTGGGACCCTGCGCGCAGGCCGAGGATCTTGCCTCTGTCGAGCTCGTCGATGATGGCTTCGGAAAAGCGGCGGCGCGCGGCGGGCATGTTCCTGGCCATCGGGCCTTCACCTTCGCTCTCGTTCGCGCTGCGCACGCTCCTCGCGCCTTCTCAATTCAGCCGCGTACGCGTCCTGCGCGGCCCGCGAGCCGAGCACCCAGCCGATCGCGATGCCCAGCACCAAAACGGCCGGGATGAAGATGAAATGGGCCGCGCCCATGTGCGCCTCGGTCAGCTCCTGAGCTGACGCTTCAGTACCTCCAGCTCTTTCTGCGACGGCCGACTGACGGCGCCAGATCGTGATGACGTAGACGAGCACCGCGAGCCAGATCAGGCCGTAGGCGATGAATACGAGCGGCACCGCAGGAAGTTGCTCGTCCGGCGGCAGCTCCGACAGCGGCACGTATTCATCCTGGGCCGCCGGCGGGGCCGTGCGCGGCTGCGAGGCCGGGGCCTGCTGCGCCGCCTGCATCGGCACCGCTGCCGCCATCCACAACACGAGCAACACAATCGGGGTCGGGATAATTTTCAAAAATTGCATCACGATGTCGCCGGACGATCGGCAAGTTCCAGGTACAAGGTTTCCAGCTCCGACTGCTGTTCGGCCAGGCGGACCCGGACCGCCAACAGCACGAGGAACAGCAGCAGGAACGCGGCCACGCAGAACCAGAACGGCCCGCGCATCCCGGCACCAAGCGACGGCACGACCGTCGTCTTGGGGTGCACCGTGCGCCAGACGTTCACAGAGATGTAGACGAACGGCACGTTGGCCATGCCGAACAGCGCTACAGCGGCCGCCAGCTTCGCGGACCCTGGCCCGCCGTATTTCCGCACCAGCAGACACGCCACGAACATCATCCAGAGCAGCAGCGACGAGGTGAGGCGCGCATCCCACTGCCACCAGACGCCCCAGGCTTTCCTGCCCCACAGCGGGCCCGTCATCAGGACAATCGCGCCGAACAGGACGGTCAACTCCGACGGCCGCGGCGGCGATCCGATCGGCCGACGTTTTGCCGGTGAACAGATACGCGGCGCTCGCCGCAACCGGCCACGCACGCGCCGACGAACATGGTCATGCCCGACGGTGCGTGGAAGTAGAAGATCTTCTGCACCAGACCCATCGTCGATTCGTACGGCGCAGCGCCGATCAGGAAGGGCGCGGCGCCAAAGCAGGCGATGGCCACGGTGACGAGGAGGGGAAAGGCGCGGCCGAGCACTGGAGGTCCCTCAATCCGTCATCAGCGGCTCGAACGTCCAGAGTGCGAGCGTCAGAAAGACGGCATCGAACGATGTCAGCAGCGTCAGCCAGAAGATGCGCCATCGGCTCATCCGGCGGCGGCTGCATGAGCGCAGCGGTGCCGCGCACGCCGGCAATGATGACTGGAATCGTCATCGGATACAACAGCACCGGCAGCAGGACGTCGCGGCTCTGCGCGCGGACGAGCATCGCGGCGAACAACGTGCCGACGGCAGCAAAACCAACCGTGCCCGATGACCAGCAGTGCGACGAGGTGGAGCGGCCGGGCCAGAAGTGCCGTGTCGAACAGCAGCGCCACGAGCGGCACCAGCAGGCACTCGGCGACGAAGATCACGGCGAGAATGCCGAGCAGCTTGCCAACGTAGATCGCGGGACGATCGGCGGGCGCGAGCAGAAGAGCCCGCAGCGTATCGGTGTAACGCTCTCGCTCGAAGGTCCGGCCGAGCGCCAACGTACCGCTGAAGGCGATTGCAATCCACAGGATACCGGCCGCCGCATCCGCGACGACGCCGGCCATCGCGCACCAGGGCAAACGCGAACACGACGACCACGGACAGGGCGAAGAACATCGTCGTCGCCAGCGTCTCGCGGCTCCGGATTTCGATGGTGACGTCCTTGCGGAAGACGGTCCATGCGGTCCGGAAAAACATGTCAGAGGCCTCGCCCGATGGCGTCGCGGTACGCCGCGCGCCAGTCTCGGGCGCTGGCCAGCGCGGCGATGCGACCGTCGCGCATGATCGCTGCTCGATCGAGCACGTCGTCCGCCAGGTCGAAATCGTGCGTCGCGAACAGCACCAGACATCCCTGGCTGGCGAGCGCTCGAAGGCGCTCGCGCAGGACGCTCGGCCGAAGCGCCGTCTAGGCCGGTGAATGGCTCGTCGAGAAGGACGAGCCGCGGGTCGGTGGATCAGCGCACGCTCGAGCGCCAGGCGCTGGCGCATGCCGCGCGAGAAGCTCGACACGAGATCATCCGCCCGGCTCTCGAGGCGCGCCGCCCGCAGCGCGTCGTTCACGCGCGCCTCACTATTCGGCGACGTCCATCAGCGTGGCGAAGAATCGCAGGTTCTCGCGCGCCGTCAGCTCGGAATAGAGCTGCAGATCGTGCCCGAGCCAGCCGAGCCGTCGGCGCAGCGCGGCACGGCCGGATGCCGCGGTGTGAGTGCCGTAGTGAACCTGGCCCGCTGTCGGCGTCAGCAGAGTCGAAACAATCGCGAGCAGCGTGGACTTGCCGGCGCCGTTCGGGCCGACGAGCGCGATGACCTCTCCGGCTTTGCAGGTGAGCGATACGTCGTGCAGCGCGCGACGGCGGCCGTAGTGACGTGAAACTGCAGAGAGCCCGACTCGATCGAAGTCAATCGTCACGCGGCGAGTCCGGGGTCGCCGCCTGGGAGATCGCCCGTCGCATCGAGATCGCGATAGATCCGCTCGAGCTCGTGGAGAAGCTCCGCACGCTTGTCGGCATGCGCCTGCAGGTCGATCGTCCCGGCGCGTGCCTGTTCGTCGAGCGCGGCGAGGGTCGACAGCCCGCGATGCCGCCGCGACCTCGAGCTGCCGACGCCGTGTCGCCTCTTCAGGGCGCTGCCTCGATCGCGCGGCCCAGACGCCCCAGACAACGAGCCCGACGGCGACAAGCAGCGCAACGTAGAGAGCGATCGGCGACCGATGCGGCAAGCCGCGCAGCGTCACCGTCAACGGCGTCCCTGCCGCGACGCCCTTGCCAATCGCGACGAGATACGGCAACCCCTGAAACGACGTCTCCCGCACCGTCGTCGCCTGCGGACTCTCGAGCGTCATGCCGGTCAGCTTCTGTGCAGCGACGGCGATGTTGTCGAGCGGCAACGGGAAGCGCTGGTCGAGCGTCCAATCGGCAGGCCAGCTCTCGATCCGAAACGCGATCGGCACCTGCGTCACGCCCGGCGCGAACGGTCCGGCGATCGTCACTCGCGAACCGGCGATGCCGGCCCCTTGCGCGAGCTCCCTGCATGAGCGACGCGCCCGTCGCTGCCGTCGGCAGCTCGATGACGACCGGCGTTGGGGCGAGCGCCGTCTGCCCGGGATTCACGAACTCGAGCAGGTAGAACACCGTCAGTTGATCGTCCTGGAACTCGATCGCAAACCGAGTATCGGCGCCGAGCCTCAGCGTTCCCGATGACGCGGCCAGCGGAGACGCTGGCGGCGGTGCCGGCAGTGCGCCACCGCTCCCGGGCGTTCCAGCCCCGACGCCCGCCGCGAGCAAGCGTTCGCGCGCCGCCAGAGCCCGGCACCGGGAACTCGATCGACTCGAGCCGCTCCCCGTCCACGACCGCGACTACGTGCACGCGCGCGCCGAGAGGAAGCCCGTCGAACTGGGCGCGGCCCTGTTGTCCGGTGGTCGCACGGCGGACTTCGCCAGCGCCATGAAGCTCTACCTCGATGCCCGGCGCCGCGTTCGCCATCGTCTGACGAATGACCCGGACCGTCACGCTACCCGTGGGCAAATCGGCGGACGGCAGCACCTGACCCGACATCTGCCGGGGATCGGGCATCTGCGCACCGAGTCCGGCGGCGAACAACGCCGCGAAGAGCACGGCCAACCATGCGTGCGGCCTGCGGCCGATCACGAGTCGAGGCTTCACGCCAGTCGCTTCCCGCACGCCTTGCAGAACCGCGCGTCGAAGTCGTTCACCGTCGCGCACGACTCGCACGCACCCATTGTCTGCGGGCGACTGCCGCCTGCCTGCTCCCCGCCGCCCGCGGCTTGAACGTCACGTTCGATCATCTGCTGATAGATCGCTGCTCCTTCGAGCTGCCGCATCAGTCGAAGGGCGCGAGCGCGAAGCCGGTCGCGCATCTCGATGAAGTCGGCCTCCGAGACCTTCCCCATCGCCCGATCGAATTCCAGTTCCTTGATCGATCGCAGCGTGAGCAGCTTGTCACGTTCGAGCGCCGCGCGGCGGCGGCCACCGATGACGCGTGCGACGCCAGCGTCGCGGGTCGTGAATGGTGAGAGCACGCGAAACAGCGCCACGCCCGTGAGGCCCGGCGCCCAGCAGGTGAGCGCCACGATGGCGGTGACGCGGTGTCCTGGCCTCGCAGCAGGACGATCGCGCCGAGCGCGAGCGCCAGACCTGCGCCGAGGAAGATGTTGAAGCCGTTTAGTCGAGGTCGCGGAGCTCATCGTCCAGCCGCGATTCGAGCGCGGCGTCGGCAACGCGCTCGCCCGCGACGGCCGGCTGCGCATCGTCCGCATCCCGGCGACGCGACCACTTCACGGCGACCGTTCCGACGAAGCGCGAGGCCGCCCGCGCCAACCAGGTACGGCACGGCCCACGCGAGCCGGTTGAAGCCGCGGTCGATCGGTTCGGCGAGCGGTTCCTGGCTGCCGTACTTGGCCAGGTAGTAGTCCACGATCTCCTGTTCCGACTTGCCGCCGGCAACGAGCTGCGCCAGTTCCGCGCGCATCCGGAACGCGTAGCCGCACTGGCAGGCCGACAGCAACTGGCGGCCACAGTCGCGGCACATGCAGATCAGCCGCTTCTGCATCGTCGCGTTCGAGCGGGCGTCCGCGCGACGACCGGCACCGTCGTGCCCGATTCGGAATGCTGCGCGCGGACCGGCGTCGCCAACCCGCCGACGATCAGCAGCACGAGCATCACCGTGGTCGTCGTCGCGGCTTCGGCCGGCAGACGGGCGACCGCGAAGCTGTAGGCGCGCTCCGGCAGAAGCGCGATACCGGTGCCCAGCGCGATGATGCCGAACCCGACCCAGATCCAGTTCACCAGCGGGTTGATCACCACGTGGAGGCTCGCCGATTGGTCCTTCAGATCGAATGCCGGCATCACGATGTAGAGGTCTTCGCTGATGCTGCGGCGAATCGCGACCTCGGTCGTCGGCTCCTCTTCGTGCTTGCGGAAGAACCACTTCGCCGGGTACATCCGGGCCGACTTCCCTGCCGTCCTCGAAGACGTGAGGTGGCCGGTGATCATCTGCTTCTGCCCGTCGTCGGTGACCTGCAACGCGATCGTGCCGCACCGTGTAGTGGCCCGACGGTCGTCTGCTGTCCCGGATGCAGCAGCACCTGCTCTTCCTTCTTGAAACCGTCGCCGGCAAAGCCGAGGAAGATCAGCACGATGCCGACGTGGACGATGTAGCCGCCGTAGCGGCGCTTGTTGCGGCCGACGAGGCCGACGAGGGCCGTGAACGAGATCGGTGCCGGTCGTCTCCTGGCGAACGCGCGCGCCACGCCAGAACTCCTGCAGGATGCTCACCGTAACGAAGATGCACAGCGCGAAGCAGATGCCCGACGACCAGATCCGCACGCCGAGCGCGACGAGCGCGCGCCGTTCCGAGCAACCATCGCTGCCACCGGCCACAGGAACTCGTCGCGCAGGTTCGTCAGCGTCGTCTTGCGCCACGCCAGAAGCGGCGCCACGCCCGTGAGCAGCAGCAGTGCCAGGCCGATCGGCGCCATCCACTTGTTGAAGAACGGCGGCCCCACCGTGAGCCGCTCGCCGGTGACGGCTTCGCTCAGCGTCGGGAACATCGTCGCAAACAGGACGAAGAGCGCGGCGAACAGCAGGATCCAGTTGTTGGCGAGGAACGCGGCCTCGCGTGACGCCCACGAGTCGAGCTCGTGGCGCGACCGCAAGCAGCGGCAGCCGGTAAATCACGAAGCCGAAGCTGACGACGATCACGGCGATCATGAAGATCGTGAAGAGGTATGCGAGCTGGCGATCCTCGCCAAAGGCGTGGACCGACTGCACGACGCCGGATCGCGTCATAAACGTGCCGAAAATCGTGAGCAGGAACGTGACGATGACCAGCGTGACGTTCCAGACGCGCAGCATCGCGCGTCGTTCCTGGACCATCACCGAGTGCAGGAACGCCGTCGCCGTGAACCATGGCAGGAGGCCCGCGTTCTCGACCGGATCCCAGCCCCAGTAGCCGCCCCATCCCAGCTCCTCGTAGGCCCAGATCATGCCGAGCGTCAGGCCGAAGGTCAGGAACAGCCAGCTCACCATCGTCCAGCGCCGGACGGCCCGCAGCCACGAGTCGTCGAGGTATCCGGTGATCAGCGCCGCCATGCCGAACGCGAACGGGATGGTCATGCCGACGAAGCCCGTATAGAGCGACGGCGGGTGGATGACCATGTACGGGTTCTGGAGCAGCGGATTGAGCCCGCGGCCCTCGGCCGGCGTCGCGGTCGAGGAAGGTGTCGAACGGGTTCCGGTGGACGATCATCAGGAACAGAAAGAACGCTTCGACGATCGCGATCACAGCGACGACGTACGGCATCAGCTCGCGATGGCGCTCGCGATTGATGGCGACGGCGGACGCGCCGAACACCGACAGCAGGAACACCCAGAACATGATCGAGCCGTCGAGACCGCCCCAGTACGACGTGATCTTGTAGAACAGCGGCTGAACGGCGTCGGAGTAACGCTGGACGTACTTGATCGTGTAGTCGCCGACGACGAAAGCGTGGACGATGATGCCCGAGGCCACCGTCATCAGCGCCGTGGTGAGGTACAGCGCGCCGATGCCGGAGTCGATCCATCGATCGGAGCCGCGGCGCGCGCCGGCGATCGACACGACCGCCGCATAGATACAGACGACGAACGTCGTCAGAAGAATGAATGCGCCGAGTGTGGCCATGGGCTTTCGGTCGTTCCGGGACGCGTGCGGCGGCGGCGCGTCAGACGCCCGGGCTCTTCGATCGGGCCGATCCGGGCTTCGCTTCGTACTTCGACGGGCACTTCGCCATCACACCGTTGGACTTCGACCTCGAAGCCCTGCGGCGTCAGCACGCCCTTCAGCACCACTTCCGCATCGTCCTTGAACGTGTCGGGCACGATGCCGCGGTAGCTGGCGTTGACGACCTGGCCCTTGCTTGCGACCTCGAAGCGGTAATCGAGCGAGTCACGGCGACGCATGATCGACTTCGGCACGACGAATCCGTGCAGCTGCAGCTTCTTGCCGTACCAGTCGTTCGGCTGCGCCGTCACCTCTTCGACGTGCTTGTAGTACTCGGTGCCTTCGCGGAGCGTTGACCAGAGGAGGCCGGCAAACGCGGTGACCAGCACGAGCGTCGTCAACCCAACCTTCAAAGCCTTGGTGTTCATGGACTTGAGTCACCGATCAGCATAGTCGCCGCGCGGTCAAGCCTGCGGGACGGTCAATGCTCGGAATGCGGACGAAGCGAGCCGCACGGACGACCGGTCCGGCAGAAACCGAGAGCTCCGAATCTGCCGGGTCGGCGGGTCGCGCCGCGTCGCCGTCATCGAGCGTGATCCGTCCGTGCTTCGTCCGCGTGGTCCGTGACCCTACTCGTCCGCCAGCAGTCTGTGGACCAGCGCGATGGGAAGCCCGACGACGTTGCTGTACGAGCCCTCGATCCGTGACACGAAGCGCGACGCCAATCCCTGGATCGCGTAGGCGCCGGCCTTCCCGAATGGCTCGCCGGACGCGACGTACCATTCGATTTCTTCCGCGGTCATCGGCGAAAAGTCGACTGCGGTCGACCTCCACCGCATCGCGAATCGCCCCGAGCCGCCACAGCGCGACCCCTGTGCAGACGTGATGCCGCCGGCCCTGCAGCAGACGCAGCATCCGGCGCGCGTCGCGACAGGTCGCTCGGCTTACCGAGAATCTCGTCGTCCACGACGACATGGTATCGGCCGCGAGGATAGTGGCGCCTGGAGCTTTGGTCGCTGTCGCCTGCGCCTTGTCGCGGGCGAGCCGGCGGACGTAGTCCTCGGGCGACTCGGCGGGCCTCGCCGACTCGTCGATCGCCGCGGACAGCGACGGAGAACTGAAACCCGGCGGATTTCAGCAGCTCGGCGCGCCGCGGCGACGCCGACGCGAGCACGAGATCCATGTGAATCGCGATGATACACTCGATGACGTGAAGCTCGCTGACGACGCTCGCTGACAACGTGCTGCCGGCGCTTGCTCGCGCGCGCGCCGCTGACGCCGGAAAAGATCGACTTCTCGTGGCGTCTGGCGGTTGGCGCACCGGTGCATCGCGCGTGCACCGTCGCGTTGAGGAACGGCACCCTCACGGTGAAGGTTCCAGATCGGGCATGGGCGCGCGAGATCGACCGATCGGCCGACGTCATCGTGGCGCGCATGCAGCGCATGCTCGGGCCGGACGCCGTGCGCGCGTCTCGATTGCCGCATCGAGCCGTGACTGATCAACCGGTCATCCTCTCCGCCGCGCGGACGCCGACCGGCCGCTTTCTTGGCACGCTGAAATCCCTTTCCGCGCCCGACCTCGGTGCGATCGCGATTCGTGAGGCGGTGCGACGCGCCGCGATCGATCCTGCGTCGGTTGACGAGTGCATCATGGGATGCGTCGTCAGCGCCGGCATCGGCCAGGCGCCGGCGCGCCAGGCCGCGTTGAAGGGCGGTCTTTCAGACAGCGTTGGCTCCCTCACCATCAACAAAGTGTGCGGCTCGGGATTGAAGGCAGTGATGCTTGCGGCGCAGGGCGTCATGACGGGCGACAGCTCGGTCGTTGTCGCCGGCGGGATGGAGTCGATGAGCAACACGCCGTATGCGCTGCCCCGGATACGCGAGGGTCTGAGGATGGGGAATGCCGACCTCCTGGACCTGATGATTCACGATGGCCTGTGGTGTGCCTTCGAGCAGTGCCACATGGGTGCGTCCGGCGAAGTGGTCGCCGACGAATATCATGTCTCGCGAGAGGAACAGGATCGGTACGCTGCCGAAAGTCATCGACGCGCGGCGCGGGCGACGGACGCCGGCTGGTTCCGCGACGAGATCGTGCCGATTACGCTGCCCCAGCGAAAAGGTGATCCGATCGTTGTCGACCGCGACGAAGCGATTCGCCCGGAGACGACCGCTGAGGCACTCGCCAGGCTGCGTCCTGCCTTCAGGGCCGATGGCAGTGTGACGGCCGGGAACGCGCCCGGCGTCAACGACGGCGCGGCCGCACTGGTCGTGACTTCCGAGGCGCACGCCTCAGCGCTTGGCCTCCGCCCCATGGCTCGCATCGTCGGTCAAGCCGTGAGCGGCCTGCCACCAAAGTACGTGTTGATGACGCCGGTCGAAGCCGTGCGCCGATTGCTGTCGAAGATCGGGTGGGCGCTCGATGACGTCGATTTGATCGAGCTCAACGAGGCCTTCGCCGCGCAAGCGGTCGCGGTGATCAGAGAGCTGCAACTGGATGCCGCCAAGGTCAACATCCAAGGTGGCGCGGTCGCACTGGGTCATGCGATCGGTTCGTCGGGAGCCCGTGTACTGACGACGCTACTCTATGCGCTGCGTCGAACGGGCGGCCGCCGCGGTATCGCGACGTTGTGCCTGGGCGGCGGCAATGGAGTGGCCCTCGCCGTCGAGCTCGTTTAGCAGTCGACGACCCGCGCGTCACTGAGTATTCGTGCATGCCTCGTCAGAGCGCCGGCCTGCTGATCTTCCGCGAGCGCAACGGCGAGCTCCAGGTGCTCCTTGCTCATCCTGGCGGCCCCTTCTGGACACGCCGCGACGACGGCGCGTGGACGATTCCGAAGGGGGAAATCGGTGCCGGCGAGGAACCGCTGGGCGCCGCGCGCCGCGAAGTTGGTGAAGAGCTCGGATGGATTCCGGACGGCGAGACGCTCCCGCTGACGACCATCACGCAGAAGGGCGGCAAGATCGTCAGCGCCTGGGCCGTCGAGGGCGACTGGGATCCAGCCACGTTGCGGAGCAACACGTTCGAGCTCGAGTCGCCGCGCGGCAGCGGACGCATACAGCGCTATCCGGAAGTCGATCGCGCCGCGTGGTTCCCCCTGGAGCAGGCCAGAAGGAAGATCCTTGCCGCCCAGGTGCCACTGCTCGACGAACTGGAGCGACTGTGGACGGCGCGATCGTGATCACAGTTCGACAATAATGTGCGCATGCCTCCTCGTCACATCGGTGTGATCGGCTCGGGCACCATGGGTTCCGGCATCGCGCAGGTCTTCGCGCAGTCGGCGTTCACCGTCACGCTTCAGGATGTCTCGGCGCCAGCTCTCGACCGCGCACGCGGCGGCATCGAGAAGTCGCTGGCGAAATTCGTCGAGAAGGGCAAGGTGTCGGCGTCCGACCGCGACGCGACGCTTGCTCACCTTTCAGTCACAACCGATCTCACGGCCCTGTCGAGCGCCGACTTCGTGGTCGAGGCAATCATCGAGGATGTCGAGGCGAAATCGCGGCTTTTTCAATCGCTCGACGTGTTGGTTCGTCCGGACGTCATTCTCTCTTCGAACACGTCATCGATCTCGCTGACGCGCCTCGGGGCCGCGACGTCGCGACCGGATCGAGTGCTCGGCATGCACTTCATGAACCCGGTGCCGCTGATGACGCTGGTCGAATTGATTCGAGGGCAGTCAACCAGCGCGGAGTCGATGGCGGTGGCGACGGAGCTGACGCGCGCGCTGGGCAAGACTCCGGTCGAATCCGCCGATTATCCCGGCTTCATCGCCAACCGGATTCTCATGCCGATGATCAACGAAGCCTTCTACGCGCTGATGGAGGGCGTCGGCAGCGCTGAGGCGATCGACACCGTGATGAAACTGGGCATGAATCATCCGATGGGACCGCTCACGCTCGCCGATTTCATCGGGCTGGACGTGTGCGTCGCGATCCTGGATGTCCTCTATGACGGCCTCGGTGACCCGAAGTATCGCGCCTGCCCTCTCCTTCGCCGCTACGTCGCCGCCGGTCAACTCGGACGTAAGACAGGTCAGGGCGTCTATAAATACTGAATCGTGGTGGTTGCGCGGGTTGCCCGGGTTTCTCGGGTTGCCCAGGTTGAGGCTCCGTGCTCGATATCAACTCGGGTAACCCTGGCAACCCGGGCAACGCGATCAACTTCTCCGTCGTAGGGCGAACGCGCCCGCGAAGATTGGTGCGAGCACGATTACTTCTTTGATCGCCGCCTTGAGGTTTCCGACGATGAACTGCTGCGGCATCCAGTAGCGTCTCGAGATGGCGTCGAAGACTGATAGCGAGGATTGGTAGTAACCGCCGTCGAACGGCCAGAGCGCCATGATGCCGATCGGCGGCGACGTGTCTGTGCCCAGCCAGTCGAGGAGCAGATGACTCCCCCACGCGGCGGCGATGCCGATGGCGATGCGCCACTGCCGCGCGTCTGTGGCGAACAGCGTCACGATGAAGACGAAGATGACGGCGCCGATGCTGTGGGTGTAGGCGCTATGCGTACCCACCAGCAGATCGAGATCCGGTGCGATTGCGGCAGCGCCGAACAACACCATTTCGGCCGGACGGCACGTGAAATCGATCGACGTCGGCGCAGTACGCGTGGGGATAGGAAGAAAAAACGTCCCCTGCCAGCCGGGTGGCAGCCGGCCCCCGGCAAGCCACGCGGCGGCGACGCCCGCCAGCGCATGGCCCACTGGGCTCGGCATGGACAGGCATTGAAGCAGTTCCTGCCAGACCCGGCAACGGCGGGTGCTGCAGAAATGTGCACTCTGGCGTCTGGTGACAAAAGCTCTGGCACCGGCCAAGATCTTTAAAATCAGGACATTACATGAAGCGCACCGCTCTCACTTTCGCTTGACTTTCTCCCGGCACACTTCTAGAATTCCTGAGGTCGCCGCCACGCCGCGTAACCGTTCGACGCGGTGGGCGGAGCGACATCCCTTTAGCCTCTCCAAGGAGCCCCATGCCGCTCGATCGCGACGAACAGAAGGAACGCACCAAGGCCGTCGAACTGGCGGTCGGCCAGATCGAAAAGCAGTTCGGCAAAGGATCGATCATGCGCCTCGGTCAGAAGGGCGGGATTGGCCCGATCGAAGTGATTCCCACCGGCGCGATCAGCATCGACTACGCGCTCGGCATCGGCGGCATGCCGCGCGGCCGCGTGGTCGAAATTTACGGCCCGGAATCGTCCGGCAAGACGACGCTGGCCTTGCAGGTGATCGCTCAGGCGCAGAAAACGGGCGGTATGGCCGCGTTCGTCGACGCGGAGCACGCTCTCGACGCGAGCTATGCGCAAAAGCTCGGCGTGGACCTGGAGGGGCTGCTGGTGTCACAGCCCGACAACGGCGAACAGGCGCTCGAGATCGTCGAGGTGCTCATCCGATCGAACGGCGTCGACGTCGTTGTCGTCGACTCGGTGGCGGCGCTCGTGCCAAGAGCGGAGATCGAAGGCGAGATGGGTGAAGCGCAGATGGGCCTGCAGGCGCGGCTGATGTCACAGGCGCTGCGCAAGCTCACTGGTGCGGTCTCGAAGTCCAAGACGTGCCTCATCTTCATCAACCAGCTCCGCGAGAAAATTGGCGTCATGTTCGGCAACCCGGAGACGACGACCGGCGGACGCGCCCTGAAGTTCTACGCCTCTGTGCGCGTGGACATCCGTCGGATCGCGAGCATCAAAGAGGGCGAGGCGGTCGTCGGCGGGCGCACGCGCGTCAAGGTGGTGAAGAACAAGCTCGCGCCGCCGTTCCGCGAAGCCGAATTCGACGTGATGTACGGCGAAGGTATCTCGCGCGAAGGCGATCTGCTCGATCTCGCCGTCGAGCACAAGGTGATCGAAAAGAGCGGCGCATGGTTCGCCTACAGCGGCGAGCGTCTGGGTCAGGGGCGCGA
Organism: Vicinamibacteria bacterium; assembly: GCA_963828745.1. Lineage (GTDB taxonomy): Bacteria > Acidobacteriota > Vicinamibacteria > Vicinamibacterales > JAENWD01 > JAENWD01. The sequence continues at coordinate 3,729 of CAWHFZ010000014.1, read as the reverse complement.
GAACGTAAAGCAGTTCCTGCGCGATCACCCCGAACTCACCGCCACGATCGAGGATCGGGTACGCAAAGAGCTTGGTCTCGTCCGCGAGGCCGAGGTTGCGGCCGTCTAAACGAGTCGCTTCTTCGCCAGGGCGGTCATCTGTTCGCCGCGGGTGGCCGCCCCCTCCTCCATCAGGCTTCAGATACAGGCTACAGCCCCTCGATAGGGCGGACCCTTTAGGTCCGCCGTTGTCAGAGACGGTGAATGATCGAATCTTTGCTTGCGGCCGACGCCGCGCTGCGCGACTGGATTGTTCAATTCAATGCGCCGCCGGTTGACGCGATGATGTGGTTCTTCAGCGCGATTGGTTATTTCGGCGGGATCTGGGCGGTGCTTGCGATCGTCATCGCCGCCTGGTCGCCTCGACTGCGGCCAATTGCGTTTCAGGTGGTTGTCGCTCTGGTGCTGACGCAGGGCGTCGTCGATCTTGCGGTGAAGCCGTTCGTCGCGCGGCCGCGTCCGTTCGTGACGGCCGTGACCTCGCGTGTGGTGGGTCACTATCGGCCGCCCACCTACTCGTTCCCGTCAGGGCATGCGGCGCTCTCGTTTGCCGCCGCGACCGTGCTCGTGTTCGGTGTGCCGCGCTGGAAGGCGATCTGGCTCGCGCTGGCGGCGCTGATCGCGTTCTCGCGCGTCTACATCGGCGTGCACTACCCGCTCGATGTGACATGCGGTGCGCTCGTCGGCGTGGGCATCGGCGTCTTGGTCAGCGGCAGACACGCATGGTATAGTCGGCGTTCGTTTTTTGCTGCCCTCGACGTGCCGAGGTAGCTCAGTTGGTAGAGCATACGACTGAAAATCGTAGTGTCGGCAGTTCGATTCTGCCCCTCGGCACCAAAACCCCTCAACAAATTAGCGAATCTCGGTGCTGACGCAGTTTGCGTGATCAGTAGCGTGGCAATTCCGCCGCAATCGGATCACGCGCGCTTCCACATCTTCTCGCTCATAGCGGTCGCGAGTTCGTCGTCGCTGACATTCAGATACCGTTGCGTCATCAGCAGTGTGGAATGGCCGAGCAGAGCAACTCGATCTTTGGCGCAGCACAGGTTTTCGATCCCCTGCTCGCCAGCGACACGCAGCCTTACGTATCCGCCCGACGAGAGGAGCGCAAACCCACGCAGACCGTGATGCAAAGTGCTGGCGGGGCGTGATCCCTTGCACGTAGCGTGGGACTCACGTGGCAACCACATCCCACGCTCGCTTCCACATCGTCTCGTTCATCGCAGTTGCGAGGTCATCGTCGCTCACGTTGAAGATACCGTTGAGTCATCGCCGCGTCGAGCGACCAAGGAGTAACCGGATCTCGCGCACATTGGCTCGCGCCACCGCTCCAGCGGCCATCGGATCCGCGACGGCTACCGTGTCGTCGCCAAACCGTGCTTTCACCACGAATATCGTGTCAAGCGGATGCTGCATGAGCCGACTGCAGAACAAGTCGATCGTTTCTGTCGGAGCACAGGTATTTCGAACCCTCTGATCATCAGCAGATTACGTAGCTGTTCTTGAAGCGGCTAGACGACCTTCAGACGCTGGAAGAGAACAAGGCGACTCGCCCGCACCTCTGCCGAACGGTCCCTCTTGACCGCCGCCTACGGTGCTGGGTAGTGTTGGCGCATCACTCGAGCCGTGCGGGAGTGGTACGGATGCCAGCACTCGGATCGCCCATCGTCAGACAGCTTCGAAGGATGGCAAGCGCTTACCAGGAAGCGTGCGGGGACACCCTCGATCGATTCGACCGAGGTCATCGGCGCATACGAGGCCGAGCGTGTCGGCCGGACGATCACCCGTCGTGAGCTGCTGCGCCGCGGGGCATTGGTCGCAGCAGGGACCTTCGCCGCGACCTCGCTCGGGTTCGCGAAAGCACCCGGGGCCGCCGCGGCGAGGAGCGACGCGTCGGTCGTCGTCATCGGTGCCGGCCTCGCTGGCCTCTCATGCGTCTACCGACTGCACCGCCACGGGATCGCGGCCACGCTCTACGAGGCGCAGGAGCGGATCGGAGGTCGGTGCTTCTCGATCCGTGGTTTCTTCGACGCCGGTCAGACCGCCGAGCACGGTGGGCAGTACATCGACAGTCGCCATCACCACATCCGGTCGCTCGCCAAGGAGCTCCGGATTCCGCTCGTCGACAAATTCGAGCAGTCGTTCCCTGCAGGCAGTCTGGATCCGATCTGGCTCGACGGGGGGCTGCGCGACATGGCGGACGTGTTTGCCGATTTCGATCCCTTCATCCGCCGGTTGCGGGCCGACTACCGGCGCGTCGGTCGGTACTTCTACAACCAGGCCGGGCCGGAGGCGGTCGCGTTCGATCAGATGACGATGACGGAGTGGTTCGAGGCGAACCTGCCCGGCGGAGCGGGTTCCCTGCTCGGTCTCGCACTCGGCACGTTCATGCAGAGCTTCTTCGGCCTTGAGCCCGACGACATGTCGGCGATCAACCTGTTCGAGGCGTTCGTGATTCCCGTACCCGGGCGCGGACGAGCGCTTTCGGGTCGCCGGGCGGCAACGACATGATCGTGCAGGGGCTCCAGCGCGCCCTGCCGGCACAGGCGATCGGCACCGGCCACGGACTGGAGGCGGCCTGGACGCGTGGTGACGGACGCGTGGGCCTCCGGTTCTCGGGCGTGGCGAACGATGTCGTGGCCGATCGCGTCGTCTTCGCGCTGCCGTTCACCGTGCTCCGAGACCTCGACCTTTCGGGCCTCGCGTTGTCTTCGCGAAAGCGTCGCGCGATCGCCGAGCTCGCGATGGGGACGAACGCGAAGCTGAACCTGCAGCTTGACCGCTCGTTCGCCGCGCTCAACTGGACGGGGAGCTTCTCGAGCGACGAGCCTCACTATGTCACCTGGGACTCAACCTACGGGCAGACGCAGTCCGGCGCCGGCCACCCCGGTGCTCACGGTCTACAACGGCGGCAACGAGGGTGCGAGCTATCCGACAGACGTGGCTCACGCCCCTGCGTCGCCATCCGTCGTCGCGGACGTGCTCGCCAACCTGGAACGGGGCGTGCCGGGTGTAACGGACGCGTGGAACGGTCGCGCGTTCCTCGACTCGTGGGTGGACGACCCGTGGGTCCGTGGGTCCTACGCCGGATTCGGCCCCGGCCAGTACACCGACTTCTGGGGCTTCTTGGGACTTCGGGAGGGACCAGTCCACTTCGCTGGCGAGCACACATCGACATTTAGTCAGGGCTTCCTGAACGGCGGGGTCGAGAGTGGCGAGCGGGCCGCTCGCGAGGTGACGAACGCTCTCGGCGTCCCGATCGCAGCATAGGGGTAAACCGACCGAGTACCGATGCATCCCAGCGCGCCGTGCGCGGCCGCCTCACGTATCGAGTTCACACCGCCACGACGAGACCGTCGCAAATCCGGGACAAATGCGAGCGGTGAACCGCAGAGTCAGGTTGCCTCGGGGTGACGAGATCCATTAAGAAAGTAGGGGCAGCGGTGTCCTGCTGCCCCCGGTTGGGTCATCAAAAGTCGGGTCCAGCAGGAGTGACGCTACTACGCCGTGACCTCATGATCTTGCCGTTGCTCACAACGAACGTGTCGGTTCCGAGTTCGTAGATGTTGTCGGCCGTTTCTGCGATTCACAGAAGGTGGGCATGGTTTCCTTCGACCGATTGCAGTTGATGCTGACGGACGACACTTCCACCACGATCTTCTGCTTCACCCAACGCAACGCCGCCATGTC
>CAWHFZ010000013.1:0-187994 GCA_963828745.1 Vicinamibacteria bacterium | reverse complement strand
GATAACCGAAAATGGACATGGGTAGAAACTGTGTAAGGTGGGCCCGAAACCGGCGACAAATACCGACGTTTACGGAGTCACACCGAGAAGCATCTGTAGGCGGAAGTCGTTGAATCGATTGCGAGAAGAAGTGTTTCGGTATCACTCGGTGAGTGTCGCCGAAATCGCTTTCCAAGCGTGCTCCTTCAACCACTCGGACATCTCTCCACTTTGCAATCAACGGTTTGCGAGCGGTCGGCGATCAGATTAACGCAAAACGTCCTTCAAATCCTACTGTTCCGCGATGCGATTTGTAGCCAGCGGTTTATGGGCGGGCCAACGAACATCGCCGTCGAAATTGTGTCAGACCCTCCAATGTGCGTCGATCACTTACGGGCTTTTCCAGTATAGCCGCGCAGGTTACTGCTCGCACGGCGGCGCTCTAGGCCGCGTTCCCGCCGGTCGCCTGCCGCGCCTGGTAGCGCTCGATCGCCGCGCGCGCGTTGAACAGCATGCGCTCGCGACCAAGCCGCGCGTCGAGGCCCGTGTTTCGTACCGTCGCAAGCACGCCGGGATTCAACGCAGCCAGCCACACCTCGACGCCGCTCTCGGTCATGCGCCGCTCGCCTTCGATCAGCATCTGCAGGGCCGAGTACTCGATGTCGGATACGCGGCTCATGTCCAGCACCAACACGCGCGGCTGATACTTCGCGACCAGAGACTGGATCTGCTGCCCCACCGCCTGCGCATTGACGAAGAACAGCCGTCCTTCCGGGCGCAGGATCAGCAAGCCTTCGAAGGTCTCGTCGTCGCCGTGTTCGGGCGACAGCGGTCGCAGCACGTCCTCGCCACGCTTGCGGCCGATGACGTACACGCGCGGGTACGCGGACTGGCTGGCCAGGCCGATCATCGACACGATGATCGCCACCACGATGCCCTTGAGGGTGCCGAGCAGCAGGACGCCGATGCAGGCGACCAGGGCCCAGCGGAATTCCATCGTGCGCACGCTGCGGATCGCACGGAACTCCGACGGCTTGATCAACCCGACCGAGTAGACGATGACCACCGCGGCCAGCGTCGCATTGGGCATCAGGCCAAGGATCGGAGCCAGGAACAGCATGGTGGCGAGCGCGGCGCCCGCGGTCACCAGCGAGGCCAGCTGCGACTGCCCGCCGGCGGCGCGCACGACCGCCGTCTGCGAAGTTCCTCCGCCGGCCGGCATGGTGCCGAACAGCGCGCCGCCAAGGTTCGCCGCGCCGGTGGCGAGCAATTCCCGGTTCGCGTTGACCGGAGGATCGTCGGCGCGCGCGAAGGCGCGCCCGGCCGCGATCGACTCGGTGAAGCTCATCAAGGCGATTCCGAGTGCACCCGGCAGCAGCCGTGCGGCCAGCGCAGGATCGGGCAGGGTCAGCGACGGGAAGCCCCGCGGGATCAGCCCGACGATCGAGACGCCCATCTTCTCCAGCCCGAGGAACCACGCCGCGGCGATGCCGCCCGCCACCGCGACCAGCGGGGCCGGCGAGTGCGGCCACAGCCGTTCCATCGCGATCAGCACCGCGAAGGTCGCGAGCGCGACCATCAGCGTGATCGTCGAGGTTTCGGGGATGTGGTTGACGACGCTGACGGCATCGAAGAAGAAGCCGTGCTTGGTGATGTGGATGCCCAGCAGCTTGGGCACCTGGTCGAGTACGATCACCAACCCGATGCCGGCCTTGAATCCGGTCAGCACCGGCGTCGATATGAAGTTGGCGACGAAGCCGAGTTTCAAGAGCCACGCCACGACCAGCGCGGCGCCGACCAGCAAGGTCAGCGTCGCCGTGGCCGTCACAAGGCGCGCCGGATCGCCGTCCGGCACCGCCAGTCCCAGCTGCGTGCCTGCGAGGATCGCGATGGTCGTCGTCGAACTGACGCTGAGCACGCGCGAGGTGCCGAGCAGCGCGTAGATCGCCATCGGGATGAACGCGGTATACAAGCCGACCGCAACCGGCAGGCCGGCCACCGACGCGTAAGCCATCGCCTTGGGAAGAACGACCGCAGCGGCGGTCAGCCCGGCCACCAGGTCGAAGCGGAAGGTCGGCGCCTTCGGCGCGCTCGCCTGGGCAGGAATCGGAGTTGGGGACATCGCGTTTGCTCCTCGTGGCCCGAGTGGACTTTCCCACGACCTCGCAATCCAGTGCCAGCAAAATGATCGTCGCCGTCAGAATGCTGGCGTCGACGGGCTTCCAGAAGAACGCGGCGCTCGCGCCGCTCCGGCTTCGATGACCTGACTGTGCGAAGGAAAAAAGCGCGATTCCACACGCGTCTCACCCTTGACCGCGACCTCGCGGCCGGCGATGATCGGCCGCCGTTCCATGGAACACCGCTTCCCGCCCGTTCTCGTCCTGCTAATCTGTGCCGCGGCGGCGCCGATGATCGCTGCCGGCACGCGCCGGCTGGGGTTGTCCGTGGTCGTCATCGAACTGCTCCTCGGCGTCGCGCTGGGACCGCAGGGGTTGGCGATAGTGAGCGCCACCACGGGCGCGCTGCCAGCTTTCGCCACGCTCGGCCTGGCGTTCCTGTTCTTCATCGCCGGCCTCGAGATCGACCTGCCGGCCATCCGGGGCGGGCCGCTCCGGCTCGCGTTTGCCGGATGGGTGTGCGGGCTCGCACTCGCCATCGCGATCGCGTTCGCCATGCGCGCGGCTGGGTTGACCGACGCCTGGCGCGTGGTCGCGATCGCCCTGATGACGACGGCGCTCGGCGTGCTGGTGCCAATCCTGCGCGACGGCGCCGCGCTCGACACGCCATTCGGGCGAAACGTCCTCGCGGCTGGCGTGATGGGCGAGCTGGGACCGATCCTGTTGATTTCCCTGATCGTCTCGCGCCGATTCAGCGCGGACGTGCAGGCCGGCCTCACGCTCGCCTTCATCGTCATTGTCCTCCTGCTGGTGTGGCTGATGACGCGCGGCGCACGGGTGCCCGCGGTGCTCGGCTTCCTGAGACGCGGCCTCGATCACTCAGGCCAGACGCCAATCCGCGTCGCGCTGGTGCTGGTCGTCGGGCTCGCCGTGCTCGCCGAGGATTTCGGGCTCGATCTGGCGCTTGGCGCGCTGGCCGCGGGCATGATGATCGGGTTCGCGTCGCGTGGCGGCACGCGCGTGCACGACCTGCACGCCAAGATCGACGCCGTCGGCTTCGGGTTCCTGATCCCGCTCTTCTTTCTGTCGAGCGGCATGAAACTCGACCTCAGGTCGGTCGTCGGCAGTGCCAGTGGACTGGCGCTCGTCGGGGTGTTTCTCGTCGCGCTGGTTGCCGTGCGGCTGCCGGCCGTGGTGCTGCTACGCCGGTCGCTCGGCGTGCGCGGAGCGATCGCCGTGGCGCTCGCGTCGGCGACCACACTCTCCCTCGTCGTCGTGATCACCCAGGTTGCGGTCGAAGCGGGCGTGATGACAGCCGCGCAAGCCTCGCCGATGGTCGTGGCCGGAATGCTGACGGTCATTCTCTTTCCCGCGCAGGCGTTCAGGCTCGCCGCCGTCACGCGCGGCACGCGGTCGGATCTCGACGATCGCGAAGGCCTGTAGCCGCGACTCTCACTCAGTCGGTGCCGGGAGGCTGAGGCGCCGGCGGAATGGGCAAGGTCTACTTCGCGCGATCCCTGCCTCGACCGCGAAGTCGCGATCCCGATCTTCCGGAATGGTCAGGTCAGACCCTTGAATCTTGCCCGATCACTTACAGCGTTTCAGCGTTGGCCGCCGGAGTGTCCGCGCTGAAGCGACGGAGCTGCCATGAATCCTCTGCGCGTAGACGTCGGCGTCCAGCGGCGCCCCGACCGGCTGATAGTCGTGTAAGAAATCGCCCGACCGGCACGACTAACGGAGTCAGAACGAATCGATGAAAGAAGGACCGATGAAGGAACACCGCAGATCGGGTCGAGGAAGGTAGGGCTGTGCTCGACAGCGACCGGGATCGCATCTTCGGCGACTGGCTGGCGGGCCACAAAGGGATCCTGTTCAAAGTGGTCCACGCCTATGCGTTCAAGCATGCCGACCGGCAGGATCTCTTTCAGGAGGTCGCGCTGCAGGTCTGGCGTTCCGTTGATGCGTTCCGCGGTGAATCCTCCGTGCCCACCTGGCTGTACCGCGTCGCGTTGAACACGGCCATCGCCTGGAGCCGCAAAGAGGACAGGCATCATCGCGGCAAGCAGCCGCTCGAGGTCGTGGAAGGCCTGCTCACAACGGCGTCTTCGAATGGGCCGGACCCGCGCGTGGAGTGGCTGTATCGCCAGATCGGGCAGCTCAAAGACGTCGATCGCTCTGTGGCCCTGCTGCTGCTCGACGGCTTCAGCTACAAGGAAATCGCCGCCATCGTCGGCATCACCGAGAGCAACGTGGGGGTGAAGATCAACCGGATCAAGTCGGCGCTGGCCGGCAAGCGTGCGGAGGAAGCGGAATCATGAATCTAGACGATGTGATGGAGGTCTGGCGATCGCAGGACGCGTCTCCGCTCTATGGCGTGGACAAGACCCTTCTTCTTCTGGCCCTGCGGCAGGAGCAGGTGAAGGTGCAGGCACAGCGGCGCAGAGAGACATGGATCACCTGCGTCGCGAGCGCGTTTCTCATCGCCGGCATGGCGGTTTTCCTCTTCATCATGATCTACGACAACGATCCGCGAACCGATTGGGATTTCGCCATTCCGATCGTCGGCGCGGCCGCCGCCGTGCTCTGGGGCGGCGCGATGTATGTGAGCCACCGGGCGCAGGCGCTGCGCGAGCGAAGCTTTGGGGAGTCGCTTCGAGAGCAACTCAACCGGCATATCGCGCAGCTCGACTACCAGGCGACGAGAGGTGTCCGCCTGGCGAGCGTGCTGGTCACTGCGCTGCCGCCGCTGGTCTGTGCGACGGCCATCATCCTCGCCGGCTGGCGGATCAACAACGAGCCCTTCAGCGATGAGTGGGTCTGGATCGTCGGCGGGATCTTCGTGTGCGCCATCGGGTCGGTGGCCGGCGTCTGGCAGCAGCGCCGCTCGATGGAACGGGACCTGTTGCCGCGCAAGGCCCATCTGGAGGCACTGCTGAAGGAACTCGATGCTCCGTAGATACAGACTAGAGATGTCCGCGATGAGCACTCGCATCCAGTGCACGGCCGTCTGGCACCGCCGCTCCACACGTGAAGCGTCTCGACGCGGGCTGACACCGCAGCTGGCTGCTGACCGCCGCCTTGGAGAAACAGCCAGCGAACAGCGGACACCAGAGCCGCGGGTCTGGTGTCCGCGGGGCACGTACGACGTCGAGCTACTCGAAGCGCGAGCCGGTAGCCGTGGAGCAGCCGGTTCTGTACACCTCACCGTTCAGGCGATAGAAGCTGTTGTTGCCGACCGATTCGATGTGATCGGCGTCAATCACCGCAACTGTGTGTTGGACCTTCATCCACCCCGCCTCGAAGCCGGGGCCCGGGCCGGGGGCGGTCGCGAAGTTGATCATGGAGACGAAACGCTGATCGTAGGTTTTGCCTCCCTTGTGCGTCCACGTCCCGTGGCCGTCACTCCGCTGGCCGGGCGCAAAGCCCCCGCCGCTAACACTCTCGTGGAGCGTGCCGCCTGCCGCGAAGGTGACGAGCGAATTGACCGGGGGCGCCAACGCCGCGCCCGTGGCGCAGTCGCGAATTGTGACCTGCACGTACCAGACACCTTGCACCGTTTGAGCCTGGGCGGCGCTCGCGCTCGCGCCACTGGCTGCCAACCCAACCAACGCGAGGCCCATACTCAGCATCACCGCCCTACGACCCACGTCACGCGCCGTCGAAACTGTCCACGTCATGGCACACTCTCCCTTGTCATCGGTTACCGCCGCATGGATTGCACTGAAACGCCGCAATCCTGCCGGGTCACGGCGCATCCTGACCATGGAGGGGGGCTGGAGAGAGTCTGTCGATGATCTGTTTCTGCAACCGGCGGCAAGCATTGGAGTTGTGACATCGTAGAGCCACCAACAGATGGCCCTTCTGGGAGACAGCGGGACGCTTCGCTTTGGCGACTTCGTGCTTGACGTTGCGGCGTACGAGTTGCGCCGCAACGGACGTCGCGTCCGACTCGAGCGGCAGCCCATGGATCTTCTGATTTTGCTCGTGGGGCGACGAGGCCAGCTCGTCTCGCGGAGTCAAATCGTGGACGCGCTTTGGTGCAAGGATGTGTTCGTCGACGTCGAGAACGGTGTAAACACCGCGATCCGCAAGCTTCGGCAAGCGCTGCGCGATGCGCCGGACGCGCCGAGGTTCATCGAGACGGTGCCGGGCAAGGGGTATCGCTTCATTGCCGCCGTCGAAATCCTGCCGGATACAGAAGCTTCGCCGCCGCCACCTGCTGCCAGCGAGCCTGCAGCCACGCGGCGCGTGAGCGCGCGCCTTGTGTTGGGAGCCCTCACGCTGGCGGCGCTGGCGGGGGCGCTCCTCTGGGTATGGAAGCGGCCGGCTGAGTCAGGCGCACCCGTGACGATCGCGGTACTGCCGTTCGACAACCTCACTGGTGCCGCGGAGACCGACTATCTCGCCAGTGGTCTTACGGAGGACACGATCGTCTCGCTAGGCCGGATTGACCCTGAACGGGTGTCGGTCATCGGCCGGACCTCGATGATCGCATACAGGGGCACCACGAAGTCGCTGGCGCAGATCGGCCGGGAACTCGGGACCGACTATCTCGTGGAGAGCTCACTTCGCGCGGAGAGCAGCCATCTGCGGATCACCGCCAGGTTGATTCGCGTGCGCGACCAGGTGCAAATCTGGTCCGACTCCTTCGACAGCAACACCAGCAGCATCCTCGGCTTGCAGCAGGAGATCAGCTCGGCCATCGCCGAGCAGGTCAGGACGCGTCTTTCTCCCGAACGCCAGCGCGCGATCGCGCGGCGGCACACGCAGAATGCCGACGCATACGACTTCTTTCTTCGCGGGCGCCACTTCTTGAACCAGCGCACGCCCGAGGCGATGCAGCGCGCAATCGACTCCTTTCAGCGGGCGACCGTTGCCGATCCCACCTATGCACTCGCGTGGGCGAACCTTGCCATGGCATACGGCACGAGCCCGATCAATAGCGACATCGACCCCCGGCGCGTCTCTGCGGCCGCCCGCGAGTCGGCAGTTCGAGCCGTGGCCGCCAACCCCGACGTTGCGGAGGCGCAGCACGCCCTCGGGCACGTGAACTGGGCGTTCGGGTGGGACTGGCGCGCTGCCGAAGCCGCGTTCAGGCGCGCCATACAGCTGGACCCCAGCTACTCGTTGGTTCACCTGATACTTGGGCACCTGCTCTCGCAGACAGGTCGCCACGCCGAGGCGGAACGATTCATGCGCCGCGGCCGAGAGTTGGACCCGCTGAACCCGCTGTCGTACGGGTTATCGTCGCAGGTGGCATTCCAGGCCCGCGACTACGCCGGAGCCTTGCAGCACGCCAACCGCGCCATTGCCCTCGACCAGGAGTTCTGGATCGGACATCAGATGCGCGGACAGGCGCTCGAGGAGTTGGGCGATCACGATCTCGCCTTGAAGGCCCTGGCGACCGCCGCCCGACTCTCAGGCCAGAACAGCAAGCCGATATCGCTGACCGGATACATCCTCGGGCGGTCCGGGCGCACGGCCGAAGCGCGTGATCTGCTCGGGGCGCTGGAGATGGCATCCCGCCAGCGGTACGTTCCTCCGTATGCGCTTGCCCTCGTGCATGCCGGGCTGGGCGATGCGGACGCAACCTTCGAATGGCTGAATCGCGCCTACGCCGCGCGCGACGTGCACCTGATGTTCCTCACGGTCGACGTCAAGTGGGATCGGTATCGCAGCGATCCCCGATTCGGAGAGCTTCTCGCACGCTGCGGCTTCACGACGATCGGCACGCAAGCCGGCAAAGGGATCGAGCGCTGAGTGCCGGGCGGCTATCGTCGCAGGCGGTAGAGGCGCGACTCGGACCCATTCCAGCGCGCGGTGGTCACGAGGTCGAGGTCCGCGCGCGCGCCGAGTCCGGCCTGTACGCGCCGCCAGTCCTCCGGCGCATAGAACGCGCCGTGGACACCGATGTACTCGACGCCGCGCGCCCGCAGATACGTGATCGTCCTGTCGTCGGGAAACGTCTGGACGTTCTGGATGAAATCCAGGTACGAGGGCGGTGCGACCCCGCTGTTGCCGTTCACGAGACGCTGCCAATGGAAGGTCGAGAAATACATATACCTGGTGTCGAACCAGAACGTTCGCCAATCCGGCGGCACCGGAAACTCCGCCAGCACCGCAGGCGGCGCCGTGGGCAGGCCGGTGTAGATCGACGGCGGCTCGTGCCAGACTGGTTCCAGCTTCAGCCGGGGCAACGGATCTGCGATGACGAGGGCCGTGAGCGCGCCGACAATCGCGACGCGCCAGCGCGGCCACCGTTCCAGGATCCGCGCGGCGGCGAAGCCGGCAAGAATCGCCAGCGCGAGACCGACCAGCATGGAGAACCGCGCCGGCACGCGCAATCCGCGAAACGGCCCGACGTAGTCTCGCAGCCAGGGAAAGATCACACCGTGCATGCCCAGTGACCCGTCCAGGGAGACGGCCATCGCGACGGCATAGCCGAGACGGGCGGCCCCGACCGGCGGCCACAGCGCGACGACGGCAAGGGCCAACACCACGACGCCGGGAAACAACTGGCGCTCGACAAAGCCGTTCGCGGACCAGCCGCCGTAGAGCCGGCTCCGAACGTGCGGCTTCAGGTAATCCACCGCGGTGGCGCTGTAGTACTCCACCTCGCCAGTGGGGCGCTCGCTGAACGTCGCGAGATTGCGTCTGAACTCCACGGCGACGGGGGCGACGCAGACGCCCAGGACGAGAGCCCCGGCCAGCAGCGCTCGCAGGGGGGCGGCCGGGCGGCGGCGCGCGAACCAGAGGACCGTGCCGAGCACGCTCATGAACACGAGCAGGAACAGCCCGTAGTAGAGCGACGACAGCGTCTGCAGCGCCACCGCGAAACCCGTGGCAATCCCGTGGCGCCGCTCGCCGCTCGCGAGCGTGCGATGCAGCCCCCACAGCGCCAGCGGCGCCCACATCGTCATCTGCAGCTCGAGATGGCTGTAGTGCTCGAAACGATAGGGGTAGAGCGCGAAGACGATGCCCGCGACGACGGCCGCGTCGCGGCGCCCGGTCAGCGCGCGGACGAGCAGATAGGTCGTCACGCCAGAGAAGGCGAAGCCGGACAGGAACAGCAGGTTGTAAATGGTGACGGGGTGTCCGCCAAGCCAGAAGAACGGCGCGCTCATGAGGCCCGGCACGATCACGGGATCGGAGAGGGCCAGCGTCAGGTGCTCGGGGTAGAACATGTTGCCGTCGAACAGGTGCACGGGATCGCGGACGATTTGATGCGCGATCCAGGCGATCCGCCAGATCGAGAAGAGCGGGTCGCCAAGATCAGGGACGGAATCCAGCCGCGCCACCTGAGGCCAGGTCACGATCGCGACGAGCGCCGAGAATCCGACGCCGACAACGCCGATCTCGGCGGCCTTTCGCCACGCGGGCTCACCAGGCGGTCCGAAGAGCCGTGCCTCTCCAGTCGCCTCCGGATCTCCGAATCCCCGGAAGATCCGCGCCAGGACCGGGTGCTCGGGCAGCATCCAGTGCCGGATAACGAGAACGACCACCGCGAGAAAGGCGAGCGCCGCCGCCGACGGAATCGACAAGGAGACACCGAACAGGTGCACCTGAGGCACCGGACCGGAGCACTCGACGAACACGGCAAGGAGCAGGATCGCCGCGGCCGGGACGTCGAGCACCAGGGGCCGCGACCGTACCCATACCGGCAGCGGCACCCGAATCACCCAGTACAGCCGCGGCGCCAGCAGCACGAGGAACCAGTTCACCAACGAACCGGCATTCACGACGACGGAGTAGGGCGACAGCCACGGCGACAGCAGGCACACGGCGACCCACAGCGCGAAGACGCCGACGATTGCGCCGTGAAGCCATCGTACGAGTCGCGGAAGTGCAAACGCCGGCAGGAGCAGTACGCCCGTGAGCAGCATCCACAGGAATACGATCCAGCCGGCCGGCGGCCCTTTGTAGACGTGCGAGGTGGCCGGCAGCACGACCAGTGTGAGCAGTCCGGACGACGACCCGTGGTGCGTCGCGAATTCCAGGTACTCGAGCGCCCATTGGCCGGCGGAGCTTCGAACGGTCACCTCGTGCGGGACGCTCGACGTCCAGTCGCGTTCGAACGCGCAGTCGATCCGGTGCGTCGACTGAGCCGCCACGGACGGTTCGCAGACCGTCGTGCCGTCGATCTGGATGATGAAACGGCCAGCGGCGGCGGCGTCATTCCGGATCCGCGCGATCACGGCGAACGGCGCCGGCAGGTTCCTCAAGACCTCCGGTGTGGCGGTCGCGTGCACGTGGCCGCCTGTGGCCGTGACGGGCGCGCGGACGATCTTCGCGCGAATCCGGAGGCAATCGACGAAGACGTGCGTAGAGAAGAAGAGCGCGCACGCCCCGGAGAGCGCGGCGGCGCGCACGAGGCGGGAAGCGGACATCACGCCAGAGAATGCTATCCGATTGCGATCACGACGGGGCGGTGATCAGGGCGTCCGCGAGCGGCACGAGCGCAGTTGACGGCGTTGTGAATCGAGTGAGCGTCAGGCTCATTGTCCGCTCGGCTTCTTCTGATCCAGCCGCAGGAAACGCGCCGCGTTGTTGTAGAAGATGTCGCGCTTCTGCTCAGCCGTCAGAAACTCGGCCGACTCGATGTTTTCGATAGCGACGCGAATCATCTCGGGAAACAGGAGCTGATCGGAGCCGAACATCACCCGCTTGCCGAACCCGGCGTCGATGAATCGCCGCAGATACCGGTGGAACTCGGCACGCGGCAGCTGCCACGAGATGATGCCAACATCGACGTTGACCTGCGGATGGTAAAGCAGCAGCGCCAGCATCTCGTCGATGAGCGGCCAGCCGGCGTGCATGACGTACAGCCGCATCTTCGGATGGCGCAGCAGCGATTCTTCGAGCGAGAGCGGCCGCCCGAGCTCCGCACGATAGCGCGCGCTCAAGAAGTACGCCTCGCCTGGTGCGCCGGGTCCGACGTGCAGGCCGACAGGAAGATCGAGCTCTTCGGCGAGCGCGAAGTGCTGCTCGGGCAGCGCGTCGGCAAAGCGGTAGCCGGTGTACTGAAAGGTGAGCTCGCCGAGCACACGGATTCGGCCTTCTTTTGCCCATGTGCGGATCGACTCGAGCGGCACCGAGCCATTGGTCCAGACGCCGGGGATCACGCGATCGGGCGCCGCAGACTGCCAGGGCTTCAGGCGATCGACTGAGTCTATGCCGGCGCGCGACGGTGCGCTGATAACGCCGGTCACGTTGTATTCCGTCATCACCGCCACCGTGCGCCGAATGACCTCGTCGTCGGTCGCGCCAGCCTGGATCGTCGGTCCGATACAGGTCGTGAAGGCGGAAGTGGAATCCCTGGGATCCACCCAGGGGAAATTTTGCGGCGCGCACATCGTCGCCGGGGGCTTGCCGTAAAAATCCACCGGCATCGCGTGCATATGCATGTCGATGATCGGCGGCCGTGCGGCAGTTGGCTGGCCATGCACCTCCGCGATGAGGAGCGACACCGGCAACCCGATCACGAACCCGAGTCCGCGCATCATGTCCAACCTCCTTCGCAGGGCGACCCGTCCGCGGGAAACAGCCCTGTCGCACATCAGTGCGGCAAATGAGTCACGCCGCCGCCAGATGCCTGGCAGATGATCGCGCGTTACTCGAGCCCGATCGACGCTCAGGGCGGCGCACCGTTCATAAGCCGCTATGGCGAGCGATCGAATTTCTTCCCGAGGGGAGTGGAATAGCGGGCGATGATCTGCCAGTTGCCTGCAGTCTTTCTCCAGATGTCTACGACGTAGAAATCGCCACTGCGATCGCGCCCGGTAACGGTGGCCTTCTGGCTGAGGAGCAAACTCACGACCGCGAGATCGTTCGTAAGCTTGCGAGCGGCCTGGTGCCGTTCCTCGAAAGACTCCATTTTGTATGCACGTGTCGCCAGAGGCCGCAGATCCTCGCGCAGGGCGCGGGGGACGCTGCGCTCGGGAGCATCTCCTACGCGGAGCGTGAAATCGGCGCCCATCAGACGATCCACGACTTGTGTATCCCCGTGCATGCTGGCTTCCCCGAATTGTTGTTCGAGCTGACGGAGGTGTTCCGTGAGATCAGGGTCTACGTCGCCAGCGGGCGGCAGTTGGCGTGCCGGCCGCTCGGGAAACTTGCCGAGCGGAGTGGAGTAGCCGGGCGATAATCTGCCAATTCCCGCTGCTCTTCTGCCAAAAATCGACCAAATAGAAGTCGCCGCTGAAGTCTCGTCCATCGGACGTCCCTTTCTGACTCCAGACCAAGCTGACAGCCGCGAGATCGTCGGCGAGTTTGCGCGCGACGACGTGATGTTGCTCGCAATGTTCGCCCGTGATCCGGTGCAGAGTGTTGTCCATCCAAACGGTACGCGGCAGGCTGCCTTGGGGAACGTCCGCCACACGTAGCGCGAAGTTCGGACTCACAAGACTGTCCAAAGTCGCGGCATCCTTGTTCAGGATGGCCTTGCAGAATTGCTGTTCGGCCTGGCCGAGCTGTTCGGTGAACTGCGCGTCGATGTCCGTCGGAGGAGGCAGCGAACGCTGCGCGCTGCCGGCCTGCCCTTGAAACGTGAACGGCGCGAGAGTGGCGACTAGCACGCAAACGGATCGTCTTGTCGAGCGGAAATGACACCGACCAGTAGAGCAAGCGGAAGCACCAGCCAACGCATAAGCACCTCCGTTGCAGAGTATATCCGGCTCGGATTCAGACTCTGTTGACGACCGGCGTGATCTTCCCTAGCATCGCGCCATACGGCGGAGCGTCACACGTCGCGAGTTTCTCGAGATCACTGCCGGCTCGGCGATGGGATTTGTGGAGGCGCGTCGAGTCGAGCGAATCCGCGATCAGGTTCCGGTTCCTGCAGGCATTTGCTCCCCCCGATTCGAGGAGAGGGGAAGTGATGACGAAGCCGCGCTTCCTGGCGGCGTTCCTTATGTTGGGTGCCGCGCTCGTCTGGATCGCTGTCCGAGAGCCGCAACATCCTGACACCTCGGGGCTGCCGTCGTTTACGGCTTACGCTGCAATCGGCGGTGATCTCTCACCGAGTTGGTCAGGGGACGACCGTTCGCTGATTTATTGCACGTTGGCGGGCGGCTCGCCACAGCTCTACACCATTCCTGCGGATGGCGGTGCTCCAATGCCGTTCGAGAGCGGAGTGAGCGAGGGCTGTCTGCCCGCCTGGTCGCGTGATGGGACCCGTGTTGCATTTACATCGAAGGAACGTGAGAAATTCCAGCTTATGTCGTTCCTCGGCCTGGCGGATCCGATCAACGTCTGGACCGCGAACGCGAGCGGAAAAGCTCGGCAGGTGACCGACGAGCTCGCAGCCCTCTTGGATCCCGCGTGGTCTCCGGACGGGGGCCGGATCGCGTTCACGGCGTTCCCGGGCCTCGCATCATGACCGTGCAGACGGCCGGTGGAGAGAAACCTCATCGGCAACGGCTTCTCCCGGCCTGGTCGCCCGACGGCAAGCAACTGGCGTACTTCACCAGTCACGTCGAGGGCTCGACGCGCCTTTCAGCATCGTCCTTCAAACGGTCGCGAACGGAACGGCGAGGCGTCTCGGCGGCTTCGTCTTGCGATCGAACTTCATTTTCAGACCGAGTGTGGACTGGGCTGCTGACGGCGAGAGGCTGCTCACCGTTCAGCCTGCAGACGGACGCTGGCAACCCGTCGTCATCAACGTGACCGAGGATCGAGTGGAAGAAACCGTTCCGGTCGCCGCCTCGGTGATGGGCCCGCGCTGGTCGCACGACGGTGAGCGTCTCGCATATGCTGCGACCGATACGGGGCACCCGCCACACATCGAGGTGCTCACGCTTGCGACCCGGCAGACGACCCGAACAGACGCCGGCCCGAAGCCACCCGACGGCAGCAACTCGTACACTACGCCGCCGCCAACGGTCCAGAGGTTCCAAGCTGGCTGTACCTACCACGCTGTAACGAGAATTACTCCTGTGTAGTCGTTAGCGTTCATCGTAGTCGCGAAGTATTTAGCCGGCCCACGCCTCCGCCGGGAGGGGTTTTGTTACAGGCTCTGAGCTCATCACGTACCGATCTGCCGGTCACGGATTCTCCGGCGACGACGATGTGGACGCGAAGCAGCAGGCGATGCGTTTTCTGCTGAAGCATCTCACGTGGTCACCGAAGGAACGGTAACCGGCCGGACCGGCGCCAGCGCACCAACCTGTCAGGGCTTCCATGGAGCAGAAGGGCCGGTCACGCGTCGTGTCAATGCCCGGCCTGCAACGCCGCCGGCGGCCCCGACGAAGACCGCCACGACCATGCCGACCGCGGCGATCACCAGCAGTATCGGAGGCAAATAGCCTGGACCGACGGCAGCGATCGTGATGACCGTTCCAAGCGTCGCCCCGAGGGCGTAGACCGCCGTGACCCGGAAGGGATGCACGCGACTCAGGAGTGCAATAAAGACCGCGGCACAGGATCTCCATGACATCGCTGCGGGACTCGATGCCATGCCACGTGCCCTGCGGAATGTAGAGCGTCGTGCCAGCCGTAACGCTCCTTCGTTCATCTCCTACGGCACCCACACCGGACCCTGAGTGAACGAAAAGCACCTCGTCTTCCTTTTCATGCATGTGCACCGGGATGCCCCGGCCGCCTTTGACGCGTTGCAAACCGACGCCCAGCCTGATCGAGCCGGTCTGCGGATCCGCTTTGATGAAGTGCGTGCCGACAACATCCCCCTCGTCGGCCCCGAGGATTCGCGCACGTGGTGTTCCGGGAACTTGCGCGAAGGCGAGTACTCCGAGCGATACCGATCGTTCCCGCGAACAACAGGACGCGCGCTGAAATTTGAGGGTGTCTCATAGCGTCTCCGTTCCCTGCTTCGGTTACACCGCGGCATCTACCTCGCGAGTTACCCGATCGCCTTATTCGAGCGCCCCTGCATCCAGCCATCAATCCACACGGAGGTGTGCTCGCCTGCAAAGAAGTCTCGACGTTGCATGCTTACAGTACGAGTATGCGCCAGGCCAGAAACAATGCAAGAACGCTGGAATTCATCTGTTCGTCCGAACATCATCGACCGACGTGTCGCTCCAACCCCGGCGACATTTGAAACGACGGTTGCACGGGGTTATGCTCGGCACCACCTCGGGACGAACGCGGGCGCCATGTCTTCCCTCATCGCGGCGACGTTCGCAGCCAGCGCGCTGTCACTGCTGGCAGCCGGACCGGCTGATGCGCAACAACCGAACCCGGCGTCCGAAATACGGCGTCAGGTCACTGGCAGCTTCCGGTTCGTGGATCCTGGGTCGAGTCATCCAATTACCGTCTGGTTCTGCCGAACATCCACGGCCACGCCCGACACTCGTATCGTGTTCGTCATGCACGGCAGCGACTCGCAGACTGCTCGACAGGCCTGTGACCTTGCGTCGCCGTACATCGAACCGTTCAACGCGATCGTCCTCGCTCCCCAGTTCGCGGAGGAGTACTTCCCGGGCGACGCCTACATGTTCGGCAACATGAGTGACGCCGCCGGCAACCTGCTCCCAAAGTCAGTCTGGGCGCTGACGGCCATCGAACGCCTGTTCGACATGGTGCGCGATGCAATGGGACTGCGTCGCACGGAATACGACATCGTCGGATTCTCGGGTGGCGCGCAGTTCGTCCACCGCTTGGCGCTGTTCGTGCCCGAGGCGCGTTTTCGCCGTGCAGTGGCCGCGAGCGCCGGTCGGTATGCCTTTCCCACCTGGTCGGAAAAGTTTCCCTACGGGCTCGACGGAAGTCCACTCGATCGCATGCACCTGCCAACGGCAAGAACCCATGACCTCCGCTTCAGAGCCAGCCGCCGGTGAATCCGGCTCGCCGTAGCCCCGCGATCACGGCTGGGCAACCGCGCATGACGTCCCAAATGAGACCCGATCGGTAGTTCTCGATCATCAACACGACCGGTCCCTGGTCGATGCCGAAGTGGTGGGGGGTGACCCACCAACCTGTCGGACTCTCTTCCACAGCGAACGTCTGGTTGAACGACGGCTTGAATCCATAGGGGGCGGTCATTCCAAGGTCCAGTCGAGCGAACTGTCGGACGGTTGGGATGACGATTTCCGGCGCGAACGGCAACGACGCGACTACGACCCATGGTGAGACTGTGCCGTCGTCTGGGCCAAACGGCGCGCCGCGGGCGATGTAGCCGTAAAATTCCCGGTCGATGCCGTTCACCGCGCGCTTGACCCAGCCCGGGCCATCAGAGGCCGTGATGCCCCAACAGTGCTCCCCGTAACCGGCGAAGCCCAGCGGGTTCCTGACGGCATACTCCTGCTGCACGAAGGTCGCTTGCCGGCTGTTCTCGAAGTAGTCGCTGCCGCGCTCGCGCATGAACGCGTCGCGAATGCCACGGAAATCAATCCAGAGGTGCGACAGTTGGTGTGTGAACAACGGCCCGGAGTACAGCAGTTCGCGGCCGTAGATTCCCTTCCACTGATAGGTGGCACAAGTACGCGTTGTAACTCTCCGGCGGCAGTGGGTGAGTCGGCGAGCCGAGGGCAAGAAGGTAGAGCAAGAGTCCCTCGTCGTAACCCTCGTAGCGATACGGAAGGAAGCCGGTCTCGGGCTTCCAGCCGTGGGTGAGCGTCGCGCCGCCATTGCACGCCCAGTCCCATTCGGCCCGTCGGTAGAGCGCGTCGGCCAGGCTCCGGACTTCGGCCTCGTCCTCAGTGTCGGCGTCGAAATAGGTGGCACAGGTAAGCGCGCCGGCAAACAGGAACGCTGAGTCGAGCGTCGAGAGCTCGCAGTTCCAGACGCGGCGGCCGGTCTCGATGTCGAGGAAGTGATAGAAGAAGCCTTTGTGCCCGGCGGTATCGGGTCCAGGTCCCTGCGGTAGGTTCATGAGGCTGCGCAGTCTGCGGCGAGCGATCTTCGCGGCGAACTTGCGAATGAGCACGCCACGCTCGATCACCGCGGGGATTGTCGCTAAGGCGAGGCCGACGGCCGCGATGCTGCATGGCGCGGAGAGGTCGGTCTTGTCACGGACCAGCCCATTGTCCGGGTTGGTCTCGTGAAGGTAATACAGCACAGTGGTCCGCTGAAGCCGGGCGAGTTCCTTGTCCGTCGGCAGCCGGTCCAAGTCCTCCTCTGTCGGCAGCTGGTCGGCCATCCTTTCTTCCTCTCCTCCCTTCGCTGTACTTCAGCCCAGCTCGACGCGAACTTCAAGCCATGCCTCTCGCCGCTGGCGCGATCCAGTGTGGCTCTCGCCATTCAACCCGGCCCTCCGAAATGCCGTGGGTCATTGACCGCTGGCCGTGGCGCGGCGGAGATACAGGCCGCGAAATCCTCGAGGACTCTCAGGAAACGAACGATCCATGGTCGGGCACGGAGATTGTTCTTACACTTTCGATCGAAGCGGACCTCGCTCGAGCGGTCTGGCTTCGCATCGTCTCGTCATTCGTGCCGGGCATCCTGCAAATGATGGCGTCCGACCTTGCAACCATGAGACATCTCGTCGCGCGGTTGTCAGTGCTCCTGACATTTCTCATATTGTCCGGGCCGGTATCCGCGCAGCAGCCTTCGCCGGATCCCGCCAGCGCAGCCGGCCGAGGCAAAAGAGGCGCAGCCGGCCGCGGGAAAGCAGGAGCGGTCGCCATGGCTGCTGGTGCCAATGCTCTCGTCGAGCCCGAAACTCGGTACCTCACTTGGCGGACTGGGCGCCTACATGCACGTCTTCGATCCGGAAAGCCGGGTGTCGCTCTTCGGCGCGACGTACCGGTACACATCGACGCACTCACAGATCTTCAGCGCGTTTGCCCGCACATCCTCTGGCGCCGATCACCATCGCATCGTCCTGATTGCTACATTCGGGCAAATCAAGAACGACTACGACGACTATCTCGGGACCGGCCAGCCGCTGAAGACCGACGATGACCTGAGGGCCCTCGCGGGGCGGTATCTGTTTCGCGCAAAGGGAGACTGGTTCATCGGCGCCCAGGGAAGTGCCGCCAATTACCAGGTGCTCGGAGCGACCGCGGAAGACGATTTCGTGCTCGAGACATTAGGCGTACGCGGCTTCGAGTCGGCAGGGGTGGGCGTCGCGCTGATGCATGATTCGCGCGACAACGAAGACATGCCCACGACAGGCTGGTACTTGAATCTCAACAATATTGCCTATCGTGAGGCACTCGGTGGAGCCGAGTCGTTCGATGCGTATCGCGTCGACCTGAAAACGTTCTGGAAGCACGGCAACGGCCACGTGCTGGCGGTGCGCCAGTACAACTGGTTGACCAGCGATGCCCCATCGGCCGCGCAAGCGACGGTCATTCTTCGCGGTTACAAACAAGGCCAGGACCCTCACATTACATGTCCTCGCTCGAAGTCGAAGAACGTCTGTCGTTCAACCCGCGATGGGGCGCCACGCTGTTTGGTGGTGCGGCGGGTCTTGTACGGCGAGGCACCAGCCCCCCTCGGGCGCAGTATCTATCCGACCGTTGGGGCGGGCGTGCAGTTCGTCATCAAACCCAAGGAGCGTATGAACGTGAATCTCGCAGGTACGCCCAAGGTATCGAAGACAACCGCGGCGTGGACCTGAAGCTTGGCTACGCATGGTGACTCGGCTTGACAGGGGGTAGCGTCACTCCTATGCGACATCCTTGCGGACGTGCCGAGCCAGGACTTCGTTGATGAGGGTTTGGTACCCGACACGCCGTCGACGTGCTTCCTTACGGAACTGATCGAGCACTCCGGCGTCGACGCGAATCGCAATGAGCTGGCGGGGTTCGTCGCCAAGCGGAGGGCGACCGACGCGCCGCATGGCCTTCAGCTGCTCTGCTGATGAATCAGGAATTTCAGAAAAATCAATCTGTCGCCTCGTACGCCGCACGCTCGCGTCGGCTCGCCCGCCGCGCGCTGATGATCCGGATCGTTTCCGCATCGCCACTTCTCCTGAACGTGTACGCGACCATGAGCATGTGTCCGCCGGCGGATCGACCAAGCCGCAGGAACCGCGACTCCGCCGAAGAGTGCTGCTGGTCCGGGCCATCGAGTGCCTCGGGATCCAGGAAGACGGTCACGGCATCCTCGAACGAGACGCCGTGCTTCGCCGCGTTGGCCTCAGCCTTCCGCGGGTCCCACTCGAACACTGATTTAGTATATACGAAATGCGCGGCCTGACTGGACCACGATCGGCGTGAGCCGGGAAAACCATCGGCAGACGACGGCGGCTGGACATGGCGACTCGATTCGAGAAATCCTCGAGCTGCGCACGTTGACGCAGACACGAGCAAGGGCGCCAAGCATCTTTCCCGGAGGGGTCAGACATGGTCAGAACGTCGTTCATCGGGGTCCTCGTACTGTTCCTGGTCGCCTCTCAAATCGTGCCAATCGGCCACCTGCGGGCTCAAGTGCCTGGCACCGCAGGACACGAGCACCTGACCGAAGTGGCCTGTGTGGACGTGCCGCCGGGCGAGAAGCGCCCGGAGTTTGGCTGCTTCAACATCGGCACGGTCACCGGACTTCACTTCAGTCAAGCATCCGTCTACTGGCATTTGCGCGCGTTTCCAAGCAGGAAGGCTGCGGAGGCGGCCAAGAGTGCGACCGGAATCGTGGTGGAGGAAGACGGGCGAGTGTGGCTCTCCGAATTCGGTCCACGAAACGCTGCCCCGCGGGGAGGCGAAGCGATTGCCATCGTCGGACCACTGCAGCTTCCCGCAGCAAAGAGCTACGCGGCGGTGCTCTCTTACGCGGTCATGCGGCCCGGCGACAATTCGAGGGTGCATACACACCCGGGCCCCGAAGGCTGGTACGTGCTGGCGGGAGAGCAGTGTCTGGAGACGCCGGCTGGCGCCAACCGGGCTCGGGCCGGAGGAACCATGACGGCGCCAGCGGATACTCCCATGGAACTAAACGTCACTGGGACGACGCTCCGGCGTGCGTTCGCATTGGTCATCCATGATTCGGCTCAGGAGAGGGGCATACCCTCTGACTGGAAACCGTCCGGCGCCTGTAGTCAGTAACGACCGCTAGGAGGGCAACGATGGCGAAGATTACCGGAGTCGGCGGCGTCTTCTTCAAGAGCAAAGGCGACAGCGCTGCACTGGCAGCGTGGTATCGGAAGCACTTGGGCATGTCGCTGGAAGACTTTGGCGGCGCTATCCTCAAATGGCCGGACGACAAGGCCGAGGATCGAGGCCTTACGGTGTGGCATGTCGCGGAGAAAGACAGCCAGTGGTTCAGCCCGAGCAAATCTTCCTTCATGATCAACTACCGGGTCGACAACCTCGGCGAGCTGCTGGAGCAGCTGCGTGCGGCGGGTGTGGAAGTCATCCAAGGACCCGAATCGCACGAGAACGGCAAGTTTGCGTGGATCATGGACCCAGACGAAAACAAGATCGAGCTCTGGGAGCCGAAGGTCTGGGACGACAAGAACAAAGGTGCCTGAGAGGAACATCTGACCGCCGATGACACGATCCTGGAGGTCCTGAACCGTTCCAGCGTTCGCCGGGTTCGGCTCGGTTGCTCTTGCCGTGGGATGACCGCACGTACGACACCAGGATGCGGCTGCGCGACGTCGGCTCCCTGCTGCCGTATCACAGTCCGCGTCCTGGTACGGCGCGTCGCGGAAGTCCGCGCGGAGTAGCCCGGAGACTGGAGCAACAGCCGTGGAGATTACAAAGAGCGGATCGCAGCCGTCGGCCAAAGGTCCCGCGGACTGGTTCACGGGATCGGTGCGGATCGACTCAGCGTTTCAGCGACCGGCACCGGCACGGATCAGCGGCGCGACCGTGACCTTCGAGCCAGGCGCCCGCACCGCATGGCACACCCATCCGCTCGGCCAGACGTTGATCGTCATCGCCGGATCGGGACGCGTACAGCGCCTGGGCGGCCCGATCGAGCAGATTCGACCCGGCGATGTCGTCTGGTTCGCACCAGGTGAAGAGCACTGGCACGGCGCGTCACCGACGACAGCCATGACACACATCGCCGTGCAGGAGCAGCTCGATGGCAAGGCCGTCGAGTGGCTCGAACACGTCACCGACGATCAGTACGACGCCATCGACGGATAACGAGGCCACTTCGGTTGCGGCGTGACGCAGACCCTCGGGATGCACCGGCCAGGTGACCTTCTCGCGCGTGCCAGATCGCTATGTGGGTGCCTTACGGGAGGAGATCGGCGAATCGGCGTTCCGCGATGCGTTCGAACGGGAAGAAAATACTCCACTCGATCGCCTCATGGACGCGGCGGAGCCGTGCGAGGGTTAGGTTGTCACACGACCTCGCCGGAGGTCAGAGATCAGGCCGCTGGCGCCGGACCAGCCAGATGAACGGCGCCGCCATCAGTTGGATCGCGGCGCCGCAGATGTAGGAAGCCGGATAGCCCCAGACGTCCGCCGCCTTGCCGAGGAGCGGCTGCGCGATCACGCCGCCGCCGGACCCCATCAACGAATCGAACGACAGGCCGGTCGCTCGCTGTTCGGACGGAATTAGTTCGTTGAGGTAGGCCTGCCGGACCGGCGACACAGTGGCAAAGAGCAGTCCCCACGCCACGAGCAGTCCCACTGCGACCGGAAAGCGGGGCACGAGTCCGATCGCCACGAGCGTCAGGCCGCTCGCCAGCACGGCCACTTGCAGCCAGGTCGTACGCCGCCGCGCGACTCGCGACAGCCGCGAGACGAGCAAGCCACCGGCAATCTGCGCGCCGCCGACAATCGCCGCGGATAGTCCGGCGACGCCATACGCCTTCGGATCGCCGTACAACTGGAGCAGGTACGGCTGCATCGCATAGAACCCGTAGATCGACACGCCGTCGGTGAACGCGCTGGCGATCATCACCCAGCGCACGGGCGGGTTGGCGAACCCGTACCGGATCGCACTGCGCAGCACCGCCTTCGCCTGGCGCACTGCGCCGCCGTCGTGTTTGGGCGTGAATCCGACGTCGTGCATCAACAGAAACGCCGTCACGAAACTCAGCGCCAGCGTGGCGGCGCGCAGCACGTACGGCACGCCGAGATTGGTTGCCTGGGCGACGTAGCCTCCAAGCACCGAACCACCGAGCATCGCCACGCCCTCGACGATCTCGCCGCGGGCGAAGACCGGGTCGAGCGCGCCGTCGTAACCGTGTGCCGTGAGCGCATCGACGAGCCAGGCCTGAACCGCGCCCGAGAAGAACGTGAAGCCAAGCCCCAGCAGTGCTGAGGCCAGGGCCCACGCCCAGAATGGCGCCGAGAGGCGCCACATCAGGAGGTAGAGAAGCGTCGAGAGGGCCAGCGTCAGCGTGCCGAGCAGGTACGAGAGCCGCCGTCCGCGCAAGTCGGCGACGACTCCCGTTGGCACCTCGAAGAGGACGAGCCCGGCGGTGAAGAATGCGTTCGCCGAAAACGCCTGAGTATTGGTGAGTCCGGCGTCGAGGAGGAAGAGCGTGTTGATCCCCCAGATGAACGACGCCGCCAGCGTGTGAAGCAGGAGCAGGACGAGATAGACGCGCTGAACGCGCCGCGCGCCGGCGTTCATCCTGCCCGCGTTTCCGGTCTACGCCGATGCTTCCGAAAAGATGGTCAGCAGGAAACCGCTCGGATCGATGACCTCGAACGCGCGGCTCTTCCACTCCGTGTCGCGCGGCTCCGACTTGAGGGTGATGCCGGCATTTTTCGCCCGCGTCGCGATCTCGTCGACGCTGCCCGGCGTCGAGATGGCCAGGCGCACGCCGATGCCCTTCGAGCGGTCGCGCCCCTTCTTCCAATCGTCCTGATTCAAGCCGATCTGGGTCTTGCCCGCGCGCAGCATCACGCCGAGCAGCGTCCCTTTCTCTTCCCACCGCTCGTCGATCGCAAATCCGAGCGCCTCGTAAAAGGTGATGCTCTTCTGCAAATCGTCGACAGTCAAGGTGGGAACGATAGCGCTGATCTGCACAGCTTCTTGCGTTGTCGCCACGATAGCCTCCGTGTGTTTCGTCTTGTGTCGTTCATCCGCAGGCTACCGGGCTGCGCCCGGATCTTCAAGCGCGGCCGTGCGTCCCCGGCATCCTGGCGCGGGCGGGAGTGCAGCGGTACGCATTCGTCGAGCGGTGCCGGGACCCGGACGGGCTCAGGCAACTTCGGAGGTACCGCCTCGCGGCGCTTCTGCAGTGGCTCGCGAGCGCTGCAGCACCCTGCGATCGGGCGATTGAAGTCGTCTGGTCGTTCGCGCCCGATCGCGAAATGGACGGCGCCATTCCGCTTGAATGCAACGACGCGGTAGCCGTCGAGCTTGAGCTCGTAGAGCCATTGCTCGCCTGGAGGGAGGGAATCCGTCCGCAGCAGCAGCATTGGATCGATGAACTGCGGCTCCGAAATGAAACGCCTCGCGGTCGAGGTGGGGTCGGCCAACTCCTCCATCTCCCCAGAACTACAGACGTGAAGCACTAGGACACGAGCTGCCACCGATCTGCCTTGAATTGGTGCAAGGTGTTCAACACACGTGCATCGCGACGCGTCCGCTCTGGCGCGATGAGCCGGCGTCCACGCGTTCCCGTTTCTCGAGGAAAGCCAGGCAATCCTTTCAAACAGACCCTCCTCGCTGTCTCGAGCAGGTGAAATCCACGCGCGCTGGCTTGGTACGCGACGTGCTCTACAAGCGACTGCCGTATGGACGCTGGAAGTCCGCCCCACTGATCACCAGGAGAGACGAAATGGCTGAACCGGGAACACTCCACGACGCTTTCATTGACGAATTGCGCGACACCTACGACGCAGAAAAACAGCTGACGAAGGCCTTGCCGAAGCTGGCGAAAGCCGCGACGAACGCCAAGCTGCGGGCGGCGTTCGAAACCCATCTCCAGGAGACGCAGGGTCAGATCGCACGCCTGGAACAGGTGTTCGGGAGTTTGGACGAAAAGGTGCGCGGCAAGCACTGCGACGGCATCGCCGGGATCATCGAAGAAGGCAAGTCGATCATGGAAGAGGACTTCGACGAGACGACGATGGATGCCTGCCTGATTGCGGCCGGACAGCGCGCGGAACACTACGAGATGGCGGCGTACGGCACGCTCGTCGCGTGGGCCCAGGCGATGGGTCATACCGAGGCCGCGAAGCTCCTGCAGCAGACGCTCGATGAAGAGAAGGCGGCCGACAAGAAGCTGTCAGGGCTGGCCGAAGGCGGGATCAATCAGGGTGCGGCTGACGCGGCGCACGCGGATGAGGACGAGGGTGAGGAGGACGAGGAACCAGTCGCCGTTGCCAGAGAAACACGCAAGAGCTCGGCGAAGGCCACTCGCCGGTAGCCGTGCCGGTCGAGATCTTGGACTGGTGAATCATGAGCAAGCCATTCGCAATCGTCACGGGGGCGTCGTCGGGCATCGGGCTCGAGCTGGCCACGATCTGTGCGCGAGAAGGCTTCGACCTGCTGGTCGCCGCCGATCGATCGGACATTCAGTCGGCGGCCGACCGCTTCCGCGATCTCGGCGCCGCCGTCACCGTCGTGGAGGCTGATCTGGCGACGACGGAAAACGTCGATCGGCTGTGGGCGGCCGCTGCGGGCCGACCCGTCGATGCGCTCCTGGCGAATGCGGGGCATGGCCTCGGCCGTGCCTTCCTCGATCAGGACTTTGCAGACGTGCGGCATGTGATCGACACGAACGTCACCGGCACGGTGTATCTGGTGCAGCTGGCCGGTCGGGCGATGCGCAGCCGCGGCAAGGGACGCATCCTGCTGACCGGGTCAATCGCGGGCTTCATGCCCGGCACCTACCAAGCCGTCTATAACGGCACCAAGGCGTTCGTCGATTCGTTCTCTTTTGCGTTGCGCGCAGAGCTGAAGGACACCGGCGTGACCGTCACGTGCCTCATGCCAGGCGCGACGGAGACCGACTTCTTCGAGCGTGCCGACATGCTCGATACCAAGGTCGGCCAGGGAGCAAAGGACGACCCCGCGGATGTGGCGCGGGTGGGCTTCGACGCCATGATGCGCGGCGACGGAGACGTGGTCAGCGGCTGGATGAACAAGCTGCAGTCCGCCGTCGCCAATGTCACGCCCGCCGGCGTGCTGGCCGAACAGCATCGGCGCATGGCCGAGCCGGGGTCTGCCAGGAAAGCCGAAGGCGCAGTCAGGCGGCTCGCAGCTGCGGACCACGCGCGCCAACGCCGGCGAGACACCTGCGCCGTCCCGGTGGCAGGGACGGCGCTCTTGCTGATCGATGTCATCAACGATCTGGCGTTTGACGGTTCGGACGCGATCGTCGCGTCGGTGCGTCGATGGCCGGGCCACTCGCGCATCTCAAGCGTCGCGCCACGGCCGCTGGCGTGCCGGCGATCTACATCAACGATAACTTCGGGCAGTGGCGGTCGGATTTTCGCCGCACGGTCGCGCATTGCACGGCACGCTCCTCGCCGGGCCATCACGTCTCCGCGCGTCTGCGCCCCACCGCGCGCGACTACTTCGTCTTGAAGCCCAAACATTCGGGATTTTTCGACACCACCCTGGATACCTTGCTCGAGACGCTCCGCATCCGGCGGGTGATCCTCACAGGCATCGCGGGCAATATCTGTGTGCTGTTCACGGCCAACGACGCGTACATGCGCGAATACAAGATCTTCGCCCCAGCGGACTGCATCGTGTCGAACACGGCCGCTGACAACGATCACGCCCTCCGCCAAATCAAGACGGTGCTGAAAGGCAACATCGCCGCCTCGACGCGCCTCAGATTTCGCGCGAGCGGCCGTGCCCGCACTACGAGGCGCCAATGAAGTCGAGAACAACGATGCTTGGTGTAGTCGGCGCCACGGCGGGGCTGGCAGTATGGCTGGCACGGCCGGCCCGGCGTTCCAGCCCGTCGTCACGAAGACGCGACGCTCTCGTCGCTTATCTTCGCGACCATCTGAGCGGGTCTGACGTGGCGACTCGAGTGGTACTGCGCCTCGCCTCGAACGACGAGAGTGCTGACCATCCAGCGCTGTTCCGCCTGCTGGCCGAAGAATTCGAACAAGAGCGTTCCGTCGTTCGCGCGTTGCTGATCCAGTTAGGGGCCTCCGGACGATCGATCA
Source organism: Vicinamibacteria bacterium (assembly GCA_963828745.1). Taxonomy (GTDB): domain Bacteria; phylum Acidobacteriota; class Vicinamibacteria; order Vicinamibacterales; family JAENWD01; genus JAENWD01. The sequence continues at coordinate 161,953 of CAWHFZ010000013.1, read as the reverse complement.
AGCGAGCTGCAGGGTTTGCGTCCGGTACCGTGCTGAGCGTGACGGCCGGCGGTCAACCGGGCGATCCCGCGCTGTTGCGAACGCTGGAAGCGTTGTCCATCGGGGTGCAGGGCAAGCGCTGCATGTGGCGCGCACTGCAGGCCCTCCAACCGCCGCTGTCGACCGTTCACGGCATGGACTTTGTCGAACTGGAAGCGCAGGCGGTTCGCCAATGGGAGGCCATCGAGGAGCGTCGGCGCGGCTTGGTACCAGTGACCTTTGCCGCGACAGCGTGAAAGACAGAGTGACCGCGATGGCGTGGATTCGCGACCGGGCGCTGACCCTGGTCTTGATGGCTATGTTTCTGTTGTGTCTGGCGGGACAGCTGGCCACCGGACTCGCGGAGTACAACAGCGAGCAAGTCGAGCACGGAGAGGCCGCCGTCAGCGTGGGCGGCTACCTTGCCACTGGTCACCCGTGGGAGGCTCTCTTCGAGAACTGGGAAAGCGAGTTCTTGCAGATGGCCGTGTTCGTGTTGTTGACCACGTTTCTGGTTCAGAAGGGGTCGCCAGAATCGCGGCGACCGGGTGTCAAGGAGCTCGTCGATACCGATCCTCGCGACTTCGCGGACGCCCCGGACGCGCCCTGGCCCGTCAGACGTGGCGGCTGGATCCTGCGCCTGTATGAGCATTCGCTCGGCCTGGCGTTCGTCGTCCTGTTCCTGATCGCGTGGGTGGGACATGCGCTCGGCGGCTTCGCGGAGTTTGCGGCGGACCACGCGACGCATCGCCTGCCGCGTCCAGCACTCACCGACTATCTGATGTCGGCGCGTTTCTGGTTCGAATCGTTCCAGAACTGGCAGAGCGAGTTTCTGGCGATCGCCTCGATGGTCTGGCTCGCGGTGTACCTCCGACAGCGATGGTCGCCGGAGTCGAAACCGGTGCATGCGCCGCATGCCGAAACAGGACATTGAGGGGACATACGCGGATGTGAACGCTGTCGTCGGCGGATACCTGCGCGATCTGGCGTTCGCGCAGTCGTCGCAGCAGAAGATGTTTGGCTACAAACGCGCCGCCAGCGCCATCCTATCGCTCGACACCCCCTTGACCGACTTGCTGGGACCGGACGGCGCGCTGCCGCGGATCCCCGGCATCGGACCGGTTCGACCCGCGTGATCCGCGAGATTCTCGAGACCGGCGGATCGCCGATCGTCGAACAGGCCATCGAACGCAGCGAGCGACACGCCGATATTCAACGAAGACGCGAGCTTCGGCGACACTTTCTGAGCCGCGCCGAGGTGCGCCGGATTCTCGCAGACTCCGCGTTCGATGGTCCCTCCGTGGACCAGTACCGCGGCGATCTGCAAATGCACTCCGAATGGAGTGACGGAGCGCCGACGGTGCAGGAGATTGCCGACGATTGCGTCGCTCGAGGCTATCAATATGCGGCGGTCACCGACCATTCGTACGGGCTGCGCATTGCCGGCGGCATGTCGATGGCGGACGCCGCGGCCCAGCGTCTCGCGATTGACGCCGTGAACGCGGCATACGAAGACCGATTCCGACTCCTGCAAGGCATCGAAGCCAACATTGACGCCGCCGGCCACCTCGATCTCACCGCCGAAGAGGCGGCGACCTTCGACGTTGTGTTGGCGGCGCCGCACTCGCGGCTGCGGAAGAACGACGATCAGACAGACCGCATGCTGACCGCGCTTCAGCAACCGGCGGTCCGAATCCTGGCACACCCACGCGGCCGCATCTCGGGATCGCGGGCCGGCGTGATCGCGAACTGGGACCAGGTCTTTGAAACCGCCGCGCAACGTGCTGTCGCCATCGAAATCGACGGCGACCCGGCGCGCCAGGATCTCGATGGCACAATGGCACGGCGAGCCCTCGCATTCGGCTGTGTCTTTGCTCTCGACAGCGATGCACACACGACCGGGCAGCTGTCCTATGCCGAGACCGCACTGGCGCACGCACGGCTGGCCGCCATTCCCGTCGACAGAATCGTCAACTGCTGGCCGTTGGACCGACTGCTGGCCTGGTTGTCGGATCCATCCTCCGAGTCCGGCCATTGAGTGCGCTGGGAGCGGACTTTCGAATCGGGACGGCAGGCTGGTCGATTCCGCGCGCCGCGGCGTCACGCTTCGAGGAGACTGGAACGCAGCTTCACCGCTACTCGCGCCGGCTCGATTGCACAGAAATCAACTCGTCGTTCCACCGGCCACACGCCGCCACAACCTACGCGAAGTGGCGCGATAGCACCCCTCCAGACTTCCGATTCGCGGTCAAGATACCGTCGGCGATTAGTCACGAACTGAAGCTGCGGGACGCGCAAGACCCATTCGCTACGTTTCTCGCTCAGACCGAGGGTCTCGCCGGCAAACGCGGGCCACTGCTTTTGCAGCTGCCGCCGTCGCTGTCGTTTGACGGCTCGGTCGTGAGCGCATTTCTGGATATGGTGCGAAGGATCTACGAGGGGCCCCTCGTCTGCGAGCCGAGGCACGCGACATGGTTCTCGGCGCGCGTGACATCGCTGTTGGAGCACTACGCCATCTCGCGGGTCATGGCCGACCCGTCACCGGTGCCGGACGCATCCGCTCCCGCCGGTCCACGGGACGTCGTGTACTTCCGGCTGCACGGCTCTCCCCGGATGTACTGGTCACGCTATGACGAGGGGGCAATCACAACACTTGCGGCGACCATTGGCAGCATGTCCCCCGCGGAGCACGTGTGGTGCGTGTTCGACAACACGGCCAGCGGCGCCGCCATCGAGAATGCCTGCGAACTGCGTGAACGCTTGACCGTCGGTCGATCGACAATTCCCTTCGGCCACCGTTCGAGTGGCTTGCCTGAGGTAACATCGCGACGCTAGCCGTGCCATCTCTCAAGGAGCGCATCAGGTGCCCACCGTCGCGAGCGACGCACCAGAGTCGAGTATGGCGTACCGCCTGCACGCCAGCGACCTGGTCGCCAGGCTCGGGACCACTGAGCAGAGCGGGCTGAGCGACGAGGAAGCACGCGCCCGGCTCGCGCAGTACGGATCAAACGAGCTGGCCGCGGAGAAACCTGTCCCGGCGTGGCGGCGATTCCTGTCGCAGTTTCAGGATGTGCTCGTCATTCTGCTGCTCGTCGCCACCGCGATCTCCGCCGCGCTCTGGGTGGTGGAGCGCGACGCGGCCCTGCCGTACGAAGCGATTGCGATCGCCGCTGTCGTGCTCCTGAACGCGACCATGGGCTACGTGCAGGAGTCGCGTGCCGAGGCTGCCGTCGCAGCACTTCGCGCGATGTCGGCGGCGGATGCCTCCGTGATCCGAGGGGGAGAGCGGCGAACTATCCCCGCGTCGCAGATCGTTCCCGGCGACATCCTCCTCGTGGAGGAAGGTGACACCATTGCCGCCGATGGCCGGTTGGTCGAGTCCGTTGCCCTGCAGACGGCGGAGGCTTCACTCACCGGCGAGAGCCTGCCGGTCACGAAGGATACTGCCGCGATCGCCGAGGACGTGCCTCTCGGCGATCGGGACAACATGGTCTTCAGTGGCACCGCCGCAACTTACGGGCATGGGAAAGCTGTCGTCACCGCCACGGGCATGCGCACCGAGATGGGGCGTATCGCCGGACTCCTCAAGGCAACCCCCGACGAGGCGACGCCGCTCCAGCGGGAATTGGATCGCACGGGCAAGACGCTCGGTCTGGTCGTGATCGCGATCGCGGTCATCATGATCGTCACCATCGTCGTCGTCGAAGATGTACGAGGCGTGGGCGCCCTGCTCGACGTGCTCATCCTCGGGGTCGCGTTGGCTGTCGCGGCCGTTCCCGAAGGCCTCCCTGCCATTGTCACAGCCGTGCTCTCGATCGGCGTGCAGCGCATGGCGAGGCGGAACGCCATCGTCCGGCACCTGGCCGCCGTGGAAACGCTCGGCTCCGCCACCGTGATCGCATCGGACAAGACGGGTACGCTCACGAAGAACGAGATGACGGTGCGCGTGGTCGTCACCGCGAGCGGGCGCATCACGTTCGAGGGCTCCGGGTACGCACCTGAAGGCGCCGTTCACGCTGAAGGAGGCCGGCCAATCGAAGGCGCGCTGCGCGTCGAACTGGAACGCGCGCTTGCGGCGGCCGACCGCGCGAACAACGCCTCGATTCAGGAGACGGCCGGCCGCTGGACTGTGCAGGGCGATCCAACGGAAGGCGCACTGCTGGTCGCTGCGCGAAAGTGCGGCGTGAGTTCCGATTCGCTCAACCAGCGACTTCCCCGAGTCGGAGAGGTCCCATTCTCTTCGGAACGCAAGCTGATGAGCACGCTGCACCGTGATTCCGAGCACCAGGACAGTGGCGTGGTGTTCACGAAGGGCGCCCCTGATGTCTTGCTGACGCGGTGCACGCGGGAACTCGTCGGCGAGGAGCGGCGGTCGCTCACTCCCGAGCGGCGCGCCGCGATACTCGAAACAAATGAAGTCCTCGCTGGCGAGGCACTCAGGACGCTTGGCGTTGCCGGCCGGTGGCTGACGCACGAGGCCTTCGTGGAAACGGCGGCACGGCCTGACGAACGGGTCGAACAGGATCTTGTGTTCGCCGGACTGATTGGCATCATCGATCCGCCTCGATCGGAAGCCAGAGACGCGGTGGCGCGCGCACGACGCGCGGGCATTCGTCCGATCATGATTACCGGCGATCATCCGCGCACTGCCAGCGTCATCGCTCGAGAACTCGGGATTAGCACCGATGGCCGCACAACGACAGGAGCCGAGCTGGAGAAGCTGTCGGCCGACGCGCTGTCGCGCCTGTCGGCCGATGTGTCCGTGTACGCACGGGTGAACCCCGAGCACAAACTCCGCATCGTCGATGCGCTGAAGCGTTCCGGCGCCGTCGTCGCCATGACGGGAGACGGCGTGAACGACGCGCCAGCGTTGAAGAAGGCGGACATCGGCGTGGCCATGGGCATTACCGGCACGGACGTCTCGAAGGAGGCGGCCGACATGGTGCTGTCCGACGACAACTTCGCGTCGATCGTCGCGGCGGTCGAAGAAGGGCGCGCGATTTTCGCGAACATCCGCAAGTTCCTGCGGTATCTCCTCTCGTCGAACATCGGCGAGGTGATGACCATGTTCTTTGGCGTCCTGCTCGCCAGACAGATCGGCCTTGACGTCGGCGGTGGCGTCGTCGTTCTACCGCTGCTCGCGACACAGATCCTCTGGATCAACCTCGTGACCGATGGTCTACCGGCACTTGCGCTGGGTGTCGATCCGGCCGATGAAGGGCTGATGCACCAACCGCCGCGTCCGATAGGCGAGGGAGTGGTCACCAGGCGCATGTGGTGGGGGATCTTCTTCGTCGGCGCCGTCATGGCGGTCGGCACGCTGTTCGTCCTGGACGCCTCCATGCCAGGAGGATTCGTCGAGGGAGAGGGCAGCCTGCCGTATGGGCAGACGATGACGTTCACGACGCTGATGTTGTTTCAGATGTTCAACGTGGTGAATGCACGCTCCGACGAGCAGAGTGCGTTCGTTCACCTCTTCACGAACCCCTGGCTGTGGGGAGCAGTCGCCGGGTCAATCGCCCTGCAGGTGCTGGTGGTCTACGTGCCGTTTCTCCAGCATGCCTTTGGCACCGTCGCATTGAGTGCTCGAGACTGGACGTTCTGTATTGCTGTCGCCAGCTCCGTGTTGTGGCTGAGGGAAGGAACGAAACTGATCGGGCGGGCGAAGGGCTGACGCGTTCCCCGCCGCGGAGGCGACACGTTCGACGTGTCGGCCCTCCGCGACGTGGCCCTGACGACCCGTCCGCTCCGTCGCTACTTACGCAGGGATCTGAGGCCGGCGCGCATTTCCTCGGAGAGGAACTTCGGCTGCTCCCAGGCGGCGAAGTGTCCGCCCTTGGGCAGCTTGTTGTAGTGAATCAGGTTGGGATAGGCCTGCTCGGCCCAACTCCGCGGAGCCGGATAGAGTTCGTCAGGGAAGACGCTCACGGCAACCGGGATGGAGACGCCTTTGGCATTGAAATAGCCCTTGCCCCAATATTCCCAATAGAGACGGGCGCCAGAAATCCCCGTGTTCGTCAGCCAGGTGATCGTGATGTTGTCGAGAATATCGTCGCGCGTGAGGCCCTCCGACTGTCCGTTGAAGACTCGCGCGATGAGGTCCAGGCTGCGCGCGTCGTGATCGAGGAAGTACGCCGCCAGGCCGACGGGTGAATCCGCGATTCCGTACAACGTCTGCGGTCGCAGTCCCATCTGGTACCCGTAGCCGATCCCCTTTTGATAGACGAACTGCAGACGCTCGTAAGCGAGTTTTTCATCGGCTGAAAGACCCGCTGGCGCCGGCGCGCCGGAAAAGGCCGCCCCGTCGATCTCGGCTGGAAAGATGCCGGGCATGTTGGTGTGAATGCCGAGCAACTCCGGGGGTGCCAGGACTCCCATCATGTCGACGACCACCGCACCCCAATCGCCGCCTTGCGCCACGAATTTCGTGTATCCGAGGCGCTTCATCAGTTCGACCCAGGCACGCGCGATTCGCTCCGGTCCCCAGCCGGTGCCGGTGGGCTTGCCCGAGAAGCCGTAGCCGGGGATCGACGGAATCACCACGTCGAAGGCATCCGCGGCGTCGCCACCGTGTGCCGTGGGATTGGTCAGCGGCTCGATCAGCTTGAGCTGCTCGACGATGGAGCCCGGCCAGCCGTGGGTGATGATGACGGGCAGGGCATTCTCGTGCTTCGAACGCACGTGGATGAAGTGGATGTCGAGACCGTCGATCTCGGTGAGGAAATTCGGCACGGCAGTGAGCCGCGCCTCGACCTTGCGCCAGTCGTATTCGGTGGCCCAGTAGTGCGCCAGCTGCTGAACGGTCGCGAGCGGCACGCCCTGCGAAAAGTCTGCGACGGTTTCCTTCTCGGGGAACCGCGTCGCGTCGATGCGCCTGCGCAGGTCCGTGAGTTCCGCATCCGGAATGTTCACCTGAAACGGCCGAATCGCCGTTGTCTCCACCACGTTTGAAAGCTCTGTCATCACGAACTCCTTTGCAGTCGGCCAGTTCCCGAGTCCGATGCCTTCGGTTGCGCTCAACCGGTAAGTCTATAGCGGGGGTGTAACGGCCGTGCGGCTCACGGCGTTGGCGCAACGGCGTCGAACTCGATCGCGCGGAGCTGTTCTACACTCACGGTCATCCGCATGGCGATCCCACGCCGATCAAGAGCTGCTGCGTCCACAGGCCCGCCGTCCGCGCAAAGGAGAGTCGTGATGAACAGGTCGCTGAGATTCGTGCTCGGCCTTCTCTGCGGCGCGTTGGCGATGGCGGGCAGTGCAGCACTCACTCGCGGCCACAGCGTGGCGGGCGCTCAAAGCGATGGCGAACGCTTTGTCGGCGCGTGGCGGCTTGTCTGGCTCGAAGAACCCGGAACAGATGGACAGGTTCATCGGGCTGACTGCACGGGCCAGTTCGTCTTCACCCGCGACGGGTACGCATCCGTGCAGGTGATGTACCGCAATCCCGGCGGCAGCGCTGCAGAGCCCGTTCAGTACGCGCAGGGCGGATATGAGGCCTCGTACGGGCGGTATGACGTTGACGAACGCGCGCAGACCTGGACGTTCCACGTCGAAGGCGCGCTGGTTCGTAGACTGGTGGGACAGGACCTGAAGCGTCGGTACGAGTTTTCGGGGAATCAACTGATCGTGACGCCGTCCAGTCCCGGCGAACGTTGGCGGGTCGCGTGGGAACGGTACTAACCGCGCGATCTCGCACGAGGCACCAGCGATGAAGAAACGCACGCTTGGGAAGAGGCTTCGGTCGCTCCACTCACGAGGCGTGCGCATCGCGCGCATCGTCCTGCTGCTGGTTCCTGTGACGGCGAGCGTCGCGGCCCTGGGCGCCGTTCGCCCGCTCGGAGAACAACCGCCGACGCCGCCAGCGGCGTCGGGACCGCCCGGCTTCGAACGGCTGCGCAAGATCGACCTGCACGCTCACATCTACGAGGACATACCGGCCGTCACGACGATGCTGCAGCGGATCAACCTGCGGGTCGTCAACATCAGCAATCCCGGCACCGACGGCCATCTCGACTTCATGCACCGGTTCAATGCCGAGCTCGTGAAGCGTCATCCGGACGTCTTCTCCTTCGCCTCGACGTTCGATCTCACGACGCGCGATCAACCGGGCTACGGTGCGCGGGTGGCGAAGGCGCTCGACGAGACCTTCGCGCAGGGTGCGGTGATGGTCAAGATCTGGAAAGAGGTCGGACTCGAGCTGAAGCGGCCGGACGGCGCGTTCCTGCTGCCTGACGATCCGATCCTCGATCCGGTGTACGCCCATCTCGCCGCACGCCGGAAGCCCCTGCTGGCGCATCTGGGGGAGCCGCGTGAGGCCTGGCTGCCGCTCGACCCGAAGAGCGTGCATTACGGCTACTACTCGCGGAACCCGCAGTGGCATCTCTATGGGAAGCCGGAGTACCCGAGTCACGCACGGCTGATGGACGCGCGCGATCACATCCTCGCCAAGCATCCCACGCTGGTGGTGATCGGGGCGCACATCGGCAGCCTGGAGTACGACGTCGACGAAGTGGCGAAGCGGCTCGACACGTATCCAAACTTCCACGTCGAGGTCTCGGCGCGGACGCGCGACCTGACACGCCAGCCGTCGAACAAGGTGCGGGCGTTCTTCCTGAAGTACCAGGACCGGATTCTGTACGGCACCGACCAGTCGTGGCGGCCGTACCGGACGCCCGAGGTGACGCCGACCGACGCGGAACGGGCGAAATTCGCCGCCGGTCTCGAGGCGCAGTACCGTCGCGACTGGGCCTACTACGCGGGTACGGGCCCGATCGACTACGGCGGCGAACGCGTCGAGGCACTCGCGCTGCCGCAGGCCGTGCTCGAGAAGTTCTATTGGAAGAACGCCGAACGCCTCGTCGGCGTGCGCTAGCCGCCCGTGGTGCCAGTTCGGCTTGTCGGCGCCTTTCGATGATCCCGCGCGCATCTGCGCCGGCGTTAAGACCCGTCAGGTGGCGCGATCGCGCGTTCCACGAGGCTGACGATGTCGCCGACGGTAGCGACGCTTTCGATGGCCCCGGGCTCTGCTCGGAAATGAGGCCATCGCCTAAGAAACCAGATGGCTCTGAACGGACGAACACCTGCCTGCTCCGCACCTGAGAGTTCCTCGTGCCCACCGTCGCCGATGAACCACGTATGAGACACGTCGGCCTCCAGACGACGCGCGGCCTCTCTGTAAATCTCAGGATCGGGCTTCGCCAAGCCGACTTCGAACGAGAAGACCGTGCAGTCGAAGCGCGAGGCGAGCGAGGAGTGCGCCCATGCCGCAACATCTTCCGCGAAGCAGTTACTGACGACTCCAAGGCGTATTCCCCGATTTCGCAGGTAGTCGATCATGGTGAGGACTTGATGCTCGATCCGATCAAAGGGTTCTGCCTTTGTGCGAACCCTTTCATTACACAGGTGCTGCAGGGTGAGATCGTCGGCGGGACTACCGAGTCTGGTCGTAATGTCGCTGAGCGCCTGGCGAAACGACAGCCGTCCGATCGTCACAGCAGGACGCAGCGCTTTCCAGTGCCTACGAAAGGCCTCGCGTTCACACCCAAGCGCTGGAGCAAGCGAGGACACGCCGGGCGGCCGAGTGCGCGACTCGGTGATCAGCGTCTCGAACAAATCGAAGAGGACCGCCTTGACCATCAACGTACTCGCGTGGTCCCGGCCCAGCGCCAACTCAGAATCATGCGACCGCGGGCACAAGCCCTACGAACCTGGCGGTCGCAGTATGACCCAGGCAAGGCCAGCCCACCTGCGACGATCCACGCACTCGACCTGAACCCGGCAACGGCGGCAGCCCAGCCGTCGATCAAAACGCCCGGTCACGGTCGAATCCGACGCGCCTGGCGAACACTGCAACGCTGATCGAGAGCACGAGCCCGACAATGTATGGCATGGACACTCCTGGGCCGTCGAACGACGACTGTGTCGTGCAACGTGTTCCGGAAGCACGCGATAATCAGATCGTGCGAAGGCTCCTGGCGGTGGCCATCCTGGTCGCGTTCGCGTCGCTGAACGCGATCGATGGCATCTGCTGCCCTGATGGCTGCACTCATGTGCGCGAATCGATCTCGCAACAGCACGTCGACCATTCGGGACAGGGCAGCTGCATGCTGTGCCTCGGCGGCATCGATTCGGCCGCTGCACCGGTGCTCGCACCTTCCGGCATGCTCACGACTCGCGTTGGACAGCCGCCGTTGAGATCCCACCTCGACGCACTCGCACACCCGCCCGACCACCCTCCGCGCGCGTAACACCTCCTACTGCTTGCGACGCTCCACGATGTGATGAATCGGTGTGTACCAACGCGTTCGGCGGAGGTCTATGCGTTCCATGTTATTCGCGATAGGTGTGCTCGCGTGCTGTCAGTTGCCGATGGACGCGCAGAACCAGACGGGCACCATTCGAATACGCGTCCATGCGATGCAAGAGCCGATCGAGAACGCGGAAGTGATCGTGGCTGGCGCCAACCATCGCACCGATGCGGCCGGCACGACGACGCTCGTCACCGCCGCTGGGAACATCGAGATCACAGTCGTCAAGCCTGGATTCGTGCCGGTGACCACCTCCGTGCAGGTGGGCGCGGGCGCGACGCAGGAGCTCATCGTGGAGTTGCAGCCGCAGCCGAGCGTTGAGGAGAGCGTCACCGTCGTGGCATCGACACGTACGGGCAAGCGTCTCGAGGATCAGCCGATGCGCGTCGAGGTGCTCGCGCGCGAGGAAATCGAAGAGAAGATGCTCATGACGCCCGGTGACATCGTCATGATGCTCAACGAGATGGGCGGCATGCGGGTGCAGACGACATCGCCGTCGCTGGGGGCGGCCAGCGTTCGCATTCAGGGCATGAAAGGCCGGTACACGCGCGTGCTCTCAGACGGGTTACCGCTGTTCGGTGACGTCGGCGGCCTCGGGCTCCTGCAGATCCCGCCGATGGATCTCGGGCAAGTCGAGGTTATCAAAGGCGTCGCATCGGCGTTGTATGGCGCCGGCGCGATGGGCGGTGTTGTGAACCTCCTGTCTCGACGTCCTGGGAGTGAGCACGAGGAAGAGTTCCTGTTCAATCGCTCGACGCGCGGTGCGACCGACGCGGTGACCTTTCTTGCCGGACCTCTGTCTGGGGGTTGGAGCGCCTCCTTGCTGGTCGGCGGACACTGGCAGGAGACCAACGACGTTGACAACGATGCGTGGGCCGACCTCCCAGGCTACGCGCGCGGCGTCGTGCGACCTCGGGTGTTCTGGGACGATGGCGGCGGCCGAACCTTCTTCGCGACCACGGGCTTCACGTATGAGGACCGCAGCGGCGGCACGCCAGACGGCGACGTGCTTGTGGCGACTGGCCAGCCATACGTCGAGGCTCTCGAAACGCGACGGTTCGACGGCGGCGCGGCGGGGCAGTTTCTGATCAAGGACCGATACGTCGTGACCGCGCGCGCAGCGATTGCGCGACAGAGCCACGATCACCAGTTCGGCGAAGTCCTCGAGCGGGATCGGCACGATACGGCGTTCGGTGAAGCGGCGATCCGTGGGACGGCAGGCCGCCACACGTGGGTCGCCGGCCTCGCCGTCGAACGAGACGCGTATACGGCGGCGGATGTGCCCCGGTTCGATTACACCTTCACCGTGCCGGCCGTGTTCGGACAGTACGACGTTACGGCGTCTCAGCATGTGTCGCTCTCGGCAAGCGCTCGTCTGGATGCGCACAGCGAGTACGGCACGTTCTTCAGTCCTCGTCTGTCGGCGATGGCGCAGGCGGGTCACTGGACGAGCAGGCTCTCCGTCGGAACCGGTTTCTTCGCGCCGACCCCGATCACCGAAGAGACCGAGGCCGCCGGTCTGACGCGTCTCGAGGTCCGGCAGCCGGTCGACGCTGAACGCGGGCTGAGCGCGTCCTTCGACCTGTCGCGCACCGACGGTCCGCTGTCGTACACAGCGACCGTGTTCGCATCCCGCATCAAAGACCCTCTGCATGTCGAGCGATCGCCGATCTACCTGCTCAGCACCCTGGCCGACCCGACGACAAACGTGGGGCTCGAGCTCCTCGGGACGTTGCGCAAGGCGCCATTCTCGGTCACCGCGACCTACACCTACGTGCACGCCCGCGAGACCGTCAATACTCTCGAACAAGACGTTCCTCTCACTCCGCGCCACAGTGCAGGAGTCGTCGGCATGTGGGAGGCAGAGAACGTCGGCCGGGTTGGCGTCGAGTGGTACTACACCGGACGACAGAGCCTCGAAGAGAATCCGTACCGAACGATCAGCGAGCCGTACATGATTGTGGGTCTGCTGGCGGAGAAGCAGTTCGGGCGGATTCGTCTCTTCGTCAACGGCGAGAACCTTACGGATGTGAGGCAGACGCGATGGGATCCGCTGCTGCTCCAGACACGCGCCGTCGATGGCCGCTGGACCGTCGACGCGTGGGCACCCCTCGAGGGCCGGAACATCAACGGGGGCCTGCGCGTCCGTTTCTAGAGGCCGCTGGGCGGGCGCCGTCCCGATTCGAGGCGCTCGTCCTGGTCGGACCACCTTGATGAAACTCGTGACCGAGGCTCCCGCAAATGTTCCGGACTGAGGCCGCAACTCTGCGCGCTTGGCACATTGAGCCGCACGGTCTCGGTTGACACTTACGCGCAGCAGGTCGGCCCGCAGCACGCCTTCGGTTCCGGCTTTCTGGCACGAATGAACGCGCTCGCCACCTTGCCATCCACTTGCGGCGCGATCTGATCGACATCGACACCGACATCGGTGAGGAATGCGCGGGCATCATCGACCTGGTAGACGCGCCAGGGGTCGAGCTCGACGTCCACGAAGCCGGCGGCGTTCAATTTCGAGACGTACTCATCGTCGCGAAGTGCGCCAGCCACACACCCGACCCAGAGTTCCATGCTGCGGCGGACGTCCGCCGGCACGTCTCCCAGGAAAACGACGTCCGAGACTGCGAAGCGGCCATTCGGCTTCAGCACCCGGAAGGCTTCACGGAGCACCGCGTCTTTGTCGACCGACAAATTGATCACGCAGTTCGAGATGATCACGTCGACCGACTGGTCCGCGAGTGGTATCGCTTCGATCGTCCCTTTGAGAAACTCGACGTTCGTCGCCCCGGCCTTGCGTTGGTTCTCCCGGGCCAGAGCCAGCATGTCGTCGGTCATGTCCAGGCCGTAGACTCTGCCGGTTGGGCCGACTCGTTTCGCCGAGAGCAACACATCGATGCCGCCTCCGGATCCGAGATCGAGGACGATCTGACCGGGTTGCAGATCGATGAGTGCGGTCGGGTTCCCGCAGCCGAGGGAGACGGCCACGGCCTCGGCCGGAAGTTCGGCCGTTTCGGCGTCCGAGTACAGTGCGGACGTCATCGGGTCTCCGCAGCCGCACGCCGTCGGGCCACAACACCCCGTCTTGCCGACGGATCGTGCAATATCTCCGTATTTCTCACGGACCGCATCCTGAACGTCTGTGTTCGACATCTGGGCCTCACTTTTGTTGATGATTGTCAGTGACAACTAACTCTATAAAAAAGGGGCTATCCGCACGAGGAGGCAGGATCGCCCGCTGCGCAGCACGTCGTGCCGGCATCACTCGCGACGCCGGATCGGAACCTGGCATCTGCCGCGTGGACGAGGCGACGGAGCACCTGGACGACGCCTGCGCGAATGTCCGGATCGAGCTCCTGCAAGAGCTGTTTCTGCTGGTCGACCAGATCGGTCGTGATCCGCGCGCAGAGCCGTTGGCCCTGCCGAGTAGCCCTCAGCGTGGTGGCGCGACCATCCTTGGCATCCGCGCGCTGTTCAACGTATCCCTTCCGAACGAGACTGCTGACCACGCGGCTGGTTGTGCTCTTATCCAGGAACAGCCGCTCGGCCAACGCGCTGAGGCGCTGTGGACCGTGCTCGACGAGCGTCTCGAGCGCGTGGCACTGCGTCACGGAGACGTCGTGGCAGCAGATGCGGTCGCGATCTCGAAACTGATAGACGCGGACCAGATCGGCGACCGCTTCGTGCAGCGCCTGCGCGTCACGGTCGAGGGCCGTCTGCGTGGAATGGGTCGCGAGTGTCGGACGAGTCATTGTTGTTACTGACAACCATAGTTCGTGTGGGCGGTCCTGGTCAAGCCCCAGTTGACGCTGACGTTGTTGACCGCGCCCGGGACCTCTGGTGTAATTCGCTTAAGCGAATATGCCCGCCGCGGCAAAAACCCACGTCGATCTGATGTTTCGGGCCTTTTCCGACCCGATCCGCTTGCGAATTCTGAGCCTGGTTCAGCCCGGCGAACTGTGCGTCTGCGATCTGGTGGAAATCCTGCGCCTGCCGCAGCCGACGATCTCACGCCATCTGTCGTATCTGCGGCGAGCGGGGCTGGTGAAAGTGCGCCAGGAGCGATCGTGGAACTACTACGAGATCGTCCCGGCGCGTTCGGCGTTCCATGCCAGGCTCCTGGATTGCCTGGCGAGCTGTTTCCGCGATGTGCCAGAGATGACGAGTGACGCGAAACGGGCGCGAGCGGTCCGCAAACGTGGCGGCTGCTGCGCGACGTAAAAAATTTTGCACGGCGATATCCGCATAGGCGGATATCGCCCGGGATTCGGCCAGCCGATGTTCCGGGTTTCAGCTCGGACAGACGGTCGGCGCGGCTGCGGCGACGGCGGTCTTTCGTTGGCTGGTTCCAGTGCTTCCGGCCATTGCCGATCGCGTCGTCATGCCGCACGACCGTGAGCGAAGTGAGCCAAGACACCGGGGGTAGGCAAGATGCGGCTGGGGATTTTCAGCGACATCCACGCGAATCTGCCGGCGCTCGAGGCGGTCCTCGCCGACATCGCGGCTCGACACGTCGATGGCGTGTACTGCCTGGGGGATCTGGTTGGCTATGCGCCCTTCCCGAATGAGGTGACCGAGCGGATTCGCCTCGAGCAGATTCCCACAATCATGGGCAACTATGACGACGGGGTCGGTTTCGACCGCGATGAGTGTGGCTGTGCGTATCGAGAGGCGGAGGAGAGGCGCCGCGGTGACCAGTCCCTGGCCTGGACCAAAGCACACGTCACCCCGGACAACAAGGCGTTCCTTCGAACACTGGCGCATGAAATCCGTTTCGAGGCTGATGGACGACGCGTCCTGCTCGTTCATGGCAGCCCGCGCAAGATCAACGAGTACCTGTTCGAGGACCGTCCGCTTTCGAGCTTTCAGCGACTGGCAGCCTCGTCGAACGCGGACGTCATCGTGTACGGACACACGCACAAGCCCTACACGAAGTTCGTGGACGATGTCCTGTTCGTGAACGTCGGATCGGTCGGCAAGCCGAAGGATGGCGATCGACGCGCATGCTACGCAATTGTCGATACGCTCGCCCCGCGTGTTGAGTTCGTTCGGGTCGAATACGACCTTCCTCGCGTCACGAGCGCGATTCGCGCCAGCGAACTCCCAGCAGACTTTGCCACTGACCTGGAGACCGCTGGCGCAGCCCGGACGCCAGGTCGTTAGCGCAGCCAACGAATGGCGCGCACAGGCGCGACCAAGGAGTGAGCCATGTCGAATTCACGCTATACCGTGTTGTTTCTCTGCACGGGCAATTCGGCGCGCAGCATCATGGCCGAGGCACTGCTGAACTTCTGGGGCCGAGGCCGGTTCCAGGCGTTCAGCGCGGGAAGCCATCCAAGAGGCAGCGTGCATCCGTTGGCCCTGGACGCACTGCGACGTAACCATCTGGCGGTCGACGATTTGCGGAGCAAGAGCTGGGATGAGTTCGTCACGCCCGACGCGCCGCCACTGGATTTCGTCTTCACTGTCTGCAACAACGCTGCGGCGGAGGTCTGTCCGATCTGGCCTGGACAGCCGCTGACCGCCCATTGGGGGATTCTCGATCCCGCTGCTGTCGAAGGTAGCGATGACGAGAAGCTGCGCGCGTTCAACCGGGCCTATCGGGAGCTCGATGCGCGAATCAAGATCTTCACGAGCCTTCGCATCGACATGTTGGACAAGCTCGCGTTGAAGCGCGAACTCGACGCGATCGGTCACGGTCGGGAGGAGCGGGTGCTCTGACTCTCTATACCAGGCGATGGTCACTGCAGTGGCTTCCGCATGACGATCGCCGACGCCGGACAGGCCGATTGAAACTCCACCGACTGTCGAACGGACGCTGGGACCTGCTCGCGGGAAATCCGCTCGAAGCCGAACTTCGGAAAGAATCGGTCGGCGGTCGTCGTCAGCAGGAAGACGATGTTTGCGCCATGGGTGGTGGCCAGTTGCAACGCGGCATCAGTCAACTGATGCCCGAGCTGCTTACCCTGCTGTCGCGGGTCGACGGCGACAGACCGTAGTAAGGCGCCGTCGGCGTACAGCTCCAGCGCCGCGGTGCCGACGATTTGCTCACCTTCTCTCGCGACGAGCATTGTCGGCAGATGCTCGTCGACGCCGGCGACCGGCAGTTGCAGTCGCTCGAGCAACGCCCGGATCCCTGGCAGGTCGCGCTCAGTCGCGGATTCGATCATGTTGGAGACCTGCCTTCGCCGCCCTCGGACCGGCGCGCCGAAGCCTGCGGCTGCCGACGGTCGAGGTCTTGCGCGTCGATGGTTAGACCGTGCCGGTCATCCGCGGACCAGGCTAGTCCGACGGCCGCTCGGCCCGGCGACCACTCATGCGATCGATGATGATGCGGTAAATCACCGCCGCGTGATGCTCGCTGCCCCCTTCGTGCTTCCCCGTCCCTGGCAGCCACCACTCGGGCCGCTGGTTGAAGAGGTGAAGCGCGCGCCGCCGCGCAACGTCGTCGCTGGCAGAGTCGTTCACCTCCTCGTAGCGCCCGAAGGCCAGCACGGTCGTCCAGTTCGTCCGATCGGTGACTTCGTCGACCTCGACGCAGACTCGCGGATTCGAGCGCATCCAGTCGATCTTCTGGCCGACGGTCGAAAACCCGTAGAGACACTGGCTTTCGTTGTCGAAGTAGAGGAACACCAGGACGATGTACGGTTGCTCGCCGCGGCTGCAGGCGAGCCGGGCGAGACGCGCCCGGCCGAGCACTTCTCGACATTCCGACGGTGTCAGCTCGTGGATGACCATGGCGACAGGTTATACCCCTTCCGCGCTGTCCTCATCGATCCCGCACTTACGACGGCGCGAGCCACGTGAGCTCAGGAGCACAGAGCCGCTGCAAGGAGCGCGGCCACGCGAGCGTTGTTGCGAAGCAAGGCAACGTTCGCGCGTAACGTATCACCGCCGGTGAGCTCGCGCAGGCGTTCGAGCAGGAAGGGCGTGACCTCGCGCCCGATCAACCCTTGCGTCTCGATGTCAGCGAGCGCGCTCGCAAGTGCGGTCTCGTACACGTCTGCCGGCAGCTCGTCGTTCTCCGGAATCGGATTCGCCACGAGCACTCCGGAACCGAGGCCGAGCGACAGGTGCGTATTGACGGCGGCAGCGAGCGCGTCGATCGAGTCAACGCGCGCGTCGACGCGCAGGCCGCTCGAACGCCGGTAGAAGGCCGGGAACTCGTTCGTGCCCAAACCCAGGACAGGCACGCCAAGCGTCTCGAGCATTTCCACGGTGCGCGGCAGATCCAGGATCGCTTTCGCACCGGCGGTGACCACGGCGACCGGCACTCGCGACAGCGCGATCAGGTCGGTGGAGATGTCGCCGCTGACGTCGACGCCACGATGAACACCGCCGATCCCGCCGGTCGCGAAGACCCTGATGCCATTGGCATGCGCCGCCGCCATCGTCGCCGCGACGGTAGTCGAACCGGGTCGCTTCGAGCTCAGCACGGCGGCCAGGTTACTGAGGTTCGTCTTCACCGCGGTCCGGTCTTCCGCAAGCCGTTCCAGCTCGGAGTGGCTCAGGCCGACCCGAATCACGCCATCGAGGATGCCGATCGTTGCGGGAACGGCGCCGTGCGTTCGCACGACCTCTTCGAGTTCCAGGGCCACGGTGAGCCCCTCGGGGTATGGCAACCCGTGCGTGACGACGGTGGTTTCGAGCGCAACAACCGGCTGTCGGGCGGTCAGCGCCGTCGCGACGGCATCACTGCAGCGATAGAGTCCGCTCACGAATGCGTTCCCACCGGGTCGAGCGCCGACCATGCGCGGACGATCGCGCGCACGTTGGCGCGGTCGAGCGGCTGATCCCAATGGCCGTCCCGCTTCACCGAAGAGCCGACGATGAACCCGGTGGCGTGCGCGAACTGCGACAGGTTGTCGGCTGAGAGACCGGAGCCGACGAGGACCGGAAGGCGAACGCCATCAGCGACCGCGCGGACCTCCGCTGGCGAGGCGGCAACGCCCGTGGCCGGCCCGCTGACGATGAGGCCATCGGCGAGGAACATCTCGGCAGCCTTGGCGGTTTCCACAATCGAGACGTCTGCGGTGATCGCGTGTGCGCTGTGCTTCTTCTTGATATCAGCCAGGACCAGCACACGATCGGCGCCGATCAGCCGGCGGTAGCGAAGCAGCTCGCCGGCGCACGATTCGATCACGCCTTCATCGGCGACATGGGCGTAGACAAAGCCTTCCACGCGCACGAAGTCCGCGCCGCTGGCATGAGCCGCCGCCAGCGCCTCGCGATTGGCGCCGGCGAGAATCTGAATACCAAGCGGCAAGGTCACGTCGCGCCTGACTTCGCGCGCGACGATGCTCATCGCCGCCACGATCTCGGGCCCGACGGCGGCGCCGCGGAGATACGGCCGGTCGTGCATGTTCTCGATCGCGAGCGCGGTAAAGCCTTCGTCGCGATAGATGCGCGCGTCGGCGATTGCCTGTTCGACGATCGCCTCGAGTGGCGTCTGTGCCGACGGTGTGCCCGGTAGCGCCCCGACGTGCAGCATACCGATCAGCGCGCGGGGCGAGCCGAGACGATCGCGGAACGTCGTGAGCGGATCCATCGCCGGAGCTTAACACCGCCCGGTCAGCGGATGGTCGGCAACGGCCGCCGTGCCGCCAGGATCGCCTCGACCTCCGCGCCCCAGCCCAGCGTCACGATCGGTGACGACTCCGACCGTCGAATCAACACGCGGCCCTCTCGCGTAGCGCCGCGCGCCGAGAGAATCATCGGCGTCGGAGCCACCGGCGTCGGCCTGGTGACCGTCGCGTCCGACACGGAAACCTTGTACGAACGGCCCGCCCTCACATAGGCCAGGGTGGTTGCATTCATCCACACCGGGTCGTGTCCGTGCGCCACCACCGTCACGCCAGCAGCGTTCGACTGGAACGGACGCACGGTGATCGTCCAGCCGCCCTCTCGGTTGACCGCGTAGGCGAACCACCGACCGTCTGGTGACGGCACGCCGCCGATCTCATCAGCCGGTGTGTCTGCCAGTCACTCGTCGCGACGAGCGGCGGTCACGCAGTCACTGCTGTGTTCAACCTGCCGGCGGTGCTGATCACGGCGTTCGTGACGGTGTTGCTGCTGGTGGGGATTCGAGAGTCGGCGACCGTGAATGCCGCGATGGTGGCGCTCAAGGTCGCGGTCATCGCCATTGTCATTGCCGGCGGCATCTGGTTCGTGCAGCCCGGCAACTGGCATCCGTTCGTGCCGCCGAACAGCGGCACGTTCGGTGAATTCGGATGGTCGGGCGTTCTGCGCGGCGCCGCGGTGATCTTCTTCGCGTTCATCGGGTTCGACGCTGTATCGACCGTCGCGCAGGAGGCGCGCGATCCGCAGCGCGACATGCCGGCCGGGATCCTCGGGTCGCTCGCCATCTGCACGCTGCTCTACATGCTCGTGTCCGGCGTCATGGTCGGCCTGGTGCCGTACCAGCAGATGATCGGCAGCCCGGCACCGATGATCGTCGCCCTCGACGCCGCCGCCCTTCGGAGCAGTGGCAGTGCCCACGCGATGCTCTCCGGTTTGAAATTGCTGGTGGAGTTCGGGGCGATCGCGGGGCTGACGAGCGTGATGCTGGTCACGATGATGGCGCAGCCGCGGATCTTTCGCGCGATGGCGATCGACGGCCTGCTGCCGGACTGGGCCGCCCGGATCCATCCACGCTGGCGCACACCACACGTCACGACGATCATCACCGGCGTGGCGGTGGCCGCGGCGGCGGGCTTCACGGGCGTCTCGACACTCGGGCAGCTCGTGAGCATCGGCACGCTGTTCGCGTTCGTCGTCGTGGCCTTGGCGGTGATCTTCCTGAGGGCGCGGCGGCCGGATCTGCACCGGCCCTTTCGCGTGCCTCTGGCCCCGTTTCTGCCGATCGCCGCGGTGGCGGTATGCCTGCTGCTGATGGCCAGCCTGCCATGGGCGACCTGGGAGCGGCTGGTGATCTGGATGGCGATCGGCCTGGCGATCTACTTCGCGTACGGCTATCGCCACAGCCGTGTGCGGCTGCCCAAACCGGTCGATCAGAGCCTTGCCTGATGACATCGATTTGGCGAAGCAGCGAGAGAGGCCGCCGTTGTTGACATGGTTTTGCGTTCTCGCGCTGAAGCGCTCGTCAGGTCGTTGACGGTCGTTGTGCGACCGACGTAGCGTCTGAATTCCGCTGACAACCCGAAGCCAGGTATGACCCCGAAGCACGGAGACGGCGTGTTCGGTCTATCCGCCCCGCCGCAGTGTCAGATGTGTGATCGCACCCAGGGGGTTGGGCCGCTGCATATCAGTGACGTCCACCCGGAAGTGATAGCGACGATTCGTTGCAACGGCGCCGTCGCGCAGGACGCCCGCGTAGCTCAGCGTTGGCGCCGATATCTTCGGGTCACCACAGATTCCGCAGATTTCCACAGATTCTGGAAGCCGACGCCGCACGCGCTGTGTTTGGGTACGCGCCAACTCAGTGGACAGCGACAGCTGCGGTAGCCGCTAAGAATCTGTGGAAATCTGTGGAATCTGCGGTTCCTCGGTGTGGTACGTGAACTGCTCTGATGAGCGTCATGAGCAAACCATTCGCAATCGTGACCGGTGCGTCGTTCTGAGCGCGCGCCAGTCATGAATTCCGATCATGCGTCTCCCGTTCCTCTCAGTGAACTCGTCGCGAAAGGCGTCGCGTTTCGCACGAGCGAGGCCGTGGCCTTGACGGCCGAGGTGTGTCGTCAAGTATTCAACCGAGATTTCAGTCATCGGCCGGACCTCGACCAGATCCTGATCAACCCCGACGGCTCGATCGACCTGAGGACTTCAGGGCCTGGGCCCGACGGGCAGCTGATGGTGCAATTGGCTTCCTTGCTCGAGGCGGTGCTTCCGCCGCTGGGCACTCCGGAGCCGGAGTTCGCAGTTCGGGCGTCGTTGAGAATGCTCGCCCCGCGTGCACGTCAGTTGCCGGGGCTGCCGCCAATTCTCGGACCAGAAAATCTGGCCGCCGAGCTCGAACGCTTTGCGACGGGGCGTACTTCGGATGTGCTGCGCGATTTGTGGATTCGCGGGGATCGAGCGCTACACCGATACCTGCCGGAGCCGCACGCCAGGGACAACGCCCGGCGAAGCGCGGTTGACGATGAGGCCATGGCTGCCGCCGCCGACCATCTTCGCGATGCTCAGACTGCATCCGAGCATGCTCCGGACGTCGCCTCACGTCGGACCCGTCGGCGGCGATTCGCGGGTGTCTTCCTTGCGCTTGGCGCATCGCTGGCGTGTGCGATCGGGTTGGGTGCCGGCGTCTGGGCCGGACGGCGCACGTACGCCGCCGTCTCGCACATTCGCCCACCGATCGGCGCGCATTCACAAACCAGACCGGCCGAGCCCCCGGTCCTCGTCTCTCCGAGTCCGGAGTCAGCCCGTCCGAGTGCCGAGCGCACGGCACCGGCGCCTGTCGCAGCAACCATCACCACACCTGCGGCCGTCCAAGTGCCAGGCCTGACAGGTCCGGCGTTCTCACCATCGTTCACCGAGGACGGCCGCGAGATCCTGTTCCATGTGGGACGCGATCCAGTCGCACAAATTGCCATGGCTCGTCTCGAGCCGGGAGGCCGCACCGACGAATTGGTGGTGTTATCCGACGATCGGTCGCGGACGTATCATGCGCGCCGCTCACCGGATGGGCAGCTGGTGGCGTTCGATTCCGATCGCGACGGCGAGCGCGCGGTCTATGTCGCGAAGCCGGATGGGTCGCAGGTGACGAAGGTGAGCGGTGCAGGACACGCTGCGCTGCCCAGCTGGTCACCGAACATGAAGTGGCTTGCCCTCGTCCGCGCCGAGCCGAACCACCCCCGGGTGTGGAATCTGTGGCTGAGAGACGTTCAAACTGGCGCGATGACGCGGCTCACTCAGTATCGGGTCGGCCAGACCTGGAACGCCTCCTGGTTCCCTGACAGCAGACTCGTCTGCTATAGCCACGAGGATCGGCTCTTCGTTCTCGATATCCCCACGCGACGCGCACGAGAATTCCGATCGCCGAGGCCGGGACGGCTCGTACAGGACGCCGGCTGTCTCTCCGGATGGCACACGCATCATCTTTCAGGTGTCTGGGGATGGCGTATGGCTGTTGGACCTGACCAACGGCGCGATGCGCCGCATTCTCGATGACACGAGTGCCGAGGAATTCGCGTGGGACCCGCAGGGGAAACACGTTGCGTACCACAGCCATCGCGACGGCCGATGGCGTCTATGGATGATGGCCGCCCCATCCGCGTAGCTCGACGACACTGGATTCACGGCGCTGTCCTGTCGCTATTCGCTCCCACGGCCTTCATCGGGACACTACAACCACCTCTCGGTCACAGGGCCTGATGTTGATGCGCGTTGCACGGCATATGGAGTACGCGCCTCGAACCCCCTTGGTACGCAACATGCTCGATTCGACACGGCACGCGATCGGGTCGGTCGCGGATGTGACCATTGATGAGTTCATTCCGAGGAGCACACCATGACGGAAGCGGGAACGCTGCACGACGCATTCATTGACGAACTGCGCGACGCGTATGACGCGGAGAAGCAACTGACGAAGGCGCTTGCCAAGCTGGCGAAGGCCGCATCGAATACACAGCTGCGCGACGCCTTCGAGATGCATCGCGAGGAAACGCAGGGGCACGTCGAGCGCCTGGAACAGGTGTTCGAAAGCCTGGACGAAAAGGTTCGCGGCAAGCATTGTGACGGCATCGCGGGAATCATCGAGGAAGGCAAGTCGGTCATGGAAGAGGATTTCGATGAGACCACGATGGATGCGTGCCTGATTGCCTCAGGGCAGCGCGCCGAGCACTACGAGATGGCCGCCTATGGCACGCTGGTCGCCTGGGCGCAGGCGATGGGTCACACTGATGCGGCGAGACTGCTGCAACAGACCCTGGACGAGGAGAAGGCGGCCGACAAGAAGCTTTCGGGGCTGGCCGAGGGTGGCATCAACCGGAGTGCCGCGGACGCCGCGCACCCGGACGAAGACGAGGAACCCGTCGGCGCCGGTGCCAGGAGCGCCCGAAAGGGTTCAGCGAAACCCGCCCGCCGGTGACACGACGCTCGCGGTCCCGCATCGCTGCGCTGGTGACGAAGGTCTTCGGTCTGCCGAGCCTGCGTCCCGGCCAGCAAGCGGTGATCGACTCGGTGCT
Organism: Vicinamibacteria bacterium; assembly: GCA_963828745.1. Taxonomy (GTDB): domain Bacteria; phylum Acidobacteriota; class Vicinamibacteria; order Vicinamibacterales; family JAENWD01; genus JAENWD01. The sequence continues at coordinate 138,492 of CAWHFZ010000013.1, read as the reverse complement.
GGCGAAACGGCACACGTTGGCGATCATGCCGACCGGCGCTGGCAAGTCGCTGTGCTATCAAGTGCCGGCCATGCTGATGCCGGGCATGACCATCGTCGTGTCGCCGCTGATTGCGCTGATGCGCGATCAATTCGAGAAGTTGTCGGCGCTCGGGTTGGACGCGGTGCAGGTGAACAGCGCGATTCCTGCCGCCGACGTCCGGCGGGCCCGGGGCAGGATCGGACGTCGCGCGGTGGAATTCGTCTTCACGACGCCGGAGCAACTCGCGACAGGCGAACTGCGTCAACAGGTGCCGAGCGGCGCCGCGGACCTCGTCGTGATCGACGAGGCCCATTGCATCAGCCAATGGGGTCACGATTTCCGTCCGGCATATCTCGACGCGCTGACGGCGCTGCGCGCGTTTGGATCGCCGACGGTGCTCGCACTCACCGCGACCGCGACGCCAGAGGTGATCGACGACATCACAGAGCAGCTCGGCATCGGTCCGCTGAAAGTCATCAACACCGGGACGTACCGGCCGAACCTGTCCTACCAGGTTCGGCCGGTGACCAGCGACATCGACAAACAACGCCAACTCGTCGAGATGGTCCGTGGGGCGTCTGGCGCCACGATCGTGTATGCGGCAACGGTGAGACATGTCGACGCGTTGCGCGAGTTGTTCCGTGCGGAGGGGATCGCTGCGGTTGGATACCACGGCCGAATGCGCGCCGGCGATCGCGCCGCCTCCCAGGACGCGTTCATGAGCGGCGACACGCCGCTGATCGTCGCCACGAATGCGTTCGGCATGGGGATCGACAAGCCCGATATCCGGACCGTGATCCACTACGATCTCCCCGCATCACTGGACGTCTACTACCAGGAATCTGGCCGCGCCGGACGGGACGGCAAGCCGGCGGACTGCATCCTGCTGTTTCAGCGGCGCGACCGCGGCTTGCAGCGCTTCTTCATGGCGGGACGGTATCCGACTGCGGATGATTTCACCGCCCTCGTCGCCGGGCTGCAGGCGGCGAGCGTATCCGATGCACTGGCCATCGACGAGATTGTCGTCGCCGTGCCAGGTGTGTCCGCGAGCAAGCTTCGTGTGATGCTCACCGTGCTCAAGCAGGCGCGTCTGATCCGCGAACGTCGCGGTTCGCGGTACGTGCCGCATCCAACGCTGTTTTCGTCCTCAGTTGAACCATTGGCGGCGACCTACGAAGAACGCCGGCAACGGGACCACGCCAAGTTGGAGCAGATGGTGATTTACGCGCAGACCGCACTGTGCCGGACGCGGATCCTGCTCGAGGCGCTGGGCGAGAGCGTCGAATGGCCGCAGTGCGGCACGTGCGACAACTGTCGGGGACAGTCCAGTCGTCCGGAGGGCATCGCTGAGGGCGCGGCTTGAACCCTCTCTGTCGGAGGCTTCCCTTTACACCGGTCAGTGGATTGTCGGAGCGCAGCTCAGACGAGCCGCGTCCGGACTTCGATCTTCGAGGTCAGCGTCCGGTGGACGGGACACCGGTTCGCGATTTCCAGTAGTCGTGCACGCTGATCCTGGTCGAGACGTCCCTCGATCTCGATGTCCCTGTCGATCACCGTCAGCCCTACGTCGCCGGATTCACACGCGGCGCAATCCTCGGCGTGAACTCGCGAATGTCGCAGACGGACGGTCACGCGCTCGAGCGGCCATTGCTTCCGCCGCGCGTACATCCCCATCGTCATCGACGTGCACGCCCCTAGCGCACTCAAGAGAAGATCGTACGGCGATGGACCGAGATCGGTACCTCCGGCCGATGGCGGCTCGTCGCTGAGATAGCGATGCTCGCCGGCGATGATGGTCTGGGCGAAGCCATCGCCTTCACCGCGAACGATGACCATGCCCTCGAGTTGCTGCTCGCCGTTCGTGTGTGCCATACCGACGACAGTCTACGATGCTATGGTCGCAGTCAGAGATCCTCGAGGGTCAGCTCGCGTGCCATCACGAGATTGCCGGCTGTCAGGCCGCAATCGACGGGCAGAACCACGCCAGTGATCGCCGACGCCGCTTCTGAGGCGAGGAACGCGACGGCACGGACGACTTCGATGGGCTCGACGACGCGGCGGAGCGGGTACCAGCGAGTGAGCTGGGTGAGCACCTCGGGATTGCGGGAGACCCGCTCGTTCCAGAGCGGGGTGCGCACCGTGCCCGGACAGACGATATTCGCCCTGATGTTGTAGCGGCCGAATTCCATCGCGAGCGCTTTGGTCAAGCTAATCAGTCCGGCCTTCCCGGCGCTGTAGGCCGCATCGCCGAGGGCGGCCAGGCCGTTCACCGATCCGATATTGACGATCGCACCGGAACGCCGTGCCTTCATGCCTGGCAGCACCGCATAGGTGCAGTGGTAGGCGCCATTCAGGTTGGCCTCGACGTCTTCTCCGAAACCGTCCGGCGTCGTGCGCTCGAGGCTGGGATTACGGGACACGCCTGCGTTGTTGATCAGGATATCGATGGCGCCCAGACGATCCGAGAGCGTGTCGAACGCCGATCGAACGGCGGGGGCATCGACGATATCGACCGTCATCGACTCGACGGTGATTCCGTCCAGACGCAGCCGATCGGCAAATTCCGCCACCGACGCCATGCGGTCGATGGCAGCGATGACGGCGCCCTGCGCGCCAAAGTATCTGCAAAGCTCTTGTCCGATGCCGCCGCTGGCGCCCGTGATGGCTACGACCTTGTCCCGGAACTCCGACATATGACTGTTGGCGCGATCGGCGCCTTCTCCACGCGATGATTGCGGACGCAAGTATGCGGTGGAACACGGGTCAGGTCCAGATGGCCTGCCGCCGTTGGGCTTACAATGCGCTGAGCCAGGGAGACCATGCCGACGACCGCCTCTCAACACATCGCCACGTGCGCGGCGCTGACACGTGCGATCGGGAAGAGCCGCAGCGTCCAGCAGATCTACGACGCTGCGCTCGACGCGCTTGGCACGGGGCTTGGCGTCGGGCGCGCGTCGATTCTGCTGTTCGATGCCGACGGCGTGATGCGTTTCAAGGCGTTTCGCGGCTTGTCCGAGACCTACCGCCGCGCCGTGGAGGGGCACACGCCGTGGCAACCGGACAGCCCCGATCCTCGGCCCATCTGGGTCGCCGACGTCCTGGCGGATCTCTCGCTCGGCGAGTATGCCGCGACGTTCGCGGCCGAGCGCATTCGCGCGCTCGCGTTCATTCCGCTCGTCAGCCTGGATCGCGTCATCGGCAAGTTCATGCTTTATTACACGGCGCCGACCGAACCGCACGAAGAGGATCTGCAGTTGGCATCGGTCATAGCCGCGCAGGTCGCCTTCGCCGTCGAGCGGACGAGAAGCGAGGAGCAGGCGCGCCGGAGCGAAGAGCGGCTGCGATTCGCGCTCGACGCGGCGTCGATGGGCACGTGGGATTGGGATCTGACGACCAATGCCGTGCAGTGGTCGGACAATCTCGCCACGATCCACGGCCTGCCGCGTGGCTCGTTCGACGGGACGTTCGCCAGCTACGAACGCGAGATTCATCCCGACGACCGCGGCCGCGTCTTCGAATCCGTTCAACGAGCGCTGCGGGACGGTGTGCCGCACGACGTCGAGTATCGGCTCGTGGCGCCCGACGGCACGGTGCGATGGTGTGAAGGCAAGGGACGGGTCGAGTACGACGGCGCCACTCCCGTGCGCATGACCGGCGTGTGCATGATGGTCACCCGGCGCAAGGAGGCCGAGCTCGCCAGGTTGGCGGCGGCGGAAGAATCGAGCCGGTTGAAGGACGAGTTCCTGGCGACGCTGTCCCACGAGCTGCGAACGCCGCTGAATGCGATCGTCGGATGGGTCTACGTGCTGCAGACTGCAGGCGTCACGCCGCCGATGACGAAGCAGGCGATCGAGGTCATCGCTCGCAATGCCCGGCTCCAGTCACAGCTCATCGAAGACATCCTCGACGTCTCGCGGATCATCACCGGGAAGTTGGAGATCGAACACGTCCCTGTCTCGGTGCACCAGTTCCTCGAGACGGCGGTCGCCGGCATCGCGCCCGCGGCAGCGGCGAAGGGGATTCGACTCGAACTCCAGATTCCGCCGGCGCTGCCGCCGATCGAGGGCGACCCGAAGCGCCTCCAGCAGGTGCTGAACAACGTGCTGGCGAACGCCATCAAGTTCACCCCGCATGGCGGGACCATCGTCCTGTCCTGCCAATCCGATGGCGCCAGCGTCGCGCTGCAAGTGCGTGATTCCGGCATTGGCATCGAACCCGAATTCCTGCCCTACATCTTCGACCGCTTTCGACAGGGCGACAGCCGGCCGACCAGAGCTCATGGCGGTCTCGGCCTGGGGCTCGCAATCGCCCGTCATCTCGTCGATCAGCACGACGGCGAGATCACGGCTTCCAGCGACGGCACGGGAAGGGGCACGACGATCTCGATCGTCCTGCCGGCGAGCGCCATCGGCCTGTCGGCCGGCGTCGCCGAGTCGGTGCCGAAAGCAGAAGAGATGGAGCTGGCGCCAATCCACGTCCTCGTCGTCGACGACCAGGCCGACTCGCGCGAGATGCTGACGACGCTGCTGGAACAACGCGGCGCCACCGTCGTCCAGCGCGACTCCGCCGAGTCCGCGCTGGCGTTCCTGGGCGACGCCCCGGTGGACGTGATGATTGCCGACATCGCGATGCCGGGCATCGATGGCTACGAGCTGCTGCAGCGGCTGCGTGCCCGCGGCAACCGCACGCCGGCGATTGCACTCACCGCATTTGCGCGCGCCGACGATCGGCGGCGCGCTCTCGAATGCGGGTACGACCACTACCTCGCGAAACCGGTCGATGCGGCAAGTCTCGTTCGGACCGTCCGCTACGTCATGGCACCGCTCGCCTCGCCCGGCCCTTAGGGCGCGATTGATGAAGCCGCGGCTCGCGACGCCCCAGGTCCTCGTCGTCGGTGCCACGGGGACCGTCGGACGCCATGTCGTTCGCGGCCTGTCGGAGGCGGGGGCACGTGTTCGAGCGATGACCAGAACTCCGAGCGCGGCCCAACTCCCGGCGGGTGTCGACGTGACGGAGGGCGATCTCACGATTCCAGAGACGCTCGATCGCTGTGCCGACGGCATCGACTCGGTGTTCCTTGTCTGGACCGCGCCGCGGCCTTTCGCCGACGCGGCATTGTCGCGCCTGACGCGGCATGCGCGCCGAATCGTGTTTCTGTCGGCGCCGGTCAAGACTCCGCACCCCTTTTTCCAGCAACCGAATCCGGCGAAAGAGCTCACCCTCCACATCGAGGCGCTGATCGAGCGCTCCGGTCTCTCCTGGACCTTCCTGCGCCCGGGCATGTTCGCCGCTAACGCTCGTGACTTCTGGGGCCCGCAGCTGCAGCGCGGTGATGTCGTGCGCTGGCCGTACCTGGACGCGCCGACGGCGCCCATCGACGAGCGCGATATCGCGGCAGTGGCCGTTCGCGCTCTAACCGAAGCGGGTCACGATGGCATGGACTACGTGATGACGGGACCCGAATCGCTGACGCAGTACGAGCAGATTGCCACCATCGGCGAGGTGGTGGATCGACGCCTCCGTATCGAGGAAATGTCGCCGGACGACGCGAGACGCGAGTGGGGGGCCACCGTGCCGCTGGCCGTCGTGAACATGCTGCTGAACGCGTGGGCCGCCGCGAGAGGGCAGCCGGCGTTCGTGACGTCGACGGTCGGTGAGGTCACGGGAACGCCAGCTCGGACGTTCCGGCAGTGGGCCACTGACAACGGGCCGTCGTTTCAGATGATCCCAAATAGCGTTCGGCCGACGTGAGACGACGGGATACGCGATGACGGAACGCCAGAAGATGCTCGCCGGAGAGATGTACGATCCGCTCGATCCCGAGCTGGTGAGTGCACGCGAACGCGCCCGCGACCTGTGTCAGGCGCTCAACGCCACACGAGAATCGCAGCAGGAGGAGCGGCGACGGCTGCTCCGCGATCTGTTCGGCACGGGCGGCGAATCCGTCTGGATGCAGCCGCCGTTCTACTGCGACTACGGCGCCAACATCGAGCTCGGCGAGCGCGTCTTCTTCAACTTCAATTGCGTCGTCCTCGACGTCTGCCGCGTGCGTGTCGGCGACTACACGCTGTTTGGTCCCGCCGTGCAGATCTATACGGCTATGCATCCGCTCGATGCCGAACAGCGGCGGCGCGAAGAGTTCGGTAAGCCTGTCGAGATCGGTGCGGACGTCTGGGTGGGAGGTGGCGCGATCATCCTGCCGGGCGTCCGGATTGGCTCGCGCGCGGTCATCGGCGCCGGCAGCGTCGTCACGCGGGACGTTCCCGACCAGGTGTTTGCCGCCGGGAACCCGTGCCGCGTGATTCGCGAGATCACGGAATAGACTGCCACCGTTGATCCCGCCGGCGCGCTGACACGAGAATTGATACAGGATCTGCGGCGCTGAGCCGAAGGGGCGCGGCCGTCAGACGAGGAGTTACCGTGAGCAGGAAAATCCAGGTCCAGGGCTTCCATCACATCACGCTCGTCGGTTCCACGCGACAGAGCGCTATCGATTTCTGGGAGGGCACGCTCGGGATGCCGTTCATCTTCGAGCAGCCCAACCTGGGCAAGCCTGACGAGAACCATCTGTATTTCGATCCTGGCGACGGCCGGCTGCTCACGGTGTTCACCAACGAGACCCGCGAGGACGCGCGCCGTCCAGCGCCGCGTGAGGTCGGGTGCGTGGAGCATTTCGCGCTCAACGTGTCGCGCGCGACGTTCATGCAGGCGCCCGAGCGTTTGCGCGAGCGCGGCATCGAGTTCATTCAGCGCGATCGCGGATTCATGGACTCGATCTACCTCCAGGATCCGAACGGGCTCAAGGTCGAGCTCGCCTGCTACAAGTTCCAGACACCTGACGGTTTCCGCGACGCCGACGTGCTGATGCAGGCGCACCGGCTGCGCGTCGAGCGCGGCGACCACCACATTACCGACGAGCACCTCGCCGACGCGATCGAGCTGCTGCTGGCAACCAGGGACCGCTTGTCCGAGAAATGACCTCGCGGTTCGAAGTGGACGATGAGGTCGGCGCAACGTTCGTGAACCAATGATCTCGAGGTGGGCGCCTATTGTCGTAGTCGAAGTGGGCTTGTCGTGCGTATTGGCCAGTCCCGCCAGCACCGGCGCTGCCGCATTACGGCGCCCGCCTGAGACCGCGCCGGCGCTCCGTGTTCAGGCACGTCCCTCCGCCCCGGGCGATGTGATCGTGCTGACCGTGATCGCGTCCCGCCCGCTCGATGCGTCCCGCGTGGATGTCTTCGATCACGTCGTCCCGATGTGGTCCACCGCCAGCGCCACGCGATGGGTCACGGTCATCGGCGTCGACGTCGAGACAAAGCCGGGCCGCTATCCGCTGACTGTTCGAGGACTGGCGACCACGGGCGAGCCGGTGACCGTTGGAGGCACGCTGACCGTCACGTCGAAGGCCTTCGGCACGCGGCGGCTGCTCGTCGAGCCGAAGTTCAGCGAGCCTCCCGCCAGCGAGCGGGCACGAATCGCCGCCGAAGCGCGCCGGCTCGGGGCGCTGTTCTCGGCGTCGGCGGCAGAACGCTACTGGCGTCCGCCGTTTCAGGCGCCGGTCGGCGCACGGGCAAGCTCGCCGTTCGGCGTCAGGTCGGTGTTCAACGGCCAGCCACGCAGCCGCCACAACGGCGTCGATTTCGCGAGTCCGGCCGGCGATCCAGTACACGCGCCAGGCGCAGGCCGCGTCGTACTCGCAGAACCGCTCTACTTCACAGGAAACACGGTGATCATCGACCACGGCCAGGGGCTCTACTCGCTCCTGGCGCATCTGGAGCGGATGGTGGTCAAGAGCGACGACGTGGTCGCGCGCAACGACATCGTCGGCTACGTCGGCGCGACGGGCCGTGCCACCGGCCCCCACCTCCACTGGACCGTACGGCTGCAGGGTGCGCGCGTCGATCCGCTGCTGCTCGTGAGCCGGACGCGCGCCCTGTCGCAGTAGGGCCGCACTCAGTCCATCGAATGGCCCGACTGAAGTCGGGCCCTACTGTTCGAGAAGCTACGTTCAAGGAAGGGCGGCGCGACCGTGGACAGCCTCCACAACATCTTCGGCAGCGTGCGCTGGCGGTACTTCGGTCCGCGGCCGCTCATCCGCGTTGATGGCTTCAGCGTTGGAGCATCGTGTTGTGGAAGGCCGTGATCCGCCAGACGCCCTGATCTTTCACAAGCACCCGAATGCTCAACTCGCGATGCGATGGAAGGGTCTGGCCTTCGGGGGAAAGAAGCCCGCTCATCTCGCTTGTCACATGCGCCAGGGCCACGTCCGGTCTGATGAACCGAACAGAGATGTCCAAGGTCTTGAGAGTTGCACGACGAGCTCTAGTTTCAAAAACCGTGGCTAATCCTTTCTCAATTTCACTAATACCCTTCATGGACTCGCCACGCACGGTAACGAGTTGGGCGTCCGGTGTGCAGAACCGCGCCCACGCCTTCGCGTCATGTCGATTGAAGGACTCGGTCGTCTGTACCATCAAGACTTTGATTGCATCCACTTCGGTAGGGTTTTCAACACTTTTGGCAATGCCTGCCGCTCGAGAAACTCCGACACCAAGGGCCACTAGCATCACGAGAAGGTTGGACGTTTTCATTTGAAGGCCTCTCGGTTCTGACGCGGCCCAATTGTAAACTGCCGCAATGATGAGCAGCGATTGGCCCGCTTCTCAGCGCGCCGGAAACTCGAAGCGGGCGAGCGCGTCTTGATCGCGCGAGGCGACCTCGCCTACACCATCGCAATGAAGACCGCTTTCACCACGGGCTGGTAGACAAGCTCGAGACGTCGTCGAAGATTCGCTAGCCTCTCAGCCGACCGGAAGGACCCGATGACGAATGATCAGACTGGCGATCCCGTGGCGCGCAAGGCGTCGATCGAGATGGAGCGGCTCGTGCTCGAGAACGAGAAGCTGCGAGCGGAGCTCGAACGGCTGCGCCCGAGCATCTGGCAGACGATCGAACGGCTGTCGCCGCTGCTCGGCGGCCTCCTCGCCGTGGCCGCATTCGTCTTCGGCGTGATCCAGTACGTCGAGCAGCAGCGCCGCGAGCTCGCGACGCGGCAGACCGAGCTGGCGAGACAGGCGGCCGCGCGGGATCAGGAGTTCATGCGCCCGCTCTGGGAGCGGGAGCTGACGACGTATTTCCGGACGTCGGAAGTGGTGGCCGCAATCGCCAGGAGCAGCGACGCGGCAAAACGCCGGGCTGCGGAAGAAGAATTCTGGCAGCTCTATCAAGGGCCGCTGGTCATCCTGGAAACAAAGTCGCTCTCGGCAGCGATGGTGTCGTTCGGACACTGTCTGGATGGGACGGAGCAGTGTTCCGAGCCCGTGCTCCGCAATCGTGCGCTGTCGGTCTCGTCCGCGATCCAGCAGGCGATCCAGGATCACGCCGAGTTGCGGCTGTCGGAGTTCTCGAAGAACAAGTTCCAGTACGACCGGCAGCCATAGTATGGAGGGCTCGCCATCTCTGTGGCACTTCTCTGTGCCTCTGGCGAGACAGATGCCTGATTTCAGACGATGCCGTTGAAGTCTCGAATCGATTCAGCGTCGTTTGCGGGGGCGTTCCCGGGCCGTACGCTCAAGACGGCCCTGAGGCCCGCTGCGCGCGCGGCGGCAAGCTCCGCCGGCAGGTCCGAGATGAACAGGCATCGTGCTGGCGGCTTGCCCAGCCGCTCCGCGATCGTGCGATAGCTCTCTGCCTCACGCTTTGCGCCGACGCTGGTGTCGAAATACGCGTCGATGAGCGGCGTCAGATCGCCGAACGGCGTCGATCGGAACAGCAGCTGCTGCGCGAGCACGCTCCCCGACGAGTAAATCGCAATCGTGACTCCGCTGTCGTGCCAGCGGCGCAGCGCATCCGGGACGTCCGCAAACACGTCGCCGCGCAGCGCTCCTTCCTCGTAACCGCGCTGCCAGATCAGGCCCTGCAGCTCTTTCAGTCCCGGCGCCTTACGGTCCCGATCCATCAGCCATTGTGCGTAACGGACTATGGCGGAGCCCTGCTCCTCGCCGGAAGATTCGTCGGACCAGGGCGGCGGTGCGTCACTTCGCGCCGAATCATTCCGCCACTCGGCGCGAAGGCGTTGAGCGACGGCGGCGAACTCGGGACGATCGACATGCGCACGAACGAACGACTCGAGGGCACGTCGTACGAAGGGAAACAGCGCCTCGTGCACGAACGCGAGCGGCGTCGTGGTCCCTTCGATGTCGAGGAGGACCGCGTCGAGCCCGCTCGCGCGCAGCCTGAGCGTCACAAGGACGCGGCGGGAGCAGTCGGCCGGATGTACGCGGGCCCGAAGCACACCGGCTGGAAGTCGCGGTCCGCGCCGCTCTGGGTGTAGTGAGGCGTCCAGCCGGAAGGATCCTGAAATAGCCGGATCGCGCGGATCCGGCGATCGCCACAGAGATCGAACCAGTGGTGAGTGCCGCGCGGGACCCGAATCAGGTCGCCGGCCTCCACTTCGATGGCGAAGACCGGCTGCCCCGGCGGATGCACGTGAAACAGGCCGCGGCCTTCGACGATGAGCCGGACTTCGTCCTCGTCGTGCCAGTGCTCGGTGTTGAAGCGCGCGAGCATCACGTCGAGGCCTGGCGTCGCCGGGCCGACGTCGATGACGTCGGCGGTGACGTAGCCGCCCTTTGCCTTCAAATCGTCGATGAGCGGCGCGAGCCGCGCGAGCAGGGCGTCGGCCGGCACGTCCGAGGACACGACGGCGTCGGGCACGCGCACGTAGTCGATGCCGCAGCCGGCCAGATGCGCACGGACCGCATCCTCACTCTCCAGCGTCCGCCCCTCAGACGGAATCTTCACCAGCGCCATCGTCCACCTCCGTCACACGTTTCCCACATCGTAGCGCGATCGCCGGACCAGCGTCTCGAAGAGAAACTCGAGGATTTCGACGTGCCGCTCCGCGTCGTCGAGCGTCTCGCCCCACGTATACATCCCGTGGCGGCGCAGCAGCACGGCGTGCGCCGCTGGCTGGTCGAGGAGCGTTCGTTCCAGAACCGCGGCCAGGCGCGGCATGTCCTGATCGTTCTCGAGAATCGGAATCCACTCGCGGTGCTCGTGTGACGACACGCCGTGCAGGCCTTTCAGCATCTCGTATCCCCGGATGTGAAAGCCGCCCGCGTCGGCGTGCACGTCCGACAACACCGTGCTGTGGATCGAGTGCGTGTGCACGACGGCGCCGGCACCGCACAGGCGGGCGATGGTGACGTGCAGAAGGGTCTCGGCCGACGGCCGGCCGCGGCGGGTCGCCGTCTTGCCGTTGCCGTCCACGGTGAGGATGTCCGAGGACCGCAGGGTCCGCTTGTTCAGACCACTTGCCGTAATCGCCAGGCGCAGCGGTCGCCGGGACACCACCTCGCTGAAGTTTCCGCTCGTGCCGAGTACCCAGCCGCGCGCGTACAACCGCTGGCCGAGATCGGCCAGCGCCTTCGACACGGTGCGAGCATTTCGAACGGCCACGACGCCGTTCATTTTAGGTCACGGACGGACACGGGTCACGGTCACGGACGATGACGCGGTCGCGTGGCAGAATGCAGCGGGTGACGGAATCGGCTGTCTCGTCCCGCGATCGCCTGCTGCCGCTGCTTCCACGGCTGATCGTCCTGTGCTTCCTTGCCGGCACCGGCGCCGATCCTGATCTGTTCGGGCATCTCACCTTCGGGCGCGAGATCGTGCACGCCCTTCGCGTTCACGCCACCGATCCCTATTCGTTCACGAGCGACGTCCGGTGGGTCAATCACGAGTGGCTCGCCGAGGCGGCAATGTGGCTGGCATGGGCGGCCGGCGGCGCCCCGGGCCTGATTGCGTTGAAGCTGGCCCTCGCCGCGACCGCGGGCGCGCTGATGCTCTCGACCTGGAAGCCGTACGCGTTGCGCCTCGTGCCGCGCGAGGGATTGCTGTTCGTCATCGCGCTGGCGGCGTGGCCGCAGTTCGTCTCCGCGCGGCCGCAGATGTTCTCGCTGACGGCCTTTGCGTGGTTGCTCTACGAGCTCGAGCGGTTCCGGCGCGGAACGGATCGCGGGGTGTGGCGCCTGCCGTTGCTGTTCGCTCTCTGGGTGAACCTTCACGGCGGCTGGCTCGTGGGCGCTGGCGTGCTCGTGCTGTTCACGGTGATGACATTCGTCGATCCGGCGTTCGAGCCGCGCCGGCGCATGCGGCTGCTGGTTGCCGGCGTTGCGAGTGCGGCGGCGACACTGATCAACCCGTACGGCCCGGCAATGCTGGGGTTCCTCGCCGATACCGTCCGCCCCGAACGCGCCGACATTCTCGAGTGGAGCCCGATCACGGCACTTCCACCGATCATCATGGCGATCATGGCAGTGCCGATCGTGCTGGGCATCGCAGCGGCATGGCGCGGCAAACGCGCGATTCCGCGGACGTCGCTGGTCATCTGCGCGGGGCTCGCGATCGGCGCGCTGCGCGTCGCGCGCCTCGTCGGCTTCTGCGGTATCGCTGTCGGCTTCCTGCTCGCGCCGTATCTGATCGCGCCGGCCGGCGAGGCCTCAGGCGCACAGGCGCCGGCAGACACGGCGCGCCGGCGCCCTGGCACGTGGATGATCGAGGCGGTCACAGCTATCGCGCTCATCGCCGTGGCGGTGGCCTTGTTCGGCAGGACGATCACGATGGACGGCGAGTGGCAGCCCGAGCCCGACGCGATCGCCGCGATCAAGGCGCATCACCTGCGCGGACGGATGCTGACCTGGTTCAACTATGGCGAATACGCGATCTGGCACCTGTGGCCGGAGATCCAGGTGTCGAACGACGGGCGGCGGGAAACGGTGTACAGCGAGCGCGTTCGCCAGGCGCACGCAATCATCTACGCCGACAAGCCTGGCGCGATCGCCGCCCTGGAGCGGATGCATCCCGATCACGTCTGGCTGCCCGTCGAGAGCCCAACCATCGCTCGGCTTCAGAAGGCGGGCTGGAGCACGGTATTCCGCGGTCCGCTGTCGGTCGTGTTGACGCGAAGTCGAGTAGAGAACGCCGCGCCGGCCGCGCACGTTGCCCGATCGCAATCTCCGCGGGTGTTTCCAGGACCCTGAAGGGCGAGAACGGAGGACCGACGTGGAATCACGGAAAAAGACCGCGAGGATTGCGGGGATCCTCTATCTCGCGATGATGCCTTTCGCCGTGTTCTGGTTGTCGCAGCGATTCTCCCTCGTGGTACCGGGGGATCCCGTCCGCACCGCTGCAAGCATTACCGCGGCGGAAGGCCTGTTCCGCGCCAGCATCGTCAGCTGGCTCATCGCCCAGACGATCTTCGTGTTCCTGGTGCTGTCGCTCTACAGACTTCTCGTGTCAGTGAGCCAGAGGCACGCCGTTCTGATGGTGGTGCTCGGGCTCCTGGGCGTCCCGATCGCGTTTCTGAACGAGGTCAATCATTTCGGTGCGCTGATGCTGGCGACCGGGAGTGGGCATCTGGGGGCGTTCCCGCCCGAGCAGCGTCGCGCCCAGATGATGTTCTTTCTCGATTTGCACGCGCACGGCGTCTACGTAGCGCAGGTGTTCTGGGGCCTGTGGCTCCTGCCACTCGGCTATCTGGTGTTCAAATCGGGATTCCTCCCGAAGGCGATTGGCGTGTTGCTGATGATTGGCTGCTTCGGATATCTCTTCGACGCCGCAAAGGGCATGCTTCTGCCCGGCCTCGACGTCGTCGTCAGCCAGTTCACGTTCGTCGGCGAGCTGTTGCTGCCGCTATGGCTCGTGACGAAGGGGCCATCAGTCGGCCTTGCCGGACCCGAGCCAGCCGCCGAGAATCACTGACGGCGTCGTGAAGACGATCGCGGCGATCTGCGTCCACTTCGTTCCCGTCATGCCGACCAGCGAGACCGTCGCCGCGACGCCCACGAGCGCGGCGACGATGGCCGCATGTACGAGCGGCCGCCGCGGCGCGAGCTTTGCCGCGAAGAAGCCGGCGCCCAGCGCGAAGGCGATACCCCACAGGATCGAGAAGATCTTGAAGCCCGCAGTGGACTGCGCGTGGGGATCGACGCCGGCCACCTGGAAGAGGATGACCGCCGAGAGGCCAAAGACCAAATACCCGGCCACGACCGCGAACAGGGAGCGTACCGGGCGGCCGGGACGAGTCATGTGGTCAAGGCCCTTGCGACGCGAATCAACGCCTCCATGTGATCGAGATAGCGATTCAACGCGGCCCGGCCGGCGGCCGTCAGCGTGAATTCGCTGCGCGGCGTCCGTCCTTCGAAGGACTTCACACACGAGACATATCCCGCCTCTTCAAGCTTGCGGGCATGGACGCTCAGGTTGCCGTCGGTGGTTTTCAGCAGCCGCTTCAGCTCGGTGAAGGTCAGCGGCCCGTTGGCGACGAGCGCGCTGACGATGCCAAGGCGCAGCCGCTCGTGAATCAGACGATCCAGATGATCGGCGGGAGGCAGGGCGACGCCGCCGGACGATCGGGCGTCGCGTTCGCCAACGCCCGGCGCTACCGCCCGGCGCAGGCCTGACGTTCTCGGCATGTCGAGCGCATCCTAATCCGCCGACTTTATCAAGTAAAGGTGGGGCCGCGTTCTAGTAATCCGCGTCTTCGCTCTCGAAGATTCGATCGGAGGGCTGGACGTCGATTCCTGCCGCCTTCATTTCCTCGAGTGCTCGATCGCCGTCACCAGGTGTCGCGTCGAGGGTGGCGATCGCGTCGGCGACCACCGTGGCGCGAAGACCGTGGCGCCTGGCGTCCAACGCCGAGACCTTGACGCAATAGTCCGTCGCGAGCCCGCCGATCACGACCTCGTCGATCCCTCGCGCCCGGAGGTCGGCCAACAAGCTGCCGCGGCCGGCGATATTTCCTTCGAACGCCGAATACCCCTCGTCCGCGGTGCCGCTGCCCTTGGTAACGATCAAGGCGCCAGGCGGCAATTGCAGCTCGGGATGCAGCCGCGCGCCTTCCGTCCCGGCGACACAATGTATGGGCCACCTGCCCCCGTTCGCCGCGAAATGGCTGCTGTTTGCCGGGTGCCAGTCCCGGGATGCGTAGACGGGCATGCCCAGCGCACTGGCCCTGGCCGCCAGCCGATTCAGCACCGGGATCACGCGATCGCCGCCGGGCACTGCCAGCGCGCCGCCCGGACAGAAGTCGTTCTGGACGTCGATGATAACGAGCGCCGGGCTGCGGTCTTCGCTCATGGGCGGATATGGTGGCACACTCATGTTCGTGCCAAGTGCGCTGGCCACCGATCTCTATCAGCTGACGATGATGGCCGGCTATGACGCTGCCGGGTATCACGCGCGCACGACGTTCGAGCTGTTCGTCCGTGAACTTCCCGAGCCTCGATCCTATCTCGTCGCCGCGGGCCTCGAGCAGGCGCTCGAGTATCTCGAGACGCTGTCCTTCACCTCCGAAGAGATCGAGTGGCTGCGCAGCCTGCCCGTGTTCCGCAACGTCCCGCCGCGTTTCTTTTTAGACGTCCTCCCGGCGTTTCGGTTCACCGGCGAGATCTGGGCGGTAGACGAGGGCGAGGTCGTCTTCGCGAACGAGCCGTTGCTGCGAGTGACCGCCCCGGCCATCGAGGCGCAGCTCGTCGAGACCGCGCTGCTTGCCACGGTTGGGTTCCAGACCTCTGTCGCGAGCAAAGCCTCTCGGATCGTCGACGCGGCGCGCGGACGGACGCTCGTGGAATTCGGCAGTCGTCGCGCGCATGGCCTCGAGGCCGCATGTTTCGCCGCACGTGCCGCCAATCTCGTCGGGTTCCAGGGCACGTCGAACGTCGAAGCCGGGCGCCGGTTCGGCATTCCCGTGGTCGGGACGATGGCGCATTCGTGGGTCATGGCGTTCGAGGACGAAGTCGAGGCGTTTCGGACATACATGGATGTCTTCGGCGCTTCCACGACCCTTCTCATCGACACCTATGACACCGTGCGGGCGGCGCGGCGCATCGTCGACGCCGGCTTGCGTCCCGCGGCCGTGAGGCTCGACAGTGGAGACCTCGGCGCGCTCGCGAAGGAAGTGCGGTCGATCTTCGATGCGGGCGGCCTGACGGCGCGGATTCTCGCGTCCGGCGATCTCGACGAACATCGGATCGACGAGCTCCTGGCCGCCGGCGCGCCCATCGACGCGTTCGGCGTCGGTACCTCGATCAGTACCGTTCGCGATGCACCAGCCCTTGGCGCCGTTTACAAGCTCGTGGACACCGAGGATGAAGGGCGACACACGCCGGCGATCAAGTTGAGCACCGGCAAGATGACGCTGCCGGGTCTCAAGCAGGTCTGGCGCGTCGTGGACGGCGGGGGCGTTGCGCTACGACTCGCTGGGCCTGCTTGGCGAAACGCAGAAGGGCCGGCCGCTGCTGCGGTGCGTCATGAGGGAAGGGACGCGCACGATGGCGGGTCGGTCGGTCGGCGAGATCGCGAAGACGGCACAGCGGTCGCGCGAAGAGTTGCCGTCGCGCGTCCGCGCCATCGAACGCGTGGAGCCCGTGGACGTGCGACTGACGCCCGCGCTGACGGCGCTGGCCGAGAGCAGCAGGGCACGGATTCAGAGGCATTGAGACGGCGGACCTGAAGGTCCGCCCTACATGTGAATGGGACGGGCCTCTCGTGTAGGGCTCTCGTGTAGGGCGGACCTTCAGGTCCGCCGCCGCGCTTTATTTCAGTGCGGCTTGCGGCTCGGCCGGCTCGCGCTCGAGGACGAGGGCGAGCGCCTCGACGACCTCTGCGTCGAATTGGCGCCCGACCTCACGACGCAGCTCCTCGATCGCGGCGCGGATGCTGCGCCCGGCGCGATACGGCCGATCGTGCGTGAGCGCGTCGAAGGCGTCGGCCACCGTGACGATGCGGCTGGCGAGAGGAATGTTGTCGCCGGTCAGACCGTAGTAGCCGGTGCCGTCCCAGCACTCGTGATGCGAGCGCGCGATTTCCTGGGCCAGGCGCATCAGCGGGAACCGGCTGCCCGACAGGATGCGCGCGCCGATCTCGGTGTGCGATTTCATCACCTCGTACTCGGCCGCGGTCAGTCGTCCCGGCTTCAGCAGGATCGCATCCGGGATCCCGATCTTGCCGATGTCGTGCAGCGGCGCCGCGTTGCGAATCAGCTCCACTTCGGTCTCCGAGAGGCCGAGCGTGCGCGCGAGAAGCGCCGCGACGTGGCCGACACGGCGCGTATGCTCACCGGTCTGGTCATCACGATATTCCGCCGCCAGCGCCAGCCGCGACAGGATTTCCGTCTGCGCTTCTTCGAGCTCACGCGTGCGTTCGCGCACCTTGCGATCGAGCAACGCATTCTGATCGCGGAGCTGTAGATACAGGAACCGCGTCTCGAGCAGGTTCCTGATCCTCAGCAGTACTTCCACCGTGTCGAACGGCTTGTTGAGGAAGTCTTTCGCGCCCATCGACAGCGCCGTCTGTCGGGTCTCGGGAGCCGTGTCCGCAGTGAGGATGAGGATTGGGAGGTACTCCTCGGCGCCGATCAGGGGATGCAGCTCCTCGAGGACCTCGAGCCCCGACAGGTGTGGCATCCGCAGATCGAGCAGGACGAGGTCGGGACGCATGGCGACGAACCGTTGGACCGCCAGCCGCGAATCGGTCAGCGTCTCGATCTGCTCGTAGCCTTTCAGGCGCAGCAGCCGCTCGAGCAGCTGGACGTTCGACTCCTGGTCGTCGACGACCAGGATGTGGGCATCGGTCATCGCACGGGGCGGCATGACGCCTCCGGCGATGCAGACAACACGTCGTCCACGAGATCCAGGAACGCAGGGATGTCGAGCGGCTTCTCGAGCACGGCGCGCGCGCCAAGCGACAGCGCACGCGAGGCCTGGCCCGGGCTGACGTGCGCGCTGATCACGATGACCGGAATGTCCGCGGTGGCGCCGTCAGTCGTCAGCGCCCGCAAGACGTCGAAGCCATGGATGTCGGGCAAGTTGAGATCGAGCAGGATCAGCGCCGGCCGATGGTCGCGGGCGAGGTCGATGCCGAGACGGCCCTGGAGCGCCGTCATCACCTGGATCCGCGGACGCTCCGCGAGCACGTGCTCGATCAGATTCGTATTCGAGACGTTGTCTTCGATCTGCAGGACCACGACCCTGTCGGCCGCCGACTGCGGGGACGGTGGACGCTCCTCTGCCGGTCGCCGGGGCGCGCTGGTTTCTTCCAGCTCGATCCAGAACGTGCTTCCAGTCCCGAGCGCCGATTCGACGCCGATAGTTCCGCCCATCCGTTCCACGAGGCCCTTGGCCAGCGTCAGTCCGAGCCCGGTGCCTTCGATGCCGAGCCGGCCGGCATCCAGCCGGTCGAATGGCGTGAAGATCCGCGCGAAATCCTCGGAACGCAGTCCGGGCCCCGTGTCCGACACGCTCATACGCACCCGCCCGGGTGACGGCGTGGTCACGGCCACCGTGGCGCGACCGCCTTCCATGTTGAACTTCACCGCATTCGAGACGAGGTTCAATAACACGTGCTTTAGACGATAACGATCAGCCCTCACGAATCGGTCAGGCTCGGCGACACCTTCGGTGCTCAGCAAGACGTTGCGGTGGGCCGCCGCGGGCAGCATCAGGTCCATGACGTCGTTCACCAGCTCCCGGATTAGGACCGGTTCGGGCGACAACTCGAGGCGATTGGTCTCGATCTGCGCGATTTCGAGGAGCTCGTTGACGAGGCCGAGCAGATGGCGCCCGCTCCGAAGAATCGGCCGCAAGCAATCGCCGTGTTCCGCGCTAAGCCCATGCATTTCCAGAAGTTGTCCGAATCCGATGATCGCGTTGAGGGGCGTTCGCAGCTCGTGGTTCATCGCGGCGAGAAACTGGCCGCGGGCGGCATGCGCCTGGTTCGCCGCGTCGTTCGCGTCTTCGAGGGCGGCTTCGAGCTGCGTGATCCGCGTTTCGAGCCGACGCTGCTCCTCGGCGAGTGCCCGACGTTCGGCGCCGGCCCAAGCCGCGGACGCCAGCGCGGTCGCCAGCGCCCCTATGATCGCCGTAACTGACACAGCGAGCGGACGTTGTGGGAACAGGGCCGCACCGAGAGCGCCGAGGCAGACGCTCGCGAAGACCGCCAGGCCGCAGGCCAGAAATTCGCGAGATTGCAGACGGATGACGAGGGTTCCCACCGATCAGCTTGTCGGCTCTACGGACCGAGAGGATTACCGGGAAACGCGCGCCGTCCCGCCTTTCATCACTCGCTCCACTTCCGCCAGCGTCGCCATGCTGGTGTCGCCGGCTGTCGTCATCGCCAGCGCCCCGTGGGCGGCTCCGCAATCGACGGCATATTGGGGGCCTTTCCCGGCGAGAAAGCCGTAAATCAATCCCGAGGCGAACGAATCGCCGCCGCCGACCCGGTCCCAGATCTCGAGCCGCTCGCGATTCGCGGCCGGATAGAACTGTCCCGCCACCCACGCGATCGCGCCCCAATCGTTGACCGTCGCGGTGAGGGCATTGCGGAGGGTCGTCGCAACCACCTTCAGGTTCGGATAGGCGGCGACGACGTCCTGGATCATGCGTTTGAAGTTCGAGGGATCGAGCTCGCTCAGATGCTCGTCGAGCCCGGCGACGTCGAAGCCGAGCGCAGCCGAGAAATCCTCCTCATTGCCGAGCATCACGTCGATGTACGGGGCGAGCCGCCGATTCACCTCGCGCGCCTTTGCCTGGCCGCCGATCGACTTCCAGAGTGAATCGCGATAATTCAGGTCGTAGGAGATGAGGGTGCCGTGCGCGCGCGCGGCTTTCATCGCCTCTTCGGCGACGAGCGGGGTCGATTCGGAGAGCGCGCAGAAGATCCCGCCGGTGTGGAACCATCGCGCCCCGAGCCGGCCGAAGATTTCTTCCCAATCGATCTCGCCCGGACGGAGCTGCGAGATCGCCGTATGTCCACGATCCGAACAGCCGAGCGCCGCGCGCACGCCAAAGCCGCGCTCGGTGAAGTTCAGGCCGTTCCGGACCGTCCGCCCGACGCCGTCATATCCGGCCCACTTCACGCGCTGTTCGACACCGCCCTGGAACATCAGGTCTTCGACCAGACGGCCCACCGGATTGTCGGCGAGCGCGGTGACGACCGCCGTGCGCAGGCCGAAGCAGCGTTTCAGGCCGCGGGCAACGTTGTATTCGCCGCCGCCTTCCCAGACCTGGAACGTGCGCGTGGTGTGGACGCGGCCGTCGCCGGGATCGAGCCTCAGCATCACTTCGCCCAGAGAGACGCAATCCCAGCGGCAGGACTCCGCTGAACGCAACGAAAGATCGGGCATGGCCAACCCTACAACAACCTGGGTAACCTGGGTAACCTGGGCAACCTGAGTAACTACAGTTACCCGGGTTGCCCGGGTTACCCAGGTTGTCCGGGTTTGCGAGGTTGCTCGAGTTACCCAGGTTGCTGGTACACTGGATCGGTTACCGCCCGCGCGTCGCGCCGCGGCCCGGACCCTGTGCAAGATCAGCCTACGAACCGCGTCAGGGCCGGAAGGCAGCAGCGCTAAGTAGACCCTGACCTGTGCCGCAGGCGCCCCGGGTCGCGGTGGGGCGCGCGTCGGCACTCTTCGTCACGAGCGACTCTCCCCATCCGCCAATGTCGTATCAGGTGCTTGCCCGCAAGTGGCGCCCGCAGCGCTTCGAAGAGGTCGTCGGGCAGCAGCACGTCACGACCACGCTCCGCAACGCGCTGGCCAGCGGCCGGCTGGCGCAGGCGTTCGTGTTCGCAGGGGCGCGCGGCGTCGGCAAGACCACGACGGCGCGGATCCTGGCGCGGGCGCTGAACTGCGTGAAGGGGCCGACCGCCGATCCATGTGGAGAATGCGAGGCCTGCGTCGAGATCGCCCAGGGCCGCGATCTCGACGTTCTCGAGATCGACGCCGCGACGCACACCGGCGTCGACAACGTGCGCGACGTCATCATCAGCAATCTGGCGATCGCGCCCGCTCGCGACCGCTACAAGGTCTTCGTGATTGACGAGGTCCATCAGCTCTCGTCCTCGTCGTTCAACGCGCTCCTGAAATCCGTCGAAGAGCCGCCGCCGCACGTCGTCTTCATCATGGCGACGACGGAGCTGCACAAGATTCCCGACACGATCCTGTCCCGCTCGCAGGTCTACGAGTTCCGCACCATCGCGACGCCTGCGATTGCCGCGCAGCTTCGCGCCATCGCCGACGCCGAACAGATTGCGGTTGGCGACGACGCGCTGGGGTTGATCGCCAGATACGCCGAGGGCAGCCTGCGCGACGCGGAAAGCGCATTCGATCAGGTGATCTCGTTTTCCGGGACGACCGTCGGCGTCGACGACGTGGCGACCGTGCTCGGCCTGGTCGGGCGCGACCTGCTGTTCGACATCCTGACGGCTGTTGCCGACGAGGACGTGGCGGCCGCCTTCACGCTGGCCGGCCGCGCCGTCGAAGCGGGCACCGATTTGCGCATCCTGTGCCGCGAGCTCGCGGCGCTCGTACGCGCGATGATGCTCGTATCGATCGACGCCGAACGGCTTCGCGATCCCGAGGTCGTGTTCGAGTCCGACCGCGAGCGCCTGCAGGCGCTGACGCCGCGCTTCTCGCTTGAAGATCTGCTGCGCTCGTTCGACCTGCTGGCGAAGGCCGAGCAGGACGTGCGCGCGGCGTCGCAACCGCGATATGCCCTCGAGATGGCGCTCGTGAAATGGATCCATCTGCGCCGGCTCGTGCCTATCGCGGATCTGATCGCCGGTCTCGAGAAAGGCGGGCTCTCGATGGGATCGGCGCCTCGGAGCTCGGGCGGCGCTCCGCCAGCCGCTTCGCCTCAGCGCACCGGAGCTCCGACCTTCGGCGCGCGACCCACGTTCGGCGCACGGCCCGCGACACCGTCGCCGCCAGTTGCGCGCCCGGCGACCAGTCCAGCAGACGCGAGCGGGACAACGGCAACAGCACCCGACGCTGGCCGGGCCGTGCCCGCCGCGGCGGCGCGGCCGGCTCAATCGACGGGCCCGATCCCCGCCGACTTCAAGAACCGGTTCCTGGCCGAAGTGCAGCGAGCGAACAAGACGTTCTACGGATTTCACCTCGCGCAGGCCCAGAAGATCGACATCGTGGATGAACGGCTCGTCTTCACCTTCGGGCCGATTCACGAGGTGATGCGGCAGCAGGTGGAAGGCAAACGCGCCTGGCTCGAGTCGATCGCCGAGACGATTGCCGGGCGCAGAGTGTCGATCGCAACGGCGAAGGGACCAGCGCTGGATCCCGATGCGCCGCGTCCGGCTCACACCGTTCCCGCGTCGGCGCCGAGCCCGGCTCCGCCGGCCGACGAAACGGATCTGAAGGCCCGCGCGCTCGCCGACAGCGGCGTCCAGGCCATGCTCGAGATATTTCCCGCCGACATCCGCGACGTGGAGGAGATCAAGTAGATGGACATCCGGCAGATGATGAAGCAGGCGCAGAAGATGCAGGAGCAGCTCCAGAAGCAGATGCAGGAGCTGCGCGTCGAGGCGACTGCGGGAGGCGGCATGGTCACGGTCACCGTCAACGGCACCAAGCAGCTGATGTCGCTGCGCATCGACCCCGAAGTGGTGTCGAAAGACGACGTCGAGATGCTGCAGGACCTGATCCTCGCCGCGATCAACGACGCGCATCGCAAGGTGGACGAGCACCTGCAGAAGTCGATGGGCGGGATGATGCCTGGGATGTTCTGATCGCCTCCATGTCGCATCCCGAACCGCTCGCGCGGCTGATCGACCATCTTCAGCGCCTGCCCGGCATCGGCGCCAAGAGCGCGCAGCGCCTGGCGTATCACATCCTCCGCACGCCACGGGAGGCGGCGGATCAGTTGTGTGCCGCGGTGCAGGACGTGAAGGAGAGGGTCACGTACTGCTCGACCTGCAACAACATCACCGACGTCGATCCCTGCGCCTTCTGTACCGACGATCGCCGCGAGCGTCACCTCATTTGCGTCGTCGAGGAACCGCAGAACGTCGCCGCGATCGAGAAGACGCGTGAGTTCCGCGGTATCTACCATGTGCTGATGGGTGCGCTGTCGCCGCTGCAGGGGATCGGGCCCGACGATCTGAAGATCCGCGGGCTGCTGACCCGAGTCGGCGAAGGCGGCGTCAACGAAGTGGTCCTGGCCACCAACCCGAACGTCGAGGGTGAAGCGACCGCGCTCTATCTCGCGCGCCTGCTGAAGCCGCTCGGCGTGCGCGTGACACGCATCGCGACCGGCATCCCGGTCGGCAGCGACATCGAGTACACCGACGAGATCACGATGACGAAAGCAATGGAAGGCCGGCGCGAGGTCTAAAAATGCCCAAGCTAAAGCTTGGGCCTACGTACGATCCGAGACACGCGTACGCCCATGTATACGATCCGAGACACGCGTACGCCAAGCATACGATCCCAGGCACGCGTACGCCAAGCATACGATCCGAGACACGCGTAGGCCCAAGCTTTAGCTTGGGCAATACCACTCATGTTCCCAGTCACGCTGCAGATCCCGGTTGCGGTCCTCCTGCTCCTCGGCGGGCTGGTCGCGTGCTTCGCCGGCTACCGCCTGTTCCGCATCGTCCTCGGCATCTATGGGTTCATCCTCGGCGCGCTGCTGGCCTCGACGATGGTCGGCGCCGGGAACGCAGGATCGCTGCTGCTGGCCGCGTTCGTCGGCGGCGCGATCGGCGCCATCGTCCTGAACTTCGCGTACTTTCTGGGTGTCGTGCTCGTCGGCGCGGCGTTCGGCGCGATGGTGGCGACGATGGTGTGGGGCCGCGCCGGCGCCGAGCCGCACGTCCTGATCGTGATCCTCTTCGCCGTGATCGGCGCGGTCGGCGCCATGATGCTCCAGCGCTTCGTGATCATCGTCGGCACTGCATTCGGCGGCGCCTGGACCGCGCTCGTCGGCGGCCTGGCGCTCCTGGGCGATCGTGCCGCACAGGCGGCGGCGTCGGCCAACAACGTGTGGGTCGTCTATCCGTTGGATCCCGCGCCAGGCAAGCGGTGGGTGCTGTGGGTCTGGTTGGGCCTTGGACTCGCCGGCACCGTGACGCAGCTCGGTCAGGGCAAGGGGACCAAGGTCGTGAAGACCAGGAAAAACAGAAAGTGAGACGTCAGGTATGGCCAGCTTCGAACGACAGGCGACGATCACGTGGGAGGGCACCGTTCGCGACGGACACGGCGAAGTGCGCGGGGGATCCGGCGCGTTTTCGCTGCCCGTGAGCTTTCCGTCGCGCGTGGGAGCGGCCGAAGGGAAGACGAGCCCCGAGGAGCTGATCGCGTCGGCGCACGCCTCGTGCTATGCGATGGCGCTCGCAGCCACGCTCGGCCGGCACAATGCCGGGGCCTCGCGCCTGCATGTCAGTGCGACGCTGAAAGCCGAGTTCAGCGAGTCGGGGCTGGTGATTCAGGCCTCGCACCTGCGTGTGCTGGCGGACGGGCTCACCGGCCTGGAGCCCGCGAAGTTTGCGGAGGTGGCGAAGGAAGCCGAGAAGCGCTGCCCGGTCTCGAATGCGCTTCGGGGAAGCTTGCAAATCGATGTCGAAGCGATTGCGTAACGAGCGTCGCGGCGGGCTGAATCCCCGCCGATCGCAATCACCTGTAGGGCGGGGCTTCAGCCCCGCCAGGCGGACCTGAAGGTCCGCCCTACATATCATCCGGACCTGAAGGTCCGCCTCACATATCAGCCGGACCTGAAGGTCCGCCCTACATCTGGAGGCTCAGCGGGCTCCCAACAAGACTTCGACGGTCAGCTGATCGAGCCGCTCGTACGGCAAGTTCTTCGCCGCCAGCTTCGAGCGGTCGAACGCGTGGGCAAGCAGCTTGGTGCAGTGCGACGCCGAGTACTTCGCTTCCTCGACCGTGGCCATGCTCGCCTGGTGGATGTCCTTGACGATCGCCTGGATCTCGGCGTCCGCGTTCCAGCGGGCCGCCTTCTCTTTCAGGATCAGATACGTGCGCATGCAGCCGCGCGCAAAGTCCTTCACGCCCTCGTAGTTCTCCGTGCGGTACGCGTGCGCGTCGAAGTGGCGTGAACCCGAGTAGCCGACGTCCTCGAGGAACTTCACCAGAAAGAACGCCGCTTTCGGATTGGCGGCGCCGAAGCGGAAGTCCTGGTCGTACCGGCCGGGGTTCTGATCGTTCAGGTCGATGTGGAACAGCTTGCCGGCTTCCCACGCCTGTGCGACGGCATGCATGAAGTTGAGGCCGGCCATCTGTTCGTGCGCCACTTCCGGGTTCACGCCGACCATCTCCGGATGTGCGAGCGTCGGGATCAGCCCAAGGTAGTTGCCGGTGGTCGCCATGTAGATGTCGCCGCGCGGCTCGTTCGGCTTGGCCTCGAGGGCGAACTGGTAACCGTAGCCCTTGTCGATCGAGTACTCGCACAGGTAGTCGATCGCATGACGCAGGCGCTTGACCGCTTCGTCGGCGCGCCGGCAGGCGTCCGTTTCCGTCCCTTCCCGCCCGCCCCACAACACGAACACCTTCGCGCCGAGCTCGGCGCCGATGTCCATCGCGCGCAGCGTCTTCTGCAGCGCGTAGGCGCGCACCGCCGGATCGTTCGCCGTGAAGGCGCCATCCCGGAATGCCGGATCGAAGAACAGCGTCACCGTCGCCATCGGCACGACGATGCCGTGCTGTTCGCAGGCCTGCTTGAACTCGCGGACGATGCGATCGCGCTCGGCGGGCGTGGCATCGATCGGGACGAGATCGTTGTCGTGCAGGTTGACGCCCCAGGCCCCGACCTCGGCCAGGAGCTTCACCGCGTCGACGGGCGGCAGCGGCGGGCGCACTTCGGACCCGAAAGGATCGCGGCCGCGGTTCGAGACCGTCCAGAGGCCGAAGGAAAATTTGTGCTCCGGACGCGGAGCGTAGGTATCAGGGCTCATTGTGAATCCTCGGGTGAAAATTCGCGCCGTGCATTGTACGTGAAAAGGCGGGCCTGAAGGTCCGCCTCTACTACGCCTGTGCCCACGAGCCTATTCGCTTAGCGCTCGCAGCGCTGGATACACCTTTCGATACCGCTCGTACTGCCGCGCCAGCGTCGCGCGATCGGCTGCATTCGGCTCGGTGCGGCTGGCGACGCGGACGACGGCGTCGCACGCGGCGTCGACGGTCTTCCAGACCCCGGCGCCGACACCGGCGAGAAGCGCGGCCCCGTACGCCGCGCCTTCTTCGGCTTCGACGGTCTCGACCGCATATCCGTAGACATCGGCCTGGATCTGCCGCCACAAATTCGAGCGCGCGCCGCCGCCGCCGAGCCGCACCGTGCCGACCGGCACCTGCATCTCCTCGAACAGCGTGAACGTGTCTTTGAGGCTGAAGGCCACGCCCTCGAGGATGGCGCGGACGACGTGTCCGCGCGTGTGCGATCCGACGAGACCGACGAGCGCCGCACGCGCGTGCGGATCGAGATGCGGCGTGCGTTCGCCCATCAGGTAGGGCGCCCACAGGACGCCGTCGCAGCCTGCGGGAACGTGCGCCGCTTCTTCCGTCAGCCGATCGTATGGATCGCGGCCGTCGTCCGCGCCGGCGCCAAATCGATCGCGGAACCAGCGCAGCGATTGGCCCGCCGCGAGCGTGACGCCCATGACGTGCCAGCGTCCCGGGACGGCGTGACAGAACGTGTGGACGCGGCCGCCGCGCTCGAGGGCCGGCCGATCGGTGGCGGCGAAGACCACGCCCGAGGTGCCGATGGTGGCGCTGACTGCGCCCGGACGCACGATGCCCATGCCGACCGCACCGGCCGCCTGATCGCCGCCGCCGGCGACCACGGGCGTGCCGAGCCTCAAGCCAGTGGCGTCGGCGCCTTCGCGCGACACGCTGCTCGTGATCTCGGGTGATTCGAAGACTTCGGGCAGCAGGGAAGGATCGAGGTCGAGCTCCTTCAGCATGGTCTCCGACCATGCGCGTTTCGAGACGTCGAGCAGCAGCGTGCCCGACGCGTCGGCGACGTCGGTTGCCATTGCTCCAGTCAGGCGGTAACGCACGTAGTCCTTCGGCAGCAGCACCGATCGGACGCGTTCCCAGAGCGATGGCTCCTTCTCGCGGACCCAGAGAAGCTTGGGCAGCGTGAACCCTGTGAGCGCCGGATTCAGCGTCAGCTCGATCAGTCGGGCCTGGCCGATCGTCTCGGTAATCTCGCGGCACTGCGCGTCAGTCCGCTGATCGCACCAGAGCAGTGCCGGACGCACGACGTCGCCTTTGCCGTCGAGCAGCGTCGAGCCGTGCATCTGACCGGAGAAGCCTATCGCCGCGATCGACTCACCGCTGATGCCCGGCTGCTTCAGTACCGCCGCGATCGCCTCGCGAGCCGCGCGCCACCAGTCGGCCGGCTCCTGCTCGGCCCAGCCGGTGTGAGGAGACGCAAAGGGCACGTGTTCGCTGGTCGCTGAGGCGACGATCGTGCCGCGCTCGTCGATGACCAGCGCGCGCGTGCCGCCGGTGCCGACGTCGATGCCTAACAGGTGCGCCATGTCTTAGGGTCTCAAGGTCTCAAGGTCGCAGGGTCTCAAGGTCGCAAGGTCGAAGGGTCTCAGGGTCGAAAGGTCGCAAGGTCGCAAGGTCGAAAGGTCGAAAGGTCGAAGAGTGGAAAGTCTCAGAGTCGCCGCTGGATCGAAACCACATTCGCGATCAGACAGGCACGACTGCGAGACTTCGACCTTGCGACCTTGCGACCTTGCGACCCTTGCGACCTTGCGACCTTGCGACCCTGCGACCTTGCGACCCTGCGACCTTGAGACCCTTTACTGGATCTTCCTCTGCGCATCTCGATAGCGGCGCGACGAGGAGGGGACCTTGCTGTAGGCCTGCTTCGCGTTGGCGTCGTCCTTGAGCCGTTTTTCGTACAGCTCGCCGGCTTCCCACCATGCGTCGAAGCGCGTGCGGGGGAAGCGCGTGCCGAGATCGGTGAGCGCGGCGGCCGCCAGATCGAATCGTTTGAGGTCCTCGTACTGGTTCGCCAGCTTCCACAGCGCTTCTTCGGCCGGCTGTGAGTTCGGGTAGCGTTCGGCCAACTGGCGCAGCGTGACGAGCGACGTGGGCACCTGTTTGCCGACCACACTGTCGTTCGTCTTCAGGTTCTGACGATCCTCGATCGCGGCGCGCCACTGCAGCGCGCGCGGCGCGAACGAGCTGCTGCCGAAATCGTTGACCACCGAATCGAGATAGCCGCGGGCGATCTGCAGCCGATCGGGCTGCCTGGTGTCCTGGACGAGCTCGGCAAGGCGGAACAGCGCTTCCGCGGTGACGGGATCGCGCGGGTAGCGAGTTTTCACTGCCTCGTAGGCCGCCATCGCCGCCTCGGTCCGCCGCTGCCGATCGTAGATGCGCGCCACGAGCAGGTTGGCCTGCGGTGCACTCGAGCTGCCTGGCTTGCGCCCCAGTGCACCCTGCAGATTCGCGAGCGCCTGCGTCGTACTGCTTGGCTTCGATCTGTCCGTTGGCCAGCGAGACGGCCTCCTGTACGGGATCGAGTTCCGGTGCTGGCGGCGGCGTCGGCGCAACGGGCGGCGCCGGCGCGGGTGGAAGCGGCGCGGCCGCCGCTGCAGTCTTCGCCGCTGTCCCCTTCTTCGCTGCCGCCTTGCTGGCCGTCGACGGTGTGCCCGGTTTCGCGGTGGTGGCTGGCGGAGGCGCCGCGACCGCCGGAGGAGCGGCCGCCGCATCGGTCGCCGGCGTCGGCGGTGGTGTGGTCGGCGTGGCCCCAGGGACGGCGGCAGGATCGGTCGGTGGGGGAGTGCCAGCTTCAGGGGCCGGCGCTGCGACGTCGGTCGGCGGCGTCGCCGGCGGTGCCGGCTCTGGCGGCGCTTCGGCGACCTGCGTCGTGGCGGGTTCCGGCTGGCTGCCGCTCGATTTCCAGAACGCGAAACCCGCGATGGCAATCAAGAGGAGGAGGACGCCCCCGCCGATCGCGATCATGGTGTTCTTGTTTCCCGCACCTGGCTTCGCCTTCGGGACCGCGGGCTGCGGCTTCGCTGCGGCTGTGGCGGCTGGCGTGGGTGCCGCGGCAGCGGACGGAGCTGGCGTGGCCACCGATGCCGCCGGGGTCGCCGCCGATTCCACCATCGTCACGGCAGCGGCCGGCACGCCGCTCGACGGTCGCGCGGCGCGGTAGCCGCCTGACGACGCCGGCACGGCACCGCTGCCCACCATCACGCCGCGGCCGGAGTCCCGGTCGCGTCGCAGCCGCTGCAGATCGGACTTCATGTCGGCGGCCGTCTGGTAGCGGAGCTCGCGATCCTTCTCGAGCGCCTTGTCGATGATTCGTTCGAGCTCGGGCGGTACCTCGGGGTTGATTCCCGAGACCGGCGGCGGCATGCGATTCAGGATCGCGTCGAAGACCACGGCCGTCGTGTTGCCCTGGAATGCCTGCTTGCCCGTCGCCATCTCGTGCAGGACGACGCCGAACGAGAACAGGTCGCTTCGCTGGTCGAGATCCTCGCCTCGCGCCTGCTCCGGCGACATGTACGCGACGGTGCCCACCGCAAGGCCCGCGGTCGTCAGCATGCTCTCGGCGACCGTCTGCGCCATCGCGCTGGAGCCGCGGCCGCCAGGTGTCAGCTTGGCCAGCCCGAAGTCGAGCACTTTGGCCTGCGCGCGCGAGGTGACGAAGATGTTGGCCGGCTTGATGTCGCGATGCAGGATGCCGAGCGAATGCGCCGTGTCGAGCGCGTCCGCAATTTGAATCCCCAGCTCGAGGATGCGATTGATCGGCAGTGGCTTGCCGGCGATGTGCTGGTCGAGCGGCTGGCCGTCGAGCAGCTCCATCGCGATGAACTGCCGGCCCTCGAACTCGCCGATGTCGTAGATGGTGCAGATCGCCGGATGATTGAACGTCGAGGCGGTGCGGGCTTCGCGCTGGAAGCGCTCGAGCGCCAGCTGATCCGAAGAAGCGTCGGCGGGAAGGAATTTCAGCGCGAGCGCGCGGCCGAGCCGCGTGTCCTCGGCCTTGTAGACCACACCCATGCCGCCCGCACCGATCTGTTCAATGACACGATAGTGAGAAACGACGCGGCCAACCATGCGGGAAGGGCGATTTTACAGGAATTCCGGCGCTTGGCGAATCCAGAGATGAGCTGTCGACGCGAGGCGGGCGTTGAGCCCAGCCGTGCGATTGGTCTGACCTCAGGCCCGTCGTGGCGGGAAGATCAACCACGACAGTTGCGATCGGTTCCGGGCGACAATCCGATACCCCACCTCGACCAGCCAGACAAGCGGCGGAAGGCTGAGGAAGGAGGCGAGTCGCCGGTTCCCGGTTTCTCGCAGAACGAACAGCGACGCCCGTCCCGCGCGCAGCGTTCGTCCATCGGCGGTGAGGACGTGCATCGCGCGCCGGCACGCGGCGAGCAGCTCCGGCGTCATCGGGGGCGCCGCGACTTCCTGGTAGGGGACGATCTCGAATCGTGCCGAGCGATCGCGCCGGCGGACCCACTCGACCGCGCGCCGGCACAGACCGCACTTCCCGTCCCAGAGCAGCAGGTGGCGGCCGGCAATCGGCATGCGTCGATTATCCCATGCCGACGAAATCCCCTGAAGGACGCTGCTGTAAATGCGTGCCGGACGAAGGACTCTCTTCATGCGGATGCGCAGCGTGGCAAGGTTGGTCGTCAAGTCCGGGCTGCAGGCTGCAGGCTCCGGGCTCCGGGCTCCGGGGCTTCGGGCTCCGTGTTGTAACTGAAGGCTGCATGCCCGAACCGCGGCGGCAGTTCCATGTAGGGCGGGGCTTCAGCCCCGCCATGAGGCGGACCTAAAGGTCCGCCCTACATTCGAGCCAGAGGCGGACCTGAAGGTCCGCCCTACATCTACGCGGCTGTGCCCGCCCGGGCCTAGTAGTCCGAACCGGAGCCCGGACCCGGAGCCCGGAGCCTGAAGTCCGGAGTCCGGAGTCCGGAGCCTACTTGGAATACTGAAACCGATAGCTGGCCGCGTTCTCGTCCGACACTTCGCGAGTGTTCCAATCGAGCTGGTAGTCGCGGTGGGAATCGGGATACGAGATGGACTCGGGGTAGGGGTAGTTGGGCATCGCGCGGAAGGGGAGCGGTGCGACGGTCTGCGAGAAGGCGCCGTAGAAATCCATGTCCTTGACGTACCCGTTCAGATAGATCTCGTAGTCGCGCGTCCAGCCGGCTCGTACGGGCGGCAAACCGGACGCGTCGAATTCGATGGCCACGTGCTCACCCGATCCGAAGATCACGAATTGATCCTCGTCGCGACGCAGCAGCGGCGTCACGTCGCCGTACTTCGTGTAGAACCCGCGATGCCGCGCGTAGGGTCCGTGCCGGCTCACGTCGTCGAAGACGTACTGCAGATCGCCTGAGGGTTTCCCCGTCACTTCGCGCGGATAGCCGAGGAAGCCGAGGCTCGCGGAGGCGAGCGGCACCTCGCGACGCTCCATCGGCACGGCGCCGTCAGGCGTCGAGTCGACCAGAATCTGATCCCAGTAGATCTTCAGGTTGGTCCAGACGCGAATGCGCGTCGTGCCTGACGGCAGTTTGCCGGTGAGATCCGCGACCATGGTGCGCAGCAGTCCGGCAGGAAAGCCGATGTCGTCAGCGACGCGCGTCCACGAGCCATCGGCACGTTGCGCCTCGACGTACGGCGCAATTGCCGAGACGTCGGCCTGAAGAGCCGCGAACATCGACGTCGCCGTGAAGTAGTCGGTGAAGCCTCGCATCAGCAGCCGCACCGGCATGCCTGGCGGCAGCGTCGCCAAGGTCGAGCTCGAGCTTGTGCAGCTTCGCGAAGCCCTTGAACGCGTCGCTTTCGAAGGTGTCCACGAACCGTCGATCGGCGTCGCGAAGCGCAGGCATGACGTCCGTGCCACGATCGTCCCACGCCCCCAGCGGCAGTCGGGCGCCGCGCGAACCAATGGTCTTCGCCGCCGGCCACGGCGGCGACGAAGCGAAGTACTCGTTTGGATAGATCTCGGAACCGACCGGATGATCGATGGCGATCAGGCGCACCTGATCGAGGTAGTTGATCTCTTCCATCGGCTCGACGAACTGGAAGGAGAGTCGTCCGTTCCTCGCCCTGACGCTGCGTCCGTCAACCTTGACGTACTCGTCGATGTCAGGCGGCGCGTATTGACCAGGAGCAATCCAGTGCCCGATGACGGCGGGACCGATGCTGTCCGACACGAACTCGTACTTCTCGCCGTTCCATGTGAACAGGATTGGACACGAGCTGCCGCGTCGATCGATCTGGGTGATTGCGTGACGCTGTCCTGCGGCGAGCTCCACTTCGTCCTGGACCACGCCTGTCGGCCACAGCAGCCGGACGACGTCGGCCTGCGACGGCGTTGCCGATGCCGACGAGCAGTTCCGGCGAGCTCTGGCTCAGGAATCCGGACGCGGCGACGGTCTCGAGCTTCTGCCAGACGGCCCCGGCCTGGACTTCAACCTTGGTGCCGAAGCCGCTGCGGTTGTCGTTGAGGCCGGCGAGCGCCAGGCGTATCGCTTTGTTCGCGTTGCCGCCATCGTTGCGAAGCAGAACGGGTGGTCCGCCGGCATCGGTCGACGACGAGATCGGCGTCGTAGTCGTTGTCCAGATCGCCCGCGACCAGGGCGCGCGGCTGCTTCAGCGCGGCCGTCGCCTTCGCCGCGACGGTCGTCGTCGCATCTTCGAAGCGGCCCTGCACGTTTCGCAGGACGACAAGTGCGCTCGAATTCTGTGCCCCGATTCCGGTGGCCACGATGTCGAGCGATCCGTCGTTGTCGTAATCGATGACTGCCAGCCCGGCGCCGCTCGACAACGTTGTTGAAGGCAATGCCACCTGCTCGAACGACGTGCCCGAGACGTTCCGCCACAACGACAGGGCCGGCGCGGCGGCCTGCGTGAAGACCAGATCCATCCAGCCGTCCTTGTCGAAGTCGACGACGGCAACGCCGCGCGTACCGACCGGTGCCGACGGCGTGAAGGCGGCCAGCGGCTTGAACGCGCCCTCGCGAGGATTGATCAGCACCGCGGTGCTTTCTCCGGTCACGACCAGATCGATCGCGCGATCGTTGTTCAGATCGCTGGCGGTGATCGCGCGAGTGCCCGGCAGCGCGAAGCCGCGCTCGCTGGTGACATCCGTGAACGTGCCGTTACCGTTGTTGCGGTAGACGGCTGTCGCGGCACCGGCCACGAAGAGATCGAGATCGGCGTCGTGATCGAAGTCGACGAAGGTGACGCCCGCGACAGGGCCCCCGAGCGTGCGTGAATCCCGGCGTCTGCCGGCGCCGGCGTGAATGTCGCCGTCGCCGTCGTTGTGGAGAAGCCGTACGCCGCTCGCCGTCGCGATGACGATGTCGGGACGCTCGTCGTTGTCGTAGTCGCCGACGATGCAAGAGACGACGTCTTTCGCATCGATCAGACGCTTCGCTTCCGCAAACGATCCCTTGCCGTCATTGCGCTGCAGGCTCGCGCCGGCGCCATCGAGGCGGATGACGTCGATGGCACCGTCGCCGTCGAAGTCGATCACGCACAGGCCCGGACCGTCTCCGGCTGCGGCTGCGAGTGGCGCCCGTCGCGAGAGGCGCGGCCTCGGCGACGAACGTCACCGGGATCGCAGGCGTCGCGGACGGCGGCGGCTGGACCGCCTCCGCCAGCGACAGCGGTCCCTGGTCGCCATAGGCGAGGCTCATGGCCGACGCCACCTTCGATCTGCGTCAACCGCGTGAATCGCTCCATGTGGGTTCTGGCATCGTCGGTCTTCCCCGCGCGCTGGAACGCTCGGGCGAGGCCGAACTCCGCCGATACCAGAAACGGATCGAGCTCCAGCGCGCGCTGGAACTGCGTGACCGCGGTGTCGTACTGCTGCAGCTGACTTCCCAGGAGGCCTGCGAAATAGTGCGCGTGCGGATCGCGAGGCCGCAGCTCCGCGGCCCGCGTGAACGCTGCCAGCGACGCCTCGGCATCACCGAGGCTTTTCTGAAGCAGTCCCAGGTTGTACCAGGCTCGCGCGTCGTCTGCCTGCTCCTTCACCGCAGATTCGAGCAACGTCCGCGCGGGATCGAAATGCTGAAGGGCAAGCTGGGCGATGGCTTGATTCGTCCGCGCCACGCGAAGCGAGGGGTCCGCACCGGCTGCATCCTCGAAGTACTTCAGTGCCGCCTCGAACTTCTGCTGGTTCATCGAGGCGACGCCAAGATTGTTCAACCGAATCGCATCGGCGGATGCCTTGACGGGTGTCGGCGCCTGCGGACGTGCGGCCGACCCGGCGCCGACCGAGGCCATCATCGACACGACGACGAGAGTGCGAACGAACGCCTGAGACATTCCGTCATTCTACTGACGGTGTGCCTTCGCCATGCCTTCGTCCAATTGGACAACCTCTAACCCTGTGACCAGTGGACCGATAGGGGTTGAGGCCACTTGACAGAGCTCTAGTAAAAAAGCTCTACTGACGGCCGCTATTCAGGTCAGACCAGCGGTTTCTGGTGCGGAAACCACTGGTTTACCAGGCGAGCCGGATCTTCCCCAACGAGTCGCCCGATAGCTGTGGACGTGGGGTCGCCTTTTTCCCCTGAGAACGCGGCCTCGAATTCGAAACACAGGTAGGTGCGAAGATGGATGCCCAGACGCGATTTCAGCGCCTTCTCAAGGCTGCTCTCATCCCGATCTTCGTTCTGGCGACGGCCCTGCCCGGGGCGGTCGCGCAGACCCTGACGGGATCGCTGAGCGGCACGGTCGTAGACTCGAGCGACGCAGTCCTGCCCGGCGCCACGGTGACGCTCGTCAACGAGCTGTCGGGCGACCAGCGCACGACGGTCACGAACGAGGCCGGCAACTTCGTGTTCGCCGCAGTGCAGGCGGGCACCTACACGATCAAGGTCGAGCTCTCCGGTTTCCAGACCGTCGAGACCAAGGGCATCGTCCTGCGACTCGGCGAGAAGCGCAATCTCACCGGCATCAAGCTCGGTGTCGCCGGGTTGAGCGAGCAGGTCGCGGTCACGGCGACGACCGAGCTGGCGCCCGTGTCGTCGGGCGAGAAGAGCGTGTCGATCACTGGCGAACAGATCCAGAACACCGCCATCGTCGGCCGCAGCGCTGCCGAACTCCTGAAGATCCTGCCCGGCATGGCGCCGACCGGCGGTGGCAGCAGCGGCGCTCCGAGTTTCAACGGCGAGGTCTACGGCATCAACGGCAACGGCGAGGGCGGCAAGCAGAGCGCCATCGGCAACTACTCGTCGAACGGCACCAACAACAACGCGCTCGACATCGTCATCGACGGCGCCCATGGCTCCGACCCCGGCTGCAACTGCGCGACCTCGGTGAACCCGAACCCGGACATGGTCGAGGAGTTCAAGGTCCTGCAGGCGAACTTCGGCGCCGAGAACGCCAAGGGCCCGACGACGATCAACGTCGTCTCGAAGGCCGGCGGCCGCGAGTTCCGCGGCACGGCCTACACCTACATGCGGCACTACAACATGAACGCCAACGAGTGGTTCCTGAACAAGGTGGACGACTCGGCGTCCGGCCCGCAGAACCAGCCGAAGAACAAGTTCTACTTCCCGGGCTTCAACCTCGGCGGTCCGCTGCTCATTCCCGGCACCGACTTCAACAAGAACCGCGACAAGCTGTTCTTCTTCTTCGGCTACGAGTACTACAAGCAGGATCTCGACACCGGCACGCTGCGTTCGTGGGTGCCGACGCAGGCGATGCGCAACGGCGACTTCTCCGACGCGGCGTACATGCAGCCAGCTGAGCGTCGGCGGGATGCAAGAATGCAGCCGTCGTTCGGCGCGCACGTCCCGGCCAGCGAAATCGATCCGAACGGCCAGATCCTGCTGAACCTGCTGCCGCTGCCGAACATCGATCCGGCGCAGGCGAACGGCTACAACTACGTGCAGAACGTCCCGCTGTCGCAGAACAACCATCAAGCGCTGGGCCGCGTCGACTACAGCGTCAGCGACAACACGAAGCTGTTCTTCCGGTACAACTTCCAGGCTGAAGTGCAGCCGTTCCCGGTCGGATTGTGGTGGCGCAACGCCAACCAGGTGCCGTATCCGACGAGCGTCGTCGCCGACAACCGCTCGCACTCGACGACGACGAGCCTGACGAAGGTGTTCGGCGCCACGCTGACGAGCGAGACGACGTTCGGCCTGACCTACATCAACTTCCCGAACCGCCTCGAAGATCCGAGCAAGGTCTCGCGCTCGGCGCTCGGCTTCACCAACCCGGGCCTCTACAAGAATGGCCTCGATCAGATCCCGTCGATCGTGACCTGGGGCGACGGCCCGACGATGTTCAATCCTGGCGGGTTCGATCCCGAGCTGTTCGCGAGGAAGTGGCTGACGTCCGATCGCCCAGAACGTCACGAAGGTCGCTGGCGCCCACACGATCAAGGGCGGCGTGCTACTACGAGTGGGTCAACAACAACCAGCCGGGCAACAACAACTCGAACGGACAGCTCGAATCGGCGAGCTGGGCCGGTGGCTCGACCGGCAACACGATTCGCCGACATTCTCACCGGCCGCGGCAACACCTACAACGAATCGACGAAGAACGTCCTGCACAACGAGGCCTACCACCTCGCCGAGTTCTACGTGCAGGACAGCTGGAAGGTGAAGCCGCGCCTGACCCTCGAAGGCGGTCTGCGCGTCTCGCATCTCGGCAACTGGTACGACCGACGAAGGCATCGGCATGGCGGTCTTCGATCCCGTCGCTCTACAACCCGAACGCCGCCGTCGCGGACCTGAGCGGCCTCACCTGGAACGCGATCGACAGCAGCGTGCCGCTGTCAGGCGCCAAAGTCGAATTACTTCTTCTACGCGCCGCGCGCCGGCTTCGCCTGGGATATCCAGGGCACCGGCCAGACGGTCCTTCGCGGCGGCTACGGCATTTTCAACTACCACGACGAGCAGGGGCCGTTTGCCGGCTCGCTCGACGTGCCGGCCGGCGTGCGCGTCACGACGGTCTCGCGAACGCCGTCGGTGAGCGCCGGCATTCTGTCTGAGCGATATCCCGAACGTCGTGCCGGGCGCCAGCCCGGATCAGCCTCGACTGCGCTCGATCGCAACGACGATCTGCAGCCGCGCACGCAGAGCTGGAGCCTCACCGTGCAGCGCCGTCTGCCGTGGAGCGTGACGGTCGAAACCGGTTACGTCGGCAGCAAGAGCGATCGCCTGCGGAACGACGGCATCGCCAACATCAACATCGTCCCGTTCGGGCGCGATGCTCGGCGAACCCGGGCGGCAACCCGAACAACTTCCGCCCGTATCCAGCTGTGGCGGCGACATCAACGCTGGGTCCAGCACAACCTCTACTCGAACTACCACTCGTGGCAGACGCTGGTGAGCCGGCAGACCGGTCAATTCAGCTTCACGGGCGCCTACACGTTCTCGAAGGCGCTCGGCATCCGCGCCGGCGGCGGCCGGACCGGTCGCGCAGCTCGACCCACCCGATCTGAGCCAACTGCGCGAGTTCACCTACGGCACGCTCGGCAACGATCGGCGACACCTGCTCAGCCTCGCCTACAGCTGGCTGCTGCCGGACGTGAAGACGCGGCGTCACGAACGCGATCCTCGGCGAACTGGCAGCTCTCCGGGATCTCACAGTGGGTCAGCGGTGTGCCGCTGCAGCTGGTCGGCGGCGACGGCAACTTCCGCATCGACGGCACGAATGCACAAGGCGTCGACGATCAACCCGACGAACATCACCGGGTCGCCCGATCTGCAGGTGATGCCGGTACTGACGTGCGATCCTCGCGGCAGCGGCGACGTCCTGGTCAAGGCGGAGTGCTTCGCGGCGCCGGCAGTCGGCGAACTGGGCAACTACGTGTGGCCGAACATCGAGGGGCCGTCGTACATCAACCACGACTTCTCGGTCTTCAAGAACGTCGCCGTTCGGCGGCAACCGGAAGTTCCAGTTCCGGCTGTCGGCCTACAACGTGTTCAACCATCCGCAGCGCACGCCGGACGACGCGACGAACCTCGAACCTGAACGTACACGAACGGCGTGCAGACCAATGCAGCACTTCGGCGTGCTGCCGGAGGACAACAAGTACGGCCATCGCATCCTGCAGCTGGCGTTCAAGTTCTACTTCTGAGGACGGATGTCGGGCGGACCTTCAGGTCCGCCCACGTTCGGACTTCAGCGAATGTAGGGCGGACCTTCAGGTCCGCCAGGTAGCTCCGAACACGGGCCGGGCCAGCCGACTGCGGCGCCCGGCCCTTCGTCTTTCTACTGACGCCGGTGCCAATCGGTGAGCCGATGCGATGTGCGTTCGCGCGGCGTCTCGTGGCTCATGCGCGTTCCTTGCGCTGGAGTCTCGCGTCCGGCGCGCCAGGCGCAGCAGGTCGCGCCCGACGACGTGAAGGTGTTCGAGGCGGCGGCGGCGGCGCAGCAGGCGGGCAATCTCGACGACGGCCGAAGCAGGCTACCGCGCGTTCCTCGAGCGCTATCCGCGCAACCTCGAGGCGCTCGCCAACCTCGGCGTCGTCTACGCCGACGATGGGCCGCTTCGATGACGCGATTGCGTCGTACAAGAAGGCGCTTGGAGATTTCGTACCTCAGCGCGCCGATCCGCATGAACCTCGCGCTCGCGTACTACAAGGCCGGGCGCTGTGCCGAGGCTGTTCCCGAATTCGCCAACGTGCTGGATGGCAATCCCGGCCTCTACAACGCGATCCTCCTGAAGGCCGACTGTCACCTTCAACTCGGCGAGATCGACAAGGCGATTGCGCTGCTCGAACCGATGGCCGCTGAACACGAGAGCGACGCGGCGTTCAACTACGTGTTCGGCATGGCGCTGCTCCAGGACAAGCAGACGGAGAAGGGCTCGATTGCGCTCGATCGGATCCTCAAGCAAGGGGACTCTGCCGAGGCGCACGTGCTGATGGGCGTCGCCAAACGTGCGGCTGGCGAGTTCGGCGAGGCCCGCGAAGAGTTCAACAGGGCCGTGACGCTGAACCCCTCGTTGCCGCTGGCGCATTCGCTTCTCGGGCAGGCCAGCCTGTCAACCGGCGATCGCGACTCGGCACGCGCCGCGTTCGAGCAGGAGTTGGCGATCAACGCCAACGATTTCGAATCCCATCTCTATCTCGGCGTCATCCTGAAGGAGGATCGCGAGTTCGGCGCGGCACGGCGCCATATCGATCGCGCCATGATCCTGCGGCCGACCGATCCCGGTGCCCGCTATCAGCTCGCGACCATCCTGCTCGCGACCAACGACCAGGCGCAGACGCTCGAGGCGACGCGGCTGCTCGAAACACTGGTCGCCGAGTCGCCGTCGTTCGTCGAGGCGCACGTCTCGCTGGCGACGGCGTACTACCGCCTGAAGCGCAAGGAAGATGGCGATCGGCAGCGCGAGATCGTCGCGAAGCTGAACGCCGACGCGCAGGCACGGCAGCCGGGACAGACGGCGCCGGCACCCCAGGAGTAGGAAGCAATGAGGAGACGTCCGCGTCGCGCGCGACACCCGTGGTGGCGGGGCTTTAGCCCCGCCGTCCTGATGCTGTTAGCGGCGATCCCGCTCGCTTGCGCAGCAGAGCGGCGCCGCGCCGCAGAAGAAGCCGACCTTCGAAGCTCAGAGCACCGTCGTCCTGCTCGACATCGTCGTGCGCGACAAGAAGGGGAATCCGGTCCGGGATCTGCGGCCCGACGAAGTGAAGGTCACCGAGGACGGCGTGCCGCGCGATCTCACCGCGTTCCGGCTGGTCGAAGGCCAGGTCAGCGACGACCGCGTCACCGGACCGGTCCCGGCGGGACTTGCAGCCCGATCCCAACCGCCAGGTCAGCCTGGTGACGATGGTGTTCGACAAGATTCTCGACAACCGCCAGCTCTCGAAGCAGGCGGCGCTCGACTTCATCGCCAACAACATGCAGTCGAACGTCTGGATCTCGGTGTTCACGATCGACCAGCGGCTCTTCCTGCGGCAGGCCTTCACGCAGGATCACCTATCTCGCTGAAGCAGGCGATCAACGCGGCGACCAGCACGACGTCGGTGACCGCGGCGTCGCTGGCCGGTCAGGCGTCGCTCGAAGAGCAGCATGCGAAGGAAGCCAAGTCGATCGCCGAGCAGGCCGAAGCGGCCGCTGCGGGATCGCCGACCGCCGCCGGAAATCCGAACGCGGCGACGATTGGCGGCGCCAACGTCGAAGCGCAGATGGCGCAGGTCATCGCCGCCAGCCTGCGCTTCTCGGACAGCATCCAGCGCCAGCAGCAGGGCCAGTCGTCGCTCTATCCGATGCTCGCGCTCGTGCAGGCGCAGTCGCGGCTCACGGGACGCAAGACGCTGATCTACTTCTCCGAGGGCCTGGTCGTGCCGAAGAACCTCGAGGAAGTCTTCAAGACGACGATCGGCGAAGCCAATCGCGCCAACGTCACCATCTACGCGGTCGACGCGCGGGGCCTGAACTCGGCGCGCGATTCCGAGGCCTCGCCGATCGCAGCTGCTGAAGGCCGCGCGCGACAGCGCCACGCAGATGGCCAAGCGCGGCGCCGGCGCCGTGACCGTCGACGAGGTGATGATTGCGGAGAACGCCGAAGAGAGCCTGCGGGCGAACGTGCAGGACACGCTCGGCGAGCTGGCGCAGAGCACGGGTGGATTCCTGACCGCCAACACGAACGACTTCAAGCCGAACATGCAGCGGATCGCCACCGACATCGGCAGCTATTACGAGGCTGCGTACGTGCCGGTGAACCAGGAGTTCGACGGCAAGTTCCGCAAGATCGGGGTGAAGGTGACCCGGCCCGGCGTCACGGTGCAGAGCCGATCGGGCTACTTTGCGTTGCCGCCAGGCGAGGGCTCGGCGCTCCTGCCCTATGAAATGCCGCTGCTGACCGCGCTGACCGTCGAACCGCCGCCGCACGCCTTCGAATATCAGGCGTCGGCGATGCAGTTCGGACCGTCGCCGCAGGGGCGGGAGCACCTGCTGATGTTCGAAGTGCCGCTCGAGAAGATGACGTTCGAGGAGGACACGAAAAAGAAGACGTATCGCCTGCGGTTCTCGCTGCTCGCGCTCGTGCGGGATGCCGAGGGTCATGTCGTCGAGCGGTTCAGCGACGACTATCCGTTCGAGGGACCGCTCGACAAGCTGGATAACCTGCGGCGCGGCCACCTGATTTTCAAGCGGCAGTTCGCGCTGAAGCCGGGGCAATACACGATTGACTATGTCGCCCAGGACCGCGACAGCGGCCGGACGAGCGTCGAGAAGGCGTCGCTGCTGGTCCCCCCCGAGGCCGCCTGCGCGGTGAGCACGGTTTCGGTGATCCGCCGCCTCGAGGAAGCGGGGCCGGAGCTGCCCGCCGACGATCCGCTGCGGCTCGATCGCATGCGCATCGTCCCGAATTTCGACCTGCCGATCTCGAAGGCGCAGAACAAGAACATCTCCGTCTACGTCGTGATCTACGCGACGCCGGGCGCGACGACGGCGCCGAAGATGTCGCTCGAGTTCATGCAGGGCGATCGCCTGATCGCACGGGCCATGCCGTCGCTCGGTGCGCCGGACAAGGACGGCCGGATCCTGTTCGTTGGCACGATCCCCATCGAGAGCGTCCCTGCCGGTCAGTACAGCGTCCGCGCCCTCGTGCAGGCGGGCCACGATGTCGCAGAGTCGGAAACGCCGGTGACGCTGGTGCCATGAAGGGGAACAGCGGGAACTCAGGGACGACGGACGACGGACGAGGGACGTCGTTTTTCGGCATTCGTCCTTCGTCCCCCGTCCTTCGTCCTTCTTGTTTGCGCGCTCGTTGGCGAGCTTCTTTCTGCTCAGCAGCCGCCGTCGCGTTTTCGCGCCGGCATCGATCTCGTCACCGTCGACGTCGTCGTGCTCGACAAGGACGGAAACCCCGTCCCCGGCCTGACGCGGCAGGACTTCGAGGTCGAGGAAGACGGGCGCGTCCAGCAGATCACCGAGTTCCAGTCGGTGGAGCTGCCGCCGCCGTCGGCGACGGCGCGATCGGCACGGCCTGCGCCCGAGCGCCGCATCTCGTTCAACTCGATCACCGCCGGCCACATCCCGGGACGGGCGTTCGTGCTCGTCTTCGACGACATCAACCTGACCCGCGTGCAGGCGGCCGAGGCCAAGAAGGCCTTGCGGAAATTCGTCGAGACGGCGACCACCGACGAGGATTCGGTCTCGATCATCACGACGAGCGGCGGCGGATGGTTTCACGCGCGCACCGCGGGCGATCGCCAGAAACTGCTGGCGCTCGCCGATCGCGAGCAGGGGAAATACATCGAGGACACGTCGGCCGAACGCATGACCGATTTCGAGGCGATGCGCATCACGGTCTTTCAGGACACGACCGTTGCCGCGCGCGTGCGGCGGCGCTATGCCAACTATCGTGTGAACGGGATGCAGCCGGTGACCACGCCCGGCGGCGTCGACGACATGCCGCGTATCGAAGAGTCGCGCGGCAACGTGGGCGTGGTCGAGCCGTACATCGAAAGTCGCGCCTCCGCCGTCTACTCGCAAATCGTCGCCCGCAACCGCATGACGCTCGGGATCCTCGAGCGGGCGCTGAAGGCGCTCGAGGGCACGCGCGGCCGCAAGTCGGTGATCCTGCTCTCCAAGGGGTTCATTCACGATCCCGAAACCGGTACCTTCAAGGAAGTATCGCAGGCGGCGCGGCGCGCCAACGTCGCGATCTACTTCGTCGATGCCCGCGGGCTGGTCGCGACGACATCGAACTTCACGGCATCGGAAGGGAGTCCGATTGACGCGCGCGACATCGGCGCGGCGTTCGCCGACATCGCGCTCGATGCCGAAGGCGCCGTGAGCGTGGCCGAAGACAGTGGCGGGTTCGCGATCCGCAACACCAACGATCTCAGCGCCGGTCTCGACCGCGTGGCGCGCGAGTCGCGCAGCTACTACCTGCTCGGGTATGTCCCGCCGAATCCCAAGGCCGATGGAAAGTTTCGCCGCATTTCCGTGAAGGTGAAGCGGCCCGGCCTGACGGTTCGCGCACGACGGGGATATTTCGCGCCTGATGCCGTCGACGCGGCGGCCAAGCCGCCCACGGCCGATCTCGATCCCGACGTGCGCCGCGCCCTCGATTCTCCCCGCGACGTCGCCGATCTGCCGGTGCGGTCCACTGCGCTCGTGTTCGACCGCGTCTCGACGGACGCGCGCGCGTGTCGTCATCGCCGCCGACGTGGACGTGAAGTCGTTTCTCTTCGAGCCCGAAGAGGGCGGCCGGTCGCGCGGCAGCGTCGAGCTCGCCGTGGCGGCGACGCGGCTCGACACCGGCGAGGTCTTCCACTTCGAACAGACGACGGCGATGAACCTGAAAGCCGAAACACGCGATCGCCTCGGCGTCACGTGGTATTCGGTGTCTCGCGAGTTCTCGCTGCCGTCGGGGGCCTACCAGGCGCGCGTCGTGATCCGCGATCGCACCAGCGGCCGCATCGGCAGCGTGACGCACGCGTTCGACGTCCCGCCGCTCACCGGCTTTCGCGTGTCGTCGCCGATCCTCACCGACGTGCTCCAGACCGATCCCACCGGTCAGGCGGCGCCCAAGCCGGTGCTCCTGGCGCGGCGGACCTTCCGCAGTGGCTCCACGCTCTATTGTCAATTCTCCGCCTATGGGGCCGCCGCCGAGGCGGGGACGGGCAAGCCGCGGGTCAGCGCCAGCTGGGCGCTCACGCGAGGCGACGGCAGTCTCGTTCGCGAGGCGCCGGTGACCGCACTGGCGCCGGGAAGCGACGGCAGCCTTGCGCGCATCTACGGCATCTCGCTCGCGGGTCTGCCTCCGGGCGATTACGAGCTCGGCCTGGCGGTGCGCGACGAGATTGGCGTCAAGCTGGCGGAGTTGCGCGAGCCATTCTCCGTGGAACGCCCGGTCGGCATTCGCTAGCTCAAACCATTTAGTGCCTCACTGAAATCGACTAGGCCGGCGATCGCGGCCGATTCCGGCCGGCCGCGACATCGGGCCGCTTGTCGCGTCCGTGGACGGCGTGCACTCGCGGTCATTGGTCGGATCCCGAATTTTTTGTATCGCCCGGCCCCGGCCCTGTTTGCGCAGTCCTGCAGCGTGGCTCGCTGATCCGCCGGCTCGCCGCGCCGAGCACTCCGCGAATCGCCAAGGAATTGCGCCGATTGCTGCAAACTCAACCATTGCAACAGTTGCCGACCGCGGAGCGAGGCGGTCATCAGCGGACCGGGACGCTGAATATGCGCGAATCAGATGAATCTCATCAGGGAGAGTGTTTACCACTGGGACGGAAGTGGTCAGCAAGTGGTCTGCCGCTTACGAAAATTCGGTTTGACTTGCTCACTAGTACTTGTGTATTACTCTCCGCACCCAATGAGAGTGGTCAAACCTCGCTCGTTACGGTGACCCCCTGAGGAGACCCATGTGTAATGTGAGCGTGAACCACGTAAGGCGGGTGGTGCAGGTCAGTGCCCTGGTCCTAGTGGCACTGGTTGCATTCAGTCCCGCGGTGTTCGGCCAATCCTCGACCACCGCGACGATTCGCGGCACGGTCCAAGACAGTCCAGTGGCGGCGTGCTGCCCGGCGCGAACGTCACGCTCACCAACGCTGGTACCAAGGCGGTCGGTGGACACCGTCACTGACGATCGTGGCAGTTACCTGTTCGTCGTCTTCCCTGGCACCTACACCTTGAAGGTCGAGCTG
Organism: Vicinamibacteria bacterium; assembly: GCA_963828745.1. GTDB lineage: Bacteria > Acidobacteriota > Vicinamibacteria > Vicinamibacterales > JAENWD01 > JAENWD01. Next base: position 94,032 of record CAWHFZ010000013.1, on the reverse strand, counting down.
TCCGGGTTCAAGACCTACGAACAGCAGAACCTCAGTCTGAGCCCGAATGACACCCGCGGTGTCGACATCAGCCTCGAGGTCGGCCAACAGACCGAGACCGTCACGGTCACCGCGCAGCAGGAAGTGATTCAGACGGAAACGGGCGCTCGCGAAGGCGTCCTCACGGCAAAGCAGATCGACAACCTGTCGATCATGGGACGCAGCGTCGATGGAACTGTTGCGCATCCTTCCCGGCGTGGTCGTCGAATCCAATATCGGCGAGTCGACCGGAGCTGCCAAAGACGTCGCGAGCTACACCGTCAACGGCATCCGATCGTCGGGCAACACCGCGCAGCTCGATGGATCGAACCTCCTCGACATCGGCTGCAACTGCGGCATGATGGTGTCGATGAACAACGACATGGTCCAGGAGGTGAAGGTCCAGAGCTCCAACTTCGCGGCCGAATACGGCGCCGGCGGCATGAACGTCAGCGCGGTCACCAAGGCGGGCACGTCGTCGTTCCACGGCGTGGGCTACTACTACACCCGCGATTCGAAGTTCGCCGCCAACGATCGGTCGAACTCGATCACGGGCGTCGACAAGCCGAAGGCGAATTACAAGTACCCCGGCTTCAACGTCGGCGGTCCGATCTTCTTCGGCGACAGCTACACGAAGAACAAGGACAAGCTGTTCTTCTTCGTCGGCTACGAATGGCAGCGGCAGAAGATCGACTCGGGCAGCCGCTTCTCGCGCACGTACTCGGACGCGATGAGGAACGGCGACTTCAGCGAGCTGCTCGCCAACCGTGGCTCGAACCTGAACCAGGGTGCTGTGCCTGCTCTTGCAACCCGCGACGGGTCTGCCGGCCGGATCAACCTGCCACCCGGACAGCTGAGAATCCCGGCGGGCTTCCCTGGGGCAGGCGGTCCGGCGCCGAACAACGACATGCGGCCGTACATGACGCCGCTCGGCACCTACCTGGCCAGCCTCTATCCCGAGTCGAACTACACCGATCCGAACAATCAGTTCAACTACGTCTACAGTGCCCTCGAGCCGGAGAACCGCGAAGAGCTGAAGCTGCGGTTCGACTGGAACGTCAACAACAACACCAAGGCGTTCGTCCGCATCGTCCCGCGACCCGGCCGACACCGTGCGGCCGCGCGGCGGCTGGTGGGCGCCGAGTGACGTGGCGCTGCCGACTCCCAACATCGAGAAATCGCATCGGCCGATCGTACAGCGGCAACCTCGTCTCGGTGTTGAGCCCCTCGATGACGAACGAGGCGGTCGTGAGCTACACGCGCCTGACGCTCGACAACGTCTGGCAGGACCCGAGCGTTATCGCGCAGGGCGCGGGCGGCGTCACCTTCCAGGGGTTCTCGGGGTTCCCGTATCCGACGGGTCCGGAGCTGCCATCCAACATCCTGATGTGGAGTGGCCAGGTGGGCAATCAGTGGTCCGCCATGCCGAACGTGTACGCGCACAACGACTCGCTGCAGTTCAGCGACAAGCTGACCAAGCTGATGGGCGCGCACGGATTGAAGTTCGGCGTCACCGTCGAGCGCGGGCAGAAGCAGCAGGACTTCCAGAACGAGGAGTCCGGCCAGATCCAGTTCGACGGCGGGAACACGACCGGCACGGGTAATTCCGCGGCCGATATGCTGGTCGGCCGGATGAGCGCGCTCCAGCAGGGCACTGCGAGGGACGGCCAGCCGCTCGCCGGCATGCCGCATGGCGAGTTCCGCTATTGGGACTACGATGCCTTCGCGCAGGACAGCTGGAAGATCCGTCCGAACTTCACGCTCGAATACGGCGTCCGCTTCGGCAAGTGGACCAACAACGAAGAGCTGAGCGGACAGGAAGGCGGATACTTCACGCCGGATCAGTACGATCCCACGGCGCGCACCTTCAAAGATCCGGGGACCTTCAAGCTGGTCAACGGCGTCTGTTACGTTTACAACGGCTGTGCCCCGGGCGGCGTCCTGCCGAATCGCGATGCGTTCTTCCTGCCGCGCGTCAACGCCGCGTGGGACATCGATGGTGACGGCAACAACGTCATCCGCGGCGGCTACGGGATGTTCTACAACCGCTACCAGGGCAACTTCGAGTACGACTCCTACCTGCGCCTCGCGCCCAACGCTTACAACGTGGGTGCCGGCTACACGGACGCCAAATCGTATGGACTGCCGTTCCTGTCCTACGACAACGCGCGTCAGATCAATTTCCAGCAGCGAGTCGGAAGCCTGGGGATCATCACGCCGTCGACCGACTCGTTCAGCTGGCCGACGACCCACAGCTTCAGCGTCTCGTACGCGCGGCGCATCCCGTGGAACCAGGTGTTCGAGGTGGCCTACGTCGGGACTCGCGGCCGCGACCTGCTCAGCCGCACCAACGGCAACGTGATGCCATTTGGCGTGATGTCGTCGGGCTCGTTCAACGGCGTCGATCTGTCGGTGCCGATCAACCGCGTCGCCGTCGCGAGCGTGAGCAACAACCTCGCGTCGTTCCGTCCGTTCAACGCGCTGTCGAGCATCGGACTCAATGACTTCCGAGGCACCAGCGACTACAACTCGATGCAGGTCACGCTGAGCCGTCAGACGGGGAAGCGGCTTCAGTACTTCGTCGCCTACACCTATGGCCAAATCCAAGGGCACGCTGGGGAATGACTTCTCGAACATGGATCCGTATGACCCGTCCCGCACCTACGGCGTCCTGCGGACTGACCGCACGCACATCCTGAATGTGTCGTGGAACGCCTTCCTGCCGGATGGCGCGCGCGGGAGCCTCGACAACGTGATTCTGCGTGGCGCGCTGAACGGCTGGCAGGTCTCCGGTATCTCGACGCTGGCGAGCGGTATCCCGGTCACCCTCCGGTTCACCGGTGATGCGGCGTCCCCTGCGATCGCCGCCGCCTACTTCGGCACGGCCGATGTCGTCGGGTCCGGGGGATCCGCAGGGTGGCGGGGGTACGACAGGCAACGCATTGGCGCCGGTCTACCCGTGCGATCCACGACTGGATGGCCAAGACGTGGGTGAGAGGATCCTCGACCTCAACTGCATCGGGGTGCCCGCGTTCGGCGAGAAGGGCGATCTCGTCCCACCGAACAACATCCGCACGCCCACCCGCATGAACCACGACTTGACGCTCTTCAAGAACTTCCAGGTCCACGGAGAGCAGAAGTTCCAGTTCCGCGTGGGCTTCTTCAACATCTTCAACCAGGCGTTCGCCAACACGAACATCGGTGGCGACATCGACCTGACGCTGGACACACGATGCAACGTGCGGGCGAACGCGCCTGACGGCACGGGCGCGCTTTGCAGAACGTGTGCGACCCGACGCAGGGCTTCTCCTACACACCGCAGACCGTGGACAACTTCGGGAAGATCAACCTGAAGCGCGGTCACCGCGTGATCGAGTTCACCTTCAAGTACTACTTCTAGGATCGACACTCGATCCGAGGGGAGTTCAAGGGGGGAAGGCGACGGCCTTCCCCCCTTTTCTGCTTATAATCGAAAGACCGCCGCAATTGTCATGGTCCGGGTCTGCTTTCTCGCGTTATCCCTGCTGGTCCTGCCGTTCCCGCTGTTCGGACAGTCGCCGCACCGAGGATTTCGATCGGGTCTTCCTCCGCGCGTCTGGAGATGCAGAAGGCCGGCGACTACATCGGCGCCATCGACGCCTACAAGACGGCGCTCGCCATCGACTCGACGCGCGTCGACGCGCTGTCGAATCTCGGCGCCGCCTACGTTCATCTCGGCCAGTTCGAGGACGCGATCGCGCAGTACGACGCCGCGCTCAAACTCGATCCGACGAACGCCACGGTCAGGCTGAACCTGGCGCTGGCCTACTACAAGTCGGGACGGCCGAACGAGGCGATCAAGCCGCTGAAGATCGTCGTCGCCACCAACCCCGACGCGAAGAACGCCTACCTGATTCTCGCCGACTGCTACCTGCAGACCGGACAGGATCGGGACGCGGTGACGCTGCTGCAACCGCGCGAGGCAATGTTCCAGGACGATCTGGCGTTCGCGTACGTACTCGGGACCGCGCTGGTTCGAACCGGCGAGGAGCGTCAGGGCCAGCAGTACATCGACCGCATCTTCAAGACGGGCGACTCCGCCGAAGGACACCTCCTGATGGGAATCGCTCATCTCAACCGGTTCGACTATCCCGAGGCGAAGACCGAGCTCGAACGCGCGCTTCAGCTCAACGCGAGCTTGCCGACGGCGAATAGCGCGTACGGCCGGGCTCTGCTCGGGCTCGGCGACCAGGCCGGGGCCGCACGGCGCGTTCCGGAAGGAGCTCACGGTCAACATCAACGATTTCGAATCGAACCTGATGCTCGGCAGCATGCGGAAGAGCGCGAGCGACTTCAATGCCGCTCTGACGTACCTCAATCGCGCGATGGCGATCCATCCACAGGACCTGACTGCCCGGACGCTGGTGGCGAGCCTCAAGTTGCAGACCGGCGCCGTCGAGGAGGCCGTCCAGATCCTGCAGCAGGTGATTGCCGAGGCGCCCGAGAACGTCGAAGCGCACGTGCAGCTGGCGACGGCCTACTACCGTCTCAAGCGCAAAGAAGACGGCGACAGGGAACGGGAGATCGTGAATCGGCTGAACCGTGAGCTGCAGGCCAAACAGGCCGGATCGTCGCCAGAAAACGCCTCAGGTGGAGACGTCCCTTCTTCCACGCCGCCACCCGCACCGGCAGTGAGGCCGCAGCGGTGAGACGATCCGCCGCCTGCCTCGTCGGCGTGATCGGTGCCGTCGTCCTGACGCTCGGATCGGCCGCCGCGCAGACGCCTCCTCCCGGCAAACCGAGTCAGAAGAGTCGTCCGGCGGCGCCGCCTTCGCCGTCCTTCGACGCGATCGTCAAGGCCGCTGAAGCTGCGCGCAACGCCGAGCAGTGGCAAGAGGCCATCGACTTGTACAAGAAGGCCGTCAAGCTGCGGCCGACGTATACCGAAGGTATCTGGTACCAGGGGACGGCGTACTACTCGCTCGACCAGTTCCGCGAATGTCGTGACGCGTTCCGGAGCGTCACTCGCGCCACCGCAAAGAACGGCACGGCGTACGCATTTCTCGGCCTGTGCGAGTTCGGCCTCAAGGACTACGACCGCGCGCTGCAGCACCTGTTGCAGTCGCGAATCCTTGGCATCGGCGATAAAGATCTCGTGGCGTCGCCCGCTATCACACCGCCATCATCATGACGCGTATCGAGCAGTACGAGCAGGCGCTCGAAACGCTCGGCGAGTTCACCTCGGCCGGGAACGACAGCCCGAAGGTGATCGAAGCGATGGGCATCGCGACGCTGCGCATGGCGATGCTGCCGAACGAAGTGCCGCCTGACCGGCGCGAAATGGTGCTGATGGCTGGACGCGGCAGCTACATGATGGCGACGCGTCAGACGGCGGCGGCAGCGGCGGCGTTCCAGGCCATGGTCGAGCGGTACCCCGAAACTTTGAATGTTCACTACGCCTATGGCGTGTTCCTGCTGATCGAGCAGCCGGACAAGGCGATCGAGCAGTTCAAGCGAGAGCTGGAGCTTCAGCCGAATCATGCGCCATCGCTGATGCAGATCGCCTATGAGTATCTGAAGGAGAAAAACGCCGAAGCGGCGCTCCCGTGGGCGAAACAGGCCGTCGAGGTCGCCCCGAATTCATTCGGGACGCATAAGGCGCTTGGTGACGCGCTCCTCGATTCCGGCGATATCGAAGGCGCGATTCGAGAGCTGCAGACCGCGGCGCGGCTCGCCCCCGACAGCCCGAGTACGCGTCTCTCGCTGGCCAAGGCATTTCAGCGCGCCGGCCGCCCGGACGAGGCGGCGCGCGAGCGCCAGGAATTCGCGCGACTGAATCGCCTGATGCGGACCACCCGAAGCGGCGCGCAGTCGGTCGGCGGCATCGACGCCGATCAGTCTCCCAAAGACGCGACGTCTACGCCCCAATAGAGGCATCCTGATCCCGATTCCTAATCCCTAATCCCTGATCCCTGATCCCTGATCCCTGATCCCCTCACTATGACTCCTATGAGCCGCTCTCACCGACTGCTTCTGTTCTTCGGCGCGTCCGTCATCTTCACGGCGTCGCTGCGCGGCGACGTGTCCGCCGGAGCCGTAGCGAAGGCGGACCAACAGCAAACGGCGCAGCGTGCGGCCGGTTCTGAGAAAGCCGGTGTCACCGCCGTGCTGGTGGATGTCGTCGTCCGCGACAAAAAGGACATGCCGGTCCGCGACCTGCAGCAGTCCGACTTCGAAATTCTCGAGGACGGCGCTCCGCAAGCCGTCGGCTCGTTCACACCGATCTTCGAGGCCGAGGCATCAATCGCCGCCGCGCCGGTCGCGACAGCGGCACCGGTCGCCGCCGGCACAGGCGCAGACGGCACCGGAGCGATCCCCCCTGCCGCGAAGGTGACGCCGATCACGGCGTTGGTGTTCGATCGACTCAGCCCGGAGGGACGTCAGCTGGCCGTGAAGGCGGCCAGGGCCTACGTGAGCGAAAAGGATCCGCTCCCTTCGATGATGGGTGTGTTCGGTGTCGATCTGGCGTTCACACCCTACGCACCGTTCACCAAGGATCGCGAGGCACTGCAAAAGGCGCTCGACACGATCGAGACGCGCGCGTCCGCGACCTTCGGCATGGATCGTGAGCAAAAGGCGCGCATCGAAGAATAACGCCGCCTTTACTCAACAGCAGGCAGAGTCAGCGACTGGCGCGAGCCAGGGCGCGGCCGGCGTCGACGCGCAGCTGGCACAGATGGCAGCGGACATGACGAAGGGGTTCGAATCGCTCGAGCGCGACGAACAGGGGTACGCCTCCGTCAACGGTCTCTTTGCCATCATCGGTGCGATGCGTCAGCTGCCCGGGCGTAAGAGTGTGGTGCTCTTCTCAGAAGGCGTGGCAATTCCGCCGGCCGTGCACCGTCTCTTCCTGGGCGTCATCGACGCAGCCAATCGGGCCAATGTCAGCATCTACACCATGGACGCGGCCGGCCTGCGTCCCGAGAGCGAGCAGGCGCAAGATCCGCGACCAGGTCAACGCGGCCGGCAAACGCGGGCTCACGTCGTATGCGTCCACGCCAAGACGTGAAACCAACAGCAACGAGCCGCTGACGGAGGCACTCGAGCGCAACGAAGACGTGCTTCGCCAGGACCCCCACACGGGTCTCGGCGAGCTTGCCCAGGGTACCGGCGGCCTGATCTTCGACAACACCAACAACCTGCGAACCGGCTTCGATCGCGTGGAAAGCGATCTGCGCAACTACTACCTGATCGGATACACCCCGACGAATCCCACGTACGACGGCGCGTTCCGCAAGATCGAAGTCAGAGTCAAGCGATCGGGTCTGACGGTTGCGGCGCGGAAAGGGTACTTCGCCGTGCGCGATACGGGTGGCGCGCCCGTCAATACCTGGGAGGCCGCCGCGCTGGCCGCGCTCGACCGCCGGCCGGTGCCGAACGCGTTCCCCTATCGCGTCGGTGCGCTGCAGTTTCCCAGCAGCGAAAAACCGGGCCTTGTGCCGGTCGTTGTCGATCTGAAAACCGCGCCGCTCTCGTTTCCGACGACCGAGGATCAGAAAAGCTTCAAGTCCGACTTTGCCGTGGTCGTCCGCTTCCTTGACGCTCAGAACAAGGTCGTGCGGAAGCTGAGCCAGCACTACGAGATGAGCGCCACGCTCGACAGGCTGGATCTGGCAAAAAACAGCGATGTGCTTTTCTACCGCGAGCCGGAGCTCCTGCCGGGCGTCTACAGGATGGAGACGATTGTCTACGACAGGCCGACCGCCAAGGCAAGCGTCCGCTACGCCACGGTCGAAGTGCCGAAAGTCGACGCGACGAAGCTCCGAATGAGCAGCATGGTCCTCGTGAAGCGCAGTGAAAAGGTCGGCGCCGACGAGCCCAAGACCGGACCTTTGTTCGTGAAGGACGTCCTGCTCTACCCGAATCTCGGCGAGGAGATCAGCAAAGCCAATAAGGAGGTCGGGTTCTTCTTCACCGTGTATCCCGGGGCGGCGGCGACCAAGCCGGAGGCGGTGCTCGAGTTGATTCAGAACGGTAAGTCGCTGGCGCAGGTGCCGCTGCCGCTCGACGCGCCGGATGCCTCGGGGCGCATCCAGCAAGTCGGCCGTCTGCCGGTCGACGCGCTCGCGCCCGGGACGTACGAGCTGAGAGCCATCGTCAAACAGGGATCGGAGCAGGTCGTCCGATCGACCATGCTCCACATCGCCAGCTGACGCGGGGCTAGGCGGACCTGAAGGTCCGCCCTACAAATGGAGCGGATCTAAAGGCTCGCCCTACATATGGAGTCTCCACACTGGAGGCGGTGATGACCAGAAGGGCTGTCGTCGTTCTAACGGCGTTGATCGCGACGGGCGGGAGCGAAGGGCTCGGCACCGGCCAGAGCCAGGCCGTGCGGCCCTCCGACGGCCAGTCTTTCTCGTCGGCGACGACGGCCATCCTCGTGGATGTCGTCGTGCGCGATCGGAAAGGCCGACCGGTGACCGACATGAACTCTGCGGAGTTCTCTTTGTACGAGGACGGCACGCCCCAGAAGATCGACACGTTCGCGCGCGTCACGCGCGGCGGCGGCATCGGTGTGGACGTCAAATGGAAGCGTCCAGCGTCGACCGTCGCACATCCTCCCCGCTGGCGGCCTGCCGCCGCCGTTGCCAGGTCAGGAAGACGCTCACAGCCCGTCGACGACTGCGCTCGTGTTCGATCACTTGTCGGAGGAGGCGCTTGGACTGGCCCAGAGGGCGACCCTCCAGTACGTACCGATGTCCGGCGAATCAGATGTACGCGTCGGCGTGTTCGACACCGATTTCGGGATGCGCATGATGCAGAGCTACACGACCGACCGGGCGGCGATTCGACGGGCCGTCAGCCAAATCATGCCGGCCGGCAGCTCGGCTGCCGATCAGAAGGCCGAACGGCGGGACGAAATCATGAAGCGCCGCCGCGAGCTGCAAGGCGAGCAGCTCACTATGGCTGCGGCGACCGCTACCGGCGGGCGCCATGGCGGCCAACGGCTCGCGGATGGGGCTGGCGGAGACCGAACTTCGACTCCTCGAGATGGAACGCGCCATGATCGATGGTTTCGACACGCTCGATCGCGACCATAAGGGCTTCGACACGACGCTGGCGCTGATGCGCGTGATCCGATCGCTCGCGGAGACTCCGGGCCGCAAGTCGATCGTCCTCTTCTCCGAGGGGCTGCCGGTCTCTCCGGTGACTGAATGCGAGGTTCGACGATCTGATCGATGGGGCGAATCGCTCGAACGTCACCGTGTATGCCGTCGACGCCAAAGGCCTGCGCACGATCACCAGCTCCACCGACACGCGCAAGCAGTTGGAGGAGTTCACCGACGATCGGATGATGCAGAACATCAGCGGCGGCAGCGGCGGCGATCAGCCGATGACGCGCGGCCTCGAGCGGGTGGAGGATATGGTAAAGCTCGACTCGCGGACCGGCCTCGCTCGTCTCTCTGGGGACACCGGCGGGTTCCTGGTCGAAGAGTCGAACAACCTCGCGAAGCGTTCAAGCGGATCGATGAAGACAATCAGTTCCACTACCTGCTGACGTATTCGCCAACCAACACCGTCTTCGACGGGAAGTTTCGGACGATCGAGGTCAAGACCGAGCGACCCGGAACGCAGGTCTTCGCGCGCAAGGGCTATCGCGCCGTCCGCGCCCACACGCCCATCGACAGCGGCGGCTTCGAGGTGCCGGCGATTGCGCTGCTCGACCGGACGCCGCTGCCCAACGCCTTTCCAGTCCGTGCGCAAGGATTCAGCTTCCCCGACCCGAGCCGACCGGGCGTGACGCCGATCGTCGTGCGCCTTACGACGGATGTCCTGCGAGTACAGCGTCGACGCCGAATCGCGGCACCTACTCTGCGCAGGTCGCGGTGGTCGTGCGATTGCGCGACGCGCAGTCCAGAGAGGTGCAGAAGCTCAGTCAGCAGTACACGCTGTCTGGAGAGATGAAGGATCTCGACGCGGCCAGGAGAGGCACGATCCTCTTCTACCGTGAGCCGGAGCTCCCGCCGGGCGTCTACACGCTCGAGACCGTGGCGCTCGACGTCGTGTCAGGGCGCGGAAGCGCGCGCGTCTCGACGATTACCGTCGATCCTGCGGCGCCGGCCGCATCTCGGGCATGAGCAGCCTGGTCGTAGTCGATCGATTGGAGCAGGTCGAAAGTGCGCCGACGCCGTCGTCCGATCGCACGGCGCCGTTCTATGTCAAGAACACGCTGGTCTATCCGAATGTCGGCGATCCGGTCGCCAAAGGCGCAATGTCCGATCTGCCGTTCTTCTTCACCGTCTATCGCGGATCGAAGGCCGGGCTGACCGCAACCGCCGAGCTGATGAAGAATGGCCAGGTAATAGCCTCAGTCCCGGTGGACGCTCGCCGACGGTGACGGCTCGCGGCTCCAGGAAATTGGCAAGCTGCCACTTGGGGCGCTGGCGCCAGGGACCTACGAGCTGCGGATTCGCGTCGCCTCGCCCGGCGAGGAAGTGGTGCGCTCGGCGTTCTTCACCTTGGAGAACTGAGTGCGGCGGCGGCCGTGGGCAGGGCGCACTGCTTGCTCGTTCGCGCTCGTCGCGGCCGCCGGTGCAGTGATTGGCGCGCAACGTCCTCCCGCTCGGGGCGTGAGCTGGGAGCGTGCGCGTGAAGCTGTCGGAAAGTATCGCGCGGTTACCGATCACTCCGGTCTCGTCGAAATCGGCAATTCGCTTCCTCCAGATACCAACGCCGAGGATCTGGCGGGGCTCTGTCGCTCCCGGGAACGTGCCATCGAGATCGCCCGTGCGAATGGTACGGCGAACCTCGCGGCCACTGGAACGAATCAGGACCCTCTCAGCAATGAACGGCGCGCCGTTGCCGAGCGATATCTCGCCGCCGTGTCGACCTATGTCGGCGATGTCGACCAGGCAATTCAGCACTTTACCGCGGCACGCGATGCCTTGAGTACGTTCGTCAGCGAATACCCCGACTTGAAATCCAAATGGCTCGACTATGTCGAGGCCCTCGGCGTCGCTTTTCTCAGGAAGGGCGAGGTCGACAACTGCATGGTGATGTCGAGCCCTGACCGGTGCGTGTTCCCGTTGCGGGCCGGCGGCGTGCACCGGCATCCGGAGGCCACCCGCGCCGCCGCAGATCTCTTCGCGCACTACTTGAAGGAGCAACCCAACGACCTCGAAGTTCGCTGGCTGCTCAATGTGTCGAACATGCTCCTCGGGCAGTATCCGGCAGGCCTACCTTCGGGGCAGTTGCTCGGTCCGGAACTCTTTCGGTCGGAACATGAGATGCCGCGTTTCATCGATGTGGCCGGTCCCGCCAATCTCGGGCGCAACGACATTGCCGGCGGCACGATCGCAGAGGATTTCGACGGTGACGGCCTGGTCGATGTCTTTTTCTCGAGCGTCAACTATTGCGCGCCGGCGCGCCTGTATCGCAACCGCGGCGACGGCACTTTCGAGGATCGCTCGGACGGCGCGCGACTGCTGACGCAGACTGGCGGGCTGAATGCGATCCAGACCGACTTCGACAACGACGGCCGGCCGGACATCTTCGTGATGCGAGGCGGCTGGGAAGTCGCGATGCGGAATTCGCTGCTGCGCAACAACCCTGACGGCACGTTTACCGACGTGACGCGCGAGGCTGGACTGTCCGATGGTGGCACATCGACCCACTCCGTCGCGTGGGCGGACATCGACAACGACGGATGGCTCGATCTCTTCGTCGGTCACGAGCTCTCGCCAAGCCAGCTGTTTCGAAACCGCGGGAACGGCACGTTCGACGACGTGACCGCCGCGGCCGGCGTGGGGCGAACCGCCTTCACGAAGGGCGTCGTCGCCGGCGACTACGACAACGACGGGTTCCCCGACTTCTACGTATCGAACATGTTTGGCGACAACTTCCTGTACCACAACAAGGGAGATGGAACGTTCGAGGAGATCGCCACCGCTGTGCATGTCCAGAAACCGTTCGTCAGCTTTCCAACGTGGTTCTTCGACTACGACAACGACGGATGGCTCGACATCTTCGTGTCGTCGTACCCGAACTCGCTCGAAGAATTCGTTAAACACTACGTCGGGCAGCCGCCGGCGGCTGAAACGCTGACGCTGTATCACAATCGCGGCAACGGCACGTTCGAGGACGTCACATCCGCCGCCGGGCTCGCGCGGGTCGTGCCGACAATGGGTTCCAACTTCGGCGATCTGGACAATGACGGTTTCCTCGATATGTATCTGGGCACCGGAACACCGTCGTTCGGGGCGCTGATGCCGAACGTCGTGCTGCGCAACGACGCCGGGAGGCGATTTCAGGATGTGACCACCGCCACCGGCATGGGCCAGCTGCAGAAAGGACATGGCATCGCGTTCGTGGACATCGACAACGACGGCGACGAGGACGTGGTGCTGAACAGTGGCGGAGCGGTGCCGGGCGACGAATATACCGAGTCGCTGTTTGAAAACCCCGGCAATGGCAACAACTGGATCGCGGTCCGGCTGGTCGGCGTCAAAACGAACCGCGTCGCCATCGGCGCGAAGATTCGTGTCACGCTGTCCGACGCATCATCCGGTTCGTCGATTCGCTACCGCGAGGTCACGAGCGGCGGCTCATTCGGGGCGACAACATTGACGCAACACATTGGAATCGGAAAGGCGACGACCATCGCGAAACTGGAGGTGATCTGGCCAGTCAGCCGGACCGTTCAGGTGTTTCAGAACGTTCCGATCAATCGTGTGCTGCGAATCCGCGAGCTGGACCAGGGTTACACATTCGTGACGACGAAGCACTTCACGCTCGCCGGTTCATCGACCGAACAGTAACCGCTATCGACTCGAGAGAGGACCGCCTTCGCCGCACTCCCGGCAGAGTGCGGCAGCCGTTGACGGCCTCAGCGTTCGGCCGCTGCCGCGGTTTTCGAGGGCTGGTTCGGCTCGACCGGCTCGGTGACGACGAGAGTCTGGTCGATTGCCGGATGCTCGAGCACCTGCGTCACCTGGCTCACCGGCCAATAGATCGAGACTTTCGACACCGATGTCGCGTCACCGAGGCCGACGTGGACGGTGAGCGGTGACCCGCCGAACGACCCGCCGCTCGAGACCACTCGGGAGATCAGTCCGATCGGCGCCGCCGGCTCCGGCCGTGTGCACCTCGACGCGTGCGCCGATCGCCGCACGGTTCGTTCGAACGCCCACCAGCTTCATCGACAGCCAATGACGGTGATGACCCGGGTTGCGGAAAAGCACCTTCGCATACGCGTCAGCCGGGACGAAACCGCCCATGTTGACGAAGATGTCTTCGTCGCCGTCGCCGTCGATGTCGCCAATCGCCACGCCATGGCCCTTCTGGAGGTGCCCCGTGCCCGTCGCCGTGGTCACGTCGACGAAGCGCTGGCCGTCGTGATTGCGGAACAGCAGGTTCGGTGACAGCGCCGCAAACGACGGCGCACCGTTCCCCAGGTACACGTCCAGCCAGCCGTCGTTGTCGATGTCGCCGTAGTTTGCGCCCATCGTCAGAGGTCACACGGTCGAGGCCAACGCTGTGCGGTGACGTCCTCGAAGCCGCGGCCCTGCACGTTGTGATAGAGCCGCATCGTCTCTGCAGTCCTAGGCTGACCGACATACGGCTTTGATCGATTCGGCGATCGACGGCAGGTATCCGGCGACGAACAGGTCCTGCCAGCCGTCGTTGTCGTAGTCGAAGAACCACGTCGCAAAGCTCATGCGAGGCTGCGCCACGCCCATCTTCGACGTCACGGCCGAGAAGGTGCCGTCGCCGTTGTTGTGGAAGAGCACGTTGGGCTCGCCGAAGTTCGAGACGTAGAGATCGGGGAAGCCGTCACGGTCGTAGTCACCCCAGGCGACGCCTTTGACGAAGGTGCTGAACGTCACGCCCGCCTTGTCGGTGGTGTCCTCGAACGTCCCGTCTCCCCGGTTGCGGTACAGGCGGCTCATTGAGCGTTCGTGGCCGACGAACAGATCGAGCCGCCGTCGTTGTCGTAGTCTGCCCACGCCGCGGCATGCGTCGCGTGAGGCACGTGGACGAGCCCCGCTTCGGCGGTCACGTCCGTGAACGTGCTGTCGCCGTTGTTGCGAAGCAGCGAGTTGCGGATCGGGCCTTCCCAGCCGCCTCGCATCACGAACAGATCCAGTCTGCCGTCGTTGTTGTAATCGGTCTGCACGGCGTTGATGCCGCCAAGCTGTCCCTCCAGGCCCGTGCGCCCCGCAGGCTCCTTGAAGTGACCGTCAGGCTGTTGCAGAAACAGATGTAGAGGCTCGCATGGGTCCACGGTCGAGACGACGATGTCGGGCCGGCCATCGCCGTCGAAGTCATCCATGATCGGCGCCCCCGGCGCGATCGACGCGGTCGAGACCGAGCTCCGGCGCCGCATCGTTGAATCGCCCCGGATCCTCGGCTGACGCGAAACGCTCTGGCGGAATCAGGTAGGCCTTCGGCACGCCGTCGGGATAGCGTCCGAGCGTCATCGCGGCGACGTTCAGCAACCACCGCAACTCCAGATCGTCAGGGGACGCGGCCAGCGCACGCTCGTACGCGGCCATCGCGCGCTCGGCGCCCGACGTCATCTCGTGACGGCCGGTGCCGGAAATCGGGAAGATGCAGCGCGAGGCGTTCGGGTGCATGACGCAGTTCTCGAGCTCGCCGCGCCGCATTTCGGAAATGCCGACCAGCGCGTCGAACATCGACGGTTCACCCATGAACCTGCCCGGCTCCTTTGCCCCCGCCACGATGTCGCGCGCCTTCTCGAGCAGCGCCGTCGCCTTCCCCATCTGGCCGAGGTAGGAGTACGTCTGCGCCAGCGCGAACGAGCTCCAGACGACCTCGGCGGGATCGCGGGTGTCGGCGGGTTGCTGCTCGAGGGCCGCGAGATCTGCAATGCCGCCAGTGAACGCCGCGTCGATCGCCTGCTTGCGGTCTTCGCACACGGCCTGCAGGTCTCTCGGGTTCGCGCCGGTCAGGAATTGGGAGATTCGAAGGCGGCCGGAGAGCTCGCGGATGCCCTGGAATGTTCCCACCAGGTCTGCCGGCCCCTGCCACACCTGATCGACCGGGGGCGCCTTTTGCGCGGCGACCGCGCCGGCGACGGCCAGGGCAAAACCGGCAATCAGCAGCCCGATTGAGGACCTTCGCATTGGCAGCCTCTGCCAGGCCATCTACCCGTGCGCCTATTCGCCCGACGCCCGCTGCTTCATCTGGTTCTCCCAGACTTGAACCCAGCCGGTGACCGGACGATTCGCGGCGAAGTTGCCGGCAAGAATGTCGATGTCGCCGTCGCCGTCGATGTCGCCGACGTCGAGCGACGCGTGCCGCGGATAGCCTACTTCAATCGTGTGTTTGACGAAGGTCGTCATCCCGGTCCGCTCGAGCCAGACCATCGCCGGCAGTGTCGCCTCGTCGACGTCGGATCCACCGGCGAGCAGCGCGCCCGCGACGACATCGAGATCGCCATCGCCATCCAGATCCACGGCCACCGCCCGGTGGACGCCCGGCAGATCCGCGAGCCTGTGATCGACGAACGGATAGGTCCCCGTGTTCTCCAGCCATTGAATGCCGTGATACGGCTTCACGACGCCGTCGTCGAACGTATCTCCGTGCGTCAGGAGCACGTCTGGATCCCGATCGTTGTCCATGTCGACGAGCTGAATGCCTGACGAGCCCCAGTTCGGGTGGGGCGCGGTGTAGATCACTTTCTGGTCGAACGAGAAGTCGCGCCTGCCGCGGTTGATGTAGGCGATCACGGTTTCAAACTCTTGGGCCAGCACCGCGACGAAATCCAGATGACCGTCGTGGTTCAGATCGGCCGGGATCACGTGAATGCTGCCGTGGCGCGGATCGATGAGATGGGTGGCGAACTGGGGCTGCGCGTAGTTGCTGGTCTTGTTCTCGAGAACCGAGATGTTCCCTGTCTCGTAGTAGCCGAATGCGGCAACCAAAAGGTCGGTCTTGCCATCGTCGTTGAAATCCCCCGCCTCGACATCCGCGACGCGAGGCCAGCCGTCCAGCCACATCGCGCCGAACTTGCCATTGGCGAGCCCACGCAGCCAGATCACGGCGCCGTGGTCGTGATCGAAGGGAGGGAATTCACCCAGATCGGCGACCAGCAGATCCTGCACGCCGTCTTTGTCGAGATCCACGGGCGTCACGTGATCGGGATGCGGAATGCTGGCCAGCACCGTGAGATCGCGGGCGGCGCTGACGTGCGGCGCGTACAGCAACACGCCCTGCTGCATTTCGGTGACGAGCGCGTCGAGATGCCCATCGCCGTCGAAGTCCGTCAACCTCACGTGCGACACCGCTGGAGCGCCGGTGACCTTGTCGGCCGAGAGCGTGCGCTGCGTAAATTTCACGGGTGAATCGGCCGGATCCGGCCATGGCGCCGGCGCCGGAAGGCGCTCGGGCGCCCTGGCGAGATAGAACGGCAACACCTTCTCCATGTCCTCTGGCAACGGAATGAGGTGCAGCGCCTCGCGTGACACCAGTGGCATTTGCTTCTTCTCGCGGATGAACTTCATCCGCAGGAATTCATCACGCCATTGACTGCGCGGCAGCAGATCGGGAGACGGGAACGCGTGGCACGGGCTGCACACTGCGCGCGCCTGCGCCTCGTCGCCGGCCGGCGGCGCCCCCGACGTCTGCGCCGAGCGCGAGGCCTCCGCCGCGGTGGACGGCGTTCCACGCTCGACGACCAACAGGGCGGGAACGAGGATGCAGAGAGGAACGACGGCGAGCCGCTTCACATGCGCGCCCTAACCGGCCGGGACATCGTCGGATGGTACCACACGGGTCCCGAGCGAAAAGCGCGCTAGCGAGTGCTGCCGCCGCTCGACGAGATGCGCCGATTCTCCCACACCTCGATCCATGGGCGATCGTCCGATCGCGCATCCATGTCGAAGTTGCCGACGACCAGATCGATGTCGCCGTCGCGGTCAAAGTCGCCGGCGTCGAGCGTCGCGTGTCGCGGCGGACCGGCTTCGAGCGTATGGCGTTCGAACACGCCCTTGGCGGTTTGCTCGAGCCAGATCAGCGCCGGCAGTGTCTTCTCGTCTATGTCTGGCGCATTCGCAATGAAGGCGCACGCAATGATGTCGAGGTCGCCATCGCCGTCCAGATCGACGGCCTGGGCCCGGTGGGCGCCAGGGAGATCGGCCAGTTTGTGCTCGACGAAGGTCAGGTTGCCCTGATTTTCGAGCCATTGGATGCCGTGATACGGCTTGATGATCGAATCGTCCAGCGTGTCCCCGTGTGTGAGGATGACGTCTTCGTCGCCATCCTTGTCGAGATCGGCCAGTTGAATGCCCGAGGACCCCCAGTTCGGGTGCGGCGCCGTATAGAGGACTTTGGGTGTGAAGCTGATCTCGGCGGTACCGTTGTTGATGAAGGCGACGACAGTTTCGAACTGCTGTGAGAAGAGCGCGACGATATCGGGCTTGCCGTCCTTATTGAGATCCGTGGGAATGGCGTGGATGGCGCCAGGCCGGGGATCGATGACGCGCGTCGCAAACGACGGTTGCGAGTAGTCGGTGGTGTGATTTTCAAGGACCGACAGATTGCCCACCTTGCGCCACCCGAACGCGGCGACCACGACATCGTTGGCTCCGTCACCGTTGAAATCGTCGGTTTCGACGTCCGCGACACGCGGCCAGCGATCGAACTCGAGCGTCAGGTATTTTCCGCCTGGTGCGCCACGGAGCAGGACGACGGCTCCCTTGGTGTGATCGGACGGGCGGTAGTCGCCCAGGTCCGCGACAAAGAAGTCTTTCCGGCCGTCGCGATCGAAGTCGACCATCGAGATGTGCGAGGGGTTCGCGAGCTGGGCGAGAACGTCGAGGGTCGCGCTGGGTCCCGCAGGGTGGCCGATCATGACGAGCCCGAACCGCATGTCCGTCGCCAGCACCTCGAGACGTCCATCGCCATCGACGTCCAGCAGACGGACGTTCGCGACCGCGGCGCGGCCGGGGGCGCTGGCGGGCTTCATCGCTCTGGTGACGAACGTGAGCGGATTCGGAGCCGGCCAGCTCGCCGGAGCAGGCAGTCGTTCCGGCGCGCCGGCTTCGTAGTAACGCAGGACGCGCGCGAAGTCCGGGGGGAGCACGATCATCCGTGCCGAGGTGCCCATTGGCCCGGTCGGCTGGGGCAGATTGCTGCGGATCAGCGACATGCGTGCGACTTCGTCACGCCAGGCGGCCCGGGGGAGGACGTCAGGTGGCGGGAACGCGTGGCACGGAGTGCAGGCCGTGCGTGCGTCCGCTTCCGTTGCCATGTCTGGAGTCGTCGGAGCGGGCGGCGGGTTCTGCACTGCGCGGACTGGTCCGCCGTCCAACATCGAGAGGGCGACCAGTGCGAGGACGGCCCCGCCAATAAACCGCATCCCTTCGATGCTAGCACCACTGTTGAGAGGGGCCGCTCCGCGCGCCGGTCTGTTCCCGCCCGCCTGGACACGATCGACCACTTGGATGTGTACTGAGCCTCCTGTGGTGCTGCTCTCCATCCTCCTTTCGCTCGTGACGCAATCGCCGTTCGAGGTCTCGACGGTATCGATGACCCAGACCACGTCGCCGTCATCTGCGGCGAAGCGTGGTGGTCCCCCCGCTGGCGCGACGTTCGATGCGCTGGCGAAGCGCGCGAACGCTGCCCGAGACGCGGGCCGTCTCGAGGAGGCGATTGGCCTGTACCGCGAGGCCCTGCGCCTCAAGCCCGACTGGACCGAAGGCCGCTGGTATCTCGGCACCAGCTACTACGAGCTCGATCGGTACGCGGAGGCAGCGACCGCGTTCAAGCGCGTGGTTGCGAGCGAGCCGCGGCACGGCGCCGCGTGGGGATTTCGCGGGCTGTGCGAATACCAGCTGCGCCAGTATGAGCCGGCGCTCGGCAGCCTGATCAACGCGCGCGAGTATGGCCTTGGGCCGAACAAGGAGCTCGCGTCGGTGGTGCGGTACCACGCGGCCGTGCTGATGACGCGCCTGGGGCAGTACGAGCTGGCGCAGAAGGTGCTGATCGAGTTCGTCTCGGAGGCCAACGACAGTCCGAAGATTCTCGAAGCGTTGGGGTTGTCGACGTTGCGGATGCCGCAGCTCCCGGAAGAAGTGGATCCCGCCAAACGGGAAGCGATCCTGCTGGCCGGCGGCGGCACCTACTACTACTACAGCCGCATGACCGCCGCCGCCAACGGGCGCTTCGAGGAGCTGCTGCGCCGCTATCCGGACCTGCCGAACGCGCACTACGGGTTTGGGGTCGTGTTGCTGAACGCGGAGCCCGATCGCGCGATCGAGGAATTCAAACAAGAGCTCGCGCAGACCCCGACGCACGTGTCCTCCATGCTACAAATCGCCTACGAGTACCTGAAGCGATCAGACTGGGCGACGGCCAAGACGTGGGCGGAGCAGGCAGTCAAGCTGGAAAGCGACAACGTCCCGGCGCGGCAGGCGCTCGGTCAGGCATTGCTGGAGCTCGATGACGTCAACGGGGCGATCGAGCAGCTTCGCGCCGGCATCGCCCTCGCTCCTGAAACGCCGATTCTGCATTTCACGCTGGCGCGTGCCTATCGAAAAGCCGGACGCGTCCAGGAAGCCGAGCGCGAGCGCCTGGAGTTCCAGCGGCTCGATCGTCGACGCGGCAACGACAAAGCCCAGTAACCCGGCACACTTTTCGTGCCATTGGGGACTGTCCCCCCAAGCCGTCGATGGGGGACAGTCCCCACTGGCGGGGTTCTTGCGCGTCTGACCTCAGGCGAGCAGTTTCTGCACTACTTTGCCGCTGACGTCCGTCAACCGGAAGTCACGGCCTTGGAACTTGTACGTCAGTTTCTCGTGATCGATGCCCATCAAATACAGCATCGTCGCGTGCAAGTCGTGCACGTCCACCGGATCTTCGACGATGTTGTAGCCGAAGTCGTCGGTGCGGCCCACCGTGACGCCAGGTTTGACGCCGCCTCCCGCCATCCACATCGTGAACGCTCTTGGATGATGATCACGTCCCAGCAGCTTCGACCCATTTCGCGCCTCGTTGATCGGCGTGCGACCGAACTCGCCTCCCCACACGACGAGCGTCGTGTCGAGTAGTCCCCGCTGCTTCAGATCGGTCAGGAGTGCCCCAACCGCACGATCGATCTCGAGGCAGAGCCGTGGGACGCGGACGACGATATCAGTACCGACGGACGCGCCATGCGTGTCCCACCCGCGGTGATACAGCTGCACGAAGCGGACGCCACGTTCGATCAAGCGCCGCGCCAGCAGGCAATTGTTCGCGAACGAGACCTGACCAGGCTCCGTGCCGTACATTTCGTGGATCTTGGCCGGCTCCGCCGAGACGTCGGTCAGCTCCGGAACGCTCGTCTGCATCCGATAGGCGAGCTCGTAGGCAGCGATCCGCGTGTCCGTCTCGGGATCGCCGAGGCGATTGCGTTCGATCCGATTCAGGCCGTTGACCAGATCGAGCGACTCGCGCCGAGTGCGGGCATCGACGCCGGGCGGATTCTGCGAGAACAGCACCGGCTCGCCCTTCGATCGGAACTCGACGCCTTGATGCAGCGTCGGCAGAAAGCCGCTTCCCCAGCAGCTCTTCCCGCCGTCCGGGTTGTTCTGTCCGGAGATGAGCACAACGAACGCCGGCAGGTCCTTGTTCTCGCTCCCGAGGCCGTACGACAGCCAGGATCCAAGGCTCGGCCGACCGATGATCTGGTGGCCGGTGTTCATGAAGATTTGCGCCGGCGCGTGATTGAACTGCGTCGTCTTCATCGAGCGGATGATGGCGATCTCATCCGAATGTTCGGACAGATGCGGCAGCAGCTCCGAAATCTCGGCGTCAGCCTGACCGTGCCTGGTGAACGAGAACGGCGATCCCAGCAGCCGCGGCGTGCCCTTCACGAAGGCGAAACGTTCGCCTTCGGGGATGAACCCTGGCGGGATTTCCTGACCGTCATGCTTCTGGAGCAGCGGCTTGTTGTCGAAGAGATCGACCTGCGACGGCGCGCCGGCCATGAACAGATAGATGACCTGCTTCGCCTTCGCGGCAATCTTCGGCGCGACGGCTCGAGCCGCCTGGGACAGCACCGCGTCGGCCTCCGGCGTGAACGCGAACAGCCGCTCGCCGATGAGCGATGTCAGCGCCAGGGATCCGATCCCGAACCCCGCTTCACGGAAGAAGTGACGACGTGTGATCTCGCGAAGTGATTCGTCTGAGGGTGGTCTTGGCTCGTCGTTCATGGCTCGTCGTCCGTCAATCGTCGACCGTTCACTTGGTGATCGTCTCGTCCAGATTCAGCAGGCTGTTCGCGATCAGCGTCCACGCCGCGCGTTCGGCGAGGTGCGCGTCATGTTGATCGCCTGGCGGCGTCAGGACCTTCGCCGCTTCACGCGGCTGTCCACCATATCGCCGGCGCTGACGCTCGAACGATTTCACGACCAGATCGATTTCTTGCTCGGTCGGACGCCGCGATGTGCACATCCGGAACGCAAGGGCTGCCTTCTCCCGGCTGGTCGGCTTCGTGCCTGCAGCAGCCGCTGACTGCGCTTCCTGGTCGGCGCGGTCGGCCAGCGCTCGCGCCGCCTCCATTGAAACCGCGTCGTTCAGGAGCGTCAGGGCCTGAAGAGGCGTGTTCGTGCGAACTCGACGGACGGTACAGAGCTCACGGCTCGTCGCATCGAACGTCATGAAGCTTGGATACGGCGAGGTTCGTCGAACGAACGTATAGAGGCCCCGACGGTAACGGTCCTGGCCGCGACTGGTGGTCCATTTCTCGTCGCTGTACGGATTGTCCCAAATGCCGTCGGGCTGATCGGGAAAGACGCTGGGCCCACCGATGTTCTCGCTGAGCAGACCGGCAGCCGCCAGCGTGACGTCGCGGACCATCTCGGCTTCCATCCGGAAGCGCGGTCCCCTCGCGAGCAGGCGGTTGCTCGGATCCTTCGTCAGCAGGTCCGGCGTCGCCTTTGGCGTCCTGCCGATAGGCCGCGGACGTGACGATCAGGCGGTGGAGGGCCTTCTGACTCCAGTGGAGCCGTATGAATTCCGTGGCGAGCCAGTCGAGAAGCTCCGGATGCGAGGGCGCCGCTCCCTGGGTGCCGAAGTCTTCACTCGTCTCCACGAGTCCGCGGCCGAAAAACTGCTCCCAGGCCCGGTTGACCGTCACGCGCGCGGTCAGCGGGTTCGCCGGGCTGATGAGCCAGCGTGCCAGTCCAAGACGATTGGGCATCTCGTCGTCCGCCATCGGCGGCAGGACGGCTGGTGTCGCTGCGAACACGCGCTCGCCAGGCGACAGGAACGCGCCGCGCTCGCGAAACGGCGTGGACGGTCGTTCGTACGATTGACGTTCTCGCATGACGAGCGCGGAGACGATGCCAAGGTCGGCGAGCTCTTTCTTGACCGCGTCGATTCGGTCGCGCACCGGTGCCAGCTCCGCGGCTTGAGCACGGTACTGGCTATGGACTTCCTTCGCCTGGCCAGGGGCGCGCCCTGTCGGATCGATGCTCAGGAAATCGCGCACGCGCGCGGGGATCGAGACGGCCTTGAACGGATCGCTGAGGGTCGTTGACGAGAGGCGGAATCGGCCGAGGGCCTGGCCGACATTGGCGCCGTTGAACGCGAGCGTGAGTCGCAGCCGTGTGCCCGACGCGACGTTGACCGCGGCCGAAGGGACGAACACCGCTTGCCGTCGCAGCCGGTGCGGGTCTCGGGTCGCGTCGATCGCCCACCCGGGCGGCAGATCGTCATTGCGCGACGCGGCCGTCATCTTGATGAGATCCGTGACCTTGCCGTTCGTCCAGTCATCAGCCTTCGCATCGGCAAACGCCAGCGTCGTCGTTTTTCCGTCCGGGCCGATCAGCTCCGGACGGAAGCCGGTCAGGACGAAGTTGCCATACGCATCGCGTCCAGGGCCGCCGTGGGGAAGGGACTCGTCGGGGATGGCTTCGAGCCGGATTCCGGTGACCGCACCCGCGCTGATCGGTCCCTCAACTCGATACTGATCGATGCCCGGATGCTTGCCCGAGGCGATGACCGATCCGTCGTCTTTGATGGTGAGCGTTGCCGAGTCCGCGCTTGCCTTGTCCGGCATGAGTGCCGTCCAGGCGGCGTCGGTCTCGCGCATGTCTTTTTCCCACGCGGGATAGGCCGCGTCGAGTTTGTCGTCCGGATCGTTCAGCCGCGCCTCGAGCGACTTCAGTTCGGCGGCCAGCGTAGAACGGCGCTTCTCTTGATCCGGAGTCGGCAGATCGATCGTCGGTTCCTGAATGAAGTGATCACCGCCCTGCTGGCCGAATACGGAGTACTCGACGTTGTCGAAGAACGCGAGCAAACGGTAGTAGTCGCGTTGCGAGAACGGATCGTACTTGTGGTTGTGGCACTGCGCGCAGGCGATCGTCGATCCGAGCCAGACCGTCGCTGTGGTGTTGACCCGGTCGACCAGCGTTTCCCAGCGGGCTTCCTCGACGTCGATGCCGCCTTCCTGATTGAGCAGGGTGTTGCGGTGGAAACCGCTGGCGATCAACTGATCGGTCGTGGCGTTCGGCAGCATGTCGCCGGCGATCTGCTCGACGGTGAACCGGTCGAATGGCATGTCGTCGTTGAGCGCCTTGATCACCCAATCGCGGTACTTCCACATCGTCCGCAGCGCGTCCTTTTCGTAGCCGTTGCTGTCGGCGTAGCGTGCGAGATCGAGCCAGGGCCGCGCCCATCGCTCACCGTAGTGCGGCGAGGCGAGGAGTCGATCGACGACGCGTTCGTACGCATCCGGCGCGGGGTCGGCAAGAAAGGCGTCGATTGCTGTCGACGTGGGTGGGAGGCCGGTGAGGTCCAGCGATACGCGGCGAATCAGCGCCTCGCGCGACGCTTCGTGCGACGGCTGCAGGCCTTCCTTCTCGAGGCGAGCGAGGATGAATTGGTCGATTGGGTTTCTCGCCCAGTTGGCGGTCTTGACGGCGGGGGGCGCCGGCCGCTTCGGTGCTACGTAGGCCCAGTGTTCCGGCGCCGATGCCGCTGCGGTCTGAGTGCCGGCGGGTTCGGGGGGCGGCGCCGTGTCCGCCGGCCAGGATGCGCCCTGGGCAATCCAGTTGCGGAGGAGGGCGATCTGCGGCTCGGGCAGGGGATCCTTGTCGAGCGGCATGCGGTCATCGCCATCCAGGCCGAGCACTCGGCGGACGAGGAGACTGCGTTCGGCATCGCCGGCGATGAGAACAGGTCCCGAGACGCCGCCCTTCAGGCCAGCTGCGCGAGAGTCCAGGCGGAGGCGGCCGCGGCTTTTTTTCGGTCCGTGGCACTGGTAGCAGTGCTGCTCGAAGATCGGCCGGATGTCCGTGTCGAAGTCGATCGCGGATACAGCCTGAGCCGGTGGAGGCGCCTGCGCCCTGGTCGCGGTCGCCAACCCACTCGCCAGGACGCCTATCGTCAACCCCGCCGCCCGCAGAACCCCGCGTAGATCCATGGATCGCCGAATTCTAGTGGGGACTGTCCCCAATTGGTAGCCGATGGGAGCCGATGGGGGACTGTCCCCCACACAAGATCTTGATGTGGCCGATTCTCGCCTTACAAGGCATAGCGACCGTTTCCGCTACGGGCAGCTCACAAGGTCAGCCCAACGCTCCGGCTTCGGAATTGGCCAGGGATCGAGATGCGGTTTGAGCCCACAGGCATCGCCAGACGCGCTGCTATACGGCCACTCATCCGCGCGATCGACGAGTCCTGCTCGGACTGGATTCGCCTCGACGTATCGGCAGGCGTTCAGGAACTGCATCTCACTGCTGACAGCGACATTGCGATAGCGCTCCTGGTAGATGTGTCCTTCGCCCACTGTTCCATAACGCCGATGGATTCGCCGAACCTGCGTACTGGTCAGCCAGTGCATGTAGGCGGAAAGTGCGCGACGTTCATTGGGCCGCAGTATCAAGTGGATGTGATTCGGCATCGCGCAATAGACGAACAGCGATACGTCGAATCGTCGTCCAGCGTCGCGGAGCAGCGTCAGAAACTCTTTGTAATCATCGGGATCGCGAAAGATACGTTCCCGTCGATTTCCGCGGTTGATGACATGCTGAACGCAGCCGGGAACAATCTGCCTGCCGATTCTAGGCACCGGTTTGCCGCACCCTTCGTCAGGAAGGAGCGCAACGCGAGTGCCATGCGACCCACAGGTTGTTGGGCGCCTGCCGCCGTCGCCTATTCCTTGTGTGGGGGACAGTCCCCCACCTGCGACTCGTGGGGGACAGTCCCCACGACTGGCGGCAATTTCGGGTTGATTGCGGGGCCTGTTACGATGAAAACGCCGGCGTTCAGCCGGCCTTGCATCCGAAAGAGCTCACTTGACGACACGGCTGATTCCCGGGCGCGGGCTCTCGCGTCGACGATTCTTCGAGCTTGCCGCGCTGAGCGGGCTCGCCGGCGCCGCCGGCGTCTTCCGACGCGACCTGCGCGCCGCCGCACCGGTCTTCGAGGAGATTCTGCCCGCGCAGAGTGGCATCACCTGGGTCCACGAAAACGCAATGTCCGCCGACCGCTACCTGCCCGAGACGATGGGCCCCGGCGCCGCGTTCGTCGACTTCGACAACGACGGGTGGATGGACCTGTTCATGGTCAACAGCGGGCCGGCCGACTTCTTCACTCCGAAGACCCCGCTCAAGAACGCGCTCTACAAGAACAATCGCGACGGCACCTTCACTGACGTCACCGACGCGGCGGGCGTTGCCGGTAACAGCTTCGCGATGGGTGTCGCCGTCGGCGACTTCGACAACGACGGCTACGCGGACCTGCTCGTCACGAGCTACGGGCCCCCCACCCTGTACAAGAACAACGGCAACGGCACCTTCACCGACATCACCAGGAAAGCCGGACTCGACACGGCGCCCAACTGGACGACGAGTGCGGTCTGGTTCGATTACGACAACGACGGCAAGCTCGATCTATTTCTCTGCAGCTTCGTCGAGTTCTCGCTGAAGAACAATATTTTCTGCGGCGACAACAAACTCGGGAAGCGCTTCTACTGCATTCCGCGCGTCTTCAAGCCGACGCCAAGCGCGCTCTATCACAACAACGGTGATGGCACGTTCACACTCACCAGCACCGGCACCGACATCCAGCGCGCGCTCGGGAAGGCCCTCGGCGTCGTCGCCACCGACATCAACGATGACGGGCTGATGGATCTCTTCGTCGCCAACGATACGGTGCAGAACTTCCTCTTTGCGAATCGCGGCAAGGGCCAATGGGAGGAGATCGGCCTCGCGGCGGAAGTTGCCTTCAGTGCGAACGGCACGCCGCGTTCTGGAATGGGCGTGGACGCGACCGACTTCGACGGCGACGGCAAACAGGACCTCTTCGTCGCAAACGTCGACCAGGAAATGTTCTCGCTGTACAAGAACGACGGCAACGAGTTCTTCTCGGACGTCGCCGCCGCCAACGGAGTGGCGCAGGCGACGCGGCTCCTCAGCGGCTGGGGCCTCAAGTTCTTCGACTACGACATCGATGGAAACATCGACCTCTTCCTCGCGAACGGGCATCCCGACGACATGATCGGCCAGTACAGCCAGATGGTGAAATACAAGGAGCCGCTGCTGCTGTTCCACAACAACGGCACAAAGCTCGAGAACGTCAGCCCGGCGTCGGGTCCGATTTTTACCAGATCCTTCCCGGCCCGCGGCGTCGCCGTCGGCGACTACAACAACGACGGCCGCATCGATGTCTTCATCGGCAATAACGGCGAAGCGCCGCTCCTGCTCAAGAACAACGCCGGCGAAGGCAATCACTGGCTGGGGCTGAAGCTGCAGGGGACGTCGTGCAACCGCGACGCCATCGGCGCCAAGATCACGTGGACGGCCGGTGGAAAGGCGCGCAGACGCTTGAAAACGAGCGGCGGCAGCTATCTCTCGTCGCACGATCCGCGCGAGGTCCTTGGCGTCGGCGCCGTCACCAAGATCGATGCGCTGGAGATCACGTGGCCGCAGCCGAGCGGCCGGACCGAACGCTTCACCGACCTGCCGATCGATCGCTACGTCACAATCGTCGAAGGGAAGGGCAAGATCGACACCTAACGACTGCTCGTTGGTCGATCCTTCCTTCTGTTCTCCCAAATCTCGACCCACCGATCCGACGGCCCGGTGGTGGACATGTATCCGAGCACGAGATCGACGTCGCCATCGAGATCGTAGTCGCCAGCGGCGATGGCGGCATGACGCGGAAATCCGCGCTTCAAGGTATGCCCCACGAATCGGCCGTTCTTCTGCTGTTCCAGCCAGACGGCGCCGGGCAGCACCGCGTCCTCGTGCCCCGCGCCTCCGGCCACGAGGGCCGACGCGATGACGTCGCGATCGCCATCGCCGTCGAGATCGGCGGCGACAATGGCGTGTGGTCCGGGAAGATTTGCCAGCGGTCGATACTCGAATTTCACGTTCTGGCCATTTCCTGAACGCGACAACCAGGCGATGCCGTGATACGGCTTCAGGAGGCTGTCGTCGAACGTGTCGCCGTTTGCAAGCAGGATGTCGGCATCTCCGTCGCCGTCGAGATCCTCCAGAGACATGCCGGACGATCCCCAGTTCGGATGCGGCGCCTGATAGATCGCCTCCGGCGTGAAGCCGAAACCGCCCGTGTTATGGAACAGGACGACGGCTTCGTGCTCTTGCGACAGCACGGCGATGACGTCGATGCGCCCATCCCCATCGACGTCGCTCGGCAGCGCTCGCACAGCGCCAGGGCGTGGATCGAGCGTGTGCGGCGTGAAGGCCGGACGGCTCCAGTCGGTGGTGCGGTTCTCGAGAATCTGCAGGTTGCCCGTTTTCCGATAGCCGAACGCGCTGACGAGGAGATCGAGATCCCCATCGTTGTCGAAATCGGCCGCTTCGACGTCGGCGACGCGAGGCAGCCCACCAATCGCCGACGGTGCGAACCGACCGCCCCCCAGGCCTCGCAGCCAGATCACCGCGCCCTTGTCGTGGTCGCGCGGGAGGAACTCGCCGAGATCGGCCACGAGCAGATCCTTGACGCCGTCGCGATCGAGATCGGCCGCCTGGCTGCGCGCGGGGCTGGCGAGCTGGGCGATTGGCGTCAGGCCGGCGCCCGGATCGTACGGCCGCCCCAGGAACACCATGCCGTGCCGCATGTCGCAGACGACCAGCTCGAGGCGTGCGTCGCCATCGAGGTCGACCAGCTGCACGTCGGAGACTACAGGCGTCGGTGGCGCTTGCGGCGGCGTGAGGCCGCGACGCTCGAACGTCAGCGCCGTGTCTTCGGCGGGCCATGCTGCCGGTGGCGCGAGCGCGTCGGGGGCATGCCCTTCGTACCACGCCAGCGCCGCGGCCATATCCGGGCGTAAGGCCGGCGCGTTCGCCGCCGGCTGCACCTCCGAGCCGTCTTGAATCCGCTGCATGCGAATGACTTCGTCGCGCCAGACCGCTTTCGGAAGGACGTCGGCGGGAGGCAGCCGATGGCACGAGCCGCACAGTGCCGTCGGAACGGACGCCTGCTGATCGCCGGCGGTATTGCCGCCTGACGATGCGAGAACGATACAGATTGCGACGCCGATCGCGCCCGCCCCCATGCGAGCCGGTGCTACCATACGCTTCACTATAGGGCAGCGACTCGACGTGCGCGTTTCCCGCCTCTCGCCGTCGTGTCGGCTCGTGTTGTCTGCCGGATCCCCGCATTCAGCGATCGGCTCGACGTCCGTCGAACTCTTACGCAGCCAGGCCTGGAATGTCGGACGCCCGTGAGTTTTCCCTCGCGTGGATCCTCGGTGGGCTCGTCGTCGCCCTGGCGATCACGGTCGGTGTTCTCATCGGACGACTGCGTGCCGCCCGGGCGCAGATAGCGTCCGCCGATCGGGCCGTCGACGCCCAGCCGCCGGAGTCCGAGGCGGTCGCCGCCCTGCGTGTCAGCGACGCACGGATGCAAGAGAGCGAGGCGCGGTTCCGCCAACTGGCCGAGTCGATCGCCTCCGTCTTCTACCTGATCTCGCGCGACGGATCAGTCCTCTACGTCAGCCCGGCCTACGACACCGTCTGGGAGCGCACCTGCCAGAGTCGGCATGATGCGCCGGGCTCGTTCGCGGACTCGGTGCACCCCGATGATCGCGATCACGTCCTCGCCAACTACGACCGGATGTTCGAGCAGTCGATCGACCTCGAGTATCGCCTGGTCATGGGCGATGGCCGGGTGAAATGGATTCATGACGTCGCCTGCCCTGTGCGTGACGAAGCGGGCACGGTGGTCCGGGCCGCCGGCAGCGCGACGGATATCACAGCACAGCGCCTCCTGGAGGGCCAGCTCGCGCAAACGTCGAAGCTGGAAAGCCTCGGCCGCCTGGCCGGTGGCATCGCGCACGACTTCAACAATCTGCTGACGATCATCCTGTCCCAGGCGACGCTGATCGAGGAAAGCGTCGCGGATGGCACGATCCGGGACGAACTGCAGAAGATCAAGATAGCGGCCGACCGCGCGGCGGTGTTGACGAAACAGCTCCTGGCGTTCGCGCGCCGTCAGATTTACGAACCGCGGATCGTCGATCTGAACCAGGTCATTACGACGACCGAGCAGATGCTCCGGCGGCTGATAGGCGAGGACATCGAACTGGTCACGCGGACGCTCTCGGAAGCCGCGACAGTGCGCGTCGATCCGCGCGGCGTCGAGCAGGCGCTCGTCAATCTCGCGGTCAATGCGCGAGACGCGATGCCGAAGGGCGGCAGGCTGACGATCGCCCTCGGCGCGGCGGCGTTCACGCAGCAGTACGTCGACGCTCACTCGGAAGCCACGGCAGGTGCGTGCCATGTCATCTCGGTGACGGATACGGGTGTCGGCATCGAACCCGAGCACCTCGATCATGTCTTCGAGCCGTTCTACACCACGAAGCCGGAAGGGCAGGCTACCGGGCTGGGTCTGGCCATGGTGTACGGCTTCGTGCGGCAGTCCGGCGGGCACGTTCGACTGTCGAGCATCACTGGTCGCGGGACGAAGATCTCGATCTATTTCCCGCGCGTGCCACCGACACCAGCGCCTCCGCGGCTGGGCACCTCCATCGGTCCGTCGAGCGGGATCGTCCAGACCATTCTGCTGGTGGAGGACGAGGAAGGCGTGCGCGACGTCGCGGCGCATGTCCTCCGCCGTGCCGGCTATCGCGTACTCGAGGCGGCCGACGGCATCGAGGCGCTCGAGCTCGACGCGATGTTCGGCGCCGGCATCGATCTCGTCCTTACAGATGTCGTCATGCCGCGGCTTGGCGGCCCCGAGCTGGTGCGCAGGCTGACCGCTCGCGCGCCAGGAAGGAAAGTGCTGTTCACCTCCGGCTATAGCGCGAGTCCGGTGACCGACACACTCGAGCCTGCGCAGGCGTTTCTTCAGAAGCCGTACCTGCCGTCGACGCTCGTTGCTGCCGTGAAAGCGCTGCTCGAAGGCACGCACACATAGCGCGACCGCTCACCGGCCGGTCCGACCTCTTCGTGCTAAACTCCGGCTCATGAGCGCGCAAGATCCACGTCACGTGATTCCGTTGGCGGATTTGACGACTCGCCCTGCAGACGAGATATCGGAGTCCGCGTCTCCGTCAAGCGTCGGCCGTCGCGCGATGCTGCAGACGCTTCTCGGCGGTGTCGGCGCAGGCCTCGCGCTTCCAAGTGTCGTGCAGGCGCAGCATCCGGTACAGCATCACGTCGGAACATCGACTGCCGCCGCCGCGCAGAAGAAGGCCGCTGCCGCTGTCTACAAGCCGGTGTTTCTCGATGGCCATCAGATGAAGACGCTGACGTCGCTTTCGGAGGCGATCGTGCCCGGTTCGACGGAAGCCAAAGTGTCGCCGTTCCTCGACACGCTGCTCGAAGTCGAGTCTCCACAGAATCAGAAGGCGTTTCTCAGCGCGCTCGGCGCATTCGACATGCTGGCCATCGACAAGCACTCGAAGCCGTGGATCGCGCTGACTGCCGCCGAACAGGATGCGCTGCTGCAGACGGCATCCACGACCGAGCCGGGCGCACGTCCCGGATGGCCGGGGGCGCCAGCACCGGCGAGCGGCAAGACCACGATCGGCGATCACTTCGGCAATCTGAAGGGATGGATTGCCGGCGCCTACTTCTCGTCGGAGAAGGGCGCGCGTGAACTGGGTTGGACCGAGAACGTCTTCCACACGGAACTGCCCGGGTGTACCCATCCGGACGGCCACTCGGGGTAGCGGCGTGCAGAGAACGGATACCAAGTTCGATGTGATCGTCATCGGATCGGGCGCCTCGGGCGGATGGGCCGCGAAGCGGTTGTCCGAGGCGGGCGTCAAGGTCGCGCTCCTCGAAGCGGGGAAGCCGCAGAACGACAGCAACTTCAGCGAGCATGTTCCCGCGTTCCAGCTGAAATATCGCGACAAGGCCAGCGAACTGATTCGCACGACGCGGCCGCGTCAACGCGACTGCTACGCGTGTCGCGAGTGGAATTACGACTGGTTCGCGAACGACATCGAGGAACCGTACACGACGCCTGACGACAAACCATTCAGCTGGCAAGGGCGCATGCGCGTGGTCGGTGGCCGCACCAACGTGTGGGGCCGGCAAAGCTATCGGTTGAGCGAACAGGATCTGAAGGGGAAGTCGTTCGACGGCTACGGCGACGACTGGCCACTCGGCTATCAGGAGCTCTCGCCGTACTACGACATCGTCGAGGACTACGTCGGCATCACCGGACAGGCCGAGGGCGTGCCGGAGTTGCCGGACAGCAAGTTCCATCCGGCGATGCCGATGACGTGCGCTGAAATGCAGGTGCGGACCCGGGTCAAGCAGAAGCTTGGCTACACGGTCACGATCGGCCGCGCGGCGAACATCACCAAACCAATCAACGGCCGCGCGCCGTGCCACTACTGTGGTCCGTGTGAGCAGGGCTGCCAGACGCACTCGTATTTCAATTCCGCGTTCACCACGGTTGCCGACGCCCTGAAATCGGGCAACACGACGCTGATCACGAACGCGATGGTCTACAAGGTCCTGATGGATCCGCAGACCACGAAGGCGACCGGCGTGATGTACATCGATCGCAACACGCGCGAGGTCAAGGAAGTGCGCGCGCGCGTCGTGATCGTGGCCGCCCAGACGCTCGAATCGGCCCGTCTGTTGTTCAATTCCGCGACGCCGCAGTTCTCGAACGGCCTCGCGAATTCCAGCGGCGCGCTCGGCCATTACCTGATGGATCACATCTGGGTGGCTGGGGGTGCGACTGGTCATTTTCCTGACGTGCCCTCGCCCCCACCCTCGTTGGGCGCGCCGCGCCGGCCCACCGGCCTCTACACGATCCGCATGCGGAACACGATGCAGGGACCACGGTCGAAGGAGTACATCCGCGGCTTCGGGTTCCAGGGCGGCGGCAGCCTGTCGTTCAACTTCAACGCGCCGGGCTACGGCGCCGCGTTCAAGCAGTCGATCAAGGATCCGATCAACAGCGTGTCGTTCGCCGGCTTCGGCGAGTGCCTGGCCCGCTACGATAACTTCGTCGCGATCGATCCTTCGGTCGTCGATGCCTACGGCATTCCGGTCCTTCGCGTGACGATGTCCTGGGGCGAGAACGACCGCAAGATGATCCCCGACATGGCCGCGACGGCGGTGGAGATGCTCGAGGCCGCCGGTGCCAAGAACATCCAGCCGTTCCAGGTGCCGGACCGCGTCCCTGGCTACGGGATCCACGAACTGGGCACGGCGCGCATGGGCGCCGATCCCAAGACCTCGGTCCTCAACCCGTTCTGCCAGTCGCACGACGTGAAGAATCTGTTCGTCACCGACGCGTCGTGCTTCGTGTCGGGCGGCTGTCAGAATCCAACGCTGACGATCATGGCGCTCACGGTTCGTGCCTGCGATTACCTGATGCAGGAGATGAAAGCGGGCAACGTCTAAGGCTCGATCCTCGGAAACGCCGTTATCCGCAATCGTGCAGCCCCATAGGGGACCAGTCGCAGGCTTTCGTTGGGCTCGCGGCTGGTCGCGGGACTCAGGGGCAGCGTTCCCGCCGACCCCTCTTCCAGTTGCCATTCAGGGATGCGCCGGCCGGTCACGCGAATGGTGACGGCCGGAGTTGCCGCGGCAAACGGCACGTCGCCGACGACGCCCTCGTCCACGACCAGCGAGCCTGCATCCGCCGGGTCGAGCACCAGCCCGTAGTTCCAGGCCGTTTTCGGAAGCACTTCCCAGTCGGCGGCCGGCGACGTCGCCGGCTTCTTCATCCCGCTCGTCAGACGGCGCCAGTCCTCTCCAACGGCGAGTGAAAACACCAGCGGACCGCGCTCGATCGCAATCGACTCGCGATACCAGGTCGACGCGGCCGGCGTCATCGGAAGTCGAATCGTCACGCGATCGCCGGCGCGCCAGGCCCGCTCAATCCGGGCGAATTCGCCTGAAACGACGTCGGCAAGCGGCGCTCCGTTGACGCGAACGACTGGTGACGATGCCCAGCGTGGAATGCGGACGTGGAGCGGGAACGTCAACGGCGCGACTTGCGGTCGCACCGTGAGCTCGATCGTGTCGCGAAACGGATAGTCCGTGCGTTCCTCAATCGTGACCGGTATGCCGCGGCCGACGCGCGCGCGCACCGTGCTCGGCCCGTACGTCACCGCGGCGAGGCCATCGTCGGGCGACGCCATCCACAAGCTGGCGACGAGCTTCGGCCATCCCTGATGCAGATTCGCCGTGCAGCAGCCGAAGTTCGGTTCGAGGCCGAAGAGATTGGCTTCGGGCCCGTTCGAGACCCAGCGGCGGCGATTCAGGCTGCAGAGCACCTGATTGGCCTGCTGGTCGTATTGATGCGACCACATGTCGGCGGATAGCGTCGCCGGCAGCGCGTTGTAGCCGATGCGCTCGAGGCGATCGGCCAGGGCCACGCCGCCTCGGGCGGCGACGCTCTGTTCGAGCGAGAACATCGTTTCCACGACCGCGCAGAGCTCAGTGCCCTCGGACGGATCGCGTCCGGCGTAGTGCTCGTCGGCGCTGAACATGCCATTCGGCTGCCCGTGATAGCGATCGAGTACGTCGATCGCCGTCATGATCGCGTCGCGATCTGCGGCGTCACCGGAGACGAGCGACCAGATCGCGGACGTCTTCAACGCCATCGCGTTGTTGACGCCGTGCGCGCGCATTGCGAGGTCGGGCAGCCCCTTCGGCTCGGCTCCCCATCCAAGCTGCTGATTGGTTGTTTTGGACGTCAGCTCGAACGATGCGAAGTGCTGCCGCCAGTCGGTTCCCTGGTTGCGGAGCGTTCGGGCCAGTGTCAGCAGCTTGGGATCGGCAGTGCGGTTGTAGAGCCAGACGATCGTCAGGAGCTCGTCGGCCCAGCGATAGATCGCCCAGTCCTTCAATGGACGGCGGCCGGCTTCCTCGAGGTGATGATGGAAATAACGCGTGAGCGCCGGCACCACGCGAGGGTCCCCCGTCGCTTCCTGGTATTGCGTCAGGACCTTCAGCATCACCATATTCGGCCACCAGTCGGTGTTCGACGGCGGACCGATCCAGCCGCTCGGCTGCTGGTGGGTCAGCGTCCACTCGACGTACCGGCTCGCCTTGGCGATGAGCGCATCGTTCTTGAGGAGGTAGGCCAGCGGCAGCAGACCATCGAGGTAGTACGGCCCGCGTTCCCAGCTTTCTCCGGCTCCTCCCAGCCAGCCGCTTTGCGGTCCGACGTCCGGCCAGAGCTCGTCCAGGCGTCCGGTGAGGCCCTTTGCCTGAATCTCGAGCTGACGTCGGAGCCAGCCGTCAGGCTCGATCGAGCCCAGCGGCAGCGGCGCGAAGGCGCCGGGTTGCAGCGGCGCACGATTGCGCACGACGCGCGGTACCGTCGAGTCGACCACTGGCGACGCCGTCAAATGAAGACCGATGACGATCAGGACCGCAAGCAAGATGGCAGCGCGGCGCATCGACGTGTGCCTCCCGGGACGGGCGCATTCTATCGCCTCGACCGCCAGCTATACTTTCTTCATTGTGGCCTGCTGCTCGAGGCCGGGCATGGCGCTTCGCCAGGGGATCGCGCTCGCCCTGTCATTTCTCGTCGGCGCCGTGATGTCCGCGCAGGGTCCTGCGGGGGTGGATTTGAACGGCCGGTCCACCGATCCGCTCGATAGTGGCGGCATGCGTGCGACGGTGCTGTTGTTCACCAGGACCGATTGCCCGATCGCCAATCGGCTGATGCCGGCGATCGAACGCCTGCGTGCCGACTACGAGCCGCGTGGAGTGCGCTTCTGGTTGGTGTTCGTCGATCCTTCCGAGTCCGTCGCGGCGATCCGCACGCATTTGAATACCTACGACCAACATGCGTCAGCCATTCGTGACCCGCGTCACGAGCTCGTGCGAATGACCGGCGCGACTCGCACGCCCGAGGCGGCAGTCTTCGTTCACGAAGGGCCCAGAAGCCGCTTGATCTATCGCGGCCGCATCGACAACCGCTACGTCGACATCGGCCGTTCGCGGCCGAAAGCCACGTCGCACGATCTTCAGAACGCGATCGACTCCGCGTTGAGTGGCGGTGCCGCCGCGACGCCGCGAATTACTCAGCCGGTTGGCTGCATCATCGCGGACCTGGAGTAACTGCGTGCGTGTTGTCGCGGCGCCGGCCGTGATGGGCCTTCTGGCGCTATCGACTGGTTGCGCCCGTCACGAGACACCGCCGACGTTTACGGCCGACGTCGCGCCAATCGTCTACTCGCGGTGCGCCCCATGTCATCACGACGGCGGTGCTGGACCGTTCCCACTGACCACCTACGAGCAGGTTCGCAGGCGCGCCCGGCAGATTGTGGAGGTGACCGGCCGGCGTTACATGCCTCCCTGGCCTCCGGTCCAGGGGCATGGCGACTTCGTCGGCGAGCGGCGGTTGACGGATGACGCGATCGGGACGCTGGCGGCCTGGGTGAAGGCTGGATCGCCGAAAGGCGACGCCGCTGTACCTGCCTCGCCATCGTTCCCTTCCTCGTGGCAACTCGGGACACCCGATCTCGTGCTGACGGCGCCACCCGGCTTCGTGCTCGATGCGGACGGCGACGATCGGTTTCACAACTTCGTCCTGGCCGCGCCACTCCACGAGACGAAGTACGTGCGAGCGATCGAGATCCTGCCGGGCGCGCCACGGCTCGTGCATCACGCCAACGTGCTGGTCGATCGATCGGGCTCGGCGCGCCGGCGCGACGCCGCCGACCCCGCCGTGGGCTTTCCGGGAATGGACCTGGAGATCGTCTCCGATCGCTTCGAGCCGGACAGCCATTTCCTCTTCTGGAAGCCCGGTTCGCCGCCGCTGCCGGAGCCCGACGACATGGCGTGGCGTCTCGACCCCGGCGCCGACCTCGTGCTGAACATGCATCTGCAGCCGTCAGGCAAACGGGAAGAGGTGCGCCCGTCGATTGGCCTCTACTTCACCAACCGTGCGCCGACGCGGGAGCCGATGCTGCTGCAGCTCGAACACGACGGCGCGCTCGACATTCCGGCCGGCGACGCGGCGTTCACGGTGACCGATGAATTGACGTTGCCCGTGGACGTACAGCTGCTCGCGGTCTACCCGCACGCGCACTACGTCGGGCATGAGGTCGAAGGCACGGCGCGATTGCCCGACGGATCGACGCGGTGGCTGGTGCACATCGCCGACTGGGACCTGAATTGGCAGGCCGTCTATCGACTGCGGACGCCGATGGCGTTGCCGAAAGGCACAATCGTGTCGATGAAGTGGGTCTACGACAACTCGTCGCGGAACGAGCGCAATCCACACGATCCGCCCCAGCGCGTGCGAGCCGGCGACCGCGCGAGCGACGAGATGGCGCATCTGTGGCTGCAGGTGCTCCCGCAGCGAGCGGAGGATCGCGCCCTCTTGCAGGAAGCGACGATGCGTGCGCGGCTGCAGAAGTATCCAGGCGACTTCGTGGCGCTTGTGAATCTTGGTTCAGTGCTGGAATCGGCGGGGAAGGGCGACGAGGCGATTGCGATGCTGCGTGGCGCCGTCGCGGCGCGGCCGGATCATGCGCAGGTCAGGAACATCCTGGGGACCGCTCTCCAGGCGCAGGGGCACCTGGACGAGGCGGCTGCGGAGTTCGTGCAGGCGATGAAGCTTCAGCCCGGCTATCTGGATCCTGAATACAACCTGGGGAACGTGCTGCTCGCCCAGGGTCGGCCGGCGCAGGCGATTGCGCGCTTCGAGCGCGTGTTGCAGGCGTCGCCGGATGATGCGGCGGCGCTCAGCGATCTGGGCAGCGCGTACGCGATGCTGGGGCGATTCGATCGCGCGACGCAGTGCTTCGAGCGATCGTTGAGTCTGCGGCCGCAGAACGCGCAGGCCGCATTCAACCTCGGAGAGATCGCCTGGCGCCGCGCGAATCTCGTCGAGGCGCGGCGACGCTTCGAGCAGGCCCTGGCAATCGATCCCGCAAACGAGGAGTACCGCTCGGCGCTGGCGCAGGCGACCGCCTCGCTCCGCCAGTAACCCCCGAGTACCGAGAAATTCGTGCCATTGGGGACTGTCCCCCATGCGATCGAGTTGGGGGACAGTCCCCCTCCAAGCCAACCCACTAACGGGCTACGGCCAGCTCGTCCGCGGCCCACAGGATCTGCGGCCGCTCGATTCCCGGCGCAATGGGCGCGACACGCGTACTCGTCGCGACGTAGATCCGCTGCGTCACGAAGTAGATCGCCGGATTGTGCGCGACGAACAATCTCTGCACGTCCGCGAATAAGCGCTGTCGCTCCGCCCGATCCAGTGTCGTGCTCTGCCGGAGCATCAGCTCGTCGATCCGCGCCTCCCATTCGGTGGCGGGCTGCTTCTGATTGGGATGCCAGAGATGGGAGCTGCCGTTCGACAGCCACCAGTCCAGATTCGTCCCCGGATCGGTATCGGTCGGCAATATGTGGTGGTAGATCGCGTCGTAGCGCCCTTCCGCCCACCGTCCCATCACCGCGTTGATGTCGAGCGGCACGACGTCGACCGTCACTCCGATTTTCGCCAGCGAGTCGCGAATGAACTGTGCGCCCTTCTCGGTTCCGGTGATCCCGGCGCCGACCAGGATGCTGAAGCGCGCCGGTCTGCCGCCCGCGTCTTCGCGGACGCCATCCTTGTTGCGATCGACGATCCCGAGTTCGTCGAGACGCGCCGCCGCCCGCGCCGCATCGTACCGCCCGGCATCGATCTCCGTGGCCCACTCCTTCACCGACGGCGGGACCGGTGCCGCCGAAGGTTCCGCGGCGCCAAGGTAGACCTCGTTCGCGAACGCGCGGCGATCCACCGCCAGCGAGATTGCCTCCCGGAACCCATCCTGCGCGAACAGAGGCGGTTGCTGACCCTTCGGCGCCGGCGCAAGGTTGAACCAGAGCATCTCGCGATCGATCCCGGGACCAACGTCGATCAACCGCACTCGCCCCGAATCCGCCGCAGCTTTCACCGCGCGATAGTCCTCCGGACGCAGTTCGTTCTGCAGCACGTCCACCTGGCCCGAGGTCAGTCGCAGGAGCTCCGCGTTCTGATCGGGCACGATCTCGAGCGTCAGCCGATCCAGATAGGGCAGCTGCACACCCTTCGCATCCTTCCGCCAATATCTGCGGTTGCGTGCGAGGACGATGCGCTGGCCCGGTTCGTAGCGTTCGAGCACGAAGGGTCCGAGTCCCGGCATCTGCTTCGGGTCGGTCGACGGTCCCCAGGCGTTGCTGAACGTCCCGTCCGCCAATGCTTTCTCGAGAATGTGCCGCGGGTAGATCGGCAGGGCGTCCAGGATGCGCGCGCCCGGCGCAAACGGTGCGGAAAACGTGAACACGACGCGATGCGGCTCCAACGCTTTCACCGCGATCGGCTGGTTGTTGACCCGCAAGCCATTGAGGCCGTGCACTGCCGGATCGGTCGCGGCCCGTACCGAAAACACCACGTCTTCGGCATCGAACGGGGCGCCGTCCGACCAGGTCACGCCTTCGCGGAGGTCCACCGTGATCGACTTTCCATCAGGAGCCGCCGTCCAACCGGACGCGAGCCACGGCTCGGGCTCGTCGGTTCGCCGGTTGATCTTCACCAGGGGTGCCTGCGTGAGCAGACTGAACATGTGCGTCGGAAAACTGTTCCGGACGTAGCGATTGAACGTGACAGGTTCGGAGCGCACCGTCGCGACCAGCGCGCCGCCGCTTTGCACGCCGGCCGGCGCTGGCGCCGACGATCGCGAGAGATACACCCCCGTCGCGCAAACCGCGACGATGAGCAATGCGAATAGAAACCATCGTCCAACTTTGGTCATGTGGCTGACTGGGTGGCCAATGGATTGGCCGATCCGAATTGCGCGATATGGCTGAGTATTTCTGGCAATCCAACGCGTCAGCGCCATGGCTGACGCGGGAAAATTTTGCCGGTCAATGTACTGCCCGATGGTCCAGGTCAGGGGTGAGCGGTAAAGCTCACGCAGCGCAGCGTCTATCCCCAACCCGCACAGCAACTTAACCACGGCTGAGCGACGGCGGCCGAGTCGTGGCACCACCCCTGCCATATCAGGTGGCGGGGAGGCTATCTCGGATGTCGGACTCCACCACCATTCTGCCAGCGGCGGAGCCGCGGGTCGGTCGCAGCGTTTCGATTGATCAAGCTGCAGAGCTTCTCGGCGTTTCTCGTCGCACGGTTTACAACCGCATTCGTGACGGGCGGCTGTCGACGATCAGGACCCTCGGCGGATCGCAGCGGGTGCTGATCGAATCGCTGGCGCGGGCGGTACTGCCATTCCGCCCCATCGTGTCGGAATACGGAGGGAGACAATGAGCATGTTGTTCGGGCGTTCCAGGATCGTGGCGGTGGCCGCGGGCGCCATCACGGTTCTGAGCCTGACAGCGGCGTCCGCGGTGGCGTCGCCGAAAGCGCGGCTGTCGCGGGATCTCTCCGAGGCGCTGTCGACCGGCGATGCCGCTGCGCGTGATGTCATCCTCCAGGCCGACGCCGCCACGATCGATGCGGTCGCGGCGCGGCACGGGGCCGTGGTCAAGCGGCGCCTCGCCACCGGCGCGGTCCTCAGCGTCCCGGAAGGCAAACTGTCCTCTCTCACCAGCGACGCGTCGGTCGACCATCTCTCCGGCGACCTGATGGTCCGGTCGATGATGGCGGTCACCGACCAGTCGATCGCGGCGGACCAGGCGTGGGCGGGCGGGTTTTCCGCGAGCGGCGTGACCGGTCGCGGCGTTGGCGTGGCATTCATCGATTCTGGGTGCCCGACCCATCAGGCCGTGAAGTCGAAGATGACCGCGTGCCTGGACTTCACCGGCCCGAACGGCACCGGCGACGACAAGCTCGGACACGGCACGCACATCGCGGGCATCATCGCCGGCAAGGACGACGGCTTCAGCGGCGTCGCGCCGGGCGCGTCGCTCGTCAGCCTGAAGGTCCTCGAGGCCGACGGCTCGGGCCGGACCAGCAGCGTCATCAGCGCACTGGACTGGGTCGCGGCCAACGCGAAGAAATACAACATCCGCGTCGTCAATCTGTCGCTCGGCCGCCCGGTGACCGAGTCGTATCTCGACGATCCGCTGGATCAGGCCGTCGAGCGCGCGTATCTGGCCGGCGTCGTGGTGGTGGCGTCGGCGGGCAACTACGGCAGGACGACCGACGGCCGGATGGTCTTCGGCGGGATCACCTCACCCGGCAACTCGCCGCTGGCACTCACCGTCGGCGCTCTCGACACCAAGGGCACCGTGGCGCGCAGCGACGACAGCATCGCCGACTTCAGCTCTCGCGGTCCGACGCTCTACGACCGCATCGTCAAGCCCGATCTGTCGGCTCCCGGGCGCCGGATCGCGTCGCTTTACGCGCCGGGATCGACGCTCGCGAAGAAATATCCGGCCAACCTGGCGAGCGGAAACGGCCAGAACGGCCTGTTCACGTTGAGCGGGACCAGCATGGCGGCGGCCGTCGTCAGCGGTGCCGCGGCGCTGGTGCTCGAAGCCAATCCGCAGCTGAACCCGTTGCAGGTTCGCATCGCCCTGCAGATGTCGAGCACGTTCCTGCCGGACGAGGGTCTGGCGGCGGCGGGCGCGGGCAGCCTGAACGCGGCGGCGGCGGTGAAGCTGGCTGAGGCCGGTCCGGCGATCGAGGGCGCAACAACCGTGATCGGCGGCGAAGCGGTCGATGCCAGCGGTGTCGTATTTGCGGCTCACGCCTCGTCTGGGGTAACGCCACATCTCTGTCTGGGGCAACGCCGACGATCGTTTGGGGCAACGCCGCATCGATTGTCTGGGGGAATGCCGCCAACACCCTCGTATGGGGTAACGGTTCCTCGATTGTCTGGGGCAATAGATCGTCTGGGGTAACGCAAAGACCATCGTGTGGGGAAATGCGAACACCATCGTCTGGGGCAACACCATCGTCTGGGGTAACGCCTACAACACCATCGTTTGGGGCAACGACGCCGACGTAAACGCTGACACGATCGTCTGGGGAAACAACCTAATGAAGACCATCGTGTGGGGGAATGCCCTCGATACCATCGTGTGGGGTAACGCAACGATCGTCTGGGGTAATGCCACCATTGTGTGGGGGAACACCGCGCTGGACACGAGCGTGTGGGGCAACACGATCGTCTGGGGGAATGCGAGCACCATCGTGTGGGGCAACTAAACGCCCCAAGTTCTGGCCGCAACTGCGATCAGGTTCGCCATATCTTTGCTGTGAGAAGGCCATGACTCCCATAATCGTTTGGTCCTAAGCGACCGATAAATTCCGGCATGGAGGAGTGGGTTGCCGCCCATTTGGCGGCTGACCCCTCTCCCTGCTGATGACGAGCCGCAAAACACTCTCAAATCGGGGACGAACCTATGTCCTGGGCGTGATCATCGCCGGGATGATCGCCGTAGTGGCGTCATTCCTGCAGATGCTCGCTACACCGGTCAGCTATGAGTGGTTCATCCTGGCCGCGCTGACTGTCATCAGCGGTTCGGCGACCGTAAAATTACCCTCAATTCCTGCATCACTCTCAGTCTCGGAGACGTTCGTCTTCACGTCCGTCCTGCTCTTCGGACCGCCAGCTGGAACACTCACCGTCGCTCTAGACGGTCTGATTATCTCGTTTTGGCTGCACAAGAAGCGAAAGGAGGCTCATCGAGTCCTCTTCAACATGGCGGCTCCTGCACTCTCGGTGTGGGTCGCCAGTCAGATCTTCTTTTCGATCTCCGGACTTGAGCCGCTCAGTACCAGGGCCGCGAGCGTGCAGGACTTCCTGCTACCGCTCCTAGTCTTCACTGTCTTGTATTTCGGTCTGAACAGTTGGCTGATCACATTCGCCGTGGCCCTCGAGACCGGTGCGCGGCCGGTCGAGATTTGGCGAGATCACTTTCTATGGCTATCGCTGAACTTCTTCTGCGGCGCTTCGGTCGCGGCACTCCTAACTGGTCGGAAAGTCGATCTCACTTACCTCGGGGCGATCCTGCCTCTGTTGTTCGTCCTGTACATGACCTATCGCACTTCCATGGCGCGGGTCGAGGATGCAAATAAGCATCTCCAGCAGGTAAACACGCTGTACCTGTCGACGATTGAAACCCTGGCCATGGCGATCGATGCGAAGGACCAAGTCACTCATGGGCATATTCGCCGGGTTCAGGCCTATGCGACAGGCCTAGCGAGGGCCCTGGGCGTACGAGATGCCGCAACTGTGCACGCTGTCGAAGCAGCATCACTGCTACACGATATGGGGAAGCTCGCAATTCCTGAGCATATTCTCAACAAACCCGGGCGACTGACACCGTCCGAATTCGAAAAAATGAAACTGCACGCAGGGATCGGTGCAGATATCCTTTCGGCGATTCAGTTTCCCTATCCGGTCGTTCCCATCGTGCGACACCATCATGAGAATTGGAATGGAACCGGATACCCTGACGGTATTTCCGGTACAGATATCCCGATAGGTGCTCGCATTCTGTCGGTCGTGGATTGCTTTGATGCTCTCACATCAGATCGACCTTACAGACCAGCTCTGTCGGACGAGGAGGCAGTAGAAATACTGTTGGAGCGTCGCGGCACGATGTACGATCCACTTGTTGTAGACACATTCGTTCGCGTGCATGAAGGCATCGGCTCAGACGTTGGCACTGCGCAACCGACACCACAAGTCATTTCCGCCATCGCGAAGGGTATCGCCGCCGTACAGACGGCGGCGACACCTTCCGTTGCGTCGGGCGCCTCCGATCACTCTGAGCGACTGCTGATCTTTTCGTCGCTCTTGACGAATGTTCCGGGGCAGGTAGGCAGTATCGATGTTGCGGAACTCAGCTGGTACCACCTGCGCCACATGATTCCGGTGACCGTCCTGGGTCTATACCGATACGAAAAGACATCTGACGAACTTGAAGCCGTTGCGTTGGTAGGCTCCATCGGTGTCATTCCCTACGAGCAACGGACCGCGCTAGGTCATGGCTTGTCAGGATGGGTGGCATCGACACGTCAACCGATCCTGAACTCGGATCCCAGGCTAGACTTCGGCCAAGCCAATATTGGCTCAGGAGAAGAGCTTAAGAGTGCCATCTCTATGCCACTCGTTTGGGATGAGCAACTAATCGGAGTACTCACCATCTATTCAGATCAGGCCAGCGCGTATACCGAACAGCATTTGAAGGTGCTATCAATATTGGCTCCACGGCTCGGTTACGCCGTCTCGAGAGCGCAGTCCTATGATCTTGAGCATGCCACTCTCCTTTGGGACCGAGACACGGGGCTTCCAAACAGCCGCTATCTGAGCGAGTACTTCGCGCCGCCCGTCCCCCGCCATTCTGGAGCCGCTGGATCTATTCTGGTACTGCAGGTAGGAGGTGAGGCCGCGGCGCTTAGCCAAGCAGCTACTTTGCGATTGGTTGCGAACGGCGTCCGGAGCGCTTTGCGGCTAGGAGATCTAATCTTTAGGCTTTCACAGAGCGAGTTGGCTTGCATTCTCAGCAGTGCCGACGCGATGACTGCTCAACTCGTCGCAGCTCGCCTGACAGATACTCTGGAACGAAGCTTTGCGGCGTCTGGTGGGCGTCTCGACCTCGGGCTTGCCGTTGGGGCAGCGACGATGCCGACGGACGGCGTTGTTCTCGACGATTTGGTCGCGGCCGCTAGGCAGAGATTGACTCCTCTCACTTCAAAGTTGATCTCGCAGGGCAGTACGATCTAACGTTTACCTCGTCAGCAAGGGGTGATTATGAGCGGCCGCGGCGATCACCGATCTGTCGAGCAGATGATTGGTCTCGGCAGGTTCGGCGACGCACTCGCCTACCTTCGCGCGGATTCAGTAGGGAATCATCAGAACACTGAACGTGCACTTCGGACTGCTGAAGTAAGTGTCATCGTCGGTGAAGCTAGCGAAGCTCGAAAGCTCGCCACTCACATCATTGAGCAGAAGGGGACTTCGGTCGAGCAACGACTGCGAGCCAGAACAGTTCTCGCTCAAGTCTTCATCGATACGGG
The DNA here is from genome assembly GCA_963828745.1 of Vicinamibacteria bacterium. Taxonomy (GTDB): domain Bacteria; phylum Acidobacteriota; class Vicinamibacteria; order Vicinamibacterales; family JAENWD01; genus JAENWD01. The sequence continues at coordinate 49,671 of CAWHFZ010000013.1, read as the reverse complement.
GAATGCTCACGCGGCTGAGGAAATTCTCAGAAAGGTCGTTCAGGCCAGCGCCGAAGCCAAAGCATGGCATTGCCGCTGTTGGGCAGAGCTCTGGTTGCTGACGGCCATCGGAGAGTTTAGTTCAACTGGAGACATCAGAACGTTCCTGAAGAACCTTAGGCAACACGTCAATCGACTAGGTGATCCGACAACGACTATCGCGCTTCACTTGTTTGTCGCAGAAGTCGAAAGTCGCAGAGGAGTGGTCGATTCCTCAATACAGCACGTCAACATTGCCCGATCTCTTCTGGCAAGACACCCCAACTACTGGCTTCAGGCGCTTGCCTCGATTGATGCTCTTTGTCTCGCTTATATGCGCTCGGACCCGGTGGCAGCCAACACCGAGGCGGAATCGGCGCTGCGGTCTGCCTATGAGGCCGGTGTCGAAAAGACGAGACTCGCCGCGATCGCCAACGCCGGGACCATCGCTTTGGCATCGGGTGATCTCATCGTAGCAGAGAAGAAGTTTCGTGAAGCGCTGAAGCTATCGAGGGTTGCGCCTCGGTGGAAATCCTCCATTCTCGACGGTCTGTGTCAATTGGAGATGGCGCGCGGCAACATCGAAGGCGCGCGTGAATGCTTGGATCAGCTAGGCGATCGACCCGGAACCAAGGAGCTGTCTCATCAGGCCCTATGGCCCCGCTTGTCTGCGGCGCGCCTTGAGCTGCTCGCAGGAAATGCCGAAGCCGCCGAGAGAGTGGCCCGATCCGCTCTCGGTGACGCCATCCACGTGGGCGACCGCGAACTGGTCGTCCGCCTTCGTCTGCTCATTGCAGAAATTGTAACCAGAGTTGGCAGACTCGATGAGGCAGCCACAGGCCTTTTGCATGCTACCGTTGAGCACGCGGATCCGTCGCTCGAGGTTGTGGCGCACATCAACCACGCACGAAGCCTGCTACTGAAGCATGGGGGCCAGATCGAGCCCGCCAGAGTAATTCTTGATCGCACAAGACGAATCTTTGTCGCGATCGGTCATCAGTACGCGGCCTCACAAGTGGATTCAGATTCGGCGCTGAGCTATAGCGATTCATTGGTGCCCGAGACGGCTGACGTGATCCTCGCAAGGATAGCCAGCCTGTTCGAACTCGGTTCAAGGGCTGACCTTGTGGGGAAAGAGTTGCTCGATCTGATGCGAGCACTCAACTGTGTTAGGGCGGCCGCCCTGGTGACGGTAGACTCCGACGATCGAATCGACATCGACATTTGCCTATCATGGTCCGATGCCGAAGCACGTAATGCTTGGTCCCGTGTTTCTAATGCTCGTATTGACCTTGGCTCTTGGTTGGAACAACCGTGGTTCATTGTCGCTGACGTCGGTCCGAGTGCGGCAGCAACGACAGCATTCGCGGCAATTCGCACTCTGGTCATGGCAAGTCGCATGGCCGAGAATGCGAAAAAGGAGGCCCGCGAACAATCTGCCCTATGGTCGATTGATCCGATGGACGATGCGACACACGGCGTCTTCGCGTCGGAGGCTATGCTCGACCTTGTCAAGACGATTCGTCGTGTCGCTCAGACGCCAGTAACGATCCTGCTGACGGGTGAAACCGGGACCGGCAAGGACATCCTTGCCCGACTGATTCATGAGTACTCCCCTCGCGCCAACAAAATGTTCGTGCCGTTCAACTGCACCGCCGTCCCACGCGAGATGCTCGATAGCCAGTTGTTCGGCCATCGCCGCGGCGCTTTCACCGGCGCCCAGGAGCAGTCGCCGGGCGTCATCCGGGGCGCGGTCGGTGGAACGCTGTTTCTCGACGAGATCGGTGAGATCGGCGTCGAAGCGCAGGTGAAGCTCCTCCGGTTCCTCGAATCGACGGAAGTGCATCCGATCGGCGAGTCGCACCCGGTCAAGGTCGACGTGCGCGTCGTCGCGGCGACGAACCGTGACCTCGATGCCCTGGTCCGAGACGGTCTGTTTCGCGAGGACTTGTTCTATCGCTTGAACGTGATTCGCCTGCGCGTGCCGCCGCTGCGCGAGCGCCGGGAGGAGATCCCCGCCATCGTCGATCACTACCTGACCCGGCTGGGACACGAATTCAAGAAGGGACCCCTGTCGGCCTCCGCCGAGGCGATGGAGTATCTGCTCCTCTATTCCTGGCCCGGCAATGTGCGGCAACTGGCGAACGAGCTCCGGCGCGCCGCCGCGCTGGCCGACACCGACGCGGTGATCATGCCGGAACATCTCTCCGCGCAGATTACGGCGTCACGTCGCACCGTGCCGGCGTCCGAACGTGAGATCCTGCCGACGGAAGTCGTCGTCCGGATCGATCAGCCCCTGGCGCCGGCGACGGAGCATCTCGAGCGGACGATGATCCAGCACGCGATGACGCTTGCCCACGGCCACATGGATCAAGCGGCCCAGCTCCTGGGGATTTCGCGGAAGGGCCTGTATCTCAAACGCCAGCGGCTCGGTCTCGAACCCGCCACACCAGGGGCCGGGCCGCTGGGCGAAAACTCCAGCGACAAGAAAAAAGACGACTCCCTGCCGAGCTGAGTGCTCGCCGCGGCGGGGGACTGTCCCCCCAATCTGCCAAAAGGGGGACTGTCCCCCACACAAGATGCGGCGGTGGGGCGCGGAACGAGCGCAAGGAATGGGGAGCCTGCGGCTTGAGCCCGGGGGGACCGGCCGCTATAATCGAGTGAGGAGTTCAAAGAAATGATTAACGTGACGGAAACTGCCGCCTCGAAGATCACCGAGCTGCTCTCCGACGAGCAGAAGAACGGGAGCGGCCTGCGCGTCTTCGTGCAGGGCGGCGGGTGCTCCGGTTTCCAGTACGGCCTGATGATCGATGAAGGCGGCGGCTTCGGCGACCAGATCTTCGAGAGCAACGGCGTCAAGCTGTACGTCGACCCGATCAGCGTCCGCTATCTCGGCGGCGCGGAAGTGGACTTCGTCGACACGGTCACCGGCGGCGGCTTCACCATCAAGAACCCGAACGCCGTCTCGACCTGCGGGTGCGGGTCCTCGTTCAGCGTCTGATTCCCGGAGGCGACTGCGGCCGGTGGCGACTTCCCCTCCACCCGAACTCGAAGGCCTGCGGCCCGCCGGCGGCAAGCGATCCAGCAAGCGCGATCTGATCGTCAACGTCTTCCTGCGCCAGGAAGGCCACCTGAGCGCGGACGATCTCGTCGATCTGATCAAACGCGAGGATCATCGGATCAGCCGCGCCACGGTCTATCGCACCCTGCAATGGATGGTGGACGCGGGGATCGCCCGCAAGGTGGACTTCGGCGAAGGCCGTTTCCGCTTCGAGCATTCGTACCGTCATCCGCGCCACTTTCATCTGATCTGCAAGAGCTGTAATCAGTCGTCCGAGTTCCTCAGCTCCGACATCGAAGTCCTGATCGAGGAAGTTGCGACGGCGCGGAACTTCGCCGCGCGACAGAGTGTGCTGCAGATCTACGGCGAATGCGAGGACTGCCGGACCGGCCGGCGCGCCACGCCGGTCAACGGTTCGACGACCGAGCTGTTGTTCGCGCGGGATGCCTTGCGCATCGCGATCGCGACCGAGCGAAGCGGCCTCGAGTTCTACACACGCGCCTCGGCAATCACCCGCGATGCTCGGGGCCGCGCGATCTTCGAGAAGCTGGCCGAAGAAGAGAAGGAACATCTCGGCACGCTCGAAGCGCGCTACAAGCACCTCCTCGATCGCGACCCGCAGCTGGAATCGCGCCCGACGTTCCTGTTCTTCAAGGGCGCCGCCAACGGACTCTTCTCGGAAGGCGCCGAGCGCCTCACGCGCGGCGTCAACGATCAGCAGGCATATCTCATCGGCATTCGCTGCGAGCGCGGCTCGCATCGCTTCTTCAAGCGCTACGGCGAGAAGTTCGAGGACTCCGAAGGGAAGCAGGTGTTCCTCGAATTCGCGCAGGAGGAACGTCAGCATCTCGAGCTCCTGATTCGCGAATACAAGTCGCTGCTGAAGCGGCAGGGCCGCGCCGCCCGCCGCCCCCGGACCAAGCCCGCGACGGGCTCGGGCGCTCGCCGCGCGGCCTCACGCTGAGGCCGCACCACGCGGTGATCGATCTCCACACGCACACTGACGCATCCGACGGCCGCCTGACCAGCCACGAGCTCGTCGAGCGCGCCTGGAAGGCCGGGATCCGCGTCCTCGCTGTCACCGACCACGACACGGTCGCGGGCCTGCCATCCGCGCACCAGGCAGCCGCCGCATTCGGCCTCACCTTGATCGACGGCGTCGAAGTCACCGCCGTCGAGCGGGGCCGCGACGTGCACGTGCTCGGCTACTTCGTCGATCCCGGGAACGCTGACCTCTGCGCGTTCCTGGCGCGGCAGCGCGAGCAGCGTACCGCGCGCGTGAAGGAGATCGGCGCGAGGCTCGAGCGGATTGGCGCGCCGATCGACGTTCCGCGGCTGCTCGCATCCCGTGAGGCGCGGGAAGCGATCGGCCGTCCTGCGGTGGCGGCGGCGCTCATCGCAGCCGGCCACGCGACGTCGCAGGCCGACGCCTTCGATCGCTTCCTCGGCGAAGGCGGCGCCGCCTGGGTACCGCGCGAAGGGCCCTCCGTCGCGCAGGTGATCGACCTTCTCCACAGCGTCGGCGCGATCGTCTCGCTGGCGCATCCGGGACTGAACCGCGGCGATGAACGGATCAAGGAGTGGGCCGCCGCGGGCCTCGATGCAATCGAGGTGTTTCACAGCGAGCACTCGCCGGAGGACGTGACGCGCTATCGCGCGCTGGCCGCCACGCTCAACCTCGCCGTTACCGGCGGGTCCGACTACCACGGCTACGATCACGGTTCGCGCGCGCACCTCGGATCGGTCACGCTTCCGCCGGAAGAACTGGAACGGGTCCGCAGTCTGGTTGGCCCGCGCTGACGGCGGATATGGCCGTGGCGTCTCCCGTCCTCGACATCGACAGCGTAAGCAAGCCGTACGGCGGTCTGCGGCCGCTACGGCTTCAGCGCCTCATCGTTCAACCCGGCGAGCGCGTCGGCATCGCCGGCGTCGATCAAACGATGGCCGAGGTGTTCGTGAACCTCGTCACGGGCGCGACACTGCCCGAGCAGGGGTCGATCCACCTTGCCGGACGCGCCACCAGCGCCATCGCGGACAGCGCGGACTGGCTCGCGACAGTGGACCGGTTCGGCATCGTCAGCGAGCGGGTCGTGCTGCTCGATCAGTTCACGCTCGCGCAGAACATCGCGATGTCGCTGACCCTCGACCTCGAGCCGATGGCAGACGACGTGCGACGGCAGGTCGAGGTGCTGGGAGGTGAAGTTGGATTGGATCCGAACGCGCTGATCACGCGCGCGGGCGATGTCGGTGCCGCGTCGCGCCTGCGGACGCGCCTGGGCCGCGCGATCGTCACGAACCCCTCGACGCTGCTCGTGGAACATCCGGCCGTCAACCTGACGCCTCAGGACATCGAGAGCGTGGCCGCCGATATGGCACGCCTGTCAGAGGAGCGCAATCTGGCGATCGTCGTTCTGTCGGCGACACCGGATCTCGGGCGCGCGTTCGTCGAGCGGATGCTGGTCCTGAACGCCGCAACCGGGGCGCTGACCGAAGAGAAACGAGGGGTGCTGGGGCGACTGTTCGGCCGCTAGTGCCACTGCCGCAGGTCACGGACGGACACTGGCACGGACAGATCCCCGCCGCTGGAACGCGACCCTAAGATTCGAATAGACGTGGACGACGAGGCGCGCTATCCGCGACCCGCCGCCCTGTCCGTAATCGTCCGTGACCCTTGTCCGTGACCGTCCGTGACCGCGACTCGTGACTCTACTTCTTCTGAATCACCCCGCAGGCCACCCGTGGCCCGCCGCTGACGCCGGACTTCGGTTCGCCAGTGATCCCTTGATCCGGATTCCCGTGGATGATGATCGCCGACCCGTCCGCGTCGAGGAGCGTCGTCGGGCCATCAGAGAGCAGCGCCCGCGTCGTCAACGCGTTCAGTTCCCCTTTGCCGTCCGCGCCCACTTTCAGATTCGGGATGTCGCCGAAGTGGTAAGGATGATTGGCGTCCGGATCGGGGTTGCCCGCAGGACCCGGATCGAAGTGGCCGCCGGCGCTGGTGAAGGGGGGCTCGCATTTGCCGACGGCATGAAGATGGACGCCGTGCAGGCCGGGTTTGAGACCTGACGCCGTCAGCTGGATCATGAGCACGTTCGTGTCGCCGTGTTTCATCTCCTTCAGCGTGGCCGTACCAGTGATGCCCTCGCCGGCAATCGTCGCCGTCGCCTCCGCCACGGGCGTCATCGACATCCCTTCATGGCCTGGCGTCGTGGGGGATTGTGCCGGCAGCGAAATGCCCGCCGCGAGGAACACGGCCAGCGCCAGACCTGTCACCTGCCTCATGTGGAGCCTCCCAGTCATATGGAAAGAATTGTAGATCGGGGTTGCACGCGTCACGAGCTCTGCAGTCGGCGATGACCCAGCAACTGGTGCTATTCGATATCGACGGAACCCTCGTGCTGACGGGCGGCGCCGGCAAGCGCGGCATGACCCGCGCGTTCGAGGCGCTGTTCGGCATTCCCGACGCGTTTGCCGAGGTGTCGCTGGCAGGGCGAACGGACACGAGTATCCTGGCTGACGCGCTGGATCACCATGCGATTCCCGCCGCCGAGCGCGACATCACCGCATTCCGGATGCGCTACCTCGAGTACTTGCGCGAGGAGGTCGAGCGCGCGACGATCGGCAAAACGGTACTCCCTGGCATTCTCCCGCTGCTCGACGCGCTCACTGTGTCGCCGCGCACGTTCCTCGGCCTGCTCACGGGTAACTACGCCGAGGCTGCGGAGGTGAAGCTCGGCCACTTCGACCTGTGGCGGTACTTTCGCTGCGGCGCGTTTGGTGAGGACGCACACGATCGCAATCATCTGGTGCCGATTGCCCTTGATCGTGCCCGGCGCTGCGGTCTGCCGCCCGCGGTCATCGCCGCCGATATCGTCGTCGTCGGCGATACGCCGCGCGATATCGAGTGCGCACACGCCCATGGCGCGCGAGTGGTCGCGGTGGCGACCGGCGAGTATTCCGTCCATCAGTTACACGACGCGGGAGCGGACGTCGTATTCGAGGATTTCTCGGAAACCGCACTCGTGCTCGCGACGATCAGCGATTGCCGATGAGCGATCAGGTTGCAGTGAGCGTCGCGATCCGATCAGGATCAAAGCAGCGATACGATGGAAATGGCGGAAGCGCCTGGGAGTCGAACCCAGCCTCCCCGACTCGCGGGGAGCAACCGATTTTGAAGACCGGGAAGGCCACCGGGCCCCGTTCGCTTCCTCGGATGGCCTGGTGGACCGGAAGCGTGCCTGGCAGGACCGAACTCCCCGGCCCATCGCGGGCCGGGGGAATACCGGCTAATTCTCAATCAGGCGGATATCGCCCGCCCGAGGTCCCTTACCCGACTCTTCAGGCACGAATTCGACGCGCTGGCCCTCGCGCAACAGCTCGAATACTGCCCCGCGAACGGCGCTGCGATGAAAAAAATGCTCAACGCCGCTTTCATCCCGAATGAACCCGAAACCCTTGTCGATCAGGAGCCGTGCGATAGTGCCCGTCGGCATAGCCGTGTCCTCCGATGACGTGACCGTGAGGATCTCCGGGGAGGGCAGGCAAGACGAATCCCGCCACGGTGCGGCGCCCGAACATCTCGGGGCCCGACCCGGTCCCCCCGGGTTCAGGCCCGACGTGCCCAGCTGGATTGCAAGCCGGAGCGCGTCCTGTCGACCTTCAGAAATCCGAGGGCAATATAGGCGGATCTCAGCAGCAAGTCAACGATTCGTCGGCGTTTATCGGCCTTCGCGGCGGCCAAAAGTCGGTGTCTTTTGTCAGCGACAGGTGCGACACTGGTCTGCATGAGCTCAGATTTCTGGCGGTTGCCCGAACTAGGTAAGCGGTTGAGTTCTCAGCAAACTCATCAATATCGTCCGCGGCCTACCTCAGCGTGAAACCCCCCGACGCGTCCATTCAACCTCCTATCCCGGCCATTGTTTTGGCTGCGGGCGGCTCGACACGGATGGGGCGGAGCAAGGCGGGATTGCCGATCCAGCCGGACGGCACGTTCCTCGGCCGCATCCTGCGCACGCTGGCCGAGTCTGGGCTCGATCCGCTGATCGCCGTGACCCGCGAGCGCCTCGACATTCCTTCTTTGTGGCACGACGCGCGATCCGCTCGCGTCATCGAGGTGATCAATCCCGACCCTGCTCGCGGCCAACTGTCATCGCTCCTGTGCGGGTTGAACGCGATCGCCCAACCGCCGCAGGCAGTACTCATGACGCTCGTCGACGTGCCGCTTCCCGCTGCGGCAACCGTGGGCGCGCTGATTGCGTCCTGGCACCGCACGCGAGTCCCACTCGTGCGTCCGGTGTACGCGGGACGTCACGGTCATCCCGTGATCTTTGGTGATGCGTTGTTGACGGCGTTGCGTGCCGCGAATCCGGCCGACGGTGCGAAGCCGATCGTGCGGACGTTTGCCAGCCGCGGGATCGATGTCGCTGTTGACGATCCCGGTGTGCTTCGCGACGTCGATACGCCAGAGGACTATCTGCGGCTCCTCGACGCGTGATCGCGAGATGCGTGTCGCTGAGCGCGATCAGGTCTCCGCAGACGGGGCTGCCGAAGGCACGCCGGGACGGAGCACCACGTACAAGGGCGCCACGCCGAAGATGAACAGCATGAAGTACAGGCTCGACGGCGCGCGATTCACGCACGTGTAGTGCACGTGCGCGCCCGGTTCGGCCTCGAATTCCACCGTTTTCCAGACGAGCGTGTTGTTGGCGCGGAGCGTGTGCCGTCCTGGCGCGATCTCACGCGTCACCTGCTGACCGAACAACAGCGTCGCGATCCGTTTCCCATCCAGCGAGAAGTAGACCTGGCGCGTACGCGCGTCGTCCGGCGACGTTCGGTGAATTGTCAGCAGCGTCGGGCGCAGCAGCGGCCAGCCGTCCGCGTCGATCGTGTCGAAGGCCAGATCCCCTGGCGCAAGTGGCGTGATGGTCGGCGTCGCCATGGGACGTCTTCATTGTAAAACCGCGAGCTGAAGCGTCAGAACTGATCGGCCGCGACGTATGCGTCGATGAGCTTGAGCTCTCCGTCCGCACCAGGCTGAGCGTTCCCATGCTCCATGCCGAGCACGAAGTCGCGGTTCGACTGCGCCGCTTTTTGCGCGATGTGCGCAAAGATGTTGCGGTAGTTCATTTCTCCAGTGCCCGGCTCCTTTCTGCCCGGGACGTCGCCAATCTGGAAGTACGCGATCTCCTCCCACGCCCAGTCCATGTGCTCGATCATGCGGCCTTCGTTGCGCTGCATGTGATACATGTCGAACAGGATCTTGCACGCGGGGCTGCCGACCGCGCGACACACCATGTATGCCTGATCCGACGTGCGCAGGAACAGGTCGGGGTTGTCGCTGAGCGGCTCCAGCACCATCGCCAGGTTGTGCGGCGCCAGGATGTCGGCGCCCTTCTTCAAGGCGTCGATCACGTTCCCCGTTTGAATGCCGATCGGCAGATTACGTTCGAAGTAGCCGGGGACGACGGTCAACCATCTGGCGTTGACGCGCTTGGCAATTTCGACGGCGTCGCGACAGGTTTTCAGGAAGACCTCGGTGAACTCCGGCTTGCCGGTGGCCAGCGACACTTTCCAGTTGTCGCCGCCATCGATGACGAAGACCCCCATCGTCACGCCGCGCTGCGCGAGCAGATCGCCCATTTGCTTCTGCTGCTCGATCGGCCGCTTCATCATGCCGTTGTCTTCGAACGCGCGGAAGCCGGCATCGGCCATGAACCGGATCTGATCGAGCGGATCCTTGCCGGCGGAGTTCTCGAACATGCCGATGTGAGGTGCGTATTTCAACTTGAACGTCTGTTTTTTTGCCGGTGGCTTGGTCTGTGCCGTCAGCGAGCCTGCGGCGGCGATGCCAAGCGATGTCGCCGCGAGGGCAGTGTTCGACAGGAACTGGCGTCGGTCCATCGGTTCACGCTCCGTGTTGGGTGAGGTCTGACTCTACAGAGGCTTGAAGACCATCAGCGCGACAATCGCGATTACGATCACGCCGAGGATACCGCCGAGTGCGCCGCCACGCTTCGAGAGCTTGAGAAATTCCGGATCCGACGGTCCGCTCGTCTCGAGCACTTCGATTTGGCGCCGCAGAGTCGGAGAGTAGAGCACGATGCCGATCGCAAACGCCAGGATCAGCAGGCCGAGCGACAGATAGATCCACTTCAGCGTCCACGGATAGCCGCTGACATACACCATCGCGCCGCCCGTGATCAGCAGCAAGGCGTAGCACGGGTTGGCGATGTAGTCGTCCATGAACTTGACCGTATGGAGCGCGAAGCGCATCTCCCGCCCGTCGATGCCACCAGCCCGGGCACGCGCGATGATCATCCCGTACGCGGCGTTGTATCCGATGGCGATGATGGCGAGCCAGACGTGCAGAAACTTGAGAATCGTGAACAGCATGGGCGTCACACCGGTTTGGCGACCATCAGCCAGATGATCGCCAGCGTGATCACGCCGGCAAGGCCAGCGAGCATTGCCGAACGCTTCGACAGCTTGATGAATTCCGGGTCGGAAGGGCCTCGGCTTTCGAGTATCTTCAGGCGCCGTCTGCCCATCGGGCCCAGGATGAAAATCCCGATCGAAAAGGCGATCAGGAAGAGCCCCGCCGATCCGTGAATCCACATCGGCGCCCAGGTGAAGCCGCCGAGCTGGACCAGACCAACGCCGACGATGACGAGGAGCACGAAGCAGACGTTCGCGATCATGCTCATGAACCGCACCGTCTGCAGGGCGAACTTGAGCTCGCGGCCGTCCTTGTCGGCCTTCTCCGCGCGCGACAGGATGAGACCGAACGTCATAGAGAAGCCGACGGCGAGAATCGCCAGAAGGATGTGAAGGAATTTCAGCGTGTTGTAGAGCACAGGGGCACCCGCTGGATGATTACTTGTTCGTGGAGATCAGGGCCGTCAGGTCAATCGTGAACGATCGGTGGGCTTCTCTGACTCCACCTGTTCATACCTTAAGCGGGATCGCGCGGCGTTCGGCGGACGATTTCTGGGCCGCTTCGATCACGTCGAGCGACCGCACGGCATCTTCGGGGAGGACCGGCGGCGCTGAACCTTCTCGCAACGCCCGTTCGAGGCGGCGGTAGAACTCGGGATAGTTTCCCGGCTCGGTCGCCACCCTCTGTCCGTCATCGTCGGTACCCAGCCGCCCCCAATGCTCGGGCAGCTCCTCGCCCCAGCCAGGTCCGGGGCGCGCGCCGGCGCGCAGCGCCGCCTCCTGCACATCCAGGCCGTACTTCGTATAGGCGGTCTTGCTTCCCAGCACACGCATCCTCGGCGCCGCCTGCGCCGCGACGCTGCTCATCCACAGATGGGAACGCACGCCAGTCGCGTGCGTCAACGCGACGAACGAGTCGTCGTCGACAACGACGCCAGGCCGGCGCCGATCGAGCTCGGCGTAAACCGTCGTCGCGGGACCGAAGAGCACGAGCGCCTGGTCGATCAAGTGGCTGCCGAGATCGTAGAGCAGGCCGCCGGCTTCGCCCGGCGTGCCATCCTCGCGCCAGGTCCGCCGCGGTTCGGGGCGCCATCGTTCGAAGCGCGACTCGAAGCGATGTACGCGGCCCAGCGCCTCATCCGCCAGTAGACGCTCAAGCGTGAGAAAGTCGCCGTCCCAGCGACGGTTATGGAAGACGGTCAGCAGGACACCGCGTGTGTGCGCCGACGCGATCAGCGCCCTTGCCTCGCCGGCGGTCGCGGCCATCGGTTTGTCAACGACCGTGGCCAGACCGGCGGCGAGCGCGGCCGAGGCGAGCGGGACGTGGGTCCGGTTCGGCGAGGCGATGACGACGGCGTCTACCCGTGCATCGCCTGCGAACAGTGGTTCGGCGCTCGCCAGGATGCGCGCGCCGGGATGATCGCGAGCGGCAGCCGCTTGCCGTTCAGGATTGGCAGTGACAATCGCAGCGACCTGCAGACCAGGCGTCGTCGCGATGAGTGGCGCGTGGAACGCCACCCCGGCAAGGCCATAGCCGATCAGACCGACGCGGAGTGTTTCAGGCATTCCCTGAATAATCCGTCACTTTCGTGGCGGGTGTCATCCGGTGGATGCCGTGGCCGGGATTTACGCATCGCCGACGCCTCCCAACGGCGGCGCGCTCCAGGCGTTCTGCAATAGGCAACCGGATAGTTGCGTGTCCGGCGCCGGCCGGGGTAATATGCAACCAGGAGGTTGCGTATAATGTCGAGCGCACGCAGCGACCGTATCGAGCGGAAGATCTTCGTGAGGGCCCCGCGAAGCCGCGTTTGGCGCGCATTGACCGATTCCCGGGAATTCGGCGCCTGGTTCGGGGTCACCGCCACGTCAACCTTCACGCCCGGGGCGCGCATCCACGAGCACGTCCAGATCAAGGGCTACGAGCACGTGATGTTCGATGTGACGATCGAGGAGATGATCCCTGAGCATCGCTTTTCCTGGCGGTGGCATCCGGGTTCTGAGGTGGCAGCCCCGAACGAGCCACCGACGCTCGTCGTCTTCGAACTCGAGGACGCGCCCGACGGCACGCTCGTTACCGTCGTCGAGACGGGGTTCGACCGGCTGCCGGCCTCGCGCTACGACAAGGCGTTTCGCGAGAACACGGACGGCTGGGCCGAGCAGATGCCGGCGCTGGAGCGGTATGTCACGACACACCCCTAGACGCGCTGCGGGCGATGCTGCCATTCGGGCCTCCGCGCCCATCTTTGCCGCACTGGGCGACGACACTCGGCTGCGCATCGTTGGCCGTCTCTCTGCAGATGGCCCGACGTCGATCGCGCGGTTGACCGAGGGCGCCGGCGTGACGCGACAGGCGGTCGCCAAGCACCTGCGCGTGCTCAGCGATGCGGGCCTCGTGCGCGGCGAGTACGTGGGCCGCGAAAGCATCTGGGAGCTGCAGCGACAGCAACTGAATCAGGCGCGACAGGCGCTTGACGCGATCGAAGCGCAATGGGATCGCGCGCTGGGCAAGTTGAAGGCTTTCGTCGAAGCTGGTCACTGACGGGCACGGACGAGGCCTCAACACAGATGACACGGACCCACCCGGACACGGACTCCACGGAAATCTACGGAGTCACACGGACTACGTAGAGTTTGGAAACTCACGAGTCGCGCGCCGGCCGCCGAGCCGCGCGTTGCGCGGCGCGACCCGTTCGAGGCGCCAACGATCCAGAATTGCCTTCCAACTTGTACCTGCCTGAATCCGTGTCGTCCGTGACCCGCCCGAGTCCGCGTCCATCCGTGACCTGCATGAAGTCCGTGACCTGCCGAATCCGTGAAGTCGGTGACCTTACCTGAATCCGTGTTGCTCGTGACGAAGGGTCCGTGACCGCGAAACTACCAGGTCCAGCCCCCGCCCGGCGGCGGCCAGAGCCCGAGTGCCTGGCGGAGCGAGACGATCTGGCCCAGGTGATACGAGTTGTGCTGGGCAACGTGGACGAGCGCATCGCGGGCTGTGTAGTGCGCGAGCGGCGGAAACTCGAGGGCGGGCGAGATCGGTTGTTCGAGCGCGGAGGCGGCGTCGCCATGCGCGGCGACTCGCTCCAGACCGACGAGGAAGTGGCTTTTCAGATCCTCCCATCCTCCCGGCGTTGGCTCGGGCCAGCCAAGCGCGGCGGAGCTCACCATCGGCTCGTGGACGCCATCCAGCCGGCGGCAGAACCAGTTCTGCCAGAACGCCATGTGCGCCACGATCTCGGCGACCGAGTGCGTATGACCCTCGGCGTGGCGCTCGGCCTGATCCGGCGTCAGGCCATCGAGCGCCTTGGCCGGCGGGATAAACGCGATCGTGTCGATCAACAGATCCCTGGGTTTCATGGGGTGAATCGTATATCTGCTCTTTGGTTTCTGAGACAGAATCTCCAGCCATGGGACAGACTGTCGCCGATCTTCGCGGCGCGCTGCGGACGCTGGTGCACGCGCCAGCCTTCGCGATCACCGCGATTCTGTCGATTGCGATCGGCGTCGGGGCGAACACGGCGATCTTCAGCGTTGCGAGCGCGCTGCTCCTTCGTCCTCTCCCGTACAGCGACGCCCAGCGGCTGGTCGTTCTCTGGAACCGATCGCCAGGCATCGGCGTCGCCGAAGACTGGTTCTCGACCGCGCAGTATTTCGACATCCTGCGCACCCATCGCGGATTCGAGTCGCTGGCGATAGCGATTGGCGCGAACTGGAACCTGACCGGCGACGGCGAACCGGAACGGATCGGTGCGATCCGAATGTCGTCGAACCTGTTGCCGATGCTGGGTGTCCGGCCCGAGATCGGGCGGTTATTCGGGCCTGAAGACGACAGGGCAGGGCGATCGGGAAAGGTATTGCTCGGTCACGGCACCTGGATCCGGCGGTATGGCGGCGATCGGAGCGTCGTCGGGCGCGTGCTGACGCTCAACGGGCAGCCCTTCGAGGTGATCGGCGTCCTGCCGGCCGGCTTCGATCTGCCTCGTGAAGTGATGCCCACACTCGGCGGCGCCGAGCATGCCGACGTCGTGCTCCCGCTGCCGCTCGAGCCCGACGCCGCGCTCGTCCGGAATGGCGAAGACTACAACCTGATCGGAAAGCTCAAGCCGGGCATCCCGATCCCGACAGCCCAGGCCGAGATGGATGCACTCACCGCACGTCTTCGGCGTGAGCATCCCGACGTCTACCCGGCCAACGGCGGGCTCACGTTCAGCATCGTGCCGTTGCAGCAGCAGGTTGTCGGCGATTCACGGCGATCGGTCCTGGTGCTGTCCGCCGCGGTTGGCTTCGTACTCCTGATCGCGTGCGCGAATGTCGCCAACCTCCTGCTCTCGCGAGGACTCGCGCGCCGGCGAGAGATTGCCGTGCGGGCGGCAATCGGCGCGACGAGAGCGCGCCTGATCCGCCAGCTGCTGACGGAGAGCCTGGTCCTGGCGCTCACGGGCGGCTCTCTCGGCGTCCTGGTCGCTGTTGGCACGCTCTCGGGGATCCGTGCGTTGGGGTCGAAGAGCGTGCCGCGTCTGCACGAGATCGCGATCAATGCAGACGTCCTGCTGTTCACGCTTGTCGCGTCGATCGCTGCCGGCGCGATTTTCGGGATTGTGCCGGCGTTCCGGCTAACGTCGCACGCGGTAGACAGCCTCAGGGATGCGAATCGCGGCAGCTCGGAGAGTGGTGCGGTCTGGGGAAGAGGTCAGAATCTGCGCCGCCTGCTGGTGATCGGCGAGCTTGCGCTGTCGGTCACGCTGCTTGTCGGCGCCGGTCTTCTGATTCGCAGCTTCTGGCGTCTGCAGGACGTCTCGCCAGGCTTCACCGCCGATCGGGTACTGACGCTCGAGCTGACGATGACAGGGCCGCGTTACGCCGAGTCCGAACGCGTGCTCGTGACGTATCGCGATCTCTGGAGGCGCCTGACGGCGATTCCAGGAGCGAAGTCGGCGGGCGGCGTCTCGATGCTCCCGCTCAGCCAGATGTTCGCGTGGGGACCGATCGTCCTCGAAGGGCGCGCGCTGCCTTCCGGCGAGACCTTCGTCAACGTCGATCAACGGGTCGTCGGCGGCCGGTATTTCGAGACGATGCAGATCCCGCTGATCCGCGGACGGGTCTTCACGGAGCACGACACCAGGGATGCGCCTCGCGTCGTCGTCATCGACGATCACATGGCACACGTCCTGTGGCCGAACGCGGATCCGATCGGTAAGAGGTTGCGTCGCGGCGGGATGGATGCGTCGGACGACGCGCCGTGGTTGACGGTTGTCGGGATCGTGGGGCGAATCAAGCAATACACGCTGGACGAGCGCGACTCACGCATCGCGATGTATCACCCTCACGCGCAGGTGCCGTCGCGGGCGATGAACGTGGTCATTCGCGCCGGGGGCGATCCAGCCGCGCTGGCGGCGGAAGCGTCCCGCCAGATTCGCGCGATCGCGCCCGATTTGCCGCTCTACAACGTGCGCACGATGTCGGAGCGCGTCGACGAGTCGCTGGCGCGCCGCCGGTTTGCGATGGTCCTGCTCGCCGTTTTCGCCACGCTCGCGATCGGTCTCGCCAGCATCGGCATCTACGGCGTGATGGCGTGCCTGGTGAGCCAGGGAGCGCGCGACATCGGCATCAGGCTGGCGCTGGGCGCGACCCCGCGCGACATCCTGATGATGGTGGTCCGCCACGGTGCTATGGTCGCGGCGATAGGGACGATCGCTGGTGTCGTCGGCGCGATCGCCCTGACGAGGACGCTGGAGCACCTGCTGTTCGAGGTCACGCCGACCGACGGCGTGACGTTTGCGACGGTAATCGGCATGCTCGCCTGCGTCGCTCTCGCCGGCAGCTATGTACCAGCGCGGCGCGCGGCGAACATCGATCCGGTGGCATCGCTTCGCAGCGAGTAGCGCTACTGCGGGGCACTCTGCAGCGGGATGACGACGGTGGTGGCCCGCGCCGCCGGCGCCAGGCGAACGGTTCGCTCCTGTGCCGGAAAGCCGTCCTTCAGCACGCGCACCCGTTTTTCACCAGCGGACAGATAACGGATGGTGATCGGCGTGGTGCCGCGTCCGATGCCATCGACGATCACCCGGGCGCCGGGCGGATCGGTGACGACGGCAAGCTCGGTCACCAGGGCAGTCGCCGGTGAGGCCGGAGCTTCGGCAGCGCGTGCTGAAGGCGCTTCATCCCCTCGACCAGGGATCGGCTGAGGTGGCGGGGCGTCAGCCCCGCGATCCACTGTCTGCGACGAAACCGTCGCGACGGTGTCAGTACGAGGCACCGGCTGCGCCGGCGCTGCCTGAATCCTGTTCTCCGACGCAGAGGGGCGCGGCGTCATTCGTCCGTACCACGCAACGACGGCGATCACGGCGACGGCGGCCGCGAGCGCGAGGATCAGAAGCGAACGGTGGCGCGGGTTGTCGGTGGCGCCATCGGTTCCGGAATCGCGCTCGCCGGACGTCGAGCGCATCGCCAGCGCCCGCTCCAGCTCGCTCAACGCCACTGCCTGGTCGAGGCCGACCGCCTTTGCGTACGCACGAATCTCGGCGCGCTGATACATCCCGGCCGGCACGGCGCCGAGATCGCCATGCTCGAGCGACTCGAGAAGGCGGCGTGGAATCTTCGTCTCATTGGAAATCTGCTGCAGTGTAAGACCGCGCTGCTCGCGCGCTGTGCGGAGAAAATCGCCGAATGTCGTGGTACCGAACGGGTGCTGGAGAACGGTCGCCATGGGGTCCCTGCCTGCCTGCGTGGGATCCCGATCATGCCCAACCGTGCGTCACAAATAAAGCTCTACCTTAGCCGCCTGTAAAATCCGTTTGGTGTATTCCCGGGCAGAATTGGCAGACGGGTTCCGGCGCCTGGGGGTTATCCCGGGCGACACGGTCATGCTGCACGCGTCGATCCGGTCGGTTGGCCGGATTGCCGGCGGTCCGGACCAGATCCACCTCGCCTTGAAGGATGCGTTGACTGCCGACGGGACGCTCCTGATGTATGCGAGCTCACCCGATCACTACGACGAGGTGGGCCGCGGCACCCTCCGCGCGGACGAGGAGCGTGAAGTCCTCGACAAGCTGCCGGCACTCGACCCACTCACGGCGCGTTCGGCACGCGATAACGGCGCGCTCGTCGAGCTCCTCCGCACCTATCCCGGGACGAAGGTCAACGCACACGTCGTGCGATTCGCTGCCTGGGGCCAGCATGCCGATCTGCTCCTGGCGCCGCAGCCGTGGGACTACGCCTACGGACGGGGCTCGACCCTCGAACGGTTCGTCGAGTTGAACGGCAGGATTCTGCTGCTGGGTTGCAATCACGACACGGTCACCTTCCTGCACTATGCCGAGCACGTGGCCGACATTCCGGACAAAATCGTCGTGCGGTTCAAAGTTCCCATGACTGAAAACGGCCACCGGGTCTGGCGCGACATGGAGGAGTTCGATACGTCGGCCGGCGCGCACGCCAATTGGCCGGATCGATTCTTTGCCCGCCTCGTGGACACGTATTGCGCCACGACCGGCAACCGCGGCGGTGTCGTGGGCGACTCGTCGTCCGTGCTGCTCGACGCGCGCGGCCTTCTCGAGTTCGCGCTGCCAGTGATGAAGGCCGTCGCCGCTGAGGCGACGGCCGCCGACGCGCTCGTTCGGGCCTAGTCCACCCGCTCCGCACAAAGCACAAGAGACTGTCGATTCGCGCTTCCTTCAGTCGACGTATCAGTAGAAGAAGGAGATGCCGTGAACCAGTCCTTATCCTCTCAATCGATTGCCCAGCTTTCTACTCGCCTGAAGGGTCGCCTCATCAAGCCCGATGACAACGATTACGACGAGGTGCGCGCGATATTTCTCGGCGGATTCGATTGCCGTCCGGCCGTGATCGCCCGGCCGGTCGACGCCAGCGACGTCGCGCAGGTCGTCCTGCTGTCGCGGGAATCCGGCGTCGCACTGGCGATTCGCAGCGGCGGCCACAGCGGCGCGGGTCACAGCACCGTCGAGGGTGGCATCGTCCTTGATCTGCGCGACCTGAAGACGCTCGACATCGATCCGATCGGCCGCACCGCGTGGGCGGAAACGGGCCTGAGTGCCGCCGAGTACACCGCGGCTGCAGGCATGTACGGCCTGGCGACCGGATTTGGAGACACAGGATCGGTGGGTATCGGCGGCATCACGCTCAGCGGTGGCATCGGATACCTGGTCCGAAAGCACGGTCTGACGATCGATAACGTTCTCGCGGCCGAGGTCGTCACGGCGGACGGCGAGGTCCTCCATGTGGACGCGTCGTCGCACCCCGAGTTGTTCTGGGCGATCCGGGGCGGCGGCGGCAACTTCGGCGTGGTGACGCGCTTCTGCTATCAACTTCAACCCGTGAACGGCGTCCTGGGAGGCGTGTTGCTGTTGCCGGCGACCGAGGACGTCATCGCTGGTGTGATGGAGATTGCGGACGCGGCGCCAGACGAGCTGTCGATCATCGGTAACGTGATGCCCGCACCGCCGTTGCCCTTCGTGCCTGCGTCGATGCACGGGCAGCTGGTCATGATGATCCTGCTCTGCTATGCGGGAGACGCCGACGCTGGAGCTCGCGCCGTCGCTCCGCTTCGCGCGCTCGCGAAGCCCCTCGCCGACCTGGTGCGGCCGATGCGCTATCCGGAGATCTATCCGCCTGACGATCCCTCGTATCATCCGAAGGCGATTGGCAAGACACTGTTCATCGATCGCGTCGATCGCGGCACGGCATCGACGATCCTCGGTCACCTGCATCAATCCGATGCGAGTATCCGCGTTGCGCAGATCAGAGCGCTCGGCGGCGCCGCCGCACGCGTATCGAACGACGAGACGGCGTTCGCCCATCGCGGTCAACGGATGCTCGTCAACGTCGCGTCGTTCTATGACGGACCAGAGGACCGGCCGCGTCGCGCGGCCTGGGTGAAGACGTTCGCGGCGGCGCTCGACCAGGGACGGCCTGGCGCGTACGTGGGATTCCTGGGCGACGAGGGCGACGCCGGTGTGCGAGCGGCATACCCTGGCGCCACGCGCGACCGGCTGGCGGCGATCAAGGCACGTTACGACCCGACCAACCTCTTTCGCCGGAACCAGAACATTCCGCCGGGTGTCGTGGGTACGACTTAGGGCGCAGCAGTCCTCGGCAGGCCGTGACCGCCGAGGGGCACCGTCTCGACGCGATTGCTGAATCCGGCGATGAGCGGCCTGCCCTTCGCGATCGCGGCCTGAACGGCTGGCAGCGAAAGCGACGCCTTGTGACTCTCGGCGCTGTCCCAGACTTCGGTGATCCACAGTGCGTCGGCGTCGGCGGGATCGGTGGCAATAACGTAGCTGAGGCATCCCGGCATCGATCCCGTCGATTCGAGCAGGATGGCGGCGAGCGCGTCGCGCTGTCCGGAAACAGCCGACATCTTTCCGATGAGTCCGTACATGGTCGAGGGTTTCCCTGTTTGTCGCGTTGCGCCGGCGCTGGCGGCGAATGGAGTGACCGCTGCCAGGCCGGCAAGAAATTCACGGCGAGGTATCTTCACTCGTAGATTATCGATCGCCGAAATTTATCCCGACCCCAATTTTCCAATGTGGCGGGATAGACTCGAACGAGATGGCAGAACCGTTCGCAGTCGGCCTCGATACTTTTGGTGACGTCACCGTCGCACCGGACGAATCGCTGGAGCCGCAGGCGCGCGTGCTCCGCAACGTCGTGGAAGAAGCCATCCTGGCCGACGAACTCGGCCTCGATGCGTTTGGTGTTGGTGAGCATCACCGGCCCGATTTTGCGATTTCGGCGCCCGAGGTCGTCCTCGCGGCGATCGCCAGCCGGACGCGCAGGATCCTCCTCGGCTCCGCGGTCACCGTTCTGAGCACCGACGATCCCGTGCGCGTCTTTCAGCGCTTCTCGACGCTGGACGGCCTGTCGAACGGCCGCGCTGAAGTGATTCTCGGCCGCGGATCGTTCACGGAGTCGTACCCGCTCTTCGGCTACGACCTGTCGCGGTACGAAGAGCTGTTCGAGGACAAGGTCTCGCTGTTCGTCGAGCTGGTGAAGGGAGGCGCCGTCAACTGGAACGGAACGACACGCGGCGCGGTGTCCGCACCGGCGATCTATCCGCCGGTCGAGCGCCCTCCGCTGAAGACGTGGATCGGCGTCGGCGGAAGCCCTGAGTCGGTGGTACGCGCCGCCCGGTACGGGCTGCCGCTGACGCTCGCGATCATCGGCGGCAGTCCCTCGCGCTTCCGGCCTTACGTCGATCTGTACTACCAGGCGCTCGAGAAGCTGGGCAAACCGCTCCTGCCGATCGCGGTCCATTCGCCTGGTCACGTGGCGGCAACCGACGAGCAGGCGAAGAACGAGCTCTGGCCGCACTACGAAACGCTGATCAATCGCATTGGCGGCGAGCGCGGGTGGCCGCCGGCGACGCGTGCGCAGTTCGAGCGCGAGGCCGGACCAGACGGGGCGCTCTGCGTCGGCTCGCCTGAAGCCGTGGCGGCGAAGATCGTCCGGACGTCGCGCCTGCTCTCGCTGTCGCGCTTCAACATCAAATACAGCGCCGGCACGCTGCCGCATGCGGCGACGATGAAGAGCATCGAGCTGATTGGCCGGGGAGTGGCGCCGCGCGTGAAGGAGGAAATGGCAAGACCGGCCCGATGAGGTTCGCCGCCTACCTGCCCGATCACGAAGCGCGGTATGCTCGCGGCACGGCGTCGGCCGGTGAGCCTCGCTGTTATGGTTGCTTCGATCGCACGATCTCGCCTCCCCAGCACACGAAAGGACATGACATGTCATTCAGCAGAGCATTTGCGCTGAGTCTCCTTCTTGGACTGGCGGCGCCCGCGGCGGCGAGCGCCGACGGCCTGTTCGTGCCGTTCGTCGGCGTCAACTTCGCCGGCGACTCAGGCAAGGAGATTTCAGACGCGATCGACGCCCAGCGCGTCGACTGGGGCGCCAGCCTCGCCTATATGGGCGGAGGGGTTCTCGGGGTCGAGGCGGATTTCGGATACAGCCCCGACTTCTTCGGCAAGACCGACGCCGGCGGCAGCAGCGTGCTGACCGCGACGGGGAACCTGCTGCTCGGCGTCCCCATCGGCGGTCAGACAGGCGTCGGGTTTCGTCCCTATGCGCTGGTGGGCCTCGGCGTCATTCGATCCAAGGTCGACGCCTTCGGAGATGTCCTGAGCCTCGACAACAGCAAAGCCGGCTGGGACTTTGGCGGCGGCGCGATGTTCTTCTTCGGAACCCACGTCGGCCTGCGCGCCGACCTTCGCTATTTTCGGACGTTCGGCGACGTGGACTTCGACGTCGTCGACGGGTCGCGAACTCTCGAGTTCGCGAGAGGTTCGGCAGGCCTCGTCCTGAGGTTCTGAGCGTTACGCCGACGCGCCGTTCGTCGCGTCGCGCCGAAGCTCGGACAAACCTTCGAGCGTGCGCTCCGGTCCCGGCGCACCCTCTGGTGGCATCCATTCGAGCGGTGAGCCGGCGGCGATGAGCAGCCGCGCGACGCCGACGTGATTGGCCTCGCGATCCCGTGTATTGCTGCGGCCTTCTACGGCCCACACCAGCGGTGGCGCCGCGAACATGCCATCGAGTGCCGCGACGTCGGCGCCATGCGCCAGGAGGACGCGCACTGCATCAACGTGCCCTCCCATGGCTGCCCGGTGAAGCGGCGTCACGTTGTCCTTGTCTCTCGCGTCCGTCTCGAATCCGCACGCGAGCATCGTCTCGAGGACGGCCGCATTACCGCTCTCGGCCGGGCGATGCAGCATCAGGTGGTGCTCCGGTCGGAGCTGCGAGCGCACCGCAGGGTGTGCCGCCAGGATTGCGTCCGCGGCCGGGCGATCCGCGCGCGCGCACGCGGCGATGAAGCGCTCGAGCGGCGACAGTTCGTCAGCTGCGCCGTGCGCGAGCAGCCATGCCGCGATGTCGGGGTTGCCGTGGAGCTCGGCGAGCGTGTGCGGCGTTGCACCATCGCCGCGGCGGCGCGACACATCGGCGCCATGTGCAACGAGCGCCTCGACCATCGGCACATCCCAGCGCCGGGCCGCAACATGTAGCGGCGCCTCACCGGCATCGCCCCACGCGAGATTGGGATCCGCGCCGTGCTCGAGCAACCACCGCGGACCGGCAGCAGTGTCGGCCCACGACATCATGTAGACGAGCGGTGGCACGCCGCCGGGAATCCCGTTCACGTTCAGGCCGTAGCGGTTGAGCAGCTCGAGCGCCTCGAGGTTCCCTCCGCCGCCGGCAATGTGCGACGTCACGCCATCCGTGGGGTTGGCTCCCGCCTCGAGCAGCACCTCGGCGAGCGGCAGGTGTGCCACAGCGCAGACAGCTGCCCACAGTACCGTCCGCGGCAGCTCGGGGTGCCAGTTCCAGTGATATTCGCCATTGGGATCCGCGCCGAGCGCGCAGAGCCGGCGCGCGATGATCACGAGTCCGTCGAGCCGCGGTCGACTGCGCTGGTGCATCGACGTGTGGCAGACGTAGAGGAGCGGCTCCCAGTGCTGTGGTCCGCCTGGCTGTCGGGCGAGTGCCGGATCCTTTTTCAGCCACTCGTCGACTGCTGCAGCGTCGCCAAGCACCAGGGCGGTGTGGAGCGTCGCGGACGCGATGCGCGGATAACGCTCCAGGAGTCGCTCCGCGCGCCCGGTGGCGCCGCCGGTGGCGTTGCGAATGAACTCGTCGACCGCCTCGTCGAACGACAGCGTTCGCGACTCGACTTCTTCCCGCAGTGCGTTCCAGGACGGGAATCCGTGCTCGCGCGCAATCGCCGACTGGGCGTCGTGCAGCGCCAGACCGGCCGTGGCGATCCCGTCGAGCGACATGCCTGAAAGCGAGGGCAGGATCGCGAATCGCTGGAGCGCGTCGCGGTCGCCTGCCTTCGCAGCGTCGAGCAGCGACTTTGCCAGTTTCTTCAGATGTTCGAGGCTGGGACGGGCGGGCAGCTCGCGTGACGGCATACAAACCTCCATGCTTCAGCCCTGTGGTTCGCAGACAGGCAGCACGGCGGTTCTCGGCCGTTGATCGAGCAGTGGTAACGGTGGGCTTGGCCCTTCGCGCGAACCCGCGGGCGCCCTTTACGCGCCTCTCCCACGGTAGTGCGATCGGCCGCGCCTGTCAACGCGTCGGGATTCACGTAAAACTGGGGCGAGAGGCGCTCCTGCTACCCGACGGCCACTCGGCTCTCGGACAAATCCTTGAGCGCCGATAGCGCTTTCGGCCACGTGTCTTCGAAGTACTGCCTGTAGCTGTCCGCGGTATCCATCTCAATTGTCAGCGTCACGCGGTCGCCGTCGTCCCGCAGCAGGTAATTCTCCCGCGCACCCGCCCATTCTTTCACCTCGGCGCTCGTCGTATCCTCAACGCCATTCTTGACGACGCCGAGATGTTCGATCGACAGGAATTCGTTCGGACGATGCTCGGCGATCCTGCTGACCATGCCGGTGCCATCGGGCGCCAGGAATAGAGCCTTGCTGCCCGGCTTCCAGTCAGTTACCGCGTACGATCCTTCTTGAAACGCACTCGTCCAGTTGCGGTAGGTCGCGTCTTCGAGCATCGTCCGCCAGACGAGCTCGCTCGGCGCAGCGATGGTCGTCGAAAATGTCAACTTCGTCATCTTCCGAACTCCTTTCGTCGCTCCATTAATGACGAACGGGCGCTCAGGACGGTTGGCCACGGTAATGTCCATAAGCTCGAGAATTCTAGCGCGGCGTCGGGCCGACGAATAGCGCGCCGCTGTGAATCACGCACTCTGTGATGTGACGGCTTCAGCGGGGAGCGGCACATCAACGGTTATCGTCGTGCCGCCGTTGGGCTTTGACAGGATCGAAATCTCGCCATTCACGAAGCGCACTCTCTCACGCATGCTGATCAGACCGAGACCGTGACCAGTCAGCATCTTTTCGACATCGAAGCCGACACCACGATCCTGGACGTTTAGATGCACCGCACCGCGTGAGGACCCCAGGTGAACGCCAAAGGATTTGACGCCGCTGTGCTTCAGGGCATTGACCAGTGCGGCCTGCACGACGCGAAACAGGCACAGTGAGATCTCCTGCGGCAAGCCATCCGGGATTGGATCGTGTGAAAACTTGACGTCGACGCGGTGCTGATCGGAGAACTCGCGGCAGAAGCTCCGAAGCGCCGCGACCAGGCCCAAGTACTCGAGCTTCGAGGAATGCAGACGATGTGACAGGGCCTGCACGCTCGTCGATATTTCAGCGACCTGGGCCTCGATTCCCTCGAGGCGGCCGGGGATCGCGGCAATCGATTCCGGTGGATTCTGTCTCAGTTCGTCGAGCGATACCGACACGAACGCGAGTTGCTGGTTGATGTCGTCGTGCAGCTCTCGTGCAAAGCGGGTCCGTTCCTGTTCCTGCGCCGCGATCAACTTGCCGCCAAGGCTGGCGAGCGCTTCTTCGGCCAGCTTGCGTTCGGTGACGTCCAGGCACGAACCGATGTAGCCGGCGAAGGAGCCATCGGCGTTGAACCGTGGCACGCCTGTATCGAAGACCCAACGGAATTCGCCGTCGTGCCGACGCAGCCGGTACTCCCTCTGGAAGGACTCACGGTGGTCGAGTGCACGCGCGTATGTCTCCAGGCACGACTGGAGGTCTTCAGGATGCACGCCCTGCGTCCAACCAGTGCCCAACTCGGCGTCAAGCGACCGCCCCGTGAAATCCAGCCACGGCTGGTTGAAATAGGTGCGCGATCGATCGGGGCCGGACATCCAAATCATCACCGGCGCCGTGTTGGTGACCAGACGAAAACGCTGTTCGCTTTCGCGAATGACGGCTTCCGCCCTGTGTTTTCGCGCGCGCTGCCACAACAATCCAACTATCAACAAACATTGGACGACCATCACGGCACTGGCCGCGATGATGTATTTCCAATAGCGCTGCCAGAGGGTCGGTTCCCGATTCAAGACCCGAGTGCCAGACGGCAATGCCGACTCCGGAATGTTCCACCGGCGAAGCTGTCGCCAATCCACTGACACCAGAACATGGGAGTTCTGCACAACGGGGATGTGGTCTGCTCGCTCGCCAGAGAGCACTCGTGCTGCGAGCTGTCCCGCCAGGACGGCATCGTTCGTGGCGTCGTAGGTTGCCGCGCCAATGGCTCCGCGGTCCAGAAGGGACAGGATGGAATACGTGGGCAGGCGCTGTGCGACCGCCGCCAGGACATCGAAAGCTCCGAATGCCAGTTGGTCTGCGTCTTGTGGAAACAGTTGAAACAGCACCACGGTATGGGGCGGGAGTGCCGCCACTTTCTGCAGCAGTTCAGGGCTTGGAGGTCCGACGAGGTCGATCTCCCTGACTTTGTCGCGATAGCGAAGCAGTGCCGCGCGCTCCGCGAGCAGCCAGTCGTTGTCGACTCCCGTGACATTCGAGATCACGGCGACCGCTTCGGTATCCGGATGGAGCCGAAGCGCCAGGTCGATGATTTCCGGAACCCCGAGCGGGGATTCGACACCCGTCACTCCCGGCCACATCTTCTCAGGCAGCGGCGTGCTGATCGACATGAAGACAATGGGGACGCCTGGAAACACCGTGTCGCGGTATCGCACCGCAAACTCGAGCGACGGGGTCATCACGGCAATGACGAGATCCAGCTGCTCGTCGGCGTAGCCACTGCGAAGCGCTTCGGCGAGGTGTTCCTGGTAGGCCTCCTGTTCGAACCGCGGGTTCTCGAGATCGACAATCGAGAAGTTCACGGGGCCCGGAAAACGAGTCCGCAGCGTAGACTGCATCTGATTGATAGAGACGCGGCCGCGCCCGCCAGACAGTACCAGGACGTTCTTGGCCTTCGTCTGGGCCGCGGCAGGCGGGGCCAGAGCAAAGAGGACGAATACGAAGGCGATTCCTGCGAACGTTCTCATCGAGACTTCGGGACGAGCGCGAAGTCCGTCCATGTCCGGCTCTCGAAGACCGCGGCGGCGAGTCGCGCGTGTCATGCTGCCGCAGTCTGCGGATTCGCAGAGAACAAGTCAAACCGATTGACTGAGTGGTTTACCGTCGCTGGAGGAAGCTGAGTACTGCCTGGTCGTAGTAGGCGGCATTGTCCCGATGCATGCCGTGCCCGGCCTCCGGCACCATGACCTGCGATTCACCCTCGAGCTTTAGTTCTCGCGCAGCAAAATGCCCGGATCGATTCGAGCGGCGCGCCGCGCCGGCGCCCAACTCGCCGCGACGCCCATCGCCACCAGCAGGAAAGCGGCCCCGGCCAGCGTCAGCGGATCGGCTGCCGGCACGCCATAGATCAGTCCCGCGACGAATGTCGATCCCCAGACGCTGACGGCTGTCCCCGCGAGAATGCCGGCGGCGACGAGTAGCGACGTCCGCGCGAGCACCAACCGAATAACCTGACGAGGCGCAGCGCCGAGGGCGAGGCGAATGCCGAGTTCGCCGCGGCGGCGCGACACGGCGTACGCGGTCACGCCGTACAGGCCGAGGGCGGCGAGCAGCAGCGCGATCGCGCCGAAGAACCCCGCGACTTGCGCCAACAGACGTTCGCGGGTCAGCGACGCATGCCACTGATCCGACAGGGACCGGAAGGTCAGTACGAGATGCGGATCGACGGTCGTGATCGCCTGTTCGAGGCTCTTTCTCAGGAGCAGCGGCGAGCCCTCTTGGGCGCGGACGCTGAGTCTGACGATCGACAGCGGGAATTCGGGGAGGTCGAGCTGCTGCAGAGGCATGTACCACGTCGGCGGTACTGGCTCGTGGGGCCACGCGTAGATTGCGTCTGCCGAGACGCCGACCACAGTCATGCGCCTGGCAAACGGCAAACCTGCGAAGGCCGTCATGGTGCGGCCGAGCGGGTTTGATAATCCGAAGAATCGCCGCGCGAAGCTCTCGTTGACGATCGCCACCCGCGGTGCGCCTCCGCGATCGGCGTCGCTGAAATCGCGGCCGGCGACCAGACGCGTGCCGAACGTGCTGAACCACCGGGGCGAAATCAGGTTGCCGCTCACATCGTCATTCGCGCTTGCGCCGACGTCGCCTGCGCCGTTGTCTCCGGCGACCCGCGGCGTGAAGCCGCCTCCGCTCATCGGAGTCAGAAACGAGATCGAGGCGTCGGCGACATTCGGGAGACTTCGGGCTGCGTCGCGTGCTCGCTCGTAGAGCGACAGACGCTCTGCCGCATCGACCGACGTGCGTTCCGAATCCATGGTGACAACCAGGACCCGATCGGCATCAATCCCGAGCGGTCGGGCAACGAGGGAGGCGAACGATTGGATGAACAGTCCAGCGGCAGTCACCAGCACGACGGACATCGCGACTTGCCCGGCGACGAGCCACGCCATCGCCCCATGAGTGCGTTGGGTCGAGGATCGGCTCCATTCCTTGATTGCGTCGATGGGACGTGCGCCGGCCGCGCGAAGGGCCGGGGCGATGCCAAACAGCAACGCCGTCACGGCGGCGGTCGCTGTCGTGAACGCCAGGACGCGCGCGTCCATCGACAGGTCGAGAAAGACGACATCGTGGCCGGCCGAGAGCTGGCTGACGAGAAAGCGACCGCCATATCGGGCAACCATGACGCCGAGCGCGGCGCCGCACCCCGCGAGCACGAGGCTTTCACAGAACAGCTGCCGCGCGAGGCGCCAGCGCGACGCGCCGAGCGCCGTTTGAATGCTCAGCTGATGGCTGCGGGCTGTCGCGCGAGCCAGGAGCAGGTTGGCGACGTTCATGCAGCCGATGAGCAGCACCAACGCGACGACGGCAGCAAGAACCAGCAGTGGTGCCTGATAGTCGCGCCGCAAGTTGGAGTATCCGGTCGCGGCCGGCACGATGGTGAAAGGAGACGCCAGGTACGACTCTGCAGGTGCGCCGGGCTCGAGTGTCGCCTGCCGAATCGCCCCCTGCGATGCACGCAGTGCCGCCGCGGCGCTCTCGAGCGACTGGTCCGGCCGCAAGCGCGCGATGATTGTGAGGAAGTTCGTTGCCGCCGAGGCGAGGACGGAATCGGCGCCCCGGACAAGCGCCTCGGTCGACAGCGGCACGATGACATCGAAGATCCGCCCGACCTCGGTCCCGAAAAACTCGGGCGGCGTGACGCCGATGATCGTGAACGGCACGGAGTTGAGACGCACCGTTCGCCCGATGGCACTCGGCTCAGCACCGAACTCGCGCCGCCAGTAGGCGTAGCTGATGACCGCGACCGCACCCTCAGGGCCACCACGCCATCGATCGTCGAGCGGAGAGAACGTGCGGCCGATCAGGGCTCGCACGCCGAGCGTGTCGAAATACGAGCCGCTGGCCCACATGCCGTCAACGAAACGCGCTTCGCCGCCCGTCGAACGATTGAATTGCACGAACGACCATGCCGCGGCCGACTCGAAGAGCTGCGGCCGTTGGCGAATCTGGTCCCACTGCGGATAGCTCCAGGCCCGTACTCGTGTGACACCGGCTTCTGTCGTTACGCTATCGGTGACGTGCACGAGCGCCTGCGGTTCGCGCACCGGCAACGCCCGAAGCAGCAGGCTGTTCACCAGCGAGAAGATGGCGGTGTTCGCTCCGATCGCCAGCGCCAGCGAGCCGATCACCACCGTCGTCACCAGCGGTGTCGCCCGCAACGTCCGCAGGGCCAGACGGACATCCTGGCGCGCTCCCGCGATGAGTGGCAGACCCTGTTGATCGCGAATGGCCTCCATCGCCTGAGACACGCCACCTGCTTGCAATCGGGCCGCCCGTTCTGCGTCAGCGGCTGGAACGCCTCGACGCCGGGCGTCATCAGCGGCCATCTCCACGTGCAGACGAAGTTCCTCCGCCAGATCGTCGTCGCGGCGTGCCGGACGGATCTCGCCCAGTGCGCGATGGGTCCATTCGCGAAGCAACCGCAAGAGGGTGGTGAGAGGAGTCACGCTTCACCCTTCAGCAGCGTATGGATGATCGTCGCCATGCGATCCCACGATTCGCGCTCCTTCGCGAGCTGGCGGCGACCCGCGGCCGTGAGCGAGTAGAAGCGGGCGCGGCGATTCGTCTCGGTTGCGCCCCAGGCCCCGCGCACGAGGCCCCGCTGCTCCAGGCGCATCAGCGCAGGGTAGAGCGTGCCCATGTTGAGCTGCAGTGCGCCGCTCGAGACCTGCTCGAGTCGGCCGGCGATGGCATAGCCGTGCACCGGACCGAGCGTGTCGAGCGTCTGCAGGACCATCAAGTCGAGCGTGCCCTGCAGCACGTCTGCCTTCTGCGTGGCTTTGTTAGACACTCTAATGGAATAGCACGCGTCGCATTAGAGCGTCAAATGGACTGGCCGCCGCCGTCGCGTTACTTCGGCGGGACGAGCACGAAGTCCGTCCAGGTGCGGCTTTCGAACACCGCGGCCGCGAACCTCGGATCGGTCAGCGCGGAGCCTTCTACAAGGTAGGTGTTCAGTTCCTTCGTCATCGGCTGCACGGGCCCGAACGCCGCCCGCAAATCGTCGGAATCCGACCCGCCAGGCCAGTACTTGTCCCGCGATTCGCGCGTCAGGGCAAACAGCGCGATGTAGTTGCCGGCGTCGGGGCCCGAGACCGCCTTGTAATAGAGGAGCCGGAGATCCGGCCGGAGGTTGGCGACCGCCGGATGCAGCGTCCGGCCGACGAATTGTTCGAACGCGATCGCCCGGTCGGGCCGTACCTTGATGTAGTGGATGCCGAGCACGTCGACGTCAGGCAGCGTGCCGGCAGTCTCGGGGCTGAGCAGACGATATTCGGACGCACGGCCTCCGTCGCCCGTTGAACCCGCCTTCGCGGCCGGCGTCGTGACGACGAGGTATTGCCCCTTGCGGACGCCGCGGTCAGCCTGAAAGACCGTCCCCTGCGTTGCCGGCGGCGGTGCGGCATCGAACGGGACGAACACGAGCACCTCGCCAAGTCGCATTGTCGCAGCCTCCGCTCCAGCCGCGCCGGCGACGATCCCGATGCCGATGATCACGACAAGCGCGCGCGCCATGCTGCCGCAGTCTGCGGATTCGCCGGCGACAAGTCAACCGAGCGTCTCGGACGGGACACGGACCAGGCCGTTCACGGAGCCCCTGGAGGGCTATAGCTCGAAGGCGAGCGAGGCGATGTAGAGAATGATGCCGGCGTGGAGGACGGCGAAGAAGCAGAACACTGCCGGCTGTTCGCTGCGCTCAAGCACCGAGTGATATGACGAACCTCGACCTGTAACTTCGACGGTCAGATGCATAGAATACGCTCCGGCAGTCTCTTCAGTATCGATACTAAATGCGAATGTCGGCTACTACTCGCCTCGGTCCGTATGAAATCCTGGCGCCTCTGGGAGCCGGCGGCATGGGCGAGGTCTATCGCGCCTTGGACACGCGTCTCGATCGCGAGGTCGCGATCAAGGTTCTGCCCGCGGATCGCACCGCAAGCGAGACCCAGCGCTGGCAGTTCATACAGGAGGCCAGGGCCGCCTCCGCCCTCAACCATCCGCACATCATCACCATCCACGAGATCGAATCCGTCGACGGAGTGGATTTCATGGTGATGGAGTGCCTACCAGGCACGACGCTGGACGCGCTCATCTCCCGGAATGGGATGGCAGTCCACGAGGTGCTGCGCGTGGCGATCCCGATCGCGGACGCTCTCGCGGCGGCGCACGAGCACGGCATCGTCCACAGCGATCTCAAGCCGGCGAACGTCATCGTCTCGCGTCAAGGCCACGTCAAGGTACTGGACTTCGGCCTCGCGCGGTTCGTCGCAGACGGCAAGGGCGATGAGGGCCCGCGCACAGTGACGATGCCGGACGGCGACCAACAAGTCACCGCAGGTACGCCGCCCTATATGTCGCCGGAGCAGGCGTCGGGACGGGAACTGGACGCCCGAAGTGACATCTTCAGCTTCGGCGCCGTGTTGTACGAGATGACCACGGGACGACGGGCGTTCGGACGTGAATCCCTGGCGGAGACACTCGCGGCGGTGCTGAAGGATGACCCTCGCCCTCCACACGAACTGACGCCGGGACTTCCAGATTCGCTCGAAGGGATCATTCTGCGTTGCCTGAAAAAGGATCCAGCGCGCCGTTTCCAGCACGCGTCGGACATCAAGGTCCAGCTCGAGGAAGTGCGCAGCGAGCTCGGGGGCGAAGGAACGGCCAGCGAGAGGCGACCGCGGTACGCGCGAATGGTGTTGGCGTCGATCGCTCTGTTCGCCCTGGTCTCGGCCGCTGCTGTAGTGCGGTCGCGGTCGCGGGGCTCAGTGGTGCCGCCGCCAACAGTGCAGCAGCTCACGTCGGAGCGATGGGCGGGAGCCGGCAGCTTCTCACCGGACGGGAGCCAGATCGCTTACGCGTCGGCTGGCGATGATGGGGTCAACTGGGATATCCGGTTGAAGATTGTCGGTGAAACAGTGGCGCGGCGACTGACCACGGATCCGGCGGGTGAAGGCTATCCCGTCCTGGTCACCCGATGGCACACAGATCGCCTTCCTGCGGTTCTACTCCGGGACCACGAGGTGGCCGTCTCGCTTTGCGATCGGTACGGTCCACGTCGTTTCACCGCTCGGTGGCACGGCCCGCCAGGTGTCGGATTTTCCCGCGACGCTTCAACTGTCCTGGTCGCCCGATGGTCGCTGGCTTGCCGCGTCGAAGGCTCAATCCGGCAACGAGCCGCCCGGCGGCATCTATCTCCTCTCGGTCGCGACCGGCGAGGCCCGCGCGGTCACTTTTCCTCCTTCGCACACCTATCATTTGTCGCCGGCGTTCTCGCCCGACGGGAGCGAGCTGGCCTACGCGGCGTGTCACGGCGTCGTGGCGACCCCGTCGTGTCAGCTCCGTGTCCTACAGCTCGATGCCGAAGGTCGCCCCTCGGGGTCCGCTCGGACCCTGCCGGGCGGGCCGACGGGCGTGCCGGAGCTCACGTGGGCGCGTGATGGCCGCTCGGTCATCTACGCCGCCGGCTCACTCTGGCGCGTCCGCACGGATGGGACGTCTCCTCCGGAACCAGTGCCGCTCGTCGGCCACGCCGGGTCCCCCTGCGTCTCCGCACGACGGGTCGAGGCTCGCGTTCGTCGAGCCGGCCGTCAATGGAGACATCTACCAACTCGGCGTGGACGGTGTGACGCGCCCGATCGTCAGGTCGAGCGCATTCGACATGCAACCCCAGTACTCGCCCGATGGTCGTCGGATCGCCCTGTCCTCGGCGGGTGCGGGTGCCGCGGTGAAAGAAGTCTGGCTCGTCGATGCCGACGGATCGAACCTCACCAGACTGACCCGCGGTCCAGGACGCTTTCAGGGGTACCCTGGTTGGTCACCGGATGGTTCGACGGTCGTGTTCGAATCGAAAGACGAGACGGGAACGGCCGACATATGGACGATCAAGGCGTCGGGCTCGGGCCTGCGGCAAGTCACCCGCAACGCGGCGGAGGAGATTCTGCCGAGCTTCTCGCGAAACGGACGCTTCATCTACTTTTCGTCGAACCGTACCGGCCGCTACGAGGTCTGGCGGGTGGCGACGAGTGGCGGTCCGGAGGAACAGGTCACACGCAACGGCGGTGTCTTTCCGCTCGAAAGCTGGGATGGCCGGACCGTCTACTACCTTCGGACGTTTGCCGACGGCCCGCTTCTTGGTCGCCCGACGGCTGGCGGCGACGAGCACACGGTCCTGCCGTGTGCAACCCCCCACGGTTACGCGGCTCGGTCCGCATGGCATCTTTCACTACGACTGTGGCCACGCAGCGTTACGGGGCTCCCTGCGTCATTTCGATCCGGCGTCACGACACGATCGCCTCGTCGCGCCGCTCGACGCCGATTTCATCGCTGGCCTGAGCCTGGCTCCCGACGGCAAGACGCTCGCCTACGGGCGTGGCGAAGCCACGTCCAACCTGATGATGATCGAGAACTTCCGCTGAGCGAACGGCATCCGTTCCGAGTCGGCGTCAGGTCGCGCGGTCTTTCTGAGAGGCACGGAACGGCATTGGCTGCGGTGACGGTCGGCACGCCCCTGTCAGACGTGCGAAAGACGAGGAGCTCTGTGGCGAGCTGAATGCGATCCGAATCGCGCAACGCAACGCGCTGGCGAATCGGCACGTCCTCGACGAGGGTTCCGTTCTTGCTCCCGAGATCCTCGAGGGACGCCATGCCATTCTCAATGATGATTTGGGCGTGGCGCCGAGACACACCGGCGACGTCGAGGAACACCGTCGCACAAGGATCGCGCCCGATCGCATGGATCCCCTCCGGCAACGGGATCCGGCGCGTCCCGACGACCAGCCAGCAGGTTGTGACTGGTGTCGGCTGCGAGAGGGGGCCAACCCCTTGCGAGCCCGCGAAGGCATAACCGACGCGGTGGGCCGTCCTGATGATCGTTCCCTGTTGGTCGTCGCTCAGCGCGCGACGCAGCTCCTTTACCAATCCGACGAGCGTCGCGTCCGACACGAACGTATCCGGCCAGAGGCGCGCGTGTATCTCGCGCTTCGGAACAACGGCCGGTGCGTGTTCGACCAGCAGAGTCAGCAGGTCGAAAGCTTTCGGCGTCAGATGAACCTCTCGGCCATCGCGCAGCAACTGACGGCGATCCGCATGAAGAGTGAAGGCGCCGAAACGCTGGCTCACGACTGATCCCTCAGTATTCCCTTGGTTCTCTCACGTCACGCCCCCGACTTCGGACCGGGCCGGGTCGCAGGATCGCGACATGCCGGGGTTCGGACTCGAGTGCGAGGCGGCCCGGTGGGATGCCAACAACAAGAACCGGAGGGACCCAAATGACCAGACCACAGCAGTGCTTCAGTAGTCGGTGGAGCCTCGACTCCCACCGGTTGTCCCGAGTCGCAATCGTCGCCCTCGTAGCGTTGGCGGCCATTCTGGGACCACAACCCAGTCGAGCCGACGACGGGGGAGTCGACGCGCGAATCGAAGGCTCGTGGCTCGTCACGGTCACGATCCCTGGCGGTCCGCCACCTTTCCGGTCCCTCGAGACCTTCGCCGCAGGGGGAGCCTTTGTCGCGACCAGTAGCGAACCTCCCTCCTTGGTCAATTCTGCCCACGGGACATGGGCCCGAACGAGACCCGACGAATTTCACCTCACATTTCTCGAGTTCCAGTATGACGCCGACGGCAAACACTCCGGGTATCTCCGCGTGCGGGAAACACGCAGACTGGGCCCGAGCAATACGTTCGACGGTACCGGCACGGTGGAGGTTTTTGATGCGGGGTTCAACCTGCTGTTTTCGGCCGGCGTCACGACACACGGAACCCGAATACGCCTGTAGGCCTCGGCCGGAGTGACATCTTCTCGCACTTCCCGCGACCCGATTGTTATTACTTGAGCCCTGGCGTTGAGGTCGCCGAGGAGGCTGACGGGGGCGGTATGTCGGAGGGGGCGGCTGCCGCATGATCGGCCCTGATCATCACCTAGTCGGGTGCGGGCCCCTTCCCAGCACTTGGCTTTCGGCGACAGGTGTCGCATTGAGATGAGGTTCTCCACGGTGATGGGCCAGGGCCCCGAAGGCCGCGAAAAACACTTCGTCTGGGCAAAGCTCCGGGGTCAGAATCCGTTGCAGCACAAGTCCCTCGATCAGGGCGTGAATCACACAGACCAGCTGCTCCGGCGGCATGGGTAGCTCGCGTTCATCTCCGAATGTGCGCAGCCATTCCGCGCCAAGCTCGTAACTGTCGGCGGTGATCGCGCGAACTCGCTCGCGCAAATCCGGAGCTGGTCAGCGCGTATGCCAGCCCTGTCAACCGTCCCACCGCCGCCGTCGTCCGCTCCGGGATTGCCTCGAGCGTCGCGTTGGCCATTGCGTGCATCGCCTCGGCGAACGTCGCGCCAGGTTTGATCCGGGGTTTCACGGGCGCCCAGTAGGCCTGGCCGAGCGCGATGAAGAGCTCGTCGCGGTTCTTGAAGTTCCCGTAGATCGCTCCGGTGGTCATGCCGGCGCGCCGCGCGACCGCAGCGAGCGTGGTGCGCGCGTGGCCCTTTTCCCGAATCGATGGCTCGCGCGGCTTCGAGCAGCGTGGCTCGCGTGCGATCACGCTTGTCGCCTTTGGGTCTACGACGCCACGACTCCGTGTTTTTCACTGCCATCATTGCAATAATAGTTGACTTATTTAATAATGTCAATATTATTCAGGCATGTCCAAGCTTGATTCGATCGAAGCCGCTCTTCGACCCTACGTAGATGACGGAGTCCTCGCCGGCGCAGCGACTCTCGTGTGGCGGAACGGACGCGTCGTGCAGACGGCGGCAGTGGGCCGTCGGGATCTGGTGACGAATCTCCCCGTCGAGCGGGACACGATTTTTCGAATCGCGTCAATGACGAAGCCGCTGACGACCGCGGCCGCCCTGACGCTGTACGACGAAGGCCGCTTCGCGCTGGACGAGCCAATCACGCGCCAGGCTCCGGAGCTCGCACGCCTTCGCGTCCTGCGCGATCCGAATGGTCCGCTGGACCAGACGGATGCGGCGGAGCGGCCGATCACATTCGGTGATCTCCTGACGCACCGCTCGGGCCTGACCTACGGCGAGTTTCATCGTGGTCCGATCGCTCGCGCCTGCGCCGAAGCCCTCGGCGGGACGATGGACAACGCCCTCAGCCCGGATGAGTGGATCGCACGACTCGGCACGCTGCCTTTGATCGACCAGCCGGGGGCCGGCTTTCATTACGGACTGTCGACCGACCTGCTCGGCTTCCTCATCGCGCGTCTCGAGGATGCCCCTCTCGGCAAGGTCCTCGAGCGGCGCATCTTCACGCCACTCGGCATGCGCGACACAGGGTTCATCGTTCCTCGAGAGAAACGCACTCGCCGCGCGGGCCTCTGCGGATTCGACGCCGAGGGGCACTTGATCCCGTTGACAACGACGCCTGGCGGGCACGCGCTTGGAGAACGGCCTGACGACATGACCTTCGAGTCCGGAGGACAAGGCCTATGGACGACGTTGGACGACTATCTTGCCTTCGCGCGGATCTTTCTCGGTGGTGGAGAGGTGGACGGCGTGCGGCTGCTGCGCCCTGACACGTGCGCCATGATGGCCTCGAACCAGCTCACGTCTGACCAGCGTCGCACAGCTCGCATGCTGGGCAGGTCCGTGTTTGCGGCCGGCCACGGCTACGGCATGGGCGTCGCGGTCGTGATGGAACCCGACAAGGCGGATCCCTTGACGTGTCGCGGCGGTGTCGGGACTGTCGGATGGGCCGGCGCGTATGGCGGCTGGTGGCAAGCCTCGCCTCGTGTGTCACCACCTTTATTCCCGCCGCCCTGGCCTGCTTCAACACCTCCTCCAGCGCCTCTGGCGAATTCGACAACTGTGATTGCGTCATTGGCTTCTCCCCAACCAGCTTGCGAATAATGTCGACCTGCTTCTGCGGATCAGCATCGTCCGCGCCGGTCATGGTGGCGTCAACCCCATTCTGCGCGGCAAACTCTTTGTATTCCCTCCTCCATGCGTTCAAACGACGCGATCCCAGTTCGCTTAACGACCGTGACGATTCTGATTGTCTTCGTCTTCGCATCGTTTACGTCGCCTTGGCCGCGTAAAGCGCTTACCGCAAACACAACCACAAGAATGCATGCCACGCCGGCAACGGTTAGGCGCTTCGAATTCCTCATCACGTCCTCAATGATTCATAGCGTAATACCCATCACGCCGAAGACATAGGCATCTGCGGATCCGGAAAAAGACCCGCGGTTTCGGCACGAAACTCAGCTTGCCGGCGATACTTCGATGAACGGCTGGAAAAGCGTCGCGCGGGACGCGTCTGAATCGGGTATTCACCCACAGCCGGCCACTTCAACGAGCGGCCCGCTGTTCGCGTGTACGCCCCGGAGGCCGCGGCGTGAGGCACTCATCGCCAGTGACTCAAATCGCGGTTCAGGAACTCCGCGAGCCGGCGGGTCGGCTCGCGATAGACCTCACCAAGCTGTGCTCGTGTCTCGTCGCGCATTTCCGGGGGAATCAGCGTTTGCTCCAGCCGCCGCGCTCGATCGGTACGCTTGAGCGAATCGTAGATCCGGTTGCGCCATGACTGAGGCAGCCACCCGCCGAACGTCCCGAGCACGGGGATGCGCCGCAGCGGCTCGATCAATTGCTGGCGCAGGTATCCTTCACTGTGCGCCCGCGCTTCGTTGGCCACAATCGCGCCGTGGTTCACCAGATCGACGGCATCGTCAATCGCGAGGAATCGCGCGACCACTTGAATCGTTGCGGCCGGGTCGCCCTTGAGGTCGTCGAGCAGGAGAAATAGCATGGCATCTCTCTCAAACCGCCCGAGGTACGTTTCGATGATGTCGATGTACATGCCGCCTGCCATGCACAGAGGGTCGCGCTTGCTGAACGCCTCGAACGTCTCCTCATAACCGACACGACGGCCCAGGAGCTGCATTGTCTTGATCTGCTCGACGTAGTAGGAGTACGCGCGCCCCACGGGTTCGCGCATGAGGTATATCAACTTGGCGTGTGGCGCCTCCGTGGCGATCCGATCGACGACGACACGCACGTCCCTCGTACAGGAATAGACTGTTGATGCCTCGCCGCGTACCTGTCCGGGCTTGGCAGCCGCGAAGAGCCCGGAATACCACCCAGGTCCACGATCGTGCGTCGTTGCAAAATAGTTGGGCTCCTTCGGCTGCGTCATGAACACTTGCGGATGACGGCACAAGTACTGATGGAGCGTCGTCGTTCCGGCCTTAGGGGCGCCGATGATCAGAAAATCGACTGGTGCACGAGGAAGGGACATGAGATTCGTGCGTTACCGCGGCGGTAAATGGCCACTTGAGAGCGTCACAGTGTACCGCGACCCCGAATGGCCGGTCCAGTGCCGCCGTCTCGCGGTCGAATCGCCAGCGAGGAATTCTTGCAATGTTCACTGCGCCGTCGTCGACTTCTGTGGATAGCCCGGCGCAGACGTTGTGGTCGCGTCCAGCGATCGCGTTCTTCTTGCTGGCCGGACTTTGCGGGGCGTGGCTCTGGCTCTTTCGCGAGAACAACCTCGAGGACGCGTTCATCACGTTCCGGTACGCCCGCCACCTTGCCGAAGGCTTTGGATATGGCGCGTGGAACCTCGACGGGTCCCGTGTCGATGGCAGCACCAGCTTTCTGTGGACGTTGTGGCTCGCGATTGGTTTTCTGCTGCACGTGAGTCCCCCGATCTGGGCGGCCGCTTCGAACTACGCAGCTCTAATGGTCCTTCTCGGGGTTCTCGTGTTGGTCGCCCCCGCGGCCGGCGCCATGGATCGCGCGTCTGCGACACGTGCCGGCACCATCATCGCGACCTATGCCCCCGTGCAATGGTATGTGACAAGCGGCATGGAGGCGGTGACCTTCATGTGCCTTGGCGGTCTCGTGCTGCTGATGTCGCTAATCGACAGCCGCAAGGCGACACTCGCGTTCACCGCTTGCGCCACATTGCTCCCGCTCGTGAGGCCCGAGGGAATCGTCGTTCTCGCGGGCGCGGTGACTGTTGCAGTCGCTGTCTCAAGACAGTGGCGCAGCACCCTGGTGCGCCTGCTGCCCGGAATCGTCGCTGCGACTGCCGCGGCGCTGGCGCTGGCGGGATTCAGACTGTACACCTTCGGCGACTGGCTGCCGAACACCTACTATGCAAAGGCGGCCGGGCTCTCGACTCATCGGGTGCTCCTCGGCGTGTACTACTGCTGGTATTTTCTCCAGAACATCCAGCTCTGGCTCGTCGTGATACTTGCAGCGATGCTCAACATTGCCGCCCGCCGGTTGAAAGCCGCAGAGCATCGGGCTCTGCGTGCGCTGGTGGCGTTCGTCACTGCCTATGGTGCCTACGTGCTGTACGTTGGAGGAGACGAGCCGTCAGCCTTCCCGTTCTGGCGCCACTTTGTGCATGTCTTTCCGTTCATTGCCGTTGCCGTGGGTCTGGCCATCCCGCTCGTCGTTCCTTCTCGGTGGGCAGTGATTCTCACCGCCGCCATGGCGATAGGACCCAGTCTTCAGACGTTTACGCTGGGACCTCCCGCCGACGGTGGGGCGGGTCTCCGCGTCCGCATCGCGAAAGCGCGTGCGTGGGACGCTGGTGACCAGGCGTACTTCCAGTGGATCTCCGGCCACTCACAACGCTCGACGATCATTGCGACCACCAAGGCTGGCAAGCTGCCATTCTCGGTCGACGCCACTTTCATCGACATGCTCGGCTTGAACGACGAGCACATTGCACACGAAGGCACCGTCGATCCGGCGGGGCCGCTGGACTCCAAGACAGATGTGGCTTATGTGCTGCGTCGGTCACCTGACATCATTGAAGGGTGCATGCGCGCGAGCGCCGTGCGGGGCGGGAACCGCGACCTGGTGAATCGTGGCAGGCCCAAGATGATTCGCGAGCTGCTCGACAACGAGAATTTCCAGAATGGCTATTGTTTCGCTCTCGCTGCTCCCTACCACCTCACGGATCGCGCGGTCTTCTTCCGAATCGATTTCGCGCGGCATCAGGGCCTGGACGAGACCCAGTGTATTCAAGTGCGAAAGACCATCTTGGGAAGCCCACCAGATCGTCCGGCGCGTTGAGATCCGCCGGTTCGATCGCGTGGTTCCGCGACATCTGGTACGAAGAATCGGATGCGGTCGGCTACGTCATTTCAGCTGTTACAACGGTCTCAGGGCCACAAGCTCGCCCTCTGCGATCGGGTATGAGTTCGTCCACGCGGTCGCACCAGGATGGCCAGAGATGTGATGCCGCCCGCGCCGCGGATAATCTTGACGACGTCCTGTGGCGACGCTCCCGTGCGGGCCACGTACGCGCTGGCCGATCGACTCGAGATATCAATCGAACGCTCCTGCACATCCGCCACATGGCCGCCGTCGACCAGCGCGCGCGCAACGAGGGGCCGCGCAATCGACCGACCCGACACAGGCCGACCGTGCTGGCGATAGCGCGTCGATGTTGATGGATACACCCAGTGCAGCAAGCTTTCGGCCATATCGCGCGCGCGTCTCAGCCGGTCCGCGCAGCTCGAAGCGAGAAATGACAGGAGGTCCGGCGAGTCGCGATCGAAGAAGTAGCCGATCACGTGCACGCCTTGCCGCGATGAACGCCGTGACCTCGATGCCGGGAACGAACTGCAAACCGGCAGACGCGCGTGATCGTTGCTCTTCGGCGGGCGTGATTTCTGGTCGAACGGTATTCACCTCAATCTGATCGAGGCGGCGCCGGATCCCGCCGACGGAGTCGTGGCGAAACATCAACGCGATCGGACGATCTCGTGTTGTCGATCCTGACGGCAACCGAGCACGTCACGATCGCGGCTATGAACGGTACGCAGCACCGGTGCCGGGGGCCTCATGATGGCGCTCGCCGCCGACCGCGTTTTCGCGCGGGAAGGCATCGTGCTCGATCCGCATTACAAGGGCATGGGCGGCCGTTACGGCTCGGAGTATTGGACCTACACGCTGCCAAAGCGCGTCGGCACGGACCTCGCACAGCAGCTCACCGACCAATGTCTGCCGATCAGCGGCCAGCAGGGTCGGGAGATCGGGCTGATCGATGACGTGATCATTCAGGACAACTATGGCGTGAACAACTTCAGACAGTTCGAAGAACAGATTCGTCGCATCGCCGCGAAATTCGCCGCCGGGAAGATCCCGCCTGCCGCTTGACCAGCTCAAAGGCGCGATGCGCGCCGCCGACGAATACCGCGAGCCGCTCGGCGCAGGTACCGGAGCGCGGAATTGGACGAGATGCGACGGAATTTCTGGGGGTCCGATCAGAGCTACCACGTCGCGCGGTCCGCCTTCGTTCGGAAGCGTCCGCACGAGGCGGTCCTGATGATTGATGCGGCCGCGGATTCCGCGGCCGCTGAAGCAGGGCGGACGAGATCCGTCAGAAGACGTCTCGCGTACGCGACAAGCGGGTGGTCGAGCACGATCGGGGATGTCGGACAACCGATTTAACCGAGCCGCTTGACCGACGAGCACTGCGTGAGCCCTCACATGGCGAAGCACGCGCGACCGATTGAACATGGGCTCCTGCCTTCGAACGCCCGGCGCGTGTCGTACTGCTACCGGATCCGCCGCATCGCTCTCGCATCGACGTACTCGGCGATCGCCGCGCCCACGCCGTCGCTGATCGCTACGGTGCTCGGGTAGTGCATTCCACCCCAGACGCGCGCGTCGTTGCCGTCGGCGCGTGCCTGCGAGATGCTCTGGTAGGTGCGGGGCTCGAGATCGACGGGCACGCCCATCACGACGATGCGTGTGGTCAGGGTGAACCGCTGCGCATCGGCGAAATGGCTCAGCAGCACGCGTGCTGCGGCGCCGTTCTGTGCGGGGTGCCCGGCGGGATACTCGGGATGGCACGGCGTAGCGACCAACGGCCGCCACTCGGAGTCCGGCACGGTCGCGCCGCTGCCGTCGGTGTCCGCGAGAAGGATCGCGGTCCATGGCCTCCAGGTCACTTCGTTCGGGTCCCCGCCGAAATCGCGCTTCGCCCTCCAGATCGTGAATGCCGTGTCAGCCATCACCAGGTTCAGTAGCGCCAGCAGGCGGCTGTTGCGAGACATGGACGAGTGGTTGGCGTGCGCGATCTGGTTGGCGGCCTGGTTCCAATGAACGCTCGCGTTCCCTTCCCAGAACGGCGCCAGGGTGGTCTGATCGTCGGTGCGGCTGGAGTCAGTCGCCCGGCCGAGCATCCTGACCGCGTCGAAATCCGCAATATACGTCTCGCTGAGAAGGGTGCGCGGAGGCGCGGGCTGGAACTGCCTGTTGCTGTCCAGCACGAACATATCGGTG
Source organism: Vicinamibacteria bacterium (assembly GCA_963828745.1). Classification (GTDB taxonomy): domain Bacteria; phylum Acidobacteriota; class Vicinamibacteria; order Vicinamibacterales; family JAENWD01; genus JAENWD01. The sequence goes on along the minus strand of CAWHFZ010000013.1, from coordinate 7,529 downwards.
GAGGCCAGCGACAGCGCTGTCATGCCCACCTGCTGATTGCAATTCGCCGTCATCCGCCACTGGCCAACGGCGGTGTTGCCATAGAACGGCGGTTCCGGGACGGAGTCGCTCTGGCGCCACGCGAACACCGCTTCTGCCACCTGGCTGCCCCAAAGGATCCCTCGCTCGCGCGAACGACCCCCATCCTCGTCGTCATCGCTCAAGGCCGCGAGTGAAGCGTCGTACGTCTTCCTCAGTTGCGATTCCCTCGAGGGGAACAGTCGCACAAGGGCCGTGTACGCCGCGGCAACCACGGCGGCGCGGCGGGATGCGCCGGCTGGCGCCGCGTCGTGCACGAACACGGGGGTGTAGCGCCGCTCGATCCCGTTGTAGGCGTCGAAGATCGCGGTGTGAACGATGGCGCCAAGCCGCTGACTGGCGGCATTCGCCGTATTCGTCGCAATCAGCGTGTCGATGAATACCTGATTCCACTCCAGTACCTGGTCGGGCTTCCCCTCAAAGACCTGCCCCGACGTGGCTGTCCCGAGCGTCGCTGACGTGAGTAGCGTGGCCGCCGCCAGAAACGTGACGATCAGCCGGTGTCGGTTCCGTTGGATCCCGTGGGGTGCCATTTGCGTGTCTCGCTTTCCGGCAGCGGAGAGGCGTGCCTGTGGGAGAGCCTCGGGCCGCTGTTCGGCACCGAAGATGAGCGCAGCGAAGCGTGGGCGCAAGCTGTAAAGCAAGGCATCCAAAGAAGATCCGTGGTTTGCAGCACAATGCGGTGTGCCGTCGCCGATTGTCTGCGGTGATAGAATCTCCTCTCACCTCGGCGCTTCCGAAACAGCATGGCGTCGTCATGACCCACCAACCTGTCGGAGCAGTACCAGTCCCCGCCTCGGAACAGCCCGCCGACCGGCTGGAATCGTGGAAAGACATTGCGGCCTACCTGAGGCGTGACGTGAGTACCGCACAGCGCTGGGAGAAGCGCGAACGCATGCCCGTGCATCGCCACCTGCATGACAAGCTCGGATCCGTGTATGCGTTCCGTTCGGAGCTCGATACTTGGTGGCGTGGTCGCGGCAGCCGGCTCATCGGGCATGAAACCGAGGAATCTGCACCGGGCCCGTTGCTGGAAGAGGCATCGGCCGGAACAGGCGAGCTGGCGACGACGACGGACAGGCGGAGATTGTGGCGGTCTGTAGCAGTCGTGGGTGTGGGGGTTCTCGCAGTGTCGGTTGCTGTCGGACTCTTCCGGCATTTCGGGTGGCCGGCCCGCCCGGCCGGCGCCGGCGTCAAGTCAGTGGCGTCGGACGCGGCGCGAAGCGCGGCGCGCGGCCATCCGGAGGCTGCCGATCTGCTGTTGCGAGCGCGGTATCTCAGCGTCCGCACCACCAACGTGGACAACAAACGCGCGATCGAGCTCCTCGAGCAGGCGATCGCGCTCGATCCGAATTTCGCCGCGGCGTTCGGCGAACTGGCTTCCGCGTATGTCACTCGCCTCGCCTACGTGACGCCGGACGAGAGCCGGGAGCTCGAACAGAAGGCCTTCGCCATGGCGCACACGGCCGTCGCCCTCGATCCTGATGCGCCCGAGGGATACATCGGCCGTGGCGACCTGCTGTGGACGCGGTCGCATCGATTCGCGCACGAAAGCGCCGTGGAACAGTTCCGGCACGCGTTGGCCTTGGACCCGCGCTCGGACGAAACACACCGACGGCTCGCCCGCGTGTTCGTCCACCTGGGCTTCTTCGACGAGGCGATTCAACACGCCGAGACGGCGCTGGCGCTGAATCCGAGCAACGCGCAGGCGCTGAACTCACGCGCCCAGGCGCTGCTGTGGATGGGGAAGGACGAAGAAGCGCTCGCCATACTGTCCCGAGTCCCGGGACCAGTCCTGCCCGAGCTCGTGGACGCGAACATCGTTTTCGCCATGTATCGACTGGAGCGTCGACAGGACGCGTGGAGTTATCTCCAGCGGGCAAAACAGAAGTACTCCACCGATCTAGGAGGAACGCTGAGCGGAGTGGAAGCCATGCTGCTCGCCGACTCCAACCCGGTTGTGGCACAGAAACTAATTGACGCCCTCAGTCAGCGGAAAGCGACGAATACGTCGCACCATTCCGCGTATTTCGCTGCGGCGGCGTCTGCACGCATGCACCGCGTGGACGACGCGGTGCGGTGGCTTCGCGAAGCATCGGACACCGGATTTCCGTGTTATTCGCTGTTCGAGCTGGACCCGACTCTGACTGCCATCCGTCGAGAGCCGCAGTTCGAGCGGTTCATGGGCGAGATGGCAAAGCGTTCGTCAGCATTGCGCAAGGCGCTCTTTCCGAACTGATTCGAGGGCTTCCGATCCTGGGGGTGTGAGAGAGACAGTTCGCCAAAGAGCATTGGACACCGTGTCCAAAAGGGTTTGGTTTGAGAGCTTATCGCTCCGCCCCTCCGCGTCGTAGTCGTCCGCACTCAGCATCACCTCGAGCGCACGCGCGCGACCCATCAGACGCGTCGTGCTAATACCACCCGCGCCGGGGATCAGGCCGAACCCTTGTTCCGGCTGACTGAAGATCGCCGACTCTCGCGCGGCAAAGCGCATGTCGCACGCCAGCACAAACTCGCTACCGGCGCCGCGCACGCGACTTTCGATCTGAGCGCGCGGCGACTTGCGCTGAGATAGCGAAACAGGCTGCCGATCGAGGGCTCGCCGGTCAGCTTCGTCGCCTGTTCACGGTATTGGCTGATCCGCGTCACGTCGACGTGCGAGATGAAGTAGTCGGGATTGGCGCTCGTGACCGCACTGACACGCGTTGTCGGCCTCGGCTCGCTGAATCAGCGAGACCAGATCGCGCACCAGTTCGGTCCCGAGCAGATTCATCGGCGGGGCTGAAATGTCCGCGAACCAGACGGCTCCATCACGACGTACTCGGAGTGTTTCGAAGTCCACGATCGTCCCTCCCGATTGCCGTCAGCGCTTCCCGTATTCCGTAAACACATAGTCGTTGCCCTTCACGACCGTGTGGCACGCGAACCCGCACTTGGCATCGTTGCCCTGCGGCGGTGTGCCAGCCGTGGTGCCGGGCGTGAACGTGTCGGATGCGGCGTTGTAATCGAACACGGCCCATCCCCACCCGCCGCTGTCCGCGAATCGCTTGCTGTCCTTGACCATGAAGTCGACGTTCAGCAGCTCGCCCGGCACCGTCGCGTCCGCGAAGAACTGGTTCGGTTTTGGCTTCCAGTGGATCTTGGCCATTTTGGCCCCGTCCGGGACAGGTTTACCGTTGGCGGGAATGCCGGCCTGGTAGGCCTCGATCATCGCGGGGTTGCCGAGGATCACGGCGACCACGCGCTCGTTTCGGCTGACCGAAATCGTCTGCCACGATTCATATCCCTTGAACTCAGAGAACGCGAGCCCGCCTGGCACTTTCACGGTGTACTTGTCCTGCGCGGACATGGACAGGCTCAAGGCCCCGAGCCATACCGTGGCCATCGCACCGATCAGTATGTTTCTGCGATTCATCATGGCACCTCATCAAGTTGGCGTCGTCACGTGTTTCAACGGATCCGTTACACAAAGACGTACTCAAGCGCTCGAGCGTCTGGATCGCTTCGCTTTCCACGAAACGAATCGACACGCCGATGGTGCGAAACGTTGGCTCCGCAGCGACCTCCCTCAGAGGTTTTGTCGGTCGATCAGTCATGAAGACACTCCTCACCGTGCATTCACGAAACGGATTAGACAAGAAAGACACGTCGGAATCTATTGGACGATGGTATCGATTGCCGCGGCGTCTGGAGCTGCGCGAGGTTGGTCCGGCTGGGTTGACCGAAGTCGGGATTCAGCACGGGGAAGCTCGTCTGCGTATCCGCGTCGTAGTTCGGATCCCCTGGGCCTTCGGGAATCTCACCCGCGTTGCCATAGACCGGATGCGCCGCGAGTGGTTGGCCCGGCGAGAATGACAGGCCCAGGCCGACGTTGAGCGCACCGAGAAAGCGCACGTCGCGGAAGAATCCTTCGAACGTGCCTCGCAGGCGTGCTGCGCCTGAATTCCGAGGTCTCCCGCGGCGATGGGGAAGGGCTGCACATCACTAATCACTAATCCGTATCGGAATCTCTCTCGGATTAGCGATTAGTGATTAGTGATTAGTGATTGAGAGTCTCCTGAGGGTCGCTCGCAGAAATGCGTCCCGCGAATATCCAGCCGTAGCGGCTGCTCACGGCACCGATCAGGAAGCACACCGCGGCGACCGGCACCCAGCCGAAGATTCGCGCGATGAGCGACACCGGGCCCGTCAGAAGCCCGGAGATCCGCATGAGCCGACCGGACGTGCCCTCGTGGAGTGCACGCGCCTTCGCACCCTGACGACTCATCTCGATCCACACGCCGACACCCGTCTCCGCCGCGGCAACCGCCAGACCGATCGCGTTCAGCGCGGCGAGGCGGAACCCGAGCAATTCGAGGAGGGCAGCCGCCGAGCCGAGACCGACGATGCCGAAATGAAAGGGCAGCAGCTTGTGATGTGCCGACCAGGCCGGGACGGCGGTGGCGCCCAGCAGCACACCTGTATATGTGGCCAGGATGACGCCTGACAACGCTGTGCCCACGAGGAGGGCAGCGAGTATGCCGCGCAGGAGCGTAGCTGGAACACCAGCCTGTATCAGGAAGGCCCGGCCTGCGACGAGCACAAACGCCGATCCCGCAAAGCCGCTGAACAAGAAGAGCGTCCATACCCCCATCGACATGGCCGAGCGCCATTTGAAGACGCGGAGCATGTTGAGGAAACGTGTCGGCCGGCCAAGATCCCAGATCAGCAGGACGGGAGAGGCGAGCGCGCCCGTGAACGCCACGCCAAGAGCGGCACGCACGAAATCGAGTGACTGGCCAGTCAGGAAGCTCGCCAGCGCAATCACGCCGCTCATGCCCGCGGTGCCGCCGACGAACAGATACAGACCGATCTGCCACGTCCAGACCGGTGGCTTGACGATCGGTTGCCCATAGTATCCGGATGATGCTTTTGCGTCGCGCGGGATCGGGCCACCGACGACGGCAACGCCAGTCTCCGCGACGCGGCCGGTCCGGCCCGCTTCCGCGCGCAGCTTCTCCAGACGATCTTCTGTCGCACGATGACTCTCGAGCGGCTCGCCTGGCATCCTCGCACTCACACAAGGACGAACGCCAGCCACGCGCCCGCCAGCGCCAGCACGCACGTCAAAGCCGCCGACAGCCACGCGGCCTTCAGATAGACGGTGGGCACCTCAGGACGAGGCGGCAGGCCGAACTCCTCAGGAGGTCCGAGCAGCAGGAAGAAGGCGTGGATTCCGCCGACCGACGTGTCCACCGGGTTATAGATCTGGGCGTCGGCAACGCCGCGCGCCTGGAGATCGGCGACGCGTTTCTCCGCGCGCGCACGCAGCTCGTCGAGCGGCCCGAACTGAATCGATTCGGTCGGACACGCTTTCGCGCACGCTGGTGTGAGCCCGTCGATCTGGCGGTCGTAGCAGAACGTGCACTTGAACGCCCCTCCTGCGCCCGGCAACGGTTGCGGCCGGCGATCGATCACGCCGAACGGGCATCCGACGATGCAGTAGCCGCAGCCGTTGCAGATATCGTCCTGGACGTAGACCGAACTCACTTCCGTTCGAAAGATGGCGCCCGTCGGACAGGCCTCGAGGCAACCGGCGTGTTCGCAGTGCTTGCAGACATCGGAAAGAAAGAGCCATCCGAACGGATTCTGGACCCGTCTGTTGCCGGACCGTCGGCCGGCGGTCCGACTTGTCGATCCAGTTCGCGGAACTTCACATGTCTCCAAGTGGCGCCGCCAAGGCTGCCCGAATTGTCGTAGGAATTGCCCGTCCACACGAGGCCGTCCTCGGGGATCTGATTCCATTCCTTGCAGGCGACTTCGCAGGCTTTGCAGCCGATGCAGACCGTCGGGTCCGTGAAGAACCCGACCTTCGTGCCCTCTGCTACGTAATGGTGCATGGGACATCCCTAATCCCTAATCACTAATCCGAATCCCGAACACATAGTCCCTCGTCGCTGATCACCGATTAGGGATTAGCGATGAGTGATCAGGGATTCCCAGTGGGCGAGCGCTGCCGCGCCTCGCGGCCGGCGCCCCGGCACGACGTCGCAGAGGAGCCCTTTCGCTTCCATGATGCGAACATTTGGTTCCTCGGAAATCGCCACGAGATCGTTGGCGGAGTCTCCCGTGACGAGGCCACGCGATCCCCAGTGATACGGCACGCCCACCTGGTGGAGCGTCTTGCCGTCGATCTGGAGCGGTCGCATGCGCACCGTGACCAGAGCGCGCGCCTCGACGATGCCGCGCATGGTCAGGATCGTGAGCCAGCCGCCAGGCTCGATGCCGCGCTCGGCCGCCAGCTCTGGCGAGATCTCGCAGAAGAACTCCGGCTGCAACTCCGCGAGGTGAGGAAGCGTACGTGACATCCCGCCGGCCGTGTGGTGTTCCGTCAGTCGGTAGGTGGTCATCACATACGGAAACCGTGGATCGGGAGAACGAGCGTACTGGTTGTCCGGCCGCTCCATTTTCATGGCCGCGGGATTGACCTGTTGTGCAGGGTAAAGAGGATTCGCGACCGGAGATTCGAGCGGCTCGTAATACGTCGGCAACGGACCGTCGGCGAGGCCCGTGGGGACCCAGATCCAGCCGACGCCATCCGGGTGCAGGATGAAGGGCTTATCACCGGCGAGCGCTGCGTCGCCCTCGGCGTCAGGCGGAGGCTGATAATCCGGCGCCTTGCGTCTTCGTGAAATCGGGGATGTCCAAGCCCGTCCACTCGTGGCTGAGCGCGTCCCACCACACCAGCTTCTTTCGCTCGCTCCACGGACTCCCGTCTGGGCGAGCCGAGGCACGGTTATAGAGGATGCGCCGATCGGCCGGCCACGCGAAGCCCCACCCGTGTCCGTAGGTGTCACGGGCGTGCCGCTCGTTCGCGCGGTTTTCTCCTGGACGCGGGAAGACGCCCGAATAGATCCAGCAACCGCATGCCGTGGACCCATCTGCTTTCAACTCGCCGAAGCCAGCGACCAACGTGCGATCGGCTCCGGTGTAACCGTTGATCTCCTGCAAGATCTCTTCGACGCTCGGCTCCCGCTGGATGCCCGTCACGGAATAGTCCCAGGTCAAGGCGTTCAGCCCGGCGTTTCGCGGCCTCGGATCCCGCTTCGCTTTCTCTTTCAACCGGGTGCCGAGGTGGTACATGAACCAGGTCTCGCTGCGCGCCTCCCCTGGAGGGTCGACGGCCTTCTCGTGCCACTGGAGCAGGCGCTGCGTGTTCGTGAAACATCCCGACTTCTCGGCATGACCTGCCGCCGGCAGCAGGAAGACCTCGGTGCCAATCTCCTCGGTGCGCAGCTCACCGCGCTCGACCTCCGGCGAGTCATACCAGAAGGACGCCGTTTCCACTTCGACCATGTCGCGGACGACCAGCCATTTGAGCTTGGCGAGCGCCTTGCGCTCCAGACGCGCATTCGGGGCGGCCACGGCGGGATTCTGTCCCATGACGAAGAGGCCCTCGACCTTGCCATCCA
>CAWHFZ010000012.1:0-740110 GCA_963828745.1 Vicinamibacteria bacterium | reverse complement strand
TTCGGCTTCTTGTTGAGCAGCGCGCACAGATCCTGCTCCAGCCCGCGCGCTCGCCGATGATGCGCATGCGAACCCCGTCGCGATGCAGCGTCGCGAGGTCATCGCGGATAAATCGGGCCAGCAAACCGAAGATCGCGATCTCGGTCGCGGGCCGCGACACCAGTTCTCGGAGCTGAAGAAAAATCGTCGACAGAAAGGATGTTCAGGTCACTTGCCGCGCGGACCACGTAGAATTTGAGCGCCTCGATACTGCTGGCGACGGCCTCCGCCGTGGCAAGCCTCCGGCGGCTGCTCGATTGTCCTGTTGCTGTCGACTATGATCGCAACGTGCAGCGGCGTACTCGGGTTGATCCGATCCTTCGGTCGCGGTACAGCGGCGTCTTCGACATTAGGTCAGTCCAACTTCGGCCAAACGGTGAGGACTTCCTTTCGTTTCCCGCCAGCAATTGATCGACTCCGGAGATCATAGCATCGGTACGCTTTTCGAACGTCATTGTCCATACGCCTTCGATCGTCCTCCGAGATCTCGTGGTCTCTCGAAGTTCTGATGGTATCCATCCCATCGCGACGAACATGACGAACGGCCACCTTGGCCGCCCGCCGGCAACACCCGGCGCGACCTTGACCAATTCCTTGCGGCGCTCTTCGTCAAGCCGCGGGATACGCAGGCGCAGCACCTGTCCTTCGGGAGCGGGACTCAGTCCGAGATTGGAATCGACGATCGCCCTTCCACTGCCTTCACCATCTCACTTGTCCGAGACCTGCACCGACAACATGCGAGGCTCCGGGACACTGATCGTCGCAATCCTGATTCAACGGCATATGGCTGCCATAGGCCGACCTGCACCGGTTCGAGCATCGACGCCGACGCGCGCCCGGTCCGCAAACCACCCAGCTCGCGCTCGAGGGATTGAGTGGCCCCGGATCCCGGCGTTCAACCGTCGATATCGAAATTACCCGACGTCATATCGCTCTCCATCCGGGAAAACTGCTCTGCCCTACATCCAGCCGAACGCCACGGATCAGCTGGTCATCGTCCGACGGCGAGCACCCTTGAGGACGGCACCGATCGAGCGGCTTCGGCGATCAGAAACACAATGATAGGCAGCGACGTTCCGCGGGCAAGCGCGAAGTAGTTGCGTCCATCACCTTATAGCCGCCTTCGAGCGCCTGGTAAGTGACTTAACCGCTCAAACTGTTTCTGGGCAGATGGGCTTCTTCGGATCGGAACTGTAGACACCGTCCACGTTCGTCGCCTTGAGCATGGTCTGCGCGCTGATCTCGCCGCGCGAGAAGCACCGCCGCGGCGTCGGTCGTGAAGCAAGGGCTTCCGGTCCCTGCCGCCGAGCAGAACGATACGGCCTTCCGACAGATATTCGGCGGCGTCGCACGACGAGTGAAAAAGCTCGCAGACCTCGGGCATCACGAACGCAGACAGAGCGCGGCCGCTGACACTGCCCACGCCGCTCAGCGTGGCCTCGAGCGCGAGGCAGTTCATAACGGTTGCGAGCATTCCCATCGTATCGCCGGTTGGGTGAGAGACGCTCGGCGGGGGACGTAGACCTTCTCGACGCCCGGGAAGACATTCTCACTGCTGATCACAACCGTGATTTCGACGCCGAACTCGCGCGCCGTGATCAGATCGACCGGCGATGCGGTCAATCGTCGGCGGCTGATAATGGAAAGGGTCTGCGAACCTGTGAAAAGATCACAGTTCAACCAACAACGTGAAAACGACAGGCCGGGCCATCGATGACCGCGTCTAAGCTCTGTTGCTAGTTGTTGTCCGGCTTGCTTCGGGGCCCTTGGTCACCTGTTGTAGTAGCGGCGACTCGGCCGCGAAATCGGACCGGGCCTTCTCGATTCCTCTACCGAGAGCATAGCGCACAAAACCTGCAACCTCACAGGCGCCAACCTTGCCCTCAGCTTCCTTGAGGGCCTGGCTGATGCTTCCTTGTCGTCGAAGATGAACGGCTGTTCCAGCAGGGTCTCGTTGTAGAAGGTCTCTTCAGACTGGATTCTCGGTTTCTTCTCGACGATCGCTTCTGGTTCGCCCGCTGCCGGAACTTGTCGGGCTACTACCTTCTCGGCGCTTGACGATGAGCTGGATCGATCTCGATGGATCGATAGCTGAGCTGGTTCTCGTTGACGCGACATGATCGCGATCTGACGGCTGAGTGCAGCGAGCCGTCAGCTTTGCCCGCCGACTCAAGTGCGACGATCACACCCATCTTCCGGCGCCATCGATGACCGCATCGTGGATGTAGCTGGACAAGCCCCTTGCTAACTTCAAGCGAAGCGGCGCGACGCAATGTCATGTTCTGCCAATGGTCGCGATCGTGCTCGGTTACAGCCGTCTCCACGGTGGCGCTGCCAACCTTGGCGGCTTCGATCACCTGAACATCGGCGCCGACGCTGAGCGCGACTCGCCGGCCACCATCTTCACCAGTCCCTGGAACCGCTCTATCGCGCGACGAAGTCGGTCCGGAAGTTGACCTCGATGACAGATGCCTTGGTCTTCCGCTCGTGATCGCGCCGATCAGGCCTTCGGCCGCAAACGCGGCCGGCCTCTTCAGAGGCCTTCGACAACCCCCTCCTGCGCAGCCAGTCGATCCGCAGCCGCACGTCACCATCGTCTTCGGCCAACGCCGCTCGCAATCCATCATGCCAACACCGGTGGTTTCGCGCAGGTCCTTGACGATCGCTGCGGCGATTGTTGCCATCGCTATGTCCTTCGCCGCCAGGAGACTGTGCGCAGCTCACGCCGACCACCGCCTCGACCAGGAACAAGTCAGAAAATCCGGCGGCCAAGCGGGCGACCGCAAAGGCCGCCGGCCTGTCGGGTTATCGGCCTCGGCGGTCATCGCCTTGGCCTGGAGCGACCGCAGCCGTCAGCACGGCTCTGGAGTTCGAACCTCTTCACCAGATCTTGTGAGCGGTATCGTGATCGAGTCGGCGAAGCCGCCAGACAGTGGAAGATGCCGAGGTCGTCGAACTTCTCTCCATATCGCGCCGGAACGCGGCAAGCTTCTTGAGGTCATCAGCAACGCCGCGCGGACCAGCGAGACCCTGGAAACCGGCAGGTTGCGCGGCAACAGCAGGAAGCTCTTCGCGCACCGGCTGGACCGAAGTGCTGATGTCAACGCCGGAATCGCCTTGGGCACTGACGGTTGTCGATCGCGGCACGCGCATCAGGTCGCAATACAGGCTGATGGCGCGCGGCATCGTCGTCGCCCGGAACCAGATAGGTGATGCCCTTGGGATCGCAAACCGTGTCGACGATCGCCGCGACCGGCATGTTCAGCCGCTGCGCTTCCTGGATCGCGATGTTCTCGTTGGGATCGATGACGAAGATCATGTCTGGGCAGATCCGCCCATCTCGATTCCGCCGAGCGAACGATCGAGCTTGTCGTGCTCGCGCTGCAAGGTCAGGCGCTCTTCTTCGCGCAGGCGTTTGCATCGCCGGAATCGAGCACCTCATCGAGATGGCGCAGCCGCTTGATCGAACCGGAAATCGCTTCCAATTGGTCAAGAGCACCGCCCAGCGAGCGCGAATCGACAAAGTATTGCGCCGAGCGCTTCGCGGCTTCGGCGACGCCATCCTGCGCGGCCGCTTGGTGTTCGACGAACAGACGCGGCTGCCTTGGCAACGGTATCGCTCACGGCTTGCAGCGCGCGATGCAGCAACGGTACGGTCTGCGCCAGATCGATGATGTGATGTTGTTGCGGCGACCGAAACGTAACCGCCATCTTCGGATTCCAGCGGTGCGATCGGCGACCAAAGTCTTTATTTCCACCTCGGTTTCGAGATCCAGCAGCATCACCAGCGAGACATCGCCGTCTCCCGATTGCCTGGACGCCGGAGCCCTGGCGGACCCGGCCGGATCATCGTTTTGGGGCGTCTGAAGGCGCCTTACGATCAAATCGAGCGACTTGGTATCGCGCAGGAAAATCCGGAGACCCTTCTGGGTCTTGGCCGCTGCATCGTCCAGGGGCTGCGCGTGCAGAATGCGGGCGCGAACGTCCTCGCCCTGCAACTCTGCGGCAAGTTGCAGCAAAACTGCGGCCCCCGGTTCGAGGACATCGCGGTACTGCGCAAGTCCTTCGGAAAACAACACAGCCTCGAAATGGCCGGTCGGGTCGGACAACCCGAGGATGCCCATCTTGTTGCCGGTCTTGGTCCGCCGCTCCATCCGCGAGACGACCGTCGCGGCGACCTTGCCGGCGGTCGCGCCGGTCTTCACCGCACGGGAAAACTCGGCCCAGGACTGGACGCGTAGCCGCTTCAGCGCGGTCGCGTAATCATCGAGCGGATGCCCGGACAGAAAAAATCCAACCGCATCGTACTCACGCCTGAGCCGATCAGAGGGTAACCACGGCTCGACCTGAGGCAGCATGATGGTCGGCGCATCCGCCATACCGCCGAACATGTCGTCCTGACCGAGCGTCGCCGCTTCGTGACTGCGCTGGCAGGCGACAAGGATTGCTTCGGCGCCGGCGAACACGCGGGCGCGGTTGGGTTCGAGCGCATCGAACGCTCCGGCGGCCGCGAGACTTTCGATCACGCGCTTGTTGATGGCGCGCGGCGGCACCCTGGCGGCAAAATCGGCCAGCGACGTGAACAACCCGTTCTTGCGGGCTTCGACGATCAACTCGACCGCCTGCGCGCCATCTCCCTTCGCGCGGCCAGCGCGTAACAGATAACGCCGTCGCTGACCTCGAAGGTCGCACCCGAACGGTTGGTCGACGGCGCTTCGACCTTGATGCCGAGACGCTGGGCCTCGCTGCGAAACTCCGAAAGCTTGTCGGTGTTGCTCATATCCAGCGTCATCGACGCCGCCCAGAAACTCGACGGGGTAACGCGTTTTCATATACGCCGTCTGGTAGGACACGAGCGCATAAGCCGCGGCATGGCTTTTGTTGAAGCCATAATCGGCAAACTTCGCCAGCAATTCAAAGATCGTTTCGGCCTGCCCCTTGGGCACGCCGTTCTTCACGGAGCCTGCAACAAAGATCGCTCGCTGCTTCTCCATTTCAGCGCGGATCTTCTTGCCCATCGCGCGCCGCAGCAGATCGGCGTCGCCGAGCGAATAGCCGGCCATGACCTGCGCGATCTGCATCACCTGTTCCTGATAGATGATGACGCCAAACGTCTCCTTCAGGATCGGCTCCAGCATGGAATGAAGATATTCCAACTCCTCGTCGCCATGCTTGCGCGCACAGTAGGTCGGAATATTCGCCATCGGCCCCGGCCGATACAGCGCCACCAGCGCGATGATGTCCTCGAAGCGGTCCGGACGCATTCCACCAGCGCACGCCGCATGCCCTGACTTTCAACTTGGAACACGCCGACCACGTCGCCGCGCGCCAGCATCTGATAGCTTGCGGCGTCATCGAGCGGCAGCGTGGCGAGATCGATATCCACGTTACGGAGTTTGAGCAGTTTCACGGCGACATCGAGCACCGTCAGCGTCTTGAGACCAAGAAAGTCGAATTTCACCAGCCCTGCCGGCTCGACCCACTTCATGTTGAACTGGGTTACCGGCATGTCCGACTTCGGATCGCGGTACATCGGCACGAGTTCGCTCAGGGGACGATCGCCGATAACGATGCCCGCCGCGTGGGTCGAGGCATGACGTGTTAGTCCCTCGAGGCGCTGGGCGATATCGAACGCGCGCGCCACCACGGGATCTTCATCGCGAAACGCCTGCAGCTTGGGTTCACTCGCGATCGCCGCAGCCAAAGTGACGGGCGCGGCGGGATTTTGCGGGACCAGCTTGGTCAACTTGTCGACCTGCCCGTAAGGCATCTGCAAGACGCGGCCGACGTCACGGAGTACGCCGCGCGCCTGGAGCGTTCCAAAGGTGATGATCTGCGCGACCTGATCGCGGCCATAGCGCTTCTGCACGTAGGTCGATGACCTCGCCGCGCCGCTCTTGGCAGAAATCGATATCGAAGTCCGGCATCGACACGCGTTCGGGATTGAGGAAGCGCTCGAACAGCAGACCGAACCGGATGGGATCCAGATCGGTGATCGTGAGCACATAGGCCACCAAAGAGCCAGCGCCGGAGCCACGGCCCGGTCCCACCGGAATGCCCTCGGACTTGGCGTGCTTGATGAAGTCCGCAACGATCAGGAAGTAGCCCGCATAGTTCATGCGGGTAATGACGCCGAGTTCGAAACTCAGACGCGCGCGGTAGTCCTCCTCCGTCATTCCCTGCGAAAGACCGTGAACCGCTACCCGGTTGGCAAGCCCCTCCTCGGCCTGGCGCCGCAACTCGGCGGCCTCATCGCTTTTTGCGTCCGCCGTGTTGGCGCCGGCGCCAACCGTGAAACGCGGCAGGATCGGCTTGCGCGCAGGGGTCGCGAAACGCGCAACGTTCCGCAATTTCTATCGTCGACAACAACGCTTCCGGCATGTCGGCAAACAGCACAGCCATTTCCGCGCGGGTCTTGAAGCGATGATCCGGAGTCAGTTGATCGCGGTCGGTTTCCGCGACCAGGCGGCCGCCGGCGATACACAGCAAGGCGTCGTGGGCTTCATAGTCATCGGCGGTGGCGAAATACGGCTCGTTGGTCGCAACCAGCGGCAGGCCCTTGGCATAGGCGAGGTCGATCAACTCGCCTTCGACGCGTCGTTCCTTGTCAAGGCCATGACGCTGCAACTCGATATAAAGCCGGTCGCCGAAAATCTGGGCGAGTAGATCGCAACGCGCGGTCGCAAGACCGGGATGATCGGCATTGAACGCCAGCGCCACGGGCCCCTCGGGGCCACCGGTCAACGCGATCAACCCTTCGCTTTCATCGCGAAGCCACTCCGACTTAATGTGCGGGGCCTGATGCACCGGCGTTTCAAGGAACGCCCGGGAATTCAGCCGCATCAGGTTACGGTAACCGGTCTCACGCGTCGCCAGCAGGACAATTCGCGCGAGCGGAAGCGCGCTGCGCGCATTGGGATCCTGATCGCCGAAGTCGACCGCCAGTTCACACCCGACGATCGGCTGAATTCCGTAACCCGCGGCCTTGTCGGAGAATTCCAGCGCAGCGAACATATTGTCGGTGTCGGTGAGCGCCAATGCCGGCTGATGGTCGGCCTTGGCCAGTTCCGCCAGCTTCTCGATCCTGATCGAGCCCTTCAGCAGCGAATAGGCCGAATGGACGTGCAGGTGAACAAAACCGGCGTTGGCGGGGGCGACGGGCTTCTGGATCATGGCCTCAGGCAATCATCGGGTGCTGGGGTGCGCTAACGGCCAGAAAGGCCAATTCGCCAACGGATGGTGATGACCCGCACCGGCTGTGTCCATGCGAAACACTTGCGCGGCCGAAGGTATCCCGACTTTCCCCAGGCAGGCTCTCAAAAGGATGACCTGTTTGCCCTCTAAAGCTGGGGAATGACCTGCGCCCAGACGGCGACCATTCCAACGAACAGCACGATCGAGGTCAGCGCGGCCGCTTCTTCAACGAACATTCTCAGCATGACTTCCTCTCCTCTCGTTAGAACATAAGAGGAACATTGTTCCAGTTTTGTTCTCGAAGTCAAGGGGTGGTAGTGCGTCAGTTTGGGGAATGGTCGCGGAAAAAAGGGCTCGGTTAATGCTCAATAAAAAGACCCGGTCGAGATTCGCCCGGCCGTTGGTGAAATCAAATTCACTTGTCTCAATCCGGACGCAGCGCCTGCGCCATCTCCTCGATGATCGTCTGAGCGGCGGCGTTTGGATTGTCCGCCCCGCAGATGGGTCTGCCCAACACCAGATAATCGGCTCCGGCCCGCATGGCTTCAAACGGTGTGGCCACTCGCTTCTGATCGTGTTTGGCGCTGCTGCTGGGGCGGATGCCGGGCGAAACGATCATCAGTTTATTGCTTGTCCGTTTTCGAAGCTCGGCGGCTTCCCGAGCCGACGCGATGACGCCGTCGACCCCAACCTCAAGCGCTTTTTTTGCGCGAGCAATGACAAGCTCTTCAACGTTGCATTCGAAGCCCATCTCCTTGATGTCTTCGGCATCCATGCTTGTCAGCACGGTGACGCCGAAAACTTTCATGTCGGAGTTGCCGCGACCGGCGACAGCGGCTTTCATGATGCTCGTAACGCCGTGGACAGTCAGGAAGGTGATTTTCAACTTGGCTGCTTGTGCGACCGCGCGTTGAACCGTCTCTTCGATGTCGTAATACTTGTAATCCAGGAAAACCCGCTTGCCCTGCGCGATGAGTTCCCTGGCAAACTCGTTTCCGCCGACGAGTTGAAGACCTAAACCAACCTTGTAAAAAGAGACGTCGTCGCCGAGATCCCGAACAAGCTTCCTCGCGTCCTCGATCTCCCAAAAATCGAGAGCGACAATCAGCTTTTCGCGGGCGAGATCGAGGGAATGCAAATCGGTCATATTTGGTGCCGCTGCGGCGCTTGCCATAGAGAGGTCCTCCGGAAGATTACGGATCGACACCCAAGCTCGTACCGACCTTCCAGATATCGGATTTTAGAGTTCGGAAACGTGTTTGCTACACGAAGCTGCTTCAAGCAAGGTCATACTGCAGCGGACGCGGCGTCGCTATTGACCTAGCGCAGCTTTTTCAACAACTGACATGGCTCAAAAACCGGGCTAAAGGCGTTATTGGTAGCCAATCCATTCCCGGGATTTCAGTTGATGCGTGCAGCAATCTTGATCGCTTCGTCCCTAATTTGCTCGTGCGCGACGGCTCATGCACAAGCCTGGGACAGCCGCTATCCGGTCTGCATGGTGATTTATGGGCCGTTTTCGTACAACGACTGCCGGTACACGACCCTCGAGCAATGCAGGCCGCTGGCGTCGGGGCGTGCCGCCCAATGCGTGGAGAATCCGTATTTTGCCAAGGACGAGCCGGACCGGCGGCGGCACGGCCATTGATGGAAACGCCGGATGCCCGGCTTTGCGAATTGTGCAGCCCGCTTCAATCCAGTTCGACAACGTGACCGTTTTCGAGTGACACTCGCCGGTCCATCCGATCTGCGAGCGCCATGTTGTGAGTCGCGATCAGCATCGCCACCCGTGTCGCCTTCACCAGCTGCATCAGCGCATTGAACACGTGATCCGCGGTGTGAGGGTCGAGGTTGCCGGTTGGCTCATCTGCAAACAACACACGCGGAGCGTTGGCAACGGCCCGCGCAATCGCAACCCGCTGCTGCTCGCCGCCGGACAGCTCTGCGGGACGATGGGTGACGCGATCGCCGAGGCCGAGATAGGCGAGAATTTCGCGCGCGCGTGAGACAGTCTCCGAGCGCTTGAGACCCCGGATCATCTGCGGCAACATGACGTTTTCAAGCGCCGTGAATTCCGGCAAGAGGCGGTGCGACTGATAAACGAACCCGATATCGGTGCGCCGGATTTGCGTCCGCTCCACGTCCGACAGCCCTGACGTCGCGGTTCCGCCGACATAAACCTCGCCTTCATCCGGACTCTCGAGCAACCCGGCAATGTGCAGCAAGGTCGACTTGCCTGATCCCGACGGAGCCACCAGTGCCACCGACTGGCCCGCCCACAGAGCAAGTTTAGCGCCATCCAAAATGGTCAGTTTTGTTTCGCCCTGCGTATATTGACGTTTGATCTCGTGAAGATAAACGACCGGTACTTCCTCTTCTCCCTGCCCCATTTCCGTCGCTCACTCGTACCGCAGCGCGTCGACGGGATCGAGGCGCGCGGCACGCCACGACGGATAAAGAGTGGCCAGAAACGACAGCGTCAGCGCCATGATCACAACGGCGCTGGTCTCTCGAACATCGATTTCAGCCGGCAGTTTGGACAGGAAGTAAAGCTCAGGCGAAAACAGTTCGGTACTAGTGAGCCACGACAGGAACTCCCGGATCAACTCGATGTTGAGACAGATCACCAGCCCGACGACAAAGCCGGTGAGCGTGCCGACGACGCCTATCGCAGCACCAGTAATCAGGAAGATGCGCATGATCGATCCCTGCGACGCGCCCATCGTGCGCAGGATCGCGATATCGCTGCCCTTGTCCTTGACCAGCATGATCAGTCCCGAAACGATATTAAGCGCCGCGACGAGCACAATCAGCGTCAGGATCAGGAACATCACATTGCGTTCGACCTGGAGCGCATTGAAAAATGTTGAATTCCGCTGCCGCCAGTCGACCAGAAACACCGGCCGCCCCACGGCTTCCGTCACCGACTTGCGGAATTCATCGATCTTGTCCGGATTGTCCGTGTAGACCTCGATCGCGGTGACATCATTGGCACGATTGAAGTAGGCCTGCGCCTCAGCCAGCGGCATGAAGACAAAGGTGGAATCGTATTCGGACATCCCGATCTCGAACACCGCCACGACCTTGTACGGCTTGATGCGCGGCGTCGTGCCCATCGGCGTTACGGCCCCGCGCGGCGCGACCAGCGTGATGCTGTCGCCTGCATGCAGCGAGAGCTGATCGGCAAGACGCCGGCCGATGGCCACGCCCTGCCCTTCGTCAAACCCTTCGAGTGTACCTTGCTTGATGTTCTTAGCGATGGAGGTGAGATTGTTGAGGTCATTGGCCCTGATGCCCCTGACAAAAACGCCGGCGGCGTTAAACGGCGAAGACGCCAGGGCCTGACCGTCGACGACAGGTGCAGCAAGGCGTATCCCCGATGCCTGACTGATGCGGTCGGCGACGTCCTTCCAGTCGGTCAGGGGTGACTCCAGCGGCTGAACCAGCAGATGTCCGTTCAGGCCGAGGATCTTGCTGAGCAATTCGGTCCGGAATCCGTTCATGACGGCCATCACGATGATCAGCGTGGCGACGCCGAGCATGATGCCGAGGAACGAGAAGCCGGCGATGACGGAAATGAAACCTTCCTTCCGCCGTGCGCGCAGATAGCGTCCGGACAGCATCCACTCGAAGGCGGTAAAGGGCTTGGTCCGGAGTGGCTGTGTCATGGTCTCATCCATCGTTAGATAATCCCATGATTCGGGCCAATTGTAGCCGGAATGACATTCAGCAAAACGCGCGGTGGATAATCGTTACGCCATCAGCCGCGCAACGGCATCTTCCAGCGCTACGTTGTCACGCGTCCCGTCGCTGCGCCGCTTGATCTCGACCTTGCCCTCGGCGAGACCCTTGGGGCCCACCATAACCTGCCAGGGAACACCGATCAGATCGGCGGTTGCGAACTTCGCGCCTGCCCGCTGATCGGTGTCGTCGTAAAGCACGTCGATCCCTTTGGCGGAGAGTTCGCGATAGAGCCTTTCACATGCCGCATCAGTATCGCCTGCGCCCTGTTTCAAATTCAGGATCGCGACCTTGAACGGTGCCACGGCGTCCGGCCACTTGATGCCCGCCTCATCGTGACAGGCCTCGATGATCGCACCGACCAAGCGAGAGACGCCCACTCCGTAAGAGCCGCCGTGGATCGGCTGCTCGACCCCGTCGGCACCAACCACCAGCGCTTTCATCGATTCGGAATACTTGGTGCCGAAATAGAAGATCTGGCCGACTTCGATACCGCGGGTGTGAATGCGCTTCTTCTCCAGGACCTCGCGCTCGTAGCGCGCTCCGTCGTGAACGTCCTCCGTCGCGGCGTAGGCCGTGGTCCACTGTTTGACGATCGGCGTCAGATCGCCATCGTAATCCACGTCCGCGCCCGGCACAGGCAGATCAAGCACATCCTTGTCGATATACACGCCGAGACTCCCCGGTCTCGGCAAGAACGATGAATTCATGACTGAGATCGCCACCGATCGGGCCGGTCTCCGCCCGCATCGGGATTGCCTTTAATCCCATGCGCGCGAACGTCCGCAAGTAGGCGACGAACATCTTGTTGTAGGACCGCCGCGCGCCGGCTTCATCAACATCGAACGAATAGGCATCCTTCATGAGGAATTCGCGGCCACGCATGACGCCGAAACGGGGACGCTGCTCGTCACGGAACTTCCACTGAATGTGATAGAGGTTAAGCGGCAGGCTCTTGTAGGAGCGCACGTAACTGCGGAAAATCTCGGTGATCATTTCCTCGTTGGTCGGTCCGTACAGCAACTCGCGCTTATGACGATCCTGAATCCGCAGCATCTCCGGTCCATAGGCGTCGTAGCGCCCGCTCTCGCGCCAGAGATCGGCGAGTTGCAGCGTCGGCATCAGCAATTCGATGGCGCCCGCGCGGTTTTGTTCCTCGCGCACGATCTGCTCGATCTTCTTGAGCACGCGAAGGCCCAGGGGCAGCCAGGCATAGATGCCGGCCGCCTCCTGCCGCATCATGCCCGCCCGCAGCATCAGCCGGTGCGAGACGATCTCGGCGTCCTTCGGGGTCTCCTTCAGAATTGGCAAAAAGAACCGCGACAATCGCATGGCAGGCCTGGGAATCGTTTCGGGACACGGGACGCTTGCAGTGAAACCGGATCGGCCGACAAAACACAAGGGTTTGTAAAAAGACAAGCCGCGCGAAAGCGGCAGAATTGCGCTTGCTTGAATCCGAGATCAGGATATCGAGCATGAGGGTCCATCGTCCGGCGACCGGCGCGGCCATGGAGGCCTGCCACGATGCCGATGTCAGGGCTGGACAGCGTAACGGAAACGCCCTTGGCGGCCAGCACTTGCTCGTCGGGCGTCCGCAATTGGATTTCAATATTGATCGGCCCCGCCCGGCCCGGCGACACCGTAATGTCCGCCATCATCTGTTCGGTATGAAGGTGCGTGAAGAACGGCTTGGTGACGACCGTCAGCGCGCGGGCCGGCGGTGTGAAACGCCAAAGCCCGACGATACCGAGGATGCCAACCACCAGGACCAATTCGGCGATGATCGTTCGTTTCATGTCCGGGGCAGACGCTACTCCGCCCTGCCCGATCCCCGGGGTAAGATACAAGCGATTCCATAGAGCGATCAGCAGCAGCAGTAAACACCAGCACCAGTTTGAACGCGAGGACGCGGCCATAGCTTGTGGACCACAGCGCATCCAGACGTTCGAGTTGTACGATAGCGAGCAACAATCCGCTCGCCAGCAGCGCGGCGACGGCGAGCGGGATGACGCGCGAAAACCGTGTCAGAACATCGATGACAGTCTGGCGAGGCCCGCGCATTGCCAGCGCAAGCGGAACCAGAGATCCAATCCAGAACGCCAGCGCAATGCCATGCACGAACACCGCCGGCGCGGTGAGGCATCGCGGTGAGGCAGTAGCGGCATGGCCTGTTATCGCCAACGCCAGTCCAACGCCAATCAAGGCGCCGAACGACATCATTCTGGCCCGGGTCTCGCGGGCCCGATGCGACAGCAAGGCGAGCAGCAAGGCAGCGGCGGCGATCGCAACCGACAAACCAAATGAGCCGTGAGCGCCCACGGTCCACACATCCGCGTCCGACAACGACGACGGCGGTAACGCCAGGGCGTCGAGCCCTTGCAGTCCGACCGAGAGTGCCAGCGCGCCCAACGCGACCGGCTCGACGATGTTGCCAATGATGCGCATTGCCGGTGCGGACGATGCCCGCATCCAGGCGACGAAGAACGCGCCACCGGCACCAACAAACAAACCGAGATAGACGGCTAGCCGCGCGAGCCAGATCGCACCGCGAAGCAGCATGTCGTCCGAGCGCACCGCCTGCGGTGTATCCGCGCCGCGCTGGCCGACCCAGAACATCGTGGAGCCGCCTACCGGATGCCCATCCGCCGAAACTACGCGCCAACTAATGACGTGCGCACCATCGCTCAATATGGTCGGCGGTGTGAGAACCAGTTGCGCGCCATCGCGACGGATTTGCGAGACGCTCGCGCTCGCGCCGCTCTGATCGACGATCCGGATCGTCAGCGGATCTACCGGCTCTTTGAAAGTCAGCGTCAACGTCGCGGGCGCGCGCGCCAGTAGGACGCCGTCCGCGGGTGAAGATCGGGTGCATCAGATGCCGGTCGACCCCGAACACACCGAACTCCACCGTTGTATTATCGAACCTCATCGTCGTCTTGATGCCTATCCGCACCGTGTCGATATTGCGCTGCTGGTCGAGTGCAATATTGCCCGCGGCGACGGTCTGGGGCGACGTCAGCGATAATTCCTTGCTGACGGTGCCGGGAATGCGTTGCCGCACATCATTGGCGTTGAGATAAAACCGCGTCTCGAAATCCGGCGAGAACTGATAGCCTAAATTGCCGCTCATGCGCGTCGCATGACCGTCGCTGTGGTCACGGTAGCCATCACTCGCCTGCGTTGACGCCGTGATAAATCCGTCCCAAGGACCGTTGCTTCCGCCGGCATTGGCTTGCAGCCGCCGAAAGCCGAATGCACCGGCATCGACGCTGGCGCCATTGATGAACGGATCGCGGCCGGACGGCGTCACGAAATTGATCGCGCCGCCGAGCGAATTGGCGCCGAAGCGCAGCGCATTGCCGCCCTTGAAGACTTCAACGTACTTGTAGGCGGTCGGATCGATTTCCTGAAAGTCACCGTAGCCGTCGGCGGTATTGATCGGGATTCCGTCCATATAGAGCTGAACGCCACGCAGATGGAAGTTGCGCGACAGGCTCGACCACGGATCGACAGCCGGGTGTCATCGCCCCATTTCGGCTGGGCGAATACGCCCGGCACATACTCCAGCACATCCTTGATCGAGTTGGCGACCGTTGAATTCTTGTAGGTGTCGGCGATCACGGCTTGGGTTGGTTGGAATGCGGTGCCGTTACCGTCACCGGCAGCAACGTGACTCCGGACTGCGCGGAAGCCGTTGACGGCGATACGATCGCGACTATCGTTGCGAGCACGCCGCAAAGCGCTACCTCCGCCGGCGAAGTGGTTGAACATGATATATTCCTGATACCGGGCAATCGCCGGAGCATTCGAATAGATCGAATCACTGCAACGTTCGCAGCAATCATTCAAAATTTACTGAATCAGGAAATGCCGGGAGGGCCACGCGCTTGCGCATTGGAGCCGGCCGCGGATAGCGGCAGTCCCAAGATCAGGTCCACGCCAGACGACCGTGGCGGCGTCGCGCTCGACCCTGGCAACCGAGGCTGGCGGGTCATGGTCCCGGTGTGCACCACAGTGCACAACGTACAGCAGGCACCGTGTGCCTGCTGCGGGTCGGTCGAACCGTCTTGCGAAGAGGTCGTATCGGTGGCGTGCGAGCAGATGGGGCCCGCCAGCGGGTCGGCCGCGGCGTCGCTGAGCGCCCAGCCGACAGAGATTGGCGCGATTATCTGCACCAACATCGCGATCAAGACGATCGGAAGAAATTTCTTTATCCGCCGGCGCATATTGATGGCCCCATATGTCTTGTACGTATCAAGCAGAGAGCTCGGGAAGTGAGACAAGGTTCCCGGCCAACTTTTGTCGAGAGAGGCGTTTGACGGGCGAAGCGAACGCCAATTCAAACCTCGGCACGTCTTCAAAGACCGGTTGATGTCTGGATTGATCCAAAACGGCGATCCAATGTGCGGCGAAAGGAAATCCCGTTTTGCGGTTGTTGCGTCGAAAGGGGCAAGAGATCATTCGCTACGGGAATGTAAGAACCTCGAAACTTCGTTTTCGAAAATGGTGACAGGTCAGAAAAGATCGGCTACGCTTGTAAGCTCAGGCTACCCGCAGGGTAATAGTCTGGTGGCCCAAGTCTCGGGAGGAACCTTGGCGCGCCCAAGCAACGCCGCCCCGTCAAGCAACGATGATAAATCTGACTTTCGGGGATAATAGGGTCGACACAATTTTGAGAGCGGGACTTATGGTCCTGCTCTTTTTTTTAAAAATCAGTACCAAATATAACAAATGGGAAAGCCGTCCGTTGGCCAGCGGCCCTGCCAATAGGAATCGGCCCGCGGTGCATTCGCTCAGTCGGGCCGCCCTCTTTTTCGACTAGGCCGTGAACCCATAAATCGGGAGCGACCGAGAGGGGTGGACAGCAGCAACCTGACCGTTTCCTGCGATCGGAAGGACAGGCCGCCGTCAGAAGGCGCTATTTCAGCGGCAGAAAAAGTTCCGCGACCGCCTCATGCTCCGGCACCTCCGGGAAGAAGCTCACCCGCTGGCAATAGATCGGGAAGTCGCGTGCTTCCTCGCCGCTGGCCGGAAGCCAGTCGCGATAAAGGTATAGCGCGCCGGGCTCCAGATTGTCGGTCTTGCCGACGACGCGCAGCACCGCGCAGCGTCCGCCAGGGATCTCGGCGGCTTTGATCTGCTCGCCGTTCGCCTCGATCGGTTGGTCGGTCCCGACACAAAGGTCCACGCTATAATCAGCAAGCGACGCAGGACGCCGCTCGGAACGCCAGACATTGAAGGTCGGACTTGTCTTGGGGTGCAGGCCAGCGGCCGTGCGCCACGCGATGAACCGCTGGATGGTGGCGCCGAGCGTCGCCGGGTCGCCCCGATGCTCCATGATCGCCACCGGCGTTGGGGGCACATCGCGGATCATCACGTCGTCGTGGGTAAAGGTCTTCTGCATGAGCTTGCTCCTCGCGCTGTCGAGAGGCCCGAAGGCCGCAAGCCACGGCTCCCAGTCGGGAGACTTCCGGAACGACGAAGGCGATTGCCCGAACCGTTGCCGAAAGGCGCGGGCGAAGGCATCCGGTGCATTGTAACCGGCATCCATCATCGCTGTGTCCGTGACGCTTTGGGCGTCCCTGTAGGCCAGCCGGTGCGAAGCGCGCTTCATACGGGCAAGCTGGACATAGCGATGCACGGACAACTCGAAGGTCGCCGTAAACTGCCGGTGGAAATGAAATTTGGAGAATGCCGCAACGCGGCTCACCGTTTCCAAGTCCAGATCACCGTCCAGATGCTGGTCTATGTAGTCCAACACCGGCTGCATCCGGGCATGGTAGTTTTGAAGCGCCGCCTTCATCGTCCCTTCCTCCGTGGCGGCACCAGTTAGTCGCTGATAGCCGTAACGTGCTCGACCGATCTTGCGGTTTTGGGGCGGATCAACCGGAAACTCCCCACGACCGCTTACAGGCGAGCATCGGCATTCGCGGAATGACCGCAACGGGCGCTTGCCGACTGGCGGCTTTCCCATCCCGCTAAACTCTGATTCAGCATCGGCATGAGCCGATACGACCTGCCGACTTCGAGTGGCGCGTGATCGAGCCGTTGCTGCCCAACAAGACGCGAGGCGTACCGCGCGTCGATGACCGCCGCGTGTTGAACGGTACCTCGGTTCGCGCCTACCAGCAGGCGGCGACGGCAAAAAAGGGGGGTGCAGATCACTGTCTCGGTCGATCACGCGGCGGTCTCACGACCAAGATCCACGTCGTCGTCGATGCGCAAGGTCTCCCGATCCGAACTCGGCCTGACAGCTGGGCAGGCCCACGACGGGCAGATCGCCGACGCGCTGCTCGACCCTATCGGTCCGTGACAATTGTGCTGGCCGACAAAGCCTACGATGCGGACCGCATCCGTGAGTTGATCCAGGACCGGGGCGCCACGCCGAACATCCCGCCTAAGTGCCAACCGGCGCTGGAAACCCTGCTTCACCAAGTGGCTCTACCGTGAGCGCAACCTGATCGAGCGCTTCTTCTCCAAACTAAATCACTTTCGCAGGGTCGCCACTCGCTACGACAAGCTCGCCGCCAACTTCCTCGCGTCCAGCTCGCCTCAATGCGGCTGTGGCTGCGCGCCCTATGAGTCTACCGGCCTAGAACGCACCTATCAGTCGTGACAGCCGAGCTATATCGAGCAAACCAGAATAATAGGTCACAGCGGCGATACAATAGATTGCCATTGAAATAATCGTGGTCCAGATCACTTTGCGGAGCATCAACGCCTTCACAGGGGCGCCGGGATCGGTACCCGGAACGGCCTCGTTGTCTTCGTGCTGGCTTCGCACGCCGAAAGGTAGCGTCAGGAACAGCGTAATCCACCAGATGACAAAGTAGATGGCAAGGGCGGAGGAGATTGCATAAGCCATCAGGATTCCTCTATTTCGACCAGCGCGCCGGAAAAGTCTTTGGGGTGGAGAAACAGCACCGGCTTTCCATGCGCACCCATCTTCGGTTCACCATCGCCGAGAACGCGCGCGCCTTCTCTTATCAGAATATCGCGTGCCGCGATGATATCGGGCACCTCATAGCAGATGTGGTGTATACCGCCATCAGCGTTGCGTTCGACAAACTTCGCAATCGGAGAGGCCTCGCCAAGCGGTTGGATGAATTCGATCTTCGTATTTGGCAGTGTCGCAAACACGGTGATCACGCCATGCTCGGGTAGTGGCACCGCGGCGGAAATTTCTGCGCCGAAGGCAGTTCCGTAGATTTGCGCTGCCTTTTCGGCGTCCTTGACGGCGATGGCCACATGGTTGAGCCGTCCCAGCATGTTATCCCTCCGCAATACGCAGTAGCTCGATTTTAACGGGCCGCGTTCCCTCAGGTCTGACGCTCACGTCGGGCGATCGCCGTCAAGCGGCACGTCAAACCCGTCCTATTTAATCAACAGAACGTGAACATAGCAGAGCGGCTTCTTGTCCCACTCTTCCGCAACCGTTGCCCGCACAGCCCGACGTACTGACTCGGCCATAGCATCCGGATCGCGCCGCCGCGCCCGCGGTAACGTTTCCACCGTCGAGACCACTGCATCGAAAACAATGTCGTCAAGCTCCTCGCCCGCCCTATTCTTCTCGGGTATGCCGACCAGATCAATCTCCGGATCATCGGCCAGTTCACCCTTCTCCGTCACGGCAATCGCCACGAACACGCAGCCGGCAAACGCCATGCGCCGCCGCTCGACGACCGCACGCGACTTTGAATCCTCGAGAATAGCGCCATCCTTGTAAAGCCGCCCCGACGGCAGTTCTTCAATGATGCCGGGGTCTCCTGGCCCAAGCCGGACCAGATCGCCGTTCTTGCAAATCAGGACTTTTGGAACGCCTGCGGCGCGCGCCAACTGCGCATGTTCGGACAGATGCAAGGCCTCACCATGCACCGGGATCAGCAACTGCGGGCGAACCCACGCGATCATGTCCCGAAGTTCGTCGCGGCGCGGATGGCCGGACACATGAACCAGTTGGGTGCGATCGGTAATGACCTCGATGCCCTGGGTCACCAGACCATTGATGATCGCGCCGACAGCTTTCTCGTTGCCGGGGATGGTGCGTGAGGAAAAGATCACGGTGTCGCCCCGGTTCAGCGTCACTTGCGGATGATCATCCCTGGCGATACGCGCCAGAGCCGCACGCGGCTCGCCCTGGCTGCCCGTGCACAGGGCTAACACCTTGTCCGCCGGAAGATGGCCATAGACGTCGGCGCTACGGAAATTCTGCACACCGTCCAGATGCCCCGTCTCGCGCGCGACTTGCACCACGCGTTCCATGGCGCGGCCGACCACCACAACCTCACGCCCTGCCTCGCGCGCGGCATCGGCCACGGCGCGCAGCCGCGCGACATTGGATGCGAACGTCGTCACGGCGACCCGACCCTTCGCGGCCTTCACCAATTCCGCGATGGTTTTGGCAACTTCGCTTTCGGATGGCGAGCGCCCGTCCCGTACCGCATTGGTGGAATCGCCGATCAGCGCCAGTACACCCTCATCACCAAGTTCGCGCAATCGGCGCTCGTGGTCGGTGGCCCGATGATGGGAGTCGGATCGATCTTCCAGTCGCCGGTATGCAAAACGATGCCTGCCGCCGTATGAATGGCCAGCGCATGAGATTCCGGAATCGAATGTGCCACCGGCACAAATTCGACGCTGAACGGACCAACATCGATGCGGCCACCCGAGGGCACCACGGTCACCGGAATTTCCGGCGGGTTGCGTTCCGCCGCGCACTTGGCCTCGAACAATGCGGCGCTGAATTTCGTGGCGTAGATTGGACATTTCAGACGCGGCCACAAGTCGATAATCGCGCCGAAGTGGTCCTCGTGGGCGTGAGTTAGCACGAGACCGAGGAGGTTCTTCCGTTCCATTTCAAGAAACCGGATGTCCGGCATGATGAGATCGATACCCGGCAAATGCTCTTCGTCGCCGAAGGAAACGCCAAGATCGACCGCCAGCCAGCTTCGCTGATGGCGGTTGCCGAGCCCGTAGATCGACAGGTTCATGCCGATCTCGCCCACGCCCCCAAGCGGTGCGAACGTCAGTTCATCAGGCCGCGCCATCACGTTGCTCCGATCGATGCCGCCGCGCCGAAATACACATCACCGGCGGAGACAGGCACCCGCTTGCCGTCGGACGTCGCAACGATCAAACAGCCGTCGCCGTCGATGGTATCAAAGAGGCCTGATATCGCAGACGCTCCGGACTGAATAGAGACGGGCTGGCCGAGTCCCGCCGCCCGGTTGAGCCAAAGACGCCGGATTTCGCCAAAGCCACGGCCTCTGTCCCAGATTCCGCGAAATTCCACCCAAGCCTCGGCCAGCGCGCGGAACAAATCCTCGGCGCCGATGTCAATGCCGAGATCTCGTAGCGAGGCCGCCGGATGCGGCATTCCCTCGGGCGCAGCGACGACATTGGTGCCGATGCCGACGACGACTGCCACACGACCATATGCGACGGTCTCGGCCTCCAGCAGAATTCCTGCGAGCTTCTTCCGGCCTGCCAGCACGTCATTCGGCCATTTCAAATGAAATGTCACGTTTTCCGAGCCTGGAGACCTCATGCGCGCCTCTAGACTGACCGTTTGCAGGGCGGCTTCGAGCGCAAGTCCCGCTGCGAAGCTCAGGGTTGCCGCCACAGCGGGTGAGGTATCGATGACTTCGAGAATGCTGCTGGCCAGATTGCCTCGGGGGGCAACCCAGGCGCGCTGCCGGCGACCCCGTCCCGCGGTCTGCTCCGTCGTTACCAGCCAGATCGGGCCGGTTTCGCCCGCCCGCGCACGCATTAGCGCTTCAGCGTTTGTGGAGCCTATGCTGTCGAAGGCAGCGAGCCGGTAGCCGGCCGATGTGGCTCGTGGACCGAGCGAAAATGTCATTTAGAATAATGACTTTGCAGCCGCTGTGGCGGCGCTGACCAGCGGCCCCGGGTAAGCGAAGAACAGCATATTGAAGAGCGCAGTCACCGCCACGACCGCACGCAATTCGACCGGCACGGCGTCTGTCGCTTCGGCCTGCTCGTCGAAATACATCACCTTGATCACGTTGAGATAATAGAACGCGCCGATCACGCTAGTGATGACGCCGATCACGGACAGAGTGAACATGCCCGCCTTGATCGCAGCGGTAAAGACATAGAATTTGGCAAAGAAGCCGGCCAACGGCGGAATTCCCGCCAGCGAGAACAGCAGCATTGCAAAGAAGAACGCCAGCAGCGGATTGGTTCGCGACAGCCCCGCGAAATCGCTGATCTGCTCCAGGGGCCGACCATTACGGTTCATGGCAAGAATGACGGTAAATGCCCCGAAGGTCATCGCGGCATAGAGGGTCAGATAAAGCACGACACCTTGCGCGCCCTCGACGGTGCCAGCGGCCAGACCAACCAACGCAAAACCCATATGGCCGATCGACGAATAAGCCATCATGCGCTTGATGTTGCGCTGTCCGATCGCACCGAACGAACCCAGCGCCATGGACGCAATCGCCACGAACACCACGATCTGCTGCCACTCGGATGCCACGCCGGAAAACGCCGTCAGGACCACGCGGATAAACACCGCCATTGCCGCGACCTTCGGCGCCGAGGCGAAGAACGCCGTGACCGGCGTCGGAGCGCCTTCATAAACGTCGGGCGTCCACATATGGAATGGCACCGCCGATACCTTGAAGCAGAGACCCGCCAGCAGGAACACGATGCCGAATACAATGCCAATGTTGCCGGTCTTGGCCGCTGCTGCGATGCCCGCAAAGCTGACGGTTCCCGTGAAGCCATAGATCAGCGAAGCGCCATACAGCAGCATTCCGGACGCCAATGCGCCGAGAACGAAGTATTTCAAGCCCGCCTCGGTTGACCTGATGTTGTCACGGTTGCTCGCCGCCACGACGTAAAGCGCGAGGCTCATCAACTCGAGCCCGAGATACAGCATAATTAGGTCGCCCGCCGAAATCAGCACCATCATGCCGACCGTCGAGAGCATTACCAAAATCGCGAACTCGAATATACGCCGGGAGTGGTCTTCGAGAAACTCGCGAGAGAGGATAAGCGTCGCCGCCGAACCGGCCAAAGCAACGATCTTCAGGAACCGCGCGAAATCATCGACGATGAAGCTGCCACCGAACGTGATCAGCTTGCCCTTCGGCAGCAGATACTCAATCACGCCGGCCGCGACGAGAAAGCACATCGCCAGGACCGTAACGAGACCAGCCACACGCTGGCCGCACCAGGCCCCGATCATCAGCGATACCATCGCGCCGATCGCCAGCACGATTTCCGGCAATACGGGAAGCAGTTGATATCCGGCGGTCTCAAACATCATAGTTGGTGGCCCTGACCTGCCGTGATCATTGCAGCGCCGCCGCCTTGATGGCAGAGGTCGCGGTTGCATAGTTATTGACAAGAAGTTGTACCGAAGCCGCCGAGACGTCGAGCACCGGCTTCGGGTAAACGCCGAGCAGGATGGTCAGCGCCACCAGCGGCGCCAGGGTCAGGCCCTCGCGGAACGTGAGATCCTTGATGGTCGCAAGCGACGGCTTGACGAGCGCGCCGAACACGATCTTGCGATACAGCCACAAGGCGTAGGCCGCCGACAGGATAACGCCGAGCGTCGCTACCACCGCCGTAGGAATGCTGACCTTGAAGGTGCCGATCAGCGACAGGAATTCACCTACGAAGCCGGATGTTCCGGGCAGTCCGACATTGGCCATCGTGAAGATAAAGAACACCAGCGCATAGAGCGGCATCCGGTTGACCAGCCCGCCATAGGACGCGATCTCACGGGTATGCATGCGATCGTAAACAATACCGACACAGAGGAACAACGCGCCCGACACGATGCCGTGCGACACCATCTGGAACACTCCGCCGGCGACCCCTTGCATAGTGCCGGCAAAAATTCCCATGGTTACGAAGCCCATGTGGGCTACCGACGAATAGGCGATCAGTTTCTTCATGTCCTCCTGCATCAGCGCCACCAGCGAGGTGTAGACGATCGCGATCGTCGAAAGCGTAAAGACCAGCGGCGCGAAATCATGCGACGCCAGCGGGAACATCGGCAGCGAAAAGCGCAGGAAACCGTAGCCGCCCATCTTCAGCAGGATGGCTGCCAGCACCACGGAGCCGGCCGTCGGCGCCTCAACGTGCGCGTCCGGCAGCCAGGTATGCACCGGCCACATCGGCATCTTCACCGCGAAGGACGCAAAGAATGCCAGCCAGGCCCAGGTCTGCAGCTTGTGCGGGACAGCGGTATGCATCAGCGTCGGGATGTCGGTGGTACCGGCATTCCAGTAGAGCGCCATGATGGCCAGCAGCATCAGAACCGAGCCGAGTAGCGTATAGAGAAAGAACTTGAAGGACGCGTAGACCCGGCGAGGACCACCCCACACTCCAATGATAAGGAACATCGGGATCAGGCCGCCCTCGAAGAAAAGGTAGAACAGTACGAGGTCGAGCGACGAGAAGGTGCCGACCATCAGCGTTTCCAAGATCAGGAACGCCATCATGTATTCGCGAACGCGGCTGGTGACGGATTTCCAGCTCGCGATGATGCAGAACGGCATCAACGCAGTGGTCAAGATCACGAACGGCAGCGAAATGCCGTCGACACCCATGTGATAGCGAATGCCGCTGGCAAGCCAGGTCGCCTGCTCGACAAACTGAAAGCCACCGTCGGCCGTATCGAAACGTACAACCAGGATCAGTGATACCGCAAAGGTGACGATCGTCGTCCACAGCGCGATCCAGCGAGCCGTGCGATTGGCAACCTCGTCGTCGCCGCGCGCCATGACATAGACCAGCAGCGCGCCGAACGTCGGAAGGAACGTCGTGATAAACAGGATTGGCCACGTCGTCATTTACTGGCCTCCCACGCCGAACATGAACCAGGTGATCAAGCCGGCGACGCCGATCAGCATCGCGAATGCGTAGTGATAGAGGTAGCCGGTCTGGAGCCTGACCACATTGCGAGTGACATCGAGCACGCCGGCCGAGACACCATCGGGACCAAAGCCATCAATGACGAAGCCGTCGCCCTTCTTCCACAGGAAGCGGCCGAGCCACTTCGCCGGACGCACGAAGACAAAATCATACAGTTCGTCGAAGTACCATTTGTTGAGCAGGAACTGGTAGAGCGTCTGGTGCTGGCGCGCGAGTTCGACCGGCAGATACGGCCGACTGATATAGAATAGCCAAGCCACCACAAACCCGAAAATCATCATCGCGGTGGGCAGGAAGCCGACGGATTGCGGGATGTGGTGCATTTCATCGATGATGTGCGGATGCATTTTGAGGGATTCCCGGAAGAACTCCTCGACCCCATGGCCCGTGAACAACTCCTTGAACGGGAAGCCCGCGAAGATCGATCCGGCAGCGAGAATGCCGATCGGAATCAACATCCAGATCGGCGCCTCGTGCGCGGCCTTATAATGGGCCTCATTGTGCGGCTCTCCGAAGAACGTCTTGAAGATAAGCCGCCACGAATAGAACGACGTCAACCCGGCGGCGATTACCGTCGACAGGAACGCATAGGTTGCGAATGGATTATGCGAGACATAAGCGGATTCGATGATCGCATCCTTGGAGAAGTAGCCCGCGAACAGCGGAAAGCCGGTGAGCGCCAACGTGCCGATACACATCACTGCGAATGTGTAGGGGATCTTGCGCCACAGGCCGCCCATGTTGCGGATGTCCTGCTCGTGATGCATCGCGTAGATGACCGACCCGGAGCCCAAGAACAACAGCGCCTTGAAGAATGCGTGGGTGAACAGGTGGAACATGCCGACGGAATAAGCCCCTGCTCCCATCGCCACGAACATGTAGCCGAGCTGCGAGCAGGTCGAATAGGCTATGATACGCTTGATGTCGTTCTGGACGAGACCGATCGTCGCCGCGAACAAAGCCGTGGTCGCACCGATGAACATCACGAACGCTTGCGCATCCGGCGCCAGTTCAAACAACGGTGACAGCCGCGCTACCATAAAGACACCTGCGGTCACCATGGTCGCCGCGTGGATCAGCGCCGATACCGGCGTCGGGCCTTCCATGGCGTCCGGCAACCAGGTGTGCAGCAGGAACTGGGCGGATTTGCCCATTGCGCCCATGAAAAGCAGCAGACAGGTCAGCGTCAATGCGTCGACGTTCCAGGCAAAGAACTGAATCGTCTTTCCCGCCAGACCCGGCGCAGCGCTGAAGATGGTATCGAAGTCGGTCGAACCTATCAGCATGAACACCGCGAAAATGCCGAGCGAAAAGCCGAAATCGCCGACGCGATTGACCACGAATGCCTTGATCGCCGCCGCATTAGCCGAGGGCTTCTGATACCAGAAACCGATCAGCAAGTAGCTGGCAAGACCAACGCCTTCCCAGCCAAAAAACAGTTGAACCAGATTGTCCGCCGTCACCAGCATCAGCATCGCGAAGGTGAACAGCGACAGATAGCCGAAAAAGCGCGGGCGATTTGGATCTTCGTCCATGTAGCCGATGGAATAGAAGTGCACCAATGACGACACCGTGGTGACGACAACGAGCATCACCGCCGTCAACGTATCAACCCGCAACGACCATGCGATTTGCAAATCACCCGAGTTAATCCACGGGAACAACGCGATCCGTGCGTCGTGATGCATGAACCCGACGTCGACCAGCGTTACCCATGACAGGCCGGCCGACGCAATCAGCAAGATCGTCGTGATCAGTTCGGCGGCGCGCGATCCCACCGCCGGTGGTTCGCTGACATGATGGTCGTCGTGACCGTGACTGTCACCGTGCCCGTGATCATCGTGCGCGGTCGCTGCGTGAGCATCACCATGGGCGTCATGATGATCGACCGTATCGCCACTGGGGTTGCGCGCATGCGCGCCCGCCAGTGCGATCAGCCCAGCGAGGATCGCGCCGATCAGCGGCAGAAAGACGATTGCCTGGATCATGCACCCACCTTATGGAGCATGATCTCGCGACCAATGAACCCATTGGTCGGGGAAAGCCGGTCCTCACTTTTCCGGATCATACTTCAGCCCTTCATCAGGTTGACGTCTTCAACCGCGATCGAACCGCGGTTGCGGAAATACACCACGAGAACCGCAAGCCCGATCGCCGTCTCGGCCGCGGCGACCGTGAGCACCAGTAGCGCAAATACCTGGCCGACGATGTCGCCCAGGAACGCCGAGAACGCCACCAGGTTGATATTCACCGCCAGCAAGATCAACTCCACCGACATCAGGATGACGATGATGTTCTTGCGGTTAAGGAAGATACCGAGGATTCCCAGCGTGAACAGGATCGCGGCGACTGCCAGATAGTGCCCTAGCCCGATCGTCATCGTACCCACTCCGCCGCGTCAGCGTCCTGCAGTCCCTGACCGGAGGCAACCTTGCGCACGCTCATGGCCAGGTCGGGAGTCCTCGCGTTCTGGACATTGATATCCTGCCGCTTGACGTTCGCCTTGTGCCGCAGCGTCAGCACGATGGCGCCGATCATCGCCACCAGCAGCACCATGCCGGCGAGCTGGAAATAATGAATGTACTGCGTATAGAGCACGAGGCCGAGCGCCTCGGTATTGCTGACGTTGGCCGGAATGGCCGCTGTGATCGATTTCGTGACCGAGGGATTGATGGTCAAGCCCCCGACCACGAGCAGCAGTTCCAGCAAGAAGATTCCGCCGATCACCAGGCCGAACGGCAAATATTCGAGAAAGCCCTCGCGCAGTTCGGTAAAATCGACATCCAGCATCATGATGACAAACAGGAACAACACCGCGACGGCGCCGACATAAACCACGACAAGGATCATCGCGAGAAATTCCGCGCCCATCAGGATGAACAGGCCGGAGGCGTTGACGAATGCCAGGATCAGAAACAGCACCGAGTGCACAGGATTGCGCGACGTAATGACCATCGCGGCGGATGCAACGCACACGCCGGCGAACAGATAGAAGAACAGTGCGGGAAGAATCATACTCTCACCTCACCGGTACGGCGCATCGAGTTCGATCGCTTTCGCAATCTCGCGCTCCCAGCGGTCGCCGTTGGCGAGCAGCTTGGCCTTGTCATAATAGAGTTCCTCGCGGGTCTCGGTCGCGAATTCGAAATTCGGTCCCTCGACGATTGCATCGACCGGACAGGCCTCCTGGCACAGTCCGCAATAGATGCATTTCACCATGTCGATGTCGTAGCGCACGGTCCGCCGTGTGCCGTCGTTGCGGCGTGGCCCGGCCTCAATGGTAATGGCCTGCGCCGGACAGATCGCCTCGCACAACTTGCAGGCGATGCAGCGCTCCTCGCCGTTCGGATAGCGGCGCAGCGCATGCTCACCACGGAAACGCGGCGAGATCGGCCCTTTCTCGAACGGATAGTTCAGCGTCGGCTTTGGCTTGAAGAAATAACGCATGGCGAGAACAAACGCCGACACGAACTCGGAGAGCAGAAGCGAACGGGCTGTTACATTGATACTCATGACAACCTCACTTCGGCGCGATGCCGGCGAACTGCAGGACGCCCGCCACGATCACCACCATCGCCAGCGACAGCGGCAAGAACACCTTCCAGCCCAGCCGCATCAGTTGATCGTAGCGATAGCGCGGCACGATCGCCTTCGCCATCGCGAACAGGAAGAACATGAACAGGAGTTTCAGCGAGAACCAGATGATGCCGGGCACCCACGTGAACGGCGGCAGGTCGATCGGCGGCAGCCAGCCGCCCATGAACAGGATCGCACACATCGCGCACATGGTGGTGATCGCGACATACTCGCCGAGCATGAACAATAGATATGGCGTCGAGCCATACTCGACCATGAATCCTGCGACGAGTTCGGATTCCGCCTCGACCAGGTCGAACGGCGGACGGTTGGTCTCGGCCAGAGCCGAAACGTAGAACACCACGAACATCGGGAACAGCGGCAGCCAGTACCAGTTCAGGAACGTCAGCGACGGCAATCCGATTAGGCTGCCCAAACCGCGGACATGCTGCGCCTCGACGATAGCCGAGAGGTTCAGTGAGCCGGCGCAGAGCAAAACCGTGATGATAACGAAGCCGATCGAGACTTCATACGAGACCATCTGCGCCGCCGAGCGCAATGCCGCGAGGAATGGATATTTCGAATTCGACGACCAGCCAGCCATGATGATGCCGTAGATCGACAGCGACGAGATCGCGAAGATGTAGAGAATCCCGACGTTGATGTCGGAAATCACCCAGTTCAGATTGACCGGGATTACCGCCCACGCCGCCAGCGCCAGCACGCAGGATACCAGTGGTGCCAGCAGGAACACGCCCTTGTTGGCGCTGGACGGAATGATCGGTTCCTTCAGCACAAACTTCAGAAGATCGGCGAACGACTGAAACAGACCCCACGGTCCGACGACGTTGGGGCCACGCCGGATCTGCACCGCCGCCCAGATCTTACGGTCGGCGAGCAGGATGTAGGCGATCGCGATCAGCAGCACCACGAGTAGCAACACGCTCTGCGCGCTCATCACGATCAGCGGCCAAAGAAACCCGGTCCAGAATGAGCTTGCGAAGAACTCAGCCATCACGCTCACTCCGCTGCCGTCAGCATGTGACCAGACGCAAGCCGCGAGCACTCCGCCATCACAGCCGAGGCCCGCGCGATCGGATTGGTAAGATAGTAGTCGTGAACCGCGGCCTTGAATGGCGATTTCTCGATGCTGCCGCCCCTGCCGGCAAGCTTTTTGATCGCGCCGGAATCGCCGGCCTCGATCTGGTCGATCCGCATCAGATGTGGCGTCGCTTTGAAGATCGTCTCCCGCAGCGCGCCGAGCGAGTCGTATCCGAGCTTCTTACCCAACGCTTCGGATAACGCGCGGATGATCGCCCAGTCTTCCCGCGCCTCGCCCGGAGGGAAGCCAGCGCGGTTCGCCATCTGCACCCGGCCTTCCGTATTGACGTAGATGCCGGCCTTCTCGGTGTACGCGGCGCCCGGCAGGATGATGTCGGCGCGGTGCGCGCCGGCATCGCCGTGAGTCCCGATATAGACGACGAACACGCCGTCGGGCACTTTGATCTCATCGGCGCCGAGCGAAAACAGAATATCGAGCCCGCCCGGTGTGGTCATCTGCGCTACGTTCAGTCGGCCCGCCCCCGATGCGAAGCCGACGTCCAGTGCACCCACCCGCGATGCCGCACCCTGCAGCACCCCAAAGCCGTTCCAGCCGTCCTTTAGCGCACCGACATCGACCGCGAGCTTCGCCGCGGCAGCAAGTACGGCCGCGCCGTCAGCGCGCGAGGTCGCACCGGAACCGACCAATACAATCGGATTCTTTGCACCCATCAACACATCGCGAAATTTGTTTTTCCCGGCCGCGAGTTCGGACAGCGAGTCCGGACCCGCGCCGAGATAATCATGGTCGTAAGTCAGATCAGCCTTCTCGCCAATCACGCCGATCTTGAGCTGACCGGTTCGCCAGCGCTTGCGGATGCGCGCGTTGAGGATCGCCGCTTCCCTGCGCGGGTTCGATCCCACGATCAGCAGCGCGTCCGCTTGTTCGATGCCAGAGATGGTCGGATTGAAGATGTACGAAGCGCGGCCGAGCTTTGGATCGAAGGCATCTGCACCCTGCACCGCGACGTTGACCGATCCTAACTTCGACAATAAATCCTTTAGCGCGAACATTTCCTCGACAGCAGCAAGATCGCCGGCGATCGCGCCGGTCCGCTTACCATCGGATCGCGCCACCTTTGCAGCGATCGCAGCGAACGCTTCAGGCCACGAGGCGGCGCGCAACTTGCCATCTTCACGGATGTAGGGACGATCGAGCCGCTGGGTGCGCAGTCCATCGACGACGTGGCGGGTTTTGTCGGAAATCCACTCCTCGTTCACAGCCTCATTGACGCGCGGCAGGATGCGCATCACCTCGCGCCCGCGCGTGTCGACCCGAATGGCTGAGCCGACCGCGTCCATTACGTCGATGGATTGCGTCTTGCCGAGTTCCCAGGGCCGTGCGGCGAATGCATAAGGCTTCGAGGTCAATGCGCCGACCGGACAGATATCAACGAGGTTACCCTGCAATTCCGATGTGAGCGCGCTCTCCAGGTAGGTAGTGATCTCCATATCTTCGCCGCGACCGGTCGCGCCCATTTCCGGCGCACCGCACACTTCCGCGGAGAAGCGCACACAGCGCGTGCATTGGATGCAGCGGTTCATCGAAGTCTTGACCAGCGCACCGAGATACTTGTCCTCGACCGCACGCTTGTTCTCGGCGAAACGCGAGGTGTCGACGCCGTATCCCATCGCCTGATCCTGCAAATCGCACTCGCCGCCCTGATCGCAGATCGGGCAATCGAGCGGATGGTTGATCAGCAGGAACTCCATCACGCCTTCGCGCGCCTTCTTCACCATCGGCGACCGCGTGGAGATTTCAGGCGGTTCACCCTTGGGGCCCGGACGGCAATCGCGCACGCCCCAGGCGCAGCTCGCGACCGGCTTCGGACCACCCTTCACCTCGACAAGGCACATCCGGCAATTGCCCGCGATCGACAGCCGCTCATGGTAACAGAAGCGCGGAATCTCGGCGCCCGCGGCCTCGCACGCCTGAAGCAGTGTAAACTCGGCGGGCACGTCGATCTCTTTGCCGTCGATGATGAGTTTGGTCATTGCCTCAAGACTTTCCCAACTTGCAATCCGGAGGTGTCACACTCGCGCTCTGCAAGGATGTCTTAACCCACTGCTGGGTGTCGTTGCCGTAAGTCGCCAGATATTCCGGTTCAGCCGCGTTCTTGTCGCAGAGAAACGCCAGATGGGGCTTCAGATCGTAATTGCAGGACGCCTGCCATTCGCGTTTGTCATCAAATGCAGAAACCACTTCCTCACACGCGTAAAGGAAATACGAAACAAAACTCTCGTACTGGTTCCTCAACGAGCCACCGGCTTTGATCGAATCGTAATCTGGATGCGAGAATTGCGGATTCTTGAACGCCAGGTCGGTATAACCGAGAAAGGCTTGGCGCGCGCTGGTCTCGCGATGGTTGGACGCGATCACATTGATCTGGAATAGGATCGCGACGAAACCGAGCAGCGCCACGGACGCCTGCGCCATCTGGGCTAGCGTCCCGTACCTCTGCCACCAGAAGGTGCTCGGTTGCGACATCGTCTACTCCGCCGCGACCATGTGCGCGGGATCGAGGATGCCCTGATCGTCGCGGTCGGCCTTGCGCGAATATTGGTCGATGCGCGCCTCGATCTCATGACGGAAATGCGCGATCAGTCCCTGAATTGGCCACGCCGCTGCATCACCGAGTGCGCAGATGGTGTGTCCCTCGATCTGCTTGGTGACCTCGAGCAACATGTCGATCTCGCGTTTGTGGGCGCGGCCTTCGGCCATCCGGGTCAGCACCCGCCACATCCAGCCGGTGCCCTCGCGGCACGGCGTACATTGGCCGCAACTCTCGTGCTTGTAGAAATACGAAATGCGCGCGATCGCCCGGATCAGGTCGGTCGACTTGTCCATGACGATGACGGCGGCGGTGCCGAGGCCGGAGCGCAGCTTGCCGAGGCTGTCGAAATCCATCGGCGTATCGATGATCTGCTCGGCCGGCACCATGCGCACCGACGAGCCGCCCGGAATGACCGCCTTGAGATTGTTCCAGCCGCCGCGGATGCCGCCGCAATGGGTGTCGATCAATTCGCGAAACGTGATCCCCATCGCCTCTTCGACGTTACAGGGACGTTCGACGTGACCCGAAATACAAAACAGCTTGGTGCCGACATTGTTGGGGCGGCCAATCCCGGCGAACCAAGCCGCACCGCGGCGCAGGATATCTGGCGCCACCGCAATCGACTCGACGTTGTTCACGGTTGTCGGGCAACCGTAGAGACCGACATTGGCCGGGAATGGCGGCTTCAGCCGCGGTTGGCCCTTTTTGCCTTCCAGGCTCTCCAGCAGCGCTGTTTCCTCGCCGCAGATGTAAGCCCCCGCGCCATGGGCGACGTACAGATCAAATGGGAAACCGTGGATATTATCCTTCCCGATCAGTTTGGCCTCATAGGCCTCGTCGATGGCGGCCTGGAGATGCTCGCGCTCGCGGATGAATTCGCCGCGAATGTAGATATAGCCGGCATGGGCGCCCATGCCGACGCCGGCCAGTAGGCACCCCTCGACCAAAAGATGCGGATCGTGCCGCATGATCTCGCGGTCCTTGCAGGTGCCGGGCTCGGACTCTATCGGCATTGACGACAAGATAGCTCGGGCGGCCGTCAGCGTTGTCCTTTGGCATGAACGACCATTTCATGCCGGTCGGAAATCCGGCCCCGCCGCGGCCACGCAGACCCGACGCCTTCATCTCGCTGATGATCCAGTCGCGGCCCTTGTCGATAATTGCCTTCGTGCCGTCCCATGCGCCGCGGCGGCGTGCACCGGCCAGCCGCCAGTCGTCGAGACCGTAGAGATTGCGGAAGATGCGGTCCTTATCGTCGAGCATCAGGTCTTGCCCTTTTTGGTCGCGTCATCGGCGGGCGGCTTGGGCGCAGGACTTTCACGCCGGCTTGCGGAATTGGTTGGCTTCTTGGCGTCCGCATCCGTCAATGCCGGCTGAGCGCTCGCCCGGCGTCCGCCCTCGCCTTTCGCAGTCGCCGTATTCAAAGTCGTCGGGCCACCGACGGGCGCCGAAAACTGACGGTCAATTTGTGGTCCGGGTTTTGGTGGCTGCCCCGAGGCGAACCCGTCCAGCACCTTGCCGAAATTCTCCTTCGTCAGATCCTCATAGGTATCTTTCCAGATCAGCACCATCGGCGCGTTCACGCAGGCGCCAAGGCATTCGACCTCTTCCCAACTGAAGTCACCATCCTTCGACAGATGGAAGGGATCGTGATGGATGCGGCTCTTGCAGACGTCGAGAACGTCCTCAGCGCCGCGCAACCGACATGGCGTCGTGCCGCACACCTGAATGTGCGCCTTCTTGCCGACGGGCTGCAACTGGAACATCGTGTAGAAAGTCGCGATCTCCAGCATGCGGATGTAGGGCATATCGAGCATGTCAGCCACCACGCGAATTGCGGCTTCCGACACCCAGCCGTCATGCTGCTCCTGCGCGCGCCACAAGATCGCGATGGCCGCGGACGCCTGGCGGCCTGGAGGGTATTGCTCGATCTGCTTTTTGGCCCAGGCAGGATTCTCCGCGCTGAACGCGAAACTCGCGGGCTGCTGTTCTTTCGGTGCCAGGCGGCGAACGGACATTGTATTTCAGTCTCTCAATGAACACGTTGCGACGCAGTCGCGTTCAGGCGGCGAAAACGATCTTGCCAGAATGCACTCGATGTTCCGAACACGTTGTATCCAACATGCGAGGCAACCTTGATGCGATCCAGAATGGAAAGCTCTTTCAGAGTTTCGAAACGGTTGCTGACGGGATCGTGGACGATCAGCATCAGCGGCGTCTGCTCAAGAATATAGCGCGACACAGCGTGGCTTGGGTCGTTGCCATGTTCCTCGCACAGGATCACAGCGTCGCCTTGCAGCACACGGGCGCCGCCCTTTATCGCTTCGATCTCGACGCCTTCGACGTCGAGCTTGATGAGGTACTTGCCGTCAGGCGAAATCCGGCCGTCGTCGAGCAGGTTGTCGAGAGCCAGCACCGGCACATCCTCTCCGCCGGCATCGGCGTCGCCGGCGATGCTGAAGGCCTCATGCTTGGTGCCGGACAAGCGCGCGGTGCCACGCGTCCCGCCAATGGCGCTCTGCATCACCTCGAAGCGATTGCCGTTGATCTTCGCGTTGTTCAGAAGCCTGGCGAAATTCTTCGACGACGGTTCGATCGCGATCGCCTTGCGCGACCCGAATGGCTTGCTGGACACCAGCACCGACCAGTAGCCGTAATTGGCGCCGCAATCGAGCAGCGTGTAGTCGATATCGGCGGAGTCGCGAAATAGCAGTTCAAGTTCGTCCTCATACTTGAAAGAACGATTCAGCAGCTTGCTCCAATAGCCGTCGCCATAGGGAAACGCGAACGTGGCATCGGGATTGAGCCTGACGCCGATATCGCGCTCTGGCAACGTCTTGCGCAGCAGGTTGGCGCAACTGTTGTAGCCGCGGTGCGAGAACAGCGACGACACTTTTGAGCCCGCGACTAGCGCCAGCGCCGCCATGCGCTCCCAAGGGGTGGCTCCCTCGAGAATGCCGGAGGTCCGGTCGAACTGGATGGGCGGCCGTGCGATCACCGATCGACCTCTCCGAACACGATGTCGAGCGAGCCGAGAATGGCGGAGACGTCGGCCAGCAAATGCCCCCTGCAGATGAAATCCATCGCCTGCAGATGCGCGAAACCCGGCGCGCGGATCTTGCACTTGTATGGCTTGTTGCTGCCGTCGGAGACAAGAAACACGCCGAACTCGCCCTTGGGCGCTTCCACCGCCGCATAGACTTCACCCGCCGGAACGTGAAAGCCTTCGGTGTAAAGCTTGAAGTGATGGATCAACGCTTCCATCGAACGTTTCATTTCACTGCGGCGCGGGGGAAAAATCTTGTGATCCTCGACCGCGACAGGTCCCTGCCCGTCAGAAGCGCGCAACTTGGCTATGCACTGCTTCATGATCCGCACCGACTGCCGCATCTCCTCCATGCGGATGCAGTAACGGTCATAGCAGTCGCCGTTCTTGCCGATCGGAATGTCGAAATCCATTTCGGAATAGCATTCGTAGGGTTGCGCCTTGCGCAAATCCCAGGCCGCGCCTGAGCCACGAACCATGACGCCGGAGAAACCCCATTCCCAGGCCTGCTTCAGGCTGACTACGCCGATATCGACATTGCGTTGCTTGAAGATGCGGTTGCCGGTCAGCAACGTTTCGAGGTCGGCCACGACCTGAAGGAACGGATCGCACCAGGCGTCGATGTCATCGACCAGCTTCGGCGGCAGATCCTGATGCACGCCGCCGATGCGGAAATACGCGGCATGCATGCGCGAGCCCGAGGCGCGCTCATAAAACACCATCAGCTTCTCGCGTTCCTCGAAGCCCCATAGGGGCGGCGTGAGCGCGCCGACATCCATCGCCTGCGTGGTGACATTGAGAAGGTGCGAGAGAATGCGGCCGATCTCGCAGTAGAGCACCCGGATCAACTGGCCACGGCGTGGCACCGCGATCCCCAGCAGCTTTTCGGCCGCGAGGCAGAAAGCGTGCTCCTGAATTCATCGGCGCGACGTAATCAAGCCGATCGAAGTACGGGATCGCTTGAAGATAGGTCTTTTGCTCGATCAGCTTCTCGGTGCCGCGGTGAAGCAGACCGATGTGCGGATCGACGCGCTCGACCACCTCACCATCCAGTTCCAGCACCAGGCGCAACACGCCGTGCGCCGCCGGATGCTGCGGTCCGAAATTGATGGTGAAGTTCCGCATACCGGGAGTTTCGGTGCCAAGTGCCTCGGTCATCAGCTACCCGCCTTGTCGCAGGTCGCCTTCTCGTCACCCGGCAGCGCATAGTCCGCGCCTTCCCACGGTGACATGAAATCGAATTTGCGGAATTCCTGACTTAGACGTACCGGCTCGTACACAACCCGTTTCTCGGCATCGTCGTAACGCACCTCGACGAAGCCCGTCAGCGGAAAATCCTTGCGCAACGGATGTCCGTCGAATCCATAGTCGGTCAATAAACGCCGCATGTCGGGATGACCGGTAAAGATCACGCCATAGAGGTCGTAGGTCTCTCGTTCGAACCAGTCCGCGCCGGGAAAAACGTCGATCAACGAGGGCACCTGCGTGGTCTCTGAGGCGTGAGCGCGCAGGCGAATGTGCGTATTCAGCGTCGGCGACAGGAAGTGATAGATCACATCAAACCGCTTCTCGCGGCCGGGATAGTCGACAGCGGTCACGTCGGTGATGTTGACGAAACGGCAACGCCGGTCGTCGCGGATGAAGCGCGCGATCTCAACAATCTTCGCGGCCTCGACCGTAATACTCAGTTGACCGAACGCCACGGAATGGCTGATGGCCACACCCGGAAGCGTGGCAACGATCATCTGACCCAAGGCGTCGAGCCTGCTGTCGTCCATTCCTTCAAACCTTAGCGTTCGATGGTTCCAGTTCGCCGGATCTTTTTCTGCAACAGCAGAATGCCGTAGAGAAGTGCTTCTGCCGTCGGCGGACAACCCGGCACGTAGATATCGATCGGCACGATCCGGTCGCAACCGCGCACCACCGAATAGGAATAGTGGTAGTAGCCGCCACCGTTGGCGCACGATCCCATCGAGATGACGTAGCGCGGTTCCGGCATCTGGTCGTAGACCTTGCGCAGTGCGGGCGCCATCTTGTTGGTCAGTGTGCCTGCGACGATCATAACGTCCGACTGGCGCGGCGATGCGCGCGGGGCAAAACCAAAACGCTCGACGTCGTAACGCGGCATCGAGACCTGCATCATCTCGACCGCGCAGCAGGCGAGACCAAGGTCATCCACATCAGCGAGCCGGTGCGTGCCCAGGTGAT
Source organism: Vicinamibacteria bacterium (assembly GCA_963828745.1). Classification (GTDB taxonomy): domain Bacteria; phylum Acidobacteriota; class Vicinamibacteria; order Vicinamibacterales; family JAENWD01; genus JAENWD01. The sequence goes on along the minus strand of CAWHFZ010000012.1, from coordinate 703,738 downwards.
GAGGTCGTCGGTCGCGGCGACGAAGAAGCCCTTGTCGGACAGTTCGTGATTGACCTCAAGGAAGTACGGATCGCGGGCCCCTACCGGCTGACCGGTCCGGGGGTCCAGAATTCCGGTCGCGGCCGGAGCGACGCGGGGGCTGCCGGCGGAGGGAGCAGCGTTCCCGACGTTTGCGGTATGAGGGCTCAATCCCATTCGAGCGCGCCTTTCTTCCATTCGTAGGCGAAACCGACAGTCAGCACCCCCAGAAACACGATCATTGACCAAAAGCCCGTGGCACCAAGTTTGCCGAACGCGACCGCCCACGGAAACAGGAACGCGACCTCAAGATCGAAAATAATGAAAAGGATAGCTACCAGGTAAAACCTGACGTCAAACTTCATGCGGGCGTCGTCGAATGCGTTGAATCCGCACTCATAGGCCGAAAGTTTCTCCGGGTCAGGCTGTTGGTAGGCAACGATAAAGGGAGCGATCAGCAAAACCGCGCCAATCACGGTCGCTATCCCTATAAATACCACAAGCGGAAGATAGTTCTGCAAAATGTCGCTCACCGGCGTTTCCCCTTGCTGCAACCGCGAACGCCGCAGATTTTTTTAGACTATTGAACTTTTTGAGGATTAGCCCAGTGCAACAAGGGTGGCAAGATAAGCTATTTTGATGCCCCCGAGCGGGCGACATTTGCCGGTTGACAGGGATGCAGACCACCCGGGTCCTTTCAAGTGTCTGTGGCTGTCCCGCTCCCACCTACCTGCCCGCGCATTCAATCGAACACTACACGTCGGAAGCGCACCACCCCCTTGCCCAGAAATCAGGGGGATGAAACCATTTTGGAAGCCTGTGAAGCCTTTCTGAAACACACCGGATTTATTGCTCTTGCCGACGGCGCAGCGGTGCCGGGAGATCAGGAGGCGACCATGAACCACTCGATTCACAGCGCGGACCGTACCACGCACCTAAAGATCGTGGTCGTCGCGCTGGTCGTGGGCACTGCAGTGGCAGCTTTCGGCATTTCCGCCCGTCCGACCGCCGACTTCGCCCAGACTGTTCGTGTGATCAAGGCCGGGCAGCCGACGATGATGTCCAGTTCAGGGACATCCCTCGTGAGGTGATCGTAAATTTCTGGTCAACGAGCATTGGGCGGCGTTTTGCTCACTGACGTCAGGCCCGTGGACGGTCCCGCCGTCACCGAGCCTTACGTCCAGAGCTCTACGTCACCGGAGCTTCCGTCAAAAGCTGAACGTCTGAGATGAAGCCGAAAAACTCTGGCGCGAGAGACGGGACTCGAACCCGCGACCTCCGCCGTGACAGGGCGGCGCTCTAACCAACTGAGCTACTCCCGCGGATGCCGTGTGTATCCGCACAAGGGTGAGGGCTTAAAGGCGGGGCCTTTCCAAGTCAAGGCAGTTGCGAATCTCCTTAAAAAGCAGGCATTTTTGACATACAGATGCAAATAATAGCCTGTTTACAGGCAAAACGGCGTAGTTGGCACCTCCCCGAATCAACTAAGGCCTGATACGCCTTGAGTTCCGAAGCCATCAACAACGAGGAGGGCAATCTATGGCGAAGAAAGCAGCGACCCCGACCACCGTGACGCTGAAGCATCTCGCGGCAGCATTGGCCGAAGACCATGAATTGTCGAAGAAGACCGCTGAAGCCATCCTGAATGACATGGTCACACGCATCACCAAGCACCTCAAGAAAGGTGAACGCATCCGCATCGTCGGCCTCGGCATCCTTCAAGTCCGCAAGCGCGCCGCCCGCATGGGCCGCAACCCGGCCACCGGCGAAGCCATTCACATCAAGGCGTCCAAGAAGGTCGCATTCCGCGCCGCAAAGGAACTCAAGGAAGCCGTCTAATTACGAACGCTTCGGTTTAAGCTCTTGAGAGATTTGCCCGCCAGACCGGATCGCCCTTAAGCGAGGCCGGAACGGCGGGTTTTCATTGATATGATTTCCGGGATATAGGGCCCCTGTCCTGAGAGATGCGATGGCCGCTCCGATGACATTCAAACACACGGTGACGGAACGCTTTCTGCGCTATGCGGCCATCGACACCCAGTCGGATCCGAGTTCTCCGACTTGTCCATCCACCGAGAAGCAGAAGAATCTTGGACGCCTGCTGGTGCGTGAGTTGCAGGAGATCGGTGTCACGGATGCCCATCTCGACCGGCACGGTTACGTCTACGCAACGATTCCGGCGAACAGCTCCAAGCAGGTTCCCGTCATTTGTTTCTGTTCGCACATGGACACGTCACCGGACTGTTCGGGTACAAACGTCAGGCCGCAGATCGTCAAGGATTATCGCGGCGGCGACATTGTACTCTGCGGCGATCCGTCGCAGGTGATCCGCATTGCCGACAATCCGGCGCTGGCCGATCAGGTCGGCAATGATATCGTCACTTCGGATGGCACCACGCTACTTGGCGCCGACAACAAGGCCGGCGTCGCCGAAATCATGGACGCCGCACAGGTTCTATTTGCCAATCCACAGATCAAGCATGGCATCATCAAAATCCTGTTTACGCCAGACGAGGAAATCGGACGCGGCGTCGACAAGGCCGATGTGAAAAAACTAGGCGCAGATTTCGCCTACACCGTTGATGGCGAGACCGCGGGCCATATCGAGGATGAGACATTCTCGGCCGATGGTGCCGTTATTACCATCGAGGGAGTCAGCGCTCATCCGGGCTTCGCCAAGGGCAAGATGGAGCATGCGATCAAAATCGCATCCCGCATTGTAGAGCGGCTTCCCAAAGATACGTGCTCGCCCGAGACCACCGGCGGCCGCGAGGGTTTCCTGCATCCGACCGGCATCAGCGGCACGCTGGAGCGCGCAACGCTAAGCTTTATCGCGCGCGATTTCACGGATGCCGGCCTGAAGGAAAAGGAAATCCTGCTGGAGGGAATCGTCCGTGACGTCATGGCGGATTTCCCGCACTCGACGTCTCGGCTGGAGATCCAGCCGCAGTATCGCAACATGAAACAGGTGGTGGATCGTCACCCGGAGATCATCGACAACGCCATGGAAGCGATCCGCCGCGCCGGCCTCAAACCAGTCAAAGGCAGCATTCGCGGCGGCACCGACGGTTCGCGGCTGTCTTTTATGGGTCTCCCGTGTCCCAACATCTTTGCCGGCGAGCACGCGTTCCATTCACGCACCGAATGGGTCAGCGTGCAGGAGATGGAAGCTGCTGTTCGGACCGTAGTGCATCTCGCAGCGATCTGGGAAGAACGTGCCTGAAGGCACGGATATCGCAGGCGAAAGATCGTATTTCAGAATCCTCGCAACGATCGCGGGACGGAAACGGCGAGACATCTCTAATCTTTCCTAAATGCAACGGGATATGATCCTCGAATCAACGAGGATTCAAAAATATGCGTACCATCTTGTTATCGGTCATCGGCGTCGTTGCGATGGGAGCAACGGGGTTTGCCGCCGACCTTCCGGTGCATAGCCGAATCGGCACGATCTTTGCGGAGCCGGCACCTCCGCAAGTCCATGTCGTCGTGCGTGACAACGATTATCCAGAGAGCGTGCTCTACCGTTTTCGTATTCCGCCGCCGGTACCCGGCTATTACGGAAGGCCGAGCGATTTCTACTATCGCCCCTACTACGAGGATCGGCCGGCAATCTCGTATTATTTCGACCGATTGCCTTACGCTTGCGGGCTGTACGGATATTGCTAGAACATGATCCCGAAAACTGGAAACCGGTTTCGGATAAGATCATGCTCAATCAAAGGATACGATTAAAGTCTGATTCAACACAGTGACTCTAATCCCCGGCGCGATCAAGGGTTGCGCGCGGTCACGATCCAGATCGATGCCGGAAGCGCGACCGCCTGCCCTCTGGCGAAAGGCGCAAGCGCCTCACGGATCGACTCTGTCGCAGCAGCGATGACATCGGCGGAATGTCCTTCAAGCGCGCGGCTGGCGGGACCAATCTGAAGCGCTGACTCGACTGCGGCATCAAGCCCGCGACCGATCGCAACATCCAATATGAGGTCGCAGGCCTCCGTCGCTATTTCGGAAAAGCCGGCTTCGCTGAGAATGCGATGAACGCGCGCTTCGGGCGCGAACGAAAACGGACCAGGGTCTTCCGGTCCAAGTTGCGGCAGTTTCGGAACATGCTTGTAGGCGGCTTGTAGCGGCGTCATCAGCCAGGGATTGAGGCGAGGTTCCCGCCAACATGCGACTGTCAGCCTGCCGCCCGGCCGCAATGACTTGCGCAGATTTGCGAACGACACGGCCGGTTCCGCGAAGAACATCACGCCAAACCGGGAGGCAATCAGATCGACCCGCGCTGGCTCGAACGGATACACAGTGGCATCGGCCAGCCGGAACTCCACCGGAGCGCCTTGTGGCGCGTATTGCGTGGCCCGTTCCAGCATCGGCGACGAGATATCGACGCCCAGAACGTGGCCGGCAGCACCGACTTTTTCCGCAAAAGCCCACGTGGTGGCGCCGCATCCGCAGCCGACATCGATGATGCGTTCGCCCGGCACGACTTTGGCGCGATCAAGCAGGATAGCGGACACCGGCGCCAGCATGGAATCCTGCGCCTGCTGCCGGTCGACCCAGTGCTGGCCGGCGGTGCCATTCCAGTAAGCAATCTGGTCCGCGTTCTGCGCGTGGCCGGGAGAGATTTCCGCCATCGCTGCCTCCCGCGAGAACCTGAAATCAACCAACTGGTAGGCGGCGAGAGATTCGAACTCCCGACCCTCTCGGTGTAAAGGAGACGGTCTCTTCTCCGATTTCACCGATAACTACTTGTAATTACCAAAAAAACTCGTTCTCGCTTTAGTCTGTTGGCGCGTAACTGGCGTGGTAGGCGATGACGGATTCGAACCGCCGACATCCTGCGTGTAAAGCAGGCGCTCTAACCAGCTGAGCTAATCGCCCTCACGCCGACTTCTATACTTGCGTTAGCTGCCGGTGCAAGGACAGCTTGAAGGAGCTTTTCCACCGCCTCACGACTGGCGAGCATGTAGGCCGGATCTGCCACCGCATAAATATCGGTGATGGTCATTCCCCCAAGCCGATGCCCCAAAAATGCGGAAACCTCGTAAGGCGGAACCGAGTGAGCCCGAAGCCGTCTGGCTAAAGTATGCCGAAAACGCGGGGCGTCCAGTCCGGCGTCGGTTCTCAGCTTTCGCCAGGCCGTCTTGACCGACGCCACGGGCTCCCCTTCCCAGGTGATGACGTACTCCCCGTCCCGCCACTCTTCCAGGAGCGTATATAGTATATAGAGTGTCACAGGCCCGAAGCGTCGGGCGCCGCTTCTTTGTTTGCGCGCGGCCCGGAGAATTAAGGGTCAGAACCTGTCACGCACTTGTGACCACTTTAACTCCAGCAACGCCTCGGGCCTGGCGCCTGCCAAAAGATTGCGTGACGTGGCCTGCCCCCATCGGGTGGTCCGGGTTGAATGTTAGTGCATGATTGGTTTTCCATGGCTGAGCTGGTTTGCGTAGCGGAGCCGGCCATTGCACGACCTCTGGCGCCGGTGGTTTGTAGCCCAACGATGAGTGCGGGCGCTCGGTATTGTAATGGCGACGCCACGCTTCGATGATGACCTTTGCCTCGGCCAGGCTGTAGAAGATCTCGCCGTTGAGGAGTTCGTCGCGCAGCTTCGAGTTGAAGCTCTCGCAATATCCATTCTCCCATGGACTGCCTGGCTCGATGAAAGCAGTCTTGGCCCCGACCGCCACGATCCACTCGCGAACCGCTTTGGCGATAAATTCGGGGCCGTTGTCCGAACGAACATATCCAGGCACGCCCCTGAGGATGAACAGGTCCGACAGGACGTCGATGACATCCGTCGAATTGAGCTTGCGGGCAATGCGGATCGACAGGCATTCCCGGCTGAACTCGTCGATGACGTTGAGCATGCGAAACTTCCGTCCGTCCCTCGTGGGTCCGGCCCTCCACGAAATCGTAGGACCAGACATGATTGGCGCGCTCCGGCCGCAGGCGGATACAGGATCCGTCGTTCAGCCAGAGGCGGCTCTTCTTCGGCTGCTTCTGCGGGACTTTCAGCCCCTCCCGTCGCCAGATTCGCTCGACGCGCTTGACGTTCACTGTCCAACCCTCAAACCTCAACATCGCCGTGATCCGGCGATAGCCGTAGCGGCCATACCGGGTGGCGAGCCTGGTGATGTCGGCAGTCAACCCCGCTTCGTCGGCGCGCCCTGTTGGCTTCTTGCGCTGTGTCGAACGATGCTGTCCGAGAAGAACCCGGCAGGCAAAGCGTTCCGATACACCAAGCTTCGCCATGACATGATCGATGCAGCGACGGCGACGGGCGGGGCTCAGATGGGGTATTCGGGGTTTTCCCTCGCCAAGCCGTCCGTTGCGAGGCGAGATTGAAGCTCCAGGTATTCAACATCAAAGGAGCCCGTCATGTCACTGTTTGCGGGCCTCGATATCTCCGTAAAGACGACCGCTATTTGCGTCCTAGACGCGAACGGCCGAGTTCTTCTCGAGACGATGGTTGATAGTGCACCGGAGGCAATAGCAGGTCGCTTGCACGAGTTCGGTCAGCCGTTCGAGCGGATCGGATTGGAGGCAGGACCATTATCCCAGTGGATCTATGCCGGTCTCGTCGAGGTTGGCCTTCCGGCGATCTGTGTCGAGACCCGGCATATGCATGCAGCGCTCTCGGCGCGCATCAACAAGACCGACCGGAACGACGCCCGTGGTATCTCCCAAATGATGCGGGTTGGGTTGTTCAAAGCGGTCCACGTCAAAACTCCCGCCAGCCAGCATCGAAGACTCCTGCTGACCTCTCGCAAATTACTGCAGCGGAAGATTTATGACATCGAGAATGACCTACGGGGCTCACTGCGCAATTTTGGACTTAAGGTTGGCGTAGTTGGTAAAATCAAGTTTGAGGACCGTATCCGCGAGCTCGTTGCAGATCATTCGTTCGTTGCTGCCATCGTCACCCCGTTGTTGGAGGCACGAGCAGCTCTACGAGCTCAGTTTGCAAAACTTCACCGCATGCTGCTTGATCTGGTGCGGTCGATCCGGTCTGTCGCCGGCTGATGTCCGCGCCAGGGGTCGGACCGATCGTCGCTCTCACGTTCCGAACCTGCGTCGACAATCCCGCGCGATTCTCAAGATCCAAGTGCGTAGGTGCTCACTACGGACTTACGCCGCGCATTTATCAGTCCGGCGAGATCTCCAGGACGGGTCGCATTTCCCGATCTGGGGATGTGATGCTTCGATCCAGCCTCTATGAAGCAGCTCTCGTCGTATTAACTGGTCCAGGTCGCTGGAACCCGCTCAAGGCCTGGGGCATTGCAGTGGCGCGCCGGCGCGGAATGCAAAAGGCGATGGTCGCAGTTGCACGCAAGCTCGCGGTCATACTTCACCGGATGTGGCGGGATGACAGATTTCCGCTGGAACGCAGCAACAGCCTAACAACAGGGGAAAACGACAACCGTCTCACGCTGGAGGAGGCGTCCCGCGAGGACGACGGGATTGGGCGAGACCGAGGAAACTCGTGCGGCGCACTTACGACCGCGCGGCTTAGATGGCTCCGCCCTGTCCCTCTGATCCCATCATGAGGCTGCAATTGCTGACCTCGCAGACAAGCAAGAGCCTCGCAGGATGATCTCTGACATCGTGGACGTGCAAAAAGGAACTTGCATCATGCGCCCCGAATAGAGAACAAGTTTCCCGAGGCAGCCTCTTTCAAAACCAGCTTCTCAAGCGTCAGATCCGACACCGCCTTGCGCAGCCGTCCGTTCTCCTTCTCCAGTTCCTTCAACCGCTTTCAGACCGCCAAATTCCTTGCGCCAACTAATGGAAAGACGGAACCGGCTTCAACATCACCTTCAATGCCCACCCCATCGGTAACTCGACCATCCTTCGTGTTCCAAAGGAAACGGTCGAAAAAACTCAGGAAATGAACGACAAAATCGAGTATTAAGGAGACGCCCCGGCTGATAAGCTGGGGCGTTTCTATGGAGGTGCTGATGGAAGGACATATCGAAATATCGCAGAACGAATGGAAAGCCATTCATCAGGCTCTGGTTATCGCGGCCTACCAGCTCGAAAAACAACCAAAAAAGCAACGGCCTCAGTACGACCTCATCAAGGGACTGATTTCCAAGTTTGATCCGCGACACACGGCCATTTACTTTTGCGAGGCCAGCGTCATGTTTGACCCGCCAAAAAGTGCCGAGGATGCCCTCGCTCGTTATGAGCAATATGGCGCACGGGCCACCATCGAGGATATGGGGCAACTCTTTCCCGGCCCCCCTTAAGCGCGGTTGTTCACTATCCAGACAATCCCAGCACACGACGCCCGCAATGGCACTGAGCGCCAGAATGATCGCCCCGAAGGTCGAAAAGTGGTCCTCCCTGAGGTGGGCTTTTGAGCCATAGGAGGACGTTGGAATGCCCCAGAAGAAGCATAAGCCGGAAGAGATCGTCGCGAAGCTGCGCCATGTGGATGTGCTGTTGTCACAAGGCCGATCCGTTGGAGAAGCAGTTCGCTCGATCAGCGTGACGCAGTTTACCTACTATCTCTAACGCTGAAAAAAGAAATCGGGCTGGCCGATTCTTTTTAGGAACCTTTCCCGATGGCCGGCGTTGAGATTCCAGTGCCCAACCTTTTCGGAGGTGAAAGCATGAAAGACCCTGTCAGCTGCTTCGGCAACTGGCGGGGTTTTTTGTTGACGGGATTCGGATGCCGGTACACTCCGTACTTTCGGGCCAGAAGCGTGTGGGCCTTGACCGGTAGCCCACATGACCCCGAAGAATACGACGAGCGCAACGCTCCCCGAAAATAATAACCGCCCGTCGCGGGGGCGACCGTGAAAAGAACCCGCCCATCCCATGGGCTGGGCCAGTCTCTGGCTTCTTGTCACGCAACTGGGTGTAACCGAGGGTTTGTTCACAAGGCCGTGGCCCAGCGGTCCCACAGGAACGATTCCCGAAAAGCAGAATTCATATGAGGAGCGCTCCGCAACGCTCGCACTGGAAGAAGCCTCGCCGGTCCCTACCGACGGTGAGGCTTCTTTTTTGAACCTTTTTTCAGCCTAACCGTACCTATAGTGGCTGGGGATTTTGAGGGCCCAGTGAATAACCGACGCCGTCCGCGCGAGTAATTGCGCGGCGGCGTTTCGTTTTTGTTTGACGACGATTCCGACGCGGCGCAGGATTCAAGTGCAGTCCATTTGCGTGAGCTGCTTCGAGGCTGTCTCCACAGGATGGCGGGATAAGTCGCCCACAGCAGCATTTGGCCTGCCTCACAGACGACGAGGCAGTGACAGGCCCCTTATGGGGTACATCGCCGGGTGAAAGTCCCGGCTCTTTTTATACCTTCAACTCATCGACCGAGTGGCCCAACAAGGTACTTGTAGGTGCTGCCCTCGAATATACCAACCTTTACGGGTCGGATCGTGGTGGTGATTTATGCGGGCAATCTTTGTCGCAAGCCTTGTGCTGATGTCGTGGGGCGCATCAGCACCTTGACGAAAAGCAGCGGCGTGACCAGTCAGACCAGGTTGATCGCCTCTTCAATCAGGCATTGGCCAACGCAGACTCCATGGTCAACAAAAAGAAGAGCGAGTGCCTTTCAGCTTTTCCCAACGAAAAGTTTTGCGAGTGCATCTCGAAAAATACCTCCGTGGGCATCACGTTCTCCACCTACATAGCGATCGTTACTCACACCAAGGATGAGTTGAAATACGGCACCATTTCCAATCTCAATAAGCAGATGGTGGATATAAACCGCGCTTGCACGTGAGAAATGCGCACCCGCGGCGAAATAGGTTTCAAACTCGATAGCTCTCCAGCGTATCGCCCTTGAGCTTCGCCCACGCGGGTTTCGTCCCTACCCCGTCCATTCATTTTCCCGGTCCCGATATTTCACCGGCCGCTTAGGACGCGCTGTGGAGGGTTTTTGCTTTTCGGACGATGAGATGCCCGAGAGCCGGTCTATCTCACCCTGTAGCTCCCGCTTTCAGCGTCGAGATAACTTGGTCCCGCAGATCGGCCAGTTGTTCGATGGATAGAGATTCGAGATTCATCGTGCAGACCTCCTGAACCATTACTGGCGCGTACTGGCAAAGAGCAGGAGAGCCCACCCGAGATAAAAACCGAGAGGGTTTTGGCTGGCGCGTAAAGGGCGCGCACTGGTGCTCTGAGGTGCCTTTTGGAGCACTTTAGCGCCATCAAACAATGAAAAAAGCGCCTGAAAATAAAGGATTTCTGCGGCATCCATCGCAGTATAATGCTCTAACCAGCTGAGCTAACCGCCCTCGCCTCCTGTTTAGCTCCGACGCGCCCCTTCATGCAAGCCGCCGCCAGTTCGCAGTTACAAGCGCGCGTCCATCGGATAGGTTTTCTGGGTCGATTTTCGCGCAAAAGGCCAGAAATCCGCAGGGGATCATCCGGCAGGCATAACCACGTCATAAAAGCAAAACGGCGCCCTAAAAGGGCGCCGTTTCGTTAGGTTAGCTCAACCCTCAGTGCGCGGTCAGGCCCCCGGCAGCCTCGTCAGTCGCATCGGCGACCGGAAGCTTGGGATCCTCCTCCCAGACAATCGGCTTCGGCTGCCGCACCAGCGCGTTGGCGATCACCTCGTCCATCCGCGCGACTGGAATGATATCCAGTCCACCCTTGATGGCGTCGGAGATCTCCGTCAGATCCTTGGCATTGTCGTCGGGAATTAGCACCGTTTTGATGCCGCCTCGGGCCGCAGCCAAGAGCTTCTCCTTCAGGCCGCCGATCGGCAATACCCTGCCGCGCAGCGTGATCTCGCCCGTCATCGCGATGTCGTGCCGAATCGGAATTCCGGTAAGCACCGACACGATCGTCGTCGCCATCGCCACACCGGCCGAAGGACCATCCTTCGGAGTAGCTCCCTCGGGAACATGAACGTGGATATCGCGCCGTTCGAACAGCGGCGGTTCGATCCCGAAGGTGATCGCGCGCGAGCGGACATAGGACGCCGCCGCCGAGATCAATTTCTTCATCACGTCACGCAGGTTGCCAGTGACCGTCATGCGGCCCTTGCCGGGCATCATCACACTTTCGATCGTCAGCAACTCGCCACCGACGTCAGTCCATGCCAGACCGGTTACGACACCGACCTGATCGTCGGTTTCGATCTCGCCGTAGCGATATTTCGGCACTCCGAGAAATTCCTCGACGACCTTCTCGGTGACTTTGACCGACTTCCTTTTCGAGAGCATCAACTCCTTCACCGCCTTGCGGGCGAGTGAGGAGAGCTCACGCTCCAGATTACGCACGCCCGCTTCGCGGGTGTAGCGACGGATCATGAGCAGGAGTGAGTCGTCATCGATCGACCACTCCTTCGAATCCAGTCCATGCTTGGCGAGCGAGTTCGGAATGAGATGCTTGCGGGCGATCTCGACCTTCTCGTTCTCGGTGTAGCCGGCGATCCGGATGATCTCCATGCGGTCCATCAAGGGCCCCGGAATATTTAGTGTATTCGCGGTTGTGATGAACATCACGTTGGAGAGGTCATAATCGACTTCAAGATAGTGATCGTTGAAAGTCGAATTCTGCTCGGGATCGAGAACCTCAAGCAGAGCCGACGACGGGTCGCCGCGGAAATCGGCGCCCATCTTGTCGATCTCGTCCAGCAGAAATAGCGGGTTTGAAGTTTTGGCCTTCCGCATCGACTGGATGATCTTGCCGGGCATCGAACCGATGTAGGTCCGGCGGTGGCCGCGGATCTCCGCCTCGTCGCGCACGCCGCCGAGCGACACGCGCACAAATTCGCGGCCGGTCGCTCTCGCGATCGACTTGCCGAGCGAAGTCTTGCCGACGCCGGGCGGGCCGACGAGACACAGGATCGGTCCGGTCAGCTTATTGGCGCGCGACTGCACGGCGAGATACTCGACGATACGGTCCTTCACCTTCTCAAGCCCGTAGTGGTCTGTGTCGAGCACTTCCTGCGCGGCGTTGAGATCCTTCTTGACCTTGGACTTCTTGCTCCACGGAATCGACAGCAGCCAATCGAGATAGTTGCGCACCACGGTGGCTTCGGCTGACATCGGAGACATCTGGCGCAGCTTCTTTAACTCGTGCTGCGCCTTCTCCCGCGCTTCCTTCGAAAGCTTGGTCTTGGCAATCTTCTCTTCGAGATCGGCGAGTTCGTCGCGGCCCTCGTCGTCGCCGAGTTCCTTCTGGATCGCCTTCATCTGTTCGTTGAGATAGTATTCGCGCTGGGTCTTCTCCATCTGGCGCTTGACGCGCGAGCGGATACGCTTCTCGACCTGCAAGACCGAAATCTCGCTCTCCATCAGACCGAGCACCTTTTCCAGGCGCGCCGTGACTGACAGCGTTTCCAGGATCCCCTGGCGATCCGCGATCTTGGCGGCCAGGTGCGAAGCCACGGTATCGCCGAGCTTTGCGAAATCCGTGATCGCCTGCACAACCCCAACGACCTCGGGTGAGATCTTCTTGTTCAGCTTCACATAGCTTTCGAAATCCGACACGACGGAACGCGCCAGCGCTTCGGCTTCGATGCTGCTGGTGTCGGTATCGGCCAAGGCGACGGCGGTCGCTTCATAATATTCGGTGCGGCCGGAATAGGTCTCCACGCGCGCGCGCTCAAGGCCCTCCACCAGCACCTTCACTGTGCCGTCGGGAAGCTTCAGCAGTTGCAGCACGCTGGCGAGCGTTCCGATTTTATAGATCGAATCCGGCGCAGGATCATCGTCCGACGCGTTCTTCTGCGTCGCCAGCATGATCAGCGCATCATTCTTCATGACCTCCTCGAGCGCCTTGATCGATTTCTCGCGGCCGACGAATAGCGGCACAATCATATGCGGGAAAACGACGATGTCGCGAAGCGGCAGCACCGGATAAGTATGTGTTTCGCCGCGAACGATAGATGGCCGAGGTTTTGAGGCGGTCATTGCCTGTTCCTTTTGTTATGCCCCCTTGCGTACGCAGCCCGCAGATCATGCGCAACCGCTACAAGGTGCCGGGGTTGCCGGAGAAGGATAGGCCTCTTGCGAACCGATGGCCTCACCTGCCCTGGGTCGTGGAGCGGCGAAGCTTCACATGTCTCCGCCGCCGACAGCATTAGGTGGCTATCGACCGCCAGTGTGTCAAGTGAAAGAAAGCGGCTGTTGTCAGGGATTACACGTAACTAGTGCTTGCATCGCGGACGACCGCCGCGACGGATCGGCAGCCATGCTTCGCGGCGACAGGAGCTCGCACCAAAAACACCTCGATCAGGCGCTGGCGCTGGTCTCGCTCGCGCGATCCGAACGATCCGCGTAAATGTACAGCGGCCGCGCGGTTCCATCGACCACTTCGCGCGAGATCACGACCTCCTCGACTCCTTCCAGACCCGGAAGATCGAACATGGTCTCGAGCAGGATGCTTTCGAGAATCGAACGCAACCCGCGCGCGCCGGTCTTGCGGTCGATCGCCTTGCGTGCGACCGCGCCGAGCGCCTCGTCGGCAAACGTCAGTTCGATATTCTCCATCTCGAACAGCCGCTGATACTGTTTCACCAGCGCATTCTTCGGGTCGGTCAGAATCTTCTTCAGCGATGCTTCGTCGAGATCCTCGAGCGTGGCGACAACAGGCAGACGCCCGACGAACTCCGGGATCAGGCCGTACTTCAGCAAATCCTCCGGCTCGACATGCCTGAAGATTTCACCGGTGCGGCGGTCTTCCGGTGCAAGCACCTGCGCAGCGAAACCGATCGACGTGGTTCTTCCGCGCGAGGAGATGATCTTCTCGAGGCCGGAGAACGCGCCGCCGCAGATGAACAGGATGTTCGTGGTATCGACCTGCAAAAACTCCTGCTGCGGGTGCTTGCGCCCGCCCTGCGGCGGCACGCTCGCAACCGTGCCTTCCATGATCTTCAACAGCGCCTGCTGCACGCCCTCGCCCGATACGTCACGCGTGATCGATGGATTGTCGGACTTGCGTGAAATCTTGTCGATTTCATCGATATAGACGATACCGCGCTGCGCGCGCTCGACATTGTAGTCGGCGGACTGCAACAACTTCAGGATGATGTTCTCGACGTCCTCGCCGACGTAGCCGGCTTCGGTCAACGTCGTCGCATCCGCCATCGTAAATGGTACATCGAGGATACGCGCCAGCGTCTGCGCGAGCAGCGTTTTGCCGGATCCGGTCGGGCCAATCAGCAGGATGTTCGACTTCGCAAGTTCGACGTCGTTGTGTTTGGTCTGATGATTGAGGCGCTTGTAGTGGTTGTGGACCGCGACCGAGAGCACCTTCTTGGCATGGCTTTGCCCGATGACATAGTCGTCCAGAACCTTGCAGATTTCCTTCGGAGTCGGAATGCCGTCACGCGATTTCACCAGCGAGGATTTGTTCTCCTCGCGAATGATATCCATGCAAAGTTCAACGCATTCGTCACAGATAAATACGGTTGGCCCCGCAATCAGCTTGCGCACTTCATGCTAACTCTTGCCGCAAAACGAGCAATACAGCGTGTTCTTGGAGTCGCCCGTACCGACCTTACTCATTCCTGTCTCCGTCCGCCGTTCGGTCTCGCCTGTTCGCCTGCTCGCCCGCTCCGTTCCGGCACATCCGGGGAAGCGAGTTTAGGTAAGAGCAAAATCCGTACCAGAAAAGACCCTACGCTCTAGATCCCGCGCGAATCGCGGTTAACTCGATATTCTCCCACACATACTAGCTGAACTTACTCAGCGAACCATGGTGCCAGCCGACCATCAAGAATTAGCTAATCCGCATGCCTTCCACATCGTGACCATAGCGTAATTAGGCCCGATAACGCGACCCTCTTTCCGCCAATTCAGCCAAGCGTTGCGCGATTGTCACGCCCCCAGTCAAGGGGGAACGGCACGAAAAAGGAACTTCTCGGACAATCCAGAGGTATCGTGGTGCAATCGCCGGTGGTGCTGAGTTAGGGCCGGATCAAACCAAGCCGTCTCAGCTCATCCCAAGACGAAGGCCGATACTACGAAGTCTTGGAAGCCGGCTCTTCAGCTCGCTTGTCGATCACCTTGTCGACGATGCCGAAGTCGCGGGCCATGTCGGCGGTGAGGAACTTGTCGCGCTCCAGCGCATCCTCGATCGCCTTATAGGTCTGTCCTGTGTGCTTGACGTAGATTTCGTTGAGCCGCTTCTTGAGATTCAGGATCTCCTGGGCGTGCAGCATGATGTCCGTCGCCTGACCCTGGAAGCCACCAGACGGCTGGTGAACCATGATGCGCGCGTTCGGTAACGCATGCCGCATATCCTTTTCGCCTGCAGCCAGCAGCAATGAGCCCATCGACGCGGCCTGCCCGATGCATAGCGTTGCAACCGGCGGACGAATGAACTGCATCGTGTCGTAGATCGCGAGCCCCGATGTCACCACGCCCCCCGGCGAATTGATGTACATCGAGATTTCTTTCTTGGGATTCTCGGCTTCGAGGAACAGAAGCTGCGCGACGACCAGCGTCGACATGCCGTCCTCGACCGGTCCAGTCAGGAAGATGATGCGCTCCTTCAGCATCCGGGAGAAGATGTCGTAAGCCCTCTCTCCGCGGTTGGTCTGCTCGACCACCATCGGCACGAGGTTCATGTAGGTTTCCACTGGATCGCGCATTGATCACCTAAAGGTTCGTGTAAGCAGTTTGGCGGAGACAAACATCCAAGGCAAAACCGGACAGTCTCCAGTTCTTCCGGTGCGGATGAGGGTCCCGTGAAGCAGGACTTGGCAAAGACGGCTCACAGATATGAGCCAATCGTTCGGCGACAAGGGCGCCCGCGCCGACGCGACCGAACCCAGTTCAAGCCGATTCGTCGCGCGTGACCTAGCGTGGATGGCGTCGCGACGCCGGTTTCAACCGATATCCTTAATGTCGGGCGCAAGCCAGATCCGACGCCCCATCGACGCGCGGCCCCCGTCAGACATCGGTACTGTGCGCCTCGTGATCCTTATAGAGATCCTCACGCGTCACCTTCTTTTCCGTGACGTTGGCGAGTTCGAGAATGAAATCCACCACTTTGTCTTCATAAATCGGAGCGCGAATCTGGGCTAGGGCATTGGGATTGTTGCGATAGAAGTCAAAAACTTCCTTCTCACGACCCGGCATCTGGCGGGCGCGAGTGATCACCGCGCGTTTCATCTCCTCATCGGTGACCGAAATCTTGTTCTTTTCGCCTATTTCAGAGAGCACGAGACTGAGCCGTACCCGGCGGTCGGCGATCTGGCGATACTCAACCCTGGCGGCGTCTTCGGTGGTGTTTTCGTCGGCGAAGGTCTTTTTGTTCGACTCCATCTCCGTCGTGATCGACTGCCACACCTGATTGAATTCCTCTTCGACCAGCGTCGGCGGCGCCTCGAATTTGTGCGCCTCGTCGAGGCGATCGAACAGCGCGCGCTTCACGTGTTGCCTCATCGCGCGGGCAAATTCGGCGGCGAGCCGTTCACGGGCGGCTTCCTTCAGCTTATCGAGCGAGTCCAGACCGAGCGACTGAACGAACTCATCGTCGATCTTGATCTCCTGGGGTACCTCGATCTGGCTCGCAATGGTCTCGAACTCGGCCTCTTTGCCCGCAAGTTCGGCGTCCATATAATTCTTGGGGAACGACGCCTTGACAACCCGGGTCTCGCCGGCGCCGATCCCAATCAACTGCTCTTCGAAACCCGGAATGAGGGCGTTCGATCCGATCACGACCAGAACATTCTCGCTGGAGCCGTCCTCGAACGGCTCGCCGTCGATGGTGCCTTTGAACGAGATGGTCACACGATCGCCATTCTCGGCCTTGGCCCCCTCCGCCTTGTCGGAGTAACTACGGTTCTGATCGGCGATCCGCTGGATGGCTTCGTCGATGTCGACGTCAGTGACATCGACCACCGGCTTTTCGATGGTGAAGGTCTTGAAATCCGCAAGCTGAATCGCCGGCACGACTTCGATCGCCACGCTGTAGCTGAGGTCGGATTTGCCCGAGAGGATATCCTCGACCTCGTTCTCCTCCGTCGGCATCGTCACCTTGGGATTACCCGCGAGCTTGAAGCCGCGCTCGGAGACGATTTGCATATTGGTATCGCGGATTGTGTCCTCGATGGTTTCGACCATCACGGACCGCCCGTAGACCTTCTTGAGATGTGCGACCGGCACCTTTCCCGGACGAAAGCCGTTGATCTTCACCTTGTCCTTGAGGTCGGCCAGCCGCGCGCCCGCCTTGGCCTCGATTTCAGCGGCCGGAATGTTGACCTGGAACTCGTGCCTCAGTCCCTCGGAGAGGGTTTCGTTCACCTGCATGGCGTCAATCTTCTTCCGCTTGGTCCAGCCAGAACGGCCGGATCATTGTCAATCGGTCGATGCGCGGCGAAGCGCCTGCATCGGTGTACGGCCGGCACATATCCACCTGGATAGGCCGCCTGAGGTCGTTCTGCTCAAACGCTGCGGCGCTTGGTGCGGGCGGAGGGACTCGAACCCCCACAACTTTCGTCACTGGAACCTAAATCCAGCGCGTCTACCAATTCCGCCACGCCCGCTATGAGCATCAAATCCGGCCTGCGACGCCGAAGCATGATGCCGCAAAATGCGAAGCGGCTTTCGGTAGACGTCATGCTCCAACAAGTTGAAATCGAGCGCACCAGCGGCGCCGAGCTCATCTCCCGGTATCGTCAACGCGCTCAATGCGGCGGGCTTATAACATGACGATACCGGTTCGCAGCAAAAAAATGGCCGTTTGCCCCGCTGAAGACTGCTGGACAGAACCCGGAGAAAATGGTCCGCATCGGCGATGACGCGTCATCCTATTGCGCTCACACGGCGGCAGCTGCTGGCCGGCTTCGGGGCCGCTGTCGTGGCGGGTCCAGCGGCCGCGGTTCTTGCGCAACCGCGAAATACGCAGATACTTGCCTTTCATGCTACTTCTGCCCCCCTTTTGCTTCGGCCTGGTCAACGCGAAACTGCTGTCTGGTCACTGCGGACCGACGGGTTCTCGGCAGTCCCGCGTTTCCCCCAGGGCGAGGGGATCGAGCTGATCCTGCACAACGACCTTCCCGCGCCGCTGGTCCTGAGCTGGCAAGGGATCGATGGCGTGCCTTCCATCGAACCCTTGATCGTCCGCCAGCCGGCTTCGCCGGGCAAAACCGACCGGTATTCGTTTCCGTTGCGCCAGGCCGGTACTTTTCTGTGCGATGGCCGCCTCCTCGGCGACGGTCTGGCGCAGTCCTCGCCCGCGCGGGCCCTGGTCGTCGAGGAACGGACGCCGGTCGAGGTCGACCGCGACGAGGTCATCCTGATCGAGGACTGGCGGCTCGACACCGAGGGGCTTCCGATCGCTCCCGGTTCCGGCGGAGAGAAGGCAGAAGCCCCGCTCTACCTGGTGAGCGGCGAGCCCTCGCTCAACCTCACCCTGCGTGTCAACGACCGACTCAGGCTCAGGTTGATCAATGCCTGCCAGCGCAATGCAATTGCTCTTGGAATCCAAAATCTGAATGTTTGGATCATGGCGATTGACAGCCAACCGGCGGAACCGTTTCTGGCGCGCAACGGGCGATTTGTGCTGGCGCCGGGAACGCGGGTCGATGCCTTCGTTGATGCCGTGGCAGCTGCGGGAACAACCTCAGCCGTTACCCTGCACGACGGCCGCAGTCCGCAACAGATCGCCCAACTACATATCTCGGCGGACGCGCCCGTCCGCGCCGCACCGTTGCCAGCTCCACCTCCGTTGCCTTCCAGCGGCTTGCCGGCGCAGCTCGATCTGAAGACTGCGCTGCGCGTCGAGATGCCGCTGATCTCTCCCCCAGGAAGTCCGGTTGCATGGATGCAGCCTACCCGGTTCAACATGAATTCAGCGCCAACGTTTCGCGTCAAGCGCGGCCGGACGGTGGTGCTCAGACTGACCAACACGGCAACTCTGCCGATGGTGTTTCATCTGCACGGCCATCACGTTCGCCTGCTCGACCGTCTCGACGACGGGTGGAAGCCGTTTTGGCTGGATACCGTGTTGATCGATGCAGGGCAGACGCAGCGCGTTGCTTTCGCCGCGGACTTCGCCGGGGCGTGGCTGATGGAGGCGACGGCCGTCGAATGGAGCGCGGCACGCCGGGTCCGCTGGTTCGCGGTAGAGTAGCTCAGTAGTCGATTCCGAACCGGTCATAGAGCCGCCGGAACACCGCCGGCAGGACCTCCGACAAATCCTCCGCGATCAGCCCCGGGCCCGCCTCGTTGCCGGCCTCTCCGTGCATCCACACGCCAATGCTGGCGGCTTCGAACGCCGGTACTCCTTGCGCAAGCAGACCGCCAATCATGCCGGACAGCACGTCGCCTGAACCGGCGCTCGCCAGCCACGGCGGAGCATTTGCTGCGATCGTCGCGCGCCCGTCGGGTGAGGCAACCACCGTATCCGGCCCCTTGAGCAGGACAACAGCTCCCGCGCGCACGGCGGCAGCGCGCACTCGCTCCAGTTTCGAGCGAAGTGGATATTTATTACTCATCTCACTGAAAAGACGATGAAACTCTCCTTCATGTGGCGTCAGGATAATCTCGGAATTACCGGTGTCCTTGATGATCTCAAACAGGCGATCCGGCGCGTCGGCGAAACTCGTCAGCGCGTCCGCGTCGAGCACGAGCGCTGGCCTGGCCGCAAGCGCCGTCAACACGAGCGCGCGGGTATCCTCACCAATTCCCGCCCCCGGCCCGATCACGCAGGCGTTGAGGCGCCGATCCGTCAGGATATCCGCAAATCCGGCCTTGCCATTCATGCGCCGAACCATCACGGCAATCAGTGACGCCGCGTTCGCGCCCAGCGCATCGTCCGGCGAGAGCACGGTCACAAGCCCGGCTCCGGCCCGCAAGGCGCCGCGCGCTGACAGTTGGGCCGCGCCGGTTGAGGCCAGATTGCCGGACACCACGACCGCATGCCCTCGTGCATATTTGTGCCCGTCGATACGCGGCACCGGAAACACGCCCTGCCAATAATCCGTGACATTCTCAAATGTTGCGGGACGAATCTCATCCAGTACAGCGGCAGCGATGCCGATGTCGGCGACGCGCACCCGGCCGCAATGGATCCGGCCCGGCAGCAGCAGATGCGCCGGTTTCTTACGAAAAAACGTAACCGTCTCCGTGGCACGGACCGCGGCGCCCATGATCGCGCCCGTGGTGCCGTTAATGCCGCTGGGCAGATCGACGCTGAGGACCGGCGCGCCGTTGGAGTTGATGGCCTCGATCATCGCATGAGGATCGCCCCTGACCGGCCGGTTGAGCCCTGCGCCGAACAGCGCGTCGATAATCAAGGCGGGCAAGCCGAGCGCGGACAGGTCGCAAGGCAGCACCAGCCCTTTCCAACCCTTCGCCGCGAGCGCGGCATCGCCCTTCAGGCTATCCCGCTCGCCCAGCAGGATGATCGAGACTTCGCGGCCGCGCGCTGCCAGTTCACTCGCAGCGACAAATCCATCCCCGCCATTATTGCCGCCCCCAGCGACAACCAAAATCGGGCCTTGACCGACCAGGTCCGTGGCGGCGTCCGCCACCGCCTGTCCGGCACGCAGCATCAGCGCGAAACCCGATGCGCCCCCCGCAATAGCGAGCCGGTCAGCCTGCTCCATTTCGCCGGTCGTCAGAATGTCCACAGCTTTACCACCTGTTTCCGAGGCAAACGCTAACCGCTTCACAGACGCGCAACTGCACAAAAAATAAACTTATTGCCTAACTTGTAATCTGACAGGCGTTCCAGTCCACTGTTATTACAAGCAAAGGCCCCCCTTTAATCGTCTGATAACGTTTGGAAATGGCCCGATCCCGTGAATTGGCACAGACCCTGCTTTGGGAGAGCCGTTTCGATCTGTGGTGTCTGCTGGCAAACTTTTGTCCGCCGGAAAACAGGTGCATAGCGCACCGACGACGACAGCGTGAGCGCGCATCGGCCGCTGGCTGGAAATTGGAAGTGCCAGGAGACGTTCAGTGAAAAAAATCGAAGCCATCATCAAACCGTTCAAGCTCGACGAAGTAAAGGAAGCGCTTCAGGAAGTCGGATTGCAAGGCATCACCGTGACTGAAGCAAAAGGCTTTGGCCGGCAGAAGGGGCACGCCGAACTCTATCGCGGCGCCGAATACATCGTGGACTTCCTGCCCAAGGTCAAAATCGAGATTGTGATCGGCGATGATTTGGTCGAAAAAGCCATCGACGCCATCAGGCGCGCCGCCCAGACGGGCCGCATCGGCGACGGCAAGATCTTCGTGTCCAATATCGAGGAAGCCATTCGGATCCGGACAGGAGAATCTGGCCTCGACGCCATCTAGACCCTTTAGAAGTACATCCGCAAACTGAGCCATACCAACGGCCGCTTCGCGCTGCCGATCACGAAGACCAGCAGAAACAAGGGGTATTTATGAAGACCGCCAAAGACGTCCTGAAATCAATCAAGGACAACGACGTGAAGTACGTCGATCTGCGATTCACCGATCCGCGCGGCAAGTGGCAACACGTCACCTTCGACGTCAGCATGATCGACGAAGAAATTTTCGCCGAAGGCACGATGTTCGACGGCTCGTCGATCGCCGGCTGGAAGGCGATCAACGAGTTCGACATGACGCTGATGCTCGATCCCACGACGGCCTCGATCGATCCGTTTTTTGCGGAGACGACGATGGTCATCACCTGCGACATCCTGGAGCCCTCCACAGGCGAGCCCTATAACCGCGACCCGCGCGGCATCGCCAGGAAAGCCGAAGCGATGGTGAAGTCGATGGGCGTGGGCGACACCGTGTATGTTCGGCCCCGAAGCCGAATTCTTCGTTTTCGATGACGTGCGTTTCTCAGCCGATCCGTACAACACCGGATTCAAGCTGGATTCATCCGAACTGCCGACCAACTCGGCAACGGAGTATGAAGGCGGCAACCTCGGCCACCGCATTCGCACCAAAGGCGGCTACTTCCCGGTCCCGCCGCAGGATTCGGTGCAGGACATGCGCTCCGAAATGCTGGGCGCCATGGCCAAGATGGGCGTCAAGGTCGAGAAGCACCATCACGAGGTGGCGTCGGCGCAGCACGAACTCGGCATGAAATTTGACACGCTGACCCACATGGCCGACCAGATGCAGATCTACAAGTACTGCATCCACCAGGTCGCGCACATCTACGGCAAGACCGCTACATTCATGCCGAAGCCGATTTTCGGCGACAACGGCTCGGGCATGCACGTCCACCAGTCGATCTGGAAGGATGGCAAGCCCACGTTCGCCGGCAACAAGTACGCCGACCTGTCGGAAACCTGTCTGCACTACATCGGCGGCATCATCAAGCACGCCAAGGCCATCAACGCCTTCACTAACCCGTCGACCAACTCCTACAAGCGGCTGGTCCCGGGCTACGAGGCGCCGGTGCTGCTCGCCTACTCGGCGCGCAACCGCTCGGCCTCCTGCCGTATCCCCTACACCACCTCGCCGAAGGCCAAGCGCGTGGAAGTCCGCTTCCCCGATCCGATGGCCAATCCGTACCTCGCCTTCGCGGCGATGCTGATGGCGGGCCTAGACGGCATCAAGAACAAGATCGATCCGGGTCCGGCCATGGACAAGGACCTTTACGATCTGCCAAAGGAAGAGCTGAAGCAGATCCCGACGGTCTGCGGTAGCTTGCGCGAGGCTCTGGAAAACCTCGACAAGGACCGCGCCTTCCTGAAACACGGCGGCGTGTTCGACGACGACTTCATCGACGCCTACATCGAACTGAAGATGACCGACGTGATGCGTTTCGAAATGACGCCGCACCCGGTCGAATTCGATATGTACTATTCGTACTGATCGGGTCTCGGTTTTCACAAATGGCAGGCGCTCCTGACGGAGCGCCTTTTTCTTTGAAGTCGACCCTTTTTTCAGATCGCCGGCCTGTTGCAGCTGATGCCGACAGGATCGGCCCGGTCCTTCAGCCAACGGCTCGCCCGATACCCCGTCAGCGTCAAACAAGCATGGCCGGTGGTGCTTGATCCGGAGGGCGTTTAACGAAACACTGCGGATTCAGAACCGGAGGCAACCGTGACGGAATTTATCGGCGGCAAGGCTCAGAGCCGAAAAGACCAGGCATGGGCGATCGCGGTGGGCGGAATTCGGCATCGTTCTGTTCGCGTCCCTGCTGTTTTTCGCCTGGCATTATGCCGCGACACTTTTTCTGATCTTCGCCGGCGTCCTGCTCGGTGTTGCTCTCAACGCCATCACAAATCTGCTCGGTCGCCTTATTCCCCTGCCCCACGCATTGCGTCTGACAATCGTCTGCCTGGCGCTCGCTGCAGCGTTGTCAGGCGTGCTGATCCTCGGCGGAACAACAATCGCGGAGCAAGCAACGGTTTTAAGCAACACCCTCAAATCGCAGCTCGTGAGTGTTAAATCGTTCCTCGAAAAGAACGGGGTCGACACCAGCTACCTGAATTTGAGCGGCCTTAATGCTACGCCCGGGAATTCGAAAACCGACGATACACCGGCGGCGGCGGTCCAGCACAACCTTCCAAGCGCTGGCGCGCTGGCCTCGGGCGGCAGCGCGATCGTCGGCCAGACCCTAAAGCTGATCCTCGGCACCGTCAGCGCGGTCGGGAATTTCTTCATCGTGCTGTTTCTCGGCCTTCGCTTCGCGGCCCAGCCGACCATCTACCGCAAGGGATTGCTCAGCATGGCTCCGGCAAAGAATTTCGCAACCATGACGGTCGTGGTCGATCGGATCGGTGAAACTTTGGAGCGCTGGCTGATCGCCCAGATGATCACCATGACCGTGGTGTTTTTCGTGACCTGGATCGGTCTGGAGATCATCGGCATCCAGAGCTCATTCATCCTGGGAATCCAGGCCGGCCTGCTCGCCTTCATTCCGACCATCGGCGCGCTGCTCGGCGGGTTGATCGTGGTGCTGGCGAGTTCTGGCGTCGGGATGGGTGGCGGCCGCAAGCGCATTCGCGCTGTTCCTCGGCGTCCATGCACTGGAGAGCTACATTCTCACGCCCATGATCCAGCGTCAGGCACTCGACATCCCGCCAGCGACGCTGTTCGCCTTCCAGATTTTGCTCGGCGTTGTGTTCGGTGTCTGGGGACTGGCTCTCGCCCTGCCCCTGATGGCGATCGCCAAGGTCGTCATTGATTTTTTGCGCGAGGACGGCGAGCAACAATCGGTCAAGATCGCAAGATCGTAAAGTTAAAAGTTTACAACCGTAATGGTGTGTTCGACCTCGGGAGGCGAAGCGAAGTACGGCCCGACCAGCGCGCGCCATTCGGTAAAATTGGCGGATTCCCGAAAATCCACAGTATGGTTTTCAAGCGTTTCCCACTTGATCAGCAGCCGGTAACGAGACGGCTTCTCGATAGACCGATGCAGCTCGAAGCTCTTCCAACCTTTGCAGCGCTTGAAAATCGTCTGCGCTTTCGCGATTGCCGTCTCAAAATCCTTTTCGGCATCAGGCTTGATGTCAATTTGCGCGATTTCGGTGATCATGTGAGGAAGAACCTTTTGTGGGCCTCCCGTCTTTATCGCAATCGGCAGCAGCCGTGAAGCCGCACTGCGAACAACAGTCTACGGAGCGCCAGATCTGTGACTGTCATCCAACTCGCGCAAGTAAGCCAATCCGCAAACCGCGAGACGCCGCGGATCGGTCTCGCCGCCCTCGACCAGCGTCCTGACGTAGCCGGTCACCTTGCTGCGGGCCTCGGCGCTCGCCGCAGCGCTCCGGTTCAGCAAAAGATCGTAGGCCATCATGATCCGATCAATAGCGGCGTCCATATCGGTCCTCACGTTGCGGTCAGGCATCGACCTCGCACCGCGCGATAGCCTTGTTGGGGAGCTTGATGCGGTTGCGTTCGCCGCGGTGAAACAGCCCGACAATAATCTCAAGCAGCTTGTCATTCGTGCCGATGCCTTCGCTGACGGCGCCGGTCCTGCGCAGATAATTCGCGGCGATGGCGTAAGCCTCGCCAACGGCGTCAAAATTCATGACGTTCAAATCGCGTTCGACCAACATGGGCTGTCCTATCGATTCTCCGCTACAGATCCACAACCTCGGAAGCCATCAAAAGTTCCTTCGTCGGCGCCGGATTTGTGGGCACGGCAAAACGCACCGGCGCCGGAGGACCGGGCCGATGCGCTCGAAAAGCGGGAATGTCGCGTTGAAGATATCCGGAGAACGGGCGGCCGATCTTCCGCCGGCTTCGCCCTGTCCCGGAGAAAACTCAGAGCCGATACAGAATCTGGTCCGTCCAGAAGCGCTCGAGCCGATGCAGCGACTTGTTTAGCGTCGCAAACTCCTCGTTCGAGATGCCGCCGACCTGTTCGACAGTCTTGACGTGCTTCTGGTAGAGCGTGTCGACGATGCGGCGGATTTCCTGGCCCTGCGTGGTCAGACGGATGCGCACCGAGCGGCGATCGACGCGTGAGCGCTGATGATCGAGAAAGCCAAGCTCGACGAGCTTCTTCAGATTGTAGGAAACGTTGGAGCCGAGATAGTAGCCACGGGTCCGAAGTTCGCCGGCGGTCAACTCCTTGTCGCCGATGTTGTAGAGCAAAAGCGCCTGCACCGAATTGATGTCGGCGCGACCACGGCGATCGAATTCATCCTTGATGACATCGAGCAGGCGGCGATGCAGCCGCTCGACCAAAGTCAACGCTTCGAGATAGAGCGGCTGTACCGGCGCCTGGCCGGCAACCTGTTCTGCCGGCTCGTGAGCCTTCGCAACGGCTTTCACCATGACATTCCCCTGCTGTCGTTTTTATCGACTTATTCGACGAAACTTGTGTCCCGCCTGATAGCCAGACCTTAGGGGAGGCGTTTGAAGATCCGCTTAAATAAGACAATAAAGAGATCATGAATTTAAGACAGTGAATCGCGGATTAAGCCCATCAAATAAGGGTTTCCTGCAACCTTTCCTTGACGCTACTGCTACGCTGTTCACTCTTCGTCTGCGGCGGCTGTCGCATTCGGGAACAGCACCGTTCGAATTCGAAACATCCCGTCAACACAGATGACCACGGCATTAGGGTCACCGAATTCTTACCGCGAAAAATCCTCTGAAAATTTGAATCGATTCCAATCCTGTTCGATGCCGTCAATTGTAATGACACCGTCAATTCTAATTAAATCACCCGCCCCTTCTGGTCGCTACACCTGCTGCCAAGGCTCTGCGCGTTTGATGTCTATGGCGGCCGTTCGCGCGCCGCCATCCAGGCTAGCGCCAAATAGGCGGCAAGCATTATCGTTTCTAACCCGACGACGGCCAAGTTGCCGCCATAGATCGCCGGAAACATCAGTTCGATCACGGCCATCGAGACGACGGTGGTGAGCCACACGACGGCGCCCCATGGCGTCGCGAGCCACAAGCCCACGGCAGCCACCAATTCGATCACAGCGAAGTAGACCGTCGCCGCCTGCCAGGCCATGGTCTGGTTTTCAAAGGCATCATCTTCGCCGCCGATAAATCCGGTCACCTGGGCCCAGTGATAGAGCCCCGTGGCGACCGATAGCACCGCCATGATGCGCAGAAAAAGCACCAGCCGCCGAGTTCCAGAGATTTTCATTAGTTTCCGGCCGTGTAGACGAAATCGCCGCCGCGGATATGGCGTTGTCCCGCGGGATCTGCTCGCGCGATGAGGTTTCTGACATCAGGATGTGTGCTCGTAGCGGGGAACGACGGCCAAATGGTGCCGATTCATGACCGTTTGATACCATAAAATCAAATGCATTGGATCAGCCGCATCAACGCGGTGACGAAGCCAGATCATGGTGCTAGAATTTAAACAAATCAAATCCGTTTCTGGCCTTCGGGAGTGTCGGCAACATGGCGATCAAATACGGGCGTCCCATTGAAATGCGGGATGGACCCCGCCGCGAGGCCGCCGTCACCGCTCCTCCGCTCGATCTAGTGGCCAGGCTGCGCCGCAACCGCAAGGCGGAATGGGCCCGCCGGCTGGTTCGTGAAACCGTCCTGACCACTGACGACCTGATCTGGCCGCTGTTCGTGGCCGATGGCAACAACAAGCGGGCGCCCATCGCCTCGATGCCTGGCGTTGACCGCCTTAGCGTCGACCAATGCGTGCGCGACGCCGAACGGGCGCTGAAGCTCAACATTCCCTGTATCGCGCTGTTCCCCTATACCGATCCCGCCTTGCGGGACGACATCGGCAGCGAAGCCCTCAATGCCAAGAACCTGGTGTGTAAGTCGGTCCGTGCCATCAAGCAGGAATTTCCCGACCTAGGCGTGCTCTGCGACGTGGCACTCGATCCCTTCACCAGTCATGGCCATGACGGTTTGATCGAGGATGGAAGGATCCTCAACGACGAGACCGTCGCGGTGCTGGTCCAGCAGGCGCTGGTGCAGGCGGAAGCCGGCTGCGATATCATTGCGCCATCGGACATGATGGACGGCCGCGTCGGCGCGATTCGAAGGGCCCTCGATGAGGTCGGATTCTTTGACGTGCAGATCATGGCGTATGCCGCGAAATACGCTTCGGCGTTTTACGGCCCGTTCCGCGACGCCATCGGTTCGGCCAAGACCCTCACCGGCGACAAGCGGACGTACCAGATGGACAGCGCTAACTCTGACGAAGCGCTGCGCGAGGTCGAACTCGACATCGCCGAGGGCGCCGACATGGTGATGGTGAAGCCCGGTATGCCTTATCTCGATGTGCTGCGGCGAGTGAAGGACACATTCGGTATGCCGACCTTCGCCTATCAGGTGTCGGGCGAGTACGCGATGATCGCCGCCGCTGCCGGCAACGGCTGGATCGACCGCGACCGGGCCATGATGGAAAGCCTCGTAGCCTTCAAACGCGCCGGCGCCGATGGCGTGCTCACCTATTTTGCGGCGGCGGCGGCGGCTAAGCTGAAACAAAACGGCTGACGCCCCGCCCAAGTCGCCGCGATCATTGCCATTCGTTAAAGGTTGCGAGGCCTTGCAACCCTGCCAGAACGTCGCCATTTCGTGGGCCGGCAAGGATGTGCCGCGGAGGACCGGTCATGGCCGACAGTGGCTTAAACAATGCGTCTGGCGGCAACTCTACCGAGTTCCGGGAGCATGCATTCGACCCCTGGATGCAGCCCGAACTGTTTCGCGGCATCCTGACGCGGCGTTTCTTTGCATTTTTGATCGATCTCGTGGTGCTTTCGATTCCCGTGATTCTCGGGGTGATCTTTATCGCGGTGTTCGGTGTCGTCACGCTCGGGCTGGGCTGGGCGCTGTTCTGGCTGGTGTGGCCTGCCTCTCTGATCTGGGCTCTCGTCTATTACGGTGCGTCGTTGGGCGGACCGCATTCGGCGACCATCGGCATGCGTGTCATGGATCTGGAAATGCGGACTTGGTACGGCGCGCCGAGCTATTTCGTGCTGGGCGCCACGCACGCGGTCCTGTTCTGGGTCTCGTTGTCGGTCTTTACGCCGCTCATTCTGCTGATCGGCCTCCTCAACCGACGCCGCCGAATGCTACATGATATGGTGTTGGGCACAGTGGTTATCAACAATTCGATTCTCGCGCCGGTTGCGCAGCCGAATCGAACTTATTGATAACAAGGCAACCGGATTGACGGTCGACCTTGAGAGCGCGATGCTCGGTCTGAACTGCTTCGGAGATTGACGACACCGCCGTGACCCAGCACTCGCGCGATACCCCGCAATTCTATCTGACGGCTCCTTCGCCGTGTCCGTACCTGCCCGATCGCAGCGAGCGGAAAGTGTTCACGCATCTCGTCGGCGACAAGGCCGGCGATCTGAATGACCTGCTGACCCATGGTGGTTTTCGCCGCAGTCAGTCGATCGCCTATCGTCCGGCCTGCGACCAGTGCCGTGCCTGTATTTCGGTGCGGGTGATCGCCGACGAATTCCGCCCGTCGCGCAATTTCCGCAAAGTCCTGGCGCGCAATGCAGATATCATCGGCGCACTGCGCAGTGCGGTTCCGACGTCAGAGCAGTATTCGGTGTTTCGCGCCTATCTCGATCAGCGCCATCGCCACGGCGGCATGGCCGACATGACCGTGCTGGATTACGCGATGATGGTCGAGGACAGCCATGTCGAGACCCGCATCGTCGAATATCGCAGGCGTTGCGCTGATATCAACTTCGCTGGGCCCGGCGGCGATCTCGTGGGGGTGGCGCTCACGGACGTGCTCAGCGACGGGCTCTCGATGGTCTATTCGTTTTTCGAGCCTTCCCAACAGAACCGTTCGCTCGGCACCTTCATGATCCTCGATCACATCGCACGTGCGCGGCGGCTCGGCCTGCCCTATGTCTACCTTGGCTACTGGATCGAAGGGTCGCGGAAGATGGATTACAAGGGCCGCTTCCTGCCGCAGCAGCGCCTTGCGCCCTCGGGCTGGCTGCGTGTCGATGCGAAGGACGCGAAACCGGCCTAACTGGCGATGGTGTCGAACAGCAGCTTGACGTTCAGGATCACGATGATGCCGGCCACCAGCCACGCCGCTGCCGCCCAGGAGCGGGAAATCGCGAATTCCCCCATCTTGCGCCGGTCCGAGACAAACCGCACCAGCGGGATTACCGCGAACGGCAACTGCATCGACAGAATGACCTGACTGAGAACAAGCAGTTGTCCGGTGCCGCGCTCGCCATAAAGCGCGGTGACGACGATCACGGGGATGATGGCAATGCCGCGGGTTACCAATCGGCGGGCCCACATCGGCATCCGCAAGCGCAGAAAACCCTCCATCACGATCTGACCTGCGAGCGTCGCCGTCACGGTGGAATTGATGCCAGAAGCCAGCAACGCAATGGCGAACAGTGTCGAGGCGATCCCAAGACCGAGCAACGGCGACAGCAGTTTGAAGGCCTCGCCGATCTCGGCGACGTCGGCGTGGCCGCTTTTGTGAAATGTCGCGGCAGCCACGATCAGGATTGCCGCATTGACGAACAGCGCGAGCATGAGCGCCAGCGTGCTGTCCGCCGTCGCCCACTTGATGGCGTCCCGGCGCCCTTCGCCGGTGCGCGGATAAGCACGCGTCTGCACGATCGACGAATGCAGATAGAGGTTATGCGGCATCACCGTCGCGCCGATGATGCCGATGGCGATGTAGAGCATTTCCGGATTTGTGACGATCTCGCGTGACGGCGCGAAGCCGCGCAGGATTTCAGCGACCGGCGGCGCGGCGGCAACGATCTGGATTGCAAAGCAGACCGCGATCACGATCAGCAGCGCGACCACAAAGGCTTCAAGAAAACGGAAGCCCCGGTTCATCAACAGCAGCAGCAGAAAGGCATCCAGCGCCGCGATCAGTGCGCCGCCGATCAGCGGAATGCCGAACAGCAACTGCAACGCGATCGCCGTGCCGATCACCTCGGCCAGGTCGCAGGCAATGATCGCAGCCTCGCAGGCCAGCCAGAGCATGAAATTGACCGGACGCGAATAGGTGTTGCGGCACGCCTGCGCGAGGTCGCGGCCAGCCGCGATGCCAAGCCGCGCGGCCAGTGCCTGCAACAGGATCGCCATGACGTTCGACAGCAGGATGACCGACAGCAGCGTGTAACCGAACCGCGAACCGCCCGCGATGTCGGTCGCCCAATTGCCGGGGTCCATGTACCCCACCGAGACCATGTAACCGGGGCCCGCAAAGGCCACCAGGCGACGCAGCCAGTGCCCGGTCGCGGGGACTCGCACCGTCGCATGGACCTCCTCAAGGCTCGGGCGGGTCGCCACTTCCGAACGCCAGCCAGCCGCAGCGGGAAAGGCTCCCTGCGGCGGCTCCGGGACCGATTTCGGACAACAAACCAGGTGTTTTCGCATCCATCGGTCCAATAATGGACTATCGACTTCTTAATTGCAACTCATTTGCAAATGCATCTAGTAAGCCACGTAGGTATAGGCAGATAATGGCCTCTCGCGCCTAGCGCCTGACAACCTCGCCGTCTTCCTTGATGAAGGACGTGATGGAAGAATCGAGCAGCTCGAGCACCGTCTCGGACGGACGGCAGATCCGCGTGCCCTTCGGCGTCTCAACGATCGGACGCTGAATCAGGATCGGGTGCGCCACTATGAAGTCGAGAAGCTGGTCATCGGTCCATTTGGGATTGCCCAGGTCGAGTTCAGCATATGGCGTGCCCTTCTCTCGCAGCAACCCGCGGATAGGAAGACCCATGACGTCAGCGAGCGCGCAAAGCCGCGCACGGTCCAGCGGATGCTTGAGGTACTCGACGATCACCGGCTCTTCGCCGCTCTGCCGGATCATGGCCAGTGTGTTGCGCGAGGTGCCGCAGGATGGGTTGTGATAAATCGTCACGATCATGGTTGCACCCGTTAGATGTGGGCGCCGGTATCGGCACTCGGAATCACTACCGAGCCCGGGAACAGACGTCGCACTAGCATGTAGAACACCGGCGTGAAGATCAAACCGAACAGGGTGACGCCGAGCATCCCGAAGAACACGGCGACGCCGACTGCCTGCCGCATCTCCGAACCCGAGCCCGCGGACAATACGAGCGGCAGCACGCCGAGGATGAAGGCGAACGACGTCATCAGGATCGGCCTAATACGCAGGCGACAGGCCTCGATGACGGCATCAAGGGTAGAGCGCCCTTCCCGTTCGATGTCGCGGGCGAACTCGACGATCAGGATGGCATTCTTCGCCGCCAACCCCACCAGCACCACGAAGCCGATCTGGGTCAGAATGTTGACGTCCTGCCCCATGATGCGAACGCCGAGCGTCGCGGCCAGAAGGCACATCGGCACAATCAGGATGACCGCGAACGGCAAGGTCCAGCTTCCGTACTGCGCGGCCAGCACCAGGAAGACGAACAAAACGCAGATCGGAAACACGTAGAGGCCGGCATTGCCGCCAGTCGCCTGCTGATAGGACAGGTCGGTCCATTCGAACGAAAAGCCGCTCGGCAAGGTCTCCTCGGCGAATTCTTCATGATGGACAGAGCGGTTGCCGAACTGGTGCCCGGTATGGTGTCGCCCTGCACTTCGGAGGCTGGATACAGATTGTAGCGCGCCACACGATCAGGTCCGGCGATGTCGCTGAAATTCACCGCGCTCCCGAGCAGCACCATATCGCCTGCCGCGTTGCGGGTGCGCAGCCGCGCGAGATCGCTGGTTTCCTTGCGGAAAGGCAGGTCCGCCTGCGCGGTGACGTGATAGGTGCGGCCGAGGATGTTGAAATCGTTGACATAGGTCGAACCGAAATAGGTCTCGATGGTCTCGGTGATCTTCTGAACGGGAACACCGAGCATCTCCGCTTTCTGGCGGTCGATATCGACGAACACCTGCGGGGTATCAGCGGTATAGGGCGAAAATACCGCGGTCAGACCCGGCGCCTTGCGCGCGGCCGCGACCAGCTCGTCGGTTGCGGCGGCGAGCAGCCTCGGTCCCCGACCCTGCCGATCCTGGATGCGCATGGCGAAGCCGCCGCCGGTGCCGATACCCGGCACCGCGGGCGGCGGAATCACGATGACGAACGCACCCTCGATCGCCGACAGCCGCTTGCGCAGCTCCGCCGTGATGACATTCGCGGTCAGCCCCTTTTTGGCGCGTACCTCGGGATCATCGAACACCGGGAACATGGCGGCCGCGTTGCTCGCTTGCGTTCGCGTCGCTCCCGACAGTCCCGCCAGCGCCGGAACGCGCACCACGCCGGGCACGCCAAGCGCGATATTCTCGATCTGCTTCACGACCTCAGTCGTCCGCGCGAGCGAGGCCGCTCCGGGCAACTGCGCCACCACAATGACGTAGCCGCGATCCTGTGCCGGGATGAAACCCTGCGGCGTGGTCGCCAGCAGCCAGCCCGCGCTGCCGATCAACACAACATAGAGCAACAGCATCGCCACCGAATGACGAATGACGAAATCAGCTGCATTGCCATAGAGATGCGACAGACGGTCGAAGCCCCGGTTGAACACGCGGGTCGCCGTGTTCCAGCCCCGCGCGACCACGTTCCAGGCCGCCGGCTGCCCTTTCTCATGATGAGGTTGCAGGATCAGCGAGCCGAGCGCCGGCGACAGTGTCAGCGAACAGAAGCACGAGATCGCGGTCGCGACCGCAATCGTCACCGCGAACTGCTGGAAGAACTGTCCGGAGATGCCGCCGAGAAACGCGGTCGGCACGAACACCGCGCAGAGCACGAGCGCGATCGAGACCAATGCGCCGCCGACTTCCTCCATGGTGCGCAGTGCCGCGTCGCGCTTGGTCATCCCGGCGGACAAATGCCGCTCCATGTTCTCGACCACCACGATGGCGTCGTCGACCACGATGCCGACCGCCAGCACCAGACCGAACAGC
This sequence comes from Vicinamibacteria bacterium, assembly GCA_963828745.1. Classification (GTDB taxonomy): domain Bacteria; phylum Acidobacteriota; class Vicinamibacteria; order Vicinamibacterales; family JAENWD01; genus JAENWD01. The sequence goes on along the minus strand of CAWHFZ010000012.1, from coordinate 670,553 downwards.
GTCAGATTGTTAATGGAGAAGCCAAGCGCTGCCATCACCGCAAAGGTTCCGACCAGCGATATCGGAATCGCGACAATTGGAATGATCGCCGGCCGCCAGCCTTGCAGAAAAACCAACACGACGATCACGACGAGCACCATTGCTTCGTAAATCGTCTTGATCAATTCGTGGATGGACTGGGCGATGAACTCGGTCGGATTGTAGCCGATATTGTAGTCGATGCCCGGCGGAAAGCTCTTCTTCAACTCCACCATCTTGTCGGAGATATTTTTCGCGGTGGCGAGCGCGTTCGACCCAGGACGCTGCGTGACAAGCATCGCCACCGCGGATTTGCGCAGCAGATAGCCGTTGGTCGTGTAGTTGAGCGCGCCAAGCTCAATTCGTGCGACATCGCGCAGCCGCACGGTACGGCCATCAGCGCCTGATTTCAGCACGATATTCTCGAACTGCGCCGGGTCCTTAAGTCGTCCTGTGAAGGTCAGATTGGGGGTAAACGCGCGGTCGGCGATCGGCGGTGCGGCGATCTGGCCTCCGGCAATCTGCACGTTCTGGGCCCGGATCGCCGTGAGTACGTCGCCGGCCGTCATGCCGAGATTCGCGATCTTGTCCGGGTCGAGCCACAACCGCATCGAATAGTCGCGCGCGCCGAAGATGGTGATATCGCCGATGCCGTCGATCCGCAGCAACTGATCGCGCACCTGCAGCAGCGCGTAGTTCGAGATATAAAGCTGGTCGTAGGAATTGTCCGGCGACAGCATGAACACCACCAGCAGGATGTCCGGGCTGTTCTTGCGCGTGACCACGCCGTTGCGTTGCACTTCCTCCGGCAACCGGGGCTGCGCGATAGCGACGCGGTTCTGGACCAGCACCTGCGCCTTGTCGAGATCGGTCCCGAGCTTGAAGGTGACGGTGATGTTGAGCTGGCCGTCGGAGGTGGCTTGACTGTACATGTACAGCATATCCTCGACGCCATTGATCTCCTGCTCGATCGGCGCGGCTACCGTGTCGGACACGGTCTGCGCGGAAGCGCCCGGATATTGCGTGGTGACGACCACGGTCGGCGGTGCGACCTGCGGATATTCCGACACCGGCAGCGTCGGATAGGCGATGGCACCGACGATCAGAAGCACGATGGACAGCACCATCGCGAGAATCGGCTGGTTGATGGAGAGGCGGCCGAGATTCATGGCTTGGCGCCGCCGCTTGCTTTGGCCTCGTGCGGCGCGACTTTTGCGCCGATCCGCGCCCGCTGCAGCCCGTCGACGATCACACGGTCATCGGCCTTCAGTCCTTCCTTGATGACGCGCAAGCCGTCATCAAGCGGACCGAGTATCACCGGCCGGGCTTCGACGACGTTGTCGGCGTTGACGACAAAGACGATCTTGCGCGATTGGTCGCTCGCCACGGCCGTATCGGGCATAAGCAGCGCCTCATAGGGAGCGCTGGCGATCACACGCACCCGCGCGAACTGGCCCGGCAGGATCGACAGATCGTGGTTGTCGACCATCGCACGGCCGCGCAGCGTGCCGGTACCGACGTCAAGCCTGTTGTCGAGAAAATCTATCTTTCCGTCATGCGACGGCTTGGTTTCCCCGGTCAGCGTGATCTGCACCGGATTAGGCGTATCTCGCGAACTGGGCCGCTTGCCCTCGAACCACAGCCGGCTGTTGCGCTGATAGATGGACTCATCCATGTCAAAGTAGACGTGGATCGGGTCCAATGACACGATCGAGGTCAGCAGCGTCGCACCGCTCTCGCTGCCTTGCACGAGATTGCCGACGCTCACCAGATGGCGGCTGACGCGGCCCGTGATCGGTGCGACGACCCTGGTATATTCGACGTTGAGCTGAGCCTGCTTGAGCGCACCTTCGGCCTGCAAAGTCGCGGCCTGCGCAGCAGCAAGCGCCTGATTACGCTGATCGACGACGTTTTCCGAAATCGCCTGAGTCTTGATCAGGGTGGTCGAGCGGCCGAGTTCTTTCTGCGCCAGGACGACCTTGGCCTTGGCATCATCAAGCTGGCCTCGCGCCTGCTCCGCGGCGGCCTCGTACTGGCGCGGGTCGATGGTGTAAAGCAGATCGCCCGTTTTGACGATGGCGCCGTCCTTGAAATCCACGCTGGTGACGAATCCGGTGACACGCGTCCGCACCTGCACCTGCTCGACGGCGTCGAAGCGGCCGGTGAATTCATCCCAGTCGGTGACAGTGCGCTTGGTCGGTTGCGCTACGGTGACAGGCAATGCAGGTGGCGCGGCCGCCTGTTGGGCGGCCTTGTCGTCGCATCCGGCGAGCAGCAATGCAGTTCCGAGCGCGGCTAGCGGCGTCAACCGCAACAAACTGGATAAAAAATGTCGCGATGTGTGGTTCTGGCTCTGCAATGCGTTCAACACATGCCCCCTCGCGATCCACAATGCCTAGACAGGATCATCGTCCAATTGCGTCGCCGATCAAGCGAAAACATCCGGCGGGCGAAGCGTCCGACAGGACGATCATTATCGGTGTGATGCGACAAGGATGGTCATCCAGGGAAATAGATCGAATTGGATCGGGAAGGAGCAGCTAGTGACGCGCCTTCCCACGCGCAAGGCGAGGTACCTCACGAGTGAGGCGGCCAACGCAAACCGGGAAAACTAGATCGTGCGGCCGAACTTGTTCGATTTCGGCAGGCCATGCGCGAGACGGCCGGCATCGGCGCGGTTGCCGCGCCAATCGGACAACTCTTTCCAGCTCAGGCCTTGCTCTCGCCCGGCGGAGTCCTTCCAGGTTAACCCTGCCTTCTGCTCGAACGTCGCAACGTCGGAGAGCGCGGCGCTGGTATACTTTTGCAAGCGCACGCCGCGGCCGCGCGCCATTTCCGGCACCTGATCGAGCGGGAAGATCACCATCTTGTGGTTGGTGCCGATGACGGCCACTTGATCGCCCGTGACAGTCACGATTGCCTTGGCTTCGTTCGGCATCTCGACGTTGAGCACCTGCTTGCCCTTGCGCGTGGTGCCGACGCAATCGTCCTCGTTGACGACGAACCCCTGCCCTTCGTGGCTCGCGATCAGGAACTTGCGTCCGCCGGTATTGACGAACATCGACACGATCGCGGCGTCCTGCTCCATGTCGATGAAAAGACGGATCGGCTCGCCGTGGCCGCGCCCGCCCGGCAGCTTTGCTACATCGAGCGAATAGAATTTTCCGTTGGTGGCGAACAGCAGCAGTTTTGATGTCGTCTCAGCGAAGAACGCAAAGCCCATCTTGTCGTCGGTCTTGAACGCGAGATTGGACAGATCCTCAACGTGGCCTTTCAGCATCCGCACCCAGCCCTTGTCGGAGACGACGACCGTGACAGGCTCCCGCTCCACCAACGACTCTTCGAGCGCGGCGAGATCGTGTTCGGGAGCGTCGGCAAAGACGGTGCGGCGCTTGCCGAGCGGCGTCTTCGGGCCCAAAGAGGTCGCGTACCTTGCGGACCTGCTCGCCGACCTTGGCCCATTGTTCGCTCTCGGACTTTAGGATCGCGTTGACGCCTTTCAATTCCGCCCGTAGATCCTTGTCCTCGGTGCGGATTTCCATTTCCTCTAGCTTGCGCAAGGAACGCAGCCGCATGTTGAGGATGGCGTCGGCCTGGACCTCCGTGAGATTGAATGCCTTCATCAAGGCCTGCTTCGGCTCATCCTCAGTGCGGATGATCTTGATGACCTTGTCGATGTTCAGGTACGCGATCAGGTAGCCGCCGAGCACTTCCAGCCGGTGTTCGATCTGCGCCTTGCGATAAGCCGAGCGGCGCAACAGCACGTCGCGCAGATGGTCCAGCCATTCACGAAGGCATTCCGCAAGGCCAACGACCTTCGGAATCCTGCCCTTGATGAGCACGTTGAGGTTGAGCGAAATGCGGCTCTCAAGCTCGGTGAGCTTGAACAGCGATTCCATCACCAGCTCGGGATCGACGTTGCGTGACTTCGGCTCGATGACGACGCGGATGTCTTCCGCCGACTTCGTCCCTGATGTCGCCGACCAGTGGCAGTTTCTTCTCGTTGAGCAGTTCGGCGATCTTCTCGATCAGCCGCGACTTCTGCACCAGCCACGGAATCTCCGTGACCACGATGACCCAGGTGCCGCGTGCGCCTTCTTCCTGATGCCACTTGGCGCGGGTGCGGAAGGCGCCGCGCCCGGTCATATAAGCCTCGGCGATGCTTTCCTTGGAATCGATGATGATGCCGCCGGTCGGAAAGTCCGGCCCCTTGACCCATTTCAGCAGCGCCTTCGACTTTGCATCCGGCTTGTCGATCAGATGCAGCGCAGCTTCGCACAGTTCAGCCGCGTTGTGCGGCGGGATCGCGGTGGCCATGCCGACGGCGATGCCTTGGGAGCCATTGGCGAGCAGGTTCGGGAAGCCGCCGGGCAGCACCACCGGCTCGCGGGTCTGGCCATCATAGTTGGCGCGGAATTCGACGGCGTCCTCGTCGATGCCTTCGAGCAGCAGCCGCGCGACATCGGTCATGCGGGCTTCGGTGTAGCGGTAGGCGGCGGGATTATCGCCGTCGATGTTGCCGAAATTGCCCTGTCCGTCCACCAGCGGATAGCGCGAAGCAAAGTCCTGCGCGAGACGCACCAGCGCGTCGTAGATCGACTGGTCGCCATGCGGATGGAACGAACCCATCACGTCACCGACGATCTTTGCAGATTTCTTGAATGGCGTGCCGGGATCGAGCCGCAGCAGCCGCATGCCGTAGAGGATGCGGCGATGCACCGGCTTGAGGCCGTCGCGAGCGTCCGGAAGAGCGCGGTGCATGATGGTGGAGAGCGCGTAGGCGAGATAGCGCTCTTCCAGCGCATCCCGCAGCATTACATCATGAATTTCCGCCGGCTCAGCAGGAATCAGTCGTTTTCCCATGGGAACGGGTTAAACCCTGCGGACTCGTTGGACAAGACGCGAAACAAGACCTCTGGCGCGATGGAAGACTTCCGATACAAGCCCTTGTCCAGCCTATCTGATTACGACGAGGCAATGGCCGGTTGCTGACGCGCCCGCGGTCGTACGACGGCGTTGATGAACCCCGTCCTCGCATCCGAATGCCCCTGCCCGCGCGGTTCAAGCACATGACGCAGCAGGAAGCGCCCGGTCAGTTCAAAGCCGTCCAGCAAATCCTGTTCGGACCAGCTTTGCTCGACACTGTCATCCCCGCGCAGAAACGGCGGCAGCCGTAGCAGCCGGTCGCGCCAGGGTTCGCCGGCCTGCTGCGACACCGCACCGCCCGATTTCGGCGAGACGTAGACGAGGTCGGTGGTGGTACCGGTCGCCGCACACGTCGAAAGATCGAGGCCGAAACCGAGTTCGGTCAGCATCGCCAGCTCAAACCGGACCAGATAAATCGCCGCCTCGCCCGCCGTGGCAAAATCGTCCAGCGTCCGTTCCAGTATCCCAAAAATGTCTTCATGGGGATCGCGCTCCGGCAGCAACCGCGCCAGGGAGGCAAGGTGGGTTACGCCGTAAACCGCGTGCGACGACGCCAGCAGCACCGCCGCGCGCATCCGCATCCCTTCCAACGCGTAAGTGCCGAGATGCTCATCGAGCCGCGCCCGCCACACCGCGCTCACGGTATTGCCGGGTTGCAGCAGCGGGCGCATCCGCGATCCGGCGCCGCCGCGAACAAGACCGAGATGGCGGCCGTGGCTGCGCGTCAGCAATTCGACGATGGCGCTGGTTTCGCCATGCCGTCGCACCCCGAGCACGATGCCCTCGTCGGTCCATTCCATGGCGCCAGCCTATAATATCGCGCGGCATTTCGCAGCCATTCGATCAGACGGGCTGTGAATTGAACCAGTCTTTCGCATCGCCCGTGAATGAAAAATATATCCCGGCCGTGGTCAGGCCGATCGAAAGCGCGTCGACCGCCGACGTCAGCGTCAGTCCGTACCGTAATGAATCGAACAGCGTGAGCACGGAGAGCCCAAGTGCCGCGACCAGTATCCACCGCGCCCAGTTCTTCCGCTGCCGTGCCGCGAGCCAGACCAGAAGCAGGACAAACGTCAACAGCACAACGGCAAACATATCGACGCTCGCCGCTGCCGCCTCGCCGATATCAGGCGGCGTGCGTTCGATGAACGCGGCCGACAGCGTGTCGATCAGGAGCGACAGGTACAGCAGGATCTCGAACCGCAGCACGTTTCTCGGGATCGTCATTGCCTCCGCCGGCCTATTCCTTGGGAAATTCCAATCCTATTTCGCGATAACGGTTCGGATCGTCGGCCCAGTTCTCGCGCACCTTCACGAACAGGAACAGATGCACCGGCTGTCCAAGGATCTCACCGATCTCCTTGCGGAAGTCGGCGCCGATCGCCTTAATGGTAGCTCCACCCTTACCTAGCACGATTTTGCGCTGGCTATCGCGTTCCACAAAGATGGTCTGCTCGATGCGGACGGATTTGTCAGCGCGCTCGGTCCAGGTGTCGGTCTCGACGGTAGATTGATACGGCAATTCCTGATGCAGATGGCGGTAGATCTTCTCGCGGGTGATTTCCGCTGCAAGATGACGCAACGGCGCGTCCGACATCTGGTCTTCCGGATAGTGATATGGTCCTTCCGGCACGCGCCGCGCCAACGCACGGCGCAGATCATCGACCCCGTCGCCGGACAGCGCCGAGACCATGAACGTATCCTCGAAGGCAAGGCGGTCGTTGGCCGCGCTGGCCAGCGCCAGCAGTTTTTCGCGGGGCACGAGATCGATCTTGTTCAGCACCAGAATTTTCGGATGCGCCACGCCTGCGAGTTTCGCAAGAATGACATCGGCCTCGTCATCGATCCCTGCGCGGGCGTCGAGCAGCGCGCAGACGAGATCGGCGTCATGGGCCCCGCTCCACGCGGTCGAGACCATGGCGCGGTCGAGCCGCCGCTTCGGCGCGAAGATACCGGGAGTGTCGACCACGATGATCTGGGCGTTGCTCTCGATGACGATGCCGCGGATCAGCGCGCGGGTGGTCTGCACCTTGCGCGAGACGATGGTGACTTTCGAGCCTACCAGCGCATTGACCAGCGTGGACTTGCCGACGTTTGGCGCCCCGATCAACGCGACAAAACCGCATCGCGTAGCCGCACCGGCCTCGCTCACTTCACACCTTCACGGGCGATCATCGCCGACGCTGCGGCCTTTTCCGCCGCGCGCTTGCTGCCGCCGATGCCCTCCGAGGCCTCCAGCCCGGGCAACTCGACTGCGACGCGGAAGCTCGGATCGTGATGCGGCCCGGTGCGTTCCACTTCGCGGTAAACCGGCGTCGGTAGGCCCTGGCCCTGCGCCCACTCCTGCAGCACGGTCTTGGGATCCCGCAGCGGCCTCACCGGCTTGCGCATTCGCTCGGTCCAGTTACGCTCGACGAAGGTAGCCGCCGCGGCATAGCCGCCATCGAGATAGACCGCGCCGATCACCGCCTCGCAGATATCTCCGAGCACGGACCGGCGCAGCCGCGCGCCGGCACCGCCGCCGACCGCGCCGAGCTTGATGCCCTCCAGCAGATCGAGCGATTTGGCGACATCGATGCAGGTCTCCTTGCGTACGAGATCGGCGAGCCGCTTCGACAGTTCGCCCTCGTCCGCTTTCGGAAAGGCGCGATAGAGCATGTCGGAGACCACCAGACCGAGCACGTGATCCCCGAGAAATTCGAGACGCTGGTAACTGTCGCCGCGTCCGCGCGATGACTTCAGCGCCGAGACATGAGTGAAGGCCGTCGTCAGTAGCGACGTATCGGCGAAGCTGTGGCCCAGCCGCTGTTCGATCGCGGCCATGATTGCCTTGGTGCTGGTTCGGGCGCGCTTTTTCTTCGGCGCAGGCGCAACCAGCCCCGTGCCGGATGGCACGGCCTCGTCGTCGGGGGTCGGGACTGGTTTGATGTCAGCCGATTCGTCGATCATCGCACGATGGAGAATATGCGATTCCACCGCATCGCGGTGGGCCAGCGCCAGATTTGCCAGGCGTGTTCGCCCTCGGCGATCGAGAAGAAGATCATCTGGGCCCGTCCAATGAGGTTCTCGAACGGCACATAGCCGACCGCGGAGAGCACGCGGCTATCGGTCGAGTTGTCGCGGTTGTCGCCCATCATGAAGAAATGGCCTGATGGCACGGTGTAGACGTTGGTATTGTCGTAGAAGCCGTTGTCGACGCAATCGAGCGTCTTGTAGGTGACGCCGTTTGGCAGCGTTTCCTGCCATTGCTTGACTCGCGCCGTCGCATCGGAGCCGCAGGGGTCCTCACCGATGAAGTCCGGCAGCCGTTCACGCTGCACTGGCTTGTCGTTGATGTAAAGCAGCCCCTCCTTCATCTGAATGCGGTCGCCCGGCAGCCCGATCACCCGCTTGATGTAGTCGGTGGTGTCGTCCTTCGGCAGACGAAACACCACGACATCACCGCGGCTCGGTTCGGAGCCCAGGATACGTCCCGAAAACAGCGGCGGTGAGAACGGAATGGAATAGTGGGTGTAGCCGTAGGAGTATTTCGAAACGAACAGGTAGTCGCCGACCAGCAGCGTCGCTTTCATCGATCCCGACGGAATGTTGAACGGCTGAAACAGGAAGGTCCGAATCACCAGGGCGATAATGAGAGCGTGGATGACGACGCGGATCGTCTCGCCGGCGCCGCTTTCAGTTTTAGTCCCGGATGTCACGCTCATTGCTTTCCCATGTTCATCGCCGTCGCCCGAAGCAATGGCAAAGCCGTTTTGCGGCGAAGATTTTGGCTCCGCGAAAAAAAACGCCAATCATTCCGGTTCTTAGAGTGAATTCGCGCACCAAAGCTGAAGGTTACTGCTGACTTCGCTCTCGTGTCCCGAATCCGAAGAAGCACCCTGGACCATTTTAGACCGTTGTGTGCAAACGCGCAATCAACTGCGTTCTAAAAACTTGCTAATCAACTGATAAATCATTGATTTTATCGATCCGGCACCAGCATCGGAAGCAGCCGGTCAGACTCTGACCGGCATCACAGCCGAAATTATGACAAAGGCCTGCGCCAGCGGCCAATCGTCGGTCATGGTCAGGTCGATCCGCGCCTCCAAGCCCTCCGGTGTCAGCGTTTCCAGCCGTTTCAGTGCGCCCCCGGTCAACTTCATCGAGGGCTGTCCGCCAGGCAGATTGACGACGCCCATGCCCCGCCACCACACGCCGCACCGGATTCCCGTCCCGAGCGCCTTGGAGCAGGCTTCCTTGGCGGCAAACCGTTTTGCGTAGGTCGCCACCACCATTTTCTCGTTGCTGGCGCGGCGCTCAGCCTTTGCCCGCTCGGCGTCCGTGAAGATGCGATCGAGAAACCGGTCGCCGTGACGCTCGATGACTTTCGCCACCCGGCGGATATCGATCAGGTCGGAGCCGATGCCGATGATCATGCCTTACGCGCCTTAAGGGTCGCGCGGCCGCGATCCATGGCCGCCCGCATGGTGCGAACGGTCTCAGCGATCCCGACGAGCAACGCCTCGCCGATCATGAAGTAGCCGATATTGAGTTCGACGATCTGCGGCAGCGCCGCAATCGTCTCCGCCGTCGCGTAGTCGAGGCCATGCCCGGCGTGAACCTCAAGACCCGCCGACTTGGCCAATGCGGCACCTTCGACAATGCTGCGCCATTCGGCGTCCGCCTTCTCCCTGTGACCATCAACGACGGCATCGCACCAGCAGCCGGTGTGAATCTCGATCGCCGGCGCATGCAGTTTCGCCGCCATTTCAATCTGACGCTCATCGGCGGCGATGAATAGCGAAACACGAATACCGGCATCGCCGAAGCGCGCGATCGAAGGCGCCAGCGAGTCCCGTTGACCAAACACATCGAGACCACCTTCTGTAGTGAGCTCCTCGCGGCGTTCAGGCACCAGACACACTGCGTGCGGCTTGGTTTCCAGCGCGATCCGGATCATGTCGGGGGTTGCGGCCATCTCAAAATTGAGGGGCTTTGGGATTTCGGCCTTCAGCCGCGCCATGTCGGCATCGCGAATATGGCGTCGATCCTCACGCAGGTGCGCGGTAATGCCGTCCGCGCCAGCCTCGATCGCCGCAAGCGCGATACGCACCGGATCCGGCCGCGCTCCACCACGCGCGTTGCGCAGGGTGGCGACGTGATCGACATTGATTCCGAGGCGGATCGCGGGAGGGCTGGGCATCAGGGTCTCTTATCTAGCTCGGCATCGACAGTAAAAACGCGCTTTCCCTCCCTTGGGAGAGGGTAGTCGCGATATACGCATTGTTTAACCATTGACCCGCTCGACCCGCGCCACGACCGCCTTGGCGCGCAACTGGGCTATGATGGCGCTGAGATGCTTGAGGTCGTAGACTCCGAGATCGATGGTCATTTCGGTGAAGTCAGGCAAACGCCTGCTCATGCCGATATTGTCGATATTGCCGTCGTGCTCGGCAATCACAGTCGCGACCTGCGCGAGGCTGCCGGGTTCGTTGACGCTGTCCAGCACGATGCGCGCCGGAAACCGCTGCGGCGTGGTGTCGTCGACATCCCAGCGAACGTCGAGCCAGCGTTCGGGCTCTTCCTCAAAATCCTTCAGCGCCGGCGACTGGATCGGATAGATCGTGATGCCCTCGCCCGGCGTGACGATGCCGATGATGCGGTCGCCCGGCACGGCGCCGCCGTTGGGCGCGAACTTAACCGGCAAGTCCGAATTGATGCCACCGATTGGAATTGCCGAAGGGCTGCGAGAGGGGTCTGGCGGTGATTTCAGTTTGAGCTTCACCGCCAGGCTTTTCTTGGCGCCGAAGCGGCCCGCCCGCTCCTCCTTGTAATCCGGGTACATCGCGCGCGCGACATCGGAGGCACGCATCACTCCGCGGCCCACCGAAGCCATCACATCCTCGATCGATGCGCGCGCCAGCCGCGGCAACGCGCCGGTGAGCTTGTCGTCGGCGTATTCGATCTTGGCGCGGATGAACAAGCGCTCCACGATCCGCCGGCCAAGGCTGACATACTGATCGCGCACTGCGGTCCTGGTGGCGCGCCGGATCGCCGCACGCGCCTTGCCGGTGACCGCAAGCGCTTCCCAGGCCGACGGCGGCGCGGACTGGGCGCGCGAAGTCAAAACCTCGACCTCATCGCCGTTCTGTAGTTCGGACGACAGCGGCGCGAACTTGCCGTTGATCTTGCAACCCACCGTGCTGTTGCCGACGTCGGTGTGCACGGCATAGGCGAAGTCGATGACATTGGCGTGCCGCGGCAGTGCGATCAGCTTTCCCTTCGGGGTGAAGCAGAACACTTGGTCGTGAAACAGCTCGAGCTTGGTGTGCTCGAGGAATTCCTCCGGATTGGCGCTCTCCGACAGAATTTCGATGGTATGGCGCAGCCACGAAAGGCATTGGACTCGCGGTTGAGCAGTTCGGTCGGCGAACCCACGCCGTCCTTGTAAAAGGCATGCGCGGCGATGCCAAATTCGGCGATGCGGTCCATCTCTCCTGTGCGGAGCTGCAGTTCGACGCGCTGGTTGCCCGGTCCGATCACCGTGGTATGGATGGAGCGATAGTCGTTCTGCTTCGGCGTCGAAATGTAATCCTTGAAACGCCCGGGCACGACCGGCCACGTCGTGTGAACCACGCCGAGCGCGCGATAGCAGGCTTCGACGTCGGGCACGACCACGCGGAATGCGAAGATGTCCGAAAGCTGCTCGAAACCGACCGATTTTCGTTCCATCTTGGTCCAGATCGAAAACGGCTGCTTACGGCGGCCATGCACGCGCGCGGCGATGCCATTTTTCACAAGACTGGTCGTGAGCTGATTCTCGATCTCGCTGATCAGGTTACGATTGCGCTCGGCCAGCGAATTGAGTCGTTGCATCACCACCGCGTGGGCTTCCGGATCGAGGGTCCGGAACGCCAGATCCTCGAGTTCTTCGCGCATCTCCTGCATGCCCATGCGGCCCGCCAGCGGCGCGTAGATATCGAGCGTCTCCTCGGCGATGCGCTGTCGCGATGCTGGCGGCACGAATTCCAGCGTACGCATGTTGTGGAGCCGGTCGGCAAGCTTGATCAGCAGTACGCGGACATCATCGGCGATCGCCAGCAGAAGCTTGCGCAGGTTTTCGCCCTGCTTGGCCTCGCGCGAGACCAGCTCCAGCCGTTTCAGTTTGGTTAACCCGTCCACCAGCGCGCCGATCTCGTGACCAAAGACGTTGTCGATTTCGGTCCGCGTGGCCTCGGTGTCCTCGATGGTGTCGTGCAGCAGCGCCGCGACGATGGTGGCATCGTCGAGCTTGAGGCCGGTCAGGATGGCCGCGACTTCGAGCGGATGGGAGAAATAGGGATCGCCCGACGCCCGCATCTGTTCGCCGTGGGCCTTCATGGCATAGACGTAGGCCCGGTTCAGCATATCCTCGTCGGTGTCCGGATTGTAGGAGCGGACACGCTCGACCAGGTCGTACTGGCGCATCATGCGCGGGCGCGGCGGCTTGGCAGGTGCGTCCGATGGCGGAGCCGCCGGTACCGAACCGGTCGTGGCCTGCATCTGCCACCGTCTGCCAGGCCAACTCGCCATAGAATCAGTGCTTTCATTGCGCGGAAGCCGTCCGCTCACCCCCCAATACTTACTCTAGAATGTTCCGGCAAAAAGTCGAATTCGATGTGAAAGCGCACGAGATTTTGGTCATAGGACAAGGAGGCCGATCGAATGGCGGGTGCCGGTCCATGCGATCACTCATTTGGTCCATGAACGCAAAAGCCCGGACCAGGGTCCGGGCTTGCAAGCGTCACAAGGGCAACGAGCGGTCATTCGTCCTCTTCGGGCTGCTCCTCGGGAGGTGCGAGCCCCTCCAGACCCTTCAGCAACTCCTCCTCCGTCATGCGCTCGACGGCGACCTCGGTGTCATCGGCATCGACGCTCGCCCCAGCCGAGCCGATCAGCGGCACGGTGTCGGGCTCAGGCTCGTCGACCTCAACAAATTTCTGCAAGGAATGAACCAGTTCTTCGCGCATATCTTCGGGGGAGATGGTCTGCTCGGCAATCTCGCGCAAAGAAACCACCGGATTTTTGTCGTTGTCGCGATCAATCGTGAGTTGCGAACCCGACGAAATCATCCGAGCACGATGCGCGGCCAAAAGGACCAGGTCGAACCGGTTGTCGACCTTGTCAATGCAATCTTCTACGGTGACGCGCGCCATCGCCTGTCGCTCCGTTAAATGGGACCGAAACTGTTGGTTATGCCTGCTAGGTATAGTGGGTCTGCGGGTTTCGCAACAGGGAATTTTGCATTTGGCGCGGCGGCGGCTCTCTGGTACCCAATCTGGGCCAAAAGGCCGGCGTCCGGAAGCGGAATAAATATCGTTCGGACAAGAAATCGCTTCATTGCTTCGTCATATCACGCCACCCTTGCCTCACCTCATCGCGCTGTTGTCTGCTTCAGATCCGCAAGACGCGATTTGAATTATTGGAATGCGTGGCTGGTCTCAGCCGCACCAAAAACGCTAACACCGACCACGAGAACGTTTGATGTCACCTGGTTCCAACAAGATCGCGCTCTTTATCGACGGTGCCAACCTCTACGCCACCGCCAAGACGCTCGGCTTCGACATCGACTACAAGCGCCTCCTCAAAGAATTCCAGTCGCGGGGCACACTCGTTCGCGCTTTCTATTACACCGCGATCATTGAGGATCAGGAGTATTCCTCGATACGGCCGCTGATCGACTGGCTTGACTACAACGGTTACACAGTCGTCACAAAGGCCACCAAGGAATTCATCGACGCTAGCGGCCGCCGCAAGGTAAAGGGCAACATGGACATCGAACTCGCGGTCGATGCGATGGAGCTTGCCGAACACGTCGACCAGATCGTGCTGTTCTCGGGCGACGGCGATTTCCGCTCGCTTGTCGAAGCGGTGCAGCGCCGCGGCGTTCGCGTGACCGTTGTTTCCACGATCTCAAGCCAGCCGCCGATGATCGCCGATGAACTGCGCCGCCAGGCGGACGTCTTCACCGATCTCGTCGAACTGCAACCGAAACTCGGCCGCGATCCATCGGAGCGTCCGGCGCCGCGCGAGCCGCGCCACCATGCGCCGCAATTCCTGCAGCGGACCACCACCGTCGCGCCCCGGGACGATGACGACGACTTCGAGCACTGACACGCAGTCGAGCGCCGAGCCCGCTCTCGCCGACGCGAACCAGACCAGCACAGAGCCCGGCCGCGATTGCCCCCTTTGCCCGCGGCTGGTCGACTTTCGCCTGTCGCTGCGGGGGCGCGATCCGAACTGGTTCAATGCGCCCGTCCCCTCTTTCGGTAACTCCGATGCAGCCCTGCTGATCGTCGGACTGGCGCCGGGCGTGCAAGGCGCCAACCGCACCGGGCGGCCGTTTACCGGCGACTACGCCGGTGACCTACTCTACGCCACGCTGCTCAAATACGGCTTTGCCGCGGGGCATTACCAGGCTCGTCCCGACGACGGCCTCACCCTGGTCGATTGCCGCATCAGCAATGCGGTGCGCTGCGTGCCACCGCACAACAAGCCACTGCCAGCTGAGATCAACGCCTGCCGCGCTTTCCTCGGCGCCACGCTGGCGACGATGCCCCGGCTGCAGGCAATTGTCGCGCTCGGCCGCATCGCTCACGATTCCGCGGTGAAGGCACTCGGCCTCCGCGCCAAGGCCGCGCCATTCGCGCACGGTGCGGTGCATCGTGCCGGCGTGGTCAGGCTCTACGACAGCTATCACTGCTCGCGCTACAACACCAACACGCGCGTGCTGACGCCGGCGATGTTCGAAAATGTGTTTGCGCGAGTGCGCGCCGACATAACACAACGCTGAAATTCTACTCCGGCCTGGTGAAGCGGATACCGGCCATGTCGCCGTTGCGCCAGACCCGTTCGCACTCCCGCGGCGGTGAATTCGGGACCAGTGCGACGCCGAAATGCTTTGGCAGGCTCAGGCCGGAGGCAACCACCAGACGCGCGCCCTCGCTGGAGATGTCCATAACCAGGCACTCCGATCTTCCCTTGACGAAGTTGAGCACAAGCCACGCCCGTTGATGCCGGCGCCGCATGCGCCGAATGGCACGCTTCTGTTTGATCCGCATGGCCAGAACAAAACACCTCGACCCTGAAATTGCCTTGAATCAATCGTTCAAAGTTTAACGGCCCGAGCCAGACCGCCATGTGACAGGGTGGCCGGTCGCGGCGGAACGGGATTGTCCTTCAGCCACGCCAGCACATCACCCGCATTCCGGTCGGGCGGAAATACCGGATAGAATACATGACTGATCGTGCCGTCGTCGACGATCAGAGTCAGCCGCCTGATCAGGGTCACCCCCACGACCTCCATGGTCGGCAGATCGAGCGCGCGAGCCAGCGAAAGCTTCTCGTCCGACAACACGGCGAACGGCAGATGCAGGCGCACGGCCATTTCGCGCTGGTAATCGGGATCCTGACTCGACAGACCGAAGACATGCTGCGCGCTCGCCGCCTTCAACTCGGCGAACAGATCGCGAAACGCGCAGGTCTGTGGCGTGCAGCCCCGCGCGCCCGGAATCATGTCCCAGTTATCAACCGGACTGATCTTGCCCGGCTCGCCGGTCCGCGGATAGGCGAACACCACCGTTCGTCCCTGCAGCCGCGACAGCCGCACCGACGATTTGTCGGTTGCGACCAGGTCAAGCGGCGGAACCATTCTTCCCAGCAGATGCCGCGCAGCGCCATCGTCGGTCGGCGCCGGGATCTTGCTCCAGTCAACCTCAAGCAGATCCGTCTGATTCACCGCATTACTCTACTCATTCTTCGAGGCTCGCCAAGAAGCTCGCACTGACGTTCATCGTTGTCGTCATCCTGTCGTGCGAGGCCGCATTGCGCAAGCCTCGAAGGGTGACAAAATCCCTTATCCCCTCGCCCGCAACAACCGACCCTTCTCGCGGCCCCAATCGCGTTTCTTCTCGCTCTCGCGCTTGTCGTGCAGCTTCTTGCCCTTGGCGACCGCCAGCAGCAGCTTGGCCCGTCCGCGTTCGTTGAAATAGAGCTTGAGCGGGATCAGCGTCATGCCCTCGCGGTCGACCGCACCCATTAGCTTGTTGATTTGCTTCTTGTGCAGCAGCAGCTTGCGGGGCCGTTTCGGCTCGTGGTTGAAGCGGTTGGCTTGCAGATATTCGGGGATGTTGGCGTTGATCAGCCAGATCTCGCCGTCCTTCGAATCGGCGTAGGACTCTGCAATCGTGGTCTTGCCGTTGCGGATTGACTTGACCTCGGTGCCGGTTAGGGCAATGCCGGCCTCGATGGTATCCTCGATCGCATAGTTGAATTGCGCCTTGCGGTTTTCGGCGACGACCTTGATGGGGCGCTCGTTCTTCTCGGCCATATCTCAAAACCTCTGGGCGTCGTCTTATATAAGTGCGACAACGCCCAATCAGCAGCGTCGCGTCTCAAGTTCTCTTCAGAAGGTCGCGGATCTCGGTCAGCAACTCTTCTTCGCGGGTCGGCTTCGGCGGCGCCGCCGATGCCGCCTCATCCTTGCGTTTCAGTCTGTTCATCCCCTTGATGACGATGAAAAGGACAAAAGCGACGATCATAAAATTCAGGGTCAGCGTCAGGAAGTTGCCCCACGCCAGCACCGCGCCTTGCTTCTTCGCGTCCGCGAGGTTGGTCGCGGTGACGGACTTCGACAGCCCGGTGAAGTAATTGGAGAAATCGAGGCCGCCGGCGATCGCACCGATGATCGGCATGATGAGGTCGGCCACCATCGAGGAGACGATCGCACCAAATGCAGCACCGATGATGACGCCGACCGCGAGATCAACGACATTTCCCTTCATCGCGAATTCGCGAAATTCCTTCAACATCGCATTCTCCCCTGATGGCTCACCGTGTGCCCGGTAGCCGCAATCCAGCCAAGTTGGAGACCGGAGTTCAGTTGATCAAACCCGCATGCACCATGGCGTCCCGGATGACTTTTCCGGTTGGCGGCGTGACCGGCATCAGCGGCAGGCGCACGATTTCATCAAGCCGGCCGAGCAGC
The DNA here is from genome assembly GCA_963828745.1 of Vicinamibacteria bacterium. Taxonomy (GTDB): domain Bacteria; phylum Acidobacteriota; class Vicinamibacteria; order Vicinamibacterales; family JAENWD01; genus JAENWD01. The sequence continues at coordinate 653,605 of CAWHFZ010000012.1, read as the reverse complement.
TTGAGACCATGCTTGGCCCCGGCGAGGCCCGGTTCCTTGAAAATGGCGTCGTGCAGCGGCACCAGCCGGTCTTGAATCTTGAGCCCGGTGGCATAATCGCCCTTCAGCACCGCGGACATCAGGTCGGCGCACAGTTTTGGCGCGACATCGGCGACCACCGAGATGCAGCCGTGTCCGCCCGCCGCCATGTAGGCGAGCGCCGTCATGTCCTCGCCCGACAACTGAATGAAGTCCGGCCCCATCGCATGGCGCTGTTGAGAGACCCGCGCCAGATTGCCGGTAGCGTCCTTGACGCCGACGATGTTCTTCAGTTCGAACAGCCGCGTCATCGTCGCCACAGAGAGATCGACAACCGAGCGCGGCGGAATGTTGTAAATGAAGATGGGGATGCCGATCGCATCGTTCACCGCCTTGAAGTGATGGTACATGCCTTCCTGCGTCGGCTTGTTGTAGTACGGCGTCACCACCAGTACCGCATCGGCACCAGCTTTCTCGGCATGAACAGCCAGATCGACCGCCTCGCGAGTTGAATTCGAGCCCGCGCCCGCGATCACCGGCAGCCGGCCCCTGGCCTCGTCGATGCACCATTCCACCACCTTGCGGTGCTCGTCGTGACTGAGCGTCGGGCTCTCGCCGGTGGTCCCGACAGGCACGAGCCCATGAGTGCCCTTATCGATTTGCCAGTTCACCAGATTGCGAAATGCGGCCTCATCGACGGAGCCGTTCTTGAACGGCGTCACCAGGGCGGTGTAGGATCCCCGGAACTTCGTCTTGGCTGCCATGATCTGCCTCCGAGCGCGTTGCGCGGCTTCGCCCTCTGCCGAATTCAATATCGCATCAGTCATATCGGGTCTGATGCTGCGACGAAAGGTCCGCCCCGTAACCGACAGCCGGGTTTTTCCGCGGTCGGGGCGCTCACATCTCCGGCGGTCAGGATTTTAGTATTTTGTCCACATATTCAATGAAATAGATATGCACCTGCATAATTCGCTGCGAAGGATTGCCGTGACATTGCTTGCCCGTGCATCATGGTTGCGAACCACGGCTTTGAGCGCAACCCTGGTGCTCGCTGCCGGGTTCTGGACGGGGAATGCGGCGGCAAAGGTTCCCATGCCGCGGCCGACTTCGCGCCACGTTGTTCCGAAGACGGCCGCCGCCGAGTCACACGGGAAGACCTCAGCCCCGGACAAAGACAAATCCACGGCAGCTCCCGCAATTCAGTCGGCCACACGGCAGCACGCCGCACTCCCGCCACCGCCAAAACGCAAGCCCGTTCCGGAAGCGGCGATGGCAACGACGTCAGCGACGTCGCGCGCCGATCTCGATGCGCTTGAGAACGTCATCGACCTGACCCGCAAGCACAGGCCGTCCGACGCCACGCAGGCCGAAGCCGCTATCACCGATCCGGTGGCGCGCAAGCTTGCCGAGTGGTTCATCCTGCGCAGCGACGACAACGGCGCGTCGACGGAGCGCTACCGCGCCTTTATCGCCGCCAATCCGAGCTGGCCGTCGCAGACATTTTTGCGCCGGCGCGTGGAAGCTTCGCTGTGGGACGACCATCGCGACGATGCCACCGTGCTGGCCTGGTTCGAAAACGAGCGGCCGCTGTCGGCCAAGGGACGGTTCGCACTGGCGCGCACGCTGCTCGCGCGCGGCGACCGCGCCAACGCCGAGCAGCTGGTTCGAGAAGCCTGGCGGACCGACTCCATGTCGGAAGCGTTCGAGGAGAAGGCGCTGGAGGTATTTGGCCCGCTACTCAAGCCAGGAGATCAGAAGGCCCGGATGGATTATCTGCTTTACGGTCGCGAGAATGACCCAGCGCTCCGCGCCGCGAAGCGACTCGGGAGCGCTGAGGTCGCCCTCGCCAGGGCGCGGATCGCGGCTGACCAGAAATCATCCAGCCTGCGCGCACTGCTCGAAAAAGTGCCTCGCGAGCTGCACGGCGATCCCGGCTATGTCTTCGCGCACATTCAACTGCTGCGCCGCGAGGAGAAGTTCGCGGACGCCGCGCGGCTGATGCTGAGCGCGCCGCGGGATCCCAACCGGCTCTACAATGTCGACGAATGGTGGATCGAGCGGCGGCTGCTCGCGCGCAAGATGATCGATGTCGGCGAGTATCGCACCGCATATCTGATCGCGCGTGATGCCGCGCTCCCCAACCGCGATATCTACAAGACCGAGCAGGAGTTCACCGCGGGCTGGATCGCCCTGCGTTTCCTGAAGGACCCCAGCACCGCCGCGCGGCATTTCGCTCGCATCGGTGTCGGCAGCGTCAATCCGACCGCGCTGGCGCGGGCCGGTTACTGGCAAGGCCGCGCCGCCGAGGCGGCAGACCGCGTTCAGGAGGCCCGTCAGGCCTACGCCGCAGCGGCGGAGCATTCCACCAGCTACTACGGACAACTCGCGCGCGCCAAAGCTTGGACTGCCGCAAATCCAAGTGCGCGGCGTGCCCGGCAGCCGGTCGCGTGGCGTCGAACGGCTGGAGATCGTGCGTGCCGTGCAACTTCTTTATACGCTCGGCGAAGGCGAGATCGCGATCCCGATCCTCGCCGATATGGGCGAGAACGGCGATCCCGATGCAGTGCTGGGACTGGGCGAACTCACCGCGCGTCACGGCGATGCGCGGGGCATGCTGCTGGCCGGCAAGGCCGCGCTCAATCGCGGACTGCCGTTCGATTTCTATGCCTATCCCGTCAGCGGAATTCCATCGTTCAAGCCGATAGGGCCGGACGTCGAGCGCAGCATCGTCTACGCGATCGCGCGGCAGGAGAGCGCCTTCAATCCGTCGGTGGTGTCGCCGGCCCACGCCTACGGGCTGATGCAGGTGACGCCGGACGCCGGGAAGATATGTCTGCAAGAAATACGGAGCGAGCTTCGACCTCCAGCGCCTGAAGACCGAGCCCGCCTATAACGCGGCGCTCGGCGCGGCGGAGCTTGGCGGCCTGATCGAAGACTATCGCGGCTCCTACATCATGAGCTTCGCGGCCTACAATGCCGGGCGCGGCAGCGTTAAAAAGTGGGTCGAGCGTTACGGCGATCCGCGCGATCCCAAGGTCGATGCGGTCGACTGGGTCGAGTTGATCCCATTCTCGGAGACCCGCAACTACGTGCAGCGCATCATGGAGAACCTGCAGGTCTATCGCGCCCGCTTCGGCGGCGGCTCGAAGCTGCAGATCGAGGCTGATCTGCACCGCGGCTCCGCCGTGGAGTAGCCGACCGCCGTTCGACAATCGGCGAACTGCGCGATTTATCGGCGAAGCTTTCTTCAAACATCGGGGTATGGGGCGGCATCGTCGTCCTGAGGACGATAAAACGGATTCCCGTCACAGAGGCATTGCTGGTAGGTGTCGAAACTGCAATCCCCGGCAGCGCTCACGTAATAGTCGCCCTTGATGCAATACGGATAATTCCCGGCCGGCGCGACTGACGGAGCCAGGACAAGGAGCGAAACCACAGCACTGATGCATGCTGCCGTTGGCAACCTGTAAGTAACCGTCCGCATGTCGGTGTTACCCATTGAGGCATTCGCTCTGCTCCCGCTTTTTATTGTGAAATCGCGGGATCGGCCACCCTCGTCGTCACGGCCATTTGTTGGGGCGACATCTCAGCACGGCGTCCGGCAAGACGTCGGGGCCACAATTGGTTTAATGTGAGCCGATCAATGTTGGTTCTAGACGGATCGTCGCTGCAACTTTTGTCCCGTCCCGGCTCAGCGCCGTCGCTTGCCTGGCTTGCACCACCGATCGCGCCACCGATCTCTTGCCTCAGCGGCAAAGAAAAACCCCCGGCAATTTTCTGCCGGGGGTTCTCTCAGGATGTTGTCAGACGACCGGTATTACCAGTTGCGCTGGGCGCGGAACATGACGGTCCAGGTATTCTCATCCTTCAGAGCATAATTAAACGCCGGCTTGCCAACGATGTTGGCAGGAAGAGCAGCCACGCCGGCGTACTTCTGATCCAACATGGTGTAAACCCCTTCCGTCGTGAAGGTCAGGTTCTTGACCGAAGTCCAGCGAAGGTTCGCACCAACTTGCGCAATGTTGTAATCCGGGTTGCAAGTGGTGACACCCGCACCAAGCACGGTCCTAACCGTACCACGCTGGACGCCCAGGCTGCCCAGGCCGCACATCAGATCCTTGGCCGCGCCGGTATACATAACTGTTGCGTAGGCACCGAAAACCGAACTGCTCCAATATGGGTCCCAGTTGTGGTTGAAAGCGCCACGCATGCCCCAGGTCGAGACAAGCTGAAGCTGGCCGCCGGGGCCGAACACCGCATCCGGTGCAAAGCCAAACCCAACGCCAGTTACGCCGGAAAAGATCGTGTTAGAACCCGCCTGAGTGGCCAGTTCCTGGATGTTGTAACGGGTCGCGCCATTGGTGTAGACGCCCGAGACGTTGATCGAGTCACCTGGTCCGGTCGGGATGTTCTTGATCGACAGAGCGAGCTGACCGGCCCAACCCCACTTGTCACCGGGACCGCCGCTCGTTTGAGAAGCGAGGTAGTAAGCGGGATTGTTCTCATGCGCCGCAACCGATGCCTGGAACAGACCCCAGACCTGATCGACACGGATCTGGCCAACGATGTCGGGGACATTCGTTCCAGCATAGTCGCTCAAGCCGTAGCCAAAGCTGGCAGCCCTCAGCGCCGGTATCGGTGCCGCGAGGTTGTTGATGCCGGCCTGGAAGTAAATGGACGGATCCTGCGCGCTGACCGAGGCCGACACGCCGTTGCCGAACTCCGCGGTATAGCTGAACTGGTTCACGCCCTGCGAGGTCGCGCCGCCGCCGCCGACGAGACCGTCGAAGATGTTGCCCGGATAAGCTCCCCAGGGAGCGCTGAACTGTGTTGCGGCTTTACCCATCGTGAAGCCGGCGAACTGGATGAAGGCGTAGTTCAAGCCAAGCTGGCCGCCGGAGATGTTGCCGTTACCGTCTGTTCCGCCCGGAGCCGAGTCATACAGAGTAGAACCCAGAGCAGAACCGACAACGCTCTGGTAACCGCCCGAGGTCCACGTGTTGTTCACATCGAAATAGGTGCGGACCACGCCGTATTCAGTGGCAGTGCGGGTATCGATGTTCAGGTTTGCACGCGCCCGCCAGGTGAATCCGTTGGTGAAACGGTTCTGCGCGCCGGGGTTACCATTGGTGTTGGGGGAGAAGATCGAATTCGTATTAACGCCCAAATCGGCACGCAGGTAACCGCCGAGTTTAAGGCAGGTATCGGTGCCGGGGATGTAATAGAAACCCGCGCCGTAGAGAGAGCAGATCCTCACGTATTCGACCGCCTTGGCCTTCAACGGAAGATCGGCCGCCTGTGCCCCGCTCACAACGACGAGACCCGCCGCCGAGCTGAGGATAAGGCTCTTCATCAATCTCATTTTAACCTCCAAGTTGCTCTGTAGGGCAGGTTGCGGATCCGCTGAGTGCAAGCACCCGAAGATACATTCCCCTCAGTCCCTGACTAACCGCGCCACTAGCCGCTTCGCGCTTGTCGGACACTCCCGCTCAACGCGAGGAACTCAAGCGAACCACTCAAAAACAGCGAACCACTAAAACGGGACGACCTCGGGATGCCCCCCTCCGTCGCGCATTCACAATTACCGAACAGTCCTGCACACGCAACAAATGAACGCCTCAGAATGGAACGGGTCTAACCGTTTTTGGCTGTGTGTTGCACAAATAGCACGTTCTTGCGGTTGCGCATGTATGACCAAGCCATTGATTATAATATATTATTATGCCGCTTCTTTGAGAGTCCCCAAAGACCCCCCCTGTCGTCTCCACAACGGTGGATTGCTGTCCAGACGCCCAATCACGGAAAATCAGCGAGAACGTGAGACGGCGTGATTCGACAAGTATTCAGGAAGAAGGATGAGGCCAGGATTATTCTTCGCAGATGAAGGCCCGCGATCGCGGCTGCGGGCAGTGCAACATGAAAGCGCAGCGACTGGCTCTGCACTCGAGAGGAACTCTCGAGCGTCATCGGCGCGATGCAACGAGAAATGTCCGTTTTTGCGGCGCGTACGAGTTCCCGACCAGTGCGGGCATCGGGCATATACCTACTAGTCCACATCAGGTGGCGCTGTCGATTTCGGCGTACGACGCCGGTATCTCGCGATCCGGCGCTTGCGGCTGGCGACCGTGTCGGGCATATCGGGCGCCAACGGAGCTGTGGCCGAGTGGCTGAAGGCGGCGGTTTGCTAAACCGTTATAGGGTTGTAAAGCCCTATCGAGGGTTCGAATCCCTCCGGCTCCGCCATTATTGCTAGTATCATATTGAAATATCAGCACTATTTACATAGAAGCCATATCAGCCCACAATCCAACCAACAACCTTGGCCGATAAGCCGGCGGGCCTTGATCTCGTGAGCATCAAGCGAACTGATCGCGCAGCTGTGCACCCGCATCGCCGCCGACAAGCTCAATCAAAAGCTGCCTCGTCTCACGCGGGCCCGACGCCGTCGCGCTCTACGCAAAGCCGGTAATTCGGCCGATGCGCTGCCTGCCTTCAGAGAGCTATTTTGGCCGCACGGTGGGATCGCCGCCGGGGCTGCCGGGCGGCGGGATAACCGGCGTATTGCCGCCTTCCGGGGTCGGCGCGCGGATTTCCGGATCGACGCCCGCAGGCGGGCACAGCACGCCGTCGGATTTCGCCAGCTTATCGCCCAGCGGTTCCTTGCGCTCGCCCGTCGTCGTTCCGTTCGGCGCGGCCATGTCGTGAGGGTCGCAACTGGCCGAGTCCAGTGAAGGGACCGGCGTCGCCGTCTTGGCAGGCGGAGTGGCCGGCGTCGGCGGCGCCTGCGCAAGAGCGATATCAGTGAGCGCAATAAGCGCGATCGATAAAAACGTGATCTTCTTCCGCATGGCACGTCAACGAACGGCGGTAGCGGACGTTCCGTCGGTAACGCCTAAGGTGAGGAGGTGGGGCCGTCGGGAGGAGCCCCCTCGGCCAGACGGCCCCCTTCCGACCGCTGGCGGGGGGAATTAGCGCCAGTGGCCGACGTGATTTAACGTCCGATTGTTCGCGAAGTTTCCAAAATAAAAACTGACGTAGCCGCGGATCGGCAGCGATGGCCCGGAGGGAATTGCCGCGCTTGCACCGGCGCAGCCCCCTTGGCGATTTGCACCATCTTCGGATTGATTTCGGCATGGCTCTTACGGGCCTTCCACCTTGGTGCCGGTCGCACGCTTGCGCTGGCGGGCGGCCTTCAAGGGCACCCCCCGCCGGTCAATTGAAGCCGCCAATGAAGGTGTCTGGACACAAGGATCGACCCCACTGGCCGCGATCCCCGAACCCGAAGAGGCCCGTTTTCCCCTGCCCATGGCTGGCCTTTTTGTTGAGCTTCCGTTGAGCGGCCCGTTGGGGGGTGTTCCACGAAACCGTGTCTCAACTCTGCCCTTGTTCCGTAGTTCCATGCCCGGCATGGGCCAGTTCCTTAAGAGTGCTGACTGCCCGATCTGCAGGAAACCAATGGTCATGGCGTTGCCGTCCGGAGGGAACGGCGTGCGGACTCTCCGATGTGTGGAATGCGATCCTTTGTGCGATGACAAAACCCTGCGATGGGTCACCGGGCTACGGCCGCCGAAGCCTGCGCGCTAATCCGCGCTCCGCAGCCGTCTCATCGTGAACTCGATCTTACCACCCGGCAGTTCCCGCCATGTCTCAACTTTCGACATGTACGCCGCGGCCGGCCATCGATCGAGGAACGCTCTCGCCGTCTGGCGGGCTTGATCGCGAGGCTGACTGAAAGTCACTAGCGGCAATTTCGGCCGCTGCGCCAAAGCCTGTAATTCAAGGGTTTCCGGTGTTATCGACGGCTCGCCGTCAGTCAGGTCAACGGGAAGTCAACAGCCTGTACAGGACGACGGCGCGCTCGATCAGGCGAGCGGCACTAACCTTTGGAATGATAGGCTACCTGGCTAGAAGGCCGTGCCGCCTCTAAGTGCCCGTTGAATAGCTCATCCAGTTTTTTTTCGAGCGTTGTAAGGGCGGCCTTGTTGAGGCCGATACTGGTTGGGTCCATCAGTCCAATCGAAAGCCCGCGGTTGAGGGCAATCTCTCGACGTATATCATCGCATTTGCTGCACATGGCTCGTTCCACGTTAGGCGGGAGCGCGCGCGGTCAACGGGAAGTCAACACTTGAGAAGTAGTTGGACCATGTTCGAAAGGCAAGTGAAACAGTGGTGAAACAGTGTTAAAACACCGTAACCAACTGACGACATTGAGCCTTGTCGCGGCAAGGCGTTGTAATTGCTGGAGACCCGGAAGACGCTGAAAAAGACTGAAAGTCTCCCGGACATAGCCGTCGTCGGCCTTCGCCTGCTGGCGCCGAGCCGCCATTCGATCGGCAAGTTCTCGAGGATTGCGGTAGGCCATCGCGATACTCCCACATGCGACATCCGGCAGGTAATAGTTCGGATCCGCATCGGGGAGTCCATCGAAGTGCAAATCATCGAGTTGCTCAAACGCCGCTTTTTAAAACGTGGTCTTGTCGGATCGGAGTTGCGTATGCGTAAGTCTACGACAATCCCCAATATGAACACACAGCCCTTGCGTTCATCGAGGCTTTGAAAGACGTCATTTTTTGTCGCTCCGCTTCATCGCGGCGAGTATCTCCTGCCGGATCTCCAGTGCGTCGGGCCTGGTCTGATTGATCAGCATATCCTCCGAACCGTATGGCGGTGGCCCAGCGAGATCAGTGTCGAGCGGAGTCGCATGCCAGGGCGGAAGCTTCAGAGCGCGCCGCAGTGAGTATTCATCGCCGGCCTCGAATGCTGCGAATACCTCGGGCGTGAACTGGTAAGCCTTCTTCTTCGACTTTCCGGTTCGATCGCAGCTGAGCCGGGGCCGTCCGCGTACTGGCAGGCGGCTCGACGTCCAGGTCCAACTCGCGAATGAGCCGAGCAAAGGCGATCCGGCTGTCGCGCTCGATGGCTGCGGCGGGGTGTGATGAGTTGATCGTGCTCATTCATTTCCCTTTCGAGAGTTCCTGTGAACATGCGGTTTTAACGTTCGGCGTCGTCACGACAACGCCGGTAGCGGCCATGGCATCAAGCCGGGCGATCACCGCTGTTTCAAAATCGTCCGCTGCGCTGCCGTTAAGTCCTCTCGCAGATTCGCGGACCATGGCTCTCTGCTCGGTTGTTAGCTGGGTTGTCATGATGGGGATTCTCCTTCAATCTTGTTTCGATTCAGGTAGGCGTCGAGGCCATGCTCGTCGACGAAAGCCGCGCGAGCCTTGCGACCCTGTTCGCCGCTGCCGAACACCGGCGCGGCTGATTTCAGCCGGTCGAATACGTCGCGCGTCTCGGCGAATATGCCGTTCGCAATGTCGTCGTCGGTTGCCTTCGCCCAGGCTCCGGTCTTGCCATCCTCGTTCCACTTCGCAGCCCTTACGATCTCACTGCCGTTCTCATTGAATCTCTTAAGCCACAGCGCGGCATCGGCATCGGCCGCTTGTGTTGCCTTCGCGTGGTAAACATCCGGATCAGCAAATGCGGGATCGGCGGCAATAGCTTGGCGGCGAACCTCCTCGCTGGTCTCGCCAAGCGCGCTCGCCGTGATTTCAATGGCGCGCTCAAGCTCGGCAATCTGGTCCAGCTCGGGGCCGTACGCCGATTGCATTGCCTCGTTCAAAAGGTTGTCTCGAAAGTATTCTGTGATACCCGACATTGACGCTGGCATTTCGACCAGCGCTTGCCGGACTTCAGGGTCAAGTCCCGTGAACTTGCCGTTCTGGTGCGCGGTGGAACGTCTGCATCAATGCCAAATCTCCATTTCGCTAACGCCCATTGGGGTGCGCTGAGATTTGCCAATTAATTTGGCCGCCTAAAATTGTTGAGTTGGCTATTTTCGGGAGCGGGCACCTAAGGTCGCGATATAATCTAAAAATTCCGCTGGAAACGGTTGGTTCAATAGCTTTCGCTTTTCTGGCGGTGATAACTTCTCTAAGAGCCCATCCGGAGAGTTCTTGAATCGGATGAATCACGTGTGTTCAAGAGAGGCGATCTGATTCTGAAAGGGATCGCCGATGTGGACGACGGAAAATCGCGGGGCTCGCCAGGGATTGGGAGAATTTCAATCAGAAATTCCTTGAGCTTCTCCCGAATGTCCTTGGGAATTTCCATCCAAATAAGGATAGTCCGATGTCATTTGCTGGCGGATTCGTTGCGGTGCTTGCCGCTAAATTCTCGATTTCCCGATGCTGCCGGCGAGCTACGCGTGTCACTGCAAGTGCCTTCTCGCTTCATGCCGTAGTCCCGATTTCGCGCTTCGCGATCGACGGAGCGTTAGAGGGCTGGTCGCGCATCAACGGCGAAGGAACCCTAACTACCCATCACGTCTGTGGTATGCCAGACCCGAATTCACAGCACGAACGCAGGCCGTCCCGGCTTGGCCATTGTGCGAACTGGAACGGCTCGCACCCGGTGGCCGCCACAGCACCGATGCGCGCCGTCCTATTTGCGGGCAAATGAAATACCATTGCCGACCACCGAACGGTCGCGGACACGCGACAAGGGCAATTCGCTGGCAAAGGTCACCGACTTCAATCTGAAACCAGCCATCCCAATCGCCGGTCAGGTCTGCGGTAATATAGTGCCAGTGGCTCCGTCATCCGAATACGGATGCGACAACCGGATGAGGCTACGAACCACTGCGCCACGTCGAATGAAACCTTTTGGATCAGCCGGCTTCAAATCTAGCTTCCGGCCATCTTGAAGGCAAACGCGCCGCCGACGTCAAGGCATCGCAAACGACCAATTTTAAGACCGCTTCCTTTGCCTCTGCTTCGCCCAAGGCTTCGCCAGTCAAGCCGACCGCCTCTTGGCAGTCTCGTTATTTTGGCGGCCGCTACCTTACGTGGTGGCGCTTGATGCCGGCTGGATCCGGAAATCATCGAGCTTTTTCCCGGCCCTGAGTTCTGCTGTCACCCAGCGTGGTTGTTTCCCGCGACCGGCCCAAGTTTCGGAGGGCTGGGCAGGATTTCTGTACTTCGGAAAAACCCGCGGGTAAGGGCGCCGCGCGTGGCTCACCTTGTTTAGGCCGTCTGGCGTTTCCTGACCGAGCTCACACAATTTCTGCTCAAGTCCGGCCTGTTCGGAAGATATCTTCCGCGCAAGGACCGAAACGACGAGCTCATGCAGGCACCAAAGCTCGTCTACGGACATCGATTTAAGATTATGACGGTTCATTTTCTTAACTCGGGTAATTAGTCCTTGTCACCTCGACGTACGAGTGGCGGTCTGCAGAATGCCACGTCTGGCGGTTTAACTGCCTGACAGAAGTCAAAGTTGCAGCTACGGCGGCGATAACAAACGCCACTGCTAGCGCTGAAAGGACGATGCGCGGGGCCATGGTAGTGCTCCCGTATTCAAGCGTCGCCTTAGGCATCATGTAGGCGCGGTCAGGGCCGCTTCAATGGTCAAGGACGGCTGCTCGCCTGCTTTCGCGCAGCAGTTTCAGAGCCGTCCGGCATCGCCCATCGCGAGCAAGGTATGCAGAGTTATTTCCGGCAAGCAGTTTAAGCGGACAGGAAGAATGCTCGTGCCAGCGCCTACCGAAGTATATCCGACCATGCCGCTATGGCGCCACGGTCCAGCGCCCATGGATCGAGGTAATGCTGCCTCCAGCTTGATTGGAATCCCACCGGGTAAACAGAGCTGGCCTCCGTGGGTGTGTCCGCACAACATGAGATCGAATCTGGCGCTCATCGCCCGATCGTAAACTTCCGGCGTGTGCGCCAACAAAATCGAAAAGGCGTCTGAAGGAATTTGCGACGCAGCTTTCTCAATGTCGTCTGCCCGATAGAAATGCGGATCGTCAACGCCAGCCAAGAAGATGCGTTGCCCGTCACGAACAATCGGTTCGCATTCGTTGAACAGCATGCAGATTCCCATGGCTTCCATTGAAGGGACCATACGGATGCTGTCGTGGTTACCAAGCACCCCATAGATTGGCCCCTTCAATCGGGATTGCAATTCATCGATAATTTCTAGACTTTTTTCGAATGGACCATATGTCTTGCCCCGATAGTCGCCGGTTAACACACAAATGTCGTATTGAAGACCGCCGACGACGCTGACCAGATTCCGCATCGCGCCTACACTTATGTCGGCATGCAGATCGCTGATGTGGAGTAGAGTGAAATTGTCAAATGCCGGGGGAAGATTGGCGAAAGCAACGCTATGTCTTTTGACAACAACGTGGTCAGCGTTTCGACGCGCACGGCCATATAGTCCAGCCAGCTTCAGCGCAGTTCTGACAATCCACGGTGCTGCGTACCAGTTTTCGAGATTGAAGAAGATTAGTCCCTGGCCGAACAGCTGGGCCTCATGCTCGGCTTCGATTTTCAGTCGCCGCTTAACATGGTCTGAGCCAATTCGCTCGATCAGGTCTTGCAGAGATGGTTCGGTCGCAACATTCGAAGTAGGATCCAAATCTAGTCTCTCCAGTTGAAGGAGATTCCAAACAAACGCATGAACGGCATGATAGCTTGTAGCATTTGGCGACTGACGATTTTGCGGCGAAAGACGAGACCAAAGTCCTATGGTAAACCGCGACCGCCGTTCAAACGGTTTTCACGGTATCAATCGGTGGCAACGTGAGGTCATTTTCGCATCGTGTCACGCTCCACGATGGCCCTGATTTGACACCGTGACGGGATATATTGATACCGCGTTTTGTTTTTCGCGTCTCCATTTCATGATGGTTTGGCGGACGGGTCGCCAGCCACGTCGCATGGCCACCATGTCGGTCGCCATTCGCTCGCGTGTAACGACTTGCGACTGAAACTGCCTTTAGTCACACACTCAATGAAGCGCGCCGGTGAGCAGCCGTTCCCCGCGCGATGCGGCAACGATCCGATAACGTGCGCACAGACATGCCAAGCCGCCCGCTCCGCCAATAGTTTCAGGATGGCCACCGCACGGTCGCACAACGGGACGCGCTGGACGCGACTGGCCTTCATGCCGCCGGGACCGTCCACAGCGCCTTGTCCAGATCGATTTCCGACCACCGCAGTCCCAGCACCTCGGACGCGCCGCCGTCAGGATGCAGAACTCCAGCGCCCGCGCCGCCATCGCCTCGCGCTGGCCTAACTCGCCCATGAAGGCGGCAACATCCTCCTAAGGCATTGCCGCATGATGACCGCGCTCCAGCTTGGACGGCTTCGGCAAGAGGTGGTCAAGGTGGCCGCGCCACCGCGCCGGGTTTTCGCCTTCGCGGAAGCCCTTGGCCTTGGCCGCGTCCAGAACCTTCTCGATCCGGCCCCGCAGCTCGGGAAGCGGTTTCGACCTTGGCCTGCCAGATCGGTTTCAGGACTGCCAGAACGTCATCGGTGGTGACGGTATCGACGGGCTTGGATGACAGCGGCGCGGCATAGGTCGCCAGCGTCGATTTCCATTGCGCCTTGTGCTTCTCGTTGCGGAATCCGGCGGACAAGGCTTCCCGCACCTCGTTGGCCATTTCCCCGAACGTAGGGACGCCACCGGCGCGTTTGCGCTCATCAATCGGGTTGAGGCCCTTGGGCAACCTTGCGTCGCGCACTGGCGGCCCTCTCGCGGGCATCCGCAAGGGTAACGCTATTCGCGCTCCCGAGCCCCATTTCCTGCGCCTTGCCGCGCCAAGTGAAGCGCAAGCACCCATTTGCGCGAACCGGAAGGCGACACGATCAAATAAAGGTTGCCACCGTCGCTGTATTTGCCGGCTTTCGCGATTTCGACTTTCCGCGCCGTCAGTCCGCCTGCCATTGTCGTCTCCAGTCCCCAAATCGGCCCCCAAATTTGACACGGCTTGCAACGAACCAAAAATGACGAATAGCGATGAATTAAATCCCCATACTTATTGATGTACTTGAAACGCCATGAAGGGGCGCGACGCCGCCCTATATGTCGCCGGAGCAGGCGTCGGGACGGGAACTGGACGCCCGAAGTGACATCTTCAGCTTCGGCGCCGTGTTGTACCGAGATGACCACGGGACGACGGGCGTTCGGACGTGAATCCCTGGCGGAGACACTCGCGGCGGTGCTGAAGGATGACCCTCGCCCTCCACACGAACTGACGCCGGGACTTCCAGATTCGCTCGAAGGGATCATTCTGCGTTGCCTCAAGAAGGATCCAGCGCGCCGTTTCCAGCACGCGTCGGACATCAAGGTCCAGCTCGAGGAAGTACGCAGCGAGCTCGGGGGGGAAGGAACGGCCACCGAGAGGCGACCGCGCTACGCGCGAATGGTGTTGGCGTCGATCGCTTTGTTCGCCCTGGTCTCCGCCGCTGCCGTAGTGCGGTCGCGGTCGCGGGGTTCAGTAGTGCCGCCGCCAACAGTGCAGCAGCTCACGTCGGAGCGATGGGCGGGAGCCGGCAGCTTCTCACCGGACGGGAGCCAGATCGCTTACGCGTCGGCTGGCGATGATGGGGTCAACTGGGATATCCGGTTGAAGATTGTCGGTGAAACAGTGGCGCGGCGACTGACCACGGATCCGGCGGGGGAAGGCTATCCCTCCTGGTCACCCGATGGAACACAAATCGCCTTCCTGCGGTTCTACTCCGGGACCACGAGGTGGCCGTCTCGCTTCGCGACCGGTACGGTCCACGTCGTTTCACCGCTCGGTGGCACGGCGCGCCAGGTGTCGGACTTTCCAGCGACGCTCCAACTGTCCTGGTCGCCCGATGGTCGCTGGCTTGCCGCCTCGAAGGCGCAATCCGGCAACGAGCCGCCCGGCGGCATCTACCTCCTCTCGGTCGCGACCGGCGAGGCCCGCGCGGTCACTTTTCCTCCTTCGCACACCTATCATTTGTCGCCGGCGTTCTCGCCCGACGGGAGCGAGCTGGCCTACGCGGCGTGTCACGGCGTCGTGGCGACCCCGTCGTGTCAGCTCCGTGTCCTACAGCTCGATGCCGAAGGTCGCCCCTCGGGGTCCGCTCGGACCCTGCCGGGCGGGCCAACGGGCGTGCCGGAGCTCACGTGGGCGCGTGATGGCCGCTCGGTCATCTACGCCGCCGGCTCACTCTGGCGCGTCCGCACCGATGGGACGTCTCCTCCGGTACCAGTGCCGCTCGTCGGCCACGCCGGGTCCCCCGCGTCTCCGCACGCGGGTCGAGGCTCGCGTTCGTCGAGCCGGCCGTCAATGGAGATATTTACCAACTCGGCGTGGACGGTGTGACGCGCCCGATCGTCAGGTCGAGCGCATTCGACATGCAACCCCAGTACTCGCCCGATGGTCGTCGGATCGCCCTATCTTCGGCGGGAGCGGGTGCCGCGGTGATAGAAGTCTGGCTCGTCGATGCCGACGGAACGAACCTCACCCGATTGACCCGCGGTCCAGGACGCTTTCAGGGGTACCCTGGTTGGTCGCCGGATGGTTCGACGGTCGTCTTCGAATCGAAAGACGAGACGGGAACAGCCGACATATGGACGATCAAGGCGTCGGGCTCGGGCCTGCGGCAAGTCACCCGCAACGCCGCGGAGGAGATTCTTCCGAGCTTCTCGCGAAACGGACGCTTCATCTACTTTTCGTCGAACCGCACCGGCCGCTACGAGGTCTGGCGCGTGTCGACGAGTGGCGGTCCTGAGGAACAAGTCACACGCAACGGCGGTGTCTTTCCGCTCGAAAGCTGGGATGGCCGGACCGTCTACTACCTTCGGACGTTTGCCGATGGCCCGCTTCTTGGTCGCCCCACGACTGGCGGCGACGAGTCCACGGTCCTGCCATGTGCAACCCCCCACGGTTACGCCGCTCGGTCCGCAGGGCATCTTTCACTACGACTGCGGCCACGCAGCGTCACGAGGCTCCGTGCGTCATTTCGATCCGGCGTCACGACACGACCGCCTCGTCGCGCCGCTCGACGCCGATTTCATCGCTGGCTTGAGCCTTACTCCCGACGGCAAGACGCTCGCCTACGGGCGTGGCGAAGCCACGTCCAACCTGATGATGATCGAGAACTTCCGCTGAGCGAACGGCATCCGTTCCGAGTCAGCGTCAGGTCGCGCGGTCCTTCTGAGAGGCACGGAACGGCATTGGCTGCGGTGACGGTCGGCACGCCCCTGTCAGACGTGCGAAAGACGAGGAGCTCCGTGGCGAGCTGAATGCGATCCGAATCGCGCAACGCAACGCGCTGGCGAATCGGCACGTCCTCGACGAGGGTTCCGTTCTTGCTCCCGAGATCCTCGAGGGACGCCATGCCATTCTCAATGATGATTTGGGCGTGGCGCCGAGACACACCGGCGACGTCGAGGAACACCGTCGCACAAGGATCGCGTCCGATCGCATGGATCCCCTCCGGCAACGGGATCCGGCGCGTCCCGACGACCAGCCAGCAGGTTGTGACTGGTGTCGGCTGCGAGAGGGGGCCAACCCCTTGCGAGCCCGCGAAGGCATAACCGACGCGGTGGGCCGTCCTGATGATCGTTCCCTGTTGGTCGTCGCTCAGCGCACGACGCAGCTCCTTTACCAATCCGACGAGCGTCGCGTCCGACACGAACGTATCCGGCCAGAGGCGCGCGTGTATCTCGCGCTTCGGAACAACGGCCGGTGCGTGTTCGACCAGCAGAGTCAGCAGGTCGAAAGCTTTCGGCGTCAGATGAATCTCTCGGCCATCGCGCAGCAACTGACGGCGATCCGCATGAAGAGTGAAGGCGCCGAAACGCTGGCTCACGACTGATCCCTCAGTATTCCCTTGGTTCTCTCACGTCACGCCCCCGACTTCGGACCGGGCCGGGTCGCAGGATCGCGACATGCCGGGGTTCGGACTCGAGTGCGAGGCGGCCCGGTGGGATGCCAACAACAAGAACCGGAGGGACCCAAATGACCAGACCACAGCAGTGCTTCAGTAGTCGGTGGAGCCTCGACTCCCACCGGTTGTCCCGAGTCGCAATCGTCGCCCTCGTAGCGTTGGCGGCCATTCTGGGACCACAACCCAGTCGAGCCGACGACGGGGGAGTCGACGCGCGAATCGAAGGCTCGTGGCTCGTCACGGTCACGATCCCTGGCGGTCCGCCACCTTTCCGGTCCCTCGAGACCTTCGCCGCAGGGGGAGCCTTTGTCGCGACCAGTAGCGAACCTCCCTCCTTGGTCAATTCTGCCCACGGGACATGGGCCCGAACGAGACCCGACGAATTTCACCTCACATTTCTCGAGTTCCAGTATGACGCCGACGGCAAACACTCCGGGTATCTCCGCGTGCGGGAAACACGCAGACTGGGCCCGAGCAATACGTTCGACGGTACCGGCACGGTGGAGGTTTTTGATGCGGGGTTCAACCTGCTGTTTTCGGCCGGCGTCACGACACACGGAACCCGAATACGCCTGTAGGCCTCGGCCGGAGTGACATCTTCTCGCACTTCCCGCGACCCGATTGTTATTACTTGAGCCCTGGCGTTGAGGTCGCCGAGGAGGCTGACGGGGGCGGTATGTCGGAGGGGGCGGCTGCCGCATGATCGGCCCTAATCATCACCTAGTCGGGTGCGGGCCCCTTCCCAGCACTTGGCTTTCGGCGACAGGTGTCGCATTGAGATGAGGTTCTCCACGGTGATGGGCCAGGGCCCCGAAGGCCGCGAAAAACACTTCGTCTGGGCAAAGCTCCGGGGTCAGAATCCGTTGCAGCACAAGTCCCTCGATCAGGGCGTGAATCACACAGACCAGCTGCTCCGGCGGCATGGGTAGCTCGCGTTCATCTCCGAATGTACGCAGCCATTCCGCGCCAAGCTCGTAACTGTCGGCGGTGATCGCGCGAACTCGCTCGCGCAAATCCGGAGTGGTCAGCGCGTATGCCAGCCCTGTCAACCGTCCCACCGCCGCCGTCGTCCGCTCCGGGATTGCCTCGAGCGTCGCGATGTGCTCCTGCCTTCGAACGCCCGGCGCGTGTCGTAACTGCTACCAGATCCGCCGCATCGCTTTCGCGTCGACGTACTCGGCGATCGCCGCGCCGACGCCGTCGCTGATCGCTACGGTGCTCGGGTAGTGCATTCCACCCCAGACGCGCGCGTCGTTGCCGTCAGCGCGTGCCTGCGAGATGCTCTCGTAGGTGCGGGGCTCGAGATCGACTGGCTCGCCCATCACGACGATGCGTGTGGTCAGAGTGAACCGCTGCGCATCCGCGAAATGGCTCAGCAGCACGCGTGCTGCGGCGCCGTTCTGTGCGGGGTGCCCGGCGGGATACTCGGGATGGCACGGCGTTGCGACCAACGGCCGCCACTCGGAGTCCGGCACGGTCGCGCCGCTGCCGTCGGTGTCCGCGAGAAGGATCGCGGTCCATGGCCTCCAGGTCACTTCGTTCGGGTCCCCGCCGAAATCGCGCTTCGCCCTCCAGATCGTGAATGCCGTGTCAGCCATCGCCAGGTTCAGCAGCGCCAGCAGGCGGCTGTTGCGAGACATGGACGAGTGGTTGGCGCGCGCAATCTGGTTGGCGGCCTGGTTCCAGTGAACGCTCGCGTTCCCTTCCCAGAATGGCGCCAGGGCGGTCTGATCGTCGCTGCGGCTGGAGTCAGTCGCGCGGCCGAGCATCCTGACCGCATCGAAGTCCGCGATATACGTCTCGCTGAGAAGGGTGCGCGGAGGCGCGGGCTGGAACTGCCTGTTGCTGTCCAGCACGAACATACCGGTGGAGGCCAGCGACAGCGCCGTCATGCCCACCTGCTGATTGCAATTCGCGGTCATCCGCCACTGGCCAACGGCGGTGTTGCCATAGAACGGCGGTTCCGGGGCCGAGTCGCTCTGGCGCCAGCGCGAACACCGCTTCTGCCACCTGGCTGCCCCACCGGATCCCTCGCTCGCGCGACCGCCCCCCATCCTCGTCGTCATCGCTCAAGGCCGCGAGTGAAGCCTCGTACGTCTTCCTCAGTTGCGATTCCCTCGTGGGGAACAATCGCACAAGGGCGGTGTACGCCGCGGCAACCACGGCGGCGCGGCGGGATGCGCCGGGTGGCGCCGCGTCGTGCACGAACACAGGGGTGTAGCGCCGCTCGATCCCGTTGTAGGCGTCGAAAATCGCGGTGTGAACGATGGCGCCGAGCCGCTGACTGGCGGCATTCGCCGTGTTCGTCGCAATCAGCGTGTCGATGAATACCTGATTCCACTCCAGCACCTGGTCGGGCCTGCCGTCAAAGACCTGCCCCGACGTGGCTGTCCCGAGCGTCGCGGACGTGAGTAGCGTGGCCGCCGCCAGAAACGTGACGATCAGCCGGTGTCGGTTCCGTTCGATCCTGTGGGGTGCCATTTGAGTATCTCGGTTTCCGGTAGCGGAGAGGCGTGCCTGTGGGAGCGCCTCGCGCCGCTGTCCGGCGCCGAAGATGACCGTCGCGAAGCGGGGGCGCAAGCTGTAAAGCACGGCATCCGATGAAGATCCGTGGTTTGCAGCACAATGCGGTGTGTCGTCGCCGATTGTCTGCGGTGATAGAATCCCCCTCACCACGGCGCTTCCGAAATAGCATCGCGTCGTCATGACCCACGAACGTATCGGAGCAGTACCAGTCCCCGCCTCGGAACAGCCCGCCGACCGGCTGGAATCGTGGAAAGACATTGCGACCTACCTGAGGCGTGACGTGAGTACGGCACAGCGCTGGGAGAAGCGCGAACGCATGCCCGTGCATCGCCACCTGCACGACAAGCTCGGATCCGTGTATGCGTTCCGTTCGGAGCTCGATACGTGGTGGCGTGGCCGCGGCAACCGGCTCACCGGGCCTGAAATCGAGGAATCAGCACGGGGCCCGCTACCGGAGGAGGCATCGGCCGGAACAGGCGAGCTGGCGACGACGACGGACAGGCGGAGATGTGTGGCGGTCTCTCGCAGTCCTGGGTGTGGCGGTTCTCGCAGTGTCGGTTGCTGTCGGACTCTTCCGGCAGTTCGGGTCGCCGGCCGCCCGGCCGGCGCCGGCGTCAAGTCACTGGCGTCGGACGCGGCGCGAAGCGCGGGGCACATCAATCCGGAGGCTGCCGATCTGCTGTTGCGGGCGCGGTATCTCAGCGTCCGCACCACCAACGTGGACAACAAACGCGCGATCGAGCTCCTCGAGCAGGCGATCGCGCTGGATCCGAATTTCGCCGCGGCGTTCGGCGAACTGGCTTCCGCGTATGTCACTCGCCTCGCCTACGTGACGCCGGACGAGAGCCGGGAGCTCGAACAGAAGGCCTTCGCCATGGCGCACACGGCCGTCTCCCTCGATCCCGATGCGCCCGAGGGATACATCGGCCGTGGCGACCTGCTGTGGACCCGGTCGCATCGATTCGCGCACGAAAGCGCCGTGGAACAGTTCCGGCACGCGTTGGCCTTGGACCCGCGCTCGGACGAAACACACCGACGGCTCGCCCGCGTGTTCGTCCACCTGGGATTCTTCGACGAGGCGATTCAACACGCCGAGACGGCGCTGGCGCTGAATCCGAGCAACGCGCAGGCGCTGAACTCACGCGCGCAGGCGCTGCTGTGGATGGGGAAGGACGAAGAAGCGCTCGCCATCCTGTCCCGAGTCCCGGGACCAGTCCTGCCCGAGCTCGTGGACGCGAACATCGTTTTCGCCATGTATCGACTGGAGCGGCGACAGGACGCGTGGAGTTATCTCCAGCGGGCAAAACAGCAGTACTCGACCGATCTCGGTGGAACGCTGACCGGAGTGGAAGCCATGCTGCTCGCCGACTCCAACCCGGTCGTGGCACAGAAACTGATTGACGCCCTCAGTCAGCGGAAAGCGACGAATACGTCGCACCATTCCGCGTATTTCGCTGCGGTGGCGTCTGCACGCATGCACCACGTGGACGACGCGGTGCAGTGGCTTCGCGAAGCAGCGGACACCGGATTTCCGTGTTATTCGCTGTTCGAGCGCGACCCGACTCTGACTGCCATCCGTCGAGAGCCGCAGTTCGAGCGGTTCATGGGCGAGATGGCAAAGCGATCGTCAGCATTGCGCAAGGCGCTTTTTCCGAACTGATTCGAAGGCTTCCGATCCTGGGCAGCGTCTGTCCACCACCGTCACCGCAGGACTTCTTGGCGAGCATCTGCCTCTTCAGCGGAGATTGTTGGTGAGGTTGGTGGACCAGAACAACGCCAGTTGGAACCGACTCGCGCACTGGTTCGGACTGATGGAAGCATTGAAGAAGGCCGCATGATCGGCCTTTATCATCACCTAGTCGGACACGGGGCCCTTCCCAGCACCCGGCTCTTCGACGACTGGTGTCGCGTTGAGATTGGGCTCCCTGCGGTGATGGGCCAGGGCCTCGAAGGCCGCGAAGAATACTTCGTCGGGAAACAGCTCCGGAGTCAGGATGCGTTGCAGCACAAGGCCTTCGATCAGGGCGTGAATCACACAGACCAGTTGCTCCGGCGGCATGGGTAGGTCGCGCTGATCTCCCAGTGTGCGGAGCCATTCCGCGCCAAGCTCGTAACTGTCAGCGGTGACCTCGCGCACTCGCGCGCGCAAATCCGGGCTGTCCAGCGCGTACGCCAGTCCTGTCAACCGTCCCACCGCCGCCGTCGTCCGCTCCGGGATCGCGTTGAGCGTCGCCTCGGCCATTGCGTGCATCACTTCGGCGAACGTCGCGCCAGGTTTGATCCGGGGTCTGACCGGAGCCCAGTAGGTCTGGCCAAGCGCGATGAAGAGCTCGTCGCGGTTCTTGAAGTTGCCGTAGATCGCCCCGGTGGTCATGCCGGCGCGCCGCGCGACCGCTTCGAGCGTGGTGCGCGCGTGGCCCTTTTCCCGAACCATGGCTCGCGCCGCTTCGAGCAGCGTGGCTCGCGTGCGATCGCGCTTGTCGCCTTTGGGTCTACGCCGCCACGACTCCGTGTTTTTCACTGCCATTGTTGAATAAAATAGTTGACTTATTTAATAATGTAAATATTATTGAGGCATGTCTAAGCACGATTCGATCGAAGCCGCTCTTCGAGCCTACGTAGATGACGGAACCCTCGCCGGCGCAGCGACTCTCGTGTGGCGGAACGGACGCGTCGTGCAGACGGCGGCAGTGGGCCGTCGGGATCTGGTGACGAATCTGCCCGTCGAGCGGGACACGATTTTTCGAATCGCGTCAATGACGAAGCCGCTGACGACCGTGGCCGCCCTGACGCTGTACGACGAAGGACGCTTCGCGCTGGACGAGCCAATCACGCGCCAGGCTCCGGAGCTCGCACGCCTTCGCGTCCTGCGCGATCCGAATGGTCCGCTGGACCAGACGGATGCGGCGGAGCGGCCGATCACATTCGGTGATCTCCTGACGCACCGCTCGGGCCTGACCTACGGCGAGTTTCATCGTGGTCCGATCGCTCGCGCCTGCGCCGAAGCCCTCGGCGGGACGATGGACAACGCCCTCGGCCCGGATGAGTGGATCGCACGACTCGGCACGCTGCCTTTGATCGACCAGCCGGGGGCCGGCTTTCATTACGGACTGTCGACCGACCTGCTCGGCTTCCTCATCGCGCGTCTCGAGGATGCCCCTCTCGGCAAGGTCCTCGAGCGGCGCATCTTCAGGCCACTCGGCATGCGCGACACAGGGTTCATCGTTCCTCGAGAGAAACGAACTCGCCGCGCGGGCCTCTGCGGATTCGACGCCGAGGGGCACTTGATCCCGTTGACAACGACGCCTGGCGGGCACGCGCTTGGAGAACGGCCTGACGACATGACCTTCGAGTCCGGAGGACAAGGCCTCTGGACGACGTTGGACGACTATCTCGCCTTCGCGCGGATCTTTCTCGGTGGTGGAGAGGTGGACGGCGTGCGGCTGCTGCGCCCTGACACGTGCGCCATGATGGCCTCGAACCAGCTCACGTCTGACCAGCGTCGGACAGCTCGCATGCTGGGCAGGTCCGTGTTTGCGGCCGGCCACGGCTACGGCATGGGCGTCGCGGTGGTGATGGAACCCGACAAGGCGGATCCCTTGACGTGTCGCGGCGGTGTCGGGACTGTCGGATGGGCCGGCGCCTATGGCGGCTGGTGGCAGGCGGACCCGACCGACAACTCTGTGCTGATCTTTCTGACGCACAGCATGGCGGAGCTGCAGCAGATGGCGAGTGGCATCGGTCTGGGCGCGTGGAGCGCCATCCCGAAGTTCCACGAGCTCGCGTCCGCATGAGCGAGCCGGCCGGGGCCATCAATCCTCCATTGATTCCGGCTGGCTACACTTTCACGAAGATCCTCCGCTGGTACATCCAGTAGCAGAGCGACCACAGGACAGCCAGCACGGTCACCGACTGCGCGACGGGAGCCAGCATGCCTATCCCCCGATAGTGGAACGTGAACACGCCGACGGCGTTGTCCAGCCACTCGCGCAGCACCATGTTGAACGAGTAGATGAAGATCGAGTTCGCGCCGAAGACGACGAGCGGGAACGTCCACCAGCGATAGCGAAGGACCTCAATCACGACATAGAACACTATCAGCATGAGCAGCACCCAGCCGAGGCTGTATAGCACGAAGGACGGCGTGCACAGCTGCTTGATCATCGGGATCCAGATGCCCGACAACAGTCCCGCGGCGAACGCGAACGCCATCCCCGCGGCGAGCCGCTTCAGCTTTACCTCGCTCGGCAGCGGTCCCATGAGGAGTTGGCCGGTCCACACGCCGGTGAGTGTCCAGACCGTGCTCGCGATGAAGTTCAAGGTCGAATACGCAGGGTCGTAGTCGTAGTGAAAGATCCAGCGGTCCACGACCAGACCCACATGGCCGGTCTTCGAGTACGGCCCATCAGGGCCTGGAAATGCGAACAGCAGCGCCATCCAGAAGACGAGCAGCCCCACGGCGGTCACTACCTGCCAGCGCCACTTCCACTGCATGATCAGGTAGCTGAGGAAATACGTGAAGGCGATCTGCGAGAGGACGATGATCATCTGCAGCTTGATCCGGCCGGAGCCGACCGAGATCAGGATCTGGCTGAGGAGCGTGAGCCGGAGGGAACGCCCGAGGACGTGCCGGAAGTTGTCGCGTTCGGTCGCGCCGCGAGCCGTCCGCGCCGCCAGCGCGAAGGGCATGGCGACGCCGACCATGAACATGAATGCCGGCTGGATCAGGTCCCAGAAGACCAAACCCTCCCAGGGGACGTGATCGAACCAGCCCGCGACGCGGCCCCAGGTGGGATTCCCCTTCAGCATCGCGAAGCCAAATCCTTCCGACGCGAGCAGCAGCATGATGAAGCCGCGATACGCGTCGAGCGCGAGGTAGCGCCTGGGTTCCGTCGTCGTCCCAGTGCCTGTCAGTGCCTCGCTTGAAGCCGGACCGCTGGCGACCATCAGATCGACCTCCACTGATTCGTGGGCACACCAAGCCGTTCAGGCTGCCGGGGCGATGTTACATCGAGGGACCGGCTCGTCGGCCGCATCTTGCACGAGCGCAACTGGAGCTCGGCCCGGTCATCTGCTTCGGTAACGCAAACGCCAACAGTTGACAGCCTCTCCCAAAGAGAGGAAACTTCCCACTCCCATAGTTCGTCTATGCAAAGGTGAACTGATGAAAGCGACGAAGAGCAAGAACGAGCTGCTCCCCGGCACGCTCGAGATGTTGATCCTGAAGACGCTGTCGATCGAGTCGATGCACGGCTACGGCATCGCGCAGCACATCCAGATGCTGTCGGCGGACGTGCTGACGATCGAAGAGGGATCGCTGTATCCGGCGCTGCAGCGGATGCTCGTCAAGGGATGGGTGTTGGCCGAGTGGAAGATTTCGGCGAACAACCGGCGAGCGCGCTTCTACACGCTCACGACTGCCGGGAAGAAGCAGCTCGGCGTCGAGGAATCGCGATTCTCCCAGATGTTCGGCGCGATCATGCGCGTGATGAAGACGACGTAGTGTCCTGACTCTCAGGAGAGTGCCGTGGGTTCTGTGCTCCGACGTCTGCTGTTCTTCTTCCAGCGGAATCAGTTCGATCGGGATCTGGAAGACGAGCTGCGCTTTCACGAGGAGATGAAGGCGCACGCCCTCGCCGACGCGGATGGCATGAGCGGCGACGAGGCGCGGGCGGCCGCGCGGCGGCGGATTGGCAATCCGCTGCGGCTGCGCGAACAGTCGCGCGAACCGTGGACCTTCGCGACGGTCGAAACGTTCGCGCAGGACGTGCGTCACGCGCTGCGATTGATGCGGCGCGATCCGGCGTTCACCGTCACCGCCCTCGCCACGCTCGCGCTCGGCATCGGCCTCAACACCGCGATTTTCTCCGTCGCCTACGGCGTGCTCTGGCGTCCGCTGCCGTATCCCAATCCCGATCGCCTCGTCATCGTCTCGTCAGCGCAGCAGACCGAGACGGGCGTCAAGACGTTCTGGACCTGGGCGCCCGTGTCGTACGAGGGGCTGCGCCCGCGCGTCACCGCGCTCGATCATCTCGCGGCCTACAGCTCGATCGACGCGCAGCTCACCGGACGCGGCGAGCCGCTGCAGTTGCCCGCGCTCGACGTGAGTCCGAATTTCTTCGCCACGCTGGGCGTCAGTCCCGCGCGCGGCCGCGCGTTCCTCACCGGCGCCGCGGCGCCAGACGACGATCGCAGCGCGATCGTCAGCGATCGGCTGTGGCGCACGTCGCTCGAGGCCGATCCGGCGATCGTCGGACAGTCCATCACCATCGACGGCCTCCCCCGTACCGTCGTCGGCGTGCTGCCGCCGGACTTCAGCTTCAGGCCGGTGATCCCCCGGCTCGGCGCGCTGCCGGAAGCGGACATCTTTCTGCCCAATCGCTGGCCCGGCGACACCGGCAGGGACGCGTTTCTCTTCCTGCTGGGCCGCATGAAGCCAGGCGTGACGCAGGAACGCGCGGAAGCGGAATTGACGGCGCTGGTGAACGACGCGTCGATCGTGCCCGCCGGCGCACTTGCGCCCGAGGGCATACTCGCGCCGAACGTCCGCACGCTCGCGCGCGCGGTCGGCCTGCAGGAGTACGGCACGGAGTCGGTGCGCACGCTGCTGCTGATCCTGCTCGGGGCGGTGTCGTTCGTGCTCCTGATCGCCTGCGTCAACGTCGCGAACCTGCAGATGGCGCGCCTCACCGCGCGCCGCGGCGAACTGTCCGTACGCATGGCTCTCGGCGCGGGACGCCGGCGGATCGTGCGTCAGCTGCTGACGGAAGCGGTCGTGCTGTCGCTGCTGGGCGCGTCGCTCGGCGTGATGCTCGCGCAGATCGCGATCCACGTCACGCTGCCGCTCGTGCCGCAGTTCGCGCTGCCACGGCTCGGCGGCATCGTGATCGACGCGCGCGTGATGGCGTTCTGCCTCGGCGTGTCGCTCGTCTCGACGCTGCTGATCGGCCTCGTGCCCGCACTGCGCGTCAGCGGGGTGGCGTTTGGCGAAGGCCTCGCGCTGCACGCCGGCGAAGCGCGCACGACGGGCGACCGTCAGGGCGAGCGGCTGCGGACGCTGCTGGTCGCCGCGCAGATCGCGATGACGCTCGTCCTCCTGATCGGCGCCAGCCTGCTGATTCACAGCTTCGTGCGTCTCACGTCGGTGTCGCCCGGCTTCGAATCGAGCGGGCGCGACGGCGTCGTGCAGACCGTCAAGGTGACGCTGCCCGAACGGCTCTCCGACGAGCCCGAGCGCATCCATGCGTTCGAGCGCGGCGTGCTCGAACGCATCCAGTCTCTGCCGGGCGTGAAGTCCGCGAGCGTCATCAACTCAGCGCCGTTCGGCATGATGTTCATCCGCGACGAATTCGAGATCGAGGGGCAGCCGAAGCCGACGCTCGATGCCGGCAGGCCGAAGATCGACGCGGGCTATTTCAAGACCATGGGGATTCCGCTGCTGGCCGGACGCGAGTTCACCGCGCAGGATACGGCGGCAGCGCCGAAAGTGGCGATCGTCAGCGAGCGCATCGTGCGCGACTACTTTCCGGGTGGCCCGGGCGAGGCGCTCGGCCGGCGCGTGCGTTTGGGCGATCGCGGCGAGTGGCTGACGGTGGTGGGCGTGGTCGCGGACATCCGTCAGATGGGACTCGATCAGGACGTGCAGCCAATGCTCTACGTGCCGTTCCAGCAGGAGCGCGAAGCGTTCGTCCTGCGGTTCGTGTCGTTCGTCGCGCGCACGGCCACACCCGCCAGCGTGGTCGAAGGCATCCGCGCGGAAATTCGCCGCGCCGCGCCCGATCTGCCGATCGAGAGCACGCTGACGATGGACGAAGCGGTGGCGGCGTCGGTGGCGCCGCCGCGTTTCCGGACGTTGCTGCTGGGGCTGTTCGCGATGACCGCGACGCTGATCGCGACGTGCGGCATCTACGGATTGATGGCCTACGCGGTGACGCAGCGCCGCCGCGAGATCGGCGTGCGCATGGCGCTCGGCGCCGAACGCCGCGACGTGCTCCGCCTCGTGCTCACGCGCGCGCTCCGCATCGTCGTCGCCGGCGTGATCGCTCGGCCTCGCCGGCGCCGTCGGCGTGACGCGCGTGCTGCAGAGGTTCCTGTTCGGGGTGACGCCGACCGATCCGATCGCGTTCACGATCGTCACGCTGCTGCTGATGGCGGTGGGACTGATGGCGGCATGGCTGCCCGCGCGCCGCGCGACACGGATCGACCCGTGCGCCGCGCTGCGCGCGGAATAGCCGTCAACGGAAGCGACTCGCGGGGTATCAGTGGTTTTTCGACTTCCCAGACCTGCTGAGGGCAGAAGAGCTGGACACGGCTCGGCTATCGCGCCGGCAAGACTCTCGCTGTCGAGGCGCTGACGTGCTCGCGGAATCGTGCTCGGCATGCCTGGGCGGCGGCAAGTAGCTCGCCGTATTCAGGACTCTTGCGAATCGCGGCGAACATCGGGTCGGTGTCGATCGCCGTCGCGCAGAAGTTTCGACGGATCGATTCGCGCAGAAGCTGTATGGCCGGCTTGGTGTGACCACAGTACGCGAGATCACCGGCCCAGAAGTACAGCGGCTCAGGATCCGCGCGCACGGTCAGAAACGCCCTGACATCGTCGTCGGTTACATCTCTTCGCTCATCCGATGGCGCCTCGGCGAGACAGCGCGACAGCAGCCCATAGAACATGTCAGGCGCAACTCCGCGGAGATACGCTGGAGGCAGCCGAGCGTGCTCCTCGCGGGCTTCAGCGCGCATGCCCCTTCGCTGATAGATCAAGCGCGTGTTCACCATCGCCCAGTCCGAACCACTGTCCAGACGAACATAGTCAAGCGCCCGATCGTAGCGGCCGAGCATCATCAACGGCGCGTCGCAGGAACGGAACAGAGGATTCGTCGGGTCTCGCGACACGGCTTCCTCGCACTCGCGCGCGGATTCCTCGAGCAGCCCGCCATATCGCAGGACATAACTCAACGCAAAGTGGGCTTCACCCTTGTCCGGGTGCTGCGCCACGAGCTGCCTGGCGCCGTCGTAGCCGTCCTGCAGACGGCCGGCCTCGACGTGCAGGCTGAACAAGCGGACGGCCGCCGACATGTAGTTTGCATCGAGCGCGAGGGCGTGCCGGGACGCGGCTTCCGATCGCCGGAGCGCATCGCGGCCGCCGCCACCATAATGTCCGTCATAGTAGTAGCGGTCTGCGAGCGAGACCCACATGTCGGCGTAGTCCGGGTCGATCGCACTTGCGCGCTCGAGCATCGCGATCGCCTCGCGGTTTGGTGTCGGGTCGCTCGAGATCGCGAGGCTCTTGAGATAGACGGCGTACGCGTCGGCGTTTCTCGGTCGCGCATGGGTGGTCGTGGGTGCGCCTGTGCCCAACGCCGGCAACAGGCCGTTTCTGATCCGGGAGATCAGCTGATCGCGAACCGCCAGCGGATCGTCCGTCCGCGCTGCGATCGAGTCACGCCAGAGCAGGCGGTTGCCGTCGACTTCGATCGCTTCGACGGTGACACGTAACTCGGATTGATGCGCCGAGAAGTGACCGGTCACGACCTCCTCGACGCGAAGTTGCTGGCCCGCCTGTTGCGGGCTGACACTGCGGCCGACGAATCGTGTCGACGCGGCCATGGGGCGCACGGCGAGCGACGGCGTCCAGCTGAGCGCCGTCGCGACTTCGTCGGCAAGCGCCAGGCGCAGGTAGTCCGTCTCGTCGCTCGCCATCGACACTGTCGAACGGCAGCACCGCCACCGTCTTCTGCACGCCACCGGTCGAGACCACCGCACGGTGGGTGCGGATCATCGGGATCGCTGAGAAGCGCGCCTGCCGCAATCGGCGAGTGCGGCCGCCACCGTCCGTGTTCGGGAACGTGAGGGACGAGCGGTGATCTCGTTCGGTACGCGCTTGAGATCCGCGCAGAGTTCCGCTCCGCTCGCGTAGCGGAGGTCGCGAACCGTTTGCAGGGCTTTGCAGATGATGGTGGACAGCTCGGTTGGAAGAGTGCGATCGACCGCTACCGTACCATCGCCGGCAAACGGAAGCCGGCCGGTCGCCATTTCGTGCAGCACAACGCCGAGACTCCAGACATCGCTGCGCGCGTCCGCGTCGAGGCCGCGCATCTGCTCCGGCGACATGTAACGCGGCGTTCCGACCACCATGCCGGGCCGCGTACGCAAGTCCCGACAATTCTCGTCTGGCGATCCACTAGGGCCGCCAGCTTCGCCAGTCCGAAGTCGAGGACCTTGGCGTAGCCGTCGGGACGCAGCATGATGTTCTCGGGCTTGATATCGCGATGCACGAGACCGCGGGCGTGCGCCGCGGCCAGAGCACTTGCCAGCTGGACACCGATGTCCACCACGTCGCGAAGGGTGAGCGGACCCCGCTGCAAACGGTGCCGCAGCGTCTCACCCTCGATGAACTCCGTGACGAGGTACGGACGATCCTCGACCTCGCCGAAATCGTGGACGACGACGATATGGGGGTGGTTCAGGCTGGACGCGGCTCGGGCTTCCTGATGAAACCGTCGCAGCCGATCGCGGTCAACGGCGAGATCCGGCGTCAGGAACTTGAGCGCCACCGGACGATCGAGCTTGGCGTCGTGGGCAAGATACACCTCGCCCATTCCGCCCGCGCCCAGCCGTGAGAGCAGCCGATAGGAGTCCACGACACGGCCAATCAAGTCTTCAGGGACGTCCGGCTCGAGCAGCAACGCCGCCGAGGTTTCCAGGAAGGTCTCGACACGATCGCCTGCAGCCAGCAGCCGATCGATCCGCGCGCGCAGCAAAAGGTCGGCTCCGCAGGTCTCGGCAAGATACGCCTGGCGTTCGGAGTCGTCGCAGGCCAGCGCGCCTTCAAGGACGCGCTTCACTCGCGGCCAATCGTCCAGTGTGTTCATCCGGCGCTGAGCTCGCTATACAGCCACAACTTCGCGGTCGCCCAGTCACGCTTCACGGTTGCCGGCGAAATCCCGAGGGCTTCGGCGGTTTCCTCCACCGACAAGCCGACAAAGAATCTGAGCTCGACGACCCGGCTCTGTTGAGGATCGACGGTCGCGAGGCGTTCCAGCGCGTCGTCGAGCGCGACGACGTCGACCGCACGCTGCGGGGCGATCACGTTTTCGTCGAGGGAGGTCACTGAAAGGCCGGCGCCCCGCTTGTCTCGCGCCCGCTGACGCGCGTAATCCACCAGGACGCGGCGCATCAGCGTCGCGGCCATCGCGAAGAAGTGGGCACGATCCCGCCACTCCAGGCCGTCAATCCCGGCCAGCCGCAGATACAGCTCGTTGACCAGCGCCGTCGTCTGCAGCGTGTGGCCCTCGCGCTCGTTGCGCATGTAGTGGTGGGCGAGCCGGCGCAGCTCCTCGTAGACGATCGGCACGAGCCGATCTCGCGCGATCGGATCGCGGTTGGCCCAATCGGCCAGGACCTGGGCTATGCGCTGGCGCTCGGCGGCATCGGCGTCGTGAGCCATCGGTTCCGCCTGTCGGGCCATTCTAGCGCCCCGCCCGTGAGCCCTGGGCCCCCGCAAGAGCGCCTATTGGGAAGGGGGCGCAGTGACCATGGAGGAACCCGATGACCACCTCAACGGTGTGGAAAGCCGCAACCGGCGCGTTGATCGCGCTGACGCTTGCTCCGATCAGAGTCGAAGCCACGATTACGTCGGTGACGGTGGCTGCCGCGAGAGACTATGACGATCCGTTCAACCTGTTCGTGTTCATCAGCGGCACCTTCACGCGATTCAGCGACGATGAGCTGCTGGATCGGTATCAGTCGCGAGACCAGTACCTGAGCCGGGTCAGGCGCGCCGCTGATCATCTGGCCGCGAGCGGCTACATCACCGACCCGGACAGGATGGCGCTCATCGCCGCCGCGGAATGCGAGCCGTTGCCGGAGGAACTTCCATGCCGAAAGTAATCGCCAACAGGATCACGATGAACTACGAGCAGCAGGGAACGGGTGAGCCGCTCGTTCTCATTCCGTACCTGGCCGCGGATCACGCCTGTTACGCATTTCAGGTGCCGGAGTACGCCAGGCACTTCACCTGCATTTCCGTGGACCTGCGGGGAACGGGCGAATCGGACACGCCGCAGGGCGCCTACACGACGGAGGTGCTTGCCGACGATGTTGCGGCGTTCATGCAGGCGATGGGCATCGGCAAAGCGCATGTCGCCGGTCTCTCGCTCGGTGGCGCCGTCGGCATGTGGCTCGCGGTGAAACATCCGGACAAGGTGGCTTCCTTGTCCGTGCACAGCGGGTGGACACGGACCGACCGCTTCCTGCAAGCGGTTGTCGAAAGCTGGCAGATCGTGGCGAAGGCCGTAGGCGTGCCGGAAATGACCATCCGGGCGATCTTTCCCTGGTGCTTCACGCCCGAGCTCTATGCCGAGAGGCCGGATTACGTCGAATCGCTGGCGGCGTTCGTCCGAAGCCGGCCGCCGCAATCCGTGCCGGACTTCCTCCATCAGTCGAATGCGGTCCTTGCGCATGACGTCGAGCCACATCTGGGACGAATTCTCGCGCCGACGCACATCACCGTCGGGACTCGCGATCAACTCACGTCGGCCCGTTTCGCCGATCGACTGAAGCACGGCATCCCGAATTCAGAGCTGCTCGTCTTCGACGGGTGTGCGCACGCGGCGCTGTACGAGCGCGTCGAGGAATTCAATCAGCGGACACTGGCGTTCCTTCGGCGTCACGCAGGAGCGGCGGTCGGTTAGAGAACGACGGCCGAATGTCGTTTGTGCGCCCTTCAGCATCTAAAGTCTTTCGCGGTCCTGTTCGGGATCGACCTGGGCGAAGCGGAGAGCTGAGGTTAGATTCGTACGCTAGCTTAGCTAGGCCGACTCTCGCTTGAGAGTGTTGATTACGTCGTCGGAAGTCGACACCCAACCGAGCAGACTCTGAATCGTGAGGAGCGACGCGTCGTGATTGCTTCTGGGCAGGGCATGTCCGATCGGTTCGCCCGTACAATCCTTGAGGAGCACACACGAGTAATCGCGGAACATGGCATCGCGGATTGTCGACTCCACACAGATACTCGTCGTGCAGCCGGTCACGATCAGATACTTGATGCCCGAGCGCTTCAGAGTTGCGTCGAGGTCTGTTTCGAAGAAGCCGCTGAAGCGGTGCTTGTATACGACCACGTCCTCACGCGCCGGCGTCAATTCATCGATGATGTCGGTATTCCACGTGTCTCTGATCAAGATGCGGCTCGTGTGTCCGTTCGGCGCCTGAACGGGTCGTCCCATACCGAGCAATTGGAGATGCCTCGCAAAATTTGGTGAGTCGGCCGCTCCAGCATCCGACAGGTCTGGCCGGAATGCCATCTTCAGGTAGATGACCTTGATTCCCAGCGCCCGTGCGGCGCCGAGAACGCGTCCCGTCGGCGCCACGGCCGCCCGGATCATCGAAATATCGATTCCTGCGCGCTGAAAACTTCCGCCTTCGGAGCCGAAGTCGTTCTGCATGTCCACGACAATGACTGCAGTCTTGGTCGTCTCCAGACTAATCGGGCCGGGCGCTGCGGCGATCGTCAGGGCGCGCCCGGAAGGGGAAGGCGTGCGACCACCCGTGGCCGCCGTCTGTGTGGTGCGCACCCGTCCGCGGTCCCGAAGAGGTGCGGCCATCCCGCAAGCGCCAGCGCCGACTGTCCGCACAAACGTTCGCCTATCCATACGCATGCCCTCCAACGGACCGCAGCCTATCCAGATCGCCACCGCGCACACTAGTAGGAATGCGACACCGCGGGCGCGGAGATCGCGGTAGGCTGTCAGCGTGATACGGTCAGCCCGACCTGCGCCAGCGCTGTGCCACCTGATCCGGTACTACTACCAGGTCGACGCAGACTTGCGCGGTCGGACCGTGCTCCAGCCGGTCCCGGCCAGAAGCCCGCAGGCGATTGAGTTCACGTTCGGCACGCCGTACACAGTGCGTCGACTCGACCGCGGGATGGTGGAGCAGGCCCACCCGATCGCATTGATCGGTGCGCAGACATTTCGACGGGTCGATCTAGTCATGCAGGGAGTGGTCGACGCGTTCACGATCGTCTTTCAGGCCGGTGGGCTGCTCGCGTTGTTTGCCCTGCCGGGAGAGGTGCTGACGAACGACCACTTCGAGGGCGAATCGGCACTCGGCCGCCGGCTCGGCGAACTCGAGCGCCGGCTTGCCGATGTGACGTCGTTTGACGACCGGGTTCGCATCGCAGACGAGCACTTGTGCGCGAGACGTCCCGCGCACGAGTCGATTGCCGGCACGGCAAGGATCGCATTGGAAATACAGGAGCGCCGGGGATGTGTTCGCGTGTCCGCTCTCGCTCGGCGGGCGGGACTCGGGACACGACAGTTCGAGCGACGGTTCCGCTACGAGATCGGGATCTCGCCGAAGCTCTACGCCCGGATCGTTCGCTTCGAGGCGGCTCTGCGCTTCAGGGCGGCGGCGCCCGAGATGCGATGGACAGACATCGCCCACGCCCTCCACTACCACGATCAGATGCACATGGTGCATGACTTCAACCAGTTGTCAGGCGACTGCCCAACTGCAATCGGCGGACAGCTGGATATGTTCGTGCAGCCTGAAGTCCTTTCCGGCGAGTGGGCGGCCGATTCGGTCCGTTGGGAGCGAACCACGCCCTTCAGTGTTGTGGCGCGAAAACCGACAGAAAATACGCAACGGCGACCGCGATGATACGGCGAGCACACCAACCGCAATGTTCAGCCTCGGCGTGTTGCTGTTCGTCCACTTGCCGCTGCTCAGACAGAAATCGTTGCCAGCTTGCGCGCGTCCATCGCCGTGGTAACCGAGCGCGAGTCGGACACCCAGCCAAAAACCGTCTGAACGAGCACCAAGGTCGCGTCATAATTGCTGCCGCCGCTGTCGCCCGCCCGGTCCGGAACCCCCTGATAGCCACTCGATCCGCGGCCAATCGGCTCCGCTGTGCAATCCTCCAGCAGAATGCAGGAGTAGTCCCTGGAGTATGCGTCTCGAATCGTCGATTCGACGCACACGCTGGTGGTGCAGCCTGTGACGATCAAATTCTGGATACCCAGCTGCTTCAACACGGCATCCAGCTCCGTCTCATGAAAGCCGCTATACCGGTGCTTGTAGACGATGGCGTCGCCCGACTGCGGCGCAACCTCGGGAATGATCTCCGTATTCCAGGTGTCCCTGATCAGCACTCGACTCTCGCGGCCGTCCGGGGCTGTCACGGCCTGTCCTGCGCCGTATGAGCGCCAGCGGTCGCCGTTCGGAGTGCCAGGCGCGCCAAGATCGGAGAGATCGGCGCGGATGCCCGCCTTGATGTAGACGACCGGCACGCCAATCGATCGAGCGCTCGCCAAAACCTTGGCGATGGGGCCGATGACGTTGCGGACAATCGATATGTCGATACCTGCACGGCTGAACAGCCCGCCCTCGGTGCCGTAGTCGTTCTGCATGTCGACCACCAGGACTGCTGTCTTCGCCACATCCAGCGAGACGGCTCTGGGCCTCGCGTTGAACGTCAGGAACCGCTCTCCCGCGAATTCGTTGCCGACCATATTCGAACTTCCTCTCTGTGGCGCCGGTTGTTGTCTCGCCGATTTCGAAGTGCGCGTCCAGGTGACGCCAGCCACACCGCCAATGTAGACGGTCCGGCCTCGATCCGGTCCTTGCCTTTACATGCCTATCGCATTGCGCCGTAAGCCGCTCATAGGTAACCGTTTAGCGCTACACCTTACGGCCGGTGCGGCGTGCTGCGAGTCGTGGGGTGATATCGTGTCTGCCCCAAGCGGACTGTGAGGCAGGAATTCGTGTCGCCGACACGCTTCGGCATTTTCGAACTGGACACCACCAGCGGAGAATTGCGCAAACGGGGCGTCAAGGTCAGGCTGCCCGAGCAGGTTTATCGTGTCCTCAACACACTGCTCGAACACCCGGGCGAAGTGGTCTCGCGAGAACGATTGAAGGAGAGCGTCTGGCCCGATCGCACGTTCGTCGACTTCGAGAGCGCGCTCAACAAGTGTATCAGTCAGCTGCGGACGATTCTTGGTGACAGCGGTCACAATCCCCGGTTCATAGAAACGCTGTCGAAGCGCGGCTACCGATTCATCGCGCCGATCCAACCGACCCGTCGCGACGACTCGAGCCGGTCGATCGTCGTCCTTCCGTTCGATAGCCCATTCGACGATGGTGCGCAGAGCTATCTGGCCGCCGGCGTGACGGACATGCTCACGACCGCGCTCGGTGAGGTGCGTCTCCTCAAAGTCATTTCGCGAACCTCGGCCAACGCTTTCGTGACTTCCTCCAAGCCGCTATCTGCACTCGGCCGCGAGCTGGACGTGGACCTGGCTGTGGAAGGCTCGGTCATACGCCTGGAGCCGGCGATTTGCGTGACTGTCCGCCTCGTGGACATCCATTCCGAGCTGGTCGTCTGGCAAGGACAGTACGACGCCGGTACTGGGCCGTTTGCCGGAGCTGTGCGGTCAAGTCGTTCAGGCGATCACCACCGAGCTCGAGCTGCCGCTCCGTCCGGCCGACGCGGCCAAAGCGCCGGTCGCCGCCGTCGCGCCCGACGCCCAGCTCGCTTACTTCAAAGGGCGCTACCTGTGGAATAGAAGGACCGAGCGGGACCTCTATGGCAGCATCGAGGAGTTCCAGCGAGCCCTGGCCATCGATTCGTCGTTCGCCGTTGCGCACACCGGGTTGGCCGACGCCTACATCCTGCTGGGCATTTGGGGGCTTCAGCCAGCGCACACGGCGTTCCGAATGGCGCGTCGGGCCGCAGACCGCGCGCTGGAACTGAACGCCGATCTGGCCGAGGCGCATACCTGCCTGGCTGAAGTGCTGAAGGACTACGATTGGGACTGGCCGCTGCAGAGCGTGAGTACCACCGCGCAATCACGTTGAACCCGAGCTACTCCACGGCGCATCACTTCTACGCGCAACTGCTGGTGAGCCTCAGCCGGTACGGAGAAGCCGTCGAGCAGATTGAGCTCGCCCGCCGTCTCGATCCCCTGTCGCCGGCAATCAACGCCTACGTGCCATACATCTTCCTCGCCTCACGCGATTACGCCCAGGCAATCGAGCAGGGCAGCCGTGCCGTCGACTTCGAACCCCACTCCCCTATCGCGCATTGGCAGTTCGGGCGCGCGTGCCTCTTCGGCGGCGCTGTCGAGACGGCGCTCAGTGAATTGGAGATCGCGTCTGAGCTGTCGGGCGGCCTTCCGATGTGGCGTGCCGAGTTGTGCTTCGCCCGGCGCACGCTTGCGATGTCTCGGGCGCGACGGCCATTCTGGACGAACTGACGACCCGCGCTCGTAGCAGCTATGTGTCGCCGTACGACATCGCGTTGTGTCACGCTGGCCTCGGCAGCCGAGGTGCCGCATTGGATCATCTGGAGCACGCGTATCGGGAGCGCGTGATGCGAGTCATCAGCATTGGCGATCCCGAACTCGATGCCCTCCGTAGCGAGCCGCGATTCCTCTCCCTGGTAGCACGGCTTCGACTGTCGCCGGCCCACGTCGGGAGGGAAGGCCCGTGACGAAGATCGTCGACGCGCTGGAGCGGCCTGCGCCACCCAATTCCGAATGCACTGCGCCGACGGCTCATACTCGCGCCAGCGATTCCGGACTCCGCCCGCTGCTCACGAGCTCGATGATCCGATCCCGATACTCCGGCGGATACCGTCGATGTGATTTCGCATCGTGTCTCCCATGATCGCCCAACAGGGCAGGAGTCCACGAAACCGGGGCAACTTCACTCAAGCACGCTGGTCTGGGCCAAGCTCCACGAGCGGGCGTTTCGTCGGCTCGGCGGCACTGTCCGCGTCATCGTCCTCGACAATCTCAAGGAAGCTGATCGAGTGCAGGGCACTTCTCAACCGAAATGGCGCTTGGCGAACGCGCGCCCGGAGCCTGACTTCAGATACCGCTCGAATTGCACTGCTCGCTCCTCGTCGGGGAGTTCGATGGTGACGTGCAGTTGCCAAGGACGATGGCGCGCAGTGTGCGGGCAGCGGCCAGCGTTGTGATCGGCGAGGCGGGCGGGAACGTCAGAGGTCAGACCGATGTAGTAGTGCACCTTGGGATTGACACTCTTCAGAACGTAGACGAGTCGCTTGTATTCGGGCATCCGACGGCGAGGGCAACGTCGGTGCCGAAACGCTGGAGCGCAGAACGCGCAGTAACGGTGAATTCCCGCGACACTGATGGCAGCTTCTGCACTCAGGCTGACGGCGATTGCGTGCAGGATCTGCGATGACCTGGTACCGGGCGAGTCAAGCGGGGTGACGGATGGCTGGCCGAGCCGAAGCCCGTAGGCCGTTCAGGCAAACAGGCCCGCCTTCGCCGCCACGGCGCGGCATCTCTTCGCGAGCCGAAGCTCGTTCTCGACGGAGTGGGCGGTCCGCCTTCGCCGCTGCGCGGCTACGGCGCGACAGCCTTCGCCTGGCTTGCCGAGCCGAAGCTCACGCTTCGCGTTTGCAAGCGTGAGCGAAGGCTGGTGGACCTGACCGGGATCGAACCGGTGACCTCCTGAATGCCATTCAGGCGCGCTCCCAGCTGCGCCACAGGCCCACTCTGGCGGGAATTCGAACCTCCAATAGTAGCAATCGGTTGCCGACCTGGTCAATCCGCGAGGAGCAACCGCTAGGGCTCGTCCGCGCTCGGGCCGTAGATTTGCGGGACGGTCGATCCCATCGGCCGCAAGTAGGTTGTGATCTGCCCGCGGTGGTGCACGATGTCGAACAGGAAGCCCCAGGCCATCGGCGCCGCCGGCCGCGCCTTCCCGAAGAAATCGAGCGTGCCGTCCCACAACCCTGCGGGAAGCGCTTTCAGCCGGCGGAGCATCTCCGCGCTCTGCACGTCGTAGACGTCGACCATCTCCCGCATGGTGGTCGGCGCCGGCGCCGGGTTCCACTCCATCTTGCCGCTCTCGAGCGCGTCGATGAGCATCTTCTCCTCGCAGACGATCTGCCAGGCGATCTCGCTGGCGGTCCGCGACTTGGCGTCGGGCCGGTAGTCCGACGCCTCCGGAATCCGCGCGATCACGTTTCGTGTCGTCTTCGATTCATGCTCCCAGAAACCCGTGAACAGCGTCTGTTCGCTCATGCGTGTGTCTCCTGGCACGACCATAACGCACCCTCGCTCCGCGTCGCCACTCCCATCATCTCTGTGCCATGATTTCGCGATGATTCGGCATCTGGTTCAGTCACTGCTGTGCCTGCTCGCGCTCGTGTTCGCGCAGCCGATCACTGCTCAGCAGAACGCGCCTGTCGCGCCGGCTCTGACGCCCGAAGAAATCAAGATCTACGAGTCCTTCCGTGCCTGGATCGGAAGTCAGCCGAAAGACGTGCAGGACGCCGACGACGAGGTGGTGTATCAGCGCTATGCGGCGGCGTTGCGGACGCAGGGAAAGTCCGAACAGGACGCGGCGGCGGCGATCGCCTCGCTCAAGTCAATCGGCGACCGCGCCGAGATCGAGCGCTGGAACCGGATTCTCACCTCACCGCAACCACGGTTCAACACGGCCCCCAACGCCTTTCTCGTCGCGGTTACAAGGGGCCTGAAGCCGGGACGTTCGCTGGACGTCGGCATGGGGCAAGGGCGCAACACGATCTACCTGGCGCAGCAGGGATGGGAGTCCGTCGGCTTCGACCCGGCGGATCGCGCCGTGTCTGCTGCGCAAGAAGAAGCGCGCCGGCTCGGGGTCAAGATTACGACCCACGTCGCCCGCGCGGAGGACTTCGAGTGGGGCACCGGCGCCTGGGACCTCATCGTGCTCAGCTACGTTGGTGCTCGCGAGTACGCCCCGAAGGTAGTGCAGGCCCTGCGGCCCGGCGGCCTGGTCGTGGTCGAAGGGTTCCACCGCGACGCGACGAAAGCCAGGCCGATCGGCGGCGCCGTCGTGTTCGATACGAACGAGCTGCTGCAGCTCTTTTCGTCGCTCCGGGTCGTCCGCTACGAAGACGTCGACGCGGTCAGCGACTTCGGAAAGCTCGAGACCCGCGTCGTGCGGCTGGCGGCGGTGAAGCCGTGACGCTCACTCGGTCCTGAGCGCCGCCGCCGGATCGATGCGAGTCGCGCGCCAGGCCGGGCCCGCGACGGCCAGTGCCGCGGTAACCGCCAGCACGAACGTGACAGATGCGAACGTCATCGCGTCCAGGGGCCGCACGCCGAACAGCATCGTGGTCAACAGGCGCCCCAGGATGGCGGAGAGCACCAGCCCAAGGCCGACGCCCCCGGCGACGACGCCGAACGCGCTGCGCAACACCATCCTCAGGACGTCACCGCTCGTTGCGCCGAGCGCACGCCGGACCGCGAAGTCGCGGACGCGCTGCTGCACGGAATACGCGAGAATCCCGAACACGCCGATCATCGCAAGCAGCAGCGCCAACGCCGCGAAGGTGATGACCATCACGGCCCTGAATCGATGACGCGCCGACGCGTCCCAGGCAACGTCCTCGAGGGTCATCACGTCGCGCACGCTCACGAGCTGTTCCTTGTCAACGCGCCCGATTGCGGCTCGCACGGAGGACGCGAGCGCAGCCGCACTCCCGGAAGCCGGTCGGACGACCATGTAGATGTCATCGATGGGATTCTGAGCCAGGGGCACATAAATCTGCACGACGTCTTCCGTCTCGTCGGGCCGCGACTTCACCTGCGCGGCCACGCCCACGATCTCTTTCACCACCGGCTTCGCGTCGGTCGACTCGGGAGGACGCAGGGCTAAACGCTGGCCAACCGGAGGCCGCCCGCCGAGATTGTGGCGGACGAACGCTTCGTTCACCACGCAGACGGCAACGCTGTCGGCGCGATCCTGGGCCGTGAAGCCTCGGCCCGCGACGATCGGCAGATCGATGGTGGTGAAATACGGCGCGCTGACGATCTCGTAGGCGGCGGTCGGACGCTGGCGGGCGTCCACGGGCGTCCCGCCTTCGATTTCGAAGGCACGGCGTCCGCCATCCGAAGGCCCCAAGGGCAGCGTCGTCGACCACGCGACACTGCGGATGCCGGGAACGGCGCTGACTTCGTGCTCGATCGATTCGAAGAACTGCAGCAATGCGGCGTCGGTCGGATACAACCGCCCAAGCGGATCGACCATCATCGTGAGCACGCTGCGCGCGCGGTAGCCGGGGTCGACGTTCTCGACGGCAAGGAGCGTCCGCAGCAGCAAGCCGGCGCCGAAGAGCAGCAGCACCGCCGCTGCAATCTCGCCGGAGACGAGCACGCTGCGAAGTCTTCCACCCTGGCCGGTCACGGTCCGGCTCCCGGTGGCGGCGATCTCCGACGAGGAAAGGCCCGTCGACTGCCATGCGGGGACGAGGCCGAACAGAATCCCCGACCAGCACTGCGGTCACGGCGCAGAACGCCACGACCCGCGAGTCGAACGTCAGCACGACGGCACCTGGAAGAACGCCTGGCGGGATCAGCCCCGGCGCGGCGCTGACGATGGCCGCGCCGACAACCGCGCCGAGCACGCCGCCGATCGTCGAAAGCACGAGACTCTCGGTCAGCAGCTGTCGAATCACACGCCGGCGTCCGGCGCCCAGTGCGGATCGAATCGCCAGCTCGCGCGTCCGCACGGTGGCGCGCGCGAGCAGCAAGTTGGCGACGTTCGCGCAGCACATCAGCAGCACGAACCCGACAACGCCGAGGAACAGCATCGACGTGAAGCGCAGATCGCTGCCGATCACGGCGTCGTGCATCGGCTCGATCGTGACGCTGCGTCCCTGGTTGGTCGTGGGAAACTCGCGCGCCAGTGCGGAGGCGATCGCGCCCAGGTCCGAGGTCGCGGCGTCGAACGTCACGCCTGGT
Source organism: Vicinamibacteria bacterium (assembly GCA_963828745.1). GTDB lineage: Bacteria > Acidobacteriota > Vicinamibacteria > Vicinamibacterales > JAENWD01 > JAENWD01. The sequence goes on along the minus strand of CAWHFZ010000012.1, from coordinate 612,585 downwards.
TTCAACCGGCCGACCGCCTGCAACATGTACGCACTGCGCGCCTGGGGAGGCGCGCCGTGCAGCGAAACCATCGCCCAGATGCTGCTCCGGCCGATCACCTGCGCGCGCTCCGGCACCACGCCGATGATGGTGTAGAGCGTGCCATCGAGCTTCAGGTCGCGACCGACTACGGCGCGATCGGCGTTGAAACGCGTCCGCCAGAAGGATTCATTGAGGACGGCGACGTGTGTATGGCTGCGGTCGTCGGCAAGCGAGAACGTTCGCCCCACGATCGGCGTGACACCGAGCGCCTCGAACACGCCTGAGGTGACCCACTGACGCGACACGGTTTCCGCGTTGCCGTCAGTGCCGGCCATCACCATGCCGCCGACGCTGGGCACGAAGCCGGCGATCCGCTCGAACGATCGGCTCCTGCTGTTCCAGTCGGCGAGGTTCAGCGGCGATACGCCGTCGTGCGTTTCGGCGCCGGTGCGCTCCCACAGCATCACCAGCCGATCCGGATGCGGGAAGGGCAGCGGCCGAAGCAATGTCGCGTCGACGAGCGCGAAGATCGCGCCGTTGGCGCCGATACCAAGCGCCAGCGTCAGCGCGGCCACCAGCGCAAAGGCTGGTGAGTGCCGCAACTGCCGCACCGCAAACTTCACATCGTCGCGCAGCTCGTCGAGCCATCGGGTCAGTCGCATCTCACGATCCCTTTTCCTGCCAAGCTCCATGCAGGTGCGCTTCAGTGTGTTCAGGTCGCCGAGGCGTGCCGTGGCCAGGGATCGCGCGGCGATCGGATCCATGCCGCGATCGACGAGCTCGCGGACGCGCATCTCGAGGTGGAAGGCGATCTCTTCGTCCACTTCCTGATCGAGCGGCACGCGCCAGAGCCACGATCGCAAGGAGCGCTTCATCGTGCGAAGAGCACCTTGGAGACGCCAGCGGAGAACCGCCGCCAGGTTGCCATTTCGGCCGCCAGCTGCACGCGTCCGGCCACGGTGAGGCTGTACAGCTTGGCGCGGCGGCCGAGCTCCGACGTGCCCCACTCGGCTTCGATCCACCCGCGGCGCTCCATGCGATAGAGCGCCGGGTAGAGCGACCCTTCCTCGACGAGCACGGCCTCGCCCGTCGTGTCCTCGATGAACCTCGCAATCGCGTAACCGTGACGCGGGCCGCGCGCGAGTGTCTTGAGAATCAGCGCGTCGAGCGCGCCGTGCAGCAGGGCGTTCGAGGGTTTCGTCGAGTCGGGCATGCGTCACATTACCATGACAATCTAGGCAATAGACAGTCTAGGCAATAGACGACGATTCAACGCGGATGGTTCAACTGGCGGCGGGGATCAGCAGCTTTTCGTAGCGCCACACCTGCAGCTTGAAATGGCCGCTCGTGGTGTCCGCGGAATACGCAACCGTCGCCGTGCGATGCCATCCGCGCTTTTCGTAGAATCGCGCGGCGCGATGGTTGCCAATCGCGCACGCCAGCCACGCCGTCGACACGCCGCTGGCCGCCAACCGGGCTTCCGCGTCATCGATCAGCGCCGCCGCCACCCCAGACCCGCGAGCCGGCGCCGACACGTACAGCTGGTACAGCTCGTCACCTTTGACGATCGCGAAGCCGACGGGGGCGCTCATTGGTCCGGCGACGCGGACATCGGCGAGGGCGGCACGCAGGCGATCGCGAAAACTGTCGCGCGTTCGTTCGCGTTTCAACTCGGGCGGGACCAGTTCGGCGTGTGCGTCGTTCCAACCCTCGTACCAGATGGTCGCGAGTTGATCGACCTCGTGTACCTCGGCAGCCCTGACGATCATCACGTTCCCCGGCTAGCGAATCGCCACCGTAATCAGCGTCGCATCGTCGCTGAAGTGTCCGCCCGTGAATGCACGGACCTCCGCGAAAACCTGTTCGAGCAGGGCGGCGGCTGGCTGGTGGCGATGGAGGACCACGGTTTCGACGAGGCGTTCATCTCCGAAATCGACGCCGGCCGGGTTTTCCGCCTCGTTAATCCCGTCGGTAAACATCACCAGGCGATCGCCGGCGACGATCTTCGTCTCGCCCTGCTCGTAGAAGGCCGACTCCTTCACGCCAAGCACGAGCCCGCCTGCAGACAGCCGTTCCACCGATCCATTCGCGCGGACCAGGATCGGCGGATTGTGGCCGGCATTGCTGAAGGTCAGCGTCCGGGTGACAGTGTCGATTTCCGCATAGAAGAGCGTCGCGAATGTCCGAAGCGCGGGATTGCCGCAGAGGGCGCGGTTGATGCCCTGCGTCACGTAACGAGGGCTCGACTGCTGGGCCGCAAAGCCCCGAACTGATGCCTGCAGGTTGGACATCAGGAAGGCCGCCGGCAGACCTTTGCCCGTAACATCGGCGATCGAGAGTCCGATGCGGCCTCCGCCAAGGCGAAGGACGTCGTAGCAGTCACCGCCGAAATCCGACGCCGGCTCCCAGAGGGCAGCGATCTCACAACCCGGGGTGGCAGGCATCACCGACGGCAGCAGCGCCCGCTGGATCAACCGCGCGTCCTCCCTCTCTCGCGAGGCGATGGCGCCGGCACGGCGTCGCGCGTGTCCGTCGTCGACTTCGCGACGAACGGTGCGCACGAGCTCCGTGTCGTCCCACGGTTTGTGTACGAACGTCCGCGCGCCGCGGCGCATGGCCTCGACCGCAGTCTCAATCGTGCCCCATCCCGTCATGACGATGACCGGCAGGAACGGGTCGCGCGCGAGCACCTCGGTGAGCAGCTCGAGGCCTTCGCGCCCCGATGTCGTGTCGCGGCCATAGTTCAGGTCCATCAGCAACAGGTCGTAGCGCTTCGCGACGAGGCGCTCGCGCACCATCGCAATCGAATTCGCCGACTCGGTGTCGAACCCGGACACCTTGAGGACGAGCCGCAGCGCGTCGAGCACGTCCGCTTGATCGTCGGCCACGAGAATGCTTGGGGTGACGGGCGAGTCTGGCATCGAGGCAGAGCAGGGAAGGTGAGATGTTACCGTGAATGCTGTATAGAGTCTTATACGAGACGCGAGAGCCGAAAAGATGAGCGATCTGAATCCGCAGGCGCGTGAGATGGCCGACGAGTCGATGGTGCGAAACCTCGACGCACAAGCCCGGGCGATTTGGCCGCAGGAGGTCGAGCTTTTCGGGCGATATAACCTGTCGGGGTCGCTCCGGATTCTCGATGCCGGATGCGGTCCAGGCGAGATCACGTCGCGCCTGGCGGAGCTGTTTCCCGACGCGGAGCTCCTCGGCGTGGACATCGTCGACGCGCATCTCGAGCTCGCGCGCCGCCGCTACGCGCGGTTCGCGCCGCGCCTGCGCTTCGAGCAGCAGACCGTGTTCGGTCTGCAGGTCCCCGACGACACGTTCGATCTGACCGTCTGCCGGCACGTCCTCCACGCGATCCCATTTCCAGAGCGGGTGGTGACGGAGCTCGTGCGCGTGACACGGCCCGGCGGGCGGCTGCACTTGATTCCCGAAGACTACGGGATGCTGCACTTCCAGCACGCGGCGCTGGATCCGACGCTGTTCTGGCACGATGCGGCGACGGCATTCGGCGAGAAGACGAACACGGACCTCTACATCGGCCGCGACGTGTTCGAGATCCTGGCCACGCTGGGGCTGACCGACATCACAATGGATTACGTGGTGGTGGATACGCTCCGTGTGCCGCGCGAGATCTTCGGCTCGATCCTCGAGGCCTGGCGCGATGGGTACGCCGAATCGATCGCTGAGTACTCGCGTTTCACGCCCGAGCAGGCGATCGCCCACTTCAACCAGATGATTGGCGACATCAGCAATCCGATGCGCTATGCGGCCTGGATGGTGCCCGTGGTCTCGGCACGCGTCTGAGCGTTGTCACTTTGCGGGCGTCAGGCGCACATTCGCGAAATCGCCCTCGCTCGTGTTGCCGACCCAGACGCCGACCAGGCCGCGATCGAGCTGCCCAAGCTTTCGTACTTCAAGAGTAGGAGCTTGGACGGGTCCGGCATGGATCTGAATCTTCGCGCCCTGCACGACAACCTTCACGTGAACCCAGTCGGTCGGCGACAGGGATGGATCCACCGGATTTTCGAACTCCTCCGGGAACTCCTTCCGCAACCGCGGCCAGTCGTAGTCGGGCATTGAAATGTACTGAACGGCGTGCTGGTGCCGGGTCGGATCCGGCGATCGGAAGTTGAAGGGGCGGAGATAGACGGCCTCATACGTCTTGTCATCCTTCCCGTGAAACGCGATGCCGACAAAGCTCTGCTGCATCACGTCGCGGCCGCGGATCTCGACTTCGATTGTGCCTTCGCCGAAATCGGTGCCGTCGATCCAGGCGAAGCCATTTCCCGGACTTCCCGTCAGATGAATCGCGCCGGGACGGTCCTTGATCGCGGTCGCTTCACGATTGACGACTCGCAGCTTGCCCCCGGCGAGCCGCTCGGCCAGGTCGATTGTCTGCGGAGCGGGGCCGGCTTGCCGCGCCTGAAGGCTGGCAGCGCACACGAGCGCCGCGCCGGCGACGACGGTGCATTTCACGACCGACATCATGGGACCTCCCTTGCGCGGAAACGTCGCGCGGATTTCCGCCGCCCCAGGATTTGACGATCTCCGCGGCTTCAGGTTCGAACTGTAAGCGATTCGGCGCTTACCGGCACCCAGATCTCGAAGCCGCCACTGCCGGTGCGCGGATCGAACCGGTCGTCATAGCGCTCGAATGCCGGTCCATCCGTCGCCTCGAGGCCGGCGGTGGAGAGCGCGTGGTTCCAGACGGCGTGCCATGTCGCCGATGATGGCCGAGACATCGCCGGGGTGTTCGAAGACGGCGTAGCTTTGCGCGGGATTCTGAGCCGCGCGAATTCGGCCGGATGCGCCGGGAACTCGCTGACCTGCACTCCGCAGATGTAGTCGATGCGTAGCCGGCGTCGCAGCGCTACGCTGAGGATGTCGGGCGAGCCGGCGGCGAGCGTTTTGGCGGCCCCGCTGAGACGGCGCGTGCGGACATACGAGGCGAGCGGAGAGCCAATGGTGAGCCCGAAGGCGCGGGGGTCTCGGCCGCAGCGTCTACGCCTCAGTACTCGCGGAAGACGCGTTCCAGATCCGGGCCCCGCAGCCCCTGCGCAAGGGCAAGCATCAGGAGCACGCGCGCTTTGATCGGACTCAGATCCCCGGCCGCGATCAGCCCTTTGACAACTGTCACCTCATCGGTGCTGACGGATCCGCCTTCGACGCGGGAGGCCAGCACGACGGGCACTCCCTTGACGAGGGCGTATTCGACGGCGCGTGCCTCTCCTTCGGCGATCGCTCCGGCCCCTGCACTCGCGACCACCACGCCGCGTGCACCGTTTCGGATGGCCGCCGTGATCAGATCGCCGGGTGCATCCTGGTACGTGAGCAGGACGTCCACGCGGGGCAGCGCCGGAATCCGCGCGAGATCGAATTCGCTGCGCACACCATGGCGGGAGCGGATGTCGCGCGAGAACACGACGCCATCCTCGTCGGCGCGCCCGACCGGTCCCGATCCCCGGGAACCGAAGGCGTCCGGGCTGGCGGTCGAGACCTTCTCGACGTCGCGAGCTTCGAAGACGCTGCCGTTGAAGACGACCAGCGTGCCGCGGTTGCTGGCGGCGGGGCTGACGGCGACCTGAACAGCACGCAGGATGTTCTGTGGACCATCCGCCTCGACGGTGCCGGGCCGCCGGATGGCGCCTGTGACGACGATCGGCTTGTCGCTACGGACGGTGAGATCGAGAAACCAGGCGAGCTCTTCCAGCGTATCGGTGCCGCCGGTGACGACGACGCCCGCCATGTCCGCTGAAGCGAGCACCTCCGTGACGCGACGGGCGAGCCGAATCCAGTCCGCCAGTGTCAGCGCAAGGCTCGGACCACGCGCGAACGTCTCGGCCTCGACCCGGGCGAGAGGGGTGAGACCGGCGGTTTGCGCAATGAGCTCCGGCCCGGTCAGGCGGCGGGTCGCCTGATTGGCGATCGTTCCGCCGGTGGCAATCAGCCGCACGCGCGGCTGCGCCGCCGCCGGCCGGAGACCGGCAGTCGCGAGCAGAAGCGTCAGACAAACGATGACGCGTGCTGGGAAAAGCACGCGAGCCGTCAGTTCGCTGGACCCGAGCGTGCGGTCCTGTGCGCGAGCGCCAGCCAGTCGCTCAGGCTGCGTGCCGCCTCGCTCGGTGTGGGCCCATAGAACGGCATGAGCGCGGCGCGCACGCCTGTGGTGGATACGATGTGGGCGCGCCAGCGGTCGCGCGTAATGCGCGCGACCTCGATGTGGTACGTACGACCATCGATGACTTCGTCGAAGTGATGCACGAGTCTCCGGTGCCTGAACGAATTGTGGGGGCCACGCTGCGGGCCGAACGCGCCGAAGCAGCCTGGTCATTGTAGATACCGCTCCTCTGCGATCAAGCGAAAGGATGCGCGAAGCTGGCATCCACATCGGCGCATCGCCGGGATCGCGTGCAGTTCTCGCGCAGAAATATTTTTACCGACACCGCGTCCACAGTGAATCCACCGTTCATCCACATGATTTCCACAGGGTGGATTTTCCGACCTGGTCGCTTGACCGCCTTCGACACGCACACTACCCTCACGTCAGTGGCCATCATTCGTGCGCGTGGCGCGATCGTAAGCCGCTGGCCGGCCGCCGGCGTCGCGGTGCTGGTGCTGCTCTGTCTCGCTGCGCCGGCGCGGGCCGAGATCGCACCGCTTTTCCGGCTGTTTCTGCTCGACGGGACAGTTGTCACCTGTCTCGGCGAGTACGCTCGCGTCGGCGAACGCGTCGTCTTCACGCTGGCGATGAGTGGCGACGGCGCCACCGAGCTTGCCTCGCTGGCCGCCGACAAGGTGGACTGGCCGCGAACCGAGCAGTACGCCCAGTCGCTGCGGGCGGCGCGGTACGCCGACGCGCGGGGGGAGGCCGACTTCGCCGATCTGGCGGGAGATGTGGCGCGCCTCCTCAACGAGATTGCGCTGACGAACGAGGCAACCCGCAAGCTGCAGCTTGCCGTCGAGGCCCGCCGGCGCCTCGACGCCTGGCCGCGGGAGCACTACGGCTATCGGACCGCCGACATCGCGCAAATCGTGGAGCTGGTCGATCAGGCGATCTCCGAGTTCCGCGTGGCCAGCGGTGAGAATCGCTTCGATTTGACCTTCGTCGCCTCGCCCGAGCCGCCGAAGAGAATCGAGCTGCTCGCCGCGCCGTCCACCGAACAGCTGCTGGAGGGCGCGGCCGCTCTCGCCGATCGCGCCGACATCCCGGCGGAGCGGCTGACGCTGTTCGAGTCGGTGGCGCGCGCCCTCGACACGCACGCCACAGCACTGACCCAGCCCGTCCTCAACCGCCTGAGGTCGCTGGTGACTTCGCGAATCCGGACGGAGCGGCTCGTCGAGACGGCGTACAGCAAGCTTGCCATGACGGCGAGCCGGAACGGCGATCGTTACGCCAATCACGGGGATGTACGAGGCGTCGAGCGCGAGATCGCGCGCGTGCAGCGTGAAGACCGGCGTCTCGGCGCGAAGCGGCCGGATCGCGTCTCGGCGATTCTGGTCACGCTCCAGGAACGCCTCGACTCCGCCCGCCGCCTGCGGCTGGCCCGTGACCAGTGGAGCGTCAAAGTGACCACCTTCCGGAGCTACCAGCGCGCTATCGCCGCGCCGCTCGCTGATTTCCGAGGGATGTCCCAGGGGCTCGACGATATCAAGCGCCTGGCAGGCCCCGCTGCGGCGGAGCTGCCAAGACTCGCGAAGCGGGCAGCGACCGCCGCCCATGCGCTGGGGCTGGTCGTGCCACCGACCGATCTGGCCTCCGCGCACGCGCTGTTGAAGACGGCCGCGCATCTGGCGATGCAGGCGGTGGCGACGCGTGGCACCGCCGTGACCAGCGGCGCGATGGATCAAGCGTGGCAGGCGTCATCGGCTGCCGCGGGGGCCTTGATGCTGATGGCGCGTGCCACACGGGAACTCGAGACGGCGCTGGCGCCCCCTGGCTCACGGTGATCACACCTCGACGAACCCGGCTCCACCGCGCGCCCGCGCTTCCCGCCCTTCGAGCCTGTCTTACCGAACTGGCGTCGCTTCACGACGTGCCAGCGGCCCGATCGACCGTGGTGCTGCTGCCGACGCGATCCGCGGCCGAGCTCGTCCGCCGGTTGTTCGAGCAGGCCCACGATCGCACGATTGTGCTGCCCGACCTGTTGACGCGGCGCGACTGGTACACCGCTCTGCATGAACGGGCTGGCGCGTTGGCGCGCCTGCTCACTGTCTACGAGCGCGAAGTGCTGGTGGAGGCTGCCGCGCACGAGGCGATCACGGAAGGCGCGACGCCGCCGTTCAACCTGCGTCCCGCCTTGATCGGGGAAGTGCTGGACTTCTACGACGCGCTGCGACGCCACCGGCAAACGGTGGACGACTTCGCGCGCCTGCTGGTCGCGACGTTCGAGTCTGCGGCGGAGTACCGATTCGGGTGCGGAACGCCTGCTTCGCCAGACGCGCTTCCTCGCCGCCACGTTCCAGGGCTACGAACGTCGCGTCGAGTCGTCCGGACTTCTCGACGAGCACCGGCTGCGTTCGCATCTGCTCGCCACGCCGTTGTCGCGTCCGTATCACACCGCGATCGTCGCGATTGGTGAGGCGGCGCATGACGTCAATGGCCTCTCGTCGGCCGACTTCGACCTGCTCGCCCGCTTGCCGGATCTCCAGTCGCTCGAGATTCTGGCGACCGAAGGGCAGCTGGCAACCGGATTGCTCGAGCGGCTGCATAGCCTGCTCCCCGAGCTCGAGGAAGTGCGCGTGCCGGCCGGCGACAGCCAAGTCATCCCGCCCACGCTGGTCGTTCCGCCGGGCGGTGATGCGTTCTGCTTCACCAGCCGGGATCGTGAAGACGAACTGTCCGATATCGTGCGGCGCGTCCGGGCCCTGCACCGCCTCCACCCCGACGTTCCGCTCGATCGCACCGCCGTCGTCGTCCGCCGGCCCCTGCCCTATGTCTACCTCGCACGCGAGATCTTCGCGTCGGGCGGCGTGCCCGTCCAGTTGCGCGAGGCGCTGCCGCTTGCCGCTGAACCCTTCGCGGCAGCACTCGACCTCGTCTTCACCGCGGTAGCGACGCGATTCAGCGCCTCGTCGCTCGTGGCGCTCCTGCGATCGCCGCACTTCGTGTTCACGGCGGCCGATGATGTCGTGGTCGGTCGCGACGTTGCTGCTCTCGAAGTCGGTCTGAGCACGTTCGATCACGGAGGCGACGCCGATCGACTGGAGGAGCTCGCGGCGGGCTGGGCCTCTGGTGCGCTGTCGCCGTCGCGCGACCCGAGATGGGACAAGGATCGCGCCTCCCGCGCCGCGAGCGCCGCCGCCCGCGCCGTGCGCGCGCTGACCCCGCTCGCCGATCAGCGTCCCGCCAGTGCCGCGCTTGCTGTCGTCCGTGCGTTCCTCGACGAGTTCGCAGGTCCGATCGCCGCCGATGATCCGCTCGCCGAGCGGCGGCTTCGCGCGCGGGCAGGGGTCCTGACGATTCTCGACGCGCTAGCGGACGCGCATCGCCGGCATCACGATCTCCATTGGACGATCGACGAGCTGTCGGCCACCGTCCGGCGCGCGGTGGAGAGCGAAACGTTCGCACCGGCCCGCGGACGCGCCGGTGTGCGGCTCTTGGACGCCGCGGCGGCGCCGTTCGGCGATTTCGAGAGCCTCCACCTCGCCGGCCTCGTGGACGGGGAGTGGCCGGCACGCCGCCGCCGTAACGTCTTTTACTCGCAGAAGGTCCTGAGCGGACTGGGCTGGCCGGCCGACGCCGACGAATCGGCTGCGTCACGCGAGAGCTTCATCGACCTTCTGCAGTCGCCGCGACGCGATGTGACGCTCTCCACGTTCTCGCTGGAAGACGATGCGCTGGTGGATCGCTCGCCGCTCGTCGACGAAGTGCCTCGCGCGGGACTCGCCGCCACCACGCTTACGCTTCCTCCGACGCTGGTGTTCGATCACGAGGCACTGTTGACGCGCCCGGTCCCGGGCGACGTGCTCGATCAATCGGTGCGCGCGTGGGTCGAGCTCCGCGAGTCGCGGCCGCCGTTCTCGTCTCCGTGGTTTCATGGCGTCGTCAGCGATCAGTCTCCGCGTGCATGGTCGGTGAGTGCGATCGACCTGTATGGCCAGTGTCCGTTCAAGTTCTTCGCCAGGCATGTGCTGCGGCTTCCCGAGGAGTACGCGGACGAGGAAGGATTGACGCCGCTGGAGCGAGGCCGCTTCCTGCACGAGACGTTCGAGGCGTTCTATCGCGCCTGGCAGGCGAAGGGTCACGGCTCGATCACACCCGACCGGCTCGAGGAGGCCCGCGCGCTGTTCGTCGAGGTACTGACGCCGCGCCTGGCGCAATTGTCGCCGTCCGACGCCGCCATCGAGCGCACGCGGTTCCTCGGCTCGCCGGTCGCCGCGGGGCTGATCGATGTCGTCATGCGGATGGAAGCGGAGCGTGACGTGCCGGTCGTCGAGCGGTGGTTGGAGCACCGCCTCGAGGGGACGTATTCCCTGCGCTCGTCGAACGGCCTCCGCGATGTCAGCCTGCGAGGCGTCGCCGATCGCATCGATCTGCTGAAGGACGGCACGTTTCGCGTCATCGACTACAAGTCGTCGCGCGCAGCGGACGATCTACAGCTCGCGATCTATGCGACGGCCGTGAGGCAGCGCCTTGCGGGATACCGCGGCCGGGATTGGGCGCTCGCGGAAGCTGCATATGTCGCCTTCCGCGAGGATCCTCCCGTCAAGAAGCTCGCGCGGGGCGCCGACGCGAGCGAAATGGTACTCGAGGAGCAGGAGGGCCGGGTCGTCGCCTATCTCGACGCGATCGGACGAGGCGAGTTCCCGCCGCGACCTGCCCACCGCAGTCTGTGCACGACGTGCGCCTGGGCCCTAGTCTGCCGGAAGGATTATGTCGAAGCGGAAGCCGACGAGCCCGAGCCTGCCGTTTGACGACGCGCCGCTCGCGGACGCGGCGATCGATCGCGGCGGCGGAAGAGACGCGCCGCCACCCGGCGTCATCCTCGCCGACGCCGCGGATCGTGCCGCTGCCGTCGATCCCACCCGTAACGTCGTCCTCGAAGCCTCCGCGGGTACCGGGAAGACGCGCGTGCTCGTCGATCGGTACGTCAATCTCGTTCGCGCCGGCGTCGAGCCGCGCAACATTCTGGCGATTACGTTCACGCGGAAGGCCGCGTCGGAGATGCGCGAGCGCATCCTCACCACCTTGCGCCGCGCGGCGGAAGAGGGCGGAATACAGCCCACGGTCTGGACATCGCTGCGCGATCACCTGCAGGACGTATCGATCAGCACGATCGATGCGTTCTGTCTCTCGCTGCTTCGCGAGTTCCCGCTGGAAGCCGATCTGGATCCCGGCTTCGGCATGGCGGATGAGACCGAGGCGCTTCGACTCGTGGACGAGTCGCTGGACCGAACCCTTCGCATCTGCCGGAGCGCCGCCCTGTCCGACCCGTCGGTGGCACTGGTGCTCGCCCGTCTGGGCGAATGGCAATTGCGCGAGGGCCTTCGCGGCCTGATCGATCGCCGGCTGGTGGCCGGTCCCGCGCTGGCGCGCGCCATGGGCCCGATCCCCGACAGCTCTGACGCCAAACCGGGCCGCCGAGGACTTCATCGAGCGGATTCGCGCCGGGCTCGGTGACCGGCTGAACGTCTTCGTCGCCACTGGCCCTCTCCACGCCTCTCGCTTCCGGGTGCTCGCGTCCGATCTTCGCCGCCTTCCTGGATCCGCTGAGCCCGATGACGAACAGGCGTTCCGCATGGCACGCCTGTTGATGGATGGGGTTCGCGAATATTTCCTGACGCGGGACGGTACGCCACGCAAGCGATCCGCGTACGTGAAGGACGACTTCCCGGACGAGCGCGCTCGCCGCGCTCACCTGGATCTTGCGTCGCTGCTGGCCACCCGGATCGTCGAAGACATCGCTGCCTTCCGGCGAGACGTCAATGCCGTCCTTACACGCGGTGTGGCGACTGTCTTCGCCATCGCCCGGAAAGAGTACCGGCGGACGCTGGATCAGCACGCGGTCGTCGACTTTCCAGAGGCGCTGGGCCGGGCGCTCGATCTGCTCGGCGCGATGGGGGAGTTCACGGAGAGCCGTTTCGTCCTCGAGTCGCGGTATCACCACCTGCTGGTGGACGAGTTCCAGGACACGAGCGATGCGCAGTGGCGGCTGGTCTGGCAGCTCGTTCAGTCGTGGCGCGAGGGCCGCGGCGTGGCCGACGATCTCCCGCTCGAACCGACGATCTTCGTGGTCGGCGATCGCAAGCAGTCGATCTATGGCTTTCGCGACGCGGACGTCGGCGTTCTCCTCCGGGCAGCCGGTCATGTCACGGACCTCCGTCCCGGACAGGGCGACGTCCGTCACGCGATCCGTCGAAGCTTCCGCGCCGTGCCGCCGCTCCTCGCCTTCGCCAACACGCTGTTCGACGCCGTCGAGAAGCTTCCCGATCGCGAAGACGCGTTCGGTTACGAGGAGAAAGATCGATTCCCGGTCGACGAGGCGCGTGTGGACGACGAGCCGGCCCTCGGGCTGATCGCGGCGCCCGATAGCGAGAGATGTGCGCGAGCGGTTGCCGCCGAGATTGCGCGGCTTCTCGAGCAGGGCACGGTGCGGGATCGTCAGACTGGCGTCGCGCGCCGTCCTCGCCCGGGAGATTTCGGCATCCTGTTCCGCACGCGAGAGGGCCACCAGGACTTCGAGCGCGCACTCGAGGCGCGAGGTATCCGCAGCTACGTCTACAAGGGGCTCGGATTCTTCGACGCCGACGAGATCAAGGATGTCGTCGCGCTCCTTCGGTACCTGGCGGATCCTTCCTCCGATCTTCGCGCGGCGGCATTTCTGCGATCGCGCCTCGTCCGTCTTTCAGATCGCGCGCTCGCGACGCTGTCGCCACAGGTGGCGGCGACGTTCATCGACGACTCGGTGGATGTCAGCGTGCTCGACGAAGACGATCGCGCCGTGCTCGCACGGCTCAGGGCAGCCTTGCCGCAATGGATCGCCCTGGCTGACCGCGTGCCGCCCGCCGAGTTGCTGGATCGCGTGCTTGCCGAGTCCGCTTACTTCTGGGAGCTCGCCGGGCCGCGCGCCGATCAGGCGCGGGAGAATCTGAAGAAGATTCGTGGCTTCGTGCGGCGCCTTCAGAATCGCGGCTACGCCACCCTGTCTCGAGTGACCGATCATCTCGATCGCCTGTCGGCTGGCGACGAGTCGAATGCGGCGATCGACGCGGTCGACGCCGTGAATCTGATGACCGTTCACGCCGCCAAAGGCCTCGAATTCCCGGTCGTGTTCATCGTGAATCTCGCCAAGGGGGCCGGAGGCTCGCGCGCGCCAATCCGGTTCTCGTCGCCGGCAGACGATGCGCCGGTCGTGTCGATCGGGGACTTTCGATCGGAGGCGGATGAGGATGCGACTGCGCGCGAGCGCGAGGAGGCAAAACGCCTGCTGTACGTCGCCGTGACGCGCGCCCGCGATCGACTCTATTTCGCGTCTTCACTCCAGGATGGCGTCTTCGTCGTCGGCCGGCTCGGACTCGGCGACGTCCTGCCGTTGGATTTTCGCGATTTGTTCCCTCGCGCCCTTGCCGCTCGCGGCTCGACCCTCGAATGGATCCATGGGGACAGTCCCCAATCAGTAGCGGGCGAGGGGCCCGTCCCGACCTCGGTCCATCGGTTTCGAGTGTGTCCAGTGCCGGAGGATGACGGGCCGGCGCCCGCGCGCGAAGAAGGACAGCCGGTACCCCTTCAGGATTTCCGGCGGCTCGGACCGACGGCATCGCCCATTTCGCGAGTCTCGGACGAGCATGGACTGGCGGCAGACGCTTCGGATGCGGCACCCGGCGCTGTTCGGTCAAACGCCCGCATTCTCGGCTCTCTGGTCCATCGCCTCCTCGAACGACAGCCGGATTGTGCGAATCGCGAACGCCTTCTGTCTCTGGCCGGCGGTCTCTTGCGGCCAGACGAACGCGTGCAATGCGTGGATCTGGCGCCAGTGCTTGAAGCGGCGGTCGATCGCTATCTGGCACTGTTGGATCGGGCAGACATCCGAACGCTTTTTTCAGGAGGCCTTCGCTGGCATGAAGTGCCGGTCACGCTTGTAGATAACGGGAATCGCGTCCGTGGCGCCATCGACACACTGATTCTGCTGAATTCCCCTGAAGGAACGGCCCCCCGCGCCATTGTGCTGGAGTTCAAGACCGGGGCCGCCGAGCCCTGGCACCAGGCTCAAATTGACGGATATGTCGCGGCCGCCCGCGAGCTCTTCCCCACCGCAGAGGTGGAGGGGTTGCTGGTGTACGCGACTCACATGTAGGGCGGAGCTTCAGCTCCGCCTGCAAATGCGACCCGTATGTGGGGCGGAGCTTTAGCTTTGCCTACAAAAAGTCTGCCGGAGGCATGTTTCTTGTTTACCCATAGCCGGGCTATCCCCTACAATCTGGCGTAGATGGCTGTAGCACACGAGACCGGAGAGAGGAGCGCCCGAGTGGCCCTGACCTGCCCGAATTGCGGGAATGACAAGAACTTCCTCGTCAAGTCGCTCCAGATGCACGTCGTGCATGTGGAAGACTCGCGCGTGGAAGTGTCCGAGGAGAGCCGGCCGGCGGTCCTCGAAGTACTGTGCGATGAGTGCGATAGCGCCCTCAAGCTCGAAGACCTGGACGACACGATTCGTAAGGAAGTCTTGCTGACGATCGGCGCGCGCTGAATCCTGCCTTTGGCGGGGCACTACTCGTGCCCGGCCCTGTCCTCCTGCTCCTCGAAGTAGTCGCACTCAGGGCAGACCCACTCGTGGAACCGGGTGGTCTTTTCCTGCGCGCTTCCAGGCACGCGATCGACCACGGTGCGCTCGACGAGCCGCATGGCTTCGCCGCAGAGGGGACAATCGCGAACGGCGTCGGTCATGCCGGCGCCGGGCGGCTGCGATCGGCGGTTTCGGCCGGCCGCTCCTCCGTATAGCCGCAAATCAGGCACTGCCGTACGAGCACCGCATCGTCATCGGTGTCGGCACTGGCAACTTCGAGGCTGGTGAGACGTTCGACGCGAGTCGGGTGCAGGATGCCGCCGCAATCCGGACACGTCGGCAGCACTGGCGTCGGCGAATCTGCCATGGTGGGTGCTCCTTCACCTGCCGCCATCTGTCGTGGCGAGGCATCGTACTTCGCGCTGTCAACCTTGACAAGGCACGTCGACGGTTTCAAAGTACCGGACGGAGAAACCGGCAACGGTCGCCGAACACGTTTGTGAACGAACCCTTCCGAATTCCTGGCGGCGACGCGATGCCGCCGCCGACCACGGGCCAGGCGGCGCTCAGTCTCGTCCGCAGCTGCTTCGCTGACGAGATCGCGATCGACTTTCCTTCGATTGGTCCCGCCGTCGAGCGCGTTCGCGAGATGTTCGTCTCGCCCGACGATCACGTCGCAGCGATTGCCGCGCAGGTGACCGTGACGCCGCGCCAGGCCTCGAGCGGCGCGATTGTCCCGCTCGAACTGGGACTGAACGGACTGTGCAGCGGCTGCGGAGGGCGCGGCGAATCGTGGGCCGAGCCGTGCCATCGCTGCTCGGGCACCGGCGAGTGCGCGCGTCCGCATCATTTTCGTCTGGCGGTACCCGCCGGCGTAACCGACGGGACGCGCTTCCGCTTCGTCGTCACGCCTCCTACCGCACGCGCGACCCGGGTCGAAGTCACCGTCTCGGTCGCCTGAGTGACGCGCCACGTCGCGTTCCTCTCCCGCCTGTTTCTCATCTGGAGCGCCGTCAACGGGATCGTCGCAATCGCGGTGTTCGCGTTCGCGATAGCCGCCGCTTCACTGGCCCTGTCGAGCGGCGCCGAGCGTCCCGGAACCGAAGTCGCGGCTGTCGTCACCGCGGCGACGCTCACGGTGTTGTCGCTGGCCGCGGCGACGTGGACCTGGGTGCACTACGTGTGTGGCCGAGGGCTCAGCGAGCGATCGCCCCGAGCCCGCACGCTCGGCATCGTCCTCGGCCTCTTCAATCTGATCCTGTTTCCCTTCGGCACGGCGCTCGGTGGATACGCGCTTTGGGTGCTCCTGAACGATCAGGTCAGGAGCACCTTCGAACAACGAGCTCTGAACAACGAGCAACGAGCGATGAGCTCGGAGTGATGAACGACGAGCTCAGCTCCGGGCTCGTGAACGTCGAGTTAAGCGCCGAATTCCAGGCTCTGAGCTCAGAGTTCGCCGTTCGTTGCTCTGAGCTCGTTGTTCGACTTCATGGATACGTCGACCGTCCCCATTGGCGTGCCCGGTCGGCATCGGGTAATGCGGCGTGCGGTCAGCCAACTGCCTTTCGCGATCCCGTATTTCTCGATCGCCTGCGCCCCGTAGCGGCTGCACGACGGCGTGAAGCGGCAGCGAATCCCGGTTCGCGCCACGATTGGCGATCCGACTCGCTGATACGACGTGGATCGCACTGACCGTGAGTCTGCCGATCCACTGGTCTGCGGGAGGTCGTGACGCGTCCAGAATCAGGACGCCGAGGATCGCGGCAGTGACGAAGAGGAGGCGTAGTCCCGTGGGGACCACGCCCTGCCTCGAGAGGCGTGTTGGTGCGTTCAGGGTTTGCCGCAGTACGGACACACGCTCAGCGTCTGCAATCGCGA
Organism: Vicinamibacteria bacterium; assembly: GCA_963828745.1. GTDB lineage: Bacteria > Acidobacteriota > Vicinamibacteria > Vicinamibacterales > JAENWD01 > JAENWD01. Next base: position 595,957 of record CAWHFZ010000012.1, on the reverse strand, counting down.
GTTGTTGCAGTGGGGACACTTGACGATTGCCCCTTGCGGACGCGAGAAAACATAGACCACCAGCCCGATCAGCGGCACCAGGAACACGAACAGCATCCAGATGACGGCGGCGTCCATGCCGCGCGCCTTCGCGTCGCGTGCGACCCAGACGAGAATCGCGATTTGCAGCGCGAACGTGAGCAGGACGAAGAGGAAGAGGAATCCCCCGCATCCCGCACAGGCCACTGCGCCAGCCGCGTCATCGGCGTCACGCAGGAGCGCCGTGGCAGCTACCAGGCTCATCGTCAGAAGCGGCTCGCGTACTCGCTAATGCCCGGAACCAGGAAGCGTTGTCCGTTTACGCCCTTGACGATGCACATGACGTGCAGGATCAGGATGCCGATCCACAGAATGAACCACAGCACGCTCAACAGACAGCCCAGCCCGAAGGGGGCGATCGTGCCAATCACGACCTGCACGATGCCGAGGGCGATCCACAGGACGATCTCCGCGACCATCAGCACGATGCCGTGCTTCGCGTGCCACTGGACTTCCTTGTCCTCCTTCTCCACCAGCAGCGGCACGAGGGCGAGCAGCCACAGGTAGGAAAGCACGATCATGATGCCCCGGTTGCTCGACTGGCCAATAGGCGGCGGGGGGGGGAGGTGGAACGCCGGGCGAAGTCGCGTCGCTCATGCGCGAGAACTCCTTGGGCTGCGGTTCGGGACCGGGAGTGGTCGGCGGGAGTCTACCGGAACTGGCAGGCGAATGCCAATCCAGGAGCCCAGAAATCACTGTGTAACCAGACCTTTCTTGTCAGCTGCGGAGAGAGGTGAGTAAGCTGGGGAGAGACCCGCCATGGCTGCTCCCGATCAGGCTGCCGTTCTCGACGCCCTTCGTGTCGTCACCGATCCCGATCTGGGTCGAGACATCGTCAGTCTCGGATTCGTCAAGTCGCTGGCAATCGATCCCGCCGGAGCGGTGTCGTTCGTCATCGAGCTGACGACACCGGCATGTCCGGTCAAGGATCAGATGCAGGCGCAGGCGCAGGCGGCGGTCTCGCGCGTTGCGGGCGTCACGGCGGTCGCCGTCACGATGACGGCGGCCGTTCGGACCGCCAGCGTGGCCGAGGGCACGCGGCAGCCAGTCGCCGGCGTGAAGAACGTGATTGCGGTCGGGGCCGGCAAAGGCGGCGTCGGCAAGACCACGGTCGCTGTGAATCTCGCGGTCGCCCTGGCGCAGGCTGGAAGCCGCGTCGGGATGATCGACGGCGACATGTACGGACCGAACGTGCCGATCATGTTCGGCCTGGCAGCGGAGCTGGTCGCGGACGAACGCGGCCGGATCATCCCGGCTGAAAAATATGGCGTGCAGATCGTTTCGATGGGCTTCATGACGTCGGACGATGCGGCGGTGATCTGGCGCGGACCCGATGCTTCACGGCGCGATTCAACAGTTCTTCCGCCAGGTGGCATGGGACGACCTCGACTACCTCATCGTCGACATGCCGCCGGGGACCGGCGACGTTGCGCTCAGCCTGAGCCAGTCGGTGCCGGTATCCGGTGCTATTGTGGTGACGACGCCGCAGCGGGTGTCGCTGGCAGATACGCGGCGCGCGGTGCGGATGTATCAGAAGCTCAACATCCGACCGCTGGGGTTGATCGAAAACATGAGTCACTTCGCGTGCCCGCAGTGCGGGCACGAGTCGGACATCTTCGGGCGTGGCGCCGGCGAAGGTCTCGCCCACGACATGGCGATCCCGTTTCTGGGACGCCTGCCGATCTACGAGCCGATTCGCGTCGGCGGCGACACGGGCCGTCCGATTGTCGTGACCGAGCCGCAGTCGCCCGTCGCGCAGGCGTTTCGCGCCGTCGCCGAACAGGCGGCCGCGCAGGTCTCGATCGCGAGCTTCACTCGTACGATTCCGCTGACGCCCGTCCGCTGACGTTCGATTGTCTGACGCGGATCGTTTACTAACAGGAGACTTCTGGTCATGCGATACGTGTCACGAGTGTTCCTGGTCCTGCTCGCGTTGATTGCCGGGGCCGCGTACGCGTTCGTGCCGGCGATCCCGTACTCGCGCTGCTCGATCCGTACTTTCCGCATTCAAACGCAGCTGACCTCCGACTCGACCGAGGGCATCAAGAGCGACGCGGAGCTGATTGCGAAGGGCGCACACGAACTTGGTGACGCGGGCAAGGGGATTGCGACAGCCGCCGATACGCTCGGCGCGACATCGTCGCTGCCCGAAGCGCGCGAGGCGTTCTCAAAGCTCAGCGATGCCGTGATTGCCTATGCCGACGGCGTAAAGGCGAACACCGGCAGCGACGTCAACACGATGTACTGTCCGATGGTGAAGAAGTCCTGGCTGCAGAAGGGCGACAAGGTGCGAAACCCCTACGGCGGCAAGGCGATGAGCGACTGCGGCGAGAAGAAGAAGAAGAACAGCTAGACCTCGAGGAGCGGCGACAGGATGGAAATCCGTTGCGAGCGACGCGTGCTGGACAACGGTCTGTCCGTGCTGGTGCACGAGGACCGGACGTGCCCGATTGTCGCCGTCAACGTCTGGTATCACGTCGGGTCGAAGAACGAACAGCCCGGACGCACCGGACTCGCGCACCTCTTCGAGCACCTGATGTTCGAAGGCTCGGCGCATCACGATCGCGGCTACTTCCAGCCGCTCCAGGCGGCGGGCGCCGTGCTCAACGGATCGACCAACACCGATCGCACCAACTACTGGGAGGTCGTCCCGACCGGCGCGCTCGAGCTCGCGTTGTGGCTCGAGTCGGACCGGATGGGCTATCTCCTGCCGGCGCTGACCGACGCGAAATTCACCAATCAGCGCGACGTCGTCCTCAACGAGCGCCGTCAGAACTACGAGAACCGCCCCTACGGCCTTGCCGCGATGGCCACGGTGGCGGCGCTCTATCCGAGCGAGCATCCGTATCACTGGCTGACGATCGGGTCCGCCGACGACCTGCGCGCGACGACGCTCGACGAAGTCCGCGCGTTCTTCGCGCAGCACTATCACCCGGCGAACGCCTCGCTCGCGATCGCAGGCGCGGTGTCGGCCGACGAGGCGTTCACGTCTGGCCGATCGCTACTTCGGAGAAATCGCGACCGGACCGGCGCTGACGCACGTCAACGGCTACGCGGCGCTGCCCGACGGAGCAGCGCCTGCAGCTCGAGGATCGCGTCGAGCTGCCGCGGCTCTATCTGGCGTGGCATTCGCCGGCGATGTTCGCGCCGGGCGACGCCGAGCTCGATCTCGTCGCCGATCTGCTTGCCAGCGGCAAGACATCGCGCTTGTATCGTCGTCTGGTCTACGAGATGCGGCTGGCGACCGAAGTGGCGGCGTTTCAGCAGTCGCGCGAGGCGTCCAGCTTCTTCCAGGTCATCGCCACCGCGGCGCCCGGCCACACGCTCGAGGAAGTCGAGCGCGCAGTGACCGAGGAGATCGCCCGCTTCGCGCTCGAAGGGCCGACGACCGTCCGAGCTCGAGCGCGTGATGGCGCAGGCCGAGGCGCAGTTCGTCTACCGCCTGCAGACCGTCGGCGGTTTCGGCGGAAAGAGCGATCAGCTGAACGCCTACAACGTGTTTCTGGGCGAGCCCGATTTCTTCGCGCGCGATCTGGAACGCTATCTCGCCGCGACGCCCGCAGTCACTCGCCGCCGCCGCGTCCCGCTACCTGGCGTCAGGCGCCGCGCGTCGCGGTCAGCGTCGTTCCGCGCGGTCAGGTCCGCCTGGCGCTCGCCGACTCGGTGCCGGCCGCCGTTCACTGACGTGACCGACAGAACCCGCCTCCCGGCGCTGGCCGAGGACGTCCCGTTCACATTTCCTGCGATTCGCAAGGCGTCGCTGCCGAACGGCCTCGCGATCTGGACGGTCCAGCATCGCAACATCCCGGTGCAGACGATGGTGCTGCTGGTGCGCGTGGGATCGTCGGAGGATCCCGGACGATCGGCCGGGCCTCGCCTCGCTCACGGGCGACATGCTCGACGAGGGCGCCGGCGATCACGGCGCGCTCGAGCTGAACGAAGCGCTGGCCCGGCTCGGGGCGCAGTTCGACACCGAGGTTGGTCCCGACGCCACGTTTCTCACGCTCACGACGCTGTCCCGATTCAGCCGTCGCGCCTTCGAGCTCGATGTCGGACATCGTCGCGCGGCCGCGATTTTCGGCACACGAGTTCGATCGCGTGCGGCAGCTGCGCGCGAACCGCCTGCGGCAGCTTCGCGACGTGCCGTCAGCGGTCGCCGATCGCACGTTTGCGTCGGCGCTGTACGGCTCGCACCCGTACGGGCATCTCGCGATCGGCACGATGGACGCGCTCGAGGCCATGACGCTCGCCGAAGTCGTCGCCTTCCATCAGCGAGAGTTCCGGCCGTCCCGCGCCGTTCTCGTCGTCGTCGGCGACGCCTCGCACGAGGAGATCGTCAACGAGCCGCAGGAGAGGCCTTCAGCGGCTGGACGGAAATCGCCCGCGGAGCGAACCCGTCTCGAGCGCGGCCGACCGTGTGCGGCAGCCGCCCGGCGACCCGCCGTCGCGGCTGGTGCTGGTCGATCGGCCGGGTGCGGCGCAATCGGAGCTGCGAATCGGGCACATCGGCGTCTCGCGGCGCACGCCCGACTATCACGCCCTGCTGCTGCTGAATCTCGTGCTCGGCGGGCAGTTCGTCAGCCGCCTGAACATGAACCTGCGCGAGCACAAAGGCTTCACGTACGGGGCGCGATCGTGGTTCGAGTTCCGCCTCGGGCCGGGGCCGTTTCAGATGTCGGCCAGCGTGCAGACCGAGGTGTCGGCCGACGCCATCCGCGAGGCGCTTGCCGAGGTGCGGACCATGCACGGCGATCGGCCGGTCACGAGCGAGGAGCTCGACGTCGCTCGTGCGTCGCTGACGCGCGGCTATCCGCGCAACTTCGAGACTGCCGACCAGGTGGCGCGATCGGTCGCGCAGCTGGCCCTCTACGAGCTGCCCGACGACTATTTTGCCGTGTTCGTGCCGCGCATCAACGCGCTCGAGCTCGACGACCGTTCAGGCCGCGGCGGCACGTCACCTCGACGCCGATCGTCTGCTCACCGTCATCGTCGGCGACCGCGCGAAAGTGCTGCCGACCCTGCCGGCGCTCGGCCTCGGTGAACCCACCGTGGCGGAAATCTCGTAAGCACTCTGGCGAAAACCGGAAAGACCAAGGACGGCAGACGGGTGTCTAATTCGTCCGTTACCCTGGAATGGTAGGCTACCGCTCATGCACCTGGTCCGTTGGAGCGCGAGCCTCTTCGGGACCATCGCCGTCCTGGCGGCGCTGTTTGCCGGTGCGACGATCTGGCTGTTGCTGACCGATCCGGTGACCGTCGCCGAATCGGTCAATCAGGGAGAGGTGTCGCCGCTCGTGTCAGCAGCTGGCCACGGTGCTGTATTCGGCGCTGAAGGGACTGTTGAAGTATCTGTAGGGGTCAGGGATCGGGAATCAGGGGTCAGGGATCGAGGGATCAGGGATCGTGATCACCTACACACGAAGTTCTCTTCCAAATCTGTGCTGCCGGTTCCCTTGTAAACCGCATGCTGCGGATAGGGACAGACGGGCCGGGTGCGCTGAGGCCGATCGGCGCTTGTCTTTTTCGCGACGAGGCGCTGCGGCGCCTTGCCGTGCTCGACCCAATCGACCATCGCATCGAGCCACTCCACGCGATGCGGGCCGGGACCGCCGTTGCAGTGCGCGACGCCAGGGAGCAGGTACAGGCGGCTGTAGTCGCCAGCGTGTGGGTCGCGCTGCTGGACGCGGCGGTAGTAGTTGATCGTGCTCGATGCGTTCAGCGCCGGATCGGCCCACCCATGCCAGATGATCACCTTGCCCGCGCGCTTCTTGAGGGCGCCAAGATCGGGGTTGTCGGCATTGACGATCGGCGCCATCTTCGCCGTGTCGTGGGCGAACGTCGTGAAGTCGTAGGTCGTGTAGTCCCACGACGGATCGCTCAACATGAAGTACTTGAACAACTCGGGGCCGAAGGCGAGCTGAAGGCTCGATGCCTGGCCGTTCGTGCCCGCGAGCACTCCTTCGTCGACCCCGGTGATCCACAGCGGCCATCCGTTCTCGTCGGCTTCGGCGCCGACTGGCTGGCCCGGGTAGATCTCGTTGCCGGCGCTGACGGCGGGCGAATAGATTGTTTGGATCGCCTGGCGCTGCGCTCTGGTCAGGCAGTCCGCAGCCGGTGCGTCACCGGGACACGATTTGATCGCGGACAGCGAGAACCTGCACTGCTGCGGCGAGTCGATGACGGTGTCGCGGACGCCATCCGACGCGTCGCAGGCGTCGAGCGAGGTCCGTTGGATCAGTGCCAGGTTGTCGCGCGTGACCACCGGCGTCCTCGCGCTATCCGGCTTCGGGAACACCGCCTTGATGTTCTTGATGAATCCGCCGCCGATGTTGGTGATGTCGTAGGCAGGAGCGCCGGCAATCAGGCCGTCGAAATCCTGTGGATAGCGCTGGGCTTCCATCAGCGCCTGCCGGCCGCCGTTCGAGCAGCCCATGAAATAGGCGCGCGCCGGGTCGCGACCGTAGTAGGCGCGCACGATGGCCTTGGCCGTGTCGGCGGTGCGATGCACGCCGACATGTCCCCAGTTCGCGATCCGCTCCGGATTGTTCAGCGCCCAGCGGCCATCGATGGCCGCTGCCTCGTGGCCGGTGTCGGTGGACGCGAACGCGTAACCGGCGCCGACCGATCGGACCCCGTCGCCATCCAGCGAGCCGGCGAAGCCGCCGTTGCCGCCCATCAGGAACCGCCCGTTCCACGAATCCGGCAGCAGGACTTGAAACCGAATCTCGGTCGAGATCACGCCGAGCACCTTGCAGTGCGGCACCGGCAGCGCGGCCGGGTCGGCCGGTACCGGCGCGGCCGAAGTGATGCGCACATCGGCGAGGCGGAGCGCCGTCAGCGCCGCACAATCGCGAGTGCCGAGCTTCGATGGTGGGGCGGTCTGGGCGCTGGCCATCGTCGCCGCGAGGAGAAGCCCCGCCGCGTATTCGCCGACCAGTCGTCGTTGCACAGCCATCGTTTCACCGCCGCATCATGACGTCGTCGCGGACCGTGAAGCCGTAGCGCTCGTAGAGGCCGCGGCTTCGAGGCGTGGGCCAGAGCATAACCGCATCGATCCGTTCCGATGGCGGCGCCGTCGCGGTCGGCAATCCATGCATTCCAGGATCGGCCCTGGTCGAGACGAGTGCTCATCCACGGAACAGCCCGGGCAATAAAGGCGTCGAGCCCCGTGTCGGCCGATTCAACGCTCGCACGGAACTCGAACCGCAAACGCGCCAGCGTCTCGGCGTCGCTGGCCATGGCGCGGCGGATGGTGTGGGCCACCGACGCATCCTAAAACAATGTCACTGTTTGTAGCAGGCTCGTCGGAACACGGATGTGCACGGAAAAGACCGGATCTTCGTTCACGGAGACGTACGGAGATCGAAACGGATACTGGTACTTGCCGAATGGGTCACCGCTGTAGTCCGTGACCACTGTCCGTGACTTATGTCAGTGACCGATGGAGAAAACGCGTGAGCACGGCGCCGTCAAAATACTTGAAGGGCGCCGAGCCTGTGCTGTAGTGACCGCAGGGCAGCACATTCAGCTGGAAGGGAACGCGCTTCTCCCTGAACGCCTCGACGAGGCTGCGTGAGAGATCGACGGGGAAGGTGAGGTCGTATCGAGCGTAGACAAGCAACGTCTTCACGTCGCGGCCGGCGAGCCGATCGAGATGGAACTGAGGACTGATCGGCATCCAGAGCCGCCGGAGATCGTCGAGCGAGATGTGCCCGTTCAAGCCGGATCGTACGTGCCGCGTGGAGAGGCCGCGCCAGACGACGTCGGCGAAGTACGGCGAGATGTGATTCAGCGCCTGGGCTTTGATCAACGGCTCGTGGCACGCTGTCAGCATCGAGAGACATGATCCGAGGCTCGTTCCGAGGATGCCGATGTGCTCGTAGCCTTCCCGAGCCAGCCACTGAATCGCGCGTCGCGCGTCGATCACCGCCTGACGACAAACCTCCAGCGTCCGAATCACGTTCGAACTGACGATGTAGTCGGCGCGCGACAGCTCGGGCGGCATGCGAGCGTCGTGATACGGCAGGCTCAGTCTTAGCGCGCCCATGCCGAAGCGCGCGAGCAGCCGGCACAGGCCGACGTGGCCCTGCCCATCGGAATTCCACTGCGGAAGTACCAGAACCGCCCGCCGCGGGCTCGACGAGCTGCGGATGCGGGCCGGGAAATAGCGCGTCTGGACGACGTTGTTTTTCGGGTGGGGCGTAACCAGCGCCGAAGGGAACGTCACCACCGACGTCCCATCCTTGTCGCGCGTCACCTCATAGGCGTCACAGGGGTCAGCCGTGAACCATGCCTGCGTGTCGGACAACGCGGATGCCACATACGCCTGCGCGCGCTCGAGCTCGCGTTCGCTAACGGCGTGCCCGTTGCCCTCGATCCAGTCCAGTCCCCACTCGAAGGGCCGAACGACGCGATCCTTCGAGACGTCGGCGAGACGCCGCTCCCAATTGTGAAAGAACCGCGACAGCATCAAACGCTAGTTGGTCCCCGCGGCGGCCCACTTCATCCCGAGGGCCTTGCTGAGAAACGCGAAGATGTCCGCGCGCTCGTCGATGATCTTCGACGTGGGCTTGCCGGCGCCATGTCCGGCCTTGGTCTCGATCCGGATCAGGATCGGCGCACTGCCGGTCTGCGCTGCCTGCAGCGTCGCGGCGTACTTGAAGCTGTGCGCCGGCGCCACACGGTCGTCGTGATCCGACGTCGTCGCCAGCGTCGGCGGATACGCCCCCGGCTTTGATGTTGTGGAGCGGTGAGTACTTCAAGAGCGTTTCGAAATCAGCCTGCTTCTCGGGGTCGCCGTAGTCGGAGGTCCACGCCCAGCCGATCGTGAATTTGTGGAAGCGCAGCATGTCCATCACCCCGACGGCCGGGATCGCGGCGCCGAACAGGTCGGGGCGCTGATTGAGGCAAGCGCCGACCAGCAGGCCGCCGTTGCTGCCGCCGGCAATCGCGAGCTTTGGCGTGGACGTGTATTTCTCTGCGATCAGGTATTCGCCGGCGGCGATGAAGTCGTCGAAGACGTTCTGCTTCTTCGCGAGCCGGCCGGCGTCGTGCCATTCCTTGCCATACTCGCCGCCGCCGCGCAGGTTCGGTTGCGCGAAGATTCCGCCGGCTTCCATCCACGCGATCAACGCCGGCGAGAACGCCGGGGTCAGAGACACGTCGAAGCCGCCATACCCGTAGAGATACGTCGGATTCTGACCGTCCCTCTTCATGCCTTTCCTGGCGGTGATGAACATCGGAATCTTCGTCCCGTCCTTGGACGGATAGAAGACCTGCGTCGTCTCGAACGTCGACGGCGAGAAGTCCACTTTCGGCTGGCGGAAGACCGTGCTTTTGCCGGTCGCGAAGTCGAAGCGATAGACCGTGCCGGGGTACGCGAACGACGAGAACCCGTAAAAGCCTTCTGCGTCCTTCCGCTTCCCCTCGAACGCCGAAATGGCGCCAACGGTCGGCAGCGGAATGTCGCGTTCGAAGGCGCCCGCGACCGAGTAGACCTTCAGCACTTCGTGCGCATCGGTCATCCACTGCGTGACGAAGCGGTCGTTGATCATCTTCGTCGAGCCGAGCACGTCGCGGCCGGCCGCCTCGGGGATGACCACGCGCCACGCGGATGGCTCCGGCTTCGTCAGGTCGATGGCAACGACGCGCCGCCGCGGCGCATCCTTCGTCGTCTGCACGTAGAAACGCTCGCCGTCGTTGCCGACGACGTGGTACTCGGCGTCAAATTTGTCGAGGAACGGCACGATGCCGGCGTCAGGCTTGGAGAGATCCCTGACGTAGACGCGGTTCTCCGGGTTCGTGCCTTCACTCTGCACGACGATCAGGAAGCGGCCGTCGTCGGTGACGTCGGCACTGAACATCCAGTCTGGCTGATCCTGGCGCTCGTAGACGACGGCATCCTGGTCTTGCGGCGTCCCCAGCTTGTGGAAGTACAGTTTCTGGAATTTGTTGACGCCGGTAAGCGCCTCACCGTCCTTCGGCGCCTGATAGCGTCCGTAGAAGAACCCGCTGCCATCCTTCAGCCAGGCGGCGCCGCTGAATTTCGACCATTTCAAGTGATCCGGAAGATCGGCGCCGGTGGCGACGTCGCGCACCTTCCATTCGATCCAGTCCGATCCGCTCGACGCCAGCGAATACGCCATGTAGCGTCCGTCATCGGTGAAGTGGACGCTACCGAGCGCCACCGTGCCGTCCGCGGACAAGGTGTTCGGGTCGATCAGCACTTCGCCGGGCGCCTCGAGCGCCTTCGTCTTGTAGATGACGGATTGATTCTGGAGGCCATCGTTCTTCGAGTAGATGTACCAGGGCCCTTCTTTCGACGGCGGCGTGAAGCGCTCGTAGTTCCACAGGGTGGTCAGTCGTTCGCGAATTCGTGCGCGCTCCGGAATCTGCGCCAGGTAACCTGCGGTCAGCCGGTTCTCCGCCTCGACCCACGCCTTGGTGGCGGCGCTGTTCGGATCCTCGAGAGGGCGATACGGGTCGGGGATGCGGTGACCGAAGTGATCTTCGGCCGTATCGTCTTTCGGCGCGGCCGGATAGGACAACGGGCCGGCGCCGGACGCGGCAACGATCGTCGGAATCATGAGACTCGCCAGGAGGAGGAACCGGGCCTTCATGTGACCTCCAAACCGATCATTATACCTGCCGGCCAGCGCCTCCGGGAATCAGCGCGTCGCGTGCTTCGGCGGTCCAGGCTTCGCTCCACGATGTGCCTGCCGACGCGATCGCGCCGTTGCGCAGCCGGTCGAGCGTGGCCCTCGAACTCGGCGAGTCGTACAGGGCGTGTTCCAACTGATTGCAGCACTCCTCGGCGGTCCTGAACAGTACGCCATTGTCGCCGGAGGAGACCAACTCCAGAAGACAGGGGCCGTAATCGTAGGCACAGACCGGTACGCCGGCTCCGAACAGGTCGAGGATCTTCATCGGCAGATCAAGACCGGACGCCGAGACGTGGCAGGAGATTCCCAGATCGGCGGCCGCCAGCGTCGCGGCGTACTCGTGGGAGGGAAGCCAGCCCGTCTGGATACGAACACGCTCGAAGTGGCTGGCTGCGACACGCTGGTTGAAGACGCCCTCCAACGGCCCCTTCCCGGTGATCAGCACAGCGAGGAATGGAAATCGCGGATCGCGTCGCGCTCGCGCCTCGTATTTTTCCAACGCCTCGAACAGCAGTTCGAGTCGCTCGTCGGCCGTCCAGCTGGTAGGGCTGATCAGCACGCGGATACCGTCGTCAGCCGGGAGGCCGAGGCGCTCGAACACTCGCGCTCGCACGCGCGCCCGATCGTCGGGGGCGAGCGGGGCGAACGTGTCAGCGGGGCGGTCGCGAAAAACCGTTCCTTGAAGGTTGTACCGCCGAGTCAGGGTTTCCTTCATCAGCGACGACACGAACAGGTTGGCATCGGCAGCCCTGCCGAACAATGCTTCGTACTGCGCGGCCATCTTTACCAACGGATGCCGCTGGCCCAGACGCAGCGCGAGCATCGCGCTCGTCAAGTTGTGCCAGTCCACCACCAGGCGACAACGTCGACACCTGGCAGCGAGCCACGCGACGGCGAGCGTCGGAACGCCGGGCGGGTTTTGTACGACGATGACGTCCGGGCGGGACAGCCGCCAGCACAATGCGTGCGTCAGCGACAGGAGCAGGCGAGCGCCGCGGATTGCGGTCGCGATCACGTAGCGCAGCCCCGAGTGCGCCACACGCGGTGCGCGATCCGAAATCGTTCGCACGGCAATGCGCGGCTGATCGCCGATGAACGACGGCAGCGCCGATACCGAGGTCCCGATCAGGTCGACGTCGAGACCTTCGGCGGCGAGGGCCCTGGCGTGAAACAGCATGCGCGGGCTCTGACCGAGATCGCCGAGCACGATGAGGGCGGCTCTCACGGTGTGGTTGGAAGTCGCTGCGCGCCCGATTCGCCGCGGCCTGCGCGACGAACATCAGCGGGCGCCGGCACGCATGGTAGGCTGGCGGCGATTCATTATGCCACGGCGAGTCGCCATGGTTGTTGGGGATACCGCGGGACATGTACTTCCCGCGCTCGCCATCGCCGACACGTATCATGCGCTGCACGCCGATGTCGAGGTGACGTTCCTCGCGGGGAAGGCGGGCTGGGCGAATCGTCTGATTGCCGATGCGGACGGATCGTTGATCGTCGTGCCTTCGACGCCGCTCATGCGGGTCGGCGCGATCGGCGTTCTGGCGGGAGCGTTTCGGGTGATCCCCACGTTCGCGGTTGCGCGTCGCGTACTCCAGCAGCGCCGTATCATGCTCGTCGTCGGGACTGGAGGGTCGGCATCCGGAGGGGTTGTGCTCGCCGCCCGGAGCCTTGGCGTGCCGACCGCAATCGTCGAGCCCAATGCCGTGCCCGGCTTCGCGAATCGGTTGCTCAGCCGCGTTGCCGGACGTGCGTATGTGATGTTCGACGAGACGGCCGACCATTTCCCTGCGGGTCGCGCCCTGAAAACCGGCCTGCCGGTCCTGAATTCGCGGGCTCGCCTCAGGGCTTCGCGAACCGGACCGTCTCCGGATCGCCCGGCTCGGATATTCATCACCGGCGGATCTCGGGGTGACGCGTTCCTCGCCCGCAGCGTACCGCCCCTGGTTGCGAGTGTCCATCGCCTCGGCGTTGCCATCGAGGTGCGGCATCAAGTGTCGGCGCTCGACCCGCGCCGGCTCGAGACGCAGTATCAGCAACTCGGCATTACGGCGCTGGTCCTGCCTTTCGCGGGCGAAGTGTTCGAGCACTACGACTGGGCGGACGTGGTGATCGCCCGCGCCGGCGCGGGCACGCTCGCCGATCTGGCGCTCGCCGGAGTGCCGTCGCTGCTCGTGCCATTGGCAGACGCCGCCGCCGATCACCAGGCGGAGAATGCGGCTGCATTCGCGGCGCGCGATGCCGCCTTGTGGGTTCGCGAGGGCGCGTGGGATTCCGACGCGCTGGGCCGGCATCTCGCGGACCTGCTGAGAGAGCCCGCGCGCTGGCACGCGATGTCATCCGCCGCGCGCGCGCTGGCGGCGCCCGATGCCGCGGCGGCGATTGTGCACGACTGCGAGAAGGTCATTACCGAACGATGGCCATCTACCTGACGCTTTTCGTGACGGCCTTCTTGAGCGCGCTGGCCATCACGCCGCGAATCGTTCAAACCTGTCGCCGCCTGCAGCTGCTGGACCAACCTGAGGATCGTAAAGTGCACCGGACACCCGTCCCGCGACTCGGTGGCATTGCGATCGCGTTCGGGCTGGCCACTGCGCTCGGCGCCGCGACCGTCATCGATGCGCAGGCCGCGCTCGGTTTGCACGCGGATCTTCGAAGCCTTCTGCCGACGGTCGCCGCCGCCATGCTGGTGTTCGGTGTCGGCGTGTGGGACGACCTCGAGCCGGTCCGGCCGGGCGTGAAGCTGTTGGTCGAACTCGCGGCCGCATCCATCGTCATTGCGTCGGGATTGACCATCTCACGCGTCACGATGTTTGGTACGACTCATGAGCTCGGATGGCTCGCCATTCCGGCGGCCGCGCTCTGGATCCTGCTGATTACCAACGCGTTCAACCTCGTCGACGGTCTCGACGGATTGGCTGGTGGCTTGATCGCGATTGCTGCCGCCACCTGCGCGGTGGTGCTCCTGGTACGCGGGCACCAGCCAGGCGCGATGCTGCTCGTGTCGCTGGTCGGCGCCGTCCTCGGCTTCCTCGCCTACAACTTCCATCCGGCCAGTATTTTCCTCGGCGATTCCGGCAGTCTCCTCGCCGGTTTCCTGCTGGCGACCACCGCCATCAGCGGCCAACAGAAGGGAGCGACCACCTTGGCGGTCGGCGTGCCGCTCCTGATTTTTGCGCTGCCGCTGGCCGACACGGTCGTCGCCATCCTGCGGCGATTATTCCGGCGTCCCGCTTCGCCGCGACGCGGCCTGGCGAGCGTGACCACCGCGATCGAGCGCGTCTTTGCGGCGGATCGTGCACACATTCACCACCGGCTGCTCGGTCTTGGCTTCTCGCATCGGGCGGCAGTGCTGACGTTGTACGGATTGATGCTCCTGTGCTCGGCCATTGCGCTGCTGACGATGGACGTGCCATGAGTGCCGGGCGTTTCCGTCCTGGCGCGACCGTGTGGTTGCTCGCGATCATCGCGGCCGCGTTTGCGGCGAGGGTCAGCCTGACGTATTACGCCGTCTTCGGCCACGACACGATCCGCTTCGTCGAGAACGATGCGTGGTACCACATGCGCCTGGTGGATGCGACGGTGCGGCACTTTCCGGCGCGGCTCTGGTTCGATCCGTACGCAGTCCATCCGACAGGGGAGCCAATTGATGCCGGCCCCTTCTTCGATTGGATTGTTGCGGGCACGGCACTCGCGTTGGGAATGGGCTCGCCTTCCCCCAATCTGGTGGACTCGGTCGGTGCGTACGTGCCGCCGGTGTTGGGGGCGCTCCTTTGTCTTCCGGTGTACATCCTCGGCCGGGAATTCTTTTCCAGGCGCGCCGGACTCTGGGCCGCGCTGATCGTCGCCGTCGTTCCCGCGCAAACGCTGATCCGGTCGGAGCTCGGGTACACCGATCACCACTGCGCCGAGACGTTGCTGAGCACGACGGCTCTCATGTGGATCGTGCTGGCGCTGGACCGGTCACGAGCATGGCGGTCGAGATTGCTGTTCTCCGCCGCTGCCGGCGTCACGCTCGGCTGCTACCTCTTGACCTGGAGCGGCGGATCCTTGTTCGTACTGGTAATCGCCTCGGCCGGCGTCGCCAATCTCGTGCTTCAGCGCCTTCGCGGATCGTCGACCACCGACGATCTCCTGCTTTTCTCGCCTGCGTTCATCGTCGCCACCGCCATCGTGATGCCCTGGACAGGGGCACGACCGTACTTTCGTTATCACGTCGCGATGCTGACGCTCGGCGTCGTGTCGCTGCTTGCCGTTCACGCCTGGGGCATCGTCTCGGCGCGTTTCTCCAGAGATCGCCTGGCCTATGGTGTTGGATTGGTTGCCGCCGTTCTGATAGGGCTCGTGCTGGCTTTTCTCGTTCGCGGCAACGTGAGTGGACTTGGCGAGCAGGTTCGACGGCTGCTTCCTTGGGGCCGCGTCGCGTATGTTCGTGAGGCGCTGCCGCTCCTGCAGTCGGAGCTGCGGTATCCGATACCGCTCTGGAACGAATTCGGCCCCAGCCTGTTGCTGGCGATCGCAGGCGGCCTCCTCTGCCTGGCGGGACCCCGCCTCGAGCCCAGGCGCGGCCTGCTCCTCCTCATCTGGACGTGCGTTCTTCTCGCAGCCACCTTTGCTCAGGTGCGCTTCACCTACTATCTGGGCGTCAACGTTGCGCTTCTGGCCGGTCACGCGGCTGACGCGCTGCTCCGCGCGGTCGAGTATCGGCGGCGGCAGTTACGAGTGGTTACCGCGGTCGTCGCGCTCGGCGTGATCGCGTCGCCACTCGCGGCACGCCTGAAAGCCGAACGGCACAAACCAAGCAGCTTTTCCGACGATTGGTACGACGCCCTGCAATGGTTGAACACCAGAACGCCAGAGCCGTTTGGCGATCCGGACGCGTACTACCGTACTGACTACAGCCTCAACGAGAACAACCGAACGTCAACCAGCACTTACGGCGTGCTGGCCTGGTGGGATTACGGTTATTTCATCGTCCGGGTTGGGCGGAGAGTACCGGTCACCAATCCGCGACAGACACGGGTGGCCCAGGTCGCCAGGTTTCTGCTCGCGCAGGATGCCGCCAAGGCGGAATCGCTGGCCGATGGCCTCGGCGCCCGCTACCTCGTCGTCGACGCGATGCTCCAGTCGAGAATCCAAGTGCGCTCGTTCAGGACAGATGGATTCTTCGGAGCCATCGCCATCGCCGCCGGACGAAAGCCCACTGACTTCTGTGAGGAATTCGAAACCTCCGGCGAAGGCGCCGCGGGGCAGGAGCTGCGGTTGTACTGCTATCCCAACTACTACCGCGCAATGGCCGTTCGTCTGTATGCGTTCGGCGCGCGCGCCGTCATGCCGTCGTCGGTCACCGCAATTTCCTGGACGGACAGCAGCAGGGGGCACGCGAAGCGTCTGGTGCGGCAGCGAACGTTCGGCACTTTCGAGGAAGCGAGCCGCTTCGTTGCCAGCCAGCCGTCCCAACGGTGGCGCATCGCCAGCTCGGATCCGTTGACCAGCTGTGTTCCGATAGAGGCGTTGCCGGAGTACCGCCAGGTCTTCCAGTCGATTGGACAACAACCAACGAGCGCAGGGGAGCCAGGCCCGTCGTTCGTGCAGATCTACGAACGTTCGGTCAGCCCCGTCGATCAGCGCCAGGCACAGTAATGCCGTGGCCGCTGAAATCTGGTGACGCTGACCCTCCGCCGGCCGTCGCATTTCTCCGTCCAGTGCTTGGCATCGGCGGCAGCGAACGGCTGGTCCTGGATGCCGCAATGGCGTTGCAGCGGCGTGGATGCCGCGTCCGCTTCTTCGTCCCGGGCCCCGCCGACGAACGGCTCGACGACGTTCCACAATTCGTGGCCGAAGGCGGCGAGCGCCGCTGATTTCATCGGAGGATCGCCTCGATCCCGGCGGCAACGTCGAGCAGCGCGACGCTCCGAGCGCCGACGAGCTGCAGGCTGACGGGAAGCGCACCGGTCGGTCCGCACGGCAGCACGATCGCCGGATGTCCCGAGACGTTGAACGGCTGCGTCAATCGCAGCATCAGCGCCCGAACCGGCTCGGCGACGCCGTCGATGGCAATCGTCTCAGCGCCGAGCGGCGGCGCCACGATCGCCATCCCCGGCAACACCAGCGCATCGACGTCGGCGAGCGCACCTTCGATCTCGCGACGCAGGACGTCCTGACCCCGCCGCGCGCGAAGATAATCCTCCGCGAGGATGTAGCGGCCCATCTCGAGCCGCTGGCGCACGGAAGGCGAATAGAGCTCGGGACATTGGTCGAGAGTAGTCGCATGATACGCGCCCGCTTCCGCCAGCAGGATGCCCAGATAGATCGCAGCGATGTCAGCGGCGTGCGGCAGGGTGACGTCAGTGACCGCCACACCGGCTTTTTCGATCGACGCGATCGCGTCCTCGTAGCCGGTCTTCACCGCCGTCTCCAGGCGCGCTTCGAAAAACCCGCGTAACCGGCCAAGGCGCAGCGTCGACGGCCGTCGCACTACCGGGGGTCGCGGCGCCGACCTGGCGAGCACGTGGAACATCGCCGCCGCGTCCGCGACGGTACGCGCCAACGGTCCGACGTGATCGAACGTCGTGCTCAGCGGCACGACACCGTCGCACGGCACCTCGCCAAATGCAGGCTTGAACCCGACGAGGCCGCAGGCAGCGGATGGGATCCGGATCGATCCGCCGGTATCCGTGCCGACGGTTGCGAGTGCCATGCCGGCGACGACCGATGCGGCCGAACCGCCACTCGAGCCGCCCGCCGAGCGCGACACGTCGTGAGGATTCCTGACCGCGCCGAACGCCGTGTCCTCGCTCGTCGTGCCGAGTGCGAACTCGTGGAGATTGGTCTTGCCGACGAGTACGGCCCCCGCCGCTTTCAACCGTGACGTCACGACCGCATCGGTGGCTGCCAGGCGATTCCCGATCACCCGTGATGCCGCTGTCGTCGGGACCCCCGCGACGTCGACGAGATCCTTCAGGGACACCGGAATGCCCTGCAATGGGCCGCGGTCGTGGCCGGCGCGGAAGTCGCGGTCGGCGTCGTGGGCGGCCGCGAGCGCCGCATCGGACGTCACCGTGATGAACGCCCGCAGGTCGTCGTTGCGCGCGGCAATCTGCGCCAGGCACGCTTCGGTCAACGCCGTGGCACTCAAGGCGCCAGTCCGCATGCGGCGGCCGGCGGTCACGAGGTCGAGCGTGGTGGGATCGTCAGCGACTTTCATGGGCCTCATCGGACGCCGTACCGAGGCGTGCATCGGCATTGAAATCGCCAAGCCGCAGCCTGGCGATCGTGGTCGCCAGACCATCGATGAGCGCCGCCACTTGCGGCAGTCCCCGCCGTTCGGCGTCCGCCTTTGCCCAATCACGCCATGCGTCGACCGAACTGCGTTGAGGGGGGCTGGTCACGTCGCTCTTACCTCACGAGATTCGGACCGAGAGCGCCACGCCGTCGCCGAGCGGAAGGAACGTCGTCAGCAGCCGGGGCTCGCCCGCGAGCCGGCGGTTGTACGAACGAATCGCCTCCGTCGAGGCCTGATCGTGTCGCGGTGATGCGACGAGTCCTTCGACCACTTCGCCGTCCCACAAGACGTTGTCGGTGACGAGCACCCCGCCCGGACGGAGAAGACCGATCAAGGTGTCGAGCAGCGGCTCGTACAGCCGTTTGTCTCCATCCTGAAAAATCAGATCGAAAGGTCCCGCCACCTTGTGGACGAAGCGGGACGCATCGCCGACGATCACGCTCACCGTTTCGGACAGACCGCCGCGCTCGAGGTGTTGTCGTGCCGTTGCCGCGCGTGCCGGATCGAGCTCGAGCGAAATCAGCTTGCCGCCGGGCTCGAGGACCTGCGCCATCCACAGCGCTGAATAGCCGATCGCGGTGCCAATCTCGAGCACCGATCGCGCGTGCAGCGCAGCAACCAGCGCGCGGAGCAGCCGCCCGGTCTCGGGCTCGACGAGCGGCAGTCCCGCGCCGATTCCCGCCGCGCGAACCTCCTCGATCAGCGGGTCGACCGGCTGGTGGAGGTCGGCGAGATAATGACCGAGCGGCGGCGCAAGAATTTGTCGCATCGGGACTCCGATTGTAAGCTGGAGCCTCTGTGATGCGGCACACGAGGATCGTCGCGACCGTTGGTCCGGCCTGCGACGCCCCCGAAACGCTCGGACGCCTGGTCGACGCCGGCGTCGACGTCTTCCGCCTCAACTTCTCACACGGCACGCACGAGACGCACGGCGCGACGATCGCCCGCATCCGCGAATATGCGGCCCAGTCGAAGCGCATGGTGGCGATCCTCCAGGATCTTTCGGGCCCGAAGATCCGCACAGGATCGCTCCGCGGCGGGCAGCCGCTGCCTTTGCGGCCCGGTCAGCGCCTGCGTATCGTGCCCGGCGATAGCGAAGGCAGCGGTGACACCGTGTACACCTCGTACGCGCCGTTGGCCGCCAGCGTTCGTCCAGGCCAGGAGCTTCTGCTGGACGACGGCCGCATCGTGCTGCGGGTCGAGGGCACCGATGGCACGAGCATCGAGAGCACGGTCGTTCACGGCAGCCAGCTCGGGGAGCACAAGGGGATCAACGCCCCCGGCGTCCGGTTGCCGTCCGCCGGGCTCACGGCGAAGGATGCCATCGACCTCCGGTTCGGCCTGGCCCAAGGAGTCGACATCGTCGCGCTCTCGTTCGTGCAGAGCGCGAAGGACGTTCACGCGGCACGCGCGGCGATCGATGCCGCCGGAGCCGCCGGCACACCGATTGTTGCGAAGCTCGAACGTCCGGAGGCGATTGCCGAGCTCGATGGGATTCTGGCCAGCGCCGACGCCGTCATGGTCGCGCGCGGTGATCTGGGCCTCGAAGTCCCGCTCGAGCGCGTGCCGCGATTGCAGAAGGAAATCACCCGCCGGGCCCGCTCGGTCGGCCGTCCCGTGATCGTCGCGACCCAGGTCCTCGAGTCGATGCGCCAGGAGCCTCGTCCCACACGCGCCGAGGTCAGCGACGCCGCAAACGCCGTGGACGATGGGGTGGACGCGATCATGCTCGCGGGAGAAACCGCGTCCGGCGCCTATCCCGTGAAAGCCGTTGAGACTCTCGATGCGATCATCCGCGACGCCGAGGTCCTGCCACCAGCCGCGATTCCGTTCGTCGGCAGCCTGATGCACGCGGAACACGGACGCGCGCTCTGCGAAGCGGCGGTGAAGCTGGCCGACCGCGGCCACGCCGCCGCGATCGTGGCCGTCACGCGAGAGGGCAACACGGCACGTATGCTCGCGGCGCTGCGGCCGAACGCCAGGATTCTCGCCGCGACCGATTCGGACAGGGTGGCGCGCCGCCTGATGTTGTACCGCGGCGTGTCGTCGATCGTGACCGCCCTCGGCGAAAACGTCGAGGATACCGGTGCGTCGATCGGGGACGAGCTTCGCCGTCAGCATCTGGTCGCACCCGGCGACCAGATCGTCTACGTCAGCGTGCACGCCGAGCTGTCCCGCCGAGGCGCGAATTTCCTGAAGCTCCATCGCACTTAGCCCGAGCCGGGCGTCGCCGGCCGGAAATCGACACGTAAAACACCGTAAGACCCTGCCGCGCGCTCGCGCGCCGCCTCATTGTCCGACCCGTATTCAGCCGGCGGAGGGTGAATGGCGAGGGCATGATTCGCGTTGCGAGGGCCCTGTCGGGATGGATGGTCCTGACTGCCGGCGGCGCCGTGGCGACGCCAATGGTGGCGCCCCAACCCTCAATTACGGTCGAGCTACAGCTGGGCGCTCGCCCCGGCCTCGATGACGCCGCCGTTGCGCACGCGCAGGAGACTGCCGCTGCGCTGTTGTGGCATGCCGGTATTGAGGCTGTCTGGCAAGACTGTCGCGCGGCAGACCACTGTGGCGCCGCACGCCCTGCGGTATTAGCGGTTCAGCTGCTCCCGATCTTGAAGGCGACGGACCATGAAGTGTGTGGAGAGACGGTCCGCGACGCACGATCGGGTATTCCGACCGTGCTCGTCTATCTGCCCCGGGTGGAAACGTTGACGAACACGCTGCGAGCGGGAACAAGAGGGCGATCGTCCCCTGCCCTGTCGACGCTCGAGCAGGCACACGTGATCGGCCTGACCGTCGCCCACGAGGTGGGCCATGCGCTCGGATTGCCGCACAGCCCGTGGGGTGTGATGAAGGCGCGTCCGTCGATCGACGATGTCGTGGCCTTTCGAAGGGGATTGCTTGCGTTCACACCGCGTGAGGCGCTCCAGATGCGCACGGCCATTGCCACTCGTCACGACGGGCAGGTCGCACGTACGGACCCGCGCCAACCATAACTGAAGGTAAGATTTCGAATGGCGATTTCAGCGCCCGGGACCGCGCCAGCGGCCCCGGCGGCGGCTCTTGTCCGCGCTGAGCTCGATCGCATCCTCGCCAGCCAGATCTTCTCGCGATCTGATCGCCTCACGGATTTCCTGAAATTCGTCGTCGAAGAAACGCTCAACGGCCGAGGCGAGACGCTCAAGGAACACACCATCGCCGTCGCGCTGTATGGCAAGGGACCGGACTTCATCACGGCTGCCGATCCAATCGTCCGCGTGGATGCCCGGCGCCTGCGCGACCACCTTCGCGAGTTTTACGCGTCGGCGGCCTCAGACGGCGTCGTCATCTCGGTACCCAAAGGCAGCTACGCGCCCGTCTTCGAAATCCCCGAGCGCCTCGAGGCCGGGCCGGCCAATATCGTTCCGCCCCCCGCGGCGGTTGCTCGCCGATCGCGAATGCGGTTATGGATCGGCATCGGCGCGCTTGCGATCGCGGCTGGCGTGATGGTCGCCCTTGCACGGCTGACGTTTGGGACGGATTCACCGCCGCCGACGCGTCTGCTCACCGTCACGTCGTTCCCCGGCGCCGAAGAAGATCCCTCGTTTTCGCCCGACGGCAGCTTCGTCACGTTCTCCTGGTCACGCACGGCGCCCAGGCCCAGCTCCGAGATCTGGGTGAAGTCCGTCGATGGCGATGCGATGAGACAGGTGACCCATACAGCGGACGCGCTCGACAAGTGGCCGGAATGGTCTCCTGACGGCCAGTACATTGCCTTCACGCGGCTGAACAACCTGGAGTCGAGCGTCCTGCTGGTTTCACCGTATGGAGGGCCGGAGCGGCTGGTTTCGGATGCCGCCGCGGATGCCGCCTGGCTGCCGGATGCCAAGTCGCTGGTCATGGTGACGCGCTCCGCTGCGAGACCTGTGGCACTCGTCTCCCAGGTACTTGCCACCGGCGCGCGACGACAGTTGATCGTGACGGACCCAGGGTTCCTGCTTACCCATCCGCGCGTTTCCCCCGATGGTCAGACGGTGATGTACGCGATCAGCGGCGAGGGGCGCACGGCGCTGTTCGTGATTCCGCTCGGCGGCGGGCAGCCGCGACGGATTGGCGACTGGCATAGCGGCGCGATCGGCGGCCAGTCCTGGAGCCCTGACGGACGGGACGTCGTGTACGCGCGCCCGGAGTCGAGCGGCAGACATCTCGTGCGCGTTCCACTCGCCGGCAACGCATCGCCCCAGCACGTTGCCGAGGTTCCCGTGAATTCCGTCGCACCGGCTCTGTCACGCGTCGGCGCGCGAGGAACCTCCCGGCTTGCCTTCGTCAGCGGCGAATACGACGTCACTCTCCGAATGCTCGATCTGGAGGGCGCCCGTCAGAACGGACGGATCGCGGTGACAGCCTTTTGCGATTCGACGCGGCAGGACTCACCCGGTCGCTTCTCGCCGGATGGGACCCGAGTCGCTTTCGTGTCGAACCGCGGCGGCAGCCCGCAGGTCTGGGTCGCCGGACGTGACGAGTCGTCTTTGAGCAGCGTGACGAACCTGCAGGACGCGACCGTGAGCATTGGCTCGTGGTCGCCCGACGGCCGTTGGGTCGCGTTTGATGCCACGATCGGAGGAAACGCGGACCTTTACGTCGCACGCGCGGACGGCGGAGCGATCCGGCGTCTGACGAACAGCATCGCCACCGAGATCGATCCCGAGTGGTCTCGCGACGGACAGTGGATCTATTACAGCTCCAACGCGTCAGGCTCCGCGGCGATCTGGAAGATGGCCGCGTCAGGAGGGACACCCGTTCGGTTGACCTCGGATGTGGGATTTGATCCACGTGAGTCACCGGACGGTAAGAACGTCTATTTCGTCGACCGCAACCGGCTGTTCGCCATGGGACGCCCTGGCGTACTCAAACGCGTGTCGGAAGCCGGTGGCGTCGCGACGACGATGGACATCGAAGTTCCGCCCGGTGCGTGGGACGTTACGGACAAAGGCATCGTGTTCGCCGTAGGAACCGTATTCGACGCGGCCGGCACCCCCGATGTCCTTGCGTTCTATGACTTCACCGATCGGCGCGTGCGCCAACTGGGACGGCTCGACTTTCGCATCGCTCGCGCCGCAACGACCCGGTACCTCGCCGCCTCGCGTGATGGCCGGTCTGTGCTCGTGCCCTCTCTCGAGCGTCAGGAACGCGACATCATGGTGCTGGACAATTTCAGGTAGCGTTATTCCCTATTCGTGGCCGCCAACTAGTGGCTTTCATGTAAGCCGCTAACGGCTCAGGTTATTGGCGAACTACGCGATCGCTACTACGCTCGGCGGCTATGCGATCACGACTCTCCAGCCTCGTTGTCTTCACCGCCCTCGCGCTGACGGGTATTCCGGTCGCCCTTGTTGCCCAGGGCACCTCCGTCCTGCGCGGACGCGTGACCGATCCGCAGTCCGCCGTCGTCTCCGGCGCTGCGGTGACCGTGACGATCGAGGCCACGGGCGCGAAACGCAAGACGACCTCGGACGACGAAGGCGGGTTCGTCGTCGCCGAGCTGCCGCCGGGGCTGATCAGCGTCGAGGTCGTTGCCAACGGCTTCGCCTCGCAGCTGTTCGAGCACCTCGCGGTCGGCGCCGGACAGACGCGCGATTTGGAGGTGGCGCTGGCCGTGGCCGGCGTCCGCGAAGTGATCACCATCGCCGAGGCCGACGCCTACGGACGCATCGACACGGTGACGTCATCCGTTGACACCGTCATCGGGCAGCGGGAAATCGCGACGCTGCCCCTCAACGGTCGCAACTTCCTGGAGCTGGCGTTCCTCGTCCCCGGCAATACGGCCGCGCCGAACTTCGATCCGACGAAGACCAACTCCGTTCTGGTCTCGTCAGCCGGCCAGCTCGGTCGCGGCAGCGCGCTGACCATCGACAGCGCCGACAACAACGACGATGTGGTCGGCGGCCCTCTGCAGAATCTGCCCCAGGACGCCGTGCAGGAATTTCAATTGGCAACGGCGCGGTACTCCGCCGAGCTTGGACGCTCCGCGTCGTCCACCATCAATGTCGTCACTCGATCGGGAACGAACGAGCTGCGCGGCGAAGGCAGCATCTTCTTCCGCGACGACGTACTCCAAGGTCTTCCCGCCACCTTCGATCGGTCGAATCCGGATCCGCCATTCGATCGCCAGCAGTACGCGATTTCCGTCGGGGGCCCGCTGAAGGAAGAGCATCTGTTCGCATTCGGCGCGCTCGAGTACCGCGACCAGGACGCGGTCTTGCTGGTAGGCACGCGCGACCTCGCGACCCGATCGATCAAGCGCGATTTCGCTGCCGCACCGCTCGATGATCTTCTGGGCCTCGGCCGCGTCGACTGGGTGCCGAATGCGACACACAAACTGACCGTGCGCTACGGTGGCGAGCGGGCCGAGGACGTGGCGTCCAGCGCGCGCGACCGCGCCCTCGGATCCGCGTCACAGCGCCAGCAGGGCTTGAACAAGTACCACAACGTGCTGGGCACGTGGACGTGGGTGCCGTCAGCGACTTCTGTCAACGCACTCAGCCTCTCGGTCGGGACGTTCGACAACCACATCGATCCGCTGGGTTCCGGGCCACAGCAGACGTTCCCAAGTTTCCTCGACGGGTCCTCGTTCCGCGTGCCGCAAGGCACCACCCAGGACCGCTTCGAGATTGCCGACACCTACACGCGAGTGCTCGGCGGACATACGCTGCGCCTCGGCGGCCAGGCGCAGTGGGTCAACGGGCTGTTCGACCTCGACGTCTTCCGCGCCGGCCGCATCGAGTACGTGCAGGACTTCCCGGCCTACGATGCCAACGGCGACGGCCGGGTCAATGACGACGACACGTTGTTCGCCGTGACATTACGCAGCGGCCATCCCGATCAGGGCCTGACCCTCGCCGACAACAAGAACACGCACGTCGCCCTGTTCGCGCAGGACGACTGGCGCGTGCTGCCGAACCTCACGATCAACGTGGGCCTGCGCTACGAGATCGACAGCGACGTCAAGAACATCAGCCGCTACGACGAAATCAACCCGATCGTGAAACCGTTCCTGCAGGGCGATCGGGAGCGCGACAAGAACAACTTCGCGCCGCGCATCGGGTTCAACTGGGCGACAGCGGATGGCCGCACCAGCATCACCGGCGGCTACGGCATCTACTACGATCGCATCACCCTCGAGATCGTGTCGCTCGAGCGCGGACTGGACGGTCGGGCCCTCCCGATCGAGGTCAAGGCCGGCAACGTGTTCTTCATCGATCCAAACACGGGGCAGTTCCCGCCGTTTGCGCCGGTAACATCGAATCCCTTCACCGGGTTCATCCTGCCGGGCGCTGGCGCGTCGGGGATCAACATCATCGACAACTCGATGCAGAACCCGACCGTGCAGCAGTTCAGCCTTGGCGTCGAGCGCCAGCTAGGCAAGTCGCTGGTCGTCCGCGCCAACGGCCTCCACGCGCACGGTACGCAGTTCATCATCGGCCGAACCATCGGCGAAGTGTTCAACCCGGTCGTCGGTGGACTCGATCGCGTGGTCAACCTCGAGTCGAGCGTCGGCACGAACTACGACGCGCTGCTGCTCTCCGCGGAGCGGCGCGACGCCCGCAGCAACCTGCGCGTCTCGTACACACTCGGCAAGGCGTTCAACTACGCCAACGACGACCAGATTCCGTTCTCGAACGGTCCGATCGATCCGAATGATCTGCAGCGCGAGTACGGCCCGACGCCGAACGACCGTCGGCATTCGTTCACGCTCGCTGGATCGTGGTCGCTGCCATACGGGTTCCAAGTCGCGACGATCTGGTCGCTCGCTTCGGGCGTGCCCATGGACATCCTGATGCCGGGCGCGCAGTCGCGAATCCCTGTGGTTCAGCGTAACGCTGGCAACCGGCAGTTCAAGGACGCCGGTGAGCTGAACGCTTTCATTCGAGACCTGAACGCCAGCGGTGGAGTGGCCGGCGTGCCGCTGCCGCTGGTAAGCGACGCTGCGCACTTCGGCGATACGCTCAACAGCTTCGATGCCCGCGTCACCAAGAGCTGGTCGATTGGCGACCGCGGCCGCATCGACGGCATCGTCGAGGTCTTCAACCTCTTCAACGTCACCAACGTGCTCGGCGTCTCGACGTCGAACTACTCCGGCTTCAGCAACGTCCTGGTGCGCGACAGCGAGCAACCTGGCGATCCCGGCTTCCTGACGTCGTCGTCGTTCGGGCACGCCGTGACCACGGCCGGAGGGGTGTTCGGCACCGGCGGTCCGCGAGCGTTCCAGCTGGCCATCCGCGCCAGCTTCTAGGAATGCCGCTCTCGCGCGAGCTCGGGCTGACGACGACGATGCTGCTCGTCGTCGGGCAGGTCATCGCGGTCGGCATCTTTCTGACGCCCGCCGCGATGGTGCGCGACCTGGTCGCACCGCGTATGGGTGCTCGCCGTCTGGGTGCTGATGGGAGGCATGGCGGTGTGCGGCGCCCTGGTGTTCGGTGAGCTCGCCTCGCGGTACCCACAGGCAGGCGGCGTCTACGTCTACCTGCGACAGGCCTGGGGACCGCGTGTCGCGTTCCTCTACGGCTGGAAGTGCTTCCTCGTCATGGATCCAGGCTTGACCGCGGCACTGGCCGCAGGCCTGACGTCGTACCTCCCGTACGTCGTCGCCGTCGGTCCGCGCGGGCAGCTCGGCGCCGGCATCGCGGTCATCGTCGGCCTGGCGCTGGTGAACATCGCCGGCGTGCGGCTCGGCGCGCGCGTGATGGCGCTGCTATCCGTGGCCAAGCTCGCGCTGCTCGCGTTTGTGATACTTGCGGGCGTCCTGGCTCCGTCTGGAGATTGGGGACACTTTGTGCCGCTGGTGCACCGGCCCGCCGACGCAGCACCGATTGTTGGGGCGCTGGCCGGTGCGATCGTCTCGGCATTCTTTTCGTTTGGCGGCTGGTGGGAAGCCGGGCGCATGGCGGGGGAGGTCCGTGACGCTCAGCGCATCCTGCCGCGAGCGCTTGTCGGCGGTCTCGCCATCATTACCGCGTGTTACGCCCTGATGACCGGGCTCGTCACCTACGCGATTCCGCCCGAGCGTATAACCAGCAGCGCGGCATTCATCGCCGAGCTCGGCGCCACCATCTTCGGCGACGGAGGCGCTCGCGTGCTCGCCGCCATCGTCATCATCTCGATCGGCGGAAGCCTCGCGGCGTTCCTGATGAGCGCGCCGCGTGTGTACTATGCGATGGCCGGCGACGGCGTGTTCCCGGCTGCGCTCGCAAGGATCGACCCGGTGCGCGGCACGCCCGTTCGCGCGATCCTCGGGCAGGCGCTGTTGGCCATGCTGATTCTCGCCGCCGGCCGGTTCGAAACCATCGTCGCCTATTTCGTTTTCATCACCGTCGTGTTCCTGATCGCGGCCGTCGCCGGCATCTATCGTGTTCGTCGGCACGATGCGGCGGTTCCCGTATTCCGTGTTCCGGGCTACCCGTGGACGCCGTTGGGGTTTATCGTACCGGGAGTGCTGGTCGTCACGCTCGTCGCGGCGGGTAATCCCGTGCAGTCTTTTGCCGGCGCGGCTGCGGTGGCGACGGGGCTGCTGGTGTGGCCGCGTCTCAACCCGACGCGGCACGCGATCGATTCGAAGGGCCCGGTGGTTCCATAGCAGGACGTTCTCAATGACATGGATCAAGATCGTTCCGTTTGCTGACGATCCCGCGCTTTCCAAGGCGCGGAAGATGCAGCAGGAGCTTTACCCGGCGGAATACGGCAATCCGGACATTCCTTCGCCTGGCGGCGAGAGTATCGTGGCGTCGCACAGCCTGATTCCCGACGCCCTGTATCACGCGTTCGCGGCCTACGGCGCCCTGCTGTCGCCAGACCTTCCGCTCTCGCGCCGGCAGCACGAGATGATCGCGACCGTTGTCTCGGCGACCAACCGCTGTTTTTATTGACTGGAATCACACGCAGAGTTTCTGCGTCACGTTTCGCTGGATGATGCGCTCGTCGACGCGCTGAAGCGCGACTTCCGTACGGCGCCGATCGACGATGCGGATCGGGCCATGTGCGAGTACGTCGAGCAGCTCTCGCGCGATGCCACGCAGCTCGGGCCGCAGAACCTCGACATATTGCGGGGCCACGGCTTCGACGACAGGGCGATCCTGCAGATCACGCTGATCGCGTCGTGGTTCAACTACATCAATCGAGTTGCGGACGCGCTCGGCGTCGGCAGAGGGCCGGCTACTCCGTAATCACCTTTGCGGAGCCCCAGGCGCTCTTGATCAGGATTTTCATCGTTCGCGGGGGCGGCGGCTGCGACGTGCTCAGGCCGAGAACGGGAAGCGCGAGCATCCGGGCGAGAAACGTCCGTCTCATGTCTCCTCCGAGCCGGAGAGTCTAGCGCAGCCTAAGCGAATCTGGCATTCAACTCGGTACCCGGCACCGACTGCGTCAGCTTGGCAAACGTGCCGCGTTCCGCGATTTCCGTTGCCGCGTCGAGGAACCCGGTCCACGCGGATCGCGCCAGTGCGCCGCCGACGCTGATCCGCCGCACGCCTATCGCCGCCAGCTCGGAGACGGTCGTGAAATCGCTGCCGACGAGCACGTTGACCGGCTTCGGTGCGACCGCCGTGACGACGGCGGCGATCGCCTCCTTGTCGCGAATCCCTGGCGCATAGAGGCAATCCGCACCCGCCTCGGCAAAGGCCTTCAGCCGGCGGATCGTCTCGGCCAGGTCGGGGCGACCGACGATGAAGCCCTCGGTCCGAGCGGTGAGCACGAGGGGCGTGCCGGTGTCGTCGATCGCACGCCGCGCTGCACGCACCCGATCGACAGCGAGGCCGAACTCGAACAGCGGTTGGGAGGCATCATGGGTCGAATCCTCGATCGAGAGCCCCGAAATCGCCGTCGCCGTCGCGCGCGCGACATTGGCGCCGACGTCAGCAGCTGCGATGGCGAATCCGCCCTCGAAATCGGCGCTCACGGGGACATCCACAGCGCGCGCGACGGCATCTATGTACGCGAGTGCCTGATCGAGCGTCACGTGATTGTCCGGGCGTCCGATCGACCATGCGAAGCCGGAACTGGTGGTCGCGAGCGCAAGGAATCCAAGCTGCGCGAGCACCCGCGCGCTGCCCGCATCCCACGGGTTGGGAATGACGAAGCAGCCGCGCGTGTGGAGATCGCGGAACGTACGCCGGCGATCGGCGATGGTGCTCATACGTGTCCTGACTTTCGGTATCCCAACGAGTCTATCCGGTTCGTGCATCGCCGGCGCGCATCCTCCACCAACTCGGCATGCTCGACGACGAACCAGTGGCTCAGATAGGGCAGACGAGCGCAAAGCGCGTCGACTGGCAAATCGAACACGCTCGAGGGCATCGAGCGAAGGCAGCGAGGACTGCCACATTGGCAAACCCAGAGCTGTCCCCCGTGGCAATCGATCAGGTAGTCGTAGGTGATTTCGTCTCCCTCGTCCAGGGCGCGCCGTGCGACGACGTGACGGCCGGCGTCGCGCCACTCCACAAAGGTGTTCGGTTCACAGCTCGAGTTGATATGCCGTTCGGGGGAGGCCATCAGGACGACGCGCCCCTCGGCGAGATAGTCGCAGTGGTACGGATATTCGCCGAGCGCCGCACGCAGCGGGTGCACCGCATCGACGATCCGTGAATCGTCGATGACGAGCACGGTCGCGCCCGCGTCGATGCCGCGAGTCGTGAACACGCCGAGACCGTGAATTCCTGACGGGCCGACCCGTACCGCGGACGGGGAAGACATTCGGACTCTGCGTCGGCGCCGGTCAGGCCGCCTGGGTGGCGGTGGAGGTGGCCGCGCGGCTCGTTGACAGCGTCTGCGCCCCGAGAAGGACCAGCGCGATCCACACGCCGTCCGCCAGCAGCAGGTGCACGATCTGCATCCAGACCGGCGCCAGCAGCAGCACGTTCGTCAGGCCTGCCACGACCTGGAGACCAGCGACCGCGATTACCGCTCTCGCCAGCTGCTGGCCGGTACGGTCGGTGTGCCGGGGCAGCCTTGGCGCCAGCAGCATGGCCAGCGCCACTGCCGACACCGCCAGCACCGGGTGCAGGAGGCGAAGACGGATTAACAGGTGCGATGTCGTCGACAGATCGGCGCGCAAGCCATCGGCAATCGAGGCGGATGGGTAGAGCGTGTCGCCCAGTGCCGCCACGGCGCCGCTGATGCTCGCGACAAGGAATGCTGCCGCGGTGACCGCCCACACGCCCGCGGCGCGTGGACGCTCGCGAAGCGCCGGTACGCCGCTCGTCGAAAGCCACCACGCTGTCAGTGCCAGCGCCGCCAACAGGATGAACGTATTCGTGAGGTGCGCCGCCATGAACAGGGCGCGCGCCATGCTCGCGTTGTCGGCCACGAGCCGGAACAGGACGAGTCCGGCGCCGACGGCGGCTTCGCCGAGCATGAAGATCACCGACGCCGCTGCCGCACGCCGTGCCGCATCCCGCGGCGGCCGCACGCGGCGGGTCCAGAGGAACAGCGCGACGACGCCGAGCAGGGCGAGGCCGCTGGTAAGCCGGTGTGAGAACTCAATCAGCGTCGCGGTTGCGGGCTGGCGCGGAAAAACCTCGCCATTACAGAGCGGCCAGTGACTCCCGCACCCGGCGCCGCTCCCCGACGCGCGCACGTACGCGCCCCACAGGATGACCGCGATGTTGTAGGCAAGCAGCAGCCACGCAAACCGCGCCAGGCGAGGCATCACTCGATCATACGCGTCATCCGCGACGTCCCGCGTTCTCGAGTTCTCGCCTACCACCCGACCGGCTGGCCTTTGAGCTGTGCGTCGAGCCATTCCTGCAGCGGCGCGAAGTAGTCACGAATTGCGGCCGCGTCCATCTGGGTGGCACCGGTCAGCTGCTGCAACGCCTCGGGCCACGGCTTCGACTGTCCCAGCGCCATCATCGACTCCAGGCGGCGCCCGGCCTCGCGGCTCTCATAGATCGAGCAACGAGACAGCGGCAGACGGCAACCGGCTACATCTGCCAGCGCGCGGTGGAACTGGAACTGCAGGATCGAGGCGAGGAAATACCGCGTATACGACGTGCCGGCCGCGACGTGGTATTTCGCGCCAGGGTCGAAGAACTCTTCGCCGCGAGGCGAAGGCGGCGCGACGCCTTGGTAGCGCAGCTTCAGCGCCCACCATTCCGTGTTGTAGCGGTCCGGCGAAATCTGCCCCGAGAAAACGCGCCATCGCCACTGGTCGACCAGCAGGGTAAACGGCAGGACTGCCACCTTTTCGAGCGCCCGGCTCAGGAGCAACCCGATATCCTTCGCTGCCGGCGGCGCCTGGGCGAGCAGACCGAGACGCACCAGGTATTCCGGCGTCACGGACAGTGCAATCGTGTCACCAACGGCCTCGTGAAACCCGTCGTTCGCGCTCTCGCGGAAGAGCACCGGCTGCGTGTTGTAGGCGCGCTGATAGAAGTTGTGTCCGAGCTCGTGGTGAATCGTCGCGAAGTCGTCGGCATTCTGATCGATACACATCTTGATGCGCAGATCGTTCACGAGATCGACGTCCCAGGCGCTGGCATGACAGACCACATCGCGATCGCGAGGCTTCACGAACAACGATCGGTCCCAGAATGTCTGTGGCAGCGGGGCGAACCCGAGTGAGGTGTAGAAGCGCTCGCCCGCCCGCACCATGTCGACGGCCGACATCTGGCGCTCCCGCAGAATGGTGGTGAGCGAGAAGCCAGGATCCGCATCGGCGGGTGCGACGAGCGGATAGACGTTCGACCAGTCCTGCGCCCAGAGATTGCCAAGGAGATGCGCGGGAATCGGCCCGCGCTCGGGCACGAGATCCCCGTACTTCTGCCGCAGCTTCATCCGCACGTAGGCGTGGAGCGACAGGTAAAGCGGCCGCACCTGCTCCCAGAGCCGATCGAGCTCCTGAGTGAACCGATCCGGCGCCATCTCGTAGCGCAGACGCCACATCGCTCCGGTGTCGGCGAAGCCGAGCGCCCGCGCTCCCTGATTGGCCAGTGTCACGAATCGCACGTAGTCGCGGCGCATCGGCGTGGCCTGGTTGTGCCACCCTTCCCACGCCTGCCGCAGCACGTTCGGGATTCTGTTCCCGCGCGAGGAGATCGGTGATCGCCTCGATGTCTTCACACGAGTCCGGCCGCGACGGATCGCGGCACCACTTCCCGCGGCCGTAGTCGCCTTGCATCTTCGCCGCGATGCGCGTCAGCTCCTCCGCCGCCGTCGAGTCCGACGGGGCGGCGAGCTCGAGGCCGGACTTGAGGAGCATCAGTTGCCGTTGGATTGGCGGCGCAAGAGTGGCGCTGTTGAAACGGGCTGCGTCCGTTGCAAATCGGGAACGCGCTTCGAGCGTTGCCTGACTCGCACGCGCGGACAGGGCTTCGGTATCCGGGGTGATGTACGTCTCGGCTACCCAGCCGGTTTGTTCCTCGCGCAGCGCTCAAACGCCCGATCGTCTCGTTCGCCTCGGCGACGAATCTCTCAGCCGGGCCCGCATCGGTCTCGGTATTGCCGGGCGCCCAGACACGACACGCCATTGCGGCCGCCAACGACGCGGCCGCAATGACAGGCAAACACCGGCGGGTCAGAGTCTCCGGTTCGCCGCGATTCTGCACGCGTCGATCATATGCGGTTCGCGCGAGGCTTCAACGCTGCCCCCGACAGCTACCAGCGCACGCGCACCCGATAGTTCAGCACGGCCTCGGAATTCGCCGCTACCGGCACGGTGAACTGCGCCGCCCAGGCGTCGGTCTTCGTCGCAGGATGCGTCGAACTCAGCATCCGCCAGTCTCCGGCGATGGGCTCGTTCACCTGCACCGAGATCCCGGTCTCCTTGTGATTGCGCAGCGTGATCTGAAACGCCATCTCATACACGTCGTCGGCAATCTTCTGGTAGTCGGTCTGCTTGCGTTCGCAAACGACGTCGAAGGCGGTGCCGATGCGGAGCAGGAGATCTTCGTCCTTCGGCGTGTGATCGATGCGGTCCTCGCCGGCGAATTGGACGCCGCCGTTCGAGTCCGCCTGGTAGACGCGCACGGTTCCGGCCGGCATCGGCATGCCGAGGGCCGACGCCTCGTCGTTGCGCAGCTTGTAGAAGACCGCGACCTGATCCTTCAGCGGCGACCCGGGATGCTGGCGGTTCCGGTAGTAGAACTGCTGACCGTTGACCACGAACAGTTTCTTGACCGGCACGTCCTTCCCGCCAAGCAGCGAGATCTGCTTCGTCTCGTTCTCGACCAGCGTCGTGCGGCGTCCCAGCGAGTAGAGGTGGTATTCCGAGAACGCCTCGCGCGTGAATGCCGCCGGGCTGGCGGCCATCTCGCGTGCCGCTTTCGCCATTTCAAGCTGCGCATCCGCCATTCCCTCCGCGACACGATGCAGGTCGCCGGCGACGAGCTGCAGTTTGGCGTTGCGGTAGGTTGCGCCGCTCGTGTTCGAGACGGTGACCCAACCATCCAGATCCGCATGTTGATCGTCGCGTGCCACGGTGAGAACGTAGTCGGCATTCCACGTCATGCTGCCGGCCAGATACGACGTCTCGATGCGATGATCGCGCGTGCCGCCGTTCTCGAGCTTCCAGATAAGCGTCGGGCGTTCGTGCAGGTTCTCGGGAATCTCGGGGAAGCGGTACTGGTCCGGCATGAAGCCGGTGACGATCTCGTCGCCGATCCTCCATACGGGCGCGTCGTTGAATGCGAGCAGCCGCGCCGTCACCGTTTCCTCGCCGGTCGTGCCGTTTTCCTGCCGCCGGCGCACCAATGTGACGTCACGGCCGACGTACTTCTTCAGCAGACGCTGGGGATCCAGCAGATCGAACTGATAGTTCTGTTCCAGAATGGCCAGCTTCGCAGGCTCGCTGAGCGAGCGGAAGTGAACGGTCGCGGGATTCACGGATGCCGCGATGTCCAGGAATCGCAGATCGAAGGCGCCCGCGGGGAGCGCGACCTGCCGCACATCACGCACCAGCGCGATGTTCGAGTTGTAGACGGTGACTGCGAGATCGACCTGGTTCTTCAGCGTCGCCGCGACGTCCGTCGGCGCGCCCCGCTTGGCTGCGACGACCTCGGTCTGGCGCGCGAAGGTGACGATGGCGAACAGGCTGGTGAGAACCGCCGCGGCAATCGCGCTGCGGCGGCGAATGGACGATGACATGCTGTCGCTCCTCCGTGGGCGCGTTGACGCGCGCCTCACTGGAAGAACGGGTGGACAGCAGTTTCTTGCAGGTGGTCCAGCGAAGTCTTCTGCCGCGGCGTCAACGCTGCGCCGGCGCGACGGTCCACGTCACACCGCCGTCGGCGGTGATATAACGCCGGCCGTCGGACAGTTCCACGGTGGCATGCTGGTCGTCTACGGCGGCGATCGCATGGACGGGGGCAGCCGGGGGAGGCACGGCGCGGCGCATCCACTGTCCCTGTCCGTTGCGTACGTAAACCGCCCCGGTGTCGGCGCCAAGCCAGCAGGCAGTCTTGGTGGGGCAGAGCGTGACCTGTATGTGGTCGCTCAGACCGGTGTGTTCAGTCGTCCAGGAGAGACCGCTATCCGTCGATCGTTCGATGCGCCCGCCTGCCGTGCGTACGAGGACCGGGGCGACCGCGGCGGATTCCTGGCGTGCCACCTTCCGCATGCGTCCGCCAACTGCTGCACTGCCCGCGAGTGGGGCCGGAGCGGCCTTCGCGAGCGCGTCCTCCGGAGCATCAGAGGCCGTCGCAGGCGACGCCGCGGCTGACGGTGGAGGCTGTGGTGCTGCCGCGTCGTCTTGCCGCTGCGCCACCTCCTTGTCCTTCTCGTCGGCGAGGTTCCGTTCGGCGAGCCGATCGGATTTCTCCTCGGCTTCGACCGGGGGAGGCGGCGAGGCAGGCTTGGCCGCGTCAGTCACCGTCGAGACCGGCGCAGCGGCGCCCAGCCTTGCCGCGGCTTTCAGGCGTGAGTCGCGGTCGGCAGCGTCGCGCTTGGTCTGGAGCTCCGCCGCGTTCGCCGGCGTACCCTCGCGACCCGAGGGGGCCGGCTCGGCTCGCTGTTCGGCGGGTGCCGACGCCACGGTGGGCTGCGCCATCGTCGTTGGACGGACAGCGGACCCGCCGTCGGAGGATCGCAGCCAGACTGCGATCACAACAACGGCCGTCATTGCCGGGACCAGCCATCCCCATTTGCGAATCAACGCGCCGAGATCGAAGCTGGGCGTCGGCGCCGTTTGATCACCCGGGACGTCGAGCGCCGCGAGGAGCGCCAGCTGCTCCGTGCACGCCATGCAGTCGGCGACGTGTGCTTCGATCGCCGACTGCTCGTCGTCTGACACACTCCGATCGACGTAAGCAGCGAGGATGGCGGCATCGGGGCACACGCCGACCGTACGGCCTCGCCTGGCCGCGGATCGAAGTGCGCGCTCGAAGTTCCTGTCCGTCATCACCGTGTCTCTTCCATAGAACGCTCCGACGGGGCCTTTCTTGCGCTCATCCGTCCTCCGCCCCCGCCAGCAGCCGATCCAGTTGCAGTTCCGGCCCGTCAGCGGCGTACTCGAAGCACTGCTGCACGGCGGACTCGGACAGGCCATGGCGGCTGCGCAGCACTGACGACACGTTGGCTCGAAGTGTCCGGCG
The DNA here is from genome assembly GCA_963828745.1 of Vicinamibacteria bacterium. GTDB lineage: Bacteria > Acidobacteriota > Vicinamibacteria > Vicinamibacterales > JAENWD01 > JAENWD01. The sequence continues at coordinate 560,378 of CAWHFZ010000012.1, read as the reverse complement.
TGCGCGTTCGAGCTTGCGCGACACGGTCGCCTCGGATTCGCCGAGCAGCCGGCCGATGCGCGCCAACGTCAGGTCCTGACCGTAGTAAAGGCGGAGCCGCAATCGGTCCCTGGTGTCGAGGCCGTCGATCGCCGCGTCGAGCGCCTCCTGGGCCAGCATGCTCAGCCGCTGCCGCTCGGGGTCTGGCGCCGTGGTCGTCGACAGCACATCCGCCGGCTCGTCTTCTTCGAGTGGAGCGAACCGCGCGTGGGCACGTCTTCGGTCGATCAGCCGCTGGACCATGACGGAGCGCAGCCACGTGATCAAGCGGCTCCGGCCATGGTAATAGGCGAGGAGCGATCGGCGCTCGCCATCCGGCCCAGGCAGGCCGAAGAGCTCCGCGTACAAGGAATCCGCCAGTTCGCGCCCGTCGTCACCCGCAATCGTGCGAGCGGAAGTGTAGAGCGCCGGACGCAGTTCGCGGATGAAGTGCTCCCAGGCGCCGTCGTGCCCGGCGCGGCACGCACAGGCAAGCGCGAGATCGGAGACGTGGAGTGACGAGAGGTAGACGTCCAGATCGGAGGTCGGCGGCGGCGTTGCGAAGCGGTGCGCGACGCTCGCGCACAGGACCTCGGCGAACGCGTCTGCCGACACACCCCACCCGATCGCGCCGCTCGTCTGGTGAAGGCGCGCGAGGGTCCGGTCGTCGATACGAACGTCAGCTCGTTCCACTGGCTATCGGCGCCCAGAAGCTGGATCCACGACGCTGCCGGGCACGGGCTGACAGCTAGGATAGCGCGAGGCGTGGCTTATGATTCGCAAGCATGGTCCCTCGCATGGCCGCGCCCACTCGCACCCGGCAGACCGCGCTCATCATCGCCATCGTGCTGGCGACGCTCGAAATCGGGCTGTTCGCCGGCGCGTGGCGCCTCGGCGCGCTTCTCGATCCCGGCAACGATCGGAGAGCGGCCCTCGGCTTCATCGTCCTCGGCACGGCGCTGACGCTGCAGGCGATGGTGATTGTCGGCGTCGCCTGGACCCTGGTGGCATGGTCGCGGACAACGCTGACCGTCGACGACGGCAGTCTCGCTCTCGAACATCCGTGGCGCGAGTGGCGCGGTGGATGGCACGAGATCCGATCGGCGTGGGTGCAGCGAGGCTGGCTGACCATCGAGATCGAGGATCAGTGGCGGCGATGGTACGTCCATGCCGGTACCAAACCGGACGCCATCGATCTCTTCCGGGATCTCCTGCCGCCGGGTGCGTGGCTCGAGGGCGCCGATCTCAGGCGTCATCTCGTGCGCACGATGCTGCCGCTGCTGCTCGTCGGGGTGGGCGCGGGCGGATTGATGCTGGTGAGCGTGTTCGCGTTGATCAATCGAGCGCTTCGCTAGTTGCCAAAGATAAAGCTAGGGCCGACGCACCTTGCGTACCTGCCCAAGCTAAAGCTTGGGCCTACGTACCTTGCGTATCTGCCCAAGCTAAAGCTTGGGCCTACGTACGCGGAGCTCGTCACACCGTAGGCCCGAGCTTCAGCTCGGGCACGATGCCAACGTCTGGTAGGCCTCGTGGATTTCGCGAAACCGCGCGACTAGGCGGCGGCTCTCATGATCGGTTACGCCCGGGTGCATGTCCGGATGGGCGCGTCGGGCAAGCCGGCGAAATGCCCGCTTCAACTCGGCCGCGAGAAAGTCGTCCTCCAGATCCGCGGCGCCGGCGGCGCGCAGCACATCGAGCGCCGATCGCATGCGTGCGTTCAGGATCCGCTGTGGCCTGCGAAGGTCCGGGCGGCCCAGAGGCAGGTCCACGTACGCCCACCGGTGCAGGAAAGGAGCGCCGTCGATCGGTGCGGTCGTCACGCTGGGGGCAACCGCCTGCGCTCGCCCGCGTTCAGCGAGAGAGGGGTCGATGATCCGATCCAGCACCTGGGCGAACGACGCTCCCAGCACGGCCCCAGAATCGGCGCCGGCGCCGGCGGCTTGAATCGCTAACGGACGCTGGTCGGCAGGGCAAGTTCGAGCGGCCGATCCGCGTCGGGCGAGAGACGCACGTCGAACCAGGTCGCGACCGTCGGCGCGATCCGAGTCATCGGCACGAGCCCCAAATCGCCCGCCTTCGGCACGTCAGGGCCCGACATGATCAAGGAGGCCTTCAGCTCCGCGAGAGCGGGGTCGAACCCGTGGCCCCCTTTGCTCGTGGACTCGATCAACAGCGCGTCGCGTCCCCAGCCGGTGTAGAACCCCGGCTTCATCGTCAGGCCGAAGCTCGCGTCGGGATGGGCTCCCGCCTGCCGCAGTTCTGCCTGCGACCAGATTTTGTCGATCCCGTTGGCGGGATCGGCCGCGAGTTGAGCGAGCAGCGCCGCGACTCGGGACACCAGCGCACGATCGTCCGGCCGCTTCACGTACACGAAACCCGACCCTCCCGCACTGTGAAACGAGGCGTCCCAGCTGGTGACCTGGCCGCGATCGTTTGTCTGCAGAAGGCCTTCGCGCTTGAAGATGAAATTCACCTGCAGCTGTTTCTGCAGCGGCAGGAAGCCGTGATCGGAAACGACGACGACGTCGGTGCGATCGGAGAGGCCCGCCTGACTCACGGCGTCGAGCACGCGGTTGACTTCGACGTCTGCGCGCTCGACGGCCGCGAGCGCCTCCGGCGAGTCCGGTCCGAACTCGTGAGCGGCGGTATCCGAGTCGTAGATGTGGAGCATCAGGAGATTTGGATGAAACGTTTTGACCAGCCATGCTGCCAGACCGCCGCGATCGGCGTCCGTCGGGGGCCACGCCAGCGGTTTCCCGGTCGAATACGCATAAGACTCCATGAGGCGCGGCGGCCATGACAGTGCTGACATCAAGTCCAGGTTCTCCGGGTGGCGCGACCGGAGGATCTCTGGGACGTTGTAGTCGAGCTCCATGCCCACACTGGCGGGCCAGCTCACGCCGGCCGCCGTCAAACCGCGCGCCTTGACCGCACCCGGGAGCGTCGGCACTTTGATGGCGCTCGCGTACCAGTACCACGCCTGCTGGGACAGACCTTCCGGATCGAAGATGCGGTTATCGAGAATCCCGTGCACGGCGGGAAGCACGCCGGTGATGAGGGTGGTGTGGGAAGGATAGGTCACTGTCGGAAGGACTCCGGTCACGCGTGCCCAGGCGCCCTGCTGCATGAGACGACGCAACGTCGGCAGCTTGAGCCGGGAATCCGCGAGGAGCGCCGGACGCAGCCCGTCGATTGAAATCATGACGACGTGAGGCGTGCGTTCCTGAGCGGACAGCCATGTCAGCGCTGCCATCACCAGCGTCGCCATCACGCCAACGCCCCTTCGGGTCATCCGTCCTCCCTGCGCCTCATCATGTCCCAATCGTGTGGCGAAATGGTGACGGAACGAGTGGCTCCACTAGAATGAGTGCGAATGGTCCGCACGGAAATGCTCGTGCTTGGGGAGCGTCGCCTCCAGTGGATCGAATCCGGCGAGCCGTCGTCCGATCGCGTGATCGTCTGGCTGCACGCGTTCCCGGTGTCCAGCGCGATGTGGACGGATCAACTCGAGGCGGTGCCGCCAGGGTGGCGCATGATTGCACCGGACCTGGCCGGCTTCGGCGGCACGAGCGACCATCCGGGACGCCCGTCGATCGAGGATTTCGCCCATGACGTCGTCGTGTTGCTCGACGCGATGCACCTCGAACGGGTCGTGCTCGGCGGGCTCTCGATGGGCGGTTATGCCGCGTTTGCCGGGGATCGCGTCATGCCCGAACGAATCCGCGGCTTGATCCTGGCCGACACGAAGAGCACTGGCGATACGGCCGCTGCTCGCGAAGGACGTGAAGCCATGCTGCAGGTGGTCGACGAGCGGGGCAGCAGCGGTGTTGCCGACGAGATGTTGCCGAAGCTGCTGGGCGCCACGACGCGTCGTGCCCGGCCGTCGATCGAAGCTCGCGTGCGCGCACTGATCGAGGCCAATTCGGCCGAAGGCCTGCGGCGTGCGATCATCCGGCTGCGCGACCGCCCGGATTCCTCGTCTCAACTGGCCAGGATGCGCGTGCCAATCCTGGCTATCGTCGGAGAAGAAGATGCGGTGACGCCGGTCGAGGACGCACGCGCGATCGTGGCGCGTGCGCCGGACGCACGATTGGCGATCCTGCCGGAGGCCGGCCACTTGTCGAATCTCGAAAACCCGTCGTCATTCAATGCCGCGCTCCGTCCGTGGCTGGCGGGGCTGTGATCGTGGCACGGCGGTTTGCGCTGTTCGCCATGTGCGCCCTGTGCCTGGTCGAGGCTGCGCCTGTGACGCGCGCGCAGGCGCCCGCGTCTGCCGGTCTCCACGACCCGCTCGATCAGCTGCTCGAGTTGTACGTGCGCGACGGCCTGGTGTACTACAACGCCGTCAAGAGCGATCGGCGCCGTCTCGATGGTTATATCGCCGTGCTGAACGGGCCGCAGGCCAGGGCGATCGACCGCGCATCGAATGACGACCAGATCGCGTTCTGGCTCAACGCGTACAACGCGATCGTGCTGCAGACGGTTGTCGACAACTATCCGATTCGCGGTCAAGCCGCAAACTATCCGTCCAACAGCGTGCGCCAGATTCCTGGAGCGTTCGACAGGACGCCGCACGCCGTCGGCGGGCGCCAGATCACGCTCGACCAGATCGAAACCAAGGTGCTCGCCGGGTTCCGCGATCCCCGGCTTTATCTGGCGATTGGCCGCGGCGCTCTCGGCGGCGGGCGGCTGCGGAGCGAATCGTACAACGGCGCGATCCTTGGGGAACAGCTCGCCGCGGTGGCGACCGAGTTCGCCACCGGCGGGCAACTCCTCGACATCGACGAGTCCAGCGGCACCGTGACCGTGACGCCGATCCTGAGCTGGCGGCAAGCCGACTTCATCGCGGCGTATGCGTCAGCCGCTCCCGCAGCCTTCGCCGAGCGCAGCCCGATCGAGAAAGCGCTGCTGGCATTCATTCACCCCAACATGCTCCCGCACGAGCGCGAGTTCCTGGACCGGAACCAGTTTCACGTCGAATTCGCGAAGTTCGATTGGCGGCTGAACGATCTGACCGGCGGCAGGCCGTAGCGCTGTCGCGATCGAACGCGCGCCTTACTCGCAACAATTGCAGTCGGCTACCCGACATGACGAGAATCCCACCATGGATTTGGGTCTCAAAGACAAAGTTGCCCTGATCACCGGATCGAGCCGCGGTCTCGGCTTCGCCGCCGCGCGCTCGCTCGCGACCGAGGGCTGCCGCGTGATGTTGACCGCGCGCGGCACAGAAACGCTGGCCCGCGCCGTGAACGAACTGCAGGATGTCGTGGGGCCCGACGCGGTCGATTCGTACGCGGGTGATCTCGCAACCGAGCGCGGGATTGCCGACGCCGTTGACGCGACAGTCAGCCGTTTCGACGGGCTCGACATTCTCGTCAACAACATGGGGCTGGCGCGGGGCAGTGATCTGGTCCAGACGAGCGACGCGGAGTGGCAGGAGGCCTTCGATCAAACGCTGATGCCCGCGATTCGCGCCTCCCGCCTGGCCGTGCCGCACCTCCGGCGTCGCAGTGGCGGCGTCATCGTCTTCATTACCTCGATCTGGGGCCGCGAGTCGGGCGGCCGCATGACCTACAACGCCGTGAAAGCGGCTGAAACGAGCCTGGCCAAATCGCTCGCGCAGCAACTCGCCTCGGACAGCATCCGGGTCGTCAGCGTCGCGCCGGGTTCGATTCTGTTTCCGGGCGGCTCGTGGCACCGGCGGCAGCAGGCCGATCCGGAGGGCATCGCCGAGTTCGTCCGGCGTGAGCTGCCGTTTGGCCGCTTCGGACGCGCCGATGAGGTCGGCGACGTCGTGGCGTTCCTCGCGTCGCCGCGTGCCAGCTGGGTGAGCGGCGCCTCCGTGGTCGTGGACGGGTGCCAGTCGAAGTCGAATCTCTGATCCTGTCGAGACAAGCGCAACGCAGCCAGATGACCGCAGCAGGACGATATACTCTGCGCGCCACATGATCCCGCCCTCGGTTGCAGCGGCAATCCAGGCGCTTGCCGATCTGCTCTACGTGCCGTGCCTGCTGGTGCTGTTGTTCGGTACGGGACTCTTCCTGACGCTGCGCTATCGCGGGGTCCAGATTCGCGACTTCGCTGCTGCGCTCCGCGTCTTCGTCGCCAGCCACGATCGCGGCGCCGCCGGAGCGCTGTCGCCCTTCCAGGCGTTCATGACCGCACTGGCTGCGACCATCGGGACCGGCAACATCGCCGGTGTCGCCGCGGGCATTGTCTCGGGTGGACCCGGCGCGCTGTTCTGGATCTGGTGCTACGGCTTCTTCGCCACCGCGGTGAAGTTCTCCGAAGCGGTTCTCGGCGTCATGTTTCGCGAAGCGGATGGCGCCAGCGTCCGCACCGGACCGATGTACTACCTGCGCGACGGCCTGAAATCGCCGGCACTGGCCTGGGTCTACGCGCTCGTGGCCGGCGTCGCGGCCCTGACGACCACGCCGTTCACGCAGACCAACTCAATCGCGCTCGTGATGCACTCGGCGGTGCAGGTTCCAAGGTGGCTCACTGGCGTCGTGGTCGCCGGCCTCACCTGGCTGGTGATCATCGGCGGCATCAAGTCGATCGGCCGCGCCGCCGAAAAGCTGACGCCTCTCAAAGTGGGTCTGTATCTCGCCGGTGGTTTCATCGTCATCGTCACGTTTGCCGCACGAATCCCCGACGTGCTGGCGCTGGTGTTGCGCGAAGCGTTCTCGACGAAGGCGGCGGCGGGTGGAGGGCTCGGTATCCTGATCGCGATGCGCTACGGTCTGGCGCGCGGCATGTACGCGAACGAGGCCGGGTACGGCACTGCTGCCGTCGCCTATGGCACGGCGCAGAGCCGTCACCCCGTGCAGCAGGGGCTGAACGCGATGATGGAAGTGTTCATCGTCTCGTTCGTGACCTGTACGATCTCGGCGATGACGATCCTCCTGTCAGGGGCGTGGCAGTCGGGCCAGACGAGTACCGCGGCTGTCGCCCTTGCCTTCGATGCGGCACTTCCGGGCATCGGCGCCTATCTCGTCGCGTTCTGCGTGTTCCTTTTCGGGTACACAACGCTCATCGGATGGGCGTTCTACGGCGAGCAGTTTCTTGCGTATATTTTCGGGCCGAGGATCGTCGTGCCGTATCGCTGGATCTATTGCCTCCTGATTCCCCTCGGCGCCATCTCGAAAGTAGAGGTGGTGTGGGCGTGGGGCGATCTGATGAATGCGCTCCAGATCTTTCCGAACGTGATCGGCATCCTCGGTCTGAGCGGGCTGGTGGCGAAGCTGGCGCTGGATGGGTCCCGTGTTCAAGGCACAACTCGTCAAGCCTGACGGCCGGGCACTCTGGCTTTACGCGCGAGAGCCGTTCGAGGCTGGCTCGTTCGCGCCGAGCCCGAGCGCTCAGCGCGTGGCCGGCAACTCGCACTTACGTTGGCATCCACTGCGCGGCGAATGGATTGCGTATGCCTCTCATCGGCAGCATCGCACGTTCCTGCCGCCGCCCGAATGGAATCCGCTCGCGGTCACTGTCGACCCTGCAGCGCCGACCGAGGTTCCGCCAGGGCCATGGGAAGTCGCCGTCTTCGAGAACATGTTCCCGACGCTGAGCGCGTCGCCCGGCGATCCTCCACGCACCATCGTCGAGACACGCCCCGGCGTCGGCAGCTGCGAAGTTGTGGTTTTCACGCAAGATCCGGGTGCGTCGCTGGGGCGCCTCGATCTCGATCGACTGTCGCTCATCGTCGACGTCTGGGCAGACCGGTATACCGATCTCGGCGCGCGGGACGACGTGGCGTATGTGTTTCCGTTCGAGAACCGGGGCGTCGAGGTGGGGGTGACGCTGCACCATCCGCACGGTCAGATTTACGCCTATCCGTTCGTGCCGCCAGTGGCGGCGCGCGAGCTCTCGCAGCAAAAGCAGTATTTCGACGAGCACGGCAGCGGCCTCATCGAAGATCTACTGCGCCGCGAGATCGATGACGACACGCGTCGAGTGGTGTATGGGGGCGAGCACGTGATCGCGCTGGTGCCCGTGTGTGCGCGATATCCCTATGAGGTGTGGATCGCGCCACTCCGTGCAGCGCCTTCACTCGAGGCATTGACCGCGTTCGAACGCCGCGACTTCGCACGTGCTCTGAAAACCGTGCTCCTCAAATACGATGGGCTCTGGCAGAAGCCGTTTCCGTACATCATGGCGTTCCACCAGGCGCCCACGGATGGGCAGCCACACCCCGAGGCGCATGTTCACGTCGAGTTCTACCCGGCGTACCGAATGCCAAACCGCTTGAAGTATCTCGCCGGCAGCGAATCGGGCGCAGGCGTGTTCACCGCCGACACGCTGCCCGAGGACGCCGCGGCCCAGCTGCGCGCGGTCGAGGTGCAGGTTGCCTGATCATCGTCGCCGCCCCGTGATCGACGCCGAGGAGTTCGGCACTCTGTTCGGCGCCCCGCCTGCGGCCCGCGCCGAAGCATTCGGCCGCGTCAACCTGATCGGCGAACACACCGACTACAACGACGGATTCGTGCTGCCGACGTCGATTCCGCAGTCCACCGTCGCGGCGGTCGCGCGGCGGACCGACGATCGGGTGCGCGCGTGGAGCGCGGAGCTCAGCGTCGAACAGACAATTGACGGCTTCGTTCTCGGCAAGGAACAGCCCGAGCATCACTGGTTCGACTACGTTCAGGGCATCACCCAGGCGCTCGCGCGAGCCGGCCACGCCATCGGCGGCTTCGACCTGGCGCTTCGATCGACGGTGCCCCTCGGCAGCGGATTGTCGTCCAGCGCGGCCCTCGAAGTGGCCGTGTTGCGTGCCCTCCGCGATCTGTTTGCGCTGGAGATCGACGACGTCGAGATTGCGCGACTGGGCCAACAGGCAGAGAACGATTTCGTCGGTGCGCCGGTGGGGATCATGGACGAAATGGCGTCGAGTCTCGGGCGACCGGGAGTCGCGCTGTTCATCGATACTCGCTCGCTGGCCTACGAACCTGTGGCACTGCCGCGCGGCACCGAGCTCGCCGTGATCAACTCCGGCGTGGCGCACCAGCATGCGGGCGGTGACTATCGGACCCGGCGGGCCGAGTCCGAAAGGGCGGCCGCGCTCCTCGGTGTCCGAGCGCTTCGCGATGTCGGCGTCGAGGATCTGACTCGCGTGGATGCGCTCCCCGCGCCGCTCGATCGCCGGGCCCGACACGTCGTGACCGAGAACCAGCGTGTGATCGACGCCAAGGCGGCGATGGAAGCTGCCGACGCGTCGGCGCTGGGTGCGCTGTTCAATGCGTCACACGCCTCCCAGCGGGACGACTACGAAGTCTCGGTGCCTGAAGTCGATCTACTCGTCACGCTGGCGCAGGCCGAGTCCGCTGTGTATGGAGCGCGGCTGACGGGAGGAGGATTCGGCGGCTCGATCGTCGCACTCGTCCGAGAAGGCGAAGCCGCCGCGGTCGCCGAGCGCGTTCTTCGCGAATACGGTCGACGGTCGCAGCGGATCGCGACGGTGCTCGTCCCGTAGCCCTCCTTTCGCTTCTCCTTCGTGTTACCATCCGTTCCCATGCCTGCGCAGGTGCCGGGACAGGAACAGCCTGAGCTGCTGCCGCCAGGCCCGGGAATGACGGCGCTCGCCGTATCCCGAAAACCGACCGGTGCCGCTCGCGAACAGGCGCTGTCGGCCGCGCTCGACCGATTTGGCGCCATCCGGACCGCTCCCCGCGCGGATACTCCCGACGGATGGGTTACAGCGGTCAGGACCATCCCTGCGGCTGAGGCGAGGCACGCTCCATGGCCCGACCTGGTCGATCCGCGCTTGCGAGGCGCGCTCGAGGCGCGCGGCATCTCGCAACTCTACCTGCATCAAGCGGCCTCGCTCGAGCTTGCCCTCACGGGCCGCAATGTCGTCGTCATCACACCGACCGCGTCCGGGAAGACACTCTGTTACAACGCGCCTGTCCTGAACACCGCGCTCGCCGATCCGGCAAGCCGCGCGCTTTATCTTTTTCCGACCAAGGCACTCGCACAGGATCAGCTCGCCGAGCTCCACGAGCTCACGAGCCTCGTCAACGCCTCCGCGGGTACCGACCTCGGCGTCTTCACCTACGACGGCGATACGCCGCAGGATGCCCGTCGCGCGATTCGCACCCGTGCCCACGTGGTCCTCAGCAACGCCGATATGCTGCACTCGGGGATCCTCCCGCATCACCCGAAGTGGGCCAAGCTATTCGAAAACCTGCGGTTCGTCGTCATCGACGAGCTGCACGCGTATCGCGGCGTGTTCGGCAGCCATCTCGCGAACGTGCTGCGCCGGCTGCAGCGGATTTGCCGCCACTACGGATCGGATCCCGTCTTCATCTGTTCGTCTGCGACCATCGCCAACCCGCGCGAGCTGGCCGAGCGTCTCACCGAGCGGCCGTTCACGCTGGTGGACGAGAACGGCGCGCCTCGCGGCGAGAAGCTCTTCCTGTTCGTGAACCCGCCGGTCGTCAACAAGGAGCTCGGGATCCGCCGCTCGTATCTGAGTGAGGCCCGCCGCGTCGCCGGCGAGTTCCTCAAACGTCAGTTGCAGTTAATCGTCTTCTGTCAGAGCCGCCTTTCGACGGAAATCCTCACCACGTACTTGAAAGACGATTTCGAGGGACCGCCGGGGACGCCCGAGCAGGTGCGGGGCTACCGCGGCGGGTATCTGCCGCTCCGCCGCCGCGAGATCGAGCGTGGACTGCGTGACGGCCAGGTGCGGGCGGTGGTCGCGACGAACGCACTCGAGCTCGGTATCGACATCGGCGCGCTCGACATCGCGGTGATGGCCGGCTATCCGGGCACGATCGCATCGACGTGGCAGCGTGCCGGACGCGCCGGTCGGCGGCAGGGACGATCCGCCGCAGTGATGGTCGCCAGCAGCGCCCCTGTCGATCAGTTCGTGGTCAGGAACCCCTCGTATTTCTTCGACGCCTCACCCGAGCACGCGCTGGTGAACCCCGATAACCTTCATATCCTGCTCGATCACGTGAAGTGCGCCGCGTTCGAGCTGCCCTTTGCCGCGGACGAGGGGTTCGGCCGCGAGCCGGTGCAGGCGATCCTGCAGCTGCTCTCCGAAGAGGGATTCGTCCATCTCGTCGACGACGGCTCGAGTCCCGGGCAATGGAACTGGACGAACGAATCGTACCCGGCCGATGCGGTGAGCCTGCGATCGATTTCCTCGGACAACTTCGTCGTCGTCGACACGACGCGCGGCGCCGACATCATCGGCGAGACCGACTACACGAGTGCGCTCGCGACGCTGCACGAGAAGGCGATTTACCTGGTGGAAGGGCGGCTGTTCCAGGTCGAGAAGCTCGATGTCGAAGGCCGGAAAGCCTACGTGCGACATGTCGACTGCGACTACTACACGGACGCGATCACCTACTCACGCGTGACGATCCTGGATGTGTTCCAGACCGAAAGTGCCGTCGTTCGGACGCCGTCCGACGACTTGCCCGAGCTGAAGCTCGGGCCTACGCGTCTCGGCGCTGCGCTCGCACGGTGACGTGCGCGTCGTCTCGCGGGTCGTCGGTTTCAAGAAGATCAAGTTTTACACGAACGAGAACGTCGGCAGCGGCGAGCTCGATCTGCCCGAGCAGCAGATGCACACGACGTCGTACTGGCTGACGCTGCCGCGGACACTGATGGCATCACTGCCGTACAGCCTCGACGATCGCCGTGACGGCGTGGCAGGGCTCGCCTTCGCGATGGTGCAGGTAGCCCAGCTGCTGCTGATGTGCGATCGCCGCGATCTCGGGTTGTCGATCGGTTCGGGCGACGAAGGTCCGGCCGGCGATCCGGCAGCGAGACAGGATCTGGAGGAGCCCCGCATTTTCCTCTACGACAACTATCCGGGGGGCATCGGCTTCAGCGAGCCGCTGTTCGGGATGCATGACGCGCTGGTCATTGAGACGCGGAAGCTGATCGTCAGCTGCGAATGCGATCACGGATGTCCCGACGTGTGTCGGTCCGGTGGGAGAGACGGGACCCGAGGCCAAACCGGTGGCTCTCTTGATTCTCGATCGCCTCCTCGGACTTCGTCCGGTATGAGCGCGCACCTCGAGTCCCGGCTGCGCGAGATCCTGCGCGAGCAGCGCCGCGGCCAGGTGATGGACGTCGAACCTTCGTGCGTAAGCACAGTCACGACCGGCGTCGAACTGAAGACTCCGCGAACCGAGTTCGTCGAAGGGCGAGTCCGTCTGCGCGCCGTCGCCGAAACGCTCGATGGCGACGTCATCGAATCGCCGAGCGGGCCGTGCGTCGTGATCGATCGCTTCTACCCGGCGGACCATTGCCACGGGACAGTTCGTGTCGGCGACGTCCGCGGACTGGCGCTCTCGACGCGGCCGGAGCTGACGCTCGTCGGCGGTATCCCGTCGGCGGTCGACGGCGCGCCGATCCCGCTCCTGTTCGTCGATCTCGAAACCACCGGGCTGGCGGGCGGCGCGGGGACGTACGCATTTCTCGTCGGCTGTGCCTACTTCGAACCGCATGGCTTCCGTATCCGCCAGTACTTCCTCGGCGCCTTTCAGCACGAGCGGACGCTGCTCAACGAAGTGGATGGTCTGGTGAGGCGGTCAGCGGGACTGGTGAGCTACAACGGCAAGTCGTTCGACGTGCCCGTCCTCGAGACGCGCTTCCACTTCAATCGGCTCGCGCCGCCGTTCGAAGGCTACGCGCACGTGGACATGCTGCACGTGGCGCGGCGCTTCTGGCGCAGCGCACCAGCGGCGCCTGGCGCCTGGCCCGACACCGACAGTTGCCGGCTCAGCACGCTCGAACGTCTGCTGTTCGGAGTGCGGCGCGTCGGCGACGTGCAGGGATTCGAGATTCCAAATCGCTACTTCGATTACGTGCGGAGCGGCAATGCCGAGCGCCTCGAGCCCGTGTTCGAGCACAACCGGCTCGATCTCCTGTCGTTGGCCATGATGACTGCACGTGCGCTACAGGTGCTCGAAGACGCACCGGCGCGATGCACGTCGGCGCGTGAAAGCCTGGCCGCCGGCAGGATCCTCGAGGGGGTCGGGCGGCTCGATGACGCTGAGCGTTGTTATGCAGACGCGATCGATCGTTCGCGGGCGGAGCGTGGTGCGGAGGCTGGGAGTGTGCGCGCCGATGCCATGCGGAACCTCGCGCTTCGATACCGCCGCAGCGCGCGATTCACCGAGGCCGCTGACCTGTGGCGCGCACTCGTGGTCGAACGCGAGGCGTCCCCGATCCTGCGTCGCGAGGCGCTCGAGGCGCTCGCGATCCATTACGAGCACCGCGCGCGAGACCTGTCGGAGGCGCACCGCTTCGCGCGCCTGTCGCTGGCCGAACGCATCGGCACCCGCAGGATGGAGGCAAGCCGTCATCGGCTGGCGCGTCTGGATAGGAAACTGGCGAAACTGCCCGGACCTTGTGAGTCCGGGCGGCTCTGGCAGGAGGCGGATCGCTACTGAACGGTGACTTTCGCGGCGCCCTTCTTCGGCTTTGCCGCCTTCGTCGCCGCGGCCTTGCGCTGCTCGACGGTCTGCGCGCCGTACTTCTTCGTGAACCGCTCGACGCGCCCTTCGGTGTCGATCAGCTTCTGCCGGCCGGTGAAGAACGGGTGGCAGTTCGAGCAGATTTCCAGGTGCAGCTCGGGCTTGGTCGAGCGCGTCTTCCACGTCGCGCCGCACGCGCAACGCGCGTCAACGTCGAAGTACTTCGGATGAATATCGGGCTTCACGGCGAACTCCTTGGCGCTCCGGGCAAAACAACAGTATACCAAATGGAGGGACGAGGGACGGGCGGCCCCGTCCGTCAATTCCCAACCAATATAGATGCCGGAAGGTTTCGCTAGTAACTAGGTCAGGTGTCCTTCGTCGTCGCGCGTCCCTCGTCCCTCGTCCTTCGTCCTTCGTCCTTCGTCCCTCGTCATTCCCCCTACCCGAACTTGAACGGCCGGAACTTGGCCGGGACGTGGAAGCTTTGCCCGTCCGGGACGGACCAGGCCGCGTACACGGCGCCATCGTTGGGCGTCTTGGGACCGCCGGGGCGCTTGATGCGGAAAACATTGAAGTGCCAGCTGTCTCCGGCCTTGGGCGGGACACGCGAAGCAGCCTGGCCGGACAACGTGCCGAGGCCCTCCCAGGGCAGGCGCGCCAGCGCCGTCCAGCCTTCATTGCCGCCGTGAGCATCACGTAGCGGCACGACCTCCGAGGCCATCCCTGTCCAGTCCCACTCCGTCAACGACTTCACGGACGGCGCCGGCCGCTCGACGCGGAGGTCGCAGACGACGTTCGCCGGGCTGATCTCGAGCTCCGCGTAGTTGAGGCCCGAGCCATCGAGGTCCAGGAAAATCTCGACGACCTCTTCCTCCCAGATGTGCTCGTCGCGCTTCGTCATCGTGTTCCAGGGCCCGTCGTCGACGGCGTCGAACCGGACGTGCAGTGCCGCCCGATCCCAGCACGCCTGAAAGCGCGTGCGATAGCGCTCGGGCCCCCATTCGATCGCCGGCGCCTCGCGCCACGGCACCGCATCGGCAGCGATGATCGACGCGGTCGCTTCGGGCAGCCGGCGCAGCGTGTACTCACCAGCTTCTTCGCGCGGGTTTCGGTATAGCTGAATCACCGTCGTCGTCCCCCCGTCCCTCGTCCCTCGCTCCCTCGTCCTTCGTCCCTCGTCCCTCGTCCCTGTATGTCGCGCCCTACGCGACCACCCAATCCCGCTCCCAGCGATGTTGGTGGAGCGCGTCGACGAGATCGGTCGGCAGTCGCTGGCCGTCGCTGGCGGCGCAGTTCGCGCGAACGTTGGCGAGTTTGCGCATGCCCGGAATCGTTGTGGCAACCGCTGGATGCTGCAGGATGAATCGAAGCGCCAACTCCGGCAGCGTCATGCCCGCGGGCACCAGCGGCTTCAACGCCTCGACTTTCTGCAGCGTCATCGGCAGGTTCTCGGGCGTGAAGTAGAGATTGCGCCAGTCGCCTTGGGGCCAGTGCGAATCCTTCGTCAACGTGCCCGTCAGGCTGCCCTCGTCGAACGGCACGCGCGCGATGATCCCAATGCCATGCTCCTCGCAGTACGGGAACAGCTCGTCTTCGGGATTCTGGTCGAAGATGTTATAGACGACCTGCACCCAGTCGACGAGGCCGGTGTCCAGCGCTTTCAGGACGTTGGTCGGCTCCCAGCGATTGACACTGATGCCCCAGCTCCTGACTTTGCCCTCGCGCTTCAGCTCCTCCATTACGCGCTGCCAGCGCTCGTCGGAGGCCCAGTTGTCACTCCAGGCGTGAAGCTGCTGGATGTCGATCGTCTCAACGCCCAGGTTGACCAGGCTCTTCTCCGTGTACTCGCGAACGTGCTCGGGTGGGAAGACGTCGTCCAGCTTGAAGCCGTCGAGCTGAATCCAGCGCTGGTTCTTCGGCGGCACCTTGGTGGCGACATACAGGCGAGTCTGCGGATGCGCATGCAGGAGCTGTGCGAGCAGGCGCTCGCTGTGGCCGGCGCCGTAGGCCCATGCGGTATCGAAGAAGTTACACCCCTGCTCGACGCTTTCGTCGAGCGCCCGCATCGTCTCGGCATCGTCCGATCCAGTCCACCCGCCGAGCCCCCACATCCCGTAGCCGATCTCGGAAATCTCCCAACCGGTCCGCGCGTGTGTGCGGTAGCGCATAGCGGAATTCTATTTCAGGTGCGGCAGGTGCGGCAGGTGCGGCAGGTGCGGCGGGTGCGACTGAGTGCGACGGGTGCGCGTGTGGGGCGACAGGTGCGTCTGGTGCGGGTGTAGGGCGGACCTTTAGGTCCGCCTGGATGCGACAGGTACGTGTAAAGCGGACCTTCAGGTCTGCCTACGAATTGACGGTGAACCGCCGCGTCTGGCCGAGCCAGCGGGCGGCTTTTTCAAGGGCGATGCGCTCGGCTTCTTCGCGCGTCCGACCCTCGGCGCGCGCGACTCGCGCGCCGGGGTCGACGTTGGAGAGGGTGCAGAAGTATTTGTCGCCGAGACGATAGGTCTCGAGCACGATCGACCAGCCTGAGAGATCCTGTTCGCGGCGCGTATAGCCTTCGGCGTTCATCGCTGCTGCGCTACGGCTTCTCGACCTGCGCTCCGACGAGGTTTCCCCATTCAGTCCAGGAGCCGTCGTAGTTCTTGACGTTGGGATAGCCGAGCAGGTGCTTGAGCACGAACCAGGTGTGGCTCGACCGCTCGCCGATGCGGCAGTAGGCAATGACATCCTTGTCGGCGGTCGCACCGGCGGCGCCGTACAGCTGCTTCAGCTCGTCGACAGTCTTGAACGTGCCGTCGTCGTTGCACGCCTTCGCCCATGGGATGTTCTTCGCCCCGGGAATGTGGCCGCCGCGCTGGCAGGTTTCCGGAAGTCCCGGCGGCGAAAGAATCTCGCCGGTGAACTCCTGCGGGCCGCGCACGTCGATCAGCACCGCACTCTTCTGCTTCACCGCGTCCTGCACTTCGGGGAGGAAGGCGCGGATCGAGAGGTCCGGCGCGCTCGCTTTGTACGATGCCGGCGCTATCGAGGGGACAGCCGTCTCGAGCTCGCGGCCCTCCGCGACCCACTTCTTGCGGCCGCCGTTCATGATGCGGACGTCGCGGTGACCGTAGACCTTCATCTGCCAGAAGGCCCACGCGGCGAACCAGTTGTTGTTGTCGCCGTAGAGGATGACGGTGGTGTCGTTGCCGATGCCGGACTTGGACATCAACTCGTCGAATTTCTTCTGCGGAATGATGTCGCGCACGAGCGTGTCACAGAGCTCTGTCGTCCAGTTCCACCCAATCGAGCCGGGCACATGGCCCTGATCGTAGGCGGCCGTATCGACGTCCACTTCAACCACGCGAATGGCCGGATCTCCGAGATGCTGCTTCACCCAGTCGGTGCTGACCAGGACGTCAGTTGATGTGGCAGTGCCCAGCGACATGGTTCCCTCCTGGAATGGAACGGTCATCGTAGTCCGAGCGTCCGGGCAGCCGCAAGGCTCTTGCGGCTGCGGGACGCGGCCTACTTTCCGTTGCTCATCGACCCGAGGAACTCGGCGTTGCTCTTCGTCTTGCTCATCTTCGAGAGCAGGAGTTCCATCGCTTCGACGGGCGACAGCGGCGTCAGCACCTTCCGGAGCACGTAAACGCGATTGAGATCTTCCTTGGGCAGCAGCAGTTCTTCCTTCCGCGTGCCGCTCTTCTGGATGTCAATGGCTGGGAACACGCGCCGATCCATCAGCTTGCGATCCAGATGGATCTCCATGTTGCCGGTGCCCTTGAACTCCTCGAAAATGACCTCGTCCATCCGCGAACCGGTGTCGATGAGGGCGGTGGCGATGATCGTCAGCGAACCGCCTTCCTCGATGTTCCGCGCGGCGCCGAAGAAGCGCTTCGGGCGCTGCAAGGCGTTACTGTCGACGCCGCCGGACAGGATCTTTCCGGAAGCCGGCACGATCGTGTTGTAGGCGCGCGCCAGGCGCGTGATCGAGTCGAGCAGGATGACAACGTCCTTCTTGTGCTCGACCAGGCGCTTGGCCTTTTCGATCACCATCTCGGCAACCTGCACGTGCCGCTGCGCGGGCTCGTCGAAGGTCGACGAGATGACCTCGCCGCGCACCGACCGCTGCATGTCGGTCACTTCCTCCGGCCGCTCGTCGATGAGCAGGACGATCAGGTAGACCTCGGGGTGGTTCTTGGCGATGCTGTTCGCGAGGCTCTGCAGCAGCATCGTCTTGCCGGTCCGCGGCGCCGCGACGATGAGGCCACGCTGGCCTTTGCCAATCGGCGTCATCAGATCGAGGACCCGGCCCGACAGATTGTCGCCGTCGGTCTCGAGTCCGAGCTTGCCCTGCGGGTAGAGCGGCGTCAGGTTCTCGAAGAACACCTTTTCGCGGGCGCGCTCCGGCGGCTCGAAGTTGACCGCCTCCACCTTGATTAGCGCGAAGTAGCGCTCGCCTTCCTTCGGCGACCGAATCTGACCTGACACGGTATCGCCGGTGTGCAGATCGAACTTCCTGATCTGGGACGGCGAGACGTAGATGTCGTCGGGGCCGGGCAGGTAGTTGTAATCGGGAGCGCGGAGGAATCCGAAGCCGTCCGGGAGCACCTCGAGGACGCCTTCCGAGAAGATCAAACCGCTCTTCTCGGCGCGGGCGCGGAGGATCTCGAAAATGAGCTCCTGTTTCCGCATCCCGGTGGCGCCGGGCACTTCGAGCTGTTTGGCAATGCGCGTCAGCTCGGTGACGCTCATCTCCTTGAGATGACTCAGCTCGATGACGGTTGGCGCTTCGGTCGCGGCGGCGGCGGGGGGCTGTTGAGCAGTCTTGCTATCAGTATCCACAGTTCTTTCAATCCTTCGCCCGTCGATGCCGAGACCGGCAGCACGGGCGTGGTAAACGCTCGTTCGAACGCGTGCTGGGCGCGTGAGCGTTCTGCGCGCGTCAGCTTGTCAATCTTGGTGGCCACGACACCGAGCGGAATCTCGAGGGCCGTGAGCCAGTCATGGGCCTGCACGTCGCTGTCGAGGCCGGGATGACGCCCGTCCACGAGCAGCAGCACGCCGAACGCCGCCGGAGACCGATGTCCCGATCCCTGCGCCGTCCGTCGGGCGGTGCGATGCCCGAAATACTCCCGCGTCAGCGCTTCGAAGGCCTCGGCCGAGGCCGAGCCGCCGCGCGCATATCCATATCCCGGAAGATCTACGAGGTGGAACGGGCGCTCGCCCGTCGGCTCCAGCCGGTAGACGTTCAACGTGCGGGTCTTGCCGGGCGCCGCACTCGTGCGCGCGACGCGCGAGGCGGCAAGTCGATTCAACAGCGTCGATTTGCCCACGTTGGACCGGCCCACCAACGCGAGCTCCGCGAGCCCGTCACCGGGGTAATCCGCTGGTTGCGCCGCACTTCTTACGAATTCGGCGCGCACTACGCTTTGCTGCTGGTCTCAAGGTCGCAGGGTCGCAAGGTCGAAAAGTGACTCAATCCTGCCTCGATCGTTGTTCGACCTTGAGACCCTCCTTTAGACCTTTAGACCTTGAGACCTTGAGACCTTGAGACCTATCAGCGTCAGTGAGTAATCGTATCGTCGGGCGCTTCGACGTCGACGCCCTCCGTCACCGGCGCCACGATTGGTCCCGGCAGCGCATCGGCCAGCGCGATCTTCAGCACGTCGTCCATGGTCTGCACCATGTGGACGCTCAGCACGTCGAGCACCAGCTTCGGGATGTCGGCCAGATCCTTCTCGTTGTCCTTGGGCAACACGATGGTCTTGAGGCCGGCACGGTGGGCGGCGAGGACCTTCTCCTTCACGCCGCCAATCGGCAGCACCTTGCCGCGGAGCGTGATCTCGCCCGTCATCGCCACGTCGCGATGCGTCGGCACGCGCGCCAGCGCTGACACCAGCGCGGTCGCAATCGTGATGCCGGCGCTCGGGCCATCCTTGGGGATCGCCCCCTCGGGCACGTGGATGTGGACGTCGTGCTTCCGGTTCCAGTCCTTCGCCAGGCCGAAATCGTCAGCCTTCGATCGCACCCAGCTCATCGCCGCGCGAGCCGACTCCTGCATGACATCACCGAGCTTGCCGGTGAGCATCAGCGCGCCTTTGCCCGGCATCAGTGTCGCTTCGGTCACGAGGATTTCGCCGCCGACCTCGGTCCACGCCAGGCCCGTCGCGATCCCGATTTCGTTCTGCTGTTCGGCCTCAGTGGAGCGGTAGCGCGGCACACCGAGGTACTCGGTGATCTTCGCCGTGTCCATCTCCTCGCTGAAGCTGTTGCCTTCGACGACCACCTTGCGCGCGATCTTGCGGCAGACCGACGAGATCTCGCGTTCGAGATTGCGGACGCCCGCTTCACGCGTGTAGCGGTTGATGATGGTCTGGAGCGCTTCGTCCTCGAATCGAATGTTGGCCTCGGTCAGCCCGGCGCCCTCGACCGCCTTGGGCACGAGAAACTTCTTGGCGATCTCGATCTTCTCCTGCTCGGTGTAACCGGCCAGCTGCAGCACTTCCATGCGGTCGCGCAGCGCCTGCGGGATCGTATGCAGGACATTGGCCGTGCAGATGAACATCACGTTCGACAGGTCGTACTCGACGTCGAGGTAGTGATCGAGGAACGCGCCGTTCTGCTCGGGATCCAGCACTTCGAGGAGCGCCGCCGACGGGTCGCCGCGGAAGTCCATCGACATCTTGTCGACTTCGTCCAGCAGGAACACCGGGTTCATCGAGCCGGCCTTCTTCATCATCTGGATGATCTGGCCGGGGAACGCGCCGATGTAGGTGCGGCGGTGGCCGCGGATCTCGGCTTCGTCACGCACACCGCCGAGCGACAGCCGGACGAACTTCCGGTTCATCGCGCGCGCGATTGACTTGGCCAGCGAGGTCTTGCCGACGCCCGGAGGGCCGGCGAAGGTGAGAATCGTCGCCTTCGGTTTCTTCACCAGCGCGCGGACGGCGAGAAACTCGAGGATGCGATCCTTGATCTTCTCGAGCCCGTAGTGATCCTCGTGGAGGATCTCCTCGGCGCGCTTGAGATCGCGGCTTTCCTTGGTCTTCTTGTGCCAGGGCACCGCGATCAGCCAGTCGAGGTAATTCCTCGACACCGTCGCTTCGGCCGACATCGGCGGCATCGCCTCCAGGCGCTTCAGCTCCTGGACGGCCTTTTCCTCGACGTCCTTCGGCATCTTCGACTGCTCGATCTTCTTCTTCAGATCGTCGATCTCGTTGCCCTTCTCGTCCTTGCGGCCCAGTTCCTTCTGGATCGCCTTCATCTTCTCGTTGAGGTAGTACTCCTTCTGCGCCTTCTCCATCTGCTTCTTGACGCGCGACTGGATGCGGCGATCGACCTGGAGCTTGTCTACTTCACTTTCGAGGATGCTGGCAATGCGGTTCAGGCGCTCGAGCGGCGAGACGATTTCGAGGAGGTTCTGCTTCTCGTCGACGCCGACCAGCAGGTGCGCCGCGATCGTATCGGCGAGCTTGCCTGGATCGTCGACGCGGACCGCTGCGATCATCGCGTCATAGTGCAGGTTGTTCGACAGCTTCACGTACTGCTCGAACAGCGACACGACGCGGCTCATCGTGCCTTCGACGTCACCGGCGACGTCCTTCTGCTTCGCCAGCAGCTTGACCACGACGCGGTAGAAGCCTTTGTCTTCCTTCCACTCGATGGCGCGGGCGCGATCGAGCCCTTCGACGAGCACCTTGATGTTGCCGTCGGGCAGCTTCAGCGACTGCACCACGTTGGCGACGCAGCCCATCGTGAAGATGTCCTCGGGGCGCGGGTCGTCGATCGACGCGTCGTGCTGCGCGGCAAGGAAGATCTTCTTGTCCTTCCCGAGCGCGTGCTCGAGCGCGCGGGTGGAGGATGGGCGTCCGATGACAAACGGCATCATCATGTGCGGGAACACAACGACGTCCCGCAGCGGAACTATGGGTAGGGTCTCGTAGACTTCCATCTAATCGATTGCGGATTTCGGATTGTGAATTGCGGATTGAACGACCGGGCTACGCAGCGACACCAGGAATGGGGCGGGCGGTTGCGATTGAATCCGCAATCAATCCGCAATCCGCAATCCGCAATCCGCAATATCGTCTACCCGGCCTTTTCAACCAGCGTGATCGGCTTGTCCTTGGCCTCCACGACGTCGCGAGTGATCACGCATTCGCGAACCTTCTTCTGCGACGGGAGGTTATACATCAGCTCGAGCATCAGCTCTTCGATGATCATCCGCAGACCTCGGGCGCCGATCTTCCGCTTCAGCGCGGACTCGGCGATCGCCTCGAGGGCATCGTCCGTGAACTTCAGCTTGACGTTCTCGTACTCGAACAGCTTTTGGTACTGACGGACGATCGCGTTGCGAGGTTGCGTCAGGATCTGGATCAGCGCCGGCTTGTCGAGCTCGTGCAGCGTGCCGACGACCGGCAGCCGGCCCACGAACTCGGGGATCAGGCCGTACTTGATCAGGTCTTCCGGCTCGAGCTGCTCGAGCGTCGTGCCGATGTCGCGAGTCCGCATCGACTTCACGTCGGCCTTGAAGCCCAGAGTCTTCTTGCCGACGCGCCGCTCGATCGCCTTGTCCATGCCGACGAACGCACCGCCGCAGATGAACAGGATGTTCGTCGTGTCGATCTGGAAGAACTCCTGGTGCGGATGCTTGCGTCCGCCCTGCGGCGGAACGTTGGCGACCGTGCCTTCGAGAATCTTCAGCAGCGCCTGCTGCACGCCCTCGCCCGATACGTCACGCGTGATCGAGGGGTTCTCGTCCTTGCGGCAGATCTTGTCGACTTCGTCGATATAGATGATGCCCTGCTGGCACTTCTCGATATCGCCGCCGGCCGACTGCAACAGCTTGAGGATGATGTTCTCGACATCCTCGCCGACGTACCCGGCTTCGGTGAGCGTGGTCGCGTCGACGATGGTGAACGGCACCGACAGCAGCTTGGCCAGCGTCTGCGCGAGCAGCGTCTTGCCGGTGCCGGTGGGACCGATCAGCAGGATGTTCGACTTCGTCAGCTCGACGTCGTGTCGGCTGCGCGGCTGCTTCTGGATCTCGATCCGCTTGTAGTGATTGTAGACCGCGACCGCCAGCTTCTTCTTCGTACGCTCCTGCCCGATGACGTACTCGTCGAGGAACTTCTTGATCTCGGGCGGGGACGGCAGCGACGAGCGGACGCCGCGCGTTTCGAACCGGTTGTCGTCCGCGATGATGTCGTTGCAGACCTCGACGCACTCGTCGCAGATGAAGACCGTGGGTCCGGCAATGAGCTTCCGGACATCGTTCTGATCCTTGTTGCAGAACGAGCAACGAAGGACTTCGGTCTCGCCGTTCTTCTTGACCATGAGGGGGCTGTGCTCCCGCGCGAGGCCCGGACTAAAGCCGGGTCGCTCGTTCCGACCCGTTACGCCCGTTTGCGGATGACGTCATCAATAATACCGTATTCCTTACCCTGATCAGCCGACATGATGTAGTCACGTTCCGTATCCTCCTGGATACGCTTTCCGGGCTGACCGGTGTGCTGCATGAGGATTTCGTTAATCCGCTCGCGCATGCGCAGAATCTCTTTCGCGGCAATGTCGATGTCGGTGGCCTGACCGCCAAGCCCGGACATCCAGGGCTGATGGATCAGGATCCGAGAATTCGGCAGAGCATAGCGCTTGCCTTTCGCGCCCGCCGCCAGCAGCACGGCCGCAATCGAGGCCGCCTGGCCGATGCAGTTCGTCTGAACGTCCGGCTTGATGAACTGCATGGTGTCGTAAATCGCAAACCCTGCAGTAATCGATCCGCCCGGGCTGTTGATGTAGAGGTGGATGTCCTTGTCGGGATCCTCCGCCTCGAGGAAAAGCATCTGGGCGATCGCGAGGTTGGCCACCCCATCATCGATCGGGGTGCCGATGAAGATGATGTTGTCCTTCAACAGCCGCGAAAAAATGTCGTACGCTCGCTCTCCGCGGTTCGTCTGCTCGACGACCATCGGGACAAGCTGCATCCTCTGCTCCGTCTCACGCATATAAGGGATCAGACGCGGTTTTGACCGTCAGGGGTCGAAGCCGACCTTAAGGGTTATGCGGCGTTGAAAGCAACCCGAGAAACCGGGCGGCTCGGCAGGCGCGACTTACTCCTCAGCAATTGTAGCACGCGATCTGAGGAAGTCAACCGCCTTCTCTCTCCGTAAGCTGGTATAAAGGCTGGAGATACGGCCCTCTTTCTCGAGCCGTCCCCTGACCGCGCCGGCGGGCCGGTCCATCGCCGCCGCGTATTTCTCTATTTCGGCATCAACCTCGCCCGACTCCACGGCTAACTGCTCGCGCCGCGCAATTTCGTCGAGCACGATGGCGCTTGCGACCGTTTCCCTCGCCGAATCCCGCTGGTTGTCGCGGAACCGCTGCCAATCGATGCCCGCCTGCCGCGGATCGACCCCTTGCTCGACCAGGCGCCGGACGAACTCCTCGATCCGCCGCTCCAGCTCGCGCTCGATCAGCGCGTCGGGGACGTCGAAGGTCACCCGCGCCGCCAGCTGCCGCAGGAGGTCTGTCCGTACATCCCGCTCGGCATTCCGATCGGCTTCCGCCTGCAAATCCGCGCGCACCCGCTGGCGCAGCGCGTCGAGTGTCTCGAAATCGCCGAGATCCTTCGCGAATTCATCGTCCAGTGCGGGGACCACGCGCTTTTTGAGCTCCTTGACCGTCACGCGGTAGTGCAGGATGGTGCCGGCCAGTTCCTTGACCGAGTAGTCGGCCGGATAGTCGACGGGAAATCGTTTTTGCTCCCCGATCGCCATCCCGATCACCTGCTCGTCGAACCCTGGCGGATTCGCCGTCGCGCCGATCTCGATCGACACGTTCTCGTGCGTGTCGTCCGGTTCGTTGGGTGATTCGCGAACCAGATCGACCACCACCGTGTCGCTCGCCTCGACCTCGCGCCCCTCGACCGGCTCGTAGCGGGCAGCGCGCTGCCGGAGCTGTTCCAGCGCCTGCGCGACGGCCTCCTCCTCGACGACCGCTGGCGGACGCCGAAGCTTGAGCGCCGAGTAGTCGCCCGGATCGAACGCCGGGACGGTCTCGAAGTTGGCCGTGAACTTCAGCGGCTGGCCTTCCTCGACCAGGACGTCCTTGATGTCCGGCGTGTCCACCGGTTCCATGCCGCGCTCGCGCAGCGCGTCGTCCACGGCGCGCGGGATCAGATCGTGCACGACGTCGTGAAGGATCTGATCGCGGAAGCGCTGCCGGACGACCTTCGCGGGCACCTTGCCGGGCCGGAAACCCGGAATCCGGGCGGCCTTGCTGTAGTCGCGCGCGATACGGTCGATCTCGGCGTCGACCACTGTGCTGGGGATTTCGACGACGAGCTGTTTGCGGGTGTCGGAGACGTCCAGGAACTCGGTCTTCATGTGAGGCAACTTTCAACTGTAGCACGGCAAAGGATGTAGAACGAGGGACGAAGGACGAGGGACGAAGGACGAGGGACGGACGAGGACCGATGCGCCTTCACGCGCGCTTGCGCGCCACTGTTCCCACCGCCTTCGCCGTCGACGCGCGGACGATCAACTCTGGTTCGACGTGCACGAGGCGCGGCACCTTGGCGGCGCGACCGGCGGCAATCCGCTTGACCATCGTTTCGGCCGCGATCTCGCCCATCTGCCGCAACGGCTGGCGCACTGTCGTCAACGGCGGATTGTGGGACGAGGCGCTCAGGATGTCGTCGAATCCCACCACCGAGACATCGTCTGGCACGCGAAGGCGTGCGTCGCGCAGCGCACCAATCGCACCAAACGCGGACAGATCGTTGAAGGCGAAGATCGCGGTGAAGCCGGGACGGGTCCGCAGCAGCTGACGGGTGATGTCGTAACCTGCCTCGGGCAGGGGCCCGTCGCCCTCGAGTTGCACGACGAGCTGTCGATCGAGGACGACGCCGAGCCGGGTCGCGGCGTTTCGGATGGCGCGCCAGCGGATGTAGGTGT
This sequence comes from Vicinamibacteria bacterium, assembly GCA_963828745.1. Classification (GTDB taxonomy): domain Bacteria; phylum Acidobacteriota; class Vicinamibacteria; order Vicinamibacterales; family JAENWD01; genus JAENWD01. The sequence goes on along the minus strand of CAWHFZ010000012.1, from coordinate 534,982 downwards.
CGGAGCTGAACGTCTGCCCCTTGATGACCGCGATGCGCTGGTGGCCGAGGCTCTGGAGGTGCTTCAACGCCACTGTCGCCGCGCGGTCGTGATTGAGGATCACGTTCGTAACGCCCGCCGTGGTTTGATGCCCCGAGACCGCGACGACTGGTACGGGCAGTGCCCGCTCGCATGGCGTATCGATCGCGATCAACCCCTCGACCGCGCGATCGAGCAGCAGCCGCGGATATTCATCGAGCAGATCGCGGCGATGCCGATGGCTGGCGACGAAGTAGAGAAAGCCCTCCTGCAGTAACCGATCTTCGATCCCCCTCAGGACCAGTGTCGCGTAGCCTTCGCTGATTTCCGGGACCAGGACGCCAATCGTGAAGCTGCGTTGCCGCCGCAGTGATCGCGCCAGCGTGTTGGGGCGGTAATTGAACTTGCGCGCCGCGGCGACGATGCGTTCCTGCGTGGCCCGCGGAATCGCCGCTGCACCCGGCGCCTGATTGAGGACGAGCGAGACCGACGCCGGCGAGAGCCCGAGGTGATCGGCCAGCACGCGCAGCGTCACCGGGCCCGACTCGGGCGACGACGGAGGGCCGGGTGAACGTCTCGCCATAAGTGCAGCGAAGTGTCCCACGCGCTGGGGCCGTCGGCAAGACCTTACGGCCGCCCGCTTGACGCCACGAGCGGAGTACTGCTAGGAATAGGAACCGCTAAATCGATTTAGTCCTCAGCAGTTGGAAGGGGGCGGTCGCTACAGGGGGAATGCCGCTCCGGGGGCCAGTCGCGGGCACGACTGGCCCCTTTCGTTTGTACGTCGCTCGAGCGACGAAGCTCTACGGTACGGCGCGGCTACCGGCGTTTGAAGGTTGGGAGTGGCGTTCAGGGCTCGCGTACGACCCGAAGCCATGAACAGAGCACCAGTACGACGAGTGCGGCAAGCGGAACGGCCAAGCCTGCGCGCAGATTGCCTGCGGCGCTCGAAACCGCGCCGACGAGCCACGGCATCACGGCGCCGCCGAGACCCCCGGCAGCGTAGAGCGGACCTGCGGTTGCCGGCGCCATCGCGCCAATCGATCGCGTGACGATCGCCCAGAGCAGCGGAAAGATCGCCGACAGCCCGAAGCCTGCCGCGGCCGCGCCGGCAATCACGCCGCCGGGCGTCGACGCGGCGAACAGAATCGCAAGTACGCCGAGCGTTGCCAGCGCGAGCCCGAATCGGATCAGCGCGAACTCGCTGATGTGCCTGAGGGCCAGCGCCGCGATCAATCGTCCCGAAGTGATCGCTCCCCAGAAGGCGGTGGGCGCCAATGCCCACACGGTCGTTGTGCCCGCGACCATCCGCCGGGCGAATTCGGCGACCCAGCCCGCGACGGCGTTCTCGGTTCCAACGTAAAGAAAAATCAGTGTGCCAAGAAGCGCCGCGCGCGCGGCGAGATCCCGGCGTGCCGACGGAGCTTGTGGATGCGGAGCGACGTCGCCATCCCTGTGACCGCTCACGGTGAGAAGCGCCGCCGGAACCGCGAACCTGCATGTGATGGCCATCATCAAGCACGCGATCGCGAGTCCTGCCATCGGCACCGCGACGCTTGCCGGAGTGCCGAACGAGCGCACGGCCATCGGCCATATGACCGCGCCGATTCCCCAGGACACGTTCACCAGGCTCAGCGCGCTGGCCGCGCGATCGGGCCGGATCGCGGCAACGGACATGTTCGTCAGCGGCAGCACGAATCCGAGGCCCAGACCGTAGACCACCGTCGCGACTATGCCAATCGCGTGCGGCGAGATGCCAATCGTGAAGGTCCCGGCCGCGAGCAGGCTGAAACCGAGCGCGAGAGCACCGCGTGCGCCGATCCGCGCCGCTGTTGCCGGCGCGACGAGCGTCGCGGTCATCGAGCTGAGGAACTGTGCGGTGAAGAGACTGCCGGCGACGACGTCGCTCATGGCCCAGCGCTGGGTGAGCGCCGGCAAGATCGGTCCAAGCAGCGTCGTCGCCATGCCGGCCACGACGAAGCCGATGTGCAAAGTGATCGTGACCGCGGACGGTAAGCGGGGACCAGGCACCGATGTGTGTGTGTGGGCGATGCGATCGTAGGCCGCCTTCGCTCACGAAGGCAATTCGGGACCTCGGCGTCTGGGCCTTTCCCCAGAACGCAAACACGACCGCGCCGATGAGGCAGAGAAAACGAGACGGCGCAACTCCTTCGCGCGGCAGCCGTGCCGTTCTTGTCGATGGCGGGACGAAACCAGAGACTGGGTCAACCGGCTGGTGCGAAAGGAGAGACTCGAACTCTCACGGCCTTTCGGCCACTGGATCCTAAGTCCAGCGCGTCTGCCAATTCCGCCACTTTCGCGAAGGGGTGACCGCGACGGTAGCATGCACCACGGCGCATCGCAACGGGCCACGGACGGATACGGATCAAAGCCTCAACACCGACGACACGGATGAAAGACGGAGAGATCGCGTCCGGGTTGGATCGGTGCGAAGCCGTGGCGCAGAGCCCGTGCGATCCGTATCGCCGCGTGCTAGGCGGCGACGGTGCGACGCAGATCGGCGGCCGCCAGGCTCCCGGTCCATGTCGGCGCCAGGACTCGACGGCGCTTGCTCGCATAGAGCGCGTGGTCGGCGCTCTCGAGGAGGTCGTTCAGCGTTGGGCGATCCGGCGGTTCCAGGACGGAGAAGCCGCTGCTGAGTGACAGTGCGTATGGCGCCTTCGATCGCAGAGTGTGTTGCGCGAGCGCCTCGTCCAGGCGCGCGGCGACGCGCAGCGTGGAGGCGCGATCGGCGTCGAGCGCAATGGCGACGAGCTCGTCGCCGCCGAGGCGTGCGACGAGGTCGGATTCGCGGAAGGTGCAGCGGAGAATCGAGGCGGTGGCGGCAATCGCCTGGTCGCCGGCGGCATGCCCGAACGCGTCGTTTATCGACTTCAGACCATCGACGTCGACCTGCACCACCGACAGGCTGCGCCCGTGACGAAGGCACTCGCGCCGCAGGTGCTCGCCGATCGCGTAGAAACCGCGCCGATTGTAGAGGCCCGTCAACTCGTCGCGCAGTGCCAGATCAGCGAGACGCTGGTGCACCCGCTGACGTTCGATGCCCTGACGCAGTGACCGCAGCAGCCGATCCGTCGTCAGGTCGGAGAGCACGAGGCACTCCTGTGCGCCGGCCTGGAGCGCCTCCGTCGTCCGCAGCGCACAGTCGTGGCGGAGAAGGCCGAACACCGTCGGCGGTTCTGACTGTTCGACGCGAGTCAGTTCCGAAAGCTCCGTTCCGTCGATCATCGCCAGGTCCACGATCACCGCATCAATCCACTGCTCACTGAGCGCCGCACCGGCGTGTGCAACTGTCCCCGCGCGCAGCACCCGCACAGTTCGGGACTGGGTGAGCAGCTGCTCGAGCGATGCGGTCACCAGCGAATCGCCTGACACGATCAAGACGCCTAGAGACGGCGAGGTCATGGGCAGCTCATGCGTGCAAGAGGTGTGCGAGGTCGCACAGTGCAGTCACGGTGTGCCGGCGTGTGCAAATCCGCCAACGAGCCCGTTTCGCGACTGTCAAAAATTTGATGAGTCGGGGATTCCGGTGTCAGGGGATCGACGTTTTTCGGCAGGTTGCGGGGTGTGCGATGCCCCGGGATGCGCAAAATCGTCGGGCTTCCGTCAGTGACGTGGACCGAGGTTCGTCAGCAGCAGCTCGGTGATCTCCCCGCGCGCCTCGCCGTGCGAGTTGATGGCGCGCCGGGCCGGCAGCCGATAGACGCGAAGCCCCGCTGCGGCCACCTTCGGGTTCGACTCGTAGAGAGTCGCGATTGCCGGGGCGCTCGAGTTGCTCACCATGACGTGACAGCCGCGCGCGGCGAGCACCGCCGCCACGTCGCACAGGTGCTGGTGATCGTCGAGCGTGAACGGCTCCGCGGTGTAGGCGGTGAAGCGTGCGGTCTGCGAGATTGGCGCATACGGCGGATCGAAATAGAGGAAGTCGCCGGGCTGCGCCTTCTTCACGACGCGGTCGAAGGCGGCGACGCCAATCGAGACGCCTCGACGCGCGAGCACGCGCGAGATGGCGAAGACGTGCTCGGGATCGAAAATGCGTGGCCGCGCGTAGCGGCCCGCTGGCACGTTGAAGCGGCCGTCGCCGTTCAATCGAAACAGACCGTTGAAGCCAGTCCGGTTCAGATAGATGAACATGGCCGCCAGCGCCGGCGTGTAGGCAAGCGCACGCGAAGGCATCGCATCCCGCAACGCATTGAACCCGTCGCGCACCTGGTAATAGTGGCGTTCGCCCCCGGCGGCGTGCCCGACCGCCAGCCGCTCGAGCGCTTCGACTACGCCCGACGGATTGTCCCGGACCATCCGGTAGCACCCGACCAGATCGCGATTGCTGTCGGTCAAGCTCACTCGGCGTCCGTCCAGCGCACGGGCGCTGAGCAGGTCGAAGAAGACCGCGCCGCTGCCGACGAACGGCTCGAAATACGCGCCGAATTCGCGGGGATAGAACCGCCGAAACGCGGGGAGCAGCTGTCGCTTGCCTCCGGCCCACTTCAGGAGCGGACGTACCGATTGCGGAGTGCGGATTGCGGGTTGTGGATTGCGCGCTGCGGATTGCGGATCGCGCGCTGCGGATTTTGGCGTGACGGCGATGGGTTGCGGATTCGGGATCGCGATGTCCTCGGCCACAATTAGGCCCGAATCGGCGGATCTCGTCAAATCAAGTGCGGGCGATCGACAGCTCGCTGAGGGGCTGGAGAACAGCGCGATGTTTCCGACAGTCACACGGAGATCCGCATCACCGTGCGCTGAATAAGCTGAATGGCTCTCGAGTTCTAGACTGCAAGATTTTCCAGATACTTCAACGTGAGTGGCACCTGGTCCTCCGCCTTCGGGTGCTCGTCCTCGATGTAGAACATCTTCGTGCCGCCCGCCTTCGCAGCTTTCAGCACGGCAGGCCAGTTCACCTGTCCCTGACCAAGCGGCACGCTGGTCTCATCCGGCGCCGAGCCGGTGGGATCGCCGAGCGCCGTGCCCTTGGCGATGTCCTTCAGGTGCATCAGCAGGAAGCGTCCCGGATACTTCGTCAGGAGCGCTGCGGGATCGCCACCGCCGCGCATCACCCAGAAGACGTCCATCTGGAAGGCAACATCCTTCTGTGGCGATTGCTTCATCAGCGTGTCGAGCAGCGTGCCATCGGGCGACGTGCCGAACTCGTAGCCATGCACGTGGTAGAAGAACTGCAGGCCTTCGCCGGCGAGTGCCTTTCCCCAGGCGGCGAAGTCGGTCGCGGCTTGATCGACGTGCTGGCGCGTGAACGGACCCTGATGCGGGATCCACGCCGTGCCGACGTACGAGCAGCCCGTGTCCTTCGCGTCCTTCACCACCGACGGCAGCTTGTCGCGCAGCGTTTCGTAGCCGGTCAGCATGCTCTGCATCCGCAGCCCATACTGGCCGAGGAGCGCCTTGAACTCCGCGGCGGTCTTGCCGGGGAGCCCGCCGCCCTCCACATCCTCGAAGCCCCAGTCCTTCACCAGCTTCAGCGTGCCAGGGACGTCCTTCGCCATCAGATGGCGCAGCGTATAGAGCTCGAGTCCGAGGATGCCGGGGAGCTGGTGTTTCGGCGCGGCGAGAGATCGGATGCCGGCAGCGAACGGAAACGCCGCGGCGCCGGCGGCGACCCCGTGCAGGAATTGACGGCGTGAGGGGTAAGGCATGCGCGAATAATAATGCAGGTATGCCCGTCATCGACGAAGGTCAGAAAGCTCCCGCGTTCTCGCTTCCCGATCAATCGGGGAGGATACACAGCCTCAAGGACTATGCGGGGCGGCCCGTAGTGCTCTACTTCTATCCAAAGGACGACACGCCCGGCTGCACCACGGAAGCGTGCAGCTTTCGCGACGCACTCCCGGACTTCTCGAAGGTCAAGGCGACGATCCTCGGCGTGAGCGTGCTCGACAGCGACAGCAAGGCGAAGTTTGCGAAGAAGCACTCGCTGAATTTCCCGCTCCTCGCCGATCCCGATCACGCCGTGGCCGACAAGTACGGCGTGTGGCAGGAAAAGAGCATGTACGGCCGCAAGTACATGGGCGTCGCGCGCATCACGTATCTGATTGACGGCTCCGGCAAGGTCGCAAAGCGCTGGGACAAGGTCAGCGTCTCGAAACACGCCGACGAGGTGCTGGCCGCCGTCGAAGCGCTTTAGGGCGCTCGCTTTGCTCGCGCCCCAGCAGGCGCGCGAGAGCGCGCCGCCCCCAGTAAGGCCCGGAAGGCCGGCGGAGCCGGCCGCCCCTGTCTCGGACCGGCCTAACAGCCTGTCCCATCCGCCCGTCTAATCTACCGACCGTGGACGACGCTGAAGACTTCGTCCTCGCCCAGGCGAGGGCAGGAAATCGGGACGCGTTCCGCACGCTTGTCGAGCGGCACAGCCGTGCTGTGTTCCGGGTCGCCTTTCGAATCATGGGCAACGAGCAGGATGCCGAGGACGTCGTGCAGGACACCTTTCTGAAAGCGTATCGAGAGCTTCCTCGCTTCGAGGCGCGGTCGGAATTCGGCACCTGGATTCACCGAGTGGCCGCCAACTGCGCCATCGATGCCATCCGCCGCCGGCCCAGGCACGTGATGCAGGAAAGCGGCGACGAAGCCGAGCCGTTGCTCGCTCGTCTGGCGAGCCCGGCGCCGGGCCCGGATCGCCAGGCGGCCGGCCAGCAGTTGCGCGCGCGGATCGAGTCGGTCCTGCAGGGCCTGACGCCGCTCGAGCGCGCAGCGTTCACGCTGCGGCATCTCGAACAGCGTCCGGTCGAAGAGATCAGCGTCGTGTTGGGACAGAGCCCGACCGCGACCCGCCACAGCATCTTTCGCGCCGTGGCCAAGATGCGGCGCGAGCTGGCGCCACTGGTGAGGGCAGGCTCATGATTCACGTTCTTGAAGAACAGCTCGTCGCCTACGCGCTCGACGATGCCGATCGGACAACGCGCGGCGAAGTCGAGGCGCACGTCGCCGTGTGTGGCGAATGCCGCGATGCGCTTGCGGAACTCCGTCGTGTGCTGGAGGCCGCGTCCGAGCTCGACGTGCCGGCGCGTCCGGCCGACTACGGTGCCGCTGTGTGGGCCCGCCTCGCGCCGCAGCTATCCGATCCGGCAGGGGTCAAGCCCCGATTCCACGTAGCTGCCCGGATGGCAGCGTGGCGTCCGTGGCTGGCGGCCGCGGCGGTTCTGCTGCTCGCGATTGGTGCGTTCCTGATCGGACGCTGGACGCGGCCTTCCGAGGCCCCCGTTCAAACTGCGATCGGCCCAGCGTCGCCAGCCGCGACGATTCGCGAGCGCGTCGTTCTGGCGGCGCTCTCGGATCATCTCGACCGCACGGAGCGAGGGCTGGTAGAACTCGTCAACGCCGATGAGAGCGGCGCCATCGACATCTCTGCGGAGCAGGCGTGGGCCCGCGACCTGCTCGATGCGAATCGCCTCTATCGGCAGTCGGCGCGCGGCACGGCGTCGCCGGCGCTGGTGAGCCTGCTGGGGGAACTCGAGCCCATCCTCCTCGATATCGTTCACAGCCCCAGTCAGCTGACGGTTGCCGAATTCGATGCGCTGCGATCGCGCATCGACGATCGGAGTCTCGTATTCAAAGTGCGCGTGACCGGCGCCGATCTGCGCGCGCGCCAGCAGGCGCTCATACATTCCGGAGAGAAGACGTCATGATTGCAATGTTTCTCGTAGCCATGCTCGGCGGTGCGACGCCGACAGTCTGGGCCGATGCGAGCCCGGTGGCGGCGCTCCTGGCCGAAGCGCCGCAGGACCCCCTCTACAAGCAGGGCACCGCGGCGATCGACCGCGGCGATTGGGATGCCGCGGTGAAGGCGTTCGGCGAGCTCGCGAAACAGAAGGGCGAGCGCGCTGACGCGGCGCTTTACTGGCAGGCCTACTCCCTCTACAAGGGCGGACAGTCCGACGCGGCGTTGAAGACGTGCGCGGCGCTCAAGAGCACCTATCCCCAAAGCCGCTGGCAGCGCGATCGCCGCGCATTGGAGCTCGAAATTCGACAGGCCACCGGACAGGCGCCGCGGGTCGAGGCTGACGACAGCGACGAGCTGAAGCTGATGGCGCTGAGCGGCCTGATGAATGCCGACCCATCACGGGCCCTGCCGCTGATCAAACAGATCCTCGATTCGGGATCGTCGTCCGACAAGGTCCGCGATCGTGCGCTGTTCGTCCTTGCGCAGAGCGGCTCGCCCGAAGCGCGACAGACGCTGGTCGCAATGGCACGCTCGAACGCGAATCCGGACCTTCAGGCGCGCGCGATTCAGAACCTCGGGCTCTTCGGAGGCAACGACAGCCGCCAATTGCTGATCGAAATCTACTCGACCAGCCAGAACATGCAGGCGCGCAAGGCCGTGCTCGGAGCACTGATGCTGTCAGGTGACCGATCGGGGCTCGCGGAAGTGGCGCGCAAGGAAACCTCGCCAGAGCTCCGTCGTGAAGCCATCAATCAGCTCGGCGTTTCCGGCGGCCGCGACGAGCTCTGGCAGATGTACCAGCAGGAGAAGGACGCCGACACGAAGCGCGCGATCATGAACGCGCTGTTCGTCGGTGGTGGCCACGAGCAGCTGACACAGCTCGCAACCAAGGAAGCCGATCCCGACCTTCGCCGGGAAGCGATCGAGAAGCTCGGGCTCACCGGCCAGCAGAGTGCGCCCACGCTGAAGACCATCTACGCCACCGACAAGGATCCTGCGATCAAGCGCGCGGTGCTGAATGCGTTCTTCGTGCAGGGCAACGCCACGGCGCTGATCGAAGTCGCCAGGCAGGAGAAGGACGCCGGCCTCAAGCGCGAAGCGATCGAGAAGCTGTCGGTCATGGGATCGAAGGAAGCGACCGACTATTTCCTGGAGCTGCTCAAATGAGGCTGCGATCCATTTTCGCGACCGGCCTTTACCTGTCGCTGATTCCGCTGGTCGGCGCCACCGGGACCTGGACGGAGCCCATGGCAGCGGCACCGTTTGCCGAGGTGGAAGCGCCCGCCCTGACGACGTCCGAAGCCCAGGGCAGTACGCAGGGCGCGACCACGTCGCCTCCGATTCACGCTGGACGACTCGAGCAGCGCGATGCGTCAGTGAGCCTGTCGAAGACGGTGACCGCCATCGGCACCGCCGAAACCGGAACGGTCTGGCTGGCGTGGACGACGCCCGCGCAGCGGCCGCCGCAGGAGCGGTGGCAGGAGCGATCCTGGTCGCGAGACGTGAACCGCTGCGTTCTCGACGATGATGGCAATTTCCGCGACAGCGGCGGAGTGGACAGCCGTTCCGAGCGCATCGTCATCTTCGCGCGGATGGTGAACCGTTCGATCGATCGCCTCGCACTGGCGGACATGCGCTGCACCGTAGACGCCGGCGCCAAGACGGTGTACTTCCTCGAAGAAGTGCAGCCGGCACAGAGTGTGGCGCTGCTCGCCAATCTGGTGCGGCAAGAGGCCGCCGACAAGACGGCCGGGGACAGCGACGAGCACGGTCGCGGACCACACGGGCGCCAGAATGCGCTCGTTGCGATCGGCGTGACAGCCGATCCGTCAGCCGATCGCGTGCTCGAGGAATTCGTCGCGGCCTCGAACCCTCGCTGGCTGCGCCGCGATGCCGCGTTCTGGCTCGGCGCCTCTCGCGGTGTGACGGGGGCCGCCATTGTCGAGCGCCTCGCCCGGACCGATAAGGACAACGGGTTTCGCGAGCATTTGACGTTCGTGCTCTCGCTGACCGGCGACCATGGGATCGACACCTTGATCGATCTCGCGCGCAACGATCCGGCGAGCAACGTTCGCGGACAAGCCCTCTTCTGGCTGGGCCAGAAAGCCGGAGCGAAGGCCGTGGGCGCACTCGGTCATGCGATCGACGCTGACCCCGATCATGATGTTCGGCTCAAGGCGGTCTTCGCGATCAGTCAGCTGCCGAGGAGCGAATCGGTCCCGAAGTTGATCGAGCTCGCGAAGACGCATCGCGACCCGGAAGTCCGCCAGCAGGCGATGTTCTGGCTCGGTCAGACCGGTGACGCGCGCGCCGTGGAGTTCTTCGAGGCGGTGTTGAGGAAGTAGATGTCGAGGAAGTAGGCCCGAGCTTCAGCTCGGGCGATGAAGCCCAAGCTAAAGCTTGGGCCTACGTACTCACCGGCTCGCGATCGAATAGCCGGCGCACGATTTCCACGAGTTCGGAGGGGCGGTACGGCTTCGCGAGGAACGGCATCCCGTCCATTCCGCTGCCGTCGTCCGGCACGAGGCCGCTCGAGACGACGATCGGCAGCGACGGCCACTGCCGACGCAGCTCGCTGAGTGTCGTCTCGCCGCTCATGCCGGGCATGGTCAGATCGAGTACGACGAAGCGCAGGGTCTGATGCGAGGCGCTGCAGATCGAAAGCGCTTCCTCTCCTGTCGCCGCTTCGATCACCGAGAACCCGCTGCGCTCCAGAACGTGCCGCGCGACGCTGCGCACCGCTTCTTCGTCGTCGACCACCAGCGCCTGCCCGCTGCCTTTCCACTCGGCTGGCGCGGGAGCCTGCGGGGATGGCACTTCGACGATCGCCGGGCTCAGGGGAAAGAGTACTCGGAACGTCGTGCCGCAGCCGGGGTCGCTGGTGACGTCGATAGCGCCCTTGTGGCCGCGGACGATGCCCAGGACCGCCGCAAGGCCGAGGCCACGGCCGGTGAATTTCGTGGTGAAGAACGGCTCGAAGATTCTCGCGCGAGTGGCGGCATCCATGCCGACGCCGCTGTCGGTCACCTCGAGATAGACGTACTCGCCCGCCGGTAACTCTTCGTTCAGATACGTCCCCGCCAGCATCCGGGCATCGGCGTGAACGGTACCGGTTCGCACCGACACGAGCCCGGGTTCGCCACCGAGTGCGTCGGACGCATTCGTGATCAAATTCATCACCACCTGCCGGAGCTGCGTGCCGTCGGCGACGATCCGTGGGACGTCGTCCCGCAGGTGCAGCGAGAGGCGGGCCCGCTTCGAGATGACGCGTCCCAGCAGCTGCGTCATCTCCTGGACGACTTCCGAGAGATTCAGCGGCTCGACGACCAACTTGCCGCGGCCCGAGTAGGCAAGCATTTGCCGCGTCAATTCGGCGGCTCGCTGCGCACTCGTCTCCACGTCCTTCACGAACTGGCGCGCCGGGGCGTCAGCGGGCAGCTCGCTCAGCGCCAGGCTGGCGTTGCCGAGGACCCCGACCAGCAGGTTGTTGAAGTCATGGGCGATGCCGCCGGCAAGGACGCCCAGGCTTTCGAGCTTCTGGGCGTTTCGCATCTGCTCTTCGCTCTGCCGCAGGTCCGCGAGCGCCTCGGCGTTGCTGATGGCGAGCGCTGCCTGATCCGCGACGCCCTGCAGAAGCGCGCACTCGTCGGCGGTGAACTCGCGGACGTTCCCCAGCGTCCACGCCGTGATCGTGCCGAGAAGCCGCTCTTCGTGCCGCATCATTGCGGCCAGACACGTTCGAATTCCGGCGCGCTCGACCAGCGCGCGGTCGCCGGGCACTACGCGATCGCGGAACTCGGGTATGCACAGGACCGGATGAAACTCGTCGCGGATGCGCGTCCACACCTCGGCAGGGACGTTTGCCAGCAGCGTCCGCCCGTCGTCTGCGAGACCCGAGGAGGCGGCGAGCTTCAGAGCACCGGTGGACGGATTCAGCAGTGCGACGGAGGCCGCGCACGTGCCGAGCATCGAACGCACTTCGTCGCAGACGGCATCCAGCACCGCCTGGAGATCGGTATGCGAATTCAGGCGCGCCGCAACGCGTAACAGGGTCTCCAGAATGATCTTCTGTCGTCGCAACGCCTCGGAGGCTTGCGCTTCCGCTTCTTCGGCGCGAATGCGGTCCGTGATGTCCACCGCCAGGCCGGCGACGAGCGTCGCGTGCCCGAGGTTGTCGTGCAACGGAAACTTGTACGTAAGCCAGTCGTGGGTGCCATCAGGGAGCGGTACGCGCTCGATCGTTTCGATCGAGGCTTCGCGTTCGAGCACCATCGCGTCGGTCGCCTGCTGCGCGCGCGCGACGTCCGGCGAGAACACCTCGAAGTGCGTGTGGCCGATCCGATCGCCTTCCGCGATCTTGAAGGCCTCGAGATAGCGGCGATTGACGTAGAGGAACCGCCCCTCTGCGTCCTTGATGAACGCCGCCGTCGGCGAGTTCGCCATGAAGGCCTCGAAACGGCTCTCGCTCTCACGGAGCGCTTCGCGCGAGTAGCGGCTCGTGGCGTTTGCGAGCGATCGCTGCTCGGCGATCGCCACGCGGATCGCGAGCGCTCGCGAATCGATGGGCTTCAGCAGGTAGTCGTTGACGCCCGACTCCAGGGCGGCGGATAGCCGCTCGAGGCGATCGTCCGCGGTCACGGCAATGACGACGGCATGACGACCGGCAGGATGGCGGCGGAACTGCCGGCAGAAGGTGAGTCCGTCCTGGTCGGGCAGGGCGGTATCGAGGAGCGCCAGGTCGAAGGGAATCGCGGCCCCTTCCGGTCCGAGGGCTTTCCAGGCTGACTCCGCATCAGCGCAGCCCACCGTCTCGTGGCGTCTGGCTTCCAGTGCCGACAGAATCGCGGCCCGGGTGGTGGCGTCGTCTTCGACGACCAGAACTCGCATCAGCAGTCGGCCAGCCCGACAGGCTGGCCCGCATATCTTTCGGCTCGGCTGTCCGCCGGCTGCAGTCCGGCTCAGGTTCGGACGCTTGGGCTATACTCTCGCCGGATTTGCTATGAAAAGACTCGCAATCGGCTGCGGAGTCGTCCTGGTGATTGCCGTTGTGGCGGGTGGAATCGGGGCCTATTACCTGTTCTACAAAGCCCAGACCATGATCGCGGGCCTCTCGGAACTGAAGGCCGTGCCCGCCCTGGACCGGCAGGTACGGAATACCACGTCCTACACGCCGCCGGCGTCGGGGGAGCTCTCGTCCGGCCAGGTCGCCACTTACATCGCCATCCGCGAGCAGGTCCGGCAGAAGCTGGGCGAGCGGGTGAAGGAACTGGACGCCCGCTACAAAGCGCTGTCCGAACGGGTGCATCGCAATGAGCATTCGGCGTTCGACCTCCCCGAGATCCTCTCCGCCTACAGAGACCTGGCCGGGTTGTACATCCTCGGCAAGCGCGCTCAGGTCGAGGCGCTCAACGCACGCAACCTGTCGCTGAGCGAGTATCGGTGGGTCCAGCAGCAGGCTTACAACGCGATCGGCATGCCTTTCATGGACATGGATGTCTCGAAGGCGATCGAAGACGTCCAGGCCGGCCGTGATCCCGGCAAGAGCCGACATCTCGCTCCCGAAGCATCTCCGGCATCGCACAAGAACAAGGCACTCGTCGAGCCGCACCGGAAGCTTCTGGAAGACAGCGCCTCGCTCTCGTTCCTCGGCCTCTGACGTTTCGGATCGCCGCCTACATTTATGACCCATCGACACCGACTCCTCTCACTCGCCGCCGCCGTCGTGCTCGCGTTCGCGACCCTGGCTGCGGATCAGCTCCCCACGTCGTCGCCGCAGTCGCAGGGCATCGCGCCCGAACGGCTCGAGCGCCTTCACTCATTCCTGAACGACGAGATCGAGGCCGGGCACTATAGCGGCGCCATATTGCTCGTCGCGCGCAACGGCCGCGTCGTGGACTGGCGCGCGTTCGGCCAGCGCGATCGCGAGGCTGGCCTGGCGATGGAGAAAGACACGATTGTCCGCATCTACTCGATGTCGAAGATCGTCACGACCGTCGCGGCGATGACGCTGGTCGAAGACGGACGCATTCGCCTCGACGATCCTGCCGAGAAATATCTGCCGGCGCTCGCGAAGATGCGCGTCTGGGCCGGCGGCACCGAGAAGAAGGCGACGCTCGTCGCGCCGAAGCAGAAGATCACGATCAAACATCTGCTTACGCATACCTCCGGGATCATCTATGGCTTCGGCAACGCGCCGATCGACAAGCGCTATCAGAAGGCCGACGCCTACGCGGCGCCGTCGATGGACGCGTTCGTCGCCACCGTCGCGACGTTACCGCTCGCGTTTCAGCCAGGAGAGAAGTTCGGCTACGGCTTTGGCATGGATCTCGTCGGCGCGATCATCGAGAAGGTGACCGGCCAGAGCCTCGATCGCTACGTCGCGGCCAAGATCACTGGTCCGCTCGGGATGGCAGACACGGGATATTCAGTCCCGGCGAGCGAGCGGCCGCGGCTCGCGAAGATCTATTCCCGCGAGAAGGACGGCTCTTTGAAAGAGGCGAAGGTCGTCGCCAGCGTCGACGTGGACGGGACCGGCTTTGCTCGCGGCGGCGCCGGCATGTTCTCGACGATCAGCGACTACGCGCGCTTCGGCCAGATGCTGCTCAATGGCGGCGAGCTCGACGGCACGCGGGTGCTGGCCCGCAAGACCGTCGAGCTGATGATGGCCAATCAGCTCGTGAACCTTGCGCAGGCCACGACCGAACCGGGTGGCGGCTACGGCTTTGGCTATGGCGGCGGCGTTCGGACGACGCTGGGAGGCGAGAGCGTCCCCGGCTCGGTCGGCCAGTACGGGTGGTCTGGGGCGGCGACGACGTACTTCAACGTCGACCCGAAAGAGAACACGATGGTGCTGCTGTTCATGCAGCACTTTCCGTTCAACGAGGACGATGTCTTCGGTCGGATGTCGGCGATCTTCTACAGCAGCCTGGTGAAGTAGGGCGGTGTAGACGTGTTGCGGTGTAGATATGTAGTTGCGGTGTAGATGTGTAGGGCGGACCTTTAGGTCCGCCTTCAGTCGGCGGAGCTGAAGCTCCGCCCTACATACGAATCGGCGTCGTCGCGGTTGGTGGAGCTGAAGCTCCGCGTCACATACGAGCGGTTACATATCAGCGAGCAGCGCCGAGACGATGCGCGCCCACTCGGTGTCGAGATCGTCGGTGGCGACAGGTTGCCGGGCACGGTGATACCAGTAGGCGGCGTTACCGAGGTCGCCTTCCTTGCGATGCAGATACGCGTGGATCCACGCGCCGGTCTCGTCGTCGATGTCTTGCGCAATCTGGTGGGCGCGCTGCCACTCGCCGCGCCCGTCGTGCCACAGCGCGCGCAGCGCATCGCTCAGGGTGGCTGGCGGCTCCGGATTCTGAAGCGTCCGTCTGATCTCCTCGAGCGTCACAGGATGCTCCCTCACGATGCTTCTATCGCGTCCCCTTTAAGGAGATGTTGTCATGATTCGCCGTCCGCTGTTCGCCGCTGTGGCTCTTCTGCTCGGGACGACCGTTGTCGGCGGCGCCGGTGGTGATGTCGATGCGGCGCGCGACCGGCTGATCGCCGCGCTCCTCGGGGACACTCCGCTTCAGGCCGATCTCGAGGCGCTCAGCGACCGCATTGGCGGCCGGGCTACCGGATCGGAGGCGAATCGCCGCGCCGTGGACTGGGCCGAGTCGCGGCTGCGCGAGGCCGGAGTCGGCGTAAAGCGCGAGGCATTCACGGTCCCCGTTGGATGGCTCGAGCGGTCCGCACGTGCGGAAGTGAAAGGTGAAGGCGTCCGGCTCGCGCCGCCAATTGTCGCGATGCCGTATTCCGCCGGCACGCCGGCTGACGGCGCCTCGGGAACGCTCCTCGACGGTGGGCGCGGCGGCGAGGCGGACTTTGCGCGCCTGGGGACCAACGCCAGCGGCGCGTTCGTGCTGATTGCGCAGGACGAGCTCGCCGACGTCGACGGCTTGTTCCGTGAGTATACGGAGACGGCTGCGATCGAGCAGCGCGCCAGGGTCGCGAAGGTCGCCGGTCTCGTTTATATGAGCTCACGGGCGCCGGGCATTCTCTACCGGCACAACGTCGCGATCGGTCCCGCGAATACCAGCCCGATGGTCGTGATGGAACGTAACGCGGCGACGAAGGTACAGCGGCTGCTGGCGGCGGGCACCGCCCTGATGATCACGCTGCGCCTTGACGTCGCCGCGCCGCACGCTGCGCAGAGCGAGAACGTGATCGGAGAGATTCGCGGCCGCGAACGGCCTGACGAGATCGTCATCTTCGGCTCGCACCTGGACGCCTGGGATCTCGGAGGCGGCACGCTCGACAACGGCGCGAACATCGCGATGCTGATCGACGTGGCGCGGCAGATGGCGAAGCTCGGCACTGCGCCAGCCCGGACGGTGAGATTCGCCATGTGGAACGGCGAAGAGCTCGGAATGCTCGGATCGTGGGGCTACGTGAAGACGCACGCGGGGGAACTCGACCGGCATGTGGTTGCCGAGTCCACCGACATCGGCTGCGGCCGCATCACCGGGTTCTTCACTGGCGGACGGCCGGACGTGGTGCCGGTCGTCGATCGGCTGCTGCAGCCGCTCGCCGGATTTGGTCCTTTCGAGCAGGTCGATGCCCCCCTCGTCGGCACCGACAACTTCGACTTCCTGCTCGAGGGCATTCCAAATCTCGTCGCCAACCAGAAGCCGGCGCTCTACGGACCCAGCTATCACGCGTCGAACGATCAGATGGAGCAATGCGACGTCGGTGATTTGAAGCTGAACGCCGCAGTCATTGGCGGCCTCATCTGGGGCTACGCCAACGACAATACGAACCTGCCGCGCCACACGCACACCGAGGTGCAGGCGCTGATGGACCGCAGCGATCTGGACGACCAGATGAAGACGTTCAACTTCTGGGACGCGTGGGCGAATGGCGAACGGGGCAGGAAGCCCTGATCAGTCACTGCGATCACGCTCTCGACATGAACTTCTGCAGCGACCAGGGCGCACGGTACTCCTTCATCACCAGCTTCTGCGCCTCGTCGTCGCCGACGATGCGTTCGCCCTTCACGTCCCACTGCACGCGCCGCCCGACGCGGAACGCGATGTTGCCCAGGTGACAGGCCAGCATCGAGTTGTGGCCGATCTCGACATCCGATCGCGGCGCCTGGCGCGAGTCCATGCAATCGAGGAAGTTGCGCACGTGCGCCAGGTGATAGTCGCCGCCCCCCGTCCCGCGGCGCGGCTCGCCGGCCATCCGGTACCGCTTCTTCTGTCCGGGCGGTGATTCGGTTTCCGGCAGCACTTCCCATCCGCCGCGATCGACGACCAGCACACCGTTGTTGCCGTGAAATGCGACGCCGTGGTCGCGGAGATAGGGCCCCTGGCCAATCGCCGTGGCGTGTTCCCACATCATGCTGAAGCCGTCGTACTCCCACAGCGCCTGTTGGGTATCGGGCGTCTCCTCGGCGTCGTCGGGGAAGCCGAACTTGCCGCCAACCGAAGTCGCGGACTTGGGTGCGATCACACCCATGCCCCAGTTCGCGATGTCGATCATGTGCGCGCCCCAATCGGTCATGAGGCCGCCCGAGTAGTCGTAGTACCAGCGGAAGTTGAAGTGGAAACGGTTCTTGTTGAACGGCCGTTTCGGAGCAGGGCCGAGCCACAGATCGTAGTCCACCGTCGCGGGCGGGTCGCTGTCGGGCACCTTTGCCACGTTGCCCATCCAGTCCTGATACGCCCACGTCTTGACCACCCGGATGGTGCCGAGCTGTCCGCTCTTCACGTACTCGATCGCGTCGGCGTAATGTTGCGCGCTGCGCTGCTGCGTACCCATCTGCACGACCCGCTTGGTACGGCGCGCGACATCGACCATGACGCGCCCTTCACCAATCGTCAGCGACAGCGGCTTCTCGACGTAGACGTCTTTGCCGGCCTCGCACGCCATCACCGTCGGCAACGCATGCCAGTGGTCGGGAGTGGCGACGATGACTGCATCGATATCAGAGCGATCCAGAACGCGCCGGAAGTCGCGGGTCACGAGAGCCGGCGTCTGGCTGAAGTCGCGCCCGACCAGCTCACGGACCTTGGCGCTCTGGGCATCATCCACGTCGCAAAGCGCGACGCATTGCGCGCCCGAACGCAGCATGTCGCGGAGGTCGCCAGTGCCCATGCCTCCACAGCCGATCAGGCCTACCCGGACGCGACGATTGGCGCCGGGGACCCGATCCTGCGATTGTGCCGTCCGGGCCGTCGCCCGCCTGGGAACCGCCGCCCCGGCGACGAAGAGGGCGCCGACAGTGTTTTTCAGAAACGAGCGGCGGGAGCGCGCGGTCATGGGTCCTCCGGATGGCGTTCGAAACGGGCCATTGTTTACAGCATCAGCCCTGAAACTGCCAAGAGCCGGATGCCCTGACGCGTTCGGAGCCTCCAGCTCATCAATTTGCACACAGAATTTGATGGCAGCGCTAGGCCGAGGTGCGGAAGCGTCCGATGATTGCCTTCGTGGATCTTTCGGTACCGATCACTTTTGCGATCCATCCGGACCGCTCGCTCGTTGTCGTGACGAGGCTGCGCCGCACGACATTCGAGGAATGGTCCAGGGCGCTGACGGACCTTCTTTCGAATCCTTCCTTCCGGCCGGGCTTGCACGTCGTGGAAGACGCCCGCGCCGTGATCGCCGTCCCAGCCCGAGCTGATGTTGAGCGGTTCGCCAGATGGATTCACGACCACGCCGCCGCATTCGGTGCGGTCCGCTGGGCGATGGTGGTGCCCCCGTCTGCGAACGCCGTGTTCGGCATGGCCCGGGTGGGTGAGGCTTTGACCGCCGGCAGCAGTGTCACGCTGCGCGCGTTCACCGATCTGCAGGCGGCTTTCGCGTGGGTGAGCGGGGGCGTCGAGCCCGCGTGGGACTGATTTCGGGGGGTTGCCCGGGCAACCTGTGCAACCCGGGCAACCTGTGCAACCCGGGCAACCTGTGCAACCCGGGCAACCTGGGTAACCTGGGTAACCTGGGTAACCTGGGTAATCTGGGTAACTAGGTCGTTGCGACTGGCAGCTTGAGTACCTGTCCGGGCTTGATTTTATCGGGATCCGTCAACTGGTCGCGGTTGGCGTTGAAGATCTCCATGTAGGCGTTGGCGTTGCCGAGGTGCTCCTTGGCGATCTTGCTCAACGTATCTCCAGCCTTCACGGTGTACGTCGCCTGGGGTGCCGCTGCCTGCGCCCCGGCCGTAGCTGGCGCAGCCGCCGCCTTTGCCTCGACGCGGATGTCGCCCACCACTTCCTGCTGCCAGCCGCTGGAGGTCTTGATCGCGTTCCAAATCTGGTTCTTTTCGTCCTCGGAACTGACGACGCCGTTGAAGTGGAGCTTGCCATCTCGCTCCTCCGCGGCGCCCTGCATCCGCAGGCTCTTCGCGATCTGGATCGCGTGATCGTATTTCTGTCGCAGGTTCATCATGTCTCTCCTCGTAGGTTCGTTTCTGGACGCACCCTCGACTATCCTGCGCGCTCGGCCGCACGTCAACCTGAGCCAGTCTAGGGCGTCTCGCTGCGCGCGACGGGGCGCCCACTGCGTTCGCCTGCTTGGGGCATGCTTCGCGCGCGGCCTCGGCACTCTCCCTGGTGTGGGGGCCGCGTTCGGGGAGGCACTCCCGAAAATGCAGAACAGGCGACCGCTGGAGTGAGCCTTCAGAAGCGCCCCAGAAGCGAAGCGTCCCAGCAGTGCAGCGTCCCCAGGAGCGCAGCGCCCCCGCCTACGCCGCTATCTGTCGAATTTTCTCGGCGTTCACCGTAACGCCGAGTCCGGGGCCGGCGGGTGGGGCGAGCATCCCGTCCTTGGGGGCCAGCGGCTGATCGACGACCGAGTGCGCCAGGAACTGCGGTCCGTTGAGCGCGCACGGCCGGTCCTGTCCCATTGAGGAGAAGAGCGCGAGGGTTGCGGCGAGCGACACGTCCGGATCGGTGAGCCCGCTCGCCAGCCACATCAGCCCGGCGTCGCGGACGATCTCGATCTGGCGCCGCGCCATCAGCAGGCCGCCGCAGCGCGCCGGCTTCATCGCGACGCCGTTGAGCATGCCGAGTCGAATGAACTCGACGAGCTCGTCGGCGGAAACAATGCCCTCGTCCATCAGGATGGGAAGCGCGGCCTGCTTTGCGAGCGCTTGATAGCCGGCGATGCGATTGGGGCGCAACGGTGCCTCGAGCACCGCGACGCCGGCATCGGCCAGCTTCGGCGCGACGCTCAAGGCCGTGTCGACGTCGTAGCCACAGTTGGCGTCTGCCCACAGGAACCCATCCGGCACGCGGGCCTTCACCTTGCGGCAAAGCGCGAGATCGAATTCGGGGTCGGGCGCGACCTTCACATTGAAATGGCGATAGCCGAGCGCGCGGCCCGCATCGATCAGCGCATCGGTTTCGTCGAGCGATTTTGGATTCAGCGTCCAACTCAACGTGAGCGCCGCTCCCGGTGTGCGGTTCCAGAGGGTTGTCACGTTCACGCCTCGTCGGCGCGCGGCGAGATCATGCAGGGCGATGTCGACGCCGGCCTTCGCGATCGGCTGCCCCGTCGAGAACGCCGGCGCAATCGATCGGTTCATTACGGCGTGCGCGCCCGCGATGTCGGCCGGATCGCGGCCGATCAGTTCGGGCGCCAGGTAGTGCCGGATCGTTGTCGTGACGGTTTCCAGGGTCTCGTCACTCCATTTGGGAATCGGCACGCTCTCACCCCATCCGACGCCGCCGCTGTCGTCGGTGATGCGGACCAGCACGGCGGGGCGTCCAGCGGGCGATCCGTCGGGTCCTTCGAAGAACTTGAATCGCCCTCGCATCGGGTAGCGGACGGGAAGCGCGTCGATCGCCGTGATGCGCGAACCGCCAGCCGCACTGACCCAGGCTGTGGGGGGCAGCGCGCCGGCCGCCACGCCAAGGCCCAGCATCTCGAGCACAGCGCGACGCGACATCGGTCGACGACCAGGCATCACCGGCGCAAGTGTAACGCCGAGTATCGCGGTTGACACTCGTCTGGCCGCGCTCTCATGATCTGTCCACGCGAGGTGTTCATGTCCGGCAATCACGTTGATCGACGCGAGTTCCTGGCGACTGGCGTCGGGCTCGCCGCGGCAATCGCGACCTCCCCGGTGCTGGCGTCGCCCAACGACCGTATCCGGCTCGGCATCGTCGGCTGCGGGGGTCGCGGAACTTATCTGCTCAATCAGGCGCTCGCCGCCGCGCCGGGCCAGCTCGAGATCGTCGCGCTCTGCGACGTGTGGTCGGTCGCGCGCGAGAAGATGGCGGCCCTCATCGCGGAGAAGCTGCCGGGCCAAAAGCCGCGACTCGTCTCGCGGCACCAGGAGTTGCTCGAGACGCCGGGCCTGGATGGTGTGATCATCGCGACGCCGGATTTCGCACATCCAGGTGTGCTGATCGATGCGGTGCGCGCTGGCAAGGACGCCTTTGTCGAAAAGCCGCTGAGCGCGCGTCTCGAGGACGCCGTCGCGGCGCTGGATGCCGTCGAGGCCAGCAAGCAGATCGTCCAGGTCGGCACGCAGCGGCGCAGCAACCCGCAGTTCCAGGCGGCCGCCGAGTATGTCAGGTCAGGCGCGCTGGGTCCGATCTGCAAGATCGAAACGGCGTGGAACCGCAACGTACCGAGTTGGCGGCGTCCCGTCGACATGGTGAAGGAAGCGGACGTCGACTGGGAGCAATACCAGATGTACCATCCGAAGCGACCCTTCGATCCGGTGCGCTATCGCTGCTGGCACTGGTACTGCGAGTACACGACGGGCCTGGTGGGCCTCCTCGGCAGCCACATGATCGATGTGGCGCTCTGGTTCATGAACGATCCGTTCGCGGCCTCGGCCGTCGCGCTCGGAGATATCCTCACCTGGAAGGACGGCCGCCAGACCAGCGACACAGCCGAGTACATCTTCGAGTTTCCAAAAGGCTGGCTGCTCACGTTCTCGTCACGCCTGGGATCGGGCCCCGAAACCGACTACGAGATTTTTTACGGTCAGGAGCGCACGCTCGACACACGCGACTGGATTAGCCGGCCCGCCGCGAACAAACGTCCCGACGACGCGACCGACAGGCAGCTCGAGCTGCAGACCATTGCCGAGCACGGTCACGTTGGCAACTGGCTCGAATGCATGCGGTCGCGCAAGACCCCGAACGCACCTATCCAGGCTGGTTTCGCGCACGCCGTCGCCTGCTGCCTCGGCCGCGAGGCCGAACGCACGGGCCGCAAGATGCGGTACGATCCGGCGACGCGCCGCATCGTCGAGGCCGGCGACACCCGGCCGGCGCCCTCGGCGAATCTCTGACGCCAGGCTGCCCGGGCACACGCTCCGGACATGTCGACCTGCTCGGCCGAAGTCGAGCCGTGCCGCAATCGTCCTCCCCCAGCACGACGATCGGGGGAGGAGTGTTGGCAGGCGACGCGCAACTACACGCCGACGCGATCGGACCAATCGTCCGCGCGTGGCGCTGCGCTCGCGCGCTCCGCGAGCGGCGAGCTGACGCCGGGGATCGCCACCTCTTGAGCCAGCCGCATCCGGAATACGGGCGAGGGTACGGAGTCGGGCGGGTCTTTGCGCGCCTCTGCGGCGCGAGCCATGACGTGCCGGTGATCGGGCTGGGGGCGACGGCGTTCGTCGAGCAACTCGCCCCGATACTCGGTGCGCTGCGCGCGGTGCGGGTCGCCGACGCGGGGGAGGTCGCGCCGGCGTAGCCGCCTACGAGCCGCAGCCCGCGTTCGCCACCTCGTGACGCATATCGCCACCGCTCCTGACACCATCGGGACTGTCGGCATGGAGCGTGATCACGATTCGGCCGGCGTCGCAACGAATTCGCGAGTCGCCGTGCAGCGTTGCCTTGAATTTCGTCTTCTTCTTGCCGTCTGTCGCCAGCGTGCCGGCGACGTCGAGCACGAATGCGCCCTCGCCCGTGAAGGCGCCGGTGCCTTTGCCCTCGAGAACACCGCTGGCGCCAGTGAAGTTGTCGGTGCCTTTCTGCACTTCGAGCCGCAGCTTCGTCACCGAGACGCCACCGCCTTCATTCGTCTCGCCCGAATAGACGCCGCTGATCGATGCGCCTTTACGGTTCGTAATGGTGAAGGTACCGGCCTCCAGCGGGAACGAGGCAGCCGGCCCGCTCGGCGACCCGGGCTTTGCCGCCAGCAGCGCGCTCGGCGCGGCCGATGCAGCTTCCTTGGACGATGCCGCGGCGTCGGGCGCCGCGGGGGACGAATGACCGCATGCGGCGGTCGTCATGGTGGCGAGAACGAGGATGGCAAGGGCGGCGCGACGGGGCGTGCTGGGATGTGTCATCGCTGAATGTCACTCACTTCGTGTGTTCCGAATCGTTGGAACGCACCTGACAGGAGCACGGGACGTACCACGCGCGTTTTCACAGAGATTTGCTGAGTTTCCCGAAACCTGCGTATCGGTCGCATCGGCCAGCGGGTTAGCCACCCAGCCGATCGCGAAGTTAACTGCAACTAAATCAGTTATTTGTCGGAGACCCGGATACCTCTGTCGCGGGCAACGCCTTGCCCGATCATCCGCCCCGGGTATGTGCAGCCGTGGGAAACGGATCAGTCGAGCGCGGGTTGTAGTTGCCTGTGGGCGTGCGGTGTTTCGGAAGGCGTCACCGTGGTCGTTCGAGACGTCAGGAGCGAGACGACGCCGTCGGCAAAAGGGCTGGCAGGTCGCAGGAGCGCGACGACTTCATCGTGCGAGAGACATTCGCGCTCGGACGCCTCGGCGAGTCGAATCAGCGCGTCGATTCCGACCAGGCGCACGTGCGCGGACTGGCGGCGTAGATCGAGGACCTCCGTCAGCAGCCGCTGATTGGCAGCGCCGCACACGACGCAGAGGCACGTGAGTCTGTCGTCAGTCGGCACCTGCACCGACGCGAGGATCGCGTCACGCGCGTGCCCCATCTTGCCGAGGCGCGCCGCCGCGTTCGCCGCGTCCACAATCCACACCAGCAGGTGCGCTCCTGCCGGCGACACCCAGACGGCGCTTCCTGCGTCGTCGTCACCTCTTTTCGTCTCGAAGCCGAGAATGCGGCCGAGTTGATCGACCAGCTCCTCGACGGCGAGCTGAACTTCCGGGTCGCTGCCGAAGCGAGGGACCGACTGAATGAAATACCAGGTGAGGTCTGCGGTGCCGCTCGTATGCTGGCGAAGGTACCCGCGGAACCACTGGCGTGGAGACCAGGTCCCGCGCTGTTCGGCCAGATAGGTCACGGCGCGGGCGCAGTCGTGACCGGCGCCGATGAAGCGGCGGCCCCGTCCGACGGTCGCTCCGGCGATGCCAGATAGGGAGTGGCGGTCGGTTGCGTGGCGCCGGCCGCATCTTCCAGGGTCATCATCGCCCGGACGATCGGCCGCGGAAGGCTCGCCGGCGGATCGAAAAACGCGCTGGCGCGGCCGTTGCCATCCGACGAGATGAGACCGATGCTCGCCGCCCGAGTCGGGGTCAGCAGCCAGAGCTGATAGGTCTTGCCAGCGGGCGCCGCGGGCAGACGTGTCGCTGAAAACGCAATCCCCTGCGAACGACTCCACAGGACCTGAGCGGCGACTCGAGAACCCTCAGCTGAGAGATCGTAGCGGTGCAGATCCGGGGCCGCCAGCAGCGTGGCGAGCGCTTGCGCGGAGCGCGCGGTCTGCTGCGCCGCCTGGACCTGAACGTCCGAGGCTTTCCGGACGGCCTCGAGCTGCCGCTCGGCATGCTGGCGTGTTTCGCTCGCCCCGCGTTCCGCAGCCTCGGCGCGTGACGTCGCCGCCTGCAGGCTCGATCGCATTTGCGACTGCCCGTAGAGCGCGTACGCCCCGACTCCTGCCACCACGAGGCCGAGCAGCATCGCCGGCCGTCGCCAGGAGGGCATCGCCGTGTGCGTAGCAAGCGCATCGGGGATGAAGGTGGACTGTCGGCGCGCATCTATCGGCGCGATGCGCTCGAGCGGCATCGGGTCAGCGAGCGCCAGCGTGCCGCGCGCCGGTGCGGTCGCCGCGATGTGACCGATGCCGGCGGCGACGGCCAGGGCCGGCGCTCCCGCACCTGCAGCGTCGCTCTCCGAGCGGAGCTCGTTGTGGATCCGGACGACATTGTCCAGCGACCAGGGCTGACGGCCGCCGAGCTCCGGCGTCTTCTGGCGCAGCTCCGCGAGCGCGTCGCGGACTTCGCGCGAGAGCGCGCTCATCTCGCGGTGGAGATCCTGTTCGAGCGTCGTCAGCCGGCCTTCTGCGCGCTCGAAGCCGCGGAGCGCCTGATCGACGGCCGACAAGCAGGCGTCCGTGATGCGGGTCGTCTGCGCATCGAGTTGCCGCATCGGCTCCTCGTGCGATTGCTTCAGTGCCGCCCACTCGTGCTGCAGGCTGCGTTCGAACTGGTGAATCCGCGTGGTCGATTCGTTCAGCAGCCGCCGTTCGATGTCGTTCCATTCGCTCAGACGGCTGTGGAGCTCGACGACCGCGGCCGCGTGCTTCTCGTCGTTCTTCGCCCAGCGATCGAGAATGCCG
This sequence comes from Vicinamibacteria bacterium, assembly GCA_963828745.1. GTDB lineage: Bacteria > Acidobacteriota > Vicinamibacteria > Vicinamibacterales > JAENWD01 > JAENWD01. Next base: position 509,781 of record CAWHFZ010000012.1, on the reverse strand, counting down.
GCGCAATCGCGCGTCATGTCGGCGAGACGCGTCTCGAGGCCGTGCATCGATTCCTGGCTCTGGCGAAGCTGCTGGAGGGCGACGTGGACCTGTTCGAGCTGGATTCTCAAATCGGATTCGCGCTGATCGATCGAGAGCTCACGATCGGAGGGACGAGCCTCTTCCATTTGCCCCGGATGATACGACAATCCTCGCGTCTCGCAATAGCAGTTTCGCGCGGGTACTGCAGCAAAATCGTAGACGATCGACTTGACTGCCCGCACGGTTCGTGGACAATGGCGAGCACGCTACTTTCAGCACTGATGTCGACGCCACGCACGGCCGACTACGACGCGCAGGCACGCTCGTCGTCCGACCACTCGATCCGGATGTCGCGCGCGTGAGCATCGCGCCGACGCTCGAGACCACCGTCTTCCCGTCGAACGCATCCGGTCCCGGCCTCGTTGCCTGGTACGCTGAGGGCTTTGCCGATTCGTTCGGCGATCGCCTGCTGCTGTTCGACAACGCCGGTCCCGCACTGGAGCTCCTGCGATTCCGTGGCGAGCTCGCCGCGCAACGCGGCTTCGAGATGGCCGTACGGCGCCGCGTCGATCAACTTGCCGAGTTCCGGCACCCGCTCTTCGCGCGAGTGCGCTCGGTCACGATGCTCGACGATCCGCATCCGCAGCTGGCGCTGATCTCGGATCTGGTCAAGGGCGAACGGCTCACGACGCTTCTGGAATCGGCGGAGCGGGCGACGCTTCGGCCGGATCCGGGATCCGCCGTGTGGCTGCTCCGGCAGCTCCTGCCGGCGATTGCGGCGCTCCACGACGCCGGTGCCGGCCTGCCGCACGGAATCCTGGGCACGAACCGAATCGTAGTGACGCCGGAGGGACGCCTGGTGATCGCCGAACATCCGCTCGGCGGATCCATCGAGGGCCTCGGGTTGTCAGCCGGGGATCTGTGGCGGCGATTCGGTGTTGCGGCACGCGAGAGTGGCGGCCGCTCGACCCTCGATCCGGGCACGGACGTGACCCAGATCGCCCTCGTCGCGCTCGCCGTCCTGCTTGGCCGCCCGCTTCGGGCCGACGAATATCCGGTACGTCAGACCACGATCGATGCTGCACTGAACGCCTGGCGATCGTCCCTCGCGCTGCGTCCCTGGTTCACAAAGGCCTTCGCGCCTGGTGGCGGGTTCTCGTCGACGTGGGAGGCGCTGTCGGCGCTCGACGGCTGCGTCGCCGGGGTGAACGGCGCCTGGACCTCGCGTCTGGTGCCCGACGCCGCCGCCGAAGCGTCGAGCGGCAAGGGCCTGGCGCGCATGTCCACCGCGACCCGCGCCCTGACGCCATACGCGGAGCCCGAGACGGCGCCGCCGCTGTTGTTACCCGGCGACGCGGCAATCACCCGGCGGCTCTGGAAGATCAACGGCGTCCTCACGCTCGTCGCCCTGGCCGAGGCCGTGTGCCTGGTGGCATTGCTCTCCAGCTATACGGCTCCGGACCAACCGCCCGTACCGATTCCGCTGCAGATGAAACCCGCTCCGGCTTCCGCGACGCCGCGCGTCCCCACCATCAACGAGCTGACAGCGGAGCTCGAGTCGAAGCCGGCGGCTGCCACTCCCGCGGCCACGGCGCCCCGGATTGACGACGGCGCCGCCGCCAACGCGCTCGGCTGGATCCAGGTGGCATCTCCGGTCGAGGTCCGCGTCTATGCGAACGGCCGGCTGATCGGGTCGGGCGCGAACGCGAAGTTCCGGCTCCCCGCCGGGCAGCACACCATTGCGCTGATCAACGACGAGCAGGGGGTACGGACCGTCCGGCCGATCACGCTCGCTCCTGGCACGACCGTGATGATGGTGGCGGAGCCGTAAGGGAAGGACGAGGGACGAGGGACGAAGGACGAGGGACGAGGGACGAGGGACAGCGTAAGATACCCCCATGAAATCGACCCTCTTCACGTTCATGGGTGCAGTGCTGCTGATTGTGTCGATGGCCTGGACGGTGGCGCCGACTGCTGCCGGCGGATCCGGCCTGCTGCTCGTCGCCAATAAGGGAGAACGCGCCCTCGGTCTGATCGATCCGCAGGCCAATCGCCAGGTCGTGATGGTGCCGGAAAACGGCGTCACGGGGCACGAGGTGATCGCGTCACCGGATGGCCGCACCGCCTACGTGCCGATCTACGGCGACTCGGGCGTCGGCAAGCCGGGAACCGACGGCCAGCATCTGATCGCGATCGATCTCGCGTCGCGGACGATCAAGGCGACGCTCGATTTCGGACACGGCGTACGGCCGCACTGCCCGATCGTCAATCCGCGCGACGGTCTGCTCTACGTGACCACCGAGCTCGATCAGACGGTCAGCGTCGTCGATCCGGCGACGATGAAGGTGGTGGGAACAGTGCCGACCGGGCAGCCAGAGTCGCACATGCTGGCGATCACGCGCGACGGCAAACGCGGTTACACGTCCAATGTCGGTCCCGGCACGGTCTCGGTGCTCGACCTCGAGGCGCGCAAGACGCTCAAGGTCATTCAGGTCTCGCCGTACTCGCAGCGAATCGCGCTTTCCGCTGACGACAGGTACGCGTTTACGTCCGATCAGCGCAGCCCTCGGCTCGCGGTGATCAATACGAGCACGAACGAGGTCGAGCGCTGGGTCACGCTCCCGGCTTCCGGGTACGGGACGGCGGCGACGAGCGACGGCAAGTGGCTGGTCGTCGCGATGCCGACCGCCAACAAGGTGGCCGTGGTCGACTTGAAGTCGTTCACCGTCGCCCGCACGATCGACGTGCCGCAAGCGCCGCAGGAAGTGCTGATTCGCCCCGACAACGAGATGGCTTACGTCTCGTGCGACGTGACGGCCAAGGTGGTGGCGATTCGCACCGCCGATTGGTCGATTGCGGCGACCATCGATGCCGGCAAGGGCGCCGATGGACTGGCGTGGGCGAACGGCGCGTCGGCGGAGACACATCCGTCAGGGCAGTAGTTTCGCTCTAAGTCTCAAGTGGCAGTGGCCGCGGCGGCGACGAACTAGACGGCAACCGTGAGCGTCGCCGCCAGTCCTCCAGTGACACTGCCCGTGATCGTCGCGAGTTCCAGCGACGCGCCGTCGCTGAAGATGCCATCCGTGGCCAGCGATACGCGACTGAGATTGGTCACGCTCTGCTCGTAGCCAGAGGTGGCGTACACCTCGTCGCACGTCGCCTTCGGCAGTGCGATTTGTGACGTCGCCGTCTTGTTGGCCACGTTCGTTGCCGCCGAGAGACTCGGATAGACCTCGAAGTGAATGTGCGGCCAGCGGCCGGCATAGCACGCGGGGAAGATTGACGTGAACGTGACGCCGCCGCCGGCGTCGGCCGCCTGCACCCCACGCAAGTAATTCTGATCGGTCACCCCTGACGAGTAGAGGGAGTAGCGCCCCTGCTTGTCGCAGTGCCAGATGTAGACGGCCTGTCCCGACAGCGGTGCGCAGGACGACGCCGACACCAGATTCAGGACGATCGTCAGCGGCACTCCGTCAGCCGTACCAGAGAGACCGGCGAAGCTGGAACGGATGTCGCTCCGGACCACACCGCTCAGGCCGAGCACATCGGGGCCGTTGGATCCGTCTCCAGGGAACGGTCCCGCCGTCTCTTGCGGTATTCGCGTCGTGCACGTGCCCGTACCGCTGCTCCCACTGTTGCTGCCGGTGTCTGAGGTGTCGGTCGGGCTCGCCGGGTTCGAGCCGCCGCAGCCGATCAGCGGCAGCGCCGTCGCCGCACCAAGGCCGACGCGTGCGGCCAGGCGCAGAAGGCCCCGACGATCCATCGCCGCGCCGGTCGCCCGAAGGTCGCGGTGAAGTCCGCCGAAATCGTCGTGGTCGTCGTCCAGGTGCAATGCAGTCAAAATCAGATCCCCTTAATCACGAGGTGGTGGTGGTGGTGGCAAGTCCCGCCGCCGCTTCGGCAAATGTGCCCTGAACTGCTCGCGCTGCTCTGGCCGCAACGTCCTCTCGATGTCGGCGTTCAACTCATTGAGGAGCGCATCGAATTCCTGTCCCGTGCGCGCCCGGAATTCGTTCAGCCGAACGGCGCCGCGCTCGAACGCCGCCCGCACCTCGCGCTCCTGCTCCGGCGTCAGCTTCAGATCGCGTGCGACCCGCGCCGCGGAGTCGGTTGGTGACGGCGGCGGGCCAGGAGGGCCGTGGCGCCCCCACGGTCCCCGCGGTCCGAACCGCGAAAGCAGCAGTCCCGTGCCCAGGCCGCTGCCGAAGACGATGAGCACGAAGAGCACGAACCACATCCTCGTGCGAGTGAAGGCCTTCATCGCGACGGCACCGCTGAATCGAGAACCGCGCTGGCCTCGGTATTCGGATCGAGCAGCATCTGCATCTCCTGATCGGACGTGGCGCCGCGGCTCCAGTAGTCCAGGACCGCGGTCATCGACCACGACGCGTCGCGCTGCAACGGCAGCCACAATGCCAGCACCAGCAGGACGGCGGCCGGCATCATCCCCAGGGTCCACGCTCTCCAGTTCGCGGCGTCGAGCCACGCCAGGCGTCCCGCAGTCCGCTGCCGCACGCGCGCCGTGAAGTCCGGGGAGACGGCCGGCATCGGCAGGGAACTGAGTGCCTGGCGCGCAATCTGCTGATTCGCGATCAGCCGCCTGCACCGATCGCAGGTGGCGAGGTGCGCGTCGATCGCGGCGCGCGCATCGGGCGCGAGAGTTCCGTCGAGCCATCCGAGCACGAGGCCGGGAGTGCGATCGATGCAGGCGAATCCGGACATAGGTCCTCGTTCTGGCGTCTGTGCGCCGTTACCCGCCAACGGGTTCGAGCGCGCGACGCAGGCGGCGACGCGCGCGGAAGATCCGCGACTCCACGGTGCCGATCGGCACGCCGGTTGTCTCGGCGATCTCCCGATATTCAAGTCCGTGCAGATCGCGCAGCACGACCGCGATCCGCAAGTCCTCCGGCAGCGACCCGAGCGCATGCTCGACGGCGTCGCGTGTCAGCCACGCCGTCTCGAAATCCGATGCGTCCTCGGGATCGAACGCCGTGGTCTCATCCGCACCGCTGTCGCCCCAGACCGCCGACCGCCGCCACCAATGGGACCGGTACGAGCGGCTGACGTTGACCGCAATCCGATACAGCCACGTGCGAAACGCGCTGTCACCGCGAAATGCCGGCAGCGCCTGATACGCGCGCACGAAGACCTCCTGGGCTACGTCTTCGGCGTCTTCCGGCCCGACGATCGTCGCCGCGAGGCCCGACACCTGTGGTGCATACCTCCGGACCAGCGCCTCGAAAGCGTCGCTGTCTCCGTCCGCGGCGGCGCGGATCGTGGCGAGGTCCGGGTCCTCTTCGGGCACGTCAGCCAAACCACACCATCGGCCGCTCCGAAATCAATAGACTCGGGCGGCGTCCGTTTATTCCCGCGAGGTCGGCTCGAGGTCTTGTTCTTTCGAAGCGATGTCGAGGCGCTCGGCCTTGATGTCCACGCGAAGCCTGCCGAACAGGCTCATGTACACGTTTGCGAGCCCCACGACTGACAGCCACGCGATGAGCAGGCCGCGCCAGTCGTCGACGAGGAGCCGGTAACCGGTCAGGACGACGAATGCGAGCGCGACATAGTGGCTGAAGCAGTATTCGCAGGTGAAGACGTAAAAGAACTTACGCTGAACGAGCCGGCGACACGTCCGGCTCCTGGTGGCGCAGTCATCGCGCAACTCCCTGAAGATCTCCTCGTGCGTCACCGTCCAGGTGATCGAGGCGACCGGCAGCGAAAGGACGAAGAGCCAGGCGATTTGCTGCAGCATGCACTCCCGCGAGACGCCGGTCCCGGCGGGAAAGAGTCCGCCAGGACCGGGCGCGGAGGATCCGTTCTATTTCCGTCGGCCGACGATTGCCTCTTCCATTTCTCCCTGTCCCGCGGCGGCCGCCTGATTGAGCCCGCTTTCAGCCAGCGCCGACAGCTTCTGGTCGGCCGCCTTCTCCTCTTCGAGGTTCTGCTTCAGGAGTGAGAGGGCGTCTTTCAGCCCGAGCGCTTTCGCCCACGCCATGAGCGAGCCGTACGCAGTGATTTCGTAGTGCTCCACTCGCTGCGCCGCAGCGATGTAGCCGGCGTCGAGCACCGCCTCGTCGCCATCCTCCTCCATCAGCGACTTACCTTCTTCGAGGATGCCCGCCATGCCGTCGCAGTGCTTTCCGCGCGGCCGCAGATCGAGCGCTTCGAAGACCTGCTCCAACCGCTCCACCTGTCCTCGCGTCTCTTCCAGATGTGTTTCCAATGCCGAACCCAGCTTTTCGCTGGTGGACGATTTGATCATTTTCGGCAAGGCTTTGACGATCTGCTTTTCGGCGTCGTAGATGTCGCGCAACTCGTCCTCGAACAGATCTCTGAGTGTCTTCATTCCCGCCATCGTGAACCCCTCGATACAACGAAGTTAATGTGCCCGTTGTGGGCCATTCCGTCGGTGTTCGATCAACATCGATGCCACCCGCGATTCCGTGAGGCATCGATGAAGTCGCTCGACGCAGCGTGGACACCCACGCGTCGGCGCAGCTCGCGGTGACCGCCTGTCGTGCACTCAAGGTAGGGTTGTCTCGAATTGCATCAACCGCACCGTCGAGTTCCAAGCCCGGGTTGTCGAAGTTCAAGTGTCATTCGACGTGGTCGCTTTCTTGCTAGGGCCCAGGCGGAGGTATCGTGCATGCGCTATATCGTCGCGTGGGCGCTTGGAGTGCCCTTCGGCATCGTCGTGCTCTGGTACATCGTCGCGCACGCAGGCTGCTGACGAATGCCCGCCATCCGGTACGCTGTCGTCGGACTCGGCCATATCGCGCAGGTCGCCGTGCTCCCGGCGTTCGCGCACGCGCGACGGAACTCGCGCCTTGCGGCGATCGTGAGCGGGGATCGTAGCAAGCGAAACGCGCTCAGCCGCAAGTACCGGGTGTCGGCATTCGCATACGACGATTTTGAAAAGTGCCTGGAGGGCGTGGACGCGGTCTACATCGCGCTGCCGAATTCCCTCCACGCCGAGTACACGATTCGCGCCGCGAAGGCGGGCGTGCACGTGCTCTGCGAGAAGCCGATGGCGACGACCGTCGACGAGTGTCAGAGGATGGTCGATGCATGCCGCGACGCCGATGTCCGGCTGATGATTGCGTATCGCCTTCACTTCGACGCGCTGACCCTGGAGGTCCTCGACCTGGTGCGGCGCGGACGAATCGGCGAGCCGAAGTTCTTCAACTCGTCGTTCGGCATGACGGTGACTGCCGGGAACATACGCACCCGTCGCGATCTTGGCGGCGGGTCGCTCTATGACATCGGCGTCTATTGCATCAACGCCGCGCGCGCCCTGTTCGCGGCGGAGCCGAAGGAAGTCCTCGCGATCTCAGTGAACAGCGGCGACAAGCGTCTGCGCGAGATCGACGAATCGACAGGTGCGCTGATCCGCTTCGACGGCGAGCGGCTGGCGTCGTTCGTCACCAGTTTCAATTCGGCCGATGTCGGAGAGTTCCGTATCGTCGGCACGCGCGGCCAGGTCTCCGCAGATCCCGCCTATGAATACGCGGAGGGGCTGCAATACACCCTCACGGTCAACGGCAAGCGGACGCGCAAGCGCGCACGGCGACGCGATCAGTTCGCGGCGGAGCTCCTGTATTTCTCCGATTGCATCTCGAAACGGCGCCAACCCGAACCGTCCGGCGAGGAAGGCCTGCAGGACGTCCGCATCGTGCGGGCCCTCTACGAGTCGGCGGAGATCGGGAAGGCCGTGGCGATTCCACCGTTCGTGGATCCTGGGTCGCGGCCGTCGCCGCGGCAGCGCATCTCGCGGCCGCCGGTCAAGAAGCCGCGCCTCATCAAAGCCAAAAGCGCCAGCGGCGACTGACTCGCCCCTACGCGCGGGGCAATGAGATCTCGTCGGGCGGTTCATCTCCGCGTGGGCGCGGAAGGTTGAATTGCGTGCCGCATCCGCGGCATTTATACACATCGACCGGCAGCGAATCGCTCACCTCGAGGCGCGTCAGTGCCTCGCTCTGGCAATACGGACATCGCGCCGCCGGACGTTCGTCAGGGGCCATAAAAAACTGTAGCACGCGGGTTCCGCGGCAGCGGTATCTTGTTGACGCATGAGCCGCCGCATTCTCACTGGTCTTTCCAATCGTCTTCTCGTCGGCATCGCGTTTCTTACGCTGTTGACGATGGTCACTGCGCGTGCGCAGTCTTCACTCCCGCCCGTCTACGTCACGCTGTGGTTCGACACCGAGGATTACATCCTGCCGCAGGATGACGACGCGACGAAGCGGGTGGCCGAGACGCTGACGCGTGCCGGGATCCGGGGCACGTTCAAGGTCGTCGGCGAGAAAGCGCGCGTGCTCGAACAGCGCGGCCGTACTGACGTCATCGCCGCACTGAAGCAGCACGAGATCGGCTACCACTCCAACACGCACAGCGGTCAGCCGACGGTCGCGGTCTATCTGCAGCACGCCGGATGGGATGAGGGCGTCGCGGAATTCGCCCGACGCGAGGCGCCGGGCGTCAGCGATCTGAAACGGATCTTCGGTGTTACCCCCACGTGCTACGGTCAGCCAGGGGCCGCCTGGGCGCCTCAGGCGTACCCGGCGCTGACCAAGCTGGGCATCGGCATGTATCTCGACGAGGCCGATCACGTCGGAATCGACGATCAACCGTTCTACTACGACGGCATGCTGAACGTGTTCAAGATGCGCTCCATGCTCGCGCGAATGGAGCTGACGGGCAGGGGCCTCGACGAAGGCAAGACCGCCTTCACGAAAGCGTACGACGCGCTTCGCGGGCGGGGCGGCGGCACGATCAGCGTCTATTACCACCCCAACGAATGGGTCCAGACGGAGTTCTGGGACGCCGTGAACTTCAGTGGCGGCGCGAATCCGCCGCGGAGCGATTGGAAGCCGCCGGGGACCCGTCCGCCTGCGGAGACAGAGGCCGCGTTTCGCGACTTCGCCGCCTATCTCGCGTTCATGAAAGCGCAGCCCGGCGTACGCTTCGTCACCGCGAGTGAGCTGATGCGCGTGTACGAGGATGCCGCGCGCGCGAGAACGTTCACCCGTGACGATCTCCTGTCGCTGGCGGGCGCGGTCGGCAATGAGATCACGTTCCAGAAGCGCGGCGGCTACGTTGTCTCAGCCGCGGAAGTCTTCGTGCTGCTGAATGCGGCAGTCGAAGCATTCATCGACAGTGGAACGTTGTCACCTCCGTCGGCGCTCCCTCTCGTATATGGACCGCCGCGTGAGTTCCAGCCCTCTCAGGGCGCCCGGTCGTCGAGCTCCTATGCGTGGGGCGCGTTCGCGGACGCCGTCCGCGGGACCGGTGCGTCCCTGCGATCGCGCGCCCAGGTGCCGGCGGAGATCTGGATCGGCTCTGAAAACCTGTCGCCTGCAGACTACCTTGCGACGCTCGCGACGGCCTATCGCGCCATCGCCGCGTCAGGATCGGCCCCGGCTCAGGTTGAGCGGCGCACCGGCCGGTTCACCGCGGACCAATACGTCGCCGCCGATTCGACGAAGCTGTGGAGCTGGCCAATCTTTCCGCCGGGATTCCACGCGCCGGATATCATGACTCTGGCCCGGCTCCAGGCCTGGACGCTGAAGCCGGCTCTACTCAAGGAACAAGGACGATGAAGAGGACGAACGCGAAACTCATCGCGTCGCTGACCGCAGTATTGTGTCTGCTCGTGCCACGGTTTGCGGCTGCGCAGGCCGACAAACATGACCACGATCATCCGGCGCCGGAGCGGCTCGGCACGGTTGATTTCCCGACCACGTGTGCGCCGTCGACGAAGGCCGAGTTCAATCGCGCCACGGCACTCCTGCACTCCTTCGCGTTTCTCGCCGCGACGAACGGGTATGAGAAGGTGCTGGCCGCGGATCCGACGTGCGGTATTGCCGCGTGGGGCATCGCGCTGAGCGCTTGGGGCAATCCGTTTGCCGGGATCAAGACGGGCGCACCGCTCGAGAAGGGCGCCGCCGCCGTCGCGCGCGCGCAGACGATCGGCGCGAAGTCACAGCGGGAACGCGACTACATCGCCGCCGTCGCCGAGCTCTACAAGGACGCGCAGACCACGGACCATCCGACCCGCATCGCCGCGTACGAGCGCGCCATGACCCGGGTCGCGGCGACCTATCCGGACGATGGCGAGGCACAGATCTTCTCCGCGCTCGCGTCGCTTCAAACCGCGTCGCCGACCGACAAGACCTACGCAAAGCAGCTTCAGGCCGGCGCCCTGCTCGAACGGATGTTCGCGAAGGCGCCGGATCATCCCGGCCTGGCGCACTACATCATCCATGCCTACGACGTGCCGCCCCTCGCCCCGCGTGCGCTCGACGCAGCCAGGCGCTACTCGCAGATTGCTCCTGCCGCGGCCCATGCGCTGCACATGCCCTCGCACACCTTCACGCGCGTCGGCTACTGGCGTGAGTCAGTCGAATCGAACCTGGCCTCCGCTGCCGCGGCGAAACGGGAAGGGACGACGGCCGAGCAGCTGCACGCGCTCGACTACCAGACATACGCCTATCTGCAGATGGCCCAGGACGACGCAGTGCGCCGTATCGTCGAAGAAGTGCCCGCGATTGTGGCGAACCTGAACGCACCGACCGCGGGAGGCGGCGCTGCGCCGGTCACGGCGGGCGGCTATGCGGGCTCAGCGATTCCGGCGCGCTACGCTCTCGAGCGGGGCGACTGGGCTGGGGCCGCGGCGTTGGCGCCAATCGATCATGCGGCGCCCCAGGCGCAGGCAGTCACGCACTTCGCGAAGGCGATCGGCGCGGCCAGGGCCGGCAAGCCGTCGACCATCGACGCCGACGTCGCGCGGCTGACCGAGCTGCGAGACGAGCTGACGGCGAAGAAGGACGCGTACTGGGCAGGTCAGGTCGAGATCCAACGCGTGATGGCGTCAGCATGGTTGGCGTGGACCGCAGGGCGAAAAGAGGAAGCGCTTTTGCTGGCAGCGCAGGGGGCCGACGCGGAGGATGCGACCGAAAAGGCTGCCGTCTCGCCAGGTCCGATCGCGCCCGCGCGCGAGATGCTGGCCGACATGCTGCTCGAATCGGGTCGGGCCGCAGACGCGCGGACAGCCTACGAGCAGGTCCTGAAGAGAGAGCCGCGCCGCTTCCGTGCCGAGTATGGCGCCGGACTCTCCGCCGAACGCGCCGGCGATCAGGAGGGCGCGAGTGTTCACTACCGGTCGCTGGTCGATATCTGTGAGAAAGCGGACACGCCGGGCCGTGACGCGTTGCAGCACGCGCGGGCATTTCTCGCGAAGTCGAGCGTGTCCAGGTAACGAGCATCGAGCGCGGGACCGGCCCCATGTCCAAGGGTGAGATGGGGCCTGTCCCCAGCGCGCGGGCCCGCGTTGGCGACGTCCTGCCGCACCTGATTGCGATTGTCGCGTTCGTCGTCTGCGTCTGCCGCTTCTACGACGCGCGCACGGGATTCACCTCCCTGATTGGCTTCGGCAGCCGCTTCGCACCCCAAACCGTCGCCGCCGTGCAGGCGTTGCCTCGCCACGTCTCTCGCCGTTCCTCTGGATACGACGGGCAGTTCTACGCGCAAATCGCCACCGATCCCTTGCTCCGCGATCCGGCCACCGACCGCGCGATGGACGATATGCCCCTCCGTGCGCGGCGCATCCTCTTCGCTTGGACCGCCTATGCGGCCGGCCTGGCGCGCCCGTGGTGGATTCTTCAAGCCTATGCGCTGCAGAACGTCGTCTGCTGGCTGGCGCTGAGCCTGCTCCTCTGGCGCTGGTTCCCGCCCGGCACGGCGCAGATGACGGCACTCTGGATCGCCACCATGTTCAGCGGCGGGGTGCTGTGGTCGGTCCGCCACGCGCTGCTCGACGTCCCCAGCCTGCTGTTGATCGCGGGCGCTGCGGCGGCCGTCGAGCGTGGCCGCGCGTGGGTGGCGACGGCGGTGTTGAGCGTGGCGTCACTTGGGCGAGAGACGAACCTGCTCGCGCTCTCGACGCTTCTGCCGGCGAGATGGTCGTGGAGGACGGCCGCGAAGGCGACGCTGCAGGCCGCAATCGTGGTCGCCCCGCTCCTGATCTGGTTCGACTATCTGTACTCGCTGTATCGCGATCGGATCTACACGTCCGGCGGGACGATGTCGCCGCCGTTCAGCGGTCTCGCCTGGAAGGCGGGAATCCTCTGGAACGGTGTGGCCGAACGCGGAATCGGGGCGCTCGTGCGTCCCAGCGTGCTCACCCTGATATCACTCCTGGTGCAGACCGGCTATGTGATCGCGAGAGTCGACTGGAAGAACGCGTGGTGGCGGCTCGGCGTCGCATATGCAGCCCTTTTCGCGTGCCTCGGTCGTCCACTTTGGGAAGGCGAGCCGCCGACGGCAATGCGAGTAACGATTCCGCTCGCACTTGCCTTCAACGTGCTGCTGCGCGACTGCGCCGACCCGCGACGCTTCTGGCCGCTCGTCGTCGCTGGCAACCTGACCGTTCTTTACGGTCCCGCGCTGCTGCGCGTGTTCGGACGGTAGATGGCGCGGCGACTCGCTCTCACGATCGCGATTCTCATAGGGCTTTCGGCCGTGTGGTGCGGCCAGGCTGGCCCGACGCCACGGGTGCGCCACGTTGACTTGCTCGCGTCACTGCCACGCGCCGAGAAGCGGCCCCTCGGAAGTGAGTTCAGTGCCGGGGTTGTCACCTTGGGCGGAGAGACGCACACCGCGCTGGAAGTGCCGTCGGCAAGCCGTGTCATCTGGAGCGAGCGGCTGCCCGATCACGCCGCCCTCGAAACCGCCGTCGGTGTTTCGCCGGCCCTGAGCGCCGCCGGTCGCGGCAACGCGGTGTTCAGGATCGGCATTGCCGATGAACGCAGTTATGACGAGCTCCTGATCACCGCAGTCCCGCTCGATGCGCCGCCCCGGTGGCAGCGGGTGTCTATCGACCTGTCCAAGTACGGCGGCTTCAAATGGAGCCTGTTCTATCGTCCGCGCTGGAAAATCTGGAAAGTGACGTTCAACACGACGCTGGAGGGGCTGGGACGTCGCGCTGGAGCGGCCGATAGGTTGTATTGGGCGCGGCCGATGGTTGATGAGAAGGGATAGGGATCAGGGATCAGGGATCAGGGATTGGGGATCGGGGATCGGTGTTGTGAAACCAGAAGAGCTGGCTTGGCCGAGTTGGTGAGAGAATCGGAATTCGCAATGGAAGACATCAAGGAAACAATTCGACAGTTCATTCTGACGACCTATCTGCCCGGCGAGTCGCGCGATAACCTGCGGGACGACACGCCGCTCCTCACCAGCGGGATCATCGACTCTCTGGCCGCACTGGGACTCACCGCGTTCGTGCAGGAGCGGTTCGGCGTCGAGCTCGACGTTTACGAAACCAGTGTCGAGCGCTTCAACCGGATTGCCGACATCGCGGCATCGGTCGAGCGCCGGCAGACGCAAGGAGCCGGTTCGGCCGGGAAAGCCGTGCGGTGATGGCGCGGCACCTGGCCGAATACCTCGAAGCCAGCGCCGCCCGGTACCCACTTCGCACTGCCGTTGTCGATTCGGCCGGCGAGTCACTGACCTACGCCGAGCTCGATAGTCAGGCTTCCGCGCTCGCATCATTTCTCGCCTCGCGCGGCATCGGCCGCGGCGACCGCGTCGGCCTCGTGCTGCCAAAAGGGCTTGCTGCCGTGGTCTCGATCTTCGGCGTCCTGAAGGCCGGCGCGGCTTACGTGCCGGTGGACGCTACCGCTCCCACGGACAGGAGCCGGCGGATTCTGACCGACTGCGCCATCCGCGCGCTCATCGTCGACGGCGGATGCCTCGACGTTGCCCCGGATTCCGACGGGAGTGCGGCGTTGGCCGCGCTGATCACCGTCGGCGAGAACGCGTCCGGCATGTCGAACGCCACGTCATGGCGAGATGTCCTGATCAACCCGATCAACCCGATCAACCCGACCAACTCGATCGACCCCTCCGACCTCGCCTACATCCTCTACACGTCGGGATCGACGGGGATGCCAAAAGGGGCGATGATCACCCACGCAAACGCCCTGAGCTTCATCGATTGGTGCTCCGAGACCTTCGTGCCGGTGCCCGACGATCGGTTCAGCAATCACGCGCCGTTTCATTTCGACGCGTCGGTCGTCGACATCTATCTCTCGATTAAGCACGGCGCCTCGACGCACCTGATCTCCGACGACCTCGGACGCAGTCCCAAGGATCTCGCCAAGTTCGTCGCCGAGCGGCGCCTGACCGTCTGGTTTTCGACGCCCTGGATCCTGAGCTTGCTGGTGCAGTTCGGACAGCTCAGTTCGCACGACGGTTCTGCGCTGCGCCTGGTGCTTTTTGGCGGCGAAGTGTTCCCCGTGAAGCACCTTCGCGAGCTGAAGCGCCACTGGCGGTCGGCCGTGTATTACAACCTCTACGGTCCGACGGAGATCACCGTGGCCTGCACCGCTGCCCGCATTCCGGACGTCATCGCGGACGACCGCGAGGCGCCATTCCCGATTGGATTTCCCTGCACGCACTGTCGGACACGGGTGCTCGACCGCGATGGCCGTCCGGTGAGCGAGGGCGGCGAAGGAGTCCTCTACATCAATGGCCCTTCGGTCTTTTCCGGCTACTGGAATCGCCCCGAGGAAACCGCCGCGGCGTTTCTCGAGCGTGATCGCATCCGCTGGTACAACACCGGCGATGTCGTCCGATTCGACTCGGCGGAGGGGTTCACCTATGTGGGCCGCCAGGATCGGATGGTGAAGCGACGTGGATACCGCATAGAGCTGGGCGAGATCGAGTCGGCGCTGTATGCTCACCCGCGGCTCCGCGAAGCGGCGGTCGTGTCAGTGCCGGACGCGAACGCCGGCGTCAGAGTCGATCGCGTTCGTGTCGTCCGACGCCGTCTCTCCGCCATCGATCGTCGGATCTGAAGACGTTTTGCGCCACGAAGGTGCCCGCCTACATGAGTCCGGACCGCTTTGTCTTCCGCGATCGGTTGCCTCGGACCTCGAGCGACAAGATCGACTATCAGGCACTGCTCGCGGAACTGCGAGCGGAAGGGAAGTAGGGTTGGCGGAGCCCACGAGCGAACGTCTCGACTACGCCGAGCGGTGGCTGCTGGACGGGCTCCATGTGCTGCGGCCGCCCTTCTCGGCATTGCAGATCACCGCGGACATGACGCACGCGATTCGCCGGCTCGAGGCGCTTCGGTGCGAGGGCGTTCACGCGACCGCCACGCACCAGCTCGTGCAGGCCGCGGCACGGGCGCTCGCGGCCAATCCCAGCTCCACCAGCTCATTGCCGGCACGCGCCGCCACCGGCCGACGACGGTGGACATCGGCCTCTCGGTGACCGGAGACACGTTCGTCGCGCCGGTGCTCGTCATCGAAGCCGCCAACACGAAATCGATCGCCGAAATCGCCGCGGAGATCGCTCGTCGTGTCCCGGAGGTCCGCGAGGCATCGATCGGCGTTGCTGCGCGCCCTCGGTGGGGCTGGATGGTGCCAGTCGCGTTTCTTCGGCGCGCGATCCTGCGGCTCTCTCTTCGAGCGGCGAGTTTCGGCGCAAAGGCGCCGGCACGTTTCAGGTCTCCGTCGTGCCCGCCGATTGGGCATTGACGTCCACGTTTGCGACGTCTGGCGTCCTGATTGGCGGGCAGGTTCGATCTCGGTCGTCGCCGTGGAGGGGCAGCCGGTTGTGCGGCCGATGATGACGCTGACATTGTCGAGTGACCACGGCGTCTGGGACGGCCGCGCGGTCGTGCGCTTCATGTCGGCGGTGAAGGCGGAACTCGAATCCCAGTCCGCCGAATAGAAGGTTCTTGGAAAAAGAAAGAGCCGCTCCTGTTGCCCAGAAGCGGCTCTGAAGCTTACGTCTGGCGTTGGCGCCTGTTACCTACGAGCGCTTCCGGCCACGAACCCGGGCAGCGAGGCCGACAAGGCCGCTGCCGAGCAAAATCATCGAAGCGGGCTCGGGTACTTCCTGCGGAATGTCCGTCGCGATCTTGGTGCCAGCATACGATGCTGTCACAGACCCGTTTGCAGCCAACGTCGCAATGATTGAGTCGAGCGACTGGGGCACGTTGGCGGAGAAAGTACTTTCCCACTCACTCATGAAGCCCGCATTCGTGCTATCCACCACTGTGCCATACAGCTTCAGGGTCACGTTTGTGACGCCGCCGTTAGCGACGAACCCGAAAGGCGATAGCGGGTCCGGGCAAATGACCCCGAGCTGCTCGGAGCAAGTGCCAATCCGAGTCAGCGTGAAATCCAGGCCAGTATTCGAAACCGTCTGGAACCCCTCGATAGGGTCAGCGAGCGGCGCGCCGGCCGGCGATGTCGAGATATTAAGGTCCTGGAGCGTATCGGTTTCGCCGACCAGAGTCGTATAGTGGCCCCCGTTAAGGGCGGTATCGAAGTACCCGCTCCCGAGGGTCACGCCAATCGTGCCGGTTGGCGATCCCGGGGCTCCCGGCGACCCAAACCACCAGTCGATGGTGCTCGGCCCGACGGTTACGTTGTTGCCAGACATAAATAGCGCGCCGACGATCGGTTCCGCCTGTGCGAGGCCAGGGAGGACCGCCAAGGCCAGAGTTCCCAAAGTTATTCCTGATAGTTTCCGCATGTCGCTCCCTCAGTCGAAAGACCCCGGTTCGCTGCGCGGTCCGTCCAATCGGACCGACGCCAGTCTCAAAGCAACGCTCGTACCGGAAGCTCCCCAACAAGGGAGGTCTCCGAGAAAGCTGTTTACTAGCCGTTTAATCAATAACTTACGGAGAATCTTGACTCCAGCATGAACTGGCTCGACCTTGTAAAAGTCGCCATCGCAGAGGAATAAAGGCAGACTTATATGCCGCACTGACTGCAAGTCCCTGCTGAACGTGCCTAAGCTCCGTCGCGACGGCCTTCGCTAAGGCGAGCTCCAATGATCACTGTAGTTTCTTTCTGTCCGATAGGATTGCGTAAGGGAACCTCTACAGGTCAAAGCGTCGTTGCTCGGCTAGCAGACGCTGAATGCACCTGCCACAAAGGCTCGCCTCCAAGCGCAGCGTGCCCCGCTTTGGTGAACGCGCTCAGCACGTCCAGGCCTCCGAACGCGCGCACCTGGGAGAAATACTCGGCCGCCGCTGCCAGCTTCCGGCGTTCGTCGTCCGGAAGCACTGCCACGGACGTGCACCTCCAGTCGAGCTGCTCGGATGCCGGCAGATACTCTTCGATGGCCGGCCCTTTCGCGGCCATCGCCGCCATCCACACCAGTGCCCCCATACGAAGACTGGCCCAGGCCGGTGAGTGCCGCAACCGCCAGCACCGACGGCGCGTCACAAAATGGGCGCGGCGGCATGCCGAACCCAAGGCGTACGGGTCTTCGTAAAACCGGACGCGATCGAAGCGCTGCCGATCAAGGAGTTCCATCAGCACCGCGAGTGTGACCTCCACATGATCGTGATGATGGCCGACCGCCAGCGGCGCGAAGAGCTCCACGTCCGCGACCAGCAATTCGCCGACGATGGCGCGAAGCGCTGGCAAATACTCGAATTGGTCCCGCGACCGTGGGGTGTGAAAAATGTGGTGCTCGTGGCGCAGGGGAGGTGACCGCCATATCCGCTCTGGCAAATCAAGCCAGCGATAGCCGGCTCCTAGCAGGCCGAGCGCTCGGCGATCTTCGTCGCGGCGAGCTGCATAGTCGCCCAGGGAACGTAACTTGTCAGGTATCTGCTCCAGTGGGGGACCGGCGGTATAGCAAGTCCATACTTCGACTTTCCGACCCTTTGCCGCTTCTCGGCCAATCATCCCACCTACGGCCAGCACCGCATCGTCGAGATGAGGCGACAATACGACGAGATCGGCTGCCGGATTCGGCCCGGCATATCGAGAAAGGGGAGTGACACCTTGGCGCATAATCTTCACCCGTGAAGACCCTCCTCTACACCGCCTCCGATAGCGGGTTCGACCTGCGGCACATCCCGCTCGGCGGGGCTGCGCCGATTTGCGCATACTTCACCGGGGAATGGCGAAAGCGGTCTGACTTTCAATTCCGGCTCGTCTCTCCCGACGTAATTGGGGAGGGAGCGCCCCGTGATACCGATTTACTGAACTACACGATGAAGCAGTACATCGATTTTACGTTCCAGTTCGAGGACGCCATCACGGCGGAGATCCTTCGGCACGATCCCCGCGACACAGTGGTGTTGAGCAACGATATGCCCGACGGCCCCTCTTTTCGGCTGCTCGCGGAAAAAGGATACGCGGTCTATTGCATCTTTCACATGAACATGGTGCACGTTTTTACGAGCGCCATTCTCCGAGGCCGGATGCGACCGGAAACCGCAGCCGCGCTTTACCGTTCCATCAATCACAGCCCTTTCCGGTTTCTCCTGCCGAAGGTCCTGAAACTGATCTTTCTGAAGCAGGAGGAGAGTCTGGTTTACTCGCGTGGGGTGATCGTCCCCTCCGAGGGCATGAAGCGCCTGCTGCTGCGGATGTATCCGAGCGTGCCAGCCGAGAGAATTCACGTCGTGCCGTGGGGCTTGCCGCCAAACGACAGTGACGAGCACCTCGTGCAGGCGAGGGCGGAGCAATTAAGCCGCCAATACGATCTTCAGGACGAGACCTCGGTGCTGATCGCACTGAGTCGCATTGGGCCCGAAAAAGGGCAGGACCGGTTGATTCAGGCCTTGAGCTTGTGGGAACGGGACAAGGCCTTTCCAACCGGAGGCGTTTGCCTTGTGCTCTGCGGAGTTGCCGGCTATCGACACGCGAGGAGTTACGAGAAAACGCTGAAGGACAACGCGGGCAAATTGAAGAAGGTTCGGGTCATTTTTCCGGGCTACGTGTATGGGGTGGAGAAACAGGCGCATTTCCGTCTGGCGGATCTCTACGTGTTTCCGTCGCGACAGGAGAGTTACGGCCTGACGCTGATGGAGGCCTTTCGAGCGGGACTCCCGGCAGTAGCCACCGCGACCGACGGCTCGGAACAGCTCCTGCGCCCTGAATTTGGCGAGTTACTGCCGGCGGCAACGGAGCGCGACGTCCCGCGCCTCCTGAAGGACGCTATCAAGCGGCTGGTCGCGGATCGGGCGGCCCTGCGTGCGAAGGGCCGAATGGCAAGGGAGTTTGCCGAGGCGCAGCCCTTCTCGAAAACCGCTGATCGCGTAGCGGCGATTATGGGGTTTTGACGGATGCGCGCTACGACCATGAGGTTTCCACGATATCGGCCGCTCGAGCCGTCCCGCCAGCGCTTTTGATCGAGTCCGCAAGCCGGTGTGCAGCCGCCCGGTATTGCGGCATCTCGAGAACGGCACGGATGGCCTGACGCAGCCGATCGGGCGTCAGGCGTGGCAGGGCGATTGTCCGGCCGGCGCCCGCCCGTTCCACCCGCCGGGCGATGGCCGGTTGCTCGTAGGTGATTGGCACCGCCACCACGGGCACGCCATTCGCCATCGAGTCGAGCACGGTATTCAGCCCGGCGTGCGTGATGGTCAGCGTCGCGCGGGCGAGGAGGTCCACTTGCGGCGCGTAGCTCACCACGAGTGGATCGCCCGGAAGGTCCGCAGCTTCCGACGCGGTCAACCCGCCGCCATGACTGATCACGAGTTGAACGTCCAGCCCGCGGCACGCCTCGGCGAAAGTGCGAAACAGCGGCTCGCGGCTGTTCTGCAGCGTACCGAGTGAGGCGTAGACGAGTGGACGCCCATCCAGCCGTTCCCAAGGGAACGGAATCGGCCGCGGCAGGCCGCCCCGCAACGGACCGACGTAGCGGAAGGCTGGTGGCAGAGCCGTGCGCGGGAAATCGAACTCACGCGGCATCTGGCAGATCTGCGCCAGACGCGAGAAGGAATCGTCGGGAGACGCGAGCGCTGGTAATTTCCACTCGCGCCGGTAGATTGCGACCGCGTCCGCGATTGGCTTCGTGATGCGATCCGAGACTGCATAGCCGACGCGATTGCGCAGCCGCGCCCACGCGGCATCCGTGTACGCCCACGGCGTGAACGGCGGCGGCGCCACCGGATCGCGGTTGATCAGTAGCGCGTTACAGACGGTGATGAAGGGAAGTCCCAGGCGCTCGGCAACGGCACCACCCGCCGGCTCCATCTGATCGACGAGCAACGCCTCGACGCCGGCAGCGCGGATGGCGTTGGGCAGCTCGCGACACTCCATCGCTGTCGTCGCCGCGACCGCGCGAATCGTGTACCGCAACGCCGTGAATCCGGCCAGCCGCCCGAGCGCGTCGAGCGATGCGCGAAGCGCCCCCGGCGGATACTCGGCGCCTCCGATGCGATAGAACTCGAGGCCCTCCGAGTGGATTTTCTCCTCGAGATCCGCGACCTGGAAACAGGTGACGCGATGGCCCCGCGCGACGAGCTCACGGCCCAGCGCGGCGAACGGATGGATGTGGCCGGGAACCGGCGGCGTGATGATCCCGAAGTGCCTCATCGGTCACTACGACGAGAGAACCCGAGCATTCGAGAACTCGAAACCGCGAGAAGAATCGGCTGTTCGATTTCTATCGATCGTGGCCACCCTACCAGCCGACGATGCGCCCGCCGGCGGCTCGCGCTTTTCGCAGCAGCTCGGATAACGAGTGTCCGAGGCTGGGGCTGGTCGACTGCAGGAACAACGAATCCTGCGGCAGCGCCGCGACGATTCGCTGGTAGGCAATGCCCAGATTGTGGTACGGGATGCCCGGGAAGAAGTGATGCAGCGCGTGATAGCGCAGTCCTACCGGAGCCCAGAGCTCGGTCCAGAACGCCCCGGGCGTGTCGATCGAATCCTCGAGCTGCTCGTGACGGTCGCGCGGCGACCCATCGCTCTCGTATTCGTGGGCGCCGAGCACGCGAAGCGTGTTGAAGAAGCTGACGAACGTCAGCACCCCGAACCACACATAGAGCGTGCGTCCTGGCAGGACGCCCGCATACATGAGCGCGAACACACCCGCGAAGGAGGCCAGCATCGCGATCTCCCAACGCCGCATGCGCCGCACCATCGACGGCTGCATCACGCGGCGGTAGTCAGGATTCATCGAGAAGGACGAGGCGTGGACCTCGAGCCAGCGATGGAATCGCGGCCAGAGAAGGGCCACGGGCGCGATGACGACAAACCGGAGGAAGAGCAGCAGCGGCACCAGCACCGCGGACTGCAGCGCGAAGATCAGGATCAGTTTCCGCGAGCTCGCAAATGGCAGGTACTCCGGATCCGCCTTCGTTCCGTACGTTGTCAGGCCATGGTGCAGTTGGTGCACGCCCATGTACGTGAACGACGGCAGCAGCAACGGCACGCCGAACAACACGTTCCACGCCGTCTCGAAGCCAGGGACGGCCCGCTTGCGCAGGTGCGTCAGCTCGTGCGTGAAACAGAGACCGCGATACAGCGCGAATCCGGAGACGGCGGCGGCCACCAGCATCAGAGGCGACCACGGCGCAGACACCAGTGCCATGGCGAAGGCTGCCCAGCCGATCGTCGCGCTGGCCAGCAGATCGGACCAGAAGATCCGCGGGTTAGGGGCGTGTAGATCGCTGACCAGCCGACGGCTGATCGCGTCGAGCGTTTCGACGGGCGCCGCGGTTGGCTCCGGTGCGCGGGTAAGAACGGCGGCACTACTTGCTGACACGAAGATCCTCTGTAAGCGGGCTGGGAGCGATGCCCCTTCTATCGTCGCACAGAGAAAGCGGCAACAGAGTTGCACAGTTCAGCAACCGCGTGCCCCATGTTTCGAGGAGAGCCCCGACGTCCACCACAGCAGAAGACGCAGTAGAGCGTCGTGGATCCGTCACTTCGCGCCGCGATTTGCGCTTTACGGTGTCGACGGAATAGGTGTGTAAGTCGGACCCCAGGAATGTAATCGAGCGTGTAAGAACGTCCGCCACCGGTTTCGGACTGTTTCGTTTGAGCCAGGAATCGGGCGTTCTCAGTTAGCGAGTTTTCCTCCTGAATCCTTCGGTTCTCGAACTTTTTACCGAGATGCCCTCAGTCGCGGCATGCGCCTTGCGTGAAGCTCGGCCAACGGTCGAGGCAATAGTGGGTTTCGATCGTCGATAGGCACTCGCGAGCCTGCACGCGCAGCTCGCAACTACCAGCTAACTGAAAGTTTTCCAAGCGCTTAGCGGTCGCGGGCGTCATGCCGCACGCAAGCGTGTTGTGCCTCTCAGCGGGGCCATCGCACTCGAGGCCTGCGCGGGAGAGATTCGGAGTCGTCTCAATGCGAGTTCTGGGTTCTACGCGTTCACGCAGCGGCACATTGATGCTGTTGGCGCCTTCTGAGGCGCATGTGCCGGGCTCATTTCCTGCGGTGGATGTGAACCCAAAACGCCATGAAGAAATTCTTGCGCAGCTTCAACGGCTGCGCGGCAGCGTGTATCTGCACGACGGAGCAATCACGTCGGACGAGCTATCGTCCGATGGGCGCCACATCCTCGGCATCGACGCCGCCAGCTGGCACGTCGTGTCGGTGCAGCCCGACGGGCGCGTCACTGGTTGTGCGCGCTACCGCGCCTACGGCTCGAAGACGCAGCCTGAACATCTGACAGCCTGGCGTTCCGCGCTCGCCAGCGATCGGACCTGGCGAGGGACGCTCCACATGGCGCTCGAGTCGGAAATTTCGCTCGCGCGAAAGCGGCAGGTGGACTACGTCGAGGTGGGCGGCTGGGCGATTTCCGAAGACATGCGCTTCACGCTGGAGGCGATGAACATCGCGCTCTCCACCTACGCGCTCGCTCGCAGCATTGGCGGCGCTATTGGTCTGACGACGGCAACGGTACGCAATTGCTCGTCGCGGATTCTGCGCAAGATTGGCGGGCGCTCGCTCGGTCTTCCCGGCTGCCCGCTGCCGTCCTATTTCGACCCTCAGTACGGCTGCGAAATGGAGCTTCTGCGCTTCGATTCGAACGTGCCGAATCCCAAATACCAGAGTCGCATCGATGATATTCTGAGCGGGTTTTACGAGCTGCCAGTGGTCTGCGCCCGCGCTGCCGCGGGTCTCGTCCATGCGATCGAGCGTCCGCAGTTCGTGCCGCTGCCTGGCCTCCGCGAAGCGTGCGCGTAGCGGCAGGCTGATCGGGGAGTCGGCGCCATGTCGACGCGCACGGATCGCGATCTGAGCCGTGCCATCCAGGAGTGGTCGGCCATCGTCGGTGCCGACCACGTCATCACCGACCGAGCGGCGCTCGGCGCCGCCGAGGCTGCCACCTTCCGCACGACAGCAAAGATTCCGCTGATCGTGCGCCCGGCCGACCGGCAGCAGGTTCAGGGCTGCCTCCGGGTCGCCAACGCCAATCGCGTCCCCGTCTATCCGATCAGCACCGGCCGCAACTGGGGCTATGGATCGCGCGTGCCGGCCGCCGACGGCTCGGTCCTGATCGATCTCGGCCGCATGAACCGGATCGTGGACTTCAGCGAGGACCTCGCCTACGTCACGGTCGAACCCGGCGTCACCCAGCAGCAGCTGTTCGATTTCCTCCGCGACAACCGATCTCGGCTCTGGATGGATGCGACCGGGGCGCGTTCTGACGCCAGCCTGATTGGCAACACGATGGAGCGCGGCTTCGGCCACACGCCGTACGGGGACCACTTCGCGCACGTCTGCGGATTCGAAGTGGTGCTGCCCGACGGAGAATGTATCGAGACCGGCTTCTCGCGGTTCGCGCAGGCCTCTACCGGTCCGCTCTATCGCTGGGGACTTGGCCCCACGCTCGACGGCCTTTTCACGCAATCGAACTTCGGCATCGTCACCCGGATGTCGATCTGGCTGATGCCGGCGCCCGAGCACTTCGAGGCCTTCTTTTTCCGGTGCGATGACGACAGCGGCCTCGGCGATCTCCTCGATGCCTTGCGGCGGCTGCGGCTGAACGGAACGCTGCGGAGCGCCGCGCACATCGGCAACGACTACAAGGTGCTGAACGGCATCGGGCAGTATCCGTGGGACCTCACCGGCGGCATGACGCCGCTGAAGCCCGAGGTCATGTCAGGCCTGCGCAAGAAGCTGCGGTTCGGCGCGTGGAACGGGTCGGGCGGGCTGTATGGCACGCGCGCACAAGTCCGCGAAGCGAAGCGGCTGATGCGTCAGGAGCTTCGCGGCAAGGTCGCTAAGCTCGAGTTCCTCGGCGATCGCAAGCTGGAGATGGCGCGCCGGTTCGCCAAACCGTACGGACTGGTCACCGGCTGGGATATCAGCGAAGCACTCGATCTCGTTCGCCCGGTGTTCTCACTATTGAAGGGAGCACCGACGGACGCACCCATGGCGACGACCTACTGGCGGAAGCGGACGCCTCCACCCGCCGATCCCGATCCCGATCGCGATCGCTGCGGCCTGTTGTGGTGCGCACCGGTTGCTCCGCTCGAAGCGCGGCACGGCGAGCGCCTGACGAAAATCAGCATCGAGACGCTGCTCGCGCACGGCTTCGAGCCGATGCTCTCGCTGTCGCTCGTTACCGATCGGGCCCTGACCTGCGTCGTGTCGATCTGCTACGACCGCGACATACCGGGCGAGGACGATCGCGCGCTGGCGTGTTACCGGGAACTTCTCGATCGCCTCACCACATCGGGCTACCACTCGTATCGTCTGGGGATTCAGTCGTCTGCCGAAATGGCCGACAAGGACAGCTACGCATCGCTGCTCGCGACGATCAAACGCGCGCTCGATCCCAACGGCATCCTCGCCCCCGGGCGATACGGCATACCGACGTAGGCCGATCCTTGGCGGGCCGGTCGCTTCCCGCCTCGAAAATCGAATAGACTGCCTAAGCTCGACGGTTGAGAGGGAGACGGCATGACGCAGGCAGGAGCGTTGGCGGAGCGGCAGCTGTCGGCTGGATCGTCGTGGCGGCGCGATCGACTGTTCTACAGCGGAATGGGCATTGCCGCCGCCCTTGTCGTCTTCGCGGGCTTCGCGCCGACGTACTACCTGAAGGGTGCGTTCGGCGGTCGGCCCTTGTCTCCGCTGCTGCACGCGCACGGCCTGATCTTCACCAGCTGGATCGTGCTGTTCGTCGTACAGACCGGCCTGATAGCCAGCCGTCGGACGCCGCTGCATCGTCGACTCGGCGTTGCGGGCGGTGTCCTCGCGGTCGCGATGCTGATTGTCGGTTCGATGGCCGCAATCGACGCGGCGCGTCGCGGGTTCACGCCGCCAGGCGGTCCCCCTCCGCTCACGTTCCTGATCATTCCCCTCGGCGATCTGTTCGTCTTTTCGGTGCTCGTGGGCGCCGCGCTGTCTCTGCGGCGACAGCCTCAGAGTCACAAGCGCCTGATGTTGTTGGCGACGCTCGCCCTTCTCACGCCGGCCATCGCTCGCCTTCCCGGGATAGCCGCGGCGGGGCCTCCGGCATTCTGGGGACTCACCGATCTCTTCATCGTGGCGTGCTTCGTCTACGACCGACTCACGGGCGGGCGTATCCATTCCGCCTTCAAGTGGGGCGGGTTGTTCGTGCTGGCCATGCAGCCGGTGCGATTGATCGTCGGCGGCACCGGTCCCTGGCTGGCTTTTGCGGGCTGGTTGACGAGGTGAAGGACGAAGGACGAGGGACGAGGGACGAAGGACGAAGGACGAGGGACGAGGGACGAAGCTCAGCTCGATCCGGCGAATGAGGCGTCCCTCGTCCCTCGTCCCTCGTCCCTGTGCTGAGCCCGCGTCTAGTGCGGTGCCGGCAGCGCCGTGTTGCTCACGAACGCGATGCGCTTGCCATCGGGCGACCACGACGGCACGTTGATCGTCCCCTGACCGCCGAACACGTAGGCAATCACCTTCGGTGAAGTGCCATCCACGTTCATCAGGCGGATGTAGACCTGACGGTAGAACGGGTGTTCCTCGGGCTTCACGTCAGCGAGGAACGACAATATCGTCATCGTCTTTCCGTCGGGCGACGGGTGCGGGAACCAGTTGTTGAACTCGTCGTTCGTGAGCTGCTCTTGCCCGCTTCCATCCGGCTTCATCCGCCAGACCTGCATCCGGCCGCTTCTGAGCGAGTTGAAATAGATCCATTGCCCGTCGGGTGAATACTCCGGCCCGTCGTCCAGACCCGGCGATGTCGTCAAGCGGATCTCCTCGCCGCCGTCACGAGAAATCTTGTAGATGTCGAATTCGCCGTTGCGCCCGCCGGTGAAGACCAGGAACTTTGCGTCTGGCGACCAGCCGTGCAGATAGGACGGCGAGTTCGCGGTAATGCGCTTCGGTGTCCCGCCGGACACCGGCAGCGTGTAGACGACCGAGCGGCGCTGCTCCTCGGTTGGTTGATGGCTGATGCCGAGCATTGTGCCGTCGAAGGACAGCACGTGATCGTTGTTGTTCGAGGTCGCAAAACCGGTATCGAGGACCGTCGCATTCCTCGTCGCGAGATCGAACCGATACAGCTTGCCCTCGCTGTTGTAAATCAGCTCCTTGCCGTCGCGTGTCCAGTTCGGCGCTTGCACCGAAATCGGCGATGTTGCCACCACCGTCCGATCGCCGGTCGCGACGTCCATCAGTTCGAGGTTGCTGCCGATGTAGTCCCGGTAAGGGACCCAGCCTTCTTTGGGCGGCACGACGATTCGTACGTTCTTGAATGCAGCGCGCTCGGAGACGCCGGGGTTGTGCGAGCAGACGAAGAGGCCGACGTACACCTCGTCGCCGAGATCGATGTCCGACACCTCGTTGTGCGTGAACGTCTCGCCGAACCTCGCCACCGACATCGTGTACGTCCGGCCCTTCC
Organism: Vicinamibacteria bacterium; assembly: GCA_963828745.1. GTDB lineage: Bacteria > Acidobacteriota > Vicinamibacteria > Vicinamibacterales > JAENWD01 > JAENWD01. The sequence continues at coordinate 483,155 of CAWHFZ010000012.1, read as the reverse complement.
TGGCCAGCTGAATGACGTCAGCGCCCTTGACCGTTGATTGCACCTGCTCGGTGATCGCCGCCGCCGCCTTTCTGAACTGCAGCGAGGTCAGCCCGTCGCCGTGCACGGCCACGTCCACGTAGGGCGAGTCGGCATCGAGTGTCTTGCGGATGATCCAGCCGATTTTCCGATGCGGGTCGACACCCGTCCCTTGCAATGCGGCGTGCGTCCGGACGATGAAGTCGCCAGTCAGTTTGCGCCACGCGAACTGGAACTCGTCGCGGTTGGCCCACATGTTGGTGCCCGAACCGACGATGGTGTAGGTCTGCGTGGCAGGATCGTACGAGGTGGATCCTTTGATGGCTGGCTGGCCGACGTCGCCGCTTTGTTCGAAGTAGCCGAGCGCCTGCCGCCCGGCAGGGGCAGCCGGAATGCTTGCCACGATCCCGGCCACTCCAAGGACAAGCCTCACCGCACGCATCATCGACCCTCCGCCTGCGGGCGCACGTGCGCCCTTACCATGAGATTTCAACGAGCGACACGCCCTGACGGGGAATCTCGACGCGCGTCGTGAGCGTCCCGGATTCTATCGTTCGCCACGCCGGAGCGCCACACGAGGCGAGTGCCGCCGCGCGCTCGAGGGCGGCGTACTGCGCCGGGGACACGGTCTGCGGGGATCCCATCCGCTGCCAGGCCGCGTACGAATTGCTGGAGTGCTCGTTGATACAGGATTGGCGAACCAGTGCACGGCCGCTCGCCGGCGCACCGTTGAAGGTCAGGTCCACGGCCGCCTGCGGTCCACCCACGTCGTCATCGTGGTAGTGCCACAGGAGCACTGCGGCGCCGCGATCCGTCTTCGTTGCGAGGACGCCGACATCCGGTGACGTCCTGACACCACTACGGACGATGTCGTCGAGCCCGATCGCTCCGGAGCTCTCCGCCGAAATCTGATGTGTGCCCATCAGGCCGAACATCCGGAACACGTTCAGTACCGGTTTCTCGACGCCATTCGTCGCCAGATCGCGAAAGCCGTCGAACCAGGGCTGATCCTCGAATTCGAACGCCCAGGTGACGATCCCGAGCAGCCGGACGCCGTGCTTCTTCGCGAGCGCGTATTTCCTGGGGAAGGCCGCCGCCGTGTAGCTGGAATACATCGTCCCGTTCCGGTACCCGTTCTGCTTGTAGACGCGTGCCGAGCAGGCGGCGCAGCCTTCGGGGTCGGATTCGCCGATGACGATCGGCGTATTTCTCCATTCCGGGAACGAGGCCACCGTCGCGAACCCCTGATCGATGTCGGTCAGCTGGCTCGAGATCCCCATGCGCACGTGCCCGTCGATCACTTCGGGACGGCCCTTGGCGTGGAACCCGATGAAATCGAGCGGGGCGCCGGTGGCGCCCGTGGCGTAGTTCTTCCCGCGAACGCAGTGCTCGAGAAACGCGCGCAGGAACTCACGGGCTTTCGCGTTCCCGGGACCGGTGGAATGCGGTCCGCCGACGCGCGCCGATGGCAGCGCGCGCTTCACCGCGTCGACCGAGTAGTCATAGAGCTTGTGATACTCCTCGGGCGTGCCTTTCCAATATCCGATGTTCGGCTCGTTCCAGACCTCCCACAGCCAGGTCTCGACCTTATCGCGTCCGTACCGCTCAATCGAATGCCGCACCCACTGATGGACGAGCTCGGCAAAGCGAGCGTAGTCCTTCGGCGGGTAGGCCCAGCCCGTGAAGATGTCGCTGGTTTTCTCCACGCTGAAGCGATGTCGATACGGCGGCGGCCCCGTGGTCAGCGCCTCGGGCATGAACCCGATCTCGACCAGCGGCCGCATTCCGCGCTCGACGAGCGTATCGAAAATGCGATCGACGATCGTCCAGTCGTATCGAGGCTGACCCTGTGCGTCTTCGGTGTACGCGTTCGTCGACCCCCATTTCAGCGAGGCCGTGCCATCGCCGCTCGTCAGCAGGTTGTGCGTGCGGATGTAGACCGGGATCGGGCTGAGCGCCGCGAGCTGCGACAGCAGCTTGCGTCCGTCTTTCATGTAGGTATAGTTCGGTTCGTCGTATCCGAAGAACGCCCAGACCGGCGGCAGCTCGCCTTCCGCGCGCGACACGTCTACCCGAACGGTGACGGGGATTGTGGTCTCCGCGCTCACCGCCACCGCGAGCACGGCGCCGCAGATCGCGAGGCGGAGGCTCAGCGAAGCTCCACGGTTTTGTCGCCGATCGTGATGCGCTCGGCCCGCATCTCGTCGGCCACCGTCTTGTGCGGGTATCCGACGACGGTGGCAGCGGTCCCGGCTTTCAACATCTCTTCGGTGAGCCCGCGAGTCGTCATGCGCGACGGCGGAGCCAGCACGGAGGTCCAGGTCTTGCCGCTGCCGCTTTCCTGTAGCCGAATCGAACCGTGCGGGTTCGCGTAGCTCATTTCCTTGATGACGCCTTTCAGCGTGAGGGTCTTCGTCTGGTCGTAGCTGCTCCAGCCATGATGGGCCTGCAGCGTCGTGACCGCCAGCGCCACGACCCCCACCACTGCGAGGAAGTATCGCGTCTTCATCGTCTTCTCCCTTCGACCGTATACTTGCGCCGTGCACAGGACCACCAAGGAGTTGCTGGCGTCGTCCGAGTTCAGGCGCCTGGTGGCGCGACGCTGGCGCGTGTCGCTGCTGCTGACGGCGTGTCTGTTCGTTCTCTACTACGGCTACATCCTGCTCATTGCGACCGACAAGGCGCTCCTCTCGACACGCGTCGGTGAGGTGACGACCCTCGGGATCCCCGTCGGCGCGGCGGTGATCGTCGGCGCCTGGATCCTCACGGGCGTATACGTCCTCTGGGCGAATCGCGCTTACGACTCGGAAGTGGCGCGCTTGCGCGACCACATCCGCGACTGACGCATGCCGCCGCTCGACAGCGCTCTCGGCCACCCGACCACGTCAGCGGTCGCGTTTTTCCTCGCCATCGTCGCGCTGACCCTGGCCGTTACCTACTGGGCCGCACGTCGGACGCGATCGACCCGCGACTTCTATGCGGCCGGCCGATCGGTTTCCGCGTTCCAGAACGGCCTCGCGCTCGCCGGCGATTACATGAGTGCGGCGTCGTTCCTCGGCATCGCCGGCCTGGTCGCGACCCGCGGCTACGATGGCATGATCTACGCTACCGGCTGGCTCGTCGGCTGGCCCGCCCTGATGTTCCTCATTGCCGAGCCCCTCAGGAATCTCGGCAAGTTCACCTTCGCCGACGTCGTGGCCTTCCGCCTCCGCCAGGTGCCCGTGCGAATCGCCGCCGCTTGCGGCGGCATCCTGACGGTGTTGTTCTACACCATCGCGCAGATGGTTGGCGCCGGGAATTTGATCAGCCTGATGTTCGGCTTGCCCTATCACTGGGCCGTCATCTCTGTCGGCGCGGTGATGCTGGCCTACGTCCTGTTCGGCGGGATGATTGCCACCACCTGGGTGCAGATCATCAAGGCGGCGCTGCTGCTGACCGGCGTCACGCTGCTCACCGGTCTGGTCCTGGCGCGCTTCGATTTCAGTCTCGGCACTCTGTTCGCGTCGGTCGCCTCACGGTACGGACAAGCCGCGCTCGAGCCAGGCGGTCTGGTGACGGATCCCGTCGAAGCGGTATCGCTCGGCCTGGCGCTGATGTTCGGATTGCTCGGTCTGCCGCACATCCTGATGCGGTTCTACACCGTGCCTGACGCGCGCGCCGCCCGGACATCGGTGCTCTATGCCACCGGCTTCATCGGCTATTTTTATCTAATCATCCCCATCGTCGGCTTCGGTGCGTCCGCGCTGGTGGGACGTGACCTGATCAAGCAGATCGACCCCGGCGGCAACATGGCCGCACCACTCGTCGCCGAGCTCCTTGGCGGCACGCCGTTCCTCGGCTTCATCGCCGCCGTCGCCTTCGCCACGATCCTTGCGGTCGTCGCCGGCCTGACCCTCGCCGGGGCCAGCGCGCTGTCGCACGACATCTTCGTGCATGTCGTGCGGAAAGGGCACGCCAGCGAGGCGGAACAGGTTCGCGTCGCGCGCCTCGCGACGGTCGCCTTCGGTGTCATTGCCGTGCTCCTCGGGATCGCGTTCCGTGGCCAGAACGTCGCGTTCATGGTCGGCCTGGCATTCGCCATCGCGTGCAGCGCGAACTTCCCGCCGCTGCTGCTTTCAATCGTCTGGCGCCGCTTCAATACCGTCGGCGCGGTCAGCTCGATCGTCTGCGGTGCGACCCTTTCGTTGCTGATGATTCTCGGTAGTCCCACCGTCTGGGTGGATCTGCTCGGTAACTCCAAAGCTCTGTTTCCGCTCCGCAACCCCGCGATCGTCTCCATGACGCTCGCGTTCATCGCCGGCATTGTCGGATCGCTGGTCACCCGCGAGCCGTCTGCCGAGGCGAAGTTCGACGACGAGAAACTCCGGACCTACCTTGGGGTGGGGGCGGAATAGCCAGCGGGGGACGCTCGCACTGGGCGCGCTCACTTCGTTCGCGCACTGCCGCCAGTCCACGGTTCGGGATACATCGCTCGAATCCGCGCTCAGCAGACGGTGAGATGGCGTCTGTGCTCACCGTCATGCTGAATCAAATTGAGTCCACTGCAGCGCGCCCCTGCGAGTCTCCGGCTCCGTCCGCGACCCGTGTCCATCCGTGGCGGCAACCGTCAGCGACCCGCACGCGGGTCGTCGGGCTCCATTCGCGGCTCGAAGACGGGTGGAGGGTCCGCGATGATGGATTGCCGGGCCTGTTCGTGGAGATAGCGCTGCGCCTCGAACGGCTCCGCATCGCCGCCGCCCGGCTTCTTCCACTCTCCGTCCGGCTGCAGGCGCCGTGCCTTGACGTTGTCGCGGAACATCGCCGCCAACGCGTCAAGTACCTTCCGCCTCGCCGCCGGCGCCTCGATCGGAAACATCAGCTCGACGCGCGCATCGAGGTTCCGCGGCATCCAGTCGGCGCTCGCCAGGTAGACGTCCTCGTCGCCGCCGCTGTGGAACACGAAGACGCGCGCGTGCTCGAGATAGCGTCCGACGATGCTCGTGACCGTGATGCGATCGCTGAGGTCGGGGATGCCTGGCTTGAGCGTGCACATGCCGCGAACGTTCAGATCGATGCGCACGCCAGCCTGCGACGCCTCGTACAGCGCGTTGATGATTTCGACGTCGATGAGCGAGTTCATCTTGGCCATGATCCGCGCCGGTTGGCCGTCGAGCGCGCGGCGCCGTTCGCCGTGAATCAGACTCAGGAGGCGTTCGCGCAGCAGCGTGGGCGCCATGACCAGTTTGCGAAGGCGAGGCGGATCCGAGTAGCCGGTGAGGGAACTCCAGAAAGCCGAGGCGTCCGCGGCGATCACCGGATCCGACGTCATCAACCCCATGTCGGTGTAGAGGCGCGCTGTGCCGTCGTTGTAGTTGCCCGTACCCAGGTGGACGTAGCGGCGCAGGCCTTCCTTGGTGCGGCGCACGACCAGACAAATCTTGGAGTGGACCTTGTAGTGGCGGATGCCGTAGATGACATGCGCGCCCATCTCCTCGAGGCGCCGGGCCCAGCGGATATTGCGCGACTCGTCGAAGCGCGCCATCAACTCGACGAGCGCGGTGACTTGTTTCCCTTCGTCTGCCGCCCGCGTCAGGGCAACGACGATTGGCGAGTCGCCGCTCGTGCGATAGAGCGTTTGTTTGATCGCCAGGACGTCCGGATCCTCGGCGGCGGCTTCGACGAAGGCGACCACCGGGTCGAAAGATTCGTAGGGATGGTGAAGCAGAATGTCGCGGCGATCGATCGCCGCGAAGATGTCGTCCTGTTCGCTCGCCGGCATCGTGACGACGGGCGGCTGCGGCGGAAACCGGAGCTCGTCGTAACCGGGAAGATCGCAGATCGCCGCCAGCGCGCGAACATCGACGAATCCCGGGAGCCGATAGATGTCGTCCGCGCCGACGTCCACCAGCCGCGCCAGGTGATCGACGGCGTCGGCGCTCGCCTCCGCCGCGATCTCCAGCCGGACCACGTCACTACGACGGCGCTGCCGGAGCGAGCGCTCGACGGCTTCCAGGAACGACTCGCCCTCATCGTCCAGTTCGAGCTCGGCGTCGCGGGCCAGGCGGAAGGCCGCCGACTCGCCGACGAATTGCCCCGGAAAAATCGCCGCGCTTTCGGCCCGCATGATGTCGTCGAGCCGCACGTACGTGGGCTCGTCGATGCCGGCGAGCCTGTACGAGCCTCGGCAAACGCGAAGGGAGCTGGACGACGGCGAGGCGGCGGTCGCGTTCCTCGTCGGCCGGGGACAACCAGAAGGCAACGTTCAGGCTGAGCGCCGACAGCATCGGAAACGGCCGCTCGACATCGATGGCGAGCGGCGTCAACGCCGGGAGCACCTCGCTCTGGAAGTACGCCGCCACCGCGGCCCGCGATTGGGGCGACAGTGCGGAGACGTCGAGGACGTGGATGCCCTTGGCATCGAGCGCCGGTATGAGGGTGCCGGTCACCAGCGTGTGCAGCTCGTTCAACATCGTCGCGGCGCGCTCGCGAATTGCGTTGAGCTGCTCCCGCGGAGTCATGCCGCAGGCGTGAGGACGGACGTCGCCCTCGGCCACCGCGCCCTTGACCGCGGCCACGCGCACCATGAAGAACTCGTCGAGATTGGAGGCGACGATGGTCGCGAATCGCACCCGTTCGAGTAACGGGTTCGAGGGATCGCGCGCCTCTTCGAACACGCGTTCGTTGAAGGCGAGCCAGGACAACTCGCGATTGAAGACGGGCTTCCGCTCGCTCATCGACAGCGTCATGCGCCGGCTCCCGCGCCCCGAATCACCACGTGGTTGCCGAAGACATCCACCAGCAGGTCGGCGCGTGACGTCGCCGCCATGCGTTCCATCGTCAGATCTCCCTGGCCGTGGAGCTCGATTACCCAGCGGCCATCCTCTTCCCGCAGCGTGGCGTCGGAGACCTTCTGGAGGTGTTCGGCATCGAGCGCATTGGCCAGCCGCAGGATGGCGGCGAGCTTGGTGACCCGGACGCGCTCGTCGCGATCGAGGCGCATGAACTCGGGATGCGACTTCTGCGGCAGGCCGCGCCGGTGATAGCGCGCGATGTTGGCGACGATCTGCATGTCGTCACGCGTCAGGCCGAAGATCTCGGACGCCTGCACCAGATACATCGTGTGCTTGTGATGGCCGCGCAGGCTGACGAACAACCCGATATCGTGAAGAAGCGCCGCCACCTCGAGCAGCAGGCGATCGCGCGCATTCAGCCCGTGCTCCGACGCGAGGTTGTCGAAAAGACGCGTCGCAAGCTTCGCCACGTGTTTCACGTGATTGCTGTCCGAGCGGTAGCGCTCGCCGAGCGTCATCGCGCTCGCCAGGACCTGCGGAGCGAAGTCCGCCTCCGCGGCGCTGCCGCCAATCAGATCGATCAACAGGCCGGCCCGAAGCGAGACCTCGGGCACGACAATCGTCTGCGCGGCGGTCGCCTCGATCAGCGCGCGATAGACCAGCAGCGCCGGCACCATCGTCTCCGCCTCGATGGGGGAGAGGCGATAGCGGCTGACGAGCTCGTCTTCGTCGCGCTTCGCGACCTCCTGGGCGAATTCCATGAACGCGTCGCGTCCGATCTCGGCAACGCCGCCTTCCGTCTCGACGAGTCGCGCCGCGGCGAAGCGCATCTCGCTGCCGAGCGCGACGACGAACGAGGCGTCGCTGACCGGAACTTCGGTCACCATCTCGCCCACGGTCGTAACGACTTGCGCGGTCAGCAGACGGATGCGCTGCTCGTGCGATCCGAACCAGACCCCGAGACGCTGGCGCAGCCGAATCGCACCGAGCGGGAAGACGCCGGCCTGAACCGGCTGGCCGTGTTCGAGTCGTGTCAGGTCGACGCTGCCGCCGCCGACTTCGACCAGCAGCGTGGCGGGAGCGGCCAGCGCGGGGTGTGCGCTGAGGCTGTCGCGGACGGCGAGGTAGGTCAGGCGGCTCTCCTCGGAGCCGTCGATCACCTCGATATCGACACCGGTCCGCACGCGGACACGATCGAGAAAGGTGTCGCAGTTGGCGGCTTCGCGGACCGCACTCGTCGCCACGGCACGGGTCCGGGTCACGCCGTAGTCGTCCATCATCCGGCGGAAGCCGCTGAGGGCGCGCACGGCGGCGTCCGTCGTCGTCGCGCCGATGCGGCCGACGGCAAAGGTGTCCCGGCCCAGGAGCACGCTGCGGGACGCTTCCTCGAGCACCTGTGGACGCTCGCCCGGGGCATGCTGTGCGATCACCAGTCGAATCGCCGACGCGCCAACGTCGATCACCGCGATGGACGCGCGGGTTGTGGGAGGCTTGGTCACGTTCGCTCGCGACGTTATCACTCTGCCCTCACGTCCGGATGCTGCGGCTGAGCTCGTCCGGAAGGTTTTACCAAAGCGTTACAGCGACGGACGCCCGCGTGATAACGGCCTTTCCTCAAGAAGCCTCGCGCGATGTTGCATAATGGCGACAGCTAACCCCTGGTGCGCATTGCCCGGTCCCCGCGACTCGCTTCCCCCGCACCCGCACCGGCCATTTTCCGACGCTGACGTTACTTTTTCAGACTCGTCACAGGGTGGCCCGATCGGCACACCCTTGTCTAAAAGCTCAGCCGGCTCGGGATCTCAGATCTCGGGCCGCTTCTTCGTCGAACCCGGATCTGACCTGGGATCCCGTTATCACATCGAGTCGTTGCTCGGCGAAGGCGGCATGGGCAGCGTGTATCGAGCCTACGACCGCGAGCTGGACCGGACCGTCGCCATCAAGGTCATCCGTCCGGGGCTCGTCGCCGATCCGTCAGCCGTTCAGCGGTTCAAGCAGGAGTTACTGCTCGGGTCGAAGGTCTCGCACAAGTACATCCTCCGCATCCACGACCTGGGAGAAGTCGACGGCCTCAAGTTCATCTCCATGGCCTTCGTGGATGGCGAGGATTTGCACAGCATCCTCCGCCGCGAGGGCAGGCTGCCGATCGATCGCGCCCTCACGATCGGCCGCGAGATCGCGGAGGCGCTCGCCGCCGCGCACGCCGAAGGCGTCATCCATCGCGATCTGAAGCCGCACAACATCCTGATCGATCGGGCGGGCACGGCCTACGTCTCGGACTTCGGCCTGGCGAAGTCGCTGGCGGCGGCGCCCGACATGACCCGCAGCGGCGAGCTGCTCGGCACGCCACGCTACATGGCGCCGGAGCAGGTATCGGGCGGCCAGGTCGATCACCGCGTCGATCTCTACGCCTTCGGGCTGATCCTCTACGAGATGGTCACCGGCACGGTGCCATTCCACGGCGACTCCGCCATCGCGGAGCTGCTGATGCGGGTCCAATCCAAGCCGCCCGATCCGCGTACCGTCAACGCCGATACGCCTGCACCGCTGGCGGACGTGATCCTGCGTTGCCTCGAAACCAACCCGAATCTTCGCTATCAGTCTGCCGAGGACATCCTCGCCGACCTCGACATCGGCGTCGAATCGCCCAGCAGTTCGCGCCGCGGCCATCGGCGAACGCAATCGATTCCATTGCCGTTGCCGCAGGTGCCGCAGCCGGCCCCCGCACCCAGGTGGTCGCCGCGCCTCGCAGCGGGTGCTGCGGCCGTGATCCTGGTGCTGGCTGGTGCAGGATGGTTCGTCGCGAGCCGGCGGCAGCCGTCCCCGCCAGCCTCGACGCAACAGAACGGCGCCGCCACGTCGCCACAGACGCGCTACCTCGCCGTGCTGCCATTTCGTGTCCTTGGCGATCCGCAGCAGCTTCGCTACGTGGGAGACGGCGTCGTCGAAGCGCTGTCGTCGCGGCTCTTTCAGCTTTCCAACGTGACCGTCGTCTCGAGCCGCGATGTCGAGCAGGCACGCAACGCGCCCTCGATCGCCGACGCCGCACACACGCTCGGCGCAAACCTGATCGTCGAAGGGACCGTGCAGGCGGCGGGCGACTCGCTGCGTCTGGTCGTCAACCTGCACGACATCGCGACCGGCAAACGGACCTGGAGCCGGCAGTTCACCGGGACGCGCGAGACGCTGTTTACGCTGCAAGACGACGTCTACGACGGTCTCGTCGGCGCGCTCGGCGGCTCGACGCGTCCTGAAGCGATCGCCCATGCGGCCGATCGGCCGACCGACGACATCGAGGCCTACGACCTCTACTTGAAGGGGCGCGACGCGTTGCGGGCCGGTCAGGACATGAAGCAGCTCGATGCGGCAATCGACTACTTCCAGCAGGCGGTGCGCAAGGATCCGCGGTTCGCGCTGGCGCACACTGGCCTTGCGGACGCCAGCCTGACCATGTACGCGGAGAAGCGGGACACGATCTGGGTGGAGCGCGCCCGCGCCTCCGCGGAGCGCGCCCGCGAGCTGAACGACAAGCTGCCGGAAGTGCACTACGCGCTCGGGTCGGTGTATTCGGAGAGCGGAAGGAACGCGGAAGCGGTGGTCGTGCTCCGCCGGGCGCTGGAATTGGCCCCCAACTCGGACGAGGCCTATCGCCGTCTGGGCCAGGCGTACCAAGCGTTGGGGCGAAGGACCGAAGCGGTGGACGCCCTCACCAAAGCCGTTGGGGTGAACCCGTACTTCTGGGTCAACCACAACATGCTCGGCGACGCGTATCTCCAGTTCGGCGACCACGACGATTCGCTGGAGGAATTCAAACGCGTCACCGAGCTCGAGCCGAAGAATCCGGTCGGTTACAACAACATCGCGGCCGCGTATTTCGCCCAGGGCAAATGGGAACAGTGCATTCCGGCCTACGAGCAGTCGATCAAGCTGCAGCCGCACTGGCTGACGTATTCGAGCCTTGGCACGGTGTACTTCTACTTGAAGCGCTATGGCGATGCCGTGCACATGTTCGAGCAGGCGACGGCGCTCAACCCGAACGACGCAATCACGATGGGCAATCTCGCCGACGGTCTGCGATGGGCGGGGCAGCGCGATCGATCGATCGCCACCTACGGCACCGCGCTGACGCTCGCCTTCAAGGAGTTGCAGGTCAACCCCAAGGACACCATGACGCTGGCGATGGTGGCGCAGTATTACGCCAAGAGCGGCAACGATGGACGGGCGCGCGACTTCATCCAGCGGGCACGGACAATCGATCCGAAGAACGCGGCGCTGCTCTACTACGAGGCGATCGTGCACGCGCTTGCGCACCGCGATGCGGCGGCGCTCGCCTCGTTGGAGAAATCGCTGGCGGGGGGCTACTCGGCGAGGGAGGCGGCTGAAGACCCCGAGCTCCAGGAGCTGGCGAAGTCCGAAGCGTTCAGCCGCTTGATCCGCAAATACTCGGAAGGAACCTGACGAGCCGGCCCGTTTACTTCTTTCGGCGCCGTGCGGCGGCGCCCACCGCGAGTCCCGTCGCGAGGAGCGTCAGCGTCATCGGTTCCGGCACCTCACTGTTCACGTCTGCCAGCAGCGTGATCCGCGAACCTTGCGGGAAACCCACCAGATCGATCAGGAAGTCGCCGCCGAAGCACAGCTCGCCGTCGAAGTTGCACGTCGGGATGCCGGCGCCGCCCGCGAAGAGCGCGCCGGCGAAGTTCGCATTTTCGCCCGAGAACAGGTTGTCCTGGTCGTCGGCGACGAAGGTCAACGAGCCAGGATCGGTGCCGGACGGGAACACGAAGTCGAAGTCCAGAAACGTGATCGGAACGCCGGTCCGATTCTGGAATTGACACGTCACGCGGTCGAGCGAGCCTTCCGTACCGACTTCGCAGTTCGCGGGATCGGGGTTGGAAGGGAACGTATTCGAGCCTGGCGTGAAGTCGAACTCGAACGGCAACCCGAAGATCGGGATGGAGCCGAGCGTGCCGAGACGCGTCCTGACAATCGGATCGATGATCGTGCCCGCCGACGATTCACTTACCGCAAAGAGCGAGAGCAACACGGCGAACGCACTCATCTTCACTACGCGAAACATGGACGCACCTCCCGGCCTGACCAGCCCTGACGCTACGGCGAGGAACCTAGCAGGGACGGAAGGATAACGGATAGATGTAACGAAAAGGAACCATCTTTTGCTCAAACGCGCGATTGGCGAGGCAAATTCCGTTACGGATGAGGCGGCCTGCGCGCAATCCAACCTCATCAGGTCAATCTTCAACCTGAGCCAAGCTGAGATCTTCCGGCCTGCTGGGCATGAATTGCCGCGCCGACGATTGCTGTCTCGTCTCCCGCGTCCACGATTTCGATCGCACTGCCCTGGACCGGCGAGAGCTTTACCATGTCGTGCAGGTAGCGATTCAGCGGATTGAGCTCGGCGAAGCGGGCATTGGGACCGGCGACGAACAGCCGGCCGGGGCCATCCATATGGACGCTCGTGGCCATGGCGGCGGCGAGCGCGCGATGCCACGTCGCGACGAATGCGATACAGCGCTCGTCGCCCGTCTTCGCGTCGGCGAACACTTCGTCCGGTTCGCGATCGAGGAACCGCAGTCGCATCGCACGGCCGCCGACGATGCCCTCGAGATGACCGAGACCGCCGCAACCGCAGTATTTCTCGCGGGGATCGAGCGTGACGACGATGTGGCCGCCTTCCCAGACGCCGTCGGTCGCCGGGTAGCGTCCGTAGCCGACGCCGCTGCCCAGAGTCCACACGCGAATCACCGTGCCGAGGTGCCCGAGCTTCGCCGCGATGCCCGCAGCCACCGCGTCGGCGTCGTTCAGTACGTGCACCGGCACCCCTGGCGACAGCATCGCGTCGAGCGTGGCCTGCAGCTTGAACCCCTTCACCTGACGCAGATTCGGCGAGTCCTGGACCACGCCGCCGCGGATGATCCCGGGAAAGCCGATGCCGACGGCCTCGATCTGGTGATCGCCCGCGACGGCGAGAATCTCGGTCTTGATCGTTTCGGCGATCTTGTCGGGCGGCATGGCGTGGAGGCCGACCGACGACGAGCCGACGGGCGGAAAGACGCGGATCGGCGCGGCGAGCGTACCATCTTCGACTAGTCCGACGGCGATGTGCTCCATCGCCAGTACGCCGATCGCGCGAGGCATCGTGTGTCTCCTGTTCCGACCCGACCCGTGTGACCCGATCTGACCCGATTCGACCCGATCTGACCCGTTAGAACCGCGAGAGCTTGTTGAGCCCGTTGAACGCGGCGGTCTTGTAGCACTCGGCGAGCGTCGGGTAGTTGAAGACGGTGTTCACGAAGTACTCCACCGTGCCGTTCAGCGACAGGACAGCCTGGCCGATGTGCAGAAGTTCCGTCGCACCCTCGCCGATGATGTGCACACCGAGAAGCTCCTTTGTCTCGCGGTGGAAGATCAGCTTCAGGCGGCCGGTCGTATCTCCTCGAATCTGGCCGCGGGCGATCTCGCGGTAGTAGGCGAGGCCGGTCTCGTAGGGGACGTCCTCGTCCGTCAGCTGTTCCTCGGTTTTCCCGATGAACGAGATCTCCGGCACGGTGTAGATGCCGTAGGGATAACGCTCCGGGTTCGACTGAACCGGCACGCCGAGTGCGTAGCCGGCGGCGATGCGTCCCTGCTCCATCGACACCGAGGCCAGGCTGGGAAAGCCGATCACATCGCCGACGGCGAAGATGTGCGGCTGCTTCGTTCGGTACTCGGCATCCACCTGGATCCGTCCGCGATCGTCTGCCTCGAGCCCTGCGGCGGCGAGATTGAGCGGACCGACGTTGCCATTCCTCCCGACCGCGTAGAGAAGCGCATCGCCGGAGATCTTCTTTCGGCTCTGCAGCGTCGCGATGACGGCGCCGTCGGATTCCTCGACCGACGCCACTTCTTCTCCGAGTCGCAGCGTGACGCGGTGGTCGCGCAGGTGGTAGCACAGCGCCTCGACGATCTCCTGATCGGCGAAATCGAGCAGGCGCGCGCGCTTTTCGACCAGCACGACGCGGACACCGAGCGCGGCGAACATCGAGGCATACTCGACGCCGATCACGCCGCCGCCGACGACAATCATCGTCTTGGGCAGCTGTGGCATCTGCATCACCTGGTCGCTCAGGAGGATGGTGCGACCGTTGACCGGCACCGTGGGCGACTCCGCCGGGATCGTACCCGTGGCGATGATGATCGACGCCGCCTGATGGACCGAATCGCCGCGCTGTCCCTCGACCTTGATCGTGTGAGGATCGACGAAGCTGGCCGAGCCGCTGAGGACCGTGATGTTGTTGCGCGAGAGCTGCGCCTGGGTGACGTCGATCTCGTTCTTGATCACCTGCTGGACCCGGAACGACAGGTCCGCCATGGTGATCCCTTCCTTGACGTGGTAATTGACGCCGTAGATCCCCTGGAACAGGAAGCCCGACAAATGCAGCACCGCCTCGCGCATCGTCTTGCTCGGGATGGTGCCGGTGTTGATGCAGGTGCCGCCGATGACGTCCTTGCGTTCGACGAGGGCGACCTGTTTACCCGATTTGGCGGCGTGAATCGACGCCCGCTGGCCGGCGGGGCCGGAGCCAATGACGATCAGGTCGAAGGACGTCATGCAGAGGCTAACTGTCCGCTCACGCTACCGGCACTGTCAACCCTTATCCAGGGAATTCGCACGATGGGCCACGCGTTGTGCCAGGTGTGATGCGAAAACTTCGGTGCGACCGCGACCAATCTGTAGAAACAGTGCTGGCTCCAGAACTTCGAGCTCCATCAAGACAAATCTGCCGTTCTCTACGCACCCATCGACTCGTGCATAGGCGAGGTCCGCACGGCTGAACGGCGCCGCATCCAGCACGTCGGAGGCCTGCGCGACGATCGCTGGATCGGCGTCGCGTGCGACCACGCTCCCGCCGAATTCATTCTGCACTCTGAAGTCTCCGCGCTTCACGACCTTCAATACGGAGAGGGCATGCTCGCCACCAAAGAAGACGAACGACCACTCGCCTTCGGTTGTTATTGCCTCCACGAACGGCTGCACGAGGACGCGGCCGTCGGCGACGAGCTCCCGGAATCGCGTCTCGTCGGCAGCGGCCGAGGCTGCATCAGTTGTCCACGTGCGATAGGCGGTGGCCGCGACGGCAGGCTTCACCACCGCGCGCGACCAGCCGGTCTGGCGCAAAATCTCGACAAGAGGCGTCCAATCGCCCTGCTCGACCCACCACGTCGGGACGACGGGGACGCCGAGCGCAGACAGCTCGCGCAAATAGATCTTGTCGGCATTCCAACGCAGTACCGGGGCAGGATTGATCAGCGGCACATCGAGCGCGTCGACGCGATCGATCCACGACAGGAATCGCTGCGCCTTGCGGTGATAGTCCCATGTCGAGCGGATGACAACCGCATCGAAGGTACGCCACTCGACGGCATCATCGTCCCACACCGCCGGCGCCGCGCTGACGCCCTGCGCCGCCAGCGCAGGAATCAGCGACCGATCGTCATCGGTCAGATTCGGAATCACGGCGCAGGTGACCAGGGCTACACGTCGCATCGCGGGCGTCGGCTCATGGCTGCAATGCTACGACGCTTCTCGTGTCACCGTTCGTCCCTGCCGTGAGCGCCGAATGCCGGCCCGCGCCTTTGGTGCCAATGCGTCCACGCCCCCAAGCTGCAGTAAGCTGTCGTGTCCGAAACGAGGAGCGACATGCTGAAGCCTGTCCTGTGCGCGATCGCCGCGCTGATCCCGGCGCTTGCGCTTGCCGAAATCCGCGCCCCGCGCGTCGTCGATATCACTGCGCCTGACGGCGTGGCGTTGAAGGCCACTTACTACGACGCCGGCACGCCCGGGCCGGCAGTCATCCTGCTTCACATGTGCAATACCGACCGGAAGTCGTGGGATCCGGTCGGACAACAGTTGAGCGCGGCAGGTATCCATGCGCTCGCGCTCGACTACCGGGGCTACGGCGAGAGCTCGGGGCCGCGGTTCACCGAGCTCCCACCGCAGGAACGTCAGAAGCTGGTGAACGAGAAGTGGGCTGGCGACGTCGATGCGGCGTACGCCTTTCTCGTCTCGCAGGGCGGCGTGGAGAAGTCGCGGGTCGGTGCTGGCGGCGGCAGTTGCGGCGTGACCCAGGCGGTCAACGTCGCGCAACGCCATCCTGAAGTGAAATCGCTCGTGCTGCTGGCCGGGCCAACGGATCCACGCGGCCGGCGCTTTCTGCTCGAGAATGCCTGGATGCCAGTCTTCACCTCGGCCGCTGCGGATGATCAATTCGGCGGCGGCGTGCTCAAGGAGATGGAGTGGCTCTCGCAGCTGAATGGCAATCCACGCAACATCTTCTCGGGCTTCAAGGACGGCAAACACGGGACCGAGGTCTTCGGACCGCACCCGGAGCTCCCGAAGCAGATCGTGGACTGGTACGTGGACACGCTAATCAAATCGCCCGCCGATCCGAAGACGCCGGTGACGGCGAGACGCACGCCGGTGTCTGAATTCTGGAGCGCGCTCGACGGGCCGTCGGGCATCGAGAAGGCCACGGCTGTCTATCGCGACGCAAAGCAGAAGGACCCGAACGCGTTCGTGTTCCCCGAGAACGTCCTGAACCTGGCGGGCTACGAAAAGCTGCAGGCCGGCAATACCAAGGACGCCGTCGCGATCTTCAAGCTGAACACCGAGGCGTACCCCGAATCGGCGAACGCGCAAGACAGTCTCGGCGACGGCTATCTCGCGGATGGGCAGAAGGACCTGGCGCTCGCGGCGGCGAAGAAAGCCATCGCGATGCTGGCGACGGACCCGAGCCCTGAGGAGTTCAAGAAGGCCGTGCGCCAGAGCGCGGAGGACAAGATCGCGAAGCTGCAGTAGGGTATAAGCCCGAGCTAAAGCTCGGGCCTACGTAACTACTCGGGCCTACGTGCGAGGGAGTATGGACCGTCGCGATGCGATCAGGTGGTTGTCCGCGGGGACGCTGGGCGCCGCGGGCCTGCTGTCGTCCACTCGGGCGCTGGCCAGCGACGGCGCGCGGCAGTCGCAGGCATCGGCGACCCGCGGCGCGGCCCCGGTGACCATTCGCGACATTCAGACGGTCCTCACCGCGCCCAACGGCATTCGTCTGGTGCTCGTAAAGCTCCTCACCAGCGAGCCCGATCTCCACGGCTGGGGCTGCGCCACCTTCACGCAGCGCGCGCTCGTCGTGCAGACGGCGATCGAGCAATACCTGAAACCGTTCCTCGTCGGCCGCAACGTGGACGAGATCGAAGACATCTGGCAATCGTCGTACGTCAGCTCGTACTGGCGTAACGGCCCGGTCCTCTTCAATGCGATGAGCGGCGTCGACATCGCGCTGTGGGACATCAAGGGCAAGCGGGCCGGGATGCCGCTGTACCAGTTGCTGGGCGGCAAGTGCCGCATCGGCGCGTCGTGCTACTACCACGCGTCGGGCCGCGATTTTCAGGAGGTCGAAGAAAACGCGCGCAAGGGGATGGGGCTCGGCTATCGCCACATCCGCGTCCAGGCATCGGTCGAAGGCCTCGCCACCTACGGCGCACGCGCGACCGGCGCTTCCGCCGGCGCGGCGCCGCAAGCGATTGGCCCGACGACGCCCGGCTCGATCTGGGAATCGGCACCGTACGTGCGAATGGTGCCGAAGCTGTTCGAGCATCTGCGCAAGGCGCTTGGCGAGGACGTGGAGCTGCTGCATGACGTCCACGAGCGCGTCACCCTGCCCGAGGGCATCGCCCTCTGCCGGGCGCTCGAGCCATATCGTTTGTTCTTCCTCGAGGATCCTTTTCCGCCGGAAGAGAACGACCACTTCCGGCAGTTGCGCCGCCAGACGACCACGCCGCTGGCGATGGGCGAGCTGTTCAACACGCAGCACGAGTACGTGCCGCTGATCGCCGAGCGGCTGATCGACTTCATCCGCATCCACATCTCGCAGATTGGCGGCCTGTCGCCAGCGCGGAAGGTGCAGGCGCTGAGCGAGTTCTTCGGCGTGAAGACCGCGTGGCACGGGCCCGGCGACGCCTCGCCGCTCGCCCATGCCGCGCAGCTCGCGCTCGAGCTCGCCAGCTACAACTTCGGGATTCACGAAGGCGGTACCTTCCCGCAGGAAACGCGCGACGTCTTCCGCGGCTGTCCCGAAACCAAAGACGGAATGATGCTGGCGAACGACAGTCCAGGACTCGGCATCGACGTCGACGAGAAGCTCGCCGCCAAGTTCCCGTTCCCGCCAGGGCCGCCGAACTTCGACTACTCGTGGGGGACTACGAGAAAACGCGACGGGACCGTTATCAGGCCCTGAGCATCTGAGCGCCGCCGCGCGACCGTGTCTTTTTTGATCCGGTCAGCGAAGCAGCGCGACGATGAGGGCCACGATCGCGACGATCAGGGCACTGCCGCCGAGCACCGCCGCGATCGCGAGCAACCGCTGGAGGCGCTCCTCGACATTGCCGAGGGCGTCGAGCGGACCGGTCGCAACGCCGGCGTCACGCAGGATCGACTGCCGCATCACACGTTTTCCGTCCAGCACTTCGCGCATGGCATCGTCCAGATGGCGGTGGGTGATGCGCTTCGAGGCGTCGTCACCCGGCGCGGCGGCCGCGGCGAGCGCTGCTTTCAAGACGGCGTTCCGGATGTCGCCGCCGCTCACTTCGTAGGTCCGCGCCAGCTTCGCGAAGTCGACATCGGCGGCCAGCGGCGTTTCACGTGCGAACTGCACCTGCCAGATGCGCTCGCGCTCCTCCACGCCGGGCATCTCGAAGAGGACGTGCGTCCTGATCCGCCGCTCGAATGCGGGATCGAAGTTCGACGCCAGGTTGGTCGCGAAGATTACGACCCCGTTGAAGCGCTCCATCTCCTGAAGCAGCACGTTGACGACGGTATTCATCTCGCGCTGAACGCCGTGCTCGACGGAGCTGGATCGGCGCGAGGCGATCGCATCGGCCTCGTCGAAGAAGAGCACTGCATTTTCCTCACGCGCTGCTCGGAAGACCGCGGCCACGTTCTTCGGCGTCTCGCCGAGCCACATCGACTCGACTTCGGTGTAGCGGACGTTCAGCAAACGGCGGCCGAGTGCATGTGCGATGGCCTCGGCACAGATCGTCTTGCCGGTGCCGGATGGCCCGGCGAAATTGAACGCCAGCGCCAGGCCGGTCGGATGCCGATCGCCCAGGCCCCACTGACGAAAGATCAGGTCGTGACTCGTGACCTGGGCCAGCGCCTGATCCAGGGCGCGAAAGGTTCGCTCGGGAAGGATGACGTCGTTGAACGTCCGGCGCGGGACGACGGATTCGGTGATGCGTTTGGTGCCGGAGAGCTCGTTGAATGCACGGATGAGGCGGTCGGGCAGAGGAGTCACGTCAAAAGCGTAGCTGAAGCCGCGACCGCGCGGATGTCTCGGCTCTCCAGCACGCGGCTCCCCTCGCGCAACGTGCTCCGGCGCGCGAGGATCAGCATGGCTTTGCCGATCTCCTCGGTCGTCAGCGTGTGACCTGGCGCCAGGCGGCTCAGCAGAGGAAACAGCGGACCGAAGACGCGGTACAGCGCGTTGTACCAAGGCGTGCGTGACGAAATGCCGTGCAGCGGCTGCACGAAGGCGGGCCTGAAGACGTACGACGCCTTGAACGGCATCGCGAGGATCGCGTTCTCCGCTGCGCCCTTAACCCGGGCCCACATGACCCGGCCGCGTTCGCTGCTGTCGGCGCCGGCGCCCGAGACGAAGATGAATGTCATCGCTGGATTCAGCTCCACGAGCGTGCGCGCGGCGGCGAGCGTAATCTCGTAGGTCACGCGGCGATAGTCCGGCTCGCTCATGCCTGCGGAGGTGACGCCAAGACAGAAGAAGCAGGCGTTGTAGCCGGCCAGCTCGTTGCGGATTGTCGTGAAGTCCAGGAGATCGCGATGCGCGATCTCGTGCAGCTTGTCGTGCTGCCGCCCGGTTGGATTGCGGCCGACGGTGAGCACACGCTCGACGCCGGGATCGAGCAGGCACTCGCGCAGCACACCCTGGCCGATCATCCCCGTCGCTCCGAAGACAATCGCCTTCACCCGGCGATTCCCTTCGCGATCCACGCCCACGCTTCCTCCTGCATTTCCGGATTGAATTCGTGCGGCGTGTTGTACATGCGGCACTGCATGCGATCGGGAGCGCCCGACTTGCGATAGCACGCCGCGATCTTCTCGAAGGCGGCGCGCACACCGTCAGGCGCGAACAGCGTGTCCTTGGCCCCGTTGATCACCAGGAGCGGGCGCGGGGCGACAAGGGCCGAGAGATCCGGTAGATCCATGTAGCGGTAGAGCCCGCCAATATGGAACGTGAGGCCAACGGTGTCGATCACGTGCTTTCGGATTTGCGAGGCGAACGACGTCATCCAGCCGACGTCCACGGCAACCTTGATCCGCGGCTCCAGCGCCGCGAGCAGGAAACTGCGGTAGCCGCCCATCGACAGTCCGACGCAGCCGATGCGCGCAGGATCGACTTCGGGGCGCGAGGCCAGATAGTCCACGGTGCGAAGGTCGTCCCACAGGGCGACGCCCGGCCACGAGATGCCGGCCGTGAACAGGCTGCGCGCCACCAGCTGCTCCCCCTGCTGCGACCGCCGATTGAATGCCGAGACGTCGTCCTTCGTCATCTGCGACCGCTCGCGGTAGGAAGGAGGGTCATCGTCCAGGATCATGCGGCGCTCGCCCCAGTAGAACGCGTCGATGACGATGACGACGTAGCCGCGGCGAGCAAGCTCGCTGGCGATGCTGCGGCCGTGGTAGAGCTGCTGCTTGTATTCGGTCAGTGTCGCGTGTTCACCGTCGCTTTCTACCAGTTTGTCCTTGCCCCAGACATAGAACCCGCCGTGACAGTGGAGTGCCACGATCCCGGGTGCGGGACGCGCCGCCTTCTTCGGTATGAGGACATAGGCCGGGACCCGGACATCGGGCGTCGTCTGGAACGTGAGGTATTCCTGAACGTAGTCGCCGCGATCCTCGCGCCGGATGATTTCCGCTGCCGGAGCGACGGGCGGCGGTGAGTAGAACAAGTGCTGCAGCACCGTCGTGCGTGCAGTCGATTGCCACGAGGCGAGATCGGTGAATTTGTCCTGCAGGAACGACAGCTCGAGTTGCGATCGATCGGCCTGCTGCTGGACGAAGGGATACAAGCTGCCGATGTCGGAGCCTGTCGCCGCCGAGAGTGGCGACGGTTGTGAAAGCGGCGGTTCAGACCCGCGTACGCTCGTGAGGTTCGGATTCAGCGGCGTTGCCGCGGCGCGTGAATTCGTGCCGGCGACGAGGCCAGCGGCCCCAAGCGAGTGCAGGAAGGCGCGGCGTGAAGGGGTCATCGGCCCCTATCATCCTCCAGCGCGTATCTGCTGTAACAACTGAAGACCGATCGGATGCGTAGGGTTGCGCTGCAGCAACCGCTCGAGCACCTGGGTGCCCTCCTGGCGCTGACCCGTCTTGAGATAGATCCGGCACAACGTCACATAGCCCATCTCGAATCCGGGATTGGCCTGTAGCAGGCGCTGGAGTACGTCAATGGCTTTCTGCGTGTCGCCGCGCGCGGCCAGCACGAGCGCCAGGTTGTTCGCGGCCTCGCCGTAGGTGCTGCGCTGGTTGACCGCCTGTTGAAAGTACTCCTGCGCGCGATCGAGATCGCGCTGGGTGCCATAGAAGATGCCCAGATTGTTCAACGCCTCGGGGAACTCGGGCTGCAGTGCCAACGCCTGCTCGTAGAGCGCGCGCGCCTGGGCCGGATCGCCGGTCTGGAACAAGGCGTAGCCCAGGTTGTTCATCGCGTCGGCGAACTGAGGTTTCGCCGCCAGGGCGGCGCGAAATCGTTGAATCGCGCCCGGGACGTCGCCGTTTTGCGCCATCAGCGCGCCGAGGCTGTTGTTGGCGTCGGCGTAATCCGCTTTCAGCTGCAATGCGCGCTCGTAGGCGGCCTTCGCGTCTCGGCGTTCTGGCCGCGCTTCATGTACAGCGTGCCGAGGTTGTAGAACGTGATTGCGCTCGGATCGACCTTCGCGACGCGCTCGAACGCGACCAGCGCGGCTGGTCGAAGCCCTGCTCCGACAACTCGAGCCCGTACTGGAAGTAGCTGCGGTCACCGAGCTTTCCGAGGAACGTTCCAGGGAAGGGAACCGCTCGCGCCAGTCGCTCGGATGCCGGCACGTCGATCTTCGGGATGTCCTGGACGATCTGCGCACGCGGCCATCGGCGCCTTGTAGACCTTGACGATCTCGCCTTTCGCGTCGATCAGAAACGCGGTGGGCAGTCCCAGATCCTCACGTCGGTCGAACAGGTAGCGATGAAGCACGTTGTACGTGCCTGCCACCTCCTCACCGGCAATCATCACCGGCACTGCAACGCCCTGCGTCGACGTTTTCACCTTCGCCTCGTCTGCGGGCGGATCGACGGCGACGGCCAGCACCGATGCGCCGGCCGCGCTCAGAGCCTGGCGCTGCTTCGATAGATCCTGGATCGTCGCGAGCGACGGCGGCGCCCAGCTCGCAAAGAAGCAGACGAGCACCGGCTTGCCCGCCATGGCCGACAGCGAATACTCCTGCCCGTCGAGCCCGCGCAGCGTGAAGTCGGGCGCGGGAAACGGCTGGTACAGCCAGGTCCCCGGATCTGATCGCTTCGCGTCGGAGCGCATGCGGCGCTGCTTGGCGGGAGCCGTCGAAGGAACGCTGGCTTTCTTGAACGGCTCGCTCCGTATCGCATCGACGCCTTCCTCGATCCAGCTGCGCTGGTTGAGGGGCAGGTTCGCGAGCGTCTGCACCGTGCCGCTCGGCCAGGCGATCGTCGCCTTGACGATCCGCTGGCTCTTGCCGAGGCCGAGGACGAGCTCCTTCGAGTGCTGGGAGAGGAAGCCCGAGCCGGCAGTCACGATGCGCGTGACGCGACCGACATCGGTTTCGATGGTGACGCGCGCGCCGACGGCGTCACGGTTGCTCTTCGTACCCTTGCAGACGCAGGGCGACCGACGCATTGCCGGACGCGAAGTCGTTGCGGAACAGCCGCAGCTGCGGCGACGACCGCGGCGCCATCAGGACGATGTCGTTATCGCCGTCACCGTCGTAGTCGAAGACGGCAAAGGCGCGGCCGTCCTGATCGATGCCGAGGCCCGACGGTGCCCGACACTTCGTCGAAGCCGCCATGGCCGTCGTTCCGCAGCAGCACGTTGCGCTCGTGCTGTGCCTGGGCGCCATCGCTCACCAGCAACCGGTTCGTCAGGCGCCAGCCATCGTCGTACGCCGTGCCGGGCGTGCGCGTGAGCGGCGACTGCGGCGACCACCTGCCGCCAGAAGAAGCTGTCGACGTCGATCGCCTGGTTCCTCGTCGTCGCGCGTGAACATGCCGTTGGCGACGTACAGATCCTGCCACCCGTCGTTGTCGAAATCGAAGCCGTCCGACGACCAGGCCCAGCGCCCGAACTCCGCGCGTGCCTTCAGCGTGACGTCTTCGAACGTGCCGTCGCCGCGGTTGCGGAAGAGGGAATTGCCGCGGGTGTGGCGGCGATAGATCTCCTTGATCTCGGGAGACGCGTCGGGCTTGAACCCTGCCGCCGCCGTCACGCGCTGGCCGGCCGACGTCCACATGTTGCCGGTGTAGATGTCGAGCCGGCCGTCGTTGTCGTAATCGACGAACGCGGCGCTCATGCCGGCGCCGTAGTCTTCGACACCGGCCTCGTGCGCGACGTCCTTGAACCGCACGCGGCCGTTCACGAGGCCGAGGTTGTGGTACAGGTTCTTGCGGCCGAAGTCGTTGGCGACCAGCAGGTCGGGCCAGCCGTCCTCGTCGTAGTCGGCCCACGCCGGCGCGAAGCTGAATCGATCGTTGTTTTCGTCGAGTCCGACGTCGGCGGTGACGTCGACGAACTTCCCGTGCCCGTCGTTGCGGAGGAGCACGTTCGGCGATCCGTTCAGCGCGTCGTGATACGGCGAGGGCGGGCCGGCCTTGTCCTCGCTGACGCCGATGAAATAGCCGTAGGCGCAGAGATACAGATCGAGGAAGCCGTCGCGATCGTAGTCGGCCATCGCCGCCGAGGTCAGCGACCCCTGCAGCGGCTGCTTGAACTGAAACGCGTCGGCGTTGCGGGTGAAGTGCCCCTTGCCGTCGTTGACGAACAGCATCGGTCCGGTGCGCGCCAGCAGGATCAGATCCTGATCGCCGTCGTTGTCGATGTCGGCGAAGAGCGACTGCGACGTGCGATCGAGGACCGCGACGCCGGCGGCGTCGGTGACGTCTTCGAAGCGTGCCATTGCCGGCATTCCGGAACAGGCGGTTCGGCAGACCGTCGGGCTGCGCCACGTAGATGTCGTCGAGCCCGTCGCCGTCGATGTCGCCGACCGAGACGCCATGATGGCCCATACCGCGGGGAGTGAAGATCGCGTCGAGATGCGACGCCCAGTAGTCGAGGCCGGGCACGAGCTGGCGAACGAACGACGGGTTACGCCCGAGCGCGACGTCGGTGACATCGCTGAACACCGCCGCCGGGGCGCGTGACCGCACGTAGTCGAGCGCGCTCCACTCGGTGACGTGCCACGCCGGCGTCCGGCGACGTCAGCCAACGCATGCGCCAGTGGCCGACGCGTTGCGCGCGTCCGCCGCCTTTTGCGGGACCCACGAGATCGAAGCGGATCGTGG
Organism: Vicinamibacteria bacterium; assembly: GCA_963828745.1. Lineage (GTDB taxonomy): Bacteria > Acidobacteriota > Vicinamibacteria > Vicinamibacterales > JAENWD01 > JAENWD01. Next base: position 458,738 of record CAWHFZ010000012.1, on the reverse strand, counting down.
TCGCCGCCGATGGGGACGCATCCCGCTTCACTTCGATCGCGGTCACCAGGAACTCGGCCGTCTCGAGCGAGGCAAAGTCGCTGAGGACCGTGTTCAGCTCCTTCTGGAACGATGCGCGATCGACGACGAGATCCGCACGAGGAACGCCGGACCGCTGAATCTGTAGCTGAGGGCCGCTGCCCACCGATTGCTCGTCGTCGGAGCTCAGTCGACCGCCCTTGAACTGCGGGGCGATGAGCGCGTCGGCGAGCGGTGGCCGCGCGATCGAAGTGCTCTCGCAGGCCCTGCGCCGAATTGCGCCAGGCGCTGACGGATCTCTTCTGCTTCTTTTTCGTCAGGGAAACGCGTCGTTTCCCGCGACGAGCTGCTTCTGCAGCGCCTCGAGCGATGGAGGCACACGCTGCTCGGGATGGTAGCGGTATGTCATTGCGACTGCGGAGCGGAGCGATGCGGGCTGAGAACCGAGCTCCGCTGGGAAGAGCTGCGGCGAGCAGCGCACAGACGCTGCTCGCCGCTATCAGTCGGCCGACAATCACACTATCAGTCTAATACGTGAACTTCAGCACCAGCTCCACAATCCTGGGCGCCGAGAACGTGTTCTGGACCTTGACGAACGTCGTCGGGAGTCGAGAAATCTCCCGAGGCGGCGTGGATCGCCCTCACGCGCGCGTCGCAACATATCGGCGGGTCTCGTGGTGACGCTTTCGAACCAGCGATGCAGCTGCTGCACGGTGAGGCTGCGAATCGTCGCCGGCTCGCGGACCTGAATCTCCAGGCGCGATGACAGCCGAGTCCTTCGATCCAGCAGTCCTTCTTCAGACGTGCCAGCCGCATGTCTGCGGCCTCGTAGAGCGCTTCCGCTTCGATGTCTACGCCATGTGACCGAGCGCAGTTCCGGCCGCCCGCGGCGCGAGCGGCGCTAGCAGCACGGCAGCGACCGCCCACGCCCCGGTTCTCGCCCGTCGCGTCACCGACCGCCCTTGAGCTGCTGCAGCATCGAGAGCGCGAGGGCGTTCTGCGGCTCGCGCTGCAGCAGCCGCTCGAGCACCTGCTCGGCGTCGCGCGTACGGCCGGTGCTCAGGTAGACCTTGGCGAGCGTCACATAGCTCGACGCGAAGCCGGGGTTCTGCTCGAGAACGTGCCGGAGCGCGGCTTCCGCTCCCGCGACGTCGCCCTTGGCGACGAGCACGAGCGCGAGGTTGTTGGCGGCCTCACCGTAGCCCGGGCGCAGCTCCACGGCCTTGCGGAAGCGGGCCTCGGCCTGCGGCGGGTCGCCCTGCTTCGCGGCGTAGATACCGAGGTTGTTCCAGGCCTCGGCGAGGTCGGGCTGCAGCCTCAGCGCCTTTTGGAATAGCTCGTAGGCTTCGGCGTCGCGGTTCGACTGCAGGAGCGCGTAGCCGAGGTTGTTGAGCGCGTCCGGGTACTGCGGCGTCGCCTCGAGCGCCATCTGGAAGCGCGCGATGGCACCCGGCAGGTCGCCGCCCTGGCCGGCGAGCACGCCCAACCCGTTGCTCGCCTCGGCGAAGTCCGCCTTGAGCGCGAGCGCGCGCTCGAAGGCCGAGCGCGCCTTGTCGTTCTGGCCGCCCTTCATGTAGAGCGTGCCGAGGCTATAGAGCGTGAACGCGTTCGGCGTGCCCGAAGCCGCTCGCTCGAACGCCGCGACCGCCGGCGCCTCGATCCCCTGCTCGACGAGCTCGAGGCCGAGCTGCAGCGAGTTGCGCTGGCCGGGCGTGGAGTAGAGCTTCCCCGCGAACGGGAACGAGCGGCGCAGTCGCTCGGCCGGCGCGGCGTCGATCGCCGCGAGGTCCGCCACCAGCTCCGCCGCGTCGATCCGGCCCCGGTAGAGCTTCGCGATGTCTCCGGCAGAGTCGAGCAGGAAGAGCGTGGGAAGCCGCAGGTCCTCCTTGGTCACGAGCAGGTAGCGATTGAGAAGCGTGTACGTCGCCCCCAGCTCTTCGGACCCGAACGCCAATCTCAGCCCCGTCGCCGCCTGGGCGGCGGCGCGGACCTTCGCAATCTCGCCCGGCCCGTCGAGCGATACCGCCAGCAGCCCCGCTCCGGCTGCGCTCAGGGCGGCGCGGCTCGCAGCGAGGTCCTGGAGCGCCTTCACGGACGCCTCCGCGCCCGTCGTCCAGAACAGCAGCAGCGCCGGGCGCCCGCGCAGCCCCGCGAGCGACACCTTCTTGCCGTCGAGGTCGATAAGGCCGAAGTCCGGCGCGGGGTAGCGCTCGTAGAGCCAGGTCGCGCTCGGCAGGCTGTAGCGCCGCGCCGACGGCGCCGGCCCGGACGACGGCTCGGATCGCGGCTGACGAAAGGGCTCGTAGTGCGGCGCGCCGCCCTCCTCGAGATAGAGCCGCTGGCCGATCGCAACGTCGGTCAGCACCTGCGCCTCGCCGCTCGGCCAGCGAACCTCGAGCTTCGCGACCTTCGCGCTGTCGCCGAGGCCGAACAGCAGCTCCTTCGAGTGTTGCGAGATGAAGCCGGAGCCGGCCTGGACGACGCGAACGCGCCTCATCTTGTCCGTTTCGACCGTGACGCGCGCCCCCACGGCGTCGCGGTTGCTCTTCGTGCCGCGCAGGCGGACGGCGAGGCCCGCGCGCGGATCCTTGAACTCGTTCCGGAACAGGCGCAGCTGCGGCGTCTGCCGCGCCGCCATCACCGCGAGGTCGGGCGCCCCATCGCCGTCGATGTCGAGCACCGCGAACGAGCGGCCGTCCTGGTCGAGGTCGAGTCCGAGGCTGCCGGCGACCTCGTCGAAGCCGCCCTGGCCGTCGTTGCGCAGGAACACGTTGCGCTGGTGGCTCGCCTGCGACTTGTCGGCGAGCAGGCGGTTGATGGCGCGCCAGGCGTCGTCGTAGGGCGTGCCGGCGACGTGCGTCGCCGGCGAGCGGGCCACGACTTGCCTCCAGAAGAACCCGTCCAAGTCCTCGTGCCCCGGCTCTCGCGTGAACATGCCGTTCACGACGTAGAAGTCGGGCCAGCCGTCGCGATCGAAATCGAGGGCATCGGAGCTCCAGGCCCAGCGTCCCATCTCGGCGTTCGCGGCGAGCGTCACGTCCTCGAAGGTGCCGTCGCCGCGGTTCCTGAAGAGCGAGTTGCCGCGCGTGTGCCGGCGGTAGAGGGCCCTGAGCTCGGGCGGCGCATCGGGCATGAAACCGGGCTCGGCGGTCACGCGCTGCCCGTTGGCAGTCCACATGTTGCCTGTGTAGATGTCGAGGCGGCCGTCGCCGTCGTAGTCGAGCCACGCGGCGCTCATGCCTGCGCCGTGGTCCTCGACGCCGGCCGAGGCCGTCACGTCGCGGAAACGGACCTTGCCGTCACGCAGCCCGTCATTGTGGTAGAGGTTCTTGCGCCCGAAGTCGTTCGCGACGAGCAAGTCGGGCCAGCCGTCATCGTCGTAGTCGCCCCAGGCGGCGGCGAAGCTGAAGCGGGTGTTGTTCTGGTCGAGGCCGGCTTCGGCAGTCACGTCCACGAAGCGCCGGCCGTGGTCGTTGCGCAGCAGCACGTTCGGCGGACCGTTCTGCGCGTCGTGGTACGGGTTCGGCGAGCCGCCCTTGTCCTCGCTGGTGCCGACGAAATAGGAGTAGTTGCAAAGGTACACGTCGAGGAAGCCGTCCCGGTCATAGTCCGCGAGTGCGATAGATATCGGCGTGCCCTCGAGGTTCAGGTGGAAGGCGTCCGGGTCCACCGTGAAGCGGCCCCTGCCGTCGTTCCGGAACAGCAGCAGGCCCGAGCCGGTCACGACCAGGATCAGATCCTGGTCGCCGTCGTTGTCGACGTCCGCGAAGAGCGCCTGCGAGGTCTCGTCCAGCACCAGCAGGCCGGCCTGCTCGGTCACGTCCTCGAACGTGCCGTCGCCCTTGTTCCGGAACAGCCGGTCGGGCAGCCCAGCCGGCTGCGCGACGAAGAGGTCGTCTCGGCCGTCGCCGTCCGCGTCCCCCGCCGAGACGCCGTGGTGTCCCATCGAGTTGAGCATGAAGCTCGAGTCGATGGTGGCGAGCCACGGGTCGAGCGGAAACGCCAGCTGACGGTGGAAGGACTCGTTCGCACCGAGCGCGGCCTCGGTGATTTCGCGGAAGATCGGTGCCGCGGCGCGGCTCTGCTGCAGTTCGAGCGCCCGCCACTCCGTTGCCCGCCACACCCGCTCATCGCGCCGCCACTCGATCCGCCAGCGCCCGACGAGCTCGGTCCGGAAGGCCGAGGCGCCCGAGCCCACGAGATCGAAGTGGACGTCGGTGCGCGCGCGGCCGTCGCTGGGGACCTGGATGCTCGTGATCAGGAACTCCGCCACGCGTACGTCGTCCATCCCCGCCAGCAGCGCGCGCAGCTCGCCCACGAAGCCGGCGCGGTCGAGCCCGAGCTCCTGCGGCATCGTCTTCGCGCGCAGCACCTCGAGCGCGCCGCTCGACACCGCCGTCGTCTTGAGCGGCTGGATCCGGCTGCCCTTGAAGTCCGCCGTCAGGAGCGGCGTCGCGTCGTGTGCGCGGCCCGCGCGCAGCAGTCGGGCGAGCTCCTCGAGCCGCGAGTCGAGCTCGGCCGCGACCTTCTCCTCGGGGAAGCCGTCCGCTCCCGGCTCGACGTGCTGCAGGATCGCCGCGAGCGAGACCGGCGGCCGCAGCCGCGCGCGGTAGTGGTCGCCTTCCGGGACGCCGCCCGCTCCGCGGCAGGGCCAAGCGGCAACGGCCAGCGCGAGAGCGCCAGCACGCAGGACGAAGGGCTGTCGCAAGCGGCGTCCAGGAATCGGTGAAGGGCAAAAAGAAGGGGAGGGCCCGAAGGCCCTCCCTCGTTCACGAGCGACCGATCAGGCGGCCGCTAGAACACGTACTTCAGGACGAGCTCCAGCACGCGTGCGGCGTTCGCGGTGTCCAGGATCTGCCCGAACTGGGCCGTGTTTGTGATGTCGCGAACGGGCATGCCCTTGTTCGGGTGATTGAACACGTTGAACGCCTCCAGCCGGAACGTAAAATAGTTCGAGCTGCCGAACTGGAACCGCTTATCGAGGCTCAAGTCGACGTTCCAGTAAGCCGGTCCCTCCCAGATGCCGATGCCCGCGTTACCGAAGGTTCCGAGCGCCGCCGGCTGGAACGCCGCCGCGTTCAGGTATTTGTCCCAGCTGCCGCTGTCGGCCACCGGATCGACGCCGGAAACGACGTCGGGCCGCTCGAAGGAGAAGCCGCTGTTCTGGAGCGAGCTGCCGGGGCCCCAGCCGGCCGTCGTCGTGCCGGGCAGCCCCGAGCGGATCGTGACGATCTCGCTCACGTTCCAGCCTCCGAGCAGCGCCTGCGTGACGCCGCCCCAGTCCGCGCCGATCGCGCGGTCCTTGCCGATCGGTAGCTCGTAGGTGCCGGCGAACGTCAGGTTGTGGCGCGCCGAGAACCAGAGCGGGCCGTAGTCGAGCATCATGTCGTACGAGTTGTAGTTGCCATCGCCGCCCAGCCCCGTGTTCGGGGAGCTTGCACTGTAGCCGCCCCACCCGGGTCCGTAGAAGCCGGGGTTGTCGCCGAGGGCCTTGCTGTAGGTGTAAGAGGCGAGGAACTCGAGGCCGTTGGCGGGGCGTTGACGCAGGCTCGCCTGCAGTCCGTTGTAGTTGGCGATCGCGTCCGACGACGTGTAGCGCACGGCACCGGTAATGCCAGCGAAGGCGAGCCGCCGCCGGTCTGCCCACGGTGCCCAGGTAGACGGATCGCCGACGCCCGGCACCGGCTGGTTGATATCGCGGAAGGCGACCACGTGGGTGGACTTGCTGCCCACGTAGCCCAGGCTCAGCGACATGGCGTTGCTCAGCCGGCGCTCGACGAAGAAGTTCCACTGCTGGGTGACCTGCGGTCTGAGGTCCGTCTGCCAGGCGCGCAGCTGCACGTTCGCGAAGTTGCCCTGAATGTCGTCGAAGCCCACGCTCATCGAGCCGGGAGTGCCGACGTACGGCGTGTTGAAGTCGCCGAAGAACGGCGGGTTGAGCGGCAGGCGGCAGTTCGCACCTGTGCCTTCCTGGTACTGGACCATGCCGTAACCCCCGCGGAAGACCGTCTTGTCGTTGGGCGTCCAGGCGAACCCGACTCTCGGAGAGAAGCCGCCGTAGTAGGCCTCGTAAAGCCCGTCGCCGAGGCCGCGATCGCCGACGTTGATCCGCTCGCCGGTGGTGATGTCGAAGTTGACCTGCTGGTTGTTCTCTTCCTTGATCGGTGAGGCGTACTCCCAGCGGAGGCCCAAGTTCAGCGTCAGATTCGAGTTCACCTTGAAGTCGTCCTGCACGAAGAGGCCGATCCGGTTCTGGAGCTGGACCCAGGGGGTGCTCTCCCCGATCTGCTTCGAGCCGACCTGGTCGAGCAGGAAGTCGGCGAAGCCGAAGCCGGTGAACGCGCCGTTGAAGCCAAAGCCGCCGAGAATGCCGCTATTGCTCGAGTAGTCTTGGCCCATGTGGTAATGGATCCACTGGCCGCCCATCGAGAGGTAGTGGCGTCCCTTGGACAGCGCGAGCTTCTCGCTCACCTGGAAGGTCTTGTTGTCGGTCTTGTGGCGGATGGCGTTGGTGCCGATGCTCCAGGGCCCGCCGGCGCCGAAGGTGATGGCGCTCATGCCGGGAATCCGCTGGCCGCCGGGGATGCCGACCGTGGCGTTATAGTCGCCAAGACCGTTGTCCTGCGGGGGGTTGTCGAGCACAAGCTGGCTCCAGCCGACCCGGAGCTCGTTGACCATCGTCGGGCTGAAGACCCGCGACCAGTTGACGGCGATGTTCTTGCCGTCGTTGAGCTGCGATCCGCCAAGGACAAGGGGAAACGCGGTCTGGATGTCCTTGTGATCGTAGCTCGCGAGCGAGACGCGCAGCGAGAGGTTGTTGTTCGTCGAGGCGGCCCAGTCGAGCTTGCCATCGCCCTGATAGTTGCGGTCCTCCGAGTTGCGGTTGCTCACGTAGTTGCCGGAAAGGCCCGGACGGTTCGGGAGCGGGTAGTTCGTCTGGTTGCTGAGGATCGCCTGCGCCTGCGGGCTGAAACGGCGGGGGTCAATCTGGTTGTTGGGGAAGGGCTGCCCCGTCAAGGGGTCCTTGATCACGGTACCGCTCGCGAGCAGGCCCGAGAAGTCACCATTCCTCCACTCGGGGAGAGCGACGTCCGCTGCGCCCTCGCCCGGGCGGTTGACGCGGGTCCCCTGGAAGTTGCCGAAGAAGAACAGCTGGTTCTTCATGAGCGGGCCGCCCAGTGTGCCGCCGTAGATCTGCTGCGTGAAGTCGCCCTTCTTGGCCCCGGATCTGTTGTTCACCCAGGAGTTGGCGTCGAGGTTATCGTTGCGCCCGAAGATGAAGCCGCTGCCGTGGTACACGTTGGTGCCCGACTTGGTGATCGCGGTGACGACGCCGCCAGCCACGTTGCCGTACTCCGCCGAGTAGTTGTTCGTGTCGATGCGGATCTCGGCGATCGCGTCGGGACTCGGGTAGTAGGCGATCTGGTTGTCCACGGCCTCGTTCATGTCGACGCCGTCGAGCATGAAGTTGTTGCTCTGTTCGCGCTGGCCGTTCACGTAGGGACGGCCCGAGGACGTGGTCGGGTTCGCGTCGGTGAAGCTGGTGGGCGCGTGCGTCTGGGCGCCCGGCGTGAGCAGCGTGAGCTGGGCAAAGTTGCGCCCGTTCAGCGGCAGCGCGACCACGGTCGAGCCAGTGATGATCTCGCTGACGACGGCGTTCTCGGTCTGCAGGATCGGATTGACGCCTTTGACCTCGACCTCCTCCGTGACGCCGCCGACCTCGAGCTTGATGGGAACGCGGGCGACCTGTCCGGACTCGAGCTGGATCGAGTTCGTCGCGGCTTTCTTGAACCCGGACGCCTCCGCGCGAATCACGTATGTTCCGATATTGAGCCCGGTGATCGTGTAGACGCCGGCGTCGTTCGACGTCGCCGTGGACTCGACACCGGTTGCGTTATTGGTCGCCGTGACGGTCGCGCCGCTCACGACAGCACCGGTGTCGTCGGTCACCGTGCCCGTGACGCTCGCCGTCACGTTCTGGCTAGCGGCCGGGCGAGCGGCGAGCGCCAACAGCATTGCCAGCGCGACCGACCACGGCCACCTTCGCATCCTCTGCATCGTCTTCCTCCTGAGTCGAAATCCGCTCGAAGCTAGGTCGTCCTCGACCGGCAACCGCGCGCGAGCGGGTCGCCGGCCTCGAACGCCGACCAGCGAGTCGAAGGTGATCGCCTCGGGCGCGCGGGCGAGGCCGCCGTCGAGCGTGTAGTTGTTCTCCTGCTCGCGCTGCCCGTTGACGAACGGACGGCCCGAGCCGAAGTTCTTCGGTTGCGTGAAGCTATCGGGCTCGGTCGTAATTACGCCCGGCAGCAGCAGCGCGAGCTGCGAGAAGTTCCGTCCGTTGAGCGGCATGTGCTCGATGGTCATGCCCGAGATGACCTCGCCCACGACCGCGTTCTGGGTCTGAAGAATCGGACTCACGGCGGTGACTTCAACTTGTTCGGTCACACCGACGGTCAGCGTGATGTCGATGCGGGCGTTCTGACCCGATTCGAGTTTGATCGGGTTCGTCTCAAAAGGCCGGAAGGTCTGCGCCCGGGCCTTGATGACGTAGGTGCCGAGCGGCAATGCCGTGATCGTGTAGATCCCCTGGTCGTTGCTCGTCGCGGGATATGCGACCTGCGTGTCCTGATTGGTGGCGACGACCTCGACGTTCGGGACCGATACGCCGTCGCTGCTGGTGACTGCACCGGTCAGGCTGGCGAAGTGTGTCTGCGCGTGCAGCGACACCCAACCGGCCGCCACCGCGCATGACACGAGCACCGCCGTCCGGAACCATCGTCTCTGCATGGATCTACTCCTAGACGCATTGACAAGGTCGCCCGGGCGGAAAAATGCCGCGTTGCGCGGGCGCCGGGGGGTTCGAGGGTGGCTAAAAATGGCCTAGCTCGGCACTTTTGTCAAGCGGTTTCATAAGTGCTGAGCCTGAAAAGGGGGCCGGATCGTGCGTAGCATCGAGAAAATCGCTATCTGCATCGGTAAAGCTGGCAATGGTCACTGGCTCGTGCTTAGAGCTTCGTGCTTGGTGCCTCGTGCGGTTCGGGGTGCCGCCGGCGTGATCGCGAAGTGTGGCATATAGTGCCTGCCGCGGACCGGAGAACGAGGAACTCGCGATGGATCGACGTGTGTTCGTTCGTTTGCTGGCGGGTGCCGCTCGCGGCGCCAGTGCTGAAGCCGCCGGCCGGGCTGCCCCGCCTGCACGTGGTGACGAAATATCAAGCGCAGCCGAGCTCGGCATGCCCGGCCCCTATCCTGGCGTCGTGGCGCAGATCCGGTCGGACCGGTGCGTCGACTCGACGACCGGCGCCGCCAATGCCGACGTCGTCCGGGAGATGCTGGCCCAGGGCATGTGCACGCTGACGGGCGACGCCTCGGTCGATCAGGCGTGGCGCCGGTTCTTCACGCCGGATGATGTGGTCGGTCTGAAAGTGAACTGCGGCGGCTATCCGTATTGCATTTCCGCGTACGAGATCGTGACCGAGATCGTGCGGCAGCTGACGGCACTCGGCGTCGCCCCGGCGAACATCTACGTCTACGAGCGTTTTCAGAACCAGATGGACGAGTGCAACTACGCCGCGCATCTTCCCGAGGGAGTGCACTCTGTCGCCGCGGAAAGCGCGAACCGGCACTCGGACAACAGCGGCTACGATCCGTTCACCTACATCGAGGCCGATTTCTTCGGCGAGGACGACACGCGCTCGAACATGATGCGCCTCGTCAGCGAACGCCTGACGAAGATCATCAATATCCCGAACATGAAAGACCATCGCGCCGCCGGCGTGACCGGGTGCCTGAAGAACATCGCCTACGGCAGCTTCTCGAACGTCGCGCGCACGCACTATCAGGGCCGATCGCACACCTACTCGTTCGTCGGGTCGCTGGCGGCGGTCGAGCCGCTGCGGTCGCGCACGGTCCTGCAAATCATGGACGGTCTCCGCGGTGTCTGGCACGGCGGTCCGTTCGCCCGCACCAACGAGTACGTGTTCTATCCCAAGCGCATTCTCATCGGCACCGATCCGGTGGCCATCGATCGTCTGATGCGTGACGTTGTCGATCAGAAGCGGACCGAAGTCGGCGCGCTCTCGATCTGGAACCGATCGCGGGAACACGTGCGGATGGATCAGGCCACCGAGCAGAACCAGGGGCCCGAAGTGGACATCATCTTCCGCGAGCCCGGTCACATCGAGTACGCCGCGACGCCTCGGGCTCGGCGTCGCGGATCGCGCGAAGATCGCGGTGCGCGACGTGGAGCTATGAAGTCACGGCATCGATCGTGCTGAGCGATCGCCTGGCTACAGGCGACCGGCTGTCGCCTTCGCGTCGCCGTGCGTCTACTGGACCGGGCCGCGCCGACGGACACGGCGACTGCCTTGAAGAGCGCTGGCATCATCGCGGATCTGCGTGCCGCCGGATCGGGCGGAGAGCTGGCGCGCGGCCGGGATTCGAACCCGTGCGCGACGACTGACGCCGATCTCGCGGCTCGGCGAGCTCTTGCCGGTGCCCGGCATCGCCAGCCGCGTCGATCTCGTGTCGTCGACGCGGAGCCCATGGGTGGACGCCAACGGCTGGCGGTTCGTCCGCAAGCCCGACGGCCGCTTCGTCTACGAACTGCCAGCCGGACGCGGGGCGCTCGCGGCCGCCGAAGCGTCGCTGTTCGACGCAGACGTCGTGCTGAAAATCGATCCCGCCGATCTCCCCGCCGTGGCCGAGATCCTCAGCTTCGCGAGCCAGATCCCGCCATCGCCCCTGCCGGCCGATCGGCGACTTGCCGTCGTGGACGACGGGACGGCGGAGGCGGGCGAGGTGATGAACCTGCTGGCGAGGCGCAACCTCCTGTATGCGCCGATCGCGAAGCGATCGTCCGCGTCTGCAGGCGCCATCACCGTGGCGCTCGGCACGAAGAAGTATCCGCGCAAGGCGGCCGCCAACCCGAGCGAATTCGCGCTCAGGATTCGCCGCGAGCTCACCGACGATCGTCGAACGCTGCGCGTCTACGGCAGCGAGGTCGTGCTCGCGCGCCTCACCGGCGATGTCAGCGCATCGCCGCCTGCAGCTCGTGAACTACGGCGGTCGCGAAGTCGACGGCGCTGCGCATCCGACTAATAGGTGCCTGGCGTGTCGAGAACCTGCGAGTTGCCGGAAAGCCCGATGCCGCGCCGCAGGACGTCGCCGTCACGGACGGCGCCACGGAGTTTTCGATCTCGGAGTTGGGCGTTGTCGCGGTCATCGATCTGACCGGGATGTAACCGGGCTGCTGCGCACATCCGCGCATCCTCCGCTGTTTTTCAGTCACGGATTAACACGGACTACACGGATTCTCTTTGACCGAAAATCCTCATCGGCGGCGTGTACGCTGGTCCCATGCGCGGTTTCCTCACGAGCTCAGCTGGTGTCGTCGGTCTCCTCGTGTGCGTGTGCACGGCTCTTCACCCATCGATCGTCGGCGCCGACACGGAGTACTACCGGCGCGTCGTGTTCGATAACAGCCTGACGCCCGGTCAGGACCTCTACAGCCGCGTGCTGGTCTCGGAGCCCAGCCAGCTCGAAGTCGTGCGTCAGCGTTTGCCGGTCGACACCACCACGTTCTTCACGCCGCCGAACGCTCTTCGCCTCGAGTGGCAGTCGCAGCCGGACGGCGGATGGCAGGCGGCGGTGCGCGCCGTCGATTTTCGCAATCGGCCGCCGACCTTCGCCGGTCACACGCTGTACTTCTGGTGCTATGCGCCGGAGCCCGTCGCGGCGGCCGACCTGCCGCGGCTCGTCGTGACGAGTGCGGGCCTCGCGGGAGAGACATTCTCGGCGCCGATCTCGCTCGATCGCTTCACGAAGGATCTGCCGGCCGGCCGCTGGGTCCAGGTCCGGATCCCGCTCGCGCGGTTCCGTGCGGCATCAATTCATCCCCTTCAACCGAGCGCACTGCGAGCGGTGGTGTTCCTGCAGGGGCGCGCCGACGGGCGACGGCACGCGCTCCTCATCGACGAGATCGGCATCGACGATGGGCCGACCGACGGCCGTCCGGCACAGCTGCCGGCGCCGCAGAACGTGAAGGCGACCGGATACGACCGGCATATCGAGATCCGATGGGCTCCCGTGCGGTCGCCGGCGCTCGGCCGGTACGTCGTCTATCGCTCGATGGATGGCGTGAAGTTCGAACCAATAGGCATCCAGCGCCCCGATCTCCTGCGCTACGTCGACTTCCTCGGGAAACCCGGCGTCACGGCGCACTACAGACTGGTGGCCTCCGACGGGCAGTATCGCGATTCGCACCCCTCGGCCGCCCGGTCCGCATCGACCCGCGAGCAGAGCGACGATGAGCTCCTCACGATGCTGCAGGAGGCCTGCTTCCGCTACTACTGGGAGGCCGCCGATCCGTGGTCCGGCATGGCGAGAGAGAGCATTCCCGGCGACGACCGCATCGTGGCGACAGGGGCGAGCGGCTTCGGCATCGCGGCGCTGATTGTCGGCGTCGAGCGCGGTTTCATCACGCGCCATGAAGGCCTGGAACGCCTGACGAAGATCGTCGGTTTCCTCGAACGCGCCGATCGGTACCGCGGTGTCTGGCCGCATTTCCTGGACGGCCGAACCGGAAAGACGATGCCGGTGTTCGGCATGCTGGACAACGGCGGCGACCTGGTGGAGACGTCGTTCCTGGTGCAGGGATTGCTGGCCGCGCGTCAGTACTTTCGCGGTGAGACGGAGGTCGAGCGCGCTCTGTACCGGCGAATCTCCGCTCTGTGGGAAGGCGTCGACTGGAATTGGTACCGCGGTAATCCGCCAGGCGAGTTTCTGTACTGGCACTGGTCGTCACAATGGGGACGGGCCATCCGGCACCGGCTCATCGGCTTCAACGAGGTGATGATCACCTACCTGCTGGCGATGGCCTCGCCGACGCACGGCGTGCCTGCAGAGATGTACTACACAGGCTGGGCGTCCCAGTCACAGACGGCGATGGACTACCGGCGAGGGTGGTCGGGTTCGAACGATGGCGACCACTATGCGAACGGTCAGACCTACTATGGCATCAGGCTCGATGTGGGCGTCGGCACCGGCGGACCGCTCTTCTTCACCCACTACTCGTTTCTCGGCTTCGATCCGCACGCGCTTCGCGATCGGTTCACGTCTTCGTATTTCGAGAACAATCGGAACATCGCGCGCATCAACCTGGCATATTCGATCGCCAATCCCAAGAAGTTCGAAGGCTACGGTCCGAACGCGTGGGGCCTCACCGCCAGCGACGGGCCTGAAGGGTACACGCCGCACGCGCCCGACGCGGCGAACGACCGAGGCACCCTGACGCCGACCGGGGCGCTGGCGTCCTTCCCGTATACGCCCGAGGCGTCGATGGCGGCGTTCAAGCACTACTATCGCGACATGGGCGCCGAGCTGTGGGACATCTATGGTCCCCGCGACGCCTTCAATCCCGGCGAGCAGTGGGTCTCGCCGATCTACATGGGGCTGAATCAGGCGCCCATCGTGGTGATGATCGAGAACTACCGGACCGGACTGGTCTGGAAGCAGTTCATGGCGAACCCTGAGATTGGGAGGATGCTGGGAACGCTCGAGGCGGAGACCTATGGACATTCCAAATGACCGGTGATAGCGTCATTTGGACAATCCAAAGGAAACGCGCATGCCCGAGGACCGTATGGACAGGAAGCGCTCCGAAGTGCTGCAGGGGACACTCGACCTGATGATCCTGAAGACGCTTCACGCCCTTGGGCCGCTGCACGGGTTCGGCATCGCGCGGCGCCTCGAGCAGGTGAGCCGCGACGTGCTGCAGCTCAACGAGGGCACGGTCTACACCTCGTTGCTGCGGCTGCAGCAGCAGGGGTGGATTGCGGCCGAGTGGGGCACGTCCGACAACAACCGCAAGGCGAAGTTCTATGCCATCACCAGGCGCGGCCAGAAGCAGCTCGAGGTGGAAACAGAGAACTGGGAGCGCATTGCCGAGGTGATCGGCCGCGTCCTGCGCCTGGAAGAGGAGCGCTAGTCATGCCTGTGCCTCGAGTGTCCTGGCTGCGCGCGTTCGCGGCAAAGCTGCAGGGGTACCTGCACGGGAACGCGTGGGACGCCGGCGTAGAGGATGAGATCGAGGAGCACCTGCGCCTGTTGACCGAACGATTCATTACGCAGGGGATGTCGCGCGAGGAGGCGGCTATGGCGGCGCGACGGCAGTTCGGCAACACCACCCTGTTGCAGGAAGACCGCCGGGACCTGCAGACTCTGCCGTCGGTTGAGGCCCTGTGGCACGACCTGCGTTACGCGCTCCGGATCGTGTGGAAGGACCGGGCGTTTGCGTCCGTGGCGATCGTCACGCTCGGACTGGGCATCGGGGCGGCTACGGCGATCTTCAGCGTCATCTACAACGTCCTGCTGGCCCCGTTCCCGTATCGCAATGCCGATCGTATGGTCTTCCCGCGGATTTATGACACGCGGCAGGGACCGGAACTCGGGCGGCAGGGCTACTCGCCCGCCGAAGTGCTTGACTTCGTCGAGCACAATCATGTCTTCGACGCGACCAGCGCCGCGCACGGCGACACGGTCGTGTACAGGAACCGGACCGGAACCGAGTCGCTGAACGGTGCGCAGGTGACGCCGGGCACCTTCGAGTTCTTCGGCCTGCCTGCGCTTCACGGCCGTGTCCTGCAACCGGACGATTACGAGCCGGGGGCGCCGCCGGTTTTCGTGATGCGGCACAAGACGTGGGTCGAGCGTTTCGGTGGAGATCTGTCGATCCTGAACGAAACGCTGGTGCTGAACGGTTCCCCCCGCACGCTCGTCGGCATCATGCCGCCACGCTTTGGCTGGTACGCAGCGGACGTGTTCATTCCCACGAAGTTGTCGCGTGACGCCACGAGATCCGGGATCCCTCAGGAGTTCTGGTTTCTGCTGGGACGCCTGAAGCCGGGCGTGTCGATCGAGCAGGCGAAGGCGGAGTTGACGGTCATCGCCCAACGGCGGGCGAAGATGGATCCGCAGAAATACCCACAGCAGTTCGCCGTTCACGTCGGCACGCTCGGCGACTCCGTGGTCGCGCGCATCAAGCCGACGCTGTACACCGTCCTGGCGGCGGTGGGATTGCTGCTGCTCATCGCATGCAGCAACGTGGCGAACCTGATGCTGGCGCGTGCGACGACGCGGGAGAAGGAGTTCGCCGTGCGGACCGTGCTGGGGGCGGGACGCATGCGAATCGTCCGGCTGCTGATCGTCGAAAGCCTGATGCTGGCCGTCGCCGGCGCCGGGCTGGGGATCTTCTTCGCCTGGGGCGGGCTGAAGGCGCTCGTCGCCGCGCTCCCGGCGCGGGTGATTCCGTCCGAGACGGTGATCGAGCTGAACGGGCCGGTGCTCGCGGTGACGCTTGGCATCGCGGTGCTGACCGCGCTGATCTGTGGCCTGGCGCCGGCATGGCAATCGTATCGGCGCGACCTGAGCGATCCGCTGCGCGACAGCGGCAAGGGCGTGAGCGGCGGGTTCCGCGGTGGGCGGCTGCGCGACCTGGTGGTCGTGATGGAAGTGGCATTGTCCCTGACGCTGCTGATCGGCGCCGGACTCCTGATGCGAAGCTTCGTCGCCCTGCGCGAAGTGCCTCTGGGAGTGCAGGCGGACCATGTCTTCACGGCGGTGCTGCAACTGCCCGCGGACCGTTACGCGACGGCCGAACAGGTGTCGGCCTTCATGCACCCGCTGCTGGCGCGGATCAGGGCGCTCCCGGGCGTGGTGCATGCTGGAGCGTCAACCTCGGGCGCCCTCGACACCGGCCGCGAGTCCCGGCTGGAAATCGCCGGCAAGCCACAGGACGCTGCGTCGCAAACGTTTTTTCAGCAGGCCACCGAGGACCACTTCCGGACGATGCGGTTCGAGTTCAAGCAGGGGCGGCCGTTGAGCGAGGCGGACGTCATCGACCGGCGCAAGGTTGCGGTCGTGAACGACGCGTTCGTCCGCAAGTACCTGCTCAACGAGCGTCCCATCGGGCAGCGTGTGCGGCTCGTCGACCTCGAGACGGCACCGGAGCCGGTGCAGGATGCCTGGTTCGAAATCATCGGCGTGGTCGGCGACGTGCGCAATCGTGGGCTGCGGTCGCCGATCGAACCCGAAGTCTGGATTCCGTCGACGATGACGGCGTCCTCGCTGCAGGTTCTGAACGTGCGCACGTCGCAGGACCCGTTGATGCTGACCAACGCCGTGCAGCGGGCCGTGTCGGCCACCGACGCAGACGTGCCTCTGGGGATCTCCGGCAGGCTGGAGGATTTCGCGGACCAGGGGATGTATGCCGGGCCGAGGTTTGGATTTCTGTTGATGATGGTGTTTGGATGCGTCGGCCTGATGCTCGTCACCGTGGGCGTCTACAGCGTGTTGGCGTACTCGACGACCCGCAAGACGCATGAGATCGGCATTCGCATGGCACTTGGGGCAAAAGGCTGCGGATGTGCTCGGCATGGTCGTCGGAAACGGAGTACGGCTCGTGGCCGTAGGCATCGCCGTTGGTATCGCGATGAGTCTGCTGCTCGGGCGGACGATCGAGGACCAGCTCGTCGGCGTGAGGTCATACGATCCGCCGACACTTGTCGCGACGACGTTATTGCTCGTCGTGATCGCGGCGATCGGCTGCTGGATTCCGGCGCGCCGAGCCGCGCAAGTCGATCCCATGATCGCGTTGCGCTACGAATAGGTGCGAATCGCGCTATCGACGCTCACCGCGGCACTGGCCGCATCATCCTGTCTGATCGCGCAAGCACCAAACGATTTCCAGCAGGACTTCGAGGTGGCGATCAGGACCGTTGCGGCGAGCTACGCCTACTTCGACGCGAAGGCGACACGCTGGGAAGCCGTCCCAGCGTTGTATGCCGCGGACCTTCGCGACGTGAAGAACCGCGACGAATTCATCGCCCTGCTCGAGCGAGTGCTCGACGAGCTGTACGACCCGCATGCACAGCTGACCGTCAATCTGGAACGTTCACCGCGTCTCGTGCCTTCGGGCACCGATCTATGGGCTGAATGGCGAGAAGATGGCGCGACGATTACCCAGGTCCGCGACCACTCGGACGCGGCACGAGCCGGTCTCCGTCCGGGCGCCGTCGTTGTCAGGTTCGACGGAATGCCCATTGGCGATGCGGTCGAGGCCCGGATCGGGCGCTCCTATCCCCATTCTGTTGCGGCTGCGCGGGACTGGGCGCTGCGAGCTGTACTGGCCGGTCGGCACAATGCACCACGCCTTTTCGAATCCGTGAGAGAGGCGCCGCTCGCGCTGTGGAATTGCCCGCAGGCGATCAGTTCACCAGCCGGAGGGCGCCGCTGGACGCCTCCGAGATTCGACCTGGTATCGGCTACGTTCGTCGCGTTCGAACGGGATCCTGGCGCGTTTCGTCGAGCGGGAGATCGCCTACCAGAAACACATGCTGCCCTCCGAAGAAAGCAGTAGGGGAGTGGGCCGGAGTTGGTACGCGCATGTCTCGCCACGAGGAGACTTCATCTACTCGCGGCCGGTAGCCGCCCTCGTGAACCGCTGGACCGGCAGCATGGGTGAAGGCCTCGCGATTGGGTTCGACGGCACGAGGACCGGCACGGTGGTGGGCACCGCGATGGCTGGCCTAGTGGGGGCAACGACGCGGACCCGGCTTCCGCGGACGGGGATCGGCATCAATGTGCCGATGGAACGGCTGTACCACGTGAACGGCACGCCGCGAGAGGCCTTTCAGCCAGCCGTGCTCGTGGATGTTGCGCATGCCGCTGCCGGCCGCGACCCGTTTGTCGAGGCGGCGCTCGAGGCACTGGCCGCGGCGCGGTGAGCGGACTGAGCCCCTAATTTCGCGCCGGGCGCTCTGCATCGCGGCTTGACCGCTCTACGACGCGATAGTCCGCTCTGCCACATTTCGTTCACCAGTCGCGGCAGCGCGGGATGAGGATGCGATCATGACACCGATCACCATCGCCACACTTCTTTTCAGTCTTCTGGCCTCTGTCAGTGCGAATGCTCAGCCGGCCATGCCCGCTGCCAAGCGCATCTGCATGGATGTCGCCCACCAGCAGAAGTTCTGGCACGACCCCGCGGACATGGCCGGAATGGACGTGAAGATGATCGAGCGAGTGAAATACATGACGGCGGAACTGACGAAGACCGCGACCGCCGTCAACGCGAGCCTGTCGTATCTGGAGAAGGAAATCACACCCAAGGACGTCGAAGGATGCGACCTCCTGTTCATCCACATTCCTTCGGCCAGATACACACCCGGTGAAGTCAGCGCAATCTCCAACCGCATCTCGAAGCGGCGGTTCGCTGTTCCTGGTGATGGATCAGGACATGTGGTCGACGCTGGAGCAGACCAACGTGAACGATCTGATTCGTCCGTTTGGCATCCAGTTCGGCGGCGAGAGTCCCGATTCACTGGCGGGCGGCCATACCAAAGCGGGCCTCCTGACCGACAAGGGCTTGAAAATCTCCTATCACGGCGCCAGGACGGTCACCGGTGGCACGCCGTTCGCCTTCAACGACCGATCGGATGCCAATCCGTTCGGCACGTTCAAAGAGGTAGAGAACGGTGGGAAGGATCGTCGTGATGGGCGACGGCATGATGTCGCTGTACATGACCAGCTGGGAAGGCGTGAACGACTATCAGTGCCAGGAATTCATGCAGGACGTGTTTCGGTGGTTGCTGAAGTGATCGACGTCATTGCTGCCGAACGACGCGCGACCCATCGGCGTCCTGCAGCCAATACCACGCAGTCGAGCTCGGAAAGTGGCGGAGATATCTGCGGCCCTTCTCCACTCCCATCACAAACAGCGCATCGTCCACCGCATCTCCGTCCGTGCCGGTCAGCGACGTCACCGCGACGCTGACAATGCCCTGCACAGGGCGTCCGGTGCCGCGGATCCATGATGTGCGAGTAGACGATGCCGTTGGCCTCGAACGTCTTCGCCGAGCGCCCAGCCATCGAGATCGCGCGATCTGTCAGCGCGACCGTGAACGCGACACGAGCAGGATTCAGCGGATCCTGAATCTTCACGTCCCAGGCCCGGCGACTCAGGCGGATGGCCGAGGCCGTAGACCGTGCTGCCGCCAGCGCTGACCAGGGCGGCGTGATGCCACGCTGCTGCAGGAGCGCGACGACGCGATCGACCGCGTAGCCCTTGGCGATGCCGCCGAGATCGAGCTCGACCTCCGGAACGTCGAACCGGATGGTGCGCGACGTCGGATCGAGGACGACGTGCCGATAGCCGACGTGGCGCATCACGTCCGCCAGTTCGTCGCCTCGAGGGACCCGGCCGTCGCCGAGGAAGAATCCCCACGCCTTCATCAGTGGTCCCACCGTGACGTCGAACGCGCCGTCAGTGTCACGGCTGTAGTCGATCGAGCGCGCGATCAGGTCGAAGAGCTCGCGGTCGACGACGATCGCGGACCGCCGGCCGCCTCGCGATTGAGTTGCGACAGAGGACTCTGCGGCTTGTAGTGGCTCATCAGCCGGTCGATACGATCGACTTCGTCCAGCGCCCGCTCCAGACACCACGGGCATGTCGCTCGAGGCTTCTGCAAAGGCGCGATGTCGTACATGCAGGCCATCGATAAGTCGCTGCGCCTCGTAGCGGGTCAAGCACGCCAGGTGAAACAGCGCCAGTCGCCGCGGCGAGACCGATCGCGATGACTATCGGCAGTCGCATCGCCTGTCATCGTAATGCCCAAGCTAAAGCTTGGGCCTACGTACTTGATCGCGGCGATCCTGGAGAGCGTACGTGGGCCCGAGCGATCGTCAGCACGTAGGCCCGAGCTTAACTCGGGCATGGTAGAGTCCGCGCGTATGCGATTGCTCGCATTCGTGATGACTTGCATCGGCCGCTGACTGCCGGCTCGCCAGGCGCCGGCTCCGGCGGTTTCCGAAGGCGGTCAACGCGTATTCGAGCAGTTCTGCTCCAAGTGCCACGGCGCCGATGGGCGAGGCGGTGAGCGCGGGCCCAACATCATCGAGCGGCTCGCGTTCCGCAACGACAACGAGCTGGCGGCACTGATCCGCGACGGGTTGCCCTCGGCTGGCATGCCCGGCATGGCGCTCCCGGCGGCCACGTCCCGGTCGCTGATCAAGTTCGTCCGGCGGCTGCAGTCCCAGGAAGGCGCGGACCGTCCGCGCGTGACGCTCCAGACTACCGACGGCGCGACGATCGACGGCATCGCGCTGAATCGCGGCGATGACGATCTCCAGGTGCTGACCGACGATGGCAAAGTTCGATTGCTGCGAAAATCGGACAACGGCCTCCGCACGGTGACCTCGGATGCGGACTGGCCCACGTACCACGGACAGCCGAGCGGCAACCGGTTCAGCGCGCTCGATCGAATCACCCGCGCCAACGTTGCCTCATTGGTGCCGGTATGGGTGTATCCGCTGGCCGGCAGCTCGCGGCTCGAAGTGACGCCGGTGGTCGCGGGCGGCATCATGTACATCACGTCCGCCAACGAATGCGTGGCGCTCGATGCCGGCAACGGCCGCGAGATCTGGCACTTCAAGCGGCCGCGCACGAAAGGCCTCGCCGGCGATGCCGCCGGCGGGATCAATCGCGGCGTTGCCATCGCCGGCGATCGGCTGTTCATGGTGACCGATCACGCGCATCTCCTGGCGTTGAACCGGTTCACGGGCACGCTGCTCTGGGAGAGCGTGATCGCCGACTGGCGGATGAACTACGGCGCAACGTCCGCGCCGCTCGTCGTCGGCAATTTCGTGGTCTCGGGCACGTCGGGAGGGGACGAGGGTATTCGTGGCTTCCTGGCAGCCTTCGATCAGGAGACGGGCAAGGAAGTGTGGCGCGTGTGGAGCGTCCCGGCGCGCGGCGAGCCGGGATCCGAAACGTGGAAGGGCAAGGACATCGATCACCCGTGCGCGTCCACGTGGCTGACGGGGACCTACGACAGCGAGCTCGATCTCCTGTACTGGCCGACGGGGAATCCTTGTCCGGACCACGACGGCAGCCAGCGTCTCGGAGACAACCTGTACTCCGACTCCGTCCTCGCCATTCGAGCGTCGACGGGGACGCTTGCCTGGTACTTTCAGTACACGCCGCACGATCTGTGGGACTGGGACGCGCAGCAACCGCCGGTGCTCGTGGACACCGCTTGGGAAGGGCAGCCGCGCAAGCTCCTGCTGCACGCGAATCGCAACGGCTTCTTCTACGTGCTCGATCGGACGAATGGCGCGCTGCTGCTGGCCAAGCCGTTCGTGCAGAAGCTCACCTGGGCGAGTGGTATCTCTGCGGCCGGCCGTCCGATCCGGAATCCCGATCAGGAGCCGTCGAAGCACGGCACTCGGATCTGCCCGGCTGTGGAAGGCGCCACGAACTGGTTCTCGACTGCGTTCAATCCCGCAACGGGCCTCTACTACGTGCAGACGCTGGAGAAGTGCAACGTCTACGCGACGGCGCCCGAGATCTGGCAGGCAGGGCGGTCGTACTACGGCGGTTCGACGAGGAACGTCCCCGGCGAAACGGCGCAGAAGATCCTGCGCGCCATCGACGTCCAGACCGGATCGATTGCGTGGGAAGTGCCGCAGACGGGCTCAGCGGACTCCTGGGGTGGCGCGCTCTCGACGGCGGGAGGCCTCGTGTTCTACGGCGACGATGGTGGCGCGTTCGCCGCGGTGGACGCGAAGACCGGCGAGCGGCTGTGGCGATTCCAGGCCAACATCCGGTGGAAGGCGTCGCCGATGACTTACAGTTTCGACGGCCGCCAGTTCGTCGCCGTCGCTGCGGGCTCGACGATCATCGCGTTCGCGCTGCCGTAGGGCCAGGTTCGTCGGGTTGGTCGGTTGGACGGGTTGAGCGAGTTCGGCAACGCTATCAACTCGACAAACCCGATCAACCGACCAACCCGACCAACCCGATCAACCCGGGTTCACACGTAAGCGATGCAGTCGATCTCGACGAGCGAGTTGCCCGGAATCCCGCCGGCAGCGGCGATGGTCGTGCGAACACCCGGTTCGGAACCGAAGCGGCCCATGAACACTTCGTTCATCCCCTGGTAGTCCTTCAGGTCGTTCAAATAGACGTTTACCTTCAAGACCTTCTCCATCGACGACCCGGCGGCCTCGAGCTTCTGCTGGATCTCGTCGAGCACGTGCTTCGTGTGCGCCTTGATGTCGCCCTCGAAGTGCGCGCCGACGCCGGACACGAAGAGAAGGCTGCCGTACTGCACCACCGGGCTGAAGAGCGGCGGCTTTTCGGGCGGCTTCCCGTTCGACCAGTGCACTTTCTTCACCGGCTTTGCGCCGGAGTCCTGCGCCGCGGCCGCCACCGGCGCCAGTGCCGCCAGCGCGGCGGCCGCTGGTGCGTGTTTCAGGAATTTGCGCCTGTCCGACCGTCGTGTCGCTCGTGCCATGTCACCTCCTGCTGCCTGGAACCGCATCCCATCGCGGATCACCTGTGGCGCGATAGTCGCGGGGAAGACTCTGCCAGTCGGGCCGTGTCAGCCCGTTGAGGTCGTACACCACTTTGCCATCACGCACCGTCAACTCGCAGACGAGCCGCTCGGTGCCTTCCATCCGCGCGCCGAAGGAATCGACGAAGCCGTAGTGCCCTTTCTCGACACGCAGCACCGCGACATCCGCGGGCGCGCCGACGCCGAGATGGCCCAGCGCCTCCTGCCGGATGGCTTTCGCCGCATTCCACGTCGCCCGCGCCACGACGTCGTCTACCGACATGCCCATCGCGAGGAACTTGCTCATGACGTTGAGGATGTCTTTCATCCCCGCATTCATGCTGCCGATGTGCAGATCGGTCGAGATCGTGTCGGGAACGAACTGCTCCTTCATCGCCGGTGCCGCGATGCGCCAGGCGAAGCTGCCGCCGCCGTGTCCGACGTCAAAGAGCACGCCGCGCTTCCGGCCGTCCCAGAGTCCTGGGTTGACGTGTCCTGACGCGTCTTGCTCGCCGCGCAGGCCGGAGTACATGTGCGTGTAGATGTCGCCGGGCCGCAGTTTCTTCGTCAGCAGATCCGCGACCGGCCGCTCGGGATGGTCGGTGCCGAAATCCACCATCACCGGAATATTGGCGAGCGTTCCGGCCTCGACGGCGCGCTCGACCGGCGTCCATTCCGGCCCCTTGTAGTGCGCCGTCTTGATGCCGACGATGACGCCGGGATGCCGCCTGGCCATGTCGGCGGCGGGCTGCGCTGCCATGTCCGGCAGTTCGTTCTCGAACTTCTCGCCGCGCATGCCGCTGCCGACGATGTTGAGGAAGGCGAGGACGCGGGTGATCGCGCGATCGATGACCTTCGCCTTGAAATCGTCGAAGTTGCGCCATCCGGCACAGCCGGCGTCGGCGATCGTCGTCACGCCCACCCGCAGCGTGAAGCCGTCGGGGTAAACGCTGTTGTCACCGGCGTACGACCCCTTCTCGCCGGTGCCGGCGTAGACGTGCGTGTGGATGTCGATCAACCCGGGCGTGACGTACAGACCGGATACGTCCACCACTTTGAATGCCTCCGCAGGATCGATGCGGGGGGCGACGGCAGCAATCTTTCCGGCAGCGATTGCGACATCCTGCACGGCGCTGATGCTATTTCTCGCGTCGATGACATGACCGCCACGAAGGAGCAGGTCGTATTTCGGCTCGGCATTGGCAACGGTCGAAAACGCGCCGGCGGCGAGTACGGCGATAGCAATCCGGGCGGACACGTGTCAGCTCCGTCCGGCAGCGTGTCGCCTGGCGGTCCACTTCGCGCTCAGGTACTCGCCGAGGTCGACCGTGCCGGCGATCTCGTCGCCGGCGACGGTTCCGTTGAACGCGTAGTTCAGCGAGTCTCCGTGCTCTTCGCCGTAGGCGCTGCGCAGCTTCACGGTACTACCGTCAATCGTGCCGACGAGATCGCGCGTGATGAAGTCGCCGCGGTGAGTTCCCGTGATGTCGTTCCCGCGCTGCAGCAGTTGGAGCCCGTGATGCGACTGCGAGGCGGCGTAATCGACAGTGACGTCCCACGTCCCGCCGACATCGGTCGCCGGTGCGGCCGGTGTCGTTGCCGGATCTTTGGGCGGATTCGAGAGCACCTGGTGCAGCCGGTCGGCGATGATCTTCTCGTCTCCGGAGACCAGCATGTAGGGGGTGATCGACACGCCGGTCAGATCGGGCGCGTCCGCACGGGCGGGAAAGAGGGCGATTCGCGGCTCGCCGTCGAGCAACGCGCGCGCGATCGAGTCGCCCGACACGCCCAGACTCGCGCGGTTCCAGAGGATGTGCAGCGATGGTGTCTTGTTGGACAGACCTTCTGGCTGGACGACCTTGGTTTGAATCCCCTCGATGCCTTTGACGCGTTGGGCGATGGTGTCGAGCCATCCGGACCAGCGCGCCCACTCGCCCTCGTGATCGCGCTTCACCCACATCTCGACCGCCATCAGCAT
Source organism: Vicinamibacteria bacterium (assembly GCA_963828745.1). Lineage (GTDB taxonomy): Bacteria > Acidobacteriota > Vicinamibacteria > Vicinamibacterales > JAENWD01 > JAENWD01. Next base: position 434,354 of record CAWHFZ010000012.1, on the reverse strand, counting down.
CGCGATCGCTTCTTCTTTGCCCACCTTCTTGCCGCGCGCGAAGCCGTGATGCGGCGCGCTGTGGACCCAGGCAGCGCGCACGAGGTCCTTTCGGCCGAGGAGGAGACCGGCGGCCTGCGGTCCACGCAGGCATTTGCCGCCGCTGTAGGCGACCAGCGTGGCGCCGTTCTGGAGGTGCACGTTGGGGATGGTCAGAATCTCGGCGGCGGCGTCCACGAGGATCGGCACGCCGCGATCTTTCGCCAGCGGCGCAATGGCCTTCAGACTGATCGGGCTCGCGTCGGCGGCGGGTCCGGCCAGGATGTAGACGAGCGCCGTGCGCGGACCGAACGCCGCTTCGAGCTCCGCCATCGTGCTGACTTCGACGACGCGGACACCGACGGCGCGGAGCGCGGCGTCGTAGACGTTGCGCGAGTGCCTGGGGATGATGCACTCGTCTTTCGGAAACCCGGCGAGATTCGGTATCCGCACGTGCAGGTCCGGATTGCCGCCGGCGACGCAGGCCGTCGTCGCGTGCGTCAGCGCCGCGGCACAGCCCGAGGAGACCAGGCCCGATTCCGCTCCGGTCAGCGCCGCGAGTCTGGCGCCGATTGCCTCCGTCAGCTCGTCGAGGTGGACGTAGTGCTTCGACGCTTCGGCCATCGCCTCGCGCACTTCAGGCAGCAGCAGCGATCCGCTGATGATCGTGTAGGTGCCGCGCGCGTTGATCAGCGGGCGGACGCCAATCGACTCGTAGAGATCGGATCCGAGCCGCAATCCGCCCGAGGCGGCGACCCCGGCTGCGCTGGAGTTGCGGTTCGGATGGGCGCTCGCACCGAGCAGGCCCGGCGCGGCCAGCGCCGTGCCCGCACCAATCGTCCGACGCACCATCTCGCGCCGCGTGATACCGCCCTCACCCATGGCATCCTCCGTTGGGCGCGGATGGTATCAGCATGTCGTACGTAGGCCCAAGCTTTAGCTTGGGCAATTCGGAAGCGACATCGCTGATCCCAGCGAACCGCCCGAGCTGAAGCTCGGGCCTACGGCGAGGGCTCTTGTTCTCGGCCTACGGACGAGGTCTTGTTCTCGGCCTACGACGTGGGTTCTTGTTTTCCAACGTCGCCACCAGCGGCGCGAATGCCTCGGTCGGTCCTTTCCATTCCAGCTCGTCAACCGATTCGAAGAGAGGGATGTCCGTGCGCAGGGTCGCCAGCGTGCGGAACAGGAGTGCTCGCGCTCGTTCCTCCTCGAGCACGCGCGAGAGCGCTCCCGCATTCGCGGCGTTGACGCCCCAGGTGCGCCAATCGGTCGGGATCGCTTCGATGTGACCGTAGCGTGCGAGCACCGCCGCCGACGACTTCGCGCCCCAGCCGCGCAGCCCCGGATAGCCGTCCGCCGAGTCGCCGACGAGCGCCAGGTAATCAGGGATCGACGCCGGTGGAACGCCAAACTTGGCGATGACGCCGCTCTCATCCATGGTCGTGCGAGTCCGGCGATTCAGCTGCACGACGCGCGTGCCGCGCACGGATTGTGCGAGATCCTTGTCGGGAGTACAGATGATCACGCGCTCGACACGCGCGTCGCGAGCGGCGATTTCCGCGCCGGCGGCCAGCGCATCGTCGGCCTCGAACTCGATCATCGGCCAGACCACAAGACCCGCCGCCTGCAGCGCCTCTTCGAGGATCGGGAACTGCGCCAGGAGCGCCGGATCGACTCCGGCGCTCGTCTTGTAGCCGCGCCACAGCCGGTTGCGGAACGACTCGATCACGTGATCGGTCGCAACGCCCACGTGCGTCGCGCCGGCCGAGATCATGCCGAGGATCGACGCGACCACGCCGCGAACGGCCGCGACTTCACGGCCATCGGCGTCACGGTGCGAGGGCATCGCGAAGAAGTGGCGGAAGAGCTCGTAGGTTCCGTCAACGAGATGGATCTGCACGGCTTCGTAGGTAGGCCCGAGCTTCAGCTCGGGCATCGTAGCGTTATTTCTCGTCGAACCAGCGAACGATCTTTGCTCTGGCGCGGCGTTGCGGGAGGGCGGGCACGTAGAGGAGTGCCAGCGGACTGACCGGCACCTCCGGCAGCCGATCGAGGCGCAGACGCGTGACGATCGGCGGATGTGACGGGAACATCGGCGCGTAATACAGCGTCACGCGATGGGTCGCGGGGTAGTGTCGCCGGAGGACCGCAACCAGCTCGCGGAGCCGTTCCGGCCGGCAGGTGATCCCCTTGATTGCGCGGGCTTCGCCGAGCACGCCGACTTGCCACAGGAGCAGCTCGCTCGTCGGATCGAACTGCCGCTGATACATCAGGAAGTCGGTGGCCTCGAAACCCTGGACGCCATGATCGCCGGGATTGACTCCGAGGTCGGCGAAGAGACACCCGTCTGCCGACACGCCGGGCAGCATGCGCGCCGAATACCCCTCGCGCCGCAATACGCGAATGGTGCGGTGTGAGGCCTGGACGAGCACGCCGGGGTGCCCGTAGAAAGCGACGCAGACGCGCGCGCCGCCGCGCACTGCGGAGACGAGGCGCCGCGTGATCTCGGCGTAGGTCGTCTTTCGATCCTTATGGTCCGCGTAGAGGCCGGCCAGCGACTCCGCTGACCGGTTCAGGCCGCGAATCCACACTTCGGTCGTCGGCTCCGTCACCAGGTAGAAGACCTTGTCCGCGCGCTCCAGGCACGCGACGCTTTCGAGCGTGGTCTGACCGATTCCGGTGATGCCGGTGCCGACGACCGTAAGCGCGCCGCGACGGGCGGGGGGCACGCCGCGTCTCGCGCTCACCGCTTCTTGACCGATCGCTTGACCTTCCTGACCGCCCTGCGTGCCGCTTGCTGCACCTGGTTATTGAGGAGCAGCTGCAGCGTGTCCGAATCGTTGCTCATCAGCGCCTTCGCCGCGTCCTTCGACAGCTTGCGGCTGGCAATGGCGGCGGCACGATCCTGGTTGAACCTGGCGCGGAACTCGTCGTCAATCGCGAGGTCGATCAGCAACTGCGCCAGTCGGTCGTTCGGTTTGCCGGTGGTCGATCGCTTCGCCATTCAACACCTCTCTTGTCGTGTGCAAGCCGAGACTTTTCAGGATCGCATCGAACCGCGGATCGCCCCGGAGCGAGTCCCATCGCGGGTGTACCTTCAGGTAACTGATCTCCTGGTCCCGCCGATCGCGGGCGACGGTCAGCCAGTGAATCGCGGCGTCCCGATCGCCCAGTCCGGCGTGAATCGCGGCGATGTTGCCAGCCACCTGCTCACCGCCACGGTGAAAACGCTCGGTCAAGTCGTGCACTGCCCTCAGTGCATCGTCCCGCCGTCCCTCGATCGCCGCGGCGTAGGCCATGTCGGCCTTGAGCTCCTGGTCTTCGGAGGCAACGGGCGTGTTCCGCAATGCCCGCTCGAACGCCGCCTGCGCCTTGGCGCGATCTCCGGCGTAGGTGTACGCATCTGCGATGCTGCGATATGCGAGCGGCACCGCGGGGTCCATCTGGAGCGTGCGCTCGAATTGCGCGACGGCGACGTCGTAACGGCGTGCCATCATCATCGCCACTCCGAGCTGCAGGTTCGCGGGCACGGACAGTGGGTCGAGGGAAATTGCGGTCTTCGATTCGGTGAGCGCTTCCGAGAACCGACCTTGTTGCGTCAGGTACACCGAGTACCAGTGGTGCGCCGTCGCATATCCAGGCTTGAGGGCAATGGCGCGCTTCAGGCTGCGCTCAGCGGCGTCCCACTCGAATCGATTCCGCTGCACGTATGCCAGAGAGGCATGGGCCTCCGCAAGTGACCCATCCAGCGCCACCGCCTTGCGCGCCGCCGCTTCCGCCCGTTCGTACGCCTGCTCGGCCGGCACGAAACCGTAGGCGGCCTGCGATCCATACGCATCCGAGAGCCCCGCATACGCCGCTGCGTACTTTGGATCGCTGGCGAGAGCCGCGTTGAAGAACCGGATGCTGCGGGCGATGCCGTCCTCGGTCCGCAGCCCCCAATAATAGCGGCCCTTTAGATAGGCGGTGTGCGCGGCGGCATTGCTGGCGTGGCCGGCGCCCAGTCGTGCCACGTCCGGCGCCGAGAGCTCGCCTTTCAGCGCCACGGCGATCTTCCGCGCCACCTCGTTCTGCATCGCCACGACGTCGTCGATGCCCCGCTCGAAGCTTTCGGACCAGAGTTGCTCGCCGGAGTGCGCGTCAACCAGCCGGCTGACGATCCTGATCCGATCGCCGGACCGCCGGATGCTGCTGTCGAGCACTGTTGCGACATTCAGCTCGGCGCCGATCTCCTGTTCCGACTTCGTTCGATCGCGGTAGCGGCGCATCGAGGTGCCGGCAATCACCCGAAGATCGCGAAGCGCGGAGAGCTGCGCGACCAGATCGTCGGCGAGCCCCTCGCTGAAGTACTCGGCGTCGCCCCCGGGGCTCAGATTCTTGAACGGCAGGATCGCCACCGAGTTCCGATCGACGGACGGCCTCCATAACGCCTTGCCGGAAAGCAGCAGGCCGGCGAGGCCCGCGATCGCGATCAGGACGATGGCCGCCGCAAATACGCGCCACCGGGTGGGACGTGGCCGCACTTGCGTAGATGCCGCGCCCGAAGTGTCCGCTCCCGTGCTGGAGAGCGTGTCCTCGAGCAGCGCCTGGAGGGCGCCCGCACTGGCCGGCCGGTCCGATGGCTCGGGTGCCGTCGCCTTATCAACCGCGCGCACGAAGGTTTCCGGCAGATCCGGTCGCAGGTCACGGAGCAGCAGACGCTCTTTCCGGGCGTGCGCATCCCGGAGCGCGTTCATCGATTGCGCGCTGACCGGAAACGAGCCGCTGACCAGGTGAAAGAGCAGCACTCCGAGGCTGTAGAGATCGCTGCGCACCGTCGGCGGCTCTCCCGCGAGCACCTCCGGCGCAAGGTAGGCAGGAGTTCCCGCCAGTGGCGCTTCAGCGCCCAGTGCCGGGACGATCGCGCCGCCGGCCCCGAAGTCCATCAGCACGATGCGGCCGCCGGCCTCGCGCATCACGTTCTGGGCTTTGATGTCGCGGTGCAGGTAACCCTGTTTGTGGACGGCTGCGAGGGCGTTGCACAGATCGCGGCCGATCACGGCGGCTTCGCTGGCGCCGAGCGGACCCTGCTGCTCCAGCAGCCCTTTCAACGTCGCGCCGGTGATGAACTCCATCCACACGCCAACGCGCTTGTCGTGCGTGTCTGCGCCGTGAACCACGACGACGTTCGGATGACGGATGCGGGCGAGCAGGCGGCCTTCGGCGACTACCGCAGCCGCGTCGCGGCTGTCACCGTCAGCCTCGTGCAGCAGCTTGAGCGCGACCTCGCGATCGAGCCGGGGGTCCCACGCCCGGTAGACGATGCCGAACGTGCCGCGGCCGATTTCGTGTTTGATCTCCAGCGGACCCCAGGCCAGCGTGTGTGCGCGGGCGGCGTCCTGCAGAATGGCCAGGCCGCGGAGCTGCGCGATGGCGCGGCGTTCCTCGTCGGACCGCGCCGTCGATTCGGCGTCGCCCCAGTCCACTGGCGACCCGTCCGCGACCGCTTCCGCGAGTGTCTGGAGCAGCGAGTTCGGCTCGGACACAGTGTGCCTGTGGCGGTCAGCTCGCGGACATCAGGCGCGCCACCTGGTCGAGCGCGCGGCTCACGCACATCCTGGCGGCATCGGGACTGGGCTTGTCGACGAGGAGCGCGATTTCCTCGTAGGTACACCCGAGCTCGATCTTGGCAATCACCGCTTCGCGCTCGACCGCCGAGAGCACTGCCAGCGCCGCTTCATAGCGCTCGAAGAACTCGCGGCCGACGGCGGCTTCGAGCGGCGACGGCCCGCGCGATGCCGCTCGATCGGGCAGCGGCTGCCGGCGCGGCTGTGCGTCGAAACGCCGCAGCTCGTCGCGGAGGCGGTTCATCACGGCGCGGCGCAGGTAAGCCTGGAGAGCCCATTCGCCGCGATGTTCGAAGTGATGAAAGTTCCGAACCGTCCCGAGCAGCGCTTCCTGCACCAGATCCTCGGTATCGGCGAAGTCGCGCGCGTGGCGGGGCAGCCGGCCGGCGGCCCATCGGCGGAGACGAGGCCGATAGCGCTCGATCAGGCGATTGAGCGCGGCCTCGTCGCCCGCCTGGGCGAGCCGGACGAGCTCGACCGAGGATTCGGCGTCCATCTGAGGTGGACGCATGATAACAAGGGCGCGACGTTCGCGCGCTGCCCGGCCCCTGGTCGCCGGGACGCCGCCGGTCGGCGGCTCCCTGGTCGATCGCTGACGGTTGGCTCTCGGACCAGCGCCTTGTCACCGGCTGCTGCGTGCCGTTGCGCGTGTTCTCGCGGCGGCTCGCGCCGAGGCCGCAGCGGACAGCTTCCGCAAGGCCTGCTTCGGCGCTGCCGTTTCTTCGGGCTTTCCGCGATGCTTCTTCCGATTGCCCTTCCGTTCCGGTGTGGCAGCAGATTTCCTGGTGGTGGAGCGTCCAGGCCCGAGGGCCGCGATGCGCCGATCCAGATCGGCGACCTGTTTCACCAGCCGATCGCGCTGATTCACCAAGTGACCGAGAGACGCGCCGACGTATTCGGCGACCTGTGTCACGACCGAACTGTCGTCCTGCCGCGGTGATTTGTCAGCACCGGCTCTTTTGCTGCTGCGTTTGTTGGTCGACACTTTCTTTGCCACGCTACACCTCCGCGCCACACGGCACCGGCCGTCGGCTCGACGCCTGTTTACGCAAACGCAACGCCAGCGGCGAGCCGCGCGCAGAGTGCTCGCTAACTTCGCGAGGATCAGTCGGTTGGAACCGAGTTGTCAGCGGCAGTGGCGATCCAGCGCGTCGACGTCGTGGATGAAAACCGTACAAAATGTTGAGCCAGAACCTCGAGGGTCCAATGGTCGCAGCCTTCATCGTGATCCCCCTGCTCCTCGCGGCGGCGTTCGTCTGGGGAATCGCTTGGTCCTGGCAGCGCAGCGGGGCGGCACCGCGGGCGACGATGCGCGCCGCCGCGTTTGCGGCGCTTGGTGCGACCGGCTGGATGTCGGCAACGTGGATCGCCGCGCAGTCCGGGCTCCTTCGCCGGTGGGATCACGTGCCGCCGCCGTTCGGGTTGCTGGTCCTGGCGATCGTGCTTCTCGCGTTTCTGCTTGCCTTCACGATACCGGGCAGGCGTCTCGCGCAGTTCGTCCCCCTTTGGGCGCTGGTAGCCGTCCAGGCGTTCAGGCTCCCACTGGAACTCGCGATGCACCAGCTGTCGGTCCGCGGCATCATCCCTCCGCAGATGACCTACACCGGCCGCAACTTCGACATTCTCACGGGCACGTCGGCATTGATCGTTGCCGTCGTTGCGGCCCGCGGCCGCGGTCGAGTGTTAGTGACGGCATGGAACGTCATCGGGCTGGCGTTGCTGATGAACGTCGTCACGATCGCCATTCTGTCGACGCCGACATTCCGCTATTTCGGCGAGGACCGTCTCAACGTTTTCGTGACCTCCACGCCCTACGTGTGGCTGCCCGCGGTCATGGTTCTTGCGGCTCTTGCCGGGCATCTCGTGATCTTCAGAGCGGTGCGGCTGCAGTCTCGCTGACGCGTGGTTCCCGGCCGCGAGCGTCGCTCGATCGAGCGGTTCCGAAGGGCGACCATCCGTGACCGCTCGGCTCCGCAAACAGCTGGCTGCCGATGTGCTCGCCCAGCGCGCGGTAGCTTTCCCACTGCGCCTCGTCGAAGTACTGATCGACCGTTGGCTCCTGCGGGAAGGCGCGGTGGTCCTGCCGATACTGAAGGATATCGAGCGGCTCGTCGCCGGTGAGGCTGGGTTTGACGAAGAGCATCAGCGACTCGGCCACCTGCGATCCTTCGTAATACACGTTCGCGAGTACTGCGTGCGCACGTGCGAACCCCTGCGCCAGCCCCGCCAGCTGTTTGTCGTCGTCCGCCGCCGCACGGAAGTCGTCGAGCACGCCGATCACGCTGTGCAACGCTGGATCGACCAGCTCCTTGATCTCGGATCGCGAGAGGAAACGGATGTCTGCGCACAGGTCCGTTCGCGCCTTCCGAACGAGATTGCCGAGATCCTCGAACGTGTACCCGGCGTCCTGTCCGTCGTCGCAGGCGATGATCAAAGGCACGCGGCGGCGCAGCAGCTCGTAGCAGGCGGTGTTTTCGAAGTGACCGCCATCGCTCAGGTACCAGCGCATGCGATTCGGACCATAGAACCTCGCAGTGAACTCCTGGAACAGATGCGTCTGAACGGGCAGCAGGACATTGACCCATTCACCCACGCGGTTCCGGAGAGTTGGATCGGTGCGCGTCGCATCACGGTCGCCGGGCTTCACGTGCGAGTCCCACCAGTATCCGAGACGGACATTGGCGACTCCGAGGAGAAGGGACAACGACAAGCTGGTTCGCGCTCCGAGGCCGGTGGAGAACGCGGCGCCCGAGATGGCCGTCCACGTGCCGACGTTCAGTGACTCCACTTGGTGCGGCGTCATCGCCGAGCCAGCGAACAGCTGGAATTTGTCGTCTCCGAGCCGGGGCAGCGGCTTGATCCAGTCCGTGCTCGGTGCAGGCAGGCGCCCCGTCCAGTCGTACTGCGCCGACTTCTCATCTACTTCCTGTTTCCACAGAGCGTGACTTTCGATGCCGCCGGTCAGGCCGCACGGTCCGACCGCGACCAGCAGGCCCTTTCGATCGCGCTGTTCTACCTGCGACGCGCCGAGCACCGTTTCGTTCAACGTCACGTTGACGATATGGAGCGGGCCGCCATTCCGGAATGGCGCGTACTCGCCCCAGCCGATGTTGTCGCCGCGGATCGGATCGGAAAGACGGCGGCCGCTCGCGTCGATGAAGCGATTGCGGTTCGATGCCCCGAGATAGGCGCGGGTCAAGCGGTTGCCGTACAGCGCCTGATGCGACGAGCTATTGACGAACCGAATCGTTCTGCCGCACAGAAATGCCAGCACGGCCGAGACACTCGTCAGAAGGAGCAGCGCGCGCTGGTCCATCGGAGGCGGCAGCGCTCGGTTGGGATCAGCGCCGCGCCACGCGACGGCGTAGGTCGCCGCCGACAGCGAGACGAGGATCCAGCCGATGACGATCACCGCCGCGACGCCGGCGACAACGTTCTTGGGCAGAGAGATGTGCCGTTCTCCTTGTTTGTCGCCGAGCAGCGGTGCGAGCTTGCTGATGGCGGCGATCAGTCCCGCCACGGCGCCCATCACGCCGCTCATGCGCGACCAGTGCGGCCCATCGGACGCCAGCCAGCCGTAGAGCGTGCGTCCCAACGAATCGACAATCGCGAAGGCCGCGAGCGAGGTCACCGTGACCAGCGAGGTCGCGAGCCATTGCGAGAGCTTCGAGCGCGTGAACACCTCGACGTCCACGTTGTCCTGCAGTTTGGACCGGAACAAGGCCGCTCCCCAGGCCAGGATCGCCAGAAGAGGCGTGACGGCAAAGAAGCGGAGCGTCCAGTGCACCGCGGCGTCCTGCGGGGGGCTGTTGCGCAATAAGCCGAACGCGGCCGCGGCAACGAGAAGCGCGGTCGGCGCTGCGACCCAATCGGAGACCTGCCGGTTCTTGTCCCGTTGGATGAACCAATACGCCCAGCCAAACGGTACGGCGACCAGGCCAAGGATGAGCGCGGGCAGCATGACGTACGGACTGAGCCACGGCCACGCTGCCGACCATTCAGGCATGTAGCCGGGCCAGCGTGCGACCGCCCATGCGCGCAACAGCGTCGCACCGGCAAGGATCGTGACCACTGTGATCGCGAGAACGACGTGGATCGCGACCAGGTTGCGGAGGTAGACCGCGCCGGCAATGATTTCGTCGCCGGCGCCGTTCGGCGACATGTAGCGGCCGTGATCTCGGAGCCACCGCAGCGGCTCCGACGCCGGGCTGCGAAGATCGCGCTCGGCGCGATCGATGCCGATCGGACCATTCGCCTGCAGCGATTCGGGCCGCTGAATCAGCGCGCCGAGAAACGCTCCGACGTAGCCGCCACCCGAGACCGTGGAGAGGAAGTCGATGCGCCGGAGCAATCCTCGAGCGGCCAGCGCCTGCAGAATGCCCAGGGAGAACGTCGCGCTGCGGATGCCGCCGCCCGACAGGGCGACGCCGATGGTGTCCTCCGGCAAAGTGGCCGGCGTTGCGGGAGCATTCGCGGCCGGCGCCTCGGGAGTGGCGGGTTGGTACTCGATTGATTTGGCCTTTTCGCGCCGGCGCTTCAAACACGCAAGCTCGGCGGCGCGCAGGTCGGTGGGATAGACGCGCTCAAAGAGTGGGGGTGTCTTCATCGTGCTCGTCCCGCGTTCCGGTTGCACACCGTCGCGACCTGAATGCTTTCGCTCTTGCGTCCGAGCGCGCACAATACCGCACCAGCCCGCAGAACGCCACGGCACGTCGAAGCGAACACAGACCGTCTGCGGCCTACACCGTCGGATTGCAGACGCTGGGAGTGGACGACAGATCGCTCTGTCGATCGGACACTGACTAGTTCGCGCCAAGCACGTGACGTGTATGGTCAACTACGGGTGCGGAACCTCGAGGCGATGCTGGCCCAGTTGCGTGCCGCCAACGTGCGCGTCGAAGGCAAGGTGACCGAGGACTTCAACGGCCGCTTGGTGCGAAGGCTTGTAGGCGGTCCGTTGAATCCAGAGGCTTCCACCGAGGGCGATCGCTTGTAGGGGACGCCAGAGGTAGCGGGATCGTGAAACTTTCGTCTACCCGGACCGGATACTTTCGACTGCGCATGTACATCTGGGTGACATGCCCTCCCTCGAAATCAACGACTTAGCCCGGCAATCGGCTTGCACTCTCCAGCCCGAGTGCGCGCTCGGCGCGTGAGTTGGCGGCGGCGATGAAGAGGCGACCGCCGCGGGGATGGAGGTCCACGAGAATGCAACGCATCCATAGAACGTCGCTCATTGTGGTCGCTTTGGGTTTGTTGGATGTCGCCTCGGTCCGTGCGCAGTCGAGCAACAGCCGATTTGAAGGTATGGATCGGAATCGCGACGGCGTCATCTCGCGCAGCGAGTGGCGGGGCAGTGACGAGTCGTTTCGCCGTCACGACTGGAATGGCGATGGCCAGCTGTCCGGTGAAGAAGTCTGGGCCAATGGCCGCCGCGGATGGCGCCAGGGCGGAGATGACGATTTCGGGAACGGCCGCGATCCGGAACTTACCGACTGGACGCCAGCAACGTTCGCGCGACTGGATCGCGACCACGACGATCGGATCAGCAGCACGGAATGGATCTACGACTGGGAGACGTTCCGTCGTATCGATCGTAATCGTGACGGCAACGTGAGCCGGCGCGAGTTCCTCGGCGAAGATGCCGCCCAGGACGACGACCGCGAGGATCGGTTCGATGCGCTCGACGTCAATCGCGATGGCCGCATCGCCCGGAACGAATGGCATGGCAGCCGAGACGCCTTCGAGTGGCTCGATCGCAACGGCGACGGCGTCCTGAGCCGTGACGAGGTCGTGGGGGAGACGGAAACCGGCCGAACCCTGTTCGACCGCCTCGACATCGATCGCAACAGCCGCATCACCCTCAACGAGTGGCGATGGTCCAAGGCAAGCTTCGATAGCCGGGATCGCGATCGCAACGGCAGCCTTGAACGTGACGAGCTGAATGACGTCACCGCGCCTCGCGGAGATGCCTATCTGAAGGGGCGGGAACGAGGGCTCACCGACGGGCGCGAGGCGGGACGGCAGGACAAGACCAGGCGCAATCGCTGGGACCTGGACGGCCAGCGCGAACTCGAGCAGGCCGACGCCGGGTACCAGGCGAGCATGGGCAGCCGTGCCGACTACCAGGCGGGCTACCGCGAGGCATTCCGCGAGGCATACGCACAGGGGTTTGGCCCGCGTTGACTCGTTGTCGGGAAGGGAGGCGCGGCATGTCCTAGAAACTGCCGCGGCGCGGCCACGCGAGTGGCGCGCCCGGCAGGATTCGAACCTGCGGCCTTTGGCTCCGGAGGCCAACGCTCTATCCAGCTGAGCTACGGGCGCGTGGGTGGGATGTTCCGCGGGGGAGCGCCGCTGACGCTTAGTGCTCCCGGGAACGAGACAGCTTATCGGTAAAGAGTCACGTCACGCAAGGCGCGGTTGCCGCCGCAGCACGATCTGCTGCGGAGCGGCGAATGCGCTAACAAGATGCGGCACCGCGGCGTCTTCGACGTCACGGAGGAACCATGCCGCTGCCGCTGACACAGTCTGCCTTCGTCGCAGGGACGCTGATTGTTCTTCTCGCCGGATCCCTCTCGGCCAAGGCGCCGACGGTGCGTCTCACAATTGCTGGAGCCGACCTGCCAGCGCCGATCGAGACCAGCGATCCGGCAGCCCTTGCCAACATCTGGGCCGGCACCTTCATCGGCGATCCGTGCCAGGCACCGGACACGTCTTTGCCCAGGTATCGCGTCACGTTTCACGTGCGCTGGGCTGATGGTTCAACGGAGACGGTCGAACCGAAATACATCGTTCTGTATGTCCGCGACGCTCGGACGAACGCCGGATTTGTCTATCTGCCGGGGCGCGGAGAGGACGGCTACACGATGAACGCCAGATCCATGCTCCGGGATGGGCAGGATGGCCACTGGCACCGCGCGCAGCCCGAATGGAGCGAGGCGATCGCCAGGGCGCTTGTGCGCCGTCGTGCTGATCAGGGCGCTTTCGGCTCGAAGTTGAGCGCCACGCCGTTGATGCAGTAGCGCAGTCCGGTCGGCGGCGGCCCGTCGTCGAACACATGCCCGAGATGGCCGCCGCAGCGATTGCAGTGGACCTCGGTGCGCGTCATGCCGTAGCTGCGGTCGATCGTGGTGCCGATGCCGCCTTCAATCGGCGCGAAGAAGCTGGGCCACCCGGTCCCACTCTCGAACTTACGGTCGGCCACGAAGAGTGGCTGACCGCAGCCGGCGCAGGTGAAAGTGCCGGTGCGCTTCTCGTTTAGCAGCGCGCACGAGTTGCGCCGCTCGGTGGCGTGCTCGCGGAGCACCGCGTACTGCTCCGGCGTCAAGATCCGCCGCCATTCCTCTTCCGTCTTCTCGACAGGATAGTGCTGGTGCTGCGTGGCCATCCCTTACGAGTACTTCAGGCGACCTGGCAGTGTCCAGCGATGGCCATTTCGAATTGCCCGAGCTAAAGCTCGGGCCTACGTCGGTCTGGGAACGCTCGGCCTGCGCCGGCTGAACTGCCCGAGCTAAAGCTCGGGCCGATAAGCAGTCTGGAAAAGCTGCCCCAGATACCGAGCGCGAACGAAGTGAGCGCACCCCAGAAGCGAGCGAGCGGCCCCGCGCGCCCGTCAGGGCGCGCCCTGCAGCCCTAGCGCTCCGCCTTCGCGATGCCTTCCTTGATCAACCGCTCGACGAGCTCAGTCATTTCGCGGTTCGCTTTCGCGACGGCCTCGTTCATCTCCCGGCTCAGACCCTCCATCTCCTTCGACAGCTCGCGCATCTCGTCGCCATATTGCGAGCAGCGGCTGCGACGCGTGCTGCATCTCGGCACTCAGCTTTGCCATCTCCTCGTTCATCGACGCCATCTCCTTCGCGAGCCGCTCGTGCTCGGCGTCGACCTCGCGCTGCTCCGAGTCGCTCGAGTCTGGCCAGCTGCCTGGCCGCCAAGCGCCGCTTGCTGCGCGCCGATCTGGCCCTGCTTGGCGCCGATTGCGCCCTGCTTCGCACCGATCGCGCCCTGAGCGGCGCCAACGGCTCCCTGCTTGGCGCCGATCGCTCCCTGCTTCGCGCCGACCTCGCCCTGCTTGGCGCCAATGATCGCGACGGGACGATTGATCTGCTCTGCCTCGTCGAGTGCGGCGGCATCCCGGACGACGTACGTCTCACCGTTGTGGCGGAACCAGAGCAGCCGCTCGTCGCCGTACTTGCGCTTCAGGCGTTCGGCGTCTTGCGACGAACCCGACATCGTCACACCCTGTCGGTCGCGATTGACCAGCACGAACTCCAGTCTGTCGCCCTTCCGTGGCTCGGCACTGACGTCCTGGTCGTCGGAGATGAGCGTGGCAGGTGCGGCGCTGGCTGCGTTCTCTGCCGGCGCGGCCCACGGCAACGCCTTGAGGTGCTTCGGCAACAGTTTGGGCGACGTCGACGATGGACGGGCGGCGAGATGAATGGGAATCAATGCAGTACAGTGCGGCGCCAGCAATGACCCAGCCAGCGACGCGCGCGAGGGACGAAGGTGAACGGTGACCGAGCATCGCAATTCTCCGTTTGAGGTTCGAGAACGATCGTGAGGATCCAGCCGCCGCGAGACCGGTGCGCATCGGGCTGACCCCGAGCGACAGCAGCAACCGTCCGTACTCCTGCGGCGCGGCGTCCAGCAATTCGATCACCGCCCGATCGCAAGCCGCCTCGCGTGAAAGGAGGTACTCGCGAGCCGCGAGGATCGCGAGCGGGTGGAAGAAGAACAGCCGTTCGGCGAGCGCCGGCACGCATCCGAGCCAGAGATCGCCACGCCGCAAGTGCACGAGCTCGTGGCACAGTGCCATCCGCTGCTCGGCGGCCGACCATGTTCCGAAGCGATCCGACGGCAGCAGAATGACCGGTTGCAGGAGCCCGGCGATCATCGGTGCGTCGATATCGCTCGATTGGCGGACGTCGACGGCGCGCCGCACGCCCACTCGCGCGGATAGCTCCCGGACCGTGAGGCGGATCGATGGCTCGACCTCACGCGCGGCGGCGACGATCCGTGCCGTTCGGCGAATACGGAAAATCATGACGCCGAGGCCGAGAGTCGCGCCGACTATCCACGCGGCGGCCGCTAAAGCGCGCCAGGAAGCGGGCGTTGGCGAGCCGGTCGACGTCCGCGGTGCCGGCGTCGATGGCCGATTCGCGAGTGAAGTCAGGAGGGCCCGACTTCATTGCCGCTACGGTGCTGCGGGAGGTTGACGGCTGGTCGCTGAAAGGGAGCACGCGAAGGACGACCGGCTCGATCCAGACAGCGCGATCACGAGCTTGAGCGCGGCGAGCCACCAGATGCGTGCACCGCAATCGCGGGGTGAGCCGGGAGGTGACGCGGCACAGAACGGCGATTACGAGCGATGACGACGGCACCGGCGATCGATGCGGTCGAGGAGCACCTGAACAGCCGCTCGAGCGGCGCGATGACGTCGGCGAACATGGCCATCATCGTGTTTCCTTCTTCTTCGCCGAGTGCAGCCGCGCCACGACGTCCTCGAGCTCCTTCAGCTCGGCATCGGTCAGCGCCGCCGACTCGCTGAGATACGCCACGAAGGGCGCAATCGAGCCGCCGAGATTGCGATCGACGAACCGGCGGATCGCCCCGCGCGTGACCTCGTCGGACGACGTCGCGCGCCTGGTATCGGTAGACGCCGCCCACGAGCCGCCGGTTCAGAAAGCCCTTCTTCCTCAGCCGCTCCATCATCGTCAGCACGGTCGACCGCGCGAGCGTGCGCGGAGTCGCCGAACGCCTCGGTCACTTCGCCGACGGTGACGCCACCGGCGTCGGCGATGTGACGGAGCAGGGCGAGTTCCTGGGCGCCGAGAGTGTTGGCAGGTCATGGCTACAAGTGTAGTCACAATAGCAGTGGCCTACAGGTGTAGTCAAGATCCGTTGATCCATGGTCGAGCTGATCAGGTTGATCGGGTTGACAGTGCAGGGTCTAGCGTGACGTCAGTCGGGTTGAGAGTGCGGCCGAGCTGGCGGCGACAGCGAGGCCGACGAGAAAGACGACGGTGGCGCCGATGACGTTGTGCCAGAGAAACGAGATGTCGGGTCGCCGGGTCGCGACGGTCGCGACCGCGGCCATACCCGCGATCAGGCCGATGAACGCGCCGGTGCCGCTCGCGCCGCGCGTCAGCGTGGCGAGCAGGAACACGCCGAGGATCGATCCGTAGAAGAACGAGCCGAAGCGGTTGACCACCTCGATCAGCGATCCGAGGCTGCTGGCGTACACCGCGACGATGCAGGCGAAGCCGCCCCAGCGCCGCGGTCGCGAATCTTCGAGACGCGAAGCGACTCGGCGTCGGACGCGTTCGGCCGGTAGTGCCGCTGATAGAAGTCGATCACCGTGGCGGTCGCCAGCGAGTTGAGCTCGCGCCGCGATGGTGTCGGTGGCCGCGGTGATGATGGCGACGATCCACAGGCCCACCAGGCCGATCGGCAGCACGGTCGTGATGAAGGTGGGGAAGACGTAGTTCACGTCCGAGTAGCTGGCGTCGTGCGCCGCCTCGCGCGTCAGCTCGCGCGCCCGGTTCGTGATCGCGCGAACCTCGCGCTCACGCTCGCGAAACGTGTCGGCGGCCTCCGCGACGCGCGCCGGATCGCTGCGATCGCTCCGCGTCGGCCACCGCCTGCGCGGCCGTCGACGCGGCCGTCGAAGGCGCGCTGGAAGTCCGTCTCCGAGCGCCGCGTACTGCGGCGCCTGTGCGCTCTGCTTCACCGTGCGCTCGTGCACGGGGTTGAAGAGCATCGGCGGCCGGTGGAAGACATAGAACGAATAGGTGAGGACGCCGACGATCAGGACCAGGATCTGCAGCGGGATCTTCCAGTAGGCGGTCATGAACAGCGACGATCGCGCCTGGTCGAGCGAGCGCGCGGTCAGGTATCGCTGCACCTGGCTCTGGTCGCAGCCGAAGTACGACAGCATCAGGAAGAGGCCGCCGATAAGGCCCGACCAGATCGTGTAGGTCTCCGTCAGGCTGAACCGGAAGTCGAAGGCGTCGAGTCGGCCCACCGCGCCGGCGAGCCGCAGCGCATCGCCGGTCGTCGTGCCGGTCGGCAGCTCCAGCGATCAGCACGACGACCGCGGCGATCAGGACGAAGACGGTGAGCCCCATCACCTTGACGTCGGTCCACGTCACGGCCTGGACGCCGCCGAGAATCGTGTAGATCACGGCGGGCACGCAGATCGCCAGCGCCGTCAGCGTCACGTCCCACCCGAGAATGACCGACAGCACGACCGCCGGCGCCGCGACCACCGCGCCGCACGACATCCCGCGCGACAGCAGGAACAGCAGGCTCGTGAAGCGTTCGCGTCTTCAGGTCGAAGCGCTGCTCCAGATACTCGTACGCGGTGTAGACGCGTGCCTTGTAGAAGAACGGCACCAGCGTGACCGACAGCACGCAGCATCGCGATCGGCAGGCCGATGTAGAACTGGATGAAGCGCAGGCCGTCGTTGAAGCCCTGGCCGGTGGTGCCGACCAGCGTGATCGCGCTCAGCTGCGTCGCCATCACCGAGAGGCCGACCGCCCACCACGGAAGGCTGCGGCTGGCGAGGAAGTACGACTCGGTCGTACGTTCGAGAGTCGTCCGCTTCACACCGTCCCAGACGAGCCAGGCGATGTAGCCGACGACGATGATCCAGTCGATGTGGATGCATGAATTGGGGTCGGGATGAATTTTCACGTTTCTGCGAATGCCGTGACGAATTCGCATGGTGGCAGAAACGTGAAAATCTATCCCGACCCCGATTCGTCACTTGCAGGCGCCGCTCGATCGACGAGATCGACTCGACGCGCACGTAGCGAAGATGCCGCCCGGCGCGTCCGCCGAGGCCCGCGGCCGTCGCATTGGCCTCCTGCTGATCGGGTCGCAGCGCCGCCTCGCGCTCCGCCTCCTCACGGCGTCAGTTCCTTGCCGTTCACCTTCACGTGCTTGCCCACATGCGTCGCGAAATCCAGCTTCTTCGCGTCGCCCAGCAGCTGCACGAACGGATCGCCCAGGCTGGCCGGATCGTCGGGACCCGCGACGGCGGTGCCGGGATCGAGCGTCAGCCGGAACGCGGACGGCGTGCTGCCCGCCTGCAGGCATCCGCTCCAGGCTTTCTGCTCCTGCATCTTTCCGGGATCTTCCGGGCGTCGCGGGCGCCGCCTGCTGCAGGAGCGAGACGAGAATCAATGTCAGCACGAGCGTACCTCCGAGGTGGACACTAGCACAGAGCGAAGGACGAAGGACGAAGGACGAAGGACGAAGGACGAGGGACGAGGGACGAGGGACGCAGTGGACGAGCCGGTTACGACTTCTGCCGCGCGAACGTTTCCGGCGCGGGCAGCGCGTCGAGCAGCGCGATCACCTTGTCGAGATCGACCGGCTTCACCAGATGATGATCGAACCCGGCGGTCTTCCGACTTCGGCGCGATCCGCCGGTTGGCCGTATCCGGTCAGCGCCACGAGCACGATGGTGCTGCCGCGCATGGCGCGAATCTGACGTGCGACGTCGTAGCCGTTGAAGCCCGGCAACCCGATGTCGACGAACGCGATGTCGTAGGTAACCGTCAACCACGGCAGCGACCGCACGCGGACCGTCCTCCGCTTCCGTGACCTCGTGACCGGCGAGCTCGAGCGCAAAGCGCATCATCTCGCGCGCATCGATCTGGTCTTCGACGAGCAGCACGCGCCGCCGGGTGCGATCCCTGCGGCACGGCGGCAACTGGGAGCGCGGCGCGTACGCCGAACACGGCCGGCAGTGACACCGTGAAAACGCTGCCGCGGCCGCCGCCGTCGCTCGCCGCGCTGACCTGTCCACCGTGCAGCTTCGACGAAGTGCTTCACGAGCGTCAGGCCGAGACCGAGGCCGCCGTGCCCGCGGGCCGGCCCCGTGTCCGCCTGAATGAATCGCTCGAAGATGTGAGGCAGCAGCCCGGGATCGATGCCGATGCCGGTGTCGGCAACGCGGATCACGACGCGATCGCCGTCACGCTGACGCCACGACTCGGACCGCTCCTCCGGCCGGCGTGTACTTGACGGCGTTCGTCAGCAGGTTCGTGACGATCTGCTCGAGGCGCGTCGAGTCGCCATTCACCCACAGCCCGGCGCGACCTCCAGCTCCAGCGACGGCCCATCGCGGCACGCTCGCCGTCCGAGACAAGCTCCAGCGAATCGATGCAGCGCAGGACCAGGGCGCTGACAGTCCACCGGTTCGCGGGCCAGCGTCACCTTCCCGGTGGTGACGCGCGTCACGTCGAGCAGATCGTCCACGAGCCGCGCCAGATGCTTGACCTGCCGATTGATCACGCGCTGCGCGTGATTCGCGGCGATTCGTCGCGGCTGCGATCGAGCGCTCAGCACATGCGCCGCGGTGGCGATTGCGGAAAGCGGATTGCGCAGCTCGTGCCCGAGCATGGCGAGGAAGTCGTCCTTGGCCGAGCTCGTCGCCTCGGCGCTGACGCGGGCCTCGTGCTCGTTCGTCCAGCAGGCGCGCCCGTTCTGCTTCGGCGCGGCGCCGCTCCGTCACCACCGCCGCCATCGGCAGCATCGTCGCCGTCAGCGTCGCGATGAAGGTGGCCAGGATCAGGAGCGCCGTGTTCTCCGACGTCGTCGCGAAGGGGCCCGATCCGCGAACCGTTCTCCAGGTCGCAATCGTCGACAATTGTCGCAATGGCGAGCGCCGCGAACCGGTGCCCGAAACGGAAGCGATGCCCAGACCAGCGGCGGGATCGTCAGAAATGCGAGAGGGGTGTGATTGGGCCACGGTCCGGCGTCGCCGAACGTGATCGCCGCGGACAGCACAGACGAGTGCGAACAGCAGCACGATCTCGACCGCGCTCACGTCGTCGACGGCGTCGGCCTGCGGCGCGACCCACGCGAGAACGAGCGGGACGACCAGCAGCGCGCCCGAGAGGTCGCCCATCCACCAGGTCAGCCAGATCGAGCACGTAGTGGTCCACGGTGCGAAGCCGGCGACGGAGAGCGTCGTCACGCCGATCGTCGCGGAGATGGCCGTCGTCGGCGCCATCAACGCGACGAAGCGGAAGATCGTCGGCACGCGATCGAGCATCCGGACGGCCGCTCGACCAGCGCTCGAATCGAAATACGCGCCCGCCGACGCTTCCAGCATATTGCCGACGCCGATGACGGCGGCAGTGACCGGAGTGCCGGCCGTGATCGCGTTGATGATGAATGCCGCGAAGAAGATCAGAGGAAGGGCAGCCGGCGCCGAGCAGCAGCACGCCCGCGATCGCGATGCCGGTTGGAGGCCAGATCGGCGTGGCGCTCGGATGGACGAAGGCGAGGGAGAGCCCGAGCCTGGCCGCAGCGAGATACGCGACGAACAGCGTGAGGAGCGCCAGGGAGCGCCGCATGTACGGCTGAGGTGCTCATGATGCCGCCGCCGGCCGGAGCTTGCAAGAGGGAAGGAATCTATCGCGCCGCTGGCCCGTCTCCGCGGGCGAAGTCGGTCGTCACGAAGGTCCCCGCCCATCACCACCAATCATCCGTAGGCCCGAGCTTCAGCTCGGGCAACCCCGAGGCAGCTTCGTAGGCCCGAGCTTTAGCTCGGGCAGTCACCCTGGCACGTTCGATGCGACGTGCCCAGCATGCGTCCGAGGCGCCTCAAGACGTTCGACTATACCGGTTGCCATCACTATGCACTGACGTTCTGCACGTTACCGCCGCAATCGCTATTTCGAAGATCCGGCATTACTCGCAATCGTCATGCAGCAGACTTTCGCGCACGATCGTCGGAGCATCGGGTTTGAAGAACTTGGCGTACTGCTTCATGCCGGATCATGTCCACGTGTTGGTCGCAGGTCTCATAGAAGATGCCTCGTTGGTGCCGTGCATGGAAGTCGTGCGTCAGCGATCGAGTCGAGCGGCGAAGACGTTCGCAAGGCATTCGCCTTTGGCAAGATGGCTACTTCGAGCGTGTGCTGCGTGACGACGAGCAGCTCGATGTGCGCCGCGCAATACATCTTCGAGAATCCTGTGCGAGCGGAGCTCGTATCCGACGCGCAAGGATTGGCCGAACAGCGGCGGACGGTTGTGGCGATGTGTCTACGGCGAACGGACGAAGGATTGCCCAAGCTAAAGCTTGGGCCTACGGACATACGATGCCCGAGCTAAAGCTCGGGCCTACGGACAGCTCGGGCCTACGGAGCTCGGACCTACGGCACGGGCTTCGGACGAGGCGCTAGAGGCGCCGAGCGACCAGGATCGTCATGTCGTCGAACTGCGGAGTGGCTTCGGCAAGTCGTCGATGGCTTCGAAGATCCGATCGATCACGACCTCCGCCGGCTGACCGGCGGCCGCGGCGAGCACGTCGAGCAGACGCGCCTCGCCGAACTCTTCGTCAGCCCCGTTCTGCGCGTCGGTGACGCCGTCGGAGAACAGGACGAGGACGTCGCCTGGCTGCAGGACCTGATCGGCCTGGCCGTACGGGAAGACCGGCCGGCAGAAGGCCGAGCGGCGCGCCGGTGGACGAGAGGCGATCGATCGCGCCGTCGAAACGGACGATCACGTTGTCGAGATGTCCGGCGCCGACGAATCGCACCGCGCCGGTCTCGGGCGAGAGCTCGGCCAGCGCCGCGGTCACGTATTTCTCGGGTGACGTCGCGTTGTAGAGCAAGATCGCTGGCATGCGAGGCGAGGGCCGGCAGCGATCGGAAATCGCCGAGCAGCGCGCGCAGCGTCGCCTGCATGTTGCTCATCACCAGCGATGCCGGGAGTCCCTTGCCGGCGACATCGGCGACGCACAGCAGCAACCGGCGGTCGCCGTCCGCGCCGAGCAGGGACAACGCGTCATAGTAGTCACCGCCGCAGCGACGCGCCGGACGGTTGCGCGCCGCCAGCTCGTAGCCGTCGACCTGCGGCAACGCCGCCGGGAACAAGTCCTGCTGAATCCGCGCCGCCAGCAGCATCTCGCTCTCCAGCTTCGCACGCGCGAGCTCCACCTCCTGGTGCAGCGCCAGCAGCCGCTCGCGCTCGTGCGCCGCCTGCAGCGTGCGCTCGAACAACCGCGCGTTCTCGATTGCGGTCGCGGTCTGCAGCGCCAGCGTGTTCAGCAGCTTCAGCTCGCCGGCGGTGTAGGCCATCGGCAGCGTGCTGCCCAGTGCGATGATGCCGATCACTTTCTCGCCGACCTTCAACGGTGCGGCGATCAGCGCCTTCAGCTCGGTCGGTCTCGGTGACGCGCCGCCGATCGCTGTCCACCTCGTTGACGATCTCGCCGATTCCACTCTCGACGATCGCCCCGAGGATGCCGTAGCCTGCGACGAAAGCCGGACAGCCCGGTCATCTCGTCGCCGGAGCCGGCGATCGGTCGTGAGCTCGCCCGTGCCCTCGTCGAGCAGCATGATGACGCCGTCGGTCGCGACGATGAGGTGTCGTGCTTCCTGCAGCGTGAGCTGGGCCACGCGATCGAGGTCGAGGAGCGCCGCCAGCTTCTCCGAAAAGCTGTAAATCAGGTTGATCTCGCGATACAGGTGCAGGACCTCGGAACCGAGCGCTTTCTGCTCGGCCGAGCGCGCCAGCAGGTGTTCGAGCGCCGAGCGCGACCGCGCGCGCGTCTCTCCGGGCCGGTGACCCACCCGAGGCTGGCGTCATTGAGCCGCACCGGAAATCGCGACACGCCGTTCGCCGCCGGCGCCATCGCCATGCAGCAGCTGTGCCGTCCGCATCCTCGACGGCCACCGCCGCGCCGAGGGCGTCGGCAAGCGACGACACCAGCGCGCGGGTGTCAGCCTGGCGCCGAATCAATTGTCCGAGCTCTCCTCGCGGCATCGCTACATCCCGAGCACGTCGCGCGCCTTGGCGAGGAGCGCGTCGGGATCGAACGGCTTGGTCATGTAGAGATCGGCGCCGACTTCCTGTCCGCGCTGGCGATCGAACTCCTGGCCCTTCGCGGTCAGCAGCACGATGTAGACGTCGCTCAAGGCCGAGTGTCTGCTTGGTTCGGCTGCAGACGTCGAAGCCACTCAGCTTCGGCATCATCACGTCGAGGAACACCAGGTTCGGGCTTCGCCGATTCGATCGTCGCCAGCGCCTCCTCGCCGTTGACGGCGGTCAGCAGCGTGACGCCCTCGTCCTCGAGCTCTTCGAGCGTCTGCTGGATCAGCATCCGCAGGTGCGCTTCGTCATCGACGATCAGAATCGTCGCGCGGCACGTCGGCTCCATGTACTTGCCCAAGCTGAAGCTTGGGCCTACGTGTTCTTGTAGCGGCGGTCCTTCAGGGCCGCCAGCGTCCTACTGGTAGACGAGGAAGAGGACGTTCTCCATCCCCTTCTCGAAACGCAGCATCTGCACGGCGTTGGACTGCGCCGACGATACCGAGTTGAGCATGATGATGTCGGGCTGCAGCGCGACCGCGCGCTCGATGAAATCGTCGCCGCGCGCCTCGGTCACGCTGTAGCCGCGCGCCGTCAGCACGTCGGTGAGCGTGCGAACCGTCGTGGCGTCCTCGTCCACTACCAGCACGCGCTTGTGCGACTTCTTCTGCTCGATCAGCGTGTCGACCTCGCGGAAGAGCAGGTCGGTGTCGATCGGCTTGGTCAGGTAGCGATCGACGCCGAGACGGAACCCGCGATCGCGATCCTGGACGATCGACAGGATCACGATCGGGATGTCCATCGTCTGCGGATCGTTCTTCAGCACCGCCGCGACGTCGAAGCCGTTCATCTCCGGCATCATCACGTCGAGGACGACGAGATCGGGACGATCGCGCCGGACGACGGCCATCGCCTCGCGGCCGTTGCCGGCGAGGCTGACGACATACCCGGCCTCGGTGAACTCCTGCGACAGCAGCTCGCGGATGTTGGGGTCGTCGTCGACGACGAGGATGCGCGGCTGGCGCTCGGCGGTGCGCGGCGTGGTGACGATCACCTGCTCGCGCAGCTGGCGGATCAGCGCCGCCAGCTCCACCGGCGCCGAGCCGCCGGCCGCCGCCTGCTCCGCCGTCAACGGCAGCGAGAACGAGAAGATGCTGCCCTTGCCGATGACGCTGTCGACCCAGACCCGGCCACCGTGGTGCTCGACGATCTCCCTGCAGATCGGCAGGCCGAGGCCGGTGCCCTTCGGCTTGTCGGTCGAGCGTGTCGCCGACCTGCTTGAAGCGCTCGAACACCTTCGGCTGATCCGCCGGCGCGATGCCGACGCCGGTGTCGATGATGCTGACGACGAGTTCGCTGCCGCGGCGCTCGGCGCGGCAGGTGATGGTGCCGGTGTCGGTGAACTTCACCGCGTTCGAGATCAGGTTGATGACCACCTGGATCAGACGATCGCGATCGCCGGTCACCGGCGGCAGATCGGGGGCCACCTGCTTCACCAGCTTCGAGTCCTTTGTGCTCGAACAGCGAGGCCGTGGCGGCCGTCGCGCGGTCGATGATGTCGGCGACGGTCACGCCCTCCATGTGCCATTCGAGCTTGCCCGCCTCGATCTTCGCGAGATCGAGCACGTCGTCGATCAGCTTCGTCAGCCGCTCGCCCTCGCTGACGACGACCTTCAGGTTGTCCTCGACCTGATGGATCGTCTGACGCACTTTTGGATCGTCGCTCTGCACCAGCGGGAAGACGCGGTCCTCCAGTCGTTTCTTGATGATCTTGGCGAAGCCGAGGACGGACGTGAGCGGCGTGCGCAGCTCGTGGCTGACCGTCGAGAGAAACGAGCTCTTGGCGGCATCGGCCTCCTCGGCGATGGCGCGCGCCTTTTCCGCTTCTTCGAACAGCCGCCGGATCTCGTGCTCGTGCTCGTTCAGCTGCTTGTAGGCGTCGGCGTTGTCGAGCGCGATCGCCGTGTACGACGCCAGGCTCTGGAGCACGTTCAGGTGATGCTCGGTGTAGGCAAACTTCTCGAAGCTCTGGATCGTGATGATGCCGAGCACGCGGTCCTTGGCGACGAGCGGCAGGTAGATCAGCGACTGCGGCTCCTGCGACATCGAGCCGTCTTCCAGCGGCTGGCTCGTCTGCGTGTAGGTCGGGATGTAGCGGCTGTACTCGTTCGGCAGATCGTTGACGAAGACCGGCTCGCGGTGCTCGATGCACCACACCGGTAGCTGATTGGCGTCCGTGGTGTCGCGCGAGTAGGGCTCGTAGCGCTTGCCCTTCTCGATCGCCATGCGGTACTCGATCTCGTGGCTGTCGGGGCGATACAGGCCGACGCCGAAGACGTCCGCGTCGGCAAGCTCGTTCACCTTCTCGTACAGCTTGCCGAAGATCGTCTCGAAGTCGAGCGACGCGGTGATCTCGCGTCCCATCTCGCTGAGCAGCTCGACGTTCTTCTTGCGCTCGGTCTCGGCCTGCGCCAGCGCCTCGGCGGCGTCGGCGCGCACTCTGGCTTCGGCGAACTGGGCGCGCTGGCGCTCCTTGGCGACGACCCGCCGGCGCATCACGCGGTCCGCACCCGCGAAGCCGAGCAGCGCCAGCGCCAGGTAGCCGCCGTACGCCCACCACGTGCGGTACCAGGGAGGGAGGATGGTGAACGCGTAAATGGCCTCGTCGCCTACGGTGCCGGTGACGCTGCGCGCACGCACGCGGAAGTGGTACTCGCCGAGCCCGAGATTCGTGTACTCGCGCTGCGGCTCGCGCGTCCATGCGGACCATTCGGTGTCGAGGCCGTCGAGCCGGGATTGATACTCCGTCGCGCTCTCGTCGATGTAGGTCGGCGCCGAGAACTCGAACCGCAACGCGTTGGACGCGGCGGCGAGCTGGGTGCCGGCTGGAATCGCGCTGCCTCCGGCGAAGAGTGCCCGATCGTGCACGCCGCTGACTCTGCGAACGAGCACTGGGAAACCGACGGGGGTGTCGGTCTGGCGTGACGTATCGAAGCGCACGAAACGACCATCGCCGAACTGCAGCCAGGCCACACCGCCTGCGTCGGGGAACAGGCCAGTGAGGGGCGTGCTTCCCAATCGGGCGAACGTCGAGCGGTCGACGTCCCACGTGCCGTCCGGCTTCCGGCGCAGCACTACTGTCTGCCGGCCGCGGTTCAGATAGAGGCGCCCGTCTGGCTGGCCCGTTATGGCCGCGTCAAACACCGGGTTGACGCCGACGATCCCGTCGAGCGTGCGGTCGCGTGCGAAGCGGCGCGACTGTTCGTCGAACCGCACGAAATGCGGATCCTCGAAACCTGCCGAGAAGATCGGGAGCATCGCCCACGCGCGTGACAATGACGCCCCCGGCTGGCAACCCGTCGGCCTCGCCAAAATGTTCGACGCGCATGGCGGGCCGTGGAACGTTCGGGCCTGGACGGGACTCGGGGGTGAGGCGAAGTACTCCCGTTGCCTGCCGTGCCCGCCCACAACGATCCGTCGGGGTTCTCGAAGAGCGTTCGCACCTCGTCGGCGACCCCCTCGACGCGGCCTTCGTCGATCCACTTCCCGGCCACCCGGCGGAACGACGCGAGCCCATCGAACAGAGGAACCCACAGCCGAGTGGGATCGACCGTCGAGATGGTCAGTGCGTTGGGGCGGAAGCTCAGGTCCGAGGGTGCCTTGATGGGCGTCGCTCGCGTGCCGGCAACCTCGAACAAGCCATCGCCGCAGGCGGCTGCCAGCGCCGCGGGCCCGACGCGGGGATCGGCCATGCGCTCGAATGCCCAGCATTGCGCCCCAACTCCCACGATCTTCTCGAAGTGAGCGGGCGTCGGGTTGGAGGAGGGCGCCAGATAGGCGGCACCGGATTGGTGCGCCAAGAGCAGACGCCCATCGAAGCGGACGGCGGCCAGTACCGCGCTCCCCAGACCATCGGCCTGGCCGAAATAGGACAGCGGGGACGGCGTCTCGACTCGCGCGATCCCGTTGTCGAGGCCGAGCCAGAGGGCCCCTTCGCGATCCCGCATCGCGAAGTACACAGTGTCCGAGGGCAGGCCGTTACCGCGATTCGCCGCGATGACTCGCCGACCATTGCGGTCCAGAATGACCAGGCCGGCGTCCGTCGTCGTCAGCGCAAAGGTCTGGTCCGGCAGGACGATGCCGCGATAGAGCTCCGTGGACGCTGAAGACCGGATCGAAGTCCGTCGTGAACCGTTCGAGCGCCCGGCCATCGTAGAGAAAGAGCCCATCCGCGGCGTGTGCCCACGAGGAGCCGCTTCTCGTCGTAGGGGAGCAGGATGGGATAGGGCTCGCCCTTGAGCGCGTCCGTACCGGGAAGCGGCCTGAGCGTGGTCCCTTCGATGACGTTCAAGCCGGTTTCCGGAGTCGTCAGATAGACCTGACCGTTCACCATGCTCGCGCGGTTGAACACCGAGGCGGGTCTGACAACGGTCATCGCGCCGTTGGCCCACCGGAACAGCGCGCGCGCGGTCTGGAACCAGACGCCGTCCTTCGTGACAAAAGTGCGCCAGACGTCGTTGAAGGCCGGGGCGTCGCCCGGCAGGCGATCGATCAGCGAGGCGAACCGCAGGGCGCCGGTGGCGTCGGGCTCCAGGTACCCGAACGTGCCGACCGATCCGACGTAAATGCGTCCGGTGTCATCGATGGCCATGGACCGGACGGCGGCCCCCGTCGCAGCCACCGGAATGCGGCGCCACGACGCGCCGTCGAACTCCAGCACCGCACTGTTGACTCCGAAATACAGCACGCCGCGGCGGTCCTGCAGGATGCACCAGGTCTGGCTTCCACCGCCGATCTCTATCGGTTGATAGGTGCGGACGAGTGGCCGGCCTTCTTCGGAGCTGCCGGCGGGGGAGGCTGGTGCTGGCGGCACCCCGGAGGGAGATTGCCCGGGGCTGGGAATCGCCGAAGCAAGGACGATTCCGAGCGACAGCACCACGAATCGCGTCATTCATCGGCTCCAGTGAACTGCGCCCCCGGAAGCGCGCCTGTAGGAGAGGTGGCTGAGGCGCGGCCGAGGGTGGTACGGCGAGGACAAGGAATAGATTCTAGCTCAACCGCCCGTCTTTCTGTGGGATGAACCGCCTCATTTCAGGGACGGTTGAGCGATTTCTAGCCCACACTGGACCGCCGATCTGCGCACCGGCGTGCCCGCGGCCAGATTCCAAGCGGTAGCACTCGCTAATATGGCTGCGGCCCGGAGGCCAGAGTTCATGGGCAGACTGCTGATCGTGCGGCCCGAGAAGGCATTGGAACAGGCACTTCGGGGCGATCCCAGCCTCAGCCAGCACGACGTGGACTGCTGCGAGGGCAACATCGAGGCCGTACGCCGTATTCGCGGTCGCCCCGTTGATGTTCTGCTCACCGACCCTCTCACGACCGTCACCGAGGATCTGGCGCTGGCCGCCGAGCTGCGAGAGACACAGCCGGGCATCCGGATCATCGTGCTGGCGCCGGCCGCGTCGCACGACGACGTCGTGAGCGCGCTCAAGGCACACGTCTTTGCGTGCTTTACGGCGCCATTCGATCATTCCGAGGTCGTGGCGATGGCCCGGGCCGCCCTCGACGCGGCCAACTGGCGCGACGGCATCGAGGTCGTCTCGGGCCTCCCGTACTGGATCACGTTGCGCGTCTCATGCCACCTGTTGACCGCGGAGCGGCTCGTGCGGTTCATGACCGAACACGCGTCGACACTCCCCAAGGACAACCGCGACCTGCTGCTCACCGCGTTCCACGAGATGCTCCTGAATGCCATGGAGCATGGCGCCGGGTTCGATCCCGCCAAAGTCATCGAAGTGACGGCAGCGCAGACGGCCCGGGCGATCGTCTATCACTTCCGAGACCCCGGCGACGGCTTCGATCGCGCCGACCTCGCTCACGCAGTCGCCTCGACGAATCCGGACGCCGTTGTCAAGAGCGCCGCGCGCCGCGCCGAGCAGGGCCTCCGTCCGGGCGGGTTCGGCCTCCTGATCGCGCGGCAGATCGTCGACGAGCTGGTCTTCAACGAGCGAGGCAACGAGGTGCTGCTGATCAAGCACCTCGCTTGAGCGGCCACAGAGACGCAGAGAGGATCTGCCCGAGACACGGAGGATCTATCACAGTGCCTCTGTGGCGGAACTCAGTGGCGCCGTGGCGAACCTCTGCGCCTTTGTGGTCTTGTGACACACTCTCGGTCGTGAGCGTCGACTCGGCCCTGCTCGTCGAGCGCCACGTCGCCGAATGGTTGCGCGCGCAGGCGATCGTGCCAGGCGTCGAACTCCACGATGATCCGGACATCACCTGGGTGGTCCACCCAGGCCGGGCCTGGAGCAATGTCGGCATCATGATCCGGTTTGCCCAAGACGCCGCAGCGTCGCGGCTCGACGCGCTCGTCGATCGCTATCGTGCCCATCGGCGCGGTATGGGCCTGTGGGTGTCTCCCGCGGCGACACCCGAGACGCTGCCGGAGCTCCTGAAGGCGAGAGCGCTTCGCTGTCGTAAGCGTTTCCCGGCGATGTGGCGCGACCTCTCGAAGCCGATACCGCGGCCCACCGCGCCCACGGGGGTGACGATCCGGCCTGTCACCGACGTCGACCTATTTCGCACCACCTTGCATCCGTCGATTGGTCCGCTGACGACGCCGCTGCGCCGCGCAGGATTCCAGAGCTTTCGCGCTCTGGTCGGCAACGAGCCGGACCGTTGTCGGGCGTTCGTCGCCTGGTCGGGCGCGACGGCTGTCGGCGCGACGCTGGTTTTTCTCGGAAGCGAGTGCGCGGGCCTTCACGACGTCGACGTGATCGAAACGGAGCGCGGCCGCGGCATCGGCGGCGCGCTCGTCGATCATTCGTGCCTGTATGCGGCCAAGAGCGGCGCGTCGAGCATCGTGTTGCTGGCGACGGGCATGGGCGAGAGCGTGTACGCGCGCTGCGGCTTCGTCGAGGTCGGACGGTTCGGCTACTGGTATCGGAGCTTTCGGCGGTAGAAGGTACGGTGGGTGCGGCGGGTGCGAAAGGTGCGATGGGTGCGAAAGGTGCGAAACGGGGTGCGATGGGTGCATCTGTGGAGGCGGGGCTTTAGCTTCGCCGAGTTGGACGACTGACCATGAAAACAAACTTCGCGCTGTCCTTGTCGATTGCCGCGCTGACGTGCCTCCAGCTGTTCGCGATCGCGCAGGGCACGAAGACCGGCAGTCCCGAAGATCATCTGCCGGCGAACATCACGCAGCTGACCGGCTTCGGTGAGCGCGCGTCGTGGTCGCCCGATGGCAAGCGGATCGCGTTCATGTCGCGAAGCTTCGGCGACGCGTTCGTCGTCGATGTGTCGACGAAGGTGATCCGGTTGCTGACGCACTATCCGAGTGCCGGATACTTGCGCGTCCAGTACCTGCCCAATGGCGACTACTTCCTGATTGGCGCCCGCACATTCGCGGACGTCAGCACGACACGAGGTCGCGATCAGGAGATGTGGGTGATGGCGGCCGATGGCGCCGGCCGGCCGGTGCCGCTCGACCACAAGATCTCGGAGGGCGTCGCCATTTCGCGATCACACGCCGAAGATCGCCTGGTCCAACACGCACGGCCAGTATCCCGAGTTGCTGGCCGAAGGCGAATCGGTGCTCTACACCGCGGACGTCGTCCGCGAGGGTGGCACGTCGCGGCTGGTCAACAAGAAGGAAATCATGCGGGCGAAGGCGCCCGAGTGCACACTGGAAGCGCAGGACTTCCGACACGACGACCGCGAGCTGATCTATACCTGCTACCGGTCGCCGTTCGCCGACGTGTTCGGCGTCGACCTGGATTCTGGAAAGGTGACGACCTACCGCAAGATCGCCGGCGAGTACAACGAGGTCGAAGGTATCTTCCCGGACGGCAACTACACGCTCGTCGAGTCGAGCCGCGAGCAGTCGCAGCAGAATTCCAACTACATCGACATCTGGAAGTTGAAGCTCGAACCGAACAGCACCGACTTCGTCCGGATGACGCACTGGGGCGAGTACCCGGGCTTCAAGGCATCGAACCCCGTCGTCAGCCCGGATGGCAGGACCATCGCGTTCCAGTCCGCGCGAAGCAAAGATCCGGCGGGTGTCGGATACGGAATTTATCTTTTGCGATTGGATCGGCACTAACCCGCGGCCAAGCCGCCACGCGTCCCAATCTGCTGCCCCGTGCCTGGAGATTCTCATGGCTATCTGGAATCGGTTAGGCAACCTGTCGGCTGCGGTGGCGCTGTCTGTCGTGCTCATCACGACGTTGTCCGCAGGCTCGCATCAAGTCTCGCCTGGCGCGCCAAATCGCACACAGGTGGTGCTGCTGGGCACCGGAAATCCCCCTGCGGATCCAGACCGCTCGGGACCTGCGACAGCCGTCGTCGTCAATGGCACCCCGTACCTGGTGGACTTCGGAGCCGGAGTCGTCCGGCGTGCGAAGTCGGCGCTCGTTGATAGGGGCATTGCCGCGTTGGATCCCGTCAACCTGCGAACGGTCTTCGTGACGCATCTGCACTCCGACCATACGGTGGGTTATCCAGACCTGATTCTCACACCGTGGGTACTTGGACGGCGCGTGCCTCTGGAGGTTTATGGTCCCAGCGGAATCAAGGGGATGACGGATCACATCCTCCAAGCGTACCGTGCCGACTTCGAGACGCGATCGAAGGACCGCCGGTTGTACACGGTTGGCGCGTTTCCGGAAGGCCACGCGGTGAATGCTCACGAGATCGGGGCTGGCATCGTCTATAAGGATGCCAATATCACCGTGACGGCATTCCCAACGAAACATGCGATGGAAAGCTACGGATATCGGTTCGACGCGCCGGACCGCAGCATCGTGATCTCAGGTGATACCAACCCGACGCAGGCGACGATCGATGCCTGCCGTGGCTGTGACGTGTTGATTCACGAGGTCCTGACGCTCGAGTGGCTGGCGAGGCGCCCCGATTTCCACGCCTACGCTGCGCAACACCATACGACGACAGCGCAGCTGGCCGATCTGGCCATGAAGGCCAAACCACGCCTGTTGATTCTCTATCATGCCTCTTTGTCACTTCGGCCAGCCGTCGACTCCGAGCGATCGACCCCCGCGACGCTGCTCAAAGAAATGTCAGCGTATTCAGGACAGGTCGTCGTTGGCCGTGACTTGGATGTCTACTGAAACGTTGGCATTCGCCCGGCAGCGATGCGCTAGCTGGCGCGCAGCGCCACTGTTGGTTCGATCCGCGACGCGCGCCGTGCCGGCAAATACCCCGCCAGCAACGCGACTGCGACGAGCACCGCGGGGGTCGCTGCGAACGTGACGGGATCGCCGGCGGTGACGCCGTAAAGAAGTCCGCTCAGCCCGCGCGCCAGCAACCAGGCACCGGTGACACCAATCCCGATCCCGGCCGCGGCGAGGCCGAGCGTTTGCGCCACGACCGACGCCTGCAGTCGTGCCTGCGACGCGCCCAATGCCATCCGGATCCCGATCTCCTGCGTCCGCTGGCTCACTGAATACGACACCACGGCGTAGATCCCGAGCGACGCGAGGATCAGCGCGAAGGCCGAGAATCCGGCGAGGAGCAGGACGATGAAGCGGCGTGGCGACACCGCCTGATCGACGATTTGCTGCAGCGTTCTGAACTCGTTCGTCGGCACGTTCGGATCGAGCGGCTCGAGCGCCGCCCGTACACTCGACCCGAGTGCGGCGGGCGGCAGAGCGGTGCGGACGACGAGAGCCACGGAAGTGTAGTCATCGGTCTGGCGGATCGGCAGGTACATCTCGCAGCCTGCTGCCTCTTCCAGCGCGAGATGCCGCACGTCCGAGACGACCCCGATCACCTGCCGCTCGGGATCGACGAAGACCAGAGTCTTGCCGAGCGGATCCTGTCCCGGCCACAGGCGCCGCGCCAGCGTCTCGTTGATGATGATGACTTTGGCGCTCGACTCTCTATCGCGGTCGGTGAAGTCGCGGCCGGCCCGCAGCGGAATCCCCATGGCGTGGAAGTAGCCGTCGCTGACAATGCGCACGTAGGTTTCGGGCGGTGGATTCCTGTGCGAGTAGGCGACGCCCTTGGCGCCGGCACTCCAGCTGCGGTTGCCGCCGAGCGGCAGCGCGTCGGTGAGCCCGGCACCCTCGATGCCTGGAACCGCCCTCACTCGCCGCAGCGCATCGTCGTAATAGGCGTTGCGCCTCTCACGCGTCGAGTAGGTTGCCGGCGGATCGATTCGCACCGTCGCCGCGCGGGACGGCTGGAAGCCGAGATTGACGTCGAGGACGCGCAGGAAGCTGCGGACCAACAGGCCGGCGCCGACGAGGAGCACGCACGCAAGCGCGACCTCGGCGACGACGAGCGCGTCGCGCATCCAGGCGTTGCGGCGCCCGAGGCTCGATCCGCGGGTGCCTTCCTTGAGAGAGGTGTGCACCGCCAGCGACGGCGTTTGCATCGCCGGCACGATGCTGAACACAAGCCCGGTGAGGACCGCGAGCGTGGCCGCCGCCGCAATCGCGGCGCCGTCGACATGCGCGCTGTCGAGACGCGCGATGGCCGTCGGCAGATGTGAGATCGTCCGCGTCGCGGCGGAGGCCAGGGCGAGACCGGCGAGCGTCCCGATCGACGACAGCACCACGCCCTCGGTCAGGATCTGACAGACCAGACGCGATCGGCTGGCGCCAAGCGCTGCGCGCACGGCCAACTCTTTCTGTCTCGCGTTGGTGCGCGACAACATCAGGTTGGCAAGGTTGGCGCACACAATCAGCATGCCGACCAGGACTGCGCAGGTGAGCACGATCAGGCCGGAACGCACGCGGCCGGTCACATAATCTCCGAGCCGGCTGGCGTGCAGCTCGAAGTCGCGCCCCGGATCGCGCTCCCGCCGGATCTGCGGTGCGAGGACGTCGAGCTCCGCTTGTGCCATCTCCAGCGAGACGCCGTCCTTCAGCCGCCCGACCATCGCCATCGTGTTGCCCCAGCGATTGGTCTCGTCGGACAGCGGAAATGGGAGGTAGATCTCGATGTGCGTACCCGGCGCGAACACCGACGCGAAGTCGAACGATGCGGGAAGTACCCCGATCACCGTCGCCGGCGCGTCGTTCAGCAGGATCCGCCGCCCGACGATCGTGGCATCGGCGGCGAACTTGTCACGCCAGAAGGCGTAGCCAAGCATCACCACCTTCGGTCCATTGAAGCGGCACTCCTCGGCGTTGAACGTCCGCCCGAGATACGGCCTGACGCCGAGGACCGAGAAAAAGTTCTGCGACACCGGCACGCCGCTCAGCCGCTGCGGTTCGCCCACGCCGGTGAGCTTGTTGTCGCCGACGCCGTAGAACGCCATGTAGGCCCCGATGTCGGAGAACGATCGGCTGCGAGCACGCAGATCGGCGAAATGGAACGTCGGCACCGTCCGGCCCGAGACGCCGTCGAGTCCACTGTTGGGAAGCCATGTCAATCGGTCCGCCTGCGGAAACGGCAGCGGGCGAATCAGGATGGCGTTGACGACGCTGAAGACCGTGACGCTGGCACCGACGCCGAGCGCGATGATCAGCGCCGCGAAGACAGCAAAGCCGAGATCCTTCCGTAGGGAGCGAATGGCGTAGCGGACGTCCTGCAGCACGGCGTCGAGCGTCGGCAAGCCGCGGAGCTCGCGGTGGCGCTGTGCCGTCGACTCGCGATTCCCCAGGCGGAGGAGTGCCGCCCGCTTTGCCTCCTGGTGATTCATCCCGCTCCGGACGTTGTCCTCCGTCAGCATCGCCAGATGCGACTCGAGCTCGTCGTCGAAATCGCGATCGAGCGCCTCGCCGGCAACGAAGGCGCGCACACGCGCCGACCATTCGACCAGTCGCGTCCACACGGCCCTACCCTCGCTTCAGATCGAGCAGGCGCCCGATCGTGCCGGCGACGCGTGCCCAGTTTGCGGTTTCGCTGGCCAGCTGCCTCCGGCCGGTCTTCGAGATGGCGTAGAACTTCGCGCGCCGGTTGTTGTCCGACGTGCCCCATGCCGCCGTGATCCAGCGCTTCTGGACGAGGCGCACCAGGCACAGATAGATCGTTCCCTGGTTGACCTGCAACGCCTCGTCGCTGATCTGCTCGATGCGCCGCGCGATGCCGTACCCGTGCAGCGGTCCCATCGCATCGAGCGTCTGGAGCACCATCAAATCGAGTGTGCCTTGGAGAATCTCCGACTTGGTTTCGGGCACGCGGTTCCCTGTCTGCTGTTGGACGAATCTCGATGTCCGGGTGTTCCTGTGGGTTGCTTAGAGGAGGATGCCAGCCGCTCATGTGGGATGTCAAGAGGGCGGGCGCAGTGGGCTCCGGGCTACAGGCTTCAGATAACGGGCTTCGCGGCGCGAGCCATTGAGTGGCTGCTGAGCGAAGGCGGTGCTAGCATCCATCTTCTGCTGCAATTGGAAGTGCCAAAGGAGGAACGATGCGACGCGTGTTGATCTCGATGCCAGTCTTGCTGCTGCTCGCAACCGCTGCACCTGCCCGCGCGCAGGATCCCACCAAGGTGGACGCCAAGCACTACAAAGTGGAATTCGAAAACGACCAGGTCCGCGTGCTGCGGATCACCTATGGCCCTGGCGAGAAGTCGGTGATGCACGAGCATCCCGACGCCCTCGCCATCTTTCTGACCGACTCGAAGGGGAAGTTCACGCTGCCGGACGGCTCGACGCAGGCGCCCGAGATGAAGGCGCATACAACAATGTGGACGCCGGCCGGCATATGGATCCTTCTTCGCTGAACGACTTCGCCACCCGATACACAGCCGCCTGGTGCAGTCACGATCCCACGCGCGTCGCGTCGTTCTTTGCCGAAACTGGCTCGCTCACGATCAACGGCGGAAAGCCCTCGGTCGGCCGGGACGCGATCGCCGCGGCGGCGCAGGAGTTCATGACGGCATTCCCCGACATGGTCGTGACGATGGACGGCGTCGGGGTCGAGGGGAATCGTGCCATCTATCGATGGACACTCACCGGCACGAATACCGGACCGGGAGGCAGCGGCAAGGCAGTCCGGATCAGCGGCTATGAGGACTGGACGTTCGGCGCCGACGCGTTGATCGCCGCGTCGCAAGGACACTTTGACGCTGCCGAGTATCAGCGGCAGTTGAAGGGTGGTTAGCCCGTAGCCCGTAGCCCGTAGCCTGTAGTCTGTAGTCCCCATGTTCTCCCGTCTCCGCGTCCGCAACGAGTGGCTGTTCTTTGCGATGCTGCCGAGGTCTGGCGGCATGCTCACGTGGAGCTGGTGGGCGGTTGTCGTGCTGCACGGCCTCCTGCCGGTGCTGTTTGCCGTGGCGATGGGCGTCCTCGTCGTCGCGGTGCAGCACGGCGATCCGCTCGCCTGGCCGCTGGCGGCGGTTGGCGTCCTGTTCGTGCTCAGCCAGGTCACCTCGCCTGTCCAGACCGCCGTCAGCCACAACCTGGGCGATCGCACGGCCGCATTCCTCTATGACGGCCTCGCTGACGCGTGCGTGCGCCCGGAGGGCTTGGCGCACCTCGAAGATCCGGTGCTGTCCACCGATCTCACCGTCGCCCGCGACTTCGATCTCGGCATGACCGGTCCGCCGCTGTCGTACTCGATGGACTTCATTGCCGGCGGACTGGTCGGCATCATCGGCGGCCTCGCCGCGGCGGTCGTTCTCTTCGGCTTGACGTGGTGGGCGCCGATCGTCCTCGCCGGCGCATGGCTGTCGACGCACTGGCTGCTGCGCGAGAGCGCGGTGTGGCGCGACCGTAACACCGAGGAGGTCCGCGGCGCGCAGCGCGATGCGCAGTACATGTACCGCCTGGCCGTCGATCCTCCTGCGAGCAAAGAGCTGCGGCTGTTCGGCCTCGCGGCGTGGACGCTCGATCGGTTTATCTCGCGGCGCACCAGGCTGCATCAGCTGCAGTACGAAGCGACGCGTCTCCGCGAACGCCCACTCTTCTGGAGCCTGCTCATCGTCGCCGCCGCCAACCTGCTGGTGGTCTGGAAGCTGGCGTCCGCGGCATCGGCAGGGCAGCTCGATCTCGGTGCCGTCGTCATCTACGCGAACTGCATCATCGGCACCTCGCGCATCGCATTCGGCGGGCTCAACTGGGCGCTCGACGGCGCCGCGGCGCCGGTGGCCGCAAGCCGCCGGCTCCACGCGGCGATGGCCTCGGCGGGGCGGCTCGCATCGGGTCGGCGTCGCGCGCAGGGGCAGCCGGCACACGAGATTCGATTTCGCGACGTCACATTCGCCTATCCAGGCGGCGCGCCGGTGCTCGACGGATTCGATCTCACGATTCCGGCCGGGTCGTCGCTGGCGATCGTCGGTCAGAACGGCGCCGGCAAGACGACGATCGCGAAGCTGTTGTGCCGCCTGTACGATCCCCAGAGCGGCGCGATCGAGGTCGGCGGCCGCGATGTCCGCGAGCTGGATCTCGCCTCATGGCGCTCGCGCCTGACTGCGGTGTTCCAGGACTTCCTCCGGCTGGAGCTGTCACTCCGCGACAACGTCGCGCCGCTCGGCGCGCCGGACGAGATTGTGCGTGAGGCGCTCGCCGCGGCCGGCGCCGCGCGGCTCGCGTCGCTCGACACGATTCTCTCGCGAGCCTACCCGGACGGGACCGAGCTCTCCGGCGGCCAGTGGCAGCGCGTCGCCCTGGCCCGCGCCCTCTGCGCCGTCCGCACCGGCGCACGCATTGTTCTGCTCGACGAGCCGACGGCGCAGCTGGACGTGCGCGGCGAGGCGGAAATCTTTGAGCGGATCCTCGTCGAGACGCGCCACTGCACGACGATCCTCATCTCGCATCGCTTTTCGACGGTGCGCCAGGCCGATCGCATCTGCGTGCTCGAGCGAGGGAAGGTCGTCGAGCTCGGAACCCACGACGAGCTGATGGCCCTGAACGGCCGCTATCGCACCATGTTCGATCTGCAGGCGCGGCATTTCACCGACCAGGACGAGGAGGGCACGCCCTATGACGTCCTCGTCTGACGCCCGCCGTCCGGCCGATCAGATGCCGCCGGTGCTCCCATCGATGTGGCGCCTTTGCAAGCTGGGATATCAGCACGAGCCGGCGCTGATCGTGACCGCGTTCGCGCTGGCGCTGATTGCCGCGCTGCCGGACGCGCTACTGGCCTGGTGGTTCAAGCTCCTCGGCGAGGGCGTCCTTGGACACGACTGGGCGCGCATGCGCCTGGCGCTCGTCGCGATGGGGCTCTCTGCGACGGCGACGTGGTTCCTCCAGATTGTCAGCACGCGCGTGCAGCGCAGGTTCCGTGACAAGGTGACGATCGCGCTCGAGTCGCACGTCGCGCGGCTGCTGGCATCGATCCCGACTATCGCCCATCAGGAGCGGCCCGAGTATCTCGACCGGCTCTCGATGCTTCGCAACCAGGTGTTCTTCCTCGACCACATGTACATGTCGCTATTCACGACGTGTGCGTGGGGGCTCCGCCTCGCGGTCACGGTCGCACTCCTCGTGTCGGTCCATCCGCTCCTCGGCCTGCTGGTGTTGTTCGCCCTGCCGCCGGTTGTCACATCGGCGTGGCGGCCCGGCATAGAGCGGCGTGCCTACCAACAGGGCGCGCCGTTCACCCGTCTCGCCCGCCACCTGTTCGACGTCGCGACCACGGCGGGGCCCGGGAAGGACGTGCGTGTGGCCGGCCTCGGCGATCGCCTCCTCGACCAGCGCCGCCAGGCGTGGGAGGCAGGAAATCGTCCGATCAGGCAGGCCCGGTGGATCTCAGCGGCCTGGCACACGCTGGGATGGGCGATTTTCGGCGCCGGCTACGTCGGCGCCATCGTCTTCGTGTCATCGGGTCTGCACGCACCCGCGGCCGACATGTTGCTCGCGCTCGCGGCGGGGTCGCAGCTGTCGTTCTATGTCGGCGCGACTTCCGGCGAGGTGGTGTTCCTGCGCGGGTGGGCGGACTCGGCGAGGCGTCTTGCCTGGCTCGAGGACTACGCACAATCGTGTCTCGCGCCGACGGCCGGGACGCCCCCGGCTCGCCTGGTCGAGGGCATTCGCTTCGAGCAGGTGTCGTTCGCGTATCCGGGCACGAATCGGCTCGTGCTCGAAGACGTGACGCTGCACTGCCCGGCCGGCGCGGTCATCGCGATCGTCGGCGAGAACGGCGCGGGGAAGTCGACCCTCGTGAAGCTTCTGACCAGGATGTACGAGCCGACCGGTGGACGGATCCTGGTCGAGAACATCGACCTGACGCGGATGGCACCGAACGACTGGCGCGCCCGCCTCGCCGGTGCATTCCAGGACTTCTTCCGCTTCGAGCTGCGCGCACGGCAGACGGTCGGTGTCGGCGATTCACCACGGATGGAGGATGGCGCTGCGGTGACGACGGCGGTCGACCGGGCCGGCGCCGCCGATGTGATCGCGCGGCTGCCGTCGGGGCTCGATACGCAGCTTGGACCGACCTGGCCCGGCGGCGTCGACATCAGCTTCGGCCAGTGGCAGAAGCTGGCGCTGTCGCGTGGGTTCATGCGAGACGCGCCGCTGGTGCTGGTGCTCGACGAGCCGACGGCGGCGCTCGACGCCGAAACCGAGCACGCGCTGTTCGCGCGCTACGCCGCTGCCGCCCGCGAAAGCAATCCGACCGGGCGAATCACGATTCTCGTCTCGCACCGGTTTTCGACCGTGCGCATCGCCGATCTGATCGTGGTCCTCGACGGCGCGCGCGTAGTAGAGGCAGGCTCCCACGACGTCCTGATCGAACGCGCGGGCCACTACGCGCAGCTGTACGGGATACAGGCGGCCGGATACAGATAGTCAGGGTGCGGAGGGTGCGGAAAGGTGCGGACAGCTGCTGGGGGGCCAATGCAGGTGCGATGGTGCGTGTCCTGGTCGTGGTTGCATGCGTTGCGCTGGTGGCCGACGGGTCTGGCCAGGCCGTACGCTGGAACCGGCGGCGTGGTGCGGCAGATCCGGCACCTTCGAGCTCGTTGAGATCAGCTCGAACCCGAGGCGGTGCTCAACGGGATCGCCTACGATGCCACCGGTGATCGGCTCTTTTCGTGACGGGAAAACTGCGGCCAAAGCTGTTCGAGATCAAAGTGGTGCCGCGGAGCCCGTAGCCCTGATCCCGTAGTCCATGGAGAAACGTATGCACCAACTGATGCGGGTGGCTCCGGAACTGCCGGTGGCAGATCTCGTGCAGGCGCTCGAGCACTACGAGCGTCATCTTGGGTTTGCGACCGTGATGACGATGCCGTCAGGCGACTACGCCATCGTCGAGCGCGACGGCGTGGCTCTTCATTTGTACGAAGACACCGCCGGCGCGTCGTGCCCACACGCGATCCACATTTTCGCGACCGGCCTGGACGAGCTCGAGGCCGAACTGCGGGGCCGGGGCGCACGGATCACCCAGGCGATCACGCGACAGCCGTGGGGGACGCGCGACTTCCGGGTGCTCGACTCCGCCGGCAACGCGCTCAAGTTCACCGAGCCGATGGCGGAACCCGCGTGAGCACGTCATCCGCGGCGCCACCGATAACGTCGATCGGTTGGCGAAGGAACCCCACCTGTACCAGAAGCACCTGCCGTCGATTCGGTCGGCAGCGAACGCGAGCCGATAATCCGGCCAATCGGAGTCGCCTTAGCGCACGAAGGGCAGGCGACCGCTGCGTTCGAGCGCGACGAACCCCTCGGCGGCGGCTACGCCAATCTCACGTCCGCGAAAGCTCTCCATCGGCTCGTGATAGTCACGGTAGATGACGTCGCCGCGCTGGCTCTCGTGTGCGAATAACGCACGCTTCTTCGCCTCGCGGACGGGCGTCACGTCCACATAGGTCGTCGGCCGGAAGCCGATCGTCTGCTCGCCCGTATCGACTTCGAAGAAATACAGCGGAAAGGCCTGCCTCATGGCGTACCACGCCCGCATCGTCAAGAGGCTGGCGGCCTGATGGTCGGGATGACTGTCGATCGGCCAGTGAGTGAACGCGACATCCGGCGTCTCGTCGCGCAGCATCGTCACGAATCGCTCGATCGCCGGTCCGGTGACCTCGGTGGCGCCGTCGATTTGGCCCGCGAACTTCGGTGCCGCACCGAGAATCGTGCATGCCCGTTCGGCTTCTCCCGTCCGGATTCGCGCCGCTTCGTCCAGCGATCGGCCCGAGATCCCGCGTTCGCCGCGCGTCAGGTAGACGATCGTGACGTGATGCCCTTCAGCGGCATAGCGTGCCAGCGTTCCTCCGCAGCCCGATTCCGGATCATCGGGGTGGCCGCCAACACACACAACTTTCAGCGGTGTGCGTGCGGCGGATTGCGCCGCCGCTCCGATCGCCGAAAGCCCTGGAACGGCCAGGAGCGAGGCGCCGAGGAACGATCGTCGTGAGGGATGTGTCTCGTCCATGCGGGATTCTGGCACGAGCGCCACGCGTCGCACCCCGGAGCCCGGAGCCCGGAGCCCGGAGCCCGGAGCGTGCAGCCTGAAGCCTGAAGCCTGCAGCATGGCGGCGACGTGCGGCGCGGCGGTTCTCAAGGCCGTTCGTAGGCCAAGCTTCGTAGACCCAGGCTTCGTAGGCCCAAGCTTTAGCTTGGGCAGCATTCGGCGTTGATGCCCGAGCTGAAGCTCGGGCCTACTCCTGCGACTGAGCTCGGTACTGCGCTGGGATAAAATTCGCGGCGTGTTCGTCAGCGAGGGAGGCTTCGCCAGCGATGCCTATGATTGTTTCGTCGTCGGCTCCGGGCCAGCGGGGATGAGCGTCGCGCTCGCACTCGCGGAAGCGAAGAAGCGGGTCCTGATCTTCGAATCGGGCGACGAGCAGCACATGCGGCCGGAGCTGGCCAACTCCATCGGCTACGGACATTTCGGCGGCGAGCACTGGAATGCGCATTCGATCCGCATGCTGGGCGGATCGTCGAACGTCTGGGCCGGACAGTGTCCGACGCCCCGGCACTTCGACTGGAGCAACCCCGCCGTCGGTGTGAGCTGGCCCCTCCGCCGTGACGATCTGATGCCGTACTGGAAACGGGCGGCGCCGATTCTCGATCACAATCCGGCCTTCGTCGATTTCGAGCGCACGCTGGTGCCAGGTTTCCTCTACCGGCCGCTGCCAGCCGCGGTGCCAACACGCGTCGGCGTCAAGTATCTCGCGACGCTGAAGAGCTCCCGTTTCCTCGACGTCGCACCGGGCCGATCGGTGATCTCACTCGAGGCGAACGCTGCGCGAGCGTCGGTGACGCGCCTCGCGTATGTCGAGCATCAATCGCAGGCGACGCGCCACGTCGCGGTTCGGCCCACGCAAACGGTCGTCCTGTCGGGG
The DNA here is from genome assembly GCA_963828745.1 of Vicinamibacteria bacterium. GTDB lineage: Bacteria > Acidobacteriota > Vicinamibacteria > Vicinamibacterales > JAENWD01 > JAENWD01. The sequence goes on along the minus strand of CAWHFZ010000012.1, from coordinate 392,707 downwards.
GGCGGCATTGGCAACGCCGCATTGCTGCTTCAGCCTCGCGCTGACGGCGGAGCGCCGGTCGGAAACGAGAGCGGCCTGGTCGGCAAATTCCTGATGGAGCACCCGGAGTTCAACCAGGCCGGTGAATGTGTGCTCGACCTCGAGCTCGATCGCTACTGGCCGTCCGATAACAAGGGCCGGGGAGTGCACGCCATCATCGTCGACGACGCGTTGGCGGCGGAACGCGGGTTGTACGGCTGCAGCCTGCAATGCACGCGCAAAAATGCGGACGATCCGATGGCACGGTTCTTCACTGCCGATACGGGCCGCCCCTTCTTTCATTACCAGATTACCCCCCGCTGCGAGATGCTGCCATCGTCAGCGAACCAGGTATTCCTCACTGGCGAACGTGATGCTTCCGGTTACTACCGCCCGGCCGCGCGCTGCGTGCTCGATGCCCGAGATTTCCTGAACGTCGAGCAGACGCTGCGGACGTTTGGCGAAACACTGATCCGCCTGGGCAGAGGGCGCGTTAAGGTGAACAACGATCGCCTCTATCGCGACATTCAGGGCGGCGGGCACATCATGGGCACGACGCGGATGGGAACGAGCCGCACCGCATCGGTGGTCGATACCAACTGCCGGGTGCATGGGTATGACAACTTCTTCGTCGCCGGATCGTCGGTGTTTCCCACCGGCGCCGGCTATGCCAACCCGACGCTGACGATCGTCGCGCTGGCGCTACGGCTCGGCGATACCATCGCGAGGCGGTCCTGATGCGCGTGTCGCGACGGCAACTCCTGGCGCTCGGTGGCAGCGCGGTGGCGCTCGCGTCGGGTGCCGCGCTCTGGAAGACGAAATCCTCGAAGCCGCGACACCCGGCTGCTGCATCGCCGCACACGACGGACGTCGTCGATCATCGGGGATGGATGCTGACCGCCGAAGACAAGAAGAAAATCGTGGAAGGCCCGCCGGCGCCACCGGCTTCGACGAATGCCAGCGACAACGCCGGCGCGCCGTGACGGCCGCCCAGCGCCGTCGACGGACCGCCACGACGCTGTCTGGGCCATCGGCGCGGCTGTGCTGGCCGGTGTCGTCTACGTTCGCACGCTCGCGCCGGGATTGGTCGGCGTGCTCGATACGCCGATGTTTCAGTTCATCGGCCGCGTGCTCGGCGTGGCGCACAACCCCGGATACCCGCTCTACGTCTTCCTGACGTTTCCGTTCTCGTACGTTCCGATCGGATCGCTCGCGTATCGCATCAATCTGTTCTCGGCTTTGCTGGGGGCAGTCGCTGTCGGTCTGACGTTCTCACTGGCGCGGCGACTCGGGTGCCGCCGTGTCGTGGCGCTCGTCGCGGCGCTGGGCCTCGCCTTCGGCGAGGTGTTCTGGTCTCAGGCGGTCATCGCCGAGGTCTACACATTGCACGCGGCCATTGTCGCCGGCGTGATGCTGGCGCTGCTGCTGTGGTCCGAAACAGGCCGGGCCGCCTACTATTACGCGGCGGTGGCGCTGTTCGCTGCCGGTCTTGGTAATCACACGACGCTCGTCGGCTTTGCGCCGGGCGCTGCGCTCTTCGTCCTACTGACGAATCCTGCCTTCGCGCTGCGATGGCGAACCCTCGCGACAACCATCGCGATTCTGTTGGTTGGCCTCCTCCAATACGCGTTCATCCTGATTCGTTCGCTCGATCCCACCGCCTATGTGGAGTCGCGAGCGACGACGTTCCGCGAACTGGCTGACGTCGTGTTGGCGGGGCAGTTCCGCGATCGGTTGTTTGCCTTCGGCTGGCGCACTGTTCTGTTCGACCGCGTGCCGTTCCTGTTCGAGCAGGTGCTCGTGCCCGAGCTGACACTACCGGCACTCTGCCTGGCGCTCATCGGCGCCGTCTGGCTCTTGAGACGACGCACGGCTGCGGCCTTGCTATTGCTGCTCGGGATGACGGCGATCCTGGCGTTCGCCCTCAACTATTCGGTCGTCGACACGCCAGTCTTCGTGATCCCGGCGATTCTGGTGCTGTGGCTCGCCGCCGCTGTCGGCCTGGAGCAGCTCGCGCAATTCGCCGAAAGCATTTCCCCCGCGGTCTGGTCAGGCGCCGCCGTCGCCTCCCTCGCGCTCGTCGCGCCGGGATGGCTGCTCGCACATAACTTCGCCGCCAACGATCGGAGTCGCGAAACCACTTCCGCCGTCTATCTCGACGCGCTCTTCGACGTCCTTCCCGACGGGAGCGCCGTTGTCCACGAAGACTTTCTCGTCGATCGCATGATGACGGCGCGCCTGCTCGGCGACGACGGATCGCGAGAACGCCCAATCGAATTCGTCGATCGCGACGTCAGGAACGTCCGGCGCGTCCTGTCGAGCGGACGTCCGGTTTTTGGCTTCAACAAGTCGGCGCGCCGCCTCCGCTACGACGCGCTGGACTTCAGCTTCGCGCCCGCTCCGCTTCTCGGCGATTCGTTCGCCGATTTCCTCGCTCATTTGCCGCGTGGCAGCGCAGCAGTGATGGCGGTACCCGCCGCGTACGCGGACCGCGTCGCGCACGCAGGTGTCGCGGTCGCCGCGGTAGGCGGCACTGAATCCGCAAAACACCTCATCGCCGCCGGGCGCTCGATCGGCCACTCCGACGTGACGACGAGCGCGATGCTCGACCTGCGTGCCGATGTCGCTTCCGCTGCCATTCGACTCGGCGACCGGGACGTTGCCCGAACGTTCGAGGGCGTCGCCGTCGCCGTCTTTACCGCAGACGGCCGACTCGGTAGCACATTCGTTCTTCGACCACAGACGAACTTCCGGGTGCCATTGCCCATCGGCCCGATGTCGCTGTATCCGCTCCGTGATGATTGGAGGAGCCAGGAAATCGGTCAGGACGAATGGCGTGATGTGACCGAGTCTTGCCGCACGGGCAGCGTCATGCTGCGCGTGCCTGCCGGGCGAACCGTGGTTCTCTATGCCGCCGACGATCGGCCTCTCGAGCCGCGAGCGTTCGACAAGTCACAGGACCGGATCTCGGCAGCCACCACCGAGCTGTTCCCCGGGTTCGACCCGCGCGGGCATCTCTATCGCATTGCGCTGGGCAGCTCGGGCGTCCGCACCGCCTCCGTCCTCGTCGCCCTTGGTGGAGTGCCGTCGAGGGTCGTTGCGCGCGTCGCGCCAGCACACTCGATCGATCGTGCGGCGATCTTTTCTATCGATCTCAGCGGACTCTTACGAACGCCGGATGGCCGTACAGAGCTGTTGATGATGGCGCGGGACGACCAGGCGCAGCTCACCGGCGACGGCTGGTCGCCAGTGGATTTCGATGTGGTCGGCCCCTACCGCTGGATGACGGCGCCTGAATCGCTGCTCGTGATGCCCGTTGCGTCGACGGCCGCAACCCACATCCGCGTGCAGGCGCTGCGGCGTCCGCATCCGGTTGCGCCGACAATGATGGCGCTGCGCGTCAACGAGACGCGCCTCCCGCCGCAACCGATCCGGCCGGGGTGGAATGCCTACGACTGGGAGCTTCCCGCGAGCGTGCTGCGGACGGGCACGAATGAAATGGCGATCGTCATCGACAAGGCGCCGGGCGAGAAGACCATCGCGATCGCGGACGTAAGGCTGGAACGGCGACCATGACGTACGTATTCGACCCTGACGTTCGTAGGCCCAAGCTTTAGCTTGGGCATCAGGCGTGCCCGAGCTGAAGCTCGGGCCTACGTACGTCTGATCTATTCATCCCGCAGCGTCTTGATCGGATCGACCATCGTGGCGCGGTAGGCGGGAATCAGGCTGGCGGAGAACCCGACGATCAACACGAGAGCCACGACGCTGGCAAAGGTCGCCGGATCCGTGCCGCTGATCCCGAAGACGAAGCTGGAAAGCAGGCGCGAGATCGCCGCGGCGCCGGCCAGGCCGATGACGACACCGACGAGCGTGGGCCGCATACCGTTGAAGACGGTCATCCGCAGGACGTCGGCGGGCCGAGCGCCGAGCGCCAGCCGGATGCCGATCTCGCGCACGCGCTGCCGAACGGCGTACGACAACACGCTGTAGATGCCGACGGCGGCCAACAGCAGCGCCAGGCCGGCAAACGACGCGAGCAGCAGCATCGTGAACCGCCGCCGCGAGATCGATCCCATCGCGACTTCATCCATCGTTCGAATATCGACCACCGGCTGCTCCGGGTCGAGCTCGTGGACGGCCTTCGTGATCGCGCCGACGTGCACGAGCGGCGAAGACGTGGTTCGAACCATCAGCTGCATGAAGCCGTTCTGTAACTGCCTGAACGACAGATACATCACGTCGCGCGGCACGAGGGCGTCGAGCGCGTCGATTTTCGCGTCCTTCACGACGCCGACGACCTGGAGCGCCGTGTCCGGCAGGAAGATGCATTTGAGGCGCGCGCCGAGCGGATCCTGGTTCGGCCAGAAGTGTTTTGCCATCGACTGACTGATCAGGATCGCCGTCGGCCGCCCCGAGGTGTCGCTGGCAATCGACGCAGTGGCCGGACTCGCCGCCGTCTGGTGCGAAATGTCGCTGTCCGCGAGATCGCGCCCGGACACGAGTCCGATGCGAAGGGTGTGCAGGAACCCGGGCGACGCGATCACGCCTACGACCGTCGGCTGTTGCGAAGCCGGCGGCGTGGGCCGCCCTTCGATCGCGATCGGCCAGTTGCCGGCGTCGCCGCTGAGCGGCACTGACGCGGTCAGACTCGCTGACTCGACGCCGGGCAGTGCACGAACGCGTTCCAGCACTCGATCGTAGAAGCGCGTCTGTTTCTCGGGCGTATCATAACGCGCTTGCGGCACGATCAGCGCCGCAGCGAGCACGTTCCGGGGGTCCATCCCCATGTCGGCGTTCTGCAGATGGTACAGGCTCCGGACCATCAGGCCGGCACCGATCAGCAGCATCAGCGACAGCGCAACCTCCGCGACGACCAGGGCGTTCCGCGTTCGCGTACCGCTATTGTCAGCGTCGGTTCGGCTCAGCCCCTGCTTCAGCGCGTCGCTCACGTTCGTGCGCGTCAGCCGCCATGCGGCGCCCGCGCCGACGACGATTCCGGTGGCGAGCGACAGCAGCAGCGTGAACGTCAACACCGGCAAGTCCAGACGCACCGCCATCGCCTCGGGCAGCGTCGTCCCGAAGTAGGCGACGATCAGCTTCACTGCTGCGCTGGCCACGAGCAGTCCGATGACGCCGCCGGCGACGCCCAGCACCGCCGTTTCGCACAGGATCTGTCGAAGCACCCGGCCGCCACTGGCCCCGAGCGCGAGGCGCACGCCGATCTCCTTCCTGCGTCCGATCGTCCGCGCCAGTACCAGGTTCGCGACGTTCGCGCACGCGATGAGGAGCACGAACGCGACGGCGCCCAGGAGAACCATCAGCGACGGCCGGATATCGGCAACCAGATCCTGGTGCAGCGGAATGACCACGGCTCCCCAGCTCTTGTTGTCTTCGGGATACTGCTGCTCGAGACGACGCGAGATGACCGTCATCTCCGTGTTCGCCGTCTGCAGATCGACGTCGCGGCGCAGCCTGGCAATGACCGTGGCGTTGTGGTTGTTGCGGACGGTGCGCTCCTCATCGGTCCAGGCCAGCGGCGTCCACAGCTCCGCAAATTGGGGAAGTCGGAACGTCGGGCCCATGACGCCCACGACGGTGAACGGCTCGCCGCCGAGCGACAGTTTGCGCCCGAGGATGTTCGGATCGCCGCCGAACCGTCGCATCCAGAGGCGCTCGCTGAGAACGACGACTCGATGCTGTCCGCGGATGTCTTCCTCCGGCCGGAGGGTGCGGCCAAGGATCGGCTGCACCCCGAACACGTCGAAGAAGCCCGGCGTGACGCCGGCGGCGCGCAGCGTTTCGGGCCCCGTCTGACCGCTGATGTTGAACGAGCGGAACTGCATCAGCGCCATGCGCTCGAAGCTGCGGCTCTGACGCTGCCAGTCGAGAAAGTTCGCCGGCGAGACCGAGAACTGCGTCATCCCGGGGAACGCGTCGGCGGGCGGCACGTGCCAGACGAACGTCAGACGATCGGGTTCGGGGTAGGGCAGCGGTCGCAGCAGGACGGCGTTGACCACGCTGAAGATGGCGGTATTGGCGCCGATTCCGAGCGCCAGGACGAGGACCGCGGCCAGCGTGAAGCCCGGGCGCTGGCGCAGGACGCGCACGGCGTAGCGGACGTCGCGCATGAGCGTCTCGAACGCCGGCAGCCCACGACGATCGCGGTGCTGTTCGCGGGTGCGCTCGAGCCCGCCCAGCTTCAACACTGCCCGCCGCCGCGCTTCGTCTGGCGTCAGGCCGCTGCGGACGCCGTCAGCCGCGTGGAGCTGCAGATGGCTCTCGAGCTCGGCATCGAGCTCGCGATCGCCTTGTGTCTGCCTGAAGACACCGCCGACGCGTAACAGCCAGGCTCGCAACGTTCTCATGATTCTGCCTTTGGAGAGAGGAAGCGCTCGAGGATCGTCGTCGTCTGCTGCCAGTCCCGGGCTTCCTTTTCGAGCTGCTTCCGTCCAGCGCGCGTGAGACGGTAAAACTTCGCTTTCCGGTTGTTCTCGGAGGTGCCCCAATCCGAGGCGATGTAGCCCTCCTGCTCCAGCTTCAGCAGCGCCGGGTACAGCGTGCCGTAGTTGACCGAGAGCAGATCGCCACTCGTTTGCTCGATGCGCCGCGCAATCCCGTAGCCGTGGAGCGGTCCCAGCATTTCGAGGGTCTTCAGCACCATCAGCGCCAGCGTACCCTGCCAGACGTCAGCCTTATCGCCCATGTCCTGGTCTTCTCATATTGGAAGGCCATAGGTCAAGTGACGATGTGAGGCGGCGACTTGTTCCCAGGGCAGCCACAGCGCTGAAAGAGGCCTGCCACAGAGGCGCAGAGAAGGTACAGGAGGCAGGAAACGACGGATTTCCTGAAATGGTGTAGAACCTTGGCCATGCGTCTTTCGACGGTGCTCTGCCTGATTGCCGCTGTTCTCGCCTTTCCCGGTGACTGGCCGTACTACGGTGGCGGTCCGGAGCAGATCCGCTACTCGCCGCTGACGCAGATCAATGCGGCGAACGTGACGTCCCTGAAGGTGGCGTGGACCTACGACACCGGCGATGCCTTCGAGGGCTCCGAGATGCAATGCCAGCCCGTGGTCGCGAATGGTGTTCTCTTCGCGACCTCACCGAAGCTGCGGGTGTTCGCCCTCGACGCCGCGACCGGGACGCTGAAGTGGAGCTTCAGTCCCGATCCGGATTCGAAAGCCCCATCACGCACGCGGATCCGCGGGTTGATGTATTGGGAGCGCGGCACCGATCGCCGGATCTATTTCGGCGCCCGGAACTGGCTCTACGCGCTCGATGCGAATACGGGAAAGCCCGTCGATACATTCGGGAAAGACGGCCGCATCGATCTGCGCGAGGGTTTCCGCGAAGCGCGATCCGCATGCGATCAACGTCGGTCTCAATACGCCAGGCGTGTTCTACGGCGACCTGCTGATCATCGGCTCGATCGTGCCGGAGGGCTTGCCTTCCGCGCCAGGCGACGTCCGCGCCTTCGACGTGCGGACCGGCGAGCAGAAATGGGCGTTTCACACCATCCCGCAGCCGGGAGAATTCGGCTACGACACCTGGCCGAAGGACGCGTGGAAGTATGCCGGCGGGGCCAACGCGTGGTCCGGCATCTCCCTCGACGAGAAGCGCGGACTGGTGTTCGCGGCGACCGGCTCGACCTCGTACGACTTCTATGGCGCGAACCGGCACGGCGACAATCTGTTCGCCAACTCGATCCTGTGCCTGCGCGCCGCGACCGGCGAGCGCCTCTGGCACTTTCAGGCAATCAAGCACGATCTCTGGGATCGTGATTTTCCCGCACCGCCGGCGCTGATCACGATCACGAAGAACGGGACGCCGATCGACGTCGTCGCGCAAGTGGGCAAGAACGGCAATACCTACGTCCTCGATCGTGAAACCGGGGCGCCGATTTATCCGATGAAGGAAGTCACGGCACCGGCCTCTGACGTCGAAGGTGAGCTGGCCGCCACCACGCAGCTCATGCCGACGCTGCCGCCACCTTTCACGCGCCAGCGATTCACCGAAGAAGTGATGACGAAGCGGACGGCGGAGGCAGAGAAATCCGTGCGCGGGCGCTGGGAGCAGCTTCGCAAAGGCGGCGAGTACGATCCGCCGAGCGTTCAGGGCACGGTCCTCTATCCGGGGATGGACGGTGGTGCCGAGTGGGGCGGCGTTGCGTTCGATCCGAAATCCGGCCTGCTCTATGTGAATGCGAACGAGATGGCGTGGATCGTCAAGCTCGCTGAACGGAAGATGCCGGATGGCGATCCGACCGATGGCAAGACGCTCTACGAGCGGAACTGCGCCGCCTGCCACCGCTCGAACCTGCGCGGCACGCCGCCTGAGTTCCCGTCGCTCGTCGGCATCGGCACGCGCCGCAACATCGACGAGATCTCGGCGATCGTCCGCGAGGGCGGCGGCAGGATGCCGGGCTATGCATCGCTCCACGGCGCCGCGCGCCGCGCAATCGTCCAGTACATCGTCACCGGCAAGTCGATGCCGGTCAGAGCCGATGCGCCGACGCCCTTCGACTTGAAATACTCGCTCGACGGCGAGGCCCGCTTCAGCGATCCCGACGGCTTTCCCGCAATTGCACCGCCGTGGGGGACGCTGACGGCGATCGACATGAACAAGGCCGCCATCGCGTGGCAGGTGCCGCTCGGCGAGATGCCCGGCTCGGGGCTGACCAATACCGGCAGCGAGAACTACGGCGGGCCGGTCGTCACCGCCGGCGGACTGGTCTTCATCGGCGCCACGGTCTACGACAAGAAATTCCACGCCTTCGACGCGCGCACGGGCGCGCTGCTCTGGCAAGCCGAACTCCCCGCCGCCGGCAATGCGACGCCGGCGGTCTACGAAGTGAACGGCAGGCAGTTCGTCGTGATCGGCGCCGGCGGCGGAAAGTGGGGCGCCCCGTCGGGCGGTACCTACGTCGCGTTTGCTCTCCCGTAGAGTGCCCGAGCTGAAGCTCGGGCCTACGACGCCGTGTTGCGGGTCTCTTCCCTTCGCCCGTAGACCCAAGCTTCAGCTTGGGCATTTCCTCCGCCCGTAGGCCCAAGCTTTAGCTTGGGCATTTCTCCCGTCAGCCTGTAGGCCCAAGCTTTAGCTTGGGCATTTTCCCCCGGTCAGTCACGCCCCAGCCTTCGCTTGGGCATTGCTAACGACACTTCGTATCGTCGCGATGGACGAAGTACGCCCGGTACTTCGGCGACTTCGGATCCATGCACCCGGACAGGTTCAGCAGCTTGACGTTGCGGAACTCGACCGGTTGGCTCTCGGCCTGGAGACCGATGTAGCCGTCCGCGAGGACCGTTCCATCCTTCTTGATTGCCGGATCGAAACCGGTCGCGACGCCGCCGCCGATCGTCGGGGTCTCGTATTCGAGGACCACCTGCCGATCGATCAGATGCCGCACGTGCTCGGAGCCGAGCACTTCGACCTCGACCGCGACCCAGTCGTCGTTGCCATAGATCTTCGACGTCGAATTCACGCAGTGCGGCTTCACCATCGCGCCCTTCATGAAAATCTCCGTCCCCGGTGTGCACACGTTCATCGTCGTCCTGCCGCCGGCGAGGAATTGCGCTTCGACCGAAATCGGCCAGTCCTGCTCCTTCAGAATCGACTCCGGCGCCTGCGAGTGCACCATCACGCCGCTGTTCAACAGCGCATACGACGGACCACCCTTCGCCTGCTGACCGAAGAAGTGGTACTCGAGCGCCAGCACGTAGTGCGACAGCTTCTGCTTGTAGAACAGGTGCCCGAACCGCGATCCGAACTCGGTGTACTTGTCGTAATTCACCTGAATCACGCCGTTGACGACGCGGAAGGTGTCGGCGTAGTTGTCGCCGAGCTCGTGATGGGCGAATTTCACCACCCAGCCATCAAGGTCGCGGCCGTTGAAGATCGTTTGCCAGTCCGAGCTCGGCGCCGACCGCCAATTCACGGGCGGTTGGCTTTGTAACGCGCCCAAGACGAGCAGCAATACCGCAGTCGACACTCGGATCATCGTGCGTCTACTCCGATCTCAATAAGGAAACGGGGTCGATGCGTGCCGGCGCGGCGAGCCGGCAGGTACGATGCCAGCGTGGCGAGGCTGCCTATGGCGACGACCGTCAAGACCAGGTTCATCGAATCGAGTGGATCGCACGCCGAACAGCACACTGCGGAGCGCGCGCATCGCCAGCATCGCCAGGACCAGTCCGGCCGCGACGCCGACCGCCGCCAGCCGCAGCCCTTCGCCAAGCACGAGTCGCCGCACGTCCGCGGCCGTCGCGCCCACCGCCAGCCGCACGCCGAGCTCGCGGTGGCGTTGACGCACCAGCGTGGCCATCACGCCATAAAGGCCGATTGCCGCGAGCATCAGCGCGGCGACGCCGAAGATTCCGACGACGATCGCCGTGAATCGCGGCCGCGCCAAGGGACCATCGAGCATCTCCGCGAACGGTACGACGCGAACGACCTGGACGTCCGAATCGAGCGCGCGAACGGCGTCCCGTGCGGCGCGACTCAGGGCGTCGAGCGGAGCGCTCGTGCGCAAGACCACCAGCGATGCGCCGGATTGGAATTGCGCGGCAGGCAGGTAGAGGGTAGGTCGCGGCACGAACAGCTCCCGATAGCGCGTTGGACGGACGATGCCAACCACCGTCAGCCAGGGGTCCGTCGATCTGCTGCCGCCGAACTTCAGTCTGCGCCCGACGGGATCTCGTCCAGGCCAGATCCGATCCGCCACATCCTCGCTGACGATCGCCACCAGTGGGGCGTCCGAGCGGTCCGCTCGTGTGAAGCCCCGCCCGCGCACGAGCGCGACTTCAAATGTCGAGAAATAATTTGGATGGATCGCCTCGAGGTTCAGCGACGGATTCCCCGCCGCGCGCTCTTGCGTCTGACCCTCTGCGGTGAACTCCGGAAGATCCCAGCCGCCGGTGCCGGCGAACGGCGGCACGTTGACTGGCGTCGCCGCCGCGATGCCCGGCCGCGCTTCGAGCCTCTCCACCAGCTCGTCGAGGAAGCGAATGCGCCGTTCGCGATCGCCATACTCACGATCGGGGATCGAAAAATCGACGAACACCAGCCGCTCGGCGGCGATGCCCATGTCGACGCTCTGGAGGCGAAGCACCGACCGTGTGAGCAGACCGGCCGCGGCGACGACGATCACCGCCAGCGCCACCTGCACGACGACGAGCGCTCGACGCCCGAGCCGCGCCGTCGTTGGCGTCGCGCCTCGAGTGCCGCTACGCAGCGCGTCGACGAGATTGTCACCGACCACGAAGAGCGCCGGCACCACTCTGGCGCCAGCCGCTGTCAGGAATGCTATGGCCATCGCGAAGGCGACGACGCCGGCGTCGATGCGTACGGTATCGACACGCGGCAGCCCGTCGGGAACGAGCGCAACGAGCGCTTGCAGTGACCATTTCGCCGCCACCAGGCCGATCGCCGCAGCGATCACGGCCAGCAGAAAACTTTCTGCGACGAGCTGCTGCACCAGGCGAGTTCTACTGGAGCCCAGCGCGGCGCGGATGGCCAGTTCCTGCCGGCGTCCCTCGTCGCGGAAGAGCAGCAGGTTCGCGACGTTGGCACTCGCGATCAAGAGCACCAGGCCAACTGCCGCGAACAGGATCAGCAGCGCCGGCCGAACGTCGCCGACCATCACGTCCGCGTACGCGCGGACAACCGGTCGTCAATCCTGGGGCGCGCTCTGCCAGGCGCCGCAGCGAACACACGCACGGCAAGGGCGCGCAGCTCGCCGGCCGCCTGTTCGGCTCGTTGCGCCAGGCCGCAAGCGCCCAATCAGATCGACGTCACGCCGCGCCGCCCATCCGAATGTCGAGTCGAGCGATATCGATGCGAACGGACGCCAGACCTCGACGCCGCGCGGATAGTTCAGATCCGGCGGCATCACGCCGACGATCGTGAACGCTTGATCGCGGAAGAACAGACGGCGGCCGATGACATCCCGTGCGCCGGCGTATCGCCGCATCCACAAGCGCGTGCGTGATCGCCACCACCGGTTCGGTCCGCCATCGACATCGTCTTTGGCGTTCAGCGCGCGACCGAGAAGCGCCGGCGTGCCGAGGACCTCGAAGGCGCGGCCGCTGATCAGCGCCTCATTCACGTAGGTCGGCTGGCCATTCTCGAAAACAATCGTCTTGTTCGCGCCGTTGTAGCCAACGGCGGCGACCGCCTCGAGCGTTCGGCTCTCGCGTGCGAAGGCCGCCACGCCGTCGGAACGATACGGGTAGTGTGTGAGAGCCGCCGCACGATTCTCGAGCCAGGACACGACCAGGCGGTCCTGATCGCGCACCGGCAGCGGACGGAGGAGGACGCCCTGAATCAGCGCGAACATCGTCGTCGTCGCGGCGATGCCGACCGCGAGCGTGAGGACGGCAGTCACCGCGAACGCCTTCGCGCGTCGAAGGCTGCGGGCCGCCAGCCGGAGGTCGTCGAGCGTTCGCATCGGCGAAGCTTAGCGAGGCGAAGCGCGGGAGAAAAGCCGAATCGGTCTGGGAGCCGCCCCCAGGACTATCCTCTCGCCGGCTCGATATCGACGGCGATCTGACGCCACCGTTCCTGACGGAAACGCGCGAAGCTCAGGACGGCGCGCGTGAGGTGGCCGAGGAGGATCGCGAACCAGATGTCGCCAGCCTGCAGACCGCGCGTCGCCTGGAAGAACGAGCACAGGCCAATCGGCACGACGATCTGCGACGCCAGCGTGATGTAGAGCGGGCTGCGCGTGTCGCCGGTGCCCTGCAGTCCGCCCGTATACGTCAGTGCCATCGAGATGAAGAGTCCTGACACGCTCAAGTAGCGCAGCAGCTGCACGCCGAGTGAGATGACCTGCGGATCGGTCATCCCGAATATCGCGAGCAGGTATTGTGGAATCGTCAGGAACAACAGGCCGACGCCCGCGGCCACCGCGAAGCCGATCCGGGATGCCACCGCCACGCCGTGAACGGCGCGCTCTGGATTTCCGGCGCCAAGGTTCTGGCCGGAAATCGTCGCAGCCGCTCCCATCAGCCCGACCGACGTCCACGTGATCAGCGAGAACAGCTCCGTGTAGCCGATGGCGTAGGCCGCCTGCGCCGCCGCGCTGTGATCCAGCGATCCGATGAAGCCGAGCAGCAGGACCCCGGCGACGTTCATCGCGATCCCCTGTACGCCAGTCGGAAGGCCGAAGCGGAAGAGCGATCGAATGATCGTCCAGTCCGGCGCCAGGCTCATGCCGCGATCGAAATGAATCACGGACTGCGCTGAAAACATCCGCCCCAGCCCGTAGATGGACACGATCGTGCTGCTCGCGATCGTCCCGTAGGCGGCGCCGACGGTGCCGAGGGCGGGGATGAGCATCACGTTGAAGGCGACGGTCAATACCGTCATCGCGAGGCCGAGCCGCAACGGCGTGCGCGGATCGCCGGCTGCGCGGAATGCCCCGCTCAGCATGAAAAACATCATCATGCCGAAAATCCCGAGGAACATCGTCCGCAGAAACGGCAGGGCTTCGGCTTTGACGTCCGGCGCCGCGTTCACCAGGTCGAGCAGCGCCGGCGACGCCGTGTAGCCGATCGCCGCCATCAGCGCCGAGAACCCGACGGCGGTGAGGAATGCCTGATAAACGACCCGATTGACCTTGTCCGCCTGATTGGCGCCGGCGAAGCGCGCGACGAGCACCGCCATGCCGGTAAACAGCGAGCTGATGAAGACGATGACGACGAGGATGATCTGCCAGCTGACGCCAATCGCCGCATTGGCGCGATAGCCGACGAAGTGGCCGACCATCGCATGGTCGATGATTCCCTGCAGGCCGGCGATGACGTTCTGCAGCATCGTCGGCCACGCGAGGCGCCAGACCGCGGGCCCGATGGGGCCTTCCACGATCGAGCGGTCGAACTTCTGGGTCTTCGGTAGCGGGCCAGACATCCGGTCAGCAGGTTGATCGCCTGTCCGCGTGAGGTGCCGCGGACGTGGACAGACCACTAGGATCGCTGATCGGCCCAGCAAATGGAACGGTGATTTCACCCGTGCACGCGGCGAACGTGCTCTGGGGTACCATGTGCGCCGGAGGAACCTGATGCGCGAACGAGTGTCCGCAATCCTTGCCGCAGTGATGCTGTGCGTTGTCGCCCTGGCCGCGCAAACGCCAGGCCCGGCTGCGCCGCCAACCGGCGCCGCTCCCGCCGGTCCGCCGCAGGGCCCTCCTCCGAAGCCGAAGAACCTCAAGATCCTGCCGGAAGACATCGATCACGATCAGTTGATCGCGATCATGCGCGGGTTTTCCGGCGCCCTCGGCGTCCGATGCACGCATTGCCATGTCGGCCAGGAGAGCGATCCGCGCAGCATGGATTTCGCGAGCGACGACAAGGACGAGAAGAAGACGTCGCGCGAGATGCTGAAGATGACCGAGGCGATCAACGCCGATTACATCAAGAAGATCAGCGGCGACGATCCGGACGCCAACGTGATGTGCACGACCTGCCACCGCGGCCAGAAGCATCCGCCGCGGCCGCTCGATGCCGTCCTGTCGGACGCCGTCGCCAAGGAGGGCGTGGACGCCGCCGTCGCGAAGTACAAGCAGCTTCGCAGCGAATCGCTGGAAGCCGGTATCTACGATTTCCGCGACACGACCCTTCTCAGCGTCGCGCGGCGCCTGCGCGAGGAGAAAAAGGCCGATCAGTCGCTGGCGATGGTGAAGAGCACCGTCGACCTGTTCCCGAACTCGGCCAACGCCGCCGCCGCGCTCGGCATGGCGCTCCTCGACAGCGGCGATCGGGCCGGCGCCAAGACGCAGTTCGATCGGGCGCTGCAGATCGATCCGAACAACGGCATGGCGCAGCAGGGATTGAAGCGTCTCGACGCCCCACCGCCGGCGAAACCGTAACCCTCCCGAGGGCGCCTCGCTGCGCTCGGCGCGCCCTAGAACGTTTTCGCGCGGTACTCGGCGACCTTGGCAGCGATCGTCTTGCGGCCCATATCCATGCTGCCGCTGAAGTGCGCGCCCTCGGCGATCGAGATTTTTCCGGCGCTCAGCGACCCGTCCACGACCGCCGATGCCGCGAGCTCGATCCGTTCCGATGCCGAAATCGCGCCGCGGACGGTTCCGAGGACGATGATGTGGGGCGCCCGCAGGTCGGCGTCGACGTCAGCCACCTCGGCAATCGTCAGCGTGGCGCCGCGCACGGTAATCCGGCCTTCGACCTTGCCTTCGACCTCGAGATCGTGCTCGCAGTCGATTTCGCCGCTGATGATGAGCTGACGTCCGATCGTGACCACCTCGAAAGAATACTCCGAGGTCGAAGTCGTGCAGAATGCCTGCGATGCTGCGCTGGCGCGTCGCCTGTCTGGTGAGCGCGGCGATCGCCATCAGCTACCTCGATCGGCAGACGCTGCCGGTCGCGATCCAGGCGATCGAACGCGACATTCCGGTCTCCAACGAGCAGTTCTCGTTCCTTCAATCCAGCTTCCTCGTCAGCTATGCGCTGATGTATGCGGGCGGCGGCCGGCTCGTCGACGTCCTCGGCACGCGGACAGGCTTCCTGATCATCATGGTCTTCTGGTCGCTCGCCTGCGCGAGCCACGGGCTCGCCGCAAGCGTCGGGATGCTGGCGGTCAGCAGGTTTCTGCTCGGCCTCGGCGAGGGTGGCGGCTTTCCAGCGGCGACCCGCGCCGTGGCGGAGTGGTTCCCGGTGCACGAGCGGTCGACGGCGATGGGCATCATCAACGCCGGCACGGCCGTCGGCGGCATCGTCTCGGCGCCGCTCATCGCCCTGGTGCTGAGCACATCGGATTGGCGCACGGTGTTCTTTCTGACCGGCGCGATTGGCCTCGCCTGGACCGTCTGGTGGTGGCGCGACTACTCCGTCCCGGCGGCCACGGACGTCGTTGAAGCGTCCAGGCCGCCGTGGAATAGCCTGTTGCGGATCCGCGAAGTCTGGGGGCTCGTGATCGCGAAGTTCCTGAGCGATGCGGCCTGGTACTTCTATCTGTTCTGGCTGCCGCGCTATCTCTACGACGCGCGCGGCTTCGACATCAAAGCCGTCGGCGCATTTGCCTGGATTCCGTATGCGGCGGCCGGTGCCGGCTGCCTCGTGGGCGGCTGGTTTTCGAGTGCGCTTCTGACCCGTGGCGCGCCGCTGAACCAGGCGCGGAAGATTGCCCTTGGCGCCAGCGCGGCGATGATGCCGGTTGTGTTCTTCATCCCGTCGGTCCCCGTGGCCTGGGCGCTGGCGATTTTCAGCATTGCGTATTTCGGCCAGCAATCATGGTCCACGCTGGTCATGATCCTGCCGGCAGACATGTTCCCGAAGAGTGCCGTCGGCGCCGTCGCGGGGCTCGTCGGCTTCGGAGGCGCGATGGGCGGCGTCGTCTTCGGGCAGGTCGTCGGCTATCTGCTCGATCACCAGTTCGGCTACGGCGTCGTCTTCGCGCTGGCGGGATCTTTTCACGTCATCGCGTTTGGCGTGATCTGTCTGCTCGTGCCGGACATCAGGCCGCTGTCGCGCACGTCCACCGGAACCGGGTGAAGGCGTTACGTCTGGCGCAGCGCGGACGTCGGATCGACGCGGGCGGCGCGGCGGGCAGGCCGATAGGCGGCGACCGCGGCCGTGACGAGGAAGATCAACGGCACCAGCAGGAACGTCGTGACGTCGAGCGCGGGCACGTCGAACAGCAGGCCTGAAGTGAAGTGTCCGACGAGTGCCGCCGCGGCGATGCCGAGGATCAGGGCCGGCACGAGGACCCACGACATCTCTTTCACGAGCATGCCCAGAATCTGGCGCTCCGACGCGCCGAGTGCAAGCCGCACCGCGAGCTCGCTGCGGCGAATCGCGATGCCATAGGACATCACGCCGTAGAGGCCGATGAGCGCCAGACTCAATGCGATTGCGGCGAAGACGCCGAGCACGAAGGCACCGGCTCGCGGTGTCCACAGGGCGTTGGTCACGTGCGTCGCCATTGGTCCGAGACTCGTCAGCGGAAGCTCGGGATCGAGTGCCTGAATCTCCCGGCGGACGAGCGGCACGAGCGACGTCGGGTCTCCCGCCGTTCGCACGTTCAAAGTGAGCGCCCTCGTCGGCCACTGCGTGCGGGGCAGATACGCGACGGCGGTCGGCTCCTCGCCGAGCGTGCCGACCTTGCTGTCGGTCACCACGCCGACGACTTCCAGCGTCCGTTCACCGAAGAAATGAAAGCGTCGCCCGACCGGATCGCGGCCGGGCCACAGGCGGCGCGCCATGGTCTGATTGATCACCGTCGCCGGCGGCGCCGTCGCGACGTCGAAGTCCTCGAAGCCGCGTCCCGCAATCATTCGCAGGCCGAGCGTGTCGAAATAGTACCGATCGACGATGTTCGTCGTGATGAACTGGCCGTTCCCGCCGGGAGGCGGAGCATCGCCCTCGAGGAACACCGTGCGGTTGAACCCGCCGCCCACGAGTGGCAGCAGCGACGACCAGCTGACACGTCGCACCTGCGGCAGCGCGGCGATGCGATCGGCGGCGGTACGTTCGAAGACCGTGGCCTGCTGCGCGGTATAGCCCTGAGCGCCGAGATCCATCATCGCCACCACGAGCTCGTTCGCCGCGAACCCTGGAGCGATGCGCCGGGCGTTGCCGAAGCTCTGGATGAAGAGCCCGGCGGTCACGAGCGCAACGATCGCCAGCGCCACTTCGATGCCGAGCAGCACGTTTCGGATGCTCCAGCGCCCGACGTGCGAGGTGACGCCGCGACTGCGGAGGTTCTCGACCGGCGCGCCCCGCAGCACGTGGAGAATCGGCACGAGGCCGAACACGATCGCCGTGACGGTCGCGACAGCCAGCGCAAATACCAGCACGCGGGCGTCGAAGTCGGTGCGGAATTCGATCACCGGCAAGGTTCCCGTCGGTCTGGCGGCCCAGAGGACCTGCCACGCCGCGGCCCCGAGGGCGAGACCCGCGGCAGCGCCGCCCAATGCCAGGACGAGCTGTTCGGTCAGCAGTTGCCGGATCAGCCGTAGCCGTCCCGCGCCGAGCGCGACGCGGACGGCCATCTCGGTGCGGCGCGCGGTCGCGCGTCCCAGGAGGAGACTGGCCACGTTCGCACAGGAAATCAGGAGCACCAGCACGACGATCACGCCGATCACGCTCGATGCCGCCAGGACCGTCGAGCTGAGGTTCGGATCGACCGCCGCGGCACGCAGCGGGACCAGCCGTACGGTGCGATCGCGGTTGGCCTCCGGATACTCACGCTGGAGGATCGTCGCGAGCGCGGTAGCGCCCGCCTGTGCCTCGGCCATCGACGCTCCTGCGGCCAGCCGTCCAAGCACGCTGAACTGCAGCAGCCGGCGCTCCGTCAGCAGGTCGGGCGTGTCTGCGAAGAACGCGGTATGCGAGGTCATCGGCACCCAGAGATCGACGCGAAGGCCGATGTCGGTGCCGGTGAACGAGCGCGGCATCACGCCGATCACCGTCGACGCCGTGCCGTTCAGTCGAATCGTCTGGCCGACGACTCCCGGATTCGCGCCGAAGCGCCGCCTCCAGAACCCTTCGGAAAGCACCGCCACCGGCGGCTGGCCCTCGACACGAGCATCGGACGGCGCGATGGCGCGGCCTTGCGCTGCAGAGACACCGAGCACGCTGAAGTAGTTGCCGGACACGATGCCGGCGAGCACTTGTTGCGGCTCGCCGCCAGTGGAGATGCTCAACGGCGTGAACGTATAGGCCGTCAGCGCGGCAAGCCCTCGGACACTGCGTTGGTACTCGAGATAGTTGGGATACGACACCGGGTTGAAGCCGGTGTTCCGCTGATCGACGGTGTACATCGCGACCAGACGATCCTGATCGGCAACCGGGAGCGGCCGGAGAAAAAGCGTATCCACGAGGCTGAACGTGGCGGTCGTTGCACCGATGCCGAAGGCGAGCGAGAGGAGCGCGGTGATCGTGAACCCGCGCTGTCCGGCGAGCACGCGGAGCGCGTAGCCGACGTCCTGCCGCGCAATCGCCAGGTGCTCTCGGAGGGCCACGGGACCGAGCCCCGCGATCGCGCGCAACAGCGTCATCCATGTGCCCGACGATTGTTGCCCGCCGGAGGGATTGTCGAGGTCGTCGGCGAACGCGCGCTCCATCTCCGTGCCGTAGTCGCGGCGGAAGTCGAAGGGGAGGATCGTCGCGATCCATCGGAACAGCCGTTTCGCTGCGGTACGTTCGCGCGCCATGGCGGGCCTATCGCAAGCGCGGCGTCGGGATCAGCCGCTTGGCGCGCGCGATGCCGAGCGTCGCCTCGAGCCGGCGCGATTCCGCGATCGCCACCGCCCTTCCCAGCGTCGTCAATCCGTAATACCGGCGGCGTTCGTCATCGAGGGCCGGATCCGGGCGCTCGTCGGACTCCTCGATGAGCCCGTTCTCGAGCAGCCGCTTGACGATGCCGTACAAGGTGCTGGCGCTGAGCGAGACCGCGCCATTTGTCCGGGTGCGGACCTCTTTCATCACCGCGTAGCCGTGCTTTTCGCCGTCGGCGAGCGCCAGCAGGACGTGAAACACCGCTGGTGCGAGGGGAATATGGGTCTCTGGACGTTCCGGCATAGTCGTCCGTGTCAGGGAAGACTATATCACATTGCGATATATTGCCGCCTCTCGTCGCGAATCGAGCCAGAACGGAAGGCCATCCGACGAGGAGTCTGAACCCCCTTGTGAGTCCGTGTCAGTCCGTGACAGATCTGAGTCCGTGACCTGAGTCGCGTGACCCGTGACCCAAGTCAGAGACCGATCTCGGTCCCCACCTCCATCGCGACCGCCCGCCGGTAGACGAGATCGGCCGCGACGACGTCCTCGACGGCGAGGCCGAGCGACTTGAAGATCGTGACATCGTTGGGCCAGCGCCGCGCCGGCGTCGCGCCCGCCAGCACCGCACCCAGTTCACCGGCGATGTGCGACGCGGTGAAGCGGCCCTCCCGAATCCCCATCACGATATCGCCAGACTCGACGAGCGCAGCCTCGCGCGAGTCGACGTAGAGAACGCCGCGCTGCACCAGCGCCGGATCCATCTCGCGCTCGGTCGGGCGGCAGGCACCGACGCTGATCACGTGCGCACCGTCCTTGACCCACTCGTTCTCGATCACCGGCGTTGGCGACGACGTGGCCAGGACGATGAGATCGGCATCGCGCACGGCGCGCTCGGCCGAGGCGCTTCCGGCCAGCGCCGACTTCGTGATCGGCGCCATCTCATCGAGAAAATCGGCGACGTGACCGGCGTCGGGACTCCAGACGCGAACCTCGTTGAACTCGAATACCGTTTCGAGCGTGCTCAGGTGACTGCGGGCCTGAACGCCCGATCCGATGATGGCCAGCGTTTCGGTCTCATCGCGCGCCAGGGCCACGGCAGACAGCGCGGACACTGCGGCAGTACGGGCTTCGGTGATGTAGCGCCCGTCCATCATCGCGACGAGCGCGCCGGTTTCGGCGCTGAAGAGCAGAATCGTGGCCAGGTGCGTCGGCAACTCCCGGGCCGCATTCGCCGGGAACACGGTGACCAGCTTCGTACCGACCGCCGCCGGCTCGGAGAGACACGCCGGCATGACGCCGAGGAACGACCGATCGGTGCCGATGGGCAGAACGCTGCGAACGGGCTGCACCACCTTGCCAGACGAGAACTGCACCAGCGCAGTCTTCATCGCGTCGATCAGGTCGTCGATCGACAGAAGACCTGCGACATCGTCTTCGGTCAGCAGACGGAAGTAGACCGGTTGGTGACGCGGGCGCGGCGTGGCCTCGTCCTGTTCGTCTGGTTCGGGGTCGTCGGGATCGAACATCCCGCGAGTATATCCAGCTCGTGGCCTGACTGAAGTCGGGCCGTGCTGTCCTCTCGCGCGTGCACAGTGATGCCCGAGCTAAAGCTCGGGCCGTACGTCGGTTCACCTACGTATCGGTTCACGACCAGTCGGGCACGAGCCGGTGCACGAAGGGCATCATGCCGGAGAACGTGAGCGCTTGTGTCAGGTAGGTGATTTGATCGGGTTCGTTCGGACGTCCGAGGACCAGCGGGACGTGCACGAGCAGGAAGAACCCGAAGATCATCGCGCCGAGAAGCGCCGGCCCGCGATCCACTCGGGAATGAGCGTGATCTCAGCGCGTCTACCCGTCAAGGGCCACTTTCCGCCCGGCCCATGAGTCCAGTGGCACACAATAGAGAAGGGGACCCGCGCCAGCCCGTCAGCGCCGCGCCGTGTGACCGCTCCAGCCCTGTTCGCCTGTAAGTGGCCGCCGCTCGGCCGCCGTATTGAAGAGAGATAGCCAACCGTCCCTGTCATCGATGAGCAGCCCTGATTTGTCTTCCCCGCCTGCGCCTTCGCCCTCGACCGCTCCCCGGTCGCGCATCCGCCACTGGATTCTCGGGATCGTGCTGCTCGGCCTCGCGTCCTGGGCCGTCTGGTACTGGGTGGGTCCGGCCACGCCGCCGCCACAGCGCGACGGCTTCTTCGGACCGCGTGATGCGAACCGGCGAACGCCGATCCGTACCGTGCCCGTGCGCCAGGAGACGATCGACGTCCAGATCCGCGCGCTCGGCACCGTCACGCCGCTGAACACGGTCACCGTCCGTGCGCGTCTCGACGGCGCTCTCGACAAGGTGCTGTTCACGGAGGGGCAACGCGTCACTTCCGGCCAGTTGCTCGCCCAGATCGATCCGCGGCCGTATGAAGTCGCGCTGGCGCAGGCACAGGGACAGTTGAACGAAAACGCAGCCCGCCTGAAGAACGCGGAAGGCGATCTGACCCGTTACACGAAGCTCTCGGCCGAGGGGCTCATCACCAAGCAGCAGGTAACGACGCAGGAGGCGCTGGTGCAGCAGTATCGCGGCGCGCTTCAGGCCAACGAGGCGCAGGTCAACAACGCGAAGCTGCAGCTGTCGTACACGCGGATTCTCGCGCCCCTCGACGGACGCCTCGGCCTCCGTCAGGTCGACGCGGGCAATCTCATTCACGCCAACGACACCAACGGCATCGTGCTCATCACGCAGATGCGGCCGATTTCGGTGCTGTTCACCGTTCCCGAGGCCGAGCTGCCGGCGATTCTCGAGGGCCTGCGCAAGGATCGCCGGATGCCGGTCGAGGCGTGGGACCGCAACGACAAAACGCTGCTCACCACCGGCGTGCTGCAGACGGCCGACAATCAGATCGATACGGCGACGGGCACGATCAAGCTGCGGGCGCAGTTCGCCAACCCCGACGAACAGCTGTTCCCGAACCAATTCGTCAACATCCGGCTGCGCGTTCGGCGGCTTCCGGACGCGACGGTGATCCCGACCGCCGCCGTGCAGCGCGCGTCGTTCGGCACCTTCGTCTACGTCGTGAAAGACGACAAGACGGTGACCATCCGGCGGATCGCGCTCGGTCCGGCGGAAGACGATCGCGTGTCGGTCGCCTCGGGTCTCGCCGCCAACGAGCAGATCGTGCTCGAGGGCGTCGACGATCTCACCGAGGGCGCGAAAGTCGAGGTGATCGCCGATTCGGGCCCGGCCGACCAGCGGCGCCGGGCGAATGAAAGTCCCGCCGTCCCCGCCGCGAATCGCGCCCCCGGCGGACGCCGTCCATGAACATTTCGCGTCCCTTCATCGAGCGCCCGGTCGCTACCGCTCTCCTGATGGCAGCGCTGCTGCTGTCGGGGATCCTCGCGTACCGGCTGCTGCCGGTGTCGGCCCTGCCGCAGGTGGACTACCCGACGATTCGTGTCCTCACGTTCTATCCAGGGGCGAGCCCCGAAGTGATGACGAGCGCGGTGACCGCGCCGCTCGAGCGCCAGTTCGGCCAGATGCCCGGGCTCGATCAGATGTCGTCCACGAGCTCCGGCGGCGCCTCGGTCATCACGCTGCGATTCACCCTGGCGAAGCCGCTGGAAGTCGCGGAGCAGGAAGTGCAGGCGGCGATCAACGCTGCGCAAGCGCTGCTGCCCAACGATCTGCCGCAGCCCCCGGTCTACAACAAGGTCAATCCGGCGGACACGCCAGTGCTGACGCTGGCCGTGACCTCGCGGACGGTCCCGCTCCCGGAAGTGCACGACCTCGTCGACACGCGCGTCGCCCAGAAGCTGTCACAGCTTCCCGGGGTCGGCCTGGTCAGTATCGCGGGTGGTCAACGGCCGGCCGTGCGCATTCAGGCCAACCCGCAGGCGTTGGCGGCTCACGGTCTCAGTCTCGAATCGCTGCGTGACGTGATCGCGGCGGCGAACGTCAATCAGCCGAAGGGCAACTTCGATGGTCCCGAGCGGACGTTCATGCTCGACGCCAACGACCAGTTGCGATCGCCGGCCGCGTATCGCAACTTGATCGTGGCGTATCGCGCCGGCGCGCCGTTGCGGTTGTCCGATGTCGCTCAGGTCGTCGACGGCGCCGAGAACCGGCTCCTGGCCGCGTGGGCGAACGACGTGCCGGCGGTGCTGGTCAACGTCCAGCGCCAACCCGGCGCGAACGTGATTGAAGTCGTCGATCGCGTCACGAAGCTCCTGCCGCAGCTGACCGCCAGCCTGCCGTCAACGCTGACCGTGGCGGTGATCAGCGACCGCACCGGGACGATTCGCGCATCGGTGCGCGATGTCCAGCACGAGCTGGTGTTTGCCGTCGCTCTCGTGGTGATGGTCACGTTCCTCTTCCTTCGCAACATCTCGGCCACGATCATCCCCAGCATCGTCGTGCCCCTCTCTCTCGTCGGTACGTTCGGCGTGATGTATCTCGCCGGTTTCTCGGTCAACAACCTGACGTTGATGGCGCTGACCATCGCCACCGGCTTCGTCGTGGACGATGCGATCGTGATGGTGGAGAACATCGCCCGGCATCTGGAAGAGGGCGCGACGCCGATGAAGGCGGCGCTCGCCGGCGCCAAGGAGATCGGCTTCACGCTGGTGTCGCTGACGATCTCCCTCATCGCGGTCCTGATCCCGCTGCTCTTCATGGCCGACGTCGTCGGACGGCTGTTCCGGGAGTTCGCGATTACCCTCGCCGTCTCGATCCTGATCTCGCTCGTCGTCTCGCTGACGTTGACGCCGATGATGAGCGGCCGGCTGCTGCGTCACCAGACGGAAGCAGAGCAGGGCTGGTTCTATCGCCGCACGGGCGCGATCCTCGATCGCATCATCGACGCTTACGGCCGGCAGCTGTCGTGGGTCCTGCAGCACCAGCCGGCGACGCTGCTCGTCGCGCTGCTGACGCTCGCGCTGACCGCCGTCCTCTACGTCGTCGTGCCCAAGGGGTTCTTCCCGGTGCAGGACACGGGCGCGATCCAGGCGATCTCGGAGGCCCCGCAGTCGGTGTCGTTCTCGGCGATGGCCGAGCGTCAGCGCGACGCGGCCCGGACGATCCTGAAGGAACCGGACGTCATCGGCCTGTCGTCGTTCATCGGCGTGGACGGCAGCAATCAGACGCTGAACAGCGGCCGGATGCTGATCACCCTGGCGCCTCACGGCGAGCGCCGGCGTACGGCGACCGAGGTCATCGCGAGCCTGCGGCAGCGTCTGCAGTCGGTGCCTGGGATCACCCTGTACCTGCAGCCGGTGCAGGATCTGACGATCGAGGATCGCGTCAGCCGCACGCAGTTCCAGTTCATCATGGAAGACCCCGACGCGAATCGCCTGAGCGAATGGGTGCCGCGGCTGATCGATCGGCTGAAGCGATCGCCCGAACTGCAGGACGTCGCCAGCGATCTGCAGGATCGCGGTCTGCAGGCATTTCTCGATATCGACCGCGACGCTGCTGGACGGCTCGGCATCAGCGTCTCGGCCATCGACGACGCGCTATACGACGCCTTCGGCCAGCGGCAGATCTCGACGATTTACACCCAGGCGAACCAGTACCGCGTCGTGCTGGAAGCGGCGCCGCAGTATCAGATCGGACCGGAGGCGCTTGGCCAGATCCACGTCGGCACGCAGACGTCGGAACGGCAGCCAACCCTGGCGGAGAGCGCCCGATCGGCTTCCGCGGCGTTTCCCGCGGGCGAGGCGTCTGGCCAGGTGCCGCTGTCGAGCATCGCTCGAGTCGAGCAGCGGCACACGCGGCTGGTCATCAACCATGCCGGCCAGTTTCCGGCGGTGACGCTGTCGTTCAACCTGGCTCCCGGTGCCTCTCTCGGCAGCGCGGTCAGCGCGATCGAAGGCGCGCAGCGGGAGATCGGGATGCCCGCCAGCATTCAAACGCGCTTCCAGGGCGCCGCCGAGGCATTCCGGGCGTCGCTCGACAGCACGTTGCTCTTGATCCTGGCGGCCGTCGTGACGATGTACATCGTCCTGGGTGTGTTGTACGAGAGCTACATCCACCCGATCACGATTCTCTCGACGTTGCCCTCGGCAGGTGTAGGTGCGCTCCTCGCCCTGCTGATGACGCGAACCGAACTCAGCCTGATCGCAATCATCGGCATCATCCTGCTGATCGGCATCGTCAAGAAGAACGCGATCATGATGATCGACTTTGCGCTCGATGCCGAGCGCAATGAAGGGATGTCGCCGCGCGACGCCATCTTCCAGGCGGCGCTGTTGCGATTCCGGCCGATTCTGATGACGACGCTGGCGGCGCTGTTCGGCGCGCTGCCGCTGATGTTCGCGTCCGGATCGGGCGCCGAACTGCGTCAGCCGCTGGGCCTCGTCATGGTTGGCGGACTGCTCGTCAGCCAGGTGCTGACGCTGTTCACGACGCCCGTGATCTATTTGTTCTTCGATCGGCTCGGTCGCCGCTGGCGGAGCAGCGAGTCCGCGATCGTGGCGGGCGATGCGCCGGCCCGCGCGTGATCGCCCAAGCGAAGCCTGGGCCTAGGTACTGCGCGATCGCCCAAGCTAAAGCTTGGGCCTACGTACTGATTGCCCAAGCTGAAGCTTGGGCCTACGGTACAGCGTACGTAGGCCCGAGCTTTAGCTCGGGCGTCGAGAAAACATGAGCCTGTCTTCGCCATTCATTCATCGTCCGGTCGCGACCACGCTGCTCAACCTGTCGATCATCCTGGCGGGGGCGGTGGCGTTCATGTTCCTCTCCGTGGCGCCGCTGCCGCAGGTGGATTTCCCGGTCATCTCGGTGAACGCCTCGTTGCCGGGCGCCAGCCCGGACACGATGGCCTCGAGCGTGGCGACCCCTCTGGAGCGCGCGCTCGGCACCATCGCCGGCGTCAACGAGATCCGTTCCAACAGCTCGCAGGGATCCACGCGCATCTGGGTCCAGTTCGACCTCGGCAAGGACATCAACGCCGCGGCGCGCGAAGTCCAGGCCGCGATCAACGCGTCGCGATCGCTGCTGCCCAGCGCGCTGCCGGGCATGCCGACGTATCGGAAGATCAATCCGTCTCAGGCGCCGATCATGATCCTGGCGCTGACGTCGAAGACGCGGCCGACCAGCGAGCTCTACGACCTGGCCTCGACGGTGCTGGCGCAGAAGGTCGCCCAGGTCTCCGGCGTCGGCGACGTCGAGGTCGGTGGCGGATCGCTGCCAGCCGTACGCGTCGAGCTTCAGCCGAACGCGCTGGCCCAGTACCGGATCTCGCTCGACGACGTCCGTCAGGCGATCGCGACCGCAAACCTGCTGCGGCCGAAGGGATCGGTCGAGAATGCGCAGAACCACTGGCAGGTGCAGGCCAGCGATCAACTGTCGCGTGCGGCCGATTACAAGCCCTTGATCGTCACGTATCGGAATGGGGCGGTCGTCCGGCTGGAGGACGTCGCGCGCGTGTACGACGGCGTCGAGGATCGATTCGCGAGCGGCTTCTTCAACGATCAGCCGGCCGTGCTCCTCGTCGTCAGCCGGCAGCCGGATGCCAACATCATCCAGATCGTCGATGCGATCCACGCGCAAATGGATACGCTGCGCGCGTTCCTGCCGGCCGGCGTCAATCTGAGCATCGCCAGCGATCGATCGCCGAGCATTCGCACCACGCTGCACGAGGCCGAACGATCGCTCTTCATCGCCGTGATCCTGGTGATTGTCGTGGTGTTGCTGTTCCTGGCCAGCGTCCGCGCCGCGATGATTCCCGTCGCCGCGGTGCCGGTCGCGCTGGTCGGCAGCTTCGCGGTGATGTACCTCTGTGGCTTTTCTCTGAACAACCTGTCGGTGATGGCGCTGGTCGTGGCGACGGGTCTCGTCGTCGACGACGCGATCGTCGTGCTCGAGAACATCTCACGCCACATCGAGTTGGGGAAATCGCCGTTCGACGCCGCGATCGCGGGTGCCAGGGAAGTCGGTTGGACCCTCCTCTCGATGAACCTGTCGCTGGTCGCGGTGTTCATCTCAATCCTCTTCATGGGCGGCATCGTCGAGCGGCTGTTCCGCGAGTTCTCGATCACGCTGGTCGCCGCGATCATGATCTCGCTCGTCGTCTCGTTGACGCTGACGCCGATGCTGTGCGCGCGCTGGCTGGCGCGTCGCCGCGCGGCCGCCGACCTCACGTTCTGGCAGCGGGTGAGCGACCGCGGCTTCGCACGGCTTCGCAGCGGTTACAACCGATCGTTGAGCTGGGCGCTCCATCACGCGCCGCTCGTCGCCTGCCTGCTGCTGGGGGTCATCGCTCTCAACGTGTATCTCTACATGGCCGCGCCCAAGGGCTTCCTGCCGGTGCAGGACACGGGTCAGCTCGGCGGCTTCATACGCGGCGACGACGGACTGTCGTTCCAGGTGATGCAGCCGAAGATCGACAAGATTCGTCGCGCGGTGATGGCCGATCCGGCGGTGGAGAGCGTCGGTGGCTACATCGGCGGCGGCCGCGGCATCAACAATGCCTGGACGTTCGTCCGTCTCAAGCCGCTTGCCCAGCGCAAGGTCTCCGCCCAGCGCGTCGTCGAGCGGTTGCGCCGCAAGCTTCCGCCCGTCCCGGGAACCCGCGTCTTCCTGTTTCCCGAGCAGGACATCAGGTTTGGTGGCGGCGGCGGCAATGGCGGCAACTACGAGTACATGCTGCTGGCCGACGATACGCGCCTGCTGCGTGTCTGGGGCGAGCGGGTGAGCCGGGCGATGCGAGAGCTGCCGGAGCTCACCGGCTTCGACGACGAGCTCGTCTCGAGCCAGCAGATCTCGCTTGCCGTGGATCGCTCGGAGGCGCGGCGCCTGGGCGTCGAGATGGCCACGGTGACGCAGGCGTTGAATAACGCCTTCGGGCAGCGGCAGGTTTCGACGATTTACAACGCGCTGAACCAGTATCGCGTGGTGATGGAGGTCGCCCCGGAACTGGCGCAGGGACCCGAGGCGCTCGATCGGATGTACGTCATCGCGAACGATGGTGAGCGCGTACCGCTGTCTGCATTCAGCGGCTACGAGCACGGGGCGGCCGACGATCGCGTCAGCCACTGGGGCCAGTTCGCGTCGACAGGGATTTCGTTCGAACTGAAGCCGGGTGTGAGTCTGAGCCAGGCCAAGGCATCGATCGATCGCGCCGTGGCGCGGCTGTCGATGCCGTCGACGATTCAGGGACGCATGGAGGGAAACGCGCGGTTGTTCGAGACGATGCAGGGCAGCCAGTCGCTCGCGATCATCGGCACATTGCTGATTGTCTACATCGTCCTCGGCGTGCTCTACGAGAGCTACATGCACCCGCTGACCATCCTCTCGACATTGCCGTCAGCGGGCGTCGGCGCGCTGCTCGCGCTGCGGATGATGGATACCGAGTTCAGCCTGATCGCGATGCTGGGGCTGTTCCTGCTGGTCGGGGTCGTGATGAAAAATGCGATCCTGATGATCGACGTCGCTCTGCAGCTGGAACGCGAGCGCGATCTCTCGCCGTACGAAGCGATCCGTGAAGCCTGTCTCCTCCGGCTGCGTCCGATTCTGATGACGACGATGGCGGCGATGCTTGGCGCGACGCCGCTGATGATCGGCAGCGGTGAGGGATCCGAGCTGCGGCAGCCGCTCGGTCTCGCGATCGTCGGCGGGCTCGTCGTCAGCCAGATCCTGACGCTCTACACGACGCCCGTGGTCTATCTCTACTTGGATCGACTGCGCCTCTGGGCGACTCGAACAACGAGCTCTGAGCTACGAGCAACGAGCTAGAGCGACGAGCGGACGAGCAACGAGCTGGAGCAGCGAGCTAGCTGAGCAGCGAGTTCACAGCTCAGAGCTCCTCGCTCAGAGCTCGTCGCTCGTTGCCCTGAGCTCGTTGTTCGGCGAGCGTCCGTATCGTTCTTGCGCCCGGGCGCGCGCTCGTGCGGCCCATTCTTCCCGATCGCGCGGCGCGGCGGCCGTCACCAGCGAATCGATTAGCCGGCGCGCGATCCCGGCGACATCGTCCACAGCTTGATCGAACGCCGCCTGGTTTGCCTGGGATGGTTTGGTGAAGCCCGACAATTTGCGCACGAACTGCACGGATGCCGCGCGCACTTCTTCGTCAGTGGCCGGTGGGTCGAAATTGAAGAGCGTCCGAATATTACGGCACATCCCTGCATTGTAAATTGGGGTCGGGATAAATTTCACTTTCTGCCACGCGGTCCAGTGAGACGAGTGGCAGAAAGTGAAATTTATCCCGACCCCAATTCGGGTATTGTTCCGGGCATGAGAGCTGCCTTTCTCGCCATCCTTGCCTTACTGACTCTTCCGCAGACTGCGACCACCGAGCCCCAGGCTCCGGCCGCCGGTGAGGTGCAATCGGCGGACACACCGCGCACGACGGTCGCCGGGAACACGTTCATCGCCCCCGCGGGGTGGCGCGTCGAAGTCAAAGGTCCGATGACCTTGCTCACACCGCCTGAGGGCGACTCGCACATCGCGCTGATCGATCTCAAGTCGAACGACGCGGACGCCGCGGTGAAGGCCGCGTGGGCGGCCTATCGTCCTGATGCCAGCTGGCCGCTGAAGGTGACCCACGACTTCCCCGACAAGGACGGCTGGACGAACCGGCGCGACTACAGCTACCAGACGTCGCCCAACGAGAAACGCGACGTCGGCGTCAGCACGATGCGCGCGAACGACACCTGGACGGTCACCATCTACGACATGACGCAAGCCGTCGGCGAGAAGCGCGGTGCCCAGGTGGCGCTGATCTTCGGCCGTCTGTTTCCGAAGGGCTACGAACGTGAGATGTTCACCGGAAAGACTGCCAGGAAACTCGGCGACAAGGAGATTGCCGCGCTCTCGGCGTTCCTCGAGACCGGTCTCAAGGAGACGCGCGTGCCGGGTGTGGCGCTGGGTCTGGTCGAGGACGGAAAGGTGGTCTTCGCCGGCGGCTTCGGTGTGAAGGAGATCGGCGGCGCCGCCAAGCCGGACGCCGACACGCTGTTCATGATCGCGTCGAACACCAAAGCGTTGACGACGCTGATGCTGGCGAAGCTCGTGGACGAAGGCAAGATGACGTGGGAGACCCCGGTGACGACCCTCCTGCCGTCGTTCAAGCTGGGGAACGCCGACACCACGAGCCGCGTGCTCGTGAAACATCTGATCTGCGCCTGCACCGGATTGCCGCGTCAGGATTTCGAGTGGCTGTTCCAGTACAAGGGCGTCACGTCGGAGGACGCGCTGAAGTCGCTGGCCGCGATGCAGCCGACGACGAAATTCGGCGAGATGTTCCAGTACTCCAATCCGATGGCCGGTGCGGCCGGATTCGCCGGCGGCCATGTCGCGTTCCCCTCACTGGATCTCGGCGGCGCCTACGACCAGGCCATGGCCACGTCGCGTCTTCACGCCACTTGGCATGAGCGCGACGACGTTCGACTATGCGAAGGCGCTGGCCGGGAACCACGCGACGTCACATTCGCCCGATGTGGACGGCAAGCCATCGCTCGCCGTGATGGAACTGAACTACTCGATCATCCCGCTGCGGCCGGCCGGCGCTGGCTGGAGCAACATCCGCGACATGCTGAAGTACGTGCAGATGGAGCTGAACGAAGGCACGCTGCCCGACGGAAGCCGCTACATCAAGAAGGACACGCTGCTGGCGCGGCGCGCGCCGCAGGTGCCGATTGGCAAGGACACGACCTATGGCATGGGGCTGATGGTCGACACCGAGTACGGCACTCCCGTCGTCCATCATGGCGGCGACATGATCGGTTATCACAGCGACATGATGTGGCTGCCCGAGCACAACGTCGGCGCTGTCGTGCTCACCAACGCGGATCCCGGCTGGATCCTGCGGACGCAGTTCCGCCGCAAGCTGCTCGAGGTGCTGTTCGACGGGCGCGCCGAGGCCGACGCGGCTGTGGCCGCGCAGGCGAAGAGCTTCTACGGTCAACTGGCCGCGGATCGGAAGCTGCTCACGATTCCGGCGGCCGCCGACGAATCAGCGAAGCTGGCGTCCCACTACGTCAACGAGGCCCTCGGCGATATCACGGTCACCAGGCAGGGCGCGGCAACGACGTTCGACATGGGCGAGTGGCACAGCGAGATGGCGACGCGCAAGAACCCGGACGGATCGATGTCGTTCATCACGATTGCGCCCGGGATCAGCGGCTTCGAGTTCGTCGTCGGGTCGGGGCCGAAGCCGACCCTGATCGTGCGCGACGCGCAGCACGAGTACGTGTTCGCCGCCGACGCGAGCCCCGGCTCGTCCAAATAAAATGGGGTCGGGATAAATTTCACTATTTGCCTGGTAGAACAACCTCCGGTCTGGCAGAAAGTGAAATTTATCCCGACCCCGATTTTCCCAATTTGCCGATCATCACTTCGGTCGACTTGATGATCGCCACGGCATCGTCGCCGCGGCGAAGGCGCAGCGCACGCACGGCGTCGGCGGTGATGACCGCGGTCAGGCGCTGATCGCCGACGCGCAGCCGGACCTGGGCGAGCAGCCCGTCGATCCGCACTTCCTCGACACGGGCGAATGGCCGACATCGGCTACGACCCCTGACAAGCAGCTTGTCCACCAGGCTCGCCAGGCGCCGCCATCGTGCAGTCTGCCATTCCAGGGCGCGCGAGCCGGCTTTCGTGATCCGGTAGTAGCGGGCCTCGCGGTTGTTCTCGGAGCGCTGCCATTCGCCTGTGATCCACCCTTTGTGATCGAGCCTGACTGAGTGCTGCGTGCAGCGTGCCCTGGTTGAGGGGGAATGGATCGTCGGCCATCTGCTCGAGGCGCGCGGCCAGACCGTAGGCGTGCTGCGGCCCCATCGTCGCCAGCGCGCGCAACACGATCAGGTCCAGCGTTCCCTGCAGCAGCTCGACTCGAGCGTCGGCTTTGTTGGTCATCCCAATGGACCTGATCCAACCCGAGCCTCACCCGTCTTCACGGCGATGTCAAGTGGACTCCATCCATGCCGCAGTGCCGCAGTGCTGCAGTGCTGCGGTGGGTCGCCGAAGGCAGGCCGGTCAGTCGTCGCGGCTGCGGGGAACCACGGGAACGAGCGGCGTTTCTTCCCGCTTCACACCGAGATCCACTTTCACCCGCATGAACTCGTAATGCCGCGCCTCTCGACGGTCTCGTCGTTCACGATCGTATTGCTCAGAACGCCCGCAAGTCCGCGGCTGAACCACGGCGGGAGCTCGCGATCGATGCTCGATCCGAGCAGAAGGAAGAGACCGACGATCAGGGCGATCAATCGTGCAGCCGTGCGCATATCCGGGATGCCTCGCTCCCTTCGGCAACTTACGCTAGGATTCGCAAGCTCCCCATGCCGCACGACCGCCGGCGCCGGTTCGAGGAAGACGGTTACCTGCCGCCCATCCGGCTGTTCACCGCGGCCGAGTGCCGGACGCTCCTCGAGCACCTGCGCCACGCGCCGCATCGCCCGCCCATCGACTGGCAGAAAAGCTGGGCGGTCGTCTCCAGCGACTTCGCCGCGGTTGCGGCGGACGATCGACTCCTCGATCTCGTCACGTCGCTGCTTGGCGACGACGTGATCCTGTGGGGCGCGTCGCTGGTCGTGCGCACGCCGAATCAAGTGCATCCCTGGCACACCGACATCGAATCCGCGGCGCCGAGCGGCGGCACGGTTTCCGTGTGGATTGGCCTCGAGCACACTACGCCGCTATCCTCCCTCGTCGTCGTCCCGCGCTCGCACCGATTCGGCGTGACTGTTCAACAGGTCGTGCAGGAACAGGGCTGGAGCGGCGCGACGGACGAGCAGATCGGGTGCTGGGCCCGCAGCCGCGACGGGCGTAGCGGTGTCGTGACACTCGGTTCCAGCGACGGAGAAGCGGTCGCCTTCGACGGGCGTCTGTGGCACGCGTCGCACAATCGGAACAGCGGCGCAGCGCGAAGTGCCCTGCTGCTGCAATACGCCACGCCGGACACGGCGATCCGCATCCCCAACTTCAGCCGGCGGCAGTGGCCATTCGAGATTTACCCATCTCCAAAACCTGCGTGCCTTCTTGTCAGTGGACGCGCCATGTCGGATCAGAATCGCATCGTCCCGGCACCTTCCCCGGTTGCCGGCGTACTGCCGTCGGTGACCAGCCGCGTACACCAGTTGACGCTGCCGCTCGAGCAGGATCCGGAGCGCGGCTTCAAGCCGCACCCGATCTTCCGCGGATCGACCCCGAATCTGCGGGCACTGAGCTGCCATGTGTCGGTGCTCGATCCCGGACGGCAGCCGCATCCACCGCACGCACATGCCGACGAGGAAATCCTGATCGTCCTCGATGGTGAAGCGGAGCTGGTGCTCGAGACGCCGGATTCGCCGCATCGCGTGGCCGCCGGGACGTGGGCGTACTATCCCGCCGGCTTCCACCACACGATTCGAAATGCCTCGAACGCCCCGGTCACCTATTTGATGTTCAAGTGGCTCGGGGATCCTTCTCCTGAAGGCACCTACGAGCCCCATCGACTGATCTCGGTCGCCGTGAGCGATTCGACGGGCTCGTCATCGGACGGGATGCAGCAGCGTGGGCTTCTCGACGGTCAGACGCCGCTCCTGCGCAAGCTGCACGCGCACGTCAGCACGCTCGCGCCCGGTGCCGGCTATCCGCCGCACATCGACGCACATGACGTCGGCATCGTCGTCCTCCAGGGCACGCTGGAAACGCTCGGAGAGCATGTTGGCCGCCACGGCGTGATCTTCTATGCCGGAGGGGAACCTCACGGGATGAAGAACGTCGGAACGGAGCCGGCCCGGTATGTCGTGTTCGAATTCCACGGCCGCCATCGCCGCACCGAGGCGCCGTACGATCCCCGCTGGTCGCGGCGCCTGCTGGCGGTCGCGCGCGATCCGAATCGTCTCAAAGCTGCAATCAGACGCCGGCTGCACTTCTAGGAGCGCGCTCGCTTATGTGGACGACCGGCTCACGTGTCGGGCGGGACGTCGGCCGCGCCATTGAGGCGGATTCACGTGGGGGTCGTCGTGACTTCAGGCTGGCCATTGAGGCGGACTCACCTGTAGGGCGGGGCTCGCCTGTAGGGCGGGGCTTCAGCCCCGCCAGGTGGGCGGACCTGAAGGTCCGCCCTACAGATCGAGTCCGCCATACACATCGACGCTGTCGATCCAAGCGAGATCGAGACTAGTGCGACTGCTGTTCGCGACGTCGCAGTCGTACCTGCCGCAGCGTGTGGGCGGATCGCAGCGATCGACGCACGAGCTGTCGGTCGGTCTTGCGGCGCGCGGCAACGAAGTCGCCGTGCTGTGCGAGCTCGATCGCCCGCTCGATTGGACCAACATTCAGAACCGGACGGTTGCCACGGTGACGCGCCGCAGCCATCCGTGCGATCGCTGGCGGCCTTACCGCATCTATCGCGGTTACGATGTGAGCCGCGGTGCGAGGGAAGTGGCTCGTGCTTTTCGTCCCGACGTCGCCATCGTGCACGCCGGGATCGCGATGCCGCTGGTGTCCGCCTTCCTCGCCCACGAGATCCGGACGGTGGTCTATTTCCGCGACGTGCAGTTCGGCACCATCGGCGGCGCCATTCCCCGCACGAGCCGGTTGCGGTTCCTGGCGAACTCGCAATTCACAGCATCGCGGGTCGCCCGAGAGCTTGGTCTCGAGGCGCCGGTCGTTCAACCGCTCGTCTGTCGGACGACGTATCGAACGGCGACCAACGGCCGCCACGTGTTGTTCGTCAACCCGGTCGCCAAGAAAGGCGTCGAGACGGCTCTCGCGCTCGCGCACCGCAACCCGGACATTCCGTTCGTCTTTCTCGAGTCGTGGCCGATGGGGTCGCGACAGGTGGACGGACTTCAGGAGATGCTGTCGGGACTAGCCAACGTCCAGTTCCGGCGTGCGACGCTCCACATGGCTCGCGAGTATGCGCAGGCGCGGCTCCTGCTCGTGCCCAGCGTCTGGGAGGAGGCGTGGGGCCGCGTGGTCACGGAGGCGCAGCTGAGCGGCATCCCGGTGCTTGCCACGGCGATCGGCGGGCTGCCTGAGTCCGTCGGACCCGGCGGGATCCTCGTTCCGCCCGGCAGCGGCGTCGAGGTCTGGGACGCACATCTCAGGACGCTCTGGGACTCGCCCGCCGTGTACGCGCGCCATCGCCAACTCGCGATCGAACATTCGCGCCGCCCCGAGATCGATCAGGATTGCCTGTTGTCACGGTTTCTCGATGCGGTGAGCCGCTGGTAATATCCGCGCCGGATGGATAGATCCGATCATGCCCGAGCTGACGCTCGGGCCTCCGTACGTCCTGCCGCGCACGACGTCAGACGCGCCGCGTGGGCCGGCCTCGTCGGGACGATGCTCGAACAGTACGACTTCGTCATCTACGGGACGGCGTCGGCGCTGATCTTCGGCCGGCTGTTCTTTCCCAACATCTCGCCGGCGGCCGGTACGATGGCCAGTTTCGGCGCGTATGCCGTCGGTTTTGCGGCGCGGCCGCTGGGCGGCCTGTTCTTCTCGCGCTATGGAGACATCCTCGGACGCAAGTGGGTGCTGGTCGCGACGCTGCTATTCATGGGCGGCTCGACACTGGCGATCGGCCTGCTGCCGACGTTCGATCAGGTGGGGTTGCTGGCGCCGTCGCTCCTCGTGCTCTGCCGATTCTTCCAGGGTTTCGGTGCCGGGGCCGAACAGGCGGGGGGCGCGACGCTGCTCACCGAAACCGCGCCGCCGGGACAGCGCGGCCGTTATGCGTCGCTCATCATGGTAGGCGCCGCGCTCGGAACGGCGCTCGGCGCCGTGATCTGGGTCCTGGTGCAGCTGCTCCCGGAAGATCAAGTGCTCGCCTGGGGCTGGCGACTGATCTTCCTGAGCAGCATCGTCGTGACGATTTTCGCGATGGTGATGCGCCGGACGCTGAAGGAGAGCCCAGTCTTCCAGGCGGTTCGAGCGCAGGCACGCGAATCGCGGAAGCCGGTCGCCGAGGTCGTCAAGTATGGCACCCGGCCGCTGCTCCTTGTCTTCTTCATGAACGCCGGGGTGAACGCGCAGTCGTACACCTACCAGGTGTTCATGGCGTCGTACCTGACGTCGGCAATCGGCGTCGATCCCAAGTTCGTTCCGCGCGTGCTGCTCGCCGGGGCAGTCTGCGGCTGCGTCTCGTCGTTCCTGACCGGAGCTCTCTCCGACGTCTTTGGAAGGCGCCGCATCTATCTGCTCGTCACGGGGGCTCTGGTGCTGCTGCCGGCGCCCGCGTTCATCGCGTTGAACAGCGGATCGACGGTGGCCATCGTCATCGCGATCATTTTCGGATTCATGCTGGGCGCTTACGGCGCCGTAGGCGTGCAGATGAGCTATTTCCCCGAGCTCTTCGGCAGCCGGTATCGGTACGCAGGTGTCACGCTCGGACGCGAGTTCTCGTCCGTCGTCGGCGGTGGCGTGGCGCCGCTCATTTGCGCGGCGCTGCTCACCTGGTTCAACAAATCGTGGGTGCCGGTTGCGATCTACATGACGGCGATGTCATTGATCAGCTTCGTCGCGGCGCGATTCGCGCCAGAAACTTTGAATCGGGACCTCACGGTCGAGCGGGACGCGTGATCAGGAAGGTGGCGCGCGGCCGAGCTTCAATAACGTCGCCGTCGCGGTATGCTTCCGCCCCAGACGAGGACGCCATGAAGCATTCAGACATCTCAAAGGTCGATCGTCGGACGTTCCTCGGCGCCGCCGGGGCGGCCGTTGCCGGCTCGGCATTCTCATCTTCGAGCGCGCGGTCGTACGAACGGATCATTGGCGCGAACGATCGGATAGCCCTCGGTCACATCGGCGTGGGCAGTCGCGGCAGCGAGCTGCACGCGATGATCTCCCACCTCAAGGACAAGCACAACATCGAGGCCATCGCCGTCTGTGACCTTTGGAAGGACAACCGCGAGCGGGCCGCAGCGAGCACCGAGAAGTACTACGGCCGCGCCCCGAAAGCCTTCCAGTACGTCGAAGAGATCCTGGAGCAGAAAGACGTCGACGCCGTCGTCATCGCGACGCCCGAGCACTCCCATTCGCCCCTCCTGAAGGCGGCGGCCGACGCGGGCAAGCACGCGTACTGCGAAAAGCCGATGGGCAATGTCCTTGGCGAGGTGAAAGCCGCGCGCAACGCGGTCAAGGAGCGCGGCCTCGTCGTCCAGATTGGCACGCAGCACCGGAGCGAGCCGTACCAGCTGGCCGCGCGCGAGGTGCTCCGCAGCGGCGCGCTCGGCGACATCAGCAAGTACGAGATCGTGTGGAACTTCAACGGCCCACGGTGGCGCGGACGTCCCCAGGTGAAACAGATCCGCGAGCAGGACACCGACTGGAAGAAGTGGCTGCTCACCAAGCCGGATCGTCCGTTCGATCCGCAGCTGTATTTCGAGTTCCGGCTGTACAAGGAATTCTCGAGCGGCATCCCCGATCAGTGGATGAGCCATGGGATCGACCTCGTCCACTTCTTCATGAGCGAGCAGCCACCCCGCTCGATCATGGCGCAGGGCGGCGTGTTCGCGTGGCACGACGGCCGAGAGAACCCGGATACGTTCGAGGCGCTTGTCGAATACCCGACATTCCTCGTCAGCTACTCGACGAGCTTTGGCAACGACTGCGACAGCTTCTCGCGGATCATGGGGAAGAAGGCAACGCTGGTGAACATCGGAGGCGAAGGCAGCCCGAGATGGAAGGTCGTAGAAGAGCGCGGAAATCACGAAGACAATCCCACCGTCGAGCGCGCCGAGCGCTGGGTGACTCTCCAGGGCGACGACAAGCCGGGGCCGATCAATATCGGCGACGAGGACCTGTCACATCTGTCGAACTGGTTCGACTGTCTGCATAACCGGAATACGCATACGAACGCCACCGTGGACAACGGCTTTTTGCACTCGGTGGCTTGCATTATGGCCGCGCAGTCGTATTGGCAGGGGAAGCGTCTGTACTACGACTCCACAGCCGAAGAGATCACGGACATCCCGCCCAGAAGGTCCTGATCGGTGGCGCCACGTACGGCGCGTGCACGAGAGGATTCGTCGCTGAAGGGGGAGGTTTCCATGCTCAGCGGAGCTTGCAGACGGAGTGTCGCGTTTTCGTGTGTCTGTCTGATTGTCCTCACATTGATCCTCGCCGGTTCCAGCCAGGCGGCCGCGCAGGTGCTGTACGGGTCGGTCCTCGGTGACGTCAAGGACACCACCGGCGCCTCGGTTCCCGGCGCGAACGTCGTCGTCACCAACAAGGGTACCGGTCTCAAACGTGAGGCCGTTACCGACACGACCGGGCACTACAACCTGCCCGACCTGCCGGCCGGCGTCTATGGCCTGAAGATCACCATGCAAGGCTTCAAGTCTTTCGAACAGACCGAGGTCACCGTCAACATCAACAGCGTTACGCGCATCGATGTGCCGCTCGAGGTGGGCGCGATGACCGATACGGTGACGGTGAACGCCGAGCCGCCGAAGCTGCAGACCGACAGCGCCGAAGTCCACGAGACCCTGGTCGCGGCGGACCTCACGAACCTGCCGGTGCCGCTGGGCCGAAACTACCAGCAGGTGTATCGGTGCTTCCCGGCTTTGCTCCCCCTGTTAATTCCCATTCCATCCCGACCAATCCTTCGCGGGCGCTGGAGTTCAGCGTCAATGGGACGAGCGACGACCAGAACAACACCCGCATCGACGGCGTGAGCACCGCGCACGTTCAGCTGCCCGCACGTCGCTTCCTATGTGCCGACGCTCGAATCGATCGACGAGGTCAACATCGTCACCAACAGCATGGATGCCGAACAAGGACTCGCCGGTGGCGCCGCGATCAACGTGCAGACGAAGAGCGGCACCAACGCGATTCACGGATCTGGCTTCGAATATTTCACGAACCAGCGTCTGAAGGCCTGGCCGATGCGATTCGACGATGCGGCGTTGAACACCGGTGACAAGCCGGAGGCGAGCTACCACCAGTTCGGGGGGAGCGTCGGCGGCCCGATCAAGCAGAACAAGATCTTCTACTTCGTCAGCTACGAGTCCACCCGCGACCACCGGGTCGTCGACCACACTCTGACGGTGCCGCTGCCCGCGATGCTGCGCGGCGACCTGCAGTTGTCGCCGTCGCCGATCTACGATCCGCTGTCCGGGAACCCGGACGGCACCGGGCGCACGCAGTTCCAGGTATTCCCCGGCGACGCGAACTACGCGCTGTGCAATACCGCGACGAATCCCAGCTGTCTCAACATCATTCCCGCGGCGAGGATGGATCCCATCGCGCAGCAGATCGCGAGCCACTTTCCTGCCAACAACATCGACCGGGAGGGCGACAACTATTTCGTGTCCGCCCCGTTCACCTTCGACCGTCACCAGCTGGATTCGAAGGTCGACGTCAACGTGAATCCCAAATTCAACCTGGCCGGAACCTTCGGCGTCCTGCACTACCGGACATCGGTGCCGACCGTCTTCGGTGACGATGCCGTCGGGGAGCCCATCGGCGGCAGCAGCAATCCGGGGAGCGGGCACGGGAATACCTACAGGTTCACCGTCATGGGCACATACATCTTCACGCCCACGTTCCTGATGGACGCCCACTTCGGCTGGGCCAAACAGGGGACGAACTCGGAACAGCCGGGTCTCGGCACCAACATCGGCAGCGATGTGCTGGGCATCCCCGGGACGAACGGCCCGCGCGCCTTCGAGAGCGGCTGGCCGACGTTCCAGTTCGTGGACGGTGATGACGACGGCGACTTCGCCACCATCGGCGTGAACGAAAACTTCATGCCCTACTACCGGCACGATCCGCAGACGCAGTACGTCGTGAATTTCAACTGGATCAAGAACAAGCACAACATCCGGTTCGGCGCCGATGTCTACCACATGGCGTTGAACCAGGCGCAGGCGGAATTCATCACCGGGGGTTTCGGCGCGCAGGGAGGATTCGGGTTCGACCGCGGGATCACGGAGCGCTGCGAGGCCGTCGATCCGGCGACGGGCAATTGCGAACAGACCTCTGACAGCTCCCGATACAACAGCATCGCGGCGTTCGTGATCGGCCAGGCCGCGCGCGCCGGCAGAACGCTGCAGGTGCCGGACGAATACCACGTGCGGGCACGGCTGTACAGCCTCTACGTCCGCGATCGCTGGACGATCGGCGACAACCTGACCCTCGATTTCGGGACGCGGTGGGAATACTTCCCGGTTCCGACGAGACCCGATCGCGGCATCGAGCGCTACGACGTCGGGACCGGCAAGGTGTTGCTCTGCGGCGTGGGCGACATTCCGAAGGACTGCGACATCAAGGCGAGCAAGACGCGCTTCGGCCCGCGCCTCGGGCTCGCGTATCGCATCGGCGACAAGTGGGTCGCGCGCGCCGGTTACGGGTTGACGAACGATCCCTACGAAGCGCTGGAGCTGATTCGTGCGAACTACCCGATTCTGATCCAGGTGAAGCGCGAGTCGCCTGACGGTCTGACGCCTGCCGCCACGCTCTCGGGAGGCATTCCGGCGATTCAGGTGCCCGCAGAGGGCAACGGCGTCCTCGACATCCCGAGCGACTACGCGTTCGGGGGGTACCCGAAGGAGCTGGACCGGGGCTATATCGAATCGTGGAACGTCACCGTCCAGCGCGAGCTTCCGTGGAAACTCACGGGCGAGATCGGCTACGTGGCCACGCGCTCCGTGCGACAACTCGGGCTCGTCGACATCAATGCCGGCCAGGTCGATCGGCGCCGGTGATGACGGCAAGCCTCTCGCAGGCGCTCTACGGCAGAACCGCGTCCACCGTGTTCCTCTCAGCCCGTCGGCAACGGAAACTACAACTCGCTGCAGGCGCAATTGGCGCGGCGGTTCGCCGACGGCCTCAGCCTCGGCGTGGGCTACACGTGGTCGAAGGCCATGAGCCCCAACGAGAACAGCTTCCGCCTCTTTCAGAACGCCGAACGTGCAGGCGCTGCCGTACATGAGCCGCAACTACGCGCTCACCAATTCAATCGCACGCACAACGTCGGCATCACCAACGTCTGGGAACTTCCGTTCGGCCCGGGGCGGCGCTGGTTGAGCGAGAAGGGAGTGGCTTCGTACATTCTCGGAGGCTGGCAGATCAACAACTCGTCAGCATCATGAGCGGCGTGCCGTTCAGCGTCTTCGGCGACGACACCTCACTGAACTTGCCGGCAGCAACCAGACGGCCGACCAGGTGAAGCCGGACGTGGCGACAGCTCGGCGGAATGGGTCACGGAAACCCCTACTACGATCCGTCTGCCTTCGCGGCAGTGACCGAAGCGCGATTCGGCAACAGCGGCTACTTCTCGCTGCGTGGGCCCGGGCTGTTCAACTGGGACTTCGGGTTGACCCGGGAGTTCTCCATAACGTCCGGCGTCAAGCTGCAGTTCCGCATGGAGGCGTTCAACTTCACCAACACGCCCCACCTCGACATCCCCGACAACGACGTCGGCGATGGCGAGGATTTCATGACGATCACGGGCGTGACGAATCTGGCCCGTGAAGGCATCGACGAGCGGCAGTTCCGGCTCGGGTTCAGGGTCGTCTTCTGACCTGAGGCCCCACACACGTCGCATCACGACGCGGGGTCCCGCATGCATGTAAGATCCCGGTCCATGCGCCAACTGCCATGGGCCGGGATCGCCGTTCTCCTCGTCGCCACCGGCCTCCGCGTGTCTGTGGTGGCCGGCAACAGCCAGGATGACGAAGCCGTTCCAGCGGCACGTGCGGCGTCGATTCTCGCTGCGACCGAACGTTCGGGTCCGCACTTCAGCGTTGACGATCGGGTCACGGTTTCCGGCTACTTTTACCAGTTCCGCCTGACCTCCGACTACGGCCCCTTCACCGCCGTGGGTCGTTCGCAACTGGCCACGAGGATCGACGAGATCCGCGCCATTGCCGCGCTGCAGGAGGTGTCGAAAAGCGAGGTCTTCCTGGCCTCGGCCGGCGGTGCCGTTGTCGACATCGGCAAGGGAGCCGCCAGCGCGGTCACGGATCCGGTCGCCACCGCCAAGGGCGTTGGCGCGGGGATCAAGCGCTTCGGCGTCAACCTGGGACGCGCCAGCAAGCGAGCGATCGACCAGGAGGGCGGCGCGGAGACCGGAGAATCCGGCGCGACGACGGCTGCCGACACGGTGCTTGGCGTGTCGGGCGCGATGCGGGAATGGGCGCAGAAGGTCAACGCGGATCCCTATACCACCAACGACGTGCTGCGCGAGGCGCTGAAGAGCATCGCCAAGGTCGACAGGGCAGGCTCGATCGTCACGAAAGTCGTGGTCCCGATTCCGGCAGTGGTCGGCACGACGGCGACCGTCGGCAATCTCGTGTGGTCGAAGGATCCGGAGGCGCTCCGCAAACTGAACGAAGACCGCGTACGAGCGCTGGGCGTGTCCGAGAAAGCCGCGTCCGTCTTTTTCCGGAACGGCTGGTACACGCTGACGCTGCAGACCAGAATCGTCGCCGCACTCGACGCGGTCAAGAAACCCGGCTGCGCCAGCTATCTCGAGTCGGCGGCAGACGCCGACAACGAGCGCGAGGCGCTCTTCTTCGTCGAGAGCGCAGAAATGCTGCAGCGGCACCACGCGAAAGCACCGGTGGACAAGCTGCTCACCGATTCACGGGCGATCGTGGCGGCGGCTGGCAGCAGCGCGATTCTGCTCGCGCCGCTGGACCTCGTTCGATCGACGACTGCGGTCAGGACTGCGCTCGGCGAAATTGCGGGGCGCGCGCGCCAGGAGCTCGGAGCGTCCA
The DNA here is from genome assembly GCA_963828745.1 of Vicinamibacteria bacterium. Classification (GTDB taxonomy): domain Bacteria; phylum Acidobacteriota; class Vicinamibacteria; order Vicinamibacterales; family JAENWD01; genus JAENWD01. The sequence continues at coordinate 349,815 of CAWHFZ010000012.1, read as the reverse complement.
CGCTGACGCTTCAGATCTCTGGAACGGTGTCCGATCGCGTCCGGCAGGACGCGACGCGCATCGGCTGGACGGTTCGCCGGTCCGGCGCCTGAGCGATGCGTGTCGACGCCCTCCAGCTCGCGTCCATTACCATTGCGATCGCGGTTGGCTGGCTCTCGGGAGTGGTGCCCAGGCAAACGCCGCCGGCGCGGTCCTTCAACGTTCTGGCGTTCTATACCGGCCGGAACGATCGTGCCCACATCAGCTTCGTCAATGAAGCCAATCGCTGGTTCCCCGCGACTGCCCGCACGCAGAATTTTCATTACGAGTCCACGACCGACTGGACGCGGCTGAACGCCGATTCGCTCAAGGGCGTTGACGTGGTGGTGTTTCTTGATACGCGGCCCGATGATACGGCGGAACGCGACGCGTTCAGGCGCTACATGGAGAGCGGCGGCGGCTGGCTCGGATTTCATTTCTCGGCGTTCGCGCTGACGCCATCCGACTACCCGCAGAACTGGGACTGGTATCACAACGAGTTTCTCGGGGCGGGCCAGTATGTGAGCAACACCTGGCGACCGACGTCGGCGGTGCTGCGCGTCGATGCGCCCGAGCATCCGGTCGTGGCCGGACTGCCGAAGACGTTTCGATCGGCTCCCAACGAGTGGTACCGCTGGGAGCGGGATCTTCGGAAGGCGTCCGGCATTCGTGTCCTCTTGTCGATCGATCCTTCGAGCTTTCCGCTCGGCACGGGCCCGAAGCCGCACGAGATCTGGCACAGCGGCGACTACCCCGTGGTCTGGACGAACACGCGCTACCGGATGGTGTACATGAACATGGGCCACAACGACATGGACTACGAACACAAGACCAACCGGCAGTTGTCGTCGACTTTCTCAGAGCCCACGCAGAATGCGTTGATTAGGCAGACCGTGTTGTGGCTGGGCGATCGGCACTGACGTAGGATTACTCAAAGCGTCGCATGTCGATCGCGGTCCTGTTGATTCTTGCCTTCGCCCTCCCCGCAGGCGCAGCCCGAGCGGCACGCGGCGAGTCGTTCCCTGACCTTCCGCGGCTGAATCTCGACAACTTCCTTCCAGCCGTTCGCCAGCAGGTCCGCCAGGCGTATGCCTCTGCCGAGGCGAATCCGAAGGACGCCGAGGCCAGCGGGGGACTGGGCATGGTCCTGGACGCCTACGAGCAATACGACGCAGCCGCCGCCTGCTATCAGCGGGCTCACCTGCTCGACCCCCGCTCTTTTCGATGGCTCTACTACCTCGGGTGGGTGCAGGCCGCGCAGGGGCAGCATGAGGATGCTGCGGCGACGCTCCATGAGGCGGTGCGGCTGAGGCCGGAAGATCGGCCCGCAGCGTTGAGTCTCGCCGAGAATTTGCTCGCCATCGGGCAGTGGGATCAGGCCGGCAACCTCTATCGCACGATTAGCAAGACGCATCCGGAGAGTGCCGAGGCGCACTACGGCCTGGGGCGAGTGGCTGCCGCGCGAGGAGACGCCGCCGCCGCCGCGGCCGCCTACTTGAAGTCGTGCGAATTGTTTCCAGCGTACGGCGCGGCGCATTACGCGCTGGCGCTGGCCTATCGAACGCTGGGCCGGGACGCGGAGGCTCGACAGCAGTTCGGCCTGTACGAGCAGAACAGAACGGCGGTTCCTCCACTCGACGATACGTTACGCCGCGAGGTCGCCGCACTCAATCGCGGATCAGTGGCGCACCTTCGCCGCGGGGCGGATCTCGAGCAGGCCGGCAGGATCGCCGAGGCGATCATCGAACAGCAGGAAGCCTTGCGCGTCGATCCCCAAACTGTGCAGGCCCATATCAACCTCATCTCGCTCTACGGTCGGCAAGGTCAGTACGATGAGGCGACTGCACACTACCGGGCGGCCCTCGCACTCGATCCGCGCCAGGCCGACGTCCACTACAACTACGGCGTTCTTCTTCGCAAGCAGGGCAAACCGCAGGAGGCGGCCACCGCTTTTCAAGAGGCGGTGCGAATCAACCCGTACTACGTCGAGGCGTACAATAACCTCGGATCGGTGTACCGAGCAGCAGGGACGTCTGGACGAGGCCTTTCGGCAGTTCACCCTCGCAGTCGAGAATCGGCCCGGCGATCGCGTCGCCCACTTCCACATGGGTCGCATCCTCACCAATCAGCGGAAATACGACGAGGCCATCCAGCACTTCCTGAAGACGCTCACGCCTGAAGATGAGAATACGCCGCGCTACCTGTATGCTCTGGGGGCGACGTATGCCCGGGCCGGCAATCTAGAGGATGCGCTGAAGTACACCCGCACCGCGCGAGCGCAGGCCGCTGCCAGGGGTCAGGATCAATTGCTGGCCAGCATCGAGAAGGACCTCCGCACATTGGAACAGGCGGCGACGAGCACACCGAAGCAATGAGCCGCAGACTCATCGGCCTCGCGCTGTCGCTCATTCCTGCCGGGCTCATCGCGTCGTCTTCCAATCCTGCCTTTCACGAGATTGCCGCCGAGGTCGGTCTCGACTTCCACCACGTCACCGGAGCGGCCGGTGAGTACCTCATGCCGGAAATCATGGGCTCCGGGGCCGCCCTCTTCGACTACGACAACGACGGCGATCTCGATGTGTATCTGATCCAGGGCAGCCCGCTGAAGACCGGGAGGGCGCTGCTCTTCCCGCCCCCATCCGACTGGAAGGCGGGGAACCGGTTGTTTCGCAACATGCTGGCCGAGTCGGGAAAGCTGCGCTTCGTTGACGTCACCGAGAAAGCCGGCGTTGGCCATGACGGCTACGGAATGGGTGCGGCGACAGGCGATTACGACAACGACGGGTTCCTCGATCTCTACGTGACCAACGTCGGGCACAACGTCCTCTTCCACAGCAACGGCGATGGCACATTCGCCGACGTGACGAGCGCAGCCGGAGTTGACGATTCGCGGTGGAGTACGAGCGCCGCGTTCCTGGACTACGATGCGGACGGGTATCTCGATCTGTTCGTCGCGAACTACGTGGACTTCACCCTCCAGGGCAACAAGCGCTGCTACGCGCCGACGGGTGAGCCGGACTACTGCACGCCGATGGCCTACAAGGCCGTCCCTTCCCGGCTCTTCCACAACCAAGGCAACGGACAGTTCGTCGATGTGACGGACGCCTCTGGCATCGGCGCCTCGTACGGACCGGGGCTCGGTGTGCTCTGTGCGGATTTCACTGGCGACGGGCGAACGGACATCTACGTGGCCAACGACACGGCGGCCAATCGTCTGTGGCTGAACCAAGGCGATGGGACGTTCAAGGAATCGGCGCTGGAAAGCGGCGTGGCGTACGACACGAATGGGCGCACGAAAGCGGGCATGGGGGTCGCCGCAGCGGAAGTCGATGCCAAGGGGACGATCGCCATTGTGGTCACGAATCTGACGCGCGAAGGCGCCACGCTGTTCCGCGGCGCCAAAGGCCAGTTCGAGGATGTCACGTCCCAATATGGCCTGTCGACGCCCACGTTCGCCTTCACCGGGTTCGGGACGCAGTGGCTCGACTACGACAACGACGGTCGGCTGGATCTCTTCGTCGCCAACGGCGCGGTCACCATCGTCGAATCACAGCGTGGCACACCGTACCCGTACCGACAGCGCAATCTTCTGTTCCATGACGAAGGCACGACGCAGAAATTCCGTGACGCGAGCGACATCGCGGGCGACGCGTTCCAGCGCCTCGAGGTCGGACGTGGCGCGGCGGTCGGCGACATCGACAACGACGGCGCCGTTGATATCCTCGTGACGAACAACAACGGGCCAGTCCGGCTCCTCCACAACATCGGGTCGCAGCAGCACTGGCTCGAGGTCCGTCTGGAAGGCGTCAGGAGCAATCGCTTCGGCATTGGGGCGCGGGTCGGCGTTTTGAGGGACGGCGAAGAACCGGTCTGGCGGAGAGTGCACACCGATTCGAGCTACCTTAGCGCCAGCGACGTTCGCGTCCACTTCGGGCTTGGGAAGCGTGCGAGCGTGCAAGGGGTGATGGTGGACTGGCCTGATAGCTCGAAGGAACGCTGGGACACTGTTCAGGCCGACAAGCTTGTGGTGTTGCGGCAGGGCACCGGCAGGTTGCGGGAGTGAACCTGGAGGCAGAGGTGCTGATGTTCCGGAGTGCACACACCTGTATCTATTTCTCCTGAAGCGCCTTCTTCACCTGTCCGGGCGGGAAAGCGGCCTGGCACCTGCTGCGCCTGCTACGTGATGCCCGCCGCGGTCCCGTCGATCGCAAACGCGTAGATCTGCGTCGGCAATTCCGGGAACAGATCGTTGTCGCTGGCGACGTAGAGCAGGTGCCGTCCATCGGGCAGATTCGGGCCCCAGGCGAGCGCCTCGATTTTCTCGGCAATCACGTCCTTGATCGTCTGCGTCTCGTCGATCTTGTAGTCCGGCGACAGCAGGTCGACGAACAGTCGCTTCTCGACCTTCACGATCGAGCCGAGGTCGTCGGCCGATGCCGGAAGGCTGTCCACGTCGGAGACGTCGGTGAGTCCGGGCTGCTTCAAGTCGATCAGGTAGATCTTCTTGTTGTTCGGCCCCTGGCTTACATTCGGCGGCGTCGGCACGCGCGTGCGGTTGTCGCGCTCGAGCACGAGGAACTGGTGATCGTTGACGGCGAGGATCTCGTTCACGCCGCGGCCCTGGCTGATGCCGTCGAGGACGTAGACGTACTCGTGGCTCTCGCCGCTCTGCAGGTCGTAGGTGAAGATGCGCGCGGTGACGCCGAGGCGGCCGGGCGGCGTGCTGTCGTTCAACCCATGATCCTGAATCAAGGCGTTCTGCATCATACCGACGAGCGTGCGGCCATTCGGCGTGATCGCCAGACCTTCCATGCCGCGATTCGCCTGACGGCCGAAGGTGTTGTTTTCCGGATACAGCTCCTTCGAATTGCCGTCGTCGTCGACTTCGTCCGTCGGGTTGGCAATCAGGAATTTCTCGGGAACCGGAATGCGCTTGATCAAACGGCCCTGGCGATCGAACTTGAAGAGATACGGACCGTATTCGTCCGACACGAAGAAGTGCCCGTCCTTGCTGACGCGCACGCCTTCCGGATCGAAGCGCAGGGTGTTCCGGTCGTCGTTGGCGAAGTAAGAAGAGTCGCCGACGAAGTGCTGGTTGCGTTCGTTGCGGAAGAAACGCGTGTCGAGCAGCACGGTCTTGATGTTGGGGAAGGGCGCCCCGACGTTGACCGTCATGTACAGGAAGTGGAAGCGATCCCAGTACGGCACGTCGGTCAGGCCGTCGAACGGGCCGCGGTCAGGCACCGCGAGGAAGACGTCGTCGTGGCCCGTGAAGGTCAGCCCCGAGCCGAATCCGCCGAACGTCGCCTGATCGATGCAGTCCTCGGGATCGGACTCTCGACAGATCTGCTGTCCGGCAAGGCCGGACTTGTCGCGGTCGTGGCCCGAGACCAGCCCTTGCCCGATGAACGTGACGCCGGGATCCGCGGCGGAGAGGGTGAGAACGGAAGTGCCGATCAGAATCGCCGCCAGGGCGGGGGCTCGCCAACCATGCTGCATAGTCTGCTCCGTGACGCTCGTAGATGAGGTGTATTGCGAGCAGGAAGGCTACCGACCGGCCGTGACGATTCGGTGACGGCCGCATCACAGTCGTGTTGCGTGCGCGAGTGTTACCGCGGCGACATACGGCGGTGTTCGAGGCGTCGCACGGGATGGCTACAGTGCCGGTATGAGCCGGATGCGAATCGTGGTCAACGTCGTCGGTGCGATTGCCGTGACCACGGCGGTGCTCGTTGCGCACGGCGTGCCGGATCGCAACCCCGAAGCAGCGTCGTCGCCGGTCTCACGGCCCATCCTCGCCGTGGGCGATCGCGTGCACGGGTATCGGCTGATGCACACGCCCGACGCCATCGCCGCCTTCGACAATGGCGACGGCACGTTCACGCTGCTGGCGCGGCACGCGTCGAATGCCTCGCGCTGGGTGATCAGTGCCGACGATTTCACGTTGCTCGATGCGATGGGTGAGACGTCGCCGGAGTCGGGGCGCTTCGCGACGGACGTCGATGCGTCCACATTCCTCGGCGACGGATGGCGACTCCGGATTGAAGCGGGCCGGGTCGTCGCGATGCGCGAGACGGGCTCATAGCAAGGACAACGGGGCTCCGGGCGCCAGGCTCCGGGCTCCGTCGGGATTTTCCTTCCAATGCGGTTGCCTCGGCCGCAGACGTTCCTCTATACTGATCGTTCGTGCGCCCGTAGCTCAGTTGGATAGAGCGCCGGACTTCGAATCCGTAGGTCGCAGGTTCGAGTCCTGCCGGGCGCGCCAACCCGCTCGGCGGGTTGGCTGCGCCAGGCAGGCCTCAGTCACGCCGCGTCATGCTGCGCACGACGCGAACGGGCTCGAGTCCCTTGTGAAGCGCGCCAACTGACAACGGTTGTTGCGCCAGGCAGGCCTCAGTCACGCCGCGTCATGCTGCGCACGACGCGAACGGGCTCAAGCGCTTGAAGGCGCGCCGCGCACGATATTGCGAATTCGGATCCGTGTTCTTGACAATCCGCAATCCGCGATCCGCAATTGAATAGCTCACCCCGGGCCCGTAGCTCAATTGGCAGAGCAGCAGACTCTTAATCTGTAGGTTGAAGGTTCGATTCCTTCCGGGCTCACCACATTTTCCCAGCAATCACGTATTTAGTGGGCCGCTTGGCCACGCCTCAACGACGGTTGACACACTATCTGACACACTCAAGGGACACTTGACGTGAATTGGCGGGCGGTCACTGCGGCGAATTTTGTGCCGATTGATGCCTGCTGATCTGGCGCTCATGCGTTTTCTCGAACATCCCATCTTCGCGCTGTGCGTCACCTTCGTTTTTCGGCCGTGTCCGCCGGTGCGGCAACGAGCCTCCAGAAAATGATCGCGCACCAAGTCGCCCGCGGCCCATCACGCGGGTATGGAGCTCCTCGGGCGCGTGACCGAGGATGCCGTGATGGGGCGCCGTCTCCCTCCGGTCGAGCACGCACGCCTCACCAATGCGGCGGCGCGGCTCTTTGACGTGTCGCAAGCCGGGTGCCTAACGTTGCAGCGTATGAAAACCGGCGGTAAGCAGCACGTCGTCGTCCAGCACGTCAACGTCGAACAGGGCGGCCAGGTCGTCGTCGCCGGGCGTCTCGAGGGGGGCCGGCGGGCGCGGTGGATCCACGGCGCCAGGTCGCGGGAAGTGCGCGAGCTGCTCAAGGCCAACCGCCAACGCTGGCGGACCCTTCGGGCGCTCCTGGAAGAACCTCCCGAATAGACTTCATCCTATGACTGAGTCCGAAGAAGCGTTCGCCCGTCGGGCCGTCCGCCGCAAGAGGCTGTTTCTCAAGCTCTCCGTGGCGAGCCTGATTGTCGCGGCGGGTCTCGTCGTTCTGTACTCGATCGTCTGGTGGCGCGACCGCAGCTACCCTGTCGGGCCGCGGGCGGTCATCATCCTGCTCATTCTCCTCAACGCCCGACAGAACCTCCGTCAGTAGCAGGGTACGCGGGCGTGCTGGAGCAACTCCTGCCCCTTCGAAGCGACCCTGCCGTAACGATTCTAATCATCCCGCTTACCGCCGTTCGTGCTGGCGCGGCGTCTCCTCTCGGGCAAGCTGTGCCCGCACTCACCCGCCGGGGAGGCGAGCCGCCAGCCCAGTCGTCGATGAGCCGCCCAGTGGCCTTACTCAAGCACGTGCCACTCGCTTGCTTGTTCGCCACGACATCACCCCTGACCAGACCTACTGCAGCGGAGTGGCAAGCGCCCTCGTCCTACCCTGATCCGCACGTCGTGCAGCTTCTTCCAGACCTTTTCGGTCTCGAGTATTGCATCGCCGCCTGATGGCACTTTCATGTACTCGACGCTGAGGAAGGGCGCCGGCGCGAGCGACCACCAAGCGTCCGGCCTTCACCCTGGCCTCGTGCGATTGGCTTCCACATCTTCTGCTCGACCTGCACGTCGAAGAGCCGTCGTAATTGCCTTTCCGCACTTTGAAGCTGGCGTCGGGTGTCAACCGCTGCCCCACCGGTGCCCGCATGTCAAACACGGCGAAGTCCCCCCCGAGGCCGGACGGCGCGACCGTATCGGTGCCGAACAGGAAGCGATCGGGATGTCGGTTTAACATGGCCGAGACGCGCTCGATGGACTCGGGCGAGGCCACCGCGTACTTGGCGACCTCGTTCCAGGAGATATCGAAGTTCAGATGGGCGAGTGTGGGGTCTCCCTCTCGGTCTCGGTGGCGAATGCGTCAAAGGACGCGAGTCCTCTCATGCCTTCCCCGACAACCGGAGCGGACTGATAGGTCGAGAACACGACACGCACCGCATCGTTGTTGGCTGTCAAGAACTGCCGGACTACAGAGGGATCGGTATCGACTCGAAAATCCGAATCCGCTCGCTCAAGAATGATCGGATCGAGTGTGGCCGCCACTGTCGGATCAAAGCAGACGCAGAGATACCGGAACGCGTCTCCCCGGTGGTGATTGCGACTCCACTCGCGCAGCGTCTGCCGGACATAGAGCATATTGATGAGCTATCTCTTTGTTCTCGCGCAAATACGCTCCTATTCTCAGGCGCTGGCAGGGCCTGTTAACCGCTGACGCGCCTCCCGCGTTGTATCGGGTAAATCTCGTACATGCGAGGAGAAGCGCAGATGGGTGCAGAGTTCATCATCGTGCCGGCGGCGTTCCTGCTGACGGGCTACGTCGTCTTCACAATCGTCGACGGCATCCTGCGGTGGCGCAGGCTCAGGGTATCGACCGAATTTCAGGGGAAGCTCTTGGAACGGATCGGCTCCGCCCGGGAATTCGGCGAGTTTCTCAACACCGAGGGGGGCGGCCGGTTCATCGACGTCATCGGGACGGAGAGAGGTGGCAGCGTGCACGCACGTATTCTCCGCGCCGTGCAGACGGGAATCGTGCTCGTCGTTCTTGGTGCGGCGCTGTTCCTGTTCGTCAGGTGGGTCACGCTGCCGTACCCCGTTCCGGAGAACCTGGGGTTTCTCGCGACTGTTTCGACAGCCATCGGCGTCGGACTACTGCTGTCCTCTTTCGTCTCGTACCGTCTCTCGAGAAAGATGGGACTGATCGAAGATCAGGTGCACCGTGCGCCTCACGTGACAACAGTGTCGTGACATGCCTGAGCGCACGGAGCTTGCCTTCGGCGAGTTCTACCGCCGTCATGCGCGGGCACTGTGGTCGTACGTGTATCGGGTGACCGGCAACGCCGCCGATGCGGACGATATCGTTCAGGATGCGTTCTGCCGGCTCCTCTGCGCGGAAGTGTCCGATCTCAGCGATGAGGACTGCCGGCGATATCTCTTCCGCGTCGCCGGCAACATGATTACGGATCGATGGCGGCACGCGCAGCGCGAGCTGTCCGGACTCGCTCGCCTGCGCCCGCCTCCACCCGAGCCGCCGCCGGCCGGGCACGACGAGGAGGTGGCCCGGACGTTTGCGGCCTTGAAGCCACGCGAGCGCGCGTTGCTGTGGCTCGCGTACGTCGAACAGCAGGACCATCAGTCGATCGCCGACTCCCTCGGCCTGGCCCGCGGCAGCGTCAAGGTGCTGCTGTCGCGCGCACGAAACAGGCTCCGGGATCTTCTGAGTTCCGCGCGAATCGTCGCGAGGGCATGATGTTCGAGCTTTTCAGTCGGAACCTGACGCCTGAGGAAGAGGACGCCGTCGCTGCCTTCATGCAGCGCGTGGCGGTCCTGCCCGATGCACAGCGGGCGCCGCTTCCGGACCCGACCGTGCTCTGGTGGAGGGCGCAGCTCGTGCGGCGATGGAACAGCGAGCGGAAGGCGCAGGCGCCGCTCGATGTGATCGATCCGATTCAGATTGTCGCGGGCCTCATCGCCGCCGGACTGCTGCTGGTGTGGACACTGCCGTCGGTCGTGCGCGCATTTTCCTTCATCGGCCTGTGACCTCAGGGGACTCCGCATTAACGCGCTGTCGCCGCGTCGAACACGTAATAGCGGTAGGAAAGATGCTGACAAACGTAGTCGCGGACGAACTCATCGGTGGCAGAGTGACCGGCCGCCGCAAGAATCTTGTCAGCGACATAAACGCAGAACTGGTCGCCTCCTCGCTGTCCCGAGGCGTGACTCCCGAGGCGATTGTGGAGTCCTGACTTGCCGCCGCTGGCCTTGATGGTCGTCAAGTGCGGTGCAGGCGGTGCGGCGGAATGTCACCATCGACTGGACGGTGCGAGAGAGCGTGTGCCTTTGGGACCTTACTTTTTCAGTGGTGCGGGCGGCGCATCGCTGTTGTAGATGTCATAGGCAATCTTCCAGTCGTTGCCGACCCGCTTCAGGATCGCGACGTATTTACCACGGTCTGTCTTTCCTCCGGGCAGCGTCATCGTCATAGTGCCTACCTCGAACGCCTGAGAGCCCGAAACTACCGACTCGACTGGATTCAGCTTCACGTTCGTTCCGCCTTGCTGAATCTCGCTCTTCCAATGGGCCTCTATGTTGGCGCGGCCCTTCACGGGCGCCTGGTTTGGAGGCATCACCACCGCGTCTTCCGCATAGAGTGCGGCGATTTTTGCCGCGTCCTTCGCGTTGAACGCCGCTTCCCACGCCGGTGCGGTTTTGATCGCCGGGTCGATCTTGCCCTGACCCTGGACCATGACGGTCACCACGAGGGCTGTTGCAATTGTGACGGCCACTGCAAGTCTTCTCATTGCGGCCTCCTGAGGGTGCGGAGATTACTAGGCGCGCCGCCGGAGAGGCAAGGGGGAACTGAAGCCTGCGAGGCGTCTACTTTGCGCTCGCTTCAGGACTCTTCGCTCGATGGCTCGACGTGCCCGCGACACCAACGTAGTCGCCTCGCCACACGGTGTAGATCCCGATGGCGACTTTCCGGCACCTCAGCGTTCGGCCAGTCGGCGAAGCGATGCAACGGCCCATGCGCGAGATGATTGATGATGGCGTCGTCGTCGGGTTGGATAGGGCTCATTGCCAACCTCGCCCCAGCAGCGCAGCCTTCCACTCAGCCGCCTTCGCATTCGCGGCATCGGCATCGCGGTTCCGCGGTTAACGTCCCAGCATGAGCCGCGGCGGCTGACGGGCGATTTTCAGGGGAACAACATTGGACAGACCCCGAGGCGCCGATCCCCGACAATCCCGCGCGTGCGGGGGACATCGCGTTTACAGTCATGCGATTTCAAACGAAATTCCCGCTAGAACGTGAGAGTGAATAATGGTGAGGACCGATTATTATTGTGCTGCCGAAGCCATCGATGTCTCCTATCACCATCGGCGGCGTCGGTATAAGCACGCCTGGAGAACCGCAGTCCAGGCACCGGTTGGAAGCGCATCGGGTCTCGCTCGCCGGACGTTCTATACAATGACGTCGCGATCAGCGTGGTGATGTCTAATGGTCTCGAAGCTTCACTGGAGGGCGTGGATGCGTACGATACGATTCGCCCGGCTGCTGGCGCTGCTCGTCGGTCTCGCGGCCGCCGCGGTGCTGGCCACTAACAGCATCGACGTCTCCGCTGCGCCTGGCCCGACCCCGCCCTGGAAAATCCTGGTCCTCATATACGAGCACACCGACTTCAGTTTTGCCGACGGCGCGAACTCGCGCCGCGTGGTCGCAGACCTGACGGCGGAGGAAACCGCCTTCGCCGCGTTCGAGGCGGCGGCGTTCGTGGGGCGCGACATCCCGGCCTTGGACAGTCGCCAGATGCGCCCGGCGCTCGAAATCCGCTACCCGGGCACGATCGTGGACCTCGAGCCCTTTTGCGGCTGGTGGCCGGCGCCGTGGCGGATCGCGGGGGAGCTCGACCCGGCGTTCGACTCGGTCATCGTGATTTGGGACTCCACCGGTACTGACATCAACTCGGGGCAGCCGTATAACCTGCAGAACTGCGGCGGGCTGACGCTGCCGAACGGCGCCGGCCAGACGTTCAGCACGCTGCAAATCGACGGCTACCCGCCGAACCGATTCCGGAACACGCTCAAGCACGAGTGGGGCCACTCGATCCTCTTTTACTACGAGGCGACCGGCATCGCGCCCGCGCCGGCGGTGGACAACCACCAGCCCGGCGCCTACGTCCACTGCAGGACGGGCGAGGGCTACGTGCTGGTCGACGAGACCCAAGACGAGCCGATACCCAATTCGATCTACAACGACCGTTCCGGCTTCACGCACGACTACTACTCGGGAACGACGGCCCTGGCGTCCGACCCCCACTCCTGCCTGGGGATCACGCGCGCGGCTTGGGCCAGCGGGGGGCCCGTAACGGAGGGCAGGGGGAACGCGGCGTCGGCTGCCGACGCCACTGTGCGAACCCCGATCCACGAGTGACCCAACCCCCATAACCGCGACGCGGGAAACGTGAAACTGAAACGATTCTGTGGTCTCCAGCCCCGGGGCGGGAAGCCCGTCGGCATCAAGGTCTTCAGGCCGTCATTCCAGCCGCTGCGCCGGCAATCAGCCCACCTGACAGGGGCAGTAATAAAGGGAACTCACAAGGCGGAATGACGCCGACACAGTGGCCGCGCCGCACGCGGACAGCGTGATCCCGGACGATCCGGCACACTCTGTATCTAACGGCAGTTGCGCTCGCCGAATCGCAGGAATAGAGTGCGCGTGATGAAAGTGCTCGCGTTTCCGACTCCGAAAGCGGTGCGCCGAGTGCGCCTCGTGCCTCGCCCGCGCACGCACTGCGAGGCATGCGGGGCGCCGACGGTGCGACCAGTCGGTGCCGAGCAAGGTACTGTGCGTCTCTGCTGCGACTCCTGCGCGCATGTGTGGAGCGCGGTCGATCGCCGAGAGTCGGTCCGGCACGCCTAGTGGTCACGCCCGGCTTTGGGTGAAGGGCGTGGGGAAAGCAAATTGGAAATCCCGGATTGAAGGGGGTAATGCTCTCTGTACTGGAGCGGCTGCACCACGGCGAGCTGGTCGACTGCGTCAGAGCGGCGGCCTTCGCTCCGGCCGCCGCGTCGATCGTCTATGGCCGTGTGCGCCGGGTTCCAACTCGCCGCTGCACGCCGCTCGATGCCCGTCGTCGGCACGGACCGTGTGCTCCGGGACGCTCGAGCACCGTTCCTCAGGGTGCGACGCATGTCAACCGCCGGACGCGATCTGAATCGAAGTCTTCAAGGCATATGCGGTCGGCGCTGATCGACTGATTGAAAATCCGCTGAGGCCAAGGTATGGCGTCCGAGTGATCGGCCTGACCGAAACGCCGCTAGGCCGCTGCGAGTGCGGGATTCTGCGCCGACCTGCCGTCTCTGCGAAGCGACTGTCGAAACACTCGACCACGATCCAGTTGCTCGACTCTGATCGTAAGTGCAGGTTCGTGCGTCGGGGCGGACCATCACGAAGTCGTTCACGGCGTGATGTCGCCGGTGAGGTGTCGGCTGCGACACAAGGCGCCGACCGTCCCGAACCGCATGCCGACCGGCAACGGCCGCCGGGCAAGTCAAGCAGCGCGTGATGCCTGCGCCGGCAAAGTCAAGAGTCGATCCCCGACTCTCGGCGTCGGGTCGATGCGTGACGCAGACGGGCCGACGCCAGCCTGCGTACCAGGCTGCAACGTGGCAGTTCGACGCGCTGCTCACGCCCGCGGTCGCGACTGACCAGACCGTCGTCTCGGCGTAGTGATCCGGCGCCGTCCACGATGTCTGGTGACGCCGCCGCTGATGATCGCGTCGCCGGCCTCCTGACTCCGGAGCCTGACAGGTCTGGTCGCTGCCATCGCAGGTGCCGTGAGGTCCCATCGGCCATCGATGGACCACTCGGGCAACGACGTCGTCACGTCGAGCCAGGCGGTGCGTCATGGAGAGCAACGTTCCGCCGCTAGACTTCTGCATTGTCCGTCCGCCACTGCGTGCGGTCTCCGTTGGAGGATGAATGAGACTTCGATCGCCTGTCCAGGCATGCCACTAACTCGCCCTGACGTGCGATCCGACCGCCTGCCGCCCGGCAGGACTCGGTAACGGGGACAGGCTGGAGCTGCGAGCGAGCGACTCATCGACGCATGCGTTGCGGTAGCTCCAGTCGCACGGCGTCTGGTCGTCTGGGCAATCGGTCCGCGTCTGCCGCGACGTCGCCGTCGAGCGCGCACGCATTGCGGTGCACGAGCTGGTCTATGTCGTCGACCGCACGAGCGCACTGCTTGACCGGTGAACGTCGTGATCGGGACGGCTGTGAGAGCGCCGGCGGCGTCGGAGCGTCTTCAACCCGTGCCTGGCCTTCACGGTCCCGACGAACCGGTAGCCGCGCGTCGGCACGGTCTGGATCATGGAGTCGCCTTCGGTCCCGTCGTCGAGCACCTTCCGCAGCGTAGAAATCTGAACGCGAGATTGGCCTCTTCGACGATGGTGTCGGGCCAGAGGGCGGCGATGAGCGCGCCTTCTCGACCAGGTGGCCGTGGTGCTGGACGAGATAGACGAGCAGGTCGAACGCGGGTGAGCACCGTTCAGCGCGTTCGCTGGAAACTCCGACTGGAGCTACTGCCGGCTGCGCTTCGGGCAAGCCCGCGGTCGCCGCCGAAGCGACTCGCAGTCGAGCACCACGTTGTGTGTCACACAAGCGCACGAGTCCCGAACGCCTGCCGCCGGTGTTGTCGTGGGGCCAGGTTGTGGAGGTGTCGGCGATGCAAATCATGCGCAACCCTGGTAGCTCTTGATCGTGAGGGTGTACGGCTCCTGGTAATCGGGCAGCGTCAACAACACGACGCGGCTGGGACCGTCAGCCATGGGGTAGGTCTGATCATCCAGTTTGATGTCGCGCTACACCGCGCCAGCCCGGTTGATTACTGTGCTACCGGCGGCGGCGTCCTGCGGCACAGCGGCGCGAGGATATGAAAGAACCCAGTCCAATCACCAAAAGAGTCATCGTCGATGGTTCAGGCACAGTGGTGTCCTGCACCGTCAAGCTGAATGCGAGGTCAAGGTCGGGCCTCACGAGCCACGGTGATTGGAAGTGTTCGGCGCGGGTGCCGCCGGGAAATGGGCCGAGAGGCTGGCTGATCATCACGCCACCTGCATAGCTTCCGATACCCGTGTTGGCTTCGCTGAAAATGCCATCGCTGGCAACAAAGGCATCCAGCATCCACGCATACGTGTTGCCCGCCGACAGGGGGAGTCCGCCTAACGCCACCGTAAACGGTGTCGGATCGAATTGGATCGGAAACAGCGGTAAGAGGAGTGGCGCGCTCTCGAACAGCACGTTTGTCGGATGTATTCCCGCCGAGGTGTCAACCTCGGTGATCAGGAGATGGAAGCCCACGCCAGAAGCGTCGAAGGTCGGACCTACGAAAAATGTGATCTCGTCCGCCAGGCCCCCCACGCCTGTGAAGGTTTGGGCTCGGTATTGTTCTCCTGTATCTCCGAAACCGCTCAGAGAACCCGTTACAGGCACGGCGATCGTGGACGCATCAGCCAGTGAAGTGACGCCACTCAGGAGTACCGAAAGGGTGGTCAGACGAAGCAACCGGTTCATGGTGGTGACCCCTACAAATTGGAGTGGCAGGAAGCCCGCGTTGCCGAGAAACGCTCGCCGTTTCATGACGCACTCTCCTGAATAGACTTGCGTGGTTCGGCCCACGTCAGGTGAACCGCCTTCCGACGACCGTCTGGCCGAATTGCTGGTGAGAAGAGTCCGACTACGGCAGGAGTGCAGTCCCCGACGGGACTGGCGAAGTATCTTGCGAGGAACAGTTCGGACAATACATCGATCGATAGAGACGACGGAGGATGGCGAACGAACTATTGAAGGCCCGTGCCGACCACTACCCGGCGGGTAGTTCAAGCAGCCTGCTCCAAATGAGAGTAGAGTTGGCTTCCCCATCAGGTCTGGGCCCGCGCGCGGACCGTTCCCGCCCGCACGGGCGGGCATTTGAGACCGCCACACCTGCATTCTCTGGAGACGTGGATGACGCAGCAGATCCGCATTTACTCCGCGGCGCTCGCTCTTCTCTTCGTGTCATCGCCCACATTGGCTCAGACGAACGCCGAAAGCATTCGGACGCGCGTGAAGGACGGTCAAAAGGTGTCGATCACCGACGACCAGGGGCAGGAGTTCAAAGGCAGAATAGGCACCGTCGCGGCTGACGGGCTCAGAATGCTCGTGGATGGAAAGAGCGTCGATGTTGCGTACGACCGCATCGTCAGGATCGATCACCCCCACGACAGCCTCGCGAACGGGGCGCTGATTGGATTCGGCGTCGGCGCAGCAATGGGACTGGCCGCGATCGCTGCCGACGAGCGGCTGCGATCCGGTGGTCATCGGCTGTTCCGAGCCGGATGCGGGCGGCTACGTGGCGGGCACGCTGTTATTGGGCGGCCTGGGCACCGCTGTTGGAGTCGGGATCGATGCTCTCATCCACCACGACCGCGAGATCTATAGGCGCGGCGCCGGCGCACATGCCACTGCGACGCTCGCGCTCGGGCACCGTGCGCTCGGCGGCGTCTTTTCAGTCACCTGGTAACCGACGCGACTCCTGAATCAAGGACGGAACGACAGCGCTGGTCCTACGGCCGTCTCTGGAGCGATCGCGAGAGGCGTCCCGCGATGCGGATGCGGCGCGGCATCGACGAAAGCCAGTGTGTTTGAAACGGTGGGCCGAACACGCGCGTTAGTAGATTCGCGTGCCGGGTTGCGACACCTTCGGCGACGAGACGTGGACGAGGCCGTCAGACAATCAGAGTCCAAGCCGGTCAAAGTGTCCTTTGACGGTGCGATAACACTCGCACGAGGCCTCTTCGAGGCCAGCACGGTCGAGGATCGTGATCCGACCGTGGACGTATTTGATAAATCCCGCCTTCTGCAACGTCCCTGCGACCACGGTGACCGTCGGCCGCGTGGAACCGAGCATCATCGCCAGGAACTCGTGACTCAGGTGGAAATCCTCGCGGCGCACGCGATCGTGCGTCATCAGCAGCCATCGGCAACACCGTTCCAGCACGGGGTGCAGCGCCATGCAGGCGGTCGATTGCATCATCAGCAGCAGGAAGCCTTGGGAATAGCGCGTGACACCGTCGAAGAACGGCCCGCGGCGTTCGACCTCCTGTCGGAATATCTCAACTGACAGGACCTCGACGCTGGTATCCGGCACTTGCATCATCGTTTCGCTGCCAACCATGTCCGTGCCGAAGAGCGCGGTAATCCCCAGGAAGCCCTCGTCGCCGACGGTGGCGATCTCGACCATCGCACCATCGGTCATGACCGCTGTGACGGACGCAACGCCCCCATTCGGGAAGATCACCTCGCGCACGGGTTGGTTGAGGGGGTGGAAGACCTGTTTGGCCGTCGCGGGACGGGTGAGGAGATGGGGGCGCAATCGATTGAAGTCGTCCGGCGGCAGGCCGGCGAGCAGCCGGTTTTTCGGTCGACCGTTCTCGGGCGGTAGACGAACGGACGGCACACGATTCGGCAAATACGCGCTCCAGACCCAGGGAGCCTCGATGAGTCTGGGGGCCGAACTCGCGCAACGGCGGCGGCAGGCTCAAGAAAGCGGGATCGAATCGCCGCCTGCTGCACCGCCATGTGGTGCAGCGCGACGATTGCCAGAGAACGCGACCCTATCGCAATCGGGGTGGCTGGTTCTGTAGGGTTGCTGACAGTTCAGCAGATTGGCGCGCGTTAGCTGGTCCCCCAACGCCTGTCGCCATCCCGTCGCTTTCAACTCCGCGAGACCGGCATCTTTGTGCAGTTCAGTGCGCCGAAACCCTTCTGCGTCCATCAGCCGAGATCAATGCCGTTCGGGAGATATCGCGCGACGCAATGCAGGATGCGTTTGTCCTTCGTGACGGCCCAGAGCCTCCCGCTCCTTGACGGCGGGATTCTTCGGCGTAGTGCGATGGTCGGTTGGCGATGCGACGTCGCTTTCTGTCGCTTCTGACGCGCCTTCCCGTTCGATGGGGACGCCGTGTGCGGCCCGACAATCGCGACACAGGAAGTATTGCCGCGTCGGCTCGCGAAGAGTCGCCACGATGTCGGATGAGTGGCAGTACGGGCAGGTGTGAGTGTGAGGCACGGCAACTCTCCAAGGTGCTTTGGTGAGGGTTGCCGGGGGGAGCAAGGCTCAGGAAAGCGCGATGCCCCAGTATGCCAGAACTGTAAGCAAGCCGACAGTTCAACTGTGAGCAAGCCAACGGTCGAGCCACCTCAACTGTGGTCTGACGCCACGCGCCCGCTGTCTGAGTGCGCGGCCCTGTGCGATACTGGTCCGGTGATGGCTGCGTGCTGGCATCAGTCACCAGCCACCTTCGAGAGCAGGCTAGCCCTGCTGTCGTCGGCTGCACCATAACAGATGCAGCGGGCGGTTATCCGATCCCGCTTTCTTGAGCCTGCCGCCGCCGTTGCGCGAGTTCGGCCCCCAGACTCATCGAGGCCCTTCGAGTCTGGAGCCGAAATGTCGAAACGCCCAATCCCCGTCCGTCCTCCGCCCTCCGACACGCGGCCGAAAAATCGCCTACTGGCCTGTCTGCCGCCTGACGACTTCCGGCGATTGCGCCGTCATCTCACAACCCGTCCTACCACTGTCAAACAAGTGTTTCAGGCATACGACCAACCGGTGCGCGAAGTGTTCTTCCCCAATGGCGGTGTCGCGTCAGTCACGGCGGTCATGAAGAATGGCTCGATGGTGGAAATCGCGACGGTCGGCGACGAAGGTCTGCTCGGAATCAATGCGCTCTTTGGCGACGACATGGTTCGCAGCGAGACGATGATGCAGGTGCCGGATACCGATATGGAAGTGCTCCCGGTGGCAATCTTCAAACGGGAGATCGAACGGCGCGGCCCCTTCCACGCGTGCATTCAGCGTTATGCGCAAGGTTTTTTCAGCCTGACCATGCAATCCACGGCGTGCATGGCACTACATCCGGTGGTCGAGCGGTGTTGTCGCTGGCTGCTCATGACACACGACCGGATGCGGCGAGACGACTTCCACCTCAGTCATGAGTTCCTGGCGATGATGCTCGGATCGACGCGGCCCACGGTGACCGAAGTGGCAGGAACGCTACAAAAGGCCGGGTTCATCAAATACGTCCACGGCCACATCACGATCCTTGACCGTCCTGGCCTCGAAGCCGCGTCCTGCGAGTGTTACCGCACTGTCAAGGACCACTTTGATCGGCTGGGCCTTTGAGCCCGTCTGGAGCGGGGTCGCCTCGAGGAAGCCGTGAGCTTCAGTGACGAAGAACGCGCCGAACTCATCGCGGCGCTCAGTCGCGCCGCGGACATGGTGTCCGGCTTGCTGGATGCACTCGACGTGATGCGGATTGCGCTCGAAGCCGGCCGCCAACCGACGGACGGCGATCTGCAGCGTTTGCGCGAGCATTCGGCACTGTGGCGCCGGCAACTTGAGAAGCTGCGCTCACGGCTCTCGGGTTTGACGATCCAGCCGCCGACTAGGGTGCAGTGAACGTGTTCAGTCCGAAGCAAGTCCTCGGCCTTGTCGCGCGCTCCAGCTGCGACCGCAGGATTCACAATGCCAGTACTCGACGCTATCGTGCGTGAAACTCAATTTGACGGACGGCTGTTTGCCGGCTTCCGTGCAGTACTTACAGCCGGGCGGCGTCCGTGGGATTTGTACGGCGGTCGTTATCTCAGGCATGGTGGAACCCTGAGGCCGAGTAGACGCTGAAAGACTACCGCCGTCGTTTCATGACGATTCGGCGGCCCGGCGCGGATCGCACGGGACGGTGAACTGCGTGCTGCACCTTGAAGCTGCAGATCATCTACAGCCGTCAATAGGGCGTTCGGGTCGAGCGTCGTGAGGGGTCGCTACCGATGGGCAGTGCGGATGAGGCACGCCAATGTAGAGAGCGCGGATGATTGGCGCGAGTGAGCTGCCGGCCCGTCAAGAATCCGCTGGTCGGTCAGTCGGTCTGGAGGAATTCGATCTCCAGCGGTGCGCTGAGTTCCTGGCCCCGCTTGGGCAGGCTCCACAAATGGCTGCACGCGTCGCATCCGAAGTACACCGCCGCAACCGTCCTCGTCAGAACCGTTTGCTCCGCCGCTCCACAGGAAGGGCAGCGGGACGCAGATGCGCGATCGAGGGGATCGCGGCGGTCCTTTTTGAGGTGAAAGAGGGGGGGATTCTGCACAGCTCCTCCGATCGGCCTTTCAAAAGAGGCGCTGCTCGTCAGACCCGCCGAAGGCGGGCAGGCCCAGGTGGAAAGCGGGGCAACGTTATCACAGTCTTGGGAGAATGTGTCGGCTATCTTACAATTCGGACGCCAGACCTAGGGAATTCCTGTGCTTTCTTCCTTGGCGGCGGTTTTTCGGGTAACGCAGCCGGTCCGTAGCTCGTTGGATCACTAAGCCGGCGAGGATCGTCGTAAACTTTCTGCTGGTCACCTTGCTCACGCATCCACGCCTCCAGGTCCGCGCGCATTTCCTTTAAGCGCGCGGCTTGATCCGGTTCCGACGCGAGATTGTGCTGCTCATCCGGGTCGGCTTTGAGATCGTAAAGTTCTTCGGCAGGCCGCTCGTGATACCGCTTCACAATGGCAGCGGCTCGTGCATTGGTTTTTGCCGCGGCTTCCCAGGTCGCGAAGTACGCGCGCTGACCGAGATGCACGGGCAGGTCAATGTGCGTGGTGAACGCAAAGTCCGGATGCAGGTTGAAAATGCACTTCCATCCGTCGGTGCGAAGACTGCGCATGGGATAAATGTTGAAATGGCCATCCCCGCTGTGCGTCGTGAAAATTCGGTCGCGATGCTGCGCGGTTTTCCCCAGCAGAACACCGGCGAAAGATTGCCCATCTATGTTGTTCGGAGCCTTGCCTCCGGCAAGCTCGAGGAGTGTTGGCAGGAAGTCCACCCAACTCACCATCGCATCGGTGTGCTGCTTCGACTTCACCATGCCCGGCCACGAGATAATCAACGGCACCCGGATGCCGGCGTCATAAAGATTCCATTTCGCAAATGGCCACTGCGCGCCGTGATCGCTGCTGAACAGAAATAGTGTGTTCGCCCCCAACGCTTCTCGAGCGGTGTCGTAAATTGCGCCGAGTTCGTCGTCGGCTTTCGTGACCGCGGCGGCGTAGCGAGCGCGCCATTTGCGGGTTGCCGGCGTGTCAACCGAGCCAGCGGGCAGAATAAGGGAGGCGGGATCGTAACCCTCCGCGTTCGTTGGCCACGGCACATGCGGCCAGTTGCTGCCGACAAAAATGCCAAAGCGGCTTGGCGTTGGTGCGCGGACGATGCTTCAAATACCGCACCGCGGACGGGATGCCCTCAGGATCATGAAACATGTCATGCTCGAAATGATCAAAGCCATAGTCCCTGGTGTGCCCGTAATGCGAGACCTTCCCGAACGCGACGACTTCATAACCCAGCTCCTGAAAATACGCGGGCCACTTCTTAATATCCGCGCGCGGCTTCGTTTGATTCGCCTCAGCGCCGTTACGCGCGGGCATCAACCCGGTAAGCAAGGCAGCGCGACTTGGCGCGCAACTTGGCGACGCCACGAAAGCGCGAGTGAACGTCAGCCCCGCAATTGCGAGACGTTGCATGTTGGGCGTGCGTAGGGTCGAGCCGTACGGCGAGGCGTCCAACTGACTCTGGTCGTCGGTCAGGAAAATGACGATGTCCGGCGGGCGGTGCGTCGCCGCGGACGATACCACCAGAGGAAATCGCGTCAACGAATGTCGCGCGACGCACGGCATCGTCATCGCCGGCTCGTGGCCGCTCGCTGCGCTGGCCTGATTCACCGCGCTGCCGTATCCTATCGCGCATGCAGGTGGCTGAATGAACGCCAGGGCTCACGACCTCGTGGTGCACACCAGACCCCGCTCGGCGGGACGCTGCGCGGCGCTCAAAAGAAACCGGAAGAGGCGGCGGGCACGACGGGAGAGTTGTAACCGTTGAAACGCTGGCTCGTCAGGGCCTCGTGGGCCGCCGTGCTGATCTTCGGCACCCTGGTCGTCGGCGGCGCCGTGGACGCGCGGCGGCGTCTGCCGGATCTGGAATCGTGGCACCGCTACGTGCCGCCAGATGCGACCGCGTCGAATCTCGAGAGGGCCACCCTCGCGGATTACCTGCGGCGGGAAGACACCGTCTTTCGGGACGTGCGCGATCGGATCGAACGCACGTCGGCCGGATCGGCGTCGCCGCCGGCCAACCGCTACGATCGCCGCAGCCGATCATATTCCTCGCGCCTCGGTTGGGACGGTAACCGCACATATGAGCTCGTGCCCGTCGGCGAGGTGGCCGGTGGCGCTCTCCTGATTCACGGTCTCACCGACTCGCCGTACAGCATGCGCGCGATCGGGGAGACGTTGAAGGCGAGCGGCTACTACAGTCTGGCGCTGCGGATGCCGGGCCACGGCACGGTGCCGGCCGGCCTCACCACCGCCGTCTGGGAAGACTGGCTCGCGGCCGTGCGTCTCGGCGTCCGCCACGTGCGGGAGCGGATCGGTGCCGACAGGCCGCTGATGCTCGTCGGCTACTCGAACGGCGGCGCCCTCCTGCTGAAGTATGTGCTGGACGAGGTCGAGCGCGGCGACGGTTCGCGGCTCACGCGCCTCGTGCTGATCTCGCCGATGATCGGCGTCGCGCCGTTTGCGTGGATGGCGCGCGTCATCAGTCTTCTCGGTCCGATTTCGTATTTCGAGAAGGCCCGGTGGCTCGACGTCATGCCCGAGTACAACCCCTTCAAGTACAACTCGTTTCCTGCGAACGCCGCCTTGCAGTCGTGGCGGTTGACGACCGAGGTGCAGGCGCAGATCCTCCGCCTTGCCAAATCCGGCCGCCTGAAAAATCTGCCGCCGGTGCTTGCATTCCAGTCGCTCGTCGACGCGACGGTCAGCACCGACGCGGTGGTGCACGCGCTGTTCGATCAGCTCGACGGCAACGGATCGGAGCTCGTCCTGTTCGACATCAACCGGTTGTCGGGGATGGAGCCGTTCATCGACCCGGCGTTAGCGACGATCTTGTCCCGGCTCACGGACAGGTCGGCGCGACGCTACGGGCGCGCGCTCGTGACCAATGCTGATCACGATTCGCTCGAGGTGGTCGAGCGCTCAATCCGTGCGGGCCGGACCGAGATCGTCACGCGGCCGCTCGGACTTGCCTGGCCGCCCGAAATGTTCTCGCTTGCGCACATCGCCCTGCCGTTCACCGTCGACGACGCCGTCTATGGGCGGAACCCGCTGCCTTCCTCGTCCGATGTGGTGCGGCTGGGGACCCTCAGTCCGAGGGGCGAGCGCGCGGTGCTGACGGTGCCGTTGGACACCCTGATGCGAGTATCGTGCAACCCCTTCTTTCCGTACTTGGCCGCGCGGATGACCGCATGGATGGACAAAGGGAAGGCGGCCCGCGAATAGTGGTAAATCGATCTCTTCGCGAAAATGCGCCCGCCTGAGAGGACCTGTCCGCGAACAGCCGTCATCCCGACTGCGTCACCGCCGCGGGCACGGCGCGTACGATGAACCGCTGAGGGGCCGAGCCGACGTGGTAGAACGGATAGCAACCGACGAGAGTCACTGCCGCCCCCGGCGTCGGCGCGATGACGCTGACGTCGGTCGGGATCGTGATCCGGATCCACTCCACGCGGTATTGCTCGGTCGCGACGGGCGTGTCGAGCACCAGCGTGTCACCTTGCTTGAGGTCTCCCAGCACCCGGAAGAAGCCGTCGCGATGGGCCGCGATGCCGACGTTGCCCGCCGTCCCGGGTAGAGCCGTGCTCTCAATCCGGCCGGCCGCGAGGTCGAGCACCGCGTCCGTCGTGCCGTCGTAGACCGGCACTTCGAGCTTGAGCCGCGGGATGCGCAGGATAGCAAGTGCGGGGGGCAATTCCTGTTGGAGGGCGGCCTTGTAGGCTTTCACCCGGCCCCGCGACCAGAGCCTCATGTCGACCTTCCCGCTCCATGTGAGTTCGCGCGGCGGCGGGGGCGGTGGAGAGGGCGTGCGTGCGGGAGGGGTTTCAGTCGCCGCCGTGTTGGCGGCAACCTGGCTGCCGGCCGCTGGGGCGTCATCGCGGTGGCCGCACGAGGGAAGCGTCCCGAGGACGAGGGCGATGCCCACGACTGGCAGGGTCCGGTTCGAGCGGGAGCGGTGAATGATCATCAAGACCCTCCATTGCTAAGGCGCGCGTCAGTCGAATCCGTCGCCGAGATCAACGCCTCCGAGGTCAGGGACACGCGCCGGTGGCGAACCTTACCGCCCAAATCACCGGGCGTCAACGTCCGCGCGTCTTGCATGCGCTGATTGGCCGGGCACGAATCATCGTTGTGTTGCCACCGCCATTTCATTTTCGGGAGGTATGAAACGTGGCTGAGAAGGTGAAGGTCGGTGTCATCGGGTCGCGGTTCGAAGCGGACATCCACGTCGCCTCGATCAAGCAGATGGGCGAGGACGTCGAAGTTGTGGCCATCGCGTCGCCGACCCCCGGCAACGCCGAAAAGCTCGCGAAGCACTACGGCGTGCCGCGCTGGTTCACCGACTACCACACGATGCTGGCCGAGCCCGACATCGAGATGGTCACGATCACGGCGCCGAACCGCCTGCACTGTCAGATGACCATCGACATCGCCAACGCCGGCAAGCACGTGGTCTGCGAAAAGCCGCTCTGCATGACGCTCGAGGAAGCGGACATCATGATCGAGCACTGCGCCAAGAAGGGTGTGCTCCTGATGTACGCCGAGGAGCTCTTCTTCACGCCGAAGTACGTCAAAGCGAAGGAAATGGCGGACCAGGGCGCATTCGGCGACGTGTATCTCGTGAAGCAGAGCGAGAAGCACTTCGGTCCCCACGGCGACTGGTTCTGGGACATCGAGCAGTCGGGCGGCGGCGTGCTGATGGACATGGGCTGTCACGGCATCGCCTTCTGCAACTGGTTCCTGAATCGTCCTACGCTCGAACGCGTGACGGCGCAGGGCGGTACCTACGTCCATAAAGACAAGACGCGCGGCGACGACAACTGCATCGTGATCCTCGAATTCGCTGGCGGCAGGGTCGGACTCGTCGAGGACTCCTGGGCGCGCACCGGCGGCATGGACGATCGGATTGAGGTCTTCGGATCGAAAGGCTGCACGTACGGCAACCTGCACATGGGCAACGCGCTGCCGACGTTCAGCGAAGTGGGATTCGGCTACGCCGTCGAGAAGGCGCCGACGACAATGGGGTGGACGTACCCGGTCTTCGAGGAGCTCTGGAACTACGGGTTCCCACAGGAGATGGCGCATTTCGCGCGCTGCGTACGGGGGAAGGTGTCGCCGATTGCCACGGGCGAGGACGGCCGCTTCGTGCAGCAGGTGCTGTTTGCCGCCTACCAGTCAATGGGTGCCGGCCAGCGCGTGGACATGCCGTTCGACGCGTTCGGCGTGAAGAAGCCGATCGATCTCTGGTTCGATCCGAAGCGCTGAGGAGGAGCGGCGGGCCGAATAACGTCACGCGGTCCGCCCCGGCCGGTGACGTTCCGGCCGGGGCTGCCGTCAACGTTTACTTGGGCGCGGTGCCCGTCACGACCGAGTCACGAGTGACCTCGACGAGGGGTTCTTCGACGATTTTGGTCCCCGTTAGGATCATGCCCGGCCGGAGCTCCATCGCCTCCAGCTTCTGGCCATTCACGTCGAACTTGAAGCCACTCGGCACGGCGTACTGTTTGTTCTCGCCGTTCTCCTGGGTGATGATCACGCTGGTCGACGAGGCCCAGAATACCTTCCCCGAATTGACCGTCGTTGTCCGCTTGACGAGGGGGTATTCGGTAATCGTCACGTCCGCCGTCAGCATCGTCCCTTTCTGGAGCTGGCTCACAACCTTCGGGGCGCCGTCGATCATGGCTGTCTTGTTGGGGGCAACGGTGAAGACGCGGTAGTCTCCGCTCGGCAACATCTTGGCGACGAGCCAGTTCGGGCCGACCTCCACGACCTCTCCTTTCAACTGCTTCTTCGTGATGGTGGCCGCACCTGCTGGAAGCGTCTCCTTCGTCGTTGCCGGCTGAGCCGCTGCGACTTCCGCCAGGCTCAGCGCCCCGACGCCGAGGATGAACAGTCTGAGCGCCTTCGAGATGGATCGGAACATCGTCGTTCTCCTGTCGGCCCCGTCTGACCCGAGACACACCGGCGGTGGGGACAGGGCCCGGCGGTGGTCAATCCAACGTGCGTGTCGTCGGGGACTTCGGCCTCTCCCCTTCGCCGTCGCGCGCTTCTACTGGAGGCGTGCCCATTTTACTCAGCAACTCAGGCGGGCGTGAGTCATTTCGCTGTGTCGAATCGCGCAAAGACAGTGGCGTCAGGTAGCTCGGTTTTGCCGAATGTTTACTTCCTCGCCGTTGCTGTAATCTCCACATGCCCAGCTCCGACGAGCTTGGAAATCACCACCGTGGTCCGAGTGGGCTTGGGATCCGTGAAGTACGCCTTGTACACCGCGTTCATGCGATCGAACAGTGCGCCATCGGTGATGTACACCTGCACACTCACGACGTCGGCCGGCGTCATCCCCGCTTCCTTGAGCACCGCATTGATGTTGTCCAGCGACTGCTGCACCTCCGCCTCGAAGCTGGCGGGAATCTTTCCAGCCGCGTCCTCGCCGCCCATGCCCGACACGTACAGCGTGTCGTCGCTGAGGATTCCGTAACTCCATCCGGCATTCGGCTCGGCGCCCTTCGGGCGAACCACTTTCTTTTCAGCGCCGAGCGCCAGACCGGAGCAGAGCGAGATCAGAGCCACTGTCGTCATGAATGGTTTCAGCATGAAGATCCCCTTGTCCCCTGATGGGTTCTCGGTCGTTTGTCGAAACTCCTGCGCGAAGCAGGCCAAGCCGAATCGCGCTTTCCGCCGCAGTCCAGAGGTCTTGACCCCGGAACTCTCGGAAGCGGCCAAACCCGCGCGCTGGCAACCAATATCTGATATACTCAGGGTTCGTTTACACGCCGCTTCTACGCTGAGCCTGAACTGCATTCGCTTCGCCCACCCTCCCGGTGGGCTGCACGAACTCCTTCTGGACCACGCAGACGAGTCGGAGACAATGGCGCGGGATTATCCGTGCCTCGTCCCGACAGGCGTTTTTCGTTCAGATGAACGGGAGTTTCACATGTCATCCAAGGGCACCATCAAGCGTATCGTCTCGGAGAAGGGCTTCGGCTTCGTGGCCGACGAGTCGGGCCAGGAGTACTTCTTCCATCAGTCGGCGTGCCAGTCGTTCGACTCGCTCCATGAGGGGCAGGCCGTGACGTTCCAGACCGGGCAGGGCCCCAAGGGTCCGCGCGCCGAGAACGTCCGCGAATCCTAGGCGCATCGGCCCCATTTCGGAGGAGGGCGCCATGGCGCCCTCCTCTCGAATCCCCGGCCCTCTCCTCCTGCCCCGCTCAGTTCTCTAACTCTGTCCAGCCTCGGTAATTGACTAGTTGCCGAACGGGGGGCCGGATACGTCCTCGACCTTCCAGATCTCACCGCCGAGCGTGACGACGTACGCGGTGTTCCCAATGAACTCCAGAGAGGTTGGCTGGTTGAGGCGATCCACGAGCACCGTGAACGTCCCGTCGGCATTCACTTCCACGAGAGCGCCAGTATCCTCCAACGCTGGAGCACCGGCAGGACCGCCAGAGAACTCGCCTTGCGAAAGCGCGTAGAGTCGGCGACCACGCCCAAATTCCACATCAACCACAAGAGGAGCTCCCCGGCCAACCTCCGTCACGTTCAGCGTTTTGCCATCGATGGCGACGACTTTGCCATTCTCAGGCAGGTGAGGCACCGGCCCGGCTTCGGCCATGTAGACGGTGTTACCGCGTGCGGCCAAACCGGTGGGGACGATGTTGTCGAAGGCGAGGTATACGCTGACCTCGCCATCGAGCGTCACCCGCAGGACGCGGTTGTGGTGACCATCGGTAACCAGAAACCCGCCACGATACGGTTCCAGCGCATACTGCACGCCGGTCGGAACGTCGAACGCGGTGTCCGGAGGATGATCCAGCGCGAATTGCCCGATGTCGGCAATCAATGTGAACGTATTCGGACCGTCCACGCGATAGATTCCGACGTCGTCACTTCCGCCAACGTCTTCGCCGACAAGGGTGACCAGGACGTACGCGGTCTTCCCGATGAACGCGATGTCGATCGCTCCGCCGATCGGCACGACGCGCAGTGGCAGCCCGGTCGCGAATGTCGTGATCTCGCCTGTCTTTGGATCGACGCGCGATATTCTTCCGGCCGCGCCTTCAGTGACATAGAGATCGCCCCCGGGACCGACAGTGCTGCCGCTTCCGCCTTCGAGGCCGCTCACCAGGCGGCTTACGTTCAACGACTGAGAGGCAGCCGGCATGGCGACGACGCTGCATGCGAGAACCAGAGTCGCAGTTGGAATGGTCTTCATAGGACTTCCTCCGAAGGTGGAGTCGGATGGGAAGTCGGCTCACGGCGCCCACCGACCAGGCGCAGCCTCGCACCGTCAAGGTCCGACCGTCAAGCGGAGCAGCGATATTGGATGAGCTGCGCTTTGCGAGAGCGGGACACCGTCGGGCGCGCAGCCGGCAGTCAGCGCCGCATCATTCATCCACAGTGAGAATGGCCAAGGTCGGCGCTCCCTTCGCAGGCGGGTTCGCCACGCCGCGCACTCGCGACACAGTGAGCGGCCCGGCGATCGCGCGCTGCCGCAAGGCGGCGTACACCGCCGCATTCGCGCTCGTTGCGATCAGCGCAAACGTCTCATTGGTGCCCGACAGCGTGAGCAGCAGCTCCGACGCCTTCGCGCTGACGACCCCGCGGCCCTCGATCCGTGCCTCCCGCGACACGAACCCGCTGTCTTTCAGGACGTTCCGCAACTGCGCCAGCGTGACTCCATTCCCTTCCTTCAGGTCGAGGACCGTCAAGCCCTCATTCAAGCTGACGCTGACGGTTTGCACGCCGGCAGTTTTCTGCATGGCCACGCGCACGGCGTGGGCGCAGATCTCTCAATCCATACCCAGCGTTCTGATTTCGACGTGCCTCAACTCGCCACGCGCGGCGGACGCCGCCAGCATGACAGCAACCACAAACAGGATCGTACGTTTCACAACGCACCTCATTTCAGCCAGAAGAAGTAGCTGACATTCACGGCAACGCGGACTCGTTCCCTTGCGCGTCCCGCGTCGACACGTTGATAAGCCGGAAACAACACGCCAGCCTCGAAGGCGTATGCCTTGTAGAGCACCAGCGTCGTCGGGCCGACGAACACAGTCCGCGCGGCGGTTGGCTGTCGAACGCCGGCGATGCGATCGGCGCTGCGGTCCTCCGCCGTCGCTTCGACAAAGAGGCGGGCATCAGGTTTCGACGCCTCGACACGCAACGGCTTTGGGCGGAATCCGTAGACGATGCTGGCGAATCGCCCCGTGCCGAGACGGTCGTCGCCCCTTTCTGCGAAACGTTGGACGCCCGCGCCACCCCAGACGTAGTGCGACCGCGAGGCGTACCCCGTCGCGCCTCCCAGATAGATCGACGGTGACGCCTGTACCCCTCCACGGATCGACTCGAACGGGATCGTCCATCCCGCGTAGACCGTACTTTCCTGGCGTCCGCCGACACCAATCACGCGTCGCTGGAAACGGTAGCCGGCCAGCACCTCGAGCTCCTGCTCGTTGGACATCAGGCTCATCATCCGCGCCGCTGGTAGCTGTCCGCCGCTCATCGCGATCGGTAACGACGCCGACAGCTGCAGCTTCTCGGTGATGCCGTAACTCAGCATGCTCTTGAGCATCTGATCGCTGTCCGCGTCGTCAGCCGTTCGCAGCGTCCAGGCGGTATCCAGGCTCCAGCCTCCCTTGCCAAGCGTCGGCGTCGTACCGCCGAAGACCGGCCCATGCCCGGCCGCGAGAAGTGCCTGCGAAGCGACGGACAGCAGCAGGCCGATGCTTGCCGCGATGGTCCTCACGCCTGCCTCCTGATCCACCACAGCGCCCCATACGTGACGACCACCGCGATCGCGAAGATCACGACCGACGCCCAGAACAGCCAGCGATTGATGCGCATGGTGGGGCTGTCGACGTGACACACCTCTCCCGGTAGACACGCCTGGCGCCTGGGGCGCGCGATGGCGATCCAGTAGTTAAAAGCGAGCAGCGCGCCGACCGCGAGAAAGACGCCATTCTTGTGGCGTCCAATCGAGGCGATCCACGGCGCCGCGCTGAATGCCGACGCGATGACGGAGCCTAGACCTAGGCTCACGAACACAATCGGCAGCGTTCAACAGACGAGCGTCGTCAGCGCCGACGCGAGGGCCGCGACGGCGTACAGACGTGATCTCATTACGCACTCCTTCCGAGACAGACCCCGAGGACTGTTGGAACGACTGCGGATCAGATCAACAGCGTGTATGTGTGGAGATGCGGTGGATCGTGAGGGCGCTTCAGCGCCGCGGCAGATGACAGCGGAACACTGGGGCTCAGGACGAACGCGAAAAGCGTGGGAACCGCCGCGGGAAGACCGATCGAAACGGCCGTGTCTGGCTGTTTGGCGACCGCGACCGTGGGCGCCGTCTGCTGACGCGACTTACAGCAGTCGCTTGCGCTCGTCATCTGGCCACAAGTGCGGTGTCCGGCCTTGCAACAGGCCATCTCCTGCCTACCAACACCGCTGCCGCCGGCGCAGACCGCCACGTTGCCGACGAGCAGAGCCGCAGCAACGAGAACAGGCATGAGAAGGCGCGCGCCGACCACGATCCGATCTTCAGCCCTCGACGGCCATCTGTCAACGCTCCTTGATGGCTTCAGCGGCGCGTCAGCTTGATTTCGAACAGTTTCGGCCACAGTTTCCCGGTCACGAACAGGCGATCGCCCGACGCATCGTATGCGATCCCATTGAGCACGGCTTCGGACTGCAGCTGGTAGATCGACGGCAGTAGCCCCGTCAGATCAATCCAGCCGACGACGCGCCCCGATTGCGGAGAGATGCGCGCAATCCGATCGGTATGCCAGATGTTTGCGTAGATCTCCCCGTTCACATACTCCAGTTCATTGAGATTGCTGATCGGCCTGCCGCCATCCCGCACCGACATCCGCCGGCGTTCCCGGAAATTTTCGGCGTCCATGAACCGCAGCGTGTCGCTGCCATCGCTCATGATCAGCCGGGCACCGTCATGGGTGAGCCCCCAGCCCTCCCCGGGATAGCGGAACGTGCGGATCAACCGAAAGCTGGCGGCGTCATAGACAAAGGCGACCTGAGAGTTCCACGTGAGCTGAATCAGCCGCTTCCGCCATTCGGTCAATCCTTCGCCGAAATATTCCTGATCGACGCGCTCCTCGCGCACGACCACGCCGGTCTCGAGCACGACCTTCCGCAGCGTCGATCGGCCGTTGCGGCCGGTGCTCTCGTAGAGGAATCCGTCGCGGAAGATGAGACCTTGTGTGAACGCCTCGGGATCGTGCGGATAGGACTTGACGACATGAAAGTCGTAGATGGGGGCGGCGTATGGGCCGGCGTCGCTTCGAGCGCTGCAGGCCGTGATCAGGAGCGACAATGTCAGTGCGGCAGAGATGAAACGTTCGATGTGTCTATGAAAGCGGTCGCGCCGCATTGGGCATTGGTCACTGCCCCCTCGCAAGTCTACCTTGCGGCCGCGATGATGAGGAGGCGCGTCCTCCATACGGTTTGTGGGGTAGACTGGCCGCAAATCAGCCCACCAAGACGCAAGCCTGTGGCAGCTCAGGCAATCGTGGAGGCCCAATGATCGTCATCCGAAACGTCTTCCAGTTGAAGTTCGGCAAGGCTCGCGAGGCTCTTGCTGTCATGAAGGATGGTCTCGCGATTCAGAAGAGGCTTGCGCCTGAGGGCTCTGCACGTCTTCTCACGGATGTCACCGGACGGCACTACACACTCGTGTTGGAAATGACAGTGCCGAATCTTGCGGCAATTGAAGAAATGACTCCCAGGATCTTCGCTGATCCAGAGTTTCATGCGAATTATCAGAAGATGGCTCCGCTCGTGGAATCCGGGCACCGCGAAATATTCAGAATCGTTGACTAGCGCATCGACGCACGCGGGCAGGGCGCGCCGGCATGCAGCGTTACGTCCAGGTTCGGATTCCCTTGAAGCATGGCCGCACTCTGCACCTGCCACCGTTATAGCGGCGGGGGTAACGGCACTGGGTCTGGATGCTCTTTGGTGAGCATGAAGCTACCGCAGTGGGGTGCTCGGCAAAACCAGAACACAAACCAATCTAAGACCAGGAATAAGGAGAAGAGTGAAAGGTCCGTACGGGCGCCAGCCCACTCCCAGATAGGACCATGTTCAGCTACGACTGGTCGGCCATCGTCTTTTGGCTCGCATTAATCGGCGCGGTCGTCGTGGTGGCGTCGACGAACACTCTCGTGCCGATCGGAGATCGCGAACATCAAGCAGGACGCCGAAGGACCGTCTTACATCTTTGGAAGGGCAATGGGCGTGGAATCGTTCGCGGTAGTCACAAACAGGCCGTCTCGGGGGCACGCATAGAGATGCACCACGGCATCCGTCTTTGTGGCGACAAAACGCAACAGACCACCACAGCGAGGGCAATTCACCGGAATGCCCGGATCGCGATAGTCCTCAGACATTGGGCGTAAGTGGTTGCCAGCACCTGCTACTGTGACATCAGCACGTCGCGTCCGTTCAGCGGCTGGGTGGGCCGGGCGTCGCGCTGATAAATCCGGCCGAACGCGTCGGCCTGCGCCTGCGAGATCGTCTCCGGCGCCTTGAGGACGAACCACGTCACGTTCTCGGTGCAGGGCGGGGTCGTGAGGGATCCGGTGAAGGTGTAGTACCCCCGCTCGGTGGGCAGCAACCCCGTAGCGTCGATCTGTACATCGTCGTGCGTCTTCTCCGGCCCTTCCTGCGCCGGCAGGTACTGCCACAGACGGGCGACGAGCGGATTCGCGCTTGACCTCGCATCGAGCAGCACCGCAACGACAGCGAGGCTGCCGTCTGCGGCGGCGTGCACGAGGTGCGCGACCATCGCGTAGCCCTTGCCGTTGATCTTCTCCTCGCTTGGATGATGGAAGTGGAACTGTTTCAGCTCGTAGCGCCTGTCGCCAACCGTGATCGAGCTGCCGGGCTCATAGTCGACCTGAATCGTGTGTCCGTTGTTGACGATATGGAGCGGCGCAGGGCGGTACGCCACCTGAATCGGCGGCAGATCGGCTGCCTTCGGCGCGCGAATGTCGATGGGCGACTGCAGGTGCCCCAGTTGACAGGTGGCGAAGCCCTTATCGAGCTCGCCCCAATGAGTCGGGCCGTCGGCGCCGCGATAGCTCCAGTGGGGTCCCGCGTGTTCCTGAGCGAGCGCCGCGCCCGCGAGC
The DNA here is from genome assembly GCA_963828745.1 of Vicinamibacteria bacterium. Lineage (GTDB taxonomy): Bacteria > Acidobacteriota > Vicinamibacteria > Vicinamibacterales > JAENWD01 > JAENWD01. The sequence continues at coordinate 316,630 of CAWHFZ010000012.1, read as the reverse complement.
ATCGCAGACACAGCGAACAGTCGTATCAGTCGCGAAGCCATACAGTCCCCCTCAGAACCGAGGATGTCGCAGAGTTCGCGCGGAGCGACAGCATGCTAGCAGAAAGTCCCGTCACCGATCTCCGCTTCGCCGGCGAGGAGGGAACGGAGCACTCTTGAGCACAGGAGATGTCGACATGCGGCGGTGGACGATACGCATCCTGGTCGGTCTGTCAGGCCTGATTGCCGTGACTGCGCTCACGGGTGGCGCGTACCAATGGCTTGCGACCCGAAAGGATCTGGCGGCAGCTCCGCCTCCCGGACATCTCGTCGACATCGGAGGGTACAGGCTGCACCTGTGGTGCACCGGCAACGGCGCGCCTGCCGTCATCCTCGACACGGGCCTCGGTGGCTCGACTGCTGACTGGGGCTTCGTCCAACCTGCTGTTGCGCGATTCACGCGTGTCTGCTCGTACGACCGGGCAGGCATGGGTTACAGCGATCCCGGCCCGTCGCCGCGGACCGCACGCCGCATCGCGAACGAGCTGGCCGATCTCCTCGACCGGAGCGGGAATGCCGGACCGGTCGTGCTCGTCGGCGCCTCCATCGCGGGTTTCGACGTCCGCGTGTTCGCGTCCGATCGCCCTGAGCGCGCCGCAGGTCTCGTGCTGGTGGATGCCTCCCACGAAGACCAGGCACATGAAGTGCCCCAGATGGCGCGATTTGTTCCTCTGCTGTCGACGATCGGCGTCCTCCGCCTGTTCGGCGTATCGTTCGGACAGCGAATCGAATCGCTGGCTCCAACAGTACGGCAATTCGCGCGGGCGACGCGTTTCCGCGCAGCCGGATACCAGGCGGCGGCTGACGAGATTATTCATATTCGAGAGAGCGTGTCGGAAGTCAGGAGCTCGCGCCGCACGCTCACCATCCCTGTCCTCGTCATCACCGGTGGCCGGGGTGCCGACGAGAATTGGCGACAGTTGCAACGGGATCAAGCGTCCCTATCAGAACGAGGATGTCTGATCGTCGCGCAGGAATCCGGTCACGTCGTGGCGATCGACCAACCGGAGGTCATTGTGGACGCGATCCGGACTGTCGTGGAGACGGTGAGAGGGCACGATGTCCCCCTTTGTGCTACGCGCGCGAACGTTGGGTCATGACTTTGTTCCAACCGGACCGCCTGTCACTGCGTGCGCGGTGGCATGGTCAGCAACGGTCGGTTCGCGGCGATCTCCGCGTTCAACGCCTGCTCCAGCTCCCGCCAGCGCGGATTCGCGGACAGGCGCGTGCTGTAGAACGGATCTCGAACGATCGTCGCCGGCCCGACCCCGGGGTAGCCGCGGGAAAGCGTTTCGAGGATCGCGATTGCCTCGTCGTCTTCACCGGCCCACGCGAGCACGCGCGCCGTCATCAGGCGGACGTGCAGAGACGCTGGAAATTCTGAGGTATCGCCGACCAGGCGCATCGCGATTCGGGCATCATCGATGGCGCGCGCCTGTTCGCCGCGCATGAGCGCGCTCTCCGCTCCCAACAGCCGGCGCCACCATTCGTTCCCGACGGCCTTTGGCAGCCGCTCGACAAAGACCGCAAGTGCCGCGCCTTCCCGAGCGGCGCCGCGGGCGTCGGCAGCGAGCAGCCGTTCCCACCCACGCAGTTCAGCCACAGGCTTCAGACTCGCCCCGACGCGCGCCCCGAACGCGCTGTGCTGCGCGAACTCCGAGGATGCGGCGGCAAGTCGCGCCCGCAGTTCGGCAAACCGCCGCTCGTAGCGCAGCAGGTCGAACTCGCTCGACAGCGTTGCGTTCGGATCGCCACCGGCGCGCAGCCGCGCAACCTCGTCCCACCAGAACGCGGTCGAACCAGTGAATGCGAAGACGTACTCGCCCCTATAGAGCCGCCCGGGATACTTCGCGTCGAAGTCCCTCAGCACGCGCATCGCCTCGATGGGGCGGTGGGCCGCGAACAGATTCGACACCCAGAACCGGAAAATCATGGCGTTGCCCGGATCGAGCCGTGACGCTTGTGCCTGCGCGGACAGTGACTCCTCGAGACGCCGCGCGAACATCGAGAAATTGCCGCGGGTGAGCAGCAGATCCGCGTCGAAGGGCCCGACCTGCGCTGCGGCCTCCATCAGCCCGAGGGCGCGACCGAGGTCGTGGTCCACGAGGAACGCCAGTTGGGCGGCGCGGACCAGGACGTGGGGTGTGCGACCGGCGTACTTCTCCGCCAGCGCGATGTCCGCGCGCGCGTTGGCGACGTTTCCCTCGCTGCCGTCGGCGCGGCTCGCATACCTGGCGATCCGAACGCGTGCGCGATCCGCATACGCCGCTCCGTAGGTGTCGTCGAGTTCAATGGCTCGCGTGAACATCGCCTCGACTCGATCGATCTCCTGAGCCGTCGCACCGCCGCCGCCGACCTGCTGCCACGCGAGCGTGCCCTTGAGCCATTGGTCGTACGCCTCAGGGATGCGCGGCGGGGGCAGTTGGGCATGTCTCGCCACAGGCAACTGGATCGCGAGCTGCTCGGCCACTTCGCGAGCGAGCTGTGTCTGCAGCGTCATGGCGTCGACGAGAGTGCGCTGGTAGCTGTGCGACCAGACTTGACGGTCCGCGACGGCATCGACGAGCTGTAGCGACACGCGCACGGTGCCCGACTCGCGGCGGACGCTGCCCTCGAGCACGTAGGTCGCCTCCAGTTCCCGCGCTAGGGCCCGAACGCTCGTCGGCCTGGTCCGATACAGCATCATCGTGGTTCGCGAGATCACCTCGAGGGTGGGCGCACGGTTACCGAGCGCGTTGACCAGCTCCTCGTGCATGCCATCCGCGAAGAAGGCATTCGCCGGGTCGGGGCTCAGGTTCTCGAGCGGCAGCACCGCGAGCCGAGTGATTGATGGCCGGGATGCCGTGCCCGACGCGACACTGACGGCGGGCGGGCGGGTTGCGACGAAGACGATGGCGACCGCAACAGCGGCCACGAGACCGAGGCCAACGACCACCGCACGTCGCCAGGCCGGCGGACGTCCGGCGGCGCCGGCCTCCGCCACTCCGATCTCGGGCAGCCATGGTGGCACCGACGGGCGCCGCACCTCCATTGCGGGCACGGCATCGCGCGGTTCGATCGGGCCGATGAAGCGATAGCCCTGCCGTGGCAGGGTCTCCACGTACTTCGGCGACTCGGCATCGTCGGCGAGCGCGGCGCGAAGCTTTCGCACGGCGGTGTTGAGGCCGGCTTCGAAGTCGACCACGCTGTCGGGCCACAGGTGCGCGGTGAGCGCCTCGCGCGTGACGAGCTCGCCCGGTTTGAGCAGCAGCGCCTCGAGAATCTGCAGCGGCTGCTCCTGGAGCTTGACGTGCTGGTCGCCTCTGAACAGTTCCAGCGGTGTTCGCCGCAGCGTCCAGCCGTCGAACCTCGCCACCAGCCGGGCGGCGCCGTCTCCCATGCGGCAAAAGTCTACCCGACGGGTGCAGCCGTACGCCCCCGGTTCACCGACAAGTCAGACGCGGTTCAGCCCGATTTCAGGCGCCGTCCCTGGTAGGACCGCGCGACGCGGCGTTCACTGGAGCGTGGAGGCCGCCGTGCATACTCGTCGCGTCGCATTCCGCACCGATGGATGGTTCTTCCCGCCATGGGGCTGACGGCGCTGGCCGTCGTCGGCGTCGGGTTTGCTCCCACGTATTACCTCGGATTCTGGTTCAACGCGCCGGCACTCGCGCCGATCGTGCATATCCACGCCGCCGCGTTCACGGCCTGGCTCCTGTTGTTGCTGAGCCAGACGTTCTTCATCCGCACGGGCAGGTTTCGCTGGCACCGCGCCATGGGGAAGGCAGCGGTCGCCCTGGTTGTGGTGATGGTGGTCACTGGCTACATGGTGATCGTCGGCAAGCCGCGCCCGACCGCCGCCGCACGCGCGTTCATCTTCACGCCGATGCTGTCGCTGCTGTTGTTTCCCATCTTCGTCGCAGCCGCGATCCACTTCCGGCGCGATCCCCCGACGCACAAGCGCCTCATGCTGCTGGCGACGATGGCCATTGCGACGGCGGGCATGTCGCGCCTCATGCTGATGGTCGGCCTCGATCCGACGCACTACCGCGCCTACGCGGCGACGTACGTGGTGTTGCTGCTGCCGTTGATCACGTTCGACCTGGTGCGCCTCCGGACGCTGCACCGCGCCACCGCCTGGGGCTCCGCGTTGCTCCTCGTCCGACACGCGCTGCACCAGGTGATCGCGAACACCGACCAGTGGCAGCGAGTTGCCACCTGGCTGACGCCGCCGGTGTGAACGATGGCAGCGGAGCGTCGAGTCGACGCGCGGAGTCGGCGTCGATGCATGCGGCAGGTCAGCGGCAGCGAATCGCGCAGCACTGTGGGTAGACGAGCACGCGACTATCTATGCTGCCGGCGCCGAAACGAGTGCTGCTGGGTGGTTGGAATCCAGACCAGGACGCCGGCCGAGACACCGCTGAGAAACGACAGCCCCCACAGCGTGCAGGTGCTCACCTGCCCTGCGTAGCAATCCCTCGATGTGAACCGATAGGCGTCATTGTTCGATTCGACGCCCCGTGCCTGAATCCACGGGATCGCCAAGAGGGCAATGAGACTGACGAACACAAAGGTCAGTACCGATGCTACCCCTCGTCGAATGACCTGCCTTTGAGTCATAGGGCGACAGGCTATGTGATGTGCTGCGCTTGCGCAACGTCCACTCGTGGACTGGCTGGCTCGCGCGGCTAACCGGACGGAAGGCGCTCTTGAGACCGAACCATCTTGAGAAGCAGCGCGATCTGGCCGGCATGGTAGGCGTCGTGCTGGACCAGACCGTGCAACAGCACGTAGCGAGTGACGCCCGTGCCGAGGGGCCGATCTCGTCGATCGTTGGTCGGCTCGAAGAGGTGGGACTCCGGCAATTCCCGCACGGCCGCCATTAGCGCAACGTGGGCCGCGTCGAGGTTCGCGAGCGCGTCGGTCCAGCGTTCAGGGGTGATCGTTCCGACTTGCGGCCAGTCGCCATCTGCGGGCTCGGTTGCGGGCTCGCCCAGCAGGCGCTTGTGCACTTCGCGCTTCCACGCGGTCATATGAAGGACGAGTTCCCAGACGGTATGGACGTGCGCTGCCACGCGCGTGGCGGCCTCGTCTCCCGTGACCCCGCGCAGAATGTCCGTCACGGCCGACCCGTGCCACGGATCGCCGGAATGATCGCGCTGCAGCTGGTCGAGAATTCGAATGGTCTCGGACATCGTCTCTCGTGCTCACCAGGTTATGACATGACCCTCCGACTAACGCCAACTCGACAAAACGCACTACGCTAGCCGCGATGACCGGGCACAAGATTAGCCGCCGGACGTTCGGCCAGGCGCTTGGCGCCGTGGCTGCGGGCGGCGCACTGCCAGCGTACGCTGGCGGCCAACCGTGGGAGGCCACCTCAATGCCCTCCGAAGCCGTCGGCGATTCCGACGCACTGTGCGATCTCAGCGCCACCGAACTCGTGGCCAGAATGCAGCGCAAGGAGTTGTCGGCCCGCGACGTCATGGCCGCACACCTTGCGCGCATCGCACGCGTCAACCCGCGCGTCAACGCCATCGTCACGCTGGTCGCCGATCGGGCAATGACCGACGCCGCCCGTGCGGATGAGCGGCTCGCGCGCGGTGAGACGGCGGGCGTGCTGCACGGTCTGCCCATCGCGCACAAGGACCTGGTCGATACCGCAGGCATCCGCACCACCTACGGCTCGCTGTTCTACGCCGATCACGTGCCGGCCCGTGATGCGCTGATTGTCGCGCGGATCCGCGCGGCTGGCGCGATCACGTGCGGCAAGACGAACACGCCGGAATTCGGGGCGGGTTCGCAGACCTTCAATCGCGTATTCGGCGCGACGCGCAACCCGTTCGATCTGACGCGGACATGCGGCGGAAGCAGCGGGGGCGCCGCCGCGGCGCTGGCGTGTGGAATGTTGCCCATCGCCGACGGCAGCGACACCGGCGGTTCGTTGCGCAATCCCGCCGCGTTCTGCAGCGTCGTGGGTTTCCGGACGTCGCCCGGCCGGGTTGTCAGCGATTCGATCGCCTGGTCGCCGCTTTCGGTGTCAGGCCCGATGGCGCGATCGGTCGCCGATGTTGCGTTGTTCCTGAGCGCGATCGTCGGCGAGCCGTCGAAGTCGCCGCTGTCGCTCGAAGACGACGGCGCGCGTTATCGGACGTCGCTGGAGCGCGATTTCAAGGGCGTGCGCATCGCCTGGTGGCGCTCACTGGGCGGCATCCCGTTCGAAACTGAGGTCCGTCAGGTCGTGGACGTGAATCGTCGCGCGTTCGAAGACCTTGGCTGCCGCGTCGAGGAGGCGGAACCGGATTTCGCCGGCGTGGACGACGCGTTCAAGACACTGCGCTACGTCGCGAACCATGCGCGCTATGCACCGCTGGTGCGCCAGCGGCCGGAGTGGGTCAAAGACACGATCAAGTTCGAAGTGTCGGAAGCGGAGCGACTCACCGGCGCCGATGTCGGCCGCGCGCTGGACCGGCAGGCGCGCCTGTTCGATCAGAGCCGCGAGTTCTTCGAGCGCTACGACTACTTTGTCCTGCCCGTGACGCAGGTGGTGCCATTCAGCGTCGACGTGCCGTATCCAACCGAGATCGCCGGCGTCACGATGCCGTCCTACATCGACTGGATGCGCAGCTGCTGGTACGTCACCGTCATGGCGAGCCCGGCGATCTCGGTGCCGGCCGGCTTCACGTCAACGGGTCTACCCGTAGGGATTCAGATCGTCGGCCGTCACCGCGACGACTGGGGCGTGCTGCAGTTGGCACACGCCTTCGAACAGGCGACCGGGCACGGACGGCGCCGCCCGCCGGTGCTGGCCGCGCCGGGGCGATAGCTCTCACATTTACGAGTCGTGCGGGTTACGAGCCGGTGAGTGCCAGCCCCTCGGCGATCTTCGATTTGACCTTCGCTACATATCGGCGTCGCACCGACTCCTCATAGCCGGCAGCGCGGAATGCGTCGTCCCATTGCTGGTCGGAGAGTCGCGACATCAATCGGCAGGTCCAGAGGACGTCATCGGCCGTGACGGCGTCGAGCAGGCGGGCGTTGGTGCCGTGATAGTCGAAGTCAATGCGTGTGCCATCGACACGATCGATGAGACGCTGCGACTCGAAATCTTCGAGATCGTTCCGCGATCCTTGCGCCATCTTCCGGAAGGGTGTCCACACCAGCCAACCGGGAAAACTGGTCCGCCCGAGCGAGGCCCCCAGATCGCGTACGACGTAGACGCGCCTGCGCTCCTTCGAGCTCTCGGCGATGTCGTAGATCTTGTTGTTGGAGATTTTCCAGTCCCAGTTGTTCACGATCAGGTTCGCGACGATCAAGCCCTTGAACGCCTGGGTGGCCGCGAACGGATTGTCGTACCACGACCAATCGGAGACGACCGTGTGCCCGGGAACTTCTCGACGGAAGCGGGCAGCCGGCTCCCGGCGCGTCCCCGACTCCCATGAGGGCAGGAAATAGGTGGGAGGCTGATGGTAGCCGAGCGCCCACAAGACGCGCGATACCACGACCTCGGGCTGCGCCTCGACGCCGAGTTTGACGCTCCAATCGCCCCCGCGCGCATCGCGCACGTCGTACCCTGGACTGAAGCCGGTTCGATCGACCGCAACGATCTGATAAGCGACCGACGAACCCGGCGCCTGCGCCAGACCGCCGGCGCCATAAAACAGATCGCGCGACGCAAGGTCGCGCGGCTCCACCCACAGCTGTCCGAGGTCGATGCCCGCCGGATCGTCCGGCATCGTCCGGACGCTGGCACCGCCCGCACACCCGGCCGCGAGCGCAGCGACGAAAATTCCCACGATCAGTGGACGTTTCCGCATACCGCCTCCCACACCACCAGCCGTCCGAGAGTGGCGCCGTTGCCGCGGCAGTGCAAGACGAGGGCCGCAAGCATGAAAATGGGACGCGGCGCAATGACAACGGTCTCGTGTATGCCCGCCCAACACATGAGGTCACCCTTACCTGGGTGCCATTTATCGCCGCGCCTGCCGCGGATGCCCGCCGGAAGATGGAAGTTCGCTGAACGCGCTCAGACAATCACGCCACGAATTCGGGGAACGGCTCGAGATCACGCAGGCCGTCGGTCAGGCGGTCTCCCATTTGTAGATGAACCCGCTCGAACTGGGCAGCGTGAAGCCGCCGAAATTGCCGTCGAGCGTGTGCAGCGCGGTCGCATCCCCGGCGCTGTTCGTGCCGTCGGGCGCGATGTCGTTGACGCGATCGATGTCGCCCAGCTTCACCCACACGCCGGGAATGCCGAAGTCGACGTCGACCCGCACGTCGTGATTCTCGAAGTTCAGCATCACCAGGAGCGCGTCCGAGGCCTGCTCGTTCGGACGTGCTTGCCAGCCGATCGCTTTCTGGCCGCCACCGCGTGAGGCTTCCAGCCAGGGCGCAATCACGAACCGGAATGCGCCACTGGCCGCCGGATTGTCACCGAACAGTTTCAGTCCCGGGTATCGGCGGCGCAGCCGCAGCAGGCGATGCGCCCACTGGAAATAGCCGTGCGTGTCGAGATCCGGCGGCCATTGCACGGTGACGAGATTCCGCGGCCGCTCGACGTTGAACTCTTGCCCCATGTAAATCATCGGCTGGCCCAGCGCCACGCTCGACGCCAGCAGGCCCAGGCGGGCCTTGCGCTCCTTCGCTGACGGGTTGTCGAGGGCCGGGTTGAACTTCACCTCGAACGGAACGCTGTGCTCGTCGTGGCTCTCGCAATAGTTGACGACATTGTTGGTGTGGGCGGCGAACAGGTCGCGGCTGAAGAAGAAAATCGCGCCGAGACGATCGGTGTCGTAGAAGTTGGTGTCCTGGAACACGCCCTCGCGGAGCAGCGCCTTGATCTTGTCGTGAAACGGATCCGACCACTGGGCGAAGCCGTCGAAGCCCCGGCGGTTGAGATCCGGCTGGTTCGGCAGGTTCTCCGCGATCAGGATCGCGTCAGCCTTGAAGTCCTTCAGCTCCTGCGCCAGGCGCAGCACGAACGCGTGATCCATGTAGGTGGTGTGCGTGGCATCGAAGCGAAAGCCATCGACGTGATACTCGGCGATCAGCAGCTTGCACGCGTCGATCAGCATGTTCTGGACGTCGACCTTCTCGGTGGCGACGCGGTTGCCCCAAGGCGTCGAGCCGCTGAAGTACAGACCGCCTTCAGCGGCGTCCGCTTCCTCGTCCGGATGTTCGATGATGCTCTTCCACAGCGGGTTGAACCCGTTGTCGGTGTGGTTGAAGACCTGATCGAGAATGACAGCCAGTCCCTGGCCGTGCGCCGTGTCGACCAGCGTTCGCAGATCGTCGGGCGAGCCGAAGTCGCGCTCCACCGTGAAGTAGAGCGACGGGTTGTAGCCGAGCGTGTCGGGTCCCTGCGCCGTCGGAAACTCCGCCAGCGGCATGATCGCCAGCGCCGTTACGCCAAGCCGATCGAAGTAGCCGGCGCCGATGCGCTCGGTAATCCCTGCGAACCGGCCGCGATTCGCCGTGTCGATGTCGGGATCGCCCTCCGTGAAGCCGTTCACGCTGAGCTCGTACAGGATCAGCCTCGCAGGGTCCGGCGTCTGCCATCCCTGATCGGTCCACACGAAGCGCGACGGATCGACCACGATCGGATTATTGAAGCGAAAGTCCGGGCTCAGGGCACGCGCGTATGGATCGATGACGTACTGCTGAAATCGACCCTTCGTGTCGCTGGGCACGCCGCCATAGACGGCGAACTTGTACTGATCGCCCGGGCGCGCCTTGTCGGTGTCGGCGATCCAGATGTTCGGCAAACCGAAATAGCCGCTGTAGCGCCGCGCCTCGATGAATTGACCGGGGTCCTCGTTGTCGGCACCGGGGCGCTGCCAGTCGTTGAACGTCCCCATCAGGAATACTCGCGCGGCGTTCGGCTGATACAGGCCGAACACCGTACGGCCATCCGTCGTCAGATTGGCGCCGAGCGCTGAAAGTCCGCCTGTGTCCGGGATGTAGAGTCCACGCTTGAAATCGAAGCGCCGGATCGCCGTTTCGGCGGTCTCGGTTTCTGGAGCCCTCGGCTCGACGTGGTAGACGAACGCGTTCGATCCCGTCGTCCAGATCTCGTCGGGTGAGATCGTCGAGCCGTCAATCGAGAGCCAGCTGTAGAAGCGATCGAGCCGGCCGCCCTCCCAACGTCCACTCGTGCCTGGACCGTCCTTGAACTTGAAACGGAACTCCGATCTGGTGGTCTGGACGTCGAATATCACGCCGAAACCGTCATGCCCGGTCGGTGCGACATCCGCCGACGCGGTCGATCCATCCGCCCATTGCCACAGGTGCGGCTGGGCGAAACCATTGGCGTTGTCGTAGTGGATTCGAATCTGGAAAGCCATTGTTGTATTCCCGGCGGATTGCCTTTCGGGCCGATAGGTCAACACTCGACGAACGAAGCCGCTGGCGCGGCGGCCGACGATCGCTTGAGTGACTCGCAGAAGCGTAGGTTGGTCACAGGAGGTGTCTGTGACCAAGCTACTGCAGGGCCTGCGCGATGAGTTAGTCCGTCGCGACTACGCCGCCCAGCTCCGCCGCTACCTGGATTCCGGGTCCTCGAGTTGTGAGCACATGACGGCAGAGAACGCGGAAACAGGCTCGAATTAGCTTGACAACAAAAGTTGTCAAACCTACCATCGCCTTCGTGCTCGACATCCAAGTCATCGACGATCCGGCAGCGGCGACCGTAGCTTTGGAGCCCATGCGGAGTCGACTCCTCTCAGAGTTGGCCGCGCCCGCCTCGGCAGCGACGTTGGCCGCTCGGGTCGGCTTGGCTCGGCAGAAAGTCAACTACCACTTGAACGCACTGGAGGCGCACGGGCTGGTGCGGCTGGCCCATGAACGCAAGTGGGGCGGGCTGACGGAACGGCTGCTCGTCGCGACGGCCGCTTCCTACGTCGTGTCCTCGGGGGCCCTGGGGCCCGTCGCCGCGGATCCGAATCGAAGGATCGACAGGCTGTCCGCGAGCTATCTCATCGCCCTGGGCGCACGGGTCGTCCGCGAGGTGGGCGATCTTGTTCGTCGCGCGAACGAGTCGCGCAAACGCCTGGCGACGCTGGCGGTCGATACCGAGGTTCGCTTCCGGTCACCGACGGATCGCGCGGCATTCAGCCGCGAACTCGCCGAAGCCATCGCGAAACTCGTTTCGAAATATCACGACGAATCTGCGCCCGGCGGCCGCGCGCATCGACTCGTGGTCGTGGCGCATCCACTCCCGAAAGAATCCGATTCCAAGGAGCCATCATGAGCGTGAAGAAAGAAGCCAACGGGCGCCGTTCCGTCACGGTTGAATTCGAGGTCCCCGGCACTCCCGAGGAAGTCTGGCAGGCTATCGCCACCGGACCTGGGATTTCGTCCTGGTTCGTGCCGACTGAGATCGAGGAGAAGGGCGGGAAGCCTGTCGCGGTGAAGTACAAGTTCGGGCCGGGCGTTGAGCCACAGGGCGTGGTGACGACCTGGGATCCCCCCCGGCTCTTCGCCCAACAGGCAGACGGCGGGTTCCAGGGCTCGCCGCCGATCGCGGCCGAGTGGAGCATTGAAGCGCGCGGAGGAGGCACCTGCATCGTCCGCCTTGTCCATAGCCTGTTCGCCAGCACGGACGAATGGGACAACCAGCTGGAAGGTGCCACATCCGGATGGTCAGGTTTCCTGGAAATCCTGAAGGTCTACCTCGCGCACTTCCGCGGCCAACGCTCCGCGATCATGCAGGTCACGACTCCTATCGCGAGTACCCGAGGCGGAGGCCTGGGACACGCTGACGACGGCACTGGGAGTGAAAGGGGTGAGCGTCGGGCAGCGTTGGACGACGCCCGCGAGTGTCTCACCGCTCGGCGGCGTGGTGGAGTTTGTCACGGAGAATCCCTACGACGCACTGCTGCGACTCGACAAGCCGGGGCCAGGCATAGCGGCCCTTGGCGCGGTCACCTATCCCGGTGGCCAGAGTGTGGTGGCGATGAACTTGTACATGTACGGCGATCAGGCGGCCGCAACCGTCGCCCGCGAAACGCCGGTGTGGCAAGCGTGGTTCCAGGAACGCTTCCCGATGCCGACGGAGCTGAGCAAGAGCGAATGATCTCGTACTCGCGGAGGGGAGGGGCGGGGTGAGTGCAAGGCCCGATCGGTGGGATTGGGACCGGTCTGGTCACCGCCGTACACCGCGCGGATGGAACAACTGTCCACGACCGCCCGCGACCAATCAATCTGGTCGTCGCGTGCGAGCCAATCCAGGAGTGAGAAATGGATTAACCCCCACACGGATCGGGAGCAGCGCGGCGCCCATACCTGTTCACGCTACTTTGCCGATGAGGATTACGTTTCGGAGGTTTGTTACACGCTCTTAGGAACGGGTCAGGTATTTCTCGACAAGCCGCAGATTCGCCGGCTTCCCGGAGAGGACGGGCTTCCAGAGATCGCCGACCGAGGCCAGGCGGTCGGGAAGTGTTTGAATGGTGAAATCGCGGCGATCGAAGCCCTCGTCCACTTCTTTCCACGTGACCGGCGTCGAGGCGCCGGCAAACGCACTCGCCCTGCGCGCTGTACGCGCACGCCAGCGTTTTCCCCTCGATATTCTGCAGGTAGTCCACGTAGACCTTCGCTCCCCGCTTGCGCACGACGCGTTCGACGGTCGCGACCTTCGGGTGCTTCGTGGCCACCATCGTCGCCACGATTTGTGCCCAGATGCGGCCGGCCTCGTAGGTCGTCTTCGGCGGCATCCGGACGTAGACGTGTAATCCGTCAGCGCCGGACGTCTTCGGCACTCCCGTGACCCCGACGTGACCCAACTCGTCGCGCAGCCAGCGCGCGACGTCGAGCACCGTATCGAACGAGGTGCCAGGCATCGGATCCAGGTCGAACGCGATGTCCTCCACGAATTGCGGGGTCGCCGCCTTCGAGAACCACGGATCCTCCGAGATCGCGGCGAGCTGTGTCTGATAGAGGAGCGTTTTCAGGCTCCCGCCGACGATGCGGCTCGGCACGTCGTCGTCGGGCCACGAAACCGTCGGGATGTTCGCTGGCAGCGGGTCCGGCGCGCGATGCTGGTAGAACGCCTGGCTGTTGATGCCGTTGGGATAGCGCTTCATCACCAGCGGGCGGCCGGCCACCACCGGGAGGATGTAGGGCGAGATGCGCACGTAGTAGCGCAGCAGATCGCCTTTCGTCAGCTTCAGCTCCGGCCAGAACACCTTTTCGAGATTGCCGACGTCGAGCGTGTCGCCATCGGGCATCACGATCGCGCCCTTGCGGCGGTTGTGCTCGAAGTCCTCGAGCTGATCGATGACGAGCTGAAGCGCTGGATCGAACTTGTTGGGCCGCTTGACTTTTGCGGTGCTGCGGTCCGGCGGTGCGGCTGTGCGGCGGTCTGCGTTTGATTTCTGGTCGAGGCGTCCGAGTGCGACGGCACTGTACTTCGAGGCAGGTTCCCGGCGGACCGATCCGGGCGTCACGTCGTCGCGGAGGCCGAGGTATGTGGGATGGCGCAGCCGATTGTCGTCGGTCCACTCGGTGAACTTCACTTCCGCGACGAGCTCGGGACGCACCCAGTGCGGCGTGTCGTTTGTGTCGGGCGGTGCGGCGTCGAACGGGCTCCCGGCGACCTGTCGCGGACGGAGCAGCGCCATCAGCTTGTTCAACTCCTTCTCGTTGAACCCGCTGCCAACGTGCCCGACGTAGACGAGCTTCTTGCGTTCGTAGACGCCGAGCAGCAGCGCGCCGAAATGCGAACGGGCGCCTCGAGGTGCGGTCCATCCGCCGACCACGAACTCCTGCGCGCGGATCAACTTCAGCTTGTTCCACTCGCTGGACCGCTTGCCGGAGAAGTAGCGCGAGCTGGCGCGCTTCGCGATCAGCCCTTCCCACCCATCGGCGAGCGCCTGGCGATAGAGGTCGCGTCCATCGCCCGCGACCTGCGGAGACATCCGCAGCAGCGGTGAGCCGGGATCGTTGAAGACACGCTCCAGACGAGCCCGCCGCGCGGTCAGCGGCAGCCCGCGGAGATCGTCGCCGCCCTCGCGGAGCAGATCGAAGGCAACGAAGGCGACCGGCGCCTCTGCCGCCGTGATCTTCGACGGCGACTTGACGTGGATCCGCCCCTGCAGGTGCTGAAAGCTGACCGGTCGTCCGCGATCGTCGAGCGCCACGACCTCGCCGTCGAGGAGCAGCGGGCTTTTCAGCCGCTCTTTCGCGAAGCGCTCGAGCTCCCGCGCGATCTCGGGAAATTGCGATGTCTTGTCGTTGCCAAGCCGCGACGTAAGCCGTACGCCGGGCCGTGGCCGACCCGGGGTCAGCAGCGCCAGCGTACGGACGCCGTCGTATTTCGGCTCGTAGACCAGATCCTCGCCGCGCAACGGCACTTCGACCGTCGACGCCAGCATGGGCTGAACCACACGGTCACCTTCGCGCCACGGCGAAGGGGCAGGCGTCGGTGCGGCGCGCACCGAGCAAGGATATCAGCGCGCGGCGAAGAGGATCTGGAATCGGCCGCCGATGGCTACTGCGCGGACGTGCGCAGCTCGCGCTCGGCCAGCAGCCAGTCGGACAGCGGATCGGTCTGGAAGCCGCGCTCCAGCGCGATGAAGTACGCGCGCGTCGCGATCTGCTCGTAGCTCGGCTCGAACTCGACGAGCGTCACGGTTCCCGACATGACGACATCGGCCGTCCCGTGGCCGTTCGACGGGGCAGCCGTCACTACCGGTTCAGCAATCTTCTTGCGAAGGCGAGGGGCTTTCGGCGCCGTGGCAACGGGTTCGGCCGGCGTGGCCGTCTTGCGCTTGCGCGGCGCGGGCGTTGTCCGAAGACTCGTTGCGGGTCGTACGCTTGCTCATCAGATCTCCTGGTCCAAGGCGCGGGTGAAACGTGTGACGTAGGCCGCGAGCGATGGTTCTCAATTGTAGCAAGGGTTCGGCTTGATCGCGCGTGGTCTGACATCACAAAGATGACAATTCCGGTTGGGAAACGTGCTCGTCGCGAGTTTTCTGCGAGGAAACCGTTATCCCGCCACTCGTGCCGCGCTCACATCGGCGCGATGGTTCGACCACTGGTGATGAAGAGACGTCATGCCAAGAACTTGGAACCGCAGATTCCGCAGATTTGCCGCAAATTGTTCCGGATGGCTCCTGCCGGCCTTCCAAATCTGCGTAATCCTCGCAATCTGCGGTTGCCTTGAGACAGCGCCAACGCTAACTGTAGCGATCGTTCGCCCACGGTTCGGCGGTGTTCGAGTAACCGCGAAGCTCCCAGAAGCCGCGGTGATCGCGCTCGAGGAACTCGATTTTCCGGATCCACTTGGTGCCCTTCCACGCGTACAGCTTCGGCGTGATCATGCGCATCGGGCCTCCGTGTTCGCGCGGAAGCGGCGCCCCCTCCCAGGTGTGCACCAGCAGTACGTCGTCTTCGATAGCTCGCGCCAGCGGCAGATTGGTCGTGTACGGAATCTCGGTGCCGGGCATGTGGTCGTAGCCCGTGCAGAGCACGAAATGCGCGTCGTCTGTCGGCACGACGAGCTCCGCGATGGTCCGGAAACGCACGCCCTTCCAATGATTGTCGTAGCGGCTCCAGGTGGTCACGCAGTGGAAGTCGCTGACGTCATCGGCCTGCGGCAGCGCCAGGAACTCGTCCCACGTCAACGTCACCGGATTTTCGACCAGACCGCCGACCTCGAGACGCCAGTCGCGCAGATCGACCGCAGGGATGTCGCCCAGATCGAGCACCGGCCAGTTCTTCACGACGTGCTGGCCGACGGGCAACTGCGGCATCCCGTGACGATTCGCCGCACCGGTGCCCATCGCGGCGCGCGACAACGGATCGACGTTGACGCTCTCGGCGTGCAGCGTCTTCTGACGCTCGATGTAGCGAAGACGGCGTTCGACGATGGAATCCATGAAATCAGCCCGGTCAGGACAACCTACTGTGCCGCCTCTTCCGCGACCAGCTTGTCGAATCGGGACTTCATCTCTTGTATCCACTTCTTGTAGCCGGCGGGATCGATGAAGGGATTCGGCTTCTCGCCTTTCAGGAGGCGATCGCGCTTGCCAGCGAGATCGAAGAAGCCCGCGTGTGCGCCGAGGAACACGTCAGCCGCGAGCGAGGACAGCGTCGCGAATGTTTGCTCGTAGTCCGCCTTGATGCCCGGATACGACTCGTTCTTGACCAATCGGGTGCCCGGATTCACGCTCGTACTGCCCGGAAACACCACCAGCAGCGGTCGTCCATCTTCTTCGACCGAAGTGGTGAACGTGGTGCAGCCCCGAGTGTGTCCAGGTGTCGCGATCGCTTTCAGCGTGGTCCCGCCGAGCGTAACCGGCGCACCGTCACGCAGGACACGTGCCACTTGAGTGGCTGGGAACGACGGCTTGTCGCCGAACAGGTAGTCGCCCTTGCCTCCCTGCTCGACGATCTCCTGATCGCCGACCATCACCATCACCTGCCCGCCGGAGTCTTTGGCCAGCGCCGCCAGCGACCCGACGTGATCGAAATGCGCCTGCGTCGTCAGCAGGATCTTCACGTCCTCCACTTTGAAGCCCAGCTTCCTGATCGAAGCCTCGATGAGCGGCGCCGATTCGGGCAGTCCGCCGTCGATCAGGATGTGTCCCTCGGGAGTGGTCAGCAGATAGGCCGCCAGCTCGTTGGTGCCGACGTAGTGGATGTTGCCCAGAATCCGGAACGCGGGCGCCGGCTGGTTCCACTCGGGACGCTCCTCGTCAGTCTGGCCGGACGCCCACGATCCCGCCAGCGCGAAGAACGCTGCTGTTGCGAGCGCGGCTCTGGTCCACGCCGTGAGGTGCCGAATCGCTGTCATCGGGTCATCCGTGCTTGCCTACGGCGACCATCGCGGGCCGCAGGATCTCGTCACCGATGCGATAGCCGGGGCGGACGACGCCGACGACGCGCTCGTCGTCTTCGGGGGAGGTGACAGGAACGGTCGTGACCGCTTCGTGCAACGCCGGGTCGAAGGGCTGGTTCAGCGCGTCGAGCGTCGTGATGCCGAGGCTTCCGAGCCGATTGAGAAACTGCGACCGGACGAGGCGCACGCCCTGGAGGAGCGCATCCACGGATTGCGCCGTGGCGCCGGCGTCCAGCGCGCGGTCGAGATTGTCCAGGACCTCGAGCAGCTCGCCCAGCATGGCGCGCTTGCTCCGTTCCACTTCCTTCACGACTTCGCGTCGTGACCGGACTCGCGCCTCGTCGTACTCCGTCGATGCGGCTTTCAACTGCTGCAGCGCCTGCTGCACCTGGCGATCCCGCTCGGCCAGCCGCTGTTCGAGCTCCTCGACATAGCTCGGCTTGCCGACGGTGTTCTCGGGCGCCGGGACGTCTTCTCCGCGAGCCCACCAGCGGCGATCTACGACCTTGACGGGTTCGCCGGAACCCGGGACCGAGCGCGAGTCGGACATATCCTTTCGATTATAGAGGGGGTCGGCCCGACTGAAGTCGGGCCCTGCTGCGGCGGGGTGGTCGGGCCCTACTGCGACGCGGTCGTTTTGTCAGGTTGCCTGTAGGGCCCGCACTTTAGTGCGGCCGTCTGCGCAGTAAGATCGAACGGTGAGCGTGGATCAGGAGCCTGCTGCACCTCGCAGGTCACGACTGTGGCGGTGGATCAGGCGGGGGCTGATAACGCTCGTCGCCCTGATCCTCGGCGTCATCGTCGCCATCCACCTGCCGCCGGTCGAGCGCGCGCTGATCGAGATCGGTCTGACCAGGCTTCGCGCGTCGCTCGGCGTCTCCATCGACTACACGCGCATCCGCTACAACCTGATTACCCGTCACGTCACAATCGAAGGCCTCAAGTTCGGACGTCCGGGCGGGCCGCCCCTGGTAGAGGCGCAGCGGGTCCAGGTGTCGTTCCCGTTCAGGACCTTCAAGGGATCGCTCGACGGTCTGGACGTCACGCTCGAATCGGCACGCGTCCGGCTGGTCCGCGAAGGACGGCGCTGGATCAGTTTCCCCGACCAATGGATGCGTCCGCGTGCCACGCCGTCGACGGCGCGACGACGGCTGCCGGCGTTTGCGGCGCTGCGGCTGCGAGGCGTGGACGTCCGCTACGAGGATCACGATGCCAATTTTGCGTCCGACACCAAGGGCCTGCGTGTGGACATGGTGCCGACCGGAGACGCGCCGGGCCACCTCGCCGGTCCGATGGCAGCCGGCGCGACGAGCGCGTTCAAGTGGGAGCCGCGCGGGACGTCGTTGACGCTCCTCGGCGGCCGCGCGATTTACACGCCAGAACTCGCCGGCGTCGAGAACCTGCTGGTGCAGGCACCCGAAGGGCGCATCACCACGACCGTGCGGTTCGCGTTTCACGGCAACGATCGGCTGCAGCTGCACGCGCGTGGTGACGTGCGCGGCGAATCGCTCAAGGCGTGGTCTCCGCTCCTCGACACCCTGAGGGGACCGCTGGCGCTGGACTTCACGATGCCCTCCGAGGCCGGAACCCGCGCGTTCGCCGACGTCAGGCTGACCGGCACCAACATCAGCTGGCGGAACCTGCCGGTGCAGAGCCTCGACGCTTCGGGTGGCCTGGCCACCAGCGGCATCACGCTCACGCGCCTCGCCGTGCACGTCGCCGGAGGCTCGGGAGAAGGTACTGGCCACCTGGCGTGGTCGCTCTCCGACACCAGCCACGCGTCGATGCGGTGGCGCGACGTCGATGCCGGAGAAGTCTGGAAGATTCTGTTTGCCTCGTCGCCAGGTGCCGTGCGGGTGGCGCCGGGTTCGATCGTCGGCGGCACGTTCGAGGGGCGATGGCCGGGATGGGATGCCGACCTGCTCGAGGGCCGGCTCGACGCCACATGGCGTCAACGCCCTTCCGGCCCGCGCCGAGGCGAGATCCTCTGGTACGACGGCCGCATTGTCACCACGTTCACGCGCGGTCCCTGGACGATCGACGTGGACGGCATCGCCGATAGCTCAGCTGGGCATGAAGGGGCGCCTCTTCACACGAGGCAGCGTCCGCGACTATGGCGATTGGCCGATCACGGGACGGCTGGCCTTGAGCGGATCCGCGCCCGCGGTCTTCCGGGACGGCCTGCGGCTTACCGGCCTCGAGCTCGAGACGCCGCTCATGGGAGCGTCCGGCGAGCTGGCTGGGGACGCTGTGCTCAGCCGTACGTTCCGCACCATTCTGACCGACGTCACGTTCGATGCTGCGATGCGGTGGACCGATCAGCCGGCGGTCCACTTCCGCACTCGTGCTCAGGTGGATCCGAACGCCGTCCGCGTGACCGAATTCGCCGCCGACTCGGGCCCGAGCCGCGCCAGCGCGACGGCGCTGATCGATCTCAATCGGGACACTATCCAGGCCGATTTCACAGCGGCAGACGTACCGGCTGAGTCCTGGACGCGGCGCTTCGAGTGGCCGACGGTCGCGACCGGACCGCTCGACGTGCAGGGCACGGTTTCGGGTCTCCTGCGGCGTCCGCTGATTGCCGCGGCGGTCACCGGCGGTCCGATGACGATCGCCGCCATCGATCAACGCGTCGACCGTGTCACCGGTCAGGTGCAGTTCCAGGATGGTCTGCTCCGCGTCGATCAGATCGATCTCTCGCAGACGCGTGGGGGGCACGTGACCGGCAGCGTCAGTTACTCGACGCGGACGGAGGCGCTGGACGCGACAGCCGACCTTCGCGACTACGCGTTTGCGGCACGAATCCCCGGGATGACGACACCCGAAGGCACACAAGGCGGCGATCTTCGCGCCGTCGCAACGGGTACGGTCACACTCACCGGCACCTCGAGCGATCCGGTCATCGAAGCGACCTTTTCCTCTCCGCACCTGGCGTTGGATGGCCGCTCCTTCGGTCCTGTCGAGGGAAAAGTCTCGACGACGAATGACGTGGCGCAGGTCGACGTCACCGCGAGTGGACTCGGCACGCACGTGACGGGCACAGTCGGATTGCGTGGAGAGCGGCGATTCGATCTCTCGGGAACGGTGAATACTGCCGATTCGGCGCTCGCCGCACACGTCGGCAGCATTGACGTCGAGGTCGGCGCCATGCAGCTCGAGGCGCATGCGACCGGCCGCCTCGACACGCCCGCCGTGTCACTGCTCGATGTCACGGCCACGCGCCTCGACGTGAGCGCGGCCGGCATTACGACGGTCATCCAACCCGGCGCGCACGTGGTGTGGCAGCCGTCCAGCCTCGAGGTGAGCGGCCTGCGCACGTCGTTCGCCAACACCACGCTCGACGTATCGGGCACGCTCGACGGCACCCCTGGACATCGATTGTCCGCCCGCCTCAAAGGCCGCCTCGACGATTTCCGACCGGTCGCCCACGCGATGCTGGGCGCCTCGGACGGGGCCGTCTTCGAGGGACCGGTCGACCTCGAGCTCACCGCGTCAGGCACCCCGCAGCAGCCCACGGTTGTCGGGTCGCTGGCCGTGGATGCCGCAACCCTCAGCGACGGGGTGCATCCTCCGCTCACCAACGTCTGGATTCGAACGGTGCTCGATCGCCGTGTCGTCCGCATCGACCTTGCCGAGATGCAGTGGCAGGGCGCGCACACGGCCATTTCGGGATCGATTCCCGCGTGGTTCCTTGGAGTGCCAGGCGCCGCGCGCGAGGGCCGCGCCGCTCTTCGCGGCCACCTCGACGACGTCACGATCAAGGTGCTGGAGCCGATCGTGAGCGCTGACGCCCTGGGTGCTACCGACTTCAACATCCGGCTGGATTACTCGATCGAGGCCAGCGTGCCGGCCCTGGATTCGGTGGTCGCCGACGCTCATGTCACCGACGCCGTCATTCGCTCGCGTGATCTGAGCCTCGAACAACAGGGGGCCGGGCACTTGACCCTTCGCAAGGGCATCGTCACGCTCGACCCGTGGACCATCGCCGCGACGTCGACGACGACAACGCGGGTCACGGTTGGCGGATCGGCCAGCATTCTGGGGAACCCGTCCGTCGACGCCAAGGTGGACGGTCGGCTCGATCTCCGCACGTTGAGCCTTCTGTTCGGCACCTATCGTCCCGCTGGCACCGCGATCGTGAATGCGCGGATCGCGGGACCGCTGACGCGGCCGAACGCCGACGGCTTCGTGACGCTCGAAGGCGCCGAGCTGCTCGTCCGCGACCCGCGGCTGCTGCTGAGCGATATCAACGGCACGGCGCGGTTCGCCGGCGATCGGATCGCGATTGAGCACATCACGGGGACGGTAAACGGCGGAACACTCGACCTGTCCGGCTCGATGCGCCAGCCGGGACGAGGCACTCCGTCAGGGGCGCTGACGATCGCGGTCCGTGGCGCGCTGTTCGAGATTCCCCACGGGTTGAGGAGCTCGGCGGACGCGGACCTCCAGTTCAGCGTACGGCCTGACGGCCGCTACGGCCTCGCGGGCACCGCAACGATCACCGATGCCGCCTATCGCGAGTCGCTTCTGACCGGTGGTCTGGCGGCGCTCTTTCGCCAGCAGGAGGCCGCGCTTCCGGGCGCGTCCGGCGCGCGGCAGCCGGCGGTGCCCTCGAACCTGGTCCTCGACATTCGCGTTCTCGCGAACGACTCGATCGTCATCGACACCAGCCTCGCGCGCGTCGCCATCGGGACGAACCTGCGCGTGGCCGGACCGATCTCCAACATCCGGCTGAGCGGACATGCCGACGTCGCGTCAGGCGGCCAGCTGTTCTTCGGCGGACACACCTATCAAATCGAATCGGGGATTTTCGATTTTCGCCCCTCGACACTGCGTCCCGATGCCCGCATCGTCGCTCACACCACGATTGGCGGCTACGAGATCACGATGCGTGTGGAGAGCCGCGAGGGGAATGTCGAGACCACGTTGACGTCGGATCCGCCGTTGCCAGAAGACGAGGTGGCATCGCTGATGCTCTCCGGCCAGCGCACGCCGAGCGGGTCCGCCGGCGAGGTAGTCACCTCGCAGCTGATGCAGGCGCTTTCCGGCGAGATCGTCGGCACGGTCGGCCGCGCCATCGGCTTCGACGCCGTGCGCGTCGAGTCTGGCAACCCGGCCGATCTGCTCCTCGATCCGACACTGCTGTCGTCGACAACGAATCCGGCGCAGCGCATCACCTTCTCGAAACGAGTCTTTCCCAACCTCGAGATCCTCATCTCCCAGAGCTTGAGAGAGAGCGGTGAAATCACGTACGTGGCGGCGTACGAACCATTCCCGCACTTCGAGTTCCGGTTCGCGCAACTCGACAATCGCGACCGCTCGTACGAGTTCAGGAACGACCTCTCGTTCGGCGGCGGCGGCAGGGCAGTGGATTACAGCCGCCGACGACCGACCGAAGTGGTGCGAGACGTGTATGTCGCGACCTTCGGCGGTCTCACCGAAGACGAGATCCGGAAGCTGCTCCGAATCACCGAAGGCAGACACTTCGACTTCTACAAGTGGCAGCGCGACCGCGACCGCTTGCAGAAACTGTTCGTCGAGCGCGGCTTCTTCGAGGCCAGGCTTACGGCCCGCCGCGATCCGCCGGCGCCTCCTGCACCGCAGCCCGGCCAGCTCTCGCCGGTCGATCTCGGGTACACGATTGAAACCGGTCCGCCAACCGAGCTCCGCATCACCGGGCTGGAACTGCCGGACGACGTCCGCCGGGCGCTGATTCAACTGTGGCAGGACACGCCGGTCGATTCGCTGCTCGGTGAGGAGTTCACGAGCCGGCTCCAGCCGTGGCTGGCGGAGCATGGCTATCTCGAGCCGAAGATCGTCACGACCGTCAACCACGAGGGGCCCAAGAAGGTCGCCGACGTTGTCATCACGCCGGGTCAGAAGTACGACAATCGCGGGCCGGCGTTCACCGGCAATCGAGAGCTCAGCGAGAGCGAGTTGAAGCGTGCGATCGAGAGCGCGCGTATCGAAGGCCCGATGTGGTCGAATCCCAGGCTGATCGAGCAGGCCGTTGCTGATGCGTATCGGGGGCGTGGCTTCCGGGCCGCCAAGGTCAGTGCCGGGTCGCCGCGCTTCTCGGGCAATCGCGCCGAGCTGCCGGTGACGATCGTCGAGGGGGCGCAGTACAAGGTCGGCAACATCACCGTCAACGCGTCTCCGCGATCGCGAACGCATCGCCGTGGACCTGACGGCGCCGCTCAGCGAAGGTGATGTCTACACCGACAGCCGGATTGCGGACGCGACGCGCCAGTTGCAATCGCGCCTGCGACGTGCGGGCTACCGCGGCAATCGCGTCGAAGCGACGGGCACCGCTCGGACCGACAATCCGGCGACGGTCGATGTCAGCTTCAAGGTGACGATCGGACGGCGGCTGACCATCGGTGCCGTGAAAGTCGCGGGAGTGACCGGCAGCCGCGAGCGGCTGGTCTCGCGGATCCTGCCGTTCAAGGCCGGCGAGCCCGTGCTGATCGCCGACATCGACCGCGCCCGCGAGCGGATTTATGACACCGATGTCTTCAGATCCGTCGATATTGAATCCACGCCCCGGCCTGCGCCCGAAGGACAGCGATCGGCGACCGCCGACATCACCGTCAACGTCGAACCGCTTCCGAAATACCGACTGCGATACGGTTTCCAGTTGTACGACCCGACGGCACCGGCGGTCAGCCCCAAATGGGGCGCTGTCGATCCCGGCGTGGTTGCGGACCTGACACGGCGCGGGCTGTTCGGCCGCGGCCTCACCGCAGGCGTCGGTGGGCGATTCAACTCGACCAATCGCCTCGGTCGTGCCTATCTGTCCAGCAACAACTTTTTCATGCTGCCGCTGCAGACCACGGTCTATTTCAGCGACCAATGGCAGCGCGCCGCCTCGTTTTCACAGGCGCTCGAGGACCACCGGCGCGAGTGGACGTTCGAGCAACGCCTGCGCCAGCGGCACGTCCAGTTCGCCTACGGCTACGACTTCGAGCGAATCCGCACCGACGTGATCCTCGACGATCCGGAGCTGCCGTCGCCGATTCCGACGACCACCCGCGCGAACGTCGGCCGTGCGTTCGTCTCGGCGGTCGTCGATGCCCGCGACAACGCGATCGATTCCCGCCGCGGCTGGTTCCACTCCTCGAGCTACGAGCTGGCGCCCGAATGGCTTGGTTCGACGCTCGGATTCAGGAAATACCTGGGCCAGCAGTTCATCTTCCTTCGCGCCCCCCACACGACCGTCGTCCTCGGCTCCGCCGCGCGTTTCGAGCTGGCGACCGGGCCCGGGCAGAACTTCATCATCACCGAGCGGCTACGCGCCGGCGGCGCCAACACCGTGCGCGGATACGACGACGTGATCCTGGGACAGCTGACGACACCGGGGGATCCGAATCCGAGAACGGGTCTGGTCGTGCTGAACCAGGAGCTGCGGTTCCCGCTCTTCTGGCGCTTCCGCGGTGCGACGTTCTACGACCACGCCGTACTCTTCGGCGACATCGAGTTCCAGGGCGAGCGCAACCGCAACAGCGTCGGCGGCGGCGTCCGCCTGACGTTCCCATTCCTGATCTTACGTGTGGACTACGGTTATCCGCTCAGCAAGGACGCACAGAACCAGGATGGGCGATGGTATTTTTCGATCGGACAAGCATTCTAGAAGGGCTTCGACATGGCCGACCCGATCCGCTCATTCATGAGCCGTGCACAGCGGGCCATCGTCGCCGCGCTGGGATTGTCCGTCGCGCTGACGTGTTCGGCGGCGGCGCGCACGGGCTCACAGCTCGTGGTCGTCGTCAGGCACGCGGAGAAAGCCGAGACGCCGAAAGACGACGTCGCGCTGAGCGAGCGAGGCCGCGCCCGGGCGGAGGCGCTGGTCAGCGCGCTCGGCGATGCTGGCGTCGACACGATTATCACGACGGAGCGGCGCCGCTCGATCGAAACGGCTGCTCCACTCGCCGCACGCCTCCATCTGACGCCTATAGTGGTAAGAACGGCGGACGACACGAACGCACACGCGGCCGCCGTCGCGGCCGCGGTGCGCCAGGGCGGCAGCGTCGTGCTCGTCGTCGGGCACAGCAACACGGTGCCGGCGATCATTCAGGCGCTCGGGGGACCGCGAGTTCCCGACATCTGTGACGGGCAGTACGGGCTGCTTTTCACCCTCAGGGTCGAGCCGGGTACTGCTCGACTCATACGTTCGACATATGGCCTGCCGGATCCGATGGATGACGAATGCCGGGCGATGACGGCAGGCCGGTAGCGACATGAACGAGGCACGCTCGTGAGGTTGTGGCCGCGTCGCTGGTGGCTCGGTGCCGTGTTGATCGCGTTGATTGTCGTCGCGATCGGCGCGGCCGTCGTCGTGTACCGATGGCAGAAGCCGCGCGTGCGCGACCAGATCGTCACCATCCTGTCGCAGCAGCTCGGCGCGACCGTCGAGCTCGGAGCGATCGACGTCCAGCTCGGAAGTGTGGTTCGAGTGTCAGGGCAAGCGCTGGTGCTCCACCACAAGATCTATCGCGATGGCCCGCCGCTGGTGCGTATCGAGTCGTTCGCGATCGAGGCGCCGCTGCTCGCCATCCTGCGCAAGCCGATTCACATCTCGTCGGTCGAAATGGAGGGGCTGCGAATCTTCATTCCTCCACGGCACAAACCTGCCGATCCCGACAACCCGGCACAGCAGCCGCCCGCCACCGATGCCTCGATTCCTGCAGCGCCAGAGAATCCTGCGGAGGCGAAGACCAGCGACGGCGGCGGTCTGGCGAGCAAGCTTCGCGGACGCTCGCCGGTCGTCATCGACCGTTTGACCTCGTCGAACGCCGAGCTCGCGATTGCCTCGCGGAAGCCGGATCGCCCGCCGAGGATTTTCCTGATCCATGCGCTCACCCTGACGAACGCGGCCTTCGATCGCCCAACGGAGTACGAAGCGCGACTGACCAATCCCAAGCCGATCGGGACCATCGAAGCGAAAGGGACGTTCGGGCCATGGGACGCGGACGAGCCGACGCAATCGGCGGTGACAGGGGATTACGCCTTCACCGAGGCGGATCTCGGCACGATCAAGGGCATCGGCGGAAAGCTCGAATCGACCGGGCGATTCGGCGGAGTTCTCGAGCGCATCGTGGCGGAGGGCGCCACGAAGACGCCCGACTTCTCGCTCGACATCGGCGGGAAGCCGATGCGGCTCGACACCGTTTATACGGCGATCGTGGACGGCACCAATGGCGACACCTACCTGAAGCCGGTGCGCGCCATCCTCGGTCAAACGCATCTGACGGCAGACGGCGGCATCGTCCACACCCCCGGCAAGAAAGGCCGGACCGTCGAGCTCGATGTCCTGATCGACGACGGCCGGCTCGAGGACATCCTGATGCTGGCCGTCGATTCGGTCCCGCCGGATATGAGCGGAGCGTTGCGCTTGAAAACGCGGCTCGAGCTGCCGCCGGGCGACCTGCCAGTGCCGCGGCGGTTGTATCTCAAGGGCGATTTCCATGTCGCGTCCGCCCGCTTCGCCAGCAGCAAGGTGCAGGACAAGATCGACGAGCTGAGCCGGCGCGGCAGCGGCCGCCCGATGGACGAGAAAATGGACAACGTCGCCTCGGATCTTCAGGGCCGTTTCGAGCTGAAGGACGGCGTCCTGTCGCTGTCGCCGGTGTCGTTCTCGGTCCGGGGGGCGCGAATCGAGATGCGCGGCCGCTACTCGCTCGTCCACAGCACGCTGGATTTCACCGGCACCGCCCGGATGGAAGCCCGGATCTCGCAGATGGTGACGGGCTGGAAGCGCCTTCCATTGAAACTGCTGGACCCGCTCTTCGCAAAGGACGGCGCCGGCGCGGTGTTTCCGATTAGAGTGTCGGGGCCGGTCAAGAAGCCGGAATTCAAGGTAGAGATAAAAAAGATCTTCAAAGGCTGATTGCAAGAGGACGACGATGACCCGCGACGAGATCGGCGCGCTGCTCGATCGTCATCAAGAGGCGTTCACGAGACGTGATGCCGACGCGCTGGCCGCTCAGCACGCCGAGGATGGCACGTTCGAGAGTCCCGCCCACGGCGTCGTCCAGGGACGCGCGAAAATCGCCGACATCTACCGCTACTGGTTCACCGCGTTCCCCGATCTTCAACTCACTCTCGGAGCGCCCATCGTTGGCGATGGCCGCGCGGCCGTTTTCTGGAAGTTCGTCGGGCACTGCGCATGGTCCTTTCTTCGGCATCGCCGGCGCGGGCACGCGGATCGAAATGTCGGGCGCCGCCGAATTCCTCGTCGCCAACGGCGCGATCCAGAGCGTCCGCCACATCTTCGACTTCTCTGGCGTACTGATGAAGACCGGCGTGCTGAAGGTGAAACCCGGTTAGACGTACGTAGGCCCGAGCTTTAACGGCGTACGTAGGCCCGAGCTTTAGCGGCGCACGTAGGCCCGAGCTTTAGCTCGGGCATAACGCAAGAGGAATTGGCGGAGCTAAAGCTCCGCCCTACAAACGATCGCACTCCGCCCTAGAAACGATCGCACAATGCGCAATGTCAGAACAGGAGTGTCGTCCGGCATGCGTGTGGTCCCGATCGCAATTTTCTGTTGGATCGCTGGCGCCAGCCTCGCCGGAGCGCAGCCGCAGGCGAAGACGACGGCGGCGTTCGACGAATATGTGCGATTGACCGAGGCCCGGCTCGACTCCGAGCTCGCCGGCGCTGGACGCTACCTCAGAATCGACTCGCATCCACAAGCCCGCCGCGAGGCAGAGCTCGCGCGCGTGAAGTCCGGCACCGTTCTGATCGAACAGCTCGAGACCCTGCAGAATGGCCGCCGGATCGAAGCGCCCGATGGGCTGATCCACCACTGGATTGCCACCGTTTTCCTTCAAGGCGCCGACGTCGATCGCGTCGTGGCGGTCCTCCAGGACTACGACCATCACGCACAGCTCTTCGCGCCGGGTGTCATGCGGTCGAAGCTGCGCGCCAGGCAGGGCGACGATTTCACGATGTACCTGCGCCTCGTCCGCACGAAGGTCATCACCGTGGTGCTCGACACCGAGAACGAGGTCCGCTATTCGTCGCCGCGCGCCGGATGTGTGGAGTTCCGGGCCCGCAGCACCAGCGTCCGCGAAGTCGAGGATGCGGGGAAAGCGACCGAGGCTGTCAAGCCCGCCGGGGAGGGCCACGGGTTCATGTGGCGGCTCAATACCTACGGTCGACTTGAAACGCGTGGCGACGGTGTGCTCGTGCAGTTCGAGACCGTGAGCCTCAGCCGCGACATTCCATTCGGCCTCGGCTGGGCGATCGGCCCGTTTGTGACGAGCGTCCCGAGGGAATCACTGATGTTCACGCTCGAGACACTGCGGCGGCACGTGCCGAGCGCTCGCGTCCAGCGATGACGTTCAGGTCTGCAGCTCCGTCTGAAGCTCGCGAAGCTGCTCCATCAGCGCCTCCACGGCGCTGACCAGCGCGCTCATCGCTTCTACGGAGGCAGTGAAATCGCCTTGCTTGCCCCGCGCTTCGAGTGCCCGTGCTGACGCGAATGCCTCGGCCGTCGTGAACAGTCCGACCATCGACTTCAGCGCGTGAGCCTGACTGGCGATCGCCGCAGCATCGCGGTTGTCGACGGCCGTGCGTGTCTCCGTGAGCCGAACTGGCGCATCCTTGAGGAAGACGTCGATCACTTCGCGAAGCAGGTCGCGGTTGCCGCCAAGGCCGGCCAGGATCGACGGGACGTCGAGTTCATGGCTGGCTGCGACGGGCTGTGGTCGTTGCTGCGCGACCGATGGCTGCCCGCGGGTGGCCCGCGCAATCGCGGCCAGCACTTCCTCGGCACGCAGCGGCTTCGAGACGTAATCATCCATTCCAGCGGCGAGGAAGCGTTCCCGATCGCCTTTCATCGCGTGGGCGGTCATCGCCACGATCGGGACATGACGGCTGGTCTGACGCTCTGCCTCTCGAATCGCACCGGTCGCCTCGACGCCGCTCATCACCGGCATCTGCACGTCCATGAGGACCACGTCGAAGCCTTCGTGCGCGACGGCGGCCACCGCTTCGCGGCCGTTGTTCACGACCATGATCTGGTGCCCCTGGTCGGCGAGGATTCCGGTCGCCACTTTCTGGTTCACCGCGTTGTCTTCGGCCAGCAGCACCCGAAGCGGGCGCAGCACTGGCGGCGCGACCGGACGATCGGCCGTGCGGCGGGGCGAAGCGCCGCCGACGATGGTGAGGATCGTATCGAGGAGGTCGGAATGCTTCACCGGCTTGGTCAGCGACGGCACCGCGGCGTGATCGTGCCGGTGCTGTCCTGCCCAGGGGCCGGCGGACGTCAGCATGATCACCGGAAGGTCCGCGAAGCGCGTGTTCTGTCGAATCGTGTCCACCAGGGCGAAGCCGTCCATCCCTGGCATCAGCGCGTCCACAATCGCCAGACCGAACGGGTCGCCGGCATCGGCCGCGCTGACCAGCAGTTCGAGCGCGGCGGCGGCGCCGGCCACCGATGTTCCGCGCAGCTGCCAGGCTTCGAGCATCTCGTCGAGGATGCGACGGTTCGTGGCGTTATCGTCAACGACCAGCACTCGAAGATCGTGAAGATCGACTGAGGCATCCGGCGCGAGCGCCGGCGCGCGCATCTCGCGCTTCAGCGCAATCGTGAAATGGAAGTTGCTGCCCGCGCCGACCTCGCTCTCGATCCAGATGCGTCCGCCCATCAGTTCGACGAGCTGCGACGAGATCGCCAGTCCCAGACCGGTGCCGCCGTAGCGCCGCGTCGTCGAGCCGTCGGCCTGCACGAAGGCGCCGAAGATCTTCCACTGCTGCTCGGAAGGAATGCCGATGCCGGTGTCGTGAATGACGAAATGCACGCGCACATCGTCTCGCGTGTGCTCGGCGACTTCGGCGGTGACGACGACCTCGCCCTCTTCGGTGAACTTGATCGCGTTGCCGACCAGATTGAGGAGAACCTGCCGCAGCCGTCCCGGATCGCCGATCAGCATATCCGGTACGTCCGGGCGGATGCGGCACGCCAGTTCCAGGCTCTTCTCATGCGCGCGAGGCGCGACGATCCGCAGGGCGTCGCCGACCGTGTCGCGCAGGCTGAAGGCAATTGTTTCGAGCTCCAGCTTGCGCGCTTCGATCTTCGAGAAATCGAGGATGTCGTTGACCAGCGACAGCAACGAGTCTGCGGCTTCCTTCACGGATCCGATCAGCTCCTCCTGGTGAGGCGTCAGACTCGTCTTCAGGACGAGATCGGTGAGGCCGATCACGGCGTTCATCGGCGTCCGGATCTCGTGACTCATGTTGGCGAGGAACTGGCCCTTTGCGGCGGTGGCCTCTTCGGCGCGGGCCTTGGCAATTTCAAGTTCGCGAACCAGTTGCGTCAGCCGCGCCGCATTGTCGATCTCGACGCGCTGCGCGAGCTCCAGCTCGCGCGCGTAGCGCTCGAGCTGCTGCTGCTTCGCTTTGGTCTCGGTGATGTCGCGCGCCGCGCCGAAGAGCAGCGGGCCCTTCGGAGCGACGGTCCACAGCAACCATCGATACGAGCCGTCGCGGGCGCGATACCGGTTCTCGAACGACACGAGCGGCTGGCCGGTGGCGAGTTGCGCCGCCGCGACTTTGGTGGCCGCACGATCGTCGGGATGAATGAAGTCGATGTACGGCACGGTGACGAGGTCCTGCTCCGAGTGTCCGAGCAGATCCGTCCACGCCGGATTCACGCGAATGAATCGGCCTTCGGCGTTGGCGATGCAGAACAGATCGCGCGAGAGCGTGAAGAACTGGCTGAGCTGTTCCTGCGCCAGCCGCTGCCCCATGAACAGCCCGATCTGGCCACCGATCGCGCCCAGCAGCTCGAGCAGTTCCGAATCCGGCGGCCGGAACTGCCGGCTGAAGAACTCCATGACGCTGGAAATGTGGCCGTCGGTGACGATCGGGAAGCCGAACGCTGCGTGCAGCCCATCGCGCGCGGCCATCTCCGCGCGCGGGAAGTTGGCATCCTGCAGCACGTCGGCGATCCAGGCTGGTTCGCCCGTGGCCCAGACCCGGCCCGGCAGGCCCACGCCGGGTGCGAAGCTCATGCCGCGGCTCGCCTCAACGAATGTATGGAAGCTGAGGGAGGGCATTGACCACGTGGCCACGCAGCGCAGCACGTTGGCGGCACGGTCCACCTTCCAGAGAGCGCCGTATTCCCATCCCAGCGCCTCGCAGACCGCGCCGAGCGTCCGCGGCAGGGCCTCCGCCAGGGTGGCGGCCGATGCGAGGGCGTGCGCGGTCTCGTAGACGACGGTCAGCTGCCGTTCCGCCCACGTGCGTTTCGGGTCCGCCGCTGGTTTGCCGCCGACCTCGCCCACGCCGCATACCTTACGACAATCCAGGGGCGTCCCTGCTAGAATGCGATTTCTCCCACGACAGCAGCGGGGCATCCCGTGACAAAGCCGGTAGAGGGAACGCCGAAATCCATCCTCGTGGTCGAGGACGATCGGGGGCTGCGAATCGCCCTCACGCGGCTCCTGTCACAGGACTTCCGCGTCGACGATGCGGGCGACGGGACCGAAGCGCTGGCGCGGCTGCAGAACGGCGCTTACGACCTGGTGCTGCTCGATCTCGGGCTTCCCGGCACGAGCGGTCTCGACATCCTCAGCCACCTGCGGAACGGATCGGCAGCGCCGAAGGTCATCGTGATGACCTCTGACGACACGCCGCAGACGCTGCTGCGGGCTGTCCGCGGGCGCGCCTGGGACTACATCGTCAAGCCGTTCCCTCCGGCGACGATCCCGGACATCGTGAAAAAGGCGCTGGCGTCGGACGGGTCGCTGGCGATCGAGGTGTTGTCGGCTCGACCCGAATGGGTGGAGCTGCTGGTCCCGTGTTCGCTCGAGATTGCCGATCGGCTCCAGGGTTTCATGATGCGGCTCGATGCCGATCTCCCGGAGGCGGTGCGGGAGTCGGTCGGTTACGCGTTTCGCGAGCTGCTCTGTAACGCCATTGAGTGGGGCGGCAAGCTCGACGCGACGAGGAAGGTGCGCATCGCGTATCTGCGGGCCAAACGGATGCTCGTGTATCGCATCGCGGATCCCGGCCAGGGGTTCAAGATGGACGACCTGGCGCATTCCGCGATCAGCAACGCGCCGGACCGCCCGCTGGACCATATGGCCGCCCGCGAAGAGATGGGGATTCGGGCCGGCGGTTTCGGCATCTTCATGGTACGGGGCATGGTGGACGAACTGCTCTACAACGAGGCCCACAACGAGGTGGTCTTCGTGAAATATCTGGACTGATAGAGGGTGTGATGGACGTGCGACAGGAAACACGCGTGGGCCATTTGATTCTCACGCCAGACGACTCGCTGATGTGCGGCGGCCGCGCCGAGCAGTTCGAGCGCCTGCTGCAGGAGGTGATCGCGGCCGGCCAGCGCCACCTGATCGTCGATCTCGGCGCGGTCGCTCACGCCGACAGCGGTGGCGTCCGTGCGCTCGTTCGGGGCCACCTGACCGTACAGCAGCAGGGTGGTCGCCTGGCACTGGCGAATATTCCCGGCAACGTGCAGCGGGTGCTTCACCTGTTGAAGCTGGACACCGTGTTTCCCATCTATGATTCTGTCGATGGGGCGCTGTCCGACGTCGCCGGAACGTAGCTCACTCCTCGCCCTCCTGATGCTGGTGCTTGCGACGGCATCCGGTTTTCTCGAAGGGCACCAGAATCCGGAAGCGGCCGCGCCGCCTTGCACGGTCTCCCAGCCGACGGCGACGTTCGCCATCCGTCGGTCCGCTGCTCCCAGCGAGTTGAGCACCGACCCTGGGGCACCGATGTGGAAATCGGCGCGTCGGGCGACCATCACCCGCGACTGCAGCCGCAGGCTGGACTATCCCGATTTGCGCACGGAGGTCCGCGGATTCTGGACGGACACCGATCTGTACTTCCTGTTCACGTGTCCGTACCGCTCGTTGAACGTCTTTTTGCCCGCGGCGAACGACACGGCGCGGCGTGGACTGTGGGACCGCGACGTCGTCGAGATGTTCCTCGGTGACGACTGGACGAACATCCGGCACTACCGCGAATTCGAGATCGCGCCGACCGGCGATTGGATCGATCTGGCGATCGATCTGGATCGGCCAAACGAGCATCGCGAATGGCGATCGGGATGGACGACCGCCGCCCGGATCGATGCGCAGGCAAAGATCTGGTACGCCGCCTGTCGTATCCCGTTGAAATCGGTCACCGACCAGCAGGTCGCCGCAGGCACACGCTGGCGCGCGAACCTCTACCGGATCGACGGAGATGGCCCCGACCCGCAGCGCCGTTTCATGTGCTGGCAGCCGACCTGTGCGATCGGGCGAGACCCGAACCACGTGCCGGAGCATTTCGGCACGCTCGTGTTCGAGCGCTAGGCTTAGCGGCGAGCCAGAGACAATTGCGAGGAGCGGAGAGACGTTTCCCGGGCACTCATGCCCCTCATCACTTGCTCGCAGACCGCCTCAAAGCGCGGCTCGTTTCGGAGCGGATCCATCAGCGGATCGGCGCCAATGTTGATTTCGTAGTTGTCACGCTCTGCGTAGCCCTGTTCGAGCATGTCGATAGCGCGTGTCTTGTTGCCAGCGCCGAGATACGCAGCGATTGACCCCTCCAGCGTTATTGCCGACGGGATGGGGCCGGTCCCGGGCTTCACCGACGGTAACTCGCGGACGGTGGAAGAGGCGGGATGGCGTCCGCTCATCGCCACGCCGATTCCACCTTCGCAGACGATCGCTCGCCTGGCAGAGTCCTCAGCTCGAACTAGGTCCTGGGGTGGTTAGGTCGAAGTGCGTCGCACGTTCTCGGCGCGAGGCCCCTTCGGTCCTTGCCCGACATCGAACTCGACGCTGTCGCCCTCGCGCAGATTGTCGAGGCCCTCGCCATACACCGCGCTCTGGTGGAAGAAGTATTCTTTCCCCGCCTCGTCCTTGATGAACCCGAACCCCTTGTCCGCCCGTAACGTACGAATCGTTCCCGTCATTGTCGCCACCTTCGTAGTATCCGCTTAGAGGTTGCGTCGCCTGAGCAACGCGCGTCAGGTCTACAAAAGGGCCCTCAGCTGCCAATCCGATGCGTTGAGCAGGGCCCGGTATTCCGCTTCTGAAATCGAACGCTTCGAATACCGGCACGCCGTGACGAACATGTTCTTGTCGTCATGCCAGTTGCTCGCAACCACCTCACACTGGAACGATGCCTCCGAGCCGATCGTCATCGTCAGCAGGTCTCCCGACTTTGGAACGCGCTCGAGCTCGATGCGTTTGACGAACCGGACATCGCTGTTGGAAATGGTTTCCGGGGAGTCCTTCCCCTCACGGCGGACGCGCAGGGAAGGAATTCTGAGGCTGATCTCAAACATGCGCTAAACATTCTACCGGCAACTGGACAGCATAGCCGCATTCTCGAACCAAGCGCCAACGGTCGGATTCGGCTTTCACCAGACGGGAGCCGGGCCCCCTTAGACTTAGCCGAGCAGACGCGAGGCTGCGCGTCCGAAGCGCGTCAGGTCACCGTCGACCGAACGAATGTGAGGGAGTTGGTGAGCCGGGAAGGAATCGAACCCGCCCCCAATCTCGGATTACCCACGAGTAGTCGCCCAGTGTTTAGCAATCCCTGGAGGACACGCTCCAATCGCACTATTCAAGTCGGACAACGAAATGCCCGCTGCCGAAGGTCCAAGGAGCACGCCGAGACGGTGCGGCTCCAGCCGCGGCGCCCATCTTCGAACGCTCATCGTCGCAGCGCTGGATACCGGCATGCGACGCGGTGAGATGCTGGCGCTGACCTGGGCTGACGTTGACGCCAAACCAGGCTGGCTGCGGCTCAGGGGCGAGACAACGAAGTCGGGCAGGACTCGATGGGTGCCGGTGTCCACAGGCCGCCTGAAGGCCGTCCTCGACTTCCAGCGTGTCGCCGCTGATGGAGAGTCTAAAGCCAGCGGACGCTGCAGTCTTCAGCAACCAGATCGGTGAGCCAATCCGCTACTTCGAGCGCCCGTGACGAGCTGCCTGCAAGGCTGCCGGGATTGTGGATCTCCGCTGGCACGACCTTCGGCATGAGTACGCGTCGCGCCTCGTCGAGAAGGGCGTGCCGCTGTCGCAGGTCCGCGACCTGCTTGGTCACGCATCGATCGTGACGACCGAGCGGTACGACAATCAGAAGCCGGAAGCGCTGATGGCGGCCGCGAAGCTGCTGGAGACTGGCGAGACTTTCAACAATCCTTCAAGTTCCGACACTGACGCTGCTTGCGAGAATCTTGATCAGCCCGCCGGCGCTGACGATAACTCCCTGACTCAATTGGAGAAAGGTTTTGGGGTGGATGACGGGGTTCGAACCCGCGACTTCCGGAGCCACAGTCCGGCGCTCTGCCACTGAGCTACACCCACCGTCCTGGCGGAACCTCCAAGTGTAGCACCCCGGAAAAAGCCGCCGCAACCAGCGCAGGCTGTTCGTATTCACTGCCAATTTCGTTCTCTGATCGGGCGCGTCCGGATTTCGGCGCCGAGCAATTTCGTCATGCCCGACGCGTACCCGGGGACCGATGATCGAAGTTGTTTTCGCGCAGCCCGGCGTTCTGTTACGCGACAGCCGCTCACGGTCCTTGCCGTAGAACCAGACGGCTGAGCATCAATTTCAGCCGACGCCACCGTTTCGACACGGCGATACATCGGGCGTCGGGTGTAGGAACGAACAACTCCGGTGGCGCTCTATCGGAGTGTGTTCCTTGAGTGCAGGCGGTACCTGCGTTTTGTTGGCTGGCGTCGCTCTTGCACCGGAACCCTTGAGCTGGATACGCGCGCGACTGCCGAGGGCTAACAGAAACGCGAGGTCGAGACAGGGATGGATTTCGCCGTCCGGAGTGCGCCGTCGAGACAGACGCAAGCCTTGAGCATCGAGGCGCGACTGCGTATCGAACGTGTGATCGCGGCGGCTCGCGTCCTCTTCACCATCGTCTCTGTCTCGGCCCTCTTCCACGACGCCGGCTCCAGCCGCGCGGACGCCGGCGTCCTGTATGGCGTGATCGCGGGCTATGCGGGCTTCAGCGCACTGATTGCCATCCTGTTTCTCATCGCGCCTCGTTACCTGCTGACGGGCGGGTGGGTGATTCACCTCGTCGATGTGCTCTTCGCCGCTGCGGTGACGTTCCTCACCGCTGGTTCGAGTAGACCGTTCTTCGTGTTCTTCGTGTTCGTTCTGTTCGTCGCGTCCGTGCGATCACGGATGACCGGCGTTCTCGTTGCCGCGGCTGCGATCCTCGTGCTGTTCCTCTCGGGGCCGCTGACGATTGTGTTCGCGACCGTCGCAGAACGGGCGATCGTCCCGCCGCAGACGATGATCGAAACCGGCTATGGGGCGGCTCTCACACTGGTGCTCGCGTTCACCGCGATTCAGACTCGGGCGATGCTCGCCGATACGGAGGCGGTATCACGCATCCTTAACGCTGCCTGCACCGCGCCGACCTTTACGGAAGCACTGCGCCCAATGGTGGACGAGTGTCTGATGCACGCCGGTTCGTCGCAGGCTATCGTTGCCGCCGAGAATCTCCCGGGACGACATCTTTACTTGTGGACGGCACGTCGGGCGACTGGCGCCTCGGCGACGACGCTCGCGCTTCAAGATCTCGATTTCGAAGACCGTTCCATTTATTTTGCTTCGCCATCGCGTCCGCTCGTGGTCTGGTACGCGCAGCGAACCAAAGCGCGGACTGTGATCGCGCGAGGCATTACCGAGACCTTCGAAACGCCGATGACGATGGACGGCGCCTTCATGAGCGGCGTCCTCGATCGGCATCGCGCGTCGTCGGCCCTCACGGCGGAGGTAAATCCGGGGCCCGAATGGCACGTCCGGCTGTTCCTGTTGGACGCGGTACGACCGGCGATTGACGACCTTTCCGTTTTTCGCCACCTGGTCCACGTTGGAGCGCCGGCACTGCACAGCGCCTACCTGGTTCGGCAGGTGCGCTCTCGGGTCGCCGCCACCGAGCGGGCTCGGCTCGCGCGCGAGCTGCACGACGGAGTGCTGCAATCGCTAATCGCGCTCGAATTGGAAGTTGAAGCGCTTCGGCGCGTCGCCGGCGAGGGGCAGGTCTGGGAAACACGACTGCACAACCTGCGCGACCAGCTTCGTCACCGCATCGCCGAGATCCGCGACCTGATGTTACGGCTCCGAGTAAATGAGATGACGGGTGCCGACGTACTCCGCATCATTGCCGAGGCAGCGGGACGCCTTCGTCGCGAGGCTGGCATCGATGTGCGCATCGTCTCGAACGGTTCGTTCCTGGGATGCTCCCCGCGGCAGTGTGCGCATCTTGCGCGCATCGTTCAGGAGGCGCTCGCGAATATCCGGAAACACAGCGGGGCCCGGTCTGCGACGATTGCCATCACAACCACACCCACCGGCGGGCGAATCAGCATCTCGGACGACGGCCGTGGCTTCGGTTTCAAAGGGCGGATGACGCTGCAACAACTCGAGGCCAGCGAGCTGGGCCCGACGGTGATCAAGGAACGTACTCGAGCGATGGGCGGCAGCCTGGTCATCGAATCGCATGCAGGCGAGGGGGCCCGCATCGATGTAGAGTGGACGAGAGTCGCCCATGGATAGACGTGCCCCTGCGGGGATTCTCATCGCCGACGACCATCCGATCTTTGTCGCAGGCCTGCGGAAACTGCTGGACACCGAGCCCGATTTCAGAGTCGTTGGCGAGGCGCTCGGGGGACGGGAAGCGATCGAGCTCGCGCGATCGCTTCAGCCCGACGTGCTGTTGCTCGACCTGGCGATGCCACGGGTTTCGGGCCTCGACGTGTTGCAGCAGCTCACCTCGGAGGTAGCGCGCCCGCGGGTGGTCCTGCTCACCGCATCGATCGATCGCGACGATATCGTGGTCGCCTTGCGGCTGGGCGCCGCCGGTGTGCTGTTGAAGACCGCCGCTACCGAACTGCTGTTCAAGTGCCTGCGGACGGTGATGTCCGGTGGCTACTGGGTCGATCGCGATACGGTCGGGTCATTGGTGGACGCGCTGGCGAAGGTGCAGGCCCCCGCGCCCGAACCCGCACTGCGCCCGTATGGGCTCACGCCACGGGAATTGGAAGTCGTCGCGCTGATCGCTACCGGGGCCTCGAACAAGGATATTGCGGTGCAGCTCAACCTCAGCGAAGA
Organism: Vicinamibacteria bacterium; assembly: GCA_963828745.1. Taxonomy (GTDB): domain Bacteria; phylum Acidobacteriota; class Vicinamibacteria; order Vicinamibacterales; family JAENWD01; genus JAENWD01. The sequence goes on along the minus strand of CAWHFZ010000012.1, from coordinate 278,670 downwards.
GACGGTCAAGCACCACGTCACGAAGATCTTCGAGAAGACGGGACAATCGTCACGTGTCGAGCTGGCCCTGTTCGCGGCCCATTACGGCTTGATGCAATACAAAGTATGTAAAGCTGCCGTAACGCCTCTGGCACCAAGGTGCCAGATATATACCCCTCCTAGCCATACCGCTCACTGGAGAGAACCCGTAAGCTTGCGTTCGCTCCCCAGGGGGGACGGCGAGCGGGCAACTCGTTCCCGCTCGCCAGCTCCGTGATTGCCGCCCACCCCTGGAGCGGACGACCTCTTCCCCGTCGTCGACGTCGACATGCAATCAACGGCTGCCCGCCAACTGCCGGCGGTGGCTATTACTTCATACCGTCGTGAGACCGAACACTCGCGCGACGGGTTACACCGGTGGAGGTACGCGATGGAACGTTGGCTGTCTGATTCAGGGCAGTGGCGCGCTCGGCGCGGGGCGGTTGCACTACAACCTGAGGAGCCATCACGAGAGGCGCCGCGTGCCGCTGACGCCCGCATCCGCCTCCTGCTCATCAGCGACCTGCTGCTGGGACGCGTCGCCTTGCGCCATGTACTCTCGGAAGTGCCCGATATACAGGTGATGGGCGAAGCCGGCACGAGCACCGAAGCGGTCGAGCTTGCGTCACGTGAACGCCATGACATCGTCGTTATCGATGTCGACCTTCGAGCCGACGCGCTCGACTGTCTCGAACGGATCGTCGCGACGGTCCCCGCGAGCCGCGTCATCGTGCTCTCGGATCGAACCCACGCGGCCGACCACAAGATGCTGGTTGAGCGTGGCGCAACCGGGCTCGTGCTGAAGAACGAGGGACCCGAGGTCCTGATCAAGGCCATCCGAAAGGTGCACGCGGGCGAGGTCTGGCTGGATCGGACCCTCACCGCCCGCGTCCTCGCGCGAAACGCGCAGCACCGGTACGTGCGCGACCGGGAAGCCGAGAAAATCGCGTCGTTGACACGCCGTGAGCACGAGGTCATCGCTCTCGTTGGCGAGGGTCTGAAGAACGCCGCTATTGCGGAGCGGTTGTTCGTTAGCGAGGCGACGGTGCGCAATCACCTCACGTCGATCCTGTCGAAACTCGAGTTGACCGATCGGTTCGAGCTGGCGGTGTACGCGTTTCGGCACGCCCTTGTGCACTTTCCTCACATGTGAGGGCGAGCGCTGGGGAACAAGCGGTCGAAGTTGCCGCCGAAGATGTTTGCGACGTCCGGACTGGGCACGGCCAGTTGCCGGACGGCCTGGAGTTGCGCGTCGAGGATCGGACGGTTCCAGCCGCGTGGAAAGAAGGATGAATCCGTGCCGAAGAGCAGCCGCGACGGACCCGCGACGAGCAGGGCCTGCCGGAAGACGTCGACCAGCGTGAGGCCCGACTCGTAGGCCATCCAGTGATTCGAGCTCGAGGTGTCGAGGTAGACGTTGGGACAGAGATCCGCGAGCATCAGCGCCTCACGGAAGTAGCCGGCGCCGAAGTGCGGCACGATGATCGGTAGCTGCGGATGCTCGAGGGCGAGGCCATGAAGATCCACAGGATTGCCAAAGCGCATGTCGAAGCGGCTGGGAAGCCCGAGTTTCTTGCGGATGCCGACCGTCAGCACGCCGCAATGGACGAAGAGTGCCGACCCCTTCGAGGCCGCCGCGGCTGCGATCACCGCCGCCACTTTGGCGTCGCTGAGAGGGTAGCGGTGCATCGCCGGAAAGAGGCAGACCGTGCGCAGACCGTCCGCGATCGCCTGTGACACGCGATCGACCGCGCCCTCGGCGAGCGGGTTGACCATGAAGAAGCCGACGAAGCGATCCGGCGCATGGCGCACGGCCTCGGCGACCGAAACGTCGTCGCCGGGCACGCTTGCGATCAGCGCCGCCCGCGAGACGCCGTGGTGATCGAGCGTCGATACCCAGGTGGCGGCAAGCTCGGACGGTGAGCCCGGCGCTTCCCACTCGAGCGATGCGCAGATATCTTCGACCGGCGAATCGGCGAAGCGGCCCCGGGAGTCGTCTCGTGCCAGCGTCTCGAAGAATCGCCGGGAGAAAAAATGGCAGTGCGCGTCGTTGAGCCGCACGGATCCGAGCCCTCTGCAAGCTCGTCCACGGTTGGAAAGTTATAACACACCACGGGCGCGACCGGTGTGTCCCGCACCAGGCGCGCCCGTGATTCCCCTGAGAGACCCGATGAGAGGTGGCTGATTCGGATCAGCCGCTTGCTCTTAACAGACGATCAGCAGCAGCCTTCGGTTCCTCCACTCGCTACCACTGAAGCGGCGTCGGGAAGAATTCGTTGACGAGATCCTCGTAATAGGGTCGGAGCGCTTTCGCGTCGGGCCGGCCGTCGCCCTTCGAGTACAGGTCGTATCGGTTGAACGCGCGCACCCACTTCAGCATCTCCCGATCCTGGTCGTTGGCGAGGTAGTCGTACTCGCCTTCCTTGTGCCATGGATAGAACGAGTGGTAGCGCAGGGCGTAGAGCGCTTCGGTCGGCAGATGGTTCTTGACCACGTGATAGACGTACTCGTCGTGGCCCCACGACAAATGAACGTTGTCGAGGCCGCAGTTCGGTTCGTAGATTCCCAGCCTGGTCGAATACACCGGATGCGTGCTGTCCGGATTCAGCGCGAAGAATTCCGGATAGACGCACGCCGTCGAGAACTGGCACCCAACCGGGAACGTGTCGCCGACGACGGCCCATTGCGGTTCGCCGTAGAGACACAGGATCTTGCCGAGATCGTGGACGAGACCCGTGACGATGAACCAGCGCGGCTGGTTCGCGCGCCGGATCGATTCCGCGGTCTGCAGGGCGTGCTCGATCTGCGTGAAGTCCACGTCGGGATCGCTGTCGTCCACCAGCGTGTCGAGGAATTCGAGCGCTTCCCACACGGTCATGCGCTTCCGGCTGAGCGACAGGTAGTCCGCCTTCTTGTCCCGCACGAAATCGAGCGTCTGGTGCGTGTGATTCAGGCGGTAGAATTCCTTGACGGTGTCCCGGGCTTCGGCGGCGAAGTTTCGGAAGTCCGCCGCGTCTTTTCCGGGAGCCACGGGCAATTGGGTGTCCTGCATGACAACTCCGACGATTAGGTGCGACGGCGCAATGTAACACGGAAACAAACGCTGTAACGCGTGTAAACGATTCCATGTCAGCAAGTTCGTAAGGGGGAACACCCCGTGGCCCAGAAGTCAGCGACTGCGAAATTCGATGTGATCGTGGTGGGATCGGGCGCCTCAGGCGGCTGGGCCGCCAAGCGCCTCGCGGAAGCCGGTGTGCATGTGGCGCTGGTGGACTGCGGCCGTCCCCACGGCGACGACGACTTCTCCGAGCACAAGCCCGCGTGGCAACTGAAGTATCGCGATCGCGCCGACGCATGGCTCCGCAAGACGCGCCCGGTCCAGAAGGACTGCTACGCGTGCATGGAATACAACGCCCACTGGTTCGCCAACGACCTGGAGGAGCCCTACACCACGCCCGACGACAAGCCATTCAGCTGGCAGGGCCGGCTGCGCGTGATTGGCGGACGCACGAACGTCTGGGGGCGGCAGAGTTATCGGTTCAGCGATCTCGACTTCAAGGCGAAGTCGCACGACGGCTACGACGCGGACTGGCCGATCAGTTACGCCGACCTGGCGCCGTACTACGACATCGTCGAGGAGTACGTCGGGATTTCGGGCCAGGCCGAATCCGTCGACGAGCTGCCGGACGGGAAATTTCAGCCCGCGATGCCGATGACGTGCGCCGAGACGCGGCTGCGCACGCGCGTGAAACAGAAGCTCGGTCGCACCGTCACGATCGGCCGCACGGCGAACCTCACAAAAGCCATCAACGGCCGGCAGGCGTGCCACTACTGCGGCCCCTGCGAACGCGGTTGCGTCACCCACTCCTACTTCAACTCGGCGTTCACCACAGTGGCCGACGCATTGAAGACCGGGAAGTGCACGCTGATCCCGAACGCGATGGCATGGAAGGTCCTGACCGATCCCGCGACGAAGCGTGCGACCGGCATCCTGTATGTCGATCGCAAGACGCGCGAAGCCAGGGAAGTGCATGCGCGAGTCGTCGTGCTGTGCGCGCAGGCCCTCGAATCGGTACGGATTCTTCTGAATTCGGCGAACCGCGAGCTTCCGAATGGCCTGGCGAATTCGAGCGGCGCGCTCGGCCATTACCTGATGGATCACCATTCGGTGTCAGGCGCGTACGGCGGCTTCCCGGATCTCGAGCCGGACAAGCCACGGGAAGGCGGTCCGAACCGGCCGAACGGGATCTATGTGATCCGCTTCCGCAACACGAAGAGCGGCCCGCAGCAGAAGGACTTCATCCGCGGATACGGGTTCCAGGGTGGCGGCGGCAGCCGGTTCAACTTCGATTCGCCAGGATATGGTGCCGCCTACAAGAACGCGGTGCTGACGCAGCCGCAGAGTGGCGTCTATCTCGGCGGATTCGGCGAGACCCTGGCGAAGTTCGAGAACTTCGTCGAGATCGATCCGTCTGGCGCCGTCGACGCGTTCGGGATTCCGATCCTGAAGATCAACATGAAGTTCGGCGACAACGAGCTGGCGATGATGAAGGACATGGCGGTCGCCGGCGCCGAGATGCTCGAGGCGGCCGGCGCCGTGGGCGTCGGTTCGTACGTCCAGCCGAATCCGGTACCCGGCTGGGGCATCCACGAGGTGGGCATCGCCCGCATGGGCGACGATCCGAAGACGTCCGTCCTGACGCAGTTCTGCCGCACTCACGACATCGACAACCTGTACGTCATGGATGGGTCGGCATTCGTCTCGATCGCCTGCCAGAACCCGACGCTGACGATCATGGCGCTCACCGTGAGATCGACCGACCATCTCCTGGAGGAAATGAGGAAAGGCAACGTCTGACGTTCTGCCGAACGGGCTCTGATACACTTCCGCCCGTTCACCCAGGTTACCCAGGTTGCTCAGTTTACCCAGGTTACCCAGGCTGGAGGTGGCTTGTGTCCAAGCACGATGACGCATACGAGATTTCCCGACGCGACTTCGCGACGCGGCTTGGCGGCGTCGCGGCGGCGGCGATGGTCGCCGGACGCGATCTGGCCGCTGCCCCGCTGGCCGATACCAAGACGGTGACGCCTGCCCGCGTGATCGGCGCCAACGACCGCGTGGTCCTCGCCAGCATCGGCGTGCGCGGCCAGGGCAACTCGCTGAAGCGCGGCTTCGCAAAGTTGAAGAACGTCGAGATCAAGACGCTCTGCGACATCGACGCCAACCTCGCCGACGAGCGCATCAACGACCCGAAGCTGAGCGACGTGCCGACGTTCAAGCCGACGTTCGTCCAGGATCTGCGGCGCGTCCTCGACGACAAGGACATCGACGGGGTCATCATCGCGACGCCGAATCACTGGCACGCGCTGGCGACGATCTGGGCGCTGCAGGCCGGGAAGCATGTCTACGTCGAAAAGCCCGCCTCGCACACGGTCTGGGAAGGCCGGAAGATGGTGGAGGCCGCGACGAAGTACAACCGCGTCGTCCAGGTCGGCACGATGAACCGCAGCCGACCGGCGGTGCAAAAGGCCATCGAGTTCATCAAGGGCGGCGGGATCGGCAAGGTCTACATGGCGCGCGGTCTGTGCTTCAAGCGGCGCCCTGGCATCGGCAAGTATCCTGACGGGCCGATGGCGGCCGGCGAGCAGTACAAGCTGAACGTCGAATCGAAGACGATCGAGCCGGCGTACGACGAGGCCTATCTGTCGAAGGTCGATTACGACCTCTGGACCGGCCCGGCACCGAAGAAGCCGTTCAACCGGAACCGCTTCCACTACAACTGGCACTGGCACTGGGACTACGGCAACGGCGACACCGGCAACCAGGGGCCGCACCAGTTCGACATCGCGCGCTGGGGCCTCGGCAAGAACGAGCATCCCGTGCGCATCGTCTCGAGTGGCGGCTACTTCGGCCCGCCCTCGTCGCAGGAGACGCCCGACATCCACACGTCGTCGTTCGAGTACGCGGACGGGACGGTCCTCGAGTTCGCCACGCGCGGTCAGGACACCAACGACGAAGGCACGCAGAAGATCGGCAATCTGTTCTACGGAACCGAAGGGTGGGTCTGGATCGACGGCGACGGCGCGAAGTGGCAGGCCTATCACGGCGCCAAGGACGACAAGGGTGAGGGCGTGGATCTGTCTGCCGAGGAGAGCGGCGGTGGCAGCGATCCGAACGTGCTGACGAGCATCGAGTTCCCGCACTACCAGAACTTCGTGGATGCGCTGCGCGCGAACGATCCGAAGATCCTGACGTGCGATATCCTCGAAGGGCATCTGTCGTCTACGCTGCCGCATCTTGCGAATATCGCCTACCTCACCAAGCGCTCCCTTGAGTTCGACGGCAAGTCGGAACGGTTCAGGGACGACAAGGACGCCGACAAGCTGCTGACCCGCGAGTACCGCAAAGGCTTCGAGATCTCGGAGAAGACGTAGACGCAGAATGGCCCGACGAGCGTCGGGCGCTGCTGGCGACCTGATCGGGACGGGCTCTTCGTAAGGGCCCGTCCGTTTTCTGCTCACTCCCATGAAAACTGGTGCCGCGTCAGTCTTGCTGTCGATTTGTGTGCACGCTGTCGCGATGCATCCTCCGTTGCGCGCGCAAACCTCTCCTGGGGACCAGCAGCGCCTCGAGGCGTTGAAGACCGCTGTCGCCGGCGACGTCGACTCGAGGCAGAAGTTGACGCAGGTCATCGTCGACACGCTGTTCAGCTACGGCGAGCTTGGCTTTCAGGAGATCGAGACCTCGCGCTATCTCGTCGCGCTCCTCCGCAAGGAAGGTTTCACGGTGAAAGAGGGAATTGCCGGTGTCCCGACGGCCTGGATGGCGTCGTGGGGATCCGGCAAGCCGGTGATCGCTCTCGGCTCGGATATCGACTGCATTCCTCAGGCGTCGCAGAAGCCTGGCGTCGCGTATCACGATCCGATCGTCGAAGGCGCGCCCGGGCATGGCGAAGGCCACAATTCCGGCCAGGCGGTGAACATCGTCGCGGCGCTGGCGGTGAAGCGGATCATGGAGCGCGAGAAGATCCCCGGGACGCTTCGGTTATGGCCGGGCGTCGCCGAGGAGCTGCTGGCGACGAAGGCGTACTTCGTCCGTGAGGGCTACTTCAAGGACGTCGACGCGGTCCTCTTCGCGCATGTCAACGACACGCTCAACGTCAGCTGGGGCGCGACGCGCCAGACCGGCATGGTGTCGGTCGAATACACCTTCTCGGGCCAGTCGGCCCACAGCGGCGCCTCGCCGTGGCGCGGGAAGAGTGCGCTCGACGCGGTGGAGCTGATGGACGTCGGCTGGAACTTCCGTCGCGAGCATCTGCGCCTGCAGCAGCGCTCGCACTACGTCATTCCCAACGGCGGCGATCAGCCCAACGTCGTCCCTTCCGTCGCGAGCGTCTGGTATTACTTCCGCGAGCTGGACTATCCGCACGTCAACGAGCTCTGGGCGATAGGACGCGACATCGCCAAGGGCGCCGCGCTGATGACGGGGACGACGTTCACGGAGCGCGTGCTCGGGTCGGCGTGGGCGCCGCATTTCAACAAGGCACTCGCCGAGGCGGCCGACGCGAACATCCGGACCGTCGGCCTGCCGCAGTGGAGCGATGCCGATCAAGCGCTGGCGAGAGGCCTGCAGAAGGAACTGCAAGTGCCGGAACGCGGCCTCGCGACCGCGCTCGAGCCGTTGCGCGGCCCCGTGACGGACGCGGAGCGAGGTTTCGGGTCGGACGATATCGGCGACGTCTCGTGGAGCGTGCCGACGATCGCGCTCGGATATCCCTCGAACATCCCTGACCTTCCCGGCCACAACTGGGCGAACGCGGTGTCGATGGCGACGCCGATCGCGCACAAGGGCGCTACCGCCGGCTCCAAAGCGCTGGCGATGACCATGGTGGACCTGCTCCTCCGCCCAGAAATCATCCGCGACGCGTGGACGTACTTCCGCGAGGTCCAGACGAAGGACGTGAAGTATCAACCGCTCGTCGCGCCAACCGACACGCCGGCGACATTTCTGAACGCCAGGAAGATGGCAGAGTACCGCGAGCCGATGAAGCGCTATTACTACGACGCCACGAAATATCCCACCTACCTCGATCAGCTGGGCATCAAGTACCCGACGATCCGATCGGCCCAACCGTAGACCGCACATCAGCACGATCGAAGGCGGACCTGAAGGTCCGCCCTACATGCGAGAAAGTCACAGCGCCCATGTGTAGGGCGGACCTTCAGGTCCGCCTTCGACCGAGCTGATGTAGGGCGGACCTTCAGGTCCGCCGATACTCCTCAGGTCTGCCGATCACGCCCCGCAAAGCCAATCCTCACCAGGCGCGTACCAGCAAGAAAGAGCAGGGCGTACACCGGCAGCACGACGATGCCGGTAACGAGCGGCGGCATGCGGGGCGCGGTCATGTAAACGAGCCGCGCGGCCGCGGCCGCGATGAGCGCCGTGATCCAGAGCTTCGTCACGAATGCGAACGGCGGCGTGACATCGCCGACGCGTCGCTTCAAGCTGCCACGCAGCAGCCACAGTTCGATCCATCCCGCCACGCCGCCAGCCGTCGTCAGGCCGGCGGCGCCCCACTTCGGATCGATCGCCAGCGCCGCCGGCGCCAGCACGGCGCCAAGGTAGCCGAGGAGTGTCCCCGCTGTGAGACGGACCAGCGTGAAGCGGAACGGCGTCCTGGTATCGCCCATCGCAAAGTGCGCGACGCCGAACAGCCGGCTTTGCGTCGAGGCGACCAGACCAATCGCGGAGCCCGCGAGGATGGCCCAGACGTACAGCGAGTCCGCGGCGGTGAAGCGACCCGTCTGCAGCAGGGTCGCCGCGAGCACGTCACCGAGGACCAGGAAGCTCACGGCCGACGGCACGACGAAGTAAGCGATCCGTCGCGCGTTCTCCGCGACGCGCACGCGCACGCGCTCGAGCGCGTCGACGGCATGCGCGTCAGCGGAAATCGACGGCAGGGCCGCTGACGAAATCGAAATGCCGAACAGGCTGACCGGCAGCGTGTACAGCAGTTGTGCGTTCGTCAGACCGGTCACCGCGCCGGTCGGGAGGAGACTGGCGATGACCGTGTCGATGTAGGCGGAGAACTGGACCGCGCCGCGGCTGGCCATGACCGGACCGAAGTTACGGACCGCCTCGCGCACGGGCTCGGTCAGCGCGATTCCCGCACCGCCGCGCGACAGCGTCCACGCCTGCCGGGCCTGCACCCCGAATTGCGCGATGCTGCCGACGACCGATCCCCAAGCGAGGTAGACCGCCAGGACCGGCAGCGGACGTTCCGGTCCGAAGGCCACGAGGGTCACGATCATCGCGACGTTCCACGCAATCGGCGCGGCGTAGCTCAGGAAGAAACGGCCGTGCACGTTGAGCACGCCCAGACACCAGGCCGACAGGACGAGCACGCCGGCGCCGGGGAACAGGATGCGGACGAGCGCAATCGTCAGATCGCGCTTTTCTCCGGAGAAGCCCGGCGCGAGAATCGCGACGACCCAGGGTGCGCCGAGCACGCCGCCGAGCGCGAGCAGCGCCACGACCAGCGCCACGAGCGCGAAGATCGTGCGTGCCATCTGCGCCGCCTCGGCCGTTCGCTCGCGAGCGCGCAGGCCGGCGTAGACAGGGATGAAGGACCCGGACAGCGCGCCTTCGCCGAACAGGTTCTGCAGCAGGTTTGGTATGCGGAACGCGGCGTTGAAGGCATCAGCGGCGTCGGACTGCAGACCGAAGAAGTGCGAGAACGCGCGGACGCGCAGAAGGCCAAGGATGCGGCTCGCGAAGATGCCGGCGCCGACGGCGGCCGCCGGATGCCTCGCCATGGTCAAAGCACGCCGCACCGCAGGCCGGGCGCGGCTGGCGAGAGGCGAGGGCACGGGGCATTGTAGCGATTGCGGATTGCGGATTGCGGATTGTGGATTCGCAGTGTCACCGAGGCATGACAACCATGCCCGGCGGCTTGTCTTGTTCAACGGACGAACGGCAAATCACATCACGTGAATCATCGAAATTATCAATGAATACGCGGCGATCCCGCGGCACAGGCATTGCTCAACTTGATCGGTAGCGCCGCGGACGCGGAGGTCCATCGTGAGTCGGAGATTTTCCTGGTTCTGGGTGATTGTCTCGCTGGCAGTGCTCTTCGTGACGGGAAGTGCACCGGCGGCGTCGGCCCAGGTGCGTGGGCGTGCCGTCTACCGGAGCGCTCCGGTCTATCGCACGCAGTATTACCGGCCGTACTACCGGCCCTACTACTACCACCCGTATTACTACCGACCTTACTTCTACGGTCCTTACCTGTATTCCTCGTTCTTCTGGTACCCCTATCCGTACTACTACGCCCCCTACGGCTTTTACGGCGCCTACTACGGTGGCTCTTACGATCCGCTGGCGTCCCTCCGGGTCGAAGTCCGTCCGCGCGAGGCGCGCGTCTATGTTGACGGCTACTTCGCAGGAGAGGTGGACAGCTACGACGGGACGTTCCAGCGGCTCCGTGTGAGCCCGGGACCTCACCAGATCGAGGTCTACCTCGAGGGTTACAAAACCTTGCGGCAGACGATGTATCTCGCGCCCGATTCGACGTTCAAGCTTCGGGGCGAGCTCGAGAAACTTGGCGAGGGCCAGCCCCCGGATCCGGTCCCGACGCCGAAGGCGTCGCCAAATCGCGGCCGCAACTCGTATGGGCCGCCCTCAGCTCGTCGGCGCCCGATGCCGGAGCCGCCGCCGTCGGACGATCCGGCGGCGCACGAGCCGGACGTTCAGGCGCCGCGTGAAGCCGGCACTCGCGACTCGGAGTTCGGAACGATCGCCGTCAAATTCCAGCCCGCCGACGCCGAGGTGCTGATCGATGGCGAGTTGTGGCAGGGCGCGGACCAGGATCGACGACTCCTGGTGAGTCTCCCGGCCGGTCCGCATCGGGTCGAAGTGCGGAAGCCCGGTCACAAGTCGTTCTCGACCGACGTCGATGTCACGCCCGGTGAGACGACGTCGGTCAACGTCAGCCTGTCGAAAGACGGCCGGCCGTAATCTGGAGGGACGCGTGAAGCAATCGCGATCGCCGCTGATGTGGGTGCTCTCGTTTGCCGCTGCCACGACGGTCACCGCGGCGCGCCCCGCTGTCGCAACGGCCCAGGACATCTCGACGATCGCGATGCCGGCCGCAGAGCCTGGCGAGGATCTGGAGTCGCTCGCTCCCGGGCTCGACGCGCTCGGCCACGCCGAGGACCGCATCGCATTCGGCGTTCGCCGCGGCGCGATCCAGCACGTCGTCGCCCGGTCGCCGTTCGAAGAGGCCTACGACGCCGATGACCGTCCTTCAGGCGACGTGGCGATCGTGACCGTTCACCGCTTCGGGCAGCGTGCGCGCGGCACTGTGCAGCTGCTGTCGAGAGAAACCCCAGCCCCGCCGCTCGCGCCGCCGGAAGAGCCGTTGCAGCTCGGTCCGCATGCGCCCGTGATGTGGAATCTCTCCGACCACGTCCGGATCGCATTCGGCGGCCGGGCGCGTCCGGCCGCCATCGATCCCGCACTCGAACACGCCACCGCGCCGATCGGCAGCATCGCGATCGAGTTCGGAGACAGGAAGCGGTGAACGCCACTGGCAGTGCCAAGTGCGAAGTGCTAAGTGCAAAGTGCAGTGGGAAGTGGGTAGTGAGGAGTGGTTGCTCGTTGCTCCGATCGTCGATTGTCGGCCAGCCGTAGCGAACAGCTACCACTTGGCACTATTCCCTCTTCACTCCACTTAGCACTTGGCACTTCGCACTTGGCACTGCCAGCTTCCCTCCTCAGTTCGCTTTCTTCATCGCGATCGGTCGCGCATAGGCGTTCGTCGGGTTGTGCGCGCTGCTGGTCAGCGCCTTCTTGTAGTACTCCGACGCCTTCGCCATATCGCCCAGTTTCTCGTAAGCCTGCGCGATCATGCAGACGTTGAACGGATCCTCCTGATTCGCCTTGCCGAAGTCGGCGACTGCCGTTTTGTAGTCCCCGCCGTAGAAGGCAACGTAGCCGGTGAGGTACGAGAAGAACGGCGTCTGCTCGGCATTCGTGCCCTTGTCGAGGACTGCCTTCGCGGCCGCGACGTGCTTCTGCGCGTCGGCAGCGTTTCCGCGCCGCGCCGCGACGCGGGCCTGCGCATGTTCCCACCGGAAGTCCCACAGGTCCTTCTGGGCGGGCGTCAGCCCCTGCTGCTTCATCGCCGCGTCGTAGCCCTTCTTGTACCAATCGGCGGCGCGATCGACGTCTCCTGATTCCAGGCAGGCGCGCGCGAGCTCATTGGCGATGCCTGCGGCATCCGTCATCTTGCCTGCCGTGATTGCTTCGTCAACGAGCGGTCCCTGGTACTTCGCGGCGCCGGCGCAGTCGCGCGAGAAGGCGTACGACATCGCCATGTTGCGCGTCGCCCGCGACTTGGCCTCGGCGTCCGGAGCCGCGGCGATCGCTTTATCGAAATGCTTGCGGGCTTCCTCGTATTGGCCGAGCAGATCGAGAGCGACGCCTGCCTGATTGTTGGCCTGGTACGAGTTGGGCGTGTCGGCGAGGACCTTCTTGTAATACGCGAGCGCTTCAGCGTGACGCCCTTCGCGCATTTTCTGCTGGCCTTCGTCGGCGGGAGGGTTGTTTCCGGAAGGCGCGGGCTGCTGGGCGGCAACCGGGGCCGTCAGCAGGCACGCGACGAGTAACAGCGTGGCGGTCTTACAAGTGTGTTTCATCGCCAGATTATGTACCTGGTCCCTACCCTTCGTCAGCCGGCTCGGCTACCATGCGGTCCGCCATGCGCTCCCCCTATCTTCGCGCGGCCCTTGTCGTGCTCGGTGTGACGGCGGTATTGAGCGGCACAGCCAACGCCGCGCCGGACGTCCGGCCGCGGTCCGGCTGGCTGCGGATGCAGTCACCCAACTTCCTGCTCGTCGGAGACGTGAGCGCCCGCGATCTGCGGCAGGTCGCGGAGCGGCTGGAGCAGTTCCGCGATGCGCTCGGCATCCTCCTGCCGAAAGCGACGACGTCAACGGCGACGCCGACGACCGTCGTCGTCTTCAAGTCGCACAAAAGCTACGAGCCACTGAAACCCGTGTACCAGGGGAAAGTGCGCGCCAACACGGCCGGCTTCTTCCTGGCGGGCCAGGCCGTGAACTACATCACCCTCACGCTGGAAGGGGGGCTCGACAATCTCGGCATCATCTATCACGAGTACGTGCACCTGCTCGTCAACAACAACGTCAGCGGCATTCCGATCTGGTTCAACGAGGGGCTGGCGGAGTACTACCGGACGTTCCAGGTGAACGATGCCGCCGACCGTGCGATCATCGGACGGTTCCTGGAAAATCACATCCTCCTGTTGCGCGAGCAGTTCGTTCCGCTGGCAGCGCTCGCTGCGGTCGACCGCGAATCCCCGCTCTACAACGAGAGCAACAAGGCGTCCGTGTTCTATGCCGAGTCGTGGGCGCTCGTTCACTATCTGATCATCGGCGAAGAGCAGAAGTACGCAAAAAACGCGGCCGCATTCGCGTTCGCGCTCGGGAGCGGACAGTCGCTCGAGGCCGCCGCCCGGAGCACGCTTGGCATCAGCGCAGGGGAGCTGGAGAAAGGCCTAAGGCGTTACATCGGGCGCGATATGTTCCAGAGCCAGCAGATTCGCTTCAGCGAGCGGATCGCGAAGGTCGAAGCGGTGCCGGCGGCGCCGATCCTGGAAGCCGACGTGCACGCGCTGCTCGGCGACGTCCTCCTGCAGATGGATCGGCGCGACGACGCGAAAGCGGAGCTCGCCGCGGCGATGGCGCTTGATAGTGCGCACGGCGGCGCGCACGCGACTCTTGGCATGCTGGATGTCAGGGACGGGAAATGGGACGAGTCCCGGCGTCACTTCGAGCAGGCCGTGGCCTCGCCGTCCGCCACCTTCCTGAGCCACTACTACTACGGCATCGCACTGTTGCAGACACTGCTCGCGCAAGCGCCCGCAGCCGACGATCTCGCGACGATAGAGCGCTCGCTCCGGCGTGCGATCGAACTGAACCCGACGTTCGCAGATTCGTACGCTCAGCTCGCGCAGGTCGTCGGCCGCGACGCGAAACGGACCAACGAGGCGTCAGAGTTGATGATGAAGGCGCTGAAGTTGACGCCGGGACGCGAGGACTATGTCTTGGCGGTGGCGACACTTCTCTCGAACGCGCAGGACTTCGCGGCGGCGACGCCGATTCTGAAGGCACTTGCGGCGCGTGCGAACGATGCGAGCGTCCGCAGTCTGGCTCAGGCGCGGCTCGACCAGATCCTCGACTACGAGAAGCGGCGGGCTGAATGGGCAGCGCGTTCGACGGCCGGAGCGCCGTCTGCACCATCGTTTGATCGCGTCGCCCCTGGAGCGCCGAGGATCAGGCTGAAACTGCGAGACGTGAACCCTGGCGAGTCACGATACGCCGGCCACCTCACCTCGATCGAGTGCGGCGACAAAGGCATCGTCCTCGTCGTGAAGGTGGATGACGAAGTCGTCCGCGCCCGCGCGCCGAAGTTCGACGTCGTCGAGTTCATCACTTATCGCGACGACATCCGGGGCCAGGTCGAGTGCGGCCCACGCAAGCCGCCCGCGCGCGTACTGGTCACGCTTCGACTCGACGCCGGAACACGCATCAGAGGCGCTGCCAGCGCCGTCGAGTTCGTGCCTGACGATTTCGAGCCGGAGGAGTGACGTTGGCAGCGCCGTTCGGTCGGTTCGATCGTCAGACTCTCGTGCGTCCCGTCACGAACTGCGCGATGATCAGCACGATGGCGATGACAAGCAGGACGTGAATGAAGGCGGAGACCGTGTAGCCCGTCACGATGCCGAGGAGCCAGAGCACCAGCAGGATCACGGCGAGTGTCATCAACATGATGTTCTCCCCGGTGTCAGCCCACCTCGGGCTGCACCTGAAGTCGATCGGCGTTCACCTGAGCGCTCGACGGCGTCCCCATCCGATCGAACAGTTGTTTCAATCGCCGCAGGTCGTCCCGGATCTGCCGGGCGGGGTCCTCACCAAGGAGCGCTGACACCCACGCGCCGAGCTTGCCTGCCGGCGGTTCATACTGCAGGCGAACCGTAATCTCGGTGCCGCCGTCTCGCGTTTCCGTAAAGCGTACCGACCCGGCGCTGGCGACATCCGCGCCTTCGAGCGAACGCCACGCAATCAGATCCGGCCGCCGGTCGTTGATCATCTCCGCATCCCATTCGACGGTGGTCCCTGCCGGGCCCTTCGCGACCCAGTGTGACCGCGTGTCGTTGACGATCTCGACCCGGTCGAGATGCGTCATGAAGCGCGGGAGGTTCGACAACGATCGCCAGAAGTCGTAGACCTTCTCGCGCGGCGACCGGACGAGAATCGACTCCTTGACGTGCACGCCGCGGCTGCCGCCGAGGGCTTCACGCGTATCGTTGCGATTCCCGCGAACGGCGGCGGTGATTGGACAGAAACCGCTGACACCCCGTGCCATCAGTCCGGCGCCGAGTGCCGCCGCCAACGCGCGTCCCCGCGTCCGCCGCGTGGCCGCAATCAGCAGCAGACCGGCAGCGACGGAGGCCGCACGATCGAGGTCGTTGACATTGTGTCGCATGTACCCCTCGCCCTTGCACCCGGGTGCCGCGCATGCGCGGCACCCGGATCGGCCACAGGCCTACTGCGGGCAGCTGGCCGACAGCATCCGGACCGACGTCACGTTGAACGACGTGCCGCTGTTCATGTTCGACGCCGACGGACTCGTCGACTGTCCTGGCTGTGTGCTGCCCGGACGTCCCGGCTCCGCGCTCGACGTACCCGTACCCGACGGGCTGCCGGTCGTACCGGTCGTCGTGCCGGAGGTCGGCGATGCCGACGGGCTGCCGAACGTGCCGGTCACTTCCACCTGATGCCCGACGTGATCGGCAAGCTGCACGCTCGACGATCCCGCCATCAACTGCACGTCCTGCCCGGCCGGCGTCGCGGTCGGCGACGACGTGCTGCTCGACGATGTGCTGCTCGACGCCGTGCTGCTCGATGAGGACGACCCGCGGCCGCTCGAGTTGCGCAGCACGTAGCCACCGCCCGCGCCGGCGCTGCTGCCAGTCGCCTGCTGCACGCAGCCGATGACGGTCACCGGGGAACCGTACGTAGAGCCAGACTGGGCAGTGGTCGCCGGCGACGATGTAGATGGTGTCTGCGACGACGGTGTCTCAGTGGATGGTGTTTGCGACGAAGGTGTCTGCGGTGAAGACGGCGACGGTGTCTGTGCGAACGCCACGCTGGCCGAGAGCACGAGACCGCTCGTCCACAGGCCTGATTTGATCATCCGGGAAATCGACATAGATCCTCCAACCGACGTGATGACGTGGCTACCGGACCGGCCCCAACACAGCCGGACGCGCCGACGTGAACCATGAGAGACGCTGCAAGCAGTGGGCCACGGCCCGGCACCTCAGCTAGGCAGCGCCGTCCTTGGAGTCGTCTTCTGGGTTTTCGCCACCGCGATGGAAACGGTCCTCGCTTCTCCAGAGCCGATACTTGCGCAGCTTGTTATAGAGAGTCGGGCGATGAATGCCCAGGATGTCGGCGGTTGCGCGCTTGTTCCACCCGGTCAGCTCGAGCGTCTGGAGAATGGCGAGGCGTTCCACCTCTTCGAGCGTGCAACCGCGCGGGATGCCGCTGCTGTTCGCCTTGATCGCTCGCGTGCGTCCGAAGGCGGGAAGATCCGCCGGTTTGATTTCCGTATCGCGGGAGAGGATCACGGCGCGCTCGATCGCATGTTCGAGCTCGCGTACGTTGCCGGGCCAATCGTGCTGCTCCAGGATGCGCATCGCCGCTGGCGCGATACCCTCCACGTTCCGCCCATATTGAGACGCAAACGCGCGCAGGAACTGCACCGCGAGCAGCGGCAGATCCTCCGGCCGCTCGCGCAGCGGCGGAACGGTAAGGAGAATCGTGTTGAGCCGGAAGTAGAGATCCTCGCGCAGCTGTCCTTGTCGTACGGCCTCGTCGGGATCGGCGTTCGTGGCGCAGATCAAACGGAAGTCGGCGTGCAAGGTTTGCGTCGAGCCGACGGGGCGGAACTCGTGCTCCTGCAGGACGCGCAGAAGCTTTGCCTGCAGATTCGGTGGCATCTCGGCGATCTCGTCGAGAAAGATCGACCCGCGATGTGCCATCTCGAAGAGGCCCTTGCGCTCTGTTGCAGCGTCCGTGAAGGCGCCGCGGCTGTGACCGAACAGCTCCGATTCGAGCAGGTCCGCCGGAATCGCCGCGCAATTGACCTTGATCAGTGTCGCGCCCCGGCGTTCGCTGAGATCGTGAATGGCGGCCGCGACGAGCTCTTTGCCGGTGCCGTTCTCGCCAACGACGAGGACGCTGACGTCGGTCGGCGCGACCTTGCGGATCGTGTGAAACAGGCGCCGCATGGGCGGCGACACGGTCTGCAGCCGGCCGATCGCGTCCATCTCGCGGCTGCCGGACGCGGCGTTCTCTTCGTGGTTCGTGCGCGTGAGTTGCTCGACCACCTGAACGAGGTGTTCGGGTGTCACCGGTTTCTGGAGGAGAGTGGTGGCGCCGGCGGCGAACGCCTCGACGGTTCGTGGCACGGTGGCCTCGCCCGACACGATCACGACCGGACGCGACGGCGCGTGCGTCTTGAGCCGCCGCAACAAGCTCACACCTTCCACGTCCGGCATGACCAGGTCGAGCAGCACGACGTCCGGACGCCAGAGCTCGCAGAGCAGTTCGGATGTCCGGGCGTCGTTGGCCGTCCTCACCTCGTAGCCGCGGCTCTCGAAGAGCTGCTGCAGCCACTCGGTCGTCTCGAGGTCATCGTCCACCGCCAACACTCGAGTTTGTTTCTGCGACATAGCACGTCAATGTTGCGCGCAGTCAAATCGATCCTTCGTCCGGCGGGAGGGCCGAGCCGGGTGAGCGGCCGGGGTGCGGGGTAACCCGTTCCGGCGTCGCTACTTGCCTGCGGCGGCTTCGGCCTGGCGAAGGTGTTCCTGCAACGTCGGTAACGTCTTGCTCGCGAATGCCTTGACGTCCGCATCTTGAGCATCCGACGCGGCCTTCTCGAACTCGGCGATGTCGTGCTTGTGGTCCTCGATCATCGCGGCGACGTACTGGCGATCGAACGCGGCGCCATTGGCGGATTCGAGCTTCGCTTTCAGGGCCGAATGCTCCGTACTCAACGAGCTCGGAAGGGTGACGTGCTTCTGTCCGGCGAGGGTCTCCAGATCGCGATTGGCCCGCTGATGGTCGTCCGCAATCCGCTTCCCCAGCGCCTTCACCTCATCCGTGGAGGCTTTCTGCTGCGCAAGCTGCCCGAATTCGATCTCGGCCTTTCCACCCTCGGCGGCTTTCGTAATGAACGCGCGATCGGTTGAGCTGAGCTCCGCGGCGGGCGCGGATGTGGCGCTTTCGGGACGCGGCGTCGAGGCTGGGGTCTGGGCCGACACACCGGTCACCAGACCCAGCAGAATCGCCGCGGTAAAAGGTGATCTCTTCATCTGGCGATCTCCAGTTGGTTACTTACTCTCGTCGTCCAATGTGTCAGGGTCGTCATCGTCTTCGTCGTCTTCGTCGTCTTCGTCGTCGTCGTCCAGCTCGTCCTCATCGTCCTCGTCGCTCGCATCCTCGTCGCTCTCGTCGTCGTCGCTCTCATCCTCGTCGTCGTCTTCGAGGTCGTCGTCGTCATCTTCGACGTCGTCATCTTCGACGTCGTCGTCAGCGGCATCGCTGGCGGACAGCACCTGCGCTTCGAACGAGAGCACAAGTGGGGGGACATCCTGTTCCTGGGAGTTCGGTCGGGCGACAGTCATTGGCACTCCTATACGGCGGATTTTCGCGCTCTTTCGTGCAAGACCATTGCCGGTCCGTCAGCACGGTTGTCCCGTAGCAGAATCGAACAGTGCAGGCTGAGCGATGTCCGGCTCGACTGCACGCTGTGAGTCGGCTTGCGTGTCGTTGCGGGGAATCTATTCGAGCTTCGAGCGGTCGGGCGTGGCAGGCATTTCGCTCTATTTTGCTGGATGGAAACCTCGATGCTTCAAACGATTCCTCGCGCCGCAGCCGAGAGTCCATCGTTCCCCAGCCTGACCCGTATCCGCGCCGAATACCTGGAGATGCCGGGACTGGCGTTGACCTTGGTGCAGGCGGCACGTCTTTGGGGATGTGAGTGCGCAGTGATCGAGCCGCTCCTACGGGCGCTGGTCGACGACGGATTCCTGTGGCGGACGGGGAACGGCCAGTACGTTCGCCGTGCTGATTCGCCGGATGCCGCGCGGCGCCTGCCGCGCGCGAGGACACGCGCCAGGTCGGCTCAGCGATAGCGCCCGCGGAGGTCGGGCGGCGTGATCACGTCGTGGATGCGGTGGGCGAGGGCCACGTGCTCGTCCCGGATCGGCTGCGGAAGATGCGAGTCGAGCGATGTCAGAAAATGATCCTGGCCTTCCACCGCTTCCACCCATTCGGCCGGATCGACTTTCAGCAACGTCGCCATCGTCGCCTCGGGAATGTCAATGCCCGTGCGGTCGATCGCCATTCAGCGTCGGAACGAGGCCGATTGGCGTCTCGACGGCGTCGCCGCGGCCATCGCAGCGCTCGAGAATCCATTTGAGAACGCGAAGGTTCTCGCCGTAACCGGGCCAGAGCAGTTTCCCGCGTTCGTCGGTTCGAAACCAGTTGACGCGAAACACCCGCGGCGGCTTCTTCAACCGGCTGCCCATCTCGAGCCAGTGCCCGAAGTAGTCCCCCATGTTGTAGCCGCAGAACGGGAGCATGGCCATCGGGTCGCGCCGCAACACGCCGACGCGGCCGGTGGCCGCCGCGGTGGTCTCTGAGGACAGCGTCGCGCCCAGGAAGGTGCCGTGCTGCCACGATCGGGCCTCGTAGACCAGCGGCACGCGGCGCTGGCGTCGAGCGCCGAACAGGATCGCGTCGATCGGCACGCCTTCGGGGTTGCCGAACTCCGGTGAAAGCGTCGCGCATTCCGTGGCCGGTGTGGTGAAGCGGCTGTTCGGATGTGCTGCCTTGTCGGGCGACGCGGGCGTCCACGGTCGTCCCTGCCAATCGAGCGCGGTGTCGGGCGGCGGATCGTCGTGTCCCTCCCACCACGGCGTGCCGTCGGGGCGGAGCGCGACATTCGTATAAATCGTGTTCCGCCTGATCATGTTGAAGGCCGTGGGATTCGTGCGATGGCTCGTTCCCGGGGCGACGCCAAAGAACCCGGCCTCCGGGTTGACGGCCCAGAGGCGGCCGTCGGCGCCCGGCCGCAGCCACGCGATGTCGTCGCCCACCGTCCAGGCCTGCCACCCCGGCATCGAGGCTGGAGGGACCAGCATCGCGAGGTTGGTCTTCCCGCACGCCGACGGAAACGCGCCGGTGATGTAGTGCGTACGTCCGGCGGGCGTTCGCAGGCCGAGGACCAGCATGTGCTCGGCCATCCACCCTTCGGACCGCGCGAGCCAGCTTGCCAGTCGCAGGGCCATGCATTTCTTGCCGAGCAGCGCATTCCCGCCGTAGCCCGACCCGACCGACCAGACGGTGTTCTCTTCGAGGAAATGGACGATGAAGCGTCGATCCGGGCTGAGATCGCCCAGCGAGTGGAGGCATTTCGTGAACTCGCCCGTGTGTTGCAGATGCTCGAGCGCGACGGCGCCGACGCGCGTCATGATGCGCATGCTGAGCACGACGTAGCGGCTGTCGGTGATTTGGACGCCAACGCGGGCAAATCGAGAATGTGGAGGGCCCATCAGGAAGGGCACGACGAACATCGTGCGGCCCTTCATTGCCCCCTGGAACAGCGGCGTCAGCTTCGCTCGCGCCTCGTCCGGCGCCATCCAGTTGTTGGTGGGGCCGGCATCGTCGCGGCTGCGTGTGCTGATGAAGGTCAGATGTTCGGTGCGGGCGACATCGTGTGGCGCGCTGCGATGGAGGTAGCAGCCGGGCCGCTTCTGCTGGTTCAGTTCGATCAGCTCGCCGCTGGCCAGGCACTCTCGAATCAGTGTATCCCGCTCAGCCTCCGATCCGTCGCAGTACACCACGCGGTCGGGGGTGACCATCCGGCTGATCTCATCGACCCATTGCTGGATGGCCTCGTGTCGGCCAGGCATCGTTTCGTCGCTCCCTGGCCCGATCGTACCCCAAACACGACGGCGTTCACATCGCGGCCACGGCACCGGCCGCGATCCGGCGGCACTGATCGGCGGTGCGTCTGCAGGTCTCTGCGACGCGCCGCAGCGCATCGTCGTCGATCCGCTGGCAATCCCGCGCGGCGCGCTGGCAACTCTCGGCGCACAGCGCGGCACGCCATCGCGTGCAGCGGCGAGTCGCGGGAGACAAGGCTTGCAGTCAGGCGGCACAGCTCCGCGCAGTCGAGGAGCGCGCCGATCTGTCCTTCGTCGCCGGGCCCCTGCATGCGCAGCCTGGCGGTAGTCTCTGTGCAGGCTTCGTGGCACGACAGGCATGCCTCGATGCAGGACTTCATATCGTCGTTGACGTGAGGGGACACAGGGCGCCTCCGGTCGTTCCGGGGCAGCAATCGGCGTGCCGCGACGCACTGATGAGGTGATCCCTGGCACGTACCTTGATTCCACGCACGCTCATGAGGTTCTCGCGACGGATTGGCTCGATGTCGGTCACGACCGCTGCACTGTCGCTCCTGACCCTGGCCTCCGCTACCGGCGCGCAGCCTGTGAATGCGACCGCGGCAGCCATGAAAGCTTTTCGCGACCGGGCCGATGCCTACCTCGCCGTTCACAAGAAAGTCGCCGACGAGCTGCCGCCCCTCAAAGAGACCGACGATCCACAGAAGATCGCCGATCGCGAGACGCTGCTCGGCGAGAGCATCGCGCAAGGCGCGCGCATCCGCGCGCCCTGGCGAGATCTTCGGAGAGATCGCGCCGCGAGTGACGAGTCTCGTTCGCGCCGATCTCGCCCGCCGTTCGCGTGCCGATCGCAAGGCGCTGTTTGCCGAGATGCCGGCCCACGTCCCGCCACTGACGGTGAATGACGTCTACCCGGCGGCGGTCCCGCTGATCACGTTCCCGCCGTCCCTTCTGCAGTCCCTGCCGCCGCTCCCCGAGGGGCTCGAGTACCGGTTTTACGGGCATCACGTGATCCTCCGCGACGTCAAGGCGAACATCGTCGCGGACATTCTGCGGAATGTGATTCCGACTTGAGGCGGTTCATGCGGATTCGCCGCGTCGCCGAGCTCCTGGCCCTGTGCGCCACGATTGGCGCCGGCGCGGCGGCGCCTGCCGGTCAAGTCCAGGGGCCGAGTCAGCCCGATGCCACACGTTTCGCCGTCATCGGCGATACCGGCACGGGCGACAAGTATCAGGACGATGTGGCGCGCGTGCTGCTGAAGAGCCGCGAGACCTTCCCGTTCACGTTCGTGATCATGATGGGCGACAACCTGTACGGATCCGAGCGGCCGCAGGACTACGTGCGGAAATTTGAGGAGCCGTATAAACCGCTCCTGGACGCGAAGGTCGACTTCTACGCCACGCTCGGGAATCACGACGATCCCAACCAGCGCCTGTACAAGCCATTCAATATGAACGGCGAGCGCTACTACACGTTCACCAAGGGACCGATCAGGTTCTTCGTCCTCGACAGCAACTACATGGACCGCGCGCAGCTCTCGTGGCTGGAAGGCGAGCTGAAAAAATCAACCGAGCAGTGGAAGATGGCGTATTTCCATCACCCGATGTATTCGTCCGGCGGCCGCCACGGCTCGGAGGTGGATCTGCGGGACCAGCTCGAGCCGTTGTTCCTCAAGTACGGCATGGACGTGGTCTTCGCCGGCCACGAGCACTTCTACGAGCGCATCCGCCCGCAGAAGGGCATTCACTATTTCACCTGCGGCGGCGGCGCGAAATTGCGGGAAGGCGACGTTGTCCGCAGCCCGCTGACGGCGGCCGCGTTCGACACGGATCGGTCGTTCATGCTGGCCGAAGTGAGCGCTGAAACCTTCCGTTTTCAGACGATCTCGCGGCTCGGCAAGAAAGTTGACGAGGGGACCTTTGCTCTCGGCCCGGAGCCAAAGCGGCCTTCTGGCGTCCCGAGCAGCAACGGCCAGTAGGCATCCCGGCCTCCCCGGATCGGGCACGAAATACCGGATTGTTCGTTCTTTGAACAGCCCGGAAAAAGGCCCGGTCGTGCAGAGCTTGGCTGCACTGAAGGATTTACACGGATCGCTCCCCAACGGCGCACAACTTGCTGTGCTGCCTCATCGATGAAAACCCTGCGACTCGTCCTGGTCATCGTGTGGACTTCGGCTGCGTGCGCGCCGCAACTGAAGCGCGTCGAGGCGCCGTCGGGCGCAAGCGTCGAGTTCTGGCGCGAGCCCACCGGCCGCGACGACCTGTACTTCGGTGTTGGCGGGCAGAGTGAGGCGCCAGACCCCGACACGACATACACGCTGCTGAAACGGGACGAAAGCGGGTTCAGCACCACGATGGATGTGCGTGACGGGCACGGCAAGAAGTGGAGCGCGAAGATCGGTCCCGAAGCGACGACCGAGGTGATCGCTTCGCGCATCGTCTGGGCGATGGGTTATCCGCAGCCGCCGTCGTACCACGTGTTCAAGCTGCCGGTGAAGAAGGGCGATGAGATGACGGACGAAGGACCAGCGCGCCTGCGCCCCGACGTCGAGTGGCTCGACAACCGCGGCATCTGGAAGTGGGCGCAGAATCCGTTCGTCGGGACCGAACCCTACCGCGGCCTGATCGTGCTGATGATGATCCTCAACAGTACCGACCTGAAAGACGACAACAACACCCTCTATTTCGCCCGTCGCGAAGGCGCGCGCCAGACGCTGTGGTACACGGTCAAGGATCTCGGCGCGACCTTCGGCGAGACGGGACGCTTTTCGCCGAAGCGCGGCGACATCGAGTCGTTCGAAAAGCATCCGTTCGTCAAGAAGGTCGAGGGGCAATTCGTCGACTTCGCCTTCAAGGGGCGGCATCAGGAACTGCTCGAGGGGATTCGGGTCTCCGACGTGCAGTGGACCTGCCGGCGGCTGCAGCGTCTCACGGACGCGCAATTGAGCGATGCGTTCCGCGCCGGCGGGTTCGCCCCGGAAACGACGTCACGATTCGTGCGCCGGATTCGCGAGAAGGTCAAGGAAGGCCTGGCGCTCGAGGCGCGGAGGAAGGCCTCGTGACCGAAACTCAATCTCTGCTCGAAGCTGTCGTACGCCTCCCGCTGGCGGCCGTACTCGGTGCGGCGCTGGCGATGCGCCCGAGACGCGCCGGAACGCCGCCGCGGCGGCCGGCGGTCGTCCAGACGCAGATCATCCTCGCCGTCGTCGGCGCCCTGGTGATGATTGTCGTCGGCGCCAGCCTCGCCCGCGCGTTCGGCGTCGTCGGCATCGCCGGGCTCGTTCGCTATCGCGCCAAGATCGACGACCCGAAGGATGCCGGGGTGATGCTGGCCGCGCTGGGGGTGGGTCTGGCAGCAGGCGTCGGTTTGTACTGGCTGTCGCCGTTTGCAACGCTGTTTCTCCTGCTCCTCCTTTACGTCCTGGAGACCAGCGAACCGGCGCCGGCGGTCCGATTCCTGCTGAAGGTTACGGCGGAGGACGTCGGCCCGATTCGGCGTGCGGTCGAGGCGGCCCTGCGCCGGCAGCATCTCCAATTCGAGCTGCGGAGCTGGGCGTCGGGTGAGCTCCACTACATGGTGGAGATTCCGCTGGGACAGGGCACCGACGCGATGTCGAAGAATCTGGTCTCGCTGGGGAAAGGCATCAGCGTGGACTGGGAAGAGATGAAAGAGAAGAAGTGAGGCTTCATGAAACTCATCGTCCAGCCTGACGACGGCCTGAGCCCCGTGCTCGCCGCGATCAAGAGCGCCAAGTCGAGCATCGATACCACGATTTTCCGGTTCGACCGGCCGGAGATCGAGAAGGCGCTCGCCGCGGCAGTTGCGCGTGGTGTCAAGGTGCGGGCGCTCGTCGCGCACACGAATCGCGGTGGAGAGAAGCGGCTCCGCAAGCTCGAACAGACGCTGCTGGCGGCGGGCGTGACCACCGCGCGAACGGGCGACGATCTCGTCAGATACCACGGCAAGATGCTGATCGTCGACGAGAAGACGCTGATCGTGAAGCTGTTCAACTACACGGGCCTCGATCTACAAAGCCGAAGCTTCGCCGTGATCACGCGTCAGCGCGCGTTCGTGTCCGAAGCGATGCGCGTGTTCGAGGCGGACGTGACGCGCCAGGACTACTCGTCGGGGAAGCCGGGCCTCGTCGTCAGTCCAGAGAACGCGCGCAAGCAACTCGCCGACTTTCTCGGCAAGGCCAAAAAGGAGCTGTGCATCTACGACCCGAAGGTATCGGATCGCGCGATGGTGCGTGTGCTCGAGGATCGCGTCAAGCACGGTGTCGATATCCGCATCCTCGGGTCGCTCGGGTGCGCGAGCGAAGGTGCTGCAAAGCCGACGAAGCTGAAGGGACTGCGCCTGCACGCGCGCTGCATCATCCGCGACGGTGCCCACGCGTTCCTCGGCAGCCAGAGCCTGCGCGCCCTCGAGCTCGACTCGCGGCGTGAAGTCGGCATCATCGTGCGTGACGCGCGAATCGTGAAGAGGTTGCGCGATGTATTCGAAAAGGACTGGCTCGAGACCGTCCCCCAACGCGACGATCGCGGCGAGGCGTCGGAGCATCGCGGGAAAGATGAGGAAAAGGAAGCGCTGAGCGCTTGAGCTGCCAGGCCCGGCCGTTCCGTCAGCGCCGCCGGAGTGGCCGCACGTTTGCTAACAATCGGTCCGGGAGGATCCTGTGCAGTTCATCAATCTCTACCTGATCGGGTACGTGATTTTGATCGTCGGCGGCGTGATGGCCCTGTGGTACGGGGGGATGCTTCAGGCGATCGCGCCCGCGTGGATCGCCATCGGTCTCGTCATTGCCGTCGGACTCGGGATCATGCTGTCGGTCTCGGCCGGCAAGCCTCCGACGGTCTCTTCTTAGGCGCGCTCAAAGGAGAACGACATGACGTGTAGCGAAGTGATGACGCCGGCACCTGTCACCTGCCGGCCCGGGGATCCGATCGTAGATGCAGCGCGCTTGATGCGCAGCTATGACGTCGGGTCGCTGCCGGTCGTGAAAGACGACGAGAGCCAGGTGCTGGTCGGCGTCATCACCGACCGGGATATCGCGATCCGCGTCGTCGCCGAGGGCCGGGACGTGGCCGGCACGACCGTCGCCGATGTGATGTCCGCCGAGGTCGTCACGTGTAAGACCACTGATCTCTATCAGGAGGCGCTGCAGACGATGGGCGCGCAACCAGTTGCGCCGGATGCCGGTGATCGACGAGCAGCGGCGGGTGGTCGGCATCATCGCGCAGGCGGACGTCGCCACTCGCATCGCGCAACCGACGACGACCGGCGCGCTGGTGGAAGCGATCTCGAAGAACGAGGTCGGTCTGGTCTGAACAAGGTGGCTGTCGGGACGCTGTGTCACTGACAGGCGTCACATACAACACGCGGTCACGGACAGCACGGACAACAGGCTGTCACGGACGTCGCGGATAGGGCCCTGTCACGGATATCGCCGATAGGCCTGTCACGGACGGGACAATTCGCCTTCCTCGCTGTCGACGGGAGTACAGAAATGCGAAACTGTCGCCCTGAGGCGCAGCCACTGCAGGGCCGCGTTCGCGGACCGGCACCTCAGGTGCGATCTGACTCGTTCGCATCGTCCGCTTCAGCCCTACGCTCTTAGTTCGACGATTAGTCCGTGTTACTCCGTGAGCAGTATGTCCGTGTAGTCCGTGACACGATTATCCGTGACAGTCCGTGACAGGATTTTCCGTGACAGTCCGTGACCGGACCGTCGGTATCGGTCCGTGACTGCGACCGTCATCGTCGCGCTCCGTCCGCCTTTGCCGCTTTCAGCTTGCGAGCGTGACGCTCGTGCGCCTCGTCGATCGAATGTGACTGACGAATGTCGGCGTCGTGCTGGGCCATGTGTGCCAGCTTGCTGTAGAAGCGGTGCAACGTCTCGAGTTCGTCTTCTGACAAATTCTCGACGTCGACGAGCCTGTTGCTGGCGCCGTCAATCGCCGCGACCAGCTCGTTGAGCTTCAGCTGGATGGCGCGCGCATCCTTGTTCTGTGCGCGCTGAATCAGGAACACCATCAGGAACGTCACGATGGTCGTGGCAGTGTTGATCACGAGCTGCCACGTGTTCGAGTAATTGAAGATCGGTCCCGTCGCTCCCCATACCACGATCAGCGCGAACGCGATCGTGAAGGCGGCGCTGCTTCCTGTCCATCGGGCGACAGTTCCTGAGAAACGCTCGAACGCACGGCTGACAGTGGACTGTCTTCGTGGCGACATCCCGATTCCCTCATATGTAGTG
Organism: Vicinamibacteria bacterium; assembly: GCA_963828745.1. Classification (GTDB taxonomy): domain Bacteria; phylum Acidobacteriota; class Vicinamibacteria; order Vicinamibacterales; family JAENWD01; genus JAENWD01. Next base: position 251,327 of record CAWHFZ010000012.1, on the reverse strand, counting down.
GGCTATTTCCATTCGACGATCACGCCTTCATACCGCCGGTCGCTCGTGTTCGCCACTCCGTGCGGCGCGCCGGAATCGAGCCACCGGAAGCTGCCCGCGCGCGCGGGGCATCCCGGAGCCACCGCTCCCGGAGACCTCCACGTGCAGCAGAGGCCGCGTATGGACATGCGGCGCGAGGCTGGCGTGCGGCTCGAGTGCGATCCTCGCGACGCGCACGATGTCGTTTTCGACGATCGTGGTCTCCGGGCTGGACTGCGTCGCTCCAGCACCGGGCGATTGCCACCGCGCAAGGATCTCGGCGTCGATGAAGCGGAGCGGCGTCGCGCCGATGTTGGCGATTTGGTGCGTGTAGGCGGCCTTCGCGAACCACGCACGACCGACTTCGAGCGTGGTGTGGCTCGTGGCCCCGTGGACGACCTTGGTGCGAATCGTTCCTCCCGTGATGACAATTGGCACGTTGTCGAGGTCGTGAGTATGGAACAGGGTGACATCGCCGACGGGCAGTGACGCATCGATCACGCGCACATAGCCGTTCGTGAATACGACCCTGTGCCGCGGCTCCTCCGTGACCGGCACGCCGGTCTGGAGTGCAGCAAGCAAGAGGCAGGCCGCTACTGATGTTGGTGAAAGGCCGAACGCCATCGCCCGGTCTTTAGACGTAGGCTCGACGCAGCATCTCCGCGGCGGTTTCGTCGAGCTGCTCGGCGCGGCGGACAGCCTCGAACCTGGCGAGCAGGTCCTCGGGACGCAGCCGCCGGCGTTCCGCACCGCTGAAGTCGTGGATGATGCGGCCGCGGTGCATCATGATCAGGCGGTCGCCCAAATTCGACGCCTGCTGCATCGAATGCGTCACCATCAACGTCGTCAGCCGATCGCGCGAGACGATGTCCTGGCTGAGACGAATCACGTGATCGGCACTCTTCGGATCGAGAGCCGCCGTGTGCTCGTCGAGCAGCAGGAGCCGCGGCCTCACCCACGACGCCATCAGCAGCGTCAGCGCCTGACGCTGGCCGCCCGAGAGCGTTCCGATCACGTTGTCGAGGCGATGCTCGAGGCCCAGGTTCAGCCGCGCGACCCGATCCTGCAGTTGCTTGCGCATATCGGCCTTCAGCGCCAGGCCAAGTCCCCGCGATTCGCCGCGGCGTGCGGCGAGCACCAGGTTCTCCGCGATCGTCATCCCTGGCGCCGTGCCGCTGAACGGGTTCTGAAAGACTCGGCCCACCAGACGCGCGCGGCGGTGTTCCGGCCAGGCCGTGATGTCCTGGTCATCCAGTGCGATCGACCCGGAATCGACGAAGAAAGTGCCGGCGATCGCGTTCAGCAGCGTGGACTTGCCCGATCCGTTCGTGCCGATCACGATGACGAACGAGCCTTCCTCGATCGTCAGATCGACACCCTGCAAGGCGCGCACCTCGTTGGGCGTGCCGCGGCCGAATACCTTGGCGATGCGCGTGAGGGTCAGCATCACGCGGCTCGCTTCTGGCGAAGGCCGGCGGCGCGCCGCGCCAGCTGCGGCAGGACCAGCGCCGCGAAGACGAAGACCGCAGTCACCAGCTTGAGGTCGTTCGGGTCGAGGCCGCCGCGGAGTGCGATCGCGACGAGCAGCCGGAACAGCACGGAGCCGAGGATGCCGCCCGCGATCAGCAGGCCGAGCTGGCGGACGCCGACGAGCGCCTCGCCGATGATGATGCTGGCCAGCCCCCATACCACCATGCCGATGCCCATCTGGACGTCCGCGAAGCCCTGATACTGCGCGAGCAGGGCGCCCGAACAGCGCGATCAGCCCGTTCGAGAGTGCCAGCCCGACCACGATCATCGTGTCCACGTTCACGCCGAGCGCGCGGATCATCTGCGCGTTGTCGCCGGCCGCCTGCATCGCCATTCCGAGGTGCGTGCGGAAGAACGCGAACAGCACAATGGCGATCACGATCACGAAGATGAACGCACCAGACGAGCATCGACACGTCGCGCACGTGCCACGCTCCACCCGGCGATGAGGACGTCGGTCGAACTGCCGGTCAGCGCCACGCCCGCGCGCTCGACCATGGTGGCCAGGGTCATCTCCGACAGCAGCGGGACGTTGCTCTTGCCCATGATGTGCAGGTTGATCGAGTAGAGCGCCGTCATCACGAGGATGCCGGAGAGGAGCCGGTTGATCCCGAACCGGGTGTGGATGATGCCGGTCACCGCGCCGGCAACCGCACCGGCAGCGAAGGCGGCCACCGTAGCCGTCACCGGATGCACCTGTTGGACGAGGAGCGCTCGCGGCGAGGGCGGCGCCAAGCGTGATCGAGCCGTCCGCCGTGATGTCGGGGAACTCGAAGATGCGAAACGAGATGAACACGCCCAGGGCGAGCAGCGACAGGATCAGCCCGATGGTCAACGCGCCGACGAGCAGCGTCATCGCTGAGCCTCCAATCCGGCCGATCCAGCAGACCCCGCGTGTCAGCTCGCTTTGTCCGACGCCGGCGATCGCGCGGTCGTCGTGGAGGAGATGGAGGATGCCCTGCAAACCTCCGGTGTCGAAGAGCGCGTGAACGGCCTCGCCGAGCTCGATCCGTCCTTTCTTGAACGCGCGATAAGGAAACGCCGCCGCATGGAAGTGGCCTTCGAAACCGCTGTCGCGATCGAGGGGTCGCACTTCCGTCGCGGATATCGGTCCGCCCGCGCGCTGGACGACGCCGACGATCAGCGCGAGGGAACGGACGAATGCGCGCTCGGCCGTGAAGGTGAGGCGCGTGCGGACGTCAGGAAACGCGAAGAAGTCGCCGTCGCCGATCATCGCCGGCGACTGCCGTAGCGCGGCGCCGACGAGGCCCGATGTCTCGGCGATTGCGACCACTCCCGCCGCGTTCGCTCGCGTGACCTGCAGGCAGGCGGCCGCGACCTCGCTGAGTGTCACCGTGGTGCGCGGCGGCATTGGTTCGAACTGCGCCAGGTGGGCGAAGCCTCCTTCGCAGGTCAGGTGCCGCCGGGCGTGGAGCTCGACCGGCCGCGCGTCCGACCCCATCAGGTAATCAGCGGTCTCCGACCCGTCCGCGGGCAGGTACGCGGCGGCACCAGCGACGGCCACGAATTCTCCGTATCGCTCGCGGCACGCGTCCCGTTCTTCTCCGAACGCGCCGACGCCGACGGAGAAGAGTGACTCCTTGCAGAGGACCGTCTCGTTGTCGTCAGCGCTCCACCGGCACGTCAGTTGCGCGGTGGGGGAGAGATCGAACACCTGGACGACGAGGCCTTCGCGCACCAGTGTGGCGCCCTGAGTCAGCGTTTCCGGCGCCGAATCCTCCGTCACCGGCATCAGGAGGTCGTGCAGGCGCGTGATCTCGAGGACGGTGCGGACCTGCGAGGAGGCGGCGCCAATCACCAGGCGGCCTTTGATCGCTGACAACTGGTTGTACGACTTCACCAGGACGCCGATGCCTGCGGAGCTGATGAATCGCACGCCTGTGAGATCGAGGCGCAGGCGGTGATGTCCCGCGCGAACGGTCTCGGCCAGCTCCGCGTCGAGACTGTCCGCCCAGGATCCATCGAGCCGTCCCTCGATGATCAACTCGAGCCACCCGTTGCCTGCCTGGCGTCGAATCTCCATCTAATGGCCTGTCACCTGGTCGGCTTCGCCGCGGGTCTGGGCGCTGCCTGTTTTTCATGAACACCCGTGTCATCCACCACCGCATCCGCCGCCGCGAGCGCGTCGTCGCGGAAAGCGCCACGGATCGCGAAGATCTGCGAACGATGCGGGTATTGATGACGACGCGCCGGGGGACCTGTTCCTGGACGTCGCGGATCGGAATCGTCGCCGGATCCGTGCCGCTCAATACATCTGCCGCGAGCTGGCCGTGGATTCGGCCCAACGCGTGGAAGTCGAGGCCCATGTCGAAGAGGGTCCCGCGATCCGCGGCGCCGGGCGTGATCGTGAACACAGGAATCCGTGCCGCCTGCGCTGTCGCGATCGACCGTGGCCAGCGCGGACGTCATCGTGTTGTCGCCGCCGACCCAAATCGCCTGCGCCCCGCGCGACGACAGCGAGTGGATGGCTTCGACGATGGCGGAGCTGTTGTCGACGTTGGCTTCGAGCAGCGTCAGACCGAGGCGGGCGCAGGCTTCGCGAGCCTTGGCCGTGAACGCCGCCGAGTTCGACTCGGCGGGATTCCACGCGACGCCGACCTGCTGCAGGCGTGGGAAGGCCCGGCGCGCGAGGTCGAAGGCATCGCCGACCGGCAGGAACGTCCCCTGGCCCACCATGTATGGCGGGTGCTTCATCGGGTTCTTGGCGTCCAGTCCGACGCCGGCGCTGAAGGGATCGGCGACGAGGCCGAAGACGTGTTTCGTCTTGCCGTCGCGATTGGCGTTGGCGACCGCCTGCATCGACGGCGTGCTCGACGTGAGGATCAGATCGAATTCGCCGGTCGTCACCTGTCGGGCGATCGCGTTGCCGGTCGCGAGGTCGCCCTGCGCGTTGTAGGTCGAGATCCGGATCGTCGTCCGTCGCGGAAGCCGCGTTCGGCGAGACCGTCGATCATGCCGCGGACGCCTTCGTCCAGGACGGGAGTCGAGGCGTGCTGGACGATGGCGATCCGCAAGACGTGCGCCGCCGAGGTCGTGCGCTGGCCGCGGTCCGACAGGAGGAGGACCGCGGACGCGATGACGATCAACGCGAGGCCGAGGGCAAGGCGTCGGGCAGCCGACCAAATCTGCGAGAGGAACGGGAGCACCGCGATGGCGCATTGTATAAGGGGGACAGTCCCCAATGGCACGAATTTCGTGCCATTGGGGACTGTCCCCCGCCTCTGCTTACAGCCGGATGCGGATGCTGGTGCCGGCGCCGGGAGCGCTCTCGGCGGTGATCTCGCCGCCGTGGGCGAGCACCAGGGCGCGGGCAATCGCCAGGCCCAGGCCGGACCCGGTGGACGTCGGGCCCTTGTAGAACCGATCGAAGACGTGCGGCAGATCGGCGGACGCGATGCCGCTGCCGCGTGTCCGAGACGCTCATCGTCAGCTTCCCGGATTCGGCGTGTGCATCGACGACGACCTGCCCGCCCGAGGGTGTGTGGCGAATGCGCGTTGGTGACCACGTTGGTCAGGACCTCGCGCATCCGCAGCGGATCGAGGTCCATCAGCGGCAGATCGGCCGCGCACCGGCTCTCCAGGCGCACGCCGTTCGATTCCGCGAGCGCCGACAGCGAGCGCACGACGTCGCCGACGAGGACCGAGACGTCGGTGGATTCCCGCTGCAGCGTCAGCGTCCCGCTCTCCGAATGCGCGAGCGTTCGCACGTCCTCGATCAGGCGGCCCAGCACGCGCGTCTCGTCGAGCACCAGCCGCAACCGCTCGTCGTCCCGCGGATACACGCCGTCGAGCAGCCCCTCGAGGCGTCCCTGAATTACGCTCAACGGCGTCCGCAGCTCGTGAGCCACGTCGGCCATCAGCTGCCGCCGCAGGGCATCCTGCGACTGCAGCCGCTCCACCATCGTGTTGAATGCCCGCGTGTACGATCGCAGAAACGGCGGACCGCGCTCGACCACGCGCACCGAGTATTCGCCGTCGGCGACGCGATTCGCGGCGCCGACGAGATCGCCCGCGGGAATTCCGACGCGCCGCATCAGCCCGACGAAGGCCAGCATGATGGCCACGAGCGCCAGGAGCGGAACCGCCACCGCGGCCACCGACGGCCACGTCCCGCCGGCGCCACGATCGGCGAGGTAGCGCACGATGGTCGTCACGCCGACGCCGCTCAGCGTGAGCACCAGGAAGAACAGGCAGCCAATGCCGCGGAGGAACCGCGCGCGACCGCGATGCCACGACCGCGAGTCCGGCGGCGGCCACGGCTCGTTCGCGGGCCACCAGGGCGGCCGGCCTCCGCGATGACCGAATCGACGGTGTCCGCGTGCGCCCGGCGGGCCTGCCCCTTCCTCGACGAAGCGCGAACCACCGCTCGGGTCGCTCATGCGTCTGCGAACCTGTAGCCGATGCCGTACACGGTGAGCACGTAGATCGGGTTCCGCGTGTCGGGCTCGATCTTCCGCCTGATGTTCTTGATGTGGGTATCGATGGCGCGCTCGAACGCATCCACGTCAAGGCCGTGGATGGCGTCGAGCAGCTGGGCGCGCGTGAAGACGCGTCCGGGTTGCCGTGCCAGTGTCGCCAGCAGCTGGAACTCGGTGCCGGTCAGATCGATGCGTCTGGGATCGCCGCGCCAGCCGCACGCGCGGCACGTCGAAGGTGAGATCGCTCGCCGTGAAGACGTCGCCCCGCGAGGCGGAGACGTCGCCGCGCCGCAGCACCGCCTTCACCCGCGCGACGAGCTCGCGCGGGCTGAACGGCTTGGTCACGTAGTCGTCGGCTCCGACCTCCAGCCCCGCGATCCGATCGGCCTCCTCGACGCGAGCCGTCACCATGATGATCGGCACGTTCGACTCGCGTCGCAGCTCGCGCGCCACGTCCAGTCCGTCGATCTTCGGCAGCGCCAGATCGAGGACGATCAGATCGGGCTGCCGCGAGCGCGCCAGATCCAGCGCCTTTCGGCCGTCGCCGGCAACGATGACGCTGAACCCGGCGTGCTCCAGGTAATCGCGCGCAATCTGCGCGATCTGCGGCTCGTCGTCCACGACCAGGACCGTGGGCATCGCGATGCGATCATGATGCTACGACGAGGCCGCAGCGCTCTTGCCCTGCTCGTGTGCCCGGCGATGCCATTCCTCGAACACCGGCGGCACGTCTCCCGGTCCGTACCATCCGCGATGCCCCCACGGCCGGCCCCAGAAGAACAGCTTCGCGATCAGGAACCAGAAGAAAATCGCGAAGAACGGAAAGATGGGAAAAAACCCGAAGCCGAACGGGCCGTGGTGCCACGGATGGTAAGCGCCGTAACCGCCCCCATCCCGCACCGCCGCCGCGATCTGCGGGCTGGTCGCCACTCCCTGCGAGAAGCCGTAGCTGTAGGCGCCGTAGCCAATCCCGAGCGCCAGCAGCAGCGCGAACACGATCGCACCCCAACGAACGTTGCCTGACATTGTGTTGCCCTCCTGGATCGGCGGGGCTGAAGCCCCGCCTCCACAAACGGATTCGAGGGCAGTATCGCGACGAATTGTGGAGCGATTATGTGCGTCCCTCGTCCCTCGTCCCTCGTCCCTCGTCCTTCGTCTCTCGTCCTTCGTCCCTCATCCTTGAGCCCCTCCCCTTGCTTACCGACAAGAGCGGTGGTACTGTTGTCGGTAACCGAGAGGACTCGTGAGCAAACCCACCGATCTCGTGCAAGGCACCCTCGACCTCCTGATCCTGAAAGTCATCGCCAACGAACCGATGCACGGCTGGGCCATCGCGCTGCGGATCAAGCAGATGTCGAACAGCGTGCTCCAGGTCGGACAGGGCTCACTCTATCCGGCGCTCCACAAGCTGGAACATCAGGGCTGGATCGATGCCGAATGGGGCGAGAGCGAGAACGCCCGCCGCGCCAAGTACTACAAGTTGACGCGCGACGGGCGACGGGCGCTGGCGCAGGAAGCGGCGCAGTGGGAACGGCTCTCAGCGGCCATCTCGCTGATCGTGAGGACGGCCTAGGCGCCATTCAACGACGAAGGACGGACGGGACGAGGGACGAGGGACGAGAGGACGCACATGCGTGCGGTGAGAAAACTGGGTCTGCGACTGCGCTCGCTGTTCGGCCGCGCGCGCATGGAGGCCGAACTCGACGAGGAGCTGCGCTATCACCTCGATCGGCAAATGGACGCACTGAAGGCGCGCGGGTTGTCCCATGAAGACGCACGACTTGCGGCGCTTCGCGAGTTTGGCGGCATCGAGCAGCGCAAGGAAGAGTGCCGCGACGCACGCGGGCTGCAGTTGATCGAGAGCTGTCTGCAGGACGCACGCTATGCCGTCCGCACCCTTCTGCGGACACCGGGCTTCACCGCGGTCGCCTTGTTGTCGCTGTCCCTGGGGATTGGCGCGAACACGACGATCTTCACATTCGTCAATGCGGTCCTGCTCAAGCCGCTGCCATTTCCCGATGCCGGCCGCGTCGTCGTCGTCCGCGAGCAGCCGCAGGCCTCCGACGACACCGTGGCCGTCCATCCGCAGAACTTCCTCGAGTGGCGATCGCGCGTCCGCGCGTTCGAGGCGATCGCGATCGTGCAGCGTCCCCCAGTGAACGTCGTCGGCCGCGACGGCACTGAGCAGGTGAGCGGCGCCAACGTCACCACCGACCTGTTTCGCGTGTTCGGCCTGCCGCCCATCGTCGGACGCGCCTTCACCGCCGCTGATGCGACTCCGGGGAGCGAGCCAGTCGCCGTTCTCGGCTACGGCTACTGGACTCGCCGTTTCGGCCGCGATCGCGCCGTCGTCGGCCGGCGCCTCACGGTCAGCGACGGTTCGCTGACGATCGTTGGCGTCGCGTCGCCCGATCTCAAGCTGGGACTCACCGAACCCGACGTCTACACCCCGCTCACGATCGATCCGTCGAACCCGGGCGCCGTCGGATCACGCTCGTTCGAGTGCTATGCGCGGCTGCGCCCCGGCATCACGCTGGCGCAAGCGCGTGCCGAGCTCGAAGCGGTCGCGGGGCAACTCAGCCGCGAGCTTCCGCTCGATCGTGGATACAGCGCATCCGTCACCGGCCTGCAGGACTTTCTGGTCCGCGAGGGAAGGCCGGCGCTTCGCTTGCTGATGGCGGTCGTCGCCGTGGTGCTCATTCTTGCGTGCGTCAACGTCGCGGGCCTTCTGACTGTGCGGGGCGCAGCCCGGCGGCAGGAGCTTGCGGTGCGCGCGTCGCTCGGCGCCAGCAAGGGACGCCTCGTTCGTCAGCTCGTCATCGAGAGTCTCGTGCTGGCGGCGCTCGCCGCGGCCGGTGGGCTGCTGCTGGCGCGCTGGAGCATCCGCGCGCTCGTAACGCTGACCGAGGGGGCGTTGACGATCGGAACCACCAGGCCTGTGGAGCTCGACGCGTCCTGTCTTGCGTTCACGCTGATCGTCGCGACGTTGACCGCGCTCGCGTTTGGCGTGATTCCTGCGGCACAGGCAGGAAGCGCCAGCCCGCAGGCCACGCTCGGCCGCCAAAGCCGCGGCGGCACCGCCGATCGCGTACAGCAACGGCTCCGCGGCGCCCTGGTGATCGCGGAGGTCTCGCTGGCCGTCACCTTGATCGTGGGGGCGGGGCTGCTCCTGAGAACCTTCACCAGTCTGGTGCGTGTCGACCTCGGGTTTCGTCCGGCACAGGCGCTCACGATGCGCCTCTTTCTCGGCGTCCGCGACGACGTCTACCGGGTGCGCCTTGTCGACGAGATCGTCAAGCGCGTCGAAGACGTGCCCGGCGTGCAGGCCGCCGGCACCATCCAGTTTCTGCCGCTTGCCGGCATGACCTGCGGCTCGGGATTCTGGCGGGACGAGGTGCCGGGCGATCCTCGTGGACTTGCGACCGAGTGCTCCCTCGTCAGCCGGGGCTACTTCGCGGCGATCGGCATTCCGGTCATCCAGGGACGCGCATTCGACGCACGCGACACGGCGTCGGCAACGCGCGTGGCGATCGTCAATCGGGCCTTCGCCCGTCGCTACTTTGGCGACGGCGGAGCGCTTGGCCACCGCATTCGCGTTCATGCCTCCGACCGACCAACCTCGGAAATCGTCGGGGTCGTCGGCGACATCCGGCATTCCGGCTTGACCAGCAGTCCGGCGCCGACGGTCTATCTGCTGCACGCGCAGAACCCCGGGTACATCACGAGCCTGGTCGTGCGCACCGCTGGCGATCCGACGAGTCTCGCCGGGCCGATCAAGACGGCCGTGCAGAGTGTCGATCCAACGCAGGCCGTGTCCGACGTCAAGACCATGGACCAGTACGTGGACGACCTGCTGGCACGGCCGCGCCTGTATGCGGCGATGGTCGCGTCGTTCGCACTGGTTGCGCTCGTGCTCGCGGCGGTCGGCGTCTACGGGCTGATTGCCTACATCGCCAGTCAGCGCACCCACGAGTTCGGCATCCGCATGGCGCTCGGAGCGGCACCTGCGTCGATACTTCGCAGCGTGTTCGCGCAGGGGGCGTTGCTGACGCTGACGGGCCTCGGGATCGGCATCGCGCTGTCGTGGACCTTGCGGCAGATCATCGCGACGCTGCTGTTCGGCGTCACCGCCAGCGATCCCGCCACCTACGCGGGCGCCGCCGTGCTCTTTCTGGCGACGGCATTCGCCGCCACCCTGATCCCGGCATGGCGCGCCTCGCGCGTGAACCCGACGAGCGCCCTTCGTTCCGACTGAGTCCTGGCACGGGCGACAGACCACAGACTGCGGACAGCGCGCCATCGGCGCGTGCCCGGCAGTCTGTAATCTGCGCAATTACCGCGTGCGTCAGACGGTGGTCCGACGCGCGCCGGATCCGGCGCCAGCGTGGACGCCCTCGGCGAACTCCTCGATCATCTTGCGATTGAACGCCGGGATGTCGTCCGGTTTACGGGAGGTGACGAGCCCGCGATCGACGACGACTTCCTGGTCGACCCAATTCGCGCCTGCGTTCTTCAGATCGGAGCGCAGCGATGGATACGACGTCATCTTGCGCCCGCGAACACCCTCCGCCTCAATCAGCGTCCACGGCCCGTGACAGATGGCGGCGATCGGCTTGCCCGAGTCGACGAACGCCTTGACGAAGCGCACCGCGTCGGGAGCGATACGGAGCTTGTCAGGATTCAGCACGCCGCCGGGCAGCAGCAGGGCGTCATACTCGTCCGCCCGCGTTTCCGCGAGCGACCGATCCACTTTCACCGTTTCTCCCCAGTCGGTGCGGTTCCACCCCTTCACCTGCCCGGACTCCGGCGACACGACGTGGACCTCGGCGCCTTGATCGATCAGCGCCTTCCGTGGTTCGGTCAGTTCGATCTGTTCAAAGCCGTGCGTGACCAGCGCGGCCACTTTTTTCCCTTGTAGTTGTTGAGCCATCGATCTCCTTCGCCGATGCCAGGGAGCCTTGCTTTGGAGGTGCAAGCACGGGTCCAAAACACCGTGAGGCGCGTTGCAGGCGCGACGATCACACCCGGTGTCCAAATTGGCCGCGTGTGTCGCATCCTTGAACAGTTCCCCTGCGATTTGACGGGCATTCGTATTGCACAGCTCGAACCTGTGCGTTGGATAGGGCGGCGCCTGATGCTGGTGGGAACGTTCAGTCTCGTGGCGTGGATCGTCGTCCCGCCGTTCGCGCGGTCGATCGTCGCTGCGCGGCGAGAATCGAAGTGGACCGAGGCCGCGCGCGCGGACGCGCTTCGCCGAGCGGCTGTCTGGCACGAACCGCCGGTTCCCATCGAGCGCGCCGACCTGAGCCGGGGCCGCGACTCGCTTCCCGACGATCTGTCCTGCCGCTTCGAAGTGGACGAGCCGAGCGGCACGTCGCCGAAGTTCGACTGTGTGCTCGAAAACGGCGAGCACGTCAAGATCAAGTACGGAGGCGCCGAGCCGCACGGTGAAGTGGCGGCGACCGCGCTGCTGCGCACCTTGGGGTTCGGCGCCGATCGCGTGCAATTCGTCCAGCGCGTCCGCTGTCACGGGTGCCCGTGGTTTCCTTTCACCACGATGAAGGTGGTGCAGCTGGCGCGGGCGCACGGGATTTACCAGCGGGTCGTCAACTACGAGTCGTCGGTGGAATTCGAGTGGGTCGCCGTCGAGCGGAAGTTCCTTGGCGACGCAATCGAGACGGGCACAGTACGGGGCTGGAGCTGGCACGAGGTGAAGGCGATGAAAACGGCGCCGCGCGCGCACGTCGATGCCTTCCGGCTGCTCGCCGCGTTCCTCGCGCATTGGGATAACAAGGCCGAGAATCAGCGGCTGGTCTGTCTCCCGGGCGGGCGCGACCCGCGAGGACACTGTGCGCGACCCTTCGCCCTGATCCAGGACGCGGGCGCCACATTCGGACCGCGCAAAGTGGATCTCGACGGGTGGCGCCAGTCGCCGGTCTGGCGCACCCGGGCCGAATGCCTCGTCAGCATGGAACATCTGCCGCATCGAGGAGCGACGTTTCCGCCGGTGCGCATCAGCGAGGCGGGAAGGCAGTTTCTAGGCGCTCGGCTGTCCCGGCTGTCCGATCGGCAGCTCTCGGCGCTTTTCCAGGGAGCGCGGTTCGACCATCACGACGCACCGATCACTCGTTGGGTCGAAGCCTTCGACGCGAAGCGGCGCGAGATCACCGAGGGCCCGCCCTGTCCGGCGCTCTAGGAGGGATGTCGTACCACGCCCGCGTCGGCCGTCTCGCCGGTGCGCGTGATCGCCTGGAAGTACAGACGGTCACCAACGATCTCAATCAGCATGAAGTGAAAGTCGGTGTCGAGACGCTGCGCGACGAACTCGGCCGGCCGAGCGTCGCCTCGACGAAGCGATCCGGCGCCGCCAGAAATGAAATACAGCACGCCCTGCTGCGGAGCCATCCGTTCGTACAAGTGCTCGTGACCGGCGAAGACGACGTCGACGCCGTGATCGACGAACATCTGCTCGAGCTGCCAGCGTATCAATCGGGCGTTCAGCCCGTAACGACCCGACGTGTAGAGCGGATGGTGAAGGAAACAGATCTTCCAGCGCTCCTTCGATCTCGATAGCTGTTCCTGAATCCAGCCACGCTGTGTCGAATCGAGCGACGTGCTGTCAATGGCGAAGAATCTTGCGTCGGTGGTGATCGTGGAAAGTATCCCCGAATCGGGTTTGAACGTGTAATACCGTTCTCCCCCCATGTTGAACAGCGGATAGTCGCGCTCGCGCGGATCGTCGTGGTTGCCGAGTACGGCGTGGAAGGTAACGCCGGCGTCGAGCAGCGGCTGATAAGGACGCTCGAACTTCTCGCGATAGTCCTCGCGGCTGGCGGGACCCTCGTAGATGTTGTCGCCGTTCATCAACACGAACGTGAACGGAAATCGCTCGCGATAGGCCACCATTTGCGCGGCGATGTCGTACTGCGGTTTGGAGCCGCGCCCGCTGTCGCCGATGACCGCGAATTTGATCGAGTCGGACCGGGCGGGAAGCGCCAGCCAACCAGAACCACGGCCATCGCTCGGATAACTCTCAACGGTGACGCCGCCGGTTTGATGGGGAGCCCGATCGCACGCGGTGAACGCGAGCAGCAGCAGGAATGCCAGCCGCCTCAACCTCGAACGCACGCACACGTCGCCCACACCGTTCAGGCAGATGCATAAGAACAGCCAGGTGGGCGGCTACCTCGGCAGCTGACCCGCAAGGCCGGGGTCGAACACCCAGCGGCTCGCGGAGGCATAGTTCACCAGAGACAATGTCACGCCCGCCAGCGTGGTGGCGACGAGCACGGGGAGCTCGAGGAAGTGCACCGTAAGCGCCGTGACGAGGACGTTGCCGATGATCGACACGACGGCGGTCGACGCGTTGAAGCGCAGCAGGCGTCTCGCAATCGCCCGGCCCGACGCTGCACGCCGATCGCGCCAGGTGTAACGCTCGTGCCAGGCGAAGTTGTGCAGGATCGTGAGCTCGACAGCGGCGGCCGTGGCAGGCACATAGTGCAGCCCCAGGCGCAGCAGGATAGCCAGCGCGGCGAGTTGCACGAGCCAGCCGAGCACGCCGACGGCCGCAAACCTGGCGACACGGCTCATCGCTCGCTCGGGATCAGCGGCTCTTCGCGATAGAGCTGGCGACCATTGCGGAAGGCGGAGATCAGAAACGCTGCGGTCATCCCAATCGCGGCGATTGCGGCCCCCACGTCGAAGAAGGCGAACGGCCCCCAGCCGAAGGGCGTCACGGTCGGCCGGCCGATCGCGACGAGCGCGCCGACAGCGAGCAGGATGCGGAGCTCCGTGGGCCCCACGCCCGAAAAGGACAGACGAAACACGCCGACGGCGTGGGTTGCGAGAAACGACTCTGCGCACAGCAGCACATACGCCACCAGCAGCACCAGGGCAAGCACCGGCTGCATCAGGCCCGAAGCCGCGAGCCCGCCGAACAGCGACGACGGCGTTGACCAGATCGACGACGTGATCGACGTAGAAGCCGTAGCGCGGCCGCTGCTGGTGGCGCACGCGCGCGATCGTGCCGTCGAGGCTGTCGCCGAACCAGTTGATCGCCAGGAACACCGGCACGGCGGCAAGCGTCCATGGCGTCCACCTGGCCATCGCGAACGCGAGGCCGGCACCGGCGGCGCCGACGACGCCAACGGCGGTCAGGTGATCAGCAGTGATTGCTCGGGGCAGACGCCCGGCGATCCAGACGAGGAGCCGCTTTTCGGCGGCGGCAAGCACGCTGCGGTGCTCGCGGACATGCGCAGCGGGCGGGCGCGCGGCAATGGCAGCCATCGACATTCAAGACCTCCGAAAGGGAATGCGTGAGATAGAGGAAGGGGGGCTCACGCCAATTGCGGATTGTGCCCTTCGACAGGCTCAGGGCGGCCCGAGCTTGTCGAGGGGCTGATTGCAGATTGTGGGTTCGATTGAGGATTGGTTGGAATTGTCGCGGATCGCCAGACAGCGCCATCCGCGCTCAGAACGCGTGCTCAATCATCTGGCGTCACTCGACGCTGCCTCCGACATCTCGCATCGGATGCCGCTCTATCCGCCCGGCAACGGCGGACTGCTCTACGCCGCCGCGCTCATGGCGGCGAGTTGGGACGGGGAGCGCCGCATGACGTGCCGGGATTCCGCAGAACGGGCGATGGCGAGTGAGGGCGGAGGATCGTGGGTGCGGATTTGTCCGCAAAACGGCGGGTTAGCGCGCTGCAGGTTTGCGGATGAGGTGATCGGTGAACGAGTAGTGCATCTCGGCCACTTCGTACTTGGGCATGTGGCAACTGACGCATCGCTCGGTCGCCACCGAACAGACCTTGACAATCGATGACGAGACACTCGACGCGGAGCGTCCGTGGCACGCCAGGCACCGCGAATCGTAGAAGCTGGCTTCGCGAACGAGGGGTGCGTGCGGATCGTGGCACGACACGCACGCCAACCGGCGATCTCCGGTCCAGCAGCGGCTGCTCTGCAGCCGGAACGGCTGTGAGCGAAGCGCCGCGATGCCGCGCTCGCCGGCGAGCTGCACGTCCCAGAACGTGGCGTGACAGGCCCCGCAGAGATCGACCGAATCGGCGGCGTCGAGCGTTCGCGGATTGAAGATCGTCCCTGCCGCACGAGTACCGTCGCCGCCGCGCTCCATCGTGCTGACGTGTGCGCGCCCCGGACCGTGGCACGCCTCGCACGTTACGCCTGGAATCGAACGGCTCGCCGCGAACCCCGCGGTCGTTGTCGACGCCGTCGTATGGCATCCAAAACAGCGGCGCGCCTCGGCCTCGGCGATGGGGCGCCCCATCGCATCCTGAATGGTCGGCGGCGGTTCGGTCATCGATCGATTCGGCGTGAAGTCGAGACCGTCAATCGAGTCGTAATAGCTCACGCGCGCCTCGTGAAATCGCCCGTCGCGCTCGAACAGATACGACTGACCGACGTTGCCCCTGCCGAACGCCCACGCCAGCGGTGCGCTCAGCGTCTGTGAGCCGTGATTCACCGTGAAGTTCGTGCTCTGTTCCGTGCGCGCGATCGAGTACGAGACCGCGCCGGAACGAAACGCGAGGCGCTGGTGCCGGCGCAACACCGCGGCATCGTCAGCGCGCGACGCGGTCTGAGCCATGCTGGTCGTCTGTTGGGAAGCGACATTGGCGCGATGACAGCTGGCGCATTCCGCCGGCCCGACAACGTCGCTTCTCGAGACGTTGGGCGAGGTCGGCCACCAGCGCGCCTGCTGAATCCGTTCGGCCGTAGCCACTTGCGCGTTCGCGCGAACCGCGGCCGCGAGCACGAAGAGCATCGCCGCGGCGAGTTGCGCCCAGCCCCGCGACGTCATCGCGGCACCGCGGTTCGCACCTGCGCCTCAGCTGCCCGGGCGCGCTCATCGCGCGCTACACGGTCGTCAGGTTGCCAGGCGAGCACGACGTCGAATTCCTCCATCGCTGTGGCCCAGTCGTGCCGAGATGCCGCCATGGCCGCGAGTGCGCGATGCGCGTCGAGCAGGCTGGGTTTGAGCTCTATCGCGCGCGCGAACGCGTCCGCTGCTCCCTGGTTGTCCCCCTGTCGCTCGCGCAGGCGGCCCCTCTGGTAATACGCATCTGCCCGTGACGGGTGCAGTTCGATGGCGCGATTCAACGCCAGCTCCGCAGCGGCCGTATCACCGGCAGACTCGATCAGCGCAACGCCGAGCTGATAATGCGCCTCGGAAAGCTCCGGGCAGACGACGGTGGCCTGACGAAAGCTCGTGAGGGAGTCAGCCGCCTGACCATTTCGTGCCTGCGTCTGACCGGTTTCGAGCAGGATCATCGCGCGTCCCACGGCCGCCTCCGCAGCCTTGATGCGCTGCGCCTCGGATTGATCGCGGCGAGCGAGATCTGCCCGTCCTTGTCGCGCGAAGGCCTGGGCCCGTGCAGCTCGCGCCTCCGCCATGAGAGGGTCGAGCTCGATCGCGCGATCCAGGGCCCGGAGACCGTCGTCCTCGCGCGAAAGCTTGATCAGCGTGCTTCCGAGCAGTTGGTACGCGAGCGCATCTTGCGGATTCGCTTGAACTGCCGCGGCAAATGCGTTCGCTGCACCGGTGAGGTCGTCTTTCTGTCTCAACACGAGGCCGAGTGCACGACTCGCGCCTGATGGGCCTCCTGTGCCGACAAGCGCCCGTCGCAGCTGCGACTCTGCACCGTCGAGATCGCCAGACCTGCGCAACGCCAGGCCCAGGTCGTAAGCGATTGCGCTACTCTCAGGCGCCAGCGCCTGCGCTCGGCGCAGGCTCTCGACCGCGCCAGCGAGATCCTCGGTGTCCGCCAGCAGTTGTCCGAGGGCCGCATGGACCCTGGCGTCCGTGGGCGCCAGTCGCGCCGCCGCTTTCAATGACACCGTCGCCGCCTGGATGTCCGCCGACTGTCGTGGGCCGGTGGCGTTCTTGTAGCGACTCCAATGGCTGAGACCGAGATTGTAGTGGGCTTCGGCGAAACCAGGCGCCGCGCGCGTCACGGCTTCGAATTGCGCGATGGCGCCGTCGAAGTCGCCAATCCGTTCGAGCACGGACCCCAGACCATGCCGCGCCTCGACGAAATCCGGTCGCAGACGTATCGCCTGCTGATAGGAGACGAGTGCTTCGCGAGGATGTCCGGATCGCTCCAGCGCCAATCCGAGATGGAATCGAGGCGCCGCGAGATTGGGGTCAAGCTCGATGGCGCGGCGAAAGGCCGCCAGCGCCTCCTCGAGATTGCCCAGTTCTCCCAGCGCTACGCCGATGCCGTCGTGGACGACCGCGTCAGCCGGATCGAAAGCCGCAGCCTGTCGAAGCTCCGCGAGTGCGCGATCGAATTGAGACCGATCGAGAAGAGAGAGTCCACGCTGCTTGTGCGAGCGCTCCTGCTCGACTGGCGCAGCCGTCTCCTGGGGAGACGCAGACGGCGCGAGGGCGGCGACCAGGATCGCGAGACCAAAACACGGGATCGCCGCGTGCAGATTCACGGCGTGCCGGCCGGCGCCGGCGTCGAACCCTCGCGGACGATGCGAATGACGACCTGCCGCAGCTCACGCTCCGGATCGTCGCCTCGCTTCTCGGCGTTCAGTTTGTTCACGCGCGCGAGAAGCTCCGCGGCGCGGGCCCGGTCGCCTTTCCGGCGATAGGCCTGCGCCAGGTTGTACAGGGCGGCGGTCGCATCCGCATCGAGCTGGACCGCCTGTTCCAGTTCGGCAATCGCACCATTCACGTCGTCACGCTTGAGGAGCAGGCGCCCGAGCTCACTGTGCGCCGGCGCGAACGACGCATTCGCCGCAATCGATGCGCGCAGGGCAGTGACGGCTTCTATCGCTTCCGGTGCTGTCGGATCCACGCCCGAGCGTATGAGCGCAACGGCGAACATGTACGGGACGACGTGGTCGCGCTTCCGGCGCCGCGCCTCCGCGCGCAGCGTCTCGACCGCTTTCGGCGTGCGGCCGGTCTGCATCCAGACCATCGCGAGCGCCGCATAGGGGGCCGATCGGTCCGGTGCCATCTGGCGAGCGGTGTCGAACGATTCTTCGGCCTGATGCAGTTGCGCCTTCATCGCCCACAGCACCCCTCGCTGCAGCTGCAGTACCCATGACGCCGGATTTTTCTGCAGGCCGATGTCGACGATTTCGAGCCCGAGGTCGTAGTTCTCGTGCTCGGTGCAGATGGCGGCCAGATCGAGGTAGTGCTCCTGGTTGGTGGGCTCGAGCACCGTCGCCGCGCGCAGCGCATCGTAGGCGTCTTTGACCCGGCCGGCCTTGGCGAATGCCTGCGCGGCAAGACTCTGGAGCTCGGCGCGCCGCGGCTCGCCGGCGAGTAGTTCGTCGGCGACAGTCGCCGCTGCCGTGTACTCGCCTCCCCTCACCAACATCAACAGCTGGTTGTACCCAGCCGAGTAGGGATCTCTATAGGAGCTTCTCAGGGCACCGAACCAGCGCGCGGCGTCCGCAAATTGTGTTGCCTGCCCGAGCGCCACGGCGGCATCGAAGCGCTGGGCCGATGCATCCGGCGGGAGCGTCTCGAGCAGGGCGACGCCTTCTGCGATCGCTCCAGTTTCGAGGAGGCAAACGCCGCGGTGCAGTATGAATTCGGGCCGACTGGCGGCGTAGTGACCGGCTTTCGCAAAATGACCGATGGCCTTGCCGCACGCGCGGCGTTGCACCGCGATCTCGGCGAGATAGAGATGCGCCACTTCGTCCCCATCGGCGTTGGTCACCACTCGCAGAAGCTCGCGTTCGGCACTCTCGAGACGGCCCCGATTGAACTGATTGATGGCGAGATTCTTTCGTGCCGGGTGGAATTGGGGATCGATCGCCAGCGCCTTCTCGAACGCGGCATTGCCCTCGGCGATCTTCCCGGCCCCGGTCAGCGCAATCCCCAGCAGATTCAACGCCTTCAGGTTTGTTGGCGTTTGGGTCAGCACGCTTCGCAGCAGCGTGATGGCGTTGGCGAAGTCCCGCTGCTCCACCAGCGCAGCGGCGCAGTCGTAGGGTGCCGAGGTGCACGGAGGCGACGAGCCCGCGGTGCAAGGTCCCGGTGCCGCAACTGCAGCGCCGAGGAAGAGGGCGAACGTCAGAGTGCGCGGCGACGCGACGCGCCGGGCAAATCGGAGCCGAGGGCGCACCACGGAATTCTACTCATGGGAGACCCCCGGAACGATCGCCGTGCGGGAGGCGATCGTCCCGGGGCGAGCGACCGAACCCCATCGGCCGCCCAACTGTTCAGAACTGGAACCGACCCGAGAACTGCACAATCCGGCCCGGCGCCGCCGACACCGATCGGCCGAACAGCGGGTCGGCGAGATTCGCGATTGGCAAATCGAGGTTCGTCGTATTGAACAGGTTGAAGCTCTCGATCCGGAACTGCACGTTCGCGGAATTGTTGCCGGCCCACGGAATCTTCACGCTCTTGATGAACGACATGTCCACGTTGAAGTAGCGCGGCCCGCGGAACGTATTCCGTCCCAATGCGCCAGGCACCCCAGGCGCAGGCGTGGGGAAATCGGACTTCGTGAAGATCCCCGAGAGGAAGTCGTCGTTGCTCAAACCCGAAAGCGAATCGCCAAACGCCGGCACGTTCGGTCGATCGTTCCCAGCCAGATCCGCGTTGTAGTCGCAGCCGGAGTTGCCGACGATGGCGCCCGACCCGTCGCGGATCGGGGTGAAGGATGGACCGTTGCAGACAACGGAGAACGGCGTGCCGGTCTGGGCCAGCAGCATGCCGGCCACCTGCCAACCGCCCAGAATCGCCGCCAATATGCCTTCTTGTCGGCCCGGGAATCATCCAGTTGCCCGACAGCACCAGCTTGTGTCGGATGTCCGCGTCCGACGGACCCTCGTCCTGCGCGGCGGGACCGTTTGCATCAGGCCGCGCCGGCGGCGTCGCGGTGCTCGAGTCGTCGATGGCTTTGCCCAGGGTATACGCCGCGCCGAACTGCAAGTCGGCGCGATTCAACCGCGCCGCGGCAGTCACGCCGTTGTAATGGCTCTTGTCGATGGCTTGGCCATACAGCAGCTGCGAGACGCCAGGGATGATGCCGTCGAAACGGCCATCCAGGAGATCGCCGTTGAATCGATTGACATCGTAGCGGACGTACATGTCGCTGCCCCGCGATCCGATGTAGTCGCCCTCGAGGACCAGGCCCTTGCCGACGACGCGCTGGACGCCGGCAAACCAGTTGTCGAGATACATCGGGTCGATCGTCGGATCGAGGACATCGGCCTTCGCCCGTCCGTTTTGCAAGCCGCCTTGCGGATTCAACCCTGCCGTCAGCCCTGACGGGCGCGGGATAGTTGTACGGCTTCTCCGGCGTCGAGCCGAGGCCGAAGACGGGCTTCACCGGATCGAAGATCGTCGCCGACGTCACTGCGAATCCCGGGAGGTTCGTGTACTCCGAGTCCCAGAGCTGGTTCGACATTCGCTCGTAGAAGCGGCCGATGCCGGCTCGCAGCGACATACGTCCTTCGTTTGTCGGATCCCAGGCCACACTTGCACGCGGTCCGAACGTATGGAGCCCGCTCCAGAGCCCCCCGTCGAGCATGTACTGCCGTTCGACCAGCGTCGCGGTGGCCAGATCCTGCTGAAGCGAGCCGGAACGGCTGGCGAACTCGATGGCAGTGACGTCTCCCGCCGAGTCGCGGACGTTCGAGTAGCCTTCATAGCGCAGGCCCAGGTTGAGCGTGAGGTTCGGTCTGACCTTCCACTCGTCCTGCACGAAGCGCGGCAATCGAGTTCGTGCGGTGCTCCCGGAGGAGATTCGTCACCGCGTCGCCCGTGTTCGGATCGATGGCCAGATTGTCCTGTCGGCTCGGACGATCGGCCGCGAAGTCGAACACGCCCGGGAAGGTGTAGATCGGGCGATTGAAGACGCGCGATCCTTCGTTGTCGGCGTGCTCGGCGGTGAAGCTCCCGCCGACCTTCAGGTTGTGCGCGCTGCGCGTCCAGCTCAGGACGTCGCGCCATTCGAAGTTGTTCTGCACGAAATCGTTGGGTCCCCACGTCGTCTGATACCGCTCGATGCCGGTGACCTGGATGCCCGGAACATCCGGCCGGTTGAGCGGCAGGTTCCCGTAGACGTGCACGTACGAGAATGACGCCTCGTTCACCATGGTCGGCGACACGATGCGCGTCCAGTTGGTGTTGAAGTGGAGGCTGTTGGTCGGCGAGATCGTGTTGAAGTCTGGATAGACATCGGGCGTACCGAACAGCACCTTATCCACGGTCGTCCGGTTGATCGCGCCGTAGATGCGATCCTTGGCGTCATTGAGGTGATGGTCGACGCGCCCCGTCCATTGCAAGCCCTCGCGCGGCGACGTCGTGTTGAACGTCCCTTCGCCGGTCACTGGCAGATTGCACGGAATGGCCCCGACCGGCGAGTCGATCGCGCCGCTGCCCGAGCACGACGATCCGAGCAGCGCGCCAGCCGTCAGGAAATTGCGCTCGGCGCTGAACGATGCCGGGAAGGTGCTCATCACGTACGTCGACACGTTGTTCGGCCGGCTCTGCTTCATGAAGTCGATGAACTGCGGCGTCACGATCCGCGCCGCGCGACTGATGGCGACTTCGGATCGCAGCACGTCGCCCGACGTGAAGAAGAACGTGCGGTCCTTCAGGATTGGTCCGCCGAGCCCCCAGGAATACTCCTTGCGGCCGTAATCGGGGTGCTGGAAACCGGGCACCTGCTGCTGGAACTTGTTCTTCGCCTGCAGGGAATCGTTCGTGTAGAAGTAACTGGTACTTCCATGCCACGTGTTGCTGCCGCTCTTGGTGACGATGTTGACCAGCACGGATCCGTTCCTGCCGGTCTCCGCCGAGAAATTGTTGACGGCGACGCGCACTTCTTCGACGACCTCGGGATTGGGCGTGATGTTCGCGACACCGCTGCGCTGACTCGAGCTGACCGTGGACGAGTCGACGAGGAAATTGTTCGACTCGGTGCGCGCGCCGTTGGCGTTCATGTTGACGCCGTACTCGTTGATGAAAATATCGGCGTTGGACTGCGCGTAGGCCTGGCCGCCGCCTGCGGCGCGGCCGGTGACACCCGGCGTCAGGACGACGAGATTGAAGAAGTTGCGTCCGAGGAGCGGAAGATCCCTGACCTGGTTTTCCTCGATCACGCCCGAGACCCGGCCCTGCGAGGTCTCGACGAGGGGCGCGGCGCCGCTGACCGTCACCTGCTCCTGCACCTGTCCGGCCTCGAGGGTGACGTTGATGGTCTTCGTCTCGGCGACCTGGAGCCGGATGTGCTCCTGGACGACAGTCTTGAAGCCGGTGAGCGTTGCGCGCACCGTGTAGAGGGCCGCTGGCAATGCCGGCACGCGGTAGTACCCGGCATTCGTCGTCGTGACCGACTGCTCGGTGCCGACGTCCTCGTTGAGGACGGTGACGGTGGCCCCTGGCACAATCGCACCGCTCGAATCGGTGACCGTGCCTTCAATGGAACTGGCGAACTGTGCAACTGCGGGTCGGCTGACGCCGAAGAAGAGAACTGCGAGCCCTGCCACTACTGACGCACGGCGCTTCGTCATGGCATCACTCCCCGAACAAGACCGTCGACGGGAACGAGCAGGCTGGCGGCCCCGCAACCGCAGCCGAGCGATATATCGTATACGATATTTGGTCTGTCAAGCGATGATTAGGCGAAGCCAATTGGACTGCCCAGCCCAACTGTTCCGCAAGGCAGCTAAAGAACTTTACCGGTGCCGTACGGCCGCCGCAGCCCTGGTGTTCGTAGCAGGCGCAGTGACGATCGTCGGTTCGCAGGGAATGGGTCGGACCACTCGCGCTCCTCGCCCACTCCCCAAGCATCGAAACCGACCTTCCGCCGATCACGGTCGAC
Organism: Vicinamibacteria bacterium; assembly: GCA_963828745.1. Taxonomy (GTDB): domain Bacteria; phylum Acidobacteriota; class Vicinamibacteria; order Vicinamibacterales; family JAENWD01; genus JAENWD01. The sequence continues at coordinate 228,520 of CAWHFZ010000012.1, read as the reverse complement.
TATCGCGATGTGGCCGAGTCTGCGGGGCTGACCGCGCGCATCGTGTCGGGCGGCGACGCCCGCAAGCAGTACATCCTCGAGACGACCGGCACAGGCGTCGCCATCTTCGACTACGACAACGACGATCTGCCCGATGTGTTCATCGCGAACGCGACGTCCCTCGATGGCGACGGTGACGGCGGGACAGCGAGCGGTCACCTCTATCGAAATCGCGGTCAACTCCGCTTCGAAGACGTCACCGCGCGCGCCGGGTTGACGCGAGTCGGCTGGGGACAGGGCGTGTGTGCCGCCGACTACGACAGCGACGGCCACCGCGATCTCCTGGTGACGTACTTTGGCCAGACCGCGCTCTATCGCAACGAAGGCGACGGCACGTTCCGGGACGTTGCCGCCACGGCTGGCATTGCCAGCATCGAGCCGCGCTGGGACACCGGCTGCTCGTTCTTCGACTTCGATCTCGACGGCCGGCTCGATCTGATCGTCACCAGCTATTTGAAATTCGATCGCGCACGCGTGCCGGCGCCGGGCGCCACCAGTTATTGCCAGTGGAAGGGCATGCCGGTGATGTGCGGACCCCGCGGGCTGCCGTTCTCACACAATCGTCTGTTTCACAACGAGGGCGGCGGACGGTTCGTCGACGTCTCGGAGAAATCAGGCATTGCGAAATCCGGCGGCTGCTATGGCTTCACCGCGGTATCGACCGATGTCGATGCAGATGGATATCCCGACGTGTTCGTCGCATGCGATTCGACGCCGAGTCTGCTCTACCGCAACCAGCGCGACGGCACGTTCGAGGAGTCGGGGCTGCTCGCCGGTGTCGCTCTCAACGACGACGGGCAAGAGCAGGGCGGGATGGGTGTCGCCGTCGCCGACTACGACGAGGACGGCGGCGTGGACATCGCCAAGACCAACTTCAGCGACGACGTCCCGAATCTGTTTCACAACGATCGCACGGGGCTGTTCGAGGATCGCGTCTTTCGCTCGGGCCTCGGCGGCTATCATGCAGTACGTGGGCTGGGGCATCCATCTCCTCGACGTCGATCACGACGGGCGCAAGGAAGTGCTGATGATGAATGGTCACGTCTATCCCGAAGTCGAGCGGCTGCCAGGAGTCCGTTATCGGCAGCCGAAGCTGCTCTACTGGAACGTTGGTGGCGGGCGCTTCAAGGACATCTCTCCAACCTCCGGTCCTGCGCTTTCGGAGCCGCGGGCGTCGCGCGGATCCGCGGCGGGCGATCTCGACGGCGACGGCAGCCTCGAGGTGGTGGTGAGCAATCTCGGCGCTCGCCCGAGCCTGTTGAAAAACATGGGGCCACGCACCCACTGGCTGCTCGTGCGTACCGTTGGCAACACGCCGAATCGTGACGCTATCGGCGCGCGTGTCGCGGTCGACGTCGCCGGGCATCGAGTCTCCGGCGAAGTCCAGACCGGGTCCAGTTTCCTCTCACAGAACGATCTTCGGGTTCATCTGGGCCTTGGTGACGCGGCGACGTTCGACGCGATCGAAGTGACATGGCCCGGCGGGTCGATCGAGCGGTTCAGCGGCGGCGCCGCCGATCGCGTCGTCACGTTGACACAAGGGACGGGCACGAAGGCCTCACGATGACTGCGAGACGACAGGCCCGGTAGCCTCTTTCGCGCCGCGCGAGCTCCGCGAGCCGCCCGCGATCGAATTCCGAGGTCCTGATCGCGACGCCCCGCGCGCCGCGCTCGATGAACCGGCGGACGTAGCTCGTCATCCGCTCCGGGTCGTAGTTGGTGTTGGCGAGGATCCGCGGTTGTTGATGACCCGGGAGACGGTCGCGGTCGACACCCCGGCGTCGCGGGCGATGTCCGCGAGGACGCTCCGGGAGCCCGGCGGACGTGGAGGGTTGCGGGCCATTGAGACCTGGTAATGTAAACGCGTACACCGGGCGACCAGGACACGCTGCGCTACGCGGAAGGTCAGGCCAACCCAAGCTCGACCGGAGGCTGAGGCTTGGGTAGAACCCTGAAGAAAGTGCCCAAAACCAGGAAATTGGAACAAGTAAGCGCTTGCAGCCCCTTGCACTGGTCAACCCCAGGTGCTATACACTCCAAGCAACAATTTTGACCACTTTAACGCTTTCGCATTAGCGAAAGCAGTCCCGGGACTCTTCCCCTCGTCGATAGTTGTGGTCTTCCGAGGAGCAGTTTGATGCAGAGACGTTGTCAACTGGGGTTCGTGCTCGGAGTGCTGCTCGCACTCTCGAGCACCGCGTGGGGCCAGACCGTCAACGGCGCCATCACCGGCGTCGTCAAGGACTCGTCCGGCGGCGTCGTCCCGGATGTGGCACTGACGCTTCGCAACATCGCCACCGACCAGATCGTCGGCACGACCGTCAGCGGGCCGGAAGGGGAGTACGCGTTCCGGAACCTTCGCGCCTTCGAAATACGAAGTGCAGGCGACCAAGGAAGGGTTCCAGCAGGTCGTCGATCCCGACATCGAGGTCACTCTCGGCTCGACGCAGCGCGTCGAAGTCACGCTGCCGGTCGGCGCGCAGGAGCAGCGCGTCGAGGTGATCGGCGGGTCATCGGTGCTCGGCACGACCCAGACGCAGGAGCACGGCATCTCGCCCGAGACGCTGCAGCAGCTGCCGCTGCTGATGAACAGCGGCCCGCGTGCGGCGGCGGCCTTCGCCACGCTGATGCCGGGCGTCAGCACCGGCGGCGACAGCGAATGCGTTCGACGCCCGCATCAACGGCGGCCTGCAGTCGGGCGACGAGGCCTCGGTCGACGGCGTCAGCATGCAGCAGGGCTTCATGAGTCAGGGCGGCATGGTGTCGATCTTCCAGGACTTCCCGATGTCGCCCGACATGGTGAGCGAGGTCAAGCTCCTGACGTCGAACTACGCGCCGGAGTACGGGTCGTCCACCGGCGGCCAGATCATGGCGGTCACGAAGTCCGGCGGCAGTTCGTTCCACGGATCGGCGCTTCGAGTATCCATCGCGACGACTCACTGAAGGCGAAGCAGTGGGGCGCCGCCAACAAGCCAGAGTTCAACCGCAACAACTACGGCGTTCAACATCGGCGGTCCGGTGCAAGTGCCCGGCTTCTGGAGCGAAAGGCTCAAGAGCTACTTCTACTTCGACTACGAGGGCTACCGACAGACGGGCGGCTCCAACCAGCCGACGTTGTCCATCCCGTCGATCAAGGAGCGCAACGGCGACTTCACGCGACTGGCGCGACGCGAACGGTAACCTGATTCCGATTTACGATCCGCTGCGACGTTCGACGGACACGACGGGCATCAAGCAGCAGTTCATGGGCTGCGACGGCAATACGCCGAACGTGATCTGCCCGGATCGCATCAGCCCGATCGTCACGCGCTTGCCTGCGACGCGCTGCCGACGCCGACGAACGGCGACCCGACAGAACAACTATCTCGCGCCGCCGATTCCGGACACGATTCTCGGCAACTCCGACTACTACATGTGGCGGCTACGACATGCAGGTTGGAAGCAACGATCACGTGTTCGCCAGCTTCTGGCACCAGCGTGCGCCGGCGAAGTTCGTCTCGACGCTGCCGCAGACGATCGCCAACGAGACGTATTCCGATCCGCAGAACTCGCTGGGTCAACCGGATTGAACTGGGATCGCACCTTCACCAGTACCCTGCTGAACCACATGGCGATGGGGTATTTGAACCGCAACGAGGGCTACGGCTCGGTCAACCAGGACTTCGTCGACGATTTGCCGCAGATTGCCGGCGTTGCGGGCTACAACGTGCCCGCCGCAGATCGGACTTTCGAGCGACGAGCTTCGAGCAGCTGGGGAACAGCCGCGGGCATCAACATCGGCAACGTCACGACGCGTCCGACGTTCATCATCAACGACGCCGTGACCTGGACGAAGAGCGCGCACACCATCAAGGTCGGCATGGAGTGGCGCAAGATCATGGGCAACATCCACCACAACGGCAACCAGGCCGGGACCTTCAACTTCGCCCGCGGGGCCACCGGCCTGATCGGCGCGCAACAGCGGCAGCCCGATTGCCAGCTTCCTGCTCGGTGCGGTCGACAACGCGCAACTCGGCCTTCCGCGCGTCAGACGCCGTCTATCCGCGGCAGCACGCGTGGATCTTCCACGCCGGGCGACACGTGGCGGGTCAACGACAAGCTGACGCTCGACTACGGACTTCGCTGGGACTACTACTCGCCGTCGTCCGAGAAGTACGACGTCTTGTCGTTCTTCGATCCGAACGGCGCGAATCCCGGCGCCGGTGGCCGTCCGGGCCGTCTCGCCTTTGCCGGCGACTGCTACGGCGCCGCCAGCTTCGGCGCACGCTATCCGGAGGAGGACTGGTACGGCGGATTCGCGCCGCGTCTCGGCGGTGTCTACGCGCTCAACGACAAGACCGTGGTCCGCGCCGGGTGGGGCATCTTCTACACCCAGGCGTTCTATCCCGGCTGGGGCGGTGGGATCTCACAGGACGGCTTCTCGAACACGCCGACCTTCGTCGGCGTCGCTGGGCGGCATCAAGCCGGCGTTCTACCTCGATAACGGATTCCCGCAGAACTTCGCGCAGCCGCCTGACATCCGTGCCGACTTACAAGAACGGCCAGAGCATCCTCTACCGTCCCACTCGATGCGCAACGAGCGGCCGTACTCGCACCAGTGGAACATCACGGTCGATCGCGAGCTCGGACACCACCTCGCGCTGAGCGTGGCGTATGTCGGTAGCGCCGGCCGCCGGCTGCCGTCGAGCATCGATCCGATCAACGCCATCGATCTGAGCTACCTGTCGATGGGCAACGCCCTGAACGACGAGTTCGCGCCGGGGCATGACGAGTCTGGACGGCGTGCCGCTGCCGTACGCCGGCTGGGTCGAGCAGATGACGGGACTGCGCTCCCGTCGGTGGCGCAGGCGCTGCGGCCCTATCCGCAGTACTGCGACAACCTGCAGGGCCTCAACGAGAACCACGGCGAGTCGCTCTACAACTCGCTGCAGCTGAAGCTCGAGAAGCGCTTCTCGGACGGCATCTACGCGCTCGTGTCGTACACGCTGTCGAAGACGAGCGGCAGCGCGCTCGGACAACACGCAGCGTGACGCGCTTACCTGGAGCGGCGCGCAGGGCGTCGATCTCGCCGTTCGAGCGGGAGCGCAACGACGCGATTTCGCTGCACGACACGCCGCACGTGTTGTCCGCAGCGTTCGTTTACGAGCTGCCGTTCGGAGCCGGGCAAGAAGCACCTGAACGACGCCGGGCGTGGCGAGTGCGCTGCTCGGCGGGTGGCAGGTCAGCACGATCTTCCGCTACTCGTCGGCGCTGCCGATGTTCTTCCGAGTCAACGGGACGGCGTGCAACGTGCCAGGGCAGTTCCGGGCCGCCTGCATTCCGGCGATCGTCAATCCGGATGCGGTGTTCGCGCAGGACAAGGGCGACTTCGATCCGGCCAAGGGCCCGCTGCTGAACGTCAACGCCTTCGAGCCGATTAGCGCGTTCAACTTCTATCAGGGAGCGCGGCAATCGGATCGAAGAGACGTGCGCGGGTTCGCCTATCGCAACCAGGATCTCGCGCTGGTCAAGAACACGAGGCTGCCAGGAAACACCAACGTCCAGATTCGCGATTCGAGGCCTTCAACCTCTGGAACTGGCACAACTTCTCTGCTCCTGGTTCCGCAAATAACGGTATCGCCGCGTTCGACACGGACCTGGCGAGTCGCGAGCTTCGGTACATGGAATCGCACCGTAACCGACCCGCGAAGCATCCAGCTCGCGGCTCGGTTCGAGTTCTAGGCGAACGCACGACCACCTCGGATACGTCACAATAGAGGCGTCGACTCGCTGCATGCGGGCGACGCCTCTCGTCATTCTGGCGATGCGTTTCCTTGCGCGTCGCGGCTGCCGGGCTTCTGGTCGTCGCTCATGTCGGCTGCCCCAGGGCCTTGGCACAGGAGCTCCCGCCTGCGCTCGCGGCACGATTCGCTGAAGGCGTTGCCGCCCTGAAGGGCGCCAACCTAGACGACGCCGAGCAGGCATTTCGTGATGTCCTGCAGAAGGGCGGCGACCGGAGCTTCGTCCACCACAATCTCGGCATCGTCCTGCAGCAACGCGGCCGGCACTCAGGACGCGCTCGTCGAGTTCCAGACCGCGTCGCGGCTGGATCCGTCGTTTGGTCCGGCCCGCCTGCTCGCCGGCGTTAGCCTCCTCGCTCTGAATCGGTCGGCGGAGGCTGTCGTCGGCGCTCGAACGGGCGGTCAAGCTGATGCCGAACGAGCCCGTCGCGCACCTCCAGCTCGCCGATGCCTACGAGCGGACCGGTCGCATCGAGGGCGTCGTCGACGAATACCGCCGTCTCGTCAGGCTGTCGCCGGAGAACGACGAATACGTCTATCGACTCGGTAAGGCCTATCTGCGTCTGGCGCAGGTGTCGTACGCGCGCCTTCGAACGGTCAACCCGAATTCGGCCCGCGCCAGCCAGGCGCTCGCGACCGAGTACGCGAAGCAGGGACGGCGCGATCTGGCGGCACAGGAATTTCGAGCGCGCCGCGCAACTCGATCCGACGCTCGTCGAAATTCACCTCGCCCTTGCCCAGCTCTACGCCGCCGAGCAAACGATGGGACGAGGCGGCGCGCGAAGTCGATCGAGAGCTGGCGCTGGCGCCGGAGAGTCGGGACGCACATGGAGCTGAAGGCGAAGATCGCGGAGAGAAGAGCTCCCGTGAATTGCGGATTGCGGATTGCGGATTGCGGATTGTCGATTGGCGTCGCGCTGTCCTGACGCTGGTCCTGTCGACGCCGGCCTTCGCGCAGACGCGACCGCCGGCTGGACGACGAGGCGCGACCGGCGCCGTTTGGTGCGAGCGTCTCGTCGAAAAAGGATCCGATCTCGACAAGGCGCTGCGCGCCGGCAACTGGGAGCGCGCCGAGCAGCTGCTCGTCAAGAAGATCGAGGCGGCGCCGCAGTCCGCCGAGCTGCTCAAGCTGCTGGCGCGAGTCTTTCTCGCCGATCGGCGTCCGCTGAACGCGGCGATCGCGATCAAGAAGGCCGAGGCGATTGCGCCGCTGGACAGCCAGACTCGCTACCAGCTGGCGATTGCCTATCTCTCGATGAACCACGGCGACTGGGCGCGGCCCGAGCTGGAACGGCTGGCGCAAGCCGACCCGACGAATCCGCTGTATCAGTACTGGCTCGGCCGAGTGGACTACGACGCGGGGCACTACGCGTCGGCCGCCAAGCGCTTCGAGGCGATCGTCGAAGCCGACGACACGTTCATGAAGGCCTTCGACAATCTCGGTCTCTGTTACGAGGCGCTCAACCAGCCGGAGCAGGCGATTGGCCGCGTATCGCAAGGCCATCGCGCTGAACCGAACGTCAAAACGATCCGTCGTTACTGGCCGCCGCTGAATCTCGGGACCCTGCTGCGCACCCGCGGTGAGCTGCGCGAGGCCGAGGCGCTGCTGCGCGAGGCGATGAAGTACGACGCCGTCTGCCGCGAAGGCGCACTATCAGCTCGGTGTGCTCCTGGAGCAGCAGGATCATCTGAACGAGGCGATCGCCGCGCTGAAGCATGCGGCGGCGAGCGACCACGACTTACGCCGAGCCCCACTACGCGCTCGCGCGCATCTACCGTCGTCAGGGCAAGACCGAAGCGGCGACGCAGGCGATGGCAACGTTCCAGCGCCTGCACGATGCGAAGCGCGAGGCGTCGGCGCCGGGACTCCCGGCGGGGCTGAAGCCCCGCCTCCACAATGAGGCGTGGCGCTGCCTCCACGATGAGTAGTTGGTGGATGGCAACCTTGGCGATCCTGGGCATGTTGACCGGGACAGTCATCGCGCACGATGGATCATCGGGTCAGCCGGCCGCTCAGGCGGCGCTGGAGCAGACGATCCGGACGGATTGCCCAGCTCCTCGACGCGCAGGATCTTGACGGCCGCGAAGGCGGCGACGGACGAAGGGCTGCGCGCCTATCCCTGCCAGCGCGGCACTGCACAACTTCGCCGGCGTGATCGACGCGCAGCAGGGCGCGTTCACGAGCGCCGAGTCGCATTTTCAAACGGCAATCAAGCTCGCGCCGCGCTCGCCGGGTGCGTACGAGAATCTCGGTCGCCTCTATCAGGAGCGCTCCGGCGTCGATCCCGAGGCGCGCGGCAAGGCGGTGCGCACCTACAGGCGCTGGTCGTCGATCGACCCCGCGAGCACGGAAGGCCTGTATCAGCTCGCGTTTCTGCAAGCCCTGGCCGGACAGTTTGCGGAATCGCGCGCCCTCGTCGATCGCCTTCCTCCCGATGCTGCGCGCCCGGCCGCAGGTCCTGGCCGTGCTGCGTCGCCGACCTCGCCGGCCAGCAGGATCCGGAAGCGGCCGCCACCGCGGCGACGCTCGAGTCGCATCCCGAGCTGACGGCAGCCGACGTCTCTCGCGGTGCTTCCCGCGTTCGATCGGGTCAAGGACGACGCGGTGCCGCGGCGGCTGCTCGAGGCGCTCGACCGGCGCGGGATGGCCACGCCAGACGTGCTGCAGGCGCTCGGCCGTCTCCACGCGCGCCACGGCCGGTTTGCGGAGAGCCGCGCCATGCTCGAACGCGCCGCGGCGTCCGGCGTCACGGTCCCGCTGCTGATGGATCTCGCACGGGCCGCGTTCAAGAGCGGCGATCGCGAAGGCGCGCTGGGCTATCTTGCGCACGCACGATCGCTCGAGCCGGACAACGCCGGCGTGCATTTCATGTTCGGCATCATCTGCGTCGAGCTGAATCTTCGGGGCCGAGGCGTACGAATCGCTCAAGAAGGCCGTTGCGCTCGAGCCCGAGAACCCACAGATCAACTACATGATGGGCGCAGTCTCCATCCATCGCCACGAGCCAGCAGAGGCGATTCCGTACTTCGAGAAGTACGTGGCGCTTGTGCCCGGCGATCCTCGAGGGCGCTTTGCACTCGGTGCCGCGCGCTTCTACGCTGGCCAGTTCGATCAGGCGCGCGCAGACTTGCAGAACGTCGCGTCGCGAGAGGAGACTGCGGCCGGCGCCCACTACTTCCTCGCGCGCATCGCGCGGCAGGCGAACGATCTCGAGACACGCACGGCGCGAGGTGGACGCGGCGCTTCAGGTCTACCCGAAGTACGCGGACGCATGGGCCGAGCTCGGGCTTGATCCAGATTCGCAACGTTCCAGTACACCGAGGCCGAGCAGTCGCTCGGCAAGGCGCTCGCGATTGATCCGAACAACTACGTCGCCAACGTGAATCTGGCGACGCTCTACAGCCGCACGAAGGATCCGCGGCGCGAGGCACAGGCGGCGCGATTGCAGGAGCTGCAGGAAAAGCGCGCCGCTCAGGCGCAGGAGTTCCTGCGGATCATCGAGGTCGAGCCTTGACGAACCTGGACGATTGCGGATTGCGGATGTGAGCAATTGTGCGATTGATCGGGGACGTGTCGATCGAGGATTGAGGCGTTGTCGGCGAGAAGCGTGCTGCCGATGGCGCAGTGCCATCTTGGCGATCGCCGTCGGCGGGAGCGACGCTCGTGCCGCACGCTCAAACGCCGGCGACGAAGCCGCCACCGACACGCGCCTCGGCGAGGCCACTCGCGCGCTGTCGGCTGGTGATGCGGCCCGTGCGCTGGCGCTGGGCAAGGACGTTCTTGCGCAGCAGCCGAACGATGCCCGCGTTCACGTGCTGATCGCGCGTGCGCACATCCGGAATGCCGACTTCGATGCCGCGTACCGGCAGCTTGCGCCGCGCGCTCCGGATCGCGCCGCGCAACGAGGACGTGCTGTATTACATGGGCGTCGTCAGCGCCCGTCTGGCCGAGCAGCAGTTGCTGCGCCTGGCCGAAATGGCGCCAGAGTCCGCGCGCGTGCACCAGCTCCAGGCAGAGGCGCTCGAGGCGCAGGAGCGCCGCTCGGCCGCTGAAGAGGAATACGAGGCGGCCCTGAAAGTGAAGCCCGACCTGCTCGACGCGCTTCTTGGTCTCGCGAAGTTGAAGCGAATCCGGCTGGCGTGCGAGGACGCGATTCGCGCTGTACGAGAAGGCCGAGACGCATCCGCCCGACGTTCGACGGCGCCTACGGCCTCGGCGTCTGCTACGGCTACCTGCAGCGGGACGACGAGGCAGTGGGAAAATTCGACGCGGCCACCCGGCGCGATCCGCAGGCCGCCGTGGCGTGGGTCGGGCTCGGCACGTCGCTCGCGAAGACCGGCCGCGCTGCGGAGGGTATCGCCGAAGCTGCAGCAGCGCCATCGCGCTCGAACCGAAGATGGGCGAGGCGTACTATGCCCTCGGCATGGCCTACCAGGCCGCGCGGCAGCCGGAGCTGGCACAGAAGGCATTCCGCCAGGCGCGAAGCAGCTTGGCGGCACGCTCGATTCGGGTTCAACGCCATCTCGCGCCGGACACGCCGCCCCCACCGCAATGACGCTCACGTCTCTGGCCGCTCCTGGCCGTGGTGAGCGGCGCCGTGCTCCTGGCGCAATCGTCGCCTCCCACGGCGGTCCGTGCCGCCGGCATCGCCGCACGCCGCCGCCGATGTGAATTACGTCGACGTGACCGCAGTCGCGGGCCTGGCCGGGTTTCGTCATGTCTCCGGCAGCGCCGAAAAGACGTATCTGATCGAAACGACCGGATCGGGCGTCGCGATGGCGGACTTCGACGGCGACGGCCTCGTCGACATCTACCTGGTGAACGGCTCGACGATCGATCGAGTGCTGTCGGGCTCGCCCGCGCCGAAGGCGGCGTTCTTATCGCAACGCCGGCAACGGCACGTTCCGCGATGTCACCGACGCCGCCGGTGTCGCGAACGAACGCTGGGGGCAGGGCGTCTGCGTCGGCGACTTCGACAACGACGGCCGCGAAGACTTCTATGTCGCCAACTTCGGACCGAATCGCCTGTACCGAGCCACCGGCGACGGCCGCTTCGTCGACGTCGCCGACGAAGGCCGGCGTGGCGGTGAACAGCTGGTCCACGGGCTGTGCATTCGGCGACTACGATGGCGACGGCTGGCTGGATCTGTACGTCGCCTCCTATGTCGATTTCGACGTGAACCATCCGCCGCCGGCGCCAGGCGCCGCGATTCGCAAACCGCAATCCGCATCGGGCGCGGCCTCCAGTGAAGCCAACCCCCAGGCGCCACAAGGATCGCAGCGGCCGTTGTCGCGCGCCGGTGGCACGGGATGGGGGCGTCGTATACCGCGGGGGCGACCGTGTGCGTGTATCGTGGGCAGCCGGTGATGTGTGGCCCGCGCGGACTGAAGGGCGCGCCCGATCACCTGTTTCGCAACAATCGCGACGGCACCTTCACCGACGTGACCGCTGATGCGGGTGTGACCGACACGAAGCGCCTCTACGGCTTCGGCGTGGCGTGGTTTGACATGGACGACGACGGCCATCTCGATTTGATCGTCGCCAACGATTCCGGGCCGAACTACGTGTACCGAAATCTCGGGACTGGGAAATTCGAGGAGGTGGGCTATCCCTCGGGCGCGGCCCTCGATGGCAACGGCCGCGAGCAGGCGCACATGGGCGTTGCGATTGCCGACTACGACAACGATGGCCGCGACGACATCCACATCACCAACTTTGCCGACGACTTCAACGTGCTCTATCGGAACCACGACGGCACGAGCTTCAACGACGTCAGCTTCAGGGCAGGAATCGCGCAGGTCTCGATCCCGTTCCTCGGCTGGGGCACCGATTTTCTCGACTACGACAACGACGGCTGGCGCGACCTCCTCGTCGTCAACGGCCACGTCTATCCGATGGCCGATCGGCTCGACTGGAACACGACCTACGCGCAGCGTGCGCTGCTGTGGCGCAACCTGGAAGGGAAACGATTCGAAGAAGTCGGCGCGGCCGCGGGACCGGCGATCACGACCCCCCGCGTCGCGCGCGGCTCCGCTATCGGCGATGTCGACAACGACGGAGGCATCGATTTCGTCGTCAACACCATCGACGGACCGCCGCTGCTGGCGAAGAACGATGGCAGCGGCCGAGGCCATTGGCTGACCGTTCAGCTTCACGGCGATCCATCGCCGCAAATGCCCTCGCGATGCGATCGGTTCAGTCGTGTTCGTGACTGCCGGCGGCAAGCGCATGAGAGGTGAAGTGGCCAGCGGCCGCGGACAGGCGTCCCAGTCGGATCTCCGCGTGCATTTCGGCCTCGGCGCCGCGACGGAAGTGACTTCGCTGGAGGTCCGCTGGGCGAATGGTCCGGCGGTGAAGTACACGGTCCCGCGGATCGATGCGGTCGATCACGATCGATCAATCGACGGGAGTGCGTTGATCGACGGCTGCAGCGTCAGGCGCTGCAGCGCGCAGTGCGTGCGGACCTCGGAGAAATCACTGAGGAACGCCTACAGAATCTGTGAAAATCTGCGGAAATCTGTGGTTGAAGGAAAGTGAAAGCCGTCGCTGTCGATCCCTTACTCCTCGGCGAGCGCCTCCATCGGTGACATGCGTGCGGCGCGATGCGCGGGCAGCAGACACGCCGTCAGCGAGACGATGGTCATGACCGCGATCGTCGCCGGCGATTGTCGCCTCCGTGCATCGTGGGAACACGAAACAGGAGGCTCTCGAGAGCGTGGCCGGTGGCCCACGCGCCGGCGAGGCCGAGGGCGACACCCGTGAGCAAGTAGCCGCCAGGCCACGGACAGGAACTGACGGCGGACCTGCCGCGGGCCGGCGCCGAGCGCCATGCGCAGACCGATTTCGCGCCGCCGCTGCGAGACGGCGTAGCTCAGGACGCCGTACGTGCCGATCGCGGTCAGCAGCACCGCAAGGCTCGAGAAGATGCGCCGCGAGCAGCGCCGGCGATCGCCGCGCGACCAGGCTCTCGGTGATGCGCGTGTCCATCGACTGGATGTCGGTGACCGGCAGGTCCGGATCGAGCCGCCGGACCACCTGCTGCAGCGTGGACGCGAACGTCTCCGGCGGCACGCTCGTGCCAACGACGATGAAGAGCTCATTATCGAGGCGGAAGCCGAGCGGATAGTAAATCGCGCCCTGGGCGGTGTCTTCGGTCATGTCCGCCTGTTTGACGGCGCCGACGACACCGACCACGGTGAACGCCTCGGTGTCGGGACCCTCATCGCTTCCCTGGAAGATCCGCTGGCCGAGCGCGCGCCCATCCGGCCAGTAGCGCCGCGCGAAGTCCTCGTCGACGACGCAGACCCGCGTCGAGCCGCGGCTGTCGGCTGCGGTCAGGTACCGGCCCTGCCTCAACGGAAGGCCCATCGCGCTGAAATAATCGCCCTCTACCCCGTAGGAATAATGGCCGCGGAGCGACTCGCCGGGCCGGAACGAGTGGCCCTTCACGCGTGCCGCACTCTTGATGTCGTTGCCGCTGAGCGGCACGTTGGTCGCGAAGCCTACCGACCGAACGCCAGGCGTCGAGCCGACGCGTCTGCAGCGCGCGTTCGGCGAACGTCAGGATCGACGTGCCCTCCGGATAACTGCTCCCGGGCAGCGACACGTGGCCGCTCGAGCGTGCGCTCGACCGCGAAGCCTGGTGAAAGCGCCATGACGTTGCCAAGGCTCAACGCCAGAAGACTGGCGCCCGACAGCAGGACGAACGCCAGCGCGATCTGCGCGACGACGAAGCCATGGCGGAGGCGCTGTGCGGCGCGGCTGACGGTCGTGGTTCGTGATTCGCCCTGCAGCGCGTTCGGATTCCAGCTGTCGGAGGCTGTACCACCCGACAATCAAGCCGAATGCGATGCCGATTCCAATCGCAGCGACGAGTCCCATCGATGCCGCGCGTGCATCGAAGACGATCTCGGCCCCGAGCGGCAGGTGCTCCGCGCCGAAGAGGGCCAGCAGGCGCGTTCCGGCGGCGCCCAGACCGATGCCGATCGACCCGCCAACCGTCGTCAGCAGAGACGTTTCGACGACGAGTTCGATCAGCACGCGATGACGGCTCGCACCGATAGCCTGCCGGATGGCGAGCTCGCGGGTCCGCGCGCTCATCCTGATCATCAGCAGATTGGCCAGATTGACGATGCCAATCGTCAACAGCACGACCGCTCCGGCCTGCACGAGGAGGAGCGCACTGCGAATCGACGCGACGTGGTGGGCATGAAGCGGCGTCACGATCGTCCGGAAGCCCGCATCCGCGATCATCTTCGCCTTCGGATTCGTGCGTTCCATCGCCGCGTTGTGCGCGTCGATTTGCGCCTGCGCATCGGCCAGTGTCGCCGCCGGCTTCAGGCGCGCAATCATGTGGGTCGAGCTGCCCCAGTGCCGCCGATCGGGCCCGCGATCCTCGAGGCTGGAGGACAACGGGAAATACAGCCGCGCCTTCGAGGACAAAAAACGATAGCCTGCCGGAAGGACGCCGACCACCGTGTGGCGGAAGCCGTTGACACGGATCGATCGACCGAGCACCGCCCGATCGGCGTTGAAGTGTTGCCGCCAGTACGCATCGGTCAGAATGACGACCCGGGCCGACTCGTGCAGCATGTCGTCGTCCGTGAACGCGCGACCCATCGCGGGTGCGATACCGAGCGTGGCGAAGAAGTCGGGGGACACCTGCGTGATCCACTCGCGTTCGGTGGATCCCGGCTCGCCGATGATGCCGCTGCCGTCGCGGTAGGCGCCCAGCGACGCGAACGCCGCAATGTGGCCACGCCGTTCGTAGTAATTCGTAATCGAACACCCGTCATCGGGCACGCCGGCCTTCGGGTAGGTGTTGTACACGAGGATCAGCCGGTCGGGCGCCGGGAACGGCAGCGGCCGGAGCAGGATCGACTGCACCACGGCGAAGATGGTCAGGTTGGCGCCAAGGCAGATCGCAAGCGTGGCGAGGGCCGTGACGCTGATGCCTGGCGTCTTTCTCAGAAGGCGGGCCGCGTACGCCAGTTCGCGGCGCAGATTGTCGAGCAGTCGGAGGCCCGCGCGCCTCGCGGCAGTCCTCCCTGACGCGCGTCGAAGTTGCCGAACGCCAGCCGCGCCTGTCGATCCGCTTCGTCGTCCGGCATGCCCGCCCGCCGCAGCTCGTCGGTGTACTCGGCGATGTGGGAGCGCAGCTCCTCGCGCATGTCATCTTCGAAGCGGTCGCGGCGGTTCCACATCTCAGACCTCGTCTGGCGTCGTGTTCAGCGCCAACGCGATGGCGGAGGCGAGCCGGTTCCAGCTGGCGGCCTTCTCGCGCAGCCGTTTACGGCCCTCGGCGGTGATCGAGTAGTAGCGGGCCCGTCGCCCGTTCTCGCTCTGTCCCCATTCGGCCGCAATCAGCCGCTGATGCTCGAGCCGGTAGAGGGCCGGATAGAGCGAGCCCTGCGGGATGTCGAGGGCCTCGCCGGAGATCTGCCGAACTCGCAGCAGGACGCCATAGCCGTGCAGCGGCCTGAGGGAGACCGCCTTGAGGACCAGCATGTCCAGGGTGCCGGGCAGGATCTCGGCGTTCTTACTCACGGCGTCACACTCCTAGTATGACTAGGAGACTGTCAGGTCTCTCCTAGTCTGTCAAGGAGACGAGGGGCAGCGGAGAAAAGTTCTCGGTGTCCGGCAGTGCGCTGCGGCAGCGCTGTAACACTGCCGGACTGTTCCTAGAACGTGACTCTGGCGGCCAGCTGCAGCGCCCGAGGCCCGCCGCCGCCGAGGAACGGGTTGCCGCCGGCCACGTCCGGCGTCGCCGTCAGCGGCAGAAAGCCCACGCCGCGATTCGTGGCCGGGTCGATGCCGTTCTGCAGGAAGTCGATCGCGAAATTCGGCAGCATCGGGTTCGAGAAGTTCGTGTGGTTGAATAAATTGAACGTGTCGAGGCGCAGCTGCAGCGTCGCGCGATCGCCCAGGCGCGTGTTCTTGACCAGCGACAAGTCCACGTTCTTGTAGGACGGCCCGTAGTAGGCATTGCGCGGCAGGTTGCCGAAGTGCTGACCGCCCGCGCAGCCGCCTTCGCCGTTCGGCGTGCAGGGCGCGGCGAAGGCCGAGAGGTTCAGGAACTGGTCCGGACCGCCGGTCCCCGGGAACGGATCACCAACCAGGTCCGGCCGCCCGAAGTACTCGCCGCTGCCGTTGAAATCGTCCTCGAAGAGATAATTGATGTTGATCGGCTGTCCGCTCGACAGCGTGACGATGCCGTTCAGCGACCAGCCCGACGTCAGCAGATTCGCGCGCGAGGCCGGCGTGATGTTCCAGGTGAAGTACCACGTGAACCGGTGCCGGGCGTCGAAGTTCGAGGGCGCCCACTCGGCCTCAGGATTGGTGCTGTCGTCCGGCTGCGACGCGTTCGGGACGTAGTCCTGGCCGTCGCTCGCCGTGTCCATCGACTTCGACAACGTGTAGTTGACGGTGGAGGTCAGCCCCTTCCACTCGCGCATCCGCAGGCTGGCCTGCAACGAGTTGTAGCGCGAGCGCGCAGTCGATTCGAACTGGTTGATGTAGATGAAACCGGGGAACGGTGCGGCGCCGGTGGCCGGATCGAGCTGGTTGATGTCGCGATAGCGAAAGAGATCGCGGCCCAGCGATCCGACGTAGCCGACCTGAAACGCCGCGCCGCGCGCCGAGCTCGTGCTGGTAGTTGACGTTGTAAATCTGGACGTAGGGCGTGCGCAGCGACCGTTCGACGGTGAAGACATCGGACGCGCTGAAACTGGACTCGTCGAAGACGGGCGCACCGTCGACGATCTCGGCGACCGGCGAGAAGCTGAAGAGGATGTCGTTGTAGGCCGGGCCCGGATTGAACGTGTTCCACGGGAGCTGGCCGACGAAGAAGTCCTGGGAGAACGCGTCGTAGTACAGCCCGTAGCCGGCGCGGACGACGCGCTTGCCGTCGCCCGTCACGTCCCATGCGGCGCTGACGCGTGGCGAGAAGTTGTTCCAGTCCTTCTCGTAGAGCTGCGTCACCGGCGTCACCTGCTGGCCGGCCGTGTCGAACACGCTGAAGCGATCGCCGTCGGCGCCAATCACGCCGTAGTAATCCCAGCGGACGCCCCAGTTGAGCGTGACGTTCCGGCGCGCCTGGAATGCATCCTGAACGTAGAAGGCGTGGTTGTTCTGAAAGGTGAACCGCTGCGAGTCGCCCTTGGCCTGCCGGCCGCCCGCGAGTCGGCCGGCCACGAAGTCCTCGAGGCTGTCGAAGTCGAGACGTCCGCGATAGCCGGCATCGAAGAAGCCGTCCACCGTCGTTCGGCGAAACTCGTAGCCGCCCTTCCAGTTGTGCCGCCCGGCGTTGTAGGAGAGATTCGCGAAGGCCTGATAGTTGCTGTCGACGCGGCCGCGTCGGCAGCGACAGGTTGGCGCCGACGTTGGCGAAGCCCGAGACGCTGACCTGCGGCAGGCCGAAGTCCTGCGAGTTCGTGACCGTCGCCAGCCCGATCGAATTCGGATCGAAGTCGTGATCCTCTGGAAAGAACGTCTCGTCGAACCGGTTGTAACCGCCGCGCACTTCGAGAAGCAGTCTTCGTCGAGAGCAGATGCGTGAACGAGCCTGAGAGCAGCTGCACGTTCGTCGGCGTCTCCGTGTTGTAGCCCGGCAGGAAGCCGCCGCCGAGCAGCCCGAGCGGGAAGCTCTGATCGCTGTCGCCGAGGAAGTACCGGACGGTCAGCAGATCGACCGGGCCGACGTGCTGATCGATCTTCGCGATGAAGCTGTCCACGCGATTGTCGAACAGCGTCGTCGCGCTCAGGTTGTTGCCGTTCTCGTCGGGCGTCTGATTGGGCGCGGGCCAGGGATCGGCGATCGAGAATGCCTTGGATCACGGGATTGACGGCGCCGCCATTCGCGGCGATCGCGTCCTGCAGCTCGGCGTCCGTCGGCACGCGGGCCGGACCGGGAAGCCCGCCGTGTTCTCGCTGGCCCTCGTAGGCCACGAAGTAGAACGTCTTGTCCGTCTTGATCGGCCCGCCGATCGAGCCGCCGAACTGATTGTTCCGGAACTCGTTCTTCGGCGCCGGCTCGCGGTTGAAGAAGTTCCTCGCGCCGAGCGCCTCGTCGCGGAAGAACTCGTACGCCGTCGCCGCGACACGATTCGTTCCGGACTTCGTGACGATGTTGATGATGCCGCCGGCGTTGCGGCCGTATTCGGCCTCGGCGCCAGAGAGGATGGGGAACTCCGCGATCGCGTCGATCGGCAGCACCGTGGCCGGCGTGCCGAAGACGCCGCCTTCGTTGATCGCCGGGAGGTTCCGGTAGCCGTCGTTCATGTCCGTGCCGTCGAGCAGGTAGTTGTTCGACCGTCCGCGATTGCCGTTGATGCTGAACAGGCCGAACGAACCGGGCGAATCGTTGATCCCGCTCGGGTCCGCCGCCGTTCCGGGGACCAGCGACAGGAGCTTCGTGAAGTCGCGGCCGTTCAAGGGAATCTCGGCGGCCTGTTTGCCGGCGATCGTGTCGCCCTGCACGTTTCGCGTGGAGTCCACGAGCGGGCTGCCGGCGACGACCTCGACGCTTTCCTGCACGCCGCCTGGATGGAGCTGCACATCGACACGGCGGCTGCGCGACGCCTCGACCTCCACGCTCTTCACCGTCTGCGGCGCAAATCCAGGAAGGCTGGTCGACACCGTGTATTCGCCGAGAGGCAGCTCGGAGAAAAAGTAGTTGCCGCTGGGGTCCGTCTCGACCGACCGGCTGAGGCCGGTGTCAACGCTCGTGGCCGTCACGATCACGCCGGGCAACGCGGCGTCGGTTTGATCGGTCACGGTCCCCTGAATGCCTCCACGAAACGTCTGCGCCGACGCCATCGAAGCGCAGGCCACCAGCACGGCGACAAAACGGGCGACACGCATGAGGTCTCCTTGACTGCAGTCGTGCAGTCCGGCGTAGCTTACGCCCGGATGCACGCGAAAGGGAGGTGGTCTTACCGTATTGTCCTATGCCCCCATGCGCCATGCCCCGATGCGCGCCTCTGGTCCTGCGCCTACACTAGGGCCGTGGCCGACGCCTCAATTGTGTCCTTCAGTCCGTTGGCGGCGTTGACCGCCGTCGCTGGTCCCGCCGTCCTGACCAACGCGTGTTCAGTGCTTGCGCTGGGGACGAGCAATCGTCTTGCGCGAGTCGTGGACCGGACGAGGTTCGTGAGCCGGGAGCTGCGAGCCCACGCGGCAGGCACACCGGAGCACGAGCTGTGGAACCGCCAGCACCAGCGCCTCGCCATTCGTACGCACCTGCTGCTGAAATCGCTTCGCAGCTTCTACACGGCGCTCGGCGCGTTTGCGGCGTCCGCGCTCACGCTCGGATTGGGATCGGTCGCTGCGCACGAATACCCCACCGTGTTCTGGCTGTTTGCCACGATTGCCTTTGTCGTCGGCGGCGCAGCGGTGGCGATATTGGGATACGGCTGCGTGCAGGTCGTTCGTGAGACAGGCCTGGCGGTGCAGAACCTGGCGGAGGAAGCGAAGCTGTAAAGGTTGCCTAGGAGGTTACCCAGGTTGCTCAGGTTGCCCAGGTTCCTCAGGTTACCCGAGTTGATCGGGTCGGTTCGGATCGCGGCGTTGCCGAACCTGGGCAACCTAGGGCAACCTGAGTAACTGGTTGGTTTGTCAGAGCGCTCCGAGCGCGCTCATGAACGGCTTGGCGCTCGTCGCCGGCGCAACTTTGCCGCCGAGGATCTCGCGGTTCGTGAGCGCCTTCCCGTACAGGTCCTTGTTCGCGCTGTCATCTTCGCGCAAGGTCGCGCCGCTCAGCGACACACCGGCGAACAGGCCGCGCGAGCGCGAATAGGACAGGATCTCCGCCGTCATGGCAGCGTCGGTCTTGGCTTCGGCGGCGCGGCCAACGGGGCCAGCCGCGATGCTCGCGTCGCCGCCGAGCGTGAACTTGTCCGACAGCAGTCGTTGCATGCCCTTCTCGTTCATCACCAGCATCACGACTTCCGTCTCGCTGCCGCCGATCTGAAAGCCAAAGCTCCCGCCTTCCACCTTGACGGCCGCCGGCGCAGTCCAGCCGCCGCCCTGCCGGCACGAGACGAACCCTCGCCCGTACTCACCGCCCACACCGAGCGCGGCGGACTTGAGCGACGGGACGACCACGAGGCACTGCGCCTTCTTGATCAGATCCTGCGGGATGCCCTTGTCGGTTTCCGGGATCTTCAAGAGCGACTGCACGGTATCGGCGGCGGCGGTCAGACGTTCGGGCGTGTCTGCCCAGGCGACCGAGACCGCAACGAGCGAGGCCAGCACAACCCCAGCCGTAGTAGCAATAAATTGGCGCTTCATCTGTACGACTCCTGAATGAAAAGTGCGCATCATCAGGAATCAGTGCAAGCGGCGCACCACACGTCAATTCGCGCGAAGTGGTGATAACCCACGCAGGATTCCCCTTAATGTGTAGCGGCGATGAACGTCCTGCGCAGGTGCAGACAGGCCGGAACCCCTGCAGTATCCAGCTGAGCCTTGAGAGCCAAGCTGTGGCATGCTGCCCCGCGTGACTGAGGCACGACAAACCGCGAGGAATGCCGGCTGGGTCGTCGCGCAGCGCGTACTCCACGTCGTCGCTGCGGCCGTGTTCGCGCTGCTGATCCCCCGCCTGATGGGGCCGGCAATCTACGGCCGGTATGCGCTCCTGATTTCGGTCTCGATGTGGTTCGCGTTGCTCAGCGGCCTCGGTGCCGTGTCGCTGATGACGCGTACGGTCCCGCAACTCGTGGCCGCCGGCAACTTCGCGGAGCTGAAGAAACTGGTCACCAACCTGCTGGTGCTCCGCGCTGTTACCGGCGTCTTCTCCGCGCTGACCTACCTCGCCATCATCATCGTCGGGCTCAAGGAGCCGGACTTCGTCGGGGCGGCGTGCATTGCCGGCGGGGTGTTTGCGCGCACGGTCGGCAACCTGTGTTTCTCGCTCTTTCTGGGGTTGAATCAGGCCGCGCGGTGGGGGCTCGGCGACCTGCTGCGTCGCTGGCTGACTCTGGGGATGACGCTGGCGGCGTTTCCGGTCGCCGGACTGCGCGGAGCCTGCGTCGCCTTCCTCGTCGCCAACGTTGCCGTCACCATCTACGGCATCACGCAGGCCGCTGCCTTCGTGGAATGGTCGTCCCTCGACGTGACGAGGCGCTATCTCGGTCCGTACTTGCGGGTGGGCACGTACTTCGCGGCCGGCAATCTCCTCCTGGCCCTGGTCCATCGCAGCGGCGAGACGCTCGTGCGGTTGACGACGCAAGACTTCGTGCAGGTGGGATTTTACGGCGCCGCCTACAGCGTCTATCTCACGGGCGCCAATGCGCTGTGGCAGTTCGCGCTCGCCTTCGCGCCACACCTGGTGGCGCTTCTGCACCGCGACGATCGCGTTCGCGTGGTCCTATTGGTAGAGCGCCTTCTCAAGTGGATGACGATCGGCGCTGCAATCTGCACCCTGGCAGTGGTGTTCGTCGGGTCGAATCTCGTGCCGCTGGTGCTGGGCGCCGCCTACACGCCGGTCACGCGCAACCTGGTGCCGCTGACGATTGCGCTGTTCGTCTTGTGCATTGGCAGCGTCGGCCGGCTCGTGTCGCTTGCGGTGGATCGGCCCGGGATGGCGGCGTTGGCGGCGGCTCTCGAGATCGCGGCATTCTGGATGGCCGGGATCGTGGCAACTCTCAGGCTCGGAAGCTTCGGCGCCTCCCTGGCGGCGCTCTTCGGCTCGATCCTCTACGCTGCGGCCATCACCTGGCGGATGCGCCGCGAGTTGCGCTATTCGCTTGCGGCCGCGTTTCGAACCGGGATGCTGGCCCTCGTCTTCATGCCACTCGCCTGGCTGAAAGGCTCGTGGACCACGAACGTGTCGCTCCTGCTCGTTGCACTTGCCGGCTATCTGCTCTGCCTGTTCGGCGCGCGAATCATCACGCGGACCGAGATCGCACGGGTCAAGGAGCTCCTGCGGCCTCAGGCGCCCGTCGCGATCTGACCGCCCTGTCGTCCGGCCGCGTTATTGCAGCCGGGCACGATGAATGGCGAGATCGCCGCCGGGCGCCTCGCGCGTGACGAAGTAGAACGAGTCACCGGAGATTGCAACCGTCGTCGGATCGTCGATTGGCGATGGCGTCTCGATGATGTCGGCGGCGATGACGCGCGTACCCGCCGCCGTGAGGCGCAGGCGTACCGGCGTATGCGATCCGTCCGTCAGCTTCTGTATGCCGACGAGCCGGCCGCTGTCCCAGCGAACGCGCTCGAAGCCCTTGAGCTCGACGCCGGGCGCCGAACGGACGGCGACGGCCGGCCCTCCGGTCAGGCTGACGCGCGCGATGCCGGCGGCATGCGCGACGTAGGCGTCGCGATTGCCGGCGATGGCGAGACTCGTAAGGCCCTCGAACGGCACGCGCAGGGGCGTGCCGAACCGGCCGGTGCGCGGCGACACCGGAAAAATCCGCCTGCCGATCTCGTCGAGGACGAAAACGGTGTCGCCATCGCCGACATCAACATCTGCGAAACGAGCGGGTCCGAACGACTTCGGCAGCGGCCACGAGGCCAGCGGCCGTCCCGAGATCAACTGCACGCGGTGCAGAACCGATGCGGCCGCGTGCTCGCCATCCGCCTCCGAGCCACTGACGACCCACAGGTCGCCCCGCCGTGCATCGATCACGAGCGCCGTGATGTCGTTGAAGCCCGCCGACGCGGCGTCGACGAGATCGACGAGGTGATGGGCGCGCTCGTCCACGATCACGAGCTTGCGATGGGTGCGATCGGCCAGGACGTAGCGCCCGGATACGCCGTCGTGGGCCAGGCCCGCCGGCGTCATCGACCCCGACGGCAATCGCAGCACTTCCTCGACCGAGAGTGGAGGAGGGATGGGGGGCGCGTTCGAAACGGGTACGCCAGGTGCGTCAGGTGCGACTGGTGCGGGTGGTGCGACGGGTGCGGCAGGTGCGGTTGAGACCGCGACGCGATGCCCAAATGTAGAGGAGGGCAGTCCAGTGCCCCTGGAGCGAGACTGGGGATGGCCGGACGCCGTCGGAAGCTGGTCGATCCGCACCCAGGCGAGTGCGAGTTGCGAACGGATCCCGGCCCATTCCGGCAAGCTGCGCACGCGCTCGAAGTCCGGGCTTGTCGCGGCGGTAGTCATGAACCCGGCGGCGGCCAGCCGGTCGAGCATGACGAGCGCGTCGTGCGGGCGTCCGCTCAGGCTCTGGGCACGAGCAAGGAGGAACATCAGCTCGGGACTCCGCGGCGGGCCTTTCTGCACGGTGCGCCACGCCAGGTCGTGGAAGCGCTCGTATTCGTGACGCGCCGCGGCGTCGAGCGCTTGCTGGCGGCATTCCTGCCAGTCCTGGCACTCCGTCTGCGGCGAGGATGCCGGTGCTTGAATCGACAGGCAGACGGCAAGCATCAGGTGGAGAGGAACGTGCGGCAGCAGCATCGAAACTCAGCGGCCTGCGTGGCTCTGCAGGGCGCCGCTGAGATCGAGCACAGTCGTGCTGGAAAGATCCGGGTCGGGATCCTCGGGGGGCTCAGTCAGGCGACGGGCGGCGTGGCGTCCAATCAGGTCAAGCAAACTAGGGTTACGGTAATACAGACGCCCAGCGCGAGCAACGACCCATCCTGTTACAGCAGATTCGTTTCGATTCGTATTGGCACGTTGAAGCTCGGTTGGGACGAAGAACGACTGACGGATGCCGATCGCGATCCAGAAGCCGATGACCAGCGGCGTCCACAGAGCCACCGTGCGCGAGTCGACTCGACGCATGTGCGCCCTAGTGCACCAGGAACAGTTCGAATCCGTATGCCCGCACCTCTACCGACAGCTTCGTCTGGAGCGGCACGGTCGCAGAGGTGCGGAGATTCGTCAGGTGATTGGCGTCGAAGCCGCTCAGGTCGAGCGTGGCGTTTGCTGCGCCGTTCTGGAAATTCATGACCACGAGGATGCGTTGCGATCGATCGGCGGCGGTGCGCAGGAACGCGTAGTACTTGTTGTCGGCGTCGGTTGGAATCTGTCGACGCGTGCTCAACTGTTGCAGGGCCGGATGCTGCCGCTTGAGCTCGAGCAGAAGCGTCGTGTCGGGCGCGATGGGGAAGTCCGCAGGGTAGTGTACGCCGAGGAGATCGCCGGCCAATGCGACGACCGCACTGGCGAAGGCCTGGCGCTGTGCGTCTTCGAACTTCGGCGCATAGTGATAGAGAGTGCCGCCCACCGCGACGACGCGGTCGTGATAGTCGCGGAGCGCGCGCTCGATCGGCCGCGGGTCGCCGGACTCGATCGCCTTGCGCAATACGTCCGATTCCGACTCCCACCAGATGCCGAGACCGTAGTCCTGCACCGAGTTCCAGCCGCCCTCGGTGATCCACGGCACCGGGTCCTCATGAAAGCCGCCCGCGCCCTCGGGCTGACTGTAGCTGTTGTCGTACGAAGCGATCACCTCCGTCATGCGGCGGCGTCCCAACGCCCACGTGTGATCGACGTACCAGTTGACGGCATCGATGATCATCCCGTCGATCCCCGTGTCCATCCAGAAGCGGACGATCTTCTCGGCTTCCGCCTGGAACGCGGGGTCGCCCCAGTTGTATTGCGGAAGGCGGACGTCCTTGCCGGCGAGATCCACGCCGGCCCACTTGCTCCAGTAGTACTTGCCGGCGCGCTCGCTCCAGGCCCAGAACTCGTGCTTCGTCGAGTCGTAGAACGTGCCGGGCTTGCCGCCAGGCAGGTGCGTTGGGCGCACCATGAAGAACGTGTTGCCCGCCTGGCGACCCGGCGCCGGGGCATCGGCACGATCGCTCCACAGGTAGAAGGCCGCCTCTTTCGACGCGCGGCCCGCCCTGACGTCGTCGCACGCCTTCAAAAAATCGACGGCCTCAACGCTGGAATAGCCAAGATTGTCGAACGCAATCACCGCCATGCCGCGAGCGTGCGCAAGCTCGATCAGCCCGCGAAACTCCTCCATCGTCCCGAGCGCCGGATCGACGCGATACCGATCGATCGTGTCAAGGCCGCCGAAGCTCTTGCCGCCGTAGGCCGGCGCAAAGACCTCGATGGCGCCAACGCCGGCCTTGCGGAGTTCGTCGAGCGCCGCCGCGGCGCGACTGCGTTCCAGAGGGAATCCCGGTCCCTCCTTCCCTCGCGCGCCGACACGCGCAATGGCCGGCGCGGACTCCCACCAACGTTGTGGCAGTGATGAGGCCGCGTGTGTTGTTCGTGAGCCGGTCCCTCCGGCCACCGTGCTGCCGGCGGCGACGATCAGACCGATGAGCCCAAGTGCGGGTACCAGCGCAGAGTGGCGAGTCGGCGCCGTCAACGTGTCAGCTCCCAGAGGCGAATCGGCGGCGTCTGGCCGCGCGCGTCGCGAATGGGCTCGATCTGATCGAAGGGTTGCGTCGGATAGACCCGATCCGAGATCACCCGTTCGCCGCCGTTCGCGAACACTTCCAATGTGGTGCGATCGAAAATCACGCGCAGCGTGACGCGTCCGTCGCGCCATCGGACGGACCCTGCGTGTCGCTCCGGGTAGGCGTCGTGGAACGGGGTGGCGCGCGACTTGCGGCGATCGACGAAGACTTCCAGCGGTTCCGCCTTGACGCCGACGAGCACCTCTTCGGCGGCAGCATTGCTCAATCGCACGCCGGCCTGAGACCAAGTGCCGGGTATCACTTCGAGTTCGATGTCTGCGGCTCCGGGAAGCGGTCCTTGTCCCTCCAGTCGACGGGGCGCGGAGGACGATCGCATCGAAGTGACTTCTCGAATCGGTGACTGGACGAGACGCACGCCGCTCGGCGTACGACGCAGCGTCAGCTCGCGAGGAAGCGATTGGACGCCACGCCACGGAGCGGTCGGCTCGACGTCCGCGTAGATCCAGTTGCTCATCCAGCCAATCCACACTCTTCGGCCATCGGACGAGGGAATGCCTTCGTAGGACTGGCTCGCATAGAAGTCCTTGCCGTAATCGACCCACAGCGTCACATCGTCCGGGTTCTCGTTGACGAAGCGTCGGCCGTCGAAGCGTCCCACGAAATACTGCGCTCCCGAGCCGCCGACGCGACCGCCGGGGTTGAGGTCGACGTCCAGGACCCAGCGTTTCTCTCGGGCCTCACCTTCAATTGGCAACTCGAACAGATCGGGGCACTCCCAGGCGCCGCCCGTGGACCCTTCGGGGCCGAAGTCGCTCAGCGTCTCCCAATGCTTCAGATCCGTAGACGCGAGCAAGCGCACCCGCCTGGCACCTGCCAGGACGGTCACCATGACCCAGCGCTTCGTCGGCTCGTGCCAGAAGACCTTCGGGTCGCGATGGTCCCCACGCGAGAGATCGATGACGGGGTTGCCCTCGTACTTTTTCCATGTTCGCCCGCGGTCGTGGCTGAACGCGAGGTTCTGCGTCTGCTTCTGTTCGGTGTGTCCGGTGTAAATGGCGATCAGGCACGCCGGGCCTGACGCGCCGCAGAGACCGCTTGTGTTCGCCGGATCGGCGACGGCGCTTCCCGAGAAAATCATGATGCCGTTCTCTTCGGCGAGGGCCAGCGGCAGGTGCTCCCAGTGGAGCAAATCGCGGCTGACGGCGTGGCCCCAGCTCATATGCCCCCATTTGTCGCCCTGGGGATTGTGCTGGTAGAAGAGGTGGTACTCGCCGTCGAGGAACACGAGCCCGTTCGGGTCGTTCATGAAGTTCTGCGGCGGCGTGAAATGATAGCGGGGACGCAGCGGCTCATCGCCCACGGCGAGGAGCGGAAATACCGCCGCCATCAGCGTCGCAACGAGCGCAGGTGCCAATCGCGGTCTCATGCGTGCCCGTCCTTCCGCGAATCGAGCTTGAAGAACCGATAGCCGAACGCGGGCAGCTCCACGCGCCACAGCGGCTCACGCTTGAAGACGCCGCCGGCGAGCAGGTCGGTCGCTGTCGCGAAGTCGACGCCGCTCATGTTCAACTCCGCCGTCTGCGCCTCGGGCTGGAAGTTCAGTACCACAATCAGCCGCTCGCTGCCGTCGCGCGCGGTGCGCAGGAACGCGTAGTGGCGTTCGGGAGCGGCGACCGGCAGTTGCAGGCGGCGGCTCCTGTTGAAGAGCGCCGGGTGCGCCGCCTTCAGCTTCATCACCTTCGCTTCCTCGGCGTCCGGGATGACGGGCGACCACAGGCCGTCGAAGACCGCGGACCATGAGAGCAGGTCGCCGAAGGCCGCCGTCGCCGCCACCGCCAGGTGCGTTTTCACCGCGTCCTCGAACCGGAGCGGGGCGAAGAACAGGATGCCGCCGGCCTCGACCACGCGGTCGTGGTAGTTGCGGAGGGCCGGCTCGAGGGGGCGCGGGTCGCCCGTCTCGATGGCGTTCGAGATGACGTTGGTGCCCTTCTCCCACAGGATGCCGAGGCCGTAGTCCTGCACGCAGGCCCAGCCGCCGTCGGTCACCCACGGCACCGGGTCGTCACGAAACGCGCCCGCGCCTTCGGGCTGGCTGTACTTCACACCGTAGCTGTTGATCACGCCCGTCATCCGTTTGCGGGTCTTCGCCCAGTCGCAGCCGACGTACCAGTTCACGGCATCGATCATCATCCCGTCCACGCCGGTGTCCATCCAGAAGCGGACAACCTTCTCGCACTCCTCCTGGAACTCGTCGCTGAACCAGTTGTACTGCGGCAGCCGCACGTGGTTGCCGGCCAGGTCCACGCCGTCCCACCGGCTCCAGTAATGCTTCCCGGCGCGCGCGCTCGGTGCCCAGATCTCCACCTTCGCCGCGTTGTAGCCGCCCAGGTGCGTCGGGCGCACCATGAAGTAGGGATCGGGCTTGCCCGCGCCAGGCGGCGGCGGCGCCTCGGCTGAATCGGCCCACAGGAACATCCGCGTCTCGCGTGTCTCGCGCCCCGCCTTCACGTCGTCACACGCCTTCAAGAAGTCCACCGCCTCGACGCTGCAGTACCCGAAGTTGTCGATGCTGATGATTTTCAGCCCCTTGCCGTGGGCGAGATCGACGAGACGGCGGATGTCGTCCAGGGTGCCTATCCGCGAGTCCACCTTGAAGCGGTCGATGGTGTCGAGGCCCAGGAAGCTGTTGCCCGCCTCAGCCGGCGCGTAGATCTCCACCATGCCCATGCCGGCGTCGCGGAACTCCTCGAGCCGTCGCTCGGCCGCATCCCATGGTTTCAGAGGGAACACGGCGTCCTTGTTGCCTTTGCGTGGCCGAAGGAAGATCGGCATCGAGCAGGCGAGCGATTCGAGCCACGTCGCCTCAACTCGATCAACCTGACCAACCTGACCAACCCGACCAACCTGACCAACCCGACCAACCTGACCAACCCGATCCGACCCGATCAGACCCGATCCAAGTCCGATCAGCCCGATGAAGTCTCTTCTATCCATCTGCGGTATCTGCGGTTTCAAGAATTGATCGATTCAGGGCCGCTGCAACCACGTTCGATATTCGCCACCGAGCTGACCGGCATCGGCAAGCGGTACGAGAATCAATTCAACCGATCGCTTGCCGAGCGCAGCGTTGCCGAAGTATCCCGGCACGCCGTACGCCTGCTTGCCAATCCACTTGGCCGGTAGCGACGCGCTCGCATCGCGAAGTGTCAACGACGTCGACGCAATGCCGGTGAGCCACAGGTCGGTCGTCCACGGCGACGAGCCCGGATTGAGCTTTTCATCGGCCACGAGGATCTGCGGACCGCGCTGCGACCGCGACGGCGTCCGGGTACGTTGGTGCGCCCGTGATCACCGTCGGCGAGAAATCCATCCGGATCGTCACCCGATCCTTGTCCTGCCAGGTCCGCTCGATCGTGATGTAGCCGTTCGTCGCGTGGCTCCACGTCGTGCCGCCGGCAGTGACCTCGGACTTCTTGCACCACTGAGGAACGCGGATCGCGAGGGGGAATCGCGCCGCTTTCGCGAGCTTCAGGTCCAGCGTCACCTCGCCGTCGACAGGGAAGCGCGTCGTCGAGACGAGCGTCACGTCGCCGGTCGGAATGGCCAGCGTCACCGTGCCCGGCACGAACAGGTTTACCGCGATACCGGCGTTGCGCACGCCCCAGGCGGCCGAAGGAATCAGGCTCAGCGCGCGCGGGATGCTCGACGTGCAGCAGTTCACGCCGGGGACGCCCTGATCGACGACGCCGTACGGTTTCGCGCCGTTCAAGGGAGTGAAGTAGCAGACGAGCCCAGTCTTTGGATGCTGGGCGCCGGCCAGCGCGTTGTAGATCGTCCGCTCGATCTCGTCGCCGTACTTCGCTTCGCCGGTCAGTTCGAGGAGTCGCAGGTTCAACTGCATCCAGGTGGTCGTGACGCAGCCTTCGCCGACCCTGCCATCCGCACGGAGGAGATGGTCGGCACGAAACAACTCGCCCCAGCTCGTCGTGCCCGTGGGATATCGCCGGTTCTGGACGATGTCAGTCCACGCCCGGAGGACTGGTCGGAGGTAAGCCTCGTCGCCGGTCGCGAGGTGCAACTCGAGGAGCCCGACGAGATTCGACGTCATCTCGTAGGCCTTGGCGTTGGCGACCTCGTTGACGTGACCGCTTGCGATCAGGGTCGTGGCGATCTTCGGGCCCTTCGGCTCGTCCCAGGCGCGCACGATGTAGCGGCAGAACTCGAGGTACTTGCGATCGCCCGTGTAGCGATACAGCATCGCCATCGGCTCGAGCACGCTGGTGTTGGCCATCCCCACGTGCCAGTCGTTGCGGACGATGTCTTTCTGGCCGGGGGCGTCGCCGTAGGTCTTGCAGAGCAGATCGCCGATGCGGCGCGAGGCCTGCAGCGCCGGCTCGTAGCCGGTGCGGCGATAGTAGTTGAGCAGGCCGAGCAGGTTGTACTTGTGGGCCCAGACGTCCCATAGCGGGAGGTTCTCGGCCGGCTCGTAGCCCTTGTCGCCGTAGTCGATGAACCGCTCCTGCGCCGTGTATGTGCCGAGGTACCCATCCTCGAGCTGCGTCGCGATCAGCTCCCTCACGGCGGCATCGAGCTTCGTCTTCAGCCGCGCGTCACCGGTGTAGGCCCAGGTATTCGTGGCCGCGTCGATGAACTTTCCGACGTGCTCGCCAATCCACGCGTGTTGGCCGGGGCGTGTCCGGTAGCCCTTGAGGATGACGTCGAGGTCGACGCCCGCGAGCAGGCGCTCGTTGAGATTGACCGCCATCCGGTCGCCGAGGACGCCGTCGATGGTCTGCGCGTCGAACGGCGCGGGATCGAATCGTTCCTCGACGCCGGGCGGCACCGCGGGGCGCACCTGGATGCTGCGGTCGCCTCCGGCGCCCACAGCGCACGCTAAGACAAGCACTGGAATCACGAGACTTAGACGGAAAGACATAGGTCGGATCAGGTCAAATCGGGTCCGATCGGGTCAATCGTGTCGATCGGGTCTAATCGGGTCGCTCGGGTCAGAACAGGTCGATCGGGTCAGCGCACCGCCGACCTGATCCGACCCGATCCGACCTGATCCGACCCGTCAGAAGGTCAGCTTCAGACTGAGCTGCACGATCCGGCCCTCGCGAGCGCCGGTCACGCGTCCGAAGGTGCTGCCTTCGCCGGTGTTGAAGTCGGTGTCCAGGTAGCGCCACTGCGCATGGTTCAGCGCGTTGTACAGGTCTGCGCGGAACAGCAGCTTCGTGCTCATGATCGAGAACGTCTTGCCCATCGAGAGATCGAGGTTATTGATGCCAGGTCCGCGCAGAATCCCGGGGCGTGCGTTGCCCTTCACATCCTGCCCGGGATCGGCGAACGCTCCCGTGTTGAAGAACTCCAGCGTCGTCTTTGGCCCGTCATTGGGATCCCCAACCACGTTTGGCATCTCCGGCTCGAAGTCGCGCGCGCTGCTCTGGCCGTTGAATACCGTGAGCGCATCGCCGGATTCAACCACGTAGACGCCGGATACGCGCCAGCCGTAGAGCGCGCCGCGTGCGATCCCGGTCAGCGACTCGCCGAATGGGAGGTCCCAGGTCGCCGCGGCCACGAAGCGATGCGGATGCGAGAAGATCGCCTCGCCCCGTCCGAGGTGCAGGTTCCAATCCCAGGCACGGCTGCGACAGGTCGTCAATCGGGCCATCGGTCTGGTAGCGATCGGTGGTCGTCTTCGAATACGTGTAGTGCGAGAGGAACGTCAGGCCGTTCGTCAGGCGATGATCGACGCGTACCGTTCCCGCGTTGTACGTGGACGTCAGTCCGTGCCGCAGCACGCGCACGTCGGCGAACCGGCCGTTGTTGTTCGGCCGCGCCTCGTTGAGCTCGTCATCCGAGGTCCAGCCGGTCTGGTATGCCGGGATGTTCTGGTTGATGTAGTACGGCAGATCGCGTCCGCGGCTGCCCGTGTAGTACACCGAAACCGCCGTGCGCGGGCCCACCTGCTTCTCGGTGGAGAGCACGAATCGGTGGAAGTATGGCGTGTCGCCCGATTCGCTGTCCATGTAGCGGACGCTCGCCGGGTAGTCGAAGTAGCCGGTGCCTTCTCCGGTGCTGATCGGATACGTGCCGACTTCGATGCTGGACGGCGTTGGGAAGACGTTATCCAGGCTCATCACCGGCACGTCGTCGGGCACCCCGAAGCGAGAATTGGAGTAGAAGTCGCCGACGTAGCCCGGCACGCCGCCGAACCCGTCGCCAAGGCGTGACACCCCGGTGGTGGTGATGCCCAGGTCGTAGAAGATGCCGTAGCCGCCTCGGAACACCCAGCCGGGCGTGGGCTCGAATGCCACGCTCACGCGCGGCGCGAAGTTGTTCTTGTCCGCCGGCAGGTAGTGGAGATCGAGGCCAGCGGCGCGGCCGGGAATGGCCAGCTGCCAACCGTCGTAGTTCATGTCGACGATTGCGTTGCCGTAGCGATTGCCCGAGTACGTCTGGATGCCGAGGTCGTAGCGCATGCCGGCCGACAGCGTCCATTTCGGGTTCAGCTGCCACTTGTCCTCGACGTAGAAGCCCCAGTAGGGCATCACGAAGTTGAGCGTGTCGTCGCCGCCGGTGAGATCGTAGCGCTGCTGCATCGAGCTCGGCATGCCGACGAGGAAGCTGGCGACGCTGTCACCGCCGAGGCTGCCGTCGAGCGTTCCCGATCGCGTGAACTGCTGGTCGAAACTGACGTAGCGGATGTAGTCGAAGTCTTCTTCCTTCTTGCGGAAGTAGTTGAAGCCGCCCTTGATCGAGTGCGCGCCCTTGATCCAGTTCAGGTTGCTCGAGATCTGGAAGCTGGGATTGGCCGCGCAGAAGACCTCGAACGCGCCGAAGTCGTAATAGTCGCCGAGCCGACATCGCGTAGAGGCCCAGATCGGGCCCGGAGCCGAGATTCTGAAAGTACTTCGCACGCAGCGTGTCGGTCTGATGCATGTAGTCGACGCTTTGTTGGTCCGGCAGGCACAGCTCGCCGCGGCCGTAGGCGACCACCACTTCGTTCGTCAGCGTCGGCGTGAAGATCCGCGCGTAGCTGACGGAGGTCATCCACGACTTGTCGTCGACGTTGCCGGGGATGACGTCGGGAAAAAGGCCGCCCGAGTTTTCGTCGCGGCCGTGTGACTGCGAGACGTTGACGTACAGGTTGTCGTTCGCGCTGAGCGCGAAGTCGACGCGGGCGTCGAAGCGATGCGACTGGAACTTGCTGGTGCCGAGCGCCTGGTAGTTGGCCAGATTGTTGGGGTCGGACGGGTCGACGTAGTTCGGCATCGGGAACAGGTTGAGCATGTCCTGCGCGCGCGGGTCGATCGACGGCGAGCCGTCAGGACGCGTGATGTTCCGCAGATCGTTGTTCGGGATCGGCTCGCGAAGGCTTTCGCCGTCGTCGGTAATCACCGTGGTGAACGGGTTGTAGAGCACGTAGTTCGGGTCGCCCGGGAAGCGAGACAGCAGCTCGCTGAAGTCGCCCTGCCGCTCCGCGGCCGTCGGCACGCGGAAGAACTCCGGCTCCTGACCGCGCTTGTTGTAGGTTCGCTCGAAGTTGGCGAAGAAGAACAGCTTGTCCTTGAACACCGGTCCACCGATGTTGCCGCCGTACTGATGCCGGTCCAGTGACGGCTTGTCCGTGCCCTCGGTCACGCGCTGGCGGTCGAGCGGGTTCCAGGCGTTGAGCGCCTCGTTCTCGAGATAGTCGTAGATCGCGCCGTGGTACTTGTTGGTCCCGGCGCGCGTCGTCACGCTGAGCGTCGAAAGGTCGCGGCCATTCGCCGCTGAGAAGTTCGCGACATCCACCTTGATCTCGTCGATGGCCTCGAGCGACGGCGAATAGCTCTGTCCGCCGACGTAGTTGTCGTTGGCGTTCACGCCGTTGACGTAGAAGCCGTTGTTGCCGCCGCCGCCGGTCACGTAGTCGATGCCGCCGATGACATGATGCGAGCCGGCC
This sequence comes from Vicinamibacteria bacterium, assembly GCA_963828745.1. Lineage (GTDB taxonomy): Bacteria > Acidobacteriota > Vicinamibacteria > Vicinamibacterales > JAENWD01 > JAENWD01. The sequence goes on along the minus strand of CAWHFZ010000012.1, from coordinate 195,428 downwards.
GAATAGGTGCCGGCATTGTCGGACCGCGGCTGTGTGGTGATGCCGGGGGCGAGCTGCACGAAGCTGGTGAAGTTCCTGCCCTTGCTGGCGATGTTGTCGATGAGCGTCTTGTCGACGGCGATGCCGACCGCGATCTGATCGGTGTGCACCAGCGGCGTCTCCTTGACGACCTCCACCGTCTCGCTGACGCCGACGTTCAGCGTGAGGTCGACCTTGGCGTTGGCGGCGCTACCGAGCGTGATCGGCTGCGACACGGTCTTGATGAAGCCGGCGAGCTCGGCGGTGACGGTGTAGGTGCCGGTCGCCAGGTTGGAGAAAGCGTAGGTGCCGATGGTGTCCGTCGTGGCCGTCTGAATCTGGTTGCGTTCGATCTCGGTCAGCGTCACCGTGACGCCAGGCAGCATGGCGCCAGTGGTATCGGTGATGGTGCCTTCGACCTTGCTGCGGAGGGCGAACTGGGCGTGGGCGAGCGCGCTCGTCAGCACCAGGCCCAGGCAGGCGGCCAGGACAATACGCGGGGGAGACGAACGCATCGGCGGACCTCCGTGGGTATCGCAGGCAATCGATTTCCCAAACGCACGGCCGCAGCCGTGTGGGGGCTGATTCTACCCCCGCTTTGCCGATTGTCAAGATCGTGCAATCGAATACCTAAGCCAGATTGCCGGTGGGACCTGGCTGGGCCTGGCGCGCGACAGGCGGCCTTGGCCTTCCTGGCGCTCCCGCGCACGAAGTCTCCGATTTCGCCTATGTAGGGCAATCGTTTACCTCCGTCAGAGCGTCCACGATCTTTCGACGCTGTCGTGACCACGCGTGCGGGCGCCAACCCAGGCGAGGGTGCGAACCAGCCGGCGGGCCGAGTCGCGGTGAGGCAACCGATGATGGACGAGGCCATGTGGCCTCTCGTCAGGCAATCGTTTTCCGGCGGTCCGACACGCGGCGTGGGCGCAGATTCTCAGCTCTGCCCGCCGAAATGCCCCGTCTGTGTGTGCAGATCCGGCCGTCCTTTAGCGGTAAAGCAGTGACAGTTTCCTGATAGGCGATGCGCGGCGCGTCTCCGAACGATTCTGGCCCTCAGGGGCAATTGACCCAAGTAGGGCAATCGTTTACCCTCACCGCGCACCGGATGACCAGTTATCCTCGTCCCCCAAGGCGCCCTCGGCCGTCCCTCAAAACCTGGCGCGCCTCAGCCCCGACCATTCACGAGGTCGCCAGACGCGCCCACGTGTCGTCGGCCACCGTCTCGCGGGTGCTCTCGGCCAGCAAGTTCGTCAGCGGCGCGCTCGCGGAGCGCGTCTGGGAGGCCGTGCGCGAACTCGATTACCGGCCCAATCAAGTCGCGCGCAATCTGCGCGCCCGCGCCACGAGCACCATCGGCGTCGTCATCCCCGACATCCAGAATCCCTTCTTCACGAGCCTGGTGCGGGGGATCGAGGACGCGCTGCAGGCACAGAAGTTCACGCTCCTCCTCGCGAACTCCGATGGCGACAGTGCGCGCGAGCGCGTCTGCCTCGACACGCTGTGCGCCGAGGAAGTGGCGGGCCTCCTCGTCGTGCCCTGCAACGCCGAACCCGGCGCCTACGATCACCTCGTGAAACAGGGTGTGCCAGTGGTCGCGGTCGACCGATCGCCGACCGGGCTCAATGTCGATGTCGTCGGCGTCACCAACGAGGAAGGGGCGCGCGCGGCCGTCCTGCACCTGGCGGGACTTGGATGGGACCGCATCGCGCTCGTCGGCGGGCCACTGTCGACCAACGTCGCAGTCGAGCGCGAACAGGGATATCGTCGCGCGTTGGACGATGCGGGCCTGCCGTCCTCGGCGTCGCTCGTCGAGCGCGCCGACTTTCGCGAGGAGGGCGGCTATCAGGCGATGGTCAACCTGCTGCGCGTCACGCCGCGTCCGACGGCGGTGTTCGTGGCGAACAACCTGATGGCGATGGGCGCGCTGCGCGCGATCAGCGACGCCGGCCTGCGCGTACCCGACGACATCGCGCTCGTCCTGTTCGACGATATTCCGTGGGGGGCCCGCGTCAACCCTCCGCTGACCGCGGTGGTACAACCGACCTACGACCTCGGCGTCTCCGCCGCGCGCATCCTGCTCGATCGCATCCTCGAGCCGCATCGCCCCGTGCGCCGCGTGGCGCTGCAGACGACGCTCATCGTGCGCGCTTCGTGCGGGGCGGGGCTGCCCGGCCGCACACGATCGGACTCGTAACCGTGAACACCGATCCGCGGGGCCAGGCCCCGCCGCCACCGATCGCGGGGCTGGCGCCCCGCTTCCACAACGGGGAGATACACGTCATGCGCAGATTCCGGATACTCGCAATCGCCGCGCTGTTCGCGCTTGGCGCCGGTACGGCCACCGCTCAATCGGGATCGGCACGCCGCCTGTCTCGCACGGAGCTGGAGAACAAGATTCGCGGCGGCTGGGCGGGGCAGATGATCGGCGTCTCGTACGGCGCGCCGACGGAGTTCGTCTCGAACCGGCGAATCATCCGCTGGCCGATCACCTGGAAGCCGGAGAACGTCACCAACTCGATCAAGCAGGACGATCTCTATGTCGAGATGACATTCGCCGAGGTGCTCGACAAGGAAGGGCTCGATGCGACCACCGAGCAGTTCGGCGAGATGTTCAAGAACTCCAAGTACATGCTGTGGCACGCCAACGCCTCGGCGCGGCGTCTGCTGAATCGCGGCATCAAGGCCCCCTGGTCCGGGCATCCCAAGTTCAATGCGCACGCCGACGACATCGACTTTCAGATCGAGTCGGATTTCATCGGGCTGATGACGCCCGGGCTGCCGCAGGTCGCCAATGGCTTTGCCGATCGCGTCGGCCGCGTCATGAACTACGGCGACGGGCTCTATGGCGGCATGTTCTTCAGCGGGATGTACGCGGCGGCCTTCTTCGAAACGGATCCGCGCAAGGTCGTCGAAGCGGGACTGGCATCGATTCCGGCCGACAGCAAATACGGAAAGGTCATCCGGGACGTGCTCGACTGGTCGGCCGGCGAGCCTGACTGGCGGAAGACGTGGCGGAAGGTCACCGATAAATGGGATCGCGACGACGCGTGTCCGGACGGCGCGCTCAACGAGTTCAATATCGACGCGAAGTTGAACGGCGCGTTCGTGGCGCTCGGATTGCTCTACGGCGGCGGCGATTTCAGCAAGACGCTTGAAGTTGCGACGCGGTCCGGACAGGACTCCGACTGCAACCCGTCGAGCGCCGCTGGCATCCTCGGGGTGATGATCGGCTACAACGCGATTCCCGACGAGTGGAAGTCGGGCATTCCCGCCATTGCCGACACGAAGTTCGACTATACGAATTACACCTTCAACGAGATCATCGCGTCGACAGTGGCGCGCGCGCTGAAGGTCGTCGAGCACGCGGGCGGTCAGGTCAGCGCGTCGGAGATCGTGGTCCCGTTCCAGGCGCCGAAACCGCCGGTGCTGGAGCAGTGGGACGTCGATGCCCCGACCGCGTCGCTGCTGTCGTATGGCGGCGCGTGGACGTGGAGCGACGGCTGGGAGGAGCGGCCCGCCGGCATGGGCCGCGCCAAGTGGACGACGCAGCCAGGCGCCCAGGCGACGTTGCAGTTTTCGGGCACCGGCGTCGTCATTCGGGGCGAATACGACGATCAGGGCGGCAAGGCCGACGTGGTCCTCGACGGCCAGCCGGCTGGCACGATCGACGCCAGCCACGTGTTCAACGTCGACGACAGCTACTACTGGTTCATCACCGGCCTGAAGCCCGGCGCACACACCGTCCAGATCAAGATGCAGTCGGCCAATGGCAAGGCATCAGGAGCGTTGGGGATCGAAGGCGCGATCGTTTACGGGAAATAACGATAGGCGAAGTTGAAACGGTTGCGCCGGTTACCCCGGTTGGCCAAGTTGGCGCAGTTGCCCGGGTTGGTGTCCGCACGCGTTGGTCCAAGGCATCACGCGCACAAATTCTTCAACGCGGCCAACCCGGCAAACTGGGTAACTCGGGCAACTGCGTTGCGCCTTAGGTCGCAGGCTTTGGCGCAATCAGCTTCGGCACGACAGTCTTCTTGATCGGCCCGTAGGCGTGCCCGAAGCCGAGCTGGTTGCGATCCAGGTTGGTACTGCGCGGCGTCTTCAGCGTGACCGTGATGATCTCGCCGGGCTGCAACGGCCGCGGGTGGCGGTAGTTGCCGCCGCCGAGCGGGTTGCCCCCCTTGTCGTACCAGGTACTCCTCGACCTTGAAGCCCGCAATGGGCGCCTTGTCCACGTTCTTGACCACGATCGTCGTCACGACGTCCTTGCCCACAGGCTTACTCGCGGGCTTCGTGATCTCGATCCTGGCCTCGCCGTGCACTGGCGCGACGAGCTTGTTCTGGGCTGCAGCAAGAGAGGGCAGGCCGCTGAACGCTACCGCCACCGCTGCCGCCAAGACCTGGCTGGCTCGACTCATGATGGTCCTCCGTGGCTGGAACGCGAGAGCGAAGACATTCTACGCCCAGGGCACTACCAAGTGCGAAGTGCAAAGTGCCAAGTGCCAAGTGGAGTGGACAGTGCGTAGTGGATAGTGGTGGCTGTTTCGGTCAGATCGTCGCAGGTGCGGGCGCCCGAGGAATTCCAGCAACTAATGAACTTGGAGCCACCCTTCTCACTCCAACTTCTTAAACTCCACTTGGCACTTTGCACTTAGCACTTCGCACTGCGTGTTGTGTCCCTCAGCGAAGCGCCCTGTTGAGTGCATCCAGCAGCACGCCCGACGTGTCCGAGTAGTACTCCCAGAACATCGCCCCTGCCAGCCCGTGCTCCTGGATGTAGCGGCCCTTGCGGCCGAGCGATTCAGGGTCTTCGTAAGTGATGAAGATGTGGCGCCCGGCGTTCCAGAGGTACGGCGCCTGCGCGTCGGCGTCCCAGAACCGCTCGAAGCCGTCGCGGCCGACGATCTGCGCCGCCAGGTTCGAGTAGTTGAGATCCATTCGCGGCTGAATGGGCTTGCCCGGCTGATAGCGCCCGTTGCGGTCGGGCGCGACCTCCGCCCATCCGCGTCCGTAGAACGGAACGCCGACCACGAGTTTGGACGGCGGCACGCCGGCGGCGAGGAATGCCTTCACCGCGCGATCGACCGAGCGCTGTTCGACGTCGGCGGGATGCGGAAAGAGATTGGCGTGGTGTCCCGAGATCGGATCGGCCTCGGCGACGCGGAAGTCGTAGGTCATCAGGTTCACGAAGTCCACTGACCCCTGGACTTTGTCGAGCTCCGTGTGGGTGATGAAGTCGCCGAACGCACCCGCCGCGAATGTCAACAGGTACGTCTTCTTTGTCTCGCGCCCGAGTGCGTCGAGCGCAACCCGCAGTTCCGCCATGACGGCCGTGAAGTTCTGCTTGTCTTCAGGCCGATGCGTGTTCCCGGCGCCGGGCAGGCCCGGATACTCCCAGTCCACGTCGAAGCCGTCCAGATCGTGCCGCCGCACGAACGCGACCGCGCTCTCGACGAAACGTTTCCGGCTGCCCACCGTGAGCACGGCATCCGAGAAGGCGCCGGACCAGGTCCATCCGCCGACCGAGATCAGGATCTTGAGGTGCGGGTGCGAGCGTCGCAGGCCGGCGAGCACCTTGAAGTTCTCGGCGTCGCGAGCGAAGCCTTCGACCACGACGCCGTCCTGGATGTTGGCGAAGGCGTAGTTGATGTGGGTCAACTTGTCGGCGGCGATAGTCGCCGGGTCGATCGAGTCGTTCTCGGCGAAGACGTAGCCGATGATGACGCGGGACGGGCTATCCTCGGCGGCACGGGAGCGGTCCGAGACGAGCAATGCAGCCAGCGCGAGCAGCAGCGTTGCGCCTTTCATCAGTCCTCCATCCATCATGTTGGCCCGACTGAAGTCCGGGCTCGATTGCGGTTCAAAGCCTCGGCTGAATGCCGAACGCCCGCATGCGGCCGCAAATCAAGACGACGAGCCACGCAAATACCGCCGAGCGGATCGTGCCAACCGGCAGCGACTCGCCGAGTGCCCCGTACAGGTTTACGCCGCCCGTGAGCGTCGCCGACAACTCGAACAGCGAAAGCAGCAGCGGAGCGAGCAGGTAGGCGAGGAGCGCCATCTCGCCAGCGGTCCTGATCGCGTCGGGCCATTGGCGCCAACCCTTGACGTCCGCGAACTCGTAGAGGATCGCCCAGGCGGCGCAGGTGATTCCAGCAGAGATGAGGCACCACGCCGGCGTTGCCTGTGGCTTGCTGATCCAGAACGCACGATGAATGCCGTGAAACTGATGAAGAGTCAATCCTGCGGCAATCAGAAGGCCGCTATAGGCGATGCCATACCAGAAGAATGCGCCCGACGAGCCGCCGCGAGCGCGGTGGCGCTGCATCGACGCGGTGACGACCGCGCCTGAGAGGACCAATGCGGCATGCGAACCGAGCGTCGAACCGATGCTCACGTACGGGAGACGGCCGATGACCTGGAACGCATCAGCGAAGTAGAGGCCATAGAGGGCCGCCGTTGCGGCGAGCAGCACGAGCGGGCGGTTGCCGGAAGCGAAGAGATATATCAGCGAGGCGACGAGATATGCCCATCCGATGAGTCCCAGAATGCCCCACCATTGCGGCCGTAGCTGGACGAGGCCCGTGGCGTCCGTGCTGCGATACAGAAACGCGAGGGCGACCAGCGCGGTCACGCCGATGCCGAGCAGGAGCGGCCGCCCGCGTCGTTGCCGCTCGATCGGCACTTGCCAGATGACGAGTACCGCGATCGTCATCAGTACGTTCCAGGCGGCTGGCGACAGCCAGCCTGGCGCATTGCCGTGCTCGGCGTTCACCATGAACACGCCGATGACGATCAGCGAGACGCTGCGACCGACGACGTGGCGGAGGATCCCGGATCGCGGTTCACCGGCTGCCATTCGCGCGCCGAGCGCCAGCGGAATCGACATACCCGTGATGAAGAGAAAGGCGGGAAAGACGACGTCGGTCAGCGTCATGCCGTCGACGCCGGTCGGCACGTGACGCAGGAACGCCGGCGTTTCGGTCACGCCGGCCATCTCGTTCACGAACAGCATCAGCAGAACGTCGATCCCGCGCAGGAGATCGACCGAGAGCAGACGCCGGGCGCTCACGTCAGGCGACGTGCGTTCTTCTGCGCGATCAACGCAAGCTCCTGGGCCAGGAAGGTGTGTGCCTGCGGCATCGCGGTCTCGGTCCGGTTCAGGACGTCGTCCACCAGCCGCTCACCGTAGGGGAGTGCCACGTCGCTGCAATCAACGTAGCGCGTCTCCTTCTGATCGACGAGGAACAGGTGATTGCCCCCGCTGCGGCCGGCGATGTCGACGTTCTTGCGGACTTCGATGAAGCCGTCGGTGCCGAGCACGGTCAGGCGCCCGTCGCCCCACGTGTTGAGGCCGTCGGGCGTGAACCAGTCGACGCGAATGTAGCCGCTGCCGCCGTCTCCGCGCAGCATCACATCGCCGAAGTCCTCGAGGCCGGGATGGTCCGCATGGTTTACGTTGCCGACCTGCGACGCGATGATTTCCGCCTTCGTCGATCCGGTGAAAAACAGGAACTGGTCGAACTGGTGCGACGCGATATCGCAGAGGATGCCGCCGTAACGCTCGTGCTCGAAGAACCAGGACGGTCGTGTCTTCGGGGTCATCCGGTGCGGACCGAATCCGGCGGTTTGAACGACTTTGCCGATGGCGCCGGCCTTGACCAGCTCGCCCGCTTTGACGGTGGCGCGATTCTCGTGGCGCTCGCTGTAGAGGATCGACACGATCCGCCTGGTTTCCGCCTGAAGGCGGCGTACGTCGGCGAGCTGCTCGAGCGTGGTCATCCCGGGCTTGTCGAGCATCACGTCCTTGCCGTGCTTCATCGCCTCGAGCGCAACGCCGGCGCGCTCGTCCGGTATCGCTGCGCTGACGATCAGCTGGATGGACGAATCCTCGTAGATCTCCTGGGCGCTGCCCGCGAGTTTGGCATCCGGAAACCGCTTGCTGAATGCGGCGGCGAGGTCGGGCTCCTTCGCATAAAACGAGACCAGGGTGCCGCCACCGCGCGTGACGGCTTCGACCTGTCCGTTGATGTGACCGTGATTGAGCCCGATGGCCGCGAATCGGATCCGCGATGGCCGCGGCGCGGCTTCTTGTGCGGCGGCGCGTGCCGATGCGCTGCGGGCGATCGGCAGCACGGCGGCAGAGGCGATCGAGGTCTTCAGGAAATCGCGACGGCTCTTCGAATGACTCGGCATTCGCGGATCTTACGGCCGTCGGTTGCCGATCGCAATTCAGGTGGCGCTGGGGGGATGCGGCGACGCGCGCAAGCGCCCGAATGCGCCCTTGAGCGGACGCCGGAGGCGGTTCGGCACTCCGCCGAGCCGTCGATCGAGGAGCCCCCACCAATGCCGCGCCTGCAGATACAAGCGCTGATGCGCCGGCAGCACGTGCGCCGCCTGATGCTTGCGCACGATCGGGCACGCGGCGGATCGGAGGCAATAGTCGTGAAACCGTCCCTCGAGCAACTCGCCGCGGATCGATTGCATGACCGGCGAGTTCCATGCCGTCCGGTACTCCTCCATCGGCGCGATTGGCCCATGACCGTAGCAGCAGGGCATGACGCCGCGCCGCAGGATGTAGAGGCTCTTCCACGGCTCGAGGCACACCGGCTGGTGCTCGCCGCCCAGCGAGGTGACTGGTTCCACGTCAATGGCGGATCGCGGATTGCGGATTGCGGATTGCGGATTGTGGATTGCGGGCACCGGCTCCGCGATCGTCACTCGTGCTTGCGGGGGGCACTGGGAGCGCCCGGCACGGGCGCACCAGGTGCGACAGGGTTGTCCTCCGTGGCGAGAGTCGCACCGCTGTCGAACTCCTCGGTAAACAGATCGCGCATCGCGCCGCCGAAATCCATCTGGTCCGAGAGCTCGACGCCGAGATCGCGCGCAAGACGGGCCGCCCGCCCGCTGACTCGCACCAGCTCGTTGAACGGCAGCAGCTCCTTCTGATAGGAGAAACGGTAGCCGTTGCGCTTCCAGTCGAGCACACTCGCGGGCGAGACATTGAGCGGCCGGAGGACCATGCGATCGACCTGCAGATCGGCGCACAGCTTGACGAAGTCGTCGAGCTCGCGCACGTTGCAGCGCATCGGCATGAACACCAGGAACACGTGTGGAAACCGCCCTCGCCCGCCTTTCGCCGCGACCAGCCGTCGCACGTTTCTCAGGATCTTGTCGAAGGTGTCGTTGCGCAGCCGCGAGTAGGTCAATGCCGTCGCGGCGTCGAGCGAGATGTACAGATCGATCTGCCGGTCGAGCAGCTTCTGGATATTTCGCTCGGTCAGGATCTGCCCGTTCGTCGTCATCTCCAGCACTTTGCCGGTGGTGCCGAAGACGTCGAGTAACTCGTCGAAGTTGCGCATCATGAACGGCTCGCCAATCGAGCAGTTCACGAGGTGCACGGCGTTGTCGAAAAACGGCCCCCATTCGGCGAGCGTCTCGCGCGTGAACGGCGTCTCGACGTGATCGCCTTCGAGCTCCTTGCTGTAATCCCACTCGCAATAGACACACGGTGGTTTGACGTTACAGACGCCGTGGAGATCGATGCCGAGGCTCGGCGGCGTCGACTCCAATGACGTGCGCGACTCGAGAATCTCGCGCACGTTCATGGTGCCGTTGACCTGCTGCCGGCGGACGAACGAATGCCGCTCCGCGTCCTGGTGCAGGCGCAGGCTGCGCACGCGAATCGCGAGCGCCCGCTGGTCGTCCGGATGGAACGCGGAAGGGAAGACCCGGCTCGCACGAAGGCTGATACGGTCCACGCCGGCGCCGACCACGATCGACAGGGGTGCCCACCCGTGCACGAGCGGGAATTCCTCGACGTTGCTGCCAGATTCGACGCCCAGACGCTGCGATAGATCGTGGAATTCCGAGAGCGTCCAGAGCTCCAGGTAGCGCTCGAGCGGGGCGGCCGCGAACGTCAGCGTGCCGTGCTCGGTCATCCAGCGGAACGGCTGTCCGTGCTCGCGCTCTTCCTCGTGGAAGCCCGCTGAGCACGTCACCTCCGTCATCGTGGTGACAAACAGCGGCTGCGGGCGCTGGGGAACGGGCTGGATGACGTTGAGGAAGGTCAGGCCCTGACCTCGGGCGACCCAACTTAGCACATCCGTGGCCTGCGCCGCATCACGCAATCAGGTTCGACGGAAGCTCGAGCTGTTGCGCTAAGCTTTCGCGCATGCCGGAGATGCGATCCGTCCTACGGTGGCCGATGCTCGCCGCGTCGTTGCTGGCATGCGCGGGGTCCACCGCGTGTGCGCATCGTGTTGCTGTCCCGAAGAGTCAGGGACCATCGACCCCCATGGCTTCGAAGCCTCCGTTGATCCCCTGGCCGGTCACCGTGGCGTTGAGCGAGAGTGACCGCTTCAACGTTGGCAAGGATCTCGTGATCGAGATCACGCCAGGACAGCCCGATCTCGAGCGCATCGGGCAGGATCTTGCGAGCCTGCTGAAGCCCGCACTGGACGTCGCCGTCCCCATCAAGCCGCTGTCGGCGACGCCATCGCCCAGTGCAATCCGCCTCGAAGTCGCCTCCGGCGATTGGGGCGCTGAAGGCTACGAGCTCGTCATCACGTCAGCGGGTGCCAGCATCAGAGGGGCGACCGCCGCCGGCGTGTTCTACGGCGTACAGACATTCCGTCAGCTGCTGCCGTGGTCGGTCGAACTACGCGGGGCCCGGCCGCACGCGCTGAGCGTGCCGGCAGGCCGGATTGCCGATCGGCCTCGATTCGGCTGGCGCGGCGCGATGCTCGACGTCGGGCGTCATTTCTTCGGGCCGGACGACATCAAGCGCTACATCGACCTGCTGGCCTACTACAAATTCAACCATCTGCACTTGCACCTCTCCGACGATCAGGGATGGCGCGTGGAGATCGCGTCGTGGCCGAATTTGACCACGCATGGCGGCAGCACCGCAGTAGGTGGCGGTCGTGGCGGCTTCTACACGAAAAAGGATTACGCGGATCTGGTGGCTTACGCGGCGGCACGGTTTATCACCATCGTGCCGGAGATCGATATGCCGAGTCATATCAACGCCGCCCTTTCCTCATATCCCGAGCTGAACTGCGACGGCAAGGCACCACCCTTGTACACGGGCATCGAGGTTGGCTTCAGCTCGTTTTGCGTCGACAAGGACATCACCTACAAATTCATCGACGACGTCGTGCGAGAGATTGCGGCGATGACGCCCGGTCCGTTCTTCCACATCGGCGGCGACGAGGTGAAGACGTTGACGCCGGCGCAGTACAAACAGTTCATCGAGCGCGTCCAGCCGATCGTCGAGCGCCACGGCAAGCGGGTGATCGGCTGGGACGAGATCGTGCACGCGACCCTGCTGCCGAACACCGTCGTGCAGTACTGGCGTCCGGACGCATCGATCGCGCCGCCGCCGGCGACCAAACTCGTGCTCTCCCCCGCGAACAAGATCTATCTGGACATGAAGTACGACGAGACCACGGTGCTTGGCCTGAAATGGGCAGGTCTGGTGGACGTGTCGACGCCGTACGAGTGGGATCCGGCGACGCTCCTGCCATCCGTCCAGGAAAGCGCGATCCTGGGCATCGAGTCTCCGATCTGGTCGGAGACGCCGGCGACGATGAGCGATCTGGAATTCCTCGCCTTCCCGCGGATTGCCGCCGTAGCCGAGGTCGCGTGGTCGCCGCAGAGCGCGCGGCAGTGGTCGGAGTTCCGCGGCCGCCTCGGCGCGCAGGCGCCGCGCTGGACCGCCCTCGGGATCAATGTGTACTGGTCACCGAAAATCGATTGGCAGCGATAAGACGTAGGCCCGAGCTTTAGCTCGGGCATATCGTCCATCTCCATCTCCTCCCAACCGTGAAAAATATGCGCGATTCACCGGGTCCCCGAGCTCTGCCGGATTCGCGCCTTCCGCTCGTAAGTCACACCCACGACAGGGAATACGCTTTCCGGTCACACTTCTTGCACTCTTCTGGCGCTGTAGTGGGATTTCATGGAGGTGCCGGAATGACGCTTGGAAAATCGTTGGCACTCGCCATGGGCTTTGTGGTCGCCATGGCGCTCGGTGTGTGGGTCAGCCCCTTCGTGAGGGAGCACGCCCCCTTCGACCGTAACCACACGACCGCGGCTCAGGAGGCGGCGCCCGCGAAGGCGTCCACGCCGCATGCCGCCGCGAGGCCGATTGGGTCCGCCGCGCGCAGCACACCGCGTGAAGTGGCCCCAGCTGTCGCCCTGTCCACGCCGGAGCTGCATGAGCGCCTGAAGCCTGTGCTGAACAAAGGCACGAACATGACCATCGCTGCCGAGGGCTTTCACAGTGCCGAGGAGTTCGCAACCGTCGCGCACGCAGCGCGGAACACGGATGTGCCGTTCATGGTGCTGAAGCACCGCGTGGTGACCGAGGGCAAGTCGCTCGCGAAGGCGATTCGCGAGTCGAAGCCTGACCTCAACGCCAACGCCGAAGTGAAGCGCGCCCGCGCCGAAGCGCGTTCGGACATGGAGAAGCTGGCAAGCTAAGGCTTCGGATTGACGCGCAGGCGGCCGAAGGGCAGAATCCTTCGGCCGCCAATGCCGTCTTCGCTGAACGATACTGATCCCTCCGACAAAACGCTTCCGGCCAGCCACGGCCTGCTGTCGCCGTGGGGCGTGAGCGATCTGCCTGCGCCGCCGCCGTTCGGCCTTCGCAACCTGCTGAGAGTGATTGGTCCCGGCGCCATCATGGCGGCGACGTCGATTGGCGGGGGTGAATGGCTGGTCGGCCCGGCTGCCGCGGTCAAATACTCCGCGTCGATCTTTCTGATCGCCTCGATCGCGATCGTCCTGCAGGTCATCTTCAACCTCGAGGCCATCCGATACACGCTCTACACAGGCGAGCCGATCTACGGCGGCATCATGCGCCTGCGCCCGGGGCCGAAGTTCTGGGCTGGCTTCTACACGCTGATCGGCTTCCTCCAGCTCGGATGGCCCGCGCTCGCCGGGAGTGCGGCCGCGACGCTGCTTGGTGCGTGGATGGGGCGCATGCCCGGCGCGCCCGACCAGGCCACTCAGACCTGGGTCGCCACCGCATTGATCGCAGCCGTCGTCCTCGTGCTCTCGTTCGGAGGCACCATCGAGCGGATGCTGGAATACTTCGCCTGGACAATGCTCGGCGTCGTGTTCCTGTTCCTGATAGCGGTAAACGTCGCGTTCGTGCCCGCCGCGCATTGGGCCCGCACGTTCCTGGGCTTCTTCAGTTTCTCGGGGCTGCCACACCCGATCGACTGGGGACTGATCGGCGCGCTCGCGGCGACTGCAGGTTCCGGCGGCATCGGCAATCTCACCGTCACCAACTGGATGCGCGACAAAGGGTTCGGCATGGCGTCGAAGGTGGGCGCGATTCCGAGTGCCGTCGGCGGCCACTCGATCCAGCTGTCACACGTCGGCACCGTCTTTCCTGCGTCGACCGAGAATCTTGCGCGTTGGCACGAGTGGATGCGCTACGTCCACGCCGATCAAATCTGGGTGTGGGGCCTGTTCTGCTTCTTCGGCATGTACCTGAACGTCAACCTCGCGACCGCGATCGTGCCGCACGGGACCGATCTGCAGGGACTCGCAGCCGGCGCGTATCAGGCGGAGTATCTCAGTCGCATCTGGTCGGGATTCTGGTTCCTCACGCTGTTCAACGGCTTCTGGATTCTTTTCAAGACGCAACTCGGAAATACCGACATCCTGGTCAGGACGATCACCGATGCCGTGTGGATGTCGAGCGAACGCGCGCGCGAATGGCGTATGGGTATTCGCGCGATCTACTACGGGATTCTGGTCGCGTTCTCGGTGTGGGGCATCCTCGTGATCCGGTCGGCGTCGCCGTTCCAGTTGTTCAAAATCCTCGCGAACATGGCCGGAATCGTGCTGCTCATCGCCGGCGTGCAGATCTTCCTGGTCAACCGGCGCTTCCTGCCTGCCGCCGTGCGTCCGCCGCTCTGGCGCGAGGTCGGGCTGTTGCTGTGTTCGGCGTTCTACGCGTTCTTCGCATACTTCGTCGTGCGTGATTTGTTGCGATCTTTGATGTAACAGGAGGGTGCCCGAGCTAAAGCTCGGGCCTACGAATAGGGCGCCGCTCGGGCTCGAGCGCTCGGGCCTACGTACGCAACTATGCGCGCGACGGCGGCTTACTCGGCGCGAAGGGTTATTGCCGGATCGATTCGAGCCGCGCGCCGGGCAGGCAGCCAGCACGCGCCCGCGACGATGACAACGAGAGTAGCGGCGGTGAGGCCTATGGCCCAGCCGCCGAAAGGAAGGGCGTCGAGCGCAACGGCCCGCGCCGCGCGGAGCGCGATCGTCGAGAGCGGAAGGCCAATAGCAAGCCCCGCACCCGCAACGAAAACTCCATCTCTCAGGACATGCCATCGGACGACGGCCGGTCTGGCGCCAAGCGCCATTCTCACTGCCATCTCCCGTACGCGCTGCGACACGGCGAAGGCGAACAACCCGTAGGCGCCGATCGCGGCCAGCGTCAACGCCAGCAGGGCCAGAACGCCCCCGACGCCGGCGCCGAATCCCGGCCTCGCCAGCGAGCGGCTCACGAGTGCGTCGAGAGTCGTGACCTCCGCAACCGGCTGCGCAGGATCAAGCCGATGCACGGCCGACTCGACGGACGTCGCGGCGCTGGACGGATCCCCCGCCACGCGTACCGTGAGGAACATGGTCCAGCGAACGTATTGCGTGACTGGCAGATACACCGTCTCGCGCGGCTCGTTCTCGAGGCCGCGATGCCGGACGCCGTTGACGACGCCGACGATCTCGATCGGTCGCTCCGGCTGTCGGATCCATCGCACATGGCGACCAATTGCCGATCGGCCCGGCCACAACAGCCTTGCCATCGTCTGGTCGATCACCGCCACGGCCGGAGTGTCCGCACGGTCCCGGGCATCGAACGCGCGCCCCTCGACGAGCCGAATATCGAGCGTCCGGAAGTAGTCCGGCGAGATGCCGCGTAAATCCGCGTCCCGACGAGCGTGATCGGCGGAGGATGTCGCCTCCGTGAGAAAGGTGCTGCCCAGCATCGCGCCGCTCAGCGGCAGCTGCGAAACAGCGGCGGCTGCCTGCACTCCCGGCAGCGCCTGGACGTCGTCGACGAGCCGGTCGTAGAACCGGGCGACTGCTGCACGATCGTAAGAGGGCGGCAGCGACACCCTCATCGTGACGATGCCGCGGGGATCGAAGCCAGGATCGCGATCGAGCGCCTGCGCGAACGCCTGCGCGAGTACCAGGGCCGCGACCAGGACCGAGGAGCCGAGCGCGACTTCTCCAATGGCAAGCACCCGAACCGTGCGCACCGACGCGGTGGAACGTCCGGCGGTCCGGAATGCGTCGTCTCCGCCGCCATTGCTTCGCAAGAGCTGCACGGCCGGCGCCATTGCGAACACGATGGTTGCCAGTGCGGCCACGCCCACCGCGAAGATCACCGTCCGCGCGTCGATCGAGACATCGCCGAGTCGCGGCAAGCTGGCGAGAGCCGGTGCACGCGTCACGAACGGTGTCAGGCTCGCGACCGCAACGCCGGCTATGGTGCCGAGCGTCGCGAGGACCGCGCCTTCGGCCAGCAGCTGCCGCACGATCCGACCCGGACTGGCACCGAGTGCCGTCCGCACGGCCATCTCGCGGCGGCGTACTTCTCCGCGGGCCAACTGCAGCGACGCGATATTCGCGCATGCGATCGCCAGCACCAGCCCCACGATCGCCGCCAGGAGGAGCAGCGCGGGGCGGAGCTCGCGCACGATCTCGTCCTTCAGCAGCACGGCCTGAAAGCGGATGCCGCCGTTCTGGTAGGCGCTCGCGAATTCACGCGACACCGCGGTGCCGATGGCATCGAGCTCGTCGTTCGCCTGACGCAGCTCGTTGCCCTCGCGTATCCGCGCGATGAGATGCAGAAAACGGACGTCCCGTGCGCGAGTCGACAGGTGTGGCTGCAGCGGCACCCACGCATCCACTCTGGCCGGGAAGACAGAGCTCGGAGGCGCGATGCTGAACGATCTGGGCAGAATCCCGATGACCGTGTACGGACGCCCATCGAGGACGATCGCCTTGCCGACGATCGATGGTGATCCGCCGAAGCGGCGCTGCCAGAAGTCGTGCGCCAGGACCACGACCTCCGGTCCCCCCTCGCGGTCGTCATGCGCGTCGAACACGCGCCCCACGGCCGCGCGGACGCCGAGCAACGGGAAGAACGAGGCGGAGGCGCCAGCGAGCGGTAGCTCTTCCGGCTCGCCCGAGCCCGTCAAGGCAAATCGCAGATCGACCAGGCCGGCAACTCCATCGAGCGTCTTCGCATGGCGCGAGATGTCCTCGAGTTCCGGCGGCGAAAGCCAGGTGGGGCGGCCGTGTGGTTCTGACGACCAGACGAGTGCGAGGCGATCGGGATCGCGATAAGGCAGCGGCCGCAGCAGGACCGCATTGACCACGGTGAATATCGCCGACGTCGCGCCAGTCCCGAGCGCAATCGTCAGCAGCGCGGCCGCGGCAAATGCCGGTGAGCGCGCGAGGCCTCGCAGCGCATAGCTGACATCGTGCGAGATCGCCTCGACATGGAGACATGGCGCGGATCGAACGACGTCGAGCAGCGCCGCTGCGTAGAACCGCAGCCGGCGTGCACGGCCCTCGGTTTCCCGATGCTGTGCACGAAGCAGCTGCACCATCTCCTCCCCGTGCGCTGCGCGCATGTCTGCCGGGAACAGACGGACAAGCCAGCGAAAAAAGCGCAACGGCGGGCGGGGCATCACGAACAGCGGCGATGGCCGACGGTCGGGACCAGCTGCTTCTGACGGGCTTGCGAGACCAATGATTCGAGACGCCGAATGTCGGCGATCGCCACTTCGCGGCCGAATGGGGTCAGACGGTAATAGCGGCGGCGCTCGTCGTCGATACTCCGATCGGGCCGATCGCCGCTTTCGACGACGAGGCCGTCGGCGAGCAGACGCTTCAGCATGGATGACAAGGTCCCCGCGCCGAGCGTGACCTCGCCGTTCGTGCGGTCCTGAACTTCCTTGATGATGGCGTAGCCGTGCTTGTCGCTGTCGGCGAGCGACAGCAGCACGTGGAGCAGAGCCGCGGTCAGCGGCAGGAGAGACTGCGGATCGCGCGTTCGCGCGGACATCGCCCGCAGACTATATCGTACGGCGATATAGTCCGCAAGCGAGAGGGATCAGGATTTCGCGGCTTCGCGCTCGGCGCGCTTCAGGTCCATTTCCTGCTGGGTCCGCAGGATGGCGCACCAGTTCGCGTGAGATTCCACCGGCATCCCGCATTCCATACAGACGCGCACGCGCGTCGCTGGCGTGCTCGGCTTGCGGGAGAAGAGTTTCTGGATCAACGACATGTCGGCTCCGAAAAGGGGACTGTCGGAAGGATACGAGCCGCGACGCGAATTTGTTCGCCCTGTCGGCGGTCCGGGGGCGGGGACAGGCGCCACGCCCGCTATCGAGTGGGCCTGTCCCCAGATCAGACGGCTTGCTGGCCGAGCAGTTGCTGGACCCGCGCGACGAGCGCGGGCGCGGAGAAAGGTTTTGCGATGACTGGCCAGTCGCCGCCGACCGTCTTCGCCACCCCGACCAGCCTGTCGACGTCATCCGAAATCAGCAGCACTTTCATCGACGGCCTGGCCGCGCTCGCCATCGTCGCCAGTTCGGGTCCCTGAACGCCGGGCAGGACGATGCCGCTGAGCAGCAGATCGATTGGCGTCGCGGGGCTGGACTCGAGGAAGGAGAGGGCCGCTTCGCCGCTCGGTACGTCGATCACCCGGTATGCGTAGCGCTCGAGCATCGTCTTCACCAGCGCGCGCACGCCGTCGTCGTCTTCCACGAGGAGCACCGTGCCGAGGCCGCTCGCCATGACGGCGGTTTCCGGTTTCGGCGGTGCAACATCGGACGGACGCGGCGTCTGCGGCAGGAAGATCTGCAAGGTCGTGCCCTTGCCGGGTTCGCTCTCGACGCGAATGAAGCCGCCCAGTTGCCGGGTGATGCCATAGACAGCGGCAAGGCCGAGTCCCGTCCCGAGTCCTTTCTCCTTCGTCGTAAAGAACGGCTCGAACATCCGCGCGCGAATTTCCGGTGGCATTCCGGTGCCGGTGTCGTGCACACTCAAGACAGCGTACGCGCCGGCCAGCGCATTCGGCCGGACGAGTGCGCCGTCCTCGACGGTTCCTGAATTCCGCGTTTCGATCGTGATCACGCCTCCTTCCGGCATCGCGTCGCGCGCGTTAGCGATGACGTTGAAGAGTGCCTGCTCGATCTGGGCGGTATCGGCCAGCACCCAGTGCAGTGCGGGCTCGAGCCGGACGGCGAGCGTCACCGCCTCGCCGGCGAGCACTCGCAGTCGGGGCTCGACGTCATAGATGACCGTGTTCAGGTTGAGCGGGACCGACGTGAAGACCTGGTTGTGGCTGAAAGCGAGCAGCTGCCGCGACAACGTCGACGCCTTTTGTGCCGAGGCCAGGATCTGCGACACATCGCGTCCCGTCGATGTATCGCGGCCGACCTGTTCGAGGACCAGTGCGCCGTAGCCGAGGATCGCGGTCAGGAGATTGTTGAAGTCGTGTGCGACGCCGCCAGCGAGGCGCCCGAGCGCTTCCATCTTTCGCGTCTGCTGCAGGTCGGCGTCGAGCCGGTCGCGGTCGCGCCGCGCCTGGATGTCGGCAAGTGCCCGCTCGATCGCCGCCGGCAGCTGGCTCAACCGGCTCTTGACGAGAAAGTCATGCGCCCCGGCCCTGATGGCGGCAACAGCGGTCTCTTCGCCGGAGATATCAGAAAGGATGATGAACGGCAGTTCGCGGCCCGCGGCGCGGAGCACCTTCAGCGCCTCGGGCGGGCTGAAGCGGGGCATGCTGTAGTTCGCGAGGACGACGTTCCAGTCGTCGCTGGCGAGCGCGGCCCGCAACTCCTCGGCGGTTTCCACTTGCGCGTGGCGCACCTCGAATCCGCCGCGCTCAAGCTCATCAATAACGGTCGCGACACTGGCCCTGGAGTCCTCTACGATGAGCACTTTCAGGGACGTCGGCATACGCGTCGTCGACAACTATCGGATAGCGCCGCGACCAACGTTACGGAAAAGAGCAGGAAGGCTTTAGATTCTGTGCAACGTACGCCGGAACTGTGCAAATTGATGGAAGAGGTGCAGTAGAGGAGCGCTAGGAGGCGACGGGAATCCGCGCAAGCGCCGCCGGGCGGAACCTCGGTGTTCCAGACCCGGCAGCGCCTGACGCGTCGGGCTATTTCTTGTCCTTGGCTTCCACGGAGATCTTCGTGGCAACCGCCGAGGCGCCCTCACCGCTCGTCTCGACCTTCACCTTCGAGCCGGCCGCTGTGGCGAGGCCCGCTGCCTGGTCGGTGGCGCCGGAGATCTGGGTCTGTTCGTTGTAGGCGACCTTCACTTCGCTGCCGTCCTTCGTCCGGATGGACAGCATCTTGGTGGCGTCGTCCACGCTCAGCAACTCACCCTCGATCTTCTTGGATGCCATCTTGTGGTCGCTGGGCGCCTGGGCCTGATCGGCTGGCGGCGTGGCGGTGTCAGACGGCGGCGTCGCCGGCTGGTCCGATGGCGGCGGTGTCGAAGGCTGCTGAGGCCTGTCCTGCGCGGCCGCGGCCGATGCCAGACCACCAACCAGGACGAACGTGGCGAAACCGAGCTGAGCTCGACGAATCATCTTCATGTTTATTTCCTCCGAATCGCTGGGCACCCTGAATAGGGGCAACTTCCAAGCCAGACTCGCGCGGCGATCTATCGCCGATCACGGCGCACTTTTCGACGTGTGGGACGGAATGTGTCGCCAGCGATACGCAGGTGCGCAACTCTTTCGCGGTTTGCCTGCGCGGTCCGCGAATAAAAGCGTGCTGTGGCTCCGATTGCTGTTAAGCTCATCATTAGTTACGCTCGAGGTTGTCTCGTCAAAAAAATGCCGCTCGGCTATGGAGAGCGGTCGAGTGGACGCCGATAAGACAGGTACTCGAAGGAACGCGGCGCGCACGATGAAATCCTCCCGGCTCAGGTTCACCAACAGCCTTACTGTCTTTCTGTTTCTCGCAATGTCGTTAGCAGCGACGATGGCGGACGCTGCGGATAGCGGCGAGGCCGCCGCCGCGGAGCTTCAAGCGAAGGCTCAGCGCGTGCAGGACGTCATCGACGATCTGAAAGGGCGTCTGTCGCTGACCCGCCAGGTGACTGCGGCGATCGTGCCGCAGAATCCGCTCATGGTGTCGGTCCTGTCGCCGCTCGAACGGGGCGGCGCTTATCGCGTGGCGTTCGAGGGAGCGTTCCTCGATTCATTGAGCGACCAGGATCTGCGGGCGGTCGTCGCGCACGAGCTCGGTCACGTCTGGATCTTCACGCACCACCCCTACCTGCAAACCGAGCAGCTCGCGAACAAGGTCGCGTTGCGTGTGGTGACTCGCGACACGCTCGAGCGTGTCTACGACAAGGTCTGGCCGCATGGCGCCCCAGCTGGGGCGCCGACACGATTCACCGTTCCCGCGAACTGACGCGTCGTCCAGAACGAGCGCGGCAAGACGAGTCATCCGATTCTCGCGGCTCGCGCCTCCACACTCCACAGCGGGTTGGGCTCAGATGGCGAGCGCCTTCTGAACCGCGGCGAGTACGTCCTGTTCTGCAGGAAATCCCTTCCGAATCTTTTTTCGCGACGAGCATCTCGCCGACCCAGACGGTGTACTCGCCGCGCTTGCCTTCGACGAGCGACACGTCTATTCCGGTGGTGTCCTTGATGAGCGCGGCCGCACGGGCCGCGCGAGGGCGATAGTTTCAGACCTTGCAGTAGTTGATGCGAATCGTCTTCATCGTGATTCTCCAAGGCCAAGGAACGTAGCCATCCGATCCAGCTCCTCGCCGAGTTCGCGGTTGAATCGCCGATCCCGCGGCGGTATTCCAGCAATGTAGCCGATGTCGGACCGGAGGGCGGCCTGGTGGACGCTGACGTTCGCCCATCCGATCACATTCTCGCGCCACAGGAGCGGCAGCGCGTAGTAGCCCAGGCGTCGTTTGTGGATCGGGGTGTAGGCTTCGAAGCGGTATTCCCACTTCCAGAACAGTGCGAACCGCCGTCGATCCCAGACGATGGGATCGAACGGCGCGAGCAGCCGCACGCCGCCGTTCGTTGCCTCGCCGGGGGCGCCTTCGTTGGCCGGCCAATACCAGTCGATCCCATCGAGACGTGCGTGCGCGAGACGATCGCGGGCACGCAGCTGCGCCGCCTTCAGCTCGCGACGCCATTGCGGCGCGGCATAGCGCAGACGGTTGATCAGCCATGAGAACGTCGCGCCAGGCATTGGCGCATAGGCGCGCACGACGACGTCCACGAGCGCGTCGAGTTGTCGCAGTCGCGACGCGCGATCGGTTGGGGCGGGTGTATGGTCGTGAACGGCGTAGACACGGATGCCGCGATCCCGGCGCACGACTCGCAGCAGGCCGCGATAGTGCATGCCATCCAGGAGATGCGTCGTCGCATTCGACGAGCCGCCCCAATAGTTGGTCACTGTGCCGTGGGAGAAGTGCGCGTCCACCTCGCGCGGATGGACTTCGCCGCGCGCGCGGACGAACTCGAGGATCGCCTCGACATGTTTGATCCGCGATCGCGGCCACGGCGGCGATCCGCCGCGAGGATGCATCAGTGCCTGCACCTCCTCGGCGACGAAGCCGTAGTTGACGAAAAAGTCCTCCTGCACGCCGAGTCCGGCGTAGCGGCGTTCCAGATCCCCGGCCCGATAGTCACGGACACGATGCCGCAGCGTCAGGTCCTGGGCGCGCGCGGGCGCGCGAATCGGATCCGCCTGGACGAATCCGAGCCGGTGAACCGCGCGCTTCAGCGTGGTCGGCGCGAACAGACTGCGCGCGACCGCGTAGCGCCGCAGATCGTCCATCGTCATGCCCTAGCGCTCCGTCCAAGAGGGGGGACTGTCCCCGATCTGTCGCAGGTGGGGGACTGTCCCCCACACAAGGGATTGTGGTCAAAAATTGCACAGGCGCGAGGGGTTGGCGGGGGACTGTCCCCCATCGCGGTGCGAATGCGAGTATGCTGTCGCCCGCCCGAGCTGGCGCGACGTCGCTCCGGCTCAACCCCCTGAGGTCTGACGATCATGCATCGAGTGCTCATTCTGATCGCACTGTGCTGCGCGTGCCTCGCCGCGCAGCAGCCCGCGCGCCCGACTCCCGCCGATCCCTCGAAGTTCCTGACGCAGCCGCTGGTCTCCGAGATCTACACTGCCGACCCCTCGGCGCACGTCTTCCAGGGGCGCCTCTACATCTATCCGTCGCACGACTTCGAGGCCGGCGTCCCGCAGGACGATCTCGGCAGCCACTTCGCGATGCGCGACTACCACGTGCTCTCGATGGATGCGATCGGCGGCAAAGCCACCGACCATGGCGTCGCCCTCGACATCAAGGACGTGCCGTGGGCCGGACGACAGATGTGGGCGCCGGACGCGGCGGAGAAGGATGGCAAGTACTTCCTGTACTTCCCGGTGAAAGACAAGCAGGATGTCTTCCGCATCGGCGCGGCCGTTTCCGACAAGCCCGCAGGCCCGTTCAAGGCGGCACCGCAGGCCATCGAGAACTCGTTCAGCATGGACCCAGCGGTCTTCAAGGACGACGACGGAAAGTACTACATGTACTTTGGCGGCATCTGGGGCGGCCAGCTACAACGATGGGCGACGGGCAGCTACGTCGCGAAGGACGCCTACCCGGCGAACGATCAGCCCGCGCTGACGCCCAAGATCGCCGCCATGCGCGCCGACCTGCTCGGCTTCTCGGAGAAGCCGCGGGACGTCGTCATCCTCGACGAGCAGGGGAAGCCGCTGACCGCCGGCGACAACAATCGCCGCTTCTTCGAAGCGTCCTGGATGCACAAGTACCGCGGGAAGTACTACTTCTCGTACTCGACCGGCGACACGCACTTCATCGTCTACGCGACCGGCGACTCACCGTACGGTCCGTTCACCTATCGAGGCAAGGTTCTCGAGCCCGTCCTCGGTTGGACCAACCATCATTCGATCGTCGAGTTCAAGGGGAAGTGGTACCTCTTCTACCATGACTGCCAGCTTTCAGGCGGACAGACGCACCTGCGTAACGTCAAAGTCGTCGAATTGAAGTACAGAGACGATGGGAGCATCGAGACGATCGACGCGTATCGCGACTGAGGTCACGGGCGAGGCGTGTATTCAGCGCTTGTCAGTGCCGAGCACCTGCATCCGGCGCTCGACGCGCGCCGAGCGCAGCATCGTGATCGAGTTGTAGACGATCACGACGAAGACCAGTCCTCGCACGAGCGTCGTCGGCAGGGACGTCAGCAGCCAGATGGCGATCAGGACCGCGGCCGGTCCGCCCACAGTCAGGCCGAGCGCCGCGCGCACGTCGTAGGCGCGGCGGCGGATGAACCGCAGACCTGCCACCGGCATCAGAAATGCGCACGACCCCATCATGATCGGAAAGGCGACGGCGGGATTCATGCCCAACACGCTGACCAGGACCATACACGGCGCGTAAAGCCCGACGCCGAGCGTCATCAAGGCGCCGAGTGCGAGATTCGTCGCGACCGCAATCGCCAGTTTCGTACCGGTGAGGCCGACGGCCTCGCCGCCCGGCACGAGGGCCAGCAACTGCGCAAGGACGATGGCGGCGGCGCCAAGCAGCGCAATGCCCATGCCGATCTGGACACGCCGTCGCGCCAATCGCGCCACGATTCCAGCCCCGAACCATGCGCCCGTGCACGCCGCCGCGATCATCAGCGTCAACGTCATCGCTTCGACATGAATCGCGGCGATGAACACGAGCGCCTGGATGACGGTGGGAACCGTATGCCCGACATTCAGCGTGCCCGGGATCTGCTCGTCGCGCACGATCTTCCAGAACTTGAACGCCGCTGTCGTCGTCGCAAAGCTGCCGATGCCGAAGGTGTCCCAGAAGTTGGTAACGAAGCCGATGCCGAGCTGTCGCGCTGACGGCGCGGCTGCATCCCGAGGATGCGTGCGTCCACCCGCGACGAGCCAGATGATCAGGAAGACGGCGGTCAGGATGACGAGCGCAGCGAGCAGCAGGAATTTGGTCGGCACCGCGCGACTGGGTGGCTCATTGTAAGGTAACCGCCGATTAGCTCATCCAGAAGGTATAATCCGCGTCATGTCCCTCAGTCGCGGCGCCCGTCTCGGTCCCTATGAAATCTCGGAAGCGGTGGGCGAAGGTGGCATGGGCGATGTCTATCGCGCCCACGACACGCGGCTGGATCGCGACGTTGCCGTCAAGACGATCAAGGGCCCGTTCAGCGAGCGATTCGAGCGCGAGGCGCGTGCGATTTCCGCGTTGAACCACCCCAACATCTGTACGCTCTACGACGTCGGCCAACACGAGGGCAGCGGCTACCTCGTGATGGAGTACATCGACGGCAAGCCGGTGGCCGGACCGTTGCCGGTGGAGCAGGCGATTGGCTACGGCATCCAGATTTGCGAAGCGCTCCACGCCGCGCACCGGAAGGGAATCGTCCACCGCGACCTGAAGCCGGCCAACATCCTGCTCACCAAGCAGGGCGTCAAGCTGCTCGATTTCGGACTCGCCAAGCTCTCTTCGACCAGCCACTCGGGCGTGCTGCCGGGCACCTCCGGCGGATCGGCGGAGCAGGCGACCGTCGCCGCTCTCACCGGTGCCCACACGGTCGTGGGCACACCGCAGTACATGGCCCCGGAGCAAATCGAGGGGCGCGAGGTCGACGCGCGCACCGACATCTTCGCGTTCGGGTGTGTCCTGTACGAATTGCTCACCGGTCAGCGGCCGTTCGACGGCAAGACGGCGTCTGCCGTCATGGCGGCGATCCTCGCGACCAAGCCGAAGCCGATCGAGGAGCTCGTGCCGCTGGCACCGCCGGCGCTCGAGCGCGTGGTGACACGGTGTCTGGCCAAGGATCCCGACGATCGCTGGCAGACGGCACGCGACGTCGCGGCGGAGCTCCAATGGGTCTCGCAAGGCGGGTCGAAAGTCGGCCTGCCTGCGGTGGTCACCGGCCGGCGCCGCCTCCGGGAAGGTGTCGCCTGGGCCGCCTGCGGGATCACGGCGCTGACTGCGCTTGCCTTCGGCGTCGCCTGGGCGCGCCGCGCACCGGAGCCGCCGGCCATCGTTCGGTTCCCGCTGGTGACGCCGGCGAGCCTCTCGAACCCCAGTCCGCCGATCGCCTCACCCGACGGACGGAAGATTGCGTTCGCGGCCGACAGCGAGGGCAAGCGGATGATCTGGATCCGGACATTGGACGCCATCGATCCCCGACCGTTGCCCGGGACCGAAGGCGTGCTGCGCCCGTTCTGGGCGCCGGACAGCCGGTTCCTCGCGTTTTTTGCCGGCGGCAAGCTGAAGAAGGTGGATATCTCCGGCGGGCCGTCGCAAACGATCTGCGATTCGGTCAACGGCGCCGATGGCTCGTGGAGCACCGAAGGCGTGATTCTCTTCGATGGCCGCGGCACCGATCCGATCTGGCGAGTACCCGCCATCGGCGGCGCGCCCACGATCGAGGTGAGCGTGGATCAGAAGAGAGGAATCTTCGGCGTCGGATGGCCGGAGTTTCTCCCCGACGGCCGGCGGTTCCTCTACATGAAGATCGGCGAGAACTCGCAGGAGCAGGTGCTCATGGTCGGGACTCTCGATTCGAAAGACCCCAAACCGCTCTTCAAGGTCACATCGCGGGTGCTGTATGCCGACCCGGGTTACCTGCTCTTCGTGCGCGAACACACGCTCGTCGCGCAGAAGTTCGACAGCGATTCGCTCGAACTGGACGGTGAAGCGATTCCGCTCGGCGAGGGCCTCGGCGTCGACGACGTAGGGCTGGCGTCCTTCTCAGTGTCGCGCAACGGGCTGCTCGCATTCCGTGCCGGCGAGCTCCAGGGACGTCGTCTCCTCTGGCTCGATCGCCAAGGCCAGGCGACGCCGGCGATCGACGCCATCGGAGAGTATGCGAACGCCGCGCTCTCCCCCGACGGGAAGCGGCTCGCATATGACGTCATCGGCATCGGCGGCGCCGATCTCTGGATTCGCGATCTGACGCGAGGCGTCAACTCCCGCTTCACGTTCGAGGCGCCAGACGAGCTCGTGCCGCAGTGGTCACCGGACGGGAGGCGAATCGCCTTTACGTCGCGAGCGAAGGGGCCGGGCGATTTGTACGTGAAAGACGCCTCCGGAACCCGCGAGGCCGAGCCGATGTTAGTCTCGCCCGACGAAAAGTACATCTCGGACTGGTCTCGGGACGGCCGCTACCTTCTCTACACCGCGCGAGCCGGTGATGCGACTGGATGGGACATCTTCGCTCTTCCGCTCGAAGGCGACCGGAAGCCGATTCCCCTCGTCAGGACGAAGTTCAACGAGCTGTTCGCGACACTGTCGCCGGACGGCAAGTTCATCGCCTACCACTCCAACGAGTCGGGCCGGCCCGAGATCTACGTGCAGGAGTTCCCTGAGGCGCGCAATAAGTGGCAGGTGTCCACTGAGGGCGGCACGTCGGCGTTCTGGCGCGCCGACGGCCGCGAGCTGTTCTACCGGAACGCGGGACGGGTGATGGCCGTCGCCGTCCAGACTGGTGACAGCTTCACGGTGGGCTCGCCGCAGCAGCTCTTCGAGACCCGCTTTGCAAACCTCACCGTCCGCTCCGTGTACCGTCCGACCTTGGACGGGCAACGGTTCCTCGCACTGGCACCGCTGGCGCGCGACGCCGAGCGGCCGGCGTCAGTGGTCCTCAACTGGACCACGGCACTGAAGAACTGAGCGGAGCGAAGCGTCCACGATGCAACGACGCACGTTTCTGACGCATTCCCTCGGGATGCTCGGCGTGGGAGCGACCACCGCACGACTGCCGCGGCCCGATGCTGAAGGCCTGGCGCAGAACGCCCGCAGGAATGGGGCAGAGGCAGTGCGCATCGGCGGTCCGATCTTCGTCGACAGCACCGACCCAGAGGAATTGGCGCAGGCTCACCGGCGTCTCGGTTACCGCGCCGCCTATTGCCCGAAGGTCGACGTGAAGGATACGACCCGCGTCACCGCGATCGCCGATGCCTTCCGGACCGAGGGCGTCGTCATCGCGGAAGTCGGCCGCTGGGTGAACCTGCTCGATCCCGACGCGGACAAACGCCGCGTCAACCTGGCGACGGTGACCGAAGGCCTGGCGCTCGCGGAGGCCGTCGGTGCGTTGTGCTGCGTGGATATCGCCGGCTCATTCAGTCGCGACGTCTGGTTCGGTCCCCATCCCGACAATCTCTCAGACCGGTTCTTCGATGCCGCCGTCGAGAACGCGCGCACCATCATCGACGCGGTGAAGCCGGCGCGGGCGAAGTTCTGCTACGAGATGATGGGATGGTCGCTGCCAGACGGCCCCGCCAGCTTCCTGCGCATGCTCGAGGCGATCGATCGCCCCGCCTTCGGCGTCCATCTCGATCCCTGCAACCTGGTGAACACGCCGGCACGCTTCTATCGCAACACCGATCTCCTGAACGAATGCTTTGACGTACTCGGGCCGTGGATTGTGAGCTGTCACGCGAAGGACCTGACCTGGGACGTGGAGATGAACATCCACTTTCGTGAGGTTCGGCCAGGCGCCGGGTCGATGGACTACACCAGGTATCTGCGGAGGCTGGCGGCCCTTCCTCAGCAGCCGCCGCTGATGCTCGAGCATCTGCCGAACGCCGAGGAGTACGACAAGGGCAGGCAATATCTGATTGCGCTCGGTCAGCGCCTCGGCATCAGTGTCGACTGAGCTTCCAGTCGCGGTCACGCACGACGGCGCGTACGGGTTCGTGCCGTTTTCTTCTTCGCCACTTTTCTCTTTGCCGCCTTCGTCTTCACGGCCTTTTTCGAAGTCCGGCTGCTCCGGCCGGCCGCGGCCTGGACCTCGGGCAGCCGATAGGCTTCCTCGAGCCAGCCGGTGACAGGCGTTTCCACTTCGTCGCGATGGCGGATCTGCAGGATGTTCGCAATCTTCGTTTTCGAGGCCCTGTCTACGCGCCGCACCTGCGGCGCCTTGAGCGCGCGCCCGAGAAAAATGCACACCTCGAGGAACGATCGCTTCGGCCGAACGAAGAAGTAGCAGGTCTTTCGCGCGAACATGATCGAACTGTGCGAGGCATAGATGCGCTGATCGCCAAACGCGATGGCGGTCTCCCGCAAGCGCTCGTACGCGTCCCGCAGATCCTCGGCAAGATCCTGCGTGAGCGCCGTCTCCGTCGTCGTCCAGCAGTCGTGCGCCTCGCCGTCTTCGATCCAGCGCTTACAGTGGTAGCACTCGTGAGCCATGGTGATGCTTGCAGTGCCAAGTGCCGAGTGCTAAGTGCTAAGTGAAGTGGCAAGTGAGGAGTCAACAAGTGATGGCTGATAGCTCCGGAGTTGCCAATATCGAGCGACCGTACAGTTGACGTCCGACGCAACAAGCAACCACTTGGCACTTAGCACTTGGCACTTAGCACTGTCAGTGTTCTCCTCAGTCCCTGAGTCCCTTGAGGTCCGGCGCCAGTCGCGCTTCGCTCTTCATCAGTTCATCCCAGGTGACGACACGGCCTTCGTAGGCGGCGGTTCGCCCGAGGATCGTGACCAGGTTGCTGCGGACGCTGTCGGCGACGGTGGGGTTGGCGTAGTCGCCCTTCACGATGGCGTCGTGGAACGCCGCAATGTTATTGACCGCGCCGCGCTCGTAGATGTCTTCCGTCTTTCCACCGTTGTAGAAGTCCTTGCCGCGGAGGAGCACCTGGCCGCCATACTCGGTCTCGAGGACGCCGTTGGTGCCGAACATGCGATTCCGGATACCTTCCGGCCGCGTGCCGAAGCCGTCGAACTGCCGTGACGTGAACGCAATCCCCACGTCATCCGCGTACGTGAACGTGACGCTGAACGTGTCGCAGCACGTGCCGACGTTCCGGAACTTGCGGGCGGCGGTGCCCGACGCGGACAGCGGCGGCTTCGCCATGATCCAGTTCATGACGTCGAGCGCGTGAATGTTCTGCTCGGTGATGATGTCGCCCGAGTACTCGCGCGAAAGCCCCCATCCGCGGAGCAGTCCTTCAGGAGTCCCTGATTTGACGACGTCGGCCTTCTCGAGAAAGGGATCCTCGGCGTGATAGGTCGCCTCGCCGAAGACGAACGCGCCGAGCGCGCCCGCGTGCACGCGGCGCATCGCCTCGATGAACGGCGCCGTGGCTCGTGTCTGGAAGTCCACGAGGAAACACTGCTTGCTGGCGGTGGCCTTCTTCGCGCTCTGCTCGATCGTCATGCAGCCCGGCACATCCACGGCCACCGGCTTGGCGAGGTACACGTGCTTCCCGGCCGCGACCGCATCCGCGGCCTGACTCGGATGAAAGAATGGCGGACTTTCGATGGCGACCGCATCGAGCTTCTGCTCCAGCAGCCGGCGATAGGCGGACAATCCCGTGAACCGCTGCGCCGCCGGCACCCCGAGCTTGCTTCCTGCGGCCTCGACGCGATCGGGAAAATAGTCGGCGAGCGCCACGATGTTGTAGCCGCCGTGCTTCTGAAACAGGTCGGCGATCCAGGCGCCGCGGCCGCCGCAGCCGATTACGCCCAGGGTGATCTTCTCGTTCGCCTGGCTCCCTCTGACCAGGTCCGGCTTGACGACGGAGAAGGCGAGAGCGGTCGCGCCGGCGTCCGCCAGAAAGCGGCGGCGGGTGAGCGTGCGGTCGCCCGGGGCTTCGAGGTGCTTCTTTGATCCTGGCATGGACGATGACTCCTGCGATCGAAATGGTTGGATGCGCGCACAACTCTAGCACCGGAATAGAATCCGGGCACCGCCCATGAACCGGCTGCTCAGTCTCGACGCCTATCGCGGCCTGATCATGTGCATCCTGGTCTCGAACGGACTGGGCATCTCGGCGCTTGCGGCATATCCCGAGTGGCGATGGCTGGCCGCGCAGTTCGAGCACTCGGAGTGGACCGGCATCACGTTCTGGGATCTGATTCAGCCGGCCTTCACCTTCATGGTCGGCGTCGCCATGCCGTTCGCGCTGGCGCGCCGCCAGTCGGACGGCGCCTCGTTCGGCGATCAATTGGGTCACGTCTGCTGGCGTGCGTTCCTGCTGATCGCCCTCAGCAACCTGTTCTCGAATTTCGGCGAGGACCATCTCCAGCTCCAGTTGATCAACGTGCTGTCGCAGATCGCCTTCGGCTATGTGATCTGCTTCCTGATCCTCCAATTGCGGGCCGCGTGGCAGGTCGTCACCGCTCTGCTGCTGCTCGGCATCCAGTGGGCTTTGTTCGCGATGTTCCCTGGACCGCAGGGCGCGTTCTCGGCGACCGGCAACATCGGACAGGTCATCGACCGCGCGGCGCTCGGCTATACGTACAGCGGCTATTACGTCACCATCAACTTCCTCGGCAACGCCGTGACAATTCTGTTCGGCTGCTGGACCGGCCTGCTGCTGCGGGCGCGCCGGTCGCCGGCGTTCACCTTCAAGGTCCTGGCGGCGGCAATCGCCGGCGCCTGCCTGCTGGGCCTCGCGCTCGAGCCGTTCAACCCGGTAATCAAGCGGCTGTGGACGGCCTCGTTTACGTTCCTGAGCGTGGCCTGGGTGATCGCGATGATGATGGCGCTGTACTGGCTGATCGACGTGCGCGGCTGGAAGCGATGGACGTTGCCTTTCGTCGTGCTCGGGATGAATTCGATCTTCGTCTACGGATTCTGGCAGCTGCTCGGCGGGTGGCTCGATCGGGGACTGGTGGTCTTCACGAAGCGCTTTGCATTCCTCGGAGCGGCGGGGGAGATCCCGCATCACCTCGCCGTGCTCGGCGTCATGTGGGGGCTGTGCTACTGGCTCTATCGCCGGCAGATATTCTTTAAAGCCTGAAGGAGGACGTCGACAGTGCGAAGTGCTAAGTGCCAAGTGCTAAGTGAAGTGGGTAGTGAGTAGTGTTAAGTGGTTGCTACAGCGGTCAGATCGTCCACTGTACGACCGCTTTGCGAACTGGGGTTCTTACCACCACTTGTCACTCTTTACTTCCCACTCCACTTTGCACTTGGCACTTAGCACTTAGCACTGCTACGGCAGTCCAAACACAAACAGCGCCTGGCCGCACGCGGTCGCGATGTGCTGATGGCCGTCAATCTGAAAGGCGATCGGATTGGCCGTGCAGGGACCACCGGCCTGAAAGTCCCACAGCGCATCGCCCGTTGTGGCGTCGAGCGCGTAAACGTTGCCTTCGTTGGTGCTTCCGAACACGAGACCGCCGGCCGTGGCCATGACGCCGGCCCAGAGGGGCGACAGCAGCCGGTGCTCCCACCGCCGCTCGCCGCTGAGGACGTCGAGCGCGCGAACCGCGCCGTATACCAGATCTCCTGAGACGACGTCTTCGCTCGCGCCGAGGAACGGTTTCCCCGGCTCGTACTCGACCTCGCTCTTGAAGTATCGCGATCCCAGCTCGCGCACCGGGACGAAGAACAGCTGCCGTTCGGCGTCGAAGGCGGGGCTGAACCAGTTGGTGGCGCCCTGGAGACTTGGCCAGACGAGCGCGCCCTCCTCCGAAGGGTCGGTGCCGGGAATCACCGTCGGGCGCCCGCGTTCGTCGAGTCCTCGCGCCCAGGTCTGCGTGGCGAATGGCGTTCCCCGCACGAAGGCACCGGTGGCGCGGTCGAGTACGTAATAGAAGCCGTTGCGATTTGCGGTCACGACGAGCTTTCGAGGGTGACCGTCGATGGTCGCGTCCACCAACACCGGAATCTGGTTGGCGTCCCAGTCGTGAGTATCGTGCGGCGTGAACTGGAAGTGCCACCGGAGCGTGCCTGTGCTGGCGTCGAGGGCGATCAGCGAGCAACTGTACAAGTTGTCGCCGAGGCGATTGTCGCCATTCCAGGGTCCAGGGTTGCCGACGCCCCAATAGATCAAATCGAGCTCCGGATCGGTACGAGCCGCTCAACCACGTCGGTGCGCCGCCGGTCGTCCAGCTGTCACCGGCCCAGGTGTCGTGACCCGGTTCGCCCGGACCTGGAACGGTGTGGAAGCGCCACAGGCGAGCGCCGGTCTTGGCGTCGTAGGCATCGAGGAATCCGCGAATACCGGCCTCGCCGCCGCTGACGCCGATGACGATCTTGCCGTCGATCGCGAGCGGCGCCGACGTGATCGCATAGCCGAGGGCGTTGTCGGCGACCGTGACGTCCCACCGCACGCTGCCCGACAGCGCGTCGAGCGCCACGAGATGCGCGTTCACGGTGCCGACGTACACACGATCGTCCAGCAATGCCACGCCGCGATTGACCGGACCGAAGCCGATCGTGCGCACGTCTCGTGGCACGGGTGGCTCGTAGCGCCAGAGCGTCCGCCCGGTGCGAAGGTCCAGTGCGGCGACGCGGCTGCGTGCCTCGGTGATGTACATCACGCCGTCGGCGACGAGCGGCGTCGCTTCGATCTGACCGGCCTCCTGGACCTGGTATACCCACTGCGGTCGCAGTCCGGCTACGTTCGCGGGAGTGATTTCGGTCAGCGGAGAATAGCGGTGGCTGGCGTAACTGCCCGAATAGGTGAGCCACGATGCCGGCTCGCTGTTGGCGGCGCGGAGACGCGCGTAGGGCACCTGCGCGCCGGCGTGCGCGGGGACGGTCGCGCACAGCAGCGCGAGCAGCGATCGGCGCGCGACGCTCATCGAGTCACCTGTAATGTCATCAGGAACGCGACCAGATCGTCGAGTGCGCGGCCCTCGAGGCTCTCGCGATAACTCGGCATCAGACTGGTGTCAGGTTCTGGAATCAGGCGTTCGAGGTCGCGTTTCCGCAGCGAGTGGATGCCCCGCTGGTCGCGGATCTGAATCGTGAACGCGTCCTCGTTGACTCGAATGCCGGCGATCTCCGCACCGCCTCGAGGCTGCGCGCGCACCATCACATACGTCTGATAGCTGTATGGCTCGTATGGGATCGGTCGTTCAGGGCGAGCCGCGGCTGGATCAATCAGTGACTGGCGGAGGAAGGCGGCGCCGCGTTGGCCGCCGATGTCGCTGAGCTCGGGCCCGATCCCGGTTCCCTCGCCGTTCACGATATGGCACGCGGCGCAGCCCGCGAGCGTGTACACGTGGCGACCTTGCGCCGGATCGCCAGGCAGCGGTTCCTCCGGCCGCCGCCCAAGCGAGCGGACGTGGGCGGCTACCTGCTCGACCTCGTGGTTGGAAAGCCAGAACGCACCGGCCATGTTGGTGCCAGGCACGCCATTCTTCACGATGTCGACGAGGGCATCGTCGTCGGCGGCACGTCTGAGGCGTGGGCGCGCCAGGGACGGGCCCATGCCGCCCGTGCCATCGGCCCCATGACATCGCGAGCAGTAGCCGGTGAACAGCTGCGCGCCGCGCGCGAGATCGGCGTCGGTCGGATGGGCGAGCGGCGCCGGAACCGGTGCTTGCGCCGCCGGCACGGACAGCCACAGGCACCACGCCGCCAGCATCGTCACCCAGGCTCGCACGCCGGCATTCTACTCGTGCCGAACGGCGAGCCGCCCGTCAGTCGATCGCTCCTGGGTTTCGCCGTGAACGGACGCCGCAATCTCTATCCGCCAAGCTGCTTTTTCAAAAAAGACAGCACGCGATCAAACGCGGCCGCGATCGTCGGATCCGACATGTCCTGGTCAAACCCATGCCCCTTACCAGGCATCGCAATGAATTCGTGCTGGACTCCGCGCTGTTCCAACTCCCTGGCCATGAGCACGGATTGCTCAAACGGAACGTCCGTGTCGTTGTCGCCATGAAGAAGCAACGTCGGCGGATAACTCTTCGTGACGTGGCGAATTGGACACAGCGGCTCAAATATCTTTGGTTCCTTGTCTGGGTCATGCCCGACGACTTCTCGTGGCCAGAGCCCCTGTTGACGGGTGTAAAGGTAGAATCGTTCCCGCTTCGCATCTGGATCTTCGGTAATCACACGAGTACCAACGGATTGGTAGGCCTCTTTCTTCGTCACGGCGGGCTGCCGACTGTAAAACGGGTCAGGCCGGCTGTACCACTCACCCGCAATGTCACCGTAACCATAGAAGGACACCACTGCTGCGGGCGGGGGACTCAGTCGGGAGCCAGCCATCAAGGCCAGATAACCTCCCGCAGAATGCCCGACCACCGCGATGCGATTCGGATCAATCCGAAACAACCGTGGACCGTCGAGACGCGCCCAGCGATACGCGTCGTGAAGATCCTCGAGGATCTGATCCAGCTTGGCCTGGGGAGCCAGGCGATAGTCGATTGAAATGATCGTGTAGCCGGCGTCGAGATACTTTTGGGCCTGGGCGTGGTCCAGCCAACCGCGATTGCCCATGATGAGCGCGCCACCGTGGATGTACAGGACGGCTGGCCGGACGATGTCGTCAGGCTTCCGGTAAACATCGGCGAGAATGCGAACGTTGCCTATCGTCTTGTAGGGGTAGGTTCTCTTCAAACGGTCCTGCCCCTCGACGTCCTGAATGCTCGCGATGGTCAGGACCAAAAGAAAGAGCGTCCGCGACAGTTCACTCAAACACCGCATTGGTGCCTCGCGTTGATTTTCGCAGTCGCGACGCTCGTCAACTCCGAGCGTCGCAGGTTCGGCACTTGCCGGCGATCAGCCTTCGGCCGGCGGATGATCCAGGATGGCTTCGCTGCGTGGATCCCAGTAGAGACCGCGCTTCTCGCGGCAGGCCCGCGCCGCCATGATGCATGCAACCGAGTGCGCAAATCCCGCTTCCACCGGCGCCGACGGCTGACGGCCTGCGCGTAGTGCCTCGAGCCAGTTGGTCATGTGTGACGGATCCTCGTCGGGCGTGTTGCTTGGACCGCGCCCGCCGTCGCCCGGTAGTGACAGCCACTTCTCCTCGCGCACGAGATCGGGCGTGTCCTCGTAGTTACCGCGTTCCTCGACCCACTTCCACCGGGGCGTGCCTTCGGTGCCGTAGTTGATCATCGTGCCGGTCTTCCCCATCAGGCGGATGGTGCTCTCGGCGTCGTTTCCGAAGCTCGTGGAGTAGCTGACCATCACGCCCTTTGGGTAGGTGAGCAGCGCCTGGAACGTGTCGGGGTTCTCCCGTCCGTCCTTCCACGCAAACACGCCACCGTTTGCGACGACGGAGGTTGGGAAGTGATCGTCCATGAACCAATGGGCGAGGTCGATGCCGTGACTCATCCACTGATCCGGGATGCCGCTCGAGAACTCCGAGTAGAGGCGGTATTCAAAGTAGAGACGCGGGTCGAACGGCCGGTACGGCCGGGTCATCAGCCAGCGACGCCAGTCGGTGTCTGCCTCTCGGATCTGCGCCACTTCGGGCCGACCTCGCCAGCGGGGGCCATGGTAGTTCCAGACGATCTCGATCTTGCTCATCTCGCCGATGACCCCGGTCCCGTGCCAGGCCTTGGCCGCGATCTGGTAGGGCTCGCTGCGCCGCTGGGTGCCGACCTGCACGATTAGTCTGCGCGCGATCACCGCGTCGCGAGCCGCCTTCACCTCGTCGAGGTTATTGCCCATCGGCTTCTCGACATAGATGTTCTTCCCAGCCTCGGCCGCCTGCTTCAGCATCGGCGCGTGCTGGTGCTCGGGCGTCGAGATGATGACGCCGTCCAGCGCCTTCATTGCCAGCATGTCCTCGAAGTTCGCGAGGGCGCGCGGGGCACGGCCAAAACTCTTGGTGGCGGTGGCGACGGCGCGTTCGCGGTTGACGGTCCACAAGTCGCACACCGCGGCGGTCTCGACGTTCTGCGTATCCTTCAGCAGACCCAGGATGTACTCCAGCCCACGCCCGCGGTTGCCGAGGCCCACGTGGCCGAGTAGCAGCCGGTCGTTGGCGCCCTTGATGCGCGCGTAAGAGCGCGCCGTCGTGGCAAGCGCGGCGGCCCCGGTCACGGCGCCGGCGGTCTGTCGCAGGAAGCTTCGACGGTCCATACGATGTCCTCCATCTCTCGCAGCGCGCAGCTTACGCCGTCGAAGCCCGCACGTCGCCTACCGCCAGTGTCCCTCGTCCGCTGCCAGCACCGCACGGAGCAGCACGTTCGCGCCATTGACGATGTTTGCCGGCTTCGTGAACTCGCGCGGGGAATGGCTGATCCCGCCGACGCTCGGCACGAAGATCATTGCGATCGGTCCGAGTTGCGCGATCGCCTGCGCGTCGTGGCCCGCGCCGCTCGGCAGCAGGCGCGTCGAGAGCCCGAGCTCGCGCGCGGCGTTGGCCACCGTCTCACGCAAGCCGGCATCCGTCTTCGCCGACACGTTGGCCTCGATCGGTGAGAACTCGAACGTCGTCTCGTTCTGTCTGCCGATCTCGACGCTTTCCGTCCGGATCCGTTCGTACAACCTCATGATCTTCCCGTCGTCGAGATCGCGGAGTTCGAGCGTGCACGAAACGCGGCCGGGGATGACGTTGGGCGCCCCAGGCCAGGCCTGGATGCGGCCCACCGTGCCGACCTGCGCGCCTGGTTCGCTCGTCGCGACGCGATTGACCATTTCGACGAAACGCGCCGCCGCCAGCAGCGCATCGCGGCGCTGGTTCATCGGCGTCGTGCCCGCGTGATTGGGCGTGCCGGTCACGGTCACATCCCACTCACAGATGCCGACGATGCCCTCGACGATCCCGATGTCGATGCCGGCGGCGTCGAGGATGCCGCCCTGCTCGATATGGAGCTCGAAATAGGCCGCGACGTCGCCTTTCGCGCGCCGCACGTCGGCGAGGCGATCCGGATCGCCGCCGATGCGGCGGATACCCTCCTCGATGCGGAGTCCGCTCGACGACACGTTCGCCAGTTCCTGTGCGGTGACCTGGCCGCTCCACGCACGGCTGCCGTAGAGGCCACCCTCCTCGTTGGTCCAGATGACCACCTCGAACGGGCGCCTGGTGATCACCCGGCGCTCCGCGAGCGTGTGCGCGACCTCGATCGCCGACATCGCACCGACGTCGCCGTCGTAGTTGCCGCCCTCCGGCACCGAATCGATGTGGGATCCGAAGACGATGGGCTTTGCCCCGGTATCTCGCCCGGCGCGCCGACCAACGAGGTTTCCGGCCCGATCGATCGCGACCTCCAGCGAGGCCTCACGCATCCAGCCGGCGACCGCGGCACGCGCGTCGATGTCGGCCTGGCTGTAGGCGACGCGGCTCACGCCGCCCTGCGGGTTCTTCCCGAAATGAGAGAGCGCAGTGAGGTGTTCGTTGAGCCGATCGCCGTTGACGCGCAGCGGCGCGGATTCGGCGCTCGCGCGTGACGTCGCCAGGGCGCCTGTGACCGATCCGATGACGACAGCGGCGAACTCGCGACGGTCGATGGTCATGATGCTCCTATAATGCCAGCACGCTTGAGCTTGTCCGTTGGAAAGGCCCACTGATGTCATTGAAGACCTCGCTCGCGGCTCTTGTCCTCGCCTTGCTGGCGACGTCGCCAGTAGTCACGCAGTCGCCGCCGCGATCCGCTGCGTCCGCCCTGCCGGCAGACATGCCCGACCAGTTGCGGCCCGTCACCGACACGTTCGACTACGTGAAGCGCGTCGTGATGATTCCGATGCGCGACGGCGTGAAGCTGCACACCATCATCCTGATCCCCAAAGGGGCGGCACGCGCCCCTATCCTGCTGACCCGCACGCCATACGAAGCAAAGACGCTGACCGGCCACGCGGTGAGCGCGCACCTCGGACCGATTCTGAACGGCTACGACAACGCCACCGAGGTCATCGTCGAAGGCGGCTACATCCGCGTCGTGCAGGACGTGCGCGGCAAGTACGACTCGGAGGGCGACTACGTGATGAATCGCCCGCTGCATGGGCCGCAGAACCCTTCGCCGATCGATCACTCGACCGATACGTGGGACACGATCGAGTGGCTGGTGAAGAACGTTCCGGAGTCCAACGGCAAGGTCGGGATTCTCGGCATCTCTTACGACGGGTTCCTGCCGCTGATGGCGCTGGTCAATCCTCATCCGGCATTGAAGGTCGCGGTGCCGATGAACCCGATGGTCGACGGCTGGATGGGCGACGACTGGTTCCACAACGGCGCGTTCCGCCAGCAGATGATGGCCTACGTTTACGACCAGGCCGGGACGCGCGACAACAGCGAAACGTGGTGGACCAGCCATTTCGACGACTACGACATGTTCATGCAGGCCGGATCGGCGGGCGAGCTCGGCAAACGCCGCGGCCTCGAGCAGATCGGCTTCTGGCGCAAGATTCTCGACCATCCGGCTTACGACGCGTTCTGGCGCGATCAGGCGGTAGACAAGGTGCTCGCCAGCCAGCCGCTCACAGTACCCGTGATGGTGGTCCACAGCCTGTGGGATCAGGAGGACATCTACGGTGCGATCGCGGTCTACAAGGCATTGGAAGCGAAGGACACCGCCAATGATCGCGTCTTCCTCGTGATCGGCCCGTGGCACCACGGGCAGGAGATCGGTGACGCCAGCACGCTCGGCGCGCTGCGGTTCAACGGCGACACCGGCCTCTATTTCCGCAAGGAAATCCTCCGCCCGTTTCTCGATCGCTATTTGAAAGACGATGCCCCGTCCGCGGACGTGGCTCCCGTGAACGCCTTCGAGACCGGGACGAACGTGTGGAGGAGGCTGCCGGCGTGGCCGGCGGGGTGTCAAAGCGGCTGTCAGATTCGTCCAACGCCGGCCTACCTCGGCGCCGGCCTCACGGTGACTGTCGGCGAACCGGCGCCGGGCGCGGCGGGATTCGAGGAGTACGTCTCCGATCCCGCGAAGCCCGTGCCCTTCAGGGCGCGGCCGATTCAACCCATCGGCTACGGCGGCGAGATGACGTGGTCGCGTTGGCTCGTTGACGACCAGCGCGAGGCGTCGGGGCGTCCCGACGTTTTGGCGTTCGTCTCGGAACCGCTGACGACGTCGATGAAGATCAGCGGAAATCCCGTCGCCCACCTCGTCGCGTCGACAAGCGGGACCGATGCAGACTGGGTCGTCAAACTGATCGACGTCTATCCCGACGAGGTCGCCAATCAGTCCGTCCTCGGCGGATACCAGTTGATGGTATCGGCCGACATCTTTCGCGGTCGGTATCGTGAGAGCTTCGAGCAGGCGACGCCGATTGCGGCCGATACCCCTCTCGAGTACCGGTTCGCGCTTCCGAACGCCAACCACGTGTTCCTGCCCGGCCATCGCGTGATGGTGCAAGTGCAATCGAGCTGGTTCCCGCTCTACGATCGCAATCCGCAGACGTTCGTTCCGAACATCTTCTGGGCGAAGCCCGGCGACTATAAAAAGGCGACGCAGCGCGTGTATCACGCGCCGGGACAGGCGAGTTACATCGAGCTGCCTGTCGTCTCACGGTAGCCGCTGGCGGACCTGAAGGTCCGCCCTACAAATTAGATTGGCCCGCCATGTGTAGGGCGGACCTTCAGGTCCGCCAACACTCGCGATATGTAGGGCGGAGCTTCAGCTCCGCCCCGACACGTGGAGCCCCTACGGGACGAACAAGCCGATCAGCAACTGGCAATAGAGCGCCCCGACCACTGTCATCGACACGCCCCACAGCAACAGCTTGCGGAAGAGCGCCCTTGCGTCCGCAGTGGCCGGAATCGCGGCGATGCAGAGCGCGCCGATCGTCGAGAGCGGCGACACGTCCACCACCGCCGCACCCACGTTGATGCTGAGGGCGACCTGCAGCGGATCACCGCCGCCGAGTTTTTGCACGAGGCCAGGTACCGCCGGAAGAAAGGCGGGATACACGACACCCGACGTCGAGCTGTAGGTCGAGATCAGGCCGGTCACGAACGCAATCGCGCCATTCACGGTGGACGGCGTGGTCAGCCTGGCGAGCAGCGTCGTGAAAAGATCCATGCCGCCGGTCTTCTCGAGCACGCCGATCAGTACGCTCACGCCGCACACCATGACGATGACGGCCCATGGGACGCTCTTGAGGACAGAACTATCCAGCGCACATCCGAGGAGAACGAGCAGGCTCGCCGCGGCGAATGCCGCCAGGCCGGGATGTACTTTCAGGACCACCACCGCGACGATCCAGGTGGCCAATGACCGCGAGCGTCGTCCAGTGCACCGGCGACAAGCGGGCGGCGGACGTGTGGACCTCGATGCGACCCCGTCGGACGAGACCCGTGCCGCCGAACAGCAGCCACGCGCCGATGCCAGCCATCAGGTGCGCGACGAAATTCGCCGCCCACACCGACCATTCGTGCCCGCCGAGTCCTATGGCACGCATCAGGTTCTGCACAATGATGCCAACCGCGCTGATCGGCGACAGGTTCCCCGCATTGGCGCCGTTGCCCACCATCAGGGCAGTCAGAAAAGGCGGCACACCGGCGGCCGTGCCAATCGCCATTGCCGGCGGCGCCACGAGCGCGGTGGCGGAAATGGCGCCAGGACCGAGGGTCGCCACAGTGCACGCGAGGAAGAAGACGAGCGGCGGGACAAGTGCCGCTCGGCCGCGACACATCTGGACGGCACGCCTCGTCACGCTCTCCATCGTCCCGTTGGTCTGCGCGGCGCCGAAGAGCAGCGACACTCCAAGCAGGGTCAGGAACAGCGAGGATGGGAACGTCTGGATCAGCGCGTCGGCTTTCCAGCCCGCGCCGTACAGGGCGACCGGCCAGGCGAGTGCGACGGCGAGCACGCCGACGTTCAGACGCGAGAACAGGCTGGCGACGATGACCGCCAGCAGCGCGACCAGCGACAAAACGGCGGGCGTCGGCGACATGACGAGCCCACGCATCATAGGCCAATGCTGAGATAGAATCCGCGACACTGACTTTTCGCGCTCGACTTCTGACGGCAGTACTGGCGACGCTTGCGGTGACGCCAGGCGCCGATTCGGCTACGCCCGTCGTCGTGCTGCGCGCAGCCCGGCTCATCGACGGCACAGGCGCTGCGCCCATTCAGCCGGGGATGATTCGACTCGAGGGCGAGCGCATCGCGGAAGTTGGGTCGGATATCCGTATTCCAGTCGGCGTTCGTGTCGTCGATCTCGGCGACGCGACGCTGCTCCCCGGCCTGATCGATCTCCATACGCATCTCACCGGCGACGAGCGCGTGCACTGGGAAGACGCGCTCACCAAATCGACGCCGGTGCGTGACGGCCTGTGGGGCGCCCGCAACGCGCGCATCACGCTGCTCGCCGGGTTCACGACCTGCCGCGACATGGGACCCGCCTGGCCGTACGTGGACGTGGAGCTGCGGCGTGCCATCGACGATGGCGCAGTGCCAGGCCCGCGCATGTTGGTGGCGGGCGCGTATGTTTCTCCAACCGGCGGCGCCGGCGATGCGCGGCAGTTCTCTCCCTACGTTGATGTGCCGATCGTCCGAAACCTCGCCGACACCGTCGAGGAGATTACGAAGGCGGTGCGCATCAATTTGAAGAACGGCGCCGACTTCATCAAGATCTTCGCGACCGGCGCCATGCTGTCGGCCGGTCTCGATCCGGGAGCGCAATCGTATTCGGACGAGGAGCTACACGCCGCCGTTGTCGAGGCGCGTCGCTGGGGGAAGCCGGTAGCGGCACATGCTCACGGCGCCGGCGGCATCAAGGCCGCGATTCGCGCCGGTGTACGGACGGTCGATCACGGATCATTTCTCGACGACGAGGCCGTTGGCCTGCTGAAAGCCGCCAATCGCCACGTGTTCTATGTGCCCACGCTCGCGACTTACGTCGCCATCGATCGCGAGGGCAATCCCTTTCCCGAAGCAGAACGCGAACGGGCGCGCCGCATTCGGGCGATCGGCTACGAGGGCTTCCGGCGCGCGCTGGCCGCAGGGCTCCCGATTGGCTTCGGCACCGACTCGCAGGTGATTCCGCATGGCCAGAACGCCATGGAATTCGCGGAGCGCATCAAGCTCGGGGAGCCGCCGATGGCCGCGATTGTCTCGGCGACGTCTGTCAATGCCGAGATCATCGGCTGGCAGGATCGGATCGGCTCGCTGGCTGCCGGCAAACTGGCGGACATCATCGCCGTGCCCGGCGATCCGCTGAAAGACATCACGGCGCTCGAGCATGTCGGCTTCGTCATCAAGGGAGGCGTCGTGTATCGCGACGAGATGGGACAGCAGTCCCCTCGATGAAGTATCACCATCGCGTCCTCGGGATGCTGTCGCTGCTGTCGATCATCACCTACATCGATCGCGTGTGCATCGGCGTGGCGGGGCCGCGCATGCAGGACGCCCTGCACATCAGCCCGCAAGCCTGGGGCTGGGTCGCCAGCGTCTTCTTCCTCTCCTACAGCGCATTTGAAATTCCCACCGGAGCACTCGGCGATCGCATCGGACCCCGGCGCGTGCTGACACGCATCGTCCTGTGGTGGTCGGCGTTCACGTCGCTCACGGGTGCGGTCAGCAACTACTTCGTG
Organism: Vicinamibacteria bacterium; assembly: GCA_963828745.1. GTDB lineage: Bacteria > Acidobacteriota > Vicinamibacteria > Vicinamibacterales > JAENWD01 > JAENWD01. The sequence continues at coordinate 153,153 of CAWHFZ010000012.1, read as the reverse complement.
CTGCTTGTCGTCCGCTTCTGTTTCGGCATGGGCGAGGCCGGCGCGTATCCCAACGCGGCGGCGGTCATCGGCCGCTGGATTCCGCCGCTGCAGCGGACACGCGCGTGGGGCATCGTGTGGATGACCGGCCAGATCGGTGCGGCGGTCTCGCCGCTCCTTGTGCTGCCGATTCAGGCCCGTTATGGCTGGCGCGCGGCCTTCTTTCTGTTCGGATTCCTCGGCATCGTGTGGGCGGCCGTCTGGTACTCGTGGTTTCGTGACTCGCCCGCCGAGAAGGCCGGGGTCACGCCGGCGGAACTGCAGGAGATCGGCCCGCCAGGGGCGATGCGCCACGGGGGGATGCCGTGGGCACGGGCGCTTCGTCAGCCGACGTTCTGGAAATTCGCGGCGATTGGCGCGACCTACGTCTACTCGCTCGGCTTCTATCAGTTCTGGCTGCAAACCTATCTGGTACGAGGCCACGGCTATTCGGAAGCCGCCCTCGCCCTGTCATCGCTGACATACGCCATCGGCGCCTGCGCGAACGTGACCGGCGGTCTCGCCGGCGACTGGCTGGTGCGCCGGCATGGGCTGCGAATCGGCCGCCGCTCACTCGGTGTCTTCGGTCTCAGCGTCGCGGCTGTCTTCATGGGCGCGACCACGCTGGCGCCGAACGGCACCTGGGCGCTGGTGTTTCTCTCGCTCGCCTATGGCGGCATCCTGCTTCAGCAGCCGAACCTCTGCGCGATGAGCCTCGATATCGGCCGGTTGCACGCGGGCGCGGTCTTTGGATTCATGAACATGACCGCCAACGCCGCATCGGCACTCTCATCCGTGGTGTTCGGCTACATTGTCGCGCTCACCGGCAGCTATAACGCGCCGCTCGTCCCGATGGCGGCGCTGCTCTGCGCGGGGGCCTGGTTGTGGATGCAGATCGACCCGACGCACCAGCTCTTCGAAGACGAGAAGGCGCTGGCGGCCTGACTTGCGCGCGCCTAAAGTTAGGCCGATGCTGGCGCCGCGTCTGCAGATTTTCATCCTCGTCCTCCTCGTCGGATTGGCGACCGCCGCACGAATCGCCTACGGCCACTGGATCCATGCGCCGCGAAATTCGATCTACTCGGACATGGAGGTGTATCAGCGCCAGGCTCGTCATCTCCGCCAAGGGCCGCTCGGTCCTGACGACACGTTCTTTCCGATGGGCTATCCGGCGATGATTGCCGGCGCCCACGCAGTTTCGAGCAACGGGTTGAAGTTGATTGCCGTCGTCCAGTCCGTTGCCGGAGGCCTGACCTGCCTGCTGGCGTACCTGCTGGCGCGCCGCTTGTCGCTCTCGCCCGCGTGGGCGATCGCCGCCGCGGCGGTCGTCGCCATCTACCCGCCGTTCATCCATTACGGCTCGCTGCTCCTGACCGAAGGGATCGCGCCGTTTCTCTTCACGCTGATGGTCTGGCTGATGGTGCGAGCCGCCGACACCGGCCGATGGTGGTGGGCGGCCGCGTTGGGGATCACGTTCTCCGCGGCGTCACTCGTGCGCACCAACTTCCTGCCGTTCGCGGCGGTCATCGTCCTCTGCATCTGGGCGGGCCTGAATCGCCAGTGGCGGATCGCGGCGAAGCAGCTGGCGATGGTGATGCTGACGGCAGTGCCCTTGCTCGTCGTGGCCTGCTGGCTCAATTCCTCGCTGATCGGCCGCTGGACCGGACCGAGCACGAACGGCGGGCTCAACTTCTTCATGATGCAGGCCGAAGTGGCGATGGTGCAGTACGTACGACCTCCACGTCGGGCCAATCCGGAACATGATGAAGTACAGAGGCGCCTACGAGGCGGAGATGCCCTTCTTTGAGGAGCCGTATTACTACCGCGAAGGTATGCGACTGGTTCGCGCGGATCCGTGGCGGGCAGCGGTCAGAACCGCGGATAGCCTCCAGGAGTCGGTGGGACTTGGCGGTCAAACGTACTGGCCGGCGCCGCGGTTGTCGACGGCACACGGCATTCAAAAGCCCGCGTTCGAGGTGATGCGCCGCTCCCTGCGGCTATCGGCCCGCGCCTTCTTCTTCGTCCTTGTGGTTCCGCCACTGGTGGCGATCGTCGCGCTCGCCGTACGGCGTCGACTCTTCGACGCTGAGCACGTCGTGTGGTTGGCCGTCGCGGGCTCCTTTGCGGTGATGCTGGCGACGTCGCTCCTCTTCCTCGCCGATCCGCGCATGCACGTCCCCTACGACGCGCTCCTCATCGTTGCCAGCACCGGTGCGCTGAGCTGGGCGTGGCGGGTTGCCGCACGACGCCGCGTCGTCCGGGCCACGGTCGCGCTCCTTGCGCTGATCTGTGTGAGCGGGCGCATGTCGGCCCAACAGCTCCCGCCACCCGCGGAGGTCTTGCCTCCTGTTTCACCATCGGCGCAGCGCATTTACGATGAGGCCCGCGGCCAGCTGCTGCAAGTGCGCACGCTGCTGAAGGGTCAGGACAGCCAGGCCAGTGTCGGCTCCGGATTTCTGGTCAGCGACCGCGGGCACATCCTCACGAACTATCACGTCGTCAGCCAGGCGGCACTGCAACCGCAGCGCTTCCGGCTGGTTTACAGCGCCTCGGACCGCAGTGAAGGTGCGCTGCAGATTCTGGCATTCGACGCGATCCACGATCTGGCGCTGGTGAAGCCGGAGTCGCCGACGGCGCTCACCGGCCACCGCCCTCTGACGTTTCGTCCGCGGGATCAGCCGATCCCGCAAGGCGCGCGCATCTACTCGCTGGGCAATCCGCTCGATATCGGCTTTGCCGTCATCGAGGGCACGTACAACGGCCTGGTCGAGCGCAGCTTCTATCCGACGATCTTCTTCGCCGGTTCGCTGAACCCTGGCGTGAGTGGTGGTCCGACGCTGGACCAGGAAGGACGTGTTATCGGCGTCAACGTCGCAGCACGGCGCGACGGCGAACAGGTGAGCTTCCTCGTGCCCGCGCCCTTCGCCGAGGATCTCCTGCAGCGCGGCCACGACGCAGCGCCGGTGAAAGCGGCGGCGTATCCCGAGCTGACGCGGCAGCTGATGACGCACCAGGCTCAGCTCACGGAGCGATTTCTTGGCGAGCCCTGGCGGCATGCCGCGCACCCGCGTTACCGCATTCCGCTGCCGCAGGAGCACTTCATGCGTTGCTGGGGCCGCAGTACCTCGACCGACGAGAAGGGCCTCGAGTTCGAGCGCTCGGATTGCCAGATGGACTCGCGAGTCTTCGTTTCGGGCTGGTTGACGACGGGGGCGCTCAGCTTCAGGCACGAAGCGTACGACGGCCGCAAGCTCGGGACGCTGCGCTTTGCCGATCGCTATACCGCGAGCTTCAGGAACGAGCAATTTGGTGGACCAGGGGGCAAGGAGATTACCGCGCCGCAGTGTCACGAGCGCTACGTGGATCGTGGAGGTCTGCCGCTGCGCGTCGTGCTTTGCATGAAGGCGTACAAGAAGCTGAGCGGCCTCTATGACGCGAGCATGCTCGTCGCGACCGTGGATGAACCGCGGAGCGGAGTCCTCGGGCGCTTCGACGCACGCGGCGTGAGCTTCGAGAACGCGCTGAAACTGAGCGAGCACTACCTGGAGGGCTTTGAATGGACGACGAGGCAGTCGGCCCGCCACTGAAGCTCGCGATCGTCGACGTGCTCGATCGCGACAACCACGCACGGCAGGTGGTGCCCGTTGCACGATGGCCGGTGACGATTGGCCGAGCCATCGACTGCGACGTCGTGCTCGACGACCCCTACGTCGCCGCGCATCATGCGACGCTCGACGAGATCGACGGCGCCCTTACGCTCGTCGTCGGAGAGTCGGTCAACGGGGCGCAGCTTCAGGTGCGACACCTCAAGGCGACCGAGCGTGCGCCGCTGTCGGGCGGCGAGGTATTTCAGCTGGGCGGAACACGATTGCGCCTCCGCCGCGCCGCCGACGCCATCGCGCCAGAACGCGAGCTCCTGCGCGAGCCGGCGCCTGGGCGGATTCCGCTCGTGCTGCTCCTGCTGGGACTCGGCGTCTGGAACGTCGCCCAACGCTGGTTGGGAACGGATCCCGGCGGGCGGCTGATCGACTATCTGCCCGTCCTTATCGCGCCCTTCGTGAGCCTGGCCGTGTGGTGCGGCTTCTGGGCGCTCGGCTCTCGCCTGTTCAGGCATCGGTTCGACTACGGTCGGCATGCGCGCATCGCCTCAACCTACTGGCTGCTTTCCGCCGCGACCGCCGTGGCGTTGCCGATCGCTGCCTACGCGACAGGATGGACGTTCCTCAGTCGCGTCGCCGGGATCGTCGCGGCCGGCGCGCTGTGGGCGATGCTGGTCGAGCACCTGTCCTTGCTCGTGCCCACACGCCGCCGCCCGCTGACGGCCGCGATGGCCGTGCTGTTCGTCGCCGGTGTTGCCTTCTTCCTGATCCGCAACTATCAGATCACCGATCGTCCGTTTGGTGAGCTGTACGTCACCACGCTTGCGCCGCCCGTGCTGCGGGTCGCCTCGCCGGTGCCGCCTGCCCGTTTCATCGACGAAGCGCGAACGCTGAAAGCCGTTCTCGACGCCCACGTCAAAGACGACGATGCGGCGGACGAGACCGAGGAGGAATGAACGTCAGGTGCGCCGTCTGCGACTGGTGCCTCAGGCGCCCGCCTGGCCGTCGGCACTGCTGCACCTAACGCACCCACCGCACCCGCTGCCCTCTCGCACCTCTCGCACCCTGCCGCACCTGTCGCACCCAACCCCTATTCACCGCCCCCTTTGAACTGATCGTCTTCGTCGGCGAACAGAATGTTGAAGCTCGTCAACGATCCGTAACAGCCGCTGATATAGCTCTGTAGCCGCACCTTCACGTCATCCGGCAGTTCGGACGCGTTCACCTGCTGCTCCAGCGTCCGCAGACGGTTACGGAGCATCACCACTTTGTGGAAGAACGTCTCGATCGGCCAGCTCTTCTCCTGCAGGCCCGGTGTCCCTGGCCGCAGTACCAGCGTCCCGCCGCGCCATTTCTCGGCGGGCGTGACGGCCGAGATGCCGGTCTCTTCGCGGATGACGCGGCGCAGCAGCAATTCGAGATCGTCCGGTGCATCAGGCAGCATGATCGGCGGCGCGCTCCTCTCGCGGTCGGTAACGGTGGGGAAGGGGTCGCGCGAAGGGGTGGCGCGACGTGCCGGTGTGGACGCCTGGATGGCGGATGCCGTCGGATGCTGAGGGACGGCAGGTCCGCCGGCGTCGATGCGCGGGCCGCCTCGAAAATTGTGTTCGCTTCCGCAATAACCGCAGGTAACCCGCAGCGGTTTCCCGGCGGCGTCTGCCGCGATCACCGTGTGCATGCGGTCGGTCTTGCACGCACGGCAGAAATCCTCGATCGACTCGCCGGCGCGATATGCCCGCGATGACATACGCGCTGATCATCGCATAGAGGAGAGTCGGATCCGATCGGCGAGGCGGTCCCGCCTGGTTACCGACGCTGCACCTCGAACACCATATTGATCGGCGTATTCGTGCACGAGGCACCGACGACGTTGGGGCTCGTCCAGGTCAGCGAGTTGCCGACCGCCGGGCCCGATACCGTGAACGTGCCCGTGCAAATCTGGCCCTGCGCGTTCGAGTTGAAGTCGAACGTGCCGGTGAACGACGTCACGGTCGTCTCGCCGCGGAGGTTCCCGCTGAAGCGGCCGGCCGAATACGTTCCGGTCACTGCGGCACGATCCTGCTGCTGAACCAGCGTCATCTCGAACGGTTCCTCGGCGGCGACGCCCCCGGCGGTGAAGCTGACGGAGCCGCGCCAAACGCCGGCGACGTTGGCCAGCGTCGGCGTGGGATCGGGCATTGCCCCCCCGCCGCCGCTGCAGCTGCTTCCGCCCCAAACCGCAATTACCAGGGCGGCGGTCCACGCCGTCGCCGTACGGCGCGTCTCCCATCCGATCCGCGGCGCCGCAGTATTCCGCGCCGAGTCACGTGCTCCCAATGTCATTCGGCCCGCTAGTGTAGCGCGGTCTCGAGTCCGAACCGGAACCTTGCCTTCCAGGGTCGCGTCTACTCCTATTGCAAACCCATAGGACGAAGTGCCACGATGTGCGGCACGTTGGAGGAGGGCGAGGATGAGACGGGTGCGCGCGCTCCTGACCAGGCTGATGAGTTTCGCGACCCGCGGACGCGGCGACGACTTCGATGCGGAACTCGACAGCCACCTGCAGCTCCATGTGGACGACGGAATCCGGCGTGGGCTGGCGCCTGCGGACGCGCGTCGGCAGGCGATCCTCAAGCTGGGCGGCATCGAGTCGACCCGTCAGCAACACCGCGATCGGCGCTCCTTCCCTGTGCTCGAGCACGTGCTGCAGGATCTGCGTTTCGCCCTTCGTCACCTGACGAAGGCGCCAGGCTTTGCGGTCACGGCCATTCTGACGATGACGCTCGGGATGGGCGCGGCGATCGCCATCTACGCCTTCGCGGATGCCGTGCTCGTCGCCCCGCTGCCGTATGCCAATCCATCGCGGCTGGTGGATGTGACCGAGCGCATCGCCCAGATTGCGCACGCCAATTTGTCCTATCCGGATTACCTCGATTGGCGGCAGCAGAACACGGTCTTTCACGGCTTCGACTTCCACAATGGCCAGCGCTTCGCGCTGACCACCAGCGCCGGCCTGCAGGCGGTTGCCGGCGCACGCGTCAGCGCCGGATTCTTCCGCACGCTCGGCGTCGTGCCGATCCTGGGCCGCGACTTTTATGCCGGCGAAGACACGCCCGGCATCGCCCAGACGGCGATCGTCAGCTATCGAACCTGGCACACGCGCTTCGGCGGCCGCCGTGACATCGTCAGCCGCACCGTCACCCTGAACGGCGAGCCCTGCATGATCATCGGCGTGCTTCCCAAGTCGTTCCACTTCGCGCCGCGTGGCGACGTCGAGTTCTGGACGCCTTTTCACGCGGGCGGCGGGTGCGATAACGAGCGCGGCTGTCACTCGCTCGTCGGCGTGGCGCGATTGAAGGATGGCGTGACCGTCGACGCCGCCAACGCGGAGATGGAAGGCATCGCCGCACGACTGGCGATCCAATATCCAGCCTCCAACAAGGGGCAGGGCGCCGTCGTCGCACCGCTGACCGACGTCATCGTCGGCGACATCAGACCGATCCTGGTCCTGCTCCTTGGCGGTGCAGGGCTTTTGCTGGTGATCGCCTGCATCAACGTCGTGAGCCTCCTGCTGGTGCGCTCCGAAGGCCGGAAGCGCGAGCTCGCGGTTCGAAGCACACTCGGGGCGTCGAATGGCCGGCTGGTGCGGCAATTCGTGAGCGAAGCATTCGTGCTGGTGGGCGTTGGCGCAGCGTGCGGCCTGGCTGCGGCCAGCGCGGGAATCCGCGTCCTCTCTTCGCTGTTATCCGCCGACATGCAGGACATGATGCCGTTTCTCGCCGGCGTCGGCATGAACTGGCGGGTTCTCGCCGCCGCGGCCATCGTCGCACTCGCCGCGCTCGCGATCTTTTCGGCGGCGCCTGCCATACGCATGCGTGCCAGCGACCTGCGTGAAGGGCTTGCGGAGGGCGGGCGTGGATCGTCGGGACAGGGGTGGCGGCGTCTCGGCTTCAAGCTGGTCGTCTTCGAGCTGGCGACGGCGATGGTCCTACTGATGGGCGCCGCACTGCTCGGACAAAGTCTGTATCGGCTGCTGAACGTGAGGCTCGGTTTCCAGCCGGAAGCGCTGGTCACCGTCTCGGTTGCCGCGCCCGGCCCCCGGTTCGACGAACGCGAGGCGTCCCTATGGCTCTCGCGGGAGGTGGCGGCGCGGGTCGCGCAGCTGCCCGGCGCCGAGTCCGTCGGCCTCGTTGACATCCTGCCGGTGAGCTACAACGGCAATACGACATGGATTCGTTTCATCGGCCGGCCTTTCCACGGTGAGCACAACGAGGTGCTCCAGCGGGCCGTTGACCCCGGTTACTTCGCCACCGTGCGCGCGACGATGCATCGCGGTCGCGCCCTCACCGACCACGACACCGGGCAGTCGCCGCGAGTCGTCGTCATCAACCAAACACTCGCACGAAAGTATTTCGCCAACGAGGATCCGCTCGGCAAACGCTTCGGCAACAACGAGCTGGCGCCGGAAAGCATGATGGAAATCGTCGGTGTCGTGGACGATATCCGCGACGGTCCGCTCAACACCGACATCTGGCCGGCTATCTACTATCCGATGGCGCAGGAGCCGACCGCGTTCTTCTCGGTGGTCGTACGGGCCAGCGGCGGTGAGGAGGCGTTGCTGAGTGCGCTTCCGCGCACCGTCCGCTCGGTGGATCCGGATGTCGTCACGCAAACGCCGGCGATCATGCGCGATCGCATTCAGGAATCGCCCCCGGCATATCTGCAGCGCTCGTCGGCATCGCTCGTGGGTGGGTTTGCCGGGCTGGCGCTCGTGCTCGGCATCATCGGACTCTATGGGGTCATTGCCTATTCGGTCAGCCAGCGAACACGCGAAATCGGATTGCGCCTCGCGCTCGGCGCCGAGCCTCGTTCCGTTTACGAGCTGATTCTCGGCGAAGCCGGACGCCTCATCGTCGCCGGATTGGCGATTGGAGCGATCGCGTCGATCGGGCTGGGCCGGCTGATGCGGACGCTGCTGTTCGCGACAACGCCGTGGGACGCCCCGACGCTGGTCGGTGTCGCGGCGGTGCTGGCGGTCGCCGCGCTCGTCGCCAGCTTCGTCCCGGCGCGCCGTGCGGCATCGGTCAATCCGATTGAAGCCTTGCGCGTCGAGTGAGACCGTTCCGGACGCAAACGATACGCTATTCCCGTCGCAACGCGTCCGTCGGATCGATTGCTGCCGCACGGGCGGCCGGCAGGAAGGCGGCGACGAGCGATGTGGCGGACACGATCGAGGCGGCCGTCGGGAACAGCCAGGCGCCTGGATCGGCCGACTCCGGGAAGACGTGCGCGAACACGCGCGCCGCCGCCACCGAACCAACAATGCCAAAGAGCAGACCCGTTGTGGTGAGCTTCGCGGCACGGGCGAGCACCAGGCCAATGACGCCACGCCGTGTCGCCCCGAGCGCAAGGCGAATCCCGAGCTCGCGGCTTCGCCGCAGCACGGCGTAGGTCAGCAAGCCGTAGACCCCAGTCGCGATCAAGACGATCGCAATCATCGAGAACGCCGACATCAGCGTGACCGCGAAGCGCGGGACCGACGTGCCCGACGACAGCAACTCCTCCATGGGTTTGACGCCGGCGAGCGGTACGTCGTTGTCGAACGTGGCGACGAGCTTGCGCACTGATGGCTCCAGCGTCATCGGCGGCACCGACGTGCGCACGATGAACGACGTCTGGCCCCACGTCATCTGCCGGAGCGGCAGATAGTAGATGGGTTCAGGCTCCGGCCCCAGCGGGGACTGACGGACGTTGGCGACGACGCCGACGATCTCGCGCATGACGGACCCGCGCCGATCGGTGGCGCCCGGCTCGAATCGCCTGCCAAGTGCACGTTCACCGGCAAAAAAACGGCGCGCAAAGGCCGTGTTTACGATTGCGACCGGCGGCGACGTCGCGTCGTCGTCTATTGTGAAGTCACGGCCCTCGACGATGGTCGTCCCCAGCGTCGCGAAGTAGCGCGGAGTGATGATCGCCATGCTCGAGCTCGGCCGCCGCGACGGCGCGCTGGGCTTGTCCTCGAGATCGAACGCGATCCGCAGCGTGGCGCCCTCGAGCGGCAGCGGCATGGCGGCGGCAGCCGCGGTGACGCCCGGTTCTGCCGCAAGCCGTTCGAGCAGCTGCTCGGTGAACGCGATGCGGCCCTCCTCGGAATACTTCCCACTCGGCAGTCCGGTCTGGAACGTCAGCAGCTGACGGGGTTCGAATCCGAGGTCCCGGTTCAACAATCGGATGAAACCAGCGACGAGCACGCCCGCACTGCTCACGAGCACGAGGCCGACGGCAATTTGCGCAACGACGAGCAGGCCGCGGCCGCGGTCGTGAGCGTCGCTGCTGCTTCGCGACGACCGGCCGCCGAGGAGGGCGACAAAGTCCACTCGATAGATCCGTAACGCCGGTGGCACGCTGCACGCGAGCGCGGTACACACCGCCAGGAGGACCGCAAACGCGAGCAGTCGCGGATCGAGCCCGACCGCCTCGATTCGGGGGACATGGCCGGCCGCGAACGGCACGACGACGAAGCGTAGTGTCGCGATCGCCATCAGGACGCCGGCGCCGCTGCCAGTCGCGGCCAGCAGCAGGTTCTCGGCGAGGAGCTGCTGGATCACGCGCCCTCTCGATCCGCCGATCGCCAGCCGCATGCCGAACTCGCGTTCGCGATCGGTCGTCCGCGCGAGCAACATGTTCGCCACGTTGGCGCAGGCAATGACGAGGACGAGGCCCACGGCACCCCACAGCATGGCCATCGGTTGCCACGCGCTGGCGACGATCGCGTCGAGCGCCGGCCTCACGTACGTGGTCGCGAGATACGCGTTGGTGTTCGGATATTGCCGCGCCACGGCGCCGGCCACGACATCCATGCCGGCCTGCGCCTCGGCGAGCGACGCGCCTGGTGCCAACCGCGCAATCGCGTCGAGCATCCGCGCGCCGCGTTGCTGGGTCACCGGCGTCTCGCCTCCGGTGGCATCGCGGGCGAGCGTCGTCCAGACATGGATCTGCCGGCCGAGCGGGAAATTGAAGCCGGCCGGCGTGACGCCGACGACCTGAAACGGATGTCCGTCGAGTGTGACCGATCGCCCGACGATGCGAGGGTCCTCCGCGAAAACGGTCGTCCAGATCGCGTGGCTCAGCACGACCACGCGCGTGCCGGGTCGTTCCTCGGCCTGGATGAAGCCGCGCCCTCGCGCCATCGGCACGTTGAGCACGTGAAAAAACTCGGAGGAGACGATTTCGGTCACCAGGGCCAGCGGCGCGCCGCGGCCGGTGAGCGTCAATTGGTCCTCGCGAAACGAGGCCATGCTCTCGAAGACGCGATTGTCGCGGCGGAAATCGAAGAAGGTCGGATAGCAGAGGCTGACCGGATGCGGGCCGCCTCGCAGGTCCTTCGGGGCGACCGAAACCAGGCGATCAGACTGCGAGAACGGCAGCGGCCGCAGCAGTACGGCGTCGATCACGCTGAAGACGGCGGAATTGACGCCGATGCCCAGCGCCAGCGTCAGCACCGTGGCCAGCGTGAAGGCGGGAGCGCCACGCAACTGCCTGGCGCCGTATCGGAGATCGGACCAGAGATTTTCCAGCGTCGCCCAGCGCCACACCTCTCGGCCGCGCTCCTCGATCGCCGTGACGTTGCCGAACTCGCGCCGTGCGCGGCGATGCGCTTCGTCACGCGACAGTCCCTCCGCCACGAGCTCGTCGGTTCGCTCGGCGAGGTGCGCATCGATCTCGTCCGCCAGATCACGCTCCAGCTGCCGTCGTGCGACGAGCCGCCGGAGCCACGTCATGCCTGTTCCTCGGCGAGCACGAGTTGAATGCCTTCGAGCATGCGCTCGAACCGCGACATCTCGTCGCGCAAGCGGCGGCTGCCCCGGCTGGTGAGCTCGTAGGTCCTGACCCGCCGGCCAGTCGGGGACACACCCCACCGCGCCTTGACCCAACCGGCCTTGAGCATCCGCTGCAGCGACCGCAGCACCATCATCTCGAGTGCGCCGGGGAACAAGTCGCGGGAGGTACGGTCCATGCTCAGGCCCGTTCAGATATGCCTAGAGCAAAATAGTGCAAGCGGCGCCGGCCTTCAACGGCGAATGCGGCCGGTCGAATCAGAACAGGACGCGCGCCTCGCCGCGCTGCGCGATCAGCCGATCGAACGTCTCGACGATCGCGTCGCGCCGGGCAATGAGGGCGTCGATCTCCGCACCCTTGATGTACGGACTGGCGGCCGCTGCGATGCCGGCCCGCGTGAGCGATCGCAGCTTGGACAGCAGCGCTCTGTCGCACGTCTGCAGATCGCCGGGAGCGGCCAGAGCGCGGGAATGGCGGAAGGCGCGCGTGAAGTCGATCATCCAGATCTTCCAGTCGGCGTCGATCAGGAGGTTGCCCGGGTTGCGATCAGTGTCGGCGAGGAGCTGTGTGAACACCCGTACCCGTGACATCTGGCGATCCCAGTCCTCGCGGACGGGAGCCGAGAGCTTCCGCGTCCGGCGATCGCCCTCGTCCATCGTCGCGTCCACCCACCAGACGAGTGAGCCCTTCTCGTGCTCGTATTCCCGTTCGACGGTCACGGGCATCATGGCATCCAGCCCGATCAACTCCGCCACTCGGTAGGCGGCGATGTTGTAGGCGTAGGAGTCGACGAAATCGAGCTCGGTCCTGCCGCCGCTGAACTTCATGATCGGCTTCGTCTCCTGCACGGCGGAGAAGACAGCGTCGTGGGTCAGTGTCCCGTCGGTCAGCGTCAGCCTGGTCGGACGGGTGACGCCTTTGCTGAGCGTTTTGTGCCGGACCACTTTGGCGGTCAAGAGAAACCGGCGCATGGCCTCCTTTGAAAGGCCAGCGTCGGCGCCTGCGTGCTCCGGCGATGATGGCTTGTCCCAGAGCAGCTCGATGGTGACGCCGCCGTGGCGTTCGGCATCGAGATAGGCGAAGCGTCCCTGCGATCCCCTGGTGTCCCAACGGCCGCTCATCGAGACGTTCAGGCCGCGTTCCCGGAGTCGCGACACCGCCGCATCGAAGTCGGCGACCGCGAATCCCAGGTGGTGGAACCCCTCGCGATGCGCGGCGACGTACTCCTCGTAGACGCTGGGGCCGGTGAGGGGTTGAATCCACTCGAAGGGCACCTCGCCAGTGCGCACGAAGCCAAGCAGCATCTCGAATCGTCCGGGCTGGCCGCGGTAGACGCGATCGAGCGACACATTGCGCTCGAAGGGAATCGCGCTGAAGCCGGCGCGCGCCCAGAAGTCGCTGACGGACTTCAAGTCGCGGACGACGAAGGCAAATTGCGTGATCTTGTTGAATGGCTCGTCGTTCGCGGAGGGCGGTGACGGTGTCGTGCTCGCCGCCGGGTTGTGTTCCAGTTCGACGGTGATCCCTCCGGGAACGGTATCCAAATACGCGAATGACACGGTGCCGGCGGGAGTCGGCACCCGTCCTTCTTGCGTGACCGCGACGCCTGCCGTCGACAGCGAACGCACTTCGTCGTCGAGCCGCTCGCGGGACGGCACTTCGAAGGCGATGTGATGCACGCCTTCGCCGTGTGCGGCAAGGAATTCGGCGAAGACGCCGGACGTATCGAGCGGCTGGATCCAGTGAATCTGCTGCGATCCAATCTGGGCCACCGCCCGTCTGATCTTGATCGTGCGCGGCTGGCCGCGATCGGTGATCGGAACGTCGATTGTGACGGCATCGCGGATGCTGGTCACGCCGAACGTCCGCCAGGCGCTGATCACGGCATCGAGATCTTTGACGACCCAGCCGAGATGATTGACCTGCCGGTAGATCGCCGGGTCGCGCACCGGCGCTGCCGGTGGCTGCCAGGCAGCAACGCCGAGCAGGCCGGCAGCCACGAGCAGCGAGGCGCGATACACAGCTACAGGAAGCGCTGGTCGTCGGCCGAAGGGCCGTAGACGGCCGGCACCGGCTGATTCAACAGACGCAGATACACGGTTAGCTGGCCGCGATGGTGGGCGAGATGGTTCAGCGTATCGCGCAGGACGATATGCCGCCGGTCGCTGAGAACGACCTGGCCCCCCGCTTTCAGGTTCCACTTCGTCGTCAGCAGGTAGTCATCGTTGGTGTTGGACAGGGAGGTGCGGCCCTTCGCGATGTGCTCGTCGAGCGCGGTGACAAGTTGCTCTGTCTTGGGCGGCTGGAATCGCCCCTGCCCCGGCGGTGGCGTGAGGTCCAGCTCGTCCTGATCGATGATCAGCGACACCCACGAGGGCATCGAGGCGACGAGACCGGCAAGGCGGCCGAAGGGCATCGATTTCTCGTGCGGCTTCCAGTCGTCGTGGCCAGGAGGGACGCGCTCGAGCACGCGCCGTGTGCGCGCGGCTTCGCGATCGAGCTCATCGAGGAACAGTTGCACGAGAGTCACGGTTCTACTCCAGGAAGAAAAGTAGTCACGCGCCGGCCATCCGGTATCCGTCGCGCGAGGTTCCCCCAGTCTACGCGGCGAAACGCCAGACGATCCCGCCCAAAACTTGACGGTCCCAGATACGATACGGTATCGTATCGTAACGTGGAGGCCTGTCATGGGTATCGGGCGAGCGCCGGTATCGTCGTCGGGCTGGACTAGCGGACCTTACAGCTCCCCGCGTTTCAATTGCTCGACCGCGTAGGCGCAGGCACGCGCGGTCAGCGCCATGTAGGTCAGCGACGGATTCTGACAGGCGGTCGAGACCATGCAGGCGCCGTCGGTGACGAACACGTTGGGCGCGTCGTGGCACTGGTTGAAGGCGTTCAGTATCGACGTCTTCGGATCGTGGCCCATGCGCGCCGTCCCCATCTCGTGGATGACCTCGCCGGGATGCGGCTGGTTCTTGAATCCGCTGACTGACTGAAATCCAGCGGTCCGCAGCATCTCGACCGCGGAGGCCTCCATGTCGTCGCGCATGGCGTGTTCGTTCGAGCCGAACGCCATGTCGATGTCGAGCGTCGGCATGCCCCACGTGTCTTTCCTGTCGTCGTTCAGCGAGACGCGGTTCTCCTGCCGGGGCAAACACTCGCCGAACGCTTCCATATAGATCCACCACGGCCCTGGCGTGGTCAGCGTCTCTTTGAGCGCCACTCCCATCGTCGTCGCACCGCTCTGTTCGGGCCAGCCCTGGCGCCCGGAGTACACCTCGTAGGCGAAGCCACGCGTGAACGCCGGATGTGCCGTCGCGACGTTGCGGAAACGCGGGATGTACACGCTCGTGCTGCGCCGGCCGGAGTAGTACTTGTCGGCATAGCCGTCGTGGACTCCGGTTGCGCCGACCGCGGCGTGGTGATCCATCAGATAGTGTCCGAGCACGCCGCTGGAATTGGCGAAGCCGTTCGGATGCTGGCGGCTCGACGAGTTCAGCAGGATCGCGGTGGTGTTGAGCGTCGAGGCATTGAGGAAAATCACTCGCGCGAACACGTCGGTGGTCGCATGTGTCTCGGAGTCGATCACGCGAACGCCACGGGCCTTTCCGGTTTGCGAATCGGTGATCAGGCTGTGGACGATGGCGTTCGGCCTCAGGGTCATCCGCCCAGTCGCGGCCGCTGCCGGCAGCGTGGAGGAGTTGCTCGAGAAGTAGGCGCCGTACGGGCAGCCGCGATGACACAGGTTGCGCGCCATACACTGGCCGCGTCCGTTGTGCGGTTGGCTGAGCACGGCGGCGCGGCTTCGAATCAGGCGGCGATCGGAGTACTGGGCCGCCAGGCGGTCGCGGAAGTGCTGTTCGATGCAGTTCATCTCGAACGGCGGCAGCAGCTTTCCGTCCGGCAACTGCGGCAGCCCGGCATTCTCGCCGCTGACGCCGATGAAGGTCTCGACGCGGTCGTACCACGGCTCGAGATCCCTGTAGCGGATCGGCCAGTCGCTGCCGATGCCTTCCCTGACATTCGCCTCGAAGTCGAGATCGCTCCAACGAAAGCAATGACGCGCCCAGAGCAGCGATCGGCCGCCGACCTGATAGCCGCGATACCAGCGGAAGTCCTTGACGGCGTTGTATGGGTGCTCGGTGTCCTTGACGAAGAAGTGCTTGGAGTCCTGTCCGAAGATGTAGAGATCCTTCTGGACGTGATACTCCTCGAGATCCTTCACCGTCGGACGGTTGCCATGCGGCAGCTGCCAGGGATCCAGCGTTGCGGTTGTGTAGTCTTTGACGTGCTCCACGTTTCGCCCACGCTCGAGGACGAGCGTGCGAAGGCCCGCTTCCGTGAGCTCCTTCGCGGCCCAGCCGCCGCTGATGCCAGAGCCGACGACGATCGCATCGAACTCGGTCATCGGGTCGCCCACGCCTTCTGACCGGGTTTCAGGTCGACGCAGCCGCGGTATCCGCCCGGCACCGGTTCGTACGCCATCCCTCGAGTCGCCCCCGGTTCGGACGTGCAGTAGCCGAGGACGGTCAAATCCCGCAGCAGGGTCAGCGCCTCGGCCGGGAGTTGCTCGACCGCTTTCTGCCGCTCTGTGGCGCCGAGCCTCGCGAAATCAACCGGCAGGCCGTCGATCGCGGCGAGCACCTGTTGCTGTTGTGCAGGCAGTACGCAGCGGCCGAGTGCCAGATCGACGAAGACGTGCACGCGCGCGGCCTTCGCGCCCGGCGTGTCGGTCTCGGGGATGATCGTCTCGACGAGCTCGGCCAGCTTCGCCGCTTGCGCGGACGACAGCAGCTCCGGCTCCCATCGATCCGGTGATGCGGCGAGCGTCTGCGACATCAGCGCGAAGCGCTCGAGGACCTGGGGGAACATCACGTGGGCGGCAAGCGCGGACAGACCGACGAGCGATTCACGTCGATTCACGGTGGCTCCTGGCGGACTCTACGGGCTCCGGGCTCCGGACTCCGGGACTCCGGGCGGAGCTCATCATACTGCCCACGAAGTCGAGAACTGCGGCTCGCAGTTGCGGACTTGCCAGAAATGCGTCGTCGTTATGATCGACGCCTTCGAAGACGATCAAGCGCTTTGGAGGCCGTGCCGCGTCATGAAGCTGCCGGCTCTGCTCGGCAGGGACGACGCTGTCGTGCGCGGCGGAGATGACGAGCAGGGGACACCGGATGTCGGCGATGCGCTCGAGCGATCCGTAGCGATCGCGAAGAACCGCCGCCACTGGCAGGAATGGGTAGTGGTGCCGTCCGACGTCGAGGAGCGAGGTGAACGGCGAGCGCAGGATCAGCGCACCGGGCGGATGCTCGGTCGCCAGACGCACCGCGACCGCCGCACCCAGGGACTCGCCAAAATAGAGGAGCCGGTTGCGCGCGATGTCCGTTCTGCTGGTGACGTAGCGGAACGCCGCGCGAGCGTCCTCTGCGAGTCCCTCTTCGGAGGGGACGCCGTCGTTCTCGCCATAGCCACGGTAGTCGAAGAGCAGCGTCGCGATGCCGGCATCCGCCAACATCGCCGCAAGCGGTGCGCGAAAGCCGCGGTGACCCGCGTTGCCGTTGAATACGATGGCCGTCACTGCCACGCCAGGGATCGTCGATGGTACGAACCAGCCATGCAGGGTCGTCCCGTCGTTGCCAGCGAACGACACATCCTCAGCCGTCGGGAGGCCCACCGCCGCTGGCCGCGGGACGCCGGAGAGCGGGAAATAGATCAGCCGGCGCTGAAGTGCCCATAACACAACGGTTGCAATCGTAGCGAGGACGAGCAGGCTCGCCAACCACGTGAGCCCCCGCGCAACCAGACGACGCATATAGGAGGGAGAGGGTAGCCTGCCCATGGTGTGTTGGGAATCGGTTGCGATCGGATACGCGAGTTATCTGGCGGCGGTCGCCTGGACCATCCCGCGGTTCCGTAAAGCGCGCCTCGCTACCCTGGGGGCTGCCGCGGGTGCCTGGCTGTTCCTTCCACTTGTCTCCGCCACGGCCGGCGCGATGCCGGACGCCGTGCGTGCGCTCACCCCTGCGCCAGTCCTCCTGGCCGGCTACTGGCTTTCGGGCTTGTTCTACGTCGCACCGATGCCTCGGCTCGAGGGGCTGCTGCTGCGTGTGGATGATGCCTGCCTGCCCGTCCTTTCCAGACTGATTCCCGTCGGCGGCGTGATCGAACGCTACCTCGAGCTTTCGTATCTGCTCGTCTACGCCGTCGTGCCTGCCGGCGCGATCGCGCTGCTCTTCGCCGGACGCGCCAGCGAGATCGAGCGTTTCTGGTCGACTGTGATGTTGGCCGCCTTTGCGTCGTACGGTGCGTTGCCGTGGCTGCAGACGCGACCGCCGCGAATGCTCGAGCATGCGGAGACGCACCGTCAACCACGGCTCCGTCGCCTGAACCTGTGGGTGCTTGGACGGGGCAGCATTCAAGCCAACACCATCCCCAGCGGACACGCCGCCACTGCAACCGCGGTCGCTCTCGTCGTCGGATCCGCCGTCCCGGAGGCGCGGGCCGCCCTCCTCGTGATCGCGTCGAGCATCGTGCTCGCGACGGTCGTGGGCAGATACCACTTCGTCGTCGACTCCGTCGCCGGCACGGTCGTCGGGTTCATCGCCTGGGCCGTCGGGTAACGCGATCCGGGAACTCGACCGATACACCAGGGGATCTCGACATGGACACGATGGCCACGCACACCTCTCCTTCCCCGCAAGCCGATGCCAACGCACTCTTTGGCGCGCCGAGTGCGGTGGCGCCGCCGATTGAAACGCCGGCGCTGATTGCCGCCATGCTGGAATCGACGCCTGGCATCAGCGATCTCATTTTCTCGCCAGCGCGGCCGCCGCAGGTCGAAAAGCATGGCGAGCTGACCGGCGTCGACGTCCCGGCGCTGCCGATGCTGCAAGCCGACGATACCGCGCGGATTGCGCGCGATCTCATCGGCGGCAACGAGCATGCGCTGCGCACGCTGAAGGAGCAGGGCGCGTGCGACTTCTCGTTTGCTCTGCCCGGCCGTGCACGGTTTCGCGTCAACGTCTTCCGGCAGCGCGGAACCTTTGCGGCGGTGCTCCGCGTCATCCCGACGAAGATTCCGTCGCTCCAAGAGCTGAAGCTGCCGCCGACGCTTGCCGAGATCGCCACGCTGCGCAACGGCATCGTGCTCGTCACTGGTCCGACCGGATCGGGGAAGTCCTCGACCCTGGCCGCGATCATCGATCACATCAATACTTCTCGAGCCGAGCACATCGTCACGATCGAAGACCCGATCGAATTCCTGCATCAGCACAAGAAAGGGACCGTGCACCAGCGCGAGCTGCACAGCGATACGCCGACGTTCTCGCTGGCGCTCCGCGCGGCGTTGCGGCAGGCGCCGAAGGTCATCCTGGTAGGAGAGATGCGCGATCGCGAGACGATCGAGATCGCGTTGACCGCGGCCGAGACCGGTCACCTGGTGCTCTCCACCCTGCACACGATCGACGCCTCAAAAACCGTCGACCGCATCGTCGGCGCCTTCGACGCCGGCGACCAGCAGACAATCCGCACCCGGCTTGCCGCTTCGTTCCGCTATTTCATCTCGCAGCGCCTGGTTCCGAAGAAGGATGGTGGCCGGCTCGCGGTGCTCGAGCTGTTGAAATCCACCATGCGCACGCGCGAGTACATCGAGCGCGGCGAGGGTGAAGGCAAGACACTGCTCGATGCGATGCGCGATGGAGCCCTCGACGGCATGCAGTACTTCGACGGCGAAATTGAGAAGTTGGTACGGGCCGGAGTCGTGGCCTACAAGACCGGGCTGCTCTACGCGACCAACGTCGGCAACCTGCAGGTTCTCCTTGCGGACATCTCTGAGGACGAGGATTCGATTATCGTGAGATAGCCGCGTGTCTTTCGCTTAACCACAGATTCCACAGATTCACACAGATAACGAAGGCCAGCGCCGGCCGCGACGCGGCCGGCTGTGAAGGAGAGGCGCCGAGGAAATGAGAGCCACTCGATCGCAGAGGCTCTCATTCCTCGGCGTCTCTCCTTCATAGTCGCAGCTACGCCTGCGACGCTGGCCTGCAGTCTGGTTCGCTCGCGCAATCCTCTGGCCGGACGTTGACTAGACCTCGCAAGAGTCTGTGAGAATCCGAGGAATCTGTGGTGTCTTCCTGGAGTGAAGGCAGCTCGAACGGCGGATCAACTACTGCGACGACGGAGTGTTGAGAATCGAGGCACTCTGACGACCGAAGTCACGTCAAAGCAGCGCTCGCGCGTCGTTGAGTTAACCGCCGATGACACAGATTCACACCGATAACGAAGGCCAGCGCCGGCCGCGACGCGGCCTCCTTCATAGTCGCAGGCTACGCCTGCGACGCTGGCCTGCAGTCTGGTTCGCTCGCTGACAATTTGCGACAGTTGTTTTCGGTATTTCTCTTAGAGCCGAACAACCGCGGCTGGCTTGCACTGGGTGAGCTCGTCCAACCCTCCGGAGCCGGACATCGACTAGTGGACGGTATTGATCATTTCTAGAGTTATGCGATGCTCAGAGCCGACCGGACGAGGCGGCGACGCCGTGCCTCGTCCGGTGAACTCCGGATCCGGGACTTACCTGGCCAAACGAGGCGTGGGCTGCAGCGCCGGCGGCTCCATGGGCGAATCGTCGATGTCCATCGCCAACGCGTGCTTGCCAACGTTTTCCATGAACTCCGGAACCTGCAGTTGCTTGTAGAGGTTCTGGGCCCCCACCGGGTCGGTCACCCACATTACCGCCACCGGTTTGACGTCGTTTGGGTTGGAGATGAGTGAGATTGTCCCGGATTCCTCAGGGCATCAACCACCTTTTGAGCGACATCGACGGTTGTCGTCTCGCCAAAGGCCGGATGCCCGGGAAGGTCGAAGCGGTCCCAGAGACCATCGCCCTTGGTGAAGCCAGGATTGACCGAGGTCGCATGGACGCCGGTGTTCTGCAGCTCGGTTTGCAACGTGAGATTCGAACAGGACGTTGGCGCCCTTCGTGGCGGCATAGACGGCCATGTAGGCGAAGGGAAGCCATCCCGGCGATCGAACCAATGGTGACGATGTGGCCACTTCGACGTGCCAGCAAATCCGGGAGGAGGTCATGGGTCAGCTCCGCGCCGGCGATGCAGTTGATCACGAACATCCGGGTGATGTCACGTTTGTCGCGCAGGTGATTAGGTCCGCCGCGAAGAACGCCAGCGTTATTGACGAGGATGTCCAGCTCACCCAGCCCCTGCTTTGCCGCGGGAAGAATGCTCTCTCTGTCCTGCTGCTTCATGAGGTCTGCTGGAATGACGGTGATGGTCACCCCGTATCGGTTATGCAGCTCCCTGGCGAGCGCCTCGAGTTTGTCCCTTACCGAGCAGTGATCGCGATGTTGATGCCCTGCGCCGCGAGGTGCGCCGCGATTTGTGCACCGATCCCGTAGGACGCGCCCGTCAAGAGCGCGTTCTGACCTTTGAGGGGGCTTTCCTGGTCGGACTGCGGGAATACCACCTTCTTCAGATTGTCAACGTTGCTATCGCTCATTTTCCCCCTCCTAGCTAAAGCTAGCGGACTGTATCGATCATTTCGAGACGTGAAGATCCCTGGCCAGCAGATCGCGCTTCACTTTGGCGAACCAGAGCTCCACTTGGTTCAGCCAGGACGCGTAGGTCGGCCTCTCGAGCGCGGCGTAGAGGGACAGTGTCCCATGACGCACGTACTCGAAGCCGTGCCGTTCGGCGCGGCCGGGCGACAGCGGCATGAATCGCGTCGCGACGGTTCGAGCGCTTGAATGGCCGTCTTCTCATCGACGCAGAAGATAGCCGCATGCCGACGCGTCGACCAGTGCGTCGTGCCATCCGTGGGCCGTTTGCGCGTCCAACTCAAATCCGCGCCTCGACCTGCGGGGTCAAGACGCGCGGTTTCGACCCACGATGGCGCCCACGCAACCCGCTGATGCCCTGGGCCTGATACCGAGCCTTCCAGGTCGCGATCGTTTGCGGCGTGCAATCGACGCGCTCGCAGATCGCGGTGTAGGAATAGCCGTCGGCGAGCAACAGCATGATCCGGGCCCGGCGCGACTCGTCGGCGCGGCCTCGACGCGAGCGCGCCAAGGCCTCAAGGTCGGCGCGTTCGACATCAGGGAGTGTCAGCGGAGTGGAAGTAAGCACGCGTCAATTGCCACTCTACAAATGATTGATACAGTCCACTAGCCTAGGCTAGCCTAGGCCCCGAAAGAATCTGTGGGAATCTGTGGTTCCTCCTTCAGTGAAGGCTGTCCGAGCGGAAACGGACGTCGCTAGAGATCGAGCCGCCGTTCGTTCGTCTCCTGCATCGGCCACATCAGTGCGAGGCCGATCGCCCCGTACAGCATGATGTAGTACGCGGGCGCCAGCGGCTGGCTGAAGCGTTCGATCAGCCACGTCGCCACCAGCGGTGCGGTGCCGCCGGCGAGCGCCAGCGTCACGCTGTAGGCGAGGCTCATCGAGGTGATGCGTGTGCGCAGCGGAAAGATCTCGACGAGCATCGCGCCTTGAAGGCCGAGCGCCATTCCCAGCGGCAACGCCATCAGCAGCTGACCGCCGATGAAGTGCATCGGACTGCCGTACAGCATCATCTGCAGCGCCGAATAGATCAGCAGCATCGTCGCCAGGGTCAGCGCGAGCATCAGGCGGCGTCGGCCCACCTTGTCCGATAACCAGCCGCCGAGCGGTTTCGCAAAAAGCACGGCGACGAGGCTCAGCGTATTGGCGAGGAGAAAGACTTCACCGCCTTCCGCGGTCAAGTGCTTCCGGCGGTCCACTGCATACGTGAACGTCAGGTAATACGCCGCGTTGGTCATCGCGACGATTCCGAACGTCTGCAGAATCGGTCGCCAGTCGGCAACCAGAGACGGCAGCAGTGGAGGGCGGATCTCCGCCGCCCTCAAGCCTTCGTGCGACTCCTGGATGCCGCGCCGCAGCAGCCAGCCGATTACGCAGAGGCTGACGCTGGCGATGAACGGAATCCGCCAGCCCCACGCGGCGGCACGCTCGGGGCCGAGCGAGACGTTGACCAGCCACGCTGACAGCGAGCCGAGAATGAACCCGAGCGTCGTGCCGGCGGCAGTGGAACTGCTGATCAGTCCGCGCCATCGCGACGCCGCGTGCTCGGTCGTATAGACCATCGACCCGGTGAACTCGCCGCCGACCGAAAATCCCTGGATGACGCGCAGGACGACGAGGAGTATCGGCGCGGCGACGCCGATCTGCGCGTAGGTCGGCAGCAGGCCGATGAGCAGCGTCGCGCTCCCCATCAGCGCAATCGACAGCGTCAACAGCGCCCGTCGGCCGATGCGATCACCGACGACGCCGAGGACGAGGCTGCCGATGGGCCGGGCGCAGAATCCGAGCGCGAAGACGCCGAAGCTCAGAAGCTGCTGTGCCGCCGGACTCGACTGCGGAAAGAACTGACGGCCGATGTCGCTCGCGAAGTAGCCGTAGACGGCGAAGTCGAACCACTCGAGCACGTTGCCGATCAACCCGGCCATCGCGGTGCGTGCCGCGGACTGCGACGCCTCGGCGACGGGCTGCCGATCGGCCACTGTCGATCCGCCCGCCGTCATGCGGACCGGCGACCCTTCGGTCGCTCAGCAGTAGAAGTACGGATCGAGCACCCGCACTTCGGTGATCCGATCGATCGGCAGCACGTTGCGCTGCACCGCGCCGCGGATGGCGTCAGGATTGGGGGCATCGTAAATGCAGAATGTGAGCTTCTTGTCGGCAGAGACATATGAATGCACCCAGGCTTGCAACGTGTGGGCCTGGCGCGACAACCCGCATGGCACCTCCGTCGACTGGAATACGCAGGTCTCGTGCGCGGGCTTCACACCAAATCCGTAAGCCGGGACGCAGCATGTAAGGCGCATTCTGGTCGCGGCGGGTCGCTGGCGCAACGACGCCATTAGGTCGAGGTGGCGGATGCAAGAGCCGTCGGCTCGGCCGGTCTCCCCAACTCGTCCGTCGGCACATAATGTCGGACCGTGACCGTCCGGACACAGACCCTCGCCGCTCTCGCCATCGCCACTTGCCTCGACCTTCCAGGTGCGACGCAGCCGCCGCGTGAATGGCGGGACTACGGGGGTAGCCCCGAGACGTCCCGTTTCGTCGCGTCGACGCAGATCGCCCCCGCCAACGTGCATCAGCTCGAAGTCGCCTGGACGTTCGAGGGCGGCGAGACCGACTTCAATCCGATCGTCGCCAACGGCGTCGTCTACAGCCGCGGCCCGAACGGATCCTTCGTCGCCGTCGACGCCGCCACTGGCCGCCAACTCTGGCGGCACGAGGGCGTGAAGGGCTTCAACAGCCGCGGCGTGAACTACTGGCAGAGCGCCGACGGACGCGATCGGCGGCTGCTGTTCAGCGCGAACAACGTGCTGCAGGCGATCGACGCCAGAACCGGAAAAGACATTGTGTCGTTCGGCGAGGGCGGCCGCGTGGATCTGCGTGCCGGTCTCGATCGCGAGCCCGAGACGATCGATCAACAGAGCCGCATCCCGGGCCGCGTGTTCGAGAACCTTTTGATCCTGGGATCGGCGACGAATCAGGAGTACGCGTCGGCCCCTGGCGACATCCGCGCCTTCGACGTCCGGACCGGCCGGCGCGTCTGGACGTTTCACACGGTGCCGAGGCCTGGCGAGTTCGGCTACGACACGTGGCCAGAGGGCGCCTGGAAGACGGTTGGCGGTGCAAACAACTGGGGCGAGCAGTCCATCGACAGCGCGCGCGGCATCGTCTACGTGCCGACGGCGAGCCCGAAGTTCAATTTCTACGGCGGGAACCGGTCGGGCGCAAACCTGTTCGCGGATTGCCTGCTGGCACTCGACGCGAGGACGGGCAAGCGGCTCTGGCACTTCCAGACCGTGCATCACGACATCTGGGATCTCGACAACAACTCGGCGCCGCAACTCACCTCGATCGTCCGCGACGGGAGCACGGTGGACGTGGTCGCGATGGCGAGCAAGACCGGGTACCTGTATGTGTTCGATCGCGTCACCGGCACACCGATCTGGCCGATTGAAGAACGGCCGGTGCCGCAGCACACGGACGTGCCCGGCGAGACACTCTCCGCGACGCAGCCCATTCCCACCGCGCCGCCGCCGTTTTCCCGGCAGAAGTTCACGGCCGACGATCTCAATCCGTACATCCTGACGCCGTCCGAGCGCGAGACGTTCCGGCAGCGCATCCTGAAAGCGCGGAACGACGGGCCTTTCACGCCGATCGGATTCCAGGAAGCGCTGCACATGCCTGGGAACCAGGGCGGATCGAACTGGGGCAGCACAGCGGCGAATCCCGCCGACGGCACCGTCTACGTGATCGGCTTCAACGTCCCGACACTGCTGCGCCTGCTCAAGCCGGGCGAGATCCGGCCCGGACGCAACGGCCGGCCGGACGAAGTCGTGAAAGATCGGCAATATCTGACCGATGGATTCGGGCTCTATCCGACAATCGTGAACCCGCCGTACACGACGCTGACCGCGTACGACTTGAATCAGGGCGCCATCAAGTGGCAGATCGGGCTCGGCGACGATCGGCGGCTCGCAGAACAGGGGATCAAGGGCACGGGCTCCGCGGCCACGGTCAAAGGCGGGCTGATCGTCACCGCCAGCGGCCTCGTCTTCGCGACTGCCGCCGACCAGAAGGTCCACGTGTACGACAGCGCCACGGGCAAGCCGTTGTGGGAGACGCCGTTGGGCGGGCCGACGAGCGGCGCGCCGTCGATGTACGAGTGGGGCGGCCGGCAGTATTTGCTCGTCACCGCCTCTGGCGGCGGCCGCGTCGCGGACGGCGTCAGCTCACCGCCGGCCGGGCCGACAGGGATCGTGGCCTACGCATTGCCGCGTTCGCAGTGAGGACGGAGAGAGCCGGATGTTGTGTGCAAATGCAATCGTTCTCGTGGCCACGTTGAGTGCGGCGGCGGCAGCGACACAGAGCGCGGATGTCGCCGGGCACTACGTGCTGGGCGGCATGATGGAAGTTGGATCCGAGCTGCTGCTCAAGCCGGATGGACAGTTCGAGTTCATGCTGGCCTACGGCGCCGCCGACTATTGGGCGAAGGGCACATGGAAGACCGAGAACGACGCCGTCGTCCTCGACAGTGCCGGCACGCAGGAAGAGCCGTTCCGCTTCCTTCGGAGCAGTGCGGGAGAAGCCGGACGTATCAGCGTCCGGGTACTTGGGAAGAACGGCCGGGGCGTGCCCCACATCCGGGTCACGCTCCATGCGGCGGGTGGCGACGCCGAGGCGACCACCGACAATGACGGCGCAGCGATCTTCGAGGAAGTCGCCAAGCCTCGTGCCGTGAGCTTCGAGGTGCGCGTCTACCAGGTCGAAGCCGGTCCCTTCGACATCGACCCGGCGCACAAAGACATCTACTTCGAGATCAACGGTGACGCCATTCAACAGGTGCTGTTCAAGCACGAGCGCGTCGAGAAGGATGGCACCACCCTCGTCATGACGCACTGGGGCGCGGATCGGCCGATGCGCTATGAGAAGCAGTAGCCGCCGCAGCGACTCCGAGCGTCAGGACGTGATGTAACGCTGGAGTACGTCGATCGTGAATTGTTGCTCGTCGACCACAGCTCGAACCACGTCGCCGATCGAAATGACGCCGACCAGCCGCCCCTGTTCCATGACCGGCAGATGCCGAATGCGTTTTTCAGTCATCAGCGCCATGCACTGGTCCGCCGTCCAGTTCGGCTCGACGGAAACGACTCGAGGCGTCATGATCTCGCTGACGAGCGTCTCCCTGGACATCTTGCCAAGAAGTACCACTTTTCGCGCGTAGTCGCGCTCGGAGAAGATGCCTTCGAGCTTCTCATTCGATCGGACCAGGACGGCACCGATGTTCCGGTCGGCCATCAGGCGAAGCGCCGTAAACACCGTGTCGCCGGGCGCGACGGAGTAAACGTCGGCCTTGCCGCGCAACATATCTCGCACCGTGGCTGACATGGCGGCCCCTCACGTTGAATGGAAGAAAACGGGAGGCCATGGTAATCCAATGTCGGGGCCGATGCCATGGCACGCGCCCCTGACGGAGCGCCGACCTTGTCTCCTGTTCCGGCGCTAAGCTGAGCAGTCGCCCTTCTGGAGTTTTCGACTTCTCCGTTTCTCGAGTGCTCCTCAGAAATAGAATTTCACCGCCAACTGCAGCACGCGCGGGCCGCCGGTGCCCGTGTACGTGTTCGAATACTCGCCGAAGTAGCTGCCGTAACCGCATCCCGTTCAGCAGGTCGCTGCTGCTAGGGATGCCCATCGACGGTCTGCGAGAAGACGCTGGATCGCGGCGCAGCGTGATTCGGCCCAGCTAAACCTTTGAATTGAGCAGATCAGACTTGGACTTCCACCGTGCGATCGGTCAGAAGTTCGGCCCTGAATCGATGCGTGCCGGGTGCGAGTACACGTTGAAACGGCTCTCGCGGACGAAGCCGAGCAGGGTGATGCCGGCGTCCTCGGCGAGCTCGATGGCGAGGCTCGACGGCGCCGACACGGCGGCGACCAGCGGAATGCCCGCCATCCACGCCTTCTGAACGATCTCGAACGACGCCCGGCCGCTGACGAACAGCATCGAGTGCCGCAACGGGAGCCGATTACCAGACAGCATCCGGCCGAGCACCTTGTCGACGGCGTTGTGGCGGCCGATGTCTTCGGCGCTCGCTTCCACACGGCCGCCGCTGTCGAAACACGCCGCTGCATGCAGTCCACCGGTCTGAGCAAATCCGGGCTGCGCGTCGCGGAGCCTTGCGGGAAGGCCGGCAATCGTATCTCGATCGATCGACCATTCCACCGGTACGTCGGACAAGCTCCGCGACAGCGATGCCAGTGTGCGCCGTCCGCATAATCCGCACGACGAGTTCACCGTCACTTGACGGCGTCCGGCGAGGGCCTCCGCGATGGCATCACCGCGCCCGCGGGCAAAGACGATGTTGACAATGTCTCCCGATGGATCGCAATCGATGCGCTCGACGTCCGCGCGGCGAGCGACGAGCCCCTCGGCGAAGGCAAAGCCGAGGGCGAGATCCTGGTCCGCCCCGGGCGTCCGCATAATCACGGCAAACGGTGCGCCGTTGAGACGGACTTCGAGCGGTTCCTCGACGGCCACGTGATCGACGACCGTCCTCGTTCCGTCGCGGACAACGTCTACGGGACGTACCGCGAGGCTGGTGATCTCTTCCGACATGGCGAGCGCGCCTTATGATACCGCCTGGACATGCCCCTTTTCGGACACGGCTCGCAGAAGCCGCATCACTATCGCGAGATGATCCGGGCCGCGTGGGAGAACCGCGATCAGCTGCCCTTCGCGTGGCGCATCCTGTCGGACGGCGTCTGCGATGGCTGCGCGCTCGGCACCAGCGGACTTGGCGACTGGACGCTGCCGGGCACGCACCTCTGCATGGTGCGCCTCGAGTTGATGCGCCTCAACACCGGCCCTGCACTCGACCCCCTGGTGCTCGGCGACGTCAAGCCGCTGCAGGGAATGCGATCCCGAGATCTGCGGAAGCTCGGCCGGCTGCCCGAGCCGATGTTGCGCCGGACGGGCGAGCCCGGGTTTCGGGTGATCCCATGGGACGCCGCGCTGGACCTGATCGCAGGGCAGGCCCGCGCAATCGATCCGACACGCATCGCCATCTATCTGAGCTCGCGCGGCATCACCAATGAGACGTACTACGCCGCCCAGAAAGCCGCGAGATTCCTGGGCACCAATCACGTCGACAATTCCGCCCGCCTCTGCCACGCCGCATCGACCGTGGCGATGGCCGCGATGCTGGGATATGGCGCCTCGACCTGCAGCTATGCCGACTGGCTCGACGCCGAACTCATTGTCCTGTTCGGATCGAACGTCGCGAACAACCAGCCGGTCACCATCAAGTACCTGCACTATGCGAGGAACCGCGGCGCCCAGATCGCCGTCGTCAATCCCTTTCGCGAGCCAGGCCTGAAGCGCTACTGGATCCCGTCTGTCGCGAGCAGTGCGGTCCGGGGCACTGCGATCGCCGACCACTGGTTCGACGTCCACACCGGCGGCGATCTCGCGTTCCTTGTCGGCGTGCTGCGTACGCTCGTCGAGCGCGGCGGCATCGACGAGAACTTCGTGCGCGAGCATACGACCGGCTTCGCGGACGCACGTGACGGCGCGCTGACGGCCGGCTGGGAGGCCATCGAACGCGCGAGCGGCGTGACACGCGAGCGGATCGGTGAGTTTGCGCAGCTGCTGATCGATCGTCCGAAAACGATGTTCGTGTGGTCGATGGGATTGACGCAGCACGCGCACGGCGTCGCCACCGTGAAGGCACTCGTCAACGTGGCGCTGGCTCGCGGGCTTCCATGCCGTCCGAACGCCGGGCTCGTGCCAATCCGGGGGCATTCGGGAGTCCAGGGCGGGGCGGAGGTCGGTTGCCAGCCGCGGGTCACGCCGGAGGCGCGCGCTCGCTGGTCGGCGATCTGGGGGTTTCCCGTTCCGGACGTCCAGGGCTGGACCGCATCGGAAATGGTGGCGCACGCCGCAGACGGCAACGTCGATCTGTTCTGGATGGTGGGCGGGAACTTCCTGGAGACGATCGGGGACGAAGCGCGATCGCGGCGTGCGCTGGCTCGCCCCAGACTGTGCGTCCATCAGGACATCGTCTTGTCATCGGCGATGCTCGTGGACAGCGAGGGTGACGTCGTGCTGCTTCCTGCCACGACTCGCTACGAGTCGCCGGGTGGCAGCACCGAGACCTCTACCGAACGTCGGATCATCTTCTCGCCGGAAATCCCGGGCCGGCGAATCGGCTCGGCGAGGCCGGAGTGGTCGGTCTTTCGCGACGTGATGGCTCGCGCACGACCGGATCGGCGACCGCACGTGGGCCTGGAAGATGCGCGCACGATCCGCCAGGAGATTGCGCGCACCGTGCCACGGTATGCGGGGATCGAAACGCTTCGCGGCAAAGGCGATCAGGTGCAGTGGGGCGGCCGCCGCCTCTTCGTTGACGGCCATTTCGCGACGCCGGACAGGAAAGCGCGATTCGCCGCGGTGTCGCTCGTCTCCTCACCACAGGCAACGGACGGGTTCCTGGTGTCGACACGTCGCGGCAAGCAGTTCAACTCGATGGTGCAGCGCGAAATCGATCCGTTGACCGGCGCACGTCGCGACGACATCCTGATCAGCGCCGAGGATCTCGCAAGACTCCAGATTGACGTCGGCACGCGCGTGACGCTGCGTTCCGCACACGGCAGCTTCACGGGGCGGTTGCTCGCCGCGCCGATCAAGCCCGGCAACCTCGAGGTGCATTGGCCGGAGGGCAACGTGCTGCTGGCCGGCGACCGCCTCGATCCCGAGTCGATGGAGCCGGATTACAACGCCGTCGTTTCCCTCGAGCGCGCGGCGAACACGCCGCCACCTCAATCCTGATGTGCTGTCGAGCCGGGACACGAAATGAAATCTTGAGCCTTGAAGCTGAGGCATTTCGCTGTAATAGAATCGCGCCACCCCGGTCGGCGACCAACCGTCATGGTGCCTCGTCGTCCGTGGCGACAGACGAGGTGACCAATGAGGCGATGGCAGACCGTTTTCGCACTTGTCGTGGCGTTGACCATCCTGTGCGCAGCGCCGCATGCGACGTCCCCCCAGAAGCCCGTGGGCGAAGGCGACGCGTTCGTGCTGGCGCAGATCGCCAAAGCGAACGAACGCCTGGCGCGCACGGGGTTGAAGATCGCCGTCGAGCAGATCGAGTTCTTCACGATCGGCGGCGGCCGTCCGTCGAACCGAATCCATCAACAGCCATTTCGCTGGGTGGCCAATGATCCCCGTCGTCTCGCCGATGGCGATCGAATCACCTATCTCGTCGATCAGAGCGATGGCGCGACGGCCAGCGGGCTCAGCAGCGCGCAGACGGAGGCGGCCATCGATCGTGCGCTGGAGACGTGGCAGGCCGAGCGGTGCCTGAAGAAGGTGGAACTCGTCAAGCGTCCGGACACGGGAGGCGATCCGGATATCTTCGACGGGCTGCTGGGTTTCGGCGGTATCGGCGATCCGTTTCTGGCCGACATCGTGGAAGCCGGCTGGTTACCGCGCGCGTTCTTCGAGGCGGCAGGCGGTCCCGGCGGCGGCCGCGGCATCCTGGCCTTCACGGTCACGTTCATCTTCACTGACGACAACGGCGTGCCGACGGACATCAACGGCGACAACTTTCTCGATACCGCCCTGGCCGAGGTCTACTACAACGACACCTTCGGCGATCCGACCAACGATCGCGCCGGCAACCCGTGGGGCATTGACGTCGCCCTCCCTGGCATCGACGTCGAGACCGTCGCGCTTCACGAGAATGGTCACGCGCTGGAGATCGGGCATTTCGGTCCGCCGCCGGTTGCGGTGATGAATCCGGTCTACGGCGGTATCCGCCACCAGCTATTTGGCGTCGACCACGCCGGCATGTGCACGGTGTGGGGGTCCTGGCCGAAGTAATGGCCCTTACACCAATGCGATGACCTCGTAGTCGGTGACCGGCGGCGTCTCGAAACGAAGCCGGTCGCCTTCTTTCGTCAGTGCGAGCTCGCGCCCGGCACGGAGGGCCCTCGCGCTGCGTACTGTTCGCCCCGTCGGGACGCTGAGGTCGACGCGGAGCGGCCCCGTCGGATAGCACTGCCGGACCCAGCCACGCATCATGTTCGGGTTCGTGTAATTGAGCAGGTGCAGCGCCACCCCCGGCTCCGTCTCCCACGCGAACGCTTCGATCACGCCGTCACCCTCGATCGTGGCCAGCGGCCGCCGATCGCCGCGGAGCCATCGAACCGCATTGCCGATCAGGCGCGCGAGATCCGTGTTCGTCGAACGCCAGAACGTGCGATCGACATCGCCAGCGAAATAGGCAATGCGCGCGTCGCCGTGCTGGCGAAACACCGCGGCCGGCTCGCTGGTTCGCGGCTCGCGCGGAAAGACCATCTCGGGCGGAAAGGCCGGATAGGACGGGAGTACGCTGAGCGCCGCCGCCGCACCCGAGGCGCGGATCGGTACGCGTTCTGCGGCTCCTGGCAGAAGAGACGTCCCAGTGAAACCGTCCAGAACAGGGTGAGGCCGCTCGATCCGCATGTAGCTGTTGTCGCTCGGCAACGGCATCTCGCCCGCGACAGTGGCACCGAACAGATCCGCCAGTGCCAGATCGTCGCGACGATCACCCCACTCGTCGTAACGCGACGTTTCGAACGTCGCCATGATCGACCCACCGCGGCCGGCAAATTCCCGGATGTGCTGAATGTGACGGTCACTCAGGTACGCGGCGTTTGGCAGGATCAGCACGCGATACTTCCGCAGCGTCTCCTCGGCGAGATCGTCCTCGGCCACGAAGTCGGACAGAATGCGCGCTTCGAGCAGCGCGTAGTGGATCCCCTGCAAGTATTCAGAGGTGCGTGCCCGATCGGCGCCCGACCATGCGCCCGGCCCGGCGCCCGAGCGATAGAACGCGATCGTTCGCTGCGGATAGAGCACCGCAACGTCGGCGATGCTGCGGCGATTGCGGAAGTGACCGCTCGTTGTCGGCCAGCCAGCGGAAAAACGCACGGCCGGTCTCGCGCCATCGGGTGTCCTCGGGGCTCGCGCCCAGCCAGTGGTACCACGGCACCATGCCGCTGGCCGTCGTCTGCGCCATCCACAGCGTCGCCTCGGCCGGCGATTTGGCGACGTGACGCCACAGTGGCTGTGTGTTCGCGTACGCGCCGGTGACGTTGGTGGCTGGGCGCCCCTTCGTCACCGCGGCGGCGACGCGTCCCTGCAACGAACAGTCCCAGATCGGCGTGTTGCCGGAGCGGCCCTGGTGATCTGCGTTGAACCAGCCGGCCGTTTGTCCAATGCGCCACATGTCCTTGACCGTCCGGATGCCGCCACCAAGGTTGCCGACATAGACCGAGTCGCGCGCGCCTTCCCTGGCCACGTCGTCCCACTGTTTCCAGATCTCGACGATGCGGTCCATGAAGACGTCGTAGTACTTGCGGTAAACAGGGCTCGTCGCGTCGGTATCTGCGGGAGGAATACCGCCCACCTTCATCCGGTACGTCTCACGGCAGGCGTCGCAGTAACACATCGACAACGCGCCGGTTCCGGGCCATCCGTTCGTAAAGAAGCCATCGACTCGAAAACGCCGGTTGATCTCGCGGTAGATGGCCGGCATCTGCTCGCTGAAATACAAGCTGAACATGCAGGTCTTGAACAGCCATGGCGATTCGCCGTGCCGGCGCGGCGAGCCGTCCTCGTTGCGCTCGAACCATTCCGGGTGCGCCTTCAGCGCCGGCTCGTACGCGTAATTGCAATCCATTCGCGCCACCACGCGTATTCCTTTCGCGCGCGCGGCGGCCGTCAGTTCGCCGAAGAGATCGCGCGGGCCCAGGAACTCGCTGCGATGGTGATATGGGATCTCGGTGGGGTAGTAGGCGACGATGCCACCACCGTTGAGGAGCAGGGCATCGACCTTCAGCGAGGCCCAGTACTCGATCCAGCGATCGACGTCCATGTCGATCGGATCGCGCTCGTTGATATTGATCTGCCCGCATCGGCGCATCGTCGCGTACCAGGAGCGCGCGTTGGGCCCTTCTTTTGTCGGCGCAAAATCGTGGGCGCCACCGTGCGCGTGAGTTGCGAGTCTGGCCGCAGCCGGTATCGACGAGATGGCGAGGAATTCTCTGCGTGTGATCATGAGTGATCCGTAGTACAGTGCGCCCACTTTCCACAGGGGTCGGTCTCGCGATGTCTGGAGTCCCGGCATTCCGCCCTCTTCTCCAGCCTGTCTCCTCCGGCGAACGCGTCCAGTATCTCGACGTGCTTCGCGGATTCGCCCTCTATGGCGTGCTCCTGGCCAACATCATCTGGACAGCGCACGACGTCGCGCTGACACCGAGCGCTGCCCAGCAACTTCCGACTCATGCAGTTGACCGGCTTGTGAAGTACTTCGTCGTCTTCTTCGTCGACGGGAAATTCATCACCCTGTTCTCATTTCTCTTTGCAGTCGGCTTCACCATCCAGATGCAGCGAGCGCTGCAGCGCGGCGCGAGTGGTGTCTCGATCTACGGCCGTCGCGCTGCCGTTCTGATGGTAATTGGTGTCATTCACCTCGTGTGCATCTGGTTCGGCGACATCCTCTTTGCGTACGGGTTCCTGGGCCTCGTCCTCCTGTCCATGCGGAACTGGCGACCGAGCAAATCGATGCTGATTGTTGCCTGTCTTTTAATTCTCTTCACACGCGCCGCTTTCGTTTCTGTCCAGGACACTGTCACGCACGGGCAGCCACCGCAGACGGTGGCTGCTCATCCCACCGAGGAGACACAGCGTCGAACGCTGGCGGCATTTCAGGCCGGTTACACGTCGGTTGTCCGCCAGAATGTGTCAATTTACTGGAACGATCTGTTCAGAGCAGGAATTTTCGTGGCCCTTCTGGGCGAGGTCTTCGGGCGCTTTCTGATCGGCGTCTATGTCGGCAGACGCGGATACCTTTACCAGCTCGAGGATTGGCTTCCTGTGCTCCGCCGGGCCATGCCTTGGCTTCTGATCATCGGCGTGCTCGGCAATGGAGCCAATGTCGCCTCGGAGTGGGCGCGCGGGGTTTTCGGGCTCCCCGCCAACAGTGCCTGGCTGACAGCGCTGCGGCCCCTGATCGAAGCTGGAGTGGTCTGCTTATCCGCATCTTATGCCGTCTGCATCGCGCTGCTGCTTCGAAGCGCGCGATGGGCGCCAGTCCTCGGGCCGCTTGCCCCTGTCGGACGGATGGCGCTGACCAACTATCTCACTCAAAGCGTCGTGTTCCTGTTCGTGCTCACTGGCGCGGGCCTTGGCCTCATCGGTCGCATCGGCGCGACCGTTTGCTTCGTCCTGACGCTTGTGCTGTTCGGACTGCAGATTGCCTTCAGCAACTGGTGGTTTCGCTATTTCCGCTTTGGTCCCGCAGAGTGGGTCTGGCGTTCGCTCACCTACGGCCAGATGCAACCGATGCGCCTGTAGGGTCGCCTCTTCGTACGTAGGCCCGAGCTTCAGCTCGGGCACTTCTTGTGCTCCCTCCGTAGCCCGAGCTTAAGCTCGGGCCTACGTGGTATCCAAGACTAGCGCTGTTAGTGCTATGCTCTCCGGCGTCATGCCGAAGCCGACGCTCCAGCTCTTCGAGCTGCACGTGCTCGTCGCCATGCTGCACGAGGGCAACGAGACCTACAGCGTCCCGCTCGTGCTCGCGCTCGAACAGCGCACCGGCCGGCCGGTGGCGCAGGCCGCCGTGTTCATTGCGCTCAAGCGGCTGGAACGCAAAGGGCTCGTGACGTCGAGGCTCCACGAACCCGATGATGGCCGGGCCCGCCGCTATTTCAAGCTGACCCGCCCAGGGGTGGCGGCCATCGAAGCGACACGCGCCGAGCATCTGCGCCTCTGGCAGGGTGTCAGGCGCCCGCTCCGCACGCGCAAGGCGTGATCATGCGGTGGCTGCTGCGGCTGCTCACGGATGACGCCGATCGTCGCGCCATCGAAAGCGATCTCGCCGAACTCTACGATTTCCGTTGCCGGCAGCACGGTACTCGCGCGGCCGATCGCTGGCTCCGCCGGCAGTATCTGGCCTATCCCTGGCATCTGCTCCTCGACCGTTGTCGCAGACCGATTCCTCGAGCCACGACCATGCCCTATCT
Source organism: Vicinamibacteria bacterium (assembly GCA_963828745.1). Classification (GTDB taxonomy): domain Bacteria; phylum Acidobacteriota; class Vicinamibacteria; order Vicinamibacterales; family JAENWD01; genus JAENWD01. Next base: position 118,079 of record CAWHFZ010000012.1, on the reverse strand, counting down.
CTGGCGCGACATCCGCTACAGCCTCCGCAGCCTTGCTCATGTGCCTGCGCTGTCGGCCACCATCGTCCTGACCGTCGGCATCGGTCTCGGCGCGACGAGCGCGATGATGGGCCTGGTCCGCGCGGTCCTCGTCAATCCGCTGCCGTACACGCATTCGGAGGAGCTCGTCTGGATCTACACCGACAACCCGCCCTACTGGTTCCGTCTCTCGGTTGTCGATTACCGGGCGCTCGAAGCCGATCATCCGACTTTCAGCGGCGTCGCGGCCTATCAGACGAACTTCGTCACCGTATCCGGCCGTGGATCCACCGAGCGCGTCGCGATGAAGGAAGTGACAGGCTCGTACTTCCCGCTGCTCGGCCAGCGGGCGCAGATCGGCCGTCTCTTCGATCGGTCGGACGACAAGCGAGACGAGCGAACCGTGGTCCTGACCGATGCCTTCTGGGCGCGGCGCTTTGCGCGGGATCGCGGCGTGCTGGGGCAGCCGCTGAGCATCGACGGCGCGCCGCACACGATCGTCGGCGTGCTGGAACGAGCGGGCGGTCCGCTGGAGCACGACATCGGCCTGTTCGCGACGGCGCAGTGGCCGGTGCCGACGCGGAAGGGGCCGTTTTTCACGACGGTCCTGGCGCGCATGTTGCCTGGCGTGTCGCGGGCCGCGGCCCTTTCCGCGCTGCACGCCACGAACACGCGGCTCTTTCCGGTCTGGCGTTCGTCGTATCAGGACGAGAAAGCGACGTGGGGATTCCAGGACCTCAAGGCCCGTGTCGTCGGCGAGATCGGCACGACGCTCAACGTGGTGCTCGCCGCCGTGGCCTGCGTTCTGCTCATCGCCTGCGCAAATGCGGTGAACCTTCTCATCGCCCGCGGCCTGCAGCGCAGCCGCGAGATGACCATCCGGGGTGCGCTCGGCGCTTCGCGCGGCCGCCTGGTCCAGCACCTATTGGTCGAGGCTGCCGCGCTGACGGCTGCCGCCTCGGTGGTGGCGCTCGGCGTCGCCGCGGCCTCGCTGCAGCTGGTGGCAATCTATGGCGCCGACTATGTGCCGCGCATCGACGAAGTGCGGATGAGCGGCGCCGTGATCTGGTGGCTCGCCGGCTTGTCGCTGGCAAGCGGCGTGGTCATCGGGCTGATTCCGGCGCTGCACGGATCCCGGCTGCCGCTGGATCACGCGCTGCGGACCGGCGGACGCTCCGCCACCGACGGGCCCGGTGCGCGTCGCGTCCGCCGCGCCCTGGTCGCCGCGGAATTTGCGCTGGCAACGCCGCTGCTGGTCGCCGCGACGCTGGTGGCGGCGAGCCTCGATCGGCTGACCCGCGTTCCGGTCGGCATCGAGATGACACCGCTTTCTGACGGCAGAAGTCTCGCTGCCCGCAGCGAGCTACGGACGCGACGCGGACCGGGAGGCGTTCTGGAAGCGCGCCGTCTCGCGGCTGGCGGCGCTACCGGGCGTCGAAGCGGCCGCGATCGCCGACAGCCGCCCGCCCAGCGAGAGCGGGCAACAGAACAACTTCGATCTCGAGGATCGCCCGACGCCTGACGGCCAGAACCAGCCAGTGTGCACCTGGGTCGGCGTTTCTACCGAGTTCTTCGCGACCGTCGGCCTTCGGCTCGAGCGGGGAAGACTGCTCGACGAGCACTCCCCGCAGGAAGACGCCGTCGTCGTCGATCGCGCGTGGGCGAACCGGTTCTTCCCCGGCCAGGAGGTCGTGGGCCGCCGCTTTCACAATGGCGGATGCACGACGTGTCCCTGGACGACGGTCGTGGGCGTTGTCGGCAATGTCAAGTGGATCGGGCTCGACGCGCCGGCCGAAGATGGGACGGTCTATTTTCCTCTCGTCGATCTACCAAGCGGTTTCTTCGTGCTTCGCACGAAGGCTGCGCCGGTGTCCCTGGTGCCGTCCCTGCGCGAGGCGGTGAGAGCGCTCGATCCCGGTCTTGCATTGTCGAACGTGGCGACGGGCGACGAGCTGATGTCGGAGGCGTTGGCGACGCCACGCTACCTGACAGTCCTTATCGGCGTATTCGCGTGCACGGCACTGGTCCTGTCGGTCGTGGGCATCTACGGCGTCATGGCCTACTTCGTCCAGCAGCACGCGCGTGAGATCGGGATTCGGCTCGCCCTTGGCGGTGACCCGGCTCGAGTCCGTCGCATGGTGGTCTTCCAGGGACTCCGTCTCACTGTCGCCGGCGTTGCCGTCGGCATCGCCGCCTCCTTCGTTGCGAGCCGAGTCGTCGCGACGCTGCTCTTCGGCATCGACCCGACCGATCTCCGGATGATCGTCGGCATTCCAGTGGCACTGGTGGCGGTGGCGCTCATCGCGTGCCTGGTGCCGGCGCAGCGCGCCGCGCGGCTCGATCCGGCGGCCATTCTGAGAGACGGGCAGTAGCTCCGGAACTCCACCGGCGCGGCCCTCGTCTCAAGGCTATAGACAGTCTACAGCCCAAGGGTATAGACTTTCTATAGCCATGACCCTGCACTCGTCGCGATCCGACGCCCGCACCGACATCCTGCACGGCACCCTCGACATGCTGATCCTCCGCACGCTGCGATGGGGTCCCCAGCACGGCTATGCGATCGGCCAGACCATCCGCTCGCAGTCGTCAGACGTGCTGCAGGTGGAAGCGGGCTCGCTCTACCCGGCCCTGCAGCGCCTCGCCAAGAAAGGCTGGGTGACCGCCAAGTGGGGCGTCACTGACGCCAATCAGCGCGCCAAGTTCTACCGGCTGACGCCGGAAGGCAAGAAGCAGCTGCGTGCGCGAGGAGTCGCGCTGGACCGAGCTCGTGAACGCGATCGGTCGCGTGATGAACCCGTCGACCGCCCCCGGCACCGGCGAGTAGCCATGTCCATCCTTTCCTGGTTGAAGCGGCGCCGTCTCGACCTCGATGATGACGATTTTCAGGACGAGATCCGTGCGCATCTGGCGATCGCCGAAGAGGAACGGGTGGCCGGCGGCGCCGATCCGCGACACCGCCCATTACGCAGCGCTCAAGGACTTCGGCAACGTCACGCTGACCACGGAAGCGGCCCGGCGCGTCTGGACGCCGGCGTGGCTCGAGGCGCTGCGCGACTACGTCCGGGACAGCCGCTACGCCATCCGCGCGCTGGCGAAGAACCCGGCGTTCTCACTGACCGTCATCGGCGTCCTCACGCTGGGCATCGGCGTGAATGCGGTCGTCTTCACGATGCTGAAGGGCATGGCGCTCAGCCCGCTCGCGGGCGTCGAGGGCTCGGCGCGGCTCGGCGTCATCTATGCGGAAACCGACACCGGACGCGATCTGCCGGTGTCGTACCTCGATTATCGCGACCTGCGCGATCAGGCGCGCGCCTTCTCCGGGCTCTTCGGGACGCGCGTCCTCTCGGCCAATCTCGGCAGGGGACGCGGGGCGCGGCCGGTCTTTGGCGAGGTCGTCACCGGCAACTACTTCCAGGTGCTGGGCGTGCGCGCGGCGCTGGGCCGCACGCTCCTGCCGTCGGACGAGAACGCGCCGGGACGCCACGCGGTGGTCGTGATCAGCAACGGGCTCTGGCGCCGCGATTTCGACGCCGATCCCCACATCGTCGGCAAGACCGTGGAGGTGAACAACTACCTGCTGACGGTGGTGGGCGTCGCCGATGCGACGTTCCACGGCACCATCGTCAGTTACGACGTCGAGATTTTCGTGCCTGTCATGATCGCGCCGCAGCTTGGCCTCACCTTTGGCAGCGCAGCCACCAACCCGTCCGCCATCCTGGCAGACCGTTCAGCGGGCATCTTCTATATCCATGGACGCTTGAATCCTGGTGTCTCGCTCGCCAGCGCCGGGGCCGAGGCCGACGCGATCTGGCGCGGCCTGTCGCACGATCGACCGCTGACCGATCCGGTCCAGCGCCTGCGCACGGTCCCGTTCTGGCGCTCGCCGAACGGTGCGCAGACCTACATGCTGCCGACCTTGACGGTGCTGAGCGCGATGGGCCTGCTCGTCCTGATGATCGCCTGCGCGAACATCGCCGGACTCGTCCTGGTGCGGGGCCTCTCACGGCGCGGCGAGATCGCGGTGCGCCTTGCACTCGGCGCAACCCGCGCGCGCATCGTCCGGCTCTTCGTCATCGAGAATCTCGTGCTCGCGATGCCCGGCGCCGTGCTTGGCGTCGCCCTGGCGCTTCGCGGCATCCCGCTGCTCGTCGAGTTCGCCGAAGGGATGGCCGCCCCCGAGCGCGTCTACTTCAACGTGCAGATCGACAGCCTGATCATCGGGTTTGCGGTCGTGGTCGCCTGCGCCAGCGCGCTGGTGTTCGGGTTAATTCCCGCGCTTCAGAGCTCACGCGTCGATCTGGTCTCGGTGATCAACGAAGACGCGTCGCCCCGCGGCGCGTCACGCGGACGCATGCGAGCCGGCCTGGTCGTCGCTCAGGTGGCGGTATCGCTGCTGTTGCTGGTGGGCGCCGGGCTGGCGACGCGCAGCCTCGATGCGGCGCGCCGCGCGGATCCCGGCTTCGATGCCAGCCACGTGACGACGATCGCGATGGATGTCCGGCAGAATGCGTATGACGAAGCACGCGGCCGCGAGTTCTACCGCCGCCTGCTGGCGTCGGCGCGCACCGATCCCGGCGTCGAGTGTGCGACGCTTGCCGCCTACACGCCACTGGCACTGCTCGAGACCCGTGAGCAGCGCGTCGACGTCGAGGGCTATCAACCGCGGCGCGGCGAAGACCTGCTGTTCACGTCGAACACCGTGGGGCCCGGCTACTTCCGCACCTTGAAGATTCCCGTCGTGACCGGCCGCGAATTCGAGGATCGCGACAGCCAGACCGCCGCCGCGGTGGCCATCGTCAACCGGACCCTGGCGCAGCGCTTCTGGGGCAGTGCGGCGAACGCCATCGGCAAGCAGATCCGCGCCGGCACCGGACCCTGGCGGACGGTGATTGGCGTCGCCGCCGACGTGAAGTACTTCACGATCAACGAACCTCCGCGCTCCTACTTCTACCTGCCGTTCGAGCAGGCCTACCGGCCGCAGATGATCCTGCAGACTCGCGGCCCGGCATCCGCGAACGTGCTCGTCGATCGGGCGCGTGCACATGTCGCCGAGCTCGATCCCGATCTGCCGATCCTGTACGCCCGGCCGATGTCGACGCGGGGCGCCTTCCTGTTCTACGAGCTCACCGCGATGATGCTGTTCATCTTCGGCATCGCCGGCATGGCGCTGGCCGCAATGGGGACCTACGGTCTGGTGTCGTACCTCGTCAAGCAGAGCACACACGAGATTGGCATTCGGATGGCGCTCGGTGCCTCGGCCCTCGGCGTGGTCCGCGAGTTCGCGGCCCGCGGTCTCCGGCTCGGGGTATTCGGCGCCGCTGTCGGCGTGGTGACCGCCCTGACGCTGAGCGGCCTGCTCGAGCGCGTGCTGTTCGGCGTCAGCGCGACCGACGCGGTGTCATTCGTCGAAGCCCTGGCGATCGTCCTGACCGTCGTCCTCGTCGCAACGCTGGTGCCCGCCTGGCGCGCGTCGCGGACCGATCCCGTCCAGGCGCTACGGCATCAATAGGCAACGCTGGCGTTGCACCCATCGCACCCATCGCACCCGTCGCACCTCGCACCCTCGCACCCGTCGCACCTATCTACAGCCCCCGCTCCAGGCTCGCGCACAGCGTTTTCAGTACCTTCAACCGTGCGAAGTACTTGTCGTTGCCTTCGACCAGCGTCCACGGCGCCAGCCTCGTGCTCGTCTGCTCGATCATGTCGTTCACTGCGCGTTCGTACTCGGACCACTTGGCCCGGTTGCGCCAGTCCTCGTCGGTCAGCTTCCACTGCTTGTACCGCGCCTGCTGACGCTCCTTGAATCGTCGCAGCTGCTCGTCCGGCGAGATGTGGACCCAGTACTTGACGAGCACGATACCGCGCTCGACGAGTTGTTCTTCGAACTCGCCAATCTCGGAATAGGCGCGTCGCCATTCTTCCTCCGTCGCGAACCCTTCGACGCGCTCGACGAGAACGCGGCCGTACCAGCTGCGATCGAAGATCGTCAGCCGTCCTGCCCGAGACAGGTGACGCCAAAAGCGCCAGAGATAGTGGTGCGCCCGTTCTTCGTCGGTCGGCGCGGCGATTGGAATCACCTGGTAGGACCGGGCGTCGAGCGCGCCGGTAATCCGTCGGATCGCCCCACCCTTGCCGGCTGCGTCCCAGCCTTCGAACACCAGGATTGTCGAGACGCCCCTCGCCTCGGCCTTGCGCGACAGCAGATTGAGCCGGCCTTGATATCGTTCGAGCTCGGTCGCGAAGTCCTTCTTCGCCACGGCCTGCGACATGTCGAGGTTGCTCAGAATGGTCGATCCCGAGTTGACCGCGCGAGACGTCTTGACGACCGCGACTGACGGCGACGTCGCGCCCGCCGTCTTGCGTCGCGCTCGACCTGCGCCACGACTCGCCCCGGCTCGCGGCGCGACCGCCTTGCGAATCGTGTCTCTGATCCTCGTCGCGACAGTGACGCCGCGAAATGCCTCGTCGACGCCTTCGACGATGACCCAGGGCGCCTGAACGGTGCTGGTGCGCCGGAGCGTGCGCTCGGCGGCCGCCACGAACTTGTCATACATCTGCCAGTGTTGCCATTGGCTCTTGGTCACGCGCCACCTGGTCAGCTGATCCTTCTCGAGCGTCCGCAGCCGTTTCTTCTGTTCGCGCTTCCCGAGGTGCATCCAGAACTTGAGGATGAGGGCGCCGCCGTCGGTCAGGTTGCGCTCGAACGCGGCAATTCGTGTCAGTTGCCGATCGAACTCCGCGACGCGGATTCGGCCGTAGACGCGATCGAGGACGGGACGCGAATACCACGAGCTGGGGAACAACCCGATGCGACCGCGTGGCGGCAGGTCGCGCCAGTACCGCCAGTACTCCGGCCGCTCGCTCTCCTCGTCGGAGGGCTCATGGTAGGCGCGCGTCACGATCCAGCGCGGGTCCATCCAGGCGTTCAAGAGGTTGACGGTCTCGCCCGTACCCGCGCCGTCGACGCCGGCGAAGACGACAATCAGCGGGAACTTCGCCGTCGACAGCTGTCGCTGGACTTCGAGCAACTCCGTGCGAAGGATCGGAACCTGCTTCTTGAACGCATCCTTCTCGATCGTGCGCCCGAGTTCGGCAGCTTCGAACATGCGTCTCCTCACATGGCGCGGGAGCCAGGGTTCCGGATCGACGGGCTCGTCGTCATCGAACCGGATAGCGGTCGGCGAGGAACTCTACGAGCCCTTGCTTCTCGGGGTCGGTCACCGGCGCGCCCCAGCGAATCATCTTGTCGACCTCTCGCCCCCAGCCCGCACGCGTGAGCCGCTGTTGCGCGATCAGATCGCGGTCATGACAGATCAGGCACGATCGCGTCAAGGTATCGGGGTCGGCCGGCGGCTGGGGGCCGGTCTGTGCTGTGCTTTTCGAGACTGCCCGCGGCAGGCGGCGTGCCGGGGCGGAGCGCCTCGACGCGGACCTGGTCGATGGCATTCCACAGGTAGCCGGATGGATTCCACTGCGCGACGATCGGTTGCACGCGACCGCGATCGTCGGTCGCGCGCGACATGATCAGATAAGAGCCCGGCTCCTCGGCCCGCCACTCGTACTCGAACTGGCGCCAGGCATAGGGCGCACGATCGGCGCCCAGGCGTGCAGCCGCCCACGTGCTGCCCCCATCGACCGACACGTCGACACTCGTGACGTTGGCTTCTCCGGCCCACGCGAAGCCCTTCACCATCACGGCGCCCGTCGCCACGTTGGCACCGTCGAGAGGCATCGTGAGCAGTGATTTGACGAACAGGCCGGCAACCGGCGCCATCTCTTCCGGCGCAACCGCCGCTCCAGGGGCGATACGCCGTGTCGGATAGCGGTATGCGGTCTTGATCCAGAACGAGTCGCCCTCGCGATCCAATACCTGGACGTGCGTCAGCCATTTCACCGAGTAAGCGCCTTCCCAACCCGGGACAATCGCGCGCAGGGGAAAGCCGTTCGCGATCGGCAGTGGGGCGCCGTTCATCTCGTACGCGAGGATCGTGTCAGGATCGAGCGCCTTGGCGATCGGCACCTGCCTGACGAAATCGGGAATCGTCGCCAGGGGCGCGTCGGCACCGTCGAACAGCACGAACCGCGCGTTGGCCTTCGCCCGCACCCGGGCCAGGAGGTCGCCCAGGCGGACGCCGGTCCAGCGCGCCGTGCCGACGGCGCCCTTCTGCCACTGCACGCCGGCGACCGGCGGGTTGTAGAAGGAGCGGCCGTTTCCGGCGCACTCGATGGTCACCACGCGCGTCTCCCGAGGAAATTGCCGAAGATCCTCGAGCGTCAACGACAACGGCGCCTCCACTTCGCCGTCCACGGTCAGGCGCCAGGTCTTCACGTCGACGTCAGGCGTGTAGAGGTGCGAGCGGACGAAGAACCGATCGTTCGGGGTGATCCACGAGTCGAGCAGGGAGACCGGCGTTTCGATGTCCTGCGGCCGCGCGGAGCGGACGATGCGCGTCGCGTCGCCGCTGACCTGCGCCAGGCCGCGGCGCGCGGCGGCGGCGGCGAGCGGAATCGCGGCAATGGTCCCAAGCAGATGCCCGGGCACCGCGAGCAGCGCCCTGCGCGTCATCAGCTCGCGCCGCGGCGACGAGTCTTCTGCGTGGTTACCCATATATGGGCCTCCCTTCGGGCGCGTACACTAGCACAGGCCCCGGAGGTGGTGGTCAATGGCGGCAATTCCCATTCGCGTTGCGTTGTGTGGGTTCGCGCTCATCAGCATCGTCAGCCTTGCGCCACACGTGCGAGCCCAGGTACCTGGCACCGTGTCCGTGCCGACCGTGCAGCAGCCCGACCTGATGCCAGCGCTGCTCGCGGAGGTCAAGGCGATTCGTGCTGAAGTGCGTGCCGCCGCCGAGATCAGTGCCCGTTCGCAGCTCCTCGTGGGTCGCGTGCAGCTGCAGGAGATGCATCTTGGCCGCCTCGACCAGCAGCTCGCCGTCGCCTCGGCTCGCCGGCTCGAAGCGGCACGCGAGCGAGCCGCGACGAGCGCGCAGATACGGGAGCTGGAGCGTCAGCAGACGGGCGACATGCCGGCCGATCAGCGAAGCGCGATCGGCGCCGAGCTTCGCCTCCTGCGCGGGCAATTGCAGGAGCAGCGCGCGATTGAGCAGCAATACCACCAGCATGAAAGCGATCTGATGAACACGCTCTCGGTCGAAGAGCAGCGATTGCGCGGCTTTTCCGCTCAGCTCGATGCGCTGAAGTAGCGACCGCCGCCCGGCCGTAGCCGCACGCGACGGACCAAGCCTTCACGGACTGACGCGGATCAGATCTGTCACGGACTGACACCGGCCCCAGGGCTGGACAAACAGGTCAATCCTGTTCCGTGTGGTCCGTGACGATTTGACCCGCGTCCGTCCGCAACCGCATTCGGCTGATGTCTGGCTTCCGCGACCGATTCCGGCCTATACCGCCAGAGATACACGTCCGGCAAACGCATCGACTACCATTCGCGCCTCATTCTTCCGGCATATGGAACGGTTGACGGCTTTGAGATGGAGGAAGTCATGTCGCAGCCACGTTGTCGTCCTCTTGCGATGGTCGGTGTGTCTGTCGTTACGCTGGCGCTCATCCTCTTACCTGGGATTACCGTGCCTCCGGTCGCCGCGGTGGGGCAGTGGTCGGTCTTTGCGACCGATCTGCAGAACCCGCGCGGACTGCGTTTCGGGCCCGACGGTAACCTGTATGTCGCTGAGGGGGGCGCAGGTGGCCTGAATTCGACTGGAAGCGACTGCGAGCAGGTCGTTCCGCCCGTGGGTCCCTACACAGGCGATTTCACCGCGCGTATCTCTCGCATTTCACCGGCCGGCGATCGATCGACGGTCGCCGCCGGGCTGCCGTCGAGCCAGACGTCCGCCGCGCTCGGATCGCTGATCAGCGGCGTCGCCGATGTCGACTTCATCGGCACGACCCTCTATGCGCTGATTGCGGGCGCCGGGTGCTCGCACGGCTTCGCCACGACTCCGAACAGCATCATCCGTGTGGACGTGGCAAGCGGGACCTGGTCCCAGGTGGCCGACCTGAGCGCGTGGTCGTTGAACAATCCCGTCGCCAATCCAGAAGAGAGCGACTTCGAACCTGACGGCACGTGGTACAGCATGATCGCCGTCCGCGGCGCGCTCTACGCGGTCGAGCCCAATCACGGCGAGATCGTCAAGGTGACGACCGATGGCACGGTGAGCCGTGTGATCGACGTCTCGGCCAGCCAGGGGCACGTCGTGCCGACCGCCATCGCCGTGCATGGCAATTTCTTCGTCGGCAACCTCGATACGTTTCCGATTGGCGCGAACGTGTCGAAGGTATGGAAAGTTACACCGAGCGGACAAATCACGGAGTGGGCGGACGGGTTCTCGACGATTGTCGGGCTCGCCTTCGATTCGCGCGATCGGATGTACGTGCTCGAGAACACCGTTGGCGCTCCGGGACCGACTCCGGGAGCGGGGCGCATCGTCCGCGTCGATCCGTCCGGCAAGGCCAGCGTGATTACCGACGGATTGTCGCTGCCGACGGCGATGACGTTCGGGCCCGACGGGAACCTGTATGTCTCGAATCTGGGCTTCGGAGCGCCTCCCGGCGCGGGGCAGATTCTGAAAGTGATCGTGCCGAAGAAATAGCGCCCGCTGCGCGAGCGAATGCAATCGAGCCGGCCGGGGGAGGCCGCGGCCGGCTCGACGATCCCAGAATGTAAGGCGGACCTTCAGGTCCCCGAAATGTGGAGCGGACCTTCAGGTCCGCCATCCTGAGTCCCCAAAGTAGGGCGGACCTTCAGGTCCGCCATCGCGTCAGAATTCGTAGGCGCCGATGTCGAGCGTGCCGTGCACGGCGCGCGCTGCGCTCGACTGGTGCTTCACGTACTCGCGCACGACGTCGTGCGTGGGCAGCACGGCCGGGTTCAGTACCCGTACCGGCATCGATCGCCTGTGAACCCGCGGCGAGGTGAAAGTCCTGCCCTGCGAAGTTCACGAATCCTGGCGATGCGCCGGTGACCGTCCCGTTGTTGGTAATCGTCCCTTTCGGCCTGTTGACGACGAACGGCGTCCAGCCGGTCTTGAACCAGTTCTGCGTCAGTGTCAACCGGCCGAAGTTGTCGAGAACCTGCAGGTTGGCGCCCGCCGCCGTGACGTAGGCGATGTTGTTGCGCGCGTCGATGCTCTCGTCGTTCGTTGCCATGCGGAACAGGCGCGTGTTGTCGGTACGATCCGAGATGACGGTGTTGTTGTAGAAGTAGAGCGTCCCCTTCCGGAATTTCTGCGCCGAACCGCCGTCCCCGCCGTAAAAGCAGATGTCGTTGTTGCCGCTGTTCGGGTGCTCGATGATCACGTTGCCATAGACGTGCGTCGCGCGATAGCGCGGGTCGGCGCGCACCAGCGAGCTGTCTTCGGCGTGCACGAGATCCAGCTGGCGGTTCGAGTGCTCGATCCAGTTGTAGCGGACGACGAGTCCCGCCGACCGGTCCTTGAGATTGTTGCCACCGGCGCCGGGCAGCAGCGCGCCGAGATGGTTGTACTGGAACGTGATGCCAATCGCCTCGACGTAGACGTTGTGCTCGAAGTTGCTGCCGACGTTGCCGTTGTCGTGGATGGAATTCCCCTCGACCAGAATGTTGCGGCTGGCGATGGTGTCGGACGAGAACACGAAGAAGCCGTTGCCGTTGTTGTTCATGTCGCAGTTGCGGACGGTGATGTTCTCGCCGAACTCGACGTAAATCGCCGACGCCGGCGAGGTGTAGGTCTCGGTGGCGCCGCTCGGGCCGGTGAACGTGTTCGGATTGTGCGCGCCGCGGATTTCCAGGTTCTCGATGACGATCCATTGCGGCATCACCGACGTGCCATCGGCGAACGGCACGACCGACGCACCGATCTTGATCACGCCGCGCACGCGGCTCGGATAATTGAGCTGCGCGCGTGTGGTCGCGCCGTTGCCGTCGAGGATCGGACGCTCTCCGTTCGGGCCGAGGACGCCGCGGATCGTCACCGGCGAGGTCGGCGTCCCGACCGCCGCGACGACGAACTTCTCTTTGTATGGCGTGGCACGGTAGTAGATGAGCACGGTGTCGCCAGCGGTCAACGACTCGAGCGGGACGTCGCCGATGTTCGCGTAGGTCTTCCCCGGGCCCACTTCGAATGTCGTCGCTGCCGCGGCATGTGGGAGCGCCACCGCCGCCGCCAGGATGCCGGCTATCAGAAGGGACTTGTGCATCGGAGGCTCCTTCGAGGACGTCGGGGGAGACAACGGCCTCGCATGGCGTGAAACGGCCGCAGGGAAGATAGTCGATTCGTGACGCGGTTCGAAAGGGGTTTGTGCCGCTGCGTCAGAAGCTCGACCGTTGTGCGCAGAAGTCCGTTTGCGATCGCGCAACGACCGGTTGGTCGTCCGTTGATAGTGTGATTCGGCATGGGGATGCCGATCCTTTTCCACTGCATAATCGTTGCGCTCGCCGTCATCTTCATCGCTTACGCGATCGACCATGCGCCGATCGATGAGACGCGTACGCGTACCCGCCCCAAGACGCCGTGCGATCGTGACATCGATGACTCTCGCGGCCACATCAGCGCGTGCGAGATAACGCCCGTCGCAGGAATGGCCGTGGCAGTGCTCCCCGGTACTGGTGCCGGCCCTACGTAAGATCGACGAAAGCCATGCTCGACGGATTCCCGACCGGCTGGTAGTGCCCGGTGAAGGTGAGCGATCCCTTCTCGCGATCGACGCGAAATACGGTGACGACATCCGCCCGCTGGTTGCAGCAGTAGAGGAATCGCTCGGCCGGATCGAACGCGAAGCTCCGGGGATAGTTGCCGCGCGTCCACTCGTCGGCGACGAAGGTCAGTTCGCCGCTGGCGCCGATCGAAAAGATGCCGATGCTGTCGTGCAGCCGATTGCCTGCATAAACGTGACCGCCGTCTGAAGACACCAGGATGCCTGAGCAGAAGTTGCTGCCGGCAAATCCCGGCGGCAGCGACGATATCGTCTGCCGCTCGGTGAGACGGCCGGTGTCGGCGTCGTAGTCGAACAGGACGATCGTCGATCCTTCCTCCTGAATCGAATAGAGCCAGTGTCCGTTGGGATGGAAGTGGAAGTGCCGCGGCCCGTCGCCTGGCGGCAGTGCGACGGAAGGTGGATCCGTGCGGTGTCAGCACGCCGCGCTCCACGTCGAACTTCCACACAAAGATCCGGTCGAGCCCGAGATCGACGTGCAGCACGAAGCGGCCGGAAGGATCCGCCTGGATCATGTGCGCGTGCGTTCGATCGTGGCCGCTGAAGGCGAAGCTGCCCGGTGGCGCATTGGTGGCGCGCTTCGGACCGACGGTGCCCGCATCGACCTTCACGTCAGACGGCTCACCGAGCGTCCCGTCGGCGCGCACGGGCAAGACCGCGACTGAACCGCCGAAGTAATTCGCGACCAGCAGGTGGCGTCCTCCTGGATGCAGGCTGACGTGCGTCGGTCCGGCACTGCCGGACCGCATCGTGTTCAGCAGCTCCAGCGCGCCATCGCTTCGATTGATCGCGAACGCGCTGACGCTGCCTTGCTTGTCGGCGCCGACGCGATCGGTCTCGTTCGCCGAGTAGAGCCGCGTGCCGGCGGCATTCAGCGCCAGACTGCTCGGGCTGGTCCCGAGTTCCGTGATGCCGACGGCCGTCAGCGCGCCAGTCGTGCGATCGACACTGAAGCGATGAATGCCGCGGCCGTTGCCGGGCGGGAGATCGACCTGCGTTGGCAGCGTGTCCCGCAGCGGAGAACTGAACGTCCCGACATAGGCGATCAATGGCATAGGGTTCTGGCCTGCGTCACGGGGTAAACGGCTCGCCAAGGTTCCACCAACGATCGCAGCGGATGCTCCGAGGAACGAGCGCCGAGTCAGGTCGTGTCTATTCATGAGAAGGTGCCGGCAATCATCGTCTGGATCGAGCCCTCGCCGCTCGTGTCGGCCGGTCGGGCTTCCATTGCCAGAGGCCATTGATCACGGCGTCAGGAAGCCGGTGGCCGAGTTGCCGCGCCAGCAGAACGATTTGCCCGCGGTGATGCGCCTCGTGCGCCACGAAGTACGTGAGGACGTGCCCGACGTCGAGCGACAGGTTGCGCCACACGTAGCGGCGGGACGGCGGCACGTCGCCGCCCGCCGTCAGTCCGAGTTCGAGGAGACATTCGATGCCGTCGCTGCTGCGCCCCAAAGCCGCCGCCAGTTGCCGGCGCGTGACATGACGACGATCGACGCGATCGGGGACCGTGACGCCGTGCTCGCTGCCAAGCGTCCTGACCCAGCTGCAGCGCGAATTGTGCAGATGGGCGGCGATCATCCGTACTGTGCGCCGCGGGGCACCCGGCACGGCGACTTCCCACAATCCATCTGGCAACTGCTGAATCAGGCGAGTCGTCACCTTGTTGCTGGTTCGCCAGGCCGCCAGCAGCGTCGCTCGCAGATTCGGCCACGACGGCGATCCAGGGCTCGAAGGGGCGCGCTGATTCACGGTCGTCCACACTACTTCGCAGGCGTCTGGTCCAGCCTCAGGAACCGCGCCGCGTTGTTGTAGAGAATGTCTCGCTTCTGCTGCGGCGTCAGGTAATCAGCGTTCTGAATGATGCTGATCGAATACGACATCAGCTTTGGCCACCCGAGCTGATCGGTGCCGAACATCACGCGATCGCCAAATCCCCCATCCACGAGCCGCTCGATGTAGCGATTGACCTCTTTCAGCGGATAGCTCCAGATCAGACCGGCGACGTCCACGTAGACGTGCGAGCTTGCCTGGAGCAGCGTCAGCATGTTGTCGATCATCGGATAGCCGGCGTGCATCACCTGCACGCGCAGCTTCGGATGCCGCGCGAGCAGCTCCTCGAGCAGCAGCGGGTTGCCCATCGAGCCGCGGTACTTGGGCATGGCGACGTTGGCACGTCCAGAACCGCCCGTACCCATGTGGATGGCGACAGGGATGTCGAGCTCCTCGGCGAGCGCGAAATACGGGTCTACTGAGGGATCGCTGGGAGAAAGGCCCTCGTATTGCAGTCCGATCTCGCCCATCACCTTGAAGCCGCCCTTCGTGAAGGTCTGACGCAGCTCCTCCAGCGGGACGCGCGCACCCGGCTGCAGACCCTGATTGAAGCCGGTGCCCGGAATGACGCGCCTGGGCGCGGCGTCGATCCACGTCTGCACGCCCTTCGGATCGCCGAAGACGACCGCCGTCACGTTCAGTCGCTCCATTTCAGCGAGCACGTCCTTGACGTACTCACCCTTGGCCGATGGATAGAGCTTCGGCGTGCATTCCTCCTGCACCCAGCCGAAGGGCGCCTCCTGCGTCTTCGGGTCGGACGCGCTGAACGCCGACGTGTTCGGACACATCGGCCCCATTCCGGGGAACGATTCGTCCAGCGCGTGATGGTGCACGTCGATCACCGGAGGAGCAGAGCTGCTGGTGTTCTGAGTAGTCACCGGCGCGGACCACGTCATCAGTACGGCCACGCATATGGCCACGACGACCGCCGACCTCTCACACTGCAACCGCATGAACGTCCCCCTGGATGAAGCCGCTGACGGTTCCTGTATCTGCGGCGGTGCTATTCTCGTGCATCCGCATGCGTGCTGTGTAGTGGCGTTCGTCGCCCGAGGAGCTGCCGATCATGAAGCCAAGCCGTCGAACGTTCTTCAGGACCCTGGGCACGGGCGCTGCCGGCGTTGCCGTCAGCAGCACGGTCGGGGCCGCCGCGTCCGCTGGACGCACCGGCGGCGGTCTTGAGAAGGCTGGCGGCACGGACGGCCCGATTCTGCTCGTTGGGGACGACATTGCCGTCACCCGCACCGGCAGCGGTCCGGTCCGCGGCTACATTCTGCGCGGCATTCACTATTTCCTCGGCATCCCTTACGGCGCGGATACCTCGGGAGCGAATCGCTTCTTGCCGCCCCAGAAACCGAAGCCGTGGACCGAGGTCTATCCGGCCTTGTGGTGGGGAAACTCGGCGCCGCAGAGCATGGACAACCGGTACGGCAACAAGTACTACTCCTTTCGCGATCATTGGAACTACGACGACGTCAGCGAAGACTGTCTGCGGATCAACGTCTTCACGCCGGCGCTCAACGACGGCAAGAAGCGGCCGGTGATGTTCTGGATCCACGGCGGCGGATACACCAACGGCAATGGCATCGAGCACGATGGCTACAACGGCGAGAATCTGGCGCGGTTCGGCGATGTCGTCTTCTGCTCGATCAACCACCGGCTCGGCCCGCTCGGCTACTGCAATCTGGCGGCGGTTGGCGGGGAGAAGTTCGCGGCCTCGGGCAACGTCGGCATGCTCGACATCGTCGCCGCGCTCGAATGGGTGCGCGACAACATCGCGAACTTCGGCGGTGATCCGGGCAACGTCACGATCATGGGGCAATCCGGTGGCGGCGCGAAGGTCTGTGTGCTCACCGCCATGCCGTCGGCGAAGGCGCTGTTCCACAAGGCCGTGGTCCTGAGCGGCGCATCGGTGCGTGCGAGCGACAAGACCTATGCCGAAAAGCTCGGTTCTTATGTCGCCGCCGAGGCGGGCATCACCTCGTCAGACCTCACGAAGTTGCAGGAGATGCCGTGGAAGGAGTTCTACGGCCTCGCCACGCGTGCGCAGCAAAAACTCACCGCCGAAATGTCCACGAATGGACGGCCGGCGGCAGGGCTGCGCTTCGGGTTCAGTCCTTCCGTCGACGGGACGTTCCTGCCGCAGCACCCCTACGATCCGGACGCCGCGCCGACCGCGAGCGCCGTGCCGATGATCATCTGCTCGACGGTCGAAGAACTCTCGTCGGCATGGATGGATCCGGCGGTGAGAAACCTGACCGTCCCGGAAGTCGTCCAGCGGCTGACGGAGCGCGCCGGTTTCGGGCCGGGACTCGGCGACAACGCGCAGGCGGTCGTCGATGCCTACATGAAGGAATTCCCGGATCGCAAGCCTTACGAGATCCTCACGCTGGTGAGCAGCAATCGCCAGAGCGTCGTCACTCTTGCTGATGCCAAAGCCAGGCAGCCGGCGCCGGTCTTCGTCAGCTGGTTCGCGTGGAGGCCGCCGCTCTTCGACGGGCGCATCGGCGCCTTTCACTGCGTGGACATCTGCTTCTGGTACTACAACACCGACCTCATGCTCACGCACACGGGCGGCGGCGCCAGACCGCGCCGGCTCTCGGAGAAAATGGCGGGCGCGCTCGTGCAATTCATGAAGACGGGCGATCCAAACGGCAAAGGGCTCGTCTCCTGGCCGAAATACACGAGCGACAACGGCGAGACGCTCGTCCTGGACGATGAATGCGTCGTCAAGAACGATCCGGATCGCGCGGCACGACTGGCGCTGCCTCGCACCTAGCCGCAGTCGTCGGGACACGTCAGCACGGAATGCCGTGGAACACCTCCGTCACTCGCTGACCACGGCATCCGCTTCGAACTCCACCAGCCAGTCCGGATCGATGAACCGCGAGACCTGCATGATGGTATTTGCGGGACGAATGGCTCCGAAAAACTCGCCATGGACCGCAGCGACGGCTTGCCAGTCCTCGATGCGGGTCAGCAGCGTCCGCGTTCGAATCACCTGGTCCAGCGTGGCGCTGGCTCGCTCCAGCGCCTCGCGGATAATCTCGAGGCAGCGTCTGGCTTGTGCGGCGGGATCGCCTTTGCCCACGGTGTGGCCATCAGGTCCGAGAGGTGCCGTTCCCGATACTGCGATGATGGAGCCCACGCGAACAGCACGCGAGATCCCGACACGAGGCTCGTATGGACTCCCGCTGGAGATCAAGCGTCTCATGACGTTCACTCCTTGTGGAACGTGACCGAATGACAATTATCTCTGCAATCGTTCCCGATCAGCTCGCGCGCGCGCCACTTCGTTTCGCCTGTCCGCTCCTCCTTCTCCTTCTGTCCTTCGCGCCCGCTGCCACCGCGCAGACCTTTACCCTTCGCGCTCCCGAGCAACCGCTCGAAGCGATCGTTCGGGCCGATCGCGAGCTGACGCTGGAAGTGCGCTACGAAAACCGCACGATTGCCCGCACTCCATCGCTCGGACTCGACGTCGAAGGACTGCTGCGCGCCGATGCGTTACCCGCCGTGACGGATAGCGCTCGTCGGCAGGAGAACGCCACGATTCGGCCGACTGTTCCCGAGAAGCGTGCAGTGATCCCCGACCGGTACAACGAGCTGCGGCTGTCGATGGGGCCGTCCCTGACCGTGACATTTCGTGCCGTACGACGATGGCGTGGCGTACCGGTTCGAGACCACGTTTCCCGGCACGATCACGATCCGCAGCGAACGTGCCGGACTGCAGCTTGCCGACGACGCGTCAGTGCACGTCGCGATGAATACGTGCGATCCGGAGGTCGACTGTTTTCACAGCAGCTTCGAAGAAAACTACACGAGGCTGCGGGTGCGGGAGCTGCCGAGCGACCGCCTGGCTTTCCTTCCGGTGCTTGTCGAGACGCAGGGACTGCACGTCGTCTTTACCGAGTCCGATCTCTGGGACTATCCGGGACTCTGGCTGCGCGGCGTTCGGGAGCAGCCGGCGCTTACGGCCGACTTCGCGCGCTATCCCCTGGAGGAACGCGCGCTGGGAACCGAATTCAAGAAGCTCAGGGTGATGAAGCGCGCGGAGTACATCGCCCAGACGGAGGGCACCCGGACGTTCCCGTGGCGCGTGCTGATGGTGGCACCGAACGCGGCGGCGCTGATCGAGAACGACCTCGTCTACCGTCTGGCGCGGCCCCTCGCGCTCGACGACGTGTCCTGGATTCGTCCGGGCAAATCGACCGAGGAATGGATCACCAGCCGCCTCCTCTACAACGTCGATTTCGTCTCGGGCCTGAACACCGATACCTACCGCTACTACATCGACTTCGCAGCGGAGTACGGGATTCAGTACATGATGTTCGACGCCGGATGGTCGGACAACGACGACAACACCAGGCTCAACCCGAACATCGACGTGGCCGGCCTCATCGCGTATGCGCGATCGAAGAACGTTGGCGTGATCCTCTGGAACGAGGCGCTCGCACTGGATCGCACCCTCGACGAAGCGCTGGACCGCTATGCGTCGTGGGGCGCCAGCGGCATCATGTGCGATTTCATGGAGCGCGACGATCAGAAGATGGTCCGTTTCTACGAGCGCGTCGCTCGCGCCGCGGCCAAACGGCGCCTGTTTGTGAACCTCCACGGCGCCTTCAAGCCGACCGGCATGCAGCGCGCGTTTCCCAACCTGCTCACGCGCGAAGGCGTCCTCGGCCACGAGTGGAACATGTGGAGCGAGCGCGCGACGCCTGATCACGCGCTCACCGTGCCGTTTGTCCGCATGGCGGCCGGCCCGATGGACTGGGAAGGCGGCTCGATGAACAACGGTACGCCGAAGACGTTTCGTGTCGTCTTCGAGCAGCCGATGAACCAGGGCACGCGCACCCAGCAGCTGGCGCAGTACGTCCTCTACGAAAGCCCGCTCCAGTACCTCGCGGGGACGCCGTCGGACTACCGCACTGCGCCGGAATTCACGCGCCTGCTGGCGGCTATTCCGACGACGTGGGACGAGACGCACGCGATCGCCGGCGCGGTGGGTGATTACCTCGTGGTGGCCCGCCGCTCCGGCGACGTGTGGTATCTGGCTGCCATGACCGACTGGACGGCGCGCACGCTGGACGTATCGCTGGCATTCCTTGGCGACGGCCGCTACGCCGCCACCATCGTGTCCGACGGGATGAACGCCGACCGCTACGCCGCCGACTATCGCATCGACACGCTGGAAGCGGGCCAGGGCAGCACGCTCAAGCTGCGTCTGGCGCCAGGCGGCGGCTACGTCGCACGGTTCAGCAAGGTGAATTGATACGTCCCAGCGGGATGCGTCAGGGCTTCTGATCCGCCGGCGGCCCCGACGGGAACGGCCGCTCCGGGCACTCCGTTCGTGTTCTGGAAGCCCGTGATCAGCCACTGCCCGGTCGTTTTCGTAAACACCAGCGTCTGAATGCCCATCCGCGTTCGGGCATCACCTGGGGCGTCTTCGCCCCTGACATCGTCCATCGAGCGTGCGCCAGTGCAATCGCGGGCGACAGGAAGCGCACCTGGACGTCCGTGATCGTGAGTTGGCTGTCGCGGAACACGTAGGCGAACGCCGCCGTCAGCTTTTGCTCGAGCTCGGCCCGTCCCTTCCACATCCATCCCAGCGACGTTCACGACGTCGCAGTCGTCGGCGAAGAGCGCGGCATAAGCCTTGGCATCGTGGCGCGTCCATGTCTCGCCCTGTCGCGTGACCACGGCCCGAATCTCGGCTTCGTCGTTGCGCGGAGCGGCTTTTCCGGCGACGGTGGACATCATGACCGCGATGGCCGTCAGAACCGTCAGCCGTTGTAAGGGTCTGTTCACGGGATACCTCGCAGGTGGAGGATAACGGATTGTGGCCGCGACCCGACAGGATTACCATCTGCACGGAATCGGTTCGGACACGTCTCGTCACCACACCTGGAGGAGGATCACATGCGAAGTCGATTGGGCGCCATTGCACTCGTCCTCGGAATCAGCGTGATCGTTTCAACGCTGACGATGTACGCGCACGACAAAGAGGACAGGGTCGCCGGCACCGTACAGCTGATCAACAAGGACACCAAGACGATTCTGGTCAGCGGCGAGGCGAACAGCAAGCAGATGCAGGTGGCGTACCGACGAGAAAACCAAGATCACGATGGACAACAAAGCCGCGACGCTCGACGACATCCAGAACGGACGGCGCGTGATCTGCACGGGACACAACAACAAGGAGGGTCAGCTGCACGCCGAGCGCTGCGACGTGCGCCCCGCCAACTAAACGCTCGTCTCCTGCCCCTCGACAAGACCTCGTGTCTGGTTCGTCGAGGGGCAGGGCACTCCAGCCTCTCGCTTCATCACGCGCCAGCGTCGTTCCATCACCTTCAAGTCCCAGCCGAGTGAAACCGCGTTAGCGTGTCGCTCATGTTGAGATCCCTGGCGTCCTGCACCTTCGCTGTAATCATCGCGTCTGTGGCTCACGCGCAGACGCCACATCTGTCCGTTCCGCCAGACTCGACGCGCTGGGATCTGCAGGGGCAGGCAAAGGTGGTGGAGTCGCACGGCCGGCAATGCCTGCTGCTCGATGGCGGCGCCGCCGTTCTCAAGGATTTCGAGATGCGCGATGGCGTCCTCGACGTTGACGTGACGACCTCGGCGACTCGAGGCTTCTTCGGTTTCGATTTCCGCATCGACCCCGACGGCGCCAACTACGACGAGGTATATCTGCGGCCGCACAAGTCGGGGCTCCCCGACGCATTGCAATACACGCCGGTGCTGAAGACCGGACGCAACTGGCAGATCTTCAGCGGTCCGGGTTTCACCAACGCCGTCGACATCCCGAAGGACGAGTGGTTCCATCTACGCCTCGAGGTGAGAGGCGCGCAGGCGAAGCTCTATGTCGGAGACATGGGGAAACCGGCGCTCGTGATGGACGACTTGAAGAGCAACGTCCAGAAAGGCCAGGTCGCGCTGTACGATCTGATTGGCGCGACCTGCTTCGCCAACTTCACCGTGACCACGCTGCCCGATGCGAGGTGGGAACGACACCTGCCGTCGATGCCGACGGGCACGCTCGCGACGTGGGGTATCTCGGCATCTGTCGACGCGCTCGCGCGCAATCCGGAGAAGCCGCTCTCCTCCGCAGAAATCGATGGCATGGCGTGGGAGGAGGTGCAGGCAGAGCCGCCTGGCTTTGTCGTCCTCTCTCGGTACCGGGACGCGCCGCATCCGCGCGTGACGTTCGCGAACGACTTCTCCAAACGCCTGGAGCCGCAGCCCGGTATGAAGGTCGTTTACGCGCGGACGAGGATCGACGCCGACCGCGATCAGGTGAGAAAGCTGTACATCGGCTACAGCGATGACGTGACAGTGTTCTTGAACGGGCAGATTCTCTTCCGTGGCCGGAGCGCGCAGAACTTTCGCGATCCCGGATTTCTCGGCATCGTCGGCGCCGACAACGATGCGGTCTTCCTCCCGCTGAAGAAGGGCGCTAACGATCTGCTGCTCGCGGTCAGCGAGCTCGGCGGTGGTTGGGGTTTTGTGTGTCGCCTGGCAGACCTCGAGAACTGACTACCGATAGTTCTCCAGCATCCACAGGTTCGCGCGCCAGTGCACCAGCCGGTCGTAGAGCAGCGTCGTCCCATCGGGAGAGATTGCGACGTGCCACAGGTACGCGGTTTCCGCGCCGGGCACGGTGGCGGATACGTCGGGCACGACGGCCCACAGCTGATCGCGCGCCTTAGCGAGGTCGAAGACCCGGATGGTTCCAACGCGCGCTGGCGCACATGGCATGTAGTACACAAGCTCGCCGACGACGCTGAAGCCCCAAGCGGAGGTCACGCAGGGGACCAGCGTTCGCTGGCGGTCGCCGCCGAGCGACGCCTCAACGAGCGGAGCGTCGTACTGAGCCAGTTTGTAGATAATGTGCGCGCCATCTGCGGCCTCGAATGCGATGACGCCGCTTCCAGTGGACGACACCCTCTCTGGCACTCCCCCGGCAGAATGGACTCGCCACACATTGCGGCGGCCTTGTGTACCGTCCGTGAAGTAGACCCATTGCCCGTCGTGTGACCACGTGGGTGCCGCCTGATCCCCCTTCGCCGTTGTGAGTTGCCGAACGGTGCCGCCTTCCGCGGGGATCGTCCAGATGTGCCGGTCACCGCCGAGCTCCTGCGAGTCGAAAGCAATGAGCGAACCGTCGGGAGACCACTGGGGTGAGCCGTTGTATTCCGTGGGCCCGCGTGTCAACTGCCGCACCGATGATCCGTCGGCGTTGGCGACATAGATTTCCATTGCGCCGGTGCGATCCGAACAGAAAGCGATCCGGCGGCCGTCGGCTGAGAATTGCGAATGCGTATCGAAAAACGCCGAGGTAAGCAGTCGCTCTGGCTCTCGACCGCGCACGAAACGGAAGACGTCCGCATCCTCGTCGCTGCGCGAGAACACCAGGCGATCCCGCGATCTCGACGCCGTCGGTCGACGAGCGTTCAGGCCGGCCAGCTCAATCCGCTCCGGGGCTTGCGGGTCGTCAGGCGAGATTCGCCACAGATGATCGGTGAACTCATCGTCGTCGCTCACGTGTGCACCGATCGGTCGTGTCTGGCGCGCCCAGAAGAACAGCGTGCGCGCGTCGCGCGACCAGGTGATCGCACCAAGCGTCGCCATGCTGCTTCGGGTCAAAGTCCGCGGCGCCCCTCGCGCACGATAGGCATCGTCGATGTCCACGACCATGACGTGGCAGCCCTGCGATCCACGCTCGGCATAGAGACTGTCGCCTTCCTGGTCGACGGTGTCGCAGCGCACGTAGGCCAGTCTGTGGCCGTCCGGTGAGAACGCGGGCGCGTGCGCTTCGGCCGGCGCGCTCAAGTGTTCGATCGGGCGAGGCGCTGCGCCCGAGACGGGCACGAGGTAAATGCCACGGTCCGTGTCGCGGTCGGCCATGCGCCCGACGACGATGGAGCGGGAATCCGGCGACCAGGCGGGCGTCGCCCACGCCGGGAAATCGCTGACACGCCGGTCGGGCCCACCGAGTGCCGAGACGACGTGGAGTCTGGCCAGGTAGCTGGTGCCGCCGGGATCGGTTCTCAGGAATGCGATTTCGCGCCCGTTCGGCGACCAACTTGGCGCAAAGTCCGCGTCTGGATGCGTCGTGAGCCGCCGGACATCTCGCGAGCCGACGAGCGTGACATAGATATCGTGGTTGTCGTTGCGATCGCCTGCCCACTCGAACGCTACCTGATTGCCATCCGGTGACAGGGATGGCCAGTCCTGCCAGCCGGTGAGCGTCGTCACCGGCAGAAGACGGACCGAAGGCTGACTCGACGTCGGTGTACGCCCGGCGCTTGAACGCCTGAGCAAGTAAGCGCCCAGCGTCAACGCCACGATCAGTGTCGTGACGCCAAGAGCGATCCGGATGGCCGGCGTGCGTCTGGGTCTCGAGTGCGCAACCGTAGCGGGCGTCACTTCTCCAACGAATCGATATCCCTTCGTCGGCACCGTCTGGATGAGGTCCTCGCTGTCTCCGAGGGCTTTGCGCAGCGCCGAGATCTGAAAGGCGAGGTTTGCCTCTTCGACGATGGTGTCTGGCCACAGGGCAGTCATGAGCGCCGACTTTTCGACGAGGCGCCCATGCGCGCTCGACCAGATAAACCAGAAGGTCGAACGCTTTCGGCGTGAGGGCGACCGGCTGGCCGTGGTTCGTCAAAAGACGCTCAGCGGGATCGAGACGGAAGGGCCCGAATTGATATGCGACGTCGCCGAGAACCATGTGGCTCTTCAGAATCCGCTGAGCATCCACGCGTTGCCATGGGGCGCCTCGACGTCGATCGCCAGGCGCCTGCCGTCTCGCGACGAGATCGCAGATTGCGGGACCAGGTCCGTCGGTGCCCAGAGGACTCGCCAAGTGCCATCGAGCCGAATCAAGGCCAACGCTCTCGATCGCCCTGTCGCCGATATTGACGTCAGAAACCCACCATTTCCGGGCACTGGGTCGAGGTTCCTTAGCCCCTGAGCGCCATTCACGCGGATATCTCTCGATCTGCCGGTTTTCAGAGACACGATGCGAATCGCATCCTGTTCCGGAAGGATGAATGCCGCCTCGTTACCATCCGATGTCACGCAGAAGCCGAACGGAGAAAAGGGCCAGCGGCCCAGCTCGCGTCCCTTGCCCCTTAAGTGGATCGAGATCGGAGACGACCAGTTGCGAGCCCTGTCCCTCCTCGACGACACAGCGACCATGCAGAGAGCAGCGAGGCAGACCCCACTCTGGCAAGGTGACCAGGGGCTCTGGAGAACCTCCAGCGAGCGGAAGCCGCATCAGCCTCCACGACTCGGGCTTCAAATCCACATAAAGCAACCAGCGTCCATCGCTCGTCACCTCTGGTCGGAATTGGCTGCCAGGGCCGATGACCCTCGGCTCCTGGACGGCGCTGTCGAGCCGCTGGCTGAAGATGTCGGAATCGTCGTTTCGATTCGACTCAAACAGTACCGCGGCGCCATCAGAAGTCCAGGCAGTCGCGCCGGTGTCCCAATCGTCGTTCGTCAGGCGCCTCGGCTCGTCGATCCGACCCGATGCCGCATCAAAGCCCGCGACATATGTGCGATCGTGAGTTGTGCCCGTCACCATGGCGACGCGTGTGCCATCAGCCGACGCACTGAGCTGCTCGATGTGGTCTTGGCGCCATCCGAGAAGGATCCTGGGCGGGCCCGTAACGATACCCGTCTCGTTGGTACGTAGTTCCTGGAGCGAGACCTCCCTGGCACCGCGCGCCCGGTCCCCGGACGCATTGCGGGTCATCACCAGGACCAACCGATCATTCGCAATCTCCAGCACCTCCGCTATGGCCTGGCCGGGCTCTGCCTTCAACAGCGTGAGCGGCGGGCCGCCGTTGACGGAGACCGCATTCAGAACGCAGGGGCGATACCAGCCTTTCAGGCATTCAACATTCGGAACAAAGAAGATGCGGCTGCGATCACGGCTCCAGCTCATGATCTGGATCAGATCCTGGCGACTGTAGGACGACTCGTGGAGGGCCGCCGTTGAGCGGATCGACGCTCACCCGGCGGTAGTCGGTCAGCGTGGCCAGCCGCGATCCGTCGAACGCGGCAGTCATGGCTATGTTGGCCGGCCATCTTGCGCCGGACGCGTATCGCGTTCCTCCCACAACGCTGATGTCCCAACCAACGCACGTGCGCTCGTTGCAGGACGCAGCACGGACTTTCGTGGAGTCGCTCGTCCAGGCGTAGATCCCCATGCCGCGAGTTTCGGCGATGAGCTCGGTTTCACCGGTGTCGATGAACTGCACGTGAATACCCGCAGGATCCGTGTAGGCCAGCATTCGACCGTCCGGTGAAATCCGTGCGGACGTCACCGACTGCTCCGATGGGTTGGCCGTGATCCGTGTGAGCATCGGCTCCCGACTCGCCACTGCTCTGTTTGGTGAGACTGTTTGCCGTCGCGACCATACCAGCCCACCGACGATGGCGGCGAAAAGTAGGACCGCAGCGGCAGCGACTGTCACTGCACGGCCTCTCTTGACCGGCCGTGCGTCGGCGCCTGCGGCGGCGGGAGCTAGTGCATCTGCAACAGGTCTTGCGGTCGCAGACGCAGATCGATCAGCGCTCGGTGTAGCGTTCGCGATCGTAGAGACCGCTCCCACGAACCGGTAACCCCTAGTCGGAACCGTCTGGATGACCGCCTCGCCATTGCCCCCATCCCCCAGCGCCTTTCGCAAGGCTGAGATCTGAAACGCGAGGTTCGCCTCCTCGACGATGCTGTCAGGCCAGAGTGCGGCCATCAGCGTCGATTTTTCGACAAGGCGTCCGTGGTGCTCGACCAGATAGACGAGCAGATCGAACGCTTTCGGCGTGAGGGAGATCGGGCGACCACTGCGGGTCACCAGGCGCTCGGAAGGGTCGAGCTGAAAGTCGCCGAACTCGTAAGTCACCGGGTTCCCCGTTTTCTGGCGCGTTTTCGTTCTTAGAACGCTCTCAGACCGCTCTTAGAAAAGTCCTCCCCGTTTCTATTCCTCCTCCAAAGACTTCCTCTCCGTCGCCGCCCTAATTGATCGAGCCGCGGCTCGGTGCCGCCCCGAACGGGGAGGTGGTCGATGGGGCAGCGGCTTACGGCGTTGGTGCTGGCGTTAACGGTGGGACTTTCTATACCGGTGTGGGCAGCGACACAAAGGGCTAGTGAACGGACGAGCCGGAATGTGCTGGCGTTCTTCGACGGCCATGGCAACGACACGATCGACGCGTTTCTCATGCGCCTTCGGCCCGCACCCCTGGACGAGGCATCGCGAGCAAACGTGATCGCCAGCCTTCCCAAAGAGGGAGAGGCACGGCCTTCCCGGAAAGACGGCGAGAAACTCTTACTCGCTCAACGGATTCTGGATTATAGCGCCGGCCCCGGCGCCGTTCTGGTAAAGGTCGTCGACGTTGATTCGGCGTTCGTCGGCCTCTATAACCGGGCAGTCGTCCTCGTCTCGGCCAAGGCCCTTGCCCTCCTCGATGCAGAGGAATTGACGGCGCTGGTGGCGCACGAGATGGGCCATGACGCGGACTGGGACGCCTACGTCTTCGCGATCCAGCAGCACAACACCGAGAGGATGCGCGAACTGGAGCTGAAGGCGGACGGCATCGGCGCCCTGACCCTCGAGCATCTTGGCATCGATCCGGAGCGGCTCGCGTCCGCCATTCAGAAGACCGTCCGCTACAACGACTGGCTCGACCACAGCGCCGGCGCAACGCGGCAGGCCGCCGCAGCCGCGACCGCCAACCGCTACGTGCCGCTGAGCGAGCGGCTGGCATTCATCCGAACCATTGCGACGCTCCATTGGGCGGACCGGCGACCGGTGCCGCAGGCAGCAGCCGTGCAATGATGCCCGGGCAGCCGCACACACCGTCCGCTCGCCTGCTACACGGGCGCGGGCGCAATGTTCGCGTTCTGACTGAAGACATTCTGCGGGTCGTACTTCGCCTTGATCTGCTGCAGCCGGTCGTAGTTGGGCCCGTACGCCATCTGCACGCGATCCACGCCGTCATCGTCCCCGAGCTCGTTGACATACACGCCGCCCGAGACGAAAGGCTGCATGGCCTTCCACGTCTCTCGCACCCAGGCCATGTTGGGAGCGTTCTCCGCCCGATCCCTCCACAGTGAGTAGATGCCGACGTGGTAGCCGTGGCGATGTGGAAAGGCGGTCGCGTCTGGAGCGACGCGGCTGGCGGCGCCGCGGATCGGGAAAAAGAGGATCGACGACATTGGCGACGGCACGCGGCCGAACGCGTCGACCGCGACATCGATCACGTCCTCCGAGAGGTCGCGCAGGAACTCCGCCTTCCAGTAGTTGAGCACGTTCGGCGGCATTGCGGCCTCGATCAGCGATTGCTGCGCCAGGTACGGCATCGGGCCGATGACGTCCATTACCGGAGGCCCGAACTGTTTGAGCGGGGCAACGAGTGGCCCGCCTTCCGCCGGGTCGCCTGGATGCGCTACGGCAATCCCGCACGCCTTCTGGCCGTCGGGTCCGGTCATGAGCACCGCCGCGGCGACGAGCTCGTCTGGCGCCGTTCGCAGGAAGTCGCCGACGAACGTCAGCGCTTCCTTCGCCCGCGCGAAGGGATGGACCACGAGTCCGCCCGTGATCAGGGGACCCACGGCGTGCAACCGGTACTCGAAAGCCGTGACGACGCCGAAATTCCCACCGCCGCCGCGAATGGCCCAGAACAGATCGGCGTGGTCGTCGCTGGTCGCACGAACGAGACGGCCGTCCGCGAGGACGACGTCCGCGGCGATGACGTTGTCCACCGTCATGCCGAACTTGCCCTCCAGCCATCCAAAGCCGCCGCCAAGCGTCAACCCGGCGATGCCCGTGTCGCCGATCGTTCCCCCGGTGGTCGCGAGGCCGACGGCCTGCGTCTCGCGGTCGAACTCCGTCCAGCGCAAACCGGGTTCGGCACGCGCGATTTTCGCGACGGGATCCACGCGAATCGCTTTCATGTCCGCGAAATCGATGACCAGGCCGTCGTCACAGACGCATCGTCCGGCGACGCTGTGGCCGCCGCCGCGGACCGCGATCGGCAGATTGAAACTCCGCGCGACCTGCACGGCGGCGATCACGTCATCGGCGCTTCGCGGCCGGGCAATGATCGCTGGGCGCTTGTCGATCATCGCGTTCCACACCAGGCGTGCCTGGTCGTAGCGCGAGTCGTCCGCGGTGATCAGGTCGCCGCGATGCCGCTCGCGGAGCTCTTTCAGGGCGTCGGCGAGACTCCTCATCCTGCTCCTCCTGGAGATCGCCGATTATGTCACCGTCGCGAGGTCGCGCCGGCGTCAAATGGACGTAACCAGTCAGCGAGTGGCCAGGGCCGCGTAGAGAGCGGCGCGCCGGTAAACCGAGGGGCGCGCGCCCAAGATCCTGATCGACGAGTAGCCGGCAGTGCCGAACAGCTCGAGCAAGCGCGCCTGCGAAAGCGGATGAGGTACCCATCGGCTGGCCTCCTCCGTGTCGTATTCGACGACTGAGAAAGCGGCGCGGCGATGTCATCCGCGGTTCGCATTGGCGGATGAACGTCGCTGGATCCTCGAGATAGTGCATCGAGTTTGCCAGAAGGATCCCGTCGAGATTGTCGAAGGGCCACACCAGGCTCGTGAAATCACCCCGATGCGTCGTGATGTGCACATCGTCGTGCGCTGACGGAATCCTCCGGAGCGCCGAGGCATCCCGATCCATTGCGTGGATCACACTGCCCGCTGCGAGCAGTCCCGCCAGTGCCAGCGTGAACGTGCCAGTGCCGCACCCGAGATCCGCCCACGTCGTCGGCCCGAGCGCCGCGACGCCGCTGTCGGCGATCAACTCGATCGCGTCACGCAGACGCATGGCGAACCGTTACTACGCGATGGGCACGACAAGAGAACGTGGCGATGCTTGGATGAGTTTGGCGGCGGCGTCCACGTTGTACGGTTTGTCCCTCGTGCTCGTTTTCATTGTCTAACGACTTGGGGAGTTCTATGAACCGGACGGCTACGACGGGCTCGGGGCTGGGAGCTCTCGTCTTCTTGCTTTGGATGCGCGGTTCTCTACCCGCTCTCCCCGCGCCGCTCGTGCTCGCCGGCGCGGAGGCGACGCGGACAGCCCCACAACTCGGTGATACGAGCAGCCAGCGCGTCGATGGGCCGTGGAGAGCCTCCCAGGAATTCTTCGCCGGCCAGAAAGCCGCGTGTCCCGACGACTTGGCGTCCCCAAACGCCCGCCGTGACAAGTGGTGTATTCCCGATGGCGAGCAAGTGCGTGCGCTCATTGCCATCGCGCCGGATCCCGTGCGCACGCGCATCGCGCTTGGATTCGATCGTGCCCTCGAAGCGATTCAGCTGGCGGCCGAGCACGCCGGATACGTCATGGATCGGTACTGGCTGCCGTGGCGTGTACCCGTTGCGTCGGTGGGAGTCTCCCAGAAAAGCGATCTGGGAACCGTGTCGGCTGAACAGCGCATGTCCGAGCCGGGCGTCCTGATGTTTCGAAGAAATGCCGGTCCGCAATCATCGGACCCGTCCGTGCTCTTCGTGTTCCTTGCCGCCGACATTTCCACCGCCGGTATCGATGGCGCGCAGTTCACGAAGGCGGTCAGCTACGCCGATGAAGTGATGTGCCCAGGCGCCTCCACGTGTTCGGCCGACCAGCCGATTCGCGTCATCGGCCCATCGTTTTCAGGATCGCTCGCTTCGCTGAGGCGCTTCGCGGACGCCAACCGCTCTCGCCGGTTCATTGCCTACAGCGGGTCGATCTCGAGCTTGTGCGCAATGGCCGAACAGGGTCTGGTCGACAAATGGCCGACGGCAGATTGTGCAAACGAGCCCAAGGACTATGTCACCAGGGTGAAAGCTCCCAACGTCACATTCCGCACGTTCGTGCACCCGGCGGAGTCGGCGGTCAAAGAGTTCGTTCGGACCATTTACCCCCACCCCGGAGATTGCCCTCGCCGCAAGATCGCAATCCTCTCCGAAACGGCCACGACGTTTGGCGGCGTCGTTCGCAGCGAACAGACCGGTCAGGCCGCTCCGCGAGATCCCGATTTCGGCGGCTGCATTGCCAGCTTCGCTTTCCCGAGGGAAATCGCGAGCCTCAGGAACGCCCGCCGGGCGGAGGCGACGCCGGCACAGGGCAGCGCCCAAGTGCCGAATGCCAAGATGCCGTTCCTCCCGCTCGATCTCACCGATCGAACCAACAGCAGCGACGCGCCGCCCGACTACTCGCCGCAAGGGCCGGCCTCGAAGGAAGCGGTGCTGATGAACATCGCCGCAGGCCTGCGCCGCGGCCACTACCGCTACGTTGGCCTCATCGGCAGCAATGTGCTGGATGTTCTGTTCCTGACCGATTTTCTCCGGGCCGTGTTTCCGGACTCGCGGCTGTTCACGATCGGCGGCGACCTGTTGTTCGAGCGCCAGTTCGACAACGCGCCGTATGTCGGGACGCTGGCGTTGACCACGTATCCGCTAACTGATCGGACGCTCACTCGAAAGGGATCCGTTTGGGGAGACGCCGTTCCGCAGCTTCCCGTCTCGGACGGCTACGAACAAGGGTGGTATGAGGCGAGCCTGCAAACGATCGACGAGCTCTTGTCCGAGAGCCGGGCGGAGCAGGTCCAAACCGCCCTTGGATCTGCGAAGGTGTCAAACTCGCGGCCGACATCCCCGACCGACCTCCCGCTGTGGATGATGGTCGTTGGGAACGGTGGCTACTGGCCGGTTCGGCTATTACATGGAACGTCGGTCGAACAGCGCCAACTCTCGTTGGGCCCGACCGATTTTGCCGGGTCCTGGCATTTGCTGCTGATAGTCGTCACCGCGCTCGTGGCGCTCCAGATCGCCGTGCTCCTGACAACGTCGCCCTTTGCCTCACAGTTTCGCGACTTTGCGTCCGTGACCGCCGCGCCGGTCCAGCGCCTGTTCTTCATCCAAGTCGGATGTGCCACGCTGGCCTTTGGACTCGCGCTCATCCTGATGCCGGCATGGCGTTACGCGACGCCTCGGCACTGGCCCGAACTCCTCGGGACGATTGCATTTGCGGCCCTGTGTGCGATCGCGATCCTGATTGAAGCGAGCAGTTGTCTGCGCTGGTGTTGGAAGCACGCTGCCGACGCCAAGGCGCGGGACGCAGCGCCTCGGACGTTGATATGCGACGTGCTGACATTCAGCCTGGTGTGGATCGCCACGGCAGCGGCGGCATACGCGTGGTGGGACCTGCTCGGTGCCGATTCAACCCACCTATACGGGTTTCTGCTGGCCTATCGCGCCGTGCATCCGCTGAGCGGAGTCTCGCCGATCACGCCCATGATTCCATTGCTCGTCGCCGTCTATGCCTGGACGCTCTTCGAGGTCTGGCGCCTCCGCTTCAACGATACGATGCGGCCGCGGCTTTTTCCTTCTCAGGCTCTGTTGGAGGCGGACGCGGGTCAGAAGCGTGGCGAACGCCCCTATCCGGGGATCCACACCGAAGGACCGATCGCGAACGCCATCAAGGGCTATTGGCTGAAGGGCGGGTACGTCGCGCTCTTCTTCGCAGCCTTCATCGTGTGGCTGTCGTCGTTGCATCCGACCGATCCGTTCGTGCTGTTCGATGGTCGCAGTTTCGCCAAGTTGTACGGCGTGTCGTTCTGCCTCGTCGTCGCGCTCATGCTCTCTGCCGGCCTCAGGATGATGCAGATCTGGGCGTCTCTACGGCTGTTGCTCGCGGAGCTCGACCGGTCGCCCGTCCGCAGGACGTTCGTGCGGTTGAAGGAGCGGAGCTGGTCGTTCTGGCGGCAGGGCGGGGAGACTGCAGAGTGGGCGTACATGGCGCGCTCGCTCGAAGCCGCCGATCGGCTTAGATGTGTGGGCTCACTGGTAAGTGCGGAGGACCTCCCGGGTACGGTTCACAAAAACGTCAATGAGGTCCGTGAGAAGCTCGCGAAGTTTCATCGCAGCCGGACCCTTTTTGCAAATGCCCACTCATTCGTCGAATACGCGCGGGAATTACGACGAAAGGCAGATGTGAAATCCAGAGACGCGGCAGATTGCACCTGCGTCGAAAGCGTACGCACTTTGGAGACGGCCATCGAGACACTCCAGGGGTCGCTCGCCAGCGCGCTCGAGCGGACCCTCGACGTGCTTCACCGCATGTGGGCGGAATGGCCGAACCGCCTTCAGGATTCCACATCGGATGACCGCTCGAAGGCAGCGCGGGCGCTTGAGGCGAAACAGCAGGCGTGTGTCGAGGAGTTCGTGGCGCTTCGATACGTCGCCTTCATCCGCGGTGCCCTCGGCCACCTGCGCCACGTGATGATCTTCGTCGCCGTCTCATTCAGCCTGGTCCTGATCTCCCTGAACATCTACTCGTTCGAGCCGCATCGCTCGCTGATCTGGTCGTTCACTGCGATCTTCGTCGTCACCGGCTTCATGGTCGTCGGCGTCCTGATGCAACTGCACCGCGATCCGATCATGAGCCGCATCACGCATACGCCTGCTCACAGTCTCGATCTGCACTTTTACCTGCGGATTGTCGCGTTTGGTGCGGTACCTCTGCTCACGCTGCTCGCGACCAACTTCCCGTCGGTGGGCCGCTACCTGATTTCGTTTCTGGGCCCGAGCCTCGAGGCGTTGAAGTAGCTTCACGCGTCAGAGCTTCTCGCCAGGCGCGGCTCAGTGATGCATGGCTGAGGCGTCACCGCACTTCACGTCGCGGATTCCAATCCGCGAACAGTCCGCTCGGACTGGGTTTCCACGTCCAGACATGGAGATACCAGAGCCCGATGCTGTCGGCGCGCTTGAGGGCTTGCCCCATGATGCTCGGCGGCTCGGTCGACGTCCATGCGGAGATCGGCACCAGGAATTCCACGCCGTTCAGTTTGAACGAGCCATCCGATTTCTTCTCGTAGACGAGCACTTCCGGATGATCAACGTCCAGCGTCGTGTCGAGGATGCCGTTGTTCTGCCAGTGATAGCCCATCGCGCCCGCGGGCTGATGTTCGATGCACTCGGTGACCCGCGTGTAGCCGGCCCCTTCGGCAGCCGCCGTGGCCTTGAACTTGTCGGTTGCCGCACGGATTTTGGCGACGTCACGATCGACCGCATCTCCGAATCCGCTCGGCATGATACCCGGCACCGGCGCAGCATCCATCGCCGGTCCCTGCGCCACGCCGACTCCAGCCAACGCGCTCGTCATCAACATCCCGGCGGCCCACATTCGCAACCGCGTCATCGTCGTTGTCCTTTCGAGAACCCTCTTGGTTTGTGGCATGAGCGAATCGTGGAGGAACGGCGAACAGGCCGACATCTGTTTTTGACGGAGCGTCCCGACGACGTGCCGAACTGGACCGGGACCCCGACGAGGGCGTTGGTCATCGCGCCGGGCCGCTTCGTCAAAAGGGCGGCCCGCCTCGCGGCCAACACACGGCAGAATTGACGCGTGACGTCGCCTCGAGTCCGTCAGGTCCTCCGGCAGACCGCCGGAATCTGGCTCGCCTGGACAGTGGCCGGACTCTTCTACATCAGCCAGGACTCGGTACCGCGCCTGTATCGAGGCGAGCCCGTGGCGTGGAAGTACGTGGCCGTTGGTTGGATGACGGGCATGTACATCTGTGCCGCGTTCACGCCGGCGCTCCTGTGGCTGGCCGATCGATGGCCACCAGAGCGCCGCGCCGCCTACGCAGCCCTTCACCTGGTGTTCAGTGTCGTCTTCTCGATCGTCGCCACGGTCGTCGAGGTGCCTCTCCTGATCGCGATGGGCGTGTTTCCCTCCGCGTCGCCGCCGCCGTCGATTGCCGCGGGCGTCCGCGTGATGCTGTCGTTCGGCATTCAGGGAGGTGCGCTCCGGTATTGGGCGGTGATCGCGCTGCGGACCGTGTACCGCTCTCAGCAGAACGCCAAGATCCGCGAGCGGGAGGCGTTCGAGCTCCGAGTGCAGGCGTCGGAGCTCGCGCGACAGCTGTCGGCGGCGCAGCTGAGCGCGCTCAAGATGCAGTTGCAGCCACACTTTCTCTTCAACACGCTTGGCGCCATCATCGTATTGATCCAGCAGCAGAAGACGCAGCAAGCGCAGGTGATGGTCGCCAGGCTCGCCGATCTCCTTCGCCTGACGCTGGAGGACGTGGAGGCACAGGAAGTGCCCCTGTGGCGCGAGCTCGAATTTCTGCGCCTCTATCTCTCGATTGAACAGATCCGCTTCGAAGACCGGCTGCGTGTGCGGATCGCAGCGGCTGCCGACGTGTCCGACGCGCTCGTGCCCCACATGGTGCTGCAGCCGATCGTGGAGAACGCCGTCAGGCACGGGCTCGGCCAGAGCGAAGAAGCGGTGACGATCGAAGTCGGAGCGTCGGCCATGGACAGCACTCTTACCCTCCTTGTCTCGGATGATGGACCGGGACTTTCGTCGCCGCCGATCGATCACGCCGGAATCGGACTGACGAATACGAGGAACCGGCTGGCGCGGCTGTACGGTGACGACGCGCGTCTCGTCGTCGCGCCGGCGCCGAATCGAGGCGTGCGCGTGATCATCACGCTGCCTCTCCATACGGCAAGCCCCGACGACGAGCCATGCCGTTGACGGTCCTCGTTGTCGACGACGAGCCGCTGGCGCGGGACGGGATCAAGCTGCTGCTCAGTCATCAGGCTCGCGTCGAGTCCGTGCTCTCGGCGCGAAACGGGCGCGAAGCGATCGCGTTGATTCAGGACCGGAAGCCGGATCTCGTGTTGCTCGACGTGCAGATGCCGCGCATCGATGGCTTCGCGGTGATTCACGCCGTCGGAGCAGAGCGCATGCCCCCGGTGATCTTCGTCACGGCACACGACCAGTACGCAATCCGGGCCTTCGAGATTGCGGCGGTAGACTACCTGCTCAAACCGGTGACGGAGGAGCGCTTCGCGCTGGCGTTCACCCGCGCCACCCGCCGGCTGCGGGGAGTGCCGCAGGAGGAGAACACCCGGCAAGTGCGGGCGATGCTCGACGCGATCGCGAATCCGCCGAAGCGACTCGAGCGATTCGCCGTCCGATCCGGCGAGCGCACCATCTTCGTGCCCGTGGAGGAGGTGGAGTGGATCGAAGCGTCCCAGAACTACGTCCGACTGCACGCCGGCGCCGCGACCCATTTGCTGCATGTGCCCATGAACACGATCGAAACCGTGCTGGACGCCGACCGGTTCCTGCGCATCCACCGCTCGCACATCGTCAACGTCCAGCGGATCGGGCAGTTGTGGTCGATCGCACACGGGCAGTTCGTGATCGAGCTCAAATCCGGACAGCGCCTGCAGTCGGGCCGCACCTACGGCGACCGAATCCGCCGCGTGCTCGCGAACCCGTTCTAAGCAAGAGCAGGCTTCAGCGGCGCTGAGGTGGGCCGCAGAACACGTTAAAGTAGGACGCCATGCGCGTCGTCATCATCGGCGGAAGCGGACATGTCGGCACCTACCTCGTCCCGCGGTTGGTGGCGGCCGGCCACGACGTGGTGGCGATCAGCCGCAACCGGCGTAAGCCCTATCAGCCGCATGGTGCGTGGGCCTCGGTCGAGCAGCACACGATCGATCGTGCGGCTGCCGAATCGGCGGGGACGTTCGGCGCGCAGATTCGGGAGCTCCGGCCCGACGCGGTGATCGACATGATCTGCTTCACGCGCGACAGCGCGCGACATCTTGTCGAGGCGTTGCGCGGGTCGATCGCCCATTTCCTCCACTGCGGCACCATCTGGGTTCACGGCCCGAGCGCGGTCGTGCCGACGACCGAGGACCGGGCGCGCACGCCGTTCGGCGAGTACGGTATCCAGAAGGCGGCAATCGAGGCGTATCTCCTGGAGGAAGCGCGCCGCAGCGGATTCCCTGCGACCGTGCTCCATCCGGGGCACATCGTGGGCCCGGGCTGGGCGCCGTTGAACCCAGCCGGCCACTTCAATCCGGCGGTGTTTGCACAGTTGGCGTCGGGTGCGGAGCTGACGCTGCCGAATCTCGGTCTCGAAACTGTTCATCACGTGCATGCCGACGATGTGGCGCAGGCGTTCGAGCGCGCGCTGACGCATTGGGGCGCCGCCGTCGCCGAGAGTTTTCACGTCGTCTCACCAGCCGCGCTGACGCTGCGCGGGTATGCCGAGGCCGTGGCGGCGTGGTTCGGACGACCGGCGCGCCTGAAATTTCTGCCCTGGCCCGAGTGGCGCGCGACCGTCGCAGAGGCCGAGGCGAACGCGACGTGGGATCACATCGCGCACAGTCCGAATTGCAGCATCGCCAAGGCGGAACGCCTGCTCGAATACCGGCCGCGCCATACGTCGCTTCAGGCGGTCAATGAAGCGGTGCAGTGGTTGATCAGGGAGGGACAAGTGAGCCTGCCGTAGTTCCCGCCCACGACCACTTTACCTGTGCAAAGCTCATCCGTGATACCGTCGGCTGCACATTCGTGCTCTCTCAACCGGCGGCTCAACCCTCGGCCGCCGGTTCGATGTCCGGAGATTCCGGGGGCACAGGAGCTGGAATGAGATCGATGGTTGCTTGTTTTGTCTTATTGAGTGGAGTTGTTGCCGCCGCCACGGCGTCCGCACAAAGCGCTCCCACTCCGGCGGGAACGGACCTCTATCACGTTCATTTCGCAAAGGCGGCGCCCGGGCAGGCAGGAGAACTGGGCAAATCGCTCATGACGCCGGATCCGACCGCATCCATGCCCGAACACTTCGTCGTGCTTCGGCATCAGGAAGGTGATGACTGGGACTATGCCGTCATCCAGCATCTCGGCGCCAAGGCGGAAATCTCGGCGACCACGCCGCCGCCGTCAGCGGCCGTGCGCGCCCTCAGTGCCTGGCACAACGATACGTTCGTGACCGGTCCGTCGTGGAGCGATTTCGCCAAGGAGATGGGCATCGGGGGGGCGGCGCCAACGGGCATGATCTACATCGTCGGCCTTCATCGGCCGGTCCCCGGCCACCGCGAGCAGCTCTTGGCGTCGCTGAGCGCGCCGGTCGCAAGCAAGGTCAGCACGGGCAACGTCCTGCTGCAGCATCTCGAGGGCGGCGAGTGGACGTTCGCGACGATTACCCGCTACAACTCGTGGCAGGATCTCGGAAGCGACCGGATGGCCGCCGCGTCGGCTGGCGACGCCGCCGGCGGCTGGGCCGACATCCGCCAGCACTCAGCCTTTCATCGCGACACGATCGCGGATCGAATTCATCCGCCTAAGTAGATCGAGAGACGGCAGGTGAGGTCGGAATAGCGCGCCGACCTCACCAGAGTCTCGGAGATCTTTCACAGCTGTTCGCTCGTGCTCACACCGACCGTGTTTCGGTCGCTGCGAGACCGGCGCGGCGCAGCGCGACATTGGCGACGGCCGTCCAGTCGCGATCGGCATCGCCATGGGCGATTGCATCGAGGAAGTTATCGCGCAGCACGCTGCCAAACGGCAGCGCCACGTGTGCGTCCTCGCCGGCTGCGAGCGCCAGGCGCGTGTCCTTCAGGCCGAGCCGGAGCGCGAACCCTGCCGGCTCGAAGCGTTGATCGACGATCAGGCCGCTGTAGTTCTTGTAGATGGGCGAGGCGAACAGCGTGCTGGTCAGCATATCGAACAGATCGCGCGGTGCCAGCCCATGTGCCTGCACCAGCGCGGCGCTCTCCGACATCGCCTCGATGGCGCACGCAATCAGGAAGTTCCCGGCGATCTTCATCACGTTGGCGCGCGGTGCGTCGTCGCCAAGACGCCACGTCTTCTGTCCGAGCGCATCGAACAGTGGCTGCACGCGATCGATGGCCTCCGAAGGACCTGCCGCGACGATGTGCAGCGTGGCGGCCGCCGCGGCATCCGGGCGGCCGAAGACCGGGGCGGCCACGTAGGCGAGCCCGCGCTCGCGATGTGCGTCCGCCAGCACCTGCGACCACGACACCGAGATCGTCGCCATGTTCGCGTGCACCAGCCCGGCGCGCGCGGCGTTCAGCGCGCCGCTCTCGAGGATCGCGCTCTTGACTGCCGCATCGTCGGCCAGCATTGAAATGACCGCCTCGGCGGCGAATGCGTCTTGCGGCGTCGCGACGGCCGTGGCCCCCTTCGCTACCAGGGCATCGACCGGTGCGGGCGAACGATTCCAGACGCGGACACTGTGGCCGGCATTGATCAAGTTCGTGGCCATGACCCGGCCCATGGCACCAAGTCCGATGAATCCAACGTCCATATTCACTCAGGCGGCGTGCAACCGCGCCTCCAGGATCTCACTGGCGTCATGAAGCGGCCAGATGTCCAAGTCCCATTCTGGCCAGAAGCGACTTGAACCTGTCGTCGTCGCGGATCGGATCGAACTCGGGCGCCGCCGTGATCAGGATCAGAGAGCCGTCGCGTTCCTCGAACGCGCGATCCAGACAGCGGAAGACGCTGTCGAGGTCCGACAGCCCCAGATGGATCATGGCCCTCCACATTGCCGGCACGTAGCTGTGAGCGGCGCGCGCGGTGAGCTCCTCGAGATGCTCTGTCGCTCGATCACTATTTCCCGCGCGGCCATAGGCGTAGCCGAGGACGGCAACATGGTTGACCGACCTGCCGGCCAGCGCGACCGCGCGATTGAAGGCCGCAATGGCTTCCTCGAATTGCTCCTTTTGCGTACACGCATCCCCCAGCGCGTAATGCGCAAAGGCGAACGCCGGCTCCAACGCCAGGACCTTCTCGAACTGGTCGATCGCACGATCGACGTTGTGATTGAAAAAGTGAACGTAGCCGATCTGCGTCTTCAACTGAAGGTCGAGAGGGTTCAACCGTTCCGCCTCTTCCAACTCGATGAGGGCCTCGTCGTGCCGCCGCTCGAGAAGGGCGAGTCGCCACGCGTTCCAGAGGTGGGCCATGGCCGAACCCGGTCCGAGCTGGAGCGCACGGGCGAGCGCTTCCTCCGCCGCTCGTCGATCCCAGTCGTGGTGTATCGCAATCAGCGCGCGAACCCTGTGCGCATCGGCGAGTGTCGGGTCGAGCTCCAGCGCCTTCTCGACCCCCCATCGCGCTTCAGGTATCGCATCGTCGGCTGAAAGCACTCCCAGTCCCGAGTACAGCCAGATGTTGGCTTCCGACAGCGCAACGTAGGCAGGAGCGAAGCCGGAATCGCGCGCGATGGCAGCGCGAAAGTCGGCGATCGCGCCCCGCATCGAGTCGGCGTTCCATTTGTTCAGCGCGTACATTCCTCTCAAGTACGCGTCGTGCGCCACGACGTCCGGCGCCGCCGACTTTACCGGGGCCTGCATGGCGAGGCCGATTTGGAGCTCGGTCGCGATGGTCGCGGCGATCTCGTCCTGGATCGCGAAGACGTCCGCCAGCTCGCGATCGAAACGCTTGGACCAGAGCTGATAGCCATCCTCCGTGTTGACGAGCTGCGTCGTGATGCGAACGCGGTCGCCTGCCTTCCGAACGCTGCCTTCGAGAGCCGTCCCCACTCTCAGTCTCCTGCCGATCTCCGTCACCTCAAGGTCCCGACCCTGAAATGCGAACGCCGACGTGCGCGAGATCACACGCAAGCTCGGGTACTCGCGCCAGGCTGGTGATGATCTCCTCGGTAACCCCATGACAGAAATACTCTTGATCCTGGTCCGGGCTCATGTCGACGAAGGGCAGCACCACGATTGAGGCCGGTGCGACGCTGTGAACAGGCGAGGGGGCGTTCGAGGTATCGGTGCGTCTCAGATCGTCGAGGAACTCGTTCGCCGACCGATAGCGCCGTTCGGGATCCTTCTCGAGGACCTTGTCGATGATGGCGGCCAGCCTCGTCGGCAGTTCCGGGTTCAACGTCACGGGCGAGACGGGCTGCCGATTCAGGAGATGATCGAAGATGGCCGCTGGAGTGTCGCCCACGAACGGAGCTTGCCCGGTGGCCATCTCGAAGAGCATCACTCCCAGCGCGAAGAGGTCCGTACGGGCATCGAGCGTCTTTCCGAGGGCTTGCTCGGGCGACATATAGCCGACGGTGCCGACGGTCAGTCCGCCGCTCGAAACGTCCCTCGTCGTCGTCGCGCCTTTTCTTGTGGTCGTCGCTGCGTCGGGATCCCACATCGAGACCGGATTGAAAAACTTCGCCACGCCGAAGTCGAGAATCTTGACCCGATCGTCATCCGTAATCATGACGTTGCCAGGCTTCAGGTCGCGGTGGAGCACCCCGGCGGCGTGAGCGCACGCGAGCCCCTCGGCGATCTGAGACGCGAACGCCAGCATTTGCGAGAGCGGCAGCGGGATCCCGCTTCGCAAGAGCTCGCGCAGGCTTCGGCCGTGAACGAGCTCCATGGTCATGAAGATCAGGCCGTCGGCTTCCTCCACCGAGTAGAGGTGGACGATATTCGGATGATTGAGGGCGGCCGCAGCTTTGGCTTCGCGTTGAAACAGCGTGAGACGATCGGTGGACGCCGCAACGTCACGTCGAGGAAGCTTGAGCGCGACGCGCCGATCGAGTCGGGTATCCCGGGCGACGTAGACATCCCCCATCCCGCCGCGACCGAGCTCCGTCAAAACGACGTAGTTGCCGAGTTGTTGACCGATCACAATTTGCGCGCCCGGCTCGTGATCAGGAGCCTGTCTGGGGGCGAAACGGCGGGAAGGAGCTCTGGCCGCACTTGCAGCGTCCAGCGTCCGGATTCCCGCGGTGCCAGACGCGTGTCCTGCACTCGGGGCAGGACCACGTATCGTCGAGCACCGCGATGCGCTCCAGCGCGGCTCGCACCTCGTTCCCGCCGGGGCGGTTGCGGCTGGCATGAACCGCAACGTTCAGGGCGGCGCCGACGTCGGCCTCCAGATTCTTCAGGAGCGGCTCGAGCGACTCCAACTGTAGTTTCGATCGTTCCTTCAGCGTGCGCCGCAATCCCTTGAGCAGTTCGCCGATCTCCCGCTTGTCGTTCGCCTGGCCGCGCCGGAAGGGAAGCGGCGCCCAGAGCGCTTCGCACACTTCCTGCAGCAGCTCCTCCAGTGCCCGACGCGCCCGGGCGGCGGCATCGTGAGTGTCGCCGCGATCGAGTCGCTCGCGCGCATCCCGAAGCATGTCCGTCGTTTCGTATTGCGTGGTCCTCGGCCCTGAGGCGTGGCTCCAGGACGTGAACTCCAGCCGCCGCCAGGACGGCGCGCGACGGCGCAGATGTTCGAAGAACGGCTGATCGTGGGTGAGGACGATGAGCTGCCAGTCGGAGAAGCTGTCGGCGAGAAGCTCGGCGAGCCGTCCGCGGTGCTCGACGTCGAAACTGTTGATCACGTCGTCGAGCACGAGAAATCCGAACTGCTCGTTGAAGCTTGCCGCCATCGCCAGGAAGAGCGCGATCGCGAGCGAGTTGAGGTGAGACTCGCTCAGCACGCCATGAGGCGGCCGTTGACGCGAGCCGTGGAACTCGATCGCCAGCTCGATTCCTTTCGCCGTCCACGGTTCGACGCTGACCGCATCCAGCCCCTCGCCTGGATGGAGCGTGGCATAGATCTCGGCCACACGTCGGCTGATCTGCGTCAGGAGCGTGGTGAGGTCTTCTTTCTGCTTGTTCTGGTAAGCGTCGAACACGCGCTCGGCGAGTTCGAGCGCACGGCGAGCGCGGGCGGCTTTCCCTTCCGCGAGGCGCCAGGCGTTCACCTGCTGGCACAACGTGGCCAGCATGACGAGTTGCGTGTCGCGCGTACTGGCTTTCGCGGGCGACGCCTTCGCGGCGACGGCACCAGCCGATCGGTCCCACTTGCGGACGTCGGAGATCGCGCCCGCGATCGCAGCGATCTTCGCCGGCGCAAGCGTTTCGAGGCTGTGTCTGAGGTCAACATGCGGGAAGTCGGGTACCGGCGGCAACTCGAGCTCCACGGTCCGCGCGCGATTGTGAAGCGAGAGCCGCTGCTGATGCGCCGCCTCGAAGTCGTCCGCCAACTGGGCGACCGGGTCGCGAACATCTTCGAGATCTCGCGACGCCTCCATGACGTCCACCAGAGCGCTCTCGATTCTCTGTGCCAGGCTCTTGGCGTCGACTTTCTGCCCGCACAGCGGGCAGCGCCCCTTGTCCACCGACCCGGCTTCAAAGAGGCGCTTCGCCTCCCGCACCAACGAGGCACGCGGCAGAAGCCTCGCACGGTCGGACGATACGAGGTCGTTCCAGGCGTCGACAGCGTCCTTGTCGAAGGCGGGTGGGGTGAGGGTCTTGATCTCGGCCAGCAGACTCTCCCGGTCGGAGCCCTCCGATGCCATCGGTACTGGCGCCAACGGCCGCCGTCAGCCACGACGGATCGACCACCTGATCGAGCGTCTGTGGCGGGTTCACGCGGAGCATCGTGCAGATCTGCTGGAGGTTGCCCAGAACCGTATCCTCGCCG
The DNA here is from genome assembly GCA_963828745.1 of Vicinamibacteria bacterium. Lineage (GTDB taxonomy): Bacteria > Acidobacteriota > Vicinamibacteria > Vicinamibacterales > JAENWD01 > JAENWD01. Next base: position 75,261 of record CAWHFZ010000012.1, on the reverse strand, counting down.
ACGTCCTCGGCTCCCGACGCGACGGCTCGCCGGTACGTCCGGAGTTCGTCCTCCGCCGCCTTGGACAGCTTGCGAAGCTCGTTGCGCGCGCGCTGCAGGTCCTCGCGAAGGCCCTCAATCGCGTCCAGGCCGAGAATTTCGACCAGGGCTTTCCACTTCTCCGTCTTGGTCTTGTTGATGAAGTCGGCGAGCGTGCGTCCGCGAAGCAGGAACGTTTCACGGCGGATGACGTGGAATGTCTCGGCGTTCCGCTCGTCCGGGATGGCCACTTTCCCGCCAAGCGTGCCGTTCGTGAAAACCTCGACCGACGTGACATCGTCGCTCTCGCCGCCGACGTAGGCGACGGCGTGCTGGCGGCCTTCATGAGACAGCAACTCGATCCCGCCGGTGAAGTACCACTCCAGTGCGTCGGCGATGGTGCTCTTTCCGGTACCGTTGTCCCCGTAGATCACCATGCTGTCGCCCTTCCCGAAATCCACCGTCATCTCGCCGGGAATGCCGCGGAAGGCACGCATGACGAGCCGTTGGACCTTTTCAGTCACCGGCGACTTCCTCGAAGAGCAGACGGATGGCCTGCGGTCGGTCGGGCTCGTTCTTCTTCAGAATCTCCTCGAAGCGACGGGCGAAATCCGGCGGGAGATCCTCCAGCGTGTCGAGCAGCGCCTGGAGGAACTCGTGCGCGTTCGGGCGGTGCATGGCCAGCTCTCCTCGCCCCTGCCAGCCGGGGCGAAACGCCGTCGAAGCGTACGAGCTAGCGTTGCCGCCCGTCAACCGTCACACGGTTCGGGATGGTGGCATGGATGCCTGAGGTTCGCGGGAGTTCAGCGTCGCGTCAGGTGCGCATTGGCCGGCGTTCATCACGTCGAAGAGGCCGACCCGTTGGAGCACCCCGCGGACCCGCGCCGTGGCGTTCGCCAGCCGGAACTCGGCCTTCGCGGCCTTCGTGACGTTGTACACGCGGACCAACTGCCCGATGCCTGCGGCGTCGATGTTCGAAAGGCGGCCGACGTCCACGAGGATCTCTCGTTCGCCACAGCGGAGCTGCGCGTGCACGCGATGCCTCAGCTCGGCCGTGAGCGTCGGTCGATATGGGCGAACAAGACGCGGCATGGCATGGCGCCCGCTGTGCCGTGCCGAAACGACTATCGAAGTGCCTGGTGATTCGTTGTTTGCTGTCGCCCCGGTAAGGCGGTTGTCTACGCAACGCATGGTATCGACTCGGCTTTCCTGGATGTCCCTTGTCGGCATGACGGCCTTCATTCCTACGACGATTGACGGAGGCACTAATCGACATCTACTGCTCTGCAGGAAGAGACGTCCGATTTCCTAAGCTGTGCCGAAAGTCGCGAGGAGGGTTGGGCCAACCTGCCGCTAGAGAGTGAGACGCCCCCGCGCACAGTGCGGGTTCCCTCGAGGAATCTCTCGCCGAACCGCACTCGACGGTGCATTATGCTCATCCCCGTGACCTCATACGTCGCACTGCTGCGGGGCATCAATGTCGGCGGCAGCAATCTGATCAGGATGGTCGCGCTCAAGGCGTGCTTCGAAGCCAAGGGCTTCCGCGACGTCGCGACCTACATTCAGAGCGGAAACGTCCTGTTCACGGCCAGCCGCGGCAACCAGGCGACGCTGACGGGCCAGATAGAGAAGGCGCTCTCGAAGACATTCGCCTACCAGTCACGCGTCGTCGTGCGCTCGTTCGAGCAGATGAAGGCGACTGTCGAGAAGGCACCGAAGGGTTTCGGCCGACAGCCGACAGCCTACCGCTATGACGTGATCTTTCTGAAAGACCCGCTCACGCCGGACGAAGCGATCAAAAGCGTGACCGCGAAGCCGGGCGTCGATCGCGTCATTTCAGGCGATGGTGTGCTGTATTTTTCCCGCTTGATCAGCAAGGCCGCGCAGAGCCAGCTGAGTCGTGTCGTCGGGACGCCGGCCTACCAGAACATGACCATCCGCAATTGGAACACCACGGTGAAGCTGTTCGATCTCATGAAGCGCATCGAAGAGCGGTGACGCGATCACGTGAGGAGGTCAGTGTGCCGTCGGCCTGCCGCCGAAGGAGATGATGTTGCCATCGGGGTCCTCGATATAGAAGTCCTTCGTGCCCCATGCCGTCGCCGCGAGGGGCTTGATGATGGTGACGCCGTTGGCGACGCACTGGTCGTAGAACGCTTCGATGCCATCGACGCCCGCCGCGGCGTCGAGATGTTCACTCTCGCGACGCCACTGCCGCTCGGAGGGGTTCTTCGGCGCTTCCTTCAGGTGTACTTCCAGTCCGTCCAGATGACCGATGGCGTAGAACCCGTCCCAGGGCTCGCCGAAACGAAAGCCGATCTTCCGGTAGTACGCGATCGAGCGTTCGAGGTCGTCGACGAGGAACTGCGGGGCGAACGAGGTCAGGCGTGCCTTCGTCGGTGTGGTTGACATTACTTCACCGGGCCGATGACGAATGCGCGAATGGCTGCAGCACCTCGGCGGCTTCCTTCACCAGCAACTCGAACTGCCAGTCATCGATCTGGTCCGCCAGTGTCCAGCCTTTCACGTCGGTAAACATCCACGATTGAATCGACGCGAACCTCGCTATCCCCGCCCGCGTCGCGATCTGCGCGTCGTCGATGCCCGCCTGGGCCAGCAGGCGACCGAGTGACTCGCGATCGCCGAGAGAGAACGGTGCCCGCAGCGCATCGGCCACTGGCTCGCCGAAGAGCCGTTCCAACAGCCCGGCGACGGCGGCATAGCCTGGCGTCGCCGCGAGGGAGGCCCAAACCGCGATCGCCACGCGCCCGCCGCGTCGCACGACGCGCAGCATCTCCCGGATCGCCGCGGCCCGATCCTCGAAGAACATCAAGCCGAACTGGCTGACGACCCGGTCGAAGCTTTCGTCATCGAACGGCAGCGCCTCGGCCCGTCCCTGCCGCCAGTCGATTTCTGGAGCCTTGCGCGTGGCCACGGCCAACATCCCGGCGTTGACATCCAGACCGACGACCGCACCCGGGCCGGCGCGATCCGACGCGGCGCGGGCGAGGACGCCGGTGCCGCACGCCACGTCGAGGACGCGGTGACCCGATTCGATCGCAGCAGCATCGACCCTCCGATCGGCCCACTGCTCGAACAGTGCGGACGAAGAATTCCTCGTAGACCTCGGCGACGCTCCGCGTGACTTGACCGGTTTCGCTTTGCGCATGTTCCCTACGCCAGAACCCTGCAGACCCTGCGACCCTGCGACCCTGAGACCTCCCCCAACGCCGGGTAATCTTATCGCCGCAAACGGGCGCCGCGAAGGCCGAAGTGCGAGGGCTATTTATTCGCGTCCTTGATCAGTGCCGTGATCTGATCGACATACTCCAGCACGTCCTTCTTGACCGCTTCGCCGTGCGCGGCGGGCGCCCCGCCTGCCAGGTTGCCCTTGCGGAAGAGCGTCACCTCGACCAGCACTGGCGGCTGCGACGGCTGATACGACATCGTCGCCGTCGTGTGCGTGGTGAGAGACACGTCGTAGCGCGAGACGCACAGGCCGTTCGAGACGGTCGCCGTGTTGACATTCACATAGACGTACGTGTCTTCGTCGGTGTTACGCAGCACCTTGAGGCCAGCGGCTTTCAGGTGCGTCGCCACCGCCGACTCAATCGCGTCCTGGGTCAGGCCGCAGGCCGCCGACGATTGCAGGCCTTCGACGACGAGGCCGACCGCGGTCAAGCCTTTGAATTCCGCGCCCGGGCTCAGATTGAACGCCCCCTGTGACGGACCTGCTGGAGCGGTTCCGGGCGGAGCACCGCTCGATGATGCTGCTGTCGCACCCGTCGTCCCCGCCTCAGTGGCGCTCGCGGGCTCGTACACGCGCGTGACCTTGTCGCCGGTCCCGCGGTCGATGAACTGCACCTCCGCGGTCAGACGACCGGGATTGGCAGTGCGCGAGTACGCATAGCGGATCTGCCGGCCTTCTTCGATCTGGTAGAGAATCACGAGCTGTCCGCTCTCCCACCGCGTGATCGTCACGACTGGCACGCCGCCGAGGTCGATGACTTCTTCGTTCCCGCTCGGATGGAACGTACGCGAGTAGCCGCGGCCATCCGAGAACGTGATGGCGCCGGACCCCGTCGAGATGGTCAGCTCCGGCGGCGGCTGACGGGCCTCGTCGGTCAGCTGGCGCAGCCGCCTGGCCTCGTCGGCGCTCTCCGGGCGGGGCATGGAGTTCCGGGTCTTGCCGTAGCGGCCGCTGGAGCCGCGCCGGCTTCGAGTGCCGCCCGGCGCCGACTCCCGCTCGGTCCCGGCAGGCTCTTGAAAGTAGTCCGCGTCGAAGCCCAGCTCCGGGGGGAGCTGGCTGAGCGCGGGGTTGAGCCTCCAGTGGCCTGTGAGGTCAGGCGATGTTTGCGCGCCGGCCGTTGTGGGGTAGAAGAGGACAGCGCGAATCGTCACAGATAGAAGGACAGGGACCGCGAAGCGGAATCGAGTCACCGCTGTACGGTAGCACGCGAGAATTCGAGCGCTCGAGTGGGGCCGAAGGCGAGCGGTTGGACGCGGACGACGGCCTCCGGCCGAAGGAGGATGCTGATGCCGGCCATCTTCGATAACGGGATGTGGGCGTGCGGCCGCGGCGCGATCGCGTGGGGCCGCGGCAAGACCGTTCTTGGCCGGCTCGAGAAGGCCGGGCCGGCGTGCATCCTCGACCAGCAGCACGTCGTCTGTCAGGCCTTTCACAAGGGCAGGTGGCAGGTCGTCGCCATCGACGTGGCCGGCGGCGAGGTTCGCATCGTCTCGACGCGGGGTGCGACAGAGCTCGTGGCACAGGGGGGAAAATGGGCGCGGCTCCTCGGCAATGACATGACCACAGGGACGTTGCTCGGCGAGACGAGGACCTACACGAACGCGGCGCCGGTCGACGTGGCGATTGACGGCCGAATCGGCTACAAGCCGAGACATCAGCCTGACGGCGTCGGGCTCGGCATCATCCGACCAGATGGGCAGACCGTACGAATCAGCGACACGGTTGCCCGCGACGTCGCCGTCGTGCCCGGGCGTGACGCGGCGGTGTGGGCGCGAACCAACGGCCTCGGCGCTGCCGGTATTGCCGTCGTCTCGGTACCTCGGCCAACCGCGAAGCCGCGCGTCCTCGTCATCGACGGGCGTCCCTGGCTGCTTTATCAGTTCTCATTCCCGAACACCGGCGGGAAGGGCGGCCGCCTGGTCCTGCACCCGTTCGATTCGCTCGACGGCTACGTCGTCGCCGAGTCTCGAACCAACCTGCAAGCGCACCGGCCCGCCGCCGTGCGTCTCAGCGACGGCTCACTCCTGATTCCGTATTGCCGCACCGAGGGCGAGAGCGTCGAGTCGCTCGAGCTCCCGATCGTACGTCTCGCCGATCGACGCGTGGACGTGTCCGACTTTGCCGTTCCGGCCCCCACACCGGCGCCCACGCCAACTCCATCGCCGTCGCCAACCCCATCGCCGGAGCACCCGATTATGCCAGCGCCGACCGAACGTCTCGACGTCGTGCAGCAGGCACGCAACCGCTACGATGGGATGCCGCCGGGTCCCAAACGCGCCTTCTCGATCGTGAACGCGATCGCCTGGGCGCTCCGAGGTGACGGAGCGGGCTTGTTCGAGAACACGTCCGGCTCGCATTACAACGGCTGCAGCCTCGACGTCCTCATCTATCGATCGGGCCACATGATCGACGTCCTCGGAGACGCGGAGAACAACGCGAAGCCGCAATGGAGTTCTACGGGGCCCGGAGGCGAGAGTGGTCAAGGCGACGTGTCGAAGTGGCGACCTGCCGTGGATCCGGCGACGCTCGAGGGCGGACCGCAACCGCAGCCGCCGCCCGCGCCGCAACCTGGCCCGATCGACGCGGCCGCGCTGAAGTCGGCGTTGCTCGAGATTCGCGTCGAGGTGGACGCGTTGCTCGCGAAGTTGTGATGGCGATGATTCGTCAGCCGATTCTCGTGGCCCTGTCGTTCGTTGCGCTCACGCCTTCGCTCGGCGCGACACAGTCGACGCGCGTGCTCACCCGCGACGACTTCGGCACACCGACGGCGGTCTGGCTGAAGCCGCCACCCATCAGCGGATCCTTCGACCACGGCCAGGGGCTCGCCGTGCGGCAGATGCCGGAGGATGGCTGGCACGCGGGACACTGGCACGTCTATGTCGGCACCTTTCAGCAAGGCACCCCGAACCGCGAGCCGCTGCTCGAGTACGAACTGCCGGAGACGCTCGCCGGCACGGCCACGTATGTGCAGACGATCGGCGAAATCCCGCACTACGGCCTGATGAGCGGCGATGGATTGTTCTTCGACGAGGCGAGCAGTCGGCTGTGCGTCTCATCAGGTTCTCAATACACCTACGCCGACGGGAAGAGCACGCTCGCGTGCGCCGCGATCGACGCGGCCACCGGCAAGCTGACCGGCCCGTCGCAAGCGTGGGGGTTTCAGGGCCGACCGGATCGCATGACGCAAAGCGGCATTCTGCGCGTGCCGTCCGAAACGCTCGCGTCGAAGTTGAAGGGTCACTACCTCGCCGGATTCGGCGGTACGTATAGCGTCATCAGCAACGGTGTGTCGATGGGTTTCGCGGCCTGCGCGTTCGACCTTCCGCCGCAGACGTTCGTCGGCAAGATCGCATGCACACCGGTCCTCGGGTATCCACGCAATGCGCCGGGTGCCACGTTCATGAACCGCGACCCGGACTACGTCCAGGTTCTCGGCTGGGACAGCAATCCGCAACGTGGCAGCGAGGCGCTCGCGCGTTACGGCACCGGAAAGTTCGCGCCAGAGGACGGCCTGTATGGCATGGCGGCCGACATCGTCGAGATCGGCGGCGCTGCGGCGTTCGTCGGCTTCGCCGAGATGCAGCGCGGATGCGTCGGGTACGGCGACAACTACTTCAACCTGCCGCCGATCGTGCGCGATGGCCCGGGCATCCAGCCGACTGACACCGACATCGCCTCAGGCGTCGTCACGATTCCCGCGGACTGGTCGACCGGTCGCATGGTCAGCCTGATCGGGGCGTCGAGTTCGGGCGGCCTGATGCCACCGCGCGGTCAGAACTTCGTCTATTTCCTGCGGAAGGTGGGCGACCGCGCGTTCACGTTCCATCCGACGCTGCTCGATGCGCAGAACGACACGAACATCAAGAAACCGACGGCGAAGATCACTATCGGCGTCCTGCCGGTGTCCTACTGTCAGGCGCCCGCCTCACCGTTTCCGTATTCGAAGGGCGCCGTCGGATCGCAGGGCGCGCGACACGTCCTCTACTTCTACGATCTCGAGGACCTTGCTGCCGTTGCCGCGAAGAAGCGCGCGCAGAACAGCGTTCAGCCGACGTCGTTCGCCAACGTCGACCTCTCAGGCATCACGTACCCGGCGCCGGGCATGAATCAGCGCGCGGTCAACGGTGCGCAGTGGATCGCCGCGCGTCAACGGCTCGCGCTCGGCGCACGTGACACGTCACCCACGAAACAGGGTCGCAGGATCTGGTTCTATCCGCCGGCCATTGGCACCGCGATGCTGCCGGACCAGGCGCTCAGACGTCCGTGAGGCTCGAGCCGGCGCGAAGGTAAAACAAGCGAAGGGTAGGTGAAGGGCACATTCTGGGCCTCCGCTCAGCCAACGGCGCCAGAACGAGGAAATGTGCAAAGATCTCTACTTTCAACTGAAAGCGAGGCACCCTTGTCGCGAACTAGTGACTACGTCTACATGCTGTCCGGAATGATCTACAACGGAGCCAGCGATGAAGAGATCCAGAAGTTCCTGGAACAAGTGAGCGTCGAATCGAGAGAGAAGGTGCTGAAGGAAGCGAACCAGTCAGCAGAGACCTCGAGACGGCAGTCCAGAATGGACGCGAGGAAGGTAAACCAGGGAGGCGACTATTAGGCCGGCATGATTTACTCGCGTCGTGTGATGACTTCGCTCTGGAGAATTGTCGTCGCCGGCGTCCGGGCGAACTTCAAATGAGGGACTTGTCGGCTGCATTCGCCTTCCTGCAAGTCCTCCTGATCGACATCTCGCTGTCAGGCGACAACGCCATCATCATCGGCATGGCGGCCGCAGGATTGCCGCGGCCGCAGCGACGCCAGGGCATTGCCATCGGCATCGGCGCCGCAATCGCGATGCGCGTCCTCTTCGCGCTCCTGACTGTGTATCTCCTCGACGTGCCGGGACTCGTCCTGCTGGGTGGTCTGATGCTCGGCTGGGTCTCCTGGAAAATGTGGTCGGAGCTGCGCGCCCGCCACGATGCGGCAACGCACCACACCTCGCCGCACGACAAGACACTGTGGCAGGCGGTTGTCCAAATCACCGTGGCTGACGTGTCGATGTCGCTCGACAACGTGCTCGCCGTTGCGGGTGCCGCGCGTGACCACGTCTACGTGATGATCGCTGGGCTGGTGATTTCTATTGCGTGTATGGCGGTGGCGGCCAACCTTGTCGTCCGATTGCTCAAGCGATGGCCTTACCTGAGCTACGCGGGGCTTGCGCTGATCGTTTACATTTCCGCCAGGATGACGCTCGAGGGAGGTGCCGCCTTGTTTCCGCACCGGTGAGCACGGCCGCTCGGACGGTCAGCAGGAACGCCCGTCTCTCCCTCGCCGGTGTCGCCTAGCGGAACACTCTGACCTTGTTTTGGTCGTTCTTCATTCCGGATCTTGCTCGGGTTGCGCCTCATAGAATCCTCTGGATCACGACCGAGCAAGGACCGTTCCGGGTGGGGACTGAATGGGATCGGCTATGCGGAAGGATCGTGGGTCATCGAGGACAGCGTCCCCGGCGCTCTTCCTGGCTAGACCCGAGGCGCGTCGTGTGCCGGGTGACGATCTCGGATCGCCACCCGGGCACCTGACACGCTACTCTCCTAGTGTTTCGGAATCCGGATTTCGATGGTGCGGTCGTTCCCGCTATCGGGATGCTGGATGTCGACCCACGCCCGACGCTTGTCGAATGGATCGAAGTAGAGGCCGGTGAACTCGGAGCCCACCGTGCCGTTTGACGCCCATCGCCCCAGGCCCTCGCCCGGATCGGTCAGGTCGCCGTCGTTGTTCAAATCCCTCGGCAACCAGATGTCGTCTCCCTCGCCGCCGGGGAAATCCTCGACGATGTAGATGTTGCCATCGGCGTCGACCGCGAGGTTGTCGACGTTCGCCAATGCCTCGCCCACTGCAACACCCGTTGCCAGATCGATGGTGTTCTGATCGGCGAAAACCGAGATCTTCTGATTCTTGAGATCGAGCCGGTACACCTGGTTCGTGGTCGTAGTCGTCACATAGAGATATTGCCGGCCTTTCAGCGTCTGGATCTGCATGTCTTCCGGGCGCTGATAGTCGGTACCCTTGAACGCCGGCAGGTTTGTGGTGTTACGCGCATCCACTGAGGTGACGCCGTTCGGGTCCGTGATGGTCAAGGCCCCCGGCAGGGCATCGCCGTTTTCGTCAGTAATCGGCACCCAGATGTACGACCCCGTGGCATTCGGCGTGGTGCCGTCGCCGACTCGCAGCACGCAGGTCTGGCCAGCCGCGAAGTAGTCTTCGCGCCCGTTTTTGACCTGCGCGAAATCCGCTGCCGATGTATACCTGTAGAGGTTGCCGCCGTTCAGCTCGTCGATGAAATACATGTTCCCGTCGTTGTCCCACTGGATGCCTTCGTGGGAGGTCCTCGGAATCACGTTCTGATGCACGAAGTCGGCGCCATCGTTGCTCTGTGGCGTCAACGGCTCGGTGATGCCAGGGGCATCGACAGGATTCTTGAGCTCGAACAGGCGGCCGTGAATGCTTTCGGTGCACCCCGTCTCGCTCGTGCACCAGCTCTCCTCGGCGGTGACAAAGGTGCCCCAGGGCGTCCAGTAGCGACGGATCGAACGACGTGTGGGCCTCGAATTCCGGGCTTATCCAAATCGTCTCGGTCTGTCCGGTCAGCAAATCGTGGCGCTGGACGCCCGACTGATCGCTTTCGAAGACGGTAAACAGGTAACGGCCTTTATCGTGACCCGTCTCGTTGAGCGTGATCATGTCCCAGTCGCCGGTGTTCGGCTTGCCGTCCGCCAGCTGGGTCTCGCGGTCTGCAATGGATTCCTGCTCGAAGTCCGGGTTGCCGAACGTGATCGGCGCCGCTTCGTTGTCGGTTGGAGGTGCTGAGCTGGCCAGTGGCGTGTAGTCGGAAAAGCGCGTGCCGTCGGCAATCAGGCCCACGCCCGCAAGCAGAAGACTGCCCGCTATCAGAAGCCGTGTGCGTCTCAGTGTCATCCCCGAGTCCTCTCAGAAGTTGTTGCGGTGAACGATCGAGTGGAGGCTGTCAACACGCCGGACGGTGGGGAAGCGCCCAGCCGGTCACCGCGTAGGCTAGGAGACGGATATGACGTCAGCGCCAAAGCGGCGTCAATTCGCCATGGCGATTCGACGACGAATCGATGACGGCAACGCTACACTCGTTTGTCGTGGGCCGAACCAGCGGGTCCGTTCCTGTTCGAGCGCGTTGCGCCAGCAGTGCCATGCTCTCGCCTGAACTCTTCAAGCGCGTGGAGCACGCGGATGTTTTTCGTTTGGGAGTGTGGGGTGGGAAGAACGGCGACCTGTTCAAGCACTTTCCCGAGATGACGAAGGCGATCCATGCGGCATCAGACCACGCCGCTCTTCTCGTGGATCTCGACCTGTGACCACGTGCCGCGACTTCAATCGCGGTAGGGATTGCTTTTCTTACTGGTCTTGTCGCGGGATCCCTTGCGCGATTTCTTGACCTTGTCGCCGGCGACGGTTGCTGCCAACCGATGCGAAAGTTCGGCGAGGTTGGATTTTTTACCGCGCGCGCCTGGTGCTTCGGTGCCTGCCAATGTCGCCAGCGCAGAGGCGGCGGTGCCGACGAGGCCAGCAGCGACCTCTGCGCCATGTTTCTTGATGAGCTTCTTGACGCTCTTGCGGACCGCTTTTTTCGTTTTTCGAGTGACGAGTTTCACGCTGGCCTCCCTTCGACCCACTTCCGCGTAGCAGGAGCAGATCACGTGCCACGCGCGTCGTCCTTTGATTCGGTACAGGTCCTGCTATCGATCCTCAATGCCGATGACGATTGTCCCAGGCTTCGAAAAAACGCACGTCACCGTTGCCGATTGTCGTGAATGGGTGCCACTCGTGTAGCGAATTCGGGCCGTAAGACGCAGTGAAGTCTGGCCCTGGCGATCAGGGGATCGTCGCCGAACGCCGAAGCGATAAAGCCGCGCCAAAGACGAAGCGACATGGCCACATCAACCCCAGCCATCGCGCTGTTCATCGCCAGCGATGACATCGCGGAACAGTTACGCGACCTTCTCGAACGGGAGGGTTTTGTGGTCGTCTCTGCTCACGTGGACGACGTACGCCGCGCACGCAGCGACGTCAAGGCATTGATGGACCAACACGATCCGTCTGTCGTGGTATACGACTTGATCCCGCCGTTCGCTCGCCATTGGCAGTTCGTCCAGCACTTACGGCAGACGCCGGAGTTTGAGCGCCGGGCGTTTGTGTATACCAGCGCCAACGCAGCGGCGGCGCGTGAACTGGGTCATCACACCGAACCCGTTATCGAGGTGCGTGGTCTTGATCAGGATTTCGATGCGATCCTTCAGGCCGTGAAGCGTGCCATGACTGCGGTTCGAGACACTCCCGCGTGAATTCCGCGAGAGTCCGCGGGCGTTCCTGCTACACTGGCCAGCCTTACACGAGTGCGTCGGCATTGGCTTGACGCATTCCGTTCTCGGGGGGAGCACTTTCGCTGACTTGATCTTCAATCCCGTGAATGGGAGTGGCGACGCGACCATTACAGTCCTATCGAACGAGCCCGGTGGGGGCGTGTTCATAGCGTCGTTTATATATATGCTGGGCAACGGGAACAATTTCTTGACTATCACCACGGCTGATGGCGAGACGCTTGCGAGCGTGACGATCGATGCGCCAGACGGCTTCGAGCGCTTGTCGCAGCCGCGTATATCTGGTGCGTTTGCGGAAGCCCCGACCGTTCCCGAACCCGCATCGCTCACGCTGCTCGGCCTCGGGCTTGCCGGAATCGGTGCGCGCCGCTGGCGGCAGCGCAAAGCCTCCTAGACGCGATTCGTCGCGACGCGGGCCCAGAAGGCGGCGTGTGCCATCAGTTCACCGACGGCACCTGTCCCATGCGACCGACGAACGCCACGATCGCCTGTTCCTTCGTGTCGAAGGACATGTCCGACTTCGCTTGCTTGGGGATCGAATCACCACGCCGCCACTCGTCGGGGATCTCCACGAGGCACCACTTGCCGTTCTTTCTCCGGTAGAGCGCGAAACCCTTCATGTCTCTCCCTAGCGCGTCGGCCGCGGGTTACCGTGGTGCCCAGGTGCCATCCGGCTGGCAGATGCGTGCGGCGTGGCGCTCATCAAAGAGCACGGCGCCAGGTGCATAGAGCCGGCGTCGATCGTCCAAGCAGCTACGTCGCGCCCGCGCCTGCTCGCTGGCCGACCAACGCGCCGGCCTGAACTCGCCGTCGATCGTTACGGGGCTCACCCAGATGGCGCCCCCTCGCTCGCGCACTCGGACGGCGCCAACCGTCGCGAGGCTGTCGGCCCGCACGACGGCCACGGGTCCGTCGGCGCGTGAGGCAAACGAGAACTCCAGCCGTTGCCGCTCGCCGGGCCCGATGCGGACCGCCAGCGTGCGGACGGCAACCAAGCGCCGCGGCGTGTCGCCGACGAGCAAGCCTACCGTGATTTCGTCGATCGCGTCGGTGGAGACGTTCTGCACGTCGATCGACAGAAGGCCGGGTGTCGTGGCCGCCGACTCCACCCTCAGATCGACCATCAGGAGGGGACACCCGATCTGGTAGGGCACCCAGGACATCGCGTCGTGTTCTGGCGCGGCCAGTAAGAGGGAACCCAGGGTCAGCACCCCACACAGGGCCAGAGCTGCCATCCGGGACGGCGAGTGGATCACGCGGTCACTCAATGCCTGTCTTCGAGCGGCAGCGCCCGGAGCGGGTTGGGTGGATCCGCAAACGGCCATTCAGGCACGAGGGCACTTCACGCAATTCCTCTATTGTCGCTCACTGTCGCGCCACTGACCAACTCCGAGAGGAACCAACGCGCGGAATGGAGATGGGCTCGCGATTACCACCGGCGCCGGCGGTCCGGCAGGAGGCCTTTCCAATCGACCACGTTGAACCTCGCCCTGCGATCGTCGACCGCCACGACCATCGTAATCGGATTACGCGGAGAGTAAGAGAGTAACGGAGACGGTCCCGGTTTCCTTCGTGATCCTCACAACGCCGCTGGTTCCAGCATTGCAGTTCGACGCACTTCAACCAGGGGAGGACGATGAAGCGCAGGCGCGTTACGGCAACAAGCATCGGAGTATTGCTGCTATTCCTTGCGGCCGGAACGGCGCAGGGCCAGACACTGTCCACCGAGACCACGTGGGGCGGCGCGGGAAGCGACGTCGCAGAGGCCGTCGCGACCTCAGCCGACGGAAGCTCCTATGTCGTGGGGATTACCGACAGTTTCGCCGTCGATCAATTCGGTAGCCCGAGCGCGAGAATCTTCGTCGTGAAGTTCGCCGCCGATGGATCGCTGACGTGGCAGCGCATCTGGAACGGGACGACGATCCGCGGACTCGGGCGACCTGACGTTGCGGTCAGCGCTGATGGTTCGGCATACGTGACCGGCGTTACCGCCGATAACGGCAACGATGCCGTCCTCTTGAAGTTCAACGCAAGCGGGACGCTGCTGTGGGAAAGAACCTGGGGCGGCAGCTCGTCCGACGAGAGCCTTGCCGTGGCGACCGCTTCGGACGGATCGGCCTACATCGCCGGCACGGCGACAAGTTTCGGGCCGAGCTCGGCCGGTTTGTTCGTCGTCAAGTTCGACTCAACCGGCAACCTTGTGTGGCAAACAATGTCGGATGGAGCCGCGGGGAATGCGGTGGCCGTCGGACCTGATGGAAGCGTGTATGCGGCGGGAACGACGCCGCGCCCGGATCAGATCGGCAACTTCGACATACTCGTGCTCAAAATCACGTCCGATGGCAGCCTCGTGTGGCAGCGGACCTACAGCGCCGGCGAAGTCGTGGATCCACGCGGCAGAATGACGACCGCACCGGACGGATCGATCGTGCTCGCAGGGGCCATCCAGGCGGCAAAGGCAGGTTTAGTGGACATCGCCGCGCTGATCGTCAAGCTCAGTCCCGACGGCGGCCTGCTGTTCGACAAGCAGTTTGCCGGACGGAACGGCGAGACCGCGGAAGGCGTCGCGGTCGCTCCGGACGATGGGGCGATCTTTGTCGCCGGGACGACGACCAGTTTCGGCGCCGGTTCTCAGGACGCGTTCGTGCTGCATCTGGAACCAACCGGCAAGAAGGCGCTGGGAGTGGTCACGTGGGGAGGCACAGGCTTCGAGACGGGCGCCGGCGTCGCCGTCAACGGCAGCACCGTCTCGCTCGCCGCGACGACTACCGCGCCGCCGCCGTACTCGTTGCGCGGTGCTGCTGCGAAACTATCGGCGCCGAAGGGAACGCTCTCAGCGTCCGAAGGCAATCTCGACATGGTGGCCGGTGTCGTCACGGACCCTGGTCTCGGCGCTGCGACGCCGAACGGAAGCACGACCTACGGAGGGAACTTCGAGGCGGCGCTGGTGAGAATCGCGCGCTGACGGCTCCGGCCGCATCTGCACCGGTGTCGTGATGTGGGGGAGGACGTCGCGGGCGGAACCTCGGCTCTGCACCGATCTCGCTCACGGGGCGTGCTGTTCGGTCGATCATGATGAAAATCTCCTGGCAATGCGGTCAGGCCATCGCTTACGACTTCTTCAGCTTCCCCAAAAGTTCGTGTGCCTCGCTCAAATGTTCATTGCCAGCAGTGATTGAGCCTTGCGCGTAGGTCTTCAGTTCCGAATCAGTACCGTTCTTCACCTCGTTATCGAACACGGTCGTGTCGTGGTGAATCTGACTGAGCCATTCCAGGAAAGCGATATCGAGATCGGCCCCCTTCAGTTTGGACAGCCTGTCCATCATCTCCCTGCTGTCCTTCGTTCCGTCGGTGTCGACTGCGACATTGAGGCGCCGCGCGTGCCCGGTCGCGGTTTTGACCGATCCCTTGTGCTGGTCCAGAACGCGCTGGGCGAACTCCTTGACCTTTGCGTCGGAGGTGTTGCTCACCTCGTACTCAATGATCTTGACTGACGCAGCGATGCTGGGCACCACCTTGGTCAGGAATTCGGCGTCGGCATCGGACGCTTTCTCTTCCGCTCGAATGGATCCGGCAGATGACAACACCAGCACGAGCGCAGACAGAACAACGATGTACGTTTTCATGGGTCCTCCAGTGCTAACTCGCCGGTGCGAGAAATTCAGAACGAACGAACGCGTACTACTGACGTGGCCCGGCGACCGGTAAGCGACCGCGGTGCTCACGCCATGGCATTCGCGCAGCGACGTTACGGGCTTCGATGGCCTTGACGCTGTTGTCAAATGCCTTTTTCAGAACGCCTCTGCCGATGGTGCCAAGCACGAATCCGAGAAGTCGTCCCTTGAGGTTCTTGCCCTCCCGCACCACGACCGCGTCAAGGTCGGTCGTCGCGTCGGCCCGCCGGGTGAAGGTGTAGGTGTGGCCCGAGGCACCTCCCCAGACGTTGGAGTCGGTCGTTGTCATGACGACGCGGCTGGGATCGGACCAGTCGTAGTGCAGGCGTTCCCAGATACCGCCCGAGCCCTCGGTCACGTCAGCCTCAGAGGCGCTGCGGTGATGCACCTTGGGTATCGTCGGCGCTGTTGCCAAAGATCTTCGAGCGGCCTGGCCCGAAGTCGGTAAGCGCGGCGACGAATTGCTCGGGCGTCGAGGTGATTCTCTGGTGGAAATGGATCGTGGACATGAGTCCTCCTTGATAGCGCGCAGTTGATCCGTTCGGACGTCCTCCGTTGAATCTCACCGCGAGAAAGCCAGCACTGAGCTGCCGGGTCATTTCGGTCACTTCGTCCAGAAATAGCACGCCTCCCGACGCCAGCTCAATCTGTCCGGGCTTGGCGTGCTCTGCGCTGGTGAAGGCGCCGCGCTCGAATCCGAACAGCTCCGTTCGAGCAGCTGTTCCGGCAGCGCGGCGCTTCAGCACTTCGCGCCATGCGGCCGATGTGCCGAACGCGCGTTCCGGTCCACGGCGGTCATCGATCGATGAAACGTTGCGACGCTCAGCCCGCGACAATCTGATCTACTTTGACGAAGTCGACAAGGGCGGACATTGGAATTCGCGCCAGGCAGACGTCGATTATGGACTTCGAAACAATCAAAGTGCATCGCGAAGCGGCGGTTCTATTCGCCGAAATCGCGGCCCCGCCGATGAATCTTCTCGGCCCCGAACTGGTCCGCGACCTGGTTTCGCTGATTCAGCACGCGGAGGCCGACGACGGAATCCGGGTGCTGGTGTTCACGAGCGCCGATCCCAAATACTTTATTTCTCATGTCGACATCACGCGGATTGGCCAGTACCGCGAGGCCGCGGCGAAGCTGACCGGCGACGCGTCGATCGGTCTTCTCTTTCGCTACCTGAGTGCGAGTCGTCTGGTCACCATCGCGCAGATCGAAGGGCGCGTCCGCGGCGCGGGCAACGAGCTCGTGTTGGCGTGCGATATGCGCTTCGCCGCTCGCGAGTCGGCGATCTTCGGCCATCCGGAGGTGGCGTTCGGTCTGATTCCCGGCGCCGGTGGCATCCAGCACCTGTCCCGCCTTCTTGGCCGCGGGCGCGCACTCGAGGTGATGTTGAGCGCCGAGGATTATGACGCGGAGCTGGCCGAGCGGTACGGCTGGATCAATCGAGCGTTGCCGTCCGACGCTCTCAGTGATTTCGTCACAGCGCTTGCCCATCGGATCGCCACGTTTCCGGCGTCCGCACTCCTCGCCATCAAGGAACGAGTCAATGAGGTGGCGCTCGCGGCGGCACAGGACTTTCGCCGGGATTCCGATCTGTTCGGCGAGGCCGCGCGCCGCCCGGACGCGCAAAGCCGGATCCGGGCAGCGATGGCGCGGGGGTTCCAGACGCCAAACGGCGAGTTGGCGCTGGCCCGGATGTTAGGCGACCTTGACGACGTTTGAAGCCACGTGCCGGGTGACGTGATCATCGCCACGCAAACGGACGTGGAACTGCCCGGTCACACTGATGCGATACGATTCGCCCGTGACCGGCGATTGCGCCATCGACGATGGACTGTCGGCGTTTGAGAGGGCACGCCCGCGCCTGCTGGGCATCGCCTACCGTATGCTCGGCAGTATCACCGACGCCGAGGAGGTGGTCCAAGACGTCTGGACGCGATGGCAGTCGACCGATCGACGCGTGGTTCGGGAGCCGCAGGCGTTCCTGGCGACGACGACACGTCTGGCGATCAACGTGCTGCAGTCCGCGCGCACGCGCACGAAACGTACATCCCCATTGCTGAATCGCGGTCACCGGCAGGAGAGTGGCGGGGAGGGCTCGTTGCGCCTGCGCCTCCGAGTGAAAGGTCTATCGACCTGCCGTTCCGTCTTCGTGGACCGGTCGACGATCAGGAGACGCTCGCCGATATCGCGGTGACTCTTACGGGAATCGGCTTGACACGGAAAAGGACATCGATCATGAAACTCGTCATCATCGGCGGCACCGGGCTCATTGGATCAAAGCTCGTGGCTAAGCTCAGGGAACACGGCCATGAGGCCGTGCCGGCAGCGCTAGACACGGGCGTCAACACCCTCACAGGCGAAGGCCTGGCCGAGGCTCTTCAGGGCGCATCGGTCGTCGTCGACGTCTCGAACTCCCCGTCGTTCGAGGACGCGGCGGTCATGGAGTTCTTCACCACGTCCACACGCAATCTGCTCAAGGCCGCCGGTGCCGCCGGCGTGACACACTACGTGGCGCTCTCGGTGGTGGGAACCGAGCGCATCCCCGACAGTCCCTATCTCCGAGCGAAGAACGCGCAGGAAACCCTGATCAAGTCTGCCGGAATCCCGTACTCGATCGTTCGCGCGACGCAGTTCTTCGAGTTCGTCACGCGCATCGCCGATGAAGCCACCGTGGGAACGACGGTTCGGCTGCCATCGGCGCTCATTCAACCCATGGCGGCTGATGACGTCGCGAAGTCGGTCGGCGAGATCGCCGCAGGCGCCCCGGTGAATGGCACCGTGGAGGTGGCCGGACCGCAACAGTTCCGTTTCGACGAACTGATCCGTCAGGGCCTCGCCGCGCGCAGCGACCCTCGCGAGGTTGTCGTCGACCTGCACGCGCGGTACTTCGGCGCCGAACTCGGCGAGCGCTCGCTGATTCCTGGGAGCGAGGCGCGACTCGGCGAGATCCGGTTCGAGGAGTGGCTCGGCCAGCCATTACTCCAGCAGCGCAACTGATGACGGAGGATCCGTAGCCGCGTCTCGTAGTCGTGGGGCACGACGGGCAACGGCGCCGGACACGCGTACCGCGAACGAGCGATCGAAAAGGCCCATCGTTCGCGGTAAGCTCGCACATCGCAATCGTGCGGCGCGAGAGACTATGAGCGACTGGTTCTATCAACTCCCCGTGATTTGGATGGCGTTGGTCGTCTTCACGTTGACCTACCTGGTGACGTTTGTCACGTGGTGGATCGTGATGGCGTTGGCGGCTCGCCATCGCGCCGCTCGCTACGCGGGCATCGCAGCGAGCATACTCTCGCCGTTAGGCACGACGTTCGGACTGCTGGTCGGGTTTCTGGCCGTGCAGGTCTGGGATGACTCGCAGCAGGCGCACGAGGCCGTCATTCGTGAGGCGGGCGCACTGCGAACCGCCGTCATCCTGGCGTCGAGTCTCTCCACACAAACTGAAGCGCGAATCGACGCCCTCATTGCTCGCCATATTCACGAGAGCGCAAACCGTGAGTGGCCGGCGATGGCCGATCGGCAAGCGACGATTTCATCAGTGCCAGTGGCGCTTGGCGAGGCGCTGCGACTGACGCTCGCGCAGGTGCCGACGACGGAAAGAGAAGCCATTGGCCAGCGCGAATTGGTTCGATCGTTCGAGGAGGCGCTCGACGCCCGACGGCAACGCATCATCATCAGCCAACTGTCGATCGACTGGGTGAAGTGGTCGGCCTTGGCCCTTCAGGCCCTGCTGCTTCTCGTCACCATTGCCATGGTCCAATGTGAGCACCGCGACACGGCGGCAATCGCGATGGGGATCTTCGCGACCTCGGTCGCGACGTCCGCTCTCCTCATCGCCGCTCACGCTCGCCCGTTTACCGGCCAGATTTCCGTGAAGCCAGAGGCGCTCTGGCAGGTGATGCCGACGCTGGTGCCGAGGGCGCGCCCATAAACCGGCCACCGGTGCCGGAACGGCAAGCGTTACTCGTCCTCGTCGCGGTCGGCCTTCATCGCGGCGGCCGGCGTCAGCGGGATGTCTTCCTCGGCCGCCTTGGCACGCACGGCGACGGCCGTCCGCCCGAGCTCGCACGCGATCTCATCGACAGACATCTCTTCGTCGACAAACGCCCGAAGTTCGGCGACATCGCTAGGCGTCCATGGCTTCTGCTGATTGGGAACGGATTGCCGCATGATTCACCACCCGGGAGGCTCGCGAGTTTACGTCAAACCGCTCCGTGGGGTGTGAGTAAATTCTCCGGCGGCCGCCCTCGGCGTGTCTGCGGCTGCCCACAGATGCCCGCAACCCTTGCAGACGTAACAGCGAACACCCTTTGCGCACGCTGCCGAATAGATGCGCACGACGTGGCCGTGCTGACATTGAGGACAGGGCGGAGTCGCCCGTTCCGCGTCGGGGGAATTGACGCTCGACACAGCTCATCCTTTCTGGGGCGGGCAGACTCTAGCACATCCAGAAAATGCCCGCTACCCCTCCAGCCTCCGGGTGCCCTAACGTGTTCAGGGCGGTTCGGCGACGTTTACCGCGATTCACGCCGACTCAGGAGCCGGTTAAGGACACGAACTGGAGCCCGTTATGGACACCAAAATGAAGGCCGCACAGATCAGCAGAGCGGGTGGTGATTGGGAATTGGTCGAACGCGACGTCCCGGAACCAGGCCCCGCGCAGGTCCGGGTGAAGGTGGACGCCTGCGGCATTTGCCATAGCGATGTGCTCGTGAAAGATGGTCTCTGGCCGGGACTTCGGTATCCACGCGTACCGGGTCACGAAATCGCGGGACGCATCGATAGGCTCGGTGCCGGCGTCACGGATTGGAGGGAGGGCCAGCGAGTGGGCGTCGGCTGGCATGGCGGACATTGCTTCACGTGCGCGCCCTGCCGTCGTGGCGATTTTGCGATGTGCGTTCATCGTCAGGTGACGGGGGTCGATTTCGATGGCGGGTATGCGGAGTTTGTGATCGCCCCGTCAATCGTCCTGGCCGCGATTCCCGAAGACTTGTCGGCGGAAGAAGCCGGGCCGTTCATGTGCGCCGGAGTCACGGTCTACAACGCGCTGCGTCATTCCGGCGCACGCGGCGGCGACGTCGTCGCTGTGCATGGCATTGGCGGACTGGGACATCTGGGTGTTCAGTACGCGCGGCGATTGGGATTCAAAACGGTCGCGATTGGGCGAGGTCAGGATAAAGAAGGGCTGGCGAGGCAACTGGGCGCGCACGACTACATTGATGCCGATGCTGGCGATCCTGCGGCGGAATTGCAGAAACTGGGCGGCGCGCGCGTAATCCTCGCGACCGCTCCCAGCGCCCAGGCGATCTCGGCGCTCGTGGATGGATTATCTGTAGACGGCACGCTGCTGGTGCCGGCCGCACCGCCAGAGCCAATCACGGTGAACGTGATGTCGTTGATCCTGGGAAGGCGATCGGTAGCGGGTTGGTACTCCGGCACAGCCAGGGATTCGCAAGACACGTTGGAATTCAGCCTGTTGAGCGACGTCCACCCGATGATCGAAAAATATCCGCTGCGCGAGGTTGCAGAAGCCTACGAACAGATGCGTAGCGGCAGAGCGCGCTTCCGCGTCGTCCTCACCATGGGCGCGTGACAGGTGCGCGTTCTTGCCGGTATTGACAGCGTTGGCGGGATGTAGTTAGAATTCTAACTATTGTGCCGAGGAAACCAGGGCATCCTCCTGCACCCGCCAGCGATGGCGATCGGGCCGCGACGCTGCAGCTGATCATCGCTCTTGGGCGCGCTTTTCAAGCGATCGAGCGAGGGGTGCGGCCGCATCTGGCTCAGTGCGGCCTGGGCATGACCGAGTTCGCCGTGCTGGAGGTGCTGTACCACAAGGGCGTCCTCCCACTCGGCGAGATTCGCGACCGGATTCTGGTGACCGGCGCGAGTACGACGTACGTCGTGAAAAAGCTCGAGGAGCGCGGATTGATGCGCCGGCGAGCGTGCGCCGAGGATCAGCGAGTGGTGTTCGGGGAGTTGACAGCAAAGGGACGGGCGCTGATCGACGAGGTGTTTCCAGCCCACGTGGAACGGCTTCAGCAGGCCATGGCTGGCCTGTCAGTGTCGCAGAAGCGCGACGCCGGCCGGCTCCTGCGTGCCCTCAGCCGGCACGCCCGTCACACCACCGGGGAACGAGTCACGGAGGACGACTGAGGGCGCTGGCCTCAAAATTTTTTGGCCACATATTTAGATTTCTAACCATTTATCACAAGGAGGTTGCTCATGTCTCTCGCACCATCACTCACTCAGACAGTGCCGGTCCGCAACGGTCGCACTGGACTGATCGCGCTCTGGCTTGTCCAGATCGCGCTCGCCGGCATGTTCCTGCTCGCCGGCGGTTCGAAACTGCTCGGTGCACCGGAGATGGTGGGGTTGTTTGACGCCATCGGCATCGGCCAGTGGTTCCGCTATCTCACAGGCTTCATCGAGGTCGGCTCGGCACTTGCGCTGCTCGTACCCTCGTTCGCGGTATTCGGTGCCGTGGCGCTCGTACCGACGATGGTCGGTGCGATCGCAGTGCACCTCTTCATCCTCGGAGCCTCGCCTGCGCTGCCGGCGATTCTGCTGCTCGGGGCCGCAGGCGTCACCTGGGCGCGCCGGCATCAACTCCTCGGCGCACAGTCGACCGTGCGCTGACGATCGGCGTACTGCATCGGGCTCAACGCCTGTGTTCCGGGGTTGAGTAGCCGCAGAAACGAAGAACGAATCGAGAGGGAGATTCCATGAGCACGTCAGCAGACAGCAACAGACTGATCGCCGTCTTCGGCGCAACCGGGCAACAGGGCGGCGCCATCGTGCGTGCTCTGCAGGCCCGTGGCCAATTCAGAGTGCGCGCATTGAGCCGCAATCCGGACCAGCATCGCGGTCTCGCCGACGAGGTCGTCGAAGCGAATCTGGACCAACCGGACACACTCGCGGCGGCACTTCGCGGCGTACACGGTGTCTTTCTAGTCACCAACTTCTGGAGCGAAGGGACCGACGAGCGCAAGCAGGCGACCGCGGCGATAGAAGCGGCGAAAGCGGCCGGTGTCGAGCACTTCATCTGGTCGACGCTGCCGAACGTCGAAGCGATCACGGGCGGCACGATCAGCGTTCCCCATTTCACGGGAAAGGCGAAGGTCGATCCGATCGTTGCGACAGCGGGCTTTGCGCATCACACGTTCGTGGTCGCACCTTTCTACTACCAGAACCTGCTGGGCACTCTTGCCCCGCAGAAGAAGTCAAACGGGTCCTTGGGCTGGACTCTGCCTCTTGACCCCGATGTGCGCTGCCTCCACATGGGCGACATTCGTGAACTCGGCAACGTGGTCGCCGGTGCATTCGCGCACCCCGACCAGGCAGGCGATGGCCAGTATCTACCACTCGTCGGTGACTTCTTGAGCTTCAGCGACATCGTCGAGACGTTGAATCGACAGGGGCACACGTTGACGTTCGACCAGGTCCCGGCGGACGTATTCGCGACGTTCTTTCCAGGGGCGGCCGAGGTGGCAGACATGTTCAAGTACTTCCAACGCCACACCTACCTCGGTTCGGATTGGTCCGATCGGATCGCGCTCGCTAACAGCATTGCTGGCGGGCAGCCGAGCATGCTGTCGACGTGGGCAAGAGAGAACTTCCCGGTGCAGAAGCTTCCCGCAGACCGCGTGACGAGTCGAAGGGATTGACCGCACTCGGAGACTGGCGACGTGTTATCGCTCAAACGGCCCCGGCCCCGCGAGGCCCTGTTCCTGATCGCGGTTCTCGCCGGCTGGTCGTACTTCCTCTGGCGGGCCATCGGGGCATTCGGTCCTGCCAGCGACGTCAACGCCATCGACTTCAATTCCGATTCCGCCATCCCGGTCCTCATGGTCAACGACCAGAGGCCGATCACGGTGTTCAACTTCTACTATTACTGCGCGGACAGATGGGGAGCCTGGGCACTCCTGTTCATGCAAGTCGCCGGGCGGATCGCGGGCTATCGCTGGACGGCCGACAGCGTGTTCGTCGCCCAGGCAACCTGGCTCTTCGTCGGTGCCCTCGTGTTTGCGCGCCTGAGCCGGCGAGATGGGCTGGTCGGCGGCCTGGTGTACCTCATTGCGCTGTGCCTCCATCGCGAGTCGCGCTATCTCATTTTCGCGCTCAGCCAGGTGTACTCCTGGCAGACGCCGGCGGTGCTTCTCGGCTGGTTGGCCATGCGGAGGTTCTACGAGCATCACCTCGAATCCGCGCAGAACGAGCGGCGATGGCGCAGCTGGCTCTGGCTCCTGGCGGCGTTGGTGTTTTCGTACCTGGCCATCTGGAGTTCTTCGGCAAGCATTCTGTTTCTGGCGCTGCTGCTCTGTGTCGAGATCGTCCGCGCGCTATCCAGGACCGGCTCAACGGCCGGCCGCCGCGTACTTACCACGTCGTCGATGGCCTTCACGGCGGTGATGGCAGCGACGGTGATCGAGCGCATCCAGAAGTGGACGTACGGGCGTTTTTCCATGCAGCACTACGGCAATGCGTTTGCCACTCATTTCGCGCTCGACACGGGACATCTCGTGGACAACCTTCAGGTGCAGCTCGCACACCTTGGCAGACTCTCCTGGTGGCCGCTGTATGCGGTTGCCACGCTGGCGCTGATCGCTTTAGCTGGCGCGTGGGCCTGGGATCTGATTGGAAGGCGTCACGGGCATCGTGCCCGTGTGCACGACGCCCTCGCCGACGACACGGTGATACTGGCACTAGGCGCCTGGGGCATCGCGCTGCTGAACGTCGCGCTCGCCGTCGCCGTCAGCCACGTGCGCGCAAACAATTACGATGATCGGTACCTCACGCTGACCCACCTGTTCGGACCGATCAGCGGCATGTTGACAATCTTCCTGCTGCTCAAGGCTGCCGTTCGCGCTCAGTACGCCCGTTACGTGCAACCGGCATTCGTGGTCGTTGCGCTCGCTCTGCTCGCCTGTCGTTTCCCGCGCCCGGCCTACAGCGCTCAATACCACCTGTTGGAGTCGACGGCCCTGGCGCTGGCGGAGAAGGCGCCGCGCGCGGTGCTCATGGGTGACTACTGGGATACCTACGTCTTCACTGCGCTACAGGGAGACGCGGCGATGGTCCCGGTGCCTCTGCAAGGCACCTTCACGAGAACGCCGTGGACGCGGAACGCGGCGCGGCGGGCGAAGCAGGTGATCGTCGCCTTCCGCCGCCGCCCCCCGATGGCGTCAGTGTCGCCCCCACCGACGCTGCGGCAATTTGGCAGGCGGTTCCGGCTGGTCGACCCGCACTGGTACGATAACGAAAGGTACACGTTTGCCCTGTATGCCAGGGGCCGTTGAGGGCGAGAAGTTCAGTCCGGGGCGTCCCTCGCCGTTTCTATCTTCCTGTACCGCCGCTTCAGGCTCTGGAATTTCATTTGACGCCACACGCGGCTGCGGTGCAGCGCATAGCGGAAGACCAACCAGAGGATGCCGAGTCCGTAGCGTGAGCTGTCGGTGAAGCTCGCGGATGACGCCTCGGGAAAGTACCGCGTCGGCACCGAGACTTCGGTAATCCTGAACCCGGCAGCGACGATCTGCGCGATGACCTCCTGATCGAAGATGAACCGGTCGGAATTCATTTGAAAATTGATCGTCTCGAGAACGTCCCGGCTGAATGCCCGATAGCCGGTGTGATATTCCGAGAGCCGAAGGCCAAACGCCAGGTTCTCCACCTTCGTCAGCACCCGGTTGCCGACGTACTTCCACCAGGGCATGCCCTGCTTGATCGGCGACATGCTCATCAGCCGCGAGCCCAGGACGACGTCGGCCTCGCTCCGCTCGAGCGGCTTGATGATCTGCGGCAGACATGTCGGGTCGTACTGGTAGTCCGGGTGCACCATCACCACGATGTCTGCGTCCGCCCTGAGAGCCTCGGCATAGCAGGTCTTCTGGTTGCCGCCGTACCCGTAGTTCCGGTTGTGAATGAAGAGCTCCAGGTTGAGCTCTCGTGCGATCGCGACGGTTTCATCCGAGCTCGCATCGTCGACCAGCAGCACGAGGTCGACACGATCGTGCGGCAGCGCCGCGTAAGTCATGCGCAGTGTCCTGGCCGCGTTGTACGCGGGCATGATCACCACGACCTTCGGCCTCTTCTCCACCGTCACCATTGTCATCATTCAGGTCCCGGTGATGGTGCCCGAGAGCACATTTGCAGCAGGTGGCGCAGGGGCGATCCAATTTTAACCTCAGCTGTATACGCCCGAGCGCTGTGCAGGCGGATCCACGTTTCGCTATATCGATTCACTCGGCCTGGGAGACTCCGCCTTGCGGATGGACGCGAGGCGCCTCGGGATTCGTCGCGACCCATCCTATGAAGATCTGGTAGCCGAGCGCGAGCAGCGTGGCGCCGACGAACATACCCAGGATGCCCGCCGCGGCCATACCGCCGAGCGCGCCGAGAAGGATGACCGGCATCGGCGCATCCACGCCGCGGCCGAGCATCAACGGCTTCAGCACGTTGTCGGCCATGCCGGAGACGACAAGGAGGACCGTGTAGAGGATGGCAGCGCCGGTGCCGTAGTTGCCGCTCGACCAGAGGTAGCCGATGGCCGGCAGCGTGGCGATCAGCGCCGGCACCTGTGCGATGCCGAGCACGAGGACGATGACTGTCAGCACGCCTGCCCACGGTATGCCGGCAATGAGCAGACAGATGCCGACGATGATGGCCTGCACGAACGCGACGCCGAGCACGCCCTTGGCGACCGCGCGGATGGTCGCGGTGGACAGGTCGACGAATTCTGCTCCGCGCTTCCCGACGACGACTCTCTCGAAGATCGAGCGGATCGCGCGCTCGCCCCCTTCGCCGAAGGCCATCATGATGCCGGCGACGGCGAGAGACGCGAGGAACTGTAACAGCCCGCCACCGATGCCGGCGACGAAGCCGAGCGCCGCCGTGGCCAGGTTGCCGATCTTCGGCTGCATACTCTGCACCAGTGCGGGCAGATCAGTGTGCGCCTTCATCCAGAATGCGTGCACCCGCTCGCCGACCAGCGGCCACTCGGCGACGCCTTCTCTTGGCGGCGGCACCTGGAGCGTGTTGTTCTGCACGTCGTTGATCAGTCGGTGCACCGAGTCGCCGAGCGAGTTCATCAGCGCCGCGGTCGGCACGACGACCACTACGATTCCGAGTAGCACGAGCAGCGTCGCGGCCAATCCCTGGCGGCCGCCGATCTTCGCGGCCACCGACTGATGCAGGGGGTAGAGAGTGACGGCCAGAATCAGCGCCCAGGTCATCAGGCTCAAGAACGGGGAGAACACCTGAAAGCAGATCATGGCCAAGGCCAGGACCAGGCCGGCGCGAATGAGGACGTCGAGAAGGAGGGCGGAGACTCGCCCTTCGAACTCGGGATCGGGATCGTGCAGGGTGCTCATGGGGTGTCCTCCTCATGGATCATCTTGCGAGATGAACGCGGCCACATTCGTCTATCAGATTGCCAGGGGTGACCGAATCCAGATGACATCGAGCGTCATGGTCTTCGGAATCAATTGTCGGTCATGAATCGATCGCGCCCGCCGGGTTTTCGTCTCATCGCTGCGGATCGCGCGTGCTGAGCGTGGCTGTCGCAGGGTCATTTTCCTGCCTGCGTCCAGCACGCGCGCTCTACTTGTCCGATCTCGGCGCGCAACTTCCCGGGGTGCCACCTCAAAAAGTTGGCGTGACAAGTCGCAAAGTTGCACTACAATGTGTGCCGAACTGACCAGCAGGCCCAACATCTTGTGGCGACGTCGCCAGCCTGCTTCGCGGGGCGTAACCGCGATGGTTCAAGGAGGACAACTTGGCGAAGAAAGCAGTTAAGAGAGCGATCGCAAGACGCGCCATGAAGAAGCGCGCCGTGAAGCGAGCTGTCGTGAAGCGTCGCTTGGTCAAGAAGGCCGTGAAGCGTCGGATGATCAAGCGCGCTGTGGTGAAGAAGGCCGTGAAGCGTCGTGCCATCAAGCGTGCTGTCGTGAAGCGTGCTCTCGTGAAGCGCGCGGTCCGGCGCGCCGTCCTCGCCCAACTGCTCACCGAGACGGGCGGTTTGAAGGAGGAGTAAGCAACGGTGACTATCACGCCCCGCTAGACACTAGCGGGGCGTGATACAACGACTGGGAAGACCTGCCGTCGGACTCCACCCACCTCATACGCGAACAGACGCAACCCGCGCCAGCCATGCGCACGCGCTTCTATTTGGCTCGTTCGCAGCTTATTCGCGACGAGTGGCTCCGATCATGCGCTTCCCGTCGCCTTTTTTGGAGCGGCGGGATCCTTCGTCGCAAACGCCTCCGGGCGCGGCCTCCTCCCTTCATGATGCGTGTAGATGCGCGTGAACTCTGCGCCGAGCAGCACCACTTGAGACGAGTAGTACACCCACAGAAGAAGCACGATCACCGACCCGGCCGCGCCGTAGGTGGATGCGGCCGTACTCCGTCCAAGATAGAGGCCGATGAGCTGTTTGCCAATGCTGAATAAGACGGCAGTGACAAACGCGCCCACCACCACATCTCGCCAGCGAAGCTTGACGTCGGGGAGAAAGGCGTACAGCAACGTGAAGAGGGCCGTGATGACGGCGAGCGATACGGCTACGTTCACGGCATTCCACACCACGGGCATGCCGGGCGAGACTCGCTCGAGCCAGGTGCCGAGGGCCGCCAGCGCCGCGCTCACGGCAAGCGAGACCAGCAACAGAAAGCCAATGGCCACGACAAGGCCGAAGGAACGCACCCGATCCACCACGAACGCCTTGAAGGTGACGGCATTCGGTTTCGGCTTCACTCGCCAGATGGTGTTCAAGGCCGTTTGAAGCTCGAGGAATGCTCCGGTCGCCGCGAGTATGAAGGTGACGCTCCCGACAAACGTCGCGAGATGCCCCACACGTCGTTGAGACGCCCCTTGGAGAAGGCTCTGCACCGCCAGGGCACCTTCACGGCCGACCAACTGATCGAGCTGGCCGACGATCTCTCCTCGCACCGCCTCCGCGCCGAACGCCAAACCCGCAATAGCGATCGCGACGAGCAGGACTGGGGCGATCGCAAACAGGGTGTAGTAGGCGAGCGACGCGCCAAGCCTCGGGACGTTGTCGTCCCACGACGCGCGAAGCGCGCTCTGGAACATCTCGATGATCGGTGGGATGGTCACGCTCCGATGGTGCCACACCGCGATGGAGTTCGAGTAATCGACCCGCAACCGTCGAGTGCCGCCTGGAATTCAGGACTCTTGGCGTCCTTTGCGAATGTCCGACCAGCGGTTTGCCCGCTGCCCCTCAGTTGTCTCTTCGATTCGTGACGCAACCGTCCACACATGGCCCGAGGGGTCGATAATCCGTGCCGTCCGATCGCCCCAGAATTGATTCTGTGCAGGCATGAGGATCCTGCGCCCATCGCGACTGCACGCTCCACGGCCTGATCTACATCTGCCACGTACACGAAGATGACGACGGGCGAGCTCCCATCTGGACTGGGTGCGCGGCTCGCGACCATGTCCGGAAACTCGGATTGCACTACCAGGAAGGCTTCATTGATGCGCATCGCTATGTGAATGGGTGAGCCATCCGGGCCCGGTCGCCGTACCTGCTCGACCGCCCCGAACGCCCCTCCGGGATCGATTTGACCGTCACCATCGCCTTGTCTCCGGAATGCCGTCATATCCGGCGGCATAACGCGCGGCTTCAGCCGCGGCGGCCCATGATTCCGCCAGCCGTCGTCGGCTGCAAGCCGAGGTTAGACGGTAACCGCATATTCACTCGTCACGAGACCGCTCGGATACGCACGCGTCATGATGTGCGTGAGGGCAATATCGTGCGCGATGGCGCCAAAGAGCGGGATCCCGGTACCGATGAGCACGGGAACGCGCGTGATGATGAGTCGCTGAATGAGCCCGGCCTGCAGAAATCGCTGAATGGTGATCCCGCCATCCACGTAAATGTGCCTGATGCCGCGCGCGGCTAACTGCGACACGATGTCGGCCGGAACTCCGGACATGCGCTCCACGCCCAACGGCGCGGTGGCGAGCGGGCGGGTGCTGAGCACGAACACGGGCTTCGCATAGGGCCACGTGTCAAACGTCAAGACGGTCTCGAAAGTGTTGCGTCCTATCACCAATGCATCGACTGTGGCGATGAATTCATCGTACCCGTGGGGTTCACCACCTCCCGGCGGCAGGAAGTCGAGATCGCCGTTGGCCCGAGCGATGAAACCGTCGACACTCATGCCGATAAATACCGACGCTTTCATTGCCACGCCCTCAGTGTCCGTCGAACGTGTCGACTGAGCCGCGCTTGACAGAATACCATCGCGTCGGCTCCATTCGAAGGTTAGCCAGCAGTTCGACTCGATCGTTCCCGGTGCGCCGGCACGACATCGACCTTCAAATACTTCTTGAAATCGGCCCGTTGCACGTCACGGCGCTCGCTGTCGGCGCGCGACGGCGCCGAGCACCATGCTTGTCCCGGTGCAGAGACCGAACGCTCCCGCGACGATCGCAACGCCCGGACCTGCGGTCGCCCCCAAGGCGACGGCCGTCGCTGCGGCACACGCGGCTCCGGTGGCGATGGCGCTCACGGCACGCCCCGCAGAAACGCGCGCGGGACTCGGTGCGCGGTACGCGGGCACCATGACCGCCAGAGATCCGAGAAGGGCCGCTGCAGCGAGCCAGAGATATCGGAAGTCATTACCGGTGTTGATGGCCCGCACGGACGCAAAGGCCACCGGCACGACGGCCAGGAGCACCGCAACGAGTAGTAGCAAATGGCGTCGCTGTGAGTCGGGCACTTGCTTACCGGGGTGTCCGGCTAACGATTCGCGCTGAGCCGCGGCGCGCAAACTCAACGGGCGGCACCCGGCGTTATGATTCTAGTATGCCGCGGCCGCAGCGCATGCTCCGAACCGTCGACCGCAAGTGGAGAGAGGCCAAGATGGTGGCGCGCGGCTTCCAGTCCGCGAGTCATCCCATCCTCGCGCAGATCGTTCCGATCCGCCGCTGCAACCTGGCATGCACCTACTGCAACGAGTACGACAAGCATTCTCCGGCGGTCGCACTGGCGACCATGCGCGAGCGCATCGACCACCTGGCTCGGCTGCGCACGGCGAACATCGAGATCAGCGGCGGCGAGCCGCTGCTGCACCCCGACCTCGACGAGCTCATCTCGCACATTCGCGGTACCGGCGCGCTGGCTGGACTGATCACGAACGGCTACCTCCTCAACGAGAAGCGCATCGAGGACTTCAACAACGCCGGGCTGGATCACCTGCAAATCAGCATCGACAACGTGAAGCCTGACGACATGTCGAAGAAGAGCCTGAAGGTGCTCGATACGAAGCTGCAGATGCTGGCGAAGCACGCCGCGTTCAGCGTCAACATCAACTCCGTGCTCGGTGGCGACTTGAGTCACCCCGAGGACGCACTGACGATCGCGAAGCGGGCGATCGAACTGGGTCTCACGGCAACCGTCGGCCTGATCCACAACGGTCACGGCCGCCTGATACCGCTGACGCCGGCGCAGCTGCGCGTCTACGGCGAGATCACCTCGCTGACTGCGCCGTTCTACACGGTACAGAAGCAGAACGATTTTCAGCGGAACCTCGCGTTCGGGCGCCCGAACGACTGGCACTGCGGGGCCGGCGGCCGCTATCTCTACATCTGTGAAGATGGCCTCGTGCATTGGTGTTCACAGCAGCGCGGGCATCCAGCGATCCCGCTGGCCGAATACACCACCGAGGATGTGCTGCGCGAGAGCACGAGCGAGAAGAGCTGTGCGCCGCTCTGCACCGTGTCGTGCGTGCACCGCGTGGCGCTCCTCGATCGCATTCGCACGCAGCCGCTCAAGACGCTCGACGAGATCGCGCCGGACAGCGCCGGCGGAGCCGCCAGCGTGCGCGTGCTCCGCTGGATGTTCGTGACCAGCCCGCATCACGACCGCTTCCGCGCCGTCGCCGCGCGCCTGCTCGGCTCGCGCTCGTAGCGCGTCGTTTGGGCGACCAAGTCGGCCAGCTGTCGTTGCGGCAAATCTTCAGCACGCATTGTTTGACCTTGGCAGGCTGGCTATCATGACGACGGTCTCGGCGCCAAGCTGCGAATGGCCGCTCAACGACTTGCCTCCTGGCAGGACGTTCAGGAAGTAAGGTGATGAAGGTCCTGTCGGGTATTGCCTGCCTGCTGCTCATCGCATGCACGCCGCAGGCGCCAACAGTGGCCATCCGCGACGCGCGGACGCGGGCCCCGGCCGTGGCCATCCGAGCGGTCACCGTCGTCGATGTGATGGACGGATCCCTCCGTGGCAAACAGACCGTTCTTGTAGAGGGCAATCGCATCACGGCCGTGGGCCCCGCCGACCAGGTCCGTATACCCCGCGATGCGGAGTTGGTTGACGCTGCAGGCCGCTACGTCATCCCCGGCCTGTGGGACATGCACGTCCACTCGGTGAATCCCGTGGGGGTTGACACCGCCAACCGGTCGATTGCGGCCCAGGATTGGCACTTACCTCTGTTCCTCGCTTACGGCGTCACCGGCGTTCGCAATATGAACGACGGCACCGCCGACGTGACGCTCGAGCTGACAAACACGATCAAGCGCCAGTTGGCGGAGAGAAGTCGTCGCGGCCCACCCCGATTCCTCAGCGCCGGCCCGGCGGTCGATGGCGATCCTCCCCTGGGGATGAGCAAGAAGGTCATCGTGCGCACCGCGCCGGAGGCTCGGGCGGTGGTGAAACAGCTGGCCTCGAATGGCGCCGATCTCGTCAAGGTCTACGAGAACGTCTCCAGGGAAGCCTACTTCGCGATCATCGACGAGGCCAGGCGCAGAAAGATCCCCGTGGACGGTCACGTCCCCTTCCGCATCACTCCCGAAGAGGCCGCCGCCGCCGGTCAGCGCACCTTCGAGCATCCGGAGGCCCTCGCAACGGGTTGCTCCACCAAGGCCGACGCTGAACGGGAACGTTTCGCGGGAGTTCTCGCCAAATACCACGGGCCGCCGGTGAGCGAGAAGCTCCTGCTGATGCAGGTCCAACACTATCGCGCGCTGTACGACAGCCGGGATCCGGCCGCCTGCGCGTCGGCCTTCGAGGCGTACCGGCACAACGGTGTGGTGGTCACTGCCGATCTGCTCGTCTATCACCACATCGTGCACGCGGACCAGATCCTTTCGGACACCGCCCGCTTGCGACTCGTCCCCGAGTCGGTGCGTCGCAACTGGGCGCACTTGCTCGACTCGGAAACGGCTCGGGAGCTCCAATCGATCCTTCGGCCGATCCCCGCTCTCGAACTGGAGAATGTTCGTCTCGCGAATAAGGCCGGAGTCGTGCTGCTGGCGGCGACGGACGTCGACATCCCGATGGGAGTCCCGGGCCTCAGCTTGCATGAGGAGCTGGTCAGGCTGGTCGAAGCCGGTCTGACTCCACTCGGGGCGTTGCAGGCGGCCACGCTCAATCCCGCGCGCGTGCTTGGCCTGGCCGACTCGCTGGGGAGGATCGAGCCGGGCAAGCTCGCCGATCTCGTGCTCCTCGACGCCAACCCCCTCGAAAACATCCGCAACACGCAGAAGATCGGGGCGGTCGTCGCCGATGGCCAGCTTTACCGGCGCGCCGACCTCGACCGGCTGCTGGCCGAGGTCGAGGCGTTGAATCACAAGGTTGAGAAGCGAGAGAAGGAGTAACTGCACTCGCTCGCAATCGAGCGCCAGCACACCGAGCACGCCGTCGATGTTCGGCGGCGTATCCGTCCAGCACCCGCATCGAGCGCCCGACGCTGTCAGCTTGTCCCAGACACGCGCTCCGAGTTCCGCGATCACGCCTGGATCGCGTCAGATCGTCGCGAGGCCAACCGTTCGAATCAGCAACCACTTTTCACTTTCCTCTTCGCATTCACATGGCACCTTCCACTTACCACTTGGCACTGCGAGAGGCAATCGGGCGCGGTTCTTCTGGCGCAGCCTGAGCCGCCTGCGCTGGTGGCAGCGAGACCCCGCGTGCGAGTGCCAGCGAGTCGAGCGCGCTGGGGCCCCTCAATCGGCCAAGCAACTCCAGCCACACGTGATGGGTGATCGTGCGCGGAAATTCGGTTTCACTACCTCGCCAGTCGGGCGGATCGTCTCCGAGCGCTCGTGACAGGACGAACTCCCGGATTGCCTTCGTGCCCTCGCGGCGATCGACACCGGCAAGTTCGACCGCATGCGCGAGTTCGTGGACGATGATGCAGAGCGGTCGGTCATTGCCCAGTGACTCGGTCTGATACCGGAGATACCCGAATAGTCGGCCGTCCGTGACCCAGAATCGACTGTGGCCGTACAGCCCTGTGGTCTTCACGAGGAGCGGATAGGCCCGGATGATGAGCACAGTCGCCGGAAGGCGCTCGACGCGGTGGAGCAGCTCTCGGCCCGTCGCCGATCGGCGTTCCAACTCGGCAAGATGCCTTGCCGTGAGACTATCTCCTCCTTCGATCCTCAGGATCCCGCCGACAGGTTCGGCCTGGTACACGATTCGTGTGTCTCCGCTCGGCGGCTGTCGTCGCGGCGACGCCGGCCGCCAGGCCGCTTACAAAAAATCTGGCCAGAAGGTCGAGTCGCGTGCAGACTCGGCGTAATGGGGAATGCCAAGACAGAACCCCACGGCCGGCTTCCTTCCAGCGCGGGCGGCCGCACGTCGCTGTGACGTCGGTGCCGCGCGCTGACCAGAAGCGGACGCGGGACGAAAAGCGGCTCATCACACCCGGAGGTGTAGGATTCCGAGGGCGAAACGAAGACCCAGGCTCGTATGCTGCTGATCCTGCGGACACTCGTATGCGCCGCATGCCTGCTGGCGGTTGGCGTGGACGCCGCGTCGGCGCAGCCAGCCGGACGGCTCGCTGGCGTGGTTCGGGATGCCACCGGCAGCGTATTACCGGGTGTGACGTTGACGGTCGCCGGCCCTGCTCTGGGAGCGCCACGAACGGTGGTCACTGACGAGCACGGCCGAATATGTGCTCGATTCGCTCCCCGAAGGCCGCTATCTGGTCACGGCAGCGTTCAGCGGGTTCGAGCCGCGGACGACCGAGGTCCAAGTCGGTGCGAGTGGCGCGACGCTTGACATCATGCTGGCCGTGTCCTCGTTCGCCGAGCGGACGTCGGTGACGGCCACGAAGACGGGCGCCGCTGATATTCAATCGACGCCCATCGCCATCACCGTGCTTCCCGCGAGGACGATCGAACAGCTCGGGGTCGAGAGGGTCGAAGGCCTCGCCGGTCTCGTGCCGACGGTGACGGTCTCACAGAGTCCCGTAGGAACCCCACTCGTGACCATCCGCGGGATTGGCTCGAACTCCGCGGTCGCCGGTGCCGATCCCAGCTCCACCATTCACCTCGACGGTGTCTATATCGCACGCTCCGCGATGTCGTCCATGGATCTTCTGGACGTGGAGCGGATCGAGGTCCTGCGGGGTCCGCAGGGGACGCTGTACGGTCGCAACTCGGTCGGCGGCACGATCAACATCGTCACCCGGCAGCCGACCAACGCGCTCGAGACGAGCGTCCGCCTGACCGCTGGCAACTACGACAAGCTCCGCGCCGAAGGCGCCGTAAGGGGACCACTCGTCAAGAACAAGGTGATGGGTGGGTTCGCGTTTCTCCGCGGCACGCGCGATGGCTTCGTCAGGGATCTCGATCATCCTGACCACTCTCTCGGAAGCGAGGACACGTGGGCCGGACGGGGGCAGCTGCGTGTCGTTTTGGGGACCCACGGCGAGTTGCTACTGTCGGGCGATTACGGTCGATTCGACGGGGTTCCTCTCCCTTATGCGAAGCCGATCGCAGCGAAGCCGGGATTCACCTTCGACAGCCCTGACAGCCTGTGGGCGGTGCGCACGAGCCATTTGGCCTCTGGGAAGAACATCCAGCAGGGCGCCTCGGCAAAGCTGGCTGTCCGATTGAACAGCACGACAACGGTGACGAGCCTGACCGCGTATCGAAAATCCAACACGCATTTCTTCATCGACCCCGACGCGACCGAACTGCCGGTCGCTACGACCGACGCGCCCGGAGTCCAGCGGCAGGTCTCGCAGGAACTGACGCTCGCGCAGCGCACACCCAGGCTCACCTGGATCGCCGGCGTGTTCTTGTTCGACGACAACGATGACGCTCAGATCGAGATCACGCAGTACGGCCCTCGGATTCAGATCCGACCCTTCTCGACGGTCGACGCCAGGGCCTGGGCGCTGTTCGGCCAGGCGACTTACAGTCTGTCCAGTCGCGTGTCGCTGACAGGTGGCGTCCGATATTCGGACGAGCAGAAGGATATCCACAACGTCGGCGGGGTGTACCGGTTGGGCACGGCGGTCCTCGCCAATCCGGCGTCGTTCTACGACTTCGTGGACCGGGCCATCTACGACGCCTGGACACCGAAGGCGAGCATCCAGTTCCAAGCGTCGCGAGAGACGTTCGTCTACTTTTCGGCCACGCGGGGCTTCAAGAGCGGCGGACTCAACGTCACGGCGACGGCGCCCGGCGGGGCCTTTCAGCCCGAGTTCGCCTGGAGCTATGAAGGGGGCCTGAAGCGCACGATGGCCGACGGGCGGGTCTATGTGAACACGGCCGTGTTCTACAACGACTACAAGGATCTGCAGGTGCAGACGTTCCTCCGTCCCGGCGTGGTTCACATCAGCAACGCCGCATCGGCGACCATTACTGGGCTCGAGCTCGAGGCGACCGCGGCGGTGAGGCGCAGCCTACACCTCGCGGGCCAGGTCTCGTGGCTCGACGCGACCTACGACCGCTACCTTGCCGTAGGGCCAGGCGATGTGACGGGCGACGCGGCGGGCCACCGCCTGAGCAACGCGCCTGAGTGGTCGGCAGCGTCTCCGCCGTCTACGAGCTCGCCACTGGCAGGGTCGGGACGGCCTCCCTGCGGGGTGACGTGTCGTGGCAGAGTCGCGTATTCTTCACGCCTTTCAACACCTCCATCGAGACGCAGCCTGCGTACGGGCTTGTCCACCTGCGCGCCGGCTTCGAGCCGCGAAGCCGCCGGTGGGAGGTAGCCGTCTACGCGCGCAACGTCGGCAACGAGGCGTACATCACCGGCGCAATGGCGCCGAACGTCGGCTTCCCCGCGTCCAGCGGCCGCCCCGGTGAGCCGCGCCAGTGGGGCACGCAGTTCACGGTTCGCCGCTGACGCGTCGCGCCTCGCAGGTCTCAATCGTCTTCGCTCGTCAGGCTCACTCCAGGCGACGGCCGACAACGGTTGCGCAGACCGTCGCGGTCAGATTTCCGTTCGTGTCGAAGAAATTGGCCTCGGTGGTTCCGGTGAGCTCGTCCGGGTTACTCCCGATTTCAAACGTATTCGCGAGTCTTTGTGTCGCCGTCCAGGCGCCGGCGGGGCTGAACAGGAAAACCATGGTCACCGCCGTGAACTCGTGACCGCCCGCCTTTTCCCAGGTGCCGAGGCCTGTCGTGCGCAGCGCAGGACTGCCACCCGTGGTGACGTTTGTCAGCGTTCCTCCTTGCGCGAACGTCACGAGGGACTGGAAGTTCGACACTGGGGCGCCCGTTTGGCAGTCATGGGCGCTGACCTGCAAGACCCACGCTCCTTGGATCCCTTTCGCCTGGGAGTTGGGCGGCTGCTGCCCAGCAATTGCTACATGTTCCGTTGTGAGTGCCATCGTGCCGGCGAGCACGGAAAGCAGAGCCAGACTCCGCACCGAGCGCTGGATATTCGAATCCATGTTCAATCCTCCTTTTGCGAGCTTCACCGCGTTCCCTGCGGCCCGTGCGCCTGCATGGCGTCGGTACCGCGCGCCTGGCAGAAGCGGAAGCGGGGCGAAAAGAGGCTCATCGGATTTGAAGTCGTAGCGAGGGGCGTAGAATCAGGTCACCAGGGACGAGTGGCGTGCCTCACGAAGATGATGTGACGGGGTTGCTCGTGGCGTGGGGCCAGGGCGATCGAGCCGCGGACAGCCGGCTGATCGCCGTTGTGTACCAGGATCTGCGTCGGGTCGCGCGCAGGCGATTGCGCGCGGAGCGGGCCGACCACTCGCTGGCTCCGACCGCTCTCGTCCACGAGGCGTACCTGCGCCTCGTCGACCTGCGCCGCGTGCGATGGCAGAACCGCGCACAGTTCTTTGCGATTGCGGCGCGCTTGATGCGGCAGATTCTGGTGGATCATGCACGCGCGCATGTGGCCGCCAAACGGGGTGGCCCCGGCTGGAAGATGCCGCTGGCAGACGATCTCGGCGCGACGATGCCGCGAGACGTTGATTTGCTCGATCTGGACGTTGCGCTCGGTAAGCTCGCGACGATCGACTCCCGTCTGGGCGACTTGGTGGTGCTGAGGTTCTTTGGAGGGATGACCGTCGAGGAAGCCGCAGAGAGCCTCGGTCTATCTCCCGCAACGGTCAAGCGTGACTGGTCGCGCGCCCGGGCATGGCTGTTCCGCGAGCTGCGGCGAGTGGTCAATGACGACTGACGCGCGTCGAACTCACCGTACGAACGATTGCGAATGACCTCCGACCGTTGGGAACACATCTTCACCCTCTTCGACGCGGCCCTTGCACGGCCTGAGGCCGAGCGTGCGGCGTTTCTCTCGGACCAGTGTGGCGAGGATGCGCACCTGCGCCAGGAGGTGGAGTCGCTGCTGGCGGCACACGGCGACGCCGAAGGCTTCCTTTCCGGCCGTCCAGCTCGCGCCGGCGCGGCGAACGCGGACCAATCGGGACCCGTCCCGCCCTCTTTGACGCGTGGGATGCGGCTCGGGGTTTTCGACATCGAAAGTTTTGTCGGCGCAGGGGGGATGGGCGAGGTCTACAAGGCCCGCGACACGAGACTCGATCGCCACGTCGCCATCAAGGTGCTCTCGCCTGACGCCGCAACCGATCCGCGTGGCCGGGCGCGCTTCGCGCACGAGGCCCGCGCCATCGCGCGCCTCTCGCATCCGCGCATCTGTGCGCTGCACGAGATGGGCCACCAGGACGGGGTCGACTTCCTCGTCATGGAGTATCTCGAAGGTGAAACGCTGGCGGCGCGGCTGCGCAAAGGGCCGATGCCGCTCACGCAGGCCCTACGCACGGCCGTCGAGATCGCCGAGGCGCTCGCCGCTGCGCATGCGCAGGGTATCGTTCATCGCGACCTGAAGCCGAGCAACGTCATGCTCACCGCGGGCGGCGCGAAGCTGCT
Source organism: Vicinamibacteria bacterium (assembly GCA_963828745.1). Classification (GTDB taxonomy): domain Bacteria; phylum Acidobacteriota; class Vicinamibacteria; order Vicinamibacterales; family JAENWD01; genus JAENWD01. The sequence goes on along the minus strand of CAWHFZ010000012.1, from coordinate 36,810 downwards.
CGACTTCGGCCTCGCGCGGCTCCGTGCCCCCGCCGGGTCCGCCCTGTCGCCGGCGAGCCGTGCACTCCCCAGCAGCCAGACAGCCCCAGGCCTCATCGCAGGGACGTTGCCGTACATGGCGCCCGAACAGCTCGAAGGAAACGAGGTGGACGCACGAGCCGACATCTTCGCGTTTGGCGCGGTCCTCTACGAGATGATCACAGGCAGGAAAGCGTTCGAGGGGACGAGTCAGGCGAGCGTGATCTCCGCGATCCTGTCGTCCGACCCTCCGGCGGTTGCCGTGCTCCAACCGCTGACACCACCTGCTCTGGATCAGGTGATTCACAACTGCCTGGCGAAAGACCGCAACGACCGATGGGCGAGCGCCCACGACGTGCAGCTGCAGCTCGACTGGATTGCTGCACATCTATCGGCTGTTACTGTAGCGACAGGCGTCGCCCAGAACCGACGTCGTGAGCTTCTCGCATGGACGATCGCGGCAATGGCGGGGCTCGCGCTCGTGGTGCTCTGGGCCTGGAGTCTCCGACGCCCCATACCGGACGTGCGGACGCATGTGTCTTCCGCGTTGCCCCCTCCCGGTGTGTCGCTCGAAACGGACGAAGCCCCAGCCATCTCGCCCGACGGCAGCCGGCTCCTGTTCGTCGGACACGACTCCACCGGGAAGCAACTGCTCTACACGCTTGCGCTCGACGTGGCTAGCCCGGCGCAGCCGTTGGCACACACCGACGGCGCCTCGTTGCCCTTCTGGTCACCGGACAGCCAATCGGTCGGATTCTTTGGACAAGGCAAGCTCAAGACGGTTGACATAGAGACGGGACAAATCCGAACGCTCGCCGACGCCGGGGCAGCCCGAGGCGGCACCTGGAACCGGGACGACGTAATTGTGTTCGCGCCACGTGCTGGTACGGGTCTGTACCGCATTTCCGCGGCCGGCGGCCAGCCCACGCCAGTGAAGATTGACACTGAAGGAACTTGGTTTCCTTCATTCCTGCCGGACGGCCGACATTTTCTGTTCTTCACGCCGGCGCCCACTCAGCCCGAGAACGCTGGCGTGTTTGTCGCCTCGCTCGATTCGAGTACGGCGAAGCGGCTGGTCACCGCTCGATCACGTGCGGTTCATGCACCGGGATATCTCCTCTTTTGGCGGGAAGGGGCGCTGCTGGCGCAAGCGTTCGACGAAACAACTCTGGAAGTGCGCGGGAATCCCGTAGCGGTCGCGAACGCGGTGGGACTCAATCCGTTGACGAACCAAGGGCTGTTTTCGGTATCGGACTCCGGCACGCTCGTGTTCTTCGCGGGCGCCGTCGGTGAGTCAGAGCTCGTGTGGTTCGATAGAGCCGGCCGGCGAATCGGGAATCCTGGGCCGAAGGGTGTCTTCAACAGCTTGTCGTTGTCACCCGACGCCACGAGCGTCGTCTACGATCAGGCCGAACCCCGCAACAGAACTTTCGATCTGTGGCGCCTCGATTTTGCCCGTGGCATCCCTTCCAGGCTGACGTTCCACCCGTCTCACGACATCTTTCCGCTCTGGTCGCCCGACGGCACTCGCATCGCGTTCAGCTCTCTTCGCGAGCCTCCGCCTCAGTTGTACGAGCTGAATGCGAACAGCGCTGGGACCGAGAAGCTTCTTCTCAAGACGAACTTCCCGAAAAGCCCTTCGGGGTGGTCCAGCGACGGGAGCTTACTCTTCTACGACAGCACCGATCCACAGACCGGCGGAGACATCTGGGCTCTGCCCCTGGTCGGCAAGTCCGAGCCGTATCCGGTTGTCCGCACGGCGGCCGACGAGCACTACGGCACGCTCTCGCCCGACGGACGGTGGCTGGCGTACATCTCGAACGAGACAGGCGCCTACGAGGTGTACGTCGAATCGTTTCCTGCGACAGGATTCAAGCGGCAGGTTTCGACGCAGGGCGGCTTCGAGCCGCAGTGGCGACGTGACGGTAAAGAGCTCTTCTACTGGCGCCCAATCAGACGTTGATGGCGGTGGGCGTGAAGAGCAACCCGACGACCCTGGAAGTCAGTCCGCCGAAAGCGTTGTTTGCCACTCGCATCAAGTGGATGGAGATTCAGGCGGTGGCACACCATTACGCCGCCGCTCCCGATGGTCAACGCTTCCTGATCAGCAGCGCGACCGACGAGGCACGGTCTGTGCCGGTGACAATCGTGCTCAATTGGTCTGCGGCGCTTGAAGAAGTGAAAGTAAGGGGCATTCTCGGTGTGGAGGATACCCCCGGCATTCGAACAGTCAGGCAGACCTTCTACGAACGGCCTGTAACGAATCTCGAGGTCATTGGCGGCCCATTGCCTGAGGGCCCACAACCAAGGTGTGGGTGGCGTTACCTGAACTTGATGCCGACGGCGGTAACCGCGTTTCCGTCAACGACCTGGTCGATCTCTCTGCCCTTGTCGACCACCACGAAGTGCAAGTCCAACGAAGCACCAGGACCGAAGATGATCTCGCCGCTTCCAGTGCAGTCCGGATTGACAGAATAGGTCCCGGAGATCGCCCTCCACTCTTCCGTTGGGGGTACGCCGTTCTGGACGACGTGGTCCACCCCCGTCATATTGCCTCTGCCATCGAAATGTTGCATGGACAGGGTCCGGAGCGGGATGTCTGGCCCGTTAGGCCCGAGGATCCCTACGGCCGTGAATCCGTAATCGCCAGAGAGCGTTCGGTTCGAGCAGGGTTTGTGGCCTGGATCGGCCGCGCCGGATACCTTGGTGGCGATGGAAGCGAATGCTCCAAAGTCGACCACGCTCTGGATTTTGTTGCCGTTGTCGACAACCACGAAGTGCTGAGGGAGCCCCGCAGGAGGCGTGTTTGCGGAGTGGGTTACGGACGACCCGGTGCAATCCTCGTTGACGGTGTAGGTCCCACTGGCAGGTGTCCACTCTCCTCCGGGTGGAGGGGGGAAGCCGCTGAAAACGACGTGTTCCACCGAAGTGAAACTGCCGTTGCCCTCGTAGTGGGTCAGGGTCACGCCGGTAACTTGTGTTTCCGGGTCAGAGGCAGTGGCGAGGATCGTCCCTGCGAAACGGCCCGCGTAATCGCCAGAGAGCGTTGCGTTGGAGCAGGGCCCGTTGTTCGACTGGGCCAGGGCAGACGAACCGGAAGCCAATATGCCGCCGACAACCATCGGAGTCGCGGCCAGCAAGACCCTTGAAACGGACCTGATTTTCATTGGGACCTCCTTCGAACTCCTATCATCCAGAGATGGACAACCTTTTCATTCATGCGGGCCGCCCGTTGCCTTCAGCCGTGCATCGGAACCGCACGGTGCCATCGCATATCCAGCTAGTTCGTGCGCTCCGGAGCGGGTTCGTCTACTTGGTCCCCACCGCGGGTGGATCTGTCTGCTCGAGGACTTGCCAGACTTCTCTGCGGACGATCTTCCGCGCGGCCTCCGTTTGCTGCATCAGGGCAGTCGCGTCGCCTTGCGGGTTTGCCTTCTTGAGAAGGCCCTCCCAGTCCGTCTTCGTCGGGTCCGGCCATCCGCGGTACGTCGTGACCGTCGCATATACCGGCCCATTTGACTCATCGCCCGGCACCGCCTGCGCGATCGCCGCCCATGACTCGATCAAGCCGTCTTTGATGCGGAGCGCGTGCATTGGCTTCCAGGACTCTCGTTCCAACTTGAGCCAGCTTTCTTCCTTACCTTCGGGCACCTTCATGAACTCCACCGTCATGTAGGTGGGCTGCTTTGTCGTTGTGGGAGGCGCCTGTGCCGGTTGAGTCCCCCCTTGGACCTGTGTCCAGACCGGGGCTATGAAGGCTCCAACGCAGAACGAGACGACGACTGCTCCTGTCAGCTGGCGAAGGGATACTGTCATTAGCATTTCCATTTCTTTGATAATCCTGCGGTGTATACGGCTCGCCGAGTGGCGAAATCGCGACGGTCTTGCTTCAGGAGAGTAAGGCAGGCCTCACGCACAGCGGCTCCATTTGGCCTTCAGCGGAGGCGCTGCTCGTCAACCCGCCGAAGGCGGGCAGTGACTCGGGCGAAAGCGACGTGACAGTACCACAATCGCCACCGACATTGTCGGGTATCTTACAATCTGCCGAAAGGTTAGGCTTTTGAGCGGATCGTTCGCGCTCCGGAACTGCGAGGTGTGAGTGCGGCACCACAACCGTGCTGGTCCTGCGCTCAGAAAATCGCGAGCGGGTTCAGCGGAGAGCCAGTGCCGCCCGGAACGCGGAGCGGCAAGCCGACAAACAGAAACGTCCAGCGGCCCCGCTGCCGCGATTCGCGGGCCAGTGGATCCAGATCCAGGTTGTCGAGGAGCGGCATGCCGAGACTGACCAGCACCAGCTCGTGCAGCGGATTGACCAGGCCCTCGACGCCCGAGGGCATGACATCGCTCACGCCGTCCGAGCCGATCACCGCCACGTCCCTCGCTTTCAGCCAGCGGGCCAGCGAGGCGTGAGAACCGGCGGCCTCCTCCAGGAAGTTCCATTGCCCCTTCTGCCGGACGCGCTCCCAGCGGCCGGTCCGGATCAGCAGCACGTCTCCGCTCGCGATCTTGACCTTGGTCTTGGCCTCCCACGCCTCGAGGTCCTCGCTGGTGATCGCGGTGCCGGGCTCCAGGAATTCCACGCCGCGCAGCCAGGGAATATCGACCAGCACCCCACGAGTGAAGATGCCGTCCTTCGCGTTCTGGATGCCCAGCTTGCGGGCACCGCCCTTCTCGAGGACGTCCGCGGAGACGCCGTTGTATAGCTTGCCGGCGTGAGCGAAGTGCGTGAGGCCGTCCATGTGCGAGTGTGCAAAGCCGTGGTACCGGACCGAGTAGCGATCCTCGGCGACGGCGTGCCCGCCGAACTCACCCACCGTGAGCGTCTGCTCGAACGGGTTGGTGTTGAGGGCGTCGGCCGTCTTGTTCAATTCCAGTGACAGCGACACCGACACGCCGTCGCGCACCAGTGCGGCGGCCGCCTTGCGCTTCTCCGCTGTGATCAGGTTGAGCGTTCCGAGCTCGTCATCCTTGCCCCATCGCCCCCAATTGGAGATCTCCTTGAACCACGCCTCGAACTGCGCCCGCGTGACCATCTCGAGCGGCGCCGCATCTGCGGCCGGGAACGGGCCCGCGAGTCCGGCCACCGTCAGGAGGAGCACCATCGCACCGAGTCGCTTTCCCGTACCCTTTGACTTCATTGCGGTCTCCTCATGCCAGCCGGAATGGATGCGTTCCAGATCGGCGCCCATCCTACGTCAACCCTCGCGACTCGAGCGCGAGTACTGATTCTCGATGTCCACGACGGCACGTCGGTCGCCACTTGGCGACTAGTCAGGAGCTAGAAGAGAATCGCACGTGCTTACCCTCGAAGGTGATCAGGTTTTGCTCGTCACAAATGACGCAATTCGACGGCCTCTGGCGTAATCCGGCCTTCCTGCGCTTCTGGGCAGCCGACACGGTCTCCGTGTTCGGGTCTCTCATCACCCGCATCGCGCTGCCGTTCACCGCCATCCTCATGCTCGATGCCAGCGCCTTCGAGATGTCATTGCTGGTGCTGGCTGATCTCGTGCCGTCGTGCGTGGTCGGTCTGCCCGTGGGCGTTTGGGTGGACCGGCGGCGGCGTTTGCCGCTGATGATCGCCTCGGACGTGATGCGGGCGTCGGTTCTGGTCTCGATACCGATTGCCGCTGCGTTCGACGCGCTGACGCTGGTGCAGCTCTACGCCGTCGCGTTCGTCGCCAGTGCGTTGACGGTGCTGTTCAACGTCGCGCAGATCTCAATCCTGCCGGCGTTGGTGTCGCGCGAAGATCTGCTCGAGGCCAACAGCAAGACCTCCGCCACTCAGTCCGTCTCGGAGATCGGCGCCTTTGGCATCGGCGGCTGGCTGGTCCAGTTGCTCAGTGGTCCCGGCGCGATCCTGATCGACGCCGTGTCGTTCCTGGCGTCTGCCGTGTTGCTGCGCAGCGTGCGGGTAAACGAGATGGGGCCAGCGCCGGAGGTACGCTCCCGCATGCGACACGAGATTGTCGCGGGCCTGAGCCATATGTGGCGCCAGCCGCTGTTGCGGGCGACGGCTCTGGCATCCACGGCGCTGTGGTTCGGCTTCAGCATCTTCGGGACGATGATCAGCCTGTTTGCGCTCAAGGAGCTGGGGTTTGAAGCCGGGCCGCTCGCAATGATCTTCGCGGTCGGAGGCGTCAGCTCGCTTTTGGGCTCCGTCCTTGCCGGGCCGGTGACTCGCGCACTGGGCGTGGGTCTTGCGATGATCGCCGGGCTACTGGTGGCGGGACTGCTGTTGATGCCGCTGACAGCAGCGCAAGGACATGGCGCTCTCAGCTGCGGTCTGCCTGGTCGTCCAGCAGTTGGGGGATGGGGCGGTGTCGGTTTTTATGATCAACGAGGTCAGCCTGCGTCAGACCATCGTTGCGCCCGGCCTCATGGGCCGCGTTAACTCAAGCGCCGAATTCTTGCGTTCGATTGCACGCCTCGCGGGCGTCCTCGTCGCGGGGCTGGAGGGTGAAATCATCGGCCTCAGGGCTACGCTGGGTCTGGCTGGCGCCGTAGTCATCCTCGGCGCCATCTTCCTCGCGTTTACGTCGCTCCGGTCTCTGAAAACCATGCCTGCCAGCGCGACACCCGCCTTGAACGGCTGAATTGCGCTCGCCGTCCTCCTGACACTGCACGCCGATCGGGCGCGACTCTGCTGCCGTTCGACTTCGGCGCCCCAGCGATCCGCATCTGGCCAGTCTCGTCTGGAATTCGCGAGATTGATGACGCCCTACTATCTGCCGCCGCTCTTCGTGAACGTGCCGTTTCTCAAGTCGTTGAACGCCTGCTGCAGCTCCTCCTCCGTATTCATCACGATGGGGCCGTACCAGGCCACCGGCTCTTCGATGGGGCGGCCCGACACGAGCAGGAACCGGATGCCCTCGTCGCCCGCCTGCACGACCACCTCGTCGCCGCGATCGAACAGCACGAGCGAGCGATTTTCGCTTTCGTGCGGCACCGATCGGGTCGTGGCGCCGTCGGTCTGCTCGGTAAGCACGCCCTGCGGCGCCGACGCGTCGCGGAACGTACCAGACCCTGCGAAGACGTACGCGAACGCATGGTTCGCGCGATCGACCGCGAGGCGCTTTCGGCGACCGGGCGGCACCGAGACATCGAGATAGCGCGGATCCGCTGCGACGCCTTCGACTGGTCCCTTCCGGCCCCAGAACTCACCGCACACGACCCGCACTCGCGTGCCATCATCGTCGGCAATCTCGGGGATGTCGGCGCCGGCGATGTCCTGATACCTGGGCGCGGTCATCTTGAGCGAGGACGGCAGATTGGCCCACAGCTGAAAGCCGTGCATGCGTCCGGCCGCGTCGCCCTTCGGCATCTCCTGGTGCATGATGCCGCGCCCCGCGGTCATCCATTGCACGTCGCCGGCACCGAGACTGCCGCGATTCCCGAGGCTGTCGCCGTGGTCGACCGAGCCCGCCAGCACGTAGGTGATGGTTTCGATGCCGCGGTGCGGGTGCCAGGGAAACCCCGCCAGGTAATCGTCGGGGTTGTCGTTGCGAAAATCGTCGAACAGCAGGAACGGATCGAAGTCCGTTGTGTCACCGAAACCGAACGCACGCTGCAGCTTGACGCCCGCCCCCTCCATCGTTGCCTGACTGCGAATCAACTTCCTGACCGGCCGTACTGACATGTTGGTCGCTCCTTCCGATCCTTTGATGCTGCCGGGATACCTGGTGTGCCTACGGTGTCGTTGACGCCGGAGCAAGTGGCATACGGAGTGGTTTCAGGGCGACACCCCACGTCACGACGTCATCGATCATGCGGTTCACCTCCGCTTCGCGGCACGGGGCGGGCGTGAACGCCGTATAGTTCCCGAAGGGACTGTTGACCGGCAGCGCGCGAGGCGCAACGCATCGGGCGGACGTGCACGCCAAGCTCTCTAGCCAGTTCGACGAGAGGCAGTCACTCTTCTTGTCGACGGCGATCCACGTCTGGCCAGTCTAGTCTGGAATTCGCGAGATTGAGGACGATTTCGGAGTGCAAACGCGATAACCGATCGGCGTCGAAAGTCTGAAAGTGCCGGCTTGAGTCTTCGTCGCGTGCCCAAAGCCGTCCGACGTCGAGCCATAACGAGCGGTCATAAACCAGAACTCAGAGCGCCGATGATCGAGCCCCCGACGCGGACAGCGTCGGAATCGCCGGGCCGTCAAGCAGGCTCATGGCACTGGACCTCAACGTCCCCGTTTGAGCGAGAACGGGAGGAAGTGTGCCCACTGCTCGCGCAGGATCCGCTTCATTCGCTTCGACCGTCGCATGACGTCACCTCCATACACGTACGGCGCTGCTCGGCGATTACGCACTGGCTGCTTCCTCGAGTCGGTACTTGCGAATCCGCAGGTGGAGCTGCGTCCGTGACAACCCAAGCCGCCGCGCGGCCTTCGTTTTGTTTCCTCGGGATTCCTGCAAGACCTTCGCGATCGTGGTGCGTTCGAGAGCCCGCCAAGCAGCGTCCCTGCTTGGCGTGTCGAAGTCGTTCCTTCAGACTTGGCGTTTGTCCAGAATCCCCGCTGCTACGGCCTAACCTTTCGCCCCGGATTTACTGGACGCTGGAGAGGCGATCTCTGGCGTCCAGAACCACCCCATTCCGGACGGCCCTGGACAAATTTGGATAGTGACGTCAGTCAGCGATCCCGATCTACTTGTGCGGCCGGCGGCGCCTACGCCATAACAACCGATACTGGGTGACTTTTCAGGAGTCAGCTGGCCCTCGCGGCTTATCCCAGCGAGCATAGCCATATGCGCGCCGGGCTGATCGCGGCATCGAAAGCCGTTGAGGCGCTGAGCGTTGTGCGCTAGGATGGCCGCCCGTGAAGAGGTCGATAGGTGCGAAAGCACAAAGGAGGCAATTTATGTCACGCCTCATCGGGATCCCCGCACGATGTCTGTTCGTTGCCGGTGCGATGTTCGTGCTCCTCAGCGCCAGTACTCCGCTCGCCGGTCAGACGGTGAGCGGCGATGGCGACGACCAGGTCACTGGTCAGACGTATGTGCGCCATGACGGCGGCACCGACACCGGCATCCAGCACTGCAACAACACTCACACCAACCCAGCGCCCGACGACAACCTCGAGGATGCGGACGCCGACTCGAACGACGGCGGCAGCCGACGCCAAGGCAACGAGCCGTACGTACTGGTCGACCCCACCGATCCCGACACCGTCGTGGCCGGCTGGAACGACTACTGCCTCTCGGACCTGGGCGCTGGCTGGGAAGGCTTCGCCTATTCGCCGGACGGCGGCGAGCATTGGACCAATTCGATCGTCCCCGGGTACCCGCAGGACACGTCGGCGGAGGGGCGTGCGTCCCCGCTCTACGGCACGCACACCGACGCAGGCGATCCCGTGGCCGCATTCGATCGCTCGGGGAACCTGTTCGTCGGTGGCATAGCGTTCAACCGTGTCAAGCCGCAGAACGGTGACGTGTGGGTGGCAACCTACGGCACGCCCCCGCATCCCAGCGGCTTCCCGTTTGACTACCAGCGGACGGTGATCGTCGGTCAGGGGACGCCATCCGAGACTATTGGTGGCATCTTCCAAGACAAGATCATGCTGGAGGTGGACCGCACCGGCGGGCCCCATGACGGCAACGTCTACGTGTGCTGGACGCGCTTCACCGGCGCGGGCCAGAACAAAGCGTACTTTGTCCGGTCGACCGACTCGGGGAAGACCTTTTCACGGCCAATCTCGATTTCACGCTCGACCGAGGTCAAGTCTGTGCAGGGTTGCGACATCGCGATCGAAAGCGACGGCGATGTGTACGTGACTTTTCGCACGTTCACGACGAACCCGAACTTCGTGAACGGCCTCGCGTTCGCGCGCTCCGCCGATGGCGGCCAGTCGTTCTCGCGGGCGGAGCTGATTCGGAACATCATCCCCTACGCCCCCGCGAGTCCGACACGCGACTGCGGCGACGGTCCGTTCCTCTGCTCGTCGGATTTCGTGTTCCACCGGGTCCCGCTCGAGCCGCGCGTCACCGCAGATCCGTCAGGAGAGATCCCCGGCGTCTACCTGATCTACAACGAAATCCGGCCGGAAAGCGTCGTGGCCAGCACCAGCCCGTACTCGTCCGCCGGATCCGGACGTGTGGGTCAGTCCCTGGTGTACGTCGTGCACTCCACGGACAACGGCATGACATGGAGCGCACCGGTGGCGGTCGATCCCGAGCCCATGGGACATCAATTCTTTCCGGACATCGACGCGCTGAACGGGCACTTGGCGGTGGTGTGGCAGGACAACCGGACTGATCCAGCCTATTCGGTGCAGTTCCCGATCGGCAACATGCGAGATGCAGAGGGGCGCGCCGTCTCGTCGGGCACGAACATCGTCAATTCGTTCATGGCACACTCGACGAATGGCACCACGTGGACAGCCGCGAAGGTGTCCAGCCAGGGACACCAGTCCCAGTACGAGATGTTCGGTAGCCGCAACATCCCCTTCCACGGCGACTACAACTGGATCTCACTTGCGGAGCGCCTCGACGGCACGCTGTTCGGCTATATGGCGTGGAGCGACAATCGCGACGTGGTGCCCGGGCCCGACCCGCGCGAGCTGGAGGCCGATGGCTTCGACGACGGCTTCGACGTAGCGCAATGCCTGATCGACCTCGCGCAGTCCGACGGGTCGGAACTGGCGAAGAACGTTCCCCTCTCCCGAAGCGACGCTCCGTATTCGGGCAATAACTGCGGGAACAACGGAGGCCTGGATCAGAATATCTACGGCGTGGCCGTGACGTTTCCCTAGCCGAGACGAGCCGCTGCCTCTGGTGGCTCGCTTGTGACGTGCGGCAAGCGTTACCAGCTCACACGTTGTGAAATGGCGCACCCGGCAGGAGTCGAACCTGCGACCCTCGGCTTGAGGACTGTGTGCCATCCAACTGAGGTACCGGCGACCGGCCCGCCTCGTGATAGGCGCGTGGCCAAATAAACGCTCGGCGACCAGTTCACACTCATGGCTCAGGATTGTGAAGAACGTACCTTGACAATTCGGTCGTAAATCGACTTCTCGATATCCTCGATTTCCTCCCAAGCGGCAGGAATGTCGAAGTCTTTGCTCCCCTCGGCGCGTTCAATGAGGCCACGCCGATAATTGTCACACTTCTTGATGTCCTCAATCAGTTGAGCTCTCTCGTCAGGTGTCATGGTCTCAGTATATGTGTCCTTGCCCCACAGTCCCGGTAGATGCCGGCTGCCTGGTTCAACGGTAGGCGGCGCGTCGAAACGTGCGAAAGGCCGGAGAGACTGTGGAGGAAGGCGGACTTACCGGCGCTTCTTGAATCGTCGCACGGCCGCACCGGCGAGGCCGAGGCCGAGCAGCGAGAGCGTGGCGGGTTCGGGAACCGATGCGGACTCCACCAAATCCAGAGCTACGTCGTCGACGTAGTGAAGCGGAGTGTCGGCGTTTGTGGTACCCGACCGAGTCATCAGGATGCGAAGCTGATGGGTTCCAGACGAGAGAAATGTCGACCCAGCCAAGACCGATCGCTCGGTTGCATTCGGGACAATCACACCGAAATCCACCGTCGCGATTCCGACGCCATCGATAAAAAGCGTGAAAACGCCGGCGGTACCATTGGGGAAGTTACCAGGCGTGCGCGACGCTATGTTCAGGTTGACGTTCAAAAGCCCAGAGTCCGACGAGAATTCTTGGAAAATGCCTCCCCCGTTCTGCGTGTTGTCGAGATCAACAACCTCGCCGACCTGGAACTGAGCGGCATCCGACGCGACGGTGTCTCCATCCACGTCGAATGAAACGATGGTAGGCGTTCCGATTGTCCCGTTGGGTCGTGAGTTGTGAGGCTGGAAGTCTCTCGGCAAACAGTCGTCGCGAGATGAAGCACGGCGATGAAGTTGTAGGCGAAGTAATCGGGCGACTAGTGGCGCCCACTATCTACGACTAGCGGACGGCCTACGCGATTCACTACGACTTCCTCGAAGTACCGTCAGGAAACGTTTTTGCCGCCTTGCGCCCCCTCTTGGCGGTCTTGCCCTTCCGCTTAGCCCAATAGGCGCGCATCCGTTCGGCCTGCTGCTTCCGCTGCGCAGCGGTGAACGTCCGACCCTTGCGCTTGGCCTTCTTGCCAGAACCAAGCGGACGGTTACGTCGGGAACGGGTGACTGCCACTGCCATGTTTGCGGCGCCGCCCGTTAGCTCCCGTAATAGTTGGTCGGCTTTGTCTCGCACTTGCGCCAACTGGCTGGCAATCGACTTGCGCTGATCAAGCCAGCCTCGCGCCTTGTGCTCGGCGGTACGAAGGAATCTTCCCAGATCCTCGGCGAAGTCTCCCAAGACCTGCGTCTGATTTTTACTACCTGACTTACGACCTCTCTTTGCCACTCTCAACCTCCGGCCTTCGAGACGCCTCGTGATGTCGCCTCAGAGTCTAGTCGATGAGCGCAGAGAATCACAAAGCCATCTCAAAATCCGCTGAACTAGAGTTCATTCCGCGTCGATCAGACACGACAAGGAAGCTGCGAATTATCATTGTGGCCAATTCCCTCTCTTGTCTCAAGGCTGTGATTCCCGCGAGCGCTCGCCGCCGATTACTGACGTCTCGCACGAAAACGACGGCAGTTAGATCCAGACTGGCCGCCGCGGCGTACACTCGTGCGATCAAGAGGATCTTTGCGAGCACTTCGCCGTCATCCGTATGGTCGGCGTGCTCGCGGCACAGGTCGTAAAGAACGCGGCTACCGATGAATGGCTTCTAATCGAAGTGGCCGGCGTACGGGCGTCCGAGCCGGCGACCACGTCAGCGATGGACCGTCTTGTCTTTTCACGGTCTTTCCTTAACTTCGATGTGTACCAGATGGCGTGGGCCACCCGCCACAACCTGTCGCGGCATCGTCATTCGACGATTTTCTGGCGCGCTTCTCGCCCGACGGCCGCCAGATTGTCTTCCGTTCAAATCGGTCTGGCGAGTCGTTCGAGCTTTGGATTGCATCGGCCGATGGCTCGGGCGCTCGGCAACTCACTCGGCGGCATAGGTCGTGGCGCGTGCTCGGGAATCTGGTCGCCACATGGCCAACAGATCGCATTGTCACCACGGATCCCGGCAGTCAGCGCGGGCCCTCCTGGTCTCACGATGGGCAATGGATCTACTACTGGCTTCAACAGTCAAACCATAGCGACGTCTGGCGCACGCGTCTGTCGGACGGTGTCAAGGAGCAGCTGACCCACGACGGGAAAACAGAGTTTGGGGTGGAGTTGTTCGACGGCTCGCATTTCTTATATCAGACAGAATCCTGGGCGCTCATGGAGGCACCGCTCGAAGGCGGCAGTGCCCGACAACTCGTCAAGTGCGCGTTCTTCGGGGCATTCGCCGCGGGTTCGAGAGGCATCTCCTACGCGGGATGCGAACCGCGCTCAGATCCCCCTGTGTATTTGCTCAGTCCCGCGACTGGCAAGGAGCGATTGCTTGGGCAGCTCGAGAAGCTGACGCAAGTCATACCTGTTGCCTCACTTGGGGTATCTCCCGACGGCAGGCGAGTTCTTTACACTCGCGATGCGGCAACTGGGCGGATCTGATGCTGATCGAGAACTTCCGGTAAGCCGCGTATTCACTCAAGTAGTCGGACCCAGCGCGATGGGCTCCGGATGCAGTCGCTGCGACCGCACGTACCGCGCGCGAAGCGATGCCCATCGTGCGACGGGCTTATGAGGACTATAAACCGATCCTGATCCCAGTAATCGCTGCCTATTTGGCGGCTTGAGCGCAGTGGTTCGCCATCAGCTTCCAACCGTCGTCGTTCTTTGAGAGGTTCCTGGCGAATGACTTGTCGGTGTGTCGATGCTGATCGTAAACACATAGCTGGTCTCCTGCCACGCGGCGCCAGCAAATCCAGTGCGTTGATCAGTCGACGTCCTCATCGGCCCTTTGGATTGCCATTCTTCCAGCACCGCCATTCCACTTCTTGCGTAATCGTGCCGCTGGTCGGCCGGTCTTCAGCGAGCCCGAGGACGTGCAGCGACTCGTGCAGAATGAGAATCGCTGCCAGTGGAGGATCGCGCACATACAAGGAAATGAATTGAGGGCAGACACGAATCACGAAGCTTCCAGGGCTTGTCGTAAGGCCCGCGCGGCCAGCCGCGCAGACACGGTCGCGGCTTCCATCCATGAAGACGAGGTGTTCCAAGAGCGATCGAGGCCCAATCCTCATCGAGTCGAGCACGCCTTGCGGCGTGCCGCCATCGGCCAGCACGAACTCAGCGTAGATATCACGGCAGCCCGGGCGATCGAGCTTTGTCTCGGCGAGATCCAGTGCGTAGCGGACGACCGTCTGGCCGAATGGCGACGGCATGAGAATGAGCGCCCGCGCATCGGTGTCTTCATTGGCCGATGAACGCGACAGCGCCGGCGCGGTCACAAGGAGCACGATTGCGAGAGCGAGTTCGGGGATCACCATGGCCGACGCCTAGGGCTGGGTCACGGTGAACTGGAACGGCATGGCAAACGTGCCTTCGTCGACTTCGACGGTGTGGCTGGCCCACGACACGAGCTTGGCGATGGCCGACGGGGACGTCGTCACGATCCACGAGCTGGCGCTCGTACGACGCACGGTCACGAAGGTAGATCCCGGGTACACCTTCGGGTTGTAGCGCACGGTCCACAGAAGCGCCCGCCCGTACGGGTCCGGGAAATTGATCTTCATGCGGGCGTTGCTCTGAGTGTTGATGGGGATGTCGAGCAGACCGTTCGGCAGCGGATTGTCGGCCGCGTCGACCGGATTGACTCCCGAGTCCGGGATTGTGTTGAAGGTCTGCACGGTCGTGAACGCATACGCCCCGACACGGCGACAGGAGCCTGTGGCGGCGCAGCCCGGAGCGCCCGTCGCCGCGCTGAAGTCCATGAACAGGTACTGGCCGCCCGGCGTGTCGAGCCTCAGCGCCAGGTCGTGGTTGGCGTTGAAGAACGCGCCGAGGGACGTCGTCGGGTTGCCGACGTACGGGCCCGAGGGGTCGCCCTGCACGCGATCCCCTGAGGGGCACGCGACGGTGTCCACGCACCGGAACGCCATCGTCACGGGGGAGTAGCGCACCGGCTTGGCTCCTGCGACGGGCGACCAGTTGCTTTGGGCCGCGAGGAGGATGATGGCGCCCGTCGTTGTGATGGCGGCGCGAACGAGCGTTTGACGACGAACCCTGTTGTCGAACCGAACCGTCACGTTGTCCATCTGGCCCCCCTTGTGTTCGGGCGAATGCGGTCAGGCGGGAAACGTCAAACGGCAGGCCCGGTGTACAGCGGCGCCGTCGGCTACAATCGCGGCATCACGGGAAATGGACCTGCGACACCCTGACCGGCCTGGTCTTCGCGCCGACGACTCGCCGGCAATCGCGACGTCGAATTCGCTCACGCTGCTGGAGCGCGCGCGGGCAGGCGACAGCGCCGCCTTAGAGGAGCTGTTGGCGCGCTACCTGCCGCGCCTCGAGCGGTGGGCCACGGGACGACTCCCAGGGTGGGCCCGCGATCTGTGCGACACGCACGACCTTGTACAAGACACCCTCATCCGGGCGTTTAAGGGGTGGGACCGGTTCGAGGCGCGCGGCGACGGCGCGATCGGCGCGTATCTCCGGCAGGCCGTGTTGAACCGCATGCGTGACGAGATACGCCGCGTCAAGCGCCAGCCCGAACGCGGGCTCCTTGCTGATGGCCCCACGGCAGCGGCCTCGCCGCTCGAAGAAGCGATTGGCGTGGAGACCCTCGAGCGGTACGAGCGCGCCCTGACGCGGCTCCGCGACGCGGACCGTGAGGCCGTCGTCGCCGCCGTCGAGATGAACTACACCCCAGAGGAACTGGCAGCGGTCCTGGGCAAGCCGACAGCCAATGCCGCGCGCGTCAGCGTGATTCGCGCGTTGAAGCGGTTGGCGGAGGCAATGCGGGGCGAGGACGTGTAGCGGATTCGGCGTGGCCGTGCCCACGCGCGGCCACACCCCGGGAGTCTCGGTGACCGAGGGTGAGCTTCTCGAGGACCTCGCCGACGCCATCGTGACGGGACGGTCCGTGGACTGGGACGGCGCCGAGGCGTCGTCGTCTCCGGACGTGCGGGCGCTGCTCCGTGAATTGCGGGTCGTGGCCGGGATCGCGGACCTGCACCGTGAGGCGTATCGTGGGGTGCCCGTCCTCGGGCCTGCCACCTTTTCCCAATCCGGCGAGCGGCTTCCCCCCGAAGACAGCTGGGGCCCGCTCCGTCTGATCGAACCTGTCGGTGACGGCGCGGCTGGCCGCGTTTATCGCGCGTGGGATACCCGTCTCGATCGCGAGGTCGCACTCAAGCTCATTCGAACGCGCCACCTCGGATCGGCAGCGACGGTTCTCCACGAAGGGCGCCTGCTCGCGAGGTTGCGTCACCCGAACATCGTGACCGTGTACGGCGCGGAAGAGTACGACGGCCGTGCGGGGCTCTGGATGGAGTTCGTCGAGGGACAGACCCTCGAGACCATCGCTCAGGAACGTGGTCCTCTTCCAGTAGACGAAGCGGTCCGGATCAGCATCGACGTATGCGAAGCGCTGCAGGCCGTTCATGACGCGGGACTCCTGCATCGCGACCTCAAGACCGAGAACGTCATGCGCGATGCATCTGGCCGCGTCGTGCTGATGGATTTTCACGCCGGGAGCATCGCGGACACGCCGCACGCAGGCGATCTCGTTGGGACGCCGCTGTGCCTTGCTCCCGAAATCCTCGTCGACGGCCGGCCCGCGTCGGTGCAGTCGGACATCTACAGCGCCGCCGTGTTGGCGTTTCGATTGCTGACCGCGGCCTATCCCGTGAACGCCGAATCGCTCGACACGCTGCGCATCGCGCACAGAACCGGCGCTCCGGTCTCTCTGCGGTCGACGAGGCCCGATGTCCCCGAACGCCTGGCAACCGCCCTCGAACGCGGATTAGCCGCCTCGCCATCGGATCGTCCGCCGAGCGCAAGGACGTTCGGCCGGAGCCTTGCCGAGAGTCTCGACACCGGCCAGGGGCGCCGCGTTCCGCTGTTCTGGTGGGCCGCCGCGGCGACGCTGGTCGTGACGTGCGCGTCCGCTGTCGCGATCGGTCTGGATTCTGCGAACCGTCATTCCAATGCAGCCGCGCGTGCGCCTGCGTCGGCTGCCATCGGTCTGACGATGAGCGAGCTCGATTGGAAGGACTTCGTTCCAATGTCTCCCCCCACATCCGACGGACGACGGATTGCGGGCTGGGTGACCTTCGCGCCAGTAGTGCGTGATCTGACGACCGGTGAGATCACGGTCGTGCAGCGTCCGGCCGGCGAGGGCGACAGCGCCGGACACGCGGCGCTGTCACCGGACGGCCTTCTGATGGCGTACGGCTGGTACATCGGGCAGCCCGATGGCACCGAACGCGTCGAAATCCGCCTCGCCGAGATTGGCACGGCCACGTCGCGCGCGATCGTCGCTCCGCCGCACCTGAACGACGCCAGCATCGTCGCGTGGACGCCCGACGCGCGCGCCCTCCTGGCAGTCATTGCCGAGAACGGCGGTCCACCAACGCTGGCCATCATCGATCTGCAGACGGGAGGCATTACCCGCTTGCACGCGTTTACCTCTGGTGCGCCATTGGGAGTATCCCTGTCTCCCGACGGGGCGACAGTCGCGTACGATGAGCCGACGCAAAAAGACGCGTCGACGCGCGACATTTCGCTGCTGGACCTGGCGACGGGGCAACCCCGGGCCCTCGTTGTGGCGCCGAGTAACGATCTCTATCCGTGCTGGCTGCCGGACGGGCATGCGATCGCGTTTGCCAGCGACCGCGGAGGAACGCTGGGTTTGTGGCGCGTTGACGTGGCGGGCGGCCAGGCGACGCCGCCCGCGCATTTGATCAAGGGCGGTATGGGCCGTTTCGCGCCGCTCGGATTCACGGCCGCGGGCGACTTGTACTTCCGACAGCAGTCCACCGTGATGGACATCTACCGGTGGTCGGTTCCGAATGGCGCAGGGACATCGTTGCCGGCGCCAATCGTGGGCATGTACGTCGGACAGAACCTCGACGCGGACTGGGCGCCCGATGGCCGATCCATCGCGTACGTGTCACGCCGCGGCGAGGTGCCGTTTTCGCGTCGCTCGATGGGCCTGGTCGTCAGGAGTCTGTCGACCGGTCGCGAGCGTCTCTTCATGCCCGACGCCGATGGAGTCCACGACCCTCGCTGGGCTCCTGATGGTGTGCACGTCCTCTTCAACGCGCGCACCGGATACAACGACCGGCTGGAGATCTTGTCTACGCGTGATGGGATGATGCGCGAGCTTTCTCCAGCGGCGCACTGGTATGTTCCCGAATGGTCCCGCACCGGTCAGCGCCTGTACGGGGCCGTGGGACGCAGCGGCAAGTTTGGAATTCGAGTGCGCGACCTCACATCGGGCCATGAGTCGGAGCTCGCCTGGCCGGTCAACATGATGTTCGCGGTGTCCCACGACGAGCGCTGGTTAGCCCTCGGCGAGGTGGGTGGAGTATCAGCCATGGGTGTGCGAGCCACTGCCGGAGGCGAGTGGCGTCCGGCGCTCACGGCGGAGGGCGCAAATCGAGTAGTACCCATCGGCTGGTCACCCGACGACACGACGTTGTACGCGTGGCGCCGCACCGGCCTCGGTACGGAGCATGTGGCAACGGAGATCTGGTCCATCCCCGTTGTCAACGGTGTCCCAGGGCCTCCCTCCCGACTGAGTGAGATTCCGGGGATGACGGACGCAAGGAAGATCAGGTTGAGCCCGGACGGACGTGAGGTGCTCCTCACCGCCGGTGAGGTCGGCGTTTCTACCTGGCTGATGCGAGGCATTCAATGAGCGCCTTCAATCTCCGTTGCGCCGTTGCCCTGTTCGTCGTTCTGTCGGCGCCACGTCCCTCGGTCGCCCAGAGCCTGGTGTTCTCGCGGCTGTCGGGCACGGTGCGCGATCGAAGCGGTCTGCCGGTCGTGGG
Source organism: Vicinamibacteria bacterium (assembly GCA_963828745.1). Taxonomy (GTDB): domain Bacteria; phylum Acidobacteriota; class Vicinamibacteria; order Vicinamibacterales; family JAENWD01; genus JAENWD01. The sequence continues at coordinate 17,876 of CAWHFZ010000012.1, read as the reverse complement.
TGTGAGGGTGGCCGCGCGAAGCCCGAGCCTGATCGGCGGAGCGCGTGTTGTCGTGACGGACCAGGAGGGCCGGTATCGTCTGTCGGCGCTCGATCCTGGGGAGTACGAGGTCCGCATGTCCCACGCCGGCTTCGCGACGGCCGTCTATTCGAGGATCCAGCTGACGCCGGGCGCATCCGTGGACGTCGACGGCGTGCTCGATGTGGCCTCGGTGTCAGAACGCGTGAATGTGATGGCGCCTCTTGTCGACGTGCGGACGTCGGCGTCGACGCAAGAGCTCGACCGGCCGCTGCTCGAGCATCTCCCCACATCACGCGACATCTACGCGCTGATCAATCTCACACCCGGTGTGTCCGAGGGCTCCGGGTTTGGCGGGACGCAACGTGCGAACGCCTTGTGGGTCGATGGCGTGGACGCCACGGAGACGACCACCCAGACGGCGTGGGCGTCCTTCAGCTACAACTGGGTGGAAGGCGTGCAGGTGCTCGCGCCGGGCGCGCCGGCCGAGTATGGACAGTTCACCGGCGTTGGCGGCAGCTATGCCCTCCGATCCGGAAGCAACCGTGTCAGCGGTTTGTTCGAGGTGCTCCACCCGCCGTCATCCTGGGTCGCGCAAAATACGCCGGGCGACGCTCCGTCAGGCCGCAGCGAGGCGTGGGACACCAGCGCTCAGCTCGGCGGCCCTCTCCGGGAGGACCGCGCGTGGTTCTTCCTCGGCTACCATTACGCCCACGTTGAGAGCCGGCCCCCGTTCTACAGCGGTCCCGGTTCGACCATCTTTGCCCACCCGGACGCCCTGCTCAAGCTGACGGCCAGCCTTGGACGCACGGTGCGTGTCGACGGTTTCCTCGAACACGGACACTCTGTCCTCTCGGCCGACGGGCTGGGAATCAACCCGCTCGACGGGACCCAAGACATCAACCAGCCGCAGACCAGCTGGAACGTTCGTGCGACATGGACGCCGGGATCCCGCGACATCGTCGATTTCAGGACCGGCGGGTATCGCTCTCCACAAACGTTCGACCCCCACCCGCCCGCGACACGTTCAGGTCCGTATCCCCACTACGACGAGATCACGGGAATCGAGTCGCGCAACATCCAGGATTACACCGAGGAAGGCCGCAGGCAGCAGTCACTCGCAGTGGCCTGGACACGCTACATGAAAGCGGTCGGGATCGGTCACGAGCTCAAGCTCGGCTTCGAATTCGAGCATGCTCGCCTGAGAAGCACGGACCACCTGCCGGGCGACCGCCTGTACACCGACGATAACGGACAGCCCGCATACGTAGAGCTTTGGCGTGGCGAGGTCAGGCGCGCCTCGGCGAATCGAACGAGCATCTTCGTTCAGGACGCGTGGCAGGTCAGCTCGAGCGTGACGATCAATGCGGGAGCCAGGCTCGACGTGAACCGCGGATCCGTCCCGGTCCATGGAGCGCTGCTCTCGAACGATCCGATTGCCCCGCGAGTGGGCGTGGCCTGGGACGTCACCTCCAGCCATCGCACCGTGGTCCGCGCGCACTACGGCCGCTACTACGAGGCGAACATCGTGCAATATGTGCTCTCGTCAGACCAGTCTCTGGCCACGCCCCAATCGTTCGGCGTCATCGTGGGGCCGGGGCCTGATGACTTCGAGATAGTGGAGGTCGATGATCCAAGGGCCTATCGCAGCGTCGTCCAACCCGGGCTGAGGCAGGCCTACGTCGATCAGTACACGCTGGGCGCGGAGCGCCAGGTGGTCGGGGGGCTCACCGCCACGGTGCAGTTCGTTCGCCGCAACTTCGATCGAATCTTCGGGCTCATCAGAGTGGGCGAGACGTGGTCGCCGATCGAGACCGTGGACCCCGGGCCGGATGGAGAAATCGGAACACAGGACGACGGTGGAGCGCTGACCGTCTACAGGAGAACGTCCCCCGGCGTGCAGGTGTTCGTGAACCCCGACGGCGCGGGCCGCCATTACAACGGCCTGCAGTTCATCGCTCGGAAGCCGCTCGCGAATCGGTGGGAGATGCAAGCGTCGTACACGTGGTCGCAGACGCGCGGCAACATGAGCAATGTGGCCCAGACCAACTGGGGCCATCCCGGGATCACCGGCTATTACTCGGACCCGAACCGACTGATCAACGCGAACGGAAACGCGCCATTGGACTTCACGAACTCGGTCAAGCTGCTCGGGACCGCCGCGCTCCCGTGGTTCGGCGGCCTGAACCTGAGCGGCATCTACCAGTTCGACAGCGGCCACACGTGGGAGCGCACCTTCTTCGTACCCTTCGTGGGAGCGGTCCGCGCGGAGCCGCGCGGCAGCCGTCGGCTTCCGGCGTCCACAGGGCTCGACGTCCGCGCCGACAAGACGCTCCGGTTGCCACGACGCGGCGGAACGGTCGGTGTGTTTGTCGACGTGTTCAATGTCACCAATCGCGGCGTGCTCACAGCGGTCAACCGCGTCTCGGGTCCGGGGTTCGGCATGCCGTTCGCGTGGTCCGATCCGCGAACCGCGAGGATCGGGGCCAGGTGGATGTTCTGAGGTGGCGCGCGGCGTTGCGCGGCGCTCAGGCGTTTCCGGAGAAAAGGAAAAGTACGGCGGCAGGAAAAGGGTCCGCGCAGGCCTGGGCCCGTTACAAGGCGAATTCTTTAGGAAATGGCGCGCCCGGCCCGCCTTCGCGCTTTGCGCGCTACGGCGCGCCCGGCAGGGCTCCAACTTGCGACCCCCGGCTTAGAAGGCCCTCTGTCTGAGGACCACCGGCCAAGTCGGTCGGTGATCAATGGGTTGGAAGGTATGTTGTCGTTGAGACCGGTTGCGGATGTTTCATTCTCGATCGGTGTCGGCTCTCACGCCTTGTCCAATCTGCCAATGGCCCGCGCTCGAAGCGGCGAATCAGGCCGAGTGGGCTTCGAGGCTCGGGCTCTTGGGGGCAGAGGCCTGCGACGTCACCTGACAAGTCCGCGCTGGGGCTACTCGGTCCTGAGAGCGGTCAGCGGGCTCACGCGAGTCGCGCGGCGGGCCGGCAGGTAGCAGGCGAGTAGCGCCGACGCGGAAAGCAGCACTGCGGCGGCGGCGAGCGAGAGCGGATCCGCCGGACTGACCGCGAACAGCATCGTGGACAGAACTCGACCGGCCAGAAGCGAAAGAGCCAGACCACATCCCACCGACACGGCCGTTTGCAGCACACCTTGCAGCGCAATCAACGAGAACACCGCGCGCCGGTCCGCGCCGAGCGCCATGCGGATGCCGATCTCGCGCGTGCGGCGTTGCACCGCGTAGGCCTTGACGCCGTACACTCCAACCACCGCGAGCAGCAGCGCGATTCCGCCGAAGACCCCGAACATCACCGCGGCGAGTCGCACGAGCCAGAGGGTGACGCTCCTGTCGAGCAGCAGCGTGAACGGCAGCTGTTGCAGGACCGGGAGATCGGCGTCCAGTTGACGCAGCTCACGGCGCAGCCCCTGCATCGCGTTCGCGACGGCTGCGGGGTTCTTGCTCGAGTACCGCGCGCTCAGCCAGGCGCCCGCTCCGTACGCCTGTGCAAACGGGAAGTAGATCCGGCGGGCGGGCCCGTTGTCGTCCATCACGTCATGACGGTGCCGGCCGACGATGCCAACGACCTCCATTTCCGCCGGCGATCCATCAGCCGGTGGCTGCGTGAGGCGCACGCGCTGCCCGAGCGCGTCCTTGTCGGGAAACAGCTTGCGCGCCAGCCCGTCATCCAGGATGCACACGCGCGGCGTGTCGTGCTTCTGGCACTCGAGCTCGGTGAACGAGCGGCCGCGGAGCAGCGGCACGCCGATGCTGTCGAAATATCCTGATGTCACGCTCGCGGAGACCCCGTAGGCGCCTTGTTCGGGGCCGTTCGGATCGGCTTTGAGCGGGCGCACATCGGCCGGTACGACGCGTGCGCTGTTGGTGATGTTGCCGTACGGGACGAGCGTCGCCCAGCCGACCGACTGCACGCCCGGCAGCATGCGGACCCGTTCCGTTACCAGTGCCATTCGCCGCATCGCGTCCGCCCGCGGCGTGTTGGCGAGCGAGAAGTCCATCTCCGTCAGCACCACGCCGGCCGGCTCGAAGCCGAGCTCGAGCCCTCCGGCCTTCAGCGCACCGCGAAAGAAAAGTCCCGCGCTGAAGATCAGCACCACCGACAGGGTCATCTGTGCCATGACGAGCACGTGCCTGGGCGCGAAGAAGCGGGTCAGGCGCCTGGCCGCGGTCGACTCCGCGCCCTGGTTCTTCAGGTCGGCGACCACATCCGCCCTCGAGGCCCTGAGCGCCGGACCGAGACTGAAAATCAGCGTCGCGACGACGCAGAATCCGACGGTAGCGGCCAGGACTACCGCGTCGGGCCGGAGATCGGCCGTCAGCGAGAAGTTCATGGATCCGAGCAGGGCTGAGAACGATCGCCCGAGCAGCGTGTTTGCCCAGCGGGCCAGCAGGAGGCCGACGGCGCCGCCCGCGAGCGACAGGACCAGGCCCTCGACCAGCAGCTGACGGACGATCTGCCACCGCGTTGCCCCGATGGCGATGCGCATCGCGATCTCCCGCGATCGCGCCGCGCCGCGCGCCAGGAGCATGTTGATCAGGTTGAGGCTCGCGATCAGCAGGACGATGCCAGCCATGCCTGCGAGCAGCACGCTCATCAGGCCCAGAGGCCCGTCGTCTGACGGCGTGGTGCTGATGCTGAAGCGCGAGGGGGCCAGCACCTGGAGTTCCCGAGTACCGGCGGCGTCACGCGGCTGGATCGAGGTCAGCCGATCCGCGATGACGGGCAGCCGCGGCTGCACGCTGGTCAGCGTGAGCCCCGGCTGGAGCCGCGCCATGACATTCAGCGTGTAGTTCTTCGGGTTGTCGAGATCGAGGAGCTGGCTGCCGTCGCTGAATGCGGATGTGATCTGGCTGTGCAGGCCGAGAGGAAGCCACACCTCTGGCGCGATCAACCCGCTGATTCCCGAGAAGCCCGCGGGCGCGACCCCGATGACCGTGTGTGGCTTGCCGTTGAGTCTCAAGCTTGAGCCAACGAAATCGGAACCGCCCCCCATGCGCTGCCAGAGGCCATGGCTGGCGACGAGCACCGGGATGTTGGCATTTGGCCGGCCCTCCTCCGAGGTGAAGAAGCGCCCGGCAACCGGCTGGACGCCCATGAACCTGAAGAAGTTGTCCGCGACGAGAAAGACGAAGGCGCGGTGCATCGGCTCCTGGCCCCGGGCGATGCCCGCCAGCGAGAAGTTGACCGCCGTCACATCGCTGAAGGTTTCCCTGGCCTCGGCAATCGTCCTGAATTCTCCGAAGGAGAACTGCCGGTAGTCGCGGTTCGACTCCTTGCGCGCCGTGAACACCGACACCACCTCGGAGGGCTTGTACGGAATCACCGGGCGCAGAATCAGGCCGTTGATGAGCGAGAACACAGCCGAGTTCACGCCGATGGCGAGGGCCAGCGTCGCGACGGCCACGGCCACGAACCCCGGCGACCTGCCCAGCACGCGGAGCGCATAGCGGAGGTCAGACAGGAGCCCAGTCATGGGTGCATGTTTGGTTGGCTAACACTTGCAGTTACGGGCCAACGCCGGATTGGTTCCCTGCAGTCTCGCGGTGTTCAGATGCCGATCACCGGGAAGCTGGAGCGGGAATCGAAACGACTGTAGTATCCCTTCCGAGGAGGCGAATGCCCCCGCAATCAGGTTTGCCAATCTCCGAGACGCTGGCTCCCGCGGTCCGAGTGCACGTCGTCGGCGCAGGCCCTGTCGGTCTCGTAGTAGCAGCACTGCTCCAGTCGAGCGACCGGTTCTCCGTCCACCTTTATGAAAAGCGACGCGACTACACTCGGACGCGGATGGTCCAGCTCGCGCCGTACCTCGTGGCCGACTCGATCGCGAGCTACTGTACTGACTTCATCGATGAAGGGAGCGTTGAGGCCATCTTCGAGCCATCGGAGCTCGCGCAGGGCCTCGCGTTTCGGCAATCTATTCCGCCAGACCTGATGGGGCTGCTTCGGGGATGGACCCTGGGGTTCTGCCCGCTCAACGACATCGAGCGCTCCCTCAGCGATCTCATCGATGCGCGTCGGGCGCGTCCGGTGCAGCGCACAGCGGTCGTCGTCACGGCGCACGACGCGATGACGATGCTTCAACCGGGAGACGTCGTGGTCGACTGCACAGGCACCAATTCGGTGGTCCGGGATTCGCTGGTGCCCAGCGCCGGAGCGGCGGATGGAGAGGCGAATACGTTTAAGCTCCGGCTCGAATACGCGCTGGTCATCACCTTCCTGTATGGCCAGGCCTACGACTGCAACGAGTATTGCAAGTATTACAAGAACATCGACAACGCGTATTACAAGTTCATTCCGGCGGTCAACCGGACGTACTACGACGGCCGCATCACCCACGTGACGGGCATCGTCAACATCCCCGTCGAGGACTACGAGCGGATGCCGTCACGGTTCGACGGCGAGTGGCTTCGGAGCAACTTTCCTCACGTCGCCCAGTCGATGGACCGCTTCATCGAGAAGATCAAGACGGAAACCAACGGCGCGATCGTCGGTGACCTCGAGATCGTCCGGATCCCGCTGGATCTGTACCGGGCCCGTAATGCCACCAGCCTGCAGTTGCGGCGAGGGGGGACTGGCGACCACCCATTCGCGCGCTCGCCAGTGTTCCTGGCCGGCGATTCTGCCATGGGTTCGCCCTACTTCCAGTCGATCTCGCTCGGCTTCGAGTGCGCCATGTTCCTGGCGGGACTGCTGGCGCAGCACGACCTGCCGCTGACGGACATGCTGAATCGCTATGAGCAGTTCATGTACAAGCAGTGGCTTCGGGTGTACATGCGCACCAAGATGATCAAGCACAACAAAGACCTGTTCGAGTGCGTCGGTGACACCTTCGCACTGCTGGAAAAGCTGCACATATATTGACCAACGTGCACGCGGCGCGCCGCGAGGGCCGGCTCATTGGCGGGCGACGTGCTCCTTGGTTTCCCATGGCACGGCCTTCCCCTTGTCCGTCGGCCGCACGAGGGTCGCCTGCCCCGGGCTCCAGTTGGCCGGGCACAACCCTCCGCACCGGAGCGCCGCGAGGACCCGTAGGACTTCCCCGGTGCTCCGGCCCACGCTCAGATCATTCACGCAGAGCCACCGAATCCTCCTCTCCTGATCGAGCAGGTAGGTTGCTCGAAGCGGGACCCTCTCGGTCGGATCCAGAATTCCGAGCTCTTCGGCGACTTCCTTGTCGGCGTCCGCCAGCATCGGGAACTCGAGATTGCGAAGGGCCGAGTTTTCCTTGCGCCAGGCGAGGTGCGAGTGGTGGCTATCTCCACTCACACCGAACACCCTCGTGGCAAGGGCGCGAAACTCCCGGAGCGCGCGGTTGAACTCCACCAGCTCGGTCGGACACACGAAGGTGAAATCGAGGGGCCAGAAGAAGATCGCAGTCCACGTGCCCTCCAGCTCGTGGGAATCGACGATGCGGAATTCCGACCCAGGCTCGGCCGAGACGCATGCCTGCAAGGAGAACTCCGGGAATTGCGCGCCCAGGCCGAGCAGTCGTGACATAGCACTCTCCGGTGTTCAAGTCAGGAAACGTGACGGTGCCTCTGCCGCGCGCATGCGCGTAGCACCTTCCTCAAGCTGGCACTGAAGTTCGAACTAAGTGGACCGGAAGCGGAAGCGAGGCACGAGCGGACGTTGGCGGCAGTCAGCTCCAGGCCCTTGTTCGGCGTGGCCCGGGTCATGGTGTGAAGAAACTATCCGTGGCAAGGCGTCTCCCCGTAAACTCGAGGTCGTTCGAACTCCTGCAATCGTGTTCATTGAAGTCTTCACGAACCATGTCTCCGGTAGGTAAGTCGCCGGTATTGCTGATACAAGGAGCAGGAGGATCGGGAGGAGGCGTCGTTCTGAACACCGTGATCTTGAACCGGGATTGTCCTGAAACGCCTACGATCGTGTCAGTTCTTGGGTCGTGCTCTACGTGAAAATCAAACAGGAATCGGCCCGCGAAAAGCCCATCCTTATAGAGCAGCTCTTCGAGCATAATTCGGTAGAGGTGCGGCCCGATATTGGAACATTCACCATGGAGACCACTTCTGTCGGTAAAGCCCAGTACAACGATGTTCGTGCCACTCACGTTGGACATTGTCCCATCCGAGTGGACATTGAAAGTCACTGGCCGCAAGAAGGCGGTAGTGCTTTTCGTGTCCACAAGCCATGCCCCCACCAATGGCGCACAGGATGATGCGCGAGCAGTACCGACGGACCCTAAAGACCACAGCACCGACCAGGAGTAAGGCGAGAGACATTTTCCTTCTCAACATGATTCCCCCTCCTTCTCTGTCTTCCTGACGTTGCCGACGCTATACGATTGCGACGCTGAGTTCATGGACAAGAATGTCCCTACGTTTACTTGGTACTGTAGAGAATTGTTTCTCCTTACTCCCCGACGGGCGCACGCGAAGCAGTGATGAAAATACGCGCAAACCAGGGATTGGACGCAAGCTCATCCACCATGACTTTCCTGACCGAATGGTAGCGTTTGCGCGGTGCCCTTCTCGTTCCATCTCCAGCGCTCCGAGATCGCGGGCTTCGATGGCCGGGTTCGGCAACACGTCCGCGGCGATCCCCACGCTCGTAGCCGATGATCAGGCGGCGGTCGAGCCAGGGCATCAACCCGACGATGGCGAACCGGTGGCTCTGTTTGAGGTTGCCTGGATCTACTACGGCCTGCTGACCGTATGGCCCCGTGATCTTCTGGAACGTGGTCGGCATTCCTGCCCTGTGTCTCGCACCAAGCGCGACCGGCGGCGATCGTCCGTGAGCGTGGAATACTCCGCGAACTCGGCGTGCCAGCGCGGGTGCCTCTGGGCTGGCGAGGAGGATTGAGCGCACTTCACCTCGGCGGTCGGATCTCTCTCACAATCCATGGCCGAACTCGCGCCGGGACGAGGTCACGGGAATCATTCAGGCGTGGCAGGGCGGCGATGACGGCGCGCTGCAGCAGCTCATTCCTCTGGTGTACGACGAACTCCGCCGCGTCGCGCGCGCGCGGCTCCGGGCGGAATCACCCGGCAGCTTCCTTCAGACAACGGCGCTCGTCCACGAGGCCTACCTCAAACTCGTGGACATCAACCACATGACGGTGCGCAACCGCGCTCACCTGCTGGCGCTAGCGGCCCGGCTGATGCGACAGGTGCTGGTCGATCACGCGCGCCGGAAGAACGCGCTCAAGCGCGGTGGCGAGGACACGATGATCACCCTGGACGATGTCCCATTACCGGCCGCGACCCCGACCCATCGACGTGCTAAGCCTATGGACGAGGCCCTCCATGAGCTGGCGACCCTCGACCCCACCTCACGAGTCGTCGAGCTGAAGTTCTTCGCGGGCCTGAGTATCGGGGAGGCGGCCGGGCGATCGGCGTCTCGACGGCGACCGTGGGAGCGCGATTGGACCATCGCGCGCGCCTGGCTCCACCGACGATTGTCGTGATCGGGGGCCGGCCGAGGTCCGATCACAAACTGGTCACCGTCGCCGGAATGATGGGAAGTTTCCGAGGGTATTGCGCCTATACCGTCTAACGAGGTCACACCATGAGCTACGAGGCGGATTTCGTCGTCGTTGGCGCTGGAGCCGCTGGTGCCGTCGTCGCTGCTCGTCTGGCAGAGGACGGCACGCGCTCGGTGATTCTTCTCGAGGCCGGGCCCGACAACACGGCGCATGTGGCCATCAACGAACTCTTCGGTCCGTTCCTGTGGGACATGCCGCCGGCGGTGGGCCCCTCGCCATCACCCAGTCACTGGGGCTTTGTGTCGCGGCAGAACGGGAAAGACTATTGCTACCCGCGGGGCACCGGCCTCGGCGGCTCGACCAATCACCATGCCGTGGTCGACGGCCGTGGGACGCCGCTCGTCTATGACGCCTGGGCGAAGCAGGCCGGCGACGAGCGCTGGACGTACCAGCGACTGCTGCCCTTCTTTAAGAAGATGGAGAACTTCGCCGTGCCGTTCGTCGATGAATCGGTGCACGGCAAATCGGGGTGGCTGAACATCAAGCGCGCCCGGCTGGACAAGGGCTTCCATCCGGACCTGCTGCATGTCGCGATGCAGGAACACGGCATGCCGTTCCGGCACGATTTCTACAACGACCCGACGAACTTCGCCGGCATCGGCTGGTGCGACATGCAGGCGCATGCCGACGGCCGCCGCTCCTACGCCGCCGCGGATCTGCTGCTGCCGACGCTCGAGATGACGAAGCGGCGCGGCTGGAACAACCTCCAGATCCTGACCGATAAACTGGCGGCTCGTGTGCTGGTCAGCCAGAACAGAGCAGTCGGCGTCGAGGCGTTGGATGCCGCCCGGCGTACAGGCGGACGTGGCCCACGAGCCCGCGTCGAAGGACGGCAAACGGATCACGATCACCGCGAAAAAGGAAGTCATTCTGTGCGGAGGCGCGATCAACTCGCCTCAGCTGCTGATGCTCTCAGGCATTGGCCCGGGCGATCACCTCTCTCAACACGGCATCGCCGTCGTCAGGGACCTTCCCGGCGTGGGCCAGCACCTCCAGGATCATGTCGAGGTCGGGAACGCCTTCCGGATGAAGAACCTGCCTGACAAAGTCTGGCGGTGGCAGTCCACGTTCCTGGCCGACGCCGCTCCGCATTTCGCGGCGGCGAAGGATCCGCAGTCCCTCACGGAGAACTACATTCCGCTGGTGATGGACTGGTTCAGCGGGTTCGACACACCCAACCCGATGCACCCGGACTTGCACATCCACGTGCTCACGGTCTTCTTCCGGGATTTCAACTTGAACCCGCGGTGGGCGAATCCCGATCCGCTGAAGGCCAACTACCTGAACCTGTTTCTGTCGCAGCTCGACCCGAAGAACACGCAGTCGTTCGCGACGTTTCTCATCGAGTGCGTCAAGCCGGCGCCGACGCGCGGTCAGATCACGCTGCAGACCGCGGAATCCCACGGACCCGCCGATCGTGGATCTGCGCCTGCACGAAGCCGACGCGGACCTGGGGCGACTGGCGATGGGCATCCAGCTCACGCGCGAGATGCTGGCGCATCCTATTCTTCAGAAGTACGGCGGCGAGGAGGTCCTGCCCGGGCCGTCGTACCGCACGCTCGACCAGCTGAAGGACTACGTCCGCAAGTATTCCAGCTACGGTCACCACATCAGCGGCACGGCCAGAATGGGCCGGCCCGGCGATCGCATGGCGGTGGTGGATTCGGAGTGCCGCGTGTTTGGCATAGAGGGCCTACGCGTGTGCGATGCCTCGATCTTCCCCGAGCTGCCCGCGTATAACACGTCGCGCCCCGCGTATCTCGTCGGCGAAGTGCTGGGCGATTTGCTCACGACCGGCGTCCACGCCAGCGCCGCACCAGGCATCCAGCAAACGACCGTCGGCTGACCGCAGTGTAGGCAGCGCGGGCGCGCGACCGTCGGCGCGCGCTCGACGACCGTACAGGACCCGCACATGGGGTTTCGGGCCGCTGCGTCATCGACTGCTCCCCCCGGCCAGGAGCGCCCTGGCCTCTCGCATGTCCGCCTCGTCAGAACCTTCGGTGAATGCCTCGCAGACGGTCGCGAGCCGTTGCCGGATTTCCGCGGCGCGGCTGGCGTCGGCAGGCGCGCCGACCAGGCGATAGAGACGCACGAGGTTCCGAAGCTCCGGGCCGCGCTGCTTTCGTCGCTGCGCCGTCGCGATCGCACGTTCGAAGTGGTGGACAGCCTCCTCCGCGGCGCCGCGGCGGATCGACACCTCGCCGAGCAGCCCGTGAATCTCCGCCTCCCAGACGCCCTCCTCCGCTTCGCGCGCGAGCCGGAGACCCAGGTCGAGCGCGGCGGCGGCTTCATCGAGGCGGTCGTGCAACATGTAGGCCTCCGCGAGCAGCGACCGGGCAACCGTCGAAAAGGTCCTGGCACCCGCGCTGTGAAGCGACTCGACACCCTCGCGGAGCTGAGCCAGACCCTCGTCCCAGCGAGATGCGTCGCCTGAGGCCTCGGCGAGCTGCGCAACAGCCCATCCGTGAATCGCGGCCGAGAAGCCCAGCCAGAAGGTCAACACGTACTCCCGCGTGCAGGCGACCGCCTCGGCCGAGGACCGCTCGGCGGCCACCACGTCTCGCCGGAAGTAGTGGACCATGGCCTCAAAGCTCAGCGCGGATGCGAGCGTGAGTGGATGCTTCAGCCGGCGCGCGTCCGCCACCGCCTCCCCGACGAAACGTACGGCCTGCTCGGGACAGCCCAACAGCCACAACGTCGCGCCCAGATAGCGCCGGCAGCTGGAGCCGTGATCGAAGAGCGGCGTCCTTCCGGCAATCGCGTGCCGCCGGGTCTCGTAGAGCGCAATGCCCTTCTCGAGCCAGTCGATCGCCACCGCGACGTCGCCCAGCCAGAAGCGTGTCATGCCGTGCGTCAACTGTCCCTGCAGTCGCCACACGGCCTGGTGTTCGCGGTCGGCGAGCGCCAGCATCTCGTCACCGAGCTCGAGCGACGTCCGATGCGACGGCAGGACGACGTAATAGACGAAGAGGCCGAAAAGCACGGACGCCAGCTCGCTCGGGTCTCCGAGCTGGCGGCACAGCTCGCGCGCCCGGCCGTAGGCGCGCTCGACGGCGGGCCCGGTGTAGCCCTGGATCGCCACCGACGCCGTGCCCCGCGCGATTTGCAGTTTCAGCTCGAGCGCGTTCCGCTCGGGCGTCTCCGGTAAGCTCGACAGAAGCGAGAGCCCGCGCTCGGCAATACCGGCCGTTTCGACGAATGCGAACACGCGCAGCGCGTTCTGTGACGCCACGAGAAAGTGCCGGGCGGCGCGGGCGTGATCCCGCGCGGCCTCGAGGAGAATGGCGAGCTCCGAGGCAATGGCCGTGTTCTCCGCGCCATGGAACCGGATCAGCGTGTTGGCCACCACGGCGCTGAGCGACGCGCGGCGCGTCGCGCCCAGTGACGCGTAGAACGCGTTCTGATACAGCACGTGGACAAACTGACACCGTGTCGTGGACGTGCCGTCCGGCAGGGTGTCCTCGCCCCGGACGCTCACGAAGGCGTGCACGCGATCCAGCATGGCGAGGCGCTCTTCGACGTCGGCCGGATCCCGCTCCAGCGCTCCGGCGATAACGGCGGAATCGAAGGCGTGGCCCTGAACGCTGGCACAGACCAGAAGACGCCGATCGTCGTCGGTCAGCTGCGCGATCTTCCGCTCGATCATGCTGCGGACGGACTCTGGCGAGTCCCGCACGACCGATGGAATCGACTGCACCAACCGCCACCCGGTGTCCGTCTGCGCGATGACTTCGCGAGCGCGAAGATCGCGCACGACGTCCGTCATGAAGAGCGGACTGCCCTCGGTCTTGTCGTGGATCACCGTCGCCAGATCCGGCGGGAATCGGTGACCCGGGTACTCCAGGTCGAGATAACGCGCCGCGTCTTCGCGGCTCAGGAAACCGAGCGGCACCTCGCGACAGATCCCGCGTGCCGTCAGATCGAGCTTCAACGCGGTGTACGGGTGTTTGGCAAGCACGAGATCCGTGGGCCGGTAGGTCACGACGATCAGGAGCCGCATCGAACCGAACTGGCAGCAGAGATAGCCCAGCAGATCGACGGTCGAGACGTCTGACCAGTGAAGATCGTCGATGAACACGACCAGCGGCTTCGCGCGCGACAGGTCGTCCACAAGCGCTCTCAGCTCGCGCTTCATCCGCTCCTGCGACGCGGTCCTCAGCTCCAACTGCCCGCCGACGCCGCTGCTGACCTGTCGGCCGGCCGGCGCGACCTGCGCGTACCAGGTGGGAGCCAGCAGGACCATCCGCTGCTGCGCGCCCGAGTGTCTGTCGTCGCCCGTTAGCAGGCTGTCCAGGGTCTCGAGAATCGGCAGATAGGCTTCGCTGCCCGAGAGGCGCTCAGAGCACCGTCCGCGCGCGACGTGGGCGAGATCCTTGGATCTGAGGTGACTGAGAAACTCCTCGACGAACGTCGTCTTGCCGATACCGGGCTCGCCTGAGACGCTCACGAGCAGGGGGCGCCCGACGGCCGCCTCGGCAAACGCCTGATCGAGGAGGGCGCGCTCGCGCTGACGCCCGACCGTCCGGCGGCGCAGCTGCCCCTCGCGCAGCCGATCTGGCGCCACAGAGGCGAGCGTCGCCGGATCGCTCATCACGCGGCCGACCTCCGCCGCGTCCGGCCGGTTCGCTGGGTCCTTCTCGAGCATCCGGATGATCAACTTCTTCGAGGGCCGGTGGCACCGCCTCGTTTATCCGGTGCGGTGCGACTGGCGCGCGAACGAGCAACGCCTGGACGAGTCCCTGTAGCCCCGCGCCCCCTTCGTCTGACATAAACGGATGCCGGCCGGTCGCCAGCCGGTACAACACGACGCCGAGAGAGAAGATGTCGGACGCGCTCGTGACGTGCTCGCCACAGGCCTGCTCGGGTGACATAAACGGCAGCGTGCCGACGATGACGCCAGTCGGCGTCCGCAGGCCGGCGAGGTCCGCGCCCTCCGGCCGGCCCCGATGAGGGTCGAGCTTCGCCACGCCGAAGTCGAGCACCTTCGCCTGCCCCTGCGGCGTCAGCATGATGTTCAACGGCTTGATGTCACGGTGCACGAGACTCTGCGCGTGAGCCGCGGCCAGCGCGTCGCAGACCTGCGCGGCGATTCGTGCGATGCGCGCGGGCTCGAATGGCAGCGCACCGGCCTGCTCGAGCGTCGTGCCTTCCACGTCCTCCATCACGAGGAAGCGGATGGAAGCGCCGCTCGGCGGATAGGGACTGGGCGCCACGCCGATGTCGTACAGCGTGCAGATGTGCGGGTGGTTGAGCGCCGCGACTGCTCGAGCCTCGCGCTCGAATCGTTCCTTGGCCTGCTGGTTGGTCGCGACGTTGGCCGTCAGCACCTTGATCGCCACTGCACGATCGAGGCGCGTGTCGCGCGCCTTGTAGACCTCGCCCATGCCACCCGCTCCGATCCGGTCGGTGAGCAAGTAGGGCCCGAGGTGGAGGCCTTCAAGGCTGGGCGAGACTGCGGCCTCGAGCGTCCATGTCTCGGACGTGGCCAGGAAGCCCGCGGCACGCTCGTGCGACGCGAGCAGGGATTCGACGTGCGCTTTCAGCTCAACGTCGTCGCCACACGCTGACGCGATGTGCGCGTCACGGAGATCGGGCAGTAAGGAAAGAGCACTCTCGAAGACAGCCCGCATACGTGCCCACTCTTCGGGCCGGAGGGTCATGGTGAATGCTCTCGGGTCGGAGGCCGAGCCCGATATTAGCCTAAATGATGTGGATCGTTCGATTCGTCACGCGAGGCGCGCGGCCACATGGAGTCGCCGCACGTCGCCTTCGTCTCCCCTGGCCACGGCAGGATCGTTCAGACCGTCACCGCCGAGGGCGATGACAAGCGCGGCGAGTTGGTGGCACTCTGTCGAGACGATCATGAGATCGCCGAGCGGACCCTGGCCTCAGATGCGATTGTCGAAGGCGCTGCCTACCTGTGGCGTTCGTGCCAGATTGCCGAGGCGCTCAAGTTCTTGACGGCGTTCGACGAGTGGAGTGGCGGCTGGTCGCAGGCGCCACCGCAGATAGGAATCGACCCGTCGGTCCAGACCCATCCGCCGCCGCATTGACTAAACCTAGCGATAGGTTTACGATCTTGGGGTGACCTGGGCCGAGGTGTTTCGCAAGTTGAAGGCTGCAGGATTCGTCGAGGTCAGGGCCGGGAAAGGCAGTCACCTGCTGTTGAAGCATCCCACATCCGGCAAGGAAGTCTGGGTCGCC
The DNA here is from genome assembly GCA_963828745.1 of Vicinamibacteria bacterium. Lineage (GTDB taxonomy): Bacteria > Acidobacteriota > Vicinamibacteria > Vicinamibacterales > JAENWD01 > JAENWD01. Next base: position 2,135 of record CAWHFZ010000012.1, on the reverse strand, counting down.
GTTCACACCAAGAAGGATGCCGGGCGGCTCGGCAATCGCATCCTGCGCGAGGCGGGCGTCGAATGACAATGCTCTACCCGATCGTCCTCGAAACCGAAGAGAACGGCGCCGTGAGCGCCTACGTACCGGGGCTGCCCGTGTATGCCGCGGCCGATTCGCACGCGAAGGCCGAGCGCGCCATTCGTGCAGTTCTCGCGGATACCCTGAACCTGCACCCGGCGAGTCGACCAGAGGCACGGGTGCGCGTCGCACGCGTGTCCGGTCGAGGGAATACGAGTATCAGCGTCGTTGGCGTTGCTGCCCTGGTGGGCGCGAAGCGCAGCGACGCGAAGGCGCGTGCCTCACGTGCGAACGGCCGGCTCGGCGGGCGCCCTCCCAAAGACGCGACCAAGCGAACGGCTCGGACGAAGGCGTCGCGCTGACGGCTCAGAGGCTGCTCGCTCCGAGCGTCAAGCCGCCCGCCGCAACGAGTCCACCTGCCGCATCCACGTGTCCAGCTGGTTCCAACTCGCGAAAATGCGGCTCACCAGCATCCGCCAGCGCGGATACGCGCCGAGTCACACGCCGCAGTCCCTCCCGCATGTGTTCGGCGAGCGGCCTGTGGCCGAACAGCTCGAAACGCAGACGCCTCACCCACGGTGCCGCAGACGGCCACATGAACGCCGCTTCTGGGCGAGACGAATTTCAGACTCGCCCCGAAGCGCCTCGTGAAGCCGACCGCGACGGCGCGATGAGTGCTGCGGGTGTTATCCCGCGAGCGGTGTGGACACCCCGAGCTTGAACCCGTCCAGATCGTTGAACTGGAACATGCGCGCGCCCCACGGACGGTCCGCCGGCTCACTCAGCAGCGTTCCACCCGCGGCCTTGATCCGCGCAGCAGCCGCGTCCACATCGACAGCGCCCGCCACGTTGATCTGCAGGTAGAAACCCTGTCCCTTGATCCGGTCCCAACCGAGCTTGCCATCGTCCTGGTTGAGGACGATGTGGCAATCACCCGCGGCGACGACCGCCGCAACGACCTTCCCTTCGTTCTCGAACATCTGAGCCACCGCCAACCCGATGGCATCGCGGTAGAAGCGAATAGAGGCCTCCAGGTCCTTGCAGGTGATCGAGCAGCCCAGATTGGTCGCGTTGATTGCGGCCGCCGTATCGGTCATTGATTGATCCCTCCGTTGGTCGTGATGAAGGTCGAGGATGGTGCGTTCAACCGAGAAGAGCGAATGTACGGTGAGACTCGGTCGGGCGCAAACAAGTCAGGAGCGCCCGTGAAGATGCACGGTGTTCTCGTTGTCGTCTGCCATGTCGTTCCTGCCGCCAAGGTTTGAAAGGGACGCGACCGCGAAGGGGCACACGGAGTCTACCGCCGGCCGTGATTCGGGACTGCTGGCGCCCGTAAACAAAATCAGACGATTTTGGCCTTCCGGCGCGAATGCGGGCCGAACTTCCTCACTCGTCGCGCGATTCGGAGCCGGAAGCGATAACCCATCGACACACGCTGCCCGCAGAAGCCCAATCTACACGGATCGACGCGCCACACCCGCGTCCTTGGGTCGTCGAGAAAGTGAGGTCTTCGAGCCCGCACAAACGGGCTTCCCGCTCGAGCGTGAATGCTTAGAATGAACCTCATCAGATGATCGGCACACTGGTCTCGCGCTATCGCATCCTGAGCCATCTGGGCGCAGGGGGTATGGGCACGGTCTACCTGGCCGACGATACAACCCTAAATCGCAAAGTTGCGTTGAAGTTTCTGACCGAAGGGGGGAAGACAGATCCCCACGGGAATGCCCGACTGCTTCGGGAGGCTCGCGCGGCAAGCGCGCTCGATCATCCCAACATCGCCACCGTGTACGAGGTAGGTGAGTGGGAAGGGCGACGCTTTATCGCGATGGCCTACTACCTCGGGGAGACGCTCCGCGATCGGCTGGAGCGAGGGCCACTGAAGGTCAGCGAGGTGATCGGAATCGGCGTGCAAGTCGCCAGCGCCGTCAACGCCGCTCACGCCACAGGTATCGTGCACCGTGACTTGAAGCCGGCCAACATCATGCTCACGGCAGACGGTCCGGTGAAGCTCCTCGATTTCGGCCTCGCCAAGGTGCTGTCCGCAGACGCCGACACCCAGAGCCGGCTGACGGATG
>CAWHFZ010000011.1:0-7936 GCA_963828745.1 Vicinamibacteria bacterium | reverse complement strand
CCCTCCGGATTGCCTTATCGCCGGGTCGCCTCGAATATTCCCGGACGAGCGGACGACGAGGCAGGATCAGGTTCGCTGGAATATTTGAACGGCGGGATCTCTCGTGGGCTGATCATGCCCCCGAGTGAAGTTCCAGCCGGCGAGTCCGGCGGGCTTAGAATGCCTTGCGCGGGCGCCACGAATGCGTTGCGCGGAGGAAGCCGGAAGAGGATGGACGCGTTCTCAGAGGTGTTGAACGGCGTTCGGTTGAAGGGGGCGATGTTCTTCAGGGCGGAGTTCTCGGCCCCCTGGCAGCTCTCGACGCCCCACTGCCGCGCATTGGCGCCGACGCTGGCGCCCGGCGCGCCGCACATGTTGATCTATCACTTCGTCGTGGATGGCTCAGCCCGGGTATGTCTCGAAGGCGAGCCCGAGGTCGAGCTGTCGCCAGGCGACATCGTGCTGTTTCCGCACGGGGATCCGCATCGCTTGAGCAGCGGCTCCGGATCGAACCAGCTCGATGGTGCTGCGCTCTTGCAGAAGGTCGCGACACACGACCTTTCGCCGATGCGCGCCGGCGGCGGTGGGGCGACGACCGGGTTCGTGTGTGGGTACTTGACGTGCGACCCGCTCCTCTGCGGTCCGATTCTCGAGAGCTTGCCGCCCATGCTGAAGGTGAACATCAGGACCGACCGCTCCGGGCAGTGGCTGGAGCAGTCGATCCTGCATCTCGTCGAGGAGGCCGCCTCGGACCGCGCAGGTAGCGACGTGATGCTCAACAAGCTGTCGGAAGTCCTGTTCGTGGACACGATCAGGCGATACGTCACGGGCCTCCCCGATCAGACGACCGGGTGGCTCGCGGGCGCACGAGACCCTGTCGTGGGCAAGAGCCTCGCGCTGCTTCACAGCCGCCCGAGTCACCCGTGGACGATCGCCGAGCTCGCCATGGGCGTCGGCCTGTCTCGCTCCGTGCTCGTGGAGCGTTTCACGCGCTACCTCTCGGTTCCCCCTATCGCGTATTTGACAGGCTGGCGGCTGCGTCTGGCGGCCCAGGCGTTGACGTCCACCCCGAAGGGAGTGGCGGATATCGCGGCCGACGTGGGCTACGAGTCTGAAGCGGCGTTCAACCGGGCCTTCAGGCGCGCATTCGAAGTGCCGCCGGCTCGGTACCGGCGCCAAAGCAGGAGTCCTGCGAGCTCGGCTCGATCGCCGAGGTGACCTCCATCGGCGCTGCACTGGACACCGGTTCGGCACTCTCCTGGCGATTCGCCATGTAGTAGAGGACGGGCACGGCCATGCGCGAGAGCAGGAGCGACGCCACCTCGCCTGCCATCAGCGAGATCGCCAGGCCCTGGAAAATCGGGTCGAACAGGATGACCGCGGCGCCGACGATCATGGCGGCGGCGGTGAGCGCCATGGGGCGGAACCGCACCGCGCCGGCGTCGACGACGGCCTGCTCGAGGGGAAGACCTTCTCGCAACCGCAGCTCGATGAAGTCCACCAGGATGATCGAATTGCGCACCACGATGCCCGCACCGGCGATGAAGCCGATCATCGACGTGGCCGTGAAGAACGCGCCCATCGCCGCGTGCGCCGGCAGGATGCCAACCAGCGAGAACGGGATGGCGGCCATGATCAGCAGGGGCGTCTTGAACGACTGGAACCAGCCGACCACCAGCACGTAGATGAGCACGAGCACGGCCGCGAACGCGAGGCCGAGGTCGCGGAACACCTCGATCGTGAGGTGCCACTCGCCGTCCCATTTCATCGCGTAGCGCGAGGTGTCGAACGGCTGGACCGCGTTGAAGACCTCGAGCCCATAACCCTCGGGCAGCGACAGCCGACTGATCGGCTCGTTCATCTGGAGGATGGCGTAGACCGGGCTCCCGTTCTTTCCTGCCAGGTCGCCAGTGACGTACGTCACCGCCTGCAGATTCTTGTGATACAGGCTTGCCCCTTCCTGCGTGGTCACGGCGCTCGTGAGCTCGCCCACGGCAACCGGCCTGGTGCCGCGAAGCCGGGATCGACTGGACGGCCTCGAGACTGCGATCGTCGCGGGGGAGGCGGATCACGATCGGCACGTCCTCGCGCGCCCGTTCGTCGTGCAGCAGCCCCGCGGATTCTCCCGAGCCGGCCATCCGTACGACCGCCGCCACTGCCGCCGGCGAGAGGCCTGCAGCCGCGGCTTTTTCGCCATCGACGGCGAGCGTGATCTTCGCGTGCGGGGCTTCGACGTACCAGTCGGTATCGACCACACCGGGGGTCTGCTCGAAGATCGACTTGATCTGCGCGGCCACCGCCATCCGCCGCGCCGGATCCGGTCCATAGACTTCCGCGACGAGTGTCTGTAGCACGGGCGGGCCCGGTGGCACTTCCGCCACCTGGATGGTCGCGCCGAATTGTTTCGCGATCGGAATCAGCCGCTCGCGCACGCGTCCGGCCACCTCGTGGCTCTGCGCCGAGCGTTCGCCCTTCGGCACGAGGTTCACCTGCAGATCGGCGAGGTGCGGAGCACGCCTCAGAAAGTAGTGCCGCACGAGGCCGTTGAAGTTGTAGGGCGCCGACACGCCCACGTACTGCTGGACGTTGACGACCGTCTCATCGTCCAGGGTGGCCGACGCCAGTGCCGACGCGACGCGCGCCGTCGCCTCGAGCGCCGTGCCCTCGGGCATGTCGATCACGACCTGGAACTCGCTCTTGTTGTCGAACGGCATCATCTTCAGCTTCACCAGTTCGAGCGGGACGAACGCGACGGCCGCCAGCAGCAAGGCCGCCACGCCAGCCAGGAAGATCGCGCGCCTCCTGCCGCTGGCGATGAGCAGTCCCATCACGCAGCGATAGAGCCGCGTGAGGAGATCTTCTTCGCCGTGATCGTGATGCGGGGAGGGCTTGAGCAGCCGGACCGCGGCCCACGGCGTCACGACGAAGGCGACCACCAGCGAGAAGAGCATCGCTGCCGACGCGCCCACCGGAATCGGCCGCAGGTAGGGCCCCGACAATCCGCGGACGAATGCCATCGGCAGGATCGCCGCCACCACCGCGAGGGTCGCGAGGATCGTGGGGTTGCCCACTTCGTCAATGGCGCGAATCGCGATCGCGGCCAGCCCGTCCCGCTCCTCGCCGCCTCTCCACTCCTCAGGCGCGCCTGGCGGACGATGTTCTCCACCACGACGATCGCATCGTCCACCAGGATGCCGATCGAGAAGATCAGCGCGAAGAGCGTGATGCGGTTCAGGGTGTAGCCATAGAGATAGAACGTGAAAAGCGTGAGCGCGAGCGTGACCGGAATCGCGATCAGCACGACGGCCGCCTCGCGCCGGCCGAGGACCAGCCAGATCAGCGCCGAGACCGAGAGGACGGAGAGCAGCATGTGCCACAGCAGTTCGTTGCTCTTGTCGGCGGCGGTCTCACCATAGTCACGGGTGATGGTGAGCTGCACGTCCGATGGCACGAGCGATCCCTTGAGCGTGTCGAGCTTCTCGACGACGCGGCGGGCGACGTCGGTGGCGTTGGTGCCCTTCCGCTTTGCGACGGCGATGGTGACGGCCGGTTGCGCGCCGGACGTCTTCGACTGGAAGGTGACATACGACGTGGGCTCGGCGTCGCCCTCCACGACTTCCGCCACGTCGCGCACAAACACCGGACGCCCGCGTCCGGAGGTCACGACGGTGTTGCGCAGTTCATCGGCGGTGCGCAGGCGGCTCCCCGCCTCGAGGCCGGTCACCACACCGCCCGCGACAGGGCCCGACGCGGTGCCACGCACGTTGGTGCGTGCGATCGCCTGCTGAACCGAGAGCGGATCGAGATCGTAGGCCGACAGCCTCGCGGGGTCGATGTCCACGCGAACCTGCCGTGGGCGCCCGCCGATGATCGGTCACCTCCGACACGTCGTTGACTTCAGCGATGGCCTCTCGCAGTTGGGACGCGAGCGATCGCAGCTGATCGTCCGCGTAACGCGCCGACCACACCGTGACGGCAAGGATCGGCACATCGTCGATCGAGCGCGGCTTGACGAGGGGCCCGATGACGCCTGGCGGGATGCGATCCGCATTCGCCGCCAGTTTCTGATTGAGGCGAACGAGCGCGGCTTCCAGCGGCTCGTTCACCGTGAAGCGGACGACGACCATCGACTGTCCGGGACTCGAGGTCGAGTAGACGTATTCCACGCCGGGCACTTCCCAGAGCAGCTGCTCCAGCGGGCGCGTGACCCGCTGTTCGACATCCGCCGGTGTCGCCCCCGGCATCTCGACGAACACGTCAACCATCGGAACGATGATCTGAGGTTCCTCTTCGCGCGGCAGCGCTATCACCGCGAGGGCGCCAAGCGCCATCGAGGCCACGATGAAGAGCGGCGTCAGCTTCGAGTGCATGAACGTCGCGGCCATCCGGCCGGCAACGCCGTAAGTCGCAGCCATCTACCGGCCTCCCACGCTGACGCGGCGTCCGTCGGTGACGCCGGCCGGCGGCGAAAGAATGACCATCTCCGATTCCGTCAGGCCTGCCAGTACTTCGGACTCGCTGAGGTTGACGAGACGCACGCGCGCCATGGCATTGTTCGCGCCAAACTTTTCGACCACGAATACCGAGGTGAGCTGTCCGCGGCGCACGATCGCTGACGAAGGAATGGTCAACGCGCGCCGGGGCGTCCCGCCAAATCGCGCCTTGCCGAATTCGCCGGATCGAAGGCCGCGTGCATCGGGCAACGCGATCTTGACGAGAAACGCTCGCGCATCGGCATCCACTGCCCGGCTGACCTCGACCACCGTGCCCGTGATCGAGATGGTTCCGGTTCCGAGGAAGACCGGGACGCTGTCGCCGTTTCGAATCTCGCCGATGCGTGATTCATCCACGCGGACCTCGAGGCGGAATCCGCGTGTGTCTTCCAGGCGGAGAAGGGGCGTGCCTGGTGACGCCATGTTTCCGGGCTCGACCATCTTCTCGGTGATCAGGCCGTCGAAGGGCGCTGCAATCGTGGTGAAGGAGCCGGTGGTGCTCGCCTGGTCGCTGGCGGCCCGGGCGCTCTCGACTGCCAACGCGGCCTGCAAGGCGCGCGCGGACGCACCGGCGACGCGCGCTTCGGCACTCCGCAAAGTCGCCGTGGCGTCATCGAGTTCCTGCGCGGTGGCGGACCGCTTGGCCTGCAGGCCGGCGATGCGATCGTGAGACGCGCGTGCGAGGGCCAGGCCAGCTTCCGCGGCCAGGAGCTCGGCTGCGGCCGCCTTCGCCCCCTGCTCGGCGGCAAGGGCCGCTGAGCGCGCGGCACGGGCGCCGGCGGCGAGATCGTCGCCGTCGAGCACGATGAGCGTCTGGCCTTGGCGGACCTGATCGCCTGGCGACACACGGACCTCGCGCACCGGCGCCAGGATGCGCGCCGCGATCGTGGCCGTGGTGCGAGCCTGTACCACGCCGCCCGCATCGATCGCTCTGGCCACGTCGGTCATCGCAACCGGGGCGATGGTGACGGCGATGGGCTCTGCCGCGTCGGCCGAAGCGGCGGCGGCCGGGCGAGCCGAGCATCCGGCCAGCGCCGCGCTCATCAAGAGTGCCGCCGTAGCGCCCGCGACGATGACGTGATGAGTCGCTGTGATCTGTTTCATGGCCTTCCTATCGCTCGTTGCAGGGTCGCTGTTGCGGTGAGCACATTCACACGCGCGGCGATTTGTTGGGCATCGGCTTGCTGAACGGCGTCGGCCGAGCGCAGCAGCATGGCGGCATCCGTGAGGCCGCTCTCGTAGCGGTCCCGGATAATGCGGCGGCTCTCTCGTGCTTGATCGGCGGCCGCCCGTCCAACCGCTTCGCTCGCCCGCGCGGCCTCGAGCCGGGCGATCGCGATCTGCACATCGAGCCGCGCCATGGTCTCGGCCTTTTCCTTTTCGATGCGCTCGACGCGTCGCCTGCTCGCGCGCTTCAGCGAGCCGGGCCTTGTCGGCAAAACCATTGAACAGGTTGATCCGGGCGACCGCGCCAGCCACCCAGCTCGACGACCGCGAATTCCAGGCGCCGCCGTTCAGTTCCCACGCGCCCTGCGCGGCCACTTGCGGCAGGAACGCCGCGTGCGCCGCGTCCACCGTGGCGGCCGCCAGCTGTTCCTGCTGCAGGGCGAGCGCGACTTCGGGCCGGTTCTTCAATGCTTCCTCTTCAAGGCTCGCGGGATTGGTGATGTCGATGGCGATCGCCGGTGGCGTGAGATCGAGCGAGAACATCGTGCTCAAGGGCTCGCCCATCAACTGATTCAGCCGGGCGCGCGCGACGCGTTCGTCCGACGTCGCCTGCACCTGCTGTTCGAGCGTGCGTGCCAGGTAGACGTCCAGCTGCAGGACATCCGCGTCGGTCACCCGACCGGCATCGCGGCGGTTGCCGGCCAGCTCGCGGTCTGCCCGGGCGGCCTCGACCGCGGCCGCTGCCGAACGAACAGTCGCGGCAGCAATGAGGACGCGGCCAAACGCGTCAGTCACCGCCGCCGTCAGGTCATGGTCGACGAGTCGCTTGCCGGTGGCCGCCATGTCCCGCCCGATCGACGCGGCTCGGACATTTGCCGAGACGGTGCGATCGAACAGCGACTGCTCGACGGAGAATGCCGTGCGGAAGTTGTCCGTGGCATCGGGGTGATTGAGCGCATCAAGGGCGAAGTCGGCCGCGGTGAACTGCCGCTGCGCAAGACGCGAACTGAACACGAACACCGGGTTGTTGCCGCGCTGCCAGGACTCCGCGAAGTCCACCTTTGGGAGGTAGCCGCTGCGAACCTGTGTGACGCGCTCGGCCGCTTCCCGCTCGGCTGCCGCCGCCGCTCCGGCGTCGGGGTTGTGGGCCTTGGCGCGCGCAATCGCCTCGGAAAGCGAAAGCGGCGACTGCGCAGAGGCCGGCAGGGCCACAAACAGAGTGGCAAAGAGGACTGGAACGACGAGAGCCGCGTGAGGGCCTGGATGATGTCTCTTGCGCTCATGGCCGGCCCAACAGGAGCGATTCTGCGGGACCTCTCCGTGGCTGGCCATGCCCGCGCGGTTGAATTTCTTGACCGCCAGTCCGGCGAGGTTGGAATGCTTTGCGGAGACGCCACGAAACCTTGCCGGGCGTCCGGAGGATAGAGGGTGCTCCTACCTGGCGGATCCGATCGCGGAGCTGATGGCATCACGAAGGCCTGATGCTCCCCCCTGGAGCGAGACTACCGTGAACAGTTCCGGTCGTCGTGTGAGCCTGGCTTTCTCAGCGCTTTCTCTGAGGCTGACGAGTTCCGGCTCCGAGACCGGCGTCTTCCGCAACAACGATACGAGTGCATCTGCCGCGCGGCCGGTGCCCTCGATCAGAATGATGGGGCGCCCGGCGCGGACGTTCGATTCCACCTCCGTCAGCGTAATACCGCCTCCGTTGGCGACTATCGTGACGGACGGGCGTCCTTCGGCCAACGCAGCAAAGAGCCAGTACATCGTGCCGGTCTCGGATCCCCAACTGTCTTTTGCGGGTGCCGACGGATTGTCGACGGCGATAACGTGGGAGTGATTTGGATCGACGGGCGTCTTGCCGCGGGGCGGAATCTCTCGTGCGGGGGCGACGCCGATTAACGGAAACGCGCTAGCTGCTGGCACGCCGTGCGCGTCCCGCTGCTTCCATGATCCCCGCCTGCGTGCCACCATCCCCGACCGCGATACGTCGACCGCCTTTCGCGATCAGGGCCAGAGCCTCGAACATTCCCAACAGCTGTTGCTGGTGGTCCTCGCGCATTCTCGAGGCGCCACCGCTCAGAAAAACGAATGCATCTGCCTGGCTGCGAATCTCGGCAATCAGCGACGAGAGCTGCGCGTTCTTCTCCGGCGCCACGCTCGAGACTTCGATCACACGTGGTCGACCGGCGCCGGCCTGGGCCTGCACGTTCGACAGAGATGGCAGCAACGCCAACAGCGTGGATCCGAAGACTGCAACGGCAGGGATGCGGTGCGCGTACATGTCGATCTCCCCCAGG
>CAWHFZ010000010.1:0-354559 GCA_963828745.1 Vicinamibacteria bacterium | reverse complement strand
GAGGGAGAAGTCTGGCAGGAATGGGAGCGGTGGTGGCCACCGCGTCGCTTCTCAGGTCGATTGCTGATTGACCGGGAGCGTGCTCGTGCAATGCTGGCTGGAATCGAAGGCTCGGCGATAGAGTGGGCCCCTTGGCCACGACGTAAGGCGGCGTCGTGAATTTACACCGACCTGCGTCCTTCTCAGGCGCCTGGACCGCCCGCGATCTCGCGATCGATTGCGAGCTCGCGGACATGTAGACGACCGACCAACAGCTCCTCTACAGCAAGCGAGCGCACATGCCCTCGCTTCAGAGCCAACGCTCCGATGACCACGCGTCCAATCGCCAAGGCCCCGATGGCCGCGGCCCCGAACGCCAGAGCGCCGATCGCAACCGCACCGACGGATGCGGCCCGGATCGACTGGTCAGCGGTGCGCACAGCAGGCTTCGTCTCGACGGACGTACCTGATTGCTGGCCGAAGGGTTCGTTCCCTAGTGGGCGGTCCATGATCCTGATACTGCTGCACGCTGCTGGCAGCTGCAAGCTGAGGTGTGGGGCTGGTCGTCACCCGCGATGGTGCAGCGACGCTCAATGCCACCGTGCACATCGTCAAATACGTTGAGCATCACTATTACTTGCGCCACGAGTAGCTAAGGAGAGCACGGGAAGCTGAGGTCATGCCTGTCAACCCCGCCGATCTGCGCGGCATGCTGCGCGCTGACGCCTTGGGTCTGGTCCTCGGTCTGCTCCTGATACTGACCGGGCTGGCCACCCTCGTGGTGGGCAGCGTGCTGCGCCGACGCGCCGTCTCGTTGCTCTGGCTGGGCGCCTTCTCTCTGCTTTACGGTTCCCGGCTCCTGGAACGCGCCGCCATCGTCCGCCTCTCCTTCGATGTCCCCACGGTTTTTTGGGAGCGCATCGATGCCGCGATGACCTATATGGTTCCGATTCCCATCGTGCTTTTTGCGCGCGCCATCTTTCCGGCCTGGCGTCGCTTCTGGACCACTGGCGCGATCGGATTGGCCGTCTTTGCGGTCTATGGCGTCGTTTCCGACGCCGCGCTCGACCAGCCACACTCGGCGAATACGGCAAACAACATCATCGCGATCGCGTTCTTCGTCGGTGTGATTGGTTGGATGTTTCGTCCAGGCCTGACGCCCTCGCGCGAGTTGCACACGCTTCGGATCGGAGCGCTGAGCGTTTCGGTGGGGGCTGTCGCCGACAACCTGCGCGGGCTGAAAGTCCTGGCATTTCCTGGTCCAGAGCTGGAGCCGTTCGGGTTTACGGTCCTTATCGCGTCTCTCGGAACAGTCGCGATTTGGCGGGTCGTCGCCGACGCGCAGCAACTGGTCGCGATCAACCGGGAGCTGGACATCGCACGGCAAATCCAGTCTTCGATCCTGCCGCAGGCTATGCCACGCATACGAGGATTGACCATCGTGTCACGGTACCGCCCGATGACGGCCGTCGCCGGTGACTTCTATGACTTCCTCGAGATCGACAGCGAGCGGCTCGGCATTCTCGTCGCCGACGTATCGGGCCACGGAGTCCCTGCAGCGTTAATCGCTTCAATGGTCAAAGTCGCACTCGCTGCGCAAAGAGATCACGCCGACAGTCCTGCCGCGGTGCTGGCGGGGATGAACGAGACGCTGTGCGGACGCCTTGCCGGCCAGTACGTCACGGCAGCCTATCTCTTCATCGACATTCGATCTCGAATGATTCGGTATGGCGCCGCTGGGCACCCCCCGATGCTGCGCTCAACGCGCGCAAATGGAGAGGTGGACGAAGTGGAGCAGAACGGGCTGATTCTTGGCTTTGTCCAGAATCCAGGCTACACGGAATTGGAAGAGTCCCTGCGCACTGACGACCGGTTTCTCCTGTACACCGACGGCCTGATCGAGGCGTGCAATGCCGACGACGATCTCTTTGGGCTCGAGCGGCTCAAAGCGTCGCTCACCGCGGCGACCGGACTCCACTCGGAGGGTGTGACTGACGATCTTCTGACCACAGTCGACAGATGGTCCGGGCGACCGCCGGGTGACGATCTCACGTTAGTTCTCGTCGATTGGGACGAGCAGAGCTGATCGGTCCAGCCATACTCGGCGCAGACGAATACACGTCCACGTCCCTGGGCCGATCCGCCTCGATCAGCCAGAAGGTCCGCGCTGATTACGGACTGCAGCGTCTGCGACGAGCAACCCAGGTCGCGGCCGCGGTACCGTCCGCGGCGTGCTCGTCGGCAGCCGGCGAAATTTTGAGGAGCTGAATCGCGTGCTCGAGCGGATCCAGCCTTCGGCCTGGCTGGATAGCTCGACAGGCTGGGGTCACAGCCCAATACCTCGCGACGGGTAACGGCATCCCCCTCGATCGGGTGGGGCCCACGCGCGACGCGAACGGTATGATGATCCTTTGTCGCTCATGACTCGTCCCGTCATTCTCACTGTCGACGACGACGCGCAAGTGGTGTCAGCCATTGCCGGCGACCTGCGGCGACGTTTCGGGAAAGACTACCGAATCGTCCGCGCTTCAGATGCGACCGAAGCGCTCGACGCGCTGCGCCAGCTCAAGGAGGCCGCCGAGCCTGTAGCGCTGCTGCTCTCGGATCAGCGGATGCCCGGTCTCGATGGCGTCGGCTTTCTCGCGGAAGCCCGGGAGCTGTTTCCGAATGCACGGCGGGCGCTGCTGACTGCGTACGCCGACACGGAGGCGGCCATCGCCGCCATCAACCGCTCGCAGGTCGACTATTACCTGCAGAAGCCCTGGGACCCACCCGAGCAGCATCTGTACCCCGTCGTCGAAGAACTCCTCGACGACTGGCGCTCGCAGTACCGGCCGGGCTACGGCGGCGTCAAGGTGATCGGCAGTCGTTTCGCGCCGTCGGTCCATCAGGTCAAAGAGTTCCTCACGCACAATCACGTCCCTTACGAGTTCTTCGACGTCGAGGCGACCGACGAGCGCGGTGTCGAAGCGCGCACGCTCGCAGAGGGGGTCGAACTCCCGCTCGTCATTGTTCCCGGAGGGGAACGCCTGCAGGCGCCCTCAGTGGGCGACCTCGCCCTGAAGGTCGGTCTGAGCGTCGAGGCCAAGGGCGCGGTGTACGACGTGGCCATCGTGGGGGCCGGTCCGGCGGGACTCGCGGCGGCCGTCTACGCGGCCTCCGAAGGGTTGTCCACGATTCTGCTCGACCGCGATGGGCCTGGAGGCCAGGCTGGCTATTCCAGCCGCATCGAGAACTACCTTGGATTCCCTTCGGGGGTCTCGGGCGCGGACCTCGCGCGCCGCGCGCTGACGCAGGCACGGCGATTCGAAGTAGAAGTCGTGTCGCCGCTCGACGTGAACGGTGTCCGGCTCGACGCGCCTTTCAAGTACCTGAGCGTGCCCGGCCCGGATGGCAGCTCGCGTGAGGTCGCGTGCAAGGCGCTGGTCCTCACACCAGGGCTGGCTTGGCAGCGGCTGCCAGCCGAGTGTGTGGATCAATTCGAAGGTCGCGGTGTGTACTACGGGGCGGCGACGACCGAGGCGCTGAACTGCCGAGATCAAGAGGTCTATGTCGTAGGAGCCGGCAACTCGGCGGGCCAGGCGGCCATCTATCTCGCCGGCTTTGCGCGGCGAGTCATGATGATCGTACGCGGCAAGAGCCTCGGCGAGAAGATGTCGCAGTACCTCGTCAATCGGATCGAGGGCAAGTCGGATGATGTCGGTCGCAAGATCGACGTGCTCTACCAGACCGAAGTCGTCGTGTGCCGCGGCGACAAGCATCTCGAAGGGCTCACGCTCTTGAACAGGGCAAGCGGCGAGCGCACGTCCGTCGATACCGGCTTTCTTTTCGTCTTCATCGGCGCTGTCCCCCGCACCGGATGGCTTGGAACGCTGGTGAGCCTCGACCCGAGGGGCTTCGTGATTACCGGTCCGGATCTCGATGCCGAGAACCATCTCAAGAACTGGCCTCTCGAGCGCCCGCCCTACCTCCTCGAGGCGAGCGTGCCCGGCGTGTTTGCAGCGGGCGACGTCCGCCACGAATCGGTGAAGCGCGTGGCATCAGCTGTTGGGGAGGGCAGCGTCGTGGTGCATTTCATCCACCGGTATCTCGCATCGTTGTAATTAGGACTAATCCGTAATCCGAGGAATTACGTAATCCCGACGCCAATGCTCGCTACCGCCGTCGCCCCGCCGTTTCTCGTCCAGTCGGTCGCGCTGGTCGTCGCGGCGGCGGCCATCGCCTACCTGTCTTATCGCATCGGCCTCGTCCCGATTGTCGGCTTCCTTGCCGCCGGTGTGCTGATCGGTCCCAACGCGCTGGGCCTGGTGTCAGACCGTGAGCTGGTGAACGCCTCGGCTGAGATGGGCGTGATCCTGCTGCTCTTCACGATCGGCATCGAGTTCAGCCTCGAGAAGCTCGCGCGGATCCAGACGCTCATCTTCGGCGGCGGCGGCCTCCAGGTGCTGCTGGCGACTGTCGCCACGATGGCCGTGCTGCTGCCATTTGGCGTGGACTGGCGGACCGGACTCTTCACCGGGTTTCTCGTCTCGCTCTCATCGACTGTCATCGTCCTGAAACTACTTGGCGATCGCGGCGAGTCGAACACGACCTTCGGGCAGGTGAACCTCGGGCTGCTCATCTTCCAGGACCTCGCGATCGTGGTGATGGTGCTGCTCGTGCCGATGCTCAGCGGGACCGGCGGATCGGCGTTGGCAATCATCTGGGCGCTGGGTAAGGCGCTCGGCGATCATCCTCGCCGTGCTGCTCGTCGCGCGCCGGTTGATGCCGCCGCTGCTCGAACGCGTGGCGCGCACGTGCTCGCCGGAGCTCTTCCTGCTCACCGTCATCGCGATTTGCTTCGGCACGGCCTGGCTCACCAGCGTCGCGGGCGTCAGCCTGTCGCTGGGGGCGTTCCTGGCTGGCCTGCTGGTGAGCGAGAGCCGATTCAGCCACCACGCATTCGGCGAGATCATGCCGCTGCAGATCCTCTTCAGCGCGACGTTCTTCGTCTCGATCGGCATGCTGCTCGATCCTGGTTTTCTGGCGCAGCATCTCCCGCTCGTGACTGGCACGGTACTGTTCGTGCTGCTGATCAAGAGCGTGACGACGTCGGCCAGCGTGCGCGCGCTTGGCTATTCGTGGCCGGTCGCGGCAGCCTCGGGCCTGATGCTCGCCCAGATTGGCGAGTTTTCATTCGTCCTGAACCGCGCGGGGGACGCGGTGGGGCTGACACCGGCGGGTCTTGGCGAAACGGGCTCACAGGCGTTTCTCGCCGCCTCGGTCGTGCTCATGGTGGCGACGCCTCAGTTGGCGACCCTTGGGGCGCGGGTGGGACTGAAACTCGAACACCAACGCGAGGTCGTCGATTCAACAGAGGCGGACGAAGAAGAGCTGTCATCGGCCACATTCGCGCATCTATCCGATCACGTCGTAGTGGCCGGCTATGGCGACGCAGCCCGCCATCTGGTCCAGGTGCTGCACGGATCGCACCTGCCGTTTGTCATCACCACGCTCAGTCCGGGCGGCGCCATCGAGGCCGAGGATGCCGGACTGCCCGTCCTGCGGGGCGATTCGGCGCGCCAGCACACACTGCTGGCGGCCGGGGTCGACCGCGCGAAGATGGTTGTCGTTGCCGACGATGACCCGGCCACGGCGGAACACGTGGTCGCCGTAGCGCGGTCGCTGGCTCCGTCGGCCCGGATCGTCGCGCGCACCCGTTTTCAATCCGAAGGCGCCGGACTTCGCAAAGTTGGCGCCGACGCAGTCATCGCGGAAGAGAGCGAGGGCATCGTGCAACTGTTTGCCGACGTGCTCCGCATGTACGGGGCCCAGCCGGACGACATCGAGCGCCATGCGTCGGCCCTGAGGCACGGCGGCTACGAAGAACGTCCGCAGACCGACCAGGGAGCAGGCACCATGAGCCCGAAGTCCCGGAACGACATCGACCCCGCCAGCACGGTCACGCTGACGCCAGCGGTCGGCCGGTGCGACCACACGACCGGAATTCGCGGCGTGCATCCAAGCGCCCGAGGCTGCGAAGACTGTCTGCGGATCGGTGCGGCCTGGGTGCACCTGCGAATCTGCATGACGTGCGGCCACGTCGGCTGCTGCGACAGCTCACCACAGCAGGCATGCAACCAAACACTTCCACGCGACGAGCCATCCGATCGTCAAGTCGATGGAGCCGGGCGAGCAGTGGGGCTGGTGCTATGTCGACGAGGTGACGCTGTGAACGAAGTCTCGGCCCAGGAACTGCGCCGGGTCGACGTGTTCGGCGGCTTGCCCGACGATCAGCTCGCGTGGTTTGCCGGCAACGGCGACCTGTTGCTGTTCAAGACCGGTGAGACGGTCTTCAGTGCCGGGGATCCCGCCGACAGCATGATCGTGATCCTTGAAGGTGCGCTCGAGCTGCTGATCGGGATCGGCGGCCAGCTGGTGCCCACGTTCGTGCAATACGCCGGTGAAGTCACGGGCTTGCTGCCGTTCTCGCGCATGCAGCACTACACTGGCGCCGGCCGTGCGGCGGGATCGCTCCGCGTTCTGCGGATTCCCAAGGGACGCTTCCCCGAGATGCTGCAGCGGATCCCCGCGCTCGGCCAGCGGCTCGTATCGGTGATGGCCGATCGCGTTCGCGAGGCGACACGAGTTGCCGAACAGCGCCAGAAGATGTCGGCCCTGGGCACACTGGCGGCAGGGCTGGCACACGAGCTGAACAACCCCGCCGCCGCTGTCCGTCGCGACGCCGAAGGCCTGCAGCGACGGCTCGACTCCATGGCAGATCTGGCCGCGGATCTCTGCGCATCCGGTCTCGACGAGGCGTCGCTGCATGCGCTCGGCGCGCTGGCCAAGGCGTTGCGCGAGCGCCCGCCGGCCTCGATCGATGCGATGGCGCGCAGTCGTCGCGAAGATGCGATCGGCGAGTGGCTCGACGCGCGACGTGTGGACGACGCGTGGACGCTCGCAGGGACGCTTGTGGACTCGGGCGTCACCGAGGCCGACCTCGACGCCATTGGTGAACGCGTGCCGCCCGCCGCAGTCGCCAGCGCCGTCCGCTGGATTGAGACGCTCGTCGATGCCACGCGCCTCGCACACCACATCCACGCCGCGTCGGCCAGGATCTCGGAGCTCGTGCAGTCGGTGAAGATCTACTCGCACATGGACCGGGCAGCGGACAAACAGGCCGTGGACCTCCGCGAAGGCCTCGACAGCACCATCGTCATGCTTGGGCACAAACTGAAGAAGAAGAGCCTGCAGCTCGAACGTGAGTACGCAACCGATCTGCCTCGAGTGGCCGCGTATCCGGGCGAGCTCAATCAGGTGTGGACGAACCTGCTCGACAACGCCATTGACGCAGCTCCCGACGGCGGGCTGATACGCGTCGAGGCGAGACGCGACGGCGTGGCATCGGCAGCGGTGCGGGTAATCGACAACGGCCCTGGCATACCAACTGAGATTCAATCGCGGATTTTCGAACCGTTCTTCACCACCAAACCGGTCGGACAGGGTACTGGACTCGGCCTCGACATCGTCGAACGCATCGTCGTGCAGCAGCACGGCGGGGGCCTGGACCTCCAGTCAGAGCCGGGGCGGACCGTATTTACGGTTCGGTTGCCCATCGATCAGTAACGCTTCTCCGGGCGTGACGTCTCACGTGACGCTGGCGTTTCCTGGATGAGCACGCATTAGACGTCGACAACGGTCTTGTCGAACGCGCCTTGGCGGTAGACACGACGTTGGCGTTCCAGGCTCTCGCGGACAGGGGGCACCGGCCTTTTCTCCGGATCGTTTGCCTTCAGGCGCCGAAGTTGATCGCACTCTTTGTTAGCGGATCGTGCAAGATTGCCCTGGTCGATCGTTCAGGAGGCAAATGCGCCTCTCATCCTACAGTCTCGCGTTCGCGGTGGCGGCCGGGTTCCTGGCCGCCGGCCCACGGCCGGCCGCGGCCTGCAGTTGCGTCCATGGGCCCACGCCCTGCGAGGCCTTCGCCTCATCGCCGATCGTGTTCGTCGGCGAGGTGCTGTCGGTCGAGGAGACCGGCGGCAATTTCCACATGCGGCTGCGAGTGGTCCGGGCCCTGAAGGGCATTAAGGGGACGACTGCCGACCTCTGGTCCGACGCGAGGTCGAGCTGCGGCGTCAGGCTGGACGAGGGCGGGCGTTACGTCGTCTACACGTCCCTGGCGGGCGGCCGGATGTCGATCCACGCCTGCGGCTACGGTCGCCGGCTCGCGCCCGGCGAACCCGATCCCGAACTGCCGCCGGCTCCCGGCAAGCGTCTACGGCCGCGTCTCGCGCTACGACATCGATCGGATACGCGAGTTCAAGTCGCTCGAAGCCATCCCCTCGGTCCGCATCGCGCTCAATCTCCCAGCGGGCGTGATGACGACCGCCAGCGACCAATGGGGCCGTTTCCAGTTCGCGAACGTACCGCCCGGCAAGTACGAGCTCTCGGTGGACGCCGGACAGAGCCTGACCCCCTGGATGTCCGAGCCCGTAGTCCTGGCGGACGACGAGGCGTGCGTCGACACGGAGATCGTCCTTCAGCCGTCGGGCAAGGTGTCCGGCCGGGTGCTGACCGCGGACGGCGGGCCGGGAGCCGGGATCTACGTCCGGCTGCTCCCCGACGGTGCGGCGGGCAGCCTACTGGCGCAGATGGTCGACCGCGGCCACACGACGGGACCCGATGGCCGCTTCACCTTCGAGGGCCTGAGCCCTGACAGCTACGTGCTGGCCATCAACCCGGAAGGTAGTGATGCGACCGGCCGGCAGCCGTACGCCGCCGCCTTTTTCGGCGGGGCGGATCGCGCGTCCGCAACGCGGATTCCCGTCGGGGAGGGATCGGCGATCGAGCTGGATCGCCCGTTCGTGCTGCCGGCGCCTCTGGCCACGCGCACGTTCACGGTCGCCGTGACGTGCCAGGACGGCTCGGTCCCACCGGGCCTCATGACACGGGCACACGCGACTGGCGCCATCTTCGCCGAGTTCGACGAGACCGGCGACGGCCCGGTCCGCACGCTGAAGCTGGTGCGCGACCAGGCCTACACGCTCTTGGTCTCGATCTTCATTCCCGCGGGCCCTGAGCGCCCGTGGCACGGTGAGCGGCGCGAAGAGGAGCTGCCGGTGACGGAGCTGCCCGCCGGCGCGCCCGGCCGCCACATCGCGCTCGTTGCGCCGTTTACGAACTGCGCGGAAACCGCACGCTGAACGAGCAGCGCACTCCACAAAACCATTTTCGCGTTCGCCCCGAGCGCGCATCCGAACCCGATCGCCGATCCGGCTGTCGGTGCTCCGCACCTGCTTCAACTGGATCCGCTGACCGGTACGCCGATCTTCTCGGCACCACTCACCTTTGGCGGCAATGTTCTCGAAATCAACGATCTCACCGCCGATCCCATCACCGGGATGCTCTTCGGGGTAGGTCTGAATATCAGCGACACCTCGATCTATACGATCGATAAGAACACCGGCGACGCTTCTCTCATCGGCGCGACGGGAGTGATTGGGGTCACGCTGGCCTTTGCTCCCGACGGAACGTTGTACATGACGAGCGCGACTTTCGATATGTCAGGCCAGACCGGCAGTTTCCTTCACACGGTCGACCCTCTCACTGGCAACCGGATCAGCACCACGCCTATCGGCCTGCTGCCTAGCGGGAACTTCGTGCATTTCGGCGGCCTTGCCGTGGATCCCGCTGACGGCACCATCTACGGGTCGGCGCGGGAAGCGACCGCCGCGCAAAAAGGAGACATCTTTACGCTCACGCCGGCGGGCGTCGCGACGCGCGTCGGTTCTACAACTGTAGGCGAGCCCGGGGATCTCGCGTTCCAACAGCCAATCCCGGAACCCGCGTCACTCACGCTGCTCGGCGTCGGGCTTGCGGGGATCGGCGTACGACGCTGGCGGCAACGCAAGTTCTTCTAGGCCGCGGCGCCCGTGCTCTTCTGTCGTTTCGATCAGACTGACTTGGAACGCAGGGCCTGATTTTCGACTCGTCGACCGATGATGGCGCCCCGTTTCAATCCGACCTCGACGGCCAGTCGGAAGTGAATGCCTCCGTAGATGCGCGACTCGCCGATCTCAGCGGCTGCCTGCGAGAAGCTCGTGAAGGTGCGCGTAACGTTTGGCAGGCTCACGCTCTGTATCGCGAAGGGCGTGTCGGCGCCAAACGTAGCGGCCAGCACCTCGGCGGCGGCGCCGGATTGATAGCTGTGGGCAGACGGGTAATCAGGATGGTTATTCGCCGTGAGGAGCGAGATCCATTCGGGGTCTGCGACGGTACGGGCATTTCCGTCCTCCACCGCGCGAATGGCGGTGATCGGGCCGCCAGAAGTTGTACACGTATTTCGCCGCGTACACACTGATCGTGGCATCGCCGATCGCAAAATTCAGCACCGCGAGGAGGCGAGCACTCTCCCAGAGCCCCAATCCTTGCTGCTGCGCCAGCGTACGCGCGATGCGATTCCACATCGTGGCCATCGGCTCGGCCCAGAACCGCGCGATCTCAGTCTGCTCCTCGTTACGCGCAGTGCTTAGGGCAGCGCCGATCAGCTTCACCTCTGCAAAGTCTTGGGCGTAGCGCTGGTGTTCGGTTGAGTATGGGGGCGGCGGATGGAATCCGGCAGCGTCTTTCAAAACGAACGGCGCGACATCGCCCCACCCCGGCGTGACAGCGGGTGCGTTTGGATTCGTCAGTTGATAGTCGCCCGGCTCGTCACCTGGCGTATACGGTCGATTCGCATTGGCGGCGCCGTCTGTCGCTCGCAGCGCCAGAATCGCCGAGGCTGCGGTCCGACCGGCGGTTAGGCCTATCTCCTTCGCCGCCCCGGCGGCGACGGATGCCAACGCGGCTGCATAGGCCGCGTCGAGGGACCCGCTTTGCGACGGGACGAGGGCAATCAGGACATCGTGTGCCGCGGTCGCGACCGCGACCTCCGGCGAGCCGCCATCGGCAGGATCGAGGCTCGGACGTAGAGCTCGTAACGGCCATCGATCGCGTTGAGCGCGTCGTGAACGGCCGCTTGCGCCATGGCAAAGGTGCGCGTTTGGACGACGCTATTCTGCCCAGCGTCAACTGCGGCGTTAAATGCAATGAGATTCCACTCGAGCACGGGGTTCAACCCTTGGGCCTGGCAAGGGACCGCTGCACAGAAGGCCGACGTCGCCACGACTGACATTGACAAGGCGATCCATCGCCGCCCCGCCCTGCTGAGTGTAAAGTTCATCGTCCTTCTCCGTTTTCAGACGTTTACCGGAGGCCAATGGTGTCTCTCACTCACATCCCACGAGCAGGAGTTTCCAACATGAGGTGTCTTTGAGGGCCACTTGAGTTTCGCTCGGCATTGTCGCAACTCGTGTCGAGTCTAATGGCCAAGAGGTCTGAGGAAGTGGCTGAAGGTCCAGTTGGCGACATGCGTACTCTGCCTTCTTGCGACTTCGTCGGCAAAGCGGAAGTGAATCCCCTCGTAAATACGCGCATTCACGATGTCGGTTGCCGCCTCGGAGAACCGCGCATACACACGCGGGTTCTGGACAACTTGCGGGATGGCGCTGGTGATTGAGAACGTCACCTTGTCCGTTCCAAAAAAGCGCGTCAGGGTGGTTGTCGCTGCTCCGGAGAGACTGTTCGAGCCTGACGTGTAATCAGGATAGTTGGGCGTGATGAGAAACGGCCCCCAATCCGGGTCCGCCTCGGTTTGCGGATTGCCGTCGTTCTCGCCCTCGTGAATGGCGGTGATTGGTCGCCAGAAATTCCAGTACCGCTTGTTGTCCCACGCCGTGATGATCGCGTCCGCCATCGCCATATTGGCTAGCGCAAAGAGCCGGGCGCTGTCGCCAATGTCGTCGAGGTACGTGCCGGCAATGCCCCTCAGCGTCCGATTCCAGTACTGAATGGAGTTGTCAGAAAAGAAATACGCGATGTCGGTCTGCTCCGGCGTTCGCGCGCTGTTGTCGAGAGCGCCCAGCGCTTTCACCTCGTTGTAGGCCTTTGCGTACGCGCCACTCTTCAGGTGAGGCGGCGGGGGACTCGCTCGAAACTGCGCCGAGTCCTTCAGCGTGAACGGCACCACCGCGGCCATCCACGATGTGACCATCGGCATCGGCGCCGGTAGCTCCGATCGCCATTCGCCGGGATTCATACCCCCGAAGAACATCTCGGGGTTCGAGGGGAAACTTCCATCAGTCGCCCGCGCGGCAACGATGGCCGCAGCCGCCTGCTCTCCGATCGCCACACCAGGATCGCCCAGTAGGCCCTGGGCCGTCAGGTAATCGGTATACGCGGTGTCGAGCGATGCTTGTTGCCCCGGAAACCGCGCCACGAGTACGCCATGCGCGGCGGCTGCGGCGGCCGCTACCGCCGAACCGGCCGCATTCGGAATGGTGACGGCATACGCCTCGAACCGCCCCTCGAACGCTTGAATCGCGTCGTGCATTGCCACATGTACCATCGCGAGGTCCAGCAGGCCTGATGGACCAGGGCGCGTGCCAATCTGCTGCGCGGTAATGACATTCCAGTCCGTAACGACGTCGGCGCGGGCGATGTTCGCCCAGGTGAGACAACAACAGGCGATCAACACTCGAAGCGTTTGTAGTCGTGTCATGGCGCCCTTCTTTCTCTTGCCGACAACTCTGGCGAGCGGACGGCGGCCCGCTCGCATGCGCGGCTTGTGAATTCGAAGCGCTCCAAAGCAAAACACGCCTTGCATATGAGAACAGCTTGACGTGGCGCGAAGGGGCTCCAGTACGAGCACACAGAGAACGAGCTGCTGCCGCGACGGTGAACAGGTGCGTCGACATTTCGATTTTTCGTTCCATTCACCCACGCGTAGGATGCCTTCGCGTCAGCCGGAAATCCTTAGATCGGCCTGAGATCTTCCTGAGATGTGAGCCGAGCGCGGCCATTTGACCATTGGCCATACTCCCGGCGATGATCGGGAGCGTCTAGCCGACTGCAACGACCCGTGAGATACACGTTCGGCACCGTGTCGGTTGATTCGGATACTCGCACGATCACGAGCGACGCGGGACCGGCGCATCTGACACGGAAGGCGTTCGACCTGCTGCTGCTCCTGCTCGAGTGCCGTCCCAACGCCGTGTCGAAAGAGCAGATCCATGCACGCCTGTGGCCCGACACTTTCGTGGCGGAGGCGAGCCTTCAGACATTGATCCACGAGATCCGCCACGCGATTGGCGAGCACGGCTCTCGCCCGTCCTGGATTCGCACCGTTCGGGGTATCGGCTACAGCTTTTCCGGAGATGCTCTCACCAGCGACGCGTCATCGGCACTGGCGCATCTGGAACGCCCGGCAGCGTTCCTGATTGGCGAGTCGATCCGTGTCGGACTCTATCCGGGCGAGAACATCATCGGTCGCGGGCTGGACGACGTGGTAGAGATCGAAGGTCCGACGATCTCGAGACGGCATGCGCGCATCGAGATTGGAGACACAATCACTCTGGAGGACCTGGGCAGCAAGAACGGGACGTGGTTGAACGACGAACGAGTGACGACACGGCGTACCCTCGCCCACTCCGACCATCTGCGGCTTGGATCGGCCACGTTCACGTTTCGGCTGGCGCGGCGATCAAAGACTACCGAGTCGGCCCTCACCCAATCAGACGATGTCGATGTGAAGTCGCGTTAGAAAACACTCATCTCAGCAAAATCTCAGGTTCCTCCAAGGACGTGCGCGGGCGTCGCGCGGCATCCTGCCCCGGTCTTGACGATCTGCGAGGCAGGAAATGCAAACCCGACGCGACCCGATCCTGGCGATCCCCGGACGTCTTGCCGCGACAGCTCTGGTGTTGTGCGTGAGCAGCTCGGGAG
Source organism: Vicinamibacteria bacterium (assembly GCA_963828745.1). Lineage (GTDB taxonomy): Bacteria > Acidobacteriota > Vicinamibacteria > Vicinamibacterales > JAENWD01 > JAENWD01. Next base: position 340,777 of record CAWHFZ010000010.1, on the reverse strand, counting down.
CCGCGGCGGGCGAATCGCCGCTCCCGCCGAATCTCATCGTGCCCGAGGTCGTCCGGCCTCTGATCGACTCGATGTTGAGGCAATCACCAACATTTCGACGGCAATGCAGGCGTTTCGCGGAGCAGCCGAATCTGCTCGTTCGCATCCGGCTCGTCGACGGCATCCGGGATGGCGTGGCGCTTTCACTGGTGGAACGGCGTGGCGCCGGGCGAGAGGCGGCTGTGTGGATCGAGCTACGGCAACCGGCGCGGTATGTCGAGGCAATCGCTCACGAACTGGAGCACGTGCTCGAACAGGTGGACGGGACGGATCTCGCCCGGCTGGCGCGCCAACGAGTTGACGGGGTCGTCGATCTCGGTGGGCAGTACGAGACGGCCCGCGCGCTGTCGGTCGGACGAACAGTCGCGCGGGAGGCTATGGTGCGATGATGCGTATCGAGGCACCCGGCGGCTTCTCTTCGTCGTTCCTGGCGGCGACTGTACTGGTATTCGTCGGATTCGATGCGAGCGAGATGTCGGCCGATCCTCACGCCAGCGGCTGGCTGCGATCGATCGTGGCGCAGGCGATCCGCACCGACGAAGTCGGTGCCATGACACCGGCAGCGCTCAGCGACAACGGGCGAATGATCGCGTTCGTTTCGCGCGAGCCTGTGCCATCGCGACGCTCCCGTTGCCTGAATGTTTACGCTCTCGATCGATCGACTGGCCTGGTCACGTCTGAAAGCGTCACCAAGGAGCGCACTCCGCTGGACGGAGACACCCGGGCTCCAAGCCTCAGCGGCGATGGGCAGGTGATCGCTTTCGAAAGCATCGCGTCGAACCTGATCTCGTCGGCTGCTCGCGTGGCACACGCTACATCCCTTCGTGTCATCGTGCGGAATCGTCTCACCGGCACCCTGTGGACACCTGAGGATGTGCATCAGGGCACGCCCGACGGCGAGAGCTACCAACCGGCCGTGAGCGGGAACGGCCTCGCAATCGTCTTCACGTCGAATGCGACCAACCTGGTCACAGAACCCGATGCGAACGGCAGGAAAGAAGACATCTACTTCCGGCGACTCGCTGGATCGGCAACGGCCCGTATCAGCGTCGATGGGAACGGAGTGCAGCAGCCGATCGGCGCCAGCCACTCGCCCAGCGTGAGCCATGACGGCGAGCGGGTAGCGTTTGTCTCGACGGCTCGGCTCGCACCGGAAGACACCAATGACGGGCCCGACGTCTACTTGCGGGACGTCGGTCGCGGTCGGACGTCGCTGGTTAGTCGAGGTCTCGCTGGAAAGTCGTCTGACGACGCGAGCTACTCACCGAGCCTGAGTGCCGACGGGCGCGTCGTGGCATTTGTCTCCAGCGCCAGTAATCTCGCGCCCTTCGATGACAATCAGGAGAGCGACGTGTTCGTGTTCGACGTCGCGTCAGGCTCAGTAGCGCTCGTCAGCGTCACCTCGAAGGGAAAGGCGGCAAACGCCGGCAGCAGCCGGCCGGCCCTCTCGGCCGATGGCCGATATGTCGTGTATCAATCCATCGCGTCGAACCTCGGGTCCCGGCGCGGTTGTCCGGGCTCGGTGACAGACACCAATCTTCTGCCCGACGTCTACCTGTTCGATCGCGCCAGCGGTTGCGTCACGCGCATCAGCGGGTCGGCCGAGCGGGAATGGTGGACCCCGAGCGTCGTCCCGGCGATCGATGGCGCGGGGTCGGTCGTCGTATTCTCGACGGCGCAACCGGACGGCGACGACGACGTGAGCACCGATTTCGATCTCTGGCTACGGCCTACGGGGCCCCTGCGTGCTGCGCCACCGCGTCAGACCAGTTCAGGATCACGCTGACATGATCGCGCCCAATCGCGCGCGCGAACAGAAACCGGCCGTTCGGGGCGACGACGAACGGCTCGAACAGCCTGGATTCTGGATCGACCCTGAAAAGCTGTTGCGGCGCCGAGGCGACAAGACCGTCCCTGGCGTTCCTGCTCACGGCGACGGCCATCAACGCGGTGGGCGTTCGGTAGAAGATCTCCCGCCCATCAGGAGCCCACATCGGCATCGACCCGCCGTTCGTGGACACCTGCACGCGATCGGAGCCGACGGGAAAGGCGCGCACATAGACCTCACCCTGACCCGATTCGTCCGACACGTAGAGGAGGGACCGTCCATCCGGCGAAAACTTCGCGTAGTCCTCGTTGAACGGGGTGTTCAGCAACGGCCGCGCCGCGCCAGACTGATTTCGCGGCACCAACCATAGGTCGGTTCGGCGACCGATTCGCTCCGCGTAGATCAACCAGCGGCCGTCGGGCGAGATGGTACACGGCCACTGGTAAGCCGTTGATGCGGGCAAGACGCGCGCGGGCGCGCGGGTATCGTTCGACGGAACGGAATACACGTTCCACAAACGCCCACGCGCGAAAGCGCCGAAGACAACCTCGTGACCGTCAGGCGTCCAGATCGGGCTCGTGACCCTGGTAGCGCCCACGCTCAGTCGTGTCACCACGCCACGCGACAGGTCGTAGCTCCAAACCTCCGTGCCTGTAGCGCGATCAATTGAGTGCGCAAGCCGACGCCCGTCAGGCGACAGCGCCATGACAGGCCCGGTACCTTGACCGAGCGGCCCCTGCAGCGATCCAACCGGTTCAATCGAGCCTCTGCGATCGATCCAGACCAGCTGCGAGGGCACCTGGGGACTCTGGACGAACGCCAGCGTCCCATTCGAGGCGACGGTCGGACTCCAGCCTCCGGCGGCGACCAGGAATGGCGCACCCTCGGTGGCAAGTCGATCGACGGAGAATCGTACCGCCCAAATCCCCGGGCTCGTCGTCCCCCGAGCAAACAGCAGGTGACCCGTAGGCGAGTACACCGGGCGATCAATCGATTCGCCGGAAAGTTGCAGCACCGTCCGTCGGCTGCCGTTCGCGAACGCCGCGATCGTATCGGACCCTGTGGAGCGGTGAACGGCGACGAGCAGTCCAGCTCCGCTGGGGAGCGCGGAGACCTGGTGAAAGTCGATCTCCGTGCTCTTGTCGAGCCGCACCATCTCGCGCGCAGTCCCCCCTCCGCCGGAGCCGAGAACAGACCGACGGAGTCACTGCCCGCAATGATCAGATCGCCACTGGTCGTCCAGACACCGGAGCCGGTCCCGGTCAGGCCCTCAGGCGCATCACCGACGAGCGTCGCATTCGCGGCATTGACGGGCAGCGTCCACAGCTTCCGATCGCGCACGAACGCGACCTGTCGGCTGTCGGGCGACCAGAATGGATAAATCGCGCCAGTCGAATCGGGCAGCGGCCTGGACGTGAGCTCGTTCAGCGAACGACGCCATAGGCGCCCGCTGGCGCGATACACGAGCCACTGGCCGTCAGGCGACAGTTCTGGCGCCATGTCGCCACCGACCTCGAGCCCCTCGAGCATCAGATCAAGGGTGTAGTGAACACCCGCGGCCGGACGATGTGTGATCCACCAGCCGGCGAGGACCGCAAGCGCTGCAATCACGACTGCCACCACGAGGCGGGCGGTGGTGAAGAATCGCCCGCGAGGCTGTCGTCTCGGATGTGCGGCTCGAATTTGGTGACGCGATCTCGCCCCCGGAGCGCCTCGAGATCCAGCAGCAGATCCTTCATGACCTGATAGCGCTGCTCGGGATTCTTGCGCAGCGCTTTGCCCACGATGCGTTCGAGCTCGGCGGGAACGGAAGGGATGACGCCCGCCAGTGGCGAAGGCTCTCGCTCGAGGATCGCGACGAGTACGTCGCTGCGGCTCGACCCGGAGAATGGAGGTCGTCCCGCGACCATCTCGTAGAGCACAACACCGAGCGCCCAGATATCGGTGCGGGCGTCGACCTCCTGGCCCCGTGCCTGCTCCGGCGACATGTAGTCGATGGTGCCCACGACCGTTCCTGGGTCGGTCCCCACCGCGATTTGCGTCGACGCGCGCGGCGCGTAGGCTATTGCCGAGGGCGCCAGCTTCGCCAGCCCGAAATCGAGCACCTTGACCAGGCGATCGTTGCGGATTTTCACGTTCGCGTTTCGACACGCTGTAGCGTTTTCCTCCCAGCGCGGCACCCCAAGACCAGATGAGAGACGCATTCGCTGAGGCACAGCTCTTGCTCCTGTAAGGCGTATGAGCATCGGACGAACAGTTGCCCGTTGGAGTGGTGCCCGTCTGTCACGGCGATTCGGGCGCTCGATTCCGTTTTTCGGCACCGCGATCGCGCTCGCGACGCTCGGCGCCGCTATTCGGCAAAAAGGGTGGCTGCGGGGCGCGGCAGACACGGCCCTCAACGCGGTTCCATTCGTCGGGGGCGCGAAGACGGCGATCGAGGTGACGCGGGGTCGCGATCTCTTCGCGGACAGGCCCGTAAGCCAGGCCAGCGTACGCGGGCCTAATCCAGCCCACTCGTCGAACTAAATCTCGAAACGGTCGGTCGTTGCGGATGGGATCGATGGGATCGTCCATCGCATTCACTTCGATGGACTTCATGATCTCCGTGCGCTCGTGAACGCGCGTGTGCGCGGTCCGGCAGAGGATGGCGACGATCCTGCCCGCCGCCGTCGGCTTGGCCGTGATCGCGACCTTCCACTCGCGGCGATAGAGCCCACGGGGGCGCGTGCAGAGATGATGACATCGACCGTAGGATTCATCGGCGTCCGTGCCGGGGCGATAGGGTCCGCCTCGGCTATCAAACCAATGCACGTATGGCGGAAATACCCGTCTAGTTCAGGGTAGGGCTCAGCTGAACGCTCGGATATCCAACGAACGGCACATAAACGACCTCGGCATTTGACTTGCAGCTTTAACGTGGAGGAGGTGGGCTGGCAATGTTATACACACTCGCGGTAATTCTTCTGATCGCGTGGCTACTCGGCGTTGTGGGTACCTATACTGTGGGCGCGTTCGTTCATGTGCTGCTCGTAGTAGCGGTCGTGTTGTTCGTCGCGGGCCTGCTGTCGGGCCGCAGAACGATTGCGTAATTGCACCAATAGCAACGCGCATCGCCAATTCGATGGCGGTTCGCAGCCGAGTCAGTCGCTCGAGGGCTAGCGAGGAAGAGTGGATCTCATCGCTAGCCCTCGGTGCTCGCGAGGGCGCATTCGTACCCTTGTCGAGGCGCGAATCCAAGAACGGTATTCGCACCACTGCGGGCTATGAAAACGACAATCAGCGGAATTCTGTTTCCGCACGATCCGCCGGATCCGCAGGATAAGGCTCGAAGAGCGGCGATCCAAAGGTCAGCGGCACGCGCACGTTCTGAAGGCGAGCCGGTAACGGTCGATTGTCTCGTCCTAGTAGTCGCTCCCTTGGTCTACCTTTCTCGAGTCCATTCGGGACTGGCGTTTCGAGGCTTCTGCTGATCGCTTCGCCTCCTCGAGCACCTTCTCTCTCGATTCGACGTCTACTTGTTCCAGAAATTTCTGGACCTCCGTCAGTCCTCGGCACCGTTGTGGTGCATTCGGACAGCATGTACACGTAATCACTTGTGCGCGACACGGTGGCTCGGCATTCAGCGGAGACGCGTCTTGCACGTTTTCGGTCGTCACTGCGCGCAGTCGGCGAGTCTTGAACGACAGACGGATTCGTTCACTTCTCAATCGTCACGCACTGACGGATTTCCCGTCTCGCTTTCAGCGCGCTCTGTTCTTCCCAACCTTGATCCTTTTGCCAATTCGCGTCGCTGTTTGCGGCGTCGATTGCGTCTTCGCAAGCGGTGCCCTCGAAAACCTTCGCGCGCATTTGCGAATGCGTCTCCTCGATGACGACACGGAACTTCTGAAGCCGCTGCAGGTCTTTGTTCGGGACGGCAACCTCCACGCCATTGTCCAACAGCACGCGCGCCTGCGACGCGTCGATCGTCATCGTAATGGTGCCAGGACCGCTCAGCGAATCGATCCGCCCCTCGTCGCCGAGGGCAGTCGGCGGCGAGGTCCAATAAACGCGGTCGCCGGCTTCGAAGCGGATGGCCTTGTGTTCGTGGATAGGCCTGCCGTCCTGCATCAGCGTGACCGCCTCACCCGCCACGGGACCGATCCAGTTCTTGCTCGCGCTCACATAGTCGTAGAAGTCGTCCAGGGCGTCTTCTGCCGAGTCGCCGTCGTAGATCTTGCCGACGTTCCCAACGATGACCTCGTAGTGCGCCATTGAGCAACCGAGGATATCACCGGCGCCCAAGCGGGCAACAGGCGTTCACGCGGTCCCTCAGCGTCGAGCCACGCCGACTTTCACCGCGAAATCCACCCGGAGTCCTGTGTGACTATGGTCAGCGTGTGATTCCGCGACGGTGGAACCGCTTGGCGCTTGGCGTTGGCTCAGCACGCGGATCGCGCGGCTCGCCGGAATGGACGTCCCGATCTCGATGGCAGGCCTTCGCGGTTGCTCTCGTCCAGCACGTTGAGCGTCCGAAACCGCCGCCCGCCGTAGAGCGAGTCGTGCATGAGTGGAGGGCCCAGATCTCGTTCAGGCGAGTGGGCGCAGGCGGCAATACACCCGATGTACCCGCTTGTGATCCACGCGTGTCCGTCCAGCCGCATGCGGTCGAAACACTTCCGAAAGCCCACCGCCCGTGCTCCGCGTGAGGCCCGCTCGAAGTACTCGAGTGCGCGAGGCCGACGGCCGGCGACATGAGCGAGGAGTCGCCGAACCGGTCATGGGTTGGATGCGCGGCACTCCGTTGAACAGCCGCCACCCGAGCTGTTCAACTGGCACGAGATTCGGGAGTAGGCCTACGCGGCGGGCGTCAAGCCATCGTCTTTTCGCAAGACTCCACGCGCTCGACGGAGGGCCGCTTCGATCGTCGGGGCAAGGTTCACGTCGCCGATGTGCTGGTGGAACTCGGCCCGCTCCATCATGCGTGCGGGCTGATCGCGCATTCCGCAGAGAATCAGAGTGCGGCCGCTGGCGTGGAGGACGTCGGCGAAGTGTTCCAGTGCGTGAAGCCCTGTCCCGTCGATCGCCGTCATATTACGCAAACGCAGGATGACGACCTTCGGCAGTTTCGGGACGTCGTGTTCGAGCTCCACCAGCTTGTCCGTCGCCCCAAAGAGGAAGGGACCGTGAATTCGATAGATCGCGACGTTGTCAGGAATGTCGTGCAGTTGAAGGCTGTGGGCTTGCCCGTTGTTGATGTACTCCGGCGTGACGAGCGCGATCGTGGTCGTCGTCGTGACACGGCGGATATAAAGAAGCGCCGCCAGGACCATGCCGGCTTCAACGGCCACCGTTAGATCGGCGAACACGGTCAGGGCGAAGGTGATGAACCAGACCGCCGCTTCGGCCGGGCCCAGCTTCACCACTTCCGGAATCTCGCGCCATTCGCCCATGTCGTAGGCCACGATCATCAGGATTCCGGCGAGAATTGCCAGCGGGATGTGTCGTGCAAGCGGAGCGGCAAACAGCAAGATCAGCAGTAACGTCACGGCGTGCGTCATACCCGCAATCGGCGTGCGCGCGCCTGACTGAATGTTGGTCGCCGTCCGAGCGATGGCGCCAGTGGCCGGCAGGCCGCCAAAGAGCGGCGACACCACATTTGCGATCCCCTGCGCCGTCAACTCGACATTCGGGTCGTGCCGATCTCCTGACATGCGATCCGACACGACAGCGGACAGCAACGACTCGATGGCGCCAAGCATCGCGACGGTGAGTGCCGGAGACAACAGCGTCAGAATCAGGTCTGCCCTGAATCGTGGAACCTGGAAGACGGGTAGACCGCTGGGAACCCCGCCAAACCGCGTGCCGACGGTCTCGACGGAAAGTCCGGTGGCGAGCACGATCGCCGAACCGAGGAGCAGCGCCAGAATGCTGCCGGGAATTCGGCGCGAGACCGTGCGAAGCGCCAGGATCGCGACGACCGTCGCCGTCGCGAGCGCGGTTGCGGTACCCGACGCCGTCCCAGCGTGCTCGATCAGCGCTTTCGCACGTGCGAGAAAATCGCCAGCGACAGTTGCCAGTTGCAGGCCGAAGAAGTCGCGAATCTGCGTACTCGCGATGAGGACGCCGATCCCGTTCGTAAACCCGATCACCACGGAACGCGGAATGAACTTGACTGCGGTGCCGAGGCCCGTGACACCGAGAAGAATCAGGATGACGCCAGCCATCAGCGTGCACATGAACAGCCCGTCGAGGCCGTAGGCGCTGACGATTCCGGCGACCACGACGACGAACGCGCCAGTCGGTCCACCGATCTGGGTGCGGGAGCCACCCAGCGCGGAGATGATGAACCCGGCGACCACGGCGCAGTAGAGGCCGTTCTGTGGAGGTACGCCGGAGGCGATGGCGAACGCCATCGCCAGCGGCAGTGCGACGAGTCCGACGGTCACGCCGGCCACGAGATCATTCAAGAACGCGTGAATGGAATATCCCCGACGAACAGTTTCGATGAGTTTCGGTAGCGGCACCGATGCAAGCGTGGCCATGGCCCTCGTGTGACCCTGCTCTGTGGAGAGGCGTCCCGGACGCGCGATCACCGCTGCCGCGGAACTCCCCGATAAGATGCAGGCGACTTCTCTAGGCATTCATATATTAATATATATCTGTAACACGGTGCAAGAGAGCCGCGCTCGGCTTAGCCGGCGTGGCTGTAGCAGTGACAGGTTGTCGGATTCAGGGTTCAGACGATGACGACTCACATCACGCGACAGGCGGCAGACGCTTTAACGGGCGATCTTCAAGTGTTCAAGGCCGGATTCTTTCGCGCCTTGGCACATCCCGTCCGAATTCGCATTCTGGAACTTCTCGTGAAGGGAGACCGCAGCGTACAGGAGTTGCAAGAGGCCCTTGGCCTCGAGCAGCCCGTCGTTTCACAGCAACTGGCGGTACTCCGCTCCAGCAATATCGTGTCGGGTCGTAAGGAAGGCGTGAGCGTCCGCTACGGCGTTCGAGATCCGCTCATCGGGACGCTGCTGGACACCGCACGTCAGATCTTTAACAACCACTTGGTTGGGACGCGTGACCTGCTTCGTCAACTGAAACGCGAGGATAGACAACGATAGCCAGGATGCACACCGGATTCCTGTGCTAGATTTCATTTCCTCACGCGGCACTTCGGAGGCGCCTATGTGTCGAAGGCTTGCTGCTCACCGCCTGCTCATTGCCTCGCTGCTGGCCGTCGCGGCCCTCTTTGTCTCGTCCGCTCCCGACGCTGCGCAGAAGGTGCCGTGGCCCAATGTCGGCGAGGACCCTAGTGTCACGCCGGTGTCCGGGCCTAGTTGGCTGACGCACCTGGGCATTGCTCTCAGAGAGACGAGTCTTGGCCAGGGCGCCCAGCGTTACGGTCCACCGCCTGGAGCAGCTCATGCGCCCGCCGCCGAGTCGCTAGGTGTCCCGGGAACCGTTCCGATGAGTGGTGCGGATCTGTACCGGCTCAACTGTCAAGCGTGTCATCGTGCCGAAGGTACGGGCACCCCTCCAGAAATCCATTCCCTACTCGGCCCCGTTCAAGGCGCGTCGGTGTCACTAGTGCGCACCCGGCTTCGACAGCAGTCCGGGCCAGCGGCGGAACCGCTGGCGCGCACCGAGGCACATCGTGCGCGCGCGGACATACTCGCACGCCTGCACAAGGGAGGGCATCGGATGCCGCCGCGGGATTACCTGAAGGAAGGCGACATGGATCTGCTGTTCGCGTACCTGCTGGAGCTTGCCGCAGCGCCCGACAGCAAACGCCAATCCACGCACGAGGTCAGCTGGGCACGCCGTGGCGAGCTGGTGGTCAAGGGGACATGCCACATCTGTCACGACGCGGTGGGGCCGCCACCCAGCGACGCGGCGCGATTGCGCGGGGCCGTACCCTCGCTGGAATCCGTGATGAAGACGAAATCGTTGCGCGAGTTCGTGCACAAGGCCCGTAGCGGCGAGGTCGTGTCTCTCAGCGATCCGGCCCTGCAACATCGCGGCAGGATGCCGGTTTTCTACTATCTGAGGGATGAAGAAATCGCATCGGCATACGTGTATCTCGCCACGTATCCGCCACAGGCGGGCCGACCCTAAAAGGGAGCGGCGTTTCAACCTGCTGACGACAGCGAGCGCCGGCGAGCGGCCATCATGGCACGGTCACTTCCGCGAGGTGCACCGTCGGCTCAATCGTCATCGCGACCGCCACCGAGTTGGCGATGAAGCAGGTCTCGTGCGCCTTGTCTACGAGCTCGCGGGCCTTGGTCTCATCGGCACCCGACTCGAGCACAATCTGCGGCCGCAGGACCACCCGCGACATCCGCATCTTCTTGTCGACAATTTCCAGGTGGCCCTGCGCATCATCCGAATACCCCACCACCGCGATCTGATGTCTTGCGGCAAGAAACAGATAGGTCAACGCCTGACAGGCCGACAACGAGGCGACGAACAGTTGTTCGGGATTGACGCGGGACGGATCGCCACGAAAGGCCGGCGCCGAGGACATCGGCAGCGTGACGGCGTCGAATGTGACGTTCAGGTCGCGGCTGAACGTTGCCGCGTCACGCGTCGGTCCTTTCGACGCTCCGGGCCAGTCGAGGTGCGAGACGAACACGTGCTGCACGGCTGCCATCGCCACTCCTGACAGCTAACCAGCAATCGATGTGCCGGGCCGTAATGTCCAAGAGGTAGTGGAAGAACCCCGAGGAAGGTACGGCCTCTTTGACAGCGGGGACATTTCCGGGCCGCCGGGTCAAATTCCCCACCGCGTGCCCCGCCATTCACGAGAACTCCCGTTTTCTGGACCGTGCGGGCGCGACCGCGACTGCGGGTCCATGGCATGTCCGTTGCTGAATACCAAGCGAAGCGCCGCACGAACTGATTGCCCGCCTCGCAGGAGATTCAGCCATGCCAGGGCAAATGGTCACGATTGACGGTAACCAGGCGGCGGCGCGCGTCGCCTACCACACCAACGAGATCGTCGCGATCTATCCGATCACGCCGGCGTCTCCCATGGGCGAATGGGCCGACGAATGGGCGGCCCGTCGGCTGACGAACCTCTGGGGCGTTGTGCCGACAGTGGTCGAGATGGAAAGTGAGGCCGGTGCGGCCGGCGCGCTGCACGGGGCACTCCAGGCAGGAGCACTTGGCACCACGTTTACCGCGTCCCAAGGTCTGCTCCTGATGATCCCGAACATGTTCAAAATGGCCGGCGAGCTGACGCCGACCGTTATTCACGTCGCGGCGCGGACAGTCGCGTCGCACGCGCTCTCCATTTTCGGCGATCACAGCGACGTGATGGCCTGTAGAGGCACGGGCTTCGCCCTGCTCGCCTCGAACTCGGTCCAGGAGACGATGGACCTCGCGCTCGTGGCGCGGGCGGCCAGCCTGCGCTCGCGTATCCCGTTTCTGCACTTCTTCGATGGCTTCCGCACCTCTCACGAGGTGTCGAAGGTCGAGGAGCTCAGCGTCGACGCCATGCGCGCGATGGTGGACGACGAGCTGGTGCACGCGCATCGGACGCGTGCGCTTTCGCCCGAGCACCCGGTAATCCGCGGCACGGCACAGAATCCCGATGTTTTCTTCCAGGCCCGCGAAGCGGCGAATGCCTTCTACCTGGCGTGTCCTGGCATCGTGCAGGCCGAAATGGACCGGCTCGCGACGCTGACGGGGCGGGCCTATCGCCTGTTCGATTACGTCGGCGATCCCCACGCCACGCGCGTCATTGTCATGATGGGATCGGGTGCCGAGGCGGCTGAGGAAACCGTGCGTCATCTGACCGAGCGCGGCCAGTCGGTTGGGCTGGTGAAGGTCCGCCTGTATCGTCCCTTCTCGACCGAGGATTTCCTCGGTGCCCTTCCGAGTACCGTCGAGATCGATCGCCGTTCTGGATCGCACGAAGGAGCCGGGCGCGACGGGCGAGCCGCTCTACCTCGATGTCGTGACGGCCATTGCAGAAGGATCGTCCGGCGGTGACAACCGTTTCGCGGCACGCCCGACCGTAATCGGCGGCCGGTACGGCCTTTCGTCGAAGGAATTCACCCCGGCGATGGTGAAGGCCATCTTCGACGAGCTTGGCGAGCCACAACCGCACAATCACTTCACCATCGGCATTGTCGATGACGTCACGCACACGAGCCTGAAGTACGACAGGGCCTTCAGCTGCGAGGACGGCGACGCCGTCCGTGCGGTCTTCTATGGCCTCGGAGCGGACGGGACCGTCGGCGCAAACAAGAACTCGATCAAGATCATTGGCGAAGAGACGCCGCTGTTCGCGCAGGGCTACTTCGTCTACGACTCGAAGAAGGCCGGCGCCATGACCGTGTCGCATCTGCGGTTCGGACCGCGGCCCATTCAGTCGACCTACCTGATTTCAGAGGCGGATTTCGTCGCGTGTCACCAATTCGCGCTTCTCGATCGCGTCGACGTGCTCGGGCTGGCGCGGCCTGGAGCGACCTTTCTCCTGAACAGTCCCTACGGCCCCGAAGAGGTCTGGGACCGATTGCCACGTCACGTTCAGGAGACCATTCTCGCCAAGAAAATCCACTTTCACGTGATTGATGCCACTCGTGTGGCCACCGCGTCCAGCCTGGGCCGCCGGATTAACACGATCATGCAGACATGCTTCTTCGCGTTGAGTGGCGTGCTGCCGCGCGAGAAGGCGATCGCGGCGATCAAGCGGTCGATCGTGAAGACCTACGGCAAGCGTGGCGATGCCGTCATCACACAGAACATCGAAGCCGTGGACCAGGCGCTGGCACATCTGCACGAATGCGAGTCGCCTGATCAGATCACGAAGGCCGACGAGCCTCCGCCCCTCGTGCCCCGCACGGCTCCGGACTTCGTGCAGCGCGTCACCGCGCGCATCATGGCCGGCGAGGGCGATCTGCTGCCTGTCAGCGCGTTCCCGGTCGATGGGTCGTTCCCACCAGGCACGTCTCAGTGGGAGAAGCGAAATCTCGCTCTGGAGATTCCGGTATGGGACGAGCAGCTGTGCATCCAGTGCGGCAAATGCGTGCTCGTATGCCCGCATGCCGCCTTACGCGCCAAGGTCTATGGCCCGGCGCATCTGGACGACGCGCCGTCCCAATTCAAATCCGCCACACCGCAGTGGAAGTCGCTGTCGCATCTTCGCTACACGCTGCAGGTGGCGCCTGAAGACTGCACCGGCTGCAGCCTGTGCGTGCAGGTCTGTCCGGTCTATGACAAGACCGATCGCAGTCACAAGGCGCTCGACATGCTGGCTCAGGCGCCCATTCGCGAGCGCGAACGAACCTCGTGGAACTTCTTCCTCGCGCTGCCTGAAGAGCGCCAGCCTCAACTTGCCGGCGGCCTCGTCAAGCGGGTCCAGCTCCTGCAGCCGCTGTTCGAGTTTTCGGGCGCGTGTGCCGGGTGTGGTGAAACGCCGTACCTTCGCCTGCTGACGCAGTTGTTCGGCGATCGCACCGTCATCGCGAATGCGACCGGCTGTTCGTCGATCTATGGCGCCAACCTGCCGACGACCCCGTACACCGTCAACCGCCACGGACAGGGGCCGGCCTGGGCGAACTCGCTCTTTGAAGACAACGCGGAGTTTGGCCTTGGCATCCGGCTCGCGCTCGACGAGCAGCGCCGACACGCCGAGGCGCTGGTCGGCGACCTGGCGCCCGCCATCGGCGAGGAGCTCGCAGGTCAGATTCTGAGCGCCGATCAGTCCACGGAGGCTGGCATCGAACGACAGCGGGCGCACGTGGCCCAACTGAAGCAACGGATCGCGGGATCGTCGGAGCCCGTGACGCGCGACCTGCTCGCGCTCGCCGACAATCTCGTGAGAAAGAGTGTCTGGATCGTCGGCGGCGACGGCTGGGCGTACGACATCGGTTTTGGCGGTGTCGATCACGTCCTCGCTTCGGGGCAGAACGTGAAGCTGCTCGTGCTCGACACCGAGGTCTACTCGAACACCGGCGGCCAGCGGTCCAAGGCGACGCCGCGCGGCGCCGTCGCGCGGTTCGCCGCCGGCGGCAAGGAGACGGCCAAGAAGGACCTGGCGCTCATGGCCATGAGCTATGGTCACGTGTATGTCGCACGCATCGCGTTGGGCGCCAACGATACGCAGGCCGTCCAGGCCTTCGAGGAGGCCGAGGCCTTCGATGGTCCCGCGCTCATCATCGCTTTCGGCCCCTGCGTCGCACACGGGTACGACCTGACGCATTCGCTCGAGCAGCAGAAGCTGGCGGTCCAGTCCGGATACTGGCCGCTCTTCCGTTACAACCCCGCGCGCGCGGCGACAGGTCAGTCGCCGCTGACGCTCGATTCACGTGCACCCAGCGTTCCGCTGAGCGCCTATCTGCTCAACGAGACGCGTTTCGATCACCTGACGCATGACGAGGGCGAGGATGCGCGTGCGCTCTTGAGCCACGCCGAGCAGGATGTGACCGAGCGCTGGCGTCTGTACACACAACTGGCGTCGCTCACCGGGCCGCCCACGATAACGAACCCGGCGCCCGAGCCACGCCGTCCGGCGCGTTGGCGCGAGGGACTGGCCGCTCAGAGTTGACGGCGCCGGCGAGTTACGAGTGCCGTAAGGCCGCCTGACAGCAGAAGCAGCGTCGCAGGCTCCGGCACGACCTCCTGGGCACGAATGTCGTCGAAGAAGACGTCTGCGAATTGGTCCGTGCCCGCCAAACCAAAAAACCCACCGGCGCCATCTGAGAACAACGGGTTGGGCAGAGTTTCGCCTACGTGGGACGGCCCGATCAGCGTCATGCCGTACGTAGGGCCTACGAGGATCCTGATAGCGACGCCGGTCTGGTCGTCGCCCGGAGATGCGCAACTGCCCGCGGCATTGTTCACCTCCACGAAGCCGCCAAACGTCTGAGGACCCTGCGAGTAGATGGTCCCGTTCAGCTCCATCTCCGCAAAGGGAATGAGTGATGCAGCATCTCGCCCTCCTATTCCTAGGGTCCCGCGAAGAAATCATCGTTGCAGCCCGGTTCCGTCCACGCAAGCGCAATTTCCGGCCCAGCTCCGTCAACGGCCCCCGGCCGCCTGTTCCTGCGCGACCCCGAGGGTCCTTGCAAGGCCGCGGGCGAGGCGGTCGCGGTCCGCGGCGCTGAGCCGCGCGTGGCCGTGCATCAGCCGATATACGGCCGGCGGCATGGCTCCCTCCGTCACTTCCTCGGCAGCTTCCGTAGCCTCCTCCTGCGGCCGATGCCATTCGGAGAAATTCAGTGCTGCACGGCCCTCGTCGACGTCGTGCTGAACGAGCCAGGATGCAGGAGCGACGTGCGAGTACGCGGGCCACTCGGTTTCGTTGCTGTGACAATCGAAACACGCCTGTTTTGCCAGCGTTCGCGTGGCAGGCGAATCCCAGATCGGCTCGCTCGTCGTTGGCGCGTTGACGTGATCGCGACCGTACGGCACGAGCTGAATCACCAGCAGGGCGAGGAACCCACCACTGATCAGGCGTCCCCACGGGACAGGATGCCACTTCATACAGACCTCCACGACCGCTCGACGCGACATTCGGATTTGGGATATCCGATCGACCCGCGGCTCGCGATTGGAGCGCGGGTGAGCGCAGCGATCTCGAACGCCAGGGCAGTGACCTCCGTCCAGTTCGTCAGCTCGTGATCGCGGCTCGTGTCTGTCGGCCCTCTCTCTTTTCTCGCAATGCGGCGCATCAGCATCCGTTTCAGCCAGCCGTAGCGCGTATAGGCGAGGCGGCCCGCGAAACACGCCACCCGACTGGGATGCCACCCGGTCTGGTCGAGGAACTTCTTTGCAATGGACCGCGCAGCGTCCACTTCGGTCGGGTTCGTCGACGCAATGCTCAAGCTGACGGAAAAGAATGCCGAGGGCAGCGCGTTGAACCATTCCTGGCGGGCTTTGACGAACTTCGCCGCCGTCGATTGATGCTTGCCCGCGTGCACCGACGCGCCAAGCAGCACGGCACGGACACGATGCCTGTCAAGGCTCCAGGCGTCGACGTGAGTCACGTCCAGGGCGACACTCTCCAATCCCTGAGAGCGCAAGGCATTCGCCAGGTGTTCGGCGATCAGCCGGGTCTGGCCGTCGGTCGTGGCGTAGAACACCGGAACGTCGCACATCTTGAAATCTCCGGCCAGTCGAGAGCCGAGGCGTCTACGTCCGAATCAGCAATCGAGATGCCACCGTGTCGGTCAAGGGCTAGGCGGACGCCGTCGGCTGGAGACGCGGAAGATTTCAGTGTCGCGTGAAATATTCCGCGATGACCGCGGGAAATCCCAAGGTATTGCGTATTTGTTCGCAGTGGCGCCGCCGCGTGCCACGCGTTGCCTCCCCAATTCGGTTCGTGTCGGGCCAGGCGCATTTCACCTTCGCGGCACGCGATTTGCGCTGTTTGCCGTAGGGCCGCGCGCAATGTCGGCCTCGAAAGGAACTGTCGTGCGCGAGATCAATCACGTCTTGTGTCCGGTTGATTTGTCGTCCGTTTCGAAGTCGGCGCTCGCGCATGCCTTTGCCTGGGCCAATTGGTACGGCGCCGAACTGCACGTTCTGCATGTTGCGCCCATCCCGGTGGCCGTTCCCGGCATGTCGGGCGTCGTCGTCACGCTCGATCGCGGTTCACCGGTCCGGACACAGCTCGAGGTTCAGCACTTCGTCCAGGAGGTTCGCCTCACCGGGGTGCGATTCGACGTTCGCGTGCTGCACGGCGATCCCGCCGCGGTCATCGTTGACGAGGCGAAGCGCTACAGGAATGCGCTCGTCGTCCTCGGATCACGCGCCAGCAGGGGCTTCGAGCGCGTGTTGCTGGGGTCGGTCGCCGAACGGGTGCTGCATCGCACACCAGTCCCGACACTGGTCGTATCGGCGCCGAACGATGTGGCCCCGTCGGTGGTGCCGAAATCCAAGCGAATCGTCTGCGGCGTCAATCTTCATCTCTCGTCGCTCGAGGCACTTCGCTACGCGGTCTCGATGGCCACGGAGGCCGATGCGGACCTTCGCATTGTCACTGTGCTCGAACCGCTCGCGGCTGTTCTCCCCCTGGGCACGCCCACGCATGCGATCGCCGAGCATCGCCAACGTCAACGACAGCTGTTTCTGCAGGCAATCCGCCAGCACGTAACAGACGAGGCGCGCCAGGCATGCACCATCCATGAAGAGGCCCACGTCGGCGATCCGGTCGACACGCTTCTCCACATCGTGCAGGATGCCGAAGCCGAGTTGCTCGTCGTCGGCGCCGGCGATCGGTCTTACCTGCAGTCACTGTGGCGAGGCCGCACGACGGACCGTCTGGTCCGACGCGCGCCATGCCCGGTTCTCGTCGTCCCCACCCCTCCGGCCGTTCGCCGGGCCGCGTCGATGACTACCGTCCCGGTTGCACGCGATCGGTGGCGGACGGAGCTCGATCGCGTTAATGACGAGTGCCGGGGAGGTCTCACAACAGTGACCATCATCGACAAGGAAATGTCGGCGATGCCAGAGGTGACGGCGCTGCCGTTTACAGGCGTCGTCGTGGATCGCTCTGCGGCCGAGCCCGAGATGATTGAGTTGATGCTGGGCGATGGGGAACAATCGCACCTCACCCATGTTATTTATCGGCCGACGGAATTGCGGATGGAACGGCTCTGGTTGAACAGCGTGCGTCTGCTGATTTCTGAGGCGTCCGGCACGGCCACGCTCGTGGAAATTGCCGGCGTGCCACAACCGTCGGCCGATGCACTCGCCGCAGCTAGCCTGCAGTTCTGACGGCTGACGGGTTGTTCCGAGAGGCTCCGAGGATCGGATGCGCATACGAACTATCGCGCGGTCGGCTCGACGAGTGGCCGGAGCGATCGGCGGCGTCGCCGCGGCCATCTACGTGGCCTCCTTCGTTCGCTCGTGGGCGCGGTACGGTCGCGTCGGCCGAACCGCGCAACAGTCCGACGATCTGCTCGATCTGTTCCTGCCGGACTACGACGTGATCGAGCGCCATCAGATTCGCGTGCGCGCGCCCGCCGCGATCACGTTGGCCGCAGCGCGAGAGCAGGACTTGGCAGCATCGCCGGCGATCAGGGCGATTTTCAGGGCTCGCGAGCTGCTGCTCGGCGCGGCGCCCGATGAGCGTTTCCAGCCGCGCGGGCTGATCCGGCAAGTGCAATCGCTCGGATGGCTGGTGCTTGCGGAACGTACTGATCGCGAAATCGTCATGGGTGCCGTCACCCGGCCGTGGGAACCGAATGTGACCTTTCGCGGCGTCTCGCCGGAGGAGTTCGCCGCCTTTGACGAGCCGGACTACGTGAAGATCGTGTGGAACCTGCGTGCCGATCCGCTTGGCGCTTGCGAGTCGCTGTTTCGCACAGAGACGCGCGCAACAGCAACGGATGCGGCGGCCCGCGCGAAGTTCCGCTGGTACTGGTCGTTCTTTTCTTCTGGCATTCAATTGATTCGATGGCTGTCGCTCAACCCCTTGAAGAGGGATGCCGAGGCGCGTGTCGCAGCCCACGAAATGACCAACCCCGCGCCGACGCCGTCATGATGTCGCGGCCGTCTGGACCCCAGCCAAGGCTGGCGCTGAGGCTCGCTGCGGTGGTCATGCTCTCCGTGGCATCGTCGCTTTCCGGTAATCCGTTCAACGGTCAGTCGGTGAAAGCACATCACCCGCCGGGAATGTTCGACCAGGTGCTCGCAATGCACCACGCGGTCGTGCGCGGTGATTTGCAGGCGTTCCACTCCTCCGCTGCCTGGCTCGCGGAACATGGATCGACCCGATCACGTGCTGGCGAAACGGACGTTCTGAAGGAGTCATTGAACCTGGCGGCGGCACGGGCCGCCGCGGCCGCGGACGTCTCGCAAGCCGCCGCCGCCGTCGCCGAAGTGGTCGTGGCGTGCGGCAGTTGCCACAAGACGCTTCAAGTCACCCCTCGCCTTTCGGCGATCGTCCAGCCCCGCCACAGCACCATCGTTGGCCACATGCTGCGGCACGAGCAGGGTGCCGAACAGATGCTGCATGCGCTGGTGATGCCTTCGCCTTCGCTGTGGTTGCAGGGCACGACCGCCTTCGCCGAGACGCCGCTCAGTGCAGGTGATTTCCCCGTCGACTTCGAACGCGGCGAGAAAATGGCGCGAGTCGAAGCGAACGTTCACCGGCTGGCGCAGAACGCTTTCGCCGCTGAGGCTCCTTCTTCACGAGCCCGCGCCTATGCTGAGTTGCTTGGCACGTGTGCCGGATGCCACCAGCGCCATGCCAGGCCCTGAATCCGTCGATCCGCTAATCTGGGTCACCAGGAGGTCGCCCGCTTGGGTGGCCACTTCGCGCACGTTCACGACGAGGTGATCGATCCCAAGCACGACGACGCCGCTGGTGAGGCGTGGCTGCACGGTCGTTTCAGCTACATGTTGTACCGCCGCCCGCAGGAATCGCGATAAGCCGTCATGTTGCTGTCATGAGATCTGCAGAGCGGAGTAGAGCGCCTCTCTCAGCGCCAGATCGCGCGGATCGCCCGTGAAGGTCGTGCCCATCTGGCTAGTCACATACGCGTACCCGATGCCGAGCGTCGGATCCGCAAAGCCGAGCGAGCCGCCGGACCCGGGCGAGCCGAACGAGCGGGTGCTCCCGAAGCGCCAGTTCTCGCATGGCTTCATAAATCCAAGCGAGAACTCCACCTTGCCTTTCAGGCACTCATCATGAAACCCGTGCGTTGGTGGAATTGCCGGTGCGGCAAGCAGGTCCAGCGTCTCACGGCGCAGGCCAAGCTCCCCTCCGCCAGTGGCGAAAACGCCATAAGCGTGCGCCATGCCACGAGCTGTTCCAACGGCTCCGCCCGAGGGCACCTCGAGGTTGCGGGCGTACACGCGCTCCTCATCATGGGCGACGGCGAAGCCCGGATTCGTCACGAGCGCCCGGTAGATGTTCGAACGAGGATTCATCCCCACAAACATCAGTCGAAGCGGGCGGAAACCCACGAGCATGTCAATCCGTCCCGGAGGCGCAAGTGTGGCCAGGCGAGAGTTCGGGATCTCCTCCGGGAGTCGAATGTAGACGTCCTCACGGAGCGGTGTCGCAATCTCGTCCTGAAAGAACTGTCCGAGGCTGCGATGCCGTGGATCGACACGGCGCAGGAGCTCGCCTTCGTAGAAACCGAGCGTGAGGGCGTGATACGCCTGACGCGTCCCAGGCTTCCATGCCGGTTTCTGGCGGGCGAGCACGACCGCGAGACGATCGAGGTCCGAGACGACGTTCCGATCGACGGGCTCATCGAGGGCGAACAGGCCGGCCTGGTGCGCGAGGAGTTGACGGACGGTGATTCGCTCTTTGCCATGCTGCGCGAACTCGGGCCAGTACCTGGCGACTCGTTCTTCGTAGTCGAGCCAGCCGCGGGAGTGCGCGATCGCGAGGGTCATCGCCGCGAGGCCCTTCGTGGCGGAGTAGACGAGCACCATGGTGTCCCGTTCCCACGGCTCGCCCGTCTGCTTGTTGCGGATGCCGCCCCAGAGATCGACGACCTTCTCGCCGCGAACGTAGGCGCAGCAGGCGCCACCCAACTCACCGCGTCGGACAAAGTTCTCGGCAAACGCCTCGCGCACCGACTCAAACCCACGACTGACGTGTCCCTCTACAGGGTGTGATGCGACCGCAAGCATGGTTCCCTCCTCGATCGCCTGGCGCCTTCTGAACTGGCCGTCACGCGGCGTCCTTGTCTGCCGTCAGCGAGCGATCGAATCGCTCGAGCGTGTCCAGCGGCATCGACTCGACGCGGCGCCTGATGCCGAGCAGTTGTTTCCGCTGCATGATGAAGTGGACGGCGCGGACCACGAGTCTGGTTAGCTGCAACGGCAGGCCGTGGAAGCGGTAGCCGGGCCCGCCACGGGCGCGAACAACGAGACGCGTCACGCCGGGCGCCACCTCGTCGAGCACGAACGTCCACGTCACTTCTGGCGTGCGGTCCGGCGCCGGCCAACCAAGCGTCAACATCCGCTCAGGTTCGATCGCCAGCAGGGTGAATCCGTCTGCCACGCCGGGCAGCGCAGGGAAGACCGTCCCGATCGCCGGGTGCTGCAGTTCCGGCACGATGCGCCTGGCGCTTGGCTGCCGGCCGTTGTCGAGCCAGTCGTAGCTGTACCAGCCAGCGCGACTGCCGGCTCCCATTTGCACCAGCCACGGCCACACATCACACGGCCCGCGTCGAATCGTCACGCCGTGCGTCAGAGTGTCGATGGCCTGTGGAATCCGCTCGTCCCCGGGCAGCGCGCGTGCGCGTTCGTCAGTGGTGGCGCGGACCGACCGCCAGAGCCGTCGGGAGTCGAGCGGGCCGATCGCAACGCGTTCGGCGCGCCGCCGAACGGCCCGCAACAACTGCCAGGTGACAAAGGCTCCCAACGGTTCGATCACGCGCCAGTACCGTGCGAACTTCCGCTCCGCGAGTGGCGAGAGCGCCCGCGTGGCATGCTCGAGGACCAGCCAATGCTCATGCGGTCGCCCGGTTGGTGCCACGCGGATACTCATGAACAACTTCTCGTGCATCGGATCGGAGAAAGCGTCGAACGCCTCTGGTGTAGCGAATCGTCGCGGCGCCTGGTTGACCCGATGCAACTGCGCCGCGGATCCGGTGATAAGTTCGTGAGGCGAGTCATCGCGGAGGATGAGCGTGCCGCTTTCGACGAGCAACGCCAGGAACGGCCGCGTCGACTCGGCTGCTGGCATGTGCCTAAACAGTCGGGAAGGTAGATACCGGAGCTCTCCCAGCGCCCACGCGAGCTTCATGTCGCGTAGCGCGACTTCATGAAGAGCCTGGAAGATGGCCTCCGGCGATGCCCGGACGACGATCGCGATTCGGTCGCGGAACTGAGCGCCGCGAGCGACGCCGTCGAAGCGAGGAGATACCGGGACAGCCGAGCGGTGCGTCATGAGAGAACCTCGTGACCGTCCTCATCACAGACGCATGAACCTTGCCCATTCCTGCGGTCACAAGGCGGCCGGCTACTGGGTTGGTGTGCGGAGAGCCGTCAGTGTCAGTGGGGAAAAGTGCGGGCTAAGTGGTGAATTATTCGCGCTGACCGCCTCGATTCCAACGTTAGGTGTCTCCGCGGCAGCAGCTGCCCGTTCGAGCCCGAACTTTCAATCCGGTATCGAATCTGATCGCGGTTCAGACCCAACAGGCGGCGGCCTGCGTCTGGTTCCACTCGCTGCGCCTCAGCGCTTGCACGACCAGCGACCGTTCCTCGGCGCTGGCGTAATGGATCACCTTGGCAGCGAGGTCCTTGCCGGGCCGCTCTCTCCCGTGAGCAGCACCGTCGAGGCCGGGGCGAATCAGTTGTTCATCGTCGACGATGAGGATGCTTGGCTGCACTGCACCGAAGACTATTCACCGCTAGTGCTGGCTGCCTCTCCGTCCAACGCTTGACCCACCACAAGGACGCTGACCAGTGGCCGCGTCCGCGGAAAATTCGGCGGCAATCGGGGAAAGTCCGCAGGTCGATTCGTGAGGCCCCGGGCGATCGGCGTCCCACTCGGAGAATTTCAGTGCCTACGTGATGTGTGACTTGGCGCCGTCCTTGCCGCTCGTTGTGCTGAGGCACTCGTGTTTCGAACAGCGGTCACGTGGATCGTCTTGGCAATGGCAGCAGCGCCGAATGCCTCGCTGCTGTGCAGAGTCCGGTGTGACACGCAAGGTCCAGCAATAGCTGGATGCCACCACGAGCGAAGGCCCGCCGGACTCCTGCGCGTGACAACGGTGGACACCTGCGATGTCATGGGTCTCAGCGACACACCCTTCGTTCGCGAGGACCTCCGCCGCCGGATCGCGCAGCCGCAGGCAAGTCAGGCCGTCGGAGTGATCTCGGATCATTGCGGGGGTCTGATATGGCAGGAGCACCCCCGCAGCAGGCGTTATTCCGATTACGCGTTTGACGGACGACCGCCTTTCACCGCTCTGCGAATCTAAGTCGCTCGACAGCCGGCGTTGGTTCAGCGTTGGTTCAGCGCCGTGCGCCGTTCGAACGCCATCAACAACGGTCACCCGTGGTGCGTGAGCTGCACAACGGAGTTGTCAACAATTCGAGTCGTGAGATTCACGAGGAAGGTGTGTCGTCATGAGAACCATTCATTCGCTACCGCTTGCGATGTTTGCGGTTCTGGCAGTCGCCGGGACCGCGATCGCCCAGGACAAGCCTCCGGCGCTCTTGAGCGACGTTGAGGTACGACAGTTGGTGGCCAGCGCGGAGCCGGCGGACTGTGAGCGGCTGGCATCCCATTTCGCAGTGCTGGCAAGCCGGTACGCGGCCGAGGCGAAACGCCACGAATCGATGGCGCAGGCCTCGGTCGGCAGCGCGAGCCGACCGACGCAAACGGGCATGAGCATGAGCGCGCACTGCAAGCGCCTGGCGCAGCTCAATACCGACTCCGCAGCAACGCTCAACGAGCTCGCCAATCACTATCGGCAGCTGGCGGCCGGCGCTGCGTCGAGTCCGCCGCCCGACAGTGCGCGCTTCGAGGCAGGGCTTGGCGCGCCGGTTGCGAGCGAAGCAGAGCTGGTCGGACTTGCGGGAAAGGCACGCACACCGGCGGATCACGAAGCCCTCGAGCAGTACTTCGAGGCGCTGGCGCGTCGGTACACGACCGAAGCCAAGGAGCATGCCGCGCTCGCCGTGTCGTGGAAGGGCGCGACGCGGGTCCCGACGGCTGCGATCACCGCGGCGCACTGCGATCGTCTGGCCAGTGAGCTGCGCGATGCGGCCAAAGAAGCCGCGGCCGCGGCTGCGATGCACAAAGAGCTTGCCGGCGTCGCCCGGTAGGCACCAACGATGGACCGGCCGACGACACGCCGGCATCGTCGGACGGCGGCGTCGGAGCGCTCGCACTCGGCGGGCCGGCGCGATTCGACACCAGTAGTGCGTTGAGGCGGACCGGGAACGAGGCTTGCTTTATCAACAAAAAGGACCGAGGGGGAACAATGGCCATTTCATCGAGGCGCGCTCCGGATCAACTGCTCAGTGCGATTCGCATCGAGTACACCAGGATGCCCGGCATGCGGCTCACGCAGCCACAGTTTCGGCGCCTCTGGCAGCTGGACGCCGGTGCGTGCGACGAGGCGCTCAGACGACTGATGGAAGACGGCTTTCTGATGCAGGATAGTCAGGGCCAGCTGCACCGTGCGTTTTTCGGTGGAGTCGAGCCATGCAGCCGTGTCCGTCGTGCCGGTCCTGCGGCAGCATGAATCCCAGCGAGAGCGTCGCAGATTACCGTGACATCGTCTCGACGTGGCCACTTTGCCCCACGTCCGAGCGACGCCGATCGCTATGGCGCGCGGCGTTCCTGAATCCGCTCGAGATATTCGACGAGTGCCTTGATCCGCGCCTGGACCGACTCCTCTGAGGATCCAAGGCTTGACGCCTTGAACGCGTCGCCCCAGACCGGCATGTCGGGACCACCATGGCCCTTTACCGCCTGGCGTCCATCGATGATCTGGGCGACCAGCGCGGACGGGAACGTGCCGCCGTTCCTCGCGGCAAACTGTGTCAGATCTGGCGGCGGCTTCTTCATGTTTGCCGCCAATGGGCCGTCGCCGTGCGCCGACGTGCCGTGACAGGCCGTGCAATAGGTCTTGAAGAGATCGCTGCCCGAGTACGATTGGCCCGTTGGCGGTGATGGGATCTCCTGCCCCGATGCCGCAACCGCACCGAACGCAAGCGTCGCGCTCAAGATCGCCGCGATCGTGATCGAACGTATGCATGGAGACATGGATACAGCGCCTCAGCTTAGGTGATGGGGAGCGAGGAAAGTGCGGGGCCGGCCGAGTGGCCGGCCCCCTACCACGCGATGGCGGGGCGCTACACCGCCGCGGTCTCCTTGATCAAAGGCGTCGTCTCCATCTTCGCGGGCTTCACCTCGACGTTGACCTTTCGGGTCTTTGGCTCGGGCCGTGGAGGCACCGGAAGCCGGATCTCGAGGACGCCGTTCACGAAGACAGCTGTTGCCGCCTCGGCGATCGCCCCTTCGGGAAGCGGGATCGCGCGGTAAAACTCTCCGTAGAAGCGCTCTGTTTTGACGTACTCCTCCTTCGACGCTTTGAACGCCTTGTGACGCGCACCCTTCAGAATGAGCCGCTCGTCCTTCACTTCCACCGTCACGTCCTTCGGCTCGACACCTGGCAGTTCCGCGCGCACCATCAGCTCGTTGTGCTCCAGAAGGATCTCGATCCGCGGTGTCCACGCGACCTCGGTCTCGGGCTTCGGCCAGACGGGCCGAAACGCGTGCCGGCCGATGCCGAACTCCTCGAGCATGCGCTCCATCTCCGTCGTGAAGTTGCCGAAGTAAGACGGCTCGAACAGATAAAACGGAAGCAGGTCGAGGCGTTTCTCGAATCGTGTCATGATGCCCCTCCTTTCCTTCATTCCACTCACTCAACGTTAACCACACCTGCCTTCGGCCTGCCGAACGGCTCCGAAGAGAATGCATGGTTTCTTGATGATGCGGAGTCCGCGCAACACGAGGCGTGGGGAAAAGCCCGCTGGGTCCGCGGACGTTTCCGCACCCTCACGGCGGCTCTCGGGTCAGGCCGCAATCACTCCTTCGCGCCGACGAGGTCACGGTGGCGTACACGTAGTCGCGAAGTTCCCGCCTCAGGCGGACGCACGCGTTTCGCTTAACGCTCGTTGTCGATGGGATCTGTGACCGCGGCGACGGCTTGGGTTTTTCGCAATCGGTGCGGTATTCCCCGCACCAGGCGTCGACACCACGCGTAGGACGCGGCGTGCAGTCGCGGAGCCATCTCCCAGAACGGACAGCTCTCACATTCGGCGCGCTTCGTGACTCGAACTTCAGGACCGCGAACGGGGTTATGACAGGCCCAGAACACATCGTCGACTCTGGACGTCGACCCCAAGTCTTCAACGGCCACGCCAAAACGCCCCCAGCGGCACGTCCATGGGACTCGGCGAATCCGATAGCCGGTCATATGACCCTCCGGATCGACACGGAGCAAACGACGTACCCTCGCTCAACGCTCGCAGTCGAGGATCCGCGTCTGCGGTTTGTCGGAGCGTGTCTCAACGCGCACTCGTCGCCGCGACTGGCGGTGACGGCGACCTGCC
Organism: Vicinamibacteria bacterium; assembly: GCA_963828745.1. Classification (GTDB taxonomy): domain Bacteria; phylum Acidobacteriota; class Vicinamibacteria; order Vicinamibacterales; family JAENWD01; genus JAENWD01. Next base: position 314,883 of record CAWHFZ010000010.1, on the reverse strand, counting down.
GTAACGCACGGCACGGTGAGGAACCACCAGCACCGGACACGTGGCTTGACGGACCACCTGATCGGCGACGCTGCCCAGAAGGAACCGCTTGACCGCACCGTACCCATGCGTGCCCATCACGATGACGTCTGCGGCGTGATCCTCCGCGTACCGGACAATCTCAGCAGGCGGCCGACCGACGACGACTGCTTGCGTCGCGGCCGGTGAACCCGGCGGCAAACTGACAGCCAGTTTCGAGAGTTCCTGCTCGGCGCTCTGAATCCAGTTGCGCAGCATTTCGGCGAAGTCGCTTGCAGCCGTTTCAAGGCTCCAAGGCAGCTGAAGGGGATCGAGCACCACGTGCACCAGGTGCAGATGCGCGCTCGCCCCCTCTGCGATGTCGCGGGCGACGGTCACAGCATCCTGCGAGGTTTCGCTGAAATCGACGGCGCACACCACGGTTCGAAAGCGTGTCATGGTCATGCCCCTCTGGGATTCCGACGCGAGAGACGCAGGCCCTCATGCGCTCACGGACTCCTCGAATGAGAACGGATGCAGAGACCGTGCCCGAATGCTCGTGGACCCGAGGTACGCCGTCGAAGTCATTGAATGTCAGCGCTCGGTGTTTGTGGCGTTCAGACGCCGATGCGCACGTCGCCACAGCGGGAGGTGGGAAAATTCGACGGCGCCCGCGGGATCCTTCGCTTGGGTCTCGTGACTCCGAGACACGTGCAATTCAGGAGTAAGCTTTGGACCGAAAGGGAGTGAGCATGGAACCCAACTCGGCCGCGTTTCGCTGCAGTTTATTGGCGCTGGCGATCGCAGGGGGGGTGTACGCGGGCTTGCGGGCTGGCGCGGTCTCCGCCACTCAGGCTCAGCCGCCGCGGGACCGATCGGGCCGTGTTCATGCAGCAGCACTTTGCATCGGTGATGAAGCTGCACGAGGCCGTCATTCGCGGGGATCTGAAGACGGCACGCACCGAAGCGCGCGCGATTGCCGATCGGCCGGATCCGCTTGATCTCCCCAAGGCTGCAGCACCGTATGTGGTGAGCATGCAGCAGGCTGCGGCACGCGCGGCGGATGCTGAGGAGCTCGAAGACGTCGCGGCCTCGACCGCGGCAATGCTCGCGACATGCGGCGACTGTCATCGTGCGGTGGGCACGATGCCGGCACCTTCGCTGCCCGCGTCACCCGCGGTCGGAGGCGTAGTCGGGCACATGCTGGCACACAAGGCTGCTGTCGATCTTATGGTGCAGGGCCTCACGGTGCCGTCCACTTCGTCCTGGAATCAGGGCGCCGAGCAACTGCAGTCTGCGCCACTCCGGGGGAGCCAGATGCCGAAGGACCCGAAATTGACGCACGAAATCCTCGAGCACGAGAAACGCGTTCACGCGCTCGCCGATCGTGCTGCTGCGGCGCCGGATGTGCGGTCGCGCATCTTTGTCTACAGCGAATTGATACAGAGCTGCGCGAGCTGTCACGCGCTCCATCGCAACTGGGGGCCGGGCAAGCGATAGCGCAGGCCGGGCCTCTGCACGCCTGGCCGGTAGCTGACGGAGCCGACTGTCAGCCAATCCGGTGCACGAGCCCCGCGACCAATGCGCCCGCCCCGTACGCCGCGGCGCCGACGATCGCGCCGAGACCGAGCATTTCGAGCCCGTTCCTCCACCACCGCCCGCTCCCTATCCGCGATCGAGCGGCACCCACTGCAAACAGGACAGCCAGGCTCAGGATGGCCGACGACGCAAAGCGATTCGTCGCGTTGCCGGGGACGACATACGGAACGAGCGGGACGGTGCCCGCGGCCACGAATGCCATGAACGTGGCAATGCCGTGCCTGATCGGAGACGCCTCCAGCTCGGGAAGCTGCTGCGCTTCCCGCACCCGCTCGTCCGACCGGATTCCGAGGTAGTTGCCCACACCCATCGAGAGTCCGTCGGCCAACAGATTGGCGACGCCGAGGACGAGCACGGCAATCGGCTGCAGCGTGCCACCGGTGACGCCGGCGACGACGGCAAACGTCGTGATCACGCCGTCGTTCGCACCATAGACCAGGTCGCGAATGTAGTGCTGCGCAATGCCAATGACGCCGCGTGGCTCGACGTGGAGGGAATCTCGGTGACGAGACGACGAAGATGAAGAGCCAGTCGGTCCATCGACGCCATGCGCGCTGAATTCTTCCGCCAACGATATACCCCGCAAAGCGGCCTTCGACGATGCGCGAGACTCTGGCAACGTGCCGGCGTGCGTGCGGACAGTCTAACCTGCCTGGTGTCCACGACATCGCGATGCGCACGCAGGCCCATCCTGGAGCTGACCGACACGTGGAGCGTGCGACAACTCAAGTGATCTTTGGGGTAAGTGTTGGCGGAGTGTCTGGGACGAGTTTCGACCCTGGCTGATCCGCGCCGCATGACTGCGAGCGCCGCCGAAGACCAACTCGGCTGTGGTACCATCCGTCACTTCTTGCGGGAGGCCCATGCTCACGGTCAACGCTGTCGAATCTCTCCTTCAGTTATCGGCGGGTTACTACGTCTCCCGAGCGTTGCATGCGGTAGCCGAACTGGGCGTTGCCGACGCGCTCAGCGACACGCCGCAGCCCACGGCGGCGCTCGCGGACAGAATTGCTGCTCATGCCGGCGCACTCGACCGCGTGCTGCGCCTGCTCGCGCAACACGGGGTGTTCGAATACAACGACGGTGTCGTCGTCCACACGCCGTTGTCACGCATGCTGCGTCAGGATCATCCCCAATCGATGCGGTCGCTGGTGCGAATGTTTGGTTTGCCGGGCTTTTGGGCCACTGTTGGTGAATTGCACTCGGCGATCCGGACGGGAGAACCGAGTGCGAATCGTGCGCTGCGCGGCGGCATCTGGGGGTATCTGAAACAGAATCCCGACGCGAGCCGAATTTTTGGCGAGGCGATGACGGGAAAGGCGCAAGGACACATCGCCGGCGTTCTCAAGGTGTACGACTTTTCCAGCTTCGGCGTGATCGCCGATGTTGGCGGAGGGCACGGCCACTTGATTCAGGCGATCCTTGCTGCCACGCCGACGGTAAAGGGCGTGCTCTTCGATCAGCCTCAGGTCGTGGAGGAAGCGCAGGTGATGTCGTCTGACCGGCTGCACATCATCAGTGGCGACTTCTTTCACGATCCGCTGCCGGAAGCTGACGCGTACATCCTCATGGAAGTGATTCATGATTGGGATGACGATGCGTCCGGAAAGATTCTCGCCGCCGTTCGCCGGGCAGCTCGTCCTAACGCGAAGCTGCTGCTCATCGAAGCGTTGTTGCCCAACGACCCTTCGCCGAACTGGCCGACGACCCTCGACATCGTCATGCTGACGATTGGCGGCCGACAGCGAACCCTTCGCGAATACTCGGATCTTATTCGCGACTCGGGTTTCGTCATGACGCGCGATGTTGACACTCAGTCGGGCATTTCGATTATCGAAGCGATAGCGGTTTGACGCTGCTCTTTCGCGAGCGTCTCGGCGCGTGCCGTCCCACAATTGATATACACTGCGTCCGGCACTGCGCCCTTCCCGACGCAGTAAACCCCGGGGATTGAGAGCGGGCCGTCCCGCGGGCGTTCTTTGTCCCGTTCCTCATCAGGAAGAACCGTCAATGCGACACTTACAGCATGTCGTACTCGGTCTCTGTGTTTTCGCGGCCGCGTGTGCGGGCGAAGCCCCCACCGCACCAACGGTCGCATCCAGCGCCACGAGCGGGGCCGCAGTCACAGCAGCCCAAGGCGGATCGGAGGTGCCGTTCCGCGGCACGTTCCAAGCGACTGAAACATTTTCAACCGCCGACGATCCGATGAACCATCTGGTCGGAACGGGCACTGCGACCCATCTCGGCGGATTCACGCTGACCTCGGATTTCACCGTCGATCAGGCAACAGCTATGGCAGTCGGAACGGCCGTATGGACAGCGGCCAACGGCGGCCAGCTCTTCACGACGGTTACAGGACAGGCTGTTGTGACGTTCCCAAACGCGGCAATCGTGGAAGCGCACGTTATTACGGGGGGCACCGGCCGATTCGCTGGCGCCTCCGGTACCCTCAGGGTCGAACGTTCCCTTAACCTCCTGACAGGCGTCTCATCCGCCTCCATCACCGGAACGATCAACTTGGGTCACTGATCTCGCGCTTGCGGATTCCGATTGGCTGGGATCGCGGCGGCTGTTTCGCGCGAGCCCCACCAATCGGAGTCGTCATGTGCGCCGCGGCTGTTTCCGGTCGAGCTCCGCAATGGTTTCGTCGAACAGCTGCCGGAAAATCTCGACCGCCTGACCGCCTGGATCGGCGGATGCGCGGTGCGCGTTCAACACCGTCTCCATCGCTCGCAGAAACACGTCGGTATCTGCCCCTGCGTAGCCATCGAATTCGAGTCGCATGAGACGTTCGTAGAGACGGTGCCACGCCGCTTGGACGTCGGCGGCGCCGCCCACGAGTCCTGATCGTCGGCCGGTTTCATCGGGCATGGCAATCCTCGGCTATCTCTTTGTTGCCTACTGCACCCTCGTCGGCGGCTCGATCGTGATCCTCGCAAGTCGGCTGCGAAGTCGTTCGAGATCGCGGCGCCACATTCTCTGATGGTCATGGAGTTGCGCGAGTTCCGCGTCCGTCAATCGGCGGTGTGATTCCTGGGCGAAGATCAGCAAATCGACGCAAAGGGCAGGCCGCGGCAGATCGCCGAGGGCCTCGCACGATGTCCCGCAGCATCGACACAGGCCATGTGGGGCCTGTCCGGAGCGGAAGAGGCTCTTGAAAAGGTCGTCGGGTGCTCGCAGCAGCTGCCGTTGCTGGGAGCGGAAAAGTTCGGACATAATGCGCCGCATTCCAGCCTACAGGGTCAGATCCTACTGTTCTCGCTCAAGAGGAGGCGCGATGTGCAAACCGGCTCTTCTCGTGGTCACACTGGTCGTCATCTCCCCACCTGCGGCTCGTGCGCTGGCACAAGTGCCCGGCCTGTCGCAGGAATGCGGGGACATCTCCGGGGCAACGCTGTCTGAACCCGGAGCCACTACTACGAACATCTCGACCGCCGAGCTGCGAAAGATGCTGGCGGCGGGTGGCGTTCTGCTCCTGGACACACGCCCACATATGGAATGGGCGCTCAGTCACATCCCGGGCGCCTTGAACGTCGACCCCAAACCCGGCCTCTCCATGTCGATGTACACCGCTAACGTTGCCGAAGTGGAGCGGCTCGTTGGCGGCGACAAGGCGCGGCCTCTGGTCCTCTACTGCAACGGCCCATTCTGCGGCAAGAGCAAGCGCGTCACCGAGGACCTGCTGAAGGCTGGCTACACGCACGTCTATCGGTACCAGCTCGGGGCGCCAGTGTGGCGCGCGCTCGGAGGCGGCATGGCCATCGAGGCCGACGGCGCCGCCCACGTCGCGCAGCTTGATGGGACCGCAGTCTGGCTCGACGCGCGGGAGCCGGATGTGTTTGCGCATGGGAGCCTGGCAAGCGCGCGCAACCTCTCGCGTTCCGGTCTGCGTCCCGGCAAGGATCAGGGTGAGGTGAAGGCGGCCAAGGACGACGGCCGCTTGCCGATGAACGACCATAACACCCGAATCATCGTGTTCGGCCAGAACGGCGCCGATGCGCGCGCCGTCGCGGAGGCGCTCGCTAGCGAGGCGTTCCACAATGTCAGTTTCTTCGACGGCCCGATAGAGTCGCTGCGCGCAGCCGTCCAGGCCGGGAGTGCCAGGGCGCCCGGTCGATAACACGGAGCAACAGACTGTCCAGAGGCCGTCGCAAGACGGCCTTTGCTCCTTACGGCTAGCATGCGATGGAAGGTGAGCGTCAGCGCGGCGAGATTTCCCGGAACGCGACCACACCACTCCGAACGATTCAGAGTACGTTGTGCCAGCCTGTGTGCCAGCCTTTCGTGTCGGATCGTGTCTTCAACTGTCGTTTTTTGGCGTGTTTTGTCGGATTGGGTTTGTACGACAAAAGGGCCGAAACCTTTCGATTTCGGCCCGTAATCTTTGGTTGCGGGGGCCCGCAACACGCTTTATTTGGAGTTCCCCTGGACTGTGGTGGAACTCGCCGAAGCGAGTTGAGAATCAGGGCCAGACAGCATCCGCGATCAAGGGAGCACCTCTCCGGTTAAAAGGCGGAAATATAAGCCTTTAGCCTTCCCTTGCGCTCCTTTCGCGCGCCGGTGCGCTATGCGCAAAAGGCCGGCTACATTCCAATTTCAATAGAATTGCGCGCACCAGGAGCTGAGCGCCGTATGCGAGGTTTTCGCTCGACGCCAATGCCCCTGAGAGGTGGCAAAGCGCCAGAGGTGCCTCTGCAGCCGCGCGACGCGGTCGACGACAAGCTATACCGGTCCGGAAGAGGTTGTTGCTGTTCTCACCGGGCGCGGCCGGGTGACCCTATGAGCCGAGACGAATTCGTGCCCATCCCTGAAGGTTGGTTCCTCATGGGTAGCGACGAGGGGCACGACGATGAGCGGCCGGTGCATCGTGTCTGGATCAAGGCGTTCGAGCTCGCGGTCTGCGCAGTCACGTGCGCGCAATACAACGAGTTCCTCGCGGCGACCGGACACGATGCTCCGCGCGACTGGGGAACAGGCGTCAGTGGACCTGACCTGCCGCTGGTCGGCGTGAGCTGGCTCGATTGTCAGGCGTATTGCGCGTGGCGCTCGGCCACTGGGGATCTCGTGCGCTTGCCGACCGAAGCCGAGTGGGAGCGCGCCGCGCGCGGCGGCGAGCAGGGACGACGCTATCCGTGGGGGGACGCGATTCCGCCATGGATCCCCGCGTGCGGCCGCGGCCCGCTCGACGCACCCTGGCCCATCACCCTCGGCGACCCGAATGCATTCGGTCTCTACGGGATCGCGACCAACGTGCACGAGTGGTGCGCCGACTGGTATGCGGCGGATTACTACTCCCTCTCGCCCGGGCGCGATCCTTCAGGACCAGCCGCCGGGGTCCGTCGCGCCTCCCGTGGCGGCTCTTGGCGTCATGCCGTCACGATCAGTACCTGCGCGGCGCGGAGCCGGCTGGATCCGTCATTTCGCTATTCGGACTACGGCTTCCGTCTGGCCCGTTGACGCGCACCTGTGTCCGATGGTGGTCTCGGGGATGATGGGGCTGGGAGCTCGCCAACACCAGCGGCAGCCCCGGTCCTGCTGCCAGACGCGTGCTGACAGCTCACAAATGGCAAGTTGGTGACGGTGAAGGGTTGTCAGCACTCCGCTGGTCACGGACCGAGAACGAGCATTATGCTAGCCGCCAGGCGGCCCCTCATGCGTCCTATCGTGCTTCCGGAGGCACTATGGCCAGACGTCTGCTGCTGTCGATAGGCTTGTCGCTCGCGCTTCTGCACATGCTCGTCCCGGTGATCGCCGCTGACGGAGGCAAAGCCAAGAACGTCGTGTACGAAACCCGTGTCCCGGCGCAGACCGGCACAGGCACCATGCAGTTCACCATCGATACGAGCCCGATCATCTTTTACCTGACGACGGTTAACACGAAGTACCACGTGCTGCTCGTTCGCGTGAAGAACGACACCGCCGCGCCGCTGGTGCTCTCGAAGGATGAGGACACGCTGGAGTTCACGTTCGCGAACGGCCAGAAGGCGCAGGGCCTCCTGAACATCCCGGCGGTGGACCGCGCCACGTGGGATGGCCTCGAGACGGAAATCCGGACGGCGGTCACGTATCCGGATCTGGTTCCGGCCCACGAGGAGGAAGGGATCTACGTCTACGTCCGGATCGCCGACGTGAAAGCGCCGCGCCTGCGGCACGAGATGCCGATGGCGCTCACTTACAGCATCAGAAGCCTGGCGCGCCCGGTGGAGATCCGTCAGCGTGCGGCTGCGGCAGCCTGAGGGGGACCGATCATGGCCAGGCGACTGTGGCTTTCAGCTCCCCTTTCCCTCGTCTTCGCCTCTCTACTTGCGCCGGCGCTCGACGCCGACGGGGGCAAGGCCAAGAACGTCATCTATGAGGCGCGCGTGCCGGCCCAGACAGGAACCGGCAGCCTCCAGTTCTCCATCGACACGAGCCCCATCATCTTCTACTTGACAACGGTCAACGCGAAGTACCACGTGCTGCTGCTCCGGGTAAAGAACAACACCGCCGCGCCGCTGCTCCTCTCGAAGGACCAGGACGCCATCGAGCTGGTGTTCGCCAATGGACAGAGGGTGCAGGGGCTGCTGAACGTTCGGTCGGTGGATCCGGCGACATGGGACGGCCTCGAGACGGAGATCCGCACCGCGGTCAGCTATCCGGACCTGGTTCCCGCCCGCGAGGAAGAAGGCATCTACGTGTACATCCGGATCGGCGACGTGAAGGGCCCCCGCCTTCGGCACGAGATGCCGATGGCGCTCGCATACGGGATCAGGAGCCTCGGCCGGCCCGTCGAAGTGCGCCAGCGCAGCGTCGCCAAGGCCTAGTCGATGATCTCTAAGTTCATCGACCTCATCGTCTCGCAGCTGAAGAAGATGTCCTTCTGGCCGCTCATCGAGCCGGTCTTCACGCTGCTGTCTCTATACGTCCTCGCAGTCGTCATCGCCTACCAGTTCGTGCAGTGGCGGTATCACTTCACACCGGAGCTGACCATCTTCCTGCGCAGCTACATGGTGAAGCAGATCAGCGTCGTTTTCGTGGCCGTCGGGTTGCTCGCGCTGGTCCTCGGGACCAGCTGGACGTCCGCGGTCCGCACGGAAGTCGGCGTCAAGCTTCGGGCATGGATTCGATCCGGGGCACGGAGGCTGGCCCTTGCCGGGGTGATCGTCGTGTGCGCGATCGGCCTGTTCCTGCGGCTCGCGCCCCATCAAGTCAGTCACATCACGATCAAGTTCCTCGAACGGCCGACCTCGTTCAACGAATACGGTTTTGCCTACATCGTGTACGAGCTCAATCGGGCGCAGACCGACTGGCATTTCACGCTCGATCCGGATCCCTTCATCCGCGACTCGCGCACCAGTGCCGAGATCGACGAGTGCGGCACGGACTCGCTCTGCTACGCGAGGCTGATTGCCAACGGCGAGGCGCTCGTCGGGATTACGGAGTCGGGGTTCGACCAGGACTCGTTCTGGATGAACTCGGGAAACATCTCGGTGATCTCGGCGGGCCAATGGAAGGACTACGAGCCGCCGAGCATGTACCTGTACTTGACCTACTCGCTGATCGTGCAGAGCATGATGATTCATCTGAACGGCAACTGCAGCGGATTGCCGACGGGCGCGTTCCAAGTGTCGCGTCTCTCGTACGGCGACCTCTTCGAATTCAGTCCGCGGCGCAATCAGTTGAAGGCCGCGATCCTGGCGGCGCACCTCAGCCCGAAGGGTCAGGAACTCCTGGCGAACTGCTTCGGCCTGGACTACATGAATACCTGCAACCGCCTGCTGTCGCTCGATTGGCTGCGGACAGGGCGCGTCCGCGACAACCTGGAAGAGAACTTCGGGATAAAGCTCTAGGCGGCCGATATTCGCTCCGGCCTACGGCAGAATCTTCACGGTCTTGATAACCGGCGGCGTGGTGGGCTGGCTCGGTTCGCCGCTGGGGCCTCGAGTCACGGGCGTTTCGGCGATGGCGTCCACCGCCTCGAGGCCACGGGTGACGCGGGCGAAGATCACGTAGTTCGCGGGCAGCGGATAGTCCGCATGCATGATGAAGAACTGGCTGCCGTTGGTATTCGGCCCGGCATTGGCCATGGCCACGATGCCCCGGCGATAGCCATCGTGATACAGCTGAGAGTCGCGATTGATCTCGTCCTCGAACGTACCGCCCCACGCGCTTTCCCCGCCGCTGCCGTCACCTGACGGGTCGCCACCCTGGATCATGAATCCCTTCACGACGCGGTGGAACGTCAAGCCATCGTAGTAGCCATGCTCGGCCAGCAGCCGGAAGTTCTCCACGGCCTTCGGGGCGTCGGTGGGGAGCAACTGCAGCTCGATCGCGCCGTTGGCGGTCTCGATGACGGCGTGCAGGCCGCCGGAACTCCGGGCGCCCGCGGGCACCTTCTTGTTGCCCGGCGACGGCGAGCAGCCGGTCATCACGAGCAGGAGGGCCGAGGCGGCGAAGGCTTGCAGGATGCTGGCGCGCGACCGTAGTTGAACGAGGAGCATTGAGCGAGGATAGGCGATGGCGTGGTGTCGGGCAACAAGGGTCGCCACGGACCCGCCCACCGACTCGTCGATCGGCGTGTCGCCGTCGAACCACGCTGGCCGCGGGGTCGCGCACGATGTCGGCTGGCGGCCTGCGGCCCAGACCGTAGCCGGCGACGGGGCCCGATGTGTCCAGTTCTGTTCCTCGCGCTGGAGAGGCGCCGCGGCTTCTTTCGTGCTGTCGAGAGGAAGCAGCGCCGTGAGCGATACGGTCGACGGGCACGTGGTCCGCTCGGAGGAAACGGCGTTCACCTCGAGACACCTCGACCACGACGTACGACGCCAGACACGTCGTCCGCCGGCAGAACGACCAGAGCTTTGTGTTCGACGCGAGCGGTCATCCACAGCCTACGCCTTCACCGACAAGAGAAGCTCCAAGGCGCGGACGAGGCAGCGAACTTCGGCTCGTCCAAGCATGCGTTCCCATCGTTCCAACCCGCTGACGCCGCGTACCATGCGCCACGTGGATGCTGCAGCGGGAACGACAGGTTCATGACCCCAGGTTCGGATCCGCCTTTGAATCCCAAATAGCGCCATCGGGTGCGAACCTGATCGAATCCTGGAGTCGCGGCAAGCAGGCGCAGCACCTCCACCGCCGGCGCCGATTTGCTGTGAGCGTGTATCCACGCGAGGAGGTTGACGAGATCCGATGCCGAGGCAAACCAGTCGATGGTCTGGGTCGCTTTAGGACGAGTTGGTTGCAGTGCCGTCACGCTCGCAAGGTCCACTTTCGCTGTTGCACGAACGATCCTGCGCCGCACCTGCGTCGGCGACCTGCCATACTCCCGCGCCTGACTCTCGGTGAGCACGGCCTTCAAAAACAAAGAGCTCGCGCGTCGAGAGAAACGGCGTGTTCGATGCGGGCCTTGCATGGCCGGTCACCTCCATGACCGCTTCGATGCGATCTCGTCCCAACACTCGCAAGAGCTGATCCGCCGCGATGTTGTCGCTGAGCGCCACCAGCAGTGCAGCTAACGTGTGGAGCGTCACCGGGGCGCCAATGGGAACCCGGTGCAGCACACCCGACGGCAGCGAAACCGCCCCTTCGGAAAGACGCGTCACCTCCGTCCAGCGCCGCTCGCCGCGTGCGAGCGCGCGCATCAGCTCGGCAAGCATGTAGAGCTTGAACGTGGATCCGATCGCGAGCGTTTGAGTCGGATCGAGCTCCGCAATATTTGTGCGTCTGCCAGTAAGACGAGAGATGAGGAACGACGCCTACCTGGTAACTCTCGCATCTCCGCCGCGAGTGCTGTGAATGTAGGCGATGCGGGGATCGGATTCTCGAACAACAGAGCCTCGATACGATGTGGAGCCGCACTGTTGATCCGCATGCGGACCGGGACCGAGTGCCCGCTCGAGAGCTCGACGCGGAATGAAATCTGACCTGATGGCAGTCTAGTGATCGCAGAGGTGCGGCGGCCAGCCCCGTAGCGCGTCACGAGATCCTTGATCACGCTGTTGACGTTGCTCAGTGAGAGTCTGGCGAGGAACGTGCTGGAAAACGCATCGTTCGTTTGCGGCTGCGGCCGTCGAAACAGACGGCCGATCTGCCGCGCGCGGCGCTCGGCGGCTTCAGCGAAGGTCCGACCGTCTCTCGAGTAGTCCGCGACGACAGAAGATAGCGCGAGCGATGGCGACCAGCACCGGCCACGAAACGCTTACAGCTGAGCTCGACGGCACGCCGACGCTGCGGCACGACCGATAATGCTTGACGATCTGTTTCGACCGTCCTAGAGGTCGATCATTAGGTTGTTGGTCTCAAGCAGGAACCGTCGCGTGTGCTCCTTGAGGAGCATGTAGCGATGGTAGTTGGCTCTGACCGCATCTTGCGCTTCAACGGACAGCGCTGCCCAGCCTCCAGATAGGTCGGCGGGGAATAGGACGGCAACCTCCGGAAGGTAAGTGGCGAGATCGCGAAGCAGACCCTCGTTGTAGTAACCGACTTCTTCGGCCGCAGTTGGGCCCGGCGTCGTTGTCCGGAGCACCCGAAGCTCTGGATCTTCGAGCTCACCGGTGACCCGCACATCCACGGTGATTGCCGCGCCGACTGCCGGGGCCGTGTCGAACCAAATGAATAGCCCGTCGAACCGAACGGATTGGTCCCCATCCCCTGCGCTCACGGTTACCGCGCTCCCGCTGGCCTGATGGCTCGCAGTCCACGTCCCACGCCCGTTCGCTGAAGATCGTAGCTCGCCACCCGGTACCTCGGCGCCAGAGCCACGCTCTGACGGACCGGCACTCCCGCTCCCCGCACGCTAATCAGGAATCGTGCGTATTGCGCCCGGAGAAGCGTCAGTGCGCCGTTCAACTGGAGCAGCCGCGGGTCACCCCGCAAGTAGTAAACGGCATAATTGCCCGTGTACGCCACCGGACCGGCGGGGTTTGATGATATCGGAGAGCGGCCGAATGCTCTGTGGTCCGAGGTCGGGCAGGAACTCGCCGTCCACTTCCAGCTCTTGCTGCGCCGGATCCGGAGGGCCGTACCGTGGGCACCCTTTGCCACGCTTTGGAGAACGAGGACAGTCGCGCGGGCGCAGCTGACGCCATTCGCGGGCTGATCGAAGCGATCGTGCTCGAGCCCGACGGCGAGCGCCTGAAAATCACGCTGAAAGGCGACGTGGCGGGAATGCTGAGTGCGGCCAGAGACAGCAAGAGGTCGCCAGATACCGGCGACCTCTTGGTCCAAATAAAGCTGGTTGCGGGGGCGGGATTTGAACCCGCGACCTTTGGGTTATGAGCCCAACGAGCTACCGGACTGCTCCACCCCGCGTCGTGTAGATTCCCATCATAACACGCCGCCGCACGACGGCTCAATCGAGCGCGGCCAGAAACTCCCGCGTGCCCGGGCGGACCGGTCACGGTCAGCCAGATCGGCCCGAGATCGGGCTCCAGCGTCACCTCGAAGCGTAGGAAACGACAGCACTTGCGCTCCGTGTCGACCACCTGCAGCACCCTGCGGAAGAATGTCGGGATCCGGCGAAGCGCAGCCGCATAGCCGTCCGTCAAGACCTCGCGCGAATCGGCGGCGGCGATCAGGCCAGGCAGAAGCTGCTCGCGGCGGGCATTGAGCGTGCCCGAATCGAGCGTGCAGACGATCGGCAGGTCCGCCATGTCGACCAGTGTATCCGGCGGGGCTAAAGCCCCGCCCTACACAGATCGACGCGCTAGCCACACGGCCGGCGGCTGAAGCCCCGCCTCCACAGAGATCGATGTACAACGTCGGATGACCAACTCGTCCCGCGCAGGCTGGGAGTCGCGATTGCCCTCACATCCCTCAGCCTGGCCACGCCAACCGCGCAGAGCCGGCGCGCCATCAACGTCCACGATCTCCTGTCGCTGCAGCGCATCTCCGACCCGAGGATCTCGCCGGATGGCGCCCTCGTCGCCTACACCGTCAGCACGCCGGACCGCGAGGCCAACCGCCTGGCACGAAACATCTGGATCGTGCCGACGAAGGGCGGCGAGCCGCGGCAGCTCACGACCAGCGGCAAGGACGGCGGCGCGCGGTGGTCGCCCGACGGCAAGCGCCTCGCGTTTCTCTCGACACGCGGCGGCGACGTCGCAGATCTACCTGATTGCGCTCGTCGGCGGCGAGGCGACGCCATTGACGTCGCTTTCCGGCGGCGCCGACCAGCATGGTCTGGTCGCCCGACGGCGCGAGCATCGCCTTCTACATCGCGTGTCTACGCCGACTGCAAAGACGACGCGTGCAACGCGACAACGCGTGAAGCGACAAGAACAGAACAAGGTGAAGGCGCACGTCTACGACCGGCTCCTCTATCGCCACTGGACGGAATGGAGCGACGGCCGGCGCGGTCATCTGTTCGTCGTGCCGGCTGCCGGCGGTACGCCGAAGGACCTCACGCCCGGTGCCGACTACGACGTGCCGCCGGTGCAACGCGAGGGTCCACACCCGATCGCGTTCTCTCCGGACGGAAAGGAGATCGCCTTCGTGGCGGTCACCGACCCGATGGAAGCCACCAGCACGAATGGCGACATCTTCACCGTGGCCGCAGACGGCAGCACTCACAAGCCCCAAGCGTCTGACCACGGACCAGGCTTCGACGGCGGGCCCGTCGTATTCGCCTGACGGCCGCATCGCTCGCGTTCCGTTCGCAGGCGATGGCCGGCGCTCGAATCGGATCGCTGGCGCCTGATGCGCTACGACCGCGCGACCGCCGCGACGACCGAAATCGCCCCGGACTTCGACCGCAGCGTCGAAGGCGCTGGCATGGTCGCCTGACAGCTCGACGATCTACTTCAACGCCGAGGACCGGACCTACGAGCCGATCTTCTCCGTCCCCGCGGCGGGCGGCACGCCGCGCGCGCTGACGCCCGAGAGCTTCGACAGCGAGTGGGCGCTCAGCGCGGACGGCAAGACACTCGTGATCGCCCGCAGCAGCCAGTCGGCCCCGGCCGAGCTCGTCGCATCCGGCCGTCGACGGATCGCAATCCGTCGATCTGACGCACCACAACAAAGCGCTGCTCGACAAGCTCGATCTGGCCGCGGCCGAGCATTTCACGTTCGCCGGCGCGGGCGGCGACGGAGATCCACGCGATGCTGCTCCGGCCGCCGGCGTTCGACGCATCGAAGAAATACCCGGTCGTGATGATCCTGCACGGCGGGCCCGAGACGATGTTCGGCGACACGTGGAGCTATCGCTGGAACACGCAGATGTTCGCGGGCCCCGGATACGCCGTGCTGATGATCAATCGTCGCGGCTCGACGGGCTTCGGCCAGGCGTTCACCGAACGCGATTCTGGACGACTGGGGCGGCAAGCCGTACGAGGACCTGATGAAGGGACTCGATGCCGCGCTCGCGAAGTACCCGTTCCTCGACGGCACCCGCGTGGCCGCGGCAGGTGGCTCCTACGGCGGCTACATGATCGACTGGATGGCGTCGCAGGCGAAGGGACGCTTCAAGGTCCTGGTGAGCCACGCGGGCGTCTACGACATCACGTCGAAGTACGGCGCGACCGAGGAGCTGTGGTTTCCGGAGGCGGAGTTCAAGGGCACGCCGTGGAGCAGCCGGGACGTCTACGATCGCTGGTCGCCGCATCTCCGTGCCGCAGAGTTCGGCAAATACAAGACGCCGACGCTCGTGATCGCCGGAGAGCTCGACTTCCGCGTCGTCTACACGCAGAGTCTCGAGTTCTTCACCGCGCTGCAGCGGCAGGAGCGTCCCGTCGCGGCTGATCGTCTTTCCCGACGAGGGACACTGGATCCTCAAACCAGAGAACAGCGCGTTCTGGTATCAGGAAGTACTCGGGCTGGATCAAGAAGTATCTTATGAGGTGAGCTTCGCGACCCAATCTAGTGTAAAACGTTGAGATGCCCCCAGTGAGGTGTCTCCGTGACTTCCATACTCGTGCTCGTCGCCGCCCTGGTATGCGCTGGCTCTCTGCCAGCCGCCGACCACATCGTGGCCAGTCCAGATAACCCTCTCCCTTGCCGTCAGCCGCAGCTCGCGGTGGACGGCGGCACCGTCTACCTGGCCTGCGCTGCCAACAACACCATCCTGATCGCGCGTTCGACTGATGGCGGCCGTTCGTTCGCGCAGCCAACGACGATCGCGTCGGTGCCGTCGCTGGCGCTCGGCATGCACCGCGGTCCCCGCATTGCCGCGACGGACGATGGACTGGTCGTTACCGCGATTGCGGGGACGGCTGGCAAAGGACAGGATGGGGATCTGCTGGCGTGGCGATCGGTCGATCGTGGCGTCACGTGGACGGGACCGGTCACTATCAACGACGTGCCCGCGGCCGCGCGCGAGGGGCTGCACGCGATGGCGGCTCGCGGCAACACGGTCGTGACCGCGTGGCTCGACCTGCGCGAGAAAGGGCACGCGCCTCTACGCCGCTACGTCAGCCGACGGCGGCCGGACCTGGGCTGCCGACACGCTCGTCTACGAGTCGCCATCCGGCACCATCTGCAGCTGCTGCCATCCGTCGCTGGCGATTGCCGCCGACGGCACGATCCTCGCGATGTTCCGCAACGTCGTGGACGGCCATCGCGACTTCTACCTGGCGAAGAGCACGAACGGCCAATTCGGCGCCGCGGAGAAGATAGGAGCGGGCACCTGGCGGTTCGACAGCTGCCCCATGGACGGCGGCGGCATCACGACGACCGCGGGCGGCGGCATCGAGACCGTGTGGCGGCGGGAGAAGACGGTGTTCCTGGCGCGCATCGGTCAGAAGGAAGTGGCGGTCGGCGACGGGGTGAACCCGGCGCTCGTCGAGACGCCGGACGGACCGGCGGTGGCGTGGAATGCGACCGACGGGCCTGCTGATCGCGGCGCCGAATCGCGACACGATGCTGCTCGATCCGGCAGGTAAGTTCGTCGCGCTCGCGTCTACAGAGGCGGGGATTATTGCCGCATGGGAGCGAGGCGAGCAGACGCTGACGCGCGCGTTGCCGCCACCCGCCCGCGCCATGCGAGGAACAGCCGCGCCAGCAACAGCGAGCCGATGATCACGCCGTAGCGGATCGGCCGCGATGTATCGGCCTTGACCAGCCACAGATAGTGGATGACGCCGAGCGATCGCCCGACAGATACACCAGGCGGTGCAGCAGATTCCACCGCTTCCCGCCCAGCCGGCGAATCCAGCCCGCCGTCGACGTGACCGCCAGCGGAATCATCAGCACGAAGGCCGTGAAGCCGACCGTGATGAACGGCCGCTTCGCGACGTCCTTCGACGATGTCGTCGAGCGCGAAGAACTGATCGAGCCAGACGTAGGTCAGGAAGTGCAGGCAGCCGTAGAAGAAGGCGAACAGCCCGAACATGCGCCGATAGCGGATCAGCACGTTCCACCTGGTCAGCTTGCGAAGCGGCGTGATGGCGAGCGTGACGGCGAGGAACCGCAGCGTCCAGACGCCCGGTCTCGTTGGTGATCGTCTCGATCGGATTGGCGCCCAGCGCGTCGGTGAACGCCGCCGTAGGTCAGCCACGCACAGCGGCACGAGACACGCCGACGAATACGAACGGCTTCAGCCTCATTCAATCGGCTGCAATCCGCAGTTCAGTAGTTCTTCTTCAGGTCCATCCCGGCTATACAGCGACGCGACCTGGTCGTAGCCGTTGAACATCGAGGTCTTGCGCTTGAAGAACTCGCCGATGCGCCGCTCGCGCGCCTGCGTCCAGCGCGGGTGATCGACACGTCGGGATTCACGTTCGAATAGAAGCCGTACTCCTGCGGCGCCGACGGCGTTCCACGTCGTCCGCGGCTGCTTCTCGACGAGCCGGATCCGCACGATCGACTTGATGCCCTTGAACCCGTACTTCCACGGCACGACCAGCCGGATCGGCGCGCCGTTCTGGTTCGGCAGCACTTTCCCGTAGAGCCCGACCGCCAGGATCGTCAGCGGGTGCATCGCTTCGTCGAGGCGCAGGCCTTCGACGTACGGCCAGTCGAGCACCGTGCCGCGCTGGCCGGGCATCTGCTTCGGATCCAGGATCGTCTTGAACTCGACGAACTTCGCATTGGGCAGTCGGCTCCACTTTCTTCAGCAGATCGCCCAGCGGAAATCCGATCCAGGGGATGACCATCGACCACGCTTCGACGCAACGCAGTCGATAGATGCGCTCCTCGAGCTGATACGGCTTGATGAGATCGTCGATCGCGAACTTGACCGCCCTTTCCGACCGCGCCATCGATCGTCACCGTCCACGGGCGCGTCTTGAACTCTGCGCATTCCGCGCCGGGTCGCCCTTGTCGGTGCCGAACTCGTAGAAGTTGTTGTAGGTCGTCACGTCTTCGTATGGCGTCGGCGGCTCGGTGGTGCTCAACGGGCTTTTGTTCGCCGACAGCGCCTGACCACTGTCCTGCGCGGCGGCACGGCGGCCCGTCAGGAGGCTCGCCGCCCCTGCCAGCACCGGAACGGCCGCTGTGGCCAGAAAATCCCGGCGGCGTAAATACAGTGATTCCGGCGTGACGTCGCTCCATTTCAGGTCCTCTGACTTCCGGATCAACATGCCGCCCCCTTCTGGTGTCTACGGCGCCGACAGCCAGTTAGATGCCAGCTGTGGCAGGCCGGGGTCGCGGGTCACCGGCCCCCGGACTCCGTAGTACCTGTACGCCAATGGCGGATTCGCCGAGGCACCTGCGACACATCGAGCTGATCCTGCACGAGCTGCAGAACCCCCGTGAATGTCGCCGCTGGCTCGATAGCGCAGGCGCTCGAGCCGGACGCAGAGCCGATTGCGCCGGCGCAACAGGCCATTCTCCAACGCGCCGGGCGCGCCTGCAGCCAGCTCGAACAACTGTGCGAAGACCTTCGCGACTGGGCGCAGCTGTCCGCGAGCGACGACACCCTCGTCGGTCCGGCGCCGCTTGGACCACTGCTGAAGGACGCCGCGAAGGCGGCCGAGGCCACGCGACGTGACACCGTCCGTGTTGCCCTGCCGGACGATCGCGGGCAGCCGTGGCGGGTGATGGCTCCGCCCGGCCTTCTCGGCCGCGCGCTGACGGGTGTGATCGCCGCATGCGTGCGCACGGCGCCCGATCGCGCCTCGATCCCTGTTGTCGTCGAAGACGATCCGGGCGGTGGCGAAATCCGGGTGCTGGTGGGGGCGATTGATTCGGCGGCGAGCGATGGATTCGAGGCCGAACGAATGGGCGGCCTTGGGTTCGCGCTGCCGCTGGCGCGAGCGGTCGTGGAGTCCGCGGGCGGCCGCATCTGGTCGGCCTGCGTTTCTGGACGGGTCGTCGGCATCGGCCTGGCGCTGCCAGCAGCGGCCGGTTAGGGATGCCAATCAGTTCTTCGGCACCTCAGCCTCCGCCTCTCTCGACACTTCGGCGCCAGTGGACGCGTCGAGCGCGTACACCGTCGCCCCGGCGGACGTGAAGATACGCGCGCGGTATGCGAGGACGAAGGTTCCGTCCGGTCTCGGCAAGACGATCAGTTCCGGTGGCAGGCTGGGGCCGGCGCCGTCCGGCGTCAGCGCCTGGAAGGCGGCGAGCGCTTCGGCCCGCGTCAGCTTCGGTACCGGGTCGACCGTGATACCGCTGAATACCGTGCCCTCGAGGGCCGTCGTCTTCCCGTCAGTCAACTCCCGCCACACGTCGCCGCCTTCGACGCGGACGCCCTTATGGAGCTGTTGGTACCACTGGTCGCGATGAGTGCCGTCCTCAGAGGGTTCGTCCTCGCGCAGTTTCAGTTCGCCACGGTGGATCATCTGTGCGACGCGACCATCCCATTCCGAAAGCGCACGACCTTCCGTCGCTTCGATCGCTTCCCGGCCGGCGGGCAGGGTGTTTGTTTGTGCACACAGGGCGGGCGTGGTGACGAGCGCCAAAGAAAGTGTGCAAGCGCACGAAATTTCCCGCAACGACCGCATGCGACGAACTGTCGCATGCGTGCGGCGGCGCACGCAAGGTGCCGATTCTTGTAGTGCTAGTATGGGCGCAGTGTCTTCAACGGTTTCGACACTGGTGGTCTGCTGGAACAACGCGGACTTCCTGGGTCGCTGCCTCGAGTCCGTTCCCGCCGGGTCTGAACTGATCGTTGTCGACAACGCGTCAGGCGACGGCAGCAGCGATCTCACCGCCGAGCGCTTTCCCTCCGCGAAGCTGATTCGGCTTCCCAGGAACGCGGGCTACGCCGCCGGCGTGAATCGCGCCGCGTCCGAAGCCACCGGCACTCACCTCCTGCTGCTCAATCCCGACGCCGAAGCCACGCCCCGCGCCATCGAGCGCCTGACGACGTTCCTCGACGAGCATCCGGAGTGCGGCGCCGTCGCCGGCCGTCTCCTGTCGATGACCGAAGAGCCGCAGAACGACTTCCACGCCGGGCGCCTGCCGACAATGCGGAGCCTTGCGGTGGAGTTGCTGCTCGTCAAGCGGCTGTGGCCCCGCAATCCCATCACGCGGCGTGCTGAACTGGCCGATCTCGATGAAACCGTCACCGGACCGATCGAGCGGACAGTGTCGTGCTGTCTCATGGTGCGCCGCAGTGCGTTCGAACAGATCAAAGGCTTCGACGAGCAATTTACGCCGGCCTGGTTCGAGGACGCCGATCTCTGCAAACGGCTGATCGACACGGGATGGTCGATCTACTTCGTGCCTTCGGCGGTCTTCCGGCACGTCGGCGGCGTGTCCGTACGTACCCTGGGCCGGGCGAGGACCAAGCAGATTTTCTATCGCAACATGGCGCGCTACGTGCGCAAGCACTATGGACGCCTCGGCGCCGCCGCGGTGCGCACCCTCCTCGTCACCGGGATGGGCATGCGCGTCGCGGCCAGCGCGCTCAGGGCCGATCGCGAGGGTGTGCATGCCTTTGCCTGCGTGCTCGGCGACGCGCTGCGAGGATGGAAGCACGAGTAGAATCTGTCCGACGTGGTCTTCCGGTACGTCCAGCCCTTGTTCTGTCTTGCGACGCTCGCAACAGCTGTTCTCGCCGTCTCGCCATTAACCGCGCAGGTCCGTCTGTCCGACGAAGCCGATCGCGCCGCATTTCGCGGCTGGTTCGTGCTGCTCGCGGATGCGGCCTACTACAAAGCCGTCAGCGAGGTCACGGACTGCGCCGGATTGATCCGCTATGCGGCGCGCGAGGCGCTGCGACCTCATACGACCGAATGGCAGCGGCGCGCCGCCCTGCCGCTGACGCCAGCGCTTGCCGAAATCCGCGAGCGGCCGGCCGGGCTGAAGCCCCGCCTCCACATGCCGATCTTCAGGATCTCCGACGACCCGCGCGCCCCGTACGCCGAGTTCGCGGACGCGAAGACGCTGGTCCGCTTCAACGCACGATTCATCGCGCGGGACGCTGGCGCGCTGCGGCCGGGGGACCTGCTCTACTATCAGCAGCCGGCGCAACACACGCCGGATCACCTCATGATCTACGTCGGCCCGTCTTCGTTCGACACCTCCGCGGCCGACTTCATCGTCTATCACACGGGCCCGATGGACGACGGCGAGCCTGGAGAGATGCGGAAAGTACGGCTTGCCGATCTCTTGCGGCACCCGGCGCCGCGATGGCGGCCGGAGGCGGCGAATCCGCGCTTCGTCGGCGTCTTCCGTCTGACGCTTTCATGACGAGACGGCTCGCGCGCGTCGCGATCGTGACGCTGGCCATCGCGGCGTCGTGGCTGCCAGCGGCAGCGGCCGCCCAGTCGCCGCAACCATCAGAGACGCGGGCCGCCTTTTCGCTCTCCAGCAGCCGGATCGCGTCCAGCCGCGAAACGCCGGCAATCTACCTGACCTATCGCCGCCTCGACCATCTGGACTTCCGCGTCTATCGCGTCAACGATCCGGTGACGTTCCTGGCCGGCCTGAAAGATCCGCACCAGCTGGGCAGCGAGGAACCGCTCGTCGATCAGGAACCGACGACACTCGAGCGGATTGCCGACTGGAAGGCGGCCTGGCGTTGGCGCATCCGTTCGTTCTTCCGCGGGCAGTTCACGCACGACTATCGCCAGGCCCGTCGTCAGCAGCTCGATCGCAGCGCCGTCGTCCTGAGACGGACGATCAACGCCAACTCGTTCGCGCAGGTCCCGCTGCTCAATCGATCACAGCTGGTGACGTCGTGGCGCGAGCTGCTGCCCTCGATGCGCGATGCCGACGTGCGCCGCATCCCCATCGACGTCAAGCAGCCCGGCATGTACCTCGTTGAGGCGGTGCTTCCTCCCCACCGCGCCTACACGATCGTCATCGTCTCGGACATCGGGCTGATCACCAAGGCGGCCCCCGGTCAGGTGCTCGCCTTCACCGCCGATCGCACCACCGGCAAGCCGATCGCCGGTTGCGATATCCGCGTGCTGACGCCACAGAAGACCGTTGCTTCCGGCGCGACAGGCGCCGACGGCGTGTTCAACGCCCGCTTCGAGGATTTGGTGAGCGACGACGTGATTTCAGTCGCGAACTGCGGCGAACAGACAACGGCGACCGATCCGGGCAGCTGGTACCTCCACGATCCGCTTCGCGAGATGGTCGGCTACGTCTACACCGACAAACCCATCTACCGCCCAGGTCATACCGTTCATATCAAAGGCTTCCTGCGCTGGCGTTCGCACGGGGCGCTGCTCCCATTCGACGCCAAAGAGATCGAGTTACGGGTGTCGGATATCACCGACAAGGTGATCTACCGCCAGCGCCGAACCGTCGATGCCTTTGGTGCGATCACCGGCGATGTTCCCCTCTCGACGGGTGCGGCACTGGGGTATTACAGCGTGGCCGTCGTCAGCGGTGACGAGACCGCGAGCGGCAGCTTCGAGGTCCAGGAGTACCGCAAACCGGAGTTCGAGGTCCGCGCGACTCCGGCGGACCGATTCATCGTCCAGGGCGGCGAAGTGCGCGTGGCGATCGATGCGCGCTACTACTTCGGGCAGCCGGTCGCCAATGGGCGCGTCGCCTGGGTGGCCCACCGCCAACCCTACTACTCACCGCTGCGATGGACCGACGAGGCGCCGGACGAAAACGGTGGCTATTGGTGGGGCGAGGAGCAGGCGCTGGAGGGCACGGCACGGCTCGATGGCAATGGCAAGGCCGAGATCGCCGTGCCGGTCGCACTCGACGAGCATCAGAACGACTACACCCTCAGAATCGAGGCGCGCGTCACCGACGCCAGCAGCCGGGAAGTCAGCGGCAAGGCGGTGGTCAACGCGACTTACGGCACGTTCCTGATCGCGTCGAACGTGCAGGACTATGTGCTCCGCCCTGGCGCCGCGACGACGCTGACGATTCGCGCCGTGGACTACGTCGGCAACGCGCAGCCGAATCAGCGCGTCGACATCGCGATCGGCCGCCGTCAACCGAACGGCAGCTGGGACTCCGCAGAGGGCGTGCTCGTGGTCGAGCGAGCCGAAGTCACGACCGATGCGGACGGGCGCGCCACGTGGACGTTCATCGCACCGAATGCGCCGGGTGATTACCGGCTGCGTGCCAGCGCCGACGCCAACGGCCGCCGGATCAAGGACGACAGCTTCGTCTGGGTATCGGGAGCGGTGCAGTCCACATCGGAGGACTACGGCGGGGACCGCTTTCTCGAGTTGATTGCCGACAGAAAGACGGTGAACGCCGGCGAGACGGCGCGATTCCTGGTTCGCGGCGCCGAGTTCGACGCCGATGTGCTGGTCACGAAGGAGGCGCAGGACGTCTCGTGGTACCGCGTGGTCCGGGTCCGGAGCAACGAAACGTTCGAAGTCCCGATTGGCGACGACGATGTCGGCGATACGTGGGTGAACATCGCCTTCCTGACGAAGGATCGCTTGTACCGGGCCGAGCGGCGCGTGAAGGTGCCAGCCATTTCTCGACAGCTGCAGGTATCGCTGACCGCGGAGCAGGCCGTGGCCAAGCCGCGGCAACCGGGGCGTTTCCTGCTGAAGGCGGTAAACGACAAGGGCGCGCCGGTGCGCGCGCAGTTCAGCGTCGCCGTCATCGACGAAGCGGTGTACGGCGTGAAAGCCGACGACACGCCCGATCCGCTCCGGTATTTCTACCAGCGCACGTACAGCCGTGTGGGCACGCAGTTCTCGCGCGACTATTCGTTCGTCGGATACTCGGGAACCGCGCAAATCATGCTGGCGGCGAGGCGGCGCGCGTATTCACTAGCCGACTTCAAAAGCGACAAGCCGGCCCAGCCGCAAGTGCGAAAAGAATTCCCGGATGCCGTCTACTGGGTCGGCGATCTCGTCACCGACGCGAACGGTGAAGCGCGCGTCCAGGTGACGTATCCCGACGCGCTGACCACGTGGCGCGTGACTGCTCGCGGGGCGACCGTTGATACGCGCGTAGGACAGGCAATCGGGCGCACCACCGTCACGAAAGATCTGATCGCGCGCGTGATCACGCCGCGATTCCTGGCGCAGGGCGACGAGGTCGGTGTGCCGCTGATCGTCCACAACTATCTCCCGTCGGCGAAACCACTTCGCCTCAGCCTCGACGCGACGGGCTTGACGGCGACATCCCCGGCATCGGCACCGGCGAAACCGATCGTGCTCGCGCCAAACAGCGAGACACGCCTCGACTGGCGATTCACCGCCGACACGGTGGGTACGGCTACGCTGACCGGGAAAGCCCTTGCCGATACCGACAGCGACGCCGTGGAACTGTCGGTTCCCGTCCTGCCGTTTGGCCTTCGCCGTGATGCCAGCCAGTCAGGATCGCTGTCGGGCGGCGGCGACGCGACTGCGACTCTCACCATTCCTTCGGAATCGAATGCCTCGGCGCGCACGATCCAGGTATCGCTGGCGCCATCGCTCGCGGGTTCCCTGCTCGGCGCGCTGGATTTCCTGACCGGCTATCCCTACGGCTGCACCGAACAGACACTCTCCGCCTACCTCCCGACACTGGTCGTTGCGCGAACCATGGCGCAGCTGCAGCTGGAACCGACCGAACGTCTCACGCAGGTCGATCGCTACGCCACGGCCGGGTTGAAGCGCCTCCTCGACTACCAGCACGACGACGGCGGGTGGGGATGGTGGAAGACGGATGAGAACGAGCCGTTCATGACCGCGTACGCGACCTTCGGTCTTCTCGAGACGAAGGCCGCCGGCTACAAGGTCCCGGACGATCGGATCGCCAACGGCCTCGCGGCGCTGGTGCGGCTCTATCGGAAGTACCCGCGCGCGCTACCCGCGCTCAAGGCGTACATGTTGTACGTGCTGGCGCGCGCCCGTGCCGAGAAGATCGAACCGGCGTATCTCGAAGATGGCGCGTTCGATCTGCAGGCGGCGCTGGCTGACGTATGGAGCGCGCGCGACCGGCTGACTCCTTATGGGCGCGCGGTCCTGCTCTTGTCGCTCAACGCGGCACAAGACCGCCGCGCCGCGGAGCTCGCGCGCGAGCTGCTGGCCGAAGCCAAACAAGAAGGCAATCTGGCCTGGTGGCCGACCGATCGCGATCCGCTGCTGGACGACTGGGCTGACACGACCGTCGAAGCCACGGCCACCGCGGTGCAGGCGCTCGTCGTCCACGAGCCGCGCAGCCCGGTCCTCGAAGCCGCCGTGCGCTACGTCCTCGCCAACCGCCAGTCGGGCATGTACTGGTTCAGCACGAAGCAGACGGCGATGGTCCTGTACGGCCTGACCGCGTACATGCGCGCGCGGGGCGAAACGGGATCGCCGGCGACCGTGCAGGTCAGCGTCAACGGGACGCCGCTGGCGCCGGTGGCCTTCGACGCAAAGTCGATGACGGCGCCTGACCCGATCGTCCTGACAGCGGCCGGCCGCGAGGGAGCGAACACGGTCGCAGTGAAGGCGAGCGGCGGAACGGTCTACTGGTCGGCAAGCGCGCAGTACTTCGACACGCGCACGCCGATCGAGCGAACCGGCGGCCGCAAACTGGCGATCGCGCGTGACTACTCGGCGCTGTCGGCGGTGGAGGCCGGCCGGAAGATCGTCTATCGCGAGACTCCATTCTCCGGAACGGCGAAGCCGGGAGACGTGCTCCTGGTGCATATCGCCGTTGCAGGATCCCCCGATTGGAACTACCTGCTCGTCGAGGATCCGCTGCCAGCCGGCACCGAACCGATCGCGGACGACAGCCTCTACCCGCTCGAGAAACAGCGTCCGCGGCGTTGGGGCGATCGGCGCGAGCTTCGCGACAACCGCGTGGTGTTCTTCCAGGACGCGCTGTCGCAAGGGCGCATCGATTTCTGGTATCTGCTGAAGGTCGTCACGCCCGGCGTGTTTCGCGCCATGCCGGCACAGGTCGCCCCGATGTACGTGCCGGAGGTTTCGGCGTCCACGACCGTCCAGACGGTGACCGTGAGCGCGCCGGCGGAAGGACCACCGTGAGCGGCCGCCTGCCGCTCGTCGCGCTGTGGATCGCCACCGGCTATGGCATCGCCGCCGGATTGTTCTGGTGCCTGCTGCAGGTCCCCGAATCGTCGGTGTGGATGCTCGGCCTCTCGGCGGGACTGGTGCTGGCGATCTGCGTGGCCCTGCTCTGGGTCACCGGTGGCGTGCTCCTCGCCTGGCATCCGCAGATTGCACCGATGCGCGCTTTTGTCTCGGGATTATCGGCGGGCAGGGCCGTCGCCGCCGGCGCGGTGCTGTTCGGCGCGATCTGGTGGGCCACTCACGCAGCACTCACGTGGCACGCCGCGCACTCGGGTGAGATCGACGCCGTCATCATCTCGAGAACCGGCGCTTCGAACACGGCCTGGCTGCATCGCGCGATCGTGTGGACGATCTGGCTGCTGCGCTGGGGGCCGGGCTTCACGCTGGCGCTGTCGCTGGCGGCGTGGATTGCGGCGAGCGGGACGTCGGCGATTGGCGCTGCCGGCTGGATCCGCAGCGGCATCAGTCCGAAGCGCTGGACCGTCATCCTCGCCCTCACGGCGCTCTGCTTCATGATGCCGTGGCGGTTCGTCTACTGGCGCCCGCCGCACCTGACCCTGACGATGGAGCCATGGTTCGTCGGCGTGAAGCTCGGCGCGATGGCGCTCCTCGCATCCATCGCCTGGGCGCTGATGATCCGCGTCGTGACACCCGTCAGCGATCACACTCCTCCAATGTAGGCTCCTCGAATGTAGGGCGGACCTTCAGGTCCGCCTCTCGAGATCCGCGATCGCGTGTAGGGCGGACCTTCAGGTCCGCCAGCACTTACTGGCGCGCGCTTGGCACCACGATTGCGCTGCACCCTTGCATGCGGCGCGTGCGTGCCCGGCTCGATCGTGGGTGCTACATCGGAACGCAACGGACTTTCCTCACGTTCTGCACCTTCGAACGCCATTCGGCGTTTACGACGCCAGAGATCGTCGACCAGACTCTGCGGGAGTTTCTGCGTGCCTGCGCACGCGACGACTTTGAAATCGTTGCGTACTGCTTCATGCCGGATCACGTGCACCTTCTCGTCGGCGGCACAACCGCTGAGAGTGATCTGGTTCGTTGGATCGGTATCAGCAAGCAGTTTTCGGCAGTGGCCTATCGCCGCTCGGCCCACAAGAGACTCTGGCAGGAAGGATGGTTCGATCGAGTGGTCCGCAATTCGGACGACGTCGGCGCAATCATCCGTTATGTCCTCGAAAATCCGATTCGAGCTGCGATCGTTGACGAGGTTGGCAAGTATCCGTTTTGGGGATCGTGCACGCATTCGCGAGAGGATTTGCTGGCGAGCATCGCTAGGCGGACCTAAAGGTCCGCCCTACATGTGTAGTTCACCAGGCGGACCTAAAGGTCCGCCCTACATGAGTGGGGCTACCGGACGTCTTGCCATTTGCCGCCGTTCTCGACCAATGCCCTTTCGAAGCACGCTGCGGCGCGGCCGTAGGCCTGACGAGCGAGCGCCGCGGACGCCGGGTGCTCGAGGTCCGCATCCGAGGGGCACTGCACGCGTCGCGGGATGCCGTCCGGACCGATCAACGACTGCGGCGGAGGCTCGCCGGCGAAATGCATCGCGACGCCTTCCTTGATCCATCCAGCGCGATTCGCCACCACTGGCGCGGTCAACACGTGCGCCAGCTCGTGACGAAGCGTCGATTCAAACGTGCCACGATCGCGAAGAACATCCGGCGGCTGTAGATCGATGCGAGCGCCGCGCGTCCGTGCCGCCGACCACCAGCTCTCGCCGGTTTCGCGCTGGAAGCTCGCCGCCGACGGGTGAAAGACGATTTGCAGACCTGCGGGAACCTGGCGACCGCTCGTCCGGCTCATCGCGTCCACGCTGCGGGCCACCAGTCCCTCGATCGCCGATCGATTCGGCTCGGCGCTCGCGGGCAACACCAACCTGAAGGGGGAGGCGGGTTGGACGGGTTTCTCGGGTTGGACAGGTCGAACGGGTTGATCGGGTTGATCGGGTTGGACGGGTTGATCGGGTTGATCGGGTTGGACGGGTTCGCCGGCGGCGATCGTCGTCGTGGGTGTGACAGGCGCCGGCGGCAGGCGCAACGAGGCCGGCGTGACGATCTTCAGGCCTGGAAAGTAGGCGTTCAGAATCTCGCTCGCCGAGTCGCCGCGGGCGGCGCGGCGGACGGATCCGAGGACGCATAGTCCGACGCCGTGGCCGAAACCGCGCCCCTCGAAATAGAAGCCGCCAGAGCGGCGGTGGACGGTGAAGTCCGTGCTCTTGACCAGATGCCATCCAAGCACGCGGCCAACGAGCGTGCGAAAGTCGGTGGCCGCGATCCGATCCGGCACCAGCCCCTCGAGCACGAGCTCTTCGACCCGGCCCGAGCCGGTTCGCCCACGCCGTGACAGATCGCGCAGCGTGCCGCGGAACCCGGATGCGGCCAGCGCCCGCTGCAGATCCTGCGCAGGGATTTCAGCGGCCCAGCGTGGCTCTCCCTGGCAGGCGCCGTCGTGCTTCGCCGGCAGGAACGGCGGATCCTCGGCGCCAGACCACACCGCAGACGGACGCTCCGTATGTCCGCCACACGACGCCGTGTAGAACACCGCTGCGGGAGCCCCCTTCCACTCCAGAACGCGGCCTGCGGTGGCGTTGACCGCCGCGCGCATCGCCGGCGTCGGCTCGCGCAGGACCTGACAATGCGTGAGCGTGCAGAGATCGAAACCGTCGCGCCGATGCCGTCCGCGATTCGCCAGCGCAAACGTTCTCGCGGTGATCGCCAACGCCTCGAACGCGCTCGCGGCGCTTGCCGGGGCCGCTTCGCCGCCAAGCACCCGCGCAACGTACTCCTCCAACGGCATGGAGGTCACGGCGTACCCGCCCTCTCGGCGAGGGGCACCGACGCGGACCGACAGGTTGGTCGGGTTGGTCGGGTTGATCGGGTTGGTCAGGTTGGCCGGGTTGGTCAGGTTGGTCGAGGCGAGTTGCGCGGCGAGATCGGCGGCGTCCATGCCCGCGGCGCCTGGCGCGACGAGGACGATGCCGCGGGTCGGGCGATCGGCGGGCCAGACGGCGGTCACGAGGCCTTGCACGCCGCCACCGGGCGCGTCCGCCGTACCCGTTTTCGCCAGCGCCGCGACGCCTTTCAGCGCGAACGCCGCGGATGTCCCATAGACGGCGGAAGCGCGCAGCCCATCGATGACGACGCGCCGCTGTTCCGCGTTCAGGGGAACCGCCGCCGGGTCGCGAACGATCCGCGACAACGCGGCGAGGAGCGCACCAGGAGCGGTCGGCGTGCCCTCGAGGCCCGTGGCCGCGAGCGACATCGGCGAGCGCGATGGCGTCATCGGCAATCCGAGGGCGGTCAGGATGCCGTCGAGCCGCGCCCGTGACAGTCGCTGGGCCACGATCGCGAAGTACACGTTACACGACAGCGCCAGCGCCTCGGCCGGCCGCAACGCGTGCCGAACCCGCGGGTGGCTACACCGGATGATGCGGCCGCCGATCGTCGTCACGCCTTCGCACGGGATGCGCGTCTCGGGTGAGATCGTCCCGCTGCTCAGTGCGGCAATCAGCGCCGGCACTTTCATGAACGACCCTGGCTGAATCGGCGTGTCGAGCCGATCGGCTCGAGCGGCCGCGATCTCGCGACCGTCCGCGAGATCCACGATCCGCCAGGCCGCGCGGTCCGAATGGGCGCCCTGCCGCGCGTGAGCGGTCACGCCGAGGCAGGCTCCGGCGAGGAGCGCAGCCAGCCAGCGTCGGGTCACTCACCACCTTCGACGATACGCCTGGTGTCGCTCCACATTTGCTCCACGTGATCGAGCAGTTGGTGGCCGTCGTCCACGAGCAAGAGAGTCACCCAGGGCCGCGACGCCGCCCACCGCTCCACCGCGTCCGGCGCCACGACTTCGTCGCGGCGGCCTTGATAGATCAACGTCGGAATCGGCAGCGACACGGCGAACGCGTCGTATCGGCGAGCGTCTTCCATGAACGCCCAGGCCAGCTCGCGCGGCTGATTATCCGAATAGTGAAACACCGTGTACGCATCGGTCGCTTGCCAACGGCGAATCTGATCGGGGCCCACCTCTCGCTCGAATCCGGGGACCAGATCCAGCGCCGGCGCCAGGAAGATCAAGCGGTCGATCGGCCGCCGGTCCTCGCGCGCACCAGAGCGGCGAGCGGCCGCGTGCAGGGCTACAAAGGCACCGAGGCTCGAGCCGGCGAGCGCTACGGGGCCTTCGGGCAGGTCGGCGATCGCGCGCTCGACACTGTCGATCATGCGCGAGACCGTGAGCGTGCGGAATTCCGGCTCGTTGAGGTCGGGACAGGCGAACGCAATGCCAGCGGCTGCCGCGCGCTCGGCGAACAGCCGCGCTTTCGACGAACGGGGGGAAGAGGCGAAGCCGTGGAGGTAGATGAGCGACCGGCGGGTCACAGCTTGTGGGTACACCCGGGCCGGCATTTGCACGGGATTTCGGCATCGCCGGTGGTGTTGTAGTCGTAACTCAGCTCCTCGCCTTTCCTGATGGTGCGCGACGCCCGGATCCAGATCGTACCGTTGACGATATGCGAGTAGCAGTTCGGCTTGCAGGAATGGTTGATGAAGCGGGCGACGTTGCCGCCGACGCCGGCGTCGATCACCCAGCGGTTATTCAGCGTGAAACACCAGATCTGGCCTTTCTCCAAATACTTGTTCTCGCGCTTCAGGCTTTCCTTGTGCGTGATCTTCTCGCCGCAGTAATCGATGATCCGCTTGTTCTTCGGAATGTCCTGGGTTGCATAGACGCCCCAGCCCGCAATCTTCGACCGTCGCCGCTCGATCATGGCCAATAAGATAGCATCCGATCGGCGCGTTCTCCTGCTTCGATCGCGGATAGGTCAGACCATGACGGCGATGATTACCGCCCAGCCTGTTATAGTGAACGGATTCAGTGCGAACCACGCACTGGATTGGAGGACGGCTGGATGGATGGCATTATCACTTCCTGGGGGCGCATTCTTGCGGGATACAAACCTTCCCTCTCGATCGAGATCACGCGAGAGTGTCCGCTGCGCTGCCCAGGTTGTTACGCGTACGGCGAGGACCACCTCGGCGGTCCCACGACGCTTCGCCAGCTTCGCGATTTCAAGGGGCAGGCGCTGATCGACGGCGTGCAGGCCCTGATCGATCACCACAAGCCTCTCCATGTTTCGATCGTTGGCGGCGAACCGCTCGTGCGCTTCCGCGAGCTCGACGCGTTGCTACCTCAGTTGTCCGCGCGTGGCCTGCACGTGCAGGTCGTCACGAGCGCGGTGCGGCCGATTCCAACCGCCTGGGCCTCGATCCCGCACCTTTCTGTCGTCGTGTCCATCGACGGACTGCCGGCTGAACACGACGTCCGCCGCGCGCCTGCGACCTACGATCGCATCCTCAAACACATCGTCGGGCAGCGCATCGTCGTGCACTGCACGGTGACGCGCCAGCTGGTGCAGCGGGACGGCTATCTCGAGGAATTCGCGAGGTTCTGGCAGGAGCAGCAGTACTGCCGGAAGATCTGGTTCAGCCTCTACACGCCGCAGATAGGCGAAGAGTCGCCGGAGAAGCTGACTCCCGAGAATCGCCGCGACGTCGTGGCGACGCTGCTCGCGCTGCGACTGCGCTATCCGAAAATCGAGATGCCGAAGGGCATGATCGAGCTCTACGAGAAGCCGCCGGCCTCACCCGAGGAATGCATCTTCGCCCGCGTCACGCATTCGGTTTCCGCCGACCTGACGACGCGCATTACGCCATGTCAGTTCGGCGGCCGGCCCGACTGCGCGAACTGTGGCTGCATTGCGTCGGCCGGTCTCGGCGCCGTGGGCCGGTACAAGCTGTCGGGCCCTCTGCGCGTCGAGCACATCTTCAACGGCTCGTTCCGTGTCGGCCACACCGTAAGAGCCATTCGCGATCGGGTGATCCCACGACAGCCGTTCGCTCCGTCGCCGGCCGCCGACAGCGCTCCAGACCTGACGTGATCGGCCGCCGCCAGTTCGTTCTCCTCCCGGCGCTGGTCTTCGTCCCGAAGCTGGCGCACAGCGCCGAGATCCTCCTTCCCACGAAGCGTGAGTCGCTGAAGTTTGCCGTCATCGGCGACAGCGGGAGCGGCAGCCGCAAGCAATACGAGACGGGGAAACAACTGGCGGATGCGCGTGCCGGCTTCCCGTTCGAGTTCGTCCTGATGCTCGGTGACAATCTTTACGGAGGCCAGAAGGCCCGCGACTTCTTCATCAAGTTCGAGCAGCCGTACAGACCGCTCGTCGATGGCGACGTCCCTTTCTACGCGGCGCTCGGCAATCACGACGATCCGGGCGTGCAGATGAAGTACAAGCCATTCAACATGGATGGCCGGCGCTTCTACACCTTCAGCAAGGGCCCGGCGCAGTTCTTCGCCCTCGACAGCAGCTACATGAGCCCGCAACAGCTCGAGTGGTTCGAGAAGGAGCTGAAGGACTCGAAGGCGAAGTGGAAAGTCGCCTACATGCACCACCCGATCTACTCCTCGGGCAAGCGGCACGGATCGGACATCGCGCTTCGAACGTTCCTCGAACCGCTGCTGCAGAAATACGGCGTCGATCTGGCGCTTGCCGGCCACGAGCACTTCTACGAGCGGCTGCGGCCTCAGAAAGGCATCCAGTATTTCACGGCGGGATCGGCCGGCAAACTGCGTGAAGGCAACATCCGACCGGGCCCGTTGCACCAGACGGGCTTCGATACCGATCTCAGTTTCCTGCTGATGGAGATCGACGGTGACGACCTCCACTATCAGGTGATCTCGCGGCTCGGGAAGACGGTGGATCAAGGAAGCTTCGCGAGGCGCGGCGCGGGACAATAGTTCGCCACAGGAAGCCACAGAGGAAAGCAGCCTCCGTGTCCTCTGTGGCCACTCTCGGTGGCCAACATGGACTACAGCGGAAAAGTTGTCATCGTCACAGGCGGCACGAAGGGCATCGGGCGTGCCGTGGTCGAGCGCTTCGTCGAGGCGGGCGCCGACGTGGTGTTCTGTTCGCACGAAGAGGCGGGAGGCGCGGAGGTTGCGCGCACGGCGACAGCCGCCGGGCCGGGGCGTGCGGACTTCGTTCTTTGCAACGTCGCCAAGGAACAGGAGCTCGAGACGTTCATCCGTGGCGTCGGCGAGTCGCGGGGCCGCATCGACTGCCTGGTGAACAACGCCGGCTGGCACCCGCCCCACTACCCCATCGATCGCTTCTCGAGCGACGACTTCCGAGCGCTCCTGGAGCTGAACGTCGTCGCGGTGTTCGTCGCCTCGCGGGCGGCACTGCCGTGGCTGCGCAAGACGCGCGGCTCGATCGTCAATCTCGCGAGCCTCGTGGCGACGATCGGTCAGCACTACGCCACGACCTACGTCGCGACCAAGGGCGCCGTGCTTGTCGTTCACGAAAGCGCTCGCGATCGACGAGGCGCCGAACGGCGTCCGAGTGAATGCCGTGTCGCCCGGTAACATCTATACGCCGCTGTGGCAGGAAGCGATCGATCAGTCGCCGGATCCCGCGCGCACGCGCGCGGACGGTGAAGCGGCGCAGCCTGGCGGACGGATGGGCGACCCTCGCGAAGCGGCAAATCTCATCCTCTATCTCGCATCGGAAGCCACGTTCACGAGCGGCGCCGATCACATCATTTCCGGCGGCGCGGAACTTGGCTACGGCCGCAAGCTGCAGTCGTAGGTGTCGTGTACCGTAGGTCGGATGTAGGGCGGACCTGAAGGTCCGCCCTACGCGACATCATCGATGTCGCAGGCCCTGCGTCAATGAAAATCGTGAGATTCGATGGTGACTGGTACGCCCTGAAGTACCGATAGGCGCTCCGCCTTGACCGCCGTCACGCCGTCCTGATGCTGCAGGATGCCTTCGACAATCACGAAGGCGGCGTCGACGATGAGGAGGCGCTGCTGGTCGTAGACGTCGGGCGTGATGATCACGTTGCCGACACCGGTCTCATCCTCGAGCGTCAGGAACACGAATCCTTTGGCAGTGCCAGGACGCTGGCGCGTGATCACGCAGCCGGCCACGCGCACGCGACGGCCCGGCCGCTGTCCCGGCAGATCGACGGTGCGGAGCACGCCTTTCAGGACCATCTGCGGCCGGTGAAACGTCATCGGATGCGGGCCGATGGTCATGCCGGTGCCGGCGAAATCCGCGGTCATGCGCTCGATCGGCGTCATCGGGGCGAGTGGGCTCCCGGAATGCGATATCGGGGCTGCATCAGCAGCGAACAATTCGCCAGACGGCCGCACCGCATGCTCGATCTGCCACAGTGCGCCGCGGCGATCGTGGCCGAACGACGCAAGCGCCCCAATCTCCGCCAGGACGCTGAGCTCGTCGCGCCGGACGCCCGTCCGGCGAATCATCTCCTCGATCGATCCGAACTTCCGGGGATCGCCCCGCGGCGCCATCCAGTCGTGGGCACAGAGATTACAGAAGCACGACCATGTTGCGGTGCTGCGGTGCGGCAGTGCTGCAGTGCTGCGGTGCTGCGGTGCTGCAGTGCTGCAGTGCGGCGGTGCTGCGGTGTGGCGGTGCTGCGGTGCTGGGGTGCGATTGTCTGGAACGCACTCCAACAGCGAAGGATCGTCGCAGCCGCATTTCGGGCAGAGCGCGGGCGGCGCGGGCGGCTTCGCCGTCGCAGCGGCTATCGCACGGCCGGCGGGCTCGCGCAGGCCGGCGACATACCGCAAACCGAGGCGCACGCGGCCATCGGGCTGAATCGTGCAGTCCCACTCCGAAGCTTCCACGTCGATCGGCGTGAAATGGACGCCGTGCCGCTGCGCGTCCTTGACCAGCGTGGCCGGGTGATAGAACCCCATGGGCTGGTTGTTGAGCAGCGACGCGAAGAACGCCGCCGGATAGTGGACCTTCAGATAGGCGCTTGCATACGCCAGCAGCGCGAAACTGGCGGCGTGCGATTCAGGAAATCCATAAAGCGCAAAGGACGCGATCGACGTGATGATCTGCTCGGCAGCGTCGGACGTAATCCCCTGGCGCGCCATTCCCTCGCGCAACTGCTGCTCGATCACCCGCATTCGCTTCTCCGATCGCTTGAATCCCATCGCCCGGCGCAGTTCCTCCGCCTGCCCGCCACTGAAGCCGGCGGCTACCATCGCCATGCGCAACAGCTGTTCCTGGAAAAGCGGGACGCCAAGCGTGCGCGCCAGAATCGGCTCGAGCGACGGATGCGGGTACACCACCGGTTCGCGGCCGGCCCGCCGATTCAAATACGGATGCACCATCTGCCCGACGATAGGGCCCGGACGGATGATCGCCACCTGGACGACGAGGTCGTAGAACACCTTCGGCTTGAGCCTCGGCAGCGTCGCCATCTGCGCGCGCGATTCGACCTGGAAGAGGCCGATCGTGTCGGCTTCCTGCAGCATCTGGTAGACGCGGTCGTCGTCCGGGAGGTGGGCGAGATCGACGGGCTGGAGTCCGGACGCCTGGAGCCTGGAGCCTGCCTGGAGCCTGGAGTCCGGAGCCTGGAGCCTGATTGATCATCGCCAGCGCGTCCTGCAGCACGGCCATCATGCCCAGGCCGAGCAAGTCGACCTTGATCAATCCGAGATCGGCACAGTCCTCCTTATCCCACTGCACCACCACCCGTCCGGGCATCGTCGCGTTCTCGAGCGGGACGACGCTGTCGAGGCGCCCCTGGCAGATCACCATGCCGCCACTGTGCTGGCCGAGATGGCGCGGTAAATCCTGCATGCGGTGCCAGAGATCGCCGAACTGCCGGATTCGGAGATCGGTGGGATCGACGCCGGCTTCTTTCAGGTGGCGCCCGAACGTCTCGCGGCTATCGGTGTACTCGAAGCGATTCATCAACTTCGCGAGCCGATCGACGAATGCTTCGTCGAAGCCCAGCACCTTGCCGATCTCTCGCGTCGCGCTGCGGCTGCGATAGGTAATGACGTTGGCGGTCATCGCCGCGCCCAGCTTGCCGTAGCGCTCGTAGACGTACTGGATCACCTGCTCGCGGCGATCGCCGCTCGGCAGATCGAGATCGATGTCGGGCCATTCGCCACGCTCCTCAGAAAGGAAGCGCTCGAACAGCAGGTCCATCTTGACCGGATCGACGGCCGTGATGCCCAGGCTGTAACAGACGGCGCTATTGGCCGCCGAGCCACGGCCCTGAACGAGAATGCCGTGCTGCCGGCAGAAGTTGACGAGATCCCAGACGATCAGGAAGTAGCCGGCAAGATCGAGCTTCTCGATCAAATCCAGTTCGCGGGCGATCTGGGCGCGGGCACGATCGTGAAACGGCCGATAGCGATCGCGCGCGCCGACGGCCGCGATCCGCCGCAGAAAGGAGATCATCGTCTCGCCTGGCGGCACGGGATACTCGGGAAAGCGATAGCCGAGATCGGCCATCGTGTATTCGAGCCGATCGGCGAGCGCGCGCGTCGCCGCCACGGCCGCCGGCTGATCCGCGAACAGACCGGCCATCGCTTCGGGCGATTTCAGATAGCGCTCTGCATTCGACACGAGCCGCCGCCCCGCCGCCGCCAGCGTGGTCTTCTGGTGCAGACAGGTAAAGACGTCGAACAACGGCCGCTCGTCGGGCTGCGAAAAGCGCACGCCATTGGTGACGAGGAGCGGGACGCGATATGCCTGCGCGAGATCGATCAGCGATTCGTTGTCGATCTCTTCATCGCGATCGAAATGCCGTTGCAGCTCGACGTAGACGTTGTCACGTCCGAAAATTCCGTTGAGGCGATCCAGCAGCCCACCAACGCCATGGCCGCGCGTGCGCAGCAGCTGACGCCCGATGATCGCGATCAGCCCGCCAACCGAGCCGTCGAGATCGTCGAACGACAGCGCGCCCTCTCCTTTCGGCGCACGCAGCTTCATGCGCGTAATCAGGCGGCACAGGTTCTGGTAGCCGGTGCGTGAGGCGACGAGAACGGGAAGGAGCCAGGTCGATTGCGGATTGCGGATTGCGGATTGCGGATTGATTGACTGCGAATTGTGGGCGTCGAGATTCGATGCCGGTTCGAGTGCAGCGTCGGCGAGCGTGAGCTCGGCGCCGACGATGGCCTTGATCCCTGCCGTGCGCGCGGCTTTGTAGAAGCGCGGCGCGCCATAGACACCGTCGCGGTCGACCAGCGCAATCGCCTCGTAGCCGAGATTGGCGGCTCGCTCGACGATCGCTTCCGGCAGCGAGGCGCCCTGGAGAAACGAGAAGGCGGAGGCAGCGTGGAGCTCGATGTACATGGCGGGGATGAACAGCTCCGGGCGCGCTGGCGGCCAGTAGGGGCCCGACTTCAGGCGGGCCATCACGATCGCAAGGCCGAACGAAAGTTCGACCCTGCCTCAGTAATTTCGCATAGTTTCGCTTTTTATTCGCTACGGATCAAGATAGCAAATATGGGGTGGATGCGGCCGGATACCACAGCCGGTAGACGTATGCTGATCGCCGAATGCTGACCTGCTGCGCTGCTTCTCGCCGCTGTGCTCCAGACGAACGCCACGCCGGCGGCGGGACAAATTGGGGCGTTCTACTTCGAGGCGCTGAACGAGTCGCAGGTCTGGGTCGATCTCTCGCCCGAGATCTCGGAGGCAGGCCCGCCGCCGGTCCTGCTCAACATCACCATCCGGTTCAAGGGACGACAATCGGCCGCGGCGCCTGCCTTCGCTGACGTTCGCGCCAGCGCCGTCAGCACCGCCTTCCCGCTGCGCCTTCGCCAGCCGATCCTGCGGCTGACGACGGCCGATGGACGCGAGCACGACCTCGCCGGGCCGGGACGCGTCTCACGGTTCACTGCCGGCTGTGAGAAGTGCCCGCCCGACACGCTCACCACGCGGGTCGCCTTCGACGAGCTGCGCGAGATCGCGCACTCGCCACAGGTCCGGATGAATGCGTTGGGATTCGAGATGCGACTCACGCCCGCAGATCTCAAGGCGCTCGGCGCTCTCATCGACGCCGTCAGCGAGGGGGTGACGATTAGATAGGGATCGGCGGATCAGGGATCAGGGATCGGGGATCAGGGATCAGGGATCAGGGGTCAGGGCGCGGCGCGGATTCTCGATCGTGAGCCGCTGAATGTCGGCCTCAGTGAACCCGGCGGCCCGCAGCCGCGGGATGAAGGTCGTGAACAACGTGTCATGCGGCCGGTAAGTGCCGCCATCCGGTTCGCCGACGTGGTACCAGCCTGCGTCGTGGGAAATCAGCACGCGGTCGAGATGCCCGGCTGCCCGCATGCCCGTCACCAGCGCCAGATACTGATCGATGTTGTCCGCGGCAAGGCCGTCGAACGAGATCCATGCGCCGTCTTCGGCCACTCGCCGATGCACCGCGGGATCGCGTTCGTTCTGCGCGTGGACCCACACGAAAGCACCGAGCGGCATGCCCTCGCGCTTGAGGAGCGCGACCTGCGCCAGCGCCGCTGCCCCATCGCCGGTATGCGACCACACCGGCAGGCCGACCACGAGATGCGTGCGCGCGGCGGCGACGACGAGCCTGGAGTCGATGTCCGAGAGCGGGCCGGGATCCACACCGATCTTCATGAATGCCGGCTTGATTCCTGTGTCCTCGATGCCGTTGCGCGCCTCGGCAATCCAGCGCGATGCCAGCTGCTCGGCGCTCTCCTTCCATGCGTGCGCCGGCACGAACTTGTCGTTCGCCGCACCGTAGTAGCCGGTGTTCGTCAGGATCGTCAGGCCCGTCGCTTCGGACAGCTGCTGCAGCAACCGCGGGTCGCGTCCCAGATACGCCGGCGTGCACTCCACCAGCGTGCGGCAGCCATGCGCGTGGATCTGCTTCAGGAACGGCAGCGCCTTGCGGAAGGCGGCGCTGCGTTCGTACCGCCGCGGGTTCACCTCTGCGGCGCCGACGAAGTCGACGAGGACGTGCTCGTGGACGAGCGTCACGCCGAGCCGATCCGAGGGCACGCGTCCGGTGACGGTGTCGATGGGACGGATCTGCGCGGCGGCGCGGCGTGGCTGAAAGATCATCCCGCCACCAACCGCAGTCAGGAATTCGCGCCTTCTCACGCGGACGGCTGCCTTTTCACCTTCCATCCCGCACGCCTGAGTGTGTCGATCGCGCGCGAGAGTTCGGCCTCGCGCACGAGCACGTAGTCGGTGTCATACGTGGACACCGGAAAGATCGCGATGCCAGCGGTGGCAAGCGGCGTTGCAAACGACGCGATGACGCCGGTCGCCTGGAACGGAATCGGTCCTTCGACCTTGATCACGCAGAACCCGCGTTCGGCGATCACGGCCGCCGGCACCTCATCTTCCGGCGTGACTATCGACAACTCTTCCGCCGTTCGCGCGATCACAGTCAGCCGGGAGGGCCGCAGCGCCCACTCGGGCACCGCCGTATCGGGCGGCAGTCGACTGACGGACCAGTGTCCGGCCCAAACGACGAGCGGCAAATCATTGGTCACAGGACGCGATTGACGAGCGTGCCGATTGGTTCGATCGTAATCGTGACTTCGTCGCCGCTGGCCAGCGTGAAGTCGTCCGGCGGCACG
Source organism: Vicinamibacteria bacterium (assembly GCA_963828745.1). Lineage (GTDB taxonomy): Bacteria > Acidobacteriota > Vicinamibacteria > Vicinamibacterales > JAENWD01 > JAENWD01. The sequence continues at coordinate 275,536 of CAWHFZ010000010.1, read as the reverse complement.
ATACCGGTACCGGTGAGCAGCAGGCTTCCAGCGGGGAACCGGTTGTCGCGATACAGGTACTGCACCAACTCTTCGGGCGACCGCTTCAACGCCGCCAGCGTCGTGGTGCCAGCGAACACCGTGGTGCCGCCCCGCCCGATGCGCAGCGCAATCTCCGTCGCCGTGTCGAGCGAACCGTTGGCGACGAAGATGCCGGGGCCGAGGCCGCATGACGCGTCGTAGACCTTGGCTTGCGGCAGATACAGCGGGTTCTCGCCCTCGATGTCACGCGAGCTCATGTCGTTGCCGATCGTGTAGCCGACGATCTTCCCCGAGGACGTGATCGCCAGCGTGAGTTCCGGCTCGGGGACGTTCCAGCGGGCGTCGCTCCTGATGCGGACGTCCTGGCCGTGACCGCGCACCCGATGTGGCGTCGCCTTGAAGAACAGTTCCGGCCGATCGGCCGCGTAGACGCGATCGTAGAAGTCGCCTCCGCCCGCGGTCTTCGCCTCTTCCATGCGTGCGGTGCGGCTGCGGAAGTACGTGACGCCGGCGGCCCAGACCTCCTGCGATTCGATCGGTGGCAGCAGCTCGCCATCAGAGGGCGCCGGCCGCGTCTCGGTGTACTCGGTGGCGCTCGTCAGGTATTCGTAGAGATCGTCACGATTGACGAGAGCGTCCCAGCTGGTGTCGGCGAGCGCGAACCAGCGGGAATCGTGCTCCAGAGCGATGCCGGTAGTGGTTCTGAATATGCGCATGACAGGATGTACGTAGGCCCAAGCTTCAGCTTGGGCACAGTGCGATGCGATGCCCGAGCTGAAGCTCGAGCCTACGCCCGAGCTGAAGCTCGGGCCTACGTACGACGATGCTCAATACTTGATATACGCCGTCTGAAGCTCGCTGTAGAAGTCGATGGCCACGGGCCCCTGCTCGCGCATTCCGAGCGAGCTCGACTTCGATCCGCCGAACGGCACGTGATACTCGACGCCCGCCGATGGCAGATTCACCATCACCAGGCCCGCTTCGATCCGGTTGATGAACTCGTACGCCGAGGTCAGCGACCGCGTGCAAATGGCGGCCGACAAGCCGAAACGAATTCCGTTCGCGACCTCGATCGCGTGATCGAGATCGCGCGCCGGCAGCACTCCGAGCACGGGACCGAAGATCTCTTCCTGCGCGACGCGCATCGCGGGAGTGACATCGGTCAGCACGGCGGGCGACGAGAAGTAGCCACGGGCCAGAGGTCCATCGTTCAGGCGCTCGCCGCCGACGAGGAGCTTCGCGCCCTCGTTCGCCCCCACGCCGACGTAGTCGAGCACCGTGGCGAGTTGCTTGTCGTCGATCGACGGCCCGATGTCGATGCCGGCCTCGAGGCCGTTGCCGACCTTCAGCTTTCGGGTGCGCTCGACGAGTGCGGCGGTGAATCGCTCGACGATCGGTTCCTCGACGATGACCCGGGAGGTGGCAGTGCAACGCTGACCGGTCGAAAAGAACGCGGCATTGACGACCACGTTGACCGCGTCCGGGATATCTGCGTCGGCCAGCACGATCGTGGGGTTCTTGCCGCCCATCTCGAGCTGCACGCGCGCGCGCCGCTTGGCGGCCTCGACGGCGATGCCGCTGCCGGTCTGCTCCGAGCCGGTGAACGAGATCGCCCGGACGTCGGGGTTCGAGACAATCTCGCCGCCGACTCTCGAGCCGGGCCCGGTCACCAGGTTGATCGCTCCACGCGTGACGCCCGCTTCGGCCAGGGCCTCGACGAGACGCACCGCACAGAGCGGCGCGAGGTCGGACGGCTTCAGGACGACCGCATTCCCCGCGATCAGCGCGGGTGCGGTCTTCCACGCCGGAATCGCGATCGGAAAGTTCCAGGGTGTGATCAGCCCGACGACGCCGAGCGGGCGCCGCCTGGTCTGGATGAAGACGCGATCGCGCTCGGAGGGCGCGTGCTGTCCGCCAAGGCGAGCGCCTTCGCCGCCGACGTAGCGCAGGATATTGATCGCCCGCCCCACTTCGCCGCGCGCTTCCGGCAGCGTCTTGCCTTCCTCGCGCGTCATCTCGCGCGCCACCTGGTCGGCGCGCGACTCGAGAATATTGGCGGCGCGATGCAGCACCTCGCCGCGCTTCGGCGCCGGCATCGCCGCCCACGCCGGCTGTGCCGCCTTCGCCGCCGCGATCGCGTCGCGCGTGTCGTCGGCGTCAGATTTCTGAAACGTGGCGACGATCTCGTCAGTGTCGGCGGGATTGCGTTTGTCGAACGTGGCGCCCGATCGCGCCGACACCCACTCGCCACCGATGAAGTTGCGGAACGTCTCTGCCATGGTAACTAATGATTCTATCGTCTGCAGTGCAAAGTGCTAAGTGCCAAGTGCGAAGTGGAGTTGGGAGTGGGAAGTGGAGAGTGGTGGCTCGACTCTCAGATCGTCGCAAGTGCGACGGCTTGGCGAACCGGACAAGGACGGAGCAAATACCCGCCACTTCGCACTCAGCACTTCGAACTCCACTTGGCACTTGGCACTTCAGCACTTCAACGCGGCAGCGCGAACGCGACGATCGCGTCCGAGACCTGCGAGGAGAACCGGCCGCCGCCGCCGGCGGCGATGACGACGAACTGGCGTCCTGATTTCGGACCGCGATAGCTCATCGGCGTCGCATGACCGCTCGCCGGCAACTCGGTCTGCCAAAGCACGCGACCCGTCTTCGCATCGAACGCTCGGAAGCGGCGATCGTTGGTGCCGCCGATGAACACGAGGCCCGTGCGAGTGGCGATGCTTCCTCCCAGACTGGGCGTCCCGGTGCCGGTCACGCCCTGCGCCGCGAGTTGCGGGGCATCGCCGAAGGGCACCTGCCAGACGAACATCGCCTGTCGCCAGATCGATCGCGTGCATCCGGCCCCAGGGCGGCGCCTGACACGGCAGGTGCTGATCGTCCCAGAATCGCGCATACGCACCCCAGCGGCTCGCGCGCCGATACGTCTGGTCGCGCTCGACCATCTGGCCGACGGCGCCGACCTCGTTCGTGTTGACGAACAGATACCCCAGCTCGGGATTGATCGATCCTCCCGACCACGTGGCGCCGCCAAGGGTGCCGGGGAACCACAGCGTCAGGTCGCGGCCCGGCGGAGTGAAGATGCCGCCGCTCTTGACGCTCGCCAACAGCTCCTCGCATTGACGCCGCGACGCGTCCGACACCGTCGTCAGGTCCGCGCGCGTGATCGGCGTGATCCGCGCCAGCGGCGGTGGCTTCACCGGAAAGGGCTGTGTCGGTGACGCGGTCTCCCCGGGGACATCGCTCGACGGGACGGGCCGCTCCTCGATGCCGAAAATCGGCTCGCCGGTCAGGCGATTGAAGACGAACACGAGGCCCATCTTCGTCAGTTGGACCACGATCGGGACGGTCTTTCCATCGCGCTGGATGTCGGCGAGGATCGGCTGCGCCGGCAGGTCGTAGTCCCACAGATCGTGGTGAACGATCTGAAAATGCCAGCGGCGTTTTCCGGTCGCCGCGTCGAGCGCCACCAGCGAATTGGCAAACAGCGACGTGCCGGGCCGGTCGGCGCCGAAGAAGTCGTACGAGGCCGATCCCAGCGGGAGGAACACCAGTCCGTTCGCCTCGTCCACGCTGATCATCGACCACGCATTCACACCCGTGCGACGCTGCCACGCGTCGCGCGCCCAGGTGTCGTGACCGAATTCGCCAGGCTGGGGAACCGTGTGAAAACGCCAGACCTCTCGGCCGGTCTGCACATCGAAGGCGCGCACGTCACCATTCGGTCCGCGCGGGAAATCGTCGGAGAGCATGGCTCCGACGATCACGAGGTTCTTGAAGACTGCGGGCGGCGACGTGATGGCGTACGTCTCGCCGGGCCTGGCATCGGCCCCCGGTTTCAGATCGAGGACACCGCCCGCGGCAAAGCCCTGACGCAACTTCCCCGTGGCGGCGTCCAGCGCGACCAGCACGCCATCGCAGGTCCCCGAGAACAGCGTGCGCTCGACCGACTCGTTCCCGCTGCGACGTTCCCAGAGGGCGACGCCGCGGTTGGGCAGCTCGCAGGTGCGCGTGCGGGCGGCGAACGGATCGAATCGCCACTTCTCCACGCCGGTTTCGGCGTCGAGCGCGATGACCCGGCTGACGGTTGTCGTCACGATCAGCAGATCGCCGGCGAGCACCGGGCGCGTTTGAAATCCCTCGACTGCGCCCTTCGGCGCCGGCGATCCGCCCGGGAAGTCGCCCGTGTGCGCCGTCCACACCGTCGTCAGGCGCGACACGTTCTGCGGTGTGATCTCGTCGAGCTCGACGAAGCGGCTGGAGGGGTTGGCCGCCGGAGCGGCGGCGTCCGTGACACGCACGCTGCGCGCGCGGACAGCAAATATTGCCGCCACGGCGCAGGCGAGGACGATTGGCGTACGACGGAAGGTCGCGGCCACGGCTAGCGGGAGTCGAAGGCGCGCGACGCGTGCCGCGACAGGACTTCGACGGTGTAGTGCTCACCGTCGGGAGCCACGTGCAGCTGCAGCCGCTCCCCTTTGCATTGTTCCTGCTCGTTGGCAATCCGCGCCGGCTCGGTGTTCACCGCCCCCTCGCGCACGTTCCTGTGCAACTGGAAGACACCGACATCGCCCACCTGCTTCAGCAGCAGCGCCATCGTCCGGGGCTCGGCTCCTTTCCGTGCCCCATTGTTGACAACCGCCACTTCCGGTGACAGCGCGGATACGAGCGCAGGATTGTTGCTGGCGTCGAGGCCGTGGTGATTCGCCAGGTAGACGTCGACGGCCGGCACGATCTTCTTCGGGCACGTGAGCTTGTGCTCGATGTTCCAGGTCAGATCGCCGCCGGCGAAGAAATCGAAGCGGCCGAAGGACAACACCATCGCCACGCTGCGTGCGTTGTCCGACTTGTCTTCCGGCATCGGCTCGTTCCCGTCGTCGCACTTCGCAATCGGACCGGCGTCCTCCTTTTCCCCTTGCACGTGCCCGTCGGCAGCGAGGATGCGGAGCTTTGGATCCGGACTGCCACGGTTGCCCCGCAACTTCACCGAGTCGCCAGCGGCGAGGAAGATGGGATCGCTCGTGACGCCGCGCCACGCGGTGACGAGATCGGCGCTGATGTCGTCGGACAACGGCTCTGGCAGCTTGTGGCCGTAGGCCTGCCGGATCGGGATCAGCTTCGACAGCGGCCATGCCCCGCCCATGTGGTCGCTGTGCCAGTGCGTGGTGATGTAATGATCGATCTGGCTGAGGCCGGCCTCGCGCGCCGTGGCATTGATGCGTGCCGAATCGCGATCGCCCGGGTTGCCCGAGTCGATCAGAATCGACTCGCCGGCCGGCGTCACGATGAGCGTGGCGGCGCCGCCTTCAGTGTCGATGAAATAAATGTCCAGACCTCGCTGCTCCGCGATCAGCGCCTGGCGTTGCACGAGGAGGAAGGCTGCGAGGAGTAAAGCGAAGGTGATATGGCGGATTGCAGATTGCGGATTGCGGATTGGACTTCGGCGATGCGTCAGCATGACGGCGCTATCGTGCCTTCTCGCGCCGGTGCCGTCAATCCACAATCCGCAATCCGAAATACTCATTGTTCAATCGTAAGCGCCTTCCACATACCACCGATCTTTCCGGCGATCCCGAAACAGCCGGCAGACGACGCCGGTGTCGAGCCCGATGTCCCATTCATCGTGATCCCACGTGCTTGCGGCCCACCAGTCGCCCGAGGTACGCCAGGGCCCGGCACAGGCCACGACCTGGCCGCCGGCTATCGTGTCGGCATGCGCGGACACGCGAACGCGCGCGGGACGCCCGTCCTCGATGACGACCGTGGCCACGATTGGCTGACGAAATCGGCGCAGCGCGGGTGCACATAATGGTTCGTGTTCGTTGGTGGCCGAGCTAAGGCTCGGCCCTACGCACGAGTCGTCCTCGCCGGTGAAGGGCGCCATCTCGAACGCGCCAGGACGATGGGAATCGACGAGTACCGGGCAGCCCACCTGCCCCTCTCCCATCAACGCCGACAGGCGTGCCATCAATGTCGAGACCTGATCCGGATGCGGACGCGCACGCTCGAGCAGCGAGTGCTGCAGCGTGCGAGCTGCCGTGGGCTCTACTCGCACGGTGACCGCATCGATCGCGGCCGGCGGCGGGTGCGATTCGAGATCGAGGAGCGCCAGCGTACGCAGGACTCGCGGATCCTTGATTGGCGACGGCAGCTCGAGCCGTCTCTCCCAGGAGATGCGGGTTACGAGCCGCAGCTCCACGTGCAGGATCGCCGCCGCGCGGCCGCGGCGATCGAGCTGCGCGCAGACTGGATCGGCGAGCCGGCTGAGCACGAACGACAGCGGCTCGAGTCCGTCGATCGGCCACTCGAGCGCGAGCGTCGCCTCGAAACGCTCGTCGGCCACCACCGGCACGAGGGGGGCGGCGTCCTCGCCGCGCGCCAGCGCCTGCACCCGCGGCCCATCTGTCCCGAGCCTCGCCGCCAATTCCGAACCCGGCAGCGCCGCCACCTGTCCCAGCGTCCGGATGCCCCAACGGCGCAGCGTGGTGAGCAGATCCTCACTGAGCACGCCGCCAGCGACGGGAGTCGCCCGGGGCGTGCCGTCGGCCTTCACCACCCGGCGCCGCGGCCGCACCAGCTCCTGGACCGGCGAACTGCGATAGAACCTCGTCGTCCCGTGCATCGACACACGCAAGTCGGGAGCGACGGCGCTGATCCGCGTCAACACGTCGATCTGGAGCGGCGCCAGCGCCGCTGATTCGCCGCCCGGATCGATCACCGTGAGACCCGCCCGAGAGACCGCCAGCAGGTGAGCCGCCGTTCGGGTGCCGGCGATCGCCACATGCGTTTGCAGTCCGCGGTCGGCGAGCTGCCCGCGCAACGACTCGCCAATCGCACGCGTGTTACCGAACAGCCGTTCGAGCCCTGACAGGTCGAGGACGATGGTGTGCTCGCCTGCCCACGCCACTCGCGGCGAATACTGCTGCGCGATGTCGAGCAACACGAGATCGGGCGACTCGATTTCAGCCGCCCATCCGTTCATGAGCAGACAGGCATTCATAGGCGCAGGGACGCGTATTCACCTATGTGCCGAACTCCAGCGCGCTTGTGGCGCTGCGCAGGCCGGTCTGTACGTGCGCCTTCACGGCCAGGCCGCGAAGGCGACGCGCGGCGTGACGGTCGCCAGCCCAAACGGCCGCGGATGCACGCCGTGGCGCTCGGCCGCGGGCGCCCGGTTCCTGCGAGGGCGCATCGAGAAACGGATGCCGGCTGGCGAGGACGCACTGAGTGAATGCGGTCGAGTCCGGCATGCGCGGCTCGAGCCGCACGGACGATCCGCCCGCACTGCGTGCCAGCGGCGTCCGCGCCACCAGCACACACGCCGTGTCGCTGCCGGCAATCACGCGCTGCAGACGCATCCACGTGGTGAACGGCAGCGATCGGAGCGCGTGCAGCGACACGTCGCCGGCGTCGAGCGCCACGACGCCGAAGCCGCCAGCAGAGACCACCAGATTCAGCGCTTTGATGGCGCGGCCGACGACGCGCGTGCGATCGCCTTCGTCGCCGCGGATCCACAGCAGGCGATCGAGGCAGACGCCGGCCGCCGCCGCCGAGGCGGGGTCGAATCTGTCGAGCGCATCGACAAGCGCCACGAGCTCGCCTCGTCGCGTCGCCTCCGCCAGACATGACGTCAGCAGGGACGTCCGGCCTGACGATACGGCGCCCACGATCTCGGAGATTTGGCCGCGCGGAAACCCTCCGGCCGGACCATCGAACGCCGGGATCCCGGTGGACGCCAACCGATCGGCTTCCTGCGCCGGCAGCGGCACCGCTGCGGTCAGCGTCGTATCGAGCTTGCGATCGCGCAGCAGCGCTTCGAGAGTTGCGCGAGCGGTCGCAGGCGCCATGAATCCACCTCCACTGTTTCGCCTTATTTTCGCCTTCGGCGTTTTGGCTGTCAAGGGCCATCAAGGCAGCACCATCCCGGGCGGCGCTTTTCGGCCCCAGTTGTCCCATCCGGCTCACCGGTGCCTCAGCACGGACAAAACTCTGGTCATCGCCAGACGCGAATCCCTCGATGGATGCGAGCGTTACTGGAACACATGCCGGCAACCGCTAATCACGTCGACAGTTAGCCGTGTCCGCGTCCAGGTCATCAGGCAGGGCACCACCTTTGCTGACTGAGAAGGACAAAGTCGTTCCGGATCGTTCATCATTCACCGAAGGTTCACCGAGGGCCCGGTCAGTGTTGGGGGAAAGCGATCCGGAACGCATCCTCTTCTTGGCGTTTGCCGCCGTGCTCCCTGGCGAAGGGTGAGACTTTCCGAGTCTCACCCTTTTTCTTTTGAAGTCACGCGTGCGAACAACGCGCTCTGAGCGACGAGCGGTGAGCTCCCAGCGAAGAACTACGAGCGACGAGCACTCAGTGACGAGCGACGAGCCACGCACCCTGAACTCGGAGCAAAGAGCGACGAGCGGAGAGCGAGAGAGCGGAGAGCGGAGAGCGAAGAGCGACTAACAAGACGGGTAAAATTCGCCACACTATGCTGACTCGCGCGCTGCAGAGTCTGCGCAGAAGCGCTGTCCTCGCATCAAAAACCCCAGCGATCGCTCGGCTTTGCTCGCGGATCGAATCGTGCCGTTGTCAGCGGCATGGGCAGTGGACGATTGTTGGAGCTGACGGCTGCGGCGGGTGCGCTTACGGTGACGTTCGTCGAGGCCTTGCCGGACTCGATGATCTTTCGGAAGTTCGGCAGCCAGCTCTTGTCGAGCGGCACGTCGGCCGAGGCCAACTACCGCGCCGCGAAGCGGGCACGCTCGCCGGCCGAATTCGTCGCCAAGCTGAAAATCGTCGAGGAAGAAGCCGACGAAAGCATGATCTGGATCGATCGCATGCGCACGGCGAAGCTTCCCGCATCGCTGATCGCCGATGCCGAGCGGCTGCGCGACATGTTCGATCAGATCGTGGCAATGACCGTGGAGAGCATCAAGACGACAAAGGCCAGGCACATCCCACCGCCACGTCCCAGGCGCCGCCCGGACCGCGATCGAGAGTAGTTCAATACTCGGCGCTCGCAGTTCGGCACTCGCAGTTCGGCACTCGCAGTTCGCAGCTCGCGTTCGTCGCTCAGAGCTTACAGCTCCGTGTTCGACATTCGTGGTTCAGAGCTCGTCAACTCGTCGCTCAGAGCTCGTCGTTCGAGTTGAGATACCATGTCGCGCATGTGGCAGCGCGCGATCCTCGCTCTCGCGATCCTCACTGCGTTCGTCGCGTCACCGGCCTCGGCGCAGCAGCGCATGAAGATCCTGCTCGACACTGACATCGGCTCCGATATCGACGATGCGTGGGCGCTCGGGTTGCTCATCGCATCACCCGACGTCGAGCTCGTCGGCGTGACGATCACCGACGGCGACACCGCCGCGCGCGCGAAGCTCGCCTGCAAATTGCTCCACGTCAGCGGCCGCGACGACGTGCCGGTGGCAGTGGGACGGCCGACGCCGCCGCCCGATCAAGTCGATCTGCAGTTCACGTGGGCCGAGGACTTCGCTGCCAAGCGGCCGGTCTCTCAATCTGCCGCCGACTTCATCGCCGACACGCTGCGCAAGCAGCCGGGCGAAGTGACCCTCATCGCCGTTGGCCCGTTGCAGAATGTCGCCGACGCGCTCAGGAAAGAGCCGAAGCTCGGGCAGCTCGCCAAACGCGTGGTGCTGATGAGCGGCTCGATCGCCGGCAACGCGTGGTCGCCTAGTGCAGTCGCGGAATGGAACGTGAAGCGCGCGATCGCCGACGCGCAACTCGTCTACGGCACCGGTTTGCCTCTCACGACGGTGCCGCTCGATTCGACGACGTACGTGACCTTGAAGGAGGACGAGCGCGAGCGGCTGATGAAGCATCCCGCGCCGCTGACGCGCGCACTGGAATCGCTGTATCGTCTGTGGATCGAGCGGCCTTCCCAGCGGATGACACTCCACGATCAGATGGCGGTCGCCGAGACGCTGCGGCCCGGCGCCTTCTTCGGCCGCTGCGAATCGATGCCGATTCGCGTCGACGATCGCGGCTACACGCTGGTGGACAAGGCGGGCGGCAAGCCCGTGTCCGTGTGCCTGGAACCGAAACGCGACGACTTCATGAAGTTCTATCTGGATGGGTTGATGGCGGCGAAATAGCCGGCGGACCTAAAGGTCTTCGATATGTAGGGCGGACCTTCAGGTCCGCCGTTCACCGTGTGCGCCGCGCGAGCCACAACATCGTGGCGCCGAAGACGAGCATTCCCATCCCCGACCAGAGATTGACGTTGATCCCCAGCGAGTGCTCGCGATAGATCGTGCTCGACGCGGTCGCGACGCCGAATCCGGCGAGCAGCGCCCCCTGAATCGCGAACATCAATCCCAGCGGCAGGCGGATATCCATATCGCATGTCCTTCGGGCGCACGCAGGACGCCCCGGCCTCTCGTCCTTCGATCTTCGATCCTCGCCCTTACCAGAAGATCACGTTCAACACGACCGTCAGCGCAAGCACGACGGCCGCGAGCGGTGCCGGCTGCTTGTACCAGGGCAGATTCCGATCCTTCGGGATCGGCGTCAGCGCGTAGACCAGTCCTTTCAGCTCCTCGTCGCGCCGCGGCTCGGTGAAGAGCGACACCAGAATCGTCACCAGGAAGCACGTCGTCCAGGCAAAAATCGCGGTCCAGAAGTTCTGCGCCATCTCGCTCGGGTACGTGTGCACGACCTGCCCCAGGAACCCGCCTTTGACGCCGACAGCGGCGCCGGCAGGCAGCGTCAGGCCGTGATGCATCGCGGCAGCAACCGTTCCGGTCAGCAGTCCCGCGAAGGCGCCGTGACCGGTCGCGCGTTTCCAGAACATGCCGAGCATGAACGTGGCGAAGAGCGGTGCGTTGACGAACGCGAAGACGAGCTGCAGCAGATCCATGATGTTGTTGAACTGCCGCGCCACGAATGCCGCCGCGATCGAGATCAGGATGCCGACCACCGTCGCCGCGCGGCCCACTGCCAGGTAGTGCGCGTCGCTCGCGCCCGGCTTGATGTAGCTCTGATAGATGTCGTACGTCCACACGGTGTTGAACGCCGTCGTGTTGCCGGCCATCCCCGACATGAACGACGCCATCAGCGCACACAAGCCAAGACCGAGCATTCCCGCCGGGAAGTAGTGCATCAGCATCATCGGGATGGCCAGGTCGTAGTCGAGCGCAACGCGGCCCTCCGTGTCGATCACCGGCTTGCCATTCGCGTCGAGCTTGGGCGGAATCAGGCTGTGTTGCACGTCTGACACTGCCGGCGCGCCGAGCTGCGCGGTCGCGGTGAGCGCGTAGGGTCGCTCGCGCGGCTCGAGCCTCGCCTCCACACGATGTTGCGCGAAGCCGATGTTCGATGGTGCCGGCACCGCGATCGCGATCATGCCGGGCAGAATCACCAGAAACGGAAACACCATCTTCGGCAGCGCCGCGATCAGCGGCGTTCGGCGCGCCGCATTCATCGAGTCGGCGGCCATCGCCCGCTGCACGACGAGAAAATCGGTGCACCAATAGCCGAACGACAGCACGAAGCCCAGCCCCATGACCAGGCCGAACCACTCCACGCCCATTGGATTGTTGGCGGGGCTGCCCATGTGCTGCCACGACTGCGTCAAGGCACCGGGGTCGAACCCGCGCGCGACCGCTTCTCGCGCCAGCCGTGCCGACAGTCCGGGCCACCAGCCGACGTCGTAGAGTCCGACCAGCACGAGCGGCACGAAGCCGGCGACGATGAGGAAGAACTGCAGGACCTCGTTGTAGATCGCCGAGGTCAACCCTCCCAGATAGGTGTAGATGAGAACGATCCCCGCGGAGAGCAGCACCGAGAGGGTGAAGTCCCAGCCGAGCAACAGCTGCAACAGCTTCCCCATCGCGTACATGGAGACGCCTGACGAGAACACGGTCATCGCCGCGAACGAGATCGCATTCAGGCCGCGCGTCTTCTCGTCGAAGCGCAGCTTCAGGTACTCGGGCACCGACCGGGCGCGCGATCCGTAATAGAAGGGCATCATGAAGATGCCGACGAAGACCATCGCAGGGATGGCGCCGATCCAGTAGAAATGCGAGGTCGCGACGCCGTACTTGGCGCCGCTCGCGCCCATGCCGATCACCTCCTGGGCGCCGAGGTTGGCCGAGATGAAGGCGAGACCGGTGATCCAGGCCGGGATCGAACGTCCCGAGAGGAAGAAGTCGGTGCTGGTCTGTGCGAACCGCTTCAGCACGAACCCGATGCCCAGTACGAACGCGAAGTAGATGACGATGATGACGTAGTCGATCCACTGGAGCTGCATCAGGCCCTCCGCCGGTCGTGAATACTATCGCAGTAGGGCCCCACTTCGGTGCGGCCGTTCCGTGCGCGCGTGGATGGTGAACAGTGCCACGACCCAGAGGGCGGCGGCCGGCTCCGTGAAAATCCGGGTTTCGTGCAGCACGCCAAAGGCGATCGCGACGAGCATGGCGGGGACGACATACAGAATCGCGACGGCCCGCGCAGCGGGCGGCGCCGCACGCCAGTAAAGCAGCGCCGGCAGCCATGCGCCGGCGGCGAGCGGCACAAGCGTCGTCAGGACGTAAAGCGGATAGGTGAGCGTCCTCAGATTGGTCCAGAGGTACCACTCGTAGACCCCGCCGGGAAGCGTCGCCTTGTCGTTCGGCGGCGCCTGCGACGCCCACGCAATCGCGCCCATCAGAATCGCCCACGCCATCACCTGCGCCGCGCCAAAGGCGATCGACCGACCCCTGGGCCACGATCGCCAAACGGACCAGACACTCAGTGGGACCAGCAGGACCGTGGTTTCGCGATTCAGGCACGCAACAGCGGCGATCGCGAGATAGGTCGAGACTCGGCCCGCCGTCGGCGCTTCGCGCAGGCGCAGAACGCAGGCGATGATGGCGAGCACGAACGCGGCCGACGGCACGTCCCACGGGTAGTACAGATTCGGCAGCGCCACGATGTGGCTGAACGGGTGAACGATCGCGTTGATGTCGCCAATCGGCACCACGCCGGCAAAGACGCGGAATCTCGCCGGCCAGATCACCTGCGCCGAGACCGGGAACACCACGGTCAGCGCCACCAGCCCCGTGGTCCAGGGACTGCGTCGGGAATCGAGACCGATGACGATTTGGCGGGCACAGGCGACGAGGGCCGCCCACGCGCAGGCTTCGACCACCAAGTAGATCGTCGGCGTCGGCCAGGGGGTCAACAGCTTGCCGGCCGCCGCGAGCAGCGGCACCAGCAGCCGGTGCTGGAACGGCGCCCGTTCCCCGAACCGCGCCAGGCCGTCGAGCGACACGAAGGGCTGGCTCACGGCGGCATGGACGAGCGTCAGGATCAGGCTGACCGCTGCGACGATGAGGGCCCGGATGCCGGCGGCGACCGAACGGGCGGCCGAATCGTCCTTCATAGAAGGGCGGTCATCTTGTCACAGCGCGTGCTTGACAACCGGATCGAGCGGGCGCTAGATTCGGAAGGCTCGGCCGAAACTCGTTGGATACGCTGACCTTATCACTTCATTCCCAGGATCTGTGACGTGCGATCGAGCCTGATGCTTCCCGCGGCCCTGCTGCTCCTGACCGGTGTCGTTCTGGCGCAGAAGCCTCCGGCGACTTCGAACCGGCCGGTCGCGGAACTCTACAAGTCCAACTGTGTCATGTGCCACATGCCGGACGGCAACGCTGCCATCCCGCAGATGAATTTCGCCGACGGGAAGTGGGCGCACGGCACGACGCCGCAACAACTTGCGAAAGTCATTACCAACGGCGTGCCGGGGACCGCGATGATGGCGTTCAACGAGCGTTTCTCCGACAAGGAGATCCTGGCGCTCGCCAAGTACGTCATCGCGTTCGACAAGACGCCGGAAGCCCGCAGCCAAGGCCGGCGCGAAGACGCCGAAGCCTGGCGTCAGTTAACCGCCGAACACTCCCGTGCCCGCGCTGCCGACCGTGGGTCGCCCAGCACTCCCCCTTCCATCCGTGAGGACGAGCATCGTACGCCTATGGCACCGCTGAATGTCGCGCTGATTGGCTATGCATTCATGGGACGGGCGCACAGCAACGCGTACCGTCAGGTCGGCCGGTTCTTCTCTCCCAAGCATCCGCCGCGGATGAAGGTCCTGTGCGGCCGCACCCCCGACGCCGTCAGGACTGCGGCCGATCAACTCGGCTGGGAAGAAGCCGCGACGGACTGGCACGAGGTCGTGAACCGGAAGGACATCGACATCGTCGACGTCAGCACGCCTGGCGACAGCCACGCCGAAATCGCCATCGCCGCCGCCAAGGCGGGCAAGGTGGTGTTCTGCGAGAAACCGCTCGCGAACACGGTCCCGGAAGCGGAAAAGATGCTGGCGGCGGTGAAGAAGGCCGGCGTCATCCACATGCTCTGCCACAACTACCGGCGGGCGCCGGCGGTCATGCTGGCCAGGCAGCTGATCGACGAGGGCAAGCTCGGGACGCTCTATCACTATCGCGGCACGTATCTCCAGGACTGGATCGTCGACCCCGCCTTCCCGCTCGTCTGGCGCCTCAGGAAGGAGGCCGCGGGTTCCGGCGCCCTGGGCGACATCGCGTCGCACTCACTGGATCTCGCGCGGTTCCTCGTCGGCGAGATCGCCGAGGTGACCGGCGCACTCGAGACCTTCATCAAGGAGCGGCCGCTGCCCGACAACCCGAAGAAGAAGGGCAAGGTGACCGTTGACGATGCGTCGGCGTCAGTCGTGCGCTTTGCCAACGGTGCCTTGGGGACGATCGAGGCCAGCCGCTTCGCGACCGGACGCAAGAACTACAATGCGTTCGAAATCAACGGCAGCAAGGGATCGATTGTCTTCAATCTCGAGCGCCTGAACGAACTCGAGGTCTACCTGACCGGCGACAATCCGGCGGTGCAGGGCTTCCACAACGTCAACGTGACCGACGGTCAGCACCATCCCTATGTGGGGCACTGGTGGCCGCCCGGCCACATCATCGGTTACGAGCACACGTTCGTGCACACGGTCTACGACCTGCTGGAAGCGGTGGCGAAAGACAAGGTGCCGACGCCGAACTTCGAGGACGGCGTGAAGAACCAGAAAGTGCTCGCGGCGATGGAAAAAGCCGCTGCGTCGAAGAAGTGGGTGAAGGTGTAGGGAAGGGACGAGGATATTCGGATTCGGATTGCGGATTTGAATTGCGGATTGGTTGGGAATTGGGGATTGCGGAACTCATGTAGGGCGGACGTTCACGTCCGCCTGACACGTGGCAGCGAGGTCGATTCATGAAGATTGGCGTTTTCACCGTCCTCTTTGGCGACAAGCCGTTCGAAGAGACGCTCGACTATGTCAAGGAGCTCGGTCTCGAGGCGGTGGAGATCGGAACCGGCGCCTATCCGGGCGAATGCCCACTGCAAGCCGGGCGAGCTGTTGAAGAACGACAAGAAGCTGAAGGCGTTCAAAGAGGCGATCGCCTCACGCGATCTCGTGATCAGTGCGCTCAGCTGCCACGGGAATCCGATCCACCCCGACAAGAAGCTCGCGAACGCACACGACGCGGTGTTCAAGCAGACCGTCGAGCTCGCGACGAAGCTTGGCGTGAAGCAGGTGATCACGTTCTCCGGCTGTCCCGGCGGCGATCCGAAAGCCACCCAGCCCAACTGGATCACGTCCTCCTGGCCGCCCGAGTTTCCGGAGATGCTCGAGTGGCAGTGGAAGGAGCGGGTCCTTCCGTATTGGAAGGAAACGGCGAAGCTGCTGAAGCAGAAAGGTGTGCGCGTCGCGATCGAGATGCACCCGAACTTCGTCGCCTACAATCCAGAGACGATGCTGCGGCTGTCGGACGTCGCGCCCGGCACGATCGGGTGCAACTTCGATCCCAGCCACATGTTCTGGCAGCAGGTGGACGTGCCGACGGCGATCCGCGCGCTGGGCGATCGCATCTACCACGTGCACGCGAAGGACTGCAAAATCGATCCGGGCAATACCGCGCTCAACGGCGTGCTCGACGTGAAGAAGTACACCGACGAAATCCATCGCTCGTGGGTCTTCCGCACGGTCGGCTACGGCAACGGCCAGTCGGTCTGGCGCGACATCGTCAGCAACCTGCGCATGGTCGGCTACGATCACGTGATCAGCATCGAGCACGAGGACGGCCTGATGTCAGGCGACGAAGGGCTGAAGAAAGCGATCGAGACGCTGAGGAACGTGGTCATCAGCGCGCCCGCCGGAAAAGCGTATTGGGCGTGACTGAAAATTGCGGATTGCGGATTGAGGTGTGACGATGGCGGCTGTATCTCGACGCGACGCACTGCGGAAGCTGGCGATCGGCGGGGCGGCGGCAGCGACGGCGCCGTTCTGGGTCGAGACGCTGGTCTCCGCCGCCGAACAGCATGCGGCGCACTATCATCAGGCCGCTGCCGCCACATCGGTGTTCAAGCCGAAGGTGTTCAACGGCAGCGCAGAACAAGACCGTGACCACGCTGGCCGAGATCATCATTCCGCAGACGGACACTGCCGGGGCGACGAAGGCGAAGGTGAACGAGTTCATCGACGCCGTGCTCGCCGAAGCCAAGCCCGAAGACACGCGGAAGTTTCTCGACGGCCTGGCCTGGATCGATGCGCGCAGCCAGACCGACAATGGCGCGCCGTTCGCGGCTGCATCGGCAGAGAAACAGGTCGTGCTGCTGACGGCATTGAGCAAGAACAGCGCGCCCGCCGCCGCCGATCAGCCCGGAGTCGAGTTCTTCAAAGCGATCAAGGCCTTGACCGTGACGGGCTATTACACGTCCGAGGTCTGCGCGCGTGAGGAGCTCGGCGACACGGGGCAGATGTTCTTCACCGAATTCAAGGGCTGCACGCATCCGGAACACCAGTAAGTGCTAAGTGCCAAGTGCCAAGTGCGAAGTGAAGTGCGCAGTGACGAGTGCGCAGGCTTGGGCAACGCCTCACTTCGGGCCCCGTCGCAGCCTTAACCCCTCGCTTGCCACTTTCCACTTCTGACTCCACTTCGCACTTGGCACTTTGCACTTGGCACTCTCAGTTTGGGCTATGATCCCGGCCCATGCCCAAACTCCCTCTGTCCCGCCGACACTTTCTGAAGACCGCCGCCGCCGGTCTCGCCACCGCGCCGATCGCGAGCAGGGGCGCCAGGGCGCAGGTCCGCGTGCCCGAGCCACCCGGCAGAAAGCTTGGCTGGGCGGTCGTGGGGCTTGGCTCGCTCGCCATCAATCAGATCCTGCCGGCGTTCGCGAAGTGCGAGAAATCGAAGGTCGTGGCCTTCGTCAGCGGACACCGTGACAAGGCGGACAAGCTCGCCGCTCGTTACGGCGTCGAAGCGGCCAACATCTACAACTACGAGAACTACGACTCGATCAAGGACAACCCGGCGATCGACGTCGTCTACGTCGTTCTGCCGAACAGCATGCATGCGGAGTACACCGGTACGAGCGTTGAAGACGGGCAAGCACGTCCTCTGCGAGAAGCCGATGGCGAACACGCCGGCCGAGTGCGAGCAGATGATTGCTGCGGCGACGGCGGCGTCGCGCAAGCTGATGATCGCGTACCGCCTCCGCTACGAGCCGTTCAACAACGCGCTGATCAAGGTCGCGCGCGATCAGGAGTTCGGGCGGACGCGCGTGATTCTGGCGGAGGCCGGCTTCCCGATCGGCGACCCGACGCAGTGGCGGCTGAACAAGAAGATGGCGGGTGGCGGCTCGATGATGGACATCGGAATCTACGCGCTGAACGCCTCGCGCTATTTGACCGGCGAAGAACCCGTCGAGCTGAACGCGATGCTGGACACCACGCCGAACGATCCGCGCTTCCGCGAGGTCGAAGAGAACATCCTGTTCCAGCTGCGGTTCCCGAGCGGCGTGATCGCCAACTGCACGTCCAGCTACGGTGCGCCCTTCAATCGCTTCCGCGTGGTCGGCACCAACGGCTGGGCGGAGCTCGAGCCGGCGCTGAGCTACAACGGTCTACGCATGCGCGCGAGCGGGGGCGGCAAAGATCGAAGAGCGGCAGCCCGCGGTGATCGACCACTTCGCAGCGGAAATGGATCACCTGTCCGACTGTGTGATGACGGAGAAGGCGCCGCTCACGCCAGGCGAGGAAGGCCTGAAGGACATGCGCATCATCACCGCGATCTACCAGGCCGCGGCGGGCGGCGGCACCGTCAAGCTGTAGGGAGGAGCAGGCGCTCGGGGTCAGGAGCAGCTCCTACCCCTGTCTGGTATCAATACTATAGTGCCGAAGACGATCGCCCTCGATCCCTATATCATCGACAACCTGATGCTCGACCTCGTCGGGCGCGATCGGCGGCCGTCAGCGTTCCTCGTCTATCTCTATCTGTGGCGACGGGCGCAAGGCGGGCGGAGGCGTCGGATCGAGGCGAGCTATCAGACGATTGCGGACGCCACCGGGATTTCGAAGAGCGCCGCACAGGCGGCCATCCGGACGCTCGCACGGCGGCGGCTCGTCACCAGCGAGCGCGCGTCACGACCGCAAGACCCGTTTACAGTGTCGCCATGCCCTGGCGAGCCTGACGAGCGTCAGCGGCCGTCGGTGACCTTGAGGCGTACCTTGTAGAGGCTGGTCTCGGCCGCGATGTACAGCGTGTGGCCGTCCGCGTCGCCGAAGGTGCACGCGGCCGGGGTCTCGGGCGTCGCGATGACGCCGAGGCGGCCCCCGTTCGCATCGAGCACCCAGATGCCGCCCGGTCCCGCCAGATAGAGCCGGCCCTGCGTGTCCACGGTCAGACCGTTGGGCCGGCCCTGCACGCCTCTCTTCCAGGGCAGGATCACCGCGAGGCGGCGCGGCGCGCCGAGCGAGCCGTCCGGCTGCCGCGGATAGGCGCGCACTTCCGACCTCGCGCCGTCGCTCACATAGAGAATCTTGTCGTCGGGAGAGAGTGCCAGACCGCTCGGGCGCAGTAGATCGATGGCAGCAAATGCCACGCGACCGCTGGGATCGATGCGAACGATCCGGCCTTCCTCGCCCGCGAACGACGTGACATAGACGGACTTGTCGTGCGCAATCGTGATATCGGTCGGCGTGCCGATCGGCTTGCCATCCGCCATGTCCGCGAGCGTCGTGGCGGCCCCGGTTTCGTCGATCCGTGTCACGTGGCCGGTGGTGCGCTCCGCCACGAGCATGCCGCCGCTGTCGTCGACGGCCACGCCGGACGCGCCACCGCTCGGCTCGCGGCGGATTTTCACGCCGTCCCTTGCTGTCCAGTGCAGGATTTGCTGACGCGGTGGATCGGTAAAGAGGAGAATTTCGCGCGGCGCCCAGGCGATACCGTCCGCGCCCTGCATGCCGGTGGCGACGCGCTCCACGTCTCCGCGGCCTTCGATCAACCGCCGGAGCGCGGGCGTCATCGGGGCGCCTTCCGGGGGCGGCGCGACCTGTCCCACGACTGTGGGCGCGAGAGCGACCGTGACGATCGCAGCGAGGCCCATCCGCCAGCCAAACGCTCCGCTCGTCACCGCCGCCACCCTGGTCAACCCGGCCAACCTGACGAAGCCGGCCAACCCGGGTGACCCGACCAACGTGGGTAACCTGGGTAACCCGAGGAACCCGACGCAACCTGATCAACCTGATCAACCTGATCAACCTGATCAACTCTTATAGGTGACGCGCCAAATCACGTTGTGCGCGTCATCCGTGATCAGCATCGATCCGTCCTTGCGAACGACAATCGCCACCGGCCGTCCCCACACCTTGGACTGTCCCTCGCCGAGCGACCACCCGACGACGAAGTCCTCGTATTCGCCAGTCGGCTTGCCGTCGCGCACGATGATGCGAACGACCTTGTAGCCGGTGCGGTTCTTGCGGTTCCACGAGCCGTGCAGGGCCAGGAAGGCATCGGTGCGGTAGTCGGCCGGGAACTGCGAGCCGGTGTAGAACGCGAGGCCCATCGGCGCCGAGTGCGACTGCAGCAGCACGTCGGGCACGATCGCTTTCTTCACGAGGTCCGGCTGCTCGCCCTTGCGACGAGGATCCTCGTTCGGTCCGATATAGGCGTACAGGCCAGCCGTAGAACCCGCCGTCCTGAACGCGCGTCACGTAGTCGGGAACCAGGTCGTCGCCGAGCATGTCGCGCTCGTGGACGCCAGCCCACACTTCATCGGTGCCAGGGCGAATCGCGAGACCGACGGGATTGCGGAGTCCCGACGCGAATACGCGGTCGCCGGTGCCATCGGGGCTCATCACGCGGATCAGGGCACGTCCCTGTTCGACGTCCACGTTCGACGCTGATCCGATGGTGACGTACAGCTTGCTCCCATCCTCGCTGAAGGCGAGTGAACGGGTCACGTGACCGCCTCCGCTCGGTAGCGTCGCGATCTTCTCCGGTGTGCCGGGAAGCGTCGTGTCTCCAGGCGCGAACTTCCATCGCACGACGCTGCCGGTGTTGCCGACGTAGAAGTATCCGTTGCTGATCGCCATGCCGAACGGCCCACTCAACCCCGACGCCACGACCTTGCGTTCGTCCACCTTGCCGTCGTTGTTCGTGTCGCGCAGGAGTGTGATCGTGTTGGCACTGAAGTCGGCCGCGAACAGATCGCCGTTCGGCGCCTCGATCAGATTCCGCAGCGTCTGAAAGCCCGTGCCATCTGCGAAGACGTCGATCGAAAATCCAGGGGGCACACGCAGCTCGGCACCGGCCGGCTTGTCCACGACTTCGGGCGGGTTGGCCACGCCGCTCGTCGGCACCGGCAGATCTCCAGGCGTGATGTGGTACTTCTGCAGCGGCGGCGTGCCTTCGGGCGTGCCCTGCTCGCGGGTGAATCCGAGCGCGACCGCGCCCGCCGTCACCGCCACGACCACCGCCACGATCCCCATCGTTCGTCTCATTCTGCGGCTCCATCCATGGAATTTTGAGTGCAGCCCCTCGAGCGTCATCGCGCGCGAGCCGGTCAGAAATTATACGTCGCCTCTAAATGCCCCCGCTTACAGCTAATTGGGGTCGGGATAAATTTCAGTTTTTGCCACTTGTTTCATATGGCAAAAACTGAAATTTATCCCGACCCCAATTTCTTAACGGGCGACTGCGAGATGAGGCGCGAGGACCTGCTCCAACTCGGCGTCGTCGGACGCGTCTTTGACGTCCTTGAACAGGAACCAGCGCTCCTCGTGCGTGGCGGAACCGCCGGGGGGAAGGGTGGAAAGCGCACCGAGCGTTTCGAGTTCGACGAACGATCCGGCCGTGTAGGTCTCGGTGTTCACGCCGCCGTCGGGGTATGACTTGCCGTCCTGCCAGTCGTAACGCTTGATGAAGAGCGTGCCATGACGCAGATAGCCAGCCCAGTTCTGATGATTCGCAATCCCGATCTTCTGCGACCCCGTGCGCGCCGGATCCGGCTTGAGGCGCAGGAACTTCGGACCCAGCTGCCAGCGCGGATCGGACAGGTCCGTGTAGGCCCACAACGTCGCCTGCCGGACCGGCTGCAACGCTTCGTCGTGTGACCGGTAGGGTTCCTGCGGCAACACCACGGCGCCGCCCGGGTTGAGGATTGTCAGCGCCCACGGTGCGACCTCGATCGTCCATTGCCCCCGGTTCGTGAGCCGGTGACCGATGGTGACTGCAGTACCTGTCGAGGCCAGCGTCACCGTCATCTCCTTGAGAATCCCCGTCTGCGCCTCGACCGGCTGCGTCAGACGCACCGTCGCGCCGTCCACGGCCGCCTCGATCGGACTGTTGTCCGGTGAGTAGCTGCGCGGCATCTCCTCCGGTGCGGTCCACAAGCGGTGGCCGCCCCACGGCTTCCATTCCCCGAATGCCGTCTTTGTCGTCAGGTCGGGTACCTCGCCGAGCAGGTTGTCGCCGCCGAGGAATGCGTAACGGATGATGCGCGGCCCGATCGCCGTCGTGATCACCACCTCCACGCTGTCGTTTGCCAGGCGGATGCAGTTGGCGGTGCCGAGACAGGACACGCGCGTCACCTTGACTTCCGCGGCTGTGGGCTGTGCAGCCATGACGAGCGCTGTGAAGACCAGAAGCAGTCTGAGCATCATGGGGCGCATCATACTCGCCATGACGGCCTTCGCCGTAGTAGGCGCCGGCGAAGGGCGCTCCGGTCGAAGTCGTGTTGTCCTCCTTCGTATTCGCTCGCTGAGACGAGCTATCATCCCGCCGTGACTTATCGTTTTCTCCTCGCATGCGTGATCGCGTGCAGCCTCGCGGTGCTTCTCGAGGCAGCACAGACGCCGTCCGTTCGATCCGCGTCCGACGCCCAGTCGTCGGACAAAACCGAAAAGTCGGGTGACAAGAAACCGCCGCCAGGCCGCGGCGGTCTGTCGTCTCCGAACGACGACCCCTTTCCTTCGACCTACCAGGCTCCCGCATCGAAGCCGATTGTCATTCGCAACGTGACGGTGATGACGGCGGCCGGTCCGGCGATTCGCGGCGGCGCCGTCCTGGTCCAGGACGGCAAGATTGCCGCAGTCGGCACCCAAGTGGAAGCGCCGGCGGATGCGATGGTCGTCGACGGCGCCGGCAAGTTCCTCACGCCCGGCGTGATCGACGTGCACTCGCATCTCGGTGTCTACCCCGCCCCTGGCGTCTCGGCGCTCTCGGATGGCAACGAAGCCACCAATCCGGCGACACCGCAGGTATGGGCCGAGCACTCGGTGTGGCCGCAGGATGCGGCGTTTCCGCGCAATCTTGCCGGCGGGGTGACCACGCTGCAGGCGCTGCCGGGCTCGGCCAATCTCTTCGGCGGCAGAAGCGTCGTCCTCAAGGTCGTACCCTCGCGCACGGTGCAGGGGATGAAGTTTCCCGGTGCGAAATACGGCCTGAAGATGGCGTGCGGCGAAAACCCGAAGCGGGTCTACAGCCAGCGTGGTCCCTCGACGCGCATGGGCAACGTCGCCGGCTATCGCGAACAGTGGATCAAGGCCGAACGATACCGGCGGCAATGGGATGCCTGGCTCGCCGACCGGAAAAGGGATCCACCCGATCGCGATCTCGCCCTCGAGACGCTGGCCGAGGTCCTCAGAGGCAACATCCTCGTGCAGAACCACTGTTATCGCGCCGACGAGATGGCGCAAATGATCGATATCTCCAAGGAGTTCGGCTACAAGGTGCGATCCTTCCATCACGCCGTCGAGGCCTACAAGATCGCGGACGTGCTCGCCAAAGAGCAGATCTCGACATCCGTGTGGGCCGACTGGGGAGGCTTCAAGATGGAATCGATCGACGCCGTACGCGCCAATGCCGCGCTCGTGCACGCCGCTGGTGGGCGCGCGGTCATCCACTCCGACAGCGCTGACGACTCGCAGCGCCTCAATCAGGAAGCCGCCAAGGCGATGACGGCAGGACGCGCCATCGGCCTCACCCTCTCGGAGGACGACGCGATCAAGTGGATCACGGCGAATGCGGCGTGGACTCTGGGGCTGGAGGATCGGATCGGAACGATCGAGAAAGGCAAGAACGCCGACCTCGTCCTGTGGTCCGCGAACCCATTCAGCGTCTACGCACACGCCGAGAAGGTCTGGATCGACGGCACGCTTCGCCTCGACCGTACCGATCCCGCATCGCGCTGGCGGACAGACTTCGAGCTGGGATTCGTTCCTGCGGGGAGCACGCGATGAGCCGTGGATCACTCTTCACGGCGGCGCTCACGGTCGCGTCAGCGCTCCTCGTGTGTGCCGGTCTCACCTCCGCCGAGACGATTGCCATCGTCGGCGGCAAGGTCTATCCCGTCTCCGGCGCCCCGATCGAGGACGGCACCGTCCTGATCGTGGATGGCACGATCGCGGCGGTCGGCACGACGGTGGCGATTCCCGCGGGAGCCAGGCAGATCGACGCCAAGGGCAAGTGGGTGACCCCGGGCCTCGTCCACCCGGCCACAACGCTCGGCATCGTCGAAGTGGACGCCGTTGACGAGTCCGACGACTCGCGCGCCAAAGGCGATCGCGGTGTCGCCGCGGCGGTCCGCGTATGGGATGCGCTGAATCCCGAATCGACAATGTGGGCGCCGGCGCGCGAGGATGGCGTCACGCAGGTTGTCGTTCTTCCCGGCGGCGGCTTCGTCGGCGGCCAGGCGGCGCTCGTCGAAACGCTCGAAGGCTCGCGCTCGGACATGGTACGCAAGGCGCCCGCCGGCATCTTCGTGGATCTGATGGACCGCGGATCGGCGGCGGTCCAGTCCCGCAGCGAGCTGCTTCTCCGCCTCCGCGAGTTGCTCGACGATGCGCGCGCCTACGGATTGCGGCGGACGGCATTCGAGTCGAACCAGATTCGTACGCTCGCGGCGAACCGTCTGCACCTGGCGGCTCTCCAGCCGGTCCTCAAGGGCACGCTCCCCCTGATCGTACATGCGGATCGCGCGGCCGACATTCTGTCGCTGCTCGGACTGGCGCGCGAGTACACCATTCGCGTGATCGTGCTCGGCGGCGTCGAAGCCTGGAAAGTGGCGGCCGAACTTGCCGCCGCCAAGGTGCCGGTCCTCACCGGCGGCCAGACCGACTTGCCGAACAGCTTCGATCAACTCGGCGCGACGCTGGAGAACGCCGCGCTGCTGCGAAAAGCCGGCGTCACCGTCGCGCTGACCACCGGCGGCGAGAACAACTTCCGTGTGCGCAGCCTGCGACAGCACGCAGGGAATGCCGTCGCGAACGGCTTGCCGTGGGACCAGGCGCTCCGTGCCGTGACGCTATCGCCAGCGGAGATCTTCGGCGTCGCCGACAAGATGGGATCGCTGCAGGCGGGACGCGAGGCGAACGTCGTGATCTGGGATGGCGACCCGTTCGAGCTTTCGACGCGCGTCGTCCAGGTCTTCGTCCGCGGCCGGCAATCGACGACGCCGTCGAGAGAGCAGCTGCTGGTGGAGCGGTATCGACCAAAACCGTGAGGTTGATCGGGTTACCCAGGTTACCCAGGTTGCCCGGGTTGATGCGCCAACCTGGGCGACCCGAGTAACTGGGGCAACCCGATCAACCGCCAGCGTCAGAAGATCAGATCCCAGAACTGGTAGATACCCAAGAGCGCCATGGCGGTAGCGGACAGCGCGAGGCCGCCCCGTTCGAATGGCGACACCTCGATGCCCGGCATCTGCCCGCGGGCACGCTGAAAGCGTAACGCGGCGTAGCCGAGAAACGGCAGCATCAGCGCCTGCGCAGTTGCGCCGATCAGTACCAGCGTGACCGGCTGCGACCAGAGCAGAAACATCACGGTGGACGCCACGGCCAGGCCGATCGACGCATTTCTGACCACCCGACGGCGAGCGCCGTCGTCCGCGTAGCGCGCGAGACCGAAGATCGTCAGCGCGTCGGCAAACAGGAGCGCATTCGCCGCCGTCGCGCCAAAGAGCGTCGAGTAGAGCACGAAAAACGCGCCGGCCAGGAAAACCGCGGTCGCCCACTCGCCGAACGTCTGCCGGAACATCTGCGACAGCACGTGGACGAGATCGACATTGGTGACATCGAGACCCTGCGCGTGCAAAATCGCGGCGCCGAGCAGGTAGAAGGCGATGGTGATCGAGGTATAGAGGATCAGCGACAGCGCGGCATCGGTGCGCATGACGGCCATCCAGCCGCGCGCTCGATCGGCCCAACCGGCCGACCCGTCCGCCGGTCCGACGTGACGCGCGTAGCCCTTTTCGAGGCACCAGTACGGGTAGTAGATCAGTTCCGAGGCGCCGACGCCGATCACGCCGAAGGCCGCGAACGCGACGCCGAATCCCGGCGGCATCGTGAACTGCCATCCCGATGCAAGCTGCGGCAACGTCACCTGATACGGGGTCCACTGCAGGGCGATGACGGAGATGACCGACGACAGGACGAAACCGGCCACCATGATGGTGCAGCCCTTTTCGACCGGCCCGTAGCGGCCGCTCGCGAGCAGCGCGGCACACGACAGTCCCACTGGAAACGCCCACGCACGAGCGCTGAGGCCGAGCCCCCCTTCGGCGAACACTGCGGCAATCCCGCCGATGATGCCGCCGACCTGGAACACCAACGCCACGTACATCAGCAGCCAGAGCCACAAAACCCACGAGACCCGCCAGCGTGGACCCGGCAGCGTATTCAACGCCGCCAGCGTCGACTGCCCCGTGGCGATGCCCGTCCGTGCCAGCTCGATCTGCACGAACACCTTCAGCGCACACCCCAGGACGATGAACCAGAGGAGCGAGAAGCCGACTGTCGCGCCGAGCTTCGGCGTGACGATCAGCTCACCCGATCCGACGATCGTGGCAGTGATGATGAACGCCGGGACCCAGATGACGCAGGCGCCCGGCAAAGGTAACGGGGGGAGCAAGCACTCACATGTAGGGCGGGGCTTCAGCCCCGCCTTCGCGAGGCGGACCTGAAGGTCCGCCCTACATCTGGCTTCGCCCTACACATCGCACAGCGTGACCGCTTCACGCAACGACGTCAGCGGGTCGCGTGTGGGAATGAACTCGTGGGCGAAGTAGCCGGTGTAGCCGAGATCGAGGATCGCCTTCGCGACCGTCGCCCATTGCAGCTCCTGCGTCGCATCCAGCTCGTGGCGTCCGGGATTGCCGCCGGTGTGATAGTGCGCGATGTACTGCTGATTGTCGCGAATCGTCCGGATGACATCTCCCTCCATGATCTGCATGTGATAGATGTCGTACAGCAGCTTCACGTGCGGCGAGTTGACGCGCTTCATGACCTCGACGCCGAAGGGCGTGCGATCGCCCTGATAGTCCTTGTGATCGACCTTGCTATTGAGGAGCTCGACGACGACGGTGACGCCATGATCCTCAGCCATGCCCTTGATGCGATTGAGGCCGGTGACGCAGTTGTCGATCGCCTGCTCGTCGGGCATCCCCTTACGATTGCCAAAGAAGGTGATCAGATTCGGGATCTTCATCTCCTTGGCCTTCGGGAATGCCGTCTTGAACGCCGCTTCGATCTGATCGTGCAGCGCCAGGTTGTTCAGAGCATCGGGAATGGTCCCGCCGCCTTCGCCCGGGTAGCCGGTCGACGTCTGGATGCCGAACTTCGCCGCCACGTCCCACTCGTTCGGCTGGAGCAGATCGACGGCGTTCAGCCCGATCGCTTTCACGCCTTTGAAGAACTCCTCCAGCGGAATCCGCTGATAGCACCAGCGGCACACCGACTGCTTCAGCCTCGCGTTCTTCACGGCTGACTCCTGTGCAGAGGTCGAGGATCCGGCGACGGCGGCGCCCACGGCGAGGGCGCCTGCCGACTTCAGGGCATCGCGACGAGAGAGAGGGGTCATTTGCTGTCCTGCCGCGCCTTGAGCATGCCAGGCGGGTTCCATTTGATGACGTAGTAAGTCGCCGGAGCCGTGCCGGTGTTGCGCACGGTGTGCGGTTGATTCGACGCGTGGAAGATGATGCCGCCCGGTCCGAGCGGCGTCGTCTTGCCTTCGAGCACCGACTCGATGTTGCCTTCCTTCACGATCAGCAGCTCTTCGTCTGGATGCGTGTGCGGTGGATGCGGCGACTGGCCGGCGTTGAGCGTCGTGATGTGCATCTCGAGCTCGTCGAGCGTCGGCGTCGGGTCCTGGAACACCTGGCGCCGCTCGCCGACGTTTGTCGGCTCGACTTTGAGGCTGTCCCACGTAATCGCACGCGAGCTCATGACCGGCTTCTTGTCCTGCCGAGCCATGACCAGCACGCCAGTGCACGCGGCCGCGATCACTGCGACGACGATGTCACGTCTGGTAATCATGCCTTGAGCCCCAGGTGATCGAGACATTCCTCGGGACAACCATTCCAGACAGTGGGGACGTTCCCCATATACCCCAGATCGGCGATGCCAGTTTTGCTGGTGTAGAAGCCGGTGGCGACGAGATTCCGAAGCGAGGTGAAGAACGCGGCACCCTGACTCATCTCTGGGGTGGCCTTCTTCGGATACGCGATCTCGTCGAGGATTGCAGTGCGATCGGCCGCGGCGAGATCGATGAACTCTTCGTTGAACCGCTTGCGGCACGTCGTATCGAGCCAGCGCAGCCCGCCGCGCATCGGCGTCTGCATGTCCGGCCGGTCGGTCATCGTGAAGTCGATGAACTCGGGCACACCGGCATCGGACGCGCTGCCCGATTTCTCATCCTTCGGAATGATGATGTCAGCGAGCATGGTCACGGTCGCCCACTCGTGCGCCGTGAAGAATTTCGGCTTGTACGACCCCTTCCGCGCCGCCGGCGCCGTTTTTTGCGACGCCCCATGCTCGTGCGCTGCCGGCGCCTGCGCGGCATCTGCGCCCGCGATGCCGAGACCGGCGGCAACGGGCGTCGCGCCGATGATCTTCAGGGCATTCCGTCGCGAGATCTCCATCAGACGTTCCCCTTTTTCATCTCGTCGGCGAGATGCTCCGACGTGCGCCACGACAGCGCCATGATGGTCCAGGTGCAGTTCTTGTCCGCATTCGTGACGAACGGACCGGCATCGCAGACCACCACGTTCTTCGCCTCGTGCGCCTGGCACCATTCATTGAGGACCGAGGCTTTCGGGTCCTTCCCCATGCGCGTGCAGCCGGCCTCGTGGATGATGCGGCCGCCCGGCTCCAGTCCGTAATCCTCCGACCGGTCCGGCATCGTCCCGAATGCCTCGCCGCCCATTGTCTGGATAATCTCGCGGAAGGTCTCCTGCATGTGCTTCGCCTGCAGGATTTCCGACTCGCCCCACTTCCAGTGGAAGCGCAGCGCCGGAATGCCCCACTTGTCCACTGTGTTCGGATCGATTTCGCAATAGCAGTTTTCGTTCGGCACCATCTCGCCGCGACCGGCAAATCCAACGGTGGCGCCGTAGTAGCGGCGATATTCCTTCTTCAGGTCGGGCCCATATCCGCCACCCATGCTTCCCGGCATGTTGTGAATGCCGCCGCCGAACCCGTAGCCGGGCATGTGCTTCCCGCCGCCGATCTCGATGTGATAACCGCGCGGGAAATCGAGCTTCTTGTTGTCGAGCCACCAGGGCATGAACAGGTGCATCCCGCCGACGCCATCTTCATTGTGCGCGGGCGTGTCGAGCATCTTCGGGATGAAGCCGCCCACGGAGAGACCAGTGGAGTCGGTCAGGTACTTGCCGAGGACGCCGCTGGAATTCGACAGGCCGGCGGGATGCCGCGGCGACTTCGAGTTGAACATGATCCGCGCCGACTCGCCGGCACTGGCCGCGAGCACGACGGCCTTCGCGCGCACCGAGTATTCACGCCCGTCCTTCGTGTTGACGTAGGACACGCCGGTGGCGAGGCCCTCGGTGTTCGTCAGAACTTCCCGCGCCATCGCGCCAGTGACGATCTTCAGCTTGCCGGTGGCGAGTGCCGGAGGAAGGAAGACGGAGGTAGACGAGAAGTTCGAGTGCGTCGCGCAGCCGCGGCCGCACTGGCCGCAGAAGTGGCACTGCGCACGCCCGTTGTGCGGCTGCGTCAGGATCGACAATCGCGACGGGATGCAGGGGATCTTCAGCTGGTCGGACGCCTGCTTGATGAGCATCTCGTAGCAGCGCGGCTTCGGCGGCGGCAGGAAGACGCCGTCGGGCTCGTTGTGAATGCCTTCGACCGTTCCGAAGATGCCGACGAGACGATCGAGGTTGTCGTAGTACGGCTTGATCTCGTCGTAAGTGAATGGCCAGTCGTCGCCAAGCCCGTCGATGCTCTTGTGCTGGAAATCGTCGGGACCGAAGCGCAGGGAGATGCGGCCCCAGTGGTTGGTGCGGCCGCCGAGCATGCGCGCTCGATACCAGTCGAAACGGTCGCCTTCCTCGGTCGTGTACGGCTCACCTTCGATGATCCAGGAGCCGATGCAGCCGTCGAACTCGCCGAATGCGCGCTCCTTGGTCGCGGCGCCGCGCCGTGGCGATTCGTACGGCCAGGCGAGCATCTTCGAGTCTGTCGCGGAGTCCCACGACGGCCCCGCCTCGAGCATCACGACGTTGGCGCCCGCGTTCGTCAGTACGTAGGCGGCCATCCCGCCGCCCGCCCCCGAACCGACGATGCACACGTCGTACGTCGTCGGTGCTTCCTTGATCTGCATCGAAACCCGCCCTCTCTACGACAGGCGCGATGATACTGCAGGGCGTGCCGGCGCGGGCTATGGATTGGAGGCGGACCTGAAGGTCCGCCCTACATATCGCATATCGTTGGAGGCCGGCGCCTGCGGATCGCTATGACGCGACGAGATCGTCCGGGAGTCGCCGATCGTCCTGGCGGCGGCCGGCCAGGAGGCAGGTGCGTAGCGAGAGTGCCGCGGCGTGGAAGCCTTCGAAGAGCGTGACGACCTGGTCGCCTTCCATCAAGGCGCCGAGGACGAAGAACAGCGGATCGAGAAACTCGGCGGTGGGCGCCGAGAGGTGCGCATGCGGCCCGCGGCGACGGTACTCGGCCAGGGCCGCAATGTCCATCGTCTGCAGGCGCTCGCCGACCCAGTCGTCGAACGCGCGTGCCCAGCCTTCTGCCGGGGCGTCGAGGCTGTCGTGCCGGGCGCGGTGCGGATTGTTCACGACCGCGCCGCTGCCGACCAGCATTACGCCGGCTTGACGCAATCAGCGCACGGCCAACCGCCATCATGTCTTCTGGACTGCCGCCGGCGGGCAACGAGATTTGGACGATGGGACCTTGCCGCTCGAGTACATCAGCGACAACGGCATCCACGTCGAATAGTCGAGGCCCTGCCGGAGGCGCAGGTGTCATGCGTACCACCGGGCGCATACCGCCCGGCACTCTCCATATCAACGCAAAACGGCGGAACTTGAGTGGAAGCGGTCTTACCAGATACGTCCTATACGATATACAATCCGCCCGGTGTCCTTCCCCCGCATTGCCAGTTTGAAGACGGCGGAGGCGTTCGCGCACCGCCTCCAGGTGCTGGGACTGGACCTGGGCTTCGACGCCACCGTCACCGCCGACACCGCGGCCGTCTTCGCCAACTCAATCACCCGCGGGGATTTATCTGCCGGGAATCGTTGGGCAATCCTGCCGATGGAAGGGTGGGACGGCGCTCCCGACGGCCACCCGTCCGATCTCACCCGCCGGCGATGGGCGCGCTTCGGCGAGAGCGGTGCCAAGGTGATCTGGGGCGGTGAGGCCGTGGCGGTGCGTCCGGACGGGCGCGCCAACCCCAACCAATTGGTCATCAACCAGGGGACGCTCGGCGCGCTGGCGGATCTCAGAAGCGCGTTGTTGACGGCGCACCGGGAGCGGTACGGGAACGCCGACGATGTGCTCCTGGGACTGCAGCTCACCCACTCGGGCAGATACGCCAAACCGACGACGGCGGGACCCGCGCCGCGGGTGGCATACCGCCATCCGCTCCTCGACCGGCGAGTCGGCATCACCTCGGACGCGCCAATCCTCAGCGACGATGAGCTGTCGCGCCTGATCGACGACTTCGTCAAGGCTGCCGTCCAGGCGCGGAAGGCAGGATTTGCCTTCGTCGACATCAAGCATTGCCACGGCTATCTCGGTCACGAGCTGCTGAGCGCGAGAACGAGGCCCGGGCGGTTCGGCGGCGGCGTCGAGAACCGCATGCGGTTCCTCTCCGAGATTGCCGCCGGAATTCGCGCGCAGGCGCCCGGGCTCGGGATTGGCGTCCGTCTGTCGGCCTTCGACATGGTGCCGTTCAGGCAGGGGGCCGACGAAATCGGGGTCCCTGAAACCGACGACCGCGGCTACACCCATGCCTTCGGCTTCACGCCGGTTGGCGCCGCCGGATCGTTGGACGATGCCGACGAGTTCCTGTCGCGACTTCCGTCCCTCGGGATTCACTGGGTGTGCCTGTCGGCCGGAAGTCCCTACTACAACCCGCACATCCAGCGCCCGGCGATCTTCCCACCGTCGGACGCCTACCTCCCACCCGAGGATCCGCTGGTTGGCGTGGCTCGTCAGATCGCGGCCACGGCGGCGCTCAAGGCGCGGCACCCGGAGCTCGCGATTGTCGGCTCGGGCTACAGCTACCTGCAGGAATGGCTCCCGCACGTGGCGCAGCACAGCGTGCGCCTCGGGCTGACGGACGTCGTCGGCGTCGGGCGACTCGTGCTCAGCTATCCGGAGTTCCCAGCCGACGTGATGGCGGGGCGTCCGCTCAAGACGAAACTTTTCTGCCGAACCTTCAGCGACTGCACGACCGGACCTCGCAACGGGCTCGTCTCCGGCTGCTATCCGCTCGATCCGTTCTTCGCGAAACACCCACAGGCCATCGAGCTCAAGGCGATCAAGAAAACCCTCGCCGAAGCCGATCGCATCGGCGCCGCGGGAAGAAACGCGTGAGCCGATCGCACGAGCCGCTGCACTACCGCCGCGTGCACGTCGCGATTACCGCGTTCCTCGCGCTGTTTTCGATCGTCGGCTTCGCCACCTACGGACTCCCCTTTTTCTACGACTTCTTCGTCAAGGACCTCGGCTGGACGCGTGCCGAGGTCACGTCCGGCAACGCATTCAGCCGCCTGATTGTCGGGCCGGTCTTTGGCTACGCCGCTGGCTGGTTCGTGGATCGCTTCGGCCCCCGCCGCTTGATGGTGTTCGGGATTCTGATCGCCGGACTGGCACTCGTGGGACTGGGCGCCGTCTCGACGATGGGTTTCTTCTATTTCTGTTACCTGCTCAACGCGCTCGGCTACGTCTGCGGCGGTCCATTGCCGAACCAGGTGCTGCTGTCGCGATGGTTCGATCGCAATCGCGGCAAGGCCATGGGGTTCGCCTACCTCGGCATCGGCGTCGGCGGCACGATCGTGCCGCTCCTCGCCTACTGGCTGACGACGCAATTCGGCTGGCGATCGGCGCTCCAGATCCTGGGCACCCTGATGATCGTCGTCGCACTGCCGATGGCCTGGTTCGTCACGGACATGCCGGACGACACCGCCTCCGTGCCCAATCCCCAGGTGCCGCCGGCTGCCGCACCACCCGGCGAGATGCGTGGCATCCTCCGCTCGCCGGCGTTCTACCTCCTCGCCCTTGGCTCGATGTGCTCGATCGGTGCCGTCGGCGGGACGATGCAGAACCTGAAGCTGTTCTTCAGCCTGGACGTGAAGCTGCCGCAGGCGGAAGTCGCGCAAATCATGTCGCTCGTGCTGGCCGGCAGCCTGATCGGCCGAATCATGATGGGCGTGCTGGCAGATCGGTGGGCCCGCAAGCGCGTGATGCTCTTGATCTACCTGATCGTGGCGCTGGCGATTCCGCTGCTCTTCCTGGGCCACTACGCCGAGGCGCGCTGGGCGTTCGCGCTGCTGTTCGGCATCGGCCTCGGCGGCGACTACATGATCATCCCGCTGATGGCGGCCGACCTGTTCGGCGTCAGGGCGCTCGGGCGGCTGATGGGCATCGTGCTCACCGCCGACAGCGTCGCTGAATCCACGTCGCCGATGCTGGTCGCGGCGATTCGGGATCACACCGGCAGCTATGCCACCGGATTCGTCGTCCTCGTGACCCTGGCGGCTATCGGTGCGGCGGCGGTGGCGATGCTGCCGTCGCGAATCACCGTACGGCAGTAGGGCCGCACTTCAGTGCGGCCGCGCAAGCCCGACTGACGTCGGGCCCTACTCCGAGGTGCGCAGGAACGCGGCCACCACACCGGCAAACTGCTGCGTCGCCGTGTCCATCGCATTGTGTTCCTGGCCCTCGAACACGAAGGCGCGTGCATTGGTCCATCGCGCACACGGTGTCGTCACCCAGCTTCGCCATGCGGCGCCGCAATCAGGGACACCCCAACGACGCAGGCACCAGTCAGAGCACGACCTCGTCTCGGACGGTTCCATGGGGAGATTCCATGATGCGTGGCCTCGTCCATCGTCCCTCGTCGCTGTCCCTCGTCCTCCGTGCGCTATCATCCCCGCATGCCCCGGTCGGTGCGGAGGAAAGTCGGGCCCGAAGAACTCAATTCGCTGACCGACGACCAGCTGCTGGATCTCCAGTTCCGCGAGCTCGATATCAGGATCGAGGGCACCGAGTTGGCGACGCGGATCGACCAGCTCCAGTCCGAGCTGGCGGCACGACAGCTGGCGTTCCGCCCGCATTTCTGGCTGTCCGACGAGTGGTTCACGCCGGACGGCGTTCCCGGCGTCGCCATCCCGTTCTACCTCGCGCACCCGCGCCTCGCGAAACTGGAGCTCGCGCAGATGCTCGAAGTCGAGGGTGGCGATCACGATTGGTGCATGCGCATCCTCCGCCACGAGGCGGGACATGCGATCGACAACGCGTTCAATCTGCGGCGCCGCCAGAAGCGGCGTGAGCTGTTCGGCAGCTCGCGCGAGCCCTATCCCGAGTACTACACTCCAAAGCCGTACTCGAAGAACTTCGTGCTCCATCTCGATCCGTGGTACGCGCAGAGCCATCCCGACGAGGACTTTGCCGAGACGTTTGCCGTCTGGGTGACGCCCGACTCCGAGTGGCGGCAGCGTTATCACGGCTGGCCGGCGATCAAGAAGCTTCAATATCTCGATCAGTTGATGCAATCGCTGAACGGCCAGCAGCCGCCGGTGGTGACGACGGAGGAGATCGATCCGCTGCACGCGATGCGCAAGACGCTGCGTCAGCACTATCGGCGAAAGCGCAGTCACTATGGCATCGACTATCCGAGCTTCTACGATAGAGACCTGCGCCGCCTGTTCTCGAATGCTCCGGAATTCGAGAAGCACATGACGGCGGCGCAATTTCTGACCCGCATCCGCAAGCCATTGCGTAAACTGGTCGGCGGTTGGACCGGCATCTACCAGTACACGATCGACCAGGTCTTCGAAGACATGATCGAGCGCTGCCGACAGCTCAATCTGCGCCTTGCCGTACCGGAAGAACAAGCGCGCGTCGAGTTCACGGTACTCCTCACCGTGCAGACGATGAACTACCTGCACAGCGGCGGCCACCGCGTCGCCCTATGAGGATGCGACTGTGAAGCCGCAGCGCGTGCTCGCGCTCGTGCACAAGCACCTGGTGCCGCCCGAGGACATGACTGGCATCGATCTCGTCAGCGCCGAGTGGAAAACCGAATACGACGTCATCAGCACGTTGCGCGAACAGGGCCACGAGGTGCTGCCACTCGGGATCCAGGACGAGCTCAACCCGATTCGGTTGACCGTCGAGGAATGGAAGCCGACCATCGTCTTCAACCTCCTCGAGGCGTTCGACAACGTCAACCTGTTCGATCAGAACGTCGTCAGCTATCTCGAGCTGCTGCGGATTCCCTACACCGGCTGCAGCCCGCGCGGCCTGATTCTGTCGCGCGACAAGTCGCTGTCGAAGAAGCTGATGGCCTACCACCGCATTCCGGTGCCGGAATGGGCCGTCTTCCATCGCGGGCGGAAGGTCCGCGTGCCTCCAAGGCTCCGCTTTCCGCTGATCGTGAAGTCGCTGACGCACGAATCGTCGATCGGCATCGCGCAGGCCTCGGTCGTCGGCGACGAAGAGAAGCTGCGCAAGCGGGTCGAGTTCATTCACGAGAGCGTCGGCACCCACGCCATCGTCGAGCGCTATATCGACGGTCGCGAGCTCTACGTCGGGGTGTTGGGGAACGATAGGCTACAGGTATTCCCGGTGTGGGAGATGCACTTCTCGAAGATGGTCGAAGGCGACAACTGGCCGATCGCCACCGAACGCGTGAAGTGGAGCGCCAAGTACCAGAAGAAGCACGGCATCGCGACGAACAAGGCCGGCGACCTCGCCGACATGGAAGTGGCCATCGGCAAGATGGCCAAGCGTGTCTACCGCGCCGTCGAGCTCACTGGCTACGGCCGTATCGATCTCCGGCTCGATGCCGAAGGGCGCCTTTACGTCCTCGAAGCCAATCCAAATCCGCAGATCGCCTATGGCGAGGACTTCGCGGAATCAGCGCATCATGCCGGCGTCGAGTATGGCGAGCTCCTCGACCGCATCCTGGTGCTCGGCCTTCGCTGGCGGCCGGAAGACATCGCGTAAGCCGTGTTGGACCCGCTCGTCGTCCTCCAGCGTATCTGGGGGTATTCGTCCTTCCGTCCGCTGCAGCGCGAGGCGATCGATGCCGTGCTCGGCGGTCGCGACTCGGTTGTCGTCCTGCCCACGGGAGGCGGCAAGTCGCTCTGCTTTCAACTGCCGGCGCTCGTGGCGGACGCGGCGCGTGAAGACGAACGTCTGGCGCTCGTGATCTCGCCGCTGATCGCGTTGATGAAAGACCAGGTGGACGGCCTTGTCGCCCAGGGCGTCGCCGCCGCGTGCCTGCACAGCGGGCAATCCTCCGCCGAGCGCCAAGCGGCGCTGGACCTGGTCCGCAGCGGGCGTTGCCGCCTGCTCTACGTGGCACCGGAACGCGCCGTGGGAGAAGGCGCCGAGGCATTCAGGCGGCTGGTGAGCGGAGGCGCCCGCTACGTCGCCATCGACGAGGCCCATTGCATCAGTCAATGGGGGCATGACTTTCGACCTGAGTACCGGCAGCTTGCCGCGCTGCGTCAGGCAATGCCGGGCGTTTCGCTGCACGCCTTCACCGCGACGGCCACCGTCCGCGTCCGGCAGGACATCGTCAACGAACTGGGCCTGCACGATCCGGCCATCCTCGTCGGCCCGTTCGACCGGCCGAATCTGACCTATCGCGTCCTGCCGCGAACGACGCTGAAGACGCAGATTCGTACGCTGCTTGCGAGGCATCCTCGCGAAGCGGGCATCATCTACTGCCTCTCGCGCCGCGAGGTGGATGCGCTCGCGCTCTGGCTGGAGCAGGAAGGCGTGCGCGCGCTTCCCTATCACGCCGGCCTCGACGATCGGATGCGCCACCGTCATCAGGACGCGTTTCTCAACGAAGACGCCGACGTGATGGTGGCAACCGTCGCGTTCGGGATGGGCATCGACCGATCGGATGTGCGGTTCGTGCTGCACGCCGGCGCGCCGCGTTCGCTCGAGCACTATCAGCAGGAAGCCGGCCGCGCCGGACGCGATGGCTTGCCGGCCGAGTGCGTGCTGATCACGTCGGCAGGGGACTTCGCGCGCTGGCGCAGCCTGCTCGAATCGCGTGGCGAATGGAACGATCAGGTGCGGCTGCTCATGCGCGACATGGAGCGCTATACGACGGCGACGAGCTGCCGTCACCGCGCGCTGGTCGAGTACTTCGGGCAGCCGCTCGAGACGGCCGCCTGCGGCGCCTGCGACTGGTGTCTCGGCGAGCTCGAGCAGGTCGAGGGATCGCAGGTGCTCGCTCAGAAAATCCTCTCAGCGGTCGCGCGGACCGGCCAGCGATGGGGTGTCGGCCACATCGCGTCGGTGCTGCGCGGAGAATCGAGCGAGGCAGTCACGACGCGCGGACACCACGCGCTGTCGGTGTTCGGTCTGCTGAAAGACTGCGCCGCGGCGGAGGTCCGCGGCTACATCGACCAGCTCACGCAGGCGGGGTTCCTCGCACGCACCGGAGATCAATACCCGACCCTGCAAATCACGACGTCCGGAGCCGAGCTGCTGCGCGGACGAACCGACTGCGTGCTCTTCAGACAACCCCGGCTCAAACCTGCAGAGCGCCGTCGTGCCTTGCGCCGTGGCGCGGCCACCAGCGTCCATTCGGCGGAGGACGAAGGGCTGTTCGAGGCGTTGCGCGCGCTGCGCCTCCAGCTCGCCCGGGCGCGCGGCGTGCCGCCGTACGTCATCTTTCACGACGCAACGCTGCGCGAGCTGGCGGGCGCGAAGCCCACGACCGCTAGCCAGCTCCTGGACGTCCCGGGCATCGGCGAACGCAAGGCCGCAGTCTACGGGCAGGCCGTCCTCGACGTGATAGCGCAGTGGGGCCGGCGCTGATTCCGTGTGCGGGGGCGGGCGTGTTGGGCCGCCTTCCTGATTGCCATGTGTAGGGCGGACCTGCAGGTCCGCCTTGGCGGGGCTGAAGCCCCGCCCTACATCCGCTGCGAATCCCCACCCCCGATCCGCGATCCCTGATCCCTGATCCCTGATCCCTGATCCGCAATCCTATTGACCGACCAGTCTGGTCGGAGTTACGATCCGTCTTGAGATTCAATCTCAATTTCATAATTTCTTCGAGATATTGCCGTGCCGCTCCCTCCGCGTTCCCTTGCCGCACTGCCGCTGGGCCGTGAAGCTGTCGTCCGCAGCGTGCGAACCGCTCGTCCCCTCGCCCGCCGGCTCATGGAGCTCGGGCTGGTGCCCGGTACGCGCGTCAGCGTCACCCGTGTCGCGCCGCTTGGCGATCCACTCGAGCTGCGGCTGCGCAACTACGCCCTGTCCATCCGGCGCGCCGAAGCGCTTTCTATCGAAGTCGACGAGCCTGAAGCGTGACGATACGGCAAGGCGGGACGGCGTCCGCCACGGTCGCGGCGGCGCCTACCCGACGCGCCCGGCCGATCATTCTCGTCGCCGGCAACCCGAACTCCGGCAAATCCACCCTCTTCAACGCGCTCACCGGCTCGCACGTCAAGGTCAGTAACTACCCCGGCGTTACCGTTACTCGTACGACAGCCTCCCTCGATTTGCCCGGCGTCGGGCCGGCCGAGCTCGTCGATCTCCCCGGCACCTACAGCCTGAGCGCGCGCTCTCGCGACGAACAGGTCGCCGTCGACGCGGTGCTGGGCCGCGGCGGGACGCGGCCCGACGCCGTCCTGATCGTCGCCGACGCGACCGCGCTCGCGCGCAATCTCTACTTCGTCCACGAGCTGCTCGAAACCGGCGCGCGCGTCGTCGTCGCTCTCAACATGATCGACGAGGCGCAGGCCCAGGGCGTCGAGATCGACGTCGCGCGGCTGTCGGCGCGGCTGGGCGCGACCGTCGTCCCAACGGTGGCGCGGTCGCGGCGGGGAATGGACGCGCTGAAAAGCGCGCTGACCTCGGCCATCGATGCACCGCGGCGCCTCGCGTTATCCGTCCCCATGCCGGCGGAGACGCGCAAAGACATCGACACCGTTGCCGAGGTCGTGGCCCGCGAGATGCCGGCAAGTCACGAGGCGGCGCGCGCGTGGGCGACCTGGATTCTGTTGTCGCTCGACGAAGCGACGGACGATCTCGCCGGCATTCCATCAGCGGCGCGGAGCGCCGCGGCGGATGTGCGGCGCCAGTCCACGGCGCACGGCCGGAACCTCGATCTCGAGATCATCAGCGCGCGCTACGCGCACGTCGACGACATCGTGCGCGACGTCGTCCGTCTTCCGGCGGAGCGGCGCGTGTCGTGGACGGCACGGCTGGACGGCGTGCTCACGCACCGGGTCTGGGGCACGTTGACCTTCGCAGTCGTCATGCTGGCGCTGTTCCAGGCGCTTTTCAGCTGGTCGGAACCGGCCATCGACATCATCCAACGTGGCATTGCCGGCCTCCAGAATGTCGTCGAACCGGCGATGCCGCCGGGCCCATTTACCGATCTCGTCACCGACGGCATCATCGCGGGCGTCGGCAACGTGGTCGTGTTCGTCCCCCAAATCGCGCTGTTGTTCCTCTTCATCGGGTTGATGGAAGACGTTGGCTATCTCGCGCGCGTCGCCTTCGTCATCGATCGCGTGATGGGCCGCGTCGGACTGCACGGCAAATCGTTCGTGCCGATGCTCTCTGGCTTCTCCTGCGCGGTGCCCGCCGTCATGGCGACGCGCACGCTCGAGAACCGCACCGACCGGATGCTGACGATGGCGGTGCTGCCGCTGATGTCGTGCAGCGCACGTCTGCCGGTCTACGTGCTCGTGATTGCCACGGTGTTCCGGCCCGGGGCACGCGTCTTCGGAGTCGCGAGCGCCGGCGCGGTCGCGCTGTTCTCGATGTACGTGTTGTCGGTGACCGCCGCATTGACAGCGGCAGCCGTGCTGCGCCGTACGGTCCTCAAAGGACCGCGACCCACGCTGGTCCTCGAACTGCCGCCATACCGGCGGCCGGTCGCGCGTGTCCTGCTGCGCAACACCTGGCGTCAGGTCCGATCATTCCTCATCGATGCCGGCACGACGATCCTCGCCCTGACCATCATCGTGTGGGCGCTGCTCTCTTACCCACGGCATCCCGCCGTCGACGCGCAATTCGATGCCCGACGCGCCGCCATCGAGCAGACAATGCCCGAGGGCGCGGCCCGCGGCGCGCACCTGGAGGCGCTGGCCGGGCAAAAGCATGGCGAGCAGCTTCGTTCAAGTGTCGGCGGCATGCTGGGGCGTGTGCTCGAGCCGGCGCTGACGCCGCTCGGCTTCGACTGGCGGATCGGCGTCGGCATCCTCGGCGCGTTCATGGCGCGGGAGGTGTTCGTCTCGACCATGGGCATCGTCTTCGACATCAACGACGCGGACGAACAGAACCTGCCGCTGAGGGACGCGTTACGGAGCGCGACCCGGGCTGACGGGACGCCGTTGATGACACCGCTGACGGGCGTCGCCCTGATGGTGTTCTTCGTGCTGGCGTGCCAGTGCGCGAGCACGCTGGCCGTGGTGCGGCGTGAATCCGGATCGTGGCGCTGGCCGGTGTTCATGTTCGCGTATCAAACCGCCCTCGCCTATGTCGCTGCGCTGGTCGTCTACCAGGGCGGCCGACTCCTCGGCTACTGATCGCCATGACCTGGCAGGACGTCGCGGTCTTCATCGTCGTCGCCTGTGCCCTGCTTTTTCTGATCGGACGCAACGTCAATCTGCGGCGCCGCCGCGCGCGGCCAGCGGAAACCTTCGTGCCCCTGACCGCACTCAGGAAATCGGCACCACCCAAGTCCGACGAGCACTGTCACTGACGCCGGCCCGAGGGTCGGGCGCAGCGTCGGCCCCGCCACGATGTGACGGCGACCATGTCGTCGCGATTGCTATTGCGGCAGGGGTCTCAGGTCCGGTTCCACGAATGTCTTCTTCGCGGCGTCGGAGGCGATCAGCTCCGCGCTGTAGTGGGCGCGAAGCGGTTGCCCGCCTTCCGCCCAGGTCACGGCCTCACGGATCCGATCTCTGGCGGACAGCGAGGCGTCGCACGCAGACAGACGGTGGCGCAACGCGCGCATCCAGAACACGGTGACGGTTTCGTGATACGCGTCCTTGCCCGCCTTGGCGAGCAGGCCGAAGAGTCCCTTTCGCATACGTGCCAGGGCGACATCGTACGGCGATGCATCGAGCAGTGAGGCCGCGACGATCAGGTGCTGGCGATGGTGGAAGCCAGCGACATCGAGCGAAGCGTCCTCGAAGCGTCGGACGAGGCTGTCGATATCCTGAAAATCGCCATCGTCGGGAGGACCGGTCATCGCTTAATCGTCCCCGACTTTCGCGGGACGAGCAACTCAGGCGAAACGGGTCGCTGAGTGAAGACTGTTAAGATATCTTCGCCGTCCAAGACGGGCGGCATGATTTCGTGACTGTTTCCTCGGCTTCATCGACGACGTCAGCGGCGGTCGATCCGACGTCTCCTCCGCCTCCCGATCCTGCGACGGCTGCATCGCCAGCTCCGGCGCGCGGCCTTCAGCGCCTCGCCTCTGCCCTGTCGTATCGCGACTTCCGTGTGTTGTGGATGGGCGCCTGCACGTCGAGCATCGGCACGTGGATGCAGAAGGTGGCTCAGAGCTGGCTCGTCCTCGAACTGACGGACTCGGCGAAGTACCTCGCGCTCGACGCCTTTCTTGGCGAGTTGCCGATTCTGTTGTTCACGCTCATCGGTGGCGTCGTCGCCGACCGCCGCGATCGCAGGAAACTGCTGCTCGTGTCGCAGGTCGTGCAGATGTCGTCGGCGTTCACGCTCGCGGCCCTGGTGTTCGCCGGCCGCGTGCATATCTGGCACGTCCTGATGTTGTCGTTCACCTCCGGCTGTGCCCAGGCCTTTGGCGGCCCCGCGTACCAATCGCTGGTTCCGTCGCTGGTGCGCAAGGAGCATCTGCCGAACGCAATCGCGCTCAACTCCATCCAGTTCAACATCGCCCGCGTGCTCGGACCGCTGCTGGCCGGCGCGGCTCTCCATTCGTTGGGGATGGTCGCCTGCTTCGGCTTGAACGGCGTTTCGTTCCTGGTCGTCATTGCCGCGCTGCTCTCGTTGCGAGCGCCACATACGCCACGCGAGGGCAGCCGGCGAATGTGGGACGAGTTGAGCATCGGGCTGAAGTACGTGCGCGATCAGAAGGACGTGCTGACCCTGACGATGCTGGCGCTGGCAAGCACGTTCCTCGGCGTGCCCCTGCTGACATTCCTGCCGGTCTTCGCACGCAACGTCTTCAATGCCGATGTCGGTCAATACAGCCAGATGATGGCGTGGTCGGGTATCGGCGCGATTGCCGGTGCGCTTGTCGTCGCCTGGCTTGGGCGCTTTCGCCACATGCGCCGTGTGGCGCTCACGATTCAACTCGCAGCCGGCGCACTGACCGTGGCGTTTGCGTCGAGCCGCACCCTGTGGGTCAGCCACGTCCTCCTGCTTTTCACCGGCGCCAGCATGATGATCGTCTTTTCGCTGTTGACGTCGCTCGTCCAGCTGATCGCGCCGAACGAGATGCGTGGCCGTGTGATGAGCGCCTACATGGTCGCGTTTCGCGGCGGGATGCCGCTCGGGAGCCTCGTCACCGGAGTGGTCGTCGATCAGGCGGGCGCCCCTGTCGCCATCGCGATCAACGGCGCGCTCCTGTCGCTGCTGGCCGCATGGTCGCTGCTTCGCTTTCGTCACCTTGGCGATATCTGAGCCCCTTCGTCATTGACTTTCCCTTTACATGGGCGGTACCTTGCCGCCTCTGCCATGGTGCTGACTTTCCGCTGCTGTCGCTTCTCGAGTCTGTCGGTCTCGTGCGCCGTTTTCGTCCTCGCTCTGATGTGGCCGAACACGTCGCACGCGCAAACGACCAGGCGCGAGGCGCTCGAGGCGGAACGCGCCAAAAAGGCGGAGGCGCTGACTCCTGCCAAGCCGTCCGGACTCGAGAAGAAGCTGTTATGGCTCGAGAACGATCGCGTCATCGCGAAGATCCTCGCGCCGTACGAGGGCTTCTACGTGAAAATCGGCGGGCTCACCAAAGGTGGCGGCCTCGGCGCCGGGCCCGGCTACCGTAACTGGTTTCTCGACGACCGCGCGGTCTTCAATACCTCGATCGTCACGTCGGTCAGGAACTACTGGATGGGCACCGCCGAGGTGATCTTCCCCAAGCTGGTTGACGAGCGGCTCGTCGTTGGCGGTCATGGCTATTACCGTTACTGGCCGCGTGAACGGTTCTACGGCATCGGCCCCGATTCTTCACGCGACGATCGCACCAGCTTCCTGCGCGAGGGCTACGAGTTCCGAGGTGATGCGAGCTACGCGTTCGTGCCGGCGGTGAAGGTGGGCGGCAGCACCGCGTTCCGGCACGAAACGCTTGGCGAAGGACACGCATCGGGATTCCCGTCGATCGAAGAAGTGTTCACGCCGGCCGAAGCGCCAGGACTCGATCAGCAGCCCGACTACCTGTGGTCCGGTGCCTTCGTCGACGTGGACTATCGCGACCAGCCGAAGAACACGCGATCGGGCGGCCACTTCCGTCTGAGCTACGACCTCTGGCATGACCTCGACGACCTCGGGTTCTCGTACCGCGACCTTCGGTTCGAGGCGCTGCACGCCTTCCCCATCTTCGACAAGAAGCGCGTTTTCATCGCGCGCGTGATTGGAGAATCCACCGACAGCCCCGGCGGCAACCTCGTCCCGTTCTACGCCCAGCCCACACTCGGCGGCTCGACGACGCTGCGCGGGTTCGACGAGTTCCGTTTCAGGGATCGCAACGCCCTCCTGATCAACGCGGAGTATCGCTGGGAGGCGTTCTCCGGTCTCGACATGGCGATCTTCG
Source organism: Vicinamibacteria bacterium (assembly GCA_963828745.1). Taxonomy (GTDB): domain Bacteria; phylum Acidobacteriota; class Vicinamibacteria; order Vicinamibacterales; family JAENWD01; genus JAENWD01. The sequence goes on along the minus strand of CAWHFZ010000010.1, from coordinate 231,964 downwards.
GGGACTGGGGAGATGTCGGACCGACGTGGGACGATATCGAGATCAAGGAGCTGAAGTCGGACTACGGGCTCGGGTTCCGCTTCAACACGTTCCGCAGCGTGTTCCTGCGCATCGATCTGGCGAGAAGCCACCAGCAAGGCTTCAGGGTCAATACCTCGTTCAGCGGCGCCTTTTAAGGATCACCGTGCGACCTTCTCTCCGGCTTCTCCGTCACATCTCAGTCGTTGCGCTGGCGGCCGTGGCCCTTGTGGTCGCGACGCAGACGGCGTCGCCTCGCTTCTTCCCCGACGATCCGATCAGCGAGGATCCCGAGGCGCAGGATGCCTCGAAGGCGGCGCCCGTCGATCTCAGCGAGACCTACGACTTCGTTCAGAACTCCTTCCTCAAGGATGCGGACAAGACAGACAAGCGCGCCGTCAACGTGAACACGATCGACGAGGTGCCTGACTCGAGCTGGTTCACGCATCGCCTGGGGACCGCCGAAGTGATGTCGATCGACGACATCGTGCGCGGGCCGTTCAAGGGGCAGCCGCCACAGCCCGGGAAATGGACGATCGTCGGCGGGAAGAGCGAAGGCATCTCGCCCGGGCTGACGATGCGGGACTCGGCCGGAACGCTCTACTTCGTGAAGTTCGATCCGAAATCGAATCCCGAGATGGCGAGCGGCGCCGAGGTCATCTCCACGCGCTTCTTCTATGCGCTGGGTTTCAACGTGCCGGAGAACTACATCGCCACGATCCGCCGCGAAGATCTCGAGGTCGCACCGGAGGCCCGCATCCGCGACGAGCATGGGCGCCGCCGCCCGATGACAATGGCGGATGTTGACGGCGTCTTGTCACGCGTCGCGCGGCGGCCGGACGGCGCCTACCGGATCCTCGCGAGCGAAGGAATCAGCGGCAAGGACATGGGGCCGTTTCTCTACTACGGGACTCGCTCCGATGATCCAAACGACATTCATCCGCACGAACATCGCCGGGAACTGCGCGCGTTGCGGGTGTCGGCCGCCTGGCTGAACCACGACGACTCCCGCGCCATCAACACACGCGATTTCCTGCAGGACGTCGGCGGCCGGCAGATCCTGCGGCATTACCTGATCGACTTCGGTTCGACGCTGGGCAGTGGCAGCACGCAGGCGCAGGGCATCCGCGCCGGCAACGAATATATCTGGGAAGCGCGGCCCACGTTGATCACGATGCTGACCCTCGGCTTCTATGTCAGGCCGTGGATCAAGGTGGACTATCCCGAACTACCGGCGATCGGACGTTTCGAGGCCAACTACTTCCAGCCGGAGCGCTGGAAGCCGGAGTATCCGAATCCCGCGTTCGTCAACGCCCGTCCCGACGATTTGTTCTGGGGGGCGCGGCACGTGGTCGCCATCACCGACGAGGCGATTCTGGCCGTCGTCCGCACGGCGGAGTACACGGATCCGGAGGCGACGTCGTATCTGACGCAGACGCTGATCACGCGGCGCGACAAGATCGGGCAGCTGTGGCTGAACACGGTGTTGCCGGTTGAAGGCTTCGCGCTGTCGCCGAGCGGAACGTTCACCTTCTCGAACGTCGCGGTGGATACGAAGGTCTCGACGCAGGGCGAGGGCTACACGGTCGAGTGGGCGAGCTTCGACAACACGACCCACACTGCAACGGCGGTGGGCGACCCCCAGAGCACGACCGGCCTCTCGGCCAGCGCCCCCGCGGGTGCGCTCGACGGCGAGTTCGTGCAGGTCGCGGTCACGGGGAAACACCGCGATCATCCGGGATGGAGCCTGCCCTGCCGGGTCGTATTCCGCAAGCAGCCGGCCGGGTGGAAGCTGGTCGGCGTCGAGCGCATGTAGTCACGTAGGGTCGCAAGGTCGCAAGGTCGCAAGGTCGCAGAGGTCGCAGAGGTCGCAGAGTCGAAGGGATTCTGGTCCGTGCCTGTCTGTAACTGATTTGCGCCGCCGTGTCCGTCCGTGACCAATTCTGATCCGTGTCCTCACGACCTTGCGACCTTGTGACCCTGCGACCTTGCGACCTTGTGACCTCTGCGACCTTGCGACCTTGCGACCCTGCGACCCTGCGACCTTGCGACCCTGCGACCTTGCGACCTTGCGACCCTGCGACCTTGGTCACGGAGTTCGCTTAAGGTCTGTTGCGCTTCTTCGTCGTCACCATCTCGAGCGCGCGCTCGATGCGGCGCGTTCGTGTCTCGGGCTTCTTCGCCTGTTCGATCGCTTCAACGTGCTCGCGCTGGTGGGTGAAGCTCAGGGCGCGCCACGCGTCCATCGCGTCAGCTGCCTTCAACGCCTTCACAAGATCCTTGGGCGGCGTGACCTCGCGCTTCTCGACATCGAGCTCGAGGCGAACGGGCACGGTCTCGCCGCCTTCCAGGCCCGCCGCCTCGCGATGGCTCTTGCGCAGCGGAATGCACGGGGGGCCACCGATCGTCGTGATTGTGCTGCGATAGGTGTACCCGTTCACCGTCACCCTCACCGGCGCCCGTGTCTTTCCGAATACGGTCTTCGGGTCGAAGGTGACGGGGATGAAACACATCGACTGGTCGCGGAAGATCGTGGCCTTGTAGGTCTTCGAGGACATCGCGGCCGGGATTCTAGCGCCGCCTGCTGCACGATGCCACGGGTAAGTCACTCGCGGCGAGTACAGCGCGATGGTTCTGCTACGATGGAGCGTGCTTACCCTGACCGCGCTCGCCTTGGGGTTCCTCCATGGGCTCGGTGCCGATCATCTGATGGCAATTGCCGCCCTGTCGGTGAACCGCGGCGGCGGCACGCAGGCGATCGCGCTTCGGCGGCCATTCGAGGTCGCAGTGCGGTTCGCGCTCGGCCACGCGCTGCTGCTCTTCGTAGGCGCTGCGGCCGTCCTGGTGCTCGGATGGCAGATTCCGGAAATCGTCGAGCAGAGCGGCGAGCGTGTCGGCGGGGTGCTGCTGATTGGGATGGGACTGTTCACACTGTGGGTGGTCGCCTCCCAGCGCCTCTACGGACATAGCCACGAGCACGGCCATCACGCCGCCCATGCGAGCGCCGACCACGTGCACTGGCACTTCCACTTCGGACGCCGAGACGCCCATCCTTCACCGCAGGCGCACTCGCACGGCGCCGGCGTCCTCGGCGCCGTGTTTGCGGTCAGCGGCCTCCGCGCGCTGACGCTCCTGGCACCAGCGCTGCACGGGCAGGATACGCCCTCGTTGATGACGCTGCTCTACCTGGTGCTGATCTTCGCGGTCGGCATCCTGCTCTCGATGTCGCTCTTCGGGATCGTCCTGTCGCGCGTGCTCGGTTTCCCGTGGATCGTCCGCACCGTCGGCCGCGGTGCCGCAGCGCTCACCGCCATCGCCTCGATCGCTCTCGGCGTTTATTGGATTCTCGGCTGAGCCCGCAGGCTCGAAGCACCGCGGCACTGCCGATGCGCACGCAGCACTGCAGCACCGTAGCACTGCCGCACCGCACTCTTACTTCTTCAACGCCTCCCAGAGGCTCGCCGCACCGCCGCCAATCGCGGCGCCGATGAGCGCGCCCTTCTTCCCGCCGGCAATCGCGCCGACGCCTGCACCAGCGCCAGCGGATCCGCCGATGACGAGGGCGGTCTTCTTCCAGTTGCGCTTGGGGCTCTCCCGCACGACAGTTCGCCGTGGCGCGCGTTCGCTGACAACGTAGCGGGCCGGCTCGACCCGCGGCTGCTGCCATTGCACGATGTCCGAGGAGACTGGCTGCACCAGCGAGGCCGAATACGCATTCGGCATCGCACCTTCGGTGCACTCCGCAGCCGCCGTGACCTGACCGCCGACGACGATTTGCCGCATCACAGCCTGCTGCCCGGGGGCGCAGCGGACGGCAAGCGGCATCGGCTGCGCGGCGCTTGCCGCTACCGGCACGAGGGACCCGCGCTCGACGAAGCCGGCGGTGCCATTGACGGGGAATGCGAGGGCCGCCGTGCGGGCTTGCCAGGCGGCAATGCCGAGTGTTGCGACCAGTACGCCCGCGGCGCCAGCGATGACAGACTTCACGGAACACCTCCGGGGTTGGGGAACTGTGCGTGGAAATATCAAGGAGGATGCCAGGACCGGAGAATGCGGAATTCCTAGCAAAATCCGACGTGAGCCGCGCTCCTCGCACAGCGGTGTCCTCGTGCGAGGGCAGAGGACGTCTATACTGACGCCTCCGATGTCGCCCTCCGCCTCCGCAGGACGCATCCTGATCGTCGAAGACGATCCGGATATCGCCCATCTGCTGTCCCACAGCCTCAGCCGGGCCGGCTTCGGCGTCGATTCGCTGAGCTCCGGGCACGAAGTCATGATGGCCGTCCGTCGCCAGCGCCCGGATCTCGTGCTGCTCGATCTGATGTTGCCGGGACTCGACGGTCTCGAAGTATGCCGTTCGCTGCGCGGGGACCCGCTGACGGCGGCGCTGCCCGTGATCATGCTCACCGCGCGGGCCGAGGAATCCGATCGGATTGTCGGGCTCGAGCTGGGCGCCGACGATTACATCACCAAACCGTTCAGTCCCGAACGAAGTGGTGGCCCGAGTCCGCGCCCTGCTCCGCCGGGCGCATCGCACCGAGTCACAGCCGCTCCGCCGCTACGGCCCGATCATCGTCGACATCGAGCGCCACGTCGTCACCGTCGACGGCGAGGCCCTGCATCTGACGGCGAAGGAATTCCTGCTGCTTCAGTATCTGATCGAGCATCAGGGGCGAGTGCTGTCGAGAGACTTGCTGCTCTCGGACGTCTGGGGCTATCAGTACACGGGCGGCACACGGACCGTGGACGTCCACGTCCGCCGCCTGCGCGAGAAATTACCAGTGCTCGCGGATGCATTGCTGACGGTGAAGCAGTTCGGTTACAAACTGGCGGAGCGGAGTGCGTGACGCTCACCGGTCCGATCCAAGCTCTTTCTCGCCGCCTTCGCCGTTGGCGCCGTCTCTGCGGTCACCGCCGCCATTCTCCTGAACTCCCGCCTGCAGAAGCTGACCGTCGAGCGCATCGAGCACACACTTGCCGCCGAGACCCGCATGGCTGCCGAATTGCTCCGGCAGGGGAGCACCATACCTGTGGCCGAGCTCGACGATGAAGCGGATCGGCTCGGCGCACTGGTCGGCGTGCGGGTCACCTTCATCGCAGAGGATGGGAAAGTCGTCGGCGATTCGACGCGGGACGGCGCAGATGCTGGCAGCGATGGAGAATCACGCGCAGCGACCCGAGATCGCCGAAGCGTCGCGCCGCCACAGCGAGGTGCTGATTCGGCGTTACAGCACGACGACCGAGTACGACACGCTCTACGCGGCGATTCCAATCGCGCATCCGTCGGTGGCCTTTGTTCGGCTTTCACTGCCGCTGACGGAGATCGCGCAGCAGCAGCGCGCGATTCTGCTCCTTGCGCTCGGCGGCGTGGGTACGGCGCTGCCGGTAGCGGCGCTCCTGGCCTGGTTGCTCTCCGCTCCGCTCGCGCGACGCGTCATGTCGATCGCCGAGGTCGCGCGGCGCTATGCCTCCGGCGACATGACCCGCCCGACACGCGGCTACGGCGAGGACGAGCTGGGTGAGGTCGCCCGCGCGCTCGACGGCGCGATCCAGGAGCTCGGACGTCGAGTGAACGAGCTCGCACACGACCGCCGGCATCTACGCGCCATTCTCGCCGGCATGGTCGAGGGCGTCATCGTCATCGACGCGCAGGGTCGCCTCGTCATGGCCAACGGTGCGGCGCGCACGATGCTGAAGCTGGACGACTCGGCAACGGGGCGCCGCTATCAGGAGTGGATGCGCCAGCCGGAGCTGTTCGCGGAGCTGGCGATGGCGCTGAGGGGGGAAGCGCCGGCCGGCGTCGAGTTCGTATTGGCGCGCGATCCATCACGCACGTGCGTGGCGCGGGCTGCTCCGGCGGGCGCGCCCGAGGGCGGCGCCGTCCTCGTCCTGCACGACATCAGCGACCTGCGACGCGCCGACCGCGTGCGCCGCGACTTCGTCGCCAATGTCTCGCACGAGCTGCGAACGCCGTTGACGGCCATCCGCGGATACGTCGAGGCGTTGATCGACGATCCGCCTCCGCCCGATGAGAGCCGGCGATTCCTCGAGATCATCGCGCGACATACCGATCGCATGGAGCGGCTCGTCAAGGATCTGCTGCGCCTCGCGCGCCTCGACGCCGGGCAGGAAACGACCGAGATGGTCGAATGCGATCTGAATGCCATCATCGAGGGTGTCGCTCACGAGCTTGCCAACGTGATCGCCAGCAAGGAAACGACGGTCGAGATCGCGATGGGCCCGGATGCGCGAACGATCACGTCCGACCCGGCGAAGCTCCACGACGTACTCCGGAACCTGCTCGAGAACGCGGTCAATTACTCGCCCGAGCAGGGCATCGTGCGCGTTGAGACGGAGCGTTCAGACAGCGCGATTACGCTCGCCGTGCTCGACACCGGACCCGGCATCCCTGCCGCCGATCTGACACGCGTCTTCGAACGCTTCTATCGCGTGGACAAGTCACGGTCGCGCGCCCCAGGCGGGACCGGGATCGGACTGGCCATCGTCAAACACCTCGTGGAGCTGCTCGGCGGAACCGTGACCGCGGGCAACAGGGAGGAAGGCGGGGCGGCATTCATCGTGCGGTTACCGCAAGGCATCAAGACAACCTGACGTGCAGCGTTGCGTATGTCGCTTACGTCTTCAACGCCTACACTGCGAACGCGATTCTGCCCGACCGCAAGGAGTCTCACGGCCCGACTGACGTCGGGCCTACTGCAGCGATCCCAGGTGGGACAGCACCCAGTAGGTGCTGGCCGAGATCAGCGCCGACGCCGGAATCGTCAGGATCCACGCCCAGACGATCCGGCCCGCGATACCCCAGCGAACGGCCGATAGACGGCGCGTCGCGCCGACACCGACGATCGCGCCGGTGATCGTATGCGTGGTACTGACCGGGACCCCCAGCGATGTCGCCGTGAACAGCGATATCGCGCCGGCAGTCTCGGCCGCAAATCCTCCTACGGGCTGAAGCCTCGTGATCTTCGAGCCCATCGTGTGAATGATCCGCCACCCGCCCGAGAGCGTCCCCAGCGCGATTGCCGCGTGCGCCGAGAGCACGACCCACACCGGAATCTGGAACTGGTGGATATAGCCGGCCGCGAAGAGCACGCCGGCAATGATGCCCATCGTCTTCTGCGCGTCGTTGGCACCGTGCCCCAGGCTGTAGAGCGCTGCCGATACCAGCTGCAGCCGCCGGAACAGGCGGTCCACGCGAGACGGCCCCATATCGCGAAACAGCCAGTAAATGGCCGTCATCAGGATCAGACCGAGCACCAGGCCGATCGTGGGCGCCAGCACGATGAAGATCAGTGTCTTGGTCCAGCCGCCGGGGATGATCACGCCCATGCCGGCGTGCGCCACGGCACCGCCGGCATAGCCGCCAATCAGCGCATGCGACGAGCTCGTCGGCAGCCCGTAGTACCAGGTGATGAGGTCCCAGACGATGGCGCCGAACAGTCCCGCGAAGATGACCAGGAAGGTCACCGCATGGACGTCGATCATCCCGGAACCAATGGTCCTGGCCACCGCGGTGCCGAACCCGAACGCCGCCACGAAGTTGAAGAAGGCGGCCCAGACGACGGCCTTCCCGGGAGACAGGACGCGCGTGGACACGACGGTCGCGATGGAATTCGCAGCGTCGTGAAAGCCGTTGATGTAATCGAACGTGAGCGCGACGAAGATCAGCAGGCAGACGACGGCAAATTCCATTCGCCTACCCGTGCTTGACGACAACGCCCTCGAGGACGTTGGCGACGTCCTCGCATCGGTCGGTCGCCTCCTCGAGAAAGTCGAGGACCTCCTTCCACTTGATGATCGCGATCGGATCTTTCTCCTCGTCGAAGAGACGACGCAACGCGTCGTCGTGGAGCCGATCGGCTTCGTTCTCGAGCCGGTTCACCTCGACCGCCAGGCCGTGGACACCCGTCTTCCGTTCCAGGGCGGCGACCGCCATCCGGACCTGGTCGCTCGACTTGACGATCACGCCCGCGAGTTCCCGGGCGCCATACCGGACGGGCGCCACGTGATATCGCCGGATCACCGACGACGCCGCATCGATGGCGTCCATGACGTCGTCGAGCGACTTGGCCAGTGAGTGGATGTCCTCGCGATCGATGGGCGTCACGAAGGTGCGGTTCAGGCGCTGGATGATTTCGTGAGTGATGGTGTCGCAATCGTGCTCGACCTGCTGAATCTGGTCAGCGAGCGACCAATCGGGCGGATCGGACGTCATCATCCGTTCGAGCAGCCCGGCAGCTGTGACCAGTTGGTCGGCCAGCGCGATGAAGTCGGCGTAAAACTTTTCTTCGCGGGGAATCAGGCGAAAGCGGGCCACACAGCTCCTTGGGTGGAAACGGCCGGATCCTATCAGAGTTTCTCAGGCCCGCCGGGTCGACGTTACTTCACAGTTACAGCCACGTTACCGGCTTTCGCCTGAAATCCGCAGCGATTTCGCGCCTCGAGAGGCCGCTCCGGAGCGGGAGGCTACAATGACGGACGGCCGGGATGGCCGGTGCGAACGGGAGAGGCATGAACGATCGCGAACGTATTGCGCAGATCATCTACTACGGCGCCGTCCTGCTCGTCGGCTACCTGTCGTTCCTGATTTTCGCGCCCTTTCTCGTCCCCCTGGGTTGGGGCGCGGTCCTGGCGGTGTGCGTGTATCCGGTACACACACGTCTCACGCCTCGCGTCGGGCGGTCGCAGGCAGCGCTCTTTTCGACGCTGCTCGTCTTCGTGCTCATCGTCGTCCCGGTCTGGCTGCTCGTGCAGGTGCTCATCGGCGAAGTCGGACAGGCGGTCACGACGCTGCAGGGGGCGGCGACGACGCCCCCGCAGCCGCCGGAATGGCTCGTGCGCTCCTGGCACTGGGTGCAAGCCCATGTACCGAGCCTCGCGCCGGAGCGTCTGTCTCAATCGATCTCAGCGGCGGCGCAGCGAATCGGCGGGGCGCTGGCGGAAGCCTCAGGCAAGTTGATTGGCGGCGTCGCGCTGATCGTCGTCGATCTGTTCATCGCGCTCTTCGCCCTTTTCTTCTTCCTTCGCGATGCGCCGGGCATCGTGCGGATGATTCGCGTCTTCCTGCCGTTCGACGACAGCCAGCGCGACCACATCCTGAAGCAGATCGGTGACCTGATCTATGCGAGCGTGATCGCCGGTCTCGCCGTAGCGGCCGTCCAGGGGTGCCTGGGTGGACTGGCGTTCTGGCTTCTGGGTCTCAAGGCAGCGGTGGTGTGGGGCACGGTCATGGCGTTCTTCGCGCTGCTCCCGGTGCTCGGCGCATGGGTCGTCTGGCTGCCGGTCGCCCTCTATCTCGCGCTCACCGGCGAAATCACCAAAGCGCTCGTCCTCACCGCGATTGGCGCCGGTCTCGTCGGCATGGCCGACAATGTGCTGCGTCCAGTGCTTCTCAGCGGGCGCTCCTCGATGAACGGGCTGGTTACATTCGTGGCCCTGCTCGGCGGCGTCGCAGCGTTCGGCTTCATCGGTCTCGTGTTCGGTCCGGTCGTCGTCGCCGTGGGCACGGCGCTGCTCGACGCATACCTTGCGCCGATCGGCGTCAAACCGGTACGGCCGAAGCGACAGTCTTAAGGTCTTTTCCCCTTCCGCCAGTTTTACGGATCGGCAACTTCGTCGTCACGTTGCCGTTACCGCAGCCCCGTAGCGCTCAAGGGTCAGGGCAGGCCCCCTGCACCATCTCCGGCCCAGATGACCAACCAAGGGAGAGACCTCTCGTGAGAAATCGATTCGTCGCATGTGCGTGGACTTTGCTCGCCGTCGTATTCCTCGGCGCTGCGCCCGCGATGGCGCAGACGGACGCGCGCATCGTCGGTACGGTGCGCGACCAGAGCGGCGCGCTCGTACGCGGCGCCACCGTGACAGTGGTGAATCAAGCGACCGGCCAGCGCCGGACGGCCCTGAGCAACGACGACGGATACTTCGTGGTGACCGGCCTGAAGCCGGCGGTCTACACGATCACCGTGGCGTCGACGAACTTCGCGCCGACGGAATACAGCGGATATGAAGCTGCAGGCGGCGCAGGAGCTGGCACTCGACTTCGAAATCCGCCCGCAGGGTCTCGCCGAGTCGGTTACGGTGACGGCGGATGTCTCGGCACTCGACTACAGCTCCGCGCGGATCGGCACGAACGTGATCGAGCGCGAGGTGAAAGACCTGCCGCTCAACGGCCGGCAGCTCTCGCAGTTGTACCTGCAAGCGCCGGGGTCGGTGAACAGCGGTACCGGGACCTTCGGCGACATCCGCTTCAGCGGCCGGGCGGTCGAGCAGAACATCGTGCGCTACGACGGTGTCGAAGGCACGGCCATCATCGACGCGTCGCCCGGCAACCTCAACGGCGAGCTGCCGTCGCCCTTCCGTCTCCAGTCCAGCCTCGAGAACGTCCAGGAGTTCCGCGTCGAGTCGAGCAACTATCCGGCGGAATACGGCACCGGGACGGGTGGGCAGATCAGCGTCGTCAGCAAGAGCGGCAGCAATGAGGTCCACGGATCCGCCTTCGAATACCACCGCGGCGAAGACTTCGACTCGCGCAACTACTTCGACCTCGCGAAGTCGCCGCTCAAGCTGAATCAGTTTGGTGCCTCTGTCGGCGCGCCGATCGTCAAAGATCGCACGTTCGTCTTTGGCAGCTACGAAGGTTACCGCCTGGATGCCGGCATCAACTTTGTCGAGGCGGCCCCGAGCGCGTTGGCGTTCACGCGTGCCGTCGGAGCCATCCAGCCGTTGTATGACGCCTTCCGTGGCCCGGGCGCAGTCGTGCTCGCCGGCAAGTCGACGAACCCCGACTACGACATCCTGCAGCTGCAGAGCGTGTCGACGGTCAAGGAAGACTCGTTCAACGTGCGTATCGACCAGAAGCTGAACACGAACTGGTCGGTGTACGGACGCTACTTCCGCGACCAGGGCACGAACGACCAGCCCGAGGGTGTGACCGGACGCCGCTCGCACATCGAAGCCAATCCCTCGAACGGCATCGTGGCCCTGCAAGGCGTGCTCTCGTCCTCGATGCTCAACGAGCTGAAGTTCGGCTACAACGCCGCGCCGACCAGCATCGACGGCATCGCGCCGACCGTGAACAGCATCGACCTGTCGCAGCTTTCCATCAGCTTGACCGGCAGCGTGGCGAACACCGGTATCTCCGGCCAGGGCGCGAGTTCCGGCATCGCCTCGCCGGGTGGGCTGCTGCGGCAGAACAGCGCCGCCAATGGCCGCGGCACCCCGTACAACCCCTACTCGCTCTCGATCATCGATGCGCTGACGTGGACGCGGGGCCGGCACAGCCTGAAGCTCGGCGGTGAGGCACGGTTCATCCGGTTCACCACGGATCGTCTGGGCGGCACGACCTACACGTTTGCCAACCTGAACGACTTCCTCGCCAACCGCGGGCAGCAGGTGCAGTACCTCGGCGATCTGAGCGAGCCGAGCGTGTTCAACGACGGCGTCACCGGCCGGCGCAAGGCGGTCCAGAACTACGCCATCGGATTCGCCCAGGACGAGTGGAAGCTCGCCAACGGCGTGACGTTGAACTACGGTCTCCGCTACGAGTACTACACGCCGCTCAAGGAAGCGGACGACAACGCCGTGATCTTCGACATCGACACCGGCACGCTGAAGCCGAAAGGCACGCCGTTCTACGGGAGCAAGAAGAACAACTTCCAGCCACGCGTCGGGATGACGTGGGCGCCCGGCGACGGCCGTACCGTGCTCCGCGGCGGGTTCGGCATCTTCGTGGGTCCCGGACAGACCGAAGACCAGATTCAGCCGATTGAAAGCGATCGCATCAGCACGACAATTACGGGTGGACAGTATCCTGTCGATGCGACTCTGCTACGTGCGAATTTCATCAGCAACCCGAACAACCGCACTTACCAGCCGCGCGCGTACGCCAACGAGTACGAGATTCCCGAGCGCGTCTACCAGTACTCGGCCTCCGTGCAGCGCGAGTTGCCGTGGAAGCTCGTCGCAACGGCCGCCTACGTCGGCAGCCAGGGCCGCAATCTCTTCCTGCGCAACTTTACGAACCGCATCATCGGGGTGCAGACCAACGCCGATCCGACGAAGAACGCGGTCATCACCCGGGAGTTCGACATCGTCAACGGCACCATCCAGCGTCCGTTTGCCGAGATCGACTTCAAGACCAGCGGCGGGCACGACAGCTACAACTCGATGCAGTTGTCCCTTGCGCGCCGGATCTCGAACGGCCTGACGCTGAACTCGCAATACACACTCGGCAAAAGCTACGGCAACACTGCAGGGTCGAACGAAGCGCTGACCGCCGGCAACCCGTTCGACTACGACTACGACATCGGGTACAACGCGTTCGACGTGCGCCATACGTTCAACGTCAGCGCGCTCTACACGTTGCCGATTGGGGCCGGCCACAGGATTCTGGGCAACGCGTCGGGCCTCACCCAGGCCCTGCTCGGCGGGTGGGATGTCGGCGCGATCGTGAACGCGCGGAGCGGCCTGCCGATTGATGTGCGCGTCACGCGCCCGGACGTCGTCTACATGGACGCGGCGGGGAATATCTTCGGCAGCGCGGCGGCTGGGCGGAGCGCGATCATCAATACACTGGGCGGCGGCTCGTCGCGTAACGTGCGGCGGCCGAACCTGATTCCTGGTGTCGATCCCTATCTGAAGAACGGGCTGCAGTGGCTGAATCCCGCCGCCTTCAGCATCCCGGCGCCTGGCGAATTCGGCAACCTGCAGCGCGGGGCGCTGCGCGGCCCCTCGTTCAAGCAGATGGATTTTCTGGCGACGAAGCGGTTCGATATCGGAACGGCCAACGTCGAGTTCCGATGGGAAGTGTTCAATCTGTTCAACACCGACAACTTCTCGAACCCCGTAGCGACGCTGCCGAGCGCGCTCGGCACGGGCACGAACCAGATCCAGCCGGAACAACCGTTCACGTCAGCCGCCGCCGGCACGTTCGGCAGCCTGACCAGCACCGTCGGACGTACCGTCGGTCTCGGCACGAATCGCCAGATGCAGTTTGCGCTGAGACTGAACTTTTAGGTCTCAAGGTCGCAGGGTCGCAGGGTCGCAGGGTCGCAGGGTCGCAGGGTCTCGCGAGACTCTGCGACCTTCGACCTTTCGACCTTTCGACCTTGCGACCTTTCGACCTTGCGACCCTTGCGACCCTTGCGACCTTCGAAGTTTTTCGTTTCCGTCGCGCCGTTGTCGGCCAATCGTCAAACGCGGCCGGTATAACGCATAGGGAGTCGACGATGTCTTACAACCTGACTCTTGAATGCGGTTGCATGGTTTACGTGTCGTGCCATCCGCTGACCGGGGTGGCGCACACGCGTGTCATCGAGCGCCGCGGCGCGATGTGCCGGCAGCGGCTGCACGACCGGGGTGCTCGCCTCTGGCTCTGGGATTTGTTACCGGCCGACCAGCACGCGCACGCCCACGTGCAGGGTGAACGGTTGTCCAATCGTCCGCACGGGCGTGCGGCCCACGTCGTAGCCGACGTCGAATAGGTTCTCGAGGCTCACGAAACCGGTCGCCCTCCGGCCGAACGGGCGTTGGACCGTGACGTCGACGACGGAGCCAGAGCCAAGCACGAGCGTGTTGCGATCGTCCTCGAACTGATCGTCGAAGGCTCGCACGTTGAGCAGCGTACGCCAGGTCCGCAGGAGCGCTTCCGCGAAGGCCCAGCGAAAACTGCCATCCCGGCACCTGCGGCACGGTCAGGTCATCCAGCGGTGCATAGCCGGCGAAGCGCGAACGCGTGAACGCGGACGCGCCGACGAGCGTCAGCCCGGTACGCACGCGCCACTCCCCTTCGAGCTCCGTGCCCCACGCATCGATGCTCGACACGTTCTCGCGCCTTCGAGTGATCAGCGTGGGCGTTGCCGTCACGGTCACGTTCGTCACCGCGTCCGACAGGTCATTGCGAAATACGGTCACTCGCAACGCGCCACGCGACGGCGTCACGAGCACGCTGCCTTCGACGGTGCGCAACGACTCGGGCCGAAGATCGGCGTTGGGCAGCGTGACGACGTTGCCGGCGCGGAATCCGCGATAGCGCTCGTTCAGCGTCGGAGCGCGAAACGACCAGCCGAGGCTGCCACGAATGGTCACGAGCGGGGTCGCTGCCCATGCCGTCGCGATCCGTGGCGAAAACGCTGAATCGCCGTCGAGCCAGTCCTCTTCCCGGGTGCGCTGCCGGACATCGCCGCGCGCGCCAGCGATTAGCGTGACGCGCGAGGCGGGGCGGCCCGTGGCCTGCACGTAAATCCCGCTCGTGCGTTGAAACGCCGACGTGGACGTCAGCGCCCTGACGGTCCCGTCGGGAGCAAAGCTCCGTTCGTTGTTGGTGGCTTCGACGGATCGGGTGTCGATTCCGGCGAGGAGATCGACGCCGCTCCAGACACGCTGCCACATCGCCGCGACCGAATACTGCGAGGCGGGGACGTACTGCCGGGAGGTCAGCGTTTCCGACGTGCGGTCGGCGGCAATCGCCGAGAACGCCTGATCGTAGCTCTGATCGCCGGCTTGACCGGCAATCCTCCAGGTGTTTCCTTTCGCCGTTCCGCCCACCGAGGCACTGAGCTGCCGAATGTCCGTGCTGTTGGTCTGGACAGGCGTTCCGTTGTCGCGATGCTCTGCGAATACATCGCCGACAATGTCCACGCTGAAAATCGGCGAGGTGGAATATCCGGCTTCTGCCCTACCGCTCGTGTACCGGCTGTTGGCCGGCGTGTCGATGGGCCCACGGTCCGGCGCCGGCACCAAAATGTAGCCGTCGGTCGAAAACTTTTCGCCGGCCACTGCGCCGCGCCACCCGTCCCGCGCGGCGCCCGCGAAGAGCGATAGCCGGCCCGTCGAATGACTCGCCCCGTCCAGTTCGACCCGCGCCTCCGGTTGCCCCGGCCGGCGCGTCAGCACCTGGACGACGCCGGCGAGCGCATCCGCGCCATAGAGGTCGCTGGCCCCGCCGCGGACCATTTCGACGCGATCGATGGCTGCGGCCGGGACCCGGCTCCAGTACACCCAGCCGCCAAACGGGTCGTTGAGCGGCGTACCGTCGGCGAGCACCAGGGCCCGGCTCGCACCGGATGCCGACAGACCCCGCAGGCCAGCACCCTGCGTCGTCGGATTGGACGACCTCGAGGTCGTGCGCCGGAACAGGCTGAAGCCCGGCGTCGTCTTCAGCGCATCGTCCAATGGCGCGGGCGGCATCGCGGCGAGATCGGCGGCAGTGAGAATCGCAACGGGCGCTGCCGGTGACGTGCGGGCGCTGTCGGTGCGCGTGGCGGTGACGACGACCGACTCACTGTACGAAGACGGGGCGAGGGCCACGCGAAACGGATCAGCGGTAGCGCGGACGTCGGCCGGACGAAATCCGCGCGCCTGGACCTGGATCGCGTCCCCAGGCCTGGCGCATGTCAGGTCGAAGGTGCCACCATCGCTGCTGACCGTACGACAGGTGGCGTCACGTGCTTCCGCTGCGACAGTGGCCCCAACAATCGCCGCGCCGGAGTCGTCCACGACAATACCCCGGACCCCGGTCGGTGCCGCCTCCTGAGCGGACAGCAACGCGGCGAGCAGCAACCAGGTCTGCGGCATCTTGTGAATCGTAATTCAGAGTGGCGGCTTCGTAGTACATTCCTGTGGACGGTCGCCTGCCGGACGCAGAACCGAGCGGCCCATCATCATGCCATCACTTTCGCTCTTGATCGTAAGCGCCACGCTGATCGCTCTACTTCCGACACCGCCCTCGCAGTCGGCGAGCGCATCAGGTCTGGATCAGCGCGTCCGGGCGTTTCTCGATCGGCACCAGGACGACTGGCACGATCTGAACGTACCCGAAATCGATGGCCGGACGCTGCACGACCTGGTTCTGAAACATCGGTATCAGCGGGCCGTGGAGATTGGCACGTCGACAGGACACTCAGGGATCTGGATTGCGTGGGCGCTCAGCAAGACTGGCGGCAAGCTCGTGACGATCGATATCGACGAGCGGCGTCACAACATCGCGGTGGCCAATTTTCGTGACGCCGGGCTCTCTGAGTACATCGATGCCAGGCTCGGCGATGCGCACCAGATCGTGCCCCGGCTCGAGGGACCGATCGACTTCGTGTTCTCCGACGCGGACAAGGAGTGGTACACGAAGTACCTCGACGCGCTTTGGCCGAAGCTTCGGCGGGGCGGTTGCTTCACGGCCCACAATGTCTCGAGTCCGGGCATGAGCGGGATCGGCGAATTCCTGACCCGCGTCCGCGCGCTGCCGGACGGCGAGACGACGATCGACACGTCGAGTTCGGCGGGGGTCTCGATCACGTACAAGCGCTAGGGGTCACGGACACCGCGGACCGGGCCTGCCGCGGACAGCACGGACAACACCTGTCACGGACAGCACGGACAATAGCTGTCAAGGACCATGCCCGTCACGGATACGCGCGGATAATGCTTGTCACGGACCGCGCGGACAAGCGAGAGATCGCAGTGCTGACGAGCGCGAATACGACGTGTCGCCCTGAGGCGCAGCACGAAGTGCTGCTCGGGAGTGAAGCAAACGGCCTGAGGGAGAGCCGCTGCAACATCTCGTGCGGTTCTCCCTCAGACCGTCTGCTTCACTCCGCCGGCCGCCTTCGCGGCCGGCGCCACAGGGCGACAATCAACTGGATTAGTAAGACTGTAATCTGACCGTCGTACCTGCGATTTCTCGCTTGTCCCTACGGTCCATGACAGGCACTATCCGCGCTGTCAGTGACGGGCATTGTCCGCGCGGCCCACAGGGCGCCGATCGATCGAACCTCGGCCTCCCGTTCTGTCAGTGCCGCCCGTGACCGGGGGTTGCCGGTATCCGTCCGTGACCCTTATTTGATCCGCGCAATCAGTGACGTGATTCGATCGTGTTGGTCCGTGACCAGGATTGTCGCAGTCAGTCCGTGACGGCGACGACGTCCGCGCCCGGTGGACGGCGACTGTGGGGTTCGTGCCGCAAGACATTCGCTTGCTGAGGACGAACCAGTCGACCGGCCACCGGCCGCGGACGGCTCCTGCGCTCGCGCGCCGCCCTACCTCGCGGCGCGCAACCGCAATCGTCCCAGCGCCGCGGGGCGAAGCGCGCCGGTCCACGCGGTTCCCTCCGGCTTCCACGATTCCTTGCGGAACAGTGTCAACGCGACGTCGACGTTGGCGCAGAGCGCTTTCCGGATCGCGGGCCATTCCTTCTCGGCGCGCAGCAACGTTTTCCACGAGTAGAGGTGCTTCGGCTTGTGGAAGTCGCTGCCCGCCACGTATGGGAAGTGCTTGAGACTGGTGACCGAGAACAGATCGTCGCGATTCGCTGCTTCCCACACGTCCACGAGGCCCGCGAGCGCCGAGCGGTGATCCCAGAGGTAGCAGGTGCTGATCTCGAGCCGTCGCACAGCGCGGTGATGCGGATGACAGGCGATGCTCA
The DNA here is from genome assembly GCA_963828745.1 of Vicinamibacteria bacterium. GTDB lineage: Bacteria > Acidobacteriota > Vicinamibacteria > Vicinamibacterales > JAENWD01 > JAENWD01. The sequence continues at coordinate 214,515 of CAWHFZ010000010.1, read as the reverse complement.
GCGCGCCCTGCCGCCGAATTTCCTTGAGGATGTCGTCGGGGGTCTGGTCTGCCGAGATGTAGCGCTTGAGGTCGAGCGCGATAATATGCGCGTTCTTCTTCCCGCGCAGCTTGTTCTGCGTGATCTCGGCTCCCGGTACCACCAGGAGGTCGTACTCGCGGCGAGCCCGCTCGGCCTCTCGGGCGATGTCTTCGAGATACGCCTGGAACTGATCCTCGGCGATGCCGAAACTGCATCGTCCCAGCGTAGCAACGCGCCCGGCACGCGCGAGCAGATCCCGCTTCATCAGGATGTGATCGGTGATCGCGATGACGTCGAACTTCCCGGTCCGTCCGTAGAGGTCGATGGTGTCGCGCAGGCTGAGGCGCCCGTCGCTCCAGCGCGTGTGCACGTGGAAATCACAGAGGAGAAACGGTTCGTATCCGGGCACAGTCAGATCCTCACATCCACGTGCTGCCGGTCCCGCGGCCGGTGATGCACGAGCTCGGACCAGAAGTTACGAACATAGAGACGGACGACGTGGCGCTTGCCCATCGCGCGGTAGCGGCGGGCCGAGGTGTAAAGCCAGCACTCCGGCGCCATGCTGACCTTGCCGACGCGAACCAGACGGCGCCCGAGATTCGTGTCCTCGCCATGGAACTCGATCGCGGTATCGAAGCCGCCGATCGCGTCGAGGGCCTCACGACGGACCGCGAAATTGCCGCCGTAGAAGAGCGTGCCGATGCCGAGGAGACGATAGACGAGGAGCTGCGTGAGCGGTGCGACGGTGAGGTCGTAGGCGCGGATCATCGTGCGGCCCACCCAGTCCCAGTCGTAGAAGCGGTAGGGCCCCGACGTCGCCACGATAGCGGGATCGCGAACGAATCGCCGTTCCACGCGCTCCAGCCAGGTCAACGGCGCCCTGCAGTCGGCATCGAGGTAGACGAGCAAGTCGCCGGTGGCGGCGCGGCGACCGGTTTCCCGCGCCCGCACCAGGCCTTTGCGTCGCTCGTCGATGACTCGCGCGCCCCCGATCCCGCGGGCGACGAGCGCGGTGTCGTCGGTGCTCGCGTTGTTGACGACCAGCAGCTCGTCGGGCCGGCGGCTTTGTGCGAGAAGCGAATGGAGGCACGAGGCCAGATATCCGGCCTCGTTGTAGGCGCAAACGATCACGCTAATCGTCATTCGCCTTCGCCGCCAGGCGGCGCGTCCGTCCCAACCGCATCGTCCCCAGCCTACGGGAGACGTGTAACGCAGGGATCAAGGACGCGTGACGCCCGCGGAAAATCTAAGGCAAGAGCCCAATCCCCAATCCCCAATCGGCAATCCGCAATTTTGCTAAGCTTCCCCGCATGCGCGACGTTCTGGCGATCATCCTCGGCGGAGGCCGCGGTACTCGACTGTTTCCGCTGACACATTCCCGCTCGAAACCGGCCGTCCCGATCGGCGGCAAGTACCGGCTCATCGATATTCCGATCAGCAGCTGCCTGCATTCCGAGCTTCGTCGGATCCTGGTGTTGACGCAGTTCAACTCGGCATCGTTGAACCGTCACATCGGACTGACCTATCGACTCGACCAATTCAGCGAGGGGTTCGTCGAGATCCTCGCGGCCGAGCAGACACCTGACAGCAGCCATTGGTTCCAGGGCACGGCGGACGCAGTGCGCCAGGCCCGCCGCCACTTCGAGCAACACGACGCCGACTACTACCTGATCCTTGCCGGCGATCACCTTTACCGTATGGACTACGCGGAACTGGTCGAGGCGCACACGGAGCGTGGCGCCGACATCACGATCGCTGCTCAGCCCGTGACGCCGACAGACGCGGCGGAGATGGGGATCTTCCGTTTCGATCGCGCCGGTCAGATCGTCGCGTTCGAGGAGAAGCCGACTCGCGCGCGGCTCGGTGAAATGGGCGGCTCGCTCCCGACAGGCGGCGCCTTTCTTACGACGCCCCCCGAGAAGCCGTTCGTGGCGTCGATGGGCATCTACGTGTTCTCACGCCAGGTGCTGCTGGAAGTGCTCGAGCAGGACGGCATCGACTTCGGCAAAGAGATCATCCCCGCGGCTCTGGGCCGGTACCGGGTCAACGCGTTCCTGCATCGCGGCTACTGGGCCGACGTCGGCACGATCGGCGCGTATTACGACGCGAACCTGATGCTCACGAAACACGACACGCCCTTCCGCTTTCACGACCCGAAGCGGCCGATCTTCACGCGTGCGCGCACGTTGCCGCCGGCACGAGTCCAGGACTGCACCCTGCGCGACTCAATCCTTACCGAGGGGTGCACGCTCGAGAACGGCACGATCATCGAATCGGTGCTCGGCGTGCGTGCCGTGGTGCGCCGGGGCGCCGCGATCTCACGCAGCGTCCTGGTCGGTGCCGATTTTTTCGAGACGGAAGAGGATGCGCTGGGGCTTGGCGACACGCCGCGCCTGGGTATCGGCCGCGACGTCACGATTGACCGCGCCATCGTGGACAAGAACGCCCGGATCGGCGACGGGTGCCGGCTGGTCAACGAGCAGGGGCTTCAGGAAGCCGACGGCGACGGCTGGCACATCCGTTCGGGCATCATCGTCGTGCCCAAGGGAGGCGTCGTCAAGGCGGGGACGGTCGTGTAACTCAGATTTAACCTCTGCGACACGTGCGCGAAATTTGCCGACAGTAGGGTCAGAGTGTCGTGCAGAAAACGCGAGTGCTTATCGTCGAAGACGAGCAAGATATTGCCGGCCTGATCAAGCACACGCTCGAGCGTGGCGGTGACGTCGAGGCGGAAACGGTCGGATCCGGCGACGTCGCGCTCAAGCATGTGCTGGATCGCCCGCCCGATCTGATCATTCTCGACCTCAACCTCCCGGTCGTCGGCGGACTCGAAGTGTGCCGCATTCTTCGCGCCCGGCCGAATACGTCGCGCGTGCCGATCATCATGTTGACGGCGAAAACGAGCGAGTCCGATCGCGTGACGGGGCTCGACGTCGGCGCCGACGACTACGTCACCAAGCCATTCAGCCTCCGCGAGCTCGCTGCCCGCGTCCGTGCCGTTCTCCGCCGCGGGAAGCCCGACGGTGCGCCTGCTGAGGCGGCCGTCTACCGCGGCAAGTATCTGACGGCGGATTTCGACGCCGTGGCAGTCAGCGTCGAAGGCCGCGCGATTCGCCTGACGCGGCGCGAATTCGAGCTGCTCCGCTATCTGGTCGAAAATCGGAATCGGGTGCTGTCGCGGGATCGGTTACTGGAACGAGTCTGGGGCTACGACCGCCTGATCGAAACCCGCTCGGTCGACGTGCACGTCGGACGGCTTCGCGGAAAGCTCGGTCCGGTAGGCCGCCAGATTGAGACGGTGGTCGGTCTCGGCTACCGATTCGTGGAATGAAAAAGGGCGCACTCTCGTGCGCCCTCGTGAAATCGCGTGTTGCGGCGCTTGGCGTGCGCCGGGCAGGTCAAATCAGTTCGCGACCCATCCAGCCTTTTCGAGGCTGTGAACTTCCGCCTGGAAGATGGTGCGCGCACGCTCGACGCGGTGCCAGTCGTCGTAGATCTTCGCGCGAACCACGTGACTGTCCTGCTCCTCACGTACCTCCCAGCCTGACGCGCCGGCGGCAACGATCTGGAATCGGCGGGTATGACCGTCGTAAGTAAGACTGCGCTCGTACATCTGATGACTCCGCATTCGTCGTTTACTTTGTTGTGATTCCCTCGATCTTGGATCACCTGCCGGGGCCCCGCTGTAAACATTGTGTAAACCCTGCAGGGCGACCGCTTTCGCCATATATATCCTTCAAACTCTGCAGACTTTCGCTTTTCGTCTACTGCCGTACGCGCAGTGCAGCGGGATGAACGTGAACCGCCAGCGTCTCGGTGCATTCGACGGCTTCTCCATCCACGTGAAGCGAAAGAGGCCGATCGGATGAGACCCGCGCCGCTCGTATCCGGCGGATGGTCACGCCAGCGGCGCGATCGACGGTGCCGGAAAACAGTCGAGGGATCGCTTTGATAACGCCCGCCCGGTTACGCGTCTGCACCAGAACCGCATCCAGGAAGCCGTCGTCCAGCCGCGCCTCAGGCGCTATCACCGCTCCGTTCCCCCACTGCCGTCCATTGGCGAACGAGAGCAGGAATGCCGCATTGCATTCGGTCGCCTCGGCGTCGAGTTCGAGCGCATAGGCCTGCGGCTGGTATCGTCCGAGCTCGGTAAGGACGATGGTTGCGTATTTCAGAAAGCCGCGGCGCTCGCGGCCGATCCGCGCGAAGCAGCCGGCGACGTGTGCGTCGAATCCGACGCCGGCCACATTGACGAAAAGGCGCCCGTTCGCTTCGCCGACATCGATCGCCTGGTCGCGACCTCGCATCAATCGGGGCAGCGCCACTCGCGGATCCGAGGGCATTCCAATCATTCGCGCGAGGCCATTGCCCGATCCGCCAGGGATGACGCCGAGTGCGGCACTCGTAAACGCAAGCGCGCTGGCGACCTCGTTGACGGTGCCGTCGCCGCCCCATGCGATCACGAGACGCGAGCCGCGCTCGACGGCGCCATGCGCGAGCTCTCTCGCGTGTCCATGGCGTTCGGTGATCAGGATTTCGGGATCCGCGCCTTCGGCAGTCAGCAGCTCGAACGCGAGTTCTGCGCGACGGCGAGCGCGATTGAGCGACGCGCCCCGCACACCCGCGACGGGATTGATGACGACGGAGACACGCACGGAGGCACGCGTATCAGGGCGCCATTCGACGAAGCATGCGCGGCGTGGCGAACCACGCGAGTCGGCCAGGGCCGCCGGGAGGAAGACCATCCACGTCGATCCGGCAGATGGCGCCCTTGCGGAATTCGAGTGCGCGGCGCATGCCCAGGAGCTTCGACGCCAGGTGACCGATGTCCGGTTCGTGGCCGACGAGCGCGACGCGCGGGCGCTTGGCGACACGCGCGGCTTCGGCGATCACGGCGGCATGGCCTCCGCCCGGAGCCAGCGCGTCGAGCGCCTGCACTCGCGGCCTGCCGGGTAAACCGCTGGCCAGGATGTCGGCGGTCTGCCGGCACCGCACGAATGGACTGGTGAGGATCAAGTCGATCTGTGCACCGAGCGCTGCGAGACCGGCGACGGCCTTGCCGAATTTTGCGGCCCCACTGGGCGTCAGCGGCCGGGCGCTGTCGTCTGGCCACTCTGGTCCCCGCTCCGCAGCGGGCGCGTGACGGACCAGATAAAGCTCGAGATCGCGCGCGACGCTCATGACGACCGCGTAGCGGCTCCGAGCCGCGCGAACACACCCTCGACGTCGTCGCAGAGCGTGACGAGGGCGCCGCGCTGCGCGACGAACGCGGCGTGCAGCTCGCGGCAGCGATCTTCGAGGTGCATCAGCAAATCGGACAACGTCGCCAGATCGGGCTCGTCGACGGCGTGACGTGTCTGCAGACGCGTCACGTGCGACGAGAATACCTGGAGATCGTGCAGGAGGCCGAGGAGATCCTGATACTGTTTCAGGCGGCGAGCCGCACTTGCCGCGCCAACGATGCGCACGGCGCGCGCAACTTCCAGGGCATACCGCAGCTTCTTGGTGGCGATCCGCACCGCGTGCAGCGCTTCGGGCGCATAGAGGGCGCCCGCCCGCTCGGCGGCATCTCGAGTGGTAGCGGCGCGGCTGGCGATGCGTTCCGCGAGCCGCGGCCGATCGATCGATGGACGTAAGGCATTGGGACGACGAGCCTGCGCCAGCAGCGCCTCGACACGCTCGACGAGATTCTCAATATCGGCGCGGCTGACTTTCCTGATCAGGCGCGCGCGGCGCCGCGCGCGCAGCTCGTGCAATCGTCCGGTGACCTGATCGAGCGCCGACGCCAGATCGGGCCAATCGATCGCAAGCGTGCCGGCGAGCGACAGCGCGACGTCGAGCTCGCGGATCGGCCCGAGCGATCGCGTCACGCTCCGCAGCTCGCGACGCAGCCGGCGGCGCTCGCGGCCGCGGCCTTTGACGAGCGGCAACGCTTCGCGAAGACGGCGGGTGGCGACGCGAGAGCGATGCACGGCGTCCACGTCGCCCGCTTCGACGCGCGACCACGTGCGAGACAGCACGCCCAACGCGAATCCCGGACCGTCCGCAGCCTTTGACATCGGAATCTTCGTGGTAGGATGCCGATCCTAGCACACGTCATTTCCGCTCAATGCGCCTCGCCGCAATCGACATCGGCACCAACTCGGTCCACATGATCGTCGTCCGGGTCCGCCCGGATTCGTCGTTCGAGATCATCGATCGCGAGAAGGAGATGGTCCGCCTCGGTGCCGGCGGTCTCGACGGGCGAAAGCTGACCGACACGGCGATGGACGCCGCCTTACAGGCGCTCTCGAAGTTCCGGCGCCTCGCCGAATCGCACCAGGTCGACGAGATTCTGGCGGCGGCGACCAGCGCGACGCGCGAAGCCGAGAACGGCGTGCAGTTTCTGGCGGCAATTCAGCAGCGGACCGGAATTCGTGCGCGCGTCATCTCCGGCACCGAGGAAGCGCGGCTGATTCACCTCGCGGCGGTGTATGGTGTCGATGTCAAGCGTGGCAAGGCCGCGGTCATCGATATCGGCGGCGGCAGCGTCGAAATCACGCTCGGCGGCGAGCGGCCGCAGCACGCAAAGAGCTTCAAGATCGGCGTAATCCGCCTCACCGAACGGTTCGTCAAGAGCGATCCGCTGACGGAGCGCGACGAGCGCAAGCTCGTGCGCCACATCACTACCGAGATTGGCGAGTATACGAAGCAGATCGCCGAAGCGGGCTACGACCGCGTGATCGGGACGTCGGGCACGATCCTGAGCCTTGGCGAGGTCGCGGCCCACGAGATTTCAGGCGAAGCGCCCGAGGAACTGCGCAATCTGCGGATTCCGGCCAAGGCCCTTCACCGCCTGCGGGAGAAGGTCACCTCGCTGTCGCTGGCCGAGCGCCTGCGCATTCCGGGCCTCGAACCCCGCCGCGCCGATCTCGTCGTCGCCGGCGCCGTGCTGCTCGACACGATCCTGCGAAGCCTCGGCGCCGACGACATCACGCTGTGCGATCTGGCGCTGCGAGAAGGTCTGATCCTCGACTACATCCATCAGCACCGCAAGGAAATCGCGCGCGCGGATCGCTATCCCGACGTCCGCCGCCGGAGCGTCGTCGAGCTCGGCGAACGCTGCGGCTACTGGGCCGATCACGCCAGTCAAGTCGCGCGTCTGTCGCTGGCGCTCTTCGATCAGACCCGCGGGATCCACGGTCTCACCGATCGTGAGCGCGAGTGGCTGGAATACGCCGCGCTGCTCCACGACGTCGGCGTGCACGTCAGCTACGAGAAGCACCACCGCCACTCCTACTACTTGATCAAGAACGGCGATCTGCGCGGATTCGACCCTATCGAGATCGAAGTCATGGGACTGATCGCCCGTTACCATCGCCGCGCGACGCCGAAGAAGGACCACCCGGGCTACTGCGATCTCCCGTCCGGGCTGCGGAAAGTCGTCAAGGCGCTCTCCGCCTGTCTTCGCCTCGCGGAAGGACTCGATCGCAGTCATCAGCAGGTGCTCGGGTCGCTCCGGCTCGTCGATCGCGGCGACGACTATCTCGTGCAGCTGCGCACCAACGGCGACACGGAGCTCGAATTGTGGGCCGCTGACCGCCATGCGGGCGCGTTTGCCGATATGGTCGGGAAGCCGGTCCAGTTCGAAGCGACGGCTGCCCCACCGAAACGCAAGGCGGCCATCGCTCGCTGAGCGGACGTCGTCACGGACAACACGACCCTCGCGGTCCCGGACAACATCGACAATCGCCGTCGCGGACCAGCGCGATGTACTCGGGCGTGTCAAATTCGGGAGCTGGGTTGAAGGGTGACGATTCCCGGTTTACACCAAATTTACATCCTGGAAACGGACGCGAAATCGCTGGCGGCTTACGATGACAAGACGCGCTCCGACGTGACTGCCGCCGTCTGGCTGCGCATCCGCACGCGAGGCGGGAGGATTTCATGAGCGCGACGCCGACGATTCCGTCGCTTGCAGACATCACGCGACCGCAAAGCCCGACGGTTGGCGACCAGCCGGTCAAGATCGACGCCCAGCGCCTGAACTTCTTCTACGGCAGCAAGCGCGCCCTCCACGAGATCTCAATCCAGCTGCGCGCCAACCTGGTCTCCGCTCTCATCGGCCCGTCTGGCTGCGGCAAGAGCACCTTTCTCCGCACGCTGAACCGGATGAACGACATCATCCCGGGGACACGCGTCGAGGGCAAGGTGATGATCGATGGGGTCGACGTCTACGACCCGCGCATCGACGTGGTCGGTCTCCGCCGCCGTGTTGGCATGGTCTTTCAGAAGTCGAACCCCTTTCCGAAGTCGATTTTCGAGAACGTCGCCTACGGCCTCCGGATCAACGGGCTCGCGAAAACCAGGGCCGACCTGCACGAACGCGTCGAATCCAGTCTGCGGGCCGCAGCGATCTGGGAGGAAGTGAAGGATCGATTGCACGACTCGGCCCTCGCGCTTTCGGGCGGCCAGCAGCAGCGGCTGTGCATCGCCCGCGCGCTCGCGGTGCGGCCGAAAGTGCTGCTGATGGACGAACCGGCGTCGGCGCTGGACCCGATCGCCACGCAGCACATCGAAGAGCTGATCTACGACCTCAAGAAGGACTACACCATCGTCATCGTCACGCATAACATGCAGCAGGCGGCACGCGTCTCGGATTACACCGCCTTCTTCTGGCTCGGCAAGCTGGTGGAATTCGACCGCACCGAGAAGATCTTCACGGCGCCGGCCGAGAAGCTGACCGAAGACTACGTCACGGGTCGCTTCGGGTAGAGCACGGAGACGTCATGGAACGCCTCGTTCGACACTTTCAGGAGGAGCTCGACATCCTCAAGACGCGCCTGCTCGAAATGGGCGGGCTCGCCGAAGCACGCGTGCGCAGCGCCGTCCAGGGGCTGGCCGAACGCGACTTCGCCCAGATCGAGCACGTACTGCACGGCGACGAGCCCGTCAACGCTCTGCACATGGAGATCGACGATCGGTGCCTGAAGCTCCTGGCCCTGCACCAGCCGGTCGCCGCGGATCTGCGCGCCGTGATGGTTGCGGTCAAGATCAACACCGATCTCGAGCGCGTCGGCGATCTCGCCGTGAACATCGCCGAGGCCTCGAAGCGATACGCGACCCATCCACCCGTCAAGAAGCTGATCGACATCCCGCGAATGGCCGACATCGCGCAGGCGATGCTGCGGGACGCGCTCGACTCCTACGTCAACCAGGACATCGTCCTCGCGCAGCACGTGCTCAACGAGGACGACAAGCTCGATGCCCTGAAGACCCAGATCTTCCGCGAACTGCTGACGTTCATGCTGCAGGACCCGGGGACCATCGAGCCGTCGCTCGACCTGATCCTCGTGTCACGGCACCTGGAGCGGATCGGCGATCATGCGACCAACGTCGCTGAGGACGTGATCTTTTTGGTTTCCGCCCGCGACGTGCGGCACCACGCGCCGGAAGCGGACCTTCAAACGAACTGAGTCAAGGACCGTCCCCTCGCCGCTCACCCCTCGCCGCTCACTCCTCGTCCTTCGTCCTTCGTCTTTCGTCCTTCTCTGAGGCCGCGCTTGCCCGGCCGCCACGGCCGCTCATAGAATGTTGAGATGCCGCCCGTCGCCGGAGCGGTGTGTGCACACTGCCGCAAGCAGCCCGTCGACCCCGCGTGGCGCCCGTTCTGCAGCGAACGGTGCAAATTGCTGGATCTGGCGCGGTGGGTGGATGGCGACTACCGCATCCCGGGCGAGCCGGTTGCCTCCGACTCCGACGACCGAGACGAACCACCACCCGAGCCCTGATTCGCGCCGCGCGCCTTCCATCCGATGCCTGACTCGCTGACGCTGACCGACAACCGCACCGGCCGCACCTCCGAGGTCCCGATCAACGACGGCACGGTTCGCGCCGCCGACCTGCGCAAGGTCAGGACCGGTCCCGAGGATTTCGGTCTGGTCTCCTACGATCCGGCCCTCGTCAACACCGCCGCCTGCCGCAGCCGCATTACCTACATCGATGGCGACAAGGGCATCCTGCGGTATCGCGGCTACCCCATCGAACAGCTGGCGGAGAAGAGCTCGTACCTGGAAACGGCGTATCTGCTGCTGCAAGGCGACCTCCCAACTGCCGCGCAGCTCGGCACGTGGACCCAAACGGTCCACGACAACCGGATGCCCCCGGCGCGGATCGCCGGGCTGTTCGATGCGATGGCCGAGGATCCGCATCCGATGGGCGCATTGATTTCGTCCTTCGGCGCGCTGGGGACGTTCTATCCGGAAGCCCAGAACGTGCACGACAAGACGGTGCGTGCGCGTCAGATCGCCCGCATCGTCTCGCAGACGCCGGCGCTCGCCGCGTACGCGGCGCGTCGACGAAAGGGCGAACCGATCGTCCCGCCAGCCGAGGGCCTGAGCTTCGCCGGCAACTTCCTGCACATGCTCAAGGCCACACCAGGCAAGCCGTTCACGCCCGACAAGGTGCTCGAGCACGCACTCGACGTCCTCTTCATCCTGCACGCCGATCACGAGCAGAACTGCTCCACGTTCGCGATGCGGAGCGTCGGCAGTTCCTTCGCGGATCCGTTCTCGTCGGTCGCCGCGGCGGCGGCCGCGCCTCTATGGACCACTTCACGGCGGCGCGAACGAAGCGGTCCTGCGGATGCTCCACTCGATCGGATCGCTCAGCCAACGTGCCGGCGTTCATCAAGTCGGTGAAGGGCGGCGAAGGACGGCTGATGGGATTCGGGCACCGCGTCTACAAGTCGTACGACCCGCGAGCCCGCATCGTCAAGCAGGTGGCCGACGAGGTATTCGAGGTCACCGGGAAGAATCCGCTACTCGAAATCGCACAGGAGCTCGAGCGCATCGCGCTGCAGGACGACTATTTCGTCAAGCGAAAGCTCTACCCGAACGTCGATTTCTACTCCGGGCTGATCTACGAGGCGATGGGCATCCCGGTGGACATGTTCACGGTGCTGTTCGCCATCCCGCGAACCTCAGGCTGGCTTGCGCAGTGGGAGGAGATGCTGATGGATCCGGAGACGAAGATCACACGCCCGCGACAGGTCTACGACGGCCCCGACGTCCGCGATTACGTGCCAGGTCGATCGGCGCGGCTGATCGTACGCGGGGACGTGAAGCTCGTGGCCCGCCGTCCCGTCGCCTTCACGGTTCTCCTGCTGTTACTCGCCTGCACCCCGCAGGCCGGTGAGCGGCGCCGGTTCGCCGGGCTTCGATTCGGCGCGGGCATTCGACCATCTCCGCGCACTCGTTGCGATCGGTCCACGGCCGCCAGGATCGGCCGGAATCCAGCAGGCCCGCACCTACATCACGGGGCAGCTGAAGACACTCGGCCTCTCGCCCGCCGAGCAGGCATTCGACGCGCAGACGCCGCTCGGCACCATGAAGATGGCCAACGTCATCGTCCGCTTGCCGGGCAAGCGGCCCGAGCGCCTGGTCATCGCCGGACACTACGACACCAAGCTGTTTCGCGAGTTCCGGTTCGTCGGCGCCAGCGACGGCGGGTCGAGCGCCGCCATGCTGCTCGAACTCGCGCGCGTGCTGAAGGATCGCGAGAATCCGCTGACCATCGAGCTGGTGTTCTTCGACGGCGAGGAGGCGCTGCTGCCCGACTGGGGTGGCACCGATCACACCTACGGCAGCCGTCACTACGTGGCGACGGCGAAGAAGGACGGTTCGCTCGCCGGCGTCAAGGGGATGATCCTCCTCGACATGGTCGGTGACCGCGCCCTGAACATCCGCAAGGAGTCCCGATCGACGCCGTGGATGACGTCGATCATCTGGGACACCGCCCGCCGCCTCGGACACGCAGCCATCTTCCTCGACGAAGCGACGCCGGTCGAGGACGACCATGCGGCGTTTCTCGATGCCGGCATCCCCGCCGTCGACGTGATCGATCTCGACTACGCCCAGTGGCACACGGCCGACGACAATCTGAACGCCGTCAGCGCCAGGAGTCTGCAGATTGTCGGCGACGTGATCGTCGAATCGCTCCCCAAGATCGTGGCAAGACTGAACAAGCCGAAATAGGTCACAGACTGCACGGACGGTCACGGATCGATTCGCCATAACGCCCCGATTAGGCGCGCATTCCTCATTAAGACGCGTTGTCCGTCTGAATCCGTGTCCGTCTGTGACTCGTGTCCGTCCGTGACCTCTCCGGGTTACGGCTGACGCCGGCGCGCGGCGTAGGTCACCAGTCCGGCGGCAATGCCAACGGCGGGCAATGCGAGAAGCGTCGCCGTATGCCGTGCCTCCGCGACTCCACGGTCCATGGCGTCGGCGAGCTCGACTCTCGGGCCGCGGCCATGCAGATAAGCGAATCGATCGTTCAGGTATTGAGACGCGCAGACACGCACGCCCCAGTCGAATCGGACGTTCCAGATACAGAAGGCGAGGACCAGCCACAACACGGCGGCGACGAGGGCTCGTCGCCGCGCCGTGCCGTCATCCGTCATAGCGCAGCACCAGCGCCGTCACGTCGTCGCTCTGCACGGCGCCGGCCGTGAACTCGCGAACGCTGGCGAAGATGCTGTCGAGGAGTTCAGCCACCGATTTGTCGCGGTTGGCCTGGACGCAGTCGAGCAAACGCTGCTCGCCGTATTCCTCGCCCTCGGTGCTGAGCGCTTCGGTGACGCCATCGCTGAAGGCGACGAGCAGGTCACCGGGGTCGAGGGTGGCGGTGCCCTCCTCGAACGTGGCGTGCTCGAAGAGACCCAGGATCAGTCCGCCCTTCTCGAGGCGCTGAACGCCATCCTTCCCGAACACCATCGGCGGATTGTGTCCGGCGTTGCAGTAGGTCAGCTCGCCCTTCGGGCCGATTATGGCGTAGAGCGCCGTGGCGAAGCGCGACTCGATGGCGCGCCGGATCAGCGCGATGTTGACCCGCGACAGCGTTTCCGACGGCGAGCTGCCGGATGACGCCTGCGAGGCGAACACGCCCTGGAGGACGGCGGTGAGGAGCGCCGCCGGAGCGCCCTTGCCGGCGACGTCGCCAACGGCGAAGCCGAAGGCGCCGTTCGGCAGATCGACGTAGTCGAAGAAGTCCCCGCCAATCGATCGGCACGGCACCGACTGGCCGACTGCCTCGAAGAACTCGCCCTTGCGTCGCGGCTCGGGCAGGAGCGCCTGCTGGATCTCGGCGGCAATCCGCAGCTCCTGCTCCATGCGCGCCTTTTCCAGCGTCTCTCGGTAGAGGCGCGCGTTCTCGATCGCGACGGCAGCTTCCGTCGCCAGCGTCTCGAGTGCGGCGCGCGCCGCCCGCGAGAGCAGCGCGCCGCGCTCGCGGCTGTCCAGATACAGCACGCCGATGCGCTTCTCGACGTTCGGCATGTCGGCCTTGTCGAGATACCGGACCAGTTTGAGCGGGGTGCACAGCACGTGGCGGATGCCGAGCGCCACGGTCCCCATGTGCACATTGGCGAGATCGCCGTCGAGCAAGTCGGCGACGATCTTTTCCTGGCCGGTCTTGAAGACCTCTTCCGGAATCTTCCGGCTGGTCTCGAAGCCCTTGCCCGAGAGCGTGACGCGTCCGCGGCCGCGGGCGATCTTGAACTCGAGCTCGTTCTCGTTGTCGGCGCTCGCCAGCATGATGAAGCCGCGCTCAGCGCCGGTCACCTCGAGCGCGGAGTCCATGACCAGCGCCAGCACTTCGTCGAGCACACGGCCGGAGCCAAGCGCCCGCAATCCTTCGAGCAGTGCCGCCACCTGCCGCAAATCGCCGACCGCGGACGTCGTGTGCTTGTCGGACGATGCCGGCGACTGCGTGGCGTCGTCGAGAAGGAACACGAGTTCGGCGCCACCGCTCCGGCCGAGGCGGACGAGATCGCCATGCTTCAGCTCGTGCTCCGAAACGCTCTCGCCGTTCACGTACGTGCCGTAGCGGGACCCGCGATCGCGGAGCAGGAACCGGCCGTTGTCGAGCGCGATTTCGGCATGGTCGCGCGACACATCGCTGCCAACGAGCTGGAGATCGTTCCCGCTGCGGCGCCCGATCGAGAACACGGGCTTGTCGATGTGAATGACGCGCCGGCCGAGGGCGTCAGTTACCTCGAGGCGACCATCGGACATAGGGTTGGGGGCGGGCCGGACAAGTGTTTTTGCGTGCGGCCGACCTTGGATGATAGCTGATTGCCTTCCGCAGCCGCAACCGACCCGTTCGTTACAACCGGCGCCGCGACCAGAGCTGCCAGACGATGGCCAGCGTCCCGACGGCGGCAAGCGCGTAGCCCACTTCCGACGGGAGCTCGCCCGTGGCAACCCGTCCCATCACGAGCGCGGCGACGACGAGCACGATCAGCGCCAGCAGCACCGGCCCGCGCGATCGACGCGGCTGGCCCGTGCGCCGATACGATGCCGGTGGTTGAATGCGCGGCTCGGTCGTCGCGGTGCCGCAGCGATAGCAGATGAGCGCCTTGTCGGCGATCTCGGTGCCGCAATTCCGGCAGATCATGGCGCGGGGATTATACTGCCGGCATGATACCCGTCCGCGATGTGATCCCATCGCAGACCGTGCCGATCGCGACGATTGGCCTGATTGCAATCAACGGACTGGTTTTTCTTCACGAGTTCTCGCTTGTCGCACATTCGCCGGCAGCGCTCGACGCGTTCATCGAAGTTTATGGCTTCATCCCCTCGGCATTCACGATCCCGACGATCTTGAGCTCGATGTTCCTGCATGGGAGCTGGATGCATCTCTTCGGGAACATGCTGTCGCTCTGGATCTTCGGCGACAACATCGAGGATCGGCTCGGCCACGGCCGCTATGTCTTCTTCTACCTGCTGTGCGGCCTCATCGCCACGCTCGCACACTTCTTCAGCGATCCCTCGTCGCAGATCCCGACGGTGGGCGCCAGCGGCGCGATTGCCGGGGTGATGGGTGCGTACTTCGTGCTCTATCCGCATTCGCGCGTGTTGATGTGGGTACCGATCTTCTTCCTGTTCGAAGTGCCAGCCGTGTTCTTTCTCGGCTTCTGGTTCCTGACTCAGCTCTTGAGCGGTGTCACGTCGGGGCTGGCAGCGTCCGGTCAGGTCGGCGGTGTCGCGTTCTGGGCGCACGTTGCGGGGTTTGCGGCGGGTGCGCTGCTCGTCAAGGTGTTTGCCCGGCCTGAGCGCTCGCAGCTCGAGTGGTGGGACGCCGGACGACCGGCTTGAAAGCGATTCGCTTGGCTACGAGCCGGCCCTGATTCGGCGCGACACACGAGCCAGGTCGATCATCAACGCTTCGAACTCACGCTCCCACACTTCCGGCGCCATCGACGGCTTGCGCTGCTTCAGGACTTCGGCGCGCTCCTCGAGCGTGCGGCGTTGCGTCAGCAGCGCGGCAAGCTCCGCGTCGGCCGTTGCCTCGATCGGATCGCGCTCCAGATAAGTGGCGCGAGCGAGGGCGCCGTCTTCGATCCGTGGCGCGTCGGGTTCCGGAGCGGGGTTCGATCCCGGCGCTTCGCTGCCGTTGCCGTCGCCGGTATCGTCGAGCAGTGGATGCTCGGTCGCGAGCAGGCCCTGTTGCTCGTAGTGACGCGCCACGGTGCGGCTGGTATATGCGAAGAGCTCCCAGACGGAGACGCGCCCGTTCTTGTCGAGATCGGCGGCCGGATCGGTCAAGGCCGCGAGAAATCGGTCTGGAAAAATCGTGTCGTAGCGTTGCGCCGTGGAATTGGTCGCGGTCATCACGATGCGA
The DNA here is from genome assembly GCA_963828745.1 of Vicinamibacteria bacterium. GTDB lineage: Bacteria > Acidobacteriota > Vicinamibacteria > Vicinamibacterales > JAENWD01 > JAENWD01. Next base: position 198,831 of record CAWHFZ010000010.1, on the reverse strand, counting down.
CCGCGCGCGGATAGTTCGCCGAGGAACGGAAAGCTGGCGCCGGTAGTGTTGACGATCACCAATCGTCCTGGCATGTCGCGCAGGAGCTCCGCCCATTCTCCAGACGACAGATCGGGGCCGACGAGATTGAATTTGGCACTGGTCGCGTCCACCGTCCCATGTCCGAGCAGCAGCACGAGCACGACGTCGCCTCGCCCGGCCTGCGTCTTCAGGCGCTGAATGGCTTCGGTGACGTGATCTCGCGTGCTGGTCCTCTCAGGAGCGCCGTTGATGCCCGAGAGCAAGGTGACGTGATCGTCGGGAAAACCCAGCTGCTTGAGCGCGGTACCGGCCTGCTGCTCCCAGGTCTTGAACGCCGCGGCATATTGATCGCCGCCGGGCGCACCGGTGACGACGAGTGCGAATCGATTCTCAGCGGCCGCGGTCGAGGCGCAGGCAGCAAGGGCAAACGCCGCAGCCCAATGGCGAATCATTTCAATCCCCACTGACGTCGCAGGGTCCACTCGATTGAAACAAGCGCGACGATTGTCAGGAACACCCATCCGCGGTGCCAGGCGTCCCGCCACTCTGTCGGCACCCGCCCGGCGCTGCGGGCGACCAGGAACTTGCCGGCCTCAGCGGCACGATCCGGCGTCAGGTAGGCACCGCCGGAGCTTTCAGCAAGTCGTCGCAGGCCGATCGCGTCGAGTCGCGGATCAGCGAGCTCCGCATCCATGCCACCCACCAGCCAGGGCACGTCCGCCGCGCCGAGACGGGCGCCATTGCGCGTTGCTTCGATGTGGGCCCGATAGATGCCGGCCGCACGTACGTTGATCCGCGCTTCGAATCGTCCTCGAGCCGGGTTCACGAGCGTTGCCGTCTGCGTAGCGCTCGTGCCGTCCGGGCTCTCGACCCTGACGTTGACATTGGCATCCGCGGCCGGCACGAACGACCCGTCACGCGCATCCACGGCGAGTGTCACATCGTCATCGTCGGGCGTTACACCCGACGCATCAACCGCGACCGCATCCGGCGCTTCGGCGCTGAGCCAGCGCGCGGCTTGACGCCAGAATCGATCGTAGCTGCCGTCGTTGGCGGGCATCATCATTTTCCAGCGCCAACTCGCTTCACCGGCGAAGATCATCGCGCGCCCGGCGCCGAACCGCTGCACGGCGATCGACCGGATCGGATGCTCCAGCCTGCCCTTCCGCGGTGGCCAGAATGCTCGCGCCGGGGCGCGCCGCGCCCAGACGCACATGCGCGGCCAGCGATGGCATTGCTGCCCAGCGCTTGGCCGAGTCCTCGTCGCTGGTGGCGATGCGCATCAGCGAGTGCCGTCGACCGTCGGCGGTGAGCCGCACGCGTTCGCCCGAACCTCCCCGTGTCGCTGCCGCGCGCACAACGCTGCCGCTGTCGCCAGGGCGCAGCGGCAGCGCTTCTTCGATCGGAGAATCGGCGATCGCCTGCGCATCCAGGCTACGGGCACCGAGCGAGAGCAACCCGCCGCCCCGTTCGGCGACGAAATCACGAAGCCATTCCAACTGCTCGCGCCCCAGCGCCCGCGCGTCCATATTGGCGAGTGCCACGACGTCGTAGGTGTAAAGCGCCTGCTTGGTCGCCGGGAATCCATTCGCGAGCGTTTCGGATCGGCTGCCGGCGGCCTGAACGAAGAACGTGTCCGCACCACGCTCGTCGCGCCCCTTGCGGACCACCGAATCCACATCGAGGGACGGGTCTTCTACCCAGGCCCGCGTCAGGAACGTGTGTTCGAAGCCCGGCGCGCCCTGAAGCACGAGGACCCGACGGCGTCGTCCGGGCGGTGGCACGAGCACCGACGCGTGATTGTTCGCCTCGGTCAGCTCACCATCCTTTGGCGAGACGTCCACCGTGTAGAGCGTGGGTGCCTGGCGTCCCGGTGCGACCGTGAACAGCGTGCGTATCGCGCCGCCCGGGCCGGGATCGACATTGCGCCTGGCCACGACTCTTCCGTCCTGAAGCAGCCGCATCTCGACCGCGCCTGCAAGCTGCCGCGCCTCCGCTGCCACCGTCAGATCGATCAGGCTCGCGTCGAGCCGTGATTCGCTCGGCGTCACGCTGCGGACCGCGATGTCACGGCCATCCAGCGCGCCCGATGCCGATGGTCACGATCGGTACGCCCGCTTGCGCGCCGACGTCGGCGAGGTTCGCCCTGTCGGTTCGCGCTCCGTCGGTCAAAATCACGAGGCCGGCGAGGCTGCGGCCGCGGAGGCGTTCCACGGCGCTCGCGACCGCGCCAGCCAGGTCGCTCCGATCGGCGGTCGGGGCCATCGCGACGTCACGTGCGTCACGTACACCGTCGCCGAACAGCCAGGTCTCCACCCGCCATCGGTTGGCAAGCGATGGCATCAGGCTCTGTTGGATGACCGCCGCCGCGCGCTGGAGGCGTGACAAGCCATCGGCGTCGCGCAAGCCCATACTGCGCGACTGGTCGACGAGGATGCCGATGACACCCGAGTCACGATGAGCGGGCGTGATCGGCACCATCGGCCTCAGCAGGCAGAGCACGACGAGGGCGAGTGCGCAGGCGCGCAGCGCTACGAGCAGCGTTCGCTGGGCAGTCGACAGGCTTCTGGCGCGACCGTACGTGAACAGCGCCAGAGCGAGGATCGCCGCCGCGACGACGACAAGCGTCCAGCCGGGGAGCGCAGTGGCGAAATGCACGTCAATGCGGCTCCTGCGCCAGCGCGCGGAAGTACTTGTCGACGCTGGAGCGATATTCCACAGGGGTGCGGTCGGCACTCCCCGAGCGCAGCCGATCCTTTGCCGCCTTGTCGATGACCCGCTGCGAGAGATCCGACTCGAGCCGCTCGAGCCCGAGCGTCAACTCGCGGTGCAGCGTCTCCCATCGCGTGAAGTCCTGCTTGAACGCCTCGGTCCCGGGGGCGGAGCTCACCATTCCCTGTCCCTCGGGCGTCGCGCCGTATCCGTTCGTCGATGGCGATAGTTCGCGAATCCGCTCGTCAGCCTGACCGGCGCGTCGCAGTTCCTCGCGATAACGCTGTCGCAGCGCGCCGATTTCGCGCGCGCGCTCGCGACCCGCTTGGTCGCCAGTTTCCCCGCGCGCGGTGTTCGCCGAGGCACCCGGTTCGCCATTGCCTCGGCCACTCGATGACTGGCTTCCTGGTTGCCCGGACTGGCCGCTGCTCGGGGAGCGCTGGCCGGATTGCTGCGCGCTTTGCCGCCCGTCGTCAGTCTGGGCCGGCTGGTCGCCCGCGCTGCCCTGCCGCCCGAGCTCCGCCATTTGACGCTGCAACTCGCCGAGACGCTCGCGCAGCTCCCGGGTGCGCGACAAATCGTCAGCCAGCCGCTTCCCCTCGGGATCGTTCTTGCCCGTCGATCCTCCGATGCGATCGGCGAGACGTTCCAGCGAGCGCGCCAGGTCGCGACCGGTCTCTGCCTGTCCGGCCTCGTTTCCCTTCTGCAGTCCGCGCGCAAGCGCGCGCATGCGCTCGGCGGAGCGGCCGTCTTCGAGCTCCCGTGCGGCGGCACTCAGCCGGTCGCGCTCGGCGCGATCGCCGCCGCTGCCAAGCTCCCGCAGCCGCTTCTGCAGCGCGTCGACGCGCTCGGCCAGGCGCTGCTGTTCTGCCGCCGTACGCCGTCGCGCATCGGCGTCGTTGCGCTTCGCAGCGTCGGCGGCGCCGTCTCGGTCAGCTGCCGCTGCCGCTCGGCGAGTTGCCTCGCCTCGAGCTGTGCATCGCCCATCGCCCGACGGCGTTCGTCGGGGCCGCTGTTGCGCAACGCGCGCTCGACCCCCTGCAGTCGCTCGAGGGCTCGCGCGCTCTGTTGCCGTGCCTGCTCCGTGTCCTCGCGCCGCAGGTTGCCGGCGGCATTCCGCATGTCCTCGGACGCCTGCCGCAAGGCCGACGACTGCGAGATCCGTCGCCTGAAGGATTCCCGGCAGACTCACGTCCCGACTCACCACTCGACTGCTGCTGCCCCGACTGGGACTGACTCCCGCGCTGTCCCATCTGCTGCTCGCGCGCGCGGCGCTCGGCGCTCTGGAGCTGCTGCGCGAGCATCTCGGCTTCGCGACGCAGTTCCGACTGCTCACGAGTCAGTCGCTCGAGACGCCGCTTCACTTCTTCCGCATCCATGCGCGCGCGCTCGCGCGCCAGATCTTCCTGCTGCCGCGCCAGCGCCTCCTGCCGTCGCGCCAGCTCACGCACGCGCTCGAGTGTGTCGTCGCCCTGATCTTCGCGTCGCTCTTCGGCCGTCTTGGGCGTCTCGTAGTTCGTCTGCTGCTGCCGTGCCAGCTCGCGGTCGAACAGCGTGGACAGATCCTGCTGCGCGCGATTGAATCCACCGCCGCCGTTGCCTTGCTGCCGCGTCACCTGCTTCCGCTGCGCCTCGGCCTGCGCACGCAGCAGATGATTGAGCGCCTCCATCTCCGCAGGCAGCGCCTGTGGCACTTTACGCCCGTGGAGCGCCTGCTCGGCGCGGCCCATGGCACTGGCGGCTTCGGCGAGGGGCGACTGGCTCGAATCCTGATCGGGCGCCAGACCGGGCCGGCGCAAAACCAGGCTGCCCGCCCGCATCTGTGCCGCCGCCTCGGTACGGCGCCGGACGTTGCCTTGGGCGCGTCCCAGCGTCGCGAGATCTTCGGCGGCCGCCGCGGCGCCGCTGCGTGCCGTGCGCGCGTCGAGCTTCCAGGTGCCGACGATGATGTCCTTCTGCTGCCTGACGAGATCGTCCATCTGCTCGCCACCGCCACCGGCCATCGCCTGGCTTTGCGCCAGCGCGAATTCGTCGATGAATGGCGTCACTTCCAGGAAATAGATGTCGCTGCGCGCCTGGGTCGGGCGCTTGCCGCGGCCGACATCGCGCGCGCGTGCGTAGAAGGCGACGAAGTCGCCCGGCTTCACGTTGAGGTCTTCCAGATAGACCGTATGCTTGCCGGTCACCGAGAGCTGCGACCCGTCTCCGCCCAGCGGCACCGCCCGCTCGCGGCCGCCACGCACGCCATAGACCAATTCGAGTCCCGCCACGCCGTGGTCGTCGTCGGCCCGCGCCTCGATTTCTATTTCCTCGAGCGGCGTGACCTGGCGATCGCCCGCCGGCCGCACGATGCGGACGTCGGGCGGACGATCGTCGAGCATGCGCACGAAGTATTCCGGATCCTCGGTGTTCTGCAGGCCATCCGCGTCCGTCAGCTTGACGCGATACGCGTCGTCGGTCGTGATCACGAGATCGCCTGACAGCGCGCCGTCAGGCTGGCGCGTAAGAGGAACGACGCGCCCGGTCCTGAGAGCGACGGTGCCGCTGACGATCGGCGCGGTCGTCGTGTGCGGCAAGACCGTCAGGTGCACGCGCGTGCCGGCCGGCGCGTAGATGTCGCCGCCATCGTTTTCCGTCCGGCTCGCGAGCTTGGTAAAGCTCGGAAAGTCGTAGCTGAGATCGATTCGTTTGACCCGCGGGTTGGTCAACAGCGTGACCGTGTAATCGGGAGACCTGCGTCCGGCGAGTTCGACGTGGTAGGTGAACGAGGCCGGCACCGTGGAAAAGGTCGTCGCGAACTGGTCGCCGGCCTGGCCTTCCATTCGGGTCCGCCGCGCCGCCTGCTTCATCCGGACCTCGAGGTCCGGGGCCAGGCCATGTCCGGCTGCTGACGTACGCACCCGGATCGTCAGCGGTGTCGCGGGGCGCAGCCGGACGTTGCCGGGCTGCACCTCGAACACGAGCGACACCGGCGAGACGTAGAGCCACGCCATCCGGGCAACTCGTGTCGCCGGCAATGCGAGAACGGCGATGCAGCCGGCGGCCAGCGCCGTCGCGCCAATCGCGCGCCGGCCCGCCGCACTCAGCGCGTCGGCCGTGACGACCGCGCTCGCGCCATCGAGCGGCAAGTGCGCCGACGTATCGGCGACAAGTGCCGTGGCGATGGGCCCATCGCGATCGACCCGGTTGTCGTGAATGGCACCGACCACCGTCACCAGTCGGTCGTCGAGGCCATCCACGTGATCCTCGGCGAGGCGGGCCAGCGCCAATCGTCCGGGCATCGACGGCCAGCGGCGCAAGGCGACGAAGCCGATCACCGCGCTCGCGAGAACCGCGCACACGACCAGAACGGTTTCGGCGACCATCGAGCCGCGGCCGACCAGCAGCCACCCCAGCGCCGCCATGCCCCACACGACCGCGAGACCGAGCGACAGCCGCGTGACGAGCCGCAGGCTCGCCAGACGGCGCCAGCGCCGTCCCAGTGCGTCGAGGAACGCCTCTATCTGGCCGAACTGCTCGTGCATAACCGCTTCTTGGCGGGGCTGAAGCCCCGCCCTACATATTCTTGATCCGAGCCCGATATCTTGATCCGAGCCCGACATCCTGATCCGACCCGCACCCTGCTGGGGCGGACCTTCAGGTCCGCCTGCCGACCAACGACTCGACCACCAGACTGACCAGCATCAGACCGAGACCGTAGCGCCACAAGCCCTGCGCCGCCTCTTGCCTTCTCGCAACCGCCTCGGCCGCCGTTGTCAGGGCGGCACCTTCCCGCGGCACGCGGTCTACGAACATGGACGCTTCCTGCCGTGCCGGATCGAACTCGCGCGGATCGACGTTTACTGCGACCTGCGTGGCGTCCGGGCTGCCCGCGGATCTCCATGCGATGACGCCCGGCTTGTCTGCGCCCTCGACCGGACTGGTCCCGGCAACCAGCGTCTCCGGCGGCGTGCGCGCACCGGCCAGCCACCGGACGGTCTCGCCGAGAAAGGGGACGAACGCCGGCTGCAACGCAAAATCGTTCCATCGATTCGACAGATCAGACGCGAAGACCGCCAGCCGCCCACGCCCGTAGGTTGACGCGACGAGGGCCGGAGCACCCGAGTCGAAGCGGACCAGCACGTCGCTGCCGGCATCGCCGAGGACGTCGGCCGCGCGCGAAAAGCGCACGTCGTTGAAGGCGCCAGGGTTTACGGCGAACACGTCGAGCGCGGGGTGGCGCGTTTCGGCGACCGCCAAGGCCAGCGTACTGTCGGATGAGGGGCCGAGGCGGATGCGTGGAAACCCCTGACCGAACCCGGCCGCGAGCAGCTCCGGGTTGGTACTCGGACCGACGGTGACGAGTAAGCCGCCGCCATCGCGCACGAACGTGGCCAGCATGTCGGCGCCGCGGCGATCGAGGCCGGCTGTACCGACGACGACGATGGCAGCGGTCCCGCGAAGGCTTTCACTCGAGAGCAAACGATCGGCGGCGACAACCGTCACGTCTACCGCCCGCGCGCCTTCGAGTGCCTGGAGCGCACGCTGAGCGTAAATGCCGTCCTGCTGTCCCGCTCCAGGTGACACGACGATCACGACACGCTCCAGCCGCGGTTCGGATCGCACCAGCCACATCACATCGTCACCTGGCAGGCCGTCGGGATCGGCGACGCGCGCGGCGACGCGGTCGCCACGCGCCACCGCGATCTTCGTGGTCACGTCCACCGTGCCATTCTCAGCCAGACGCACCGTCCGGCCGTCGCGCCGCACGCCGTTGACTTCGAAGCTGACCGTCGCGTCGCGCTGGCCACCGGTATTGCGAACACGAGCGACGAGCCCGTCGGGTGTCGATGTCAGCAGTGCGATGCCGGCATTTCGCGGCAGAGCCCCCACGTCGCTGGCGGCGACCTCGGTGCCGGACGGCAATCCGGTTCCGGCGCCCGCCGTCCATCCCCCGCTCTGCAGATCCGTGACCACCACCACGCGGCCCTTCTTCGTGCCGAGCACCTCCGCGGCGCGTGCGAGGCCGACACGGTACATCGTCGGCCCGAATCCAGGCATCAGCTGTGACGCGGCGGCCTTCACGGCAGCACGATCCAGCGTCGGCGCCACGAGCACATCGGCGGTCGCCGCGAAGCGAACGAGCCCGACGGCATGGCCTGCCGGCGCGGCATCGATTGCCTCGCGCACCAGGTCGCGCAACTTCGCGGTGCGTGGCTCGCCCCCCATGCTGGCCGACACGTCAGCGAGCACGACCGTGACGGGCGGCTCCGGTAGCGCGGTGCCGCCCTGAAAATACGGTCGCGCGAAGCCGATCGCGAGCAGCAGCACGGCCGACGCGCGAAGCAAGAACAGCAGCACGTCGCGCAAACGCCGGCGCCGGGCCCGCTCCACCGGCACACGCCGGAGGAACTTCACCGCGCTGAACTCGAAGACCGGATCGACGCGCTGCCGGAGCAGGTGCAGCACGATCGGGACGGCGACTGCGAGGGCGCCTAACAGAAACAGCGGTGAAAGGAAGCCGAGCGATGACATGATGACGCTCGTCAGTGACGCCGGCTGCGCGTCGCCAGATATTCGAGGAGCGACTCGTCGAGCGGCTGGCTCGTATCGACGAGCCGGTAGTCCACGCCGGCCGCCCCGAGCTCGCGACGATAGGTCTCGATCAGTCCGTTGATCGACGCGAGATAACCCTGCCTGATCTCGGCCGGGCTCACCAGCACCTCGGCGCCGTCCTCCATGTCTCGAAACCGGGCCGGCTGCTCGAACGGAAATGTGAGCTCGGCGTGATCCAGCAGGTGGAACACCAGCACGTCCGAACCGCGAAACCGCATGTGCTTCAGACCGCGCACGACGCGTTCCGGCTCGTCGAACAGGTCCGAAATCAGCACGACCAACCCTCGTTTCCTGACTGTCTCTGCCAGCTGATTCAAGGCCAGGCCCGCATTGGTCGCGGTCCCGACGGTCACCGAGCTCAGCGCATGCATGAGCGCATTGAGATGTCCGGGCCGTGTGCCCGGCGCCACGACGGTCCGGATCCGCTCGTCGAACGTCGCGAGACCAGCCGCGTCGCGCTGCTTCTGCATCAGATACGCCAGGCAGGCAGCCAGCGTTGACGCGTATTCCAGTTTGGTCAACGGACCCGAGCCGTACGCCATCGATCGGCTCACGTCGACCAGCAGGTATCCCTTCAGGTTGGTTTCTTCTTCGAACTTCTTGACGACGTGACGATCGGTGCGGGCGAAGACCTTCCAGTCGATCGTCGAAAGATCGTCCCCGGGAAAGTACTGGCGATATTCAGCGAACTCGACCGAGAAGCCTTTCAGCGGGCTACGGTGAAGGCCCGAGATGAACCCCTCGACAATGGTGCGGGCGCGCAGTTCCAGGGAGGCGAGCCGTGCGATGACGGCGGGATCGAGAAACCGCAGCTCCCCCGGGCGGCTGACGCGCATGACGCTCACGAGGTCAGCGTGCTTTTCGGCGCGGGCACGGCGTCGATGAGCCTGCTGATGATGCCGTCCGAGTCGATGCGCTCGGATTCGGCATAGAAGTTGGTGATGACGCGATGCCGCAGGATCGGTGACGCCAGCGCGCGTATGTCGGCGACGGACACGTGATAGCGGCCGTGCATGAGCGCGCGGGCTTTGCCGCCGAGAATCAACGCCTGCGATGCGCGCAATCCCGCCCCCCAGCGCACCCACGAATCGACGAATTCGAGCTGACCGACGCGTCCATCGCGGCCCGGCCGCGAGGCATTCACCAGACGGACCGCGTAGCGCGCGACATCCTCTGCAACGAGCACCTGCCGGACGAGATTCTGGATGCCGAGAATGTCGGCTCCGTCCAGCACGCGCGAGGGCACCGGATGCACCGTCGACGTCGTCTCGGTGACGACACGGACCTCGTCGTCTTCACTGAGGTACTTCATCACGATGTTGAACATGAATCGATCGAGCTGCGCTTCGGGCAGCGGATACGTTCCCTCGAGCTCGATCGGATTCTGAGTGGCAAGCACGAAGAACGGCCGCTCGAGCTGATAGGTTCGGCCGGCGGCGGTGACGTGATACTCCTGCATCGCCTCGAGAAGCGCCGCCTGGGTCTTGGGCGGCGTGCGGTTGATCTCGTCGGCGAGGATGATCTGCGCGAAGATCGGCCCCTGCACGAACCGGAGGCCGCGCACACCCGCCGATTCATCGAGGATCTCGGTGCCGGTGATGTCGGCCGGCATCAGGTCGGGCGTGAACTGGATCCGCTTGAAGCTGAGGTCGAGGATCTCCGCGAGCGTCTTGATCAGCAACGTCTTCGCCAGGCCGGGCACACCAGTGATCAGGCAGTGACCGCCAGTGAACAGCGCGACCAGCACCTGCTCGACCACTTCGTCCTGGCCGACGATCACCTTGCGCAGCTCGGTCAGGATCCGCTGCCGCGCATCGGCCACCTTCTCCGCGATGCCGTTGGCCACTACTTCGCCGCCGAGCGCCATTCGATCTCCTCGTGATTGCGAACGTTTCTTCAATGCGTCAACGAATAGACGATTTCGTTGATGCCGATCCGATACGCCTCGCGCGTGTGCCGGACGTATCCCGGCAGATCCTCGGCGTTCGACCACTCCCATCCGTCGCCGATGTCGGTGTTCCAGTTGATCATGACCATCGGACGCTCCCGATCGTCCATGATCGCGCGCAGGTGGGCGACGAACCCGCCCTTCTCCCACATGCGCCCCTGCATGAACGATCCGATGCCCGGCACCTGCGGGTAACCATCGAGCTTGTAGAAGCAGGAATACAGCGGGTGGCCCCGCTCGATTTCGACGATCGGGCGGTCGGGAAAGACGCGCTTCAGTTGCGCGACGAGACTTTCCCACTCGTACGGGCCCGTGGAAGTCGTCGAAGACCGCCGTGCCGCCTCGCAGCAGGAACTCTCGCAGGATGGGCACCTCCTGCGCAGTCAGCTCGAGATTTCCCGGCTCCACGAAATAGATCCACGGGTATTGCCACAAAGTGGGATCTTCGAGCCCGAGGACAATCGGATCGCCTACCTGGATCGCGGTGGTGCTGCGGACCCGGCGCGACAGGTTCTGCTCGGCAGCCGGACCGTCGGTGGCCCACGGTTCGCCCCAGTACTGCATGCGGAAGCGACGTCCGGTGATCGAGTTCGCGGCATACTTCACGCGCACGAAGGTCCATTCCAGACCGGCGAGGCGGGGATCGGCGGTCGGTTGCGTGCCGCCCTGCTGAAAGCCGGTCTCGTTCTGGCCGAGCACGCGCTGAGCCTCGACACCGCCGGCGATCGCGAGGACCGTGAGCATCGCTATCCAGGCACGCAGGCGCATCAGCGAACCCCGTCCACGATCGCGAGCAGCAGATCCTGCGCCCGGGCGTACATCGGGGCGTTCTCGAGCGCGGCGAGCACCTGCCGCTTGGCCAGCACGGGCTGGCTGGCGCCAAGGTAACTTTCGGCGAGATCGCAGTGAGCCGCGGCCCGATCGGCCGGGCCGGCGGCGAGCGCCGCACGGAACCAGCGGGCCGCGAGTTCGGGATCGCTGTGGCTCAAGGCCTGACGTCCGAGCACGGCGGACGCATTGGCATCGAACGGATCGAGCTCGGCGACGCGCGCCCACGCCGCTGCCGCGCGGACCGGCTGCTCGGCACGATCGAGCAGCATGGCCAGCTGGCGCGCCGCCTCGACGTTGGCGCCTTCCCGCTGGAGCGTACCTTCCAGCGCCTCGATCGCGCGCGCCGCGTCGCCCTGCTCCATCGCCAGCTTGGCGATCCGCGCGCGCGGACCGTCCTCGCCCGTTGCCGCTGGAACCAGTGCAGCGGCGCGCTGCCACGCGCTGTAAGCGCCTGCCGTGTCACCCGCCTGCGCGCGGAGCTCGCCGAGACGCACGAGAAGGTCGAAGTAATCGGGGTGTGCCGTCGCGAGCTCCTCGAGCGTCTGGCGTGGCGTCCGCGACGTGATCACCACATCCTGCGGCGCGCGCCGCGCCTTGAGAATGGGATCGAAGCGCGCGTTCAGCCAACTGGTGAACTGCGGCTGCAGTTCGGGGAGAGAGGTGCTCAGCGTCTTCTTCAGCGTTGCGTCGGTGTCGCCGCCATCGGCGAAGGCTGCGCACCAGCGACTCGAGGGCACCGTGGCCGTGAGCCTCGACGAGAAATTCGACCAGGAGCGACGCCTCGTAATAGGCCATCGAGATCGTCGTCGGATCCATGAAGCCGGCATTGAGATCCGGCAGGCTGATCACGGTGCCGCGCTCGAGCGCGTCGGCGAACTCGAGGTCCATGTCGCGGCCCCACTCGGGACGCGCGTGCTGCTCCTCGTAGACCGAGATGCCTTCCGTCAGCCATCGCGGAATGCGGTTGGCAGACATCTGCAGGGTGACTACGTGCGCCAGCTCGTGGTACATGGTCGCTTGCCAGCTGAACGTACCAGGCGGTCGCGCGCGAGGCGAGTCGAGCGTGACGACCTTGCCGAAGCATGCCCCGAGCGCGCCAATCATGCCGGGCAGCCCGACGTTGCGCACGGCGAAGTCATCATGCCGCGGAAAGATCTCGATCAGAATCGGGCCGGTCGGCGTGAAGTTGTAACGTTCGGACAGCGTCCGCAGCGCATCGCGTGCCAGCGGCAGCGCATGTTCCCGGAGAACTGGCGCCTCGTCCGGGTGCAGTCGGAACGTCAGGATGCCATCCTGGACGGTCGAGAACGACTCGAGGCTGTCGAGCAGACCGAGGAGGTTGTAGGCGACGACGTCGTAGGGATCGGCCTTGAAGGCTTTGTCGAGGGCCGTGCGCGCCGCGCCTTCGTCGCCGGTTCGGAGCAGGTGCGTGCCGAGGTCGGCGGAGGCTCGCGAGTTCTGCGGATCGATCGCCAGCGCCTTCTTCGTCAGCTCGACGGCGCGCTCGAAACGGTAGTGCCGTGCTGCCTGGGCCCCGGCGATTCGATACACCTCGCTGAACTTCGGATTGATCGCCAGGACTCGGGCGACCAGCGTCTCGAAGTCCGATTCGCGATCGTCCAGCATGGCGATCGCCGCCTGGCGCGAGAGGGCCTCGAGGCTCTGCGGGTTGACGTTCAGTGCCTGCGTAATGGCGTCATTGGCATCGGCGCGGCGATCTTCGTCGAGCGCCTGGTCGGCGAGCACCAGATGGGCAGGCACGAACGACGGATTGACGCCAAGCGCGCGCCCGGCCAGCTCTTTGGCGACCGCAGCATTTTCGTCGGCGAACGCGCGCGCGAGGCCGGCATACGCGGCGGCACTCCGCCGATCGCCTTGCAGCGCGGCGCGGAAGGATCGGACGGCCTCCGGACGATTCTGCTTCTCGAGAAACAGCTCGCCCCACGCGACCTGCAGCTGCGGATCATCACCGACGAGTGCCGCGGCATCCCGGAACAGGGTGTTCGCCTGCTCGTAGCGGGCGAGGAGCTGCGCTGCCCGCGCAGCCCGGCCGATCGTCTCGCCGACATCGCTGCGGCTGCCGGCCGCGATGACTCGTTCGAGCACGCGTGTCGCGTCCGCCGTCCGGCCACGAATCAAATAGACGCGCCCGAGTTCGAATGCTGCCTCGCCTGAAGGCTCGCGCTGCGCGACCGGCTGAAAGGCCGCGAGCGCGTCGTCGTAGCGTCCGATCGCGGCGAGCGCGCGACCACGGACGATCAAGACCTCTGTATCGGCCGGCAACGTCGCCGCCAGCGAGAGCGCTTCGCTGTAGCGACCGTCGCGGAGCGCCCGCACCGCGTCGTACTTCAGCTGTGCAGGGCTCGGAGGCCGTTCGCTTTCCTGCGGGAGAACTTGCGGAGCGTCGGTCGGGCGTACCTGCCCGGACGTGGGGGACGCCAGCGCCAACCCCAGCGCAAGCACGGTCGGGACGACCGCCGCCGGTGGTAAGACCTGCTGCCGCCCGCTCGCGAGCAACAGCCGGCAAAGCGCAGGCATGAGTGACCGACTCCGCCAGTATAGCAGCGGGTAATGCTTAGGACGCCGCAGCGGCGGCGGTGGCTTTTCGGCCTGCGAGCGCGTCGCATGTCGGTGGGCCGAAGCGAGGGACCAAATACAGAAATCGAGAATTCGAGAACTCGATCGCTATCTTTCCCGGAGGCCCAGCGCTCGTTCTTCCACGAGGATGCGCTTGCGGAGCAGCCAGGCGAATCCGAGCACGGCAATCACGCCGGACACGGGCGCCGACAGCGTCACCGCGATCGCGGCGATCTCGCCGAGCACTGCGACGTAGTTGGGATGGCGGACCCAGCGGTACGGTCCGCCGGTGATCAGCGGCAGGCCGGGCACCACCATCACGCGAAACGACCATCGGCTGCCGAGCGTGCGAATCACCCAGAACTTCAGGGCCTTCGCCCAGCCGAAGAGCACGAGGCCCAGCAGCACGACGTCACGAGAGAGCCACTCGTGACGCAGCGCGTCGAGTCCGATCAGGAGGAAGGCGCCCGGATACGCGAACCGCATGATCCGATACACGTCGTCCGGCGGTTCGACCGCGCCTCGAGCCCGCAGCGTCCGGTCATTGAAGACGGCGACCTGCAGTTCCACCAGCATCAGCAGGAAGACCGCGCCGATGACCAGTACGACGACGGGCCATGCCTGAAGACGCAAGTCAGGACGTCGGACGCTCCGGTGCGGGAGCGTAAGCGTAGAAATCCTGCAGGAACCGGCCGGTGTAGTTGTCGAGCAACTGATCGATGCGCTTCGGGTCCTGGGACTGGACGATCAGGCCCGCATGATGCTTCTTGTTCACGCGCAGCACGATCTCCGGATCCGTGTAGGCGGAGGTATCGGGCCGTTCCTGCCGCGACAGCGTGAGCGCAAGACCCGCATACTGCTCGCGGGCGTTGGGCAGATGATACGGGTGATCCTCCCCGGCGATCTCGATCTTTGCCCACTCGCGCCACAGGTTGATGCCGGTCGAGGCCTCGACGACGTCCACGATGTAGGCGCCGCCGACGCGGGCCGACGTCTCGAGGAAGTACCAACGGCCGTCAGCCGCGCTGCGGATGAACTCCGTGTGGGCGACGCCGCGCGCGAGATTCAACGTCGTCAACACCTCGCGATTGATGGCGGCGAGCGGCTTCCAGGCTGACGTCGCCTTCGGTACTGTGCGCGTCGTGAAGATGCCGCCTTGATGAGCGACGCTGAACGGCGGCATGCCGTACTGGTGCGCCGTATGGAAGATCGGCTCGCGCTCCCAGACCAGCGAATCGACGTGAAAGACGTCGCCGGCGACGAACTGCTCGAGGACGTAGAACGAGCGCTGATCGCCAAGCCCGTCGATCGTCGGCCAGAGATCGTCGTGCTTCTCGATCCGGTGGATGCCAATCGCCGCGGCGTTGGACCTCGGCTTCAGCATCCACGGCAGTCCGACGTTGTCGGCGAACCGGTTGATCGCATCGTCGTTCACGACGGCGACGAAATCGGGCACGAGGATGCCCTGGTTCCTGGCGCGGACGCGCATCGCGAGCTTGTCGCGGAAGTAGCGCGCGGTGGTTTCGCCCATCCCCGGGACACGCAGATGCTCTCGCAGGAGGGCGGCCGTTTCGACGTCGAAGTCATCGAGCGCGACGATCCGATCGAGGACGCGCGTGCGCGCGATGTGGCTGACACCCTTCAGCAAGCTGTCGCGGGCGATGTCACGAGGGATGTAGAAGGTCTCGTCGATGGCCTCGCGCGGCCAGTCCGCGTCCTTCAGGGTATCCACCGTCAGGAGCAGCACGGTGCAGCCCTGACGCTTGCATTCACGAATGAACTGCTGACCCTTTTCGTACGTGGCAACGCACAGGATCGTCATCGGCTCGCGTTCCGACACTACTCCTCCCCGCCGACTGTGTAGGGCGGACCTGAGGTCCGCCGTCCTGGCGAGGCTGAAGCCCCGCCCTACATGTCCCCGCCTAGCCCTACATGTCCCCGCCCGAGCCCTACACGTGAGCCGAATATGTAGGGCGGACCTTCAGGTCCGCCGGGTGGCGGGGCTGAAGCCCGGGCCCTACATGTGAGCGGCGAATGAGAACCGGAAGCATACAACAACACCTGGCGCCATTCCCGCCAGCACGACCGCGATAGAATCGCGGACGTGCAAAGAGAGTATCAGCGCTGGTATACGGGTCGCCTCGGACGCGACATGGGCGTCGTCGCCTACGGACACTGGGGCACGCCGCTCCTGGCGTTTCCGACGAGCGGTGGCGACGAGTGGGAACTGGAAGGCCAGGGCATGGTCGACGCGCTGGCCGAGTTCATCGACGGCGGCCGCATCAAGCTCTTCACCGTCGGATCGAACGGCGATCAAAGCTTTTACAACAAGGGCGCGCATCCCTTTCACCGGAGCTGGATGCAGCGCCAATGGGACGAGTACATCCGATGGGAAGTGATCCCGTTCATCCACCACCACTGCGGCGGCCTGGTGGCGATCGCGACGATGGGTGCGTCGCTCGGGGCATATCACGCGGCGAATACGCTGTTCAAACACCCGGACGCCGTCCGCGGGTGCTTCGCGATGTCGGGACTCTACGACCTGCGCCGGTTCATGGACGGCCAGTACGACGACAACTTCTATTTCAACAATCCGATGGACTACATCGGTGGCATGACGGATCCCGGCCTGATCGGACAAATCAGCAGCGCCAATATCCACATCGCCACGGGCCACGGTCCGTGGGAGCACCCCTCGCACTCCTACGATCTCTCCCGCGCTCTCAGCTACAAGGGCATCAGCCACCATCTCGATGACTGGGGCGACGCAGGCGGACACGACTGGCCGTATTGGAAAAACATGATGCGGGGGTATTTGAGGGGCGTTTAGGGAATGTCGGTGCGACAGGTGCGACAGGTGCGACAGGTGCGTTAGGTGCGACGGGTGCGTAGTGCACAGGTGCCTGGGTGCATCACGATCAGCGCGGAGCCCGGAGCCCGAGCCGGAGCCTGGAGCCTGAAGCCTGGAGCCTGGAGCCTGAAGCCTGGAGCCTGGAGCCTGAAGCCTGCCGCCTGAAGTCTGAAGTCTGCCGCCTGTCCCTCACCTCTTCCGAACTGTGGCTCCGCGCTCGGCGAGCAGCTCGACCAGGATCGCTCGATGGCAGTAGCGCGGATTCTCGCAGTAGCATCCGACCGAGACGTTGGTCACGCGCGACAAGGCGGCGACGAGCTCCAGCACGCGCGCCGCTTCGGGGCGACGCATCTCCGCCCGATATCTCCCCGCGAACCGCTTCCACGCCTTGTCGTCACCAACAGCGGATCTCGCCGTTTTCACGAGCGCGGCGCTGGGCGCGAGATTCGGAAGCCAGACGTCGAACCAGTTTTCGGCGCCGTAGCGATCCTTTCGGACACCCCTGGGCAGGTGGCGCACTGTACCCAGGCGAAGGCCCTCTTTCGGAAGGCGTCTGGTTCCGAGTTGAACGGGAATGACGGGCACGTCAGTCGCCGGGGCCACGGGCCCCGTTCTACAGGGGGATCAGATTACTACGGCGGGCTAAAGCCCCGCCGCCACAGATGTGATCGGATTACACATGTAGGGCGGACCTTCAGGTCCGCCATTCCGATTTCTCGCTACGCGTAGCTGGCGAGAATCGGCGTGCGATGCTCGTGCACGTCGACGGCCACGCCGAGGCGTTCCGCGCGCAGTCGAATCTGCCTGTACAAGTGGAACCGCAGCGGTCCCAGGAACATGTAGCTCGACGTGAGATGCAGCAACTGATCGCCGCGCTCGTCGCCGATGATGTCGGTGAGCGCCTTGGCCCGCTCCGCGTACCACTCCGGCGTCACTGCGCCACGCTCCATCCGCTTGCGCAGGATGGTGAGCTGGCGTGGACGATTGACGATCTCCGGATGATGGTTGACGCCGAGGATGCTCGGCATGACTGTCCTTCAGGATCGCGGGCGACTTCGATCGCCGTCAACGCGTCGCCAGGTCCACCGCCGATACCTGTCGCTTCGCACGACAGCGCAACGACGGGCGGTGTGATGGGTCCGCGAGGGATAAGGTCGTACAGCCGGTTGTCCAGGATTTTCAATCGACGACGGCCGGGGAGTTCTCGGCCAAGGCCGCTGAACCATGGGTGATCGAGCGCGGCGTCGGTTAACAGGTTATCGGCGATCCCGCTGCTCTTGCCGCCTTTCTCGTCTCCTCTCAGCACGACGTCGGCAATACCCAGCCAGCGACACATCACGCCGAAAGTGTGACAGACGGCGAGCAGCGCGGCCTGGCCGTCCGACCGAATGTCGTCGAAGAGGGCGAACAGCCTCGGCTCCCAGCCGGATCCTCTTTGATGCCCTGCGATCCTGGGGAGACGCCATCGTTCAGGCGCGGATCGAGATGCCCAGGCCCGCCGGTGCCGATGTAGATGCGATGGCGATCGCCGGGCGGCTCTGGAATCTGGTGTCCGCGCCGGACGTCATAGGACAACACGCGCACGCGAAGTCCCGCGGCCCTGAGCGCGGGAGTGATGTCGCAGACGATGTTCTGGATGCCGTAGCCGATGGCGTCATGCCCGAGATTCGGCCATCCGTGATGCATGTCGAGGACCGCGACGTCGATCGTGTGCGGATCGATCGGCGGCAGGTCGGCGGCCTGCTCGATCCGAGCGAACACGAAGGTCGGATCGGCGCCGGTGGTAGGACACCGGTCGACGCACGCGTCCTGGCCGTGCGTCGATCGGAACTGGCAGTCAAAAGGCATCGCGACGTCGGCCTCTCACGTGCGTGCGCGGATGACGAATGACGGCACCTGGCCGCCGCCCGATGTCACATTCGCCAGGCCCGACGCGCTGAGTCGCGTCAGGAAGCCCGCCAGCTTCCCGCGAAACAGATACGGCGCGCAGTCCACCAGCATGTCGCCGACGTGAGCGCCTTGCCCAGGCGTGAAGCGCGGGAACGGCTCGCGGCGGACGTGAATCTTCTCCTGCACCACCCACGCACCGTCTTCCCCGCTCAGCGCCTTCGTCAGGGTCTCGTCCCAGGCGTTGTCGTCCGCCTCCCATCCCAGCGTCACGCCGTGGCCGCCGTAATCGTCGTTCGGCTTCAGCACCAGATCGCGCCGTTCCTTCCTGATATGTGGGATGAGATCCAGCTGCTGACCGTTTCGCGTCGTCGTCCCTTCCTTGACCAGGCGCGTCCACGGGATGTGCCGCGCGGCAATCGCGCGCTCGTCCGGCGGTGAACAGGGCCGAAAATCGTTCATCCGTCAGCAGCGCGAAGAACGCCTTCTTGTGCGGAATCTTGCAGCGGAAGGTGTTGGCGACGCACACGGCGCGGGCGGCATAGGCATCCGTGAGCGCCCGGCAGTCGGCCGGCTTCTCGAGGATGTCGTTGATGAGCACGCGGCGGTAGACCAGGTCGATGACGCGGCCGTCCACGCGAAGCGTACGCCCATCGAACTCGAGCTGCGGCGGCGTGCAGACGATCGTCGGCACGCCGAGCGATTCGAACTTCGCCTGCAGGATCAGGAATTCGGCCCAGGTGGGCACCTCGCGCCAGTCGACGATCGCGATTGTCGGCGGATTGGCAGTCCCTCCCCACTCGCGGTAGCTGGCCAGCAGTGCGTGCAGCATCGGCTCCATCAGCGCGAACGCCGACGCCTCGAACCGCTCGCGGAACCGTCCGAGCAGCTCGAGGTGCTCGAAGCAGCCGGTCAGCTTCTCGGTGTAGCCAAGGCCGGCAGGTGACTCGGCGTTGTATTCGGCGAACTGCAGCGAATCGGGAAGGATGAACGAGTCGAGACGGGACGCGGTGCTCGCAGTCGAGTAGCCGGGATCGATGGCGACCAGTGCGCGCTCGGCGTCGGTGAGCGCAACCGCATCGAGAATGTCGCGACGCTCGAGCGCCGCCTGCGCCACCGTCTCGCCCATTCGCGCGATCGACTCGCTGACGCGACGTACCAGTGACACCTGGTCGTCGTCGAGGAAGAACGGACGCAGGAACGGGCAATGGATCCGATCGCCGAAGAACAGCCGTTCGGCCCGAAGATCGTCGGTGAAGCGCGCCGCGAAATCCGCCGTCAGTTCGACGTCCGGCCGCAACAGGGCGTGCCAGTGTTCGATTGCGT
This sequence comes from Vicinamibacteria bacterium, assembly GCA_963828745.1. GTDB lineage: Bacteria > Acidobacteriota > Vicinamibacteria > Vicinamibacterales > JAENWD01 > JAENWD01. The sequence goes on along the minus strand of CAWHFZ010000010.1, from coordinate 179,083 downwards.
CGCTAACCGTGGACATCTGTCGCGTTTCCGTCCTTCGTCCTTCGTCCCTCGTCCTTCGTCCTTCGTTGCCGCCACTTCCTCACGCCGGCTGCCCGATTACGCCGGCCGCTTTGCCCAATCCGACCATCTGTTCCCACCGCGGCCAGGGGTTGGTGAGGTCGTCAGGAGGTCGCACGGTCGATGACCAGCTTCGCCATCCGCTCGACGGCCATGCCGAAATAGTGCGACGTGATCCGATCGCGCTCGAAATCGGGCGCCGGGTTCAGGAAGTCGATCGCGTACGGCACGCCGTCCTGCACCGCGAACTCGATCGTGTTCATCTCGTAGCCGAGCGCCTGGTTGATCGTCTGCGCGTCCTTGACGACGCGCTCAGCCGAGCTCGGACGAGAGATAGGCGTGATCGACGATGTATCGGCGCTCGCGCGGATCGTAGTGGACGGGCACGATGTCGGTCTTGCCGAAGGTGAAGCAGCGGACGTACTGATCGAAGTCGATGAATTCCTGCAGCGTCATGCAGTACGGCGCTGTGCGATCGTAGGCGGCCAGGAGCTCGTGACGATCGTTCACCTTGTAGACGTGCTTCCAGCCGCCGCCGGAGAACGGCTTCAGAATCGCGGGCCGGCCGACGTAGTCGAGCAACGCGTCCCAGTCGATCGGGATACTCCAGATTGCGCAGCGACTCCGGCGTCAGGTCGACGTCGGCGGGATAGTCCTTCTGCGGCAGCACGATCGTTTTCGGGATCGCGACGCCCAGTCTGCTGGCGACGGCGTAGTTGAAGAACTTGTCGTCAGCGGTCCACCAGAACGGGTTGTTGATGACGTACGTGCCTTGCAGCACCGCGTGTTTCAGGTAGGCGCGGTAGTACTCGACCTCGTGGGAAATGCGATCGACGATTACCCGGTAGCGCGCGGGCTCGCCCATCTTCGTGCCCCCGAGCTTCGCCATCTCGGCGGTCACGCCGTGCGGCTTCCCCAGCTCGTTGACCGCGGCGATGAACGCCGGAGGAAACGAAAACTCGCGCCCGCAGAGCAGGCCGACGATCATCGGCGCATCCGTCTTTTTCTTGGCCATAAATACCGCTCGATATCTCGGGGTCGGGATAAATTTCAATTTTTGCCGTACCGAGGACGTGGCAAAAATTGAAATTTATCCCGACCCCATTTAGACGCGCATCGTCGCGGGACGCGTTTCGTGCACGACGTGCTGCACGACGCTCGTCAGATCACCGGTCTCGCGATACACCTTCAACTGCCGATCCGCACTCGTGCCGTCCTTCAGAATGGTGTGGACGTAGTTCACGTGCTCGCGACTGCCGAGCTCGTCGACCACGTCGTCGACGAACGACACGAGTTCGAGCGCCAGATCGCGCATCGGGACTTCCGACTTCTTGCCGAAGTCGATCAGCTGCCCGTCGAGTCCCCAGCGCGCGGCCCGCCACTTGTTTTCCTCGATCAGCGCCCGCCGATACAGGCGGAACCCCATGTTCTGTCGATACAGCTTGTACAGCTTGACGACGATCGCCTGCACGAGCGCGGCGATCGCGACCGTTTCTTCGACGCGGGTCGGGACATCGCACACGCGGAACTCCAGCGTCCCGAATGTCGGGTGCGGACGGATGTCCCACCAGATCTTCTTACCGTCGTCGATGCAGTGCAGATCGATCAGCAGGTTGACGTAGTTCTCGTACTCGCTCCACGACCCGAAGTGATCGGGCACGCCGGTGCGTGGAAAGCGCCGGAAGATCGTCGTGCGATACGACTTCAGGCCGGTGTCGCGGCCCATCCAGAACGGCGAGCTGGTCGACAGCGCGAGCAGATGCGGCAGGAAGTAGCGCGCCGCGTTCATGATGTCGATAGCCGTCGTGCGATCCGGGACGGCGACGTGCACGTGCAGACCGAAGATCAGCAGCGACCGCGCCAGCTGCTGCAGTTCCTCGACGATGTTCTCGTAGCGCTCGCCCGGCGAGATGACCTGGTCGATCCAGTTCGAGAACGGATGCGTGCCTGACGCGGCCACGGCCAGACCGGCGCGATCCGCCGCCGCGCACAGCTCGGTCCGGATTTTCAACATCTCGTGATGCAGGCGCGGCACGTCCTCACAGATCGTCGTGCCGACCTCGACGATCGACTGGTGCATCTCGCGCTTCATCTGCTCGCCGAGCGACCGCGAGCCGGCCGCAAGCAGCTCCGAGACGTGCGAACGGAGCTCCCACGTCTGGGGATCGACAATCTGAAATTCTTCCTCGACGCCGATGGTGAACCGATGCGCCATCAGTGAAAGACCTCGCCGCGTCCGCAGCACGACCGCCCGCGAACAGCGGCGGGCCACGTCAATGATACTGTGGAACCAACGCGATGTACGACGAGGGCGCCGGGACGCGAGGTGCAGGGGAATGTCGTCGGCAACATACGGCGGCTCGAGGGCGTCGAGAGCCCGCAACTCGGCACCCAGCGTGACGTGCTTGTCTACCTGCCCCCGTCGTATGGATCGAGCGGGCGCCACTATCCCGTGCTCTACATGCAGGACGGGCAGAACCTCTTCGATCCCACGACCTCGTTCGCGGGCGAATGGCTCGTCGACGAGACGATGGAGCGCGTATCGCGCGAGGGTCTCGAGGCGATCGTGGTCGCCATCCCCAACAGCGGCAAGCTTCGCGCCGACGAATACAGCCCGTTCCGCGACGAACGCATCGGCGGCGGGCGTGGCGACGACTACGTATCGTTTCTGATCGACACGTTGAAGCCGCGCATCGACGCCGAGTTCCGGACCCAGCGCGAGCGTGCGATGACCGGGATCATGGGCTCCTCGATGGGCGGACTGATCAGCCTGTACGCGTTGCTCCGCCGTCCCGACACCTTCGGTTTCGCGGGTGCAATGAGCCCGTCGCTGTGGTTCGCGCGCGGAGCGATCTTCGGCGTCGTGAGCGCAGTCGGGCAATGGGACGCTCGCCTGTATCTCGATACCGGCACACTCGAAGGACGCGGCCACGTTCGCCAGGTCCGTGAGATGGTCCGCCTGCTCCGGCGTCAGGCGATCCATCCACGACGGCAGATCAGGTACGTCGAGGAACGCGGCGGCCAGCACAACGAAGCGGCGTGGGCGCGCCGTTTCGAACCCGCATTGCGATGGCTGTTGCCGAAGAGGACAGAGACGAACTGGTAGGAGGCCGGTGCGAGAGGTGAAGATGCGGGTGCGACAGGTGCGACAGGTGCGACGAGTGCCACAGGTGCACGCGTTCACGGCGTCGTAGGCCCAAGCCTAGTGTCGTAGGCCCAAGCTTTAGCTTGGGCCACGATCGCCGGAGCTAAAGCTCCGGCCTACGGTCGTCCACGTCCTCGCCGGAGCTAAAGCTCCGGCCTACGGTCCTACCTTCGTCCACGTCCTCGCGCACCGGCGCGTCCACATCGCCCGCGTACATGATGATCCGCTCGACGGCGGCTGGCACGATCCGGGCGCCGACCGCGGCGGCGCTGAGCGCGAGCGGGCGGGCGACCAGCGAGCGCAGCAAACGGTTCGTGCGCAGCTTTCCGGCGAACTCGGTGTCCCGCTTCCCCTGCAGCCACAGGTGTGGCTGACCGATCCGGCCCTGGAGATACCCGAGGGCTGCTTCGGCGGCCAGTTCCGCGCCTTTGATTGCAATCCGCAGCCCGTCACCGGTCATCGGGTCGATAAACCCCGCCGCATCGCCAGCGAGCAACAGGCCGGGAACGCCAGCGCTCTCCGCGTCGACGGCAAGCGGACCGAGCACTTGCACATCCGTCACGCGACGTGCTCTTTCGAACCGTACGCGCAAGCCGCGCATCCGCCACAATCGCGGCTTCGAGCGCCACGTCCGGTGCGTGCATGAAGCTCCTCGCCGCCAGCTCCGGGACGACGACGCAGCGTTGGCAAGGCCGCCAGGGAGCGGCGCCACACCTATGTAGCGGCCTTTGCCGATGTGCATCTCGCCCCGCTCCGCCAGGCCGATCACACCTTCGAAATAGGCGCCGAGCGCCCAGCGCCGCGGCCGTGCCGGATGCCTCGCCAGCCCCAGCCCGAACGCGAGGGTCGATCGACGGCCATCGGCGGCGATCACCAGCCGCGCGTGACGCTCGACATGCGAGCCGCCTTCTGCGCTGACGACGACGCCGTTCACGGCGTTGGCGGGCCCTGTGCCTGTCGTCGCTGCCGCGGACACGCGCACGTTCGGTTCGAATCGGGCGCCGGCACGAATGGCAGCGTCGAGCAGCAGCGTATCGAGATCCGCGGCGCCGGATACTGCGGCCGCAGATCCCGTCTGCGTATCTGCCGTTCACTTCGGTATTACCAGGGCCGGTCACGAGCATGCCGCGTATTGGCACGCCGACGTGCTCGATCGCCGTCGCCAGTCCGTGCGCTCGGAGAGAGCCCCATTGCGCCAGGATTGATCGAATCGCCGCAGAGTTTGTCGCGTGGGAATCCGGAGCGATCGAGCAGCGTCACCTTGACGCCGGCGCGTGCCAGCACGAGTGCGGCGACGGATCCCGCCGGACCCGCACCGACGACCAGCACGTCGTCAGGCATCCTGCGCGCCAAGCACAATGGCGCTGTTCTTCGATCCGAAGCCGAGACAGTTGCACAGCGCGGCGCCGACCTGTTGCGCCCGTCCGATACGCGGGATGAAGTCCATGTCGCAGGCCGGATCGGGATCGGTAAGGTTGGCCGTCGGCGGCAGGAAGCCGCGGTGCAGCGCCAGCGCCGTGGCGACGATCCCGGCGGCGCCGCTGGCACCCTGCGGGTGACCGATCATCGACTTCGTCGACGAACCGGGGACGCGGTCGGCGTGCTCGCCGAACACCATACGCGTGCAGCGCGACTCGATGGCGTCGTTGAGCTGTGTCGAGGTGCCGTGGTAGTTGACGTAGCCGATCTCGTCGAAGTGAGCGCCCGGATCGATCGATCGCCCCACGCATCGCGGCCACAATCTCATCGTCCATCGGGATCCATCTGCACGCGGTGATAGGCGTCACACGTGGACTGGTAGCCTTCGACCGTCGCGTAGATGCGTGCGCCGCGCGCGATCGCCCGATCCTCGCGCTCCACGACGTACATCCACGCGCCCTCACCGAGCACGAACCCGTCGCGTCCTCGATCGAACGGACGCGAGGCCTCGGACGGCCGATCGTTGTAGCGCGTCGAAACCGCGCGCATCCGCGAAAAGCCGAAGATCATGCCCGGCGTGACGCACCCGTCGGCGCCGCCTGAGAGCAGCACGTCGGCCTCGCCGGCGCGAATCAGGCGCGCCGCATAGCCGAGCGCATCCGTGGAACTGGTGCATCCGGTCGACAGCACGTGGCTGATGCCGCGCAGCCCGAGCGAAATCGAGACCTCGCTCGAGATCATGCCGACGATGCCGACGGCGATGGCGTATGGCGTGACGTGCTTGCCGCCGGCGGTGAAGAAGTCGCGGTACTGCGCTTCGCCGACGTCGATGCCGCCGCCGCCGCTGCCGATGATGACCCCGGCGTTCGGCTCGTCGATGCGAAGGTGAGCGTCGTGCCACGCCTCGCGTGCCGCGATGACGGCCAGGAGCGCCGCGCGTGAATAGCGCCTGGGATCGGCGCGCGACTCGCGATCCGCATCGTCTTCGCCGTCGAGCACTTGTGCGTCGGCCGCGAGTCACCGCCGGTACCGGCGCAGCGACCTGGCACGGGAACGTCGAGACGTCGAACTCGGTGACGGCACGGGTGGCGGTAACGCCGCGGCTGACGTGGTCCCAGAACCGCTCTCGCCCGACACCGAACGCCGAGACGACGCCGATGCCCGAGATCACGACCCGCGGGACGGCCATGGCCTCACTATAATACCGGCCGATGCCTGACCTTTCGGCGCCGGGTCCGGCCACACGCGTCGATCGTCTGGCTCGGTGGCGCCGCGTTCGTGGTCAGCCTGACGATCGCGCTCGGCGGCGTTCTATCTCGGCATGGGCGCCGGCGCCGGACGGATGCCAACGCCGCGTGGGCGCCCGCTCGTCGACGTCCTTCTCTTCAGCGCCTTCGCGCTCCACCACAGTCTGTTCGCGCGCGCCGGGATCAAGCGCCGGCTGACGCGCGCGGGTGCCCGCCGCATCTCGAGCGTTCAGCTCTACGTGTGGATCGTCGAGCCTGCTCCTGATCGTCGTTGATCGCGGGCTGGCAGCCGCTGCCTGGCCGCCTGTACGACCATCGGGGCTGGAGCGGCCGTTCCGCACTGGACGATCGTTCTCGCCGGCGTCTGGCTGACGGCTGCGCGCGACGCAAGTGATCGACGGGCTGCAGCTCGCCGGCATCCGCCAGGGACTCGGCACGAGCATCGAATGACCGATTTCAAGGTCGTCGGCCCGTATCACCTCGTGCGCCATCCGATCTATCTCGGATGGATGCTCATGGTCTTCGCCGTGCCGGACATGACCTGGACGCGATTCGTCTTCGCGGCCGTGAGCTCGGTCGTACTTGATCGTGGCGATTCCGTTCGAGGAGCGATCGCTCGTCGAGGCGTTCGGCGACGAGTATGTCGACTATCAACGGACGGTGCGGTGGCGGGTATTGCCTGGCGTGTGGTGAACGGAGATCCGGTGCAGGGCGGGGCTCAAGCCCCCGCCCTACATCGGCGAGACCTGAAGGTCCGCCCTACGGCGGTTCCTCAGGATTCGACAATCCCCAGCGGCTCGGTCGTCTTCCACTTGCCGCGCGTGAAGTCGGGAACGTCCTGCGGACGGCTGCCGTCCGCGACCGATCGCTCCGTCAGCTCGCAGATGACGCTGAGCGACGCCGCGTCGTAGACGTTCATGTCCGCCGGCTGGCCGGTGCGCAGGCACTCGATGAACCGAAAGTCCTCGAGGAAGTCCATTCCGCCGTGGCCGCGCGTCGCCTTCTTGACGCGCTCCGACTTCCACAGCGGATGCTCGAACTCTTCGTAGTACTTGTCGAGCGTCTCCCACTCGTCGTTCGGACTGCGGCCCTCGATGTGGATGCGATCGGGCCAGCCCTCGATCAATCCACGCGTGCCCTGGACCTTGTGCAGCCGGCTGTACGGGCGCGGGTCGTCGCAGTTGTGCGCCAGGTAGATCGTCTGTCCCTTGACCGTCCGGATCAGCGACACGTTGACGTCGCCGAGCTTGTAGACCTCCTTGCGCCGCGGATCGTCGGCGGGCAGATGCTCCTCCGCGTACAGCTTCAGGCCGCGTGACTGGACTGCTCATCGACACCAGGTAATCGAACTGGTTGCCGCGGTTGATGTCGAAGGCACTGCGCGATCGGCCCGAGCCCGTGCGTCGGATAGAGATTGCCGTTTCGTGCGATCGGCGTGCGCCCGGCGCCACAGGCCTTCGCCTTCCTTCGAGAACTTGATCGACCGCAGATCGTGGAGATAGCCGCACTCGGCATGCAGCAGGTCGCCGAAGATGCCCCTTCCGGACCAGCATCAGCGTCAGCATCTCGCGCCGGTCGTAGCAGCAGTTCTCCATCATCACCGCGTGCTTGTTGTACTTCTCCGCCGCTTCGACCAGCGCCCAGCAGTCGTCGACGCGATACGCGGCCGGCACCTCCGTCGCGGCGTGCTTGCCCGCCTTCAGCGCTGCCAGCATCACCGGCACGTGCCATTCCCACGGCGTGGCGTTGAACACGAGATCCAGTTCCTGCTCGCCGCACATCCGCTCGAAGTCGCGCTCGCCGCGCGTGAAGAGCTTCGGCTCGGGCTGCCCGGCGTCGACGATCTTCTTGCGGGCACGCTCGGCGTGCGACTGGTCGATATCGCAGACGGCGGCGACGGTGACGCCTTCGAGCGCCAGATAGTTGTCGAGATGGTTCGTGCCCATGCCGCCCACGCCGACGAAGCCGACGCGGACGTGCTCGATGGCTGGCGCCTTGAACAGGAGTCGTCTGCGGCGCCGTCTTCGGCTCGGCCGCGGCGCGTGCCGCCGCCGACGACGACCACCGCGCCGCCGAGTCCCGCCGCAGTGGTCTTCAGAAAATCGCGACGCGATGTCGTGTCCATGCGCTCTCCCTCAGGAATTCGGCTGGCGCTCGCCTTCCTGCAGGAAAACGAGCGACTGGTGAGACGGTACTTCGAACCGTGTGCGACACGACTGGCAGTGCACCACGTCGTCGACGCGAATCATGTAGTCACGAAGCTTGGCATAGAGCGCGCGATCGCGTTCGTCGGCGCCCGGCGGAATCCGATCTTCTTGATCCGACGGACCCAGCGGAGCTGGTAGTCGTGCTTGCGCCGGCACCGCGGACAGGTCAGCGGCGTCGGCCGAGTCTCCTGCTTCTCGCTGAAGAAGTCACGCTCGTTCGAAGCCATCGCGCAAGCATACCGCATGCTCGAGGTGGAGGCGGGCCTGAGGGTTCAAGGCGGACTTGAAAGTCCGCCCTACATGTGATCGGGGTGGCGATACCGACCCGCGTGTCGGCCGGACCTTCGGGTCCACCTTCCGCGCCGTTTGACGCATGTCTCCGCAATTGAGTGAAATACCTCGTAGCACATGGCCGACTCGCCCACCACCACCATCCCGTCGTCGCTGCCGGTCCTGCCGCTCCGCGAGACAGTGGCGTTTCCGCTCAGCATTCTGCCGCTCGGCGTGAACCGCGCCGTGTCGATCGATGCCGTGCAGCGCGCGCTGCAGGGCGATCGCATGCTGTTCCTCACGCTGCAGTCGACGGCCGCCGACGATCCGGGCCCCGACGACATGCATCGCGTCGGCACCGTCGGGATCATCCGGCAGATGGCGCGGACGAATGCCGGTCTCCAGATCATCGTCGAGGGCCTTCAGCGCGCGCACGCCGACGTCGTCAATCGCACTGGCGAGACGATGAGCGCGACGATTTCACCGCAGCCCGAGAAGGTGACGAAGTCGATCGAGGTGGATGCCTACGTCAGGCGGATCCAGGAACAGGTCGATCGGGCGCTATCCCTCACCAGCAGCCTGTCGCAGGAGCTGCGCGGCGTCGTCGCGAACCTCGACGATCCGCTGCGCCTGGCTTACCTGCTGGCGAGCCTGCTCGACCTGCCGGCCGCGGAGAAGCAAGGCATCCTCGAGGCAGAGCCGTTGCTGGCCAAGCTCGAAGCCGTGTCCGGCGCGCTGTCGCGCGAAATCGAGCTGCTCGAGATGAAGGGCAAGATCGAATCGCAGGCGCAGCAGGAGATGTCCGACGCCCAGCGCCAGTACTACCTGCGCCAGCAGTTGAAGGCGATCCAGGAGGAACTGGGCGAGGGCGAGGCTGACGAGATCAAGCTGCTGCGCGAGAAGGTCGCAGCGGCGAACCTTCCTGAACAACCGCTGCAAGCGGCGACGCGGGAACTGGATCGGCTCGCGCGCATGAACAGTGCGTCACCCGACTACCAGATGACGCGGACCTACCTCGAGTGGCTGCTCGACATCCCCTGGAGCGTCGCCTCCGACGACCGGCTCGATCCGGTCGAAGCGCGCCGCGTGCTCGACGAAGACCACTACGACCTCGACAAGATCAAGGAACGGATCGTCGAGTATCTCGCCGTTCGCAAGCTCAAGGGCGACATGAAGGGGCCGATTCTGTGCTTCGTCGGCCCGCCCGGCGTCGGCAAGACCTCGCTCGGCCAGTCGATCGCGCGCGCGATGAACCGGAAGTTCGTGCGCCTGTCGCTCGGCGGCGTGCGCGACGAGGCTGAGATCCGAGGCCACCGCCGCACCTACATCGGCGCGCTCCCCGGGCGTATCGTCCAGTCGATGCGGCAGGCCGGCACGATCAATCCGGTGTTCATGCTCGACGAGATGGACAAGATCGGCGTCGGGTTCCAGGGCGACCCGGCCGCCGCATTGCTGGAGGTGCTCGACCCGGCGCAGAACCACAGCTTTCGCGATCACTACCTCGAAGTGCCGCTCGATCTTTCGCGCGTCCTCTTCATCGCGACCGCCAATCAGCTCGGTACGCTTCACCCGGCGCTGCTCGACCGCATGGAGATCCTGCAGCTTCCCGGATACACCGAGGACGAGAAGCGCCACATCGCGCGACGCTATCTGATTCCGCGACAGCTCGAAGAGCATGGCCTGCCGTCGAGCGCGATGGAAATCACGGACGAAGCCCTCGCCGCGATCATCTTCCAGTACACGCGCGAGGCCGGCGTGCGGAGCCTGGAGCGGCAGATTGGCGCGATGGCGCGGAAAATCGCGGCCCGAGCGGCGAGTCGCCCCGCGACGGACAACGGCGCGCCTCCCGCGACCACTCGCGTCGATGCCGGCGATCTCAAGGAATACCTGGGGCCGGCGCGTTTCCAGCAGGACTCGGCGTTCAGGACGTCGCGGCCGGGCGTCGCGACCGGCGTCGCCTGGACCGAGGCCGGTGGCGATGTGCTGTTCATCGAAGCGTCTCTGCTTCCGGGCGGCAGTCAGAACATCATCCTGACCGGCCAGCTGGGTGCGGTTATGCAGGAATCGGCCCGCGCCGCCGTCAGTCACATTCGCGCCAACGCCGCGGAACTGGGCGTGCCGGACAGATTTCTTCGAGAGGAAAGACCTGCACGTGCACGTCCCGGCCGGAGCCATCCCGAAGGACGGTCCCTCGGCGGGCGTGACGATGGCGACCGCGATCTTGTCGGCGATCCGCAATCAGCCGACGCGCGAAGACGTGGCGATGACCGGCGAAATCACGCTCTCGGGTCTGGTGCTGCCCGTCGGTGGCATTCGCGAGAAGGCCCTGGCGGCGCGGCGGCACGGCATTCACACGTTCATCCTGCCGGCGCGCAACGCCGTCGATCTCGAGGAGCTTCCTGGGGATCTCAGAGAGAGCATGACCTTCGTTCCGGTCGAAACGCTCGACGAAGTGCTCAAAGTCGCGTTCTAGACGTGATCCAGTCTACGGGTACAGGTGGCGGCTGCTGCGGGTACATCTCCGGTCACGGCTTCGGCCACGCCGCGCGCGACATCGAGGTCCTCAACGCCTCGGCGCCGAGCATCGCGAAATCGCCGATTGCAGTCCGCACCGTCCGCGCCTCGCTGGATCTTCGATCTGACACTGACACGGCCGATCGACTGGCAGCCGCTCGACGCCGACACCGGCGTGATCCAGATCGACAGCCTCCGCGTCGACGAAGCCGAAACGATCCGGCGGGCGTCCGCGTTCTATGACGGGTTCGAATCGCTCGCGGCGCGGGAGGCGGACTGGCTGCGGTCGCGTCAGCGCGAGCCTCGTGGTCGGGGATATTCCGCCGCTCGCGTTCGCCGCGGCGCGGATTGCGGACGTTCCGGCAATCGCGCTCGGCAACTTCACCTGGGACTGGATCTACGACGGCTATCGCGACTGGACGCCGGGCGGCGGCCGGTTCGTCGAGCAGATACGCGCAGCGTACTCGGCCGCGGATCTCGCGCTCCGATTGCCGATGCATGGCGGCTTCGAGATGTTCCGCAACGTCTTCGATCTGCCGTTCATCGCGCGGCGAACGGCGCGCGATCCACAGGACGTGCGGCGCTCGCTCGATCTGCCCGCGGATGTTCCCCTCGTCCTGCTGTCATTCGGCGGATACGGCCTCGCCAGCATCGATCTCGACCGAATCGCGTCGATGCGCGACTACCTCGTCGTGACCACCGCTGATGTCGGCGCCAACCGGCGCGCCGACGAGCCGCGCGCGCGGATATGGCCCAGGGTCCCACTGACGCAGTGGCGCAGCGTAAACTGCCCGCGAACGTCAGGATGGTTGACGAGAAGCGGCTCTACGCGGACGGGATGCGCTACGAAGACGTCGTCGCAGCCGTCGACATCGTGATCACGAAGCCGGGGTACGGGATCATCTCGGAATGCATCGCCAACGATACGGCGCTGCTCTACACCTCGCGCGGGCACTTCGTCGAGTACGACGTGCTGGTCCGGGAGATGCCGCGCTGGCTGCGGTGCGGATTCATCTCGAACGAGGACCTGCTCGGCGGCCGCTGGCAGGACTCGCTCGATCGATTGCTCGCGCAGCCGAACCCACCGGAGAAGGCTGATGTGGATGGCGCTGCTCGCGCGGCTTCGATCATTGCCGATCACCTGTAGGACGGACCTCGAGGTCGGCGATGGCACGCCGAGCCAGTCACTTCGTCATCTGGACGAAGCTCACGTCCGCATACCGCCAACGTGCCGCCCCTGACGACGGTGTCACCCTCCCTGACGAGGCGCCTCGCGTCATCGTCGAGCCGCGTCCACGTATGCGCTCCGCGCTCGTAGTCGAACGTCTCGCCGTCATCGTCGTAAAGCCGCATGCTGCCAGGCTTGCTGCCGTAGTACCTCACCTCGAGCGGTGACACGTCGTCGCGGCCCGGCGCGAACTGTCGCGCCGGGATCAGCGGGACGAGCCCGCCATCTCGAACGAAGAGCGGGATCCGCTCGAGCGGCGGCGTCACGCTGATCGTCTCGTGCTCGCCCGCGAGATCGCCGGTGTAGAAGTCGTACCACTTTCCGGGAGGCAGGACGACTCGGCGGGTCCTGGCACCGGGCGCGATCGGCGCCACGAGCAAGGTATCGCCGACCATGTACTGATCCTTGATCTCGTCGACTCGGCGAATCGCAAACGGATCCGCCGCGTTCCGCGGGCTTGGCGTCATAAACCCGTCCACGAGTGGCATCGGCCGGATGACCGGCGTGCCTTCAAAACGGTACTGGGCGAAGGCGGTGTACCAGTACGGCAAGAGACGCGCACGTAATTGAATGGCGTCGCGGATAGCATCCACGACGTCGGCATGGGTCCAGAGCTTTGTGTCGGTCGCCCAGCCGTTGAAGATCGCCAGCGGTGAGAAGCACACCGCCTGAATCCGGCGGAGCATGTCCTCGCCTTCGCCGGCGCGAACTTCCGGCGACCACAGGACACCGGCGAAGCCGGTATTCCCAACCGCGGTGATGTATTCGTTGAAATCGTAGTTGTCGTTGTAAATGACGAACGGAAATGGAGACGCGCCTCCGTTCGTGCCCCGGACCTGACCCAGCGTGCGTTGATTGAGGCCGCGGTAGATCTCCATCAATGTGCGCTGCAGGAGCAGGCCATAGGTTTGTCGCAGCTGTTCGCCGTCGTGGCCGGAAGGAAACTGCGCGACGTCGGGCCACAGCCAGAAGTCGAAGCCGTCGACCTCATCGACCTTGAAGCCGCCGATTGCTCCAGCGGCCGTCCCCATGACCTTTGCTCGCAGATGGTCCGCGAAGGCCGTCCGCGCGGCAGGCATGGAATAGTCGGGGACGATGCCATTCCAGACGAGATGCGATCCAGCAAACGGGAGGAGAGCGGAATAGAGGGACGACGTCGGCGACACGTACGGGTTGAACCAGAGATTCGCGCGGACATGCTCGCCAGCCAGACGCGTGAGAAAGCCGGCGGGATCGGGAAATCGCGCGGCGTCCCATTGGAACGAGGTCGGGTAGGCATGATCGTGCCATCCCGGCTCGAGCCCGATCATGTCGAGCGGGATGCCACGTCTGCGGAATTCGGCCACTTCACTCAGGACCTGTGCCGCCGTGTAGGCGGTCGGCGTCCGGGTCATGAAGCCCAGACCCCACTTCGGTGGCAGGGCGCCTCCGCCGCAGAACAGGTTGTACCGGCGCACGGCATCGAGCATCGTCGGTCCGGCGAAGACGTAGACGTTCACTCCTGCTGCGGGCACCAGGATTTCAATCGAATCCGAGCGCGGGAACTCGGCCCATTCCTTCGCGTGCGTCGTCCGATCTATTGGAGGGGGTTTGACAGTGGCGGCGGTGCGCACGCCCAGGCCGACGCTCACCGTGAGGTATCGCGAGGAGTCGATAAAGACGCCGTACCCCTTCGTCGAGACATAGAACGGCACCGGCGCATGTGTACGGCCGGTCCTCCCGCTCCAGTGATCGACGTGCAGTTGGAAGCTCAGTCCGGTGCGGCGCATCGAGGCGAAATCGACGCCGAGACCGTAGATGTCTTCGTCCGGACCGAGGGGAAATCTCAGCGCCAGCCGGCCATTGGCGATGCGACCGATACCAGCATCCTCCGTCAGCGGAAACGGCGGCGTCGTCATCGCGCCGAGTGCCGCGAGCTCGGGTCTGGCGCCGGCGGCGCTCAGGAGCGTCAGATCTTCCGGCGTGCCGAGCGTCGCCTTCCAGACGCCGGGCGCGGCGGGACGGAAGGTGAGCGGTCGTCCATCATCAGCCGACGCGGCTGCGGGTGCCGTGAGGAGCGCGACCGTGAGGCCAACCCGAAACCATGTCATGCCGCGATGCTAACCCACGCGCCGCCGATCCACGACAACGCGGCACGTGTAGGAAAGTCCGGCCTACATGACCTTGGCTCGCAACACCGTGAACGATTGCGGTTGCAGTGTGAGATCGAACCCACCCGACGACGCGGCAAGGGGCTTGTCGGCCGGGGCCACGCGTGTCGGCTGCTCGAGGCTGTTCTCGGCCTTCAGATCGTCGGAGGCAAGCACTATCACGCGGCCGTCACCCTTGACGCCGGCGATGCCCTTGAGATCGACGCGGACGGTCCGTGCCGTTGCTGTGGCATTCACCGCCTTGAAGATCACGTCACCGTTCTTCTGATCCAGTGACGCGCTCGTGTAAAGGCCGTTGTCGGCGTTCTTTTCGGAGCCGTTGACGTTCACGCGCAGGACGTGCGTTCCGAGATTCGTCGCATACAGCTTCTGGACGTAGTAGTTGGGCGTGCCGAACGAACGCAGGTTGTCGAACCAGATCAGGTTCGGCGTCCACTGCCAGGCATCGACGTGCGCGAAGAGTGGTGCGTAAGACGCCATCGACACGACATCGGCGTTCCGCTCCAGGCCGGTGATGAACGCAGCCTCGGCGAGCGCTCCTTCCCAGTTGTTGCGGTTGTCCGGCTTCGCCACGCCGGATGTTTGCGCGGCATATTCGCCGGCGAAGACCTTGGGACCGCTGCGATCGTAGCCGTCGTAACGATGCGCGTTCTCGAGGAACCAGCGCGGCGCCATGTAGTAGTGCTCGTCGATGATGTCGGCCTTCAGCTGCCGCAGATTGGTCCACAGATATTCGAATTCCTTGCCCGACGAACCGGGGCCGGCGCTCGAGACGAGCGCGATCTCGGGATGCGCCTTTTTCAAGGCTTCAGCAAATCGCTTGTACCGCTCGACGTACCGCGGCCCCCACTGCTCGTTCCCGATACCGACCATCTTCAGATTGAACGGCGCCGGATGGCCCATCTGCGCGCGCAACTTGCCCCACCGGCTCTCGACGGGCCCATTGGCGAAAGCGATCAAGTCAAGGGCGTCCTGCACGAACGGATCGAGCGCGTCGAGCGGCGCCGTCTCGGCCGAATTGAACTGGCACGCCATGCCACAATTGACGATGGGCAGCGGCGTGGCGCCGACGTCTTCCGCCAGCTGGAAATACTCGAAGAACCCGAGGCCGAACGACTGGAAGTAGTCGGGCGCAGGGCGATGACTGAATTCGTCGTTCCAGCGGTTGACCAGCGCCTTTCGCTCGGCGATTTCGCCGACGGTCTTCTTCCAGTCGTAGCGAAGCTCCAGGCGCCGCCCTTCCACGATGCAGCCGCCGGGGAAGCGGATGAAACCGGGCTTCATGTCGGCGAGCAACTGCACGAGATCCTTGCGGAGACCGTTGGGCCGGTTCTGCCACGTCTCTTTCGGATAGAGCGACACCATGTCGATGTCGATCTCGCCTTTCCCGCTGGCCATAATCTCGAGCTGGGTACGGGGATTGGTCGACGACGGCCGCAGCGTCGCTTCGTAGCGCTTCCACTGATCGCTGAATCCGCTGAGCGTTGCCTCCGCCAGCGGCTGGTCCTTCTCGTCGGTCAGCCGCGCCGACAAGGTTTGCGTCCCGGGCGTGTGGATGCGCACGAACGCCGACAGCACGTACTCGCGCCCGGTGTGGACACCCATTCCCCGGAATCCCGAGTTGACGAGGCCGTACCCGCCGTCGGCAGAGTACACACGCAGGCGGAGATAGTGCGTGTTCTGATCGTTGAGCGGTGCGTCGCTGCGAATCGTGAGCTCGCCATCCACGCCGTCACGCCACACACGCCGCCATGCGTACAGCGGCTCGGTGAACTCGAACGATCGGTTTTTCACCAACTCCGGGTACAACCCGCCGTCAGCCGCGAAGTTGATGTCCTCGAAGAAGACACCATACATCGTCGGCGAGATCGGCGGACCTGGCTTGCTGATGTCGAGCGTCACCACGTCCTGCGTCGCCCGACCGGGCTCGCGGGCCGAGAGAGCCCATCCCGCACACGCGAAAGCGATCACGAGACCGACGCCGGCGCCTCGGCGGAAGAGTCGTCCTGAAGTCATGGCGCGTAACTTACCACGCCACAATGCGCTCAGGGTGCGGCGGGTGGTACAGGTGCGACGGGTGCGACAGGTGCGTCAGTGCAACGGGTGCGTCAGTGCGACCGGTGCGTCAGGGCAAACGGTGACGGTGCAGCGACGCGCCAGTGGCACCGCCGCACCTGAGTTCGCTAGTCCTTAATACACGTGACGAGCGACCAGATTGGCGGGATATTCACCTTCTCGATCGAGACGGGATGAAGCTCCGCCTGGGCGAGGAACGCAGGGAGATCGAGGTCCGACTTGAACCCGATATGGACCGTCAGCGGGGAGATCGAGCGCTCGGCCCACGAGACGATCGGATTGGAACTGCGGAAATGATTGAGGATGATCACGCGCCCGCCGGGACGGCAGACACGACGCATCTCGAGCGCGACTGTGACCGGGTCTGGAACGACGCTGACGAGATACGGCGCGTAGACGATGTCGAACGATTCGTCCGGAAACGTCAGCGCCGAGGCATCCATCTGAAGCAGCCGGACATCGCGCAGCCCGTTCTTCGCCACACGCTCGTGCGCCTTCTCGAGCATCGAGTCCGAGAGATCGACGCCGGTTACCTTGCAATCCCGCGGATACAGCATCAAATTGATGCCGGTTCCGACCCCAACTTCGAGCACGCGATCGCCGGGAGCAATCGCCATTCGCTTGAGCGCCTGGAGGCGCCCCGCGTGAAGCGTCGGGCCGAACACGATGTCGTAGATCGACGCCAGCTTCTCGTAGACGCCGGCGACGAAGTCGGTTTCAACGGCCGTGACCGACAGCGCGCGGGTCGCGACGTCGGACGAGGCCACGTATTCTTCATCTGCCCTGCCGCTTCGGTCGAACAGTGCCATGGGCGCCGTTTCCTCCGGATTTGCGGGGCCTGGGCCATCGTGCTGCCACCCGCGGACTTATCGGACTATACCTTCGGCTGCAACTCGTAAACAAGCTTTACCGCAGCGAAGGCGCGAACGGCGGACCTGAAGGTCCACCCTACATCTGGTCAAACACGCGCTGTCTCGGCGAATGGCGGACCTGAAGGTCCGCCCTACATATGGTCAACTGCGGACCATCAGGTCCGCTATCGCAGTTCGGCTACGCCCGGGTGCCGAGGTTGGTTAAAACCGCCACCACGGCCGAGGGCACACCGCTCAACTGCACCCCTTGGACGCGCGTGCGGGCCTTCTCGGCAAGCTCCAACGCAATGGTAACGCCCTCATCCACGGCACCACCAAGCGCATCAGCCCGGCGCATCCGATCGATCAGCGCATCCGGCACGCGCACGTTCGGCACCTCGTTCGCGAGATATTCCGCATGCAACAGGCTTTCGAACGGCCGGATGGCGGCAATCAACGGGACGCGGGCCGTTTCGGTCAGATCGAGAAAACGGTCGAGCGCGTCGATGTCATAGATCGGCTGCGTCACCGCGAACTCGGCTCCTGCCTCGACCTTGTAGACGAAGCGCCGCACTTCCTCGTCGACTCGCGGCGCGGTTGGATTCGCCACCACGCCGATGTGGAAGGCCGTCGGCCGCCCGATCGGCTGGCCGCCGACGTCGCGGCCGTGATTCAGGCGCGAGACCGCATTCGTCAGGCCAATCGAATCGACGTCGAAGACGAGCGTCGCGTCGGAATAATCCCCGCTCTTCCGCGGATCGCCGGTGAACAGCACCAGGTTGCGGACGCCGACCGCGTGCGCGCCGAGCAGATCGGACTGCATGCCGAGGAGGTACCGATCGCGGCAGGCGTACTGCAGGACCGGCTCGATGCCGGCGTGCTGCCGAATCAGCATTGCCAGTGACAGCGCGCTCATCCGCGCGCCGCTCTTCAGACCATCGGTAATTGCGATCGCGGCGACGCCGTAGCCGCCGAACTTCTCGACATCGGCGAGCGCTTCGGCCGGGTCGTGGCCCTTCGGCGGCTGAAGCTCCACGGTCACGACGCAGCGGCCTTCGGCGAGCGAACGGGCCAGCCGCGATTTGGCCGCGCGTTCGATTGGCGGCTCGAGCGACGCGTCGGCGGTGCCGGTCGCGGCGCTCACCGCCACACGCTCCCCCGCCGGGGCGAGCGATCGCACGGCGTGATGGATCTGCCGGATGTGCTCGGGAGTCGTGCCGCAGCAGCCCCCGACCAGGCGCACGCCTCGCTGAACGAAACGGCGGGCGTAGGACGCCATGTATTCGGGCGACGACAGATAGATGTTGCGGCCCTCGATGTCACGCGGGCGTCCGGCGTTCGGCTGAGCCGACAGGCGCTTGGTCGTGACACGCGCCATACGCTCGATGGTTTCGAGCATCGGCGCCGGTCCGACGCTGCAGTTCACGCCGATCACATCCGCGGACAAGCGATCGAGCTGCGGCACGAACTCCTCTGGCGGCATGCCGTCGAGACTGTCGCCATCTTCCTCGGTCGTCATCTGCGCGACGATCGGCACGTCGCACACGCCGCGCACCGCCGCGATCGCGGCGGCGAGCTCGTTGATGTCGCGGAACGTCTCGAGGATGAACAGATCGACGCCACCGTCGGCCAGCGCGGCGGCCTGTGCGCGGAAGAGCGCGGTGGCCTCGTCCACGCTCATCTTGCCCCACGGCTCGATGCGGATGCCGAGCGGGCCGATTGCGCCGGCGACGTACACCTGGTTCCGGGCGGCCTGGCGCGCCAGGCGTGCGCCGGCGACGTTGATCTCCGCCAGCTTATCGGCGAGGCCGAAGGCGCCAAGCTTGACGGCATTGGCGCCGAACGTGTTCGACTCGATCACGTCAGCGCCAGCGCGGATGTATTCGCGGTGGACCTCGACGACGAGGTCGGGCTGGGCGAGATTCAAGGCATCGAACGAGCGGTTGATGAATACGCCCTTCGCGTACAGCATCGTGCCCATCGCGCCGTCACAGACGAGGACACGCCGTTCGATCGCTTCCAGAAAGGGTGGGTTCAATGCGATGTCGATCCGAACCTGCAGGAGGGCCGCCCATCAGGGCGGCCAGACAATGGGCCGACTGAACAGTCGGGCGCTCCTGCGGACAAAAAGCCGCGCCTACTGCGCAGAAACTGGCGGCGCTTTGGCGTCTGCAGTGGACGGGACCAGCAGATCGGCCTTGTCCCAGATGAAGTCCTTCGAGCTGTAAACCGCCGTCTCGTAGTCCTTCCCCATGAAGATGGCCGACACCGGGCACGCCTCTTCGCAATAGCCGCAGAAGATGCAGCGCGTCTTGTGAATCTGATAGACCTTGGCGTAGCGCGGGCCGGCCATTACGCTGCCATCGTTCTCCGCCGCCTCCAGGTAAATGGCATCCGCCGGGCACGCCACGGCGCACAGCCCGCACGCGACGCATTTCTCGAGGCCGTTTTCGTCCCGCATCAGGACTTGCTTGCCGCGGAACTTGGGGAACATCGGGACCTTCTGGTCCGGATAGTCCACCGTGATGGGCTTGCGAAAGATGTGCTTGAAGGTCGTGGCAAAGCCCGTGATGATCTCGGAAATCATGCCTGCTCCCGGTAAACCTCACGATCATAACATCTTGGCCGCATTCAGGCGATAATTCCCCCTGTGGAACCGCGCTTCCTGCCGCCGGAACAGTTCCTGCTCACGACGCTCGTCTTCAAGCTGGCGGTCATGGCCGGCCTGGCGACGATGCTGGTCCGGTTCCGGCGCTTTCGACACATTCTCATCTTCGAGCGCCGCGCCTTCACCGATCGGCTGATCCTGTCGCTGGCCCTGGGCGCTCCGCTGACGCTTGGCGTCGCGTCCCGGATCCTCCTGCGCTATGACGCGGCGGACCTGACCCTGGAAGGCGCGTTCCTCGTCGGCCTCATCGCGGGTCCTTACTCGGGCGCAATCGTCGGAGCGCTCACGGCGGTGCCAGCGCTTATTGCCGGCGAATGGGGCGCGCTGCCCTTTGCCGTGGGCTGCGGGTTTGCCGGCGGCGGCCTGCGCGAGTTGTGTCCAAAGGAGGCGATCTGGCACTTCTCGCCGTTCGTCTTCTCGGCGCTGCCACGCCGGATCTGGCACATGGCGCGCCGGCTCCAGGTCGACTGGCAGATCATCCTCGTTCTCGCCCCAATCGCGCTGGAACTCCTGCGACAGGCGATCGGTCTGCGCTTCGGTCCTAACCGGCTGTTCTACCTGAGCGCTCCGTCAGCGACCTCGTTCGTGCTGGTGCTGATTGGAACGGTCCTCTGTGTCGCCACGCCGATCAAGATCTGGAACAACGCCCGGATCGAGCATCGCCTCCAGGAACAGGAGAAGTTGCTGCTCGCGGCGAAGATCTCGGCGCTCGCCTCGCAAATCAACCCGCATTTCCTCTTCAACACGCTGACCTCGATCTCTTCCCTCATCCGGTCGCAGCCTGAAACGGCGCGCATGGTCGTGCACCGCCTGTCGGCGCTCCTCCGCCGACGCCTTCGCGATCCGAATCACTTCGTCACACTGCGCGAAGAGCTCGAGGCCGCGCACGAGTACCTCGACATCGAGGTCATTCGATTCGGTCCGCAGCTCCGGGTGCGCACGAACGTCGACGCCAACACGCTCGATGTGCTCGTTCCGAGCATGATCCTGCAGCCGCTCGTCGAGAACTGCGTCAAGCACGGCCTCTCGCGCAAGGTCGGCGGCGGCACGATCACCATCCGCGCCGAACGCACCGCAGGCGGCGCGGTCGTCGAGGTAACCGATGACGGGCTGGGCATGACCGACGAACGCCGCGAGACGGCATTCTCCGACGGCATCGGGCTCAGCAACGTCAACGAGCGTCTGCGTGTGATCTATGGCGCGCGGAGCGCCGTCAGCGTCTCAACCGAGCTCGGGCGCGGCACCTCGGTGCGTCTCGAGATCCCCGACATCGTCGCCGAGGAACGCGCCAGTGCCTGATCGCCTGCTGCGCGCCGTGGTGGTCGACGACGAACAACTGGCGCGCGAGGAGCTCTGTTACGTCCTCGATGAGGTCGGCGGCATCGAAGTCGTCGCCCAGGCGGGCAACGGCTTTGAAGCTCTGGACGCCATCGGCCGGCATACGCCAGACCTCGTGTTCCTCGACGTCCAGATGCCGGGGCTGACCGGCTTCGAGCTGGCCCGCCAGCTGGTCGATCGCGAGCCGCCCGTCACCATCATTTTCGTGACGGCATACGACCAGCACGCAATCGAGGCCTTCGATGTGAACGCCGTCGACTATCTGTTGAAGCCCATCGAAGCCGGCAGGGTCGAAACGGCGATCCAGCGGGCCCGGCGGCGGGTGGTCCCCGACGTCCCCCTGAACGATCAACTGGAGCGGATCGTCCAACTCGTGGAAGCGAGGAAGACCACCCGTCCCGAGCAGGTCGCCGTGAAAGCAGGCGAACGGTTCCTGCTGGTGCAGGCCGAGGACATCATTTTTGCCTCGATGGCCGACGAGTCGATTAATATTGTGACTGGGCACGTCTCCGGCACGTGCAATTTCAGAACTCTTGATGAATTGCAGGCACGGTTGGACCCCGCAGTGTTCTGGCGGGTGCACCGGTCTCACCTGGTCAACATCAACAAAATCAAGGAGATAGTCCCCTGGTTCAGCAGGAATTACATCCTTCGTATGAAGGACGCGAAGGCGACGGAAATCCCGGTCAGCCGATCGCAGACCCGCCGCCTCCGGGAGTACCTCAAACTCTAGCCGGAGACCCGCTTTCGCCGCTGCCCGCCGCACACCACGTTCACGGGGCGCAGCAGGGCATCCACCTCGGTCAGGTTCGCGACGAGCTCGTGGCGTGGCTGAAGACGCTGTTCTCGGCTGCCGTGTACGCCACGCTGATCGTGACGTTCGGCTTCCAGGTGGCCCGCGTCGAGGGCCAGAGCATGGCGCCGACCCTCGCCGATCAGGACCGGCTGATCGTGAACAAGCTCGCCTATCGCCTCGCCGATCCCCGCCGTGGCGACATCGTGATGCTCTACTACCCGCTCGATCCGAACAAGTCGTTCGTCAAGCGGGTGATCGCGGAAGAGAACGACGTCGTGCGCATCGTGGACGGCAAGGTCTACGTGAACGACACGCCGATGCGCGACGATTTCGTCCCGCCCGAATACCGCAGCCACGACGACTACGGTCCGAGTGTGGTGCCCGAAGGCTATTACTTCGTGATGGGCGACCATCGGAACAACAGTTCTGACAGCCGGCATTGGGGCATGGTTCCGAAGAAGTACATCATCGGCAAGGTCCAGGTTCGCTGGTGGCCGGTACCTACGGCCCGCATCTTCTGACGCCCGACACGCCGCGACGGTGAGGGATCGCTACCAGGCCGTCGCGGCCGTTCTCGTCAAAGTCCTCTTCCTCAACCTCGCCGTCGCCGCCACCAAGCTGGTGCTCGGCTACGCCACCGGCGCGGTCAGCGTCGTCTCGGATGGGCTCCACTCGCTGACCGATTCGTTCTCCAACGTTGCGGCGCTGCTCGGTGTCCGCGTCGCGCGCAAGCCGCCCGACGTCGATCATCCGTACGGGCACCGGAAATTCGAGTCGATCGCGGCAGCGGCGATTGCCGCCTTTTTGCTCGTCGTCATGATCGAGGTCGGACGGGCGGCCTGGCAGCGGTTCTTCCACGGTGGCGGACCCGCAGTCAGCGGCCTGACGTTCGTCGTCATGGCCGGGACCATGGCGGTGAACCTCGCCGTCGCGATCTACGAGCGCCGTGCCGGCGCGCGCCTGGCGAGCGAAGTGCTGATCGCTGACGCGCTGCACACCCGGAGCGACGTGCTGACGTCGCTCACCGTCATCGTCGCCCTTGCCGGTTCGGCCCTCGGCTATCCCGTGCTCGATTCGATCGCGGCGTTCGTGGTCGTCGGCTTCATCGGTTACGCGGCGTTGCAGATCGTGCGATCGACGTCCAACATCCTGGCCGATCGGGTGATGATTCCCGAAGATGAGGTGCGCGCGGTGGTGATGCAGGTCCCGCACGTTATCGGCTGCCATGCCATCCGCACCCGCGGATCTGCCGATTTCGTCTTCCTGGATCTGCACATCTGGATGGCACCCGAGACGCCGCTCGACGTCGCCCATGCGATCTCGCACGACGTGAAGGACCGGCTGATGGCGCGATTCCCGGAAATCGGCGACGCGATTATTCATATCGAACCGCCGCCCCGTGACGGCGTCGCGGAAAGCCATCGATAGCGTCACGGATGGGCACGGATCGGATGCCGTCACAGACGACACGGAATGCACGGACCAGTCATTTGTTTTGTTCCTGTCTGTGACCTCCGCGCAGTCGGTGACGATCTTCGTCGGCGTTCGTCCGTGACGAATAATCGTGAGCGGCTCGTCGGTGACGGCGACTCTGCTATGCTGCCGAAATGCCCCGCCCGCGCCGGCCGTCGCTCAGCCACCTGGACGCGGCAGGGCGTATCCGAATGGTCGACGTCGGCGAGAAGCCGATCACCGATCGGACCGCAACGGCGGAAGCCTTCATCCGCGTGTCGGCGACGGCGCGGCGGTTGGCGGCGAGCGGGAATGCCAGGAAAGGCAATCCGCTCGAGATCGCACGCATCGCCGGCATCCAGGCCGCCAAGCGCACGGCTGATCTGATTCCACTCTGCCATCCGCTCCTCCTCAGTCACGTCGCCGTTGACATCACCGCCGCCCGCGGCGGCTACCGCATCGTCGCGCGTGTCAACGTTTCAGGGCAGACCGGCGTAGAAATGGAAGCGTTGACCGCGGCCAGCGTGGCCGCGCTCACGATCTACGACATGCTCAAGGCGGCCGATCGCGGCATGGTCATCGAGCGGGTGCGATTACTGACGAAGAGCGGCGGCCGCAGCGGAACCTACCGCGCCTCGCCCAGGACAGCGCCGGGCGCACTATGACGGTGTCGCCGGTCGACTTGCTCGTCTTCGGACCGCATCCGGACGATCTCGAAATCGGGATGGGCGGCACGGTGGCCCATCATGTTGCCAGCGGGTTGTCCGTCGGGCTCTGCGATCTGACGCGTGGCGAAATGGGGACGAACGGCACGCCGGAGGAGCGCGTGCGTGAAGCCGAGGAGGCGCAGGTCGTGCTCGGCGCCGCGTGGCGCGTGAATCTCGGGCTGCCCGACCGGCAGCTGCGTGAAGCCCCTGAGCAGGTGCGGCCGATCGTCGAGTTGATCCGGCGATGCCGGCCGGCGGCGATCGCCCTGCCCCACGAATCCGATCGACACCCGGACCATGTCGCCGCGAACACGCTCGTGCGCGCGGCGGCGTTCAGCAGCGGCCTGCGCCGCTACGACGCGGCAGGCGCGCCGTGGAAGCCCGACTGGCTCGTCTGCTATTTCATCAACAACTCGGTCGAGCCATCGTTCGTGATCGACGTCTCCGACCAGTACGAGATCAAACGGCGTGCGCTCGCCTGTCATCGCACGCAGTTCGCGCCTGCCAACGCGGACGCGGAACAGACGCGCCTCACGTCGCCGCTGTTTCAGCAACTGATCGAGAGTCGCGACGCGCAGTTCGGCGCCCGCGTCGGCGTCCGGTGGGCGGAAGGGTTCGTCGTTCGCGAGCCGCTGGTGAGGCGGCATCTCCTCCGCCAGCGGGTGCGGCCGGACACGCCATGAACGTCGGCATCGTCTGTTACGCGTCGACCGGCGGCAGCGGGATCGTCGCGACGGAATTGGCCATCGATTTGGCGGACCGCGGTCACGACGTGCACGTGCTCAGCACCGAGCCGCCGTTCCGCTTCCCGTCCGGCCGTCGGGGACTGACCTTCCACGCCGTCTCGACGCCGGCCTACCCGCTGTTCCGTGAACCCCAATACGCGCTGTCGCTCGCCACGAAGATCGTGCAGGTCTCGCGGCGTCACCATCTCGACGTCGTGCACGCGCACTACGCGGTCCCGCACGCCGCCGCCGCCTATCTCGCGCGACAGATCATGAGCTCGCACGCGACCGATCGCGTGCCGAAAATTATGACGACCCTCCACGGAACGGACATCACGCTGGTCGGCAGCGATCCGTCGTACTCGGAGACCGTCGCGTTCTGCATCGATCAGTCCGATGGTGTGACCGCTGTCTCCAGGAGCCTTCGCGAGGACACCTGCACCTCGCTCGGCATCGCGCGCGAGATCCGGGTGATCCCCAACTTTCTCGACGTCTCGCGTTTCAGGCCGCTGGATCTGCGGCGCCGGGACTCGCCGCGAAAGCGGCTCGTTCACGTCTCGAACTTCCGGCCGGTGAAGCGCATCGGCGCGCTGATCGAGATCTTCCGCCGGATACGGGCGCAGGTCCCCGCCACGCTGGTGCTGGTCGGCGACGGCCCGGAACTTCCCGGCGCGAGAGCGCAGATTGTCGCAGCGGGACTCGAGCACGATGTGGAGTTCGCCGGCGAAATTCACGACGTCGTCGAGATCTTCGCGACGGCCGATCTGTTCCTGCTGCCGTCAGCGACCGAAAGCTTCGGTCTCGCGGCTCTCGAAGCGATGGCCTGCGAAGTTCCTGTTATCGCCTCGCGCGTCGGTGGTCTTCCAGAAGTCATCGACCATGGCGTGGATGGCTTCCTGTACGACCCCGACGATCTGGACGGGATGGTGGCCAGTGCCGTGCGGCTGCTGACCGACGACGATCTGCACCGCCGCATCGCGCGTGCTGCGCGGACGGTGGCCGTCGAACGCTACTCGGCCGACCGCGTCGTGCCGCAATACGAAGCGGCGTATGAGGAACTGTTGCAGGCTGAGACTGTGTAAAGACGAAGGACGAGGGACGAAGGACGAGGGACGAAGGACGAGGGACGAAGGACGAGGGCACGAGCGCGGCCGCGTGCGCGGCTGCTATTCGACGCTCTCTCCCCGCGCCAGGAAAAAGGACAGGCTTTCCAGCGACTGCGTCAGATCCACGCTCTTCAACTTCACGTCGGGTGGCACGGTCAGCGGACCGGGCGAGAAATTGAGCACGGCCTTGATCCCCGACGCGACGACTTGATTGACGACGGGCTGCGCCGCGGAGACGGGCACCGCGACGACGGCGATGCTGATGCGCTCGTGTTTGACGACGCGCTTCAGCTGACGGACGTCGAAAATGGCGACACCGCCGCGCGAAATGTGGCCGACCTTCTCGTTCAGCACGTCGAAGAGCGCCACGATTTCGAAGCCTTCCTGACGGAAGCCCGGATAGTCGGCAAGGGCAAGGCCAAGGTTTCCGGCGCCCATGATCGCCACGCGCAGCTTGCGATCGAGGCCGAGGATCTGTCGCACGTGGCGGCGCAGGTCCTTGACGTAGTAGCCGACGCCGCGCACGCCGAATTCGCCGAAGTTGGCCAGGTCCTTGCGGATCTGCGCGGCATTCAGGTGGAACTGCTCGGCGAGCCCCTGTGACGAGATCGTCTGCACACCGGCCGAGTCCAGTTCCGTCAGGCAGCGCAGGTAAATCGACAGGCGGTTGGTGGTGAGCTCGGAGACCTGTTCCGGCAGCGGACGTGGTTTGTTCGACGTTTTCACAAGACTTCCGCGATTGTACCGCCTTCCGCCACCCTCAAGGCAAGCCTGCTAGAATCCGCCCTCTATGGCTCACGTGCCGACCGCTGCTCCGCCGAACGCGCCCGCACCGCCGTCATTCGAGCCGTACGTCCCGGCGTCGAAGACGATCCCCGAGTTCACCCCGCGCGCGATCGTGCTCGGCGCGCTGTTCGGCCTGCTCTTCGGTGCGTCCACGGTCTATCTCGGGCTGCGCGCCGGCCTGACCGTCAGCGCGTCGATTCCGATCGCGGTTCTGGCGATCTCGGTGCTCAAGCGGCTCGGCGGCTCGACGATCCTCGAGAACAACATCGTCCAGACGATCGGGTCAGCAGGCGAATCGCTTGCGTCGGGTGTCGTCTTCACCATCCCGGCGCTGCTGTTCCTGCTGCCCTACGGACCCGGTTACTTCAACTACCTGCAAATCCTTCTGCTGGCCTTCGCAGGCGGCATCCTCGGCGTCCTGATGATGGTGCCGCTGCGCCGCGCGCTGATCGTGAAGGAGCACGGCGTCCTGCCCTATCCCGAAGGCACGGCGTGTGCGGACGTGCTGGTCGCCGGCGAGCGCGGCGGCGCGCTCGCCGGCACGGTGTTTCTTGGCCTGGGCGTCGGGATGCTGTGGAAGGCGCTGTCCTGGATCATTCAGATGTTCCGTACCGCAATCGGCTACTCGATGCCGGCGCGCAGCTTCTTCCCGAATGCGACGGTCAACGTCGATATCTCGCCCGAGTACATGGGGGTCGGCTACGTGATCGGTCCGCGGATCGCGGGCGTCATGTTCGCCGGCGGCGTCCTGTCGTGGCTGGTCCTCGTGCCGCTGCTGACGATTCTCGGGCAGTACATTCCGGTGCCGTTTCCGCCGGTGCCGGCCAGCGGGTTGAAGCTTTCCGAAATGGCGCCCGGACAAATCTGGAGCGCCTACATCCGCTACATCGGCGCCGGCGCAGTGCTGGCGTCAGGGCTGATCACGCTCGGCCGCACCCTGCCGACGATCATCTCGTCCTTCCGCGAGAGCATGAAAGGACTGGGCGAAGCCACCGGCGGCACGGAGCGCGTGCGCACCGAACGCGATCTTCCGCTGATGTTCGTCATCGTCGGCTCACTGGTTCTGGCCCTGTTTCTCGTCGTGGTCCCGAAGCTGCCGACGTTCGGCAACCCGCTGGCGGCGGTGCTGACGGTCGTGTTCGGCTTCTTCTTCGTCAGCGTGTCGTCGCGCATCACGGGCCTCATCGGCAACTCGTCGAATCCGATTTCCGGCATGACCATCGCCACGCTGATCCTGACCTGCACGATTTTCGTCGCGGTCGGCTGGACGGGCGACGCGTACGCGCCATTGGCGATCTGCGTCGGGTCGGTGGTGTGCATTGCGGCCGCCATTGCCGGCGCCACCTCGCAGGATTTGAAGACCGGGTTTCTTGTTGGCGCCACACCAAGCTCTCAGCAGATTGGTCTCATCATCGGCGTCGTCGTGTCCGCGATGTTGATCGGGTTCACGACTCTCTATCTGAACCAGGTGATGGGAATCGGCTCGCAATCGCTGCCGGCGCCGCAGGCGACCTTGATGTCCACGATCATCAAGGGGCTGCTGAGTCAGAACCTGCCCTGGGGCCTCGTGCTGTGCGGCGTCTCGATCTCGATCGTGCTCGAGCTGTGCGGCGTGCGGTCGCTGTCGTTCGCGGTGGGCTCGTATCTGCCTATCGCCACCACCGCGCCGATCTTCGTCGGCGGGCTCGTGCGCTGGTTCGTCGAGCGCAAGACGGGCGCGGCGTCGGAATCCGAAATCAGCTCCGGCACGCTCTTCAGCTCCGGCTTGATCGCCGGCGGGTCGATCGCCGGCATCGTCTATGCGATTCTGTATGGAAGCCGGATCGTCGAGGCCGCCGATGACGCGGCGACGACGGGTGTGATTCCATTCCTCCACGAAGGCGGGCTCGGCCAGATTGCCGGTGCGATCGTCTTTCTTGTGCTGGCTGTTGTGCTGGCGCGCGTCGCGCGCCGGCGGCTGCAATGATGAAACACCGTTTCACTATCGGGGTCTGTGGACTGGCCGCCGCGCTCCTGGCGGCCAGTGCCGTCTCAGGGCAGAGCTTGTCCCGGCGCGCGACGACGATTACGGCCATCCGGAACTACCCCGCGTTCTACAACAACCAGCCGGTGTTGCTTCGCGCCGAGCTGCAGCAGGACGGAGAACGGGCCTCGCTGATCGCGGGCGATTCGCGAATTCCGGCCCTGGTCAAAGGCAGCGTGTCGGGCAGCGGCGTTCTCGAGGTTCGCGGCGAAGTGTGGGACCTGGGGCGAATGCAGCCGGACGACCCGCGCTTCTCGGGGCGTGAAATCCGCCAGTTCGTCGGCCTCGAGTCGGGCGCCAGCTGGCCCAAGCCGGGTGAGATCGTGATCGTCAACGTCACCAGCGCGTCGCCGGCCGAATCGCTCGTCGCGCCATCGGTGCGCACGCTCGCGCTCGCGCCCGAGCGCTATGCCGACCAGCACGTCACGGTGAAGGGACAATTCCGCGGCCGGAATCTCTATGGTGATTTGCCGCAGGCGCCGCCCGACGGCAATGCCGGCCGTGATTTCATCATCCGCTCGGCGGATGCCGCTGTCTGGGTCACCGGCAAGCAACCGAAGGGACGCGGCTTCAGCTTCGACGTGACGTCGCGTCTCGACACCCAGCGCTGGGTCGAGGTGAGCGGGACCGTAAAGTGGGAGCGCGGCCTGGTGTCGATCGTTGCCGATCAGCTCGCCGAAACCTCGGCGCAGGCCGACGCGCGCGCCGAGCAGGTGGACGTTGCACCAACGCTCATCGCGCCGGAAGTGCTGTTCAGCGCGCCGACCGCCGACGAGACGGACGTCGCCGCAGGACACCAAGGTCAGGATCCAGTTCTCTCGGGATCTCGATCCGGCGACCTTGAAGGGACGCATCGAAGTGGCGTACTCGATGACGCAGTCGCGCGAGCGGGGAGAGCCGGAGCCGCCCCCGATCGTCGCGCGGGTCGGCTACAACCCGGGGGCACGGGTGATGGAGATCACATTCGATCCCGGCCTCGACCGGTTCCGGATCGTCGAAGTGCGCTTGAAGGAAGGCATCCTCGGCACCGACGGAGCGCCGTTGAAACCGTGGACTCTGACTTTTACGACCGGCGGATCGTAGGCGGACCTGAAGGTCCGCCCTACACGAGTCTTCGACGTATCACGTGTCGGGCGGACCTTTGACCCGTCGATGTAGGGCGGACCTTCAGGTCCGCCTCGTCACGGAACCAATCGGAATCCGGTGACGACTTCTTCGGTTTTCCCGCCAGCCTCCGCTTTCAGCTTCAGGACGTAATCACCCGCCGCCAGCGGCGCGAGATTGAGCTCCGCCGACGCCCACGTAATTCCCGCCTCGGTTCGCGTCGTCGCCGTGACCGTCAAGGACATGGGCTTCCCGGCGCGATCGAGCACTTCGCCGCTCGTCGCCGTGACCCGCGCTGTCGTCGGCAGCTCGAGCCGCACGCGTTCGGTGCGGCGGAACTGCAGGTCGGCAGTCGGCACGAACTTGATTCCCGTGGTCGGCCCGCGCCGGAGGACGACCGGCCGGCCGGGCGCGGACACGTCCGCGAGGCGGAGGGTGTCGGTGTAGGGCAACCCCTCCTGGGCAGGCGTGACGCGCGTTCTGATGGTCACATCGTGCGCGGGAACGACGACCTCGCCCAGGTCCACAGTGAGCGCGCGCTGGCCCGCTGCCAGCGGTGCGGTCGTTTCGGTGAGGACCTCGTTTTCAACCGAGAGGACCGCCACGTTGATCGATCCTCCAGAGAGCCACTCGCCGGTACGAACGACCGCCGGGTCGAGTTCGGTCATCGCCCACAGATGGACGCGGCGCTGATCGCCATCGTCCGGACCAAGCGGTGCGTAACTGACCGACGTTCTGAGCGGGACGCCCGGCCTCGCGCTGCCGAGCGCATTCAAGGCGCCTTGCACGAGCGCCGGCGGCGCTGCGGTCTCGGCGGCCGCCGCCGTCAGCTTCCCTTCTTCGATCTCCGCGCGCGTCGCCGCACGATAGCCGCGACGCGCCCGGACGTCGACATTGGGCCGCTTCACACGGACGGTGATCTTGCGAAACTTGCCATCGAGCTTCGTATTGGTCGCGTAGTACCCGAGCAAATAATAGGACGTCAGATCGTCGACGACGCGCTTCATCCCTTTGTCGAGATCGTTCGTGTCGACGACGGCCAGACCGTCGGTGTTTTCTGCAAGCGTCCGAAGGTTCTCGCTTCGGCTGCTCACGATCTGCTGATCGGCGCGCAGGGGGGACCGCGCTATGTCTCCGGCGGTGGACTTCCCTTCCGCGACCAGGAGCTGTGCCTCCCCCTCCAACAGGTCCTTGTTGATCGGCTTGTCAAGCGCGACCAGGCCGAGCGCGTTGACAGGATAGAAGCTGACGTTGCCGCGATTGGCGTCTTCCATCATCTCGTGGAACGTCTGCCAGTTGTCCAGCATGGCGAGGTTCATTCGATCGCGCTCGCACTCACGATGCGAAAGGCCGACCTCATTCGGTCGATAATCTCCCTGCAGCCTGCCATCCGGCCCGACGCCGGGCTGTTCGGGGTTGGACTTGCCATTGCGGGTGAGATTCGGATTCTGCCGGAAGAGAATCCAACCGCCAGTGATGGTGATGACTGCCTTTCGCTCCTCCCGAAGGCCCCGCAGATACTTCGATAGATCGTCGAGCGCGTCGAGCACCTGCTTCTCGCGGCGCCGCGCGATCATCTCCTCGGCGACGCCGGCAAATGGCTCCACGTCCGATCGCGCCCCTGGATTCCGACCAGCACGCTGGCGACCGCCCGTCGTCTTGTCGGGATAGCACATCTCGTAGTTCTGCTCGACGGGATCATCCGGGTACAACTTGTCGCGTTGACCCCAGAACCAGTAACGCGACAGGTAGCCTTCCAGCGTCTCCGTCCGTCGTGCGAACGAGATGTCCTTTGCGGACATCTCGGGCGTCATGACGGCAAAGAGATCGTCAGGCCCCACCACGCGATTCAGCAGGTTGACCAGCGTCCGCTGCATGCGGTGCGAGCCGGCGTAGTCGACGTGGTAGGTATCGAGGAAGATCACGATCAGGCGCGCGCGGCCGCTCTCGACCATCTCGCGGCTCTCGCTGACGCTGGTTGGCTCGCGGCGGAACGCATCGGGACCGGGGCCGCGGACCACGACGTGCTCGAACGTGCTGGATCGTCTGCGGCACGCCGTCTTCGAGCACCTCGAAGTCAGCCTGCGTGAGATCGCCAATCGGCTGGCCATTCAGCGTCGGGAAGACGTCGACGCGGACGTAGTTCGCCTCGGCGCGGAAACGGCCCTGAGCGTCGGACGACGTCGTCGTCTGTGGAGGCGGGGCTTTAGCCCGCGCCAGTCGCCGCCGGCGGCGGTGCCTGAGCCCCGCCCGCGTGAATCGCGATGCCGGACGCGGACAGCAGGAGCGCAACTGTTCCTGCGACGCCAAACAGGCGCCGCACGCGGGCGCCGGAAAGAGAGCGAAGGAGGGTGATCACGAGTCCGCCCGGCAGAGGCGGCGCAATGGCACGGCACCGGCGAGTGTAGACCTGCACCTGGCGGATGACAAGGTGCTGGCCCCGCCAGCTATGGCGCCGTTGCCGCCTTTGTGCCAAAGCGGCGTCTGAATGCGCGCACCAGCACGACGACCAGCGACATGATGCCGACGATAACCACCGATGAAACGATGAGCGCGGCGAGTGGATACTTCAGCGCGAGAAAGCCGAGCGCGACGCACGAACCCGTCTTCGGCGAGGCTGACGATCCAGTTGGAGAACGGTTCGGGACTGGTGTTGACGATGACCCGGGTGCCGGCCTTCGTCGCGTGGGCCCCCGCCGCCACGGTGCCGCCCGATCAGTGCTACCAGTGCGGTCATGCCGGGCGACGCGTCACCGAGCGAGGCCACGGCGACGGCGGCGCCGCCGAGAGGCCGGATGAAGGTGTGGACCGTATCCCACAGGGTGTCGACCCAAGGTACCTTGTCGGCGATGAACTCGACCGCGTACAAGAGGAGCGCTGCGCCGATCACCCAGTCGCTGTCGAAGATGGCGTACTCGGGTGGCAGCGCCACCCAGCCGAACCGCGACGCCAATCCAATCAGGGCGATGGTGGCGTAAAGATTCACCCCCGCCGCCACCGAGAATCCCAGCGTGCGTCCGAGGAAGACCAGCGTGTCCATGATTGCCCTTACGTGAATCGCTGCCGGCAAGTGTCGCGTGGGCCCAGGCCCCACGCCCATGGGCAGTTGAAGCTGTCCCTGCCTAGCTGGGCAGCATGGCGGCAATGCGGTCGCGGGTTTCGGCGATCAGCCGATCGCGCTCCTGGAGGGTTCGGCCCCTGGTCTCGATCGGCTCGCCGAGGGCGATGTGCACCCTCGCCGGCCAGACAAGGTAGCTGCCCTTGCGCATCGCGGCCCGGCCGCCGTGGATTGCCACGGGCACGATGGGCGCCTGTGCCGTGAGCGCCATGATGAACCCGCCCTTCTTGAAGGGCAACATCTCGCGCGTACGGGACCGCGTGCCTTCCGGAAAGATCAGGAAGCTATTGCCGGCACGCAGCGATTCCGCCCCCTTCGCGATTGAGGTCATCGCCTGCTCACGATTCTCACGGACGACCGGCACGAACCCGCCCCCCAGGAAGACCCGTCCGAGCAGTGGCAGCTTCAGTAGCTCCGCCTTGAAGAGGATGTGCAGCCGCCGATGGAGATAGGTGAAGAGGATCGGCGGGTCAACGTTGCTCTGATGATTCGCGCAGAAGACGACGGCACGTCCCGGCGGCACGTGCTCGAGACCGGTCACGCTGCAGCTGATCCCCGACAGGAACAGTCCCAGGCGCACGCCTCCATGACCCAGGATGTAGAGGATGTCGCTCCAGCCGAAGGCGAACGCCAGCAGCAGACCCGGGGGCGCGGCGAACAGCACGTAGAGGGAGATGCCGACGTACGTGGCGAGCGACCTGATGGCGGCGATGAGCGTCATCATGGGACTTGATCTTACCGCCCGTACACACCAAGAGGCCCTTGCGGGCCCCTCGGAATTTCGCATTGCGGACTGTGGATTGTGGATTACGGATTCGAAGCGGCTACAACGCGCGAGTCGTGCGGCGCGGCGGCGAAGCGTTCGCCCGCGCGACGAGCGGCGCGGCGGCGGCCTTCGGCTTCGCGCGCACGGTGGCGGCACGCTGTGCAGCGCGCGCCTTCGCGGTGAAGCACCGTTCGAGCGCCTGATCGACGCGTCCTTCGACGGCAACCGCCTTCTCGCGGATGACATCGGAGACTTCGGTGACGATGAGGGCGCGGGCGCGATCGAGCATACGCTTCTCGCGGAACGACAGGCTCTTGGAGCGGGCCAGGAACGTGAGGCTCTTCAGCACGTCCGCCATGTCGAAGATGGATCCGCTCCGCATCTTGTCGGAATTGTCCTTGAAGCGGCCCTTCCAATTCTGATGGTCGTCGATCTTGCCGTCCCCCAGACGGCCGAACAACTCCTCCACGTCCGTATCCGTTATCGCGCGGCGCAGGCCGACTTCGCCAGCATTGGAGACCGGCACGAGAACGGTAGTTTCGTTGGAGACGATTCTGAGATGGTAAAACCCGCACGTGGTGCCGAGGATGGTCTTGTCCTCGATACACTCGACAACGCCAAGACCATGATTCGGGTAAATGACCTTGTCACCGACCTGGAAAGTCACGTGTCCCCCGTTTGCGAAGAAGGTGGTAGGCCCCAAGGAATGGAACGTGTGGAACCTTCCTAGTATACCGGTCACTCTGGCCACGATCAACGAAAATCGGCCTGATTTTGCGTATTGTTGCGTCGCGGCGCTCCCGGGCCACAGCTCCAGAGCACCGTCATCGGCCACTAAACCATTGGCCCGATGCGGGTTGTCTGTCAGCGGCCAGATAAGTGATCCGCCCCGGCCGGTCGGACCACTTCGCCTTTCATTCGGCTACCCTAAACCGTCCGGTTTCGGACGATCCCGTCCCGACTCCGGCACGCCGGAGCAAACTCCGGAGCCATTTAGGTCGTCTAATGAGCCAAATTCATCGCGGGCGGGCGTGACTCCCCTGGCACGCTTCTCGCCAAAACCGCAGGCACACCATGGTCCGCCAAATGGCCGGTCTCGCCCCAGTCTTGGTGCTGTCGCTCGCCGCGCACGCGTCTTCTGCCGCGGTCATTCCCCTCGTTGACGACGGTCTATCGACTCTGACGGAAGGCGGCCCGCGCGCACCCCTGCTCGCCGACGCCATGTTCGGCACGATCGCCGGACACTGGTCGGGGAAGACGGACAACGGGCGGCCGGTTTCGCTCGACCTCCTCGTGCAACAGGGTGCGGTCACCGGCAACATGACGGTCGGGATCACGCACGACACGTCGCGGCCGCCGTTGCCGCTCAAGCGAGCGATGTTCTCCGGGCGGACGGTCGTCTTCAGCATTCAGCCGACGGAGTGCGAGAAATCGCTGACGCACGGGAGCGTCACTTTCGTCGCCCGCGGCATGGCGCAGCTCGACGTCCTGTTGGACGGCGCGCCGCTGCGCGTGACGCTCTCGAAAGTCGGGTAACGACAACCGCTCTGCTATCATGCGCGCGCCGCCGCGCATGCAGAACTTCTTCGAGCTGTTCGCCGACGCCGCGCGACGACACGCCGCGCGGACTGCCATCGAGCTCCAGCGGCGCGATTCCCTCGATCAACTGACATACGACCGCCTTCGCGACATGGCGGAGCGCACGGCCGCCTGGCTCGCCATGATCGGCATCCAGGCCGGCGACCGCTGCGGCATCCTGTCCGACAACGATGGCCACTGGTGTGCCGCCTATCTCGGCATCTTGAGACGCGGCGCCGTCGCGGTGCCACTCGACACCGCCTACAAGGCGACGCAGGTCGAGACGCTGCTCCGCGACTCCGGCGCTCGCGTGATGTTCACGTCGGCGAAATACCTCGATACGGTGACCACCGCGATCGCGACCGCCGCCGCGGACTGCCGCGTCGTGTTGCTCCGCGGCGAGGACGCCGGGCACGTGAGCTTCGAGGCCATGGTCGGCGGGCGAATGCCTGCGCCACCGCTTCCGGCGTGTCCGGCGCAGCCAGCGGATCCGGCGGTGATCCTCTACACCTCGGGCACGACGAGCGATCCCAAGGGGGTCGTGCTGACGCACACGAACTTGCTCGCCGAGCGGCAGGGAGCGTTCGCGGTCGTGCGCGTGACCGAGACCGACTGCATCCTCGGCGTGCTGCCGCTGTTCCACGCGCTCGCGCAGATGGCCAACCTGCTCCTCCCGCTCTCAATCGGCGCGCGCGTCGTATTCCTCGAGACGGTGAACACGACCGAGCTCCTGCGCGCGCTCAAGGAGCGGGGCGTCACCATCTTCGCCTGCGTCCCGCAGTTCTTCTATTTGATTCACCAGCGGGTGACGGCGGAGGTCGCGAAGCGGGGAGCGCTATCGCGACGGATGTTCCGCTGGCTCGTCAATCTGAACGGCAGGTTCCGCCGCGTCGGCATCAACGTCGGCCGCGTCGTCTTCGGTCGCGTCCACGCAGTGGTCGGTGCTCACATGCGCGTGATGGTCACAGGAGGCTCGCGATTCGATCCCGAGATTGGGGCGGATCTGTACGGCCTCGGCTTCAACATTCTGCAGGCCTATGGGCTCACCGAAACATCCGGCGCCGCCACCCTGATGCATCAGGGAGACCATCACCTCACGACCGTCGGCCCTCCCTTGCCGGGGGTCGAGATTCGCATTGCGTCAAGGACCGGCGGGGCTGACCAGCCTCCAGTGGTGACTGACGATGGTGAGCCGGCCGATGGTGAGATCCTGATTCGCGGCCCGGTCGTGATGCGTGAGTATTTCCGGCGCCCGGACGCGACCGCGGCAACGCTGGTGGACGGCTGGCTCAAGACCGGCGATCTCGGACGGCTGGACGACGGCGGGCGCCTGATCGTCACCGGGCGCAGCAAGGAGATCATCGTCCTCAGCTCGGGAAAGAACATCTACCCCGAAGAGATTGAAGCGGTCTACCGCAAGTCGGCGGCGATCAAGGAAATCTGCGTGCTTGGCCTGGCGCGTCCCGGCGAGCCGTCGGCCGAGCGCCTGTATGCCGTGGTGGTGCCGAACGAGGATGTCGTCCGCGAGCGGAAGGTCACCAACATCGGCGATCTCCTCCGCTTCGAGATGGAAGGCGCGTCGGTGCACCTTCCCCACCACAAGCGCGTGCTCGGCTACGAGATCTGGCGCGAGCCGCTGCCGCGCACGAGCACGGGGAAGATCAAGCGCTTCGAGATCGAACGGCGAGTTCGCGCCGAGGCGCAGGCCAGGCAGGCGCCGGGCGGGCCCACCTTGTCGGATGCCGATCGGGCGTGGCTGGAGCGACCCGACCTTGCGCCGATCCTCGACGTGATGGCCAAGGCGCTGCGTCCAGGGATGGTGCTGACGCCGGATGCGAATCTCGAGCTGGACCTCGGCGTCGACTCGATGGAGCGGGTCGAGCTGCTGACTGCCCTCGAGCAGCGGTTCGGCGCCGACGTGCCGGACGGAGAGATGCAGCGTCTCTACACGGTGCGGGAGCTCGCGGAATCGATTCGACAACACGCACGCGCCGAATCCGCAGCGGCCGAAGGCGCCGCCTGGGAGTCGCTGCTCGCCGACGAGTCGATCGATCGTGCGGAGATGGATCGCTGGCTGGAGCGTCACTACCTCCTGCCGTTGATCCTGTTCGGCATCATCAAGACGATCGCGTGGCTGGTGCGACTGACGGTCCGCGTCGAGGCGACGGGACGCGAGAAGCTGCCCGTTCACGGGCCGTACCTGCTGAGCCCCAATCATCAGAGCTACCTCGATCCGTTCCTCCTGGTCGCCTGCCTTCCGTATCGCATCGTTCGCCAGATGTTCTTCGTCGGCGCGAGCGAGTATTTCGAATCCCCCGTGTTGAAATGGTTCGCGCGGCAGATCAATCTGCTCCCGGTCGATCCGGATGCGAGTCTGGTCTCGGCGATGCAGGCGGGGGCCGCAGGACTTCGCCGTGGCCGGATCCTCGTGCTGTTTCCCGAGGGCGAACGCTCCATCGATGGCACCGTGCGGACGTTCAAGAAGGGCGCGGCAATCCTGTCGCACCACCTGCACGCGCCCATCGTGCCGGTAGGCATCGATGGGCTCTTCGAGATCTGGGGCCGAAATCGCCCGTTCCAGTGGCGCAAACTCGCGCCCGGCGCAGGCGTTCCGATTCGACTCAAGATCGGCGATCCGCTTCAACCAGAAGGTGCTGGGGCAGCCGCGGCGGGCAACGATGCGACGTATTCGATGCTGACCTCGCGGCTTCGCGCCGCGGTCTCGGCGCTCTGGCAGGCGATCGCCGTGCGGCCGGACGCAGGGGAACGGCGACAGGTCAGCTGAGACCGCTATCGGCGAGCGCACCTTCCGTCGTCTCGCTCGTGTCGGCGAGGACGACGCGGTCGCGACCTTCGTGCTTGGCGCGATAGAGCGCCTTATCAGAAACGCGCAGGAGCGCGTCGCCGGTCGTCGCGTGCAGCGGCAGGCTCGCGATACCAACCGAGATTGTGACCGGCCCCAGCGCCTGACGCCGGAAATTCAGCGACAACTGATGAACCTGATCCCGCAACTGCGAGGCGCGTGCGAGTGCCCCCTCGGCGGAGGTGTCGGTGAGCACCAGCGCGAACTCTTCCCCGCCGTACCGGCAGGCCACGTCTTCACCTCGGAAGAAGGATCGCAGAACAGCGCCGACCTCACGAAGCACGGCATCCCCGGCGTCGTGTCCGAAGGTATCGTTGAACCGCTTGAAATGATCGATGTCGAGCATCATCACGGACAGCGGACGGCTCGAACGGATCGACCGGCGGCATTCCCGCTCGAGCGATTCCTCGAGGAAGCGACGATTGAACAGGCCGGTCAGCGGGTCGCGGATCGACTGACTCTTCAGCGTGTCGCGAAGCCGCAGGTTGGCTAACGCGAGGGCAATCTGTTCGGCCGTGGCCGTCAGCGTCCGGCGCCGATCGGACTGCTCGTCGGCGTTCTGCTCCCGCACGGCGCGCTCGGCCGTCGCCAGTGGCTCGACGAGCACGAGGACACCAAGCGACTCGCCCTGCGCGGTGAGGGGAACGCAGGTGGTGTGCATGTCCTGCAGGGCGAGCAGGTGACCGCACCGCGGCGATGAGGGGTCGAGGCCGGCCTCGTGGACGCGATTCCTGCGGAGCGCCCAGCAATCGACCGGTCCGAACAGCGGGTCCATGGTGGACACGTCGCCCCAGAGCGCGTGGTTCTCGAGAACGCCGGCACTGTTGACGAGGAAGAGCCCGCCCGACTTCCGGACCAGCGCCGGCGCGGCGCGCTCGATCACTTTGTACGCCTCCTCCGGCAACTGACAAGTCTGGAGCAGCTGACTCAACTCGGCGAGCCGGGCGATTTCGTCGGCGCGCTCGTGCGCGCGTTCGAGGATGCTGGCGAGGCGATTGTTGACTTCGGTCAATTCGCCGGCGACACGAACGCGCTCGCGGATGTCGTGCCGGACGAGGAAGGCGGCGGCGAGCAGCAATCCGACCGCGGCGGCGCCTGAAACCGCAAGGTTGCGCATCGTATCGCGCGCGCTCTGCTCGGACCGCGCGGTCCGCTCGGCGAGACGCACGCGCTCGTCACGCTCCGCCTGGACGAGCGTGTCGCGGATCGCGTTCATTTCGCGGTAGCCGTCGCCGGCCGCGGCCATCTGCATGGCCTGCGGCGCACCCGAATAGTGGCGTGTTTCGATGATGCGGCGATGAATGTCCAGCAGCCGGCCGACGGCGGCGTCCAGCTGATCGACGCGACGGGTCTGCGTGGGCTCGTCGGCGACCTGCTGCCGCAGCTCGGCGACGCGGCGTGGAATACGAGCCGCCGCCGCTTCGTAGGCGGCGCGGAATTCGTCGCGGCCGCTGATCAGATATCCCTGTTGTCCAGCTTCCGCATCTCGCAGATCGATGGCCAGCGACTGGATGCGCTCGATGACACTGTTGGTGCGGCCAACAAGACCACTGGTCGCGAGCAGTGCATCGACACTTCGCCACGAAAGGCCGCCAACGAGAAGAATGACCGCGAGCGCGAAAACGAACGCGGGCGTCACCCGCCGGGGATGGATCCGCTCGAGCGCTGCGGCAAAGGGCGTTGTCGAGCCCGCCACGCGCCGATTATATCGCCCGCCCGCGGAGCGCCGTAGGATTTACTCGAGCAGTGGACCGGCTTCCCAGCTCGCGATCGAAATCGAGCAGCCCGGCCGGGTCGGCACCGATGAGCGCGAGCGTCGCGACGATTTCGCGCGCCGACTTCTCCTCCTCGACCTGCTCGGTGAGGAACCACTGGAGCTCGACGGTGGTGGAAAACGCCTTCTCCTTGAAGGCGAGCTCGTAGAGCGCGTCGATCTGGTGGCTGACCGACTGCTCCTGCTTCAGCACGCGGTCGAAGACATCGTGCAGATTCTTGAACTTCTGCGACGGCGCAGGCATTTCCTTCAACACCACCTCGCCGCCGCGGGCGAGGACGAAGTCGTACAGCTTCATCGCGTGCCCGGATTCCTCCTGGCTCTGCAGACGCAGCCACTTGGCGCTGCCGAGGAGGTTCTGTGACGTGCACCAGGCGGACATGGCGAGATATTCGTACGACGCCCCGAGTTCGGCGTTGATCTGCTGATTGAGGGCATCCTGGACGGTTCGACTCATGCTCATGGGGGATAGGCTCCTAAACAGCCAAGTAGGCTATCACGACGAGAGCAACGAGCTCAGATGGGCCGAGCGATGAGCTCTGAGCGCGGGGCGGCGCGCGGTGAGCTCTCGGCGTTGGCGACAGCGCAACTCAACGAGCGCTCGACGCTGGTCGGTTCGTTACTGAATCAGCCTTAGCGGGCGGACGCCGTCAGTCGTGCGATTTCTGCTTTCAGCAGATCCAGCTCCCCGTGCGGCGGCAGCCAGTGAGGGGCTGTCGTCCACCGGCGATCGATGCGATGGACGCGTGAGCGGCGCCGGCTGCAGCGCCATGGTTTCGTGTCTGACATCGACGCCAGCGCGCGCTGGCAGATCATCGGTGATGGATCGACACCGACTGCCTCAAGGAACCTTCTGGCCGTCCAGCGCCTCGATCGTCGCGGTCGCGGGCGGCCGCTGAGCGGCGAGGCGGTCTGCCACCGCCTCTGCCGCGCCAAGGACGCGGAGCAGATTGTCCCCAGCGAGTTTTTCGAGGTCGCCGTCGCTCCAGCCGCGGCGGATCAGTTCAGCGAAGAGGTCGGGGAAGCGGCTCACGTCCTCGAGCCCTCTGGGCTCGTCCGTGCTTCCATAGAAGTCGCTGCCGATGCCGACGTGATCGTGGCCGGCGATGCGGGCGATATGGTCGATGTGGTCCGCGACCTGCACCAGCGTCGCGGCCGGTGCCGGACCGTGCACGGCCGCATAGTCCTTTTCCATTTTCTCCATCTCGGCGCTGGTCTTGGCGTTGAAGATCGAGTTCTCGAGACCCTTGCCCCACGCTGCCGTCGCGGCGGAGACGAAGGCCGGGATGAACGTCACGTTGACGACGCCGCCGTTCTTCGCCATGCGGGCAAGAACGTCGTCGGGGACGTCGCGCGGGTGATCCACCAAGGCGCGGGCGCTCGAGTGCGAGAAGATGACCGGCGCCTCCGAGACGTCGAGGACCTGGCGCATCACATCCGGCGAGACGTGCGAGATGTCGACCAGCATGCCGAGCCGGTTCATCTCGCGCACCACCTCCCGCCCGAACGGCGTCAGGCCACCGTGCGCCGGCGTGTCGGTGGCCGAGTCGGCCCAGTCGTTGTTCTTGCCGTGGGTGAGCGTCATGTAGCGGACGCCGAGCGCAAAGTAGGCGCGCAACGTACCGAGGCTGTTCTCGATCGCCTGCCCATTCTCCATGCCGAGGAACGAGGCGATCTTGCCTTGCTGACGGGCGCGCCCGACGTCGGCGGCGCGGGTGGCGAAGAGGAAGGTGTCCGGATAGGCGTCGATCATGCGGCGGGCGAGCTCGATCTGTTCGAGCTGGGTGCGCGCTGGATTCGGCAATCCCGAGGGGATGAAGACGCTCCAGAACTGGCCGGACACCCGGCCCTCGCGCAGCCGCGGAATGTCGGTGTCGACGGTCGCGCCGCGCTGGTGGAGGTCGACCCGGGACAGATCGCTCGCGAACACCTCGCGCAGCGTCCAGGGCAGGTCATTGTGGCCGTCGATCAGCGGCACCCTCTCGAGGAGGGCGCGCGCCCGTGCGAGCGCAGCGTCCTCGGCGATGAGCGTCGAGGCGGCGGTGGAGAAGACGAAAGCCAGGGCGACAGAAATGAAGTGTCGTTTCATGAAGGGTCGCCGCACACACGAGGGTGCGACGAGCACGCATCATAGGACAGAACGTACAGTCATCGAGCGAGAAGGCATAAGGGCCCCTGCGCTTCCCGAGAGGCTTCGTGGTGCCACGGCGAGCGAAGACACATGAATCGCGAGACAGGAAGTGCCGCAGGAGGGAATCGAACCCACACTCGCCGTGAGGCGAACCGGATTTTGAGGGCGATTTTACGAGCCAACTGAGGACAGCAGCACACCGCTGTCCCCTAGGAGGACACAGGCGTAATCCCCGACCGTAACCACCCATAGAATGCCGCCGATCACATGGTCGTGTGGGCCAGGGACGGGCCGCTGAGTTCAGCGGAAGTTTTCCACGAGCATGATGTCGCTGCTGCGGTGGTCCTCCTGGGTATACAGAATCCGCCTCCCATCTCGAGAAACTGCAATCCCAGACACAAACGGGACCGGCTTTCTGTCCAGCGTGGCAACTTGGACGACCCAGCGCCCAGCAAAGCTCAGAAATTGCAAAACGGGCTGCGGGGTGCCCTACCGATTTCTATGGTTGTGCTAGAGTTGGCCGCCCTCCCTAGCCGAGGGATGCAGCCATGCCCAGCGTCCAGAAAACCGACGCGGATCGGCCCGTTCCAAACTGCCCGAAGTGTGGAAGATCGAAGGTCGTTCCAATTCACGCGGTCCGCATTCGCCAAGGCGCCCACTGCTACACCTGCAAGGACTGCGGCCACATGTTTGGCGCATGCGC
The DNA here is from genome assembly GCA_963828745.1 of Vicinamibacteria bacterium. Lineage (GTDB taxonomy): Bacteria > Acidobacteriota > Vicinamibacteria > Vicinamibacterales > JAENWD01 > JAENWD01. Next base: position 136,281 of record CAWHFZ010000010.1, on the reverse strand, counting down.
GGAGGTCCAGCCAGGAGACAAGCCGCGTGCCTCGGCCCGCTCCGGCTGAGCCGAACTTGACATAAGTTGACACATGGACCGGGCAGCGTTGGGTGTGATACTCGGCGTGGCGTTTGGCGTGGCGGATGTTCTACTCATGCTCCCCCTGTCATTCCCCGATAAGCGAGTGGCGCTCCTCGGATCGTTCTTCGCGCGATTCGCGCTCGGCTTTTTCTCGGCTACCGTGCGATTGTCCGTCCCGCCAGTTGCAGCCGGTCTTCTCGTCGGCGTTATGACCAGCCTCCCCGATGCGATCATCACGAAAGCCTACGTCCCAATCATGGTGACCGGAGTAATTTTCGGGGCGATTGCGGGGTGGGTTGTCGAGCGATGGGGCGCAGCAGTCTAAACAAGCGCCGTTACCACACGTTGCGACTGCGCCAGCTCACTGCACCACTACCCGATGGTCAGAAAAGATCGTGGCAGTGCTTGTCGGATCGGTCCATCGGGCATCGGCCAAAGTGACGAGGCAGCGCATGCATGCCGGCAATCACTTCATGACGAGGCTGTTCGAGTTCAATGGGAGCAAAGCCCTGCGCCTGCTATCGACATTCGGCACTGACGTGATCAACGAAGGCGCTGACCTTTCCATTTGCGTTCACTGTCACGTGGAAGAGTTGATGCAGCGAAAAATTGACCGCTGGCCCTTGGCCGATCAGCCGCAGGGTGTTCAGGAACGTGAACGAGTTGGTATTTGCTTGTTGGTGAGTGACGCCTCGGGCTTGAAAGATCGCACCGGTCGTTTGGCCGAAGCCGACTACTCGTTGCGGTTGTTCATGCATCTTGATATGAACGCCGCCTGCTGCATCGAAGGAGAGCTGAAGGACTGCATGGAGGGTGCCGGCCAATGCGACGATCTCGCCTGCCCCATTGTTCCCGCAGGGCACGAACACTTCCGCGGTGAAGGGGAACTTTACGTTCTGGAGGATCACGGTTGCTTGTGCGGACACGGAGGCAGTGCATGGCGCCATCATGAACGCCACAGCAATCAGGGAGAAACCGCTCTTTACAAGCCTCATGGCACTGATGTCCGCACGCGCATCTCACCGCATCGTCCATGGCATCAGTAATCACGTCTGGTCAGTCGAGGAAATCGTCGGCCTTCTGGAACTGTAAGCTACTGGACGGATCGACGCCGCGGCAGCGCGATAGCGTTGGCAGTCGTGGACGTGTCCCTCCGTGCTGCCTGCCCGCAGTGCAGCGCCACCAATGTGACCGTGCTCGCCAACCTCAAGGGTGAGCGCCCGCTCGACATCTTCCGATGCGACAAGTGCGGCGCGCAATTCACCAGTCAACGAATGGACGACCACCAGCGCACCGACTGGTTCCGGTCCTACCGTGAAACGCGCCAAACCTGACACCACTGCACGCCGATTGAAGCGTATCGGGGCGATGGTTGGCGACCTCGCCAAATTGCACGGTACAGCCTCGCCGGTCGCCAATGCGATGGTCGCGCAAATCATCGAAGAGATCGACGCGCTTTGCCTAGAGCTCCACCTTAATCAGAACGGGAATGAACGCGCAGCAATCGGCGCGCCACCTTCGCATTTGCCCTTTTCAAACTGACCCACTACCCGTTTAAGGTAGCCGACAGTTCGGCTCTCAATGGTTTTTACAGCCCTCAGTTCCCCTTATTAGATCCAGTTCGTGAACGGCTAAGCAGGCTGCTGAAAAAGGGTACCGACGAACCTGGTCGTCGTCCTACACTGCCGGCCATCGGAGGTCGGATGCGCGGAGACGACGAGCAGAGCGGGCACCTGTTTAGCCATCTGTCGCCGGAGCAGCGCGTGCCGGCGGATCATCCGCTGCGGCCGATCCGGCAGATGACGGACGCGGCGCTGGACCGATTGTCGTCGCGATTCGCGCTGCTCTATGCCCAGACGGGACGCCCGTCGGTGCCGCCCGAGCACTTGCTGCGCGTTGCTGCTGCAGGTGCTGTACCTCGATTGATCTGATCATCCGCTGCGACCGATCCGGCAGATGACGGACGCGGCGCTGGACCGATTGTCGTCGCGATTCGCGCTGCTCTATGCCCAGACGGGACGCCCGTCGGTGCCGCGCGAGCACTTGCTGCGCGTTGCTGCTGCAGGTGCTGTACCTCGATTCGCAGTGAGCGGATGCTGATCGAGCCGCTGGAGTACCATCTGCTGTTTCGCTGGTTCGTGGGCTTGGCGATGGACGCTGCCGTGTGGACGCCGACGACCTTCACCAAGAATCGTGAAGCGGCTGCCCGCCGGCGACGTCGCCCGGGCGTTCTTCGAGGACGTCGTGGAGCAAGCGCGGGGGCGCCGCCTGCTGTCGGACGAGCACTTTACGGTCGATGGCACGCTGCTCGAGGCGTGGGCGGGCCAGAAGAGTTTCCGGCGGAAGGACCAGCCGCCAACGCCGCCCGATGATCCGGGCAATCCCACGGTGAATTTCCACGGGGAGCGCCGCTCGAATACGACGCAACAGTCGACCACCTACCCCGACAGCCGGCTGTTCAAGAAGGCCAAGGGCCACGAAGCGAAGCTGGGATACCTCGGCGAAGTCCTGATGGAGAATCGGCACGGCCTGGTCGTCGACGCGTGTGTGGTCCCGGCGACGGGCACGGACGAACGCGACGCGGCTGCGAGCTCGGGTTCATCCACTACATCGGCGGCCTTAAGGTGAACAACTCTGTCCTGACCGTCGTGCTGCACGACTTGACTTCGCGGTCGCGTCCCGAAGCGCCGACCGGACACGTGGTGTGCTGACGTGGATAGGCACCTCAGGACGAGGCGACGCCGGGCGAGGACACCATGGCTTTGTTAGCGACGCGCAGTGCGGGCATGATTTGAAGTCCCTGTAATCGCAGCGCCTTCGACCATTGCGTAGCCAGGGGTCAGCCTTTGTCGCTGTCCATCCGAATCAGATCCCGCGCGTCGGACGCGTCGAGCTGGCATGCAGCGCCGGCCGGCGTCATGCCGACGACGTGCCACCATTTCGCGGCAACGATCCCCAGGACGGCCATTGCCACGAGACCGACGAAGACCAGCAGCGGTACGTCTGGATCACCGACCATGCCGGACGCAGACAAAGCAAAGAACGCGAGGACGACGCAACAAGCCGACGTCAGGGAGGCGCGTGTGAATGGCATGATCAGCACTCCAAATCGACAAGTGGCGCGTGACGCAGAGCGGCGCGTACAACAGCCCTATGCGCGCTTGCGAGAGCCGACGATCCATAGTGTCGCTCCGCCGGCCACCGCTACGATTCCGAGCACGGGTGGCAGCGGCAGCGTCTTGTTTCGCTCTGCCGTCGCGTGAAGCGGACCGATGTCCACGATCGTTTCACCGCTTCGGTACGTGATTCCCTGATAAGCGAGCACCAGCAGGCCGAGCGCAACCAGAACGAGGCCCAAAACCGCGGTGCGTTCATGGGTTCAGACTACTACCACGTCGAGCGGGCGCGCAGTTCACAAGAGCACAGATCCGGGCGTCTCGCGTCAGCGCGCCGACTGAACTACCTCGCCTCGGTCGCTCGGTGGATCCGGGCCCACCGGACCATCAGTACATGCCACCCATGGCGTCGGCCGCCGCCGCCGCGGCCTTCTTCTCGGGCTGCTCGGACACCAACGCCTCGGTCGTGAGCAGCAGCGACGCGATGGACGCCGAGTTCTCGAGCGCGGACCGCACGACCTTGGTCGGATCGATGACGCCGGCCTGGACGAGATTCTCAAATCGGTCCGTTAGCGCGTTGAAGCCTTCCTCAGGTCCCATCTCCTTCACTCTGGCGACAACGACGGCACCTTCCCGCCCGGCGTTGTTCGCGATCCAGCGCAGCGGCTCTTCGATGGCCCGCGTGATGATGGTGACGCCGATCTGCTCATCGCCTGCAAGCGTGAGTCCTCCAAGCGCCCTGGAGGCGCGTAGCAGCGCGACGCCGCCGCCCGGGACGATGCCCTCCTGGACGGCCGCCTTCGTGGCGTGCATGGCGTCCTCGATTCTCGCCTTCTTTTCCTTCATTTCTGTCTCGGTGGCCGCACCGACCTTGATCACGGCGACGCCGCCGACGAGCTTCGCGAGCCGTTCCTGCAGTTTTTCGCGGTCGTAGTCGGACGTGGTGTCGTCGACCTGCGTTCGAAGCTGCCGGATCCGGCCGTCAATGGCTGTCTTCCCGCCGGCCCCCTCGATGATCGTCGTGGTGTCCTTGTCGATCGTGATCTTCTTCGCCCGGCCCAGGTCCTCGAGCTTCAAGTTCTCGAGTTTGATGCCCAGGTCCTCGGTGATCGCTCGGCCGCCGGTCAGGATCGCGATGTCCTCGAGCATGGCCTTCCGCCGGTCGCCAAAGCCCGGCGCCTTGACGGACGCCACCTTCAGCGTCCCGCGCAGCTTGTTCACGACCAGCGTTGCCAACGCCTCGCCCTCGACATCCTCCGCGACAATCAACAGCGGCTGGCCGCTCTGCGCCACGAGCTCGAGCAACGGCAAAAGATCCTTCAAGTTCGCGATCTTCTTCTCGTGGATGAGCACGTGCGGATCCTCGAGTACGACTTCCATGCGCTCGGGGTCGGTGACAAAGTACGGCGACAGGTAGCCGCGGTCGAACTGCATGCCTTCCACGACCTCGAGCGAGGTGTCGATCGTCTTGGCCTCTTCGACCGTGATGACGCCGTCCTTGCCGACCTTGTCCATGGCCTGCGCGATGATCCTGCCGATTGGCTCGTCGTTGTTCGCTGAGATCGTGCCCACCTGCGCGACCATGTCGCCGGTCACCGGCTTCGACATCGTCTTGAGCTCGGCGGTGATCACGGCGACCGCCCGGTCGATCCCACGTTTGATATCCATCGGGTTCGCGCCGGCGACAACGTTTTTCACGCCCTCGCGATAAATGGCCTGTGCGAGCACCGTCGCGGTGGTGGTGCCGTCCCCGGCGATGTCGGAGGTCTTGCTTGCGACCTCGCGCGCCATCTGTGCGCCCATGTTCTCGAGCGGGTCCTTCAAATCGATTTCCTTGGCGACGGTGACGCCGTCCTTGGTAATCGTCGGCGTCCCGTACGCCCTGGCGAGGATGACGTTGCGGCCCCTCGGTCCCAGCGTGACCTTCACCGCGTCCGCCAATTGACTGATGCCGCGCAGGACGGCCTGGCGCGCCTGTTCGCCGTACACAATTTGCTTTGCCATTACTTTGTCGTCTCCAGGCAGTCGGGGTGTCGAGTCAAGGCCGACGGTCTTCGTTGTTTGTCACGCAGCTTCAGGCTGCCGTGCGGCGCCCGGCCCGGTAACCAGGCCATTTCGAACCGGGCAGATTTCCCAGCCGGGCGATCGATACCCGCACCGGGTGCAATGCAGCGACAGGCGCCGTGGCGAAAAGTGCATGAGCTCGTCATGACCCTTCAGACGGCAGGACAGCTGTTCGATCCATCGAAGGAATTCCCACACAGCGCGCATGATCCTCTCGGTCTCGACTGAGAGCACGTTTACGAATCCCATCCGACCTCAGGGCCGGAACGTGTCCTTGTTCAGGCGTCTCGCCGTTTCGCGCTTGACGCGGGTGTCGTCCGATAGCTGCTGCTGGCGGTCGAGCTCCCGTTGCGGCGCTTCTTGCGCGTCCAGACGGACGCTTTCCAGCGTCGCAGTTCGCGCGAGGCGATCGAGCGATTTCGAGAACAGGACCAGCCCGAACGTGAACTGATACGACGATCTGAAGAGATGCACCGAGTTCTCTGCATCTCCCCAGCGCGCCACGACCTCGTCGTCGAACTCGAGGTAATGCGAGTAAAGAGACTCCTGCCAGAGCCCCATCGCGTCGCGGCCCTCGGCGTCCCGGGACAGCAACGGCGCCAGCGGGGTCGCCTCGAGTGTCGGCGGACCGTAGGTCACTGACAGCGCCGCGACGACATCGTCCGGGGTCAGTCCTTCCGTTCTCTGTCTGTCGTACGAGATCACCATTCGAAAGAGCTGGCCGTTGTAGAAGGTGAAGAGCACCTTTCGCACCGAGTCGGGTTGTGCTGACACGCCGACGACGCGCGCCGGCTGCCACATCAGTTCCTGAATGAGTGCCGGCCGGTGCTGGAGCACGCGCGGCTCAAGTCCGATGCCCGCCTGCCGCGCCACCGCGGAGAGGCTCATGCCCAACTGAAATCCGCGGTATCGAGACAGATCTTCAGCAGCGGTCGGCACGACGGACACGACGAGCCAGATGACCGATAGAGCAAGGATGCGAAGGTCGGAGGAAACGGTGCGAGCGACCATGTCAACCTCCCGGTTGGCGCTGATTGGGAGCGCAGATGACCTGATCAGCTCAGAGGGATCTGAGGATTCCGGGCGGGGCCCGGAAATCTGTAACGACTATCGCGTAATTAACTTTACCAGTCAAGTTAATTCGCTTATACGCCCGCTCATCTGCGTAAGGGTTACCAATTTTGATTAACCGTCCATGGCCCGATCGAGTCGCGGTGCACGGCCAACGACTCATCACCAGATGCCACATCCGCCGGGCCGCGGCGAAAATGGAGCGGATCTCGCAGGCTTTGCAGCTCCCGGTAGTAGTAGAGCGGGGTTGGCCGATTTCGTCTGAATTTGAGCTTCTTGAGAAACTCGATTTCCTCCGCGGTCGCATCGCCCGCCAGAGATGGATCCTGCAGGAAGGCCTGGAGCCCCGGCTCTTCGTTGACGGGTGGGACGGGTTCCCGTTCCACGAACTCAAATTTTTTCGGGTGCCCGGGCGCCAGGCGGCGGTTCAGGACGATCTCCATCGCGAACGTCGTGAGGTCGATGTCCCACGATTCGATCAGCGGATCCAAAAACGTGACGCAATTCTCGGGCGAAACGTTGAAGACATCTGTTTCCAGGAACTCAAGCACCATGACCCGCATCTGCTCGTAGCTTCTGTCGCTGAGTCGAGCGACGAGACGGAGCCAGTTTTCATCGTTCAACTCCTGTTTCGTCAGTCGCTTGGCTACGTCCAGCAGCTTCTGGGTGACGAGGCGTTCAAGGGCGCCGAAGGGCTCCTTCTCGAACATCGCACGGATGGGCTGCGCGTTTCCGGAAGCGTACTTGCGAAGAATCAACTCCCGTACTTGCTTGAACAAGGGCGACGGAGGGTCCGCCAGCTTTCTCTTCAGGCCGTCCATGCGGCTGAGATCTGCCAGCGTGGCTAACTTCCCGGCAGGAAGCCTCAAGAAGGTCTCCATCCTGTCGTAGATGTCGGTCCGCTCGGGCGCCGGTGGCGCCTTCTTTCCTGTCAGTAGTTGGGAAATGTAGGACTCGGTTACCTGGGCCGCCGCCGCCAAGTCCCTTTGCTCGGTCCCCAGTTCCTTGAGCCGCTGGCGGATGAGGAGCGGGAAATCCACAGGAATTCCTCCGTTTGTCAATTAACTTGATTGATTAAGCAACTTGGACGATGTCGACATTATCGCACATCAAGCTTGACATAGTAAGTTAATTAACCGATAATGGTTAACAGGATTGCAGCCTAGCCCTCGATCCTTCAGATGCTCTGAACTAAATCAGGTTATCTGGTCCCTCCTCTTAGGCACGCCAACCAGGAGGTTGACATGTTTGCTCGCACCGTTTCCTTCCATCTCAAGCCCGGTCGTGCAGGAGAGTTCACCCGGCTCCTCGACCAGGACATCATCCCCGTGCTCAGAAAGCAGAAGGGCTTCCAGGACGAAATCTCGCTCGTCGCCGCCGGCGGAGCGGAGGCGGTCGGTATCAGCGTGTGGGACCTGAAAGAAAACGCGGAGACCTATGCCCGGAGCGCGTATTCCGGTGTGCTGAAGGCACTGGAGCCGGTGGTGGAGGGCACGCCTCAGGTGCAGACGTATGAGGTGTCCAACTCGACCTTTCACAAGATCGCCGCTCGCGCGAGTGCCTGAAGCTGATACGTCGGTTCGTCCGATGGGGCGGCCACGGCCGCCCCGTGAGTTCGGCGGGGAAGTCCCGCCGCAACTGTATGACGCAGGAGAGGAGAATCATCATGACTATTGTTCGTTGGGATGCGTTCCGTGACTTGGCTGCGCGCGAGGAGCAGCTGAGCCGGATGCTCGCGGGCTTCTACGCCCGTCCTCAGGAAGACCTCAACCGCGGCGCGTGGGTGCCGGCGGTGGACATTTACAGCAACGGCCAGCACGAGCTGGTGCTGAAGGCCGAGCTGCCCGACATGAAGGAGGAGGAGATCGAGCTGACGGTTGAAGACAACACACTCACGCTGCGTGGCGAGAAGAAGCTCGACACGGAAGTCACGGAGGAGCAGTTCCATCGCATCGAGCGCAGTTATGGCTCGTTCGCGCGGACGTTCGCGCTGCCGCCGACGGTCGACGCTGGCAAGGTCAGCGCCGAGTACAAGTCCGGCGTGCTGACGGTCCGGCTGCCGCTGCGCGAGGAAGCCAAGCCCAACAAGATCAAGGTCGCAGTAGCCGCGTAAAGTCACTGCAGCGAGGCGGGGTCGAGCAACCCCGCCTCTCTTTTTGCGCGGGGGCGACGCGATCGGAGTAAAGGAGAAATACATGGCGGCCAGAAGTGCGCTCGACGTCGATGATGTGGTCGTCTCGAAGTTTCAGGACGGGCACTTACTCTGGATCGTCACCCCCGATCCAAGCGATCGGTTGTCGCTCATGTATCGAGGAAACGATTGGAATGTCCAGTATGCCGTGGCGAGAGGCGCCAGACTCGCTAGCGGCCGAGGCGGCAATCTCTGGTACACCTCTGATGAGACGGCGACGCTTGAATACCTCGAAACCTTTCGCCGCGATCCGCCCTCCAGAGGGCGAGAGGGTGCCGAGATGACGTCATGAGTAATCCAGAGACGCGAAGTTGGTCACAAGACGCGCGTCGGCGGACGGGCTGAACGCGGCAACGCAAGGAGTCCTTTCCACAAGCTCCTGGGACTGCTCGATGATGCGCTGATGTTGTTCCTCGCCAATATCTCGTCCAGGCAAAATCATTTGACATCGGCGCAGCGCCTGGGTCTCGGTCGGTGCTCCTGGACTTGCTTGATTTCGGGCTTCCTCGCCTGGAGCTTCGCCTGACGCGTGATCGCGGCGCCGGCATATCGGCTTGGGAGGCAACGCTCCGGGTTGCGGGCATTACGGACCGGGCCAAGAAAATCGATGCGAGACTTGCGGTGGCACGACCTCCGGCATGAGTGTGGAAGCCGACTCGCGGAGGGGGGCATGGACGTGCGCCGCGTTCAGGAGCTTCTCGGCCACGCCACAATCACCACGACTCAACGCTACTTCAACACGTCGGTTGAAGCGATAGCTGCGGGCCTCAAAAAGGCAATGGGCTGCAAACTATTGACTTCGTGGTGCCGGAGGAGGGAATCGAACCCACACTCGCCGTGAGGCGAACCGGATTTTGAGTCCGGCGCGTCTGCCAGTTCCGCCACTCCGGCCTGGAGCGGCCGCACGCTGCGGCCGGACATCGAGTATAGCAAGCACGCTTCCCAGGCGGCGCCAGGAACCCAGACCACGCATTTCGCCCCGCGAGCCCGGAGCCTCGGAGCCTGGAGCCTGGAGCCCGGAGCCTGCAGTCTGCAGCCTGCCCCTACGCCTTCCTCTCCAGCAGCGTGCGAACGTAAGCCGGCGTCAACGGAATCCTCCGCGCCTGAACACCGGTCGCGTCGAAAAACGCGGCGGCGACCGCCTGCGGCGCCAGCGCATTCGGCGCTTCTCCGCCCGACCCGAAGCCCTTGTCGTCGCGCGAAATCTGCACCACCTTCACCTCCGGCATCTCCGCCATCGTCAGGATCCGGTAGCTGTTCCAGTCGGTGCTCGTCACCTTGCTGCGGTCGAAGGTCACTTCCTCTTTCAGTGCTTCGCCGAGTCCCATGGCGAGGCCGCCGCCCGCGATCTGTTCCAGCCGCTTCGGGTTGATCACTTTGCCAGCGTCCACGCCGAGCGTGAACTTCGTGACCGTGATCGCACCGGTGGACGGCGTCACTTCGATCTCGGCGATGCCAGCCCAATACGCGTTGGTCCGGATCATCACGCCGGCGCCGCGACCGACGAGCGTGCCGGCTCCCGTGCGGCGCGCGCCCGCCACAGGCGAGGGACGCGCTTCCCACCCGGCGGCCGCCGCCGTGGCGTTGAGGATGTCGATCAGTCGCGTGTCGGACGTGTGATCGAGACGGAATTGAATCGGATCGACTCGCGCCGCCGCCGCGGCTTCGTTGAGGATCGATTCCAGGGCGAAGTTCTGCTGCCGCTGGACCGGCGTCCGCATGATGTTGCCGCGCAAGCCGCCGCCAGCGGTGTCGGCGGCGAGATTCGGGATCGCAAACGCCTGCTCGAACACGTTCGGGATCTTGTCGTAGGGCCACTCGGTCGAGACCCAGTTGCTTGCCTTGGGCCTCACGGACGGTGCGCCTGCCAGCAGCGCGCCCGGCAGCCGCCCATCCGTCTGATGCGGCGCATACCAGTCGCTGCGAAACGCGACGATTCGATTCGTGGTGTCCAACCCCAGCGCCAGATCGGCGACCCACCCTGGTGACACGCTGGACCAGGCGAGATCCTCAGGCAACATCCACTGCACGCGGATCGGCTTTCCCACCAGCTGCGACAGAATTGCCGCGTCCGCCTCGGCGCCGTCACCACCGAACGTCGTGCGTCCGTACTGACCCGAGTGATCGAGCCAGCGCACGGTCACCTTCTCAACCGGCAGAGCGAGCGCATGGGCAAGCTGGACGCGCAGTCCCTGCGACTGTGAGGAATGGGTCCAGACGGTGAGGGTGCCGTCGTTGCGGAGATCGGCCACCGCGACATATGGGCCAATCGGCGCGTGCCGCACGTACGGCTGTTCGTACGTGGCTTTGATCACCTTTGCGGCTTGCGCCAGCCCCGCCGTGACGCCGTCGGCGGTGCCTCGCGTCGTTGGCGTGCCCCACGTCTGGGCGCGCAGGTGCGCGGTCAGCGTCCCGCTGGGTGGCAGGCCGGACCACTCGGTCCACTTCGTCGTCTCCGCGACCGCCTGCGCGGCCTGGATCGCTTCCCACTCGTCCGCCGACACTACAGCGACGAGATTGCCCTTGGTGACGACTCGCGACGAGGGGAATCGCTGCCCGTCCAGCGTGCCGGCTGAGATCAGCGTCCCGCCGAGCGTCGACGGCCGCACCATGCGGGCGTGCAGCATGCCGGGGAGACGCACGTCGCACGACCACTGCGTCTTCCCGGTCACCTTGTCGGGGATCCCCGGCATCGGGTGCGATTGCCCGATCACGCGGTACTGGCTCACCGGCGTCATTGGCGGATTACCGGTGACGGTGATTCCCTCGAGCCCGCCGACACCGGTCGGTTCCGCGGGATCGAGTTTGGGCATGCCGCCGCTGACGGGGATCGTCAGCTCGAGCTGTTGCCCCTGCACGAGTTCGCCGTAACTGATTCGCCTGCCGGCGCCGCTGACGACGCCATCGGCGACGGTGAGATCGGTCACGGGCACGCCGAGCGTCTTGCTCGAGAGCTCGAGCAGCGCCTGAAACGTGTAGGCCGCCACCTTCCGCACATTCTCGGCGCCGGTGAGAAAGCCCGCTGAATATCCACCGTCGGGGGTTTGGTCGGTATCGCCGAGGACGAGCGCGATCGCGTCCGGCCGGACGCGCAGCTCCTCGGCCACCATCTGCGCATAGAACGCACTCATGCCCGTGCCGGTCTCAGTCCTGCCGGTCCGTACGAGGATGGTGTTGTCGCTCCGGATTTCCAGCCAGGAGGCGAGCTTCGTCGGATCCAGCGACCCCATCGTCGCCTCAGCGGCCGCGAGGGCGCCGGCGATCCTCGGCACGCACATCGAAACGACGAGCATCCCGCCAGCCTTGACGAACCCGCGGCGGGTGATGACGGGCGTCGAAAGGACGGAGGATCCCGCATCGGTGGATGCCATCGCCATGCCTCCTAACCGTTGATGGCCTTCGCGGCCCTCTGCACGGCCGCGATGATCGCGTTGTAGGTGCCGCACCGGCACAGATGCGGAGACGGGGGCGTATTCGTAAACGCTTCCTTGATCTGTGCGACTGTCGGCGCGGGATTTCGCTGCAACAGATCGACCGCCGCAATCATCATTCCGCTCTGACAGTAGCCGCACTGCGGCACCTGCTCGTCGATCCAGGCCTGCTGAACCGGATGCAAGACCTCCCCGGTCCCTCGTGTTGGGTGCTGCTCGACCCACAGTGCCGGCAGCCCCTCGATCGTGTGCACCCGCTTGCCGACGATGAAAGAGACGGGCGTGACGCACGACCGCATCTCCTTTCCGTCCACGAGCACGGCGCAGGCCCCGCACTGCGCCATGCCGCACCCGAACCGTGGGCCGCTCAGGAACAGCTCGTTCCGCAGGACGTAGAGCAACGGCGTGTCGGCTGCCGCCGTCACCGTCCGAGTTCCACCGTTCACCGTGAGCGTGAGTGCGTCCGGCATGCCGGTTCCTCCAGGCCCGTCAGTGTAGCCGAGCCGGCGGGCACATTTTTGTGGGGACGCTTCCGATCTCCCACAAGAATGTACCGCGGCTGCGCTTTCGCGCGACGCGACCGGTCGTCGGGCGTTCCGTGGACGACCGTCGATGCCTACAACAATGTCTGACGCCGGGGGTTGCGATACATGAATGTCGCCGCTCTCGCGAAGGGTCTGAGACCGGAATTCGCAAGATCCGGAGCGAAATCGTCGAAGCCGCACGACCCGAGCGCTCGACACGTCTGGCACTTCCGTTGCACACGTTGGCAGCCATCTGACCAGCGCCATGATTCGCGGCCCGAGGGATGTCCTCCGGCGCGTCGGTCGTGTGCGCCCGTTGCCTCTCGTAACGGGATCGCCCCATCACGAGACGAGGAGACGCATGGAACGTGATCCGCTCCGCCCGCGCAAGTTCAGTCCATCCCGCATCGCTGGCCTCGCCACGCTGTTCGCGGCGCTCTCGCCTGCCCTGGCGTTTGCGCAGGACGCCGCCGCGCCAGCGGTGAATCAGGCGGACACCGCCTGGATGCTCATCTCCACGGCACTGGTGCTGCTGATGACGCCCGCGCTGGGCTTCTTCTACGGCGGACTGGTGCGCTCGAAGAACTCCCTGAACACGATGATGATGAGCTACATCTCGCTGGGCTTCGTCGGCGTGGCCTGGGCGCTCATCGTGTTCTCGCTGGCGTTTGCCCCGGGCAACGACTACGTCGGGGACTTCTCGCTGGCGCTGCTCCGCAATGTCGGCCTTGGCGCGCAGAGCGCCGCAGCGCTCATCCCGCAGGTCCTTTTCATGTCCTACCAGGGCACGTTCGCGATCATCACCGCGGCCCTGATCTCCGGCGCCATCGTCGAGCGCATGCGCTTCACCGCCTACACGCTGTTCATCACGCTCTGGGCGGTGCTGATTTACGGCCCGATTGCGCACTGGGTGTGGGGCGGCGGCTGGCTGGCGAAGATGGGCGCGCTCGACTTCGCGGGCGGCACGGTCGTCCACGTCAATGCCGGCGTGGCGGCACTCGTCGCCGCGATCGTGATCGGCCCGCGCAAGGACTTCGCGCGCCAGGCGATCCTCCCCCACAACGTCCCGTTCACGCTGCTCGGCGCCGGCCTCCTGTGGTTCGGATGGTTCGGCTTCAATGCCGGAAGCGCGGTGGCGGCCAGCCCGATTGCGGGCCTGGCGTTCACCACCACGTTCCTCGCGCCGATGGGCACGCTGGTCGTCTGGACGCTGCTCGATCTCCTTCGCAACGGCAAGGCGACGGCGATCGGCGCGGCCACGGCGATCGTCGTCGGTCTCGTCGCCATCACGCCGGCCGCCGGGTTCATCAGCCCGATCAGCGCGCTGGCGCTCGGTGCGCTCGCCGCGTTCCCGAGCTACTACGTGCTGCTGTGGCGCGCCCGCACCCGCCTCGATGATTCGCTCGACGTCGTCGCCGCGCACGGCGTCGGCGGCACCGTCGGCGCGCTGCTCACCGGCGTCTTCGCCGAGAAGGCGTGGAACGGCGTCGCCGACGGTCTGCTCTTCGGCAACCCGGCGCAGTTGGGGATCCAGGCGGTCGCCGTCGGCGCCGCGATTCTCTTCAGTGGCGTCGGCAGCTTCGTCCTGCTGAAGATCGTCGGCGTCATCATCCCGCTGCGTGCCGACAGCGCCGAGGAAGGTCTCGGCATGGATGTCAGCCAGCATGGTGAAGAGGCGTACGTGGACGGCGAAGGCGCCATCCTCGTGCTGCCCGAGCATGTGGCGCCCTCGGTGCGCCCGGCGATGGCGCCGGTTGGAGGTCGCTCATGAAGCTCATCGTCGCCATCGTCCGCCCGGAGCGGCTGAGCGCCATCCTCGAAGAGCTGTTCAAGGCGCACGTCTCGGGCCTGACCATCAGCCACGTGCAAGGGCACGGCGGCGAGCGGGAACAGGTCGAGACCTACCGCGGTACCACCGTCAAGATGGAGCTCTCCGACAAGGTCCGCCTCGAGATCGGCGTCTCGAATCACTTCGTCGAGACGACGGTCAACGCGATTCTCAAGGCGGCGCGCACCGGCGTCGTCGGAGACGGCAAGATCTTCATCGTACCAATCGAGAAGGTGGTGCGGATACGCACCGGCGAGGAGGATCAGGCCGCCGTTACACCGATCGCTCCGGTGGGCGCCTGAGCCTCTGAAGTACGCTGCAGGCAGCAGGCGAACCAAATGAGTTCAGCCTGTTGCCTGCCATGCCTCACTTGAACAGGTGCTCGTAAACCCGCGGCTGTCCCGTCTCCCAGGGGCGATAGCTGTTGGCGAACTCGATCCGCTCTGCCAGCGTCGGATGTGACGCGCGGAACAGCCGCACGATCCAGTGCGGACGCGGATTCGCCAGATTGTCCTGCTGAAGCCGTACGAAGCTCAGCGCCGCCTGCCGGTTCGCACGCGTGATCTCGAGGCCGAATCGATCGGCCTCGTGCTCGAAGTGCCGCGTGATCCCCAGAAAGACCGGACTGACGACGAAGAACGCCAGGTTGAACAGGAGCAGGATGAGCGGCAGCGACGCGATGTCGGAGAGCTCGCTGAAGCCAAACCGCTCCTGATAGCGCGCGATCACGGCACCGGCCAGGCGATGGACCACGTAGAGCAGGCCGGCGATCAGCACCGAGAAGACCGCCAGCTCCTTCCAGATGTGATGCAACACGTAGTGGCCCATCTCGTGGCCCATCACGAACAACAGCTGCGGTTCGTCGAGGCGGGCAATAATCGTGTCCCAGAGCACAATGCGCTTCGTGCTGCCGACGCCGGCGACGTAGGCATTCAGGGCGTTGGTGTCCGTGCTCTTGTCCACCTCGTAGACTCGTCCACCCTCGATGCCGGCCCGATCCGCGAGCTGGAGGATCTTCGTCTCGAGCGACTTGTTCTTCATCGGCCCGAACGTATTGAACACCGGGTCGATCCACACCGGGGCGATGAGCAGCGTCAACAGGAGAAACGGCACGGCTGCCATGGCCGTATACAGCCACCACCGGCGCGGACTCTTTCGCAGCAGCAGATACGGCACCCACAAGAACAGCGCGCCGATGATCGTGCCGATCACCAGACTCTTGAGTGCATCCCCGACCCACTTGGATTGCGTCTGGTTCGAGAGACCGTAGGCGTGCTCGCGAACGAAGTCCTCGTAGTACGCGCGCGGCAAATCGATCACGAACGTGACGACTGAAAAGATGGCGAAGTAGATCGCAATTGTGATCACGCGCCGGCGGCTGACCCGCATCGCCCAGTTGCGCATCCGCGCCGAGAAGCCGGTCAGCAGGATCGCCGCGGGGAGAATCAACTCCCACGCGGTATCGATCAGCCAAAGTGCCACTCCGCTGCGATAACGCGCCATCGCCTTGTCGCTCGGTTCGGGCACCGGCACCGGCGCGTCAGAGACGCTCGGCGCCTGCGCAGAAGACGGTGGCGCCTGCGGATGGCGCCGGTTGCTGAGCGAAGACCGCAGCCGAACAGAGCATCAGAACGACGAAGGTCCCGGCCCATACGCGCATCAGTGTTCAGCTCCTTCACGCGTAGAGTCAGCAGCGGGACAGATCGAAACAGCCAGCGACTCACGGTGCCTGATGTCTCTCGCTAGATACCGGCGGCGCGGCGTAGCCGGACCGTGCAGCAGCGAGAACGGCCGGCGCGTAGCGGCCGGTGCCCGAAAGAATCTGTGAAACTCTGATGTGTGAATCTGTGGTTGACGTGACGGTGAAGGCGCAGCGCCTTCAAGGACAACGCCGCCCCTATGACGATCACTGAGCGAGTGAATGGCGAGCGGCTCGTCCTCCTGGTGTGGGGGCGCGCGATTCTGATGCAGCTCGCGCATCCGCTGGTAGCACAAGGCGTCGCCGATCACAGCAGTTTTCGTGAAGCAACGGTCACGCGCCTTCGGCGGCTGCACGGGACGATCAAGGCGATGCTCGACCTCACGTTCGGCGATGCGGACACCAAGGGCGCGACGACCGATCGCATCAACGCCATTCACGATCGCGTGCATGGCCGTCTCTCGGAGGACGCCGGCCGATGGAAGGCAGGCACGCCATACTCGGCGACCGATCCCGCGCTCCTCACCTGGGTGGAGGCGACTCTCCTCGATTCGATGCCGATGGCATATCAGGAGTTCGTGGCGCCGCTCACGCCGGTCGAAATCGACGCCTACTGTCATGAGGTCAGCATGGGCAGCGAGCGCCTGCGGATACCGGCCGGCATGGTGCCGGCATCGCGGGGCGCTCTCGACGTCTACCTGCAGCAGATCCTCGACAGCGACGTCCTGTCAGTGACCTCCGTCGCGCGCGAAGTGGCACGCGAGGTCATCGAGCCGCCCGGTGCGCGGGCGCTCTGGCCCGCGACGACGGTGACACGACTCGTCACCATCGGCTGGCTGCCGCCGCGCATCCGCGAAGCCTACGGCTTCGCGTGGACGATCGACGACGCCAGGACACTGAAACGTTGGTGCCGACGAATCCGAACGGCGCGTGGCTACATCCCCGACGCGCTGGCGCGATGGTCGGTGGCGAGAATGTGAGCAAACGCACCCAATCAGCGTGCAAGCCCGTCCGTAGTCGCGTTGTACGATCGCCGGAGACAGAGGCTGCTGCATGGGAGAAATCACAGGAAGGAATGGCATTCCGTATCGCACGCTCGGGACGACCGGCGAACAGGTGTCAGCGATCGGGCTCGGCGGCTGGCACCTCGCCCTGAAGCACGTCGACGAGGCACTCAGCGTCCGTATCGTCCGCGAGGCGATCGATCGCGGCATCAACTTTCTCGACAACTGCTGGGACTACAACGAAGGCGCCAGCGAGATCCGCATGGGACGTGCGCTTCGCGACGGTTACCGCGATCGCGTGTTCCTGATGACGAAGATCGACGGCCGCAGCCGAGCAGAAGCCACTCGTCAGCTCGACCAGTCCCTGCGCCGGCTGCAGACCGACTGCATCGACCTGGTGCAGCATCACGAGATCCTCCGCTATGAGGACCCGCATCGCATCTTCGACGAAGACGGCGCGCACGGCGCCCTGCTGGATGCGAAAAAGGCTGGCAAGATCCGCTATCTGGGGTTCACCGGCCACAAGGATCCGCGCATCCACCTGTACATGCTGGAAGTCGCGCAGCAGCATGGCGTGCGGTTCGATGCCGTGCAGATGCCGCTCAACGTGATGGATGCGCACTACCGCAGCTTCGAAAACCTCGTGCTCCCTGAGCTCGTCAATCAGGGAATTGGCGTTCTCGGCATGAAGTGCCTGGCCAACGGCCTGATTCTGCGGTCGCGAACGGTGACCGCGGTCGAGTGCCTGCGCTACGCCCTGCACTTACCCACTTCGGTCGTCATCACCGGCATCGACAGCATGCAAATCCTCGAGCAGGCGCTCGAAGTCGCGCGCAGCTTCACCCCGATGACGCCGTCCGAGGTAAGTGTGCTCCTCGCACGAACCGCCAAGGCGGCAGCGAACGGACACTTCGAATTGTTCAAGACGACGTCGGCGTTCGATGGGACCGCGCAGAATCCTGCCTGGCTCGGCGAGGAACCCGAGCGCGTGCAGCAGGTCATGCCCGCGTAACGGCCCGACTGAAGTCGGACCCACTGTTCGGGCAGTCCGGCCCTGCTGTTCCAATGCCTCAGGGCCGCACTTCGGTGCGGCCGATCACGCGACTGCGGAGACGGGCGCTGCGGGCGCGGGCACGTACTCCCGTTCCTGGCGGCGCAGTATCTTGTAGCGCGCGAACGCCTCGCGCTCATCTTCAAGTCCCATCCACGTTCGCCAGGTCGCGCCGCGGAAGGTGTGTGCGAACATCTGTCTCGCGTTGCGGGCGATGAACCACGGGTCGTGCCGGAACGCAGCCGGCATGTGCCGCACCTTCATCCAGCGTTCGGCGCGCCAGCGCATGAACTCCACTTCCTCCGCCGCGAGGTACGTCGTCCGAACGACGGCCGTCGTGCCGTCGTATTCCTCGAGGCGATCGCTGACGACGAGATTGCGCTCCACGAAGTCGCGCGTCATCGGCGTCCGGGGATACGGCGTCGGATGCTGGATGTAGGGCCAGTCCACATACTGTCGCGCGAACGTCAGATTCGCATCGATTGCGGCGCGCGTGTCCTCCGGATTCCCGACGATCAGGCCGCCGACCACGAACATCCCGTTCCGATGAAGATACTCGACGGCTTCGAGCGCGGCGTTACCGACCGGCCGTCCGCCTTCGCGCCGGAGGTTCTTCGCCCGGGCCCGCAGGAACGCCAGGTCCTCGGCGAGCACGTTCTCGATGCCGAGGAAGACATAGCGGAATCCGGCGCGTCGCATCAGCGGCGCCAGCGTCGCGCCGTGCTGCGCGATCGCCGACGTCATGCCTTGTACCAGATAGTCGAGATCGTTCAGGCCCGCGTCGACGATGGCCTGGCAGAGCGCCTGGAATCGCTTGACGTCAAGCGTGATGTTGTCGTCGACAATGAAGATCGCACGCGCGCCGTGCGCCTTCGCGTCGGCGATGTCCGCGAGGACACGCGCGATGTCGAAGCTGTGAAAGTTGCGCCCGCGCATCTCGATAATCGAGCAGAAGCTGCAGTCGAACGTGCAGCCACGCGACGTCTCGACGACGTCCACTGGCCGGCCGAGCATCGTGTAACCCGAGAACACGCGCGCGCTGCGCTTCGGCAGGGCCAGTTCTCCCTGACGGAGACGGCTCACGGCGCGATCAGGATTTGCGACGACGCGGCCCGCCGCCGTCCGCCAGGACAGACCGGGAATCGATGCCAGGCTCGCGCCGCGCTCGAGCGATCGCACCAGCTCGCGGAATGTCAGATCGCCTTCGCCGCGAACGATGACGTCAACGCCAGTGCCGGGAGCGGCATACGCCTCAGGCGCCAGACTGGGGTCGTAGCCGCCGACCACGACACGGACGTGGGGCAGCCGCTGCCGGATATGACCGATCAGACGGAGCGCCGTGCGACGCTGGAACGTCATCACCGAAAGGCCGACGACGTCGGGCGTGTGTTGGCGCAGCAGCTGCTCGACGGCGCCGAGCACGCGGTCGCGCACGAGGATCAAATCCGCGATGGCGACGTGATGGTGGGGATCGAGATTGCCGGCGAGTGACGTCAGCGCGCCGTTGGGCATTCGAATCGCCACCGGCGGCATGTGCTCGAACGAGTCCGGCATCGAGAGCAGCAGGACGTTCATTCAGGCGAAGTGTAGCTTACGAGGGACGAAGGACGAAGAAGGAAGGACGAAGGCGACAGACGAAGGCGACGGACGTAGGGGGACGAAGGACGGCGGCTGAACAGCAGGAGGGTCCGGCCCGATGGCCGGACCCCGTGCTGTGCTCGCCCTTATTTCGCCGACGTATGCCGCCGGCGCCGCCGGGCCAAGGCTGCCCCGACGAGGCCGCTTCCCAGAAGGACCATGCTGGCCGGTTCAGGGACCGGATCCAGCGGCGGAAGCGGCTCATCGAAGTGAATGTTGTCGATGAAGAAATCGTATTGCCCCTCGGGACCGAGCGTGAGAGCCCGGATCGTCACCAGGCTGCCCGTGGCGGCAAAGCCAATCAGCTTGTGGCCGCCGAGCGCCGCCTGGGGCAGGAGGAAATCGGCCGAATTGCCATTGTTGTCCGAAACGCGGTAGGTCACCGGGACGATCCAGCCGTTGTACACGTCCAGGAAGAAGTTGTTGATCGGCTGGCTGAAGCCGACCGTGATCGGATTCAGCAGGTTCGGCGTATCGCAGCCACCGAAGCACTGCGTCCCGTAGATGGACGTCTGGTTGGCCGGGAGGACAAACGTCTGGGTCAGGATTTGGCCGTTGTCGATCGTCACGTCGACGCCCGAACCACCAACATTGACGTAATCGAGCAGCTCCGGCGGTGTGGGCTGAAACAGGGTCGGCCCACTCCGATCCTCGAAGTCAATTGTCGTGGCATACGCCGCTGACGTCGTCATGAGAGTTGCTGCGACCACCGCAGTGCGCAACCACCCCGTGGACCTCGAATTCACGAACTACCTCCAATTCCCCTGATCGCCGAAGGTTCGGCCGTGGAGTCATCAATACTGGTGCCACGTGTCGCGTCGCGGGAAAGGCCGAGATATATATCTCTTTTCGCGCGAATCGGCAAGAAGTCGCCGTGTTCGGCGACTTAACTCGGCCATGGCGCGCTGGATTCGATTATCCTCCACGGTCCTTCTCGAGCGCGATCCAAACGTTCCGTCCCACACCCGGCTGGACACTGTTCAAGGATGGACAGGCTGCCGACCATTTGTCCTTGACCTCGCGCGCAAATCGCGCGAATTTGATGCGGACGTTCCGGCACGCTTTTCGGAAGGGTCGCTGAAAGGCCACGAGCGAGGAGCAGGCAGGCATGGAGAGCACGCACGACGATGAACGGGAACTGGCGCAGGCGATTCTGACCGGGGCCCATCGCCGCCCGGAGCAATCGTTTGGCTCGTACTTCGGTCCTGAAGGTGGATCCTGCGCACTCGGCGCTGCCTACGAGGGCGTCTATCTCCTGCCCCACGACGCACACGACGCGATGCCGCAGCGGCTGGACCGGTTCTTCCACTGCCTGGAGAACGTCTCGCGCCGCTGCCCCGCCGGCTGCAAGAAGCAGATTCCGATCGGCGCGATGATCGTGCACCTGAACGACGACCATCGCTGGACGCGCGAGCAGATCGCCGAATGGCTCGAGCATCCGCCGACGCCGATCCAGCACAAACGATCGCCGAACTCCGCCTGACCGCTCGATAGGCACGTTCTTGTCCCGTGCGGGCGCATTCCTGCCCGCCACGTTCTTTCAGGCGTTGTCGGTCGCATTCAGATGCTCGAGCGCGAGCATCAGCGCGTGCGTCCCTTTCCGCCCGTGTCCCTGGGCCTGCACGGCGACGTACAGCTGGTGGACCAGCGCCAGGCCCGGCATCGACAGTTTCATCCGCCCCGCCTCGGCCAGCGCAATCCCCATGTCTTTGATGAAGTGCTCGACGACGAAGCCGGGATCGAAGTTGCGCTTCAGGACGCGAGGCGCCAGATTCTCGAGCGTCCAGCAGCCCGCCGCGCCGCTCTTGATCGACTGCAGCATCGTCTCGAGATTGAGGCCGGCGCGCGTGCCGTAGATCAGGCTCTCGCACACGCCGACCATCGTGCCGGCGATGACGATCTGATTGCACATCTTCGTGTGCTGGCCGGCGCCGGGACCGCCCTGGTGGACGATGTTCTTGCCCATCACCTCGAAGAGCGGCATGACGCGCGCCACCGGTTCTGGATCGCCGCCGACCATGATCGAGAGCGTGGCGTTCCGCGCCCCGACGTCGCCGCCGGAGACGGGTGCGTCGACAGCCGCCGCGCCCTTCGCCCCACTCGCCGTCGCGATCTCGATCGCCAGGCTCGGTTCGGTCGTGGTCATGTCGACCGCGACCGCGCCTGATCGCAACGAGCGAAGTACGCCGTTGTCGCCAAAATATACGTCTCTCACGTCGGAGGGAAAGCCGACCATCGTGAACACGATGTCGGAGGCGGCGGCGACATCGGCCGGCGAATCCGCCCAGCGCGCGCCCTGCTCGACAAGCGCCGTTGCGCGCTCGCGCGTTCGCGAATACACCGTGAGCGCATGGCCCTTCGCCACGAGGTGTCCGCACATCGACCGGCCCATGATGCCGGTGCCAATCCAGCCCAGTGAAGTGTGTGCCATGGTCAGAACGTCTTGCGATCCGTGGTCGCAATGTAGCCGCGCCGTGCCCGGACGCGATGCTGCGGTCGTTTCACGCGAACTCGCAGCCCGTGGAATTTGTCGTCGGGCGGGTGCGTCATCGAGAAGGCCAGCGTGTACTGATGATTCAGCTCGTTGGCGATCCGCGCCGTCGCCGGTCCGAGCTCCGATGTGTCCTTCACCACCTCGGTGTAGCCGCCCGTGTCGTCGGTGACCTGGCGCAGCGCGTAGGGATTGACGCGTCGGCTCAGCGCGCGCGGATCGTCGCGATCGATGGCCACCGCGTAGAAGAATGCGTCGGTCCGAAGTAGTTTGGAGCGGAGGGCGCGGAGGTCGATATCGCTGGCGGTGTCGGCACCGTCGGAAATCATCACTCCGGCGGCGCGCTGCCGATGCCGCGTCTCGAAGAGCGGCAGCGAGGCGTCGAACGCGTCGTAGATCGCGGTGCCGCCCCAGCCGCGCATCGCGTCGAGCGCCGGCCGCAGCGCTTCAGGCGACGTCGTCCAGCGAGTCGCGATCGTCGGTTGGTGATTGAAGAGGACCAGGGCGAACTCGTCGTCTTTCGTCATCAGCTCGAAGAAGAAGCTGTCGAGTGCGCGCCGGGCATCCTTCAGCCGTTCGCCGACCATGCTGTCGCTGATGTCGAGGAGAGCGGCAAGGCTCACCGGCACGCGTTGGCCGGTGAACTGCGTGATCGTCTGGAGCACGCCGTCCTCGAACACCTCGAAGTCGTCCTGCGTGAGATCGGTGACGAGCCGGCCGTTGGCATCGGTGACAGTCGCCGTGATCGTGACGATCTCGACGCCGGTCTTGAACTTCGGGGTTTGCACCGGCGGCGTCTGCCTTGCGGAGGCGCCGAGTCCGCTGACGATCGCGACGGCGATCACCAGCGTCGCGAACGACGCGCACCGTCGTGCGATCCCCGCGGCTACCGTTGCCACGTGTCTGTCTCCGAGGATCGATCGAGACGGTCTACAGAATCGCGGGCCTTTTCCAGCGCTTTCACTGCGGCTGTCGCCGCGGCTGCCGCACTGCGCGCCTCGGCCTGCCGTGTCTTCAGCGCGGCAGCAGCGGCTTCCGCTTCGGCCTTGGCAGATTTCAGGGCCCGCTCAACGTCGGCAAGGCGCGACCGTGCCTGCTCGGCCCCCATGCGCGCGCGGCGCTCGGCATCCGCGGCGGCGGCAGCGGCGTCCTGAGCCCGGGCGGCTTCGGCTTCCGCCTCGGTGGCTCGCCCCTTCGCCTCGGCCAGCTTCGGGTGCGGCGTCGAGCGCACGAGTTGAAGCTTGGGCGGCGCGGCCGGTGTGCCGCGATTTCCTCCGCCGGCATCACCGGCGCCGAGGGCGGCCAGTGCGGCGAATCCGGGCGGGTCGAGGTCTTCTTGCAGCCGGCCACGGGAATGTCGGGCGGCGGCCCCCCCATACGCGCCGATGGCGTCGAGCGTGGTACGAAGGCGCTCGGTGAGCGCAGGACTGAGCGGCGTGCCCTCCTCGGCGGCGCGGCTGGTGGCACGGGAGACGAGCTGATCGAGGGTCTTCCGCCGCTCGGTCACGGCGTCGCCGTGACCAGCCGTCTTCCGCCCTTCCAGCATGGCTTTTTCGCCGGTGCGCACGCGGTCGGCCGCTTTGAGGAACGAATCCAGCTCCCGCCGCGCCGTCCAATACAGCTGATTGACGAGCCATGCCGTGAAGCTCGGCTTGGCCAGCCCGCGGACGCGCGCCGACTCCTCGTCTCGCGCCTCTTTCTTCAATCTGGCCGCAAGCCCGTTACGTGCGCCCACGAATTCGGCGAAGGGGGCCTGAAACAGCGTGTCGAGTTCTCGTTCGAGATCGGTCACAGAGAGGGCTGGCAGGAGGAACGGCCCCGATCATACCCTTACCAATCATGACTTGTGTGCCGTTCGTCCTCCACCGCTCCGTCCGTCCACCCGTCTGGCTCGCTGTCTTGCTCGGCATCCTCCTCACGGCATGGCCGGCCAGGGCGGACCGACCGGAACGCCAGGACGCCCCGGACGGCGTTCCGCCGCTGGACAGCGTCCTCCCGGTCGACAAGGCCATCACGATCGGACGTCTGCCGAACGGCCTCACCTACTACATCCGCAAGAACGCGGTTCCGGCGCGCCGCGTGATGCTCCGCCTTGCCGTCAAGACCGGCTCGGTGTTCGAAGCCGACGACCAGCGTGGTCTCGCACACATGCTGGAGCACATGGCGTTCAACGGCACGGCGCACTTCAAACCCGGCGAACTGGTCTCGTACTTCGAATCCGCCGGCGCCCGATTCGGTCCGCATGTGAATGCCTACACGAGCTTCGACGAAACGGTCTACATGCTGCAAGTCGCCACCGACAAGCCGGGGCTCATCGACAAGGGCCTGCTGGCGCTGGCCGACTTTGCCGGGGCGATGACACTGGCCCCCAAGGAGATCGACAAGGAACGCGGCGTCGTCATCGAGGAATGGCGGCTGCGGCAAGGAGCGGCGTCGCGCATGCTCGAGAAGCAGGCGCCGGTGCTCTACTACAAGTCGCGCTACGCGCAGCGCATTCCGATTGGCACGCCGGAAATCCTGCGAACGTTCCCGCCTTCCCGACTGCGCGATTTCTACGAGACGTGGTACCGGCCGGAACGGATGGCCGTGGTGGTGATTGGCGACATCGAGCCGGCCGTGCTCGAGCAGAGCATTACGGCGACGTTCGGCTCGCTCGCCGACAAGCGGCCTCCCGCGCCCGATCCGGATCGCTCGGTCCCCGAGCACACGGAGACCCTCGTCAACGTCGCCGCCGATCCCGAAGGCCAGGCCACCACGGTCTCGCTGCTGCGCAAGATGCCGGTGCTGCCGCAGAACCGCGTCATGGACTACCGTCGCGATCTCGTCGAGCGCCTGATGTTTCAGCTGCTGAACATCCGCTTCGGCGAGCTGGCCCGCAAGGCGGACGCGCCGTTTCTCGCTGCGGGGGCCGGCAAGAGCGACATCGCGGAGGCGACGGTTGCCGTGTCGCTCGGCGCGCGCGTTGAGGACGGCAAGATCGAAGACGGCTTGAAAGCCATCATGCTCGAGGCCCGGCGGGCCCGCGAGTTCGGGTTCGGTGCCGACGAGCTCGACCGGGCGCGGCGCGCGTTTCTCAGCTTCTACGAGCAGGCGGTCGCCGAACGTGACAAGACCGACAGCGGCAGCTACGCGGCCGAGTACATCCGGAACTTTCTGAACGGCGAACCGATTCCGGGCATCCAGCTCGAATACGCGATGACGAAAGGGCTGCTCCCGGGGGTCACCGTCGACGAGGTTAGTGCCGCCGCCCGGGCGTTGCTGCAGGAAGACAACCGCGTCGTGCTCGCGACCGCGCCCGAAAAGGCGGACATCAATTTGCCGTCGGAGGAACGGGTTCGCGCAGTGCTGGCAGACGCCGCGAAGACGACGATCGAAGGCTGGCAGGAGACCGCTGTCCGCAAGGATCTGCTGGCGACCGCGCCCACACCGGGGACGGTGGTGTCGTCTCGCCGCATCGACGAGCTCGAGACCACGATCCTCACCCTCTCGAACGGCGCGGAGGTCTGGCTGAAGCCTACCGACTTCAAGAACGATCAGGTGGTGCTGAGCGCTTATGCGCCCGGCGGCGCGTCTACCGCGCCTGAAAGCGAATACGTGGACACCATCCTGGCGCCGTCACTGGTCAGCGTATCGGGTCTCGGCGGCCTTACGCCCCCCGAGCTGAACCGCCTCCTCGCCGGGAAGATCGCCTCGGTGTCTCCATACATCGACATGCAGACCCACGGCGTGCGCGGCTCGACGCGTCCGCAGGACATCGAGACGGCCCTGCAGCTGACATATCTGTCCTTCACCGATCCCGGAGGGAATCAGAGTACTTTCGACCTGCTCAAACGCCAGCTGAGCGCGCTGGTCGCCAACCGGGCGCAGAATCCCGGGTCGGTATTTTCGGATCGCCTCCGCGCGCTCAACACGGGCGATCACTATTCGTCGAAGCCGCTGACGACCGAGGCCGTGGGCGCGTTGAAACTCGACACCATGCTCCGTGCATACAAGGAGCGGTTCAGCAACGCAGCCGATTTCACGTTCTTCGTGGTCGGCACGTTCGACGTGGCGCAGATCACGCCGCTCATCGAGCGGTACATCGCGTCGCTGCCGTCGACCGGTGCTCGTGCCAGCCAATCCAAACCGCTCGGGTTCCGCTTCCCGGCGCACACGGAAAAGATCCGCGTCGAGCGCGGACGCGAACCGAAGAGCGAGACGGAAATCACCTATTTCCTCGATGCCGGCAGCGACGAAGACGAGATCTCCCTCGCCGACGCGGCTGCCGATGTGCTGCAGATTCGGCTCCGCGACGAGTTGCGGGAAGCCCTGGGCAGCACCTACAGCGTCTCCGCATCGTACGGGAACATCCTGCCCGAGCGCGGCTATGGCACGCTCGCCATCGAATATGGAAGCGCTCCAGAAAACGCCGACAAACTCGCCGGTGTCGTCACCTCGGAAGTCGCGAAGTTGAGGAAGGCGGGTCCGACGGCCGACGAGATCGCGAAAGTCGTCGAGCAGAACCGCCAGGACCTGGAAACCGCCGCGAAGCAGAATTCCTACTGGCTGTCGTCTCTCCAGTCGACCCATCTGCTCGGGAGGGATCCCAAGTCAATCCTGGAGCGCAGCGCGCGCCTGGCGCGCGTCACGCCGGAGCGCGTGCACGCCGCGCTGAAGCAGTACCTTTCGGAGACTCGCTATACCTTGGCAACGCTCGTCCCCGAAGCGAGCGCCGGCACGGGCAGCGCCGCCGCGCCGTCGACGAGCGCACCAAAGCACTGACGGTCGGCCCCGCATCAGCCGAGAACGACGAGGAGAGACGACGCCGATGAAAAAGTGCCCGTTTTGTGCCGAGGACATCCAGGATGCCGCCATCAAGTGCCGCTTTTGCGGCGAAATGCTGGTCGGTGACGAGGCGGCGCCGGTGCCGGTGCCTCCGGCGCAGGATCGGTTCGCAGACGGCTGGCCGCCGGAGGCGACCGTCCCGCCACCTCTGGACCTGCCGGTCCCAGACGCGTCCCGGGCCGGCCGCGCTTTCACGCCACGCACGTCGGTGATTGCCATCGGCATCATCGCGGTCATGCTGATCGTGATCGCGCTGTTGCTGATTGTGCGACGGCCGGAATCGATGCCGGACGTGGCCTCGGAGGGCCCATCGCCGACGGAAGCGGCGGCACTGGCGACCAGGGGCGATTCGGGCAGCGTCTACGAATTCAGCGGGCTGAAATGGCTGACCCCCCGCCAGGAGATGCGCGAAGCGCTCAAGGCAAAAGGATTCTCGTTCGTCGAGAAGGATGCCGACGGCGACGATCAGTTCCGCGGCCGCGTCGATGGCCGCGACGCGGCCGTGATCGCGAGCTACGCCGGCGACAAGGCCGCACGCATCATGGTGATCCTTTTGGCGCCCGACGAAGGCGGCCGTCTCTACGAGGGCATCCGGCTGTCGCTGGCAGACGCCTTCGGGAATCCGGCGAGACAGAAGGACCTGGCCACCATCTGGCCCGAACGCCAGGGCAGTCTGGTGTGGATGACGATCACCGACGAGCGACTGGTCAAGATCAACTACGAGGCGCCCGACTGGCCGGCCGAAGCGCGCCGGCGGAAGAACGGCGGTAAACCAGTGCAGTAGGGTCTCAAGGTCGCAGGGTCTCAGGGTCTCAGGGTCTCAAGGTCTCAGGTCCAGGGTCGCAAGGTCGCAAGGTCGCTGGTCTCTAGCCGCGACTTCAGTCGGGCCGTAGACTTGCCACAACTTCGTGTCGGGAGAATCTATTCCGAGAACGGCAGCCGGCGATCGCCGCGGCGCGGCCTACCGAGGTGGCGCTTGCGGCGATGCTGGAGGTCCGCCATCACCGCAGTCGAGACCGTTTCCGACAGCTCGCGCAGGAGGGCGGCGATCATCCGATCGCGGCGATGGCCGAGATCGAGCGGCGGAGTGAAGAGCTCGCCAACGTCCACGCCGAGTGCGCGGGCAATGCGTTCGAGCGTCTCGGTGCTGCAATGCCCGCCCTTCAGGACGTGGAGAACGGTGCTCCTGGCGAGGCCGGATCGCTGCGCGAGCTCGTGCCGCGTCATGCCACGCTCCGCGATCAGGGCGCGAATCGACTCCTTCCAGACGGCCATCGGCTGGGAGTCTATATCACAACCCGCACCGCACTCCGAGCAGCGACGCGACGCCTGACAACCGATCGACGACTCGTGCGCTTAGAACCCCCACCGCGCGGCGATCTGCGCCAGGCGGCCTGGCGCGGCGCTGACGCTGGTGCCGAACGTCGGGTGATCGACGAAGCTGCCGGGCAGGCCGGGATTCGTGCGGTTCAGCAGGTTGTAGATTTCGGCACGCAGCTCGATCCGCTGTCGCGCGGCGAAGCGGACGGTGCGCACGATGGCGGTATCGAGACTGACGAACGCGGGACCAATCAGGATGTTGCGGCCGGCGTCTCCGAACGTGAAGGGCGGTGCGATCTGGAACGCGCGGCCGCCGTACTCGACCGATCCGGGCGTTCCCGCCGCAACCTCGTTCGGGCGATCGTAGCCAAACTGCCCGCCGAGATTACCGGTATTGCTGTTGTCGAAGCTGACGCGCGGCGTGAAGGGCCGCCCGGACTGCGCGCTCAGCATTGCGCTGACCTGCCAGTCACGGCTCCAGACCGAGTCGCCGATGGCCGGGATTTGCCAGATCGCGGCGGCGACCAGGCGATGACGCACGTCGAAATCCGACAGTCCACGCTCCAGTTGCGGCGCTGCGCTGTTCTGCGGTGTGTTGTCGTTCCCTTCGCTCGCGAGAAACGCCGACTGATCGTCGATCGATTTGCCCCAGGTCCAGGCGCCGCGCAACCACAGACCGTGCTTCGCCGAGCGCTCCGCCCGCACCTGCAGCGCGTGATAGACAGACGTCGCTTCCGGTTCCACGAGAAGAACGTCGCCGTAGCCGGAAATCGGACGCCGCTCATCGACCGGCCCCGCGGCAGGCTCGGGTTGATTCAGATTGCGCTTCCTCACGAGATTGCTGCCCCACGCGCCGACCCACCGAACGGTGACATCGGTGCCGCCGATGCGGGCATCGACACCGACGCTGCCCTGCTGCGCTGAGGCGGTCCGCCACTCCTGCGCAAGCGTGTTCACCGACGCTGGCGGCGTGAAGCCGCTGGCGATGGGAAACGGATTGGCGGCCGTCGGCGGCTGCTCGCTCGGAACGAACACCGTCAAACCGAAGAACGGCGGATTGAAGTAGAGCGCCGAGTTCTCGATCAAGGTGCCGCTGTCGTAGAAAAAGCCGTAGCCGCCGCGAATCATCCACCGGCGCTGGGAATCCAGCGCCCACGCAACGCCGACGCGCGGTGCGAGGTTCAACCGATCGGTCGTGACGCCGGCGCGCGGCACGCCGTTCACGCCCACCGGCAGCAACGCGGCGGAATCGGGATCGAAGATCACCATGCGATCGTCCGCGTCGACGGGGGCCGTGTTCAGCTCGTAGCGCAGGCCGGCATTGACGGTCAGCCGGCCGGTCGCGCGCCAGTCATCCTGCACAAACACATTGACCGCCGTCGTCCGCAGCGCCTGAGGGTTGTCGTTCGTCGCAAGGATGGTAACCGTCGGCAGGCCCAGCAACAGGTCCGCGACCGAATGCCCCGTGTACGCTCCCACGAAGTTGAGCTGACCACGGGCGAACAGGTGATTGAAGCCGTCCGAGCCGTAGTGCCGGAGCTCACCGCCCGCCTTGATCAGGTGCTTGCCGCGGTCGATGCTCAGCATGTCGGAGACGTGGATCGTATTGGTGCGCCGCACGACGGGCAGCGACACGTCGTCGCCGACGGCGTCGACGCCAACGACGTCGATCGCAGGAAAGCCGCGATCCGCGTCTGGCAGCACTGGTCCGGTCATCCCGAGGGCGGCGTAGCCATCGATCCCCTGATTGTCCGGCGTGACGTCGCGAGCGAGCCGGTTCCAGCCGACCCGCAGCTCGTTGAAGAGGCGATGCGAGAGCGAGTGATTCAGACCGACCGCGAGATTCTGAGTGTCATCGAGGGTCCCGGTGCCGAAGCCTGGCACGTTTGCCGATGGTGTCGGGAAGGGATCGTCCCGATCGTCGTGAACGAAGCTGTAGCGCGCGAAAAGCGATCGGCCGGCGCCCAGCTGGTGATCGGTCTTCGATGTGATCTGCCAGACCGTGCGGGGACCGATTGGCGACGATCCGAAGTTGGCTTCTTCCTGATCCCGGTTAGGCAACGGGTAGAGGGCGGTCAGCAGCCCCCCGGTCGCATCGATTCTCGATGCGGGAATCTGATTGCCGGGAAACGGTTCCCCCGACAGCGGATCGATGATGGGGAACGGCAACGCGCTGAAGTCCCCTGCCCGCTCGGCGGCCGTCGGTACATGCGCGAGTCTCGTCGTTGCGGTTCGATCGCGCGTGCCCTCCACGCTGACGAAATAGAAACTCTTGAGTCTGGCAAGCGGTCCTCCCAGGATGCCGCCCGCCTGATGACGCCGCCGGAACGGTTCTGGCTCGCTCGCGAGATCGAAAGGTCCACGCGCTTCGAGCGAGCGATCGCGAAAATACTCGTACAGCGATCCGGACAGCCGTTCGCTCCCCGATTTGACGACGACGTTGACCTGAGCGCCGGCGCTGCGGCCGTACTGCGCGTCGTAGGTGTTGGTGAGCAGCGTGAATTCCTGGACTGCGTCGAGGCTCGGCGTCACCAGCACACGGTTCAGGAACAGGTCGTTGTTGTCGACACCGTCGAGCAGGAAGTTGTTCGAGGTCTCGCGAGCACCCGCGACGTTCGCCGGTGTCCCTCCCTCGCCGGACAGCCTCGATCCGGGGGCCGGCGGCGCCGCGCCGGGCGCCTGCCACGCGTACTCGCCGACGTCGCGGCTCGCCACCGGTGTCATCGTCAGCAGCCGGCCGTCGAAGACTTCGGCGACCGCGCCGGCCGACGTTCGCGACGAGACCGCATCGGCGGTGACGCGGACGAACTCGTGGGGACCTCCGGGCTGCAGCGTCAGCGCAAGAGTTCGCGTCACGCCGGCCTCCAGATGAAACGGCTCGACCGATGTCCTGCGAAACCCGGCCCGCGTCGCGATCACGACGTAATCGCCCGCCGGCAACAACGGCACCGCGGCGTTACCGCTGTCCGAAGTCGAGGCCTGCCGCTCGACCGCAGTGGACTGGTTGATGACCGCGATGGCGACGCCGGCGAGCGCGGCCCCCGTTGCATCGGACACGTCGATGACCAGCGTCGAGCTGGCTGGCTGCGCGGCGGCCGCCCCGGAGACGACAAGCACGAGAACGGCGGCAATCAGCGCTCGCATGCGGATCGACGGATTATAAGCGTCATATAATCCGCGGCCGGAGGTCAGCGGAATGGCGTCATTATCGGGGCTACGTGGTGGTTTCAGCGTTGTTGCCGGAATGGTTCTGGCCGTGAGCACGATGACGGCCCAGCAAGCACGCGTGCCCGGCCAGATGCCCGATCCTTCGAAGGAGCCTCCGCTGGTCACTGCGGGGGCGAACCCCGGCGAACCGCCGTCGGATGCGATTGTGCTGTTCGATGGCAAGGATCTGTCGCAGTGGGCCAGCGACAAAGGCAACGGCCCGGCGCCGTGGAAGGTTGCTGACGGCGTCCTCACCGTCGCGCCCGGCAGCGGCGGCATCCACACGAAAGAGGGATTCGGCAGTGCACAGCTCCACATCGAGTGGGCGACGCCCGCCGAGGTCAAGGGCGACGGCCAGGGCCGCGGCAACAGCGGCGTCTTCTTCATGAGCACCTACGAGGTGCAGATTCTCGATTCGTTTCAGAACAAGACGTACTTTCACGGGCAGGCGTCGGCCATCTACAAGCAGCACGCCCCACTCGTGAACGCCAGCCGCAAGCCCGGTGAGTGGCAGACCTACGACATCGTCTTCGAAGCGCCTGTGTTCGACGGCGACGGCAAGGTGCTCAAGCGTGCGTTCTTCACGATGTTCCACAACGGTGTGCTCACGCAGAATCATGTCGAGGTCATGGGTGTGACGGCCCACGACAAGCCGCCGTATTACGAAGCACACGCGGCCAAGCTGCCGCTGGCGCTGCAGGACCACGGGAATCCGATGCGGTTCCGGAATATTTGGATCAGGAATCTGGAGTAGAAGGCGGAGCTGAAGCTCCGCCCTACATGCATCATGCGCAGTCACATGTCGGGCTCACGTGTAGGGCGGACCTTCAGGTCCGCCATCTCACATGTAGGGCGGACCTTCAGGTCCGCCATCTCACATGTAGGGCCGACCTTCAGGTCCGCCATCGCCAACCTGTAGGCCCGCCGTGGACGAACATGCTCATCGTTGAACACCTGGCCAAGCACTTCGCCGGCGTCCGGGCATTGCGCGACGCCTCGCTCCAGGTGCGCGCCGGCGAGATCCACGCGCTGGTTGGCGAGAACGGCGCCGGCAAGTCCACGCTGGTCCGCATCGTGACGGGTGCGCTCACGCCGGACTCCGGCGAGGTGACGTTCGACGGGAAGGCCGTCACCGTCTATAGCCCGACGGTCGCGCGATCGATGGGCATCGCGGCCATTCATCAGCATCCGACGCTGTTCCCGGATCTCAGCGTCGCGGAGAACCTTGCCCTCGGACTGGAATCGGCCGGCGCATGGACGCGCGTCGACTGGCGTTCGCGACGCGATCGGGCGCGTGAATTGCTGGCGCGCGTCGGCGCGCGCATCGACGTCGATCGTGAAGCCGCCTCGCTGAGCCTGCCCGAACAGCAGCTCGTCGAAATCGCCCGCGCCCTCGGCGCCAGGGCCCGCCTGCTGATCCTCGACGAGCCGACGGCGTCGCTCACGCCCCAGGAAGTGGATCGACTGTTCGCGCTGCTCGGCGAGCTGCGCGCGTCGGGGACGGCGCTCATCTACATCTCGCATCGCCTCGAGGAACTGCCCCGGCTGGCCGACCGTGTGACGGTACTCCGCGACGGTCAGACCGTCGGCACGCGTGAAATGGCCGACGTCACCAAGGCCGAACTCATTCGCCTCATGGTCGGCCGTGAAGTCGACGCCATTTTTCCGAAGCGCGAGATCGCGATCGGCGACCCCCTCATCACCCTCGATGGCGTGACCTCGCGGTCCGCCGGCATTCACGACGTGTCCTTCACCGTCCGACGCGGTGAGATCGTTGGCCTGGCGGGACTCGTCGGTGCCGGCCGCACGGAGCTTGCCCGCGTCCTCTTCGGCCTGGAGCGTCTCGATGGCGGGTCGATCACCCTGAACGGCCAACGGATTCATCCGACGTCGCCGCAGGACGCGATCGGATACGGCATCGCCTACCTGCCGGAGGATCGCCGGCGCCACGGAGTCATCCTCGATCTCGGTGTGGATGCGAACCTGACGCTCGCCGCCCTGAAAGCCATCTCGAAGGGAGGCCTTCTCGATCACCAGGCCGAGACGTCCATCGCCAGCGGTCTGGTGCAAAAGCTCGGGATCAAGACTGCGGCGCTCGAGACGCCGGTACGGAATCTCTCCGGCGGCAATCAGCAGAAGGTGGCGCTTGGCCGCTGGCTGGTCCGGCCGCCGGCGGTGCTGATCCTCGATGAGCCAACTCAAGGCGTCGACGTCGGGGCGAAGAGCGAGATCCATCGCCTGATCGGCGAGCTGGCCGGGCAAGGCATGGCCGTGCTGATGATTTCGTCCGAGCTCGTCGAAATTCTCGGGATGAGCGATCGGATCGTCGTCATGCGCCATGGCGGCGTCGCGGCAACCCTCGATCGCGCCACCGCCACCGCCGAATCCGTCATGGCCGCCGCCTTCGGCACGGCGTCGGCGGCGTGATGCCGCTCGCAGGTCTCGGTGCGCGCGAGCGCGCTGCAGCCCTGGTGCTCGGCGCGCTGCTCCTGATTCTGGCGATCGCGGCCCCAGGTTTCTTCTCCCCCGCCAATCTGCGCGACATCCTGATGGCCAACGCGGCGGTGCTGATCATCGCTCTCGGCATGACGATGGTCGTGCTGACCGGCGAAGTCGACGTCTCCGTCGGCGCGACGTTTGCGGTCTGTGCGGTGGTTGCAGGCACCCTGGCGCGTGAAGGGCTCGGCATGCCGGCGGCCATCGCGGCGGCTCTCGTCATCGGCGCCGCCATCGGCGCCGTCAACGGCACCCTGGTCGGCGCGATGGGCCTGCCGTCGATCGTGGTGACCCTCGCGATGCTCGCCATCCTGCGGGACGGGCTGCGCTGGATCACGGAAGGCGCCTGGGTGCGCGACCTGCCGTCCGCATTCCAGTGGTTCGGCTTCGACCAGGTGACTGGGCGGATTCTCGTCATCGGCTCCGCGGTGATCTTGACCGCGCTGGCCGGCTGGGTCCTCAGGGGCATTGCCGCCGGGCGAGCCATCTATGCCACAGGCAGCGATCGCGAGTCGGCGCACCTCACGGGCCTTGCGCCGAAGCTGGTGATCGTCAGCGTCTTCGTCGCCTGCGGAGTGCTGACCGCAGTCGCCGCCGTGCTGAACGCCGTCCGCTTCGCTGAAGTCCAGGGAGCGGTCATCGGTGGTCTCGAGCTCAAGGTGATCGCCGCGGTCATCGTCGGCGGCGTGGCGATCCGGGGCGGTCGGGGATCGATCGCAGGCGCCGTCCTGGGCGTCGCGCTGCTCGGTACGATCGGCACCGGGCTGACATTCCTCGGCATCAGCGCTTACTGGGAGCGAGCCCTTCAGGGGACGATCATCCTCGCCGCGATCGCGAGCGACCGGCTGACCGCCGGGCGTGCGAGGGGCCAGGCGTGACCCTCGCGCGGCGCAGCGAGTGGACGCTTGCGGGCGTTCTGGCGCTGGAGGTCGCTGCCTTCAGTGCGACAGCCCCCAATTTCGCGACCGCCGGCAATGCCGCCGAGATCCTCCGGCTGGCGGTCGAAGTCGGCCTCCTCGCGCTCGCGCTCACGCCGATCGTCATTGCCGGCGGGATTGACCTGTCGTCGGGTTCACTGCTCGCGCTCGCCGCTATCGCGCTCGGCGCGATATGGCGCGATGCCGGGTGGCCGATCTGGATCGCCGCGATCGGCGCGCTCGCGGTCGGCGCCGCGGGAGGTGCGGTGAACGCCTGGTTCATCGCGCGCTGGCGACTGCCGCCGCTGATGGTCACGCTGGGATCGCTTTCGCTGTTCCGCGGTCTGGCCGAGGGGTTGACCGGAGGCGTGGACAACTACACCGGACTGCCGCCGCACTTCCTGGCGATCGGGCAAGGGTTTGTCGGGCCAATACCGATTCAGGCGCCGGTGCTCGTCGCGGCCGCCATCGGCACATGGGCCCTCGTCCACCGCGCCGTCCGCGGCCGCGTCTATTTCGCCGTCGGCAACAACGAGCAGGCGGCGCGCTTTGCCGGGATCGACGTGTCGCGCCACGTCGCGGAGCTCTACGTCTTGTCGGGGCTGGCCGCGGGCCTCGCGGCTATCATCTACGTTGCGCATCTCGGGCAGGCCAAGGCCGATGCCGGCACCGGCTACGAGCTGACGGCGGTCACGGCCGTCGTCCTCGGCGGGACCGCGATCAACGGCGGCTCCGGGACGGTGCTCGGAACGTTGCTCGGGCTGGCCGCGATGGTGGTCCTGCAGAACGGGCTGCGGCTCGCCGCGCTGCCCGCCGAGCTCGCGGGCGTGTTGACGGGCGGCCTCCTGATTGTCGCCATCGGCCTGCCTGCCTTGCGACAACTGCTCCGGACCGACCCGCGGGCTGGGGCGCACGAGGACGAGATGCGGAACTCTCAGCTGGCAGTGTTGTGCGGCGTGATCCTGGCAGGTGCGCTCATCGTCGCCGGCAGCAACTGGTGGCTCGTGCAGTCGCTGCGGCGCGATCTGGCCCGACCGCAGACGCCGCCGGCGGCGAGTGCAGGCGTCGAGGCCAAACAGTCCGGAGCCGGGGTCGTGGTCGGCATGATGCCGAAGGCCAAGGGCGATCCGTATTTCGTCAGCTGTCGCCGGGGCGCCGATGAAGCGGCAGCGCAATCCAACGTCGAATTGATCTGGGACGGTCCGACGGAGCTCGATCCCGCCAAGCAGAACGAAGTCGTGGAAGCGTGGATCACGCGCGGCGTCAACGTCGTCGCCGTCAGCGTCGAGAACCAGGCGGCGATTTCGACGGTGCTGCGCAAGGCGCGAAGCCGCGGCATCAAGGTGCTCACGTGGGACGCGGACTCCGAGCCCGACGCGCGCGACTTCCTGGTGAATCAGGCGACGCCGCAAGGCATCGGCGAGACGCTGGCCGACGAAGCGGCCCGCCTCCTCGGCGGATCCGGCGAGTTCGCCATCGTCACCGCCTCGTTGAGTGCGGCCAACCAGAATCAATGGATCGGGTTCATCCGATCGCGGCTCAGCGAGAAGCATCCGGGACTGAAGCTGGTCACGATCCGGCCGAGCGACGGCGATCGCGACCGCGCGTTCGCGGAGACGCAAACCATCCTGAAGGTCTATCCAGGAGTGCGGCTGATCATGGGGATCGCGGCGCCTGCGGTGCCGGGAGCGGCGGAGGCGGTTCGCCAATCAGGCCGGAGCGACGTCGTCGTCACTGGCCTCTCGCTGCCGAACATGTGCAAGCCGTACGTGCACGCGGGCGTCATCCGAAGCGTCGTGCTCTGGAACACGAACGACCTGGGCTACCTGACTGTTCGAGCAGCGGCGGCGCTCGCGCGCGGCGAGCTCAAACGCGGCGACACGTCGTTCGCGGCGGGCCGTCTCGGCCGGTTGACGGTGGCCGGCGATCAACTCCTGCTGGGCCGTCCGTTCGTGTTTACCAAGGACAACATCGACCAATTCGACTTCTGATGCCATCGGCATTCTGCGCCCTGGCGGCGCTCCTCGTCACGGCCGGTTCGCAAGCGGCGCCATCACCGGCAGCGACGTCACGCGATTCAACGCGCGGGCTTCATCGCTGGATCGACTTTCAGTCGGGCACGATCGAGATTCGCTATCGGCATATCGAGTCGAACACCGGCGAGACCGTCGCCAACCAGATTCAACACAAGCAGGCGTTCAAGGGGGCGTTGAAGCTCGACGCCGCAGGACACTACACGCTGCAATCGTCCCTCGGCACCGGCAGCAACTTCACTGGCAGCTGGGACGCGACCGGCGCCGGCACGGGGGAGCCGGCCTGGGACTTCCGCGTTCGGAGACTCTTCCTGCAGGCGGTTCCGATCAGCGGCGTCGAGCTTTCTGCCGGGAGCTTCGATGCGTTGCGCGGCGAGAGCACCGAGATCACCACGCTCGACAACGACGCCTATGTCGAAGGGTACCGGGTGAGCGTCAAACGTCCGTCAACGCTGCACGTGGACGAGCTCGCGGTGACGCTCGCGTATCTCGGCGATCTCAACGAGCCCAACGTCTTTACGCGCCTGGACCGCCTGAGTGCCCACAACTACTCGCAGATCCTCGTCGCCAAGCGGCGGACCCTCGCGGCAGGCGGCGCTGCGGGAATCAACGGCAACGGACCCGGGCGGGATGAGATTGCGATCTCGTTCGACTGGACGGCACTCGAGGGCGTGGACACGCTGAGCCAGGCCATCCGTCTCGCATCACATGCTCTTACCGTTGTCGACGGCGTCCGCTTCGAACACTACTGGCGCATCTCGGGCGACAAGGCGTACGGCTTCGCGATTGTCGTCGATAAGGCACTCACGCGACGC
Source organism: Vicinamibacteria bacterium (assembly GCA_963828745.1). Classification (GTDB taxonomy): domain Bacteria; phylum Acidobacteriota; class Vicinamibacteria; order Vicinamibacterales; family JAENWD01; genus JAENWD01. The sequence continues at coordinate 98,498 of CAWHFZ010000010.1, read as the reverse complement.
GTGACCGCCGCCGGCGGCTTCAGCCACACCGACCGCAACTTCCCGCCGCTCAACGGCGATCGGTACGGGCGCGGCAAGCGATTGCTCGCCGAGACGCGTCTGGCGCTCCGGCCCGATCTCAGCCTGGGCATGTTCTACACGAACGGCTTTGCCAACGACTTCCCCGTGGCCGGCAACCGCCGACTCGACGTGCTGCTGTCCTACAACATCCTGAAGGCGCTCCAGCAGGCGCACCGCTGGTAGTCCCAGGTTGCCCAGGTTACCCAGGTTACCCAGGTTGCCCAGGTTGCCCAGGTTGCCCAGGTTACGCCCGCACTTCCGTGTGCACTTCCACGTCTGCGGGATCGTGGGGCGGCGTCTTGGGGGGGACGAGGAGACCGACGCGATCGGCCCAGATCCAATAGACCGCCGTGAGTGAGCTGAGGATGCCGGACACGGCGCCGATGGAGCGGGGATCGACGCTTTGCGACGCGATGCCGGCGGCCGCCATCGACAGCATCATCGTTGCCCAGACGAGCGACTCGTTCGTCGCAAACACCCGGCCGCGGTAGGCGTCATCGACATGTCGCAACAGGAGCGACCAGTTGAGCACGGAGCTCACGGCCACGGCGCCACGCGAGATACCGATCCAGATCAAGGCCACGTAGAAATTCGGCGACTGGCTGAAGAGCACGTAGGAGCCGCCGTGAATCAGATAGCAGACGGCAATGGTGCGCTTATAGCCGTTGAACGTCAGTTTCGGTCCTACCTTGTGAGCCAATGCGCCGCCGACAATGAGTCCGAAGCCGGCTGCGCCCCAGAGGATGCCGATGCCCGCCGGCCCGCGATTGAACACGAGCTCGCCGAACAGGCTGAAGAGGATCTGCGCGGCGCCGCCGCCGGAGGCCCAGCCGACGCCGACCAGCGCGATGGCCAGCATCAGCGGCTGACTGCGCAAGTAGCGCAGACCCTCGGCGTATTCGCGGAACGGACGCATCACGTCGGCTTCGGTCATCGCCAACACCGGGCGAGGCTCGGTATCCGGCAGCCGCACGCGCCAGATCGCCCAGGCCGAGAAAACGAACGACAGGCTGTTGATGATGAAGGCGGCCGTGTAGCCGAATTTCGCGGCGCTGAAGCCTCCGATCAGCGTCCCGATCGTCGTCGTCGTCCACTGCGTCGTCTGTGTCAGCGAGTTGGCCGTATGCAGTTCGTCCTTGCTCGCGATACGGGGCAGAATTGCCGCGCGACCGCTGGTGAAGAACGGCGACGCGGACATCAGCAGCGCGCTGAGCAGATACAACAGCCAGGGTTTCGACTGGTGAACGGTCAACACGAAGCCCAGCGCGACGATCGCCCGCACGATGTCCGAGGCGATCATCACCGTGCGCCGATCGAGCCGATCCAGCGTCACGCCAGCGAGCGGTCCCGCCAGCACCGCCGGCACGGCGCGCGCCAGCATGACCCCGCTGACCACGAGCCCGGAGTGCGTGGTCTCGAGGGCGAGGCTGAAGACCGCGATGTTGTTGAAGTGATCGCCGATTTCGCTGACGACCTGTCCGATCCAGGCGGACCGGTAGTTGTGATTCTGACGGAGCAGCGCGACGAAGCCGGGCATCGGAGTGAGAAATCGAGTGCTCGAGTGCTCGGATTTCTCGAATTCTCTGTGCGACAGCATAATAGAGGGATGCCGGTCGTGCCATTCGATCAGTTGCCGGGCGAGTCGCGATTGTGGATCTTCGCCGCTGAACGTCCGCTGTCCTCGTCGGAGGCTGACAGCCTGCTGGCGGTCGTCGATCAATTCCTGTCGCATTGGAAGGCACACGGCATGCCGCTGACCGTCGCCCGGGACTGGCGGTACGATCGCTTTCTGCTCGTCGGGGTGGACGAGGGGTCGGCGGGCGCGTCAGGCTGCTCCATCGACGCGATGGTGCGGCAACTCGAGCAACTCGAATCGGCGCTCGGTGTATCCCTGCTCGATCACAGCCCGGTGCTGTTCCGGCGCGGCAATGCGATCGAGCGCCTGCCACGTCCTGCCTTCGCCGAGCTCGCGCGCCAGGGCGCTGTCTCGTCGCAGACCATCGTCTTCAACAACACGCTGACCCGTGTCGGTGAGGTTCGCGAGGGCAAATGGGAGACGCCGGCCCGGGCGTCCTGGCACGCGCGCGCGTTCAATCTGTCGAGTCCCGTCGCCGGCGAGGTCGCGCGGTGATCGCATTGGTCTGGCAATTCGACGTCAAGCCAGGCAAACAGGGAGAATTCGAGGCCTTTTATGGCGCCGACGGCGCCTGGACGACGTTCAGCCGGAAGAGCCGGTCCTATCTGGGCAGCTCGTTTCTCCGGGATCTCGCCGACACGCGGCGCTATCTGGTCGCCGAGTACCTGGAGCGAGATGGTGGTCTACGAGAAGCATCATTCGACCTTCGAGGCCGAACTGAAGATTCTCGAGCGGCAGCGCGACGAGCTCGTTGAATCGGGCCAACCATTGGGACTGTTCAACGCGCTCGACGTCCCCGACCGGGCGGGACCGACGTGGTCGCAGCGGAGTGGCCGCGCGGACTGACACCATCTTGCCGGCTCATCGGCCTGCTGGTAAAGTCCTCCGTTCCGGGGGTTCTGGTTGAAGCACGTCATCAAACAGTACGCGCTCGAGCAGGGTGCGCTCGAGATCCAGTACATCGAAGAGTTCTTCGGCGAATTCAACCGCCGGAAGGCGGCGTCGGAAATCGTCGAACGGCTGCAGGATCGCGAGCACTTGATCCACATGATCGAGGCGCCCCTGCCCGATGAACCGACGCAGATCGTTCCGGTCGCATACAAGGTCGGCCACGAGATCCGGCCCGACGAGAACATTCCGAAGCTCGCGGACCTGGTGAGACGGCTGGACGGCGCCGTCAAATTCGACGATCGCAAGGTGCTGTATGCCTGGATTGGCGGCACGCGGCGCGACTGGCGTGGCAAGGGCTTCTTTCGCGCCCTCAGCGAGGAACAGGAAGCCTGGGCCTACGAGAACGGTTTCCACGAGATCGTGGTCAAGACCAAGAACAAGTTCTACGAGATGCGCGGCACTCTCGACAATCTCCGCTTCGAGGTCGTGAAGTTCGAGCCGCACCCGAGGGATCGAGCGGAATCGAAGGTGTATTTGAGCAAGAAGCTCGACGCATCCGTCCTCAAGAGCCACAAGCTGTCGCGCACCGTCGTCAAGGTCTGACGGTGTTCCTCGGCCACTACGCGGCCGCGCTCGCGGCAAAGAAGGTCACACCGTACACGTCGCTGGGCACACTGCTGCTGGCCGGGGAGCTCGCCGATCTGGTGTGGCCGTCACTCCTTCTTCGCGGTACTGAAGTCGTCCGCATCGTGCCGGAGAATCCTCCCCTGCTGCGCCTGGAATTCGTGCGTTATCCCTGGTCGCACAGCCTGCTGATGCTGGCCGCCTGGGCGGGGCTGCTCGCCGTTTTGTACCTGTTCTTCCGACGCTATCCGCGCGGAGCGCTCGTGGTCGCCGCGCTCGTCGTCTCGCACTGGGTGCTGGACTTCGTCAGCCATCGGCCCGACATGCCGCTCGTGCCGTGGGGCGGCCCGCACGTCGGCCTTGGTCTTTGGTACTCGCAGGCGGCAACGCTGGCGGTCGAAGGCACGAGTCTCGCCATCGGAACGTGGCTGTATGCGCAGCACACCGAGCCGGTAGACCGCATCGGACGCTACGCGTTCGCCGCGTTCATCATCGTGATTGCCGCCGTGTATCTCGCGAGCCTGGTCGGGCCGCCGCCGCCGGACACCAACGTCCTCGCGTGGTCCGCACAGGGGCTGTGGCTGTTCGTCATCTGGGCGTACTGGCTCGATCGGCATCGAGTCGCCGCTCGCCAATGGTAGGTGTCATGCGTTCACTCGTTTGTCTCGGGCTCACGATCGTCGCGCTGGCGGCGCCTCTTGCACAGACGCCTTCGCCCTATGACGTGTTGATTGCCGGCGGCCGTGTCGTTGACGGCACCGGCGCACCCTGGGTGCATGCCGACGTGGCGATCGCCGGCGACCGCATCGCCGCCGTTGGCGATCTGGCCGGCGCCCCGGCGAAAGTTCGCGTCGATGCGACGAATCTCGTCGTCGCGCCGGGATTCATCGACATGCTCGGGCAATCGGAGTTCTACGTGCTCGTCGACGGGCGCGCGGCCTCGAAGATCATGATGGGCGTCACGACGGAGATCACCGGGGAGGGGACGTCAATCGCACCGGTGAACGACCGGATGATGGCGCAGGACAAGGCGCAGTGGGACCACTACGGTCTGACACCGGACTTCCAGACCCTGGCGGGGTACTTCGCGCGGCTCGAGACGCGGTCGAAGCCGGCACTGAACATCGGCACCTTCGTCGGGGCAGGCGGTGTCCGCGACTATGTGATCGGTCGCGGCAATTCGCCGGCGAGCCCGGCGCAGCTCGAGGAGATGAAGCGTCTGGTCAAACAGGCGATGGAGGAGGGCGCGCTCGGCTTGAGCACGTCGCTGCAGTACGTACCGGATCGGTTCGCGACGACGGACGAGCTCATCGAGCTCGCAAAGGTCGCGGCGCAGCATGGCGGCGTCTACCTGACGCACCAGCGATCGGAAAGCGCGCAGGTCTTCGAGTCGATCGATGAAGTCATCCGTATCAGCCACGAGGCGAAGATTCCGGCCGAAATCTGGCATCTGAAAACGGCTTACAAGGCCAACTGGGGCAAGATGCCGGAGGTTCTCTCGCGGATCCATTCCGCCCGCGCCAACGGGATCGACGTCACCGCGAACCAGTATCCCTACACGCGCGCGTCGAACGGACTCGATGCGTGCCTGCCGCTATGGGCGCGCGAAGGCGGCACTGACGCCATGATCGCGCGGCTCAAGGACCCGGCCACTCGCGAGCGGATCAAGCGGGAAATGGACGATCCGGAGGCGAAGGGCTGGGAGAACCAGTGGTATGGCTCCGGCGGCGGCGACGGCGTGATGGTGGCCGCGGTGCTCAATCCGGAGCTGCGCAAGTGGGAAGGGATGACGCTGACCGAGATCGGCAAGGCCATGGGCAAGGACCCGCGGGATGCGGTGATGGATCTCGTCATCGCCGACCGCGGCGAGACCGACTGCATCATCGCCATCATGGACGAGCAGGACGTGCGCACCGCCCTCAAGGATCCGCTGATCTCCATCGACACGGACTCGGCCGCGCGCGCGGAAGACGGTCCGCTCGCCGAATCGAAATCGCACCCGCGCGGCTGGGGCACCTTCGCTCGCATCCTCGGCCACTATGTGCGCGACGAGCGGCTGCTGACGCTCGAGGAGGCCGTCCGCAAGATGACCTCGCAACCCGCCTCGCGGGTCGGCCTGCTCGATCGCGGTATCCTCCGCCCCGGCATGGCCGCGGACATCACGGTGTTCGATGCCGCCACCATCCGCGACGTCGCCACCTTCGCCGACCCGAACCACTACGCCGTCGGTGTGAAATACGTCTTCGTCAACGGTCAGGCCGTCGTCAAAGACGGCGGCATGACCGACGCGCGACCCGGACGTCCGCTCCGGGGTCCCGGATATCGCCCTGCGCAGTAGAGCCCACGACCTGATGTAACCTTCGTGCGCGATGTCTCCGCTCGATCGCGCCCGCCGCAAGGCGTACCGGCGCCTCCTGCCGCTCTGCTTCATCTGCTACGTCATCGCCTACGTCGATCGCGCCAACGTGGCGATCGCCAAATTGACGATGACGCGGGATCTGGCGGGGTTCGACAACGCGGTGATCGGATTCGGCGCCGGCGTGTTCTTCATCGGCTACTTTCTGCTCGAGATTCCCGGCACGCTGATCATCGAACGCTGGAGCGCGCGGAAGTGGCTGGCGCGGATCATGGTCACCTGGGGAGTGATGGCCGCGCTGACGGCGGCGGTCAGCGCGCCCTGGCACTTCTATCTCGTACGCTTCCTGCTCGGCCTCGCGGAGGCGGGCTTCTTTCCCGGCATCATCGTCTATCTGACGCACTGGTTCCCCGCCCGCGATCGTGCGCAGGCGCTTGCCTACTTCCTCGTCGCGACCCCGATCGCCCAGATCATCAGCCCGAAAATCTCCAGCGCGATCCTCGTCATCGGCACCGATGAAACCTTGCCGACCGGCCTGGTGATCCACCATCCCGAAGTCTGGGGCCTCGACGGCTGGCAATGGGTCTACATCGTGTGGGGCCTTCCCGCGATTGCGCTGGGGATCATCGTGTTCTTCGCACTGACGGATCACCCCCGACAGGCGGCGTGGCTCAGTGAGGACGAGCGCGAAGCGCTGCAGGCAGAGATCGACGGTGAACAGCGCCGCGTCGCAGCGACACGCCTGACGCTGATCGACGCGCTGCGGCAGCCGAAGGTGCTGCTGCTGGCACTTGCCTACTTCCTGGTGGTGACCGGCAACTACGGGATAGAGTTCTTCCTGCCCAGCATTCTCGAACGATGGTACGGACTCAAGCTCGCGACGCTGACCTGGCTCGTGATGCTTCCCCCCGGGCTGGCGCTCGTCGGACAGCTGGTTTTCGGCTGGAGCTCCGATCGCACCCGCGAGCGGCTGTGGCACACCGTGGTGCCAATGGTCGGCGGCGCGATTGGCCTCGCGGCGGCTGTATGGTCACGCGGATCGCTGGCGCTGACCATCATCTGCTTCATGATCGCGGCCGCCGGTCTGAAGGCCTATCTGCCGTCGTTCTGGACGCTGCCGAGCATCTTTCTGGCCGGCAGCGCGGCCGCTGGCAGCATCGGCCTGATCAACTCGATCGGAAATCTTGGCGGGTTTCTCGGGCCATTCCTCGTCGGCAGCGTCGAGGCGATGACAGGATCGTTCGAGAGCGGACTGCTCTTTCTCGCGGTTTCTTCGGCACTCGGGGCGCTCACCGTGTTCCTTCTCGGCATCGGCCGGCGTGAAATGCCACGATGAGAATCACACTTGCCCTTTTACTGCTGTTGGTGTCGGACGTCGGAGTGACGACACAGCCAGCACCGATCCGACTGATCGTCCAGGCTGACGACCTCGGCGCCGCGCATGGCATCAACGTCGCCAGCCTGCGAGCCTATACCGACGGCATCGTCCGCACTGCGAACGTCATCGTGCCTGCGCCGTGGACGCCGGAAGCCGTGGCACTGCTACGCGACCACTCCGATCTCGACGCCGGGGTGCACCTGGCGATCACGAGCGAATGGTCCGCAATCAAATGGCGGCCGTTGACCACCGCACCGTCCCTTGTCGATGCGCGCGGCTACTTCTTCCCGATGGTGTGGCCGAACGACAAGCTGCCGGCGAAGAGCAGCCTCAAGGAGAATGCACCGCGCCTGGACGAGATCGAGCGCGAGCTCCGCGCACAAATCGAATACGCGAAACGCGAGATTCCGCAGCTGACCTACACCTGGAACCATATGGGCTTCGATGCGCTCGCGCCCGAGGTCCGCGCGCTCACGAGCAGGCTGACGAAAGAATACGGCCTGGTCACCCCGGTCGACCTCGGCGTCCAGTTTGCCGGCCAGATCTACGACGGCGCCGACACCGGTGCGGCCAAGGCGGCAAAGCTTGCGGCGAAGCTCGAAGGGCTCGGATCCGGCACCTGGCTGATCGTCGATCACGCGGCGACGGATACGCCAGAGATACGCGCGATCGGCCACCCGGGGTACGAGAACGTGGCGGCGGACCGGAGCGCCGTGCTCGAAGCCTGGACCAGCGCCGCCGTGAAGGAGGTCGTCCGCCGCCGCGGCATCGTCCTGACGAACTATCGCGCGCTTCTCTACGACCACAAGCAGCCCTGAACGGATTCTCGTGAGGTTTGCAATGGCTCGATCAGCCGCCGCAGAAATTCCTCGTCGCCCATTCGGTACGTCGGGCGAGACCGTCTCGATGCTCGGACTGGGCGGGTGGCACCTCGGCGTCCCGAAGACCGATGCCGACGCTGTCCGTCTCGTGCACGAAGCGATTGACGCCGGCGTCAATTTTCTCGACAACGCCTGGGACTACAACGACGGCGTCAGCGAACAGCGGATGGGCAAGGCCATCGCCGACCGCCGCGATCGCGTCTTCCTGATGACGAAGATGTGCACGCATGGACGCGACGGGCGGACGGCGATGAAGCAGCTCGAAGAATCGCTGCGACGCCTCCGCACTGACCATCTCGATCTGTGGCAAATCCACGAAGTGGCCTTCGACGACGAGCCGCGGCGGCACTTCGCTAGAGGTGGCGCGGTCGAAGCGCTGGACCGGGCGCGACAGCAGGGCAAAGTGCGCTTCGTGGGGTTCACCGGCCACAAGGATCCGGCATTGCATCTCGAGATGCTGGCGCACGATTACGCATGGGACAGCTGCCAGCTGCCCCTCAACTGCTTCGACGCCTCGTTCCGAAGCTTCGAGCAACGCGTGCTCCCCGAGCTCGTGCGCCGCGGCATCGCGCCGATCGGCATGAAGAGCTTCTGCGGCGACGCGCGTGGCATCAAGGCGAAGGTCGTGTCACCTGCCGATGCACTCAGCTACGCGCTCAGTCTGCCGATTGCCACGGTCGTGAGCGGCATGGAGTCGCCTCGGGTCCTGCGGCAAAACGTGAAGATCGCGCGCGGATTCAAACCGCTATCGCGGCGGGCGATGGACGCGATTCGCCGGCAGGCCGCACCGGCCGCCGCCGACGGACGCTTCGAGCTGTACAAGATCTCCGCCGCCTTCGAGGGCAACGAATCGCGCCGCGTGCACGGACTCCCGCTTCAAAACGAGCTGCCCGTCTGAGCGGACAACGCAGGAGCGCCGATGACCACCTATGCCGTGCAGTTGCATCAACTCGAAGCCGTGCCGCTCGCCGTGATCAGACGCCACGTCTCGAGATCGGAGCTCGCGCGCGTCGTGCCGGAATGCTGCGGCCTCGTCTGGAGCGCGGTGAAGGCGCAGCAGGCACGAGGCGGCCGCCATGTGGCCGTCTATCTGGACGGCACGATCCGGCTCGAGGTGGGCGCGGAGATTCTCGGACCGTTCAGCGAGAGGGACGACGTCGTGCTATCAGCGACGCCGGCGGGCATCGTGGCGTCGACGACACATTTCGGTCCATATACCGGACTCGGCGCGGCCCACGAGGCGATTCGCCGCTGGTGCGAGACGAACGAACGCGCCCTGGCCGGTCCGAACTGGGAAATCTACGGGCATTGGCTGCCCGAGTGGAACAACGACCCATCGCAGATTCGAACCGACGTCTACTATCTGCTTCAGGATCGTCCGTAGGTACGTAGGCCCGAGCTTTAGTAGGTAGGCCCGAGTACGTAGGCCCGAGCTTTAGCTCGGGCATGACGGGCAGGGTGTGTAGGCCCGAGCTTTAGCTCGGGCATGGATTCGAGCGTTCCGACCAGACCCGTCCTGCGCACTTACCCCTTGTGCTTCGTGTGCCATCGCCATGCGTGCTCGACGATGACGTCGAGATCGGGATAACGGCAGGTCCAGCCCAGCACGTCGCGAGCCCGAGCAGGATCGGCAACGAGCGTCGCCGGGTCTCCCGCGCGGCGCGGTGACTCCACCGCCGGCACGGCCTTTCCCGCCGTGCGGCTGACAGCCGTGACCACTTCTCTTACCGACTGGCCGTGGCCGGTCCCAAGATTCACAGCCTGGCTGGGCGTTCCCTCGTCTAGCCGCTGCAGCGCCCGAAGGTGCGCATCCGCCAGGTCCATGACATGGACGTAGTCACGGATCGCGGTGCCGTCCGGCGTGTCGTAGTCGGTGCCGAAGATCTTGACTGGCGGCCGCGTCCCCATCGCAGCGCCGATGACGAGGGGGATGAGATGCGACTCGGGATCGTGGTCCTCGCCGATCTCGCCGTCGGGATCGGCGCCGGCGGCGTTGAAGTAGCGCAGCGCCATCCACCGCAGACCGTAACACTCGCCGTACCATCGCAGGATCTTCTCGACCATCAGCTTCGACTCGCCGTAGGGATTGACCGGCGCCTGCGGGTGCCCTTCGTCGATCGGTACGCGGACCGGATTGCCGTAAGTCGCGCAAGTGGAAGAGAAGACGATGCGGTCGACGCCGGCGGCGTGCATCGCGTCGAGCAGGTTCAGCGTGCCGACGGTGTTGTTGCGGAAGTACTTCGTCGGGTTGCTCATCGACTCGCCGACGAGCGCATTCGCGGCGAAATGAATGACGGCATCGACGGGATGGCGCGCCAGGACCTCGCGCAACCGCTCCTGGTCGGACAGGCTGCCTCGCTCGATGGGCCCCCATTTCACCGCCCAGTCGTGGCCCTGGCTCAGGTCGTCGAAGACGATGGGCACGTGCCCCGATGTCGCGAGCAGCTTCGCCGTGTGACTGCCGATGTAGCCCGCCCCGCCGGTCACGAGTACACGCATGGTCTCTCTTATCGATTGATCTCGCGGACGCCTACCGCCGCGGCGCCTGGAGACGAGCCATCGAACACATGAACATCACGCCCGGTTTCGACTGAGTACGCGCGCGCGATCGCTCGCACGCGATCGCCGGCACCTCTTGTCGCCGAGGATCGCGACAGTGCCGCCGCTGCCGCCGCCGGTAATCTTGGCGCCATAGATTCCCTCGCCGGCGCCTACCTGCCGTGCCATGGCGACCAGTCGATCGGTGCCGTCCGAGCCGAGACCGCACGCCGAGTAGCTGGCGTGCGAGTGATACATCAGCTCGCCAAGACGCGACGCCGCCGGCCTCAGCGGCAGAGACGCATCGCCAGCGAGCGATCGAAGAATTTGCGCCCACTCGGTGACCCGCTCGTGCTCGTAGATCGGGTGTGCGGTGGGCTTCCAGACCGCGTAGGTGCGCTCGCGGTCGACGCGCGTCACCGGGTCGGTCGTCCCCCCGTACCGCGAGACGAACGTGCCGCCGTTCAACGTTCCAGGCACCTGGTGTTCGAGTTCCAGGAACGTCTTGCTGCCCACGTTCGCGAGGTATCCGCCCCACCGTGGATCGTCGATGGTGACATGCTCTGGACGATCGCCGGGAGAGACCTCGAAGCCCGCCAGGTCCGCGAGGATCCGATAACCCATGAACGCGCCCACCCGTACAGCGCCGTAGTCAGCGCCGGTCACGGCATGGCGGATACCCGAATCGATGCCCCACACGGCGAGCTCCGACGGCAGCGCGATGGTGCCCTCGAATTCGGCGGGCTGGCAGAGAAGCGCCATCAGGCTGTTCTCTGCGCCGCAGATGCTCGCCATCTGGTCCATCACGCCGCACGGTGCACCCACGATCAGGTTTTCGACCTGCTGACACCGAATGGCGCGCACGCGCGGCGGCACGTCCAGATGCCACGCCGCCAGCACCGCTTCCATCGTCGCGGCCTCGAGCGCGGCCGATGAGCTGACGCCTTTCCCTTCAGGAACATCCGATTCGACGACGATGGTGGCGCCCTCGGAAAAATAGGCGCCGTGCTCGCGCGACAGCACGTGAAAGACGCCGGCGATGTAGGCTGCCCAGTGCCGTTCCGGATCGGCGTCGAACCAGCAACGCACCTGATCGTACGGCCGCGCGCGATCGGCCACGACGTCGAGTGGCACGTCGATCCGTCGTTGCTGCCCGTCGCGGGCGTGCGACACGATTTCGAGGACCCGATCGGAGCGTCGCCGAAGTGCGACGCGCGTCGCCTCCCGAATCGGCCACTGCAGCACTCGGGCGCCGGAATAGTCGGCGATGCCGCCCATCACGTCCAGGCGGCCGGGCGCACGCGACAGGAAGATCGGGCCGTGACCCCCGCGTCCGCTCAGACCCTGCTGCAGACGGCCGGCGAAGGCGTCCAGATCGTGAAGAGCTGCCGTCACGGCAACAGCCCTCGCCGCCGCAGCGCCTGCTGGAGCAACGGCTCGATCAACTCGCGGATCCTGGCGTTCGCATAGCCGACCCACGTCACGTCGGAGGTGATGTCGAGGCTCGAGTCCAGAGCGCGGCCGCCCTCGTTCGTCACGATCACGCCGAGCTCGCGAGCAATGAGCTCGGTGCAGAGATCGTAGGGATGGCAGCAGAGCGCCGGCCCGCTCGTGCCCTTGCGGCGCTCGAACAACGGGCGCAGGTCCGCCACGAATCGATCGTGACCGGCCATCAGCTCGTAGAGCTGTCCGCCGCTCGAGATGTATTGGTCCTCGAAGAGCTGGGCCTTCCCCGGCTGCGGCGGTCCGAGCACCGCGCCGACGATCTCGTCGTCGATCGCCGCCAGCTCGGTACGGATGCCGGGAAAGAATCGGGAGATCATCGCGAAGCCGTGCGCGATCGTCGCAGAACCGGACGGCCGAAGCGAGAGGGGCGTGCTGCTGCCCGACAGCCGGTTCACGCGTTGCGCCGTGACGCCCTGCCCACGGACGGTCCACAGCTCGTCGCTGAGATGCTGCTTCACCAGCGGAATCTCGGTCTGCACGGCAACTTCGATGTCCGAAAGGCGGGGCGGATCGGGTTGGTCAGGTTGGTCGGGTTGGTCAGGTTGGTCGGGTTGATCCGGTTTGTCAGGTTCGTGGCGGCGGGGCTGAAGCCCCGCCGTCCGGTGCCTGACGACGCCCGTGAGAATCCAGCCCGGGCGCTTCTGATACATCAGGCCCCGCGTGCCGTCGATCGGGTCCACGATGATCGTCCACGCCGCGCGCGATTCGTTCGCGCCCTCCGGAACAAGGACGCGGCCGCCCGGCAGGCCTTCGGCGATCAGCACGACCGGCGCCGATTCGCTGGCGATGGTACGGCCGATCTCGTCGATCAGCACGTGCTCGGCGACGCGATCGATGGCGTAGATCGTGTCACCCTCCTCGTCGCTCGCCACGTCGGACAGCGATTCCAGGGCAGCCGCCTCGCACGCGGCAACGACGTCGGCGCGGATGCGCCGGTGCAGCGCGAGGATCGGATCGACGAGCGGGTGCGTCACGCGACTTCCGTCGACTTGTAATGGAGTGCGCCGGCGGCGATGAGCTCCGCGGCCTTTTCCTCCGCACATGTGTCGCTGAGGAAGTTGCCACCGCCGATCTCCGGGCCGGCGAGATACTTGAGCAGGTTGGGACGCCGCAGGGGCGGATGGAACTCGAAGTGGAAGTGGAACCCGCGCCCGTCGTGGCCCTTCACCGGCGCCTGATGCAGCGCCATGACATAGGGGAAGGGCATCCGCCACAGATTGTCGAAGCGGATGACCACGTCGCGCAGGACCGTCGCCAGATCTTTCCGCTCCGCGTCGTCGAGATCCGCAATCGTCGCCACGCTCCGGAGCGGCGCGACATAGACCTCGTAGGCGTAGCGCGCGAAGTAGGGGACGAAGGCAATCGCGCTCCCCTGCTCGCTGATGATGCGGCGCCCGTCCTGGCGCTCGGCGGCGAGCACGTCCTGGAAGAGGACGCGGCCCGTCTCAGTCAGATGGCGCGCTGCCGCATGCAGTTCGGTCTCGATGTACTTGAACACGAAGTTCGTGGCGTAGATCTGGCAGTGCGGGTGAGGATTGCTGACGCCGACCACTTCGCCCTTGTTCTCGAAGATCAGTACGAACCGCACATCAGGATGCGAGGCGAGCTCGCGCATCTGGTCCTGCCAGGTCGCGAGGAGCGTGTCTACGCCACTCACGTCGAGCTCGGCGAGGGTGATGTCGTGCCGTGGGCTATAGCAGACAACGCGCGCGACGCCGGTGGCGGGTCCGCTGCGATAAATGCCGGGCGGCGGGGCGAGAGTCCGCGGCGCGTCAGCGCCGACGCACGGATGATCGTTGTCGAATACGAATGTGCCGGTGTACTTCGGATTCACGCGGCCGCTGATCCGCGCGTTGCCCGGGCACAGGTAACAGCCGGGATCGAACGCGGGTGGCGCGGCGTCCCGCGCCCCGATTTCAGCCCCCGACCAGGGACGCGACTGGCGGTGCGCCGCCACGATCACCCACTCGTCACGGAGTGGATGCCACCGCTGTTCCCACATCCGGAGGATCGTATATCAGACCGGCTGACGCCGGAGCGGCTCGTCGGCCGCTCGCGGGGGCCTACTTGGGGCTGGTCGTCCAGATGCCGAGGCCGGAGGCCTGCGCTTCCTTCTCGAGGTGCTCGAACTCCTCCTGGTGGGCGAACGGCCGCGACGCGTCCACGCGAGCGAGTCCCTTGCGCAGCATTTCCGCATTCACCAGCGTGCCGTCAGGCAGGAAGACGTAGGCGCGCGACGTGTCCTTTTCGTCGCCGTACGGGTCGTACTGCACGCGCACGTTCTTGCCGAGCACGAGCTGCTGCAAGTAGGTGCGGCCGGGTTTGTTCGGCTTGAACTTGATGGCGGCACTGGCCGCCTGCGGCGGCGGCGTCTCGGGACCGGACCGCGCCGGCGGCTGCGGGGGCACGGTTTTGCGGCCAAAGCCGAATGCGGATTCATCCGTCGAGCGGACGCCCAGGAGACGCACCTTGCCGATGCCTTCGATGACCACGGTATCGCCGCTCGTCACTTTCTCCACGACCTGTGCGGACGCGAACGTCGCGAAGGTCAGCAGAACGACGCCGGCGGCCGCCAGCTTGCGTATGACATCCACCTCTCCATCGTAGCCGATCGACAGGTCGACGTTCGTCACATGGCATTCAGAGCTCGTCGGTCCTCCTCTGAGCTCACTCAGTCTTGCCGCAAAGCCGCCATCGGATCGACTGATGCTGCCCGGCGAGCGGGAACCAGACAGGCGAAGACGGCCGCGGCGAAAAGCGTGCAGGCGACGGTGGTGAACGCCACCGGATCCATTGCGCCGACGTCGTACCACATGCCCTGCATGGCACGGCCGACGGCGTAGGCGCCGCCGGTCCCGATGACGATGCCGACGATGGCGGTAATCATCCCTTCGCGAATCACTGCGCGGACGACGCGGGTGCGGCCGGCGCCGAGCGCCATGCGGAGACCGATTTCGTGCGTGCGCTGGGCAACGACGAAGGACATGACGCCATAGATGCCGAACGCGGCGAGCAACGTGGCGTAGACGACGCTGAAGATTGCCGTCGTCGCGCCGATGCCGAGCGCCAGCGCAAGGATCGCGACCGCCGCGAATCCGGGACTTCTCCGGAGGCCGGCAAGCCGGAGTCAACGGAGCAACGGGCATTCCGGCAGCGCCGGTCCCGCACGCCGGGCCCAGACACGTTTTTCCTCGGTATTTGCACGGGCGTGCGCCACCGGGTGTTCGCTTGCGAGGCCAGGGTGTCCGGTCGTGGGATTAGAATCGAACGATATGCAGGCGCGGCTCCACAGGACGATTGGGGTGAAAGTCGGCGGGGTGCAGGTCGGCGGCGGTTCGCCGGTCATCGTCCAGTCGATGACCTTGACGGACACGGCCGATGCGGTCGCGACTGCCCGTCAGGTCATCGAGCTGTGGGAAGCGGGCTCGGAGTTAGTGCGGGTGACAGTCAACGTGCCCGAGGCCGCCGCCGCCGTGCCCGAGATCAAGCGGCGCATGCTCGACGCCGGCTGCACGGCGCCACTCATCGGCGACTTCCACTACAACGGGCATCTCCTGCTGACGCGCTATCCGGACTGCGCGTCAGCGCTCGACAAATACCGCATCAATCCCGGCAACGTCGGCACCGGCAAACGGCGCGACGAGCAGTTCGCCACGATCTGCAAAGTCGCCGTGGACCACGGCAAGCCCGTGCGCATCGGCGTCAACGGCGGCTCCCTCAATCAGGAGCTGGTGATGGCGAAGATGCAGGAGAACACGGACCGCAACGCCGGCAAGACGTCGGAGGACATCATCGCCGAGTGCATGGTGCTCTCAGCGTTGCAGTCTACTGAGCTCGCACTCGAGAGCGGGCTGCGCGAAGACCAGATCATCATCTCGTGCAAGGTGTCGCAGCCGCAGGAACTGATCGCCGTCTACCGGGATCTCGCGTCGAAGACGCGTCAACCCCTCCACCTTGGGTTGACTGAAGCCGGCATGGGCACCAAGGGCCTGGTCTGGTCGTCGGTGGCCGTCGGCATCCTGCTCAACGAGGGCATCGGCGATACGATTCGCGTCTCCCTGACGCCGCGTCCTGGCGGCGATCGGCGCGAAGAGGTATATGCGGCGTGCGAAATCCTGCAGTCCCTCGCCCTGCGATCCTTCGCACCAAGCGTAACCGCCTGCCCGGGATGCGGACGGACGACCAGCAGCACGTTCCAGGAGCTGGCGGAACGGACCCAGGCTTACATCCGCGAGCAGATGCCAGAGTGGAAGCAGAGGTACGAAGGGATCGAAGAGCTGAAGCTCGCCGTGATGGGATGCGTCGTCAACGGTCCCGGCGAATCGAAGGCCGCCAACATCGGCATCTCGCTTCCCGGCACCGGCGAGGCCCCGAACTGCCCCGTGTTCATCGACGGCGAGCATGTCACCACGCTGCGCGGCACATACGACGAGCTCGCCGCAGCGTTTCAGAAGTTGCTCGACGACTATGTGGAGAAAAAGTACGCGCGGAAAGCAGTGACGGCGTAATCCACAATCCGCAATCCGCCATCGTCACGTCCCCCCAAACACCTGGTATCCCTTCGCCCTGAGCTCCGCGGCGAGTCGCTTCTCCATCTTTGCCGCGTCTTTATAGGTCATCGGATTGAGATGCGCGTAGAGCGTTGGCACGAGACGTTCTCCGCAGCGCTTCACGATGGAGGCCGACTTATATCCCCGCTTGTGGTTGTCGAACCGCGCCTCCGGCGTGAGACCGGTCATGCCGACGTAATAGCCGGCCTTGCCGTCGCCGCGCGGGTTCCTCAGGTAGACGACGTAGACGTGGTGATGGCCGCGGGCGCTCACCGGACGACCTGGCGACGGCGCGACACCGTCAACGACGAGCCCGCCGTGTGATGACGATGACTTCCTTGCCGCCCATGCCGGTCCTGCCGACCGTCATGCCGACGAATTCGAAGCCGCCTTCACCGGCTTGCTGCAGCTCTTTCTGCATCGTGCTGGTCTTCGACGTGGCGAGTAGATAGTACTCATACTCTTGCGTCGGCGCGGTGCGATTGCGTTCCAGAATGACCACCACTTCGTCGCCGCCGAACGCCGAGCTGAACACGGTTTGGCCGCGATACTCGAAGCCCGCGTTGCCGGCTTCCTGCATTTCCTTCTGCATCGTCGAGATCTTGGACGTCGCGAGCAGCCGGTAATCGAAAGTGGGCGCAGCCTCGGGCATGCGGACCATGATCGTGAGGACCTCACTGCCGCCGAACTCGGTGTCGCCCCCCATCACCCCGCCAAAACGGTACCCCGCCTGCGCCGCCTCGTTCATCTCCTTCTGCATCGTCGACGTCTTGTTCGTGGCCAGCAGCCGATAGGACACGGCCTGGGCCGTCGCCGCGGCGGTGCACAGCATCACGATGCCCGCTGAAAGGGGAACGATCCTCGACGGGCGAAGGTTGATCATGCGCCGCAGCTCCTTGGTGACTGAGTGCTGTCGAAAAGTGCCAGAAACGGCGTCGACAGATCAAGACACCACTTAGAATCGTTCGATGCCGCGCACCAAAGTCTGGCTCATCGCCGCCGGCGTCGCCGTGCTGACAGCGTCAGCGCTCGCCTCACGGCAGCGCCGTGAGACCTTCGACGTCATCATTCGTGGCGGCACGATCCTCGACGGCACTGGCGCCGCACCGGTCCAGGGAGACGTCGCCATCCTCAACGGCCGGATCGTCGCCGTTGGCGCTATTCCGGCGACGGCGAACGCCACACGCACCATCGACGCCACTGGCGCAACCGTCGCTCCCGGGTTCATCGACGTCCACTCGCACGCCGCTGAGGGACTCGCCGGGCGCATGGCGGACGCGATGCCGCTCCTCGCACAAGGTGTGACCACGGTGTTCGTGAATCCCGACGGCGGCGGTCCCGTGGATCTGGCAGCGCAGCGCCACGCCATGGAAACGCAAGGCGTCGGCGTGAACGTCGGCCAGTTCGTTCCGCAGGGGTCGATCCGCGAGAAAGTCATCGGGCTGGCGGATCGGCCGCCGGCCGGCGCCGAGCTCTCCCGCATGGAGCACCTGGTCGACGATGGCATGAAGGCGGGCGGGCTCGGGCTCTCGACCGGCCTCTACTACGCTCCGGGCAGCTTCGCAAAGACCGACGAGATCGTGGCGTTGGCCAAGGTCGCCGCACGATCCGGCGGCGTCTATTCGAGCCACATCCGCGACGAGGCCGACTATTCCATCGGCGTCGTCGCGGCCGTTGATGAAGTGATCCGCATCGCGGAAGACGCTCGCATCCGCGCCGTCGTCAGCCACATGAAGGCGTTGGGACCGGCCAACTGGGGAAAGTCAGTGCAGCTCGTCGAGCGCATCGAGCGCGCGCGTGGGAAGGGTCTCGACGTCTTCGCCGATCAGTATGCCTACGAGGCGAGCGGCACGAGCGTCGTCGCAGCGCTGCTTCCACGCTGGGCCGAGGCGGGTGGACGAACCGCAATGCTCCAGCGGGTCGACGGGACCGAAGGACCGCGCCTCCGCGCAGCCATCGCCGAGAACATGGCGAGACGCGGCGGCGCCGACACGCTCGTCGTCTCGGACTACGCGCCCGATCATTCGCTGGAAGGTCAATCGCTGGCCGCCATCGCCACCGCGAGATCGATGTTGCCAGTCGATCTCGTCGTCTCGCTGATCCATCGAGCCGACGCCGCCCTGGTCTCGTTCAACATGGCGGACGATGACATCGTCCGCATCATGCGCCAGCCCTGGACGATGACCTGTTCGGATGGAGAATTGACCCCGCCCGGACAGGGCAAGCCGCACCCGCGCGGTTATGGAGCATTCGCGCGCAAACTCGCCGTCTACGTGCGCGATCGCCACGTCATCGACCTGCCAGAGGCGGTTCGATCCATGACGAGCCTGCCCGCCGCCGTCTTCGGCCTTCGCGACCGGGGCGTCATTCGGCCAGCCGCCATCGCGGACGTGGTCGTATTCGATCCGGCACGAGTGCAGGATCGCGCGACCTATCAGGACCCGCAGCAGCCTGCGGCCGGCGTAACGGCCGTGCTCGTGAACGGCGTCCTCGCCTTCGAGGACGGCATCGTGACGTCCGTCCGTGCCGGGCAATTCGTACGGCCGGAGCGCTGAGCCGCGATGGGCGGGGCTGAAGCCCCGCCTCCAAAGGTAAGTGCTCTACCGGCGCTTCTTGCCGTCCACTTCGAGCTCGGGATCCAGCTCGGCGCCGCCGGTCACGCGGGCGGTGTATTTGTAAGTCCCGATATAGCTTTCGTCGTCACGCAGCGCGGCGCGCAGCTGCTTCTTGTTCGCCCCCGGATGACCGGGCTCCTTCTTGCCGACTCGTTCTTTCTTCGGCCCTTCGGGAAACGGATCTTTCCGTTCGCCCGACTTTCTGATCTTGAAGTCGACGAACTCGACCTCCGCCTCGTTCGCGCAGTCGTTCTCAATGTCCCACACCACGTCGTCGCCGAGGTACACGTGGACGGGCACCTCTCCCATGTGCGGCGTGCACCGCCCGCCTTCGTCCACGAGGTGCACAAAGATCGCTCGATCCTTCTTGGCATGTCCGGACCCGTCGTCCGGGCCCGGCGAGCACGCCACGCCGGCCATCAGGCCCATCACGACGAGCGCATGCAACAGTGGGAGTCGTGTCACGGAAAGCTCCTTTTTGCGCCGCTGCGAGCGGCCATCAACGCCACGAACCTCGGTTCACGTCTGAGCGGGGTCAGATCGTCGTCGGATCGGATCAACTCGGGGCTGTAGCCGGCGGCGACGGCCTTTTCCAGGTCATCGATCGCCTGGGCCGGCCGGCCGCGAAGGCTGCGGACGACGGCGCTCCGATACCAGATTTCCGCGTCCGCCGGTCCGGCGGCATGCGCGTCGCGAAGGTGGGCCTCCGCCAGGTCGAAGCGTCCGAGCTTCCCGAGATAGACCGCGGCTGCCGCATGGGCGTGGGCGTCTCCCGGATTGACGCGGATCTCTTCTTCGGAGAGCGCGGCTGCGCGTTCGTATGCCAACCGAGCGTCGTCGTCGCGCCGCAGCCGACGGAGAGTGTCGCCGATGTTGCGTTGCGTGGCCGCCGATCGCGGCCGCAGCCTGGCGGCATCCTCGAACATCCGCAGCGCGTCGGCATAGTCGCCCTGCGTGTAATACAGGTTGCCGAGATTGGACAGTGTCGCCGGCGTGCCGCCATGCTGAAGGCTGGCCTCGTATTGGAGTCGCGCGTCCACCAGGCGCCCCTGCTGCTGGTAGATTGTGCCGAGCAGCTGATAGCCCCAGGCATTGTCCGGGACGAGGTCGACGATGCGCTGGAACGCCGTCAGCGCGCTGTCGAGACGTCCGGCATCCCTGTATGCGAGACCAAGACTGCGATAGTTGCCCCAGTAGTTCGGCCGCACATCGATCGCCTTCTGAAGGCTCTCGAACGCCTCGTCCCACCGGCCCAGTCTCGCCAGGATTTCGCCGCGAAGCCGATATGCATCGTCGTAGTTCGGTTGCAGGTCCACCGCCGCGCGCAGTTCCTGGAGCGCTTCAGTCGCCTTGCCCATGCCCTGAAAGACGAGCGCCAGCGTGTAGCGTACTTCCGGTGAGGATGGATCGAGATCGCGGGCGGCGACGGTGGATGCAGACGCGCGCGCTGCCCAGGCGGGATCCTTCGTGATGCGATACTGAGCCCAGGCGGCCTCGCCCAGCGCCGCATAGGCGAGCGCGAAGTTGCGATCGATGGTCGTGGCGCGCTCGAACGCGTCGATTGCCCGCTGCACGTTTCCGGCGACGTCCTGCCTCTCGAGCAGCGCGCGGCCGGCGCTGTATGCGTCGAAAGCGTCGAGGTTCGTCGTCGGACGCCGGGCCAATCGCGTTCGATCGTCGGCGTTCAATCCCGAACCGCGGACGAATTCTGCCACCTGCAGAGCGAGCGTTCGCTGCAAGTCGAACAAGCGATCGCGTGGGCCCTCGGCCGGAAATCCGGCAACGACGGCGCCGTCGGGACTCATGAGACGGAGACTGATTCGCATCCGTTCGCCCACGACCTGGCAGCCGCCGCTGATTACGTACGTCGCGCCGAGCTCGCGCGCGAGGTGCTGGATGTCGGGAGCCCGCTGCATCTGATCGAGCGAGGCGACGCGTGAGATCACCGTCAATCCGCGCGTCGAGGCGAGATCCGTGATCAGCGCGCTGGCGACGCCGACGCCGAGCGAGGCCTCGTTCGCCATGCTTCCGCTCTCCAGCGGCAGGACCGCAACGACCGGCGGCCCCGAGGCCGCGGCGGTGGTGCCTCGCCACAGCGTGCTGGTGAGGGCGCCGAGCACCACGACGAGCACCGCCGCACCCGCGGCGACCACGCTCCAGCGAGGGCGGCGGACACTCGATCGGAGAACCTGGGCGGCAGCCGAGGGTGCCGTCCCGCGCGACGGCGATGCGGCAACGCCAGATGCACGCGTCGCTTCGACCAGGTCGGCGACGCGCACCGCATCCGTCGGCATGTCGGTGCGCTTGGCCGACAGCGACACCAGTTCGCGCCGCATCTGCGCGATGGTCTGATAGCGATCGGCGGGTTCGCGCGCCATCGCCCGCGCGATGATCTCGCCGAGGCCGCCTGGCACCAGGTCCGCGGCAGGCGGTAGTGGCTCGGTGAGCACTGCCATGGCGACACTGACGAAGTTGTGTCCGGCAAATGGGGCGCGGCCGGTGGCAAGCTCGAACAGCGTCACTCCGAGACCGTAGATGTCGGCACGGGCATCGGCCGGCTGGCCGAGCAGCACTTCGGGCGCCATGTAGATAGGCGTGCCGACGATCTGATCGCGCGTTTGGCCATGCGCTTCCGCGAGCTCTTCGCCGGCAATCGACAACCCCTCGACCAGCGCGGACGCATCACCGCCGGCGACCGCGACGTGCGGGCGCAGCGCAAGGCCGAAGTCGAGCACCTTGACGCGTCCGCCGGGTGTGACGCGGATGTTGGCGGGCTTCAGATCGCGATGCACCACACCGTGGGCGTGGGCTTCGCCGAGGGCATCGCACAGCTGCAGGCCGATCTGCACCACGCGATCGATCGCCAGCGGACCGTTGCCGAGCTGCGACGACAACGTCTCGCCCGGCACGTACTCCATGACGATGTACGGACGGCCGTCCTCGTCGAGCACGTCGTACACCGTCGCGATGTTGGGGTGATTCAGCGTGGCGGCCATCGCCGCTTCGCGCAAGAGAGACGATCGAGCATCCGGCGTGCTCAGTGCCGGATCCGAGACGCGCTTGAGCGCGACACGTCGACCGAGCCGCGGGTCTTCAGCCAGGTAGACAATGCCCATGCCGCCAGCGCCCAGGCGCTCGACGATCCGGTAGGGGCCTACCCTCGACTGCACGTCAGAGAGCATACAACCACCTGATCAGGTGGATCGGTCCAGTTCGGAGAGATCTCGGCGACGGAGTGGGAGCGCGATCGGGCCGGCTGACGGCAGAGCTAGTGACCGGCGCAACCCGGGGATGCTCGCGCCCGACGCCACCGGATCGGCGGCGCCAGCGGCTCCCGTGATCAGACGAACGCTTCGCTGGAAGGTCAGATACGCCCCGGCCCACTGCACCAGCACGGTCAGCCGATTGCGAAAGCCAATCAGCCAGAAGATGTGAATCGTCAACCACAGCACCCAGGCGGGAAAGCCGGCTGCCCGCAACCACCCGAGATCGGCGACTGCGGCATTCCTGCCGATCGTCGCCATGTTGCCGAGGTTGCGGTATCTAAAGGGCTTCCGCGACTGGCTCTTCATCGTACGGACGATAGATTGCGCCGCGGAGTTCGCCTGCTGCATTGCCACCTGGGCCACGCCCGCGTATTGCTGCCCGCTGGGATCCTTGAGGCCCGCGAGATCGCCGACAACGAACACCTCCGGATGCCCGGGGATCGAAAGATCGGGCTGAACGAGGACACGCCCTGCCTTGTCGGTCGGAACGCCGAGCGTCTTGCCGAGCGGGGACGCGGTAACACCGGCCGCCCACACGACGGTCCCAGCCTCGATCGACTCTGAGCCCAGCCACACACGACCTTCCTCGACTTTCGTCACCATCGTGTTCTCGCGAACCTCGACGCCCAGCTTCGCGAGCGACTTTCGCGCGGCGTGCCGCAGGCTCTCCGGAAACGCGGCCAGCACCGAGGGGCCCGCTTCGACGAGCAGCACACGCGCCTGCTCCGTCCGAATCGATCGGAACTCGTCGGAGAGCGTCTGCCGCGCAATCTCCGCGATCGCTCCGGCCATCTCGACACCCGTCGGGCCGCCGCCGACGACCACGAACGTCAGCAGCGTCCGGCGGAGCTCGGCGTTCTCTTCGCGTTCGGCGATTTCGTAGGCGAGCAGCATCCGCCCGCGCATCTCGAGGGCGTCATCCAGCGTTTTCAGCGACGGGGCCAGTGTCTGCCACTCGTCGTGCCCGAAGTACGAGCTGGACGATCCAGCGGCCACAATCAGGTAGTCGTAGTCGAGAGACGCGCCGTGATCGAGATCGACGCGCCTGGCCGCGGTGTCGATGTTCTGCGCTTCGGCGAGGAGCACTCGGGTATTCCGCTGACGACGCAGGATCCAGCGGATCGGCGAGGCGATGTCGCCCGGCGACAGCGCCGCGGTGGCGACCTGATAGAGCAGCGGCTGGAAGACATGATGGTTGTGGCGATCGACGAGCGTCACGCGCACCGGCGCGTGCTTCAGGGCTTTCGCGGCCCATAACCCGCCAAATCCGCCTCCGATGATGACGACGTGCGGCATGCTCATATACAGAAATTATCGCTGAATTGGGTCTAGAATCTCGTCATGGCCGAGCGCACGAATCTCAGCACGGACATCCATGTGGCCACCGCCTGCCCGCTCGATTGCCCCGACGCCTGCAGCCTCTCGGTGAGCGTCCGCGACGGCCGCGTCGTCGAGGTCGACGGTGGCTATGCCAACGACGCGACGCGCGGCTATATCTGCGCGAAGGTTCGACGGTTTCCTGAGCGCGTCTACGGCGACGACCGGTTGCGATTCCCGATGGTGCGCAAGGGTCCGAAAGGCAGCGGCCAGTTCGCGCGCGTGTCGTGGGATGAAGCTCTCGAAGCCATCGTCGCGGCGATGCGCCGGGTGACCGATACATTCGGCGCCGAGGCGATCCTTCCATACTGCTACGGCGGATCCAACGGCCTGCTGACCCAGGACGCCACTGACGCGATCCTGTTCAGGCGACTGGGTGCGTCCCGATTGCTGCGCACGCTGTGCGCAGCGCCAACAGGAGCCGCGAATCAGGCACTGTACGGAAAGATGCCATCGGTGGCGTATCAGGACTACCCGGATGCGCGCCTGATCATTCTCTGGGGCGTCAATCCCGGCGTGTCCGGCATCCACGCGATGCCGTTCCTCAAGGCGGCGCAGAAGAACGGCGCGCGCCTCGTCGTGATCGATCCTCGTGTGACAACCGTGGCGCGCAACGCGGATCTGTATCTGCCCGTCCGCCCTGGCACTGACGTGGTCGTCGCGCTGGCGCTGCACCGCGTGCTGTTCGAAGAGGGACATGCGGATCTGGCGTTCCTTGCGGCGCACACGAGCGGCGCCGAGCAACTGCGCGCCCGTGCGGCCGAGTGGACGATCGAGCGCGCGTCCGCAGTCGCTGGCCTCGAGGCCTCGGACCTCAGACGGCTCGCGGACTGGTATGTCGAATCGAGCCCGGCGCTCGTGCGGTGCGGCTGGGGACTGGAGCGCAATCGCAATGGCGGCAACGCCGCGATGGCGGTACTGGCGTTGCCGGCCGTCGCCGGAAAGTTCGGCGTGCGCGGCGGCGGCTACGCCATGAGCAACTCGGCGGCATGGGGCTTCAACCGGCCCTGGCTGGATACACCGGAGCCGGCGACACGTGCGATCAACATGAACGAGTTGGGGCGCGTACTGCTCGGGCCACTCGATCCGCCCGTGAAGCTGCTGTTCGTGTACAACGCGAACCCGGCGGCGACGGTCCCCGACCAGGTACAGGTGCTGAAAGGCCTCGAACGCGAGGACCTGTTCACCGTCGTCTTCGAGCAGGTGCATACGGACACCGTGCCCTATGCCGACGTGGTGCTGCCAGCGACGACCTTCCTCGAGCAGTACGATTTCGCGCGGTCGTACGGTCCGATCGCGATTCAGCTGACACAGCCGGTCGTCGATCCGGTCGGAGAAGCGCGGGCGAACAATGACGTCTTCGCGGATCTCGGGCAGCGGCTGGGAGTGATTGGCGAGAGCGAGAGGCGCGGCGAGCTCGACACGCTGCTGCACGTCCTCGATGGTCTGCCGCCGGAGATGGGCGCGCCCCTCAAGGCGTCGGGCGTGGCGACACCGCCGTGGGACGGCCGGCCGGTGCAGTTCGTGGACGTCTTCCCACGCACGCCAGACCAGCGCGTGCACCTGTTCCGCGAAGAGCTCGACGCCGAGGCGCCCCTCGGTCTCTACGCCTATCAACCGGATCCTGCGTCCGATGAGTATCCGCTGGCGCTGATTTCGCCCGCATCGGATCGCACGATCAGCTCCACGCTCGGAGAGCTGCCGCGGCCGGAAGTGAAGGTGCTCCTGAACACGATCGATGCGCTCTCGCGCGGTATCGAGGACGACGACGAGGTACGGGTGTGGAACGCCCTGGGCGAAGTGCGGTGCCGTGCGCAGGTCGGCGCCTGGGTGCGTCCCGGTACCGTCGTGTTGCCGAAAGGCCTGTGGCGGCGCCATACGGCGAACGGGTTCACCGCCACGGCTCTGGCACCGGCGACGCTGACTGATCTCGGCGGCGGCGCCTGCTTCAACGACGCTCGTGTCGAAGTGAAGAAGCTCCCCTAACGCGGCCTCGAGCTGGTCCAGATCGTCATCGCGATTCTCCAGCTTCCGGCGGCATCCTTCTTCAACACGTTGACGTATTTGGTGACGTCGGTCACCGTCTGCGTGCCCGACGAAACCTCGAAGGTCGCCGAGCCCCACTCGTAGCCAAGATCGCCGGAGGTGGAAAGACCGTTCGATCCGCCATCGACGGCATTCATGCCGCCGGTGAACTGTTGCTTCCAGAACGTCTCGATCGCCGCTTTGCCACGAATCGTCTCTCCGCCCGGTGGGAGCAGCACTGCGTCGTCCGCATACGCGGAGGCGGCCAGCGTGGCGTCGTGACTCTGGACCCCGTTCGACAACGCGCCGACCGGTTCGAATGCTTTGGGATCAGGGGCGGCCGCCGGCGTCTGCACGCTCGCGCGCACACCGATGACCAGGATGGAAAGAGAAAGTAAAAACGCGGCAACGACTCGCATGATTCGCCTCCGCGCGCATGCTATTACAGCGTGCGACGGCGATGCGAGCGGTTCGCGCCGGGTCGAGGACGCCGACGCGAACCCACACGTCAGGGATGGAAGGCTTCTCAGGCCATTCCGGTGTTGTCGTTGTTCATCGCCGTCGGTTCCGCCGGTGCGGCTTCTCCGTCCGGCAACCGACCGCGACCTCCGCGGCTCACCTGACCGCCCTTGCGGCCGGCGCGACGGGCTTCTTCGGGGGTCCACTCGTGCGCGGTCCCCTTCTCGTGCGCAGCGCGGCCACCCTTGCTGGCGATCTCTCGCTGCCGCTCCGGACTCATCGATGCGAATCCACGTCGTTCCTTGCGTTCGCCTGTCACGTGCGCCTCCTTGCGTCCTCACACATACGGCCCAAGGCCTGCATGCGCGCGTGCCGTCCGATCAAGAGCAACGGGCTCTCGTAGCCGCACTCTCACACGACACCTTCGAGTGACTAACCGACTACCGGACACGACCCGCAGCGCTCTCGCTGAAGACCGTCGGGGTCACGGCGTCGGGCGCGACAAGTTCAAAGCACGTGCCAGAGCTGGACGAAGCGCGTAAGCGGCCGAATGCTCGCAAAATCCGCCTAAACCTGAGCCGCTTGCAGAGGTGCGTAACTGATACCCACCTCAAGCACTGATTTGCTTCCATACACGCTGCGTAGAAAACCAGACACAGCGTGCACACGATGCACACCGGACGAGGGATCAATCGGAACCAATTGGTGCCGCGAAGGTTGCCGCGTCATGCCGACGTTACGCAGTGGCGCGAGGACGGCGCGGCTTGAACGAATCGCACCCCTCGCAGTTGCGGACATCAAAGTGATACCCGACGACCGGAAACATCATCGGGTGGGCGCAGTACAGGAGCGCGCCATCTTCCACCGTCTGATAGTTCATGTCGGGGGTGACGTGCGCCGCGCGTTGGCCGTACCAGCAAAGCTTGTGTCGAACTTCGGGTTCGAGGCGCAGCGGACCGGTCACTGCGGGCAGTATACGACCAGTTGGATCGCCGGTAAAGACAAGAGAGCGTTAGAATTGACCCTATGAGCCCCTGCGCCCCGCCTGTTCCGCCCGAACCAAGCCGCAACGCGAGCGGCCGGATGGTCTTCTGCTCCAAGTTCCAGAAGGAACTCCCGGGATTTGACGCCCCGCCGTGGCCCGGCGAACTCGGTCAGCGTATCTACGAGAACGTGTCGCTCGAGGCCTGGAAGCTGTGGGAAGAGCGGATGAAGATGATCCTCAACGAATACCGGCTCCTGCCGTTCCAGAAGGAGGCGCAGGAGCTCGTCGCCAAGCACATGGAGGAATTCTTCTTCGGCGAGGCGGCGGCGTTGCCACCGGGATACGTGCCGCAACAAACGAAATAGGCCCCGCTCACACCAGGGGGAGGGCCCGATCGATCCGGAACTGAAGCTTGGCGTGCGCCTCTCGGACGGCCCGCTCAGCCTCTTCGGCGCTGGCGGCTCGCGCGAAGATGAACCCAAGATAGGTCGCACCCTCCGGTAGCGGCGTCAGAAGCTGATCGGCCTTCGCCGTGATACGCACGTCCGTGACATGACGTACGTGCTGCGCGGAGTCCATACCCTCGACACCCCGGTAGACCCCTTCTGCGGGGATCGGCACCATCATCACGGCGGATCCCTGTTCGTTCGGGCGCCAGCCGCTGATGTCCTCCCCGATCGCGTGTCGCAGCAGCAGTTCCTCGAGCGACCCTCTCTGGCCTTGCCGATCGACGACGGTGACAGCCTTTGCGCAGAGTCCGCCAATCGGCCGCGCCGCCACTTCGAGGACGGTCACGCCCGAGGGCCCGAGCCGGCATTCCCCATGCACCGGACCGTGCGTCAGGCCGAGTGCGCACACGGCGCGTTCGATCGCCGCGACAATCGCCGCCTGGTCGGAACCGGACGCGCGCGATGGCGCGGCGTAGATCGTCTCCTCGAAGAACGGACCGTCCAACGGATCTGGCTTGTCGAACAACGCAATCACGTGGAGCCGTCCGCGATCCATCACCGCCTCGATCGCGTACTCGCGGCCTTCGATGAACTGCTCGACAACGATCGTCGATGCCTCCGGGTCGCGAAGAACCCGGACGTCGTGCGAATCGAGCAGGTGGCGCACGCGAGTCAGCGCAGCCGCGAGCTCTTCGCGCGTGTCGGCACGGATCACTCCGCGGCTGCCGGAAAGCGAAACCGCTTTGACGACCGCCGGCAGCAGGTGTTCGCTGCGTGCCACCGCGGTCGCTCGCGAAACCCCATCCTCGACCGCCTCGAACGCCGGCGTCGCGAGGCCGGCGTCGCGAAATCGCTGTCGCGTCTTCAGCTTGTGGCGGCTGCACTCGACAGCATCCGGCGGGTGCCACCGTAGGCCGAACCGTCGCGCCGCATGCGCCGCCAGGACGGCCGGTCGATCGCCTACTGCGATCACACCATCGGCAGTCCGTTCCAGGAACGCGTCGTCGAGAGCCCTCAGCGACGACACCGGATCGTGGAAGCGCACCGCTATTGCGCGATCGCGCCAGGGATCGTCCAATTGATCGCAGTTGTCCGACGCGATCTGCAGTTCGATCCCGAGCCGCGTCGCCGCGTGATCGAACGCCCGGATTTGGTACCCAGTCGTTGCAGCGAAAAGGATGACGCGGGACACCATCAGAGGAGGGCCGCCTGCCCTTCGGTCGGCTCGGCACAGCAGTACCACGGCTCGCTCAGGAACGGCACGCGAGGGCGTTCGCCATTCAGGCGTGGACCTGCCGCCGGCAACGGGACACCAGCGGCGTCTGCCGCCGCCGCGCGAATAGCGTCGAACGTATCGTTGCGTGTCAGGTTGCGCGCGGCAATGGCGGAGACGGTCTGCTGCAACACGTCCACGCGCGCATCGTGATGCTGCCAGGGATACGCGAGCGCCAGCGGATCGAACCGGCCGACGGCATCGCGAATCTCCTGCAGATCGAGGAGCCTCGAGCCCGCCGGGATCAGCAGACGGATCGACCACTGAACCGGGGGAACGTGATCGACCAGATCGAGCTCGTCGATCACTTCGAGCAGATCGAGGTAGGCCGGCATCGTCGTCCATGGCGTGAACGCAACGAACGTCGGCACCAGCGCCAGCGAGGCCTCGCGCATCAGTGCAGCGGCACGAACGAAATCCGCGCGCGTGTGACCCTTCGCCAATTTCGCGAGCACGGCATCATCGACCGATTCCACCGCAGACGTGACGAACGCGCAGCCGGTGTCACGAAGGAGCGGCAGATCTGCCGCATGGCGGAGCAGGTGCTCAATCTTGATCGTGACGTCGTAGCTGAGTCCCGGAAACTCCGCGGCCGTACGCTCGACGATGCGACGCGCGTGGCCGATCCCGTTGAAGAAGTCCGGATCGCCAAACGTGATGTGCCGCGCGCCCTGCTCGACCTGGGCGCGGATGTCCGCCAGCACAACATCGGCGTCGACAATGCGAAAGCGGCCGTCGTAGATAGGCACCACCGGACAATGACGGCACAGGTGTTTACACCCGCGGCTCGCTTCCGTATAGCCGACCGTGCGGTTCGTGCCGTCGGGCCATTCGAGCGAGGCGTACTCGTCCAGGCGAGGAAGGCCGGATCGATCCGGGGGAATGAAACGGAGACGGGCGACAGGGGCGAGGGGTGCGGGAGGTGCGACGGGTGCGGAAGGTGCGATGGGTGCGGCAGGTGCCACCTGAGCATGCGAGGCATTGAGAGTCGTACCAGCCAGGAGACGGCTGGCCAGATCAACGAGATCGGCCTCGAATTCGCCGCCGAGGATCGTCCCGACACCGCGCTCACGCAGAAGATCGGCGTTCGGCGGCGCGTAGAGACCGTAGGCGCAGATGTGCGCGGCCGGATTCAAGTCGCGGACGCGGTCGATCACAGGCAGCGCCAACCGCGTGGCCGTATGCATTGGCAGAAACAGGGCGATCAGGTTCGCGGCGCGCACGAGGTCCGGATCGAGGCGCGTGCGCGACACGTCGGCCACCGCCACCTCGACACCGGCCCGCTTCAGCCACGCGGCCGGCGACGCAAGGCCGAACGGCTGGCGGCCGAGCTCATAGGTGGAGATCAGAAGGGCGTGCGCCAAGGCTTTACCGCAATCCGCAATCCGCAATCCGCAATTGCTATTAGCGCTATCCTACCTCCATGTCCCTCAAGGAATATCGCGCCAAGCGGAACTTCTCGGTCTCTCCTGAACCGCAGGGCGCGGCGGCACCGAAGGCGCGCAAGGCGAGGGAGCTGTTCTTCTGCGTCCAGAAACATCTGGCGAGCCACCTGCATTACGACTTCCGCCTCGAGCACGACGGCGTCCTGCTCTCATGGGCCGTTCCGAAAGGTCCGGCCCTCGATCCCACAGTGAAGCGTCTGGCGATGAAGGTGGAGGATCATCCGATCGAGTACGGCGACTTCGAAGGCGTCATCCCCGAGGGCTACGGGATGGGCATTGTGATGCTGTGGGACCAGGGCACCTGGGAGCCGCTCGTGGACGACGTGGATATGGCGCTGAAAAAAGGCGATCTGAAGCTGCAGCTGAATGGTGTGAAGCTCAAAGGATCCTGGGCGCTCATCCGCACTGGCGGCGACGGACGCAGCTGGCTCTTGATCAAGCATCGCGACGAGTGGGCCGGACCGCTCGACATCGCGACCTTCGCGCCGCTCAGCGTCAAGGGCGGCGGCGATCTGACCGACATCGTCGCCTCGGAGGCTCCGGCGCTGTGGCAGAGCAATCGCGCGGCGAAAGCCGGAAGCCCCGGGCTGCTGAAGATTGTCGAGAAGGCTGTCGCGCTGAAAGCCGAGCGGGACGCACAGACCGCGCGACCCGATGCGCCTGCAGCGGACGCGGCCGTAGGGCCGCACTCGAGTGCGGCCAAGAAGCGCAAGGCGGCTCCTTCCCCAGCGCAAAAGGCGTCGTCTACAAGAGCCGCTTCGACAAAACGCTCCAGACCGCGTACGCGAGCCGCCAGCGGTCGTGCCGCGCGATCTCCTGGCGCCAGAAGTCGGCCTCGATGACCTCGCAGGTCGGCGGCACGTCGCCGAGCGGCAGCGGCGCCTTGTGCTCGGCCTCGTAGCGCGCGAGCACGTGGTCGGGCGGACGACGGGTGTTGACGAGCACCACGTCTACCTCGCGGCCGATGGCCGCCGAGATGCGCCGCACTTCCTCTCCGGCGGTGAACCCGACCATGCCGCGCCCTTCGGTCAGGAGATTCGCAATCAGGATGATCGGTCCCTTGACGCGCGCCAGCGCGTCCGGCGCGCCGTCGACGAGGAGCGGCGGCATCAGGCTGGTGTAGAAGCTGCCCGGACCGATGATCACGGCGTCGAACCCGCCAATCGCGGCGGCGACGGCGGGATGAATCCGCGCGACGGGCTCGAGCCAGACGCGGTCGATGCCGTGGCCCTCGATCTGCGCCGCATCGACTTCGACCTCGCCGCGCGTGATCGAGCCGTCCTCGTAGGCCGCGCAAATCGTGGCATTGGTCAAGCTGACCGGCCATACGCGGCCTTCGCATCCCAGGAGCGTGCGTAGCGCGTCCACCGCGACCAGGAAATCGCCGCTGTACTGCTCCATCATCGATAGGAGCAGGTTTCCACCGGTGTGTCCGGAGAGCTTCGCGTGCGCACTCAACATCGGCAGCCGTGCCAGCAACACGCGCCGCGCCTCCCCTTCGTTCGGCGACAGCGCGAGCGCGCATTTCAACACGTCGCCGGGCGGCAGCACCCCAAGCTCGTCGCGAAGCTGCCCCGAGCTCCCGCCGCTGTCGAACATGGTGACGATGGCGTTGACGCGAAGCCAGGGATTGCGCTTGAGACCGCCAAGGAGGCTCGGCATTCCCGTCCCGCCACCAACACAGCCGACGTTGATCTCGCGAAATCGCATCGGCCAACGATTCTACCCGGAGGACGTCGGCCTCCGCCCGCTCCCACCGTAGAATGAACAGATGCCGACGCTCGCCGAGACTGTCGTCGCCGACCTGCGCGCGATCTTTGCGCTGCGGCTGAACGCTGTCGTCGTGTATGGCCGCCACGCCGTCGGGCCGGCGCCGAACGCGCCGCTTCATACACTGGCTCGGGTGACGGAGCTGGCAATGGCCGATCTCGAAGCGTGTGCCCGGCGCGCACGAACGTGGCAGAAGAACGGCATCGCCGTCCCGCTCCTGGTCGCAAGGGACGAGTTCTCGCGTGCTCTCGATGCATTCCCGCTCGAATTCGGCGCGATCCTCGCCGGCTATCGTGTCGTCTACGGGCCGGACCCGTTTGAGGGGCTGTCGGTCCAGGCCGGCGACCTGCGGCGGGCGTGCGAAGTGGAGGCGCGGGGGTTTCTTCTGCACCTGCGGGAGGGGTTCATCGAGAGCGAAGGCGAGCCATCGGCGGTCAGCCGCCTCGTCGCCGCATCCGCGCCGGCGCTGCGTGCGCTCCTGGTCAATCTGGCAGCGCTCGACGGCATGAGCGACACCTCGCCATCGGACTACGGGCAGCAGAAGCTCGGCGGGACGCACGGACGCGCGATCGCCGCGGTCGTGAGCCTGACCGACAGCCCGGTCGCATCTCTCGACGCGGCGCGATCCTTCGGCGCGTATCTCGCCGCCGCAGAGACGCTCGTCGCCTACGTCGATCGCTGGACGCCACATCGGTGACCCGGCTGCTGCTCGTCCTCTCGCTGCTCGTGGCCGCGCCGTCTGCATTGCTGGCGCAGCCATCACCCCCTGCGCTCAGCGGAGCGGTCAACGACTTCGCCAACGTCATCGACGACACCAGCGAACGCCAGATCGCCGATTTGTCGAAACGGCTGGAACAGGCGACTGGCGACATTCTCGTCGTGGCCGCCGTCGATACGGTGCAGCCAGGAGACATTCAGACCTACGCCACGAAGATGTTCGAGAACGTGGGACGCGGCATCGGTACCCGCGGCAAGGACAACGGCGTGTTGATCCTGCTCGCCGTGAAGGACCGGCGGGTGCGCGTAGAGGTCGGGTACACGCTCGAGGAGTACGTCACCGATGGGTTTGCCGGCGATGTCAGCCGGCAGATCATGACGCCGTACTTCAGGGCTGGCGACTATGGCCAGGGCCTGAAGGCGGGCGCCGAGGCGATCGCGCAGCGGCTCGCCGAAGCGCGGAACACGTCGATTCCCGGCATCGCTCGTCCCGAACCGCGGCGGCGGCCGGGCGGTTCGACCGGCTTTCCGATCGGCCTTCTCGTGTTCCTGCTGATTTGGGTATTAATCAGTCGTCCATGGAGCCGCCGGCGCCGCCGCACCTGGGGCGGCGGCCCATGGAGCGGCTGGTCGAGCGGCGTCGGGCCGTTCGGCAGCGGCATGGGCGGCGGGTGGGGCGGAGGCTTCGGCGGCGGATCGTCCGGTGGTTTCGGAGGCGGCTTTGGCGGCTTCGGCGGCGGCCGCAGCGGTGGCGGTGGCGGCGGTGCGTCATGGTGACGCGCGCGGCGAGGGCGCACGGCAATGCGCTCAAGGCAGTGTGAAGGAGGCGGAATGCGGACCAGAAGCTCTCGACTCGCATCGGTGACGCTCGTCGCCGTCATGGCGCTGACGCTCAGCGGCTGTTCGTACAATCGCTTCGTCACGCAGGAAGAACAGATCAAGGCGCAGTGGGCGCAGGTCGAGAATCAGCTTCAACGCCGCAACGATCTGATTCCGAACCTGGTGGAAACCGTGCGCGGGACGGCCAAGCAGGAACAGGACGTCTACAAGGCGATCGCCGATTCGCGCGCCAAGCTTGCCGGTGCCCGCAGTCCTGAAGAGACGATTCAGGCGGCCAACGAACAGTCGTCGGCGCTGGCGCGCCTGCTCGTCGTGGTCGAGAACTATCCCGATCTCAAATCGAACACGTCGTTCAACCGCTTGATGGACTCGCTCGAGGGGACCGAGAACCGGATTGCCGTGGAGCGAATGCGGTACAACGAAACCGTACAGGCGTACAACACGTCGCGCCGGCAATTCCCCGCGAACGTAACCGCGAAGATGTTCGGCTTCAAGGAGTATCCCTTCTTCCAGGCGCCACCGGAGGCGAAGAAGGTGCCGAAAGTGGAATTCGCACCGAAATCGTAGGCCTACGAGATCGAGAACTCGGGAACTTGAGAAATCGAGGACTCGAGAAGGAGCATAGGACCGATTTGACTGTGCTGTCGCGCCAGGCGGTTGGCGCATGCCTGGTGGCGGGGCCGGCGTTGTGGCTGTCGCGCGCAGTGTTCGATCGCGTCGGTGAAGGCGCCGGCACGCGAGTCGCCTTTCTACCCTCCTGGCCGGAGCTCGTTGGACTGATCGTTCTCGTGGCGCTGGCGGCGCTCGTGGCCCAGGCCGTGGTCGAACGTGCGAGCGGCCCGCGCGGGGCACGGCGGCCGCTGCCCTCGGGGCTTTTCACGCCGGCATTTCTGCTCGCGGCGCTCGCGCTCCCGTACCTCCCCTGGCTCGCAGACGTCGTGCCGGCGGTCGATGCGCTCGCCGGCCCCGGGCGTTGGTGGCTCTGGGCAATTGCGCTCGGACAGATCGTCTGGCTGACCATCACCTGGATGTTCGACGCGCGTGCGACGGGAGCGGTGGCCGCCTGGCGAGCGCCCGTTCTCGTCTTCGCCGCCAGTACCAGCGATCTTCCTGATCAGCGCCTGGCGTCTGGTGCCGGGACCCGTCTACCCGGGCGGAGACGAACCGCATTACCTCGTGATCACGCAGAGCCTCCTGACCGATCACGATCTGGCGATCGAGAACAACCACGCGCGTGGCGATTACCGCGCCTACTACGCGAGTACGCTCAAACCCGACTACCGTGTCACCGGCCTGAATCGGACGATCTATTCGATCCACCCCATCGGCATCTCCGTGATCGTCGCACCGGCATTTGCATTGGCTGGTTATCACGGCGCCCTGGGATTCGTCGCGCTGCTCGCGGCGGCGGCGATGACGCTCCAGTGGCAATGGTTACGCCGCGTCAGCGGATCGAACGGCGCAGCCACCGTGGGCTGGTTGGCCGTCGCGACGAGCGCGCCGTTGGTGCTGCACAGCTTTTCGATCTACCCGGAATGTGCCGCGGCACTCGCCGTCATCGTCGCCGTCGGCTGGGGATGGTCCCGCACGACTGCCGCCGCCCTCGCCGTGCAAGGCGCCGCGCTCGGCGCGCTCCCCTGGCTGAGCACGAAATACGCCCCAATGGCGGGCCTCCTGTTGCTGCTGATCGCCGCCCGCACCTGTGCAACTCGACCAACCGGATCAACCCGACCAACCGGATCAACCCGACCAACCGGATCAACCCGTCAAACCTGGTCAGCCTGGTCCAGCGTCGCCTTCCTCGCCGCCCCCTTCGCCGTGTCCTGCCTCGGTTGGCTGGCGTGGTTCTGGTGGCTCTGGGGCACGCCGTCTCCCACGGCCCCGTACGGCGCGTCGCATCAGATGTCATTCGAAAGCCTGAAGGCCGGATTCCCGGGACTCTTCGCCGATCAGGAGTACGGCGCGTTCGCTACGGCGCCGGCGCTTGCGCTATCCATAATCGGCTGGTGGAGACTCTGGAGGCGCGATGGCGACGGCCGCTGGCTGGTCGCCTTCACCGCGCTGCCGCTCACCGTGCTGGCCGGCGTGACCGGCGCCTTCGCGCTGTGGTGGGGCGGCAGCGCGCCGCCAGGACGCGAGCTCGTGGCAGCGCTCCCGCTCGTCGGCGCGCCGATCGCCTGGCTGTGGAAAGACACCGCGGCCCGGGCGGCGCAGCGCGCGATCATCGAGACGCTGACGATCGTCGGCATCGTGATCACGGCCACCCTGGTTCTGGCGCGCAACGGGTTGCTCATCGCCAACGGCCGCGACGGCACGGCGCAACTGATCGACTACCTCGAGCCGCGAGGCGAGCTCGCGTCCGTCGTGCCGTCGTTCATTGCCTATCGAGCCAACGTGTGGCTGCCGCTTGGAGTGACGGCGATTTGGATCGCCGCGGCGGCGCTCCTCTGGTGGCTGTCCCGCCGCGTGACGATCAAGAGCGCCGGTGCAACCAGATGGCTGGTCGCAGGAGCGGGGCTGGCCGCCGCGGCCCTGGCGACGGTGATCGCTCCTGCACTTGTCGGCAGACGATCGCTGCCGACGCTGCCCGTCGAAGCACGCGTCGAGACGCCCTCGCTCAGCAGCTACGATGCCGTCTCCAGACCGCTCGCGCTCGAGTTCACGCCGTGGCGCGTCACGACGCCTGCCGACGCCATTCGCGCCGTGAGGTTCGACGCCACGCCCGGCTTGCGGCGGGCGGCGCAACCTGTGCGCGTGCTGCTCAACGCGCGGCTGGCCCTCCCGGCGGGCACGTATCGCCTCGAAATCGATCCGCTGCCCGGGCAGACGCTATCGGGAGAGATCGCCTTGCAGATCGGACGCACGGGACCACCGTCACGTGTCTGGCCGGTCACCGCCGCGCCCGGCGCATCCTGGGGTGAGATATTCCTTCTCGACGTCGACGCGAACTTTGTCGGCGTCCGCGCATCGGACGACTTCGAACGGCGCGTCGCCCGCCTCGAGATCACTCCGCTGGCGGTCGTCGGCAAAGGCGAGCGACTACGCCGCCCGACGGTCCTCGCGGCGGCGCGCTACGGCGAAACGCCGGTCTACTTCCACGACGATCGCACTTATCCGGAGGCCGATGGCTTCTGGGTGCGCGGGGCCATGACCACCGATCTGACGGTTGGCCTTCAACCCTCCGCACACGCCAACGGTGTCAGGCTGCGGATGCACGGAGGAGCCACGGGGACTGCGGTTCGACTGTCGACGCCGGCCTGGTCGACACGTGTCGTGCTCTCTCAGGGCACGTCGCAGGACGTCTTCGTCCCGGCACGAGAGGGACAAGGACTGCTCGCCTTGTCCATCACCCCGGAGACCGGATTCGTGCCCGCGGAGCACGGCGGCTCTCCCAATGATCGCCGGCTCCTCGGGTGCTGGGTCTCGGTCGCGACCCACTGATATGCACGCGATGCGATTCGTCGACATCCTGCTCGTCGAGTTCGATCGCGAGGCCGGATTGACGCGCCAGGTGCTGGAACGACTGCCAGGCGATCGACTCGACTGGCAGCCGCACCCTCGATCGCGCTCGCTCGGCCAGCTCGCGCTGCACCTCGCGGAGCTGCCGCGCTGGGGCGCCTCGGTCGCCGCGGGTGCCGAATTCGATCTCGAGCAGATCCCGCTCGCCACCGCAGCGGTCCCGGCGAACGTCGCCGACCTGCTCACCAGATTCGATGGGAATTCGAGCGACGCCCGGCGCGCCGTCTCCAGCCGCACCGATGCCGAGCTCCTCGCGCCGTGGACGCTCCGGCGCGCCGGCGATGAAGTGTTCACCGTTCCGCGGCTGATGGCAGTTCGCACCGTGCTGCTGCAGCACGCAACGCATCACCGCGGTCAGTTGACCGTGTATCTCCGACTGCTCGACGTGCCGCTGCCGCCGCTGTATGGCCCAACGGCAGACGAGGGTCGCTGGTGAATGGACATGTCACGACCTGACGCCTTGATCCTCGACTACGGCGAAGTGCTCAGCCTGCCGCAACCTCCCGACGCCGTCGCGCGCATGGCGGAAACCATCGGCGCCGCGCCCGACGCCTTCGCGCCTGCCTACTGGCGACATCGCCGCGCCTACGATCTCGGGCTCCCGGCCGGCGATTACTGGCAGCGTGTCGCTGACGATCTGTCGATCGCGGGACCGCCGCCCGCAGCCGATCTGATCGCCATCGACGTCGATTCCTGGATGTCGTTCCGCGAGGACATGTGGCGGCTCGCCGCCGATGCCAGAGCGGCCGGCATTCGCACGGCGGTCCTCTCGAACGGCATCCGCGAAGTGCTGGCCCGCCTGGACGCCGAACGCCCGCTCCCCGCCCGCTTCGACGTCGTCGTGATCTCCTTCGAGGTCGGCTGCGCGAAACCCGATCCCGAGATCTTTCAGATCACCCTGGATCGCCTTGGCGTCGCCGCCGACCGTGCCCTGTTCGTGGACGACCGTCGGGAAAACATCGACGCGGCCGAGCGGCTCGGGATCGAGACGCTGCATTTCACCGGAGCGCACCGCATGGAGGAGCTGAAAGGGCGCCTGGGCACGTAGGTCGCGTGGGGCATCCGCGGACAACGGCAATAGCGGGATCGTTGACGGCCGAGATTGCAATGTGATATCACTTGGATATCTCAAGGAGCGCGTCAATGATTCGAGAGCGCGAATACGGCGCAATGTCGGGGTGGGGTGCACTGGTGATACTGCTTGCCGGCGCCGGGTTCTTCGTCTGGCAGATCATCGCGCGCGCGCAGGTCATCGATCAGCCGTCTCAGCCCATCTTGTTCACCCTCTCCATCCTCGGCCTGCTCCTGTGCGGCTTCCTCCTTCTTGGGCTCTTCGTCGTCAATCCAAACGAGGGCAAGGTGCTGCAGCTCTTCGGCCAATACGTCGGCACCGCCAGGGCGCCGGGCCTTGGCTGGGCGAATCCGCTCTACGCCAAGAAGCGCATCTCGCTTCGCGTGCGCAACTTCGAGAGCGCGAAGCTGAAGGTCAACGATCTGGACGGCAACCCGATCGAAATTGCGGCCGTCGTCGTGTGGAAGGTCGTCGACACTGCGGAAGCGGTGTTCGAGGTGGACAACTACGAAAACTACGTGCATGTGCAGAGCGAAGCCGCCCTGCGCAACATGGCGACGAGCTATCCGTACGATGCGCACGAGGACACGCAGATGTCGCTGCGGGGGAACACGGCGGCGATCGCCGATCACCTGCGCAAGGAGATCCAGGATCGCCTCGCGCGCGCTGGCGTAGACGTGATCGAGGCGCGTATCAGCCACCTCGCCTACGCGCCCGAGATCGCCGCCTCGATGCTGCAGCGTCAGCAGGCGGGGGCCATCATCGCCGCGCGCCAGCGTATCGTCGAGGGCGCCGTCGGAATGGTGGAGATGGCGCTCGACATGCTCTCCGCAAAGAACGTCGTGACGCTCGACGAAGAGCGAAAGGCGGCGATGGTCTGCAACCTGCTCGTCGTCCTCTGCGGCGAGCGCAGCACGCAGCCGATTGTGAACGCCGGCACGCTCCACCACTGAGGCCCTGGTGGCGGAACGCAAGGCCTTCCTTCTCCGGATCGATCCGGCCATTCTCGATGCCCTTCAGCAGTGGGCGGACGATGAGCTGCGGAGCCTGAACGGGCAGATCGAGTTCGTGTTGCGTCGAGTCGTGCAGACAGAGGGGCGTCTGCCCGAGAAGAAGCCTCCTGTGCCGGCAACGGAGCGTGGCGAGCGCAAGTGATAGGCTGCAGTGTTCCGATGCTCGACGACTTCGTTCCACACGAACGCCTCAGGAACGGGCACGCCATGACGTTGTGGGCCTGGGCGCGGCCGCGCAAGTTCCCGTTGCTGCCGGCCCCCGAGGGCCGCGTCTTCGAAGTCGCACCGGACGCTTGCGTGCTCGCGCATTGCCATTGGCAGCGCGCCCGGACCGACGCGCCGACGCTGGTCGTACTGCACGGCCTCGAGGGATCGAGCGACGCACATTACATGATGGGCGTGGCGGACAAGGCCTGGGCGCGCGGCTTCAACGTCGTCCGCCTGAATCAGCGCAACTGTGGCGGCACCGAGCACCTCTGCGCCACGCTCTACCACTCCGGCCTCTCCGCCGACGTCGACGTGGTGGTGAGCACGCTGGCACAGGAGGGGCACCGAGCTCTGGTCGTTGCGGGATATTCGCTTGGCGGCAACCTGGCCTTGAAGCTCGCCGGTGAACATGGCGCCGCACCGCCTTCCTGGCTGCGCGGCGTCGTCGCAGTGTCGCCCGTGATGGATCTGCCGCGATGCGTCGACGCGCTCGAGCAGCCGTCGAACGTGATCTACCAGTGGAACTTCGTGCGCAACCTGAAGGCGCGTATGCGGCGCAAGATCGCCGCCTTTCCCGGAAGGTTTTCGCCGGAGCCGCTGCAGCGCATCAGAACCGTTCGCGACTTCGACGAAGCCTACACGGCGCCATTCTTCGGCTTTCGCGATGCCGCCGACTACTACTATCGCGCCGCATCGCTCCGCGTCGTCGATCGGATCACCGTGCCGACGCTGATCCTCTCCGCGAAGGACGACCCTTTCGTGCCAGCACAGTCGTTCGCCGACAAGGCGCTCACACAGAATCCGGCGATCACGATGCGGATCTCACCGCACGGCGGGCACTGCGCATTCGTCAGCGCCCGCAACGGCACCCGCGACGGGTACTGGGCGGAGTGGGCGATCGTGGAGTTTCTGGCCGCGCACTGCTAGAAATCCAGAACGCGAAAAACCGGAAAGGCACCCAGTCGTATGTAGGGCGGACCTTTAGGTCCGCCCCCGCAGACCTTCAGGTCCGCCGGCGCGGATCTACTCGACGACGGGCAGGTCCAGCCGACGCATCAGCCGCTTCGCGAGGTCCGGCCCTTTGCCTTCCTCCTCGTGCTTGAAATACACGAACGTCTCTTCCCATCGATCCTGGTGAAGCCTGATCGTCTCGGCCCATTGATCGATGTCAGCGTCCGTGTATCCCTCGTCGCGAAGGCGGAAGTAACCGTACGACGCGGTCGGGACGATGGGGGTTGAGCGCTCGGCGCTGTCGGCAAAACACAGGGCCAGGTTGCGCTCGCGCAAGCGCGCAAAGATTTGATCGTCGAACCAGGAGGCGTGGCGGAACTCGAATGCGGCTCGCGCGCCCTTCGGCAGGTCGCTGAGGAAGGCGTCGAACAGCGCGTGGTCCACCTTGAACGTCGGGCCGAGCTGAAACAGGAGCACCCCCAACTTGTCGCCCAGCGTTCCGGCGGCGTCACAGAAGGCGCGGACGAGATCACCGCACTCGCGCAGACGCCGATCGTGCGTGATGCGCTTCGGCGCTTTCAACGTGAGCTTGTATGGCGACGGCGTGCCGCTGGCCCATCCCTGGACGAGCTTCTCGGTGGGCATCCGGTAGAACGTGTAGTTGATTTCGACGGTCGGGAATCGCGCCGAGTAGTAGGCGAGCATCTTCGACGCGGGGAGCGCCGCCGGATAGAAGCTGCCCTTCCACTCCGGATAGTTGTAGCCGGACGTGCCGATCCAAATCATGGAGCTGACGCGTGCAGTGCCGAGTGCGGAGTAGTGAATGCGAAGTGGAGTGAGAAGTGCCTCACGTCAGCCAGCATGCCATGTAGTGGGGAGAGAGGAACAATGGAGGGACTGTCCCCGACTGTCTCCTCTTCACTCCCCACTTCACTCGGCACTCAGCACTTGGCACCTTGCACTGCCAGTGTTACCAGCGCGGTTCTCTCCGGCCGCCCATGTCGCCGCCGCGGCCACCGCCCCCACCCCGCTGGAACGGTGCGCCGCCACCCTCTGGTTTGGGACGGGCCTCGTTGACGACGAGCGGTCGCCCTTCGAGTGCGTACCCGTGGAGCTGACTGATCGCCTTCTGCGCTCCCTCGTCGTTCACCATCTCGACGAACGCGAATCCGCGCGCGCGCCCGGTGGCCATGTCGCGCATGACGCGGACGTTATCCACCGCACCCGCCTGGCTGAACAACGAATTCAAGTCTTCGTCGGTGGTCTTGTACGGCAGATTCCCGACATACAGTCTCCGGCCCATCGTCCCGCTCCTTCAGGTTGCCTGAACGCGCGCTCGCGATTGCAGCAGGGTGGCTGCGCGCAGCACATCCCTGCAGGACGTCGAAGCCTGGCCGTGCGTATGCGATTGCTCTTCGGCAGTTGGCAACAGGGCGGGCTCTTTCGTCGAAGCGACGCAAGTATACTGCAGCTACCTCTTTGTCAAGCGTAATTATTACGGCCTCGCTGCACGCCCATCTACTCGGGCTTTCGGCTCGTGCAACTGAGCCGGTAAAGTGGACGCGATGCCTCGCTGCGGCGTGATCGTGGTCTGGATGCTTGTTCTGATTGGCTGCCAGCGCGCGCCGGCGGCGCGCGAGTACCACGTGGTCGGGCAGATCCTGGCGGTCGATCGGCGGGCGGCGAAAGTCACCTTACATCACGAGGACATCAAGGACTTCATGCCGGCGATGACGATGCCGTATCGCGTGAAGGACGCGGAGTTGCTCACGGGGAGGAAGCCTGGGGAACTGGTAGAAGCCACGCTTGCCGTGGCAGGGACGGATGCGTGGATTACTCGATTGGCTGTCACCGGCGTGGCACCCGTCCCTCCGGTAGAGGCGATTCAGGTATCGGCCGAGCCGGGTGACACGCTGGTCGATGGAGCGTTCGTCGATCAGGATGGACGCAAGATCCGGCTTCACGAGTGGCGCGGGCGCCCGCTGATCCTCTCCTTTATCTACACGCGCTGCCCGCTGCCCGACTTTTGTCCGGCGATCGAGAGCCGCCTGGCCATAGTGCAGCAGCGGATCAAGACGGATCCGACGCTTCGAGGCACGGCGATCGTGGCGGTCACCATCGATCCGGACCACGACACGCCTGCCGTGCTCAAACAACATGCGGCCGCACGCGGCGCCGACCCCGCCATCTGGCGCTTCGTCACCGGGACCACCGCTGAGATCGATGCCTTCGGCCGTCAGTTCGGCATTGTGGTCACGCGCGGCGACGGATCGCCGAACGACATCGAGCACAACCTGCGCACCATCGTCGTCAGCGGAGACGGCCGGATTGTTCACGTCGAGAACGGTGCCGCATGGCGCGTCGAGGATCTGGTCGGGGCGCTTCGCCGCACGGTGGATCATTCGTGACGCGCCCGGCAACGGGCGCACCGGATCGCGATCGCTTTACGGACGCCGAGTGGCGTGTCGTGTCACGGCTGCGGACGCCGGCCGCGGTACAGCGCTACCTCAACGCGCTCTCCTACAACAGCGAACCCGCGGGCGCCACGCTGCGCAGCTTCCGGGGCGTCGTGGCAGCCGAGACGGCACACTGTTTCGAAGCGGCGATGTTCGCCGCGGTGGTGCTGGAGCAGCACGGCTATCCGCCGCTCGTCATGAGCCTCGAGTCCATCGATCTTCTGGATCACGTGCTGTTCGTCTATCGCCACTCCGGCCGCTGGGGATCGGTGGCCCGTTCCCGCGATCCGGGGCTGCACGGACGACGCCCTGTCTTTCGAACCGCCCGCGCCCTGGCGCTCAGTTACGTCGACACCTACGTCGACTACAGCGGCGGGATCAAAGGTTATGGCGTCGCGGACCTTCGCGATCTCGGTCCCTACGACTGGCGGTTCTCCACGCGCTCGGTGTGGAGGGCGGAGCGATTTCTCCTCGAGTACCCGCATCAGCGCATCCGTCCGTCGCGTACGCGCACGCGGGCGTTGCGCAGGCGGTATCGCGCATTCCGCGGCGCGCACGACGACCTGAAGCCGGTGGACTATGAGGGGATGGATCGGTGGACTCCGATTCCCGACGAGTTCATGGCGGCGGCACGGTTTCCGTTCGCGGGACCGCTCTGGCGGGCGAGGACTTCTGTAGAGCGGACCTTTTAGGTCCGCCTCTACGTGGCCTTCTCGCCTCGATCTCTAGTCGAAATCGAAATCCCGCGTCGGCTTCGTGATCGGCTCCTGACGCGCCTGCTTCAACGCTTCCTCGAAGCGCTTCGACAACGCGTCGCCGCGTGAGCGTTCCGATTGCACCGACTGCTCGAAAAGACTCTCACGGTGCGCTGCTTGCTCGGCGAGGATGCGCTGCGCGTCGCTCAGCTCCGGCTTGTCGCCGCGATCGGGCACGACGTGTTGAACGATCCGCTCGAGGTTGCGATCGTAGACGAGAGTCGCGCCGCAGCAGGGGCAGGTCAGCTCGAGTTCCGATCCCAGGCGTGGCATGCCGGTATGATACACCTCAGATCCGATGAGTGAACGTACGCCTCTCGTGCTCCGCGTCGCCACCTATAACATTCATCGGGGCCGCGGACTCGACGGCCGCACGCGTCCCGAACGGATTGCCGACGTCCTGCAGTCGATCGAGGCCGACGTCATTGCGCTGCAGGAGGTCGTGGGCGCCGGACCGCGGCATGCCGGTCACCCGCAGGAGCTCGGCGCGGCGCTCGGTATGGGCTGGGTCATGGCGGCGGCGCGCACGCTGCGCTTCCACGAGTTCGGGAACGTCGTCCTGAGCCGCTTTCCGATCGCGCATCACGTCCGCTACGACCTGTCGTGGAAGACGTGCGAGCCTCGCTGCTGTCAGCGCGTCGATCTCGATCTCGGCGGCCACCTGCTGCATCTCTACAACGTCCACTTCGGGACCGCCATCCTCGAGCGGCGCGTGCAGGCGGAGCGCCTGGCCGGGATTGTCAGCGATCGGCGAGTCACCGGTCCAAAGGTCGTCCTCGGCGAC
Source organism: Vicinamibacteria bacterium (assembly GCA_963828745.1). Classification (GTDB taxonomy): domain Bacteria; phylum Acidobacteriota; class Vicinamibacteria; order Vicinamibacterales; family JAENWD01; genus JAENWD01. The sequence goes on along the minus strand of CAWHFZ010000010.1, from coordinate 54,100 downwards.
TTCAACGAGTGGACGCGCGGACCGGCGTCGGCGCTTCTCAGCGAGCGCCTGCGCGGCGTCGATCTCACCGCGCATTTGAAGCGGCGCCGCACGTATCCGGGGCTGCTGCCGCTGGTGCATCTCGATCACATCTACTATCAGGGTCGCGTCGAGGTGCAGCGGGTCGAGCTCGTTCGCAACCGGCGCGCGCTGATCGCGTCGGATCATCTCCCCCTGGTTGCTGAGTTGCGAATTGGATAGCCCCGGAGCCTGGAGCCCGAAGCCCGAAGCCCGGAGCCCGGAGCCCGGAGCCCGTCATGAATCACCCCAGCCGCCTCGACGGGGCGCGCGTCTGGATCACCGGCGCGAGCTCCGGCATCGGCGAAGCGATCATCGCGCCGCTCGTCGCGCGTAAGGCCCGCGTCGCGATCTCGGCGCGACGCGCCGGGCGCTTGACGGAGATCGCCGGTGCGTGGCAGGCGCGCGGCGCGGACGTGCGCGCATTCCCGCTCGACGTGCTCGATCTCGCGGCCGTGCGGCGAACCGTCGCCGAGATCGAGCAGGTATTCGGCGGTATCGACCTCGCCATCCTGAACGCTGGCAGTCACGTGCCCGGCGAGAACCGGATCTTCGACGGTCAGCAGTTCGCCGACAACATGGCGTTGAACTATCTCGGCATGGTCTACGGGATCGATGCCGTGTTGCCGGGTATGCTGTCTCGCGGCCGCGGTCATATCGCGGGCGTCGCCAGTGCGGCCGGGTTCCGCGCGGTACCCGCCGCCGCGGCCTATGGGGCGTCGAAGGCGGCGGTCATTCACATGCTCGATTCCATCCGCTTCGAGCTCGAGCCGCGTGGCATCGCGGTGACGGTCGTCAACCCGGGATTCGTGAAGACACCACTGACCGATCGGAATCGATATCCGATGCCGTTCCTGATGCCAGTCGACCGCGCCGCCGAGGCGCTGATCCGCGGCCTCGAAGCAGGCCGCCGCGAGGTGCACTTCCCCAGAATCTTCACGTTAACGCTGAAGTTCCTGCGAATCTTGCCGTATCCGATCTATCACTGGATCATCTGGCGCGCGACCAGCGGACGGCGCCTCGCCAAGGACGCGACGCTCGGATAGCCGCGGGAACCTGCCGCCTGCCCTGGACGTCATTCAGGCAACCCGATGCGGGCGGCGGGAGAATTCCACCGCTGTCAGAGCACTTGCGGGCGGTGTCAAGTTGAGCCATGGCCTGCTACACTACGGGATTCCGCGGAGCGTCTCAACGTGAGTGATTTGAAGGCCGATCTCGCCTCGCTGCGTCTCGAGGACGAGCCCAAGAAGTCGCGCAAAGGACTGTGGATCGCCCTCGCCGTCGTCATTCTGGCGTCCGCCGCAGGCCTGCTCGCCTGGCGCAGCTCCGCGGCCTTCGCGCGAGTCGAGGTCCAGACCGTCACACCGACGGTCGAACGGTCCGGCAGCGCCCCGGCCGGGACGCCGATGCTGACCGCCTCGGGATACCTGGTGGCGCGGCGCGAGGCCGTCGTCTCGTCCAAGATCCAGGGCCGGCTCGCCGAGCTGCATGTCGAAGAAGGGAGCGAAGTCCAGACTGGCGACGTCCTCGCCCGTCTCGAAAGCGCGGACTTCGTGGCCCAGGTATCACGTGCGAGCGCGCAGTTGCACCAAACCGAAGCCGCGGTGATTTCGGCCAACGCCGCGATCCAGCGCGCAAAAGCGGATCTTGCCGAGACGCAGCGTCAGCTCGGCGTCAACGAGCGCTTGAACAACGACAAGCTGGTGCCGAAAGACACGCTCGATGCCGCGAAGAGCCGCGTGACGCTCGCCGAGGCGGCGCTGGCGCAGTCGCAGGCCGACCGCTCGCGCGCCGTGGCCAGCTGGCAGCAGTCGAAGGCAGATGTGACTTACGCCGACGCGCTGCTCCAGAATACGGTCATCAGTGCGCCGTTTGCCGGCACCGTCGTCCGCAAGATGGCAGAGGTCGGCGAGAGCGTTGCGCCGATCCCGCCGGGCGTCAACATCTCGACGGCGTCCGGCGCGATCGTCGCGCTCGCCGATCTGGCGACGCTCGAAATGGAGGCTGACGTCTCTGAAGCGAATGTCGCCAAGCTCACCGACGGTCAGCCCGCAGAGGTCTCGGTCGAAGCGTTCCCCGATCGCCGTTACAAGGCGGTGCTGCGCCAGATCATTCCAACCGCGGATCGCACGAAGGCCACCGTGCTCACGAAGGTGACGCTGGTCGAGAAGGACAAGGATCTGAAACCGGAGATGAGCGCGAAGGTGACGTTCATGCAGCCGGCCGCCGATCCCGCCGCGGCCGCCAACGTGCCGGCCAAGCCGACGATTCTCGTGCCGCAGAGCGCGATCGTCTCGCGGGATGGTGGCCCGAAAGTATTCGAGATCGTCGATGGCACGGCCAAGATGCGTGCGGTCACGACCGGCGCGACGCGCAACGACGCCGTAGTCGTGACCGATGGTCTCGCCGGCTCTGAGCTGCTCGTCTCGCGTCCCGGCGACACGTTGAAGGACGGCGCCTCTGTCAGCGTCAAACAGTAAAGGTCACAGGGTCGCAAGGTCGTCAGGGTCGCAGGGTCGCAAGGTCGCAAGGTCGCAGGGTCGCAGGGTCGCAAGGTCACAAGGTCACAAGATCGCGAAGAAACCGGGCCACTCTGAGACCTTGCGACCTTGCGACCTTGCGACCCTGCGACCTTGCGACCCTGAGACCTTGAGACCTTGAGACCCTGAGACCCTGAGATCAATCAAAGGAGCCCCCCATGGCGGCGGTCGTAGTGCAGAACGTGCGGAAGGTGTACAAGCGCGACAGCCAGGACATCGTCGTCCTCGACGGGTTGAGCCTGGAAGTGCCCGAGGGTGAATTCGTCGCGCTGATGGGACCCTCGGGATCCGGCAAGACGACGCTCCTCAACCTGATTGCGGGGATCGATCGCCCGACGTCCGGCAAGGTTGTGGTCGCGGGAACCGACGTCGGCCAGCTTTCCGAAGGCGCGCTGGCGAAGTGGCGCAGCCGCAGCATCGGCTTCATCTTCCAGTTCTACAACCTCATTCCGGTCCTGACGGCGCTCGAGAACGTCGAGCTGCCGCTCCTCCTGACCAAGCTCTCGAAATCCCAGCGCCGGGAGCGTGCGATGACCGCGCTCAAAGTCGTCGGACTCGCCGATCGCTCGAAGCACTATCCACGGCAGCTCTCGGGCGGACAGGAGCAGCGCGTTGCGATTGCACGCGCCATCGTCGGCGATCCGTCCGTCCTCGTGGCCGACGAGCCGACCGGTGACCTCGACGCGAAGAGCGCCGAGGACATCCTGAACCTGATGCAGACGCTGAACCGCGACTTCAAGAAGACGATCGTGATGGTGACGCACGATCCTCGCGCCGCATCCCGCGCGCATGTCGAACGCCACCTCGAGAAGGGCGTGCTCGCCGCATCACTCGAGCGGCACGAGGCCGTGCCGGTGGGGAGTCACGCATGAAGTATCTGCCCTACATCCTGAAGCACCTGCGCAAGACCTGGATCCGGACAATCAGCACCATCGTCGCGATGGCGCTGTGCATCTTCCTGATCTCGGTGCTGCAGACGGCTCTGAAGGCGTTCTACGGCGGCCTCGAGACCGCGAGCACCGAACGCCTGATCACGCGGCATCGCGTCAGCCTCGCCGAGAACCTGCCGGTCGCGTATCAGCCGCGGATCGAGGCGATCCCCGGTATCAAGCGTGTGGCGAAGTTCAACTGGTTCGGCGGCACGGTGGGCGCTGCCGGCGGTCAGCCCGACTGGAAGAACTTCTTCCCGAACTTCGCGGTCGATGCCGAGCCGTTTCTGGCAATGTCCCCCGAGTACCAGGTGAAGCCGGACGAGCTGAAGGCGTTCATGGAGGACATGCGCGGCGCGATCATCGGACCGGAGCTCGCACAGAAGCGCAACTGGAAGATCGGCAGCACGTTCCAGCTCGAAAGCTTCATCCCGCCCTACCGCGCGGGCAAGCCGTTCGAGTTCACCGTGCGCGCGATCTACGCCACCGATAAGGTGAAGTATCCGAACCACCCGTTGGACGTCATGCTGTTCCACTGGAAGTATCTCTACGAGAAGACGTCGCAGCGGTCCGCCGTCGGCACGTACAACCTGCAGCTCTCCAATCCGAGCCAGGCGGCCGCGATTGCCAAAACCGTCGACGCGACGTTCGAGAACAGCGAGGACCAGACGAAGACGCAGACCGAGGCACAGTTCGTCATGAGCTTCCTGGAGATGGCCGGCGATCTGGCGCTCATCCTCAACGCCATCGGGATGGGTGTCGCGTTCACGATTCTGCTCGTCACCGCCAACACGATGAGCATGGCGATTCGCGAGCGGCGCACGGAGATCGCGGTGTTGAAGACGCTTGGATACCCAAGCGCGCTCGTGCTCGCGATGGTGCTGGGCGAGGCGCTGGTGATCGGTATCATCGGCGGCGCGCTGGGGACGCTGCTGGCGCGCGGGCTGATCGGCAACATCGACAAACTGGGCTTTCAGCTGCCGGCGATGAACCTCGATCCCGTCCTGATGACCGGGATGTTCGGCTTCGGCGCCATGATCGGTCTCCTCTCGGGACTCGCCCCCGCAATCGGGGCCTACCGCGCGAACATCACCTCGATGCTGAGGCAGGTCTGATGGCCCTCCCCATTTCGTACAACGTCCGCAACGTCCTCGTCCGCTGGAAGGTCACCCTGTTCGCCCTGGCCGGGATTTCGCTCGTCGTCGCGGTGCTGATCGCGCTGACGGCCATGGCCAACGGCTTCCGAAAGGCCTTGAAGTCCACTGGCACCCTCGAGAACGCCATCATCACGCAGCGCGGCTCGGGATCGGAGTTGAGCTCCGGTTTTTCGCGCGACAACGCCAGCATCATCATGGTCGACTCGCGCGTCAAACGCGACGAGCAGGGACGTCCGATGGCATCGCCGGAGATGAACGTCGTCGCGGCGCTGCCCAAGCGCGGCGATGGCACGGAGGTCAACGTCACAGTGCGCGGCGTTTCGCCGATGGCGTTCAAGGTGCGCCAGAACATCAAGATCATCGAGGGCCGCACATTCACTCCGGGCCTCTACGAACTGATTGCCGGCAAGAAGGCTGGCGACCGCTATGAGGGGTTGCAGGTTGGCGGCACCATCAAGCTCCAGCGCCAGAGCTGGACGGTCGTCGGTCTGTTCACGAGCGATGGCAGCAGCTTCGAAAGCGAGGTGTGGGGCGATGTCGAGGTACTGGCGCCGGCCTTCAACCGCGCCGGTGGCTTCCAGTCGCTGACCGTGCGGCTCACCGATCCCTCCGTGCTCGAAAAGTTCGACGCCGATCTGAAAGCGAACCCGAACATGCAGGTGCAGATGGCGAGCGAGCTCCAGTACTACGAGGGGCAGTCTGGCCAGACGGCAAATACGCTCACCGGCCTCGCGCTCTTCGTCGGCATCATCATGGGGATTGGTGCGGTCTTCGGCGCCATGAACACGATGTACGGGATCGTCGCCGCGCGGACGCGTGAGATCGGGACGCTCCGCGCACTGGGCTTCTCGCGCATCTCGATTCTCACTTCGTTTCTGATCGAATCGGCGTTTCTGGCATTGCTCGGCGGGCTCATCGGCAGCCTGCTCGCGCTGCCGATCAACACGTTGTCGGGCGCGACCGGCGGCGCGAACTTCTCGCAGGTGGCCTTCGACTTCCGTGTCGATCCGCGCTGGCTCGGCATCTCTGTCGCGGCAGCCATCTTCATGGGCCTCGCCGGCGGCTTCCTGCCGGCCTGGAAAGCCGCGCGCATGCCGATCACGAACGCTCTGCGCAGCGCGTAGGGCCACTACAGTGCTGCGGTGCTACAGTGCCGCGGTGCGGTGCGGCAGTGCTGCGTGGTGCGGCCACTGATCGTATGTCGGACGCCCTTCCAATCCGGTCTCATCCGGATCTCGATCGATACAAAGAGCTCGCGGAAGATTTGCAGCGCGCCTGCCGGTCGGCGGACTCCGGGGCGATGGGTGCCTGGGCCGTGGGCTGGCTCGAGACGCTCGCCCGCCTCGAAGGCGCCGATCCGGCCGCCGCGGAACGGCGGGCGGCGATCGCGCATGAAGCAAGACGCATCCAGGAGCGCTGGCGGACCTTCATCAATGACGGAGATCGCCGCGCCCGCTGCCTGCTCGCCGATGCCCAGTTCTTCGTCGCCCGCGAGCACGGGTTCAGCAGCTGGCCGACGTTCGCGTCACACATCGAGGCGCTGAAGCGGCCGGAGTCAGCGGTCTCGACCTTCGAGGCGGCCGTCGATGCGATCGTCGCTGGCGACGCGGCAACGCTCCGTCGCCTCCTCCGCGAGCGGCCCGAACTCGTTCGGGCGCGCTCGACACGCGATCACCAGTCCACGCTGCTGCACTACGTGTCGGCCAACGGCATCGAGGATTTTCGCCAGATCACGCCGTCCAATATCGTCGAGATCACGCGCATCCTCCTCGAGGCCGGCGCGGACGTCAACGCGACTTCCGACGCGTACGGTGGCGGATCGACGGCACTCGGTCTCGCCGCGACCAGCCTTCATCCGCAGCGGGCCGGCGTACAGATCGCGCTGCTCGAGACGCTCCTCGATCACGGCGCCAGGATCGAGCAGGGAGCGGCGCAGGATGATGGCGCAGCGATTACGGGATGCCTCGCGAATGGCCAGCCGGAGGCGGCACGCTATCTCGCAAGCCGCGGCGCCGTCCTGAATCTGGAAGGCGCGGCCGGGCTCGGCCGGCTCGATGTGGTGAGGACGTACTTCGACGACGGCACCGCGGCTGGGGAGCGCGCGACAGCCGTGCAACTTGCCGGCGGATTTCTCTACGCCTGCGGCTACGGCCACGCCGAGGTCGTGCGCTTCCTTCTGGAGCGCGGCGTCGATCCCGACGTGCGGAATCGCGCCAACGAGTGCGGCTTGCACTGGGCGTCGTTCGGCCCGCACCCGGAGGTCGCGCGCCTCCTCCTCGACCGCCACGCGGCCATCGATGTGCGCGACGACGTGCACAAGGGCACGCCGCTCGATTGGGTGCTGTTTTCCTGGGCGAAGGCGGAAGGCGCTTGGCGCGAACGGGGCTACGAGACGGTGAGGCTCCTGGTCGCGGCTGGAGCGAACGTAGAGATACCGTGGCTCGAGTCGGACGCCGCCGACGAAGTGCGGCGCGACTCACGCATGCTGGAGATTCTGCGCGGCCGCGCTATCTAGCCCTCTTCCTCGTATTCCTCTTCGCCGGGAGGGCCCAGGCGCGTCGAGGGACGCAGGGCTTCGCGGAAGTCGTAGACAGGAAGGTCGCGGACGTGCAACTCGATCGCGCAGGCAGGCGCCTTCTCTTCGACGATCACGGTGACCGGGCTTCCTTCGACGCCGCTGCGGAAGCCGAGTCGGCAGCCGCAGGCCAGGCGAGCGTGGGTGAACCCTTTGAGCATGAACAACCTTTCCGTAGGACCGTCACAGGGCCGAGCTCGTGACGACACGATCTTACTATACGGCGGCCGCGGTCGTGGAGCAGAAGATGTCCGCGGGCCTGACGGGCTGCCAGGCGCCTGGCGCCTGCGATAGGAGCCGGCCCGCTTGACGTCGAGCCGCTCGTGACGTCGGCGCTTCGCCCGTCCAGGTTGAAGCGACCGGCAGCGGGCTACAAGAGACTTTTGATATCCGACTCGTACTGCGCCTTGCCGACGATGCCGGAATTCTTGCGGCAGATCAGCCCCTCGCGCGAAATCAGGTAGGTCGTCGGAATCCCCCACATCGGCCCGTACGCGTCCTGCAGATCGTCGCGCTCCAGGCCGACGAGCACCGGGTAGTTCATCTTGTATTCCGACGCGAACGGCTTCAGCTTGTCGGGCGTGTCGTCGACCGATACGCCGACCACCTGCAGCCCTTGCTCGCGATACGCGTTCTGCAGCTCGACGAAGCCCGGAATCTCGGCTTTGCACGGCGGACACCACGTGGCCCAGAAGTCGAGCAGGATCACCTTCCCCTTGAACGCCGACAGCTTCACGGTTCCACCATTCATGTCCTTGACGGTGAAATCGAGATTCGCCTTCTTGGCGTTCGCCGGACAGATCGACCCGTCGGCTTTCTTCGCCACGGCCGCACCCGGCGACGGCAGCGATGGGATCAACGCATAGACCAGGGCGACGACGGCAGCGCCGGCGACAATCCATCGAATCTTTGTCATAGCAGTGAGGCGCGTCTTACCAGGTGGCGCGCTGCATGTAGGCGACGATCGGCGCCAGATCGCGATCCGGCGCCTGCGACACGAGGACGAAGGTTCTATTATGCCGCGACCAGAGACGGCCGTCGTGCCCCATGACGTGGACGTCGGCCGCCGGACGAATCTCGTCAGGAATTACGTACAAGGAAACCGACTCGCCGTTCCATGAGTAGAGCAGGTGCGCCGTCCGCCCATCGCTCGAGATGCAACGCCGCGCCCCCACCAGCCGCAGGCCGAGCGCGTCGTTGCCGGCGGGAACCGGGACGTCGAATCCATACTGTCGCTTCAGCCGGTCTCCTACCTGAACCGGATCGAGCGGACCGTGGTCGACGGTGAAGAAGCACTTCACGTGATCCGCGACCAGTTGCGCGGCCAGGACGGTCGCCGACCCTTGGGTGAGGATTGCCGTCACCGAAACCGTGCAGGCGCTGATCACCGCGGCAGCGACGGCGATCTGACGCCACCGGCTCGCGCGTGGCGCGACGCGTTCCGCGGGCAGGTTGGCGAGCCTCGCCCGCAATGCCGCGGGCGCCGGCGGGCCCCCGAAGAGGGTCGAGTGGCAATGACGCTTGAGCGTGTCGCGCGCCGCGCGCTCCGCCGCCACACGACGCTGGCAGGCCGGGCACCGCCGCAGATGCCGTTCGACGGCGGCGAGATCGGCGTGTGACGCGTCGGCGTCCACGTACGGCGTGGTCAGGCGATGAATCTCTCGACAGCAGGCCAGGCGAATCAGAATTCCCATCGGCCTCACCCTCGCCCCGCCGCCGAGGCGACCGCGGCGCCCTGCGCCGTCAGGTACTCGTACAACTGACGGCGTCCGCGGGAGATGCGAGACATCACCGTGCCGACCGGGACATCGAGGATCCGGGCAATCTCGGCGTAGCTGAACTCCTCGACGTCGCGAAGCCACACGGCTTCGCGAAACGTCGCCGGCATTCGATCGAGCGCCGCTTTGAGATCGACGTCCAGCGTGGATCGAAGAAGCAGATCTTCCGGGCTGGCCGAGTCCTGCGCCGCGCCCGCCGCCAGCTCAACCCGTTCGCTGTCCACATCGACCGGATCGCGCCCGGCATCGCGGCGGCGGTTGCGCCACGTGTTCATCAGGATCGTGAACAGCCAGGCGCGCAGATTACTGCCTGGCTCGAAGCGGGCCTTGGCGCGGATCGCCTTGACGAACGTGTCCTGCACGAGGTCGTCGGCTTCCGCCTCGCTTCGCGTGAGCCGCAGGGCGGCACGGTACAAGGCGTCGAGCTCAGCGAGCGCGGCGCTCTCGAAATCGTGAGGCTCGGAATGACGTGGAGGAAAGCGGAGCACGGACATGGAGGCACGGAGCCAGTCGTTGATCAAACCCCCGACGGCGTGCGCCTATTCCCTGAAAGTATAGCGCGACGCCCGGCTGTCTCCCCGGGAGGGCGCCCCTCCCCGGATGGGGACAACCTCCCGTCCCACCACGTGCGCGAATCACGGCAATCCGAACTCATCCCGAGGTACGTTCCTTGCGTTCGGCGTGGCTGATTCCGGTTGGACGTTGAGAAGGTTCTCACGTTAAGATGCCAGCACTCCCGGATGTAACTAGGCTCCGGTGACAACCCGCGAGGAGACCCCTATGCGCACGCGCACGCGGCGCGACCTGGCGGGGCGTCTCGTTGGTGCTGCGGCCGCGCTCATCGCGCTGGCCATGGCGGCAACGACCCACGCACAGACGCCCTTTTTCCCGTACCACGGCAAGAACCAGATCCGCTACGACAATTTCCGGTGGTACACCTACACCACCGATCATTTCGAGATTTATTACTACCCCGAGACCGAGCAGCACCTCGAGCGCATCGCCGGCTACGCCGAGAGCGCCTACCAGGCGATCTCGGCCGACCTCAAACACGATCTGGCGTTCAAGGTTCCGCTGATCATCTTCAAGACCAGCTCCGAGTTCCAGGAACAGAACGTCGTTCCAGGCGCCGCCCAGGAAGGCGTCGGCGCATTCGCGGAGCCGTATCGCGACCGGATGGTGTTGCCGATCGACGAGCCGCCAGACCTTCTCTACCGGCTGATCGTCCACGAGCTGACGCACATCTTCGAATTCGACGTCATCCCGCAGTCGCTCATCCGCCGCAGCGTGCCGCTGTGGGTGAACGAAGGGCTCTCGGACTACATGACCGGCTACTGGCGTCCCGCCGACCTGATGACGGTCCGCGACGCCGCGGTGGCCGACATCGTCCCGAAGATGTCGGACCTCGAAGGCTACGGCGGCTTCACGAATCCGAGACTGATCTACAACCTCGGACACGCCGTCTTCGAGTTCGTCGAGTCCAAGTGGGGCAAGGAAGGACTTCGCCAGTTCCTTTTCGCGCTGCGCAAGAGCGTCATCGGAGGCGGCGAGGACGCCTACGAAGAAGCGTTCAAACTGACGCCCGACGAGTTCGACCAGCAATTCGAGAAATACCTCAAGGACCGGTTCAAGCCGTTCCGCGACAAGGAACGGCCGATGGACTACGGCCGCGACCTCGCGCCGGACGCCCGCAAAACCAAGTACAGCAGCATCATCTCGATCGAGCCGTCACCGTCCGGCGATCTCTTCGCCGGCGTCGTTGGCAATCGCAAGGATTCGGAGCTCGATATCGCGCTCATCTCGACGAAGGACGGCACCGTCGTCCGCAACCTGACCAACGGGTTCGATCAAAGCAAGGGCTGGGTCTACATCACTTATCCCGGCAGCCGCTACTTCCAGGTGTCGTGGATGTCGTGGTCGCCCAAAGGCGACCGCATCGCCTATTTCGTGCGCACCGAAAAAGAGCGCGCGCTGATCCTGCAGAACGTCGTCAGCGGCGAGGTCGCGCACCGGTTCGCGATGAAGACGGTGGACGAACCGGAATCGCCGACGATCTCGCCGGACGGGAAGTCGGTGATTTTCTCGGCGCTGTCCGGTGCCGTTGGCGATCTCTACCGGGTCGACGTCGACACGGGCAAGCTGGAGAACCTCACCAACGACGCCTTCGCCGACTACGGGCCGACCTATTCACCGGACGGCAAGTACGTCATCTACATGGCGCGGATCAGCGGCAACGAGAAGCTTTTCCGCCTCGATCTCGACACCAAGAAGAAGACCCAGCTCACCTTCGGCACGCACGACGATGCGCAGGCAAAGTTCGTGGACGATCACACGATCGTTTTCGCCTCGACGGCCGTCAATCCGACGCAGCCGATCGAGCCCGAGGTGGCACGCAACGGCAACATCTTCAACATCTGGACGCTCGATCTGAAGACCGGTGAACTTCGCCAGTACACCGATGCCGCGGCTGGGAACTCCTGCCCGGTGGTCCTGACCGAGGAAAAGGGCTCGCGCATCGCCTTCGTCACCTACTTCAAGGGTGAGTTCGGCGTCCATACGCTGGAGCGCAAGGAACCGCTGCAGACGGCGCTCGTCAGCGATTTCGGCGAGGGCGGCGGCGGCCTGACCGACTTCCAGGCGCCGCTGACCCACACGCTCGTGCAGGAGAACAAGAAGAAGAAGGGCACGTTCGACAAGCTGTTCCTCGACGGGCGGCCGCCGGTGAACGTGGGCGTGACGAGCGGCGGCGACATCTTCGGCGGTACGCAGATCACGTTCAGCGACGTGCTCGGCGACAAGCAATTCAATTTCTTCGCCGCGTCGATTTCGCAATACCGGACAATCTCCGGCTCGTACGTGAACCTGTCGCGCCGGTTCCAATACGCGCTGCAAGGATTTTCGCAGACGGACTTCTTCTACGGCCAGCTCGGTGGCGTGTTCTACGATCCTGCGCTGACGCCAATCATCGACCGCGATCTGGCGTTGGCCACGCGCACCATGAACGGCGGCAGTGCCTTCGCTATCTGGCCGTTCAATCGTTATCGCCGCGTCGAGCTATCGGCCGGCGTCGTCCACTTCGACGAAGAGTTCAGCGACCCGTCGCTGGAGCAGTACTCGAAGGAATATCAGGAACAGGTCTACGGCCAGCAGTTGTTCTATAACGGCACGGCCGTGCCCATCGGGTTGTCGTACGTGCAGGAAACGACGGTGTTCCGCGAGTTCGGCCCGCTGTCCGGTAACACCATGAAGCTGAGCTACGAGCTCGCGCCTCCTATCGGCGACACGCTGTCGCGCCAGACACTCGACGTCGACCTTCGGTACTACAAGCGACTCGGGGGCTCAGGATTGCTGGCAGTGCGCGGGCGCGGCTTCAAGAGCTGGGGCGACAACCCGACGTTCAACTACTTCGGCGGCAACGCCGATCTCCGCGGCTACGAGTACTTGCAGTTCGTCGGCAACAACACCTTCTACGGCAACGTGGAACTGCGCTTCCCGTTGATTGAAGCGATGTTGACGCCGGTCGGGATTCTGGGCGGCGTCCGCGGCGTCTTCTTCGCCGGCGCAGGAGGCGCGTATTTCAACAACACGCCGTTCAAGTTCTGGGACAACAGCACGATCGCCTACACGCCGACAGTCGGGTTCGGCGTAGACCCGGTCACCGGCGCACCGATTGAGATCAAGGGTGATCCTGTTGAAATCTCCGGCTTCAGGCTCGTCGATGGCCGCGCGTCCTACGGCTTCGGTCTCGAAACATTCGCACTCGGTTTCCCGATCCACTTCGACTGGGCGTGGCGTTCGCTAATGAACAAGAGCTGGGAGGATGCCCTCTTCGCCGCGGCCGGCGGCAGCGAGCATTTCCGTCAGAGCGAATTCAAGGTCTGGGTGGGGTACGACTTCTAGTCGTTCATCGGGTTGGTCAGGTTGGTCAGGTTGGTCAGGTTGATCGGGTTGGTTGGTTACGGGTTGCTCGAGTGGGGCAACTCGGGTCAACCCGACCGACCCGGTCACTCGATCAACCGACGACCGTCAACCCGATAAACTTCTCCTCTTATTTTTTGTCCAGATACGCGAGGTAAGCCTCGAGCGCGTGCCGGTAGTGGTGCACCATCTTGCTGGCGACGCCGGCGGCATCGCGCGCTGAAAGCGCAGCCATCAGCTCGTGATGTTCGCGCTGCGCGTTGGCGACGCGATGCGAGAGCACGCCGTTATAGAAGAATCGCCTGACCCGGTCCCAGCGATCCAGCGCCTGCTCGTTGCTCTGGCGCAGCAGCGTCAACCCGGGAATCGCGCCAATACGCGCGTGGAATCGCGTGTTGACGTCGGCCCAGTGCTCGAACTCGCCGTCCTCGATCGCCTGATCCATCTCGCTTCACCAGGGCTGACAGCTCGTTCAGGTCCTCAGCGCTGGCGTCGCTCGCGGCGAGACGTCCCGCCACGACCTGCAGCCCCTCGAGGACACTGAAGACATCGACCACCGACTCGCGCGACAGCGAGGAGACCGCCGCGCCGACGTGCGGCACCATCGTGACCAGCCCCTCTGACTGCAGCAACTGCAGCGCCTCGCGGACCGGAATCGTGCTGACGTTCAGACGCCGGGCGATGTCATCGATGACGAGCCGCTGATCCGGCGCCACCTCGCAGCGGCAGGATTGCGTCCCGCAACGTCCGATAGACGAGCTCCTGCTTGGTGCGATAAAAGGCGGGCGAGGCGGCGAGCGATCGGGTCGGCGGCATGGTGGTGTCGCTGCCCGGCGGGCCACCGGGTGGGCTGCCCAATTATGCCTCAGAAATTTGAAGTGGACAGGCCAAATATGATATATGCGCTCGTTGCACTGCACAAAACCCCGACCAATACGGCGGTTCTTCCCAATTGGTAATGCAAGCTGCGACTGCGGTTTGACCACTAGGCAGGCTTCAAGGGAGACGAATATGAAAAGTCGTGCGGGAACCCTGGGCACCCGGGCCGTAGGCATCGTCCTGCTGGGCCTGGCGCTCGTGGCGCCCAGACTCGCGGCTGCCCAGGCCGTGACGGGCACCATCCTCGGGACGGTCAGCGACTCGACCGGCGCGGTCATCGGTGGCGCGAAGGTCACGGTGACCAACGTCGACACCGGACTGTCACGAACCGTGACCAGTGATGCTGCCGGCGAATATACCGTGCCCCAGGTGCCGACCGGCAACTACACCGTCCTGGCGGAGATGACCGGCTTCAAGGCGACCGCCCTCTCGAACGTGCAGGTCGGCGTCGACCAGCGCGTGCGCATCGACGTCACGCTCGAAGTCGGCCAGATGTCGGAGTCGGTGACGATCGAGGCGCAGACGCCGCTGGTTCAGACGAACTCGTCCGAACTGGGCACCACCGTCGACGAGGAGCAGATCAAGACGCTGCCGCTCAACGGCCGCAATTTCGTCTCACTCACGCGCACCGTCCCCGGCGTCGCTCGCGGCATCCCGGGGGCGAACATCGACGGCGCGGGCAGCCTCGCCTGGCGCGCTTCTGCCTCGTTCTCGGCCAACGGCCAGCGCGCCCGCGACAACAACTACATGCTCGACGGCGTCGACAACAACGAGACCTGGCTGCAGACCGTCGTGCTGTTCCCGAGCGTCGACTCGCTCGACGAGTTCAAGCTCCAGACCAGCACCTACTCGGCCGAATTCGGCCGTTCGCTCGGCGGCGTCGTCAACCTCCAGATCAAGTCGGGCACCAACAAGATGAGTGGCAGCGCCTACGAGTTCCTGCGCAACGACGCCTTCGACGCCAACAACTTCTTCAACAATCGCGCCGGACGCGACAAGCCCGACTTCAGTCAGCATCAGTTCGGCGGCACCCTTGGCGGCGCCGTCTTCAAGGACAGGACGTTTTTCTTCGCTGACTATCAGGGACATCGCGAGAAGCAGGGACAGACGTTCCTCTCGACGGTGCCGTCGATGCGGATGCGCCAGGGCGACTTCTCCGAGCTGAGTCGCGTCATCTACGACCCGACGACGGGACAGCCCTTCGCAAATAACGCCGTTCCGCTGGAACGGTGGGATGAGGCATCGAAGAACATCCTCGAGCAGCTCTATCCCGAGCCGAATACCGCGGGCACGATCGGGGCGCTCGGCCAGCCGATCAACAACTATTTGATCAACCCGGTCAAAGAACGGCAGGACAACCAGTTCGACGTGAAAATCGATCACAACCTGTCGACGGCGAACCGCTTCTTCGGCCGCTACAGCTACGAGAAGACGCATCGCTTGCAGCCGGCGACGCTGCCGCACGGCGACAACGGCGCAACCTTCGGCGCCGGCGACGGCAACATCAAGGCACAAGGTTTTGCGTTCAACGACACGCACAGCTTCGGTCCGAACTGGTTGAACGAGGCGCGCTTCGGCTGGACGTCGATCAAGTTCAACATGACCTCGATCGACTTCGGTGAGAACCTGGCGTCGACAGTCGGGATTCCTGGCATCAACACGTCGCCCGCCACGTCGGCGATGACGCAGATGGATTTCCAGAACATCCGTGACCTCGGCGCCAACAGCAATCAGCCGTTGATCACCAACCAGAACGACTTTCAGATCTTCGACAACGTCACCTGGATCAAGAGTCGTCACACCCTCAAGAGCGGCGGCAGCCTGACGCTGCGGTCGCGCGAGGTCCTGAACGCCGACAACATCGTCGGCCAGTTCCAGTTCAACAACAACCAGACCTCGAACTGCGCCGGCCAGCCGAACACCTGTGTGCTCAACGCGGACAGTGGCTTCGACGTCGCCAGCTTCCTGCTCGGCGCCGCGTCACAGAAGATTCGCAATCTCTCGGGGATCACCGCGTCAGGCGAGATCCTCACGTATACCGAGAAGCGTCCTGAGTTCTCCATCTACGTGCAGGACGACTGGCGCGCGTCGAACAAGCTGACGCTGAACCTGGGACTGCGCTGGGACGTCTATCCGCCGTGGCTCGAGGTCGACAACCGGCAGTCGAACTTCGACGAGACGACCGGCCTCTTCGTCATCGCATCCGATGATGCCGAAATCGCCGGCGAGCACGTCGGGCGACGGCTCCAGACCTACTCGAAGGGCAACCTCGGGCCCCGCTTCGGGTTGGCCTACGACCTGACGGGCGATGGCCGCACCGTCGTCCGCGGCGGCTTCGGCGTCTTCTGGAACTTCACGCCGGGCGGCACGTCGTCGTCGAAAGCGCAAAACCAGCCGTTCCTGCAGTCGCTGGCGATCACGCCGACGCCGGTGTCGTCGACCGGGGTCAACGTGCTCGTGAAGGACGGACTCCCGACTCCGACCGGCGTCGATCCGAGCAAGCCGCCGACGGGCAACACCCGTTCGATCTTCGATCCCGGCTTCCGTGACGGCTACGCTCGTAACTGGAACATCAACGTCCAGAAGGCGATCGGCACCAACTACATGGTGGAAGCGGCCTACGTTGGATCGCAGAGCCGGCATATGGTCGTGAAAGTGGACATCAATCAGGCGCCCGCGGTGGTCGGCGTCAGCGATGCGAACGTCAACCGGCCGTTCATCACGATCACGCCGGGTATGCGGTCGATGAGCCAGTCGCAGTCGATTGGCAACATCGACTACAGCGGCCTGCTGCTGAAGTTCCAGCGCCGGTTCGCGAACCACTTCTCGTTCCTGAACAGCTACACGTTCGGGAAGACGATGGACATCGCGTCGGACAACGAGGCCGGCCTGACGAACAACTACGACGTCATTGGCTATCACCACGCCCGGTCGGATTACGACGTGCGGCACACGTTCAGCTCGAGCGTGATCTACGAGGTGCCGTGGGCGCGCGAGCGGATTTACGGCGGATGGCAGGTCAATGGCATCGTCTACCTTCGCTCCGGGCTGCCCTTCACGGTCAACCAGGCGCAGGGCGTGCGGTCCACCGGCACCGGCAACCGTCCGAACCGCATCTGCGACGGCAAGCTGGATAATCCGACGGTCGAGAAGTGGTTCGACACCTCGTGCTTCGTTGCGCCGACGGACACGACCGCAACCTATGGCGACTCCGGCCGCAATATCCTCGAGGGGCCGGGGCAGTTCAACATCGACGCGTCGCTGATCAAGAACACCCGGATCGGGCGCATCAACACCGAGATTCGGATTGAGGCGTTCAATCTGCTCAACCACCCGCAGTTCGCGAATCCGGTGAACAACATCGGCAACCAGCTCGGGAACGCGTCCTTCGGCCAGCTCACACAGATGCTGTCGAATCCGTCCTGCTCGCTCTGCGGCACGATCGAGCGGCAGGTCCAGATCGGTCTGAAGATGCGGTTCTAACCAGGCTTCAGGCTCCGGGCTCCGGGCTCCGGGCTCCGAACGATAGTAAACAAACGGCCGGCTCTCAGGTGGAGTCGGCCGTTTCTCTTTTAAGCCCCGCCGGCCCGTCGCCTGTAATTCGTAGTTCGCTGGCCGGAGTCCGAGGCCCGGAGCCCGGAGCCCGTCTGTAGCGCAAGCGGCCGCGCTCAGGCGAGAAGAGCGTCTGAAGAGGAGGGCGTCGTCCTGACGGCCGTTACTTCTGGTAGTACTCGGTGTTCTTCTGCGCGAAGTGCTTCCACTTGTCCGGCACTTCGTCGAGCGCGAAGATCGCCTCCACGGGACACGCCGGCACACACGCACCGCAGTCGATGCACTCGTCGGGATGGATATAGAGCATCTCGGCAGCTTCGAACGTCGCTTCATCCTTGCGCGGATGGATGCAGTCCACCGGGCACACATCGACGCAGGCAGAGTCCTTGGTGCCGATGCAGGGTTCCGTGATCACGTAGGCCATCTCATAGGAAAGCCTATGGAAGAGTGCGACTACTGTCAAGGTGCGAGCCGGCGGCTGCGACTGGGTGCAACCGGTGCGACGGGCCCGCAATCGGTGGGACCCTGCGATAGCCGCGTGGGTGCCAATGGCGCGGCAGACGCAGCACTAGAATTGCGTGATGCGGGTTGCGATCGGCCTGCTCCTGGGACTGCTGGGGCAGGCCACGGCCGCGGGACCTCCCTCGCTCGGCCAGGCCGACGAGGCGTTGACGCGACGGTTCACGCCGCGGTCGGTCGCGCAGGGCACGTATGTCGTCTACCGGTCCGAGCGGCGGGTGAGAGATCTCGCAGAAGAGCTGAAGGCGCAGGACCCGGCCCCATCGCCGGGCGCCTGGAAGCCGGAACGCCAGGACGCGCTCGATGCATTCGACAGCGCCAGCCGTGCTGACCGCTTCCGCATCGCGGAGCTCTATGTCGGCATCCACCCGTTCGTTGCCCGCGGGTCGCTGGTGCGCGACAGCCGCCGTCTGGCGTACACGCTCATTTCGCCGTATCCGGACGCGACGCTGACCAGGCTCGAGCCAGGAACACTGGTGATCGTCTTCCACGTTCCGTTCTGAACGCCCTGCACCTGCCGCACCCGTCGCACCTGTCGCACCTGTCGCACCCGTCTGCCCTGTCGGCGATTGGACGACCTATAATCCGATCTCCGTCCTATTCCCCCGGGGCCGGATCACCGGTGAGGACCTCGTGAACCGCCTCGTTCTAATCGTATCGCTGCTGCTGATCTCGACGCCGGCCTGGTGCATTGCGCAGACGTGGACCGACGAAACGCCCACGCTGGCGGGAGGGCGGGTCACGCTGGGTGGCGAGGTCACCGTCACCGCGTCGCCAGAAGACGACGGGCGATTCAACTACACGGACTACGAACGGAATGCCTTGCAGTTGATTCGGGTGGCGCTGACGGCCGCCGTCCGCCCTGTCGAACGCGTCACGCTGGTCACCGAGCTGCGCGCCGAGGGCGACACCTCGGGCGGCCAGTGGACGGCGACGCCATTCGCGCTGTACGTTCGCGTGCGGCCGTGGCGCGAGCGGCCAATCGATATCCAGGCCGGTCGCATTCCGCCGGTGTTCGGCGTCGCGGGGCGACGCGCCTACGCGAACGACAACGTGCTGATCGGCTATCCCTTGATCTGGCAGTATTTGACGATTCTGCGTCCCGACGCCGTGCCGGCAAATGCCGACGAGCTGATCTACGCGCGCGACGCCGGCTGGCAATCGTGGTACTCGGTTGGCGCGAACGACTACGAGCGCGGCGTGCCGCTCGCGACCGCCTTCCGCTACGACACTGGCGTGGAGGCCCGGGTCGGCGATGAGCTGAGCCGGATCTCGGTCGCCGCGGCGGTGACCGCGGGCACCCTTTCCAGCCCCGGCACAGGCGCCCGGAGCGGCGGTCCCCAGCTGTCGACGCGTGTCGCGGTTCGCCCGACCATCGGCCTGGTGATCGGCGGGTCGTTCGCCGATGGCGACTTCCTGTCGAACGCGGCAGAGCGCGATCTGCCAGCCGATTCCCGCAGTCAGCGTTATGCGCAGCAGTCGTGGGGTGCGGACGCCGAATACTCGCGCGATCACTGGCTCGTGCGCGCGGAAGCCATCGCCGTCCGTTGGGCGCTTCCCTATCTCGACGACCCGCCGATCGACGAGCCCATCACCTCCGCCGGGATTTCGGTGGAGGGCCGTTATCGAGTCGCACCCGGCGTGACGGTCGGTGCGCGCGTCGATCACATCGGTTTCAGCACGCTCGCCGGCAAGTCACGAGTCGCTGCCGTGGGACGCGCCCGTCTCACGCGTCGAAGGTGGGATCGCGTGGAACATCGCGCGCCACGTCACCGCCCGTTTCTCGGTCCAGCACAATCACCGCCAGCGTGGTCAGGTCACGTCGTCAACGCTCCCGGCTGCGCAGGTTTCGCTGTGGTTCTGAGGGTCTGCGCGTCGCTCTCGACGTTCGTGCTCGCGACCGCTGTCGCCATCCTGGCGATGCCGTGCGCGATCGATGGTCAGAGCCGCGGCGCGCTGGTACGCGGGCGCGTCGAGCTGCCGCGAATGGTGAGCCTGGTTGAGCGACGGCCGGCGGCCGCGGACCTCGGCGAGGCAGCGGCCAGGAGCGCGATCGAGCCACGTCGCGCCGTCGTCTACTTCGAAGCCGCGCCCAAGGGCGCGTTCGAGGACCGCGAGGGCGGACATGTCTCGATGGATCAGCGCAACGAGACGTTCGTGCCGCATCTGCTCGCGATCACCGTCGGCACGACGGTCGACTTCCCCAACAACGACCGCACGTACCACAATGTCTTCTCGTTGTCGAAGGCGCGGCGCTTCGATCTCGGCCGCTACGCCACCGGCCGGTCGAAAGCCATCCGCTTCGATCGGCCGGGGATCGTGCGCGTCTTCTGCGAGATTCACTCGCACATGAACGCGTTCATCCTGGTCTTCAGCCATCGGTTCTTCGCCGTGA
This sequence comes from Vicinamibacteria bacterium, assembly GCA_963828745.1. Lineage (GTDB taxonomy): Bacteria > Acidobacteriota > Vicinamibacteria > Vicinamibacterales > JAENWD01 > JAENWD01. The sequence continues at coordinate 33,801 of CAWHFZ010000010.1, read as the reverse complement.
GCGATGCGGATGGCCGCTATCAGATCGACGGTGTGCCGGCAGGCACCTATACGCTCGTGGCATGGGTCGAGGGCGTGATCCGCGACGCCAAGAGCATCACCATTACACCGGATACGCGCTCGGTCGAGACTGATTTTCCCGCTCGATGACGCTGCTCTCGTCGCTCACGAACCGCATCTTCCTGGCGAGCGCAATGCTCGCCATCGCCACCACCGGCGTCGCCATCTATGTCGTCGGAACGCGCGTCACGCGCGAGGCGGACGTCGAATTACAGCGCGGGCTCGCGGACGCCGGCTCCCTGGTCGCGCAACAGCAACGGACGCTGGTCACCAACTACGCGCTGTTCGCTCGGCTGATCGCCGATCTCCCGAAGCTGAAAAGCGCGGTCTCGACCCAGGATCCGATTACGGTGCAGCCGATTGCCGTCGAATACCTCCAGAACATCGGTGCCGATCTCCTGGTCATCACCGGTCGCACGGGTGTCGTGCTCGCGCGAAGCGGCGAGTCGGCGCTCGATCCGTCCGCCGCCACGGTGCGTCGCGCGCTGTCGGGTCAGGAGGCGCTCGAGTTCCGGCCCGATCCCGCCGGCATTCTCCAGATCATCACCGTTCCGATCTCGATTGGCCTGGCCGAACCAGATCTGCTCGGCACGCTGAGCCTCGGAATTCGACTCGACGAACAACGTGCCACCCAGTTCAAGCGCGGCACACACAGCGAAATTGCCTTCGTGCTCGACGGACGCGTCCGGGCGGCGACGCTGCCCGCCGTCGACGTGGCCGGTTCTGGCGACGCTCGCGGGCGGATCGACCGGGAGCCTGACGGCGGGAACCGCCGAATATGTTGGAGTGTCCCTGCCGCTGCGACCGTCGTCCGATCCTGGTCCGGCGCTGACCGCCGGCGCAGACGCGGCGGCGCTGGTCCTGCAGTCGCCGACCGAGCGGCTCCGGTTCCTTCGCACGGTCAACACGGCGCTGGTCGTCGCCGCGTTCGCCGCCGTGCTGCTCGCAACGGTTCTGAGCTACGGCGTCGCGCGAACGGTCACGCGCCCGCTCGGCACGATCACCGACACGATGCGCGAAGTGGCGACGACCGGCGACCTGACGCGAAAGATCACGCTGCGAGGACCGGCGCGCGTTCCAGGACGAGGATGCGCGCCTTCTCGCCAACACCTTCAACACGCTGACCGACTCGATCGCGCGCTTCCAGCGAGAGGCGACGCAGAAGGATCGGCTCCTGTCCCTCGGTCGGCTGTCAACAGTCATCGCTCACGAAGTCCGCAACCCGTTGATGATCATCAAGGCAGCGCTGCGCAGCCTGCGTCCCGAGGCCTCCCCCGACGAGACCCGCGAAGCGGTGCACGACATCGACGAAGAAGTGGTACGCCTGAATCGCATCGTCAATGATGTACTCGACTTCGCGCGGCCGCCGGTCCTCGCCTTCGAATCCACCGATCTCACGCGCTTGTGTCAGGACGCCGCCGATGCGGCATCCCGCGTTGGTGATGGCCCCTCGGTCGCCACGGATCTGGCGCCGCCGGGACTGATGGTCACCACCGACGTGGAGCGCTTGCGGACCGCGCTCGTCAACATCCTCGCCAACGCGCGTCAGGCCGTCCTGGCGCGGGAAGCCGGCGGGGATGCAAAAGCGGTGGCGGCGACTGAGTATCCGGCGGTTCAGCTCTCGCTGCGGCCGAATGGCGGCGGCGGAGTATTTCTGCGCATCGCCGATCGGGGCGTCGGGATTCGACCCGAGGACCTTCCGCAGGTCTTCGACCCCTATTTCACGACCCGCAGGACCGGCACTGGTCTCGGCTTGCCGATTGCAAGGAACATCATCGACGCCCTCGGCGGTACCCTGGCTGTCCAGAGCAGCCCCGCCGGGACGATTATCGAAATCGAACTGCCCGCGAGGCCGCCAGTCGCCACCGTGTCATGAGCACCACCGGTTCGATTCTGCTCGTCGACGACGAGGAAAAGATTCTCAAGACGCTGGGCCGCGCGCTCGGGGCGAGGGGCACCGCGTCGTCGAAAGCGCCAATGCACGTGAGGCGAAGCGGCTGCTCGCCGATTCCTTCGACGTGCTGATCGTCGACAATCTGATGCCCGGCCCGACCGGCCTGGAGCTGATCCGCGATCTCGTCGCCGGCTCGCCGGAGCAGGAGCGGCCGCAGATCATCATGATGACGGCGCACGCGACCGTCGCCGACGCGATCGAGGCGATGAAGCTCGGGGCACTCGACTTCCTGCAGAAGCCGTTCGAGGTCGAGCACCTCATTGTGACCGTGTCGCGGGCGGTCGAGCATCAGCGGCTGCGGACGCATCACCGCTATCTGCTCAGCGAGCGCGACGAGGAATTCAGCCACTACGGCATCGTCGGCCGCAGCCGATCGATGCAGGAAATCATCCACCGCGCGGAGCGGGTCGCCGAGACCAAGAGCACGGTGCTGATCACGGGCGAGACGGGAACCGGGAAGGAGCTGGTGGCACGGGCGATTCACGACCGCAGCGCGCAGCGCCACATGCCCCTGATCAAGGTGAATTGCGCCGCGATTCCGGAAACGCTGCTGGAATCAGAGCTGTTCGGTCACGTGCGCGGCGCGTTCACCGGTGCGACGACGAACAAGAAGGGCCGCTTTACGCTGGCCAACGGCGGCAGCATCTTCCTCGACGAGATTGGCAATCTGCCACAGGCGCTGCAGGCCAAGCTGCTGCGCGTGCTGCAGGAGCGCGAGTTCGAGCCGCTGGGGGCGGAGCGCACCGAGCGGGTCGACGTCCGCGTCATCGCGGCGACCAACCGCGAGTTGCGCCAGCTGGTGGTGGACGGTCAGTTCCAGAGCGATCTGTTCTATCGGCTGAACGTGATTCCCGTCCACATTCCACCGCTGCGCGAGCGGCGCGAAGACATCCCGGTCCTCGTCGATCATTTCGTGCGCAAGCACGCGCAGCGCACCGGTAAGCCGATCGAGGCCGTCGAGGACGGCGTCCTGGCGGCCCTCCAGCAATACGACTGGCCGGGCAACGCGCGTGAACTGGAGAACACGATCGAGCGTGCCGTCGTGTTGTCCACGGGCAGGAAGCTGGCGGTCCGCGACATCTCGGTCGTCGCGCCGCCGGTGACGCAGACGCCGGCGCTGCCGTCGCTGCGGTTGCATCAGAATCTCGAATGGGCGGAGCGCGAAACCGTCCGCCGCGCGCTCGATCAGTCGCGAGGCGTCAAGAAGGATGCCGCCGAGCTGATGGGCATCAGTCAGCGCGCCCTCAGCTACTACCTGGCGAAATACCGCATCGAATAATTGGGGTCGGGATAAATTTCAATTTTTGCCACGTTTAGAGTGCAGCAAAAATTGAAATTTATCGCCGACCCCAATTATTCCCGTTGCGTAAGGAATTACGCGGGACGTAAGGCAGCTACTCCGACGTTTCGCCGGGTTGGAGTTCCAGAACCTCGATTCCCGGCGGCAGGTGTTTCCTGAGCATGTCCGGCGTCCCGGTCAGCGCCGGGAACGTCCCGTAGTGCATCGGGACGACCTGCTTCACGCCGAGCCACTCGCACGCCTTGGCCGCGTCCTGCGGCCCCATCGTGAACAGGTCGCCAATCGGCACGCATGCGATAACCGGATGGTAGATCTCCGCGATCATCCGCATGTCGCCAAAGAGCGCTGTGTCGCCGGCGAAGTACAACGTCAGACCGTCTTCGAACTTGATGACGAAGCCGGCGGCCTCGCCGAGCGGAATGATCGTACCGTTCTCCTCGATGCTGCTGCTGTGCCGCGCATCCACCATCGACACGAGCACACCGCCCAGCGACTGCGTGCCGCCCTTGTTCATCGGTCGGACGTTCTTGATCCCTTTGTGGCCAAGCCACGTGCAGATCTCGAAGGATGCGATCACCGGCGCGCCGCTCGCTTTCGCCACCGCGGCGGCGTCGGTGGCGTGGTCGGCGTGTCCATGCGTGATCAGGATCCCGTCGAGTGCCGTTGGCTTCTTCCAGGCGGCCGGACACTTCGGATTCGTCTCGAGCCACGGATCGATCAACAGCTTCTGTCCGCCCGGCGTGCGGAAGTGAAAGCTGCCGTGACCAAGCCAGGTGATTGCGAGCGCCGAGTGCGTCACCGGATCGTTCCCCCTCCCGCAAGTATAGTGTGGTCAAGGAGTTCACCCAGCCCCGACCATCGCGATGCGCGTGCTATGATCGACCTCATCCGGCATGGCGTCCGAGAGTCCCGTCATCCCCCTTCGCCTCATCAGGGCCGCGCGACATCAGCCCTGCGCCGTCGCGCGAGCCGAAGCCCGCCGTGGCTGAAGGTGCGCGCGCCTGGATCGCCGAACTACCTGCGTCTGAAGGGGCTGATGAAGGAGCTGCGCCTCAACACCGTCTGCGAGGAAGCGCGCTGCCCGAACATCGGTGAGTGCTGGCACCACGGGACCGCGACGTTCATGATCCTCGGCGACGTCTGCACGCGCGCCTGTGGTTACTGCGCCGTGCCCCACGGAATGCCGGCAACGCTCGATGTGGCCGAACCCGCGCGCGTCGCCGAAGCCGTCGGGGCGATGGAACTGAAATACGTCGTGATTACGTCCGTGGATCGCGACGACCTCGAGGATGGCGGCGCCGGCATCTTCGCCGAGACGATTGCGCGTATTCGCACGTCGCTGCCGAGTTGCCAGATCGAAGTCCTGATTCCGGACTTCCAAGGCAACGAAACGTCGCTGCGCACGGTGCTCGACGCGGCGCCTGACGTCCTCAACCACAACACCGAGACCGTCCAGCGCTGTATCGCCTCGCCCGTCCCGGAGGACGCTACCAGCGCACGCTCGATCTGCTCGATCGCGCGCGGAGAGTCGCGCCGCAGATTCCCGACCAAGACCGGTCTCATCCTCGGGCTGGGTGAAGAGTGGGACGAGATCGTCGAAGACACTTCGCGACCTTCGCGCGCGTTGGCGTCCAGATCCTGACGATTGGACAGTACCTTCGCCCGACGCCATCGCACCTGCGCATGGTGCGCTACTACCATCCGGACGAATTCGCCGCGCTCAAGCGCATCGCCCTCGACCTCGGATTCGGGCACGTCGAATCGGGACCGCTCGTGCGCAGCTCGTATCATGCCCACGAGCAGGCAGACGCGCTCGCCGCCGCCCGCGGCTGACTCACGTCTCCGCGGGACACCTCGGGCGCCCGTCCACCAGGCGATCGTCACCTGTGAGCGCTGCCCCCGCTGCGCGACCACTGTCGGCAGATTGCCACAGTCAAGAAGGCCGCGTTTCGCGATCAGACGTATTGGGGACGACCGGTACCTGGCTTCGGCGACGCGAACGCGCGTATCCTTCTCATCGGCCTCGCCCCGGCGGCGCATGGCGCCAATCGCACCGGCCGCATGTTCACCGGCGACGGTGCGGGAGGGTCGGGAGACTTCCTGATGCGCGCACTGCACGCCAATGGCCTCGCGTCGCAACCGACGTCGCGAAGCGCGGACGATGGACTGCGATTGAGCGGCGCGTACATCGTCGCGGCGGCGCGGTGCGCGCCACCAGATAACAGGCCGACCCCCGAGGAGCTCGAGCGCTGCCGGCCGTTCGTCGAGGCGGAGTGGAACGCACTCCCGGACATTCGCGTGGTGGTCTGCCTCGGGCGCATCGCCTTCGACACCTGCTGGCGTGTCCTCGGCAACCGAGGTCTTTCCGTGCGGCCGCGTCCGCCGTTTGCCCACGGCGCGGACTACCCCGTGCCCGGCGGCCCGCACGTCATCGCCGCGTTTCATCCGAGCCGTCAGAACACCAACACGGGCCGTTTGACTCCGGCCATGCTGCGAGGCCGTGTTCGCGCGAGCGCGGACGCTCGCCTGGCCACATTGCCACGCGCCTCTACGCACCCTATAGTTGATCTGTGGCCGAACAGACGCCTCGAACGACGGGCGATGTCATCGAGAAAACGACGCCCGTCCTCAAAGAGCCCGATCAGTGGCGGGTGCTCCTCCTGAACGACGACTACACGCCGATGGACTTCGTCGTCGAGGTGCTGGAATCGGTGTTTCACAAGGCGACGTCGGAAGCGTATCGGCTGATGATGCAGGTGCACACCCAGGGCAGCGCCGTCGCGGGCGTCTACACCCACGAGGTCGCCGAGACGCGCGTCGCCACCGTCATCGAGCTGGCACAGGAATCTGGCTATCCGCTTCAGGCGACGATGGAGCTCGCGTAACCGCCGGCCGGCGTTGATCGTCTCAATCGCACATCATGTTCAGCCCCGCGCTCGAAATCGTTCTGACCATCGCGCATCGCGAAGCGACGTCCCGGCGCCACGCGCATCTGACGCTGGAACATCTGCTCTATGCGCTCGCGCACGATCCCGATGGCGAAGCCATCCTTGCCGCCTGCGGCGTCGACCTGCCGAAGCTGCGGCAGGAGCTCGATCGCTATCTCGCAAGACGAGGTCGAGCAGTTCGCGCGCGGCCGCGAAAAGGACCCGTCGCAGACGCTCGCGTTTCGCCGCGTCCTGCAGACAGCCGTGCTGCACGTGCAGAGCGCCGGCCGCTCGGAAGTCCGCGCCGGCGACGTCCTGGCCGCGACGCTCCAGGAGACGCGGTCTTTCGCCGCAAAGATTCTCCTGGCGCAGGGTGTCACGCGACTCGACATCCTGAACTACATCTCGCACGGCATCCGGAAAGTGCCGCTCGATTCGGAGATCGGCAACGACTCCGCGGGTGCCGATACGCAGCGCACGTCCGCGGGCGACGACGCTCCCGCGGTGGCGCGGGATCCGCTGGCCGCCTACGCCGTCAATCTGTCGGAGCGCGCCGCGGCCGGTCTGCTCGACCCGCTGATCGGCCGCCAGCGGGAACTGCAGCGGACGATGGAGATCCTCTGCCGGCGTCGGAAGAACGGCCCGGTCTTCGTCGGCGATGCCGGGGTCGGCAAGACGGCCATGGCCGAAGGCCTCGCGCAGCGCCTGCTGCAGCCGGAGGTGCCGGCCGCCCTGGAAGGCGCCGAGGTCTTCGCGCTCGACACCACGGCGCTTCTCGCCGGCACGCGTTTTCGCGGCGATTTCGAGGAGCGCTTCAAGGCGGTCCTCGGCGCGCTCAAGAAACGGCGCAATCCGATTCTCTTCATCGACGAACTGCACAGCATCGTCGGCGCCGGCGCGACCACCGGCGGCACGATGGACCTCGCGACGCTGCTGAAGCCGATTCTCACCGCCGGCGGCCTGCGTGTCGTGGGATCGACGACGTTCGAGGAGTACAAGCAGATCGAGAAGGACCGCGCCCTGTCGCGGCGCTTCCAGAAGGTCGTGCTGCAGGAGCCCTCGATCGAAGAAACCGTCCGCATCCTTCAGGGACTGCAGAAGCGATACGAGGAGCACCATGGCGTCTCGTATACGCCGGCAGCGGTGGACGCGGCAGTGAAACTGGCGGCACGGCACCTCCGCGACTATCGGCTTCCCGATAGCGCCATCGATCTTCTCGACGAGGCCGGCGCGATGGTGCGTATGCAGCATGCAGCCGTGCCCAAGGCTGCCGAGCCAGTCATGGCTGCCACGGCATCGTCCCCGGGTGCGCCGCCGGCGCAGGTTGCGACGACCGAGTCTCCCCTGCCCGTCGACGTGCCGGAGATCGAAACAGTCGTCGCCCGCATCGCCAACATTCCGGCACGTCAGGCCTCGTCTTCCGACAAGGACCGATTGCGCACGCTGGGCGAGGCGCTTGGGCGAGTCGTGTTCGGACAGGAGGAAGCCGTCGCCCTGGTGACGAACGCGATCAAGCGGTCGCGCGCCGGTCTCGGCATGCCGGAGCGGCCGGCCGGCTGCTTTCTGTTCACCGGACCGACCGGCGTGGGAAAGACGGAGCTCGCCCGGCAGCTGGCGATTCATCTGGGCAACGAGTTCACGCGCTTCGACATGAGCGAGTACATGGAGAAGCACGCCGTCGCGCGTCTGATCGGCGCGCCGCCGGGATATGTCGGATTCGAGCAGGGCGGGTTGCTCGTGGATGCCGTCCGCCAGCATCCGTATAACGTGGTGTTGCTGGACGAGATCGAGAAGGCCCATCCGGATGTGATGAACATCCTGCTGCAGGTGATGGATCACGCGACGCTTACCGACAACACCGGCCGCAAGGCCGATTTCCGCCACGTCATCCTGATCATGACGTCGAATGCCGGTTCGCGCGAGCTGAGCGCCGCCAGCATCGGCTTCGCCGAAGGGAGCCGTCGCGACAGCGAGCTCGCCGACGAGGCGCGCTGGCACGTGGCACAGACGCGCTCGAAGGCCGCGGTCGAACGGATGTTCAGCCCGGAATTCCGCAACCGCCTCGACGCCATCGTCACCTTCCGGCCGCTGTCGCAGCAGACGATGGAGACGATCGTGGAGAAGTTCATCCTGCAGCTCGAAGCGCAGCTGGCCGAGCGGAAGGTCGCGTTCTCCCTCGAGCCCGAGGCAAGGGCCTGGCTGGCCAGGAAAGGCTTCGACCCGGTCTACGGCGCGCGCCCCCTCGCGCGGGTCATCCAGCAGGAAGTCCGCAATCCGCTGACCGACGAAATTCTCTTCGGCCGCCTCGAGAACGGCGGCAACGTCCGCATCGGTCTCGCCGAGGATCGCCTCACGTTCGCTTTCGATTAAGATGTGCTGCCGCGGCGCCTGTAGGGCGGACCTTCAGGTCCGCCTGGCGGGGCTGAAGCCCCGCCCTACACGAGCGCCGTCTTGGAGGTACATCCGTGAGCCGCCTCTCTGTCGCGCTCCTCATCGCTGCGCTCGCCGTCGCTCCTCTTTTCTCTCAAACTGCAATGACGCCACAACCCAAGATCGATCGGAAATCGCCGGCGCTCGACGCGCTGATCGCATCGGATGCCACGTTCGAGAAACTGTCGGACGGGCACAAATGGACGGAAGGCCCGGTGTGGAGCTCGCGCGGCGGCTTCCTGCTCTGGTCCGACATTCCGAACAACGTCGTTCACAAGTGGCAGGGCGGCAGCGTCTCGGAGTTCCTGAAGCCGAGCGGCTACAGTGGCTCGGAGCCGTTCACCGGACCCGAGCCCGGAAGCAACGGGCTCACCTTCGACCGTGAAGGACACCTGATTCTCTGCCAGCATGGCGATCGCCGCGTTGCGAGGCTCGACTCGCCCGGCAAGTTCACGGTCGCTCGCCGACAAGTACGACGGCAAGCGTCTCAACAGCCCGAACGATGTCGTCGTGCACTCGTCGGGCGCGGTCTACTTCACCGATCCGCCGTACGGGCTGCCGGGCCGGTGGGATGATCCGAAGAAGGAACTGCCGTTCCAGGGCGTCTACCGCCGCGCCGCTGACGGCACGGTCACGCTGCTCACGAAGGAGCTGTACGCGCCGAACGGCCTCGCGTTCTCACCGGACGAGAAGACGCTTTACGTCGCGCAGTCGGACCCGAAAAAGGCGATCTGGATGACGTATCCGGTGAAAGCCGACGGCACTCTCGGCGAGGGCAAGGTGTTCGCCGATTCAACGGCGCTAATCGGCGATGCGAATCCTGGATTGCCCGACGGCATGAAGGTCGACACGAAGGGCAACATCTGGGCGACCGGTCCGGGTGGAGTCTGGATCTTCACCGCCGCTGGTGAGCATCTCGGCACGATCGCCACCGGCGTCCCGACGGCGAACCTCGCGTGGGGCGACGATGGCGGCACGCTCTACATCACCGCGAATCACGCGGTGTGGCGGGTGAAGACGAAGACGAAGGGGAAGATACCAGGTTAACGGTGCCGCCGTGCTGGGTGCCGCCGTGCTGAGTGCCGCAGTGCCGCAGTGCCGCAGCACCGGCAGCACCGCAGCATTGTTACTTGCGTTTTGGTCGGTAAACGTGCGTCGCGTGGCCGTAGAACGCTTCCGCCCCCTCCATCAGGGTTTCTGAAAGCGTCGGATGGGCGTGGATGGTGAGTTTGAGGTCGCTGGCGACGGCGCCCATCTCGACGGCCAGCGTTCCTTCCGCAATCAGCTCGCCCGCGCCGGCGCCGACGATGCCCGACGCCGAGCACGCGTTCCGAGCCGGGCTCGATCACGAGCTTCGTGAGACCGTCGGTACGATCGATCGAGAGTGCGCGACCGGACGCGGCCCACGGAAACTTCGAGATCTCGACCTTCTTGCCCAGCTTCTGCGCTTCGGTTTCAGTGAGGCCGGTCCAGGCCAGCTCGGGATCGGTGAAGACCACGGCCGGAATCGCCGCCGGCTCGAAGGCGACGTCCTCGCCCGAGAATGGCCTCTACGGCCACGCGGCCTTCGTGCGATGCCTTGTGGGCAAGCATCGGCTCGCCGGCGACGTCGCCAATCGCGTAAAGCGTCGGTTCCGCGGTCCGACGCTGCGCGTCGACCTTGATGAACCCCCGCTGGTCGGTTTCGACCTTCGTCGTGTCGAGGCCGGCCATCGCGTTGGGCCTCCGGCCGACGGACACCAGCACCTTCTCGAAGACCTGATCGCGGCGGGCGCCGCCGGCATCCTCGAAGGTGACGCTGATGCCATCCTTCTGCTCCTTGACCGCGACCACCTTGGTCTCGAGGAGCACCGCCTCGCAGATCTTGTCGATGCGCTTCGCGAGCACGGCGACAAGGTCTCGGTCGGCGCCAGGCAGCAGTCCCGGCATCATTTCGACCACCGTCACCTTGGTGCCCAGGGTAGCGTAGACGCTGCCCAACTCGAGACCGATGTAACCGCCACCGACCACCAGCAGCGACTTCGGCACGTTCTCGAGATTCAAGGCGCCGGTCGAATCCAGGAAGCGCGGGCTGTCGAGGCTCAACCCCGGTACTCGTGCCGGCTGCGAACCAACCGCGATGATGGCGTGACCGAAGGTGACCTGCTCGGTGCCGCCATCGAGGAGCGCAACCTCGAGGGTGGTTGGTCCTTGAAGCGTCGCTGTGCCGCGGAGGTACTTGATCTTGCGTGCCTTCGTCGAGCTGGCCGGTGCCGCTGGTGAGCTGCGCGACGACCTTGTCCTTGTAGGCCCGGAGCTTGTCGACATCGATCTTCGGGGCGCCGAAGGCGACACCCCACGATGCGGCGTGCGCGGCTTCGTCAATGACCTTGGCGACGTGAAGCAACGCTTTCGACGGGATGCAGCCGCGATAGACGCAGACGCCGCCAGGGTTCAGCTCGCGATCGATGAGCGCGACGCTGAGGCCGCGATCGGCGGCGTAGAACGCAGCGGCGTAGCCGCCGGGCCCGGCGCCGATGACAACGAGATCTGTTTGCGTGGCCATCGCGCTAGAGCGACATCAACAAGGGCTGCTCGAACGCCTCGGCCACCCAGCGCAGGAACCGAATCCCGGTCGCACCGTCGATGACGCGATGGTCGTACGACAGCGACAACGGCATCATCAGGCGCGGCTCGAAGGCGTCGTCCGTCCAGACCGGCTCGGTGGACGAGCGCGAGATGCCAAGGATGGCGACTTCCGGCGGATTGACGATGGGCGAGAAGTAGGTGCCGCCGATGCCGCCGAGATTGCTGATGGTGAACGACCCACCCTGCATCTCGGATGGCTGCAGCTTGCCCGCCTTGGCCTTGTCGGCGATGGCGGCGAGTTCCACCGAGAGATCCGTGAGCGTTTTCTTGTCCACGTCGCGGATGACCGGGACCAGCAGGCCCCGATCGGTGTCGACGGCGATGCCGATGTGGGTGTATTTCTTCATGACGAGCGACTCGCCGGCGATGTCGATCGACGAATTGAACTGCGGGAAGGCTTTGAGCGCGGCGGCGATCACCTTGAGCGCGATGGCGGTGATCGTCAGCTTGCCGCCGGCCGCTTCCGTGCGCTTCGAGTACTTCTGGCGGATCTTCTCGAGCTCGGTGATGTCGGCCTTGTCGTATTGCGTGACGTGCGGGATCGTCGCCCATGCTTCCGAGAGACGCTCCGCCGTTTTCTTGCGAATCGATCGCAGCGGCACGCGTTCGATCTCGCCCCACTGGCTGAAATCGGGCAATGGCGAAGCCGCCACGCGCCCGCCGCCCCCGAGGATGATTCCTCGCGCGGTCGAATGCACGTCGTCGATCGAGACGCGCCCGCCGGGGCCGGTGCCTTCGACTGCCGTGATGTCCACGCCCAGTTCGCGCGCGTAGCGGCGCGTTGACGGCGCCGCCGGAACGTTCGAGGCTCCGGCCGGTGTGGTCTGGGCCGCGGCGGCCGGCGCGGCGGCCGGGCGCGGCGCACCGCGCGTGATCTCGACGACCTTGGACGGCGTCTCTTTCGCGGGCTGCTGCTTGGATTCGGGAATCTCTTCGCCCGGCGGCGGCTCCGCGCCCGCCAGCTCCTCGTGGTCCTTCTCCGCCGGCGAACTCTGTGGAGCGGCGGTTTTAGCCCGCGCGGCCTCGCCCTTCGACCCCGCGGACTTGCCCGGCGCCCCGGCGGACTCACCTTTCGCCGTGGACTCCGCGCCGGCGCTCTGCGCCGACTCGTCCACCGACAGCACGACCTGCCCGACTTTCACCTTGTCGCCGGACTTGATCTTCAATTCCTTGACGACGCCCGCGACCGTCGACGGCACTTCAATCGTCGCCTTGTCGGTTTCGAGCTCGAGGACCGGCTGGTCGTTCTTCAGGGTGTCGCCGGGCTTGACGAGAATGCGGACCACGTCACCGCCGGTGATGTTTTCGCCCAGTTCTGGGATGACGAAATCTGCCACTGTTAGAACCTCGCTGTCAGGCTCGAGTGCCCGGCTCGGGCTGCGGCTCCGCGGATGTCCGGAGCATCTCGGCGCCGAGCGCTCGGAGCCCTGCATCCTGAGCCTGAAGTCTGAAGCCTCTCACGCCGTCGCCGGATTCCGCTTCTCCGTATTGATCCCCAAATCGGCGATCGCCTGCTGCACGACTTTCGCGTCGAGCTGCTTTTCACGCGCCAGCGCGGACAGCGTCGCCACGACCACGAAGCGTGAATCGACCTCGAAATGGTTGCGAAGGTCGGCGCGGCTCTCGCTGCGCCCGAACCCGTCGGTACCGAGCGAGACGAGCCGGCGAGGCAGCCAGCGATCGATCGCATCCGGCAACGCTTTCAAGTAGTCGGATGCCGCGACGTAGACGCCTGGAGCTTCGCCGAGCGTCTGCGTCACGTAGGGCACTCTTCGGCGTCTCGGTCGGGTGCAGCATGTTCCAGCGCTCGGCCGCGTGACCATCGCGATAGAGCTCGCCGTAGCTGGTGACGCTCCACACGTCGGCACCAACGTTGTACTTCTCTTCGAGGATCGCCTGCGCCTTGACGACCTCGGGCAGGATCGCACCGCTCCCGAGGAGCTGTGCCCGCAGCTTCGCCTTGGGGTTGCCGGTCGGCTTGAACCGGTAAATGCCCTTGAGGATGCCTTCGCGCGAGCCTTCGGGCATCGCCGGCATCTCGTACGGCTCGTTCATGACCGTCAGGTAATAGAAGATGCTCTCGCCTTCGCCATACATCCGCCGGATACCGTCCTGGATGATGACCGCGAGCTCGTACGCATAGGCCGGATCGTAGGAGAGGCAGTTCGGCACCGGCAACGACAGCACGTGGCTGTTGCCGTCCTGATGCTGCAGGCCCTCACCCGCCAGCGTCGTGCGTCCGGCCGTTCCACCGAGCAGGAAGCCTCGGCACCGGGCGTCGGCAGCGGCCCAGATCAGGTCGCCGATTCGCTGGAAGCCGAACATCGAGTAGTAGATGAAGAAGGGGATCGTGTTCAGCCCGTGCGTCGCGTAGGCGGTGCCGGCGGCAATCAACGTCGACATCGACCCGGCTTCCGTAATGCCTTCTTCGAAGATCTGTCCGTCGCGCGCTTCCTTGTAGTAGAGCAGCGTGTCGCTGTCCACCGGCTCGTAGAGCTGACCGACGTGCGAGTAGATGCCGACCTGGCGGAACAGCGCCTCCATGCCGAAGGTCCGCGCTTCGTCCGGGACGATCGGCACGACCAGCTTGCCGATGTCCTCGTCGCGCAGCATCTTCGCCAGCATCTTCACGAACACCATCGTCGTCGAGACCTTGCGCTCGTCGGTGCCCGAATAGAACTCCTTGAAGATCGGCTCGAGGTCCTTGGTGATGCGTGCGGTCGTTGGGGTGCGCGACGGAACGTAGCCCCCGAGCGCCTTGCGCCGCGACTTGATGTACTGGAGCTCCGGGCTGTCTTCCGACGGGCGATAGAAGGGCGACGTGTGCAGCTGCTCGTCCGAGATGTCGATCGAGAAGCGGGCGCGAAACGCCTTGAGCTCGTCCTCGTTCAGCTTCTTCTGCTGGTGCGTGATGTTCTTGCCTTCGCCGGCTTCGCCCAGGCCGTAGCCCTTGACCGTCCGCGCGAGCACAACCGTCGGCTGTCCCTTGTGTTCGACGGCGGCCTTGTAGGCGGCGTAGACCTTTGCGGGATCGTGGCCACCCAGCCGCAGCTTCTGAAGGTCTTCGTCACTGAGGTGCTTGACGAGATCCAGCAGACGCGGGTCGGCGCCGAACAGATGCTCGCGCATGTAGGCGCCGCTCTCGACGGAGTACTTCTGATACTGGCCGTCCACGATCTCGCCGAGCCGGCGCACCAGCAGCCCCTCGGCGTCGCGCTCGAAGAGCGGATCCCAGTCGCTGCCCCAGATGCACTTGACGACGTTCCAGCCGGCGCCGCGGAAGACCGCTTCGAGTTCCTGAATGATCTGCCCGTTGCCGCGCACCGGCCCGTCGAGGCGCTGCAGGTTGCAGTTGATGACGAACATCAGGTTGTCGAGCTTCTCGCGCGCCGCCAGGGAGATGGCGCCCAGGGTCTCGGGCTCGTCCGTCTCGCCGTCGCCGAGGAACGCCCAGACCTTGCGATTGCCGCCTGGCGTGAGGCCGCGATCTTCCAGGTGGCGCATGAAGCGCGCCTGGTAGATCGACATGATCGGGCCCAGCCCCATCGAAACCGTCGGGTATTCCCAGAAGTCGGGCATCAACCAGGGGTGGGGGTACGACGAGAGGCCGCCGCCTTCCTGCAGCTCGCGGCGGAAGTTCTCGAGGTGCTTCACCGTCAGGCGGCCCTCGAGGAACGCTCGCGAGTAGATCCCGGGCGCCGCGTGGCCCTGGAAGAAGATGACGTCGCCGTCGAAGCCGGTCCCGCGCCCTCTGAAGAAATGGTTGAAGCCAATCTCGTAGAGCGTCGCCGCGGACGCGAACGTCGAGATGTGGCCGCCGATCCCGTCGCTCTGCTTGTTCGCGCGAACGACCATCGACAAGGCGTTCCAGCGGACGAGGCTCTTGATGCGCCGCTCGAGCGCCTGGTTGCCGGGAAACGGCGGCTGCTGCGACGGCGAGATCGTGTTGATGTACGGGGTGTTGGCGGAAAACGGCAGGCGGTAGCCGGCCTGGCGGGCATGGAACTCGAGCTGTCGCAGGAGCTCGGCGGCGCGGGCGACGCCGCCACCCTTCTGCACCACGTAGTCGAGCGATTCCTGCCACTCGCGGGTCTCGACCGCAGCGACCGCCGGATCCTGATTTACCGCAATGTTTCTCATGGATTGAGCGTCCTCAACGGGGTGCGGACAAACGCCCCATTCTAAATCGATTATCGGATCATACGCCAGTCTTCTAGGCGGTTCGGCGAAGATCCATGCGCGCAGGTCATGACTGCGATTGGCGTCCTATGTAGGGCGGAGCTTTAGCTCCGCCACGTGCACCGCCGTCACATGTAGGGCGGAGCTTTAGCTCCGCCACGTGAAGGCGGACCTGAAGGTCCGCCCTACATATGCCGCGAAGGCGGACCTGAAGGTCCGCCCTACATATGAACGGCGTCGGTGCCGAGGATTCGATGCAGCACGCCCACATCGAGATTGCCGCCTGACATCACGCACACCACGCGTTGGCCGGCGAGCGAGTCGCGTCCGGCGAGCGCCGCTGCCAGCGACGCGCCGCCGGCGCCTTCGGCCAGGTTGTGGGTCAAGTCGAGCGCGATCCGGACGCCCTCGGCGAGTTGTGCTTCCGAGAGCGAGACGAAGTCATCGAGTCCACGCTGCAGCATGCCGAACGTCAGATCGAACGTGACACGCGTGGCAATACCTTCGGCAAACGTGTTCGCGGAATCGCCAACGACCCGGGTGCCCGTTCGCCAGGATCGGGCAACGGCGTCGGCATTCTGCGCGCCGACGCCGATGATCCGCGTCTTCAAGCCGAGTCCGTCCCGGACCGCGATCAGCCCGCACGCGCCGCTTCCGCCGCCGATGGGCACGAGCACGACATCCACGTCCGCCAGCGCTTCGAAGATCTCGAGCGCATACGTGCCGACGCCCGCAATCAGGTCGGGCTCGTTGGCGGAGTGCACGTAGCGCAGGTGCTCGGCGTCGCACTTCGCTTCCACGAACTCGCGGGCCTCGTCGAAATCGCGGCCGTGCTCGATGAGCGTCGCACCCCAGGCGCGCATCATCGCGTTCTTCGCCGGGTTGTTCTGTCGGGGCACGACCAGCGTACACGGCACACCGGCTCGAGCGGCTGCGAAAGCGATCGACTGCCCGTGGTTCCCGGTCGTCGCCGAAATCACGCCGCGCACGCGGTCCTCGGACGACAGTCGCGCCATCAGATTGAGACCGCCGCGCACTTTGAACGCCCCGGTCGGGTTGTGATTCTCGTGCTTCACCCAGACGTCGAGACCCAACTGCTCCGCGAGAAGCGGATGCCTGAAGAGCGGCGTCGGTTTCAGCGACGCGTAGACGTGTGGCTGGGCGGCCCGGACGTCATCGAGATTGGGCGGCTGCATAGGCATCTCTGATCTTGACCGCCAGATCGGGACGATCGGTGATGAGACCATCGACGCCCCAACCCAGGAGCCGGCGCATGTCGCACTCCTCGTTCACGGTCCAAACGTGGATCGCCAGATCGGCGCGATGGACGGCCCGAATGAATCGCGGCGTGACCACACGGAGACGTCCGGCCTGCTCGGGCACCTGGAACGCGCGATATGACACGCGGCCCGGCGACAGGCCCGCCCACGAGCGGTAGAGCGCCAGTTGACCCTCACGGCGCGATGCGCTCGTGGCGATGCGCGGTTCGAGACGCCGGGCCGCATCAACCGCCACCAGGCTGAACGATCCCACGCACACACGGCCGATGGCGCCGGCGCTGCGGACGACATCGACGACGGCGCGTGCCGCCTCCACGGTGGGTGCCTTGATCTCGATGATGACCGGAGATCCCAGGGTAGCGCGCCAGGATCTCGCGTAGCGTCGGGACGCCGGCCCGCTCACCCGTCCATCGATGCTCGAGATTCACGCCGAAGTGGCGGGTCGCCGTTACCCGTGCCAGATCGGCCGCCGTCCGCGCCGCGACCGGACCCGTCGCGTCAGTCGTGCGATCGAGGGTCGCATCGTGACAGACGACGGCTTCGCCGTCGGAGGACAGATGCACATCGAGCTCGAGGCCATCCGCGCCCGTGGCGAGACCGGCGTCGAATGCCGGCATGGTGTTTTCGGGCGCCAGCGCGCGGCCGCCGCGGTGCGCGAAGACGAGCGGGCGGCGGTAAGCGCGCTGAGCTGGTGAGATGAGCGTCATCGCGGAGTACAATCTGACATGGTACCCAGCTCGTTTCCGAACACGTTAGGCGGCCTGCGACGTGCGGTGGCCGCCGGACAGTCGTCTCATCGCACGGTCAAGGACGAAGTCCGGGCGAACCTGATCGCCAGGCTCCGCAGCGGCGGGCCGCTTTTCCCGGGTGTCGTCGGCTACGACGACACGGTCATTCCGCAGCTCGTCAACGCCATTCTGTCCAGGCACAATTTCATCCTGCTCGGTCTTCGCGGCCAGGCGAAGACGCGTCTCCTCCGCAGTCTGGTCTCGCTGCTCGACGAATACCTCCCGGTCGTCGCCGGGTGCGAGCTGAGAGACGATCCCATGAATCCGCTCTGCGCCGTCTGCCGGGCGCGCCTGGCAGAGGCCGGCGACGACTTGCCGATTGCCTGGCTCCACCGCGATCTTCGCTACGTCGAAAAGCTCGCCACGCCGGACGTGACGATTGCCGATCTCATCGGCGACGTCGATCCGATAAAGGCGGCACGCCGCGGTCTGGAACTCGGCGACGAGCAGACGATTCACTACGGCCTCCTCCCGCGCGCCAATCGGGGATTGTTCACGATCAACGAGCTTCCGGATCTCGCGGGCAAGATTCAGGTCGGGCTGTTCAACATCCTCCAGGAAGGCGACGTCCAGATTAAGGGCTACCCGATTCGCCTCCGCCTCGACGTGCTGATGGCGTTCACCGCCAATCCCGAGGACTACACCGCACGCGGCAAGCTCATCACGCCGCTCAAGGACCGCATCGGTTCGGAGATCCGCACCCACTATGCCGCGAACCGCCAGGTCGCGATGGAGATCACCGGCCACGAGGCCTGGGTCGACCGCGGCGGGAACGGCGACCTCGAGGTGCCGTCCTGGGTGCGCGAAGTCGTCGAGGAGATCGCCTTTCAGGCGCGGTCGGACCGCCGGATCGACAAGCGATCGGGCGTGAGCCAGCGCATGGCGATCAGCGTTCTCGAAAACGTCGCCTCGAACGCGGAGCGCCGGGCCCTGGTCACGAACGAGGCACCCCCGGTGGCACGGGTGTCGGACGTTTACGCGGCGCTGCCCGCCATCACCGGCAAGTTCGAGCTCGAATACGAAGGCGAGCTGCGCGGGGCCGACACCATCGGCCGCGAGCTGATTCGCGCCTCGGTCGCCAACGTCTTTCAGACGCTTGCCGACACATTGGATACCGCGCGCATCGTCGAGTGGTTCGACTCGGGCGGCACCCTGCCGCTCGAGGACACCACGACCGGCGACGATCTGGTGACACGCGCCGGCCGCATTCCGGGCCTCATCGAGGCGACGAGATACATGGGGATTTCTGACCGCGCCGCCGCACCACAGCGGGCGTCGGCAATCGAGTTCATCCTCGAAGGCCTGGCGGCCACGAAGCGGATCAGCCGAAGCGACGATCGCGGATACCAGGCGGCCGAAGCGCCGGCGCCGCGACGGACCGCGCGGCGTGAAGAGCCGACGCTGGACGACATGCCGCAGGTGCCGGGGGGGAAGAAGAAGTACTACAACTAGGAAGGACGAGAGACGAAGGACGAAGGACGACGGACGACGGACGAGGGACGACGAAGGACGAAGGACGAGGGACGAAGGACGAGAGACGGAAGGAAGAGCTCGTAGGCCCAAGCTTTAGCTTGGGCAATGACGATCACCGACGATGAAATTCAAATACGGCAAGTACACCCCGAATCCCGTGGACGATCTCGACATGGACGAGCTGATGTCGAAGTTGTCCGATCTGCTGCTCTCGAGCGGCTTCCAGGATCCCTACTTCTCGGGTGACGAGGACGAGCGCTCGATGCAGGCGCTCTACGACGCGGTCCTCGAAGCGCTGCTCAGCGGCGGCGTGCTGCCTGACGAGACGCTGCAGCAGCTGCTCGGCGACCAGGCGGACGACGGGGCGCGCGAGCGGCTCGAGCAGTTGATCCGGCAGATCATCGAGCGGATGCAGGACAGCGGCTTCATCGCCCCGGCCGCGCCATCGCAGAGTCTCGGCGAGCGGCGCGCCGGTCCTGGCGGGCAGGGCGATCCGATGGACACGAACACGCGGTTCGAGGTCACCGACAAGGCGCTCGACTTTCTCGGATACCGCGCGTTGCGCGATCTGCTCGGGTCGGTCGGCAAGAGCAATTTTGGCCGCCACGACACGCGCGACTTGGCAACCGGCATCGAGGCGTCAGGGGCGACGAAACCGTACGAGTTCGGCGACACGCTGAACCTCGACGCCAGCGCCACGGTCCTCAACCTGGTACGCCGGGCGAAATCGGCACGGGCCGACGGCACGCTCGACCTCGAGTACGACGACCTGGTCGTCGCGCAGGGCGAGTATCAGAGCTCCTGCGCCACGGTGATCATGCTCGACTGCAGCCACAGCATGATCCTGTACGGCGAAGACCGGTTCACACCGGCCAAGCGCGTCGCCATGGCGCTCTCGCAACTGATTCGCCTGCAGTATCCCGGCGATAGCCTGCAGCTCGTGCTGTTCCACGACTCGGCGGAGGAAGTGCCGATCGCCGAGCTCGGACGGGTGAAGGTCGGCCCCTACTACACCAATACGCGGGAAGGGCTGCGCCTGGCGCGGCGGATGCTGGAGCGGCAGCGCAAGGACATGCGGCAAATCGTGATGATCACCGATGGCAAGCCGTCGGCACTGACGCAGCCCGACGGCCGGATCTATCGCAATGCCTTCGGCCTCGATCCGCTGGTCGTGACCGAGACCCTGCGAGAAGTGGCGAACTGCCGCAAGGCCGGGATCATGATCAACACCTTCATGCTCGCGCGCGACTACGACCTCGTCGCCTTCGTGCGCCGCGTTGCCGAGATCTGCAAAGGCAAGGCGTACTTCACGACGCCGTACACGCTCGGTCAGTATGTGTTGATGGACTATTTGGAGAAGAAGACGAGGACCGTGCATTGATATTGCGGATTAATCCGCAATCCGCAATCCGCAATCGATATGCTCCCACCCTCCCTGTCCCTGTTCCCGCTGCCCAACGCCGTGCTGTTTCCGGGCGTCTACCTTCCGCTCCACATCTTCGAGTCGCGGTATCGCGAGATGGTGCGTGACGCGCTGGACGATGACCGGATCATCGGGATGACGCTGCTGAAGCCGGGATTCGAGGCGGAGTACGAGGGACGGCCGCCGATCTACCGGATCGGCTGCGCTGGGCTGATCACGCACGCCGAGCCGCTCGCGGACGGCCGCTTCAACATCGTGCTGCAGGGGCTGGAGCGCTTTCGTGTGCTCGACGAGGATCAGTCGCGGCCGTATCGCGTCGCGCGCATCGAGCCGCTCGACGCCTTCGGCTCACCCGCGGATCCGATCACGGTCCAGGGGCTGCGGCACCGGCTCGAGACGCTGATCGCGCCGATGATCGAGCGCGCCGGCGCCGAGCTGTCGATCCCGCCGGCGATGGGCGACGCGGATCTGATTCACGCCATTGCGCAGTATCTCGACTTCGAGCCGATCGAGAAGCAGGCGCTGCTCGAGTGCCAGGGTCTGCTGGCACGCGCCACCGCATTGATCGAGTTACTGGAGATCAAGTCGCTGAGCAGTCGTGCGCCGAATGGCTCAACGACGCACTAAAGCGAGAGGGCTCCTGTGATATAGTTTGCGGCGCGATTGCACACTTGCGGTCGAATTGCACCACTTCAAGAGTTCATTCGAACCACGTTCGGCGCGGCGGTTTCACTCCAGTCATGAGAGCAACAACAGGGAAAATCCCTAGGCACTTCGATATATGGACGCACGAAGCGGTGACCGCGATAGCGACGAGGAGCTGCTCGCACTCCAGGCCGCACTGACCGAATTCGTGTCGCAACTGAACACGGAATGTCCTGACGAGCGGCTAGTGCTGCCCTGGGCAGACAAGCGCACACCGCCGCGCGACTCCTCCAAGTTCGACAATCCTGCCGCCGGCGCGACTCCATCGACACCATCTCCTACCGTTTTAGTGCCGCAGCAATCGGGGCTCATCAATGCGGCCGAGTCATTCCACAGCGTCCGGGCGAGCCGCTGGTCCTCAACGCTGCTGCCCTGGCGCCCGCGACTGCGTCGGTTAGTGGCGGCATGTTCTTCCGCGATCAGCGGATCGGTCGTTAGTAGTGCCCAGTTATTCCTCAGCGCCCGGCGAGCGAGACGCTGGCCCGCAGCGCTATCGGCGTGGCCGCGGCGACTGCCTCAGATAGCCGCGGTGTTTGCTATCGCGATAGCGGGATGGATGGCAATACATATCGGCTCAGGGCTCATCGTCGGAGGGCGAGAACAGCGCGCAGAGGATCGCGCGCCTGCCGTCCAGACGCGGTCAGCGGCACCGCCGACCCACACGCCGCACTTGCCCGTCCAGAAGCCGGACGCTCGGGATGTTGAGGCACGGCCGCGGGTACGGGCTCCTGTCGTCGCAAGTCCAGCGTCGCGCGCTGTGGGACGTCCACGGCCGCTGCCTGCTCCGACGGCGGACCCACCATTGGCGGCGGCTCTCGTTCGCCACGTTGGAGCACTCCTCCGGTCGTGCCTGCCTTATCGGAGCGACGTACCACCGCCTCCCGAACCCGGCGCCCTTGTTCAGCCTGGCAGTCGTCTATCAAGAGATTCCGCGCGCGCCCACGTCGTCGATCAACCTGTCACTGTTCCAGTGGTGATAGTCATTAACGAACACGGCCAAGTAGAGCGAGCATTTATTGGACGCAATGTCCGTCCTGCCACGATACGAACAACAGCTGCTCGCCGCGGCCAAGACCTGGCGTTATACTCCGGCACTCCAGAACGGTCGCGCGATCGCGTGTCGTAAAACGGTGCGCGTGACGGTGCCCGCTTCGCGTCGCTGACCCGCGTCGGCTAACTTATCGCCTTCGAGAACCTACGCCCCATCCAGAGGCGATTGACAGTCCTACCGTTCAGCACATCGGAGGCGTGACCTGTTGCGATCAGCCGCCGTTTGCCGGCGCGGACCCCGTCCACACCGCGCGCCGGACAAACGCTCGGACTCGCCGCATCGCATAGAACGGACTGAACCGCTCGGGATGCCCTGGCGGGCACGCGAGATGGAACGGAACTGCGAACAGATTGGCGGCCGGTGACATCGGTCGCAGCAAAGTGCTCCACACGACACAAAGGTGACCTTCAGTCGTGGCGGCCAGACCGAACGGCCGCCCTTCAACGGCATATCTGGTGATTAACCCGTGCAGCAGTGGGAAGAAGATGCGATTCGCGTGGCGGTCCCTCGCGGCAAGGGTATCGAGCACTTCGGGCGGCACGAGCGCGAGATCCCACCTTTGCAGATACGAGAGCATCAGATGCATCGCAGTGCCGGCCCAGGATTCGCGCACGAGTGCAAGGATTCGATCCCAATCCAATGTGTCCCCGTGCTTCTGTATCAGCAGCGCGGCATCGAGAACTGGATAGAGACCGCGCGCCGAATCGAATTCTTCAGCCCATCGTGCGCTTGTGAACACGAGTTGCAATTCGTGGTTCATTGCATACGCGGTCTGCGTGCCAACGGCGAGCGGCGAAAGCTCCGGGACGATGGCCTCCCAGGAGAACAAGGGATCATGCGCGTGTGGGTGGTGCGGTGGGTACACATTCGAATGCACGTCGATCCACGCACCGCGCCGCGAACAATAGAAAGGCATGCTGTGATGCCATCCAGCGAAGGCGGCGGCAGGCTGGTTCGACCGCTGTTGAAACCCGAGCTCGCGGAGCCGGGCTTCAAGCAGCGGTTGGCGATCGGCGCGCACAAGCACGTCGATGTCGCCCATTGGGCGTAGATGCGGCGCCGGATAATAACGCAGCGCCGTCGCGGCACCCTTGAGCAGGACCACGCGGCACTCAATACTCCGTGCGGCGGTCAGCAGCTCAGATAGCGTGTCGTATTTCGCGGCGGTAAGCGCGCGCGCGGTCAGGTCTGAAGCGCGAATCCGGTCCGTGAAAAGCGGATCGAGTGTGACGCCGGCGTGTCTACCGACATGAGCCAGCACCGGCCCAAGCCCGATGTCGAGGGCACGTTCGATGCCGGGAGCGGGCTGCTTGGAGGGCGTTGCCCGTCGGCTCAACGCTCGCATTAACGTCAGGACGGCTGGCTCGGCGCGCTCCTTCTCCGTCGAAGCAGTTGATGAGGTCACGGGTACCTGTATGCGGCGGCCGTTCCACATTTCACGCGAGTGAAAATATATGCATAGTCCGCAGGATATATATACAATGACCCGGCACGGCGTCAAAAGTCTGCTCGAGGTGCGAATTGGGAACCTTGTGCAACGCAACGTTACAGGATAGACATGTTGGGAACATTGGCCTAAGTCTTGCTGAGGCGGCGAGCGAGTCTATGGGATGCCAAAGACGCGGCGGCCTGATCTTTTGACATCCTGGGTCGACGGGGAGGTTGTCATTCTGGACCGCGTCAGGGGCCTCGTTCACCAACTCAACCCGACGGCGAGTTATATCTGGAATGCGTGCGACGGCCGGCATGACGTTGACGAGATTGCCGCAGGGGTCGCGGCCGACTTCGAGTGCGCACCGGCGGCGGTACTCGATGACGTTCTCAGATCCCTATCGGATTTCGAACGACTAGGCCTGTTCGCCGAGGAACAGGTCGAGGATTGAGCTCCAGAAAGGATTTCCCATGAATCGCCTAGAGGGACGGACGGACGAGGAATCGCGGAGATTGTTTATCAAGCGCGCCGCATATGTCGCCCCGCTGATCCTCTCACTGAAGGCAGAACCCGCCTTCGCATCGAACGGCTCAGGCGGTTCTGCCCACGGCAACAACGGCGTTGGCAATGGACTCGACCCGCAACCGCCCGGGAATCCGCCTGTCAACGACGGCCCTGGCACAGGTCCGGGCCACCCTGGCCAACGGCATTGATGCGACGCGAAGAAGCGCCCATCTTTGGCTGAGCGCTGACGGGGCGGGCGCAGAGGCCAATTGCCCATCCGAGTATTGCGCGCGTGCGATCGCGCTTTCGCAATCCAGTGCGCGGACGAGGAAACGGCTGACCTGCTGGACGTGGCATTCTGCGGGTTGGTCGTGCGGTCCGCAACATCGATCCCGCCATTCAAAACGTCGTACTGGATCGATCGAGACCGCGCGAAACGTGAGTTCCGGATTTGTGATGCTGATGGGCGCGCCGCTCGTTTCGAGGATGCTGATGGCCTTCTGTTCCACCTTGACAAGTGCCTGATCATCGCGCTCCAGCTGCAACGCCCCGAATTCTGTTTTCTGCACGCCGCAGCTGTGGCCATTGGTGATCGAGTCGCGGTGCTCGCCGCCCCTCCCGGTACGGGAAAATCGACATTGACGATGGCCTTGTTAGGACGCGGCCTGGCGTACTTGAGTGACGAGCTCGCGCCAATCGACGTCACCCGGTTGCGGGTGTTTCCGTACGCCCATGCCGTCGGTCTGAAATCGCGTCCACCAGAGCCTTTCCAATTGCCCCAGGGCACAATCGGGATTGGCAAGCGCTTTCACGTCACTCCGAGCCTCTTTCCCGCGGCGACCGTTGACGAGCCGCTGCCGCTTGCCGCGCTCGTCTTCCTGCGACGCGCCGCGGGATCAGCACCCATATCTCGACGGATCAGCGCGGCCGCTGGTGCGGCGCACGCGCTCGCGAACATGTTGAATGCATTGGCCCATCAGAGGGACGGCTTGAACGTTGCGGCCGACCTCGCGCAGCGAGCGCCGTGTTTCGAGGTGAACATTGTCGACCTGAGAGCAGCGTGCGCGGCGGTCGAAGACATTCTCACAGCGCGGCCGCGCGAACAGAATGTGACTCAAGTCATCGACGAGTCGTCGTCAGCCCAGTAAGACGGCATTGGCTCATGCGACCCAGTGTCCGCTCAGGAATCCATCCAGAAGTCTGACTTGGATCAGCACATTGAGAGAATACACGCCGTAAAATGCGGCAGTCGACCATCTCTCGCTTTGATGGCACAGGAACAGCCAACTGCTCAAATACGCAGACACTGCCAACGGCTCCAGCCGGCTGCGATCGGTCATATCAAACAGCGACAGGATCATCAAACACAGGACAAACAGGCCGAGCAGTCTTTTCCATGAAAATGTCGTCTGCCTCAGAACAGATATTCCGGCGACCATCCAGAACGCTGTCGCAAAACAGTAGCGATTGAGGCTGTGAATTTCGCCTCCGCTGAAACAACACCACAAGAAGCGTGATGCCGAACAGATACGCAATCGAGAAGACAAATGCCGGATTGCTCTTCTGCTCCTGTGTAACGACGCGTCGCCACACAATCCAAGTGAGAAGGCCGCCGGCGAGACACCCGGCAATCAACGCCGACCCGTCAAGGTATTGTCGGCCGCCCCATGCCATGAGGGGCAGCTGCGGCCATTGCAGATAATGGCCCCAATTTCGTTGGGTTTCGATAAACCCCAGCCATTTGCCCGTTTCCTGATGTTGAACAAAAGCAGCAAGGAATACGCCGGCGACCGCCCCGAGGAAGTTGACGCCAGCGTGTCGTATCCTCCCGCCTTCAGCAAGCCATTCCGTCAGGAATATGGCAGGCACAAAGATATTCGACGGCGGCCCGAGTAACACAGCAAAGGAATAATCCTGCCGCAGTCAGGTGCTGCGACGATTCGCCACCCCGCACGACGCGCCCAATGTCTGGTTGGGGTTTCGAATTGATGTTCGGGCCGGCGGCGTATGTACCCGTAAAGAGCTATGGCGCTGAACAAGAAGAACAACGCTTCCGAATATGGCACATACATGAACATGAGCGATGGCATGGAGAGCGACAGCATCAGCTCTCTCGAACTGAAATTCATCGCTCGAGCCAGCAGGAGTGCGCCCGCGACGAAGAACAGGACATTCAAGCCGCTGATGCCGTACACGTTTGCGGACGTGTACCTCCAGATGTAGGGAAACGCCGGGAAGAACGCGACGTTACTCTGCTCATCCTCGTGCCAGGAGTACCCCCGTTTCGCGATGTCCCAGTAAAGCCTTACGTCCCAGGTCTCCAGTAACTGGTCGGTTGAGGGAACCGGTTCTCTGTGCCGCAGTTCTCTTGCAACCACGTACAAGCCGACGACGAGAATCAAGTGAACGCCAATCGCGAACAACGGTTTCAACATTGGACCCTTGTCGAACCTCGGCCGACGCCGCGACGGGCACTTCGCGGCTATTGGATTCACCGCCAATTAGTTGGGAACACTGAGACTTCCTACGCTTATCCAGATCCCGGTCGAGCCAGCATCCTAAAGCGACGGCAATGAGAGAGAAGAAGCTGATCGACGCTCCCACCATCACGGATTTCGGTCTGTATGAGAATTGCACGAGATGCTCACCGATCCCAACGCCGCCGCGAGCAGCCCGTTTCTGGGTTCTGCGTGATAAGGCGGGGCTGTGATCCAGCCGTCGTCCCAATTGCGGTTGACGACGAGCCACCCAGATACGCTCGCATTAACCAAGACGTTCACGGTGTTTGGAGACCAGCGGAAGATGATCGCCGTCGATGACGGGCTTTCTGTCCGCCGCTGGGCTCGAGCCTCGCGACCGGGAACGAAGTAGACTTCCCCGCTGTACACCCCTCACCGACGGCGGTGACACGCATGGGAATCCGCGCCTCCTCGTATGCGTTTTTGTGCAGCCACGATTCCCGCAGCATCGATGACCGCATGTCCGACCACGGCCCGATCGTGACTCGTCGAGCGCCCCGGCCGTGAATGGCTCTGCCACAACGAGTCGTCGACGGCAGCAACGAGATCGCGCGGCAGCGGTAACCGCGCGCCGAGAAGCTGCGCAAACAGGTTGAACTGCTCGTCGCCACTACGAGCGGAGATGAGCTCCGGTGCATGCGGCGATGGTTCGTGCGCGGCACAGAGTCGATGGCAGTATTGATCGCTCGACGTCTGAAAACTCCATCCGAGTGCTATAGAGCAAGTACGCTGGTCGATCGCTTCCCCGTTCAAAGACCGAGCGGTCAGAAACGGAATAACGACTGACACTTGTGGACCGGTCCGCGGCTCCTCAGCGACGCGACCGACTCACCTCCGCGTGGGAGCGATCCGCAGGATGCGATCGTCTCCCGACCGTGGCCCCTTGCTCAACTCGCGCCCGTCCCGATTGCTGGTCCCGACATAGATCGCACCGTCCGGACCAACGGTCATGGCGCGAAGCCGACCATAGACCGCGTTTCCGCTCTCCTCGTTGAACCAGCGCTCGATGGCCGTCGGTCGATGAGGATTCGCCGCATCGCCGAATCGGATACGCATCAGGGTCTGTGCCCCTTTCGCGTTGTAGCCGAGGACGGAGTACAGAAGGTCGCCACGAAGATCCGGCATCAGTGGCGCGTCGTAGAACAGAAGGTCGCCAGGCGGCGCGGACGGCGAAAAGACGAGGAGCGGTTCCTCCCTCCGAAACCATATCGCTCGTGGCGGACGCAGCCGGAACAGGACATGGTCGACGTACTCAGGTAGCCCTGCGTGACCGATCACGTCGGGCCACCCGTAATTACCACCTTTCTCCACGACGCTAAGCCGATCGAGGAAGTAGACAGCCTTCGCCTCTTCTCCAAACCTGGCAAACTCGATCTCCCCGGTCGGGCCGTGCTCGCCGGCGAAGAGCGCCCCTGTTCGCGGATGCCAGGCCAAGGCTTGCACGTTGCGAAATCCCAACGCCCAAACCGGATTTCCTGGCCACGGATTGTCACTGGGTACCCTTCCGTCTGGCATGAGGCGCAGGATCTTGCCGGCACGGTCCTGCAGATTCTGAGCGCGGTTCGGATCCCACGCGTCACCCGTACCCACGTACAACATCCCGTCGGGACCGAACCGGATCCGCCCGCCATTATGGGGACCCGGAGCAACCAGGCCATCCAGTAGGACCTGCTCTTCGCCTCCACGGCCGTTCACGTCTCGAATCCGGCTCACGCGATTGAAGGAGCCGCCCTTCGTCTGCGCCGTGTACATCACGTACACCCAGGGCTCGTGCGGGAATCGGGGATGGAGCGCCAGCCCCATCAGTCCTGCCTCCTGCTCGTGGTGAACGTTATCCAGCGTCTTCCATGGTTGCGGATCGAGTCGTCCGTCAGGCGCGATCACGCGGATACGACCAGGTCGTTCGGTGGCGAATAGCCGGCCGTCGGGTGCGAACTGAAGGCCCCACACGATCTCCAGATTCGTGGCGATGCTCTCAACGAAGATGCCAGGAGGAGACGGAAGATAGCGCTCAGGAGGCATCGGCGTCGGGCTGCCGATCAGGGGGCTGGGTTGGCGCAACGCGAGCACGGCGACAAATCCCGCAATCATCGCTCCTGGAACGGCAAGCCACCACCAGGAGCGGACCAATCGCCAACTTACCGAACTCGCGGACACGACGCGATGCATGCGGGCTCTATTCGCTGGATCCATTCAGGTCGAACCACACCTCAAGCTGAGGTGCCCCCCCCAATTCGGATCGCTCGAACCGACCCCCGAGCCGGTGGTGCAGAAACAGTGCCCGTTTGTTGTCGGCGTCGACGATCATGCGGACCCGAGGCACTTGGAGCCGGCGGAGACGCTCCAGGGCGTAAAGCTCCAGCTCCTCCGATACCCGCACACCGGTTTGACGAACAAACCGCCCGGTCAGGTATTCCGGCCTCGCCGCGAGGCAAACCACTTCACCGAGCGGATCGCGCTCGCGCTCCTGATGTGCCCGCCGGGAGCGAAGCACTCGAAGCGTGCGGACCAGACCTGGAATTCGCCGTGGGTCCGAGACGATCGCTCGTAGCGCCGCCCAACCCGCCGCAATCCAGTGACGCCGCAAGGAGACGCGATGAAATTGCACCGACTGCGAGGTATAGGCGACGAACCCGGCCGGCTGCCCTTCCACTTCACACAAAGCAAGCCGAAGAACACCGTCGGCGAGCAGCATTCGATAACACACGTCTCGCACGAAGCGTAACCCCAACGCCGACATCGGTCCGAAATCGAGTAATTCCAGATGCAGTCGAGCGACGATGTCGAGGCCGTCGAGATCCTCGGCCGTGATTTCGCGCAAAATCGATCGTTGCCGGCCTTCCTGAACATCCGACATCACGTTTTCCATGCAGCGGGCATTTACGTTCTCAATTTCTTGAAACGCGCTGCGTGCAGGTTATTCGTCGCCAGCTCCACCTTCTGGGGAATCTTGAAGCGTGGAAGCCTGTCGCGACAAAAACCCCGCATGCGAGTACGGAACTGCTCAAGCGTTTCGGTAGTGGAAAGTCGCACTCGCGCTTTGGCAATTTGTCCCGAGATCAGATGCGGCTCTGCAACGACAACGACGTCGACGACGCCGTCCATCTCCTGCAGTACGCTCTCAATCTCGGCAGGGTGAACTTTCTCGCCGCCGATATTGATCATTTCCGAGCGGCGTCCGAGCACACGCATGTACTCCCCATCGAGCTCCACGGCGTCCCCCGTGGGGAACCATCCGTCCGGGGTGAAGGGGTCTACCGCATTCAGATAGCCCATCATGGCGGTCGGTGTGCGAACTTCGAGCATGCCATTGACAACCCGTGTGCGGCAGCGTTCGTCGCCAATTTTCAACCACAAGCCATCGCCGGGGCGGGTCTTCGACTGCAGGATGCCCAACTCTGACGACCCATATTTTTGCACGGGCTTTACGTGTGGAAGGGCGTCCTGCAATCGCCGCAGTGTGGCAGCGGGCATGACCTCCGTTCCATAGCTTACAATCGTGAGGCTCGCGAGATCCCAGTGTCGGTATGCCTCGCTGACCAGCAGCAGGTTCAGGAATGTCGGTGTCACCGGCAAAAGTTCCACGTGATGCCGAGCGATGGCTTCGCAGACCCGTTCAGGCGAACGTTCGTCGACCAAGACGAGGCATCCGCCGTTACCGAGAATCGAGAACAGCGTATTGATGCCGCCAATATGGTCGAACAGGAGAAATGAAATCGCGCGCACCGGCAATCCGGGCCTGCGAAATTGGTCGAGCAGCGGTACGAGGTCGTGCAAAGCGGCCTTGCTCGTGCCGGTGGAACCGGACGAAAAAATGACGAGACCGGGATGGTGACGCTGGCGGAGGATCCCGATGATGGCGTGCTTCGCGGCGACTCCCGTGGGTTGCACCGAGGTGTCCGCTGCCGTGATTTCTATGATCGTTTCGACTTCGGCGATTCGCCGCAATGCCGGCTTGCTGCCCTCGAGCGCCACCGTCAACGGCACGACCACGCATTCGCGAGCGAACAACGCCAACAGCATCGCTATCGATGCCGGGCTGAAGTCGGCCTCGAGGCTGACTACGCTCCCCGGTCGGATGTCATTTCTCTGGAGTTGTTCTGATGCGCGGTCAATCGCAACGCACAGGTCCCCATAGGAGAACGTGCGATCGCGCCAGATGACAGCATCGGCGTCTCGATAGCTTCGGAACCGATCGACCAGGAACTCGATGTGCGTCACACACCACCGAGATAAATCGTCTGACCGGTAATGAAACCGCTCTCCGGGCGGACAAAGAAGTCGATGACGTTGGCCACATCCTCCGGCGTCCCCATCCGCGGAATGGCCTGACGCGCGAGGAGGCGTTCGAGCTTCGGCTTCGGTATGCCGCGAATGAGATCGGTGTCGACTGGCGTCGGACCCACTCCGTTCACCGTAATACCGAACGCCGCTAACTCGCGGGCAAGCACGTCGGTCAGGGAATTGACCGCCGCCTTTGTGGCCGCGTACGCACTCTCTCCTTCGAGCTTCAGGGGGACCGCGACGGACGTGAGATTGACGATGCGCCCGTAGTTGGCGCTCTTCATCAGCTTGGCAGCCTCTCGGGTGACTAGAAACGTACCCGCTACATTCGTGCTGAGGATGCGATTGAGCGTCGACAGCGGGGTGAGCAGCGAGTGATTCATCGCGGCGATCCCCGCGTTGTTGATCAGATGATCCAGGCGGCGGTATCGAAACCAGACATCGGCAAACGCGGCATGAACGGCCTGTTCGTCAGCAACATCGGCAATGTAGTGTACGTATCCGTCGAGCTGCCAATCGATCGGCTCCCGACTACATCCGGCGACGGCGTGCCCCAGCCGTACGTAGTGCTCGACCAGTGCCCGCCCCAGTCCTTTCCTGGTGCCCGTAATGAAAGTCACAGGCATCGACGTCTGATTCATCACGATGCCACGGCTGCCTGAACTGCAAATTCGGCCAGAGTACCAATCGTGCGATACGGGCTGCGCCGTTGTGACAGCGCGTGCTCGTCAGCAAGGCTCACAGTCACGGTGTGGTCACGCTCGAGCGCCTGTTCCAGCCCGACCACGAGACTCACGAGTCCCATCGAATCGAGAAGCCCCTCCGGCCCGAAGAGCGGCGTTTCGAGACCACATGGCTCCGGCAGGTCGATTTCGCCGCTTTTCTCCATGTCTCTGAGCAGCCGGACAATGATTCCAGCGACGATGTCTTGTGTCACGATGCGATTCCCTTCCGATGAGAAAACGTCGGTCGAATCATTGCCAGCCCCTCGGTCGCTACCGATTCGGCCTGCGTAAGCAGGGGCACGAATGCGAAACGCTGCGACGCAGCCACCAGCATGTCTTCCAGAACGTCCAGCTTGTACTGTCGCGAAAGATTCATCGCTGGACACCAGGACAGGTCTGTCTCCTCTTCGCTACCGAGAAAGTCGAGCGGCCCGAGGAGCAACGACGGCGATGCACCAGTCGCACGGCACAACTCGAGCGCGGTGAAGAAGTACGATTGCGCCAGGCGTCTCGACTTGCCCGCCAGGTACAAGACGTAGTTGAAGTGGAACGGTAATCGTAACAACGGCATCGTCGAGACCGGGATTTCGAGCAGTCGTTCACCGCCGAGGTCCCAATAGTACGGCCTAATCGGTCGCAGAACGTCGCGAACTCCGCCGAACAGCGCCGCTCGGTGAGCTCTCTCCTCCGGGGTGAGTCGGCTGGCGAAGAGCAGGTACGCCCGGGCCACGGGTCCGATGAATGTCGGCAACGTTGACGCGTCATACCGGTAGCCGCGCCGGGCCAGCACACGCAGTAGTGCCTGCGAGACGCCATAGCCGGGACCGCGAAAGCCAACCGGGCGGCGCCCTGTCGCCCGCTCGATGTGCTCTTCGGCAAGAGCGATCTCCTCCGCGATGCGTTCCTCAGAATGGAGATGGAACCAGACCTCATGATGGAACGAATGATTTGCGATTTCGTGACCTGCATCGGCGATCGACGCAAGGATGCCACGATGCGACGCGAGAGCGGCATCCTGTCCGACGACGAAGAACGTCGCCGTCAGCCGATGTCTCTGCAATACGTCCAGGATTCGCGGCGTGACGACGTCAAGATACGAGGGTAGCGACTGCCATCGCTCGTCACCGTGAGTCTTCAGGTAGGCCCACTTGTCGTCCAGATCCAGGGAGAGGCTCGCTATTGGCCGACCATCGGGCGGACGCGACCGTCGATTGTCGTCTGTGTTCGCAGTCATGCCGATTACCGACGCACGTACCAGATTCCGCTGCCGCCAGCGAATGCGACTCTATATTTCGATTGCAACAATCCCAGCATGGCAGGATATCGGCTGCGGATCTTCGACGCGCTGTACTCATCAACAACAATGTACGGAGGCAAGTTGGACTGGAGCTCCGCGTGCAACACTCGCCATTCCTTTTGGTCGAGGAAGTCGGGCCCCCAGCCCAGAATTGACGCGCCCTGGGGGCGGTTTGCGCGGAAGAGGACGACTGGATCGCCGAACACGAAAAACGGACCTGGAAGCACGTGGCCGCGAGAGAGCCGACCAAGGTCCTCGTCGGCATGGCGATACGCGATATTCCAGGCCCACTGGAAGTCTCGGCGCGACGCTGCCGTCCACGCGAATTCGTGATCGAGCAGCGAACGAAGCTTGGTCGACGGCAGAATGGCTGCGACGCCGACGGATACGCCGAGGGCGGCGTTGAGCACACAGAGCGTCGTGGCGCGCATGCGCGGACGCTGGTTCAGTAACTCGGCTGCCACTGCGGCACCGGTTCCGATGACAATAGCCAGCAGAAGACGCGTTTGCACCTCAGGGGCCGGCGCACCGATCGCGAAGCTCGCGATGGCGAGAGTCGTGGCAACGGCGAGCGTCACCCAGCACACCCACGCGTGTGCGCGAGTCGCTGCGGCAACCATCTCTTCGATGCCAACCACCGCAAGGACGCCAAGCGGCATCGTAAATAGCGCCCACTTATACAGAGGCCAGCCTTGAAGGACGAAAAAGGCGACCGCGCCTATCGCAAGCCACAGCAGCATCGCGATCACCAGTGACGCCTGCGGGTGGGACCGACTCCGCAGTCCGCGGAGGCAACCGAGCGTGGCAAGAATGAGGATCGGACCATGCCCGATCATGAAATGT
>CAWHFZ010000009.1:0-154899 GCA_963828745.1 Vicinamibacteria bacterium | reverse complement strand
TCCGTAAGGAACTACAACGTCCTGTTCCCTCGCGCGGCGCGTCTCGTGACGGCTCTGGTGAGCTGACTCACGAGACGTCCCGCAGTCCCGCTGTGAGTGCCGGAAGGAACGATTGACGCTGCCGCCCGTTCGTAGCGACGGAGATTGTTGAATGGCCCGCGTTCCGCTGCATCCCAAGTACCCCGAGCGCGTCTCCCGGGGCTGCGACAAGTACTGTCCGGCCGATGAGTTGGCCCGCGGAAATGGGACCATTCGGACGGCGCACCCAATCGAGCTTCTTGGCGACGACTGGCTCGAGTCCTCGATGGATTGGCAGAGTCAGCACACGACCGGACTCGAAGTGGCACGTAATGTGCCACGGTAGTGATGCGGATCCCAGACGTCACACACGGAAGCCACGCGTGATCGCACTCTGGAGAACGTTATGACAACGCATGCGTCACCTGCCCAACCTGTCGCTGAATGTCGATGGAGCGTGCCAGCGTGCCGTCCGATCTCGAGCGACGGTAACAAC
Organism: Vicinamibacteria bacterium; assembly: GCA_963828745.1. GTDB lineage: Bacteria > Acidobacteriota > Vicinamibacteria > Vicinamibacterales > JAENWD01 > JAENWD01. The sequence continues at coordinate 154,385 of CAWHFZ010000009.1, read as the reverse complement.
GCCTTTGAAAATTACTGGCTGTGCGAGCGAACCTACACGTCCAGGCCCGTCACCCAGACTGATTGCACCACATGCGCGTACTGGACCCCGGAGACGGTCTGTGTGAGGGCACGTAAGTAGTCCGACCCGCGGAAGATTTCCCGGAACCGTTGGATTTTCCGCACTCTCCCGACTGCGACTCAATCAAACCGCGCGTTTGTGCGGCCCTGCAAGTCAGGGGGCCGGGCACGGCGACTGCATTGGTTACTACGAGAGGTTGCCCGCCGCGTTCGATGCATGCGGTTTACCACTCGATAGGAGTTGCCATGTCCTTCTTCAACACCATCGTGGTCGCCACCGATTTCAGCGAAACCGCGGAAGAGGCATTGAGCGTTGCCCTCGAAATCGGCCGGGAAACTCGCGGCCGACTCGAACTGGTGAACGTCGTGCCCGATCCGCTGCAGCAGCCGTGGATGGTCGAAGCCGCCGGCGTCGATCTCGGGGCTCTGCAACACGCGTGGTTGCACGCTGCCGCGAAGGAACTTCAAGCGCTGGTGAAGCGTCGGCGACTGGATCCGCCAACGGTCGGCACGCACGTCGTGATCGGGCGGCCGGATTTCGAGATCGTGCGCTTCGCCCAGGAACACAGCGCCGATCTCATCGTGATGGGCACGCACGGGTACGGCGGCGTGAAACGGCTCCTGCTCGGCAGCGTGGCCGATCACGTGGTGCGACAGGCGACCTGCCCCGTTCTCGTTGTGCCGTCCCGGACCGCGCGGGGCGAATCGCGCCAGATCAGCCCCGGCGAAGCCAGATCCCGATCGCAACGGCACGATGACGTGAGGATGACATCCAGGCGCTGACAAGGAGCAGATCATGCCCGCGGTTGATACCAGCAAGACTGAGCCGATCGACGCACGTTCGCGCGCAGGCAATTGTCTGATTAGCGCCATTCTGGAAGAGTTTGCCGAGATGCCGTGCATGCGGCTCACCCGTGCCCAGTTTCGACGGCTCTGGCACCTGACGCCTGCCGAAAGTGAGCGGCTCATCAGCAACTTGATTGCAATTGGATTTCTCTCCGAGGACCCGCAGGGACGCATCGGCCGCCCGTCACAGGCGCACTAAAACGCGGCGCGTCCCGCTGCTTCCTTTCAACGCATTGAGGAGAAACCATGGACACCATGAAGGCAGTCGCATTCCGCGGCATCGATTCGCTGGTCATGGAGGAGCGGCCCAAGCCGCGTCCGCGAGCGGGGCAGGCCGTGATCCGAGTGACCACGACCACCATCTGCGGCACCGACGTGCATATCGTGAAAGGTGAGTACCCCGTCCGCGATGGTCTCGTCCTCGGCCACGAGCCGGTCGGCGTGATCGACGCGCTCGGCGAGGGTCTGGAACCCGAATTTCACGTCGGTCAGCGGGTCATCGTCGGCGCGATTACGCCGTGCGGACAGTGTTTCTATTGCCTGAACGGGAGCCATTCGCAGTGCGGTGGACCGCTCGGCGGATGGCGTTTCGGCAACACCATCGATGGCGCCTGGGCCGAATACCTGCTGGTGCCCGATGCGCGCGCGAATCTGGCACCGATTCCGGACGGGTTGACCGATGAGCAGGTGGTCCTCGTGCCGGATATCTTCTCGACGGGTCTCAGCGGTGCCGAGAGCGCCAACGTTCGCGTCGGCGATGCCGTCGCGGTCTTCGCGCAAGGCCCGATCGGGCTGTGCGCAACGTTAGGCGCCAAGCTGCGCGGGGCCGCGCTGATTGTCGGCGTCGATACGTCTCCGGCACGACTGGCGATGGCGAAGCGCTTCGGCGCGGATGTCGTGATCGATTTCAAGGAACAGGATCCCGTCGCCGAAATCCGACGGCTGACCGGCGGCCGCGGCGTCGATGTGGCCATCGAGGCGCTCGGCCGTCAGGAGACGTTCGAGAACGCGCTGCGCGCCATCCGTGTTGGCGGCACCCTGTCGAGCCTCGGTGTCTACTCGGGAAAGCTGGTGGCGCCGTACGAGCCCCTGTATGCCGGCCTCGGCGATCAACGCATCGTCACCACGCTCTGTCCCGGAGGCAAGGAGCGGATGCGGCGATTGATGGAGATGGTGGCGCATGGGCGGGTCGATCTCAGCCCGCTCGTGACGCATCGATTCGCGCTCGACGATATTCTGGACGCGTTCGACCTGTTCAGCCACCAACGGGACGGTGTCTTGAAAGTGGCGCTGTCGCCGGCACGGAAGACCCAACTCACCACAACGGCCACTGACGAGCGCGGCGTCGCGTTCAGTGCCGGATAGGCTGCGGCGGATACGTGGCGAGATACACGTAGGCCGATGCCATTTCTTCATCGCTCAGATAGTAGAAAACCGGCATCCTGCCACGATGTTGCAGGGCCGGGTCGCTGAGAGACACGACCTCGCCCTTACGGGCCTTGTGCACGAACTCGCGCAACGATTTCGTCTTCATCACGGATTCCAGCGAGGGTACAGCCCCGCGCAATCGCGCAGCGTCGCTGGGTGGCGGCCCCACCGCGTCGTGACAGATGTGGCATGTCCCCTTGACCACCAGTTCGCCACGGCGTGCCCAGCTGACCTCGTGGGTGGACTGCCGCTTGCCTTCGGGCACTGCGGCAAGCTCCAGCAGGTACGCGAACAGCAAATCCATGTCGCCTTCCTGCAGATAATCCCGCGGTGGCATGCGACGCCCTCCTTTGTGCATGCGTGCGAGTATGTCCGCGCGCGCACGACGTGCCTCAGCGCGCGCCAGCGGTTCCGCCGCTGGCCCGGACTGCTGTCGGAGCCGCGTGCGCACCAATGACACCGACGCGCCCTGTACGGGTGCAAGCAGCGAATGGATTTCTGGAGGGGTGCCCGTACCTTCGGCACGATGACACGCTTGACAGTTGAGCCGGTACAGATCCGCACCGCTCATCGGAACGGTTCCCGGGACACCTAGCGATTCGTCGGCGGCCGCGTGGGCTGCCCCAGGCGGCGGACCGTAACGCTGGGCGCCCTGGCCAAGGCTCGTTTCCCTGAGAGCAATGCCGAGGTGCGTCAGCCAACTCGCCCCGGAAACCGGCGTGACGATCGGGTCCTCGCCGACGTTGGGCCATGGCAACCTCTGGGCCGCGCCGGAAGCGGCGAAGACGAACAATGGCGTGACCGCGAGCAGCAAGGCGATGAGCGGACGGTAGGCTGCAAACCGTTGACGCATGTCACACCCCCAGGTGTCGCCGGTGAAACGAATGGACCCGCGAACGGAATGGCAATGATGGTGCCACCGTCCCTCTGGTCAGAAAGACTCATTTGCAGCACGCCTGCGCGGTTCGATGGGTGCTATCGCGGACTATTGCCCTGAGACTTGCGGAACAATTCGCGCCTGCCGAGTCCAAGTGGGAGGCGCTGTCGAGCGACAGCGTTCCCCCCACTCAGGTGGCCCTCATTCGCAACGTGACCCGCGACTATTTCGCCACAGTCCGTGCCCGGCTGGTGGTGGGCAGACCCTTCGACACGTCGGACCGGAAATCCGATGCGCCCGTGGCGATCGTCAACGAGCCATTTGCGAAGCGCCATTTTTCGGGCCGCTCAGCGTTGGGCCGGAGGTTCAAGTTTGGCGAACTGGGCGAGGAAGGCCACTGGTACACCATCGTCGGCGTCGTGAAGCCCATACGCGAGAACGGCGTGATCGATGACCCGAAGCCTGCGGTGTATCGCGTCTACGAACAATGCGACCAGATCGGCGACCTGAACGCCGGCATCGTGGTGCGAACCGCGATCCAGCCGACGTCGATTGTTCCGGCGGTCCGTCAGGCCATCTGGTCGCTCGACAAGAATCAGCCGGTCGCGCGCATCCGGACGATGGAGGAGATCGTCGACCGTCAACTGTCGACGCCGTCGCAAAGTACGACGCTCCTGAGCGCGTTCGCGTTGCTGGCCCTGCTGCTGGCCTCCCTGGGGATGTATGGTGTTCTGTCGCACGCCGTCGCCCAGCGCACCAACGAGATCGGCCTGCGAATGGCGATGGGGGCGACCTCGGGAGCTATCTTGCTGACGTTCGGGAAACAAGGCCTGGCGTTGACGCTCGCCGGGCTGGCGGCCGGTCTGGTCCTGGCCGCGGTGGCGGCGCGGTCGATGGCCGCGCTGCTCTACGGGTTTCAGCCCGACTACATCCCGACGGTCGCGGTGGTGTCGATGATTCTGATGGCGGTCGCAGCCTTGGCCTGTTTCGTTCCCGCGCGTCGCGCATCGCGCGTGGATCCGTCGGTCGCACTGCGCAACGAGTAGTTCGGCTGTTCACCGCGTTGATCTGCGGCAGCGCGCTATATTTCACGGCAGGTGAACATGCTGACTTCAATCGCAGGCCGTTCGGTGATCGTCACCGGAGGCAGCAAGGGCATCGGCAAAGGCATGGCGACGATCTTCTGCCGGAACGGCGGCAAGATCTTCGTTGTCGCGCGGAACCTCGGGGAAGCCGAAGCGTGCGCCGAGGAGCTCCGTCGCAATGGCGGCATCGCAACAGGCTACGCCGCCGATGTCACGAGCCTCGACGACATGCAGCGGCTCGCAGAGGCCGCGGCGTCCACACACGGCGGGATCGACATCCTGTGCGCCAATGCCGGAATCTATCCGCAAGCCAGGATCGAGGACCTCTCAGCCGACGACTGGGATCGGGTCGTGGCAACGAACCTCAAAGGCGCATTCCTCGCGGTCAAGGCCTGTCTGCCGTACCTGAAGAAATCAGATCAGGGCCGGATCGTGCTGACATCCTCGATCACCGGACCGATTACGGGCTTTCCGGGCTGGAGCCACTACGGCGCGACGAAGGCGGGTCAGCTTGGGTTCATGCGAACAGCCTGCATTGAACTGGCCAAGCACGGCATCACCATCAATGCCATCCTCCCCGGCAATATTCTGACCGAGAGCCTGGCGGCGCTCGGACCGGACTACCAACGTTCGATGGCCGCGTCGATCCCGCTCAGCAGACTGGGGACGGTTGAAGATGTCGGCTACGCGGCGCTTTTCCTGGCATCGAAGGAGGCGGGCTACATCACCGGGCAGACGATCGTCGTCGATGGCGGCCAGATTCTCCCTGAAAGCCTTGATGCCCTCGCTCAAGCGTAGCGTCGCCGGGTCGTGAACCGACAATCGCGATCATGAAAACGACGCCCGCGATCCTTCGTCGCTGAACTGTCACCTTCAGGCACCGAATCGACCTCGATAGCGTTCGGCGAGCGCGGTCCACGAGATACCGGAACTTGGCAGCGCGGCCTGCTCGTCGCCGTCGCGAGTGCTGATCGTCGCCACCTTCTGGAAGCCCGCGTCCTGCCAGTCGACACGCTGCATGACGAAGGCGAAGATCCGCGTATCTTGCGACAGGACGTGCATCAAGGCGATTGGGTCCGTGACTTTGGCACCAAGGCGCTCGAGCACCTCTGGTGACGGTACCTCGGTCCCGTCGAAGTCGAGCTCCTCGAGGATCGGCGTTTCGCCGAGACGATGCGCGCGGACGCGCACCACGCGCAGGAGTACGATGCGTCGCGGAAGCGCGAGAGCGAGCACGTCTCCGCCGGCGAGGCCCGAGCTGATTCGCTTCGGTGCCCGCAGCCGTCGCCGCGGCGGCTGCGGCCCGAGCAGTTGAGCGCGGGCTTTCTCGAGCGTCCCGCGGCGTTTCGCCAGCTGTTTCGGATTCTCGCGCTCCCACACCTCGAGGTCGGCACCGCGGTCGATCACCGCCAGCGCCCGATCGCGGATGTCGGAATCGAGCCGGCCGAGCGTCGACTGCGTGACCGCCAGCGCCAGCAGTGCGATGCCCTCGGGTTCGTCGAGGTATGCACGAAACTTTTCTACGGTCTGTTGCGTGGCGGCGCTGTCCTCGATACCGTCTTCGAGCAGCTCACGATAGTGATCGCGGACGTCGCACGCCACGTCGTCCGAGAAGAGACCGGTCCCCCACACCCCCAAAGCGTCACTCCCTTTCTATTCGAACCTCGTCGCGCTGTCTCGCGATTCTATCGAAGGAACTCACGACGTCGTGTTCGCAATCCGCAATCGGCACTTCGTCAGGAGTTGTGCGCTAGGATGCATTGCACACGATGAGGCCAAGTGTCCGAATCGGCATCCTGTTGGCAGGCGCCCTTTGTCTGAGCTCGCCTTCCGCGTCGCCGCAGGCCGCGTCCGGCGCGGATGATCGCATCGACCGGATCGTCGCGACGGCGATGGCAGGCGGCGGCGCTCATGCCTTCCTGCAGCGTCTCACCGACTCGATCGGCGGCCGCGTCACGGGCAGTGCCGAGTGCAGAGCGGCGGCGGATCTGTTGATCAACGCGCTACGTCAGGCGGGCTTCGACGATGCACATGTCGAGGAGTACGCACTCGAATCGCGCTGGCAGCGCGGACGCGCGACTGGTCGCGTCGCCGCTCCGGTGCAGCGCGCGATTACCGTCGGCTCGTATGGCTGGGTGCCGGGCACGAAGGGCGAGGGGACGGTTCCACTCATCGATCTGGGCACACCAGCGCGCGGCGCTCTCGAGGTCGCAGCGGATCGCGTTCGAGGGGCAGCAGTACTCGTCGAGCCTTACGCTGTGGCGGGAGCGCCGGCTCAGGTCATGCGCGCCGCAATCGCAGGTGCTCTCGCCCGCAGCGGGGCGTCGGCCATGCTGATCCCGTCCGCGAAGCCAGATCGCATGCTCGACACCTCTGCCTTCGGGTTCTATCCAGGCGGCCCGCTGCCGGTGCTTTCGGTGGCAAAGGAGGACGTCTTGTTTCTGCGGCGGCTCCTGGCCGGCGGCCAGGTCCGGGTGACGCTGGACGTCGACAATGCAATCGATGCAAGCCCCGCGCAGGAGCGGAACGTCATCGCGGAGATCACGGGGACGACGCCCGGCGAAGCGGTGCTCGTCGGCGCGCATGTCGACTCGTGGGATCCCGGGCAAGGCGCGCAGGACGATGGCGTGGGCGTCGCCGCCGTCCTGGAGGCGGCGCGAATCCTGAAGTCTCTGGGCATCAAGCCGCGGAGGACGATTCGGTTCGCCTTTTTCAGCGGCGAGGAGCAGGGGCTGCTCGGATCGCGCGCCTATGTCGAGAAGCACCGCAACGAGCTCGATGGGCTGCGCGCAGTCGTGATCATGGACTCGGGCGCGCAAACTCCGCGCGGGTTCCAGATTCACGGACGTTCGGACATCGAAGCGGCCGCGAGGACGATCCTGGCTCCATTGTCGGGGCTGGGGGCGTCGGGAGTGAGTCTCGACGCGAGCTTCGACATGGACCATGGGCCGTTTCTCGCCGAAGGGATTCCCGTCTTCACGCTCTGGGTCGACGAGGGCGACTACAACACTCACCACCACGCGGTGTCGGACACCTTCGACAAAGTGGACCCGCGAATGCTGGCGCTCGACACAGCGGCAATGACGGTCGCGGCCTACCGGCTGGCCGACGCCGAGGAGCCTGTCGGTCGGCGCTTGTCTGCAACGGACGCGATGCAGCTTCTGAAAAGCGTCGGCCTCGAGTCGCTCCGCCGTACGGTCTATTCGCCCGGCGACGTCTCGCCAACGCCGGGTGAGCGCCGCTGAGGACCGCTCGTTCCTCTCACGGTGTATCGCCTACCGCGTCGCAATCACCCAGATGTCCGGGAACTTCACGACGACGCTGGACGGGTCCTCCTCGAGGCGAATCAGATCCGCGATCATCTCGCCGGCTTCCGTCGACGAGAGGATGCCCTTCGCCTCCGCCGTCGACCCCGTCGCTTCCGCCGACAGACGATACAAGCGCTTCATCGTCGGCGTATCGTGCGCGACCAGCGTGCAGGCGCCGGCCTGAATGTCCGTGGCCCCGGCGTCGCGGAAGTCAGTGCACGAGCCTCCGGCCCGCCGGTGGGTTCTGGAACAGTCCCTGCCAGACGGTGTGAAGGGTCGGCCAGCCCGGTGCATGGCGGGAGACTGCTGCGAGGCATCGTGAAGCGCCCTGCGGATAGGCCACCTGCGCAAGCATCAGCGTCATCGATCGGCCGATGCACTCCGCGGCGTGGAGCGTGTCGGCGAGCAGCGGGTGGTGTTCCCTTGTCCGCAGCCGAGATTCGAGTGACCGGCACGGCGACAGTGCAGGCGAACGTGCAGTAGCGCGAGCTACTTCACCATTTGAACGTGAAAATCGACGCGGTCGAGCGGCCCGGAGACCACCCGCTCGATTCGATCTTGAACGGCCTGGGAACGCTCGCCCAGTCGCTGTAAAGATTGCCGCCGACGTAGAACCGGCGTGGCGTCGGCTGCGGCGGCCGATTCACCGTCTCGGTCGCCGTGATCGTCGACGTGGCGATCGAGTACGCGCCCTGCGGTTCGACCGTGCCGACACGATCGCCGCCTGCGACGTATTCGGCGACGCCGTCGCCATCGACATCGGCCAGGATCCACTCCACGTGCAGGAGTCGATGGTAAGTGCGGTCGGCGATCATGCCGCGGATCTGCGCGTTGAAGCGTTCGACAATCGACTCGACGCCCGGCAAATCCTTCCGGATCGCCAGAAAGAGCGGACGCGTCACCAGCGGCGTGACGCCGAACTGCAGCGTCGATTGCGCTTCCTTTGGATAGTTGTTGGTGATGTAGCGCACCACGAGCTCGTCCATCAAGGTGTAGTCCACCGCGCCGTTCAACAGCTGCGTGAGGCTCTCCTCCTCGGTCCGCATCCGCACGAACGCCGGACTGGCGCTGTCGACCGTGTCGCCGTACGAATAGCCGTCGACGATCGCAATCCGTTTGCCGGACAGCGACGCCAGCGTGGTCGCCGAGACGTCGCTACCGCGGCGTCCTACCAGAATCAGCCGGTTCTCGAGATACGGCTGCGAGAACAGGAGCGCGCGCTCCCGCTCGGGATCCTTCCACGCCGCAGCACTGCCATCGAAGCGCCCGCTGAGCAGTGAGGACGTGAATTCCGGTGCGGAGACGATTGCCGTCGTCGAGCTGATCCCGATGCGTCCAAATGCGGCCTCCACCAGATCGAGGGCAAAGCGCGCCTTGCCCTGTTCGTTGGTGAAAGGCGGCCACGCCGTGGACACCAGGTGCAGCACCGGCGCCTGGGCGGAGATGACGAATACTGCGGCGATCGCGCAGAGCGCCGCCAGCAAGCCCGTCTGTAACGCCGCACGGCTGAAGGTTTGTCGAGAACGCATGGACCTGAACCTCCAGGGCGAGACTACCTGAAGACGCACGCCGTTCGGAGACTTTCTCGCCACCCCTCGCTATCGTGCCGCCGTGTGCCTGTTAGAGTGTGGCCGCCGAGTGGCGATGGAATTCACGAAGTCCCTTCGCGAGGGCATCAAGCGCGGCCGGATCCGCTGCAGCGTGCGGGTGTGGACCCGGCCGCATGTCAAAGCCGGAGGTCGCTACCGGATGGAGGATGGCTCGATCGTGGTGGACTCGATCGAGCCAATCACGATCGCAGACATCACGCACGATCTGGCACGCGAATCTGGCTTTGCAAGCGTCGACGATCTCCTGCGGATGGCCCGCCACGGCAGCGGCGACAAGGTATATCTGATCCGATTTCACTATCTGCCGCCCGGCGGATGGGACACGCAGGACCGCCGGTAGTAAGACGTTCGAGCGCCGGGTCTCTTGCTGACGTCGTTTACGCGCACGTCACACGACCTCGAAGAAGGAGCACACCGCCATGCCCGTGAAACGCAGACCGATCAGTAAGCGGGCGCCGATCGCCAGCGATCGTTCACGACCCAAAACGACCCGGCCGGTGGCCAAGGAGCGCCGGCCACCCGAAGAGGCACAGTCCGCGGCAGAGCGCATGGGCCGCACGCTCGACGCGATGCCGGACCGCATCGACATCCGCGACTGGTTCTATCAGCCGTCGCTCACGCCGCTGCCAGACATCCTCGTCAACTGCGACTCGGTGCCTGCGATTCTCGATCAGGGCAACGAAGGCGCCTGCACCGGCTACGCACTGGCCGCCGTCGTCAACTTTCTGCTGCGGGCGCGCAACGTCGAGCGTTCCGTGAGCCCGCGCATGCTCTACGAGATGGCGCGGCGGTACGACGAATGGCCGGGCGAGAACTACGAAGGGTCATCCGCGAGAGGCGCGATGAAGGGGTGGATCGCGCATGGCGTGGTGACCGCCAGGGAGTGGCCAATTACCAGGACGGGGCCTCGCCATCTAACCCCGGACTTGTCCACCGCGGCGCGGCAAACGCCGGGCGGCGCCTACTACCGCGTCATGCATCGTCAGATTCGCGATATGCATGCGGCGTTGAATGAAGCCGGCATTCTCTACATGACCCTGATGGTGCACGCCGGCTGGGATACGCCAGGCCCGGAGACGGTGCCGATCAGCTATGTCGAACATGGGAACGTCCGGCAACGCGATCTGCCGATCATCAAGCGAAACGGCAACGCGACCGATGGGCACGCGGTGGCAATCGTCGGATACACCAGGGATGGCTTCATCATCCAGAACTCGTGGGGGCCATCGTGGGGCGCGAGTGGATTCGCGCTGCTCCCGTACGAGGACTTCCTGCTCCACGCAACTGACGTCTGGGTGGCGCAGCTCGGTGTCCCGGTCTCCGTCGACACCTGGAACCAGCGCGGCATCGACACGACGGGTCTCTCCCGCGCCACGGAAAACATCCCGCTCGATGCGATCCGGCCGTTCGTCATCGATCTGGGCAACAACGGCGAGCTCTCCGACCAGGGCGAGTACTGGACCACGACGGCGGATCTCACTCGCCTGTTCGACGACGAGATCCCGAAGCGGTCGGCGAGCTGGACGAAACCGCGCCTGATGCTGTACCTGCACGGCGGGCTGAACGACGAGCGTGGCGTCGCGAAGCGGATCGTCGCCTTCCGCGACGTCTTCCTCGAGAACGAGATCTACCCGCTGCACATGATGTGGGAGTCGGGCCTTGCCGAATCGTTGAACGGGATTCTCCACGATCTGTTCACTGACGTGGACGAGCGGGCCGGCGCGGTTCCGGAATGGCTGCGCAAGCTGCGCGATGGCCTGATCGAAGCCAAGGATCAGACGTTCGAGCTGACGGCCGCGGGGCCCGGAAGCGCGTTGTGGAGCGAAATGAAGGAAAACGCGCGCCTCGCCTCGACGCATCCGCAGCAGAAGGGTGGCATGCAGCTGCTTGCGGAAGCGGCGCGAAAGGTGATGAAGGTCGCCGGCAGGAAGATCGCTTCTACCTGGGAACTGCACGTGGTCGGGCACAGCGCCGGGAGCATCTTCGCGGCGCATGCGCTGCCGTGGTTCGCGTCCTGCGGCGTCCCCTTCAAGACGGTGCAGTTCATGGCGCCGGCGATCACGAACGAACTCTTCCTGAAGACAGTCGGCAAAGCGGTCACCGCGGGGAAATGTCCGCCCCCGACCGTTTATGCCCTCAGTGACGTTGGCGAACGCGACGATCACGTCTGGGCGTATGGCAAGTCGCTCCTGTATCTGGTGAGCAACGCCTTCGAGGGCCGGCGCAATACGCCGATCGTCGGCATGCAGCGTTTCTTCGGCGGTCCCGACGCGCCCGACGCGAAGTACGTCGATCCGGCACTGGCGTCGGTGCTCGGCAGGAAGGTCGATGGGCTGACCGCACTGGTGATCGCCGGCAGAGCGGCGCCGGACGCGAAAGGTGAGAATACCGGCTCCGTGTCGCGCAGCGAGTCACACGGTGGGTTCGACAACGATCCGGACACGATGAACTCGGTGATGTTCCGCATCCTCGGCCGCAAGCCGAAGCGGCCCTTCACCGTTCGCGATCTGCAATTCTGACGATCGACAGGAGCCTGGTGCGCCCGTGCGCCGGGCACCGTCATCGCGTGCCCCGAAGTTGGGTGGATCACCCAGCGATTGCGCGATGCCGGTGCCCGGAACGTGCGTGCGCGTCCAACGATTCGCAGTGCAAGCCACCGGCCAGCGCGCGTTGCTGAGATGCAATTGTCTGCGTGCTCTAAAGTTCGACTCGGTCGAGGTCAGAAGCCGATCTGCGAGGAAAGTTGCCAAAGGGCAGGCTTTCTTGACGCTGAATGGAGAAATTGGCACCAGAGGCGAGCTCGGCCGTCCTGCGACTCGATGCTTACGACGCGCGATCGACCCGAGAGTGCTGCTCGCCGCCCTTTACCTCATCGAGCGGAACCGCCCGCGCAATGAGATCGGCGACCTGGGTCGGATCGGCCGGCTTGGTCAGATGGTGCGCGAATCCCGCTTTGCGCGCGCGCTCACGGTCCGCGATCTCACCGTACCCGGTGATCGCGATCATCAGACACGACCGGAACGCGTCTTCCTGCCGGAGCCGCCGGGCGATGGCGTAGCCGTCGACGCCGGGAAGGCCGACATCGCAGATCAACACGTCAGGGTAGTGGTGAAGCGCGGCCTCGAGCCCGGCGTTGCCGTCGTGCGCGATGAGCACGCGATGCCCCATCTGCTGCAGGTAGGCGGCGAGCATCTCGGCGACGTCGTGGTTGTCCTCGATCACGAGGATGCGCCGATGCTGATCCGGGTTCCCCGGTTCGTCGATGGCATGCGACTCGCGCAGCGCTTCGGCAGCGACCGTTGGCAGCCGCACCACCACTTCTGTGCCCGCACCCGGCCCATCGCTGAAGATGTGAGCCTGACCGCCGTGCAGCTCCGCCAGGAGTTTGACGACGGTCAGTCCGATCCCGAGGCCACCCTCGCTGCGATCCAGCGTCCGCGGCGCCTGGGCGAACAAATCGAACACGTGAGCCAGGTGTTCGGGCGCGATGCCGACGCCGGTGTCGGCGACGCGCAGCACCGCCTCCCCATCTTCAACGGCGAGTGCGACCCGGACGGCGCCGCCGTTCGGCGTGAACTTGACGGCGTTGTTCAGCACGTTGCCGATCATCTGCTCGAGCCGCACCGAATCGGCATCGACGATGACGGGCGCGGCCGGAACGTCGAGGTCGATCGTCAGGCCGGTCTCGGAGACGACACACTGCGCCGCGTCCACGGACTCCCGGGCACACGTCCGCAGGTCGGTGTGTGCCTTCTTCAAGGCGATCTTGCGGCGCATGATCCGCGAGACGTCGAGCAGGTCGTCGACCAGCCTGGTCAGGTTGGTGAGTTGCCGCTCCATCATTCCAAGGGTGCGCCCAACCGTCTCCTCCGGCGGTTGCAGCCTGAGCAGCTGCAGGCCGGTCCGGAGCGGCGCCAGCGGGTTACGGAGCTCGTGCGCCAGCATGGCGAGGAACTCATCCTTCCGCCGTTCCGCATCGTCTTTCAATTCGAGGAGATCGCGGACCTGATACTGACGTCGGCGGGCACGAAGCGCCGATCGGACCGTCGATCGCAGCGTCCGCAGAGAGACGGGACGGTGAAGGAGCGACACGTTCCCGAGCGCGGTGATCGCGTCGAGCTGATCGGTCGCGTTGTCGCCGCCGACGACGATGATCGGGGGGTCCGACCACGCGGCCTGGGCGGCGAGCATCGCCTGCAGATTGGCGAGTGCCGACGCCGATAGCAGTTCGCCGGCGATGACGAGCGCGGCGGCGCCCTTCTGCCACTCGCTGGTCAGCACTTCCAAGGTCGCACACTCACGGCAGGTGAACCCGCTCTCGTCGAGGAAGTCGCAGGTCAGCCGGCCGTCGCGCGGAGGGGCCCAGACCAGTATTCGATCTTCCACCTGTTAACCCCCGAATGAGAGCTGTGACTCGTCACCAGGAAGTCAGGTTGTCCGCTGAGCACCCCTGGAACTGTCTGCACCGTCACAGCCAGCTATCTCCTGTGCGCGTCTCCAATCATGCAATCAGCAAAATCGCGGCCGCGATGGGTGCACCGTGCGCCTGTCTACTCGCCCGGAAACTGCCGCATTTTGCGGGGCTACCGTCGTCGCACGCAATTTCGTACAGGAGCCGGGGAGAAAGTGTTGACCAGGGTGTCGGCTTCCGCTGCATGACCAGCATGCGCCGTCCAGCCCGGCCGTTTAACGGCCACGCCTGCGGGTATACTCCGACCGATGGGAGCGATCGGCGCCCTCACAGAGAGCGGCAATCGCTGCAGTCCACCTCCGAACAGTTCCACCACATCCCGCACGAACTCTCCCGCCGAACGGACGATGCCGTGCGATGCTTTCTGAAAACGGACATCGACTACCTGGTGATGGGCGATTTCATCGGCAGTCGGTGAGTGGTGACCCATGCTGCGCATCACATCAGTCGTGATTCTCGCGGTGGCTGCCCTTCTGGGCGCGGCGGCGCTCGCCGCACCACCGGATCCGTTCACCGTCCTGGCGCCGCTGCCCGATGGACCGCGAATTACTCCGTACCTCGCATATCAAACGGCGATGGCATGGCGTCAGGACGACCGGCGCCGGGCACGGCTCGCCAGCGTCAAGACAGAGCGCGATCTGGCCATTCTTCAGTCAGAGCTGAGGTCGAAGCTGCTGCGGATGATCGGTGGTCTGCCAGCGGCGCGCACGCCACTCAACGCGCAGGTGACCGGCCGAGTGCAGATGGCCGGGTTTCGCATCGAGAAGCTGATTTTCGAGAGCGTTCCCGGTCTGTACGTCACGGCGCTCGTCTACGTGCCCGACGGCGGCCAGGGGCCCCGTCCGGCAGTGCTCGTCGCCTGCGGCCATTCCGCGAACGGCAAGGCGTACTACCATGCACTGTGTCAGCGGCTTGCGTTGCGCGGCTACGTCGTGATCTGTTGGGATCCGGTCGGACAGGGCGAACGCAGCCAGTTCTGGGATGCGGCGCGCGGACGAAGCCGCTACAACCTGATTTGCGGCGAGCACGCGATCCTCGGAAACCTTGCCTATCTCGCCGGCGCCAACCTGGCGCGGTGGGAGATCTGGGACGGCATTCGCGCGCTCGATTACCTGCTGACGCGGCCCGAGGTCGATCGCGCGCGCATCAGCATCACCGGCACGAGCGGCGGCGGGTTTCAGGCCGCCTTCATCGCAGCGCTGGATCAACGAATCAAGACCGTCGCGCCGTCCTGCTACATCACGGCGCTGCCGATGCGCGTCTGGAATCGCATCTTCAAGGATCCGGACAGCGATCCCGAGCAGGATCCCGCGGGGATGATTGCTGAAGGCGTGGATCATGCCGGCCTGCTCGCGCTGATCTACCCGCGTCCTGTCTTCATCGCCGCGGCCGCTCTCGACTTCTTTCCAATCGAAGGTACTCGCTCGACGGTCAGGGAAGTGGCGGCGTTCTATCGCCGGTTCGGTCGCGCCGATCGCATTGCAATGGTCGAGGGCTACCACGGTCACGACTTCTCGGTCGAGAACCAGGCGGCAGCGATCGCGTTCCTGGATCGGTTCAACGGCCAGCCCGTTCACAAGGAGCTGCCCTCAACAGCGGAGCTCGACGATCGAACGCTTCAGGTCACACGGACGGGACAAGTCACCCTCGACTATCCGGCGAGCCGTTCGCTTCTCGACGAAATTCGCGACTATTACCGGGCGCACAGGAAACAGCCGATTCGCACCGTGGCGGCGCTGTATCGTGGCGCCGGAAATGCTGGCGTCGGCCAATGGCGGGTCGCGCCATACGCCGGATCGGACGCTGTGCCTTCGACGATTCAGTGGGAAGCCGTCGGGCTCGTCGACAGAGGACGGAATCACAATCGACAAATACCTGCTGCACCATAGCGGCGGTCTGCAGATGCCGCTTGCTTCACATCCATCGCACCGGCGACGCGAACAAGCGCACGCTGCTGTGGGTTGGCGAGATCGGCAAGGCCAGGGCGTCCGACTGGCAGAGGCTGCGACAATACGTCGACGACGGGTATGACGTCGTGTCGTTCGACCCGCGCGGGCTCGGCGAGACGCGGATGCGCTATACAGCGGTCTCGGTGGACGATCCATCGCTGGCCATGGCCGACTTCGATCGCGCCTACGCCAATCCGTTGTCGAGCGTGCTGGGCGATTACGTCTACAACGCCATACTGACCGGCCGGCCCTACCTGTTGCAGCTGATTGAAGATGTGGAGATTGCCGCGCGATTCTCGCGCGCGCACTTGAACGCGGCGCGTCTCTCAGTCGCGGGTGACGGCGACGCCTTCACGCTCGCGCATTGGGCGGCGAAGGTCCTGCCGGATCTCGCACTCGTCGCCGGCCCGGACAGCCGGGTGCTCGACTGGGCGCAACTCGTCGAACAGAAACAGGAAACCTGGCCCATTCAGTATGTCATTCCCGGTGGGGCGTATCTTCAGTGACGCCGCCACGAGCTGGTCTCAGGGTGCTACGACATGATTCGTGAAAATTCTCGGGCGACGCGATTCGCCAGTGCCGTTCTCGTGCTGCTCGGCGCGATCTGCGCGCGGCCGGCAGCGGGACAGGGAACGATCGCCGACGAGCTGCGCACGAAGGTTGACGCGGCCGTCACCGACGTCCTGACCAGGACCGGCGCGCCGAGCGCCTCGATCGCGCTCGTCGCGGACGGGCGGATTGTCTACACGCACGCGTACGGCCTGGCAAACCTCGAGTCGAAGACTCCGGCCACGCCAGACATGCGCTACAGCATCGGATCGGTCAGCAAGCAGTTCACGTCCTCGGCCATCCTGCTGCTGGCCGAGGAGGGCAAGCTGTCGCTCGACGATCGCGTCGCCCGCTGGCTGCCCGATCTCACGCGAGCAGGCGAGGTGACGATCCGCCAGATCCTGTCGATGACGTCGGGCTACCAGGACTACTGGCCGCAGGACTACGTCATGCCGCCGATGCTGAAGCCGGTCACGGCGCAGGCGATCCTGGACGAGTGGGCGCGCAAGCCGCTCGACTTCGAGCCGGGCAGCCGCTGGCAATACAGCAACACCAACTACGTCATCGCCGGCCTGATCGTGGAGAAGGCGAGCGGGATGCCGCTGCTCGAGTTCCTGTCGAAACGCATCTTCGGGCCATTGGCGATGAAGACCGTGAGCGACATCGACAGCGCGCCGCTCGGGTCGAACGATCCGGAGCGATACCTTCGGTTTGCGCTCGGCCCGCCGCGATTGGCGCCCAAGGAAGGCAAAGGCTGGCTGTTCGCCGCCGGCGAACTGGCGATGACGGCTGACGATCTGGCGCGCTGGGACGTCTCGATGATCGATCGGACCGTCCTGCGCCCGGCCTCGTATCGAGAGATGCAGACCGACATGCGGCTCACGAATGGCGCTGGCACGCGCTACGGTCTCGGCGTGCAGGTGCAGATGACCGGTGGCCGCCGGCTGATCGCGCACGGCGGCGAAGTGTCGGGCTTCACCGCGCAGAACCAGGTCTACCCCGACGATCGCGCCGCCGTTGTTGTCCTGGTCAACCTCGATGCGTCGAACGCGTCCGGACAGATCGCCACGCGGTTGTCGGGACTGCTGTTCGAGTCGATGCACACGGCTGGATCGGCCATGCTGGAGCGGGCGCGATCGGTGTTCACCGGGCTCCAGAAGGGCCAGATCGATCGGTCGCTCTTCACCGTGAACGCCAACGCCTATTTCGACGACGCGGCGCTGAAGGACTTTGCTGCCAGCCTCGGACCGCTCGGCGCACCGGTGGAGTTCGCCGAGCAGTCACGGTCGCTTCGCGGCGGCATGACGTTCGTCTCGTATCGCATTCGCGGCTCGCAGGCAACTGTCGTCGCGACGACGTTCGTCACGCCGGATGGGAAGTTCGAGCAGTTTCAGGTTGCCCCGCAGGAGTAGAATTCACGGATCGACGCGGAACTGCAGTCGATGGGCAACGCGATCAGCGGTCGCGACAACGCGAACAGGCACGTCACGGACAACGCGGAGCTACACGGATCTGATGATTTCTCAGATTAGACTTGTGATCCGCGTACATCCGTGTCATCCGTGACTGCCTCTGCGCCGTGGCGGTCCGTGCGCTGCGTCTGTGTGCTCAGTGACGCCGCCTCGTCTACTGCCCCCGGCTCGCCGGCGGCACGATGCCGTTCGAGCGCAGGTAAATGGCCATCTGCCCGTAGTGATCGAAGCCGTGCCACGCGAAGACATTGGCCAGTCCCAGCCGGGTCGTCTTGTTATCGCCGAACGGGCTCTTCACCGGCTGCGTGGCGTTCGCAGTGCGTGATCGACGCCACCGCTTTGTGGGCGTAGTCGAACGACTGCTTGGCGAACGCGACGATGTCGGCTTTCGACGTCATGCTGGCCGGGCCACTCTCGCCGCCCGTGTCGACGGGAGGCTTCTCGCCGAGGATCGCGGCGCCGACCAGGTAGTTGACCGCCGCGACGTGCTTGACCTGGTCGGCAAACGTCCGCACGCCCTTGAACTCGCCGTTCGTCGGCGCGAACCCGTACTTGTCTTCCGGCATCGCGTCGGCGGCGGGCACGAACTCGCCCTCGATCATCGTCACATCGCTGTCGAGCACCTGGCTGATGCTCTTGTCCCCGGCTCTTTGCGCGCGCGCTACGCCCGCGACACATCAACATCGCGAGAATCACGACAGCCGTTTTCGTCATGGTGTCTCCATGCTCACGTTTGTACGTAGGCCCGAGCTTCAGCTCGGGCTGCACGCTGTACGTAGGCCCGAGCTTTAGCTCGGGCATACAGGCGGTCAAAGCGCACGCCCAAGCTAAAGCTTGGGCCTACGGCTAAAGCTTGGGCCTGCGTATCTACGTACGGGCGCGAAGCCGCGCCAGTCTAACGCACCTGCTGGTCCTCTGTTATGCTCCACAACCAATCCCATGTCCGATCTTCTCGCGCGGCGTTCGTTCCTGCGCGCCGCGGCTGCAGCCGGCGCGGCCTGGGCCGCGGCAGACCTCCTGCAGGTCGAGGAGGCCCTCGCCTGGGCGCTGGATCAGAAGCGCAAGCCGGCGAGCGGCCTTCACCGCGTTGACGGCGGAGCAGGCGAGCGTCGTGGATGCGATGCCGTCGCGCATCCTTCCATCCGCAGAGGGACGGCCTGGTGCACACGAGGCCGGGGTCGTGCATTTCATCGACAAGTCGCTGGCGACGTTCAAAGCGGCACAGAAACCGTTGTATGTGGAGGGGATTCAGAGCCTGCGATCGGCGACGCTGCGGTTCCCGCCGGCTTTGCCTCGTTGACGGCGGCGCAGCAGGACGATCTCCTCCAGCATGTCGAACGGACGCCGTTCTTCCAGGCCATCCGCTTCGACACGATCGTCGGCATGTTCGCGCTGCCGTCGTGGGGCGGGAATCGCGACTATCGCTCGGGTGGCACATGCTCGGCTTCGAGCATCAGCCCCAGTTCCAGCCGCCGTTCGGCGTCTACGACGCCGAGGCGAATGCGAGGCGTTGACGTGCGCTCAGCTCGAGCCGGCCGCCGGTTCTCCGCCGAGCGACCTCGTCGATTTCGTCATCGTCGGCTCCGGCGCCGCCGGCGGCATTCTCGCCAAGGAGCTGTCGTCGGCCGGGTTCTCCGTCGTCGTCCTCGAGCAGGGGCCGCGGCTGACCGTCGGCCGACTTCGATCACGACGAGTTCGGGACGATCTATCAGATGAAGCTGGCCAACAACCCGGTGACGCAGCCGCATAGTTTCGCGCGAGTGTGGCGGACACGGCGCGGCAGACGATGGCGGTGATCTACGGGCGGCTCGTCGGCGGCAGCAACGCGCACTTCACGGGCAACTTCTGGCGCCTGCGTCCGATCGATTTCAACGAGGCGAGCGTCCTTGGCGGAGTGCCCGGCGCGGCGCTCGTCGACTGGCCGATTACATACGCGGAGCTCGAGCCCTACTACACGAAGGCCGAGTGGGAGCTTGGTGTCTCCGGCGCGCCCGGGACCGTTCGATCGCGCCGCGCTCGCGGCCGTACCCGATGCCGCCATTGCCGGTGAAGTCATCGGGCGTGCTGATGGAGAAGGGCGCCCGGGCGCTCGGCCTTCATCCACAGCCGACGCCGATGGCGATCAACTCGCAGCCGTACAACGGCCGGCCGCCGTGTCAGCACTGTGGCTTCTGCCTGTTCTTCATGTGCGAGTACGGCGCGAAGTCGACGTCGATGGCCACGATGCTGCCGCTCGCCGAGGCGACGGGCCGCTGCGAGATCCGGCCGGGCAGCTACGTCGCGCGCGTCGAGACGAACGACGCGGGCCGCGCGACCGGCGTCACCTACTTCGACGAAAAGAAACAGCTGCAACTGCAGAGGGCCAAGGCAGTCGTGCTCTGCGCCAACGGCGCCGAGACGCCGCGGCTGTTGCTGAACTCCGTCGTCGTCGCGGTTTCCAGACGGGCTCGCGAACTCCAGCGGCGCCGTCGGCAAGTACCTGATGTTCAACACCTACTTCGGTGTGAACGCGCAATTCGAGCAGCCGCTCAACGAGTTCAAGAGCGTGCAGAACACGCGGATGGTGCAGGACTTCTACGAGACCGATCCGAAGCGTGGCTTCTACGGCGGCGGCGCCATCGACGCGCGGTTCGATCGCTATCCGATCTCGTTCGCGCTCACTGGGCTTGCCGCCAGGCACGGCGGCCTGGGGCGAGGACTTCGCGAAGACGCTGTCGCACCAGTTCACGCGCTCGATGTTCTTCGGAACGCACGGCACGTCGCTGCCAGTCGAGACCAACAGCATCTCAATCGATCCGTCGCTGAAGGATGCCTGGGGCCTGCCGTGCATGCGTGTCACCTACACGATCACCCTGACGATCTGAAGTGCGCGGAGTTCCTCGCGGCACGGGCGAGCGAGATCGCGCAGGCGGCCGGCGCAATCAAGACCTGGCCTGAACGGGTCCTGCCGCAGACGCTGACCGTTCACCTGCTGGGGACGTGCCGCATGGGCAACGACGCGAAGGCGTCGGTGATCGATCGCTTCCATCGCACGCACGACGTGCCGAATCTCTTCATCTGCGACGGCAGCAGCATGGTCACGTCGTCTCGAGGGCAGCCCACCGAGACCATTTCCGCCCTGGCATTCCGCGCCGGCGAGCACATCGCCGCGTTCGCCCGTCGAGGCGAGATCTAGAAGAACGTATCAGTCGGGACGGATCGACAGGGCGTGATGGAAGACGTCCCTGGGATCCCACTTCGCTTTTGCTTGTTGTAGCCGAGGATAGTTTCCCTTGTAGTAGAGCGTGTGCCACGGCACGCCCGATGTATTCAGCGCGGGATCGGCCAGGTCGGTGTCGGGGTGATTGATCAACGCGCCGTCGTACGCTTCGCCCGGCACCGGCACGCCGCCGCTCTCCGCAAAGAGGTCGAGATAGAGCGCGCGTACCCATTCGAGGTTCGCTGGCGCGTCGGCGGCATCGAGCCAACCGGCATTGCACGCGGTGGCGATGACGGCCCCGCGCTGCGCGGCGGCGGTCGCCGCGGGTGCCACCGTGTTGATTCGGCCGCCGTAGGTTGCCAGTCCCAACATTCCACCCATCATGGCGCCGGGGTCCGTCAGGCGGTTGAACGCGGCGTCGAGCTGACCGTCGCTGAACCGTCGCTTGAGAAGCGCGTCCTTCACTTTCACGCTCACCCCACCCGGTGGCATTCCGAACAACTTCGGAAACGGGTTCAGCGCGAACTCGAGCCACGACATCGACGCGACGTCCAGTTCCCCTGGCGGCCTGACGCCGTCAGCGATTGCCGCCAGATGCTCCTCGATTTGACGGCCGCCACTATCCATGTCGGTGACGAGGCCGCGAATGAAGATCTTCCCGAGCGCCTGCACGTGAACCTGCAGCAGGCTCCACAGCGAGGCATTCGGAGAATCGTGCGAACCGTGCCGCTCGCACCACTCGCCGTAATTCCTCAGGAGTCGCCGGAATCGCTCGCGATCGATATTGCTCCAGTCCCACTCGGCCTCGAACGTCGTGACGGTCCGTGGCGCTGGCGGCAGCAGCGCCGACGCGTCGCTGCCGTCCGCACCGTGCGCTCGAAACCAGTAGCGAGTGACGATGCCAAAATTGCCGCCGCCGGCGCCGGTGTGCGCCCACCAGAGATCGTGATGCGGATCCGACGGATCCCGCGTCGCAACGACCGCGCGGGCGTGTCCGCTGCGATCGACCGTGACGACTTCGACCGCGTACAGGTAGTCGGCCGCCAGACCCAGTTGGCGGCTGAGAAAACCGAAGGCGCCGCCGACCACGTGCCCGCCCATGCCAACCCCTGGGTACTCAGCGAGCGGCAGAACGACGCGCCACTGCTCGAAGAGCTGCCGGAACGTTTCGCCGACGGTGGCGCCCGCTTCGACGGCGACGGCACGCCGGCCGGCGTCGTAGTAGACGCGTGTCATCGGCGAGACGTCCACGATCACCCGGACATCGGGGTCGGAGACGAATCCCTCGAGGCAATGCCCGCCGCTCGTGACGACCAGCCGGCGCCCGTCTGCGACCGCGTCCGTCACGGCAGCGACGACCTGGTCGGTCGACTGCGCCAGGTGCACGTAGTCGGGGCGCGCCTGAAACCGCTTGTTGAAGCGCTTCTCGACGACGCCGTGATAGCGGGGATCGGCAGGGCCGATTCGCTCCGCACGATCGGAAACGTTGCTGGGTGTGTTGTCTGACGACATCGAAGACTCGTCCCGTCGGCTCGATCAGTCGATCACAATCTCGCCCACCTTGTACCACCCGTCGTCCTGCCGGCCCTCGATGGCGAGGTGAATCGCCGGCTTCCTGGTCACCGGATCGAGCAGCGCCACACGCAGCGGATAGCGTCCCGGTGTCAGCACGCGCGGCACCGCGATCGAGTGTTCGACGACCGCATCGCCGGGCAGCCACTGTGTGACGTCCGCCTCCAGCGGCACGACGGTCTCTCCGATGGCGAGGGCCAGCGGATAGGACTGATAAACGGGTGCCACGCCGGCGTTGAACCACCACATCGCGATCGGCGCCATGGCGCCGGGCGCCACGTGCGACGGGTACTCGAAGCGCTTCAAGACGAACCGGTAGCCGATCTGTTTCTGGAACTCGTCGAATGCTGGCCGCCACTCGGCGGGGATGCGGCTCGATTTGATGTTGATCGTGGACGCGTGCCAGCGGAGCGCCTGATCGAGGATGGGTTTCAGCGGGAACTTCCACTGGTACCACTGTTCCGGGACCCAGCAGGTCTCGAGCGCAATCGGATGCGTGCGCCACGCCTCCTGCAGGCCGCCACGGGCGAGCTGCTGCGGGTAGAAGTCCTTCATGTGCGCGAAGGTGCGTCCCGGCGCACCCATGTCGCCCCAGCAGTCCAGCCGCCACCCGGCGCCACGCTTCACGCCATATTGCAACGCCGGCAGCGCATCGAAGTTCATCAGGAGCGGCGTCCGGGTGAACGACGTGAAGTAGACGTCGATCAGCTGCTGCTGGACCTGCCAGCTCGGAAGGTGCGGTCCCCAGCCCTCGCCCCAGTAGCCGACCGTCGACACGTCCACGTGATTCAGATCGGGATGGCCGTCGTAGCGTGTGCCGGCTTCGACGACCAGCGCGTTCCAGTACTTCGTATACAGCGGGTCATCGGCATCGGGAGACCAGATGGCGCCGTCTTTGTCCGTCGGCGCATTCGCCCGCTTCGCCCCCGACTTGATGTACCAGTCGGGCATCGCATGCTTGTCGTCATACGGCATGATCCGTATCGCCAGCCGCTGGCCGTGGCGATGCGCTTCCGCGAGGGCATCGTCGACGATCGCCCAGCGATAGGTGCCGCGCTCCGGCTCGATCTGCGACCAGAACCAGCGCAGGTAGGCGACGCTGGAGGGAGGAAAGTCGACGGTCGTGGCCTCGGCGGCGGCTTTTTCCGGCCCGACCTCCGACCAGCGCACGCCGTCGTTCAGCGGCTGACCGTTGAATCGCTGGAACGTCTCGATGCCCATGCCCGGGTTGACGAGGACGTCGTCGATCTCGGCCGGCCGGACGACTGTCGTTTGTGCCGAGATTTTGGCGCCCATCGCCAGGCCGATCACCACGACGATTCCCATCGTCCTGGCCGAGGACACCATTCGCTGCGTCACCATTTCCTGAGCTCCGGCATGCCACCCCAATTCAGGCCCAGATTCTATGCCGTCCGTGACCGCTGCGACATAATTGCGGCATGGCCCAAAGTCCCCGTTCGGCCTCGCCGGACCTCACATTTCTCGCCGGTGGCGGTGAGATGGGCGCGCGCATGCGGGAGCGGGACTGGGCCAAGACGCCGCTGGGTCCCGCGGACACGTGGCCGCAGAGTCTCCGCAGCACGTTGAGCATGCTGCTGCCGTCGAAGGCGCAGATCATCCTCTTCTGGGGACCGGACTTCATCGTCTTCTACAACGACGCGTATCGCCCCGTCTTCGGCGCGAAGCATCCGCACACGCTGGGCCGTCCCGGCCACGAGGCCTGGAGCGAGATCTGGGAAACGATGCTGCACGCGCTGCTGGACGGCGTGGTCCGGACGGGCGAAGCCTTCTGGGCGAAGGATCTGCTGTTCATCATCGAACGGTACGGGTTCGTCGAAGAGACCTACTTCGACGTCTCGTACGATCCGGTCCGCGTCGAGTCCGGTGCGGTCGGCGGTGTGTTTTGCATCGTCACGGAGACAACCGAGCGTGTCGTCGGCGAACGCCGAATGGCGCTCCTGAAAGATCTCGCCTCGCGCAACGCGACCGCGCGCACCGCACAGGTCGCGTGCGAGATCGCGATGGAGACGCTTGCCGCCAGGCCGGATGACGTGACCTTTGCGCTGGCATATCTCGACGACCAGCTGCAGGCGTGCACGCCTGGCGCTGTCGAGAGGCATGCGGCCTCTCCTCCAGGATTGATCAAGGAGCTTCCGATCTTCACGTCGACTGCCGGTCCGCGGGCGTGGAGACTGGTCGTCGGATTGAATCCCCGGCGGCCGTTCGACGATCCCTATCGCGCGTTCCTCGATCTCGTCGCCGATCAGTTGGGAACGGCGCTGACGAACGCTCGCGCCCACGAAGAAGAGCGCCAGCGTGCAGAGGCACTCGCGGAACTCGATCGGGCGAAGACCGCGTTCTTCTCCAATGTCAGCCACGAGTTCCGGACGCCCCTGACGCTGCTGCTCGGTCCCGTGCAGGAGGCGCTGGCCTCTCCGGAACCGTCGCTCGCTCCGGACGCGCTTGCGACGATCCATCGTAACGGCTTGCGCCTGTTGAAGCTGGTGAACACGCTGCTCGACTTCGCGCGCATCGAGGCAGGACGTGCCGACGCGAACTTCGAGGCGACCGATCTCAGTGCGTATACCAGGGATCTCGCCGGTGCGTTTCGATCCGTCATCGAGTCGGCGGGGCTGCAGTTCATCGTGAACTGCACGCCGCTGGACTCGCCCATGTACGTCGATCGGTCGATGTGGGAGACGATCGTCTTCAACCTCCTGTCGAATGCCCTCAAGTTCACGCTCGAGGGACGGATTGACCTGTCCCTCGCAGCCGATGCCGAAGCTGTTCGGCTCTCGATTACCGATTCGGGGATCGGTATCGCGCCCGATCAGGTCCCCCATGTCTTCGAGCGGTTCCACCGCGTGCGGGGTCAACATGCGAGAACTCAGGAAGGCACGGGCATCGGCCTCGCTCTGGTCCAGGAACTGGTGCGGCTACACGGCGGCACGATTACCGTCGACAGCGAGCTGCGCCGTGGAACGACGTTCACCGTGGCGATTCCGCGCGCATCCAGCCTCGCTCATCAAGCCATCGAGCCGCGATCGCTCGCCGCCCCGTCTGTGAGCGCCGATGCCTACGTCAGTGAGGCGCTGGGATGGCTGGGCAAGGCAGACGCGGGCGTCCTTCATCCCGAACCGGCCACGCAGCCCAGGGCTCGCGTCCTGCTTGCCGACGACCACAGCGACATGCGCCAGTACGTCGGTCGGCTCCTTGGCGAACGATGGCATGTCGAGATCGTCGCGGACGGTGCGGCGGCCCTGGCGGCCGCGCGCGAGCGTCGCCCGGATGTCGTCGTGGCCGACGTGATGATGCCGGTGATGGATGGCTTCGAGCTGCTGGCAGCGCTCCGTGCCGATCCGGCGACGCGCGAAGTTCCGGTGTTGCTGCTCTCGGCGCGTGCGGGCGAGGAGGCGCGGCTCGAGGGCGTGCAGGCGGGTGCCGACGACTATGTGGTCAAGCCCTTCAGCGCCCGCGACCTGGTGGCCCGGGTCGACTCGCAGATCAGCCGCGCGCAGACACGCACCGCCGCGCGCGAGCGGGCGGCGCAGGTGGAGAGCCTGGTCAACAACGCGCCGCTCGGCATCTATCTCGTCGACCAGGACTTCCGGATCGCGCACGTGAATCCCGTCGCCGAGCCCTTCTTCGGCAAGACGGCCGACGTCGTTGGCCATGACTTCAGCGAGGTCATCCACCGCCTCTGGGCGAAGGACTATGCCGACGAACTGGTGCGGGTGTTCCGTCACACGTTGGAAACCGGCGAGCCTCACATCGAGAACGAGCGCGCCGAGTATCGAATCGATCGCCGTGTCATCGAGTACTACGAGTCTCGAGTCGTTCGCATTCCGCTCCCGGACGGACGGGTTGCCGTCATCTGCTACTTCCGCGACATCTCGTCGCAAGTCCTGGCCAGGAATACGATTGCCGAATCCGAAGAGCGGTTTCGCGCCTTCGTGACGGCGACGTCCGATGTCGTCTATCGCATGAGCCCGGACTGGAGGGAGATGCGTCACCTGGACGGACGTGAATTCATCCCGGACACGCTCGACCCGAGCCACAGCTGGATCGACAAGTACATCCATCCGGACGATCAATCGGGCGTGCTCGCGGCCGTTCAACGAGCGATCCACACCAAGAGCACGTTCGAGCTGGAGCACCGTATCTTTCGCGTCGACGGCACGCTCGGCTGGACGTTCTCACGCGCGGTGCCGGTCCTCAACGCCCAGGGCGAGATCATCGAGTGGCTGGGATCCGCACGGGATGTCACCACGCGCAAAGCCGGGGAAGAGGCGCTGGCACGCATCAGCGTCTCGTCGGAGCAGCAGCGCCGCCTCTACGAGACGATCCTGTCCAGCACACCGGACCTGGTGTACGTCTTCGGGCTCGACCACCGCTTCAGCTATGCGAATCACGCGCTGCTGACGATGTGGGGAAAGACGTGGGCGGAGGCGATTGGCAAGACGTGTCTGGAACTGGGGTACGAGCCCTGGCACGCCGCGATGCACGACCGCGAGATCGATCAAGTGATCGCGACGAAACAGCCGATCCGCGGTGAGGTGCCGTTCACCGGGACTTCCGGGCGCCGCATTTACGACTACATTTTCGTGCCCGTCTTTGGTGAGGACGGCGAAGTGGAGGCCGTTGCCGGTACCACGCGCGACGTGACGGATCGCAAGCGCTCCGAGGACGCAGTTCGCGACAGCGAGCGCCGGATGACCGAGGCCAATCGCGTGAAGGATGAATTCCTGGCGACACTCTCGCACGAGCTCAGGACGCCGCTCAATGCCGTACTGCTGTGGACGCACCTGCTGCGATCCGGCGCCCTGGCGGCCGACGGCCAGGAGCGGGCCCTGCAGTCGCTGGAACGCAACGCCAGAACGCAGGCCCAGCTCGTAGACGACCTGCTCGACGTATCGCGGATCACGTCGGGCAAGCTCGCCATGAACCGCGCCGCGCTGGATCTCAGTCCGGTCATCGTCGAAGCGGTCGAGGCCGTCCGGCCCTCGGTGACCAGCAAAGGGTTGGGGTTGCGGGTCGGCCTGGATCCGCTCGCCGAATTCATCGTCCACGGCGACGCGGACCGGTTGCGGCAGGTGGTGTGGAACCTTCTCTCGAACGCGGTGAAATTTACGCCGGCCGGCGGCACGATCGACGTGAGCCTGCGGCAGGATGGCGAGCACGTCGAGATTGTCGTCCGGGATTCCGGCGAAGGCATCGATCCGGTGTTCCTCCCGCACGTGTTCGAGCGGTTCCGCCAGGCCGACAGCGCGCCGTCGCGAAAGCACGGCGGACTCGGGCTCGGCCTGGCGATCGTCCGCCATCTCACTGAAGCTCACGAGGGCACGGTCTCGGCGACAAGCGACGGGCCCGGCATGGGGTCGACGTTTGTCGTACGACTGCCGCTGGTCGGGCCACGGCACGCGGCGGCGGCCCTCCCCCCACGCGTACCGACCACCAGCCCTCGCGCACGCCCCGCATCCGCGGCCTGCGTATCCTCCTGGCCGATGACGAGCCGGATGCGCGAGAGCTGACGCGGGCCGTCCTCGAGACGCATGGCGGCGAGGTCGTGGCGGTTGCGAGCGCCCGCGAGGTGCGGGAGCTGATGCAGCAGGAGCCGTTCGACGTGCTGGTCGCGGACATCGGCATGCCCGGCCAGGATGGCTACTCGCTCGTGCGCGACATTCGCAAATTGCCGGTCGCGCTCGGCGGGTTGATCCCGGCGATTGCGGTCACGGCGTACACCACGTTGAAAGAGCGCGACGAAGCCCTGGCCGCCGGGTTCAACGCCCATGTGAGAAAGCCGGTGGACCCCGAGCAGTTGATCGCCATGATTGCCGCTGTCGCCGCGGAGCGGCCCCGCTCCTGAACAACGCGATGACGCAGAACTCCCGTGGCGTAATCCACACCACGCATCCGTCCATGAAACCACGTGCTGCCGTCACTCGACTTCTGCTGCTCGCCGCAGGGCTCGCGACATTCGCGGCCGCCACTGCCGACGCGCCCGTCGTGCGCCCTCGTCCCGACGGGTTGCTCGAACTCGACCCGCCACCATCAGGAGCGATCGTCCGCTACACCCTGGATGAGAGCGAGCCGGACCAGGGCGCGGGTGTGTGGCTGGCGCCCGTCGGTCTACCGCCTGGCTACACGCTGAAGGCCCGGATGTTCCAGCCGGACGGCACAGCGACGGGCGACACGACCGTGCGCGAGGTGCCGGCGGCGGGCCCGCGTACGCCGTCAACGCTGGTGCCGGTGACGCAGAACCGCGACTGGCGCATCTACGACTGGGCCGAGCGCCATGCCGCCTGTGTGGAGCTGATGAAGCAGCGTCAGCCAGAGGTCGTGATGCTCGGCGATTCGATCACCCACTTCTGGGGCGGAGAACCAGTCGGGGGACGGCGAACCGGAGTCGCAGAATGGGACCGCTTCTTCGCCGGCAGGAGCGTCGTGAATCTCGGATTCGGCTGGGATCGGACCGAGAACGTGCTGTGGCGCCTGACGCACGGCGAGTTCGAGGGGGTGCACCCGAAGGTCGTCGTCGTGATGATTGGCACGAACAACATGGATCTGAACACCGTCGACGAGATTGCCGCCGGCATCACCGCGGTCTGCGACGAGCTGCATCGCCGGTCGCCGGCGTCGCGCATCCTGTTGCTCGGCATTTTCCCCCGCGGCCGCACGCCCGACGCGACGCGCGCGAAGGTCTCTGCCGTCAACCAACGCATCGCAGCGCTGGACGGCAAGAACAACGTCGTCTATCTCGATCTCGAGAAGACATTCCTTCAGGCCGACGGATCGATCTCCGAAGACGTGATGTACGACTACCTGCACCCGACCGCGAAGGGATACGCCATGTGGGTCGAGGCCCTGTCGCCGACGCTGACGCGCCTGCTGTCGCGGTAACGGACGATCGTCACGGACTCCGCGGATCGACACGTCACGGACTTCACGGATCAGACAGGTCACGGACTTTCACCGATCAGACAGGTCACGGACGGGCACGGACAGGTACGCAATTCTTACGATCGGCGAGGGTCGCGCCGCGCGCAAGCGCGGCTGGCACGGTGTGCGACGGCGGATCGCAAGCCGATGGCGTTTTTTCGGCGGCTTGCGATCCGCCGTCACACATCGTGCTGACGCCGGCCTGCGGCCGGCGCGCGACCCACGGCGACAGTTGTAACGCTGGGCGCCACATAACGTCTTGCTCCCAGCAAGATGTCCGTGTCTCTCAGTGCCCTATCCGCTCCGTGGAATCCGTGACAGCCGATCCGTGAAGTCCGTGACGTGTCTGATCCGCGGAATCCGTGACCTGCCTGATCCGTGGAGTCGGTGACTACTGTGCCCGCCCCTCGGTGCCGGACGTCCGTGACGAGGACAGGGCGACCCCGGATTCGACATCCAATCGCGGCAATGTGGACCGCAGGCGCTCCAGCCCACCGGCCGTGACCGCGGTCTGCCAGATGTACAGCGTCCGCAGCTTCTTGAGCGACGTCAGCGACTGCAGGCCCGCGTCGGTGACGCCTGTCCCGTAGAGATTCAAGTATTCGAGCTGCTGCAGGCCGCTCAGCTGCTTCAGGCCGGTGTCGGAGATCTTTGTACGATTCAGGTGCAGCCGCGTGAGGTTCTTGAACTGCGCCACCGTCGCGAGCCCCGCGTCGGTGACGCCGGTGCCGCTCAGATCGAGCCACACGGTCTGCGGCGCAAGCGGGCGGAGGGTCGCGAGGTCCGTGTCCCCGAACCGCGAGCCCGCGTTCGTGCAATGCAGCTCGATGAAATGCACGCTGCTCGCCAGCGGCACGACCGTGACTCCGAGGCGCGTCGCGGCAGCCACCGCCTGTCGATCGGGCGCGGCCACGGTCACGGCCGGCAGGGTGGGACCGCCCGGCTCGAGCGGACCGATCACCGCCTCGATCGCCGGTTGGACGTCAGCCGCGATCTCGAGTTCCGAGATCTTGCGGTCGAACGGCGCGCCCTGATCCACCCACCAGCGAATCAGGGCGGCGTCTGACGCCGGCACCGGCTGCGTGCCTCCGGGCGGCATCGCGTCCTTGTGCGAGGCTGGCAGCCAGATCCGGCGGACGAGATCGCTCTCCGCCGCCTTGCCCGCCACGACGACCGCACCATCCTCGCCGCCTTTACGAATGCCCTCGGGCGAATCGAGCCGCAGCTTGCCTTCGGCCTTGGCGGCACCATGGCACCGCACGCAGCGCGACTCGAGGATCGGCCGAACGAGCGTGGTGTAAGCGACTGCCTGATCGGCGCGAATCATGCGGTGCGCCGACTCGCGGCCGCCGAGCAGTTGCGCGAGGAGCCCGCGTACTGGTGCCGGTGCGTGCTCTGTCAGATAGCCTTCGCCATGGGTCAGCGTCGCGCCAAAATGACCGGCGACGACGATCATCATGGCGGTTACGCCCAGCAGCAATCGATACGCGATCGCCGCACCAGGAGCAAGTGAGCGGCGCGCCGCGATCCAGGCGCCCAGTGACAGCACGGCGCCGAAGGCGACGAGCACGCCGAATCGCTGGTGCCAGTCGAACGTCGTGCCGGCATAGCCACCGCTGCCGCCGAGCAACAGCCCGGCGCCTGCGGTGATCAGCGCGGCGACGGCGCCGGCGATCAGGATCGCGGTTCGTCCGCCGTCTGGCGCGGAGTAAGACGAAGTGCTGTTCCGCGCTGCCCGCATGGCGCGCAGCTCGAGAGCCACGGCCAGCAGCAGGAGGACGATGGGGAAGTGAACGAGGAGTGGATGAAAGCGTCCGAGGAACAGCGCCAGCTCGCTCACGCGAGCAGATCCCTCACCACCTGTCCATGGACGTCAGTCAGCCGGTAGCGGCGCCCCTGGTGCTTGAACAGCAGCTTCTCGTGGTTGATGCCGAGCAGATAGAGCAGCGTCGCCTGGAAGTCGTGCACGTGCACCGGATCGCGGACGATGTTGTAGCCGAACTCGTCTGTTTCGCCGTACGAGAAGCCTTTCTTGACGCCGGCGCCGGCCATCCAGATGCTGAAGCACCGCGGATGGTGGTCGCGGCCGTAGTTGTCCTTGGTCAGCTTGCCCTGTGAGTAGTTGGTCCTGCCGAACTCGCCGCCCCAGATCACGAGCGTGTCGTCGAGCAGCCCGCGCTGCTTCAGATCGAGCACCAGCGCCGCGGAGGCCTGATCGACCGACTTCGTCATGATCTGGATGTCGGGCGGCAGATTCCCGTGCTGATCCCAGCCCTGGTGATACAGCTGAATGAAGCGGACGTTGCGCTCGGCGAGACGCCGCGCCAGAAGACAGTTGGCGGCGAACGTCCCCGGCTTCCGCGCCTCCGGTCCGTAGAGATCGAAAATCGCGTCGGGTTCGTCCTTCAGATCCATCGCCTGCGGCACGGCTGCCTGCATGCGGTACGACATCTCGTATTGCGCGACGCGCGCGTCGATTTCCGGATCCATCACCTTGGCGTGCTCGTGCGTTTCGAGCCCACGCAAGGTGTCCAGCATCCGCCGCCGCGTCATCCGGCTCATGCCGTCGGGATCGGACAGATAGAGCACCGGATCCTTGCCGCCGCGGAACTGCACGCCCTGGTGCTGCGACGGCAGGAACCCGCTGCCCCACAACCACGAATAGAGCGGCTGGTCGCCCTCACGGGCGCGCGAGAGCAGCACGATGAACGCCGGCAGATTGCTGTTGTCGGATCCGATGCCGTACGAGAGCCAGGCGCCGATGGACGGACGTCCCGCCTGCTGCGATCCGGTCTGGAAGAACGTCACTGCCGGATCGTGGTTGATCGCCTCGGTATGCATCGACTTGACGATGCAGAGCTCGTCCACGATCTTGGCGGTGTGCGGCAGCAGTTCGCTGACCCAGGCGCCAGACTTGCCGTGCCGGGCGAACTCGAACTGCGATCCGGCGATCGGAAACGACCGCTGAAACGCGGTCATGCCGGTCAGGCGCTGCCCCATGCGGACCGACGCCGGCAGTTCCTCGCCGTTCATCGTGCGCAGCTGCGGCTTGTAGTCGAACAGCTCGAGCTGCGAAGGCCCGCCACTCTGAAAGAGGTAGATGACGCGCTTCGCGCGCGGCACGAAGTGCGTGGCTTTCAGCAGCGGTCCCGTCGCGTCACCTGGCTCGGGGCCGGTCTCGCCCGACAGAATGGCAGGATCGAGCAACGAGGCGAGGCCCAGCGCACCGATGCCGAGGCTCGAGCGCGAGAGGAAATGGCGCCGCGTGCAGTTGTATTTCAGATCGTCAAGTTCGCGCATGATGCAGCCTGTCTTGCCCGAGCTGAAGCTCGGGCCTACGTATGACGATCGTCGGCCTACGCTTGACGATCGCACGCCCGAGCTGAAGCTCGGGCCTACGTATGACGATCGTAGGCCCAAGCTTTAGCTTGGGCACTCGTCATCTCTTGTACACCGCCTCGTCGAAATTCATGATCGTCGTCGCCACCATCGTGCCGGCGGCAACTTCGCCAGGGTCGAGCGATCGATTCCGCTTGTATTCGCCGACGGACAGCAGCTTCAAGGCAGCCGCGGTGTCGCGCCGGTACTCGGTACGCATATCGGCGTACAAGGCGTCGAGGAGCGCGAGCTCCTTGTCGTCCGGCCGCCGGCTCGTCAGTAACCTGAACGCGAAGGTGATGCGGTCGTGCGTCGCGCTGCCCCCTTCGAGGATCATCCGCTCTGCCAGCTTGCGCGCGGCCTCGAGGTACTGCGGGTCGTTCAGGAGCACGAGCGACTGGAGCGGCGTATTCGTGCGCTGCCGGTTGACGGTGCAGAACAGCCGTTCCGCCGCGTCGAAGCTGATTGCCGACGGGGGCGGCGAGGAACGTTTCCAGACGGTGTAGAGGCTGCGGCGATAGAGATCTGGACCGTGACCCTGTTCGTACTTGGTCGCGTTCCGCGTCGCCAGCGCTTCCCATAGTCCCGCCGGTTGATACGGGTAGACACTTGGGCCGCCGACGGTCCGCACGAGCAGACCGCCCGCGGCGAGTGCGCCGTCGCGGATCTGCTCGGCGGCCAGCCGATACGACGGACCGCGCGCCAGCCACTCGTTCGCCGGATCCTGCTCGACCCGCTTCGGATCCAGCGTGGACGCCTGCCGGTACGTCGCCGAGAGCACGAGGCTCTTCTGGAACGCCTTCAGGTTCCAGCCCGATTCGACGAAGGTGGTCGCCAGCCAGTCGAGGAGCTGTGGATGCGACGGGAGCCGGCCCTGATTCCCGAAATCGGCAAGCGTCGCGACCAGTCCGCGTCCGAAGAACATCGCCCAGTAGCGATTGACGATCACGCGCGCCGTCAGCGGATGGCGCGGGCTGAGCAGCCACCGCGCGAGTCCGAGGCGGTTCTGCGGCAGCGACGACGGGAAGTCGCCGATCGAATGAGGTGTCCCGGCCGACACGCGTTCCGTCGGTGCATCGTAGGCACCGCGCGCGAGGATGAACGACGGCCGCGGTCTGGGCAGCTCGCGCATCGCCATCACCTCGGGCAGGAAGGTGAGGATGTCGTCCTGCTTGCCGCGCACCGCCGACAGAGACTTTGCGAGCATCGCGAATCCCGGCGCGACGCGCGCCGTGTAGAACTCGGCGAGTGCGGCGCGATCGGCATCGGTCCGGGCCGCTTCGGGCCGTCGCAGGGCTGCGCCGACCGCGTCCTCGATACCGGCCAGCGTCTGCAGCTCGAACGCCGTCAGCTGCCGATCGTAGACACGCAGTTCGTCGACGGTCACGTCCTGCAGTGTCTCGTCGTGCCGCCTGCCAATTCTGAGCGGCGGGTTGCCGACCCAGGATTCGTTCTTCTTGTCACCGCTTTTCAGAATGCTCTGCTGCAGGTGGTCGACGATGACACGGCTGGTGGCGGGCTGTCCGTCGAAGAACAGCCGCAGACCGCTCGCGCGGCTCGAACCGTCGTAGGTCAGCGCGAGGTGATGCCAATCGCCGGGCACGAGCGGTGCGATCGTCTCGATCTCGATCGAGTTGTCGGGGAAGACGTGGTTGAGCGCCGCGGTGAACGTGCCGTCGGCGCGCAGCATGATTTCGTAGCCGCGGTTGCCATCGAACAGTCCGCCGGATCGCGTGACCAGGGGACCCGCGGCGCCCTTGCGATCGATGCGCAGCCAGAGGCCGAGCGCGAACGGATCGGTGCGCTCGAAGTACGTGCGCTTGTCCTTCGCCTCGATATGACTGTCGCCCACGAGTTGCTGCGCCTGTCCGACACGGCCGGGAACGGTGCGTGGCACGCGGTCTTTGTCGCCGCCGAGACGCGCTTCCTTCGCGCCTGATGCCAGGTTCTCGAAGGCGCGGTACTCGACGCGCTTGGGACGCTCTTTCGATCCTTTTTCCGGGCTGCTCATCTCGTGGCCGACTCGACTGCCGTCGAGAGGCAGGTAAGTGACGAGGCCGGGAATGCTGGCAATCGACACGCGGGTCACCGGCGGCGTTGCCAGCCACGCCGCGTAGCCAGGACTCGTCCCGATGGCGCGGATCTGGTCTTCCAGGCGCGCCGCCTCGTCGCGCAGCGCATCGAGCTTCGCGCGAGACGCGTCATCGACCAGCAGCACCGTCGGGCTCGGCACGCCGGAGTACGGAATCTGTCCGGTCTCGTTGTTGTTGTTGAAGAAGCTGTAGAGCCGGTAGAACTCCTTCTGCGTGATCGGGTCGTACTTGTGATCGTGGCAGCGCGCGCATTCGACACTGAGGCCCAGGAACGCGCGGCCGAAGGTGTTCACGCGATCGATGACGTATTCGGTCCGGTACTCTTCCGGGACCACGCCGCCTTCCTGCGTCTGCATGTGATTGCGATTGAACCCGGTAGCGAGGCGCTGTTCCTGCGTGGGCTGTGGCAGGAGATCGCCGGCGAGCTGCCAGGTGATGAACGCGTCGAAGCGGAGGTTGCGGTTGAACGCCGCAATCACCCAGTCGCGCCATGGCCACATCTGCCGCATGCCATCGTCCTGATAGCCGTGCGAGTCGGCGTAGCGTGCGACGTCGAGCCATTCCGCCGCCATCTGCTCGCCATAGGCCGGTGACGCGAGGAGGCGATCGACGACTTTCTCGTGCGCGTCGGCGGAGGCGTCGGCGACGAACTCGTCGATCTCGTCGAGCGTCGGCGGCAGGCCGGTCAGATCGAGCGTGACGCGGCGAAGCCACGTCTCGCGCGGCGCTTCTGGCGACGGCGTCAGCCCTTTGGACTCGAGCGTCGCCAGAACGAAGCGATCGATGTCACCGCGCGGCCATGCCGTCTGGCGCACCGATGGGACCGCTGGCTTACGTGGCGGAATCAGCGACCAGTGCGGCTTCCAATCGGCGCCCTGCTCGACCCAGCGCACGAGCACCGCTTTTTCGTAGTCGGTCAGTGCCAGGTTCGACTCCGGCGCCGGCATCATGACTTTCGGATCCGTGCTGAGAATCCGCCCCACCAGCGCGCTGCGCCGCAGGCTGCCCGGCACGATCGCCCGGTGGCCCGAGGGCAGTTCGCCGAACGCCCTGTCCTTGATGTCCAGGCGAAGCGAAGCCTTGCGAGCGCGCTCATCCGGACCGTGACACTTGAAGCAACGGTCCGAGAGGATAGGCTTGACGTGGAAGTTGAAGTCGACGACCTCGGGCACACCGGCCACCTCGGGCGCGCGGCGGCCGCAGGCGGCGACAATCACGAAAGATGCGACGGCCATCCCGAGAAGATGCCATCGGGTGCCGCGCTGAAAGACGTGTCGCACGGTCGGATCCGATCGATTATAAGCCCGTCCAAGGTCCGAGAGTCGAAAGGTCTAAGAGTCGCAAGGTCGAAGAGTCGCACTCTGCGACCTTGCGACCCTGCGACCTTGCGACCTTGCGACCCTGCGACCTTGAGACCTTGAGACCTTGAGACCCCGCAACCATCAGAGGCGCGCGCGTATTTCCCAGAGATCGGGAAACAGATTCGCGCCGACCGTCGTCCGCAGATACTCGGCGCCGCGTGATCCGCCAGTGCCTGGCTTGCTGCCGATCGTGCGCTCCACCATCCGTACGTGGCGATAGCGCCATTCGCCAACGCCTTCGTCGAGATCCACCAGTCGCTCGCACAGCTGCGCGTTCTTGACGTCGCGGCGGTAGACGTCCAGCAGAACGTGCTGCACCTCGACGCTCGCCTGGGGCGGCGCCGTCGTGTCCCGATTCAATTGAGACGCCGGAATCGCGTAGCCCTCCCGGGCGAGGTACTGGAGAAAGCCGTCCCAGACCGTCGGCTGCCGGAACCGCTGCTCCAGGGCGATCCTCCCGGCACTGCCCTCGGGAAAGCGCGTGACTGCGTCGGCATTCTTGGCGCCGAGCAGGAACTCCAGTTGCCTGAATTGATTCGACTGGAACCCACTGGCCGCGTCGAGCCGGGCGCGAAATGACAGGAACTCGAGCGGCGTCATCGTCTCGAGGATGTCCAGCTGTGCGACCAGCACCTTGAGAATGGTGAGGACCCGCTTCAGGGTGTGCTGCACGCGATGCGGCTCGTCCTGTCGCAGCAGCCGCACCACACGATCGAGCTCGTGCAGCAGCTCCTTGAACCACAACTCGTAGACCTGATGAATGACGATGAAGAGCATCTCGTCATGTTCGGGAGGATCCGACCGTGGTATCTGCAGCGAGAGCAACGTATCGACGTGCAGATAGCTCTCGTAAGTGACAACAGGATTGGTGTCGCTCATGTTGCGTCCCCCGGCGCCGCCGTTCTTCCGCCGGCACTCTATACAGTCACGCCGCAGCCGTCTCCTTGACTCTCTAGGAGAGCCGGCCGTATCGTGACTGGGTCATCCCGCATCCCGGAGAACGCGTTGACCGAACCTACGGAGCTCCTGCAGGGCACTCTGGATCTATTGATCCTGAAAGCCATCTCGCTCGGTCCGCTGCACGGCTACGCAGTGCTCCTGCGCCTCCAGCAGATTTCCCAGGACAGGCTGCGTATCCAGCAGGGTTCGCTCTATCCCGCGTTGTACCGCCTCGAACACCAGGGATTGATCGAGTCCGAATGGGGCGAATCGGAGAACCGTCGGCGCGCCAAGTACTATCGGCTGACAGCCGCAGG
Organism: Vicinamibacteria bacterium; assembly: GCA_963828745.1. Taxonomy (GTDB): domain Bacteria; phylum Acidobacteriota; class Vicinamibacteria; order Vicinamibacterales; family JAENWD01; genus JAENWD01. Next base: position 116,933 of record CAWHFZ010000009.1, on the reverse strand, counting down.
CCGGCGCCGGTTCAAGGAAGAGGCGGGGTACTGGGAACGGCTGTCGGGCGCGATTGCCATGGTGCTGGCAGCGGCGCCCGACGATGTCTAGGCCCCGGAGCGATCACTACGACGGAAAGCGATTCTTCAATGTCACGGGACGTCCCGCCCAGCCATTCACGGCAGTGCCGCGCTTGTACCGGGAACCGCGTGCTCCGTGGCCCGCGCGCGTCGAGACGCCAGTGCGGACCCCTGCCGCCCTCGACGGCGCTGCGGCCATCCTGACGTTCATCGGGCACTCGACGTTCCTGATTCAAACGGCAGCCGGAACACTGTTGTCGGACCCGATGTATTCCGAGCGCGCGGGTCCGTTCAACATCCTCGGCCCACGCCGCGTCCGGCGGCCCGCCGTCGAGCTCGAGGCGTTGCCTCCGATCTCCACCGTGCTGCTCAGTCACAACCACTACGATCACTGCGATCTGCCGACGCTGCGCCAGCTCGCCGGTCGCTTCGATCCGCTCGTCGTTACGCCCCTCGGCAACGGTGCGCTCGTCCGATCGGCGGGCATCCGACGCGTCGAGGAACTCGATTGGTGGCAGACCAGCGCGCAGGCGCCAGTGCCCATCACGCTGACGCCGGCGCAGCATTTCTCCGCCCGCGGCCCTTTCGATCGCAATCGCGCCTTGTGGGGCGGATTCCTGTTCCCTGCCGGAGATCGCCGGATCTATTTCGCAGGCGACACGGGCTACGCTGGTCTCTTTCACGAGATTCGCCGCACGCTCGGCGCAATCGATCTGGCACTCCTGCCAGTTGGCGCCTACGAGCCGCGCTGGTTCATGCAACCGATTCACATGAATCCTGCCGAGGCGGTGCAGGCGCACATCGACCTCGAGGTCGCGGTGAGCGTCGGGATGCACTTTGGCACCTTCCAGCTCACGACTGAAGGTCTGGACGAGCCGCTCCGCGCGCTGGATCAGGCGTGCCGCGCCAGCGGCGTGCCACGGTCCCAGTTCCGAACGCTGGAGTTTGGCGAATCGATGCGACTCGAGCATCGGCGCCGAGCGTGAATCGGGCGGCCGACGCCGTCCTCCGTCCGATCGAATGAATTAGTCCCGCCGCTGCTGGTCTCGCAGCGTCTGCCAGCTCGCGTCGCTCGTCCAGCCGCCATCCACCGTCAGGGCAGCGCCGTTGACGAAGGCGCTCTGCAGCGGGTCCGCCAGAAACGCCACCGCATTCGCGACATCGTCCGGCGATGCAAACCGACCGAGGGGAATCCTCGCGGTGATGTCGGCGTCGCGGTAATGCCCGCTCGCCTGATCGACCGCGTCCATGTCGGTCTTCACCCAGCCAGGGCAGACGGCGTTGGTGCGAACGCCGCGCGGACCCCATTCGGCGGCCAGCGTCCGCGTCAGGCCGATCAGGCCATGCTTCGATGCGTTGTACGCCGATCGTTCGGCGACGCCGGCAAGACCCGCGATCGACGCGATATTGACGATGCTGCCCGAGCGGCGTGCCAGCATCGGCCGGCCGAACGCGCGCGCCATCAGGAACGGCGCGAGGAGATTGACGTCCAGCACGCGACGAAACTGTGCCACGGTCGTATCCTCCGCGGCCGAGATGCAGCTGATGCCGGCATTGTTTACCAGGACGTCGACGGCGCCCCACCGCGAGAGGACCGCGTCGGCGAAGCCACCGACGACGGCCTCGTCGGAAATGTCGCCGACCAGCTCGATCGCATCCACACCGCTCCGGCGGACAGCGGCCAACGTGTCGGAGGGCGGCCGCAAGTCGTTCAGTGCGAGCGAGTAGCCGCGTGCCGCCAGCACTTCTGCGATCCGCCGCCCGATACCCTGTGCCGCTCCGGTGACGACCGCCACTGCCATTCGCCAGCCTCCGGTCCGTATCGTACGCGAAGGCGAATTCAGCCGGCTGTCGATCCGGCGGCAGGCTATTCGTATAGGAGGGGCAGGGTCTCAAGGTCTCAAGGTCTCAAGGTCTCAGGGTCTCAGGGTCTCAGGGTCTCAAGGTCTCAGGGTCGCAGGAGGACGGAATGGCCAGAATTCTCGTGTTGGAAAACGTCTCGCTGGACGGCGTCATGCAGGCGCCGGGCCGGGCAGACGAGGATGCGCGCGGCGGGTTCGCTCATGGCGGCTGGACCGCGTCCTATAACGATCCCGTGAAGTTCAAGGTCATGGGAGAAGGTATGAGCCAGGGCTGTGCGCTGCTGTTCGGGCGACGGACGTACGAGGATTTCTTCAAGGTCTGGCCGGGGCGCACGGACAATCCGTTCAGCGCCGTGCTCGACAATTCCCAGAAGTTCGTCGCCTCGCGAACCCTGAACGAACCGCTGCCGTGGAAGAACTCCACGTTGCTCAAAGGCGAGGCGGTCGAGACGGTGGCACAACTCAAGCGCCAGAACGGCAAAGATCTTCTGGTCATGGGCAGCGGCGAACTGGTGCAATCGCTGCAGCAGCACGGCCTCGTCGACGAGTTCCTCCTGCTCATCCACCCGCTGGTTCTTGGATCCGGTCGCCGCCTGTTCAAGAACGACGGGGCGTATGCGCCACTGCGCCTGATCAACTGTGTCACGACGACCACCGGTGTGCTGATGGCAAGTTATCGGCCGGCCGTTCCAACGGCCTGAAAGGACAGCAGACGCGATGAAGCAATACGTACTCAGCATCTATCAGCCGGACGGTGAGGTTCCGCCGCCCGCGGTGCTCGCGAAAGTGATGCGCGACATCAATGCGCTCGTGGACGAAACCAAGGCGGCCGGCGCCTGGGTCTTCAATGGCGGCCTTCATCCACCGAGTACTTCCACCGTCGTCCGCGTGCAGCGCGGCGAAGTGCTGATGACCGACGGTCCCTTCGCCGAAGGGAAGGAGCACATCGGCGGGTTCCTGATCGTCAAAGTTGCCGATCTCGACGCTGCGCTCGAGTGGGCGCGAAAGGCTGCGCGCGCGCTCGCGATCGGCGAGGGCGAGTCGCAGAACGGGCTCGCGATCGAGGTCAGGCCGTTCCAGGGAGAAGCGTGACCGGGGAGATCGAGCGTGTCTTCCGCGAGGAGTACGGGCGTGCCGTGGCGGTCCTGGTGCGCGCCTTCCGCGACATCAGTGCAGCCGAGGAAGCCGTCCAGGACGCGTTTGCCGTGGCAATGGAGCGCTGGCCGTCGGAGGGCATTCCTCCAAGTCCGGCCGGGTGGATCGTCACCACCGCGCGAAATCGCGCCATCGATCGTCTTCGTCGCGAAGCCTCGAGGACCGAGCGGCAGACGCAGGCCGCATGGCTCTGGTACGCGAATGCACCGCCGCTGGTGCCCGGTTCAGACGATATGAACGCGGAAGAAGGCTTCGGCGACGATCGCCTCCGCTTGATCTTCACCTGCTGCCATCCGGCATTGGCGCTGCCGGCGCAGGTCGCGCTGACGCTCCGGCTGCTTGGCGGGTTGACGACCGCCGAGATCGCTCGCGCGTTCCTGGTGCCGGAGCCCACGATGGCGCAGCGGCTGGTCCGCGCGAAGGGCAAAATCCGCGATGCCGGGATCCCCTACCGCGTGCCCGACGACCCCGATCGGCCGGCCCGACTTCGCGCCGTCCTCGCGGTGATCTATCTCGTCTTCAACGAGGGATATGCGGCGAGCTCCGGCGATCGTCTGATTCGCGGCGAGCTCTGCGCCGAGGCGATCCGCCTCGGTCGGCTGCTCGCGGAGCTCATGCCCGACGAACCCGAAGTGCTCGGACTGCTTGCCTTGATGCTGCTGCTCGACTCCCGCACGGCGGCGCGTGTCAATGAGGGCGGCGGGCTCGTCCGCCTCGCCGATCAGGATCGGACTCGCTGGAACCGGCGTTTGATCCTGGAGGGGCAGTCCATCGTCCGGCGATCGCTGCGTCGCAACCATCCCGGTCCCTATCAGATCCAGGCGGCGATCAACGCGGTCCACAGCGACGCCGCAGCTGCGTCGGATACCGATTGGCGCCAGATTCTCCAGCTGTACGATCAGCTCCAGTCGATCGCGCCGAGCCCCGTGGTCGCGCTCAATCGCGCAGTCGTCGTCGCGGAGATCGAAGGTCCGGAAACGGCGCTGGCCGTCGTCGATCGTCTCAACCTCGGCGAGTACTATCTGTTCCATGCCATCCGGGCCGATCTCCTGCGTCGTTCGGGGCGCCGTGTCGAAGCGGCGCACGCTTACGACCAGGCCACCCGCCTGACCGAGAACCGTGCCGAGCGGGAGTTCCTGCAGCAGCAGCGGGACTCGCTGAGAGGGCACGCGGAATGAACGCCGGCCGCTGAGGACGTGGCGAACACGTCGCGGTATGCCGGTGTGATGGTGCGTGGACGGTGGCTGGATGGTGACGCGTTGCGACGCGCGCTGACCGATTAAGAGAAGAGCCGCCGACGCCAGGATTACGCGCCTGGCGTCGACGGTCGTGCGTGAACCGGCACGATCAGCTGCTGCTATTCGCAGCGCTCCGCCAGGTTGCGGATCGAAATCACGCGGAACTGCGGCGCATCGCTTTCGGTTTCGATCTTCTCGTGCTTCGTCGTATCGTCGCCGACCTTCGTCTTGGTCTCCGTCTTCATCTCACCCTTCGGCACCAGCATGCCGGTCACTTCGACCTTGTGGCCGACGTACTCAGTGATCTGCACGGTGTCGCCGGGCACCAGCGCGTAGGTGGTGGAGGTCGTCTCCGTCGGCATGCCTGCCGCGTTCGCCGAGACCTCGGTGGACGTGCTCACCGGCACCACGTTGTTCAGGACGTACGACTGCGTCTGCGTGCCCGTCCGCACGCAGCCGGTGTAAGTCACCGTCTGCGCGTCGTCGCCCTCGACCTTCGTCTTCGTCTTGATCGTCGAATCCTGCGCGACCGCCGCGCCTGCGAACGTAACACCGAGTACGAGTGCGAATGGAGCAATAGCTCTCTTCATCTCTGCCTCCTGCTCGGCCGTACTGGTGCATGGAGCGCGCCATCACAAAGCTCCAGCGGTGAACCGCCGCAGGTGTTCGGGAACAGAACAATGGGGAACGAAAGTAACCCGGCCGTAGTCCCTTGCAGCCGCGGCACTGCCAGTTACCGCGCCCTAAACCCGGCGTTTCCCTTGCAGACGAGCCGCTCAGCGATGCGCCTCTTTCACTCCCGGCGACACGGCTGTTCCGTTTGGGGACGGGCTTTCGTCGGCGCGCTGGTTCTGGCGGCGGCCGTCCTCACTGCGCGAAGCGCCTCCGCGTACTCCGTGCTGACCCACGAGGGCATGGTCGACGCGATGTGGCAGTCAGAGATCGCGCCCCTTCTGCAGCAGCGATTCGGTCCTCTCACCAGCAAGCAGCTCGCCGAGGCCCGTGCCTATGCCTACGGCGGATCGCTGATCCAGGATCTGGGCTACTACCCGTTTGGCAGCCCGCTCTTCACCGACCTGATGCACTACGTACGCGCCGGCGACTTCGTCGAGTCGCTGCTCGAAGGCGCGACGAACGCCAACGAGTATGCATTCGCCCTCGGCGCGCTCGCGCACTACAACTCCGACTGCGCCGGCCATCCGCTCGCCGTCAACCGCGTCGTGCCGATGATGTATCCGAAGGTTCGTGCGAAGGTCGGTCCTGACGCGCTCTACGTCGATTCTCCGGCGCGCCACGTGATGGTGGAATTCGCGTTCGACGTGCTGCAGGTGGCGCGCGGCGCCTACGTGGCACAGGCGTACCACGATCGCATCGGCTTCGAGGTCGCGAAGCCGCTGCTGGAGCGAAGCGTGCGCGCGACCTACGGTCTCGAGCTCGGCGACGTGCTGCCGAATGTCGATCTCGCCATCGGCACGTATCGACGGGCCGTCGGCACCACGATCCCGGAGCTGACGCGCATCGCGTGGCGCGACAAGCGCGACGACATCGAAAAGGCGACGCCCGGAGTCACGGCGGAGAAGTTCGTGTTCGTGCTGTCGCCAGCCGACTACGACCGCCAGTTCGGCAAGAATTACCGGAAGCCGGGCCTGTTCAGCAGAATCCTGGCGTTCGTGCTGAAAATCCTGCCCAAGGTCGGTCCCTTGCGACCGCTGGCGTTCGAGCCGCTGACGCCGGAGGCGGACGCGCTGTTCGCTGAGAGCGTTGCGGCGTCGCGTGTCAGATACCGGGCCACGCTGCGCTCGCTTCGCTCCGGTCCCCTCCGCCTGCCAAATACCGATTTCGACACCGGACGGCCGCCGGCGCGCGGCGTGAATCGCCTCGCCGACGAGACCTATGCCGACCTGCTGCATCGGCTTGCCGGCCACGAGTTTGCCAGTGTGCCACCGGAGCTGCGTCGCGAACTGAACACGTTTTTCGCGCATGCCTTGCCGGCAAAGGCATCTCTTTCACGTTCGCGGACGAGACGCATCGAGCGCGATCTGCGCGCCATGAACAGCGACGCGCTCACCCGATCCGCTTCGGCAGATCGTCGGCACGCTGGCTCGCCCTGAACTGCACGATTCGAACGTCCGCCAGGCCGTGCGCGACGAAGGGATCCTGCTGCATGACGCCCTCGATTTCGTCACGGCTGCCCGCCATCGCGACGATGATCCCGCCATCCCTCGGCACCTTGCGACCCGAGATCAGGAAGTGGCCAGACGCGTAGTGCTTCTTCAGGAAGGCGACGTGTGCGGCCATGCGCGCGTCAATCTTCGCCAGATCCGCCGTGTAGATCAGCTCGACGATGAACATGACAATCATTGTCCGCTCGTACGGCTTGACAGCATCATTCGTGGCGTTCCGGCGCCGGTCCCTTGCGGCCCCGACCGTTCGAGCGCACAATCGGCAGCCCGAGGAGGCGTCATGACGTCACACGACAATCCTGCCTGCCAATGGTTCGACCGTGTCTGGAACGACAACGATCTGTCGGCAATTGCGGCGCTCGGGACGCCGGACATGAAAGCGCACGGCGCCGACGGCGTGGTTCGCACGCCGGAGCAGTTCGCCGACTTCCAGCGCGTGATCCGCGGCGCGCTTCCTGACGTGCACGTCGACGTGCGCCATTGCGTGGGTGGCCGCGACATGATGGCGGTCCACTGGTTCGCCACCGGCACACACACCGGTGAGGCCCCGGGCCTGCCGAAGCCGTCAGGGAAGCGCATCGAGGTCTCGGGCCTGACCCTGGTGCGCCTCGAGGGCGGCAAGATCGCCGAGGGCTGGGACGACTTTGATCACCCGGGCCTGATGCGGCAACTCGGTGTCGTCTGAGTTCCGACCTAATCAGACCCGATCCGACGTGATCCGACCCGATCCGACCGGTTGTTCCTCTTGACAAACTAGAGGAGAAGCGTATGCTTCGGTCCACTCATCTAGTTTAACTAGATGAGCGTGGCGTGCGCGTGGTGTGCGCGGCGCCGGCCGACTATGGGCAGCGACGACAAGACCGGTCTCGTGCAGGGCACCCTGCACATGCTGATTCTGAAAACCCTGGCGCTCGAGCCGATGCACGGCTACGGCATCGGCGTCCGCCTCGACCAGATCAGCAAAGGCGTGTTCCGGGTGAACGCCGGGTCGCTCTTTCCGGCGCTGCGCCGCCTCGAGCGGGACGGCCTGATCGCGGGTGATTGGCGCACGTCCGACAACAACCGGCAAGCCAAGTACTACACGCTGACCGCGCAGGGTCGCGCGAAGTTGAGGCGAGAGACCCGCGAGTGGGAGCTGCAGACCGCCGCGATTACGAGAATCCTGCGCGCCTCGCTGGGAAAGCTCTGATGGCGTGGCCGCACCGGCTCGTCGCGGGTGTACTGGCGCTGCTCCGGCGCGGTCGTACCGATCGAGAGCTCGACGAGGAGCTCCGTGCCTACCTCGATGCTGCCATCGACGCAAAGATCCGGAGCGGTCTGTCGCCGGACGCCGCGATCCGGGCCGCGCGGCTCGAGGTCGGAAGTCTGGATGCCGTGAAAGAACAGACACGCGACGCCGGTTGGGAAACCCGCGTCGAGAACCTCTGGCGGGACGTCCGCTATGCCGCTCGTGCCTTGCGGCGTTCGCCGGCGTTCTCTGCGGTGACCGTCGTCATCCTCGCGCTCGGCATCGGCGCCAACACCGCCATCTTCAGCGTCATCAACGCGGTGATGCTGCGCGCCTTGCCCGTCGAGCGTCCAAACGAGCTGATCTCGCTCAGCGTCCTGAGTGCGGACGGTGACGACGCACTGTTCTCGTACGCCGCGTTCCGGCAGTTTGCGACCGAGGCGACACGCGTCGTCGACCCGATTGCGGCGTCGTCGGCGCGCCCGGACGCCGTCAGCGTCGATGGTCCACCCGAGCCGATTGTCTTCAAATGGGTCAGCGGGAACTACTTCACCACCCTGGGCGTCGGCGCCAGCATCGGCCGCACGCTCAGGCCTGCTGACGACCGGCTACCGAACGGCCAGGCGGTTGCGGTGCTCAGCGACGCGTACTGGACGCGGCGGTTCGGCCGCAGCACCGCGATCATCGGCCGGGCGTTCCGCTTCAAGGGCGCGCCATTCACCATCATTGGCGTCGCATCGCCAGGCTTCCGCGGAGAGACCGGTGGAGAAGCGCCGGATGTCTGGATGCCGTTGACCGCACAACCGGATGCACCGTCCTACATCTGGAACGGCCACAGCACGACGTGGCTGCGCGTCCTCGCACGTTGCCGTCCCGGAATTGCCGTGGATCAGGCACGAGCCGGCCTGGAGCCGGTGTACGGCCGCATTCGCGCAGACGTCGCCGCGGACCTGCGCAACGAATACCGGACCGTCGTGCTCGACAGCCGGCTCCGCGTGCGTCAGGCGAGCAGCGGATCGCGGGCCCTCAGCGATCAATTGTCGTCACCGCTCATCGCCCTGATGGCGATTGTCGGACTGGTGCTTGTGACCGCATGTGCCAACGTGGCGACGTTGACACTTGCGCGAGCGGGAGCGCGACGCCGGCAGATGGCCGTGTGTCTGGCCATCGGCGCGGGGCGATGGCGGCTGGTGCGGCAGGCGTTGCTCGAGGCCCTGCTGCTCTCCATCACCGGCGGCGTTGCCGGATTTGTGCTGGCCGCCTGGAGCACACGACTGCTCGCGGCGCTGATGGCTGGCGCCCTCCCCATCGCGATCGACGCCAGCCCCGATGGCCGTGTGTTTGGCTTCGCGGGTCTCCTGTCGCTGGCCACGGCGTTCGTGTGCGGGCTCCTGCCAGCACTTCGTGCCGCCGGGATCGATCCGTTGCCCGCGCTGAAGATCAGCGGCACGACGAGCCGGAGCACAGCCGGCATTCCGCTGGGGCGCTCGCTCGTCGTGGCACAGATTGCCGTATCGGTCGTGCTGCTGCTGGCGGCCGGGCTCTTCACCCGCAGCCTGCTGAAGCTGAAAGACATCGATCCCGGCTTCGATCCGGATCGCGTCCTCCTCGTCGGTGTGACACCGCCGCTCGACCGGCACACGGATCCGACGGTCTATCAGCGGCTGCTCGATCACGCCGGCCAGTTGCGCGGCGTCCGTGCGGCAAGCCTCTCGTCGTCCGGGGTCTTCAACCGGGAGACCTGGGGCAACACGATCGTGATTGACGGGGCGACGCCGAACCCCAATGTCACGCCACGCACGTTGGCGAATGCGGTCAGCCCACGCTACTTCGAGGCGATGGGCATCACCGTCCTTCGCGGGCGTCCGTTCGCGGACGACGACCAGTCGACGGGACGGAAGGTCGCGATCGTCAACGAGGCGTTCGTGCGCACGTTCCTCGGCCTCGGCGATCCGCTCGGCAGGCGCGTCGGCCTCTGCACGGAGGACCCATGCGCGGCAAAGGCGCTGATGGAGATCGCTGGCGTCGCCGAGGACGCCAAGTACGCCGATCTTCGCGAGGGCAGCAGGCCGATGTTGTACGTGCCAATCGCACAGCACGAGCAGACTCCGCGCGAGCTCGAAGTCCGCACCTCAGGAGATCCTGCCGCGCTGGCGGCAACGCTCCGCCGCGAACTCGCACGAGTCGACGACCGGCTGGCGGCCGCGGCGATCGTCGAGCTGCGCGAGCAGGTCACTGCATCCCTCGTCGTCGAGCGCCTGACAGCAACGCTCTCAACGGTGTTTGGCGTCCTCGCGCTGGCGCTGGCTGCCGTCGGGCTGTATGGCGTCATCGCCTATTTGACCATCCAGCGTACTGCCGAGATCGGACTGCGAATCGCGCTCGGCGCGGCGCCGTCGCAGGTTCGGCGGCTCGTCCTCGGCGATATCGTGCGCCTCGTCGTGCTGGGCGTCGTCATCGGGCTTCCAGTGGGATTGGCGTGCGCCCGGCTGCTCGAACGTCAGTTGTACGGAGTCACGCCAGGCGACCCGCTGTCGCTGGTGGCGGCGATCGTCACCTTGGTGGTTGCGGCGTTTGTCGCCGGCGCTCTGCCGGCGCGCCGCGCGACCCGCGTCGATCCTCTCATCGCGTTGCGTGCTGAATAGCTCGCCCTGACGAGTCGGCGAGGTGGGGCACGGATCCTTGGGATCACGGATCCCGGGGATCACGGATCCCGGGGATCACGGATCAACACGGAAAGTAACGGATCTCTTTAATTCAAAAAGAGACTGGCCACGTGCGACTGCTGGTGATGGATTCGTTTCTCAAACACCTGACGAGGAATGGTGCGCATTTTCTGCGACATCTGCGCGCTCCGGCCATTCTCGACGCTGCCATCTTCTGACGGCACGGCGCACACTCAAATGGCAATTCCGCATGGCGTGTCGTTTGCGACCTGAACCGCTCGAGAGGTGCGGTTCTGGTACTGGTGCATCGTGAGTTGACCGAGCAAATCATTGGTTGCTTCTTCGAGGTGTACAACGAGCTCGGTCAGGGGTTTCCTGAACGGGTTCTCAGGAGAGCCATGATGATCGCGATGCTCGAAAAAGGCCTCCGCGCGGAGGAAGAGGTTCAGCTCAAGGTCCATTTTCGCGGCGAAGTGATCGGTACGTTCTTCGTGGATATCGTCGTGGAAGGTGCAGTGCTCATCGAGATCAAGGCATTGCCGGAACTGGAGAGACGCTCGGTCACTCAGTTGCTCAACTATCTGAAAGCCGCGGGCGGCGGCGTTGGCCTGTTGTTGAACTTCGGCCAGCGCCCCGAATTCAGCCGCAGGATTGTCGGGGACATTGCAAAGATTGGTGGTTAGCCGTTTCGTAGGAAAAACGATTGATCCGTACTGTCCGCGCTATCCGTGTCCAAGAATCCGTCGCCCTCTGCGACATCCGTGACCAGGAAAATCCGTCGCCCTCCGCGCCATCCGTGTCCCCGGAACCCGTTGCCCTCCGCGCCATCCGTGACTCAGAATCACGACCGGGAGGCCTCAGATGGCGAGACTTGTCCGTGCGCTCATGGTCGCGCTAGCTGGTGTAGGGGCACTCGCAATAGCAGTCTTCGCGTGGCTGCTCGCCAGCGGCGCCAGCGCCAGGCCGGAGCCCGGCCGCATCGAGACCATCGTCGCGCGCCGGGTGCGGACGCTGGCGATTCCGCGCGAAATCCGGAATCGCACGAATCCTGTGCCGTTGACGAAGGAGCTGATCGACGGCGCACGCAGACACTTCGCCGATCACTGCGCCTCCTGTCACGCGAACGATGGCAGCGGGAAGACCACGCCAGGGCAGGGGCTGTATCCACGGGCGCCGGACATGCGGACCGCCGACACGCAGTCGCTGAGCGACGGCGAGCTGTTCTTCATCATCGAGCACGGCGTGCGCTTCACGGGGATGCCGGCGTGGGGCAACGAGTCGCCCGAGAGCGAGGCGGCCGGCTGGCAACTGGTGCATTTCATCCGCCATCTGCCCAAGTTGACGCCAGATGAGATCGCGGAGATGGAGTCCCTGAACCCGAAGTCGCCCGCCGAGATTCGGGAACAGATCAAGGAAGAGGAATTTCTCAAGGGAGGAGGCGAGCCGTCGAAGGGACCAGTTGGCAAAAACTGAAATTTATCCCGACCCCGATTTCGTGAACTGTATCGACCTACAGTATACTGACGGTCGATACAGATGGGCGCATCCGACCCTTCCGACGACGTTCAGGCGTTGCTGCCGCTGCCGACAGCGTTCTTCCACATCCTGGTCGCCCTCGCCGATCGTGATCGGCACGGCTACTCGATCATGCAGGACGTGTCGGCGCGGACCGACGGCAAAGTTCGCCTCAGCGCCGGCACGCTCTACAGCGCCGTACGCCGCATGCTCGAGCAGGGGCTGATCGAGGAGCTGCGCGATCGTCCGGATCCGTCGAGCAACGATGAGCGCCGCCGTTATTACCGGCTGACACGCCTTGGCCGCAGGGTGGCCATCGCCGAAGCGCGCCGCGTCAACGACATGCTGACGCAGGCCCGCGCGACCGGGCTCATCCCACGAAAGCTGTAGGGCACATGCGTGCCGCCGATGTCTATCGGGCGCTGCTGTGGTGCTATCCCGCCGAGTTCCGTAACGAGTACGGCAAGGAGATGGTCGGCGCATTCGCCGACCAGCTCGAGGAGGCGCAGCGGTCCGCCGGGTGGATCGCTGCCGCCCGTATCTGGAGCCGCACGCTGGTCGACGTCGTCCCCACCGCCTTCCGGGAGCATGGTCACGTGATTCGACAGGATCTCCGTCACGCCGTCCGCATTCTTACCGCCAACCCCGGGTTCACGGCGGTCGCCGTCCTCTCGCTGGCGCTCGGCATCGGGGCCAACACCGCCATCTTCAGCCTCGTCAACAGCGTGTTGATGAGCACGTTGCCCGTCCGCAACCCTCAGGAAATCGTCATGCTGACCGACCCGTTGACGAGCGGCGTGTCGATCGGCATGGAGGACGGCGACCGTTCTCTGGTCACCTACGCCGAGTTCCTCGATCTGCAGGCACAGAACAGCACGCTGGCGTCGCTCATGGCGTCGCAGAGCAGCCTGCAGCGCATTGATGCCCGCGTCGCCGGCGGCGCACGCGAAGAGCTGCGCACGCGCATGGTCTCGGCCTCCTACTTCCGCACGCTGGGCGTCCCGCCTCTTCTCGGCCGCACCTTCGACGCGATGAAGGAGCCGGCGCCGGGCAGCGTGCCGTATGCGGTCATCAGCCACGACTTCTGGCAGACGCGCTTCGGAGGCCGTGACGACGCGATCGGGAAGACGATTTCGCTGGGGGACGGCCTGCTCTCCGTCATTGGCGTCATGCCGCCGGCGTTCTTCGGCGAGACGGTTGGCGAGCGTCCCGACGCGTGGATCCCACTCGCGATGCAGCCCACCGTGCTGCCCGGACGCGACTGGCTGCACGACCAGCCGGGCAGCGTCGAGAAGATCATGTGGCTGCACCTGTTCGGCCGCCTGCGTCCGGATGTCCCGTTGGCGCGGGCGCAGGCCGACGTCAACGTGATCTTTCAGCGTGGCCTGGCCGCCTACTACGGCTCGATGGCCGATGCCGAAACGCGGAAGCGCTTCATGGATCAGCGGCTGCGTCTGAATCCCGCGGCGACGGGCGCGTCGTCGCTTCGTGGTGACTTCTCGGAACCGCTGTTCGTGCTGCTGGGTGCTGCGGGGCTGGTCCTGCTCATCGCCTGCTCGAACCTGGGCAACCTGCTCCTGGCCCGCACCACGGCCCGAACGCGCGAGATGGCAGTGCGCCTGGCGCTCGGCGCGAGCCGCGGGCGGCTGATCCGGCAGCTGCTGACGGAAAGCCTGTGCCTCGCGACCGTCGGCGGACTGGCCGGCCTCGGCGTCGCCGCGCTGCTGCGCAGCGGGTTGTTGCGGCTCGTGTCGGACGAAGCGATCGCTCTGCCTTCGGCGCTGGACGTTCGCGTCCTCGCCTTCGTCTTCGGGCTGACCATCGTTGCGGGATTGTTGCTGGGCCTTCTGCCGGCATTCCGGATCACGAAGACGCCAGCCGCCACCGGGTTGCGCGAAGAGGGTCGAACCATTGCGGGGTCGGCGGCGTGGCTGCGAGTGGGGAAGGCCGTCGTCATCGGGCAGCTCGCCTTGTCGCTGCCGCTCCTGATCGGTGCCGGTCTCCTGGTTCGGACGCTGGTCAACCTGCAACGAGTCGACGTCGGCTATCCGAAAGACAATTTGATGACGGTGCGCGTGGACGGACAGGCAGCCGGCTACGATCCGGCCCGTCAGGCGGCCGCGTTCGAATCACTTCTCGCACGCATTCGTACGATCCCCGGCGTACGCGTCGCCACGTTCTCGAACAACGGACTGTTCCAGGGATCCGACAACGGCGACAGCATCGTCGTTGAAGGCTACACGCCGAAAGGCGACAACGACCGCGGATCGCGCTACGACCAGGTCGGGCCTGGCTACTTCTCGACGCTCGGTGTACCTGTACTGCTCGGACGCGAAATTACGGTCGACGATCGCGAGGGCGGGCGGACGGTCTGCGTGATCAACGAGACGTTCGCCAAGCGATTCTTCGCCGGCCGCAGCCCGCTGGGACTGCACGTCACGCAGGAGTATGCGGATCAACGGCACACCTATGAGGTGATCGGCGTCGTCCGAGACTCGCGACAGAATCGCCTCCGCGCCGAGATCGAGCATCGACTCTACGTCCCGGCGACGCAGCCCGCGGCGTCGATCAGTGGCGTATCGTTCATCATCCGTCCTCACGGCGAGGCATCGAACGTGGTCGCCGATGTGCGGCGGGTGATTCAGCAGGCAGAGCCAAAGATGCCGATCGGCCGGGTGCGGACGGTGACCGATGCGATCGACGAGCGGATTGTGCAGGACCGGCTGCTCGCACGCCTCTCGATTGCGTTCGGCATCGTGGCGGCGCTGCTTGCCGCGATGGGCCTCTACGGCGTCCTGTCGTATGGCGTGGCGCGTCGGACGAGCGAGATCGGCATCCGCAAGGCGCTCGGCGCGCAGCAGGGCGCGCTGATGACGATGATCGTGCGCGAGACCGGGTGGCTGCTGCTGGTGGGGGTCGTCGCCGGCGCCGCCCTGTCGGTGGCGACGATCCGTCTCATCGCCAGCCGGCTCTACGGCCTGTCAGCGAACGATCCCGCGACGTTGATCGTCGCCACGGCCGCGCTGGCGCTCGTGGCACTGGTCGCAACGGTGATGCCGGCGTATCGCGCGTCTCGTGTCGATCCGCTCGTCGCGCTGCGGTACGAATAGGGGGCGCTGGCCAATTCTTCTTCTTTCAGCCATCGCGTTTCATCACTCGCTCGGCACTCGGGACCGCGGTGACAAGCACAGCGGCTATGATTAGGGGAGCAGACCTTTTCTGGAGTGTCGAAATCATGCGTATTCGTTCAATTGGGTTGGGGATTGTGGCGGGGGTGCTGTTGTGCTCGGGTGTGGGCCGTGCCGCGCCGGCAGGGCGGCTGGTCGAAATCACCGGGAACGATCAGATGAAGTTCAGCGTGCTGGCGATCACGGCCAAGCCCGGCGAGCTGCTGCACGTCCGCCTCAAATCCGTGGGCACGCTGCCCAAGATGGCAATGGCGCACAACTTCGTCCTGTTGGCGAAGGGGACGGATCCCACGGCGTTCACGAACGCAGCCGGGACCGCGGGGGCGACCGGCTACATCCCGGCACAGTTCAAGGCCAAGATTCTGGCGTCAACGGGGCTCGTCGGACCGGGCGAAACCGTGGATGTCACGTTCAAGGCACCCGCGGCACCTGGTCAATACACGTATCTCTGCAGCTTTCCCGGACATTTCATCGCCGGGATGAAGGGTGTGCTGACGGTCAAGTAACCTCAACGCCTCCTCCGGGGTCTTATAGATGGCTATAAAGAGAACGGAGACTTGATCATGGATTTGCAACGCGTGCCGCGGACGATAGGTCGTCAGGCCGTCGCTGTTTGCCTCGTGGCAGTCGTCGCCCTCCTGGCAGGTGCCTGGCTCCGCATGCCGTCCGCGGTCGCGGCTGCGCGCGTCGTGCCGGCGCCCGCCGTTGACGCGTCGGCGTCGACGGCGAGCTCTGAGGTGGCAGTGCTGGCTGGCGGCTGTTTCTGGGGCGTCCAGGGCGTCTTTCAGCACGTCAAGGGCGTGAAGAACGCTGTGTCCGGCTACGCGGGTGGCAAGGAAGCCACGGCGGAGTACGAGGTCGTCAGCACCGGTTCCACCGGTCACGCCGAGTCGGTGCAGATCACTTTCGATCCGCGCGAGATCACCTACGGGCAGCTGCTGCAGATCTTCTTCTCGGTCGCACACGATCCGACGCAGCTCAATCGTCAGGGGCCGGACCACGGGCCTCAATATCGATCGGCGATTTTTCCGACGAGCGCAGACCAGGCGCGGATCGCGGAGGCGTACATCTCACAACTCAATGGCGCGCACGCCTTCACGTCGAAGATCGTGACCACAGTGGAGTCGGGGCGGAGCTTCTATCCTGCCGAGGACTACCATCAGGACTTTCTGACGCTCCATCCCACGCACGGCTACATCGTCGTCAACGACCTGCCGAAGGTCGACGACCTGGAGCGCTTCTTCCCGGAACGCTTCAGGAAGGATCCGGTCCTGGTGCGGGCGGCGGCTTCGCCGCAGTCACACTAGGTTTGGGGAGGCGGCGCGCCGAGCGTGGCCGCGATGCGCGTCGCTTCCTCGATCGCCCGGGCCAGCACCGATCGAATCTTCCCGTCCTCGAGCATCAGCAGGCCGCCGATCGTGCATCCCGCCGGCGTCGTCACGTCGTCCCTGAGTGCGGCGGGATGTCGTCCTGACGTCTGCACCATGCGTGCGGCGCCGAGCGCAGTCTGCGATACCAGTGTCAGCGCGAGATCCCGCGGCAATCCGACGCGTACGCCGGCGTCGGCCATCGCCTCCATGATCAGGTAGTGATACGCGGGTCCGCTCCCGCTCAGCGCGGTAATCGCGTTGAAGTGACGCTCGTCGGTCTCGATGCAGCTGCCGACGCACTCGAACACCTGGCGCGTCCTCGCGAGGTGTGCGGACGTGGCGTGCTCGCCGCCCGCGATCGCGGTCATCCCCTCGCCGACGACGCAGGGCGTGTTTGGCATGGCGCGGACCCATGGATTCGTCGTTCCGAGCGCCGCGGCGAGATCGCGAAGGCGAACGCCCGCAACAATCGAGATCAGCAGGGCGTCGGGACGAAGGCCAGGCGTCGATTTCAGCGTATTCAGCGCAACTGCCGCCTGCGCCGGCTTGACGCACAGCAGCACGACGTCGGTCTGTGCCAGGTGCGACGAGATGTCGGGCTCGACGGCGACCTCCAGTGCCGCCGCGACTTTGTCGCAGGTCGCGCGAGACCGCGACGTGCCCCAGGCCTGCGATGGCGCGATCGCTCGCGCGTCGAGCAGTCCTTTGAGCAGCGTCTGACCCATGACGCCCATGCCAATCACGCCGAGGGTGTGACCGGGTTCGAGGAGCCGGGTCGTGGCAACGTCCGCCGTCCGAGTGGTGGTCATCCTGAGATCCTGAGTTGGGCACTCCGCAGATAGATAATGACACGCGGGCGAGCGCGATCAGCCTCTCGGTGCAGTCGACGTGCTTCAGCCGGTCTGACAGACGGGACAGTAGAACGTCGATCGGCCGGCTTGCGTGATCCGCTTGATCGTGCCATCGCATCCCGTCGTGACGCACGGCTGGCCTTCGCGATCGTAAACGCGGAAACGTGCCGATCGATAGCGCGGGTTCTGTTGGCGTTCGATGGCGCGCTCCAGCGTCGTCTTGATCGCACGCACCAGCTGAACCGCGCTTTCGCGCGGCGCGCCTGAGGGCCTTGCCATCCTCGACGCCGGTCGCCGCGGCGATAGATGCGCGAGGTGCAGGGCCTCGCTGGCGTAGATGTTCCCGAGTCCGGCGACGACGCGCTGATCGAGCAATGCGACCTTGATCGGCGCTCTCCGGCCGGCGCAGGCACGCGCGAGCGCCTGGGGCTCGAAGTCCCGCGAGAGCGGCTCGGGCCCCATCGCGCCGAGCGCCGCATGCTGGTCGAGTGCCGCACTCGGCACGAGATCCATCACGCCGAAGCGTCGCGGATCGTTGAAGGTGATCGTCGCGCCGGACGACATCTGAAAGACGACGTGGTCGTGCGCATCGCCGACGTCCTTCGCCGCACCGATCGAGACGCGTCCGGGTGCCGGGTGGTCGACCTGAAACGAGCCCGACATGCCGAGGTGCATCAGAAGCGTCTCGCCCGAGGAGAGGTCGGCGAGCAGGTACTTGCCGCGGCGGACGAGCGCCTCGAACCGTACGGCCGCGAAGCCGCGCCGCGAACCGGTCGGGAAACAGCGTGCGCAGCCCGGCGCGCCGGACGATCACCCGCCGGAACCGCGCGCCGCGCATCGCCGGCGCCAGCTCGCGGCGGACGGCCTCGACTTCGGGCAGCTCCGGCACGGCGTTATCGCGGCTGACGCGGATTACACTGGTTCGGTCCGGAGTCGTTCGCGGTCCATACGCAGCGATCGCCCTCCTTCTTGAAGCGGCCGCCTCGCGGCGTGCACTGATCCGGGCCGCTCTCGTTCGATTCCCAGAGACATCGGTCGCCGTCCTTCTTGAATCGCCCTTTCGTGACCGGCTCGCATTGATTCGGTCCCGAATCGTTGGCGTCCCAGACGCAGCTGTCGCCCTCTTTCTTGTAGCGGCCCTTCAACGGGCTGCCCTCACTCGGGACGCTGGCGGCGATCCCGAAAACCGCGAGCAGGCCCACACTCATGATTCGACCGAGCCGTGTCATGACATCCCCCAGGGCTGCCGCGCATCCCATCGACCGCGCAGCCGCGCTCGATTGTACCGCCCTCACCGCTCGGTATCTGATCTGGTGGCCGGCGAGACAAGCTCAGGATTGGAGACGACCCGACTGAGGCACAATGGACGGACCTTCCGTGCACGAGCCCACGACGTTCGCCGATCCCCACCTGCAGGCGCGCCCCGCCAGGTCGGCCGCCCCTCCGTTCATCGGCCATCCCATGTCCTGGCCGATCCGTGCCCGCCTGACTGTCTGGTACACGGCCGTCGTCCTCGTCGTGCTGGCGGTTGGCGCGGTGGTGGTCGCGCTCGTGCAGGAACGCCGCGCGCTGCATCGCCTCGACGAAGATTTGTCGCGGACGATGCTGACCCTCCACGGGATGATGCGGGAGGAATTCGGCGAAGGACACGACGTCCGGCGCGCCGCCACGGAAGCGAGCACGGAGATGGCGCTGCCCGATCGCGCGGTCGCGATTGCCGATCCGGACGGCAAGTTCCTGATCCCATGGGGCCGCCATGTTGATTGGCGCACGTTGCCGATGACGAGCGACGCCATGCGCCTCCGTACCGAGTCCTTCGGATCGGCCCGCTACCGCGTCATGCGGGAACGCGTCGACGCCGGCGGGAAGCGCTACGTCGCCGTAATTGCGGCACCGTTGGCTCCGCTCGACGCCGAAGACGCCGCGCTGCGCAGCGCCCTGGGATGGGGCGTCTTCGTGTCGATGCTGGTGGCCGGCCTCGGCGGCTGGCTGGTCGGCCGGCAGTCGTTACGGCCCCTGAGCGACATGGCGCGTCAGACAAAGACACTCGCGGCCGATCGCACACCCGTCGGTCACCTGACGACGCCGCATCCGGGCGACGAGCTGGGGACGTTGGCAACGGCCTTCAATGGGCTCCTCGATCGCCTCGCCGCCGTGATCGATGCGCAACGCCAGTTCATGGCGGACGCGTCGCACGAGCTGCGGACGCCGGTCTCGGTCGTCCGCACCACCGCACAGGTCACGCTCGCGCGCGCCGCGCGGTCGTCGGATGAATACCGCGAGTCGATGACAATCGTCGGCGAGCAGGCGGAGCGCTTGTCGCATCTGGTCGACGCCATGTTCCTGCTGTCGCGCGCCGAGGCGCACGGTGTGCCCCTGGTCCGCGAGCCGCTCTATCTCGACGATATCGTCAGCGAGACTGCCCGTGCGCTGAGCGTTCTCGCGACGACCCGCAACGTCTCGATCGTGACCGCGACCGACGGGGAAGCCGGCTTCGTGGGAGACGATGGTCTGCTGCGGCGGATGGTCACGAACCTGATCGACAACGCGATCCGCCACGCCGCGCACGGCGGCACCGTCCGCGTCTCGTTGCACGTGTCGGCCCGCGAGGCCGCCATTCGCGTCGCCGACGACGGGCGGGGAGTCCCGCCGTCGCAGCAGCAGCGAATCTTCGAGCGCTTCGCGCGCCACGACGCGGACTACACGGGCGCCGGTCTTGGGCTTGCCGATCGCCCGCTGGATCGCCGAAGCCCATGGCGGGACGCTCTCTCTCGAATCGACAGGGCCGACCGGCAGTGTCTTCGCGGCGATTCTTCCGTTGCCGTGAGCTGAACCGATCGCCGCGCTCTTCTCTGCGTTCTCCGTGGCGGCCTTCGATCAACGCACCGCTGACGCCGAGAGCATGTATCCCTCGCCCCGGCGGGTGACGATCAGCGATGGCTGGCCTGGCACGTCGATCTTGCGGCGCAGCCGCTGAATCAGCACGTCGATCACGTTCGACATCGATTCGTACGGCGAATCCCACACGTGCTCGGCGATGGCAGCGCGGCCGACGACTTCGTCGGCGTGCAGCACAAGGTGCTCCAGCAGTGCGTACTCCCGTGCGGTCAACGTGATCGGTGCTCCGTCGCGAAAGGCACGGCGGGCTCGCGTATCGAGCGAGATCGGACCGACGCGGAGGACGGCCGGCGTCAACGGCCGGCGGCTGCGCCGCATGACCGCGCGCAGCCGCGCGAGCAGCTCGCGGAAGTCGTACGGCTTCGTCAGGTAATCGTCGGCGCCGCTGTCGAGCCCGGCAATCCGCGCGTCGACCGCGTCACGCGCGGTGAGCATCAGCACGGGCACCGTCGACGAGCTCTTTCGCAGCTCGCGGCAGACGGCGAGCCCATCCTGTAGTGGCAGAATGACGTCGAGGATGATCGCGTCGTACTCGGTGATGGCGAGCTGATACAACGCGCGCTCGCCGTCGCCGACGACATCCACGGCGTAGGCTTCCTCGCGCAGTCCCTTCGCCAGCATCTGCGCCGCGCGTGGCTCGTCCTCCACCACCAGAATCCGCATCGCTGCGCCGATCATCATGCCTCGGATCGAGCGCCGCGCACAGACTGAAGCGCGTTCATGGTCCGTTCATTTGGCCGGAGGCACGATGGAAGTTCCATGCAGCGAGAGCGGAACAAACCCTCCGGAAGATCCATGGCCGTTCATCGGGCGTGGTCGTGCGCGCTTGGACTGGCGCTACTGTCGTGTACGGCGCCGGCGGTGTGTGCGCAGGACAGCGTCACGGCGACAGGCGCCCTGACCCAACCCGCGCAATCAGACCCGCAGAAGGCGGCGGCTGGCGATGACGAAACGAACTCCAATCGAGGCTTTGCAAAGACCCTTCTCAACAATCTCGGCGACGACCTGAAACACATCCCGCGGCGCAACAGCCTCTACTGGCTGGCGGCAGGAACCGCGATGAGCGCGGGCATCCATCCTGCCGACGACTACATCAACGAGCATCTCTCCGGATCCGATTTCGCCGACTCCTTCTTCGCGCCAGGGAAGTACATTGGTTCGTTTCCAGTGGTGCTGGGCGCGTCATTTGCCACCTACATGATCGGCCGGCATCGCCACACCGGCTGGATGCAGCACCTCGGCATGGACTTGATTGAAGCGACGCTGCTGTCCGAAGGCATCACGCAGGGGCTCAAGGTCGCGATCCGCCGCGAGCGGCCCTTGCGAGCCGACGGGACGAGAGCCTCAGGTTTCTCCTTTCCGTCCGGACACGCGTCGGTTACCTTCGCGGCGGCGACCGTGCTGCAGCAGCACTTCGGATGGCGGGCGGCGGTTCCGACGTATCTGGTCGCCTCGTACGTCGCGATGTCCCGCCTCCACGACGAGCGGCACTTCGCCAGCGACGTCGTCGCCGGCGCCACCGAAGGCATCATCATCGGGCGCTCCGTCACGTTCCACGGGCGCAACTACTTCACCTCGCCAATGATCGTTCCGGGCGGCGTCGGCATCAGCGTAATGGTGCAACCTAGGTAACCTGGGCAACCTGGGTAACCTGAGTAACCTGGGTAACCTGAGTAACCTGGGTAACCTGGGATCCCGGTACATCGGAAGTCATATCCCGCCGCCGGGGGTTTGGTGCGAGACTGTGCCGCATGCTTCCCACTCCGAGCCGCGAGCAATTGGCGGTCCTGTCCGAGGCGGCGAGCGTTATCGGTCCGACGGTGACACTCGGCTTCGCGCACGCCCGCGACGATGGGCGCGTGCAGCTGATTCACTCCTACCCGTTCGGCCTGGGCGCTTACGTGGTGGCGGAAGCCGACGTGCCGGACGTCCTGCGACCGTCAGCCGCGGGGACGCGCGAGATCACGTCGGCGCCGCTGAAGGCGAACCCGCAACGTGCCATCGAGTGGCTGCTCCTGTCCGGCGGCGTCGAGCGTCTCGTCGCCACGCGCATCGACGGACTGCCGGTCTCGGCCTGTTTCTGGGCCGGCTTCAGTCAACCTGATTCGCTGACGTCGGCGCAGCGCGACACCTTCGAACGCGTCGCGAGGATGGCCGCGGAGGTGCTGCAGGCGTCCGTCGCGCCGGAAAGTGCGATCGGCCAGCTTCGGCGCCTCGAACACGCGGCGGAGCTCCTCCCCGCATTGCTCCACGTGTTGGACGTGCGCGACGTGTTCGATCGTCTCTCGTCGACCGCCAAGATCGCGCTGCCGCACGATCTCCTGGTGCTGCGGCTGTTCAGCGAGGATCTGACCAGGATCACGACTTACGCGCGGTCCGATCGCGGTACCGACGGCGGCCAGGTGGTGCCGCATCTCTATCCTCCCGACGTCGTGCGGGCGTGGGAGTTCGACATCGTCGACGATCTCACCGCGCATCCCGTCGAGGCCACCAATCCCGCAGCGAAACTGGGTGCCCGATCCGCAATCAGGATGCCGATTCGATTCGACGATCGCGTCATCGGCGGCGTCGGGTTCCTGTCTTTTGAGACCGCGAAGTTCACGGCGGCCGACGTCGCGGTGGCGCGCCGTCTCGCCGATCACGTTGCTGTCGGACTGTCGCACTACAACCTCGCCGAGACGCTGGCCGACGGCGCACGCCGCGCTGAAGAGCCGCGCGCGCAGACGACGAGCCTGACGCTGGCGCGCGACCGCGAGCTCGAGGCGTCGAAGCGGCCGACGAAGCGACGGCCCGCGCGTCGCAGCTCGAGGCGCGCGTCCGCACGCTCACCGACGAACTGGACGCACGCACCGGCTACCGGAGCGTGATCGGCACTTCGACCGAATGGCGTCAGGTGCTGACGCAGGCCACGCAGGTCGCCGGAACCGACACCACGGTCCTGCTCCTCGGCGAGTCGGGAACTGGCAAGGAAGTAGTGGCCCGTCTTCTCCATCGCGCCTCGTCGCGTCACGCCGGGCCGTTCATCGCCCTGAACTGCGCCGCATTGCCCGAACAACTGCTCGAAGCAGAGCTTTTCGGCTACGAGCGCGGGGCCTACAGCGGCGCCACCCAGAGCAAACCGGGGCAACTGGAGCACGCGGCGGCAGGCACGCTGTTCCTTGACGAAGTGGCGGAGATGAGCCCGTCGGCGCAGGCCAAGTTCCTGCGCGTGCTCCAGGAGCGCGAGTTTCAACGGCTTGGCGGGACGCGCGTGCTGCGGACCGATGCCCGCGTCGTCGCCGCCACGAATCGGGACCTGCAAAAGGCGATCGCCCAGGGACAGTTTCGGGAAGACCTGTACTGCCGGCTGAACGTGATCGCGATCCGTCTTCCGGCATTGCGGGATCGACCCGATGACGTGCTGCCGCTGAGCGAGGCGTTTCTGACCGAGATTGGCCGGACGCTGGGCCGCCCGCCCGGCGGGATCTCGCGCGACGCGCGCCAACTGCTCACGGCCTATCGCTGGCCGGGCAACGTGCGCGAGCTGCGCAACGTCCTCGAACGCGCGGTGATCCTCTGTGACGGTGGTCTGATTACGCCCGAACACCTGGCGCTCTCAGCGCCGCCGCCCATCACCGCGCCAGCGATGCCACAGCCGCCCGCGGCCGCCACCGCGGTCGGGCCCGGGCGCCCGATGTCGGCAAGCGACCTCCGGGCGATGGAACGGGCCATGATCCAGGAAGCCCTCGAGTCGGCCCGTTTCAACAAGTCGAAAGCCGCCAAGGCGCTGGGCCTGACGCGCCATCAGCTCTATATCCGCCTCCGCCGGCACGGGTTCGATTAGGCGCCCACGGCGGACCTGAAGGTCCGCCCTACATCCGACTGCATCACCTGTAGGGCGGACCTTCAGGTCCGCCGTTCATCAGATGTGCACCACTCGTCGCGCTGCTTCCTCAATGTCGAGGCCGTCTATGCTTCGATCGCGGTGCGGAAGCGGACCTGAAGGTCCGCCCTACAGCCGCCGATCGAGAGGAGAGTCATGATCACCCGCCGCGTCAGTACCTGCATCGTCGGAGGTGGGCCGGCAGGCCTGCTCCTCGGTCTCCTGCTCGCCAAACGCGGTGCCGACGTCCTGGTTCTCGAGGGCCACGAGACGTTCGAGCGCGAGTTCCGCGGTGAGGTGCTGCAGCCCAGCACCGCGCACCTGCTCGACGAGCTCGGCCTCCTCGAATACATCCTCGCCGAGCCACACTCGATCCTCGACCATGCGAAGGTTCGCCTGAGCGGCAAAGAGGTCGGCGAATTCAGCTTCAAGAAGATTTCGCCGGAGTATCCCTACGCGATCTGGATGCCCCAGCCGATTTTCCTCGCCGCGCTCGTTCGCAAGGCCGAACCGTTCGCCACCTTCCAATGCTGGATGGGCGCGAAGGTGTCCAAGCTCATTCACGAGGATGGCCGCGTCGTCGGCGTCAGCGGCCTGCGCCGCGGCTCCGAGCCGTTCGAGATTCGTGCGGACGTGGTCGTCGGCGCCGACGGGCGCTATTCGACCGTGGCAAAGCTCGGTGGATTCACTGCGGCGTACGAGCATCACGACTTCGACATCGTCTGGTTCACGATCGAGCAGCCGACGGCGTGGTCGAGCACGTTCTACATTTCGTTCGGCGACAAAGTCCGCGGACTGATGCTACCCAAGTACCCGCACCATATACAGGCCGGCATCGCCTTGCCCACGGGCGGATGGAAGAAATGGCGGCAGGAAGGTGTGGCATTCGTGGCCGATCGCGTGCGCGAGTTCGACGGGGTGTTCACCGAGTTCGCCGGTTCGCTGAAGGACTTCACGCCGTTTTTTCCCCTCGAAGGGATCGTTCGGCTCGTCGACGATTGGGCGCGGGACGGCTTGCTGCTGATCGGCGATGCCGCTCACACGATGAGTCCGGCTGGCGCGATCGGAGTGAACGTCGCGCTTGCGACTGCCGCGGTCGCGGCGCAGGAGATTTATCCGCGGCTCGGGCGCGGACCGATCCCGCGTACCGACCTGCAGCGCGTCCAGCAGCTACGAGAGCAGGACGTGCGGACGCTGCACGGCCTGCAGTTGAAGGCACAGCGGGTGCTGACCTCGAACGACGGCTCGAGTCCGATGCTGAAATGGCTGGTTCCTCGTGTGCTCCCGCTCGTGCTGCATTCGCCGATCCTGCCGAAAATTCAGCGGCGCATCTTTTTCGGCGCGCCGCTGCCGCCACTCGATCCCGCGTTCAGTTTTCGTACGTAGGCCCGAGCTTAGGCCGTCAGGCCCGAGCTTCAGCTCGGGCATTGCTTTCGTACGTAGGCCCGAGCTTTAGCTCGGGCATGACTCCATGTTTCGCCCGTAGCCTCCAGCTCGGGCACCATTTGACGACTGCCGTCCCCCCAAGCTAAAGCTTGGGCCTACACGCCCAGACATGGACGATCCTGCGTTCTGGCATCGGCTGCAGTTCGGCTTCACGATCACCTACCACTATCTGTTTCCCCAGTTGACGATGGGGACCGCGTGGTTCCTGGTGTACTGGAAATTCCGCGCGCTGCGGAGCGGCGACGAGCGCTACGACGCAGCGGTGCGTTTCTGGGCTCGCATCTTCGGCCTCACCTTCGCAGTCGGCGTCGTGACCGGCATCCCGATGGAGTTCCAGTTCGGGACGAACTGGGCCAGTTTCTCGACCTATGCGGGCGGCGTCGTCGGCCAGACGCTGGCGATGGAGGGCATGTTCGCCTTCCTGCTCGAAAGCGCCTTCGTCGGCGCGCTCGTGTGGGGCGAGCGCCGGCTCGGTCCGCGGAAGCATTTCCTTGCCGCGCTCGGCGTCGCCGTCGGCAGCTGGGCGTCGGCGTATTTCATCCTCGTGACGAACGCCTTCATGCAGCATCCGGTTGGGCATGCGGTCGGCCCTGACGGCACGCTGGTCATCGCCGACTTCAGCGACTATCTGCTGAACGAATGGGCGATGGTCCAGTTCGCCCACAACCAGGCGGCGGCGCTCGTGACCGGAACCTTCGCGATTGCCGCGATGGGCGCGTTCTACATGCTTCGCGGCCAGCATCTCGATCAGGCCCGCCTCTATCTGCGTGATGCCACGATCGCCGGCCTGGTCGCGTCGGTTCTGGTGGCGTTTCCGACGGGTGATGCGCAGGCGAAAATCGTCGCCCGGCATCAGGAACCGGCGCTGGCGGCGATGGAAGGCCGCTTCGAGTCCGGACCGATGGCCGACCTGACGATCATCGGCCAGCCCAATGTGCGTGAGCGCCGAATGGAGAATCCGATCAGAATGCGCGGGCTTCTCAGCTACCTCGCGTTCGGCACGTTTCATGGCGAGGTCCGCGGACTCGATGCCTTCCCGCGTGACGTCTGGCCAACCAACGTCGAGCTGCTCTACTACTCGTTCCACGTGATGGCGGGGCTGGGGACGCTGTTCATCGCGCTGATGACGGTGGCCACGTTCCTGCGATTCCGGCAGCGTCTGGAATCGTCCCGCGCCATGCTCTGGATGCTGATGCTGGCGTTCCCGTTCCCGTTCATCGCCAACACCGCCGGCTGGATGACCGCAGAACTCGGACGTCAGCCGTGGCTCGTCTACGGGCTCTATCGAACCGAGGCCGGTTTCAGCGACACGGTGAATTCCGGCGACGTCGTGTTCACGCTGATCGGCATGGCCGGCATGTACTTCGTGCTCGGCGTGTTGTACCTGTTTCTGGTCGGCCGCGAAATCGCGCACGGCCCGGCTGGTCACGAGCCGCCTTCTCCCTATGGCGATGGGTCAGCCGGCGCAGAGGCCACGCATGGTTGAACTGTGGTTCGGCCTGCTCTGTGTCACGATCATTCTCTTCGTCGTGCTCGACGGCTGGGACATCGGTGCGGGGGTGTTGCATCTGAGCGTCGCGAAGACGGAGACCGAGCGCCGTGAGGTGGTCGCGGCGATCGGGCCTTTGTGGAGCTGGAACGAGGTGTGGCTCGTGGCCGCGGGCGGCACCTTCATTCTCGCGTTTCCCGCGATCATGGCCGCCGCGTTCTCCGGGTTCTACCTCGCACTGTGGATGGTGCTGTGGACGTTCATCCTGCGCGGCATTTCCCTCGAAGTCGGCGGCCATCTTCCTGATTGGATGTGGCGCGCGGCGTGGGATGTCGTCTTCACGGCGTCCAACGTGCTGCTCGCGGTGCTGTTCGGTGCCGCACTGGGCAACGTCATACGCGGCCTCCCGATCGACCAGACGCGGAAGTTCAGCATGGCGCTGTTTACCGACTTCGGCGTCCGCGGCGAGGTCGGCATTCTCGACTGGTACACGATTTCCGTTGCCGTGTTCGCGAGCATTTTGCTCGCCGCCCACGGCGCAACCTACCTCCGCCTGAAAACGCGAGGCGTCGTCCATGCGCGGAGCGAGCGCCACGCGCGCATCCTCTGGACTGCGGCAGCGGTCCTGCTGGCTGTTGTCTCGGCGGAAACGGAGTTCGTGCGCCCCGAGTTGTTTCGTGGCATGGCGGCGCGGCCGCTGGCCTGGCCGGCAGTCGCCCTGACGTTCGGCGGGCTCTGGGCGGTGTGGAGCGGACTTCGCGGTCCTCGCGAGTTCCGCGCCTTTGCGGGCTCCTGCGCGGTGATCGTGGGGCTGCTGGCCGCCGCGGCGATCAGCGTCTTTCCGGTAATCCTTTACTCCACGCTGGCGCCGCAGTTCTCCCTCACCGCCTATGAGGGCGCCACCACCGGCCGCGGCCTCCTGGTCGCCCTGATCTGGTGGCCGATCGCCTTCGTCCTCGCCGTCGCCTACGCCCTCACCGTCTTTCGCAGCTTCCGCGGCAAGGTGGGATCCTCACAGTGCTAAGTGCCGAGTGCTAAGTGCCAAGTGGAGTGAATAGTTGAAAGTGGTGGGTGGTGGCCAAATCCGTACATCGGGGCATGGCCCGACCGATCGAGTCACCACTTCTCACCGAGCTAGCGGCGATGTGGGGCCGGAATCGCCGCTTCCAGCGCGCTCACCAGCGACGCCGCGTCCCACGCGTCGTCATAGCGGAGATCGTTGATGAAGAAGGTGGGCGTCCCGTTGACTCCGCTGCGGACGCCGCCGAGGAAATCGGCGCGGACGTGGCGCGCGTGCACGTGCGAGTCGAGCTCCTGCTGAAACCCCGCGACGTCCAGGCCGATCGCCTTCGCATACTCGAGCAGGTGGGGATCGGCGAGGGCGCGCTGATGCTCGAAGAGCGAGTCGTGCATCTCCCAGAACCTGCCCTGGCTCGCGGCCGCTTCAGCGGCCTCGGCGGCGTGTTGCGCGTGCGCGTGGGCCTCCGTGAGCGGGAAGTGGCGAAACACGAAGCGCAAGCGGCCGCCGAGGCGGCGCTGCGCGTCCTTGATGATCGGAAAAGCCCGGCCGCAGTGTGGACATTCGTAGTCCCCATACTCGACCAGCGTGACCGGCGCATCGGAAGCGCCCTGCGCGTGATCGCGATCGGTGACAGGGGCTTGCAGCTGCGCGCGATCGTCGCTAAACACCATGCTCTTCCCCCTTGGGCAGCGCCTCGAGGGCGCGCAGGATGCCGTCGGCGCCCGGGTTGATGCCGACCGGCGACACGTAGCTCCATCGGATGATGCCGTCGCCGTCGATCACGAAGAGCGCGCGTTCGCTCGTCCCATCGCGATCGCGATAGACGCCGTACTGCCTGGCAACGTGCCCTTTGGGCTCGAAGTCGGCGAGCAGCGGGAAATGCAGTTTCCGGTTGTCCGCAAAGGCGAGGTGGCACCAGATCCCGTCCACGGAAATGCCAAGCAGCTCCGCGTCGTGGTCGCGGAATTCGCTGAGGATCTCGTTGTAGAGCGCCATCTGGTCGCCGCAGACCGGGCTCCAGTCTGCCGGGTAGAAGGCGAGGATCACCGGCCGGCCGCGGAAGTCACTGAGCGAGACCGACTGATCGGGCGTGGAATGCAGCGAGAAATCGGGCGCCGGCGTACCTGGCGGCAGGACAGACGCATTCATGTCTTTCAGTGTGTCACGCGCGCCCCGGCCCTGCGTATACGATTGCGGCGAGTGGCTGAGCTCCTCCTTGTCTCCTGCGACGATCGATGGGATTCGGCCGACATGCGCCGGCGCGTCAAGGCCATCTTCGTCGGCTCCGTCGGCAATCTCGTCGAGTGGTACGACTTCTACGCGTACGCCGCATTCGCGCTGTTCTTCGCCGGCGCTTTCTTCCCCGCACACGATCCGGTCGTGCAACAGCTGAACGCCGCCATCCTGTTCGCCCTGGGCTTCGTGGTCAGGCCGCTCGGAGGATGGCTGTTCGGCCATTTCGCAGATCACCACGGGAGGCGGGGAGCACTGATGCTGTCGGTGCTGCTCATGTGCTTCGGGTCGTTGATGATCGCCGTTCTCCCGACTTACGCGTCCGTTGGCGTCGCCGCACCGGCATTGCTCGCAATCGCCCGGCTCATTCAGGGGCTGAGTCTCGGCGGCGAGTACGGTACCAGCGCGACCTACCTCAGTGAGGTCGCTGACGCCCGCCACCGCGGCTTCTATTCGAGCTTCCAATACGTCACCTTGATCGGCGGTCAGTTGTGCGCCATCGCCGTCCTTCTCATCCTGCAACTGGCGCTGACGACGGAGCAGCTCACGTCGTGGGGATGGCGGATTCCGTTCGCCATTGGCGCACTGCTCGCAATCGTCGCGCTGCTGATGCGGCGCAACCTGCACGAAACCGAGCAGTTTGTCGCCGCCCGGCACACGGTCCAACGCGACAGCTCGCTGAAGGCATTGCTCAAATACCCACGTGAAGTGCTGCTGGTCGTGGGGCTCACGATGGGCGGGACGACGGCCTTCTACACCTACACGACCTACATGCAGAAGTTCCTTCGGCTATCGGTCGGTCTCACGAACCTCGAGACGACGATCGTCACCGGCGGCGCGCTGATATTTGCGCTGTTCCTCCAGCCGACGTTCGGTGCGCTCTCGGATCGCATCGGCCGCAAGCCGCTCCTCATCTGGTTCGGCGTGATGGGCACAATCGCGACCATTCCGCTCCTTCGTGCGCTGCAATCCACGCGGAGCGCGCTGGTCGCGTTTCTGCTGATCGCGGCCGCGTGGCTGATCGTCGCCGGCTACACGTCGATCAATGCCATCGTCAAGGCCGAGCTCTTTCCGACCCGCGTGCGCGCCACCGGCGTCGGACTCCCCTTCGCCGTGACGGTGTCGATTTTTGGCGGCACGGTCGATTCAATCGCGTTGTGGTTCAAGTCGATCGGCCACGAGACCTGGTTCTCCTACTACCTGACTGGCGTGATTGGCGCATCGCTCATCGTCTACGTTACGATGCGCGACACCAAGGCCGATTCGGCGATGGAACGCCACGCCTAGGCGACAAGGACGACGAGGCCAGGAATCGACATCATCGATGCGCAGGATCGCGACCAGCCTCTACATCCAGGTATTGATCGCTATCGCTCTCGGCGTGGCGATCGGTCACTTCTGGCCGGCCGTCGGCACGAGCATGAAGCCGCTGGGCGACGGGTTCATCAAGCTCGTCAAGATGGTGATCGCGCCGATCATCTTCTGCACTGTGGTGGTCGGCATCGCGAGCATGGACGATCTGAAAAAGGTCGGCCGTGTCGGCATCAAGGCGCTGGTCTATTTCGAGATCGTCACCACCCTCGCGCTCGTGATCGGCCTCGTGATCGTGAACATCGTCAAGCCCGGCGCCGGAATCAATGCCGACGTCGCGACGCTGGACGCGTCCTCGGTGGCGCACTACGCCGCTCCCTCGGATAAGCCCCTGTCCGCGGTGGACGTCGTTCTCAACATCATTCCATCGAACATCGTGGATGCTCTGGCCCGCGGCGACATCCTTCAGGTGCTGCTGTTCGCCGTGCTCTTCGGGTTTGCCCTCGCCGCCATGGGCGCGAAGGCTCGCAACCTGGTCACGATTCTCGATCAGGCCGTGCACGGCCTGTTCGGCGTGGTCGGTATGATCATGCGGCTCGCGCCGCTGGGCGCGTTCGGGGCCATGGCATTCGCCATCGGTGCCTTCGGCTTCAGCGCGCTGGGTAACCTGGCGCTCCTGATGCTGACGTTTTACGCCACGTGCCTGGTGTTCATTTTCGGTGTGCTCGGGCTGATCGCTCGCACCCACGGCTTTGCCCTGTGGAAGTTCCTTCGCTATATCCGCGAGGAAATCCTGATTGTCATCGGCACGTCCTCGTCGGAATCGGCGTTGCCACGCATGATGGACAAGCTCGAACGCCTCGGCTGCTCGAGGCCCGTGGTCGGGCTCGTCATCCCGACCGGTTACTCGTTCAATCTCGACGGGACGTCGATCTACCTGACGATGGCGACGGTGTTCATCGCGCAGGCGTGCAATGTGCCGCTGTCGCTCGGACAGCAGGCCATGGTGCTGGGCGTCCTCTTGTTGACGTCGAAGGGCGCCGCCGCCGTGACCGGAGGCGGCTTCGTGACGCTGGCGGCGACGTTGACGGCAGTCAGTCACATCCCGGTTGCCGGCCTGTCGCTGATCCTCGGCATCGATCGGTTCATGTCAGAGGCCCGCGCGCTCACCAACCTCATTGGCAACGGCGTCGCCACGATCGTGGTCGCGAAATGGGAAGGGGAGCTGGATACGATTCGCCTCACCAGGGTGCTCGATGGCGTAGCCGCCGATCCACGCGGCGAAGCGCCCGATCTCACACATCCCTCGCAGGACCCGGCCACCACCTGAACGCGCGACCGACTATCATTGCGGCGGTATGCCGAGCGTCGTAGATCTCTTCGAGAACAATCGGCGGTGGGCGCGGCGGATCGCGGGCGCCGACCCCGACTTCTTCCGGTCGCTCTCCGAGCAGCAGGCCCCGAAGTACCTGTGGATCGGCTGCTCGGACAGCCGTGTGCCAGCGAACGAGATTGTCGATCTGAGACCGGGCGAGCTCTTCGTCCATCGCAACGTCGCGAACGTCGTCGTGCACACCGATCTCAATTGCCTGTCGGTGCTGCAGTACGCCACCGACGTCCTGCGGGTGGAGCACATCGTCGTCTGCGGGCACCACGGGTGCGGCGGCGTGCGGGCGGCGTATCAGCGATCGTCGCTCGGGCTGATCGACAACTGGCTGCGGCACGTGCAGGACGTGCGGGGGCGCCACGAGACGTTGATCGAAGGCGGTGCGACGGAAGAGGAACGGATCGACCGGCTGTGCGAGCTGAATGTCATCACTCAGGTGCGCCACGTGTGCGAGACGACGATCGTCCAGGATGCGTGGCGCCGGCAGCAGTTGCTCTCGGTCCACGGCTGGTACTACGACCTGCGCGACGGCCTCCTGCGCGACCTCTACTGCACCGCGTCGCGCGCTGACGAGGTGGAGACCGCGTACGCGCACGCGCTCAAACTCCACGTTCCCTGACGAACAGGGCGAAGAGTGCTTTCAGAGCCCAGGCAGCCGTGAGCGAGGTCCGCCGTGTCCTTCCGCCATTTCCCCGTTCGCCCAAGCCTCGATCAGTTCCGTCACCAGGCCGAGGATCTGCTTCGCGGCGTCAGGCGCGGCGACAAGGCGGCGCGCGACGTGTTGAAGCAACACCATCCTGGTCCGGTAGACATCGAAGCGATCCGATTGACCGACGCGCAGTTCGCTCTGGCGCGGAGCTACGGCTTCACGGGATGGCCGCGGCTTGTCCTCGCCTGTCGCATGACCGACGCCATTTGGCGGGACGACGTGGAGGCGGTGCGAGCGTTGATCGCAACGCATCCTCAGCTGCTGCACGAGGACGCGCGTGGAGTGCCTGGCAACTGGGGGCCGCCGATGTCGTATGCGGCCAACCTCGGTCGGGATCGCATCATCGAGATGCTTCACGAGCTCGGCGCCACCGATGTGCAATTCGCATTCGATCGCGCATGCCTCCAGGGGCAGCTCGACGTTGCACGACGCCTCCACGCGTTCGGCGCTCTTCCGGTTCGGGGATCGGTCATGGGACCGTGCGAGACCCAGAACGCCGCAGGGTTGTCGTACGTCCTCGATCTCGGCGCCGAGTTGACGGACGAGCATGGCGATTCCCTGGCGCCCATCGGGATGGTGCTCGAAACGTACGCGCGCAACCCGTCGGGTAAGCACGCTTGCCTCGAGGTGTTCGCCGCGAGAGGCGTCGAGTTGCCGGACACTCCGCCAATGGCGATCCATCGCGGGCGCCGCGATCTGCTCGAACGGCATCTGGCGCGAGATTCGCAGCTGCTTGCACGGACCTTCGATCACGAAGAAATCTATCCGCCACAGCTCGGGTGCCACCGCGATCACTCGCTGGCGCTGCACGGCACGCCGGTCGCTGGCGGCACGCTCCTTCACCTGTGCGTGGACTTCGATGAGATCGAACTGGCACGCTGGCTGATCGATCGCGGCGCCGACGTCAACACGCCAGCGGCAATCGATGCGGACGGATTCGGCGGCCACACGGCACTCTTCGGCACGGTCGTGACGCAACCGATCCGCTTGCGCCGAACCGACGAGTTCGCGAGGCTGCTCCTCGACGCGGGGGCGAATCCCAACGCGCGCGCCAGTCTGCGCAAGCGCTTGAGAGGCGCCGACGACGAGGCGATGCATGAATATCGGGACGTCACGCCGCGTACGTGGGGAGAACGGTTTCATGACCAGAGTTTCATCAGCAATCCGGCGCTGCAGCTGATAGTCGCGCGCGGGGGAGACGTCTGAATTGCGGATTGCGGATCGCCAGCAGTCGCCCAGGCCACAAGCTCATCGGTTAAAATCGGGGTCTGGCATGTTGACGGACCCGGACCAGCCGACGGCGCTTTCTCGGGACCTGCTCGCCGCCATTCGCGATCTGTCGTTCGCCCGCGAACTCGACGCGGTGACCGCCATAGTCCGCACGACGGCACGCCGCCTGACGAGAGCAGACGGCGTGACCTTCGTCCTCAAAGACGGCAACCAGTGCTACTACGCTGACGAGGATGCCATCGCGCCGCTCTGGAAGGGGCGTCGCTTCCCGCTCGCGGCCTGCATCTCCGGATGGGTGATGCAGCATGGGCAGTCGGTCGTCATTCCTGACATCTACGCCGACGCGCGCGTTCCCCACGACGCCTACCGGCCGACATTCGTCAAGAGCCTCGCGATGGCGCCCGTCCGCGCCCAGGACCCGGTGGCGGCCGTCGGCGCGTACTGGGCCACGTTACACCTGGCAACGCCCGAGGAGCTTCGCGTCCTCGAAGCGATTGCCGACGCTGCCGCGCTCGCCCTCACGAACGTGCAGCTCTGGGCCGATCTTCAGTCTGTCAATCGCCGGCTGCAGCAGCAGGTCACCGAATTCGAAACGCTGCTCGACGTGCTGCCGGTCGGGATTGCCATCGCGTCCGATCCGCGGGCCAACGACATCCGCACCAACCGCTGGTTCTCGGACTTTCTGAAGCTCGCCCCCCAGGCCAACGCATCGCTCTCTGCGCCCGACGGCGAGCGCCCGACGCACTTCCGGCTGCGTCAGGAAGGCCGCGATCTCGAGCCGGAAGAACTGCCGTTGCAACGCGCCGCGCGCGAGGGCGTCGAGATCAGAGACGTCGAGCTCGAGCTGGCGTTCGACTCGGGCGAGCGCCGGCGGCTGCTCGAGTACGCTGCGCCGCTCTTCGACGAGACCGGCCAGGTGCGCGGCAGCGTCGGCGCCTTCGTGGACGTGACCGATCGGAAGCGCCTCGAGGAACAGCGCGAACAGATGCTGCAGGCGGAGCGCGAGGCCAGAGCAGAAGCCGAGCGCACCAACCGCATCAAAGACGAATTTCTGACCAGCCTTTCGCACGAGCTGCGAACCCCGCTCAACGCGATCCTGGGCTGGACGCAGCTGCTGCGCCGGAAATCGGATGCCGATCCGTTCTTGACGCAGGGTCTCGACACGCTCGAGCGGAACGCCAAGCTACAGACGCAGCTGATCGACGACTTGCTGGACATGAGCCGGATCCTCTCCGGCAAGATCCGCCTCGACGTCCAGGCGGTCTCCCTCGGCCGCATCGTCGAAGCGGCAGTGGCGTCCGTGCGTCCGAGCGCGGACGCCAAGGGGCTCGCACTGACCATGACGCTGGATCCGCAGGCCGGTCCCGTCTCCGGCGATCCGTCCCGCCTCCAGCAGGTGGTGTGGAATCTCCTGTCAAACGCGGTGAAGTTCAGCACCCGTGGGGGCAGCATCGACATCCGGCTCGAACGCGTGAACGCCCACCTCGAGGTCAGCATCACCGATTCCGGCATTGGCATCGCGCCGGACTTCCTGCCGCACGTGTTCGAGCGCTTCCGCCAGGCCGACGCCTCGACGACACGGCGCCACGGCGGGCTGGGCATCGGTCTGTCGATCGTGAAGAACCTGATCGATCTGCACGGCGGCACCGTGCGCGCCAAGAGCGCCGGGACGGGCAAGGGTGCGACCTTCGTGGTGTCGCTGCCGGCGACGACCTTGTCGAGACCAACCACCGATCGCCGTCACCCGGCGGCCACGTCTGTCGCGCCCGACGCGGAGCCGCCCTCACTCGACGGCCTCACGATCCTCGTCATCGACGACGACGACGATTCACGGACGCTGCTGTCGCTGATCCTGGGCAACCGCGGCGCGACGGTGGTGACGGCCAACGGCGCCGCATCGGCACTCGCCGCCGTCGCGGCAACGATCCCCGACGTGATCCTCAGCGACATCGGCCTGCCCGATCGCGATGGCTACCAGCTGATTCGTGACATCCGTGCGATAGGGGACGAGCTGAAGAACGTGCCGGCTCTGGCGCTGACGGCGTTCGCCCGATCAGAGGATCGCCGCCGCGCACTGCTCGCCGGGTTCCAGATGCACATTTCAAAGCCCGTCGAGCCCGCGGAGCTCTGCACGGCTGTCGCCAGCCTCGCGAAAAAAGTCGATTTGTAGGTTGTTATCCGGTCTGTCGTCATCCGCGCGGGACGGGCAGGAAGTAGAACCCCAGTGCGAGGATGATGTACACCGCGAGCAGTTGGACGCCTTCCATCCAGTGCGTCTCGCCATCATGCGCGATGAATGCGATGCTGAGCACGGCCAGCGCGATCGCAACGATCTCGAACGTCGTGAACAGCAGATTCATCGGTGCCGGCGCAATCAGATAGCTGAGGAACACCAGGGCCGGCGCCACGAAGAGCGCGATCTGGGTGGAGGATCCAATCGCGATGGCGATGGCGGCGTCCATCTTATCCTCGGCAGCCATCGCGATTGCCGAGTAGTGCTCCGCGGCGTTGCCGACGAGCGCGACGACGACGACCCCGACGAACAGCTCCGACATCCCGAGCGCCTTGGCGGCTTCGGTCACCGTGCCGACGAGCAGCTCGCTCACGATCGCGACGCCAACGGTGGCCGCCAGCAGCATCAGCAGCGCGTTCGAAACGCTGCGACCCGGTGCCACGTGATCCGGCTTCGCGCCTGCGAGCGCGGGGGACGCCTCCCCCGCGGCCGGCGGACCGTACAGCCCACGGTGTGTCTTGAGTGTGAACACCAGGCTCGCGCAGTAGGTGACGAAGAGCACGACGGCGATCTCGGTGTCGAGCTCGAGCTCCGGCGCATTCGGCGTGCCGCGCGACAAGCGGTGGAAGACGGCGGGAATGACGAGGCCGATGGTGCTGAGCAGCAGCATCGTGGTGCCCAGTCCCGCCGCCGTGCGATTGAATCGCTGCACGGGATGACGCAGGCCGCCGTAGAGCGCCGCCGCGCCGAACACCAGCAGCACGTTACCGATGATCGAGCCGGTCAGCGATGCCTTGACCAGATCGGTGAGGCCGGCGCGCAACGCCAGCGCGCCGATGATGAGCTCCGCCGCATTGCCGAACGTCGCATTCAGGAGGCCGCCGATGCCGCCGCCGAGGTGCTCGGCGAGCGTTTCCGTCGCCCGACCCATGTACGCGGCAAGCGGCAAAATCGCGAGGACCGACGCGACGAAGATCGCGTGTGACTGCTCCGGCGCGAACAGCTCGAGGCCGATCGCCACGGGCACAAACACGAGAAGCAGCAACAAGCCGCGGCCACGGAGAAGGGACACGGGGCGAAGGTAGCAGTGCTAAGTGCTAAGTGCCAAGTGCGAAGTGAAGTGGAGAAGTGGGGGACTAATCAGTGAGGGGTTAATCGGTCAGAACGTCGCAAGTACAATCACGTTGCCAATGTTCAGCCCGAGCGGAACTGTGCGTCACCGTTGCCAGTATTCAGCCCGGGCGGAACAATGAGCCACCACTACCCAGTGGCCACTTTCAACTCCACTTGGCACTTAGCACTTAGCACTTGGCACTTGGCTGTGCCCGTCTATCCCTTCCACCGCCTGAAAAGCACGCTAGCGTTCACTCCGCCGAAGCCGAAGCCGTTCGACATCGCGAATTCCATCGCCAGCGGCCGCGCAGCTCCAGCGACGATGTCCACACCATCCGCTGCGGAATCCGGGTCCTCCAGGTTCAGCGTGGCAGGCGCAATCTGGTCGCGCAGCGCCAGAGCAGTGAAGATGGCTTCGACGCCGCCGGCCGCGCCGAGCAGGTGGCCGATCGCGGACTTCGTTGACGTCACCACGATCTTCGATCCCCGTCCGAAGACGCCTTTGATCGCTTCCAGTTCGCCCTTGTCGCCGACGGGCGTGGAGGTGGCGTGCGCGTTCAGGTGCTGCACCTGATCGGGCGACACGCCTGCCTGCGCCAGCGCGGCGGTCATGGCGCGCGCGGCGCCGCTGCCGTCCTCGGGCCCGGCGGTCATGTGATAGGCGTCGGCGCTGGTGCCATACCCGATCAGCTCCACCAGCGGTTCCGCCCCGCGAGCACGCGCATGCTCCAGCGTCTCGAGAACCAGCATGCCGGCGCCTTCCCCCATGACGAAGCCGTCGCGGGCATTGTCGAACGGGCGCGACGCGCGTTCCGGCGTGTCGTTGAAACCGGTCGAGAGCGCCCGGGCCGCTGCGAAGCTGCCAAGACTGACGCGATGGATCGCCGATTCCGTCCCCCCGCACAGCGCGACATCGGCTTCGCCGGCACGAATCAGGCGCGCGGCGTCGCCGATCGCCTGGACCCCCGCCGCACACGCCGTCACCGGTGCGCCGATCGGTCCCCTGAAGCCGTGCCGGATCGACACGTGACCGGCGGCCAGGTTGATCAGGAATGAGGGCACCGTGAACGGCGACAGACGCCGTGGTCCGCGCGCGTCGGTCGTCCGCACGGCATCGGCAATCGCTGGAAATCCGCCAATGCCCGAGCCGATGATGGTTGCGGTACGATCGAGCGCCGACGGGTCCTCGGGCGGCCACTTCGCTTGAGCCAGCGCTTCCTGGGTTGCGGCGAGCGCCAGCGGGATGAAGCGGTCCATCTTCCGCTGATCCTTGACGGACACGATGCTATCGGTATCGAAGCCCGCGGCCGGATCCTCGTTGCGATCCGGAATGACACCGGCAACCTTTGCCGGCAGGTCGCCGACCATCTCATCGGGCAGCCGCCGCAGGCCCGAGCGCCCTTCGATGAGCCGTTGCCACACGGTCTCGACCCCGCAGCCAAGCGGTGACACGATGCCCATGCCGGTGACGACGATGCGAGGTGTGGTCACGAAAGAATGCTCGAGTCGGCGGGACGCAAACACCGACGATAAGTGTCATTCGCGGGTACTGTCAAGGAATCGGCTGCGAACTGCGGGCGTCGGGCCTCGGGCCTCTAGTTTTCCTCGAGCCCGAGCTCGAGGCGATCGAGCTCTTCTTCAATCCTGTGGAACGCGTCGTCGCCGATCTCGTCCTCTTCGCGCAGCTTGAGCACGACATCGCGGGCCGCGGCGAGGGCGCGGCGCCGGACCTGCGCATCGGCGGATCCCGCCAGCGCGCGATCGACCCGGCCTTCCCGCGCGCTCTTCAGATGGCGCGTGTATTCCTGCCGCACAGCCTCCGCCGCCGGGGACGAGTCGCCTTCGACGCTGGCCAGCACCGCCCGCAGGGCGCGCTCTCGGGCAAGGCCTGTCTCTCTGCCTACCGGGTCGTCGTCGCGAATGTTGACCGCGCGCAGCACGGCCTTGAGCGTCAGGCCCTGGACGACCAGCGTGCCGAGCACGACCGAGAACGCCGTCAGGACGATGAGGTCGCGAAAGTGGACCGCGCCGGCATCCAGCCCCGCGGGTAGCGCCAGGGCAGCGGCGAGCGTCACGATGCCCCGCATGCCGCACCAGCCTACGACCGCTGCGCCTTTGTACGTCGGCGGAAGCATCGGGCGCCTCGGGCCGTAGCCGCGCAGGCGATTGATGGCCCGCGCCACGCCGACGTAGCCGAACACCCAGGCGATCCTGACCAGGATGACGGTTGCGAGCACGGCTGCTGCGACGGTGAAATATTGAGACCGCACGCCGGGCTCGAGGCTGGCGAGGATCGGCCGGATCTGCAGACCGATCAGCACGAATGCCAGCACGTTCATGACGAACACGACGGTGTCCCAGACCGCATAGGACGGGATGCGAATCCGCGCCGGTGTGCTCTCGGGCGCCCGCCGCGCGACGGCAATGGCGAAGCAGACGACCGTCAGCACCGCCGACAAGCGCAGGTGCTCGGCGAGTATCCAGATGCCGAAGGTGCCGACGAACTGCAGCACGATTGCGCTCGGCACATCCTCGACGTTGCGCGTCAGCCTCAGGAATAGCCACGCCAGTGCCGGGCCGATGATGATGCTGCCGATCACGGCGAAGGCGAACGCCGGCGCAACGTCGCCGATTGAGAAGCTTTGGGTGACGGCGGCGCCGACGGCCAGGCGATAGATCATCAGCGCCGTCGCGTCGTTCAACAGGCTTTCGCCCTCCAGGATCGTCAGGATCCGGTGCGGGGGCCGCACGTGCCGAAGCACGGCAATCGCGGCGGCCGCATCCGGAGGGGCGACCACCGCTCCGAGCGCGAGGGCGATCGCCCACGGCATCGAAGGCACCAGCAGGCGCGCGACGAACGCGACCACCACGGTGGTCACGATGACCGCGACGACGACGAGGCCGGTCAGAGCCGCCCAGTTGCGCTTGAGATCGCGTGGCGATGCGTCGTACGCAGCGTCGAGCAGCACCGGCGCGACAAAGAGTGCGAGCGCAAGATCGGGCTCGATGCGAAAGATCGGGACACCGGGGACAAACGCCAGACCGGCGCCGCCGAGGGCGAGGAACGCTGGATACGGCGCGCCGGCGCGTCGTGCGAGAGCGGTCAACACGACCGCCGCCAGCAACAGGCCGATCAGGGATTCGAGCGACGTCACGGTGCGCTCAACAGTACAACGTCCTCACGACCCGCGTCGGGAGCACTACTGCAGGACGTCGGCGACGATCTCGAACGAGCGCAGCCGCGCCGCCTGATCGAAGATGTGCGCGGTTACCTGCAGTTCGTCAACGTCGGCCAGTTGAAGAAAGGCGCGTAGGCCCGTACGCACGGTGTCGGGCGCGCCGACGACCGCATAGCGCAGCGTATGGTGGACCATCGCACGCTCGCTGTCGGTCCAGCGCCCTTCCATCGAGTCCACGGGCGGCGGCAGTGGCGTTGGCGCACCGCGTCGAAGGTTGATGAACTGCTGCTGCACCGACGTGAACCATCGGTGCGCGTCCCGTTCGTCGTCGGCCGCGACGACGTTGATCGCCGCCATGGCGTAGGGACGGTCGAGCGATGCCGATGGCGTGAACTCTCGCCGATAGACCTCCAAAGCCGGCAGTAAGTAGTCGGGCGCGAAGTGTGACGCGAAAGCAAATGGCAGCCCCAGGGCGGCCGCGAGCCGCGCGCTGAATCCGCTCGATCCCAGCAGCCAGATCGGCACGGCCAGGCCTTCGCCAGGAACCGCGTGAACGCGCTGACCCGGCGACGGCGGACCGAGCAGCGCGCGCAGTTCCTGCACGTGGGCGGGAAAGTCGTTCTCGGCCCCGACCGCGTCGCGTCGCAGCGCCAGCATCGTCTCGCGGTCGGTCCCTGGCGCGCGGCCGAGCCCCAGATCGATGCGTCCGGGAAACAGTGACTCGAGCGTGCCGAACTGCTCGGCGACTACGAGAGGACTGTGATTGGGAAGCATGATGCCTCCCGCCCCCACGCGGATGCGCGAAGTGCCGGCAGCGACGTGCGCGATCACGATCGCGGTCGCGGAGCTCGCGATGCCGGGCATGTTGTGGTGCTCGGCAAGCCAGAACCGTCGATAACCACGCTTCTCGACGTGTTGCGCCAGCTCGAGCGACCGGCGCAACGCCTCCCCCGCCGTCGTGCCGGCAGCGATCGGCGCGAGATCGAGTACAGAAATCGGGACCGGATCACTCATGGGACATGTGCCCAGAGTACTCACGGCTCAGCCGAGGGATCAATTGGCGAAGAACCATCGGAACCGTGACATATACTCCCTCGCCAATCATGCGTCTCGATCGACGCCAATTCCTCAGATCCGCGGCCGCCTTGCCTGGCGTGCTGGCGCTTCAGCAGCCCTCGCGGCCGCGCGTGATCGTCCTCGGCGCGGGACTGGCGGGTCTTTCGGCCGCGTCGGAGCTCGATCGCGCCGGCTTCGACGTGGTGATCCTCGAAGGCCGTCTCCGGGCCGGCGGACGTGTCTACACCTTGCGGGAACCGTTCTCCGACGGTCTTTACGCCGAAGCGGGTGCGGCGCGCATCCAGGACTCGCATGCCTTCACGATGCGGTATGTGAAAGAGTTCAATCTGTCGCTCGATCCGTTTTTTCCAGCCGAGGGGGCCTCGGTTGTCCGCGTCGCCGGCAAGCGCTTCGTCGTGCCCCCGCGGATGTCGGCCGATCTCGCGCAGGTGCCGCTCGAGTTCACTGACGAGGAGCGGAAGGGAGGAATGCGCGGCGCTCTCGGCAAATATCTCTTCTCGCATCTCGGCGAGATCGGCGATCCCGCCGCCGCCGATTGGCCCGCGAAGGACTTCAGCGCCTTCGAACACTCGATCGCGGACTACTGCCGGTCGCAGGGTGCATCGCCCGCATTGCTGCACATGCTCGAAGTGGGCCACGACCTCGACGGGATGTCGGCGCTGCAGTTCCTGCGCGACATCGCCGTCGGTGCGGCCACGAAGGTTTGGTACAAGATTCGAGGTGGCAACGACCAGTTGCCAAAGGCATTTGCCACCGCGCTGGCGCCGAAGATCCACTACGGCGCGCCGGTCGTGCGGATCGAGCAGGACTCATCGTCG
Organism: Vicinamibacteria bacterium; assembly: GCA_963828745.1. Lineage (GTDB taxonomy): Bacteria > Acidobacteriota > Vicinamibacteria > Vicinamibacterales > JAENWD01 > JAENWD01. Next base: position 74,611 of record CAWHFZ010000009.1, on the reverse strand, counting down.
GTACGCGCCATCTACCTGCATGCGGGGACTCCGGCGACCGTTTCCGGCGAGTTCATGGTCTGTACGATCCCGCTGCCAGTGATGCGCCGTGTCGAGGTGTCGCCCGCGTTGTCGATGTCGAAGCGCGGCGCTATCGACGAAGTCGAGAACATCGCCATGGCGCGCGTCTTCCTGCAGTCGCGAACGCGCTTCTGGCTCGCGCGCGGCGAGAGCGGCTGGGGCCAGACCGACGATCCCATCGACGTCTGGGACTACACGCGCGATCAAGCCGGGACGCGCGGCATCCTCGGCGCCTACACCAGCGGCCGTATGGCCCGACAGATCACGGCGCGCGATCCGCTGGAACGCGGCCCGTTCGTGCTCGAGATGATGGAGCGGCTGCACCCTGGCATCCGCGAGAACTTCGAGGGCAGCGCCTCCTATAGCTGGGTGTCGGATCCGTGGGTCCTCGGCGCCGCCGCAGAGTTCAAGGCCGGGCAGCTGTCGAAGTACTACGCCGCCCTGCGGCAGCCCGAAGGCCGCATCCACTTCGCCGGCGAGCACACGTCGCCGTGGAACGGCTGGATGAACGGCGGCCTCGAGTCGGGCCACCGGGTTGCGGAGGAGATCAGGGGGCGGGTCGAGCGGGTCTGATCGGGTCGGATCGGGTCCGTGATCGGGTCAGCGCACGTCGATCTTCGCCGCTTCGATGTTCTTCGGGATGAAATCGCGATCGACCAGATCGTGGATGTCGAGGCGCCGCTCGAGGATGCCGGACTCGAGCGCCATGTCCGCGATCTTCTGCATCTCGTCGTCGCTCGGCGTCAGCATCCGGTAGCTGACGCGATCCGGCGGCCGCGTCAGGACGTAGCGCACCAGCTTCTCGTCCTGCCGGAAGTATGGCGACACCACTTTTGCGGCGTCGATGCGATGCGTCTCTGCCCACTCGCCGCTTTCGGCAATACCGCGTACGAGATCCCGGACGACGGCGGGACGTTCGGCGATCAGCCGATCGGTCACGACCAGCACGCATGAGATGAAATGCGGCCAGATGTCCTTGGCAAAGTAGAGCACACGGCCCGAGCCGTCGAGCTCCGCGCGCGCCGCGTGGGGCTCGCCGATGAAGTACGCGTCGATGGCTTTCGACGCCAGCGCACTCGGCATGTCGGGCGGCGCCATCTCGACGAAGCGGATCGTGGCCGGATCCACACCCTGATCCTTCATCAGCTTGCGGATCACCAGATACTGGTTGCTGTACTTGCTCGGGATCGCAAAGGTGCGGCCGGCAAGATCCTTCAGCGACGTCGCCGGTAAATCCTTCCGCACCATCACCGTCGATCCATCGCGATGACCGAGGTACGCAATGCGCACCTTGACACCTTGCTCCCGCAGCTTCATTGCCAGCGGCGCAATCATGAAGGTTGCGTCCAGCCGGCCACTCTTGACGGTCTCGACGACGGTGGGGAAGTCGGTGAAGCGCTGTGACTCGAAGCGCGTGGATCCGCTGGTTTTCGTCGCGTAGTCCGTCACCGGACATGTCAGATGGCAGGTGACCGGCAGATAACCCACCGCCAGGGTCTGGCGCGCCTCCGATGTGTCGTTGGCGCTCGTCGCGGCCCTCGTCTGCCAGGGCCGGAAGCGGAGCAGCCCCAGCAGGGCGACGAATGCGATGGCGCCGGCGCCCCATTTGATCAGCGGCGATGACAGCGTGCTCATTCCTTCCTCGCAGAGACGGCAGTTTCAGCGAGCGACTCGTTCGCATCGTCGCTCTCGGATTCAATCCCCAGCACCGCCAGGATGCGGCGAACGGCGGCGACCACCTGCGGGTGCGTCAGGTCTCTCGGCCGTGGCACGTCGAGCACGATCTCGTCGCGAATCCGTGCCGGCCGTTCCGACAGTACCAGCACCCGATCGGCGAGCTGTGCCGCCTCCTCGATGTCGTGCGTGACGAGGACGACCGTCCGCGGCTGCTCGCGAAGAATGCGGGCGACCTCGCGTCGCATCTTGAGGCGCGTGAGATAGTCGAGCGACGAGAACGGCTCGTCCATCAGGAGGAGCGGCGTGTCGCCGGCAAGCGCGCGCGCCAACTCGACACGCTGCCGCATTCCGCCCGAGAGCTGGTGCGGATAGATCGATGCGAACGCCTCGAGGCCGATCAGCTGGAGGAGCGCGTCGCAGCGGCGCTGGCGTTCTCCCGGGTCGGGCACCTGCTCGAGGCCGAGCAGGATGTTCTCGCGCACCGTCAGCCACGGGAAGAGACCGTCCTGCTGAAACACCATCCGCAGACGCGCCGGCCGATCCACGGTGCCGGCGCTCGGCTCGAGCCATCCCGAACAGACGTTCAGGAGCGTCGTCTTGCCGCAGCCCGACGGACCGACGAGCGCGACGAACTCGCCGTCACGCACTTCCACGTTCAGCCCGTGAAGCACCGAGACCGTGTCGAAGGTCACGGTCACGCCATTCAGCCGGAGCAGGGGACGCGCGAAGCCAGGCCGGCCTTTCATCGCTCGTACCCCCAGCGTACGCTCGGGATCTTCGTCAGCTGGACGAGCAGCCGATCCAGCCCCGCGCCGATGATGCCAATCACCACCATCGCCGCCGTCAGCAGGTCGATGCGAAGGCCGTTGCGCGCATCCCACACCGCAAAGCCGAGCCCGTCACGGCCGGCGATCATCTCCGCGGCGACGACCACGAGCCACGACAGGCCCGCGGTTACCCGGAGCGTCGTGATGACCTGCGGGGCAATCGCCGGCAGCGTCACCGCCCGCAACAGCCGGGAACCGCCAATCCCGAGATCCCTGGCGACACGGAAGAACACGCTCGGGATGTTTGCGACTGCTGCCGTCGTCGAGAGGACGATCGGGAAGAACGCCGCCATGAAAATCAGGAAGATGGCCGGCGGGTCGCCGATGCCAAGCCACAGAATGGCGAACGGGATCCACGCCAGCGGCGACAGGCTGCGAAAGAAGTTGACGATCGGCAGGAAGGCGTCACGCGCCCGCGCCGAATGTCCCAGCAGCAGACCGGCGGGTACGCCGAGGACCACTGCCAGCACGAATCCGGCCGACACCCGGAACAGTGACGCAATCGCGTCGTTGATCAGCCGTCCGCTGCGGAATTCGAGCACGATACCGCGGGCGACGTCCCATGGGTGCGGGAACAGCGACGACGGGAAGAGACCGAGCGAGGCAATGCCCGCCCAGAGCAGCACCAGGGCTGCGGGCGTGACGATCGCCAGCAGAAGACCGAGATTCCCTGACTCTTTTCGTGGCATTGAGCGGCGCGGCCCGCGCCGGCGCGCGGAATCCCGGTAGTATGTCACGCGGGTTTCGCGCTCTCGGGGCCTCGTCGAAAAAACGCGGGCCCTCTAATCTGAATATGCGAGGCGCGAAGCGCGACGAGTGCGCTTCTCCCCGGAGAGACGCTGCTACGATCGTCCATCCGTCCCCCCGGCCGATCCTTGATGCTCCGTAGACTGCTCTCCGCAACGATGATCGCCGTCCTCGTTGCCGCTTCCGGATGTTCGTCGTGCCGGCGCGAGCCCGACGTGGCGCCGGAGGCCTATCGCGAGGCGGTCACCGCGTTCTATGTGGGGCTGGCGGCGATGCAGACGACGCAGGAGGTCCTGGCGCGCTCGAAGTTCGATCGCGTCGTCGCGCTGGTGCCGGGCGAGGCGGCGGGATGGGCCAACCTTGGACTCCTGCTCCTCCGGCAGCAGGAAATCGAGCAAGGCGCTGAGAAGCTGACGAAGGCCGCGGAGTTGGCGCCGGACAGCGGCGCCATTCAGCGGCTCCTCGCTCTTGCCGAAAGCCGGCGCGGAAACCTGACCGCCAGCCTGGCACACTGGCGCCGGGCTCTCGAAATCGATCCGAACGACCTGGAGGCGGCCTACTCGCTCGCGCTCGAGACCGAGCGGCAGGGCGGCGCCGAGCAGGACGCCAACGCCCAGAAACTGCTCGAAGCGCTGCTGAAGCGCCGTGAGAACCTCGCGGCGCGGCTTGAATACCTGCGGGTTGCGGCCAAACGCGGCGATGTGGCGGCGGTGGGGGCCGCGGTGGGTCCGCTCGTCAATGCCTCGAAGGCATGGGCGCCGCAGGCCCAGGAACAGCTGAAGGCAGTGACCGCGACGGTCGCCGCGAACCCGCGAGCCGCTGCGACGCGGGTGGCGTTCCTCAAGAACTTCCTGCTCCGCGAGCCGATCTACCGCGTTGCGCTCGCCGAAGTGACGACGCCGCGGGAGGAGATTGGGCAGCCGTTGACGCGGTTTCTGCGCTTGAAGAACCCGGAGCCACAGCCGGCGCCCGCGGACACCGCGCTGAAGTTCGCCATCGACAAAGTGGCCGACGCACCAGCGATGGCGACCTGGATTGGTCCAGTGTCGCTGACTGGCGAGGGGCACGAGGCCATCGTCACCGCCGACGCCGCTGGTGTCCACGTTCCGGAAGTAGGTGCGATCGGCTGCAAGGTCTCGAGTGCCCCGTCCGCAGATTCGTCCCAGGCTGGTGTAGTCGCCGCGGCGGATCTGAACTACGACTTCCGGACCGATCTCGTGATGGCCGGGCCGGCCGGCACGTGCATCCTCCAGCAGGGATCGGACGGCCGGTTCTCCGACGTCACCGGCGCGGCCGGGCTGCCGGCCGGCATCGAGCGATCGCCGGCGGTGGCCATCTGGCCCGCGGACGTAGACACCGACGGAGATCTCGATCTCGTGATCGCACGGGCTGCCGGCTCGCCGCTCCTGCTGCGAAACAACGGTGACGGTACCTTCGCCGTGCGCGATCCTTTCGCGGCGATTGCCAACGCGCGCGACTTCGTCTGGGCCGATCTCGATGGCGAAGGAGTCCCGGATGCGGCGTTCGTGGACGCCGCCGGCACCGTCCACGTCCTGCTGAACCAGCGGGCAGGCGGATTCGAGCGGCAGTCGCTGCCACCCGCCGCCGGGCAAGCCGTTGCAATCGCGGCGGCGGAGCTGAACGGCGACGCGATCCTCGATCTGCTCGTTCTGTCGCGCGACGGATCGCTCGTCCGTCTTTCCCGCAGCGGAGCCGACCGCGCCTGGCATGCCGGCTCGATTGGCCGCGTCAACGGCCTGTCGAATCTGCAGCCCGGGTCCGCCCGGTTGCTGCTTGGCGATCTCGACAACAACGCGGCGCCCGACGCCATCGTCGCGACCGCTGGCGGCACGCGCATCGTGCTCGGGGGACCGGAGGGCAAATACGTCGCGATCGACGCTCCGCTTCAGCTCGACGTACGCGGCCTTGCCGATCTGGACGGCGACGGGCGCCTTGAAGCGATCGGCCTTGCGAACGGTCAACCATCGGTCGCCCACGTATCTGGCGCCAGGAACTATCACTGGCAGACGTTGCGGACGCGCGCGACGACGGTGACCGGGGATCAGCGGATCAACTCGTTCGGGATCGGCGGCGAGATCGAGCTGCGCTCGGGACTCCACGCGCAGAAGCAGGTGATCACGTCGCCCGTCGTGCACTTCGGCCTGGGCGACGCGCCGCGTGCCGAGGTCGCGCGCATCGGCTGGCCGAACGGCGCACTCCAATCCGAGTTCGACACGCCGGCCAACCAGGTGGTCAAAGCGACGCAGCGCCTCAAGGGCTCGTGTCCGTGGCTCTTCGCCTGGAACGGCCGCGAGATGGCGTTCGTGACCGATCTGATCTGGCGATCGCCGCTCGGTCTGCGCATCAATGCGCAGGCGACCGCCGATGTGCTGATGACGGCAGACTGGGTCAAGGTACGCGGTGATCAACTGGCGGCGCGCGACGGCGCCTACGATCTGCGCATCACGGCGGAGCTCTGGGAAACGCACTTCTTCGATCTCGTCTCGCTGATGGCCGTCGATCATCCGGTGGGTACGGAGGTGTTCGTTGACGAGCGCTTTGCGATCCCGGCGCCGTCACTGAAGGTCGTCGCGACGGGTCCGGTGCAGGCGTTCGCGGCGGTTCGCGACGATCAGGGGCGCGACGTGTCGGAGCTTGCCGCGGCACGTGACTCACGGCACATCGACTTCGCTGGACGCGGTCGCTATCAGGGCATCACCCGATTGCATCACATCGAGCTGGAGCTTCCGGAGTCCGCCCCGAGGTCCGGTCCGCTGTGGCTGATCGCCCAGGGATGGGTGCATCCGACCGACAGCTCGATCAACGTCGCGGTGGGGCAGGGTTCGCAGCCGAAGCCGGAAAGCCTGTCCCTCCGCGTCGCCGACGCGACGGGGACGTTTCGCACCGTGCGCACCGGCCTCGGCTTCCCGTCGGGCAAGGACAAGACCGTGCTGATCGATCTCACCGGCGTCTTCCCGGCGCGCGGATCGAGGCGGCTGCAGCTGGCGACGAATCTCGAAGTCTTCTGGGATCGTCTGGGCTGGGCCGTCGGACGACCTGACGTGAAGGTTGCACCGCTGCGCCTGGATCTGCTCTCGGCCGATCTCCGCTTCCGCGGCTACTCGGTGACGGAGCAGATCGACGCGAGCTCGCCGGAGCGGCCCCGTTATACCGTCGAGAGCACCGCCGGCCGCTGGCGCGATCTCGAGGGCTACTACACGCGGTTTGGCGACGTTCGGCCGCTCCTCGCGACGGTGGACGATCGCTACGTGATCATGAACGCCGGCGACGAGTTGCGCCTGCGCTTCAAGGCGGCGCCACCGCGTGGCTCGGGATGGGTCCGCGACTTCGTGACCGTCGGCGACGGTTGGGTGAAGGACGGCGACTACAATACGAGCTTCTCGCGGACGGTGCTGCCCTTGCCGACCCATCGCAGCGCCCGATATGCCACGCCGCCCGGCACGCTCGAAGCGGATCCCGTCTACCGCCAGCACGCGGCAGACTTCGCCGAATATCACACGCGCTATGTGACGGCCGAGGCCGTTCGCGACGCGCTCTGTTGTCGCACTCAGTGAGCTGATGAAACGTTACGCGAGACCTCTCCTGGGCATCGTCCTCGTCGGACTGCTCCTGACGCCGTTCCTGGTGCGGCGGTTCGGTTCACCGGGCCGCGCCGTGCCGTCCGGCAGCGACGCGGACTCGCTGGCGCGATACGGCTTCCGCCTGACCGAATCCTCGAAGGCCGCCGGCCTCAACTTCGTGCACGAAGCGCCGACGCTCGATCCCCGTCTCGCGCACATCATGCCGCAGATTGCGTCGATGGGCGCGGCCGTCTCGGTCGTCGACGTGGACGCTGACGGTGTGCCCGATCTCTACGTCACCAACAGCGGGGAAGGCTCGAAGAATCGCCTCTTCCGGAATCGCGGAGACGGGACGTTCGAAGACATCGCCGAGCGGCTCGGATTGGCCGACCTCAATCATCGTGAGACGGGCGTCTCGATGGGCGCGGTGTGGGGCGACTACGACAACGACGGCTTCGAGGATCTCTTTCTCTATCGATGGGGACGCCCGGAGCTGTTCCACAACGACGGCGGGCGCGCGTTCACGCGTGTGACCGCCGATACGGGCCTGCCCGCCTGGGCCAACATCAACACGGCGATCTGGCTCGACTACGATCGCGACGGCCGGCTCGATCTGTTCGCGGGTGGCTACTACCCGGAGTACGTGAACCTCTGGAAGCTCGCCAACACGCGGATGATGCCGGAGAGCTTCGAGTACGCGAACAACGGCGGGCGGAAGTATCTGTTCCACAACCAGGGCAACGGCCGCTTCGAGGAAGTGAGCGAGCGGGCCGGCATTCAGTCCCGCCGTTGGGCGCTTGCGGCAGTCGCCGCCGATCTCGGCGGCACCGGGTATCCGGATCTGTTCATCGCCAACGATTACGGCGTCTCGGAGCTGTTCGTCAACGACGGCGGGCGCTTTCGCGAGGTCGGCCGTGATGCCGGCGTCGGCTACGCGCCGAAGAGCGGGATGAACGCGTCGGTCGGCGACGTGCTGAACCAGGGGCGATTTGCCATCTATGTGTCGAACATCTCGGAAGAGGGCATCCTGCTCCAGGGCAACAACCTCTGGGTGCCGACGGGCGACTCGTCGCCGGTGCCGAAGTTCGAGAATCTGGCGCGCGCGATGGGCGTCGATCGCGGCGGCTGGAGCTTCGGCGCGCAGTTCGCCGATCTCAACAACGACGGCTTCCTCGACCTCTATCTCGCCAACGGCTATGTGTCGGCCGATCGCGCCGCCAGTTACTGGTACGACTTTTCGAAAGTCGCCGGCGGCCACGAGCGCGTCATCTCGGACGCCGCGAACTGGCCGGACATGGGCACGCGCAGTCTCGCCGGCTATCAGCAGAAGCGGGTGTGGATCAGCGACGGGGCCGGACAGTTCGTCGACGTCGCCCAGATGGTCGGCGCCACGGATCGCTACGACGGCCGCTCGGTCGCCGTCGCCGATCTCTCCAATCGCGGAGCGCTCGACGTGATCGTGGCCAATCAGCGCGGGCCGCTGCTCCTGTACAAGAACGAGGTCGCACGCGATCGCCAATGGATTGCGTTCGAGCTCGAGGGCTCCTGCCGATCGGCTCAGGGCAAGACGCCGTGCACGAATCGCAGCGCCATCGGCGCGACGGTGACCGTGTTCTGGAACGGCCAGCAGCAACTGCAGGAAGTGTCCGGCGGATCAGGGTTCTGCGCTCAGAACCAGCGGCGGCTGCATTTCGGCCTCGGGCCGCGTGCGACGATTGAGAAGGCCGTCGTACACTGGCCCTCCGGCAAAGTGCAGGAGCTGCCCCGTCCGGCGGGCAACCGCGTCCACAAGATCGAGGAACCGGTATGACGACTCGCGCTGTCCCTTCGGCAGGCTCAGGACAGGCCCTTTCGGCAGGTTCAGGGCAGCCGGCTGGTGGTGCCGCCGCCGCGGCCCAGGCCAAGACCCCGCCGCGCTTCACGTTCGATCATCGCTACCTCGCGCCAGTGCTGGTGACCTTCGTGCTGGTCGGCGGTCAACTGACGTTCGGGTTCCTCGAGAGCTGGTCGCGAACGTTTCTGGCCATCGCCACGGCGATCGGCATCGAACTGGTGGTCAGCCGCCTGCTCTTCGGCAAGTGGCCGCACCTGGCGAGCGCCTACGTCTCCGGCATCAGCGTCGGCATGCTGATCCGATCGCCGGCGTTCTGGCCCTACGCGTTGTGCTCGGCGATCTCGATCGTGTCGAAGTACGTGATTCGCGTCGACGGGCGGCACATCTTCAACCCATCCAACTTCGGCGTCGTGGCGATGCTCGTGCTCGCCGCGGATCAGGTCGCGAGCCTCAGCATCCAGTGGGGGAACACGCTGCTGCCGATGGTGGTGGTGTGGATGTTCGGGTCGGTGATTCTCTACATCCTGGGCCGGCTGCACATCACGGTGACCTACGTCCTGTCGTTCATCTTCTTCGCCGTGATTCGCGCGGCGGTGACCGGCCACCCGTTCCTTGGCGAGGTGGCGCCGATCACCGGTCCGATGTACCAGCTCTACATCTTCTTCATGATCACCGACCCGAAGACGACCGTGCGTCCGACGTGGGCACAGTGCCTGGTCGCCTTCATGGTCGCGGCGGTCGAGGCGATGTTCCGGCTGATGGAGTTCGTCCACGCGCCGTACTACGCCCTGTTCCTCGTCGGGCCGACCGCGAATCTGGTCGAGATCGCGCTGACGAAAAAACGGGCGTAGGACCGAGCTTCGCCTCGCGCGAATCAAGAAGCGTGAGTAGGCGAATCAGCTGAGTAGGCGAACCAAGAAGCGTGAGTAGGCCCGAGCTTCAGCTCGGGCAAAGGAGTGGCCCGACCCGAAGTCGGGCCCTACTGCCTTTGTGCGGGCTGACTAGACGCGGCCTTTGGCCTGGTTGGCGAGGATCTTCTTTTGATTGCCTTCGATCGTTTTCTGGTTGGCGAGAACGCGATCGAGCTTCTTCTGGTTGGCGAGAATCGCTGCCTGGTTGGTCTTGATCGCCTGCTGATTCGCCAGCACCTTCGTCTGATTCGCCAGCACCTTCGTCTGGTTCCCTAACACCTTCGTCTGGTTCTGCAGGATCTTCGCCTGGTTCGCCAGCACCTGTTTCTCGGACATCGTCGTCTCCCTTCAAGGCGGACCTGAAGGTCCGCCCTACATACGTCTTTGCATCACCGGCCGCACCGCCGCACCGCGGCACTGCAGCACTGCAGCACTGCGGCACCGCACAAAGCCGTGCGAGCGTACGCGTTCGCGCACGGCTCGACAATCGCGCGATTGTATTAGAAAGACGTCCGCAAAGAGGGGGCTCGGAGGCCGCAGCGTTCGAGCAGCCGATCGATCTCCGGCTCGCTCGCCTCGAGCTTCCCGCGCGAGGCCACGAGATCGGATGCCAGCACGGGATACCAGTCCCGGCGGGAGGGATCGAGCAGGCCGGCCGTATCGAAGGGCTCGATCGCGCGATCGATGCGATCGAGCAACGCTTGACGGCGGCTGCCGGACGGGTGCTCCAGTGCCGCCAACGAACATGCGGCCAGTTCCGGCGCGAAGACCGCGTGCTGCGACAGCAGGAATCCTGGAGCGAGGGCGGGACGCCCCAGCCGCCGCGCCGCCTCGCTGAAGCTCGCTGCGGCAAAATAGAGCAGGCCCAATCTCTTGAACAACGGCGGATCGGCCATCGTCGCGTAGAGCGCGGCGACCAGGCGCTCCGTCGCATCCAGCTCCGACAGCGTGATCCGCTCGTACTCGCGGAGCGCCGATTCCCTCTCGCGACCGGCAGAGGTGTGTTCCAGGACGTCGAGCAGCCGCTGGATGCCCAGGAGCGTCAGCGGGAACCCCGTAGAGAGCAGCGGATCGATCACTCCTGCCGCCGAGGGGACGAGCGCCCAGCCATCGCCCACGACCTGCTCGCTGCGGAACGCGACGCGCGACGAATGTACGAACCGCAGCGACGGCTTCGCACCGCGGAATTGCTCGGCAACCGACGGCAGACGGTGCAGCAGCCGGTCCCACGCGGGCGCGCCCTCCGATACGTTCAGCGCGTCAGCCAGCGAGTCCGTCAAGGCCGCGCCGGCGCTCGTCAGACCGTTGTTGAAGCGCAGCATCCAGATCCAACCGCCGGGAAACACGTGATGGAGCGCCGCGGCATCCGGGGGATACGGGGGAACGCCTGGCGAGGGCATCACTCGATCCCACGGCTCGACGCCGGAGAAATGCGTGAACAGGCCCTGCGTCGGGGGCAGCCATCGGCACGGTGCGTCGCGGAGCCGAAGCGTGCGATGCAGACAGCCGCGCGGTCCGGTCGCGTCCACGACGAACTCCGCCGAGATTCGGACCGCACGGCCCTCTCGCGTCCCCTCGAGCGTCGTCCGGCCACCCTCGCGTCGGATGCCGCCGATCTGCGTCGCGTCCAGGAAGATCGCGCCGGCGGTGGCGGCGTCATGTGCCAGCGCCTGGTCGAAATCCGGCCGATACCAGTGCGTGTCTGCGATCTCGTCGTGGGGACTTGCCGCGACGAGCAGCTGGCGCTCGTGCCGCTCGTCGTCTTCGAACGCCTCGTCGAGACGATGGAAGAAGAACGTGAAGCCGCGTTTCAGCCCGGCCCCGACGCTCGGGTGGGTCCGCTGCCACGTTCCCCATTTCGAGAACGCCCGGATTCGAGGCAGATCGTACCTGTCGGCAAATTCCTCGAGGAGCAGATTGGCGAGTGGCGTGGACGATTCGCCGATTGCGAACCGGGGATGCCGCCCCCGTTCCACCAGCACGACCCGGCGACTCCGCTGCCGCAGCGCGAGTGCGACCAGCGAGCCGGCAAATCCCGAGCCGACGACCGCGACGTCGGCGTCGATGGTCGAGACCGGCGCGACTGTCATGGTGCGGCCGCCCCGCAGTCAGCGCATCGCGTTGATGAAGGCGCGATCGTCTGGAACAGATTCGCCGAGTGGAGTCGCGCCCTGCGCCCTTTCAGACACGTCGTGCACGAGGCAAAACGCGGCAGGTCCCAGAGATCCACGAAGACGCGCCCTCGCCCACGAGCGGCAGCGAGCGCGACAGCAAGGCTGCGTTCGACGTCCGCCAAGGACGGCTCGTGGAACTGGCCCGTTGCCGCAAGCGCTTCCATCGCGCCGTTGCCAGAGCGCGTCGGCACGAGCGAGACGGCCGAGACGCCGGCCTGGAACGCGACGTCAATCGATCGAATCAGCCACGTATCCTGTTCCGTGTCGGCAATGAACGGGGGCGAAACGAGCAGGAAGACGCGCACAGCCGCGCCGCGGTTGCGCAGCGCCTCCGCTGCGGCCTTGAAGTCGTCGACGGTGAACCGCTTGTTCAGCGCGTCGAGCACGTCAGGGTTGGCTGTCTCGAGGCCGATGGCGACCTCCAGTTTCGCGGGCCAGCCCGCCCTCATCGAGGACCTGGCGCGATCGAGCGCGTCGAGCAGTGCATCGACTCTGCGGCCGATCAACGCGGGATGCGATTCCACAATGACCCGGTCGAGGCCAGTGAACTGTTCTGCGATGTCGTCGTAGTCCGATTCCGGCACCGCCCGCGGATCGAAGAAGCTCCCGGCGTTGTACACCTTGAGCGTGTCGACTGGAGGCGCGGCGTCCGCGATCTGGACGCGCGCCGCGGCAATCTGTTTCGGGATGGCGCCGGCGGGTGTGTCGGTCTCGGTCGTGTGCTTCCACAGGTCGCACATCGTGCAACGCCACGGGCATTCACGGCCGGTCAGAAACACTGTCGCGACACGCGCGACATGCCCGTCCTCCGCGCGCTCGTCCTCGACGACGACACCCTGGTGACTCGAGGGATCGAGGGAGGCTCGAGGACCACGCCTCGCGAGGATGAAACGGTCACGTTCCGGTGCGCTGGAGGGGAACGTCTCGACGCTCACGTATACATGCGTTCGAATGCCTGCCGATACGTCCGTTCGGTATCCCCGAGGCGCGCGCGCATCGTCTCTTCCGGCATCGCTCCGTGCTGGAACCGGCGCTTCGGATAGACCGGCATCTCGAATCCGGTGATGGCTTTCACGCCTCGACGCACGATCTCGCCCTTGAGCGCGTAGAGCGTCGGGACGTCGTAGTTCGTGAGCGACGCGAACGGAATGCCTTCGGCGACCTCGATGACGTCGGGGCGCGTGTAAGGGCTGAAGCCCTCGAACCCGTATCGCGCCGCCGGCGCGTAGGTACGGACGTAGCTCCGGCTGAGGCCGCCGGTGTAGGTCAGCGAGTGCTTGATCCGGCCGACCCCCCAGCCCTCCTGATACAGCATCAGATTGTCCACGACGCTGCGAATCGTCAGCTCGGGATTCTCCTCGATCGGATAGTCCTTGAGGTTCTCGTCGCCGCCGTCGCCGTCGGCCAGGTGGCGCCAGTCGGGATAGCGCGCACGGATGCCACGACACAGCCGCAGCCCCATCGTTGCGCACTGCACGTCGAGCGTCTTGTAGTCCTCGAGCACGCGCAGCGTATCCACGACGTCGAGATCATCCGCGGGCGTGTCGATCTCCTCCAGAAACAGCGACAGTCCCACATCGTCCAGGAATGCGCGCGCCTGGTCGACGTCCGGGCCGCCGCCGAGGTTCAGCACGAACGCTTTGAGCCGCGCCGGCGCCAGACCGAGGCGCAGCATCGAGTGGTAGAGGACCAGAAATACCGAGCCACTGTCGATGCCGCCGGAGAAAGACACCCCGATCGGCTCGCGCTCGTCGATCGTCCGCAGCCACCGGGCGCACTCATCGGCGAGCGCGCCGATGTAGCGCCGCCCGATCTCGTCGAGATCCGCGGACAGCGATCCGCGAGAAGGCGTGAAGAACCGCGTATAGGTCGGATCCGGATCCGGACAGCCAATCAGCGTGAGATCGACGACGTAGTGCGCCGGAATCATGCGCGTGTAGCTGGGATGGAATTGATCGGCGAGCCCTGCCTCGTCGAGCGCCCGGTGAAGCGTATCGATCCGATCCGCGACGAGCAGCGCCGGTCCGTCCTGCCGCTTGGCAAGGAAGTAGCGCATCGGCCGGTCCATCGACCGCGCCAGACGAACGTGGATGCCGTCGACGGCAACGAGCGCGAACGACCCTTCGATGCCGCGCACGGCAGCTGGATCGCCGCTGAGCACGCGCCGGCGTGCCTCGTCCGGATCCATGTTGTAGATGCGATTCAGCGCCGGATCGAGCAGATTGACAACGCGTTCGAGAGGAAGGTGCATGAGAGTGAAGGATGGGGCTCCGGGCTCCGGCTCCGGGCTCCGGCTACTCGTACGTAGGCCCGAGCTTCAGCTCGGGCACTCACCAATCAATCGATCGGACACGCGTTCGACAGGAAACCAATCGACGTCACGTCCATGACGTCGACATTGGCGACCGGATGGTTGTACATGCTGCGATCCGGGTCGGTGCCCGGCGCGCCGATCACGACGCGGGTCTTGCCCATCTTCATCCCGATGCCCTGATCGGACAACGCGCTTTTCCGAACCAGTCCGATGACTTCCACGAGGTGGCCGTTGTGCTCCTTGACGCTCTTCATGATGTCCTTCGGCCCGGAGACACGGAAATGGCGGCCGACGACGTCGGGACCCCGGCGGACGCCTTCGCCCTCGGGCGCGGGTACGGCGGTGAAGACGCGGCCTTTGAGACAGCCGCGCGTGGCGATCTCGACGGAATCCTTGGGGATTTTCTTCGCTTCGCCCTCTTGCGGCGAAGTGGCGATCAGCATCACGACGAGGGGAAGTACGGTCACAGATTGAGCCTAGCACGGTCACAGACTCCAGTGACACCAATCGGTTACAGGCGCGGCCTTCAGTGTCACGGACGGACACTGACTTCACCGGTCACGGATAGACACGGACTTCAGGGGTCACGGACCGACACGGACTTACATGGCGGATCAGTTCGCCAGTTTCCTGGGTCGCGTGCCGGCCGCAGGCCGGCACAGGGCCGCGTGACGCGCGAGGATCGCAAGCCACTGCGCGCCGATTCCTGGCTGGCTTGCGATCCCCGCGCGCCACACGGCCAGGCCGCGCTTGCGCGCGCGCGACCCACTAGCGTTAACTAATTTCGCGGAGCCTTCCTCGCTGCCCGTGTCGTACAGTTCCTTGAAGCGATGAAGCTGTCGCGGCTGTAGAAAATGATGTTGCGCGCATGATGAAAGTTTCCAAAGCTGCTTCGCGAGCTCGAGGACGCCGCCGCCGTCTCGATGATCGTCTGTGCAGTTGTTGTCCGTGCCAATCCGTGTCGTCGGCGACGTTCTTGTCCGTGAAGGAGACAGTCCGCGAGGTCCGTGACCGACTTATCCGTGGGCTCCGTGACCGAGATCGTCCGTGGAGTCCGCGACCGCACTAGAATGTCGCCCATGTCCAACTCCTCCCTCATGCCCAGCGCGCCGGCGTCCGCCGTCATGATTCTCCTCACCGCAACTCTGGCCACCGCTGCACCCGTGAAGACGAAGACGGGCGACGTCGAAGGCACGACGGTCGCAGGCTCGAACGTCCGGGTGTTCAAGGGCATCCCGTACGCCGCGCCGCCGGTCGGTGATCTCCGCTGGAAGCCGCCGCAGCCCGCGACGGCGTGGGACGGCGTCCGGAAGGCGACAGAGTTCGGCGCGCGCTGCCTGCAGGCACGGGTATACGACGACATGATCTTCCGCGACGAGAACAAGGAGGACTGCCTCTATCTGAACGTGTGGACGCCGGCCAGGAGCGAGGGCGAGCGGCTGCCCGTCATGGTGTGGATCTACGGCGGCGGGTTTTCGTCCGGGTCGGCGTCGGAGCCGCGGCAGGACGGTGAGCGGCTGGCGGCGAAAGGCGTGGTTGTCGTCGGATTCAACTATCGCCTCGGCATCTTCGGGTTCTTGTCGCATCCAGAGCTGACAGCGGAATCGCCGCATCACGCGTCCGGCAACTACGCGCTGCTCGATCAGGTCGCCGCACTGCAGTGGGTGAAGGACAACATCGCCGCCTTCGGCGGCGATCCCGGGAACGTCACGATCTTCGGCGAGTCCGCGGGCTCGTTTTCGGTCAGCGCGATGATGGCGACGCCGCTCGCGCGCGGGCTGTTCCACCGCGCAATCGGCGAGAGCGGCGCCTTCTTCCCGGCCGGTCCGGTCGGCCTGGGAGCGATGCCGCTCGCGGCCTCGGAACAGGCAGGAGCAGCGTTCGTCAAGTCGATTGGCGTCGAATCGCTCGCCGCACTCCGTGCGAAGCCGGGCGAGGACCTGCTCAAAGCGGTGCAAGACGCCAAGGCGCAGTTCTGGCCGAACATCGACGGCTATCTGTTCACCAAGAGCGCGAAGGAAATCTTCGCGAACGGCGAACAGAACAAGGTGCCGCTCCTCGCCGGCTGGAATGCCGACGAGATCAGGGCGGCCGCGACGCTGGCGGATCCGAAACCGACGGCGAAGTCGTTCACGGAGCAGACGCGGTCGCGGTTCGGCGCGCACGCAGAGGCCATCCTCGCCGCGTATCCGGCGACCACCGACGACGAGGCGCTCGAATCGGCGGCCTCGCTCGGCAGCGACATGTTCATCGGCTTCTCGACCTGGAAATGGCTCGAGATGCACGGCCAGACCGGTCAGTCGCCGACGTACCGCTACTCCTTCGATCGCAAGATCCCGGTGCCACCGGATTTCACCGTCAACGGAAAGCCGGCCACGGCCAAGGACATCGGCGCGCGGCACGCCGGGGAAATCGAGTACGTGTTCGGCCAGCTCGACTCGGTGCCGAAGGTGACGTGGGAACCGTCCGATCGCGCGCTCTCCGATCTGATGATGACCTACTGGTCCAACTTCGCGAAGACCAGCGATCCAAATGGCGCCGGCCTTCCCGAATGGCCTCGCTACGACAAGAACAACGGCTATCAGGTGATGCACCTCGACGAAACGTCGAAGGCGGCGCCGGATTCGCAGCGCAAGCGCTATGAAGCGATCGATTCGCTGAGCACGCCGCCCAAGCCGGGATCAGCGCAGTAGCGTCCCTTCGTTCATCGCGACGATGCGCTCTGCGCGATCGGTGACCTCGGCGATCGCGTGCGTGACGTAGATCATTGGAATCCTGAGCTCCGTGCGCACGCGATCCAGGTAAGGAAGAATCTCCCTCCGGCGCTCGACGTCGACGGCGGACAACGGCTCGTCGAGCAGAAGGAGCCGCGGGCTCGTCAACAGCGCGCGCGCCAGCGCCACGCGCTGCTGTTCGCCGCCCGAGAGTCGCGACGGTCGCCGCACCAGGAGCGGTTCGAGATCGAGCAGCTCCACGACCGGTTCGAACCCCAGACGCCTGTCCACCGGTTTCAGGAACCAGTAGCCATAGCGGACGTTCTGCCGCACCGAGAGGTGCGGGAACAACCGCGGCTCCTGCGTGACATAGCCAATACGCCGCCGGTGGGGCGGTTGCCACGTACGTGTGGTCGTATCCACGAGCGGCTCATTGTCGAGTCGAACGATCCCGCGGTCCGGCCGCAGCAGTCCGGCAATGATGTGGAGCAGTGTGGTCTTGCCGGCGCCCGATGGGCCGACAATTGCGGTCAGCCCGCCGCCGCTCTCGAAGGCCACGTCGAGGACGATTCGTCCGACGTGATGCGTGACCGCCACGTGGAGGCTCATGTCTTCGCGGTCACCCGCCGCGACAGCGCCTCCGAGATGACCAGCGCGACGAGCGAGACGATGATCGACAGCGCCGCCAGACGCAGCACGCGCGCATCGCCGCCGGGCGACTGCGTCAATGTGTAGATTGCCAGCGCCAGCGTCTGCGTCTCTCCGGGAATATTCGACACGAACGTGATCGTCGCGCCGAATTCGCCGAGCGCTTTCGCGAAGCCGAGGACCATCCCCGACAGAATGCCGGGGAGTGCCAGCGGCAGGGTGACGGTCATCAGCGTCCAGAACGGCGCAGCGCCGAGTGTGGACGCCGCTTCCTCGAGCCGCGCATCGACGCTCTCGATCGACAGCCGGATGGCCCGGACCATCAGCGGAAATCCCATGACCGCCGCGGCGATCGCGGCGCCGGTCCAGCGGAACGCGAAGACGAGACCCAGCGTTTCGTCGAGCCACGCACCGATGGGCCCGCGGCGCCCGAACAGCCGCAGCAGGAAGTAGCCAGTGACGACGGGTGGCAGGACGAGCGGGAGATGGATCAGGGCGTTGAGGAGGCCTCTGCCGACGAACCGCCCGCGCGCAAGCAACAGGGCGATCGCCACCGCGAGCGGCACGCTCGCGCACGTCGCCACGACTGCAACCCTGAGGCTCAGCGTCAGGATCTGCAGGTCGTCCGCAGTCCATTCGAACATCGGCTAGCTGACCAGAACCGTGAAGCCGTGACGCTCGAAGATCGCGCGCGCGGACGGCGATCGCAGGAACTCGATGACGCGCCTGGCCGCCGGCAAGGCGGTCGTCGTCAATGCGGCGGGATAGACGATCGGCGGATGCGTCTCCTTGGGAAACGTATCGATGATCTGCACCTTCGGTTCGACGAGCGCGTCAGTGCGATAGACGATGCCGAGCGGTACTTCGCCGCGGGCCACCAGTGCCAGCGCCGAGCGCACGTTGTCGGCAGGCGCGAGTTTCCCGGCCACCGAGTCCCACACTCCCAGTGTCGTCAAGGCCGCCCTGGCGTACTTGCCGGCCGGCACGGCGGCGGGATCGGCGACGGCGAGACGGCCGTTTCCGAGCGCGGCCGCGAGACCGAACCCTTTCGCGATCTTCAATGAGACAGGTTCCGCGGCCGGCGCGATCAGCACGAGTGAATTGCCGACGAGATCCACGCGCGAGGCCGGTTCGATCAACTGCTTGCCGGCCAGGTAGTCCATCCATTCGACGTCGGCCGAGATGAACACGGACGCCGGGGCGCCGGCTTCAATCTGCCGCGCCAGCGCGGAGCTCGCCGCATACGAGACGCGGACCGTGGCCCCGGTCGAGGGCTGCGACGCGACCGCGATCTCGTCCAGGACTTCCTTGAGGCTCGCCGCCGCGAACACGAGCACGTCGTTTTCGGGCGGCTTCTGGGTGGTGGCATGGAGCGAAGCGATCGCAACAAGCAGAATCAGGCCAATGCGAAGTCCGCGACCGGCAATCCGCAATCCGCCATCCGCCATCCGCAATCGCTGCATGCCCAGATTATGTCAGGGACCGGCTCGCTCCGGGCTCCCGGTGGCACGCCGGCTTCGGGTCAGCCACCGGCGCCACCGGTGCTCGCCCTTGACCCGTTCGCCGGGATCCTTGCCTTCGGGCGAGGCATGCTCGATCTCGGCGTTCATCTCGGCGCCGACGAGAATCGCGAGGCCCGACAGGTAGAACCAGAGGAGGAGGACGATGACGCCGCCGATGGCGCCGTAGGTCTCGGTGTAGTTGGCGAAGCGGACGACGTAACTCTTGAAGCCGAGCGACGTCAGCAACCAGAGGATCGTCCCGAACAGCGCTCCAGGCAGCGTCCATCGCCACTCCTGCCGCACGTCGGGCGCGACGTAATGCACGATCGCCATCCCGGTCGTCGTCAGGAGGAACGCGAGCGGCCATTGCAGGATCTTCCACCCCCATTCGAAGGCGACGCCGTATCCCGCGTAGCGCCCGAGCCACTCGGCCACCTTCGGTCCGACGAGGACGAGCAGCGACGAGATCACGATGAAGATCGCAAGCGCGATCGTGAGTCCGATCGCGATCAGCCGCACTTTCCACCACGGCCGCGATTCCGTGACGTCGTAGGCGCGGTTCAAGGCATCGATGATCGCGCCGAGCGCCGCCGAGCTGCTCCACACGGCGCCGACAATGCCGATAGTCAGGATGCCGCGCGAATCGCCGCTGGCGATCTTCGTGAGCTGGTCGCGAATGATGGCCAGCACGTCGGGCGGCGCCACCATGGTGAGCGACTCCAGCAGCTGCTGTGTCGATTCGTACGGGAAGAGGCCAGCCACCGCAAGCAGGAACAGCAGTGCTGGGAACAGGGAAAGGAAAAAGTAGTAGGCGAGTTGTGCGGCCAGCCCCAGACAGTTGTCGTCGTAGGCGGCCTTGAAGCTGCGCTTGAGAATCTCGGTCCACGGCAGGGGGACCCGCAGGAGCGGAGACATGCCGCGCGACCTGCAAGGGAAGCTCCACTGAAGGCTCAGCAAGAGCCGCGGCGATACCCCGCCTGACGAACGTATGAACGGGATGACCGTGTCTTCCGTGCGCACCGATCGTCATGCACCGTAGCGATCTTGTCCATCGCGCGACCGTCTTCACAACTCGTCCGCGGCCAAGCCGTGGCACGAAGCTTGGTTCGCGCTAGCTGGCATGACCTGGCTCGGCCGGCGTGCCTCTGGCCCTTGGTGTCGCCGCGCTGCTCGTGGTCGGGACGGCCGCCTGCAAGGAAAACGAAGAACCTATCAAAGTGCGCTCGCTGAAGTTCCAGGGCGTCTCGAATGTGGCTGAGCCGGAGCTGCGCGCGGTCCTGGCGACCAAGCAAGGCAGCTGGCTGCCGTTTTCCAAGAAGCCGGGCTTCAATCGGGCCGAGTTCACCCGCGACCTGCAGCGCATCAAGGCGTTCTATGCCGATCGGGGCTTTCCCGATGCGAAGGTCACGGCCGTGGACGCCGATTTCGATCGCGACAAGAAGACGGTCGCGATCAAGGTGTCCATCGAAGAAGGACGACCGATCGTCGTGCGCTCGGTTCGATTCGAGGGGTTCCAGGTGCTGCCCGAGCGCCGCCAGCGGGCACTGCGACGCATCGTCCGCGTGCCGGAAGGCACGCCGTTGAATCGGCCGGCGGTGCGCACGGGCCGCGAGACGGCGACAAACGAGCTGCGCGAGTTCGGCTACCCGTATGCCAGCGTCAGCGTCAGCGAGACGCCGGCCGAGGCCGAACGCGAAGTCGCCGTCGTCTACTCGGCGGATCCGGGCCCTGCCGCGGTGTTCGGTCCGGTCGAAATCCGCGGCAACCAATCGGTTGCCGACGATGTCGTCGCGCGGCAGCTCACGTTCAGAGAGGGCGAGCCCTATCGCCAGAGCCGCGTCCAGAGCTCGCAGCGTCGGCTGTCGGCGTTGCCGCTGTTCCAGTTCGCGCACGTCGAACCGCGCGGGCAGGAGACGCGTCCCGTCCAGGTGCCGATGCGCGTCACGCTGACCGAGGACAAGCATCGTCAATTCACGGCATCGGCCGGCTTCGGCTCCGAGGAGAAGGCGAGAGTGGGGGCGTCGTGGACGCACGTCAACTTCCTGGGCGATGCCCGGCAGCTCGGTCTCGAAGGTAAATACTCGTCGCTCGATCGCGGTGCCAGGCTGGAATTCAAGCAGCCGCATTTCTTCATCCGCGATCTCGCGTTCTCGGCGCAGGCCCAGGCGTGGGATCAGAACGAGCCCGTCTATCGGCAGAAAACCTACGGCGGCCGTGCCACCGTTGCCTGGCTGCGCGACGATCGCGGTCTCGCGCGTCAGCGCGGGTCCAAGCTGTCCCTGGGCCTGACGATCATCAACGAGTACACCGACTATCGCGTGTCGGACGAAGCGTTGGCCGACCCCGATTTTCGTGACGACCTCATCGCGCTCGGTCTCGATCCGGAAACCGGCGCCGACAGCGGCACGTTGCGTGCGTTCCGGCTGCAGGCCGACTACGACAGCACGCCGGGCCGTCTCGACGCGGCGCGCGGCATCGCGCTGTCGCTCGCCGTGGAGCAGGCGGGCCGGCTGATCCCGGGCGACTTCCGCTACACCGAGTTCATCGCGGAAGGCCGCCACTACGTGCGGCTGGGCAGGCGCCTGGTGCTCGCCAACCGGCTGCGCTACGGCACGATCGACGCGCCTGCATCGAACGATCCGTCGCAGCCGAGCGAGGTGGTCCCCTTCTTCAAACGCTACTTCCTCGGCGGGTCCACGAGCCTGCGCGGCTGGGGCCGCTTCGAGGTTGCGCCGTTGACCGACAGCGGTCTGCCGGTCGGCGGGCTCTCGATGTTCGAGGGGTCGTCCGAGGTGCGCTTTCGAATGACGCAGAAATTGAGTGCGGTGGCGTTCGTCGACTACGGCGGCGTCGGGATCGATCCGTGGAACCCGACGGCCGACGGCATGCGGGCCGACGCCGGCCCAGGTCTCCGCTATCTGACGCCGGTCGGACCGATCCGTCTGGACTTTGGATATCAGCTGACGCCAATCGACGGACTGGTCGTGAACGGCGACACCACGCCGCGAAACTGGCGGGTCCACATCAGCATCGGTCAGGCGTTCTGAGGTGTACGTGTGACTCGACTCCGACGAATCCTGCGAGCGATCGCCTTTGTCCTGCTCGCCTCGCTGGGCATCCTCGTCGTCGCGGTTGCGGCGACCCAGACGCGCTGGTTCAAGGACTGGCTGCAGCGCTACGTCGCGCGCGAGTCGGCGCGATATCTGAACGGCGAGTTGCTGATTTCACGCCTCGACGGCAACATCTTCACCGGCGTGCAGCTCCGGAACGTCCGCCTGGTGCAGAACGGCGAGACGATGGTCGCCGCAGATGACGTGCAGGTGGACTACAGCGTGCTCGATCTCGTGGGCGACGGCCTGGTAATCGACGAGATCAGCATCGTCCACCCGGTGGTCCGCCTGCGCAGGGACCGCCAGGGGTGGAACATCGGCCGGATCGTCAAGGAGCAGGCGCAGGAGGCCGATCGAGAAGGTCCTGGCCGGCCGCTGCAGATCAGCGAGATCGGAATCGTCGGCGGCCTCGTCGAGATTGACGACCGCACCGCCTCCGCCGACGCGCCGAGGTTGCCACGGCGTATCCGGAACGTCGACTTCAAGGGCGCGTTCTCCTACAAGCCCGTGAATTTCACCGTGCAAATCGGCCATCTGTCGTTGCAGGCCGAGGACCCGGCGGTCACCTTGCGCAGCCTGTCTGGAACCATCAGCACGGCAGGCGACGACGTGCATGTGGAGCGGCTGGCAGCGCGCACGGCGGAGAGCTCGGTCGAGTTGAAAGGCATGGTGCGGAATTACCTCGGTACGCCAGACGCCGCACTGACGCTGACGTCGGATCGCCTCACGCTCCGTGAGTTCGAGGCGTTCGTCCCGGCGCTCCGCGGGGTCGATCTTCATCCTGCCTTCGAGGTGTCTGTCTCCGGTGCGCTGACAAAGCTGCGCGCGGAACTCAACGTTCGCAGCGAGGCCGGCTCGATTCAAGGGCGGCTGGCAGGTGACGTGATGTCGCCGAAGCGCACCCTCGAAGGAGAGCTGCGTGCGGCGAACCTCGATGCATCGCGGGCATCGGCGCAGCTGCCGGCGACCCGCGTCAATGGGCACGCCACGTTCGATCTGGCGATCGACGAGGACCAGACGATCCACGGATCGACGCGGGTGAATCTCCAGAATACCGCCGCCGCCGGATACCTGGTCGATCGTCTCGACGCCAACGTGAGGCTCTCCGGCAGTCAGGCCAGGATCGAGGCCAACGCGAACGCCTACGGGGCACACGCGACGACCAAGGGCAGCCGTCGGTCTCCCGATCGCCGGGCGGACGTCGCTGTCGTACGACCTGACCGGCCGCGCCGATCGGATCAGCGCCGCCAGGCTGCCGCGATCGCTCGGCGTACCTCGAATCGCCAGCGATCTGCACGCACAATACCGCGCTCGAGGTGAAGGTGACCGTCTGACGGTGGATACGACGTTCGATAGGTCCACTGTCGAAGGCGTGGTCATTCAGGACGACTCGTCCGCCCACATCGAGATGGCGGGCCGGCGGCTGGCCTACTCCGCGAGCGGTGCCGTGGCCCACGTGAATCCCCATCGTCTTGGCACGGCGCTCGGCATCGCCGCGCTCCGCGACGATCGGTTGAACGGCGAGCTCGACGCGGCATTTACCGTCAAAGGAACGGGGCGAACGGCGGACACGCTTCAAGGCACGGCTGACATCACCGTCGGCAATGCCGTGTTCCCGGTGGGGCAGCTTGCGGGCGTCCATGTCACGGCGTCGACGAATCGGGGAGCGCTCGACGCGACCCTTGCCGGCCGCTTCGACAACGTGAACCCGGAGGCAGCAACTGGCCGCGCCGATCTCGCCGGTTCGTTGTCGGGGACGATCGACGCCGCTGCGAGCCTGCCGTCGTTGACGAGCCCGTCCGTCGAAACCGCCTCGGGCCGGGTCGCGCTGACGCTGGATCCCTCGCGTGTTGCGGGGCAAGACGTCCGCCGTGTGCGCGTAGACGCGAGCCTGTCCAACGGCGTCGCGGACGTCAGGCAACTCGACGTCGACAGCGGCGCCACTAACGTCGCCGCTTCGGGCCAGGTCGCACTGATTGCATCCGGCGATTCGAACTTCACTTACAAGGTGACAGCGGGCAATCTCACCGAGATCGGCCGCCTGGCGAGCATGCCGGATATCGCTGGCACAGCGCTCCTGGAAGGCACTGTCACCGGCAACCGCGACCGGCTGCGGACGCGCGGCACGGTGACGCTGACGGACGCGCGCTACGGCGCGACCGTGCAGGCGCTGAGCACGCAAACCGCCTTCGACGTGGCGGTGCCGCAGATGGACGTCACACGTGCTGAAGCATCTGCCGACACGAAGGCCACGCTGGTGAAAGCAGGCGGCCAGGAAATTCGAGACCTGACGCTGAACGCCCACTACGCGAATCACACCGTGACGTTCAGTACGGACGTGAACGCGGCCGATCGGCGCCTCGAGGCGCGCGGACGCGCAAACCTCCACACGTCGGCGAGTGAACCGCAGGCCTCAGCGACGATGGTAGACCTCGAGCTCGAGCGGCTGGCACTCGGTACGCCGACAATGACCTGGGCAACGCCCGAGGGCACGACGGCGCGGATCCTCTACACCCCCGCGCAGGTGACGGTGAAAGATCTGCGCCTGGCGAACGGTCCGCAGGAGATTACGGCGTCCGGCGCGCTCGACCTGACCGATGTTCAGGCCGGACGAGCCAATTCGCTGGCGCTCACCGTCAAGAACGTCGATCTTTCGCAGCTCGACGATCTGACCGTCGGCGATCGCGGGCTGGCCGGCCGCCTTGATGCGAATGCGACGGTCTCCGGCGCCATCGCCAATCCCGTCGCCGACCTCAACCTCACCATCGCGCAAGGTGCGGCCGAGAACTTCAAATTCCAGCAGCTGACCGCTCGCGCGCACCACGATGCCGGCGGCGCCAAGGTGGAGTTGCGCCTCGACCAGAGTGCAAACGCGTGGCTCACCGCCGACGCGACGCTTCCAAATCTCGAGACCTTGCGCGACGTCGATGCGCGCCGCAATGCACCCATCGCCGCTCACGTCGTCACCAGCCAGCTGGATCTCGGCATGGTGCAGATGGTCACTACCGCAGTCAAGGAAGTGACCGGTACTGCTCGCGCCGATCTTCGCGCCGCTGGAACCATTGGCGCTCCGCAACTCTCGGGCGATCTGACGGTACAGAACGGCGCCTTCCTCGTGACCGGCACCGAGACGCGGCTGCAGCAGCTCGAGGCGGCGGTCCGGTTGCACGACGATCAAATCGACATCGAGAAGTTCCATATCCTCGATGAGAACAGTCATCCGCTGACTGCGACAGGCACGATCGCCTTCGCCGAGCGCCAGGTCGGCAAGGTGGACGTCAAGGTCAAGGGCGAGGACTTCAAGGTGATGAGAAGCCGCTTTGGCGAACTGTCGCTCGACGTCAACGGCGAGGTTGCAGGAGCCCTTCCGGCGCTGACGATTCGCGGCGACGTCTACGTTCGCGACGGCCGCATCGAAGTCGATCGCGTGCTCGAGCAGCTGAACACGTCCGCGTACGCGACGGAGTCCACGCCGATCGAGACGGCGCCGATCGACATCTCGACCACGCTGCCGCAACAGCCGGGCGGACCGCCGACGCCGGGCCCGTCAACGCCGGGATCGGCGGCTGGCCCTGCAGGGTCGCCCGCCGCCGCCGCGCAGCCCGGAACGCCCTCGCTGTTCGATGCCGTCACGCTCGATGCACGTCTCCGCGTACCGAACAATCTGGTGCTCCGCGGCGACGACGTGAAGCCGGCGGCTGGCGGCTACTCGGTCGGCAATCTGAACCTCACTGTCGGCGGTGAGATCCACGCCACCAAGGCCGCCGGCGAAGGTCCCATGGTGGTCGGCAACATCCGCACGATCCGCGGCTTCTACGAGTTCCAGGGCCGGCGATTCGACCTCGAACGCGACGGGACGGTCAGCTTCAAGGGCCCCGACCCCACCGATCCGACCCTCGACATCACTGGTGTCCGCGACATCTCGGGCGTGCAGGCGCGGGTTCGCGTCCACGGAACCGCCAAGAATCCCGAACTCGATTTGAGCAGCGTACCGCCACTGGACGAAGCCGATGTCCTCTCGATGATCGTGTTCAACCGGCCGGTCAACGAGTTGGGCTCCGGCGAGAGCACCGCGATTTCGCAGACTGCGGCGACGATGGTCGGCGGCATCGTGGCGGCGCCGCTCGCCGAAGCGCTGCGCGATGTGCTCGATGTGGACCTGCTCGAGATCTCAGCTGGCGGGGATTCGGGTGCGGGGCCCAGCGTCGCCATCGGCAATCAGCTCGGTGAGCGCGTCTTCGTGCGCGTCCGCCAACAGTTCGGCTCTGCCGACGTCACGCAGTTCCTGCTGGATTACGAGCTCACCGAGCAATTGCGACTGCAGACGAGTGCGAGTGAAGGCGGCCAGACTCACTCCACCGCCGGCCAGCGCGTGGAGCAGGCAGGCATCGACTTCGTCTTCGTCAAGAAGTACTAGAGTCGCGCCGTTTGCCGTCGCCGACCGACAGGACGACAACCCGTACGTGGACCTGGCCGTCGCGCAGCATCCGCAGCTTGGTCGCGGCGGCTTTGGACAGATCGATGATCGTGCCTTCGCGGTAGTTCTTGCCGTAGGGACCGCGATCGACGATGCGGACGCTGACCGATCGGCCGTTCTTCAGATTGGTGACTCGCACGCGCGAGCCGAAGGGCAACGAGCGATGCGCGGCGATCATCTTGCGCTGATCGAAGATCTCTCCGCTGGCACTTTCTCGGCCGTGGAAGAAATCGGCGAGATAGGTCGCGTCGCCACGCAGGACGGGTGGAGCAATGGTGCTCGTGCCATTGCCGATCGCTGGTGCACCAGCCGCCAGCGCCAGAAAGCCCGCGAGCAGCCCCGCCGCGCCCCACCGAACGCGGCGAAACTGCCGCGCTTCGATTCTGATTCTCATCCTTCGAGTCATCCTTCGATGTAGTGCAGGCCTCGTGCCGGCGCGGGCACTCATTCTTTAGACGCAAAAACGCAATCCAGAAGCTGAACAATGAAGGCACCCGCATGTCTTCAGGCCGAAATGACCCCGTTCGAGGTCTGCCCTTGACGTTCTAGGGGAGCCCGCGCTATGGTTCTTCCCTAGACCGTCATAGGGAACATGCTGCGTAAATCAGAGTCGCCGACTCTCCTCCAGGGCACACTCGATCTCCTCATCCTGCACGCGCTGCAGCGCGGCCAGCTGCATGGGTATGCGATCGCACAGACGATTCATTTGCTCTCCGACGCGGTCCTGAAGATCGAGGAAGGCTCACTTTATCCGGCGCTGTATCGCCTCGAGCTCGATGGCGCCATTCGCGCGAGCTGGGGCGTCTCCGATAACAATCGTCGCGCGAAGTACTACGAGATCACCGCGCGTGGCCGGAAGCTGCTGGCGGCGCAGCACGAGACGTGGACGCGCCTGTCGTCGGCGGTCGGCCGCGTGCTGGCGCGATAGGGATTCACTGATGCGCGGATTCTGGTTGAAGCTGCGTCGCCGCCGTCGTCTGCACGCCGACCTCGAGGACGAGCTCGCCTTCCATCGCGAGATGGCGCAGGCCAGCGGCAACCCGATTCCGCTCGGGAATATGTCGAGCATCACCGAGCAGTCGCTGGATCTCTGGCGGTTCTCGCGCCTCGAAAATCTCTGGCGCGACGTGATCTATGGCGCGCGATCGATCGGGCGAAGCCGCTCGCTGCTGCTCACGGCGCTGCTGTCGTTCGGCCTGGGGATTGGCGTCAACGCCGTCGTCTTCTCGCTCGCCGCGGAGCTGCTCCTCAGTCAGCCCAGCGTCGCGGACGTGTCGTCGGTGGTATCGGTGCGCCTTGGCGGCAACAGCCATGCGTCGCCGGTCGTGCTCGACGTGCTCGGACGAAGCGGCATCTTTCAGGACGTCGTCGGCGACAACGTCGAGATGCTCGTGAACTTCGACGATGGGACCGACACGCGCCCTGTCTTCGCGGCGGCGACCACGAAGAACTATTTCGCTGCGCTGGGCATTCCGCTCGCACTGGGGCGCGGCTTCCGCACGGACGATCCCGATGACGTCGTCGTGCTTGGCGATCGATTCTGGCGCCGGCACTTCAACGCCGACCCGGCGATTGTCGGCTCCCAGATCCGGCTCGAGGGCCGACCGTTCACGGTCGTCGGCATCCTGCCGGCGATCCATCGAACACTGATCGGATTCGGCCTCGCGCCCGAGGTCTACGTTCCGCGTTACCTGGACGACACGATGCTCGCCATGTATGCGCGCCTGAAGCCGGGGTCGACTCTGGGCGAGGTCGCGAGAGCGTGTGAAGATCGCGGCGGCGCGGATCAACGAGGTTGCCCCCGCCGCGGTGGACTACGCCGAGCGCGTGCACGTGTCGCCGGCAGCAGGATTCCATCGCCTGCAGGAAGAGGCCGATCTGATGCCGGTCGGACTGTTTTTTGTCGTGCTGCTCGTCGTCGCTGCGCTGGTGCTGATCGTCGCCTGCGTCAACGTCACCGGGCTGCTGCTCGCGCGCGCGTCTGCGCGCAGGCGGGAGCTGGCCATTCGCTTGTCGCTCGGCGCCAGCCGCGGCCGTGTGCTGCAGCAGTTGCTCGTCGAGAGCCTGCTGCTGGCCCTCGCCGGCGCCGCATTCGGCCTGGCAATCGCGTTCCTCACCACCGCGCTGCTCGGACGGGTGCAGATACCGCTGCCGATTCCGATTCGGCTGATGGTGGAGCCCGACTGGCGAGTCCTGACGTATGCGATGGTCCTCACCGGTGTGGCGACGCTCGTGGCCGGCCTCCTTCCGGCCTGGCAGGCCGTGCGCGAGTCGATTGCACGCGATCTCCAGCGCACACGCCGTCTCCGCATGCGCCGCGTGCTCGTCGTCGGACAGGTCGCTATCTCGCTCGTGGTCCTCGCCGCCGCGTTCCTGTTCCTGCGGAATCTCGTCGCCGTGCAGCGGTTGGGACCCGGATTCGACCTGACCCATACGCTTCGCGTGGAAGTGAATCTGCCGCCGGATCGTTACACGACACCGGAGAGCATTCAGGGTTTTGTGGCGCGGACGTTGCCGGGTCTTCAGGCGCTGCCCGGCATGTCCGACGCCGCGGCGGCGCGGATCGTGCCCTTCACCGACTCGACGCGGTACGGCGCCACGATCACGTTTCCCGATTCCGGAGAAAAGCGCGACGTCAATTTCAGCTGGAACGCGGTGACGCCGGACTTCTTCACGACGATGAGCATTCCGATGCTGCAGGGGCGGACGTTCACGGACGCCGATCGCGGCGGCGATCTCGTCGTGGCGGTGAATCGCGCGTTCGTCGAACGCTATCTCGACGGGCGGCCCGCTATCGGCCGCGTCTTTCTGTGGGGGAGAGATGGCACCGAACCGTTCCGGATCGTCGCGGTCGTCGGAAACACCAAGACGATGACCGTTGGCGAAGACGACGTGCCGCAGCTGTATCAGCCGTTGGCACAGGTCACGAACGACCGGCGCCGGGTGCAGTTTGTGCTGCGGTCCGTGACGCCGCCGGCGCTGCACGTCGCGGCGGTGCGCGCTGCCATGCGACGAGCCGAGCCAGCAGCGGGCACGATCGTCGAGCCCTTGTTTGCAAGCATCGGGCTGGCGTTTCTCCCAAGCCAGGTGGGGGCGGCGCTGTTCGGCGCGATCGGGCTGCTGACGCTGGCGCTGGCGGCGGTAGGCCTTTACGGGACGATGTCGTATTCAGTGGCGCGGCGCACGCAGGAGATCGGCATCCGCGTCGCGATGGGCGCGACGGCCCGCAGCATCGCGCAGATGGTTCTGCGTGACGCCGTCGTCCTCGTTGCGATCGGCTCCATCGTCGGCGTGGCCATCGCGATTTTCCTGATGCGCCCGCTGGCGATGTTCCTGGTGTCCAACCTCACTCCTGCCGACCCGTTGAGCTTGGCCGCAGTCGTTGTCGTTCTGCTCGTCACTGCACTCGCCGCAGCGTGGGGTCCCACCCAACGGGCCGCCCGCATCGATCCCGCCATCACGCTGCGCACCGAGTAGGCGCAGCAGTGGCAAGCGTCCCTGCCGAAGGTACTGTCCGTGCCAGTCCGTGCAGTCCGTGACGAAGTCTGATCAGCCCCTGACTTGTCCGCTCCCGTCCGTGTAGTCCGTGACGATGTCCGTGGAGCCCGTGACCGTAAACTTCGCGTGCTATTCACCGATAGAACCGTCGGAGGACTCGCTCGGATGCGGACGACACTGAGGACCGGAATCGGCGTGATGGCCATCGCGATGCTCACCGGTGCATCGCTTTTCGCCGACGTGCGCTCGCAGGAAAAGATGCGCATGCAGTTCGGCGGCGCGCTCGGACGAATGGTGGGCATGTTCGGCGGCAAGGCCGCCAAGGAAGGGATGACCTCCGAAGTTGCGGTCAAGGGCGACCGCAAACTGACCCGGACGGACGACAGAGGTCAGCTGGTCGATTTGGCCGAAGAAAAAGTCTACGAGATCGACTACAGCGACAAGAGCTACAAGGTCGCGACGTTCGCCGAGATCCGCAAGCGGATGGAGGAAGCGCGGGAGAAGGCCCGGGAGCAGATGGAGAAGTCGCAGGGCAACAAGTCCTCCGATTCCCAGCCTCAGAAGAAGATGGCCATCGAGGTGGTCTCGAAGGAGACCGGCGAAAAGAAGGCGGTCAACGGCTACGACACCCGTCAGGTGATCACGACGGTCACGATGCACGAGGAAGGCAAACCGATCGAAACCGGCGGCGGGATGGTCCTGACGATGGATTCCTGGCTGGCGCCGCCAATCGCCGCGATGAAAGATGCTCAGGACTTCGACCGCCGCTACATGGAGAAGCTGTCAGGCATGGACGCGGCCGCGATGGCCCAGCAGATGACGGCAGCCCTGGCGATGTTCCCGGGCCTTGGCGAAGCGCTCAGCCGCGCGCGTGTCGAAGGCACGAAGCTCGATGGCACGGCGATGATGACGACGATGACCGTCGACGCGGTGAAGAGCCCCGAGCAGATGGCGAAGGAGTCCGAGCAGCAGCAGGACTCCGGCGGCGGCGGCCTCGGCGGCATGCTGGCGCGGAAGATGATGAAGAAAAAGCCGGAGGACGCGAACGCCGCCTCCGCCAACCGCGCCAACATCATGACCACGAATCATGAAGTGCTGAGCGTGTCCACCGACGTGCCGGCAGATGCCGTGGCAATTCCGGCGGGGTTCAAGAATAAAACGTAGGTCTCAGGGTCGCAAGGTCTAAAGGTCTCAGGGTCGCAAAGGTCGCAGGGTCGAAAGGTCTCAGAGTCAAAGGGTCTCAGAGTCGCAAGGTCGAAGGTCTCAAGGTCGCGGAACTCTGCGACTTTGTGACCCTTCGACCCTTGCGACCTTGCGACCTTGCGACCTTTCGACCTTATTATTCATTTCCGCTCAATCGTCACCTTATTAATCACCACGTCATTCACCGGGCGATCCTGCGCGCCGGTGCGGACCTTCCCGATCTTCTGAACCGTTTCCAGGCCATCTTCGACGACGCCGAAGACCGAGTGGCGATTGTCGAGGTGTGGGGTGGGACCGAGCGTGATGAAGAACTGGCTGCCATTGGTGTTGGGACCCGAGTTGGCCATCGACAGGATTCCAGCGCGGTCGTGCCGCAGCGTGGGATGGAACTCGTCGGAGAACTTGTAGCCGGGACCGCCGTAGCCTCGACCGAGCGGATCGCCACCCTGAATCATGAAGCCATCAATCACGCGGTGGAAGACGATGCCGTCGTAGAAGGGTGATTGCTTCTGCTCGCCGGTTCGCGGGTCCGTCCACGGCTTCGTCCCCTCCGCGAGCCCGACGAAGTTCGCGACCGTCTGCGGTACCTCATCGTCGAAAAACCGCACCGTGAAACTACCCTCGGTCGTGTCGAATCGCGCGAATGTACTCATGCCGCGATCGTACCTCAATCCGGGGCCGCAATCGCCAATCCACAATCCTGAATCCGCAATCCTGAATCCGCAATCCGCAATATGATGGCTGTCCATGCCGGCCGTGAGCCCCGACCTGAACGCCTTGTTGCGCGGCCAGGAGGCCGACCCGTTCAAATGGCTCGGCCCGCACCTCGACCGTGACCGCCAGCGAGTCGTGGTGCGGTTCCTTCGTCCAGGCGCCGCATCCGTGGAACTGCTCCTGCGACACCCGCGCGAGCTGACGCTGCCGATGACCAGGCAGCACGAGCTGGGTTTGTTCGACGTGGAGATCCCTGGCGTCGATTCGCTCGACGGCGGTATCGACTATCGCTTCCACGTCCACTCCGAGGCGGGCGTCGACGCCGTCGTCGACGACCCGTACCGCTTCGGCCGCGTCATCTCCGACTACGACCTCCATTTGTTCGGCGAAGGTACGTTGCGGGAAGTCTACGATCGCCTTGGCGCGCATCCGATGACGCTCGGCGGTGTGAATGGCGTGCACTTCGGGATCTGGGCACCGAACGCGCAGCGCGTCTCGATCATCGGCGACTTCAACGACTGGGACGGCCGCGCACACCCGATGCGGCGGCTCGTGCCTTCGGGCGTGTGGGAGCTCTTCGTGCCCGACCTCGCGGAAGGTGAGCGTTACAAGTTC
This sequence comes from Vicinamibacteria bacterium, assembly GCA_963828745.1. Lineage (GTDB taxonomy): Bacteria > Acidobacteriota > Vicinamibacteria > Vicinamibacterales > JAENWD01 > JAENWD01. The sequence continues at coordinate 42,005 of CAWHFZ010000009.1, read as the reverse complement.
GAAGTGCGTACGACCGCGGGACACCTGCTGCACAAGATCGATCCGTACGGCCGGTTCTTCGAGGTGCCGCCGCAATCCGCGGCGATCGTCTTCCGGACGTCCGGCTACGCATGGGGAGACGAGGCGTGGATGAGGGCACGCGCTGCCGGCAGCGCATGGCTCGACCGGCCGATGTCCACGTACGAGGTCCATCTCGGCTCCTGGAAGCGCGTGCCCGAAGAGGGAAATCGCTCGCTGACGTACCGCGAGCTCGCCGACCAGCTCGTTCCCTACGTGAAGGAGATGGGCTTCACGCACATCGAGATGCTGCCGGTCCTCGAGCACCCCTTCAGCGGCTCGTGGGGGTATCAGGTCACTGGCTTCTATGCGCCGACGAGCCGGCACGGCACGCCGCACGACTTCAAGTATTTCGTGGACGCGTGCCACCAGGCCGGCATCGGGGTGGTGCTCGACTGGGTGCCCGGCCATTTCCCGAAGGACGCGCACGGGCTCGCCCGCTTCGACGGTACCGCGCTTGTACGAGCACGAGGATCCGCGCCAGGGCGAACACCAGGACTGGGGCACGCTGGTCTTCAACTACGGCCGCAACGAGGTGCGCAACTTCCTGCTCTCGAGCGCGCTGTTCTGGCTCGAGGAGTATCACCTCGACGGGCTGCGCGTGGACGCCGTGGCCTCGATGCTGTATCTGGACTACTCGCGGGACGCAGGGCAGTGGGTGCCGAACCGCTTCGGCGGGCGCGAGAATCTCGAGGCGGTTCAGTTCCTGCAGCAGTTGAACACGCTGACGCACGTCGAGGCGCCGGGGACGATCACTGTCGCCGAAGAATCGACGGCCTGGCCCAGCGTGAGCCGTCCAGTGCACCTCGGAGGTCTCGGGTTCACCTACAAGTGGAACATGGGATGGATGCACGACACGCTGAAGTTCACGGCGCGCGATCCCGTCCATCGGCGGTGGGCACAGAACGAAATCACGTTCTCGATGCTGTATGCGTTCACCGAGAACTTCATCCTGCCGTACTCGCACGACGAAGTCGTTCACGGCAAGCGGTCGATGCTCGACAAGATGCCGGGAGATCCCTGGCAGAAGGCCGCGACGCTGCGCACGCTCTACGCGTTCATGTACGCGCATCCTGGCAAGAAGCTGCTGTTCATGGGCGACGAGATCGGCCAGTGGCGCGAGTGGAACAGCGAGGGCGAGCCTCGACTGGGATCTGCTACAGCACTTTCCGCACTACGGCATTCACGCCGTCGTGCGCGAGCTCAATCACCTGTATGCGGAGCGTCCGGCGCTCTTCGAGCTCGATTTCGATCCGCAGGGCTTCCAGTGGATCGACGGCAGCGACGCCGAACACAGCGTTCTCGCCTTCATGCGGCGCGGCACGTCGCCCGATTCGCTCGTCGCCTGCGTCTTCAACTGGACGCCGGTCGTCCGCGAGGGCTACCACGTCGGCGTGCCCGAGGCGGGGACGTGGCGTGTCGTCCTCAACACCGACGATCAGCGGTGGGGAGGATCGGGTGCCGGGACGATGGGCACGATCGAGGCGTCGGGCGAGGCTGCCCATGGCTTCGCGCAATCGCTGCCGCTGACGCTCCCGCCACTGGGCGCGCTTCTCCTGGAGCGGTAGTCGCGGACTAAGGTCCGCCCTACATGTTCAGGCCTGCGGACCTGAAGGTCCGCCCTACAATTGATGTGTCCGCACGTTCGCATGTAGGGCGGACCTTCAGGTCCGCCTGCCGCCCGGCCGTCCTTCGATCGTGCCGACACATGGCCACGTATGTAGGGCGGACCTTCAGGTCCGCCTGTGACTCCATCCCGCCGTTCGTCCCGGGACGAAAGATCCTGAAATGTGACGAATTGCGTTCTCATAGTGACGAGCCGCGTATGCGGAGGGACCATCACGTCACTGCGCGTGTCGGACTCGCGTAAGTCCTTGAGATTTCAGCGCGTTTCATCTTGACTCAACCGGGACAGGACGGCGATAGTCGATCGGTGCGGTGGCCCCGACTGACACAGACACGCGTGATCTTCGGGATCGCCACACTCCTCTCCCTCTACTCCGCGTTCCAGGCCTTCCAGTACGTCGCCTTCTTCGCGCAGCGTCCGACGTCGATCTGGCTGCTGCTTGGGTTGAACAGCGGTTACTGGTACACGTGGGCGCTGCTGGCCCCACTGGTCATCTGGCTGGCACGGCGCTTCCCGCTCGATCGCGATTCCTGGCGGCGCTCGCTGCCGGTGCATCTGGTGTGCGATCATCGCGGTCACGCTTGCGCACCTCGCGATGGCCGAAGGCGGTCAGCACGTTGTCTGATGGCGTGGTTCTGGAGCGGCGAGTCGCACGCAGAAATACAACTACTGGAACGCGGTCAGGATCGCAGTACTTCAAAAACTTCGACTGGGAGATGATGACGTACTGGGCCATCGTCGGCGGCTACTACGCCTTCTCATACGGCAAGCAGGCGCAGGATCGGACGCTGCGCGCCTCGCAGCTCGAAGCGCGTCTCGCCGAAGCGCAGTTGCAGGCGCTGCAGCGGCAGCTGCATCCGCACTTTCTCTTCAACACGCTGAACGCGATCTCGGCCCTGATGCACCGCGACGTCGAGGCCGCGGACCAGATGCTCGCGAAGCTCAGCGACCTGCTCCGCATGGCGCTCGATCAGCGTGGTGGCCAGGAAGTGACGCTGAAGGACGAGCTCGAGTTCCTGCAGAAGTATCTCGAGATCGAACAGGCGAGGTTTGGCGAGCGCCTCTCGGTCACCTTCGACATCGCGCCCGAGACACTCGATGCGCAGGTGCCGAACCTTCTGCTGCAGCCGCTCGTAGAGAACAGTGTTCGTCATGCGGTGGCCGTGCGCATCGAGCCTGGCCACATCGAAATCCGCGCCCGGCAGCTCGGCGAAACACTGGAGCTCGTCGTCAGGGACAACGGCCCTGGCATGCCGCCCGCGCGACTGACCTCTCCCGGCAAAGGCGTGGGCCTGGCGAATACCCGCTCGCGGCTCGAGCGGTTGTACGGCGCGAACCATCAGCTCCTGTTCAGCGAGCCGCCCGGCGGCGGCCTGATGGTCACGGTCACGATCCCGTTCAAGGCGGACGAGGTAGCCGAAACCGACGACTTCGCCGAAGACATCAAAGGTGTCGCGTGAGCAAAATCCGAACGCTCGTGGTGGACGATGAGCCGATGGCCCGGGAACGGATTCTGGGACTGCTGGCGCAGGAGACCGACGTCGAAGTGATCGGCCAGTGCGCCGATGGCGTCCAGGCCGTGAGCGCCATCCAGCAGCTCTCGCCCGAATTGGTATTCCTCGACGTCCAGATGCCCGCCGTCGACGGCTTCGGGGTCATCAAGCAGGTCGGCCCCGACAAGATGCCGATGGTCGTCTTCGTCACCGCCTACGACGAGTACGCGCTGCAGGCCTTCGAAGTCCACGCGCTCGACTACCTGTTGAAACCGTTCGGCCGCGATCGCCTCCAGCAGTGCCTCGATCACGCGCGCCATCAGCGCGATCGTCAACGCGCCGGCGAGCTCGGGCAAAAGCCTCCTCGCGCTGGTCCAGGACTTCAAGCCCGAACAGAAGAAGCAGGATCGCCTGGTCGTGAAATCCGGCGGCCGCGTGTTCTTCGTGCGCACCGACGACATCGACTGGATCGAAGCCTCCGGCAACTACGTCCGCCTCCACTTGAAAGAGCAGTCGTATCTGTTCCGCGAGACGATGAACCAGATGGAAACGCGTCTCGATCCGCAGCGCTTCTTCCGCATCCACCGGTCCCGCATCGTCAACACCGAACGCATCAAGGAACTGCAGCCCTGGTTCAACGGCGAGTACGTGGTGCTGCTCCACAACGGCACGCAGCTTCGCCTGAGCCGGAGCTATCGGGAAAAGTTGGAAGAGCGGCTGGGGAAGGCGCTCTAACTGAACACTTGCAGTGCGAAGTGCTAAGTGCCAAGTGCTAAGTGGAGTGGGAAGTGGCGAGTGGGTAGTGGTTGCAGAATTGGTCAATTCGGGCTGGAATTCGCGGCGGCAGAAATTGCCCGTACCGCTGATCGCTTCCGCTGCTAATCGATAGATTGCTTCGATATTCTCGCCTGGAACTCGCGTTGCAGCGCTCTGCTGCATGCGACATGACAACCTTCGCGCACCGGACGTTTCAGTATTCAGTTTCCTGCATTCAGAGCCGCAGCGGCAGTTCTGAAAGATCCGCTGGGACGACATCCTGGCCGGTCAGTTGATTCGGAGCGGCGGCGGTGTCGGAGCGAACTACAACTCCGCCTGCCACGCAAAGTCGCGCCCGGATTTTGCTGCGAAGATCGACGATCGTCGCTGAAGAAGCGTCGGAGGCGGCCTACTGGCTACGAGGTCTTCGTTGCTGTCGGACTTGATGACCGATGCGGCGGCGACGCCGCTGATCATCGAAGGCCGTGAGCTGGCCGCTATCGCTATCGCGTCTGCGAGAACCGCGCGGCGTCGACAAGGTGGAAGGACAGTGCCGAGATGTAGGCGTTGCCCCTCACTGCCCACTAGCCACTTCCCACTCCACTTAGCACTTGGCACTTAGCACTTAGCACTGCCACTGTGTCAGTGCTGTGCGCCCTCGCCCTTGAGCCTCGTATAGACCATCTCCCGATACGCCCGCCCTACGCGTAGCCGTCTACCGTCCCGCAGCACCAGTTCGTGTTCGCCGTTCGCGCGTGTCGCGACTTCACGGACGCGATCGAGGTTGACGATCCAGCCGCGATGGATGCGGCAGAAGCGATCGCTGCCAAGACGCGCTTCGATGCCGGCCATGGTGTCGCGGACGAGATAGGATCGTCCGCCCGAGTGGAGCCGCACGTAATTGCCTTCCGACTCGATCGCATCGAGCTCGTCGAGCGGCAGCAGCATCATCCGCCCGCCGGACTTCACCATCAGCCGGCCCGACGCCGCGGGTGCGCTGCCTGCGTCGTGGACAAGTGAAACGAAGCGCCGGGCGAGATGCTCCTGCAGCCCTTCGGTCAGGCGGGTCCGCGCCCGCGCCACCGCCTGATGAAAGCGCTCGCGGCCGAACGGCTTGAGCAGGTAATCGAAGGCGTGAACCTCGAACGCCTTCAGCGCGTACTCGTCATACGCGGTCACGAAGATCGTCAGAGGCATCGCATCGCCGAGCTGGGCGATGATTTCGAAGCCGTCCAGATCGGGCATCTGCAAGTCGAGCAGAACGAGGTGGGGAACGTAGCGCCGTATTGCGTCGACCGCTTCGCTGCCGGTGCCGCAACTTGCCACGACGTCGATGTCCGGCTCGTCGCCCAACATCTCGACAAGCCGATCGCGCGCCACGATGTGGTCCTCGACTACGACGGTTCGAATCCGTGCCATGCGCCGGGGAGCTCCTGCTGGTGCGCGCGACTATCAGGTGTTCCCGACAAGCGGTCAAGCGACATGGACCCCTCAAAACGCCGAGCTCACTCGCTTCGTCCCCTTGCCACCGTGACCGGTCACGCTTGCCCACGGCTCGTCACAACGCGTGGGCACTCGTCACCACGATCTGCGCGTTCGCGGCGCTGTTCCCGCTTTGGATAGCTGCGAAGGTTTTAGTTGTGACGAACGGCGTGGGACAAAGCTCCGGAGCAGAGTGGTCAATCCAGCAAGAGGTGACAAGACGCGGTCATTCGGGGACGAACGTCCGATCCATGACTTGAACGGCGCACATCATCCACGAAAACTTCTCAACTTCCATCCCGCGGTTGTCGTCCAACACTGGCAACACACCCCCTCTCGCCACTTCCCCCGGGGGAGCTCAGAACGTGACGAAGATTCGCACTCTGATTGTGGACGACGAGCCGATGGCACGGGAGCGCGTGCTCTCGTTGCTGCAGCAGCAGCCCGACATCGAGGTGGTCGGCGAATGCGCCGACGGTGCGCAGGCGTTGTCGGCGATCGAACGGCTCGAACCGGAGCTGGTCTTCCTCGACGTCCAGATCCCCGTGATGGATGGATTCGGCGTCCTGCGTGCGCTGGCGCCGAACCGCCTGCCGCTGGTCGTGTTCACGACGGCCTACGACGAATACGCGCTGAAAGCGTTCGAGGTCCACGCGCTCGACTATTTGCTCAAGCCGTTCGACAGCCCGCGCTTCCTTCGCACGCTCGAGCGTGCCCGCGACCGCCTCGAGCGCCAGCGTGCCGGCGATCTCGGCAAGCGTCTGCTGGCCATGGTCCAGGATTTGAAGCCCGAGCCGACGCATCCTCCCGACCGGCTCGTCGTGAAGTCGGGCGGTCGCATCTTCTTCGTCCGCACCGACGAAATCGATTGGGTGGACGCCGCCGGCAACTACGTCCGCCTGCACGTGAAAGGCGAGTCGTATCTGTTCCGCGAGACGATGTCGACGATGGAAAACCGGCTGGACCCCTCGAGCTTCGTCCGCATTCATCGCTCGCATATCGTCAACACGGATCGCATCAAGGAGCTCCTGCCGGGCACCGGCGATCACTCCGTCGTCCTGCGCTCGGGTCAGCGCCTTCCGCTCAGCCGCGGCTATCGGGACAAGCTTCAGGAGAAAATCGCGAATCGATCTTGACGATCCTCGAGGTTTCTCAAGTTGCCCGAGTTGCCCGAGTTACCCGAGTTCCCCGGGTTACAGAAGTTGCTCGGGTTCTTGGCGACGAGCCACCAACCCGAGCAACGTGGTCAACCCGAGCAACCTGGGAAACCCGGGCAACCCGACCAACTTGGGAAACCCGGGCAACCGGGCAACCTCGCCTTACTCGTAGCGCAACGCCGTGACCGGATCGACCCGGGCCGCGCGGCGGGCGGGCCAGAGGGCGGTGAGCACGCCGACGAGCGTGAGGAGGACGGTGACGCTGACGTAGGTGACCGCGTCGAGCGGATTGACCTCGAACAGCAGCGCCCCCAGCACGCGGGATCCAAGCGCCGCGAGCACGAGGCCGGTCAGCAATCCGACGATCACGAGCGACATCGTCTGCCCCATGACCAGCGTGCGAAGCTGATGGCCGCTGGCGCCCAACGCGAGCCGGATGCCGTACTCCTTCGTCCGGATCGTTGTCAGATAGGAGATCACGCCGTAGAGGCCGGCCGCGGCCAGGAACACGGCGAGCGCCGCGAAGCCGGCGAGCAACCACGCCAGCAGCCGCTCCACGGCCAGCGACGCCCTCAGCCGTTCCGGCATCGTCCGCACCTGGAACAAGGGCAGATCGGCGTCGAGCGACGAGGCGACTGCCGTCAGCGCCGGGATGATCGATTCGGGCGCGACTGCAGTGCGGACCGCCAGCCACATCCGTGGCATGAACGCCTGGGCTTGTGCCACGTAGATCATCGGCGACGGCTCGTCACGCAGGTTGCGGTAGCGTGCATCGCCGACGACACCCACGATCTCGGCGCTGCCGTTGGACGGCCCAAAGCCTACCAGCCGCTGACCCACCGCATGCTCCGTCCCGAAGTACTGGCGCGCGAGCGTCCGATTGACGATGACGACGGTGGGGCCTGTCGCCGTGTCGCGCGTGGCGAAGTCCCGTCCGGCAAGGAGCGGAATCCCCAACGTCGTGAAATAGCCTGGCGACACCGGGTTGTAGTCCGCCGTTGGCGAGTCGCCGCCGCTGGCATGACGGCCAGCAGGTGTAAAGGTCACCCGCATCCCGCTGGTGTCGACGGGCACCATGCGTCCGAGCGCCACGCTCGAGACTCCAGGCACACGGCGGACGCCGTCGGTCAGCGTCTGGAAGAACTGGCGTGATCGATCCTCGTCGTAGGCTTGGAGTGACAGATCGACCGAGGCGACCACGATCTTGTCGGTCGTGAAGCCCGGAGACACGTGCGTGAATGCCGACACCGTTCGGATCAGCAGGCCGGCTCCGACCAGCAACAACACGGAGAGTGCGATCTGCGATACGACAAAGATGTGGCGCAGCGTGACCCGGCGCTGGTGCGCCATCGCAGGATCCTGCTTGAGCGCCGGCACGAGGTTGGGGCGCGAGGCGCGCACAGCGGGCGCGAGCCCGAAGACGAGACCCGAAATCAGGCTCACCACGACGGTGAACGTCAGCACCCGCGGCTGACTGATGAATCCGCCAACGCCTGGCACGATGGGAAAATCCGAAGGGAGCAGTGCGAGCAGCCCGTCCGCGCTCCACGAGGCGACGAGCACACCGGCGACGCTTGCGACCACCGCAATCGCAAGGCTTTCGACGAGCAATTGCCGCACGATCCGCCATCGCGACGCGCCCACCGCGACGCGGATCGCGATCTCGCGCTGACGCTGCTCGCCGCGCACGAGGAGCAGTCCGGCCGCGTCACCGCACGCGATCAACAGCACCAGACCGACGACGCCGATGAGCACCCACGACATTTGCCGATAGCGCGACGATGCCTGGGTCTGCGTGACCAGGCTGGCAGCGGATGCGATCGCCGCGAACGGTTCGCGATCGTTCTTCGGCTCGGGCGCCGCGCGTCGGCGCGCGATGACATCGAGCTCGGCTTGTGCCTGCGCGATGGTCGTATGCGGCTTGAGGCGGCCGACCATCTCGATCCAGAAGAAGTGACGCGACTCCAGCGGCTTGAAGTCGCGCGCGATTTCCGGCATCGCCTCGGCCGCCATCGCCATCGGCATCCATAGTTCGGGCAGGTTGTCGAGGCTGACACCAACGAATCCCGGCGGCGCCACGCCGATCACCGTGAACGGGTGGCTGTTGATGCGCACGCGAGTCCCGATCGCATCATCCCGGCCGCCGAACGATCGTCGCCACAGACCGTAGCTGATCACCGCGACCGGATGGCTTCCCGGCTTCCGGTCATCGTCGGCGGCAATCAGGCGGCCGCGCCACGCGCGGCTCCGCAGCACGTCGAAATACGTGCCCGTCACCAGGCCACCGATCAGCCGCTGTGGTTTCCCGTTGCCGACGGTCAGATGGATTTCCTGGGAGTCCGCGTAGGCTGCGAGGCCGGCGAACGAGGTCGCCTGGTCGCGATAGTCGGTGTAGATGGGGTACGAGGAATTGAAATAGTCCGTCGGGTTGCGATCGGGGTCGACCGCGGAAATGCGGACAACCTCCTCGAGCCGATCGATCGGCAGCGGCCTGAACAGCAGGCCGTCAACGAAGCCGAAAATGGTTGTGTTGACGCCGATCCCGAGCGCCAGGGCGAGCAGAACCGGAAGGGTGAAGGCCGGCTGCTTCAGGAGCATCCGCAGCGCGTACCGAAGATCGCCCATGGCCGACGGTCCCGACGCTGAAGGTTTAGAGGTAGCGCGCCAGAGCCTGCAAGCCGGCCAGGAGGACGCTGCCGACCGCCTTCGCCAGCGCTGTTACGTCGCCGTCATTGACGGCCGTTGCCAGCGCCACGGGCTCCGAGACCACCAGCCAGATCAGGGTGCACGCAATCAGGACGGTGACCATCGTCGTGACTGCCATCGCGAGGGAGTAGCGGCTGAACTCCATCATGCACCTCGGCGTGGCACATAGCGAGACCCGTACCGCCTTGGTCCGATAGCGTTAAGTCGTTGATTCGGGCAAACTTGGCGGCGCCGACCGCGCGGACCGAGGTGGGTGCGGCTGTTCGGGCGCGAACGGCCGCGTCCCAAAAGCGGGCAGCCGCCTAATTCTCCCGCAGCGAGCGGCGCGCGTCAGCCGTCCAGTCACACAGTGTTTTCACGTCGCCCGGCGCCAATCTGGCGCCACGGTTAATCCAGGTGTACGGCTTCAGCGGCATCTGCCCACGCGTGACCTTCCGGCAGATTTCGATCAACGAATCGCGCTGGCTGTCGGCGTCGCGCAGGCCCCACTCGGAGAAATTGAGGTTCTCGCGCCCTTCCTCGACGTCGCGAACCAGGAGCCAGGATGCCGGCGCGACGTAGGCATAACCCGGCCAGCGCGTTTCGTTCGTGTGGCAGTCCCTGCACGACCGATCGAGGATGGCTTTGACGGGCGCGGGAAGTGGCACCGAGCGCCCGAGCGAGGTGGCGGAATCGAACGGCGGATTCGTGCGCTGGACGGGCACCAGCTGAATGGCGAGGAAGATGCCGAGGAAGGCGAGCCCCAGAATCTTCAACGGTCGACGCATTGACTCGATCTTACCGACTTGGGGCGCTCGGTTCGCTCGCCGGTCGGGTTCGTGCATCATTGACGCTCCGCTTCCAGTCATGGTCGGGCAGTCAGCAGGAGACACTTGGATGGTCCGGACGATGCGACGTGGACGGTGGCCCGGACGACTGGTCGCGGCAATGGCGCTTAGCGGATGCTTTGCGATCTGCGGATTCACCGAACAGGTCAGGCGTTTCGATGCGGCCTCCGAGCTGCGTCAGCTCACTGAACGCCGGTTTGCCGCAAACGCGGCAAACGATCGCCGCTTCTACGAGAGGCTGATCGCGGACAACGCGCTGATCATGCGGCCGAATCGGCGGCCTCTGACGAAGCAGGAATATCTCGCCGATGAATTCCAGTCGCGTCCGGCGAACTATCGCGGTGCCGTCGCCACAATCCACGATTTCCGCGCTCTCGTCGACGGTGACACCGCCGTTGCGAGCTATCTCGCGGTCGAGCCGACCCCTGTCGGCGACCAGAAGTTCGAAGTCCGCACCGGCCGCGTCGACACCTACGCGAGGAGCAAGGGCGAATGGCGGCTCCTGAGCATGACGGTCGCAGAAGTGCCGTCCTGGCCCGATGTCGCGGCCATCGATCCACAGTTGTACTCCGACTACGCGGGCACGTATCAGCTGGCGCGCGACGTCTTCGTGATCGTGACCAATGAGTCCGGGCACTTGATGGCTGAGATGACCGGGCAGGCGAAGACGGAGCTGTTCCCTGAAAGCGCGACGACGTTCTTCGACCGCAGCGACAGCCCGATGGCGAGGACCATCTTCGAGCGAGACGCCGCGGGCAATGTCGTAGCGCAGATCTATCGCTCGCACGGACAGAAACTGAGGGCAGCCAAAATCAAATAAGAGGGGCTCGCTCCTGGCAGTCCTCAGGATGAAACACGTGGTCGTTATCCGTTGCACAAAGCGATTGCTCCGGCGTATCGGTCCGTTGGTTTCGGACGCCGATCGCTCCACAACACGCCTGGGAGATTGGTACGCGAACCTGATCGACGTCGGCCACCCGGCTTGCGGAGACTCCGATTCTCGTCCTCGATGGAGAGTCACCAAGGGTCATGGCGCGAAGACTGTTCGGTGTGGCTCCATCCGACGTGACGAGCTGCATCCGCAGGCTCCGCACGATTTTCCGGTCGCAATTCCGGCCGCGTTCGCGGCCGGCCCCCGGGCAACGCTGGCAACCCGACTGTGAGTGCGATCCCGTCCTGTCCGTGGTAATCCGTGACCCGTGACCCCTGATCCGCGTAGTCCGTGACCCCTGACCTGTGACCTGAGGCGGTTCTCGACCGGCAACAACAAGGACGCCACATCTTCCCCGGATGGAACAGGCGTCCGCGACCTAATAGCCGCCTCTCTCACGAGTCCGGCGTGGTACGTGGCTTGCCCTGAGAGTCAGTGTCATCGCTCGAAAGGAGCTGTCATGAAATTCATTCTGAAGACTTCGTTGCTGTTGGCGGGCGCACTCCTGGCGCTCGACGTCGCGGCCGCGCGCGCGGCCGATTTCCAGGACATGACCGTCACGGTCCCATTCCCGTTCGTGGTCCACAACAGGACGATGCCGGCAGGCAAGTACCTCTTGCAGCGCGACGACGCGGATCTCTCGCTGCTGTTGATCCGCAACGAGAACGGCGCCCACGTCGCCAGCTATGTCCTGACCAATTCGGCCAGCGGCCACGATCCGTCAGGGGACAAGCCGTGTCTGACCTTCACCCGGAGCGGCGGCCAATACCGGCTGTCGAACGTCTGGGAGTCCACAGACGACGGCATCAGCGTCATCGCGAAGAAGTAGGGCTGGTCGACGCGCACGCATGCAGCTGACGAGTCCGACACCCGACCGGCACTTTCGCAAGCGACCGGGACCGGCAGGCACGTTCGTCTACGTGGCTGTCGTCCTGTCGCTTGCGCTGATCTTCTGGCTGGATCGGATCACGGCATCCGCGCCGCTCCAGCATCTCTACTACCTGCCGATCATCCTCGCCAGCCTGCGCATCGGTGCGCCGGCCGGCGTTGGAGTCTCGATCACCGCGATCGTCCTCTATCACGTCGCCAACCCGGCGATGTTCGTCACCGGGTACCGCGAATCCGACATCGTGCAGATCGTCCTGTTCGTGGCGGTGGGACTCGTCACCGCGCGGGTGTCGGAGGACGCCCGGCGTCTGCATCATCTCGCGGCAACCGACGATCTCACCGGCCTTCACAACCTGCGTTCCTTCGAGGCACGCCTGGTCAACCTCGTGCGGCACGCGGAGAGCGCTGGCTCGCCGTTGGCGATGCTCGTGCTCGACCTGGATCGCTTGAAGTCGATCAACGACGTCTACGGTCATCTGGCGGGCGCCGAAGCGGTGCGCACGGTCGGCGGCGTGCTCGCGTCGCGCCTGCCGCCCGACGCCGTCGCCTGCCGCTACGGCGGCGACGAATTCGCCGTTGCGCTCCCGGGTCATACCGTCGAGCAGGCGCTGCAGGTCGCGGGTGAACTGCGACAGAGCGTTGCAGCTGCCGCCCCCCTCCTTGCCGGCATCAGCTTCAGGCAAGGCACGCTGTCGATCAGCGTCGGCGTCGCCTGCCTCGAGCGGCAGCCGCGTCGGCGCCCGGGGATCGCCGTCGCGACGTCGCCGCAGACCTCGGGCGAGGTGTTGTTCAAGGCCGCAGACGATGCGCTGTATCACGCCAAGCGCGACGGACGGAATCGCGTGACGGTTGCCGCCGCGAAGTCGGCGTGAACGACCGACGGGCGTGCGCGGTTATTCGGATCGCAGCGTGACGGAGGGATCGATCCAGGCCGCCCGTGTGGCCGGGATCGCGCTGGCGAAGGCGGCGACGGCGAAGAGGAGCGCGGCCACCGCAGCATACGTGAGCGGATCGAGCGGCGAGACGTCGTAGAGAAGCGTCACGATACCGCGGCTGACCAGGGCGGACGCGATCAGGCCGGCGGCCGCGCCGACGGCGGTCAACATCATGCCCTGACGGACCACGAGCGCGAGGATGTCGAGGCGCGAGGCACCGAGCGCCGCGCGCACGCCGATTTCCCGCGTGCGCTCGGTCACGCTGCCGGCGAGCAGGCCATAAAGGCCGGTCGCCGCGAGCACGAGCGCCGTGAGGCCGAACGTCTCGAAGAGGATCATCGTGAACCGCCGCCGTGCCTCCGATCGCGCAACCAGGCCATCCATCGTCGCCACACGAACGATGGGCCGGTCCTTGTCCACCTGCCAGATCGCTTGCCGCACGGCCGGCGCCAGGGCGGCCGCGTCGCCTTTGGCGCGGACGACCAGCCAGCGCGCCATGTCGGCGAACGGCCATTGTGCGTTCGTCACATAGACGCCGTCTGCCTGGCTCACCGCCAGCGACGTCTGGCGAACGTCGCCGACGATGCCGACAACGGTGTACCAGGGGCGATCCGTCGGGCCGACGTGGACGCGCTGGCCGATTGGATCGCGGCCGGCAAAGCGGCGGCGGGCCAGCGATTCGCCGATGACAACCGCCGGGGCTCCCCGGTCGGTGTCGCGTTCGTCCAGCAGCCGACCCCGGCGAAGCGGAATGCGCATCGCCTCGAAGTAGCCGGGGCTCACGGCGTAGCGGAATGCGCTGTGATCGTCGTCCGGCCGGACCGCGGGCGCCGATTCGAGCTGCACGCCGTAGGTGTCGAGGTCGCCGGTCAACGGCAACTGGCTCGTGAAGGCGGCCGCCGACACGCCCGGCACCGCGCGGACCGCCGCCAGTGCATCAGCAAAAAACCGGTTCGTCACCGCATCGTCATCGAAGCGTCGGCCGGAGGTCTGGACCTGCATGGTGAGCAGCGCCTCCGGTGAGAAGCCCGGATCGATCGCGAGGATGCGCTGCACGCTGCGGAGCAGTAAGCCTGCGGTGACCAGCAGGACGAGTGCGAGCGCGACCTGTGCGACGACGAGCGCGCCGCGGGCCCATCGCTGACCGGGCACGGTGCGGCGCGACATCTGTTCCACTCGCGCGTGAATGTCGTCGCGCAGTACGTGAGCCGCGGGAATCGTGCCGATCGCGAATCCGATCGCCGTGCTGACGGCGAACGCGAAGGCGAGCACGGGCCAATCGAGCGCAATCGCCTCGGCGCGTGGCAGACCGTCGGGGCTCAGCGCGACGAGCGCACGGATGCCGGCACCAGCGACCGCGACGCCGGCGGCCCCTCCCAGGAGCGCGATCACCAGGCTGTCAGTCAGCAGCTGCTGCACCAGCCGCGTTCGCGAGGCACCGAGGGCGGCGCGCATCGCGAGCTCGCCGCGCCGTTCGGCGCCGCGCGCGAGGAGCAGGCTGGTGACGTTGACCGCGGCGATGGCCAGCAGCAGGAGCACGGCGGAGGCGACGGCCACGAGCGCAGGTCTCGTTTCGCGCGTCACCTCGTCGTGCAGCGACGTCACGATGAACGCATTGTCGAGCGCGGCCCACGCTGGCCGTGTGAATGCGTCGACGCGGGATCGGGCGATCGTCTCGAGATCCCGTCGCGCAGAATCGGAGTCGGTGCCCGGGAGGAGACGGCCCACGAGTCGCAGGTGGTGCCCCCATTCGCGTCCATCCGGCGGCAGCGACGGGTCGTACTGCATCAACGCCCACGCCTCCGCCGACGGCGCCAGGACGTTCTCGAATCCGCCTGGCATCACGCCGATCACCGTATACGGATTGTCGTCCAACCGGATGTGACGGCCGACGATGGCGCGATCGCCGCCGAAGCGGCGACGCCACAGGCCGTCGCTGAGCATCACGACGTTCGAACCGCCCGGACGATCGTCCGACGGCTGGAGATCCCGGCCCAACGCGGGCGCAATGCCAAGCACGCGAAAGTAACCGGCGCTCACGCGCTGTCCGTCGAGCCGCTCGGGCTGCGCGCCGCCCGGTCAGCGTCGGCAGCCAGGGTTTCATCACGGCCAGGCTGTCGAACGATCGGCTGCGCTCCGCCAGCTCGCGATACGTACCGAAGGTGACGTCGGCGCGCGAGCGCTCGTTGCCGACGTCCCAGATGGTCACGATCCGCTGCGCGTGCGGATACGGCAGCGGGTCGAGGAGGATCGGCTTGACGGCGCTGAAGATCGCCGTGACCGCGCCGATGCCAAGCCCCAGCGTGCACACGCAGACCGCAGCAAATCCGGGGCGGTGGAGAAGCCGACGGACGCTGTATCGCACGTCGATGGCGAGCCGTTCGACGATGGTCTCCCAGCCGGCGTCCCGAACTTGCTCGACCACGGCCGGAACGTGGCCGACGTGGCGGTGCGCGGCTCGCCGGGCCGCCTCGGGCGACAATCCTTCCGCCTGGAATGCCGCCGCGGCTTCGTGTAAGTAGTGTTCGATCTCGTCCGCGACGTTCCGATCCGCCGCCGTGCGATTCAGCAACGTCCGCAGGCCGCGGGTGAGCTGCCGCCACAGCGCCATGGTTTAGGTGCCCGCTTTGAGCAGCCGCGCGATCGCGGCCGCGCGGCGCGCCCAGTCCGCCGTCTCCGACTCGAGCTGCTTGCGGCCGGCGCGCGTCAACGAGTAGACGCGCGCCCGGCGCGCATTGGCCGTCTGTTGCCACTCGGCGTCGAGCCAGCCGGCGCGTTCCAGGCGCTGCAGGGCCGTCAGGAGCGACCCGGGGTTGATCTTGAACACGCCGCGGGAGATTTGCTCGACGCGCCGTCCGATGCCGAAGCCGTGCATCGGCTCGAGGCTGAGCGTCTTGAGGATGAGCATGTCGAGCGTGCCCTGGATGACGTCGGTACTCGGAGCGTCGGCCATCGGGGACGACGGTATCGCGGACTCATCTTGATTGTCAAGATGTGACAGTCAGGTGCGGCGGGTGCGGACGCACCCCACGCACCCATCGCACCCTACACTCTGATCGCCTTGACAAATACTGAATGCCCGTTTACTTTCAGGCACGCCTATTATGAATGCCCGTTCACAAACAGGCCGGACGCGACGCCGGCGAGGAAGCGAGGGAGCCATGCGGGCAGTGCGGTACGGAGTGGCGATGAGCCTCGACGGCTACATCGCCGGGCCCAGCGGCGAGTACGACTGGATCGTCCACGACCCGGACATCGACTTCCCGGCGATCTTCAGCCGGTTCGATACGCTCCTCATCGGGCGCAAGACGTTCGAGACGATGCGAAAGGCCGGCGACAGCGGCGGATCGATGCCCGGCGTGAGGTCCTTCGTCATCTCGCGGACGCTGAAGCCAGCGGATCATCCCGAGGTCACCATCGTCAGCGACGTGGCGGGGCTGATTGCCGATCTGAAGCGTCAACCGGGAAAGGATGTCTGGCTCTTCGGCGGCGGTGAGCTCTTCAGGAGTCTGCTCGACGCAGGACTCGTAGACGGTGTCGATGCGGCCATCGTCCCCGTGCTCCTGGGCGGCGGCATCCCGCTGCTGCCGTCGCCCGCATCCCGGACGCGGTTGAAAGCGACCACCCGCCGGGTCTACGAAAAATCGGGCATCGTGTCGTTGGGCTACGACGTGATCCGCGACTGAGACGGCCTTCCTGGGTCTGTCAGGACATGTTAGGCTCTCCGCTCGTCGCCGCATGACGCGTCCATCGATCGTCGATCGCCGCCAATTTCTCGAGACGCTGTCTGCGGCAGCGCTGCTGCCTGCTGTCCGTCGCCAGGCCGCGCCCGGCTCCGAGTGGGGCACGCCTGTCTTCGACCTGCACTTTCATCTCCGGCCTCAGCCGGCGGCGAACCTCGCGCATCTCGATGGCGCCGGCGTGACCAAGGCGAACCTGCTCACACGAAACAACGCCGCCGAACCGGTGAAGGTGATGGCGGCGACGGCGCCCGGAAGGTTCACCTGGTTCAACAGCTACGACGTGAGCCAGCCGGATGCCGAGCGAGTGCTCGCGCAGGCGGTTAAAGACGGCGCGCAGGGATTCGGCGAGATGAAGTTTCATGTCGCCGCCGATGGCCCGGAATACCGCCGCATCTACGCCCTCGCCGCCGATCTCGGCGTGCCGATCCTGATTCACTTCCAGGAAGTCGATCACTTTCCCAACGAAGGCACCTGGGCGACCGGCTTCGCCAGGACGTTCGAGTCGATCCTGAAGGCCTATCCGAAGACGATCTTCATCGGGCACGCCGATGCGTTCTGGGCCAACGTGAGCGCCGACTATCGAAACGACGCGGCCTATCCCTCCGGACCGGTTGCGCGCGGCGGCGTCACCGACAAGTGGCTCGGCGACTACGCCAATCTCTTCGGCGACCTTGCCGCGAATTCCGGGAACAACGCGCTGTCGCGCGATCCCGCATTCACCACCGACTTCCTGAAACGCCATCAGGACAAGCTCCTGTTCGGCAGCGACTGCAGCTGCAGCGACGGACACGGTGGCGGCGTCAGCCAGGGCAACAACCCGGCGGCATCGCGAATGGCGGGGAAGTGTGTGGCGCGCGAGACGTTGACGCTGCTCAAGCGATCGACGTCGCCGGACGTCTTTCAGAAGCTGGTCTGGGGGAATGCGCACCGGCTGCTGCGGATCCCGTCATAACGGCGCGCCGCCGGTCGCCACGACGATTTCCTGCCCGTCTTCTCTGGCGCTCGGGTTCGGCTGCCTGCTGCTTCCGGCGCTGCTTTGCGTGAATGCGGCACTCGCTGCGGCGCAATCGGCCGAGCGCGGCACGATCGTCGATCCGGTCGTCTGCGCCAGCGATGCGTCGCAAACCTACGCACTCTATCTGCCATCGGCCTATTCAGCCGATCGCAAGTGGAGCCTGCTGCTGGCGTTCCATCCCGCCGCGCGCGGCCGGCAAATGGCGGAAACCTATCGGGCCGCCGCCGAACGCTATGGCTATATCGTCGCGGCCTCGAACAACTCCAGGAACGGCCCGTACGCGGTATCCGCCGCCGCCGCTCGCGCCATGGGCAACGACGTCGAACAGCGCTTCGCCATCGATGCGCGACGTATCTATCTGGCCGGGTTTTCCGGCGGCGCCCGGTTCTCCACCGGCATCGCGCTTGGCAGCACCGACATCGCCGGGGTCATCGCGTCGAGCGCCGGCTTTCCCGACAGCCTGCCACGTGATTCCGCGAAGTTTCCGATCTTCGGGACGGCCGGCACCGAGGACTTCAACTACATCGAGATGCGCCTGCTGGATCGCAAGCTGTCGTCGCCGCACTACCTGGCCGTCTTCCACGGGGGCCACGCGCTTCCGCCCGTCGACGTCGCGCTCGAAGCCATCGAGTGGATGGAGCTTCAGTCGATGCGGTCCGGACGACGGTCCCGCGACGAGGCGGTCCTCCACGAACTGCTCGAGAAGCGGCGTGCGAAGGTCGCGGCCGCCGGCGACGTAGTGGAGACGCTTTACGGGCTGACCGCGCTGGTCGCGGACTTCACCGGTCTCCTCGACGTGTCTGCAGAAGCGGCCACGGCTCGACCAGTTATCGCGGCGATCCGATGTGAAGAAGGCGCTGAAGCACGATCGCGATGCGGACGAGGCCGAAACGCGCATGCTCCGGGAGATGTTCGGGTTCGAGGCGCAGCTGCCCGACGACAATCGCCGCTCCGAGGCGCTGATGCATCTGCGCGAACGGCTCTCGCGCCTGTCGAAGGCGGCTGCGGCGGATGCCGAAACGCCCGAACGCGACCAGGCGAGGCGCATCCTGTCCGCGCTGACCTTTGGTGCCGCGCAGCGGACCGAGGACCCGCACTACCTGGCGCTGCTGCAGCAGTATCGCCTGCGGCCCTGAGCCGTAGACGCGGCGCACGCGTGGCAAAAAGTGAAATTTATCCCGACCCCAATTTTGCGGCGTAGCCGAGATGTTTGAGGGCGGCTTCGATCTCGTCGAGGATTGCCGGGTCGTCGATGGTGGCGGGCACTTTGTATTCCTGGCTGTCGGCGATCTTCTGCATCACGCCGCGCAGAATCTTGCCCGATCGCGTCTTCGGGAGCCGCCTGACGACGGTCGCGGTCTTGAAACACGCAAAGGCGCCAATCCGATCTCTCACCATCTGCACCGCTTCGTGTACGACCTCTGCTGGCGGGCGCTGCACGTCGACCTTCAGTACCAGGAATCCAAGTGGTACCTGACCTTTCAAGTCGTCCGCGACGCCGGTGACCGCGCACTCGGCGACGTCGGGGTGCGCCGCCAGCACCTCTTCGATCGCGCCGGTCGACAAACGGTGACCGGCGACGTTGATCACGTCATCGGTCCGGGTCATGACGTAGACGTATCCGTCGTCGTCGATGAAGCCGGCATCGCCGGTCTTGTAGTAGCCGGGAAAGTCGGTCAGATACGACTCCTCGTAGCGCGCGTCGGCGTTCCACAAAGTCGGCAGCGTACCGGGAGGCAGCGGCAGCTTGCACACCAGAGACCCGATGGTTCCAGCCTTCACCGGCTTTCCGGCGTCGTCGAGGACGCCGACGTCCCATCCCGGCACCGCTTTCGTCGGTGAGCCGGGTTTCACCGGGAGCATGCCCAGACCGACACAGTTCGCGCAGATCGGCCACCCGGTCTCCGTCTGCCACCAATGATCGACGACCGGCACGTTGAGCATCCGCTCGGCCCACCGCAGCGTGTCGGGATCGAGCCGCTCGCCGGCGAGGAAGAGCGTGCGCAGGCTCGAGCGATCGAACTGGGCGATGAGCTGACCGCGAGGATCTTCGCGCTTGATGGCACGGAACGCTGTCGGCGCCGTGAAGAACGCCGCAACCTTATGCCGGGAAATGACGCGCCAGAATGCGCCGGCGTCGGGCGTTCCGACGGGCTTGCCCTCGAAGAGAATCGTAGTGTTCCCATGGAGCAGCGGGGCATAGACGATGTACGAGTGACCGACCGCCCAGCCGATGTCCGACGCCGCCCAGTACACTTCGCCCGGCGCCACCCCGTAGACATGCTGCATCGTCCAGTTCAACGCGACCGCATGGCCGCCGTTATCGCGGACGACGCCTTTTGGCTTTCCCGTGGTCCCTGACGTGTACAGGATGTAGAGCGGATCGGTCGCCGCCACCGGCACGCAGGCATGCGGCGCGGCCCCGGCCACGGCATCGTTCCAGTCGAGATCGCGACCCGGCACGAGGTCTGCCGGGTGCACCGCCCGCTGGTAGATGACGCATCGCTCCGGCTTGTGGCTGGCCAGCTCGATAGCGCGATCGAGGAGCGGCTTGTAGGCGATGATCCGCCCGGGCTCGATGCCGCACGATGCCGAGATGCAGATCTTCGGCCGCGCATCGTCGATGCGTGCCGCGAGCTCGTTGGCGGCGAAGCCGCCGAAGACGACGGAGTGGACGGCGCCAAGGCGCGCAACCGCCAGCATGGCCACGATCACTTCCGGGATCATCGGCATGTAGATGATCACGCGGTCGCCCTTCGTGACGCCAAGCGCTGCCAGCGCACCGGCGCACGTCGCGACGCGATCGCGAAGCTCGCGATACGAAAACGAGTCAATCGTGCTCGTGACCGGGCTGTCGTAGATCAGCGCGATCTGTTCGGCGCGGCCGCTCTCGACGTGCCGGTCCAGCGCGTTGTAGCAGGTGTTGAGCACCCCGCCGGTGAACCAGCGGTAGAAGGGCGCCCTGGTGTCGTCGAGCACCCGGTCCCACGGTCTGAACCAGTCGATCTGCTCCGCCGCGTCCGCCCAGAACTCTTCGGAGTGCTCGAGCGAGCGCACGATGCGCCCGCTCGTACGTACCATTCATCTCACTGCTTCTCGTAGTACGACATGCCCTCGATCGGTTGACCCTGCGCGTTCATGCCTTTGACGGTGGTGGTTCGCGACTTGCCGTCGGGGGCGATCACAATCGTCTGTGTCACTGTCTCTTTGCCGCCCTGCTTGACCGTCAACTTCACTGTGTGTGCGTCAATCCGCGTCAGCGCGACGCTGTCGCCGAACGGGTTGCTGCCAGTGACGGGATTGTCCTTGCCGTCGTATTTGCCCGAGAAGCTCCAGTGATAGGCCGTGCCGTCAGTGGCGACGAGATCTACGGTGGCCTTGATGCCGTCGCCTGCGGCCTCGAACACACTCGTGCCGCTCTTGTAAGTGCTGTTGGACTTGGCGGCGTTCAGCTTCCACGTGCCCAGCAGCGGGTCCTGCATCTGGGCCATCGCGGTCGCGACGGCGATCGTACTCAGCATCGCGGCGGCCAGCAAACGTTTCACGATCATCATGATCTGCGCTCCACTTGGTTGAGGGGGACCGTCGAGCTTGGAAGAGCCCACAGTGTGGGCCGAGGCTGCCACGAGGGCAAGGAGATTCCGGCAGTCTCGCTGCCATTTGCGGATCTACTGCAGAGCTGTTCGACGGCCGCATGCTATGGTGCCGAAATGGAGCAACGCCAACTCGGACACCTTGGGCCACGCGTCTCGGCCATCGGCCTGGGCTGCATGAGCCTCGGCATTGGAGACGTCTACTCGAGCGGCATCGATAGTGACGACGCCGCGATTGGGCTGATCCGGCGTGCGCTGGATCTCGGCATCACCTTTCTCGACACGGCTGACATCTACGGTGACTCGGAGCTGAAGGTCGGCAAAGCGATCCACGGCCGGCGCGATCAGGTCGTCCTGGCCACGAAGTTTGGCTTCGTCCAGACGCAAATCGGTGCGGAGGAACGGATCGACGGGCGACCGGATTACGTCCGCGACGCGTGCGATCGATCGTTGCGCCGGCTCGGAGTCGACGACATCGACGTCTACTATCTGCATCGCGTCGACGCGAGGGTTCCGATCGAGGACACCGTCGGCGCGATGGCCGATCTCGTGCAGCAGGGAAAGGTCCGACATCTCGGTTTGTCGGAGGTGTCGGCGGCAACGCTGCGGCGCGCACATGCGGTCCACCCGATCGCGGCGGTGCAGACCGAATACTCCCTGTTCAGCCGCGAGGCGGAAGACGACCTTCTGCCGGCGCTGCGGCAGTTGGGAGTGGCCCTTGTCGCCTATAGTCCGCTCGGTCGTGGCTTCCTCGCCGGCCGTTTTCGCAAACTCGACGACCTCGCCGCCGACGATTGGCGGCGGCGCAACCCCAGGTTCCAGGGCGGGGCCTTCGAACGGAACGTCGTCCTCGCCGACCGCATCCGCGAGCTCGCGGCGGCGAAGGGTTGCACGCCGGCGCAGCTTGCCCTCGCCTGGCTGCTGACTCGCGAGGACGTCGTGCCCATCCCGGGGACGAGCAGCGTCGAGCGCCTGGAAGAGAACGCCGGCGCGATCGACGTTCGCCTGACGCGCGCGGAGCTGGATGAAATCGAACGCGTGTCGCCAAGGGGAGCTGTGGTGGGCGAGCGCTACCATGCATCGGGCGCAGCCCTCCTGAACGGCTAGCGCCTCGATCAAGAGGGCCAGGCGGCCCGATGACGCCGCCAGGTGTCCTCCAGCATGCGCACCTGCGTGCTCGCCGGGTGACACCCGGCGAGCTCTCTATCAAGAATCAGGCTCGAAACCGGTGGCATCACCGTTGCTGGCGCGACAGGCAACCTTCCCCAGGAGTTTGCCGTGTCACGACTCTCAGGTACGCGAGCGCCAAGCGCGATGCTTCTGTGTGCGGCCCTCGTCGGATTCTGCGCCAGCGGCGTCTCGGCCGAGCCCCTCGCAACGGCTACCGCACGGATTCAGGTCAAACCACACACCGCCGAAGTCTATGTCGACGGATATCTCGTCGGCACTGTCGACAGCTTCGACGGATTCCTCCAGCGTCTCGAGGTCCCTGCCGGCGAACACGAGCTGATCCTCTATCTCGAGGGCTACAAGACAGTTCGGCAGAAAATGCTGTTCGCGCCGGAAACAGCCGTCGCCATCAAGTATCAGCTGCAGCCACTGGCGTCAGGTGAGGCGCAAGAGCCCCGGCCGGAGCCTCCGAAGCACGACCCTTCGCCGGCGGCATCGCCGTTTGAAGGTTCATGGTTCGATGAACCGCCGGCCGCCGCGCCCGCGGCGGCGCATCCCACCTCGGAGTTCGGCAGGCTTGCCGTGCGCGTGCAGCCCGCCGGTGCCACGATCCTCGTCGACGGGCAGAAGTGGACGCCGCCGGAGAGTGGTGATCCCATCACGATAGATCTGCACGAAGGTACCCACGAGATCGAAATCAAGAGTGAAGGGCTCTCCACGTTCCGCAAGAGCGTGCGCGTGCGAGCTGGCGAAACTGTCTCGCTGAATGTGAGTCTGGTCCGATGAAGATCCCATCCTTGTGCGCCGGTGTGCTGACCGGCCTGTGCACGATGTCGCTGGGCGTCGTCCCGGCAAACGCCCAACCGTCGCCTGCGCCGGCTGGGGCTCTTCAGATCGAGAAAATCGAGAGCGGCTTCGTCATCGCCCCGGATGCCAAGTTCACGGAGATCGATGGCCGGTTCGCAACCCTCGCCGGCGCGTATGGCGGATGGCTGACCGATCGAACGCTGCTCGTCGGCGCCGGTGCCTACTGGCTGGCCAATCGAGACGACGACTTCAAGATGCAGTACTACGGCGGGCTCGTGCGCTGGACCTTCGCATCCAGGCGCACGCTGGGGCTGAGCACGGGTGGATTCGTCGGCTTCGGGAACGCGACGTTAGGACGTACGTATGGCGAGCTCTTTCCGTCGGGGATCAACGGCAGAAAGGACGCGATCGGATTCCACGGGGGCAGGGACCACGGCCCCGGCCGCCCGCCGCTGGCCAGCGATACGCTGCTGCGAATCGACGATGGCTTCATGATGGCCGAGCCTCAGCTGAACGGCGTCTGGAACATCACGTCGTGGATGCAGCTCGATGCCGGCGTCGGCTATCGGTTCGTCGGCGCCACCGATCTTCTCGGCGATGAGCTGCGCGGTCCGAGCGGGAGCGTGTCGATCCAACTCGGCGGCCATTGACCGCTGGAACTCGGGGATCAGGGATCGGGGATCAGGGATCGGGGATCAGGGATCGAGCGAGCTCAGTCGCGCGCAGGATGAGTGACCAGCTGTTCGACCTGCTCGCGAAGACAGACGAGGGATCGATTCCGCTCTATGCGGACAGCCCGTTCGTCGCCCGCCTGAGGACGCCAGGGCCGAGCGCAGACACGCCGCGACATTTCCACCGCAACTGGTCCAGAAGCCGGGACAACAGCCGTTCCAATAGTCCGCCGAGTCTGCCGGAGTCGGCCCCGCACGTTAGACTCTGTTCAGGCCATGCCGAAGATCTTGTCGATGCTCGTGTGGGTGGCGGTCGCGGCGGCTGGTGCAGGTGCTTTTGGCGTCATCGCCCTGGCCCGCGGCGAGACGATCTCGGCCGCGTGGCTGGTGGTGGCCGCCGTGTGTTCGTACCTCGTCGCCTATCGGTTCTATTCGCGATTCATCGGCGAGACGGTCTTCGGACTCGACGCAACCCGCGCGACGCCGGCGGAACGCTTGAACAACCGTCGCGATTTCGTGCCGACCTCGCGGTGGGTGCTCTTCGGCCACCACTTCTCGGCAATCTCCGGCGCGGGACCGCTGGTCGGGCCGACGCTTGCCGCGCAATTCGGCTTCCTGCCCGGCACCATCTGGCTGATCGCCGGTGTCGTGCTCGGCGGCGCCGTGCAGGACTTTCTGATCCTGTGTGCCTCGATGCGACGCGACGGAAAATCGCTCGGCCAGATCGCGAAAGAGGAAGTGAACGCGGTGGCGGGGATGGCGGCGATGATCGCGATCTTTGCGATCATGATCATCCTCCTCGCGGTGCTCGCGCTCGTGGTCGTCAATGCGTTGCGCGACAGCCCGTGGGGGCTCTTCACCCTCTCGTCCACGATCCCGATCGCGCTGATCATGGGACTCTGGATGAACAACCTGCGCCCGGGCAAGGTCGCTGAAGCAACGGCAATTGGCGTCGTGCTGCTGATGGCCGCGCTCGTCGGCGGCCAGTGGGTATCGCAGCACCCCACGCTGGGGCCGGCGTTCACCTGGTCCGGGACGTCGCTCTCCTGGGCGGTGATGATCTACGGCTTCATTGCCTCGGTGCTGCCGGTCTGGCTGCTGCTCGCGCCGCGCGATTACCTCTCGACGTTCATGAAAGTCGGGACGATCGTGATCCTCGGGGCCGCGATCCTCTTCGTGATGCCGCCGCTCAAGATGCCGGCGGTGACGCGGTTCATCGACGGCAGCGGACCGGTCTTCGCCGGCACGCTGTTTCCGTTCGCCTTCATCACCATCGCGTGCGGCGCGATCTCGGGCTTTCATGCCCTGATTGCCAGCGGCACGTCGCCGAAGATGCTGACCTGCGAGACCGACGCCAGGCTCGTCGGCTACGGCAGCATGTTGACCGAATCGCTGGTGGGCGTGATGGCGATGATCGCGGCGGCGACGCTCGATCCGGGCGTCTACTTCGCGATGAACGTCGGGCCGGCCACGCTCGGACCGACGGCGCAATCGGCGGCGCAGGCGATCGCACAGTGGGGCTTCGTCGTCACGCCCGATCAGTTGAACGCCTTGGCGAAGGAGATGGGGGAGGCGACGCTCCTGTCACGCACCGGCGGCGCCCCAAGTCTCGCCGTCGGCATGGCGAGCATCCTCTCCGGCGTGTTTACGGGCAGCGGCCTGGCGCTCTGGTATCACTTCGCGATCATGTTCGAGGCGGTGTTCATCCTCACCACGATCGACGCCGGCACGCGCGTCGGCCGCTTCATGCTCCAGGAGCTGCTCGGCCACGTCTACGCGCCGTTCGGCCGCACCTCGTGGTATCCGAGCATTTTCGTCTCGTCTTTTCTGGTCGTCGCTGGCTGGGGGTATTTCCTTTATCAGGGCGTGGTCGATCCGCTCGGCGGCATCAACTCGCTGTGGCCGCTGTTCGGTATCGCGAATCAACTGCTCGCTGCGGTCGCGCTCTGCGTCGCGACCACCGTGCTGGTGAAGATGGGCAGGACGCGCTACGCATGGGTGACCGTTGTGCCGTTGACGTGGCTTTCGGTGGCGACGCTCACGGCCGGCTGGCAGAAGGTCTTCTCGCCGAATCCGAGACTCGGATTCCTGTCGCACGCCCAGACGCTGATCGGTTCGGCGAATCCGGCGGCGCCGCGCCTGATTCTCAACGACCGCCTCGACGCCGCGCTCGCCATGTTCTTCATGGCGATCGTGCTGGTGGTGATCGGCGCATCGGCGCGCGAGTGGTACCTCGTCGCCGCCCGGCGCAAGGCGCCGCGGGTCCACGAGGCGCCATACGTCGAATCCCGGCTGAACCTGCCCGTCGTTGGCTGACTGACCAGGTCGGGATATCGAACGTCTTGAGATCTCGTTCAGTCTCGTGTTCGTAAACTCAGCATGTCGCGAACGGAGCTCAACTCGAAAAAAGACGTTCTCCTGGGCTTGAAGCCGGCAAGTATCCAAAGGTTGGATTTGAACGTTCCGCTACCGTAGATGACGCTCTTGCCATCTGGTGACAGACTGAATCGGATCGACGGTGTCAGATTGCTCGCCGGTGGCAGAGCGGGGCGGACTTCGCCGATGATCCGTTCCCTGCCCGTGGCCAAATCGATCGAGAAGAGAAGCTGTCGTTCTCCCTCCTGACGCATGCCGTACAACAGCTTACCGTCCTGGGAAAACACATAGTGAGGACTGTGGTGGTCACCAATCTCGCGCGTCACTTTGCCATCCGGAGAAATCAGCTCGGTACCGTACAAGATCCACTCGCCGGTCGGCGACCACGACGGCACGCCGCCTTCGCTGCGGTCAGGCTTCAGCAGGATCGCGCTTGCCTGGCCAGTGGTTTTGACCTTCATGAGACTGAACCTGCCGTCCTCGATTCTGGGAAAGACGAACCACGCGCCGTCTGGCGACCAGGCCCCCGGAAGTTTTCCGATGATGTCGTTCGTCAGCTGAATCGGCGTACCGCCGTTCACCGAAGAAATCCACAGGCCGGGACTCCGTCGCCCTTCGATCCTGAGATAGATGACGCGATCGGCGCGAGGTGAAAGAGCGGGAGCCATGAAAAACAGCGTCGGTTCGCCAGGGAAGTCGCGAGCGGTCACGATCGGTCGGTCCTCATCGCCGCGGTGAAACCAGATCTCGCTCGAGCCGTTGCACTCGCTGACATACACGATCGCCTGATCGGCGGCCGCCGCGGAGGGCATCAGCTCATTGCAGTCTCTGGCGATGAGCGCCTCGGCAGCCGCGGTGGTCAGATCCACTGAAACGACGTCATAGTTTCCGGTGGGCTCCGAGAAGAGCAGCCGTTCGCCGTCGGGCGCGACGTTCTCAATCGACCGCCGGGTCGATCCGCTGGTCAACTGCTGACTTGAACCGGAATCGATATCCGCAAGCCACAATTGAGATTCGCCCGTCGATCTCAGCGACAGCACGACGTGCCGCCCGTCCGGCATCCACTCCACGCTCGGCGAGCCCCCGTACGTCCGAAGGTTTGGAAGAACCCGACGCACACCTGAAGCGCCGTTCGGAGGGTATTGGAGCAACCAGGCCTCCTCTCCTCGTCCCGCCGCATTCAGCAGAAGCAGAATGTGCTTTCCATCAGGTGAGAATCGCAGTGTCGGAACGTTGCGGACTTCCCTCGTTGCGAACGGGGCGGGGTCGTATTTCCGAGCCGGACTGCCCGGAGGCGAACTGAGCGACACCTGCAATTCACCCTTGAGGGGTTGGACGAGCGCGGCAACGACGGTCGCATCGGGCGATATCGTCACACGATCCGCGTCGAGTGGCTCCGTCAAGTTCGTGGGGAGCGTCATGAGCGGCTCCGGTTCCCCCCCGACCGCGGCGAGCGACAGGATTCGAGGAGCATTGCCCGTCGTCATCAACAGAACCCGCTTGCTGTCAGGACTCCATCGGAGCGGAAATCCGGAGTCACTCAAGCGAGTCAACTGTACGGCGGTCGGCCGGTCGAGATACCGGATGTGCACTTGGTACGGGTCGAACAGCCGCCGCCGCGCCGCGAACGCGACGGCCTTGCCGTCGGGTGACCAGACCGCACTCGCCTGACCGCCAGCCTGGAAGGAAAAAGGTGTGAACCGATACAGGGATTGATCGGGCACCGCTGGACCGCCGCGAAAGAGGACGATGGCCATCGACAGTACGGCACCCAGCGCGAACGCGACAGCAGACCCCCATGTGAGCCGGCGACGTGGTCGCGGTGCAGCCGCTCCGACTCCTTCGCCGGTCTGCGTAGAGACTTCAGAGAGGTGGTCGCGGACGCTGCGCAGCTCGTGAAAGAGATCGCGGGACGACTCGTACCGCCCCGATGGATCTTTGGCAAGACACCGATCGATCGCCCAGCGCAACGGCGCAGGCAGCCGCACCTCGATTGGCGGAGCCTCCTCGGAAATAATCGCCGCCATAATCTGTACCGATTCGATTCTGTCGAAGGCCCTCCTCCCCGTGGCCATCTCGTAGAGCAGCACGCCGAAGGAAAATTGATCCGATCGATAATCGGCCGGCTGTCCGCGCGCTTGCTCGGGGCTCATGTAGTTCACGGTCCCGAGAATCATGCCGGGCTGTGTGTGATCGATCAGCACCGTCTCGTCCCCGCCGTCAGGACGGCCGTGCTGTTTAGCGAGCCCGAAATCGAGAATCTTCACGCGCCCGTCGGTCGCAACCATCACATTGGCCGGCTTCAGATCGCGATGAACGATGTGAGCGGCATGTGCCGACGCCATCCCGTCGGCAATCTGGACTGCGATCTCGAGCAGCCGGCGAGTCGGCAGCGGTCCGCGTTTGAGCAGCGTCGCGAGCGTCTCGCCGTTCACCAACTCGGTGGCAATGTAGAACACATCGTTCTCACTGCCGACATCGTAAATGGCCAGAATGTTCGGATGATTCAGTGCGGCAGCGGCGTGTGCTTCCCGC
Organism: Vicinamibacteria bacterium; assembly: GCA_963828745.1. Lineage (GTDB taxonomy): Bacteria > Acidobacteriota > Vicinamibacteria > Vicinamibacterales > JAENWD01 > JAENWD01. Next base: position 13,236 of record CAWHFZ010000009.1, on the reverse strand, counting down.
TCGAACCGTGCGCGGCTGTCTGCATCTGCTGAGACAGCGGCGGGCAGGATCTTCAGCGCCACGTCGCGGCGCAGCCGGGAATCGCGGGCACGGTACACCTCGCCCATGCCGCCGGCGCCCAGGGCGCCGAGAATCTCGTATGGTCCGAGGCGAGTGCCCGGCGGGAAGGACATTAGCTCTCTCCTTTCCTGTCACGCGCCTACCGGGGCTTCAACGCCGCCGGCCAGTTGGTCAGGACCGTCAACCGGGTGGTCGGCTGGCCCTCGGGATCGATCACCAGAAACCGCTGACCGTCTGCGGTGACGTCATATTGGTCCTCCACGGGATTGACCGCAAGACGCCGTTGAAACAGCTTCTGCGCAGCGCCAGGAGTCGCGGGATCGGCGGTGCGCACCGACATCATCGTGCCGTCCAGGGCGAGGTAGAAGAGCTCCCTGCCGTCGCCCCGCCAGCGCGGCTGGCTCCCGCCGTTCGTCGACACGCGCACGCGCCCGCCAGGCCGCATGAAGGGCTGCAGGTACACTTCCCATTGCCCGGTGTCAGTGCCGCTGTACGCCAGCCATCGGCCGTCCCGCGAGACACGCGCTTCATCGACGCTGGCTGACGACTCGATCAGCGGGACGGGCGTGCGGTCTCCTTTCAGCGGTAACGCGCAGATGCGTTCCGTCCCACACAGGAAGATCACGAACCGCCCATCATGCGTCCAGTCCTCCACGCCCCTGACTGACGACGTCGACGGTGCGAGCAAGGGCGTGCGGCCGTCCTGATCAACTCGTCGCGTAAACAAGCCGCCCTCCGACACGAAGGCCACCTCGCGGCTGTCCGGCGACCAGACGGAATCGAACTCCGATTGATTGCCCGGGGTGAGACGCGTGTGAATGGGGCGGGTCAGCTCGATCAGAGTCAAACGATCGCCGGACTCCGTCGCCACGACGCGCTGCTCATCGGGCGCCAGCGCGATCGCGATGTATTGAGCAGCCTCGGGAGTGCTGCCGAGGATCCGTCCACTCCGATCGACCCAGGTCAGGTTGGCGGAGGGCGTCTGCACGTTGGACCAGACGAGCAGGTCACCCGCGACCGCAAAGCTGGTGTACGGTCCGACGTACCAGGCGCCCGAACCCACGTTGACCGGGTCTCCCACGAGGCGCTTGTGGTCGAGATCGAAACGCTGGGCGAACACGGTCCCTTGATGGCCATACAGAAAATAGCCGCGCGGCGAGATCGCAGCGTTCGCCGGTTCGGGCAACAGCCGGGTGACCGTCGGAGAGTCCAGTGACCCGAGGAACACGCCCCGTTGCTGAGCGTTGCTGCTGTCCTGGGCGTAGAGGAACGTTCGTCCGTCGGGCAGGAACGAGGGCGCGAACTGATTGACTGATTCCAGCGCCGGGTCGATAGACGTCGGTGAGATGCCCATCGGACACTGACAGACGCCGCAGGCGTGATCCGCCGAGCAGAATGATGCCCTCGTGGTTCCAGGCGCTCGAACACACGTCGGCCGGCATTTTGGCGATCGTCCGCAGCACCGCCGGTTGACGACGTCCACCACCTTGAGTTCGCCGTCTCTGAGAAATGCCACGGAGCGACTGTCAGGCGACCAGGTCGTCGTTGGTTGGGCGCGCTCTGTGCCGGCCAGCCAGGTGACGGCGCCGTCGTCCAGACGGCGGACGACCAGCGTTCGTCCCTCTTGATCTCCGGAGAACGCGAACATCGATACATAGCGTCCATCCGGTGACAGATTCGGCGCCACCAGACCCAGTTTCGGAAAGTCGATGACGGACTTGACGGCTGACATCGTCGAACCGTCATCGGGTCGGCCGTTAGAACGGTAGACCGCTGCGATGGTAGTCGCGAAGAACAGCGCCGCGATTCCCCAGCCGAGGGCGGCCCACCGTGCCGGCCACCGTGACGCTCTGGGGTGCGCTGTTGGTTCTGCCACGCGTCCGAGTCGTGCCAACGCCACCCCGACGTCGTGGGCGCTCCACCAACGGTCGTCCGGGTTCTTCGCCAGGCACGTCCGCACGATCGCGTCGAGGACGGGCACCGGGATCGGATCAGACCCACCCGCCATCGGCGCCGGCTCGCGCTCCAGAATCGCGGCGATCACACTCGCCGGGGTGTCCCCGGTAAACGCGCGTCTGCCCGTGACCATCTCGTACAGCACGCACCCGAACGCAAACACGTCGGTGCGGGCGTCGGCCGGCAACCCCTGCAGCTGCTCAGGCGCCATGTACTGCAGCGTGCCGACCAGTGTCCCCGCGCCGGTGAGCGGCTGCTGCGTCGCCACCTGCGTCACCCCCGCGCTCAGGGCCACGGGGGGCGGCTTGGCCAATCCGAAGTCCAGCAACGTCGCCCCGCGCGTGGTGAGCATGACGTTGCCGGGCTTCAAATCGCGATGGATGATGCCGGCCTTGTGCGCCGTGGCGAGGGCATCGGCGATCTGGATGCCGGTCCGGAGGGCCTCGTCGAGCGGCAGCTTGCCGCGCGTGAGACGCTCGGCGAGCGTCTCGCCCTCCAGGAACTCCATGACCAGGAAGTCGGTGCCGTCCTGGTGGCCGATGTCGAAGAGCGCGCAGATGTGCGGGTGCGAGAGCGCCGCGACGGCCTTGGCTTCCCGATCGAGACGCTGCCGTGCGTCCGGATCGGCGGTCAGGGCCGCCGGGAGGACCTTGATCGCGACGGTGCGGTTCAAGCGCGTGTCGCGGGCTTTGTAGACCTCCCCCATCCCGCCGGCGCCGGCGCGGGCGAGGATCTCGTAGGGACCGAGCGTCGCACCCGCCGTGAGCGGCATCAGGTGGCCACGTCGTCACGCATCCACAGATGGGACATGGGGTGAGGCGGATTATACCGCCGGGTTTAGCAGGGCGGTCGCCAGACGGCCTCCGCGGAAGATCGATCGTGTCGCGGTTCGATGAAAAGTAGTGAACAGAATGACGACCAAGTTCACTGGTAGCCGCGAGCGCCCGTCACGGGACGATGAATTTCTCGATGCGGTCGATCTGCGCCGGCGTGTACTTCAGGAACTGCAGGACCGTGGCGATCGCGCTCGGGCGCACGGACCGAGCGGTAGGAGTGGACTCCGGGCTCCGGGCTCCGGGCTCCGAGTTGCCTACATCACTCGAACTTGCGTCGCGTGCATCTTGCCGTTCACGTTGTGGTATTTCACCTGGACCCGCTGGCCCTCCTTGATGTCGGTGATCGCGGCCGACTTCGCCGGAATAACCTTGCCGCCTTCCAGCGGCGACGCGGGAGCGACGTCGATCGTTTCCTGGCCAGGCTTGCCCGGAATGACCTTGCCGCCCTCGATGGGTGACGCGGGAGCGACAGCGATGGCTTCCGGGTGGGGCCGCGGGATGATTTTGGTGGTGGCGTCGATCACGAACGTCCAGTCCTTGCCCGGCCCATCGTTGATCGCCAGGCTGTCCACCGCCACGGTCTTCACGGCCCCCACGGCGGTCATCGTCTTCGCCTTCATGACCGTGCCGCCCTGCACAGCCGACGCCGGAGGCGCTGCGATCGTTTCCTGCGCGGCCCGCGTGACGCCAGCCGACACGAGTAGAGCCATCGCCATCATCAATCCGGTACGCGTCATCGCTATTCCCCTAGTCTGAAAAGGGGCTCATTCTAGCATCGCGCCATTGCAGTGAGTCGACGGTTGAGCGCGTGTAAACACACTGTAAACACGACGAGGAATTGCGATCACCGCTGCGCGCGAATTCCTCAACGCCGGATTCGCCACCGGCCCGCGTACGCTGATTACGTTGCCAGAGCGACGGCGTTTGCTGCTGTCGCAATCATCGTGGCAACGGCCTTCGGCTGCGACACGTAGACGGCGTGACTGCCCTTGACCTCGTTCACAGTGGCACCCGCCCGTTTCGACATCGCGCGCTGCGCATCGGGCGGAATCATCCGGTCATCGGTGGCGACGAGATACCAGCTTGGCTTCGTCTTCCACGCCGGCTCCGTGACGGCGCCGTTGAGCGCTTCGAGGCCCCACGGCACCTGTGAATCCGCCATGAATGTCGCGGCGTCCTCGCTCACGTCCGCAGCGAACGAGGCTCGAAACTGCGCCCGATCGAGGAAGAGATAACCGTCCTGCGGCGGCAGAATCGGAGGCACGGGCGCCCCTGGCGGCGGGTCCTTGATCAACGCGGACACGGACTCGCCCTTGTCCGGAGCAAACGCCGCGATGTAGACGAGGCCCGCCACCTTCGGATCGTTGCCCGCTTCCGTAATCACGACTCCGCCGTACGAATGGCCGACGAGGATCGCCGGGCCATCCTGTGCCGCCAGTGTGCGCTTGGTGACCGCGACATCATCCGCCAGCGACGCGGTCGGATTCTGGACGATCGACACGTTGTACCCGTCCTTCTTGAGAAGGTCGTACACGCCCTGCCAGCCGGACCCGTCCACGAACCCTCCGTGCACCAGAACAACGTTCTTGACACCCCCAACGGCTCTTGCCTGCGACATGAAGCCTCCTTGCTGATGCCGAATCTATCAGACGAACGTCCGGTGATCGTTACGGCCGAGCCGGGAACCGGCATCGGCGCAACGTCCTATGGACGATAGCGAATGCCATGATGCATGCTCTTGGGTCGTCGAGGACACCCAAAGCAGGAATCACGGAGGACGCCATGAGCAGCACACAGATCAACGGCCATCCCGACTTCAAGCTCGAAGTCGTCGCCATCCCGGTCGCCGACGTCGACCGTGCGAAGGCGTTCTACCAGAAACTGGGGTGGACGCTCGACGCCGATTTCATGATCGGGAAGGAGTTCCGGGCGGTGCAGCTGACGCCGCCTGGGTCGCCGTGCTCGATCCATTTGAACACGACGGCCGTGCCCGGCTCTGCCCAGGGCATGTTCCTCGTCGTCTCCGACATCGAGGCCGCACGCAAAGAGCTGATCGCCGGCGGCGCCGATGTGAGTGGCGTCTTCCACTTCGATGGTGACCATCACCCGGTCCCAGGCCAGGGACCACAAGGCCAGTCTTACATGTCGTACGCCTCATTCAGCGATCCAGACGGCAATAGCTGGGTCCTCCAGGAGGTCAATCAACGACTTCCCGGCCGAGGGCTCAGCCTGGACCTGACGACCCTGACAGAGCTTCTGCAGGAAGCAGAGAAGCACCACGGCCAGTACGAACCGACCGCTCCGAAGCATCACTGGTCGGGGTGGTATGCCGCCTACATGATTACCCGCGAGCGCGGGGGGACGCCCGATGAAGCCGTCAAGAACGCGACGCTTCACATCGAGGGTCCACTCGCGGCGCAAGCGTGAGAGCCGGACACACCGATCCCGGGCAGTCTTGTCCAAGGAGCAGACGATGAAGCTCGCACGGGTCGGAGTGATTGGCGCGGCGATCCTCGCGGTGGGGCAGCACGCTGACGGTGGAAACCACCAGCGCGCGGCACCATGACGCGCGTTTACAAGAAGTAATTGTGAAGGCGTCGCCGTATCCTTCGACCGAGGTCTCAATGAAAGGCATCATCCGTGCGTCGATTGCAGCGCTGTTGCTCTGCCCGCACGCGCTGTTCGCCCAGGCCCTGCCTGCGGACTATCAGTCGGTGTTGACGATGCTCGACCGCAAGGGCGACTTCAAAGACAACGTCTTGAAGATCAACATCCCCCGAAGCGATCTCGCGGTGACGGTGGCCGGAGTCAAGACGCCGACGCCATTCGGATTCGGCGGGTGGGTGGCCATGACCAAGGGCGAGCAGGGCATGGAGGTGCTGATGGGCGACCTCGTCCTGACGCAGGATGAAGTGAACCCGGTGATGTCGGCACTTCTGGACAACGGTCTCGAGGTCACGGCCCTCCACAACCATTTCTTCTGGGAGGAGCCACGTGTCTACTACATGCACGTCCATGGTCATGGCCGCGCGGAAACACTGGCCGGCCAGCTCAAGCCCGCGCTAGACCTGATCGGGAAAGGTGCGACGGCGACACCGGCACCCGCTTCCGATGTGACGGCGACATCGTCGAGCGGTCAGCTGGATTCCGCGCGCGTGGCGCAGATCGTTGGCAAAGAAGGAGAGCAGACGGGCGCCGTCTACAAGATTACCGTCGGACGGAACGACCTGACGCTCACCGAGATGGGGGCTTCGATCAACGCCCGCATGGGTCTGAATACGTGGGCGGCCTTCACGGGGACGAACGAACACGCCGCGATCGCCGGGGATGTCGCGATGCTGTCGAGCGAAGTGACGCCGGTGCTGAAGGCACTGCGCAAGAACGGGCTGGAGGTGGTCGCGATTCACCACCACATGCTGCAGACGCAGCCGACGATCTTCTTCCTCCACTATTGGGGGACTGGGCCTGTCGAGAAACTCGCCACTGGTTTTCGGGAGGCGCTCGCGGAGCTCGGGAAATCGCTGGACGTTCCGCGGGTGCTCTTCATTTGCCCGCACGGCGCCGCCAAGAGCGTCCTGGCCTCGAGCTATTTTCAGCAGATGGCGAAGGACAGAGGGTTGAACGTACACGTCGACTTCGCGGGGACAGAACCCGATCCCCAGCTGTCCCCAAAAGCCGTCGAACGCCTGAACGCTCGCGGCTATACGCCTCCGTCAGGCTCGCCGAGGAAGGTGACACGCGAGGAACTTGCGTCGGCGGATTTAGTGATCTCGATCGGGTGTAAGGTGGATGGCCTTGCCCCGGAGTCTGCGAAGGTGCGGCACTGGGACGACGTGCCCTCGCCGAGCGAGGACTTCGACAGGGCTGATGACGCGATCCTCGAGCGGGTGACTCAGTTGGTGGCGGAACTCGCGGCGGAGCAACGCAAGCACTGAACGGGGCAATTTGGTTTATTGTGAACAATCACTCGCTGCAGGAGGCCGCATGTTTGCTGTCATCCGTCACTACCATTTCGACAAGAACGACAGCGCCGAGATCGATCGGCTCATCCAGGACGAGTTCGTGCCGCTCATCCGCAAGGCCCAGGGTTTCGTCCGCTACTACTGGCTGGATACGGGGGCCGGCGAGGGCGCGTCCTTCGGCGTCTTCAAGGACAAGGCCGGCGCCGACGAATCGGTGGGGCTCGCGGCCGACTTCGTACGGACAAAGATGGCGAAGCTGCTGAGGGAGAAGCCCGAGATCATCGAGGGACCGATCAAGGCGCACGATTGAACGCGGAGAAGCAGGTGTCATTCATCCGGGCGTGCCGACTCCGGAGCCTGGACGGTCCAACGACTGTTACAGACCGCACATATGAAGTGGCGTCCAGGCTCCGGATGCCCAGCGTGTCCGCGACCCCTCTGCTGGCACCTGGGGCAGATGGGTGTGTATTTGGACCTGCGGTTACCATCCGCCTTCGACGCCGCGCCGGGGGCATCGGACACGCTCACCGCCAGTGCAAAGTGGTTGCCGCGCTAACTCGTGGATCTTCAGTGTCGCCTTGTCGTACGGCTGTACACATGGAACCATAGCAAGGCTCAAATCCACGTAGTACCGAAGTACCTCAGTCGGCTTCGGCTCACGATGCCCGCCTCCTTGATGGCTTCAGCGCCGCGTCAGTTCGATCTCGAACAGTTTCGGCCACAGCTTCCCGTCACGAAGAGTCGATCGCTCGACGCATCGTATGCGATCCCGTTGAGCACGGCTTCGGACTCGAGCTGATAGATGGACGGCAGTAGCCCCGTCAGATCAATCCAGCCGACGACGCGCCCCGATTGCGGAGAGATACGCGCAATCCGATCGGTATGCACACGAACCACACTTCTATCCCGGTAATTGAGTCTTGCTGGGGTTTGGAATAGCTCAGGGCGCGTGTTTTGCATTGCGGAACATGCCCCCGTAGAGTCCCGCTGGAATGCAGTATTTGCCGACAAACTGCTGTGCAAAATGTGGCGGTCGTCGTCCTCGGTTGCTCCGCATAACGGCAAGGCTCGCCCGCTACTATCGTTGCGGGTGTGGCCACGCCTGGACGGTGACCCTTGAGAACCAAGTCCTCGTTCTCTACGCTCGGTTGCGTGGGGCGACGGAGCGGATTACGCCGCCGAGTGTGCGCGGGTAGGCCATGGTCCACGTAGCCTGAAGTACCTGAGTGGGCTTCGGTTCACGATGCGCCCTTGGCGTCCGCGCGCACGATCGCCTTTTCGAGCGCGTCCACTACGGCCTTCGCCACGCCAGGTTCGACGATGCAGACGCGCGGGCCGGCAGGATCGCCGATGACCGTTAAACCAATCACGACGTAGCCGTCGCGCTCTCCGACCTCGAGTGTGACCTTTTCTCCGCGGCGATACGCGTCAACGACCACCTCGAATAGCATCTCCATCACGACACACTCACGTTCATCAACACGATCTGCCGCATGTGCCACGCCACGCCGGGGCGGATCCGAGGCGAAGCTCTAGATGGTCACAGATGGGACAGAGGGAGGCGGGCACCTCGGGCTGTGGTCATGAGATCCGGTTCCATTCATAGTCTGACGATGCAAATCGACTGCCTGGCTAACTGATTGATCCCGTGCCAGAAGAGTGTCGGCCCGTGGACACTTCCAGAGGAGATGTGAAGATCTGGCCGACGAAAGTTCTCTGGTACACTTCGCCCTCTGCCGGCCCGGTGCATCTCACCCGGAAAGCGTTCGACCTGCTCCTGCTCTTGCTGGAAACCAGGCCCAATGCGGTCACGAAGGATCAGATTTACGCACGCATCTGGCCTGACGCGTTCGTAACCGAATCGAGTCTGCATACCCTCGTGCGTGAAATCCGTCAGGCGCTGGAGCACGACTCGCCCGTGGCATGGCTGACGGGCGAGTCGCTACGCGTGGCACTACACGCGGGGAGAACATCCTCGGTCGCGGGCTCGACGACGTGATCGTAGCGGCAAGGTGTTGAAGCAGATGCTATCGCCGCGGTTTTCGACCGTCGGACGTCCGAAGCGCCGCGCGTGCGTTATTCCAAGCGCTCCTTGAGCTCCGCCGCGGCATGCCGGCAGAGAGACCTGGTCCCGGGTTCGTTCGCGAGCCCGTTCAGCAGACCGAAATCGTGGATCATCCCGTCGTAACGGACGGTTGTGACTTCGACACCGGCTTCATCCAGCTTGCGTCCGTATGCCTCGCCTTCGTCGCGGAGGATGTCGTTCTCTGCGACCTGGATGAGCGCCGGCGGCAATCCCTTCAGCTCCTCGATACTCGCGCGCAGCGGCGAGGCATGGATGCCCTTTCGTTTACCCGGGTCGGCGATGTACATGTCGTACATCCATTTCATCAGGGGCGCCGACAGAAAGCGGTCGCGCCCGAACTGTTGGTACGATTCTGTTTCGAAGTCGGCGTCGACGATCGGCCACATCATGATCTGCAGCTTGATCTCCGGTCCACCGTTCTCTTTCGCCTTGATCGCCGTTACCGCGGTCATGTTTCCGCCGACGCTGTTGCCGACGACGGCGAGACGGCTGCCGTCGACATTGATCTCATCGCCGTGTTCGGCGACCCATTTTGTCGCGGCGTAGATCTCGTCGATCTGCCTCGGGAAGACGGCGTCGGGTGTGCGGGTGTAGTTGACGAACACGGCGCAGTAGCCCGAGTCGACGACCAGGTCGCGGACGAGGCGCCGGTGCGTCGGGTAGTCGCCAAGCACCCAGCCGCCGCCGTGAATGAACATGAAGGCTGGGAGTTTCCTGGTGACGTCCTTCGGGCGGACGAGGTTCAGGACGATTTCGAATCCATCAACGGTGATGGTCTTCTCGCTCTCGGCGATTCCGGAGTAATCGACGGCGACCGAGGCCTGCGCTGTTTCGAGGACCTTTCGCGCTTGGAGTGGAGGGAGCTTTTCGAGCTCGGGCGGCATCGGCGAGTTGAGCGCTTTCAGGAACGCTCGTGTTCCGCGCGACAGTCGCTGGTCGGTGTTGAAGTCGACGATCGTGCTTGTCTGGACGGCTTGCATACGATCCCCCTTCCCAAACAACTGGGTCCGAAGCAACTCATGTCAGCAAAATAATCGCAAAGAATCAATTGGACGATGGTATGGAGAGAGGGCACGCCGGCCGGCGGCCACGTCGCATCGGTCAGCGTTGGTCGAAACAGTGCTATCGGACTGACGTTCGTCCTACTTAACAGTCAGCCATTCGACCTGCTCGTTCGAGGGAACGAAAACAGGAAGTTGGCGGAGAGAGTGGGATTCGAACCCACGGTAGAGTTTCCCCTACACACGCTTTCCAAGCGTGCTCCTTCAACCACTCGGACATCTCTCCGCTTTAAAATCAACGATTTGCGAGCGGTCAGAAGCAGATTATCGCACACGCCGGCGCGCTTCCTAGCGATGGACTCGATCACGTTTGTATTCAGCGATTTGAAGCGAACGGAGAGCGGACGTCGGCAGAAATTGTGTAAGACCTCCTAATCTCCTCAGATCAATTACGGGAATCCGCCAACGTCAGATCTGGCTAGCGGAGGCTCCGCGCGGGTGCTTCAGAATGCAAGTCTAGGGAGCAGCAACGGCTCTTCAAGACCGCGCGACTGCCTAGTCGACCATCCGTCCTGGGCGGTCCCGGAACAACGCGCCGAACAGCTGCTGCAGCAGCTCTGGCCGTTGTCCAGCAGCTCGAACAGTTCCTCGCGTTCAATGCGCAGCGAGCGGCCCGCGCCGATGACGACGGCGCGTCGTCCGCTGGCAGCGCCGGCCAGCGTCTCGTACACGCCCACGACGTCGCCCGCCGCGATGGCGATGGGGGGTTCGCCGGCCGCTGACTCCAACAAGATGCGTCCGGCCAGTACCGCCAACACGGCTGGTGTGTCGGACTCCGTAAACAGCGTTGCGCCCTCATCCAGCGGTACTTCGTGCGCAATTGACACCAGATGCCCCATCTCGTTGGGTCCGATCTCAGCAAACACTGGCACGTTCTCAGTTACCAGGATCTTCTCGATGGGTGTCAGCGGGTGCGACGGCAGGGTCGCCGCTTTCGCCGCGGTGTGGCTCTTGATCACGAGCCGGCCGGACGCCTGCGGGCCGCCCGCCAGCATTCGGAACAGGCCCTCTACCAAGTCCGTGTTGGTGGAGATCAGGGTTCAGGAGCTCGTCGTGGGTCACAGCCAGGCACACCGTCATCTCGTCCGGTCCGGATCGTCTCAGCCATCGCCCGGCCTTCGAGGATCTCTTCGAATCCGAGCGACGCGGGTGAGCCGATGCTGCGCGCATCCTCGCCGTCAGCCTTCGCGGTGACAGTGCCGTCGAGCAAGAACTGAAGCTGCTCGGGAACAGCTGCCTTCCTGATAGAGGATGCGTCCGCTCTCGTACTGAGTCTGGCGACCGCTTCCGGCGATTCGGAAAAGCTCGGCGACCGAGACCGACGCGAACACCGGCATGTGGCGCAGGCGTGTTGCAAGCTGCACCACCGGCAGCGGCTCGATCCAGAGGCTGCGGCGCTTATTCCCGGGAGGCGGTACGCTGCGAGTGCCCAGGAGGCGGCTTCGAACGCGTCCCAATCTTTCGCCTCCCGGTGCGCGAGCACGAACTCGATATCGTTCGCCAGTGTCCAGAGCTTCCGCTCCTCGACGAAATCGATCGCCGCCGCGGCCACAACTTGGTCACCGTCGTTGATCAGCTGCAGCAGCGTTTCTTCGGCATCGCGCGGTCGCGTCTTGAGCACGACGTTCGCGCGGCGCACTTTCTCGTCGATCGGCACGTCGTCCACGAGCGGCATCACGCGCTTGCGAAGCGGCGGCGTTAGAAGGTTGTCCACGTACCTGAGGGCGCTGGCGCGCAACCGGGCATCGCCGTGCTCGATCGCGTACACACGCAGCGCCGATACCACTTCCACGGATAGATCAAGCCCAGGAGGCGGTAGACGCGGTCGACGGCGCGCGCCATCTTCTCTTGCAACGCGCCGGCGAGCAGGCCATCTGCGGACAGCTTCCGCGATCGAACAGGTTGTAGTGGAGCGTGAGGTAGTTGAAGTAGGACTGGGCTTGCTTGGACGTGAGTGCTTCGATCGGCGGGCGATCGATCCTCAGCTCGGGGTGATCCCGATGCAGCTTCTCGAGGCCAGTTAGCGCCTTGTAACGGAGAAAGCCATCGGGATCCTGCAGGGCCTTGATCAGGATGTCGACCGACTTCTGCGCCGGAATCCGCGCGATGGTGGCAGGGAGGTGGCGCCGCACCCAGAGGTCTTCGCCCGGATCGCGAAGAAGGTACACGAGGGTATTGAGGACGCCTTCTCCGTACGCGACCAGCGCGTCGCGGGCACTGCTCTTCAGGCGTCGATGCCGCAACAGGGACACGAGGGTCGGAACGAACAGCGGATCCGAGGCGCCGAGTATCGGACCGACCGCATGGCTTCGGCGGAAACCTCAGGATGTGAGTCGTACAGCAACGGGATCAAGATTTTGCGGAAGCGGGAGTCAGAGATGTGGCGAATGGCGACGGCCACGTCTCTCCGCGCCTCGGCGGCGGACTCACGTGTGTCGGACGCGACCCGTGTGAGGACCTCTACGCTCGCGGAGACGTCTTCCTCGCGGCCGCTGTGGGCCAGCACACCTGCAGCAGTGGTGACGATTCGCGGGTTCACATCCAGAAGGTAAGGCCGAATGAGGTCGGTCACCTCCTCATTCCGTATGTTCGCAAGTGCCGAGATGGCGGCGGCCCGCACCTCAGGACTCTCGTCGCGATCATTCGTTGGATCGATGGGAGCCACCGCTCCGCGATTTCGGGCTTGACGTACCGGAGCGCCTGCAGGACACGCACGCGCACCGCCCGCGAGTCGTGGAAGAGCAACAGCGGAGTAACGAGGTTGCGCTTCTCGAGCGATTCCAGAATCTCGATGGCGTAGAGCACGCGATGTTCGTCGGGGTTGGCGAGCTCCTCCATCAGCGCTTCGACGGTCGAGATCGCCGCCGCCGAGTCTCAGCCCCTCGGGCTGCACGTCGCCGTTCGAGACTCTGGCGGAACGCTTTCACGTACTCACGTTTGGCGCGGAAGGCGTTGAAGTACCACAACACCGTTCAGACCGACGCTCACGAAGCTGAGCTGCTGCCACCCGAAATGCAGACCCCATGGCTGAATCAGGATCAAGAGAAGGACGGCGCCGAGGCCTCGGGACACGCGGTCCACGGTCACGTCCACGAGCGGCTTCACTTCCTGACGCAGTTCGGATGGCAGGGGCAGGAACAGCACCTCCCGCGTCGTCTTGTCCACCGGTCCCCGCGAGGACTAATCCGAGATTCGTGCAATCGCCGCGGCCCAGGGCACTCCGGTCAGGAGGGATCCACAGTGGCGGCCGCGGCGAGGGTGGTCGGCAGCATCAG
>CAWHFZ010000008.1:0-305927 GCA_963828745.1 Vicinamibacteria bacterium | reverse complement strand
ATGCGCGCACCCGAGCGGTTCGCAAGCCTGAGATCGCGCTCGTCGAACGACTCGGGCCCCACCGCGTCAAGGCTCTCGGGGCCGAATACGCCCGCAGGAAGCCGAGCGCGAGCTCGAGCGGGTTCTCGACCTCGAGCCCGCGAAGGACGACCGCGCTCATCTGCCTTGCCACCGCCCGGACGGCATCTGCGGCTCCACCGTCGAACGCTAGCTCCTCGCCGGCGACTGTAGGGAGGGCCAGGGAGCCGGACCGGGCGCCCTGACGTCTGCATCGGGTTAGATCTCGACGTGGCCACCGAGCACACGAGCTCCGACGGATCAGCGCGGCTCGTGATCGTCTGCCCGGACAAGCCCGGGATCGTGGCGACCGTGTCGGGCTGGCTCTTTGCGCGCGGGGCGAACATCACGGACTCGGCGCAGCACTCGACCGATCCCGTGGACGGGACGTTCCTGATGCGGATGGAGTTCTTCCTCGACCGGAGCTCCGACCGCCGGTCAGAGCTCGAGCTTGCGTTCGAGCGCGAGGTGGCTGCACCGTTCGGGATGGATTGGCGGATCTCGTACGGCGCCGATCGCAAGCGGATCGCGATCCTCGTCTCGGCGTACGATCACTGCCTGCTCGACCTGCTCTGGCGCGCGCGCCGAGACGAGCTCGGTGCGGACGTGGCACTCGTCGTCTCCAACCACACGGACGTCGAGGCGACCGTACGCTCCTTCGGCCTCCGGTTCGAGCACGTTCCGGTCGCCGACGGCGGGATGGCCGAGGCGGAGCGGCAGATGCTCGCGTTGCTCGACCGGCGCGTCGACCTGCTCGTGCTCGCCCGCTACATGCGGATCCTGTCGCGCGACTTTCTCGACCGGGTGAGCGTGCCGGCGATCAACATCCACCACTCGTTCCTGCCGGCGTTCGTCGGCGCCGACCCCTACCGGCGGGCGCTCGACCGCGGCGTGAAGATCATCGGCGCGACGGCCCATTACGTCACCGAGGACCTCGACGAGGGGCCGATCATCGAGCAGGACGTCGAACGCGTCTCGCACCGCGACGGCCTCGCCGATCTGGAACGGATCGGTCGCGACATCGAGCGCACCGTGCTGTCGCGCGCCGTCAATGGCACCTCGAGGACCGTGTGATCGTCCACGAGCACAAGACGTTCGTGTTCGGCTGAGCGCGAGCCGGCTGGCTCGCTCCGCCTTCCCGCCGAGCGTTCTGCCGGCCGAACTTGCGGAACTGGGATCCGAGAACTGGCCAATTGGATGCAATACACGTCTCGACTGGACGGGAATTCCCGCGCAATGCTACGATCGTGCTCTCCGATTGGATCCAATCATTCGGAATCGAATACAATTCTGACTCTCGAGACATGAGGATGGTGGAGATGAACGGCGAACGCGTCGAGACGGCGACCCGTCTCGCGGCCGAGTGGGCGACCGATGCCCGCTGGAGCGGGATCACGCGTCCCTACGACGCGGACACCGTCGTGCGACTTCGGGGACGCTTCCCGCTCGAGCACACGCTGGCGCAGTTCGGCGGGCGGCGCCTGTGGGAGCTCCTGAACGACGACCCGCACATCGCAGCGCTCGGCGCGGTGACCGGCAACCAGGCGGTGCAGATGGTGCGCGCAGGCCTGCAGGCGATCTATCTGTCCGGCTGGCAGGTCGCAGCGGACGCGAATCTGTCCTCCGCCACCTATCCCGATCAGAGCCTGTACCCGGTGAACAGCGTGCCGTCGCTCGTGAAGCGCCTCAACAACGCCCTGCTGCGCGCCGACCAGATCGACTGGTCGGAGGGCCGCAACGGCATCGACTGGCTCGCGCCGATCGTCGCCGACGCGGAAGCCGGGTTCGGCGGCGCGCTCAACGCGTTCGAGCTGATGAAGGCGATGATCGAAGCCGGTGCCGGAGGCGTGCACTTCGAGGATCAGCTCGCCGCGGAGAAGAAATGCGGCCACCTCGGGGGCAAGGTTCTGGTCCCGACGAGCCAGTTCGTTCGCACCCTCACCGCGGCGCGGCTGGCGGCGGACGTGCTCGACGTCCCGACCGTGCTCTTCGCGCGCACCGATTCGCTCAGCGCGACGCTCCTCACGAGCGACATCGACCCGTACGACGCCGAGTTCCTGACCGGTGAGCGCACGAGCGAAGGTTTCTTCGTCGTCCGCGACGGACTCGAAGCGGCAATCGCGCGCGCTCTTGCCTACGCGCCGTACGCCGACGTGCTCTGGTTCGAGACCTCGACACCCGACGTGGGCGAGGCACGCGAGTTCGCCTCGGCGGTCCACGAGTTCTTCCCCGGCAAGCTGCTCGCCTACAACTGCTCGCCGTCCTTCAACTGGAAGCGCGCGCTCGACGACGACAGCATCGCCCGCTTCCAGTCCGAGCTCGGAGCGCTCGGATACCGCTTCCAGTTCATCACCCTCGCCGGGTTCCACGCGATCAACCTGTCGATGTTCGACCTCGCGCGTCGCTACGCGCGCGAGGGAATGACCGCGTACGTGAACCTCCAGGAGCGCGAGTTCGAGCTGGAGGCAGACGGCTACACCGCCACGAGACACCAGCGCGAGGTCGGCGCGGGCTACTTCGATCTGGTCGCCCAGGCCGTCAGCGGAGGCGAGTCGGCCACGCTTGCGCTGCGCGGCTCGACGGAGGAAGCCCAGTTCGAGCGGAAAGCAAGCTAGTGGCGGGCATGTCGGTGGAGGTGCTCGCCGCCGGGGACGAGTCGATCCTGACCGACAAGGCGATCGAGTTCGTGGCCGTCCTGCACCGCGAGCTCAACCCGGAGCGCCTGCGCCTGCTCGCGGCCCGGCAGGAGCGGAAAGCGGCGTTGGCGCGCGGCGAAGCTCCAGCGTTCCTCGACGAGACGGCGATCCGCGAGGGCACGTGGCAGGTCGCGCCGGCCCCGGCCGACCTGCGCGATCGCCGGTGCGAGATCACAGGGCCGCCCGAGCGCAAGATGATGATCAACGCGCTCAACTCGGGCGCGCGCGTGTTCATGGCCGACTTCGAGGACGCGTGCTCGCCGACGTGGACGAACCTCGTCGAGGGACAGCGGAACCTCCACGACGCCGTGCGACGCACGATCGAGCTCGAAACGCCCGAGAAGGCGTACCGGCTGAACGAGGAGATCGCGACGCTCGTCGTACGCCCGCGCGGCTGGCACCTGCTCGAGCGACACCTCGTCGTGGACGGCGAGCTCGTGTCGGCCAGCCTGTTCGACTTCGGGCTCGCGCTGTACGGGAACGGCGCCGAGCTGCTGGAGCGCGGAAGCGGACCGTACTTCTACCTCCCGAAGCTCGAGAGCCACCTCGAGGCGCGGCTCTGGGCGCAGGCCTTCGCCCTCGGCGAGGAGACACTCGGACTGCCCTCAGGCTCGATCCGCTGCACGGTGTTGATCGAGACGATCCTCGCGGCGTTCGAGATGGAGGAGATCCTCCACGAGCTGCGCGACTACGGATGCGCCCTGAACGCGGCCGGTCGCGTGCGTCCAGTCCTGACGTGTCTCGCGGACGTGTCGCCAGAGGACGTGACCTGGATTTGGCGGGGCCGTGTGGCGGCGGGGAAACTCAATCTGATTGCTGGGGATCCGGGGCTGGGGAAGAGCTTCGTGACCCTTGATCTAATCGCCCGCTACACGACCGGTCGGCCAATGCCGGACGGCTCCCCGGGCATTCCTAGCGGCACCGCGATCCTGCTGTCGGCGGAAGACGGTCTGGCGGACACCATCCGGCCGCGCCTGGATGCGCTTGGCGCGGATGTCCGACGCGTGCATTACGTCGCGACCGTAATCGACGGGCGCCAGGAACGGAGTATTCAGCTCGCGGATGTGGAGGCGCTCGAGGAGGCGATCCTCACGCAACGGACGCCGGGCTGGTTGTGATCGACCCGCTCAGTGCCTACGTCGGCGACACCGACAGTCACCGTGACGCGGCAGTCCGTGGTCTCCTCGCGCCCCTAGCGCAGCTTGCTGACCGATACCGCGTGACGATCCTCGGCGTGATCCACCTGTCGAAAAACTCGCAGCGCTCCGCGATTCATCGCGCAATTGGCAGCATCGCGTTTGTCGGCGCCGCTCGTGTGGTCCTCGCCGTGGCAGCGGACCCGGAAAACGAGCAACGCCGGCTGTTGGCGCCGGTGAAAAACAACTTGTCGAGCCCTGCCCCGGTGTTGGCGTTCTCCATTCCTGACGGCCGTCTGGTCTACGAGCCACAGCCCGTGGTGGGGATGGATATCAACGACGTGCTCAGAGGGCCGACCTTCGACCGACAGGAGCGCCGTGACGCTGACGAGTGGTTGTCTGCACGCAGTTAGCTGAAGGGCCGGTGCTGGTCAAAGAACTGATGCGCGAGGCGAAGGCGGCTGGCATCA
This sequence comes from Vicinamibacteria bacterium, assembly GCA_963828745.1. Classification (GTDB taxonomy): domain Bacteria; phylum Acidobacteriota; class Vicinamibacteria; order Vicinamibacterales; family JAENWD01; genus JAENWD01. Next base: position 301,568 of record CAWHFZ010000008.1, on the reverse strand, counting down.
GCTGGAGCACCGTCGAACGGGCAAAGGCCCGTGGCAAGGTTGTCGCGCGCCGCGTCGGCTTCTCAGGCCCTTGGTCCTGGGTGAAAAACAACTTGTCGAGCCCTGCCCCGGTGTTGGCGTTCTCAAGCATTCGCCGAAGGCCGTCACGGATACCGATACTAGTGACGGTCTATGGCAAATCCCTAAGGATTCGTCCATAGACCCTCAAAGTGAGTCTGTGACGGTCTATGGAAGCAGCGGCGAGGCGCGCCCCACCAGCGAGCTCGCGGCGCGATACCGATTGGTCTGTTCCACTTGTTCCACTTTCAACCCCGGATCACGACGGGGCGGCTCCTTTCGACCCCGATCCGACCGGCGACGGTGGCCCCGTCAACGGGGAACAGCTGCCTTTGCTGTTGGCGACGGATGAGGCGTCGGGGCCTCGTGGTCCCGGTACGGACTCGGGGTCACCAGGCCCCTCGGGCACCTGCAGGAACCATCGGACACCGCTGGCCCAACGGCAGTCCGCGTTCGTCTTCGATCCCGATCCGATCGGGCGGCCCCGCGATCCATGACGCGGCCGACGGTGAATGTCGCGGCGGAGCGGGCGGCAGCGGAGGCGGCCGATCCGCTCCAGTTCGTGACGGTCAAGGGCGGCCTGACGCTGCCGTTGCCGGCCATCAACCTCGCGGTCGATCTCGAGTTCCGCGGTTTCGTCTTGGCGGTTGACGCGGCGCACGAACTCGTCGTGCCGACCGATTCCCGACTAACGGCCGCGGACCGCGTCGCAATCCTGCGTTGGCGCCGGCATCTCGCCGCGATCGTGCTGTACGAGTGTCCCGCGGACGAGCAGCCTGAGGGATGGCCGCAGTAATGCGCGCGCAGACATCACCCGCCGTGCGCGACGTGTCGCAGCGACCGAACGGGCCGCGCGCCACCATGCCGACGGATGACGATCATCAGCCGGAACTGTCCAGCAGTTGCAGAGCTGCGGAGTCGCGCGTATTGTCATCGAGTCTTGACGAACGTCTAGCGAGGGCTCTCGCCGACGCCCTGGTCGCAGCACTATCGTGCCGGCGGCGAGAATGACTAGTCAGACAGAGGGCATACCAGGTGAACCGATGACGGCGGCCATCTACGCCCGCAAGAGCACCGACCAGTCCGGCGTCAGCGACGAGCAGCGCTCCGTCGCGCGCCAGGTGGAGCACGCCCGCGCCTACGCCGACGCGCAAGGGCTGGCGCGTCCTCGACGAGCACGTCTACGTCGACGACGGCATCAGCGGCGCCGAGTTCGCCAACCGTCCCGGCTTCCTGCGGCTGATGAACGCGCTGAAGCCGCGGCCGCCGTTCCAGGTGCTCATCATGTCGGAGGAATCGCGCCTCGGACGCGAGGCGATCGAGACGGCCTACGCGCTCAAGCAACTCGTGCAGGCCGGCGTGCGCGTGTTCTTCTACCTCGAGGACCGCGAGCGCACGCTCGACTCCCCGACCGACAAGATCATGCTGTCGCTGACGGCGTTCGCCGACGAGCTCGAGCGCGAGAAGGCGCGGCAGCGCACGTACGACGCGATGCAGCGGAAGGCGCGCGCCGGTCACGTCACCGGCGGCCGCGTGTTCGGCTACGACAACGTCGAGATCCTCGGCGCCGACGGCCAGCGCTCGCACGTCGAGCGGCGCATCAACGACGACGGAAGCCGCGGTCGTGCGCCGCATCTTCGAGCTGTGCGCCGCCGGCGCGGGCCTGACGCGCATCACGAAGACGCTGAACGCCGAAGGGCGCCCGCGCCGCGGCCGCAGCAGGGCCGGCCGGCGGCCTGGGCGCACGAGCTCGGTCCGCGAGGTGCTGCTGCCGACCGCTCTACCGCGGCGAGATCGTCTGGAACCAGACGCGCAAGCGTGATCGCTGGGGGCAGGCCAGCGGCAGCACGCCCGGCCGGAGTCCGAATGGCTGCGCGTGGCGGCGCCGCAGCTGCAGATCGTGTCCGACGAGCTGTGGCACGCGCGGCGCACGCGGAGCTGCGATCGGCGCGTGGCGCAGTACGACCGTCGGCGGTCGCGCGCATCGTGAGTCGCGGTACCTGCTCGTCCGGCTTCGCGCGGTGCGCGCGTCTGTGGCGGCGGGTTCGCCGCGCACACCCGGACGCATGGCGGCGCGCGCGTGCCACTTCTACGGCTGCACGTCGTACTGGAAACGCGGGCGCGCGGTCTGCGCCAATGGCCTGGTGGCGCCGCATGGAAGCGATCGACGCGGAAGTGCTCGCGACGCTGCAGGACGACATCCTGCGGCCGGCGGTCGTCGAACGGCGGTCGCCTTGGCGCTCGAGGAGCTGCAGCCCGCGCGGCGAACGCGGAGCGCACGGCGGCGCTCGAGCGCGAACTCGCGACGCGTGCGAGCGGAGTGCGACGCGCTCTGCGCCGAGGCGATCGGCGGGGCGGGCCGCTCGATGCCCTCGCTGGACCGTCTCAGGCGGCGTCAGGCGCGACGGCAGACGCTGACGACCGCGCGGCCGCCGAGTCCGACGATCGTCGCGCCACGGCCGGCCCGACGCGCTCGAGCGGCGTCTCCGCGCGAAGCTCGCCGACTGGCGCGGGCTGCTGACGCGGAACGTCGAGAGCGGACGTGACGTGCTGCGGCCGCTGCTGGTCGGACCCGCTGCGGTTCACGCCGGACGTGGACGAGCGCGGCGCGGCGCTATCGCGTTCGACGGGGCGGATCGCGCTCGATCGATTGCTCGCAGGAGTGGTCGATTTGTCCAACTGGAGTGGCGTCCCCGACGGGATTCGAACCCGTGTTTCAGCCTTGAAAGGGCCGCGTCCTGGGCCTCTGGACGACGGGGACACTCGGTGTGCACCGCTCGGCGGGCGCCGAACCTTCGAATTGTAACGGACCAGTCGATCTGCGGCAAGCCGCGCACGGCCGTGAAGGCGTCGCGGAGGCACTATTGCTGTTACCGCATCTCCAGCTGCCAGGCGAGAAACGCCAGCGCCAATGCCTCGTCGTCGACGAGTTTGCTCAGCGGCCGCCCACCCGCATGACCGGCTTTCGTGTCGTACAGCAACAGCACGGGCCGTCCCGACGTCGTCGCCGCCTGCAGGCGTGCAGTCATCTTGCGCGCCTGGAGCGGTGGCACTCGCGTATCGGCATCGCCGGTGACCAGCAGCACGGCCGGATACTTCGTGCCCGGCGTAATCCGCTGATACGGCGAGTAGGCACGCAGGAACGTGAACTGATCCGGCTTCGAGGCATCGCCGTACTCGAGCAACGCCGGCGGATTGTTGTTGGGGAACCGCCAGTAGCCGATCATGTCGAGATCGGGAAACTCGCACAGCACGGCGCGGAACAGGTCCGGACGCTGCGTGAATGCGGCGCCCATCAACAGGCCGCCGTTGCTCGCGCCCTGAATCGCGAGTGTCTGCGGCGAGCTGTAGTGGTGCTCGACCAGCCACGATGCCGCGGCGATGAAGTCGTCGAAGACGTTCTGCTTGTTCGCCAGCATCCCCGCGCGATGCCAGGCCTCGCCGAATTCGTTGCCGCCGCGGATGTTCGCGACGGCATAGATGCCGCCTTGCTCGAGCCACCACGCCGTGGACGGTCGAGAAGCTCGGCGTGATGCTGACAGCGAATCCCCCGTAGCCGTAGAGCAGTGTCGGCGCCGTGCCGTCGAGGGCAACATCGCGCCGGTGGATGACGAACATCGGCACCCTGGTGCCGTCCTTCGACGTCACCCAGACCTGCGTCGTCTCGTAACGACCGGTGTCGAACGGCACCGTCGACGTCCACGACGAAGCCGCGGTGCGCGTCGCGACGCTTGCGCGAATCGTCGATGGCGGCGTCGTGTACGACTCGAACTCGAAGAACAGCTCGTCGCGATCCCATCGCCCGGACAGCGCGCGCACGGTGCCGGCGGCCGCCAGCGGGATGACGCCCTCCGATGCGCCCGTCGAGGGTGAACACCTCGAGCTGCGACGCGACGTTGTGAAGGCGCTGCACGACGACGCGCCCGCCGACGAGCGCGAATGCCTCGATCGAGTCCGGTCTGGCGGGCACGATGGTCCGCCAGTGCGCCGGTGCCGGGTTCGAGGGATCGATCTCGACGATCCGTCCGGTCGGCGCGTTCCAGTCGGTTTGCGCGATCAGGCGGTCGCCGGCGAACGCGGCGACGACGTGCGCGTCGAGATTGCGCACGATGGGCCGAATCGGCGGGGAAGGCGTCGCCGTGTCGAAATCCTGGAGGAAGACTTCCGTGCTGGCCCACCCGTGCGACACGCTGAGCAGGAGGTGCTTGCCGTTCTCGGAGATCGACGCGCCGATCCAGTCGCTGGCACCGAAGCCCTCGCCGAAGATCTCACGATCCTGTGCGATCGGTGTCGCCATCGCATGGTAACGGATGCGGATGCCCGACGTCCGATCCTGCCGCGCGTAGTAGAAGCCGCTGCCGTCTGGTCGTACCGAGACGCCGCGATACAGGGCTCTCGGCAGCCGATCCGGCAGATCGTTGCCGGAGCCGACAGCACGCGTGCGCAGTTCGGTCTCGTCCTCGCCGCTGGTACGCACGCCGTAGACGAGTAGTTGGCCGTCCAACGAGACGTCCTCGAGGGTGACGTTGGTCGTGTGGTCGTCGCTCAGCGGATGCGGGTCGAGCAGGATGCGCTCACTCGTCAGACAGGCCGTCGCGAACGATGAGCATTGGAAGATCGTCGGTGGCCTTCCGGCGCCAGAAGAAATACCGGCCGCCGCGCTCCAGCGGCGCCCACTGCCGGTCCTGCCGGGCCAGGGTCGTGAGGCGCTTCCGAATCGCTGGCAACGACGGCACGGCCTCGAGAAGGGCGTGCGCGTAGGTGTTCTGCGCCTCGATGAAAGCGCGGGTGTCGGGCGACGACTGATCCTCGAGCCATCGATAAGGATCGACGAGCTCGACGCCGTGCAGCGTCTCCTTGAAATCGTCGCGGCGAGTCGCGGGGGGACGCGGTACGGCGGCGTCCTGCGTGCCCTGCGGCCGACGATTGGGGACAAGGCTGCACAGAGAACCAACGCCAGCAGCGGACGAGAGGAAGTCACTGCGAACAGCCTCTATTAGCTGGGCTAATCATATGGTAGAGTTGGCGCCTCCCCAGGAAAGGACGAGCTGTGTCCAGCGTCCCCTCCGACGCGGATCGGCCGATTCCGTCGTGCCCGAAGTGTCGGGAGCCGCACGTCGTACGTATCTATACCGCCGGATCGTCGGCACGCGTGCAGTGCTTCGCGTGCCGGGATTGTGGCCACCTGTTTGCCATTCGCCTCGGCGATGAAGAGAGCCTGCCGACCGCGTAGATGAGCGACCTTCGTGTCATGTCGTCGCGGCTCTGTGCGGCTGCGCAGCCATTTCTACTTTCGCTTGATGGCGATGCCCTCGATCTCGACCTGACCGTTCGCGGGCAGGGCGGCGACGGCGATGAATGTTCGAGCCGGACGCGGTGCAGGAATCGCGTCCATGTAGATGGCGTTGAACTCCTGGTACTTCGTGATGTCCTTCACGTAGACATTGATCTTCACGACGTCGCCCCACGAGAGGCCGGCGGCCTGCAGCAGCGCCGCTTGATTGGCGAGCGCCTGTTTCGCGGCATCGGCGAATGCGTCGGGCGCCGCGTTGGTCTTGGGGTCGGTGCCGATGTTGCCGGAAAGAAATAGCGTGTCACCCGCCATCACGGCCGGCGTGTACGGCCGCGGCGGCGCACCGGCGGGAAGCGGGCTCACTTCGATGCGCCGATGATCCGCGGGCGCTTGCGCGCCGATCGAATAGCCGGCGATGCCCGTCACGAGCAGCACTGCGCATGTTGCCAGGGTTCTGATCATCTCAGCTCCTTGAATGTCCCCGACTGAAGTCGGGCCCTGCTGCGGTGGGCACGATAAAGAGGGCCTACGGCATGGGGTCGGCGGATTGTACCTGCCTCTCCGCGGGGCGGTACTGCCGCCTGAGCTACAATCCCGGACCGATGACGGACGTCGGCCGATTCGTGCGTCAGAACGCCTTCCTCGTGGCCGCCGTCGCGCTGCCGCTGGTCGTCGTCATTTTCTTTCTGCTCGCGGCGGCAATCCCGCGCTGGACGGTCGCGCCGCCGGCCTTCGACCTGGTGCTTCGTGGCACGAGCTACGAGCAGCCGGCGCCGCGCGTTTCACTGGAGTTCGACGTGCGTGACGGCCGCGTCCAGGCGACCGTCCGGCCGGTGCCGCCCAACACCTATCCGTCCCGCGCGACGCTGTTTCTCTTCGATCACCAAACGATGAAGGTGACTCGCCTGCAGGTGGACGTGCCCGACTTACGGGACGGCGACCCGCCTCGCACGTTCGTCGTGCCGGCGCTCGAAAAGCGCCGCGTCAGCTCCACGACGACGGCACCCGATGGATACGAGCTGAAGATGCGAACCGGCGGCGGCACCGGTCTCGTCGGCGATTTGTTCGGGATGGGCCGCTACGATCGCAGCGTTTCGCTGGTGAACCGCGGCCGCGTCGTGTCCCTCGCGCTGCCGCCGCCTTACGAGTACTACTCGCCCGTCTACGCGCTCGGATGGCTGGACGACGATGGACGGCGCTGATCCGAACGGCCGTGCACGCGAGCCCTCGCGCAGATCGCGGCGCTCGCACACGAGCACCAGTTGTCGCTCGCCGACATCGCGACAGCGTTGGGACAATCACCGACGACGGCGGAAGAGCATCGCTGGCGAGGCGTGCTGGTCCGTGTGCTCGGCTTCCTCGGCGGGACGTTCGTCTTCGCCGGAATCGGCGTCTTCATCGCGCTTCAGTGGGACGACATGAACTCGGCAGCCCGCGTGATCGTCACGCTGGGCTCGGGGTTCACGACCTTCGTGCTTGGGCTCCTCGCGGCGAGGGATCCTCGCTTCGAAAAAGCGGCCACGCCTCTCTTGCTGATGGCGGCCGCGCTCGAACCGACCGGCATGCTGGTCGCGTTCGACGAATACGGCGCGGGAGGGGATTGGCGCTGGGCCAGCCTGATCACGTGCGGCACGATGGCGCTCCAGTTCGGGGCGGTGTTCGGCCTCCTGCGCCGCTCGACGCCGCTCTTCATGACGCTGCTGTTCGCGACGCTGTTCTTCTGGACGGCGCTCGACCTGCTGGATGTGGACGCGACGGTCGAGACGTTGCTGATCGGGGGCAGCCTGGTGCTGGCGGCCATCGGCATCGATCGCACCGGTCATCGCGACATCACGCCGATCTGGTATCTCCTGGGCGCGGCGTTGTTTCTATACGGCGTGTTCGACGCCGTCGAACGTACGCCCATTGAGATCGCGTTCCTGGCGGTTGCCGCCGCGTTCGTCTATCTCAGCGTCGTCGTGCACAGCCGGACGCTGCTGTTCGTCTCGACCCTGGGCATCCTGGCCTATACGGGCTGGTTCACGGGGGAGCATTTCGCCGATTCGGTCGGATGGCCGATTGCCCTCATCGCCTTTGGAATCTTCATGATCGGACTGAGCGCCCTGGCGATGCGCATCGACCGGCTCTACGTCCGGCAGCGCTTCAGCTGCCCGAGCCAGCTGAGCCGGGCGGTCAATAGACCTTCCCGACTTGGCGTATAGTTATCAGCGCTTTGCAGGAGAGACGACGCCCAGTGACCACTCGCCAGCTCAGCCGTGGCAGACCAAATGCCCCGCTCGCGGCATCTAATACTAGAGGAGACTATCCGATGGCCAAGCGAACGGCCCCGGCGATCGTCTGCCCGAGGTGTGGAGTCCCCGCGGCTCGCATCATCGGGCGGTCTGAATCCCTGCCGGTGCTTTATCTTCGTTGCAACGATTGTCAGCGCACGTCTATCGTTCCTGAATAAATCCGACTTAAAAGGTCTCAGAGTCGGTCTAAGGGTCTAAGGGTCTCAGGGTCGAAGTCTAAAGGTCGTCGGCTCGCGACCCTTTGGCCCGACAGACTTTGGACCCTTGCGACTCTTAGACCCTGCGACCTTTCGACCCTGCGACCTTTCGACCCTGAGACCCTTCGACCTTTCGACCTTGAATCGCGTCATCGCGAGCGTAGCGAGCGCTCGACGTCTGCCGTTGTGAGGCCGAACGACACCAGGGCCATGTCGACAGATTCCACGCTCTCGAGCGACTGCAGGAATGCGGGGAGATTGGGACCGAGCCGCTTCATGATCACGCCCGCGGCCGCCGCGCTCTCCGCGTAGGCCAGTTGCACGTCGCCCGCCGCCAGCGCGCCAAACCCTGTTCGCAGTGATTCGAGCGGGATCGTCGTGGCCGATTGCCGCAGCGTCTGGTCGATCCACGGCTTGTCGCCCGGCTCGAAATTCACAGCCAGCCCCTCGTGCAGCCATGCCGGGATCCCGCGCGGCGCCAGCGTGTGCACGATGGCGTGCGCCAATTCGTGGACGACGACGCGATCGAATGCTGTGCGATCGTTCAGGGCGCCGCGAACCGCCAGCCTGATGCGGCCGTCGTAGCTTCCCGCCGCCCAGTCCGGGGAGCGAGTAATGTCGGTGAAGTGCTGCTGCGTATACAGCATCACCGCGATCGTCCGGTTCGGATACGCGTTCAGCCGCCGGCCGATGTTCCAGTACGCCGGCTTCGAGCACACCGCTGATGTGATCGGCCAGCGCTCGCTCTTCCGGCCCCTCGAACATGATCGCGAACCGCCCGTTGCCGCCCTGCTCGAATCCGGCGTGCAGCGCCGCCTCCTTGCGCCAGCGCTCGAGCTGCTCGCGCATCTCGGCCTCGCCCTCGACGCCCTTCAGGGCGCGGTCGTAAATCGCGATCGCGTCATCGAGGTCGCCGCCGTCGTAGACAATTCGGCCGAGCAGCGCCGACGCCGGCGTCAACCGCGGGTCGATCTTCAACGCCTTGCGCAGCGTCGTCTCTGCCTGCGCGTCGTCACCGAGAACGTGCGCGGCGATGCCAGAGCCGAGGAGCAACAGCGGGTCGGATGGATTGGCCGAGAGCACCGCCGGAAGAGTCGCGACGCCTTGTCCGCGTCGCCGGCTTTCAATGCCGCCCATGCCGGATCGGCTGCCGTCTGTGCGCGCACGATCGGCGCACGACGTGCATGCGATTGCGAGAACGAGAATCAGTCGAGAGAGGAGCGTTGCCGGGAGCACCCAACGATCTTAGAGGGAAACAGGCGTGATGCCGCAGGCGGGCGGCTTACCAGAACTGTCCGGCCTGGAAAAACCCTGCAGCGACGAGAAGAGTGACGCCGCCGACGGCCGCGACCTGGTCGAGCGTCCGCGAGCGGGCGGCCGGCGCGGTCGTGCCGGCTTCCGGATCGTCGGCATCCGGCTCGCCGAAGATCGCGAGCAACGCCAGGCCGGCAACCGCGCAAATCAGGCCGATGTTCGAGACCAATGCCATCCCCACGGTCGCTAAACGTTTATGGCACCGTCGAGCGTGGCCTCCGTCTATCGATCGGATAGAGCCGGGCGCGGAATTTTCGCGGCGCAAGCTAAACTGCCGCGACAAGCCTTGCCAGGGAGGATTTCGTGAGCGAAACCGCACAGGAATACACGGCGCGCATGCTGGGGCTATCGGCCGGGCAAGGACCCGCGGGCCGTCCAGAGGGCCACGCCTGCGAAGCTGCGGCGCATCGTCGAGCGAACGCCGCGCCGGCTGCTGACGCGAAGTCCGGCGCCCGGCAAGTGGTCGATTGCCCAGATCGTTGCGCACCTTGCGGACACCGAAGTCGTGTTCGCGTACCGCCTGCGCATGATCCTGAGCCGCGACGGCACCGAGATCCAGGCGTTCGATCAGGAGAAGTGGGCGGACGTCGTGCAATACGAGCGTGTCAACCTGCCGACGCGCTCGCGGTGTTCACTGCGGTACGCCGCGCCGAATCTTGCGCTGGTCGAGCGTCTGACGCCGAAGCAGCGAAAGCAGTACGGCCTGCACCAGGAGCGCGGCAAGGAAACCGTCGATCACATGCAGCGCATGAATGCGGGACACGACCTGAACCATCTCGGGCAGATCGAGCGCATCTTGAAGTCAGGTCAGCGCTGATTACACCGACACGGTATCGGGCGGTCGGTCTCCGGCATCGCGACCCACCCGGTCAGCTGCTCGAGCACGCCTTCCACGAGGCTGCCGATATCCATCGTCGATAAGCTCGCGGCGGTGACGTCCAGCAGTACCGGAAGCGAGTCGACGTCACGGGTGACATGGAGCTGCGCGATCCAACCGCCAAGACCGGATCGTTCGCTGGCGTCTTTTACGAGCACGGTGTATCGCTGGCCGCGCACCTGAAACTGTCGTCCATTCACCGGCACGCGGACCAGGAATCGATCTCGGCTCATCGAAGCGGCGGCAGACTATCATGCCGTCTCCCAATCGCACAGGTACTTGCGAATCACCCGACTTCGTAAACGTATTCGGTGAACGTGCCGGTGGGATCCGCGTACCAGACGCGCGAATGTCCGGCGGCATGCTGGCTCGCGAGGTAGCACGCGACGAGCAGCTCGCGGCTCGATCCGAGATAGACGCGCCCTCGCTCTTCCGTGACCCGGCCAAAGGTGAACCACTCACTTTCGGTGGAAATGACGAAGTCGCCAACGTCCACGGTGTCGGGAAGGGTTATCGGCCAGTCGATTTCGAAATGCGGCGTGATGCCCGGCTTCAGCGCCTCGGCAGACGGTGCGGTCTCGAGTGGAGCCGGCTCGTCCGTGTCGAAGATCCACTGCAGCAGGAAATCCTGCTCAGCTGCGGTCGGCTGGCGCGACTGTTCGCACCACGCGCAGTAGCAAAGTCAGGGTGCCGTCGATCAAGCGTTCCTTGACTTCGGTCCGGTTGCGCAACAGGTGTCGTGTAGTTCGTCCGGTGCACCGGGGGCACTGCGCATCGAATGACAGCTCTGTTTCGGACATCACCGGCCTGATTGGCTCGACTATCGACAATGCAGACGTCGGCCAGTAGACAGGTAAGCAAGTCTCGTGCAGGGCGCCAAACAGCTGCGGACGAGCTGCGATCAATCGAACGGTCGCGTTTACTTGGACAGTGGATCCGGCCTGAGCTGGAACCGGACGACCTTGCTCGTCGTGCCTTTGCCGGTCTCCATGTGAAAGGGTGCGCGGGTGCTCACCGTCGACCACAGCCCCCGGCCTTTCCATCCTCCCTGTGCATCATCGATGCGGCCATCGAGCCACTTCGTGTAGTAGCCGAGCGGGTAGGGCACGCGCAGGACCATCCACTCGCCGTTCTTCAGGACGAGCAGTCCTTCCGACTCGTTGCCGGTATTGATCGGGACGTTCCGCCCAAGCCCGAGAGTGTCGAACTGATCGACCCAGGTGTAGTAGCTGCTTTCCGCGCTGCCCGATGCCGTGACGCCTTTCATCTGCGGCAGCGGTTCCGGATAGAGCGTCCAGCCTTCAGGGCACTGCTGTCCAGTCGCCTTGGGTCCGTTCAGCGGTCCCTTGCACTTGCGGCGATCGAAGCGTGCCAGATGTCCACTTGCCAACGCCGCCCAGACGACGCCGTCGCGATCGATGTCCATGCCGCGCGGTGAGAAGCCGCGCCGCTTGGGATCCGGATCGGAGAACGGCGGCTCGTACACTTCCGCCAGTGCAGTCTCGGGAGGATGGCTGCCCGGATTCAGCCGAAGGACCGCGCCCGGAAATCCGAGGACGGAGCCCCAGATCGATCCATCCGGCGCCGGTGAAACCGCATAGAAGGCGCCATCGAAGCGCTGATCCTTCGCGGGATCGAGCGGCTGATCGGGTTCCACGTACGCGTCGCGCTTGCCGTTGCCGTTCGTGTCGATCACGAGCGCCGTCCAGCCCTGCGACTTCTCCTCGTCGCCGGTCTCGTCGAACATCTTCGTGTTCAGCCAGCCCACCACGTCGCCGCCGCCGCTGGTCCACAGCGTGTGATTCGCATCCTCGGCGAACATGAGGTGATGTGTGCTGAAGCAGGTGCTGATATGCGTCAGCTTCTTCGTCTTCGGATCGTAGACGGCCAGGTGACGCCCGGAGCGATCGATTGGAAAGAGCTTCGCCGACGGATGCGAGGAGCCCTGCTTGCAAAATGCCGGATTGTCGGACGGCCGTACCGCCGACGTGATCCAGACGCGGCCACGGTCGTCGAACATCGGATTGTGGACGTTGTTCCGACTGGTCCACACGACTTCCTTGCCCCAGTAAGGGGACGGCTGCGGCATATCCGGAGATGTCCGCGGCGTGGCGGCATCGCGCACCGTCAGCTCGACGCGGCTCGTCGTGTGGTGCACGGGATCGAGCACGGGCAGATAGTCCGCAGAGAGCTCCGCGGCGCCGTAGATCAGCCCGTTGGGATTCAGCGTTGGGTTACGGCGATCGGTCGAGACCTCGTCGTGAAGGTAAAGCTTCGGATCGCCCCAGTCCCACTCCGTGATGACGACATTGCGCTCGATCCCCTTCGGCCGCGGCGGCGTCTGCGGCAGCTCGCCGCGGGCAATCCGGTCCGTCCAGTCAGCGAACAGCGTCAACGCACGCGGTCCGAGCTGGTTGATGCCGCCGATCATCGACGGCCCGGCCTGCCCAGACTGGATGCGCCGGCCCCAGGCGGCTGTGGACGACTCGAACTTGCCGAGTGATGGCGGGATCTCGCGCGTCGCCCTTGTACCCAGCGCGTGGCAGGCCAGACAGCCGCCCGATTTCACCTGTCGCAGCCACTGTGCCTGACTCTTGATCTCGGCGTTGATGCCGCTACTCGGGTTCCCGGGGAATTCCTTCTCTTCCGGCACGGTCAGCAGCGCGAACCAGTAGCCCGCGGGGTAATAGCGCGCCGCCTCGGCGAGAGTCGGCGCTGCCACAGCCTTCAAGTTCAAGGCCTTCCCGGGCGCCGCTGTCATCTTCGGCGAGTCGACGAGCCCATAGCCGCGCACCCACACCTGGTACGTCGCCTTTGGCAGGTCGGGCAGGACGTAGCGTCCGCGCTCGTCGGTGACGACGATGCGTACGAATCGCGTCGGCAGATCCGCCGTCTCTGCAATCACCCAGACGCCAGCTTCGGGCCCGTTCGAGCCGGTGACGACGCCGCCGATGTCGTCGGCGTCGAGGGCCACCTGGTCGCCGGCTTGCCAGGCACGCGACCCGCTCACAAACAGCGTGAGACAGACGCCGATGATCAGAGCGGCCATCGTGGAGAGAGGCATCCGTACGGTCATGTTGCAACCTCAGTCAGAATTCCAGCAGCCCCGCCCGCAGCCGGTCAAGCTCCGCCGGAACGTCGCGATCGACGCCGTCGTAGCCCGGGAAGCCGCCGAGCCGGCAGCAGAGGCGCAGGTAATCCACGAACAGCAGATCGTGCCGCTCGTTCAGCACGATGGCATCGGCGCGGCGGTCGGGCACGGCAATCGTGTACGGATCGCCGCCGCTCACGTTTTCCTTGTGGAGGTCGTCCGGCGCTATCGTAATTTCACCGGCTTCGTCCTCGTCCATCGATTCCACTTCCTGCAGCGCGTCGTCCACACCATAGACCACCAGAGGATCTGGCGCGATCGATGTCCCGCGCGGGATCAGCCCGGGATGACGGCCGAGCAGATCGACGGCGCCGACGACGTCGTAGAAGGCGCGAAGCGAGAGCGGGAGGGGACCGACGAGGCGTTCGAGCTGTCTGCAACTGCTTGCCCGTCTTCTTCCCCGGCGGTTGATGCGGCGCGCGTGACGAGAACCGGTAGCCCAGCGTGGTCAGGCGATCGACCAGCATCCGTATGTTCTCGTTGACGCGCTCCATGGTCTCGTAGGTTACGGCCAGCGCGTCTGCGGCGTTCGCCTCCTGTCGCACATCCTCGCCCAGGTCATTCAGTTCCTTCCACACCGCACGGTGCTCTCCAGCGTTGTAACGATCGAACCTGGACAGCTGTCCGCCCGCATGTGTTCGCAGGAGATCGATCCGCGCCGCGCGGTCGCGTGGCAGCTCCGTGGCGAAGAGCTCGCTCTTCGTGGCACGGGCCGACGGCGGCTTGGGCGCCTTCGATGCGAACGCCGCTGCATGTTTGCGGAACGAGGCCGGACAGTTCTTCAAATCGCCTTTCGGAACGCTGGCCGGATCGAGGATCCACTGCTCGCGCATCGCGTAGCCTTCCCAGGCAAATACCTTCCAGCCGTCCCTGTACACCGCCGCGGGTCCATCGGCACGGTGGGGACGGCCTTCGGCATCGACGTGGAGCTCCACCGGGTGCTCCGAGAGCATCGCGGCCCCCATCCATGCCCACCACGGGCCGACCGATCGCGCGATCGTCCAGGCTGCCTGGAGCAGCGGCGGCGGCGTGCGCGTGCCGAGCGCATTGTCGTCCATCGCCATCTGCGTGAACGAGTAGCCGCTGTAGAAGTTCTGGCTGACGAGGGTTTGTGGCGTGTGGCAGAAGAGGCCGCTCCGCAGGACGCCGGCGTTGCCCCAGAGTCGATCTTCGGCGCGCTGCAGGGGGGTGTCCATCGGCTGTGCGAACAATGCCGAGACGTCGCCGTGCACTTCGAGCCGCGCGCCGAGGAAGTCGCTGTGGAGCGACTTCGGCGGCAGTCCGCCACTCATCAGCGGCGGCGCCAGCGGATGACCGAACGAGGCGATGATGCCGGCGATGTCGGCCAGCGACGTCTGCGCGAGGAGGTGCGCGTGCGCCTGCTCGAGTCGATCGCGCTCGTCGCCGCGCCGGCTGCGTACGCTTCCGACGAGCGTGTTCCAGTTGCGATCGCGCGGTTCGAGCAGGAGCGCGATCGCCCAGGCGCCGGCGCATGGAGAGTCGAACCAGCAGTAATGGCGGGGAGGCGGCACGCTCGCTGCGGCATAGAGAGCAGCCACGGCCGCCTCCGTCGCCGGTCTGTCGGCCGGCGTCGTCGAGAACAACGCATCGCGCCAGCGGCGCTCGATGTCGGCGGCGATCGTCACGCGCGCAATCTAGCACGCCGGGACGGACGGTGTGACCAATTGGCAAATTGGAAATTGGGGTCGGGATAAATTTCAATATTTGCCGATGGATCGGGAAATCACGCGTTCATTTTCTGCCACTAGTAAGCACTGCGCGAACGATCGGGTTTCCACATCGACCTGGCGCGCGCGTTGCTAACTGCGGACTCGTGCCCAGGAGATCTCGTCGCGGAACTGGCGGCCTCGTCTTCCATGTCATGAATCGAGGCGCGCGGCGTCTCACACTGTTCGATGGACCAGACGACTACCGCGCGTTCGTGGAGGTGCTCGAGCAAGCGACCCGTCGATTGTCGATGCGGTTGCTTTGCTGGGTCGCGATGCCCAATCACTGGCACCTCGTCCTGTGGCCCGAGGACGATGAGGACCTCTCGATGTTCATGGCGTGGATGACGTCCACTCACTCGCGCCGCTGGCATCTTGCCCACAAGACCGTGGGCACCGGGACGATCTATCAGGGTCGATTCAAAGCGATTCCGGTCAGAGACGATCGCCACTTCCTGATCGTCTGCCGCTACGTCGAGCGCAACCCGGTGCGTGCGCAGCTTGTCGAGAAGGCCGAGGAGTGGGATTGGGGGAGCGCGTCGAAGCGCTCGGCGGCGACAGGCCCACGTACGCATGAATGGCCGGTCCCGCGTCCGGAGAGCTGGGGCGACGAGAGTGCAGCCGAGGCGACGGCTGAACTGGGGCCGCTGCGCAAAGCCATCCGGCGTGGGATCCCGTTTGGACCAGACTCGTGGCGCGAGCAAACGGCCACGCAACTCGGCTGGCAGATGGGCGTGCGATCGCGGGGACGGCCTCGGGGAACGGGCGGAGTTGGCAAAAAGTGAAATTTATCCCGACCCCAATTTGGCGAGCAGCTGCATGGTGTGCAACACAGGGATCCGATGGCCGGTGCGCTGCAGGTATGTCGCCATCTGCACGAGGCACCCGACGTTGCCGGCGACGACGGCGTCGGCACCGGTGGCAACGATCGCGGACGCCTTGGCGGTGCCCAGTGTCTCCGCGATGTCCGGCTGCTCGAGATTGTAGAGCCCGGCCGACCCACAGCAGATCTCGCCGTCCGGAATCTCGCGGACGGTCAGGTGTTCGACCGCCGCCAGAAGACGGCGCGGCGCGGCGCGCACGTGCTGCGCATGTGACAGATGACACGCGTCATGGTAAGCGACGGTCATCGGCGCGGACAGCGTCGGCGTCGTCACGAGGCCGATCTCGGCGAGGAACTCGGAGACGTCGCGCACGCGCGCACCGAATCGCTGCGCCTCGTTTTCGAGCGGTGTGTCAACGAACAGCATCCCGTAATCCTTCATCGCCGATCCGCAGCCAGCGGTATTGGTCACGATGGCATCGACGTCCGGCGGGAAGGCCCGCAGCAGCGGCGCCGCTCGCTCGCGCGCGTGATCGGTATGACCGGCATGCGCGGCCAGCGCACCGCAGCAACCCTGGTCCAGCGGAATGGCGACTTCAATCCCATTCGCCGCCAGGACCTGCGTGGTGGCGTGATTGATGTCCGGCGCCAGCACCTGCTGGACACACCCGCGCAGGAGAGCGACGCGGGCTCGCCGCGGACCGATCGCCGGTACTAACGACGGAAGCCGACGCGCCGGTTCCAGCGACGCCGGCAGCAGACGCAGCATCGGCCGCAGCGCCGCCGGCACGAGCGGCCCGACGTGTCGTGCGAGATGGCCAGCCCGCACCGCGATCCGGAACAACGCTGGCGATTCCAACAGCGCGAGGAGCGCTCGTGCGCGCCATCGCGCGACTGCGGGCCGGCTTTCGCGTTCAGCTTTGGCGCGGAACGGCACCAGCAGATCGCGATAGTGCACGCCGGACGGGCAGGACGTCTCGCACCCCAGACAACCGAGGCACCGATCCACATAGGGCATGACATCCTGAGCCGCCAACTCGCCCTCGAGCACCTGCTTCATCAGGACGATGCGGCCACGCGGCGAGTCCATCTCTTCGCCGAGCACGCGATACGTCGGGCAGGAGGGCAGGCAGAAGCCGCAGTGCACGCACGTCTCGATTGCGCGCGCCATTTCGCGGCCGCCCCGCGGCAGCGAGTCGAGAGGGATCCGGTGCTGCATCAGTCGTCACGGAATCGGCCGTCCGGATCGAGGACGGCCGTCACACGTCTCGCGAACTCGTCGTCCGGAACGGCGCCGATCAATCGAGACCCCGGCGGCCCGAGGAGTACCTGGCCGGATAGTCGCAGTGATTTCAGCCTGTCGGACAGCTCCGCCAACGGCATCGGCCACGCCGCGAATGCCACGTTCCCAGCCAGCGCGTATCGTCTCGCCGCGCCGGCGCGCGTCAGCACGTCGTCAAGAGCCGGCACCTGTGGCGTGGTGAGCGGAATTCGAATCAGCGGGAGGCTGCGATCGGCCCAGGAGAATTCGCGGGCGCCGAGCCATTCCGACTCGTCCGCGTCGCCTTCCAGAAGCTCGGTGTCAATCGCCGTCGAGTGACGGAGGGCGGCGACTCTCGTTGCGAGAGCATCGGTGCCGCCGCCGATTCGCAAAAGCAGCGTCGACGGTGACGAAATGTCGATCGCTTCGAGCTCGAATCGCGCGGCGCGCACCTTCTCCATGGTTTCCAGCGCCGAGGCGAGCGAACCGGCGTTCGCCTTGACCGTCGCGCG
Organism: Vicinamibacteria bacterium; assembly: GCA_963828745.1. GTDB lineage: Bacteria > Acidobacteriota > Vicinamibacteria > Vicinamibacterales > JAENWD01 > JAENWD01. The sequence goes on along the minus strand of CAWHFZ010000008.1, from coordinate 284,065 downwards.
AGACCTTGCACGCGGGAACACCTTGAACGTCAGCTCGGCGATCACGCCGAATCGTCCGCAGCTTCCGACCATCGCCTGATGGAGGAGCAACCCGGCGGCATTCTTCACCACCTTGCCGCCGGCGGTGATCAGCTGTCCGCGACCATCGACGATGCGCGCGCCGATCAGAAAGTCACGGATGCCGCCGTATCGATAGCGGCAGGAGCCGCTGGCGCCTGCGGCGACGATTCCACCGAGCGTGGCGCCGGCCGCAGTAAGGGGAGGATCGAACGGAAGGTACTGGCCGTGTGATGCCAGCAGCCGCTCGATGTCGGCCGTCCTGGTGCCTGCCAGCGCAGTGAACGTGCACTCTTCCGGACTGTGCTCCGTCACGCCGGCCAGCGCGGACAGATCCAGGATCGGTCGATCGCGCGAGGCGCCCATCAGCCCGGGCTTGGTGCCCGCGCCGCGAATCGTCAGTCGCGGAGTCGTGGCGACGACTTCCCGCACGTCATCGATGGACGCGGGGTGATGGATCATGCGCGCGAGATGACGCCTGCCCGCTCCAGCGGGTGGAGCCCGTGAGAGAAGCTCACGCCCGCACCGTCGGCGAGCTTCTTGCCGCGATTCGCGAGCTGCAGCGGATCCATCGCGAGACGCAGGCGCCGCATGCAGTCGATCGACGGCTCGTCGTACATCTCGGCGAGGAACTGCAGCTTCTCCAGGCCAACGCCGTGTTCGCCGGTGATCGAGCCGCCGAGGCGGATGCAAAGGCGGATGATTTCAGCGGCGAGGACCTCGGCGCGATCGTGTGCGCCCGCTTCGCGGCCGTTATACAGAATCAGTGGATGCAGGTTCCCGTCACCAGCATGGAAGACGTTGGCGACGCGAATGCCATGCTTACGCGAGAGTGCCTCGATCTCGGCGAGCGCCTCGCCCAGGCGCGCACGGGGAACGACGCCATCCTGAACGATGAAGTCCGGGCTGAGGCGGCCAACAGCGGAGAACGCGGACTTGCGGCCTTTCCAGATTCTGGCGCGATCGTCGTCGTCTCGCGCCACTCGTGTCTCCGAGGCGCCGGACTCGGCCAGAATCTGCTGCAGTTCTTCGAACTCGATGGCGACCTGCGGGCTCTCGCCCTCGAGCTCGACGAGGAGCACTGCGGCCGCGTGCGCGGGGTAGTTCGCATGCACGGCCGCTTCGGCGGCGTCGATGGCGAGGCGGTCCATGATCTCCATGGCACCCGGCAGCAGGCCCGATCTGATCACGCGCGACACCGTGTCGCCGGCGGCCTGCAGGCTCGAGTAGGCCGCCAGCACCGTGCTGTAGACCTGCGGACGAGCGACGAGGCGAAGCGTGATCTCGAGCGCCACTCCGAACAGCCCTTCGGATCCGACGAACAATCCAGCCAGGTCGGGTCCGTTCTGTTCGAGGCTTTCGCCGCCAAGGGACACGAGCGTCCCATCCGCCAGGACGGCGCGGATGCCCAGCACGTGGTTGGCGGTCATGCCGTGGCGGAAGCAATGGGCGCCCCCGGAATTGAACGCGACGTTGCCGCCGATCGTGCAGACCTGCTGGCTCGACGGATCCGGCGCGTAGTAGAGACCGTACGGCGCCGCCATCGCGGTGACGGCCAGATTGACGACCCCTGGCTCGACGACGGCGACACGGGCGATGGGGTCGAAGCGCGTGATTCGATTGAGCCGATTGAGCGCGATGACGATGCCGTCTTCGATTGGGACGGCGCCGCCGGACAGACTGGTGCCGCTGCCGCGCGCCATGAAGGGCACGGCGGCCGCGTGACACAGGCGAACCGTGTCGATCACTTCCTGCTGGGACTCGGTGATGACGACCGCGCGCGGACGGCCGCGGAACGCCGTGAGGCCGTCAGTCTCGTACGCCGCCAGTGCGCCAGGTCGCGTCAGCAGACGATCGGGTGGGATGCGCTGCGCGAGCTCGTCGATGAGCGATGCCACAGGGTACAGAGAATAGCGAGTTGCGTGCGTGATTGAAACCGCGGATTCATACCACTCGACGGACGATCGGGATCGTTCGCAAGGCCGCGCTCGTCGCCCAGCTCAAGCCCAGCGCGGTGCTGGTGACGATTGCGGCCTTGGGCAACGCACCAATGGACGACGGCACGAGCGCGTAGAGCAGCCAGCTGACGAACGCGTAGTGCAGCAGATAGATGCCGTATGCGTTGTCGCGAACGCTATCGCCGGCCGGAGTGGACCGCCGAACGAAGCGGAGGAACAGTGCCAGCAATGCGCACGAGGACGCCGCACACGACAGCACGAAGCCGAACGATCCGATCGCTTCCCAGTGCGTCGTCGTTGTGGGCGCGGTGACTGCGGCGATCGTGATCGCCGCGGCGACGGCAAAGGCGACGAGCGCGACGATCGGCCAGACGATCCAGCGGCGCGACAACGGTCCGCCGTCACGCAGGATGCTTCCGTCGAGGCCGGTACCGCCGAGCGCCACGCCGACGAGGAAGTAGAGCGCGTAATGGAAGATTCGGCTGGTCTGCACCGTGAACGGGCCGTACGCCCACCACGAGATCGAGCTGAACGTCACGGCCATGGGCAGGTAGACGGCAAGCGAGCAGATCGTCAGCGTGGCAAAGAAGCGAAAGCTGTTGCCGGACGTGCGGGCCCAGAACGATTGCCAGGCGGCGGCGACACGCGGCGCCAACGCGATGAATCCAGCGGCGGCGCAATCGAACGCCAGAAGCACCCAGAGGAACCAGACCGGGCCCGAGTACCAGATACCGAGCGACGTCCACTGGTCCCAGAAGCCGGGACTCGTCGCGCGCGCCGTCGTCTGCAGGTACGCCGGATAGTAGGCGAGAGGAGCGAGCAGCAGCGACCCTACCGCGAACGGAAGTCCCAGCCGCAGTACTCGCGTGCGAATGAAGGCGGCCGCACCGCGCCGCTGAATGCTCTGCCAGGCAAACAGGCCCGACAGCAGGAACATCAGCGACATGAAGAACGCTTCGTTGAAGCCAACGATGAGGCTCGCTGCCATCGAGCGCTGCGCATCGACCACAGGGAAGGCCGGCCAGATCCGTGGATCGGCCAGCAGAGTGGCGTTCGGCGGCGGAGCGAACGGATGGTAGCCGAGGAGCGTGTGATGCACGATCACAAGCGCCGTGACGAACGCACGGAGATATCCCATCGGCACGTTGACGCCGGTGCGCGTGCTCGCGGTGGCGGCGGCGCCGCCGGGAGCGTTGGAGACACTGAGCGTAGGCATACGTCCCTTCCTGTTGGATAGCCGGCGATCTGACGGACTACGAGGACGGAGGGCGGAGCAGCCGATAGACGTCGACCAGGACCTGCGCCATCGTGATGAGCGAGATGATGACGAGGATCGCCGACGTGACGTCGTTGATCCCCTTGACGAGGCGCGCCAGGTCGGCCGAATCCTTCGTCGGCACCACGAGCGCGCCGGCGCGGATCGCGACCGACAGCACGAACAGCGACGCGACGTTGGTCACGAGCGATCGCACGCGCGACAACCACGTCCACGACGGCTGCACCAGGTTGAGGAGCGCGAGAAGCGTGGAGGCGAGTGCCGGAGCGAGCGCGACGTAATACAGCTGCGACCAGGCCGGTGAGATCGCGAGGAACGCGGCAGCCGGCCCGAACAACAGGAACTGATGATTGGGAAGGCTGAGCCACCAGGCGATGAACACCAGGTTGGCGATCACTTCGATGATCAGGTTCACGGGTGTCGCGGGCCGCGTCGGTTTCACCGCCGGCAACGTCCGCGGCGACCACTTGTCGAAGAGCCGAAGCCTGGCCTGCCAGTAGTCGGCGACGGCGAAGACGACCGTCACCCAGAACACCACTTGCAGCGCCACGCCAGGGAAGTGCCCGATCCACCCCAGGAGGCGTTCAGGGGCGTTCTGCGACAAACCGACCGACAGCGCGATGATGACCTGCACCGCGAACGCGAGCGCCAGCGCGATCTTGAGCGCGGGCACGTAGAACTGGAAGAGCGACGGGCCGATCAGATACTGCTGGGGGCGATACCGCATCGCCAGCACGTAGGGATGCCCGTACTGCTTCAGGATGGCTTCCTGTTCCGCCTCGGTGAGCGGGCGTCCGAGCTCCTCCTGCTTGTCGCTCATCTGCGACACGATGTCTTCGGTCAGCTCGTTGGCGATGTCGTCCTGCTGTTTGGCTGGCAGGTGCTGTCTGACGGCCTGGACGTAGCGATCGACGAGGTCCATCCTGCGCTCCTAGAGAATCCGATCCATCGACGCGTTGAGGCGTTGCCACTCGGCGTGCAACCGCTGCAGCGTGTCCGCACCCGCGGACGAGAGGCGATAGAACCGCTTGTTCCGTTTGTCTTCCTCGCGCCACTCGCTGACCAGCAGGCCCTGGCTCTCGAGACGCCGGAGCAGCGGATACAGCGTGCCTTCGTCAATCGAGAGGCCGAGATCAGCGAGCGACTTGCGAAGCGCGTAGCCATGGCGCTCGGTTTCGAGCTGCGCGAGAACCGCCAGAATCAAGCAACCGCGTCTGAGCTCGAGCCGGAGGTTTTCGAAGATGTCGGCATCCATGGGCTCACCGGACGCCGGATACTGTTCGGCGCATACTGTATGGAACATACTGTATGTCACACAGGTCAGATACGTGTCAAGCGCGTGGATCGTTCGCCGACGCAGGCAGGACTGAAGCCCGCCCGCCACGGAATACGCGCCTCTGGCGAGGCGTGCTCCAGCCCCGGCGGACGCTAACCTGATGTAGAATTGGAGGTTCTCGTTCTCGAAAGGTTCGTCACCGGGATGATTTCTGTCAGCGATGTGTCAATGCGGTACGGCTCGAAGGTGTTGTTCGAGGACGTCACCACCACCTTTTCCGGCGGCCGCCGCTACGGACTGACCGGACCGAACGGTGCAGGCAAGTCGACGTTCATGAGGCTGCTGACCGGCGAGCTGCCGCCGCAGAAGGGGACCGTGTCGCGGCCGGCGAAGCTCGGCGTGCTTCGTCAGGATCAGTTCGCGTTCGACCATGCCCGCGTCATCGACGCGGTGATCATGGGGAACGGGCGGCTGTGGAATGCACTCGAGGAACGCGAGTTCCTTTACGCCAAGGCTGACATGACCGAGGCCGACGGCATGCGTCTCGGCGAGCTCGAAGGGATCGTCGGCGACGAGGACGGCTACACCGCCGAGAGCGACGCCGCAATTCTGCTGCAGGGGCTCGACATCCCGGACGCGCTGCATACCCGCAAGATGGCGGAGCTTCAGGGTGGTCAGAAAGTCCGTGTGCTGCTCGCCCAGGCCTTGTTCGGTCATCCTCAGGCGCTTCTGCTCGACGAGCCCACGAACCACCTCGACCTCGATTCGATCCACTGGCTGCGCGAGTTCCTCGTTCACTACGACGGCACGCTCATCGTCATCTCGCACGACCGCCACTTCCTGAACGATGTCTGCACGCACACGGCCGACATCGACTACCAGACGATCATCACGTATGCCGGCGGCTACGACGATATGGTGCTGGCGAAGACCCAGATCCGCTCGCGCGTCGAAACCGAGAACGCGCAGCGCGAGAAGAAGATCGCGCAGCTGAACGACTTCATCGCACGATTCGGTGCCGGCACGCGCGCCAGCCAGACGACGTCGCGCCGGAAGGAAGTGGAGCGCCTGCAGACGACGGAGCTTGCGCGCTCGAACATCCAGCGGCCCTACATCCGGTTCACGATGAACCGGCCGTCAGGCCGGCTGGCACTCGAGTTCAAGGATGTCGGCAAGGCGTTCGGCGGCGTGCCGGTCATCTCCGACTTCAGTGCCATCGTCAACCGCGGCGAGAAGATCGTTCTCGTCGGCCGGAACGGCTACGGCAAGACGACGCTGCTCAAGGCGCTGCTGGCGGATGCGCCGAATCTTGCGGCGGCGCCAAAGGATATCGACGCCGGCAGCGTGCGCTGGGGCCACGAGGTATCCATCGGCTACTTCCCGCAGGATCACACCAACGTCATCGAGAAGGGCTTGACCGTGGTCGAATGGCTCCACCGCTTCGACCCGGAGGCAGCGCGCCAGGACATCCATGGTCTGCTCGGGCAGATGCTGTTCAGCGGCGAAGAGAGCCTCAAGCCGACCGACGCGCTGTCGGGTGGCGAGACGGCGCGGCTGCTTTTCTGCCGCATCATGCTGCAGAAGCCCAACGTGCTCGTGCTCGACGAACCCACCAACCATCTGGATCTCGAGTCGATCAACGCGCTCAATGTGGCGTTGCAGAAATTCGAGGGCACGGTACTGCTCGTCACGCACGACCAGGACGTGATGGAGGAAGTGGGCACTCGCGTGTGGCACTTCGACCACGGACGGATCGAGGATTTCAAGGGGACGTACGAGGAGTACGCGGCGTCGATCGCCTGAGAGCGGAGGCATGCGGCTCGCTGCGATCCTCGTGGTGGGCTTCGCGCTGCGGCTCGCCTACCTTCTGCACGTCGCGTTGCAGCCAGGATTCCGCTGGCACGATCCCGACTTCTATCTGCGCGGAGGCCGTCAGCTCGCCGAAGGGCCGCACGGCTGGCACTGGACGTTCGATGCGGTCACGCTGTGGATCGGCGGCCGGCGCCACATGCTGCCGCCGCTCTATCCGGTCTTCCTTTCACTCTTTGCGTCCTTCCCCCACCTGCCGCTGACGGCGCTCCTCGGGCAGCTGGCGCTGTCAGTGGGCGCGATCGTTCTCATTTTCGATCTGGGACGGCGGCTGCATTCCCGGCGGACGGGCCTCATCGCCGCCGGTGGCTTTGCGCTCTGGGCGCTGAACATTTTCAACGTCTGGCACACGTCCCAGGAGGCGTTGTACGTCCCACTTGTCGTTCTGGGGTTCGTACTGCTGGCGGCGGCGCTCGCGTCGACGACGGGCCGGGAGTGGTTCCTGGCGGGTGTGGTATTTGGATTCGCGGCGTTGACCCGATCGATGCCGCTCTTCTACCTGCCGCTCGCGGCCGCACTTCACGTCGTCATTTCCGATAGCCGGCGCCGCGCGCTGCAAGGCGCGGCACTGCTCCTTGCAGGGCTCGCGACGCCGACGGTGCCGTATGTAATCGCCCTTTCCCTGCACGTGGGACAATTCACGCCCATCGACTCGCACGGCAGCATTCACGTGACACGGTCGGTCGCACCCGACGATCGCGCCTTGTCGATGACGGAAACGCTGGGCGCATTGACCGCCACCATCACCGAATCACCAATCGAATATCTCAAGGACAGCGCCGATCGCGCGCGATCGCTTCTGCACCTCAATGGCGGGCGCGTGCTGCAGATTTACGTCGCCGCGCAGAACCGCGCGACGGCGATGATCTGGAAGATCGCGCTGCATCTCACGATCGATGTGCTCGTGATCGCGGTGCTCGTCCTGGCGCCGTTCGGCGTCGCGCTGGCCCGCGAACGCCGGCTGGCCGCATTCTTCGTCCTCTGGATCGTCGTCAACCTCGGCATCGCCAGCGTCGGCGGCTTCGGCGGCGCGCGGCTGCGGGCGCCGTTCGAACCGATGCTGATCATTTTGGCGAGCGTGGTCCTCGCAGGTGAATGGCGTCCGCTGATGTCGCGCCATTCGCTGGCGTTCGCCACGGTCGTCAGCCTGATCCTCGCGGGCGTCGCTCTCGAGCAGGTGCCTCGCAGCCTGCGTGCGTGGCCTTCCTACGGAATCGACTGGTCCAGCGGCCGTGAATCCGGCCGTTTCCGCGGTGAGGGAGGATTCAATGTGCTGTCAGCCGGCGGGGAAGTCGCGTTCCGGCTGACGCGCACGTTCACGCGGCCAGGGTCGGGCGACGCCCGTGTCACGGTGACCCTGCCGGGGAGGCCCCCCGAAACTTTTGAACTCCCTGAGGGCGGCTCCCGACAATGTCGATATCCATGGCCCGCGCGAGATCTCGTGTTCGTCGAGGTGCGCGCCGATCGCGTCGGGACCGGTGACCCGGTGTCGCTTGCGGTGACGCCGTCGAGAGCCGAGGCCAACTGAACGGCGTTATCTTAGAGAGACTGGAAACCAGATGAATCGAGACGAGCTTCGTGCGTTGCAACAGCCGTTGAAAGAGCAATACAAGACCGATCCGAATGCCGCGATGATCACGCTCCGTGCGACAGGTGCGCTCGGTGACGACGTCACGTGCAGCGTCGAGACGGGCCGGGCGCTGGTCGAGGCCGGACTCCATCCTGCGACAGGGGGTACCGGATTCGCGGCGTGCTCCGGCGACATGTTGCTGCAAGCGCTGGTGGCGTGCGCGGGCGTCACGCTCTCCGCGGTGGCGACGTCGATTGGCCTCGAGCTGCGCGGAGCGACGCTTTCCGCGGAAGGCGATCTCGATTTCCGCGGAACTCTCGGCGTCGCGAAGGGCACGCCGGTGGGATTTCAGCGGATCCGATTGTCCATCGAGCTCGACACCGATGCGGCCGAGGCCGAGAAGGCGAAGCTGATCGAGCTGACCGAGCGGTATTGCGTCGTGTATCAGACGCTTGTTCACAGTCCCGACGTGGTGGTCTCGCTGGGGTCTCCCAGCGCCGCCTGAACTCTCACTGCCGAGATTTCTCGATCCATCTCCACCGCACGCCATCGCGCCGGTTGGGCAGCGGGCCCGCTGCGTCGGCACGAAGGACGCCTGTGTCGCCTTCCAGCCGAACATAGCGGTTCGTGGAGAGGGACATCAGGATCAGCTCGCCGGTGAACGTCTCGATCCACTGGAAGGTCTGATCGGGACCTGGATCGATCGTGCGCAGCGCCAACCGGCCGTCGGGACCGACCGACACCAGTCCGCGCCCCGAGCGAAACGAGACGCGTCCCAACCCCCGATCGACCACCGTGAACCCGGTGCCTCGCCCCTCGGACGCCCGCAGACTATCGCCGGTGTCGGCATTCCATGACGTGCCGGGCGCTCCATCGGCCGAAAGCTGCACCTCTTTCCCGTAGGGAATCGGACGCATCAGGCCGTGGGGGTTCGGCTCGTCGATGTCGATCGCATCGAAGTCGGCAAAACCGCCAGTCTCGGTCTGGCTGAAGCTGAACAGGGCATAGCGCACGCCCTGGAAGGTCAGCAACTGGAACACCATCCGGAACGGTTCGCCGATTCGTTGAAACGTCTTGCCGTCGGTGCTGTAGCTGAACTCCGCGTACTCCGTAAGGAAATCGCACGCCGCGCGCAGCCACACGGTGCGCGATTTCAGCGGCACGCGAGCGACTGGCCCCGTGTCTTCGGTGACGTACGTCAGCGTGGGACCGCCGCTGTCGACGACGATGCCGAGCCAGGCATAAGGACGATTGAACAGGGCGAAGCCGGCTGTATCGCCCGGCTTCAGTCCCGAGGCGTCGAGCGCCACGGTTGCTGTCGATCGCGGTCCGATGGCGCGCTCGGTCAACGTATTGCGCGCAGTCAGCAAGTCGGAGGCGTTCAGCGCATGCAAACGAAGGTAGCCGCGCCTCTCGGTGAGCGACCACCGTCCGTCCACCGGAACATGGTTCCACTGCCACACCGGCTGCAACACCGGCGCTGAGAATTGGTCGCTCCGCACGTAGGGTGCGGCGGACGGTTGGGTCACTCCCGTGCGCGGTTTCACCCAGGTGCGCGGCGAGCGTCCCAGGTTGTTCGGCAATCCGAAGTAGGGCCACCCGTCGGTCCAGGTCACCGGCGACAGCGCCGTGAGGCGACCGACGGAGTTCGCGTCCATCATCGAGAAACCCCACCACTCGCCGGCAGGCGTGTCCACGATGCCGCCCTGATGGATCGCGTTGCGGCCCCGCAGCTCCGGATTTCCGGGACGCACTGCAAACGGCGGACGCGGCGGAACACCAGCAGCTGGATTCAGCCGGTACCCTTCAGCGAATCCGAAGTCCTCGCCCCGACTCACCGACTGATTGACTTCCCATGGCCCGGCGAGACGGTCGGCGCGCGCCATTGGCATCCGCATCTCGTCGAGGAACCACGCGCTGGTCAGGTAGTACTTGCCCTGGATCTTGTAGAGATGGAGGCCTTCGCCCATGCCGGCGGACGGCGGGATGATCTCGCGTTCGCTGCCGGGCACGACGTCCAGCAGATCCTCGGTGAGCTGCGCCAGGCGGATCCCCTGATACCCCCAGACCACGTACACCCTGCCGTCATCGTCGAAGAGCGCCGAGATGTCGTGGAACGATCGCTTCATCGCCGTGCGCGTCCACGGTCCTGCGGGATTCGTCGCTCGGAAGAGCTGCGTCGTCTGGCCGTTCACGTTGCTGAAGATGTAGAAGACGCCCTTGTAGTAACGGAAGCTGGGCGCCCAGATGCCCTGGCCGTAGATGTTCCTGCCCTGTTCAAGGCGGAATGCCGGGCCCAGATCGAGCCGATCCATCGCGTAGGCGACGAAGCGCCAGTTCACGAGGTCCCGCGATTGCAGGATCGGCAGCCCCGGCATGCTGTGCATGGTGGTGCCGGTCAGAAAGAAGTCGTCGCCGACGCGAATCAGATCGCAGTCGGAGAACTCGTCGTAGAAAAGAGGATTGGTGAAGGTGCCGTTGCCGTTGTCTGCTTTCCAGGTGTCACGCTGGGCGCCCGCGGAAGCGGACCACAGCACGAGCAGGCAGACGACAACGAATCGAGTCGCGAGTCGGGACATGAGGCCGCCGGAAGCCCGGCGGCAGACTCGCTACGCGGCGCGCGGCTGGTCGATCAAGCGCACCACGTGATGCTCGAGATCGAGCTGCGCCGGAGCAAACGGAATCATACGGCGCTCGAGACGGCGGCCGCGCAGGTTATCGACCACGAAGTAGCGTACGGTCTGGCTCTGCGGGTCGACCAGGAACCCTTCGAGCCGGCCAATCGGCTGGCCCTCGGGATCGCACACGAGGGCGCCGAATGCCGACGGACCATAGCCAATGTCGTGCGCTCTCACATATTGAAGAGAACCGTTGGCCATAAACTCGTCTCCGCCGTGACACCATTCAAATCAAGTGCCAGTGCCCCGATTCCTTCAAAAATCGGCAAATCCTGCAGTTTCATGAGGGCCAATCCGCAGGAGCGGCCGTGAACATGTCTTCAGGGCTGACAATCCGCTCGTCGAAGTAAGTATTTCTCGCCCGGTCCAGACGACCGCGCGGCCGCCCGACATGTCCGTGTCGCCAGGATCAGCCGTCTCCTGTATAGTCGCCACGCCTCATGCATCTCACACTCCTCGACTGGGTTATCGCCGTCATCTGCCTATTGGTCTGCTTCGTGCCGGCGCTGTTCTTCGGCAAGCGCTCGAGCCGCAGCACTTCAGAGTTCTTCCTGTCGGGGCGCGCGGTGCCATGGTGGCTCGCGGGCCTCTCGATGGTCGCCACGACGTTCAGCAGTGACACGCCCAACCTCGTCACGGACATCGTCCGGCGCAACGGCGTCGCGGGGAACTGGGTGTGGTGGGCCTTCGTGCTGACTGGTGTCGCGACCGTCTTCTTCTACGCGCGGCTATGGCGGCGCTCCGGCGTCATGACCGACCTGGAGTTCTACGAGATCCGCTACTCCGGGAATGCCGCGTCGGTCGTCCGCGGCGTTCAGGGCGATCTATCTCGGACTGCTGTTCAACTGCATGATCATGGCGACGGTAAATCTTGCGGCGTGCAAGATCGCGGCCGTCCTCTTCGGTCTCGAACGCTGGCAGACCCTGGCGTTCGTGGGCGTGCTGAACGTCGCGTTCGCCGCGCACTCCGGCCTGTGGGGAGTGCTCGTCATCGACATGATTCAGTTCTTCATCAAGATGACGGCCGTGATCGCCGCGGCGTACTTCGCGCTTCGCGCCCCGCAGGTCGGCGGCCTCGACGGGCTGATCAGCAAGCTGTCGGCAATACGCGGGCCCGGCGGCATCGACTATCTGAGCGTATTGCCCGATTTCTCGAACAACTGGGAGATTGCGGTCGCCGTGTTCATCATGCCGATTGCCGTGCAATGGTGGGCCGTCTGGTATCCGGGTGCGGAACCCGGCGGCGGCAGCTACACCGCCCAGCGCATGCTGGCGTCGAAGTCGGAGCGAGACGCGCTTGGCGCCGTCCTCTTCTTCAACGTCGCGCATTACGTGCTCCGCCCCTGGCCGTGGATCATTGTCGCGCTCGCGTCGATCCTGGTGTATCCGGAGCTGTCGGACATTCAGCGCGCGTTCCCCGCGCTCGATCCCCGGCTGCTCGGGCACGACATCGCCTATCCAGCGATGTTGAAGTTCCTACCCGCCGGCTTCGTCGGGTTGATGGTCGGGGGACTCATTGCGGCGAACTCGTCGACGATCCTGACCCACCTGAATTGGGGCGCGTCGTACCTGGTGCACGACTTCTACCGCCGCTTCATCAAGACGGACGCGGACGAGCCGCCATTACGTGTTCGCCGGCCGCGTCGTGACGGTGCTGCTGTTCTTCTGCTCGTCGGCGCTCGTCTTCTTCCTCGATTCGGCGAAGAACGCATTCGACATCATCCTGCAGGTAGGGGCGGGGACTGGCCTGCTCTATCTCGTCCGCTGGTTCTGGTGGCGTGTGAACGCCTGGTGCGAGGTCGTGGCGATGGTCAGCTCCTTCCTCGTGTCCGTCCTGTTCGTGGTGTTGGCGAAGAAACGGAGTCCAGGTCAGCACTCATGTGGCGCTCGTGCTGACGGTGATTGCGACGACCATCTGTTGGACGATCACGGCATATGTCGGACCGCAGACGGATCGGGACGTGCTCGTCCGGTTTTATCGCACCGTGCGTCCGGCCGGGCCCGGGTGGGCGCCGATTCGGGCGATCGCTGGCCTCACCGAGGCGGAAATCGCGGCCACGGGCGACAACATCCCGATGGCGCTGGTCGGCTGGGTCGCCGGCTGCGTCGCGATCTGGTCGGCGCTGTTCACCGTCGGCAACTTCCTCTATGGCCGCAACTCGACGGCGGTATGGCTTTTCGTGGTGTTCGTCATCAGCAGCGCGATCCTGATCCGAATCGTGCGAACGTTGTGGACGGAAGTCCCAGCGCACGAGCGCACCTGAAAGACGTAGGCGGACCTGAAGGTCCGCCCTACAAGTGCAGCATAGGATCCCGGCCACATGCAGGGCGGACCTTCAGGTCCGCCTGCGTCACACTTTCTCGAAATCGATGAACCCGCGCTCGGGGTTGGTGCCGATCAATCGCACGCGGACCTTGTCGCCGACGTCGAGTCCCTGGTAGCCGCGCTCGATTTTGCCCTCGACCGGCGGCTTGAAAATGCGCGCCCAGGTGCCCTTCGCCGAGGCGCCGGTGACGACGCCGTTGAAGGTCTCGCCGATCCGATCCGAAAGCCACAACGCCGCGGCGGCTTTCTGAACCTGCCGTTCCACCTTGTTCGCCGCGTCTTCCTGCCGCGTGCAGTGCTGCGCCAGCGCCGCCAGATCCTCGCTCGAGTAGGCCGGAGCTGATTTCGTCAGCACGGCCTTGAGCAGCCGCTGGGTGATCAAGTCCGGATAGCGTCGATTCGGCGCGGTCGAATGCGTGTAATGGGCCAGCGCGAGCGCAAAGTGATCGCTTCCCTTGCTCGCCGAATCCGCCAGTACGTATTCGCCTCGCCCGAGTAGCTTGACGAGGCTCAGAGACAGTTCCGGCCACGCATCCGGGTCGGCCGCCTTCCGCCTCGTCATGAACGCTTCGAGCGCCTGCGGGTCGGGCGTCTCAGGCAACCGCTCGCCGAGGTCGGCGGCGAGCGCGACGATGCGCGGCCATCGCGCGGGAGTCCGGACGACGCGGCGGATCGACGGCGACCGGCGCGCGGCAAGGAACTCGGCGGTTGCCGTGTTGGCGGCGATCATGAAGTCTTCGATCAGGTCACGAGCCCGGTTCGACTGCACTTCCCGCAGCCCCTTCACGTCGTCGCCTTCGATGATCGGTCGCGTCTCGGCCCGGTCGAAGTCCAGCGCGCCTTTCTCGACCCGGCGCTGTCGCAGACGTCGCGCGATGTCATCCTGGCGACGGACCTGCGTCGCCAGTTCCCCTGATTGTTCGAGCGCGGCCGGAGCCCCGGCAGTTCCTTCGAGCCATCCCGCCACGGCCTCGTAGGCGAGCTTGGCGTGATTTCTCACAAGCGCCTGGTAGATGTCGCAGCTCCGGACGACGCCGTCTCGATCGATCGCCATCTCGACGACGAGCGCGGCCCGATCGCTGTCGGGATTGAGCGACGTGCGGTCTGTCGACAGCGACTCGGGCAGCATCGGGAAGATGCGCGCGGCCGTGTAGACCGACGTCGTGTTCCGCTGCGCGTGCCCGTCGATTGCCGAGTGGCGAGGCACCAGCGCGTCCACATCGGCAATCGCGACCATCAGACGGTCCACGCCGTCCTTGCTCTCCCCGCATACCTCGAGCTGATCGAGGTCACGTGACTCGGCGTTGTCGATCGAGGACCAGGGCAAGGTGCGAAGATCCCGCACGTCGGGATGAGGCGTCTGCGGAAGCTGCCTGGCTTCGGCGAGCGCCGCATTCGAGAACTCTGGCTCGAGGCCGTGCTCCACCATGGCGCGGCGGGCAATTGCGTCCAGTACGGAACGATGGCTGCTCATTGGTCGGAATCGATGCGGATGATGTTCGTGTGAAGAGTTCCAGCCGTCACACAGCAGGGCGACGGCGGGCACGCTCGGTCATCAGCAGACGCTGCGTGGCCGGATGCTGCGGATGAGAGATGACGCGCTGCGGCGGTCCTTCTTCGACCACCTCGACCGCCTGAGAGCACCACGACACGCGTCGCGAAGTCCCTGACGAAATCGTCGTCGTGCGACGTGATGAGCAGGGTCCGTCCAGATGCCGTCAGTGCTCCGAGCGTCTCGCCGAGATCGCGGCGGCGAACCGGATCGAGCGAGGCCGTCGGCTCGTCCATCAGGAGGAGCGGAGGGTCCATCGCCAGGGCGCGAGCGATTGCGACGCGTTGCGCCTCGCCGCCGGAGATCTCGCGCGGCAAGGCGTCAGCGCGGTGCGCGACGCTCAGTTCCTCGAGCAGCGTGCGCGCGCGCGCCACGGCCTCAGCCGGCGCCTGCTTCCGCACATGCACCGGCGCGAGGCAGACGTTCTGGATCGCGGACAAATGCTCGAAGAGGCAGTGGTGCTGGAAGACCATGCCGACCTGGTCGCGCAGCGCCCGAATCGTCGGTCCGGGATGACGGTGGCAGGCAGTGAGCCGGGTGGTGCCGACGACGATCGCTCCGCCATCGAAAGGCTCCAGCGCCGCGATGGCGCGGAGGATGGTGGTCTTGCCTTCACCTGACAACCCCATCAGCGCCACGAGCTCGCCGCGCCTCACCTGCAGCGTGATCGACTGCAACACCTCCCGCGCTCCGCGACGCAGTTTCAGCGCCTTGACGTCCAGGATCACGGGGGCGTTCATGCCGCCGTCGCCGCCTTCCACTTGTGTTCGAGCCGGCGCGCCACTCGTGCCAGTGGCAGCGACATGGCCAGATACAGCGCCGCGCAGAGCGCACCCGGAACCACCCAGCTGCCGATGTTCGCGGCAAAGATCTGCGTCTGCTTCGTCAGCTCGACGACCGTCAACACCGACACCAGCGACGAATCCTTGAGCAAAGCGACGAAGTCGTTGGTCATCGGCGCGAGCGCCAGACGAAACGCCTGCGGCCCGCGCACCAGACTCAGCACCTGACGCTCGTTCAAGCCCAGGGTGCGGGCCGCCTCGAGCTGCCCGCGCGGTACCGCTTCGAGCGCGCCGCGATAGATCTCGCTTTCGTAGGCGGCGTAGTTGAGGCCGAGCCCGATCACGGCCGCGACAAACGCAGGCAAGCGCACCACGGACGCCAGTCCGTAGTAGAGGACGAACAGCTGGAGCAGTAGCGGCGTGCCTCGTATCAGCTCGACGTACGCCGTCAAGACCGTGCGAACAGGCAGGCTGCCGTAGACGCGGCCGGTTGCGATCAGCATGCCCGCGGCAACGGCAAGCGCCATCGCCAGCACTGAGAGCACGACCGTGATTCCCGCGGCGCGAAGGAGCGCGGGCAGGTAACGTCGTACGTAGGCCGAAGCTTTCGCTTCGGCAACCGAAGCCTGGGCATCGAATCTGGAATCGCTCCGACCATCCGCTGCCACATCGGCGCCGTTGCCGCTGGCGAGCAGCCGCGCATACAACTGCGGCTGATCGTCGTTCCACTGATCCCACTTCCGGAAGATCGCTTCGAGGCGCCCGTCGTGCATGGCCTTCCGCAGGATGCCGTCGATCCGGTCGCGCAGCGCGCGGTTCGAGGGTGCGAGGACGCCCACGTAGTGGCCGGTCGCGACGCTTTCGCCTTGTGTGAACAAGCCGGGGGTCCGGGCTGTCGAGCGACGCGCGATGACGTTGTCGAGGAGCACCGCATCGACGCGTCCGAGCTGCAGATCGCTGTATGGATGCACGTCATCGTCGTACGCCACGGCCTGGAGGCCTTTCGAACGCTCCGCGTCGAGCAACAGTTCGTAGGCGATCGTGCCCGCCAGGGTGCCGACGCGCCGGCCGCGAAGATCCTCGAGGCGGCGATAGCGGCCGCGATCGGCCTCGCGTACTGTCAGTACTTCGCGAAATTCGTAGTACGGGATCGTCACGGCAAGCGCCGCCCGCCGTGCGGGCGTGTCCTCGATGCCGCTGAGTCCGATATCGAAGTCGCCGCGGACGACGGATTGATCGATCGAGGTAAAGGTGACAAAGACAAAACGCGGGATGCGGCCGAGATCGCGTGCAATCAGCTCGGCGATCTCGACGTCGAACCCGACAAGGCGTGTGGGATCGTTCGGGTCCGCTTCGGCGAACGGCGCGCCGCCTTCAGTGTCGCCGCCCCAGCGCAGCTCGGACGTGGCTTGCGCTCCTGCCGCCGTCGCAAGCAGCAGGAGAATGATGGTGGAAACGACGCCGATGGCGGCCACGTCCGCGCGTGGAGGCAATTCGTTTGAAGAGTAGCATGGCAGGCGCGCCGCCCATCAGTGGCGCGTGCTACTCGCGTGCGAACACGATGTAGAGCGCTACTGGCGCGATGATCAACCACGCCCCGATCGCCAGCCACCACGCGAACGCCAGTTGCGAGGTCGCCGCACCGGACAGGGCCGTCTGCATCCACGGCCACGCCCAGCCAACGCCGGCCGCGAGCGCGCCGGCGACGCAGGCCGCGGACACGGCGTGAACGATCTGCATCGGCCGCTCGGCCGCCCGTCGCGCCTCGGCGCGCGCGCGAACCTGGGCGCGCCACCAGACCTGCCCGGCCGACGGCACGTTCGCCGCTTGCAGGTCGTCGGCGTGGATGTCGGCGATGAGACGGGCGGTCGCGATCTCGGCACAGGCCGCACAGTCGGCAAGATGCGACGCAAGATCATCCGAACGCATGCGCGAAGTTCCGTCCCCGTCAGGGAAATGCCCCTCCAATGCGGCCAGGACTGCTCCTTCCCTCGGGCACGCCGCCGGCGTCATGTCGATCCTCCCGTCCGTGTCAGCAGCTCCAGCAGCCTCGCTCGCGCGCGATGGAGCAGCAGCCGTACGCTGGCGCTCTTCACCCCGAGTGATTCGGCGATCTCCGAATGCGTCATGCCCTGCGCATAGGCGAACCAGAGAAGGTCGCGATCGCGGGGGCGCAGCGCGACCAGCGCACGGCCCACATCGCGCCTCGCCACCACGGAGCCGGCCAGCGAATTCTCGGCGAACTGCGATTGCTCCTCGCCCGGCGCGGGCAGCGGTACTTCCCGGGATGGCCGGCGCCGCCGATCCCGCACCAGATTCGTCGCGATCCTGAACAGGTAGTGGCGGCGATGCGCTTCTGTCTCGAAATTCGTCGTCGCGCGGAGGAGCCGGTAGTAGGCCTCCTGCAGCAGATCGTTCGCGGCGTCGCTGTCGCCGGTCGCGCGCGACAAGTAGGCCAACAGGCCGCGCGCCGTCTGCTCGTAGAACACGCGGAACGCGTCCTCGTCCATGGCGAGCGCTTCGGTACCGTGCTCGGCGTCAAGGCCGAGACGTTCGACATCCGACAGCGTCATGTGGCGAATCACCATGCGGCTTCAGTCATAGGGCCATCACGCGGATACCGACGAATCCGTCGCCGAGCCGGCGCGGAGTCCGCGAAGCAGCCCCAGACGCGACGATATCAGATAGGCCACGACCGCCGACACCACGAAACCAAGGCCGAGGGCGATCGCCAGCGATCCGACGGCCTGCAGCGGCTCCGCCGTGTAGGACGACAGCTGACGGTTGCCGACATAGATCAGCCCGAAGCCTCCAGAGGCGAGGATGACGCCGATCTGAATCGACCACAAGATCCGGCTCACCGGCGCGCTCAGCGAAGCGCGCGATTCGACATCGAGCGGAATCGGTGACGACTCGAGGAACCGGCGTCCCGCCGGGGTCTGGATGTACGACAACAGCTCCTCGCTGGACGTGAACCGATCGACGAGCTTCGTGTGCACCTCCGCCTGGATTCTCGAGATGCGCAGCCAGCGCCGGTAGTCGATCAGCGTCTTCATCAGCCACATCAGCGCGCCGGTGATGACGAGGATGATGGCGAACACCTGAATCCCGTCCATGAGATTGCGCCACATCTGAATGACGGCGGCCTGCGGCGTATTGTCGTTCCAGTCGCGGGCCTGATCGGTGCCCACGAAGAACGACGGGTTCCTCGCAATCTCGGGATGCTTCGCAAGGAACGCCGCCAGCGTGGGATAGGTCGACAGGTAGTCCTGATTGCCGATCATCGACGGATCGATGCGCAGGACCTCGGCCACGGACGGCGGATACTGCCGCAGGATTTCGCCGAATCGCTGCCGCGTCTCGTTCGCATCGTACGGCTCGAGCGGTGCCGCGGGCGCCGCCGAGGGAGCCGGCTCCGGCTGCGATCTCGCCGGAGCCTGGCGCGCCGGAGCCGGTGGCGCAGGCGTCTGTGCGGCTCGAACTTCGGCTGGGATGGAAGCCGTGACGAGCAGGGGAAGAAGGGCGATGACGATGGGCTTCAGGCGCATGAGGGCTCCGTTTCCGGCAAAAATGATCTTCTCTATCAAATACGCGGAACCGGGCAGATGGTTAACAGCACCGCAGCACTGCAGCACCGCCGCACTGCAGCACTGCGGCACTGCCCCCACCTCCTGCGCTATCCTGATTCGTTGCCTTTGGCGTGCCAGCGCCCCCTAACGAGAGGTTGTCCGGATGTTTGGTCGTCTGCTGCCGGTAGTACTGCTGCTCGTCGTGTCCGCCGCCTGTGGCGGCTCCTCCTCCAATCCCGTCGATCCAACTCCGCTCCCCTCGGCGCCCTATAGCCAGACGGACCTCGTCGTTGGCAGCGGCGCGGAAGCCGTCGCCGGCAAGACGGTGACGATCAATTACTCGTTGTGGATCTATTCGGACACGGCGGCCGAGAACAAGGGACAGTTCATCCAGACATCGGTCGGTGGTCAGCCGTTCGTTTTCGTCGTCGGTGGGACCGGCGTCATCCCGGGCATTAGTCAAGGCGTCACCGGCATGAAGGTCGGTGGGAAGCGCAAGGTTATCGTGCCGCCCGAACTGGCGTACGGCGCCAGCGGCAACGGTCCGATCCCAGCGAATGCGACGCTCGTGTTCGAAATCGAGCTGTTGTCGGTGCAGTAGGGTGAGCCATCCGGCCCGGAGGTTGCGAACGTGGCTGGCGCGGCTCGTCTCGCCGATCTTTGCCATCTCTGCGCTGGCGATGTGCGGCGGCGCCGACGGCCATGAGGCGCCGTCGCCGACACCGCAGCCTGGAGGGACGGCAGGGCAGTGGCAGTTATCGTGGAGCGACGAGTTCGATGGTCCTGACGGCAGCCGGCCCGATCCGTCGCGCTGGGTCCTCGAGCTGGGTGGTGGGGGCTGGGGCAACGAGGAGCTTCAGACCTACACCGATCGCCCCGAGAACTCCAGTATCGAGGGGGGCGCGCTGGTCATCACCGCCCGCGCCGAGAAGTTCACCGGGACGGGATGGGATAGCGCGCGACTACACGTCGGCTCGACTGAAAACGCTCGGCCGATTCTCACAGGCCTACGGCCGCTTCGAGGCGCGAATCAAGATTCCGCGGGGGCAGGGGATCTGGCCGGCGTTCTGGATGATGGGTGTCAACATCGACTCACGCGGGTGGCCTGACGACGGCGAGCTCGACGTGATGGAGAACATCGGCCGCGAGCCGAGCACCGTCCATGGCACCTTGCACGGCCCCGGCTACTCGGGCGCGGACGGCCCGTCCACGCCGTTCCAGAATCCGAACGGGCGCCCTTTCGCGGACGACTATCACCTCTACGGCGTCGAGTGGGAGCCCTCCCAGATCCGCTGGTACGTGGACGGCACGAACTTCAAGACGGTGAAGCCGTCGGATCTGCCCGCCGGCGCGCGGTGGGTGTTCGACCACGAGATGTTCATGCTGCTCAACGTCGCCGTCGGCGGCAACTGGCCCGGGAATCCCGATCAGACCTCCATCTTTCCTCAGCAGATGCTGGTGGACTACGTCCGGGTGTATCGACGCTGAGCACGTAGGCCCAAGCACGTGGGACGTAGGCCCAAGCTTTAGCTTGGGCAATTCACGAGATTGGGAAACGAAGCCCGAGCTGAAGCTCGGGCCTACGTACGGCTCTGCGGCGTGTCGAGGACGATCTCGAACATTGCCCCGTGTCCGGGCTCACTCAATACGGATATCTGCCCGCCGTGGCCCTCGACGATCGCCTTGACGATCGACAGGCCCAGGCCGCTCCCAAGCCCGTCACCCTGCACCCGTGACGCATCGGCCTTGTAGAACCGGTCGAACACGAACGGCAGATGCTCGGGGGCGATCCCCGTCCCGCTGTCGCTGACGCGGATCACGACCCGGCCGCTTCGCGGCTCCGCGCTCAAGCGGATGCGGCCACCAGGGGGCGTATGCCGGACGGCGTTGGCCGCGAGGTTTTGCAGCACCTGTTCCAGTCGGCGGGCGTCGCCGTCCAGACGTTCGGCACCGGGAGCAATCTCGCGATCGAGCCGGATGCCGCGATCCCGCATCCCCACCTCGTGCCGCTCGGCGACACGCGCGAACAGCCAATCCAGGGGCACGGCTTCACGGTGCAAGACCGATCCGCCGCCTTCGAGCCGGGCCAGATCGAGGAGATCGCCGACTATCGATTCAAGACGCGAAGTCTCCTCCGTCACGACCCTCAGATATCGGTCTCGCGTCTCGTCGTCGGGCACTGCGCCGGGCAGCGCCAGCGTTTCGAGATAGCCGCGCATGGCAGTCAGCGGTGTCATCAGCTCGTGTGAGACATCCGCCAGCAGTTGCCGCCGCAGCCGATCTGACGCCTTCAGCTCGCGGACCCGTGCATCGAGTTCCGTCGCCATCTTGTTGAACGAGCGCGCGAGGGCCGCCACCTCGTCGCCTCCGCTTTCCGGCGCCCGTGCCGCGCTGTCGCCTCCGCCGAGCGCTTCCGCTGCTTCCTGCAGCGTTCGGATTCGCCGCCGGGCGGGACGCAGCACGAAGACGGCCATTCCCGCAGCACCCGCAATCAACAGCACCGCGGCGGCAATCGCGAGCGGGGGGCCGTATTCGCGAAACACCGGCGTCCAGGGGCCTTCGCCCGGCGCGAGACCGACGACGGCGACGACGCGATCGTCCGCGCGCAGACGCATGAGACGGCCGCCGACCCACTCGAGCGGGCGGCGCGAAGGTGACGGGCGATTGTCCCGTGCCGCGCTCTGCGCCGCACGAAGCAGCGCGTCGGGCACGGTGAACTCACGGTTCTTCGCGACGCGGCCATCGGGCAGGACGACGAACATCCGCCAGGACAAGCGGCCGAACTGCTCGCGGACGTAGCGATCCAGATCGAGTTGAGGGTCGCTCTCCAATGCGGTGGTCAGGTCCACCGCCACGAAGCGCAGCGCCCGTTGCGGCGATCGCATCGCCATCGGCCGATCGCTGCGGCCGAGGAGCCACAAAAACAGCGCGGCCTGCGCGAACAGCAGGCCGGTGAGCCCAAGCAACGCGCCGATGGCCATCCGGCCGTACAGGCTTCGATACCAGGCCGGCTCAGTCATCGGCGAGCTTGTAGCCCGTGCCCCACACGGTGAGCACGTAAGCGGGGTTGGCAGGATCTGTTTCGATCTTCCGGCGCAGCCGCTTCACGAGCGCGTCCACGCTGCGCTCAGTGACGAAGGCTTCACCCTTCCAGACGCGGGCGAGGACGGCTTCCCGGCTGAAGACGATCCCCGGATGCGAGGCAAGCAGATACAGCAGGTCGAACTCATAAGACGTGAGCTCGGCTTCGCGGCCGGCAACGGTGACGCGGCGGCGCGCCGGATCGATTTCCAGATCCTTCACGCGTACGGCGGCTCCCGCCTCGCTGGTCACTGGTGCAACGACGCGCGGCCGGCGCATCAGCGCACGCGCGCGCGCCACCAGTTCGCGCACTCCGAAAGGTTTCGCAAGATAGTCGTCGGCGCCGCTCTCGAGGCCCAGGACCTTGTCCGACTCTTCTCGGCGCGCGGTGAGCAGCAGGACAGGCGCATCGGCGTTCGGCGATTCGCGGCGCAGCGCCTTCAGTACCGTGAGCCCATCGAGACCCGGCAGCATGATGTCGAGGATCACGAGATCGAACGGGGCTGCCCGGAGGCGCTCGAGGGCGGTGACCCCGTTGTCAACCAGCTCTGGCGTCCAGCCCTCGAGGCGCAGATGCAGCGCGACGAGCTCGCGTATGTGCGGTTCGTCCTCAACCACGAGCACTCGCCGGTCATCTCCCTGTCGTTCCACCTGTGAATCGCCTGGCGCCCTTTGTGCAATCAGTCTAGCCGAGCCCTTTCAGGCGGAACGGCCTGTCACAGAAGTGTCACAGTTCTGCCGCATAGGTGCCCGGTCGTCCCCGTCAAATGAAGTAGCGGGGGCGCATGGCGCTCGCCGCCATTGGAGGAGCGAACGTGGCGATTACACAGTGGATGAAACGAGGCCTTGTGGCGGCAGGTGTGGCGGTGGTGCTGGCAGCGGTGCCGTTCGCGGTCGTCGCGCAGGAGGGGCACGGTCAGTGGCACGGGCGTCGCGGGTTCATGGGCGGCGGGTTGGCCGGCATGCGGCAGCTCGATCTGACCGACGAACAGCGCCAGCAGATTCGTGCGGCGATGGCATCGCACCGCGACGAGTTCAAGGCGATTGGCGAGCGCGTCCGGACGGCGCGAGAAGCGCAGCAGGCGGCGATCGAGCAGGTGCCGTTGAACGAACCGCAGATTCGCGCCGCATCGACAGAGCTGGCGGCGGCCGAGGCCGACGCTGCGGTGTTGCGGGCGCGGGTTCACGAGCAGGTGTTCAGCCTGCTGACGCCGGACCAGCAGGCGAAGGCAAAGACGCTTGCAGCCGAGCGGAAGCAGTTCCGGGCACAGCAGCGTGCTGAATGGCAGCAGCGAAGGGAGCAGCTCAAGAAACAGCAACCGAGCCAGCCGCCGCCGCAACAGCAGTAAGGGACATTTCTCGAGCCGGGAGGCGGGGCATCAGCCCCGCCCTCGAGAGTGGAGGCGAGGTGGAAGCCTCGCGGGAGATATGCGCAGAATCCTTTTCATCATCATCGCGATTGTGGCCCTCGGCGGCGGCATTGCGTATTACCAGCTCCGCGCCGAGGCGGCGCCGACGCTGGTGACCGCGGATGTCACGCGGGGGCCGGTCGTGCAGACGGTGGAGGCGACCGGCACGGTGCAGCCAGTTGATTCGGTCGAAGTGGGCAGCCAGGTCACCGGTGCGGTGAACAAGCTGAACGCGACATTCAACTCGATTGTGCACGAAGGCGAAATACTGGCCACGCTCGACCCGGCAGCGCTCCAGGCGCAGGTCGATCAGGCGCGAGCCGCGCTCGCCAGGATGAACGCCGATCTCCAGCAGGCGAAGGTCAACCTCTCGGATGCCGAGATCAAGCTGGCTCGAGCCGAGCGGTTGTCGAAGGACCAGCTGATTCCACAATCGGATCTCGACGCCGCCCGTATCGCGCGCGAGGGGGGGCAGGCCGCGGTGAAGTCCGCGCAGGCGCAGGTTGTACAAGGCAGGGCGTCGCTTTCGCAGGCCCAGGTCAACGTCGACCACACCATCATCAAGTCGCCGACCGACGGCATCGTGCTCTCGCGGAACGTCGAAGTCGGCCAGACGGTGACATCAGGACTGCAGACGCCCACGCTGTTCGTGATTGCGCGCGATCTCAGCACGATGGAGGTGGACGCCAGCGTGGACGAATCGGACATCGGCCGCGTCGTGGTAGGACAGCCGGTGACGTTCACGCTCGACGCGTATGGTGGCGAAACCTTCACCGGCAAGGTGACGGAAGTGCGGCTGCAACCCGTTGTCACGAACAACGTCGTTACCTACACGACGATCATCACCGTTCCGAACCCGGGACAGAAGCTGAAGCCGGGGATGACGGCAACTGTCCGCATCGAGACCGCGCGGGACGACGACGCGTTGCGCGTGCCGGCTGCGGCGCTGCGGTTCAGGCCCGACTCGGATCTCTTCGCAGCACTGGGGCAGGACATGCCGAAGCGCCAGAGCACCCAGCCACGGAACGACGCGTCCACAGCGACGCCGCGAGGCGCCGGCGCATCGAATCGTTCGGCGTCTGGCGGCCGCGCCGGAGCATCGCAGCGACCGACCGTGGGCACACCGGGATCGCACGCGACGATTTGGCAGGTGGCGAATGGGAAGCTGCAACCGGTACGCGTCACCGTCCGCCTCTCCGATGGCACGACGGCCGCGATCGACTCGTCGACTCTGCACGCCGGCGCGGTCGTCGCAACCGGTTCGCGCAATGC
This sequence comes from Vicinamibacteria bacterium, assembly GCA_963828745.1. Lineage (GTDB taxonomy): Bacteria > Acidobacteriota > Vicinamibacteria > Vicinamibacterales > JAENWD01 > JAENWD01. The sequence goes on along the minus strand of CAWHFZ010000008.1, from coordinate 259,390 downwards.
ATCGACGCCTGTCGCCCAGGCGACGCCATCCTCCGGCTCGCCGCTGATGCCCTCGATGCCGCGACGCGGCGGCCGAGGGATGTGAGGAGACGCAACCATGTCACTGTGGCTCACGCTGGAAACGGCGCTCGAGGCGCTCCGCCGAAACGTGATGCGGACGATGCTCACGGCGCTGGGAATCATCATCGGTGTCGCCGCGGTCATCGTCATGATGGCGCTGGGCAACGGCGCACGCGCCTCGATCGAGTCGCGGATTCGCTCCGCCGGGACGAACCTGATCATCGTCATGCCCGGGTCGGCGACCGTCGGCGGCGTCCGCCTGGGGCAGGGCGCGAGAACGACGCTGACGCCGGCTGACGCCGAAGCCATCACGCGTGACGTTCCAGGCGTCGCGGCGGTGTCACCCGGTGCCACGACACGGGCCCAGGTGGTGTCCGGCACTGGCAACTGGTCCACGCAGATTCAGGGCGCCAGCGCCGAACTCTCGACGATCCGGAACTGGTCGATCGAGAGCGGCAGTTTCTTCACCGACGCCGACGTGGCGCGAGCCGGTAAGGTCGCGCTGCTCGGTGCGGTCGTGCGCGATCAGTTGTTCGGTGAGAATGCGGATCCGACCGGCGAGACGATCCGGATCGCCAACCAGCCGTTCGCAGTCGTTGGCGTGCTCGAGCGGAAAGGGCAGTCTGCGATCGGACAGGATCAGGACGACACCGTCATCGTGCCGTATACGACGGTGATGAAGAAGCTGTCCGGAAATACCTGGCTCAGCAACATCACGGTTGCTGCTGCCGACGAGTCGCAGATCTCGCAGGTAGCCGACAGCATTTCGACGTTGTTGCGCCTGCGGCACCGGCTGTCGTCAGGCGATCCCGATGACTTCACCGTGCGCACCCTCGAGGAGATGACGACCGTCCTGACCGCGACGACGAACACGATGACGTGGTTGCTCGCCAGCGTGGCGGCCGTCTCGCTGCTCGTCGGCGGCATTGGCGTGATGAACATCATGCTCGTCTCGGTAACGGAGCGGACGCGGGAGATCGGGCTGCGCATGTCGATTGGCGCGCGGAAGCGCGACGTCGCGCGTCAGTTCCTGGTCGAGTCGCTGACGCTGAGCCTGGCGGGCGGGATCATCGGCATCGCGCTCGGCGTCGCGGCGTCGCTCGGTCTGAGTCAGATTTTCGCCTGGACGACGAGCGTGTCGATGATGTCGGTGGTGTTGTCGTTCAGCTGTGCGGCGGCGATCGGTGGATTCTTCGGGTTGTACCCGGCCCAGCGGGCGGCGGCGCTCAGCCCCATCGAAGCGCTTCGGTATGAGTAGGTCGCAGGGTCTCAGGGTCGCAGGGTCGCAAGGTCGCAAGGTCGCAAGGTCGAAGGTCGAAGGGTCGCAAGGGTCGAAAGGGTCTCAGGGTCGCAGGGTCTCAAGGTCGAAGGGTTCAAAGGTGCTTCTGGCCCGAGACTCTTCGACCCTGAGACCTTGCGACCTTGCGACCTTGCGACCCTGAGACCTCCTGAGACCTTGCGACCCTGAGACCTACTCTCGAATCCGCATCCTGAGTGGCTCGCTGAGCCGAACCGCCAGCGTCGCGCCGCGGCCGACTCGTACTTCCTTGCCCCTCGTCGTCAACACGACCGCGGTGCCGCCGCCGCCCCCAGCGGCCGCGCCGATTGCAGCGCCCTTCTTGCCGCCAACGATCGCGCCGATGGCGGCGCCGCCCGCCGCCGGAATCCCGATCGTCATCGCGTCCTTCTTCTTGGTTGCTGGAGCGACGGCCACCCACGAACGGGTCTGCATCGAATATCGCTGCCCGTCGTGCGGCGCGATTTGCGTGAACCGCACGCCGACCCGTGCGCGACCTTTCACTTTACCGGCGCGGCGCGCTTCTGTGACGACGCCGTAGGCCGTGCTGCCGACCGGCAACGCAGTGTGGCCGTTGACCAGGACCGCTCTGGCCAGGCTTGCCGTGATCGGCTGCTCGATTCTCGAGATGTCCGAGCCGAACGATCGCGCCGGACGCAGCCGGAGTATCGTGCCCGCGGGGATCGTGATTTCGCGCTCGACCGGCACGGCCGCAGCCGTCTCGGTCCACACGGCTTCAGGCAGCGGCGCGGGGTTCGTGTTCGCAATCGTGCCGGCAAACAGCAGCCCGCAGGCGATCGTCAGCGAGTACGCCAGGAACCGGTGCATGCATCAGCCTCCAGTCGAGGCCGAGGCAACGATTGTGCCGCCTATCTCGCTCCGGTGCGTCGGCGCGGAACGTCGCGAAATGCTGAGACTTACAGGCAGCCATCTCTTCTCGAAACCTCCGGCCGCCTGGACCGTATGTATGTAATTGCTGCCACCCTGGCACGCAAACACGGTTTTGGGGACAGTCCCCCTCCGTGAGCAGATGTCAGCAGATGGGGGACAGTCCCCCCACGTATAGAATGGCGCGACTGGAGGGCTGAACGGATGGGTGTTTTCGACTTCATCAAGGGCGAGTTGCTCGAGATCATCGAGTGGACCGATGACTCCCGCGACACGCTCTCGTATCGCTTTCCGGACGATGACAAGGCAATCAAGAACGGCGCCCAGCTGATCGTCCGCGAATCACAGGTGGTGCAGTTCGTCTACCTGGGCGAGTTCGGCGACACGTTCGGTCCTGGCAAGCACACGCTGACGACCGACAACATCCCCATCCTGACCCGGCTGAAGTCGTGGAAGTACGGCTTCAACTCGCCCTTCAAGGCCGACGTCTACTACCTGAATACGCGCCTCTTCACAGGCAACAAGTGGGGGACCGCCAATCCGATCATGGTGCGCGACGAGGACTTCGGCATCGTCCGCGCCCGTGCCTTCGGAATCTACGACTTCAAGGTCGTCGATCCGAAGCTGTTCCTGAAAGAAGTCGCCGGCTCCGATCAGAACTTCCGTCTCGACGAGTTCTCCGACACGATGCGCTCGCGGATCGTCAGCGTCTTCAGCGATGCGCTGGCGTCGGCGCGCATTCCGGTGCTCGACGTCGCGTCGCGATTCACCGAGCTCGGTGACGCGCTGCTGCCGCTGATCAATCCCGTCGTCTCGAGCAAGTACGGCCTTCAGATCGCCAGCTTCGTCGTCGAGAACGTCTCGGTTCCGCCGGAGGTCGAGCAGGCGATCGACAAACGCTCCAGCATGGCCGCGATCGGCAATCTCAACGACTTCGTGAAGTATCAGATGGCGAAGGGGATGGAGCAGCCCGGCGGCGCCGGCGCCGCAGGCACCGCCAGCGAGCTCGCCGTCGGTTTCGCAATCGCCCAGCAGATCATGGCGCAGCAGAATCTCGGGAATCTGAAGGTTACTGGTGCGCCTGGTGCGCTTGGTGCGGCGAGTGCCCAGGGTGCCGCGGGCGCGGCGAGTGCCGCAGGTGCGACGGGTGCCGCAGGTGCCACGGGCGCGTTGCCCGACCTCTTGTCGCCGGCCGATGTCGCCAAGTCGATTGGCGTCTCCGAAGACGACGTCATGACGATCATCCAGTCGGGCGAGCTCGCGGCCAAGAAGATCGGCACGAGCTACCGTGTCACGCGCGCGGCACTCGAGAAGTACCTCGCCAGCTGACGATCGCGGCAGGCGATGACGACGGCGAACCCGACCGAGGTCACGGCGCGGGAGAAGTTTCCGTGTCCCGCGTGCGGGGCCCAAGCCGAGTGGAATCCGGCGAAGCAGAAGCTGGTCTGCCCATTCTGCGGCACCGAGTCGCCGTATCAGGTGAACCCGGCGACCGGCGCGATCGAGGAGATCGATCTCGTCAAGACGCTGCGAGATCTTCCGGACGATCTGCGCGGCTGGCACACCCAGCGTCGCAGCGTCCGATGCCAGAGCTGCCGCGCCGTAATGGTGTTCGACCCGACACGGGTGGGCCAGAACTGCGAGTTCTGCGGCTCACCCGCGCTCGTGGACTACACCGAGACGAAGGATCCGATCACACCGCAGAGCATCCTGCCGTTCAAGGTCACGCAACCGCAGATTCGCGACCAGATTCGCCGGTGGTACGCGAGCAAGTGGTTCGCGCCGAACGCGCTGACACGGCGTGCGCTCGTGGACACCGTTCACGGCATCTATCTGCCGTACTGGACCTTCGACGCGCAGGCGACATGTCCCTGGCGCGCGGAGGCGGGCCACTATTACTACACGACTGAGACTTATCGCGACAGCAGCGGGCGATCGCAGACACGCCAGGTCCAGCACGTCAGGTGGGAGCCGGCGTCGGGCCGCATCGAGCACTTCTTCGATGATGAACCGGTACCCGGGTCGCAGGGCGTCAGGATCGACTTGTTGAAGCGTATCGAGCCGTTTCCGACGACCGATCTCGTGCCCTACGACGCCGCGATGCTCTCGGGATTCGTCGTCGAGCATTATCAGGTGGTGTTGATCGATGCGGCGCAGCGCTCGATCGACCAGATGACAGAGCAACTCAGATCGATGGCAGCAGCAGCCGTCCCTGGCGATACCCACCGCGCTCTCGAAATTTTTCCCGAGTTCGCCGGCCGTACCTTCAAACACATCCTGGTCCCGGTCTGGATCATGACCTACACGTACGGGGCCAAGACCTATCAAGTACTGGCAAACGGCTACACGGGAAAAATGGACGGTATCTATCCCCTCAGCCCCTGGAAGGTGTTCTTCGCGATCGTCTTCGCGCTCATCGCCGTGATGATCTTCTTCTACCTCGCGGGGAACAGCTGATGTCGAGCCGGGCGGGGAAACAGCTGATGTAGAGGCGGGCCTTCATGCCGGCCTGCAATGGCGCGGGCTGAACCCCCGCCGCGACATCATGCTCGTCTGGCCAACGCCTCGCGCGCGCACTCGAAATCTGTCGCGGGATCCTCGGCCAACACCGACCAGAACATCGCGCCCTGATATCCGGCGGCGCGCGCCATCTCGATCAACACGTCTGGAGCACGCGCGGAGCCACGCGTCGGGAACTCTCCAAGCACCAGGGGGCGGTCGCAGCGCATGGCTTCGACGGGCATCGCGAGAGGCGCTCGCGATTCGAAACTGTCGTACCAGTGGGGCTGGTAGAAGTCCAGGTCGAGACCCTTTACCAGTCCAAGCCATCGGGTGCTCGCGGAGCCGACGGTGACCGGCTGCACGACGCGCGCGTGCGCGCAGGCCGCCGCGTCCCGGATATAACCCCTCATCGCCTGTCGCAGGATGCTTCGGCGCGCATGCCAGGTGCCGACACCGAACGTCACCCACTCCGGTTCGTTGATCAGATCCCACCCATGTACTCGGGAGTCGCGGCCGTAGCGCTCGAGCAGCGGCGCGATCACGGTCTCGATCAACCGTTTGCGGCCGGACGGCCGTGACAAGACGAGACGACGTCCGCCGAGCTGCACGCCGTTGACCGTCCGTGCGGGCATGCACCAATGAAAATCGAGCAGGACGGGCAGCACGCCGAGGCCCGCGCGCTCGGCCCACGACAACGCCGTGTCCACGTCACGAAACACGACGTCGTCCAGGCCGTCGGGGAACCCGTCCGCGCCGAAGCGGACGCCCGCCCGTCCATCGCACAGGAAGAACCAGCGGATGGTCGTGATGCCATGCGCGCGCAGCGTCTCGAACAGCGAGGCGATGCGGTCAGGCTCTGAATGCTGGGAGAGGCCGGCCGGCGCCCAGGCGTTCGCGCCAAAATCACCGCCGTAACGAATCCACGGCAGGTTGGCGCCAACGAAGAACGCCGGCGGCAGCGTCATCAGGCGCGCGATCGAACGAACTGCCGATACAGGGCCAGGAGCACGACGGCGCCGACCAGCGACATCACGAACCCGGCCGCTTCGCCGCGATCGTACAACCCCAGCATCCGGCCGAGGAATCCGCCCAGCAGCGAGCCGGCGATCCCGAGGAGGATGGTCACGATGATGCCCCCCGGATCGTTACCGGGCATCACGAGTTTGGCGAGCGCGCCGACGACGAGACCGAAAAGGATCCAGATAAGAAGGTCACCCATGGCTCACCCCCAAAGTGCGAACGGCGACACTCGCCGCGAACGCACGACGAGCCTAGCACGTTTGACACGGTTGAGGCCGGGCTCGTTGGATACAATGCGTTCGCATGAGGCAGCAGAGCGCGCCGTCCGCTACTCCATGACCACACGAGCCGTGATCCTCGCGCGTGGCCTGGGCACGCGCATGCGGAAAGCAGACGCCGCCGCACAGATGAGCGGCGACCAGGCACACGTGGCGTCGACGGGCGTCAAGGCATTGATCCCCATCGGTCGTCCGTTTCTCGACTACGTCCTGAGCGCGCTGGCCGACGCCGGTATCCACCGCATCTGTCTTGTCATCGGTCCCGAGCACGACCTGCTCCGGCGGCGCTATCAGGTTGAGACGTCACCGACAAGGATGACCATCGACTTCGCTGTGCAGCAGGAGCCGCACGGGACTGCCGATGCCGTGCTCGCGGCCGAGTCGTGGACTGACGGCGAGCCATTCCTGGTCATCAACAGCGACAACTACTATCCGGTCGACGCGCTGCGCCGGCTTGCGACGATCGACGAACCCGGCCTCGTCGCCTTCAGTCGTGTCGGACTGCTGGCGGACGGTCAGATCGAGCCATCGCGCGTCGCCAGCTTCGCGGTCCTCGATCTCGACGGCGACTACATGCGGCGCATCGTCGAGAAACCCGACGCCGAGACGCTCCGTGCGCTGGGTGACGATGTCTTTCTCAGCATGAATTGCTGGCGCTTCGACAGCCGGATTTTCCGCATGTGCCGCGAGGTGCCACTGTCCGCGCGCGGCGAGCTCGAGCTGCCGGCGGCGGTGCAGCTGGGCATTCAGACGGGTGCGATGCGCGTTCGCGCGATCCGTGTCGAGTCGGCGGTGCTCGACCTCTCGAGACAGGTGGACATCGCGGGCGTGGCGTCGCGCCTTGCCGGCGTCGAGGTCGTGCTGTGACGCACGCCGTGCTCGATCGATTGTCAGCGGCGGCGCGCCCGCTCGCCGACGACGCGGTGCGGCGTGCGGACGAGGTGTTCCGGACGATCGACGGCGGGACGCCGGCGCGCCGATTGTTCGTGCCCGGACGGATCGAAGTGATCGGCAAGCACACCGACTACGCGGGCGGCCGGAGCCTCACCTGCGCCGTGGAACGCGGCTTCGCCGTCTCGTACGCCCCACGCCGCGATGGCCTCGTCCGCATTTTCGATGCACAAGATGCGCGGCGCGCCGAGTTCCCGATCTCGCCCGACCTGCAGCCGCCCGTCGGGATCTGGTCCAACTATCCGATGACGGTGGCACGACGCCTGGCGAGAAACTTCACCGGCGTGACGCGCGGTGCCGATATTGGGTTTTACTCGAATCTTCCGCGTGCCGCCGGTTTGAGTACGTCGAGCGCGCTCGTGATCGCGGTCTTTCTCACGCTGGCCGACGTGAACCAGCTCGAACAGGACCCACGGTACATCTCCGAGATCGGCGATGAGTGGCGGCTAGCCGGCTACCTGGGGAGCATCGAAAACGGCAAGGCGTTCCTGAACCTGTCAGGCGATCAGGGCGTCGGCACGTCCGGCGGCAGCCAGGATCACACGGCGATCCTGCTGAGCGAGGCGGGGCGTCTGGGCGTCTATCACTACATTCCGGTGTCGCGGACCGCGCTTATTTCGTTGCCGGAGGACTTGACCTTCGTCGTGGCGTCGAGCGGCATCGCCGCCGCGAAGACCGGCAGCGCGCGCGAGCGGTACAACCGGGCCGCATCGCTCGTCAGCACGCTGGTCGATCGGTGGCGCCACGCCACTGGCCGCAGCGACGTCAGCCTTGCGGATGCGCTCGCGTCGAGTCCCGATGCCGCAGATCGCCTGCGAGCGTTGGCGGATCAGTCAGACGACCCAGCCGAGCGCGCCGCGCTTCGGTCGCGCCTCGAGCATTTTCTCGTCGAGTATGGTGAGCTCGTGCCGAGCGCCATCGACGCGCTCAACGCTGGCGCGTTCGACGAGTTCGGACGGCTCGTCGATCGATCGCAGGAAGCGGCGGAACGTCTGCTGGGGAACCAGGTCGCGGAAACCAGCGCCCTTGCTGCATTGGCGCGCACCAACGGCGCGCTTGCCGCGTCCGCGTTCGGGGCCGGCTTTGGTGGCAGCGTGTGGGCTCTCGTCGAGTCGGCCAGGGCCGAGGCGTTCCTCACCGCCTGGCGACGGGCCTATCGAGGTGGACACCCCAAAGCCGCGGCATCCAGCGCGTTTTTCATCACGCGTCCCGGCCCGGGTGCGGGGTCGTTGGACTGAGGTCACGGACGGACACGGACTTAGGGATCACGAATGCGACTTCAAGGTAAACGCGCGCTCGTCACCGGCAGCAGTAAGGGGATCGGTCAGGCGATTGCGATTCGCTACGCGGAGGAAGGCGCGGACGTTGTCGTCAACTACAACAGCGATCCGAAAGGTGCCGAGGAAACGGTGGCGCGAATCCAGGCGACCGGACGCCGCGCGACAGCGATCAAAGGCGATCTCGGATCGGTCGCGTCGGTGCGAGCGCTCGTGGAGCAGGGCTGGGAGGGCCTGGGTGGGCTCGACGTTCTGGTGAACAACGCCGGCGTCGAGAGCCATGCGCCGTTCTGGGACGTGACGGAGAGCGACTACGACAAGGTACTCAACATCAATCTCAAGGGCGTCTTCTTCGCGACACAGACCTTCGTCAACAAACTGCGGGCCGACGGGCGCGGCGGGAAGGTGATCAACATCAGCTCGGTGCACGAAGAGCTGCCGTTCCCGAACTTCGCGTCCTACTGCGCGAGCAAGGGGGGGCTGAAGATGCTGACCCGGAACCTCGCGGTTGAACTCGGACCTCTTGGCATCACGATCAACTCGATTGCGCCTGGCGCGATCGAGACGCCGATCAATGCGAAGCTGCTGAGCGATCCGCAGAAGGTAGCGGCGTTAACCGCGCAGATCCCGGTCGGCCGCATCGGGAAGACAGACGATGTCGCCAGTCTCGCGGTGTTCCTTGCGTCTGCGGAATCAGACTACGCCACCGGCGCGACGTTCACCGTCGACGGCGGCCTGACGTGGTTTTATCAGGAACAATGACGGGTCGGATCGGGTCGGATCGGGTCGGTTGTGGAGGCGGCCCTTCAGGGCCGCCGATGCCGCCGCCGATTATACGGCGGGGCTAAAGCCCCGCCTCCACGACACGGCGCGTTAAAGCGGGGCCGGGAGCTGAGACTGGCCGCTCAGCCACTGATCGACGCCGCGCGCGGCGCTGCGACCCTCGGCAATCGCCCACACGATCAACGACTGACCGCGCTGCATGTCACCGGCAGTGAAGACGCCGGGCACGTTCGTCATCCACCTCTCGTCGCGCGCGACGGTACCGCGATCGGTGAGCTTCACGCCCAGCTGATCGACTGCGCTTCGTTCCGCACCCGTAAAGCCCATGGCCAGGAGCACGAGCTCGCACTCGAGCGTGAACTCGCTGCCGGGAACCGGCTTGAACGTCATGCGACCGTTTTCCTGGGCCGGCACCACGCTGACGCCCGTCAGTCCCTGGAGGCGTCCGTCGCTATGGCCGACGAACTCGGTGGTCGACACCGAGTAGAGGCGCTCGCCGCCTTCCTCATGCGCAGACGAGACACGGAAGATCTGCGGCCATTGCGGCCAGGGGTTGCTGTCGGCACGCGTGTCTGGCGGCTTCGGCAGCAGCTCGAACTGGTGTATCGATCGAGCCCCTTGACGATGCGCCGTGCCCAGGCAGTCGGCGCCAGTGTCGCCGCCGCCGATGATGACCACGCGTTTGCCCGCGGCGGTGATCAGGGGCGAGCTGCTGAGATCGTCGCCTTCGCAGCGCCGGTTCTGCTGCGTCAGGTAATCCATCGCAAAGTGGACGCCGGAGAGCTGACGTCCCGGGATCGGCAGATCGCGTGGAATGGTCGCCCCGCCGCACAGAACGACCGCGTCGAACTCGCGGCGGAGCTCGTCGGCGGGAATGCCCTCGCCGATGTTCGCGTTCGTCCGGAACTTGACACCTTCCGCCTCCAGGACCGCGAGCCGGCGATCGAGGACGCGCTTCTCCATCTTGAATTCAGGGATCCCGTAGCGAAGCAGACCACCGATGCGATCGGCCCGCTCGAAGACGGTGACCCCGTGTCCCGCCTTGTTCAGTTGATCGGCAGCCGCGAGACCCGAGGGCCCGGATCCGACCACGGCGATGCGCTTGCCGCTGCGCGACTTCGGCGGCCGGGGTGAGATCCAGCCCTCGTCGAAGGCCCGCTCGATGATCGCGTTCTCAATACCCTTGATGGTGACCGGGTCGCTGTTGATCCCGAGCACGCAGGCGCCTTCGCACGGAGCCGGGCAGAGCCGGCCCGTGAACTCCGGGAAATTGTTCGTCGCCAGCAGACGCTCGATGGCGGTCTGCCATCGATCCCGATAGACAAGATCGTTCCAGTCGGGAATCAGGTTCCCGAGCGGGCAGCCCTCATGGCAGAAGGGAATGCCGCAGTCCATGCAACGCGCGCCCTGCTGCGCCAGCGTCTCGTTCGCATGCGGCAGATACACCTCGCGCCAGTCCTTGACGCGCTCGGCGACCGGCCGTGACGGTTGCTTCTTGCGGGCGATCTCGATGAATCCGGTAGGCTTACCCACGGGCGGCACTCACGAGATCGTTGAAATCGGCGTCGCGGCCCTTCTGACGCGCGGCGTTCTCGGCCTGTAGAACACGCTTGTAGTCGCGCGGTATGACCTTCACCCACTGCCGGCGAATCTCGGCCCAGCGGAAGAGCAGATGTGATGCGCGCGTGCTGCCGGTGAGCGCGATGTGGCGCGAGACGAGCCGACGCAGCAGTGTTTCGTCCTCGTCGTCGATTTCCTCGAGGTCCACCATGCCGCTGTTGCAGTGCTGCTGGAAGTCGCTCGCGGGATCGATCACGTAGGCGACGCCGCCGCTCATGCCGGCCGCGAAGTTGCGCCCGGTCGGCCCCAGCACCAGCACGCGGCCCCCGGTCATGTATTCGCAGCCGTGATCGCCGACGCCTTCGACGACCGCAGTCGCGCCGCTGTTACGGACGGCGAAGCGCTCGCCGGCGACCCCGCGGATGAAGGCCTCGCCACTGGTCGCGCCATACAGCGCGACGTTGCCGATGATGATGTTGTCCTCGGCGGCGAAGGTCGATCGACGAGGCGGATAGATGATCACGCGGCCGCCAGACAATCCCTTCGCGACATAGTCGTTCGCGTCGCCCTCGATCGTGAGCGTGATGCCGCGTGGCACGAAAGCGCCGAAGCTCTGCCCCGCCGAACCGTGGAACGTCAGGCGGATCGTGTCATCAGGGAGACCCTGGCCACCGAATCGCGAGGTGACCTCGTAGCCGAGCAATGTGCCCACGGTCCGGTTCACATTCCGGATGGGCATCGTCGCTTCGACACCACCGCGGCCTTCGAGCGCGTCCGCGCACACCTGAATCAACTGCCGATCGAGCGCCCGTTCGAGCCCGTGATCCTGTGACGTCGTGTTATGGCGAGGATGCGCGCCAGCGGCTGGTGGATCGTAGAGGATCGCCGAAAGGTCGAGGCCGTGCGCCTTCCAATGATCCAGCGCCGGCCGCGTATCGAGGACGTCGACGCGTCCGACCATCTCGTCCATCGTCCGGAAACCGAGCGCCGCCATCAGCTCGCGGACTTCCTCGGCGATGAACTTGAAGAAGTTCTCGACGAACTCGGGCTTGCCGTTGAACTTCTTGCGCAGCTCGGGATCCTGCGTCGCGATGCCCACCGGGCAGGTGTTCAGATGACAGACGCGCATCATCACGCAGCCCGAGACAACGAGCGGGGCAGTCGCGAATCCGAACTCCTCGGCGCCAAGGAGCGCGGCGATCACGACATCGCGCCCGGTCTTCATCTGACCGTCCACCTGCACGACGATGCGATCGCGCAGGCCGTTGAGGCGCAGCACCTGCTGCGTCTCGGCGAGACCCAGCTCCCACGGCACGCCGCCGTGTTTGATGCTGGTGAGCGGAGATGCGCCCGTGCCGCCGTCGTGGCCCGAGATGAGCACGACATCGGCATGCGCCTTGGCGACACCCGCCGCAACGGTACCGACGCCCGCCTCGGCGACGAGCTTCACGTGCACGCGCGCCTTCGGATTGGCGTTCTTCAGGTCGTGGATCAGCTGCGCGATGTCTTCGATCGAGTAGATGTCGTGATGCGGCGGCGGCGAAATCAGCCCGACGCCTGGCGTCGCGTGACGGACCTTCGCAATCCACGGATACACCTTGTGGCCGGGAAGCTGTCCGCCCTCACCGGGCTTGGCGCCCTGCGCCATCTTGATCTGCAGATCGCTCGCGTTGACCAGGTACTCGCTGGTGACGCCGAACCGGCCCGACGCGACCTGCTTGATCGCGCTGCGGCGCCAGTCGCCGTTCGCGTCCTTTTGGTATCGCGCCGCATCCTCGCCGCCTTCGCCGCAGTTCGAGCGCGCACCCATGCGATTCATGGCGATGGCGAGTGTCTCGTGCGCTTCGGCGCTGATCGACCCGAACGACATCGCGCCGGTCGAGAACCGCTTGACGATCGATTCGACCGATTCGACGTCGTCGAGCGGGATCGGTGAGCCGGCCGGCTTGAAGTCGAAGAGGCCGCGCAGCGTCGCCAGCCGGCGCGCCTGACCGTCGACGAGGCCCGAGTATTCCTTGAAGATTCGATACTGGCCCGCCCGCGTCGCGTGCTGGAGCTTGAAGACCGTTTCCGGGTTGAAGAGGTGGTACTCGCCGTCGCGGCGCCACTGGTACTCGCCGCCCCACTCGAGATCGGGCTGCGCGACGGGCCGCTTCGGAAATGCCTTCTGATGCCGGCGGGCCACTTCCTCCGAGATCACCTCGATGCCGACGCCTTCGATGCGGGACGGCGTCCAGGTGAAGTAGCGGTCAACGAACGCCTTGCTCAATCCGACCGCCTCGAAGATCTGGGCGCCGCAGTAGCTGGCGAGCGTCGAGATGCCCATCTTGGACATCACCTTGAGGATGCCCTTGTTGAGCGCCTTGATGTAGTTGTTGACCGCCTTCTCGTGCGTCAGGCCGGGCAGCTGGCCCTGACGGATCATGTCGTCGATGGTCTCGAACGCGAGATACGGATTCACCGCGCCCGCGCCGTAGCCGAGCAGCAGCGCGCAGTGGTGGACTTCGCGCGCGTCGCCTGACTCGAGGACCAGCGCACAGCGGGTGCGCGTGCCTTCGCGGACCAGGTGATGGTGCACGCCGGCGGTGGCCAGCAGGCTGGGGATTGGCGCATGCGCCTGGTCCACGCCGCGATCGGACAGGATGAGGATCGTGCAGCCGTCGGCAACAGCGGCGCTCGCGTCGCGACAGAGCTGATCCATCGCGCGCTCCAGGCCCGGGCCGTCCTCGGCCTGGTTGTAGAGCATCTGCAGCGTCGTCGTCTTGCACCCCTCGCAATCGAGGTGGCGGAGCTTGTTCACTTCCTCGTTGCTGATCACGGGATAGGTGACCGTAATCTGCCGGCACGATTCGGGCTGCGGATCGAGGAGATTGCCCTCGGGCCCGATCGTGGACGCCATCGACGTGACGAGCTCTTCGCGGATCGCGTCGAGCGGCGGGTTCGTCACTTGCGCGAACAGCTGCTTGAAGTAGTCGTAGAGCAGCCGCGGACGATTCGACAACACCGCGAGCGAGGTGTCGGTGCCCATCGATCCGATCGCTTCCTCGCCCTGCTGCGCCATTGGCGCGACGAGGATACGAAGGTCTTCATGCGTATAGCCGAATGCCTGCTGCCGGCGTAACACGGTCGAGTGATCCGGCTCGGGCAGCGGCGGACCATCCGGCAGCTCGTCGATGTTCTTGAGATGCGCCTTCACCCACTCGCCGTACGGCTTTTCGTTCGCGAGCCGGGTTTTCAGTTCCTCGTCGTCGATGATGCGGCCCTGGGCGGTATCGACGAGGAATACCTTGCCGGGATGCAGCCGTTCCTTGACGGCGATGTTCTCGGGCGCAAAGTCGAGCACGCCGACCTCCGACGCCATGACCACGATGTCGTCCTTGGTGACGTAGTAGCGCGACGGACGGAGGCCGTTGCGATCGAGGACGGCGCCGATGATGGTACCGTCGCTGAAGGCGATCGATGCCGGGCCATCCCATGGCTCCATCAGCGACGAGTGGTACTCGTAGAACGCGCGACGCGCCGGATTCATCGTGGCGTGGTTCTGCCACGGCTCCGGAATCATCATCAGCACGGCATGCGGCAGCGAGCGCCCGCTCATGACGAGGAACTCGAGCACGTTGTCGAAGGTCGCCGTGTCGGAACCGCCTTCACGAATGACGGGCAGTACTTTCTTGAGATCGTCGCCGAAGAGATCCGACTGAAGCAGTCCTTCCCGCGCGCGCATCCAGTTGATGTTGCCGCGCAGCGTATTGATTTCGCCGTTGTGCGCAATGTAGCGATAGGGATGTGCCAGCGGCCAGGAGGGGAACGTGTTCGTGCTGAAGCGCTGGTGGACGAGCGCCAGCGCCGACTCGAACATCGGTTCGCTCAGGTCGGGAAACATCGGCGAGATCTGGCCCGCCGTCAGCATGCCCTTGTAGGTGAGGATCCGGGACGACAGGCTGACGATGAAGAACAGCGCTCGCTCGGCGAGCCCCAGCGCGTCGGCCTCCGCCTCGACGCGCTTGCGCGCGATGTAGAGCTTTCGCTCGAAATAGAGCGGATCGCCCGCAGAGGCCCCGGCGTAAAGTGCGGGCGTCATGCCGATAAAGATCTGGGCGAAGACCGGCTCCGACGCGCGAGCCCGTGCGCCCAGCTCGGAATCGTCGGTCGGCACGTGCCGCCACCCGAGCACCTGCAGACCCTCCTCTTCGCACGTGCGCGCGAACAGCGCCTTCACCTGATCCCGTTCGGTCTCGTCCTGCGGCAGGAAAATCAGACCGGCGCCGTACTGGCCCTCCCTTGGCAGCTCGAATCCCAGCGGCTGGGCGCGAAAGAACGCGTCCGGCATCTGCAGCAGAATGCCGGCGCCGTCACCGGTGTTCGCCTCGCAGCCGCAGGCGCCGCGGTGCTCGAGATTGATCAGCAGCTTCAGCCCCTGCTCGACGATGGCGTGAGAGCGGCGGCCTTTGAGGTGCACGACGAAGCCGACGCCGCACGCATCGCTCTCGAATCGAGGGTCGTAAAGACCCTGCGCCTGGGGCAGTTGGGGGTGCTGATCCATCGCGGCATCCTCGCCGGGGGCAGCCTGCCTCAGAGGTAGGGCTCCGCCGGCACACGGTCGAAGGTATGCCGTTAGTTATGCGGGATTTAGAAGGAAAACGGAAATAGAAAGGTTTTATTCATTCCATGCATTTTACGCATGGGTTCACCACAACGTACCCATTTTGTGGATACATGCAGTCGATGCTGTAGCCGAATCGATCCAGCGCGACTATTGGCGTGTTGCGGAGCCGAGCTTGACCAACGCCCGCACCGACGTTGTCGGCCGCTCGAAGCGGACAGGCAGCACGCGTTCGAACGCGGCGAGGTCGTCGTCGGCGACCGAAAAGGCGTATTTCTCGCGATAGTGCATTCCGACGCGATCGGTGAGGAACATCCCGCCCGGCTCCAGCAGTTCGACGTAGTTGGCGATCATCCAGTCGAACGCGGCCCGGCTGGGGGCGAAGGAGCTGGGGTTGTTGTCGATGATGAAGTGATAGCGATTCGGGAGCGTGGTCGTGACCGCGGGCGAGAATTTGTCGAGCAGATAAACGCGGTAATTCGAGTAGCCCAGGCCGTCGGCATAGGTGATCTCGTCGGCCATGACCGTCAGCCCGTCGATCTGGCGGCACTCGGCATGGAACCGCTTGGCGACGCTTGACGACCCCACGCCGACGTGCAGCAGGGTCTTGCCGGCGACCGACGAACCCGCCAGGTAACGCTCGATTCGCAATTGCTCCATCGAGGGCGGCGCGTCGCGCCAGCTGCCGTCGCCGTATTTCGACCCGCAGGATTCGGCCGTGACGCGCCCCAGCGCTGACATCAGGACGAAGGGCGCGTATCTGAACGTGTTGCGCCCGATGTCGGCAAGAATGTGAATCCAGATGCTGGAGTGCATAAGAACTTAATCGGCTGCCCCGCAAAGGACTCTACGCGTCGCCGGATCGTCAGCGCTTGGGCCGGACTTCCTCGAGGGCGGCCCGCCAGGCCGGGACCGGTTCCGGAGCTCCACCCAGCCGGTCGAGGACGATCTGGCTGGTTTTGTACGGCTGATTGTAGAAGCGCTCGTTGGCGTCACGATCCTGCTTGATCGTCGAGCCGTTCAGTGTGATGCCCGCGAACAGTCCCCGCGCCCGGGAGTAGCTGAGGATCTTCGCCCGCATCTGGATGTCGGTCGAGGCTTCCGCGGTGCGCCCGACAGGGCCCGCCGCGACGCCCGCATCCGCGCCGATCTTGAACTGATTCCGTGTGAGTTGTTCGAGCCCGCGCTCGTCGACGATCACGAGCACGAGGTCAACCGCCTCACCACCAATCTGGGCGCCGATGCTGCCGCCGGTCAGCGTGAGGAACGCGGGCGCCGACCACGTGCCGCTCTTCGTCGACTTCGCGCTGAGGACGCCCCGACCCCATTGCCCGCCGACGAGAAGCCCCGCCTTCTTCACGGACGGGAAGACGGCGATGCCCTGGACCTTCTGCGCGACCCACTCCGGGACCGAGACGTCGGGCGCATTGAGAATCTCCTCGAGGACCGTCGTCGCTTCCTTGATACGGGCTGCCTCGTCGGCCTGCGCCCTGGCGGTGCTGGCATTTCCAAGTGCGATGGTCAACGTGATCGCAATCATTGTCGTGAAGTGACGCATGAACGACTCCTGCGGGCGCCTGCCCTCGATGTGCGGCTGATCATAATAGCGGTCCAGCTGCGGCCGCTACCGTGGACCCTTTCAGTGTGGTCCGTGACAGTGCCCGGAAAGCGGTCACTTGCGACGCTTCAGCGAATCTCTGACAATCCTGCCAGCCCGCACACCTTCCGGTAGGGAACCCATGAACGCGCATCTCCGGTTCGTCATTATCTTCTGGTCGATAGTGACGCCCGCTGCCAGCAGCGTGGCGCAGGATGCGGGAGCTCCGGGACCCACGAGTCGCGATTGGAAACGGCTGAGAGCACCGTCGCTGACAATCATTGGCAACGCACCGGAGCGGGACCTTCGGCGCACCGCATTGGAAATCGAACGATTCCGCGTTGCGGTTCGAGCGCTCGCGCCGGCAACGCCCATGAGCTCTCCCGTCCCCATGCTGGCGGTCGTCTTCCGCGACGACAGCGCCCTCACGCCGTTCAAGCCGCGCACTCGGGGTAAGCCGTCCGATAACGTGGCGGCGTACTTCTCTGCGCTACCCGACATCAACTACATCGTGCTCGCGCCGAATGAGAATCGCGAGTTCAGTTATCGCGTCATTTTCCACGAATACACGCACTTTCTCATCTACCGTGCTGCGCCGCGGCTGCCGATGTGGCTGAACGAGGGCCTGGCTGACTTTTACAGCACATTCAACGGTAGCGAGACCGACAACCGGATGATCGTCGGTCGGCCCATCGTCGAATACCGTACGGCCCTGCGATCGTACGGCGGCCTGATTCCGTTCAAAAAATTCCTCTCGTCCGCGGCGTTGCCAGAGCTTCTGCGCACGCCACAGGCCGTGTACCGCTTCTACGCCCAGTCCTGGGCTTTCACCCACTACCTGCTGCTTGGGGAAAAGGGGGCTTATCGACCGAAGGTTCGCGCCTTCGTGTCAGCGCTCGCGGAAGGCCAGTCGAGCGACGTTGCGTTTGCGCAGACCTTCGGACCGGATAGCGAGGCGCTGGAAAGCGGCCTTCGCGAGTATCTGGATCTACCCACGATGATGGCGATGCAGCTGCCGAGCGTCGAGACGAAGCTCGACGCGCCGATCGAGGCGCTGCCCGAAATCGACGCTCTCCAGGTCCAGGGCGACCTGCTGGCGCGTCACGGCGCATACGAGGAGGCCGAGAAGCGGCTGAGCAAGGCGGTCGCGATCGATCGTCTGTCGATTGCTGTGCGGCTGGCGCGAGCGCGAGTGCTATTGGGCCAGGAACGCACCTCCGATGCCGTTGACATTCTGGAAGCGCCGGATCTGCAGAACGCGACCGATTTTGCGACGACATTTCTCCGTGCCGAGGCGTTCCGCGGTGCCAAGCGCTACGAGGATGCCATCGCGGCCTATGGCCGCGCACTCGCCGTATATCGCGACTCCGCGCCATCGTATTTTGGCCTCAGTCTGGCGCAACAGGCGTTGGGTCTGAAGGAAGCCGCAGCGAACTTCAGCCGGTGTCTTACGGTGAACCCCGAGCCTGGCTGGTACGCTCGTCGCATCGCTGAATCACAGCGTCTAGGTCTCGACACCTTCGTCTATGCCGACGCGACCAGCTTCGTTCGCCAATCCGGGTGGCAGAACACCGGTAGCCCCTATGTCATGTTCGTCGCAGCGATTGCGTCCTTGCGGCTCAAGAAGACCGATCAGGCGCGAGCCATACTCGACGAGATCGCGGCGAACGTGGACGCGAATTCGTGGCAGGCGACCATCGTCGGCTATCTTCGCGGCAGCCTTCCTGCAGGACAGCTCCTGAAGAAGGCCTCACCCGAAGCGCTGCTGACCGAAGCGCATGCCTACATCGGCATCAAGGCACACATCGATGGCGATCAGGCGACTGCGCTTCAGCACCTCCAGTGGGTGAAGGAGAAGGGGCGCCGCGATTATACGGAATACGGCCTGGCGCTGGGTGAAATCGACCGGATCGAACGGCAGAAGAATCCCTGATCCCCGATCCCCGATCCCCGATCCCTGATCCCTACGCCCTCTCGCGATAGAAAGCGATGAGATCCATGCTCTTCGGCGGCGCCGCGCCGAGCTGCCGCAGCATCGTCGTGAGCTGTCCGCGATGGTAGGTGGCGTGGTTCACCATGTGCTGAATCATGTGCCACAGCCGGTTGCGGCCTGCGGTGCCATTGAGCAGCCGATAGTCGAGGGACTCGTTCAGTCGCTCGTCCGTCAGGGCTGCGGCGAGCGCGCGCATTTTCGTTTCCAGTTCCGCCCAGCCGGCGCGGACGGCCGCCACATCCGCAAAGCGATCGGCCGCGAGCGGCGTGGTCGGCGACTCGCCGTGCCAGCGTGACAGCCAGATCCACTCTGAGGAGTGAAGGTGCGCGAGTGTGTCGAGCACCGACTTGAAGCTGTTGCCCATGTCGCGAGTCAACTGCTCCGGCGTGAGCGCGTCGACGGCTTCGAGCACGCGATCGCGCGCCCAGTAGTGGTAGTCGATCAACACGCGGACATCATCGGTGGTCATTTTCAGGCTCCAGGGGTCAGGCTACAGACTTCGGGCTCCAGGCTCCGGGCTCCGGGCTCCGGGCTCCGGGCTCCGGGCTCCAGGCTCCAGGCTCCGGACTACAGGGTAGCGAGGTTCTGAGAGGCGTTCGACATCGCGGCGCTGTCCGCTTCCGAACACCTCTCGTACGCTCCTGAACGGTCGATCCCGACAAGCCGCGAATTATCGCGTATTTCCGAGTGGCCACCTGGCAACCCGATTGCGCCAGGAGGCCGCGTGGATCGCGAAATCGCCCCCTCAGTCATCAGATCGCAGCGCCGCCGGAGGATCGCCGTCGGCGGCACGGTGCTGTCGATCGGCGTGTTCGCCTACCTCGCACTGGCCGGGCTGATCGCGCCGAGCATCGACCGGGTAAACATCCGGACGGCGGTTGTGGAGGCCGGTGCCGTGGACAGCTCGATCGCAGCATCGGGTGTTGTCGTCCCCGAGATCGAGCAGGTGATCACGAGTCCCGTCGAAGCGCGCGTGCTGCGCATCTTCGAGCGACCCGGCGCGCGGCTGCGCGAAGGGCAGCCGATCGTCCAGCTCGATGTGAGCGAAGCCCGCCTGACCGTCGAGAAATACGCGCAGGACCTCGCGATCAAAGCAAACGCCCAGGCGCAGAAACGGCTCACGCTCCAAAAGAGCCTGATCGAGCTCGACAGCAAGACAGAGGTCAAGAAGCTGCAGCTGGCGTCGCTCGAGTCGCAACTGCGGCGGGACCAGGAACTGTTCAAGCAGGGTCTGCTGTCGCAGGAACTGCTCCGCAAGTCGGAGCTGGCGACGACGCAGGCGGGGATTGAGCTGAAGCAGATCTCGGCGGAGCGAGAGAACGCGCAAGAGGCGACTCGAACGGAACTGGCCGGGCTCGACATGGAGATCGGCAAGCTGCGGAAGGATGAAGCCGAGGCGGCGCGGCAACTGGATCTCGCGAGCCCGCGCGCCGGCCGCGCGGGCGTGCTGACCTGGGTCGTGACCGAGGAAGGCGCCTCGGTGCAGAAGGGGGCCGTCCTGGCGCGCGTGGCCGATTTCACGTCGTTCCGCGTGGACGCCAATGTGTCGGACGTGCACGCCGCCCGGCTGTCGATCGGTCAGGGCGCGATCGTTCGCATCAACAACGACACGCTGGAGGGCACCGTCAGGTCGATCAATCCGACGATCGCCAACGGGGTGATGACCGTCGCGATAGGGCTGGCCCAGCCGTCGAGCCCGCTGCTGCGGCAGAACCTGCGAGTGGACGTTTCCGTCGTGACCGCCAGACGGCCCCGCACGTTGCGCGTGCGGCGCGGTCCGTTTTCCACCGGCGAAGGGAACCAGGAAGTCTTCGTCATCCGCGGCAACCGCGCGGTGAGGACGCCGGTGAGCTTCGGCCTCACGGGCTTCGACTACTACGAGGTGACCAACGGCCTGATGGCTGGCGACGAAGTGATCATTTCCGAGATGCGTGATTACCAGCGTCTGAACGAGATCCGCATTCGCTGATGACGGATCGCTCGAAGGCGGACCTGAAGGTCCGCCCTACAGGAGACTGGAAGGCGGACGTGAAGGTCCGCCCTACATAGGAAATCCTCAGGTCCGCCTCTCATGTAGGGCGGACCTTCAGGTCCGCCTCTAACAGGAACTCATGACATGACCACCGCAATTCAGGAACGACCGATATCTCGCGCGACCGACGTGGCTCGACCGATTATCCGTCTCTCACACATCGAGAAGGTCTACCGCACCGACAAGATCGAGACCGTCGCGCTCACCAACATCAACCTCGAGGTGCGCGAGGGGGAGTTCATCTCGATCATGGGCCCCTCGGGCTGCGGCAAGAGCACGCTGCTCAACGTGATCGGCCTGCTCGACGTGCCGACGAGTGGTACGGTCGAATTGGGGGGGACCCCAATCGCTTCTCACCACGATCGCGCGCTCGCGCGTTTGCGCAATGAGAAAGTCGGCTTCGTCTTCCAGACGTTTCACCTCATCGCCGACCTCAGCGTCGTCGACAACGTCGAGATTCCGCTGCTGTACCGCTCGCTGCCGTCGCGGGAGCGTCGCCGGCTCGCGTTGCAGGCTATCGAGCGCGTCGGCCTCGCCTCGCGCGCCCATCACTTCCCATCACAGCTCTCCGGAGGACAGCAGCAGCGTGTCGCCATTGCCCGCGCCATCGTCGGGCGGCCACGAATCCTGCTCGCCGACGAACCGACCGGCAATCTCGACAGCCAGATGGGCGACGAGATCATGGCGCTGCTGAAGGATCTTCGCGAGACGGACGGCACCACGATCGTGATGGTGACGCACGATCCCCGGCAGGCAGAGCAGACCGGCCGCACCGTCCGGATCTTCGACGGTCGGATGGTGAACTGACATGCTCCGGAACTACTTGAAGCTGGCGTGGAAGGTCCTGCTGCGCCGCAAGTTTTTCACGTTCATCTCGCTGTTCGGCATCAGCTTGACTCTGGTCGTGCTGATGCTGGCGACGGCGATCCTGGATCACGTGATTGCTGCCTATCCGCCCGAGACGAGGCAGGATCGCACGGTCGGTATCTACTACGCCGCGTTACGCGGTGACCGCGTCCGGCGGAATGGGATGGCGGGCTTCCGGCTGATCGATACTTACGCCCGCAATCTGCCCAATGTCGAGAAGCTGTCAATCGCGACCTTTGGTGGCGGCGCCTTCTCGTATCTGAACGGGCAGCGCGTGAAGTCCAATTTGAAGCGCACGGACGGCGTCTTCTGGGAAATCCTCGACTTCACGTTTCTCGAAGGCCACCCCTACACCGAGAGTGACGTCAGGGACGGCCGCATGGTGGCGGTGATCAACGAGTCGACGCGTCGCAGGTTCTTCGGCGCTGCGCCCGCCTCGGGCCGCACGCTGGAAGTGGACGGCCAGCGTTTTACCGTCGTCGGTGTGGTGCCCGACGTTCCGGTCCTGCGCGTCGTGCCGTTCGCCGACATCTGGGTGCCCTACACGACGGAGAAGTCCGACAGTTTTCGCACCGAGCTCGTCGGCAACTACATCGGGATTCTTCTGCTGCGGGATCCGGCGAAACTGGCCCTGACTCGCGACGAGTTCTGGTCCCGGTTGCGAACGATCACGCCGTCCGATCGCATGTTCAAGACCGTCGAGGCCACGCCTGAAACGCTGTTCGACACGCTGGGCCGCATGTTCGTTGGCAGCGGGAGCGGTCTCGGGACGGGCTATGGTGCGAAGCTCGCTCTCGTCCTCGCCATTGCGACGACGGTGTTCATGCTGCTGCCGGCGGTCAATCTGATGAACCTGAACACGAGCCGCATTCTGGAGCGCGCCTCCGAGATCGGCGTCCGTAAGGCGTTCGGCGCGTCGTCTCGCGTGCTCGTCGGCCAATTCGTCGTCGAAAACGTCGTCCTGACGCTGGTTGGTGCGGCGCTCGGCTTCGTGATCGCGGCGTGGCTGCTGAGCGCGATCAACGCGAGCGGAATCATTCAGTACGCCTCGTTGCAGCTCAACTATCGCATCTTTGCCTGGGGCGTTGGCCTCGCGCTCGTGTTCGGTCTGCTCTCGGGTGTCTATCCGGCGTGGCGCATGTCCCGGCTGCACCCGGTCGAGGCACTGAAGGGGGCCTCGCGATGATCCGCCACCTGTTCACGTTGATCTGGAATCGGAAACGCACGAACGTACTGATGATGACGGAGATCTTCGTGTCGTTTCTGGTTCTGTTCGCCGTCGTTGCATTGGGCGTCTACATGCTCGACAACTGGCGTCGTCCGATCGGCTTCTCGATCGATGGCGTGTGGAACGTCGGCGTGGACATGAAACAGGTATCCGACGACTACTTCGACGCGTCGCAGCAGGAGTCGGTCCGGCAACTGTTCCTCGCGCTCGGCGAGTTTCCGGAGATCGAGCGCGTGGCCGGTGACGATGCTGGCCCCGTACCAGTTCGGCTCGTCGAACAGCTCCTATCGATGGCGGAATCGTGAGATCGAATTCGGCGTGGCCGAGGTGACCGACGATTTCAAGGACGTCATGGGGTTGAAACTGGTGCAAGGCCGCTGGTTCGGTCCGGAGGACGACGGGCAGTCGTACGACGCCGTGGTGATCAACGAGACGATGAGTCGCGAGCTGTTCGGATCGGAAAGCGCAGTTGGACAGAACATCCGCCCCGATGAACCACCGCCGGGCACGATGTCGCCGAGGCCCTATCGTGTCGTCGGTGTGGTCGAGGCGTATCGTGAGGACGGTGAGTTCGACGGCACCCGCAACTACGCCATCTTCCGCAAGCCGCTCCGCGGCGACGACGCGAAGAGCCGGCCGCCGCGGAACCTGCTGATCAAGGTCCGCGCCGGGACGCCGGCGGCGTTCGAGGAACGGCTGATCAAGCGCCTGCAGGCGGCCGCGCCGGGCTGGTCCTTCGAAGTCACGCGACTGGAGCAGATGCGCGAGGACTCGATTCGCTTTGCCGTGGCCCCCCTGATCGCCGTGGGCCTCGTGGCCGGGTTCCTGATGCTGATGGTGGCGCTCGGCCTGTTCGGTGTGCTGTGGCAGGCGGTCACGCAGCGGACGCGCGAACTGGGTCTGCGGCGGGCGAAGGGAGCTTCGAAAGTCAACGTGCGGCGTCAGATCCTCGGTGAGATCGGCGTGATGACGAGCCTGGCGCTTGCCGTCGGTTTGCTGGTCGTCGTGCAGTTCCCGTTGCTGAACATCATCTATTTCGTCGACCTGCATGTGTATCTGATCGCATTCGTCCTGTCGGCGGCGACGATCGTCGGCGTGACGCTCCTGTGCGGCTGGTATCCGAGCCACGTGGCGACGCGAATCGAGCCTGCCGAGGCCCTACGCTACGAGTAGGATGGGAAATTGGGGTCGGGATAAATTTCACTTTTTGCCAGGCGAGTGAGGCGAAGCCTTGGCAAAAAGTGAAATTTATCCCGACCCCAATTTCCCAATTTACGCGCATGATTCTGATCGTTGACGACGACCCTTCGGTGCTTGCGTCGCTCTCGCTGCTGCTGAAACAGGCGGGATTCGCCTCGCACGCCGTGTCGGATCCGGCAGATGCGCAGGCGTGGCTGGCATCGCATCTCTGTCAGCTCGTGCTGCAGGACATGAACTTTACCCGTCAGACGACGGGCGAAGAAGGATTGTCGCTGCTGACCGCCATCCGTGCCGCGCACCCGCAGTTGCCCGTCGTATTGATCACGGCCTGGGGATCGATCGACCTCGCCGTCCGCGGGATGAAGGCCGGAGCGAGCGACTTCATCACCAAGCCGTGGACCAACGAGCAAATCCTGCAGACCGTCCGAACGGCGCTGGCGCTTTCCGCGGTGCCGGCGGCGCCCGACTTGCCGCCGAGCCGCGAAGATCTGGACGCCGCCTTCGATTTTGGCGACCTCGTGGGCGAAGACCCGCGCCTGCTGAAGGTCCTCCAGGCCGCGGGTCGGGTCAGCGCCACCGATGCCTCCGTGTTGATTACCGGGGAGAGCGGCACGGGGAAGGAGCTCGTCGCCGACGCCATCCACCGCAACAGCCGCCGTCGCCACGGTCCGTTCGTCAAGGTCAATCTCGGCGGCATCTCGTCGTCGCTGTTCGAAAGCGAGATGTTCGGGCACGTGCGCGGCGCGTTCACCGACGCGCGTCAGGACCGGAAGGGACGTTTCGAGCTCGCGAACGGTGGCACCATCTTCCTCGACGAGATTGGCGATCTCGATGCCGCGTCGCAGGTCAAGCTTCTGCGCGTGCTGCAGGATCGCAGCTTCGAAGTCCTCGGATCGAGCCAGCGGCGGACGGTGGACGTGCGGGTGATCTCGGCGACCAATCGCAGTCTTCCCGAGATGGTTCAGCGCGGGGAGTTTCGCGAGGATCTGCTCTACCGCATCAACCTGATCACGCTGCACCTGCCGTCGCTGCGCGAGCGCCGGGATGATATTCGCATCCTCGCATCGAGGTTCGTTCAGGCCGTAGGCGAGGCGTACGATCGCGCATCGGCGCGATTGACGGAGGATGCGTTGCGCTATCTCGTGGCGCAGCCGTGGCCGGGGAACATCCGGCAATTGCGCCAGGCGATCGAGCGCACCATGCTCATGAGCGGGACCAGCGTCCTTGACGCCGCGGCGTTCAAGCAGACAATGGACGTGCAGCCGGCCGAGGCAGAGCGCGACGTTCTTCCACCCGTCGGCAGCATGACGATCGACGAGATCGAGAAGGCGATGATCCTCAAATCGATGAAGCATCACGCCGGAAACATCTCGAAGGTCGCGCAGGCGCTGGGCCTGAGCCGGGCTGCGCTGTATCGCCGTCTGGAGAAGTACGAGATCCCGGTGTGAGCCTCCGGGCGCGGTTCCTCACCTACCTGATCGTTCTGCACCTTCTGCTCGCCGGCCTGGCGGCCTGGTTGATCGCCGCGAATCGCCTGTGGCTGTTTGCCGCCGAGCTCGTCTTCGTCATCTCCTTCGCCCTCGGACTGGGGCTATTGCGCAGCTTTGCGCGCTCCCTCGATTTTGTCCGCGACAGTGCGCAGCTGCTCGAAGACAGCGATTTCATGTCGCGGGTACGCGAGGTCGGCGAGCCCGACATCGATCGGCTGGTTCGCGTTTACAACCGGATGGTCGGCTCGCTGCGCGACGAGCGCGTACGCATTGAAGAGCAGCACCAGTTTCTGGCGCGCGTCCTCCGTGAGTCTCCGGGAGGCATCCTCGTCCTCGACTTCGAGCGGCGCATCGAGCTGATCAATCCGGCGGCGGCGCGCCTGCTGCAGACGCGTGGCGCCGACGTCGTCGGCGCGGCGTTCGCCAGCATCGACCGTCCACTGGTGGCGCAACTCGATGCGCTGACTGCGGGTGAGAGCCGCGTCGTGACGATCTGGGGCGGCCGCCGCGTCCGCGCCGCGCACGGGACGTTCGTGGACCGCGGCTTCCGCCGCAGCTTCTATCTGCTCGAGGAGCTGACCGAGGAGCTGCGCCAGTCGGAAAAAGCGGCATACGAGAAGCTGATTCGCATGTTGTCGCACGAGGTGAACAACACCGTGGGCGCGTCCAATTCGCTGCTGAACTCCTGCCTCAGCTACGCCAGTCAGCTCGCGATCGACGACCGCGCAGACTTCGAGCGTGCCATCGCGGTCGTGATCGGACGTACTGCGCAGTTGAACGAGTTCATGCGCAGCTTCGCGGACGTCGTCCGATTGCGCGCGCCGGCGCGGCGTGAGGTCGATCTCGCGGCGCTCGTATCCGATGTCGCGTCGCTGGCACGCGGCCAGGGGGAGCCGCTCGGCATCGCCCTGCGCGTCGAACTCGAGCCGGCAGTGCCGCCCGTGTCGATCGATCGCGCGCAGATCGAGCAGGCGCTGCTCAACATCGCCAAAAACGGGATCGAGGCGATCGGCCGGGACGGCACGTTGACCTTCCGGCTGTTCGCTCGCGACGGCAGTCCGGTACTCGAAATCGAAGACACCGGGCCGGGTATCTCACCGCAGGTGCGCGAGCAACTGTTTACGCCGTTCTTCAGCACCAAGGAAGGCGGGCAGGGGATTGGTCTGACACTCGTGCAGGAGATTCTGGTCAACCACGACCTGGATTACGCGCTCGAGGGGGCGCCAGGCGGACCGACACGGTTCACGATCGTCTTCGGAGCGTGACGCACGCCGAGCGTTCACCGCGACGCGTGAGCGCCGATCCATGTCAACGCTTCGAACAGACGACGATCGAATTCGCCTTCGTTGTCGCTGAAGCGGTGATCGGCGGCCTCGACCATCCACAGCTTCTTCGGTTCTCCGGCCCGGGCCATGACGCGGTTGATCTCCGACGGTGGAACGAACTCGTCGTGCGTCGAGTGGATGGCGGCCAGCGGCACCGGCGCCAGGCGGCCGATGACGTTTGCCGCGCTGAACGTTGGTTCGTTCGGGACCGTGTGCGTCACGTAGATCAGCATGTCGCGCCAGCGCCAGCCCAACTCGCTGATATCCGGCAGGCCGAGGCCGACGACTCCCTGAATGCGGCGCTTCACGACGTCGTTGGTGGCGGCGAGCACGGACAGGCCGGCGCCCTCGGAGACGCCAATCAGAATCGGGCGATCGCGATCGCGGGGAGTGACGAAGTCGATCAGTCGCGCGTAGTCCTTCTGAACATCCCGCTCCGAAAGCGCCTTCCCACCGGCCGTGAATCCCTCCAGATAGCTCTTCGCGTCGAATCCGACGACGTACCAACCGCGAGCGGCGAGTGCTTCGGCGACATGCGGCGCCAGGTGAACCCAGCCGCCGTCGCCGCTCGAGAGCAGGGCGATATCTGGCGACGGCATCCCATAGATCTGAAGTGTCTGGGCACGCCCGCGGATATCCAGGCGAGTGATCGAGCGTGTCACCGAGGCGCGAGCGAGTGCGGAATGTAGCAGGCCCAGCGCCAGAAGGCTCGCGGCGACCCGCGCGGAAAGATTTCGGAAGGCTCGGCGTGCGTCGCGCACGCCGGTCAGCCTAACATGCAGGGATGAGTCTCACGCTGCGCAGTCCGGGCCCCCATCACGGCCAACCGATTCTCACCGAGGGCCCGTCGCTCGGCACGGCGCCTGTCGTGGGCATCCTCGTGCACGGGCGCGGTGCGACCGCCGACAGCATTCTCGATCTGGCGCACTCGCTCCGTGCGCCGCACGTGACGTGGCTCGCGCCGCAGGCGGCGGCGCACACCTGGTACCCGAACCGGTTCCTCGCGCCGATCGCGTCCAACGAGCCTTGGTTGTCGTCAGCCCTCGGCGCCGTCGCCGATCTCGTCGCGCGGGCCGTGGACGCGGGCATTGCGCGCGATCGCATCTTTCTGGCTGGCTTTTCACAAGGCGCGTGCCTCGCGCTGGAGTTCGTCGTCCGCAATCCCGCTCGATATGGGGCGGTTGCCGGCCTGAGCGGCGGGCTCATCGGACCGCCTGGCACGGCCTGGCCGCGGGACGGCGCGCTGGATCGAACACCGGTCTTCCTCGGTTGCAGCGACGTCGACGACCACATTCCCGCCGCGCGCGTACTCGAATCGGCCGACGTGCTTCGCGCCAATGACGGCGACGTGACCGAGGTCCTCTATCCGGGAATGGGCCATACCGTGAATCGCGACGAGCTGGAGCACGTCCAACAGCTGCTCGATCGCCTTGGGTGACGTCGGGTTGTCCGACCAGCGCGCGGCCGTGTAGGATGCGAGAGCGGCCTGCCAGCCCGCGAGATTCGTCCTTGTCCTGTGGAGAAGCCCTGTGACCGACAACGGCCTGACCCGACGTGAAGTATTCCAGATGCTCGCCGCCGCCGGCGTCGGTGCCGCTGCCGCCGCACGGCTGCTGGCGAAGGCGCCGTCCACTCTCGGCGTGCAGATCTACACGGTGCGCGATCGGTTCGAGAAGGATCCGGACGCGACGATCAAGGCAATCGCCGACATCGGCTACAAGGAAATCGAGCTCGTCTATGGATCGCTCGAGACATCCGTGCCGCTGGCAAAGAAATACGGCCTCGCGCCCGTGAGCATCCACCTCGATAGCGCTCTCCTGACCAAAGGTCCGAGGCCGAACAGCGACGACCTCGCCGCCGCGATCGCGAAAGGTAAAGCGGCGGGCGCGAAATACCTCGTCATCCCGTATGTGGCGCCACCCGACCGTCCCAGGGATGCTGCCGGGTTCACAGAGTTTGGAAAGAAGCTGCAGGCCGCTGGCGAGCAGGTGACCAAGGCGGGCCTCGGCTTCGCCTATCACAACCACGCGTTCGAGTTCGCGCCGCTCCCCGACGGCAAGCGGCCGCTCGACATCATGCTCGACGCGTGCGATCCAAAGGTCGTCAAGCTCGAGCTCGATGTCTTCTGGGTGAGCATCACCGGAACGGACCCTGTGGCGGCGCTGAAGCAGTACGCCGGCCGTGTCGCACTGGTGCATCTCAAGGACAAGCTCAAGGGCGCGCCGACCGCGCTGGACGAATCGGTCCCGAAGCAGACGTTCGTCGAAGTCGGCTCGGGCGCCGTCGATTTCCCGGCAGTGCTCGCCGCTGCCGAAGCCGCCAAGGTCGAACATTACTTCGTCGAGCAGGATCATTCGCCCGATCCGCTTGCGAGCCTGAAACAGAGCTATCAATACCTGACGTCCTTGACGTAATCGGTTCGAACGCCAGCGCCGGGCGTCAGCTCGGCCAACGCCGGGTGCCGAGAATCCTCCTTATTGCTGCCTGCGCGCTGCTGACTGCCTCGGCGGCGCGCGGGCAGCCGTCCACGGGCGCCATCACCGGCCAGGTCGTGGACACGGCGACCGGCCTCCCGCTGTCGAAAATCCCGGTCCACCTCAGCGACGCGACGTCCGTTGAAACCGACACCGCCGGCCGCTTCCGATTCGACGCGATTCCCAGCGGAACGCGAACTCTCAGCGTTTCAGTGGTCGGATATGCGGCGTACAAACGTCAAGTCGAGGTCGGCGCTGGCGGCTCGATTTACATCCTGATCCCACTCGTTGGCGGTACCGGCCCCTACAGCGAACGGGTGGAAGTCGTCGGCGATCCGTTTCGCCAGGCCGAAGCTGCGGTTCCCGCCCAGCAACTGCTCAACAGCGCCGACCTTCTGAATCTGAGAGGCCTGGTCCTCGACGATCCGGTGCGAACGCTGCAGGTCCTCCCGGGCGTCGCCGCTACCGATGATTTCGCGGCCGAATTCTCCGTGCGTGGC
The DNA here is from genome assembly GCA_963828745.1 of Vicinamibacteria bacterium. Taxonomy (GTDB): domain Bacteria; phylum Acidobacteriota; class Vicinamibacteria; order Vicinamibacterales; family JAENWD01; genus JAENWD01. The sequence continues at coordinate 229,465 of CAWHFZ010000008.1, read as the reverse complement.
GCCGACTTTTCGCACATCGGACTCGCCATCGACGGCGTTGCCAGTCCTTTTCTCAGCCACACCGTTCAAGGCGCTGACGAGACCGGTTCCATCGGCATCATCAACAGCGATCTGCTCGAGAGTGTCGCGCTCTTCAACGGCAGCTACCCGCAGCGGTTCGGCAACCGTACTGGCGCCCAGGTCGAGATGACGCTTCGCGAAGGCGCACGCGACCGCGCGCAGGGGCGCCTCGCGATCAGCGGATCGAGCGCGTCGATCATCACCGAGGGACCGATGGGGCACCGTGCCTCCTGGCTGCTCTCGGCTCGCAAGAGCTACCTCGATCTCCTCATCAAGCAGGTGTCCGACGACGACAACTTCGCCTTCGGATTCTCGGACCTGGGCGGCAAGCTCGCCTGGGACCTGACGACCCGGCAAAAGCTCGATCTCTCAGTGATCGTCGGACGGTCGAAGCTCCACGCCAGGCAGGCGCGCGTCGGCGTGAACAACCCGCTTGTCGCGTGGAACGACGCCTTTCTCGGCGTTGTTGGATGGCACTACGCGCCGGGCTCCCGCATTGTCGTGTCGCAGCGCGCCAGCGTCACCGGCGCGCGTTACTACAGTCGCAGCCTTCAGCGCGTCGTGCTGGACGAGGGAAAGTCGCTGACGGCCGGATGGCGAGCCGATGTGACCGTCGCGCCCGCGTCGCGCTGGTCGATCGATGCCGGAGCCAGTGTCGCGCGCAGCCACGACGAGATTGCGTCTCGCCGCGTCATCGACTTCGGCGCGCCGGCGCAACTGCGGCAGGACGCACGGCTCGACTCGACCCTGGCCGGAGCGTTCGGAGAAGCGCGCTGGTCGGGTCCGCGCGCGTCGACGATTGCCGCCGGTGGCCGGGTCGATCATTGGAGCGGTACTGGAGAGACGACCGCGTCGCCATGGCTCCGGGCTCAGGTGCCGGTGTGGAACGGGACCGACGTCATTGGCGCGACCGGGATCTATCGGCAGTTCCCGGGCTTCAACGAAGTGACCGGCATTCGCGGCACGGCCGGATCTGGCGCCGGAGAAGGCGATGTCATGCCGACGTAGGCCTGTCGCGCAGAATTGGGACGCTCATGCGCGCGCAGGCGGTGTGGTACTGGCGACGCGGACACGACGGGATCGATCTGCCCGCCGACGACTGGCGCCTCGTCGACGGTGATTTGACGCCGCCACGCGTCGATACTCGCTACGTGAACGCGCTGACGTCGCGGGCGACAGGCATCGAGCTGCTGCTGCACCGGCGAAGTCCGAACAGCCTGTCCGGTTGGCTGTCGTACAGCTACGGCACGGTCCGGGAAGAGAATCGTCAGACTGGCGAGCGCTACGATGCGAACTTCGATCAGCGCCATGCGCTGTCGGTCTTCGCCCAGCTCCGCCTGTCCGAGCGCACCGCGATCGCCGCAAAATTCCGGACGTCCACGAACTTCCCGATCACCGGATATGTCGAAGAGCTGAATGCTACCGGGCCTGCCGGTCCCCGACGATGCGCCTGCGCGTTACATCGTCTCCGATAGAAGGAACATCGCTCGATTGCCTGCCTACGCCCGCCTCGATCTGCGCGGGACGCGAACGTTCGCCTTCACCAGAAGCCGGCTCACGCTGTTCGTGGAAATGATGAATGTGACGGGAAAGACGAACTGGCGGACCGCTGCAGGTTTCATCTCACCCGATGGAGAGATCCGGCAGCTGGTGAAGCCGCTCGTCCCGTTCGTGCCGTCTGCGGGAATGCTTCTGGAATTCTAGACTACAGCCATCCCTTGACGCGGGCTATCCGCGCCGCTTCGACGCGGTTCTTGGCGCCGAGCTTGCTGATCGCGTCCGACAGGTAATTCCGGACCGTGCCCTCCGACAGCTCGAGTTGCTCGGCGATCTCGGCGCCGGCCTGGCCTTCGGCGGCCAGGCGCAGCACCTGCCGCTCGCGATCGGTCAGCGGATCCGACTCCGACCAGGCTTCGGCGGCAAGCTCGGGATCGACGGCGCGGCCGCCACCGTGCACGCGGCGGATGGCATCGGCGAGGCGATTCGACGGGGCATCCTTCAGCAGATATCCGCTCGCCCCGGCGTCGAGCGCGCGGCGCAGATAGCCCGGACGCGCGAACGTGGTGAGGATGATCACGCGCGCAGTGCTGCCGCGCTGCCGCAGTTCCGTGGCCAGCTCGAGCCCCGACAGACCTGGCATCTCGATGTCGGTGACGACGACGTCCGGCTTCAGCGTCAGTGCGGCTTTCAGGGCGTCCGAACCCGACGATGCCTGAGCGACCACTTCGAGATCCGGCTCGATGTCGATCAGCGCCGCCGAGCGCCCCGAGGACCATCGCCTGGTCTTCCGCGATCAGGACCTTGATCACGATGCGAGTCCTGTCGCCGCGCGACCGCGTGGCAGGGTGATCAGCAGGCGCGTGCCGCCGTCGCCGCTGCGCTCGAGCGTGCCCGCGACCTGGCGCAAGCGCTCGCGCATGCCCGAAAGACCGCTGCCATCGGGCGCGGTCCCGCCCTTGCCGTCGTCGCGCACTTCGAGCACCGCCCGTCCGGGCGACGCCGTCAGGCTAATCCAGCATTGCCGCGCCTGCGCGTGGCGAATCACGTTGGTGACGGCTTCGCGGAGCGAGAACGCCAGGGCCCGCTCCTCGTCGGCGCTGAGGGCGATTGGCGCGACGTCGACGTGGGGCTCGGATGCCCGCGGCGACCAGCACGCGCTCGGCGTTGCCGATCGCATCGCTCAGTCCTTCCGACCGGTAACCGCGGACCGCCTTGCGCACCTCGCTGAGCGCATCGCGTGAAATCTGCTCGACGTCGCGGATCTCACGCACCGCGCGCGACGGGTCGCGTTCGGCGAGCTTCGACGCCAGTTCGGATTTCAGGACGATGACCGACAGCGTGTGGCCGAGCAGGTCGTGGAGGTCGCGACCGATACGCTCGCGTTCGGCGATCCTTGCCATCTCGACGACCGCTTCACGGGCGACGCGCAGCTCGAGCCCTCGCCGCCGGTGCTCGGCCACGTTGATGTTGGTCGCGCCGATGACGCCGGCGACGATGAAGGTCGGGATCGAAACGTAGAGCGGCCAGTGGAACAGCCCAGCCTTGCAGCACGATGCCGGCGAGCATCGCCGACCAGCCACCAGGCGCCGAAGCGCGGCGAGCCGGCGAAGCCGATGAACGCCGCAGCGTAGATGAAGAAGCAGTTGGCGCCCGGGATTCACCGGCATCACGGTCGAGCCGATGCCGTAGATCGCCAGCGCGACGAGGACGAGCCGCGTGCCGCCGACCGTGAATCCGTACAGATAGAGCGGCAGGAACACGGCGACGGCAAGCGTGCAGAGTGCCCACGTGGTCAGCGTCGCCGGCAGCACGACCAGATACGCGAAGTAGAACAGCAGGTAGACAGAGCCACAGGTACTTCGACCAACCGACGCCGCGCTCTTCGTGGATGAACGGGCTCATGAAGAACGTCCGATTATCGAATGCGCCATCTGGTCCCCGCAACCGCTAGGCGCTCGGCGTCCGTGCGCCGCCAGGCGACCCACGACGCGGAGCCGAACAGAAGCGCCGTGAGCAGCGAGCGCGACGATGTGGCCAGACGGCATTGCCGGCGGGCGCGGCGCCGACGGCGGCGAGCGCGAGCTGGCCGAGGTGATACTGCGGGACGATCGGCGCGATCGTCTGGAACATCTTCGGCAGCATCTGGACGGGCATCCACAGTCCGCCGGCGAACGCCAGCGGCAGGTTGATCAAATTCATGATGCCCGGGCGCGCCGGCGGGCGGCACGATGAAGGCGACCAGCAGGCCGGCCATGCAGAAGGGAATCGATCCCAGCGTCACGACCAGCAGGAGCGTGAACCAGGTCCCGAGCGACAGGTGCACCCCGCCGAAGCACGATGGCGCAGAACGCCATCATGATCAGGATGACGGTGCCGAAGAGCATCGCTGACGCGACCTTGGCCGACAGATAGGCGGTCACCGGCATCGGCGTCGCACGTTTCAACACCAGCCAGCCGAGCGCGCGCTCCGTGGCGACGCCTGCGCCGAATGCGAAGAGCGCGGCCGTCACGACGCCGAAGATGCTGTAGCTGGCGAGCAAATACTCCGCCGCGCCGACGCCGCGCCGGGCTTGCTCCGTCCTGCGAAGCTCAGTCCGAAGAGGAGATAGAACATCACCGGGAAGGCGAGCACCGGCACGGAGTAGTGCGGCGTCCGCAGCAGCTTGAGGAATTCGTACTTCGTCTCGAACACGTACGTCTTCAGCGAGAAGCCGCTCGCGCCGCGGCCTGCACCGGCGTTGGCAGTTCCAGGATCGAAGCAGTCGCAGTCGTCATGATGGCCCTCGGCAAACCTTGCACAGGATATGTAGGGCGGACCTTCAGGTCCGCCTGGATCGGGATATGTGGCGGACCTTCAGGTCCGCCTAGTGCCTCACGCCGTCGTCCTGGTTACTGGTCAGCGCCAGGAACGCGTCCTCGAGTCCGACGCTCCGGACGTCGAGGTTGCACGCGGTCTCGTCGTGCCGCAGCAGCGCGCGCACCGTCTGATCCGCGTCGGTCGTCAGCAGGCGGACGCCATACGGTGGCTCGTCCTCGACGCGCTGGACGCCGGGCAGCGCCAACAGGTCCTCGTGCGACAGGCGTGTCTGACACCGCACCTGGCGCCCGGCTGCCTGCTGCTTGATGCTGGCTGGCGTTCCGTCGGCGACGATGCGGCCGCGGTTCAACACGACGATGCGGTTGGCCAGCGCGTCTGCCTCCTCGAGGTAGTGCGTCGTCAGCAGAATCGATCGGCCGGCCGCGACGAGCGAGCGGACACCGCTCCAGAAGCGGCGGCGCGATTCGACGTCCATGCCGACAGTCGGCTCGTCGAGGAAGAGCAGCCTCGGGTTGCCGCACAGCGCGAGCGCGAACAAGCGTACGCTGCTTCTCTCCGCCAGAGAGTTGCCCGTATCGCCGTTCCGCCAGCGACTCGAGTCCGGCGATCTCGAGCACCGTCGGCAACGGCGAGCGGCGCCGGGTAATACGACGAGAACAGGTGAATGTGCTCGCGAACGGTCAGCACCTCGGGCACGCGCGCGACCTGCAGCATCACGCCGAGCTGACGGCGTGCGGCGACACCTGCGGATTACCACCGAAGAGCGCGGCCGTGCCGGCGCGTGGGGCGCGCGAGGCCGGTCAGCAGCCGGACGATGGTCGTCTTGCCGGCGCCATTCGGCCCGAGCAGCGCCGTGACCTGGCCGGGGAACAGCGTCAGGTTTACCTGCGATAGCGCCTCGACGGCGCCGTAGCGATGCGTGACATCCTGCAGGGAGGCGACTGGCTCGTTCGTCATGGTCCGATCGTCCCGCGATTCGCTTCGCGGTGCCAGTGCGAGAGATCAACCGGACGGCGTGACAAGTGTCACAGTGGCGATGTACCGTAGGCCCGAGCTTTGAGCTCGGGCTTCGCGAAATTCTCGATCTTCGCGAAGTGCTCGCTCTACCGACTAATGCCGCTCTCCGACGATTTCCTTGAAGAACGCGTCCGCGTTGACCGGACGGCCGAGGAAGCGTTCAACGAGGGTCGCTGCCGGGGCTTCGCCGCCGCGGCTCAGGATCTCGCGACGGAAGCGACGGCCGATCTCGGGATTCATGATGTCGTCGCCGAAGACCGACAGCATGTCGAGCGCGATCACCTCGGCCCACATGTAGCCGTAGTAACCAGCCGCGTAGCCGCCGACGATGTGGCCGAAGGTGCCCGGGAAGGCCGTGTCGGGGACGTGGCCGAGCAAGGAGTCGCCTTCCATTTCCTTCCACACCGGCAGGGCGGCGCCTGGTGCCTCGCCGGTGAGCGCGAGATCGAACGACGCATAGAGCCACTGGCGGGCGTAGAGCAGTCCCTTGCCGAAGCGGCGCGCGGCATTCAGCCGCTCGACGAGATCCGGATCCATCACCGGCGTGTCGGGTGACACGCTGCGCATGCGCTGCAGGCTTTCGAGATGTCGTGCCCATTCCTCGAAAATCTGCGACGGCGTTTCGACGAAGTCGCGCTGCACGCTCGTGCCCGCGTGGAAGTTGTAGGTGGCCTCGGACAACACGCCGTGCAGGATGTGCCCGAACTCGTGGAAGAGCGTCTCGACCTCGTCGTGCGTCAGGCCGCGGCGATCGAAGTTCGCCACCAGGACGCTGATCGGAGTGCGGCCGGCGCGCCGCGCGACGCCGCGCACCGGCCACGCCGCCGCATGCGGGAACTTGCCCTCGCGGGGATAGAGGTCGAAGTAGATCCCGCCGATGAACGCGCCGTTCTCGGCGTCGACGACGTCGTAATAGAAGACGTCCTCGTGCCAGACGGGCACTGATGCACGCTCGAAGCGCAGGCCGTAGAGCGTCGAGCTGACATCCAGCAGCCACGTCGAGCGCCGCGTGCGGCGGGAAGTATTTCCGCAGCGACTCCTGATCGACGTTGTAGCGCGCCTCGCGCAGGCGCTCGCTGAGGAACGGTACGTCCCAGCGCGAGACGATCGTCTTCTCGACGCTCGTGCCCTCCCGCGCCGCTTTCAGCGCGCGCAGTTCCTCGAGATCGGTGCGCTCGGCTTGCTTCGACGGCGGCCTTCACGTCCGCGAGAAACCGCTCGACCGCCTGCGGCGTCGCCGCCATGCGCCGTCGCAGCACGAAGTGCGCGAAGCTCGGAAGATCGTACAGGCTTGCGATCTCGCGGCGCAGGCCGACGACCTCGTCGAGAATCTCGAGATTGCGCGCCGTGCCGCGATTCAAATAGCCGATGTAGTAGCGCCGTCGCGCCGGCTCCGACTCGGCATTCGCCATGAACGGGTTGAAGTCGGGGTAGTCGTACGACAGCAGGTAGTTGCCCTTGTCGTCGCGAGGCTGGCGGCGCAAGATACGAGTCGGGCAGCCCGCGCATCTCGTCTGGACGAGAACGCGAGCCGCTCCTGGTTCTCGCGCAGATTGCGCGCGAACTCCTGAGAGAGGACGGTCATCCGCTCGGCGATCGCTTTCGCGCGTGCCCGGCGATCGGGCAGGCAGCGCGACGCCGGTGTCCTCGAATGCTTCGACGAGGTCCTTCTTGAACTGGGCCTGCGCGGGCGTCTCGGGCGTCACCGCCTGCACGCGCGCGAACAGCGCCTCGTTCTGGAAGACTTCGACCTGGAACGTCGAGAGGCTGCGAATGGCCTCGTCGGCGGCATCGCGGACGCTCTTGTCCGGATGGACGTTGTTCAGGATCGCGATCGGCCCTTCGATGTTCTCGAGGGCGATCGCGATCCGATCCCACTCATCGAGCACGATTGCCGGCGTCGCGTCGCTCGAGCGGCAGTGCGGCGAGCGCTTCGAAGGCCGGCGCGCGCGTCGGCCAACATCTGCCGGCACGCCGCCGACGAGCGTGATGGCGTCGAGGATCGGGCAGCGTGACCCGCTGCGGTGCAGCCCCGGCATCACTCACTTGCTCCCATACACCTCGGCCTGCGTGTGATATCCGTCGCTGATGACGGTGACGTCGATGTTGCTCTTCTCGACCGAGATCGGATCGAGCAGCCGCGCCGGCACGTCCTTCTTGCCGTTGTTCATCTTCACCAGGCTGTCGATCGGCTGGCCATTCGCCAGACTCCACGCCGCGCCGGCCGCCATTCGCGCCAGCGGCTTCAACGGCTTGTAGACCGTCATCGTCTGCGTGCCGGCGACGATACGCTGGCACGCGCCGAGCTCGGCATCCTGTCCCGAGACCGGCGACCTTCCCGGCGAGCTTGGCCTCGGTGAGCGCGTCGATCGCGCCTTTGGCGATGCTGTCGTTCGACGCGACCACAGCCGCGATGTTCTTCGTCTTCTTCAGGATATTGGCCATCTCGGTCTTGGCATTGGCCTCGTCCCAGCGATCGATCCACGGCTCGGCGACGATCTTGACCGCGCCGCTCGACGACCGCCGGTTTCAGCACTTCCATCTGTCCGTCGCGCAACAGACGGGCGTTGTTGTCGCTCTGCGCGCCGCCCAGCAGCACGTAGTTGCCGCGCGGCGCCCGGTTGAGCAGGACCTCGGCCTGCATGCGGCCGACCTTCACGTTGTCGAACGAGACGTACAGCTGCGACGTCGGCGTTGCGGATCAACCGGTCGTAGCTGATGACCGGCACTTTCTTCGCCGCCGCGGCGTCGACGATCGCGACCGCCTTCTCGAGATCGTTCGGCACGACCACCAGCACCTTCACGCCCGGCATCGAGCAGCTCGTTCGCGGCCTTGAGCTGCGTGTCGGGATTGCCGTCGCCGGTGTGCACGTCGACCTTGGCGTGGAGCTCCTCGGCACGGCTCACGAAAAGATCGCGATCGCGCTTCCATCGCTCCTGCCGGAGGTCGTCGAGCAGCAGTCCGATCTTGATGCCGCCCGTGTCGGCGCGGCTGCGCGGGCGTCGTCGCCACCGCCGCAGGCCGCGACGAGGCAGAGACCCGCAAGTGCACCGGTGACAGCAAGCGTTCGCATGACGTTCCTCCTTTGGCCCGCGGCCGGCCGGAAAGGCACCAACTGTACTCCCCGTCCATCGACGCGGCAAGGTGTCTGCGGGTTCTCCGACGCCGGAGGCGCGTGTAGACTGCTGGCCATGACCTCGACGTCCTCTCCGACCAGTCCGCAGTGTCCACTGTCGCGCCGCTGTCCGAGATTCGCGCGCAGTTTCCAGCGCTCGAACGGCGCTACGAAGAGCATCCCGTCGCCTACTTCGACGGGCCCGGCGGGACCCAGGTGCCGTCGGCCGTCGTCGAGCGGATGACCGATTACCTGCTGCACCACAACGCCAACACGCACTGGCATTTCCCGACCAGCCTCGAAACCGACGCCGCCCTCGACGAGGCGCGGCGGGCGCTGGGCGATTTCCTGAACGCCCGGCCGAACGAGATTGCCTTCGGCAACAACATGACGACGCTGACGTTCCACGTGGCGCGCGGGCTGGGGCGCGAGTGGGGCGCCGGGCGATGAAATCGTTCTCACGGAGCTCGATCACCACGCCAACATCGCGCCGTGGCAGGCGCTCGCGCGCGAACGCGGCGTCACCATCGGACCGTCGGGATGCACGTCGAGACCGGGCAGCTCGACTGGGCCGCGATGGAAGCGGCCGTCGGCCCGCGCACGCGCCTCGTGGCGATTGGCGCCGCCTCGAACGCGCTCGGCACGATCAACGACGTCGCGGCCGCTGGTCGCCTCGTCCATGCGGTGGGCGGACTGCTGTTCGTAGATGCCGTCCACTACGCGCCGCACGCGCTGGTGGACGTCGATGCGCTCGGCTGCGACCTGCTGTCGTGCTCGGCCTACAAGTTCTACGGACCGCACATCGGCGTGCTGCTACGGACGCCACGATCTGCTGTCGCGCATCGACGTGCCCAAGCTGGCGCCCGCCCCCTCGACCGCGCCGGAACGCCTCGAGACCGGCACGCAGAATCACGAGGGGATCGTCGGGGCTGCGGCGGCCGTCGACTTCCTCGCGTCGCTCGACCGCGGATCGGGCCCGACGCGCCGCCGCGCGCTCGAAACCGTCTTCGGCGTGCTGCACGCGCGCGGTCAGGCGTTGATCACCCGGCTGTACGAAGGTCTGAAGGCGATTCCTGGCGTCACGGTCTACGGCCCTGCTCCCGATCAACCGCGGACGCCGACCATTGCGTTCGTCGTCAAGGACCGCACATCCGACGAAGTCGCTCGCGAGCTCGTCTCGCGCGGGCTCTTTCTGTCCAATGGCGACTTCTACGCGTCGACGGCGATTGCGCGCCTCGGTCATGACGCCGACGGCGTCGTGCGAGCCGGTTGCGCGTGCTACACATCGGCCGAGGAAGTCGATCGTTTGCTGGAGGCGGTCGAGGACGTCGCGCGCTAGGGCGGCTCGCTTCTCGTTGACTTGGGCGGGCACTGCATGCCCTGCTGGGGCGCGCTCGCCGCGCTCACTACGTTCGCGCGCGGGCAGACGGGGCTGGACGTCACGGAGGGCGTCAACACGTCGGAGCTGCCAATGGCGCATTAAACTGATAAGGACCTTCCGTCAACCTGGCGCACCGGGACGCGTTTAATGCGGACTATCCTCTCTTTGTTGTCGGCGATTGCAGCTGCCCCGAACATCTTCACAAAGAACTAATGGGTCACTTCGGCCTGATCAGCCCCCCATCGGCCAGTCACGTCACGGCGATGACCACGATCGGTTACGAACTCGTGCGGCGAGGTCATCAAGCGACCCTGTTCAACACACTGGATGCCGAAGATGTGGCTCGCAAAGAGGGCACGGCTTTTCGGGCCCTGGGTGTAACAATCCAGCCCAAAGGAACGCTGAAGTACTTCACGGAACGTGTCAGTGAAATCCATGGTCTGCAACAACTGCGTTTCGGTTTGAAGTATGCGCTGGAGGAGATCGGCATTCTTCTAGGCGAAGGTCCAGAGGCGCTTCGCCAGGCAGGCGGCACCGCGTTAATCGTTGACCAGGTCGTAATGGCTGGATCGACCTTGGCCGACCGTCTCAACCTTCCATTTATCACCTTATGCAACGCGATTGCCTCCGATCCGGATCCTCTGGTGCCTCCGCCGAATACCGACTGGGATGTTCCGAAAACGTGGCTTGGCCGCCTGCGGAATCGCGCCTTCTACAAAAGTTTTGATCTGGCGTCCACGCCAATGCGCCGCAGAATCAATTCGTATCGGAAAACCTGGGGCTTGCCGTTGATCCTGTCCTTCTATGAAAGTTTTTCGCCGCTTTTGGAAATTTCACAGGAAACGAAAGAATTTGACCTGCCCCGAACACTGCTTCCGCCGCAATTTCGATATGTTGGAACGTCGGCAGACTGTTTCGTCGATCCCTTTTCCGTTCGAGCGTTTGGATGGACGGCCGATCGTCTATGGTTCTTTAGGGACGGTGCTGTCAGACACCACCGGACTATTCCGCGGGATGGCAGAGGCCTGCGCGGCTTTGAATCTTCAACTGGTAATTACGCTGGGGCACAACAGCGCCTTCGAGAAATATGCGAACCTTCCCGGCCAGCCGATCGTCGTCTCCTACGCACCGCAGTTTGAATTGTTGCAGCGAGCCGCGCTGACCATTTGTCACGGCGGGCACAATACTGTCTTGGATTCGCTCGATTGCGGCGTCCCTGTCATCGCCATCCCGCTAATCAGCGACAACCACGGGGTCGCCGTCCGGCTCCAGCGTTCGGGAGCCGGAGAACGGATCCTGCTGAAGGAGTTCAACTCGGAACGCGTTCGGGGAACGATCCAGCGGATGCTCGCCGAAGCCCGATATAAGGAAAGCGCACGCGCCGTGCACGCCTCTTTGAAGAATGCGGGGGGAATCACGCGGGCGGTGGATCTGATCGAAGCCGCAGTTTCGCGATCAGCTTAGCGCTCGAGTTTCTCTCCCGTCAGTTCTGAATCGCGAGGTCGATCGGAAACGGCCGACCATTCCAGGCGCGTTCCGCAATGGGAAACAGCCCGGCGCTGGCTGTACGGGAAGGCCCGCGCCGAAGTCGCCGGGCACCCGTCCGGCGGGCCTCCTGCACGGTCTGACGGGCGAGGGCGGCGGCAGCCCGCTGTCGATCGCGGACGACGTGGCGGATTTGTGGCGCGCGGTGCGGTCCGGCGAACCGGACCGGCCCTACTTCATCACGATCGGGCGCCGGGGCCATGTATCTGGCGAGTCACCGGCAGACCGACGGCAGCGCGACCTTCCCGACGGTGTCAGCGGTCGGCGCCGGCACGATCGCGGGCGTGCCGCAGTGTCTCCAAAGCCGCCGGCGCGAAGCTCATTCTGGTGGACGCCAGCGCGATCGGCGTGACGGATGGAGGATTGGTGCTCGACTCCAGTCAGTATGCGTCCGTCGAGTTGGACTCGGCACCCGCCGGCGGATCGAGTGCCGTGATTCGCTCGGGGTTTCAGGGCAATTTGGCGTTCCTGAAGATCGTGCGCTTCATCCACTGGGTGCTCGCCTATTCGGATGGTGTCCGCTTTATCGATTTGCCGATCGCGGCGTGAAGGCCACGACAATGGTGACATTCTCCGATTTGGACGCGATCGCCGAGGTGATGTCTGACGCGATCGCCGCAGCCACAGCCCCGCTCGTCGCGCGGATCGCGGCCCTCGAGGGGCGCCCGGAGGTGAAATACATGGGCGCCTTCCAAGCGGACTTCGGCTGCTACAACGAGGCCAGTCTGGTCACGAAAGGCGGCGGATTGTGGATTTCGCTCCGAGCCACGACGCAGACGCCAGGGCAGTCTGGCGATTGGCGCCTCGATCGTCAAGTCTGGGGGCGCGACGTGATCGAGGGTGAGCCGTTCGTCCGGTTGCCGAACGGCGTGCGGGTGCATCTGGTCGCCGTCACGCTGGTCGATGAACTCCTCGCCCTCGGGCACCAGCCGTGCGTGGGGGAGGACGGCGATCTCCGCATCACACGCTATGCCGACTTGCCCGAGGACGTGCGCTACGTGATCGAGACGGTGACGGACGACATCCTCGAAGTGCTCGCCTCCGGCTTTGGCACCATCCACTGAGCGCATGACGTGTTCACGCTCGGCGCCATCGCGCGCGTGTCCCTCATCTGTGGACGGCGCAAGCGGCCCGACCACGGTAAGCGCGCTGCGGCCACGGACCGAGCGCACGCAGCCTGACGCTGGGCAGGACTAAGACATGAACAGGAGCTGGTTCGATGCCATTGTGGGCGGGCTGCGCACGACCGTCCGCGACAGGCGCTAACGCCGCACACCCCCCAGAGATACCGCTCACTTCGCCGGCGTCCACCAAGCGAGAAGCGCCACGATGACTTGTGCTGCAGCAAAAAAAGTCAGTGCGACACTGGTCTTTCCCATCACCTTTGTCCACTTCGCCATGTCGGCCGTCTGGGCAGAGGAAGCATTCGCCGCATCCGCAATTGCGCGTGCGAGCCTGTCAGATGCCTGTGACATCTCCGCCGTGGCAGTCGAGATGGAGTCCCCAATGAGCAGGGCACATTCGGCCTGCAGTTCAGCGGTGGCCGCCGCCATTGACGCGTTTCGGATGCTTTCATGGCCGTCACGGAGAACGCGTCTGACCTGGTCGACGGCATTCTGCAGACTGGCTGCCGTCTCGGGATTGATCATTTTCATGGGCCAGATTTTAGTCGCCCGCACAAGTGAACCCATTTTTTCAGGCGAGCTCCTGTGGATCTTACGAAAGGACTACACACTGCGCGCGTCCGATCGATTCCCAGCCGCGTGGGCCGATCTCGAGCAAGCGGCGCGCGAGAAGCGTGGCGACTTTGAGGAGCGAGGCTGGAAAGAGCGATCCGGCTGTGAGCTTCACCGGCGAGGAGCGCGCCGAGTTGATTGCGGCGTATCTCTCACCGCCGACATGGTGGGGATTCTGCTCAAGCAGCTCGATCTGTTGCTAGACGCCCGCGACAGTGGCCGGACCCTAACGGACACCGGGTTGCGGCGGGATTGATGCCTCCAGCCGCGTCGTTCATTCGAACCGGCGATCCCAGTTACCGCGCTTCGGAACTAGTTGCTGCGGTTGTGCCAGTTTGTTGCGCGAAGTTTCCGCGCGGCGGCAATGAACCCGAGCGCTACTAGCGTCAGCGAACTGGGTTCGGCAACCACTCCGTCGGCCGTGTACCGTGTGCCAGAAGCGGACGCAATCGTAAAGTCGTCAACGGGATTCCCCGCAGCATCGGTGACTGATATTCTGGTCATAACGGCAGTATTGAAGAAGTCGGTAAGGCTCGACGCAATCCAACCTGGGCTACACTCAAGCTGGACGAGGACGATACAGCCCGCCTTTGACTCAGTGCTGAGAAACATGTCGATGCCAAAAGGTGCACCGAATTCAAATTCAATTGGCGCGTGAAATGTCTCGCTGAAACTGCCGTTGGTTAACAATCGTCCCATGAAAGCGCCGGTACCACTCTCGTGCCAACGCTCTAGGCCAAAGCCAACGAAAGACGATCCGATCGGTCCACCGAATGGCGGGCTGATTTGCGAGTTTCTCGCACGGCCCGTGATCTCGAATTCAAAATCGATGATTCCAGATCCGGTTCCGCCATCAACGGTGAGTAAGTCGACTGCGCGAGCGCTACTGGCGAGACTCGGCACCGGCGAGATTGTCTGACCGATTACCTTTAGCGAGTCTTTCGCCTGGAATGAGCCGAAAGTTACGCGGGCTTGTCCGGAATATTGCGCAGATGTTCGAAACGGAAGTGTCCCGAAAAATGCGGTCCCTGAGGTCTGCGCAGCCGAGACGGTGCCATCAAAAACGTCAGTGAAGGCGTGTGCGAATGTAGGTAGGTCACCAAACTGGCCGAACACTTCTGCTTCAAGGTGCGGAGTGGCCAGGATCGGATCCGCGGTCGCGAGTGCAGGCAACGAACCGGTGATCACGACAGCGAGGAACCAGATAGCGACCGAGGAAAACCGTGACTCAGCCGGGCAAACGTGTGCGCCAGGATTCATGGCCAACCACCTCCGTGACACGATAGTTGACGAGCTTAGGCGATTCAAAACAACTCGCTCTTATACCATGAGGCCGCGCTGTAAAAAGACGTAGCCCAACCCTGATGTATGACCCGTGACGTTCGTTTCAGTCGGAACTACAAACCCCAGCACAGCGATTGGAGCCGGTCACGCTGGCTCCGCCGGTGTGGACCGTGACGAAGAACGATCACACGGCCACGGCGCACGTCAAGGCGATCGACGGCATCGGGTTGGAGTTGCGGTTCTCGATCGACGGCGAGTTGCACTACAGCCACCGGTTCATGGAGTGGAGCGAGCTTGAGCAAGCGGCGAGCGAAAGCGGGCCGACTTCGAAGAGAGGGGCTGGACCGCCGCTCGATGATGGCTCCGCGACGTGTTTACCTTCCTGAACCCGGTGATTACGCGGGCACAGATGGCGCATTCGAATATCAATCCGCGCTGCCGCTATCCGTATCGGCTTTTCGAATCATTCCAGGGGCCGACGGAGGTGTGATCGAAGCGGAAGTTCCCCATATCCGCCCATTCATTGAAGAGCACTGGGGCGAAGGTCAAGCGCCAATCCGCTTTCGAGGTCGCACGTTTGACGGCCTACAGGTAACGGCGAGCGGCGCGTTCGGTGGTGAGCGAATCGAGACATTGCGCGGTGCGCCATGGCCTGTGCGATACCGCTGGTTCGGCTCACTCGCGGTCGATTCAGAACGTGAGCCAGGGGCCGGCGTCGCGGTCCAAGTGGAGCTCATGAATCTCGTGTTTAGCGGTGACGTGAAGCACGTCTATCAGTTGGGCGCCAACGGCGAGCCCGCGACCGGGGAGGAGGTTGTCTCCACGGATGGCGTTCAAATTGAAATAGAAGGGCGGACCGTTGAGATTGCGCAAGTCTTGAATTATGAGGCGCTGCTAGCCGAGATCCGGACGACAAACGGACGCGTTTCGACCGCTCGTCTCAGTGTGAACGTCGCGACAGTCGCGGAATTCGATAATGACGTTCTTCCAATGGCGCAGCATTTGACGGAGCTGCTGACGATCGCGACCGGAACTCACGTGGCTTGGAGCTCCGCGTTCGCTTGGGACCTAGAAACGTCACGACTAGTCCGGGCTGTCCGCCGTAGTGCGCCGCTGCGGCCCTACACTGGTGGCCCCCCTCTCATCACCCGGACCGATCCGAAACGGCTTCGCGCGTTTATAGAGTCGACCTATTCCACGTTCAAAGCTCGGCGGGAGAGGTTTAGCCTCGCCGCGGTGGTCCACGCATATGCAGACGGCTTGTCCGGCGGCTTTCTGGACGGCAGGGCGCTGCTGTTAGGCGTGCTCGGAGAGTTCCTTATCACCAGGAGCCTGACGGAATTTCGAATTGGCCACGCGCTCGTGCACAAAGCTGTTGGCCGATACGCTCGCCCTATTCTTCGGCGACTCGCCACGAGGATCGTTCAGCGCACGACGGCTGCACGTTATCCTGAATTCGCTCACTTATCCGCGACCGCCATTGAGAATGCCGGAGGCAAGCTGAACTGGGTCTTCGAGCCGTCTCTGCGCTACAAGCTGCGATTCGTGAGCGATGCGCTCGAGATGGGGCTGACGACAGACGACATCGCCGCGTTCGCTAGAACTCGCAACGACCTCGCACACGGAATGAGTTTTTAACTCCAAACGCGCCGCGCCACCGGCTCAATACGGCGGGGTGCGCTACGTCGTTGACCGAATCATTCTGGCCATTCTCGAATACAAGGGGCCTTTCCACGACTGCCGTGGAACATTCCAATGAATGCAGCTATCTACGCCCGCAAAGACGATCGCGACGCGCGCATTCTCGACGCGGTCCACACCGTCGGCCCGCACCGCGTGAACGCGCTCGACGACCTTCGCTGAAGCCTCGGCCGCGACTCATTTTCCCCTCGACGGTCGGATCGCCGATGCGGTCCGGCCGTTCGTGTGTTTGCGGGACTGAGTGGTGCGCCGTGCGCCCGGTTATTGGGGTTTGCTACCCCATTGCTACCCCGTCAAGTCGCCGACTACCAGTAATTCGCGTTTTTGTTACGAAAATTGGTGGGCCCCCTGGGGATCGAACCCAGGACCAACTGATTAAAAGTCAGCTGCTCTACCACTGAGCTAGGGGCCCGTGCGGCGGGATTTCCGCAGGATTTCAGGCGGTGCGGCTGGCTGCGGTGCCTTCGGCTTGCCCAATTGTGCCCGAAAGTGTGCCCATCAGGTCATTGAGCTTGCCCGTCGCGACCCGCAGATCGCTCTCGTCCACAATATCGTACCGATCGAACAGCGCCCGGGTCTTGTGGCCGGTCCGCTGCATTGCGTTCTCAGGTACCTGGCTCGCACCAGATTCCGGACTGCGGTCCGCCGGAAGTCGTGAGGAATGTGCCGAGGCAACCCGCGGCCCCGACAGGCGACCGATAGTGAACGGCGGGCGCCAATACCTCAGACGACGAGCAGCCTCTTCGATGTTGTCGGCGAGCCGCAGGCCTCGAACCAGTCGATGCCTTCGCTGACAAGATCGAACTTCAATCGGTACCGGCCCGGCTCGGCGGGCATGGGAACCTCGATTGCGACGTCGGCCGACTGGCCGCCTTCCAGATGGTCGGGCAGCCATGCGCGGGCGTGGTCGCGGTTGATGAGCGAGCCGTCGGCCGCGCAGAGCTGCGCTCCCAGCCGCACCAGCCGGCGGCCGTAGGTGGCCTGCGCGGCGAAGCGGCGCGTGGAGAGGTTACGGACGCGCGTACGGACCGCGGCGGTCCCGCCTCGCCGGGCCAGGATCGGCAGCGCGGGCACCGCTGTCCGCACCTCGATCTGCGCGCGAGGCATCGCGCCGGGGATGGCGTTGCCGAGGTTGTTGTCGTCCCAGATCTCGTGCTGGATGGCCGCCAGCTCGGGCGCTCCCGGGACGAAGCGCCGCGAATAGGCGTCCTCAGGGTGATCGGTCAGCTCCCAACACAGCCGGTCGGCGCCGATGTCGCGGGCGATCTGGCGCGCCCGCGCCAGTTCCTCGTCGTGATCGTTCCAGCGGAACAGGATGTAGCGCCAGTTGAGGAACGGCACGTCGCGGCCCGCCTGCGCCTTCTCCTCGGCCATCGCTGCGAGGTTGGCGATCGCCCGGTCAAAGTCGCCGCGCTGGCGATACTGCACGTACGTCTCCTGCGAGGCGCCGTCGATCGAGAACGTGACCTCATCGATGCCCGAATGCACCAGCCGCCTGGCGCGCTCCGGCGTGAACGCCAGGCCGTTGGTGCTCGTGTAGAGATAAATGTGCGGGAAGCGCGTCTTGATGTACTCGCACATCTCCTCGGCGCGCTTGTGCAGGAATGCCTCGCCGTAGTTGAAGAAGTCGATGCGGCCGAGCGACGGCCCCGCTTCGTCGATCACTCGCTTGAACAGCTCGACGTCGAGCATGCCAGCCTGCCGCGTCCTGGTGATGCCGGTCTCCGGCGCGCAGCACGCCTGGTAGCACGAGAGGTTGCACGCCGCCGTGCATTCCACATACAGGCGCGACGGAAGCCTGCCGACGTTCAGGTCCCGGGCCGGCGGCGCCTCGTCCTTCTTCAGCGGCAGCTTCAGCGGGCAGTCGCCGCAGAACGCCGATCCGCCGGCCACAATGTCGCACCGCAGCGACGAGGCGACCTCTCCGGTCCAGACGCCGCCGACGCTGGTCGTCCGCGCGTCGCCGAGCACCCGCCGGCCGTACGGATCGGCACAGCCGCAGGTGAGCCGGCCGTCGCAGAGCAGCACCATCGTGCTCCACGGCCAGGAACAAGTGAATCTGGTCGCGAGGTAATTGAGAGACACTTTCCAGTTACGAGTTACCAGTTACGAGTTCAAAGAGCGCCATCGCGGCAAAAACGATGGCGGCCCGTATTCACAGCGCCCGTTCTCGGCCAACGTCTCGAGCCTATCGCCCGTGTCATTCACAGCTTGCCAGCAGCGGCCCCGCGATCGCTCGCGTCCACACGATATCGCACCGGTCGAACCACTCGAGTCTTGTGTCCGGTTAGCGCGCGCGAACCGCCGACGCGATCGTCACATCCGTCATCCGGTCTGACCTTGTTGACGGGATCGATAATCGCAGGCACGCTGTGGCATGAACTCTTCACTCTCGCCTCCGTCACCCCGTCGTCACGTGGACGCCCTACTGCTGCTCCTGTCATTCGCGTTGATTCTCGCCGGCCTGCTGACGTCGTTGTGAGGCCCAACTCCGGCCGAAGCTTGTAGAACCAACTGCACTCCCAGACAACACCCGCCTAACGCTCGTTTTTCGAACGGGCCGGTCCAACGACCTCAAATTCGCGGCTGGACTCGCTCACGCATCACAGCAGTCCGGCTACAAACGCTGTGGGCACGTGCGCGTCCAGTACGCGCCGTCATTCTTGATAGGAGCTCGCGAATCGGGCGATCGCAGGTCCGCCCCCTTACGTGGACCGGCGTCCGACGAACAGCAGGACGACGCCCGCCGCGACAGCCAGACCCGCGAGGATGGGCGGGATGGCGACGCGTTCGTGCTTTTCGACGGTGGCTTCGACCGGTCCCACGTCGAGCACTTTCTCGTTCTTCGTGTACCGAATTCCACCTGCCAGCAATGCCACGAGTCCGAGAACGATCAGCAGCATGCCTGCGATGGTTGAAGGTTTCATTTGCCCCTCCATTCGCCGGCGTACCCGGGAGCTTCATTGAGTATACGCGACGGGTTTGATGAGGTGGACGCACTGTGAAGCCCTAGACACCCGACTCGGTTCTTCGTGTTTTAGAAGGGCGCGAAGCGTCCGCCCCCAGGATGCGAGCGCATATAATTCGCGGAGTTGTGATCCCGTCGCTGGCCGCCGGCACCCGGCTGGGCCCCTATGAAGTCGTTGCGCCGGTCGCCGCCGGAGGCATGGGACACGTCTATCGAGGTGTCGATACCCGCCTCGATCGCCAGGTCGCGATCAAGGTCCTGCCGCAGGAGTTCGCCGCCGACGCGCAGCTCCGCCAGCGCTTCGATAGGGAAGCCCGCATCGTCGGATCGCTGAACCACCCGCACATCTGCGTGCTCTACGACATCGGCGAGCAGCAGGACATCGCCTACCTGGTCATGGAGTACCTGGAAGGCGAGACGCTGGCGGCGCGCCTCTCGCGCGGACCGCTTCCGGCAGAGGACGTGGTCCAGTACGCGACCGAGATTGCCGACGCGCTCGACCGCGCGCATCGGCATGGCGTCATCCATCGCGACCTGAAGCCCGGCAACGTGATGCTGACCCGAACGGGGACGAAGCTCCTCGATTTCGGCCTCGCGCGCGCCCCGGCCGAGCAGCTGTTCAGCAGCGAGACCCGCCCGCCGGGCGATACGCCAATCACGGCGCTCGGCGTGCTCGTCGGCACCCTGCAATACATGTCGCCGGAGCAGCTGGAAGGACGCGCCGTGGACGCGCGCACCGACCTGTTTGCGCTCGGTGCCGTCATCTATGAGATGGCCACCGGCCAGCGTGCTTTCCCCGGACAGAGCCAGGCCAGCATCATCGCCGGCATCCTCAATCATCAGCCGCCGCCGCCGTCGTCCCACCAGCCGCTCTCGCCGCGCTGGCTCGATCACATCGTCGGCCGATGCCTCGAGAAAGATCCCGAGGATCGCTGGCAAACGGCTCGCGACGTCGTGCTCGAGTTGCGGACGCGCCGAGACGAGCCGGACATAACGGTCGCTCCCGAGCAGGCGCAGACGGTGCCGCCAATCGCATGGCTGATCGCCGGCGTCGTCGTCGCCGCAGTTCTCGCCATCGCGGCGGCATCGAAGTGGTTCTCGTCGCCAGACGCTGGCGATGTCTCCGTGCGGGCGCTGATGACGCCGCCGGACCGCATGCTGTTTCAGCTGACCGGTGACTTCGCGGGTCCGCCGGCAATATCGCCCGACGGGAAAAGCATGGTGTTCGCGGCGGTGGATCCGCTCGGCAAACGCCAGCTCTGGATTCGCCGTCTCGATTCGTTGAGGCCCGAGCCGTTGCCGTCGACAGACGACGGCACATTTCCGTTCTGGTCGCCGGACAGCCGCTCGATCGCATTCTTCGCGGCGGGCCGCTTGAAGCGGCTCGATCTCGATGCTGGCTCCGCCTTGGCGCTGTGCGATGCCCTCGCGGGGCGCGGGGGATCGTGGGGCCCGAACGACGCGATCCTGTTCTCGCCTGGTGTGCGCGGCGGACTGCAGCAGGTCTCGGCTGGCGGCGGCACGCCGTCGCCCGTCACCGCGATCGAGGGCACGCCGTTCACCAGCCACCGCTGGCCGCAGATTCTTCCAGACGGTCGTCGCTTCCTCTATCTCGCCGTGCAGCAGGAACAGGGCCGCGATCAAAGCGCGGTCTTCCTCGGCTCGCTCGCCGGCGGAGAGCCGCAGCGGCTGTTTCGAACCAGCAGCCAGGCCGTCTTCTCACGAGGACACCTGCTGTTCCTGCGCGACCAGACACTCTGGTCGCAGCCATTCGACGCCGCTACCGCGACGTTGAGCGGCGCACCGGCGGCGGTCGCCCGTGACGTGATGCAGGATCCGACGATCTGGCGCGGCATCTTCGACGCCAACGAGTCCGGCGTGCTCGTCTATCAGAGCGGCCAGCCGGGCACGCAGCTCACGATGTACGACCGGCAGGGCCACCAGGTCGGGACGATCGGTGAGCGCGCGATCATGTTCGACGTCAACATCTCGCCGGACGGCAAGAGCGTGGCGATCAATCGGGGAGACCCGGCTGATATCTGGATTTACGAGCTGGCGCGCGGCACGAGCCTGCGCTTGACGTTCGACCTGCGCAACGAGACGCTGCCGGTGTGGTCCCCCGACAACCGGTTCGTCGCCTACGCGCGCATCGAGCGGAACGGGAAGGCGGCGGTGATGGAGACGCCGCTCGCCGGCGGGGAAGCGAAGGCGCTGCTGCCCGTCGGAGACGACACGGCGAGCGATTGGTCAAGCGACGGCAAGTATCTGCTTCTGCGGCAAGGTGAGATGGTGATGAGCGCCGGCGACATCTGGGTGGCGCCGGTCGGCGAACAGGCCGGCGACGTCAAGGCGCATCCGTTGATGGTGACGCCGTTCGCCGAGTACCACGCCCAGTTCTCGCCCGACGACAAGTGGGTGAGCTACGTGTCCAACGAGTCGGGGCGTGACGAGGTCTACATCATGCCGTTCCGCCCAGAGGCGCCGGTATCCGCCGCGCATTCCGTGACCAGCCGCATCCGCGTCTCCACCGGCGGCGGCGTGCTCCCGCGCTGGCGCAAAGATGGCAGCGAGCTCTTTTATCTCGCGCCGGACATGCAGTTGATGTCCGCGTCGCTCCAGGCGAGCGGCGCGCAGTATCAGCGTAGCGAAAGTGACGCCGCTCTTCGGACTGAATCCGAAGCCGCTGGGATGGGTGTACGACGTGATGCCGGACGGTCAGCGCTTCCTGGTGAATTCGCTTGGGGACGAAGGGACGCGACCGCTGGTGCTGGTGACGCGGTGGAACGCGGCATCGGAGCCAGGCTTACGGTCGTCCGAGTGAGGCTTTGAAATATTCCCGATTCATCCGCGCGATGTTGGAGATCGAGATCTCCTTCGGGCACACCGCCTGGCACTCGCCCTCGTTCGAGCACATCCCAAAGCCCTCGCGGTCCATCTGATCGACCATCAGGACGACGCGGCGCGTCGCTTCGACCTTGCCCTGGGGCAGCAGGCCGAGATGCGTGATCTTGGCGCTGGTGAACAGCGCGGCCGAGGCGTTCTTGCAAGCCGCGACGCAGGCGCCGCATCCGATGCACTGGGCGGAGTCCATCGCCGTGCTCGCATCATCGAGCGCGACGGGAATACTGTTGGCCTCGGGCGCCGCGCCGGTGTTGACCGACACGTAACCGCCGGCGGCGATGATGCGATCGAAGGCGCTCCGATCGACGATCAGATCTTTGACGACAGGGAAGGCGCGCGCGCGCCAGGGCTCGATCGTGATCGTCTCGCCATCGCGGAAGCGGCGCATGTGGAGCTGACACACCGTGCCGCCAGGCTCGGGCCCGTGGGCGACGCCGTTCACCATCAGACCGCAGGCTCCGCAGATCCCTTCGCGGCAGTCCGAGTCGAATGCGATCGGATCCTGGCCCTGCCGAATCAGCCCGTCGTTGACCACGTCCAGCATCTCGAGGAACGACATGTCGGGACTGGCCGCGACGGTGTAGTCGACCAGCCGGCCGGGCTGGTCGGGGCCTGGCTGGCGCCAGATGCGGAGGTTGAGAGTGAGCAGTAGCCATGATCAGGCTTCAGGCTTCAGGCTTCAGGCTTCAGCAGGCTTCGGTTTCCGGCAGCATCCCGGCCTTCGGATGTATCCCGACGATCTGCAGCCTGTAGCTCTGAAGCCTGCAGCCTATTTGTAGCTCCTCTGCGACGGCCGGACGTTCTCCCACACCAAGGGTTCCTGGTGAAGCGTCGGCGGTTGACCGACACCGCCGAACTCCCACGCCGCCACGTATGAAAATTGCTCATCGTCGCGACGCGCCTCGCCGTCGGGCGTCTGGCTCTCCTCGCGGAAGTGGCCGCCGCACGACTCCGAGCGGTGGAGCGCGTCCAGCGCCAGCAGCTCGCCGAACTCGAGATAGTCCGCCACGCGTCCGGCGTAGTCGAGGGCCTGGTTGACGTACGTCTGATCGCCGGGGACGGACACGTCCTGCCAGAACTCGTCGCGCAGGGTGCGGATGCGCTCGATCGCCGTCTTCAGGCCGGCCTCGGTGCGCGACATTCCCGCGTAGTCCCACAGCACGGCGCCAGTCGCGCGATGGAAGTCGCGAATGGTGCGCTTCCCCTTGACGGCCAGCAGCTTGTCGAGGCGCGATTTGACCGCCGCGGCGGATTCCTTGAACCCTTCGTGCTCGACCGTCACGGCCGGCAGCGACGCGCCCGCCAGGTAGTGGCCGATCGTGTAGGGGATCACGAAGTAGCCGTCGGCGAGCCCCTGCATCAATGCGCTCGCGCCGAGCCGGTTTGCCCCGTGGTCTGAAAAGTTGGCTTCGCCGAGCACGTGAAATCCCGGCAGATTGCTCATCAGGTTGTAGTCCACCCAGAGCCCGCCCATCGTGTAGTGGATGGCGGGATAGATCCGCATCGGCACCTTGTACGGATCGTCATCGGTGATCCGCCGGTACATGTCGAACAAGTTCCCGTACCGTGCTTTGATCGTGTCCACGCCGAGGCGTTTGATCGCGTCGGCGAAGTCCAGATAGACGGAGAGTCCGGTGTCGCCAACGCCCCGCCCCTCGTCGCAGACGCCCTTCGCGTTTCGCGACGCCACGTCGCGGGGCACCAGGTTGCCGAAGCTCGGATAGCGGCGCTCGAGATAGTAGTCGCGCTCGGCGTCCGGAATCTGCGACGGCGGCCGTCGATCGCCTTTCGCCTTCGGCACCCAGACGCGTCCATCGTTCCTGAGCGATTCGCTCATCAGCGTGAGCTTGCTCTGGTGATCGCCGCTCACCGGGATGCAGGTCGGATGGATCTGCGTGAAGCAGGGGTTCGCAAAGAGCGCCCCGCGCTTGTGCGCGCGCCACGCCGCGGTCACGTTCGAGTTCACAGCGTTGGTCGACAGGTAGTACGCGGTTCCGTAGCCGCCGGTCGCCAGCACCACCGCATGCGCCACGTGCCGTTCGATCTCGCCGGTCACCAGGTTGCGGCAGACGATGCCGCGGGCTTTGCCGTCGATGACGACGAGATCCAGCATCTCGCGGCGGGGGAAGAGCGTGACCGTCCCGTCGTGGACCTGCCGCATCAGCGCCTGATAGGCGCCGAGCAGCAGCTGCTGACCGGTCTGGCCGCGGGCGTAGAAGGTGCGCGATACCTGCGCGCCGCCGAACGACCGGTTGTCGAGCAGCCCGCCGTATTCCCGCGCGAACGGCACGCCCTGCGCGACGCACTGATCGATGATGTCCACCGACAGCTGTGCGAGCCGATAGACGTTGGCCTCGCGCGCGCGATAGTCGCCGCCCTTGATCGTGTCGTAGAACAGCCGGTAGATGCTGTCGCCGTCGTTCTTGTAGTTTTTCGCCGCGTTGATCCCGCCCTGCGCGGCAATGCTGTGCGCGCGGCGCGGGCTGTCGTGAATGCAGAAGCTGAGGACGTTGTAGCCCAGTTCACCCAACGAGGCGGCCGCCGATGCGCCTGCGAGGCCGGTGCCGACCACGATCAGCGTGAACTTCCGCTTGTTCGCCGGGTTGACCAGCCGGACCTCGAACTTGTGCCGGTCCCACTTGTCGGCCAGCGCGCCGGACGGCGCTTTCGAGTCCAGCGTCACGACCGCGCCCCGGGGAACAGGAACACCCAGACCGGGATGATCAGGAAGCCGCTGGCGATCAGCACCGCCAGGCCCCAGCCGGCCGCCCGGATCTTCGGCGCCATGCCCCCCTGATCGATGCCCAACGACTGAAACGCGCTGGACGTGCCATGCCACAGGTGAAACCCGATGATCACCATGCTGATCACGTAGAACACCACGTAGCCAGGCCTGCTGAAAATCTCGACGACCAGGCGATAGAGATCGCGCTCGCCGGGATGCGCTGCGCTCGAATAGTGCGGACCGTACTTGAACGTAACGAGATGCAGCAGCACGAAGACGAACAGGAACGTCCCCGACACGATCATCGTCGTCGACGCCAGGCTCTTCCGGCTGGTGTGCCCGGCGCGCTTCTTCACCGCGTAGCCGGTAGGGCGCGCATCGCGCGCGCCGAACCAGAGCGTGACCGCCTTGAACACGTGGAGGAGGAAGAGCGCGACGAGTCCGAGTTCTGCCGGGATCAGGAGCGGGTTATGTATCAGCTTGTCGGCGTAACGATTGAAGGCCTCGGGCGACACGAACACGAGAAGGTTTCCCGCGAGGTGCAGGATCAGAAAGCCGACAAGGGACAGGCCTGACAGCGCGATCAGGTATTTCGAGCCGATCGACGAGTTGAAGAACGATTGACGGGGTCGCAACGCGAACTCAATTCTATCAGGTCACCCGTGTGGTATCGTCCTCCGAGGCGAGCAGAAGGGGAGCATGAGACGCAGCATCCAGGTCGAACATCTCCACAACACCGGCAGCTGCAAGGGCGAGTTGATCGTCGACAAGTGGTTGTTCTCGTACCGGTCCACCGATCGGCCGAATGACGACCGCGACTGGACACTGACGGAGCTGAAGACCGCCGAATCGAAGAAGCAGCTCGGTCCGTTGCGGTGGCGTCCCGCTTGACCGGTTCGGGTACCGCCCAGTACCATCGCCGGTCGCGAGATTTCTGATTCCTCTTCCGGATCGATTCCAGTGAAAATCCACGAATATCAGGCCAAAGCCATCCTCGCCCGCCACGGTGTTCCTGTGCCCGCGAGGCGAGGTCGCGTTCACGGCTGCCGAGGCGGGCGAGATTGCCAAGCGGCTGGGCGGCAGCGTCGTCGTCAAGGCGCAGATCCATGCGGGCGGTCGCGGTAAGGGCGGCGGCGTCAAGCTGGCAAAGAACGCCGACGAGGCCGAGCGCATCGCCCGCGACCTGATCGGCATGACACTGCGGACGCATCAGACCGGCCCCGAAGGCCGCGTCGTCTCGCGCGTGCTGATCGAGGAGGGCCTCGGCATCGAGCGCGAGCTCTATCTCGGCCTGGTCCTGGACCGCGGCGCCGGCAGCCCGGTGATGATGGCCTCGGCGGCCGGCGGCGTCGACATCGAGGATGTCGCCGCCAAGACACCGGAAGCGATCTTCAAGGAGCACGTCCAGCCCGGGACAGGGCTGGTGCCATTCCAGGCCAGGAAACTTGCCTTCGCGATCGGGCTCGACGCGCCGCGCGCCACCAAAGCGACCAGGTTGATGATGGCGCTCTACGCGGCGTTCGTCGCGGCCGATGCTTCGCTCGTCGAGATCAACCCGCTGATCGTCACCTCCGCCGGCGACCTGCTCGCACTCGACGCGAAGATGACGTTCGACGACAACGCCCTCTACCGTCATGCGGACATCCGCGAGTTTCGCGATCTCGCCGAGGAGGATCCGCTCGAGATTGAGGCGTCGAAGTACTCGCTGAACTACATACGCCTCGACGGATCGATCGGCTGCATGGTCAATGGTGCCGGCCTGGCGATGGCGACCATGGACATCATCAAGCTGGCGGGAGGCGAGCCGGCCAACTTCCTCGACGTGGGCGGCGGCGCGAACGCCGAGCAGATTCGGAACGCCTTCAAGATCCTGATGGCCGACGCGAACGTCAAGGCGGTGCTCATCAACATCTTCGGCGGCATCCTCCGCTGCGATGTCCTCGCGTCCGGCGTCATCGCCGCCGTCAAGGAACTCGACGTCAAAGTCCCGATCGTCGTGCGCATGGAAGGCACCAACGTCGAAGAGGGCAAGCGGATGCTCGCGGAGAGCGGCCTCAACTTCACGTCGGCCGATGGCATGGGCGACGCTGCGACGAAAGTTGTCGCCCTGGCGAAGGGCCGGAAGTAGCCAGCTACCACAGGACATCCATGGCCATTCTTCTCGACAAGTCCACTCGCCTTCTCGTGCAGGGCCTGACCGGCCGCGAAGGAACGTTCCATGCCAAACAGGCCGCCGCGTACGGCACGACCGTCGTCGGCGGCATCACGCCGGGGAAGGGCGGCACCACGCACGAGGGGTGGCCGATATTCGACACCTGCCAGGAGGCCGTGAAGGCCACCGGTGCCAACGCGTCGGTGATCTTCGTGCCGCCCGCCTCCGCGGCCGACGCGATCATGGAAGCCGCCGACGCCGGCATCCCGCTCGTCGTCTGCATTACCGAGGGCATTCCCACGCTCGACATGATGCGCGCCCTGACGTTCCTCAAGGACAAGCCGACGCGTCTCATCGGACCGAATTGCCCGGGCGTGATCTCGCCCGGGAAGAGCAAAGCCGGCATCATCCCCGGTCACATCTGCCGCGAGGGCAATGTCGGCATCGTGTCGAAAAGCGGCACGCTGACCTACGAGGCGATTCACCAATTGACCGGCCTCGGCCTCGGGCAGTCCACGTGCGTCGGCATCGGTGGCGACCCGCTGATTGGAACGTCGTTTATCGACGTACTCCAGCTGTTCGATCAGGACGCCGATACGCACGCGGTGATCATGATTGGGGAGATCGGCGGCAGCGCCGAACAGGATGCTGCCGCCTGGATCCGGTCGCACTTCAGGAAGCCGGTGGTCGGGTTCATCGCCGGCCAGACGGCACCGCCGGGGCGCCGCATGGGGCACGCGGGGGCGATCATCGCCGGTGGCCAGGGGACGGCCGCGGAAAAGATGGACGCGCTCACCGCCGCCGGCGTCACCGTCGTCAAGAGTCCCGCCGACATGGGCGCGGAGTTGAGGAAGCGGCTGAAATAGAGAGGGATCGGGGATCAGGGATCAGGGGAGAGAGGCCAGGAGACGGGACTCCCGATCCCTGATCGTCTCATCCGTGATCCCGATCCCTGCCCCTGATCCCCGATCCCTGCTCCCCGATCCCTACCCTGTTATACTCAAGAGGTTACACCCGAGCGGTACTTCCAAAGGTAGCGCCGCCGCTCGCGTTTCGGGATTCTTCATGGCCAGTACCGATCCAGCCGTTCAAGCCTCCGTCCGGCCGATCAACCGCGTCGTCAACGATTTCAGCATTCAAGTCGCCACTGTTAACGGATCCGGCAGTCAGAGCGCCAATCTGATTCTCATCCGCTCGCTCTTCCAGATGGGAATTCCGGTGTCCGGGAAGAACCTCTTTCCGTCGAACATCGCGGGTCTGCCGACGTGGTACACCATTCGCGCGAACAAGGACGGCTACGTCGGACGCAAGAAGGAGATCGACGTCCTGGTGGCGATGAATCCCGAGACCGCGCGGGAGGATGTGCTGACGCTGGCTGCCGGGGCGGCGGTCGTATACGACGAGCCGCTGAAGCTCGCCGAGCTGCGGAAGGACCTGACCTTTTACCCCGTCCCGTTCGACAAGCTGGTGGCCGCCGTGTGTCCGGACGCCAAGCTCCGGCGGCTGGTCCGCAACATGATTTACGACGGCGTCCTCTCGTTCCTGCTCGGCATCGAGTTGGGAGAGATGGAGCGGGCGCTGACGAAGCAGCTCGCCAGGAAGCAGAAGGCGCTGGCGCTCAATATGGGGGCGCTGAAGGCCGGGTTCGACTACGCGCAGTCCACGTTCGAGAAGACGGATCCGTTCGTCGCCGAGCGGATGCACGCGACCGACGCGCAAGATCCTGATCGAGGGCAACACCGCTGCCGCGATCGGCTGCCTGATGGCGGGCGTGACGGTCGTCGCCTGGTACCCGATCACCCCGTCGTCGTCGCTCTGCGAGAGCCTGATCGATATGATGCGCAAGTACCGCATCGACAAGGAGACCGGCAAGGCGACGTTCGCCATCGTCCAGGCCGAGGACGAGATCGCGGCGCTCGGGATGGTCATCGGCGCGTCGTGGGCGGGGGCTCGCTCGATGACCTCGACGTCCGGCCCGGGGATCTCGCTGATGGGCGAGTTCACGGGCCTGGGCTACTACGCCGAGATTCCGGCGGTCATTTTCGACATCCAGCGGGTCGGGCCGTCCACGGGCCTCCCCACGCGTACGGCGCAGGGCGACATCCTGTCGACGGCGCTGCTGTCGCATGGCGATACACGGCATCCGATGCTGCTGCCGTCATCGGTCGCCGAGTGCTACGAGATGGCGATTGCGGCGTTCGATCTCTCCGAGCGGCTGCAGACGCCGACGTTCGTCATGTCGGATCTCGACCTCGGCATGAACATCTGGATGGCGGACCCCTTCGCCTATCCGGACGGTCCGATCGATCGTGGCAAGGTCCTGAATGAAGCCGAGCTCGCGCGTCTTGGCGAATGGGGCCGCTACAAGGACGTGGATGGCGACGCCATTCCATGGCGGACGCTTCCAGGCACGAACATGCCGGCCTATTTCGCGCGCGGTTCGGGTCACAACGAGAAAGGCCAGTACAGCGAGCGCGGCGACGACTACCAGCGCAACATGGAGCGGCTGGGGCGCAAGTTCGACACCGCTCGAACGCTCGTGCCGGCCGCCGGACGTCGATGTCGCGCCCGGGGCGCAGGTCGGCCTCATCGCCTATGGCACCAGCCACTGGGCGATCGTCGAAAGCCGCGATCAGCTCCGCGACGAAGCGGCGCTGGAAACGTCGTATCTCCGTCTGAAGGCATTTCCCTTCACCGACCACCTGGCTGACTTCATCGATCGCCACGAACGCGTCTACATTGTCGAGCAGAATCGCGACGCGCAGATGCTGGCGCTGATGCGCATGGAACTCGATCATGCGCGAGCCGCGAAGCTGCGCAGTGTGCTCCACTTCAACGGTCTGCCGATCGACGCGCGGAGCGTTACCGACGACGTGCTGTCGCTGGAAGGATTGGCGATGGCGCGTGCCGCCTCGGAGTCACCGGCGGCGCCGCACGCCGCGGGGGTGGGAGGCGAGTAACAATCGGGCTCCGGGCTCCGGGCTACAGACTATACGAACATGACGACATCAACCGGCGCAACGCCGTCACCCGGCAAGAAACTGAATCGACTTGGACTCGAGGTCGCCCAATATCGCGGCAGCAAGACCACGCTCTGTGCGGGCTGCGGCCACAATGCGATCTCGGAACGGATCATCGAGGCATGTTTCGATCTCGGCGTCGACGCGAAGCGGATGCTGAAGCTCTCGGGCATCGGCTGTTCGAGCAAGAGCCCGGCCTACTTCCTCAGCCAGTCGCACGGCTTCAACTCGGTGCACGGCCGCATGCCGTCGGTCGCGACGGGCGCGCTGCTCGCCAATCAGACGATGCTCGCCATCGGCGTGAGCGGCGACGGCGATACCGGAGCGATCGGCATCGGGCAGTTCGTGCACCTGATGCGCCGCAACCTGCCGCTCGTCTACATCATCGAGGACAACGGCTGCTACGGTCTGACGAAGGGCCAGTTCTCGCCGACTGCAGACGTCGGCTCCACGCTCAAGAACGGCGTCGTCAACGACCTGCCGCCCATCGACACCTGCGTGATGGCGATCGAGCTGGGCGCGACGTTCGTCGGCCGTTCGTTCTCGGGCGACAAGAAGCAGCTGTCGGCGCTCTTGAAGGCGGCGCTATCGCATCGCGGCACCGCGATGCTCGACGTGCTGTCGCCCTGCGTGACGTTCAACGACCACGAGGGCTCGACCAAGAGCTACAGCTACGTGAAGGATCACGAGGAGCCGCTGTCGGACCTGAACTTCGTGCCGTTCTTCGAGGATATTGCGATCGATCACGAGGAGGGCACGACGCGGGAAGTGTCACTGCACGACGGCTCGCGGATCATTCTGCGCAAGCTCGATCGCGACTACGATCCGACGGACAAAGGGGCGGCGCTGCGGGTGCTCCGCGAGACGGCCGACCGCGGCGAATACGCGACCGGCCTGCTCTACTTCGACTCGACGAAGCGCGACTTCTGCTCGATGCTGAACCTCGTGGACGAGCCCCTGGCGATGCTGCCGCTCGAGCGCACGCGGCCGCCGAAGTCCGTCCTCGACGAGTTGATGGAGAAGCAGCGGTGACCGGCGGGGCTGAAAGCCCCGCGTCCTCAGCCCTGACTTTCGTCCTCGTTGGCACCTACGACATCTTCGCTGATCGCGACCGGATCGTCGGGCAGGCCGTTCTTGTCGAGCGCTGGCGCGTTCGGGTTGCTCTGGCTGCCGTCACCCGGCTTGTCGCCCTCGACAGCGCCCTTCGTCTCGTCCGGATCCTTCTCGTGCTTCACCATGCGTCTTATTGTCGAGCGTAACACGATATAATTCCATCTCTTATGGAACGAACGTTTGCCATCATCAAGCCCGATGCCGTGAAAGCCCGTCACGCCGGCCGGATCCTGCAGCGGATCGAGGAAGCCGGATTCCGCATTGTTGCGCTTCGACTGCAGCACCTCACCAAGCCGGAGGCCGAGGGGTTCTACGCCGTCCACCGCGAGCGTCCGTTCTTTGCCTCGCTCACCGACTTCATGTCGTCCGGTCCGAGCATCGTGATGGCGCTCGAAGCGCCGGATGCGATCAAGAAGTGGCGGACATTGATGGGCGCGACGGATCCGGCGAAGGCCGAGGCGGGCAGCCTGCGCAAGGAGTTCGGGACCTCGATCGAGTACAACGCCACGCACGGATCGGACGCAGCCGAAACCGCGGCGTTCGAGCTCGGCTACTTCTTCCGTGGCATGGAATTGCGGTGACGCTCACCATGGGCCGCGGACTGGTCATCGTCGGGCTCGTGATTGCCGCCATTGGCGTCGTCGTCATGATGGGAGTGCCGCTCGGTCGCTTGCCGGGCGATTTCACGGTACGCCGCGGGTCCTTCACGTTCTATTTCCCTCTGGCCACGTCCATCGTCGTCAGCATCCTGCTCACGCTGCTGTTGCAGTGGTTCCGCCGGTAGCCGGCGCGGACCGTTCCGGAGAGACCCCCCGAATGGCCATCAAGGCGGATCGCTGGATCAAGCGCATGGCCCTCGAGCACGGCATGATCGAGCCGTTCGTCGAGAGCCAGATGAGAGAGAACGTCGTGTCGTTCGGGCTGTCGTCGTATGGCTACGACATCCGCGTCGCCGACGAGTTCAAGGTGTTCACGAACGTGTTCAGCACGGTGATCGATCCGAAGAAGTTCGACCCGCGATCGTTCGTGGACATCAAGGCGGACGAGTGCATCATCCCGCCGAACTCCTTCGCCCTGGCACGGACGATCGAGTACTTCCGTGTCCCACGCGACGTGCTCACGGTCTGCCTCGGCAAGTCCACCTACGCACGCTGCGGGATCATCGTGAACGTGACGCCGTTCGAGCCCGAGTGGGAAGGTCACGTCACGATCGAGATCTCGAACACGACGCCGCTGCCGGCGCGGATCTACGCCAACGAAGGCATCGCCCAGGTGCTGTTCTTTCAGAGCGACGAGGTCTGCGAGGTCTCGTACAAGGACAAGAAAGGCAAGTACCAGGCCCAGCGTGGCGTGACGTTGCCGAGGATCTGAGGCGGACCGAAGGTCCGCCCTACACCTGACGTCAAGGTCCAGGCGGACCTGAAGGTCCGCCCTACATATGATTCAGAGCGTTCCGGGCGACCAGTCCCGCCATCGCACCCTCGGCCTTCGTCGACGACAGCGCGCAGGTGATCGGCGACGTCGTCATCGGCGAGGAAAGCAGCGTCTGGATGAACGCGGTCGTCCGCGGCGACGTCAACGCCATCCGGATCGGCGCGCGCACGAACATCCAGGACGGCACTATCGTGCACGTGATGCGCGAACCGTCTCATCGGACGGTGGTGGGCGACGACGTGACCGTGGGGCATGGGGTCGTGCTGCACGGCTGCACGGTTGGACACCGCTGCCTGATCGGGATGGGGGCGATCCTCCTGAACGGATCGGTCGTCGGGGAAGATTCAATCGTCGCGGCAGGTACCCTGCTGGCCGAGGGCATGATCGTGGCGCCGGGTTCGCTGGTGATGGGCAGTCCCGGCAAGGTGCGCCGGCCGCTGACCGGCGACGAGATCGCGTTCATCAGGCAGTCGGCAGCGAACTACGTGCAATACCGGCTCGATTACCTCGAATAGATCCAGCGATGGGCGAATCCACCAAACCGGCACGCGGCATGCGCGACTTCCTGCCGGACGACGTGCGGCGGCGGAAGTATGTGATCGACGTCATCGAGGACGTCTATCAGCGGTATGGCTATCAGCCGCTGGAGACGCCGGCCGTCGAGAACATCGAAACGCTGCTCGGCAAGTACGGCGAAGAGGGCAACAAGCTCATTTACAAGATCCTGAAGCGCGGTGAGCACGAGCACACCGGGGAAGCGGACCTCGCGCTGCGCTACGACCTGACGGTGCCGCTGGCACGGGTCATCGCCGAGCATCGAGGCACGCTGCCGCGCTTTTTCAAGCGGTATCAGATTCAGCCGGTCTGGCGGGCCGACCGGCCGGCACGCGGCCGCTTCCGCGAGTTCTATCAGTGCGACGTCGATGCCATTGGCTCGACGTCGCCGGTCGTCGAAGTCGAGCAGTTGTCGGCGGTCAGCGACGTGCTGGAACGATTGGGATTCGAGGACTTTCAGCATCCGCCTGAATCATCGCGAGGTGTTGAGAGGCCTGCTCGACGTGTCGGGCATCGCATGCGGTGCTTCACGAGTCGGCACTCGTCGCCATCGACAAGCTCGACAAGATTGGCATCGATGGTGTGGTCGCGGAGTCTGACGAGCCGTGGGATCGATGACGCTTCCGCTCGCAAGGTGGTCGCGGCGTTCTCGACAACGGACACTGAAGGGAACGAGGGGATCGTGGCGCGTCTCGGTGACAGGCTGGCCGATCACGTCACCGCGTCCGAAGGATTGCAAGTCCTCGGCACAGTGCTCCAGTTGTCGTCTGGCACGACCGCAGGATCTCGGCTGAAGCTCGATCCAGGTCTCGCGCGGGGCCTGTCGTACTATACCGGCGCGATCTTCGAAGTCGCTGTGAAGGACCTCTCGGGCAGTCTTGGCGGCGGCGGCCGCTACGACAATCTGATCGGGATGTTCTCGGGCGAGAAAGTGCCCGCCTGCGGCTTCTCGCTCGGCCTCGAGCGGATTCTCGTCGTGATGGGAGAGCGCGGCATGTTTCCGGCCGACAGCACGTCGGCCAGCGTACAGACGTCATGGCCACCATCTGGAATATCGATCGCGTCGCCGACACGCTGGCGCTCGCGGGCACCCTTCGCGCTGCCGGTCTGCGCGTCGAGGTTTACCCGGACGCCGACAAGATCGGCAAGCAGTTGAAGTACGCTTCCACTGTTGGTGCGCGATTCGTGACGATCGAAGGAGATGACGAGCGGGCGCGTGGGGAAGTCACCGTGAAGAATCTGGAATCCGGCGAACAGACATCGGTTCAACGCGCCGCGCTGGCCGAATGGCTTGCCGCGCGCGTTCGCGCCTCAGCTCGTCCCTCGTCCTTCGGCCCTCGTCCCTCGTCCCTCGGCTCTCGTCCTTAGCTATGGCAGACACTCTCGGCTCTCTGTCCCGTACTCACACCTGTGGCGCCCTTCGTCCGGGCGACGTCGGACGCGACGCGACCCTGCTCGGCTGGATCCATCGCGTCCGCGATCTCGGCGGTCTGCTGTTCCTCGACGTCCGCGATCGGCACGGGATTACGCAGGTGATGGTGCCGAACGACAGTCCGGTGATGGCAACAGCGAAGAAGCTGCGCTCCGAGTACGTTGTTGCCATCAGCGGCAAGGTGCGCCGCCGCGATCCGGAGACGGTGAATTCGAAGCTCGAGACCGGCGAGGTGGAGATCGTCGCTGCCGAAATTCGTCTGCTGAACGAGGCGAAGACGCCGCAGTTTCCGATCGCCGACGAGACGCCGGTCAGCGAGGACGTGCGGCTGCGCTTCCGCTATCTCGATCTGCGCCGCCCGCGCCTGCAGAACAACCTCGGCCTGCGCCACCGCGTCGCGCTGGCCATTCGCAAGTATTTCGACGCCGCAGGGCTTCTGGGAGATCGAGACGCCGATTCTCACCAAGTCCACGCCGGAGGGCGCGCGCGACTATCTCGTGCCGAGCCGTGTCCATCCGGGCGAGTTCTTCGCGCTGCCGCAATCGCCGCAGATCTTCAAGCAGATCCTGATGGTCTCGGGGATGGATCGCTACTTTCAGATCGTGAAGTGCTTTCGCGACGAGGACCTGCGCGCGGATCGGCAGCCCGAATTCACGCAGGTGGACGTCGAAATCTCCTTCGCGCACATCGATCTCGTCTTCGGACTGATGGAGCCGCTGATCGTCGAGATCTTCAAGGAGATCGGCGTCGCCGTGCAGACGCCGTTCCGCCGCCTGCCGTACGCCGAGGCGATGGCGAAGTACGGTTCCGACAAACCCGATCTCCGGTTCGGCCTCGAGATCGTCGACGTCTCGTCGGTGTGGGCCGACGCGCCGTTCAACGCGTTCCGCGAGATCGTCGCGAAAGGGCGGCGTCGTCCGCGCGCTGGTGGTTCCTGGCGCCGCACGCTATTCGCGGTCGGAGCTCGACGCGCTGGTCGAGCAGGCCAAGCAGCTCGGTGCGGTGGGGATCCTCTGGGCGCGCAAGGTCGAGGGCGGCATCAACACGAACGTGAAGGCGGCGGGTGAGGCGCAAGCTGCTCGAATCGATGGCTGCAGCCGGCGCCGGCGATCAGGATCTGATCCTGCTCGCCGGCGGTGCGAAGCCGGACGAAGCGTCGAAGCTGCTGGGAGCGTTCAGACTGTCGCTGGCGAAGAAGGAGAATCTGATTCCGGCGGACACCTACGCGTTTGCGTGGGTCGTGGACTTTCCGCTGCTCGACTGGGATCCGGAAGACAACCGCTGGGTGCCGATGCACCACCCGTTCACCGCGCCGATGGACGAAGACGCGGCGCTCCTCGACAGCGACCCGTCGAAGGCGCGCGCCAAGGCCTACGACCTCGTGCTGAACGGCAGCGAGATCGGCGGCGGCAGCATTCGAATCCACGATGCGCAGATGCAGAGCCGGATCTTCCAGCTGCTGAACATCAGCGACGAGGAGGCGCGCCTGCGGTTCGGCTTCTTCGTGGACGCCTTGCAGTACGGGACACCGCCGCACGGCGGCATCGCGCTCGGCCTCGATCGGATCATCGCGATTCTCGCCGGCGAGAACTCGATCCGAGAGGTGATCGCGTTCCCGAAGACGGCGGCAGCGGTGGACCTGATGTCGGGAGCGCCATCGGCCGTCCCGCAGCGCCAGCTGGACGAGCTGAAGCTGCGGGTCACGGTGAAGCCGCCCGCGGACAAGTAGCCGAGTGGATGGGGCCTGCTGGGCGGATCTAACCGTTGTCACGGACGAACGCGGCAGACACGGATTCGTGCCGCTGCCGTCAGGGCAATGCTTTATCGATTCCTTTGACCACGCGTCGCCGGATCCCCGTACCCCGATCCGGTCTTTCCGTGTCTTTCCGTGACCCTTATCCGTACGTGTCCGTGACCTCCGTGACGGCCGTCCTGAACCGCCACGCGAGCCCGAATTTGCGGCAGCCAGCCCCGTGTGCTAAAATTGTAGGCTAACCCTCGACCATACAAGGAGTTAGTGGCGGCTATCCCGCCGGCCGATGCGCCGAATTGCAGTCCCCGAGGATGGGGTCGAGACCCTCTTCGGGACCTACGACGAAAATCTCCGTCAACTCGAATCCACCTTTGGCGTGCGCATCCGCACGCAGGGACACGACCTCATTGTCGAGGGTGATCCGGACGATGAGGCGCGCGTGGAGCGCACGGTCACCGAGCTCGCGTCGCTGATGCGCGAGGGGTACCGTGTGTCGAATGGCGACGTGAAGACGGCCGCCCAGCTGGTGTCGGAGGACTCCGCGGTTGCGCTGAAAGACTATCTGGTCCGGGGGCCGGCGCGCAGCGCGGGCAAGCGGCAGGTGGCGCCAAAGAGCGTCAACCAGCGCCGCTACCTCGAGGCGATCGATCAGCACGACATCGTCTTCGGGATTGGTCCCGCGGGCACCGGGAAGACGTATCTCGCAATGGCGCAGGCCGTGGCGTTCCTTCTCCAGAAGAAGGTGAATCGCATCGTCCTGGCGCGGCCTGCGGTCGAAGCAGGCGAGAAGCTCGGATTCCTTCCCGGCGATCTGCAGGAAAAGGTGAACCCGTATCTGCGGCCGCTCTACGACGCGCTGTACGACATGCTCGAAACCGATCGCGTGGAACGCCTGCTCGAACGGGGGACTGTCGAGATCGCGCCGCTGGCGTTCATGCGCGGCCGCACCCTCAACGACGCGTTCGTCATCCTCGACGAGGCGCAGAACACGACCTCCGAACAGATGAAGATGTTCCTGACCCGGCTCGGCTTCGGATCGAAGGCGGTCGTGACCGGCGACGTGACCCAGATCGACCTGCCTACGGGAAAGCTTTCGGGCCTTGTCGAAGCGATGAAGATCGTCTCGCAGGTAGACGGCATCGCCTTCGTGCATTTCGACGACCGCGACGTCGTCCGCCACAAGCTGGTGGCGCAGATCGTCAAAGCTTACGAGGCCTGGCAGTCCGGCAACGTCAACCGTCAGGTCTGAGGCGCTCATGCCCTAGAGCCCTCGACGTGTCCCTCTTTCCGTATCCGTCGTCGACGCTCACGGCCGTCCTCTGCGCGGACACCGGCTTGGCGCCTGGCTGTCGCGCGTGGCACCGGTGCGACGGCGAAGCGCCGTGACCGTCGCCGTCGTCTCGGACGCGCGGGTGCGCGCCCTGAATCGCAGCTACCGTGGCAAGAATTCCCCGACTGACGTTCTGTCGTTCACGAGCGGGCTCCGGGCTCCAGGCTCCGAACTCCGACGCCACGACAAAGCCGACTCGACGCGTTCCTTGGCGATATCGTCATCGCGCGCGGCGTCGCGCGCCGGCAAGCGCGCGAGGCCGGACACGACGAGCGCACTGAATGGCGAGTGCTGGCTTTGCACGGGCTGCTGCACCTGCTCGGCTACGACCACGAAACGGACCATGGCACGATGGCCAGGATCGAGGCCCGCCTCCGTCGGAAGGGCGGCTTGCCGGCCGGTTTGATCGAACGGGGACCGCGATGAGCGTCCTCATCTTCGTGGTGCTCGCGCTGTCGGCGATCTATGTTGGTACGATCGAGTCAGCCTTCAGCGCGCTGATGCGGCTGTCGCTGCGACTCACGGTCGAACGCGAGGGCCGCGCCGCGGGTCTCGGCCCGTACCTCGACGATCCCGTCCTCCTGTTCGTGCCCGTGCGGTTGCTGATGGGTCTGATCGTCACGCTGGCCGCCATCGTGTTCGCGACCTGGACCGGCGTCGACGATCTACAAGGATCCGCTCGTGCTCCTGCTGTCGATGGCAAGTTTCGTGCTCGGGTTCGAGCACCTGCTGCCGCTGCTGATCGTTCGACACGATCCCGAACGCGTGCTGATCACGCTGCTGCCGTCGTTCAACGCGATTGCGCTGGTCGCTCTTTCCGATTACGCGCAGCCTGGTCGGCATCATCGAGACCCTGCGGCGCGAGCGGCAGGTGCCCGCCCCCTCGGATGGCGTGCCGCCCGAGGACGTCGAAAATGGTGACGCCGCGCACGCCTATCTCGAGGCCGGAGAGCAGGAAGGGCTCATCGAGCGCGAGGAGCGGCGGCTGATCGAATCGATCGTCGACTTCGGCGACACGCTCGTCCGCGAAGTGATGACGCCGAGGCCGGACATCGTCGCGATCTCGGTCGAGGCGACGCTGGCGGAAGTGCGGCACGTCTTCGTCGAGCAGCAGTACTCGCGCGTCCCTGTCTACCGTGAGTCGCTCGATCACATCGTCGGCTTCGTGTACGTGAAGGACCTGATTCGGCTGCCGGAACTGCCGCCGTCCGAGCGCGTCGTCCAGCAGCTGTTGCGGCCGGCCTACTACGTGCCGGAGACCAAGAAGGTCTCCGAGCTCCTGAAAGAGTTCCAGCGCCAGCAGGTGCAGTCGTCAGTCGTCGTGGACGAATACGGGGGCACCGCGGGCCTGGTCACGATCGAGGATCTGCTCGAGGAGATCGTCGGCGAAATCCGCGACGAGTACGACGTCGAGCTCGAACCGGTCCAGCAGGAAGCCGATGGCGTCTTCGTGTTCAGCGGCAACGTGCCGATCGAGGAGCTCAACGAGCGGCTCGGCGTCTCGATCCCGCGGGAAGGATTCAGCACGATTGGCGGGTTCCTCCTGGCGCAGCTCGAACGCGTACCGGGCGTGGGCGAGCAGTTCGACATCGACGGCCTTCACGTCGAGGTGCTCGAGGCCGAGCGGCGCCGCGTGACGCGCGTCCGCATCCGCCACAAAGTGCCTGAAGCCGCGCCCGCGCCGGCGGGGGAGCGTGTGTGAAAGCCGGCTTCGTCTCGCTGGTCGGCTTGCCCAACGCGGGCAAGTCGACGCTGCTCAATCGACTCGTCGGCACCAAGCTGGCAATCGTCTCGGACAAGCCGCAAACCACGCGTAACCGGATCCTTGCTGTGCGGAACTATCCGGGCGGTCAGGTGGTCTACCTGGACACGCCCGGGCATCCATCGGCCGGTGCACCGGATGAACGTGCGGATGCTCGACGCGGCGAACGACGCCATGCGCGATGCCGACGTGGTTGGCGTCGTGATCGACGTGACGCAGAAGCCCGGCGGCGGACAACGGCACCTCGCTCGACGCTGATCAAGAAGCTCGATCGGCCGGTTGCTCCTGATCCTCAACAAGATCGATCTGGTCGCCAAGCGGAAGCTGCTGCCGTTGATCGACGAATGGCAGCACGTGCGAGACTTCGCCGCCATCGTGCCGGTCTCTGCCACGACCGGCGACGGCGTCCCGGCACTCGAGGAAGCCCTGCTCGATCATCTGCCCGTCCGGCGATGCGCTGTATCCGGAGGACTACCTGACGGATCAACCGGAGCGATTCTTCGCTGCCGAGATCGTGCGCGAGCAGGTGCTGCGCCACACGCATGCCGAGATGCCGTTCTCGACCGCGGTCGTCGTGGACAAGTTCGAGGAGCCAGACGAAGGTGGCCTGCTGCGCCTCTATTGCTCGATCCTGGTCGAGCGTGAATCCCAGAAGCCGATCGTCATTGGCCGGCGCGGCGACATGATTCGAACAATTGGCACGGCAGCGCGTCTCGAGCTCGAGCGATTCTTCGACGCCCGTGTGTTCCTCGACCTCCACGTCAAGGTAAAGGGTGAGTGGCGCGAAGACGATCGCGTCCTGGACGAGATGATGAATGAAGCCTCGCTCGTAGACCGAGCCTCGTCCGGTCCGCTCGACGACCCGAGCTTTCGCTCGGGCAATCAATGCCACAATCACCGTCAGCGAGGAGAGGACTCATGATTCGGTCGCGTCAAGCCTTTGGCGCCACGGTGATGGTTGTGCTCGCGATCGGATTGGCCGGCAACAGTCCGTACGCTCGCGACGCCCGAGCTGAAGGCCGCCTTGCCCGAGCTAACGCTCGGGCCGACGTCGAGGACGGCTCGAAACTGCGCCTGGCGATCGCAGGCCTGACGCACGATCACGTGCATGGCGCATTCCGCCGGCTCGACGCGGGCGACATCTCGGTTGTTGGGATCTACGAACCGAACACCGCCCTGGCCGAACGCTATGCGGCGCAGCACCACATCGATCGCGCGCTGCTCTTTACCGATCTTGGCAAGATGCTCGATACCGTCAAGCCGCAGGCGGTTGCCGCGTTCGGATCGATCTACGACCATCTGGCGGTTGTGCAGGCGGCGGCGCCGCGCGGCGTGCACGTGATGGTCGAAAAGCCGCTCGCGGTCAGCGTCGAGCACGCCAGGGAAATTCAGGCGCTTGCCAGCCAGCACCGGATTCACGTGCTCACCAACTACGAAACCAGCTGGTATCCGACGACCCACGCGGCGTTCGAGATCGCGGTGACGCGCGGCGAACTCGGGAAGATTCGCAAGGTCGTCGTGCACGACGGGCATCGCGGACCGAAGGAGATCGGCGTCAGTCCCGAGTTTCTCGAGTGGCTGGCCGATCCCGTGAAGAACGGCGGCGGCGCGCTGATCGACTTCGGCTGCTATGGCGCGGATCTCATCACCTGGCTGATGAAGGGAGCCGCGCCGACGTCGGTGTCGGCGGTCACACAGCAGCTCAAACCGCAGATCTATCCGAAGGTGGACGACGAGGCGACGATTGTCGTGACCTACCCGGGAGCGCAGGGGATCATTCAGGCGTCCTGGAACTGGCCGGTTGGAAGGAAGGACATGGAGGTCTACGGCGAGACGGGGCAGATCCTGACCATCGACAGCAAGGTCATGCGCATTCGTCGCTCCGAACAGTC
This sequence comes from Vicinamibacteria bacterium, assembly GCA_963828745.1. Lineage (GTDB taxonomy): Bacteria > Acidobacteriota > Vicinamibacteria > Vicinamibacterales > JAENWD01 > JAENWD01. The sequence goes on along the minus strand of CAWHFZ010000008.1, from coordinate 188,270 downwards.
GCCCTCCGAGGAGCCGACGCTTCCACCGCGCCCGGAGCCGCTCGACGACCCGTTCAAGTATCTGACCGCGGTCGTCAACGGGACCGTGAAGGTCGAGGATACGGATCTGGCCGCGTTGCCGCTGAACGTGACCGTCGTGAAGATCCTCGATGCCGCGCGGACGTCCGCGAAGACTGGTCGCACGGTGTCACTGCAGTAGCGCTCTCATCCGATGAGCCGTCCGGTCGAAGAGCACACGCGCACCGTCTACGCGATCCTTGCCAGCATCAGCGTCTGCCATCTGTTGAACGACATGATGCAGTCGTTGCTGCCCGCCATTTTTCCGATTCTGAAGAGCAGCTTCGGCCTCGATTTCGCACAGATCGGATTGATCGCGCTGGCGAATCAGCTCACGGCGTCGCTGCTGCAGCCCGTCGTCGGGATGTACACGGACCGCCGTCCACGCCCGTACTCCCTGGTCGCCGGCATGAGCTTCACGCTCGCCGGTCTGCTGCTGCTCGCAACGACGGAGACGTTCGGGCTGCTGCTCCTGGCAGCGGCGCTCGTCGGCGTCGGCTCGTCGGTATTTCATCCCGAGTCGTCACGGATCGCACGCCTCGCGTCGGGAGGACAGCACGGGTTCGCTCAATCGTTCTTCCAGACGGGCGGCAACCTCGGCTCCTCAATCGGCCCGTTGCTCGCCGCGTTCATCGTCCTGCCCCACGGCCAGCGGAGCATCGCCTGGTTCTCGCTGGCGGCAGTCGTCGCGATCGCGATTCTGTGGCGCGTCGGCCGATGGTATTCGCAGCATCAGGTCATTGGCGCCGCCAGACGGTCGGCGACGCTGCGACGCATACGTTGACGCCGTCACCAGGTGTGGCTGGCGATGGCCGTGCTGATCGCGCTCGTCTTCTCGAAATACGTCTACCTGTCGAGTCTCGGCCAGCTACTTCACGTTCTTCCTCATTCACAGATTCGACCTCTCGGTGCGAAGCGCGCAGCTGCACCTGTTCGCCTTCCTTGCCGCCGTCGCGACTGGCACCTTCGTCGGCGGCCCGGTCGGCGATCGCATCGGCCGCAAGTACGTGATTTGGGGATCGATCCTGGGCGTGCTGCCTTTCAGCCTGGCGCTGCCTTACGTCAACCTGTTCTGGACCGGCGTACTGAGCGTCCTGATCGGACTGATCCTCGCGTCTGCCTTCTCCGCCATCCTGGTCTACGCACAGGAGCTCGTGCCTGGCCGTGTGGGTCTCGTCTCGGGCCTGTTCTTCGGGTTCGCGTTCGGCATTGGCGGCCTCGGCGCCGCTGTCCTCGGCGAAGTCGCCGATCACGCCGGCATCGATCTGGTCTATCGCGTGTGCTCGTTCCTGCCGGCGATCGGTCTGCTCGCGGCGTTCTTGCCGGACATCCAGCCGACCACGGGACGACGGCCGACCGCGGCAGGGCGCGACTTGAGCCGGGCCTGAACGCACGAGACTGTCAAGCGGCCTTCACGCCCTCCAATCCAATCGGCGAGGCTGAAGCCCCGCCTCCACGTGCCGTGCGTCGTGATAGATTCCGTCCCGCCCGGAGGCGTCATGATCAGACCCACGACAGATCGAGGCACGTCGGAAGGCATCACACGGCGGCAATTTGTCGGAGGCGGACTCGCAGCCGCCAGCGGCGCCCTCGCGCCACGTGTCGCAAACGAGCGCCTGCAGGCCGCGCCCGGCGGGTTCCCGAAAGGCTTCCTCTGGGGCGCGGCGACGGCCGCCCATCAGGTGGAAGGCAACAACATCAACAGCGACCTGTGGGTGCTCGAGCACCTGAAGCCGTCGACGTATCCCGAGCCGTCCGGCGATGCATGCGACCACTATCATCGCTATCGCGACGACATCAAGCTGGTCGCTGACCTCGGATTCAATACCTACCGGTTCTCTATCGAGTGGGCGCGCATCGAACCCGAGGAGGGCGCATTCTCGAACGCGGAGCTCGATCACTATCGCCGCGTGCTGACGGCATGCCACGAGCTTGGCCTCACGCCAATGGTCACGTATTGGCATCTCACTTCGCCACGGTGGTTCGCGGCTCGCGGCGGATGGGAGCACGACGCCGCTGGCGACCTCTTCGTCCGCTACTGCGAGCGCGCGACGAAACATCTTGGCGATCTGATCGGGATCGCCAGCACCTTCAACGAACCGAACATCGCATCGCTCGTGCGTCGATTCTTCGAGAAGATGCCACAGAATCCGATGCGAGACGTCGTGGCGATGAATCAGGCGGCGGCACGAGCCGTGGGATCGGATCGTTTTTCATCCTTCATGTTCGGTGATGCCAAGCGGCAGCAAGACGTCATGCTCCCTGCACATCCGCGCGCCGTCGAGGCGATTAAATCAGGGCCGGGCAGTTTCCCGGTGGGCCTGAACCTCGCCATCTCGGACGATCAATCCGTCGGCGGGGATGCGCAGCGTGATGCAAAGCGCGCCGAGCTTTACGAACCGTGGTTCGCGCTCTCGGTCAAGGACGACTTCGTGGGCGTGCAGACGTATACGCGATCGACGAGTCGGCCCAGACGGCGATCAGCCGCCCGAGCAGGGCGTCGAGCTCACACAGATGGGCTACGAGTTCTGGCCCGAAGCGCTCGAACAGACCATCCGTTACGCGGCGGCGCAGACCAAAGTGCCGGTGTACGTCACCGAAAACGGGATCGGGACGGAAGACGACACCCGGCGCGCCGAGTACATCCGCAGAGCGCTTGCCGGCGTTCAGAAGTGCCTGGCCGACAAGCGTCGACGTCCGCGGCTACATCCACTGGTCGTTGCTGGACAACTTCGAGTGGAACTTCGGCTATCGCCCGAAGTTCGGGATCGTGTCCGTGAATCGCGATACGCAGGCGCGCACCGTCAAGCCAAGCGGCCGGATGCTCGGAGAGATCGCAAAGCGGAACGCGCCGTAACTGGGGCTCGCCTTCGGCTCGCGGCTGGGGCGCGACGGCCTCAGCGATGATGCAGCCGACCGACTTTGCAGGTCAGATCGAGCCCTGCAGGTCACTGCGTCGCGGATGAAAGAGCTGGAGGAATTCGTCCGGCAACTCCGCGCAGCGCCCCGAGAACGCTACGGGCGGCTTTCACGCTCGTAAGTGCGCAGGCGGACGTACAGCTGCTTTCGCGTCAGGCCCAGGCGTCTCGCGGCCTTCGACTTGTTCCCGCCCGACTCGCCCGAGTACCCGTTCGATCATCTGCCGCTCGACCACCTTTACGTTGCTGGTCGCGGTCGACCGCGAGGGCCGCTCCTCGTCATCCAGTGACAGATGCTCCGGGGCGATCAGGCCGCCGTCGCAGACGATCGCCGCGCGTTCCAGCACGTTCCGCAACTGTCGCACGTTGCCTCGCCAGGAGTAGGCGACGAGGGCCTGCTTCGCTTCATAGGTCATGCCCGCCGGCGGGCGTCCGAACGAACGCCCGATCTCCTCGAGAAAAGCGGCACTGAGCTGCAGGATGTCGTCCGGTCGCTCGCGGAGCGGGGGCAGCCGGATGCCGAAGACCTGGAGGCGGTAGTACAAGTCCTCCCTGAAGTCGCCGCGGTCCATCGCCTGCCGCAGCTCGCGGTTGGTCGCGGCAATCACGCGCACGTTGGCCTTGATCAAGCGGGTTCCGCCGAGGCGCTGGAACTCGCGCTCCTGCAGGACGCGAAGGAACTTCGCCTGCGCCGACGGGCTCATCTCGCCGACCTCGTCAAGGAAGAGCACACCGCCCGCGGCGAGCTCGATCTGGCCGGGCTTGGTTTGCTCGGCGCCTGTGAACGCGCCGCGCTCGTGCCCGAACAGCTCTGATTCCAGGAGAGGCTCCGGCAACGCCGCGCAGTTGACGGCGATGAAGGGACCACGGCTCCTCGCGGACGCACGGTGGATGAACCGTGCGACGACCTCTTTGCCGGTTCCGGATTCGCCGGTGAGCAGCACGGTCGTGTCCGTGGACGCCACCTGTGTCGCCGCCCGCAGCACGTTCTTCCACGCGTCCGAGTGCCCGACGATGCGGCCGTAGCCGCTGCGCGAGTCCAGCTCTTCGGAGAGAGAGCGCACGCGCGCCTCGAGCAATTCAGCGCGCGCCTGCGCGTCGGCAGCTTGCCGGGCGGCCTCCGCCAGCTGCTCGTGCGAGACGGCCAGCGCCACATGCTCGGCGATCCGGCGGGCGACGGCACCTGCGATACCCGGAACGCCGCGTGCTGCCTGGACCAGAACTGCAGGAAGAAACGCTGCTCGCGCGCCGAGAGACAAATCGAGAGCACCGACCGGTAGCCCGCGGCAATCACCCGCTCCTGATGATCCGGCGGGTCGTACGTCACGCCGGGCTTCACATGCGTCGCCAGGTCGTCGACGATGCGGAAGAAGCCGTCGGTGAGGTGCGTCGTATCGACGCCGGTAGCGCGGACGGCGTTCGGTCCCACCAAATTCGACGCTGCCTGCATCACGCACGCTCCCTGAGCGTCGAGAAACGTCATCGTCAGGCGATCGTGGGGAAGAATCTTGCGTGTGATTTCGGAAATCTGCGGAAACACCAGGCGAATGTCGAGGACGTTGGCCAGCGCCTGGAGGAGCTGCTCGGACGTCTCGAGGTTTGCCGCGCGTTCGCGTTCGAGCGCTGCTTCACGGCTCATCGACGACAAACGCTGACGCGCGAGTGCCCCGGCGATCTGATCGGCGAGCAGCTGCACGAAGAGGACGTCATCCTGGGTGTAATCGTGCGGGCGATGCGAGAGCAGCCGGAATATTCCCCCTACCGACTCGTCGTCGAGGCGGATGGGGGCGCGGACGCCGGAGCCGATCTCGCCGGATGTCGAGCGCACCGTGAAGACGCCCGGCTCGGTGGAATCATCACCGAGCCCGGACTCCGGCCCCGAAAGCCTCGCCGTTACGCTATTCGACCCCGGCGGCACGAACACCTGGACGTCGTTCACGCCGGGCGTGAACAGAACCAGCCGTGCCTCGTCGTGGTGCAGGATCCGCCCGGCAATCGAGCAGACCGTCGAAAACAACGATCTGGAATCGCGACTGTGCGCGATCGCCTCTCGAAGATCGTTCAACGCACGCACGCGGTCCAATTTGGACCCGGTAAGTTCGACGGCTGGTGTCATTGGACGTTGCGGGGAATTGCCGCCTCCAGTTGCTCGCCAGATCGAGAGACGAGGCTCAATTGTGCCACAGAATCTGTGCCCCTGGGACCATGTTGTGCCTGCGGGCACACTCGACCGCAGGTACCAGGCTCTCATCGTTAGAGTTCATCTCTCTCGTTTTCAACGGGTTATCTCAGAAACACGCGTCTATGGCGCGCTGCTTGCCCCTCGGGGAGGCATGCGTGTTTTGATCCGTCGGATTCCTGCCTTCATATTTCTAACGGCGATCGGCGCAGCGCTGCCGCTCGTCCAGGCCTGCGGGGGGAGCCGAAGCAGCGCCCGCACCACCTCCGCCCCCGACTGTTTCGGTCATCGCCCTCAAGCCTGAAACGGTGCCGGTTTCCAACGAGTGGGTGGCGACGCTGGATGGCTTCGTCAACGCACAGATACGCCCGCAGGTATCGGGTTATCTCGTGCGTCGCGACTATCGCGAGGGCGCGATGGTCCGCAAAGGACAAATCCTTTTCGAGATCGACCCGCGTCCGTTCGAGGCGACGCTCGCGCAGATCAAGGCGCAGCTGGCCCAGGCGCAGGCCGAACTCGGGCGCACCGAACGCGACGTGCAGCGCGATACGCCGCTGGCCAAGGCGCGAGCGATTCCCCAGAGTCAGCTGGACAACGACGTGCAGGCGAACCTCGCCGCGCAGGCGGCCGTTCAGGCCGCCAAGGCCGCGGTCGCGACTGCCGAGCTGAATGTCGGGCTTCACCAAGGTGCGCTCGCTCGTGGACGGGATCGCCGCGATCGCGACGGCGCAGATCGGCGATCTCGTCGCCCCCGCCAGCCTGCTGACCACGGTCTCGCAGGTCGATCCGATTCGCGCCTACTTCTCGCTCAGCGAGACCGAATACCTGCGCGTTGCCGATCAAATCAACCGCGCGGGGCCGATGCGCGAACTGTGGAAGACCGGCGGGTTACTGACGCTCACGTTGGCGGACGAGACGAAATATCCGCAGACGGGGTATTTCCTGGCCGCCGATCGCCAGATCGATCCGCGGACCGGCACGATCCGCATCAGCGCCGCGTTTCCGAATCCGAAGCACGTGTTGCGTCCCGGTCAGTACGGTCGCGTCAGCGCCGCAGACGGCGGTGATGACGAGCGCGCTTCTCGTCCCGCAGCGCGCCGTCACCGAGCTGCAGGGCAAGTCGCAGGTGCGGACGGTCGGCGAAGACAACAAGGTCACGGTCCAGACGGTGACGCTGGGCAGCCGCGTCGGCAACCGCTGGATCGTGCAGAAGGGGCTCGAATCGCCGGCACGCGCGTCATCGTCGACGCGACGACGGTGCCGCCGGGCACGCTCGTGAAGCCGAAGGCTGCAGCGCCCGAGGCACCGATGGCGGAGGAACTAGCCATGGCCGCATTTTTCATCCGGCGGCCGATCGTCGCCATCGTCATCGCCATCGTCACCGTGCTGGGCGGTCTCGTCTCGATGGGCCGCCTGCCGGTGGCGATGTTCCCCGATATCGTCCCGCCCGCAGATCCTCGTGACGGCGACCTATACCGGCGCTGACGCGCTGACGGTCGAGCAATCGGTCGCAACGCCGCTCGAGCAGCAGATGAACGGCGTGGACGACATGCTCTACATGCAGTCCACGAACGCCAACGACGGGACGATGCAGCTCACCGTCACGTTCGACATCGATACCAATCCGAACATCGACCAGGTGAACGTGCAGAACCGCATGGCGCAGGCGCAGCCGAACCTGCCGACCGACGTCAACCAGTTCGGTCTGACGATGCGGAAGATCACGGGCCTGCCGATGATGCTCGTGTCGCTCTACTCACCGAACAAGACCTACGACGCGCTGTTCCTCGCCAACTACGCGAATATCAACATCGTCGACGCGTTGTATCGCGTGCCGGGCGTCGGCGAGGTGCGCGTGTTCGGCGCCGGCGACTACGCGATGCGGATCTGGGTGAAGCCCGATCGGCTGGCGACGATGGGGCTGACCGTGCCGGATCTCGTCGAAGGCGATCCAGCAGCAGAGCACGGTGAACCCGTCCGGACAGGTCGGCGCACAACCGGGCCCCACGGGCCAGGACATGACGTACACCGTTCGCGCCGCGGGCCGGCTGCAAACCGCGGAGGAATTCGGCGAATATCGTCCTGCGCTCGAATCCCGACGGCTCGCTGGTGCGCCTGCGCGACGTCGCGCGCATCGAGCTGGGCGCGCTGAACTATCAGCAAATCGGCCGCGTCAACGGTCAGCCCGGTGTCGGCGTCGCCGTCTTCCAGGCGCCGGGATCGAACGCGCTTGCCGTGGCCGGCCGGCGTCAGACAGGTCATGGACGACCTGCACGCACGATTTCCGTCGGATCTCGACTACACCTACACGCTCGACACCACACGGCCGGTGTCCGAAGGCATCAAGGAGATTCTCAAGACGCTCGCCGAGGCGATGGTGCTGGTCATCCTCGTCGTGTTCCTGTTCCTCCAGAACTGGCGCGCCACGATGATTCCGATGCTCGCCGTGCCGGTGTCGCTGATCGGCACCTTCGTCCTGTTCCCGCTGCTCGGGTTCTCGATCAACACGCTGTCGCTGTTCGGCCTGGTCCTCGCCATCGGCCTCGTCGTTGACGACGCGATCGTCGTGGTCGAGGCGGTCGAGCATCACATCGAGGAGGGGATGAGCCCGAAGGATGCGACGCTGCGGGCGATGGAGGAAGTCTCCGGCCCCGTCGTCGCGATCGCGCTGGTCCTGGCGGCGGTGTTCATTCCGGTCGGGTTGATGAGCGGCATCCAGGGGCGGCTCAATCAGCAGTTCGCGATCACGATCGCCGTGTCGGTCGTGATCTCGGCCTTCAATGCGTTGACGCTGTCGCCGGCGCTGTCCGCGATGCTGTTGCGTCCGCGGAAGGCGTCGAAAGGGGCCCTCGCGCGCTTCTTCGGCGCGTTCAACCGCTGGCTCGAGAGGTCCACTCACGGCTACGTCAGTCTGAGCCACGGGTTGATTCGCAAGCCGCTCATCGGACTTGCCGTGCTCGTGCTGTTCGCGGGGGTCACGGGCGTGCTCGGGAATCGCTTGCCTGGCAGCTTCCTGCCCGAGGAGGACTACGGCTATTTCCTGCTGAACATCCAGCTGCCGCCGGCGGCATCGCTCGAGCGGAGCGATGCCGTCAGCCGCAAAGTGGACGCCCTCCTGGCCAAGACGCCCGGCGTCGCCAATTTCAACACGATCGTCGGATTCAGCCTGCTCACGCGCGTCACCGCGAGCAACAACGGCTTCTACTTCGTCCAGTTGAAGCCGTGGGACGAGCGCGACGAGCCATCGCTGCAGGCTCGCGCGATCGTCAATCGGCTCAACGGCCAGTTGCGGACGATCGCGCCCGAGGCGACGGCGTTCGCGATCATGCCGCCGTCGATCCCTGGCCTGGGAAGTCAGGGCGGATTCACGCTGTGGCTGCAGGATCGGAGCGGCGGGTCGATCGACTTCCTCGATGGTCAGCTGCAGAAGTTCCTGGCCGCAGCGAAGAAGCGGCCCGAGCTCGCGGGCGTGACGTCGACCTTCACCGCCAACGTGCCGCAAGTGTTCGCCGACGTCGATCGTGACAAGGTGCTGCGACAGGGCGTTGCCCTGGGTGACGTCTACCAAACCATGCAGACGTTCCTCGGCGGCCTGTTCGTGAACCAGTTCAACCGGTTCGGCCGGCAGTGGCGCGTCTTCGTGCAGGCGGAGGGCGAGGACCGCGTGGCGCCGGAGCAGATCGGGCAGTTCTACGTGCGCAACGACGCGGGCACGATGGTGCCTCTTTCGGCGGTGCAGTCGACCGAGCGGACGTATGGTCCGCAGTTCACGAACCGGTTCAACGTCTACCGCGCAGTGCAGGTCAACGGTGCCGCGGCACCCGGCTACAGCTCGGGCCAGGCGATGGCGGCGCTCGAAGAAGTGGCGCGAGCAACGCTGCCGCGCGAGATCGGCTACGACTGGGCCGACCTTTCCTATCAGGAGAAGAAGGCCTCCGGTGCGACGAGTCAGGTTTTCGCGCTCTCGCTCGTCTTCGTGTTCCTGATCCTGGCGGCGTTGTATGAGAGCTGGTCCCTGCCGTTCTCGGTGCTTCTGACCGTGCCGATCGCCGTGTTTGGTGCATTCCTCGGTCTGATGCTCCGCAAGTTCAATCTCGACGTCTACGCGCAGATTGGCATCGTCATGCTGATCGGCCTGGCCGCGAAGAACGCGATCCTCATCGTCGAATTCGCAAAGTACCGCCTCGAGGAAGGGAAGGACCTGGTGCAGGCGGCGCTCGAGGGCGCACGAGTTCGCCTGCGACCGATCCTGATGACGTCGTTCGCGTTCATCCTCGGTTGCGTGCCGCTCTGGATCGCGTCGGGCTCGGGCGCGGCGGCCCGACGCATCCTCGGCACGGTCGTCATCACCGGCATGCTCGCGGCGACGCTGATCGCGGTGTTCCTGATTCCGCTCCTTTTCGTCGTCTTCGAACGCATCGCGCTCCGATTCCGCAAGGAAGCGCACCATCCCGTGCGGACCGAACTGGCTCCCGGGGAGAGCGCGTCATGAGTGGTTATTCGATGCTCAGAAACACCTGCCTTTCCGTCACGCTTGCGGCGTCGACCGTCCTGGGCGTCGGCTGCACGGTCGGGCCGAACTACAAGCGGCCACCGGTGACAGCCCCGGACACGTTTCGGGGCGCGCCAACCGCTCAGAAGCAGGGAGCCGGTCCGCAGGCATCATCGTTCGGCGACGCCCAGTGGGCGTACGTCTTTCAAGACGAGCCGCTCCAGGCATTGATCAAAACGGCGCTCGCCGAGAACTTCGACGTCCGCATCGCGGCGACGCGAATTCTCCAGGCCGAGGCCGCCTACCGTGTCACGCGTGCCGATCAGTTCCCGACGATCAACGGCGAGGCGCAGGGGCAGGCGCAGCACGGCACCGTCATAGCCGGGCAGTCATTACCGACGACCGGCAGCGGTGCGTTCGGCGTGTCGCTCTCGTGGGAGCTCGACTTCTGGGGCAAGTACCGGCGCGCCAGCGAGGCGGCGCGCGCGGAGATCCTGGCGACCGAGTGGGGTCGTCGTGCAGTCTTGACCAGCCTGGTCAGCCAGGTAGCCACGGCCTACTACGACCTGCGCGCGCTCGACCTCCAGCTCGAGATCGCGCGACGCACGCTGACGTCGCGACAGGAATCGCTGAGGCTCACTCAGGTCCGTGAGAGCGGCGGCGCGACGTCGCTCGTGGACGTGAGGCAGGCCGAACAACTTGTCCACTCGGCGAGCGGTGAGATCGTCGATATCCAGCGGCAGATCGAGCAGCAGGAGAACTTCATCAACCTCTTGCTGGGCCGGTATCCGGACACCATCGTGCGCGGACGGGCGCTGACGGATCAAGCGCACGCGCCAGAAGTGCCGGCGGGACTCCCGTCGGCGCTGCTGGATCGGCGTCCCGACATTCAGCAGGCGGAGCAGTTGCTCGTTTCGGCGAACGCCCAGATTGGCATCGCCAAGGCCCAGTACTTCCCGCAGATCTCGCTGACCGGCTCTGGTGGCGTCGCCAGCTCCGCCCTCTCGACGCTTTTCACCAACGGCACGTGGACGGCCGCGGCGGGAGTCGTGCAGCCGATCTTCACCGCGGGGCGCACGCGAGGAGAGGTTGCACTCGCGAAGGCGCGCACCGAGGAGGCGGCGCTCGTTTACCAGCAAGCGATCCACCAGGCGTTCCGCGAGGTCTCGGATGCGCTCGTCGGCTACCGACGCTCGCAGGAGTTCCGAACGACGCAGGAACAACTGCTGGAGTCGGCCCAGGATGCGCGGCGGCTCGCGGATCTTCGCTATCAGGGCGGTGCCACCAGCTATCTCGAGGTGCTCGACAGCGACACCCGGCTGTTCATCGCTGAACTCGGGCTCGTGCAGGCGCAGCGCAACGAGCTCGCGGCCTTCGTCGAGATCTATCGCGCCCTCGGCGGCGGATGGCAGTCCTGATCGAGGAGATCGCGTTCATGTCACAGCGACACGTGGAATTGCTGATCGGACGGCTGCTCACTGACGACGAGCTGCGCGACGAGTTCACCCGCGCGCCGTTCGAGACGCTGGCAGAGTATTGCCAGCAGGGCTGGGACTTGAGCCGCGGCGAGATCGACGCGCTGATGCAGACCGATGTCCGCTTCTGGCGGACCGCCTCGGAACAGTTGCCGTCGCGATTGCGGCGATCGAGTCTGCCGCGGGCCCACTAGCTTAGCTAAGCTAGCTCTGGGGACAGGTCCTCGGGAGCACTTCGTCACGCCGCCCGGTCCCCACGTTCAGCGCACCAGCCGTCCTCCTGTCTCGAATCTTCGATAGTTCGCGTACTCCGCTGTCCCTTCGACCACTTCGGTGTCCGTCTCGTAGTGCTCGCGCAGGCGCTGGGGTAGCAGCAACTGAAGAGACTGATCGATTGCGAAGTCCACCAGCAACTGGTAGTAGGTCTTCCGCCCCGCGAGATCCCGCGCTTCCGTGCGGAGCTCCGTCCGCTGAACGGCGCCTGTCACCCGATCGATCCAGATGCGGCCGCGGCTGAAGACTGGGTCGCTGTGGAAGCCGCGAATCACGGTCGGCCGCTCTCGTTCCTTGAAAGACAGAACGAGGGTCGGCGATCCCGCAGTCACATCCAGCCGCCACGAGAATCGGGATTGCCACGTCTGATGGAGGAAAAACAGCGCAGTCGTTGGCAGGTTCACGTTGCGCCACAGCGGGCCGACGTTGTGTTGGGCGCTTTCCGCTAGAAACGCTTGCGCCGTGGCGACGCTTGACGACGTCGGCTGGCGCAGCAGCTGCTCGAGACGCCCTGGCGTTCCCACCGCCTTTCCATCGACCTCACGAACGTCGCGTACGCCGATCGGTTCCGGGATCCCGTCGAGGCGTATCCAGGCGAAATCTGCGCGAGTCTCGATGACCTTTGGCGACGTCGAGCTTCGAGCGCGCGGGCGCAGGAGCTGCGAGCTCCGTTCTTCCGCAACGAGCTGCGGAAGGAGCTCGGCTTGTTGTTCGACGTACGCGGCAGCGCGTTTGAGAATCTCTTTCTTGGAAGGTGTGTCCTCAGCAGTGAGGCTCGCCGTGAGGGCAACGAGCCCCGTCGCACGCACAAAACACGCCAGTTTTCCGTATCCAGATCCCAAAGCGTGTGTTACCTTTAGGGGATTTTCATTCTACGAGAGACGTGATGGCGCCGCAGCGAAAAATCGACGTCGTGCTGGACTCGGTCCGGCGGTTGCTGCGAATCGGCGCCACGGCCAACCTGTTCAATCTGCTTCAGAAGCAACATCCGGCCGACCTCGCGCAGGTCCTCGCCGAGCTGCAGGAGCGCGACCGCAAGGCCGCGTTCAGCGTGGTAGTCGAGCGCAGCCCGAAGCTGGCGATGGAGGCGGTCGCCGAGCTCGGCCCGGAAGCGGGTGCGCAACTCCTGTCCGATCGGCCTGCTGAGGACATCGCCAAGCTCCTGCAGGAGATTCCGTCGGACGATGCGGCCGCGCTCGTCGATTACCTGCCCGAAGAGCTCTCGAGCGCGGTCCTGGAGCTGATGCGCCCGAAGGAATCGGGGCAGGTCGAGAACCTCCTCGAGTACCCCGAGAAGACGGCGGGTCGCATCATGAACCCGAACGTCTTCGCGCTGTCCGAGGACCTCACGGTCGGCGAGTCGATCAGCGCGCTCCAGGCGTCGCGCGATGTCGAGATGGTCTTCTATCTCTACGTCGTGGACGAGCGCCGCCACCTGGTGGGTGTCACGTCGTTGCGCCGGCTGCTGCTCGTGTCGCCCGAGACGCCGCTCAAGCGGATCATGACGCCCGACGTCACGAGCGTCCGCGTGGACACCGACCAGGAAGAAGCGGCCCGCCAGGTGGCGTCGTACAACCTGCTGGCGATTCCGGTCGTCGACGAAGAGAACAAGCTCGTCGGCGTCGTTACCGTCGACGACGTCATCGACGTCATCAAGGACGAGGCGACCGAGGACATCTATCGGCTGGCCGGCGTGAGCGGGGACGAGCGCGTCTTCACCCCGCCCATGGAGTCGCTGCGACTGCGATTGCCGTGGCTGGTCGTGAACCTCGCCACCGCCTTTCTCGCGGCCGCCGTCGTCGGCCTCTTCGAGAGCACGATCGCGCAGGTCACCGCGGTCGCGATCTTCATGCCCATCGTCGCCGGCATGGGGGGCAACGCCGCGACGCAAACCCTGACGGTCATCGTGCGCGGCCTGGCCCTTGGCGAGCTGACCTGGGTGAATGCCCGCAAAGCGCTCGTGAAAGAAATGTCGGTTGGCTTTGCCAACGGAATCGCGACCGGCGTCATCGCGGCGGGGCTGGCGATGCTGTTCAAGGGCAACCCGATGATCGGCATCCTGCTGGCAGCGGCGATGGTCATCAACATGTGCGTGGCGGCAGCGGCCGGCACGCTGATTCCGCTGGGGCTCAAGGCACTGAAGATCGATCCGGCCCTCGCCTCGGCGGTGTTCATCACGACGTTTACCGACGTCGCCGGGTTCGCGTCGTTCCTGGGCTTGACGACCGTGTTTCTGAGGTATGTGAAACCGGGATAAAATAGGCCGATTTTGGCCTGTCCTCCATGCCGCTCTATACAGCCGATGCTCTGGTGCTGCGCACCTACAAGCTCGGCGAAGCCGACCGCATCGTCGTGTTCCTGACGGCCGACCGCGGGAAGAAGAGGGGCGTCGCGAAGAGTGCCCGGCGTCTGCGGTCGCGATTCGTCGGCGCGCTGGAGCCGTTGACGCACGCGCGAGTGGCGTATTTCGAGAAGGAGACGCGAGAGCTGGTGAGTCTGAATTACGCCGAACCGCTGCGATCGCCGCTGATGGCGTCGGGCGATGCGGTCGGCTATGCCAGCTACTTCGCGGAGCTCCTCGACGAATGGTCGCCGGCCGACGACCCGAGCGAGACAATGTATCGGTTGGGGACATCGGTGCTGGATGCGATGACCGACGGCGGATCCGCCGAGCCGCTCGCGCGGTATTTCGAGTACTGGCTGTTGCGGTTGCAAGGCGTCTATCCGCCGCACGTGAGTTGTCATCGCTGCGGGGAGCAGTTCGCGGGCGGCGCCGAGAGCGGCGCGTGGCTGTCTTCCGCGGACGGCATCCTGACCTGCGCGAGCTGCGCCGATGGGGCCGGCGAACGGCGTCTCGGCACGCGGTTGACGCCGGGCGCGCTCGCATTTCTCTCATCGGCTCGTCGCCGCAGCCCCTCGGAGCTACGCGACGTTGGCGTGTCCGGGGCCGTCCTCACCGAGCTCGAGGCGCTGCACCGCGGACTCATGGCGCGTCACCTCGAGCGCGAACTTCGATCGCTGCGCGTCTTGCGCGAGATGCGGCGCGGGCCGCACCCTGCGGCTGGCGCGGCCGAATAACGTCGGGACCGCATTGACCTTTCAGGACCTCATCTTCAAATTGTCGCAGTTCTGGGCCGCCAACGGCTGCCTGCTGCAACAGCCGCTCGATGTCGAAGTCGGCGCGGGCACCTCGCATCCGGAAACGCTGTTGCGGGTGCTGGGGCCACAGCACTGGAGCGTTGCTTACGTACAGCCGTCGCGGCGGCCCGACGACGGCCGGTTCGGCGAGAACCCCAACCGGCTGTTCAAGCACCACCAGTTCCAGGTGATTCTGAAGCCGTCACCCGACGAAGTGCAGCACCTCTATCTGCAGTCGCTGGAAGCGTGCGGCATCAACCCGCGCCAGCACGACATCCGCTTCGAGGAGGACAACTGGGAATCGCCGACGCTCGGCGCCTGGGGCATCGGCTGGCAGGTGATGTTCGACGGTCTCGAGATCACGCAGTTCACCTACTTTCAGCAGGTCGGCGGGATCGATCTGGAACCAATCGCCTGCGAGATTACCTACGGGCTCGAACGGATTGCGATGGCGCTGCAGAAAGTCGACAACGTCTACGACCTCGAGTGGGCGTCGGGCGTGAAGTATCGCGAGGTGCGCCTCCGTGAAGAGATCGAGCAATCGAAATATGTCTTCGGGCAGGTCGACGGTGTGAGCCGCGAGGAGTTCGCCGCACACCACCGCGATCTGTTCGAACGGCACTACGTCTTCACGCAGAAGTTGCTGGCATCGGGACTGATCTGGCCGGCGCTCGAAGAGTGTCTGAAGTGCTCGCATCTCTTCAACATCCTCGACAGCAGCGGCAGCATCGGTGTCACCGAGCGCACGGCCTACATCCTGCGGGTCCGTCAGCTCGCGGTCGGGATCGCGAAGGCGTACGTGGAAGAGATCGGCGACTCGAAAAATCAAGAAGTCGAAAACGGGTAGGGCGCATGGTCTCGCACAGGGACGAGGGACGAGGGACGAGCGGACGAAGGACGACGAGGACGAAGGACGCGCGGCGTAAATGGATCGCGAGCTGTTAATCGAAATCGGGGTCGAAGAAGTTCCCGCCAGCTGGCTGCCGGGGCTGACGAAGCAACTGGCCGACGTCACCGCGGCGCAGCTGCGCGAGACGCGCCTCGACATCGACGCGCCCGTCGAGTCGTGGTCCACGCCGCGGCGGCTGACGGTGCGCGTGGCTCGAGTCGCCGAGCGGCAGAACGACAAGGAAGACGTCGTCACCGGGCCTCCGGTCTCCGCGGCGCGTACCGCCTCGGGTGAGCTGACGCCGGCCGCCATTGGCTTTGCGAAGAAGAACGAGGTCGAGCCGACAGGGCTCGAGGAAATCGATACGCCAAAAGGGCGATATCTGGCGGTCCGGAAGCGTCAGCGTGGACGCGCATCCGTTGACGCCCTCCCCGACGTGATGTCAGGACTCCTGCGCGGCCTGGCGTTTCCGAAGGCCATGCGATGGGACGCGGCGCTCGATGACGGCAAGGGCGAGTTGCGCTTCGGCCGCCCGATCCGCTGGCTCCTGTTTCTCTATGGCGGCCGCGTCGTGCCGTACGACATCCGTCGCACCGAAGTTGCGCAGGCACCGCTCGTTCAGGAGATCCGATCCGGCGCGATGACCTACGGGCATCGTTTCCTGACCACGAGTGGCCGCGCCGGGCGCGCCGTGAAAGTGAAGACGTTCGATGAGTACAGAGCCCGCCTTCTCGAGCACTTCGTCGTGCTCGAACGTGAAGAGCGGCGCACACGAATCGCGCGCGAACTCGATGTTCACGCCGGCCGATTGGGTGGCCGGGTGCACCGGGCGGCGTCGGGGCAGGGCGGGCTTCTGAGCGAAGTGCCGGATCTCGTGGAGTGGCCCGCGGTCGTGCCGGGCATCTTCGCTGCCGAGTTCCTCAGCCTGCCGGAAGAAGTGCTGACGACGACGATGATCCACCATCAGCATTACTTTCCGATCGTGGACGACCACGGCAAGTTGAAGCCGGCGTTTCTCGCCGTCACCAACGTCGAGGTCGAGCGGCCGGAGCTGATCAGCCGCAACGCCGAACGTGTGCTGACGGCCCGGCTTCGCGACGCGCAGTTCTTCTGGAACGCCGACCGGAAAGTGACGCTGGACGCGCGGCTCGAGCGGCTCGACACGATCCTGTTCCACAAGAAACTGGGCAGCTACCGCCAGAAGGCGGAACGGCTGGAGGCGTTGTCGGGATGGATCGCGACCGATGCGATCGGTAGTCCCGATGCCGCCGCCAGCGCCGCGACGGCCGGCCGGCTCGCCAAAGCCGATCTCGCGACCGACATGGTTCGAGAGCTGACCGAGCTGCAAGGCACGATGGGCGGCATCTACGCGCGCGAGGAGAAGCAGCCCGACGCGGTGTGGAAGGCGATCTACTACCACTATCTGCCGACGGCGGTGGAGGCGGACGCGCCGCCGACGCGAGCGCAGCTTGGGGCCGCGGCGTCCGCGTGGGCGGCGGTCTCGATCGCCGACAAGCTCGACACGCTGGTCGGGTTGTTCGCCGCCGGCGAACGTCCGACCGGCTCCCGCGACCCGTTCGGGTTGCGGCGGCAGGCGCACGGCCTGTTCAAGGTGCTCGTCGATTTGCCCGAGCTGACGGAGCTCTCGGCGCGGCCGACGATGGGCGTGCTGGTGGACGCGGCGGCCGCGGCGTTCGCCTCTGGTCCGACGCCGCTCGACGAGGCTGGCCGCACGGCCCTGTATGCGTTCCTGGGCGAACGCCTGGCCTACGTGCTGGAACAGCGAGGCTTCGACGTCCGTAACGTGCGCGCGGTTCTGGCGGGTCGGCCGCTGGCTGCGATCAGTCCGCTCGAAGCGAAGCGCATGCTCGAAGTGCTGCCGGAGTACACCGGGACGCCGGAGTTCCAGCAGCTGGCGACGGCGTTCAAACGGGTGAAGAACATCGCCAGGGAACTCCCGGAGGCGCAGTTCGCCGAAGCCGAGCGGCAGGGGCCGCCGCTTGCGAACCTTCTGACCGAGCCCGCGGAGAAGGCCCTCGTCGCCGAACTCGAACGCCGCGGTCCGGTCATCGAGCGGGTGCTGGAATCGGGCGAAAACTACCGGCAGGCGTTCGCCGAGGCCGCCGCATTCGGTCCCGCGGTCGACCGGTTCTTTACCGATGTATTCGTGATGGTCGAGGACCCGGCGCTGCGGCAGGCGCGGCTCCGGCTGATGACGTCGCTGGCGCGGCTCATCCTTCGACTCGCCGACATTTCAGAAATCGTTCCGCAGACAGAGTCCTAGGGAGTCGCAACCGACATGGCAAAGAAGAAGGCAAGAAGGCAAAGAAGGTGGTCGCGCGCGCGGCCAAGCCGCCGGCGAAGAAGACCGCGGCGAAGAAGCCGGCCGCGCGGGCCGGGAAGTATGTGTATTTCTTCGGCGCCGGCAAGGCAGATGGCGACCGCACACTGCGCGATCTGCTGGGCGGCAAAGGTGCCAACCTCGCCGAGATGACCAATGCCGGACTGCCCGGTACCTCCCGGGATGACGATCACCACCGCGGCCTGCAATCTGTGGTTCGAGAAGGGGCGCCGGTTGACGCCCGACGATCGAGTCGGAGATGGAAGCCAACGTGCGCAAGCTGGAAAAGCTCTCGGCGTTGAAGTTCGGATCGACCGACAACCCGCTGCTCGTCTCGGTGCGCTCGGGCGCGAAGTTCTCGATGCCCGGCATGATGGACACGATTCTCAATCTCGGGCTCAACGACAAGGCCGTCGAAGGGCTGAAGGCCAAGACGAACAACGGCCGTTTCGCCTACGACAGCTACCGCCGTTTCATCCAGATGTACGGCGCGGTGGTGCTCGAGATCCCGAAAGACACGTTCGAGCACGCGTTCGACGAGGTGAAGAAGGCGCACCGCGCCAAGAGCGACACCGAGCTCGACGAGCGGGGGCTGAGGGAGACGGTCGAGAAATACAAGGGGCTGATCAAGAAGGCAACCGGCAAGGACTTTCCGCAGGATCCGTTCGTCCAGCTGCGCGGCGCCCGCGACGCCGTGTTCCGGTCCTGGCAGAACCCGCGCGCCATTGCCTACCGCCGCATCTACGAGATCCCCGACGACATCGGCACCGCGGTCAACGTGCAGCAAATGGTGTTCGGGAATTCCGGAGACCGCTCCGCGACGGGTGTTGGCTTCACGCGCAATCCCGCGACGGGCGCCAACGAGTTCTTCGGCGAGTTTCTCGTCAACGCGCAGGGCGAAGACGTCGTCGCCGGGATCCGCACCCCGCAGCCGATCGCGGAGCTCGGCAAGGTGATGCCGAAAGCCTACAAGGAGCTGCGGCAGATCACGTCGCGCCTGGAGCGGACCTACCGTGACATCCAGGACTTCGAGTTCACGATCGAGGACGAGAAGCTGTATATGCTGCAGACCCGGAACGGCAAGCGGACCGGGTACGCGTCAGTCGTCATCGCCACGGATTTCGTGAAGGAGAAACTGCGGTCGCCGAAGGACGCGCTCCTCCTCGTCGAACCGGCGTCCCTGTCCCAGCTTCTGGCGCCGGTCTTCGATCCCGCGGAGTGGAAGAAGCTGCCGACGGCAACGAAAGGACTTCCGGCGTCGCCTGGCGCGGCATCGGGTCAGGTAGTGTTCACCGCCGATCACGCCGTCGAATGGGCGCAGCAGGGCAAGAAAGTGCTGCTCGTCCGGAAGGAGACGGTGCCTGACGACATCCACGGCATGGAAGTCGCCGAGGGCGTACTCACGGCGACGGGCGGCATGACGTCGCACGCCGCCGTTGTCGGCCGCCAGATGGGCAAGCCGTCTGTCGTCGGTGCGGGGGAAATCGTCGTGCACGAACGCGACAAGACGTTCAGCATCGGGTCGACGACGGTGAAGGAAGGCGAGTGGGTCTCGTTCGACGGGCTGACCGGCGAAGTGAAGATCGGCACAGGTCGCCACCAAGCCGAGCGAGATCCTGCAGGTGTTGAACGGGCAGATGAAGCCGAACCAGTCGGACATCTACCAGCGCTTCAACCAGCTCCTGACGTGGGCCGACAAGGTGCGGACGCTGGGGATTCGCGCCAACGCGGACCTGCCCGATCAGGCCGAGCTCGCCTACGCGTTCGGCGCTCGCGGCATCGGCCTCTGCCGCACCGAACACATGTTCTTCGGCGAGGGCCGCATCGAGAAGGTGCAGCGCATGATCCTCGCCAACAACGAGGCGGATCGGCGTAAGGCGCTCGACGAGCTGCTGCCGCTGCAGCGTGACGACTTCTACGGCGTGTTCAAGGCGATGCACGGCGAGCCCGTCACCATCCGCACCATCGATCCGCCGCTCCACGAGTTCCTGCCGAAGCGCGAAGACCTCATGGTGGAGCTTGCCAGGCTCGAGACGTCGGGAAAGACCAGCAGCAAGGAGTACCAGGAGAAAAAGCAGTTGCTGGCCCGTGTCGAGCAGCTGCACGAGTTCAACCCGATGCTCGGGCACCGCGGCGTCCGTCTCGGCGTGACCTACCCCGAGATCACCGAGATGCAGGCGCGCGCCATCTTCGAAGCGGCAGCGAAGCTGCACAAGGAAGGGCTGAAGGTTGTTCCCGAAGTCATGATCCCGCTCGTCGGGATCGTGAAGGAACTGCGCGATCAGAAAACCATCGTCGATCGCGTCGCCGCCGACGTCATGAAAGAGCAGGGCGTCAAGATCAAGTACCTCGTCGGCACGATGATCGAGGTGCCGCGCGGTGCGGTCACCGCCGACGAGATTGCGTCGGAGGCGCAGTTCTTCTCCTTCGGCACGAACGATCTGACGCAGCTCACGTTCGGCTTCTCGCGCGACGACGTCGGCAAGTTCCTGGGCATTTACCAGGAGCGGAAGATCCTGGAGCGCGACCCGTTCCAGTCGATCGACACGGTCGGCGTCGGCCAGCTGGTGGCGACTGCTGTGGAGAAGGGCAGGAAGACGCGGCCGGACATCAAGCTGGGCATCTGCGGCGAGCACGGCGGCGACCCGTCGTCCGTGCACTTCTTCCACAAGGTGGGCCTGAACTATGTCAGCGCGTCACCGTACCGCGTGCCCGTGGCGCGGCTCGCCGCCGCCCATGCGGCCATGAGCATCAAAGTCGGGGATTGATCTGAGACCCGCTGGATCGATCGAGCCCGCGGCATGCTGACGGTCTTCGTCCATCGTAACGGTCAGACCGAGCAGGCGGCCTCGATCGATCCGGAGTGGCTGAAGCCGGACAGCGGCGCGAAGCTCTGGGTCGATCTCGCCGCGCCGACGCCCGACGAGCTGACAGTCCTCACCGACGACTTCCATTTTCACCCGATCGCCGTCGAGGATGCCGTCGCGCAGGTCCATCAGCCCAAGGTCGAGAACTTCAACGGCTACCTCTATCTGATTCTGCACGGTATCGATTACCGCAAGGCGCAGACGGCGTTTGCGACGCACGATACTGATTTCTTTCTCGGAGCCAACTATCTCGTCACGATCCACGACGGCCAGATGCGGAGCGTCGCGGCGGTGCGTGACATCTGCCAGCGCAACGAGCACGTGCTTGCGGAAGGGCCGGCGGCGCTGATGCATCGCATCATCGACCGCATGGTGGACAACTATCGTCCCGAAGTCGAGGAGCTCGAGAGTTGGCTGGACGAGCTCGAAACACAGGTCTTCGAGTCGCCGCAACCCAACACCGTGCGCGAGATTCTCGCGGTGAAGCGCGACATCGTCGGGTTGCGCCACATCGCCTTGCCGCAACGCGATGCGATTGGCCGCCTGGCCCGCCGTGAGTTCGCGATCATCAATGACGAAATCGCGATGCGGTTCCGTGACGTCTACGACAACCTCGTGCGGATTGCGGACGAGGCGTTGATCTTCCAGGATCGGGTCACCAGCATTCTCGACGCGCACCTTTCGAACGTGTCGGCCAGGCTGAACGAGGTGATGAAGGTGCTGACCGTCATCACCGTCATCTTCATGCCGTTGACGCTCGTCGCCGGTATCTACGGCATGAACATGAAGCTGCCGCTGGTCGCCACCCCGGACGACCCGCGGCCGTTCTGGTGGATCATCGGCGGCATGGTCGTGGCGGTCGGGGCAATGCTCGTGTTCTTCAAGAAGCGCAATTGGATCTGAGGAACGGCGGGGAATTGCGGATTGCGGATTGCGGATTGTGGATTTGATGACTGATGGCGAAGATCCAGCGGCTGCCGGTTGACCTCGCGAATCAGATCGCGGCCGGCGAGGTGGTCGAACGCCCGGCATCGGTCGTCAAGGAACTGGTCGAGAACAGCCTCGATGCCGGCGCGCGCCGCATCGTCGTTACCACGGAGTTCGGCGGGAAGCGGTCTGGTTCGCGTCGAAGACGACGGCGAGGGCATGGATGCCGGCGATGCGCGGCTGGCGCTGGAACGGCACGCCACGAGCAAGATTCGAGTGTCGTCGGACCTGGCGGCGATTGCGACGCTCGGATTTCGCGGTGAGGCGCTGCCGTCGATTGCCTCTGTCTCACATCTCACGCTCAGGACGCGCGCCCGCGGTCTCGCCGCCGGTACCGAGATTCGCGTTCATGGCGGTGCGGTCGCGTCCGTTACCGACGCCGGGTGCCCTGATGGGACCCGGATCGACGTCGAGGACATCTTCTACAACCTGCCGGCGCGGCGGAAGTTCCTGAAGTCCGATGCTGCCGAGGCGGGGCAGATTTCCCGGATCGTGTCGCAGCTGGCGCTGGGTGCCTGGCCGGTGGGCTTCTCGCTGGTCGCCGCGGGACGCCGCGTATTCGACTGTCCACCGGCGGCGAGTCGCTCTCGAGCGGCTGTTTCAGATCTACGGCGACGTCTCCGATCTGATCGAGTTGCGGAAGGAGGCCGGCGGCCTCGTGGTCACCGGCTATCTGGCGCCACTGGCCGAAACCGGTCCAAAGCGCGGCCCGCAGAACGTCTTCATCAATGGCCGTCTCGTCCGCGATCGGACGATCGCTCACGCGATCGCGGACGCCTACAGCGTCGCCTCGATCAAGGAGCGCAGTCCCGAAGTGCATCTGTTCATCGCGATGCCGCTCGATGCGGTGGACGTGAACGTGCACCCGACCAAGGCCGAAGTGCGGTTTCGTGAGCAGTCGTTCGTGCACCAGGTCGTGCGGCGGGCCGTCGCCGACGCGCTCGGTCAGGGGCCGGCGCCAGCGCTCACGCTCACAAGCACGCCCAATTTCGGTGGTCCGGTCGGCGAAACACTCCCTATTCCCGGCGTGTTGGCCGGCGGATTCTATCCAAGTCGATGGCGAGGGCCGGTTCCCTCTCACGGCGGAGCTGAAGCGCCGTCTCCACAACTGCACGGCGCCTTTCCAACCTTCGCACCTGTCGCACCCTGCACCTGTACGCACCTGTCGCACCCGACGGACCCCTCCGCACCCCTTCGCACCCGTCGGCACCAACGGAGATCTTTGCTCCGTTGATCCCGTTAGGCCAGTTTCGCGACACCTTCATCATCGCCGTCGATGCCGAAGGTGTGGCCATCATCGATCAGCACGTCGCGCACGAACGCGTGCTTTACGAGCGGACGCTCGAGCGGCTGACGTCTGGACGCCTCGAGTCGCAGCGCCTGCTGGTACCGATGCTGGTCGAGATGAGTGCCGCTGCGCGCGAGGCGCTGATGACGCGTGCCGGCGATCTCGAGCGACTGGGCTTCGAGGTCGAGGAGTTCGGCGGCGACGCGTTACGAGTATCGGCGGTGCCGGGCCTGATCGGCACGAGCGACGCTGCCGAGACCCTTCGTGCGCTGGCCGACGATCTGGAAGGCCTCGATCGTGGCAGTCCCGCGGAAGCGGCGCTCAAGCACATGTCCGCCACGATTGCCTGTCATGCCGCCGTAAAGGCGAACTATCCGCTGACCTACGAGAAGATGGTCCACATCCTTTCTGAGCTCGCGGCCACCGCGTACTCCACAGTGTGTCCGCACGGTCGTCCGGTCATGCTGCGACTGACTCGCAGGGAAATAGAAAAGAACTTTCAGCGAATCTGATTGCAGTGCCGCAGTGCCGCAGTGCTGCGGTGCTGCGGTGCTGCGGTGCGCGAGGCTGGCATGCTAGGTGCTCGTGCGGTACGTCATGGTCGCATCCTTCGAAGAACTCCGCGCATGGCAGCTTGCGGCTGAACTGAGGGACCGCATCGTGGCAATTGTTGCCACACCGGCATTCCGACAGGATTTCAAATTTCGCGATCAGCTTGCTGATGCGGCCTGCTCGGCGCCAGTTTGATCGCCGAAGGATTCGGCCGGTTCGGTCACAAAGAATTCCGCCGCTATCTCACGATGGCGCGTGCCGAGCTCCTGGAAGTCCAGGACCGCCTGACGGATTTGCGAAACCGCGGTTGGTTGCCTGGTGCAGAAGTGCGACGCTCTTCGTGATCTCGCCGATCACGCGGCCCGCGTAACAGCACGACTTCGGTCGTCGCTCGACGGCGAATAGTGACGATCGAGGCACCGCCGCACCGTGGCGCTGCCGCACGCCGGACCGTGGCACTGCAGCACCGCAGCACCGCAGCACTGCAGCACTGCAGCACCGACGTCACGTTCCCTTTCGTCGCTTCTTGATTTCCTTCCACCCCTCCAGCCGACGCTTGATTTCCTTTTCAAAGCCACGCTCGGTCGGCTGGTAGTACGTCCTGTCCCGCAGCGAGTCGGGCAGGCAGCTCATCTCGGCGACGGCGTCCGGCTCGTCGTGGGCGTAGCGGTAACCCTTGCCGTACTCGAGATCCTTCATCAGCTTGGTCGGCGCGTTCCGGAGGTGCAGCGGCACCGGATCGGCCACCTGCGTCCGGGCGTCGTCGGCAGCTTGTCCGTAGGCGGCGTACACCGCGTTGCTCTTCGGCGCGGTGGCAAGGTAGATCGCCGCCTGCGCCAACGCCGTGTTCCCTTCGGGCATGCCGATGAAGTGGGCGGCGTCTTTCGCCGCGACAGCGACGGCGAGCGCCTGTGGATCGGCGTTGCCGACGTCCTCGGAGGCGAAGCGAACCAGACGGCGCGCGACGTAGAGCGGATCCTCGCCGGCTTCGAGCATCCGCGCCAGCCAGTAGACGGCAGCATCCGGATCGCTGTTGCGCATCGATTTGTGAAGCGCAGAGATCAGGTTGTAATGCTCTTCGCCGCTTTTGTCGTATCGCAGCATTCGGCGCTGGACCGCGCGCTCGAGCCACGGCCGGTCGACGCGCCGTCCCGACGGGCCGGCCGGCGCGGCCTTGACCGCCAGCTCCAGCATGTTCAGGGCCGAGCGCGCATCGCCGCTGGCGAGCCGCGCGATCAGCGCCAGCGCCTCGTCGTCGACGTCGAGTGTCTCGCGTGCAAGGCCGCGCCCGGCGTCACCCAGGGCACGGCGAAGAATCGTGACGATATCGTCGCCGCTGAGTGGCGACAGGACGAAGACCTTGGATCTCGACAGGAGGGCGGCATTGACTTCGAAGGACGGGTTCTCCGTCGTCGCGCCGATGAGTACGATGGTGCCGGACTCGACGTAGGGAAGAAATGCATCCTGCTGCGCTTTGTTGAACCGGTGAATTTCGTCCACGAAGAGAATGGTGCGCTGGCCGGTCTGACGGCGGGTCGCTTCGGCGCGCGCCATCACCTCCTTGATTTCCTTGATTCCTGCGAGCACCGCGCTGAACGACACGAAACGGGCCTTCGTCCGGTCGGCGATAAGCCTCGCCAGCGTCGTCTTGCCGGTCCCTGGCGGCCCCCAGAAGATCAGCGATTGCAGGACGTCGCGTTCGATCGCTTCGCGGAGGGGTGATCCCGGAGACAGCAGCGCATCCTGTCCGACGACCTCGTCCAGCGTACGCGGACGCATTCGATCGGCAAGCGGCGCATCGGTGGTCGCGCGGCGCGCGTTTGCACCTTCGGCGTCGTCGAAAAGGCCTGGAGCATCCATCGGTTCAGGCGCGTTGCCGGCGCGCTTCGTAGACGATCAGGGCAGTGGCCACCGCCACGTTGAGCGATTCGACCCGCGGCGCCATCGGGATCGACACCAGCAAGTCGGCTTCGGACAGGACGTCGTCCGGCAATCCAGAACCCTCGCTGCCGACCACGAGCGCGAGCGGTCCGGTGAGGTCGGCCTCGCCCATCGGGATGCCGCGGCGGCTCACCGTGGCGGCGACGCGTAATCCGTGGACGTGCCTCGCGAGCGCAATCGCCTCGCGGGCATGGCGGACGCGGCCGACGTGAAGACGGAAGGCGCTTCCCATGGCGCCGCGAAGCGCTTTCCAGCCGAACGGATCAGCCGATCCGCTGGTGGCGATGACGCCGGTGGCTCCTCCCGCTTCCGCCGAGCGCACGACGGCGCCCATGTTGCCGGGATCCTGAACGTCCACCGCGACGATCACGAGCGGCGGTCTCCCGTCCTCGGCCAACGGATCGATGCGGGGACGTTGCGCCAGGGCGACGACGCCGCTGGGGCTGCGAGTAGGGCTGAGAGCGTTGATCACTTGATCGCTGACCGTGACGACATCTTCGATCGCGGGTGCGCCGGACAGCCGCAGCAGTTCCGGATCGCCGAGCGCGTCGCGCTGGAAGGCCGCGACCTCCACGACCACGCCGGAGGCCAGCGCTTCAGCGACCAGGTGCGGTCCGTCGAGCAGAATCGTATCGCCGGGCCGCCGCGCCGCCTCGCGGAAGCGCGCAACCAGGGGATGCTGGCGGCTGCTGACGTGGCGAATCGGTGGCGGCACCACTGGCAGCATATCTCGATTCCCGGGGGCGTCTTCGGCGCATGAACGCGCGCGGCCCCTGTGCTAATATCGCTGACGATCCGGCCGTTTTTCGGCCGGTTCTTCGTTTTCAGCGATCGGCTGCGGCCGGCGGTCGCGGCCTGCGTAGTGAGCGATGAAAGATCAACTGTTGAGGAAGCTTCAGGACGAGATCATAGCGCTCGATCGCGAGCTGAAGATGGAGTTGCCGAAGGAGATCAAGCGCGCTCGCGAGCTCGGCGACCTCCGCGAGAACGCCGAGTATCACGCCGCCAAGGAGCGGCAGACCTACGTGCAGGCGCGGATCGCCATGCTTCAGAAGCGCGTGTCGGACCTGTCGCTCATCAATCTCGACAAGCTGCCCCACGGCAAGGCGGCCTTCGGCTCGACCGTGCACGTGAAGGAAAATGGCGGTCCCACCACGATCTACGAGCTCGTGATGCCCGAAGACGCCGACTTCGAAAAAGGGCGGATTTCCACGTCGTCGCCGATTGGCCGGGCGTTTCTCGGCAAGGAAGAGGGCGACGCGGTTCAGGTGGTGACGCCGAACGGGAAGCGGAGCTTCGAGATCGTCAAGCTCTTCACTATTCATGACACGGCCTGAGCCACGGCACCGGCCGGGCGCCCCTCGGCGATCGGCGGGGCTGAAGCCCCGCCTTCACAGCGCGTAGCGCTCGTGCCCAAAGTCGCCGTCCCTCAGACCGAATATTCTCCCGAACGACGGACGGCGCTGGTTTTCACCGGCACCGGCACCGACGGCGCCTATCACGCCGGCGCCCTGCAGGCGCTGAACGAAGCGGGCGTCCGCGTCGATCTCCTCGCCGGCCGCGGCATCGGCGCCGTCGGCGCGCTGTTTGGCGCCATCGACGGCGGGGGCCGTTTGTGGGAAACGACAGGACTCTGGCGGCGGCCCCTGGCGGCGGCGATCTATCCGTGGCGCCGCACGTATCGCCGCGTCGCCGCGGGCGCGTCGCTGGCCGCGTTGCTCCTCCTGATCCCGCCGGCGATCGCGGGCCTCGGCCTGATGATCTACGAGCTCGCGGTCCTCGTCGAAGCGGCTTACCCCGGCAGCGCCACGTGGATCACGGCGTCGTGGGGCACGTTCCTGGCGCGGGCGTTTGCGTCGGACGCCCTTCCCACCAGGCTGCCGCAGATCGTGACTGCCGTTCTCGCGGTCGTGATTGTCGCCGTCCTGGCTGCGGCACTACGGGCGCGAAGGCGCCTGCAGGTGCGGCGGAATCAACGGGGCGGCAGCTGGTGGACGCTCCTCGCCACGCCGTTCTCGAGCGACGACACGGCACGCTACTTCATCACCGGCCTGTGGGATCTCCTCCGTGGCGGCGCCAATGTCCGCCAGCCGCGTCGTACCGAGCTTGAGTCGCCGTTACGCGGAGCTCCTGAGCGACAACCTCGGTCAGCCGGGATTCCGCGAGCTGCTGTTCGTCGCGCACGATCTCGATGCGCGGCACGACATCGTCTTTGCGCTGCTGCGTCAGCCCTGGCGTCGAGGGTTCTTCGCCGCGCGCGGACCCGATGACGCGGTGTTACGCGCGGGAGAGACCGTCGATCTCGCAGGCGCGCCGCGCGAAGTGCTGCTCGACGGTGTCGCCGCGTCACTCTCGCTGCCGGGGGCGTCCGATCCGCCCTTCATCACCTTCGCGCCCGAGAGTCACTGGCGTGGAGAGACGCATCGAGTGACGGACCGGCCCGCCTCGCTGCTTCGCGTCCTCGAGGAAGTGGCGCACGCGGGTGTGCGGCAGGTGATCCTCGTCACCGCCGCCGAAGAAATTGGAGGGCCGCACGCGCTCAGCACGCGCCGAGCCACGCCGCGCGGGCGTCTTGGCGAATACTTCGCGTCGGCCGAAGCCGCCTCCGTCCGCGACGCGCTCGGCGCGGCGGCTGGCTGGTTCGACGCGATGTTCGTGGTCCGTCCGCCGCACAATCCCGTCGCGCCGCTCGACGCCGGCGGCGCCTTCGACGCGCGATCGGATCGGTGGCAGACCGTCGGCGAGCTCGTCGATCGCGGCTACGAAGACGCGTATCGCCAGTTCATCGATCCAGTCGTCGGCGCCAGCGGCGAACGCCTGGTCGAGGTCGCCGACGGGCCCGGCGGGGGACGGTCACAGGTCACGGACAGACACGGATCTGACTAGTCACGGACCGGATCGACGAGATGACGACACGAGTCACGGACAAGGTCCAAGGCAATTCTTGAAGGAACGAAAGGTTCCCATCCACGCCCGCATGCACACACGACGGCCACATTCGAAGCCGTTACCAGGTGGCATCCGTGCAATCTGCGACTGATTAGATCGGTGTGCGTCTGTGACGGATCAAGTCCGCGTTGGTCCGTGACCGATCAGATCCGCGTCCGTCCGTGACGGATCAGCGTCCGTCCGTGACCCTACTTGGGACGTTTGTCCTGCGGACCGTTGTCGTGCAGGAACTGGAGCGCAAGCTTCAGGATGGTCTCGGTGCCGGTCCCCGGGTCGAGGTCGCCGAACTTCTGACGGTATTTCTCGATCGGCACCACCGCCTTGGCCATGGCTCGATGACCGCCCGGCGCTGCCGACGTCGGCGAACAGTTTCCGCACCAGCTCGCCAGCGTTGCGTGAATAGCCAAGGTTCCGGACGGAGGCGACGAACGAGCCGTTCACGATGCCGGCGACGATCGTCCACTTCACGTCTTCGAGCTGCAGGAAGAAGTCGGCGACGTAGGGGATGAAGTCTTCGCGCGGCACCTCGCCCAGGTAGGCGCAGAACACCTGTTCTTCGCATCCGGCCGTGTTCCGTGGCGCGGGTGACGTAGTGAAGGCGTTCGAGCGTGATCTCGGCGCCTTCCATCTTTCGAATCAGCGTCGCGTCGGAAAGCGGGTAGAGGAACGAGAACGCCTCGAGGTCGACACGGTTCGCCTGCCGGTTGAAGAAGAGCGTGTCGGACTTGATGGCATAGAGCATCGCCGTCGCCGTCCGTTCCGAGATGTTGGCGTCCACCGCGCGCAGATGCTCGGTCAGGATCGTGCAGGTCGAGCCGTAATCGGAACGGATGTCCTTGAAGATCGCGCTGTAGCCCTGCTGCTCGGGATGGTGATCGATCACCAGGTCGACCCGATCGATCAGTCCCGTGAAGTAGTGTGGCTGAACGTCCACCATCGCGATGCGCTCGAACGACTCGAAGTCCTGCGGCGTCACGGTTTCGACGTGGATATCGAGCAGGTTGGCCATCCGCAGGTTCTCCGGCCGCGAGACGTTCTGCATCGCCCCGATGATGGCGGTGGCCTTCGTCCGGCGCAGCAGGTTGCGCAGGGCCAGGCCGCTCGCCATCGCATCGGGATCGGGATCGTTGTGCAGGAGGATCAGCACGCGATCCGCGTCGGCGAAGAAGCGTTGATACTGCTGCACGCGCGCGCGCGTCAGCGAGCGCCCGAATTCGGTCAGCAGCGGCCCGCCGAAGAGCTCCGCCATCGCCAGGTAGGTGACATCCGGGAACTCGCTCTTGATTTCTTCTTCGCGCTCGGCGGACGCGCCGGTACCGACGCCGAGCACGTAGGTCAGCGTTCCACCGGCATCGCGGATGTTGTTCAGGACCCGTTTCAGCCCGCGCTTGCCACTGTCCTGGACGATGACGCAGGTGTTCGGCGAGATGTCGGCCTTGAGGAACGTATCCTTGCGGCGCAGGTCGCCGTAGGTGATGTGCACGCCGGCCTCGGCGAGCCGCCTGGACAGCGTCCGGCTGTCGACCAGGAACTCAATCTCGAAGCTTGGGAGCAGGATCTCGTCGAGGACCTTGATGACGAGTTCGTCCTGGCAGATGGCGAGACACCTCATCGAACTGCCAGAACCCAGGAGCACATGCCGCGCAACGCAGCCATCGGGGAAAAGCCAATTATATCGAGTTCGTCCGACGGCAGAGTCTCGGATGGTGACGCCAGCCGGCGCGAGGGCGGATTTGTCGCGTACCGTTGGCGTCCTTTCCTGTTATCATCCGCCCGTACGACACGCGACCCCCAGGGAGGCGATTCCCGTGCGTTCCGTCCTTCTCGGTACGACGATAGCGGCACTCGTGGCCACGGGCCTGGCGGCACAGCAGGGACGGTACCGGGCGGGCGTCGACCTCGTGAACGTCGCGGTGATGGTCATCGATCGCGAGGGCAATTTCATTCCCAATCTCAAGCAGGGCGACTTCGAGCTCTTCGAGGAAGGTGTCAAGCAGTCGGTGCAGTTCTTCTCGCGCGGCGACGCGGACGCAGAGGCATTGAACCTGCGGCTCGGTCTCCTGCTCGATACGAGCGGCAGCATGTTCGACGACATCGCCCTCGCCCGCACCGCCGCGATTCGTTTCCTGAAGGACCTGCCCGAGGCGCACGACATCACGCTCGTGGACTTCGATACCGAGGTCCGTGTGGCCCGCTACGGCACTGCCGACCTGCCGCGGCTCGTCGAACGGATCCGCTCGCGCAAGCCCGACGGCTTTACCTCGCTCTACGACGCCCTCGGCATCTATCTGGACGGCGCCGACGATATGGACGGACGGAAGGTCCTGGTCCTCTATTCGGACGGCGGCGACACGCGGAGCGCGCAGACGTTTGCCGACATCATGTCGATGCTGCGCGTATCGGACGCGATCGTCTACACGGTCGGGTTCCTCGAGCACCAGCCGACGTTCGTCAAGAACGAACAGAAGATGCGGCTGCAGCAGATTGCCGACGTCACCGGCGGCGAGGCCTTTTTCCCCGTCAGCCTGAAGGCCCTCGACAAAGTCTTCGCTCGTATCGTCAGTCAGGTGCGCGCGCAGTACAGCCTGGGCTTCGTGTCGAGTGACGCTCGCCAGGATGGGACGTGGCGCCGCATCGATATCCGGCTTGCACCGAAGTACCAGGCGCTGCGCGTTCGCGCGCGCAAGGGCTACTACGCGCCGCTCAAGGAGCTGACGCCGGTGGCGACCACGGCGGGGCCACGATCGCAATAGGCTGCAGGCCACAGGCTGCAGGCCGGGGTTACGCCAGCTGCCCGTGGCGAATCACTGTCCGGTGCCGTCGAGGCAGCGCTCGTCCAGTCCCCACTGCTCGCGACTCACCTCACGCGTTGCCGTGTAGAAGCGCCGCGCGATCTGCACCGGGCGCGGCGAAGCGCCCAAATTCCTCGTCTCCTCTGTGCCTCCTCTGTGCCTCTGTGGCCGGGCAGCGCCGTGGCACTGTGGTACGATTGGAGATTCGGGTCTCCTCGAACGGGCCCGGCATCTCCGAATGTCCTCCGCCGACGACCATTTCCAGCTCGTCACCGATTTCGAACTTCGCGGCGATCAGGCTCGGGCCCAAAACGAGCTCGTCGAGGGGCTCGACCGCGGCGACAAGCATCAGGTCCTGCTCGGCGTCACCGGCTCCGGCAAGACGTTCACGATGGCTCAGGTCATCGCGCGAGTGAACCGGCCAACGCTGGTGATGGCCCACAACAAGACGCTGGCCGCACAGCTCTACCAGGAATTCCGGCGGTTCTTTCCGCACAACGCCGTCGAGTACTTCGTCAGCTATTACGACTACTACCAGCCCGAAGCCTACGTTCCGGCGAGCGACACCTACATCGAGAAGGAAGCGACGATCAACGACGAGATCGACCGCATGCGCCTGTCGGCGACCCGCTCGCTGTTCGAGCGCCGGGACGTCATCATCGTGGCGAGCGTCTCATGTATCTACGGCCTCGGATCTCCCGAGGCGTACTACGGGATGCTGCTGCCGCTGGCGCGAGGGCAGCGGATCGGCCGGCAGGAGATCCTGCGCAAGCTCGTGGAGATCCAGTACGAGCGGAACGATCACGAGTTCGGGCGCGGCACGTTCCGCGTTCGTGGCGACACGATCGAGGTGTATCCCTCGTACGAAGAACATGCGGTGCGCATCGATCTCTTCGGCGACGAGATCGACGAACTGGTGGCGTTCGATCCGCTGACCGGCAAGACGATACGCCGCCACGACCGCCTCTCGATCTTTCCGAAGTCGATCTACGTGACCTCCCGCGACCGCACCAAGGCGGCGGTGGACTCGATCAAGGCAGAGCTCGAGATCCGTCGGCCCGAGCTCGAGCACGAGGGCAAGCTGCTGGAGGCACAGCGTCTGCACCAGCGCACGATGTTCGACCTCGAGATGATTCGCGAGATCGGCTACTGCCACGGCATCGAGAACTACTCGCGTCATCTCACCGGGCGCGCGCCTGGCGAGCCGCCGCCGACGCTGCTCGACTACCTGCCGGATGACTCGATCATCTTCGTGGACGAGAGCCACCAGACCGTGCCGCAGGTGCGTGGCATGTATTTCGGCGACAAGTCGCGGAAGGAAGTGCTGGTCGCCTACGGCTTCCGTCTGCCCTCCGCGCTCGACAACCGCCCGCTGAGCTTTTCCGAGTGGGAATCGCGCATTGGACAAGTGATCTACGTCTCGGCCACGCCGGGGCCCTACGAGCTCTCCAAGGCCGGCGGCGTAATCGTCGAGCAGATCATCCGGCCGACGGGACTGATGGACCCGCCGATCGAGGTGAGGCCGGTGCGCGGACAGGTGGACGACCTGCTGCAGGAGATTCGCGTTCGCGCCGAGCAGCGGGAGCGCGTGCTCGTCACCACGCTGACGAAGAAGATGGCGGAGGACCTGACGCAGTATTACCAGGAGCTTGGCGTCAAGGTGCGGTACCTGCACTCCGACATCGAGACGCTCGAGCGGATCGAAATCCTGCGCGATCTCCGTCGCGGCGCCTTCGACGTGCTCGTCGGCATCAATCTCCTGCGCGAGGGGCTGGATCTGCCGGAAGTGTCGCTGGTCGCGATCCTCGACGCCGACAAGGAAGGGTTCCTTCGTTCGGGCGGGTCGCTGATTCAGACCTCGGGCCGGGCCGCGCGCCATATCAACGGCCGGGTCCTGATGTACGGCGACACGGTCACTGACTCGATGCGCCAGTGCCTGAGCGAAACGGAGCGGCGCCGCGCCATCCAGGGCGCCTACAACGTGGCGCACGGCATCACGCCGATGTCGATCGTCAAGGCCATCGACGACGTGCGCTCGTCGGTCGAGGAGCGGGACTATGCCGCCGTGCCCGAGTCTCGCCGAGCGGCCGCGATTCAAGACGCACGGCGAGCGCGTGGCCTATCTCGCCAAGCTCGACGCCGAGATGAAGAAGGCCGCCGCCGATCTGGACTTCGAACGCGCGGCGAGGCTTCGCGACGAGATCCGATCGCTCAGGGTCGCTGACCTCGGTCTGGCCACAGCCTCGGTGGAGCACTGACCGCGTGCTGGCCCTGGTGAACGAGTGGCTGAAGGCCGCGACGCTCGAGGTGCAGGAGTACATGCGCCTCTGCGGCGCGACGGCCGTAGGCGCATTCACCAGACCGTTCTACTATCGCGACATCATCCAGCAATTCGAACAGATCGGATGGGGTTCGCTGACGGTCGTCGTGCTGACGGGACTTTTCACCGGCGCCGTGCTGGCGCTGCAGAGCGGCATGACGCTCGACCAGTTCGGGGCGCGTCCTTTTGTCGGCCGGTTGGTCAGCGCCTCGATGGTGAAGGAACTGGGGCCGGTACTGACGGCGCTGATGCTGACGAGCCGCGTCGGCTCCGCGATCGCGGCGGAACTCGGCTCGATGGTCGTCGCCGAGCAAGTGGCGGCGCTGCGGGCGCTCGGCTCCGATCCCGTGCGAAAGCTGGTCGTCCCGCGCGTGCTGGCCGGAACCATCATGGCTCCCGTCCTGACGGTGATCTCGGATCTCGTCGGCGTCGTCGGCGGCTGGGTGATCGCCGTGTTTCAGCTGCGTGTCGCGTCGAGCGTCTACTGGACATCGGTGCTCGAAGGCCTGTACCCCCAGGATCCCTGGATGGGTCTGATCAAGCCGTTTTTTCTCGGCTTCGCGATCGTGAGC
This sequence comes from Vicinamibacteria bacterium, assembly GCA_963828745.1. GTDB lineage: Bacteria > Acidobacteriota > Vicinamibacteria > Vicinamibacterales > JAENWD01 > JAENWD01. The sequence continues at coordinate 154,240 of CAWHFZ010000008.1, read as the reverse complement.
ATCGCGTGCCACGTTGGCCTCAGGACACGAGGCGGCACGCAGGGGGTTGGACGGTCGGTGACGACAGCGGTCGTCGCCGCGTCGGTTGCCGTGCTGGCCGTGGACTTCTTCATCACGCGCCTGCTCATCTCGCTGCTCTACTGAACATGCTGGGGCTGCCACAGGAACCCGGAGACGCTGACGCCGCAGGAGATCCTCGATGCTCCTGGCGCGCCCGTCGTCGTCTTCGACAAGGTGTCGCTGGCCTTCGACGACAAGGTGATCCTCCGCGAGGTCAGCTTCACGCTGATCAAGGGGCACACGAAGGTCATCCTCGGCGCGAGCGGCGCCGGGAAGTCGACGATCCTCAAGCTGATTCTCGGATTGCTCAAGCCCGACGCGGGCGTGATCTGGGTCAACGGCGAGCGCGTGGACCTGATGAACGAAGAGGAGCTGATGGGCGTCCGCGCCGATCTCGGCATGGTGTTCCAGGAGGGTGCACTGTTCGATTCGCTCACCGTGCGCGAGAACGTCGGCTATAAACTCTCGGAGGAGCTCCACTGGCCCGACGAGAAAGTGAACGAACGCGTCGAGGAGATTCTCGGCTTCATCGGCCTTACCGAGCACATCGACAAGATGCCGTCCGAGTTGTCGGGCGGCCAGCGCCGGCGCGTGGCGATCGCGCGGGCGATGGCGGCGAAACCGCGCGTGCTGCTCTACGACGAGCCGACAACGGGGCTCGACCCGATTACGGCGACGACCGTGGACGAAGAGATCATCAAGTTGCGCGATCTGGAAGGCGTGAGCTCGATCGTCGTCACGCACCAACTGCGCGACGCGTTCTTTATCGCGACCCACACCGCCATCCGCGATGGCAAGGCCGTGGACATCGTGCTCGCGGACGAGGACAAGTCGGAGCAAGCGGAATTCATCATGCTGCGCGACGGGCGCATCAACTTCGAAGGCCCGTCCGGCGAGCTGAAGCGATCGACCGATTCCGTATATCAAGACGTTTCTGTCCTGAGGACTTGCTATGCCACGAACGCGCTCTATGGCGTGGTCCGAGCTGAAGATCGGGCTGCTGACGCTCATCGCCATCGTCATCGCGGCGGGCGTGATCTTCCTCCTGAGCGGGGAAGGCGGTTTCTTCTGGCAGCGCTATACGCTCAAGGCGCAATTCCCGAATGCCGGAGGGTTGAAGACGGGCGCGCCTGTTCGGCTCGCCGGCGTCGAGGTGGGCTCCGTCACCGCCATCGAGTTCAGCGGTGACAAGGTGGAGGTCACCTTCGAGCTGTCGAAGGATCAGCGCGCCCGCGTCACCGATCAATCGGTGGCGATCATTGGCTCGGTCTCGCTCCTCGGTGAGAGCGCGCTCGACATCAAGGCCGCCAGCAGCGGCGCGCCCGTGCCCGAATGGGGCTACGTCAAGACCGGGCGGACGCCCGGCCAGCTCGCCGACGTCAGCGAACAGGCCAATCTCGGGCTGATCCAGGCCACCGAGCTTGCTCAAGGAGATCCGCGCTGGCAAGGGATCGCTTGGCAAGCTGGTCACGGACGACACGCTGTACCGTGAATCGACGGATCTTCTGGTCGCGGCAAAAGCCGTGGCCGAGAACCTGCGCGCCGGTCGCGGCACGCTTGGCCGGTTGAACAACGATCCCGCCGCGTACGAAGCGTTGAAGACCTCCCTGGAGAATCTGCAGGGCATCACGACGCGGATCAATAACGGCGAGGGCAGCCTGGGACGCCTGTTGAAGGACGAGGAGCTGGCCAACTCGCTGAACTCCGCGACCCGGAACGTCGACGGCATTACCGCGCGTTTGAACCGCGGCGAGGGGACAGCCGGGAAGCTCCTCACCGATGAAGCGCTCTATAAGCGCATCGATGCGCTGACCGGGCGCGTCGACGAGGTGGTCAGAAAATTGAACGAGGGGCAGGGGACCGCGGCACAGCTCCTGAACGATCGCCAGCTTTACGACTCGTTGAACAAGACCGTCACGGAGCTGGGTGGCCTGGTCGCCGACATTCGCAAGGATCCCCGGAAGTACTTGCGCGTCAAAGTGAGTATTTTCTAGAGTAGGACGAAAGGGCGTCCATCGATTCGCTGTTCGCGGCGAGGAGGCTGACAATGTCCAGACACGACACGACGGGCGGGGGTGGGGTGCTGCTGGCCTTCCTCGCGGGGGCCGTTACTGGCGCCGCGGTGGCACTGCTGTTCGCACCGGCGACCGGAGACGAAACGCGCCAGTTTCTCACCGAGAAGGCGCGCGAGGGTCGCGAGCGTGCGGTAAATGTCGCCCGCGAGGGCCGCGAAACGCTGCGGCGCCAGAGAGAGCAGGTCGTCTCGGCGATCGATCGAGGCCGGGAGGCGTTCGACAAGGCCCGCCGCGGTGAGGAACCCGCGTGATCGATTGGAACGTGGTCTTCCTCGGCGTCATCGCGGTCGCCGTGACGGTGATGGCCTGCGTGCAGGTTGGCGTCATCGTCTTCGGCGCCCGTCTGGTGCGGCGTGTCGACCGGATCGCGTCCGAGATCGACGGTGAGATCAAGCCACTCCTGACCAATCTCAACCGGATGGGCGAAGAAGCGGCGCGCGCCGCGCAGCTCGCGGCGACGCAGGTCGAGCGGGTGGACCAGCTCTTCGCCGACGTGGCGATGCGTGTCGAGGACACCGCCGCCAGCCTGCAATCCGCCATCATCGCGCCGGCGCGCGAAGGCTTCGCCCTTCTCAGCGGCGTCCGCGCCGCGTTCGCTGCGCTCCGCGAAATGCGTTCCGCCAGTGCTCCCGCGCGTTCCGCACGTCACGACGACGAAGAGGCGCTGTTCATCGGATAGCTCGATAGCGCGAGCGGATTTCCCTGCCATACTTAGCGACTCCGCCTGATTCTGCCGCCCGCGAGGAGGCGCCTCGTTGGTTCGCAGAGCGTCTTGCGTGTCGTCAGTCGAAGTACGGTGATCACGGAGGCGGATTCCTGCCGCCAAAAGACCGGCCGACGCTTCTCGACATGGCTATGCACGGGTCTCGACGTCCGGCGGTACGTTTGGCTCGACGTCGAACTTGCGCTCGACGGCGGCCCGATACCGCCGTAATCACTGTATCCAATCGGACGCAGACTACGCCGCCAGGACGCCGACATCCGTTGACTCGGCGTTCAACCGATGGTAAACCCTTGCTCTATGACATTGCTTCTCGCTTCGCTCGCACTGATTGCGGTCGGCGGCACCTTCGGTACGGCGGCAGCTGCCGCGCAGGACAGCAAGAGCGGTCCGCTGGCGCAGGAGCTCACCACGCTCCTCGCCAACCAGAAACGCGACGCCGTCGCGGCGAGGCTGGGCGGTGAGGAGTTCGTCGCGGCCTTGTACTACCCGGGGACGCAGCTCCTCGTGATCAAGGGGACGTACTCGGCCCCGGCGTTGATTTTCGAGAAGATCGTGTCGAAGAACTACAAAGACGCCTACCTCGATCTTGCTACGGCATCGGTGCCAGACAGCAAGATCATGATCGAGGATATGAAGGGCGACGGCTTGCGCGTCGTGCGAGGCAACAAGAACGATCCCTTCGACATCGTCACCAACGGTACCAAGGCCGCCGTCCACTTCGACGGGGACTACAAGAAGCGGAAGATGTCGCAGGAAGACTACATGAAAGCCTTCGCGGACGCGGACGTCGCGTACGAGCGCATGCTGACTGCGCTCGTCGCAGAGCTCAAGAAGTAACCCTCCGTCGCGGCTAGGCGTCGGCGTGATCGCAGAAGTAGGCCGCCACGGCGGCTTGCGCCGGCGCAACCTGCTGCCGCACTTTCTCCTGTTCTTCCGGCGTCAACGGCTGGAACGCGCGCGCCAGCGTGATGTTCTCGGTCACGAACTCCGGCTTCGGCATTCCGACGACCGCCGCGCTGACAGGAAGCGATAACGCGTAGCGAAGGAGCGGCTCGATTGCCGCGCGCCCGGGGCCGCTACCGACCAACTGCTCCTGCGCCGTGACCTTCATGCACACGATGCCGAGGTCCTTTTTCACCGCCTGCGGCAGGGCGAGCTCCTCGAAATGGTTGGTGCGGGCCGGGTTCATCGCCATCTGCACGCAATCGAGGTCATTTTCGGCAATGGCGCGAGCCATCACGCGTCCATCCGTATGGCTGGTCATTCCCGACGCATCGCGTGACCTTCTGATCGCGAAGTTCGTATAGCGCCTTGAGCACGCCGTTCGGCGACTGGATCTGCGCGAGATCGGCCTCGTCGGTGAGACTGTGCACGTGGAGGACGTCCAGGCGATCGGTCTGCAGGCGTTTGAGGCTGGCGTCGACGACACGAAGCGCGCTGTCGCGGTCGCGGGCCGACTCGGGAATCTTGGTGGCGAGGACGACGTCCTTGCGTCGGGTCTTCATCAGCAGGCCGACGCGGCGCTCGCTCTCGCCGTTGCCGTAGCCGACCGCGGTGTCGACGTATGTGATGCCCTGATCGATCGCGTTCGAGAGGACGCCGATCGCGACCTGTTCGTCAGGGTAAGAGAGGAAGCGGCTGCCGCAACCGAAGGCCAGGATCGACACCTGAAGGCCGGAGCGGCCGAACCGTCGCTTTGGCAAGGTACCGGCGGCGCTGCCAGCGGTGGGTATCAACGTCGTGACGGCGGCGCCCAGCGCCGCGGTCTCGAGAAACTGCTCGCCGAGTGAGGGGATTGGACATCGCGTCGCCTCCGTGCTGCTGCGGATGATCCTCCGCCGCGTTGTCTGGCAAGAGTCGTGTCGACGCAGCGAGGGCCGACTGTCAGTCCGGCGCCCGCGTCGGCGACTCGCCGTAGCCTTGGCGGATGGCAGGCCGCCGCGGCGACGGCGCGGATGAGCGCGTCGCGAGAAGGGCTTGGTGACCGCCCGAGAGCCCCGCCTTCCTCGGCCGCGACGACCTGGGGCGACTCGCCGGCATAGCCGGTGATGCCGACGATTGGCACGCCGGGCCGCGTCGCCCGGAACCGGACGACCACCTGCTGGCCCGACAGACCGGGCATCACCATGTCCGTCAGCAGCAGATCGAGTCGCAGGTCCGGCTCGTTCCGCGATCGAGAGCGCCTCATGGCCATCCGCGGCTTCGAGCACACGGTACCCGGCGCGCTCGAGCAACCGTCGCGTGATGGCGCGCACGCTCGGCTCGTCGTCTACCAGCAGTACCGTGCGAGCGACCGGCGCCGGTGAGACCTTTTCCTGGAGGGTCGGAGCGGATAGTCGATAGCTTCGGTCGTACGCGGGAAGAAGCAAGCGGAACGTCGTGCCCTGTCCCGGCGCCGTGTCGACCAGGACGTGACCACCGGCGCGCGTCACGATGCCATGGACCATGGCAAGGCCGAGTCCGACGCCGCGATCCTTCGGCTTGGTCGAGAAGAACGGTTCGAAAATCCTCGCGCGAATGCCGTCGTCCATGCCCGTGCCGGCGTCGATGACCTCGAGCGCGACGAAGTCGCCGGGCGGCAGCCCGTCGATCGGATGCGTCGCTTCGACGCGCTGGTTCCTGGTGACGATGCGCAGCGGGCCGCCGCGCGGCATGGCGTCGCGCGCGTTGGTGGCGAGATTGACGACGACCTGCTCGATCTGTCCCTGGTCCGCCTTGACGCGCCACAGCTCGCGCTCGGATGTCGAGGCGGACGTTGACGTTGTCGGTCATCAGCTGCCGGAAGATCGGCTGCAGATCGCTGAGCACGGCGTTCAGATCGAGGACTGTCGGCTGGACCGCCTGGCGGCGGCTGAAGGCGAGGAGCTTGCGGGTGACCGTGCTGGCGCGATCGACTGCCTGCTCCATGTTGGCGAGGTCGGCCTGGCAGGACGCGTCCTGCGGCAGATCCGCGCGGAGCAGCTCGGTATAGCCGCGGATGACCATCAGGACGTTGTTGAAGTCGTGCGCCAGGCCGCCGGCGAGGTGACCGACCGCATCGATCTTCTGCGCGTGCTGCAGCTTTCGCTCGAGCTCGTTGCGCTCCGTGACGTCGCGGCAGTTGAGCACGATCCCGCCGACCGCCTTGTCGCCGCGCAGATCGCTCCAGAGCACGTCGAGATCGCGCCACTCGCCGGCCGCATTTCGGACTCGGGTGACGAGCGACCGCGGTTCCCTCCCGGTGGGCTGGAAGATTGACGAGAGAGTCGGCCGCGTCCTCCGGACGGGACCAGCGTGCGGATGTTCGTGCCGATGGCGATGTCCGATCGCTCGCCGAAGATGCGCGCGGCTGAAGGGCTCACGTAGGTGACCCGACCCTCGCTGTCGACGACCAGCACGACATCAGAGGAGTGCTGGACGAGCGATCGGAATCGCGCTTCCTGCGCGAGCTGTGCTTCGAACAGCCGCCGGCTGACGCGCAGTTCGGCGAACTGTCTGAAGAGCAGCAGCGAGGCCATCACCGTCGCCGCGAGCGCCATCAGTTCGACGGAACGGCGGGCGCCAACCAGAATTTCGCCGACCAGCAGCAGGAACGCGCCAGCGAGGATGACATACGAGAGCACGCTGCTGCGGAACGCGACCGCCGCCTCGTTCATCTCCTGCGGCGGCGACGCGGACCTGCGGCGATACAGATGCCACGCCGAACGGACCGCCGCCCACCGCAGCACCCAGGCGGCGAACCACAGCCCGTCGATGGCGTCGCCGGCCCGATAGCCTGGCGGCGTCGCGGGCGTAGAAGTAATTGGCGAAGAGATACGACATGCTCGCGGCGAGAAGCAGCGCGAACGTGGTGCGCACCTCGGGGTCGCGCTTCCGGGCGGCTCCGACCGTGAGCACGACGAACATCAGCCAGTCGAGGAACGCCCCGACCAATGCGATGGCGTACGCCTCGGTTCCCGGTTCTGCGTCGCGGCTGCGCGCAGAACGAAGTCGAAAGCCAGCACGAAGCCGGCGACGATCGTCAGACCGAGGTCGGCGACAAATCGCGCGTCGGCTTTCTGTGCAGCCGCCGGTTGGGGAATGCGAAGTAGGCGGCGAGCGCGAGCAAGTGCTGGAGGATTTCCAGCCAGTCCATCCACGCGGGAACCGTGGTGTTGCTGATTCGGAGCAGGAACGACCAGGCAGTGCCGCTGACCCACAGTGCCAGGTAGGCGCCGACCAGCAGGCGCCAGCCACGCCGGGTGCGGCTGTCGAGAGAATCGACGCGCGAATTCCGCCAGCTCGCCCAGGCAAGCGCCAGGCCCAAGGGATAAAAGGCGACCTCGCCAATGAGCATCGCCGACGACGCTCCCGCGGGGCGGACGGCGAGCCACGCGTAAAAAGCACACGCGTAGGCGGCCGCGACGGCGTCGGCGATATACGGCCGGTCACGGGCCGGCAAGGACTGCTGCAGCACGGTCGAAGCGAGAGTCCCTCTCGCACCGTCTTATCGGCTCCAAAGGTGTAATGCACGAGCCGGCTGCACCGGTCAGAGCGCGGCCACTATAATCGCGTCCATCTTCTTGTGGCATTCGAGCTTGAACCCGTCCGCCGCATCGGTCTCGACGAGATCCGGGCGGCCCGTCAGCGAATCGCCTCCACCGTCGTCCGCACGCCGCTCGTGCGCCTCGAGCTCGGCGACGGGTACCCCGACATCCGGCTGAAGCTCGAAAACCTGCAGCCAATCAACGCCTATAAGCTGCGCGGCGCCGCGAACGCCGTCGCGATGCTGTCCGAGTCGGAACGTGCCCGGGGTGTCTGGACCATCAGCGCCGGGAACGCAGGGCAAGGCGTCGCCTATGCGGCGAAGCAGGCCGGGGTCCCGTGCACCGTCGTTGCGATCGAGTCAGCGCCCGTCGCGAAGATCGAGCGGATGCGCGCGCTCGGGGCCACGCTGATTCCGGTGTCGTACGACGTGGCCTGGCAGGCGCTGGACGCGCGGGCGTTTCCGGGCGTAGACGGCACCTTCATCCACCCGTTCGACGACGACCACTTCATTGCCGGGCACGCCACGATGGGACTGGAGATTCTGGAAGATGCGCCCGATGCCGCGGTGGTGATCGCGAGCATCGGCGGCGGGGGACTGATCACCGGCGTCGCCAGCGCGATCAAGGCGCTGCGGCCAGGCATCCGGATTCTCGGCGTCGAACCTGAAACCGCCGCGCCAATGGCCGCCTCGATGGCCAACGGCAGGCCCCAGGCGTTTCCGGACTGGAAGGCATCGTTCGTCGACGGCGCCGGCGGTCAGAGCGTGTTTCCGCGGATGTGGGACCGGATGAAACCGCTCGTCGATGACTCGGTCGTCGTCACCCTTGAGGAAACGCGCCGGGCGATGCGTGTGCTCGCCGAGAAGGCGCGCGTGATTGCGGAGGGTGCCGGCGCCATGCCGCTCGCCGCCGCGTTGACCGGAAAGGTCGGGTCCGGCCCCATCGTGGCGATCGTCTCGGGCGGGAATATCGACTTGAAGAAGTTTGCGGAGTTGATCGCTTAGGGTCGCGGTGCTGCGGGTGCGCCGGGTGCCACGGGTGCGGTGGGTGCGACAGGTGCGAGAGGGTGCAGTGGCTTTGACCGGTGCGGACGTTGCTGGCGATGCTTGCGACTCGGCCCGTCGCTGAGGTACGATCGGCGTCTTCCTAGGGCGCGCTTGGCTCAGCGGTAGAGCATCGCCTTCACACGGCGGGGGTCGGTGGTTCGAATCCACCAGCGCGCACCAATAAGCCACATAAAATCATCCATTTACAGGTCATGATGCGGACACGTATCGCTGTGCGGATCTCTCAACCGTATGCGCTCCGTAATTAGCGTCGCGCGGGGTGGACAGACGTTCCCCGGGATATGAGATCGCCGCGCAGAATGAAATCAGAGACGGCCAGTTGCTTTCTGGCCGTTTCGAAACGCTCCTGCAACAACATGGGATTCAACTTTGCGCCGGTGGCCGTGTTCCAACACCGTTGGGAGTCCGGCCCGAACGGCCCAGCCAAGCAGAGCGTGTTACCGCTGACGAAGCTGCCGTCTCTAAACACGACGAACGAATCCCCTTCCTGCGTCAGCGGACGGCCCAGCATCACTATATTCGGGTCGTGAATTCCGAGCAGGTCGAGCACTGTGGGAGCGATGTCGAGATGGCCGGCGGTGATCGAGCGTCTGCTGGCGCTCTGGTCGTGGGGAAGTCGAATGAGCAGCGGCACCCGTCTTGCCGCTTGCCAATAGCGATAGTCAAGTCCCTGTGCCCGAGGCGGGAAGCCAGCGTATCGCTCGAGTAGTCGTTCAAAATCCGCCGGGTCGCCAAGCCATGCTTTGTGGTCGCCGTACACGACCAGCACCGATTGATCGAGCAGGCCATCGGCCTCGAGCTGCTTCAGGAACTCTCCGAGGACCGTGTCGAAGTAATGCACTGCCTGGAGGTATTTGCCCAGCAGCGTGCCCTCGAACTCGCCTGTCCCGAACGTCCGATACCGGTCGGGCAGCGCGTACGGAACGTGCATGGTCGACGTCATGAGATGGATCAGGAACGGCCTCGGCAGCGCTTCGAGGCGCGGGAGGATCTGCCGGAAGAATTCGCCATCCGAGATTGCCGGCCCGATCACGTCACGCCGCTCGAAGCTATCGCGGAAGAGCATTTGCTGAAAACCGATGCGCGGCTTCATTTGGCGCATATTCCACAAGTCACCGAAGTAGTCAACCGCAGAGATTGTGGCGTAACCTCGTTCGGCCAGAAGAGCCGGAAGCCCGCGATATTGATTGGTGGGATAAGTCGTCGCCACGGCCCCTACGGGCAACGGGTGAAGCGATTGTAGCGAGGTGAACTCTCCATCCGAAGTATTTCCCTCCCACGTCTGATCGTAAAACTCAGGGTAATGCATGCTCCGCCGGGCCAGCGCATCGAGGTTCGGCGCGACTGCCCTGCCGCCTATCTGTAGCCCCAGCGGGAACGACTGCAACGATTCCACCGCTACGAGGATGACGTTCTTTCTCTGCGCGATACCCGTGAGCATTGTCGGGGCCGCAGATCTGCCACGGGATGCTGCGAGATGTGCGTTCACGATTGCGCGATCCGCGCGCCCGACCTCCCAACCTTTCGACCATTGGCGCCAGATCTCTCTTGTTGCTTCGTAGAGGTGATAGTTCAGCAGGCCGACCTTGCGTACGCCAAAGTGCCGGAAGTAGCCGAGACTAATCCAGCCGGTGTCCGTCAGGATAGTTCGTACGGGAATCGCCGCCACCAGCGCGATCCCTGTCGCACAGAAGCAGAGGGCGAGGGACTGTTGCATGCGACGGCCGAACGGCGGACAGCGTCGGGCGGCCGCGCGGTAGTACGGCCAGAACAAGGCGAGCACCGCGATGTCAATAGCTAGAATGCCATCGCGAGCATTCATTAACTCAAGAACGCTGGAGGCGACCAGCGGTATCTGCCAAGCTGCGCCCAAGGCGGACACCGAGATGACATCGCCATAGTAGCGGAAGTGCAGAATGTCTGAGAGCACCATTAACGTGATTGCGAGGTTCAGCGCCAACAGCGCCGCCAGCCGCTTGGCGGGCGAGAAGAACACGAGGGGAGCGGAGACGACCAAGAGAGTGCCGAGCGAACCCACCGTAGCCCAAGCGGTTTCTCTGCGCGAGAACACATATCCCCAGTCGTTGTCGTGGGCCTGCCCGAGAAAGACATTGAAGTACGCGATTTTGAGGCAGACAGCCATCAGGCCAATCACGAACGGGGCCAGGCCGACCAGAACCGCACCCAGGTTTTCCCGTGAGATTCCCGTGAGAAGACGCGTTGACAGAGAGCGCATTTGAGGGTGAAGCGAGAGCCTATCAGTTGTTGGTGTTTCTCACCATGGTCTGCAAGTCGCCCAGTTTTAAAGGGATATGGTCAGTAATGGTTGATCTTTGTCGTGCGGGCAGCGAAGGCGGACTGTTCGCGCGGCCAAGATGACGCATCGACTCGCGGTAAATCAGAAGCTTCTTCAGCCGCCGACAATTCGGGCACTGCTTGCAATCCGCCACCTTCGTTCGCACCATCGCGCCTCCGGTGAATCGAATCCGAGCCCGTGCGCCGGACATGCGCCGGTTCGCGCGGGACCGAAAGGCGGAGCCGGTGCGCCCGCGAACGAAATCTACTTCCGGGTTCGCGCGCTGCTGTGGGATTTAGGCCGACCAGGACGCACCAGCTGTTCAAAATCTTCGCGCTCGATGAAGGCTAGGGCGCTCTCTCGATGGGACCCGCCACGTTGAGATCGCTGATTGCTTGCGTCAACACGGCCGTCGCCAATCGCCTGTACGCCGTCGTCGCTCAGCATCAGGCCGCGCGGTTGGCGCGCTCGCACGCGCGGCTCTCGCGTTCGAAGGCGCCACCTTCCACTTTCGCGACCGAAGCAATTGATTCGTGACGGGGATTGGTCACGCCCCCGGGCAAGCCACGTCAGCATCGCGCGCGCCTTCGATGCCTATCAAATGCGGCGCCTCGACTGTCGGCAAGCTGACAGATCTGGATTGGCTGAATCGTGTATGAGTCGATCATCTTCCGGAGATACGGACTATGTCTTCGCTCGATGAGTCGCGTCACTCGGCGTCCCACGATCTAACGATTCCGGATTGTCCGCGCTGCCGTCAGCCTGTCAGAGTCAGCGAAGTTCAGTTGCAGGACCTTCCCGTTTCGCGCGGCATCCAGTACTGGCGCTGTCAAGGGTGCGGTTTCGTGTGGGTGACGATCGAGGGTCGAACCGTTTAGGGCGCCACTACCGATGTCTCTTTCTCCGCCCGACGGCGTCAGGCTCGAACAGCTCCTCATGATGGGCGGCGTCGTGCTCATCGCGTTCGGCATCGCCACCGCATTCTTCTGGTGAGCGGTGACGGCGGCAGGCCCTGCGCTTGCCGGGGCGAGCACCTCGCAGGGCCGTTGGCCGAAGCCGCTGCCCCTCGCGGAGTCACCGGCCGGGAAGGGCGCGACGGCGTCGAATTCCGAATTTGCCGCTCAAACTGGAAAAGGGAAAATGCATTTTCCTTTTGGTCAGTGAGGAAGCCAATCGGCTTCGAGCGTGATGATTGCGCCGTGCTCTTGCAGAGAGCGCCTACGCCAGACGCGCGGAATTCGGATCGCAGCGCCTTGAAGCCCTCCCGAGCGGTTCGCCACTTGTGATCCGCCACATGGCGCCACTACCGGTCCAAGACCGCATCTTCTCGTACGAAGAGCTGAGCGCGGACGCCTCCTGACCATGGTCGGCGGCGGCGATTGGGATTGGAACTTCGACGGGCTCATCATCAGAGCAGGTCGGTTTACAACGCCAATCGGCTACGCGCAGGTATTCCGATCGAGTGCCGTTGAATCGGTTGATTTCTCGGCGATTCGTCCGAACGACGAGTTTGATCTACCCACGAGTCGTTATTCGTCCAGTGCTGAGTCAGGCGGCGACCCCGACGGTCACGTTCGCTAGCCATGAATCGACAGACACACCGCCGCGCGAACCTCCTCAGTTTTGCTGCTGCGGACGTCGCACACTCCAGGTGGCACCCGCCGCCAGTTCGAGCACTTATACGCGTGCCTCAGCGGCGCGTCGCAGCATCAAAGAACGGGGAGGAATTCTGCGATTGCAACAACGAGCGACGCTGTTCGAAAGCACGACTAAGGCAGAGGTGGTCAAAAAGCTGAGCGTAGAGCTCGGCGACCTCGGTATCGGCGACCGGTGGTGGGACGCCAGTGAGGACTGGGAGTTGGAGCGGGTACCCGACGACGTGTGGAATGCCTTGGAAGGCGATGGTTTCGTGCGCCGCCGCCGTCGCAGCGACATGCAGGTCTATCGCCTGACTGAAGAAGGATGGGCCGCGGGGCTCGAAGCGGCGGGCATCGTCGGCAGCGACGAGTTCAGAGAGCGTTGCCGGAAGCTTGCCGACTATCTGGAATCGCAGCTCGCCCGGCAGAGCTCGGAACGCGGTGCCGTCATTTCACTCGAACGGCTCGAAGCGGACGGGTTCGCGTCGGGATGGGTCCTGAACGTGCTGCGCAGTGGTCTTCTGAAACGCGTGTTCCCTGACGGTCGGATGGATGCCCGCTGGGATCCGGGCTTGCACAACGTGCGCGTGGCCCCGACGTTCACAGCGCCATCCTTTGCAGAAGACTCACGGTAAATCGCTATTTTCTGTGCTCCGGCAATCGGCGTTCGCCCGGACCGTCGTAGACGTGGGCGCTCGGATCGATCCGGCGCATCGGGCGTTCGCGCAGCCGTTCCTCGTGCGCGTGCGCGATCAAACCGGGGACGCGGGAGATGATGAACAGCGCGTTACCGAACTCGCGGTCGAGACCGAGATCGCCGCAGATGCCGGCGATGGCGCCGTCGACGTTGATGTGAATATCTTCCGCTGACGGGCCGAGCGCGGCGGAAAGGGCGCGGTCGATCATCCGCATCAGCCGAATGTGCTCGCCCTCGAGATCGAGCTCGTACGCCATCTGCAGCAGCTTCTGCGCGCGCGGATCGCGTGAATGCAGCCGGTGTCCGAGGCCGGGCACGCGCTCGCCGGCGTCCAATTTCCGCTGCACCATCGCCTCGGCGGCATCCTGATAGGACTGGCCGTCGCGCACCAGCGCCAACCCGGCGTCGAGCATCTCCATGCAGCCCTTCGACGTCACCGCCGTGGTACGACCCGAAGCTGAGGACGCCCGCGGCGACGGCAGCACGAAGCGGTGCACCGGTGGTCGCGACGTTCCGCGCGACGACGGTGGACGGTGGCATCGCGCCATGATCCACGGACGACACGAGGATGGCCGAAATCAGCCGGCTCACCGACGGTGTCGGCAGTTCGCCGGACAGCAGGAGGTAGATCGCATCGCCGAAACTGATGCGCCCCATCAGCTCGTCGAGCAGGTAGCCGCGCACCAGGACCTTGTTCGGCTCGATGCGCGTGATCGCGGTCTTCCAGGCACCACCCTGATCGGTGGTGCCGCCACGTGTGCGCTTGCTGGCCGATTGGTTGCCCATGGTCAGATCGTCCCGTAAAGCCGGTCGCCGAAATCTCCGAGGCCCGGCAGGATGAACTTCTGTGCGTTCAGCTCACGATCGACGGCAGGCGTGAAGATCTCGATCTCGGGATGCGCGTCGTGCAGTGCCGCAATGCCTTCCGGGGCCGATACGATGCAGACGATGCGAATGTTCGCCGCGCCTGCCGCCAGCAGCAGATCGAGCCCCGACACGGCGCTGCCGCCGGTCGCCAGCATCGGATCGACCATCAGCACATAGCTGGCGCTGAGGTTCGGCGGCAGCCTCGAGTAGTACTTCGAGGCAACAGCCGTCCGCTCGTCCCGCTGCAGCCCGAGGTGGCCCACTCGGGCTCCCGGCACCAGTTCCAGGACGGCATCCAGCATCCCGAGTCCCGCGCGGAGTACCGGCACCACGACCACGTCGGCTCCGACACGACGAGCGGAAGCGGTCTCGAGTGGTGTGTCCACTGTCGTTTCGATGGTCGGCAGGTCGCGCAGTGCTTCCATGGCCAGGATCACGCTGATGCGGCGCGCGGTCTGGCGAAACGCATCCGGACCCGTGCGCGCATCGCGCAGCGTCGCCAGCGCGTCCTGCACGAGCGGGTGCTCGATGAGATGAACGGGCACGCCCGGAACTATACAACGAGTTTCTTCCGGGTAAGATTCTGCCGATGTCTCGATTGAGTGCAGCAGTACTGGCGGGATGCATGGTATTCACGGCGTCGCTCGACGCCGCACCGCGGCAGGTGGACCTGATTCTCACCGGCGGAACGGTGATCACGATGGACGGGGCACACCGAGTGCTGCGTCCTGGCGCGATCGCCGTGGATGGCTCGGCCATCCTCGCCGTGGACACGCCCGAGGCGCTCGCGGCGCAGTTCACGGCGCGCGACACTATCGATACCACGGGGAAGATCGTCCTTCCAGGCCTGATCAACACGCATGGCCACGCACCGATGGTCCTGTATCGCGGTCTCGCCGACGATCTGGCGTTGATGGACTGGCTGACGCGCTACATCTTTCCCGCGGAAGCAAAAACGGTGTCCCCCGAAATGGTGGCAGCCGGTACCCGGCTCGCCGCGCTCGAGATGATCCAGTCGGGGACGACGACCTTTACTGACATGTATTACTTCGAGGAGGAGATCGCGAAGGCTGCCAGGGCGGCCGGCCTCCGCGGCGTGCTGGGCGAGACGATCATCAAGTTTCCAGTTCCCGACGCGAAGACGCCGGCAGATGGACTGGCACGGGCGGAGGCGTTCATCAAGACGTTTCTCGGTGATCCGCTGATCACGCCGGCCGTGGCGCCGCACTCCGCTTACACGCTCGACACGTCCGTGTTGCTCGCGTGCCGTGATCTGGCGCTCAAGTACAAAGTTCCGCTGATCACGCATCTCGCCGAGACCGAAGACGAAGTGCGCATCATTCGCGACCAGTCGGGGCTGACACCCACCGCCTATCTGGAGTCGATTGGCTTCTGGGCGCCGCGCACGGTCGCCGCGCACGGCGTGTGGGTCACCGACGAGGACGTGGCGATTCTCGCGAAGCGGGGCGTAGGCGTCGCCCACAATCCGGAGAGCAACATGAAGCTGGCAAGTGGCACCGCGCCGGTCCCGAAGTATCTGGCGGCGAAGGTGGCGCTGGGACTCGGTACGGATGGCGCGGCGAGCAATAACGATCTCGACATGTTCGAAGCGATGCGACAGGCGGCGTTTCTGCACAAGCTGGAGTCGCACGATCCGCGGATGGTTCCCGCTCCTGTCGCCCTCGAGATGGCGACGATGGGCGGCGCTCGAGTGCTGGGACTCGAGCGCGAGATCGGGTCGCTCGAGACCGGCAAGCGCGCCGATCTGATCGTCGTCGGTGTCAATCGCGCGCGACAGACGCCGTTGTACGACCCGATCTCACATCTCGTCTACGCGAGCAGAGGTGATGACGTGGAAACGACCATTGTGAACGGGCAGGTCCTCATGCGGGATCGGAAGGTGAGGACGTTGGACGAGGCGTCGGTGCTGGCGGAAGCGAATCGATTCGCGGTGCGGATCAGGCAGGCCGTGGAGACGAATGCCGCTCGTTAGCGCGCTGAGACGCGAGTCAGCGAATGCGCGACGGGCGTTTTGAGCCGGTGGCGGGTGCCGACGCGCGCCGGCTGCGGCGCCGGCGGGGGCGTTCCGACTGGACCGGCGGCGCAAACCGATACCGGGTCCAATCCGCGAACAGGTCCTGAATCGTTCGCTCTCGCTGTGCCACTCTCGTGCTCTCCAATGGAAATTGGGGTCGGGATAAATTTCAGTTCTTGCAACGCCCGGCCGCCGGGGAATGGCAGAAACTGAAATTCATCCCGACCCCAATTCAGAGAGCACGAGTCGTGCCTGGCAGGAAGTGGCCAGGTTTACCGCCAATGGCTGCGGTAGGATGGGCGAAAAGTGGCCGGGATTTCGCCCGGTGCGCTGCCGGGTTGGCCGGGACCGTCCTCGCGAGGGTCCGAGCGTCGACATCCACCGGGGGCAGGCCGTCGATCCACCGACAGCGCTGGCCCGCCCCTGTTACTCGTCCAGGACGCCGATATAGGGCAGGCCCCGGTACCGCCCTTCGAAATCCAGCCCGTACCCGACGACGAAACGGTCCTCGATTGTGAAGCCGATGTAGTCAACCGGCACCTCGACCTTCCGGCGCGAGGGCTTGTTGAGGAGGCAGGCAGTCCGCAGGCTCCGCGGTCCGCGGGCGCGGAGGATTTCCTGCAGGTATTGCAGCGTCAATCCGGTGTCCACGATGTCTTCGACGATCAGGACATCGCGGCCGTCGAGCGCGGCATCGAGGTCCTTCAGCAGGCGTACCTCGCCCGTGCTCGTCGTGCCCTTCGCGTAGCTCGAGACCGCGAGAAAGTCGATGGTCGTCGGCTTCTCGACGGCGCGGACGAGATCGGCGAGGAAGACGAACGCGCCTTTGAGCACGCACACGAAGTGCAGTTGCTGCGCATTCGAGTAGTCGCGGGACAGATCGGCCGCTAGCTCGCGGATCCGCTGATGGATGGCGTCGGCTGACAGTAAGATAGGGGGCGTCATCGATGACGGCAAATGGCCGTCGAGGGTAGCACACCGGCGGAATGGAACCGAAGCGGTTCGACATCATCACCGAGGCAGACGCGCGGGTGCTGGAGCCCGGATCGACGGTACGCCTCTCGCCGCGAGGCCATGTCACGCCGTTGGCGCAGGACACCCTCCGCAGCCGGCGAGTCACCGTGGTGTTCGAGGACGGCCGGGACCTCGGCTCGCTTCCGGCGCAGGGCGCGGTCAAACGCGTGGCGATCGGCAGCGATCACGTCGGCTTCGATCTCAAGGCAGCGCTCGTGCCCTGGCTCCGGGCGAGAGGCATCGCGGTCGAGGACGTCGGCGTTCTGGAGAAGGCGCCGGCCGATTACCCCGATATCGCTGCGGCCGTGGCACAGCGTGTGGCGCGTGGGGAAGCCGATATCGGCATCGCGATCGACGGGGCCGGCATCGGGTCGGCGATTGCCGCAAACAAAGTGGCGGGGGTTCGGGCGGCGATGTGCACCGACGAAACGCTCGCGCGTTACAGCCGCGAGCACAACGCTGCGAATGTCCTGACCCTGGGCGCGACGCTCGTCGATGTCGATGCCGCCAAGGCCATCGTCCTCAGGTTCCTCGAGAGCTCGATGCGCGAGCCGCGCTACGCCGCGCGCATCGACAAGATCACGCGCCTCGAGCGCCGATGATTCATGGACGTCCGCAGGATCGTTGAAATCATCGTTGAAGAAATGGCGGCCGCCGGTGTCGCGCCGCGCCAGCATGCGTGCAGCTGTCATGGCTTTCTGTACGACTGCTGTCCGGATCGCGTGCGAGGCGTGCTGGATGCCGGCGCAAGCCGGCTCGGGTTGCATGCGAGCGGGGCACGCCCCGGCGACGTCGCCGCGCTCATCGATCACACGCTCCTCAAACCCGATGCGTCGCGCCGTGACATCGAAACGCTGTGCCGCGAGGCCGCCGACTTCGGCTTTGCGACCGTTTGCATCAATCCATGCTGGGTGCGCGCGGCGGCGAAGCGACTGCAGGACAGCCGGACCGCTGTCTGCACCGTCGTCGGCTTCCCCCTGGGGGCGACGACGGCCGATGTCAAGCACTACGAGACTCGCCGGGCGATCTTCGACGGCGCCGCCGAGATCGACATGGTGATCAACATCGGCGCCCTGAAGTCCGGGGATGTGCAAACCGTCGAACGCGATATCGCGGCGGTCACGTCCGCCTGCCGCGAAGGTGGCGCGCTCAGCAAGGTCATCATCGAGGCCGCGTATCTGACCAACGACGAGAAGGTCACGGCCTGCACGCTCAGCAAGGCCGCGGGCGCCGACTTCGTCAAAACGTCCACGGGATTCGGGCCTGGCGGCGCCACCGCTGAAGACGTCGCCTTGATGCGCCGTGTCGTCGGCGCCGAGATGGGCATCAAGGCGGCTGGCGGCGTTCGTGATTACGCGGGGCTCGAAGCCATGGTCGCGGCTGGCGCGACGCGCATCGGCGCCTCCGCCGGCGTCCGTATCGTCCAGCAGTCGAGAGGCACGACGCCAGCGGCCGAAGCGGCGTCGGGCTACTGACCGGCGTCGCCGTGGATCCCGACGGTCAGCACACGCGGCTCGTCGAGCTGGCCCGGCTGTTCCTCCGGCTTGGCACGCTCGGTTTCGGCGGTCCAGCCGTTCACCTCACTCTCATCGAAGAAGAGACAGTCCAGCGGAGGCAGTGGCTGTCGCGCGAGGCGTTCGTCGATCTGGTGGGGCTTACGAATCTGATTCCCGGCCCCAATTCGACAGAGATGGCGATGGCCATCGGCTATCGCCGCGCTGGATGGTTCGGCCTCGTCGTCGCCGGCACGTGTTTTATCGCGCCGGCTGCGGCGATCACGATGGCGCTCGCCTGGGCCTATGTGCAGTTCGGCACACTGCCGACTGTGGTGAACCTGCTGTCGGGCACCGGGCCGGCTGTCGTGGCCGTGATGACGGTCGGTATCGTTCGCATGGGGAAGACGGCGCTGCGGCAGTGGCCGCTGGCGATGATCGCGACGATCGTCTGCGCGCTGGGCGTGGCCGGAATCGATCCCTTCGTGCTGCTGGTGGCGGGAGCGATTTGTGGTCTCGCCTGCAGCTGGGCCCGTCTGTTCGTCGGCGCGATTCTGGTGCTCATGAGCGCTCAGACCGCGATATTTGCCCTTGCTACCGTGTCCGAGTCGCGGCACCTGCCGCGACTCCAGGACATTGCGACATTCTTTTTCAAGGTTGGCGCGATCCTTTATGGCAGCGGCTACGTTCTAATCGCCCTGCTGCGGACACTGGTCTCACCACTTGCCTGGCTGACCCAACGGCAGCTGGTGGATGCAGTAGCCGCCGGTCAAGTCACGCCGGGACCAGTACTTACAACCGCCACTTTCGTTGGGTATCTGCTCGGCGGCCCGGCTGGAGCACTCGTGGCCACTGCCGCAATCTTTCTCCCGGCATTCTTCTTCGTCAGTCTTCTCGAGCCGGTGATCGGACGCTTCGGCACATCACCGCGGGCCCGCCGCTTCCTTGACGTCGTCAATGCCACGGCCATTGGTCTTATGGGCGCCGTGACAATCCAACTGGCGCTGAATCTTTCGGCGCAGCCGCGGTTGTGGCCTGCGGCTATCGCCGCAGCGGCAATCGGGCTATCAGGCAAGTCCGCGATATGGATGCTGATGGTCGCGGTGGGCGTTACCCTTCTGACCAACCTTGCAGTTTGGTAAGCGGAATCGATTTCTGCACGGCTATTACCTTCGATGTGGGTCACTGGTCTCCGCCGGTGTAGGATGAAGACTCGATATTTCTGGCTTTCGCGTAAGAAAGCCGGCAGGAGGGACATGTGGCAAAGCGGATAGTGCAGGCTGAACTTCGCGCGTTGGCGCTCGTGGGCGCTCGTGCCCGTTTGATGACATTGCGGACCGAGATCGCATCACTCGTACGGCTGTTTCCCGAACTCGGGCGCGTGAGCCAACTGAAGGCCGGCGGCGGAGAGGCTGGAGTGACCAAGCGCCGCAAGAAGCCTGGTCGCAAGCACCCCATGTCGGCTGCCGAGCGCAAGGCCGTGTCGGAGCGCATGCGCAAGTACTGGGCGGAGCGGCGCGCATCGCGAGGGAAGAAGTAAGGCCGGAATCGCTTGGAATAGCGCGAACGTCCGCTGACGTTCGCGCTGTTCTCTCCGCAGGTTTCTTCAGCCTCTAAGAACGACGTTCGGGTCAAGCCGAGAGGCGCGCCAGGCCGGGAGCCCGCACGCCAGTGCGGCAACGATCGCAATCGTGGTCGTGACGGCGGCAACGGTAGTCGGATCGGTCGGCCGTACGCCAAACAGCAACGATCCGAGCAGACGGGCAAGGCCGAGCGCGCCTGCCAGCCCGATGGCAAGACCGATTGACACGATCGCGAGTCCCTGCCTCGTGACGAGCGAGACGATGTTGCCGCGCGTCGCGCCGATGGCCACACGGATGCCGATCTCACGCTGCCGCTCCGCAACCATGAATGAGATCACGCCATACGTGCCGAGGACCGCCAGCAGCAACGCCAGCCCGGCGAATGCGCCGAGCAGCTGCGCCAGCAGTCTCGGCCGGCCGATGGAATCGTCGAACACGGCATCCATGTCGCGCAAGCCCACGATCGGGACCGAAGAGTTGATCCCACGCACCGCCTGCTCCAGAGTCGGCGCAAGCACAGACACCGGAAGGTTCGTGCGCAGGACGATGTGCATGGTCGGTGGAGCATTGGTGACCCAGCGCTCCGTTCCATCATCCGGCGGCCCTGGTTGATCGACGAACAGATATAGCTCGGCGCCTGCATCCCGATCGACACCTGCCTCCTTGACGTCTTTCGCCACCCCAATCACCGTGTGCCACGGATTGACGCTCGACCCAATCGACGCGCCCAGATTCGGACGCACGCGTTGCCCGATCGGATCTCGCCCCTTCCATAACCGGTTGGCCAGAGTTTTGTTGACGATGGCGACGCGGCCTCCGGATGCCGTGTCGGCGGCCTCGAAGCTGCGACCAGCCATGATCGGGATCCCCATCGTCTTGAAGAAGTCCGACATGACGAACTGGTAATAGTCGACAATCGCGACCGGGCTGCCGTCTACGTTCTCTGCTCCGGTGTTGTAGCGCTGGGCCAGGCGACTGAGGGGCAGATCAGACATCGCAGTTGCCACCTGCACGCCCGGCATCTGGCGAAGGTTATCGAGCAATCGCTGAAGCACAAGGGCGCGCCCGCCCGGCTCTGTGCCGACTCGCGGCAGCGTCATCGAAAAGGTGACCAGCCGCGATCGATCGAAGCCGGCGTCGACCCGTGTGAGATTGGCGACGGTGCGCACCAGCAGCCCGGCGCCGAGGGCAAGCATCACCGCCAGTGCCACTTCCGCGGTTGCGAGTGCACGGCGGACGCGATGGCGCCCGGCGGCGCCGCCATCGCGATGGCCCTCCTTGAGTACGTGCACGAGATCGGTGATTTGGTTATGTAAGGCCGGCGCCACGCCAAAAAGCACACCCGTCGCGACCGACACGACAAGTGCAAACAGCAGCACGGGCAAATCGATCGTCAGTTCGCCCGTCCGAGGAAGACTCGTCGGATAGGTGAGCACGAGCGCCTGGAGGCCGATCCTTGCCAGCCAGACACCGATGGCACCGCCGGCGACCGACAGCAAGGCACCTTCGATAATCGTCTGCCGGATCAGATGGCCGCGGCTGGCGCCCAGGGCGGCGCGCATGGCGAACTCACGGCGCCGCGACTCGGCGCGTGCGAGTCCGAGGCCGGCAAGGTTCGCACACGCGATCAAGAGGACGAGCCCTGCGGCCAGCTGCAGCACCCAGATCGCCCGGCGTGCGTCGCCAAGCATCGCCACTTGCAGCGGTTGCAGGCGCAGGGCGTGATCCTGGGGACGTGACGGATGGGCAGTCGGTGTGTGCCCCTCCGCGTTCGTGACCGGATCCACAAGACCACGGGTGATCCCGACGCGCTCGCCCCAGTTCTCGAGGAACATGGAGAGCTCGGTCTCCGCCGCCTGTGGGGTGGCGCCGTCCTTCAGCCGTCCGACGACCTGGAGAACGTGATTTTCCCGAAGACGCCGAATCGCCGGATGGATGCCGATCGGCAGCCAGATCTCGGTCCGGTTGTCCATGACGTCGAAGCCCGGCGGCATGATGCCGATGATGTCGTGCGGCCTGCCGTCGATCTGCACTGTCTGTCCGACGACTGGCTGACCGCCGAACGCCGATTGCCACAGTTCGTGCGAGAGGATCGCGACCGGTGGTCCGCCAAGGCCCGGACTCGAGGACGTGGCGTCGGTCTCGCCCGGCGCGAAGAGTCGGCCCTGTTCGGGCTGCACCCCGAGGGTCGCAAGGAGATGCTGGTCCACCAGCGCCGAACGGACGCGCAACGGACGATCGCCGGCGGTGAGATTGACGGCACCGGCCCAGCCGCCCGAGCCACCGCCCGCGACGCCGTCGCCGACTGAAAAAGCACCAACCTCGGCGAAGGACCGGGTCATCTCGCGAAATTCGAGATACTCGGGGGTCGAAAGCCTGAATCCCTGGAGCGGGTTCGTCGGCGAATACGCGGTGAGGCGCATCAGCTGCTCGGGGCCCGGATACCCGAGGGGTCGCAAGATCACGTTCCTGAGGATCGAGAAAATCGCGGTGTTGGCGCCGATGCCGAGCGCCAGGGTCAGCAGCGCTACGGCAGTGAAGGCTGGACTGCGCCGCAGCGTCCGGACCCCGTAGCGCAGATCTCGTCCGACTTCGTCCAGCCAGGCGCCGTGACGGCCCGCTCGGACGCGTTCCTTGGCTTGCTCCATGCCACCGAGATGAAGCGCTGCCGAGCGTCGAGCGTCGGCCGGCGCCGCGCCATCGCGCATCCGGTCGGCGGCGGCCATGTCCACGAACGCCTGCAGCTCCTCGTGCAAATCGCGCTCGGCGCGATCGCGATGGAGGATCCAGCGCACGACAGACACCAGGCGATGCAGGAGTGTCACGCGCCCTCCAGCACGCTTGCGACGGCGAACGAAACGCGGGTCCAGCGCTGTCGATGCTGTTCGAGCTGCTTCCGGCCGGAGGCCGTCAGCCGGTAGTACTTCGCTCGCCGCTTGTTCTCGGTGGCGCGCCACTCGGCTTTCAGCTTGCCGTCCTGTTCGAGACGGTACAGCGACGGGAAGAGCGATCCTGGATTGACCTGGAATTGGTCGCGGCTGAGCGTCGCGAGTCGCTGCGAGATGCCGTAGCCGTGGAGCGGCTCGCGTGCGACGATCGTCAGAATCATCAGGTCGAGCGTGCCCTGGGGGATGTCCAGCTTCTCCACGGCTCTCCTTTAGGTATTCAAGATGAAGCGATGATAGCACGACTCCTTTAGGGAATCGAGATGAGCAGGGAAGGAGGAGGGAAAGCGGGCTACGGGAATCGAACCCGATTAACGGGTTTTCTTAACTTGGTGATGGCGCGCGACTTCCGGCACCAAGGGCAGGACCGTCAATGGGTTATGGCTAGGCGACCATTCACTGGCGTTCGCTCGATTCTCCTGCAGGAATCGCACCCGTGTGGTCTCGTGATCCCGAGATCGATCTGGCGGCGCGTGCGGAAGGCGATCGGCCTGCTCGTGCCGTCGGTGCGAACCGCCGTCGTGACGTGCCGGCGCGCCGTACCCAAGACGCTTGTCGCACCAACTACCCACGTCATCGAAAATGTCGTCTCGAATGGAGCCTAACGCCCTGCCGCTCAGCCGCGAGCGGAGAACTCGATGCTCACTCTACTCCGACCTGTCAGCCGCCCGTCGGCTGCAGCGGCCGGTCAGGCGGCAACTGCACTAGAGGCTGCTGAAAAAGTAACAAAAAGGGGATCGACACCGTGATCCCTGCGTACTACCATGCTCCCACTCACGAAGGGAGCAGCGCTGATGCGTGGAGCCGACGAGCAATCGGGATCGATGTTCAGTTACGTGTCGCTCGAGGAGCGCGTGCCGGCGGACCATCCGTTGCGCGCGATCCGCCGCATCACCGACCGCGCGCTGGAGCAGCTCTCGCCGCGCTTCGGTGCGCTGTATATCCACTTCGGTCGGCCGTCGATCCCGCCGGAGAAGCTGCTGCGCGCGCTGCTCCTGCAAGCGCTCTACACGATCCGCAGCGAGCGGCAGCTGATGGAGCAACTGGATTACAACCTGCTGTTTCGCTGGTTCGTCGGCCTGGGGATGGACGACGCGGTGTGGTCGCCGACGACGTTCACGCAAGAATCGCGATCGACTGCTCGACGGGGACATCGCCGCGGCGTTCTTCGAGGCAGTGGTCGATCCACGCCGACACCGCGCGCGCTTGCTGTCGGACGAGCACTTCACCGTCGACGGCACCTTGCTGGAGGCGTGGGCGAGCCACAAGAGTTTCCGCCCGCGCGATCAGGAGCCGCCGTCGGACGGCGGCGGGAATCCCACGGTCAATTTTCATGGTCAGCGCCGGACGCAATACGACCCATCAATCGACGACGGATCCCGACGCGCGGTTGTATAAGAAAGCCCGCGGCCGCGAGGCGCGCCTCGGGCTACTTGGGGCATGTGCTCATGGAGCATCGATCGGGCCTGATCGTCCGCGCGACTGTCACGCCGGCCGACGGCCACGGCGAACGCGCCTCCTTCTTCGGATCCGAGCCGAACCGAAGAACGTGGCCGTCTGGGTCTGCGACCTTCATCTCGCACGCCCAGGGAAAGTTTTCTGGTAGCTGGAGAATCTGAGCGCCGCTGTCTTTGTACTCGTCGTACAACGCTTCGACATCATCGACACCAAGCCATACCCACGTTCCGGGATGCCCTTGGTCACCTTCGGACAGGTAGATGTTCGCCCCATCCCGAGTGACGCACGTAAAGTTGTCGCTACCCCACTCGGCGTTGCTGAAACCAAGAGCGTTGACATAGTACCGGAGGCTCCGCTTCACATTGGCGACGCGCAGTATCGGGTTGGCGTGCTCAAACTTCGTCCGTACGGCTTTGGAGCGTGCCATATAGTCCTCACTTGACGTCAGGCTCAATGCTGAAGCGGTCCGCCTAACGGCATCGAGCTGAGCCGCCTGGCCAGCCCAAGGATACACTCGAAGGCCAGGGTCGATGCCGACCGAGCTGGGGTCTCCGGCCGCAGAATCGATATAGCCATCGGCGATGGGCAGAGGATCGCGAGCGATACCTGCTCCAGCACGGCCCGCCGGTCACACAGAGAGAGGTGCCCACCTTGGAAGCGTTCGCGCCGAGATTCGTCGACGGCCACGCGCGGGCGAACCGTCACAAGCCGAGCGGGATTAACTCCATCGAGTCGATCCTGAAATGTCATTTGATTCCCGCGCTCGGTCCGAAGCGTCTCGACGCGATCACGAATGAACAGGCCGAAACCTAAGAAGACGATGGGGTTTCAGACGACGCAGCGCTACATGCGCCTGAGTCCGGCGGCAACGGAAGACGCGATCCGATTGCTGGGAGTGGGTGGAGCGGGCTACGGGAATCGAACCCGTCTAGCTGGCTTGGGAAGCCAGAGCATTACCACTATGCTAAGCCCGCACGGTGCAAGGAATTATAAAGGAGCCAGGGGCCGGGAGCCAGGCCTTGGCTTCGGCGGTTCGCCCTGACGCCTAACCCCTGATAAACCCCAGCACCTCGTCGCGCTTCTCGGCCATCTTCTGCGGCGTTGTCGCTTCGAGGTTCAGACGGAGGAGCGGCTCGGTGTTCGACGGCCTGACGTTGAAGTGCCAGTCGTCGAATTCGACCGACACGCCATCGAGATGCGCGAGGGTGCCTGACGAGGTACTGTTTGCTCAGGCCATCCAGCTTCTTTGCGACAACCTCCATGCTCGCGACCTTGGTGTTGATCTCGCCCGAGATGAAATACTTCGCCTTGAGCGGCTTCAGCAGTTCGGCCAGCGGCTGGCCTTTCTTCGACATCAATTCCAGCAAGAGCAGCGCCGGAATGAAGCCATTGTCCGCGTAAAAGTTGTCGCGGAAATAGTAATGGCCGGTCACTTCGCCGCCGAACATGGCGTCGCGCTCGCGCATCGTCTTTTTGATGAAGGAATGGCCGACGCGGTTCATGATTGCCGTGCCACCCAAGCGTGTGACGACGTCGCGTACGGCGTGGCTCGCGCGCAGGTCGTACACGATCTTGGCGCCCGGGTACTTCAGAAGGAATGCCTCGGCCAGCAGGGCCGTGATGAAGTCGCCCGACACGAACTCGCCGGTGCCGTCGATGAAGAAGCAGCGATCGGCGTCGCCGTCCCAGGCGATCCCGACGTCCGCTTTCTCGCTGACAACGCGTTCGACGATGTGCGCGCGGTTTTCTTCGATCAGCGGGTTCGCTTCGTGATTCGGAAACCGCCCGTCGATCTCCATGCACATCGGGATGATCTGGCAGGGCAGTTCGGCGAACAGCCGGGGCGCCACCAGCCCGCCCATGCCGTTGCCCGCATCCAGCACGCACTTGAACGGCTTGATCACGCGCTTGTCGATGAACGAGAAGACATGCTCGACGTAAGGCGCGAGGACGTCTGTCGACGTGCGCCGTCCTGGCGTCGCCGCCGGCGCCGGAAGCGTGTTGTTCAGGATCATGTCGCGGATCTCGCCCAGACCCGCGTCGCCGCTGAGCGGCAACGCCTCCTGCCGCACCATCTTGATGCCGTTGTATTGCGGCGGGTTGTGAGACGCCGTGATTTGCGCGCCGCCCTGCAGGCCCTCGCTGGCGACGGCGAAGTACAACATGTCCGTGGCCATCAGACCGCAATCGACGACGTTGGCGCCCTGCTCGAGCGCGCCAGCGATGAACGCGTCGGAAAGGGCTGGCGACGACAGCCGCATATCTCGCGACACGGCGATATCCGACGCGCCGAGGTACGCGACGAACCCACGTCCGATCAGCCTCGCCGTCGCCTCATCGATCTCGGACGGATACAAAGCGCGAACGTCGTAAGCCTTGAAGATGTTCGGATCCATATGCCTACACTCTGCTGTAATCAGTGACCACGCTCTTGTCGCCGAGGACCGTGCCGGCACGCACTTCGGCGCCGCGTCCGACGTGGACGTGTCGGCCGGCCAGCGCGTCCGAGACGGTCGCTTCCTGCGCGATCCGGCCGTTCGGCCAGACGATGCTGCCGCGGATGCGGGCATTTTCCTCGACCACGCAGGCGCGCCCCAGTACGGAATACGGTCCGACGTGCGCGCCGGCCCGCACGATCGTGCCCGCATCGAGAAAAGCCGGCCCTTCGATCGACGCCCCATCCTCGATGCGCACGTCGTCACCACGAAAGACGTGGCCGTTCGTTTCACCGGCAAATGGCGGCGCCTGATAGCGTCCGTCCATGATGTCGCGATGCACTTGCGTGTATTTCTCTGGCGTGCCGATGTCGATCCAGTATCCGTCGTAGCGGTAGGCGACGAAGGTCTCGCCGCGTTCGATGAACGACGGGAAGAAGCTGCGCTCGATCGACCAGGCGGTGTCTTTCGGGATGCGATCGAACGTCTCGGGCTCGAGCACGTAGATGCCGGCGTTGATGTAATTGGTCGTGATCTCTTCCGGCGACGGCTTCTCGATGAAGCGGCGGATATTGCCCTGGTCGTCGGTTTCGACGAGCCCGTACGCGGTCGGATTGTCCACGGGTGTGAGCACGATCGTCGCGCGGGCCCGACGTTCGCGATGCAGCCGCAGCACGGCCGCCAGATCGACCTGGGTCAGCACGTCGCCGTTGAACACGACGACCGACTCGGTGAGCGCATCGCCCGCATACCGTACCGCGCCGCCGGTTCCGAGGGGAGCCGGCTCGACGACGTAGCGGATCTTGATGCCGAAGCTCGATCCGTCGCCGAACACGTCTTCGATCCGCCGCGGTTGATAGTTGAGGCTGAGGATGACTTCGTCGATTTCCGGAATCTGGCGCAGCAGATCGATTTGATAGTGCAAAAACGGCCGATTGAAGATCGGCACGATCGGCTTCGGCGTGTGGAGCGTGAGGGGACGCAATCGCGTGCCCTTCCCCCCGGCGAGCAGAATGGCCTTCATGCAATCGCCGATCATATCCCATGGGCTGCTACAATGCGGCTGAGCGGCTGATGAACCTGCCGAACGCGCTCACCGTTACCCGCATTTTCCTGGTCCCGCTGCTGGTCGTCGTACTGCTGACGAAGTTCGACGGCCACGCGATTCTCGGCGTCCCGACCCCGCTCGTCGGA
Organism: Vicinamibacteria bacterium; assembly: GCA_963828745.1. Classification (GTDB taxonomy): domain Bacteria; phylum Acidobacteriota; class Vicinamibacteria; order Vicinamibacterales; family JAENWD01; genus JAENWD01. Next base: position 126,155 of record CAWHFZ010000008.1, on the reverse strand, counting down.
GCCGCCATTTTCGGCCTGGCATCGTTTACCGACTGGCTCGACGGCTATCTCGCGCGGCGGCGCGGCCAGGTGACCTCGTTGGGCCGAATGATGGATCCGATTGCCGACAAGCTCCTGACGTCGGCCGCGTTCATCTCGCTCGTGCAGCTTGGCCTGGCGCCGGCGTGGATGATCGCGGTGATCATCGGCCGCGAGCTGGCAGTGACCGGCCTGAGAAGCCTGGCGTCGGCTCGTGGTGCAGGGTTCGGTGCGTCGATGCTGGGCAAGATCAAGATGGCCTCGCAGGTCACCGCGATCCTGTTGCTGATCTTGGGACAGAACGGCGCGCAGCCGTTTCTGTGGCTCGGGCAGATTGCGCTGTGGGTGGTATTGCTGACGGCGCTCGGATCCGCGGTCGATTACTACCGGACCTACCAGTCGCCCCCCGCTGCCGACAAGTCGCGGGTCGCCGATTTCGAGGAAGCACGCCAGCGCGCGACGCGCAAGACAGGCTGACGCCGTACGGCGGCCCTGAGTGCCGGCGACACTGGCCCAACCGCCGGTGGGCCTCGTGCGGATCTACGGCACCTTGGGCGCGTTCTGCGTCTGCGGCAGCTTCTGGCTGTTCGCGGTCGGCGCCGCGGGCGGGTCGGTCTTCAGGTTCATCTCGGCTTTGACCTCGTCCCGGCGCGCCTTTGCGTCTTCGAGGAATTCACTCGTCTCGAATTCTGCAAGCAGCTTGTCGTAATACGGTAGCGCCTCGGCAGGCAGCTTCACTTTGTTCAGGGATTCGGCGAGATAGAAGTAGGCGCCGTCGCGGCGCGTGAAGCCCGGGTCGGCCTTCAGCAGCGCCTTCAGGCGATCGATCGCGCCCGGGTACCACCTCTGCTTGAAATAGAACACGCCGACTTCGTATTCGTGCGTGCTGAGGCGATCGCGGGCTTCGCGCAGGTGCTGTTGGCCTTCCGGCATCAGCGCACTGTTGGGATAGCGCTCGACGAATGTCTCGAACTCTCTGATCGCCTCCCGCGTCTCGCTCTGGTCCCGCTGCGGCTTGCGCATCTGCTTGTAGTGCGTCATGCCGAGCTTCAGCTGCGCGTAGTCAGCGCGCGGGCTCGTCGGATAAAACGTCAGGAACTCCCGATATTCGTTGACCGCGAGGATCAGCGATTCGGTCGAGTTCTCCCCGAGATAGGAGTCTCCGACGCCCAGTTTGGCATCGGGGCGGTAATTGCTCTGCGGATAGGTGTCGAGGATGCGCCGGAAGTATTCGCGCGCGCTCATCCAGTGATTCTCGTCGAGCGACTTGATGCCCCTGTCATACAGGAACTTGTCAGGTTCAATCGTGCCCTGCGGCAGCACGTCTTTCTTTCCGCCGCACGCGGCAGCGAACGTGAGGGTGACGACGAGCAGCAGGAACGCCGAAGGGGTTGATTTCACACGCATCATGCAAGCACTGGAGAAGATGACAACCAGCGGTACTCCGCCGTCAGGCCGTCGGCAAGCGATGTCGTCGGCGCGAACCCGAGCTCCGCGCGGGCGCGCGATGTATCGGCGTAGGTATCCCGCATATCGCCCTTCTGTATTGCCTCGCGCCGGATATCCAGCCGGCGCCCCGAGATTTGCTCCACCATCTGCAGCACCTGGTTCACCGACACTTGGGAGCCGCCGCCGATGTTGTACGCGACGCCAGGGCGACCGCGCTCCGCGGCGAGGATCGTCGCCGCTACGGCGTCGGCGACGAACGTGAAGTCGCGCGTTTGCTCACCGTCGCCGAACACGCTGATTGGTGCGCCCGCGAGCGCCGCACGGAAGAACCGGTTGAACGCCATGTCAGGACGCTGCCGCGGACCGTAGACGGTGAAGTAGCGCACCGACGTCGCCGGGACGCCATGGTTGGCGCTGTACAAGTGGCAGAGGTGTTCGGCCGCCAGCTTGGTCACGCCATACGGCGAAAGAGGCTGCGGCAGCGTGTCCTCGCGCATCGGGATCGGCGCGTTGTCGCCGTAGACGGAGGAGCTCGACGCGTAGACCAGCTTTTCTACCGGGCGGCCAACGATCCCCTCGAGCAGCACCTGTGTCGCCTCGACGTTGTTCACCGTATAGACCTGGAAATCGCGGCCCCAGCTCTTTCGGACGCCGGCCTGCGCGGCGAGATGGAAGACATGTGTAACCCCGTTGAGGAGCGAGGGCAGGTCGGCATCCTGAATCGTGGTCTCGACGAACTGGAATCCGGGCTTCGTCTGCACGGCGGCGAGATTGGACTCTTTGATGGAGCGCGGGTAGTAATCCGTGAAGCAGTCGATCCCGGTCACACGGGCGCCACGATCGAGCAGCTGCTCGGCGAGATGCGAGCCCACGAAACCCGCGACGCCGGTAATCAACGCATTCATCGAAACAGTTCCTTCACCCGCTCCGGAAGCCGCGTGGGGCGCCCGTCCGGCGTCACCGCGGCGTGCAACGTCCGCCCGCTTGCCGTCACGACGTCGTCCTGCAGGCGGACGGCTTCGTAGTCGAACTCGATCCGGACCGGCGACAGCAGCTGGCCCGTCGTCCGAATCTCGATCTCGTCATCGTAACGCGCCGGCCGGTGGTATCGACACTCCACTTCAATCACCGGCAGTTGGACGCCGGCCAGCTCCAGCTCCCGATACGTCCACCCGAGCTGACGCAGGAGATCCGTCCGGCCGACCTCGAACCACACGAGGTAATTGGCGTGGTAGACAACACCCATCTGGTCGGTTTCGGCATATCGCACCCGGACGCGTGACGATCCCTGGCGCCCGGCCACGTCACCTGGATCCACGGGCGCGGGCGGCCTCCACGGCGCGATCGCGCAAGGCCCGCGTCGCCTGCTCCGGATCCGGCTGCTCGAAGATCGCGGCGCCCACCACCACCAGGGACGCGCCGGCCGTGACGACCCGGGCGATGTTGTCGAGACCGATGCCGCCATCGACCTCGACATCGGCCTTCGATCCGGCGGCATCCAGCAACTGCCGCACGCGCTGGAGTTTAGACTCGCTGTTCGGGATAAAAGCCTGACCGCCGAACCCGGGGTTCACCGACATCACCAGCACGAGATCGACGTCGCCGATGACCTCGCTCAGCACCGAGGGCGGGGTCGACGGGTTCAGGGCGACGCCGGCACGGCAGCCGAGACGCTTGATGGCCTGAATCGTCCGGTGCAAATGGGGCAGCACCTCGGCATGCACGGTCAGCGTCTGCGCACCAGCCGCGGCGAAGATATCGATGTATCTGTCGGGATCCGAAATCATCAGGTGCGCTTCGAGCGGCAACTTCGTCACGCGCCTCACGGCCTTGACGGCGGCGGGTCCGATCGTCAGATTCGGGACGAAGTGCCCGTCCATCACGTCGAGGTGAATGGCGTCCGCTCCGCCGCGCTCGAGCGTGGCCACGGCCTCGCCGAGCGCCGCGAAGTCGGCGGACAGGATCGACGGGGCGAGGCGGACGTTCACCGGCTCACCTCGAGCGCCATCGCTTCGCCCGGCGCGATTTGAAAACCGCCAGCCGGCGTCTGTCGAATGACGACGCCCGCAGGCACCCCCGGATAGGGCTGCGTGCCGACAACGGCGACGCGGAACCCGCGCTTGCGGAGAAACTCCGCCGCGCGCTCACCATCGACGCCGATCAAATCCGGCATCACATAGCTGGCACCCCGTTCACCTCTGTTCACCAGCAGCGCGACGGCCGTCCCGCGAGTCGTCGGCGCCGGATCCTGGGCGATGACCGCGTCGGCGGGGTAGTCATGCGTCCGGATTTCGGCGGTGCCGGCGAGCGTGAGGCCGTCTTGATCGAGGCGGACGCGGGCGCTGCGCTCGGTGTCGCCAAGCAGGCTGGGCACCAGCGTCACCGCCGCGCCCTGACTGATCCAGACGTGGACGGATCGCTGCGGCCTGACGCGAAGGCCCGACCGTGGGTCCTGCAGCAGGACGTGTCCCGCCGGCACCTTGTCGTCCACGCGACGGTTGTCGTCGACGCGCAGTGTCAAACCGCTTTCTTCGAGCGTCACGGACGCGTCGTTCACCGATCGGCCCACAAGGTTCGGCACGACGACCTCGCGCGCGCGCAGGGCGAAACGTACCGAAAGGAATGCAGAAAGGAGAAAGGTGGCCGCGAGGCCCGCGAGCAGGAGCAGCAGCTTGCCCGCGCCCCAGACGCGGGACGATAGTGCCATGCAATCAAACAGTGTACAACAGCCGTGTCCTCGCCTCTCGTCTCGCCTGTAGGGCGGAGCTCTAGCTCCGCCTCCCGTGTCGCATGTAGGGCGGAGCTTTTGCTCCGCCTCCCATTCGGGCGCAGCCGTGGAGCCTCAGCTCCGCCTACTGCCGGCGCTCGAGCGCCACGCCGAAGAAAACCTCCAGACCGTGGCGATCCGGGCGCGTGAAGAGCCTGCCGCGCTCGTCCAGCAAATCGGCCGGCAGGCCCCCGGCGATCAACCTCTCTCCAGGGACAGGTTCGAACCGCGGATGCGCAGCAAGGAACGCGTCCACGACATGCTCGTTCTCTTCCGGCTCGCTTGAACACGTCGCGTAGATCAGGCGCCCACCGGGGGCCACGGCGGCCGAGGCTGCCGCGATCATCCGCTGCTGTTTCGCGGCCGCTTGCCGGATATCGCCCGGCGATCGCCTCCAGCGGATATCGACGTCGCGCCGCAGCGTGCCGAGGCCTGTACACGGTGCGTCCAGCAGCACGACATCGAAGGCGGCGCCGAACGGCGCGCCACCTTCGAGATCGATCTGCGCAAGGTGGGTCCGCCGATCGCCGGCCCTTTGAAGAATCTCGCGAAGGATTGACAACCGTTTCGCGCTGACGTCACTGGCAACGAGGAGACCGCTGCGTGCGACGCCGGCAGCCAGTGCAAGAGTCTTGCCCCCAGGTGCGGCACAGGCATCGAGAACGCGCGCCAGCGGATGCGATCCAGCCAACAGTGGAACGATCTGCGAGGCTTCGTCCTGTACGACGAACATTCCGGCGTCGAACTCCGGTGTTCGCAGCGGTTGGCCGTTTACGACGACGAGACCGTCGGGCGCATGGCGCGCGGCGACGGTCTCGACCTGCGCGACCTTGAGACGCTCGGCCACATCTACTCGCGTCGATCGCAGCGTGTTCACGCGTAGCGTAAGCGGTGGTTCCTGATTGTTGAACGCGACCCAGGCCGCTGCCGTGTCTGCGCCGAGACGATCGATCCATCGCTCGACGAGCCATCGCGGATGAGAGCCGGCGATTGTCAGGTACTCGATTAGCGAGTCACGAGGGGCTTGGTCTGGCGACTGCGACAGTCGGGGCAGGTCCAGATCGTTGCGCGATCGAGAGAGCTTTCGCAGTACGGCGTTGGTGAAGCCGGCGGCGCTCTTTTTCCGTACCTGCTTGGTCAACGACACCGCATCGTCCACAACCGCGGATGCCGGCACTCGTGAGAAGTGCAGCAGCTGAAAGAGACTGAGACGAAGAACGTCGAGGACTTCCGGGTCCAGGCTCGCAACATCGCGATTCGCGGCTCGTGCCAGGAGCCAATCGAGCTGATTGCGCCAGCGCAGCGTCCCGACGACGATTGCGGCTGCGAGCGCGCGGTCACGGTCGTCGTTCAGGCGTTGGCGCGATTCAGCGAGCAGATCCCCTAGGTCGCGCGATCGGGTCGCGGCGGCACGGAGCGCGTCGTAGGCGGCACGCCGGGCCGGCGCGATCATTCCATCCGCGCGCCGACGGCGATGGGATGTCCGGCGAGAAAGTCCCTGGCGGTCATCGTTCGGCGGCCCTCCGGGCGGAGCTCGAGAATGCGAACGGCGCCGTGTCCGGCAGCGACGATGAAGCGGTCGCCGCTGGCTTCGAGCACCGTCCCGGGAAGCGCGGTAGCGGGTGCCGGATTATCGGCGATCGTCGTTCTTACCAGCAGCAGCCGGTGACCGCCGACGGTCGTCGACGCGAGCGGCCACGGGTGCAGGCCGCGAACCTGATTGTGAAGCTCGTGGGCGGATCGCCACCAGAAGACCGGTGAGTCTTCTTTCGTGATCCGCTCGGCATACGTGACGCCGGCATCAGGCTGTGGCTCCTCGTGCACGGGACCTTGCGAGAGCTGCTCGACGACCTCGAGCGCAAGTGCCGCGCCCATCGTGGCCAGCATGCGTTCGACGTCGGCGCTGTTTTCCTCCGGACTGAACGGCCGCCTGCCCACCGCGAGCATCGGGCCGGCATCCAACTCGCGCACCACGCGCATGATCGTGACGCCGGTCTCGAGGTCGCCGGCGAGTACGGCCCGATGGACCGGCGCCGCCCCTCGCCACCGTGGCAGCAGCGACGCATGGACGTTGATCATGCCCAGGCGTGGCACCGCGAGGATCGCGTCGGTGAGGATGCGGCCGTAGGCGGCGACGACGCCCAGGTCGGCGTCGAGCGCCCTCAGCGCCATGACGAACCCCTCGTCGCGCATCTTTTCTGGTTGCAGCACCGGAATATTGTGCTCGAGCGCGACGACCTTGGCCGGGCCGGGGCCGAGCTTGCGACCACGCCCGCGTGGCCGATCGGGCTGACTCACGACACCGACGACGAGGTGGCGGGACTCGATCAGGGTCCGGAGCGCCGGGACCGCGAACTCGGGCGTGCCGAAGAACACGACACGCAGCGGGGCATGGGTCACCATCGGCCGGTGCGCCTCAACCTCTGAATCTGCCGGACGATATGACGGCGCTTGATGTCGCGAAGCCGATCGACGAAAAGCCTGCCGTCCAGGTGGTCGACCTCGTGCTGCAGTGCGCGCGCGAGCAGTTCCTTGCCTTCGACGAAATACTCACGGCCGCTGCGATCCAGCGCACGGATCGTGGCGCGCCTGGGCCGGAGCACCGTCGCCGTGAAGCCGGGCACGCTCAGGCAGCCCTCTTCCTCGAGCTGAGTGCCGGCGCGCTCGACGAACGCCGGGTTGATCATCACGCGCAGGTCCTCGGGCCGGCGTCCGACCGACAGGTCGACGACGCAGATGCGCAGCGGTACGCCAATCTGCGGTGCAGCCAGGCCGATCCCCGGCGCCGCGTGCATTGCGGCGATCATCGCGTCGATCACGCAATCGATCTCAGGGGTGATGTCATCGACGGCGGCGGCTTTGTCGTTGAGGATGCGGTCGCCAAACTTGACGATGGGCCGGAGCATTGGGCGGGCCGCGCGTCAGGAGCGCGCGGTCGCTGGTGTGGAGCGCGCCTGGAACCGCGAACGCACGGAGTCGACCGCGGCCTCGACGACCTTGGCGATGTCGGTCATGTTGTCGTTGCCGAATTTCTCGAGGAACACGTCGGCGACCGTCAGCGAGACCATCGCCTCGCCGACAACGGCCGCGGCGGTGACGGCGCACACATCGCTGCGCTCGATGGCCGCGGGCGATTCGCTCATCGTCGTCAGATCGATCGAGCGAAGCGGCTGCATCAGCGTGGCGATCGGCTTCATGTAACCGGTCACGCGGAGTTGCTCGCCGTTGGTCACGCCGCCTTCGAGACCGCCGGCGTTGTTCGTCAGCCGCGAGACGCCAACGGCCGGATGGCCGCTGGGGTGTTCGCCGGCCGGCACGATCTCGTCGTGGATCCGCGAACCTGGCAGCCGTGCCACGTCGGGTCCTTTGCCGATGCCAACCGCCTTGATCGCCGGAATCGACATGATGGCTTGCGCGAGCCGACCATCGAGCTTCCGGTCCCACTGGACATAGCTGCCGAGACCGACCGGCAGGCCGGTGACCACGACCTCGAACGAGCCGCCAAGCGTATCCCCTGCCTCTTTGGCGGCGTCGATGGCCGCGATCATCTTCTGCTCGACGGCGGCATCGGCGCAATGGAGCGGGGAATCGTCGGGGATTGCCTGAATGCGTTCAACGCTGATGCTCAATGCCTCGTCGACACCGACGGCGCCGATGCGCGTCACGTGGCTCAACACATCGATGCCGAATCGCCCCAGCAGCTGTCGCGCAATCGCCCCGAGCGCGACGCGTGCGGCCGTCTCGCGCGCACTGGCGCGCTCCAGCACATCGCGAATGTCGTCATGTCCGTACTTGAGCGCCCCGGCAAGATCGGCGTGGCCCGGCCTGGGGCGCGTGACCGGCGCGCGATTGGCGCCGGTCGCGTCCTCGGGCATCTCGGCCTCGACGTGCATGGTCTTCTGCCAGTTCTGCCAGTCCTTGTTCGGAATGAGGAGCGCGATTGGCGCGCCGGTAGTCGTGCCCCGGCGCACGCCTGAGATGATCTGCGCGCGGTCGGATTCGATGGCCATGCGTCGGCCACGTCCGTAGCCGCCTTGCCGCCGGCGAAGCTGATTCGTGATTGCGTCGAGGTCGAGTGGGAGGCCCGCCGGCATGCCTTCGAGCACCGCAATGAGTCCCTGTCCGTGCGACTCACCAGCGGTGAGAAAACGCAGCATAAGCAACTCATTCTATACGAACTTTTTGCGACTCTTCGTGCGCCGCCACACGCATGCAGCCCGCAGGCGGGACCGGTCCGGCCACTGCAAAGTCGCTGAGCCGTCGTCATATGCGCCACCGACGACACGCAGCAACTGGACCTGTCGGCACGCCCGCGACGTTCCTTGCACGACACATACGCCATGGACGACGCGGTGCTCGTCGCGAATCGGTTCGTGGCGCTGCAGAACGGCACGCATCTCGATCTTGCGACCTCCGCGATCGTCAGGCTGACGCGCCGTCCGATCGAGGAACAGTTGCGGGCGACGCTGGAAGAAGAGGGCGCGCGATTGTGCCGCTTGTGGCATCCCGCGATGTCGCCGTATCTCGATTTCGGTCCGCTGGGAGAAGCGGATTGGTTCGAGGCAGTCGGTATCGGATCTCCCGGCGCGATTTCGGCAGCGGCCGTGGGCCGCGGTGACGTCGGGGCATTTCTGCGAGCCCAGGATCTTCGGTCGGTCACGCTCGAGCAGACGTCGCTCGACCTGTTCTCTCCGAGTCTCCTCGCCGCGCGGGAGGAGCGCGACAACGGTGGTTCCGCGATCGTCCCTCACACGATTCGTGGGTTCGGCATCCGTCTCTTGCCACCGCAGCTGATTTCTGGTGTGACGTCGTGGCTCGAGGAAACGCTCGACGCCGGCCCGCACGTCTGGTCGATCGACGCGCCTCCTCGATCCGGCTGGCGAACATGCTGGGAGATGCTGGCACGAGAGGCCAGGCGTACCGGGTTTGTTCCGGTGGATTCCAATCTGCTGGCACGAGCGGTGCGGAGCCCGTCCGGGGCCGTCGGGACCTGGTTGGCGGCGTTGCGGGACCGTTCATTGCTCGTGGCCCATCACGTCGAGGCGTGGACGGAAGTGGCGCGGCACAATCTCGCGGCATTGATTGTCGTGATCGGCGGGCTTCACTCCTCCACGGCGGTCATCCTCGACATCGTCAGGACAGGACGACCGGTCTGCGCGCGCTTCGCGCTGGACGCGTTTTCGCCATTCACCCTTGCGCGTGCAGCCTGGACAGGCGTGCCTGCAATCGGCGAGCGTCGGCTGCGCGCGATCGCGACTCGAGCTCAGGGAAGGCCGGCCGAGTTCGTCGGCGCCGTGAGTTGCCTGGTGAACGCCAGGGATGGCGGATCCCCGACTGTCCACGAGCGTCGTCCCGGACACGGACCGTACTCGAGCGGACTCGACAGCGCCGCAATCGATCGTGTGCTCGGGCGGGTCCGCATCCTCGAGTCGCGGGGGCGTCATGCCGAAGCCGTACGAATGTTGCGCCGGGGGCATGCCGCGCTCGATCGTCGCGGCCAGGGGAGTGCGGACCCCCGGCTGTGGGCCGAACTCGCCGTGCGCGAAGGAGAGCGAAGGGTCAGCCCCGCGCTCGGCGAGTGGACGCGGGCCTGGGCGCAAGTCGGGGCGCGCGGGGAGTGCCACGGGCTGATCGACGCCATCCCGCTGGTGGCGATCGCCTGGATCCGCGACGCCGCCGTGATCGGCGCAGAGCGCCTGCTTCGTGCCGCGATCGCGGCGGCGCTGGGCGCGGGCCTTCAACCGCCGCCGATGCTTGCCCTGCTGCTCGCGGAGTCGCTGTACTGGCAGAATCGCCTGCCCGAGGTGCGTGTCGTGCTGGCGGACGCCACTCACGAGCGCGCGACGGGCCTTCTCGCACGCGCCGCACTACGGGCCGGAGATGCTGCGGCCGCACTTCGACAAGCGGGCGCCGCCATCGAACGCGCCAGGGGCGTCGGCGATGCTGCGGCCCTCGCGGCAGGGCTGGTCGCTCGCCTCCGCGTCGAGGCGGTTGTCGGCGATCTCGATGGTGTCGCCGCCACAACCGACGCGTTACAGAGCGGTACAGATCTGGAAGACTCGTTCTTCGTCGACGAGATCGTCCTGGCCCTCGCCGAGACCTCGACCTTCCTTCGCCGCGAATGGCCCGCATCGGTTCGCGAGCGTGTCACCGCGTTGAGCGCTCGAACGGTGCCGCGATTGTCGCGAGCCCGCGCGCGCACGGCACTCGCCCTTTCGGATCCGCGTTGCTCGCTGTCCACCGTGTTGGAAGAAGTCCGGCGCGTCACGATCGTCACCGGCGCGAGGGCGCTCCTGCCGGCCGACGTCCCGTATCCACCGTGGCCTGCCACTCCGCAATCCCGGAGCACTCCGATGGTGCACGATATCGTGTCAATTCTTCAGGCGTGCCAGCAGGACGACGATCCTCCCGCCGTCGTGCGGCGGGTCACCTCGATCGTGCGCGAACGGACCGCGTCCACCGGCGTCGCAGTCTTCAGCGCCGAGGATTGCGGCCTGGTTCCCCGCGCGCGATTCGGACGGCTGCCACGGGTACGGCTGGGCGAGCGGGCCGTCGCTCTTCGCAGCGCCGTCGGGCCAGAGCACGAGCGAGGGATCTGGGAAGCCGCGTGGCCGATTCTGCATCGTGATGTCCTGGCCGGTGCGATCGTCTGCCAGTGGGACAGGCTGGAAGCGCGCCCGGCGTCCGAGCTGGTGAGCCTGGCGGCCACCGCGGCCGCAGCGCTTGGTCCTGTCGTCGATCAGCTGCGTGCCCCGAATGTGCCGGCGCCGAGCACGACGGGCGCGATCGCCGAGCTGCTCGGATCGAGCGACGTGATGACTCGCATCCGTCACGCCATCGATCGCGCGGCGCTCGCGCCCTTTCCGGTCGTGATCGAGGGCGAGAGCGGCGCTGGCAAAGAGCTCGTCGCTCGCGCGATTCACGAGCGTGGTCCGCGCCGTGCTCGAGCGTTCTGCGCGGTCAACTGCGCCGCCTTGACCGACGATCTGGTCGAGGCGGAGTTGTTCGGCCACGCACGCGGAGCCTTTACAGGCGCCATTGCCGATCGTGCCGGCCTGTTCGAGCATGCCGATGGCGGGACGCTGTTCCTCGACGAGGTTATCGAGCTGAGCCCGCGCGCGCAGGCAAAACTGCTGCGGGCGCTGCAGGACGGCGAGATCCGGAGAGTCGGCGAGACACGGTCCCGGCGAGTGGACGTCCGCATCATCGCGGCTTGCAATCGATCGCTTCAGAGTGGAGTCGCCAGCGGATCGTTTCGCGCCGACCTTCGATTTCGGCTCGACGTATTGCGTATCGAGCTCCCCGCGCTCCGTGCGCGATCGGAAGACATCGTCGAACTGGCGCGCCACTTCTGGTCGCGCGCCGCCACGCGCGTCGGCAGCCGCGCCCAGCTCGGTCCCGACGTTCTCGCCGCCTTCGCACGCTATGATTGGCCCGGCAACGTACGCGAGCTGCAAAACGCCGTGGCGGCACTGGCGGCGAGCGCGCCCGCACGCGGCATCGTTCGCGCCTCAGCCCTGCCGGCGCAGATCCATCTGGCGGAACGAGGCAACATTTTGACGCTCGAGGAGGCGCGCCGCCGGTTCGAAGCCGGATTCGTCCGCGCCGCGATTGCCCGAGCGGGCGGTTCAAAGGGCAGGGCCGCCGCCGACCTTGGCGTGACGCGTCAGGGGTTGTCCAAGCTGCTCGAGCGGCTGGGACTCGACAACGGGACCGGGAGCGTGAATGGCAGGACAGGCGAGCACGAAGAAATCCAGGCGTGACGTCATCGCGGCGCTCCGGCAGCCGAAGGTCGCAGTGATGTTGATGCTCGGGTTCTCGTCGGGCCTGCCATTCCTGCTGACGGGCAACACGCTGGGCTACTGGCTGCGCGACGAAGGCACGAGGCTGCAGGCGATTGGCTTTCTGTCCTGGGTGGGCCTGGCGTATTCGGTGAAATTCCTCTGGGCACCCGTCATCGATCGTGTGGACGCGCCGATCTTCGGCAGGTTCGGACGCCGCCGAGGCTGGATGATCGTCAGCCAGCTGGTGGTCGCGGCGGGACTGCTGGCGTTGTCGGCCGTCGGACTCAAAGCCGGCCTCGCGTCGCTGGGCGTTCTCGCTGTGCTCGTCGCCTTCGCTTCGTCCACCCAAGACATCGTTGTCGACGCGTGGCGTATCGAAGCGGCCAGCGATTCCGATGAACTCGGATTGCTCTCGGCTGCTTATCAGCTCGGATACCGCGGCGCGCTGCTCGTGACTGACTCTCTCATCCTGATCGCCGCGAGCCGTTTCGGCTGGCCCGTTTCCTATGTCGGCATGGCCCTGTTGATGAGTGTCGGCCTTTGCGCCAGCTTCGTCGCGATGGAACCATTGCGCCAGACGATGCCCGCCGCGGGGGGAGTCGAGGCGAGCCAGCGCCAGGGCTTCGTCGATGCTGTGATTGGTCCGTTTGCGGAGTTCTTTCGGGTGTACGGCTGGCTGGCACTGCTCATGCTCGCGATGATCAGCTTCTATCGGCTACCCGAATTCATGATGGGTCCGATGGCGAACCCCTTCTACCACGACCTCGGCCTCTCGAAGGATGCGGTGGGCGCGGTTCGTGCGTCCATAGGTCTTCCGGCATCGCTGCTCGGAATCGCCGCTGGCGGCTACAGTGCGCTGCGGTTCGGCTATTTCAAAACGTTGATCGTCGGCGTCGTGCTGCAGAGCGTCGTGATTGCGGCGTTCGCGCTGCTGGCATACAGCGGTCCGGACATCCGCGTGTTCGGCGCCGTCATGGCCGCGGACAACTTCGGCATCGCTTTCGCGGGTGTCGCGCTCGTGACCTATATGTCCAGCCTGACGAGCATTGGCTACACCGCGACACAGTACGCGCTCCTCAGTTCCGCGTACACCTACGTCGGCAAGTTCGCGAAAGGTTTCTCCGGAGTGATTGTCGAGCAGCTGGCATCGGGGCGAACGCTGCTGGACGGGTACGCGCTCTTCTTCATTGGCGCGGGATTATTCGGCGTTCCCGCGTTGATTTTGTGCGTGATGCTGTCTCGCGCGAATTCGAAGGTCCAGCAGAGGCGGACCTAAAGGTCCGCCCTACATACGTGTCGCGCTACGTGCGCGTCTTCGACAGTTGTGCCCGTAACCGGAGCAGGCGGCGGTCGTCGGGTGTATGGCGAAGGCCGTTCTCGACAGTCTCGCGCGCCGTGTCCCGGCGGCCCGCCGCCAGGTAGGCATTGGCGAGCGTCGCGACCACGCCCGGGTCCGGCGACGCGCTGTCCAGGGCGCGCACCAGCCACACCGACGCTGTCGCCGGTTCCCGCAGCGCGAGCGACCACGCGCCGATCTGATACGCCACCTCGCGAGTCACCGGCACACCCGGCTGCAGGGCGACAAAGCGGAGCAGGGCATCGCGTGCCAGACGAATGTTGCCTGTGCTCGACGCTGCCGTCGCCAGGTGACGGAAGGTCTCGGGGGGAACGGGCAGCCGCGTCGCCGCGTCGCTCAGTGATCGCAGCGCGCCCGAAGTGTCTCCAGCAAGCAGCTGTGCCCGGCCGTAAAGCGCCAGCTCGCGGCCGGTGCCCGTGCCGCGCATCACGGCAATCCGTAGCGCCTCGATCGCCTTGCCCACCGACACGTCGTCGCTTCGCGATTCCGCACTTTTCAGCCACACCTCGCCAAGCGCCGTGAAGACAGCCGGATTTTCGGGAAATCGCTCCGCCGCCCGCCCCAGCGTCGAGACGGCCAAATCCATCCGGCCGGCGTCAGCATACGCAGACGCCAGCGCGACGAGGCGATCGACGCGTTCGCGATCGAGCGCGGCGATCGCCTCCAATTGATCGATCGCGTCGCGGTGACGTCCCACGGTGCGATAAGCCGCGGCGAGCGCCTCGCGCGCAGGAGTCAGTGCGGGCGCCAGCCGAATCGCCTGCTCGAACGAACGGATCGCGTCGCGATGTTCCCGATCGGCCTGGTAGCACAGTCCCAGGAGATAGAGCGCCTCCGCGAACCGGCTGTTGATCGCGACCGCCTGCTTCGCCGGCTTGATCGCGTCGCGCGCGTGGCCGCCGCGGTAGGTCGCGAGCGCAAGCTTGTACAGCACAGGAGCGGACCGATCGTCGATCTGCACGTAGGCGGCATAGCGTTCCGCGGCACGGTCGTAGCGTTGCAGTGCGGTGAAGACGTCGCCGAGCTGTTCGAGTGGCCGCGTTGCGGTCGGGTCGAGGCTGTTCGCGGTTCGCAGATCGCGAAGTGCTGCCCGCAGGTCGCCCTCGTGCCGGTAGGTTTCCCCCCGTTTGAGGTAGGCAAGCATCGAGTCGGGACGGAGGGCGATCGCACCGCTGAACGCCTCGATGGCGAGGCTCGTCTGTCCGGCGGCAAGCGAGGACTCTCCAGCAGCAATCAGCCGTTGGTACTCGCGGTCGCTCGACGCCGCCTTGTAGGCGACGCCCGCCGCGACGCCTGCAAGGAGGACGAGCACGGCAGCCAAGACCGTCCGTCTCATGGGGTTCTATCCTAACAGCCGTGCCGACGGCCGGACGGCGATGGCCGGGAACTTTCCAGCCCGTCCGGTGTCCAAGACTCTAGACGACGACGCTGGCTGGTCGCGCTCGAGTGGTCTTGCTATAGTCGGAGTAGCACCTGTGGCCGAGGAACTCCTGGTCAAATCCACGCAGGCTGGCGCCTGGGACGAGCTCGAAGGGCGCGAATCGACCCTGGTGGCGCGGTGCGCCGAGGGGGATCAGGCGGCCTGCGCCGAGCTGGTGACCGAACACCAGCGAATGGTCTACCAGCTGTCGTTCCACCTCCTGGGTGATCGCGACGAGGCGCTGGACCTCTCGCAGGAAGTCTTCATGCGGGTCTTCCGGACCCTTCCACATTTCCGCGGACAATCGCAGTTGCGCACCTGGATCTATCGGATCGTCGTCAACCAGGCGCGCAACCGTCAGCGCTGGTGGAACCGCCGTCGCCGGTCCAGCCAGATTTCACTCGACCAGCATCTCGAGATCCACGGCGAGCCGTCAGCCAACCCGCAATCCACGCCCGACAATATGCTCGCGCAGAAGCAACTCGCCTCGCAGCTTCGCGAGGCGCTCGAGGCGCTGCCGTTCGATCAGCGCAGCGTGGTCGTGCTCCGCGAGATCGACGGCTTGAGCTACGAGGAAATCGCCTACTCGCTGGGCGTCACGCTTGGTACTGTCAAGTCGCGCCTGACGCGGGCGCGCCGGGCGTTGCGCGATGTGCTGCAGGAGTCCGCGGCATGAGTCTCTGGACCTGCCGCCGTACCCGCCGGGCGCTGGAGGCCTTCCACGACGGCGAGCTCGCTGTCCAGGAACAGGTCGCCGTGCAGTCGCATCTTGCACGGTGTTCCGAGTGCGCCGCCGAGCGGTCCCGGCTCGCAGGTCTTGGCGCGAGGATGCGCGAGGCGATGTCGGACCCGATGCTTGACGACGCACAGACGGTCGGCCGACGCGTGCTGGTCACGCTACCGGTGGTTCGCGAATTGTCGTGGCGTCGCCAGCTGGCCTCGATGTTCGACGACATGCACCTGGTATGGGCCGGAATGGGGGCCTCGGCCGCAACACTGGTCTGCGTCGCCGCCGCGCTCGGACTGATGCGGCTGACCCTGCGCGAGCAGCCGGCATCGATGAAGGCCATGATCGTCGCGATGGCGGATCCCGGTTCCAACCGTAATCCGCTGGCCCCGGACGGACGCCTGCTGATGCCGACGGCAAACCTCGCTGGCATGATCGATCCCCCGATGCTCGATCGGGAGGACACGCTGGTCGCGTTCGCTGCGGTCGTGACGCGCGAGGGGACAATCCGGAACGTCGAGCTGCTGCTGCAGGATGCCGGGCAAGCGCCGATGGGCGATCGAGCGATTGTCGCCCTCGTGGACGCGGTCTCTCAGACGCGGTTCGAGCCGGCGCGGGCGCTGACCGGAGCGGCGGTCGCGGTCAACATGGTCTGGCTCGTGGCACAGACACGGGTGCGCGGCAAGACGGTGACGCTCGTGCCGATGCCGATGCCGATGACGGAACCACTGCCGGTGGGCCGGCCGCGCGCGATCACGCGGACGCCGGGCCTGACCGAGTTGCCGGCCGACGCATCGACTGCCCGGGTCTGAGCTCCAGATCTGGACGCAGTCCCATCTCCAGAGCGGTTCAGCGCGACGGGAGCGGAGCCGGCACCGGCACCGGCGCCTCCGCGCGCGCCGTCGCGACGTTGTTCATCCCGTCGAACGCGCGCAGGATGATCGCCTTTTCGCTGACGTCCTGATCCAAAGTCAGCTCGAACTCTTCGGTGCGCGAGTCCGCAATACCATCCCTCGGGTACAGCGGGCGCCAGCGATCGGCATCGAGCGAATACTCGACGCGTTGGACAGGGAAATCCGCGTCCTTCACCACGAAACGGACGATGGTCCGTCCCGCTTCCCGCGACAGCGAGTTGACCGTGATCATCGGCGGAGCGTTGTCGATGTCGAACGTGTCGCTCTCGCGCTCGGCGACCAGCGCGGCGCCGGGCGGGTTCGCCGACGCGTCGGACGCGACGACCTTGATGACGTAGGTGCCGTTCGGCACCGATGTCGTATCCCACACCAGGATCGGATCGGTGAGGTTGCGCTTCAGCGCCTTCCAGCTCGTCTCGCCTTCACGACGATAGAGAATGTCGTAAGCGAGGTCGTCGTCGTTCGGATCCTGCGCTTTCCAGACGAAGGTCTGCAGTCCTTTCTGATAACCGCGGCGGCCGAGTGCGGCGCCGCCGCCGGTCGTCCCCTGCACGCGTTGCGCGATCGTGCTGCCGTCGTAGCCCGCAATCTCGGCCTCGCCGGTCGAGAACGGGCGCTGAAACACGACGCCTGGCGGGTGCACCGTGATCGACGTGATCTCCGGCCGCAGGTTCCGCTGCTGGAACGCGACCGTCACGGATGTGACCACGGGACTGCGATTGCTCGCGCCGCTGAGCTCGACCTTCCATTGCAGGTAGCGCGCCTTCGGGCTCGTGATCTGCTCCCCTTCAGGCCGACGGTATGCGGGAGACCAGGGGCTCCAGGTATCGTCGGGCGCGGCGGTGTTACCCGTGCGAGTGAACAGCCGTACATCCGTGCCCTGGGGTGTTGCCCCGCGCCAGCTGATAGCACCCCAAGTGGCGACGGCCTCGGCATCTCGGACGTCCGATTCGTACGATCCGCTCGTCGAGGCCCCGGCCGAGAGCCGGAAGATCTTCCCCGGGTTCGCCGTTGTGATGAGCAGGCCACGGGCGCCGTTGGGAATGAGCGCGGTGACCTGCTGCGCAGGAGCGCGCGTCAACAACGTGTTCTCCGTCGGCTCGCCGGTGACCCGATAAATCTTGCCTTTGCCACCGGTTGCCACGAGCAATCCGCCTTGACCGTCGAGCGCGACGTCGTAGGGGGCGTCTTCGGCGGATGACCAGACCTGATCCCAGACGCCATCCTGCTGAATGCGATACACGGCACCTTTTCCGCTGGACCGTCCAGACTCGCGAGACGAACTGCCAGATCCGGAGGAGCCCGGGTCGGCGACAACCGTGACGGAAGTAATCTCCGCGGACACCGTCGGCAGGGGTGTCTGCCGTGACGTATCCGGCATGATCGGAGGACCGCTCGAGCCATTGTCCGACGCCTTACCGGTCTGCGCCGCAGCGTAGACGACACCGCCGGGGCCGGCGCGAAGCGCGCTGATTTCCTGGAGGCTGGCGTCGAGGACGAGGAACCCGCTGCCGTCCTGGCCGATACGGAAGACGCGTCCGGGCGACTCTGTGCCAGCGAGCAACTCGCCAGCGGCTGTGAGCAAAAGCGATCGCACGTGCGTCGATTTCGTCTTGTAGAAGACGGATCCTTTGCCGTCGGGCGTAATGCGGTAGATCAGTCCCTTGTCGCCTGTCGCGGCGAAGACTGCGCCATCCGGCGCAACCGCGAGGGCCCAGATGTACTTCTCATCAGGATCGAAGAATTCGGTGCTCTTGCCGCTGCTGTCGACTTTATAGATCCGTCCGTCCGGAGACGTCCCGATGTAGAGACCGCCGCCCGGCGCGAGCGCCAGGGCGTGCACTTCGAGCTCATTCGAATCGAAGAACACCCGGCTCGAGCCGTCACGGCCGATCCGTATCACGCGCCCGTCGTTGCCGGAGCCAAGGTAGACGTCGCCGTCGTTGCCTTCGATGCCCGTCCAGAGCACAGGGCTTGCGGTATCGGCGAGCTCAGTCAGCGCCGGGCCGAGCACGAGCCGGCCGTGCAGGTCGACGGAGAGGCTGGTCGCATCGCCCTTCAGGAAATCGTTGAGCGTCCCGACTTCCCAGAACCGGGCGCCGGCGCCGTGCACGATTGAAACGAACAGAAAGAGGACAACAACGGCCGCGAGCGGCCGGAACGTTCTTGGCATGGGTTGGATATGGCAGGCGACGCCTACTGAGCCGGGGGCGGCGTCAGTTGTCGTCGTCCAGGTTGAGCGACAGCGCCTTGGCGCCGCTGATCGCGTATTCCGTAGGAATCGTCCACTCGCCCAGCGTCGCGCTCGACAGCGGTAGCACCGTGCCGCCGTTGCGATCGCCGTCGAGCACGGCGAGCACCGAGGGCGGCAACGCCGCCAGCGGTTCACCCCCAACCACGGCACCCTGATCGGCACTGATCAGTCGCACGTAGAGGCGATTGTTCTTCCGCGCCTTGTTGAAGGCTTTCACCATTTGTGCAACGCCGTGGGCCTGCTGGCTCTGCCGCGTCTCGCGCTGTTCGAGCTGTGCCAGCCGGCCGCCGTCAGCAACCAGCAGCGTCAGCGGACCGTTCGCGTTGACGGGCACCTCGACCGGTACCGTATGAATCACTTCGTCGCCACGGTAGTTCCGGACCAGCATCTTCACCGGGACGGTGCGGCCGCGCTTCACCGCGGGCGCATCCACCCAGACGCGCTCCAGCGTCGCCGTGCGCGGAGACTCGGACGAGACGATCGTCAGATCGAGCTTGCTGATTTCAACCGGCTCGTAGTCGTTGGTCAGGAGGAAGGCAATCGGGCCGGCGATGTAGCTGGCCGCCCCGATGGACGGCGAGTCGCCCGTGAACAGATCTTCGAACGAGATCTCGTCGTGCTGATCGACGAGCGCGCGACCCTTCACGACGAAGCTCGACGTCCCGAACTCGCGCTCGTACGACTTCAGCGTGTTGACGACAGACAAGTAGGTCAGGAGCGGCGTGAAGAGTTGATCCCGCACGACGCTGAACTTGAACTCGCGCCGCGGCCCGCGATCGGTCTCGAGGGCCAGCCGAATCGGCAGCATCGAGGGACCTGCGCCAAGCGTGCCGGCAATCGCCGTTGCCCGATCCTGCTCGATGGTGCCGACGATGGCGCCGAGGCTGGCGAGCTTCGACGAAGACATCAGGCTCGGCAGGACGACGTGCACGAAGGCCTGCGTCATCGGGAACTGCGTAGGACCGAGGTTGTAGAAGGGGTGGCCAAAGGCATACACGCGATCGCCGACGACGTCGGTGACCGTGCCGGTGGCGCCGAGCGCGAGGTCGCCGGAGACGAGTCCGACGCCGATTGGGTCACCCGGACGAAGCGGTGGCGCCGCGCCAGGCACCGAACTGGCCGTAACCACGCCGCCCGCCGTAGTGCCCGACACAGCGGTGAACCCGTTCGCCGAGAAGCCATTGGCAATGAGATCCGCCACATCGCCGCCGAAGCCCCCCATGACCAGAGGCGTCGCGATTGGGCGAAGCATCGCGCCCAACTGCGAGCCGGACATCTGATCGAGGCCCATGCCGGTGAACCGCACGTCGGCGGTCGACTGCGCGAAAGCCGAGTTGCGGCCGAAGGTCTGCTGGAGCACTGCCGCGAGGGAGGCGCTGCTGATCGGGAGTTGCAGCCGGGCCTGGGTGCCTGTCGGGCGGCGCTCGGGTAATCCGGTCGCGTCGACCATTTCGTCGATCGGCGTGATGCCCGCGATTGCCTCCCGCGGGAACTGGCCGAGCGAGTAGGAGACGGCACCGACGAGGCGGCCGTCGATGTAGACCGGGCTGCCGCTCATCCCCGCAATGACGCCCGTCGTGGCCAGCGGACCGCCTTCGAGCTTCGCCAGAATCAGGCTGCGGCTCGGCCCCATGACGTTTTCCAGGACGCCGAGGATATGGACTTTGAATTCTTCGAGGGTATTTCCGGTAAAGACCGTGCGGCCGATGCCTTCCATGCCGGCCTTTACTTCCTTGACCGGCATCACCGTGCGAACGGCCGCGAGCGGCCAGATCGCTAGAATCGAGGTGATAAGCGCTAGCAGTGCACGAGAGCGAAAGCGCATCGTGGAGCGGTCCTGCCTTCTAGATTTTCGGGGATGGAGGCCGGTCAGCCCCCATGCCTCAGTATACCCGACCTATCGTCGTGAGCTTCACCAAACTTCAGTCCAACGCTACACAAATTTGACAGTGTCGGAGGGCGTCTGGTAGGGTCGCTCGTTAGCGATGCGGACCACATCGACCAGCCGCCTGTGCGATTCCGCCCACCGTGCCGGCAGTGCGCGGACGGGACGCGGCACGGGTGCGTATCTGGGCTGGTGGCGGTTTTATGGCACCTACAGGGGAGAGGCCTAGCCGCGCGACTGCATCCGACAGCCCGATAGCGACGAACACAAGCCTCTTCACCGGACCGGTGGACGAGGCTTTTTCATTTTATGGCCGATCTCTGCATCGTCGTTGGCGCCCAGACGCTCGCCGAGCTGCGCGACCGCCGCATTCGAGCCGAAACACAGGCCGACCTTGTCGAGCTCCGGCTGGATACGGTGGCGGATCCCGACGTGGCCGGCGCGCTTGCCGGGCGGACCGGACGCGTCATCGTGACTTGCCGCGCGGCCTGGGAAGGCGGGCATTTTCGCGGCAGCGAGGAGGAACGGCTTCGCCTGCTCGAGCAGGCGTGGCGCGCCGGCGCGGACTTCGTTGACGTCGAGTGGGCCGCGCGAGATGCCTCGCCCTGGATCGCTCGAACGAATGGCGAGCGCTTGATTCTGTCGATGCACGACTTCGCGGGCGTACCGGCCGATCTGGCGACGCGGTATCGCGCGATGCGGCAGTCGCCCGCGGAGGTCGTGAAGATCGCCGTGTCCGCGGCGGCGCTGCGCGACGTCCTGCCGCTGCGCGATCTCGCGACGACATCGTCCGATCGCCGGCAGGTCCTGCTCGCGATGGGTCCCGCCGGCGCCGTGACCCGTATCCTGCCCGATCGATTCGGATCGGCGTGGACCTACGCGGGCGACGAGATGGCCCCCGGCCAGCTCTCAGCGGAGCGGCTTCGGCACGAGTTTGGGGTTGGTCGCGTCTCCGCCGCCGCGTCGCTGTACGGCGTGGTCGCGCGTCCCTCAGGTCATTCCGTCTCGCCGGCGATGCACAACGCGGCGTTTGGCGCCGCGCAACTCGACGCGGTCTACGTGCCGCTGGAGGCAGCCGATGCGGACGACTTTCTGGGGTTCGCCGCGGCGATGGACGTTCGTGGCGCAAGCATCACTCTGCCATTCAAGGTCGATCTCCTCCCGCGCGTGGCGGCGGACGACCTGTCACGCCGCGTCGGTGCGGTCAACACGCTCGTGCGCGATGACGGCGGCGGATGGACGGGAACGAACACCGACGTCGCCGGATTCCTGGCGCCGATCAATGGGCGCCTCGCACTCAACGGCTCCCGCGCCTCGGTCCTGGGCGCCGGTGGCGCGGCACGCGGGGCGGCACTCGCGCTTGCCGATGCCGGCGCTCGCGTCGTGATACACGCGCGCCGCATCGAAGCCGCTCGCGACGTCGCAAGCGATCTGCGCGTCGACTACGCAGCCATGCCTCCCGCACCAGGAAGCTGGGATCTGCTGGTGAACGCCACGTCGGCAGGTATGGAGCCGCAGGTCGATGAGACGCCGTGGCCCGACGCCCGGTTCGACGGGCGTCTCGTCTACGATCTCATCTACAACCCGCAGGAAACGCGCCTCCTGCGCGAGGCCCGCGCCGCCGGGTGCGCAACCCTCGGTGGACTGGACATGCTCGTGGCGCAGGCGGCACAGCAGTTCGAGTTGTGGACCGGCCGGCCGCCACAGGCCGGCGTCATGCGCAGCGCCGCGGACGCGCGTCTGCGCTCGTTTGTGCGCCCGCTGGCGCCGTCTCTTTCACAGCCATGAAGCTCACGACTTTCGACGAGTTCAAGGAACTGGCGTCGCGCGGCACCTTCGTGCCCGTCTGCAAGGAAATCATCGCCGACCTCCTGACACCGGTCTCGGCATTCCTGAAAATCGCCGACAACTCCGACTACGCATTTCTGCTCGAGAGCGTCGAAGGCGGTGAGCACGTCGGCCGCTATTCATTTCTCGGAAAGGATCCATTCCTGGTCGTTCGCGCGCGGGACGGCAAGACGACGATCGAGCGCGCGGGCCAGGTGGAAGACGCCGCCGAGGGCTTCATGCCGACCGTACGGAAGCTGATGGCCGACTTCCGCGCACCGTACGTGCCGCATCTGCCGCGCTTCACTGGCGGCGCCGTCGGATACCTCGCGTATGACGCGGCGCACTGGTTCGAGCCGGTGCCAACCGCAACCGGCCCGATCGAGGGGCCGGCCGCCGTCTCCGACCTCGGCACATTCATGCTGTTCGACACAATTCTAGGCTTCGATCACGCGCAGCACCGTCTGCTGCTCATCGCCAACGCGCGCATCACCGCGGACGACGACCTGGAGGCGCTTTACCAGTTCGCGTGCGCGCGTATCCAGTTCCTGGAAGCGGAGCTCGAGCGCAGCCTGTCGACGACGCGCACGACGCCTAACGGCCCCGTGACGCTGAGCGCGAACATGACGAAGGAGGCATTCGAGAATTCCGTGCGAACGGCGAAGGAGCACATCGCCGCGGGCGACATCTATCAAGTGGTGTTGTCGCAACGCTTCGAGGCTGACGTCACGGCCGATCCGTTTACCGTCTATCGCGCGCTCCGCTACGTGAATCCGTCGCCCTATATGTATTTCATGCGCCTCGGCCAACTGGCGATCGTCGGGTCCTCGCCTGAGATGTTGGTGCGCGTCGAAGGCCGCCGCGTCGAGACGCATCCGATTGCGGGTACCCGCCCGCGCGGCGGAAACGACGAAGAGGACATGCGGCTCGCTGAGGAGTTGAAGCGCAACGAGAAGGAGCGTGCCGAGCACGTGATGCTGGTCGATCTGGGTCGAAACGACGTCGGCCGCGTCTGCGAGTACGGCTCGGTGCGCGTGCCGAAGTTCATGGCGCTCGAGCGTTTCTCGCACGTGATGCACCTGGTATCGGTCGTCGAGGGTACGCTCGCCGCGGATGGCGATCGGCTGGATGCCCTCGCCTCGTGCTTTCCGGCGGGCACGGTTTCCGGTGCACCGAAGCTCCGGGCGATGGAGATCATTTCTGATCTGGAGCCGACGCGCCGCGGCATCTACGCCGGAGCTGTGGGCTATCTCGATTTCGCCGGCAATCTGGACTTCTGCATCACGATCCGCACCGTCGTCCTCACTGGCGGCAAGGCCTACGTGCAGGCGGGCGCGGGCATCGTCGCCGACTCGAATCCGGCGGCCGAGTATCAGGAGACATGGGACAAAGCCCGTGCGGTGGTTCGAGCCCTGGAGTTGGCGCAGCAGGGATTTTGAACAAGGGACGAGGGACGAGGGACGAAGGACGAGGACGAAGGACCGATGGTGTTCGTGCTGGATAACTACGATTCGTTCACCTATAACCTCGTGCAGTACCTCGGGGAGCTCGGCGCGCGGCTGGTGGTGCGACGAAACAATCAGGTCACGATGAGCGAGGTCGAGGCGTTAGGGCCGTCGCACATCGTCATTTCGCCCGGCCCCGGACGCCCGGAGAATGCCGGGGTCACGGCCGATTTGATTCGTCAGTTCGGGTCCCGCGTCCCGACGCTCGGCGTTTGCCTCGGACACCAGGCGATTGGGATGGTCTACGGCGGGCGCGTCGTTCGCGCGCCGGTGCCGATGCACGGCAAGACGTCGGTGATCGAGCACGACGGCCGCGGCGTATTCGCCGGGCTGACGAGTCCGATCGAGGCATCGCGTTATCACTCGTTGGTCGTCGCTCCAGAAGACATGCCGGAGGTGCTCGAAGTCAGTGCGCGCACGCGGGATGGGATCGTAATGGGCCTGCGGCATCGCGAGTACCCGGTGCACGGCGTGCAGTTCCACCCCGAATCCGTGCTGACGGCGGATGGCCGCCGGATGCTTCGCAATTTTCTGGAAACCAAATAGGACGCCCTTCGTGTTCAGCGAGCTCCTGCGGAAACTGACCAGACATGTCGATCTCACGGCAGACGAAGCGCGCGCCGCGATGGAGCTCGTCATGACCGGCCAGACGACGCCGGCACAGCTCGCCGCGTTCCTGGTTGGGCTGTCGATGAAAGGTGAGCGGCCGGAGGAGATCGTCGGCCTTGCACAAACGATGCGCGCACATGCCGTCAAGCTGTCACGCGCGCATCCCGAGTCATTCGATACCTGCGGCACGGGAGGCGACGGGGCAGGCACGATCAACGTGTCGTCCGGCGCCGCACTCGTGATGGCGGCATGCGGGGTGTCAATCGCCAAGCACGGTAATCGCTCGGCGTCCAGCCGCTGCGGCAGCGCCGACGTGCTCGAAGCCCTTGGCGTCACCCTCGCAATTGCGCCAGCCGTGGTCGAACGAAGTTTGAACGACGTGGGCTTTGCTTTTCTCTTTGCGCCGGCCTTCCATCCGTCCATGAAGCACGCCGCGCCAACCCGGCGAGAGCTCGGTCTTCGCACCGCCTTCAACCTGCTGGGGCCGTTGACCAATCCGGCGGGTCCAGCGCGGCAGATCGTTGGCGTACCGAGACCGGAGCTGACGGAGCTCGTCGCCCGTGCACTGCTGATGCTCGGATCCGAACGTGCCTGGGTCGTCCACGGCGCCGACGGACTGGACGAGATCTCGACGACGGGCTACACGAAGGTTTCGGAGGCGTATGCCGGCTCGGTGCGCACGTTCCACGTCCATCCGGGGGACTTCGGCATCCGCAAGACGTCGCTCGCCGCCATCGCTGGTGGCGATGCCGCGGAGAATGCGGCGATCATGCGCCGGCTCCTCGATGGCGAGCCGGGACCCGTCAGCGACATCGTTGCCCTCAACGCTGGCGCCGGGCTGTTCGTCGCCGGCCGCGCGGCGAACGTCGAGGAGGGCATTGCGCAAGCGCGATCCGCTCTCAAGTCCGGGCAGGCCCGGGCCGTGCTGCAACGTCTGGTCGAAGTGACCGCATCGTCGGAGCAGCAGGCATGAGCGGCGCTCCGGATCTGCTGAAGGCGATCGTCGCGGCAACCAGGACTCGGGTCGCGGCCGCGCGCGCGCATGTCCCGGAGCGCGAGCTCGAGAGCGCCATTAGCAGAGTGCCGCCGCCGCGCGGGTTCAGGCGGCGACTGTCGCAGGCAGGAAAGCAGGTGATTGCCGAGTGCAAACGCCGGTCTCCATCGCGGGGAGTTCTGCGCCGTCACTACGATCCCGTGGCGATCGCGTCGAGTTACCAGTCGGCCGGCGCGGCAGCGATTTCAGTGTTGACCGAGCCAGCGTTCTTCGATGGCGCGCTCTCGCACCTCGAGGACGTCAGGAGCGCGGTGACGATCCCGATACTTCGTAAGGATTTCACGGTCGACACATATCAGCTGCTCGAAGCGCGCGCAGCTGGGGCCGACGCCGTGCTGCTGATCGTTGCTGCTCTCGAGCCCGACGCTCTCCAATCACTGCATCAGGCGGCGCGGCAGCTCGATCTCGATGTCCTCGTCGAAGTACACGACGAAGGAGAGCTTCAAACGGCAATCGATGCCGGCGCCGATCTGATTGGCGTGAACAACCGGAACCTTCGCACGCTCGAAGTCTCGGTGGATGCCTCGTTCAGGCTCGCCCCGCAGATGCCACGAAACGCGATCGCGGTCGCCGAGAGCGGGCTCAAAACACCCGACGATCTGGATCGTTTGCAGGCGGCGGGCTATCACGCATTTCTGGTCGGCGAGCGATTCATGGCCGCGCCCGATCCTGGCGAAGCACTACGCGCGCTGGTCGGCAGTGGAGCGCGGGCATGATCGTGAAGATCTGCGGCATCACGCGGGCGGAGGATGCAAGGATGGCGGCGGCGCTCGGGGCGACCGCGGTGGGATTCATCTTCTGGGCGGGCAGTCCGCGGAAGATCGCGCCGGCGGCCGCGGCGGCGATTGCCGACGCGCTCCCGGATGACGTGTGGAAGGTGGGCGTGTTCGTCGACGCCGCTCCGGACGAGATCAAGAAGACGATCGCGCAGGCGCGGCTCACGGCCGTGCAGCTCCACGGCAACGAGGGCCCGACCTTCGCCACGAGCCTGAACGCACGGGTAATAAAGGCGATGACCCTCGAGCAGATCGATGAGGACGACGCGCTCGACGATTGGCAAGGCATACCGATCCTGCTCGACGCCCACGATCCGGTCAGAAAGGGCGGCACTGGCCACACGATCGACTGGCGGCGGGCCGCGAACGTGGCAGCGCGACACGACGTGATCCTGGCTGGCGGTCTGCGCGCCGAGAACGTTGCCGAGGCCGTCGCGCAGGTGCGCCCGTACGGCATCGACGTGTCCTCGGGCGTCGAGTCGTTACCCGGCGTGAAGGATCATCAGAAGCTGCGTGGGCTCTTCGACGCTGTACGCGGCTCGATAGTGCCGGGGCGGACCTGAAGGTCCGCCCTATACGCGAGCCAGACAGCATTCATATGTAGGGCGGACCTTCAGGTCCGCCCAGAATTGACGAATATGGCCGTCCAGCACGTCACGCGACAGTTGATTTTCGGCACGCGCGATCCAGATGCGCGCGGCTATTACGGTGCCTTCGGCGGCCGATTCGTCCCGGAAACGCTCGTGGCGCCGGTGGCGGAGCTCGAGGCGGCGTACTTCCGCGTCCGGCAGGATCCGGCGTTCATCGCGGAACTGGAGCACCTATTCACGACGTTCGTCGGGCGCCCGACACCGGTGTACGAGGCGAAGCGCCTCACCGCGGAGAGTGGCGGCGCGCGGATTCTTCTGAAGCGCGAGGATCTGGCGCACACGGGCGCGCACAAGATCAACAACGCGCTGGGGCAGGCGCTGCTGGCGCGGCGGATGGGCAAGCAGCGCATCGTCGCGGAGACTGGCGCGGGGCAGCACGGTGTCGCGTCGGCGACAGCGTGCGCGCTGCTCGGTCTCGAATGCGTGGTTTACATGGGCGCCGAGGACATGGCCCGTCAGGCGCCGAACGTGCTCAGGATGCGCCTGCTGGGCGCCACGGTCACGCAGGTGGACTCCGGCAGCCGCACGTTGAAAGACGCGATCAACGAGGCGATGCGCGATTGGGTCACGAACGTCGCCGATACCTACTATCTCCTGGGCAGCGTGCTCGGACCGCATCCGTACCCGCTCATGGTGCGGGAGTTTCAATCGGTGATCGGCCGCGAGGCGCGCGCGCAGATGTTGTCGCAGGTCGGCCGGCTGCCGAGCGCGGTCGTCGCGTCGGTCGGCGGCGGCAGCAATGCGATTGGCATCTTCGACGGTTTCATCGACGATCGAGGCGTCCGACTGATTGGGGTCGAGGCCGGCGGAGAGGGGATCCGCCCGGGCCGCCATGCCGCACGTTTCGCCGGCGGGGGGCTGGGCATCCTTCAGGGAACGAAGACCTGGGTGTTGCAGGACGCGCACGGCAACATCGAGCCGACGCACTCGATCTCGGCGGGGCTCGACTATGCCGCGGTCGGTCCCGAGCACGCGTGGTTGCGGGAGCAGGGACGCACGGAATACGCCTACGCCACCGACAATGAGGCGCTGGACGCGTTCGCGAGACTTGCGCGGCTGGAAGGCATTCTGCCGGCGCTCGAGTCGTCGCATGCGGTCGCGCATGCCATGAGGGTGGCCGGGGAGCTCGGCAACGAGGCGATCATCCTGGTCAATCTGTCCGGGCGCGGCGACAAGGATCTGGCGACGGTTCAGAAGACGATGACCGAACAACAGGCCGACTGACGGGGCCTTACTCCGGACGCCGCGACAACCATGGGACGCATCACAGACGCATTCGATCGCCTGAAACGAGAAGGCCGCACGGGTCTCGTCACCTACATCACCGCCGGCGACCCGACTGTCGCCCGCACGCAAGACATCCTGTTCGCGCTCGAGCGGGCTGGTGCCGACGTGATCGAGCTCGGCGTGCCGTTCTCGGATCCGCTTGCCGACGGTCCCGTTATTCAGCGGGCAACCGAGCGCGCGCTCGCCGGAGGCACCACGCTCGACGACGTCATTGGTCTGGTCGAACGTGTGCGCGCGCGCTTGACGGTGCCGATCGTGCTGTTCACCTACGCCAACCCGATCCTGCGCATGGGACTGCGGGAATTCGGGCAACGCGCGTCAGCGGCCGGCGTCGATGGTGTGCTGATCCTCGATCTGCCGGTCGAGGAGGCCGACGAGTGGCGCAGCCTGTTCGAGAGCGACGGCCTCGACACGATCTTTCTCTTGAGTCCGACGACCACGGACGACCGCATCCGGCAGGCCGCGCGCCTTGGCCGAGGATTTCTCTACGGAATCTCGCGGCTCGGCGTGACCGGCGCGCGCGCCGCTGTCGCAACTGGTGCGATCGATCTCGCCGAGCGGGTTCGGCGCGAGACCTCGATGCCGGTCGCGCTTGGCTTCGGCGTGTCGCATCCCGACCACGTGCGGGAGATTGGGCGGGCCGCGGATGCGGCAGTGGTCGGCAGCGCGCTGGTCCAGGTGATCGCCGATGCCGGTGACAGCGAGGGCCTGGTGCCGGCGGTTGAAGGCTACGTGCGTTGGCTGAAGGGTTCGGGCCACCGGCCGGACGGCGCCGGCGCGCCGGCGCCCCTGGAGGCGAGGCTCTAGCCTCGCGAGCGGGTCGCGTGAACCCTCTGGACGAGCTGCGGCAGCGCATTGATGCGCTCGACGAAAAGCTGGTCGAGCTCCTGAACGAACGGGCATCGTGCGCGATGCGAATTGGAGACATCAAGCACCAGCTGGGCATGGAGGTCTATCAGCCGGAGCGCGAAGCGGAGGTGCTTGGACACGTGCGCGCGCTCGGGGCGGCGCTCGGCGGCCCGCTCGGCGGCGATGCGCTGACGCGAGTATTCGAACGAATCATCGACGAAGCGCGCCGGCTCGAACGCGAGTCGACGTCCGAGAACAAAGCGCCGCACGACGCCGGTGCTGGAGGTTAAGGCCATGGTGGTCGTAATGCAGGAACGGGCGACGGAGGACCAGATCGAAAAGGTCGTTGCCCATCTCGTGGAGTTGGGCATGGATGTACATCGATCGACCGGCGTGAGTCGCACCGTGCTCGGAGCCGTCGGAGACGATCGGCAGATCGATCCACGGCTGATCGAGATGCTGGATGGCGTCACCGAAGTGCTGCGGGTGACCGAGCCGTACAAGCTGGCAAGCCGCGCGTTCAAGCCCGAGGGCACGGTCGTCACCGTCGGTGACGTCAGGGTCGGCGGTGACGAGGTGATCGTCATGGCCGGGCCGTGCTCCGCGGAGACCGACGAGCAGGTCAACGCCGTGGCTGCGGCCGTCAAGAAGGCCGGCGCCAAGGTCCTGCGCGGGGGCGCCTTCAAGCCGAGAAGCTCACCCTACAGCTTCCAGGGGCTCGGCGAGGAAGGTCTGCGTATGCTGCGTTCGGCTGCGAATCAGCACGATCTGAAGCTGGTCTCCGAAGTGATGGACATCAGTCAGATCGAGCTCATCGACAAGTACGCCGACATCTTTCAGCTCGGCGCACGCAACATGCA
Organism: Vicinamibacteria bacterium; assembly: GCA_963828745.1. Classification (GTDB taxonomy): domain Bacteria; phylum Acidobacteriota; class Vicinamibacteria; order Vicinamibacterales; family JAENWD01; genus JAENWD01. The sequence continues at coordinate 96,163 of CAWHFZ010000008.1, read as the reverse complement.
GAACTTCACGCTGCTCCGTGAGCTGGGCCGCGTCCGAAAGCCGGTACTGCTGAAACGGGGAATCTCGGCGACGATCGAGGAGTGGCTCCTCTCCGCCGAATACATCCTGGCCGGCGGCAACACGCAAGTCATCCTGTGCGAGCGCGGCATCCGGACGTTCGAGAGCTACACACGCAACACGCTGGACATTTCCGCGATTCCAGTCGTGAAGAAGCGCAGTCATCTGCCGATCATCGTCGACCCGAGCCACGGGACCGGGCGCCGCGACAAGGTCGCACCGATGGCGAGAGCCGCAGTGGCGGCCGGCGCCGACGGGCTGATCATCGAAGTCCACTGCGATCCGGACCACGCACTCAGCGACGGCGCGCAGTCACTCTATCCGCAGCAGTTCGATCGGTTGATGGCCGAACTGCGTATCATTGCTCCGGCGATCGGCCGGACGATCTGCCTGGAGCCGGTGGTGCGGCGGGGATGGAGCTAGGGCGGTGCGATTGCGGATCGCGGATTGCGGATTGCGGATTGTGGATTGACTGACCCCGACTTTCACCGCATTGCCATCGTTGGTGTCGGTCTGATCGGGGGGTCGATTGCGTTCGCGGTCCGGCGCATGTTTCCCGACGCCATTGTCGTCGGCGTCGACACCGACGATGTGGTGGTGGCGGCGCGGCAGCTTGGGGCGCTGACGCACACCAGTACTAACCTGGAGGGTGTTCGCGGCGCCGATCTCGTCGTGCTGGCGGCGCCTGTCCAGGCCAATCTCGACGTCCTTTCGTCGCTGCCCGATCTCCTCGGGCCTTCCACGCTTGTCACCGACACTGGCAGCACCAAGCGGGCGATCGTGCAGGCGGCGGACGCGTTCGCGTCCCGCCTGACCTTCGTCGGCGGACATCCGCTCGCGGGCGCCGCTCGCAGCGGGATCGAGGCGTCGCGCATCGATCTCTTCGAGCGTCGTCCATGGGTGTTGACGCCGACCGCGGCCTCGCCGCGTGCGGCGGTCAGTCGTCTTGCCGGTTTCATCCGCGCCCTGGGTGCGCGGCCGCTCGAGATGGAGGCAGGGGAGCACGATCGGCTGCTCGCTTTCACCAGCCACCTGCCGCAGTTGACCGCCAGCGCGCTGATGCACGTGGTCGGGACGACCGTCGGGGTCGAGGGCCTCGAGCTGTCGGGCGGCGGCCTTGCCGATACGACCCGCGTCGCCGCAAGTCCCGCCAGAATCTGGACCGACATCTGCACCACCAACACCGACGAGCTCCTGCCTGCCCTCGATCGCCTGATCGAAACGCTGACCGAGCTACGTGCCGACCTGAACGACTCCCGGCCGATCGACCGGTTGTTCGAATCCGCCAGGCGGTGGAGGGAGAAGCTCAAATAGAACCGTGTCAAGAGCCCTGATCCATAATCACCATCATGAACAAGGTTCTCGCAACGGCCGCTGAAGCAGTTGCGCAGATTCCGGATGGCGCGACGGTTATGGTCGGTGGCTTCGGCGTCTGCGGCAACCCCGAGAATCTCCTTGCCGCGCTCCTCGCACAGGGCACGAAGGGGCTCACCGTCATCAGCAACAACGCCGGGATCGATGACTTCGGGCTCGGCCCGATCCTGAAGGCGAAGCAGATCAAGAGGATGATCGCGACGTACGTCGGCGAGAACCGCGAATTCGAGCGTCAGTTCCTCGCCGGCGAGCTCGAGGTCGAGCTCGTGCCGCAGGGCACGTTCTCCGAACGCATCCGCGCCGGCGGCGCCGGCATCGGCGGCTTCTTCACGCCAACCGGGTTCGGAACCATCGTTGCCGAAGGCAAGGAGACGCGTGTGATCGACGGGCGCGACTACGTGCTCGAACTGCCGCTGAAGGCGGACTTTGCGCTGGTTCGCGCGTTCAAAGGCGATCGACTCGGCAACCTGGTGTTCCGGAAGACGGCACGCAACTTCAATCCGATGATGGCGACCGCAGCCAGGACGACGATCGCCGAGGTCGAACATCTCGTCGAGCCCGGCGACATTGAGCCGGACGCCGTGCATACGCCGGGCATCTTCGTTCGACACATCATCGAGGGGCCGACATACTCGAGACGCGTCGAGAAGCGCACGGTCCGGAGCGGGCATGGCTCTCGATAAGCGGGATCGAATCGTGGTTCGGGTCGCGCGCGAACTGCGGGACGGCGACTACGTGAACCTGGGCATCGGGATGCCGACCCTCGTCGCCAATCACGTGCCGCCCGGCATCGACATCACGCTGCATTCCGAGAACGGAATGCTTGGCGTCGGCCCGTACCCACTCGACGAGGAGGTCGACCCCGATCTCATCAACGCCGGCAAGGAAACCGTTTCCGAACTGCCCGGATGCGCGTACTTCAGCTCGGCCGACTCGTTCGCGATGGTGCGCGGCGGGCACATTGACGTCACCGTGCTCGGCGCCCTGCAGGTGGACGCCGAGGGGAATCTGGCGAACTGGATGATTCCCGGCAAGATGGTCAAGGGCATGGGCGGCGCCATGGATCTCGTCGCCGGCGCGCGACGCGTGATCGTCGCGATGGAGCACACCACGAAGGACGGCGGGCACAAGATTCTCGATCGGTGCACGTTGCCGCTGACGGGCACGCAGGTCGTCGATCTGATCGTCACCGAGATGGCGGTCATCGCGGTGGGCGAGCACGGCCTGGTCCTCAAGGAAGTGGCCTCGGATACGACGGTGGAGGCCGTTCTCGCGGCGACGGGTGCGCGATTGATCGTCGGCGAGTCGGTCGGAACGTTTTGAGCAACGGCCCGGCCGTACAATGGCACTATGGATTCTCCCGCTGTCCTCATCTCGGCGTGTCGGACGCCGATCGGCGCCTTCGGCGGCGCGCTGAAAGACCTCACGGCTCCTGATCTCGGCGCTATCGTCGTGCGCGAGGCTGTTGCTCGGGCCTCGATCTCCAAGGATGCCGTCGGCGAAGTGATTCTCGGCTGCGTCCTGCAGGCGGGTGCAGGCATGAACGTCGCGCGGCAGGCCGCGCTCAAAGCGGGCCTGTCGTACGAAGTGCCTGCAGAAACCGTCAATCGCGTATGTGGATCCGGCCTCACGGCGGTCGTCCACGCCGTCGAAGGCGTGCGCGCCGGGTTCACGGATGTCATCGTCGCGGGCGGGACCGAGTCGATGAGCAACGCACCGTACCTGCTCAAGGGCGCGCGCTGGGGCTATCGGATGGGCCACGGCGAAGTCACCGATTCGATGCTGGCCGAAGGTCTGAGCTGCGCGATCGAGAGTTGCCACATGGGCAACACCGCCGAGGCGGTCGCCGCGAAATACGGGATTGGCCGGGCGGAGCAGGACGCGTTCGCCGCGGAAAGTCAGCGCCGCGCCGAGCAGGCCATTCGCGACGGCGCGTTCGCCGACGAGGTCGTCGCCGTCGAGATCCCGCAGAAAAAGGGGTCGACTGTGCGCGTGGACACGGACGAGTATCCGCGCCCGGGCACGACAGTCGAGAAGCTTGCCGCCCTGAAGCCGGCCTTCCAGAAAGACGGGACGGTCACCGCTGGTAACGCATCCGGAATCAACGACGGTGCCGCCGCGCTCGTGGTCACGACCGACACGTGGGCATCGAAACACGGCGCCAAGCCTCTGGGACGAGTCCTTGCCTACGCGACTGTCGGCGTTGAGCCCAGGTACATGGGCATGGGGCCTGTTCCGGCCGTGACACGAGCCGTCGAGCGCGCCGGCCTGACGCTGGATCAGATCGATCTGTTCGAGTTGAACGAGGCGTTCGCCGCACAGGCTGTCGCGGTTGTGAAGGAACTCGGAGTCGATCAGGCGCGCGTCAACGTCCATGGGGGCGCCATCGCCCTGGGGCATCCGATTGGCGCCAGCGGCGCGAGAGTCCTGACGACGCTGCTGTACGGGCTGGCGAAACACAAGAAGCGCTATGGGGTCGCCTCACTATGTGTCGGCGGCGGGATGGGCGTTGCGATGGTCGTCGAGCGCCCCTAGGGCAGGCTTCGCAGGGACGTGTGGCGGAACATCCACGAAGCGAAGCTCGTCCCTCAGACGTAATGGCCGCCTGCTCCGCGCGTGTGGTCCTGGCCCTCGTGCTGGTGCTTGGCGGTGAACGCGGCGGGTTCGCTCAGGATGCGCCACCACCGCCTCAGATTCTGCACGCCGTCGCCGTCGAGGGGGCGACGGTCTTTACAGAGGCCGACCTCGTCCGCCGTCTCAACCTGACACTCGATGGTCCGCTTCCGAAGGCGCCGCAGGAGCTGGCGCGTGACATCGAAGCGATCTACAAGCGCGAAGGCTATGCGGCGGCCCGCGCGACGGCGACGATCGATCAGACGGGAGCGCTGACGATCGGCGTGCGCGAAGGGCGCCTGACGGCCATCGAGTTCGTCGGGATCGGAACTGATCGGCGCGCGGCATTCGCACACGAGTTCGAGCTGCAGCCAGGCGATCTCTTCGATCTGCCCGCCGCCCGCAACGCGCTCACGCGCCTGCTCGCGCCATCCCGCGGCGCGATCGAAACCACTCGAGTAACGTCGTCCGCCGAAGGCGACGTGCTGGTCTCCGAGGAAGGCCTCGAGATCATCGAACGGGGCAACGCGACGGTGCTCCGCGTTCATCTCAGGCAGCGGGTCGGACGATTGCAGTGGTCCACGACGGCCACCGATCGCGAAGACTGGTTCAGTCCGGTCGACGGCTTTGCACCGGCGCTCGGATTTTCGGGCACGGTCTTCGACCAGCGCCGCTTCAATCACACTTACATAGAGGCGATGGGCAGCTGGAAGTTCGGTCCGGATCGACCGGGCTATGCGCTCGGCATCTCGCAACCGTTCTTTACCTCGCCTCGCGTCTTTGCCGGTATCTCGCTGTTCGATCTGTCCGCGTCGGATGACGCCTGGCGGATTTCGCCGCTCGAGCAGAGTCTCGTCTCGCTGGCCTTTCGCAACTCCTACCGCGACTACTACCGCCGCCGCGGCTATCAGGCCCATCTCGCTCTTCGTCCGTTCTCGTCGCTCGAGTTGCTGGGCGCGTGGCGTTCCGAGCGGCAGGAGTCGCTGACCGTCTCCACCGACTTCAGCGTCTTCAAGGACGACGAGCCGTATCGTCTCAATCCGCCGATCGACCAGGGCCTATCGCGAGCCGTGATCCTGGGCGTCGCGTGGGACTCGCGCGGCTTCGAAACCGAGTCGCTCGCCCGCTCGTATTCGCGCCATCAGCTCGACTTGCCGTTCGGCGCGCCAGCCGGCCATGAATTCGGATGGCGGCTCGAATGGTCCTCCGAGATCGCGCGGTCGTCGTACGGCAGCGACTTCGACTACACGCGGCACGTGCTGAGCGCCCGGGGCTGGATGCCGCTCGGCCCGCGGCAGCGGCTGGGCGCCCGTCTGATCGGCGGCTGGTCGGATGGCGACCTGCCGCCTCAGCGTGAGTTCGCGGTCGGCGGGTTCGGCAGCGTCCGCGGATATACATTCAAGGAAGCCGTCGGCCGCGAAATGGCGCTCGTGAACCTCGAGTACGGGTTGACCGTATTCCGCCACGGCCGCCTGCTCGTGCTTGGCGACGCAGGACGCACGTTCAAGACATTCGAGGGTAGCAACGATCAGTGGCTGACGGGGGTCGGCGTCGGCTGGGAGTTCAACGACGACCTGCGCGTCGAATTCGGCTGGCGCGCCGACGACATCCCGCAATCCCTGCAGGTCGTCGTCCGGCTGGCGCCACCCTTCTAGCCTGCACCGCCCGCGATGCGTGAGGCCGACGGCCCGCGGCCGTCCCCACTCCACACCGATCTGAAGAGCGATGCCGAAGTCGCCGTCGAGGCGCTGCGCGGATCCGGCGCGGCATGCGAAGCACTGGTGCGACGATTCGAACGGCCGGTCTACAACTTGATCGCGCGTCTCGTGCAGGATCCCGGCATGGCCGAGGATCTCACGCAGGAGAGCTTCATCAAGATGTTCCGTGCCCTCGGCACCTTCGATCCGCAGCAGCGGTTCTCCAGCTGGCTGTTTCGCATCGCGCACAACACCGCGATCGATTACCTGCGGCAGCGGCGCCCGGTGACCGTCGCGCCGCACATGGACGAGGACGACGAGGAGCGCGACCCGCTGACATCGATCGCGGATATCGCCGCCCTGTCGCCCGAACGCGCGGCGTCGAATCGCGAGCTCGCCGCCGCCCTCGATGCCGCAATCGATCGGCTGCGGCCGGAATACCGGTCCGCTATCGTCCTGCGGCACCAGGAGGGACTCGAATACGACGAAATTGCGCACGTGCTCGATCTGCCACTGGGGACGGTGAAGACGTACCTGCACCGGGCGCGACGCGAGCTGGCACGCTACCTGAGCGCCGGCGGATTCGGGCCTGAAACCCGGTCCACGGACCGCGCGTAAGGCTGATCAGCGCATGGAGTTCCGGGACCTTCCGCCTGACGCCGACCGCGAGGAGAAAGCGCTTGGGGCGCTGATCAGCGCGCTTCCGAAGCGCGCACCCTCAGCGGCATTTTCGGCGCGGCTGGTGGCGGCGACACGGCAGGGGTGGCCTGTCGGCCTCGAGGGACGGTTCTGGGGCTCGGCGCGCTCGGAGCTGGCGATTTCCGCAGGTGTGGTCGGGGGGGCGGCGCTGTTGACGCTGATTCCGGTCGCGCTCATCGCCGCGGCGTTCATATTCGACGCGAGCATCGTCGTCAACGGTACGGCGCGCGCGTGCGTACTGCTCGTGCAGTGGCTCAGCGCCGGGTTGTCGACGTGGGACGTCATGGCACGGGCGGCGCGGATCACGGCCGCCGCGGTTGCCAGTCCCGCCGGAACATTCATTCTGCTTGGCGGCGTGCTCACGGCGTCGCTGGCGTTGGCTGGCCTGAGCCGCGTATTACCAGGCGAACGGGGAGAGCTTTGATGCGTGTCGGATCTCGGCTTGGAATACTGATCGCCATCCTGGTGGTGCTGGCTGCCGGCATGATCTCAGGGCAGAGTGCGTCCACCAGCGCGGTCGATCCTGGTCTCAAGCAGCGTGTCGAGCGGCGATTCGACGTGTTGCCGATTCAGGGCGGCGCCGTCTTGAAGCCCAAACGGACGTCCGCGGTGCGCGTGATCGAGATCCGCGACGGCGCGATCGACGTGGACGGCGTGCCGGCGTCGGGCGCACTGCTGCGCGAGAAGCTCGGCGCGGATGCGGAACTGGTGCTCCAGGTCTCGTATCTACCAACCGAGACGTTGACCGGGTGGTACACGCCGCCTGCACCTCCGGCACCGCCTGCCGCTACTGCGCCGGCGCAGACGGAGCCCACTCCTGAAGCGGCGCCGGAAGCGACGCCTCCGGTTGAAACGCCGCCGGCAGCGCCCGATGAACACACCGACGCTCAGCCTGACGAGGAGCATTGGCGTCGCAGCGCCGCGCGCGTGAACATCGGCGGCGACATCACCATCGAGGCCGACGAGCGTGTATCCGATCCTGTCGTGGCCGTGGGCGGCAGCGTCACCGTACTTGGTCACGTGGACGACGACGTGGTGGCGGTAGGCGGAAGCGTGCACCTGGGTCCGAAAGCGGTCGTGCGCGGCGACGTCACCTCGGTGGGTGGACGGATCGAGCAGGCGCACGGCGCGGTCATCCGCGGCCACGTCAACGAAATCCGGTTTGGCCCGCCGAACTTCAATTTCCATCCAGGAATCCTGCTCGGGCCGTTGGTTGGCTGGGACATGTTCTCGGGGTGGTTCCGCCTCGTCGGCACGCTACTGCGGCTGGGCATCGTACTGATCCTCGTCTTCATCGCGATGCTCGCGGCGCCGCGCGTCGTCGAGCGGATCGGGGAGCGAGCGGCGCGCGACCCGTGGCTGAGCGGGTTCACGGGACTGCTCGCGCAGCTGCTGTTCGTGCCGGTGCTGGTGCTCAGCGTCGTCGTGCTCGCCGTCTCGATCATCGGGATCCCCTTGCTCGTGCTCGTGCCGTTCGCGATCCTCGGCTTCCTGCTCGCAGTGTTGATTGGATTCACCGGCGTGGTGCTGCGGCTTGGGCGGTGGGCGGCCGGCACGGAGCGGCCGGCGTTCGTGACGCTGGCGGTCGGGGTCGTCATCGTTGCGGCCGTCGGCCTGCTGGCGCGTACGACCGGACTGATTCCGGCGCCGCTCTGGCCGATTACCTGGTTCCTCGGTGTCATCGGCTTCTTTGCCGAGTACGTCGCGTGGACCGTGGGGCTCGGCGCGGCGCTCCTGACGCGGTTCGGCACCCGCGGCCCGCGCCCGGTGATGCCGGCGCCGTCTGACTATCCGCCGCCGATTCCAGCGATGAGCGGTCCGACGGAGGCATGAAGCCGCCCGCGGTCATCCTGCTGACCGCGGGCGTGGCGCTGCTCGCGCACGCTACGCTCACCGCGCTGGGAATGGAGGTTGCCCGTGTCGGGGCGACCGGATCCTCGGCGCGGGCGGAGCTGTCGGTGCGCGGACTGTTCGCGGAGCGTTTTCGACGGCTGATCGAAGGCGGCGGGACGCTGCACGTGCGAATCCGTGCCGAGCTCTGGGAGGATCGGGCGTGGGATCGTCTCGCCGCTCCTGCACTGATCGGGACCTGGCGCGTCCGCTCCTCGGTCTCCGGGAAAGGACTGACGGTCACTGACGCGCGAGGCACCGACTATGACCAGCCGATCTGGGCAGATCCCCTGCTGGTCAGGCTCGATCTCACCCCGCTCGCACGTCTCGACGACGACGCGCGGTACTACCTGCACATCGGGCTCGTCGCCGGCACGCTTGGCGAGCATGCGGCAGACGATGTGAACGACGCCATGTTCGGAAAGGAGGAAGAGTCGGGCGGCATCGGCGCGCTCGGCCGCTTCCTGTTCCGCCAGGCGGTCGCGCTTTCGGAATACTTTCAGAGCGAGACCACGGAAATCACGAGCCGGAGGCTCCGCGGCCGGGAGCTGCGAACGCCGCTGCCACCGGCGCCGTGAGCGACGGCGTGGTCAGGAGCTTTGATTCAGGTTGGGATCTTCGCGCATCACCCGTTCGAAGCAGCTCGGACAAATGCCGTGGCTGAACTGGACGTCAGAGTGATCCGCGAGGTAGGTCTCGACCTGGCTCCAGTAGTTCTTGTCGTCGCGAATGCGCTTGCAGTAGGCGCAGATGGGGAGCAGGCCCTGGAGTTGCCGGACGTTCCGCAGCGCCTCCTCGAGCTCGAGGACTCGATCCGAGAGCCGTTCCTGCAGCGCCACCACCCGCGATGCGACCTGCAGACGCGCTTCGAGCTCGCCGCGATCCACCGGCTTCGTCAGGTAGTCGTCGGCGCCGGCTTTGAGACCGGTAATCACGTCCTCGGGTTTCGAGCGGCCGGTGAGAAGGATTAGATAGGGCTGCAGCGCGAGATCGGTGGCGCGCGCTGCCCGGCAGACCTCGAGGCCGTCCATGTGCGGCATCATCCAGTCGAGGATGGCGACTCTCGGGGCACCCTGCCGGCGCAGGCCCTCCCAGGCCTCGCGCCCATCAACGCACGTGACGGGCTCGTAGCCCCAGCGCGTCAGCGACTGCTCGAGGAGCCGGCGCGAGACGGGCTCGTCTTCCGCGATCAGGATACGCACGGCCACTCGAACGAGCGAGGCATGGTCTGCATGAACGCCTGTGCGGGGGAGCACTCACGAGCCGCGCCCGGGTCAGTAGTTCTCGGAGCCGTCCCGGAATCCCGGCTTCACCTGTATCGCCGTGTTGCCACCCACAACCGTCTTCGAGCCCCGCCGCAGCCGCAGCAGGACGCGGTAGTTATCGGCCATGTTGTACGTGTGCGAGGCCGTGAACCGCCGCTTGATCGAGCTCTTGCCCGCCTCGAACGGCTCACAGTCCGCGTTCGATTCCGACTTGGTGCCGTCGCCCCAGTCCCACTCGAGAGTCGGGCAATAGAGCTCCTCGTCCGTGTCGGAACCGCCTTTCAGCTCGGCTGTGACGACGACCTTTGCCGGAGAGAAGGCGATAGGAGGGTTCGCTTTCAAGGACAGCGACGCCCGTTTCCCGTCTTTCTTGTCCTTGTTATCGCTCTTGTCGTCCTGCGCCGCCTGGGGATGGCTGGCGACCCCGATCGCGATTGCGGCCGCAAGCGACAGCACACGCCCGCAGGCGCGGAGGGACGTCCATCGAGCACGAAAGTCCGAAGCCATGGCTGGTCGCCCTTCGGGGAAGCGGGTAATCGCATTGTAACGATGTTTTGCGGCCGTCGGCAATGAAGGTCGGACATCGGCAATAATTCGTCGGATGTCCGCTTCTGACTTCTTGCCGCTGTTGGTCTGGACGCCGCTTGCGCAGCTCGATGCCGAGCTGCTGGTGATTCCCGCGTTCGACGGCGACGACTTCGTAGACGTGCCGGGGTTGGACGCGGCAACTGGCGGAGACGTCGGGCGCGCCGTCTCCTCGCGCGAGGTGACCGGCAAGCCTGGCGAGGTGTTCGTCGCGACAGTGGTCCACCACTGGAGCGTGCGTCGCGTCGCGCTCGTCGGCGCGGGCAAGCGCGCCGCCTACGATGCCGAGATGGCGCGCCGGGTCGCGGCGGCCGGGGTGCTCGCGGCACGGCAACGGCGTGTCGCGCGTGTCGCGGTGCTGTTTCGCTCGAGTGGGCACTCGGGCGAACCGCCGACCGCGGCCGCCCGCCTCATTCAGTCCGCGACGGAGGGCATCCTGCTCGCGCAGCACGATATCGGCCGCCACAAGAGCGGGCCACCCGAATTGGCCGGCGTCGCCGATGTTCGGCTGGTCGCACCTGAGCTGGCGACGCAGTTGCGCGCCGATGCGTCCAAGGCGGTGGAACGAGGTGCAGTACTCGGCGCATGCACCAACCTGGCGAGGGATCTCGGCAACGAACCCTCGAACTTCCTGACGCCGATGATTTTTGCCGAGCGGGCGCGCGCCGCTGCCGAAGGGACGACGCTTGCGGTCGATGTGTTGAACGAGGAGCGGATCGCAGCGCTTCGCATGGGGCTGCTGCTCGGCGTCGCGCGCGGCAGCAGCGAACCGCCGCGCCTGATCGTGCTCCGCCACGATCCACCGGGTGCGCCTCAGGCGCCGGTGCTCGCGCTAGTGGGAAAGGGCGTCACCTTCGACACGGGCGGCATTTCGATCAAGCCCGCGGACGGCATGGAGAAGATGAAAGTGGATATGGCCGGCGGCGCGGCAGTGATCGCCGCCTTGCGGGCGGCGGCGCTCCTGCAGGCTCCGATTCGTGTCATCGGCGTCGTGCCGGCTACCGAGAACATGCCCGGCGGCCGCGCGGTCAAGCCGGGCGACGTGCTGCGTGGCGCGGGCGGGAAGACGGTGGAGGTGGTGAACACCGACGCCGAAGGCCGGCTCATTCTCGGCGACGCCCTCTGGTACGCGCGCGAGCAGGGAGCCACGCACCTCGTGGACATCGCGACGCTGACTGGGGCGTGCGTCGTCGCCCTCGGCCGGATGCATTCGGGGATCTTCGGGACGCCCGATGCGTTCGTCGACGCCATTCGCCGCCTCGGTCTGATGACGGGTGACCGCTGCTGGCACATGCCTTCTAACGACGATTACTTCGAGCAGTTGAAGAGTGACGTCGCCGACATGAGCAACACCGGCGGCCGCCCAGGCGGCGCGGTCACCGCCGCAGTGTTTCTCAAGCAGTTCACTGGCGACTTGCCGTGGGCGCACCTCGACATCGCCGGCACCGCCTGGGCCGACGAGGGCCGCCCATGGCAGGTCAAGGGCGCCACCGGGGTGGCGGTTCGCCTCCTCGCGGAACTGGCGCTCGCCCCCGACGACTGGCAGCAGGTATCGCGGTAAACTGGAGTCGTGGTAGGTCCCGCTTCCTCCCCGATCATCGTGCGGGTCATCGGCCCGCCCACCGACGCCGTCACGCTTGGCGACGTGATCCTGCAGGCGCTCGGACTGACCGGCGTGATCACGCTTGGCGCCCTCACCTTTGGCCTGCTGCTGGGCGGCGTGTTTATCTATCTCCGCTCTCACCGTCCGGACAATCCCTTCAACGGCGAGACGGCCGACGAGTTGTCCCTACATCTGAACTGACGGTGAGAGGCGGACCTGAAGGTCCGCCCTACGTACGAATGGAAAGGCGGACCTGAAGGTCCGCCCTACATGTGAGAACGTCTGCCATTTGTAGGGCGGACCTTCAGGTCCGCCTTTTTCATGTGAGAACGCCTCAGGTCCGCCTACTGATTTGCAACGGTCTTTACCGCCTTCAGCGATCGCTGATACCGCTCGACGCCCCGATACAGCGCCTCGGCGATCTTCTGCCGGTACGCCTTGTTCCTGAGCAGCTTGCCTTCCTGCGAGTGGGTGATGAACGAGATCTCGGCAAGCACGCTCGGCATGCCGGCGCCGATCAGGACGACAAACGGCGCCTGCTTTACGCCGAGATCCCGCAAGTCCTTGTTCGACGTCGAGAGATGTCCGACCATCTCCCGCTGGACGATCGTGGCGAAATCGCGCGACTCGTCCAGCTTGTTGTTGAGCGTGATCGCCTTCACGATGTCGGGCAGGCTGTGCATCGTTCGGCCCGAGGCCGAGTTCTCGCGCGCCGCAACTGCCTCCGCATCCGGCGTGGACGCGAAGTTGAGGAAATACGTCTCGACGCCTCGGGCCTTGGCGTTGCGACTCGCGTTGGCGTGAATCGACAGAAAGAGATCGGCGTTCTGTCGATTGGCGATCGCCGTACGTTCCTCCAACGGCACGAACACATTCGTGCGGCGCGTGAGCACGACTTCGACGCCCGGCTCTCTCGTCAGCAACTGCTCGAGCCGCAAGGCGATATCGAGTACGACATCAGCCTCGCTCGACCCGCGGCTTTGCGCGCCTGGATCGTGTCCGCCGTGGCCTGGATCGATCACGATCCGCGACACGCCGAGGCCCAGTTGCCGTGAGAGCGAAAAACGTCCCTCGAGATTCACCGAAGGTGGCGCCGGGGCGACCATCGGCGCGCCCGTCGGCTTGGGTGCCAGTGGTTTCGACGGCAAGGTCTCGGACGAAGCGTCGCTTTTTTCGCTCCTGTCGCTGTTGTCCCCCTTGTCGCCGCGGCCCGGCGACAACGTCGCCCCAGGCGCCGCAGAATCCACCTGCGGCGCCGGTTTCACGTCGTCGTCCGACGACACCTCGACCCGCTCCACGACCGGGGATCCGGTGATCGCCATCGGCTCGACGTTCGGGACCACCATCTCGGATGCGCGGACCACCTTGTCGGCTTTGGGCTGAGCGTTCGCCGTGCCAGGCACTGCCGGCACTGCTGCGCGATTCAGATCCACGATGATGCGGTAGGGGTTGTAGAGGGCGAAGACGCTGTAGTGCGCGGACCTTCCAAGGTCGACGACGACGCGCGTCGTTCCGCCAGGCCGCGGGCCGAGCCTGACGGCCTTGACCAACTCGTCTTCGAATGTCTGCGATGCGTCGACCGATTCGGCGACGCTGGTGGTGTGCAGATCGACGAACACGCGATCCGGATCGTCGATTTGATCGCTGCGATATTCCACTTCCCGATCGAGCTCGATGGCAATGCGAACGACGTCGGGGAGGACCGTCCGGCGGATCGCCTTCAGCTCCGCGGGCGTGTGGCGAGTCGCTGCCGTAGGCTTGGCCAATGCCGATGCGACAGTCACGACGGGCGGCGTCGGCGGCGGTGATGCGACTGTGGGCGTCTGGCGAGTCGTCGTCGTTGCGGGTGGAGGAGCAGGAGCCACGGGCGGCGCCGACGCTGTCGCGGCAGGCGAGCTGCGTCCCTCGTTCTCGAGCCGCGCAATCGCCGGCTTCGCCTGTCTGACCAGCGAACTCCCGGGATACTCGGCCTGAAGGCGGCGGAGTAATCGTAGCGACGTGTCGCGATCCGCGTCCGTTCGATAGCGGGCGAAGCTCTCTGCCGTCAGCATCGCGGCTTGCCATAGCGCGTTGTCGCTGTAGGGACTGCCCGGGAACTTCTTGACCAACCCCTCGTAGCCCGCAACGATCCGCGCGATGTCCTTTCGCACGAGGTCGGCGCTGCGCGCCGACACCAGCGCCCGGCGCGCCGTGGCGTCACGGTTACTGAGTTGCGTGTAGGTGCTCTTGGCCGACGTCTGCGCCGCCACTGGCGTTGCGGCCAGCAGCGCGCCGGCGAGGGTCAGGGCGATGATCTGGTGCATGCGTTCGCCTTCCTACCGGATCTGAGCGTCCACTTCGTCGAAGTAGTCCTTGCCCACCAGCACTTCGCGAGCCTTGCCGCCGGCCGCCGGCGACACGAGGCCATCGGCCTCCATCATGTCGACGAGGCGTGCCGCACGGCTGAACCCAATGCGCAGACGGCGTTGCAGATACGAGATGGACGCCTGGCCGCTCTGCACGACGATCCGCGAGGCATCGTCGTACAGGTCGTCCTTCTCGAACTCGATGGCATCCGTTGCCCGTTCCTCCACGGTGATGCTCTCGTCGTAGACCGGCTTGCCCTGCTTGCGCAGGAAGCTGGCGAGGCGGGCGCTCTCCTGCTCGGAGATGTACGGCCCATGCAGGCGCAGATAGCGCGACGACGCAGGTGGCAGGAACAGCATGTCGCCCCTGCCGAGGAGCTGCTCGGCGCCGTTGCCGTCCAGGATGGTGCGCGAATCGATGCGCGACGAGACCCGGAACGCGATGCGCGCCGGCAGGTTCGCCTTGATCAAGCCGGTGATGACGTCAACCGACGGGCGCTGCGTGGCGAGAATCAGGTGGATGCCGACGGCGCGCGCCATCTGCGCGAGGCGGCAGATCGATTCCTCGACCTCGTTGCCGGCCACCATCATCAGGTCGGCGAGCTCGTCGATCACGACGAGGATGAACGGCAACTGCTTGGGGACTTCGGCCCCTTCCTTGCCGGCCTGCTCTTCGATCACGTGCCGGATGTTGCGGTTGTATTGCTCGATGTTACGGACGCCTTCGGCGGCGAGCGTTTTGTAGCGCTCTTCCATCTCGCGAACCGCCCAGCGGAGCGCGTTGCTGGCCTGCTTGGGATCGACGACGACCGGCGTCAACAGATGCGGGATGTCCTCGTACATCCCCAGCTCGAGACGCTTCGGGTCGATCATGATCAGCCGCACATCGTCCGGCGTGGCGCGGTAGAGGATGCTGGTCAGCATCGCGTTGAGGCCGACCGACTTGCCGGTTCCGGTGGAGCCGGCGATCAGCAGGTGCGGCATCATCGCCATGTCGGCGACGTAGGGCTCGCCGTGAATCGTCTTGCCGAGGGCCAGCGAAAGCTTCGAGGCCGAGCGGCGATACGTTTCGGATTCGAGCAGGTCACGGAGCGAGATCTGCTCGCGGACGTGATTGGGGACCTGGATGCCGACCGTGGACTTGCCGGGCAGGCGGTCGATCAGAATCGACTCGGCCTGCAGGGCGAGGCACAGATCTTCGGCGAGGCCGGTGATCTTGCTGTACTTCACGCCCGCATCCGGCTTGAATTCAAACGTCGTGACGACGGGGCCGGGATGAATCTGGACGACCGTGCCTTCGACGGAGAACTCGCGACATTTTTCTTCCAGCAGCCGCGCACCTTCCATGAGCTCGCGCTCGTCGATCTTCCGCTCGGCCTTCGGCGCATCGAGCAGTGACATCGGCGGCAGGGTGAAGCCACCCATCCGGCGCTCGACCGGTGTGCGCGACGTCGGATCGACTTCGTCGAGCGGCAGCGACGGTGTCACCACGCGAGCGCGCTCGCGGGCGCCCGGCGCGGCAACTGCCGGCGGCGCCTCGGCCGCCTGACGCCGGCGCGGAGGAGGCGGCGGCGCGTCGATTTCCGGTTCGTCCTCGACTTCTTCCATCTGCCTCTCGCGTTCGCGCTCCTTCCGCGCGGCACGCCCGGCTGCGACTGCGGCGCGGGCTTCCGCGCCCGCGGCCGCGCCGTTGCGCTTGGTGTGCTTCGCGATCACCTCACGGCGCTCGGCTTCGCGGCGGCGTTCCTCGCGCCACCCGCGGAACGACACGAGACCGCGGCTCGACAAGCTGGTCGCCCCTTGAATCCCCGCGGCGAACGCACGGCCGAACGAGAACTGCGTCGCCATGATTACGGCGAGCGTCAGCAGCGTCAGGAGCACGATGATGGCACCAGGCCGATTCAGGTACGCCGAGCAGATGCCGGCAATCCACTCGCCGACGTATCCGCCGGCGCGGAACGTACGGCCGTTCAACTCGGTATTGCCGACGACCAGCGCCAGGAGTGCGCTCAGACACGAGAAGAGCAGTCCGGCCCCGATGATCTTCGTGTAGGCCGCATCAAGCTGGCGGCACCAGAAGAAGTTCCAGCCCGCGACGGCGAGCAGCACCGGAATGACGAACGAGGCGTAACCGAAGACCTGCAACGACGCTTCCGACAGGAACGCGCCGACGAGGCCAACGAAGTTTGCCGCCGCCGGCCCGTCGCCGGCCGTGAAGAACCACACCGGGTCGCTCGGCTCGTGCGAGACGAGCGCGATCAGCCAGATCAGCGCCCCGGCAAAGAGCGCAACGCCCGTGAACTCGCTGGCGCGACGGGACAGGGTGGACATAATCGCCACGTGTGATCAGATCTCCATGACGACGGGCAGCACCAGGGGCCGCCGCGCCGTCCGTTTTTTAAAGAACCGTCGAATTTCGATCCGGATCGTCTCGCGCAGGAGTCCGGGATCCGTGCGCTCTTCCACGCTGAGCTCGGCGATCACCTCCTCGAGCAGATGCGCCGCATCGATCAGCAGCGCCTCGCTCGCCGCGTCGCCGACGACGCCTCGCGTGATGATCTCCGGCGATCCGACCAGCTCGCCGTCCTGCTTACGGACGGCAACCACCGGCAGCACGATGCCGTCGACCGCGAGGTGACGCCGATCGCGGAGGACTTCGTCGGCCACTTCGCCGACGCGCGTGTCATCGATGAGCACACGGCCGGTCGGCGCCTTGCCCGTCACCGACGCGCCGTCATCGCCGAACTGCAGGATGTCGCCGTTCTCGATCAGGATGACGTCGACCGGCCGCGAGACGCCATGCGTCACGCGCTCGGCGATGCGCTTGTGCAGGGCGAGGTGCCGATACTCGCCGTGCACCGGCACGAAGTAGCGCGGCCGCACCAGAGACAACACCAGCTTCAGTTCCTCTTCGCTGCCGTGGCCGGACACGTGGACGTGCTTCGTTGCCGAGGTCACGACGTCGGCCCCACGACGAGTCAGGTGATTCACGACGCGCCCGATCGCCTTCTCATTGCCGGGAATCGCGCGCGCAGAAAGGACCACCGTGTCGCCGGGCCCGATCTTCACGTGACGGTGATCGTCGATGGCGATGCGCGACAGCGCCGATCGCGGCTCGCCCTGCGATCCCGTCGTGACACAGAGCACGCTGCCCGGCGGATGCGAGGGGACTTCGCTGTCGCGGATCTGCAGACCCGCGGGCATCGACAGATAACCGAGGCGCATCGCGATCTCGGCGTTCTGCACCATCGCGCGTCCGACAAAGGCCACTTTGCGCTCGAAGCGTTCGGCCAGCCGCACCAGCACCTGCATCCGATACAGGCTCGAAGCGAACGTCGCCACGACCAGCATGCCGGTCGCCGACGTGAAGAGCTCCTCGAACGCGCCGACCACTTCGAGCTCCGAGCCGGTGAAGCCGGGCCGATCGATGTTGGTGCTGTCGGCGAAGAGCGCCAGCACGCCTTCCGATCCCAGGGTCGCGAAACGGTGCAGATCGAAGTGCTGTCCGTCGAGCGGCGTCTGATCCACTTTGAAGTCGCCGGTATGCACGATCGTCCCCGCCGGTGTGTGGATCGCGAGCGCCACGCAATCGGGGATGCTGTGCGTGACCCGCAGGAACTCGATCTCGAACGCGCCGGCCCGCACTCGCTCGCCGGGCTGCACCGGCTGCAGTCGATCGCCGCTCTCGATTTCGTGTTCCTCCAGCTTCGGTTCGACGAGCGCCAGGGTGAACGGCGTGCCGTACACGGGGCCGTCGACGAACGGCCAGACGTAGGGCACACCACCGATGTGATCCTCGTGCCCGTGCGTCAGCACGAGCGCGGTCACACGGCGCCCTTGCAGGTAGGAGAGATCCGGCACGATCAGGTCGACGCCGAGGAGCTCGGGTCCCGGGAACATCGCTCCCGCATCGACGACGACGGTGGTCTCGGCGTACGAGACCGCCATCATGTTCATGCCGAATTCGCCCAGGCCGCCCAGGGGCACGACTTCGAGCGGGCTTGCGGTAACTGCCATCCGGCCCTGACACCTGCCCCGGCCGCGCAACTAACGCACGCAGACCGAAAGTGCGATGACGATCAAGCGGGCGCCTGAGGGTCGTCGCGGCAGGCCGCTGGGACAGCCTGTGAAACTGAGAACTGGAGGGAAAGAACGCCGGAAACTATAGCACAGCCGAAGGTTGCGGTAGCGGCCGCCTCGCGAAAATTGGGGTCGGGATAAATTTCAATTTTTGCCACGCCGGCGAGTAGGCAAAAACTGAAATTTATCCCGACCCCGATTCTGCCGTCCGCGCCAGGGCGACCCATTCGTCCGGCGTGAGCGTTTCGGGGCGACGACGGCCGTCGATCCCGGCATGACGAAGCAGATCCGGCGCCGTCCACCCTGGCGGCAGGGCAACGCTTCCCTCAAGCGCGTTGGCGACGGTCTTCCGTCGCTTCGTGAATGCCAGGCGGACAAGACTGTCGAGAGCGCGCGGAAGCGCGTTGACGCGGGCAGGCGGATGGAACACGACACGAACAACCGCCGACGTGACTTTCGGCGCGGGCCGGAACGCCCCGGGCGGAAGCGTGAGCACTCGCTCGATGGTTGCCGCGAGCCCCAGCAGGATCGCCAGCGGGCCGTAGTCGCCGGTTCCCGGACGAGCCACGAGTCGATCGACGACCTCGCGCTGGAGCATCAGCGTCGCGTCATGCAGCAATCCGGTCGCTGATTGCGTCGCTACGAGCCGCGCGAGGATTGGCGACGAGATGTTGTAGGGGAGATTGCCGGCGACGCGCGTTCCGTGCGGGAGCGACAGCGCCTCGACAGCGACGGTCAGGATGTCGCCCTCGACGATCTCCACTCCGGCGATCGCTCGCCGCCTGAGATCGGCGGCGAGATCACGATCGATCTCGACGGCGACGAGGCGGCCGGCTCGGGCCGCGAGCGGCTCGGTGAGCGCTCCCTGGCCTGGGCCGATCTCGAGGAATGTCTGGTCCGGCCGGGGATCGATCGCGGCAACGACCTTGCCCACCCACACCGGCTCCAGAAAGTGCTGGCCGAACCGCTTCCGCGCTCTCACGCCGGGCCGCCGTACCAGAACTCGTCTTCGATTGCCTGAATCTCGTCCTCGGACAATCCGAAGAAGTGGCCGGCTTCGTGGATGAGCGTCAGGCACACCTCCTCGAAAACTTCGTCCTCCGAATCGCAGGCCTCCTCGATGCTACGTTGAAACACGGTGATGCGATCCGGCAGCGTGTTGCCGTGGGCCCAGTTCCGTTCGGTGAGCGGCGTGCCTTCATACAGCCCGAACAGGCCGCCTTCGGATCCGTCGCTCATCTCCGCTTCGAGGGCAGCAGACGCGCGATCCTCGACGACGATCTCCACGTTCTGCATGCGATCGCGAAAGGCTGCCGGGATGGCATCGAGCGCTTCGCGCACGAGACGTTCGAAGGCTGCCTTCGTCACCTCGCCGATCTCTTGCGCTGAGGCGTGCCGCTGGCCCTCGCGCCGCCGGTCTTCGATCCGGTCGCGGCTGGTTTCGCTTTACGAGCCCGGGCGGCGGGCGGTGTAGACAATGCGGCGTAGTAGCGGCACAGCTCGCGCGCGTTGCAGCGGTCGCACTGCGGCGTCGGCCGGCACACCCGCCGGCCGTGCAGAATCAGCACATCCGACGTGCGCGTCCAGCGTCGCTTCGGCATCGCCGCGCACAGCTGCTGTTCGACGATTTCCGGATCGTCGGACGCCGCGATCCCGAGACGGTTGGCAACACGCAACACGTGGCGATCGACTGGCAGGCCGGGGATGCCGAGGGCGTGGCCGAGCACGACGTTCGCTGTCTTGCGCCCGACCCCGGGCAACTCGACGAGCGCGTCCATGTCGGCCGGCACGTCGCCGCCGTGCCGCTCGACGAGCCTCCGCGCCGCGCCGACGATCGATCGCGCCTTGCTGCGGAAGAAGCCGGTCGAGACGATCATCGGCTCGACGGATTCCGGCTCGACGGCCGCGAGCGCACGAGCGTTCGGGTATTTCGCGAACAATACCGGCGTTACCAGGTTGACACGCGCGTCCGTCGATTGCGCTGAGAGGATCGTCGCGATCAAGAGCTCGAACGGCGTGCGGTAATGGAGCTCCGTGTCAGCGTTGGGATGCTGCTGGTCGAGACGATCGAGGATCGCGACGGTCTCGACGCGGGGGCGGGGATCGGCCACTGCATCGCCCTCAATGCACGGGGCCGCCTGGCACCGCGCCGCCGACATTGCGCACCTGTTCCTGCAGCGCGGCAATCAGATTCGGCAGCACCTGAAAGGGCACGACCACCCGGGCGCGAATCGGTGCGCGCACGACCATCTCGCCGGGCTCGGACGTGTTGATGCGGCGGATCTCGTCTTCCGAAAGCGGCTGCACCTCGCAGAACGTCAGCGTGCAATCGAACGGCGTCTGCGAGATCGCGCAGAAATTGGCGTACGTGCGCTCGCTTCGTCCATTATCGTCGGGGACGATGGTGAAGTTGATCTGCTTCAATTCGGCCATGGGGCAGTCTAGATCATTGACGGCGCGGAAGGTGCGCGCCGTGCGAGGTGCGACCCGGCGCAACGATGCGAGATGTGTCGAGCGTGCGAGGGTGCGGGGAAGGGGCGACGATGCGGGGGTTGTGGAGGCGGGCTCTATCCCGTCGAGGACAGCGCCCTAATTTCGGACGGCGTCAGTACTTCCGCATCACGCCGACGACGACGCCCTGAATCTGCACCTGCTCGGCCGGCACCAGGATCGGCTGCATCGTGGGATTAGCGGGCTGCAGGCGCACGCCCGGCCCTTCGCGATAGAACTTCTTCAATGTCGCGTCCGACCCGCTGAGAAGGGCAATCACCATCTCGCCGTTGTCCGCGGTCTTGCGATCTTCGACGATGACGAAGTCGCCGTCGCGAATCTGCTCGTCGATCATCGAGTTCCCGCGCACGCGCAGGACGTAGGTATCACGGCGGCCGACGAGGTCCTCCGGCACGGCGATCGTCTCGTTCGTCGCGACCGCTTCGATCGGCATGCCGGCGGCAACGTAGCCGAGGAGGGGCAACTCGACCGCCCGTCCGCCGACGCGCGTGGAGACGAGCTCCACGGAGCGGCTGCGGTTCCACGCCCGCTTGATAAAACCCTTCTCCTGCAGGTTCGTCAGGTGCTTGTGGACCGTCGCCAGCGAGGACAGGTTGAATCGCTTCCCGATCTCCTCGAGGCTGGGCGCGTAGCCATGCCGCTGGATGAACTCGTTCAGGTAATCGAGAATTTCGCGTTGGCGCTTGGTTAGCGGCATCATGCGCGGCCATATTACGCAAACAAAAGGCGAAGGTCAAGCCGGCCCGCATGCTAGCATCACCGCCCGTGCGGATCCCGTTCTCGCTGCTCGACGCGCCGGATCGGCCCTTCGACGTCGTCGGCCTGGGCCAGAACAGCGTCGATCTGCTCGCCGTCGTCGGGACGTTTCCGCGCAGCAATACGAAGCATCGAATCGAAACCTTCGCCCGGCTGCCAGGAGGCCAGGTCGCGTCCGCGATGGTCTGCTGCGCGCGGCTCGGCTGGCGCGCGCGTTACGTTGGCCGGTTCGGAAAAGACGAGCTCGGCCAGATCGGCCTCTCGAGCCTCGAATCCGAGGGCGTCGACGTTGCGGCCGCGCAGACGGTCGAGGCACGGACGCGCTTCGCGATCGTGCTCGTGGATCACCGCACCGGCGACCGGACCGTGCTCTGGGATCGCGATCCGGGACTCGCCATTCGTCCTGCGGACGTCGCGGCCGACGTGTGGACCAGCGCGCGCGTCCTGCACGTCGATTGCGAGGACATTGCCGCGGCAACGGCGGCCGCGAAGGCGGCGCGGGCCAGCGGGGCGCTGACGGTGATCGACGTCGAAGCGGTGATGCCGGGGGTACCTGCGCTCCTACGGCACATCGACGTCATCATCGCGTCGGAAAGCTTTCCAGAACGGCTGACCGGGCACCACGACACCGGCACGGCGCTCGCCGCGATGGCGCGCGAGTACGGTCCGGCCGTCGCCTGCGTGACGCTCGGAGGTTCGGGCAGCCTGGCGATTTGTCAGGGCCGCGAAATCCGGACGCCCGCCTACGAGGTGACGGTCGTGGACAGCACCGGCGCCGGCGATGCATTCCGGGGTGGTTTCATCAGCGGCTACCTGCAGATGGGGCCAGACGCCGATGTCGCTGACGTCCTGACCTACGCCACGGCCGTCGCCGCGCTCAAGTGCCGGTCGCTCGGCGCCCGTGACGGACTCCCGCGCGTGGCCGACGTCGAGCAATTCTTGCGACGCTGACAGTCCGCACCGCCGGCCTGCGGCACCGCCGCACTGCCGCACTGCGGCCCTGTGGGCACCGCGGGCACGGCGGGCACGGCGGGCACCGCGATCGCCGTGGTACCATGGATCTGCCAGCGATGCCTCGCTCGTAGAGGATTGATCCTATGCAACGCCGTGTGATCTTCGGCCTCGTGCTCGCGCTTGGAAGTGTCGCGCTGTTGTCGGCGTCCCCAGTCGCGTCAGCGGCTCGAGCGGACGCGGACGCGCTCCGTCAGAAGTTTCTGCAGATCGCGGTGAACGGCATGGCCGAGGCGCCAGAGGCGCGACAGACGGCGATCACCGACGAAGAAGTGAACGCGTACATCCAGGCGCTCCCGGCGGAGGAGCTGCCACAAGGACTCGTCGACCCGCAGGTGAGCATTCTGCCGGACGGGCGGCTCTCCGGCCGGGCAACGGTCGATCTCGACGCGCTACGCGCGGCGCAGGCGAAAGACAGTGCGGCCGCCATGTTGCCGTTGAGCGGCAAGGTGCCGGTCGAAGCGGTCGGCGTGCTGCGTACCGGCCAGGGCGTTGGTGCGCTGACGATCGAATCAGTCACGGTCAGCGGCGTCGCCGTGCCGAAGTCGATGATTCAGGAACTCGTTGCCTACTACGCGCGCAGCGGCAACGCCCCCGAGGGCTTCAACCTCGAAGCGCCATTCCGCCTGCCCGCGAAGATTCGCGAGATCCGCACGGCTCGCGGCCAGGCCGTCATCGTGCAGTAGGCGTCTCCAGGCGAGGCGATGACAGGCTCCCCCGAGTACCTGCAGACGCCGCTCCAGTTCCTGAAGGGTGTCGGCCCGCGGAAGGCGGCCGACTTCGCCCGCGTCGGGCTCAATACCATCGAAGATCTCCTGTATCGCTTTCCACTGCGATACGAAGACCGGGGGAAACTGCAGTCGATCGCGTCGCTCCGCGAGGGACAGACCGTCTCGACGACGGGTGATGTCATCACGTGCGGCTTGCGCGGTACGAGGCGTCCCGGCACGCGCATCTTCGAGGCGCTGCTGCGCGATGCCTCGGGCACACTGCGTCTCGCATGGTTCAACTCGGGTTATCTCAAAGATCAGATCCGGCCAGGTCTGCGACTGATCGTCTATGGCACGTTCGAGCGCAATCAGTGGACCGGCCTGCAGATCACGAATCCGCAATTCGAGATCGTCGAGCAGGACGACGTCGAGACGATCCATAGCGGGCGGATCGTACCAGTCTACGAACGGGTCAGGTCGATCACGCCGAAGATGCAGCGACGGCTCGTCGCAGATGCCCTCGCGGGATTGCCGCCCGAGCTCGACGATGTGTTGCCCGACACCGTTCGCGCCACGCTTCACGTGCCGACCCGGCGTCAGGCGCTCGCTGACGCGCACTTTCCGCCGCCAGGCACGTCGGTCGCCACGCTGAACGCGTTCCGGTCCGACGCGCAGCGGCGCCTCATCCTCGAGGAGTTCTTCCGGTTCCAGATCGGTCTGCTGCTGCGGCGCCGCGAGGCGGAACGCGAGCTCAAGACGCTGGTGACGCGCGTGGACGATCGCGTACGCGCCTCGCTCAGGAGCGTGCTGCCGTTCCATCTCACCGCCGGCCAGCGGCGCGCGCTGAAAGACATCGGCGAAGACATGCAGAAGCCGAAACCGATGAACCGCCTGCTGCAGGGCGACGTCGGATCGGGCAAGACCATTGTCGCGGTGCTCGCAGGGCTCCTCGCGATGGAGAACGGCCAGCAGGTCGCCTTCATGGCGCCGACCGAGCTCCTCGCCGAGCAGCATCACCGGACGATTCAGCGCCTGCTGGGGAATACGCGCTTCAAGGTCGCCCTTCTGACCGGCGCCGTGTCGGGCGCCTCCCGCAAGGCGCTCCTCGGACAGATCGGCGCCGGCCACATCGATCTCGTCGTCGGCACCCACGCCATCGTCCAGGACGACGTGAAGTTCAAAGTGATCGGGCTGGCGGTTGTTGACGAGCAACACCGTTTCGGCGTGCTGCAGCGCGCGACCCTTCGCGCCAAGGGGATGCGCCCCGACATGCTCGTGATGACCGCGACGCCCATTCCGCGCACGCTGGCGCTGACGACGTACGGCGACCTCGACGTGTCCAGCATCCGCGAGCTTCCCCCGGGACGACAGCCGGTGAGGACGATCGCGAAGCCGGATTCGCGGCGCGACGAGATCTATGCCTACGTCAGGACCGAGCTCGAGGCCGGCCGGCAGGTCTACGTCGTCTATCCGATCATCGAGGAGTCGGAGAAGATCGATGTGCGCGCCGCGACCGAAATGGCCGACCATCTCGCCAACGAGGTGTTTCCGGCGTATCGCGTCGCGCTCCTGCATGGGCGGATGAAGCAGGACGCGAAGGACCGCGTGATGCGCGCGTTCGCCGCTGGCGACATCCAGGTACTCGTGTCGACGACAGTCGTCGAGGTCGGTGTTGACGTCGCGAATGCGGCGGTGATGCTGGTCTGGCACGCCGAACGGTTCGGCCTCGCGCAACTGCACCAGTTGCGCGGCCGGGTTGGACGCGGCGAGCATCAGAGTACCTGCGTCCTCGTCTACCAGTACCCCCTCAGCGATCAGGCGCGCGAACGGCTCAAGGTGCTCACCGAGACCAACGACGGTTTTGTGATCGCCGAAACGGATCTCGAGCAGCGCGGCTTTGGCGATCTGTCGGGCACGCGGCAGTCGGGCCTGCCGGCACTGCGGCTCGGCGATCTGCGCCGCGACCACTCGCTGATGGTGGAGGCGCGGGAGGCCGCCGAACGTTGGCTGGCCGAGACCACCGACCGAGCCCGCCTCGACGATCTCCGGCGAAGCTGGGGCGAGCGCTTCGGGCTCGTCGAGGTCGGATAGCGCCGATGCCGACTCGATCGGCGCCGCGTCCGGGCCTCCGCATCGTCGCCGGGACGCTGAAGGGCCGCCGGCTGCTTGGGCCGACATGGACGGGACTGCGGCCCACCTCGGACCGCCTTCGCGAGACGCTCTTCAACATCCTCGGACAGACGTGTCAGAACGCGTCAGTGCTCGACGCATTCGCTGGTACCGGCGCTGTGGGCATCGAGGCGCTGAGCCGAGGCGCAGCACACGTCATGTTCGTGGATCATGACCCGCGTGCACTCTCGCTCATACGTCAGAATCTGGACCGCTGCGGGGTGAGGGATGGCTATACTATTCAGCGAATGGATCTCGCCCGGTCCGGGCCGGCCTTCGCGAGGGCTGCGTCGCGCACACCTGCGGTTCCCACGACGTTCGATCTGATTTTTCTCGATCCTCCATACGAGACGAACCCGACGACAGCGTGTGAAGCGCTCGCCCCGTCGATGCGCGACGATGGCTTGCTGATCGTGGAGCACACGCGGCGGATGAACATGCCGGACGCGATCGTGGAGTTGCGGCGGAGCCGCACGGTGACGGCGGGCGATAGCGCGCTCAGCTTTTACCGCCGGACGCAGAGCGAGCCCGAGATCGGCGAGGCGGCATGAGCTCCGCGGGGCGATCGGATGCGCGCGGCCGGCTGGCGATTTGCCCGGGATCGTTCGATCCGTTGACGTTGGGTCACGTCGATCTCGTCCGCCGCGCGGCGCTGTTGTTCGATCGTGTCGTCGTCGCCATTCTGGTCAATGAGCAGAAGACACCGCTCCTGCCGCAGGCAGAGCGTCTGGAGCTGGCGCGCGCGGTGTTTGCGGACGTCCCCGGCGTGGAGGTCGATACGTTCGACGGCCTGGTCGTCGATTACGGCGCGCGTCGCGGCGCCAGCGCGATTGTGCGCGGGTTGCGCAACGCTGCGGACGCTGACTACGAATTGCCGATGACGCTGATGAACCGCCACCTGCAACCGACGCTGGAAACCGTGTTCCTGCCGACGGCGGTGGAGCTGGGGCACATCAGTTCACGGCTGGTGAAGGAAGTGTGGCGCCTGGGCGGCGACATCCGTGGCCTGGTGCCGCCGCTCGTCGAAGCGCGGCTGCGCGATCGACGGTTACAACGTACGTAGCCCGGGCTTCAGCTCGGGCAGGAGACAACTCGCATGCTTGCCGAACGAATGGGGCGAGTGTCGGCATCCCCGACGCTCAAGGTGCTGGTGGAAGCCGACAAGCTCCGTCAGCAGGGCGTGGACGTCGTCGAGTTCGGGGCGGGCGAGCCGGATTTTTCGACTCCCGATCACGTCAAGAAGGCCGCCCATGCCGCGATCGACGCCAACTTCACCAAGTACACCCCGGCGGCAGGCACCTCGGAGCTGAAGCAGACGATCTGCGCGCGCTACCAGAAGGATTACGGCGTCGACTACAAGCCGTCGGAAGTCATCGTCACCGCCGGCGGCAAGCAGGCGCTCTACAACGTGGCGGTCGCGCTCTTCGGGCGCGGCGACGAGGTGATTACGCACGCGCCCTGCTGGCCGACGCTGCTCGAGCAGGTGAAGCTCGCCGACGCCTCGCCGGTCGTCGTCCAGACCTACGCCGATGACGGGTTTGCGATTACGGCGGAGACGATCCTGAATGCCGTGACGCCGGCGACGCGCGCGATCATCATCAACTCGCCCTGCAATCCGACCGGCGCGCTGATGAGCGAGGACGAGCTCAATCAGCTGATCGACGGAATCGCGACCTCGAACATCTACGTCATCCTCGATCTCTGCTACGAGCAGTTGATCTACGAGCCGATTCCGCACAATCTGCCGAAGCTGCTGGCGACGCGACTGCGCGATCGCGCGATCCTGTGCGGCTCGGCGTCGAAGTCCTATGCGATGACCGGATGGCGCTGCGGCTGGGCGCTCGGGCCCGCTGAAGTGATTGGCGCGGCCAACGCGCTCCAGAGCCACTCGACCTCGAATGTCTGCTCGATCTCGCAGAAGGCGACCGTCGCGGCCCTCCAGGGCCCGGACGATACGGTCAAGGTGATGCTGGCCGAGTATCGCCGCCGCCGCGACCAGCTGCACGCGTGGCTGACCGCGGATCCGCGCATCCGCTGCGTGAAGCCGAACGGTGCGTTCTACCTGTTCATCGACATCTCGTCGTTGCTGTCGCCCGATGGCATCCGCACCTCGGCCGAATTCGCGGAGCGAATGCTGCACGAGGCGCATGTCGCGTTGACCGCGGGCGAAGCCTTCGAGGCGCCGGGCTTTCTCCGGATCTGGTACGCGACGTCGATGGAGCAATTGCGCGAGGGCACGAACCGCATCTTCGCGTTCATCCAGAAGTTGGAGCAGGAAGGCAAGGTCCCTGCGGCGACGGGAGTGTAGGAAGAAGGACGAGGGACGAAGGACCGAGGACGAGGGACGGGGGACGGAGGCTTGTGCTGTCTCGCTCCTTTGAAACTGAGCTCGAACAGGTCGTCGGTGCTGAACATATGCGGCGGGATGCGGAGTCGCTCGCCGCGTACGGCACCGATGCGCTGAAGATCGGCCACCCCGCCGATCTGGTCATCCTCCCAGGCTCGGCTCGTGAGATCGCGGCGATCGCGCGTCTGTGTCACGAGATGCGCGTGCCGCTCGTCGTTCGCGGCGCGGGCACCGGGTACACCGGTGGCGCGGTCCCGACGTCGGGCGGCGTGGTGCTCAGCGTCGAGCGCCTCAATCGCATCCTGTCGATCGACGAGGAGAATCTTCTCGCCGTCGTGCAGCCGGCGGTGATTACCGGCGATCTGCAGGCCGCTGTCGAAGCACGCGGCCTGTTCTACCCGCCGGATCCGCAAAGCCTCAAGGAATCGTCAATCGGCGGCAACGTGGCCGAATGCGCCGGTGGTCCGCGCGCGTTCAAGTACGGTGTCACCAAGCGTTACGTGCTTGCTCTCGAGGCCGTTCTGCCGACCGGCGAGGTCATCCGCACGGGATCGAAGGCCGTGAAGAACGTCGTTGGCTACGACCTCACGCAGCTGATGGTGGGATCCGAAGGTACACTGGCAATTATCACGGAGATTACGCTACGCCTGGTGCCGAAGCCTCCGGCGGTTAGGACCCTGCGCGCATGCTTCCGCGACGTGCTATCCGCAGTCGGCGCCGTTACCGAGTTGTTGCGCCGGCGGGTCGTACCGGTGACCCTCGAGCTGATGGACGCCGACTCGCTGCAGGCGGTGGTGGACTACGTTGGCGAACGGCTTGCCCCGGAAGGGACCGGCGCCCTGCTGCTGCTCGAAGTGGATGGCTTCGCGGAGGCGCTCGACGCGGAAGCGGCGCGCGTCGACGAGGCATGTCGTATCGCGGGTGCGATCGAAGTGCTCCACGCCGCGAATGAAGCGGAGCGCCAGGCCCTCTGGCGGGTCCGGCGGGAGACGTCGTACGCGCTCAAAACCATTGCCGGTCTGAAGGTGAACAACGACGTGGTCGTCCCGCGCGGACGCGTGCCCGAACTGATCGCGCTGGTCGAGCGCCTGCGCGCGACCTACCGGCTGCGGATCCCGTGTTTCGGGCACGCCGGCGACGGCAATATCCACGTGAACATCATGGTGTCGCCGGAAGACGCCGACGAAGTCTCGCGCGCGAAGCAGGCTGTCGGCGAGCTGTTCGCTGGCGTCGTCGCACTCGAAGGATCGATCAGCGGCGAGCACGGCATCGGCTTTGCGAAGGCGCCCTACATCGGTCTCGAGCTCTCGCCCGAGGTCATCGCGCTCTCGAAACGGATCAAGGCCGCCTTCGATCCGCACGGCATCTTGAATCCGGGCAAGATCTTTCCAAGTTGACGCCTACCTGTTCGTTACCAACAGCACGCGATCGAGATCGCGGTCAGGATCCGGCGAGAACAACGTGCGCAGCTTCACAGCCGACGCATTGAAGTAGAGCACTTCGCCAAGCGTTCGCGTGGTGACGGATGCAGTACGTTGGATGCGCTCGAGTTCGTCGGCGCCAATCACGCAGAGGACGCGCCGGTTCGATTGCAGGAATTCGACGACCTCTGCCTCGCTCTCCAGGTCATCTTGTTGCACGTGCGTGTAGAAGATCAGATTCCTGACGAACACTCGGAAGGTGACGACCGGCTCCGATCCGGTTCGGTGCTCCAGCACGAGCGCGGCCATGTTCTGTACCGGATCATGGCCTGCCGGCGACAACGCGTACTGCAGGCCCGCGAGGGTCAGTGCTGCCGACACGGCGACGCACGCCGGCATCGTGCGCGACCTGGGCGCGAGCGCGGCGCCGAGCACGATGCCTGAGGCGATGGCAATCGCCATGACCGCACCATTGATGAACACGGTCGGCACCATGACGATCAGAGGACGGGCCCGATAGAGCAGCACTGCCATGACCGCCAGCAGCAGCGCGATCGGAATGCCCGGAATCTGTATTAGCGGATCGCGCCGCTCTCCGTGCGACGGCCATCGTCTGACGATCGCTTTGGCCAGCAGCAGCGCGAGCGGCGGCAGCACTGGAAGCACGTACCGCGGCTGCTTGCCAATCGAGGCGGTGAAGAACAGGAGCGGCAGCGCGGCCCATAGAATCAGCCACCACGTGCGTGACGACAGCCCCTGAAGACGGACCGCCCGCGCGCGCAGCACCGGCGCGAACACGGCGAGGAGCGGCGTCCATGGCAGCATGCCGCCGAGCACGATCGGTAGATAGAACCAGAAGGGCCGCGGATCGTTGAAACGGCTCGTCGTGAATCGTTCGAGGTTGTCGCCGAGGAAAAAACTCTCGAGGTAGCCGCGCCCGTGCGTCGCCGTCATCGCGATGTACCACGGCGCGCCAATCGCGACGGCAATAAGAATGCTACCCAACACGGCGGCCGGCGCTACGTGCACTCGCCGGCGTTCCAGCCACCAGATCGGGACCAGCACGAGCGCCGGAACCAGCAGGCCGACGGGACCCTTCGTCAGAAAGGCACAGCCGGCCGCAGCGCCCGCGACGTACAGCCATCGCCGCGCGGGTCCCCCATCGCCCTCCACGGTGCCGGCGACCGCTGCGACGATGGTCAGCGTGATGAAGAACGCGAGCGGCAGGTCGGGCAGCGCCAGCCGCCCGATGGAGAAATATCCGAACGCGGTGCCGACGATCGCTGCCGCGATCAGGGCCGTCGGTTCGTCGAACCATCGTCGGCCGGCACCCAGCACGACAAAGGCGAGCCCAACCCCTGAGAGCGCGGCCCACAGCCGCGCCTGAGTCTCACCGACGCCGGCGACGGTATAGGTGGCGGCAACCAGCCAGTAGAACAGGATGGGTTTCTGAAACCGGACCTCGTAGTTGTAGTAGGGCGTGAGCCAATCGCCGCGCTCGACCATCTCGCGCGCCGCTTCCGCGTAGAACGCTTCGTCCGAATCGCCGATAGCCGGCCGCCCAAGACCCGCGAGAAAGGTGACGCCGCAGAGCAGCAGAAGCAGCAGGGTCGCCTGTCGCACCGTGGGCCGATTGTATATTGGTAATGGAGGCGATCCTTGGAGACAGCCGCGGCGCGTGGCAATAATCGGGGCGTCGAACGATCGACGCAAGTACGGCAATAAGGCCGTACGCGCGTTCCGTGCCCAGGGGTACACCGTCTATCCGATCAACCCGCACGAGACTATAGTCGAGGGGGTCACCGCGTACGCAACGGTCACCGACGTTCCGGGCCCGGTCGAGATGGCGACGATGTACGTGCCGCCCGAGATCGGTATGGCGGTCGTGGAGGATCTCGCGCGTAAGGGCGTCAAGGAAGTCTGGTTCAATCCGGGCAGTGAATCGCCTGAACTGCTCGCACGCGCGACGGCATTGGGTCTCGCCGCCATCGAAGCCTGCAGCATCGCGGGGATTGGCGATTCACCGCGGAAGTACTGACCGGAATTCTTGACAGCCTGATCGGGCGAGGCCTATACTTCCACACATCTAGCCATCGCGCGCGTGCCAGGCGCCGCGCGATTTCCGTCCCACCCGTTTCCGACGTTCACGCGGCTCATTTCCTTCCAGTAGACCATGGCAACGAACCAGAAGCGGAATTCGTCCGCAGGTCGCGGCGGCAGTGCCGCCGGCGAGCCACCGGACACCCCCGTCGAGACGCCAATCGCCGAAGGCGAGAAGCGGCGTCAGCAGGGACTGAACATTACCGATCTGAAGGACATGAGCATTCAGCGGCTCACGCAGATCGCGAAGGACCTCAACGTCGCCGGTGCCACCGGCATGCGCAAGCAGGATCTGATCTTCCAGATCCTCAAGGCGCAGACCGAGCAAAGCGGGTTCATCTTCTCGGAAGGCGTCCTCGAAGTGCTGCCCGACGGCTTCGGCTTTCTGCGCGCCCCCGACTACAACTACCTGCCCGGTCCGGACGACATCTACGTGTCGCCCTCCCAGATTCGCAAGTTCGATCTGCAGACCGGCGACACCGTGTCGGGCCAGATTCGGCCCCCGAAGGAAGGCGAGCGCTACTTCGCCCTGATCAAGGTCGAAGCCGTCAACTTCGAAGCGCCCGACGCCGCCCGCGACAAACTGTTCTTCGAGAACCTGACGCCGCTCTATCCGCAGGAGCACCTGCGGCTGGAGACCTCGGCCGACAACCTCTCGGGTCGCGTCATGGACCTGATGACGCCGATCGGCAAGGGGCAGCGCGGCGTGATCGTCGCGCCGCCGCGTACCGGCAAGACGATGCTGCTGCAGAACATCGCGCAGTCGATCACCGCCAACCACCCCGAGGTCTATCTGATCGTCCTGCTGATCGACGAGCGCCCGGAAGAAGTGACCGACATGCAGCGTTCGGTGAAGGGCGAGGTGATTTCGTCCACCTTCGACGAGCCGGCGCAGCGCCACGTGCAGGTCGCCGAGATGGTGATCGAGAAGGCCAAGCGTCTCGTCGAGCACCGGAAAGACGTCGTCATTCTGCTCGACTCGATCACCCGCCTGGCGCGGGCCTACAACACCGTGATCCCGCCGTCCGGCAAAGTGCTTTCCGGCGGTCTCGACAGCAACGCGCTGCAGAAGCCGAAGCGGTTCTTCGGGGCGGCGCGGAACATCGAGGAAGGCGGATCGCTGACGATCATGGCGACCGCGCTGATCGACACGGGATCGCGCATGGACGACGTGATCTTCGAGGAGTTCAAGGGCACCGGCAACATGGAGATCCACCTCGATCGCAAGCTGGTGGACAAGCGCGTATTCCCCGCCATCGATATCCAGAAAAGCGGCACGCGCAAAGAAGAACTGCTGCTGCCGAAAGACGATCTCAACCGCGTCTACGTGTTGCGCAAGGTGTTGACGCCGCTCTCGCCGGTCGAAGCGATGGAGCTGCTGCTCGACAAGATGGCCAAGACCAAGAGCAACGCCGAGTTCCTCTCCGCGATGCAGAAGATGGGCTGAGAGGCTCGTCGAATCGAGGCGGGTCCTGGCCCCGCCCGTCGAGCTATTCCGAACGGAGCGCGATCGTCGGATCCACGTTCGCAGCGCGTCGCGCTGGCATGTATCCTGCCGCAAGGCTGACAACACCCAGGAGCGCGGCCAGTCCCGCCGCCAGCGGCAGACTGTTGGTGATGACGCCGAACAGCTGACGCTCGAGCAGATGTCCGACCCGGTACGCGAGCGCCAAACCAACGCCGACCCCTGTCACGGCCAGCCCCACCGCCGTAGCGCCGGTCAACTTGATCACGTCCCAGCGCGACGCGCCCAGCGCCATGCGCAACCCAATCTCGCGCGTTCGCAGACTGGTGATGAACGAGATCAGACCGTAGAGGCCGATCGTGGACAGCAGGCACGACACCAGCGCCATGACGCCAAGCCCGCGGGAGGCGATGCGGAGACCTACGGTGCCGTCCGCGACCACGCGCTGAAGCGCGCGCACATCCAGAAGCGGTTGTTCGGCATCCTCGGCCTGCACCGCGCCGCGAAGATCCGCGGCGAGCTGAATCGGATCGGCGACGGTGCGCAGCATGAGCCCGAAGAAAGACAGGCGGATCCTGTGCGAACGGCTGGTACACCGTGGCGCGCTTTACACCGGTCAGCCAGTCATGCGTCACATCGCCGACGACGCCGACGACCGTGACGAACGGACCCTCCGGACGTGTCAGGAAGCGGCGCCCGATTGCGTTCTGTCCCGGCCAGAAGCGGCTGGCCAGCGACTGGCTGACGAGCGCGACCGGCGGCGCGTCGCTGCGATCGGAGGCCTGGATCATGCGGCCGGAGAGAAGCGGCACGCGCATCAACGGCAGCGCCTCCGGCGTGACGCCTCGCCAGTTCACTTCCACGACGTCGGCCGGCCGGGGCGGAACGCCTTCCGGCCAGAAGCTGGTTGTCGAGTCGGCGCCGCCATAGGGAATGATGCTGGTGATCCCGGCGGACGAGACTGCCGGCATGCGCGCGAGGCGAGTGAGCACCCGGTCGGCGAACTGTCGTCGCGCATTCTGGTTCGTCGTAACGACCGCCGTGAAGCGTGAGTCGTCCGACCAGGACGCCCAGCCGGATCGAATCCGAGCGGGCCTTCGGTGACGCGATACAAGGTCGCGAGCGTTTGGCCCGCGCAGGCCAGCAGTGTCAGCGTCAAGGCGATTTGCGCGGCGGCCAGCACGGCGCGACCGCGTTGACGTCCCTGACTGGTCAACCGCCCTCCCTGGCGGAGACCCGCGGTGACGCTCTGTCTCGCGGCACGCCAGGCAGGCACCATCCCGAAGAGCACCGTCGCGCCGACGGCGAGGGCCGCGGTGACGACGAAGGTGCGGCCGTCCATCCGCATGTAGGGCCATCCGCCGACGAACCGCACGATCGCTGTCGGGCATCATCGCGCGCAGGCCCTGCAGGCTCGCCCAGACCAGCGGCAGCGCGAGGAGCGCCGCGCCGCCCGACAGGAGCAATCCTTCGAGCAGCAACTGCCAGGCGATGCGGCGGCTGCTCGCGCCGAGTGCGAGTCGCACCGCGAACTCGCGTTCGCGTTCCGTGTTGCGCGCGAGCACCAGATTGACGACGTTCGCGCAGGCGACCAGCAGGAGCAGCAGTGCGGCAATCTGCCAGACCGTGAGGAACGGCCCCGAGCCGGGGTCGCGGAATCCGTCCGTGAACGAGCGCACGCTGACCTCACGTTTGCGCGTGTGTGTCGGGGAATGTGCGCTTCTGCTGAACCAGGATTGCCTGAAGCCGGCGCTCCGCGGTCTCGACGGTCGTATCGCCGCGCAGGCGTCCGACCACCATCAAATGGCCACGCGCCCGCTCGGTGCGGGCCATCGGGCGCCATGCGGAGAGTGGCCCAGACATCGGCGCCCGTCGGCACGCGGAAGTCTGACGGCCATCACACCGACCACCCGGTAGACCGTGCCGTCGAGCCGCAGATTCGTGCCGAGCATGTCTTCGCGTCCCGCGAACTGGCGTTCCCAGAATCCCTGACTGATGACCACGACCGGCGTCGCGCTGTCCTCGTCCGACTGGAGCAGCGTTCGCCCGAGCCGCGGCTGAACCCCGAGCGCTTCGAAGAGCGAGGCCGAGACACGAAAGCCGGCGAGCTGCTGTGGCGGCCCGTTGCGCGTGTAGTTCGGATCCCACCAGTCGATGGCGGCGAGGCGGTCGAGGACGTCTGTTGCCTGCTCGCGCCAGTCGAGGAAGTCACCGGCTGCGACCGATTGGCGATCGATAGAACGGCTCGATGTCCCGTCGAGGCGACGAGCACGGCGCGGCTGACGCCCGGATACCGGAATGGCCGCAGCACCAGAGCATCGATCAGCGCGAAAGTCGTCGCGTTTGCGGCGAGGGCCACGGCGAGCACGAGGACGACGGTGGCCGACAGCGCTGGCTGATGCCACACGCTTCGCCAGGCGTAGCGCACATCCTGCAAGAGCATCGGCATCACTCCTGTGCCGGCTTTCTTCTTGTTCCGGCAGCGGACGATCCGCCTGGCTGCGGTCCGGTGACGCGCGCGATCAGGCGGTGGCTCGCGATGTTGAGAGCCTGGCGCCAGTACCAACGGCGGGCGCTCGCCGCCGGAAGGCGGTGTCGAGATGCGCCGAGAACTCTTCGGCAAGATCGCCGAGGATGCTGTCGCGCCACTCGTCATCGCGAATGGTGAGCGCGAGCAGGCGCTCGGCGAGGCGGGGCGGGGGAGTGCCCGGCATCAGTGTTCCAGGATGCGCTTCGAGGCCGCTCGACATGCGCCGCAGCGCGACGTGCGTGGCGCGCAAGGCGGCGACGCCGCTCGGGGTCAGCGCGAAGTAGCGCCGGGCGCGGCCCGCCCGCGGGGCGTCGGCCTGCTTCATGGTCGACTTGAGGCAGCCCTTCGTCTCGAGGCGCTCGAGGGCGGTGTAGAGCGCGCCTCGCGCGATTGCGCGGCCAGTGCGCGTTTCTATCAGCTCGCGAATCGGCACCGCATACGCCTCGTCCGCCAATCGGAGGACCGCCAGCAGCACCGCATATTCGAATTCGCCCAGATAAGTGGTCATGTCTGCAATGCAGGCACTATATGCCGACATTGCAGGCATTGGCAACTGGGAATCAAAACCGCCGTCGCAGAAATTCGTCTGATTCCTCGAAGCTAAAAATTTAGCTGGACACCGCAGATGGTCGGTGCTACGTTTTTAGCACTCGCACGAGCGAGTCGATTCAGGAGGGTCCTGTGGCACGACGAACAAGCGCCTGGCTGCTGACATTGAGCCTGGTCGCCGTCCTCCCGCCGATCATCGAGCGGCGGCCGAACTGGGGCATGAGCGGCGCCTCCGCGCGCCGAGGAGCAGACGCCGGCGGTGACATCCCTGGCCGGTGCGCTGCAGGCTGCCGATCCCGCCGAGCGCGCCCGCGCCGCGTGCGAGCTGGGCATGCGCGGGACTGACGCCATTGCGCAGATTCCGAGCCTGATCGCATTGCTCGCCGACGATGCGCGCGTCGAGTCGCTGGAGTGCGGCGACCACGACCGTGACGGCGGCAACTGGACGATCGGAGGAGAGCCGCAACAATGCCTGACGTCGCCGGCCCGCGAGGCTGCGCGGGCGCTGTCGCGGATCGGAACGAAGGCCATCCAACCGTTGATGACGGCGCTTGGTGACGTGCGCGCGACGA
The DNA here is from genome assembly GCA_963828745.1 of Vicinamibacteria bacterium. Classification (GTDB taxonomy): domain Bacteria; phylum Acidobacteriota; class Vicinamibacteria; order Vicinamibacterales; family JAENWD01; genus JAENWD01. The sequence continues at coordinate 59,813 of CAWHFZ010000008.1, read as the reverse complement.
TGCGCCGCTATGCAGCGATTGCGCTCGGAATGCTCGATCACCGCAGTGATGGCCCACCGGTCCAGCGCCTCGTCGCGTCGCTGGGGGATGGCGACTGGCAGGTGCGCCGCAGCGTCGTCTGGGCGCTCGGCGAGGTCGGCACCACGACGGTGGTGCAGCCGGTCGCTGCGCGGTTGAAGGACGAGCATCCGCGAGTCCGCGAGATGGCCGCGCATGGACTGAGCGAGCTCGAAGATCAGCGGTCCGTCTCGGCCTTGATCGACGCCGTCAAAGACAGCGAGTGGACCGTGCGCCGCGAGGTCGTCCACGCCTTGGGCGAATTGGAATCGCGGACGGCAGTCTCGGCGTTGGCCGATCGGCTGGCCAATGACGAGCATCCACGTGTGCGCAACATGGCGGCGTGGGCACTCGGCGAGATCGAAGATCACAGCGGCGCGCCGGCGCTGCGAGCGGCGCTGAAGGACCGCGAGCCCGACGTCCGCAAGCAGGCGGCCTGGGCCTTGGGCGAAATCGAAGATGCGGACAGCGTGGACGCCCTCGTCGGTACGCTGCAGGGCGACGAGAGTGCGGACGCGCGTCAGATGGCGGCATGGGCGCTCGGCGAGATTGAGAAGTCCGAAGTCGGTCGCCGGGCTGATCGCTGCGCTGCGTGACAAGGACGCCGAGGTCCGCGACATGACGGCATGGGCGCTCGGAGAAATCGAGAGCCCAGCCGCGATCGACGGCCTTGATCGGCGCGCTGAAGGACGCGGAATGGAAGGTGCGGGCGAAGGCGGCGTGGGCGATCGGCGAGATCGCGGATCAGCGAGCCGCGGAAGCCCTCAGTGCGAGCCTGAAGGACGAGCATCCCGAGGTGCGAAAGATGGCCGCCTGGGCGCTCGCCGAAGTGACGGATCACTGACACGCATCCAAAAGGGGGACTGTCCCCAATGGCACGAAATCCGTGCCATTGGGGACAGTCCCCATCCCCTGAGGGAGGGGCATGTGACCAAGAATTTGCGATTTGTGGGGGTGGCGATCATCGCGGCCATCGCGTCGGGGAGTATCGCCGCGGTCGCGCGGCAGACGCCGACGCCGACCCGACACCAACGCCCACACCGATGCCGATGCCAATGCCGAACCCTGTCATCGCCGACGCGACGACGATGATGACGACGAAGGGGGCCACGGGACGCTGCCGCCAGCGGCCATCGCAGCGCTGACGGAAGCGCTCAAGGATCCGGACGCCGACGTGCGCCAGCACGCCCTCTGGGCGCTGACCCGCGTCCGCGCCAAGGTCCCCATCGACTCGCTCATGATGCTGGCGAAGGATCCCAACGACGACGTGCGGCAGCAGGCATTGCAGCTGCTCGCCCGCTCGCGCGATCCGAAGGCGCTCCCGATTCTCTCGGCGGCAGTCAAGGACAAGAACGCCGACGTCCGCCAGCACGCCGCTGATCGCGCTGACCCGGACGCGCGACCGCGCCGTCGTGCCGACCCTGATCGGCGCGCTCAGCGACGAATCGGCCGACGTGCGGCAGCAGGCCTGTATCGGGCTTGGACAGCTGCGCGACCCGGCGGCCGTGACGCCATTGATCGCGGCGCTCAAGGATCCAAATGCAGACGTCCGGTCGCACGCCGCACTGGCACTCGGCGAACTGGGAGATGCCCGCGCCGAGGAGCCGCTGACCGGCGCCCTCAAGGACAAAGTCGCGGATGTCCGCCGAAACGCGGCGGTCGCACTGTCCCGGCTGATCGAGCGATAAAACGCCAGCTGGACGACGAGCTGCTAATTCCGCTAAATTGTTAGCATTCACGGAAGCGAAGTCGGACTCAGGAGACACCGTGGCAAAGAGCCTGTTTGGCAATCTCAGTCGGCGCGAGCGGCAGATCATGGATCTCCTGTTCCAGCGCGGCCGTGCGACCGCCGCCGAAGTGCAGGAAGGGTTGCCGGAGGCGCCAAGCTACTCCGCCGTCCGAGCGCTCCTGCGCATCCTGGAAGAGAAGGGCCACGTGCGGCACGAGCAAGACGGCCCACGGTACGTCTACCTTCCACGTGTCGATCGCGATCGCGCGCGGCAGTCGGCGATGAAGCATCTGGTGCAGACGTTCTTCGACGGCTCGACCGGCGATGCGGTGGCGGCGCTGCTCGGGTCAGACGGCTCGCGCCTGGCCCCCGAGGAACTCGAGAAACTCGCGACGCTCCTGGAGCGCGCCCGCGAGGAGGCATGATGACGAGCGCGATGACGATCCCGATGCTTGCGGAACTGGCGGGCAGAGCCGCGCTGATCCTGGCGCTGTCGTGGATTGGTGCGCGCCTCGCCTTCCGGCGCTCCGCTTCGACGCGATACGCCGTCTGGGCGGCTGGCTTCATCGCGGCACTGGCGCTACCGATCGCGACCGGTGTGCTGCCGTCATGGCATCTTGCCGTGTTGCCGCCACAGGACGCGCCGGCAACGGCACTCTCGCGGCCGCTCGACATGATCACCAGGACAGCCGCATCCAGCGCTGCATCGACTCCACCAACGTCTCTTGCGCCTACCGAGGCAACTGACCAGAAGGAAACGGCGGCCGTTGCCCGGCCCGCGCAAGCGCCGTCGACGGTCCCGTCGACTCCGCTGCCGTGGGCGCTCATCGGCTGGGCGGCGAATCGCCGCGGTCCTCGTCGCGCGGTATGTGGCCAGCCTGCTGGCGGTGCGCTGGATCACGCGGCAGGCTCAACCCTCACGATCGCCGCTGGTGCGATGCGCTCGACGTCGCCTCCGCGATGCTGGGCCTCGTTCAGACGCCCAGGCTCATGGCATCGACGCGAGTCTCGGTTCCGTTCACGTGCGGCCTGATGCGCCCGGTGTTGATCGTCCCGGCGTCGGCGCTCGATTGGGATGACGAGCGCATTCACGTGGTCCTGCTCCACGAGCTCGCACATGTCGTTCGTCGCGACTGCCTGGTTCAGGCCGTGACGCACGTGGTGTGCGCGCTCTACTGGTTCAACCCGCTCGCATGGCTCGGCGCGCGGCATCTGCGTGCCGAGCGGGAGCGTGCGTGCGACGATCTCGTGCTCGCATCGGGCACCGCGGGCGCGGCGTATGCGCAGCACCTGCTCGACATCGCGCGCGCGGCGACGGTTGACGCGCGCCCCCGGCTGGCGAGCGCAGCGCTCGCAATGGCGCGGCCGTCCGAGCTGGAAGGACGGCTGCTGGCGATTCTCGATCCCCGCCGGAGCCGTGCGCGAGCACCCCACGGCGTGTTGTGGCAGGTCGCGTGCCTGGCGGTCTTGATCGCGCTGCCGCTGGCGACCGTGCGCGTGGTCGCGCGATCGGCAGCCGTGCCCCCCGCCGAGGCGGCCACCGTCGTGACACAAGGCGAAGCCAGGGCGGCCACACCGGCGCCGCCAGCCGTGAAGCCTTTGCCGACGACGCCGAAGCCTGCACCGCCATCGAAGACCTCGCAGGTCGCCGGCGGAGTGGCTGGGTGGTGTCGCAGGCGGCGTCCGTGGACGAGTCGTCGGCGGCGTTATCGCCGATGACGAGTCAGAGCGATGCGCGTCGAAGTCGAGGAGAAGGACGAAGCGATCCAGAATCCGCCCTCACCTGCGGTCGTTCAGGCGTTGACCGAGGCGCTGAAGGACAGCGATGCCGAGGTCCGGAAGAGCGCGCTGCACGCGTTGACGCGGTTCAAGACGGCCGGCGCCTTCGACGCATTCATGATCGCGCTGAAAGATCAGGATGCCGAGGTTCGCGAGCAGGCCGCGTTCGGCCTGTCCCAGCTGAGGGACCACCGCGCCACGGACGCGCTGATCGGCGCCATGAAGGACGAGAACGCAGACGTCCGGGAAAAAGCGGCCTTTGGGCTGAGTCAACTCGCGAGACTCGAAAGCTGTGCCTGCGCTCGTCGCCGCGCTCAAGGATGCGGACGAAGACGTTCGCGAACAGGCCCTGTTCGCGCTCTCACAGATTCGCGATGTCAGCTCGGTGCCCGGCCTCATCGGTGCCCTCAACGATCCCAAAGCCGAATGTCCGCCAGCAGGCAGCGTTCGCCCTCAGCCAGCTCCGCGATCCGTCGGCAGTACCTGGCTTGATCGCGGCCTTGAAGGACAACGATGCGGACGTACGGCAGCAGGCAGCGTTCGCGCTGAGTCAGATTGGCGACGAATCAGCGATCGACGCGCTCACCGCTGCGATCAAGGATCCGGTCGCCGACGTTCGCCAGCAAGCCATCTTTGCCCTCACGCAGATCGCGGACGGCAATGGTGGCGGGCGGCACGCACGGCAGCCGGTTGCCGTGCCGGCGCCCGCACAGCCGGCTCAACCTCCGCAGCCCGCGCCACCACCGGCGAAGCCGCGGTGATGCGCCAACTCACTATTGTGGAGGCGGGGCTAAGCCCCGCCTCCACAACCTGAGTCACCAGAGCCCCCTCCACAACTATCCCCGAGACGCTACTTGTTCTTGGGTACAACCACTTGCCCGACGCCGGTGCCGACGTTGCCGGCGGCATCCGCACACTGAACCGTGAGCCGATAGACGCGCTCGCGGCCATCCGATCGCTCGGCTCGAAGCTTCGCTGTCAGGCTTCCGGTGACGACGACATCGCCCGACGTGTCGCCATCGCCCGTGCCGTTGTCGGGATCGCTGCTGGAGATGTCCGCGATATGGCAGTCGGGCGGCTCGCTGGAGTCGTCGGTGGCGCTGACCGTGACCGACACGCTCACGAGTTGATGCTTCGGCGGCCAGAGCGAGTCCGGAGTCGCCGAGACCGATGCTACGAACGGTGCGGTGACGTCGGCGTCTGCGTCGGAGAAGAGCGTCAGCCGGAATCCGCGCGGCGCCCCGTTCAATAGCCCCTCGCCGACGATCACGCCGTGGTCGTTGATGCCGTAGGCCGCCTGTAATACCCAGCCCGACTTCTCGTCGATCATCGTGTTCAGGTCGATCATCTCGTCGTCCCTGAACAGGAACGCATGCGGCTGGGCCGGTCCAACGTCGGCGCGACCAACGATGTCTCCTGCCGCATTGATGCCGAGTGCCGTGCTGTTCGCCCCGCCAAGCGTACCGAGGTCGTCGACCACCGTGTCCGACCGCCAGCGCGCCGCATGCAGCGGCCCCGCCGCCGAGGATGAGTAGCCGACGATGATCCCCGCGTCATTGATCGCCGTGGCTCGTGCGAACGATCCGGCGAGCGGCGACAGGGCATGGAGCCCGCCGTTGTAGCGGAAGGCGCGAAACGCCAGACGATCGTCGCGCGATTCCCCGACGATGACGCCTGCGGTATTGATGCCGAACGCGGCGGCATAGCCGCCACCGAAATCGCCGAGATCCTCGGTTGGCTGGCCTGGCAGTTGCCGGAACGCCCGCGTCCCGCTCGCGGTGAAGGAGAACCCGACAACGACGCCGCTGCTGTTGATGCCCTGAGCCGTCGCCGCGGTGGCGCCGTTCAGCAGTGGCACGTCGTCCCAATCGGCGCTCATCGCGCTGTAGCGAAACGCGCGCGAGATGCCGTCGGCGGCGCGATAGGAGCCGGTGACGACCTCGGCACCGTTGATGGCATACGCGAACAGTTCGCTCGCGCCCGCCGGCAACGGCACGAATGCAGGCGCGACCGATTGTTCGAAGCCGAAGCCGGATGGGCCGGCATCGTATCCGAACCCGACGGCGCGTCCCGACGGGCTGACGCCGCGGGCGTACGTCGGCGAGGCCGTCGGGCCGAGATCCTCCACCTCGACGGTGGGACTTGCAGCTTTCGTGACGAAACTGCGGCCGCCGGCGGCCAGCGCAAGCGCCAGCACGCCTGTCAGAGCCCATCGAGCCTGCATTGGAACCTCTCTCCGCGCCTGGGGGCGCCGGACGTCACCGCAAGGCGTGTGCCCGGTCGAGCTGGCACGCTAAGCGATTGAGCACCAATGTCGTGGCTCCGTCTGCACACGAAGACACACGGGGCCGCGCGTTCCAGAACGGAACAGCAGGCGCGCAGGATTGAAAGAAGCCGCGATTACAAAGTTGCCGGCGAGGGCGCCGGTTCGGTGGTGATTTTCGGAAGGCCGAGCAGTTTGCGCAGCTCGTCGCCTTCCATCACTTCCTTCTCGAGCAGGAGCTGAGTGACCGACTCGAGTGAGGTTCGATGGTCGCTGAGGATCCGGCGCGCGGTCTCGTGCGCCTCCGTCATGATCCGCCTCACCTCGCCATCGATCTGCTGGGCGGTGCTCTCCGCATACATGCCGCGTTCCTGCGGCAGCCCGATTTCGAGGAATCGAGAGCGCTTCTCACCAGCGTAGTTGATGGCACCCATGGCCTCGCTCATACCCCACTCCGTCACCATTGCGCGGGCGATGTCGGAGGCGCGCTGCAGGTCGTTCTGTGCACCGGTCGAAATCTCGCCGAGCGCGATCTCTTCGGCGGTTCTGCCACCGAGCAGAACAGCGAGCTGGTGGCGCAGATCGGTGCGGGTCATCAGATAGCGATCTTCCAGCGGCAGCTGCATGGTATAGCCGAGCGCGCCGAACCCGCGCTGCACGATGGAAATCTTGTGCACCGGATCGAGGCCGGGAAGCACCGTGGCGACGATCCCGTGACCCGATTCGTGATAGGCGACGATCTGCCGCTCGCGCGCGTTCATGACGCGCTTCTTCTCGAGGCCGGCGATCAAGCGATCGATGGCCTCGTTGAAGTCGCGGATGTCGACGGCAGTCTTGTCCTTGCGCGCCGCGAGCAGCGCCGCTTCGTTCACGAGGTTCGCGAGATCGGCACCGGCGAAACCGGCGGTACGCGCGGCAATCACGCGCAGATCGACGTCGGGCGCCACCTTCACGTTTCGCGTGTGAATGCGGAGCACGGCCTCGCGGCCGTTGATGTCGGGTTTGTCCACCAGCACCTGGCGATCGAACCGTCCCGGGCGGAGGAGGGCCGGGTCGAGCACCTCGGCACGGTTCGTCGCGCCCATGATGATGACCGCCTTGCGGGAATCGAATCCGTCCATCTCGGCGAGCAGCTGATTCAGCGTCTGCTCCCGCTCTTCGTGACTGCCCACGGGACTCTGGACACGTACCTTCCCGAGCGCGTCGAGCTCGTCGATGAAAACGATGCACGGCGCCTTCGCCTCGGCCTGCGCGAAGAGGTCGCGGACACGAGCGGCGCCGACGCCGACGAACATCTCCACGAATTCCGAGCCGCTCAGCGAGAAGAATGGCACCTTGGCTTCGCCGGCGACCGCGCGCGCCAGGAGCGTCTTGCCCGTGCCCGGAGGACCGACGAGCAGCACGCCCTTCGGGATCCGCCCGCCGAGCTGCGTGTACTTCTTCGGCGTCCTGAGGAACTCGACGATTTCGCGCAGCTCCTCCTCGGCTTCATCCACGCCGGCGACGTCGGCGAAGCTGACCTTGACGTCGTCCTCGGCGTAAATCTTCGCGCGGCTTCGCGCGAAAGACATGACGCCTCCCTCGGCGCCTCCGATCCGCCGAAAGAAGAAGCTCCAAACGGCGACGAGGAGCACGAGCGGGATGATCCAGCCGAGCACCTCGGGAAGCCAACGGCTCACGGTTTCGCCGCTGAACTTCACCTGACGCGCCTCGAGGTCCTCGACGAGCTTCGGATCCTCGATGCGAGTCGTCACGAAGCGGTCGGTCCTCTGGCGTCCCTGTCCCTGTGCCTCGCGCAGGCGGCCGGTGATCGTCTGATCGCCGACCGTCGCCTCGACGACCTGGTTGCTCCGCACGAGCGTCTTGAACTCGCTGTAGGGAATCTGCCGTCCGGATGGGTTCAACAGCCAGGTTTGCGCAACCGCCAGCAGCAACAGCAGTCCGAGGACGTACCAGATCGAGAACGACGGCCGCCGCACGGGCAGCTGGCGGCGCTCACCGGGTTTCTTCTCACGCGGACGCGGTATCGAGGGTTGTGTCAACGAGTCTCCGTCCCTTCGTCAGACCGGCTGTGCCTCGGCGGCCTTGCGGAACGCCAGAGATCCACCCTCGGCGTCGATGACCACGCGAGCGTTCTCGCGGAACTCGCCCTCGAGGACCCGTACCGCCAGCGGATCGAGCACCAGTCGCTGAATCGTCCGCTTCAGCGGGCGAGCGCCATAGGCCGGATCGTAGCCTTCGCGGACCAGGAGATCGCGGGCCGCAGGGGTCAGCTCGACATGGATCTTTCGATCCTCCAGCCGCTTCAGCAGCTGCCGCGCCTGGATGTCGATGATCTGCGCCATGTGCTCCCGCGACAGGGCGTGGAAGATGATGACCTCGTCGATCCGGTTGAGGAACTCGGGGCGGAAGTGCCCGCGCACCGCGTCCATCACCTGCCGGCGTGCGCCCTCCGACAGCGTGCCACTCGAGGCTTCCTCGGTCAGGTATTGACTGCCCAGGTTCGAGGTCATGATCACCACGGTGTTCCGGAAGTCGACCGTGCGCCCCTTGCCGTCCGTCAGCCGCCCATCATCGAGCAACTGCAGCATGACGTTCAACACTTCAGGATGCGCCTTTTCGACCTCGTCGAACAACACGACCGAATATGGACGGCGACGGACCGCCTCGGTCAGCTGGCCAGCCTCCTCATAGCCGACGTATCCCGGAGGAGCGCCGATGAGACGCGAGACCGTGTGCTTCTCCTGGTACTCTGACATGTCGATTCGGATCAGCGCATGCTCGTCGTCGAACAGGAACTCGGCGAGCGCCCGGGCCATCTCGGTCTTGCCGACGCCCGTCGGTCCGAGGAACAGAAAGCTGCCCAGCGGGCGGTTAGGATCCTGAAGGCCGGCGCGCGCGCGACGGATCGCGCTGGACACGGCTTCAACGGCCTCGTCCTGACCGACGACACGCTGGTGCAGACGCTCTTCCATCTTCAGGAGCTTCTGGATCTCTCCCTCCATCAGCTTGCTGACCGGAATGCCGGTCCATCGGCTGACGACCGCCGCGATATCTTCCTCGTCGACTTCCTCCTTGAGCATGCGGCGTCCGGAGGCGAGACGCGCCTCGCTGTCGCGAATCTCCTGCTCGAGCGACGGCAGCCTGCCGTACTGAAGCTCGGACGCCTTCGCATAGTCCCCTGAACGCTGTGCGCGCTCGATCTCGAGGCGAAGCGCCTCGAGTTCCTCTTTCAACTGGCGCGTCTGCTGAATCGCGGCCTTCTCCTGCTCCCACTGGCTCTTCAGCCCGGCGCGCTCTTCTTTCAGATCGGCCAGCTCGCGCTCGAGCTTCTCGAGGCGTTCGCGCGATGCCTTATCGCGCTCCTTGCGCAGCGCCTCGCGCTCGATCTCGAGCTGCATGACGCGCCGCTCGACTTCGTCGAGCGCGGCTGGCATCGAGTCGATTTCCATTCGCAACCGCGACGCCGCCTCGTCGATGAGGTCGATCGCCTTGTCAGGCAGGAACCGGTCGGTGATATAGCGATGCGACAGCACGGCTGCGGCGACGAGCGCCGAGTCCTTGAACTTCACGCCGTGATGGATCTCGTAGCGCTCGCGGAGGCCGCGCAGAATGCTGATCGTGTCCTCGACGGTCGGCTCGCCGACCATCACCGGCTGGAAGCGGCGCTCGAGTGCCGCATCCTTCTCGATGTGTTTCCGGTATTCGTCGAGTGTCGTCGCGCCGATCGTATGGAGCTCGCCGCGCGCCAGCTTTGGCTTCAGCATGTTGGACGCGTCGAGCGAGCCCTCGGCGGCACCGGCACCGACGACGGTGTGCAACTCGTCGATGAAGAGGACGACCTCGCCCTGCGCGTCCACGATCTCCTTCAGGACCGCCTTCAGCCGCTCCTCGAACTCACCCCGATACTTTGCGCCGGCGACGAGCGATCCCATGTCGAGGGCGACAATCTTCTTGTTCTTGAGGCCCTCGGGGACGTCGCCTCGCACGATGCGCTGCGCGAGGCCCTCGACGACGGCGGTCTTGCCGACACCGGGTTCGCCGATCAGCACCGGGTTGTTCTTGGTCCGTCGCGACAGGACCTGAATGACGCGTCGGATCTCCTCGTCACGGCCGATGACCGGATCGAGTTTGCCGCGCTGAGCGAGCTCCGTCAGATCGCGGCCGTACCGTTCCAGTGCCTGGTACTTGCCTTCGGGATTCTGATCGGTGACGCGCTGCCCGCCGCGAATCTCCATCAACGCTTCGAAGATGCGGTCGCGCGTGAGCCCGATGCTCTGCAGAAGGCGGGCGGCAGGCGAACGGCCGGTCTCGCTGGCAATCGCGATGAAGAGATGCTCGGTGCTGACGTACTCGTCCTTGAGGCGCTCCGCTTCGGCCTGCGCCAGGTCCGTGACGAGCTTGAGGCGCGGCGAGATCGTCGCGCCGGTGCCGCCATGCACTTGCGGCTGCTGCCCGAGCAGTTGCCGCGCGTCCCGCGCCACTGTTGTTGGATCGATCTGCAGTTTCCGCAGCAGAGCGGGGACGACGCCGTCGGCCTGCTCGACGAGTGTGACCAGCAGGTGCTCGGGCTCAATCTGCGGGTGATTCAGTGTCTCGGCGAGCTGCTGCGCGCCGAGGACGGCCTCCTGGGCTTTTTCCGTGTATTTGTTCAGATTCATGACGTTGGCTACGAGGCGGACGTCAAGTCCGTCCTACAGATGATTGCTCCTGCCTATTTTCGTGTCGGCGAACCTGAAGGTCCGCCCTACATGCGATGCTCGTCCGCCTTGATTCGCGCGTTACGCCGCGCTGTGCTTGCTCCGTTCGATCTTCGCCAGCTCCTCGAAGTGCGTGCGTTCCTCGGGCGTCAGTTGCCGCGGCAGCTCGACGTCCACCGTGGCATAGAGATCGCTGCGCTCGCCCGGCTTGCCGCTCAGATTCATGCCCTGGCCGCGCAGCCGGAAGACCTGCCCGTTCTGCGTCGTCGGGGGAACCTTGAGCCGCAGTGTCCTGCCCCCGAGGGCGGGCACGTTCACTTCGCCGCCAAGCACCGCGGTCGTCAGCGGCATCGGGATCCGCGTGTACAGGTCGCGGCCCTTGCGTTCGAACTGCGCGTGTGGCTCGAGTCGCACGCGGAGATACAGGTCACCTGACGCCGCGCCACCCGCGCCCGGTTCGCCTTCGCCGCCAACGCGCACCCGCGAGCCGTCGCCCACGCCGGCGGGTACGCGCACGTCGACCGTGCGTGCGTGGCCGTCGTGCTTGATCGAGAAGCGCCGCGTCACGCCTTGATCGGCTTCCTCGAGGGTCAGCGGGAGCTCGTGCTCGAGATCGCGTCCTTTACGGGCGCGGGTGCGGGCGGTCCGTGCGCGACGCCCCTCGGTGGCGCCCCCGCCGCCGAAGAACGTGTTGAAGAAGTCCGAGAACGGATTGTCCGTCCCGAAAATCTCCTGCATCTCCTCTTCCGTCATGGTGCGGAAGCCGCCAGGACCGCCGCCCATGTTTACGGTCCAGCCACCGTCCTGTTCGAACGGATTCGGTCCGCCAGCGCGCTCGGCCTGCTCGTACGCGCGCCAATTGGCGCCGAGCTCGTCGTATTTCCGGCGCTTCTCGGGATCGCCAAGCACCTCGTAGGCCTCGTTGATCTCCTTGAACTTCGCCTCCGCCGCCTTGTCCCCGGGATTGACGTCCGGATGGTGCTTCCGCGCCAGCTTGCGGTACGCCTGTTTCAGCTCTTTGTCGGTCGCCGTCTTCGGGACACCCAGCGTTGCGTAGTAGTCCTTGAAATCCATCTACAACCCCAGGACGCGGCTCAGCGCGTCGAGCTCCCGGGCGAGCCGTTGTCGCGTGTCGCCGCGCGCACCCGGTTCGTCGCCTACCAGCGGACGCATGCGTTCGACGATCTCCACTGCCGACAGCAGGCGTTGCACGCCGGCCAGATTCACGCCGGCTTCATCCACCAGATACTTGATCAGGCGAAGCCGGTCGAGCTCATCCCTCGTGTAGACGCGCATGCTGCCGAGCGTCCGGCCCGGCTGAATCAGTCCCAGCCGTTCGTACTTGCGCAGCGTCTGAGGGTGCATGCCCAACAGCCGCGCCGCCATGCTGATCAGATAGAAGTCCTGTGTTGCCGCCATGGCTAAGGTTGCGTCAGATCAAGTGTAGGCATTGACACGATTCGTGTCAACTAGACGCCGGCAACGACGGAAGGGGATGCGTCATACTCGACGGACGGATGTCTGTGACCCCGAGTGACTTTCTTACTGTCGGCCTGCTCGTCATCCTCGAAGGACTTCTCAGCGCGGACAACGCGATGGTGCTGGCGATCCTGGTGCTCGGCCTGCCGAAGGAGCAGCAGCGTGCGGCGCTGCGCTACGGCATCGTCGGCGCCTTCGCGTTCCGGACGCTCGCCACGATCTTCGCCGTCCAGATGATTCAGCTGCGCATCGTGCAGCTGATCGGCGGCCTCTATCTTGTGTGGCTCCCGTACCAGCATTTCTTCCGGGGCGGCGGAGCCGAGGAGCGGCGGAAACCGGTGCAAGCGCGGCCCTGGATGGGACTTTCCGCGTTCTGGGCGACGGTGGTGAAGGTGGAGCTGACCGACATCGTCTTCGCGATCGACTCGATCCTGGTCGCGGTCGCGATGTCGCCGAAGCTGTGGGTCGTCCTGACCGGCGGCATCCTGGGCATCGTCGCGATGCGCATGGTGATCGGCCAGCTCCTCGTCATCGTCCGCCGCTACCCGGCCATCGTGGACGGTGCGTTCGTGATCATCCTCTGGGTCGCGATCAAGCTGCTCGCCGAATGGGGCCACAGCTACGGCTGGATCGACGTTGTCATCCCGAAGTGGCTTTCCCTGTCGCTGATCGTGGTCATCTTCACCGTGTCGTTGCTCTACGCACGGCGCCACGGCGTCGTCATCGACGATGACGATCTGGACGATCGGGCCGCGCAGCTCATCACCAAAGACGATCGATGAGATCGGTGGGCCGGGAGATCGCGGAGTTCCTGCGGAGCATCCGCAGCCTGCGCGACCTGCTGGCACTCTTGCTGCTGGTCGCCGCGATCGGTGTTTCGCTGTTCGTCTTGGGATGGACAGTGCGATATGCGTGGGCGGTGAACCGGCTCGCTGGAGGCGTCGGCGACGTGGTGTTCTACGGCGCCGATGGACGCCCATGGTTTCGCCTCGACGATCGACGGCGCGACGTGCCGCTCGAACAAATCTCTCCATTGATTCAGCAGGCGGTGGTCGCGACGGAGGATCGCCGCTTCTGGTGGCATCCCGGCATCGATCCGCTCGGCTTGACCAGGGCGATGCTCGTCAACCTTCGGCGTCAGGACATGGTCGAGGGCGGGTCGACGATTACGCAACAGCTCGCCAGGACGCTGTTCCTGAGCAACGTCCGCACGGTCGGGCGCAAGGGCAAGGAAGCGGCGATCACGGTGATGCTGGAGACGCGCCTGACCAAGGAGCAGATTCTCGAGCTCTACCTGAATCGCGTGTATTTGAGCGGCGGGCTCTATGGCGTCGAGGCGATGTCGATGGGCCTTTTCGGCAAACACGCAAACGCCGTCACCCTCGCCGAGGCGGCGCTGATTGCCGGCCTCGTGCAGGCGCCGTCCGCGCTCTCGCCGTGGTCGAATCTCGATGGCGCGCGGCGCCGCAGCGACCTGGTTCTGCGGCGGATGCAGTCGGCGGGGCTGATCACGCAGGCACAGGCCAACATGGCGCGTCGGCAGCGGCTGCGCATCCGGCCCTATCCCGTCCTGGCCGAGGCACGGCACGGCTATGCGAAAGCTTACCTGCGGCAGCAGTTTCGGAACCGGTTTGGCGGCGATCGCCCCGCCGACTGGCAGGTGCACACGACGCTGCTGCCGGCGCTGCAGGACGCCGCCGAGCAGGCCGTGGCGTCTGGCCTCAGGCGTCTCGGCATCCGGAACTTACAGGCGGCGTTGGTTGCGATCGATGCGAATACTGGGCAGGTGCTGGCCGTCGTCGGCGGCAGCGACTTCACGAAGACCACATTCAATCGCGCCGTGCACAGCCGCCGCCAGCCGGGATCGGCCTTCAAGCCAATCTTGTACGCCGCCGCGCTCGAACACAATTTCAGTCCTGTGACCGTCCTCAGCGGCCTCGCGGCGCTGCCGCCACAAGGCCGCGAGGAGTGGACGCCGCGCAACGTCTCGGGCGAGATCGAAGATCAACTGACGCTGCGTGAAGCGTTCATCGAGTCGAACAACCGCGCCGCCGTCGCCCTGCAGCGGCAGATTGGCTCCGGCCCCGTACTCCGCCTGGCGTCGAGCCTGGGCATCGAGTCGCAGCCCGACGTGCCGTCGCTGGCACTCGGGTCGGGCCTGGTGACGCCGCTGGAGCTGACGGCGGCGTACGCAGCGTTTCCAAACGGCGGCTACGCCGTCACGCCAGGCGGCATCCGGCGTGTCGTCGACGATACGGGCGCCGTCGTGCTCGAGGAACGATTCGAGACGCATCGGGTGATTCGCGAAGACGTGGCCTTCCAGATCGTGTCGCTCATGTCCGATGTCGTCGCACGCGGCACTGGCGCAGCGGTGCGGGATTGGGGCGTGAGGTTTCCGGTCGCGGGGAAGACCGGGACGACGAACGACTTCAAGGACGCCTGGTTCGTCGGCTACTCCTCGCGAGTCGTGGCCGGCGTCTGGGTGGGCTTCGACGATCCGGCGACCATTCGCGCCAATGCGTCAGGCAGCCGTATCGCGCTGCCGATCTGGGCCGACTTCATGCGGCGTGCGAGCCGTCTGATTCCGCCGGCGCCGTTCGCCCCGCCGGCCGGCATGCGTGCCATCGAGCTCTGTTCGGTGTCCTATCTGCGGCCGGTCGACGGGTGTCCGCTCTACACCGAGTATCTGAAGGAAGGCGACCACGCACCGCGCACGCACTGCCAGATCCACTCCGGCAGCTTCAAACAGCGCACGGAGCGCGTGATCGAGAAGATGATCGGCGGGCTGCTCGGCAAACTGTGGGGAAAGATGAAAGGAAAGTAAAATGGGGTCGGGATAAATTTCAGTTCTTACCGTGTGCAATCCTGCATCAGTTGGCAAAAACTGAAATTTATCCCGACCCCATTTCATATGGCACGCGGCTGGGAAAGCAAATCCATCGAATCGCAACAGGCGGACGCCGCCGAGAGCCGCAAGAGCCGGAAAGCGCTGTCGCCGGAGGCGTTGGCGATCGAGACGCAGCGGCGCGAGCTGAGCCTCGCGCGGGCTCGAGTGGCAGCCGACCTCGAGCGCGCATCGGCGCCGGCGCATCGTCAGATGCTCGAGCAGGCGCTGGCGGATCTGGATCAGCGGATTCAGCGACTGTCGGCACCGGCATAAGGCGCTTCCGGCGTAGGCCCCTCCGGCGTAGGCCCAAGCTTTAGCTTGGGCGTGTGCCCAAGGACGCCCGAGCTCGAAGCTCGGGGACCGACGTACGATTACAGCCTGTACGTCCTCTTCGCCAACCCGTAGCTCAGCTCACGGATCATTTCTGATGCGTCGTCGATCGTGACGATGTGACGCGAGACGAGATCGGCCAGGAAATTTGCGTCGACGCGCCGGGCGACGTCGTGCCGTGCCGGGATCGACGGGAAGGCGCGAGTGTCGTCGTTGAAACCGGCAGTGTTGTAGATGCCGGCCGTTTCCGTGACCTGATAGCGGAATCTGCGTCATCCCCTCGATGCTGTCGTAGAACCACCACGGCGGACCAAGACGTAGCGCAGGGTAGTGGCCCGCCAGCGGCGCGAGCTCCCGTGCGTAGGTCGTCTCGTCCAGCGTGAACAGCACCAGCGTCAGCCGGGAATCGTTGCCGTATTTGTTCAACAGCGGCTTGAGATTGCGCGTGTACTCGGTCGCCAGTGGGATGTCGCAGCCGCGATCCGGACCGAACCGCTCGAATACGACGGCATTGTGATTACGGTCCGATCCCGGGTGGAGCTGCATGACGAGCCCGTCCTCGGTGCTCATTCGCGCCATCTCCATCAACATGTGACCGGTGAACGCGCGAGCGTCCGCGGCGGTCGCCCGGCCCGCAAGTGCGCGCTCGAAGATGGATCGCTGCATTCGTGGGGGAGAGCTCGGCCGTGAACGGCGTTTCCGCGGCGTGGTCTGTTGCCGTGGCGCCCGCCGTCTTGAAGAACGCGCGCCGCTCTTCGAGCGCCCGAATGTAGCTCGCGTAGGTCGTCAGTGCTTCCGACGTTGCTGCTGCCAGCCGGTCGATTTCGTTCCGCCAACGTGGATGCAGGATGTTGATCGCGAGATCGGGCCGGAATGTCGGACGCACGACTCCCTTCCAGCCCGACTCGCGGATCTGTGCATGATGTTCGAGAGAATCTGTTGCGGCATCCGTCGTGCAGAGCACTTCGATGTTGAATCGATCGAACAGGGCGCGCGGCCGGAACTCGGGCTCGCGTAAGCGGCTCTCGATTGCGTCATAGATCCGCTTCGCCGATTGCGCGTTCAGCGGCTCTGAGATTCCAAAGACATCGGCGAACTCCTGCGTGAGCCAGGCGCCGCTCGGCGTTCCGCGGAACAGATGGAAATGATCGCCGAACAGTTGCCAGATCCTGCGCGGATCGCGTTCGACCGGGCTTCCGTCGGTGCGGGGAATGCCGAGGTGCTCCATCGCCACGCCCTGTGAATAGAGCATCCGGACGATGTAGTGATCGGGGATGACGATGAGCGCCGCCGGATCGGGAAACGGCTCGTCGAGCGCCAGCAGCTTCGGATCCACGTGCCCGTGCGGACAGACGAGCGGCAGCGTCGCCACCTCGCGGTAGAGCTCGCGTGCAATCTCTCGGACGGCAGGAATCGCGCTGAAGTAGCGATCGGGGTTCAGCATCTGTATAGCTATGGGGGTGGAATGCCCCCGGATCAAGGATTCGCGACGAATCGGTAGCCGACGCTGCGAATCGTCTGCAGGTGCCGGGGTTCGGCCGGATTCTCTTCAATGTAGCGCCGCAGACGCACGATGAAATTGTCGATGGCGCGGGTATCCGTGTCCTCGTGGACGCCCCAGACCTGCTCCAGCATGTCCTTGCGCGACACGATCTGTCCCTCCCGCTGAACGAGAAAGCGAAGCAGGTTGGCTTCCATCAGGGTCAGCGGCAGCGTCTTGCCATCGCGCCTGAGCTCCAGCCCGGCGAAGTCGATCTCCCTGCCCAAGAAGGCGTAGCGATCCGCGGCGGCGGGCTCCACGGTCGGCGCGTTCTCAGGCGGGCGGTTCCAGCTGTGGCGTCGCAGGAGCGCTTCCACGCGCGCGATCAGTACGGCGAGATCGAACGGTTTCGAGAGGTAGTCATCCGCGCCCGACTCGAAGCCCTTGACGACGTCGTCTGCGCGCCCGCGGGCGGTCAACATCAACACCGGCACGTAGTTCCGATCGCTTCGCAGCCGGCTGGCCACTTCGAAGCCGCTGATCCCCGGCAGCATCACGTCGAGCACGACGAGGTCGATCGGATCATCGAGCACCGCGATTCGATCCATCGCCTTCTCGCCGGTGTCTACGACCTCGGTGTCATAGCCTTCCGCTTCGAGATTGAAGCGCAGGCCGTCGGCGAGGTGCAGCTCGTCTTCGACGACGAGGATTCTGCTCATGCGGAGGGAGCGGTCGGAAGCTGCAGGGTGAAGGTGCTGCCCTGTCCGGGACCGGCGCTTTCGGCGAAGACCCGGCCGCCGTGTTTCCGGGCGACCGAGCTGACGATGAAGAGACCGAGGCCGGTGCCCTTGATTCGCATCGCCACGGCTTCGGGGATGCGATAGAAGCGGCGGAAGATGCGCTTGAGCTCCGAGGCGGAGATGCCGATGCCGGCATCGCGCACGCGAACGGCCACGCGATCGATCCTCGAGCGGCGTGAGTTCGACCTGCACGTGGACGTCCCCGTTGGAGTACTTGATCGCGTTGTCCACCAGGTTCGAGACCGCAGCCTTCAATTCGTCGGGATCGCCCAGAACCGTCGCCTGCGCCGGCTCCGCGACGCGATTCACGTACGCAAGTGCCTCGTCGGGCAGGTGGTGCCGAACGCGGGCGAGATCGAGGCACTCGCGGACGGTTTCGCGCAGATCGATCGGCACCTGGTGCAAGCACCCGCGATCGCGCGCTGGTACGCCCGGCGCGAAGCACCTGTTCGATCAGGTCGAGCAGGCGATCGCTGTCGGCGAGCATCACACCGTAGAACTCGCGGCGCTTGTCTTCCGGCAGCTCACGGCGTTGCAGCGTTTCGAGGTAGAGACGAATCGACGCGACCGGCGTCTTCAGCTCATGAGTGACCGCGTTGATGAAGGCATCATGCTGTTCGTTCCGGCGCGCCTCGCGCACAAGGAAGACGGTGTTCACCACGACGCCCGCCAGGATTACGAGGAACAGGATGACGCCGAGGACGAGCAGCAGTCCCTCGCGCCAGTTGATGACGATCCAGCTGACGTTCAGCGCGACGACCAAGGCGACGAGGCAGGACCCGAGCGTCGCGAAGACGAGCGACTTCCGCTTGGGCGCCGAGATCATGCGGCTAGGATGCCACAGGACGCCGTAGGGGCGCACTGTGTGCGCCCTTACATGGACGAGGGACGAGGGACGAGGGACGAGGGACGAGGGAAAGGTTACGCCGCGCGGCGGGCTTGACCGGGCTGGCGGCCGTTGACATCGACGACGCGGACGCGATCGGCGATCCCGAGGAGCTTGAGTGCCTTGATCTGCAGCCAGGTAATGTCTACTTCATACCACGCGAGACCGTGGCGGGCGGACGTCGGATGTGCGTGGTGGTTGTTGTGCCAGCCCTCGCCGAACGTCAGGATCGCCACCCACCAGCTGTTCTTGGAATCGTCCTTGGTCTGGAAACGGCGGCGGCCCCACATATGGGTCGCCGAATTCACGAGCCAGGTCGAGTGCAGCCCCACGGTGACGCGGAAGAACACGAGCCACATCACCATCGGCCAGCCGCCGAGGGCGAGCACCGCCAAAGCCGAAAACGACGAGGGGCACCCAGTGCCAGGTGGTGAGCCAGCGATAGAAAGGATCGGCAGCGAGATCCGGCGCATAGCGCGACATCAGCGCCGTGTCGTTGTGATGCCCTTCACCGAAGAGGATCCATCCCATGTGCGCCCAGAAGCCGCCATGGTGCGGCGTGTGCGGGTCGTCATCGGTGTCGGAGTTCTGATGGTGGATGCGGTGCGTGGCGACCCAGAAGATCGGTCCGCCCTCGAGCGTCAACGTGCCACAAATGGCGAAGAAGTATTCGAGCAGCTTCGGCACCTTGTACGACCGGTGCGTGTGCAGCCGGTGATACCCCATGCCGATCCCGAGGCCGATGGAGACCCAGTAGAAGAACGCGGTCAGCGCCACCGCCGTCCATGAAAAATAGAAGAGCGCCGCCACGGCGCCGACGTGAAACGCCGACATGGCCACGAAGGTGATCCAGTTGATGTTGTCGTAGCGGTCTAGTCTTCGCGGCGGGCATGGTCTCGACGGTCACGGATCTTCTTCCTCCCGGCCGTCGGCGAGCGGCGGCCCCAACAGGTTCATCGGCGTTCGAGTCCACCCACAGTAGCAAGCGGCGTCGACAGGTCGTGTAAGAGTTCTGTAATGGCGCGGCTTTTGCCCGCTGCGAACTGTAATTCTTTTGTCATTCCGGCACGTGTTACACTCCGCAGGTCGGTGCCGTGGCGGCGCTGACCTGCGGAAAGGAGCCGGCATGGCGACCGGCGGGGATGTTCGGAAGGTTCGTATTCTCACCTCCACCAGCGGCCAGGTTCGTCTCGAGGCCGCCGTCGAGTTTCTCCTCGCTATTCCCTCCGGTCGGGAAGCGCTGATTGTCGCGTCGTCACGTGGGGCTGCCGACGATCTCGCGCGTGCCGCCGGGCGCCAGCGTGGCGCGTCGTTCGGTTGGCACCGTCTCAGTCTGCTTCAGGCGGCGGCGCGCCTGGCAGTGGCGGCGCTCGCACGGGTCGGCCGATCGCCCAGCTCGCCGCTGGGCGCGGAGGCAGTCGCGGCACGCGCCATTTTCGACGTGGTCGAGCGCGACGAGCTCGCCTACTTCTCGCCCGTAGTGCGTACGCCCGGTTTTCCGCGTGCGCTCGCGCGCACGTTGGGCGAGCTACGGCTGGCCGGGGTGCCCACGACCGCTCTCGGGACACTGGTCCCGTCGGGCACCGATCTCGCGCGACTGCTCGATCGCGTCGAGGAACAATTCGCGGACGCCGGCGCCGCCGATCGTGCACGCCTGCTCGAGACGGCGACTCGGGTACTGACGGAATCCACGGCGAATGTATCTGGGGTCGCGATCGACCAGCCACTCCTGCTGATCGACATCGCACTCAATTCGGTGGCCGAGGAGCGATTCGTCGCCGCCCTGGCCGCGCGCGCGTCCTCGGTGCTCGCGACGGTCCCAGCTGCACGACGATCGGTCGGCCAATGCGATGGCGCGCGCACTCGACGGGGCTGTCGAGACCGTTCAGGAACCCGCGCGGTCGGGGCTCGCGCGCCTCCGAGCCTCGCTGTTTGCGCCCGACGTGTCGCCGACTGACGAGCCGGCCGCAAACGTCGAATTTTTCTCGGCGCCCGGCGAGGGGCGGGAAGCCGTCGAGATCGCGCGACGCGTGCTCGACGAAGCGAAGGCAGGAACGCGATTCGACGAGATGGCCGTTCTCGTTCGCGCGCCGAATCAGTACCTCGGCCTCCTCGAGCATGCGTTCGGCCGCGCGCGGATTCCAGCCTGGTTCGACCGTGGCACGCGACGGCCCGATCCGGCGGGCAGGGCGTTCCTGGCGCTGCTGTTCTGCGCTGAAGAAGATCTCTCGGCGCGGCGGTTCGCAGAGTATCTGTCGCTGTCGCAGGTGCCCGACCCGGACGACCTCCTGTCGGCGACCATCTGGGTCGAACCCGACGAGGAGGCACTATCCGCGGGGTTGTCGAGCACCGACGAAACCACAGTTTCCGCGAGTCCTCCTCGCACCGCCGCCGATCCAGCGCTGCCGATTGTGGACGGCTCGCTCCGCGCGCCGTGGCGCTGGGAGACGCTGCTCGTCGAGTCAGCTGTCATCGGCGGCCGCATCCGATGGGCGCGCAGGCTCGAGGGGCTCGCTGCGGAACTGCGCCAGCGGCTCCAGGAGCTCGCAACGGACGAGCCCGATGCGGCCCGTTTTGCGGCGGTGTCGCGCGATCTCGAGCAGCTGGGCCATTTGACGACGTTTGCCCTGCCGATCGTCGGCGAGCTCGATGCGTGGAGAACTGCCCACGATACCTGGGGCGTCTGGCTCGAACGCCTCGAAACCTTTGCGCCGCGGGTGCTGCGCCGCCCGACGCGCGTCCTGCGCGTCCTGGCCGAGATGCGTCCAATGTCCGCGATCGGCCCGGTCGGGATCGCCGAAGTTCGGAAGGTGCTCACCGAACGTCTCCGGATGCTCGCCGTCGAACCTCCGGCTCGCCGCTTTGGACGCGTCTTCGTCGGGTCGCCCGAGCAGGCCAGAGGCCGGACCTTCCGCATCGTGTTCGTGCCCGGCCTCGCCGAGCGATTGTTCCCGCAGAAGCTCCGGGAGGATCCCTTGCTCCTCGACGAGGCACGCCGTACCCTCGCCGCCGGGCTGCGCGACACCCGTGAGCGCGGTGATCTCGAGCGGTTGCAGCTTCGCCTGGCGGTCGGCGCGGCGACCGACCGTCTGTATGTGTCGTACCCGCGGATGGAGCTCGCCGACGCCAGACCGCGAGTGCCGTCGTTTTACGCGCTCGATCTCAAACGGGCGATCACCGGTCGCATCCCGTCGCACGTCGATTTCGAACGCGAGGCCTTCGAGCGAGGCGACGCGACGCTGGCATGGCCGGCACCTTCTGACGCCTCTCGCGCCATCGATGTCTTCGAGCACGATCTCGCGACCCTTCGACCGTTGCTGGCCGAGCGCGATCCGTCGAAAGTGACCGGCCGCGCGAGATACCTGCTCGAGCTGAATGCGGCCTTGGGACGATCGGTGCGCGAGCGCTGGGCGCGCCACCAGCGGCAATGGTCGGAGGCCGACGGCCTGGTTCGTGCCACCGCGCAGATCCAGGACGCGCTCGACGCGCAGCGTCTCGGGGCGCGCCCGTATTCGCTGTCGGCGCTGCAGCAATACAGCGTGTGCCCGTATCGATTCCTGCTGTCGGCGATCTACCGCCTTGCACCGCGCGAGGAGGTCAGTCCGCTGCAACGGCTGGATCCGCTGACCAAAGGCAACGTGTTCCACCGCATCCAGGCAGAATTCCTGCGGCAGCTTCGCGAAGAAGGCCGCCTGCCGATTCGCACGGCAACCGTCGGCGCGGCCCTCGCGACGATCGCCGAAGTGACCGAGCGCGTGGCCGACCGGGAGCACGCGCGGCTGGCCCCGCCCATCCGGCGCGTGTGGGACGACGAGATCGATCAGATCGCCCGGGACCTTCGTCGATGGGTGGAGTTGATGGCGGCGGATCCCGACGGCTGGATTCCAGAATGGTTCGAACTGGCGTTTGGTCTCCCTCCGACCGACGGACGCGATGAAGCCAGTCGTACCGAGACGGTGCGAATCGCTGGACGATTCGTCCTGCGCGGATCGATCGATCTCGTCGAGCGCCACGGGCCGACCGGCGTTTTACGCGTCACCGACCATAAGACCGGCCGCGCGCGAGTAGCCGATCATCCCCTGGTGTCAGGTGGCGAAGTGTTGCAGCCGATTCTCTATAGCCTCGCGCTCGAAGAGATGACCGGCAAGATGGTTCACGAAGGGCGCCTCTGGTTCTGCACCAGCGCCGGCCAGTTCAAAGTCGTGCCCGTGCAACTGACCGAGACCTCCCGGCGGGCCGGTCTCGAAGTACTCGAAATCATCGACCGCGGGATCGAACAGGGACTGCTCGCCGCGTATCCGAAACACGGCGCGTGCCAGTGGTGCGACTTCGGCGCGGTCTGCGGTCCGGATGCGGAGCGGCGCGCCAGGCGCAAGCATGCCGCGAAATTCCAGGACGTCGTCGAACTGAGGGAACGCGAATGACGCCACCGCTTCAGGCCGACGCCGTCGATCGCGATCATATCGCCAACGATCTCGACCACTCGTACATCGTCGAGGCTGCTGCCGGGACCGGCAAGACAACGGCGCTGGTCGGCCGCATCGTCAACGTGATTCGCACCGGCACGGCGGCGATGCAGCAGATCGTCGCGGTCACCTTCACAGAAAAGGCGGCAGGCGAGCTGAAGCTGCGGCTTCGCGAGGAGCTGGAGCGTGCACGCCTGACCGAAGCGGCCGACGCGCGGGCCCATCTCGAGCATGCATTGGAACACCTCGAAGAGGCCCGCGTCAGCACGATTCACGGCTTCTGCGCGGACCTCTTGCGCGAGCGGCCTGTCGAGGCTGTCGTCGATCCGCAGTTTCAGGTGCTGACCGAAGGCCAGGCGCTCGCGATGTACGCCGTGGCGTTCGACCATTGGCTGCAGGAACAGCTCGCCGAACCGGGTGAAGGCGTGAGGCGCTCCTTGCGCCGCCCGTCGCGCCGGAACTTTGGAGCTGATGAAGACGAGGACGGGCCCGTCGAGCGGCTGAAGCGGGCAGGCTGGGCGCTCGTGACGTGGCGGGATCACGACGCCCGGTGGCGCCGCGACCCGTTCGAGCGCGAGCGTCACATCGATCGATTGGTGCAGCAGTTGCGTGAGTTCGTGGCGCTGTCCGCCAATCCGTCGTGGGACAAGGATCCGCTCGCGCTCGATCTCGCCGACGCCCATGCGCGGTGCGCAGCCATCGACAGCGGGGCGTTACCAGCCGATGACTACGACGGCCTCGAGGCCTCGCTCGTGGACCTTCGCCACAATCGCGGCTTTGCCAGACCCCGGAAGGGCAGCAGCGCCGCCTATCGGCGCGGAACGACGCGCGCGGCCGTGTGGGACGCGCGGCAGAGGCTGTTCGACGCGCTCGGCGACTTCGAAGCGCGCGCAAACGCGGATCTCGCCTCGCACCTCCGCGATGACCTGCAGGGCAGTCTCGAGCGTTACGAGCAGTTGAAGGCGGCAGAGGGGGCGCTGGATTTCGTCGACCTGCTGCTCAAAGCACGGACGCTGTTGCGCGACAACGCGGCGGTGCGGAGCACCTTCCGGACTCGGCTCACGCACCTGTTCGTAGACGAATTCCAGGATACTGATCCGCTGCAGGCCGAAATTCTGGTCCTCCTCTCCGGCGCGCCCGATCGTGACCGTGTCGGCTCGATCCACTGGCGCACAGTCACTCCCCGGCAGGGCTCGCTCTTCATCGTCGGCGACCCCAAGCAGTCGATTTATCGCTTCCGGCGCGCCGACATCGGCACCTATCAGGATGTGTGTGACTGGCTGAAGTCGAAGGGCGCAAAGACCGCCGCGTTGACGACCAGCTTTCGGTCGACGCCCGAGATTCAACGCGCCGTCAATGCCGCCTTCGCACCGCTGATGGTGGAAGACGCGGAGGCGCTGCAGCCGGGCTATGTGCCGCTTTCACCCTCCCGGCCCGATCGTGCCGGGCAGCCCGCAGTCGTGGTGCTGCCGGTGCCGCGTCCGTATGGCATCAGGAACGTGACGAAGAAAGCGATCGAGGAATCGCTGCCGGATGCCGTCGGCGCCTTCCTGCAATGGGTTCTGCAGGACAGCGGCTGGACGGTGAGCGAGCGCAGCCAGATAACGGGCGAATGGAGCGACGTGCCGGTTCAGGCACGTCACGTCTGTCTCCTGTTCAGGCGTTTCACGAGCTTCGGTGAAGACATGACGCGCGAATACGTGGAGGCGCTCGAGGCGCGCGACATTCCCCACCTGCTCGTCGGCGGCAAGTCTTTCCATAATCGCGAAGAGATCGAGACGATTCGAGCGGCGCTCACGGCAATCGAATGGCCGGACGACGAGCTGTCGCTGTTTGCGACGCTGCGAGGCGCGCTGTTCGCGATCGGCGAAGAGACGCTATTCGAGTACCACCACCATTTCCGCCGATTCAGCCCGTATCAGGTGCCCGAGAACCTGACCGCCAGGCTGCAGCCGGTGGGAGAGGCGTTGACGCTCTTGCGAGCGCTGCATCAGCGGCGGAACAGCCGGCCGGTCGCCGATACGCTCGCGGAGTTACTGAATGCGACGCGTGCGCACGTCGGCTTCGCGCTTCGCCGCGGCGGCGAGCAGGCGCTCGCCAACGTCCTGCACATCGCCGACCTCGCGCGCGCCTACGAGGCTGAGGGGGGCATCTCGTTCCGCGGATTCGTTGACGCACTCGCAGAGGCGGCGTCGCAGGCGGAAGCGCCAGAAGCGCCGATCCTGGAAGAGGGCAGCGACGGTATACGTTTGATGACTGTCCATAAGGCGAAGGGGCTCGAGTTTCCTGTCGTGATCCTGGCCGACATGAGCTGCCGGATGTCGAGGGACACTGCCGATCGGTATGTCGACGGCCTGCGTGGCTTGTGCGCTCAGCGGCTCGCGGGATGGGCACCGGCGGAGCTTCTGGATCACGAGCCGCTCGAAGTTGAGCGCGATCGGCGTGAAGGGCAGCGGCTTGCCTATGTCGCGGCGACGCGGGCGCGCGATCTCCTCGTCGTCCCGGCAATCGGAGACGAGCCCTATCGCGAGGGCTGGACGGGTCCCCTCGACGCGGCGATCTTTCCCGTGCTGCAGCGGCGGCGTGACGGCCAGCCACACGCCGCCTGTCCGGCGTTTCGTAAGGACACGGTCCTCGAACGCCCGGGCGGCGATCCGGCCAGAGCCGATACAGTGCATCCGGGACGCCACCGCATGCCCGGGTATCAGAACGACACCGAAACTACCTATGACGTCGTCTGGTGGGATCCGGGAGTGCTGATGCTGGAGCGGCCCTCGACTTTCGGCGTCCGCCGAGAGGAGCTGATTGCGAGGGACGCGCCGCGGCCCCTGGTCGACGAAACGACGGCGGTGTATCAGGCCTGGCACGAGGAACTGGCGCAGACGATCGAACGTGGCAGTCAGCCGGGGCTCGTCGTGCAGACGGTCACCGAGTGGGCGGCGCTTGATTCCGTGACGCCCCCTGAGCTGGACGTCGACGAAGTCCGCGTGGAGCACGCCGCGGCCGAGGATCGGGTTCGTCCCTCGGGCGCGCGATTCGGCGCTCTCGTGCACGCCGTACTGGGCGGAGTGGCACTGGATGCGGATGACGTGAGGGTGGGCGAGATGTCCGCCGTTCAGGCACGGCTGCTGGCCGCCACGCCTGAAGAAACATCGGCTGCGGAACAAGTAGTCAGACAGGCACTCGCGCATCCGGTTTTCGTGCGCGCGCGCGCCGCATCGCAGGATGGCCGGTGCCGCCGCGAAGTGCCGCTGACCTATCTGGCCGCGGACGGGACATTGATCGAGGGCGTTGCCGATCTCGCGTTCGAGGAAGCCGGGCGGTGGACGGTGGTGGACGTGAAGACCGACATCGAGATCGGCCGCGTTGGTCTCGATCGCTACAAGCGACAAGTCGCGTTGTATGCTGCCGCTATCGCACGCGCGACGTCGAAGCCGGCGACGGCGGCGTTGCTGCGCGTCTAGGTTTGAATCAGCGTAGGCCCGAGCTTCAGCTCGGGCGACGGTGAGATCCGGTCGTAGGCCCGAGCTTCAGCTCGGGCGATCGGTCGGCCATTGCCCGAGCTAAAGCTTGGGCCTACTTAAATTCGGAGATCCCCATGACCCGGCGCGAATGGCTCGCGGGCATCGGTGCGACGATAGCCGCCTGGCATCTGCCCGCGAGGACTGCGATGGCCGCTCCAACCGATGCCCGTGACGCCGTCGATCATCTGCTCCTCGGCGCCGCCGATCTCGAGGCCGGCATCGCCTGGTTCGAGGCGCGCACGGGAGTCAAAGCGGCGATTGGCGGCGTTCATCCGGGCGCCGGTACCCGCAACGCCCTCGCGTCCCTTGGCAATCGCCAGTACCTCGAGATCATCGCGCCGGATCCGGCACAATCAGCATTCAACTTCCAAATCGATCTGCGCCGGCTGGCCTCGCCGCGTCTGGTGACGTGGGCCGCGGCGAGCCCTGACGTCGATGCTACGGCGGCAGCCGCCGCCAAGGCCGGATACAAGGTCTTCGGGCCCCGCGACGGTTCGCGCGCTCGCCCCGACGGTGTCACGCTCCGATGGCGAACCGTTGGTGTCCTGGCGGGGTTCGCCGAGGCCGATGTCGATCCGACGCCGTTTTTCATCCAGTGGGCGCCGGACTCGAGGCACCCATCTACCGATTCGCCGGCGGGTTGCCGCTTGACCGCGCTCGAGATTCGCCATCCCGACCCGGCAAGGCTGCAAAGCGTTTTGCGCAATCTCGGCATCGATGCGGCGGTTGCGAAGTCGGCGACGACGGGACTCCGCGCGACGCTGGACACGCCGAAGGGGCCGCTGGTTCTCGACTGAGTGGAGGACCGATGTTCAGATGGCTCGCACTCGTCTGCGTGGTCTCGGTCTTTGCAATCTCGCTGCACCACCGCCGCCTTGCCCGCAAAGCCGGCGAGACGATCGCGCGTCGTCGCGAAGGTCCCCTCTTCATGCTGATCCGCGCGGTCTTCGCGTTGCCGCTGTTCGCGGCGGTCGTCGCCTACCTGATCAACCCAGCCTGGATGTCGTGGGCGGCCCTGGCGCTGCCCGACTGGCTACGCTGGCTGGGTGCAGTGATCGGGCTCCTGTGCGTGCCAAGCGCATGGTGGTTGTTCAGCAATCTCGGGAAGAACGTCAGCGAGACCGTGCTGACGAAGTCGGATCACTCGCTCGTCACCACGGGGCCCTATCGGTGGGTGCGCCATCCGTTGTACGCGACTGGCGGCGCGTTGCTCCTTGCCGTCGGCTTGATGGCGGCGAACTGGTTCATCCTCGCGCTCGCCAGCGTCGTGGTCGTCGTGATCCGCTGGCTGGTGGTTCCCCGCGAAGAAGAGGCGCTGATTGCCAAGTTCGGCGACGACTATCGCCATTACATCCAGAGCACGGGCGGCATGCTACCCCGCCTGCTTCGCTAATTGGGGTCGGGATAAATTTCAGTTTTTGCCAGCCGTTTGCTGTGGCAGAAATTGAAATTTATCCCGACCCCAATTTCTCCGGGAGAGGATCGTGGTGAAGACATTCGGGCTGACGCACATCGCGCTCGCGGTGGGCGACGTGGACCGGGCCTCGCGTTTCTATCAGGCGGTGCTCGGCGCGGTGGAGGTGTATCGGCACGACACGTTCGCCCAGCTGCAGACACCGGGCACACGCGACGTTCTCGTGCTGGAGCAGGCGCCGGAGCGCGCCGGCGCCGCCGGCGGCGTCATCCACTTCGGCTTCCGGCTGCGAGCCGCCGCCGACATCGGTGCAGCCGTCGCTGCCGTCGAGGCCGCCGGCGGGCGGGTCCGCGAAACTGGCGAGTTCGTCCCGGGCGAGCCGTACCTGTTCGCGACCGATCGCGACGGCTACGAGTTCGAGATCTGGTACGAGCTGCCGACACCGGTAGATCCCGTCGACCACGACTCTCTCGGCGTTCCTGCGACGACGTCCGGCGCCGGTGGAGAAGGCGATGGAGACTGATCGGCAGTGGGCCGTCGATGGCGTCAACGACGAGACGTATCGCGCCCTGGCCGAACGCCTCTCCGCCTCGGAGCTCTGGTCGCTGCTGCTCGAAGTGTTCAACGCGCGAGCGAGACAACGCACACCGGCCGGTCTGCTGGAACAGTGGACGCGCGATGGCGTTCGTCCGGCTCTCTCCCGTCGACCAGCGGACGACGATGGCCGTCGAGACGGAGGTGCTGGCGGCGGCGGCCCAGTTCGAGGCGGTCGAGTTGTCGCCATTGGCGCCGCTCGGCGTGTGTTCGGTGGTCGGACTGGCGAGCCAGAACAAGATCGTGTCGGCGCTTCGCGGGACCGAAGTCGTCTCCGACCCGACGAACGTCCTCGCGCTCGAGTGCGCCCGCCGCCTGCGCGCCGAGGCCGGGGCGATCGTTCGCCTGGCCACGTGTCACCGGGCCGTGCGCGCCCAACCGGTGCCCAGGCAATCGGGGTTCGCGCAGCACTTCCGGATTTTCTGCCTGGCCAGTGGGGGCCGAGAGCAGAAGGACCAGGCGTTCGTTGTCTCGGAGCTCTCCACCCACATCACGACCTTCGTCGCGGTGCTGGATCGCCTGGAACGTGCCGGTTTTTCGTTCCCGAATCGCCGGCTCGCACTCCTCGCGACGCCCGAGCGTGCGTCTCTAGCGGACCGCATCGCCGGCAGCGTGTCGGGCCTGACGATAGAGCGCCGGCCGCTGGATCATCCCTACTACGCCGGCCTGCGCTACATGCTCTGGTGCGGTGAGGGCGCGGGCGGCGGCGTTCCGCTGATCGACGGTGGCGCGTTCGACTGGATGGGGACGCTCACCGCGAACCGGAAGATGGTGTTCGTGGCCAGCGGGATGGGTTCGCAGCTGGTACCGATCCTGTTCCGCCCGTGAAACTGGTGGACATTCGGCGCGAAATTGTCGATCATCCCGCGTGCGACCGCCTATTCACCTTTTTTGGAGACCACATGGCTAAGACTGCGAAGAAGAAGACTGCCAAGAAGACTGCGAAGAAGAGTGCCCGGAAGCCGAATGCGGCGTTCATGAAGCCGGTCACGCCCAGCGAGCAGCTCGCGGCGGTCGTCGGATCGAAGCCGATTCCGCGCACCGAGGTGACGAAGCGCCTGTGGGCTTACATCAAGAAGAACAAGCTGCAGGACCCGAAGAACAAGCGGCAGATCAACGCGGATGCCACCTTGAAGCCAATCTTCGGCGGCAAGGGCACGGTCAACATGTTTGCGATGACCAAACTGGTCAGCAAGCACCTGAAATAGCGCACGAGACTTTTCTCGCGCCCATGGCCGCGGGCGCGCTGATCTCTCGGTCTCCGGGATCAGCGCGCCCGCGTTCCCTTCGCCAGCGCCGGCCCGCCCGCCGCAATCCACGTCTCGACCTGTGCTTCGAGCACCTGCAGCGGCACCGGACCCGTCTCCAGTACGCGATCGTTGAACGCTCGGATATCGAATCGATCGCCGAGCTGCTTCCGGGCCTTCTCCCGCAGCGACTTGATCCGCAGCTCGCCAACCTTGTAGGCGAGTGCCTGACCGGGCCACGAGATGTATCGATCGATCTCGTTGGTGACATCGAGCTCGGTCTTCGCGGCGTTGTCCATGAAGTACTTGATCGCGCGATCCCGATCCCAGTGCATCACGTGCATGCCGGTGTCCACGACCAGTCGCACCGCACGCCACATCTCGTAGGTGAGCCTTCCGAACCGTGCGTACTGGTCGTCGTCGTACAGGCCCATGTCCTCGCCCAGCGACTCGGAGTAGAGGGCCCATCCTTCGACGTAAGCAGTGAACCCGCCATAGCGGCGGAAGGCTGGCAGTTCGCCCAGTTCAAACGCACGCGACATCTGCAGGCAGTGGCCGGGGATCGCCTCGTGAAGGGTCAGCGCGAGCATTTCCCACTTCGGGCGCATCTCGGGCCTGTACAGGTTCACGAAGAAATAGGCGGGGCGCGAGCCGTCGGGAGCGCCCTGATTCGCGTACGCTGCGGTTGTGTTCGGCGCGACGGCATCAGCGATCGGGCGGACACCGTACGGTAGTCGCGGCAGCGTGCCGATTACTTTGATCAGCTCGGGGTCGATGCGCTTGGCGAGCGCGCGATAGCCCTCGAGCAGGGCCTCGGGCGTCGCATAAAAGAAACGCGGGTCGGACCGGAGGTACGTGAAGAACTCCTGCAGCGAGCCCTGGAAGTTCGTCGCCGCCTTGATCCGCTCCATCTCGGCGCGGATTCTGGCCACCTCTTTCAGGCCGAGCTCGTGAATCTGCTGCGGCGTCAGGTCCGTGGTGGTGAAGAGGCGCGCGAAATAGGCGTAGCCGGCCTCGCCGCTGCTCGTCTGCGACCAACCGACCTGGTCGTAGCAGACGGGCAGGTATTCGCGTTCAAGGAACGTCCTGAGCGTCGCGAACGCGGTCTGCACGCGCTGCTGTACGCGTTCGAGCGCGGTCTTGTGGAGGCGCGTACGTTCGGATTCGGCAATGTCGTCCGGGAGATGCACGAATGGCTTGTAGAAGCCGCTGTTCTGCGGCGGCTGCGCGGCGAGCTTCCCGAGTTGATCGAGTACGCGCCGGACGATGACCTTGGGCAGCAGGACGTTGCCGCGCATGCCGGCGCGCATCAACGCGATGTTCTGATCGACGTAGGCGGGAAACGTGTCGAGGCGAGCGAGCCAGTCGTCGTAGTCTTTCAGCGTCTTGAAACGCAGCGTATCCGCCACCTGCTCGCTGTTCTGAATCCCGGCGTAAGTGTCGGTCCGAATCAGGTAGTAGCGGTGCGTGAACCCCTCGACCGTCATCTCGTACTGATACCGGAAGATGTCGAGATTCGTCCGGTCGTCGGGCGAGAGCTGCGTGCGATCGATGGTCCTGATCTCGGCGAGGACGGCTTCGCGATGGCGCTGCCGCCGATCGAGCGCGGACATGCTGAGGTCGTCCCATTTGTCGTTCCAGCGCAGATCGCCGAGGGCCGAGGCCGTAAGCGGACTCTCCGACAGTTCCCAGTCCCACTCGCGATCGAACAGCGCGTGCAGGCGAACGCCGGCATCCGAGGCGGGCGCTTGTGCGCCGGAGGAGACAGTCATAGCCGTGAACACAAGAGCAAGGCAGCAGCGGATTGCGTGACGCATGGTATGAGCGGTTGTATGATACGCCGCGCCGGGGAGCGGTCCCGGCTGTGCAATCAAGGGGTGACGCGATGAAACCTGCAGTGCAGCAGATGCTCAACAGGCGCAGGTTCTTTCAATCAGTCGGCACCGTTGCGGCGGGGGCGACCGCGGCAGCGTTCGTCGAAACGGCGGAGTCGCGAGCCGACGCCGCCTCTGCACTGGTGCAGTCCAACGTCAAACGGTCGTCGGAACCGTCGGCGCTGAAGATCACCGACCTGCGCTACGCGGTCGTCGTCAACGCGCCGATGACCTGCCCGATCATTCGCATCGACACCAATCAGGGGATCTCCGGCTACGGCGAGGTACGCGACGGGTCCAGCGAGACGTACGCGCTGTTCCTCAAGAGCCGCATCCTCGGCGAGAACCCCTGCAACGTGGACCGAATCTTCCGGAAGATCAAGCAGTTCGGTGCACCAGCCCGGCAGGCGGGCGGTGTTTGCGGCATCGAGATGGCGTGCATGGATCTTGCGGGCAAGGCCTGGGGCGTGCCCTGCTGGCAGATGCTGGGCGGGAAGTTCCGCGACCGAGTACGGCTGTATGCGGATACGACGCACGGCGACGATCCGAAGCAGCAGGGCGAGCGCCTGAAGGAGCGGATGAACCGCGGCATCACGTACCTGAAGCAGGATTTCGGCATCGAGCTGCTCGAAGGCAAGCCGGGGATGATCAGCGGACCGGCCGGTTCGCCCGAGCCCTGGGGGGGCAGCCGCGTCGCGCATCCCTTCACTGGCGTGGAAATCACTGACAAGGGCGTTGGCTATCTGTCGGACTGGGTCGGACAGGTGCGCGAGGTGATCGGTATGGAGATCCCGCTGTCGTCCGACCACTACGGCCACTTCGGCGTCAACAGCGGCATCAAGCTGGCGCGGGCGATGGAGAAGTGGAATCTGGCGTGGATGGAGGACATCCTTCCGTGGCAGTACGGCCACCTGCTGAAGCAGATTCGCGAGTCGACGACGGTCCCGGTGCTGACCGGTGAGGACATTTTTCTGAAGGAAGATTTCATCAAGCTGATCGAGATGGGCGCGGTCGACATGATCCACCCGGATCTGGCAAGCTCCGGCGGCCTGATCGAGACGAAAAAGATCGGCGACTACGCGATGGAGCACGGCGTACCGATGGCGATGCACTTCGCCGGATCTCCGGTGTCGTTCATGGCCAACGTTCACTGTGCCGCCGCGACCGAGAACTTCATTGCCCTGGAGCACCACTCGCTCGACGTACCGTGGTGGGAATCGCTGGTCAAGACAACGGGCGGCAACGCGCTCGTCGAAAAAGGCTTCGCGATCGTTCCCGACAGCCCGGGTCTCGGCGTCGAGCCGAACGAGGAGATGATCAGGGCTCACCTGCGGCCCGAGTCCGGCTACTTCGAGCCGACGCCCCAATGGGACAAGGAACGGAGCAACGATCGGCTGTGGAGTTGACGGGTGCCACGGGTTCGAGACCTGTCACTGACCATCAGTGAGGCAGGCACAGTTACCGCTCGGCACTATGCCGCCGCATCGGCCACGGCTCCGCACGCTTGTGCTCGCGCACGGCGCCGGCGCCGATCAGCGCCACCGCTTCATGGTGACCGTCGCGTCGGATCTTGCCGCGGCAGGCGTCCAGGTCGTGACGTTCAACTTCCTCTACACCGAGCAGCGGCGGCGCTCGCCCGATCGCGCGCCCCTGCTCGAAGAGACGTGGCGCGCAGTGCTCGAGGGAGTCGCCACGAACATCTCCCCGACGGGAATGCTGGTCGTGGGCGGCAAGTCGATGGGCGGCCGCATTGCGTCGCAGGTCCTGGCGCCGCCACCCGAGACTGCAGCCTGGTCGCGGGTAAAGGGATTGGTGCTGCTGGGATATCCGCTGCACCCACCAGGCAAACCCGACGCGCCTCGAACCGCCCATTTGCCCCGCATTCGTGTCCCGATCCTTCTCGTCCAGGGCACCCGTGACGCGTTCGGCACGCGCGCGGAAGTGACGCCGGTCTTCGACGCGCTTCCCGCCGAGGTGACGTACGACTTCATCGAAGGCGGCGATCACAGCTTCGCGGTCCCGAAGTCGGCGGGGATGACCGAGCGTGACGTCCTGAGCGGCGTCACGTCTCGTGCAGCCGACTGGATCACGCGGCTCCGCTGACCGACCCGATCGAACCCGTTCCGACCCGCTCAGACCCGATTGGACCCGATAAGACCCGATCGGACCCGATCGCTCCGACTTTCGCGGTACACTTTAGAAATGCGTTTCCTCACCACGCAGGCTCCGCGTCAGCCGGAAGCCGATCTCCGCAAGACCTACGATGCCGTCGTCGTCGGTTCAGGCGCCGCCGGTGGCATGGCGGCCTACGTCCTGACCGCGCAGGGGCTGAACGTCCTGCTCCTCGAAGCCGGCAAGCAGATCGACACGACGGCCGTGTTGAAGTCGATGGAGTGGCCGTACGATCATCCGCGGCGCGGCGACATGCCAGCGAAATTTCACGCGCTCACGGCGAAGGAATACACGTACGCAATGCCGCCGTACGCCACGAAGGACTCGCCACAGGAGAAGGTCTTTTCATACGTTCAGGGCTGGACCGGCTCCGACTACAGCACCTCGCTCGTCGTCAACGAAAAGGATCATCCGTACACCGGCACGAACTACGCGTGGGTACGCGCGCGCTGCCTGGGCGGGAAGACCAACATCTGGGGGCGGCTGGCCCTTCGGCTCTCCGACTACGACTTCAAAGGCAAGACACACGACGGCTACGGCGAGGACTGGCCGATCTCGTATGCCGACATCGCGCCGTACTACGACAAGGTCGATCTGCTCCTCGGTATTTCAGGTGTGAAAGAAAACCTGAAGGAGCTGCCGGACGGCAAGTTCCAGCGCCCGTACAAGCTGAACGCGGCGGAAGTCACGCTGCGCAATGCGCTTCAGAAGATGGGACGGACGGCGACGCCGTACCGCGCCGGCGTGACGACCGACGGTTTGATTCACAACAAGTATCGCAGCAAGTGTTACGGCCGCGGCGCGTGCAGCCGGCGTGCCGGCGGCTGCGACATCCATGCCGCCTTCGATTCGCCGACCGGCCTGATTTTTCCCGCGCGCGATACCGGCCGGCTGACGATTCGCACCAACGCGACCGCACATGAAGTACAGGTCGATCCGGCGACGGGGAAGGCCGGCGGCGTCGGCTTCATCGATACGGTCACGGGCAAGTCCCATGCGGCGAAGGCGAAGGCCGTCGTGCTCGCCGCCTCCACGCTCGAGTCTACGCGCCTGCTCCTGCTGTCGAAATCGTCGCAGCATCC
The DNA here is from genome assembly GCA_963828745.1 of Vicinamibacteria bacterium. Taxonomy (GTDB): domain Bacteria; phylum Acidobacteriota; class Vicinamibacteria; order Vicinamibacterales; family JAENWD01; genus JAENWD01. Next base: position 25,050 of record CAWHFZ010000008.1, on the reverse strand, counting down.
CAACGGCATCGCCAACTCGAGCGGCGTCGTCGGACACTATTTCTGCGAGCACCTGATGGGTCCGAACATCACCGGTCTCGCGAAGGATCGCGTCGGCGCGCCGCGCACGCTCGACGATGGCCGGCCTGGCGGCTTCTATGTGCCGCGATTCAGGAATCTCGAAGACAAGCGGAGCGATTACATTCGCGGCTTTGGGTTCGAGGGCGGGAGCGGGGCGGGAATGGTGCCGGGTGACGCCGCGTCCGAGCCTGGCTTCGGCAAGGCCTGGAAGAAGCACGTCCGCGACTACGCCGGCGCCTACATCGACATGGGCGGTTTTGGCGAGGTGCTCCCACGCTACGAGAACAGCGTCAGCATCGATCCGGTCGTGAAGGATCGCTGGGGCATTCCGGTCCTTCGTTTCGACTACCGCTTTGGCGACAACGAGAAGAAGATGGCCGCGGACATGGCCGCGACCGCGCAGGAGATGTTCGAGGCGGCAGGCTTCGAGATCGTCGACGTCGGACGATCGCTCCTGACCGAAGGGTGGTCGATTCACGAGCTGGGGACGTCGCGAATGGGGAGCGACCCGAAGACGTCCGCGCTGAACCAGTTCCAGCAGTCCCACGATGTCAAGAATCTGTTTGTCGTGGACGGCAGCAGCCATGTGAACGCATCGTGTCAGAACCCGACGTGGACCATCATGGCTCTGGCCTGGCGCTCCTGCGAATATCTCGCCGATCAGCTCAAGAAGGGAGATCTCTGATGAAGCGGCGCGATCTCCTGAAAGCTGCGGCGACCGCGGCGGCCGCCACGCCGCTCGTATCGGGCGAGACGCTGATCGCCACAGTCGCGGCGCCGACCGCCGTGCCGAAATTCTTGACGCGCGCGCAATACGCGCTCGTCGACGAACTGACCGAGATCCTGATCCCGGCTGACGAGCATTCCGGCGGCGCGCGCGCCGCTGGCGTCGCCGCTTACATCGATCAGCGTCTCGCCGAAGCGATCGAGCCAGAGCCGAAGCAACGATTCGTTGCCGGACTCACCCGCGTCGATCAGCTGGCGCACGAAGCGAAGGGCACAGGGTTCCTGTCACTGTCTCCGGCGGATCGCGAAGCCATCGTCACGAAGATGGCCGCCGAGGAAGAGGCGCCGAAGTCCGAGGAAGGGAAGTTCTTCGCCCAGCTGAAGCGACACACCGTCCGTGGCTACTACACATCGAAAATCGGCATCCACGACGAGATGGAGTACAAGGGCAACGTTCTGCAGGAGGAGTACTCGGGGATCGATGTGTCCAAGCCGGGTGCGTAAGTCAGGTGCGATCGCACCCTTTGCGGCTGAACCGTCACTCGACAATCAAATCGTGCAGACTCTGCACTGCCGGATCGGCATCGGCCGCGGCGACGACGAGGCTGATACTGCACTCCGACGAGCCCATCGCAATCGCAATCACGTTGATGCCGGCTGTGCCCACGGCGCCGAAGACCCGCCCGGCGATCCCTGGAGTCTGCCGAATCGCACCGCCCACGACGGTGACGATCACCACGTTGTCGAGGCTCCAGATGCGCTCGATGTCGTGCCGATCGACCTGCTGGTGAAATTCCTTCGACAGCGCATCCACGACCGTCACCGACGCCTGCGCCGAGACGAGGAAGCAGATGCTCTGCTCGGACGACGCCTGCGAGATCATCGAGACGCTGGTGCCGGTGCGGGCGACGGCTCCGAAGGCACGCGCGGCGATGCCGGGGACGCCGAGCATGCCGCGGCCCTCGATCGTGATCAGGCTCTGCGCGCGAATGGCGGTCACGCCCTTCAACTGCCGATCGCCATCGTCCTGACGGCCGACGACAATGCGTTCCCGGGTGTGACGGGTTGAACGTGTTGCGAATGCGGATCGGGATGCCGCGCTCGAGCGCGGGGAGCACTGTCTTCGGGTGGAGCACCTTCGCGCCGAAGTAGGCCAGTTCCGACATCTCGCGGTAGGACAGCGCGTCGAGCGTGCGGACGCCCGTCACGACCCGCGGATCGGCGGTCATGACGCCGTCGACATCCGTGTAGATCCACACCTCGTCCGCGCCCAGCGCAGCGCCGATGATCGCCCCGGAATAGTCGCTGCCGCCCCGCCCCAGCGTCGTGACAACGCCCTCCGCCGTGCCGCCGATGAACCCGGTAATCACTGGCACCGTGCCCGTCTCGAGCAAGGGGCGCAGCACCGTCTCGACCTGGCGTGCGGTGACTGTCATCTCGGGGACAGCGGCCTGAAAAGTCGTGTCGGTCCTGATGACCGTCGAGGCGTCGATCGGCATCGCCGCATGCCCGCGCGCGCGAAGAGCGGCCGCGAGCAGGTGGATGCTCATGCGCTCGCCCAGCGACGACACCGCGTCCAGCGCCCGCGGCGAGGCTTCCCCGAGCACGGCGAGCGCATCGCAGAGCAGGATGAACTCGTCGAGTCTCGTTCGTACCGCGGCCAGCACGTCGCGGCGCTCGGCCTCGGCGAGGTGCAGCTCGCTCGCAGCCTTTTCATGTTTGCTCTCAATCGCGGACGCCAGCTCGCGAACGTCGCCCCGACGGCGCGCGACCGCCGCCGCTGCGCCGTTCAACAGCGTGTCCGTGATGCCGCTCATCGCCGAAATGACGACGGCGACCTGGTGCCCTTCACCGTGGAGTGTGCTGACGATGTCCGCGGCCTGCGCAATTGCCGAGGCACTGCCCACCGACGTTCCGCCGAACTTGACGACGAGTCGTTGTCCCATAGCTGAGGGGAACCATCATAACGGACGAGACTGGAGCCACTGGCTGGGGACGACGACTGCGGGCTTCCGGAGTGGCTGATAAGATCGATGGCCTGTGGCAGCCAACTACGACGCCGCCGTCATTGGCCTGGGTGCGATGGGAGCAGGCGCCATCTGGCAGCTCGCCGAGCGCGGGCTGTCGGTCGTCGGCTTCGACGCCTTCCACCCGCCGCACGATATGGGGTCGAGCCACGGACGGTCGCGCATCATCCGCGAGGCCTACTTCGAGGGGGCAGTCTACGTGCCTCTGGTGCAGCGTGCCTACGAACTCTGGCGCCAGCTCGAGGCCGCGCAACGCGAATCGCTCCTGACTATCTGCGGCGGGGTGATGATCGGCGAACCGTCCAGCCCGCTCGTGGCTGGCGCCCGCGGCGCAGCCCGCGAGCATGGCGTCCCGGTGGAGGAATGGTCGTCCGCCGACATCAGCACCCGCATCCCGGCGATCCGTCCAGGGGCCGGCATGGTCGGCGTGTTCGAACCCAGGGCTGGCGTTCTCTCGCCCGAGCGCGGAGTGCACGCGATGCTCGCCGAGGCGGCCACGCGTGGTGCCGACCTGCGGTTCAACTCGCCCGTCACTGCCGTCGAACCCGGGCGCACCGCGGTGACCGTCGAGGCCTCGACCGGGACCGTGACCGCCAGGCAGGTTGTCTGTGCCGCAGGCGGATGGCTCGCGGCCTTGCTCCCCGATCTGGCGCTTCCTCTCACGGTGGAGCGCGCGGTCCAGCACTGGTTTCAGCGCGCGGCTGACGATCGGTTTGCGCCGGAGCAATTTCCTGTCTTCCTGCTCGAGACGCCTGACGATCGATTCCTCTACGGCTTGCCCGATCAAGGGCACGGGCTGAAGCTCGCCGAACATCACGGCGGCCGGATCTCGCCGCACGGCGAGGTCGATCGCCGGGTCGATGCCGCGGAGGCCAAGCAGTTTCGGGCATTCGCGGAGGCCTACTTGCCGACGCTCCCGGAGGGACCGGTTGACTCGTCGGTGTGCACGTACACGAACACGCCGGACGGGCACTTCATCCTCGACTATCACCCCGCGCACGCGAATGTCTTCGTGGTCAGCGCGTGCTCGGGACATGGTTTCAAGTTCGCTCCTGCGATCGGCGAGCTGGTCGCTGACACGCTGACCGGACGTCCACGGCGGGCGGAGACGAACGCGTTCCGGATCGACCGATTCGCCTGAACGCCGTGCCTCGATTCAAGCTCCGGGTGGAGTACGCAGGCACGCGCTACAGCGGATGGCAGATCCAGAAGAACGCCCGCACCGTGCAGGGCACGCTCGGCGAGGCCGTCGTCGCGGCAACCGGCGAGCGCACCTTCGAGTTGTATGGTGCCGGGCGCACCGATGCCGGCGTCCATGCGCTGAATCAGATTGCGCACCTCGACGTGCGCACGGGGCTGCCTCCCGAGGGCCTGAGACGCCGGATCAACGAGGCACTGCCGGCCGACGTCAACGTCCTCGCCGTGGACAAGGCGCCGCACAAGTTTCATGCGCGCCATGACGCCGTCTCACGCGCCTACGTCTACCAGATTGCGCAGCGGCGAACCGCGTTTGCGAAGCCGTTCGTGTGGTGGGTGAAGGAACCGCTGGACGTCGCGGCCATGGAGTCAGCGGCGCGGCTCTTCGTCGGGCGTCAGGACTTTCAGGGATTCACGGATGACGATCCCGGCGACAAGTCCACTGTCGTCGAGGTCTCGCTGGTCACCGTTGCCGTTCACGGCGACGCCCTCCACGTCATCGTCGAGGGGTCGCACTTCCTGTGGAAGATGGTGCGGCGGATGGTCGGCGTCCTGGTTGCCGTTGGACGCCGTGACCTGGCGGCGTCCGCGGTGCCCGCGCTGCTCGACTCGCCGAGCGGCATCCCCGCCACGCTCACGGCGCCCGCCTCGGGCCTCTTCCTCGCCCGGGTTGTCTATCCAGGGGACCGTCCGGGACCGGTGCCCTTGCCGCCATTGACGCTGTAGGATGGCCCGACTTGACAGCGAAGGCGGCATGATCGACACTCGTTAGGCGTGGCGATTTCCCCGACTTGATGGGCCGCGCGTCCCTGGCTTCGGCCGGGAACACCATCTAAGTCGCGCTTTTCAAAGGCTCGCGACGACAGTCGGCGGGCCTTTTTCGTTTGTACGGAATCTGCAGTGGAGAAGTGAGACCCATCAACATGAGCGAACAGACCTACACGTTCACGTCCGAGTCGGTATCGGAAGGGCATCCCGACAAAGTCTGCGACTACATCGCCGACTCGATTCTCGACGCCTGCCTCGAGCAGGATCCGCATAGCCACGTCGCGTGCGAAGTGCTTTGCAAGGACAATCACATCATTCTCGCAGGCGAGATCACGACCAGCGCGAAGATCGACTACGAGGCGATCGCGCGGCAGCGCGGTTCGGGAGATCGGCTACACCGACAGCATCGGAGGCGTTCAACGCCGACGGCGTGAAGGTGAAGGTCCTCATCTCGCAGCAGTCGGGCGAAATCAACGCTGGCGTCGTCAACGCGACCGACGATCAGAAGGAGCAGGGCGCCGGCGACCAGGGCATCATGTTCGGCTACGCGACCGTCGGAGAGCCCGGAGCTGATGCCGCTGCCGCTTCTGCTCGCGCACCGGCTCACGAAAGGCCTCGCCGACGATCGCCGCAGCGGATCGTTCAACTGGCTCCGGCCCGACGCCAAATCGCAAGTATCGGTCGTCTACCAGGGCAACAAGCCGCTCCGCGTCTCCAGCATCCTCATTTCCACGCAGCACTGCCTCGGACATCAGCCAGGCCAATATCCGCGATTACGTCGAGAAGGTCCTGGCGCCGCGGGCGCTCGGTGAGTGGTATTCACCCGACGCCGAGATCATCGTGAACCCGAGCGGCAGCTTTGCGCTGGGCGGTCCGTCGGCCGACTGCGGCGTCACCGGGCGCAAGATCATCGTCGATTCGTACGGCGGCGCCGGGCGTCACGGCGGCGGCGCGTTCAGCGGCAAGGATCCGTCGAAGGTCGATCGCAGCGGCGCCTACTACTGCCGGTACGTCGCGCGCAGGATCGTGCAGGCCGGGCTCGCCGAGCGCGCCGAGGTGCAGGTCTCGTACGCGATCGGTCGCGCCAAGCCGATGTCCGTGAAGGTCGATACGTTCGGCACCGGCGACGCAGCCGCGGCGGAGCGATTCGTGTCGGAGCACCTTCGATTTCCGCCCGGCGAACATCATCAAGGAGCTGGATCTCCTCCGGCCGCTCTACCGCCAGACCACGAACTACGGCCACTTCGGCAAGGCGGGACTGCCCTGGGAGAAGCCGGTTCCAGTACCGGCGTAGTCTTCGGCGGGGCTGAAGCCCCGCCTCCACTTTCCATCGATGTAGGGCGGACCTTCAGGTCCGCCCTACATCAGATGTGCCTCACGTCCCGGATCCGCGATCTCCCGATCCGTGATCCCCGCGATCCCCGCGATCCGTGACGCCCGATCCCGATCCGATCCGCCGATTCCGCTGATCGCCTGCGCACCGAGTGGACCGATCACCCCGGTAGAGCCGGCCGAGGACGTCCCCGCGCGCCCCTCAGGGCTTCGACGCGTTCGCTGAGGCGCGCGTCAGCGCCTCGCCCAGCTTCCGCAATTCTTCGCCGTATCGCGCCCAGTCGCCAGCCCGCTGCGCGGCAATGGCGTTGTCATAGTGCGTCCGCGCGTCGGCGAGGGCTTGAGCCACCGACGCCGCGGGTGGTGCCGCCGGCGCTTGCGCGCGGCGTCGTAGTGACGCCCGACGGCTGCAGTTCAGCGGACGTCGCCGATGCCGGCGAGATGTTACCCCCGCTCTTGAACAGCCGCTCCAGCGCCTGTTCCAGCGTCGGCTCCATGACGATCGTCCCTTGATACGCCACGATCACGCGCTTCAATTCGGGGATGCGGCCACCCTGCGCCCTGAGAAAGAGCGGGCGGATGTACAGCAGTGACTCCTCAATCGGGATGACGAGCAGTGTGCCCTGAATCACCTCCGAGCCCTGCTGGTTCCATAGCGTGATCTGTGGCGCGATCGCCTGATCCTGATTGATGCGCGTGACGACCTGCCGGGGTCCGAAGATGACCTTCTGTTTCGGGAACCGGAACACCATCAGCTGCCCGTAGTGAGGTGCGTCGCTGCGCGCGACCATCCACGCCGCCAGGTTGTCCTTGCGCCGCGGAGTCAGCGGCACCATCTGAATGAACTCGGCGCCTGCTTCGCCCGGCAGCTTCATGATCGTGTAGTAGGGTTCCATCGGCGCCGCGTCAGTCCCCGCATCGAGGCTCGGCAGCTGCCACTGATCTTCCTTGTTGTAAAAGACTGGCGGGCTGGTCATGTGATAGGTCGCATATATCGCCGTCTGCATGGCAAACAGTGTGTGCGGATAGCGCACGTGCGCGCGCAGGCCGGCAGGCATCGCGTCGATCGGTTTCAAGAGGCCGGGAAACACACGGCCGAGCGTGCTGGCGATCGGATCGCGCGCATCGGCCTGATAGAAGGTGACCGTGCCGTGGTAGGCGTCAACGACCACCTTGACGGAGTTGCGAATGTAGTTCACGTCGCGTGAGACAGGCGTGGCGTAGGGGTAGCTGTCCGTCGTCGTGTAGGCATCCTCGATCCAGTAGAGGCGCCCGTCGACGACGACCAGATACGGATCGCCTTCGTAGCGCAGGAACGGTGCGATGCGTGCCGTGCGCTCGTCCACACGCCGGTGGAACAGGACGCGGGTGTCCGGGCCGAGGTCGTTACTGAACAGGATCTGTTGCGAGCGGAATCGAACCGCGAACAACAACTTGCGCCAGAGCGAATCGATTGCCACGCCGCCGGTGCCCTGGTAGCGCGCCACCACGTTGTCATCGCCGCGCGGATAGTCGAACTCCTCCGCGCGGGTGCCGACGAACACGTACTCGTTCGACAGCTCACCGAAATAGAGCCGCGGCTCGGCGATCGTCAGATCGGCGGTCGAGACGGGCGGCAGGTCCTTGACGAACAACACCGGCAGGCCTTCCGAGGTGACCTGGTTCACGGGACCGAGCGTCAGACCGAAGCCGTGCGTGAACGTCAGGTGCTCGTTGATCCAGGTGCGGTTCGAGAGCGCCTCGGAGTTGAGCTCGCGTGCCGACAGCATGACCTGCCGGTACTCGCCGCCGATGGTGTAACGGTCGTTGTCGACGGTGACGAAGTCGTAGTACGGGCGGATCTCCTGGAGCTGCGAAAAGGTATCGAGAAGCGGCCGATGGTCCCAGAGCCGGACGTTGCGGAGCGTCGGCAGGTTGCGGGTAATGTCACCGGCGTCGAGCGTCGCGTCGCCCTGAAATTTCCCTTTCGGCGACGTGCTCGAGCGCAAAGGCCGCACGCGTCGCCGCGATGTTGTGCGCCATATACGGCGTTTCGCGCGTCTGCTCGTTCGGGCCGACGGCGAACCGCTGATACTGCGAGGCCAGGAACTCGGCGCCGAGGCCGGTGACCACATAGAGGACGACCGCGGCGACCAGGGCGTCAGCGAGCCCCGGGCCGACCACAGGGACGCGGCAACCCCAAGGAGGCAGACGCCGAGCAGCACGCGCGCGGCCGGAATCCGAACCGCGACATCCGTGTAGGAGGCGCCGAAAATCAGCGGCCCGCCCGAGACGAGCTGTCGCGGCGGGGCGAGCCAGGCTTCGAACGCGAGCACGAGAAATGCCGCGGCGGCGAGGAGGGCGAGATGACGGCGGACGGACGGAGCGATCATCAACCCGTCGCGAGGCGTCAGGCCGATGCGTCCGCCGAGCACGTAGATGCCGATGCTGCCGATAGCGGCCAGCGCGACCAGAAACAGCAGCCACGTTCCAAGCGCGCCCGCGACCGGGAGCGTGAAGACGTAGAAGCTCGTGTCGTAGCCCAGCACCGGGTCGGCCTGCCCGAAGGTGCACGGCCTTCCGCCACATCTGAATGGGCAGCCATTGGCTCGAGGCCTGAAATGCCAGCGGAAGCGCCGCAATGATCGAGACGATCGCCACCAGCCGCGACAGCTGCGTGACGGCCCGGCAGCGTCACCGGGACCGCAGGTTGTCCGACCCACAGCACGGGCGATTGCGGCAGGCTCGCCGAGCGCATGACGCAGGTTGGCGAGCAGCACGAGAAAGGCGAGCAGCAGGCCGCCCGAAAACAGCCAGCCGCGCGTCGTAATTTCAGTGAGGTACACGCGCTGGTAACCGGTCTCGACGAACCAGAGCCAGTCGGTCAGGAAGCGCGCGAATGCGGGAAGTCCGACGAACGAGACAAACAACAACGCCGGCAGCAGCCAGCGCAGGGATTTCGTCACAGATGGTCACTCCACTCGCGAACGTTGTATCACGAAGGACTCACCGGCGGACGGCGCTTGACGCCCGCGGAACCGCTCCCTAGAGTGTGCAGAGGTAGGAGATGACCAGTCCGCGCCGGTTCCGGCGCGCTATCGCCATTCTGATCGCGCTTGCTGCCACGGTCGGTCGCGGCCCATGCGGACGAGGGCTTCTGGCCGGTCACCGCGATTCCGCGCGACAAGATCCGGGCAGCCTACGGTGTCGATCTCAACGAGCCCTGGGTGAACCGTCTGCAGCACTCGGTCGTCCGATTTCCCGGCGGCTCGGGTGTCTTCGTGTCGCCCGAAGGCCTCGTCCTCACCAACCATCACGTCGCGCTCTACACGTTGACCGCGCTGTCGACGAGCGGCAGGAATCTCGTCGCCGACGGCTTCCTGGCCAGGACGCGCCCGCAGGAGCTGCGCGCGCCCGATCTCGAGCTTCTGGTGCTCGACCGTGTCGAAGATGTGACCGCCCGCGTCAATGCTGCGGTCAAACCCGGACAGAGCGCCGGCGACGCGTATCTGGCGCGACGCGCCGCGATTGCCGAGATCGAGCGGGCGGCGACCGACCCGGTGAAGGTCAAGGGCGAAGTCGTCGCCCTCTATCAGGGCGCGCTCTATCACCTGTATCGCTACAAGCGCTACACCGACGTGCGCCTGGTCTTCGCTCCCGAGTTCGACATCGCCTTCTTCGGCGGCGATCCCGACAACTTCACCTACCCCCGCTATTGCCTCGACGTGACCATGTTCCGGGTCTACGAAGACGGCCGTCCGGCGGAGACCAGTGCCTTTCTGCGATGGAGCGCCGAAGGCGCCGATCCGGGCGAGTTCCTTCTTGCGGCTGGTTATCCCGGATCATCTCAGCGGCTGAGCACCGTCGCGCATCTCGAGTACCTTCGCGACATCGGCATTCCATTTTCGATGACCTGGCTGGACCGTCGGCACGACGCGATGCTGCGGTACGCCGGAAAGGGGAGTGACGAGCGGCGCCAGGTGCAGGACGAGATCTTCGAGCTCGAGAACAGCGCCAAGTCTTACGGCGGCCAGCTCGCCGGGCTGCGCGATCCGCGCGTCTTCGGCGACAAGAAAGCCGCGGAGCAGGCGCTGCGCCGCGACATCAATCGCGATCCGGCCTTGAAACAGCAATACGGCGGCGCCTGGGATGTTGTGGAGCAGACGCGCGGTGCGCTGGCCACATTTCTCCCCGAGCACGTCATCGTCGAAGGCGGCGGCGGCTTTGGCTCTCAACTCTTCTATTACGCCCGCCTCATCGTGCGACTTGCGGCGGAGCGGCAGCGTCCGGATGGTCAGCGTCTTCCCGAATACTCCGACGCGCGGTTGCCAACGCTCGAGCGCAAGTTGTTTTCCGAAATGCCGATCTATGCGGGCGCCGAAATTGCCCGTCTGACCGACTCGCTCGCCTTTGCCGTGGATCGGCTCGGGGCGTCTCACCCGGTCGTTCAGACCGCGCTGGCAGGGCAGACGCCGGCCGCGCGCTCGGAAGCGCTGGTCCGAGGCTCCGCGCTGGCGGACGTCGCCGTTCGACGCGCGCTCGTTGACGGGGGCGCAGTCGCGGTAGCGAAGAGCACGGATCCGATGATTGCCCTCGCGCGCGAGATCGATCCGGCAGCGCGGGCAGTGCGTCAGCGCTATGAGGACACCATTTTCGGACTGGAGCGCCCGGCGTATGCGCAGATTGCGCAGGCGATGTTCACGTTGCGCGGGACGGCGGTCTATCCCGACGCAACGGCGTCCCTCCGCCTGACCTATGGAACCCTGAAGGGCTACACCGAAGAGGATGGCAAGGAGGTCGCGCCCTTCACACAGCTGGAAGGCTTGTACGCCAAGGCGACGACATCTCGTGCGCCCTCGCCATACGTCATTCCACAGCGCTGGCTCGAGCGCAGATCGAGTCTCGATCCGAAGCTGCCGATGAACTTCGTCAGCACACTGGATATCGTCGGGGGCAACAGCGGATCGCCGGTGGTCAACCGGTCGGGTGAACTGGTCGGGCTCGTCTTCGACGGCAATATCCAATCGCTGCCTGCCTATTTCGTCTACGATGCCGAACGGAACCGGACGATCAGCGTGGACTCGCGCGCGATTCTCGCCGCACTCAAGGTCGTTTACGACGCCGGTGGGCTCGCCGACGAGATCGCCGGTGCGGCGATGCCGTCGACGCGCTGAGCCGATCGTCGCGTCCAAGGAGTCCACGGTGCGATCCCTGAAAGAGCCGGCTGGAGTGCTGATCGTCGCGATGGCGATGATGCTGAGTGCGTCCGCGCAGGACAAGCCGCAGACACCGCCAGTCGAGAAGCCGCCCGCGGCAGCGAGCAAGGCCGACGATGCGCCTGTCGTGACGCATCACGAGGTGCGCGTCAACGGCCGCGCGCTGAAATACACCGCCACGACGGGATACCTGCCAATCAAGTCCGCATCCGGCGACGTCGAGGCGCGGCTCTTCTTCATGGCGTACACGCTTGACGACACTGGAGACGTGACGAAGCGGCCGCTGATGTTCTCGTTCAACGGCGGGCCGGGATCGTCGTCGGTCTGGCTGCACCTCGGCGCGCTCGGTCCGCGACGGGTGAAGATGCGTCCGGACGGCGGTATGCCCGCCGCGCCCTACGAGCTGGTAGACAACGACCAGACCTGGCTCGATCGGACCGATCTCGTCTTCATCGATCCCGTGGGGACCGGCTACAGCCGTCCGGCGAAGCCGGAACTGGGCTCGAAGTTCTGGACGCTCGATGGCGACATCCAGTCGGTGGGTGAGTTCATCCGGCTGTATCTCACGCGGTACCGGCGCTGGACATCACCGCTGTTCCTCGTGGGCGAGAGCTACGGCACGACCCGCGCCGCGGGTCTTGCGGGCCATCTGATCGACCGCGGGGTTGCGTTCAACGGCATCGTGCTGGTGTCGTCCATCCTCAACTTTCAGACGGCGGAGTTCAACAAGGGGAACGACCTGCCGTATGCGCTGTTTCTTCCGACCTACACGGCCACGGCGTGGTATCACAAACGGCTCGCGCCGGATCTGCAGCAGAAGGCGTTGAAGGCGGCGTTGAGCGAAGCCGAAGCGTTCGCGGGCGGACCATATGTCGAAGCGCTCGCGCGCGGCGACCGGCTGCCGGCCGATCGGCGTCAGGCGATTGCGCGAGACGTCGCGCGGTTCACGGGCCTGTCCCCGGAGTACGTCGAGCAAAGCAATCTGCGCATCGAGATCCAGCGGTTCTGCAAGGAGCTGCTGCGGAAGGACAGCAAGACCGTCGGGCGGCTCGACAGCCGGTTTACCGGCTTCGATGAGCTCGGAGTGACCAGCGAGCCTGAATTCGATCCCAGCCTTGCTGCCATCCGGCCGCCGTACACGGCGACGTTTCAACAGTATGTGCAGCGGTGAGCTTGGCTTCAGCTCCGACGAGCCGTACCACATCCTCGGCGGCGGCTTCACACAGTGGAACTGGAACCGCGACAACGGCTTCGTCGACACGTCTGAAGCCCTGCGCCGCGCGTTCGTACGAAATCCGTATATGCGGTTGTTCGTCGCCTCAGGCTATTTCGACCTGGCGACGCCGTACTTTGCGACCGTTTACACGCTGAGCCATCTCGGCCTTCATCCGGCACTCGCCGACCGGGTGACGACGGGAGAATATGCCGCCGGGCACATGATGTACATCGACGTCGGCGAGCTCGCGAAGCTGCGCCGCGACGTCACGACCTTCATCGACCAATCGCTCGAGAAGAGCGATCGTCCCGCCCCCGCCATCGCTCCGGGCGGAAGGAGCTCCGATGCCAACCTCCGATGACGTCATGCAACTGGCCGAGGCGTGCGCAGCCCGCGTCTCGCTGCCACGACGGGCTCGCCGGTATCCCAGCTTCGCGGAAATCGAGGAGCAGTGCGCCGACGAATACGAGGATCTTCTCGGGCTGCTGCACGAAGACGACGTGTTCGCGGCAGCCGATCTCGAGCGCCAGGAAGATCTCGTGCGGACGGTGCAGATTGCTCTCGCCCGAGCATCTGCAGAAGCTCGTCGACGAGCTCGTCGACAATCAGGCGGCGCAAGTGTGGCTGCAGCAGGAAGGCGCGTTCCACCTCGGCATCGCGATCGGACTTCGCCTCGCGAAGCTTGCACCGGCCGCCTTGGACGAGGACGAGGACGACGACGACGAGCGAGGCTGACGAGCCCCTGACCGAGCCGACCCGCTAGTAGCCTCGGATTTTCTTAAGAGCGCGTCGTTGCCGCTTGTCGGGCGGACCGGCGGCGCGCTGCGCGGCACGGAAGACCCGCTCGGCGCGCCTCAGCGCCATCGCTTCGGGCGGAGGTGCAGGCGTCCGATCCTCGTACAGCAGTCGTGCCTCGGCCTTCGGCAGCGATCGCTCCGCGAGCGCGAGGACTATGACGATCTGCGGAGTGCCCGAGGCCCGCGTGATTCGAATTTCGTCGCCGGCATGGACGGCGCGATGCGGCTTTCCCGAGGCGCCGTTCACGTCGACCTTGCCGGCCTTGCACGCGCGTTGCGCTTCGGACCGCGTCTTGAAAAGGCAGGAAACGTCGAGCCACACGTCGAGACGGACGTCGCTCGACGTGGGCGGATCGTCAGATGAAGATTTCAACCTTGCGCTTGGCCTTCAGGCCGTCGACGAACGCCTTCCCGAGCGTCTGGCGCTGCTGCTGCTGGAGATACTGCTCGATCTGCCCGGCAGCCTGCGCGAACGGCACGGCACCGTCCAGGTCGTCGTTCGATCATCTTGATGACGTGAAAGCCGAAGGGAGACTCCACGACGTCGCTGATCTGGCCAGGCTGCAGCGCGAACGCCGCGCTCTCGAATGCCGGCGCTGTCTGGCCGCGAGGCACGAACCCGAGATCGCCGCCGCGCTGCGCGCTGCCGTCCTGCGAGTATTGACGGGCGACCGCCGCGAAGTCCTGGCCGCGCGCGCACCGTCTTCAACGCCTCTTCGGCTCGCGCTTTCGCCGCGCGCCTTCGTCTGCGCGTCGGCGCCCTGGGGCACGATGACGAGGATGTGGCTGACGTGCACGCTTTCCGGCTGCTTGAACTTGTCGGGATTCTTCTCGTAGAACGCACTCACGTCGGCCAGGCTTGACGGACAGCTTGGCGTTCACCTCGTTCTCGAGCAAGCGATTCACGAGCAGATCCATCCGCGCATCATCGCGAAGCTTTTCGGGTGAGACGTGCTGCGCCGCCATCGCCTTGCTTGAACGCCGCCTCGTTGGGAAACTGCTTCCGCAGCTCGTTGATGTGAGCGGTGATCTCCGCATCCGACGCGATCATGTGCCGGTCGGTGACTTCCTGACGGAGGACCCGGATCGACACCAGGTTGTCGAGAATGCCGCGATAGATCTCGTCGCGTCGTTCCGCCGGGACGTTGCGGCCGCCGTTCTGCACCTCGACGCTGCGGATCGCAGCTTCGAGCTCCGCCTTGCTGATCGCTCTCGCCGTTGATCCTGGCGATCGGATCGGGCAGGACAGCAGGCACGGGCTTGACAGGCGCCGGCGTTGCCGCCGCAGGAGCGGCCGCCTGCGGTGTGGTACTTGCGGGCTTCGCGGTGGCAGACGTTGAACTTGCGCTCGGCTTTTGACAGCCCACGGCTGCCGCCGCGAGAAGGACAGAACAGATCAGTTGCTTCACAGGGTCTGCAGGCGGTTGGGAATAGCTATTCTTTGTCAGAGGTGGTGGTGTCGTCTTGTGGACGGCTGGTGTCGTCGTCGTGGACGGCTGGTGTCGTCTTCTGGACGGCTGGTGTCGTCTTCTGGACGGCTGGTCGCGAAATCATCGAAATCGACCGCGGCTTCCTCACTGTCATCGCCGAACGCGTTGTAGATGCGGCCGTCGGTCTTCGTGCGGATCGGGCCTTTCGGACCCTTGCTCGGCGCCGCGACCATAATTCGGCTTCTTCTTCCCCTTGGGTGGCGCGTCGGGGCCGAAGTTGTGTTCACGGCGAGGCGCGCCGGGCGACGAGGGCGCAGGACCTCCGAAGCCCCCTTCGCGCGGCCCGCTGAATGGCCGCGGGGCGCCGCCGCCGTACGGTGGCCGAGGGCCGGAAGGTGGACCACCGAACGAGCGCGGTCCGGCGCCGCCCGGTGGGCGGCTCTCGCGCGGCTGCGCTTCCTTCACTGCAAGCGGGCGTCCGCGGAACGTCTGATTGTTCAGGCGCGTAATCGCCGCCTGCGCGTGCGCGTCGTCGCCGAACTCTACGAACGCGAATCCTCGCGGCCGTCCCGTTTCACGATCGGTCGGCAAATAGCAATAGGTAACCGGTCCGATGCTGCCGAAGTGCTCGCGCAGCTCCGCCTCGGTGGCGTCATAGGACAGGTTCCCCACGAACAAACGCACTGGCATGGTGTGTGGCTAGTCTCCCTTTCGATGGAAAGACTGATGGTAACACAGTGATCCGTCGGGCTTTCACCCCCGCCGACCGCGCTGGCGGTCATCGTTCCTGGCCTGAATTTCGAGGTTCCAGGACCGCCGTCGAGTGCCACGATTTTTCGCAACTGAAGAGCTGGGAGTGTGATGCCGCCGGTCACGTGTTGCGGCTCGCGCGGATCCTGCCGTGCCAGTAATGTTCGTCGGCGAGACCGGCACGGGCCGGTCCCATGCCGCGCGCCTGGTGCATCACCTCTCCGCGCGCTGCGATCGTCCCTTTGTGCGGGTCGCTTGTGCCTCGAGTTACGGTGTGTTCGATCGGCGAGATGCGGATCGAGTCCTTTAGAAGCGGCACGCTCTACCTGAATGCGGTGCACGTAGCGTCGGAGCCGCTGAAGGCGTCGGTCTGCCGATTCATTGAGAGCCGATCGCTCTCGGACACCGACGGCCACTCTCGGTCAGCCGACATCATCCGGATCCTGGCGTCGTCAGACAGCCGGACCGATGGCGCGCTGGAGAACGGAACGTTCGCCCTCGAATCGTGTGCTCGGACTCGCGCCGAGATCGTGCGTATCCCGCCGCTTCGCGCATCGAGAAGTTCGGCTTGCCCCGCAACTGAGCGTCGGCGGCGTATCATGGATCCGATGAGCGAACGTCCCTCCCGTTCGATCCGCTTCGTCGTCATTGCCGCGGTGGCGGCGGGTCTCGCCGTCGCCGGAGCCGCGTACGCCAGGGGCGGCGCATCGGGGGAAGAAGTCTACGCGGCGCAGAAGTGCGCCTCGTGCCACTCGGTGGGCGACAAAGGCAACAAGAAGTACCCGCTCGACGGCGTCGGCGGCAGACTGAGCGAGACGGAGCTCCGGGAGTGGCTCGTCAGCCCTGACGCGCAGCAGGCGAAAAAGACCGCCGCCCGGCCGCTCATGCGCATGCCGTCGTATCGAAGTCTTCCGCCCGAAGACCTCGACGTGCTTGTGACGTACCTGAAAACGTTGAAGTAGGCGGCGCCTAGGCGCTCGTTCGGCCCGAATCGCTGCGCTCGAACGGTAGCACCGTGGCGCTGGGTGTCGCCGCCGGTGGAGCAGGCTGCGCCTCCGGCACCGCCATCGCCGACCACGCGGCGACGAAGGCCTCGACCACCTCCGTATCGAACTGCGATCCCGCATATCGCCAGAGCTCGCCGATGGCGTGGCTCGTCGTTTGTGCGGGGCGATATGCGCGCGCCGTCGTCATCGCGTCGAACGCGTCGGCGACGTGGACGATGCGTGCGAGCAGTGGCGTCGCGTGTCCGAGCAGGCCATGCGGATAGCCGCGTCCGTCCGGACGCTCGTGATGCAGCTCGACGATCGGGATGTGGGCGCTGAGGAAGGGCACCTGCCGCAGGATATGGGCGCCGAGCGCGGGATGTGCCTTGATGATCTCGAACTCGTCCTGCGATAGGGGGCCGTTCTTCTGCAGCACGCGATCGGCGACGCCGATCTTGCCGATGTCGTGCAACAGCGCGCCAAGGCGTAGAACGTCGAGCTGCGACTGATCGAGGTGGAGCTGCCGCCCGATCAGGACCGACAGACTGCTGACGCGCTCGGAGTGGCCCGCAGTGTACGCGTCGCGCGCATCGAGCGCGGCCGCGAGTGCCTTGATTGCGCCGACGTAGGCGAGTTCCGTCTGCGCTTCCGCCGCCTTCAGCGTTTCGACGAGATGGTTGAACGTCTCGGTGAACGTATCGAGCTCGCGGCTCGATCCCATCTTCTCTACCTTGCGGGAGAAGTCATGTGACGAGGCGATCTGCCGCAGCTGCTGGGAGAGTTGATCGATCGGACTCGCCAGCGTGCGGGCGAGCCAGAGGCTGGCAAGGACGCCAAGCGCCATCGCGCCGATCGCCACGTAGCTCAGGTTCTGCACCGCGTTTCGGGTAGCCCGGTGGGTGGAACGCGCAATCGACTCGGTCGCGTAGACCGTGATCGGGCCGCCCTCGTTCAGACGCCGCACCGAATGCGGCTCTTCCGCCAGTTCCACCGTCCCGTCGCGCGGCAGACGGTCCGCCTGGCGTAGGAGCGCGCTGCGCTCCGCAGATCCCAGCGTGCTGCCAATGACTTCGCCGCCGACGATGACGCTGACAGGGACGCGGAGCATGGTGGACATTTGCGCGGCGAACGCATCGTCCAGCGCCACCGCGACGTAGATGTCGGCCACGGCCTCGTTGAGCGCGCTGAGATCGACCGCGGCAACGCGGAAGCGTGCCGACGGCCTCGCGATCACTTCGTCCGTGGGGTCGGCTACGCCGGGCTGAGCGTTGATGTACACCGGTTGATGGACCGGCCAGGCGGCGCGGCGCGGACCGGCGCTCGCGACAATCTGTCCGTCCGGCGAGGCGAGGACCAAGGCATCGACGGCCAGCTGCGCGGCGAGATGATCGAGTTCGCGCTGAAGGCCAGCGGAGGGCCCGGCCGAGGGGCGATATTCGGCGACGGCGATGGCCAGTGACCGATTCTCCGCCAGGGCGTTCAGCTTGATCAGCGTTTCCTGCTGGCGGTGCTGCTCGAATTCAGCAAAGACGCGGTGCGCCGCGTCGAGGTTCTCGACCGCCGTGCCGACGGCGCGACTCCGCGCGTCCATGGAGAGCACGACGAAGACGGCAATCAACACGCCGCCAATCGCGACCGAAGTCGTGATCAGCGTCCTCACGACGAGGCGCGGCGGGCGGCGAGAAGACGATAGAAGGCTCACGGTGTTCGCCGGGCAGACCTGCGGCGTCTGTCTCACTATCGGCGTTCAGGCGTGTCGCTGGAATCTGCCGGGCGCAAGAATACCGTGGATCGATGCGAAGCGCCGAGCAGGACGCACCCCTCATGTGCAGCCGGACGTCCCGCCGTCGGTGGTCACGCGGTGCCGGCCCGGGTGCGGGACACGCCCGCACCCGGCGGCAGCCTCAGGCGCCCTGAGTCGCCCCGATCACGGGCGTCCAGGAGGGGGCGTCGCTGGCGGGGAACGATTCGTCTGCCGCCTGGTCGACGGGATCGAACTCCGCATCTCGCGACGCCGCGGAAGCCAACGCCGGGACGAGCAAGCTGGCGCCCCGCCCTGCGAGCACGCTCGCAGCCGTAAGCGCCAGGGTTCGGACTGCCGATCGCGGACGCATGCCCATGGCCGCCGCCAGGACGACTCCCGCGCCGATCAGATACGCGACCGACGGCGCGAAGGGAGAGCGCTCGAACCGATTGTCAGCCATTGAATCCTGTCTCCTCCGCCACGTCGCTCACGGTCGACTCGAAGTCGCGGCGTGTCTGGCGATAGGCATCGCGAGCGCGATCGACGACGTACTTGCCCTTGCTCTGCACGTCGTTGGCGACGTCCCGCGCACGATCCGCGGTCTCGCGGGCTCGCGACGAAACTGTGCCGTAGGCGTCGTTCGCCCTCTCGCGCAGGCGCGATGCTCCCGTCGAGAGCTGCTGGCGCGTTTCGCGTCCGCTCCGCGGCGCATACAACAGCGCGATTCCGGCGCCGATAGCCGCGCCCACGATGAGCGCCGCACCTGTCGAGATACCGCGGTCGTTGGTGTAATCGTCCATGCTCATAGCGCCTCCTTCGGCGTGAGATGCGTGTGACACACGCTCGCCGAACATACTCGTCCGAACAGATCACAAAGCCCGTGCCATCGCACACTGCGGCCAATCCATGGGTTCGGGCGGCGGTTCGGAATGATGTGTATGCAAGCTGTGCACGATCGACACGCCTGGCCGTAGCGACCGTGACGACGACAAACGGAGGATAGCGCACGTGTCGACGAGCGCACCCGATCAACCAGCAGCTCTGCCTTAGGCTCCAGCGGACGTGGCTTGACATGTTACTTTTATCGCTGATATGTTATTTTAATAACATGACGCAGGCACTGCATACAGCGCTCTCCCGCCGCGAGCGCCAGATTATGGACGTGCTGTTCCGGCTTGGACGGGCAACGGCCGCTGACGTCAAAGCGGCGCTGCCCGGCGAGCCCACTGACTCGACCGTTCGCACGCAACTGCGAGTGCTCGAGCAGAAGGGGCATGTACGGCATGAGGAAGAAGGCCTTCGCTACGTCTACATGCCCGTCTTGCGCCGAGACGCGGCGCGCCGATCGGCACTCCGTCATCTCGCCAATACCTTCTTCGAGGGGTCGGCAGAGAAGATGGTCGCTGCCGTGCTCGGCGGCGAGGCGGCGCGGCTCACCGATGACGATTTGGACCGCATCGCGGCGCTGGTGGAGCAGGCACGGAAGGGAGGACCGAAGTGATCAAGGTGACGGTCGTCCTGCTGATCGGCCTGACGGCAGCGCTCGGCATCAAACGCGCCTCGGCGGCATTGCGTCACTGGGTGCTGACGGTGTCGCTCGTGTGCGCCGTGTTGATGCCCGCACTCGAGCGCGCGGTTCCAACCTGGCAGCTGCCGTCTCGAATTACCGCGATCTGGCACAGCGACCCGATTGCGGTGGTCATTCCCCTCCGCACCGACCGTGCGCATTCGTCAAGCGCGCAATTGGGTTTTACCTCCACCGCAGCCCCGCTCGTCGATCCGGCTGGCATCGCCAACATCCTGTGGATGGCGGGAACCACGATCGCGTTACTGCTTCTTGCGCTCGGCTGGGTCGGAGTCTCTCGGGTCGCGTCGCGCGCCTCGCCCGTGCTCGAGGGCCCCTGGAAGGATCAATGCGACGAATGGCGAGCTCGCCTCGGCCTCGGGTACGTCGAGCTGCTCCAGAGCGACCACCGCACGCTGTTGGCAACGTGGGGATGGATGCGACCTCGTGTCCTGCTGCCCGCCAGTGCGCGCGACTGGCCGATGGAACGTATTCGCGTTGTGCTGGCACACGAGCTCGCGCACATCGCGCGTCACGACTGGATCATCCAGCTCGGAGCTTCGATTTTTCAGGCGATCTACTGGTTCAACCCGGTCGCCTGGCTCGCCTGTCGCGCGTTGCGCCGCCAGAGTGAGATCGCGTGTGACGACGTGGTGCTGCGGATGGGCGTCGACGCTCCGGCGTACGCCGGACAATTGCTCGACATCGCTCGCGACCTCCGCAGTGCACGCCGTTGGGATATGACGTTTCCGGCGCCCGCGATGGCGCGCCGGTCGAGCCTCGAGAGGAGAGTTCGCGCCATGTTGAATACCCATCGCAGCCGTCTGCCCGTGTCCCGAGTGCTCGGGGTGTGCGCCGCCTTAGCGCTCGTCGCCATCATCCTGCCGGTCGCCGGAGTGATGGCCGGCTCGCAGGCAGCCACCAGCCGTTTCTCGGGCACGGTGATGGACACCGTCGGCCGCGCAATGCCGGATCTACGGCTGGTCCTGACGAGCGCTGGCGACAAGTCCACCCGTGACGCGTCGAGCGACGACGCCGGGCGATTCGAGTTCCGCGACCTCCTGCCGGGTGAGTACGTCATCCGCATCGAGCGAGCCGGGTTTGCGCCGGTTCAGGGACGTGTCGCGCTGGAGAGCGGCCAGGACCTGGAGCAAGACATTGCGCTCCAGATCGGATCGGTCGTGGAGACGGTCGTCGTGACAACATCGGCCAGCGACGTCCCGCCCCCTCCGCCCGCGGCGCCGCCTCCTCCAACCGTGGGCGATGGGCGGCCCGCTCCGCCGCCACCTCCTTCCGCGCCACCCTCGCTGCGGGAACACATGCGAGCGCCACGCGAGTCGGTGTGCGCGGGAAATCAGGTCGGCGGTTGTCTGGACCCGCCGGTGAAGCTCCTCGACGTGCGGCCGCAGTACCCAGCGCGGCAGCGTCAGGCCGGCGTCAGCGCCAAGGTGAGGCTGGACGGCCGCATTGGATCGGACGGGTTCATGAAGGATCTGCATGTCGCGGGACCGGCAACCGGCGATTTCGCCAGCGCCGCACTTGAGGCTGCGTCCGCTTGGCGCTTCGCGCCAACGCGACTCGGCGGCGTCCCCGTCGAGACGCCGATCCGCATCACTTTCGACTTCCAAGCGAACTGAGGCGAAGAAATTGGGGTCGGGATAAATTTCGTTTTGAAAATTTATCCCGGCACTCTCGCCGACTCGACGAGATTGAGGTCGTGAAGGCGATCCACCGGCAGTGCCGGCCAGCGCCAGCGCGCGCCACCGGGCATGCGTACTTCCACAGTGACCGTGCCGGCGTAGCTCCCCAGCCCGAAGTACGCCCGCAAATCGCTCTGGGACAGATAGCTGCCGCCAGAGCGGATCTCGCGAAACTGCTTCAAGTTGCCCGACTGGATGGTCACCTTCGCGCCAATCGCAAATCGATTCCCGGTCGGCGATGCGACGCGGAACGCGATCCAATGATGAGACGTCTGCTGGCGGTTCTCGAGGAGCGTCGGCGTGTCGTCCATGTTGCTGACCACGACATCCGGATCGCCGTCATCGTCGAGGTCGCCGACGGCGAGCCCGCGGCTGACGTGCGCGACCTGGAGCCCCGCGCCCGCGGCAGCCGACACGTCTCGGAAGCGGCCCCCAACGTTTAACAAAAACTGATTCTTCTGGCGATAGGTTTCGCCAAGCTGAGGGTATTGGTCCACGTCCGCGAAGATGTGCCCATTCGCGAAGAAGAGATCCAGTTTGCCGTCAAGATCCGCGTCGAGAAACGCCGTGCCCCAGCCCATGCGGACGAATGTTGCGGCTGCAATTCCTGTACGCTCGCTCGCATCTTCGAACTGGCGGCCATCCACGTTGCGGTAGAGGCTATTGCGATCGTGGGCGAATGCCGTCAGTACAAGGTCCGTACGCGAATCGCCGTCGAAGTCGCCGGCGTCGACGCCCATTCCCGCCTGAGCGCGAGCTTCACCGTTCATCGCCACGCCCGCCGTGAGGCCGACGCTTTCGAAGCGGCCGTTCCGCAGATTCCTGAAGAGGAAATTGGGATTCGAATCGTTGGCCACGAAGAGGTCGACGAACCCGTCGTCGTCATAGTCGGTGGCGACGACGCCGAACCCGTACGACCGAGCCGTATCGGAGAGGCCATGGGGAGCGGCGGCTTCGACGAAACGTCCATTTCCCAGGTTCTCGAAGAACAGATCCGCTTCGCCGGGGAGGCCAGCCGGTCCGACCATGATGTGGGGGCCGTTACGCCAGACCAACGTTCGCTTCGCGCGAACGACGTCGTCCCAGGTGGTCTCGACGTATCGCGCAACATACAGGTCGAGATCGCCGTCGGCGTCGGCGTCGAAGAACGTGCACCCCGTGCTCCAGCCGCCGGCGCTCACGCCTGTAGTGGCGGCGATTTCCTGAAACGTTCCGTTACCGTTGTTGCGGAACAGGAAGTTCGTGCCCCAATTCGTGACATACAGATCGAGCCGGCCGTCGTTGTCCACATCACCGGCGCAGACGCCGTTGCCCCAAGATGCCGCGTCGACGCCCGCCTGTGCCGATACATCGGCGAACTGCCAGCGCCCCAGGTTGCGATACAGGGCATTGCGATGAGGGATACGCTGCCGCGTGGACGAGAGCTCGGCGGCGGTGACGACATAGATGTCGAGGCGTCCGTCGCCGTCGTAATCAAGGAGCGCGATCCCGCTGCCTCCAGATTCGAGGATGTGATCCTTCGTTGGACCGCCATCGTACGAGCGCGCGCTCAGGCGTGCAGCCTCTTCGAAGGTCACCGGCGATGGAGCGCCTCCGGACGCCCCGGCGTCCGGCACGGCTTGCGGCGCCGGTCCCATCGACGTGGCGTGGCCGCCGTATGCGGGCTCCTTCGGTTTCGACTGGCTGTAGCTGCCTTGGAACGAGAGCCCCAGTCCCGACGCGCCTTCGAGCTCCTCGCGGACTCGTTCGAGCAGCGCTAAGAAGGGAGCCGTCTCTATCGGCGGTGTCGCGATGGTGAGATCGCGTGCCGCACGCCGCAACTCATCCAGCAATCGCTGGGGTAAGCGCCGGCCCGAACCGCGAGCGGACTCCGGTTCCGCCGCCAGCGCGTCGAACCGCCGGGCGGCCTCAGTCGCCGCCTGCCGCGCGTCGTCGCCCCGCAGGTCCGGCTGCCCCGCGCGCTTCACAAGCTCCGATGCTTCGCGAACCATCGCACGGCGCGGATCCTGGACGGCATCAGAGACCGCGGGCGTCTGCGGCGTGACCGCGTTGCCCGGGTACACCGCCAGCAAAGCCGCGACCGCGATGAACGCCAATCGCAAGCGGTCGTACATCAGATTCGAAAATTGCGCGTCATCCACTCGCCGCGCAGGATCGTGGCGACTTCACCGCAGAAGAACAGCCCCAAGGAGGCGGTGGCAATCACGGCGATCGCAGGGAGCTGCCAGAGGGGCACGCCTACCTGACGGTAGCCGGAGGCGATCTCGCGGGCCGAGCGTGCGAGACTTCGCGCCAGCCTTTCCCAGATCGCCAACAGGCGGATCCGGCCGTACTCGACGACGATACGCGCCGATCCGTCGGTGGAGTTGTTGTCCACCATCACGATTTCGTAGTCCGAGGACGGGAAGTCCTGCGCGAGCAGGCCTTCGACATAGGCGCGGAGGTGAGGGGCCGCGTTGAAGAACGGCACAATGACGGAGAATGCAAGCGGCACGCGGCTTTATTCTCGCCTGTGCCGGTCAGGTTTGGCGAGTCTCCAGGCGTCAGCGGTGATTCACGATGACGAAACCACGTAATCCGGGTCCGATGAACATTCAGCTGTCGGAGGATCGGCGGGCGCGCCTTCTCCGATCGATCAAGGCGCACTTCGACGAGCACTTCGACGAGCCGCTCAGCGACTTTCGCGCCGAGGGTCTGCTCGACTTCTTCGTGTGCGAGCTCGGTCCGCCGGTCTACAACCAGGGCGTTCGCGATGCGTCGGGGTACATTCAGCGAAAGCTGGCGGACATCGAGGGCGAGGTCTACGAACAGGACCCGCACGACTAGGCGGGGCCGGTGCGGTGTCGGCTAGGACGGAATGCGGCGACCGCCGGCCATCAAAATGCCGCCGGTGATCAGCAGCGCCAGCGCGCTCAGCGTCAGCTTCGGCCAGCCGACGGTCGTCCACACGGCCAGTACTACCGCAATCAGCAGTATCGCGACGCCAACCAGGAGGAAGAGGGTGGCCAGGACCGGCCGAACCCGCAGGTCGTCCAACACGAAAATGTCCGGCGCGGGGAGCGACGTGCACCACTGTAGCGCGCCCGACGCTGGAACGAGCTCAACAGGAATGAATTACGTGTGCAAGCGTGCGGCGGCGTGGCGCTCGTCTCAGACGCATCGGGCGACCGCCTGGCCCTGGCACGGGGTGTCGCCCAGTCAGAATCGCCAGATGATCAGCATGCCGAGCAGCAGCACCAGCACGAAGTGCACGACGATGTCGATCGTCAGTTCAGGCTGATGGTGATGGCGCCGCGTCGTGACAGATTTCAGCGTCTGCGACCACATGCTGGCTGCGGGTGCAACTTGGGGACCGCCGCGTCAGCGACAGCAATCGTGTGCACCGGGGAGAAACACTGCGGGTGGCAGTGACAGTCGCGGTCACTTTCGACCGCGTTGGGTCACCTGTGGATGAGCTATGGTTGGCGCAAATTGCAGGACCTGACGCAGTTCGCAGCGCACGCGGCGTCAACCGATTCCGAGAGTGCAGGTCATCGCGACAAGAGGCATAAACGCCGA
>CAWHFZ010000007.1:0-694275 GCA_963828745.1 Vicinamibacteria bacterium | reverse complement strand
TAGACCGCCGTACACTCGGCTCGATGGACCTGCACGTCGTCGGGCCGGCCGCCACGCCCGAGGAGCGGGCGGCGATCGACGGGGTGCTCGACCCCCTGATCGGGGCGCCGAGGTCCGGCTGGGCCGGCGGCACGCGCGATCCAGCGGTCGACGGCCACGTGGCGCACGGCGGACACGAGGCACGTGAGCGACGCGACCTCCTGCTGCCGGCGCTCGAGGCGGCCGCGGGCCGGGTCGGGTGGGTCAGCCGCGGCGCCCTCAACCACGTTTCGAAGCGGCTCGCGGTCCCGCCGCGCGGAGGCCTACGGCGTCGCGTCGTTCTACGCCCTGCTCCGACCACGCCGCGGCCGCCGATCGTCGCCCACCTGTGCGACGACATCGCCTGCAGGCTTGCGGGCGCGGAGCGGATCTGCGAGGACCTGGAGCGCCGGCACGGACCGGCCGGATCGGCGACCGCGGACGGCGCCGCGACGTGGATGCGCAGCCCGTGCCTCGGCCAATGCGAGCGCGCACCGGCGGTCATGGTGACCTCGGCCGGCCCGCAGCCGACGACGCACGTTCGGGGCGACCTCTACGGGGGCGACGACGTGCTCTCGATGCTGGAGACGGCCCGCGTGTCACCGGACATGAACATCGACGTGGCCGATTTCGGCGACCTTGCACCACAGGCGGGCGATCCGTCGCTGCGGCTGCTGTCGCGCGTGGGGCGCGGTCGACCCGCGGTCGGTGGACGCGTACCGCGAGGATGGCGGCTACGACGCGTTGCGGCGGCCCTGAAGATGGGCCCGGCCGCAGTCATCGACGAGGTGACCGCGTCGAAGTTGGTGGACGTGGCGGGGCCGCGTTTCCGACCGGCCGCAAGTGGGCCGCGGTCGCCGCCCAGCCCGCCACGCCCCGCTACCTCGTGTGCAACGCCGACGAGTCCGAGCCGGGCACGTTCAAGGACCGCGTCATCCTCGAGCACGACCCGTTCGCCCTCGTCGAGTCGATGACGATCGCCGGCTACGCGATCGGGGCCTCGCGCGGCTACCTGTACCTGCGCGGCGAGTACCCGCTCGCCCGCCGGCGGCTCGCCGCGGCCATCGACCAGGCGAGGCGTGCCGGCCTGCTGGGCGAGAACGTCGCGGGCTCCGGCTGGTCGTACGACATCGAGCTGCGGATCGGCGCCGGCGCCTACATCGCGGGCGAGGAGACGGCGCTGTTCGAGTCGATCGAGGGCGGGCGCCCGGAGCCCCGCAACAAGCCGCCGTTCCCGGTCGAGATCGGGCTGTTCGGCAAGCCGACGGCGGTCAACAACGTCGAGACGCTGGTGAACGTGCCGCTGATCCTGCGCAACGGCGGCCGGGTGTACGCCACCATCGGCACCGAGGGCTCGACCGGCCCGAAGCTGTTCTGCGTGTTCGGCCACGTCGAGCGGCCGGGCGTGTACGAGACCGACTTCGGGTCGACGCTGGGCGACCTCATCGACCTGGCTGGCGGGGTCGCGGGCCGCCGGCGGATCCAGGCGATCCTGCTGGGCGGTGCCGCCGGGATGTTCGTCGGTCGCGACAAGCTGGGGACGAAGCTCACGTTCGAGGGGACGCGGGCGGCGGGCGCGACCCTCGGATCCGGGGTCGTGATGGTGTTCGACGACACCGCGGACCTGGCGGGCGCGCTGCGCCGGATCGCGGCGTTCTTCCGGGACGAGTCGTGCGGCCAATGCGTCCCGTGCAGGGTCGGCACGGTCCGCCAGGAGGAGCTGCTGGCGCGGCTCGCCGCGGGGCGGCCGTTGGGCTCGCTGGATACGGAGCTCGCGCTGTTCGACGACCTGGCGCGGGCGATGCGCGACGCGTCGATCTGCGGCCTGGGCCAGACGGCGTCGTCCGCGATCGAGAGCGCGATCAAGGGCGGCCTGGTCCACTTCGACGCCATCGGGGCCGGCGCGTGACGGACCCCGACATCTCCCGCATCTACACCGAGCTGCCGGCCCGGCCGTCGCGGGTGCCCGCGGCGCCGCCCGCTCCCGAGGTCCCGACGGTCGAGCTGAGCATCGACGGGGCGCCGGTCGCCGTCCGGCCGGGTCGACGATCCTCGAGGCGGCGCGGTCGGTCGGGATCGACACCCCGACGCTGTGCTACCTCGAGAACCTGACCCCGGTCAACGTCTGCCGGGTGTGCGTGGTCGAGGTCACCGGGTCGCGCGTCCTCGTCCCGGCCTGCTCGCGGCGCGTCGAAGCCGGCATGGACGGTCCAGACCGACAGCGAGCGCGTCCGCCACTCCCGACGCCTGGTGCTCGAGCTGCTCGGGTTCCTCGGTCGACCTGTCCCTGGCCGGTCCCGCCGAGCCCGA
This sequence comes from Vicinamibacteria bacterium, assembly GCA_963828745.1. Lineage (GTDB taxonomy): Bacteria > Acidobacteriota > Vicinamibacteria > Vicinamibacterales > JAENWD01 > JAENWD01. The sequence goes on along the minus strand of CAWHFZ010000007.1, from coordinate 691,947 downwards.
CGGCGACCTCGCGCGCTACGCGACGCAGTACGCGGCCGACGCGGCGCGCTTCGGACCACCCACCGCACCGGCCGCCGCCGGCGAGCGCGACGCCCGCGAGCCGGGCCACCACCACGAGCCGTCGGTCAACGCCACCCACCCGGAAACCGCCGAGACCGTCGCCCAGCCGGTCAAGGTCGACAACGATCTCTACGTGCGCGACTACTCGCGCTGCATCCTCTGCTACAAGTGCGTCGAGGCGTGCGGCGAGGACGCCCAGAACACGTTCGCGATCGCCGTCGCCGGGCGCGGCTTCGACGCCCGGATCTCGACCGAGTTCGACGTCCCGCTGCCGGAATCCGCCTGCGTCTACTGCGGCAACTGCATCGGCGTGTGCCCCACGGGGGCGCTGATGTTCAAGTCCGAGTTCGACATGCGCGAGGCCGGCACCTGGGCGCCGAAGAGCAGGCCGTCACCGACACGATCTGCCCCTACTGCGGCGTCGGCTGCACGCTGTCGCTGCACGTCCAGGACAACCGGATCGTGAAGGTCACATCGCCCTCGGACTCGTCGGTCACCGAGGGCCACCTGCGGTGAAGGGCCGCTTCGGCTACGAGTTCGTCCAGGTGCTCCCCAAGGGCACGCCGCGCCCGGACTGAGGCGGACCGGCTAGTCGAGCGCGATCCGCTCGGGATGCGCGTAGACGTTGAAGCCGTCGCCGCGCAGGAAGCCGACCAGCGTGACGCCCAGGCGCTCGGCGGCCTCGACGGCGAGGTCGGACGGCGCGGAGACCGCGGCCAGGATCGGGACACCGGCGACCGCCGCCTTCTGGACCAGCTCGAAGCTCGCCCGTCCCGACACCAGCACGATCCGATCGTGGAGCGGCAGCGCTCCGGCCAGCAGCTGGCTGCCGACCAGCTTGTCCAGCGCGTTGTGGCGGCCGACGTCCTCGCGCAGCACCACCAGGGAGCCGGTCGTGTCGAACAGGCCGGCCGCGTGGAGGCCGCCGGTCGCCTCGAACACCGCCTGTGCCTCGCGCAGGCGCACCGGCAGCGACAGCAGGATCGACGGCTCGACGACGGGGCCGGCCGGGATCGGATCGCACCGGACCTCGACCTCGTCGAGCGACGCCTTGCCGCAGATGCCGCACGAGGCCGTGGCGACGAAGTGGCGCTCCGCCACCCGCGAGGCGTCGAACGGGCGGCCGAGGTGGACGGTGACCTCGTCGTCGGGCTGGGCATGGGTCGAGGGATCGCCGCGTGCGATCGAGACGATGGCCTCGCCATCGTCGATCAGCCCCTCGGTCCGCAGGAACCCGACGGCCAGCTCGTCCTCGTGCCCCGGGGTGCGCATCGTGACGGCGACGTCCACCGGGTCCTGACCGGGTCCGCACGCCCGGATCGCCATCGGCTCCTCGCCGACAGCCGGTCCTCGCGCGACCTCGACGCGCCCGCCGCGGACGGCGACGACCCGCGCGTGCGCGGCCTCCCTCGGGCTCGGCTCCGGCGCGATCGGCGTGTCGCCGCGACTCAGGCTGGTCATCGCGGGACTCTACCCGCCGTCGCGGTCAGGGGCCCGTGACCTTCGCCAGCCTGAGCGTCTCCTGGCCGCCGGAGATGTCGTTCTCCATCACCTGGCCGACGCCCTTCGCATACCACTTCTCGCCGACGATCCCGGGCTCGAGCGGCGTCCATTCGCCCGTGACCATGGCGTCCGGATACGTGCCGGAGGAAGTCCGCACCGCATCCCGGTGAACAGCACCACGAACCAGTCCTCCGCCTCGCCCGGGAACTGCTCCTGGGGAGCGCCTGGCCGACATCCGGGTTGGCCGGCATGTAGATGCCGGGCCGGGCGCCGTACGACCCCCGCCTCCCACGACCCGCCGGTGTTGGTCACCTTGCCGTGCTATCGAGTCTCTGACGTCGCCTCGCCGAAATACCAGAGGATGATGTCGCCGTCGACGTCCTGGGCTACCAGTCCTCGGTGCGTTTCCTCCACGACGCCGCGGACGCGGACAGTGTCCTTATCACGGTCGGTCGAGACCCGTCGACCACTCGCGTCTGGTGCGTGACCTCGTAGGTGTCGGTGGTCGGCCAGCTCGCCATCGGCGACCCCGCGGTAGTGGAACGTCGTCCCGGGCAGGAGGAACCACGGGTTGTCGACGACCGCGACGAAGCTCGCGGGCTCGATGGGCATGTCGAGGAGGGAGTCGGGGGCGGGACGCGGCCGGCAACGGGGAAGCGGCCGGCGACGAGGACGGTTCGATACTCGGTGATGGCGTCGGCGACGCCAGGCCCGAGGTCGGCGAAGGCCGTCAGGGCGGCACGACGGCGATCGCGCTCAGCGACGGGCCGTTGTCGCTCACGCACCCCCGATCACCACCAGGCCGACGATGGACAGGCTCGTGAGGGTCCGGTTCATGGCACTCGCTCCAGACGGTGGTTCGGCGTCTCTCGTCCACTGAATTGAGGCCAACCGGGGCTGGGAAGGTTTCACCCCGAGCTCTCGGATGCCGGCGATCTCGATCATGGCGGCCGTCGCGGACCGCCTCACCGGTGAGGCGCGGACCTTCGTCGAGCCGCGCGCCGCGCCGACCCTCGCGACGATCGCCGACGACGGACTCCGCGCGCGCGTGTCGGTGTGCTTTGGTGGTCGCCGAGGATGACGCCGGCCCTGCGTATGCACCCCGCTCGACGAGAAGCCCAAGGGGTCAGCCGAGCCGCTCGCCTCGCGCGGTGCGCACGGCATCGCCTGGCGCGCCCTACGGTCACGTTGCTCGTCGACCGTTGGGACGAGGACTGGGACGGCTCGGCTGGGTCCGTCTCGAAGTCGCCAGCCGGGTCCTCGATGCCGACGCGCCGGCCGATGACGGTCTACCGGCGCGGTCTGGCGCTGCGGGCGAAGTACCCGCAGTAACGCGCTGACCACGGCAACTCCACCAACGGCCGCTCATCCGGATCGCCGTCGCGCCCGCCTTCACATTCGCCGGTTCGTCTTCCATTCGGAAAATGAATCGTGGAGCGACGAGGATGCGTGCCAGAGCCTGTTGGATGCCGACTTCGAAATCGCCATCCTTGCGTCCCTTTTGATAGAACGTCATCAGGGCTTCCACTTCGGAATCGTCCGCGAGCGGACGCCGGAATGCGCGTCGCGCCAGCGTTGTGAGAATCTTTCGAGCACAGGGATCTTCTTCACTGGCATTGGCCGGATGACAAACAAAAATACGGTTGCGGCTGGGCGTGTCGCCCGCGCCCGTGGCATTGAATGGTCCGGTGATGACCAGCGTCGAAACACCGCCGCCAATGGCGAACTGCGCATTCACGCGATGATCGGAGTAGGCGTCGTCGATGCCGCCGGCCTTCCGGCCTTCAATCACGGCCATGCCGATCGTATGGGGTCCGGCTTTCACGGTCAGGCGCTGATTTCCACGCACCGTGATGGGTTGACCATCCAGTCGTGATATCGGTTCCTCCACCGCCGCCACCCCGCGCTCCTCCTCCTCCACCACCGGAGCACCGCCACCGCCGCCGACGGTGATTTGATACTCCGCATCGAGCGGAAATGTGTACTTGATCAGCATGCCGCCGCGAGTTCCCAGAGGCAGACCTTCCAGACGCTTGTCCTGAACCAGACCGCTCGGAGCGATAAACGTCGTCTGCGTCGGGATCAGCGTACGATCGCCGACAGCACGCCGGCTGATCTTCATGGCTGCGGAGACGTAGCCTTGAATGAGTGTCGGTGAAACGCCGAGGGCGTCGGCGATATTGTCAAAGCCTTCATTGGAGTCGTCCGATGGCAGCATTGTCGAGACATCGACATCGATGGCGAGCAGATCGCGAATGACATTCGCATACTCGGTGCGATTCAAGCGATGCAACACCGGCGACCCCACATTCGGGTTTGCCGCGGCGGCCTTGTCGAGTCGGGTTTCAAGCTCCGTTGCAAATGCATCGAGCGTGGCTCGCGGCGGACGCGGCTGGCCGCTGGGCGGCATCATTCCGGTGCGAACCTTTCGAACCACACGCTCCCATACTGCGGCATCCTTGCCGACCTTCTCGAAGTCGAGCTTGTCGAGAGCCATGCCGCCGGCGAGGTCATCCTGATTGTGACAACCGGAGCAGTACTGGTTCATGAGGGCCTGGTGTGGATTTTGAGCGGAACCCGTCGCGGCGGGACGAGTGGCCTGCAATGAGAACACGGCCCGAGCCTGGGTTGCAAAAAGGCACAGGATGCAAATAGCGACTACGGAAGCAGTACGTCGGATCTGTTTCATGGAGTACCCATCAGCTTCTTGATCAACGCCATCGATGTCGGTTTGGGCTGTCCCGGATGCGTTGCGAGAAATACACCTTCCGCCCAGTTGAGCGGGGTGCGACCTTCCTTATCTTTCACATCGAGCTTCGCGCCTTTTTCGAAGAGATACTTGATGATCTCGTCGGAACCGCGATTGGCGGCGCCGTCTATGGCGGTCAGGCCCATGGAATTCACGTCGTTGACGCTCATGCCAAGCTCGACACAAAGTTTTACAGCCTCGAGCAATGCCGGCTGACCTTCGTCATATGTCTGCGCGTAGACCCAGTTGATTCCGGCGGCGGCCATGAGAGCCGTCGTTCCACCGAACGTCGGAATTTTCGGATCCGCCCCATGTGCGAGCAGCAATTTCATGACTGTGACATCGCCCGACAATGCGGCAGTGAGAAACGGTGTCTGTCCGGTGAAATCCACCCATGCGAGTGACCCGGTCGTCGGAAGAATAAATCTGCGAATGGGCGGAACCTCTTTCATCCGCGTGTTTGGATCGGCGCCTTTATCCAGCAGTACCTTGATGAGTGCGAGAACGGGCTCGCGGTCCACGCCATTCGTGAACTGGGAGTTGTCGACATCCATGTTTCGCACTTCGACAGCGGACCACAATGGAGTGCGTCCATACCAGTCGACAACGTTGATATCGGAGCCCTTGTCGATCAGGTAGCCGGCCGTTTCCATGTGATTGTTGGTGATCGCCATCAGCAACGGTGTGATGCCATTCGGATCGGTCTGCTTCAGATCCGCACCGGCAGCGACGAGGATCTTCGCGGACTCGGTACGGCCGTCACGCGCGGCATACAACAGCGGCAGAGAGACCGCCCGGAATCAGGTATCGCGAACCTCGTTCGGGCAATCCGCCACGAATGATTCCAATTCCATGACCGAAGCCGGGAACGGAATTCGGCAGCACCCATCCGGGCGTTTGTCCCGTGCGCGTTTTCGCATCGACCTCGGCGCCACGGTCGATGAGGAACTTCACGATAGCGGGATGGTCTTCGCGGACCGCGAGCATCAATGTCGTCTGCTGAACGGAATCCTTGAAAGTGAGAGATGCGCCGCGGTCTGCGAGGGTCTTGACCGAATCGAGTGATCCACTGCGGACTGCAGCCCAAAGTGGAGGCTCCCCCGCCGGATCCAGTGCATTTGCATCCGCACCCGCATCGAGCAGCAGGCGAATCATTTCAGCATTTCCGTTTGTCGAGGCAATTGCGAGCGGCGTCACACCCAGACGATTGGCGAGCTTCGGATCGGCGCCTGCACCCAGCAGAAGTTTTGCGGTCGCGGCATCATCCACGAGCACGACCCAGTGAAGTGCAGGCGTGCCGTCAAATCCCGGTGCATTGACGTCTGCACCAGGTTTGAGCAGAGCGCGCACGGTTGCCATGTCACGATCGCGCGCGGCATCGGCGATGGAAGACGCGGTTTCGGGTCCGGCGCTATACCCTGCCGCCGGGAGCCAAAATCACTGCGAAAACCAACTCCGGTGAGGACAAATGTTCGAATCATGCCAGTCTCTCCCTCAATTTCCAGTGCCAAAGATATACACCGAAGGTGCAATTGCATGCAATAAGTCCAACGATATAAAGAAAATATCAGTCTGAGGTATTTGTTCCGCGACGTAATTTTCTGTTAGGATCCCCCGCATGAAAACCACATGGAATCGACTGACTCTGGGAGGGCTTGGAGTGGCGGCGCTGTCCGTCGGACTTCTGCTATCCAATTCTTCTATTTTCGGACAGCAACGATCGGCGGCTCCGGAACCGGTCAAACGCGTCACTTCGGAAGACTCTGAAGTGGGTGGATGAGCCCGACGGTCTCGGATTCAAGACGGCAATCGTCGATGGAGATCCGGCAAAGCCGGGCATCTACATCATTCAGGTGAAGTTCCCGCCATGGGTGATGAGCAAACCGCATTTCCATCCGGAAGCACGCTATGCCACGGTGCTGAAAGGCACATGGTACACGGGCGAGGGCGATGTCTTCGATCCGGACAAAACCGTTCCGCTCAAACCCGGCAGCTTCATGAAGCATCCGCCCAAGCACATCACTATGACGGGTCGAAGGGCGAAGAAGTGATTGTTCAGCTGATGGGAATGGGACCCAGCGCCACGACGCGGATGCATCCGGAACAGGGCCTCTTCGCGAGTTCGAAGACAAAGTAGTCCGCCTTCATGGTGACGCTGGTAGAAACGACCGTCATTCATGCACCAATAGACCGGTGTTTCGATCTGGCGCGGAGTGTCGAAGTTCATCTTGCGGGAAATGTTCACAGTGGAGAATCCGCCGTCGCCACCGGTGGCGTCACTTCCGGACTGATTGATTTAGGTCAGCGAGTGACATGGCGTGCCAGGCACTTCGGCTTCTGGCACAACCTCACCAGCGAAATCACGGCTATGGACCGACCCGCGTCCTTTCAGGACACCATGGTCTCTGGCATCTTCCAATTCATGCAGCACGATCACGTCTTTCGAGTGGTGTCGAGCGATGAAACGGAGATGAAGGATGTATTTCGTTTTACGTCCCCGGTCCCATTGCTCGGGCGACTGGCGGAGACTCTGGTTCTGCGTCGCTACATGCAGGCGTTGCTGCACGAACGGAATTCCGTCATCAAGGAAATCGCCGAATCCAACGACTGGCCGGCCTATCTCGGGAACCTGGAGGCGCTTGTCGACCTCAATTCTTGTCGAAGAAGAGGATATTGTTGATGGCAACACCTGCGGCGTTCTTGCCGGTCACGGTGTTGGTTCGAGATTTTCCATCCTTTGCGACAACCAGCTTCATCGACGTCGTTACTTTTCCAGCCTTCTTGTTCACGACTTCCAGCGTGTAGTCGTCGACTTTCTTCACAGAAGCCATATCGCGATCCGGATCGCCCGTGATCGGATAGTCCTTGCCGTCGAACTTCGCGGTGAAATCCCAGTGCGTCTGTGAGCCATCGGCATTGACGCGATCGACAATTTCGCGAATGCCGTCTTTCAGTGTTTCCAGTTTCGTGGTCTGCGCTTTTGGAGGCATACCCGGGCTGTATTTCGATTTTGCAACGTTGAGTGTCCACGTTCCGGTGAACTGATCCGCGGCCTGGAGCAGCCCGGCAGTCGCAAGCAGAAGAACAAGGGAGAGGACGGTTTGTCGTTTCATGCCGCGCATTCTATCGCTGCACGACGAAATGGACAATCGGCCATTGCGTGCGATATCGTACCGGCACTTCGCCACAAGATAAGGAGCCAAACATGCGACACCTTCGATACTTTGCATTCACCGCCGTTGCGGCGCTTGGAGTATTTTCCATGCTTCCCGGCCAAAAGGCCGTTGTGAAGGGACAGGGACAAGCCGAGACGCTGGCGTGGGCGCCGGTTCCCAACACTCCAACGGGGTGGACAGCTCCGAACAAACCGATCTGGAAATTGAAGGATCTTCTGGCAGACCACAAGGGGCAGGCGAGCTGGACTCAAACTGTCGTGAGTGACAACCTGCTTCACGCCGATTACATTTCCATGGCTCCGGGTGAGAAGACCCCGCGCCGTTTCCATCCTGACAATCCCGTGTGGTGGATCGTGCAGGACGGACAGATTCGGTTCACCATCGACGGACAGGAGCCCATTGTTGCATCGAAAGGCGGGATGGTTCAGGTTCCGTACCGCAACATTTACAGTATGGAGACCGTTGGCAACACGCCATCGCTCCGGCTGGAAGTGACCGTCGCCAACGCAATGACGATGTACCCCATCGATGAAACGCCGACGCCGGTAGCGGGTCTGAACTTCGTCAAGGTGCGCGTGTCCGGCAAGGGCAAGTACGACGAGGTCAACAAGCCGTTCTTCGATTTCAATCAGATGATTGCGAACAACACTTTTCAGCAGAAACGCTTTGTCGTCGACGATCGCGCATTTGCCAATATTATTCGTGGCCGCCAGGCGGATCGGGATAATCCGCTCGACAATGGACACTTCCATGAAGTGTCCGGCGAGTTCTGGATGATCCTTGAAGGACAGATTGAATACAAAATCACTGGCATTCCCACATTCGTCGCCGATCAGGGCGACATTGTTTACGCCCCGAAGCAGACGTGGCACCGCGCACATCATTTCGGTACCGGACCATCGACACGCCTCGCGATGAATGGCTACCCGGACATGCTGCACAACTATCAGCCCGCCGCCGGAATTGCAGGCACCCCGACCGTAAACTGGTGTCAGGCACCTCGTTCCCCTATTTCTGCAGAAATAGGGGAACGAGGTGCCTGACACCAGTTCCCGCTATACTCTTCAGGTGAGTGCGATCACCAAGACTGCGATACAAGGTGAGGATGGATCGAATTCCGCAACGGCCGCTCGACGGTTGCTCGGTGACGAGACATCTCTTCTCTGCTGCGATTCATTCCAGGCCGCATTTGATGCGCTCGACTCCGGACAGGCAGCGAACGCCGTTCTTCCAATCGAAAATACAACCGCTGGATTGATTCAACCAGTGTGGGACCGGCTTCTGGAAATCAATCATGGCCCCCCGCTGGCTGCTCGTGCGGAGGCCCGCATTCGGATCGGATTCGTTGCCGCCGCTCTTCCGGGAAACAAAGAAAAGATTCAGAGGATCCTGGCGCATCCTGTCGCGGAAACTCAGTGCCATCGATTCATTCAAGGATCGGGATGGACCGTAGTTCCGTGCCACGATACCGCCGGAGCAGCCAGACTGGTTCGAGAAGCGAATGATCCGTCACAGGCTGCGCTATGTCCGCTGCCTGCAGCGAGAGTCCATGGGCTTGAGGTTCTCCATCCCGATTGCGGCGACTCATCCAGAACATGGACCAGGTTTCTTCTGCTCGAGCATGGAACTGCAGTTCCCGGTCCGAATGACGATCGATCCATACTTATCTTTTCATTGAAAGATGTTCCCGGCGCGCTGGTGGAAACGCTGGCGTGCTTTGCAAGACAGGGATTGAATCTCGCGGCGATCCATTCGCGCGCAGTTCCGGGACTTCCCGGTCAATATCGATTCCTGGTAGAGCTTCGTGTCGGAGCAGGCGATCCCAGAAATCTCACGGCGCTGAAGGATCTGCAGAGAGCAGCGACGGACATACGCTTGCTTGGGAGCTATCCAACGCCCCCGTGGCCGGAGACTATTTCGGAGAGATAGTTGTTCGGAAGGATTCCGGAGGACCGAGGTAGCTGGGCGTGGGTTTTGCGGCGCTGGTATTGACGATGATTTTCTGGACCAGAATCGCGGGATCCACCATCCACACTCTCAGAGTGTGATAACCCGGAGTCGCAAACGTGCTCGATACCGATACCGTACGCGCGTTATCCCGAACGGTTTTTTCCCAATCCTGATTTCCATTCTGCGCACTGAAATTTTCCGGTACCGCTGTGATGATCTGCGGTGCCTCATCGTCGAAGGAAACGGCCAGCCGCAATCCTCTCCCCGGCTGGAAATTCAGGGTTGGGGCCAGGATCAGGTTTGTGGTGACGGCTCCGGGAGAAAACACATACATGCGGTACTCGAGGCTGGGTGAATCCTTACCCGGCGTGACCGTCGGAGCATCCACAACGGAATCGGCCCGCATCCCGGAAAGCGTGCGGCCGTAATCTTCCACACGGATCCAACGATTCGTTCCGAAGTCATTCTTCTTCGTAAAGTGCTCGGGCTCGATAGAAACGGTTCCCGCATTTTCGGCAAATCCCTGAAGCGAAGTCCGCGTCACCTCAGGATCGAGTGCGTCGACCTTTACAGAAACTTCTCCGCCGGCACCACCGATTTTCACCGTGCCGTTCGTCGACCCTTTCGGCGCTCTGCTCCAATCGATGCTCACCCAAAGCCGAGTCTCTTTCGTGATGGTTCCCCTCGTTTCGTTCACCATAATCCACGGGGCGCTGACCGTCGCAGTAAAGTCAAATGGCGTCCGCCCCTTGTTGAAAACATCGATGAAGTACTTCTGCTGATTCAATGCATCAAACCTCGGCAGCTGTGCATCTCCGGTAGCGCCCGGCCACGCCGCCGTCGATCCTTCTACCGCGACCCCAAGCCCAGCGGGCACCGGAACAGTAGTGGACGTCAGTCGAATCGCGTTCATGGTATTGGCTGGCGGATCCTGCCAGCTCGTGTAGCCGATGTGCGACTGGTCCATGAAGTGATCCCATCTCGCCATCGGCAAAGGTTTTGTTGAAGTACGTCATCAGATCCGCGTCCACCTTGAACAATGCCCGCGCTTCTTCCGCATAGTCATTCGCGCTGGCACGTCCCTGAGCGGCATACAGCGCATTCTTCGCGGCGGCGACATACATTTCATTCAGGTTCGCCGAGGCTTTCGTCGGAAAAAGAACCAGCTGATAGAACGCATCCTTTTTATCCTTTGGCAATTTGTCGAAGATCGCCTGCGCCTTCGAGGTGATCGCATTGAAGTCCGCGACGACATTTTCGGCTTCCTGAAAATTGACCAGGCTGTAGGTACCGGCATCGACGCAGCTCCGGCTTCCGTCGCCCGTTGTACTTCGTGTACTTCGCAAGGATGTCCGCGGTATCTGCCGCATACAGGTCGCCAAATTCGCGCGCGGCCCAAAGACGCGTGTACTCGTTGATATTCTCGTTGGTCCACCGGTCCGTGTTCCACGCCAGATCCAGGAAGTACTCGGTTGGGAGTTCGTATCCCTTGAAGTGACCGACGTTGACGATCCATACGCGATCGGCGCCGTACTGTTTGGCGAGACTCATCTGATCCCAGATCTTCGCGATCGGACTCGTGTTCACCCATTGGTAGCTGCGAGGTCCGCCGTGGTAGTCGAAGTGGTAGTACACCCCCGCGCCACCGGCGCGTTTCCGTTCTTCAGCAGTGGGCAGCCGGCGCACGTCGCCCCAGTTGTCTTCCGCCCAGAGAAGCGTGACATCATCCGGTACGCGCAGCCCTTTTTCGTAATAGCCCTGGACCTCCTTATATAGAGCCCAAAGCTGCGGCACGGCCTCTCACGTTGGGATTCACGACAGCCGCGATGATCTTGCGCTGCACATCGACGATGCGCTGCAGCAGCGAAATGCTCTCCGCCTGCCCTTGAACCATTGCCGTATCGTTTTCGCCGCGCAGACCAATCGTATAAATGTTTTCGAAGTTCTTGCGCTGTTCGACACCTTCACGCCAGAACTTCGTCATTACCTCCTCTTGCGTCGCAAAATTCCAGTTTCCGTATTGCTGCCGGAGATGCCAGTCCCATTCCTTCTGCGCGCGCATCATCGGCTCCTGATGCGAGGTTCCCATGACGATGCCGTACTCGTCGGCGAGCCGCGGATTGTCGGGATCGTCTTCGGCGAATGCGTTATTCCACATCGCGGGCCAGAGGTAGTTGCCCTTCAGACGCAGAATCAGTTCGAACACCTTGCTGTAGAACCTGCCGTTGAAATTGGCGACAGTTCCCGTACCGCCGCCCGGTGTGGGATGCTCGCCGAATTTCGCACGCACCCAGTAATCGAGATCCGGCTTTTCGTCGTTGAAGAAAATGCCGCGGTACTTGACGCTCGGTTCACCCTGCTGATATTTACCGGGCTTGATGAAGAGCGCATCTTTGTGCTCGGGAGTGACGTCGCTCCACCAGTACCAGGGGGAGACTCCGATCTGTTCCGAGAGATCGTAGATTCCGTAAATCGTTCCGCGTTTGTCGCTTCCTGCAATGACAAGCGCGCTGGACACGCCGGGAAGCGGATCGGCGACAGTCTGGAGGAAGAAGGATTCCCATTTTCCTGTGATGCCGCTCGCGTCGATCTTTTTCGCGCGGATCAACTGGTCGATGATCGGGACTCTTCCCCACCGTTCCGATGATCACCATGTTGCGCGCAAAACCCTTTTCGTCACTCGCGACGACCGGCTTCCTGTTCGTAACGCGTTCGACATCGGCCTGCAGATCGCCAACCGCCCGCACCACACCCGGCCAGTCGGCAGAATCGACGTAGAGCGTGGCCGCCTGTTGTCCCTGAACGAGCGGAAAACTTCCGGCTCCAGCGGTGTTCGCGACATAGGAAGCCTGGCCAATTGTCAGCATCAGGAACAGCAGGGAATGCATGCGCGGAATTATCCGGCGATTGCTTCACATCGTGCAAGCTCTTAGCCCCAATACGCGATAGAATCACCGCCATTCCAGAGGAGGACATCATGCGGAAACTACTTTTATGCGATCGCGCTTGTCATCACGTTAACCGGCATCCGCCGCTCGCACAGCAGGCGGCGTGGCGGTGCGCCGGACAACACTGGCGACCCAGGCGACGCGTCAGTTGAAGCCCGGCTTTTTCCTGATCACGGGCGCCGGTGCCAATACCGCGGTGCGCGTCACACCGGAAGGCCTGATCGTCGTCGACACGCAAGAATCCCACGACGGAAACCAACAACATCTTTGCTGCGCTGAATACGCAGCTGAAAGCCATCAGTCCGCTTCCGGTGAAATACATCCTCAACACGCATCATCATCCGGATCACACCGGGAACAATGGCGCGTCTGGTGGATCTTGGCGCAAAAGTCATCGGACTCGAGGCGCTGAAGACCAACATGGCGGCCGATCCGCGTACCGCTGCAAATTGCCGGTCGGCCAACCGAGACGTTTGCAAAGGACTACGTCCTGAAATTCGGCGGTGTGCAGGTGGATGCGCACCATCTTGGCAATGCGCATACCAATGACGACACGGTGGTCTACTTTCCAGACCTGAAAATTGCCATGATCAGCGACACGGTCACCGATACGAACCCCGTTGTCGACTGGGCAAACGGCGGCAGTGTTCTCGGCTGGAAGACCTCGCTCGACGCCATCCTGAAGCTCGATTTTGAAATTGCGATTCCCGGACGTGGCGAGCCTCGTCCCAAAGCGGATGTCGCTGCATTCAAGACGAAGATCGACACCGTCATCGACCGCGGAAACGCCGCAATCAAGGCGGGCGCAACCAAAGACACGTTTATGGCTCAGGTCAAAATTGACGACCTCGGCTGGATGGAACAGAAAGCGTTCTTCGACAACCTTTACGACGAGCTGACAAAGAAATAGCCATCGAAACTGAAGGAACACTCGAGGATGATCAGACGCACCACAACCATGGCTTTCGCTGTCGGGCTGATCCTGTCCGGCTCGCTACAGGCGCACCATTCCTATAGCGCCTATCAGACAGACCTGAAGATTTCCATTGAAGGCACAATCACGAAGATCGACTTTGTGAACCCTCACGTGATTCTGGAAATCAGCACCAAAGACGGCGAATACACCGCGGAATTTCCAGGCGTCACCTCGCTGTCCCGCGACAACTTCAGAGCCTACACTTTGAAAATTGGGGACTATGTCATCGCAAAAGGCAGTCCGATGAAGAACCGAGACATCAAACGAATCTCCCTGATGACAGAACTTCGCCGCCCGTCCGACGGCTGGGTCTGGCCTGAACCTGTCAGCGAAGACTGCGCAGTAGAAGTCTCCCTCCCGTCCCGCGTAGGCGCGCGTACTTGCAACCCAGACCGGCTCAGCAGCAAGACTGCCATATAAGTTCATACCTTCTCTCCTTCTAAAGTAAACATTCGGCTCGCTGAACGTATCGACCCAAACTACTGCAATACCCGATTCCCCACCCGAAAATACCCAAACCGTCATTCGGGTATTTTCGGGTATCATTGCGGGTATGCCTCTGGATCCGTTCCGAAACCTTATCTTGACGCCAGACCTGCTCCGCCTTGTCGGGGAGATCGACGAGTTCAAGGGAGCCTGGAAGGCGCTCGGTTCCCTTGCGCCGGATCGGTTGGCGACGCTGCGTCAGATTGCGACCGTCGAGTCCGTAGGGGCGTCGACTCGAATCGAGGGCGCGAGACTGACCGATCGCGAAGTGGATTTGCTTCTTTCGAATCTGGACCTGGGATCGTTTCAAGTCGAGAGACGAACAGGAGGTCGCCGGATATGCCGAGGCCACGAAGCTTGTCTTCGATTCCTGGCGGGACATTCCGCTGGATGAAAATCACATCAAGCAGCTGCATGGCATTCTCCTGAAGTTTTCGGATCGGGACGAGCATCATCGCGGTAGCTACAAAACGATCAGCAACAACGTCGAGGCGTTCGACTCCAAGGGGCGAAGTGTCGGCGTCATCTTTGAAACGTCCAGTCCGTTTCGACACGCCGCGTCTGATGCAGGAACTCGTCGCCTGGACCAACCGGGAACTTCAGGGAACGAGCCATCATCCCCTGCTCGTCGTGGCCGTCTTCATCGTTCGCTATCTCGCCGTCCATCCCTTTCAGGATGGCAACGGCAGACTGGCACGCGTCCTGACCAATCTGCTTTTGCTGCGGACGGGCTACAGCTACATGCCCTACAGTTCGCTGGAACGTGTCATCGAGGAAAACCGCGAGCAGTACTATCGCGGACTGCGAAGTGCCCAGGGAACGCTCGACCGGGACGAGTCGCACCTGATGGACTGGCTTCGGTTCTTCCTGCATTGCCTGATCGAACAGAAGAACTCGCTGGCGGAAAAAATCAAAAGAGAAAAGCTGATGACGTCACTGTCCGTTCTCGACGAGAAGCTGCTTCAACTCACGCGGCAACACGGCCGGTTGACGCTGACCGATGCCCTCAAGCTGACGAAAGCAAACCGCAACACGCTCAAGCTGCATTTCAAGCAGCTTGTTCAGGCCGGACGTCTTCAGCTTCTTGGTCGCGGTCGGAGTTCCTGGTATGAGGCGGGTTGAAGGGGGAAAAGGGGTCAGACCCGTCAGATCACCTTTCCCTGCTTTCAGCGCGCTGGGGAGGAACCGAGAATCTTCAAAGTCGACAGCGGATCTGGAGCGCTCAAATTCGACGGTGGCTTCGTTGCCCTGACGGCGCTGCTTTCCATCTTCGACAACCACATGGCCGGACGGCCTTCACATTCATTGCCGGTTTCTCGATAGTGATACTGTCGGCATAAATTGCAACCGCATTGAACGTGACCGAGGCCGGAGCATCCTGCCGATAATCGCGCCGCCCCTGATATTCCGCAAGCTCCTTTGATGATTCCCGACGGAGATATCGCACAAGAATTTTCCGCGATGGGCCCGAAGCCGTCTTCAATTCCAGGACCTCGCTTTTGAGATCTTCGCTCTTGTATTCGGGCTGTTCCTGGCCATCGCCAGTCTTGTTTGCCTTCGACCGTTTGACCAACGTCAACAGATTCAGCAAGGCACTGGAACCGGGCTTCACTTCAAAGTCCGGACGAACTGCCGGGTGAAATTCCCAGGACGTTGGCGTCGTCATGCAATTGGCTGTCGCGTTGTAGACACCTGCTGGAAGATCCACTTCGAAATGCCCATCCGCACTGGAGACGACTTTCCTGGGATTCGAACTTGAACTGAAAACAACTTCACAATTGGGCACCGGAACATTGTCGAAGTTGTTATCACGATCTACGAACGGCCGATACCAGACTTCCCCTTTGACGTGGCCGGTGCCCGCCTGTGAAAAGACCGGTGACAGAGCAAGTAGAGTCAGCAAAATACCCAGTAACAACGCATAGTTCCCATCCAGAATGAGTATCAGTTGGCCCAATACAATTGAGTTGGATTGTCGACGACGATCATCTTCAGAGTTGCCGGATCGGGTGCCATCATACCAAGAAGGTCCACGAGGTGTCCGTCATTCGGCATGTGCTTCACATTGGGATGCGGAAAATCCGTTCCCCAGAGGATGCGGCTCGGCGCTGCTTTAATGAGCGCCTGCGCGTAGGGAATCGCATCCGTAAACGGCGGTCCGGCGACGGAAAGTCGTTCGGGTCCGGAAACTTTGACCCATGCCTTTTCGTCTTTCATGAGATCCAGCAACGTTTGAAATGCCGGCTGTTCCAGGCCGAGATTCGTTTTCACCCGCGCCATGTGATCGATCACAAACGGAATCGGCAGATGTCGCAACAGCGAAGACAGTTCCACCAGATTCTCGGCATCGAGATGCACCACCAGATGCCATCCCATATCCTTGATGCGTTCGGCCATGCGTACAACCGTGGAATGTTCGGGAACGCTTTCCAGGTGTTTCACGAAATTGAATCGAACGGCACGAATGCCACCGGCGTGGTAGCGCTGAAGTTCCTTGTCCGTAATGTCCGGCGAAACGATGGACGTGCCGCGATATTTGTTATTCGAAGTGGCGATGCCGTCGAGCGTCGCATCCATGTAGACGCCATGACAGCTGGCGTGAACGATAACAGCGCGTTCGATCCCGAGAAAGTCGTGCAGTTTCTTCAGAGCGTCCTTGCCTGCATCCGGTGGAGTGTAGGCGCGATCCGGATGGTATGGAAACTTATCGGCCGGACCGAAGATATGGCAATGCGCGTCGCATGCATTCGGGGGCAGTTTGATTTTCGGCTTTGTCGGGTTCGGATCGGGCGCAGCAATGATCTTCGTGCTCAATGATGTCTCCTCGCATAGGAGAGTACCTGCTGGAAATGGCCGGAACAAAATCAAAAATGGCGGGCAGCTAACGAATCGAAACCGGCAGGCGCCGATTCCCCCATGTGCCAGGCACTGGATGAAACACACCGGGAATGGCCGATCCACAGAACTGGCAATTCCCTTCTTCGTTCAAATGCCACTCCGTAATTGCATACCAGTTGCGCGCGATGATGCCTCGCTTGCAATTGGCGCATATCGTGATGCTTCCTTCCGGGTCGGTAACATTCCCCGTATAGACATACCGCAGACCGTTGTTCATCGCGATTTCGCGCGCACGGCGGACCGTCGACAGAGGCGTTGGCATCGTATCGAGCATCTTGAAGTCCGGATGAAATGCGGAGAAATGCAGCGGGACGTCTGGCCCCAGATTGTCTGCGATCCAATGCGTCATCGCGTCTATTTCATGTGGGCTGTCGTTTTCGCCGGGAATCAGCAATGTCGTGATCTCGAGCCAGACCTTTGTCTGCGTCTTGATGTACAGCAATGTATCCAGCACCGCATCGAGATGCCCCGCGCAAATCTTCGAATAGAAAGCTTCCGTGAAACCCTTCAGGTCCACGTTGGCAGCATCGATGTGCCGATAAAATTCCGCGCGCGGATCCGGACTCATATAACCGGCAGTCACCGCGACCGTCGAGATTCCCTCGAGACGGCACGCATCGGCAACATCGATGGCGTATTCCATAAATATGGTCGGATCGTTGTAGGTGAATGCGATGCTTTCGCAGCCCAGGCGTTTCGCGGTCTCGGCAATCGCTTCCGGAGTTGCGATCGACGCGAGCGTGTCCATTTCGCGCGACTTGCTGATGTCCCAGTTCTGGCAGAACTGACATCCCAGGTTGCAGCCCGCGGTGCCGAAAGAAAGCACCGACGAACCCGGCAGAAAATGATTCAGCGGTTTCTTCTCGATGGGGTCGACGCAGAATCCGCTCGAACGGCCCCAGGTGGTCAGGACGATCGCATCATTTTCTCGAGCACGCACGAAGCAGAAGCCACGCTGACCTTCATGAAGACTGCAGAGGCGGGGGCAGACATCGCATCGGACGCGGCCGTCGTCGAGGAGAGTCCAGTAACGGGTCGGGTGGGCAGACATACTAAAAGATTAACCCAGGAAAGGGCGATACGAAAACATTGCTGTAGGGTCGGTCTGTGACCGCCCACGACTGGACCATGAAGCGCTTTTTGGGCGCATAGACCGCCCCTACAGCTTAACAACCTGCTTCGCACGGTGCAGGGTGACCGCGGCCGTCTGGCACATTCCTCAGCCAAACTTGATCTTCATCACAAGCACGGATCCGGAAAGAGCAAGCGTCACTGCGTTCGCGATAATCACCGGCCAGGAATGAATGAAGATTCCATAGACCAGCCACAAGCCGATACCCGAGCAGAGCATCAGATACATGCCCAGACTGATGTCTTTCGTGCGGCGATGCTTCAGTGTTCTCAGCACCTGCGCAAGGTAGGCGACGGTGGTTAACGTTCCGGCAATATATCCGATGATGGTGGCGGTTCCGGCTTCATCGGGCTAGTTTACCGCATCACCGCTGGACGCGGCCGGAAGCGTCGCCCTTCAGCAGCGCGTTCACTTCGTCGACGCTGGAGCGCGTGAAGTCGCCGGGAATCGAGTGCTTCAGGCAGCTCGCGGCGACGGCAAATTCGAGGGCTTCCTGCGGACGTGGATAAGCTGGAGCATTCCATAAATCAGGCCTGCCGCAAAGGAGTCTCCTGCTCCAATGCGGTCGACGATGTTCGTAATTTCGTAGTGCCGGCTCATCATGAACTGCTTTCGATCGTTCATGCACGCCGACCATCCATTGTGCGACGCGCTCTTCGATTCCCGCAGAGTGATTGCAATCGCCCGCAGGTTGCCGTATGTGGCGAGTACCTCACCGGTCAGTTTCTCGTACTGCATCGGATCCAGTTCGCCCGACTTCACCCCCGTCGACGAGCCCATTCCAAGCGCCATCTGCACGTCTTCTTCATTGGCGATGATGACATCGGCAAGCTTCGCCAGTTCGGTCATGACGCCGACCGCGCTCTTTCCCCACTTCCAGAGATTCTTGCGATAGTTCAGATCGCACGAAACGGTCAGTCCGGATTCGCGCGCCACCCGCATTCCTTCCAACGCAAGCTCCGCGGCCGAACGCACTGATTGCCGGTGTGATTCCGGTGACGTGAAACCATCCGGCACCGTCAAACGATTTCTTCCAGTCGATGTCTCCAGGTTTCGCCAGTGCGATCGCACTGTTCTCGCGATCGTAAACCACGCGCGACGGCCGCTGATTCGCGCCGGCTTCCAGAAAGTAGATGCCCATGCGGCCTTTCCCCCGAACGATGCTGCGATGTGTCGACACCGAGACCGCGCAGTTCCGCAATTGCGGCATCGGCAATCGGATTCTTCTCCGGCAACGCCGTAACGTAGACCGCGCTCAAGCCGAACGACGCCAGTGCGATTGCCACGTTGGCTTCCCCGCCACCAAACGTCGCATCGAATCTCGGGCTCTGCAGAAAGCGTTCGGCGCCGGGCGAAGCAAGACGCAACATGATCTCGCCGAAGGTAACGATTTTCTTGTCCATGGTTGTGGTCATGCCCGTGCGCTGCGGATCTTCTCGATGAACTGTTTCGCAAGACTGGTGATGGTTTTGAAGTCGCCCGATCTTCGCGCTGGCGGTGAGGTTTCCTCCGACACCGACCGCAACGCATCCGGCCTTGATCCAGTCGGCGACATTGCCGATGTCGACGCCGCCGGTCGGCATCAGGGACGCCTGCGGCAATGGGCCGCGGATCGCTTTCACAAACGATGGGCCCAGCGTGTCGCCGGGAAACACTTTCACGATGTCCGCGCCGCACTCCATCGCTTCGATCACTTCGCGTGGCGTTGCCGCGCCGGGCATGTATGGAATCTGATATCGATTGCAGAGCCTCGCCGCTTCCGGATTCAGCGCGGGACTGACGACAAACTGCGCGCCGGAAAGAATCGCGATGCGTGCCGTCTCCGGATCCAGCACTGTTCCCGCGCCAATCAGAATTTCGTCGTTCTTATATTGCTTTGCGAGATCGGAAATGACATCCGGCCGTTCCCGGAACCGTGAACGTAATCTCGACAGCGGCGACGCCGCCGGCGGCACACGCTTCCGCAATACGCGAGGCCTGATCCGAACTGTCCGCCCGGACCACTGCGACAAGTCCGGAATCCATGATCCGGCTCAACACTTTCAATTTCAAATTCGACATTCCTTCTCCGTTGACACCGACATTGCTCGATCAGGGCGGCCAATTATCGCTTGTCGATGTGTACCGCCTGAACTATTTTGTTGAACATGCAACCTGTACCACCCAATAAGCAACTGGCGCTCGTTGAGCGTCTCACAGAACAGTGCGGCGGAGCCTACAGCCCGGAAATCCGCCGCAAATATTTCATCACCGGACCGCAATGGGCCGCAGCCTATCAAGGTCAGGCGTTATTCTACGCACCCACACGGACGCCGGTCACGTTCGAAGACGTGATTCGCGAATTTGGAAAAATCGGCATCGGATACTGGTGCACGCACGACAGTGACGTGATTCCCAGCGCTCAGCTCGGCAAAGACAGCCAGGCGGAAATCGTCGAGCAAAATCCAGAAGACTCTGACAGAGAACAACGTGAAGTGCTCGATGGTCACCACCGAGACGTTCTTTCACGAAGTCTTCGCGGCCGGACCCGCAGCCGAAGCGCCGGAGGTTCGGGAGTACACGAAGTTTCGCGTGCGGAATACCGTCGATATCGGACACGAACTCGGCGCGCAGTTCGCCGTGTACTGGCCGGGATCGCTCGGATATTTCGTTCAGGGCGCCGTCGACGAAATGCAGACGCTGCGCTGGTATGCCGAATCGCTGAATGCCGCGTGCGATCGCGACATCGAAGTCGCAAAGAAAAAGGGACGCGCCGACGCTGAAACATTGCCTGGAAGCAAAGCCGTTTGAGCCTCAGGCGGAGATCCTGCTGCCGACAACGGATGCGATGCTGGCGTTTATTTCATCGGGACTGCTGACGCATCCCGAAATGGTGGGCGTCAATCCCGAATATCTTCATGAACTGATGTGGGGCGGTGCGCCGCGCGCTGCGCTGGCTCGCGCGCTGCTGGCCGGCAAGCTGTTTCATTTCGATATCAACGACGGCTACCGGCTCAAGCACGACGTCGATATCGGCGTCGGGCTGGTGAATCCGTTCGACTGGCTCAATGTCCTGATGCTGCTGCGATCGAATGGATACAACGGTCCGTTCAATCTGGATTTCAAACCGCTGCGCACCACCAGCAATCGCGGCGTGTTCTCCGTGAGCTTCCCGACGGCGGTGGATCGTTTCATCACGCTGTGGGAGATCGCCGGAGACATGATGGAAGATCCGATCATCCGCGAAGCCACTGAGGCCCTGAAGGCCGGATCCGGCGTGTCCGCGGGTACGGATGGACATGCCCTCGCGGAAGCCAACAAGGAACTGCTGACGCTGCATGAACTGATCGGGCACCGGCTCGTGCAACTGCTGCTCGGACTCCATCGCGGAAGAAAAGTGTTCGCCTAGTAGAACGTCGATCTGAGGATCTGATCAATGATTCAATTCTGAGTCCGAATGCGCGATCGCGATCGGATGCGAATTGGGAACTTGAGCATTCGAACATCCTGATCAGATCCTTTTTTCTCTATCAATATGTACTGGCTTGGAATCGATGTCGGAACCGGAGGCACGCGCGCGCTGCTCGTGGACGCGCAGCGGAAAAGTGCGCCACTCCTTCACTTCCCCTCACGAAGACATGCGGATGGAACGTCCGCTCTGGGCGGAACAGCGTCCGGAGAACTGGTGGGACGCGGCGACCCTGTCGATTCGCGGTGTGCTTGCATGCGGCCGGAGCATCAGGCAAAGATATCCGCGGCATCGGGCTCTCCGGCCAGATGCATGGGCTGGTCCTGCTCGATTCGGCCAATCAGGTCATTCGTCCCGCATTGATCTGGTGCGACCAGAGAAGCCAGGCTCAGGTCGATGCCATCAACACACTCGTCGGAAAGGAAACGGTCGTCGCATCGATCGCCAATCCGGTGCTGACCGGATTCACTCTGCCCAAGCTCCTTTGGGTGCGTGACAACGAACCGGCGAACTTCGCTCGTGTTCGAAAGATCCTGCTTCCGAAAGACTACCTGCGGTTTCAGCTCACCGGCGAACACGTCGGTGATGTTTCCGATGCCTCCGGCACAGCGTTGTTCGATGTCGTGCGCCGACAGTGGTCGGCGTCTCTCGCGGATCAGCTTGGCATCGATCAGGAGCATTCTTCCTTCAGTCCTGGAGTCGCCGGAGATCAGCGGAAAGGTGTCGCGTGCCGCAGCGGCTGTCACGGGTCTGATGGAAGGCACGCCCGGTTGTCGCGGGAGCGGGCGATCAGGCGGCGAGCGCGGTTGGAAATGGAATCGTCGAGCCGGGAATCATGTCGTGCACGATTGGAACATCCGGCGTCGTTTTCGCCCATACGCCGATCGCCCGCGTACGATCCAGCCGGACGCGTGCATACGTTCTGTCATGCGGTGCCGGGCGCCTGGCACGTGATGGGAGTCACGCAGGGCGCGGGTCTCAGCCTGCAATGGTTTCGGAACAATCTTGCGCCTGGGAGTGAGTTACGACGCGCTGACCGCCGAAGCCGCGACCGCGCCTGCAGGCTCGCAGGGTTTGTACTGGTTGCCGTACCTGATGGGCGAACGCACGCCGCATCTGGATGCGAACGCGCGCGGCGGATGGATCGGACTGACGGCGAAGCATACGCGAGCAGATTTGATTCGATCCCTGCTGGAAGGCGTTTCCTACAGTCAGAAGGACGGTCTGGAAATCATCCAGAATATGGGTGTGCGTGTGAATTCGGTTCGTGTCTCCGGCGGCGGCGCACGAAGCGCATTCTGGCGTCAGATGCTGGCCGATGTGTTCAACCTTCGCGTCGCCGTGCTGGAAAGCGAAGAGGGATCCGCATATGGCGCCGCACTTCTGGCGCTGGTGGGTACTGGCGAGTATTCGTCGGTGATCGAGGTGTGCAAAGCCGCCGTCCGCGAAGTCGGATTCGTCGAACCCCGCGCTGAAGAATCCGCCATCTACGCCTCCGGCCACCGCGTCTACCAATCCCTCTACCCGAAACTGGTGTCAGGCACCTCGTTCCCCATTTCCGCTCCGCGGAAATGGGGGAACGAGGTGCCTGACCCCAGTTTACTGGAGCTGGAAGGTGGAGGTTGCGACGTTGGTGACACCGGGGATGGGTTGCTGACCGCCGATGGAGATCTCGATCGCACCGGCGTCGGTGACGCGACGGCCATCTGCAAGAACGTGAGACAGCTGCTCCGGCTTCAGTGTGAATTCCACAGTCTTTGTTTGATTCTTTTTCAACGCGATTCGTTGAAATCCTTCAAGAGATCGAATCGGCTCGCCCGGAGTTCCCCGGCCCTTCACGTAGAGCTGCACGACTTCTTCACCATCGCGGCTGCCGGCATTCGTAACATCCACCGACATCTTCACGGAGTCGCCAATCTTTACCTGCTTCGGTACCACCATGTTTCCGTAGATGAATGTGGTGTAACTCAATCCGTACCCGAACTGGAATAGCGGCTCGCCGGTAAAGAATCGGTAGGTCTTCCCTTTCATCGCGTAGTCCGTGAACGGAGGAATCTGATCCGCGGACTTGTAGAAGGTCACCGGCAATCGTCCTGCCGGATTGTAATCGCCGAACAACACATCCGCGATTGCCGTGCCTCCGGCCTGTCCCGGATACCAGGCATCGATAATCGCCGGCACATTGTCCTTCGCCCAGTTCACCGCGACCGCACTGCCATTCAATAGCACGAGCACGGTCGGCTTGCCGAGGGCGACCACCTTCTTCAGAAGATCCTCCTGTACCTGCGGTATTCCCAACATCACGCGGTCTCCGCCTTCGAATCCTTCGACTGGAACTTTCATCTCTTCGCCTTCGAGACGCGGAGTCAGGCCGAGAACCATCACCACGGCGTCCGCTGAACCGCGCCGCATCGAGAGCTTCCTTTTCAGCGTTCGCGCGGGTTTCCGGCGGCCGCGACCACACGAGCTGGATGCCGGCGTCCCCGACGAACTCGTGATAGTCCAGACGTATGGGGTATCGCTTCCCTGCTTCCAGCGTCACTGGCGCGTATTGATAATTAAATCCATGGATGCTGCTCGACTTCACGATCTGCTTTCCATCAAGGTAAAGCTCATACGCGTTCAAGCCGATAGCGCCCAGTTGATACGTACCCGATGCTGGAGCCTCCAGGAATCCGGTCCATCGCACGCCAAAATCATCGTCCTGCAAGCTGAGATGAAGGTGAGCCATCCCACCAATAGAAATCCACGTTCGGATCCACGCGCGTCATCACCGGTTTTGGATTGTCCGGAATCTGTTCCGACCAGCTTTCCAGAACTGGGATAAGTCAACTCCGCCGGACGATGGGCGACGCCATCGAAAGTTCGCGGAGTTGAAGTACTCGCCTTTCAGTCCGCCAGGGAAGCGCCGATGACGGAATCACTTCGAAGTACGGCATATTCAGCGCGACATCGCTGCCTCTGGCGTAAATCACTTTGGTGCCCGGCACTTTAGCTCTTGATTCCCGCAAGTGGCGTGACCGGCGCCGTCGGAATGCCGTTGTAGTTTCCCAGCAGCGTCTTCGCGTCATCCGCATTCGGGCCGATCACCGCGATGGTTTTCAGATTCTTGCTGAGCGGCAGAACATTGTTCTGATTCTTCAGCAGCACGATCGACTTCCGCGCCGTCTCGACAGCGAGATCGCGATGCGCCTTGCTGTCGTTTTCGCTCAACGGAATCTTCGTGTACTTCACCATCGCAGGCGGATCAAACATCCCAAGCTTGAATCGCGCAAGCAGCAGTCGATGCAGCGAGACGTTGATTTCCGATTCCTTCAGCAAACCTGCTTTCACGGCAGCCAGGACATTCGTATACTCCACACCGCAGTTCAGATCGGTTCCCGCCTGAATCGCTTTGGTAACTCCCTGCTCGGCGGTCGGCACGAATTTGTGATTCAGGTAAATGTCGCCGATGGCGCCACAATCCGACACGACGTATCCCTTGAAGTTCCATTCCTTGCGAAGGATGTCGCTGAGCAATCGCGTGTTCGCGCACGCGGGCTGGCCCGCGACGCTGTTGTAGGCGCACATGACGGAGTACGCACCGCCTTCCTTGATTGCCGCTTCGAAGTGCGGCAGGTACGTCGCGCGCAGATCCTGCTCGCTGACGACGGCATCGAATGTGTGCCGCGATGGTTCAGGCCCGCTATGCACGGCGAAATGTTTAGCCGTCGCGATTGTCTTGAAATATGTCGGATCGTCGCCCTGCATGCCTTTGATGAACGAAACCGCCATGCGTCCCGTCAGGTACGGATCCTCTCCATAGGTTTCCATGCCGCGGCCCCAGCGCGGATCGCGGAAGAGATTCATGTTGGGAGTCCAGAAGGTCAGGCCCTGGTAGATGTTTCGCTTTCCGCGCTTCGACATATTCGTTGTTCTTCGCGCGCGCTTCATCGGAAATCGTCGTGGCGACCCGAGACATGAGGTTGATGTCCCACGTGGCGGCGATGCCGATGGCCTGAGGGAAAACCGTCGCGCGTCCGGCGCGACCGACGCCGTGAAGGGCTTCGTTCCACCAGTTGTAGGCGGGAACAGCAAGCCGATCGATGGCGGCGGAATCGCTGGTGAGCTGGGAAACCTTCTCTTCAAGCGTCATGCGGGAGATCAGGTCATCGACACGCGCATCCATGGGCGCTTTTGGATCCTTATAAATGGAGGTTGGCTGAACCTGCGTCAGTGAAATCGAACAGGTCAGACCGAAGGAAATCAAAAGAACCAGCGCGAACCGTTTCATGAACACTCCAAATCGAGTAGGGTTGGTAACCCCTCCTGAGTCGGACAGCGTGATCCGAAGCGGCCGCGAGGGGTGGCAACGCCACTGCAGATTCCCTCACCCGGCGCATCGAGCCACCCCTCCTATCAGGAGGGGATCATCTTACTCGTCACAACGGGAGTTTGCTGAAGGTCTGAAAGTACTGCAGGATCTGATCCCGCCATGCCGCGGAATCCCGCACCTGAATCGCAAGCCGGTCCGCCACTTCCTTGTGCCGCTGCGGATCAATCTGACTCGCCAGCGATGCCCACGTCTTCTGGAACCCGGCCGCCTGCGTCGCACCCGAGCCGATACTTTTCCTTCAACCCTTCCCAAAGCGTCTTCCCGGATTTCATTTTGTAGTCCCACGCGCATCGATGGAACCACAGCAGGTAAATCTCCGGGCACTTCGCCAGGCTGTCGAACATATCTCGTACCTGCGGGAAGTACTGACCGACCGCCTTGTCGCCCTTCATCGTCCGGTCAAACCCGATCCCCTCCGCCGACGCCTGATGGTAGTACACCGCCGTCCAGTCACGTCCGCTGCGCGCGCGCATTCTGCGGCATCGGCGCATAGTGATCGCCGCCGATCAGGTGATGCAGCCCCAGCGGCATCGTGTAATTCACAAACGCCTCGCGCGAAGCCATCATCATGTCGCGAATGGTTCGCACCGCCTGGATATCGTTCGTGAACGTCATCCGCGTCCACTCTTCCGCAATCTCCGCCGCGCCGAGCGTGTGATCCCACGCCAGCCGGCCGGCCGCGTACCAGTTCGACTGCGAGAAGTGATGCCCGCACCAGTTCGCATCGAGTCCGGGATTCGTCACCGCAGCGATACCGGTCACGCGATATGGATACACGCCGCCTTCGACCACCTTGCCGACAGTCGATCCCTTGCCCTTGGCGTAAGTATCCGCGTCGAGAAACTCCTTCCACATGGTGCCGAGATACACGAGATGTTTCGCCTGTCCCAGATATTCCTGCGTCGCCTGAATCTCTGCCATGACGGGAGTCTGCTTCATTGCGCCGAACAGCGGATGAAACGGCTCGCGCGGCATGAAATCGATCGGCACCGTTCTTGACCTGGATCGAGAACGTTCGGCCGAAACTGTCCGTCGAGTTTCGTGAACTCGATGTAGGCGCGCTTGGCCCGATCGGGATCCACATCCTCGTCGTAAATAAACGCACGCCAGATGACGGTGCCGCCGTGTGGTGCGAGCGCATCGGCCATGACGTTGGCGCCTTCGGCATGATTGCGGCCGTAATCCTTCGGGCCGGGCTGGCCTTCGGAATTCGCCTTCACCAGAAAGCCGCCGAAATCCGGAATGAGTTTGTAAATCTCGTCCGCCTTTGCCTTCCACCAGGCGATCACGTCTTTGTCCAGCGGGTCCGCAGTCGTCATTCCGCCTGCAGTGACCGGCGCGGAGAAATTCACGGAAAGGTACAGACGCACACCATAGGGACGCCACACTTCGGCCAGCGCGGCAACCTTCGGCAGGTATTCCGCGGAAATGAACTTGATGTCGGCGTTGACGTTGTTGATCACAGCGCCGTTGATTCCAATCGACGCGTTGGCCCGCGCGTAATCGGCGTAGCGAGGACTGATCATGTCCGGCAGATCGGCCCACTGCCAGAGTGAGTTTCCGGCATAGCCGCGTTCGATGGTTCCGTTGGCGTTGTCCCAGTGATTGAGCATCCGCAGCTGAACTCTCGGACGCTCGAACACTTCGAGCCGATCGATCGGCTGTCCCATCTGCAGCAATCGCAGAAAGTGATACGCGCCATAGAGGGCTCCCCTTTCGCCTTCGGCGACGATGGCGATCGCGGATCGATTTCGAGTGCGTGCAGTTCCGGATGATGAATCCTTCCTGGCCAATCTTCGTCAGATCCGCAGCAAGGGAAACCGCACGAAAGGCGGAAGAATTCAGATCCGCAGAACGGGAAATCGCACGAATGGCCGAAGAATTCGCAGGAGTTCCGATCACGAGTGTCCCGTCGTTGAAGTCCGCCGTGGAGGAATGCACCACCGGAATTTTGGTGTCCGAGCATGGAAGCCAGTGCCGTTTCCATCTCTTTGCAGATGACGTCCGTTGTCGGCGAATCTCCCTCCAACGAGAACCTGCCGGATCGCGCCGCGATATTGATTTGCAACAGCCGCAGGTGGCGGCGCGAAACGAAGCCACAGTTTGTATCCGTCTTCGTTCTGAAGTGACGGTGCTTGCGCAAACGCTTCGGGCACGGCATACAATCCCGCGACACCTGCAACACTCGCTCGAACGAAATCTCGTCGTGAAACGCCCATAACCTTCCTCCCGCGATTCGAATTCACAGATTCACTCCCGACGCCAGATAGCCTCCATCAACCGCGATGCATTCCCCGGTCATGAAACTCGCGCCATCCGACGCCAGCAACACCGCGGCACCGACAAGCTCTTCCGGCTTGCCGAAACGTCCCATCGGAGTTCGCATCAGGATTTCATTCCCGCGCGGCGTTCCCATGATGAGTTTGCTGTTGAGCTCGGTGGGAAACACTCCGGGCGCGATGGCGTTCACCATGATTCCGTCCTTCGCCCACTCACATCCGAGTCCACGCGTGAGTGACAACACCGCGGACTTCGCCGCACAATACGCGGCCACCTGGTAAAACGCACGATACGAGCCCAGCGACGCGATATTAATGATGCGGCCTCGGCCGCTCGACTTCAGCGGTTCATAAAACGACTGGCACGCGCGCAGCACGCCGGTGAGATCCGTATCCATCAACGAACTCCATTGTTCTTCGGTCACCGTCAACGTCGGCTGCTTGAACGTGACGCCGGCGGCGTTGAGCAGAATATCGACGCGTCCGAACTGTTTCAACACCGCATCGCGAAACGCATCGATCGACGCGCGATTTCCGACATCGGCGGAGTGGCACATGGTTGCGCGGCCGGCGGCTTCGATTTCACGGCAGACATCCTGAATACGGTCTTCCCTTCTGCCCGGTTGGAATCACCGTCGCTCCGTACTCGGCCAGGCCGATGGCGAGCGATCGCCCGATTCCGGAAGTTGCACCCATCACTACCGCCACGCGATCGGTCAGGTCAAAGCAGGTTCGCCATATTCACCTATTAATAAGGTAGAGTCACGGGACGGCTATCCTTTGGATCCGCCCAACGATCATTGGGAATCAGAGGCGTCCAGCCCGGGCGCGCCGGATCCTGATCATACGGATAATTGCCGAGCCGCTTGTAGAGTTCGCTGTACTTGCCCAGCTTCTCGCGATCGAGTTTCACGCCGAGACCAGGACCGGCCGGCACGCGGATCGCGCCGTTTTCGTATTTCATTAGACCGCCCGCAATGATGTCGTCGGTGAGGTGGTGATAGTGCGCGTCGCCGGCGAATGAAAGTCCGGGAAGGACGGCGCCCATATGCAGCATCGTGGCGAGCTGAATTCCGAGTTCGCCGGAAGAATGAACCGCGATTCCCAGCTGAAACGTCTCGCACACCCCAGCGGCCTTGATGCAGGCGCGAATGCCTCCCCAGAACGTCGTATCGAGCAGAATGACATCGACTGCCGTGTTCAGAACATTGGCCGCGAGTTGTTCGAAATTCACAACGACGGTATTTGTCGCCAGCGGCACGCGCACTTTCTCGCGTGTGCGGCGCATGCCATGGAGGCCATACACCGGATCTTCCAGATAGTCGTTGTTCAAACCTTCGATGGCCTGCCCGAACCGTATCGCCTGTTCGGTCGACCACACCGCATTCGGATCGAATCGCAACGAGTCGCCGGGGAATGCAGCGGCGAGCGCTCGATACGCTTCGAGTTCGTAATCCGGATGAAACACTCCGCCCTTCATCTTGTGCGTGGTGAATCCGAATCGCTGTTTCAGTTCGCGCGCGTGGGCGATCAGTTGATCGATGGTGCGCACTTCGCCGGCTTTCGTCTTCGGATGCGGATACCGGAAAAAGCAATACGACGCGAATCGAACGCTGTCGCGCACACGGCCGCCGAGTATGTCGCACACCGGAACGCCCCACGCCTGGCCGAGAATATCCAGGCACGCAAATTCGAGCGCGGCATGAATCTGAGTACGGTTGTTGTAGAGCGATGCCGTGGGATTGGCGATGAGAAATCGCATCTCTTCAAGACGAGCCGGATCGTGGCCGACGAGGTATGTTTTCATCGCGCGAAACGTGGCTTCCGCGGATTCTCCGCCTCCGCCCATTTCTCCAAGACCGATGAGCCCGTTATCGGTTTCGACTTCGACGATGGTCCGAACAAATCGTCCCCAGTGCACGCCGTTGGCATGGCGCAATGGAGCTTCCAGAGGAACGGTGACTGTTGTCGCGCGGATGTCTGTGATTTTCACAATGTTTACCGGCGCAACAATATATCAGAAGCATTTCAGGCAGCAGCCGCGCTAATCTGAACCTTCTCACGAAAGGCCATCAAATCCATGAGCCCATCCAATCTCACACCGACTGCATCGTTGAGGAACAAAGTCGCCATTGTCACCGGAGCCAGCCGTGGCGCGGGGCGCGGCATCGCGCTCGCACTCGGCGAGGCGGGTGCGACTGTTTATGTCACAGGGCGCAGCGCGCGGGGCAAACCGACGACCGAAAACCTGTCCGGGACGATTGAAGATACCGCCGAAGCGGTCACTTCACGCGGCGGCAAAGGCATTCCCGTGCGTTGCGATCATTCCGTGGACTCCGATGTTGAAGCGTTGTTCGCGCGTGTGCAGCAGGAGCAGGAACAATTAGACCTTCTCGTCAACAACGCATGGGGCGGCTATGAGCAGCATGACTTCCGGACATTCGGTGCCCCGTTTCACGAACAGCCTCTGCGTCACTGGGATGGAATGTTCACCTCCGGTGTGCGTGCCGCAATGGTCGCCAGTCGTCATGCCATTTCGATGATGCTGCCGCAAAAGCACGGCCTCATCATCAACATCACGGCGTGGGATCGAGACCAGTTCATGGTCAATGTGTTCTACGACGTCGCCAAGAATGCCATCAATCGGTTGACTTACGGTCTGGCGAGAGAACTGAAGCCGCACAACATTGCCGCTATCGCGCTCGCACCCGGCTTCATGCGCACCGAACGCGTGGCCGGAGCATTTGACGCTGCAGGCAACAAGGACTATCTCAACTTTACCGAATCGCCCGAATACGTCGGAAGAGCCGTCGTCGCCGTCGCGATGGACCCGAACGTGATGCAGAAGTCCGGCAAGGTTCTTGCCGTGGGCGATCTGGCGGAGGAATACGGATTCACCGACATCGACGGCAGACGCATACCGGCATTCAAAATGCCCGATGAGGCATGAATTCAAAATGAACCAGATCGCCATTCACGGTTTCGTGCAGTCCGGATTTGAAGCGGTGCGCGAAGCCTTTGCGGAAAACTTTTCTCTCCGGCGGGAGCTTGGGGCGGCCTGCTGCATCTACCATCACGGCAAAAAGGTTGTGGACCTCTGGGGCGGTATTCGAAACGTGGAAACTGGCGAAGCCTGGGAAGAGGACACCATGGTCCTGGTGTTTTCAGCCACCAAGGGTTTTGCGGCCATGGTGATGGCGTTGGCCCATTCGCGTGGCTGGCTCGATTACGACGAACGGGTGTGCACGTACTGGCCGGAGTTCGCGCAGCAGGGCAAGGACAAAATAACGGTGAGGCAGCTGCTGTCTCATCAGGCCGGCCTGTTCGCGTTCACGGAACTGGTCGACAAGAGTGTGGTTGCGGATCTGGACAAGCTGGCGATCGTGCTTGCTCGACAGAAACCCGCATGGGAGCCGGGAAGCCACCAGGCCTATCACGCCATCAGCCTTGGATTCTACGAAAGCGAACTGCTTCGCCGAGTGGATCCCCGGCACCGCAGTCTTGGTCAGTTTTTCCAGGACGAGATTGCATCGCCACTCGGACTGGAGTTCTACATTCGCCTGCCGGAGTCGATTCCGAACTCGCGATTGGCCGTGCTCGAGAAATCCAATCCGTTAAAGGCGATGCTGAATCTGCCATTCCGTCTCATGCTGGCGGCAGTCAATCCACATTCCGCCATCTACAAGGCGCTCATTGTGAATCCCGGTTCGTGGCTGCCTCTGGATAAGGAGCGGATTTATTCGCGCAACCTTGAAGTTCCCTCCGGTGGGGGTGTTGGCACAGCGCGGGCCATGGCTCAGGCCTACAGCGTGTTTGCAACTGGAGGCCGGGAACTCGGTCTTCGGCAGGAAACGCTTCAGGAATTGATTGCACCCGCGATTCCATCCGCGCACGGCTTCTACGACGAAGCGTTGAAAGGCGAGATCCAGTTTTCTCTGGGCTTCATGAAGACATGCCAGAACTGGCCTTTCGGACATGCGGGCGCGTTCGGCTCACCTGGCGCCGGAGGTTCCCTTGGCTTCGCAGACCCACAGATCGGCATGGCCTACGCATACGTTACCAATCGATTGGGCAGGATGGACGGCGATCCTCGAGACCTGGCGTTGAGAAGTGCGATCCCGCATGGGCAGCCATGAACGAACCGCGGCGGGCTTTCGCCGAGACAGTAAGTTCACGTCCACAACCGCGTTCACCACGAATGCTCGCCATGCCGAGCGTCTTTGGATGCGCCGAAGCACGTCGGAGACTCCCGCCTTCAGCGTTGACTTCGTTTGACGCGTCGGGCTAGGCTGAAACCGCTTTCTCAAGATAGAGACTGGTCGGCATTCGCGCCGTCAGCCTTGCGCTGAACGTCTGAAGGCAGATTCCTCACAGCAACCGATGCAAAACAAAGATATTGCGAAATTACCTCTTTCAGGAGCCGATATCGTCCTGCTTGGTTCGCTGGTGATTGGCGGAATGGGGCTGTGGACGCTGGCGGATCGCACGCTCAGTGAGTTCTTTCACGACTGGGAGCCCGATGAGCAATCAATACTCGAACGCGACGGCGTTTTGCGACAAACGGACGAACTTTCACGCCTGCAGGAAGAAGTGAAAGCCTTTCAGAAGAAACTTACGGAAACGAGAATCGAGCAACTGGCGCTGAACTCCAACCTAAAAGCCTTCACCGAACTTTATCCCGATCTCGGCAGGGCCAAGGAACCTCCCGTCCATTCCACCAGATGTCGCCAAGTCCTATCAGGAGTTCAATAGACAGAAATTCCAAACCGGAGTTCTTGAGCAAGCCCTGACAACGGAACTCGATCAATTGAATGCGCGGATGATAAAGGCGACCGCTGACCTGCAGACAGTCAAGGCGACTGCGAAACGAAATTCCATCGAACCAGAGCGGAATATCTCCTCCTCAAACCGTTCATCCTGCTCGTTACGAGTTTCATACCGGTTCTGGTCTTGTTGCTACTTGTCCGATGGTTTATTCCCAGAATCGCGAGGCCAGGCATGTTGGCAGCCACAAGTTCATGGCCTTTTACTGTTGCCATTGGAGGTGCCTCATTTTGTTCGGTTATCAGGCTTTCGATATGGCGGGTGCTGCCCTGCTCGGTATTTTTCTACTCCTGGTCCTGGTGGGGCGAATCCAGTGGCCGGTACGACAAACAGACATCGTGAAAGAACAATGGAACATTTTCTCCGGAGAGAGAACAAGCGAACAACGGCTTCGACGCCCCTTTGGAAAATCCGACAGGCGATTTGCTCGATATGAATCAGCATGCCCGGGCGCTTGCAGACTTCATCCGGCAACATGAAGCGCTCAAGTCGTCTTTTACGATCGGCATCTTCGGAGAGTGGGGCGAAGGAAAGACGACACTCGTCCACTTTATGAAAGGTCATCTGGAACAGGGAGCAGGACGAGTCAAGTTTGTAGAGTTTTCAGCGTGGCCCTATACGACATCGGAGAAACTCTGGCGCGCATTGATATTGAAAATCGCGAAGGATGTACTGACAAAGGAAGAAGAATCTCCGATGATTCCTACCGAACAAGCTGCTCGGCAGAATGAACCTGAAAGTGGCGGCCTTGATGGAATTGTCGGGCGCACCGTGGACTTCCTCACGTATGACTTCTTCGCCAGGAAGGAGTCCGCCAAAGCTCACAAGATATGAAGAATTTGTAAGGGAGTTGGACAGCACGGAATACGGGAGTATTCAGCAAGCGCACTCCGACCACCGCCGTCACCCAGGAAGCCATGCTGTCCGCAGTGGTTCAGGGTGCGATAAGCGCACTCTCTACTATGTCCCCGCTTGTTTCAGGTCTGCGCGGCTTATTTGGTTTTGAAACTAAAGCTGGCGGATTTTCTTCCGAGCAGGGCACCGACGTGTCCAGCAAGGCCATCGATGCACTTCAAAACTTCCAGAAAAGTTTTGATGATTTGCTTAAGGAAGCAGGGGAAGTCCCCGTCTATGTATTCATCGATGACCTTGATCGTGCTCAACCGGATGTCGCTCTCGATATCATGGAATCGATACGGATCGCCCTGAACCGATCGCGCTGCATCTTCATTATTGCCGTCGACGAACGATTGATCGCCCAGGGTCTTCGCCTTCGCTACAAGGAACTGTTCACGGATAGTACAGGCGATTTTGCGACCAAGGGACGGGAGTACCTCGAGAAGATCATCCAATTCAGGACTCGCGTTCCCCCGAGAACAGCCGAGCAGACACAACGTCTGATTGCCGCACAGTATCCTCATTGGACGCCTGCCGGCGACATTATTCAAAGTATCGCCGGCAACAATCCCCGGCGCATCAAACAGTATTGCCAACGGTTGTCCTTTCAGCGGCTCGTCGGCTCGAACTTCAGGCTGGGATCGATTTCGCAGGACGTATTCTCGCCATCATCGACATCGGCCAAAGGCGAAGAGGACAAAAAATAGACGGCTGCACACTATGGAAAAAACGAAGCCGGAAAAGGACGCGGATATAATCGACTGGCTGAACCGCCTTATCATGCTGGCGCAATGGGATGCGAAATTCCCGTTTCAAATTGCGAGTCTCTTTACGGATTCCGAAAAATACAAACAGGCCCTCGACCAAATCCAGACAGCGCTGACGAAGCCAGGTGTTCCTCTTATCCCGATCTCTCTCCGCTGCTTGGAAAAGAGGAATGGGAAAAGCTTTTTGGCAAGGTCACCGCGGCTCCTCCTTTGAGAGAATTGTTTGTCACCGACCCATTCCAGGGCGCAACTCCGGAAGAACTGTCGACACTTGCCGAGGTAGCCGATGTCACGACGGATCCGCAGACCATGGTCTATTCGAGAAATGGAACTCTTCTTGCAGTTGTCGAGGCGCTTCGTCAATCGCCGCTGCTGGATGCCGAAGCGAAGATATGGGACGGATTGAACACGTTCCTGACTCTCCTCGATTCGCACAAGGCGATTGCGGAAATGCTGTACACGCTGGCGTGTTCCCGCGAATGGCACATTGTGCTGGCGTCGCTCCGGGACGGACGCGACTATGTCCGCGGCGAAACCGCGAAAATGATCAGCGGCAGCATGGTACCCGCCACCAGCAGGGCGAGACGCATCGGCAGTGAGGGTTTTGGCAACGCAAGTCCCGGATCGGCGCCCAATGATCGTGATCATAGTCCTATGATCGAGATCATAGGAGATGCGGCCGGCATCCACCAAGGATTTTAGTCCGAATTTCGAGATCGTGACCGACGGCGAGGTCGCGATGTGCGCCGCATCATGGTGCGTAAACTGAGTGGTCCATCCCGTGCATTGGAAATGGCTTCCATCGCCACACGCTTTTGCATACGCTCGGAACCGCAAGCCGCATATCGGCTGCGCTCACGGCCCGGTGACAGGGCCGGAGCATCAGGGAGGGGAAACGATGAAGCGAAGATCATTTCTCGCTGGGCTCGGTGCGACCACTGCGGCGGCTTCTTGGGAATGCCGTCGATCCTCAGGGCACAGTCGCCGATCACGCTGAACGGCGCGGTCCAGTTCAACGACGACCACGCCTTCAACCGGGCGCTGCTCAGGTTCGAAGAGCTGGTGAAGAAGTACTACGGCAAGCCCGTCAACTTCACGCTGCACAGGAACTCGTCGCTCGGCCTCGAAAAGCAGTATTTCGAGTACATGTCGCAGGGCAAAGCCGTCGATTACGGCATCGTCTCGCCGGCTCACATGTCGACCTTCGCCAAGGCGGCCCCGTTCATCGACGCGCCCTTCGTGTTCAAGGGCATCGAGCACATGAACAAGGTCGTCGAAGCCAATATCCTGGCGCCGATCGCCGACGAAGTCGCGGCCAAGGCCGAGGTCGTTCTGATCGGCTATTCCGGCGGCGGCATCCGCAACATCTTCGCCAACAAGCCGCTCAAGACTTCTCGCCGACCTCAAGGGCCTCAAGGTGCGCGTACAGGGCGCGCCGATCTGGTCGAAGACCTTCGCGGCCGTCGGCATGAGCCCGACGGTGATCGCCTATAACGAAATCTACAACGCGATCCAGAACGGCGTGATAGCGGCCGGCGAGAACGAGGCGGCCGGCGTCGAGGCGATGAAGTTCTACGAAGTGGCCCCGCATCTCAACCTGACCCAGCACGCCGTGTCGATCCGGCCGATCTGCTTCTCGGTGAAGACGCTGAAGACCCTGCCCAAGGACTTGCAGGACGCGATCATGAAGGCCGGCAAGGAGGCCGGCGACTACGGCCGTCAGCTGGAGTCGAGTGAAGAGGTCGTCAAGCTCGACACGCTGGAGAAGGCCGGCAAGCTCAAGCGCGTTCCGTTCGAAGAACGCGACGCCATGAAGAAGCTCGCCGATCCCGTGATGGCCACCTACGCCAAGGAAATCGGCGCGGAAGGCATTTTCGAGAAGATCAACGTCGTCTGAGAACTGTCGCCGCCCACGCGACCGGACGTCCGGGGCAAGCCGGACGGCTTGCCCCATTGCGTGATTGTGATCCCCCGGAGGCGTCGATGACCGAAATACCGATGCCACCGAACCCGTCGCCATGGCGCCGAGCAACGGCGGCCTATGCCAAACTGCTGGAAATCCTGCTCGCCGCCTGCTGTCGGCATTCTGGTCATTCCGGTCACGCTGCAGATCATCTCGCGCTACACGCCTTTCATTCCGTCCTACATCTGGACCGAGGAGATGGCGCGGTTCATGTTCATCTGGACGATCATGATCGGCGCCATGGTCGGCGTCAGAGAGTCGCAGCATTTCGAAGTCGACGTCTGGCCTGACCTGTCGCGCCGAAGCGAAGCCATGGTGCGGATTCTGGCGCGGCTCGGCATGCTGGCGCTGGCGCTGGTGTTCGTATCGGCCGGCATCGAGTTCACGCGCTTTGCCTGGAACAGAACGTCGGAGCTGGCCGATCTGCCGCTTTGGCTGATCCACGTCGCCTGGCCGGTGGCCGGCGTCACCTGGATCGTGTTCGCCGGTGAACAGATTGTCGACGAAATGCGGATTCTGGTTGGGGCGACATCAATGAGCGGCAATGTTCTTTCTGCCGGGCAGGCCGCGATGGTCCTGTTCGGTACTTTCGTTGGCCTGCTCATCATACGCGTGCCGGTCGCCTTCGCGCTCGGGCTTGCCTGCCTGCCGATCCTGCTGATCGAGCCGCGGCTGTCGATGATGATGCTCGCGCAGGAAACCTTCAACGCCTACAATTCCTTCATCCTGCTGTCGGTGCCGTTCTTCCTGCTCGACCGCCAACCTGATGAGCATCGGCGGCATCACCGACCGGCTGGTGGCGCTGTCGCGCGCCATGGTCGGGCACTGGCCGGGCTCGCTGGCGCAGATCAACGTCGTGCTGTCGGTGTTCTTTGCCGGCATCTCCGGCTCCTCGACCGCGGATGCGGCGAGCCAGTCCAAGATCTTCATCGATGCCCAGACCAAGGAGGGCTACGACCTCTCGTTCTCGATCGCCATCACCGCGGTGTCGGCGGTGCTCGCCGTCATCATCCCGCCGTCGATCCTGATGATCGTGTGGGGCGGGCTGATCTCGACCTCGATCGCCGCGATGTATCTGGCCGGCATCGTGCCGGGACTGCTGATCGCCGGCGCGCAGATGGTGACCGTGCATATCTATGCGGTGCGCCGCGGCTATCCGACCTATCCGAAAGTCGACCTGGGTCGAGATGCGCTGCTCGCATCTGGCGCTCGATACCGGCGCTGATGACGCCGTTCATCATCGTCGGCGGCATCCTGCTGGGCTGGTTCACCGCGACCGAATCCGCCTGCGTCGCGGTGCTGTATTCGGTGGCGCTGTCGACGTTCTTCTACCGGGAAACCGGCGCGAAGGAGCTCTACAAGGCCTTGCTCGACACCGGGCGCCTCGCCGGGGTCGCGCTGTTCTGCGTCGGCACCGCCAGCGCATTCGGCTGGCTGCTGGCCTACTACAAGATTCCGGAGGCGCTGCTGGCCAACGTCTCGACCTGGGGCATGGGACCGATCGCGGCGGGCTTCTTCATCGCGTTCTGCTTTCTGGTGGTCGGCTGCTTCCTCGACGCCATTCCGGCGATCGTGATCGTCGGCACCGTGCTCGAGCCGCTGGCGCGGTCGGTCGATCTGCATCCGGTGCAGTTCGCGATCATCTCGATCGTCTCGCTGGCGTTCGGGCTGGTGACGCCGCCCTACGGCCTGTGCCTGATGATCGCCTGCTCGATCGCGGGCGTGCGGCTGCGCTATGCGCTCAAGGACACGGTGATCATGCTGATCCCGATGCTGCTGGTGCTGGCGGCGCTGATCATCTGGCCCAGCGTATCGCTGTTCCTGCCGCGCCTGATCGTGCCGGAGATGCTGAAATGAGCGGAACCTCGATCCCGCGGCGCTGATGCCGCGGGATCGGTGCATGCTTCAGAGATTGCTCTCGGTGATCGCCGAATAGACCATGCGTGCGCAGTTCGCGCCGCAGCGGGTAGGCGCTCGACGGCAGCACCTGCGTCATGAAGATCGTGATCAGCTCTTCGGCCGGATCGATCCAGAACGACGTCGTCGCCGCGCCGCCCCAATTATATTCGCCGGGGCTGCCGGGAATCAGCGTCTGCGCCGGGTTCATGGTCACGGCGAAGCCGAGACCGAAGCCGATGCCGTTATAGGTCGCCTCGCTGAACAGCGAGCGCGACATCCCGGCAGATCGCAGCCCGCCGGGCAGATGGTTCGACGTCATCAGCGTCAGCGTCTTCGGCGCCGAGCAGCCTGACGCCGCCGAGTTCGCCGCCATTGAGCAGCGCGCGGCAGAAGGTGAGATAGTCGGCCGCCGTCGAGCACAATCCGCCGCCGCCGGAGATGAAGGAGGGCGGCGACAGGAACGAACTCGTCGTCGGATCGTCCTGCAGCGTCAGGTTGCCCTTGCGCTCGGCGGCGTGGAAGGTCATGCCGCCCTTCGGGTCGGCCGAATAGCAGGCCGCGAAACGATGCGCCTTGTCGGCCGGCACGAAGAAGTCGGTGTCGTTCATGCCGAGCGGATCGAAGATGCGCTCCTTCAGGAACTGCTCGAACGGCATGCCGCTGATCTTGCCGATCGAGATAGCCGAGCACGTCGGTGGCGACCGAATAGTTCCAGGCTTCGCCCGGCGAGAACTCCAGCGGGATTTTGGCGAGGTCGTCGATCATGGTCTGCAGCGTGCCGGCCTTGTCGACCTCGCCGATCTTGTTCTCGCGATAGGCGGCATCGACATTGGAGCGCTGCTGGAAGCCGTAGGTGAGGCCGGAGGTGTGCCGCAGCAGGTCGACGATCAGCATCGGCCGCGACGGCGGCTTGGTCAGGAAGGCCGGGCGACGGTGCCGGCCTGGAACACGCCGAGATCCTTCCATTCCGGAATGTATTTGTGGACGGGCTCGTCGAGCGCGACGCGGCCTTCCTCGACCAGCATCATGAAGGCGACGCTCGTGATCGGCTTGGTCATCGAATAGATGCGGAAGATCGTGTCGTCCTTGACCGGCACCTTGCGCTCGAGGTCGGCAAAGCCCTGCACGGTCGAATGGACGATCTTGCCGCGGCGATAGACCAGGAGCTGCGTTCCCGGGAAGCGGCCGGCATCGATGTAGCGCTGCTTCAGGTGATTTTCGACGCGGTCGAGCGCCGCCTTGGACATTCCGGCGGATTCGGGCGAGGCGGGGGTAGGGGCGAGCATCGGACTGATCTCCGGCTGGCGGGAGCGGCCTTGATAGCCGAAAAGTGTGCCCGTTCCAACCGGCCGTGCTTACCCCGGCAGGAACGCGTGGTGTAGGCTGACGCCTGCCATCGCGCACCCTGCAGGACAGCCAAAAATGCCCCAATTCAACGAGACCGAACTGACCGCCGCCGTGATCCGCAGCTTTGACGACACGCCGGATCCGCGTGCGAAATTCCTGCTGCAGGAACTGGTGAAATCGCTGCACGACTATGTCCGCAGGACCGATCTCACCTTCGAGGAATGGGAATACGCGATCGATTTCCTGACCCGGACCGGTCAGAAGTGCACCCCGATCCGCCAGGAATTCATCCTGCTCTCCGACGTGCTCGGGCGTGTCGATGCTGGTCGATGCCGTCAATCACCGGGAACGCGAGGGCGCCACCGAGACCACCGTGCTCGGGCCGTTCTATGTCGGCGAACACAAGGTGATGCCGCACGGCACCGATGTCTCGGCCAATCTGCCGGGCGAGCGGATGTTCGTGCAGAGCCGCGTCACCGATCTCAAGGGCAAGCCGCTGGCGAATGTTCCCGTCGACATCTGGCACGCCGACGACGACGGCTTCTACGATTCACAGAAGCCGACCTATGCGACCGAGGGGCCGTCGTCGCGGGCGCGCTTCGTCACCGACGCCGATGGCCGGTTCTTCTTCCGCACCATTCTGCCGTGCAGCTATCCGATCCCGACCGACGGTCCGGTCGGCGAGATGATCATCCAGACCCGGCGTCACGCGATGCGGCCGGCGCATGTGCACTTCCTGGTCAATGCGCCCGGCTATGAGCCGCTGATCACGCATGTGTTCATGGAGGGCGACAAATATCTGGATTCCGACGTCGTGTTCGGCGTCAAGGACGAGCTGGTCGCGAAGATCGAAAAGCGCACCGATGCCGACCATGCCGGACGGCAAGCCGGCGGCCGCGCCGTGGCACCTGATGACCTACGAATTCAGGATGAAACCGGGCGACGGCGCCGCGCCAAAACCGATGATGGCGAAGACGACTGACGAGGCCACCGAGACGCTTGAAGAGGCCGTTTTTGCGCCTGCTCAATTCTTGTGCGCCGCACAAGAATTGAGCGAATCGCAAATTTTGGATGCGGACGCTCTATCCTTGCGCGTTGCATCGCCAACCTTGCAATATATTGAAATAAATAAAATTTTTGCGCTGCGAAGGGCTTGGCACGAAGCTTGAATAGCTAGTGTGCCGACGCCATTGATGCCGTCCCTCGAGACCAATCATCCGAATTGTATCGCCACCATTCCGGGGCCTCCCTGGAACGCGCCCTTTTGCGCCCCGCGCGGCGGCACCAATCGGACGGTCCGCTGCAGACGCAAAGGACAACGATACCCATGACGAAGCCCACCCATCCGACCTCGCGCGGCCTCAGCCGCCGTCAGATCCTGAAGGCGGCCGGCGGAACGGCGGCGTTGCTCGCCGCGGCCAAGCTGAATTTCCCGGCCGGCGCCTTCGCGCAAGGCGCGGGCCCGGAGGTGAAGGGCGCCAAGCTCGGCTTCATCGCGCTGAGCGATGCCGCTCCGCTGTTCGTCGCCAAGGACAAGGGCCTGTTCGCCAAATACGGCATGCCCGACGTCGAGGTGCAGAAGCAGGCCTCGTGGGGCACCACGCGCGACAACCTCGTGCTCGGCTCGGAAGGCAACGGCATCGACGGCGCGCATATCCTGACCCCGATGCCGTATCTGATCTCGGCCGGCAAGGTGACGCAGAACAACCAGCCGACGCCGATGTACATCCTGGCGCGGCTCAATCTCGAACGGCCAGTGCA
Source organism: Vicinamibacteria bacterium (assembly GCA_963828745.1). Classification (GTDB taxonomy): domain Bacteria; phylum Acidobacteriota; class Vicinamibacteria; order Vicinamibacterales; family JAENWD01; genus JAENWD01. Next base: position 650,509 of record CAWHFZ010000007.1, on the reverse strand, counting down.
TCTCGGTCGCCAAGGAATATGCCGACCTCAAGGTCGGCGTCGACACCGCGCCGTTCAAGGTCGCGCTCGACAAGAAGAAGGCCGTCCGGCAAGTCGATCAAGGCCGCGATGACGTTCCCGGGCGGCACCCACGATCTCTGGATCCGCTACTGGCTCGCCGCCGGCGGCATCGATCCCGACAAGGACATCGAAACCATCGTCGTGCCGCCGCCGCAGATGGTCGCCAACATGAAGGTCGGCACCATGGACTGCTTCTGCGTCGGCGAGCCGTGGAACCTGCAGCTGATCCATCAGGACATCGGCTACACCGCGGTCACACCGGCGAAATCTGGAACAAGCATCCGGAAAAATCGCTTCGGCATGCGCGCCGCCTGGGTCGACAAATATCCGAAGGCTGCGAAGGCGCTGCTGATGGCCGTGATGGAAGCGCAGCAATGGTGCGACAAGGCCGAGAACAAGCGAAGAGCTCGCGACGATCATGCGCAAGCGGCAGTGGATCAACTGCCCGGTCGAGGACATCACCGACCGCGTCAAGGGCAAGTTCGACTACGGCATCCGGCAAGGTGGTCGAGAACTCGCCGCACATCATGAAGTTCTGGCGCGACCTCGCCTCCTATCCGTTCCAGAGCCACGATCTCTGGTTCATCACCGAGGACATCCGCTGGGGCAAATATGAAGCCGGCTTCGACACCAAGGCGCTGATCGCCAAGGTCAACCGCGAGGACCTCTGGAAGGATGCCGCCAAGGAGCTCGGCGTTGCCGCTTCCGATATCCCGGCCTCGACCTCGCGCGGCAAGGAGACCTTCTTCGACGGCAAGGTGTTCGATCCGGAAAATCCGGCCGCCTATCTGAAGTCGCTGGCGATCAAGCGTGTCGAAGTCTGATTGAGCCGGGCCGCGCGTCAGCGCGCGGCCCGCCTTTGAACACGGAGACGATTTCCAATGAACATGCCTGCGATCAAGACCGAGGCCGCGACCGCGATTGCCGCGCCGCGGCGGCACGTCGACGCCGGTCGTGACGATGACGCCGAAGCGTCCGCCGCGCGCCGAGAAATACATCAAGATGGCGAAGGACACCGCGGTGCGCGTGGTGCCGCCGCTGATCGTGATCGCGCTCCTGATGCTGTTCTGGGAGCTGGTCTGCCGCCGCGCCGGCTCGACCCTGCCGCCGCCCTCGCGGGTGTTCAAGGACACCAAGGAACTGATCTTCGATCCGTTCTTCGATCGTGGCGGCATCGACAAGGGCCTGTTCTGGCATCTGTCCGCCAGCCTGCAGCGCGTCGCGCTCGGCTATTCGCTGGCGGCGATCGCCGGCATCGCGCTCGGCACGCTGGTCGGACAATCGGTCTGGGCGATGCGCGGGCTCGATCCGCTGTTCCAGGTGCTGCGCACCATCCCGCCGCTGGCCTGGCTGCCGCTGTCGCTCGCCGCGTTCCGCGACGGCCAGCCTTCGGCGATCTTCGTGATCTTCATCACCTCGATCTGGCCGATCATCATCAACACCGCGGTCGGCATCCGCAACATCCCGCAGGACTACCGCAACGTCGCCGCGGTGGTGCAGCTCAATCCGCTGGAGTTCTTCTCCAAGATCATGATCCCGGCCGCGGCGCCCTACATCTTCACCGGCCTGCGCATCGGCATCGGCCTGTCCTGGCTCGCCATCGTCGCGGCCGAAATGCTGATCGGCGGCGTCGGCATCGGCTTCTTCATCTGGGACGCCTGGAACTCCTCGCATATCAGCGAAATCATCCTGGCGCTGTTCTATGTCGGCATCATCGGCTTCGTGCTCGATCGCCTGATCGCGGGCCTCGGCAAGATCGTCACCCGCGGCACGTCGCGCAAGCTGAAGGGAACATCATCATGCAGGCCTATCTGAAGCTCGACCACATCGACAAGATCCTTCACCCGCGGCAATGCCACCACCGAGGTGCTGAAGGACATCAATCTCACGATCGACAAGGGCGAATACGTCTCGATCATCGGCCATTCCGGTTGCGGCAAGTCCACGCTGCTCAACATCGTCGCCGGCCTGACCAACTGCACCACCGGCTGCGTGCTGCTGGAAAACCGCGAGGTCAATTCGCCGGGACCGGATCGCGCGGTGGTGTTCCAGAACCACAGCCTGCTGCCGTGGCTGACCGTCTACGAAAACGTCAAGCTCGGCGTCGACAAGGTGTTCGCCAAGACCAAGACCCGCGCCGAACGCGACGCCTGGGTCATGCACAATCTCAACCTCGTGCAGATGGCCCATGCCAAGGACAAGCGGCCGTCGGAAATCTCCGGCGGCATGAAGCAGCGCGTCGGCATCGCCCGCGCGCTGGCGATGGAGCCGAAGGTGCTGCTGCTCGACGAGCCGTTCGGCGCGCTCGACGCGCTGACCCGCGCGCATCTGCAGGACTCGGTGATGGCGCTGCATCAGAAGCTCGGCAACACCATCCTGATGATCACCCACGACGTCGACGAGGCCGTGCTGCTGTCGGACCGCATCGTGATGATGACCAACGGGCCGAGCGCGCGGATCGGCGAAGTGCTGGAAGTGCCGCTGGCGCGTCCGCGCAAGCGGCTCGAGCTCGCGACCAACCCCGCCTACCTCAAGTGCCGGCAGCGCGTGCTCGAATTCCTCTACGAGCGGCACCGCTTCGTCGAGGCGGCGTAGTGTCATTGGCTCACCTTCGCTCCGATGACGGAGGCGAAGGCCTCGGAACAGGCAGGAGAACAACATGACACCTGATGCAAGTCAATCTCGTCCAGCATAGTTTCGCCAAGGTCGCGCCGATTTCCGAGCAGGCCGCGGTGCTGTTCTACGATCGCCTGTTCGAGGTCGCGCCGCCGTGAAGGCGATGTTCCCGGACGACATGACCGAGCAGCGCAAGAAGCTGATGGCGACGCTCGCCGTCGTCGTCAACGGGCTGACGCAATCTCGAAACCGATGCTTCCCGCCGCGAGCGCGCTCGCCAAGCGTCACGTCAGCTATGGCGCCAAGGCCGAGCACTATCCCGTCGTCGGCGGCGCCTTGCTGTGGACCCTGGAAAAGGGGCTCGGCGAGGCCTGGACGCCCGAGACTCGCCGCGGCCTGGACCGCGGCCTACGGCACGCTGTCCGGCTACATGATTTCCGAAGCCTACGGCAGCGCGCAGGCCGCCGAGTGAGGATGCGCCGTGAGCGAACCGCTGGTGATCGTCGGCAACGGAATGGCGGCCGCGCGTCTGGTCGACGAACTGGCCAAGGTCGCGCTCGGCCGCTACGCCATCGCCGTGATCGGCGACGAGCCGCGGCTTGCCTATAACCGCGTGCTGCTGTCGTCGGTGCTGGCCGGCGAGACCGCCTCGCACGAGATCGAGCTCAGGCCGGCCGACTGGTGGCGCGATCGCGGCGTCACCCTGCAATATGGCTGCCGCGCCACCGAGATCGACGTCGGCCGGCGCGAGGTCAAGATCGAAGACGAGGAGAGCATCCCGTTCTCCAAGCTCGTCCTCGACCACGGGCTCGTCGGCGCTGCGGCTGAACGTGCCCGGCGCCGATCTCGCCGGCGTGCACACCTTTCGCGACAGCCGCGACGTCGATCTGCTGCTGACGCTGGCCGCGCAGAAGAAGCGCGTCGTCGTGGTCGGTGGCGGGCTGCTCGGACTCGAAGCGGCCTACGGGCTCGCCAAGGCCGGCGCGCCGGTGACGCTGGTGCATCTGATGGACCGGCTGATGGAGCGCCAGCTCGATGCGCCGGCGGCCGAACTGCTGAAATCCCTGGTCGAGCGCAAGGGCATCGAAATCCTGCTCAACGCCAACACCGCGCGCATCCATGGCGAGACGCGGGTCGAAGGCGTCGAGCTGGCCGACGGCCGCCGCATCGATGCCGATGCGGTGATCTTCGCCGCCGGCATCCGGCCGAACATCGCGCTCGCCAAGGAAGCCGGCATTCCCGTCAACCGCGGCATCGTCGTCGACGACCAGCTGCAGACCGGCGCGGCGGATGTCTTTGCGATCGGCGAATGCGCCGAACATCGCGGCATCTGCTACGGCCTGGTCGAGCCGGCCTACGAGCAGGCGCGCGTGCTGGCGCGGCATCTCGCCGGCGCCACGCCGCCTATGCCGGCAGCGTGGTCGCGACCAATCTGAAGGTCTCCGGCGTCAGCGTGTTCTCCGCCGGCGATTTCATGGGCGCCGACGGCAGCGAGACCATCGTGCTCAGCGATCTCAAGCACGGCACCTACAAGAAGCTCGTGATCCCGGACGGGCGGCTGACCGGCGCGGTGCTGATCGGCGATGTCAGCGACGCGCTCTGGTATCTCGAACTGATCCGCAACCGCGCAGCCGATCGCGGCGCATTCGCGCCGACATGATGTTCGGCCGCTCGCTCGCGATCCGTTCAGAGGCGGCATGATCCGGTTGCTGCCATGACCGCCGTCGATCCCCATCTGCGCGCCACCAAGACCACCTGCGCCTATTGCGGCGTCGGCTGCGGCGTGCTGGCGACGCCGGACGGCAGCGGCGGTGCGGCGATCTCGGGCGATCCCGAGCATCCCGCCAATTTCGGCCGGCTGTGCTCGAAGGGATCGGCGCTCGGCGAGACGCTCGGTCTCGAAAACCGGCTGCTGCATCCGATGATCCGCTGCGGCAAGGGCGACCATGGAGCGCGTGGCCTGGAGCGACGCGCTCGACCATGTCGCGCACCGCTTTCAGCACATCATCGCGCGCGACGGCCCCGGCGCGGTCGCGTTCTATCTCTCCGGCCAGTTGCTGACCGAGGACTATTACGTCGCCAACAAGCTGATGAAGGGATTTGTCGGCAGCGCCAATGTCGACACCAATTCGCGGCTGTGCATGGCCTCGTCGGTCGCCGGCCACCGCCGCGCCTTCGGCGCCGACACGGTGCCGGGCTGCTACGAGGATCTCGACGAGGCCGATCTGCTGGTGCTGGTCGGCTCCAACGCGGCCTGGTGCCATCCGGTGCTGTACCAGCGCATGCTCGTCAACAAGCAGCAGCGCGGCGCCCGCATCGTCGTGATCGATCCGCGCCGGACCGACACGGTCGGCGACGACGATCTGTTCCTCGGACTGAAGCCCGGCACCGACACCGCGCTGTTCAGCGGGCTTGTTGGTGCATCTCGCCGACAATGGCGCGCTCGACCGCGACTACATCGAACGCCACACCGTCGGGCTTCGACGACGCGATCGCGCGCGCGCGCAGCATGGCCGGCAGCGTCGCCGCGACCGCGCTGGCGACCGGCCTGTCCGAGCAGGACGTCGCCGCCTTCTTCCAGATGTTTGCGCAACACGCCGCGCGTCGTCACGCTGTACTCGCAGGGCGTCAACCAGTCGGCGCAGGGCACCGACAAGGTCAACGCCATCCTCAACTGCCATCTCGCGACGGGGCGGATCGGCAAGCCCGGCGCGTCGCCGTTCTCGCTGACCGGGCAGCCCAATGCGATGGGCGGCCGCGAGGTCGGCGGGCTCGCCAACCAGCTCGCCGCCCATATGGGCTTCACGCCGCCGGACATCGACCGCGTGCGCCGGTTCTGGAAGGCGCCGCGCATCGCCACCCATGAGGGGCTGAAGGCGGTCCAGATGTTCGAGGCGATCGCGCGCGGCGAGATCAAGGCGCTGTGGGTGATCGGCACCAACCCGGCGGTGTCGCTGCCGAACGCCGACGCCGTCCGCGAGGCGCTGAAGAAGCTCGAACTGTTCGTGGTCTCCGAGAACGTGATCTCCAACGACACCGTCGATGCCGGCGCGCATGTGCTGCTGCCGGCGCAGGCCTGGGGCGAGAAATCCGGCACCGTGACCAATTCGGAACGGCGCATCTCGCGGCAGCGCGCGTTCCTGTCCGTCGCCGGGCGAGGCGCGGCCCGACTGGTGGATCATCGGCGAGGTCGCAAAACGGCTCGGCTTTGGCGCGGCGTTCAACTTCACGTCGGCCGCCGACATTTTTCGCGAACACGCCGCGCTCTCGGCGTTCGAGAACGACGGCAACCGCGATTTCGACATCGGCGGGCTGACGGCGCTGTCGGACGAGGCGCTTCGACGCGATGGCGCCGGTGCAATGGCCGATCCGCGCAGGATGCGCGAGCCGCAGGCGCGCTTCTTCGCCGAAGGCGGTTTCTTCGCCAATGACGGCAAGGCCCGCTTCATCGCGCCGGAAATTCCGGCGCTGCGCACCGAGACCACGGCCGCGCGCCCGCTGCGGCTGAACACCGGCCGCATCCGCGACCAGTGGCACACCATGACCCGCACCGGGCTCAGCCCGCGGCTCGGCCAGCATCTGCCGGAGCCGTTCGTCGAGGTTCATCCCGATGATGCCGCACAGGCACGGCGTCGCCGACGGCGATTTCGCGCGGGTCACCACCGACTACGGACAATGCACGCTGCGGTCGTCGTCAGCGAGCGGCAGCAGCGCGGCATGCTGTTCGCGCCGATCCACTGGAGCGCGGTCGACGGCGACCGGCGCGCGCGTCGGCGCGCTGGTGGCGCCGCATCACCGATCCGTTCTCCGGCCAGCCCGAGAACAAGGCGACGCCGGCGTCGATCGCGCCTTATGAATATGTGTTCCGCGGCTTTGCGCTGTCGCGCAAGCCGCTGCGATCTGCCCGCGCATGCCTGGTGGGCGCGCGTCGCCGTCAATGGCGGCTATGGCTATCTGCTCGCCGACAATGCCGATCTGGCGGGATGGCAATCCTGGCTCGCGATCGATCGCGCGGCGACGATCTCGCCGAATACAAGGATTTTGGCGGCGGCGTCTATCGCGCGGCGTCGTTTGCCGGCGGACCGCATCGAGACCTGCCTGTTCATCGGCCCGGCGCGCGACGCCGGCGACTGGAATGTGGTCAAGGGCCTGTTCGCCGCCGATACGCTCAGCAACGATCAGCGCCGCATGCTGCTGTCGGGCAAATCGACGGACGGCCTTGCCAATGCCGGCCCGATCGTCTGCGCCTGCTTCGGCGTCGGCCGCACCACCATCTGCGACGCGATCGCCGCCGGCGCGCGCTCCGCCGCCGAGATCGGCGCCAAGCTGAAGGCCGGCACCAATTGCGGCTCCTGCATTCCGGAACTGAAGCGGCTGATCGCGCAGACCGCGCCGGCAATGCCGTGCCGCAGCAACTGGCGGCGGGTAGCGAGACTTCGGCCGCCGGCGCTCTCAACGTCATTGCGGCGCAAGCCGAAGCAATCCACACGTTCGCCTTGCTGGTCCCGGCTGGAGTTGCTTCGCGCTGTCGCTCCGCGCAATGACGGGAGCAGGCGCAATCGACCGATCGACGCCCTGCGATGTCCCCTATGGTGCCCCGTTCTCCAAATGCACGGTGAACCAGACAATGATGTATCTGGAAACGCCGCCGCGCCTGATCGAGACCAAGATCTTCTCGGCGATGCCCGACGAATTCCGCCGCAAGGTGCGCACCGAATGGGCCGATGCCAACCGGCCGGGCGCGCTGACCGACTGCTTCATCGAAGGCCCGTCGTTCGACGCCGACGGCAATCTCTACATCGTCGACATTCCCTTCGGCCGCATCTTCCGCATCGCGCCTGACGGGAAATGGTCGCTGGTCGTCGAATATGACGGCTGGCCCAACGGCCTGAAGATCAGCCGCGACGGCCGCATCCTGGTCGCCGACTACAGGCACGGCATCATGGAGCTCGACGCGCGGGCAGGGCGGATGCAGCAGATCCTGACCTCGCGCAATTCGGAGTCGTTCAAGGGCTGCAACGACCTGCATCTCGCCTGCAACGGCGACATCTATTTCACCGATCAGGGACAGACCGGCCTGCACGATCCGACCGGCCGCGTCTATCGCCTCGCCGCCAGCGGCCGGCTCGATTGCCTGATCGACACCGGCATCAGCCCGAACGGCCTGGTGCTCGACCCGGCGGAAGCCGTGCTGTTCGTCGCGATGACCCGCGACAACGCGGTGTGGCGGATGCCGTTCATGAAGGACGGCAGCGTCTCGAAGGTCGGCCGCTTCTGTTCGATGTTCGGCCCGAGCGGCCCGACGGCATGACCATGGACGCGCCGGCCGCCTGTTCGTCGCGCACGCCTCGCTCGGACATGTCTTCGTGTTCGCGCCGAATGGCGAATGCATCGCCCGCATCAAATCCTGCGCCGGCCAGAGCTGCACCAATGTCGCGATCGGCGGCGAAAAGCGTGATCGGCTCTACATCACGGAAGTCGGTGACCGGCACGGTGCTGGTCGCGGATATCGGTGTCTTGAACAGCTAGCGCGTACGTCGTCCTACCCCGTCGGAGCCGCGAGAACCGGAAATTGCAGTGGCTCGCGCCGCCGGCCAGCGTCTGTGTCCGTTCCAGATGGATGCCCTGCGTTGCATAGGCGTCGAAATCAAGCCCGCAGATGTTCGGCAGGATTTCCTTGTCGCCATGGCGCGCCGCGAATTTGCAAAAGCCGCAACCTTGTAGTTGATGCCGAATTCAAAGTTGTCACCCGGGCCCGGCTCGACGAAGTCGTAGACGAAATCGTCCGGAAACGCTTTCCGATGGCCTTCTGAAACGCTGTTCGCAGCCTGCTCGCGCAGCAAAGTCTGATTCTCCGACGACAGGAATTGACGCCCCGAGGCGAGACGTTCCGCTTCGGGCACGGTGAGCATATTGCGCCTTGAGGGTTTCGCGCTCGATTTCGCCGATCACGGGCAGCGGCACGCCGTGCCGCCGCAGCACGCGGCTGATCGCCATGAAGCCCGATGAGACGCATGAAGAAATCGCTCATGCGACTTGCCGCGCCTCCGACATAGGGCATCTGGGAGAGCACGATTTCGAATTCGTCCATCACCTCCTGCCTGATCCCCTCGATGATCGGTGAGATGCGCGCGCTCGCGCAACATCGCTTCGGCAAGGTCGAGGCGATGGCGCATGGCGGCCTCCATGGCACCGCGATGCTGCTCGTAAAAGGGATGGATCATCTGAGCCATCAGATTGCCGCCTGTTCGACGAACTCCAGCGCCAGGCCATGCGATGCGGCGGGCGCAGTCAGCAACGCATTGCCGATCACCTCGAACGCGACACCGTTGCTTTCGAGGATCCGTCTGGTCGCATCGAGATCGGTGACCGCCAGTCGCGCCGCGCAAAAGCGCGACGAACCGTCGACAGCGACACAAGGCAGCCGCCGCGCCATCTCGGACGAACCGAGCACGGTGATCCGGTCGCCGCGTTCTCCGACCGTCAGCGCCCGGGCGCGAGCTCGGCGACGCTCTCCGTGAGGCGCTCGAGGAAGGTGCGGTGCACCGCCGGCTCCGGCGCCGACATCACGACCTCGATTACGCGCAGGGCGCCGTTGGGGTGGTGCTGGTATTCCGCCTTCCAGAACAGTTCCGGCGGATGACGTTGCTGGCAGGTGAAGAAGGCGATCCCGGGCATCGTGGGGTCTGTCGCAAACGCCAGTGAAAATCCGACGCGCGCCACGCCGCCGCCCGGAAGCACCGCATCGCGGCCAAAATCGAACGGCGCATAGGCGCCGATGTCGACTGCGCGGAAGCGCGCCGCTTCGGCATGGGAGTCGGCGCCGTGCAAGGCCAGCATCGACATCCCTTCGCCGGTTTGCAGAAAATCCTGATTGTGAGCGGCGAAGCTGAAGTGGCCGGGCGCGGCCGGCGGCACCGCCGCCACATCGGTGACCGCCAGCAATTCCAGAAAATTGTTCCCGAACATCGCCAGACGGTTGCTGGTTCCAAAGGGATGGACGCCGGTCGGCGTCAGGGCAAAGCCGAGCGTTTGCCAGTCCAGCGCGGCCTTCGCCAGATCGTGGACACAAATAACGAGATGATCGAGGCGGCGAGGCATGGGATCTCCGGATGCTGCGAACCGACCGTAACCGGGGTCATCAACCCGGCGCAAAGCATAGTTCCTTCGGTCAGCGCCCAAGAAAATCTATTGCAAGGCCACCGCCTATCGGTGACAAACTGCAGCGCGATGACTTACAGCCTGCCACCCCTCAATGCGCTCCGCGCGTTCGAAGCTGCCGCGCGGCATCTCAGCTTCAAACTGGCCGCGCACGAATTGCATGTGACACCTGCCGCCGTCGGGCAGCAGGTGAAGGCGCTGGAAGTGCGCCTCGGCGTGCGCCTGTTCGAGCGGCTGCACAAGCAACTGATCCTGACCGCGGCCGGCCAGGCCTATCTGCCCGAGATATCCGACGGCTTTCGTCGTCATCGCGGATGCGACCGCGCGGTTGAAGCCGGCGGGCGCGGTGCTGCTGCAGTTGGGCGTCCACGGCAGTTTTGATCTGCGCCGCCTGGAACTGGCGGAGTTTCGCACAACGCATACGGAAATCGGCTTGCGGGTGCTGCAGCCTGCCGGCCTGCATGAACTGACCGAGGGCAAGGTCGATGTGCTGATCGCCCGCGGTCTTGGCCATCATCCCGGCTATCGCTGCGACCGCGTCAGCGAAGGAACGGGTCTCGGCGATTGGCTGATGGCGCCGGAAGGCACCGCGGATTGTCCGGAGATCGTCAGCTTCCGCAACTGGCTGCGCGGTCTGCCGGTCGAGAACCCGCTCGCGACCCATCGTCGCCCGCGTCTGGTCGGCGTCATCAGAAGTTGAGGCGACCTTGAAACAGAAAAAATTCGGCGTCAAAGGCCCGGAAGTGTCCGTGATCGGGCAGGGCACCTGGTACATCGATCGCGGCGACCGCACGGCGCGGTCGCGGCGCTGCGCCGCGGCATCGAGCTCGGCATGACCCATATCGATACCGCGGAGATGTACGGCGATGCCGAGCTGGTGATCGCGGACGCGATCGCGGGCGGCAAGCGCGAGAGTCTTTACTCGTCTCCAAGGTGCTGCCGAGCAACGCGTCGCGGCGCGGCACCATCGCCGCCTGCGAGCGATCGCTGAAACGGCTGAAGACCGATGCGCTCGATTGCTATCTGCTGCACTGGCGCGGATCCTATCCGCTCGAAGACACGGTCGCGGCCTTCGATGAACTGATCGCGGCCGGAAAAATCCGCTCCTGGGGCGTCAGCAATTTCGACACCGACGATCTCAACGAACTGCTGGCGGTCGCGGGCGAGGGCAGGATCGCCTGCAATCAGGTGCTCTATCATCTGCAGGAGCGCGCGATCGAGCACGCGGTGATCCCGTGGTGCGAGCGGCATGGTGTCGCCGTCGTCGCCTATTCGCCGTTCGGTCACAATGATTTTCCGTCGCCGCACAGCAAGGGCGGCGCAGGTGCTGCAGGCGATCGCAGATGCGCGCCGCGTCACCGCGCGCCAGGTCGCGCTGGCGTTTCTGACGCGCATCCAGGCGGTGTTTGCGATTCCGAAAGCCGCGAGCGCGGAGCACGCCGCTGACAACGCGGCGGCAGGAAATCTGACGCTGAGCGCAGGCGAGATCGCAGCCCTCGACAACGCCTTTCCGCGCGGCCCGAAGCCGCGCAGCCTGCCGATGCTCTGAACTAGCGCGGACACGTTCTTAACAAAGTGTTTCAATCGCGGACGCGCCGCCCACTGCGGCGGCGGCGGCGCGCGCCATCAGCGCATATCCGCATCCTGTTTTCGGACCTTGTTGTTCCCGCCAAATGGCGTTTTTTAGAGCCTCGCCCGATTCGATCATTACTGCCTTCGAGATTGCCGTGACACCGCCCCCCGCCGCAGCCGCCAGGCTGGACAGCGCGCCATTGCCGTTGCCCGAGAAGAAGTCTGCCCTTCCCAAAGCGCCCGCGCGCGCCGATCGCCCGTTCAAGGGCATCGCGCTGATCCTGGCGTCGACGGTCTTCCTCGGCATCTCCGACGTGACCGCGAAATATCTGTCGGCGACGCTGCCCTCGATCGAGATCGCGTGGATCCGGTTCGTGGTGTTCGCGCTGATCATGACGCCGGCGATGCTGCCGGGCTCGCCGCTGTTTGCGCTGCCGACCAACCGGCCCGGCCTGCAACTGATGCGCGGCGTGACGGTGCTGGCCTCGTCGCTGTTCTTCATTTCCGGCTTGCGGTTTCTGCCGATCGCGGAAGCCTCCGCCACCGGCTTCGTCGCGCCGCTGCTCGTCACCGCGCTGTCGATCGTGTTCCTCAACGAGAAGGTCGGCCTGCGCCGCTGGATCGCGACCGGCGTCGGCCTGATCGGCGTCATCATCATCCTGCGGCCGGGCACCGGTGCGTTTCATCCCGCGGCGTTCTTTCCGCTGGTCTCGGCGCTGGCCTGGGCCTGCACGCTGATCATGACGCGGATGATGAGCGGCACCGAGCGCGCCATCACCGTGATGACCTATTCGTCGATCGCCGGCGTCTGCATCCTCTCTGCGCTGGTGCCGTTCGTCTGGGTGACGCCGACCTGGCACGACATCGCCTTCGGCATCTTCATCGGCGTCGCCTCGACCGCCGGACAATGGATCGTGGTGCTGGCGTTCCGCTATGCCGATGCCTCGGTGCTGGCGCCGTTCTCCTACACGCAATTGCTGTGGGTCAGCGATCCTCGGCTTCCTGATCTTCGGCGAAGTGCCCGACGTCTACACCGTGACCGGTGCCGGCTTCATCGTCGCCAGCGGCCTCTACACCGCGCATCGCGAACGGGTGCGCCGCTCGCAGCTTCTGACGGTCGCGGCCGAGTCGTCGCCCAACGCCTGATCAATTCCGGTTCAGCAGCTAAAAGCCTGCGCTGATTGAGAATTCCGTCCCATTAGCGTTGCGCGCGTACCACAGTCGGGTCGGAAAACGCTCGTTTTCGCGTGCCGAAGCCCGGGATTCCGAGCGTAGCCGTAAAAATACGGTGGAGCCCCATGCTAGGTTGCCCCCGGACAGCGCCGGAGAGCGCTGGGGGTAACGGGGTTCAGGCGTGCTTTTTCGATCGGCATCGGGCGTACAAAAACGGCTGCGGCAACGCTTGGCCACGCTGCTGCTTGGCTCTGGCCTCGCGGTCGCGGCGGTGCCGGCGGCTCACGCCCAATCCACCTGGGGCGGCCCGGCTAACACGTCGGACTACAACGACGACAACAACTGGACGCCCGCCGTCGCGCCGATTGCTGGCGGCCAGTCGGCCGTTTTCGATGCAACGGGATCGAGCACGGTCAATGTAACGGCGCCGATTACCCCCGATTCCTGGACGTTCAACGCCAACTCGAAATCGTTTTCGATCAGCGGGTCGGGTGTGACTTTCAGTGGCGGCGGCATCGCCAACAGCGCCAATGCCGGCCAGACCATCGGCATCGCCAACATTATCGACGGCGCGGGCATTACAGTGCGCGCAGCTGGGATCGAGGCACGCTTCAACTGTCCGGCAGCCAACACCTATAGCGGCCTCACGTTTATCTCGCCCGGCACAGTGCAGGTTTCCGACGCCAGCGCGCTCGGCACCAGCCTGGTGTTGATGAACGGCGGCACGTTCCAGACCATAGGCAACCTGACGATCGCCAACGATTTTAACATCGCCGGCGCCGGCGGCACCATCGACGTGAACGCCAGCGAACTGACGCTCTCCGGCGTCATTAACGACGTTGCCGCGTTGCCCGTGTTGAACATTATCAGCTCCGGTGGTCCTGGCACCCTGGTGCTGACGAACACCAACGGGATTGCCGGCACGCTGAACGTGACCGGAGCTACGGTGAGAGCGACCACCGCCAGTTCGATCGGCAACGCGACGGTAGCGCTGAACAATGCCACGTTCCAGACCGGGGCTGCCGACCTGGTCTTCAACAATGACTTCAAGCTCAATGCCGGCGGCGGCACCATCGATGCCAACGGCTTCGTGGGGGCCAGCTTCAGCCTCGCGATTGCAGGCAACATCAGCGGCGCGGGGGAGTTGCGGATAACGGATTCGACCAACACGTTCGGCACGGTGGTACTGCTGTCCGGCACCAACAACACCTATACCGGCGGAACGGTGGTCACCAACACCACGCTGCAGGTCACCAACAACACGTCCGGTCGGCACCGGAACGGTGACGCTCGATAACGCGGTGTTCCAGCCCGATGGTCTCGGCGGCAACCTGACCTTCAACAACAATTTCAAGATCAACAACTCCGCCGCCGGCAGTGCGATCGACGCCAACGGCATCATACTGACCATTGCCGGCAACATCTCCGATGGCGCCGGCGCGGGCAAGCTGACGGTGGACAGCTGCGTGGCGGCGGCACGGTCGTCCTGCTCGGCAACAACACCTATACCGGCGGCACCGAAATCTGCTTTTGCGCGACGTTGCAGCTCGGCGACGCCACGCACAAGGCGTCGATCGTCGGCGATATCACCAATTTCGGCGCAGCTCGATGTCGTCAACGCCAACATGTCCGGCGTTACCTCGCTGACCAACGACGGTGGCACTTGCGAGTTTTCTCAATGCCACCTCCGCCGGCAGCATGACCATCAACAACATCAACTTGGCGCCAGCTCGCCTTCGGCACGTTTCGGTGGCACCGATACGGCCACGGCGGGTAGTGCGACCATCATCAACGACGGCGGCACGATCAGGCATTTCTTCGCCGAACACCAACGCCGGCACCGCAAAGATCACCAATCAGAATAGCGGCCAGCTGCTGTTCGTCGACACAGGCCTCCGCCGGATCCGCGACCATCATCAACGAGAACTTCGCCGCTCGACGTCGTTCGGCCAGAGCCCCGGTCGGAACGGATACCCCGACCGCCGGCAACGCCAAGATCATCAACAATGATTTCGGCGCAACGGAGTTCAACGCATTCTCCACCGCCGGCAATGCGACCATCACCACCAACAACGACGGCGTCACCGCTTTCTTCGATAACAGCACCGCCGGTAACGCCAAGATCGTGACCAATGACGGCGGCCAGACGTTTTTCCACGACAATGCCAATGGCGGCACCGCGCAGTTCATCACCAACGGCACCGGCATTGTCGATTTCAGCGTCAGCTCGGTCCGAACGGCGACGGGCGGATCACGGCGGGCTCGATCGCGGGTTCGGGCAGCTATTATATCGGCGCCGGTAGCACCCTCGTCGTCGGTGGAAACAACCTTTCGACCGAGGTCAGCGGCGTGATTGCCGATTCGACCTGCGGTTGCTGCCCCGGGCCCGGGTTCGCTGGAGAAGGTCGGCACCGGAAATCTCACCTTGTCCGGCGTCAACACCTATACCGGCACCACGACGGTCAACGGCGGCATCCTCAGCGTCAACGGTTCGATCGCTTCGTCGAGCGGCGTTACCGTGAACGCCGGCGGCACGCTCGGCGGCAACGGCATTGTCAGCAGCACGACCATCAATGGCGGCACGCTGGCGCCGGGCAACTCGATCGGCACCCTCACCGTGGCGGGCAGCCTCGTGTTCACGGCGGCCGCCAGCTATCTGGTCGAGGTTTCGCCCGCGACCGCCGACCGCACCAACGTCACGGCTACCGCGACGCTCGGCGGCGCCACCGTCAAGGCGAGCTTCGGACCCGGAACCTACACTCCCAAGCAGTACACGATCCTCAACGCCGCGGGCGGCGTCGGCGGCACGTTCAATCCGCTGGTCAGCAGCAATGCGCCGAATTTCAAGACCAGCCTGAGCTACGACAGCAACAATGTTTACCTGAACCTGACCGCGCTGAATTTCGGCCCCGGGCTCAATATCAACCAGCAGAACGTCGCCAACGCGCTGTCGAACGCCTTCAATCGCAGGCGGCGTTCCGTTTGCGGTGGGTTCGCTGCGGTCCCGGCGGCCTGACGCAGATTTCGGGCGAACTGGCGACCGGCTCGCAGCAAGCCACCTTCGACGCGATGAACATCTTCCTCGGCCTGCTGACCGATCCCTTCGTCGCCGGCCGCAATGGCGGCGCCAGCGTGGGTGGCAGCAGTGCAGTGCCATACGCCGAGGAGAGCGGCTCGTACGCCTACGCGGCCAAGAAGCAGGGCGCCGCGCGCGACGCCTTCGCCAAATTCCCGACCAAGGCCGATGTCGCCCGCAACGATGTGCTGGATCCGCGCTGGAGCGTCTGGGGCTCGGCGTTCGGCGGCGGCAGCAACAGCGATGGCAACGCCGTCGTCGGATCGAACAACGCCACCGTGCGCGCGTTCGGTCTCGCGGCCGGCGCCGACTACCGGATCTCGCCGTCGACGCTGGTCGGCTTTGCGCTGTCCGGCGGCGGCACCAATTTCAGCGTTGCTTGGTACCGGCTCCGGACGATCGGACCTGTTCCAGGCCGGCGCCTTCGTGCGCCACAATGTTGGCCCGGCCTATGTCACCGCCGCCGCGGCCTATGGCTGGCAGGACGTCACCACCGATCGCACGGTCACCGTTGCCGGCGTTCGATCGCCTGCGCGCCCAGTTCAACGCCAATGCCTGGTCCGGCCGCGTCGAAGGCGGCTATCGCTACGTGACGCCATGGATGGGCATCACGCCCTATGCCGCCGGCCAGTTCACCACCTATCAATTGCCGGCCTATGCCGAACAGGTGCTGGCGGGTTCGAATGCCTTTGCGCTGAACTATGCAGCCAAGGACGTCACGACCGGGCGCAGCGAACTTGGCGTCCGGCTCGATCGCTCCTTCGCGATACAGAACGCGATCCTCACGCTGCGCGGCCGCGCCGCCTGGGCGCATAATTTCAACACCGACCGCAGCGTCACGGCGCTGTTCCAGAACTTACCGGGCGCCACCTTCCTGGTCAGCGGCGCGGCGCAGGCGCCGAACACCGCGCTGACCACGGCCTCTGCCGAAATGAAATGGCTGAACGGCTGGTCCGCCGCCGCCACCTTCGAGGGTGAGTTCTCCGACATCACCCGGTCCTATGCCGGCAAGGGCGTCGTTCGCTACAGCTGGTAGCGCGCCTTAATCCTTTGCCTGTTTTCGTTCTTTCCTTCCGCCGTCGCCTGTGGGAGGACATGACGAACAACAGGAGAGAACGCCGATGCGGGCTGCCATCTTCCGGAACGGCGAGATCGTCGTCGATCAGATGCCCGAGCCCACGCCGGGCCCCGGCATGGTGCTGGTCAAATCATTGGCCTGCGGCATCTGCGGTTCCGACCTGCACGCGCGCAAGCACGCCCACCGCATGGTCGAACTGGCAAAACATTTTCCCGGCCGCAAGCCGATGGACCTTTCCCGCGACGTCGTGTTCGGCCACGAATTCTGCTGCGAGATTCTCGACTACGGTCCGGGCACCACGCGCAAGCTCAAGGCGGGCACACGCGTCTGTTCGCTGCCGGCGCTGCTGACCGCGGAAGGCCCGCAGGGCATCGGCTATTCCAACGACAATGTCGGCGCCTATGCCGAGCGCATGCTGCTCAGCGAAGCGCTGCTGCTCGAAGTCCCGAACGGACTGGCGGCCGAACATGCGGCGCTGACCGAACCGCTGGCGGTCGGCGTTCACGCGGTTGCGAAAGCCAACATCAAAGGCAACGAAGTGCCGCTGGTGATCGGCTGCGGCCCGGTGGGGCTTGCCGTGATCGCCGCGCTCAAGATCAAGGGGCTGCATCCGATCGTGGCGGCGGATTATTCGCCGGCGCGCCGGGCGCTGGCCGAAAAGCTCGGCGCCGACGTTGTCGTCGACCCCGCGCGCTCGCAACCCTATGCGAGCTGGGCCGAACATGCCGCGATGTCGCCGGAGGAAAAGGCCGCGCGGCCGCCGCTGCAAGCGCTGTTGCCGGCGCTGAAGCCCGCATTGATCTTCGAATGCGTCGGCATCCCCGGCCTGATCCAGCAGGTGTTCGAAGGCGCGCCGCGCGACGCCCGCATCGTCGTGGTCGGCGTCTGCATGGAGAACGACCGCTCCGAACCGATGCTCGGCATCATGAAGGAGCTCAACGTTCAATATGTGCTCGGCTACACGCCCGATGAATTCGCTTACTCCCTGCGCCTGATCGCGGAAGGCCAGGTCGATGCGGCCTCGCTGGTGACGGCCAGCGTCGGCATCGACGGCGTCGCGCAGGCGTTTGCCGATCTGGCCAATCCGGAACGGCACACGAAGATCATCGTGGAGCCGTGGCGGTAGACTCTTTTGTCGTCGCACTCTCCACCGTCGTCCCGGACAAGCGAAGCGCGATCCGGGACCCATACGCCGCGGCAGTAGTTGTTGAGCAAGATGGTCGACGGATTCTTTCAACAACTACTCCCTGGGGCTATGGGTCCCGGCCTTCGCCGGGACGACAAATGAGAATCCCTTCTCCCTGTGCTAGGCATGGCGATGAACAACACGCCAGCCGTACCAAAGCCTTCCACCGGCGCCATCGCCGCCGCTATCGTCCTCAGCATCGCCATTCTCCTGCTATGGGCCCTGCAGGTGGCAACCGTTGCCAGCCTCGGCCAGAGCGATGCCGCGGGCAACGGCCTGGCGCAGGCCTATGCCGCGATCCAGATGATCGTGCTGTGGCTGCTGCTGATGGTCCTGACCATTCTCGCCGCCGCGAAAGGTGCCGCACCTCGCAACGCGACCATTGCCGCGCTTGTGCTCGTTCCGGTTTCGGGCCTCGTGGCGTCGGCCGCCGCAGATTTGCTGGCGCGTCCCTTCATCTCGCCGCATCTGTGGCCGCTCGTCATTCCCGCGCTGATGCCGCCGCTGATCGTGGTGTGGTGTCTGTTCGCGCTGTCGGCCGCGCGGTTGGGCGCCGGGACGATCAGGGTTGTAACAACTGTCCTGCTGGCAGCGATGGTTGGCGTTTGCGTTTCGATCTGGCCGCTGTCGCAGATGCGCAAGACCGTGGACGATCAGGAGACGGCCCGGCTGCAGAAATACGATACGGATCTCGCGCGCGTGGCGGCCAACGCGCCGCTGTGGGACTGGGTGCCGTTCCTCGATACACGCGATGACACCAAGCGGGAGCGGGTTCTCGACAACATGCGCAAACTTGATCAGCGCCAGGTCCAGGCCGAGACCATGCTTGACCGCGGTGACTTTCCGCTTCGCTATCTCGGCTTCCTCGATCTCGATCCGACGCCGGCGCTGTGCACGAAAGCCCGGGCGTTGCTTAGCAAGCGCGCCGATGCGCTCGTGCACAAGGGCGACAAGCCGCAACCCTACGCCGCGATCTCCGAACAGGTATCCGGCGCCGTCGCCGCCATGGGCTGGCTGGTCGGATATGGCTGCTCTTGCGATGCGGAATCGACGGCGTGGGAAACCATGGCGAAGGCGTATGCCGACCCCAGCTATGACGTCTACCGTCTGGCCGAGCTTCGTGACCCCAAACAACTAGGACGAATTGCGCGGGAGCGTCCGCAACGCTTCGCGATGTTGAACGCACAGTCGCATTTGCGGGGATGGCTGCAGATTTGTCGATGAGGCGGGCCTGCAGGCGCAGGCGCTGGCGGGTGCGCGCCAGACCGGCAGCCGCACCGCCGACGCCGTCGAAATCCTGCGCGACAAATACGACGAGGAAAGCCGCTGGAAGCTACAACGCTTCCTCGTCAAGCTCGACCTCGAGGCGACGGAGCCGTTGTGCGTGAATGCGCTGAGTGAATTGCACGCCCAGTTTGCCAAAATCTACCGTCCGGCACCGGCCGACGAGCCGCGGCCCTATTCCGAACTGCTGATGCGGCTGGGCACCAGCGAGCAGCTGCCCAATCTGATATGGCTGGCGCGGCATGGCTGCGCCGCCGCGGCCGAACTGGATGAGGCCATTGCGCTGGTGAATGCCTATCAGGACTCGGCCGATCGGACGAAAATGCTGGCGACGCTGACGGCGCTGCGATCGGCGCGTTAGCGCCGTGGCCCGCGCCCGTGTAGAGTGATAAAAACGCTTGTAAGGGGAGACTTGAAAATGATCGCGCTGACCGCAAAGGAAGTCCTGCCGGAAGACGGCGCCAACGGCACGCTGATGGGGCGGGTTTGGATGCCTGATATCGCAGGCCCGGCCGTGGTCGCGGTTCGCCATGACGGCGTGTTTGACGTCAGTGCGCGATTTTCCACCGTCAGCGCGCTGTGCGAGGAGGCTAATCCGGCGGAGGCGCTGCGTGGCGCCGCGGGGACGCGCATTGGCGATCTCGAAAGCATCGTCGCCAACACGCCACCCGATCGGCGCGACCGGTCAAAACCCTGGCTGCTGGCGCCGCTCGATCTTCAGGTCTTGAAAGCCGCAGGCGTCACCTTTGCGATCTCGATGCTGGAGCGCGTGATCGAGGAGCGGGCGCGCGGCAATCCGGCTTCGGCGGAAGCGATCCGTAAAGAGGTGGTGCGGCTGGTCGGTGACGACCTGTCAAAGCTCAAGCCTGGCTCGCCGGAAGCGATGAAGCTGAAGGCGGTGCTGATCGATCAGAACGCCTGGAGCCAGTATCTGGAAGTCGGGATCGGTCCCGACGCCGAAGTATTCACCAAGGCGCCGACGATGTCCTCGGTCGGCACAGGCATGGATGCCGGCCTGCATCCGAAGTCGACCTGGAATAATCCGGAGCCTGAAGTCGTGCTCGTGGTGTCGAGCCGCGGCGCGATCGTCGGCGCGATGCTCGGCAACGACGTCAATCTGCGCGACTTCGAGGGCCGTTCGGCGCTGCTGTTGTCCAAGGCCAAGGACAACAACGCCTCCTGCGCCGTCGGCCCGCTGCTGCGGCTGTTCGACAGTAGCTTTTCGCTCGACGACGTCAGAAAGATGGATGTCGGGCTGACCGTGAAGGGGCAGGACGGTTTTGTGCTCGACGGGCATTCCTCGATCAGCAAGATCAGCCGCGACCCCACCGACCTCGTGGCGCAAACCATCGGGCCGGTGCATCAATATCCCGATGGTTTTGCGCTGTTCCTCGGCACCATGTTCGCGCCGGTGAAGGATCGCGATGCGCCGGGCGAGGGCTTTACGCACAAGCGCGACGACATCGTCACGATCTCGGCGCCGCAACTCGGCAAACTCGTCAACCGCATGCGCACCAGCGATGAGTGCGAGCCGTGGACGTTCGGCATCGGCGAACTGATGCGCAACCTGGCGAAGCGGAAGGTGCTGTAGAGGCCTTGCCCCTGGCCATCGGGCTCGCCCGGTTTCAAGGCCGGCGAACCTCATTTCTCGCGCAACGAGGCTGCAAGGTGCTAGTCTGACGGGGTTACTGCCTGGGGGAGTGCATGCGGCGGCGCGAGTTGATCACCCTTATCGGCGCGGCGGCCGCGTGGCCGCTTGCCGGTTCGCTGGGAACGCCGGCCCTGGCCAAGGACTTCGGCGAAGATCACCATTCTCCACAGCGGATTTCCGAACCGCACGCCGATCAATCTGCTGTTCGATGCACTTGCCAAACTCGGCTACGAGAACGGCCGCACCGCGACCATTGATCTGTTGGGCGGAGAGGGAGACCCCAATCGGTTGAAGGCGCTGGTCGCACAGATCGGAACGCAAAAGCCGGATGTCGTCATTGCGATCACGTCACCCGCCGTGGTCGCACTCAAGGACGCCAGGCTGACGGTCCCTGTCGTGTTCGCCTTCGTGCCCGATCCGGTCGGACTTGGGGTCGTGGAAAGTCTTGCCAAGCCCGGCGGCAATTTCACCGGCGTGACCTATAGCGAATCCGCGCTTGCCGGAAAGCGATACGAGCTGCTTATCGACGCGATTGCCGGGACGAAAAAGATCGCCGTACTCTGGAATCCGTCGTTTCCAGGGCATGCCGACGCCGTGGAAAGTATCCGCGCATCGGCGTCGACGCGCGGCACCGAAATCTTTTCGCGCGAACTCAAGGGGCTGGAGGATCTGGAGTCGGCGTTCGCAGATGCCATCCGCGCGAAAGCGCAGGCTGGCGTCTTCATGGCCGACAATGTGATGTTCGGAAACCGGCAGCAGGTCGCGGAAGTCGCCATCAAGCACCGGCTTCCCACCATCCATTCCTTTCCGCCTGAGGTCCGCGACGGCGGCCTGATGTTTTACGGGCCCAGCAATGACGAGAACTACCAGCGCAGTGCGGCGCTGGCCGACAGGATACTCAAGGGCGCGCGCGCCAGTGAACTCCCGGTCGAACAGCCGACCAAATTTGAGCTGATCATCAATCTCAAAAGCGCCAAGGCACTCGGCCTGACGATCCCGGAATTGTTCCTGCTGCGGGCCGACGAGGTGATCGAATGAGGCTCGGCCTGCGCCCAACGATTGCGATCAGCTTTTGAGTAGCCACGCCGGAGGGAAATGCAATAGGCTCGGTTTCTGGCTGGGAGAAAAGCAATGAGCAACGACGTCAATCGGCAATGGCTGCTCGTCAAGAGGCCCGAAGGCAATATCAGCGCAGACGTTTTTCGCTTTGTCGAAACGCCGATACCCTCGCCGGGCGAGGGCCAGGTTTTGGTTCGCAACCTGTGGCTCTCCTTCGATCCGACCCAGAGCGGTTGGATGAAGCGAGATACCTACATTCCGATCATCCCTCTTGGCGATGTCATGCGGGCCGCCGGCGTTGGCCAGGTGATCGAGTCCAGGCATCCAGGCTTCAAGCCCGGTCAGTTTGTGCAGGGCGCCTTCGGTTGGCAGGACTATATCGCGACCGACGGCACCGGCTTTCTCCCCATGCGTACCCTTCTGCCGGGCATGCCGGCCAACCTTGCGCTCAGCCTGTTCGGGATTACCGGGCCCACCGCCTATTTCGGGGTACTCGATGTCGGCCAGGTCAAGGCCGGCGAAACGTTCGTCGTTTCGGGTGCGGCAGGCGCCACGGGCTCGGTTGCCGGGCAGATCGCGAAGATCAAGGGCTGCAAGGTCATCGGTACCGCCGGCGGCAAGGCGAAGTGCGATTGGCTCAGGAATGAACTCGGATTTGATGGCGTCATCGACTATCAGTCGGAAAACGTCGGCGCCCGGCTTTCGGAGCTGTGCCCCGAAGGGATCGACGTATTCTTCGACAATGTCGGCGGCGTTGTTCTCAACGAGGTGCTTGCCCGGCTGCGCTTGAGGGCGCGTATCGTGCTTTGTGGAGCGATCTCGCGCTACAACGACGCGACACCGGCGCCGGGTCCGGCCAACTATGGCAACCTGGTCGTTTCCCGCAGCCGGATGGAAGGCTTCATCATCCTCGATTATGCCGCGCGGTTTCCCGAAGCATTTGCCGCGCTTGGCGGCTGGTTGAAGGAAGGCAAGCTCCAGCAAAAGGAAGACATCGCCGTCGGGCTGGAAAACGCTCCGAATGCCATTGTCAGGCTGTTCACGGGTCAGAATTTTGGAAAGCAATTGCTCAGGATTGCCGAACCACCGCTCGAACGCGTGGATTGATCGATCGGGATGCCCGGACGCAAGGCGGCCGGGATCCCGGCTTCCAGCCGAGAAAGCATATCGCGCGCACGGTCGGCGCCAGCGGACATGCTCGTCGTTGTCGACCGCAATCAATCCCGGGACGTCACGGCATCACCAGTGTAATGACACCGTCCTCGACGTCCCCGCCCCTGATGCCGTTGCGCGCCATCGATTCGATGACCGGCCATTTCTCTCGAAACAGTGCCGATGCTTCCTGCATGCTTGGCGCGTCGACCTTGACGCAACAGGCCCGGCGCTCACCGTCGCTCGCGATCTGAAAGAAGAAGTTGTATCCCGGTTGCCCATCGCCATTCATCTGACTTCGTTGTTGTCGCATTCAGTTGTCCCCTGATTTGCGTCGATCGGGGCAGGGTGCGTTTTCAATTTTGATTTTCGTGCGGCGCGATTGTGTCGCCGGAAATTTTCGCGGCGAGTGTTGCAAACATCAGACAATTGGAACAAGGGAGTCGACAATCCGCAGTGGAAATTGCCGGCCGTCTGCGCACATCTCCAGTATCCTGTTCCAAAGTTGGGCCGGCCTGTCTTGGCACTGCCATAGCGTCAGCCGCTGTGGTATCGGTTCGTCAGCCCATCCGTACGATCGCTCGCCATGAACAGTTTGCAGATCCGGCCGATGCGCCCGGACGAAATCTCGATAGCCGTCGACTGGGCGGCAGCCGAAGGCTGGAACCCGGGCTTCGCCGATGACGCCTGCTTTACAGCGGTCGATCCCCTGGGCTTTTTCATCGGTGAGGTCGACGGCGTTCCGGTCGCGACCGTCTCCTGCGTCAATTACAGTGATCGTTTTTCCTTCCTCGGTTTCTATATCGTGCGCGCGGACCTGCGCGGCCGCGGCTACGGACTGCGAATATGGAACGCGGCCATCGCGCATGCTGGCCCACGCGTGATCGGGCTCGATGGCGTGGTTGCGCAGCAGCAAAACTACAGAAAATCCGGATTCGAGCTGGCGTATGCCAATGTCCGTTACGGCGGCACCGTCGCGGCGCCGGCTGTGCAGCAGGTTGATGTCGTCGCGTTGACTGAAATCCCGCTGGCGGCTGTGGAGGCGTACGACGCGACCGTGTTTCCGGCGCCGCGCGCCGCATTCCTGCGCGCCTGGATCAACGCGCCCGGACATGGCGGTCGCGCGCTGGTGCGCGATGGAAAACTTGCCGGATGGGGCGTGATCCGTCCGTGCCGCAAGGGCTACAAGATCGGCCCATTGGTCGCCGACGATCGTGCCACGGCGGAGGAGATTCTGTCGGCGTTGCTGGCCAACGTGGGCGGCGGCGAGATATTCCTCGATGTTCCCGCCGTCAATCGCGACGCCGTCGCCCTGGCGCAGGATTTGGGCCTCGCGCCGGTGTTCGAAACGGCGCGCATGTACACCGGTGCAATCGCGCCGCTGCGGCTGGAGCGGGTGTTCGGCGTTACGACCTTTGAGTTGGGGTAGCGGTCGTACGACGTCCGTTCGCCACGAAACACCTGGACCGGCTGTTAACCCTGTAGGCAAACGTCCGGTCCGTCGGTCGCATTGCCTGGTCAATCGCCGCCAGATTGCCTCAATAGATCGGAGAATTCTCCACCGGCGCCAATCAAGCCGGAGGAACATCATGCTGAGAATGGTGTTGTTGGGCCTCCTCATACCCTTGGGTGTGGGAGTGCTTGCGGCAATGGAACTCAAGACTCCAGCGCGGAGTGTGGCAGTGCCGGTTCAACCGATTGCCGGGATAGCCGCAGGCACTTCCGAGCCAGGCACTGCGTTGTCCAGGGGTGACCGACTTGAGAAGGCTGATCGACTTGAAATTGCCGCTGCGAGCAGCGAGACGCCGGCGCAGCCTGTTGTGGTCGGCGAACGCATTGCTCCGTCCGAAATCAGTGTCGGTTCTTCGGAGCCGCCGAGGGTGATCAATCGCCATCGGCACGACCCCAAACCGAAGAAGGTCGTTGCTGCCGCCGCTCCGAAGTCGAAGCCAAAGAAAGCCGATGCCAAGCCAACCGCAATTTCCGAGCGGCGAAAGGCCGCTGGCAACACCGGATCCTGCCGGCTAACCGCGTTCGGTGGCTTGCTTAAGGCTTTGGGTTCAGCCGACTGCGAAATCTGACCGGGGCCAATTCGGCAACGTTAACCAAGCGCCTTGGCTTCCCTGCGATTGATGGCCAATTCGAATTTGGTCGGCGCTGCCAGGCTTGCGGCTGGGTGACCCGGGCAATAGTTGAATATGTCGGACGGCCGCAGGAGATCCGCGACAATGAAGCTCAAATTGTCAGTCATCGCACTGCTCGCGATGATCATGCCGGTGGAGGCGCGCGCCGCAACGCTCACCGATGCCGAAGCGACGTTCCTCGACCAGCTCGTTACCGCAGCCACGGTGCTCGAACGACGATGCACCGGCTACGAGGTCAATGGCGCCGGCGGCGTCCAGGCCGGCGCTAATCTTCTCGGCAGCGCTGATGCCGCAATGGCAATGATCGGAGCCTTTGACGCTGCCATCAAGTCCAATGACGGCAATGCCTACGACCCACATAAATTCCGTCCCGAGGTGTCCGAGGCAGCCAGCAAGACGTCCAATCGAGTCCGGGCGGGTTTGATGAAAAATCCGGAAGCGGCCTGCGCCGACTATGGCGACGCCAGCGTGGCGAACGGTCTGCTAAGGCGGTATTGAGCTGCCTTTCGCGCGCCGGGCACTATGCGTTGCGAGAAGGCGAAACTGCGTTTGGATGATGGTGCAACATCAAACACCGCCGTCGTCCCGGCCTTGAGCCGGGACCCATAGCCACAGGAAGAAGTTTTGCGAACGGTCTCTGCTACCGAGTCTCATCGAGAGATCACGCGGTATGGGTCCCGGCGTTCGCCGGGACGACGAGAGATAGTACGACGACGCCTACACCGGCAGCGCGATCGAATATTTTACCTGGCTCAGCGCAAAGCTCGAACTCGATCGAGGCGATACCGTCGAGCCGGGTCAGCTTGTTTTTCAAAAACGCTTCATAGGACGACAGGTCGGCGGCGACGACGCGGAGTAAATAATCGCGATTGCCGGTCATCAGATAGCATTCCAGCACCTCGTCCCATTTCGAGATCGCCTTGGCAAAGCGGTTGAGGTCCTCTTCCTTCTGCCGCGCCAGCTTGATCGAGATGAAGACGCTGACATGAAGCCCGAGCGATTTCTGGTCGACGGTGGCGATATAGCGGGTGATGACGCCGCGCTCTTCCAGCAATTTCACCCGGCGGTGGCAGGGCGACACCGACAGCCCGACCTTGTCGGCGAGTTCCTGCATGGTCATGCGGCTGTCGGATTGCAGCAGGCTGAGGATTTTGCGGTCGATGGCGTCGAGGGCGTGCATTGGAATGAACTCTGCATTATGGGGCTCGGATTGGGATTTTATCCCAATGTTGGCGGGTATGTCGCGGGAATTTGAGATTTCTGGGAGCCTGATGCCCGGTAAAATTGGCCATTGAACCCTTGAGTCCGGAGCACCGCCATGCCCATCGCCCCCGCACGCCTTGAATTGTTGTCCGCGCTGGCGGCTAAGGTACTCTGGCTGTCGTCGTGGACCATCCATCACGCCAATCACATCCGGCCCAACGCCGATGGCTTGAAGGTCGGCGGCCATCAGGCTTCCTCGGCCTCGCTCGCCAACATCATGTCGGCGCTGTATTTCTCGGTGCTGAGGCCGCAGGACCGCGTCGCGGTGAAGCCGCATGCGAGCCCGGTGTTCCACGCCATCCAGTATCTGTTCGGGCATCAGACCCGCGAGAAGCTGGAAAATTTCCGCGGCTTCAAGGGCGCGCAATCCTATCCGTCGCGCACCAAGGATGCCGACGACGTCGATTTCTCGACGGGCTCGGTCGGCCTCGGCGTGGCGCAAACCCTGTTCTCCTCGCTGGTGCAGGATTACGTCAAGTCGCATGGCTGGATGAAGGACCGTCCCGAGGGGCGGATGATCGCGCTGGTCGGCGACGCCGAAATGGACGAGGGCAATATCTTCGAGGCGCTGCTGGAAGGCTGGAAGCACGGGTTGCGCAACACCTGGTGGGTGGTCGACTACAACCGCCAGAGCCTCGATGCCGTGGTGCGCGAAGGACTCTGGGAAAAATTCGAATCCATGTTCCGCAATTTCGGCTGG
This sequence comes from Vicinamibacteria bacterium, assembly GCA_963828745.1. Classification (GTDB taxonomy): domain Bacteria; phylum Acidobacteriota; class Vicinamibacteria; order Vicinamibacterales; family JAENWD01; genus JAENWD01. The sequence goes on along the minus strand of CAWHFZ010000007.1, from coordinate 623,334 downwards.
GACGTGGTGATCGTGAAATACGGCACGCTGATGCAGGCGGCGTTCGCCGAACCCGGCGGCGAGGCGCTGAAGCGCTGGATCGATGGCTGCCCGAACCAGATGTATGCCGCGCTGTGCTTCCAGGGCGGCGCCGCGTTCCGCAAGCATCTGCAGGACGACATCGGCGATCAGGGACAGGTCACGCAACTGATCGACCGCCGCAACGACGAGGAATTGCTGGCGCTGATGTCCAATCTCGGCGGACACGATATGACCAGCATGATCGATGCCTTCGAGTCGATCGATCACGACCGGCCGGTCTGCTTCATCGCCTACACCATCAAGGGCGTCGGCCTGCCGATGCAGGGCCACAAGGACAACCACGCCGGCCTGATGACGGTCACGCAGATGGAAAAGTGGCGCGCGACGCAGAACATCCGTCCCGGCTATGAATGGGAGAAGTTCGAAGGCCTGTCGCAGGACCGCGCGAAACTCGAAACGTTCCTGGCGGAAGCGCCGTTCAACGCCGAGGGACGCCGCCGCCTCACGGCGCCCGTGATCGACGTGCCGCAACAACTCGCCTTCAAGCCGGCGGCGCAGATGTCGACGCAGCAGGGCTTTGGCTTGGTGCTCAATGAACTGGCGCGCGGCGACACTGAACTCGCCTCGCGCATCGTCACCACGTCGCCGGATGTCACGGTGTCGACCAATCTCGGCGCCTGGGTCAACCGCCGCGGGCTGTTCGCCAAGGCTGAAAACCACGATCTGTTCCGGCAGGAGAAGATACCCTCCACCTTCAACTGGGATTTCTCGCCGAAGGGCCAGCACCTCGAACTCGGCATCGCCGAGATGAACCTGTTCATCATGCTCTCGGCGCTCGGCCTGTCGCACCAGATCAATGGCGAACGGCTGCTGCCGGTCGGCACGCTGTACGATCCCTTCATCCAGCGCGGCCTCGATGCGATGAACTATGCCTGCTACCAGGACGCGCGCTTCATGGTGGCGGCGACGCCATCCGGCATTACGCTGGCGCCGGAAGGTGGCGCGCACCAGTCGATCGCGACGCCGCTGATCGGCATCGCGCAGGATGGTCTGGCCTCGTTCGAGCCGGCCTTTGTCGATGAACTCTCGGTGATCATGGGCTGGGGCTTTGCGCATATGCAGCGCGAAGCCGGCGAGGGTGGGTCGGTGTATTTGCGGCTGTCGACGCGGACGGTTGAGCAGCCGCAGCGAATCATGACGCCGGACCTGCAACGCGACATCACCGACGGCGCCTATTGGTTGCGCAAGCCGGGTGCGAATTGCGACGTCGTGATTGCCTATACCGGCGCGGTCGCACCCGAAGCGATCGAGGCGGTCGGCTTCATCGGCGAGAGCCACAGGGATGTCGGGCTATTGGCGGTGACCTCGGCGGACCGGCTGCATTCGGGCTGGACGTCAGCGCGAAAACTGCGGCGCGATCGTCGTGGCGTGGCGCATCTCAGCCATATCGAGCAATTGCTGGCGCCGCTGCCGCGCGACTGCGGCATCGTCACCGTGATCGACGGCCATCCGGCCGCACTCGGCTGGCTCGGCAGCGTGCGCGGCCATCGGGTCGAGGCGCTCGGCGTCGAACAGTTCGGCCAGACCGGCACCATCGCCGACCTCTACCGCCACCACGGCATGGACGCCAACGCCATCATCGATGCGGCGGAAGGCCTCACGGTGGGGGCTCCGATCCGGCATCGGAAAATGGCGGTGTAACTCGTCGCCCCGGCCTAGCACTACTTTGATGTGGTGGACGGCGCCCGCTCCCGGCATCGAAGTGCCATAGGGTGGTTCGTCGGAGACGAATCACATCAGGGGAGCCGTCCACATGCAAATTACCACGATCGGTTTGGATATCGCCAAGAACGTGTTCCAGGTTCACGGCATTGACGGGGCCGAGAAGGTCATCGTCAGAAAGCAGCTTCGCCGCGGCCAGGTTATGGCGTTCTTCGAAGCTCTGGCGCCGTGCGTCGTCGGCATGGAGGCCTGTGCCACGTCGCACTATTGGGCGCGTGAGTTGACGAAGCTGGGCCACGAGGTCCGCCTGATGCCGGCGAAGGATGTGAAGGCCTACGTCAAGCGCAATAAGAACGATGCCGCCGACGCGGAGGCAATCTGTGAGGCGGTGCGACGCCCGACCATGCGTTTTGTAAGGATTAAGTCGGCCGAGCAGCAGGGCCAGTTGATGCTGCATCGCGCACGCGATCTTCTGATGCGCCAACGCACCCAGGTGATCAATGCATTACGGGCGCATTTGGCCGAGTTCGGCATTACGGCGGCACAGGGGCGCGAAGGGATCAAAGAGTTGTTGGCGATCGTCGCACAGGAGGAAGGTTCGCGCTTGCCGTCCGATGCCCACGCCAGCCTGACCGTACTGGCGGCGCAGCTTCAGGCTGTGCAGACGATGATCGGATCGCTCGAGAAGCGGATCGTTGCGCAGCATCGCTCGAACGAAGCAAGTAAGCGGCTCGAGACTATCCCCGGCATTGGAGTTATTGGGGCCACCACGATCGCAGCGGTCGTCCCGGATCCGAGGGTTTTCCGCTCGGGCCGTGATTTTGCGGCCTGGATCGGGATCGTGCCGCGGCAAGATTCGACCGGCGGCAAACAGAAGCTGGGGCCGATCTCTAAACAGGGCGACCAATACCTCCGGCGCATTCTCATTGTCGGAGCCCATGCCGTTTTGCGGCGTGCGCGCCAGCAGCCCGAAAAATATCCCTGGCTCACTCAGCTTCTGGCCCGTCGACCGTTCAAGGTCGTCGCGGTCGCACTTGCCAACAAGATGGCGCGGGTTGCCTGGGCGTTGCTGGCCAAGGGCGGGACCTACCGGGCGCCCCAACTCGTGGCAGCCTGACAAGGAGCTCGGCAATGGGAGGATGAGGTTGCGTCTGTGCGTTCACGAACTGCAGGGGTGATGACGACATTGATGCGAAACGGTCGAGACCGTCGATTGGGAAAACCCGTAAAGTGCCACGCGAGGAAAGAACGCGTGTTTTTGGTTGGGACCCGATCAGCGGATCACATCAGGGCCAGCGGCCATAGCGGCTGCATTCAAAGGCCGGATACATGGCTGCACCCGAACGCTTCGCCGAAATGTCAGATTCCTCTTGCACCGCGGGCGCCGTCCATACATGGCACTTTAGGCTTGGCGATATCCGCAAGGAACCTGTCACAGTGAGGACATTGTCGGGGTGGAGGTCGTGCGAAGAGATCGAGGATCGCTTGCCTGATGGCCGGCATGCTTGGTTGTGGTGGCGGTCCTGAGATTCTTTTTTTTCCGTCCCGCTGCTTTGAGGCGACGGGATTGGAGGAAGGCGTAGGCGATCATCGTCATCAGCGCGTGTCGATGTAATCCCGTCCAGGATCTACCTTCGAAGTGGTCGAGCCCAAGCTCCTCCTTGAGCTGCTGGTGGGCCTGTTCACAGACCCACCTGGCCTTGATCGTGGCAGCGAGCGTCTTGATAGTGGCATCGGCCGGCAGGTTCGACACATAGTATTTTTGCTCCCCGGTCGACCGCCGCTCGCCGACGAGCCAGACCTCGTCACCAGGCATGCACTGCATACGGTTATTGAGCATCCGGTGCTTATGGCCATCCGCAACGCAGACACGGCGGGCCGTGAAGAGACATGTCAGCCGACCTTTGGTGCCCCGCCGCCAACTGACCCTTTGCCATTTGCCTTCGGCCAATAACGCTTCAGCAGAGACCGGTGGCTGATCAGGGATGTGGTATTTGCGGGGTTTTCCGGTCTTCGCGATTGGGAAGATCAGGGCAATGTCGGCGGGATAGACGTTCTGGCGCCGCGACAGACCCACCGCCCACAGCAGACCGCGCTCGCTCAAAGCCTGACGGAAAGGCCCGCTGGAGCCGTACCCTGAATCGGCAAGCACACAGCCGAAACGCACACCGGAGGCGATGACGCGGTCGATCTCCGCCAAGGCGATCTCTGGCTTGGTCCGCGCTGCGCGGTGCTCGACTGGAACACCGGCGCGCTTCAAACGCACCGGATTACTCGTCCAACTCTCGGGAACGAAGAGACGTAATGCCACCATGACCGGCACTTCACCCCGTGCAAGCGTCAGCGACACCAATGTTTGGCAATTGGCCGTCTTGCCGAGAGACGAGGCATATTGTGGAGCGACACCAACCGAACGATCGCCCTTCTTCGGCATCGCCGTGTCGTCGATGACCAGCACCGCATCCTTGCCGCCGACCAGGCGATCGGCCTGAACCAGCAATTCCGCCTCCAATGGCGCTGCATCCCAAACGCCATCAGCAATGAAATGGTGCAACTGGTCATACTCGCCCGGTGCCAGCCGCGCCGCCATCGGCTGAACGCTCTTGCGATCGCCCGGTCCAATCAATCCCGAGATATAAAGCGGACACATCCGCCGCCGTGCCTTGTGGCCTAAGCGATCCAGGAATGGCTTGAGCCAGCGTCCAAGCTCGTCTTCCCACTTCGACTTCGTGTCCACCATGGTCGGCCCTCCAAAAGCCGACCATCCATGAATCATTGAAAATCTGATTCGGGAATCCAGTTTCGCCAATCAATCGCCAAATTCTGCCAAAGTAGTGCTAGGGTCCGGACTCAATTGATCCACCAGGTGATTGCGGCGGCCAGAAGGATTGCAGACAGGAAGATGTCTGCACGCTTGTCGTATCGGGTTGCGATACGGCGGAAGTCCTTGAGACGGCAGAACATCCGCTCGATGACGTTGCGGCCTTTGTAAGCGGTTTTATCGTAGTGATGCGGATGCTTGCGGGTCGGATTTGGCGGGATCACGGCCTTGATGCGGCGTGCGGCCAGTTCGTCGCGCAAGCTTCTGGCGTCGTAGGCCCGATCGGCCAACAGACGGCGCGGGTTGCGGACCATGCCGATCAAACCGCGTGCACCAACCAGGTCATGGGTGTTGCCCGGGGTAATCAGGAAGGCAAGTGGACGGCCGATATCGTCGGTCAGCGCGTGGATTTTGGTGGTCTGCCCGCCGCGCGAGCGGCCGATTGCATTGTTGAAGGCCCCCCTTTTGCGCCGGCCGCGGAGCGATGGGCTTTGATGTAGCTGGAATCCACCGACATCGATCCGTACATGCCGGTCGATCCGGTCAGCGCGTAAAAAATATCCGTCCAAATCCCCTGTCGGCTCCAGCGATTGAAGCGGTTGTAGACCGTCGTGTAGGGGCCGTAGACTTCCGGGCAATCGCGCCAGCGCGAACCAGATTTCAGCATGTGCATAATGCCGCTGATCACGCGTCTATCATCGACCCGATGCGCTCCCTTGCGCCCTCGCGGCAACAACGGCTCAATCCGCCGCCATTCCGCATCGCTGAGCCAATAGACCTGCTTTGCCATTCAAGCCTCCCTTCCGCTGAGAAGCTTAAATCACAATCTAATTTCAGATGGAATCCCTATTGGGTACAGACCCTAGTGCGCAATTGCGCACGGGGGCCGGGGCCCATACTCCGCGGCGGAGGTTGTGTTTAGAAGGTATCTACCAGAGCGGCAAAACGAGAGTTCACGGCGTATGGGCCCCGGCCTTCGCCGGGGCGACGGAGTGACCTTGCATCCGTTACGCCACTGACCTTATATCCGGGGCCTGCCGCAACGCGGCACCCCGCATATGGCGGGTTCAATTGCCGGGATTTTCGTGCAAGGATGCCTGCCGAACGCCCCCGTTCCCTGAAATCCTTCCGCCCTGTGAAATAACGAGGTTTCCGATGGTCAATCGCATGCAATTCTACATCGACGGCGCCTGGGTCGATCCCGCCGTCAAGAAGTCCACGCCCGTCGTCAATCCGGCGACCGAAGAGGCGATGTATGAGGTTGCGCTCGGCTCCAAAGCCGATCTCGACAAGGCCGTCGCTGCCGCCAAGCGCGCCTTCGTGACCTTCTCCCAGACCAGCCGCGAGGAGCGCATCGCGCTCTTGGAAAAGATCATCGAAGTCTACAAGGGCCGCATGAAGGACATCGGTGCTGCCGTATCCGACGAAATGGGAGCGCCGCTGCCGATGGCAGAGCGCCTGCAGGCCGGCGCCGGCCTTGGCCACATCGCTTCCACTTTGGAAGTTCTCAAAAACTATCACTTCGAAGAGACCATTGGCTCGGCCACGGTTATGCGTGAGCCGGTCGGCGTCATCGGCATGATCACGCCGTGGAACTGGCCGCTGAACCAGATCGCCTGCAAGGTCGCGCCTGCGCTGGCCGCCGGTTGCACCATGATCCTGAAGCCGTCGGAATTCACCCCGACCTCGGCGTTGATCTTCGCCGAAATCCTTCATGAAGCCGGCGTGCCGAAGGGCGTGTTCAACCTCGTCAACGGCCTCGGCCCGGAGGTCGGCGCCGCCATGAGCGAGCATCCGGATATCGACATGATCTCGTTCACCGGCTCGACCCGCGCCGGCGTCGATGTCGCCAAGCGCGCCGCGCCGACCGTGAAGCGCGTCAGCCAGGAACTCGGCGGCAAGTCGCCGAACGTCATCCTGGAAGGCGCCGACCTCACCAAGGCCGTCACCGGTGGTGTCATGCACATGTTCAACAACTCCGGACAGTCGTGCAACGCGCCGTCGCGGATGATCGTGCCGCTGTCGAAGATGAAGGAAGTGGCTGCCATCGCCAAGGGCGTCGCCGACAAGACCAAGGCGGGCGATCCGCGCGGCGAAGGCACGACCATCGGTCCGGTCGTGTCCCGCATCCAGTGGGACAAGATCCAGGCGCTGATCCACAAGGGCATCGAGGAAGGTGCGACACTGGTCGCCGGCGGTCCCGGTCTGCCGGAGGGCGTCAACAAGGGCTTCTACGTGCGCCCGACCATCTTCGCCGACGTCACCAACGACATGACGATCGCTCGCGAGGAAATCTTCGGACCGGTGCTGACCATCCTCGGCGCCAAGGACGAAGCCGAGGCGGTCAAGATCGCCAACGACACGCCCTATGGTCTGGCCGGTTACGTCACCGGTGACAGCATCGAAAGCGCGCGCCGGGTCGGCAAGCAGATCCGCGCCGGCAACGTCAACCTGCAGGGCGTTCCGAACGACCGCTCCGCACCGTTCGGCGGCTACAAGCAGTCCGGCAACGGCCGCGAGTGGGGCAAGTACGGTCTGGAAGAATATCTCGAAGTGAAGGCGGTCGCCGGCTACAACGCCGCCTGACCCAAGCGACGCCAGCGTCGTCTATTCAAAAGCGTGCCGGCTGCCCTAAAGCAGCCGGCATTTTTTGTTGACGTGCATCTCGTCAGGCAGAAGACACAAAAAAACATCAAGGGAGTGTCGACGTGAGGAAACTGGTCATCGCGCTTGTCGCGCTAATGCCGCTGAGCGGCGCAGTGCAAGCCCAGACTCCGAAGGATCTGATCGCGGCACTATTGGTGAAATGGAACGAGCCGACGACGCCGTTCAAGATGATCGGCAACGTCTACTATGTCGGCACCAACGGCCTTGCATCCTATCTGATCACGTCGCCGCAAGGCCACATCCTGGTCGATACGGTGATGCAGGACGCCACGTCGCAGATCAAAGGCAACATCGAGAAGCTCGGCTTCAAAATCACCGACATCAAATATCTCTTGAACACGCATGCCCATATCGATCACACCGGCGGTCTTGCCGAAATGAAAGCGGCCAGCGGTGCTCAGCTTGTCGCGGGCGAAGCCGACAAGCCGCTGCTCGAAGGCGGCTACTATCCCGGAGCGCGCGAGGACACCGCACTCGCGTTCCCGCCGGTGAAGGTGGACCGCACGGTGCGCGAAGGCGACACCGTTACGCTCGGCGACGTGAAGCTCGATTGCGCACGAAACGCCGGGCCATTCGCCGGGCTGCACGAGCTAGGAATTTTCGGTGAAGGACGGCGATGCGACCCGCTCGGTCCTGATCTTCTGCAGCGGCACCGTGGCGCTGAACCGCCTGGTGACCAATCCGACCTATCCCGGGATCGTTGCCGACTATCGCAAGACGTTCGCGCGGGCCAAGGATATGAAGGTGGACGTGCTGCTCGCGCCGCATCCGGAAATGTACAAGATGCAAGAGAAGCGCGCCAAGATCGCCGATGGCGCGCCCAATCCGTTCGTCAATCCCGGCGAGTTCAACGCCTATGCCGCGACGCTGGAAAAGGCGTTCGAAGAAGGGCTGGCCAAACAGACCGCCGCCGCGCAGGAAAAGAAGGGCTAGGCGCGGGCAGGGGAGGACAACCTATCCTCCCAGCGCGCCCTGTGTGTTCACATACAGCGCGTAGATCGACTGGCTCGCGGCCATGAACAGCCGGTTGCGCTTCAGTCCGCCAAAACAGAGATTGGCACAGCGCTCGGGCAGGGCGATGCGGCCGATCATAACGCCGTCGGGCGCGAACACGACGACGCCGTCGAGCTCGGGATCGCCCATGCCCCAGCCGCACCACAGATTGCCGTCGATGTCGGAGCGCATGCCGTCGGGCGTGCCGGGGCCGGCGTCGACGAAGACGCGCTTGTTGGAAACCGTGTCGCCGCCGGGCGAGACGTCATAGGCGAGGATCTTGCGGGTCGGCACACCCCGGGATTCGATGACGTAGAGAATCTTCTCATCCGGCGAAAAGCAAAGCCCGTTGGGGCCGAGCACACCTTCGGCGACGATGGTGGCCTTACCGGTCGCGCCATCGATCCGGTAGACGTTCATGTCGAGCTCGGGCTCGGCCTTGTAGCCCTCGTAATTGCCGAGCAGGCCGAAGATTGGATCGGTGAACCAGATCGAACCGTCCGACTTCACCACCACGTCGTTCGGTGAATTCAGGCGCTTGCCGTTGAAGGAATCCATCAGCACCGTAATCGATCCGTCATATTCGGTTCTGACGACGCGGCGGCCGCCGTGCTCGCAGGCGATCAGCCGGCCCTGGCGGTCGCGGGTATGGCCGTTGGCGAAATTCGACGGCTTGCGGTAGTGGCTGACCGCGCCGGTCTCCTCTTCCCATTTGATGATGCGGTTGTTGGGAATGTCGCTGCACAACAGATAGCGCCCGTCGCCGAACCACACGGGACCTTCGGCCCAGCGCAGGCCGGTGGTCAGCCGTTCCACCGCCGACAATTTCAGCCAGTATTTCTCGAAACGCGGGTCGAGCGCGTGGATCGCCGGATCGGGATAATAAGTCGCCGGCTGCCAGCCAGCGCGGGATTTGGCGTCGGACATTTGCTGTTCTCGTTGCTGTTGCGTTTCCTCGCAGATTGGTTTGCTATCATTGTCGGCCAGCGACCGCAAATCGGTCGCAACGAAGAGGGAAGAAATGCCACGTATTTTGATGACCGGCGCGGCCGGGGGAATTGGCACCAGCCTGCGCAAGCTGTTGCCGCCGATCTATCCGGATCTGCTGCTGAGCGACCTGAACAAGCCCGCCGATCTCGGCACGAACGAGAAATTCAAAGCGGCCGATCTTGCCGATCCCGCGCAGGTCGAGGCGATCTGCGAAGGCGTCGACGGCATCCTGCATTTTGGTGGCTATTCGGTCGAAGGCCCGTGGGACTCCATCCTGCAATCCAACATCATCGGCGGCTACAATCTGTTCGAGGCGGCGCGCAAAAAGGGCGTCAAGCGCGTGGTGTTCGCTTCATCCAACCATGCGGTAGGCTTCTATCCGCGCCACCAGCGGATCGGCACCGATGTCACCGCGCGCCCGGACAGCCGCTACGGCGTCAGCAAGGTGTTTGGCGAGGCGGTCGGCTCGCTCTATGCCGACAAGCACGGGCTTGGGGTTACGTGTCTGCGCATCGGCAATTTCGGCGAGAGGCCGCTGGATCACCGCCGCCTGGCGATCTGGCTGAAGCCGGAAGATCTGGTGCAGCTCTGCCGTATTGGGCTTGAACATCCCGACATCCATTTCGAGATATTCTACGGCGCGTCCTACAACGAGCGCGCATGGTGGGACAATCACCGCGCCTACGACCTCGGCTATCGCCCGACCGGCCGCGGCGAAGATCATCGCGAGCACGCGATGGCCGAACAGGCCAAGATGCCCGCCGATCCCGTCAGCGATTTCTACCAGGGCGGCACGTTCTGCGGCATGGAGTTCAGTGGCGACAAGAGCAAGATTGTGGATTGGAAATAACTTCCGTTACCTCTCGGCCTCATCGCCCGCGATGCGGCCGAGATAATCCGACTTGCTGTACTGCATGTGATCGACGCAGAGCTGCGCCAGCGCCCAGCTGTCGCGGCCTTTCAATAGCTCGATCATCAGTTCGTGTTGGCGGCGTGACAGCGCCAGCCCTTCCTTGTCGGCCAGATTCTTGGCGCGCATCGGCAACGTGAGGTTCATGTAGTCCTGCAGCGACTGCACCAGATAGGGATTGCCGCAGGCGGAAAACAGCGCGACGTGAAAGGCGTCATTGGCCTCATGGATGCCGCGCAGATCCTGCGCGTCGGCCTTGGCGCAATAGTGCCGCTGCAACTCGCTCAACTGCTCGATCAGGGTAGCTGGCGCGGGCAGGGCGATCATCAGCGCGGCCTGCCGCGTCAGCATCTCACGCACCTCGTAGATCTGCCGCACTTCCTCGGCCGAATAGAACCGCACCGTGGCGCCGATGTTCTTCTCGCGCAGCACGATGCCCTGGCGTTCGAGCTGAAACAGGCCCTGGCGCACGAAATGCCGGCTGGCGCGGTAACGCGTCATCAGCGTGTCTTCGACCAGCCGCGAGCCCGGCGCGAAGCGGCCGAAGATGATGTCCTCTTCGAGCCGGCGGATCACTTCCGCCTGCTCTTCCTCGCGCGTCAGCGCGGAAACCTCGGTTAGCGATTCCTGTGGCTTCATTGCAAAGCCTCCCAGCCCGACAGCCGATAGCAATCCTCGACCAGCCGCAGCGTTTCCAGATTATCCTGCGGCGCGGTCTCGAACGGCGTGTTGTCCCGCAACGATTGCACGAAGTGCGCAATCGTCCGGTTATAGGACCCCTGGTATTCGGTGGCGAGATCGTAAACCCTCTCCTGCGGCGAAACGCCCGAGCAGGTGAGCTGCGCTCCGTCGAGCTTGATGGCGCCCTTGTCGCCCAAAATCTCGAGCCGATCGACCTGGGTGGCCGGATGCCCCTGCGCGGCAAAGCTTGCAAACACCGAGACGCCGGCACCGTTGCCGGCCTGAAGCTGGATCACCGCGCCGTCTTCGCCGACGAGCAGCTCGCTGGAGCGCGAAAGTGCCGCCGCCGTCACGCGCAATGGCCCGAGCAGCATCCGCAGCGTATCGAGGTGATGGATCAGGACCTCCGCGACCAGCATGCGCTTCTCGCGACGCATGAACGGTTGCCGCTCCAGCGCCGGGCACAGTCCGTCCGGTCCCGGCAGCACGCCCGACGTCAGCAGCGTGAGTTGGGCCTGCTTGATGGTGCCGATACGGCCTTCGCGCAGCCAGGCTGCGGCGTCGCGATAATAACCGCGAAAGCGCCAGTTCTCGTGCACCATCAGGCGCGTCAAATGGCTGACCTCGGCGGCGAGGTCGGTCGCTTGCTGCAGGTTCGGCGCCAGCGGCTTCTGACACAACACCGGCAGCCGTTTGCTTGCGGCAAGCCGCACCAGCGGCGCATGCATCTCGCGTGGCGCTGCGATATCGATCGCGTCGAGTTCGCCCGCCGCCAGCATTGCTTCGGCGCTGGCGTAGGTGTTGGGTATCGCGAATTCGGTCGCGCGGCGTGCGGCGTTATCGGCCGAGGGGTCGGCAACCGCAACAACGCGGGCCTGATCTGCTATACTGGCCCAGGCGATCAGATGATGGCGGCTCACCATGCCGGCGCCGACAAGGCCAATGCGCAACGGCTGGTTCACGGTCGCTCGGTTCCGGTCATCGCCGGAAGTCAGCACGCACGGTTATTATTGTCAATAATATCGCGTGATTAGTGGCAAAATGGCGCAGTTTCGGCGTTGAATATCAAATATTGACAATAATCACGCGGGCACCTTTAGTGCGGGCCTACAGCGACAGGGAAGAACAAGATGGCTGACGACGGACTGCGCAAGGGACTGGCGAGTTATGGCGATGCTGGCTTCTCGCTGTTCCTGCGCAAGGCCTTTATCAAGGCGATGGGTTATTCGGACGACGCACTCAATCGCCCGATCGTCGGCATCACCAATACCTACAGCGATTACAATCCCTGCCACGGCAACGTTCCGCAGATCATCGAGGCGGTGAAGCGCGGCGTGATGCTGACCGGCGCGATGCCGATGGTGTTTCCGACCATCTCGATCGCCGAAAGCTTTTCGCATCCGACCTCGATGTATCTGCGCAATCTGATGGCGATGGATACCGAGGAGATGATCCGCGCCCAGCCGATGGACGCCATTGTGGTGATCGGCGGTTGCGACAAGACCTTGCCGGCGCAGATCATGGCCGCGGTCAGCGCCGACCTTCCGACCGTCGTCATTCCCGGTAGGGCCCATGGTGGTCGGGCATCACAAGGGCGAGGTACTCGGCGCCTGCACTGACTGCCGGCGGCTGTGGGGAAAATACCGCGCCGGTGAAATCGACGATGTCGAGATCGAGGCCGTCAACGGCCGGCTCGCGCCATCGGTCGGCACCTGCATGGTGATGGGTACGGCATCCACGATGGCCTGCATCACCGAAGCGCTGGGCCTGTCGTTGCCGATGAGTGCCACGATCCCCGCACCACACGCCGAGCGCTTTCGTTCGGCGGAAGCCAGCGGCAAGGTCGCCGCCGCGATGGCCAAGGCAAAGGGGCCGCGGCCGAGCGAATTCCTCACCGCCTCTTCGTTCCGCAATGCGCAAGTCGTGCTGCAGGCGATCGGCGGTTCGACCAACGGCCTGATTCATCTGACCGCGATCGCCAACCGCACCAAGCACCGCATCGATCTCGAAGGCTTTGACAAGCTCGGGCGTGAAGTGCCCGTCCTGATCGACCTGAAGCCGTCGGGCGAGCATTACATGGAGCACTTCCATCATGCCGGCGGCCTGCCGAAGCTGATGGCGCAGCTCGGCGATCTCATCGATCTCGATGCCAAGACGATCACCGGTGCAACACTGCGCGATGTCGTGGCTGACGCCGAGGAAGTGCCCGGACAGGATGCGATCCGCCCCCGCAGCAATCCGATCAAGCCGGAAGGCGCGATGGCGGTGCTGCACGGCAACCTCGCGCCGCGCGGCGCCGTGATCAAGCATTCAGCGGCGAGCCCCAAGCTGCTGCAGCATATCGGCCGCGCCGTGGTGTTCGAGTTCGTCGAGGACATGACGCTGCGGGTCGACGATCCCGCGCTCGACGTCAATGCCGACGACGTGCTGGTGCTGCGTAACGCCGGGCCGAAGGGCGCACCTGGCATGCCGGAAGCGGGCTATCTGCCGATCCCGAAGAAACTCGGACGCGCGGGCGTCAAGGACATGGTGCGGATCTCGGACGCGCGCATGAGCGGGACGGCGTTCGGCACCATCGTGTTGCACATCACGCCGGAATCCGCCGTCGGCGGTCCGCTGGCGCTGGTGCGGAACGGCGACATGATCCGGCTCGATGTCGCCAAGCGCAGCATCGATCTCCTGGTCGATGATGCCGAACTCGAGAAACGCCGCGCAGCTTTGGCGCCGCCAACGACGCCCGATTGGGCCAAGCGCGGTTACGCGCATCTGTTCAACGAGACCATCCTGCAGGCCGACGAAGGCTGCGATTTCGATTTCATGCGCGGCGAGGGGAAAGGCTAGGACCTTCCCTGGCCGCAAATTGTCGATAATATCGTGCTGCAAAGCAGTAAATTGCGGCGGGATAGCTGAAAACTCGGATACTTTATTGACAATCTGGTGATCCCAATGGTTTGATCAAAATCAAAACAGGGGGAAGCGTCATGGGAAGCTTGGGAAAATTCATCGGGCCGGCGTTTGTTGCCGCGGCGCTCGTCTTCGCCGCGGGCGCCAGCGCGCAAGATGTGAAGCATTATCGCTTCGCCTACGACCAGCCGCGCAACACCGGCTATTCGATCGCGGGCGATCTGTTCGCCGAAAAGCTCAAGGAATTGAGCAAGGGCACCATGATTGTCGATCAGTATCCGGGCGCCCAACTCGGGCAGGAGCCGCAGGTGCTGCAACTGGTCAAGGCCGGTGATATCGATTTTGCGATCATCTCCTCGGCCAATACAGCGACGATCTCGCCGCAGGCCGGCGTGATGTCGCTGCACTTCCTGTTTCGCGACGAAGCTCACGTCGTCAAGGGGCTGGCCGATCCCAAGGTCTTCGAGGCACTCAAGACCATGATCGACGAGACCACGCAGGGCCTACATGTCATTGCGACCGGCTCGCAGGGCGTGCGTCACATGTACTCCAAGAAGGAAATCCGCAGCGTCGGCGACGTCAAGGGACTGAAAGTTCGCGTGCAGGCGACTGCCACCGAGGATTTGATGTTCCCGCTTTACGGTGCGCAGACCGTCCACATGCCGTTCGGCAGCGTCTACACCTCGCTGCAGACCGGCGTGGTCGATGTCGCCGAAAACAGCATCAACGTCTATCTGGTCAACAAGCATTACGAAGTGGCACCGGTGCTGAACCTCACCGAGCATGAAGCGAACAACGCGCTCGTCTTCGTCAGCGACAAGCTGTGGCAGAGCCTGTCCGCCGAACAGAAGAAATGGGTGCTGGCGGCGGGCGATGAAGTCAGCCAGAAGGAACCGGCGAAGGCTTTCGACCTGGAGAGGACCGCGGCGGCCAAGCTGAAATCGATCGGCGTCAAGATCGTCACCGATATCGACAAGAAGAGCTTTACGACGATCGCCGATCCCTATCTCGACAAGCTCGCCAAGGACCTCGGGCCGCACGCCGAGAAAATCAAGAACCTGATCCGGGCGGTCAATTAGGTCGCCCGCCTTCCGCGTGTCGTCCCGGCCTGATGCGCAATTGCGCATATGGCGCCGGGACCCATTCGCCGCGGCCTATCGATCGCCGCACAAAGGTCGACGCCTTCCTTCGCAATGAACGCCGGGGATTATGGGTCCCGGCGTTCGCCGGGACGACGAATTGAGCCAGGTCGTTGAAAAAATGTCCATCTCCGACAAGCTGGTACTGCAGCGGCAGCATCACCTGAAATGGCCCGCATTCGACAAGCTTGAACTGGTGCTGATGATCGTCTGCGGCGTGCTGTGCTTCGGCTTCTCGCTGTCGGTGACGGCCGACATCGTCACCCGGACCATCGGCCATCCCTGGCTATGGCTTCAGGAGGTGACTTCCACGCTGTTCGTCTACGCGATTTTCATCGGCGCCGCCGTCGCCACCCGCCGCAACGATCATCTGTATCTGACCGCGATTTCCGAGGCGATGCACGGCACGCCGCGTCTGATCGTCGAGATCATCATTCGCATCGCGGTCCTCGGTGTCGCATTTTGCCTGATCTGGTTCGGCTATCTCAACTATCTCAGGGGCTTTGGCAGTTTCCGCCTGCCGTCGGGCACGCCGATCGCATCGCTGTATGCGGTCATTCCCTTGTCGGGCATTCTGATCGCGCTGTTCACCATCGAGCAACTGGTCAACGGCATCCGCAACGGATTTGACCACCCCGAGCCGCCGGAAATAGACCGCGACAATCCGCCAGTCGATACGAGGGCCAGCCTGTGAGCGCGCCAGTCATTCTCGGCCTGATGACGTTCTGCTTCCTGTTCTTCGGCTATCTTGGCGTGCCCGTGCCGTTCTCGCTGATGGCCGGCGTGTTCATCGGCGCGATCCTGGCCGATGTCTCGCTCGCGGCGATCATCCAGAAGATGTTCGACGGCGTCGATTCCGAAGCGCTGCTGGCGATACCGTTTTTCCTGCTGGTCGGCGAACTCATGAGTTCGGCCAACGTCGTGGTGCGAATAGCCAATCTGTCGCTGTCGCTGGTCGGGCACATCAGGGGCGGGCTGTCGCAGGTCGTCGTGGTGTTCTCGATGTTCTTCTCGGAAATGTCGGGATCGACCACCGCCGACGTTGCGGTGATGAGCCGCGCGCTGGGTGGCCCGATGAAGAAGGAGGGCTACAGCCCGGCCTTTATCGCCGCGATCATCGCATCCGCTTCGACCATCGCCGCTTTGGTGCCGCCGAGCATTACCGCGGTGGTATATGGCGCCGTCGGCAACGTATCGATCGCCGGGCTGTTCATGGCGGGCGTGGTGCCGGGCATGATGATCGGCTTCGGCCTGATGATCTATTGCTATTTCTTCGGTCCCACCGGCATGCAGAAGCCGCGCGCGCCGTTACGCCAGATCGTGTTCGCGGCCGGCGATGCGGCGCTGCCGCTGATGATTCCGGTGATCCTGCTCGGCGGCATCCTCACCGGCTATTTTACGCCGACCGAAGCCGGCGTCGTCGCGGTGATCTGGATCATCGTCGTGGTGATCCCGGCGCTCAACCGCGGCCACATCAAGAATATCCCTTACGATTTCTGTCTGGCCGGACTGATCTTCTCGCTGCCGCTGATCACGATCGGTGCTGCGAACGCCTTCGGCTGGATGCTGGCCTATCTGCACGGCGCCTCCGTGATCGCGGACTGGATCACCTCGCTTGCCGGCAACGATCCGCATCTGATGATGCTGCTTCTGGTGCTGCTGTTCACCGTGGTCGGCGACTTCATCGAACCGGTGCCGACCATCATCATCTTCATGCCGCTGGTGAACACGCTGACGCAGGCCGGCGACATCAACGCCGTGCATATGGGCGTGGTGCTGATCGCGACCTTGGCGTTCGGCCTGATCACGCCGCCATACGGGCTGGTGCTGTTGATGGCGTCGAAATTCGTCGGCGTCAGTTTTTCCAAGGCGCTGCGCGCGGCGCTGCCGATCTACGTGGTGTTCCTGGTCACCATCACCTTCGCGATCTATTTCCCGAAGGTGGTGCTGTGGCTGCCGAAGCAGGTGATCCCGGAATCGGTGGGTTGCTTCAAGGCGCCCGGAGGGACGGGATATATTTGTCCGAACTAGGTTTGTCGTCCCGGCCTAGGTTGGGATTCAGGATTCTCATCCTGTCCTAGTTGTGATTCAAGCTGTGGATGGACCGATTCGTTTTGACTGACGCCCAATGGGCGAAGATGAAGCCGCTTTGTCTCGGCAAGCCGAGCGATCCTGGCCGCAGCGGCAAGGACAATCGACTTTTTGTCGAGGCTGTGCTGTGGATCGCCCGAACCGGCAGCCCCTGGCGGGATCTGCCGCGTTCGTTCGGCCACTGGAACAGCGTGTTCACGCGCTTCCGCGACTGGGTGAAGGCGGGTATCTGGAAGCGGCTGTTCAACGCCGTCTCCGACGATCCCGACATGGAATACACCATGGTCGACGCTACCATCGTCAAGGTCCACCGCCACGGACAGGGCGCAAAAGGGGGACCCAAAGCCAGGCGATCGGCCGTTCGAAGGGCGGCATGACCACCAAAATCCTGGCGCTTACTGATGCGCTCGGCAATCTCGTGCGCTTCGTGCTTCTGCCGGGACAGCGCTTCGACACGGTGGGCGTGCCGCCGCTGATCGAGGGATTGGCCTTCGACGCCCTGATCGCCGACAAGGCGTTCGACAGCAACGCCATTATCGCCGATCTCGACGCGCGCGGCGCCAAGGTCGTCATCTCCCAGCATCCGCGCCGTGCAAAGCCTCTCGCTATCGACGAGGAGATGTACAAATGGCGGCATCTCATCGAAAACTTCTTCGGCAAGCTCAAGGAGTTCAAGCGCATCGCCATGCGCGCCGACAAGACCGATCAAAGCTTCGCCTCCATGATCCATCTGGCCGCAGCCGTGATAAACTCTCGCGAAGCCCAGTGCGCAATTGCGCACGGGGGCCGGGACCCATAGCCACCGAATCCGGTTGTTACCGAAGCTATCGGCCACCTTGCTTGAGCCGAGAGCACAACGCGGTATGGGTCCCGGCCTCCGCCGGGACGACGGGGCGCTACTTCCCCTTGCTGGTGAACTTCTTCACCGCCGCACGAAACTCATCGGTATGCATCGCGGCGATGATCTTCTTTTCCTCGGCGTCGAGCTGTTGCTTGGTCGGCGTCACCGCGGCCTGGTAGACCAGCGACTTGGTGCCGCTGATTGCCGCCGGAGGATTCTGCGCCAATCGCTCGGCGAATTTTTGTGTCGCGGCTTTCAGTTCCGCCGCCGGAACAACGCGCGCGACCAGACCCCAATCGAGTGCCTGCTGCGCTGAAAAACTGTCTTCGGCGAGAAACAGCTGCAGCGCGCGGCGGGTGCCGACGGTGCCGACCATACCGACCGTGCTGCCGCCATCCGGCGACACGCCGATCTTGGCATAGGCCGGCGTGAAGCGGGCGTCCTCAGCCGCGATGCAGAGATCGGTCACGAAGGCGAGCCCCATGCCGGCGCCGGCCGCCGAGCCGTGAACGCTCGAGAGCACGATCTTCGGCATCCGCCGTACCGTCTCGATGAAGGCGTGATAGTGCTTCAAGCAGTTCGCCGACCACGGGAGCGATGGTGTCGGCAGCCGCAGCGGCGCCGATGGTCTGCAGATCGCCGCCGGCGCTGAAGGCGCGGCCTTCGCCCTGGATCACCAGCACCCTGATCGCGTCATTGGCCTCGACCTCGGCGCCGAGCTGTTCCAGCTTTTTAGCGATCGACAGGTCGATCGAGTTGAACGCTGCGGGGCGATTGAGCGTGATGGTCGCGATCGGGCCGTCGATGGTGAGCCGCGCCGGTTCATCGGAAGAGGCCGCGGTATGATCTTGTGTCGTCATCGGAAAACCCTCGGGTCGGGACGGGTGCCGGGCATTTAAATAGCAGAAGCCCGGAGGTGACAATCCCGGGCCAGGTAGCCGGACATTGCACTGACCCTGTTCCAGGACACGGACACCCTTGCGCGATCCCAAACCTTGAGGCCTAATGGGTATGCCTATCGGTCGGGACGCGGACACGAGCGCCGCTCTTACGAGGCGAGCAAGCCAACATTGGCAGTGAGAGGAGACGACATGGGTAATTCCTGTGCGCCTGCAATTGGGTTGTCCCGATGACGCAAGGATCGGTTTTGCCAGGACCTGTTGTACAAGGACCTGTTGTCATAGTGGGCGCCGGCCATGCCGGCTTTCAGGTTGCGGCCTCGCTGCGCCAGCACGGCTTTGCCGAGCGCATCACGCTGCTGAACGACGAGGGCCATCTGCCGTATCAGCGGCCGCCGCTGTCCAAGGCCTACCTGAAGGGCACCGGAGGACCCGACAGCCTGATGTTTCGTCCGGAAAAATTCTACCTTGACCAGAAGATCGATCTGATCTCGGACCGCGCGGTGTCGATCGACCGCGGCGCACATAAACTGCTGCTGGGTTCCGGTTCCTCGCTCGATTACGGCCACCTGGTGCTGGCGACCGGCGCGCGCAACCGCCTGCTCGATATTCCCAATGCCAATCTGGAGGGCGTGCGTTATCTGCGGACGCTCGACGAAAGCGAAGCCTTGCGGCACCGGATCGGATCCGGTCAGCGCGTCGTCGTGATCGGCGCCGGCTTCATCGGGTTGGAATTCGCCGCGACTGCCCGGGGCAAGGGGCTGGAAGTCGACGTGATCGAACTCGGCACCCGCGTGATGGCGCGCGCGGTGACAGCAGAGATCTCCGAATTCTTTCAATCAAGTCATACCGCGGCCGGCATTCGCATTCATTTGGGCGTGCAGGTCACCAGTATCGAAAGCGATGGCGTCAAGGTCATCGGCGTCAGTCTCAGCGACGGCCGCCACATGCCTGCCGATCTCATCGTGGTCGGGGTCGGTGTCTTGCCGAACGTCGAACTGGCAGCCGAGGCCGGGCTGCCGGTGGCCGCCGGCATTATCGTCGACGAACTTTTGCAGACAGCCGATCCGGAGATCTCCGCCATTGGCGATTGCGCGCTTTATGCAAGCCCGCGTTTCGGCGGGTCGCTGCGGCTGGAATCCGTGCAGAATGCCACCGACCATGCACGCTGCGTTGCGGCGCGGTTGACCGGCGATGCCAAGCCCTATGACGGATTGCCGTGGTTCTGGAGCGACCAGGGTCCGCACAAGCTCCAGATCGCGGGCCTGACCACCGGTTATGACCAGGTGGTGGTGCGCGGTGACCGCGATGGGGGAGCCTTCTCCGCCTTCTGCTACAAATCCGGGCAACTCGTCGGCATCGAGTTCGTCAACCGCGCTGGGGACCACATGTTCGGGCGGCGCCTGCTGGCTGCCCACGGTTCGATCGGGCCGGAGCAGGCCGCCGATACCGGCTTCGATCTGAAGAGTGCCCTGACTTAAGTCGGTTTTTCCAGCACTTGCGTCCGCTCTGCATATCGGCGACGTTATCGGTAGCGAGGCCCGTCAACGAGGTCTCAGCCAATAATTCGAGGGGAGGGGTACCATGTCCGCTTGGACGCGCCGTCTGGCGCTATCGACCGCATTGTTCATTGCAGCAACGATCGCCGGACCGGCCTCGGCCCAGACCAAACTGAAATGGGCGCATGTCTACGAGATTAGCGAGCCCTATCATACGCAGGCGTTGTGGGCCGCCGACGAGATCAAGAAGCGCACCAACGGCAAATACGAAATCCAGGTGTTTCCGGCTTCGCAACTCGGCAACGAGAACCAGATCAATGAGGGACTCGGACTTGGCACCGTGGACATGATCTACACCGGCACCTCGTTCGCCGGTTCGATCCACAAGCCGTTGGCAATCTCCGGCGCTCCGTTCATGCTGCGCGACTTCGACCACTGGAAAGCCTATCGCGACGGCAAACTGTTCCGCGACATCGCCAAGGGCTACGAGGACAAGACCAAGCACAAGATCATCGCGCTGACCTATTACGGCGAGCGCATGGTCACCGCGAACAAGGAAATCAAGAAGCCCGAGGACATGAAGGGCATGAAGCTGCGCGTGCCGCCGGCGCCGCTTTATCTGATGCTGGCTAAATCGGTCGGCGCCAATGCCACGCCGATCGCCTTCGCCGAGGTGTATCTTGCCCTGCAGCAGGGCACGGTGGACGGGCAGGAAAATCCGTTACCGACGATCATGGCCAAGAAGTTCTACGAAGTGCAAAGCCACGTCATGCTGACCGGCCATATCACCGAGTTGCTGCTCACGATCGTCGGCTCGCATGTCTCGTCGAAGCTATCGGATGCCGACAGGAAGGTGTTCGATGAGGTGCTGGCTCAGGCCGCCGCCAAGGCGTCTGACGAGATCCGCGCTTCCGAGCAGAAGATCTGCCGATGAGTTGCAGCAAGCTCGGCAAGACGGTGGTCCAGGTCGATCGCGAGGCGTTCCGGAAGGCGGCAATGCCGCTGCACAATGATGCTTCTGCCGGCGCCGGCTGGACCCAGGCCCAGTACGACGAGTTGCAAGCCTTGAAGTGACCGCTGCGGGCGGGAGCCTTCGCGTTCAGCGGATCCTCACGCCTTCAGGACGACGGGAGTAAACGCTTGCAGCTTGGTAATGGCCTGCCAGTCCCATGCGATGCCGAGTCCGGGCGCGGAGGGCGCTTGCGCCTTCCCGCCCACGATCGCAAGGCGGCTGGTGGTGATGTCATCGAGCTGCGGAATCCATTCCACCCAGGCCGCGTTCGGCACCGCGGCGCACAGCGAGACGTGCAACTCCATCAGGAAATGCGGGCAGATCGGAACGTTGAAGGTTTCGGCGAGGTGGGCGACCTTGAGCCACGGCGTGATGCCGCCGATGCGCGCGACGTCTGCCTGCACGATCGAGCAGGCGTCGCGCTGCAGATATTCCCGGAAATGACTGGGATGATAGATCGACTCGCCGACCGCAATCGGCATCGAGGTCGATGCGGCAAGGCGGATGTGCCCGCCGAGGTCTTCCGCCGGCAGCGGTTCTTCGAACCAGGCAAGATCGAGCGGCTCGTAAAGCCGCGCGCGGCGGATCGCCTCGCCGACGGTGAAGCGCCTGATTGGCGTCGACCATGATTTCAAAGCCGGGTCCGATCGCCTCGCGCACGGCCGAGAGGCGGGCGATGTCCTCGCTGACATGGGGACGGCCGACCTTGATCTTGGCGCCGCCAAAGCCCTGCGCGCGCACCGCGAGCGCGTCGTCGACCAGCGCCTGGGGTTCGACATGCAGCCAGCCGCCTTCGGTGGAGTAGACCGGCACGGCGGCTTGCGCGCCGCCGGCCTCCTTCCAGAGCGGCCGGCCCTGCCGCAAGGCATTTGACGTCCCACAACGCGGTATCGATGGCGGCGAGCGCGAGGCTGGTGATGGCGCCGACCGCGGTCGCGTGCGTAGCGAAAAACAGGCTCTTCCAGATCGCCTCGATGTCGAGCGGATCGCGCCCGAGCAGGCGCGGCGCCAGATGATCCCTGAGCAGGGCCACGACCGACGAGCCGCCGGTGCCGATCGTGTAGCTGTAGCCGGTGCCAACGATGCCGTCGCTGGTGTGGATCCGCACCATCGGCGTTTCCTGCGTGGCGAACGACTGGATCGCGTCGGTGCGCACCGCCTTTGGAGCAAGATCGACCTGCAGGATTTCGACGCGCTCGATCTTGGCCATGGTTTTCCTTTTTTCGTTGCGAGGTTTGGCGGCCAGCATGTCGCCAGATCAATTCGAGATCAATACCGCGGGAAGGTACGAAATGGCTGATGTGAAAAAGCCGTCGCCCGATGACGACGTCCATCTGATCGTCGCCGAGGACGAAGAGGTCGTCATCGAGCACCATCCCGAGGACTGGATCGCCTTCGTGCTGTTCTGGGCGCTGGCGATCATCGTCTTCCTGCAGTTCTTCACCCGCTATATTCTCAACGACAGCCTGTCCTGGACCGAGGAGATCGCGCGCTACGGTCTGATGTCGCTGGCGTTCATCGGCGGCGCCGTGGTGACGCGCAAGAAGGCGCCATATCGCGGTCGAGCTTCTCTCGAACGTGATGAAGCCCAGTCCGATGCGGACTGCATTGCTGGCGCTGGTCGATTTCGTCACGCTCGGTTTCATGGCGCCTGTTGGCGTATTTCTCGATCACCATCATCGAGCGCATGCATTCGCAGCCGCATGACCGTGTTCGATCTGCCGATGAGCCTGGTTTACGGCCTCGTCGGCCTTGGATGCTTCATGATGCTGGCGCGCCAGATCCAGGTGGTCTGGAGCAATGCACGCGAGGGGTGGCGACGGCCGCACGAGATCACCGAACAAATTCACGCCGATTGAAAGCTGGGTTCAGGCAATGCCGATTCTGATCTTCGTATTTTTCGCGACCTTGCTCGCCGGCATCCCCGTGTTCATCGCGCTGGCGTTCTCCTCGCTGCTGTACACCCATTTCATCGCCGGTATCCCGGATTTCGTCATCCTGCACCGCATGGCGGGCGGCCTCGACAGTTTCCCGTTGCTGGCGGTGCCGTTCTTCATTCTCGCCGGCAATCTGATGAATTCGGCAGGGATCACCAACCGCATCTACGATTTCGCGGTGGCGACCTGCGGCTGGATGAGAGGCGGCCTCGCCCACGTCAACATCTTCGGCTCGGTGATTTTTGCAGGCATGTCGGGCACCGCGATTGCGGACGCCGCGGGTCTCGGCACCATCGAAATCAAGGCAATGCGGGACCATGGCTACGACACCGAATTCGCTGTCGGCGTCACCGCGGCGTCGGCCACGCTCGGTCCGATCATCCCGCCGTCGCTGCCGTTCGTGATCTACGGCATGATGGGCAACGTCTCGATCGGCGCGCTGTTCCTCGGTGGATTTATCCCCGGCGCAGTCATGACGCTGTTCATGATGCTCTATGTCAGCTACTGCGCGCGACGTTACGGCATGGGACGCGATCAGGCGTTCCGCTGGAACGTGCTTGGCCGCACCTTCCTCGCGGCGCTGCCGGCCCTGATGACGCCGGCGATCATCGTTGGCGGCATGACTTTCGGCTGGTTCACGCCGACGGAAGCCGCGATCGCGGCCTGCACCTGGGCGCTGATCCTCGGGATTTTTCTGTATCGCTCGTTGTCCTTGAAGCAGTTCTACAAGGTCTCGATGGATACCATCGAGACCACGGCCGGCGTGCTGCTGATCGTCGCCGCCGCCTCGCTGTTCGGATGGGTGCTCACGACGACCCGGCTGACGGAAGCGGGCGCCGAGGCGCTGCTGCAGTTGACCGACAACAGATACATTATCCTGCTGCTGATCAACGTATTGCTGCTGATTGTCGGCTGCTTCCTTGAACCGATCGCCTCTATCAGCATCCTCGTGCCGGTGCTGATGCCGATCATTCTCAAAGTAGGCATTCATCCCGTGCATTTCGGCGTGATGATGACGCTCAATTTGATGATCGGGTTGCTGCACCCGCCGCTCGGCATGGTGCTGTTCGTGTTGTCGCGGATCGCAAAACTGTCGATCGAGCGGACCACGATGGCGATCCTGCCCTGGCTGGTGCCGCTGTTGATGTCGCTGATCGCGATCACCCTCATCCCGGAATTGACGCTGTGGCTGCCGCGGCAGTTCGGGATGCTGAAGTAGCAATTGTCGTCCCGGCGAACGCCGGGACCCATACCGCGTTGTGCCCTCGGCTAAGGCAAGATGGCCAACGCCTTTCGTAACAACTAACCCCTGTGGCTATGGGTCCCGGCGTTCGCCGGGACGACTTGTGGAGAGGACGCTCGCCACCTCCGCCGCCGTCGGCATCGAAGGCGCGGCGCCCATCCGCTGCACGCAGATCGGCGGCTGCGACGTTGGCGTAAGCGAAGGCGGCTTGAAGCGGCTGTTCCGCCGGCAAGCTGAGCCGCAACCGCGCCGACAAAACAATCGCCGGCGCCGGTGGTGTCGACGGCCTTGACGGCGCGGCCAGGATCGACGTGCTGCCTGCCATCGAGGAGAGCCACGATCCCGCGCTTTCCCAGCGTCACGCAGACAGTTCTGTTTTCGCTCATCTGCAGCGACCGGGCCGCTTCAATGAAGCGTCCGTCGTCGTCGGTATCGCGAAGTTCGGTCTTGGTTAGAAACCCCAGTTCGGTTTCGTTGAGGATGAGGATATCGACGAGATCGAGCAGGTCAGAACTGAATTCGATCGCAGGCGCCGGATTGAGGATCGTGGTCGCACCCGCCGCTCGCGCGCGCTCGAAAAATGCGGCGATCGTGGGCAGCGGTATTTCGAATTGGCTGACCGCGACATCGCCCTTGGCGAGCACGGGGATACCGACATCCTCTGCACTCACGAGCGCATTGGCGCCGGGCACGACGACGATGGTGTTGTCGGCATTGGCGACGGTGATGAGCGCCGTCCCGGTGTGCGCCTCAGCCGTATCCTTGACGAAGGCGAGGTCGACTCCCTGCGCGGCGAGAAACGTCCGCAATTGCTGGCCGAACGCATCCGTCCCCAGCCGGCCGATCAGCGTGGTGGGCGCGCCGAGCTTGGCGGCCGCCACCGCCTGGTTGGCGCCCTTGCCGCCGGGAAAATACAGAACCTCTTTTCCCGCGACGGTCTCGCCGACAAGCGGATGCCGGTCGGCCGTCGCCACCACGTCCATATTGATGCTGCCGGCGACGAAGACGCGCCCCATGCTAATCCCAGAACTCCGTCTTGCGGCCGATTTGCAAACTCCTGCTTGACCGCCTCGATGTCCGGCAGCGTCGGCAATCCGGCCTCGTTGCCGAGGCGCTGGATCTTGTAGGTCGACGCGGCGCGCGCGAATTCGAAATGGTCCTGCCAGCTTTTGCCGGGATTGCTCAGATAGGAATAGATGTAGGCGCCGTGGAAGACGTCGCCGGCGCCGTTGGTATCGATCACGCGCTCGCGCGGGATCGGCAGCGCCGGCAGTGCGCGAACCGCACCGGTCTCGTCGTACCAAAGCAGGCCTTTTTCGCCCTGGGTGACGCCGCCGACCCGGCAGCCGCGGCTCTTGAGATAATCCAGCATCTCTTCCGGCGTCTTGTCCATCTGCTCGCACAGCCGCTCGGCGACGATGGCGACGTCGATGAACTCCAGCAGTTCATGGGTGTTGGTGCGCAGGCCGCCGCCGTCGAGCGAGGTCAGAATGCCGTCCTCGCGGCACAGCTTGGCATAGTGGATCGCGGCGTCCGGCTGGTGACCGTCGACATGCAGCGCGCGGCAGCCCTTGAGATTGAGCATCGGGAAGGGATGGATGTGCTCGTCGTCGCGGCAGCGCACGATGGCGCGCTTGCCGTCCTTCGGCATGATGAAGGACAGCGAGGAGGCATTGACCTTGCGCGGATGGATCGAGATTCCGTATTTCGCGCTCATGTCCTGGAACATGCGGCCGAGCCAGTCATTGGCGACGGTCGCGATCAGGTCCGGCACGATGCCGAGCTTGGCGCAGCAGAACGCCGCCGTGACGGCGTTGCCGCCAAAGGAGACCGCGTAGGCGGAGGCCACATGCTTTTCGTCGCCGGTCGGCATGTGGTCGGTGATGAAGGTGACGTCGATATAGGTCTGTCCGATGAAGAGGGCCTGCATTCGTTTTCCGTCATGGGCTGATGGGTCCGGCCCGGCAGCGATACACTAGCACCGCTTATCGGATGTATTCGCTGAAATTATTCGCAAGCCGTGCCGTGTTTGCGGCTTGAGAAGGGCATGTGAGGGGACTAGGACCGTCCTGTGGAATCGCCAGTATGCCCGCCGATAACGGCGGACCGCGCTCCGGGGTTCCGGACGGTGCGACAAAAGGGAGGGAACGATGACCGTCTATTCCGGTCCGGTGTTCGACATGGCGGTGAACCAGTTCGGCGTCATCGCCAACCATCCTCGAAATCCCCATGGACGAGCGCGACCGCATCCTGATGCCGAAGCGCGCCGTCACCGTTTCCTGCCCGATCCACCGCGACGACGGCACGGTCGCGGTGTTCGAGGGCTATCGGGTCCAGCACCATCTCACGCTCGGGCCCACCAAGGGCGGTACGCGTTTCGCGCCGTCGGTCGATATCGGCGAGGTCGCGGCGCTCGCGATCTGGATGAGCTGGAAATGCGCGCTGGCCGGTCTGCCCTATGGCGGCGCCAAGGGCGGGATCAATGTCGATCCCTCCACGATCTCCAGGCGCGAGCTGGAAGCGCTGTCGCGACGTTACATGCAGGAGATGATCCCGTTCGTCGGTCCCCATATCGACGTGATGGCGCCGGACATGGGCACCAACGAGCAGGTGATGGCCTGGTTCATGGATACCTACTCGATGTACCAGGGGCAGACCGTCATGGAGATCGTGACGGGAAAGCCGGTTGCGTCCGGCGGCACGCTCGGCCGGCGCGAAGCCACCGGGCGCGGCGTCGCCTATCTGGCGCGAGCGCGTGCTGAAGGAGCTCTCGATCAATCCGGGCACCGCCACCGCCGTGATCCAGGGCTTTGGCAATGTCGGCTCCTATGCCGCGCTGGAGTTGCATCAATACGGCCTCAAGGTGATCGCGGTCAGCGACCACACCGGTGCGCTGCATGATTCCAAAGGTCTCGATATTCCGGCCTTGATGCGGCATTGCGGCCTGCATGGCAGCATCGCCGGTTTCTCCAACGAATTGAGCTTCGACTCCACGCAATTGCTAACGCTGGCCTGCGACGTGCTGGTGCCGGCGGCGATGGAGCGCGTGATCGACGCCAAGGTCGCCGATAACCTCAAATGCCGCGTGCTGGCCGAAGGCGCCAACGGCCCGACCACGCCGGAAGCCGATCTGATCCTGGAAAAGCGCCAAGGCGAAATCTTCCTGATTCCCGACATCCTCTGCAATTCCGGCGGCGTCGTGGTCAGCTATTTCGAATGGGTGCAGGACCTGCAGCAATTGTTCTGGGAGGAAGAGGAGGTGACGCGGCGCGAATACCAGATCCTCGATCGTGCCTTCGACCAGATGGTGATGCGCGCCAGATCGGATAAGATACCCCATCGTACCGCCGCGATGGCGATCGGCGTGGAGAAGGTCCGCGCCGCCAAGAACACGCGAGGGCTTTTCCCGTGATTACAGGTCTCGACCACGTCGTCGTGCTCGCCGGCGATATCGCCGCGGCCACGACCGCCTACCAGACGCTGTTTGGGCAGGCTCCCTCCTGGAAATATTCCGGCGATGGCGTCGACCGCGCGCTGTTCACGCTCGACAACACGTCGCTGGAATTGGTGGCGCCCGCGGGTGACGGCGAGACCGCGGACCGCATCCGCGGCGTACTGGCGGAGCAGGGCGAGGGATTGGCGAGCCTCTGTTTTCGCACCAATGACATCGCGAAAATGCATCGACGGCTCGACCGGCTGACGCTGAAGCCGGAGCCGGTCGCCGAGGTGGAAAGCAAGGACGAGACTCTCCGGCGCCACGCTGTCGTGGAAGCGGACCCGTGCGGCCACCGACACCACGCGCGGCATCCGGCTGTTCTTCCTGGAACGCGCTCAGGAACGCCCGCGCTCCGTTCCGACCGCGACCGGGCCGATCACCGCGATGGACCATGTGGTGGTCTCGACATCGGATCCCGAACGGGCCGCTGCCCTCTATGGCGCGCGGCTTGGGCTCGACATGGCGCTCGACCGTTCGCATCCGGATTGGGGCCGGCTGATGTTCTTCCGCTGCGGCGACCTCATCGTCGAGGTCACGCACCGGCCGGGCAAGCCGGTCGATGGCGCGCAGGACAAGCTTCCAGACAAACTCAGAGGGCTGTGCTGGCGCGTCGCCGACATCGACGCTACCCATGCGCGGCTGACTTCGGCCGGTGTCGACGTCTCGGAAATCCGCAACGGCCGCAAGCCGGGGACGCGGGTGATGACCGTGCGCAACAGCACCTGCAGCGTGCCGACGCTGCTGGTGCAGCCGTCGGCGGGGAAGGAATGATCTTCCCCCTCTCCCCTTGTGGGAGAGGGTGGCACGGACGCGCGGAACGCGCGTTCGTGACGGGTGAGGGGTCTGTCTCCGCGGATGCAGACCCCTCATCCGGCCTTCGCTTTCGCGAAGGCACCTTCTCCCACAAGGGGAGAAGGGAGAGATGCGCATCCATTCGCAATCTTCTCCTCGCGTGCTACACCTGATTTTCACTGAGCACCGGGCACCCCGATTTTGGCCAAGGCAAAACGTGTTTTGAAATGGCAGCGCGACCCTGAGGGCATGCGGATCCGCATTCTCGAGGCCGCCAAGCAGGAGTTCGCCGCCCACGGTCTGGCCGGCGCGCGGGTCGATCGCATTGCGGCCAATGCCGGCGCCAACAAGCGCATGCTGTATTACCACGTCGGCAACAAGGAAGACCTCTACCTCGAGGTGCTCGAAGGCGCCTATGAGCAGATCCGCAACGAGGAGCGCGGGCTCGATCTCGAACACCTCGATCCGCCCAAGGCGATCGAGCGGCTGATCGATTTCACCTGGAACTACTTCATCCGCAATCCGGAATTCCTGGCGCTGCTCAATACGGAAAACCTTGCGAAAGCGCGCCACCTCAAGCGTTCGACCAAGGTCAAGACGATGCATTCGCCGTTCGTCGAGATGATCCGCACCGTGGTGAATCGCGGCGTCGAGAGCGGCGACTTCCGCGTCGCGGTCGATCCGGTGCAGCTCTATATTTCGATCGCCGGTCTATGCTTTTTCTATCTGTCGAACAGCGCGACCTTGAGCGTGATCTTCGGGCGCGACCTCCTGAAAAAGGAGGCG
This sequence comes from Vicinamibacteria bacterium, assembly GCA_963828745.1. GTDB lineage: Bacteria > Acidobacteriota > Vicinamibacteria > Vicinamibacterales > JAENWD01 > JAENWD01. The sequence goes on along the minus strand of CAWHFZ010000007.1, from coordinate 593,890 downwards.
AGGGACGAGCGCCTCGCGCATATGGTGGCGCTGGTGCTGGCGGCGCTGACCGGGAAATCGACCGCGGATTTCGGCAAGGTCAAGCCGGCGGGATTGCGGTCGGCGGCGCATCAGCCGGTGTGAGGCGCCGTAGGGCATCGCATTCTTCTCGTCATTCCGGGGCTCGCGCAAGCGCGAGCCCGGGATTGATTGGCGACAGGGCACTCGGCCAATGGATTCCGGCTTCGCGCTTCGCGCGGAATGACCAGCGAAATCGGCGCAAAATGTCGCGGGGAAGCCACTAGACAGTATTTATCCAACGAGTTAATTTCTCCCCAGATAGAACCTGATCAGGGAGCGAGACGTGGCCGAACCGAGGGGCCCCAACGCGGTTTCGAAACTGCTCAACGCGGCGTGGGTGCGGCCGTTTTTGTTCCTGATTTTCATCGTGGTGGTCTGGGACCTGACCATCCGCGTGTTCCGGATTCCCGCCTACCAGATCCCGGCGCCCGGCGATGTCGTGGCTGTGCTGTGGAGCGATTGGCCGGAACTGCTGCGGCAGGCCTGGCCGACCACCTACGCGACCATCTGCGGCTTCCTGCTCTCGGCCGTGTTCGGCATTCCCGTGGCGATGCTGATCGCGGGATCGAAGACGGTGGAAAGTTACGTCTATCCGTTACTCGTGTTCTCCCAGTCGGTGCCGAAGATCGCGATCGCGCCGCTGTTCGTGGTCTGGTTCGGGTTCGGCATCATCCCGAAGGTGATCTCGGCATTCCTGCTGGGTTTCTTCCCGGTCGTGGTGTCGGCGGTGCAGGGCTTCAAATCGGTCGATCCTGACATGGTCGATCTGGCGCGCGCGATGCAGGGCAGCCGCTTCCGGGTGTTCTGCGCCGTCAACCTGCCGCATGCGATGCCGGCGATCTTTTCAGGTTTGAAGGTCTCGATCACGCTGGCCGTGGTCGGCGCCGTGGTCGGTGAATTCGTCGGCTCCAATTCCGGCATCGGCTATGTGCTGCAGCGCTCGATCGGCACCTTCGACCTGCCGACGATGTTTGCCGCGCTCGTCATTCTCGCGTTGCTCGGCGTGGTCCTGTTCTGGATCGTCGACCGGATCGAAAGCCTCGTCATTCCCTGGCATGTCAGCCAGCGCGAGGACGTTATCTTTGCTTCGTAACGAAAACGTGAACCAAAAAAGCGGTCCATCCAAGGACCGCAAGCCAACACCAACGGGAGGACGACAATGATACGAGCGATGACTGCGGTTTCGGCCGCGCTGATCTGGGCGGCGCTGGCCGTTCCCGCATCCGCCGCCGACAAGGTGGTGCTGATGCTGAACTGGTACGTCTATGGCGAGCACGCGCCGTTCTATTACGGCAAGGCCAAGGGCATCTATGCCGCCGAAGGCATCGATCTCGAAATCCAGGAAGGCCGCGGTTCGGTTCAAGCCGATCGCGGGTGGGTTTGAGTCGCTGTTGGTGGGTACCACGAAGGACGGAAGTTGATGTTCGCGAGGGTTGACGCCGCATGTCCGTGCGGAACTCTTGCCGCTCCTCAAAGTCTCTGGCGCAACGGAGGTGCCCCTTCGCCAACCTCCCCAGCACCAGAACCGGCCATTGGGGTGAAGGGATCACCGCCGAGGACAATGACCGCGTTGCAATGGGTGAAGCCGAAGGCGGTGGCGGAAGTGCAGTTCGTAGAGTGGACACGTGATGGGCTGTTGCGTCATCCCGAGTTCGTTGGCGTGCGGGAGGACAAGGCACCCTGGAGATTCGGCGGGGGCTTGACGAATTGGCTCAGCGCATGCTACGGAACGGTCACTTGGCTCGCGCCGTCCGCTGCGGTAGGCTGCGTGCGACAGCCTTGCGCGTATGACCATTACTACGACCACGTGTGCTGGCTTGTCGGCGCGATCTACATGGTCCTTCCTCGAGCAGGCGAACTTCGTGAGCTGGTGAACCATAGGCACATTGATGGGGTTGCGCCGTTTTTCTTTGCGCACCGGGCTCAACAAGGAGTAGATACGTGTCTGAGCCCCCTAAGCCGCCCTCTCAACCCCTGAACCACTTCGATGCCTTCAAGTTCCTTGAGGAAGCCGCTGAAAAGACGAAGGGCCATGCGTGGCAGCAGTCGCTTTGGGTTCTCGGCCTGATTCTGGAATCCTTGCTTTTTCACTGAAGCTGCACACGGATAGTTCCACTGTTACGGATCTTGTGCTCATCGAATGGATTGCTGCTATGGCGGGCATAGTCCTGTGCGGTTACCTCATCTTTGTCCTGAACGAGCTTGCAAAGCACATCAAAAATTACTGGACCACCGCCGACAGAATTGCCGGGAGAGATGACGAGCTGGCACCGTTGATCGGCGATCGGGCCGCCAAGGTAAGAGAACAAAAGGATTGCTACACTGCGGGCTATCCTCCGTTCATTAAACGACTCTACGTGCCGCCGGTATTGTTCGCATTGGCTCACTTTGGTTGGGCTTTATACACGACCTTTTCGCCGCGTCGATAAAGCATTCTGGGACCTCACGGCGCAACGAGTTCATTGGTGTGCGAGATGACAAATCACCTCGCGAGATTCGCGAGGAGAGTTGATGGTTGCTGATTGCCTCACGCTCCGCGCCCGTCGAGAAAATCGGGCCGAGGGGGAACCCCTCAGCAGTGCGCGATACTGAACTGCAACCGCGAGCACGTCGTTAATAAAATCCTTCCGATCTTTTGGCGCAAGCGATATTTTCTTGTCAGTCCTTGTAGTTTTCGTTGGCAGTTCGGACAGGACTCCGTTGATATTTGTCAGCGCACGGGCAACGTATTCTCGAAGCGCTTCATCTTCATTGGCCCTTTTAGGAGGCGAGAAGTCGGTCAAGATTTCTAACTTCATGCTCTGGTAATTCAGCATCTGGCTTGGAAATGATGTAGACGACCTGCGAAGCGAGCACTGATATCCATGTTTGGCGCAGTTCGCGCGTTCATCGTGCCAGTGTCCCTCAATGACTGCGATTCCGACCGCTCGCCTCTGTATTCCTCCCTCGAACCACTCTGAGTGAATCCAGTAGTTTGGCTTGGTGGTTCGCCCGGAATTGCCGTCGAAATTGGCGATCGCTGTAAACTAGGCTTCCGAAGCTTACCAGCACGGCGAAGGCGGGGACCAACACCGTGGGATCTTCCCAGCCCTTGTCTTCCTGCGTTTTCGTCAGGATTTCTGCAACGATTGCATCCTTGAGGAGCAAGAGTTCAGTGCTGTGGAGAGTCTGCGTAGCGGGGTCGACTTTCGGGGGCGTCTGTGGGCTTGGAGTCAACACCTGCTCAACGATCATGGTGAGTGCGACCAGCAGCGAGATTTTAATCGGTGGCATCACGTGTCTCACTTTCACAAAGTGATCAGTATTGAATGGGCGAATGGCTGCGATGTCGCGCCTATCAGGTGCAGCTCACCCCCAAAATCCGCTACACGGATAGTGTGAGGACCTCAGTTCTTTGACCTGCCCCGGAAAACCGCTACAGCTGAAACGCGACTGAAGCGCCTGTGATCTCGAGTTCGATCCCGGTCTTTCTTGATCGCAGTCGACTCACGTGCGTCACGTGAGTCGACCCACCTTGCGCCCATCCGCTGCCGGCGTCCGATCCTGCAAGGCGCTGTGCGGGCGGACGGCATTGTAATCTTCACGCCAGGCGTCTAAGACCACCTGCGCTTCGGCCACCGACGCGAAGACGTGGCTGTTCAGGCATTCATCGCGGAGCTTGCCGTTGAAGCTTTCGATGAAGGCATTCTCCACCGGCTTACCCGGTCGAATGAAATCGAGCGCGCACGTCATGCGCGTACGCCCACGCGTCCATCGCTCGACTGACAAACTCGCCGCCGTTGTCGACGGTGATCGCCCGTGGGGCGCGACGCCGGTGCAGCACCTGGCTGAGTGCGGCCGCGACCTTGACGCCCGTCAGCGATCGATCCGCGACGAGCGCCAGCGATTCCCGCGTGTAGAGGTCGAGCACCGTCAGCGTCCGAAACCAGCGGCCGTCGGCAAGTCGCGTGCTCACGAAGTCCATGCTCCACCGCTCATCAGGCCGCGACGGGACGCGGCAAGGGCACGCGCGCGCGGCTCGCCAGCTTCTTCCGCGGCTTCGTGCGGACCTCGAGACCTTCGAGGCCATAGAGCCGATAGATCCGCTTGGCGTTGACGCGCCATCCTTCCCGTTTCAACAACACGGTCAATCGTCGATAGCCAAATCGCACGCGCACCGCCGCCAGCTCGCGGAGCCGCTGACGGAGCGCCTCCTGCGGATCGCGCGTCAATCGATAGCGCCAGGTATTGAGCCGCACCGGAATGAGCCCCGCCGCCCGGCGTTGGCTCAGACGGTAGGTCGTCTGGGCCCACTCCGCCAGGGTGCAGCGTGCGCGGGGCTTCAGAGCTTTTTTCGGACGATCTCCTGGAGGATGTGGCGATCGAGCGTGAGGTCGGCGACGACTTGCTTCAACTTCCGATTCTCGTCGCGAAGCGACCGCAGCTCACGCAACTCCTGGACGCCGAGTCCCAGCAAACTGTTTCTTCCAGCGATAGAACGTCTGCTCGCTCACCCCGAGCCGACGACAGACCTCGGCGACTTTCTCGCCGCCTTCGACCTGGTGCAGGGCGTGAACGATCTCCTCGTTGCTGCGTCCTTTGCGTGGCATCTCGTGGCTCCTCTGGCCGGTCGAGCCGGCCCGGTTCGGAGACCACAGATTCTTTCAAACTCGCGTTTCCTGTGTGGCGGTTTCTGGGGTTTGGGTCATCCCTTCCCGAACACCTTCAACATCAGATTGTCGAAGTCGACGTCGCGATCGCGGAGGTTGAGAGCCTCCCAGATTCGCACCCCGGTGTCGAGAATCAGAAGTGCCGCGAGATGCACGCGGGCCTGTCGGAACGTCTTCGGCTTGTAGCCGATCAGCGCCCGCATCTGCGCGTCGTCCAGCAGGGTGAGCAGTCGCCGCTCAACACGTAGCTTCGGCAGCTTCGACTCGCGCTGATGGCGTGCCCCTCCTGGTAGAACCACGCGCAGAACGCGTTCATCGCGCCGATGTAGGTGTTGCAGGTAACGGGACGGATGCCGCGCTCGCGCAATCGGCACCACGAACTCCTGAAGCGTGGCCTTCGTCGGTAGCGGGCAGCATCCGCGCCGATCACGGAGCGCGTAATTGGTGAACGCCACGCGATACCACACGACTGTCGCGTCGGTGACGTTCTTCAGGATAGCGTGCGTTCTTTGAGGAACTGATCGAACAACGCAGCCAGAGGGTGGTTCACGCGAACCTCCAAACCCTCTGTTGAGTTAGAACTCGTTGAAAAGCAACGAATTGGCTCCTCAGGCTGGACTCGAACCAGCAACCCTCCGGTTAACAGCCGGATGCTCTGCCATTGAGCTACTGAGGAACACCGGGAGGCGTAAACCGCAGTTCCACGCCCGGGCGGGCGCTTCTGGAACTATCGGCGGGTGTTGCCCGACGCTCCAATCTTAGCCAATCGCCGACGGTCTCCGCAACGCAAACCTCAGGGACGCAAGACCTTCAGGGCATCCGCCCATCGTGCCAGTTCGTCCAGCAGCGTCACCGCCGCCGATTCGTGCGCCGGCCCCGCGGTAAAGGCGCCGTCCACCATGTGCTTCGACACGAACGGGATATGGACGGCCTCGACGATCGGGACCACCTTGAGGCCGGCCAGAATGGTCTCGGTCATCACGACCGACCGCGTTCCCCCGGAAATCCCGCCGTAACTCACAAATCCGGCCGGCTTGTAGTTCCATTCCACGAACACGTAGTTCAGCGCGTTGACCAGCGCGGGCGCCGCGCCATGGTTGTATTCAGGGGTGACGAACACATAGGCGTCGGCCTTTCGAACGATCGCGCTCCACGCCTTCGTGTGCTCGTGGTGGTAATGCTGACGACGAGGATGCTCGGGCTCGTCGAGCAGCGGCAGATTGACCTCTTTCAAGTCGACGAGATCGACCGAGAACGTGCCGTGCGCGCGAGCAGCGCCCAGGAACCACTCCGCGACGGGCCGGCCGACGCGGCCTTCGCGCGTGCTGGCGACGATGACATGGAGCTGCATCCGGTATTGTGGACCGGAAGCGACGATAATCACATGCTCACGGGAGGAGACGCGTGCCGGGACGGTTGGCGGGAAAGCGGGCGGTAATCACGGCGGCGGCGCAGGGCATCGGCCGCGCCAGCGCGGAGATGTTCGTGCGCGAAGGAGCGCACGTGATCGCGACCGATGTGAACGGCGACGGACTCGCGACGCTGGCGGGATGCGATCCGCGCCAGCTCGATGTCACCGACACGCAGGCCATCGCCGCCCTCGCCGCGGCCGCCGGTCCCGTCGACATCCTGTTCAACTGCGCCGGCATCGTCCACGGCGGCACGGTCCTCGAGTGCACGAGCGAGGATTGGAGCCGCGCGTTCGAGGTGAACGTGACGGCGATGTTCCAGATGATCCGCGCCTTCCTTCCCGGCATGCTCGAACGCGGACACGGCTCGATCATCAACATGTCATCGGTTGCCTCGAGCGTCACCGGCGTACCGAACCGGTTCGCGTACGGCGCCAGCAAGGCGGCCGTGATCGGCCTGACGAAGTCGATTGCGGTCGACTTCGTCGCGCGTGGTATCCGCTGCAACGCGATTTGCCCGGGCACGGTCGACTCCCCTTCCCTTCAGGGCCGCATCCGCACCCAGGCGTCGGCATCCGGCGCCGCCGAAGCCGACGTACGTGCGCAGTTCGAGAAACGCCAACCCATGGGACGACTGGGCCGGCCGGAGGAGATCGCGGCGCTCGCGCTCTACCTCGCCTCGGACGAATCGGCATTCACCACGGGAACGGTGTCGGTGGTCGACGGCGGGTGGACGATCTAGCCCAGGGCACGGATTCTGCGTCGTCGATTGCCCGAGCTGAAGCTCGGGCCTACTACGAACCTAGTCTTTGCGCAACTTCGCTCGCGGATGCGCCTGCCGATAGACGTCGATCAACTGGCTGGCGTTGACATGGGTGTAGCGCTGCGTCGTGCTGAGGCGCGCGTGGCCGAGCATCTCCTGGATCCCGCGCAGGTCGGCGCCGCGTTCGAGGAGATGGGTTGCGAACGAATGTCGCAGGGCGTGCGGAGAAATGCCGAAGCGTGCGCTGCAGATCGCCACATATTTCTTCACCAGCCGATGCACGCTGCGGGAGCCGAGGCGCTCGCCACGGTAATTGAGGAATAACGGATGCTCGGGACGCAATCGCTTGCGCTGCGGCCGTCGCGGCGTCCGCGTCCGCCGCGGCGATACGTCATCGCTCTCCGGTAAGGCCGTCAGCCCGCCGGACAGAATCATCTCGCGATCCTTGAGATACGCGCGGATCGCCTCCGCGGCGCTCTGGTTGAGCGGCACCAGCCGCTCCTTCCGGCCCTTGCCCAGGACGCGGACGACGCGGCCGGAGAGATTCAGGTCGTCGAGATCGAGACCGACCAGCTCGCTCAATCGAAGGCCCGACGCATAGAACAGCTCGAGGATCGCCTGATCGCGGCGTCCGAGCGGCATCGACCGATCCGGCGTCTCGAGCAGCCGGTTCATCTCGTCCACCGACAGGTGGGCGGGGATCTTCTGATCGCGCTTGGGCGACGCCGCCAGCGCCGCCGGGTCGCTGTCCAGCAATCCCTCCCGCCGCAGCCACCGTCCGAAGGTCCGCGCGGCGGCGAGCTTCCGGCCAGCACTGGCGCGCGAGACGCCCTGCCGGAAGAGCACGCCCAGATACAGGCGCACGGCATCGGCCGAGAAGTCGCACGGCTCGAGCGACGGGCGCGGACGATTCTGCGCCGACGCGATCGCGGTCACGAACTGCTCGAGATCGCTCTCGTAGGCGCGAACCGTGTGCTCGGAGGCGTTGCGGTTGAACTGCAGGTGCTCGAGGAAATCGCGAATCGCCTGGCGCAGCGAGCCGTCCATCTCAGCCCTGCAGCACGGCGTCGATGGCCGTGGCTGCGACTGCCTGCGGACCGTGAGACGCGCGCCAGGTCTCGAGAGCCGCCAGCGCGCGCGCCGAAAGGGCGTGTTTCCGATCGGCGCCTTTCTTCGGCCGGCGGGGTTGAAGCCCCGTCTCCGCAGGGCTTTCTTCGAGCGGCGACATGATCCCGAAGGTGATGTTCGAAGGCTGATAGTGTTTCGCTTCGGCATGCGACACGTAGTACGCCAGCGCGCCGATCGCGGTTGTGCGCGGCGGCGCCGACGGCGTGTCGCCGAGCACGAGCGCCGCGGCGTTGCGGCCCGCAAGCAGTCCCGACGCGGCCGACTCCACGTATCCCTCGACGCCGCTCACCTGGCCCGCGAAGAACAGGTCCTCACGCACGCGCGCCTGCCACGTTTCACGCAGGACGGTCGGACCGTTGATGTAGGTGTTGCGATGGACCATACCCAAGCGGACGAACTCGGCCTGCTCGAGGCCGGGGATCAGCCGCAGCACGCGCGCCTGATCGCCCCATTTGATCTGCGTCTGGAAGCCGACGAGGCTCCAGTGGTCGCCGGCGAGGTTGTCCTGGCGCAGCTGCACGACCGCGTAGGGCCGGCGGCCCGTGCGTGGATCGAGCAGGCCGACCGGCTTCATCGGGCCGAACCGCAGCGTGTCGCGGCCACGGTGCGCCATGACCTCGATTGGCAGACAGCCCTCGAAGAACGTCGCACGATCGAAGTCGTGCACCGTCGCGGACTCGGCGTTGACCAGCGCCTCGTAAAAAGCCGCGTACTCGCTCTCCGACATCGGACAGTTCAAATAATCGCCCTCGCCATCGTCGGCGCCACATCCAGGCGGGGCTGAAGCCCCGCCTCCACAGGAGGCGCCATCACTCGCACGCGTCGCACCGGCCGCACCCATCGCACCTGACGCACCGGTCGCACCTGACCGCACCTGACACGCCTATATTCCTGCCCCACCGACTCTGTCGAAACACTTTCGAGTGATCGATGGTCTCCGCCAGCACGATCGGGCTGATCGCGTCGTAGAAGGACAGGTGCTCCGCGCCAACGAAGCGAACGATGTCCGCGGAGAGGGCCTCGGAGGTGAGCGGACCGGTGGCGATGATCCAGGGCGCGCCATCTGATGGCGGGACCATCGTGACCTCGGTACGCTCGAGCGTGATCAGCGGATGGTTCGCGATCGCCTGCGTGACCGCTTGCGAGAATCGGTCGCGATCGACGGCAAGCGCGGCACCGGCCGGAACGCGCGCGACGTCCGCGGCGCGCATGATCAGCGAACCGAGCCGCCGCATCTCCTCCTTGAGGAGACCGACGGCGTTATCGAGTTTGTCTCCGCGAAAGGAGTTGCTGCAGACCAGCTCCGCCAGGCCGTCGGTCTTGTGGACCAGGGTTGGCCTGACCGGGCGCATCTCGTGCAGGATCACCGGCACGCCGCGCGAGGCGACCTGCCACGCGGCCTCCGAGCCGGCCAGCCCACCGCCGATGATGCGGACTGCGTTCATACCAAGGACGAAGGACGAACGAGGACGAGGGACGAGGGAAGAAGCGCCTACGACGCCCCGACCGTGGCGCGCTTCCGACTACCTTTGCGCGCTCCCCCCGTCCGCTTCGCCTTCTTTGGCGCACCTTCGCGCGCCGCGAGAAGCTCGATGGCGCCCTCAACCGTCAACTGTTCCGGATCGGTGCCGCGCGGCAGCGACGCGTTGGTCGTCCCGTCGGTTACATAGGGACCGTAGCGGCCCGACAGCACGTTCAGCTGTGCACCGCTCTTCGGATGCGGACCGAGCGATCGGAGCGCGGTCTTCGCCGCCGACTGACGGCGCCGCGATTTCTTCGGCGCCGCTAACAATTCCACGGCCTGATCGAGCGTCACGGTGAAGAGCTGATCCTCGGAGTCGAGCGATCGGAATTCGTTCCCGTGCTTGATGTAGGGGCCGTAGCGTCCCGGGCTGGCGATGATCGGCTGATTGTCGGACGGATGCAGCCCCACGTCGCGCGGCAGCGACAGCAGCTTCAGCGCCTCTTCGAGGGTGACAGTGTCCGGCCGCATGCCCTGGAACAGCGACGCACGCTTCGGTTTCGCCGCTTTCCTGTCGTCGGACGTTTCGCCGAGCTGCACGTACGGGCCGAAGCGGCCGTTCATCGCGTAGACGGGCTGACCCGTTTCCGGATCGGTTCCAATCTCGCGCGGCCCCTGCGCCTTGGCGCTGAGGAGCTGCAGCGCGACCTCGATCGTCACATCGGCCGGCGGCAGATCGTCGGGCAGCGACGCCGTGTTGCCCTCGCCGCCGTCGCCGCGCTGAATGAATGGCCCATAGCGGCCGATGCGAACCTTGATCGGCTCGCCGCTCGCGGGGTCTGAGCCGAGATCGTAGACGGGATAGTCGATCTCGTTGGTCTTCGTCTCGATCAACTTGTCGAGCCCGACATGCTTGCCGTCGCCGCGATAGAACGTGCGGACGAAATCGAGCCAGTTGCGCTCGCCGTTGCTGATCGCGTCGAGCACTTCTTCCATCTCGGCGGTGAAGCCGACGTCGACGTAGTCGGTGAAGTGCTGTCGCAGCAGCTCTGTCACCGCAAAGGCGGTGAACGACGGGACCAGTGCCTTGCCCTGGCGGAACACGTAGCCGCGGCTCTGGATGGTCGCGATGATCGAGGCATAGGTGGATGGACGGCCGATGCCGGCCGCCTCCAGCTCCTTGATCAACGCCGCTTCCGTGTACCGTGCCGGCGGCGCCGTCTCGTGCTTCTTCGGCTCGATGCCGAGGTACGCGAGCCCTTCGCGCGCGGCGGGCATCACGCCCTGCGCGTAGACCTGATCGCCGACGCGGCATGCCGGAAGGATCGTCTCCTGATCCTCGAGCTCCGCCTGCGGATCGTCGCTGCCCTCGACGTAGGCGCGGCGGAAGCCGGCGAACTCGATCGCCTTCCCCGTGGCGGTGAAGATCAGCCTGTTCGCCCTCGCCGGTGGACGCGGCGATCTCGACGCTCGTCTTTTTCACACGCGCGTCCACCATTTGCGACGCCATCGTGCGCTTCCAGATCAACTCGTACAGGCGCAGGTCGTCGCTGTCGAGCATCGACGCCAGCCGCGCCGGCGCCATGCGGAAATCGGTCGGCCGGATCGCCTCGTGCGCTTCCTGCGCGTTCTTCACCTTCGTCTGATAGCGGCGCGGGCCGTTGTAGTACTCGGCGCCAAACATGTCGCGAATCACGCGCGCCGACTCGTTCAGCGCCTTTTCGCTCAGGGTCGTGCTGTCGGTGCGGTGGTAGGTGATGAGACCTTCCATCTCCCCGTTGCCCACCTCGATCCCCTGAAACAGGCGCTGCGCGATCTGCATCGTTCGCGCGGTCGAGAAGCCAAGCTTGCGGCTGGCCTCCTGCGTGAGCGTAGACGTCGTGAACGGCGGCGCCGGACGCTCGACGCCCGGCTTCTCGTCGACCGAGGTGACCTGCCATGGCAACTGGCGCTCGAGAAGACCTGCCAGTCGGCGCGCGGCGTCTTCCTCGAGATGGCGAACGCCCCGCGTCTTCAGCGCGCCCGTCGCGGGATCGAAGTCCTTGCCCGTGGCGACGCGGGCCTCGCCAATCCGCACGAGCGTGGCCGGGAATTCGCGCCCTTCACCCGTGAGCCGCGCTTCGAGATCCCAGTAGGTCGCGGTACGAAACGCGCGCCGCGCTTCCTCACGCTCGACAATCAGCCGGACCGCCACGCTCTGCACGCGCCCGGCGCTCAGACCGGTCTGCACCTTCTTCCACAGCACCGGCGAGAGCGAGTAGCCGTACAACCGGTCGATGATGCGGCGGCTTTCCTGGGCGCGGACGAGACTCTCGTTGATGTCGCGGGCGTGCTTGAGGGCGTCGTTGACGGCTTCCTCGGTGATCTCGTGGAACTCGATGCGCCGCACCGGAATCTTCGGTTTCAGCACCTCGGTCAGGTGCCAGGAGATGGATTCGCCCTCCCGATCCGGGTCGGTCGCCAGGAGGACCTCCGAGGCGTCCTTCAGCGCCGTCTTCAGCTTCTGGACGTTGGGCTTCTTGTCGGCCGGGATGACGTAGTACGGAGTGAAGTCGGCATCCACGTCCACGCCCATCCGGGCCCAGGGCTTCTTCTTTATCGAGTCGGGAATCTCCTTCGCCGACTCGGGGAGGTCGCGCACGTGGCCGACGCTCGCCATGACGGCATAACGGTTCCCGAGGAACCGCTCGAGCGTACGCGCCTTCGCAGGCGACTCGACAATCACAAGTGGTTTAGCCATAAGAACTTCCGGCTCTGTCCCGCGACGGTCGCGAGGCACGAACCCGTCGCTACGTTATCACTTTCCCCGCGGAACGCACGAAACGTCCGCCGGGCTGGCGGCGCGCCAGACCGGCCAGTTCGAGCTCGGTCAGACACCTCGTCAACTCGCTCAATTGGAGTTTCGTCTCCTCCTGCAGGTCGTCGAGATCCGACCCTTCATCCGTATCCAGCGCCGACAGGATCAGCGCGGCACTGCTGCCGGGCGGCGGTGCTCCAGTGCTGCAGTGCGGCGGTGCCGCAGTGCTGCCGTGCGGCACCACAATTCCGAGCTCCGCAAGCACGTCGCCGGCGCACTCGACGAGCGTGGCGCCGTCCTTGAGAAGGGCGTGCGCGCCGCGATTTCGCCCAGATCCGACCGACCCGGGTACGACCATCACCTCCCTGCCCTGTTCGAGCGCGCACGCCGCGGTAATCAACGAGCCGCTTCGCTCGTGGGCTTCGATCACGACGACGGCGTGGCTCAGGCCGGCGATGATCCGGTTCCGCAGCGGGAAGTGATGAGGCAGCGGAGGAGTTCCCGGCGCCAGCTCCGAGACCACGGCGCCGCTGAGTGCCACCTCCCGGGCCAGGGTCTCGTGCTCGGGTGGATAAGTAATGTCAACACCACACCCCAGGACGGCGACCGTCCGGCCGGATGCGGACAGCGCCCCCTGATGCGCCGCCCCGTCGCACCCTCGGGCCAGGCCGCTCACGACCGTGATTCCCGCCCGGGCAAGGCCGTTGCCGAGATCCCGGGCAATCTCACGCGATGCCGACGATGCGGCACGAGCCCCGACGACGGCGACAGCGAGGGAAGAGTCGAGTCCTGGCCCTCTAACCCACAGGACCAGCGGCGGATCGGGAATGGTCGTCAGCCGCGCCGGATAGTCCTTCGCACCGAAGGCCAGCACTTGAATGCCGGCGGTACGGGCGGTGTCGAGGCTGACGACCGCGTCCTTGCGTAGCGCGTCCGAGCAATCCGAACGCCTCAGACAATCGAGCGCGGTGGCGAGGCGGCCGTCGACGGCATCGGCGAGCCGGACGGCATCGACAAGTTGGCGGCGCGGAAGCGGGAGGCGGGAAAGCGCGACGAGATCGGCCAGCTCCATGGGTTCCTCCGGAGCGGCAACCGAACCTCGACCTCCTCACTCGAATTGTAAGGACTTACGCGGCTCGTCACAACTGACGCATCACGGGCGACCGGTTATGTGGCCACTGGCGCGTCCGCTGTCTCCCCGAGGCCGCAGTGGCCGAGGATTGCGCGCCGGGGAACGCCAAATTCTGGCCTGTCGCCGTCTTACGGGCGTGGTATGTGGCTTGCTCCCTCCCGATTGGCGCGGCTCGCATCGGCCTTGCGGGAGGACTTTGGCAGTCGCTATAGTGGACCGTACCCCCATATGACACTGCGAACTACCCTCGCGGCGGTCGTGTTCGTCGTGTCGGCCACCGGGTCGGCCTGGGCTGACGTGCGCGAAGACGCGAAGAAGCACGTGGAGTTCGGGATCACCGTCGCCTCGAAGGGACTCTGGCGCGAGGCAATTTACCGGTGGGAGCAGGCGACGAAAATCGACCCCTCCTACTCGGCGGCCTACAACAATCTCGCCGTCGCCTACGAGCATGAAGGCCGGTTCGACAAGGCGCGGCAGTCGTACGAAAAGGCGCTCGAGCTCGATCCGAACAATCAGATGATTCGGCAGAACTACGAGCTGTTCAAGGAAATCAATGACCGCACGAACCGCCGCAGCGGCAGCTAGCTTTACGCTCGCGCTCACGCTGGTCGCGTGCACGAACTTCTATGAGGTTCCGATCGAGACACCCATCCAGCCAAAGATGGACGTCTCAGCCGTTCCAGCGCGTCCTGATTGCCGGCTTCCTCGCCGGCGGATCCGAGGACGTCGACGCCAATCTCGAGACCGTGCGCCTGCTGCGCAGCCAGCTCCGTTCCAAGTCGTCGCTTCGTGTCATCGACGCCGACGTGCTGCCCCTGATCGATCTCGCGAACGAACAGCGCGACCAGCCCGCCGCGCCCGCGTCCAACAGCAGCGATGGGGGCTCCACGACGACCGAGGGCACCACGCCGCCGCAAACACCGCCACCGTCAACCAACGGCAATGGATCGGCAGCGGCGCCGCCGCCGACCAACGGCCAGGGCACGAATGGAAAAGCCGCGCAGAGTGCCGCGGCCGAGCAGACACGGATCAAGGACGAAAAGGACCTGCAGCCCCTCGAGGGCATCTTCGCCAACGTCGATTTCTGGAAGAAGATCGGCGAGGAATATCAGAACCCGCTGATCGTGACCGGATCGGTCATCTTCAGCGCGCACGCCCGCTCTGGCTTCGTTCAGCGCGAGCAGGAGGTGTACGACGCCTACGGGCGGCGTCGCGTCGTGCCCGTCCGCACCTATATGGAGCGCAAGGGATTCATCCTCCAGCCGAAGTTCGTCTTCATCGACGGCCGGACCGGGACGACGCTGTATTCGGAGAGCTTCAAGGAGGAAGTGCTCTACAGCCCGCAGCAGTCCACGCCGGCGTTGTCCTCGTACTTCGAGTTGATGGACCGTCTGGTCCCCAGCTTCCTGAGCACGCTGAGCAGCCAGAAAATCAAGGGATCGCGGGTCCTTCTCAAGTAGGGGCGCAGGGGCGCGTTGCCAGCGCGCCCCTACAAGCTGCTAAAATCAACCCTTTGTCTACGCTCCGCCCGGAACCACCGAGCGGCCGCGTCCACTGAAAGTCAGTTGTGGGGCGGGTTCAGCCCGCGGGAGTTGTGGTCGTGTACGCGATTATTCAAAGTGGCGGACGGCAGCTCCGCGTCGCTCCTGGTGCCGTCGTTGACGTGGACCACTTCGCGGCGAGCGCCGGCGAGGAAGTGTCGGTCAGCA
This sequence comes from Vicinamibacteria bacterium, assembly GCA_963828745.1. Taxonomy (GTDB): domain Bacteria; phylum Acidobacteriota; class Vicinamibacteria; order Vicinamibacterales; family JAENWD01; genus JAENWD01. The sequence continues at coordinate 578,781 of CAWHFZ010000007.1, read as the reverse complement.
ACGTGCTGTTCGTGGCCACCGACGCCGGCGACATCATGGCCGGGACGCCGTTCGTCGCGGGCGCGAAGGTGGTCGCCGTCGTCGAAGGCGAGAGCCGCGGTCCAAAAATCCGGGTGTTCAAGAAGAAGCGGCGGAAGGGCATGCGCCGCACGCGCGGACACCGCAGCGTCTACACACGCCTCCGCGTGAAAGAGATTCTGGTGTAGTCATGGCTCACAAAAAAGGTCAGGGCAGCTCCCGAAACGGCCGCGACAGCAATTCGCAGCGGCTCGGCGTCAAGAGATTCGACGGCAACGTCGTGACCGGCGGCTCGATCCTCGTGCGGCAGCGCGGCCGGAAGTTCCGTCCCGGACTGAACGTGGGCCTCGGCAAGGACGATACGCTGTTTGCGAAGATCGGCGGCCGCGTCAAGTTCGAAGACCACGGCGCACGCGGACGGTACATCAGCGTTCATCCGGTCGAACAGTAGCACTGCAGTTGCTCGGGTTACCCAGGTTGCACGGGTTACCCCGGTTGTTGAAGGCGGCGCAGCCACACGGCACGCCGCCTTTTTGCTTTCTTGAACCCGGATAACCCGGGCACCCGGGGTAACCGGACCAACCTCCGAATTTCAGTTGATGTTTGTCGACGAAGTCGAGATCGAAGTGTCCGCCGGTGACGGCGGCCGTGGGGCGTCGAGCTTCCGCAGGGAGAAGTTCGTCCCGCGAGGCGGTCCCGATGGCGGCGACGGCGGTCATGGCGGCTCCGTCTACGCCGTGGCGAGCCCGCACGTGAACACGCTCGTCCAGTACCGGTTTCACCCGTTGCATCGCGCCGAGCGCGGCCGGCATGGGCAAGGCGCGAAGCGATCGGGTGCGATGGGGAAGGATCTCGAGCTCGAAGTGCCGATTGGCACGTTGGTGTTCGCGAAGGACCTGACGCAAGAGCGTGACGACGAGGCGCAGGCGGTCGACACGGCGCTGAGCGCAAGGCGCAGGCGCACGGGGAAGAGATGCGATGACCCCAGCCCCATGCGCCTGTGCGCCCCCCGCCCATACGCCTGACCACGACTGGGTTCTCGTTGCCGATCTCACCGAGCCGGGCCAGCGAGCGCTGATTGCGAAAGGCGGCAAGGGCGGGCTCGGCAACGCGCATTTCGCGACCTCCACCAACCGCGCGCCGCGAAAATCGCAGCCCGGCCTGCCCGGCGAAGTGAAGACGGTGCGGCTGCATTTGAAGCTGCTGGCCGACGTCGGCCTGGTTGGATTCCCCAATGCCGGCAAGTCCACGCTGATCTCGCGGATCTCGGCCGCGCGGCCGAAGATCGCCGACTATCCCTTCACCACGCTCACGCCGAATCTCGGAGTCGTCACGATGAGCGGCGACCGCAGCTTCGTGGTCGCAGACGTCCCGGGGTTGATCGAAGGCGCACACGAGGGACACGGCCTGGGCGATCGCTTCCTGAAGCACCTGGAGCGGACGAAGGTGCTGATTCACGTGATCGACGTGTCCGGCATGTCGGCACGTGAGCCGGAAGCGGATCTGGACGTGCTCCGCCACGAGCTGTCACGTTTCAACGAGGATCTCGCGAACAAGCCTCAGCTCGTCGCCGCCAACAAGATCGACGCGCTGACAGACGAGTCGTCGATCGCGCCGCTCGAAGCGCGCGCCAAGGCGCTGGGGCTGCCGTTCTTCCGCATCTCCGCCGTGACCGGCGCCGGACTCGACCGGCTGCTCGAAGCGGCGTGGCCGCAGATCCGCGCGGCCCGCGAGGATTCGGCACAATCCACAATCCACAATCCGCAATCCGCAATCCTCAATCCTTAATTGCTGATATCCTGCCGAAGGATGACGGCGCCAGGCCGCACCGGTCTCGTCGGGGGCACGTTCGACCCATTCCATCTCGGCCACCTCGCGGTGGCGCACGCCGCACAGTTCGCGCTTGCGCTGGACGAAGTCCGGATCATTCCGGCCAAGGTCCCCCCGCATCGGCCGCTTCAACCCCGGACGTCAGCCCCGCATCGATTTGCGATGGCAGCGCTGGGCGTGGCCAACGAGCGCGGCCTGGTGGTGGACGACATCGAGCTCGCGGGCAGTGGGCCGTCGTTTACGGCGTCCACGCTGGCGAGATTTCACGCGCGCGGGTACACGGCATCGCAGCTTTTCTTCATCATCGGCGCCGACGCCTTCGCAGAAATTGCCACCTGGCGCGACTATCCGCGCGTTCTCGATCTCGCGCAGTTCGCCGTCGTGTCGCGTCCGGGACGATCGGTCACGACGCTGCGCAGCGCCCTGCCGGCGCTCGCGGGACGGATGCGCGACGTCGGCGAAGCCGATGGACGCGTGCCGGTCGAAAAGGGACAACCATCGATCCTGCTGATCGATGCGCAGACGCCGAACGTGTCGGCGACGCGCGTACGCGAGCTCGCCGCGGCACGGCAGCCGCTGAACGGACTGGTCCCACCGCTCGTCGAAGATCACATTGTCAGACATCGTCTCTACGAAATCGCTCCTTCCCCAGCCGCCGGGCCATTCAAGGCGGCGAGCCCGTTGCATGAGCAAGAGCCCGTCTAGGCGTACGACCGCGAAGTCCCATGCCCTCCCCGCTGATGTGATCGCTGCCGTCCGAGCTGCGGCCGACAAGAAGGCCGAGCAGCTCACCGTGCTCGACCTCCGGAAGGCGGCAGGGTTCACCGATTTCTTCGTCATCGCCACCGGCGCCAACGCGCGCCAGATTCGCGCGATCGCGGAAGCGGTGGAAGAGGCGCTCGCAAAGCTGCACGTGAAGCCCGCGCACACCGAGGGCTACGCGCGGACGGAATGGATTCTGCTCGACTACTTCGACTTTGTTGTCCACGTCTTCAGCGCGGAGACCCGCGCGTTTTACGGACTCGAACGCCTGTGGGGCAGCGCGACCGACATCGATCTGACCAGCCTGCTCGAGCCCATCGCCCCGGTGCGGCGGGCCTGACGCCTGCGTCGCTGGTCGCACGCAGCACGGCCATGCGGGCTGTGCTTGCCGCGCTGCGGCGATACGCCCGCGCCGACGCCAACGTCCTGATTACCGGCGAGACCGGCACCGGCAAGGACCTCGCCGCCCGCACGCTGCATCATCTCGGTCCACGCCGCCGGCATCCGTTCGTCGTCGTCGACTGCCCGGGGCTTGCCGCCAGCCTGCTTGAAGCGGAGCTCTTCGGCCACGAGCGTGGAGCGTTCACTGATGCCGGGACCGCACGCCCGAGCCGTTTCGAGCTCGCCGGAGAGGGCACGGTCTATCTCGATCGCGTGGACGAACTGTCGCTCGACGCGCAGGCGAAGCTGCTCCGCGTCGTCGAACAGAAGCAAGTGGAGCGGCTCGGATCGACCGTCGCCGTTCCGATCCGCGCGCGCATCGTCGCATCGGCTGCGGACGCCATCGAATCGGCGGTCAGAGATGGGCGCTTCCGCATGGACCTCTATCATCGGCTTCGCGTGCTGCCGCTGCGTTTGCCGCCGCTGCGGCAACGAGCCGGTGACGTGCCCGTGCTCGCGCGACGGCTGCTGGCAGAACTCACGAACGGCCGGCGCGCGCCGGTGCTCTCACGCGAGGCAATGGCACTCCTCGGCCGGCACGACTGGCCTGGCAACGTCCGCGAGTTGCGGCACGTGCTCGAGCGCGCGGTGATGGCGTCGAATCATGGAGACATCGACGCCGGCGATCTCGCAGAGCTCGCGCCTTCGCCGGAGCGCGTCGCCGACGGAGAATCACGGGAGCGGCCCACGCTCGACGATCTCGAGCGGCGCTATATCGCCTTCGTGCTGCGCGAGACGAGAGGCAATCAGAGCCGCGCCGCGTCCGTGCTGGGAATCAGCCGGAAAGCGCTTTGGGAAAAACGCAAGCGTTACGGGATCGAGTAATGGAGATGAGAAATGCTGCGGTCCGTTGCCGACGCGCTGATTTCGGTGGCGTTCGCGCCGCAGTGCATCTCTTGCCAGACGGTTCTCGAGTCGCCGACGCGGTCGCCGGCGTGTGACCGCTGCTGGCGGAACCTCCAATGCTACGCCCCGCCGTGGTGCGCGCGATGCGGCGCGCCGTTACCACGGCCGGACGCGGCGCACGAGTGCCTCGCCTCTCACTCTGCGCTCTCGTGCGCTCCGCTCGCTCGGACCATATGAAGGCGTGTTGCGGGATCTGCTGCACGCGCTCAAGTTCGATCGGCGCCGCTCGCTCGCCGTACCGCTCGGCGTCGCGACTGCGTTCGTCCGTCGACGACACTCTTCGACGACGCCGACGCGCTGATTCCCGTCCCGCTTCATCCCTGGCGTCGAGTGGCGCCGCGGCTTCAATCAGGCGGCCGATCTCGCTCGCGCCTTGAGCGCAGGCGGCCTGCCGATCTGGCCAGCGGTCCGGCGCCGTCGCGCGACGACGCCACAATTCGAGCTCGATGCTGACGCACGGCACGAAAACGTCCGTACGGCGTTTGCCATCGCCGGGTGGACGCCGTGGCATCGCGCCCGCTGGATGCGGCGCATTCACGGGCGCACATGCATGCTGGTAGACGACCTGACGACGACTGGCGCGACGCTGGAGGCGTGCGCCAACGTGCTGCGACAACATGGTGCTCGAGAAGTTCGCGCGATCGCGATCGGGCGGGTCGTTTTGCAGAAGAAATGACACGAGGTGCGCACGGTGCGAAACGTGCGAGAGGTGCGAAAGGTGCGGCGCGGTGCAAAAGGTGCGGAAGGTGCGGCACAGTGCGAAGGTGCTCTGGTGCGACCTGGACTTCAGCTGCGCCTGCGCATCACCAGCGTGTGAGCACTCGGCACCCCGCACGATGTCGCACGTTGTCGCACCTTCCGCACCTCTCCGCACCTTTATCTTTTTCCAACGACCAGTTCGCGAATCTGCTGCGCGATCGCCTCCTTCGATTGCTCGCCCGAGATCAACGCCCAGTTGGGTTGGCGCGCCTGGCGCTGGTAGCTCTCGCGTACGCGTGCAAGCAGTGCGAGATCGCGTTCGTAGCGATCGCGATCGGCCTGCTTGCGCGCCACCGCCGTCTCCGGCGCGATGTCGAGCACGATCGTCAGATCGGGCTGCGGCAGGTGCTCCTGGGTTTCCACGAGCCACGCCGCATCGAGCCCTTGGGATTCGCCGTAGGCGACGCTCGAGGCGACGTAGCGATCGCAGACGACGTCGGCGCCCCCCGACAGCCACTCGAGCATCTGCGGCTTCTTCTCGTACCGGTTCGCGATGTACAGCAACTGCATGACGTCCGGACCGAAGTCGCGCTCGCCCCGGAGCGCCGCACCAATCTCTTTGCCAATCGGCGTCGTGTAGTCGGGGAACGACAACGTCTCGACGCGCCGGCCGTTGGCGCGCAGCGTGTCAGCGAGCCGGCGGGCCTGCGTTTCCTTGCCGCTCTGATCGAGACCTTCGAAGGCGATGAGCATGTTGTTCAGGCTGTACAGGCTGCAGACTAGGGGCTACAGATGCTAGCGAGCTTAGCTGAAGCCTGAAGCCTGAGCCTGAGTCTGAAGTCTGCCTTCGTCACTCCTCCAACGCCAGCAGATCGTCGATCGTTTGGCGTCGGCGGATGACGCGCCAACTGTCGCCATCGACGAGGACCTCCGGAGGGAACGGGCGCCGGTTGTAGGTCGACGCCATCACCGATCCGTAGGCGCCAGCGTCGAGGATCGCGACGAGATCGCCGACGTCGAGCGGCGGCAGCTCGCGGTCGCGGCCGAAGATATCGCTGCTCTCGCAGAGCGGACCCACGACCTCGTAGCGCTGCAACGCTCCGGCCGCGGCGTCACCGCGACGATGCGATGGAACGCGCCGTAGAGGGCGGGCCGCATCAGCTCGGTCATGCCGGCATCCAGGACGACGAACTGCGGACCGCCCGCATAAACCTTCCGATCGACCACGCGGGCCAGGAGAACCCCCGCGGCCGCAATCAGCGCGCGGCCCGGCTCGACGACAAGGCCGAAGCCGGACCCCTGCGAGGGCCGGCAGAATCGCAGCCGCATAGTCCTCGGCCGTCGGTACCGCCGACCCGTCGTACGAAATGCCGAGACCACCGCCGAGATCGATATGCTCCAGCGCGATGCCGTCGCCGGCGAGCGCCTTCGCCAGCGCGACCACCCGGGCGGCAGCGTCGCGCAGCGGATCCAGCGTCGTGATCTGCGAGCCCGACGTGCACGTGAACGCCGACGGGCTCCAGGCCCGGCAGCCGCGCATGATCGCGATAGACCTGGCGTGCCTCGCCGATGGGCGTCCCGAACTTGTTGGTCTTGAGTCCGGTGGAAATGTGCGGGTGGCTGCGCGCGTCGATGTCGGGGTTGACGCGGAGCGCCACGCGTACGGTCGTCCCCAGCGCCTGGGCCCGTGCCGCGATGCGATCGAGCTCCCCCGGCGACTCGGCGTTCACCGACTTCAGGCCGAGCGTCACCGCCCGATCGAGCTCGTCGCCGCCCTTGCCGACGCCGCTGAACACGATCTGCTCGGGAATGAAGCCGGCGCGCAGGGCCACCTCGATCTCGCCGCCCGAGTTGGCGTCCACCTCCGACCCGAGCTGGCGGAGCAGCCGGACGAGGGCCAGCGTCGAATTCGCTTTCAGCGCATAGTGGATGGCGTGCGGATATTGGCCGAGCGCGCGATCGAAGCTGGTGTAGGCTCGGCGAATCTCAGCGGCATCGTAGACGTATGCAGGAGTGCCGACCGACTCGGCAATCGCCGTCAGCACGGGAGCGGCGACTCCGGCGGGGACGGTCGGCGACGGGAACGAGGTCATGAAAACGCTCGGATCTTAACGTGAAATCAGCAATTTGCGGTGTTTGACACGCAAAAAATCGCTTTGTTATGATGCCACGCGCCCACCACCACGCCGTCTCGGCGAGAGCGTCTTGATGCCTCCTGAGTACCAGCCCGCACAGACGGCGACCGTCGACGAGTTGATTGAACGGTGCCTAACCGGCGATCAGCAGGCCTGGGAGCAGATCGTGCGCCTGCACCGGCGCAAAGTCTTCAACGTCGCCTACAAGTTCGTCGGCAAGCACGACGAGGCCGAAGATCTGACGCAGGACATCTTCCTGAAGATCTTCCGGTCGCTCGACACCTTCGACCGCCGCGCCAACTTCCAGACGTGGCTGATCAGCGTCAGCCGGAACCTCTGCATCGATCACTATCGCAGCGTCCGCAAGGAGCGCGAGACGATCGATCGCGACGTCGATCCCGGGCGATCTGGCGCCAGTCTCCACCGAGATCAGCCCGTACGCCGCGCTCGAGCATCGCGACCGCGTCACGCTGCTCAAGGAGGCGCTGTCGACGCTGCCCGAAACGCTCAGGACGGCGGTGATGCTGCGCGACATCCGCGAGCTCTCGTATCAGGAGATCGCCGATTCGCTGCACCTGCCTGAGGGCACCGTGAAGTCGCGGATCAATCGTGGCCGGACGGAGCTGGCGCGGCAGATCAAGCGCCTCAGAACACAATACGAACAGGCGGCGAGGCCCGATGGGTCGCCGGACGGCAGCCGGCGGCCTGGGCGAACCCCGCAGCGGAGTGAGCGGATGAACCTGACGACCGAGTTCGCGAAGGGCCTGGCCATCGTCCGGGTCTCGGAGTCGCGCCTGATGTATCCGATGCTCGCCGATTTCTCGACGGCGGTGGCGTCGCTCATTGCCAAGGGCGAGAAAAAGCTGCTGATCGACCTGACGATCGTCACCTACGTCGACAGCGCGACGATCGGCTGCTTCATGGACCTCTATCGCCAGGCGACCGCGGCCGACGCCACGCTGAAGCTGGCGGGCGTCCAGAAGCGCGTCGAGACGATGCTGACGATGACCGGCGCGCAGAAATTTCTGGAGCTGCACCCGGACGAGGCGAGCGCGGTCCGGAGCTTCGGGGGCTGAGCCATGCGAAGCATCACGACGACCAACGGCGCCGAGATCGCCCTCGACGGCGATCTGCTGGCAATCATGGAGACGCTTTACCGCGAGGTCACCGCCCGGAAGGAGCTGGAGCGGTCGTTCGAGGACATGGTGCGGGAAATCAAGCACCTGATCACGCAGATGACCGACGAGGAACGGCGGGACTATCTGGCTGAAAGCCTGTTCCTGAACACGGTCAAGTACGAGAACGACAAGCTCGAGGCCTATATCAAGCGCCTCGAGCGGGACTCCCAGGGCACGACCGGCTGACGGCGTCCGGCCGACTTTATTCAAGGCTCAGCCAATCTCGCACTGAGCCGCCGGCGGTCCGCTCGCCGGCCGATGAGGCTGTTCCGACGTTCTGCGCCAAAATGGCCGATCTGACCGCTCGGTCCTACCAATTGTTAAAGATCCTTAAAGAACTCGCCCGCACGTCCACTCCCCGTTGACTTCAGGCACCGGTCGGCTTAGCCTTTCGCCATCGCAGGCGCAGGGTAGTGCGGTTGTCCCGCTCACCTTCCTGTACAGATCCTCCCCGATCTGATGTGTTCGTATTAGCCTGCTGGAGGTAAGCGACGTGACCATCAAGAGAAGGATCGTGAAAGCGACGCTCGGCGTACTGACCGTCGCTCGTCGTCGCCGCCGGACCTGCGAGGCTTGGACGCGCAGGTCCTGTACGGCAGCCTCGTCGGCACCGTCACGGATGACAGCGGCGCCGCCGTACCCGGCGCCACGGTCACCGCCACCAACAAGGAAACGAACTCGTCCGCGACGGCGGTGTCCGGCGACACCGGCACCTATTCGTTCACGAACGTGCAGGCCGGGACCTACGACGTCAAGGTGACGCTGCAGGGCTTCAAGGAGTCCGTGCAGCACCGACGTGCCGGTCTCGGTCAACGAGGTGGCCGCGTCGACGTGCAGCTCGACGTCGGCGCGCTGACCGAGACGGTCACCGTCGCCTCGGACGTGCAGCTGCTGCAGACCGACAAGGCCGACACGCACACCGAGCTGAAGTCGGCAGACGATCACGCACGCTCCCGCTCGCACCAGAACCGCAACTACCAGATCGCTGATCAACCTGGTGCCGGGCGCGACGCCCGGGCGTCAGCAGAACAGCGAAGTCGATACGCCGGGTCGCGCGCTGACCACCAACGTCAACGGCATGGACCGCAACACCAACGGCACCAAGACCGACGGCGCGACCAACGTGAACATCTGGCTGCCGCACCACACGATGTACGTGTCGCCGGCCGAGACGATCGACACCGTGAACGTCAGCACGAGCAACTTCGACGCCGAGCAGGGCAACGCCGGCGGCGCCGCGATCACGGTCATCACCAAGTCGGGCACCAACGAGTTCAAGGGCTCGGCGTTCGCGTTCTACAACAACGAGAGCTTCAACGCGAAGCCGTACTTCGCGACCGAGAAGACCGATACGCAGCTCGCACATCGACGGCGCGACGCTGGGCGGACCGATCATGAAGAACAAGCTGTTCTTCTTCGGCGCGTGGGAAGGGCAGTACCAGAAGACGCCGCAGCAGTTCTTCTTCAACGTGCCGCCCGACGGCGCTGCGGGTCGGCGACTTCAGCCAGGCGTTCAACCCCGACGGCAGCCTGCAGATCATCTACGACCCGATCAACCGGCAATCCGGACGGCACCGGGCGCGACGCCGTTCCCGGGCAACGTGATTCCGGCGGACACGATCGAGCGACATCGCCAGAAGATTCAGGCGCTGTACCCGACTGCCGAACCTGCCGGGCGAGCTCTCCAACGGCAACGTCGGCGGCGCAGGCGATCTTCCGCAACTACGTGCGCGAGCAGGACCGGAAGTTCGATCGCAACAACTACGACTTCAAGGTCGAACTACAACCTGTCGGCGTCGAGCGCAGATCTGGGGCAAGTACTCGCGGATGGGCGCCAACGTCACTTCGCCGCAGGCCTATCTCGGCTACGACGGCGCGCTCACCGGCGACACCACGGTGCAGATGTACACCGTTCGGCGACACGTGGACGCTCAACCCGACGATGGTGCTTCGACGCGACGTTCGGCATCTCGAAGATGAACCACGACTCGCAGGAGAGCGATCTGGCCCTGGGCAACTTCGGGCTGGACGACGCTCGGCATCCCCGGGATGAACGGCGGCGCGAACTTCAGCAGCGACCCGCGCTACGCCGGCATCCCGCTTCTTCCTCAGGGCGGCTGCTGGTGCAACTTCGACATCGTCGGCAACGCCAACGGGTGGGATCCGGTGGAGCGCGACGAGCGGACCTACGCGTTCTGCCAGCAACCTGACGAAGCTGCAGGGCGCGCACGAGTTCCGCTTTGGCTATTCGGTCAACAGGCTGCGCATGGATCACTGGCAGCCCGAGCTCGGCTACGGTCCGCGCGGCGTTCATGCAGGTCGCGCCGAACGCGACCGCGCTCAACGGCGGCAGCCAGGACGGCCAACATCTACAACGCGCACGCCGCGTTCCTGCTGGGCCTGGCGGACGTCGCGGCGCCGAGAGCGTGCAGAACGAGCTGATGACCACGCGCGAGTGGCAGCACAACTTCTACGGCCGCGACCGCTGGCAGGTCAACGACAAGCTGACGCTCGACCTCGGCCTGCGCTACGAGTACTACCCGCTGATGCAGCGCGCCGACCGCGGCATCGAGCAGGTCGTGGGCGCCAACGATCTCAACAGCACGCGGTCGCTCACACGAGCCTGCACGGTGACGCGCTGCGGCGGTGCTCGGCGGAGCGATGCCGAAGGATCTCGGCATCAAGGTGAGCAAGCACCCTGTTCGCGCCGCGGCTCGGTGCCGTCTACCGCATCAACGACAACACCGTGTTCCGGACCGGCTACGGCGATCACCTACAACCCGCTGCCGTTCTCGCGCCCGCTGCGCGGCTTCTTCCCGCTGACGCTCGGCGTCGCAGTACAACGCCGACCGAGCCGTTCGGGTGGGCGACCACGTTCGAGCAGGGCATTCCGGACGTCGTCGGTCCGGACGCTGAGCTCGGGCCGGCTCCCGCTGCCGAACTCGTACTTGATGCGGACACCGGCCGAGCGACGTGTCGCGCGGCCGCATCCAGTCGTGGAACGTCGTCGTTCGAGCGCCGGCTGCCGTGGGACCTCTCGGTCGACGTCGCCTACGTCGGCACGGCGAAGAATGGCGGCTTCACCGACATCGACGCCAACGCGTCCGACGTGCCCGGCGGCGGCGCGGCCAGCCGGCCGTTGTTCCAACGATTCGGACGGCAACAACTCGCTGCTGCTGTGGGGCCCGATCGCGAAGTCGCGCTACCACTCCCTGCAGGTCGCCATCAACCGGCCGTTCAAGAACGGGCTGATGCTGAAGGGCGCCTACACGCTGTCGAAGGCCAAGAACGAGGTCGACGACGACGGGTGGAGCCAGCTGACGTGGAACGCGCCGAGCCAGCGGAGCCGCAACTACGCGCTGGCAGGCTACGACCGGACGCACATGTTCCAGATGGCGTTCGTCTACGAGCTGCCGTACAAGACGGCCACGGCCAAGGACATCGGCGCACCTGATCCTCGGCGACTGGCAGATCAACGGCATCTACAGCGCCATGTCGGGCACGCCGTTCACGATCACGGCGAACGGCGCGACGCTCGAACATGCCGGGCAGCCTGCAGACGGCAAACCTGAACGGCGAATACAAGGTGATCGGCGACACGGGCGACGCCGGCTTCTACTTCGACCCGTCGTCGTTCAGCCAGCCGCAGGGCGTGACGTTCGGCAACACCGGCCGCAATCAGTTCCGTGGCCCAGGCTTCTGGAACATCGACTTCTCGATCTTCCGCGCCTTCCCGATCGGTCCGGCGGCAAGCGCGCTCGAGTTCCGTGCGGAGTTCTTCAACCTGACGAACACGCCCGATGTGGGGCCGGCCGGTGGCGACATCTCCAGCGGCAACTTCGGCCGTGTCACGACGGTCGGCAACGACGGTGCGCGGCAACGGAAGCGCGCGAGACTCGGGCACCGGCGAGCGGCAGATCCGCTTCGGCGTGCGGTTCCAGTTCTAAAGCGGACTGGCTCCGGGCTCCGGACTACGACTACGGAAAGCGCCGGCGCGATGGCAATCGCCCGGCGTTTTCTGTACGCCTGGGGTCAGACGCTGTAAGATGTTCATGGAGCGCTCTGGTTAACACTAACGCGTCTGCCTATGGCGCATTGCCTCGCCTGTGCCCTCCTGTCGACGTCGGCCACGTCAACCGCGTGCCAGCGCAGACGACGGGTGACTTCGACGCGCTTGCGTCAGAAGGCAGATGACGCGCGCGCGGCCGGCCGCATCGACGCATGCCGTTGCGTTCTATCAAGCGGGCGCTCGCCCTCCAGCCGTCGTGGACCGAAGGCTACTGGTAGCTCGGCACCATCTACTACGACGCTGATCGCCACCGCGAATGCCGCGACGCCTTTGCTCGCGTCGTCGAGCAGCGAGCCGGCGCACGGCGCCGCATGGGCGTTCAGCGGATTGTGCGAGTTCAAGCTGAAGGAGTATCGCGCCAGCGCTCGAGCACCTGGACCGGGCAAAGCAGCTTGGCGTCGGCGACGACGCCGAGTTTCAGTCGCCGTCGTCGGCTATCACCGCGCGATCCTGCTGGCGCGAGCCGGCAGGAATTCGAGCGCGCCGTCGACGTCGATGCCGCAGCTTCGTTCGTGGTGGCAACACGCAGCCGACGATCCTCGAGGCGCTCGGCCTCGCGCTGCTGCGTGCTGGCCCGAGCTGCCGTCGGAGGTGACCGCCGGAGGAACGGGAGATGGTGCAGCTCGCCGGTCAGCGCCGGCGTCCTCAGCATCGGCATGGAGACCGCGGCGGCCGAGCAGGCGTTCGTGCGAGCTCGTGTCGCGATATCGGCGTGCTCCCGAACGTGCACTTCGTGTACGGAAACTTATCTCGCGCAGCGAATCGACCGGCGCAGGCACTCGAGCAGTTCAAGCTCGAGATTGGAGCAGATCGCCTGACACACGTGCTCGCCAGCGTGCAGATCGCCCAGGAGTTGATCAAGCACGGCGATTTCGACGGCGGCGACGCCGTACGCCGCGAAGGCCGCGAAGCTCGCGCCGAGGAACTTCCTGCGCGTAAGGTGCTCGGGCAGGTCAGACTGCAGAGCGGGCGACGCAGCCGGCGGCAATCGCGGAACTGGAAGCCGCGCGCACGCTCGAGCCGTCGAGTCCGAGCGTCCGCTTCCAGCTGGCGCGCGCCTACCAGCGCGCAGGGCGGGCGCGCGGACGCCAAGCGCGAGCGAGCCGAGTTCCAGCGGCTCGAGGCGCTGCAGCAGGCGCAGCGCGGCGCCGACAGACAGCCCTGAGTCGATTGCGGATTGTGGTGCGGACTGGCTCGGTGCAGATGATCCGTCGTTCGCCGGACGTTATGGTCGTTCTCGGTGCGCTGGGTCGCGTTCCGGCATTGGCCGTGGCTGCGACGGCCGGGGCCATGTGGGGACAGGCCCCAGCTCCGCGAATGCGCAAACGCCGACGCTGCCCGACGATTAATCTCGACAACTACCCCGCCGTGTCGCGTGTCGCCGATCGCGCGGGCGCTCGATGCGGTCAAGAGCGCATCCGGACGATGCCGAGCGCGTCGGTCGAGCTCGGCATGATGCTGCACGCGTGGGAGCAATTCGAAGCCGCGGCGGCGGTCTATGCGCGCGCACGCGGCGCTGGCGCCGTCGCTTCGAATGGTTCTATCTTGGCGGGCTCGTCGAGACGCGTCTGGCGCACCATCGCGAGGCGGCAGACCTGTCTGAAGCGAGGCACTGCGCGATCGCCCGACGTCGGCTGCCGGCCCGTCTGGCACTCGCGGACGCGCTGTTCGAATCCGGCGACGTCGGCGAAGGCGCGGACCGCCTACGAGGCGCTTGACGACGGCGGCGCGTCCGAACCGCACGCGCGCTATGGGCTCGGTCGAAGTCTCGGCCGCCTCGAACGACGACAGCGGCGCGCTGCGCGAGCTGGATACCGCCGTGCGGCTCTTTCCGGAGTTCGGCGCGGCCTGGTATGCGCGCGGCATGGTGCTTCGACGGCTCGGTCGAATCGACGAGGCACGAGACGTCGCTGGCGAAGGCGCAGCAGTACGGCACGCGGTGGCCGGCGGTCGAGGATCCCGTCATTGCGCGCGTGCGCGCCCTGCGCGATGACGCCGCGGCCACGTTCCGATCGCGCGTTCGCGCTTCAGGCGCAGGGAGAAACGGCACGCGCGATCGAGGAATACGAGGCCGCGGTCGCGGTCGATCCCAAGTTGGGTGCGTGCCCGCGTCAACCTGATCGCGCTCTACGGCCGCGAGCGGCAATGGAGCAAGGCCGAACAGCACTTTCGAGGCGCTGGTCGATCTCGGACTTCGCGTTGCCGAGGGGCACTACAACTTCGCCGATCTGCCTCGCCTCACAAGGCGACGCCGCGAGGGCGGCCGGCGAATTTCGGACGGCGCTCGAGATCAATCCGCAGTACGCGCCGGCCTGGGTCGGCCTGGGACAGCTCGCCGAGAAGGACGGCCGCCTCGACGAGGCCGAGGCCTCGTATCGCAAGGCGGCCGAACAGGCGCCGGACGATGCCGCGACGCAGTTCAATCTCGCGCGCATGATGCTGGCGCGCCGCGACAGTCAGCAGGCGATTGCCGTGCTCGAGCGGATCGCGACGCGCGACGATCCGAATCGTGCGCGCGTCCTGTTCGCGCTGGCCACCGCGCACGTGCAGGCAGGCGACATCGCCGCGGCCGTCGCTATGCGGTCGAGGCACGCGACCTCGCGCGAGTCCACGCGGGCAGGCGGATCTGGCGGCCGCGATCGAACGGGACCTGGCGAGGCTGCCGTGAGCGGTCGTTTTCGGATTCCCGGCGATGGCTCGCTCGCGGTCGTCGCGGCCGCGATCGCTGGCGTTGGCGGGCGTCCGAGCCGTTCCGCGAAGCGGCAGCCGAAAGCGGCCTGCGCTTCCGTCATACGAACGGCGCAGCCGGTCGCTTCTACATGCCCGAGATCATGGGATCGGGCGTCGCGCTGTTCGACTACGACAACGACGGCGATCTCGACGTCTATCTCGTGCAGGGGCGGCCGCTCGGCGATGCGTCGCCGCTTCGACGGGCGGCAATCGGTTGTTCAGGAACGATCTCATCGGGCCGGGATCGCGAGGCGTGCTCCACTTCACGGACGTGACCGATCAGGCGAGGGTCGGCCTGTCCGCCGTCGGCATGGGCGTCGCGGTCGGCGACATCGACAACGACGGGTGGCGGGACCTGTATGTCACCAACTTCGGGTCGAACGTGCTCTATCGCAACAACGGCGACGGCACCTTCAGCGACGTCACCGCCGCGGCCGGCGTCGACGATCCTGCGCTGGAGCACGAGCGCGGCGTTTCTCGACTACGACCGCGACGGCGATCTCGATCTGATCGTCGTCAACTACGTGGCGTTCACCGTCGCCGGCGACAAGGTCTGCACGGATCACGCGGGCGCGCGCGACTACTGTCCGCCGCGGCGCCTACTGCGCCGGTGCCGGCCCGGCTGTTCCGGAACGACGGCGCCGGCCAGTTTACGGACGTGACCGACGCGTCGGGCGTGTCGCGCGCCTATGGCGCCGGATCTGGGTGTCGCTGTCGGCGACTTCGACGGCGACGGCTGGCCCGACATCTACGTCGCCAACGACGCGATGGCGAACCAGCTGTGGATCAATCAGCGAAACGGCACCTTCGACGATCGCGGATTTCTGTCGGGGACGGCCGTGAATGCGGGCGGCCGGCCCGAAGGCAGCATGGGCATCGCGCTCGGCGATTCCGGACAACGATGGCGACGAAGATCTCTTCGTCACCAACATCGCCACCGAGACGCATGCCATGTACGTGAACGACGGCGCAGGGAACTTCGACGACTGCGCGCGTGCGCGCGGGCCTGGCGGTGCCGACGGCGGAGATGACAGGATTCGGCACCAACTGGCTCGACTACGACAACGACGGCCGCCTCGATTTGATCGTCGTCAACGGCGCCGTCAACATCATCGAGCGTCTTCGCGGTCAGCCGGTGCCGTACCGTCAGCACAATCTGCTGTTCCACAACGAGGGTCAAGGAGTCCTTCGCGACGTGAGCGCGCAGGCCGGCAGTCGAGTTCTCGCGACTGGATGTCGCGCGAGGGCTTGCCACGGGCGACGTGGACAACGACGGCGACGTCGACGTCGTGATCACCAACAACAACGCACCGGTCCGGCTGCTGCTGAACCAGACCATCGGCGGCAGCGTGGACGCGCGGCCTGTCCAGGCGCGCACTGGATCGAGATGTCGCTCGAGCGCACCGTCCGGTAACCGCTTTGCGATCGGCGCGCGTGTCGGCGTCGTGCGCGAGGGACAGCCCATGCTGTGGCGACGCGTGCGAACCGACGGCAGTTATCTGAGCGCCAGCGACGATCGCGTCCATATCGGTCTTGGCACGAGCGATCGCGTGAGCTCGGTCGACGTCGAGTGGCCCGACGGCTTGCACGAGTCGTTCACCGGCATCGCGATCGATCGGATCGTGTCGCTGAAGCGCGGCGACCGGACGACGGCAGCGACGGCAACGAAATGAGGACGGTCGTCGGCATTGCCGATCGTGTTCGCCCTGGCTGTGCGGTGCGCCGCGGCAGGCGCAGGCGCAGGTGCAGGACGCCCTGGCCGCGCGTGCGGCCGAGGCCGCGGCGGCGATGCAATCGGGTCGATTCGACGCGGCGGCAACGATCTACGGCGAGCTCGTCGCCGGCTCGGCCGAACGACGCCGGCCTGCTGATGAACCTCGGCATGGCGCGCTACATGGCCGGACATCCGGATCGGCGCCCTGCCCGGTGCTCAGGAAGGCCGTCGCGCTGAACGAATCGCTGGCACCGGCCTCGCTCTTTCTCGGCGCCTCGCTGCTCGACCTCGGTCAGTTCGCCGACGCGGCGAGCGCCGCTTCAGCGCGCCGTGACGCTGATGCCGAAGAACCCTGATGCGCGGGAGATGCTGGCGCGCAGCTATCTCGGGTCTGCACGGCCCTCGAAGGCCGCGCCGCAGTATCGTGCGCTGACGACGCTTCAGCCCAGAACGCCGAAGGCCTGGTACGGGCTCGCGCGCAGCTACGAAGGCGATCGCCGAAGACCGCGTTCTGGAGCGCTGCAGAAGGAGTTCCCCGACTCGCCGCTGCTCGAAGTGATCGTGGCCGACATCGCGGCGACCCAGGAGAAGCTTGCCGGCCGCACTGCCGCATCTACCGTCGCGCGCTCGGACAACAAGGTGCCGATCGGAGGCCTGCACGAATCGGTTGCCGACCTGTACGAGCGAGCCGGAAAGAGTGATTGGGCGGCGACCGAGCTGCAGAAGGTGAAGCCGAGAACGGCGGCCTACTGCGCGACGCGCGTGGCGGAATGCCGGTTCCTCGACGGCAAGTTTCGCGAGTCGCTGAGCGGCGGCGCAGCAGGCGAGCGGGCCGGTCGCGCGATTCTGGGCCGTGCGCGCCGCGAATCGACTCGCCGTCGAGGCGGTCGAGCATCTCGAGACGCTGCCGGCATCCGCCGAGCTCCATCTGATTCGCGCCGAGATCGCGCAGTCGCGCAACCGATTCCCCGAGGGTGTCGCAGAGATTCGGGAGGCGTTGAAACTCGAGCCCGACAATCCGGCGATCGAAAACGCCCTTGCGGACGCCCTGCTGCAAGCCCACGACCTCGACGAGGCGATTCCGCTGCTCGAGCGATTGACGCGCCAGCAGCCGGCAGACGGCTCGTTGTTGCTGATGTACGGCGATGCGCTGCTCCAGGCG
Source organism: Vicinamibacteria bacterium (assembly GCA_963828745.1). GTDB lineage: Bacteria > Acidobacteriota > Vicinamibacteria > Vicinamibacterales > JAENWD01 > JAENWD01. The sequence goes on along the minus strand of CAWHFZ010000007.1, from coordinate 561,137 downwards.
CAGCAGGTCGATCGCGCGATTCCCATCCTCGAGCAGGTCACGAAGGGGTCCGACGCGCCTCCAGTCGGCCGGGCGCTGCTGGGGAAAGCGTACGTGCTGGCTGGCAAATACCCGGAGGCGGTGCCGCAGCTCGAAGCGTCTCTGGACGCCGACGAAGACGGCGATGTGCACTTCCAGCTGGCACGGGCGTATCAGGCGATGGGCCGTGCCGAAGACGCGCAGAAGGCGTTGCTGGAATATCAGCGCCGCCGCCCCGCCGCCCCGCCGCCGACCGACGCACCCGCCGATCCGGCCGATGCCACGCTCACGCCGCCCAACGACTGAGCGCCGGACGCCGCCGCACGCGACGGCGCCGCCGGGCGATCCTCCTCGCCGATGGGGGCCATGGATTGCCGCAGCCGCCGGCGTCGCCGCCTGCCTCGCGATGGCGTGGGCGTACTTCGCGCGGCAACCGCCGCCACAACCTGCGGCGCACGCCGTCACTGAACAACCCGCCGCGATACGCCAACCCGCGTATGCACCGGTCGCCGCCGGGCGCTTCAATCGCGCCAACGTCGTCGTGATCTCTGTCGATACGCTCCGCCGCGATCATCTCGCACCATACGGAGCGCGGTTCGACACTCGTGCCGCGACACGCCTCGCGCGCGAGGGCGCCGTCTTCGAGCATGCCGTGTCGCAGGTCCCGTTGACGCTACCATCGCACACGTCGCTGTTCACCGGCCTGTATCCTCCGCGGCACGCGATTCGCGACAACGGCTTCGTGCTCGAGCCGGCCGCGACCACGCTCGCCGAGCGTTTTCTCGCCAGCGGCTATGCGACGGCCGGGTTCGTCTCGTCGTACGTGTTGCACTCGCGCTGGGGCATCGGGCAGGGCCATCAGGTCTACGACGACTCGTTCGATTATCGCGGCCTGGAACATCGCAGCCTGATTGACGTCGAGCGTCCCGCCACGGCCGTCGTCGATGCCGCGGTGACCTGGCTGAAGCAGCCGAAGCGCGGCTCGAGTCCGTTCTATCTGTGGGTCCACCTCTACGACCCGCACGATCCGTACACGCCGCCGGAGGCGTTTCGGCGCGCGGCGCCAAGCGCTTATGCCGGCGAGGTGATGTATGCGGACCACGAGGTCAGTCGGCTGCTCGACACTCTCGATGCGCTGGACCTGCGCCGCAACACGTTGATCGTCTATCTCGCCGACCATGGCGAATCGCTGGGCGCGCATGGCGAACCGACGCACGGTGTGTTCCTCTACGGCGACACGCTCGACGTACCGCTGATCGTTGCGCCGCCGAGCGGTCAGACGGTGCCCACGCTGACGCCGGCGCTGAGCGGTCACCGCGTGCACGGCTTGTCGCGACTGGTGGACGTCATGCCGACCGTCCTCGATCTCACAGGGCTGCACCGTGCCCGCGGGGCTCGACGGCGTCAGCCTGCTGCCGATGATCGTTCACGAGACGTCAATGAGGGCGACTGCCTCCTCCGAGAAGCCAGCGTCAGAGACGGCCGATGCGTCGATCATCGCCGGGCCCGTTCTCATACGCGGAAACCTACTACCCGCGCTTCCACTACGGCTGGAGTGAGCTCTTTTCGCGTCGAGACGACGCAGTGGAAGTTCGTGAAAGCGCCGCGCCCCGAGCTGTACGATCTGGCGGCGGATCCGAAGCAGACGCACGATGTCACGGCCCAGCATCCCGGGATCGCCGCAACGCTTGAGCGCCCAGCTGGATGCCACGAGCCCTGACGTGGGAAAGGCAGCGCCGGCGCCCGCCCAGGCTCGATCCGGAAGCCACGGCACGGCTGCGCTCGCTGGGCTACATCAGCGGTGGCGAATCGCGCGCGCAGCAGCAGACCGGCCCTCGTCCCGATCCGAAGGACAAGATGCCGCTGCTGCAGGAGCTGTTGCGGGCGCAGTCTCTCGGAGACGCCGGGCAATTCGACGCGGCCGCGCAGATCCTCGACACGCTCGCGCGACGCGAGCCCGAGAATCCCGCCGTTCACCTGGCGCTGTCGTCCGTGTACCTGCGCCGCGGCGACGCGCAAGCGGCAGTCGGGACGGCTCGGCGTGCCGTCGCGCTCGATCCCGAATCGCCAATCGGCATCCTGAACCTTGCGTTCGCGTACCAGGCGGCGGGCCGGGTAGACGATGCAGCAACCGGATTTCAACGCGTCCTGGCGCTGGATTCAGGGAACGTGAAAGCGCTGGTCGGTATCGCGGAAATCTTTCGCCAGCGCGGATCGCGCGAGCAGGCGTCTTGCCTACTACCAGCGTGCCGCTGCGGCGGCGCCCACCTTTGCCTCGATTCACACCGGGCTGGGCATCGTGGCGCTCGAACTGAACCGGCGCGACGTCGCCACCACGGCCCTGAATCGCGCCGTGGCGCTTGGAGACACGCAGGCGGGACTCCACTTCAATCTCGGCGTGCTGGCCGAACAGCGCAGAGACGTTGCGCAGGCGATCCGCGAGTATCGGGCCGAGGTCGAGGCGCACCCCGAGGCCTACGAGGCGTGGGTGAATCTCGGTCTCGTGGAGCGACAGCGCGGAAATCGCGACGCCGCGCTGGCGGCGTTCGAACGCGCCGCGTCTGCGAACCCGACGCGTTCGTCGGACCATATCTCGCTCGCGGAAACACTGGCGCAGGCCGGCCGCGCGGCCGAGGCGAAGCGCTGGGCCGACGAGGCGCTGCGGCGCGGGCCGAACGAGCCCCGCGTGAAGGAGCTCGTGGCGCGCATCTCGAAGAAACATATGTAGGGCGGAGCTTTAGCTCCGCCTCACATGCGTGAAGGCGGACCTGAAGGTCCGCCCTACATGACTCACGGTTCCGTAACGGTCGTCAGCTTTCGCACGACGATGTCCGGAACAACCTGCTTCGCGCCGCTCGGCCAGATAACTTCGACCGACTGAAGCGCGGCCGCCGTTCCAAGCCCGAAATGCACCGGACCAAGGCTGGATGACGCATAGCCGGTGCTCGATGTCATCTGGTTCCATTGGGACCCGACGCGGATGCGCGCGCCGATCCCGTCACGATTGCTGCCCTTCCCCACCAGCCGCACCGCGATCCAGGCGTTCGCATCGGGCGACACGTTGCGCAAGAGTCGCGGCGCTTCCCCGAGCTCGCTGATCACGACGTCGAGCCTGCCGTCGCGATCGAAATCCGCGATCCCGAGCCCGCGGTTGGCGCGCGGCGCCGTGAAATCCTCGCCGGCGGTCGCTGACACGTCTTCGAAGCGCCCGCCCGTATTCCTGAAGATCGCGTTCGGCTGGCGGTAAACGGCGGCCTCGAACTCCTCGACGCGGTCGTTGGCGTGCGAGTTCGCCGTCAGCAGATCCTTGAAGCCATCGTTATCGAAGTCGGCAAATGCCGCGCCCCATCCGCTCATGCGGATTGTGGCCTTCGCGAGTCCGCTCTCGTAGGTCGCGTCCTTGAAGAACGTCCCTTTCTCGTTCTTGAACAAGGGGAAGGTTTCGCCCGAGAGCGCGGTCAAGACGATGTCCGGCCGCCCGTCGTTGTCGTAATCACGGAAATCCACGCCCATCCCCGACACGGGGCGGCCGTTTGCCGGCACCGCGACGCCGGCCAGAAGACCGGTTTCCTCGAACGTGCCGTTGCGGCGATTGTGAAACAGGAAGTTCGGCACCGCGTCGTTCGTGACCATCACGTCGGTAAATCCGTCGTCGTCATAGTCGGCGAAGGCGACGCTCATCCCCTTGCCGACGTGCTGCGCGATTCCGGAGCGTTCCGACACGTCCTCGAACGTACCGTCGCCGCGATTGTGATACAGCGCGTTCGGCAGCCCCGCGTAGTGCTTCGGGTGACAGTAGACGCGGACGCCGCGGCTCTGATCGCCGCAGAACTTGTTGCGCTGCGGCGCCCAGTCGACGTAGTTCACGACGAACAGGTCGAGACGGCCGTCGTTGTCGTAGTCGAACCAGCCGGCGGCGACCGACCAGGTGTAGGTCTTGATCCCGCTGGCGGCGGTGACGTCGGCGAACGTGCCGTCGCCGCGATTGCGATAGAGACGGTTGCCGTTGATTCCGGCGACGAAAAGATCGACGCGCCCGTCGTTGTCGTAGTCGGCGGCGGCCGCGCCCGTAGAGTAACCCTCGCCGGCGATGCCGGCGCGCGCGGTGACGTCTTCGAACGCCATGCCGCCGCGATTGCGAAACACACGGTTCCACTGGTCGGGCCCACGCTTCGTGAGCGACGGAATCTGGGCACCGTTGGTGAAGAAAATGTCGGGTAATCCGTCGCCGTCGTAATCGAACACGGCCAGACCGCCCGCCATGGTCTCGACCATGTTCTTGTCCGGCGTCGCGTTCTGATCGAGACGCGTGGTGAGGCCGGCCTTGCTGGTCACGCTTTCGAACTGGATGGCTGGAGGCGCCTGCGCCGAAGGGCCATTGCCGGCGAGCGTAAGCATCAGGGCCGTCGCCGCCGCGAAGGCCTGCACCTGCCGCGCGCGAGTCACGATCATGCCGTCAGCGTAACATTCCGACCATACTATTAGGCGATGGTGCCGCTTCTCGACTCGGCGCTGGGCCTCGCCGACCTCGTTCGACGGCGAGCCGTCTCGCCGGTTGAACTTGTCGACGCCTGCCTCGAGCGCATCGAGGCGCTCAATCCCCAGCTGAATGCGTACGTCGCCATCGATGCCGATGCGGCACGGCGAACCGCACGGGAGGCCGAGCAGCGCGTCCTCGCCGGCACGACGCTTGGCGCACTGCACGGCGTTCCCATCAGCATCAAGAGCTCGGTCGCGGTGAACGGGCAGCCCTGGGAGACGGGCTCACGATTCCGCGCGGGCATTCGCGCCGACGCCGATGCGCCGCTGGTCGCGCGACTTCGCGACGCGGGCGCCATCGTGATCGGCGTCACCAACGTCGCCGAGCAGCTGATGGCCTGGGAGACCGACAACGGGCTCTACGGGCGGACCAACAGTCCGTGGGCGCTCGATCGGACTCCCGGAGGATCCAGCGGCGGCGAGGCTGCGGCGATTGCGGCTGGCCTCTCGGCTGGCGGCATCGGCAGCGATGGCGGCGGCTCGATTCGCGTGCCGGCGCACTTCAGCGGCATCTGCGGACTGAAACCGACGCCCGGGCGCGTCCCGGCCACCGGGCATCATCCGCCGTGCGCCGGCGTCTTCGCGCTGACGGGCGTGGTCGGGCCGATGGCGCGAACGATCGACGACGTGTCGGCGCTACTCCGCGCAATTGCCGGGCCCGATCCCGGCGATCCCAACGGTCACCCGGTGCCGCTATTGCTGCCCCCCGACGCCGCGGCGGTTGGCTGGTTCGAGGACGACGGCGCCGTCCCCGTCACGGCTGAGACCCGTGCAGCGATACGACAGGCGGCGCGCTGGCTGGAAGACGCCGGGTGGCATGTCGAGCCATTCCGGCCCGACGTCCTCGAGGAAGCGCGCGAACTCTGGTGGGAAATCTTCGGACGCGCCTCCCGGCTGTTACTGGAACCGCTCGTGCTTGGACGCGAAGCGGAGGTGCATGGCAACCTCGTCGAGTTTCTCGAGTGGACGCGCCGCGATCCCCCGATCAGCGTGCGGCGGTTACTCGAAGTGGAGATTCAGCGCGACCTGCTGAAAACGCGCCTGGCCCACCAGATGTCACGGTTTCCCGTGCTGCTGTGCCCGGTGGCACCCACGCCCGCGTTCCGGCACGGCGAGCGCGAGTGGACGATCGAGGGCCGGACCGTCCATTACCTCGACGCCTGGCGCTACACCGCGTGGTTCAACCTGCTCCAGAATCCCGCCGTCTCGGTGCCAGTGCGCCTTTCGCCCGAGGGCTTGCCAATCGGCGTGCAGGTCGTGACGCGCCCGTGGGAGGAGCTCCTCGCGCTAAACGCCGCCAAGGTCATCGAACAGTCACGTGGGGCATGGATTGCTCCGCCGGCGCCCTTCGGCTCGAGCGACGTCGGCGGGGCTAAAGCCCCGCCGCTACATGGGACGAAGGCCGGCTACGCCGCGCGCTACACAAGCCGCTGCGCCGCTACAAACGGTGATCTCGCCGTGACTGCGTCTCCTTCGACTCGGCTCTTCGTCGGTCTCGCGCTGTCCCTGGCCACCATTGGGGGCGTCGGCCTGTACACCGTGCACGAGATCCGAGCGCTGCGCGACGAGCAGACCGCCATCAGCGAACGGAATCGCAAGGATTCGCTGCAGCTGCTCCGCATCCAGAACAACCTGGCGCGGCTGGCGACGACGATGCGGGACATGGCGGATCAGGTGGAGCCCTATCCGCTGGTGTCGTGGCGGCAAATCTTCGATCGATTGCGCATCGACCTGTCACAGGCGATCGCCCTCGAACGGACCCTGGCGCCGGCGGAGCGCCCACAGGCGCAGCAGCAACGGCTGCTGGCGGCCGTCGAACGCTTCTGGCAGCGCGTGGATCAGATGTTCCGCGTGGCGGCGGTAAACGAGAAAGCCGCTATCGAGCAACTGCGGACTTCGGTCAGCGCGCAGCACCTGGAGCTCGTCGGGATGGTGTCCCAGTTCCTGGTCCTGAACAATCGCGTGCAGGAGGAAGCCGCGCAGCAGAATCACGCCATCTACGACCGCGTCGTTTGGGAGATTGGCATCCTCGTCGCCGCCCTGCTCGTCGTCGTCGCGCTGACGTTTCTTTACATCATTCGCGCGAATCGCCGCGCGTTCGACGAGGTCGAGCGTCTGTCGACGCAATTGCGGAACCTGTCGTGGCGGATGCTGAAGCTGCAGGAGGATCTGCAACAGGAATTCGCACGGGAGCTGCACGACGAGTTCGGCCAGATCTTCACGGCGGTGGGCACGCTGCTGGGCCGCGTCAAGCGGAACCTCCCGCCCGAGTCCCCGCTCGTCGGAGACCTCGAAGAAGTCCAAGCCATCGCCCAGCAGACCCTGGAGAAGATCCGGGTGCAATCGCGTTTACTGCATCCCGTGGTCCTCGACGACTTCGGGCTCGAGAAGGCGCTCGAGTGGTTCGTCGAGCAGTTCGGCCGGCAGCATGGCATCAACGCGCGGTTCGAGACGCAGGGACCGATCGGCGTCGTGCCGCCCGAATCGACGATTCACATCTACCGCATCGTGCAGGAAGCGTTGACCAACATCAGCCGCCATGCCAAGACCAGCGACGCGTGGGTGCGGCTCTCGCAGAAAGAGGGCGTCCTCGATCTCGAGGTCGAGGACCAGGGCAAGGGCCTGGCCAATCGGTCGCTCGACGCGGTGCAGCGCGGTATCGGCCTCGTCAGCATGCGCGAGCGCGCGGAGCTGATGGGAGGGACGTTCGCGTTGAGGACAGGGCCGACCGGGGGACTTGTCGTGTCGGTACGAGTCCCGCTTGGCGCCGGGCGCGCGCGAAGCGCCGACGCGGCGCGTGCCGCCGGCGAAACGGTCGACGCGCTAATGGAAAAGCGCTAATGCCCGCGGGGCCGCCGGGGTCGTAGAATACTTCGCCATGCCTGCTTCGCCAATCCGCGTCGTGCTCGTCGACGACCACGCGCTCGTCCGCCAGGGTTTCCGCCGGATCCTCGAGGACGATCCCGACATCGAGGTCGTTGGCGAAGCCGGCAGCGGCCTCGACGCCGTGGCGCTCGTCAAGAAGAGCGATCCCGACGTCGTCGTGATGGACATGTCGATGCCCGAGATGAACGGCCTGCATGCGACGATGGAACTGGTGAAGCAGCGGCCGGGCACGAAGGTGCTGATCCTGAGCATGTACTCCGACGAGCAGTACGTGAAGAACGCCCTCGACGCCGGGGCGAAGGGTTACATCCTGAAGAACGCGATCGAGAACGATCTGACACGCGCCGTGCGCGCGATCGCCGCCGGCGAACAATACCTCGCACCGGAGCTATCCAGCGTTCTGATTCGTGCGATTCAGACCGGATCCTTCGACAAGTCGACCGACCCGTACGATCGCCTCACGCAGCGTGAGAAACAGGTGCTGCAGCTGATCGCACACGGAAAATCGAACAAGGAAATCGCCGTAATGCTCGATTTGAGCGTCAATACCGTCGCCGTGCATCGGGCCAATCTGATGAGCGCCCTCGGCGTGCACAAGACGGCCGAGCTCGTGCTCTTTGCCGTGAAGAAGGGACTCGTCCTGCCGGAATGACCCGCGCCCGCGTCGCTGTACTACTGCTCGCCGCGGTGGCGCTCTGGCCGCTCCAGCCCGCGGCGCAAACGCCCATCGTTCGCCTCGTCGACATCACGAAGCAGGCAGGGCTGTCTTTCACGCACAACAACGGCGCCTTCGGGAAGAAGTACCTTCCAGAGACGCTGGGTTCCGGGGCCGCCTTCCTCGACGTCGACAACGACGGCCGTCAGGACCTGCTGCTGGTCAATGGCGCCAACTGGCCCGGCCAGACGAAATCGACCAGCCGCAGCCGACTGTTTCGGAATCGCGGTAACGGTACTTTCGAGGACATCACGGCATCGTCCGGGATCGGCGTCGAGATGTACGGCATGGGCGTCGCCGTTGCGGATTACGACAACGACGGCTGGCAGGACATCCTGCTGACCGCGGTTGGGCAGAACCGATTGTTCCGCAACACGGGGAAGAACACGTTCGTAGACGTCACGGACAAGGCTGGTCTTGGTGGCCGCGCGGCGTTCAGCACGTCGGCGCTGTGGTTCGACTTCGATCGCGACGGCTTCCTCGATCTCCTCGTCTGCAACTACATACGCTGGAGCCCCGAGGCTGACGTCTACTGCAGTGTCGACGGCAAGCAGAAATCGTATTGCACGCCGGAAGCTTATCGAGGGACCACCTCATGGCTGTTCCGGAACAAGGGCAACGGCACGTTCGAGGATGTCACCGCCAAGGCGGGGCTGTTCGACACGACGTCGAAGTCGCTGGGCGTGACGCTCATCGACTACGACCTCGACCCCTGGCCGGACGTCTTCGTGGCCAACGACACCGAGCCGAACAAGCTCTATCGCAACAACGGCAACGGCACCTTCACGGAGCTCGGCCTGCGCGCCGGGCTGGCGTTCAGCGAGGACGGGCGGGCACGCGCCGGCATGGGTGCCGACGCCGCCGACGTGGACAACTCGGGCACGACCAGTGTCGTCGTCACCAACTTCTCCGGAGAGATGCTGGGGCTGTACCGTCCGATTGGTGAAGGCCAGTTCGCGGATCAGGCGCCGCGCTCGGATATCGGGCGGGCGACCCGCGGCACGCTGGGATTCGGCTGCTTCTTCTTCGATGTCGATCTCGACGGTCTGCAGGACCTGCTGGTCGTCAACGGCCACATCGACGAGACGATCTCCAGTGTCAACGCGCGCGTCAGCTATGCCGAACCGCCGCATCTCTTTCACAACCGCGGACACGGGCAGTTCGCCGACATCGCCGCGCAGGTGGGTGGCGACTTCGTGAAGCCGAAAGTCGGGCGTGGCGCGGCGTTCGGCGACTTCGACAACGACGGCGATCCCGACATCGTCATCACGACCAACGGCGGCCCGGCGTATTTCTATCGCAACGACGTAGCGCCAGGCCGGCAGGCCTTCCGCGTCCGCGTGAAAGGCGTCAAGTCGAACCGGGACGGGATCGGCGCGCGCGTCCGGGTCTTCATCGGAACCGACAGACTCTGGCGTGTGGTGAAGTCCGGCTCGAGCTATCTGTCGCAGTCGGAGCTCCCGGTGACGTTTGGTCTGGGTTCGCGGACACGGGCCGACCGGCTGGTCGTCGAGTGGCCGAGCGGCGCGACGGATGAAGTGAAGAACGTCGCCGCCGGCGAGCTGTACACGATCACCGAGGGAGCCGGCGTCACGGCGAGAGAGAAGTTCAAGAGATACCTGCTTGGTGCGGTTGTTCTCGTTGTCGCCGCCGGACGGTCAGCGCTGGCGCAGGACATTCCCCTCATCGGCCCTCCGTCGACTTGCCCACTCATCGCTCCGCTCGGAAAATCGCCGCTTTCTCGAACACCGTGACGGCACGCCGTTTCTCTATCTGGGCGATACGGCGTGGGAGTTGTTCCATCGGCTCACTCGCGAGGACGCGGAGCGCTATCTCGAGCTGCGTCGCGCGCAGGGCTTCACCGTCATCCAGGCCGTCGTTCTCGCCGAGTTCGACGGCCTGACCGCGCCAAATGCCTACGGGGATCGTCCTCTCAAGGACAATGACCCCGGACAACCCAACGAGGCCTATTTCGCGCACGTGGACTGGATTGTGAAGAAAGCGGCGGAGAAAGGTGAGCGGTATCGTGACCAGGCCAACATCATCTGGATTCTCGGCGGCGATCGAAAGGGCGCCGGCTTCGAGGCGGTCTGGAACGCGATGGCCGCAGGCATCAGCGAAGGCGACGGCGGCAGGCACCTGAAGACGTACCACCCCGGTGGTGGATCCTCGTCATCAGCGTGGTTCCACACTGCCGACTGGCTCGACTTCAACATGCTGCAATCCGGGCACGCGGCCCGCGACTTCGCCAACGATCAGATGATAGAGACCGATTACGCGCGGACGCCGATCAAACCCGTGATCGACGGCGAGCCCCGCTACGAAGATCATCCGATCAACTGGAAACCCGAGGCGGGCTACTTCGACGATGCGGATGTGCGGCAGGCGGTGTACTGGTCGGTGTTCTCGCGGCCGTTCCAGGACCGTGTCCCTGATCAATCGCTGATCGCCGGCGATCACGATCCTGGCCCGGCGCACGCTCGTGCCACCCGGGGCCGCACGTATGCGTTCGTCTACCTGCCAACCGGCGAACCCGTCACCGTCCGGCTCGGAAAGACGTCCGGTGAAGACGTCATGGCCTGGTGGTTCAACCCGCGCACTGGCGTCGTCAAGGCGATCGGCACGTTCACCAACCACAGCACGCGGCGTTTCGACCCGCCTGGATCGCCGGGCCGCGGCGAAGACTGGGTGCTGGTGCTCGACGACACGGGATACGAGTACAAGCCGCCCGCGCATCGTGCGCCGCCCGTGCCCAGTCGTTGATGCTCGCGTACTTCGTTCGCCGCCTGCTCGCCACGATTCTGCTCGTGGTGGCGGTATCGTCCGCCGCGTTCATCATCACCCGCCTGGCAGCGGCGCATGCGATTGTCATCGAGCTTGGTCTGCGGCTCGATCAGAAGGAGATCCAGCGGCGGACGCACGAGCTGAAGCTGGATCAGCCGATCCTGTCTCAGTGGGGCTCGTGGCTTGCCGGCCTGTCGCGGCTCGATCTCGGCACATCGGTCTACTACAACAGCCCGGTCGCGCCCATCGTCGGTGACCGTGCACGCAATACCGCGCTCCTGGCGACGATTGCCTTCCTGACGTCGCTCGTGATCGGGATTCCGCCGGCATTCGTCGCGGCATCCCGTCCGGGCTCGCTCGCGGCGCGAGTGATTCGCGCCACATCGCTCTTCCTGCTGTCGCTGCCGTCGTTCGTGACGTCGCTCGCACTGGTCATGTTCGCTGCCCGAACCGGATGGCTGCCTGCCGGCGGCCTCACGTCGAGCGTCGCCGGCGTGACGTTCACCGAACGCGCGATCGACGTGGTGTGGCATCTCCCGCTTCCGGTCCTTGCCCTCGCTCTGCCGCTGGCGGCGACGTTCGAGCGGCTGCAGACGCAGGCACTGGCGGACGCGCTGGCGCAACCGTCGGTGCGCGCCGCGCGCGCGCGAGGGATTCCCGCGCGCCGAATCGTCTGGCGTCACGCCGGCCGGCTCGCGATCAAGCCGGTGGCCGGAATTGGCGGCCTCGCCTTCGGCGCGCTGCTGAGCGGATCGTTTGCCGTCGAAGCCGTGACGGCGTGGCCAGGGCTGGGCCGGCTGACCATCGAGGCGCTGCGCTATCGCGACCTGTACCTCGTCGCGGGCTGCGCCGCCGCCGGAACGACGGTGCTGGCGCTCGGACTGCTGATCGCCGACCTTGTGATCGCCTGGAGCGATCCGCGGGTCCGCGACGAGCTCGCAGGAAACCGCGTCGAGGTGCCGGCGTGACGCGGCGCCTCGCTGGAGTCGCCCTGGCGCTCCTGCTGCTGGCGACGATCGCGGCGCCGTTTCTCGCGCCCCATCATCCAGGCGAGCGATTTGCCGATCACCTCGACGCGCCACCGACGCCGATACGAATCGTCGACGCGAACGGCACCTGGCGCCGTCCGTTCTTCTATCCGATGCGCATCGCCAACAGACTCGAACGGCGCTTCGACGAGGACCGCGCCTCGCCCGTGCCGCTGACGTGGTTCAGCGGCGGACGGCTGGTCCGCGAGGCCGCAGGCCACGAGCCATTCCTGCTGCTGGGCGCCGACCTGTCGGGACGAGACGTCTTTGCGCGGTTGATCTACGGCGCGCGCGTGTCGCTGGGCATTGCGGTGGTGGCGATTGTCGGCGCGGTCTCGGCCGGCCTCCTCGTCGGCGGTCTGGCCGGGGCACGCGGCGGTCCCGTGGAATCGGCGCTGATGCGCCTGATGGACGTTCTCGCCGTGCTGCCGGCGCTGTACGTGGTCGTCGTGCTTCGGGCGACGCTGCCGCTCGTGCTCGACGCTTCGGCAATCGCCGCGCTCATTGCGGCGATTCTTGCCGCGATCGGGGCGCCGTGGATCGCACGCGGTGTGCGCGCGATCGTCAGCGTCGAGCGAACGGCGGACTACGCCGAAGCGGCGCGTGCCCTCGGTGCGTCGCCATGGCGCATTCTCGTGGTGCACTTGCTTCCGGCCACACGCGGTTTCGTCGTTCGGCAGGCGACGCTGTTGCTGCCGGTGTTCGTCCTGTCGGAAGCGACGCTGTCGTTCGTCGGGCTCGGCCTGCCCGATTGGGTGCCGAGCTGGGGGACATCGCTGCGCGAGGCCGCGGATGTCACGGCGATCGCCGCATTCCCGTGGATCCTGTCGCCCGCCATCGCGCTGTTCCTGGTCACTCTTCTGGTGAACCTCGCCCTCGGCGACCAGGCGAGCGACCCGAGTATTTCCTGACGGCGTCTGCAGTAGGCTGTAGGGATGTCTCTCCCTTCGACGGAACGCTGGCTGTTCGGCCCCGGTCCCAGTCTCGTCACGCCGCGCGTGATGCGCGCGCTCGCGGCGCCGGCCCTCGGCCACCTCGATCCGCAATTCGTCGCGATCATGGACGACCTGCGCGCTCGCCTCCAGCGCGTTTTTCAGGCACCAGCGGAGAGCTTCACGTTCGCGGTGTCCGGCACCGGTACGGCCGGCATGGAGACCGCCGTCGCGAATCTCGTTGCGCCCGGCAAGCGCGTGCTGGTCGTGGTGACGGGATATTTCGGGGCGCGCCTCGTCGAGATGTGCACGCGTTACGGCGGCGACGTCCGACAGGTGCAATGTGAGTGGGGCCGCGCGATCGACCCGGATGCCGTCGAGCAGTCGCTGAAGGCGGAGAGAACCGACGTCGTGGCCATGGTCCACGCCGAAACCTCCACGGGCGTACGCAACCCCGCGGCGGATATCGTGTCGCTCGCGAAGTCACATGGCGCCTTGACGATTGTCGATTGCGTCACCTCGCTCGGCGGCGTCCCCGTCGATATGGCGGAGTGGGGCGCCGACGTGTGTTACAGCGGCTCGCAGAAGTGCCTCGGAGCCCCATCCGGCCTGGCGCCGATTGCCTTCGCGCCGTCCGCACTCGAGCGGCGCGTGCCCTGCCGAAGCTTCTATCTCGACGTCGCGCTGCTCCAGGACTACTGGATCGGCCGCAAGTACCACCACACGATGTCCTCGTCGCTGATCTACGCGCTGAACGAGGGCCTGGCCGCTATCGAGGAGGAAGGGCTCGAAGCCCGCTGGACACGTCATGCGGACGCCCATCGCAAGTTCGCGGATACGCTGGATGCCCTGGAGCTGTCGCTGCTGCCCTCGGCGAGCGAGCGCCTGCCAAACCTCAACGCGGTGAACGTACCGGACGGCGTCGACGAAGCCGCGGTCCGTCGCGAGCTGCGCGAGACGTTCAACGTCGAGATCGGTGCGGGCATGGGCCCCCTGGCCGGCAAGATCTGGCGCATCGGGATCATGGGCGCTGGTGCCACCGCGGCGCATGTCAAGCTGCTCGCATCGGCGTTCCAGGCCGCCCTTGCGTCCTGCGGCCATCGACTCCGCACGGAAGCGTCGCTCGGCGCCTGAGAATGCCGTTTCGGGTTGTTTTCTTCTGGTTCCACCTGGCGACCGGTCTGACGGCGGGCGCCATCGTTCTTCTGATGTCGGCGACGGGCGTGCTGCTGATGTACGAGAAGCAGGTCGTCCAGTGGACGGAGTCCGGGGCTCAGGCAGGGCCGCCCACGGCCTCGTCGCGCCGACTTCCCGTCGAAGCCCTGCTGGGCAGCGTGCAATCGCAGCGGCCCGGCATCACCCCTTCCACGCTCTCGGTGTCGCGCGCGTCGGATTCGCCCGTCGTCATCGCACTCGGGCGCGACGCCGGTGTGTTGCTCGTCAACGCCTACACCGGCCAGATCATTGGTAGTGGATCGGGCGTGCGGACGTTCTTCCGGAACGTCACGGAGTGGCATCGCTGGCTGGGGCGAAGCGGCGACGGGCGCGCGGCGGGACGCGCGGTCACCGGCGCCGCCAATCTGGCGTTTCTCTGTCCTGCTGCTCTCGGGCGCCTACATCTGGCTGCCGCGCATGTGGACCTGGCGGCAGATCCGCGGCCTGCTGTGGTTCGGGCGTAGCGGCACCGCCAAGGCGCGCGAGTTCAACTGGCATCACGTCTTCGGAGTCTGGGCGGTCGTCCCACTGGTGATCGTCGTCGCCTCGGGTGTCGTCATGTCCTACCCGTGGGCCAACGCGCTCGTGTATCGCATCGCCGGTGAAGCCCCGCCGACGCCGCCAACCGCACCGCCACGCAGCGAGGACGGTGCTCGACGACAGAACCGCGAACCGGGGCGGGAGCTGACTGCGAAGCCGCTGTCACTCGAGGGACTGAATGCGATCTGGGCGCGCGCCGAGGCGATCCAGAGCTGGCGCACGCTGACGCTGCGCGTGCCGTCAGCGCGAGACCGCCAGATCGCAATCACGGTCGATCACGGCAGCGGCGGCCAACCGCAGAAGCGAGCGCAGCTCACCTTCGATCGCGCGACGGGCGGCATCGTCTCGTGGGAACCATTCGAGTCGCTCAGCGCGGGCCGCCAACTGCGCGCCGTCCTCCGTTTCGCGCACACGGGCGAGGTGCTCGGACTCGCTGGTCAGACGATCGCCGGCGTCGCCTCGTTCGCGGCGGTGATGCTTGGGTACACGGGCATCGCGCTCTCGCTTCGGAGGTTCGCTGCCTGGCGACGCCGCCGGCACTCCGCACGGGACTCGCGCGCGATCAACGCCGCGTAGGAGATCACGGCCATGCAGAAGCAGAAGCGGCACCTCCTGACGGGCGTGTACCACAACCTTCTGCGACAATGGGCCGAAGTCTAGGCGTGCTGTGACGCTATAATCCGCCTCATGCGGCGGCATGCCGCGAAGGTGGCCGTCGGCCTGCCGGCCGCCTGCCTCGCGTACCTGTTCTACCTGTATCTCACGCTGCCAGACGTTCGTGTGCTGGCGACGACGAATCCACCGACGACCGCCTTCATCGAGCTGCGCGCCGATGAGGCGCGCGCTGCCGGCCGGAAGCCGCGCCGCCTCCAGCACTGGGTGCGCTACGAGGCGATCGCCAACACCCTGCGTCGGGCGGTGCTCGTGGCCGAAGATGATGCGTTCTGGCAGCACGACGGCGTTGACGTCGAGCAACTGCGCAAGTCGATCGAAGCGAACCTCGAGAGA
Source organism: Vicinamibacteria bacterium (assembly GCA_963828745.1). GTDB lineage: Bacteria > Acidobacteriota > Vicinamibacteria > Vicinamibacterales > JAENWD01 > JAENWD01. The sequence goes on along the minus strand of CAWHFZ010000007.1, from coordinate 545,472 downwards.
GGCCGCATGGCGCGTGGCGGCAGCACGATCACGCAGCAGCTGGCCAAGAATCTGTACCTCTCGCCTTCGCGCAATCCCATCCGCAAGCTTCGCGAGTTCCTGATCGCGCGCAAGCTGGAAGCGGCGTTGGCGAAACGTCGCATCTTTGAAATCTATCTAAATGTTATCGAGTGGGGCGATGGCATCTACGGCGCGGATGCCGCGGCGCGACGCTACTTCGGGAAGTCGGCAGGCGCGCTGAGTCCGGAAGAGGCTGCGCTTATGGCAGGGGCGATCATCAATCCGCGCGTCCACAATCCAGCGCGCCCGACCGCGCGCTTGCGAGTCCGGCAGCAGATCATCCTGAAGCGGATGGGATGGGTCGAACCACCGGCGGAAGCGCCGGAGCTTCCAGAGGCGCTGCCAGCGCCCGTCGTTCCGGTGCCGCAACTGCCGCAACTGCCCGTGCCGAAGGATGACGGTCCGGTACCGCGCGAGGAAGCGCCGCCTCAACAATTGCCTCCATCGCAGGAGGAGAAGCCCGAAGATCAACCGACTCAACAGCAACCTCAGCAGGAGTCAAAGCCTGACGATCGACCGACACCGCCTGGCAGCGTTTCGACGCTCATCCATTGTCACTGCGGTGACACTGAGCGTCAGTTGATTCGGGAAATCGTGGGAAGAGAAGTCGCGGCAGATCGAAATCGACGTGGCGCGGACTTTGATGATCGTCAGTCATTAAGCGGACATTCTGACGATATCTTGACACCGACCATGAGCACAGTTATCACCAAGCTCGACCGTGAAGAGCGGGCGTTTCAGCTGGTCTCGACAGAGCGTTCATTCGACCAGGTGATGATCAATTACACCGATCACATCACCCGGCTGATGCAGGATATCGTCCGCCGAGTTCCGCAGCTCAACCATATCGACATGACGCGGGTGCTGGTCTTCGCGCGCTTCGGCCGGTCAGACGCCGAGGGCGCGTATGCGACCTGCCACTCCATCAATCTTCCGACGAGCGAGCCCAGCTACTACTTCTGGCGTGACCGCCGCACCGGCGAAATGACGCGCCGTTCGGAGTGGTTCATCACCAAGTCTCCGTCGGTCGAGCGCGGCTCCTCCTCGATCGACTACCTCATCTCGTTCTGCCTGCCGCGGTTCTGCGATCAGACGATCGACCGTGCTCACAAGCACGAGTCGTATCCTGGCGCCGAGCCGTGGGTCGCCAAGCTCGACACGATCGTTCACGAGCTCTATCACATCGACCCGACGATGGAAGGCATCCGCAAGCTGCCGAGCACGAACGGCAAGTCAACGACGCGGACACATAGCCCGGAGTTCTTCGAAGACGTGATCGCGATGACGAACACCTATCTCGCGACCAATCCGCATCCCGGGCTGCTCGAGTTCCTGAAGCACGACTTCGACGGTCTCACTGCCAAGTACGGCCGCGTGACCGGTACGGCGTTCCGATCCTTTCCATCCTATCCGCAGCGATACGTTGAGGTGTTGACCGATCAGCCCGTCATCGAGCCGGGCGTCCGCATCGAGCCGATGCGCACCGCGGGCGGCCGCGCACGCTACACCGAGGACGATCTCGACGTGCGCGAGTTCAGCTATCGCGCCAGCCGGCGGCTCGCGCGCGTGCGCCGGCAGGCCGATCGGCCGCAGCGCGCCGCGTAGTTCGCGCTCCTCAGTTCACGCGTCGCGCACCAGTGACGCGTTCTCCCCAGTATCCCGTCGCCAGGCTGTCGATGCGCACCGTACCGCGCGCATTCGGTGCGTGGACGAAGCGATCGCCACCGATCGCGATGCCGACGTGCGAGACGTGCCGGCCTTCGGTCGTGAAGAACACCAGATCGCCTGGTTCGACCTCGTCGAGCCGTACCCGTGTCCCCACAGCGTACTGATCGCGCACGACGCGTGGAACGGAGAGGCCGTATCGCGCGAGCACGTACTGAACGAGACCGCTGCAGTCGAAGCCCTGTGGATCGGCGCCCCCAGATCGGTAAGGGATGCCCTGCAGTCGGAGCGCGGCGCTGGCAATGGCGAATCCGTCGGGATGCGCGAGTGGGACGTCGACGCCGGGTGGCCGATCCGGTATGTCCGCGGCAGGGTTTTCCGGCCCGGGCGGCATCGGGAATGGCTGGGGCCGCGCGCCACTGGAGGCGCACGATGACGCAGCCAGTGCCACGACGAGCAGGGCCGTCACGAACCACGCGTGCATGCTGACGTTATCGGCCGCCCGCCTTCGCGCCATTTGAGTGGAGGCGCGCGTCGGCGCGACAGGCCGATGTGAATTACACCAGTTTTACGGGCCTATGCCTTGACATGTTCCACTGGAGGCCCACAATATACTGTGCCATGGAGCAGACGCTGCTGCTCAATGCCACGTACGAGCCGCTGAAGGTTGTCGACTGGCGGAAGGCCGTCACCCTCTGGTGTCAGGGGAAGGTGGAGGTCATTTCGGTCCACGACCGCGAAGTCCGGTCGGTGTCGATTACATTCAAGCTGCCGTCCGTGATCAGGCTGCTCCGCTACATCCGCATAAAACGCCGGATCGACTACGTGCCGTTCTCGCGGTCGAATATCTACGCTCGCGACCGGCACCGTTGCCAGTACTGCGGTCACCAGGCCCCCACGAGCGATCTCACCTTCGATCACGTCATCCCGGTAGCCCATGGCGGACGCAAGGATTGGGAAAACATCGTGACGTGCTGCGTCTCGTGCAACCGGAAGAAGGGCGGCCGCACGCCCGAGGAGGCTGGGATGCGCCTGACCGCGCTTCCCCGGCGGCCCGACTCGGCGCCGGCGGTACGCTTCACGATTGCCCTGCGCAACGCGCCCGAGAGTTGGCGCGACTACCTCTACTGGAACGTCGAACTGGACGACACCTAAAGCCTTTTTCATTTCAGGACCGTCAACGTCACATCGACTTTGATCACCTGACCGCTGATCTTGTCGGTGGCGCTCGTGAACTGGCTCGACTCACCGTCCTTGAGGATCACGGTCTCGTTCGCCTTGAAAGTATTGAACGACGGCTGATCGCTGTCGGCTTTCGACAGTCCTCCTCCTTCCTGATCTGCTGAGTAAACCGACGAATCTTCCAGTCCGATATTCACGCTGTACCGCCCGTCGTCGAGCGCGGCCGCCCAGCAATCGATGCTGGTCCCGACGGGGCGATAGTTATAGCTCACGACAGTCGCCGGCGTACCGGTGGAGGTTGCGATTGGGATCTCGCCACCCATACGCAGACTGACGCGTGGCTGGCTCGTCGCCAGCGACAGGACGAAAGGCAGCGAGCTGACCTTTTTCTCGCCCTGATACCTCGACAGAACCACTTGGAGCTTCAGGGGCACGACGCGTGAGTCGCGGGCTGCGGGAGGCGCGCTGTTCTTCGGAGCGGTCGGTTGTGCCTGCTCTTTCTCGGTCTGATTCTGCGCAGTCACACTTCCACCGGCGCAGAGGAGCACCGTTCCGAGGATGGTTGCGCGCGTCCACGTTCTTGGGGTCACTGCTGTCCTCCCTCTTCCACCTCTGATGACAGGGGATCGATCCTGAGCGGTGGGATTGCGATCGCGGCCACTTCCATCGGATCGTCAGGTGTTGCCAAACGCACCATAGCGGTTGGCGGCCGTTCGAGCAGTCGGCGCAGCGCCTGTTGCTCGCCAACCGGAATCAGAACCTCGTTGCGTGCACCTGGCGTTTCCTGCCGAATCAGCCGCACGGGCCGCGATGTCGCGGACTGACGCTGAAAAGCCTTGGACGTAGGCGCGGTCGTCACGGGCAATGGAGTGGTCGTGTGGCTCCCGGAGTCACTCACGACCGCACCTTGCGCCGAGGTCTGCGCGGGTGTCGGCCGGCGTTCCAGCATCACGATGACGAACACCATCGCCACGGCAGCAAGCGTCACGGTGACGGCAACGATTGGAAGCGAACGAGGTCCATCAGGATCTTCGGTCGCCAGGCGCTCGCGCACGCGCGTCACAAAATCGGGAGACGGGCCGGCGGCGAACGCCTCGGCCAGCGCCGCGTCGAGCTCGGCGTCCGTCATCAGCGATCGCTCTTCAACCATCGGAGTTGCTCCTTCAATCGCGCACGTGCCGCGAACAGGCGCGACTTGACGGTACCCTCGGGGATTGCGAGCAGCCGCGCGACTGCCCCGATATCGTGTCCATCGATGTTGGCGAGCACCACGACAATGCGCAGCTTCGGGGGCAGCGCGTCGATTGCGCGCCAGACATGGACGGCACGCTCTCGCGCCGCCAGCGCCTCAGTAGTCGATTCGGCGGCTTGCGGGGTTGGCGGCTCCGACTCGCGAATCACCCGCCGACGGTCGGTGCGTTGACGGTCGAGCGCCAGCCGCCACGTGACCCGTACCAGCCAGGCGCGGAAGCGCTCGCGATTGCGCAGGTGCCTGAACCGACGGTACGCACGCGCCAACGCCTCCTGGGCCACATCCTCGGCGTTCTCACGATGGCGCAAGACGCTGTAAGCGACCCGAAACGCCAGCCCGGTCGACTCGACCAGCCGGGCCTCGAATTCCCGAGCGAGGTCGTCGTCCACGGCTAGAAGCCCGGCCGAAAGATGATCGGCGTACTCATTCATTGGCGCTGGGCAATCATGTCACCCACAAGACGCCGCGGTCCGGATTCCGGTTCGCCTCAAGGAGGGAAATTGGAGAACTCGGCGGATGGCGGACCTGAAGGTCCGCCCTACATGCGCCCTGCGCGGCAGGCGCGACCTGAAGGTCCGCTCTACATGAGCGCCGTACGTGAGCGACTATTTCGTCGTCTTCGGCGCGGCCTTCTTGGGCGCGGCCTTCTTGGGCTCCGGGGGAAGCTTGGCGTCGTCGGTCGGTTTGGGAATGGGCGTCAGCTTCTTTTTCTTCACCGCCGGGGTCCAGGGCTTCAGGACTTCGGTATCGGGGTGATAGTTCTTCCAGTCGAACCAATAGTCGAGCAGGATTTCGACGCGCGGCAGCTGCGCGCCCGCGAGGTCGCCGGCGATGGCCTTGCCGGTAAAGTCCCATTCGCTCATCGTCTCGAGATCGAGCAGCGTGCTCGACTTCAGATCACGGCCGGCGCGGATAAAAGAGAGCACCTGCCCGCGCGCTCGGCGATCGAAGGCCCGCACGGACTGGCCGTCAGGGGCGGCGACGATGAGAACAGGAACGCCGGCGACCTGATCCACCGTCGCGCCGGAGGCGACGACGCTGGCGTGAGGCCACGCCTTGCTCTTGCCGTTCAGCGTGATCCCGACGACGAGCGTGCGCGGCGGTGATCGGGCCGCCCGGCGGGTTGGCCACCCGAACGGGGTACTTCTCGACGTAGTCTTCCCAATCGGATGGCTCGTACTCATCGCGATCGACGATGGCTTTGTCCTGCATCAGGACGCGGCCCTTGGGCCGCTCGGCGCGCCAGGTATCGAACGTCAGCTGGTCGTGCCACACGGGATCGAGGCGCTTCCCTTTCAACGGCCCCTCGATGGCCCGCCCCGACACCTGCTGCCACCAGCTCCCCGTCTGTTCGTCGCGCATGACGAAGTTCTGATTGTTGATGCCGGCAAGGCGGAACTTGAGCCGCCGTCCATCGACCACGGAGCTCCACACCAGACCGGTGTGGCAGAGCGTTCAATAAGTGGCAACAATCGGCTTGCGGCCGATGACGTCGTTGACGACGTGGTGGTACCCGATCTGCCTGATTGGATACGCGACCGCTTCTCCACCGATCTCCACCGCCATCACCACGTCGTCCGCTTTGACGAATTTCGCCTTGTCGGCAGCCACATAGCGCGGCGAATCGAGCGGATTGAACATCCATTCGAAGTGGTTCTGGTGGGCGAACCAGGTGGCCAGGCCGATGGGTGCCAGTGCCGCGATCGCAGCCGCTCGCGACCACCAGCGGCGCAATCGCATCGCGAGAAGAATCGCCAGCGCAGCGGAAAGGACAGCGGCGATCGTCGTGACCAGCGGAGCGACCGCCCGAGCTTGCAGGGCCAGCGCCATCACCCATGCCTTCTGCGGTTTGAACGGCATGATGTAGAACGTCGGGAACGCGATCACCGCGATCGCCAACGGCGATCGTGACGAGGAGCGCGACCCACAGCGGCCAGACACGGCGATGGCGAATCATGCCCCGCAAGCATGCGGGCGGCCGCGGCAGCAGGTCAATAATCGAAACGAGGTAGCTACGCCCGTGGTACGCTCGATTCCCTGACTATGTCCGCGACCATCACCGGTGTCGTGCCGATGGCGGCTTGTGAACGCGGCCGCATCATGGTCTACGGGGGCGGCTTCAGTATTCGCGAGCCGTTCGGTGCGCAAGTGCGGCTCGGCGCGCATCCGGTCCGCGTCGTCGCCGCGCGCGTGTCACGCCTGAATCTGCTGATCCCGCCGGGGCTGTCCGGCGGCACCCACCGACTGCACGTCGACGGCGTGGACGGCGATCAACCCTTCATCGAAGTCGGTACCGTGGTCGCCGCAGGCCTCCACCAGGTGGACAACCCGGTCGTCGATGCCGAAGGCCGAGTCTATGTGACGTACTCAGGGGCCCGTGGCGAGCAGGTTCCGGTCTCGATATTTCGCATCAGTCCGGATGGAACCCGTGAGTCATTCGTCACTGGTCTGGTCAACGCGACCGCAATGGCTTTCGACCCTCACGGGAGGCTGCACGTCTCGAGCCGCTTCGAAGGGACGGTCTACCGGGTGGACGCCGGCGGTCAGTACGAGCCCGTCGTGACGGACGTCGGCGTGGCGTGCGGGCTTGCATTCGCGCCCGACGGCACGATGTTCGTCGGCGACCGATCCGGCACAATCTTCCGGGTCCGCGCCAACGGCCAGGCGACGATGATGGCGACGTTGCCACAGTCCGTCGCCGCATTTCATCTGGCGATGGGTCCGGACAAGGCGCTGTACGTGACAGCACCGACGCTGACCTCTCGCGATCACGTGTACCGCGTGCATCTGAACGGGGAGGTCGAGACGGCCTGGACGGGATTCGGCCGGCCCCAAGGCCTGACATTCGGTCCCGATGGGCTGTTGTACGTAGTGGAGGCGCTTGCCGGTGCGAGTGGGCTCTACCGGTTGACGCCGGGGCGCGAGCCGGAACTCGTCATCGCGGGCGAAGGGCTGATCGGTGTGGCGTTCGAGCCGTCAGGCACGGTCATCGTGTCGTCGAACGAACGGGTCTGGCGGCTGAATCGGGCGTGGGCCTAGCCTGGGTCACTCTGGGTAACTGGGTTAGTCCATCGCAAGCTTCCTGAGCAGCTCCAGATTCGACAGCATGCGCCCGGCGCCGCGAACGACGGACGTCAGCGGGTCCTCGGCCATCTGCACCGGCAGCTCCGTGTCGTTGCGCAGGCGTTCGTCGAGATTGCGGAGCAGCGATCCGCCGCCGGTAATAACGACGCCGCGGTCGTAGATGTCGGCGGCGAGTTCCGGTGGGATGCGCTCGAGCGCGCCGCGGACGGCATGGACGATCACGTCCACCGTGCTCTTGAGCGCCTCGCGAATCTCCCCGTCCGACACGATCACGCTCTTTGGCAACCCCTCGAGCAGGTGGCGGCCACGCACTTCCATCTGGCGCTGTTCCTCGAGCGGCGCTGCCGATCCGATCTCGATCTTGATCTGCTCGGCGGTGCGCTCACCGATCAGAAGCCCGTGCTGCCGCTTCATGTGGTCGATGATTGCCGTATCCATTTCGTCGCCGCCAACGCGGACCGACTTGCGATACACGAGACCCGCCAGCGAGATGACCGCGATGTCGGTGGTGCCGCCGCCGATGTCGACGATCATGTTCCCGGTCGGCTCGGTGATCGGCAGCCCCGCGCCGATGGCGGCCGCGACCGGTTCCTCGATCAGATAGACCTCGCTGGCCTTCGCCCGCAGCGTGCTGTCCTTCACCGCGCGCCGCTCGACCTGCGTGATCTCCGCCGGGACGCCCACGACAACGCGTGGACGGACCCAGCCGGCCCGGCGGTGTGATCGGCGGATGAAGTCGCTGAGCATCCGCTCGGCGGCGTCGAAGTCGGCGATGACGCCGTCGCGCAGGGGACGGACGGCCACCATGTTCTGTGGGGTGCGGCCGATCATCTCGCGCGCCTTGGTGCCGACCGCTTCGATGCGGTTGTGCTCGGTGTTGAAAGCGACGACCGACGGCTCGTTCAGGACGATGCCTCGTCCGGGGACGAAGACGCAGGTGTTGGCCGTGCCGAGATCGATGGCGAGATCGGTCGTGAGGCCGAAGACATTACCGAGAAACATTGGCGCTCCGAAGTCCGGGGACGCTCCGGGTTATATACCGGAACGCCTGAGATGTGAGCAACTCCTCTGCACGGGAGCTCTCTTTCAGCACTTTTCGGCTCCAGGAGCTCCGAGCGTTAGGCTCTTGCCCCTGCCAATCCTGGCGGCCGGGCTTCCGCCCGCGATATAGAATGCCCGCTCTATGTCGCAGCTCTTGCGGCGGAAGCCGATCGCCGCCCTCCTCGTGGACGAGACCGACAGCCGTCACGCGTTGAAGCGCGTCCTTGGCGCCGGGGACCTGGTGATGCTGTCCATCGGCGCCGTCATCGGCGCCGGGATTTTCGGGGCGATTGGCACCGCGGCCGCCGGCCAGCTCGCCCCGGACGGCACCGCCATCCGGTACGGCGCAGGGCCGGCCCTGGTGTTCTCGTTTCTGCTCCTGGGCGGCGCCTGTGCCCTCGCGGCCCTCTGTTACGCGGAGCTGGCGTCGATGATCCCCCAGGCCGGGTCCGCCTACGCGTACACCTACGCGACGCTCGGCGAGCTGGTGGCCTGGATCATCGGCTGGGACCTGATTCTCGAGTATGCAGTCGGGAACGTCGCCGTCGCGATTTCGTGGGGCGACTACTTCAACACGCTGATCCGCGGTATCGGCATCCAGCTGCCGGCCTGGCTGACGACGGGATATCGCACCGCGCTCCTCAGCGCCAACCCCGACGTGCATGCCCTGCTGCAAACGGCGCCAAGACTCGCCGGCATTCCCATCCTGCTCAATATCCCGGCCTTTTCGATCGTGGCGCTCATCACCTGGCTGCTGCTGCGTGGCGCGAAAGAAAGTGCGCGCGTCAACAACGTGATGGTCGTGATCAAGCTGATCGCCCTCGGCCTGTTCATCGCCGTCGGGATCACGCACCTGAATCCGGACTACTACACACCGTTCGCACCGAACGGATTCACCGGCATTCACCAGGGCGCGGCGATCGTGTTCTTCGCCTACATCGGCTTCGACGCGATCTCGACGGCTGGTGAGGAGACGCGCGACCCGCAGCGCAATCTCCCGATCGGCATTCTCACCGGCCTCGCCATCTGCACGCTGATCTACGTCATCGTCGGCTTCGTGCTGACGGGGATGGTGCCCTACAAGACACTGGCGAACACCGCGGATCCGCTGGCCTACGCCCTGCAGATCTGCGGGCTTCACGCGTGTCGGCTGGATCGTCGCGCTCGGCGCCGCCGTCTCGATGTCGGCCGTGCTTCTCGTATTCCAGTACGGTCAGCCGCGCATCTTTTTTGCGATGGCTCGCGACGGCTTGCTGCCGCAGTGGGCGGCCAAACTCCATCCGAGGACGCGTGTGCCCCACACGACCACGCTGATCACGGGCATTGGCGTCGCTCTCGCCTCACTGATAGGCGATGCGGCCGAAACCTACGACCTGACGAACATCGGCACGTTGTTCGCTTTTGCACTGGTCTCGATCGGCGTGCTGGTGCTGCGAGTCAAGGAACCGGAGCGGCCGCGGCCTTTCAAGGTGCCGCTCGTATGGGTCGTGGCGCCGCTCGGCGCCCTCGCGTGCGCGTTCGTCATGTATGGCCTGCCGAAGCAGGCCTGGGAGCGCTTCGGCATCTGGCTGGTGGTCGGGATCTTCTTCTACTTCGCCTACGGGTTTTCGAACTCGCGACTGCGAAAGTAAACGGCACGAACGGAACGGTTGCGTTCAAACAGCTCGCAACTTTCGCGAGTTCTTCCGGTTACGCGCAGCCGCTCGTCGTCCCGCAGTTGGCGCACTTGTAGCAGCTGCCGCTGCGGATCATGATCGAGCCGCAGGTCGAGCATGGCGGCGCATCTTCCTGACTCTGGATCGCCGCGCCGGCGAATCCGGCCCTGGGCGCCTCCGCCCTGGCGCTGTCGCTGACGGAGATCGTCTCGGCGACGTTGATCTCCAGCTGCGACGGTTCGGCCATGTTCACGCCGGCGTTGAACTGCGCCTCCTTCGACATGAACTTGGTCGACATCCACCGGAAAATGTAGTCGACGATCGACTTGGCGAAGCGGACCTCGGGGTTCCGTGTCATGCCGGACGGCTCGAAGCGGGCGTGGCTGAACTTGTCGACCAGCACCTGCAGCGGCACCCCGTACTGGAGCGCGTAGGAGATCGCCTGCGCGAACGCATCGGCGAAGCCCGAGATCGTCGAGCCTTCCTTCGCCATCACCAGGAAGATTTCGCCTGGCTGGCCGTCCTCGAAGAGACCGACGGTGACGTAGCCCTCGTGGCCGGCGATGTCGAACTTGTGCGTGATCGACTGCCGTTCGTCGGGCAGCCGGCGCCGCACCGGCCGCGGCATCGCCGCCACGACCGCCTCCGCCACCGCCTGTGCCGACGCCGTCTTGTCCCTCGACGTGTTCAGCGGCTGCGTCCGCTTGCTGCCGTCGCGATAGATCGAAATCGCCTTGGCGCCGAGCTTCCAGCTCTCGAGGTAGGCCTGCATGATCTCGTCGACGGTCGCCTCCTTCGGCACGTTGACCGTCTTGCTGATCGCGCCCGAGATGAACGGCTGCGTGGCGCCCATCATCTTGATGTGGCCCATGTAGTGAATCGAGCGCTGGCCCTTGGCGGCCTTGAACGCGCAGTCGAACACGGCAAGGTGCTGATCCTTCAGGTAGGGAGCGCCCTCGATCGTCTCGTGCTCGTCGATGTAAGCAACGATCTCGGCCACCTGCTCGTCGTTGTAGCCGAGCTTCTTGAGCGCCATCGGCACGGTGGTGTTGACGATCTTCATCAACCCACCGCCGACCAGCTTCTTGTACTTCACGAGCGCGATGTCGGGCTCGACGCCGGTCGTGTCGCAATCCATCATGAAACCGATGGTGCCGGTCGGCGCCAGCACGGTGGACTGCGCGTTCCGGTAGCCGTACTGCTCGCCGAGCTCCACCGCCTGATCCCAGGACGACTTCGCGGCGTGATAGAGGTCCGACGGCACGAGCTTGCTGTTCACGTCGCGCATCGCGTCGCGATGCTTGCGCATGACGCGGAGGAACGGCTCGCGGTTCTTCTCGTAACCCGCGAATGGCCCGCCGTGATCGCGGGCGACGCGCGACGACTGCGCATAGGCTTCACCGGTCATCACGGCGGTGATGGCGGCCGAGTAGTCACGCCCCTGATCGCTGTCGTAGGGCAGGCCGCGCGACATCAGCAGTGCGCCGAGGTTCGCGTAGCCGAGACCCAGCGGCCGGTAGGCATGGCTGTTCCGCTCGATCGCCGGCGTCGGGTAGCTCGAGTTGTCGACCAGGATCTCCTGCGCCGTGATGAAGGTGCGGACGCCGGCCTTGAACGCGTTGACGTCGAACTCGCCGTTGTCGCCGACGAACTTCATCAGGTTGAGCGACGCCAGGTTGCACGCCGAGTCGTCGAGGAACATGTACTCGGAGCACGGGTTGCTGGCGTTGATGCGATCGGTGACCGGGCAGGTGTGCCACTCGTTGACCGTCGTGTCGAACTGCATGCCGGGATCGCCGCACACCCACGTGCCCTCGGCAATCAGCCGCATCATCTCGCGTGCCTTGTAGGTGTCGACGACGGTGCCGCTGGTCACCGCGTGGGTCTGCCAGGTGCTGTCGTCGAGGACGGCGCGCATGAACTCGTCGGTGACACGCACCGAGTTGTTCGAGTTCTGGAAGAAGACCGAGTTGTAGGCCGTTCCCGTGAACGAGCCGTCGTAGCCGGCATCGATCAGGGCCCACGCCTTCTTCTCTTCCTCGACCTTGCAATTGATGAATTCGATGATGTCGGGATGGTCGGCGTTGAGGATGACCATCTTGGCAGCACGCCGCGTCTTGCCGCCCGACTTGATCACGCCGGCAAACGCGTCGTAGCCCTTCATGAACGATACCGGACCCGACGCAGTGCCGCCGCCGGCCAGCAGCTCGCGCGACGAGCGGATCGCCGACAGGTTCGAGCCGGTGCCTGATCCGAACTTGAACAGCATGCCTTCGGTCCGCGCCAGCGTGAGAATCGAGTCCATCGTGTCGCTGACCGAGTTGATGAAGCAGGCCGAGCATTGCGGGGCTTTTTCGAAGCCGCAGTTGAACCACACCGGGCTGTTGAACGCGCCCTTCTGGTAGACCAGGAGGTGCTTGAGCTCGTCGGAGAAGGCCTGCAGATCGGTGTCGGTCCGGAAGTAGTGCTGCCGCCGGGCCCAGTCGGTGATGGCCTGGACCACGCGTCCGATCAGCTGCTTGACCGACCGCTCGCGTTCCGGCGTGCCCATCTGGCCGCGGAAGTATTTCGAGACGACGATGTTCGTCGCCTGCTGGGACCAGAAGCGCGGCATCTCGACGTCGCGCTGCTCGAAGACGACCTGGCCCTTCTCGTTGCCGATGATGGCGGACCGCAGTTCCCAGTCGACCTCGTCAAACGGGTCGACGCCGGGCCTGGTGAAATACCGAGGGAACTCGAGACCAATCTTTGCTGGCTCGCGCTCGACCTGATCGTCCTGACGGACCGGCTGAGCAGTCGGCATCGCGTGCTGGGCAGCGCTCGTCTGCATTCCTGTTCCCTCCACCAAAGACGGCACGTCCCTACGCCCCCATAAGGGTGCCTGCAAACGCGAATGTGTGTATGAACGCGAACCGGCTGTGGTGGCGGGACTTACCGTCTCGTCAGAACACAGGATGCTGGGTCACCCTGCTTCGCCCGGTCTCGCGCAACGAGCACCGACTATGCGCCGACGCCGTTTCGGCTGTCAAGTCCGAGACTACAAGATATTGTGGCGCTGTTTTAGGTCAGACGCAAGATGTGGCGAAATATGGCCGAAAAGCGGCCGAAACGAGTTTGTCAGAAGAAGCACTGGTGTGTAACGGATTTGTGAAGGTAGGTACAAAGTCCGGTCGAGCTAGTCACCGACCTGTCAAAATCCCCGATTTTTGGGCGAATTTCGCGATGTCCGGATGCGATGGTGCTTGCGCTTCCGGAAGGACTCGTCGCAGGATACGTTGTTGAGGTGTCTTTTTCTGTGAAACCCACCGGTGGGCTCACGTTCGTCGCGATCACGCTGCTCCTGACCGCAGGCTGCACGAAGCGGCATCCCCGCACGGCTACGGTCGTCGAGCCGCCGCAGGCGCTGGCGGTCCCGGCGCCGCCACCGCGTGTCATTCTCCCGCCGCAACCGGAAACGCAGGAACCCGCAGAAGAAGAACCGCAGCCGACCAGTCCGACGCGCCCGCGGCCGCGCAATCAAGGCCGGACCGCGACGGAACCGAAGACCGACGTTCCGAAGACCGAGGCGGCCCCGCAGTCGCCGCCACCGTCGCCCGAGCCGCAGCCGGCGACGACGGAGAAGCCGAATCAGGACCTGCAGCCCGCGGATGCCGCCGGCGAAACCGCGATCAGGCAGCAGATCGGACGCGCGAAGCAGGATTTGAATCGCGTCAACTACGCGGGCCTCTCGGCGGACATGAAGGCCCAGTACGATCAGGCCAACCGCTTTCTCACGCTCTCGGAACAGAACCTCAGGGAGCACAACCTGCTCTTCGCCTCGACGCTCGCCGAGAAGGCCGGACAGATCGCGGAGTTGCTGACGAGACGCTGATGGGCGAACCGGGAGCTGTTCGTCAGGTTTGCGGCAACAGAATCCGGAACCGCGTACCGGTGCCGGGTGTGGATTGCACTTCGATCTCGCCGTCGTGCAGCTGCACGGTGCGGTACACCATCGACAGGCCGATGCCGCTGCCGTCCGATTTCGTCGTGAAATAGAGATCGAAAATCTTCTGCAGGTGCTCGGGCGCGATGCCCGAGCCCGTGTCTTCCACGTCGATCTCGACACGCCGCCGAGAGATTCCGCGCGCCGACAGCCGCAGCGTGCCGCCGCCGGTCATCGACTGGCAGGCGTTGAGCGCCAGATTCAGCAGCGCCTGACGCAGCGAGCCCGAATCGCCCTGCACGTCGGGTACGTCCGGCGGGCAGTACACCTGCACCCTGACGCGATTGCTCGCCGCATCCGGCTGCACGACTTGCGCGATCTCCGACAGCAGCTTGTCGACAGGGACCGGGCCCAGGTGCAGATCCTCGGGACGTGTGAACTTCAGGAAGCCCTGGACCACCTGATCGAGCCGCTTGATCTCGTTGCCGATCACGTTGACGTGCTCGACAACCGGCGCCGCGACCCCGCTGTTCTCACGACTCAACTTGGCCAGCTTTCCCTTCATCAGCTCGAGGTGAATCGTCATCGCGTTGAGGGGGTTCTTCACCTCGTGCGCCACGCCGGCGGTCAAACGGCCCAGCGCGGCGAGCTTCCGCGAGTAACGAATCGTGGACTCGACGGCGCCAAGCGCCTGGAGGTCCCGCGCCACGATCATCACGCCGAGCAGGTGGCGCTCCCGATCCTCGACCGGATGGGCAACGACCAGCCACTCGCGCGTCGCCAGGCCGTCGCCATCGGACCACGGCAGCGTCATCGTCTCCGGCTCGGCGGAACTGCGTGTTTCACGCGTGCGCTGAATCAGTCGATCGAACGGCCGCTTGCCCCGGGCTTCGCACGTCGCGAGGAGCGTCCGCAGCGTCGGGTTCGCAAAGAGCGGTTCGCCCGAATCGCCAAACACGCCGGCGGCGTCGGCGAGGTGTTCGACGATCGAGTCGAGGCCGGCCGGCGGCCCTTCGGTCACCTTCCCGGCGAGCAGCCTGTCGCTGACCGCTCGGATCTCTCTCCCGAGATCGCCGAATTCGTCCTGCGGCAGATCGAACGCCGCGGTCGGCTCGCCGCGTCCCAGCTTGGCGAGACCGCTGCGCAGCACGTGAATGGGCCGCAGCAGCCACTGCGCCAGGAGCAGCGCCACGAGCGTGGCGCCGGCAAGGACGTAAAGGGCCGTCTCGAGGACCGGCTGCAGCTCGCGCTCGAGCTCCGTCCGCACCAGCAGTGTGGAGATGCCGACGCGGATCGCACCGAAATCCACGTCGCCCAGACGCAGCGGTTCCCGGACCTCGAAGGTGCGCCCCTCGCCGCCGAAGATTTCACGGAGCTGGCTGAGATCGTCGCGGGCGACCAGTTCGTCCAGGCGCGGTGCCTCGGGCAGCGTGCGGCCGATGAACAGCGGATCGTAGTGCGCGACAACCTTGCCGTGCGGGTCCACGACGGCCGCGTAGGTCACGCTCTGCGAGTAGATCGACGATTCGAGAATCGCGCGCAGTCCGCCGTCGTCGCGAATCGCTGCGTAGGGATCGGCGGCGGTCGGAACGACGGCGCGAGAGCGCTGGTAAATGGCGCGCGCCAGGAGCTGGCCGCGCGCCTGGCTTTCTTCGAGCCTGACGCGGGCCTGCTCGGCGAGTGTGTGGACACTCATCGCGGTGACGACGGCACCGACAAGCGCCGTGACGCCGAGGACCTGCTTTGCACGAATCGAGAGCCGCATGGGGAGCTGTCAGGTGGCTGACAGCGAGCGTGCGGCGGCAGCAGGCGGAGCCGTGCAGCCGCTGCGCGTGCGATGTAGCTACGACATCCCCTTCCGCAGGCCGAGGCGATTGAGCTTGTTGTGGAGCGTCTTCAGGCTGATACCCAGGATCTCCGCGGCGCGGGTCTTGTTGTCACGCGTGTGCTCCAGCGTCAATACGATCAGGCGCCGTTCGGCTTCCTCGACGGTGATCCCGGGCTCGAGCGTCATGCCGCTCGCATTCGCAGCCACAGGCATGGCGCCCAACGGCGGCAGGTGCTTGAGCTCGATAAACTCGCCCTCCGAGAGGATCGTCGCCCGCTCGATGACGTTTCTGAGCTCGCGGACGTTGCCGGGCCAATGATACTGTTCCAGCTTCCGCATCGCTTCTGCACTGACGGCCTTGACGGCTTTGCCATTACGCTCCGCGAACTCGGCGATGAATGCCTGCGAGAGCAGCGCCAGATCCTCCTTGCGGTCGCGCAGCGGCGGCAACGCAATTGAGAACACGTTCAGCCGATAGTAGAGATCCTCGCGCAGCTTGTTGTCGCGCACGGCCTGCAGCGGATCCTGGTTGGTCGCCGCGATGACGCGCACATCGACCGGCGTCTCGACGCGCCCGCCCAGCCGGCGGAACCGGCGCTCCTGCAGCACACGGAGCAGCTTGACCTGCGTCTGCGGCGTCATCTCTGCGATCTCGTCGAGGAAGATGGTCCCGCGATCGGCCAGCTCGAAGACGCCTTGACGTCGCTCCATCGCGCCCGTGAATGCGCCCTTCTCGTGGCCGAAGATTTCGCTTTCGAGCAGCGTCTCCGGGATTGCCGCGCAGTTGATCGGCACGTACGGCATCTGGCCGCGCGGACTCAACTGATGGATCGTCTGCGCCACCATCTCCTTGCCGGTGCCGGATTCGCCGGTGATCAGGACGGACGCGGTGGTCGGTGCCGCCTGCTCGATGACCTGATAGATCTTCCGCATCTCGGGGCTGGCCCCGATGAGCCCGCCAAACGCGCCGCGATCCCGCAACTGACGACGCAGCACCTTCACTTCCCGTTGCGTCGACTGCCGTTCGGCGGCCTTCTCGAGCAGGATACGAAGCCGCTGCGGATCGACCGGCTTGGTCAGATAGTCGTAGGCCCCGCTGCGAATGGCCTCGACGGCGGACTCGACAGTGCCCTGAGCCGTGAGCAGAATCACCGCGATCGACGGATCGATATCGCGGAGCGCCTCCAGCAACTCGAGACCGGTGCGGCGTGGCATCACCAGGTCGCTGACGACAATCGACGGACGGAAGGAGGACACCTTCTCGAGGCCTTCCTCGCCATCGGCCGCAGCCTCGGCGAGGAATCCCCACGTGCGTACCAGCTCCGTCAAGCCGCTTCGAGTGGCGCCATCGTCCTCGACGATGAGCACCCGCTCGACTGTTGGGGTTGTAGACCGCTCCTGGTCAACCGTGGCCGTATTCGAATTCATGATCAGTGCACCTTTTGGGTAACTTTTACACTGTTCGGCGCCGCCGTCAACCCAACCGTTGCCGGGCAAGGTACGGCAACATATTGAATTCATTAGCCCTTCGCGAGAAGCTCACGAGCCTCCCGTGGGCGACAGCAACCTCAGGATCAAAATGCGAACCAAACGAGGGATCGGAGTCACATCCGCGGTCGGGGGTGGCGAGAAAGGCCCTGAAGGCCGCTGTCGCCGATGACGATCCCGCCGCCGAGCGAGCCGGGGGAATCCGCGATCGAGGTGACGCAGCCCGTTCCCGATCCGGTGTGGTACCGGCGTGTTCGCGCAATCCTCGAGATCTTCCTCTGCTCCGGAATTCCCACGCAGCTCTTCGCCGCGCATCTGCTATGGCTCGGCGGCCTGCAGCCGTACGCGACCGGTGGGAAACTCGAGCCCTCGTGGGTCTTCCTGGTCGCGTTGATCGACACGATCCTGGTGATCTCGATTGCCGTGCTCCTCCTTCGTGCGAATGGTGAGTCGCCCCGTACCGTCTTCCTCGGTCCGCGAACTCCGGTCCGCGAGGCACTGCTCGGCGTCGCGCTGATCGGTCCGCTGATTCTCGGCGTCGCGGGCATCATGGTGCTGTCGCGGGCGATCTGGCCATCGCTCCACAACGTGCCCGAGAATCCACTCGGAGGACTGCTGCGCTCGCCGGTGGACGCCGCCCTCTTCGCCGTGGTGGCCATCGTCGGCGGCGGCGTTCGCGAGGAGCTGCAACGTGCCTTCCTGCTCACGCGCTTCGAGCGAGATCTCGGCGGACCGATGGTCGGCCTCGTCATCACGAGCGTGGCGTTCGGCGCAGGTCACGCGCTGCAGGGATGGGACGCCGCGATCGCGACCGGTGCCATGGGCTTTTTCTGGGGCCGGCTCTACCTGCGACGGCGGAGCGTCATCGCTCCGGTGACCAGCCACGCGGGCTACAACAGTCTCGAGATCGTCCGCTTTCTCGTCATGGGGCCGGGGCTGTGACCCCTTCTCTCCTTTCATCGCCCCGCCTCCTCCTGCTCGTGTTCCTCGTGTCGCTGCCGGCGATCACCCCTCGCATCTATGCGTCGGACGAAGTGCAGTACTTCGCATACCTGCGGTCGATCTGGTTCGATCACGACGTCTCGTTCGAGAACGAATATCAGCATTTCCAGGCCAGCGGTTTTGCGGCGCCGGGATTCCACGAAACATTCCTCGAGCGAACGACCGAAACCGGCCGCCGCATCAACTTCGGCACGATCGGTTGCGCGCTGCTGTGGGCGCCGTTTTTCGCGATTGCCCATCTGTCAACGCGGCTGCTGAATGCGACCGGCGGTGCGATACCGGCGGATGGCTACTCGCCACCATACATCGCCGCGGTCTCGTACGCGTCGGCGCTATACGGGTGGCTTGCGATCTGGCTGGCGGCGCGTCTGGTCGAGCGGCTGTCGCGCGAATGGCCCGCCCTCGTCAACCTTGGCGTGGTGGCTGCGATTGTCGTCTGGTTTGGAACGCCGCTCCTCTTCTACATGTACGTCGCCCCACCGATGTCGCACGCGACCTCGGCATTTGCGGTCACGCTGTTCATCACGGTGTGGATCGCCGTCCGCGATCGATGGGCTGTACGCGGCGTCGTCTTGCTCGGCGCATCGGCGGCGCTGATGACGATGGTGCGCGAGCAGGACGCATTTTTCGTCGCCGGGCCGATTCTCGACGCGACATGGGCGCTGGCACGCGCGAACCGCGAGCGTGGCCAGCGGATCGCCCTCGCCGTGGTTGCCGGAATCGTGGCGGCGGCAATTGCATTCGTGCCCCAGGCGCTTGCCTACCTGGCGCTGAACGGTCACGTCGGTCCATCGCGCCTCGTGGCCCGGAAGATGTCGTGGCACGCACCGCACGCGCTGGACGTCCTGGCCTCGCCGGCGCATGGCTTGTTCTTCTGGACGCCGCTGGCTGTCGTCGCGTTCGCGGGGCTCGTCGTGCTGGCCATCCGCCTGCCGGCCGGGATGCGCGCATTCGGGGCCGGGCTGCTGGTGGCCGCCGCCTTTCAGGTTTACGTGGCGGGCAGCGTCGAGTCGTGGACCGTGGCGGGCGCCTTCGGACAGCGCCGCTTCGTGTCGCTCACGCCGCTCTTCGTCCTCGGCATCGCAGCGACGCTGGCGTCCGTCCGCGGCCGGCGAGCGAGGGTGCGGGCGGTGGCACTCGTGCTGACCACGGTGGTCTGGTGGAACATTGCGCTGATCGTCCAATTCGGCGCCGGCTTGATGGATCGGCAGCGGCTGGAGCCCTCCCGTATCGCCTACAATACGTTTGTCGTCGTGCCGCGCGCGCTGCCAGTCCTGGCGTGGCGGTATTTCTTCGATCGGGCGAGCTTCTACGAATCCGCGCGCGCCTTGCGCGGACGGTGAAGCGAGGCGGCCCGCGCTCCTGCCGTGCGCATTCTCTATCTGGCCGACACACGATTTCCGCTCGAGCGCGCCAACGGCATCCAGACGTTCGAGACCTGCCGCGCGCTCGCCGCACGCGGGCACATGGTCACGCTGATCGTCCGCCCCGATACGGCCGATCCGCCGCGCGATCCGTGGGTGTTCTACGGGGCGGCGCGCGATGCGCGCCTCACGATTTCGGCGACGCCGACGATTGCCGGTCCAGTACGCCGGCCTGCGTACCTGCTCGGGGTTTTGCCGAGAATCGCCTCGCGGACAGACGACGTACTGCTCACGCGAGACCTCGGAATGGCGTCGATCGCAGTACGGCTCGGCGCCGGCATGCGTCCGCCGGTGATCTACGAGGCCCATGGCTACGCACCGGCGGTCAGCGCCGAATTGCCGCGGCTGCTCGGGCACAGCGAGCCGCCAGGCCCTCGCAAGCTGGCGCGATTGGCCGCACGCGAGCGACGTGTCTGGCTCCGCGCCGATGGCTACGTGACGCTGACCGCCACGCATCGCGACGAGCTGGCCGCGCGATTCGGCCCCCGACGCAATGCGGCCGTGATCCCCGATGGCACGCGATTGACGCCGCACCGCACCTACTCGCCGCGTTCACCTCGAGAGACGCTGGTCGTCGGGTACGCCGGACACCTCTATCCCTGGAAGGGCGTGGACACGCTGATCGAGGCGCTCGCGACGGTGCCCGCGGCGAAAGCGGTGATCATCGGCGGACAGCCGGGCGAGGGCGATGGCGCGAGGCTCCAGGCGCTGGCGAGAGCACGCGGCGTGGCGGACCGGACGGCATTCACGGGCTGGCAGCGGCCCACGGATGTCGCCGCGTTCCTCCTCGACTGCGACATCCTCGTGCTGCCCAATGTCCGCAGCACGCTCTCCGAGCGCTACACGTCGCCATTGAAACTATTCGAATACCTGGCAGCGGGTCGTCCGATCGTCGCGTCGAACCTGCCGGCGCTGCGCGAAATCCTCACCGACGGCATCAACGCGCTGCTCGTCGAGCCCGGCAACGCCGCGGCTCTGGCGGCCGCTCTGAACTCGCTAACGCACAATCCACAACTGGCCGATCGTCTCGGTCGCAGAGCCTTCGCCGACGCCGCGCTTTTCAGCTGGGATGCGCGAGCGGCGCGCCTGGAACCGGTCCTGGTCGAGGCCGGAGGGCGATCGTGATCTCTCCGGCTCTCCTGGCACTGGTCAGATGTCCTGACTGCCGCGGCGAGCTCCTCGACGAGACCGCATCGCTCGTTTGCCGTGGGTGCGGACGCCGGCGCGTGAAGGGGCCGGGTTACCTCGATCTCCGACCATCGACGACGTTTGCCGAGCAGACGAAGTATCTGGACGACGCGCTCCACGCCGACCATCGTCATGAGACGGTGTCTCCGCCGCTGCTGCAGGCTGGAGTGCGGCAGCGGATGCTGCAGCAGTTCCTGCAGCCCCGCCCGGGCGACCTGATCGTCGATCTCGGTTGCGGCAGCGGCCGCTCGCTGGTGTGGAATCGCGAGAGCGGCGCCGACATGGTTGGAATCGACGTCGCGCCATATTTCGCGTTGCAGGCGATTGAAGGCGGCGATCTGGTGCTGGGCGACCTCCGGCGCCTGCCGTTTGCGGATCGAACCTTCTCCAAGGGTTACGCGCTGGACGTCTTCGAGCATCTCTCGCGTGAATCGCTCGGCGACGTGCTCGGCGAAATCGGCCGCGTGATGCGGCCGGGCGGACACGTGTTCGCCTACTCGCACGTGAGGAAGAACTCGGCCCTCGCGGGCGGGCTCCGCGGCGTGAACGCGCTCGCCCGCGGACTCGAGCGCATCGGACTGGTCGATCTCCAGCAGGAGCGCCTGCGCAAGTCCGATCACCTCAATCCCCTTGCCGATATTCCCGATCTCGAGCGCACCGTCCACGCCGCAGGGTTCCGCATCGCGCGAATCCGCTATTACACGCCGCTCGTGGGCGCATTCGTCGAGAACGTTCTGATGCGAGTGGCGGAACGGGGACTCGGACACTGGACGGCGCGCAAAACGCAGGCGCACGATGGGCCTGCCGCGCAGGCGCGCCTTGCCCGCTCTGCCGCAAAGGCTCACCTTGCCCGTCATGGTGGGCTCTACCGCCTGCTCCAGGCGGTGACGACCCTGATGATGGCCGATGTGTGGATGTTCGGCGCTGTCAGAAGCGGTCCGTTCTTCGTGCTGCTCGAACGTACGGCCGACGTGCCCACCACGAGGCGGACCGGGCATGACGTGCTGGAGCCGGCGCGCTCGTGAACCGCCCGCAATCGCGCGCGGCCGACGTCTGGGCGCTCATCTTCGTTGCTGGAATCGTGCTGCTCGGCGTGGAGCTCGCCTCGAGATCGATTGCGAGGGTCTCTCTCTTGTCGCCGGCTGCAGGTACGGACGCGCCGACGCTGCCGATTGTGCTTTCGGCTCTGGCCCTGTCATGTCTGGCTCTTGCCGCACTGCGATTGGGCGGGCGCCTGACGCCGGACGTCGCCGCTGTCCTTCTGCTCGTCCTCGCATTCGTCGGCGGCATGGCGGCGCAATTGCGTCTGGGGGCACGGCTGCAGAGCGATGGCTTCTACTACTTCGCGCATCTGCGATCGCTCTGGTTCGATCGCGATCAGGACCTCGCCAACGACTACCGCCTCCTCGGCATGGGCGACAAGACGTACCTGTTCACGCCAACGCCGACCGGCTACGCGCAGTCGGCATGGACGATCGGGCCGAGCTTCGTCTGGGCGCCGTTCTTCGCGATTGGCGATGGCGTCGCACGGGTGCTGCATGCCCGAGGACGAGACATCGC
Source organism: Vicinamibacteria bacterium (assembly GCA_963828745.1). GTDB lineage: Bacteria > Acidobacteriota > Vicinamibacteria > Vicinamibacterales > JAENWD01 > JAENWD01. The sequence goes on along the minus strand of CAWHFZ010000007.1, from coordinate 523,121 downwards.
TCTGGACGGTACGTCATTCCCGTACCGTCAGGCTGTCTGCGTGGCCGGGCTCGCCTGGGGACTGGCCGGACTGTTCTTCTGCTTCCGCCTCGCCCGTGCGATCGTGCCGGCCGGAGTCGCAGGAGTCGCCACGATCGCGGTGGCGACCGGATCGTTCATCCTGTGGTATCTCGTGAAAGAACCGTCGATGACGCACGCACCGTCGATGGCGGCGGTGGCGGCGTTCACGTGGGCCTGGGCGATCACGCGCGGGCGCAGGACGCGGCGGCAATGGATCCTTCTGGGCCTCGCCGCTGGCTTGATGGGGACGATCCGGTGGCAGAACGTGCTGTTCGCGCTCCTGCCCGCTTCTGAATGGATCGCCACGGCGCTGCTTCTCGTTCGTGCCGAGGATCGTCGGCCTTTGAATCGGCACGTCGTCGACGGCCTCGCCTTCACCGCGGCAGCCGTCGCCGGCTTCCTGCCGCAGCTGCTGGTATGGAAAGCCATCTATGGGCGGTTCTTCGCGGTCTCGCCAATCGGGCCGCAGATCCGGCTGTGGCATCCGCGCCTCGTGGACATCCTGTGGTCGTCTCAGAACGGGCTCTTTGCAACCTCGCCGGTTCTCTACGTCGGCGCCATCGGCCTCCTGCTGTTGTGGCGCCGTGATCGGCTTCTGGCGGGCTGCGCGCTGCTTGCACTGGCGGCGATGACCTGGTTCAACGCCTCGATCCAGGACTGGTGGGGCAGTGCGTCGTTCGGCATGCGCCGCTTCGACGGGGCGCTCCCGCTCTTCGTCGTCGGCACCGCGGTCGCGGCCGACGACGCCTCGCGCTTCGTCGCGAGGCATCCCCGATGGGTGGTGAGTCTCGCGGGCTTGACGCTCATCGCCTGGAACCTGACGTTCATGGGCGCGGCGCTGACGGGCCGGGTCCTGATCGGGGAGCCTCTGGCCTTCGCTCCTCTGGCCGGCGAACAGGCCGCAACTCTCGTGCGCGTCGTCGGTCACCCCTTCTCGTGGCCCGCGAACCTGATCTTCGCGGCGCGCAACGGCGTCGCGCCTTCCGAATACGATTTGCTGTTCGCGACGCGCTTTCTCTCCGATCCAACGCGGCCGTACGGACGCATCGACATCGGGAGCGCGGATGGGTTGTGGCTCGAGGATGGATGGGGGCGGCCCGAACGCGGGCGGGACGTCAGCTACCGGTGGGCGAAGGAAGCGCCCGCCGTCCGGCTCGTGCTCGACTACGCCGCTCCTCTCCTGGTGCAAGTGAGAGCGCAGGCGTTCACGTGGCCCGCAGCATCGCCTCAACAGCTCACCCTCGAGGTCAATGGCGCCCCGCAATCACCACTCACAATTCCCTCACAATGGGGCATCGTCAAGCAGACGGTGCCGGTGACGGCGTGGCGGTCGGGTCTGAACCGGATCAGGTTGCGCTTCTCGCGTGCGACGCGCCCGCGGGACGTCGGCGTCTCGAACGATGACCGGCTGCTCTCGGCGGCGGTGGACTACATCCGCGTGGAGGAGGCCCGGTAGTGCGGGTGCTCTATGTGGCCACCGACCAGGTCGTGCCTGGAACGCTCGGAGGCTCGGTCCACGTGCAAGCGGTCGCCGAGGGTCTCGCGGCGCTCGGCCACGAGGTTCACGTGGCGACGCGCCGCGAGGCCGGGCATCTCGATGCGCGGGTCCACTGGCACGCGATCGGCACACCAGCCAATCGTCCGCAGCTTCGTCTGTTGCGCTCTCGCGCGGTCCGATCCCTCGCCGTCCGCGTGCGGCCGGATGTCGTGATCGAGCGCTATCACAACTTCGGCGGCGAGGGCATCCTCGCGGCGCGCACCGTCGATGCGCCTGCGGTGCTCGAGGTCAATGCGCCGATCGTCGATCACGAGGGCTCGAGAAAGGCACTGGTCGATCGAATGCTCCTCGTGCAGCCGATGAAGCAGTGGCGCACGTGGCAAGTCGAGCATGCGGATCTGATCGTCACGCCGAGCGCAGCGATCGTACCGGACGACGTGCCGCGATCGCGCATCCTGGAATTGGAGTGGGGCGCAGACACCGACCGGTTCGGTCCGCACGCCTCAGGCGCCATTCCGTGGACTCGCCAGTCCGGCGCGATCGACTGTGTCTTTGCCGGCGCCTTCCGCGCGTGGCATGGAGCGATTCAACTGGTCGAGGCGATCCAGATACTGCACGCCAGGCGCCTGACCGCATATCGAGCCGTGTTCATCGGCGACGGTCCCGAGCGGCCGGCCGCGGAGCGGGCGGCGGCGGGATTCACCAACGTTGTCTTCACGGGAGCGATTGCCCACGATCGGATGCCTGCTGCGCTCGCCGCCGCCGACATCGGCGTGGCGCCGTTCGACGTCAGCCAGCATCAGGCGCTGACGCTCGACTTCTACTGGTCGCCGCTGAAGATCTTCGAATACATGGCATCGTCGCTCCCGATCGTCGCGCCTGCCATTCCCCGGTTGCGCTCGCTCGTTGCCGAGGGCACGGAAGGCGTCTTGTACGAGCCCGCAACGCCGGAAGCTCTGGCCGACGCGTTGGCGACCCTCGACGACAAGGAGCGCCGGATTTCGCTTGGTGCCGCGGCACGGGAACGCGCCGTTCGCGACTACAGCTGGCGGACACACTGCCGCGCGCTGAGCGCCGCCATCGAGCGCCTGATCGCGTGAGGATCCTTCTTCCGACGGACTCGTTTCCGCCCAATTGCGGGGGCAGCGGTTGGAGCACCTACGAGCTCGCTCGCGGCCTGCGCGCTCGCGGCCATACGGTCCTGGTCATTCAGCCCCGCCCGGGCCAGAGCGACGCCGCGCGCCGCGAATACGATGGCTTCGACGTCGAGGAAATCACGGCGCCGGCACCGCCAATCCCCTTCCTTCGCAACTATTTCAAGAACGAGCGTCTCTGGCACACGCTGGAAGGAGTCCTGGCCGCCCGCATCGATCGCGATGCCATCGATATCGTGCATGCCCAACATGTGCTGACGACGGTGCCCGCCATCCGCGCTGCGCGCAGCCGCAAGATCCCGGCGATCGCCACCGTTCGCGACTACTGGCCGGTGTGCTACTGGTCGACGCTCATCATCGATCCGGCACAGGAGGCGCTCTGTCCCGCTTGTACGGCCGGCAACATGACGCGTTGCGTGCGTCCGCGGGCGGGCGCCGCGTGGCCTGCGGCACTGCCGCTGATCCCCTACATGCGCCGCAACCTGTCGTCCAAGCGCACGACGCTCGCCGATGCGGACGCCGTGATCGCGGTCAGCTCGGCAATCGCGCGCGATCTCGTCGCCCGAGCGCCGGAGCTGCAGCACACGCGCATCGAACAAATTCCGAACGCCGTGGACGTCGAAGCGATACGGCGTGCGGCCGACACGCGGCCGCCGATGCCGCAGCCGTACGTGCTGTTCAGCGGCAAGCTCGAAGTCAACAAGGGCGCGGACCTTCTCGTCCCTGCCGCGCGTCGTGCCGCACTCCAGGTGCCGCTCGTGGTCGTCGGCGACGGGCAGCTTCGAGGCCGGATCGAGGAAGAGGGGCAGTCGACTGGCCTCGATGTCCGCGTCACGGGTTGGCTGCCGCGAGAAGACGCTCTTCGCTGGGTCGCCCACGCGGCGGCGCTCGTCTTTCCGTCCCGCGGTCCGGAGTCGCTGAGCCGCGTTCTCCTGGAAGCGGCGGCGCTCGGCGTGCCGATTGCGGCCATGGACACCGGCGGCACCTCCGACATCGTCCGGCACCAGGACACGGGCCTCCTCTCGAAGACTGCCGACGCGCTCGGGACGCACCTCGCCACGCTCATCGGCGATCCGGCGCTGGCCTCGAAGCTGGGCTCGGCGGCACGACAGCATGTGGATCGCACGTTCAACCAGATCGCGGTGATCGATCGCACGGCACGGCTGTATACCGAATTGATCGGCGGGCGCCAGGAGTACGCCAATCGTGGTTGATTCACATCAGCCGCTTCGGATTGCCGTCGTCGGACGCTCCGTCTACGCGTTGCACGGTTTCGGCGGCCTCGAGCGGCACTTGTACGACCTCGTTCGCCATCATCTTGCCGAAGGATGGGAGGTCACGCTGATCACGCGTTCAGTGACGCGTCCGTCAGGAGTCCTGCCGGAACGCTGGGTGCCGGTCACGACGCATCCAGGCTTCAGACTGCGTACCGTGCCGTATCGCACGTTTCCGTTCGCAGGCCGCCGCGGCACGACCGTACTGGACCGAAGTACGGCGTATCCGCTGTTTGGCTTGCGCGCGGGCCGCGTCGCCGCCGACCTCGCCACCAGGAAACGCGTTGACATCGTCTATGGGGTGGGCGCCAGCGTTCTGGGTTATGCGCGCGCGCACCGTTTCTCCGCCGGGCCGCGTGCGCCGCTGGTCTTCAACCCGCAAGGTCTGGAGGAGTTCGGAGGATTCGACGGCACCTACGGCGGCAAGCGGCTGAAAGCGGTCGGTTATGGACCCCTGCGCGGCGCGGTGAGAATCGTCAGCCGTGCAGCGGACGCCGTCATCGCCACGGATAAATCGCTCGAGCCGATGGTCCGCGCGCACCTCCGCGAAACGGAGCACCGCCTGCGATTGATTCCAAACGGCCTCGACGTAGCGGACAGCGATCCGATGGTGCGTCCTGCCGCCGGTGTCGCCATCCGCAAGCAGCACCGGATCGGCGACAACGAAGTCCTCCTCGTCAGCGTCGGTCGTCTCGAGGCCAATAAAGGGTTCGCGGACTTGATCGATGCACTCGCGTCGCTCGACGCGGCAATCCCCTGGCGATGGACGCTCGTCGGCGAAGGCCCGGAACGCCAGCAACTTGGCGGCGCGGTCGCAGCGAAGGGGTTCGGCGACCGTGTGACCTTCGCCGGATCCTCCGACGATGCAGCACTGCACGGCTGGTACGAGGCAGCCGATCTCTTCGTGCACCCGACGCGATACGAAGGCAGTTCGCTCGTTACGCTCGAGGCGATGCTGCACCGCAAGCCGGTCGTGGCTACCCGCGCCGGCGGTCTCCCTGACAAAGTGATTCCCGGCGCGACGGGATGGCTCGTCGCGCCACGTGCGCCGAGCGCGCTCGGGGCGGCCCTGAACGAAGCGGTACAAAACCGCCCCCTGTGGCGGAGCTACGGAGAAGCTGGGCGCCTGCTGCTCGAGCGCGAGTTCGACTGGCGAGTCATTCAGAAGAAGTTCAAGGATTTGTACGAAGAACTGTTGAACCGCCGGTAGCCGCCCGGCTATCCAATCGACTTCGGAGCCGGCCGCGCGATTTCTGCTCGCTTGCGGAGACCTTCGAGCCAATCGATCGTCAGCGCTTGACGGCGAGCAGCCATCACCCGCTCGCGCGCAATCGCCTGGGCCTCGCCAGCCGGGAGCGGCTGGCCGTTTCGGACGAAGTCGCCGGTGTGTTCGCGCAGATAGTTCTCGATCTCGTCGTCCGTCGCCTCCATCGCGCCCGAGAATCGCTGCTCGATGTACGCGTGAATACGGAGATCGTCGCGGACCCACTGCTCGAGCCACGACTGATCCACGCCCAGGGCCGCGAGTCTTTCCTCGAGGCCCGGAGGGCCGCTCAATTGTTGCTGAATGGCGATCATGCGTTCGGCGATCGCCGCCTGAGCGGGTTCCGGCGGCGCGTAGCGCTCCACCTCGTCGAGCACCAGACGGCGATCGATCAACTGCGAGAGCACGACATCCGTGGCATCGGTGATCCGGCCGGTGTTGGCGAGACCGAGTTCGACGACGCGGCTGACATCTGACAGCGTGATCAGGTGACCGTTCACGATGGCGAGTACGCGATCGATCACCTCCGCACGTGCGGCGCTCACGCCGAGGAGCAGTAGCACCACCGCGCCTATTCGGTTTCGCATCAGAACGCCTGACCCAGGCTGATGTGGACGGCAGTCAGACGCTCGAGGCTGCCGTCCGGGAAAAACTGACGATCGAGTTTGAAACCGACGTCCACACGAATCGGGCCGATTGGCGATCGATATCGCAAGCCGAATCCGGTCGTCGGACGGATCTCGCCGAAGTCGATGTCGCTCACGCGGTTGAAGACGTTGCCGGCGTCCACGAAGCCGACCACGCCGATGTCACGCCACACCGGGACGCGCAGCTCGCCGTTCAGGATGATCACAGCGTTGCCGCCTTTCGGGAACCCGTTGCGGTCGATGGTCTCGGCTGTGCCAAGGCGGTCGAGCGCATAACCGCGAACGGTCGTGTCACCGCCGGCGAAGAACCGCTCGCTGGCCGGCAAATCGCTGACGATCTCGAGGATCGGCTGCCCGTCGGGGCCGATCACCGGGTTCCCCTCGTCGTCCGTCTGCACGACGCCGCGATCGAATCCGTCCGCGAGACCGACCCGCGCGCCGCCGGCGAATACCACTCCCCGGCGACCGGGAAGACGCCGATAGATGAAGCCCTGGGTAAAGACTTTGGCGAACCCGACTTCCGAACCGATCGCGCGTGCGGCAAGATCCGCGTCGACGCCGAGCAGTGCGCCCTTCGTGGGCCCCAGCGGATCATCACGCGTGTCGCGGATCACGGAGCCCGAGAAAGTCGACAGGAGGACCTGAGGGAACAGGCGGTCGATGAGCGGCTTGTCTGCGGGGTCGAAGCGTGTCTCGAACAGCCGCGTCCGCTCGATCACGTACCGGCCGCTGACGCTCATATTGGAGGGCAACCGACGCGCCAGCTCCACGCGCGCGCCTCGCCGGGTGAAGTTGAAGCTCGATCGGATGCCCTGTTCGATGAACCCGGTCAGCAGCAGGTCGGACTGCGAGCCGAGCACGCGCGGCGATCGGTAGGTGCCCAGCACACGGTAGTCGCGGAACGTGTAGCCGCTCGGCTGCTCCTCGCCCGGATCGACGTCCGTCGTCGAGGCACGCGATCGCAGGCTCGCGCGAGCGAACAGGTTGATCGACCGGTTGCGTCCGAAGAGGTTCCGGCGCCCGAACTCGACGAAGCCCCGCGGCGCAATCTCGAACCTTTCGCTCGCCGTCCCGTCGTCCGCCTGGCGCAGGACGCGCCCGCCTTCGATACCGCCACCGTAGCCGAGCGTGGTGGCAGGCGCCTCCTCGACCGTGATAAGGATGTCCCGGCGGCTCGGGACGCCGTGATCGAGCTCCGTGATCCGAACCCGCCGGAAGATCCCGAGCGAGCTCACGCGGCGCTGACTCTCGGAGACCTCGTCGTAGCTGAGCGGCGACAACGGCTTGAGCGTCACCTCGCGGCGGATGGTGTCGGTAGCGGTGCGCTCATTGCCGACGATTAGAACGTGGTCCACGAACACCTGCGGACCTTCGGTGACGGTAAACGTCAGATCCGCGCGGGTATGGTCCTCCGAGAACGTGATTTTCACGTCCACGCCTGCGGACTGGTAGCCTCGATTCAGCAGTACCAGGAGCATCGCTTCCCGATCGAGCCCGACCTGCGGCTGGTAGAACGCCTGGTTGGGCTGCGATCCGACACGAGCGCGAAGGTCTGCCTCGGAAACGTTCTTGTGGCCTTCGATACGCACCGTGCCCACCATCGTCGGCGGTCCCTCGGCGATCTCGAAGCGGACGTCGATCGGCACTGGAGACTCCGGCGACGGCGCCGGCACTTCCACCCGCGTGACCTTCACCTGCGTATACCCGCGCCGGTGGTAGGCCTCGACGATGGTGGCGACGTCCGCACCGATCACGCTCTCGGTAAAGAGCTCGCCTGTTTTCGTCCGCAGCCGTGCGTGGAGCTCAGGCTCGGGGATGGCCTTTGCTCCTGCGATCTCGACCGTGTCGGTGCGAAACTGCGGTCCGCGAGTGATCCGGAACACAACTGCGAGCTCGCCGTCGCGGGGCGTACGCGCATACTCGGCATCGGCGTTCCGATAGCCCTGGCCGCGGAGATACTCGCGAATGCGGTTGGCCGAGTCCTCGAGGAGGTCTTCGTCCATCGAACCCTCGCGCTCGATCGGTACGAGATCGCGTCTGGCGCGGTCCGGCAGCTGATCGCCCTCGAAGGCGATGGTCACGTGCGGTCCGGCGTCCACGTTGATGGCCAGCGCTCCGGTGCGGCCGTCCGCGGAAGGCGTGAGATCGTGGTCGGCATGCGCCTCGTAATAGCCGCGCTTTCGCAGGTCGGCGACGAGCCGTTCGAGCGCGCGATCGACGTCGGCCTTGCGGTACTCCTCGCCTTGCGTCAGGCCAAAACGGCCCGGCAGGTTCGGTAATGGATCGGGCGAATTGCCGGTGACATCGATCGAGGTCAAGCGCAGCCGCACGCCGGCATTCACGTCGATCACCAGCGTGTCGCCATCCTTGCCCTCGAGCGCGCGCCTGGGTGTGAGCGTCGGATTCCGAAATCCCTCCTCGTGGAAGACAGTCGTCAGGAGCGCCACCAGCTCTGGCACTCTGGACATTGGCGGCGCCACGCCGAAGCGAGCTGCGACGCGCTCGCGGAGCGCCCCCTCTGACACGCCGACGTTGCCCTTGAACTCCAGGCGACGGATCGCGCGCATCGGTACAAGCTCGTAGCGGACGCTGACGCCGCCGTTCACGCGATCCGCCGTGACGATCACGTCCTCGAAGCGGCCAAGCCCGACGAGATGCACGATGCTCTCGCGAACGTCGGAAATCGCCAGGGCGCTGCCGGCGTGGGTTTCAATCAGATCCAGAATCCCGGAATCGGTGACGGTGCGGCCGTCGAGCGTCACGGTTTGCGAGACGACTGGCTGGCCGATGGGGAGCGTCTGGGAGGTCGCCGGCGCCGCGGAGAGCAGCACCAGCGCGGCCAGACCGCAGGCCCATCGCATCAAAAGGCGTGCCTCACACGGACGTCGAGCGAGTACGTGCGATCCTCGTTCTGCGACAAGATCCACGACAGGCGCTCGTTCTGATCGTATTCGAGCAGTATGACCTGATCGCGCGTCGTCGACGAGGCGGACAACGACTGCGAGAACGTGAGGTAGACGCGATTCGAGATCCGCTTGCCGATCGTGAGGCGGGCGCCGGGCACGATGCGCGAGGATTGCGCAACCGGATCGGTCAGCGACGGCGTGATCTGAAAGGTGTTGACGCCGAACGTCTGCTCGACGACGCGGCTGACTTCCGACGAGATCGGGCTCGCGAGAAGCTGGGCGGCGCGCGCCTGCAGCAGCTGCTGCTTGGCTTCTTCGGGACGCTCCAGCGCCGCCAACTCCGGATCGCCCGCGGCGGTATCGTTGAGCAGCAGCGACAGCACGTCGATCGTGGGCAGCGGCGGATCGGAATTGAGCCCCCACTGGAGCCGCGAGAAGGTGCCTGCGGCGTTCAACGTCACGATGTAGTTCTGCCCCGGGACGCGAACCCGCGTCTGGGCCTCGACGTCGAAGAACGGCTCGATGCGATTGGGATTGCTGAAATCGATGGTCCCGCGTGTCACGACGTAGCGCTTGCCTTCGAACGTGACCTCGCCGCGCTCGATTTCGGCGCGGCCGAACAGCAACGGACGATCGTAGGTGCCGCGCAGGACCAGGTCGGCGCTCGAGACGATTCGCGCGATGTTGTTGTCGATTCGCAGCGCGGACGGGGCAAGGAGACGCACGTCGAAGCGCAGCGGGAACGTGCTCGCGGCGACCGACGTCCCGATTGGAGTTGCCGAACCGGCGAGCTCGAGAAAGTTCACGGAGGTCTGGACACGCCGCTGCCAGACCGAACTGCGCACCGTGACCGTCCCTCCGAGGACCGGATTTTCAAACGGTCCGCGCAGGGAGAGGTCGGCATCGACCACCGACCGGAATCCCTCCGGATAGCGGATGCGCATGTTCTCGCCGGTGGCAGTCAGGTTGAACGACCCCGGGCGATAGCCGGTCATCGCGATACGGCCGCCGAAGCGGACCAGGCCTCCCCCGAGCCTCGCGGTCAGTCCGTCGAGCCGGACGCCGGTGGCGTCGAACGCCAGTGTGCCGTTGATCGCGTCGAGCGAGTGCGGGAGCGAGAAATGGCGAATGCGTCCGCCCGCGATCGACGCCTGGCCCGAGAACACCGGCGCATCCAGCTTTCCGTTGATCTCTGCAAGCAGGTCGGCCTGACCCGAGCTGCGGACGTCGCGCATGAATCCCTGCAGGATGCCGAGGTTGGCATCCCCGGTCGCTTTGATCGCAATCGCGTTCGTATCGAGCCCGACCGTGCCGCCAACGTCGAGGCGCGTGCCCTCACCAACGAGCCGCAGTTGCGCGACCTTGACCGCCTGCTGATCGTAGGAGATGCGCACCGGTCCGTCGTTCCTCACCGCGTAGTCGAACAGCTGCAGGTTCAAGGCGTCGACCTGCGCATCGACGAGGAGGTGCTCCGGATTGCGCAGCTCGCCAGACACGCGCACGGTGCCGCTGGCGACGGCTGTCGTGAATGGTGAGAGGTTCGGCTGAAACGCGCGCACGTAGGGGTCGAGCGAGGTGTCGGTGACGCGGAACGTCAACTCGGCGTCTGCCTCCGGAGTGAGCGCGATCTGTCCCGACCCCGCGACCACGAGCCGGGGCGACGCAGCGTCCATCTCGAGATTCAGCGTGTTGTTCCTGACCCCGAGGCGCATCGTGACGGCGCCAACACCCTCATCCCGGATATAGAGGTCTTCGACACCGAGTCTCGCGTCGTAGCGTGGCGACTCGAACAGACCGCTGCCCGAGGCGGTGAAGTCGAGCTGACCCGATGGCTGCATCTCCGGATACTTGAGCGCATTGACGGTCTCGACCGGGATGTCGCGGCCCGAGACGTTGAAGGAGTACGACCCCTCCCAGCCGACATATGCGGCCCCGGTCATGCGGCCCGCTGATTTCGTCGCCTCGATCGCGTCGAGCCGGACGCCCTCCCCCTCGAACCGCAGCGACGTGGTCGCGGTCTCGAATTCCTCGCGCCAGGCCGAGCCACGATCGATCTGGAGACGGCCAAAGCCGAACGGCCGCTGATATCTCCCATACAGGTGGAACTCGCCGGACATCACGCCTTCGAGCGGCCAGTCATCGAGCATGAATGCGTGACGGAGGTCGGCCAGCGGCCACTGTGTCGCCTTGATCCGTGCGTTGATCTCCTCGCCGCCGTCCTTGCGCGGATAGCCGAGCGCGAAGCGCCCTTCGGTCTCGATCGCGCCGCGCTCGCCCGTGACGCGAGCATTCGTAATGGAGACGTAGGCGTCCTCGATCACGAGATCGCCAGCCGCGCGCCCCCACGTGACGTCCCAGGCGCGGAGACGATCGCCGCGAAAATGCCCCTCGATGCGAGGCCGGCGAAACGCCAATCGCATGACGCCGTCGAACTCGCCGCTGCCGCCGACCGGGACTGCCGTGGTCGTCGCCCCGAACGTCGTCATGATGCCGGCGAGCACGCGATCGCTCTCCTGCCAGTCGGCACTCGTGACATGAAACGGAATCTCCGAACGTTCGCCGTAGGCCGTCTTTCCCTCGAACGACACGAAGGTTCGCGGCGTGGCCATCGTCGACGGCGCCAGCGTGATCCATTCGGGATCGAGCGTGAAGTGGAGCTCGCCGCCAAGCGGGACGTCGCCGAGAATCCGCGGGTCGCCGTTGAACGGTCCCCATGCCTGCGGCTTCGCCGCGTCCGCCTGAACGAACGCCGGCGAGAGGGTCCGGCCGAGAACGGGCCGGCCCTCGGGCGGCGTCACGAACAGGTCTCCGCTGCCATGCCGCTCAGCGAAGCGCCCGAGCGGCCAATCGAGACGCGTGCGGCCGGACAGCGAACCGGCAATCTGAATCCCCTCGAACTTGAACAGCGTGCTCAACCGCCCGAGATCGACGTGCTCGTACTCGGTATCGAAGGTGGCACGCGGCCGCTGGTTCGGGCGGCCGAGAGGCGCGATCCCGTAGTCGAACTGCATGCGGCCGCCCTCGAATGTCGAGGACGCTTTCGTCACTCTGAAACTGCCGGGCAGCCACTGGAGCGACCCACGAAGGTCAGGGAATTTCAGGTCGTTCACCTTCGCCATCGGGCTGGTGAACGTGCCAGACAGATCGCGGCCGCCCTTGAAGAGATGAAAGACGCCGGTGAAATGCCCCTCTCCTGCGAGCCGCCAGCGCTCGCGCGCGAAGAAGATCTCGCGCATGCGCGGGAACTGCACCAGCGACTTCACATTCCAGGTCTGTTCGGGCCAGCGCGAAAGGTCTACGACACCGGTGATGTCGGAACGGGATCCGTCGGAGACGAGCTCGAGCTGGCTGAAACGAACGAGCGGTCCGTCGATCCGGAACCTGCCGCTCATATCTGTCTTCATCGGCAGGTATTGCTGAATCGCAACGGTTCCGCCGGTGAACCTGGCCGTTCCGCCGTATTCGGTCGTGGGGGGCTGGCCCCCGGGGGCCGGTCCCCCTTTGGTCCCGCGCACCTCCACTTCGAGATTTCGCGCGACCGTCGACCACGGGACTCCGTGGTCCTCGAAAGTGAACTGCCCCTGGCGCGCGAGGACGCGTCTCACAGTGGTCACGAAGCGGCGCGGTCCCGGCTGCCGGGAACCGTCGCGCGTGAACTTCGGAAAGCTGTGCCGTCCGTTCTGCCAGGTTTCGACCACCATCTGCCACTCGGTCATGGCCACGGAGTCGATCAGGACTTCGCGATGGAGCAGCGCGCCGAACGACATCGAGACTTCGATCGTCCGCGCCGTCAGAAATGGACGATCGCTCGGCTGCAACCCGCCAATGCGCAGGTTCTCGACGACGAATGCGCCGTTGAGGAGGCGGATGGATAGACGGCCGATCGTCAGATCGCGCTTGAGATAGTTCGAGCCGGCACGTTCCGCCAAGCCGCGGACCGCCGGTCCGAGATCGACGGTGATTGTCGTGACGAGGGCGACCGCCAGCAGGATGGCGGTGAACATCAGCACGCGGCGCACGCCGGTGCCCAGCCGGCGCCACCAGCGGCGTCGGACAGGCGGCGTTGCTTCGACGCCTGGGGGCGGCGGGTCCGCCGCCGTCACCGGTGTCTGGACGTCGTCGTCGCTCACGAAATCACCACGAGCGGGGTCCCGGCGTCGACCGAGGTACCCTCCGTCACGAGCACCTCGCGCACGACGCCGTCACGGCCTGCGCGCAGCTCGTTCTCCATCTTCATCGCTTCCACGACAATGACGCCCTGGCGCGACGTCACCTGGTCTCCCGGCTTCACGAGCAGCTTGACGACCTTTCCGGGCATCGGGGCGACCACCCGCTCCGGTGCATCGCCGCTCGCCGCCGATCGCTTGCCTGCGCGGCCCTCCGGGCGGATCCTGACGGGCACTCGCAAGCCGCCGACCAGCACGTCCACGTCGCCATTGCGACCGCGCGTGACGACGACGTCCTGTTGTCGTCCGGTGGCCGGAAACCGCAGAGACAATCGGCCTTCACCAACCGGGCGCACCTCGACGTCCACGGGACTGCCATCCAGCGTGACCACCGTGCCGCTGCCGCCGGCCTCGATTCCGACCTCTCGCACGCGCCCGCCGACTTCGACCTGAAAGCGCATGCGTCAGCGAAGGGCGTCGCGCCGGGCGGTTCGGGTCCACGCACTCGTCGAGGCGGCGGAGCCGGACGCTCCGTTGGTGTGGCTGCGAAAGAACAGGTCGAGTGCGGCAGCAATGGCAGCGGTGTTCTCGGTGTTGTCATCCGGCAGCCGGAACGGCGTGCCGTTTCGACTGGCCAGCACTCGATCGAGCATCGTCGTGTCGACGTCGCCGTTGATGAAGGCGTGCTCCGTCAGCAGCCACTGGAAGAACGGAATCGTCGTTCTGATGCCGGCGATCTCGTACTCCGAGAGCGCGCGCTGAAGACGCGCGATCGCCTCCGTTCGGTTGGCGCCCCAGGCGATCAGTTTCGACACGAGCGAGTCGTAGAAGATCGGCACCTCGCCGTTGGGCTCGTAGCCCCCGTCGTCGCGAATGCCCGGGCCAGCAGGGGCGCGAAGGTGGACGATGCGGCCCGGCGACGGCAGGAAACCCAGATCGGGATCTTCCGCGTAGACACGCGCCTCGATTGCGTGACCGCGCGGGCGGAGTGCAGCGTCCGGATCGATGTCCAAACGAGCGCCTTCAGCCAGGCGGAACTGCCACTGCACGAGATCGATGCCGGTCACCGCCTCGGTGATCGGATGCTCCACCTGAAGGCGCGTGTTCATCTCGAGAAAGTAGAACTTGCCGTCATCGTCCAACAGGAATTCGATCGTGCCGGCATTCGTGTACGCCACGGCGCGCGCGATCCGCGCGGCCGCTTCGGCAATCGCGGCACGGAGCGATTCGCTGACGGCGATCGAGGGGCTCTCCTCGAGCACCTTCTGATGCCGCCGTTGCACCGAGCACTCGCGCTCCACGAACGGGATCACCGTGCCGTGCTCGTCGCCGAGGAGCTGCACCTCGATGTGCCGCGGCCGTGGGATGCGGCGCTCGAAGTACACAGCGCCGTCGCCGAAGGCGGACAGCGCCTCCGAGCGCGCTGCGCGAAGCGCGCTCGCGAGCTCGTCCGCGGCGGCGACAAGACGCATGCCCTTGCCACCGCCTCCGGCAACTGCCTTGATCATCACCGGGTAACCGATGCCGGCGGCGATCTGTAAGACGTCGCGCTCCGGCGCATCGGCCGGAAGGCTCGAAGTTGTCCCCGGAACAACGGGCACGCCCGCGGCGATTGCGGCGTCGCGCGCCGCGGTCTTGCTGCCCATCAGCCGGATGGCGTTCGCCGACGGTCCGATGAACGTCAGACCCGCGCTCGTGCAGGCGGCCGCAAATTCCGCGTTTTCAGCAAGGAACCCGTAACCGGGATGAACGGCATCGGCGCCCGAGCGGCGGGCGACGTCGAGCAGCTTGTCGATCCGCAAGTAGGTGTCGGCGGGACGATCGCCGCCGAGCGGCCAGGCTTCGTCGGCCGCGCGGACGTGACGCGCTGTCCGGTCGCAGTCGGAGTAGGGCGCTACGGTGGCGATTCCTGCATCGCGCGCCGCCCGGATGATCCGAACGGCGATCTCGCCACGGTTGGCGACCAGCAGCTTTCGCACAACAGCGGATTGTACCGTGGATAACGCGCTCGGCGGGGCTTCAGCCCCGCGGAAGTTGAGGAGGCGGGGCTTCAGCCCCGCCATTCACAGCGGGATGTTCCCGTGCTTTTTCGGTGGATTGCGATCCCGCTTCGTCGACAGGCGCGACAGCGCCTGGATCAACTTCGCCCGCGTCGTGCGCGGCTGGATCACTTCGTCGACGAAACCGCGGCTCGCGGCGACAAACGGGTTGGCGAACTTCGCGCGGAACTCCGCGGTCTTCTCGGCTTTGAGGACTGCCGGGTCCGCGGCGGCTTCCAGTTCGCGCCGGTAGAGCACGTTCACCGCGCCTTCCGGCCCCATGACCGCGATTTCGGCGGTCGGCCAGGCGAAGTTCACGTCAGTCCTGATGTGCTTGCTCGACATCACGCAGTAAGCACCGCCGTACGCCTTGCGCGTGATGACGGTGACCTTGGGCACGGTCGCTTCGGCGAACGCGTAGAGCAACTTCGCGCCGTGCCGGATGATGCCGCCGTATTCCTGCGCCGTACCCGGGAGAAAGCCCGGCACGTCTTCGAACGTGACCAGCGGAATGTTGAAGGCGTCGCAGAACCGCACGAACCTCGCGCCCTTGACCGAAGCGTCGATGTCGAGCGTGCCGGCCAGATGCGCAGGCTGATTCGCGACGAGTCCGACGCTCCGTCCACCGAGCCGCGCGAAGCCGACGACGAGATTGCGCGCGAAGTGCTGGTGGACTTCGAGAAACGCCCCGTCGTCCACGATCGCGCGAATCAGATCGTGCATGTCATAAGGCTGCGTCGGCGTCGGGGGCACCAGCGAGTCGAGCTCCGGGCTTTCCCGATCAATCGGATCGATCACGCCCACGGACGGCGGATCGTCGACATTGTTGCCCGGCAAATACGACAGCAGCGTCCGGATCAGCGAGAGGCACTCTCGGTCGTCGTCCACGGCAAAGTGGGCGACGCCGCTGGTCTCGTTGTGCGTCCCGGCGCCGCCGAGCTGCTCCTTGGTGACTGATTCGTGCGTCACCGTTTTCACGACGTCGGGTCCGGTCACGAACATGTAGCTCGTGTCGCGAACCATGACGATGAAATCGGTGATCGCCGGCGAATACACGGCGCCGCCCGCGCACGGGCCCATGATTGCGGAGACCTGCGGAATCACGCCGGAGGCCAGCGTGTTACGAAGGAAGATGTCTGCGTACCCGCCGAGCGACAGCACCCCTTCCTGGATGCGCGCGCCACCGCTGTCGTTCAGGCCGACGATCGGCGCGCCCATCTTGACCGCAAGGTCCATGACCTTGACGATCTTCTGGGCGTTCGTTTCGGAGAGGGATCCGCCGAAGACCGTGAAGTCCTGCGCGAAGGCAAAGACGAGGCGCCCGTCAACGCGCCCGGACCCGCAGACGACGCCGTCGCCCGGGATGACCTGATCGGCCATCCCGAAATCCTGGCAGCGGTGAGTGACGAGCGCGTCGATCTCGTCGAACGAACCGGGATCGAAAAGCAGCGCGATGCGTTCGCGCGCGGTCAGCTTGCCGGCTTCGTGCTGTCGCCGCAGCCGTTCTTCACCGCCGCCGAGCTCCGCCAGACGCAGCAGCTCCTCGAGCCGCCCGGTCGCCATCAGGCCTTTGCGACCGTCTGTGCCTGCGCCTTCTCCCAGTCCTTCAGGAATTTCTCGAGCCCGATGTCGGTCAGGGGATGCTTGAACAGCGAGTCCAGCACCGCCGGCGGACAGGTGCAGATGTCGGCGCCGAGCCGCGCCGCCTGCACGATGTGAATCGGATGACGCGTGCTGGCGACCAGCACTTCCGTCCCGAACTCGTAGTTGTCGTAGATCTCGACGATCTCCTCGATCAGATGCATGCCATCGGTGGCGATGTCGTCGAGGCGGCCGACGAACGGGCTGATGTAGCTGGCGCCCACCTTTGCCGCGAGCAGCGCCTGCGTGGCAGAAAAACACAACGTCACGTTCACGGGGATGCCCTCGCCCGAGAGCGCCTTGCACGCTTTGACGCCTTCGCGGCCGAACGGCACTTTCACGACGACGTGATCGTCGATGGTCGCGAGCGACTTGCCCTCGCGAATCATCCCCTGGGCGTCAGTGGCGACGACCTCCGCGCTGACCGGCCCCTGCACGAGGCGGCAGATCTCTTTCACGATCGCGCGCGGATCGCCGCCCTCCTTCGCCATCAGCGAAGGATTGGTCGTCGCGCCGTCGAGAATGCCGAGTTCGGCCAGCGCCGCGACGTCCTTGATGCTGCCGGAGTCTACGAACAGTTTCATGATGGGTCTCCCAAGACCGCGCGCGGGGCTAAAGCCCCGCCTCCACAGGGTTGACGAGCTCGCCCACGCCCTCGACCTCAATTCCGACGGAATCGCCCGGCGTCAGCGGTCCGATGCCGGCCGGCGTCCCTGTAGAAATGATATCCCCAGGAAGCAGCGTCATGATCGCCGAGATGAACGCGACCAGGGCGGGCACGGGGAAGATCAAATCCCGGGTGCTCGAGTCCTGGCGGACCGTGCCGTTGACCCGGCAGCGGACGAACAGGTTGGAAAAATCCAGCTCCAGTCCGATGGCCGGCCCGACCGGCGCGAAGGTGTCGAAGCCCTTTGGCCGCGTGTAGTGTCCCTTCCTTCTTCTGCAGCTCGCGCGCCGTCACGTCGTTGACACACGTGACGCCAAGGATGACGCTGTCCGCGTCCTCTTCACGTACCCGTGACGCACGCCGGCCGATCACGATCCCCGCCTCAGCTTCGTAGTCCACGCGGCCCACGCCCGGCGGGATGCGAATGGCGTCCGCCGGTCCGATTACCGTGGTCGAGGGCTTGATGAAGATCAGCGGCTCCGGCGGCAGCGGCTTCCCCTGCTCGGCGGCGTGGGCCCGATAGTTGAGGCCGACGGCGACGATCTTCGACGGCAGCACGGGCGAGAGCACACGGGCACCCTCGAGCCCGTCGGGCAGCCGCAGCCCCTCCTGCCAGTCGCCGAAGACATCGCCGACCAGCTTCCGAACCTCGCCGTCCCGTTCGACGACGTACTCCGGTCCGGCGCCGGCATTGATACGAAGTAAACGAGGCATCAGCGAGCGGTCTCCTCCACGCGATTGGACTGCTGCGAAACGTTGTGTGCCGCCGCCGTGTCGACGGCGACGACGGCATACACATACCGCACGCCGCGCTTCACGCTGACATCACGATATGTCGTTTCCTTGATCGGATCCTTGAACAATGGTGCGAGCTGTCCGCTGCCCGCTTCGCCGCGCAGGACCACATAGCCGGCAACATCGGGCTCCGGACTGGCCTCCCAGATCAGACTGATCGCGCCCTCGCTGGCCACGGCTTCGAGTTTCTTCGGCGCGCTCGGCGGGAACGTGTCCACCGCTTTGACGCACGACGGCGTCGACATCTGACTCTCGACGGCCATCGCGCCGGTTGTCGCGACCGTGGTCACCGCGTAACAGCGCTCGACGCCAACCTCGAAGCGATCGTCGCGGAACGTCGTCGCGGCGAGTGGGGACGCCGTCAGGAGGACCGGGAACGGCGGCACCGCGCCCGCCTCCAGCTTCGGGGCCATGAAATTCGGTGGCGCGACCTCGTACACCGCATACGAGTAGATCGTGTTCGGCAGCGTCGTCAGCAGCCGTGCCGGCAGCACGCCGCTCGACCCGGCACTGTGAGCACCGGCTTTCGTCGCGTCAGGCGTCCCTGGTGCGCCCGCTGCCGCTGGTTGTCCAGTCGCGATCGGCGTGGCGGGAGCGCCCTGCTCCGGCGGCGTTTGCGCTGCCTCGTTACCTTCATCGGCCGGCGCCTGCCGCGACGGACTGTTCTGGAGCGTCAGCATTCGAGGCGCATCGATACCGCCCTGGGCGGGCGGCACGCGGCTCTCCCGCTCCTCGTCCTCTGTGTCCCCGTCATCTTCCTCTGTCGCGCCGTCGGCGCCGTCAGCGGCCGGTTGCGATGCGTTCGCGGCAGCGCGTTGGGTTGCGGCCGCGGCCGCCGGGGCCTTGGGCGGCAGCACCGTCAGCAGAATTGGCCGCCGCAATCCCGTCCGGCGCTTTCCACGCGAGCTCGAGATGCCCTTCGGCCACGGTGATCTCCGGTGGCGACGGTAGCCGGCGGTGCCGGTTCCACGGGTACGGCGATCCGCTGCGTCGGAGTGCCGTTGTCGCCACCATTGGCGCCGACCGCCACGTAGTACCTGACCGGCGGCTTCGCAATCGCCGGCCCGTAGTCCGGCGGCGCGAGCACCGGCGGCTCCTTCGACTTTGCGCGCTTCGCCTGTTCCTCCTGCTCGTGCTTCTTCGCTTTCTCGAGCTCGCGGATCGCAGTCGGCTGCAGGTCGGCCGGGGATAGCGTTTCCACGATCACGGCGAGCATGCCTTGATCGAGACCCGGGTCGGTCCGCGGCGGCGGTGGAGGGGGCGGTGGCTCACCCTCTTTGACTTCCGGGGGCGGTGGAGGCGGCTCGCGCACGACCACGGACCCAACCAGCTTGCCGCGCTTGACGACGAGCGGCGGCGTCAGCGTCGTCGGCGAACTCGACGCGGCGGCTGCCTGGCGCCCGGCCGGCGGCGCCGCTGTCTGCTCCGACGTTGCGGCGTAGACGTCGACGCGATCGATGCTGGCCGGCTGCCGGCCATCACTGTTGGCGACCGGCACCTTGAAGTGGATCTCGACCTGATCGCCTCTGCGGCGCACGGTCGTTTCTGGCGGCGCTCCGGGAACGTTCGAGAACGGCGCCAGCGGTGGGCCCTTCTTGCCGCACGCCGGCGACACGATGGCGATGAGCGCGACGAGGCCGATGGCGCCGCGGAGGCGGCGCGATGCGGAGAGGAATCGGGGCACGAGGCTAGAGGATGTATCGCGAGAGATCCTGATCGCCGACGATGTCGGCGAGCATGCGCCGGACGTAAGCCGCGTCAATCGTAACCGATCTGCCTGCGAGCTCGGGCGCGTCGAAAGACACCTCGTCGAGCAGGCGCTCCATCACCGTGTGCAGACGGCGCGCGCCGATGTTCTCGGTCTTGTCGTTGACCTCCGCCGCAATCGAGGCCACCGCGGCGATCGCATCGTCCGTGAACGTCACGTCCAGGCCCTCCGTCGCCAGCAGCGCTATGTACTGCTTGACGAGCGCGCTCTTCGGCTCGGTCAGGATGCGGACGAAGTCCTCGCGCCCGAGCGGCTCGAGCTCGACGCGGATTGGAAAGCGTCCTTGCAACTCGGGAATCAGATCCGACGGCTTCGAGATGTGGAACGCGCCGGCGGCGATGAACAGGATGTGATCCGTCTTCACCATCCCGTACTTCGTGTTGACGGTCGTGCCCTCGACGATCGGCAGGATGTCGCGCTGCACGCCCTCGCGGCTCACGTCGGGACCGTGGCCCCCCTCACGGCCGGCAATCTTGTCGATCTCGTCGATGAAGATGATGCCGGACTGCTCGACGCGATCGACCGCCGTGCGCGAGACCGATTCCATGTCGACCAGCTTCTGCAGCTCCTCGGTTGTCAGCTGGTCGAGCGCTTCGGGCACGTGCAGACGCCGCTTCTTGGTGCGGCCCTGGAAGAAGCCGGGCAACATCTCTTTGACGTTGATGCCGACCTCTTCGACGTTCGATCCGCTGACGATCTCGAACGACGGGAACGAGGCGTCGCGAACGTCGATCTCGAGCGTTCGCGAGTCGAGGCGTCCGTCCCGCAGCTGCTGCCGTAGCCGCTCGCGCGTCAGTTGCGCGCTCTCGGCGGGCTCGGGAGCGCTGCTCTCGAAGCCGGTGCGCGGAGTCGGCGGCAGCAGGAGATCGAGTAGCCGATCTTCGGCGGCCTGCTTCGCGAGCGGACGCAGGTCGTTGAACCGTTCGTCGCGGACCATGGTGATCGCGAGCTCGACGAGATCGCGCACCATCGATTCGACGTCCCGCCCGACGTACCCCACCTCGGTGAATTTCGACGCCTCGACTTTGATGAACGGTGATTGCGCCAGCTTGGCCAGGCGCCGCGCGATCTCGGTCTTGCCGACGCCCGTTGGCCCAATCATCAGGATGTTCTTCGGCGCCACGTCCTCGGCCAGTTCTTTCGGCAGCTTCTGCCGCCGCAAGCGATTCCGCAGCGCAATCGCGACCGCGCGCTTGGCCTTGTGCTGACCGACCACGTGCTTGTCGAGCTCGACGACGATCTGACGGGGGGTGAGCGCTTCGGTGGACGTTTGTGTGCGCTCGGGGAGTTGGATGGCCACGACTTAGAGTTCCTCGATGACGAGCTGGTCGTTGGTGTAAATGCAAATATCCGCGGCGATGCGCATCGCGCTCTCGGCGATCTCGCGCGCGCTGAGACTCGTGTGCTTCGAGAGCGCGCGGGCCGCGGCCAGCGCGTATGCACCGCCCGATCCGATGGCGACGATCCCGTCGTCCGGCTGAATGAGATCGCCGGTGCCGGAGAGCAGGAACATGCTGCCCTTGTCGGCGACCACCATCATCGCTTCGAGCCGGCGCAGCGCCCGGTCGGTGCGCCAGTCGCGGGCGAGTTCCACCGCCGCGCGCTCGAAATTGCCGCGATACTGCTCCAGTTTGGCCTCGAATCGCGAGAAGAGGGCAAAGGAATCGGCCGCCGATCCGGCGAACCCGGCGAGAATCTGGTCGTGGTAGAGGCGCCGGATCTTCCGGGCGCCCTGCTTCATCACCGTCTGGCCGAACGTGACCTGCCCGTCACCGGCGAGGACGGTACGGTCGTTCGACCTGACGGCCAGGATTGTGGTGGCGTGAAACATGGGATCCTGAATGTTACGACGGCCCGGCCGGCGCGACAGGTGCAGGAGGCCTGCACCTCGACTGACCCCTGCGGCGGACAGCTGTCACCATCGGCCAAAGACATGGCCCGAGGCTAACTACCGGTTTTGTAAGGTTTTCCGACGTTGACGCTGGCAGAAACGTTGCACCGGAAGGGAATGGAGCCAGCCATGAAACCCATGAAGCACACTTACGCGTTCGTCGTGGCGGGCGTTCTGGCGGCCGTTCCGGCGATCCACGCTCAAGATAAACAGACGCAGCAAGCGGTTCCGCGGTCGGCACCGGCGGCGCCGCCGCCCGCAGCGGCCCCTCAGACCGCGCCGGCGCCACCACCGCCATCCCGGGCCGAGGCACCGCCGTCTCGAGGGTTCGATCGATCGGCTGCGGCAGAGCGCGCCGTCCCTCGATCTGCACCGGCAAATCGTGACGCCGATGCACGCTCGGCGCGACCGGTAACGCGATCGCCGGCGTCGGAATCGGGGTTCGCGGCGGACGATCAGGGCCATCCGCGCACCGCGCAGGGCGGTGGACACAGCGGAAATGGCGGATCCGTCCGAAGCGGATCACCTCGCAGCGGGACGACGTCCCGCGGCACCGGCGACACGTCGTCGCGCGCAAGCGGCGGCACCACGTCGCGGGCCGTGCCCCGCTCGCAGCCGGCTGACAGCGGCCGCAGTTCAGGCGATCCGGGCGTGGCGACCGCCGGTCCGCGCTCTCGCGGCGATCGGCAGTCGTACGGCGTCGCCACCGACCGGCGATTCCCGCCGCACCACGGCGGCGGCGGCCACTATCCCACCGACCCGTGGTGGTGGTACGCCTATCCGTACAGCTTCGGCTTCTTTGCCTGGGATCCGTTCTGGTATGGCGCGAGCTACCCCGTCTACGGCGGGTACTATGGCGCCTACGACCCCGACTATGGCGGCGGGTACGGCTACAGCAGCAGCTCGGGATACGGCCTCAACGGCGCACTGAAGCTGAAAGTGAAGCCGCGTGACGCGGAGGTCTTCGTCGACGGGTATTTCGTGGGCCGTGTGGACGATTTCGACGGCATGTTCCAGAAGCTGAACCTGGAGAGCGGACCGCATCGGATCGAGATTCGCGCCCCTGGATACGAGATGCTCTCGTTCGACGTCCGCATCGAGTTCGACGAAACCACGACCTATCGGGGCGATCTGCAGCCGGTTCGTTGAGCAATCAGCCGTGGGGCGCGCGAGCGCCCCACGGTACAATCTATGGCGATGCTGCGGCTGCTTGTCGTCATCGACGTCGTGCTCAACGTCGCCCTCGGCCTGACGCTGTGGGCCACACGGGGCGCCGCCACCAACCTGATTGGCGTGCCCTCTCCGCTCCCGTTCTACGGCGAGTCTACTGGCCATCTTCCTGGTCGGCACCGGTCTCGCCTACATTCCGGCGATTCGCTTTCCGCATACGCAGCGGTTCTATCTGTGGGTGATGGGCGTCGGCGTGAAGCTGACCGCCGCGTCGCAGTTCATCCGCCTGTGGGTGCTGAACGTCGCGCCGGCTGTCGCGCTCGTCGGCGCGTTGGTCGATGTGGCGCTGGGACTCCTGATGGCGGTCGCGCTCCTGAAGACGCCGCGGAAATTGGGGTCGGGATAAATTTCACTTTTTGCAACGCCGGGACGCAGTTGCAAAAAGTGAAATTTATCCCGACCCCAATTTCGACGAGTTGCGGCGGAACGCGACGTAGAGGGGCAGACCGCCCAGGATGATCGCGAGGCCCGCTGCGGTCGGTACAGGATCCCGCAGCAGCGCGTTCAGCACGATCGCCGCGCTCGCGATCACGAACAGGCCAGGCATCACCGGATAGCCCCACGTACGGAAGGGACTCGTCTCGTCCGGACGCCGCCAGCGCAGGACGAACAGTGCGATCCCTGCGATCCCCGAGAACAACACGACCGCAAAACCGGTGTAGGTGAACAGACTGTTGAAGCTGCCGGTCAACACGAGGACCGCGCTCCACAGCGCCTGCGCGACGATGGCGGCCGCCGGCGTGCCATAAACCGGATGGATGATTGCCGCGCGATTGAAGAACACGCGGTCGCGCGCCATGGCGAAGTACACGCGCGGACCTGCAATCGTCATTGCGCTTACGCTCGCCGCGATGCTGACGATCGCGAGCACGGCCATCACGTCGCCGGCCACTGGCCCGAAGAGCCGCTCCGCGATGTGATCCATCACGCTCCCGCGCGTCGCCGCCAGTTCGCCTATCGGCAGCGAATACACATAGAGCACGTTCAGCAACAAGTAGAGCGCGACCACGGCGCCCGTGCCCACCGCGAGGGATCGCGGCACGAACCGTTCGGGGTTGCGGATCTCCTCCGCGACGTACGACGCGGCATTCCATCCCGAGTAACTGAACATGACCGGGACGAGCGCGAGGATGAACCCGCCGGCGGTGACGGACACCTGTGTGGGCTGAAAGTGTTGCCATGCTCCGTCACCGAGCGAAAATCCGAAGACGATCAGCGCGACGAGACCGGAGACCTTGAGACCGGCGAGGATATTCTGCACGACGCGCCCGGGCCCGACGCCGCGGACGTGGATCCACGTCAGGCCCGCGATCAGCGCGATCGCCACCATCGCCTGCGGCGTCAGCGTCAGCGCCATCGGGCCGAGTGGAAGCGCCGCGATCACTCGCGTGTCGCCGGCGGTCGGCACGAATCGCCCCAGATAGCCGGCGAACCCCACCGCGCTGGCGGCGACGGCGCCTGAGAATCCTGCGACGAAGGACGTCCAGCCGGTGAGAAATGCGGCGACCGGCCCAAACGCGGCGCGCAGATACACATACTCGCCGCCCGCGTGCGGCCGGAGCGCGGCGAGTTCCGCATACGACATCGCGCCGGCGAACGCGATGAATCCGCCGGCGAGCCACACGCCAACCATCGCGATGGGATCGCCAGTCAGCGACGCGACGACGGCGGGCGTCAGGAAAATGCCGCTGCCGATGACGTTGGAAACGATGATGGCGGCGGCGTCAATCGGGCCGAGTCGTCGGTCGAGAGACGGACGCGCCACCGGCTAGTGCGTCGCCAGGAGCTGGCGCTTGATTGGAAACTCGCCCAGTTTTACTGGGGCGGCCGAACCCGCCTTGCCGAAAATCTCGACCTTGAAATCGACGAACAGCCGGTTTGACAGCATCGTGACGCGTGGCTCGGTGCCGGTGTACCCTTCCGTCGCTCGAGCAGTGATGGGACCCGTCGTCGCTCCTGGGGCGAGGTCTTTGGCGCCGACACTGGCGCCGCGCAGCACCACTTCGCTGCGTTCCTCGCGATCGCCGACGCGCTTGAACAGGCAATTGAACTGCACCTGGCCGAGCGCGGTCGATCCCGTGTTCGAGACACGGAACACGATTGTCGGCACCAGCTTGTTCTTGCCGTCTTTGGTGATGCCGGCGTCGTACCACCCGGTCTCTTCCGCCTGGAGCTTGCAGCTGCGCGCGAGATCGACCGGCCGACTGCAGGAAGATGCGGCGAGGAATGCGCCAGCGAGAACCATGGCGAGTGCGGCGCGCATGGCCCCTATCTTACTGCGGCTCAGTACTCGCGGATCTCGACGCGCTTCACCGCGTCCTCGCGCGTAATCTGCTTCGCTCGGTAGGCGGACAGGTCGGAGCCGCGAATGCGGAGCAGGATCGTCGACGCGTCGTAAGGATCGCCGCCGCCCAGCCGTGAGTCGTCGTTGTCGCGCGCGGCGATCGTGAGCCACTCGCCGTCGGCCACCGGGATCGGCGGGCCAAAATCGAGCATCGCGTCGATCAGCGCCGACTGCACCTCGCTCGTATAGGCACGCCCGGGATCGTCCAGCACGGCCGGCGCGCCCGCCTCCGGCGCGCGGCTCCCATCAGCGGCAGCCGACGTGCCTTCGACGACGCCCGGTTCCACGGTCTGGGTGCTCGACACGCGTGAACTACCAGCGGGCTGTGCCTCGGTCCCGACTCCCGGAGGCAGTTGCACCGGCCCTACACTCCGCTGCAGCCGTCGCAGATCCTCCTCGATTTCGCGCCGGGCCTGCGGGTCGGGCACGGCGGTGTTCAAGCGGTGGCGGAGCGCCTGGATCGTCGCCGCGGCCGCGCGATCGCCGCGATCGAGCGCCCGGAATTGCCAGGCGACGCTGCGCCGCATCGCCGGAACGTCCACGTCGAAGAAGACGCCGTAGCCTTCGAGCCAGAACCCCTTCGCCCGGGCGGCGCCCGCGATGAACAGCATGTCGGGGCTGACCGCCTGCACCTGCTGGCTGAGCCGCCGTCCGCCCAACTGGACCGCTCGCTCGAGCACGCCTTCCATCGCGGCAATCTGGAACCGCGCCCGCATCTGTTCCGGCTGAGCGGCAGCGCCGACTGACGCTGCCTCCTGTGCCAGGGCCGCGGCGCCACTTGCGGCGATCAGACTCGCGATAACGACTGAACTCCAGGCTTTCACCGTATGGCCCCCTTCGTGCCTTACTGCGGCTGACGCTGCGATGCGCGCACCAGATAATTCGTGATCTCGCGTTGTCGCGCCGCTTCCTGTCCCGTCAGGCTCTCGATCTGTCCGAAGCCCTGCTCGATACGCACGAGATCGGTTCGCCGTTGCGTGTCGAAATCCTGCACCACCTGCGCGAGCCGCAGTGCCAGTTCGCGCTGCTGCCGCCGCTCGCTCTCGTCAACCAGCGATCGCACCTGCGACAGCAGCGCGCCGCGATCGACGTCGTTGCCACTGGCGACCCGCTGGACGCTGCCAGCTTGTGATGGCACCCGGGCGAAGTCGGTGCGCAGCTTGCTCTCCAGCGCGTCGAGCGCCTTCCGCACCTCGGCCTCCGACATGCCCGCGCTCACCAGCGCCGGACGGGCGGAAGGCGCGGCGGATTGCGCGACCGACGCCGGCTGCACCTGGGCGGAGGCTCCGGTCACCGGCTTCGACCAGCCGGTTCTCACCGTAAGCGTGCCGTTCCCCACTTGCACTTCCAGGTTGGCCGCTGCTGCGCCGATGGCAAGCACGAGTCCCGCCGCGATAGCAGAGGTCGCCCACACCGGTACTCGCCACCACGCGCGCCGCGCCACCGGCGCGTCGCGCACGATGCGGACCGTGAAGTCCGCGTCGGGCGGCTGCCAGAGGCCGAGGTCGCTGCGCACGTTGCGCAAATCCGACACTTCCTCGCGACAGGCCGCGCAGGTCAGCAAGTGCGTTTCGACAGCAGCCCGCTCCTCGTCGCCTCCCTCTTCATAGAGGTACGAGATCAGCTGCTCTTTGTCCTGACAATGAAATTGAGCTCTCATGGCACCGTCGTCGTCGTTGGATCGTATTTCCCTTGTTGCTGCAGGTGGCGCCGCAGCACGCTCAAGCCCTGATACAGGCGGGTCTTCACCGTGCTCAGCGGACATCCCTGCAGGTCGGCGATCTCCTGAAAGGTCATCCCGTGGTACTCCTTCAGGATGATGGCCGTCCGCTGTTCTTCCGGTAGCCGGGCCATGGCTGCTGCCACGGCCTGGCTCATATCGTTTCTGGCGACCAGCGTTTCGATGGACTCGACCGGGCCCTGCTCGGCCGCCAGCTCCACGAGATCGACGCCCTCCGGGGCCGCCTGGATGGGAGCGCGGCGCTCGCGCCGGATCCAGTCCCGGCAGAGATTGAGGGCGATACGGTACACCCAGGACGAGAACTTCGCCTGACCGCGAAAGTTCTTGATGCCCCGGAACGCGCGCAGGAAGGTCTCCTGCACGACGTCGCGCGCTTCCTCTTCGCGACCGATGACGCGGTACGCGAGGGCATAGATCGGCCGTTCCCAGCGCAGCACGAGCTGGTTGAAGCTGTCCGCGTCGCCGCCAATGGAGCGTGCGACGAGCTCTTCGTCGGTCCGCGTCATCGAGTCCTGGCGGGCCAGGCCTGAAGGTCCGTCAGGGCTGGCACCCGGGCCCTGTGGGCGCCTGCCGTCGTTCACGTCTATTAGCTTAGACGCGGGCAGGTCGGATCGGGTCGGATCGGGTCGGATCGGGTCCGATCGGGTCGGATCGGGTCAGTCCCGGAGCCGGTCACTCGCGTCCCACGACCGCAGACCAGTGGCGCCGGGGAATTCTCCCAGCCGCCCAAATCTCGAACAAACGGGCGCAACGTCCGTTGCGTGTGCTGGCATTCTGATTGTTCAACCCAATCGACCCCGATCAGACCCGATCAGACCCGATCGACCCGGTCGGACCCGGTCAGCCGCCGCCACATCGTGCGCCTGAGCGTGGGCGCCGGCCTCGTGCCCGCGATCGTGGGCGCCGCGATCGGCCTGCCGGCCGCCGCGCTCACCGCGCACGCGATCCAGAGCTGGCTGTTTGGTGTGCAGCCGATAGACGCGGTGACGTTCGCCGGAGTCACCGTAGTGCTGATCCTTGCATCCGCGGCCACAAGCTGGATTCCGGCGCAGCGCGCCACACGCATCGAACCGACGGCGGCGTTGAAGGCGGAATAGACGGTAGAGCCTTCACAGTTCTTTCGTCATCTCAATCATCGTTCGCCTGAAGCCGAGATGCTCGAACAGGCGCTGCCCCCGCTCGTTCCGCTGCGCCGTACAGAGCACGGCGCGCGGCACGCCGCGCTCCGACATCCACGCGAGGGCGGCATCCATCAGCGCGGTCCCCATCCCGTGACCTCGGTGATCGTCGTCGACGACGAGGTCGTGGACATAGCCGCATTCGTCACGCAGCTCCTTCCATGACACAGGCTCGATGCCGGCGTACACATAGCCGGCGACCGTCCCTGCGTGGTCGGCGACGAAAATTGCGGCATCAGCTTGATCGAGCTGCGACGCCAGGAATCTCGCATACCCCTTCTCGGGAGTGGCGCCGGGGGCCATGAAGCGCTCGGGATCGTAAGCGTTGTGCGCGCGCATCAGCGCCGCACCCAGGCGTCCGAGAACATCCAGATCGTCTCGCGTGGCGCGACGAATCCGCGCAGTTGTGGTCATCGCCGCACGACCTTTCCGTCCTTCATGACGAACCGCACGCGATTGAGCGCCGCGATCTCACGCGTCGGATCGCCATCCACGGCAATGAGGTCGGCGAGGAGTCCAGGGACGACCCGTCCCACCATGTTGTCGATATGGAGGATCTTTGCGGCGCCGGCGGTCGCGCTCCTCAGCGCGTCGAGCGGCGTCATCCCGTAATCGACCATCAGCGTGAGCTCGTGCGCATTGGTTCCGTGCGCGAATACCCCGACATCGCTGCCGCTGAGGATCCGGACGCCTGCCGCAATCGCGGTCCTGAAGCTCTCCCGCTTACGCGCAATCGATGGCGGTTCCGAATCGACGCCCTTCCGCCACCCGTCGTACTGCGCGATCGCATCGCCCGCGGCGAGCGTTGGACACAGCGCGACGCCGTGCTCCACCATCAGCGTGAAAATCTCCGGCGTGCCGCCATCGCCGTGCTCGATCGTCTCGACACCGGCTTCGATCGCGCGGCGCATCCCTTCTGCCGTTGTGGCGTGCGCGGCGACTGGCCGGCCGCTGCTGCGCGCGGTGTCTACGATCCGGCGCAGCTCTTCGACCGAGAACGTCGGCATCACCGCGGCGCCCGGGCCCCAGCGGTAGTCCGCATACACCTTCACCCAGTCGGCGCCGTGGCCGATCTGATCGCGAACGACGCGAACGAGCGACTCGCCGTCGGCTTCTTCGGCGCCCTGCGGCGGATGCCACTGCAGCGCGAACCCCTTGGGCCCGTAACTGCCAGTCGCGACGATCGCGCGGGTTGCCACGAGCATGCGCGGACCGGCGATGACCGCCTGATCGATGGCTTGCTTCAGCTCGGCGTCGGCGTAGGCAGCGCCCTCCGTACCGAGGTCGCGAATCGTCGTGAACCCGGAGTCAAGCGTCGCCTTCAAGTGATTGACCGCGCGAGCCGTGCGCAGGCCCAGCGACTCGCGAAGCACCTGGTCGTTCCATGCCGTCTCGTTGTACGGATGCAGCAGGACGTGAGAATGCCCCTCGATCAGCCCCGGAAGCAGCGTTGTTCCAGGCAGATCGATCGTCTCGGCCGCCGCTTGTGGAGTCCCGCCTTCAGCCGCGCGCGCTCCGATGCCGGCAACAGGTCCCACCCCGTCGATTCGATTGCCGACGATGCGGACCGCCCAGCCCGGGTGCATGGTGTCGCCGTCGAAGACGCGATCGGGTTTCAGGAGGATGACTGGCGAGGTCGGCGCCGCCGGCTGCGCGGAGACGGCACCGGCGGAGACGATCAGGGCCAGGATCGCCAGTCGCTCACGACGCACGGGAGTTGCCCATCGATTGGTATCGTAACGTGAGACTCTGTCTCGGCCGCCGAACGCGCATGGTACAATTTTCGGTTCCGGTACGACGCATTCACGGCACCTTGAGATGATCCAGCTGTCCTCCCTGTCGAAGTCGTTCGGCGACCGCGTGCTGCTCGATGCCGTGACGTGGCAGATCGACGACCGCGAGCGCGTCGGGCTGTGCGGACCCAACGGCGCGGGCAAGACGACGCTGCTCCGGATGCTGGCGGGGCTGGACGAGTCCGACGGTGGCACCATCGTGAAGCCGGCGGCTCTGACCGTTGGCTATCTCCCCCAGGACGGCCTCGAGCATCGCGGACGCACGGTGTTCGAGGAAGCGTCGTCCGCCTTTGCACCGCTGCTGGCGATGAAGGCGGAGATGCACGAGCTCGAGGAGCGGATGGGATCGGTGGACGCGACGGAATCGGAGCAGGCTGAAATGCTCGATCGCTACAGCGAGCTGAGCGACCGCTTCCGGTTCGCCGAAGGCTACAGCATCGACCTTCAGGTGGCGACGGTACTTGGCGGTCTCGGATTCGCGACCGAGGACTTTCATCGTCCGGCCGAGACGTTCTCCGGCGGCTGGCAGATGCGAATCGCGCTGTCGAAGCTCCTCCTGGGCCGTCCCGGACTGCTGCTGCTGGACGAGCCGACGAACCACCTGGACCTGGAAGCGCGCAACTGGCTGGAGAGCTACCTTCGCGAGTATCCGCACGCCGTCATCCTCGTCTCGCACGACCGGTTCTTCCTCGACGCAGTCGTCACGAAGATTGCCGATCTCAACCTGCGGACACTGACCGACTATCACGGCAACTACAGCGATTACCTGGTCGAGCGCGATGCGCGGATCGAACGCCTGCGCGCGGCAAAGCGCGAACAGGACGAGGAAGTTGCGCGCATCAAGATGTTCATCGACCGGTTCCGCTACCAGGCGACGAAGGCCGCGCAGGTTCAGAGCCGGATCAAGCTGCTGGAAAAGGTGGTGCCGATCGAGGTCCCGCCGGAACGCAAGAAAGTGCACTTCACGTTTCCGGCGGCCTCCAAGAGTGGCCGCACCGTTCTCGAATTGAAGCACCTGCGCAAGGCGTACGGGCCGCTCGTGGTGTTCGACGACGTCTCGTTGCACATCGAACGTGGCGACCGCATCGCGCTGGTGGGACCGAACGGCACTGGCAAATCGACGCTGATGCGGATGCTGTCAGGCGAGGAATCAGCCGATCGCGGCGAGCGGCATCTGGGGCATCAGGTCGTCCGCGAGTACTTCGCGCAGGACGAGGCGACGCGCCTGGATCCCACCTTGACGGTTTATGAAGCGCTCGCGAGCGGCTCGCCGCTGCACATGGTGCCGTCGATCAGGAACATCCTCGGCGGGTTTCTCTTTTCGGGCGACGATATCCACAAGAAATGCGGCGTGCTGTCGGGTGGCGAGCGCACCAGATTGGCGGTGGCGCGGATGCTGCTCCGTCCGTCGAACCTGCTGCTCCTGGACGAACCAACCAACCATCTCGATCTCGACTCGAAAGACGTACTGCTCGACGCGCTGATTGACTACGGCGGCACCCTCATCTTCGTCTCGCACGATCGCTACTTCGTCGAGCGCCTGGCGACCCGCATCATCGAAATTGGCCACGGGCGCGCAGACTCCTTCCCCGGCACCTACCTCGAGTTCCTGTGGCGGAAAGAGCATCTCGAAGTCGAGCAACGAGCGCGCAATAACGAGCAACGAACTCTGAATACCGAACAACGAACGGCAACCGTTCAGCGGGGAGCCACGAACGACGGACGGGTACGAAGGACGGACGGACGACGAAGGACGGGCGTGGGAAGAACGCGTCGCGGCCGCCGGCGCCGGCTGGGACCGCCAATCGCGACCAGCGCAAACAGGAACAGGCGGATCAGCGCA
This sequence comes from Vicinamibacteria bacterium, assembly GCA_963828745.1. Classification (GTDB taxonomy): domain Bacteria; phylum Acidobacteriota; class Vicinamibacteria; order Vicinamibacterales; family JAENWD01; genus JAENWD01. The sequence continues at coordinate 491,222 of CAWHFZ010000007.1, read as the reverse complement.
GGCGTGCACGCGAAGCGAAAGCGCGCCAGACCCGCCTGACCGACCTGGAGGCCCGCATTGCTGCCGCCGAAACGGCGATCAAGGACCTGGAGTCGCAAATGTCGGCCGCCGGATTCTACGAGGATCGAACCGCGGCTCAGGGGGTGATCGACAAGCATCAGGCTCTGATGTGGCAGGTCGGCGAACTGATGCACCAATGGGAAATGCTCGCCGAGGTCGCCGAAAACACAGAATCCGATGACGCCCGCCCGACATCGGAATCCTGATGCGATTTCAAACACAAAACTGTAATTCGCACTCAGTTTTGTAATCGGCGGTCGCCGGCGGGTGTCACCGCGCCGACTGCCAGTTACAGTTATCCGCCAAAAATAGACCGGGAAGGGCCGATTCGGAGCGGGCATGCGCCTTGCCCATCCGAGTCGCGTGCAGAACCACCGGCCACGCCCGGGCATCTTCTGGACGTCCCGGCAGCCGTCCTTGACTCGCTAATGCCGTCTCAGGCCTGGCCCTCCGACCGCCTGGGCCCCGTCCCCGATGACGGGCGCCCCGTGCGTCCGAAGCCCGTTCGACGGGCGTCGGCTGAGGAGTCGTCCGCGCCGGCGGTGGGCGACCGCTTCTTCCGCGACATGGTCAACAGCATGCGCAACGGCGTGCTGGCAGTGACCCGCGAGGGCGCCCTGGCGGTCATGAACGACGAGGCCTATCGCATCTTCGGGCTGACGCCCGCCGCTTCCGACATCGGCAGCCAGTATGCCGACGTCCTCCGCGTCCATCACGACATCGTCCGGGTCATTGCCAGCGCGTTCGAACTGAGCCACCTGCCGAATCGCGTCGAGCTGCGGTTGAAGGCGACCGGCAAGGTCATCGGCTATACGCTCTCGGTGATCAGCGACGACGACGACCAGACGTGCGGCGCGGCGCTGTTCTTCAAGGATCTGACGCGCGTCGAGCAACTCGAGGAGCGCGAGCGCCTGCGCGACCGGCTCGCCGCGCTCGGCGAAATGGCGGCGGCGATGGCGCACGAGCTGAAGAACCCGCTCGCCGGAATCGAGGTGATGGCGGGCCTGCTGCGCCGGAAGGTGGCGGACTCTCCCGACGCGCAGTCGATCATCGCCGACATCATCAGCGAAGCGAAGATGGCGAATTCGACCGTCGTCGAGATGCTGGATTTCGTGCGGCCGGTGCGGCTCGAGCGCGGGCGCACGGCAATCGCGCAGGTGCTCCACACGGCGGTCTCGATGGCCGAGAGCAAGGCGCAGCGCGGCGCCGTCTCCGTGGAACTCGTACTGCCCGACGATCTGCCGCTGATTCAGGGCGACGAGCATCAGCTCTGTCAAGTGTTCACCAACCTCGTGATCAACGCCTTCGAGGCGCTCGGCGGCAAGGGCCATCTCCGGATCACCGCCGCGGTCGGAACGATGGAAGACGAAGCCGTTCACAAGAGCGACGGCGCGAGCCACATCCCGACGATGGTGGTGGAAGTGGCGGACGATGGGCCGGGCATCCCCGGCGACCTGAAAGATCGCGTGTTCAACGCGTTCTTTACGACGAAGGCCCAGGGCTCGGGACTCGGCCTGGCGATCGTCCGAAAGATCATCGATGCGCACGACGGGCGCATCGACGTGGCGACCGCACCGGACCAGGGCACGCGGTTTACAGTGACGCTGCCGCTCTCGTCGGCCGCGGACGAGTGGTTTCAGTAGAGGTTACGAATGGGTCGCATTCTCATCGCCGACGATCACGACGCGCTCCGACGGGGGCTGGTGCGCGCGCTCACCGAGGCCGGCCACGACGTCGACGAGGCGCCGAATGGCAACGCTGCGATCGAGAAGCTGCACGAGAGCTACTTCGACGTCGTGCTGAGCGACCTGAAGATGGGGGGCAGCGACGGCATCGAGGTCCTCAAGACGACCAAGGCGCTGCACCCGACGACCGCCGTGATTCTGATGACGGCGTTCGGCTCGGTCGGCACGGCCGTCGAGGCGATGAAAGTCGGTGCCTTCGACTACGTGCAGAAGCCGTTCGAAATCGAGGAGATGGAGCTGAAGATCGAGAAGGCGCTCGAGCTCCGCCGTCTCCACCACGAGCTGGACTACCTCCGGCACACCCAGCAGGACATCTACAACTTCGAGCACATCATCGGCAGCAGCGGCGCGCTCCAGCGCGTCCTCGGTGTGGTGAAGAAGGTGGCCAAGAGCAACACCACGGTGCTGATCCGCGGCGAAACGGGGACCGGCAAGGAGCTGATCGCCGGCGCCATCCACCACAACTCGCTGCGCAACAACCGCAACTTCGTGAAGGTCAACTGCGCGGCGCTGCAGGAGAACCTGCTCGAGTCCGAACTGTTCGGACACGAGAAGGGCGCGTTCACCGGCGCCGACAAGCAGCGCATCGGCCGCTTCGAGCAGAGCGACGGCGGCAGCCTGTTCCTCGACGAAATCGGGGACATGAGCCCGAGCACGCAGGCCAAGATCCTGCGCGTCCTGCAGGAGCACGAGTTCGAACGGCTCGGCGGCACGCGGACGCTGCGCGTGGACGTGCGGCTGATCGCGGCGACCAATCGCGATCTGTCGGCAATGGTCGCTGCCGGCCACTTCCGCGAGGATTTGTACTACCGCCTCAACGTCGTCTCCATCGAGACGCCGCCGCTGCGGGAGCGGAAAGAAGACATCCAGGCGCTGGCGATGTTCTTCATCAAGCGCTTCTCCGGCGAGCTGAAGAAGAAGATCGACGGCCTCGAGAACGAATCGCTGAAGCTGCTGATGCGCTACAACTGGCCCGGCAACATCCGCGAGCTCGAGAACGCGATCGAGCGCGCGATGCTGCTGACCGAAGGCACGCACATCACGGGCGACGATCTGCGCCTCGGCGAGGTCGCCACCTCACAGGCGGCGCGCGATGCGCAGACCCCGGTGAAGATTCCCCCGACGGGTATCCCGCTCGAGGAAATCGAGCGGGCGGCGCTGATCGAAGCGCTGAAGATGTCGAACTGGGTGCAGAAGGACGCCGCGGAGCTCCTCGCGATCAGCCCGCGCGTGATGAATTACAAAATCAAGACACTCCGCATCGAGTTCCCGCGTGGTCGGCGGCCGCAGGCGGCGGACGTCGAGCCGGTTGCGAGCTGAAGGGTAACGAGACCGGCGGCCGTCAGGCGAGCTTGGCGAGTTCGGCGCCGGAGGCCTGCTCCAGATCCTTGTGAAGGCTGTTGCCATGGGCGTCCATGGTGACGATCGCGGGAAAATCCTTCACGCGGAGGTGCCACATGGCTTCTGGCGTCCCGAACTCCATGAGCGACACCCCATCCACGCCCTCAATCGCGCGCGCATAGAACTGCGCCGCGCCACCGATGGCATTCAGGTACACGGCCCCCGATTCCTTGAGCGCCGCCAGCGTCTTGGCGCCCATGCCGCCTTTGCCGATCACTGCCCGCACGCCGTAGCGGCGAATGATGTCGGCCTGATAGGGCTCCTCGCGAATGCTGGTCGTTGGACCCGCCGCGGTGACGGACCACGTGTCGCCGTCCTTACGAACGACCGGACCGCAGTGATAGAGGGCCGCCCCGCGCAGATCGACCGGCGGATCGTGCTTCACCAGATGCGCGTGCACGGCGTCGCGACCGGTGAACATGCGTCCCGACACGAGCACGACATCCCCGACCTTCAGCGAGCGAATCGCCGCTTCGTCGAGCGGCGTCGTCAGCGCGACCTCGCGGCCGGTCCGCTGGAATCCTGCCTGATCGATCATCGGGATGATTGGTGACGTGGGATCCCGATACAGCCACGTCGTGATCGCACCGCTCGTCGCGTCCAGGACGACGCCGAGACGGCGAAACGCCCAACAGTCGTATGCGACCGAGACGAAGAAACTCGCCGGCAGCCGGTTCAGCGCGCCGACCTTGCAGCCGATCAGCGATACCGCGCCGCCGAACCCCATTGTCCCGACGCCGAGCGTGTTCACCGTCCGCATGACTTCGGCCTCTAGCGCGGCCAGCCGCTCGTCGGGATTCACATCGTCCAGCGTGCGGAACAGCTGCTGCTTCGCTTCCGTGTAGCCGGAGGTCCGATCGCCGCCAATCGCGACACCTACCGCGCCCGGCGCGCACCCCTTGCCCTGCGCCTGCCAGACGGCGTGCAGGATGCATTTGCGGACGCCCTCGAGGGTGCGGTCGGCTCGACCGAGGGGGGCGAGCTCGGTCGGCAGGGAGTACTGCGCGTTCATGTTCTCGCAGCCGCCGCCCTTCAGGATCAAGCGAATCTCGATCTCGTCGTCGCGATCCCACTGCTCGAAATGCAGGATGGGCGTGCCGGGCCCGAGGTTGTCGCCGGAGTTCTCGCCGGTAATCGAGTCGACCGAGTTGGGGCGCAGCTTGCCGCGCCGTGTCGCCTCTGCCACCGCATCGCGAATCACCTTCTTGATCGCAATCTGGCTCACCCCGACGGGCGTCTTGATCTCGAACGTCGGCATGCCGGTGTCCTGGCAGATCGCGCCTTCGCCGTTCGCGGCGAGATCGATGTTCTGGGCGATGATCGTGAGCGCCTGTGCCGACCGCGTGCCGGGGGCCTCCTTCGACCCCGCTTCGCGCATGGCGGCGCGCACGTCCGGCGGCAGGTCGGTCGAAGTCCTGACGATGAGATCGAGGACCGAGTCGAACAGGGCGGGTAGCATGAGAGCAGTATAATTCTGAGAGAGGCGCCGCTCGCCGCGGCGCGCCATGAATCACCGCATCGAGCGAGATCCGCTGGGCGAGAAGCCCGTCCCCGAAGACGCGTACTACGGCATCCAGACGGCTCGCGCGCTCGAAAACTTTCCGATCAGCGGGATGCGGGCGCAGCCCGAGCTCGTCACGGCGACCGTCCTGGTAAAGAAGTCCGCGGCCCGCGCCAATATGGCGCTCGGCCGGCTGTCGAGCGACATCGGCAATGCCATCGTCTCGGCCGCCGACGAGATTCTCGCGGGCAAATTCCGCGATCAGTTCGTCGTCGACGTCTATCAGGCAGGCGCCGGAACGTCCCACAACATGAATGCCAATGAGGTGATCGCGAACCGGGCGGCGGAGCTGCTCGAGGGTCGGCGCGGGACATACGACCGCGTTCATCCCAACGACCACGTCAACATGGGCCAGTCCACGAATGACGTGTATCCGTCGGCCACCCGACTCGCGCTGCTGGAAGTGACCGACCGTCTCGTGACGACCGCCAAGCGGCTGTCGGCCGCGCTCGACGCGAAGTCGCAGACGTTTGCGGGCGTGATCAAGGTCGGCCGCACGCATCTGCAGGATGCGGTCCCGATCACGCTCGGACAGGAATTCAGCGGCTATGCGGCCGCGATCGCGCGAGGCGCCGACGATGTCGAACGTGCGGCGACGCAGCTGCTGGAGCTGAATCTCGGCGCGACCGCCGTCGGCACCGGATTGAACGCCGGCGAGGATTACGCCCGGCTTGCCATTGGATTCATTGCCGAAGAAACGGGGCGGCCTGTCGTTCCGGCGGCAAATCGCTTTCGCGTGACGCAAAGCATGGGCGACATCGCGGCGGTGTCGGGGGCCGTTAGACGGCTCTCAATCGAGACGTCGAAGGTGGCCAGCGATCTTCGGCTGCTCTCGATGGGTCCTCGCGCAGGGATCTCCGAAATCAAGCTGCCGGCGGTGCAGCCGGGTTCGTCGATCATGCCGGGCAAAGTGAACCCGTCGATCCCGGAAATGGTGAACCAGGTCTGCTATCAGGTGACAGGATGCGATGTCACTGTCGCCGCCGCGGCTGAAGGCGGCCAGCTCGAACTGAACGTGATGATGCCGGTGATCGCCTGGAACGCGATCCATGCCGCGACGATTCTTGCCGCCGCCATGTCCGCGCTGACCACGCGCACCGTGGACGGCATCGAAGCCGATGAAGGCCGTTGTCGTGAGCTGCTCGATCGCAGCAGCGCGACGGCAACGGCCCTCAGCCCGTACATCGGCTATGCCGCGACCGCCGAAGTGGCGAAAGCGGCAGTTGCGACGGGGAAATCGATCCGCGAAATCGTCCTCGAACGAAAGCTGCTCGACGCAGGACAGCTCGACAACATCCTGTCCGCAGAGGCGATGACGCAGCCCGGGGTGGCTGGTAAGCATTCATGAGCCGGATACCGATCGTCGCCGCCGCCATGGTTGCTGCAGTGCTTGCCGGTACGGTCACACTATCCGCGCAAGAGCGCGGCCGGCGGCTGTTTTCACCAGAGGACCTCGGGGTCCTCGAAGGTCCCGATCGAGACGCGTGGCAAAAGCCGGAGTTGATCATGGATGCGCTCGGCATCGGCGAAGGATCTGTCGTCGCCGATCTCGGTGCAGGGGGCGGCTGGTTCACCGTCCGTCTCGCGCGGCGCGTCGGCCCGAACGGCCTCGTCTTCGCGCAAGACGTGCAGCGGCAGATGCTCGAGGCGATCAAACGGCGCGTCGGCCGTGAGGGTCTGAGGAACGTCGAGTACGTGCAGGGCAGCTTCGACGATCCACGACTGCCCCGTGGCCGTCTCGATGCGGTGCTGATCGTGGACGCCTACCACGAGCTCGCGAATCCGATCGCGCTGCTCCGTAACGTCAGCGCGTCGCTGAAACCCACCGGCCGCATCTGCATCATCGGTTTCACGCTCGAAGGAGGCGGACCTGGCCCGCCCATGAATCAGCGGAAGAGTCAGGAAAGAGTGATCAAGGAAGCGCGACAGGCAGGCCTTCGCCTGGTGAATCGCATCAATCGCGACTCCTTCCTCGAATTCAATTACATGTTGATCTTCGGGAAATAGGCGGACGGGACGGCGTCGGATCAGCGATTTCTCACTCGATCCGTCCCAACAGCCGCCACGCCAACGGCATGATGGACGCCGCCAGACAAATCTTCATGAGGTCGGCGGCGACGAAGGGATAGAAGCCGACTCGAAGCGCCGCCTGCAACGACCGTCCGTCAGCGCCGGGCGCGAACAGCGTGAGCCAGGTGATGCCGCCCGCAAACACGATCGCGAGACCGATGGTCATGGCGACAACCGACGTCAGGTAGCGCCGGTCGAACGCGCGCCGCGCGAGGACACCGGTGGCGAACGCGGCAAACGGATAGGCCATCAGATAGCCGCCCGTCGGACCGAACAGGCGTGCCATCCCCTGAGGAAGATCGGGCGACGCGGCGAAGACCGGCAGGCCGGCGACGCCGGCGGCCAGATAGCAAACCTGGCTCAACATCCCGAGCCGCGGACCAAGGATCGCTCCGCCGAGGAGGACCACCAGCGGCTGAAACGTGAACGGGACCGGAGTGAACGGCAGGGGTACACTGATCTGCGACGCCGCGGCGGTCGCCACCATCACGAATAACGTGGCCGCCAGCTTCAACGGCGTCGACACGTTGGTCGCCTCGGCAGACACGAGCGCGGCATCCATGAAGGTGAGGGCACGTCGAGACAACATACCGGCGAAATTCTAGCGTATGGTTACAGCGCTGACAATTGCTGGGAGCGATTCGGGTGGCGGCGCCGGTATTCAGGCGGATCTGAAAACCTTTGCCGCCCTGGGGCTGTACGGCACCAGCGCGATCACCGCGCTGACGGCCCAGAACACGCTGGCCGTCACCGGCGTCCATCTCGTTCCAGCCGCCTTCGTCGTCGCGCAAATCGACGCCGTCGCCGACGACATCCCCATTGCCGCCGCGAAAACCGGAATGCTGGCAACCGCGCCGATCGTGCGTGCCGTTGCCGACGTCCTGCGCCGGCGGCGCTTCCCGTGGCTGGTGGTCGACCCGGTGATGGTCGCGAAGAGCGGCGACCGTCTCCTCGATGAGGACGCGGTCCGCGAGGTGAGGACCGCACTGATCCCGCTGGCCTCGGTGATCACGCCCAACCGCATGGAAACCGAAGCGCTGACGGGACGCCCGGTCACGTCGCGCGACGACGCGAGGGAGGCGGCGAGAGCGCTGGTGGATCTCGGGGCGAAAGCGGCCGTCGTGAAGGGCGGCCATTTCGAGGACGCCGACATCGTAGACCTGCTGTACGACGGCCGGGACTTCCATGAGTTCCGGCATGCACGCCAGCACACCGGCAACACGCACGGAACGGGTTGCACGTTCGCCGCAGCAGTGGCAGCCCATCTCGCACTCGGCCATGCTCTTCCGGACGCGGTTGAACAGTCGGTCGCTTATGTCGCCGGCGCGATCGCGCATGGCCTGGCGATCGGACGCGGGCATGGCCCGCTCAATCATTTCTGGAGGCGGACCTGAAGGTCCGCCCTACAGCTCGAAATGGAAGCGCACCTGAAGGTCCGCCCTACAACTCGAAATGAAGCGGCACCGGAAGGTCCGCCTATCCTGCAGGTCATCCGAATGTAGGGCGGACCTTTAGGTCCGCCTCGGTCGGCGTCATATACTTTCAGGGATGGAGCGTCCACGGTTCGTGGTGACGGACGCGGTGTTGTCGCTGGATGCCGTCATGACGGCGGTGCTCACCGACTCCGACCGGCCGCTTGGCGCCGTCTCCACCTTCGTCGGCCTGGTGCGGCGCCGCAATCTCGATCGCGATGTGCTCTTTCTCGAGTACGAAGCGTACGTGCCGCTGGCGTTGAAGGCCTTTTCGAGGATCGAGGATGAAGTCGCACACGCCTGGCCCTCCGCGATCGTCGGCATCCACCATCGGACCGGACGGCTCGAGGTCGGCGACGCCAGCATCGTGATCGTCGCCGCCTCCGCGCATCGTGCCGACGCGTTCGCGGCGAGCCGCTACATCATCGAGCGCGTGAAGCAGATCGTCCCGATCTGGAAACACGAGCACTTCTCGGGCGGAGAGGTCTGGATCGAAGGGGCGACTGCCGACCCGGACGACCTCAGCGCACGCGAGGAGGCGCGGCGACGAGCATGCGCGTGAGGATTCGATTGTTCGCCCGGCTTCGCGAGATTGCCGGCGCCGAGGAGCTCGAGCGCGAGGTCCCCGTGGGCAGCACACTGTCCGGCGTGTGGCAGGCGCTGGCCGTGGAGTTCCCGGCGATGGCGCCGTACCGGAAATCGGTGTCCGGCGCGGTGAACGCCGACTACGCGCGGCTCGACGCCGCCGTCACGGACGGTGACGAAGTCGCCTTTCTTCCTCCTGTGTCTGGCGGTTAGATTCGAATGTTGGACAAACTCAACGCGGTCGAAGCGCGCTACGGCGAGCTCGCGACACTTCTGGCGGATCCGGCCGTTCAAAGCGATGCGACGAAGTACCGCGACACCGCGAAGGCGCTGTCGGAGATCGAACCGCTCGTCGAGAAATATCGTGAGTTCAAGGGCGTCGACCAACAGCTGCGCGACGCGCAAGAGCTGGTCCGCGGCGATGCCGAAATGGCCGCGCTCGCGCGCGAAGAACTGAAGGAACTGGAACCGCGGCATGCTGCGCTCGTCGAGGAACTTCGCGTGCTGCTCCTTCCGAAGGATCCGAACGACGAGAAGAACGTCCTGCTCGAAATCCGCGCCGGGACGGGTGGCGACGAAGCCGCGCTCTTTGCCGGCGAGCTGTTTCGCATGTACAGCCGCTTTGCCGAGCGGCAAAGCTGGAAGCTCGAAGTGATGTCGCTCTCGGAAACCGGCATCGGCGGCCTGAAGGAAGCCATTGCCTCGATCGAGGGCAAGCGCGTCTACAGCCAGTTGAAGTACGAAAGCGGCGTTCACCGCGTGCAGCGCGTGCCGGCGACGGAAGGTAGCGGCCGGATTCACACGTCCACGGCAACGGTTGCCGTGCTGCCAGAAGCCGAGGACGTCGATATTCACATCAACGAGAAAGACATTCGGGTCGATACCTTCTGCTCGAGCGGTCCGGGCGGTCAAAGCGTGAACACGACCTACTCCGCGGTGAGGATTACCCATCTGCCGACCGGGCTGGTCGTGTCGCAGCAGGACGAGAAATCTCAAATCAAGAATCGGGCGAAGGCGATGAAAGTGCTGCGCGCACGTCTCTACGAAATCGAGATGCGCAAGCAGCAGGAAGCCATCGCCAAGGATCGGCGCAGTCAAGTGGGCACCGGTGAACGATCGGAGAAAATCCGCACCTACAACTTTCCACAGAGCCGGATCACGGACCATCGCATCAACTTCACGACCCATCAGCTGGACAACGTACTCAACGGCGATCTCGTCGAACTGGTGGACGCGGTGACGTCCCACTACACCGCCGAACGACTGAAGGAAGCGACCGAGACCAGCGCGTGATCCACGCGCTCGTCGTCGCAGCGCGCGAGCGATTGATCCGGGCCGGCATTCCGCCGGATCAAGCTTCAATCGATGCGGAAGTCCTGGCCCGCCACGTACTCGGCTGGGATCGCGCGGAGTACCTCACGCGACGGCACGAACCCTTCCCGGAACAGACGGCCGACCGATTCGAAGCGGCTATCGAACTGCGCCAGCGCCGTGTGCCGGTTGCCTACATCACCGGACACCGCGAGTTCTGGGGCCTCGACTTCGAGGTGTCGCCGGACGTCCTGATCCCGCGGCCCGAGACAGAATTGATCGTCGAAGCCGCATTGAAGTTTCTCTCGAACACGGCCGGCAGCCCGCGCATCGCGGACGTTGGTACCGGTAGTGGATGCCTGGCGGTAAGCCTCGCCCGCGAGTGCCCGCAGGCGAGGGTTGTGGCGACCGACGTGTCGGGCGCCGCCCTCGCGGTTGCACGGCGCAATGCGAGCCGCCACGGCGTAACGGCCCGCATTCAGTTCGTCGTCACGTCCTTCCTCGACGGTGTCCAATCTTCGTTCGACCTCATCCTCACGAATCCCCCCTACGTGCCTCGGTCACACGCGGCCACCTTGTCGGCCGATGTTCGGAATCACGAGCCGGCCCTGGCCGTATTCGGCCACGGCGATGACGGTCTCGACGACGTGCGGGAAGTGTTGTCGCAGGCCGCCTCGCGACTGGCGCCGAACGGACGGCTGATGCTGGAGTTTGGATTCGGGCAGGGTCCAGACGTGCGGCGTGACGCCGAGCACGCTGGCCTTCAGACTGTCGACGTGCTGAAAGACCTGCAAGGCCACGAGCGGACCCTGGTGGCCGCGCTTCCCACGTCGCGCGCGGCACTATAATTCGCTCATGTCGTGCCTCTTCTGCCGGATCATCGCCGGCGAAATCCCGTCCTCGAAGGTGTTCGAGGACGCGGATCTCTTCGCCTTCAACGACATAAACCCGCAGGCGCCGCTCCACGTGCTCATCGTCCCCAAGAAGCACATTGCGACCACCAACGACCTGACGGCCGAGGACGAGGCGCTCGTCGGAAAGCTCGTGCGGCGCGCGGCGGCAATTGCGAAAGAGAAAGGCTTCGACCAGCGCGGTTACCGGACGCTGCTGAATTGCAATGCCGAGGCTGGCCAAACGGTGTTCCACATTCACCTGCACCTGTTGGCGGGACGACACCTCGGATGGCCGCCGGGATAGTCGCCAGGGACGAAGGGACGAGGGACGAGGGACTGTAGGCCCGAGCTTTAGATCGGGCAACCCGTAGGCCCGAGCTTTAGCTCGGGCGTCACTGTTCCGATCGAAGCGTCGTCAGCAGATACTGCCCCTTGCCTTGCGCACGATCGTGCGCGAAGTCGACGATGCGATAACCGCGCCCGAGGTAATGCTGAAAGATCGCGCGCGTCTCCTGGCGCCATTGCTGCGCGAGGGTCAGATCCGAAGACAGCATTCTCGGGAAATCGAGCGCGATCTCGACCTTCAGTCGCGTGTCGGTGCGTCCCGCGTCAAAGCCATCGGGCGCCCAGGATTCGCCAAGCGGACGCACGCGATTGACGACCGGCGCTTCTGCCGCCGCCTTGTCGATCGCGCGGATCGGACCTTGATGGATCCGGCGCAGGACGTGCGGTCTGTTGATCCACCACTGGCAGATGAAGCGATCCGTCGGCAGGCCGCCGTGCAGCGCGCTCGTCGACTCTCCGTAGATGTTCTCGACGTACTCCTCGACGATCACACCAAGCTTCGCGAAGTTCAAGTGGGCGTTGACTGACTGCAGGGGATCGTACGTCCACTCGATCAGCTCGATGCCCTGCCTGGCGACGGCATCGCGCTGCGCCAGCTTGAGGCTTGCGCCGAGGCCGCTGCCGCGAAGCCGCGGGTCCACGCCGAGCATGTGCGACCAATGCGATGGAGCTGGAGTGCCCTCGCCTCTCCGGAACGCCGCGAGCGAGAACACGAAGCCGACGAGGCGATCGACGTCGTAGGCGCCGAGCAGCACCGCGCCGCGACGCACGGTGACGGCGAGAATCGGGACCGGCACGAGATCGACGGCACCCCAGATTGCGGCTTCGAGCTGCTCCACCTGCCGAAATTGCTGGAGCGTCGTCAACGGCAGGATCGTCGGCATGCAGTCAGAGCAGCGGCAGCAGGTCGCGCAGGTTGTGAATCACCGGCACCTCGCGATCGACGTCGCCGCCAAAGGGCTCATCATCTACGCCACGACGGACAAGGACCGCGCGCATGCCGATTCCGCGAGCGCCGGCGATATCCTGCCCGACGCTGTCGCCAACCATGACGGCATCGCCAGCCGGCACGTCCATCAGGCGCAATGCGGCCTCGAAGATGCTGGGATGAGGTTTGAGAAAGCCGTGATTCGAGGAGGAAATCGCCGCCGCCACGAGGCCGTCGAGCTCGAAGTGGCTCTGGAAGCTCACAAGGCACCGATGACTGTTCGAAATCAGACCAATTCGGATGCCTCGGGAGTGAATGGCTTTGAGCGCATCGGGCACGTCATCGTACATCTCGAAGTGGTGATTGGAGGCCCACTCGTCGTAAATCTCCACGGCACACGCGTCGACGCCCGGCCCGGTTCCACCCATGCGTTCGATGATTCTCCCGGTGTAGCGATGAAAGATCGCCGGATCGTAAATGTCGCCCTGCGCAGCATCGAGAATCGATGCCGCGGATCGTACGGCCGCATCGAAGCGCGCGGGGTCGAGATCGAGGCCGTGGCGGGTGCCGAATTCGCGATAACCGGAGCCTCTGAAGGTCGGACCCGGATAGATCAGGGTGAAGTCGACATCGAAAAAGACTGCGGCGGTCACGCAACCGGCTCGCCGTCGCCGGCCGGCGGCCCCGCCACCCAGATGGCGGCGCGATCGGTCGAGAGAAACGTCCGCGCGGCGTCGTGCACGTCTTCGAGCGTCACGGCATCGAGGAGATCCGGCAGGAGACGATCGTAGTCGAGCCCCAGGCCGAAATAGTCGGCATCGTGCAGGAACGAGGCGATACCGCCGTTCGTTTCGAGCGTCCGCGGCATGGACCCGATGAGATAGCGCTTGGAGTCGGCCAGTTCGTCGAGTGTCACCCCGTCGCGTGCCACCTTGGCGATCTCGTCGTCGATTGCACGGATCGTACGCTCGACGTTCACGGGGCTCACGCCCGCGCGAATCACCATCGGACCTTCGCCGACGTTGGCGTCAAAGGAGCTGAACACGTAGTAGGCCATGCCCTGCCGCTCTCGGATGTTGTCGCCGAGCCTCCCGCCCAGCGCGTACTGTCCGAGCACGTTATTGAGCAGCGTCAGGGGAAAATACCTGGGGTCGCGACGCCTGATTGTGGCAAACCCGTAAGCGATGTCGGATTGGGCTTTGCCAGGCATCGCGGTCGAGTGGCGGACTCGACGTTGTACGGTTGGCACCTGAGGCGGTTCCAGGGAAGGCCCACTCGGGACATCCCAGTCGGCAAAGGCGGCGCTCGCTTCGTCGAACGCTCGCTCGGGATCGACATCACCGACGATCACGAGTCGCAGCGCGCTGGCTCCCACCTGGGTGCGGTGGAAATCGACGAGATCGTCGCGGGTGATGCGCTCGACGGACTCGACAGTTCCTCGTGCCGGGCGGCCGTAGGGATGGCCGTCGGGATACACGAGGCGCATCAGACCTTCGATCGCGACCGCAGCGGGATTGTCCTCGTCCTGCCGGATGCCCGTGATGATCGTCGCGCGGCGCCGTTCAATCTGCTCTGGCGGGAATGTCGGATACCGGAGGACGTCCGCGAAGATCTCGAGCATTGGTTGCAGATCTTCGGCAAGGCAGGTGCAGGACGCCGACAGCAGGTGGCGCGTCACGCCGACGTTCAGGCTGACGCCGCGTCCGTCGAGGTCTTCAGCGAGCTGTTCCGCGGTCCGATGCTCGGTGCCGCGATCGATGACACGCGCCATGAAGTTCGAGCGGCCCAACAGCCGATCGTCGTCGAAGCCACTGCCCCCAGGGAGCGTGGCGTAGACCGTGACCGCGGGGTGCGTTGCGGTCTGCTGGACGAGCACGGTGGATCCGGAGTCCAGCGTGCGGCGAAGTGGCGAGAGTCCGCGATGGCTGAGCGTCGCCATCACGCGCTCCGCGGCAGCTCGTCCGAGAGTGGCTCGAACCAGCCGACCGTCCGATTCGCCGGCACGAGACACTCACGAGCGACTCTCGCAACGTCCTCGAGCCTGACGGCGGCGAGCGCAGCCTCCAGGCCGTGATAGACACCGACGTCCGCGACGGTATGAAAGTAGCCAATCTGGTGCGCAATGTTCGTGACCGAGTCCGCTTCGAACACGAGGCGGGCCCGCAGTTGATGCCGCGCGCGTTCGAATTCCTGTGGCGTGATGCCGTTGTCTCGCACGTCGGCAAGCGCTCGGTCAGCGGCTTCCTCAATCGCCGCCAGCGGCGTGCCTGAGGTTGCAGTGCAAGAGACGCTGTAAAGAAACGGCTGCTCGGTCGGGAGGAGCGCTCCGAAAACGCTCGATGCCAGGCCGGTGTCCACCAGCGCGCGATACAGCCTCGTGCTCCGCTGCGGCGGATTTCGAAAAGATGCCCACAGATTGATGCCCTTGGCGCCGGTGAGAGCGGCGTCGAGGACCAGCAGTGGGTGAAAATCGGCGCCGCGAACATCGGGCGCTCGCCATGCGAGCTTCAGATAGGCCGTGGTCCCCGGTCTGGACACTTTGACGCGCCGCTCGCCGAACTGCTCCGGTTCGACGGTCGATACGCGCTTCGGGAGGCTCCCCGCCTCAATCCCGGCGAAATGCCGCTCCGCCTTCCGGAACGCATCATCCGCGTCGACGTCGCCGACGATGACGAGCGCGGCGTTGTTCGGCACGTACCAGGTGCGGTAGTAGCCGTAAAGGTCGTCGCGCGTCATCGACTCGAGATCGCTTCGCCAGCCGATGGTCGGGTGGTGGTAGCCGTGTGCCTTGAAGGCCGCAGCGGTGACCTCAGTGTCGAGCAGCTGTTCGGGATCGTTATCGCCACCCTCCAGTTCGGAGATGATGACGGTCCGCTCGGATTCGCAATCGTCGGGATGATAGAGGCCGTTCGACATACGCTCAGCTTCAATGAAGAGCATGCGATCGAGGGCGCTTGTGATGGCCGTCTCGAGATACGTCGTCTGATCGATCCAGGTGTAGCCGTTCCAGCTCCCACCGAACTGCTCGATGATGCCTTTGACCTGCTCCCGCGGGATGTGGGTCGTGCCCTTGAAGTTCATGTGCTCGACCCAGTGCGACACTCCCGTCTGGCCGGCGCGCTCGTCCTTGGAGCCGACTTTGTACCAGCACCACACCGAGGCGAGCGGCGCCGTGCGCATCTCCTGAACGAAGATCGTGAGGCCGTTATCGAGCTGTGTCCGACGCAGGGCAGGCACGCCCGCAAGCGCGGTTTCGGTGACAGGCATCCATTCATTATATCGGCCGGGTTGTCCTCGGTTGATACGCTCCAGCGTCCGGAGCCGAGGACATAAGAACAATAAAATCAAATAGTTACGGAATCGACGGTACGGCGAGGGTCTTGCACCCACCCCGACAGCAAAGGAGCTCGATTAGCGATGAGAACCATTTCAAGGTTGGCGGCTGTGGTGGCTTTCGCCGCGGCGCTGGTGGTCCCGGCGCAAGCCGCGGTCGACGCCACGTTTGTCCTGCGCTCCGGCGAGCGTATCTCGGGCAGTCTGGTCGATTTCAGCGCGAAGGGTGTGACCGCCCGCGTCGGCGGTGACACTCGCACGATTCCCGCTGGGGACCTTGCAGTGATTGACTTCACGAACGCCGGATCGTTCCCGGCGACCGAAACGTCGCGCGTCGGCGGCGGAGTGCACGCGCTCGTCCTGCGCGATGGGTCGGTGATTCTCGGGCGGCTCTCGGATGTCGGCGGCGCGAATCCGCTGCGAATTTCCTTCGTCGCGGACGGGGCGACCCGGAACTTCAACTCCAACGAGGTGGCGCGCATCCACTTCGCGCGCGCGAACGACCCCGCCGGCAGCGGCGGCGGCGGGAATTTGCAGCCCGGCACTGGCCAGATCCGCGTGCCGGCGACGAGCGACTGGGTGTCGACCGGCCGGTTCGTGCGGCAAGGACAGCAAGTGACCATCCGCTCGTCGGGTCAGGTGCGGCTGAACAGCGACGGCTCGAACATCGCGAGTCCGGCAGGATCGCTGAGGGGGAGCTATACCCCGGGAGCTCCGCTGCCGAACGCGTTGATGGGCGCCCTCATCGGCCGCGTCGGCAACAGCGCCCCGTTCGGAATCGGTGACCAGAGCAGTTTCACCGCTCCGGCGTCGGGCATGCTGTTCCTGCGGGTGAACGACGACAACCTCTCGGACAACGCCGGCGGGTTCGCCGTCGATCTGATCGGCCGGTAATTCGCTGCGAATCGGCGGGGCCCTGCCGCCCCGCCGATTCTCGCAGGCCACAGGTGTAAGGCACTCGTCGCACCTCCAGCACCCGTCGCACCTCCAGCACCGAGGCGCACCCGCCGCACCAGGTAGTACAATTACTGGTTCATGCCCGACTGGAAGGACACACTGAACCTGCCGCGTACGGACTTTCCGATGAAGGCGAACCTGCAATCCGCCGAACCGGAAACCATTGCGTGGTGGGACCAGATCGACCTGTACGGGCAACTGCGCGCCCAGCGGGCGGGACGCCGGCAGTACGTCCTCCACGATGGCCCGCCCTACGCCAACGGGCAGATCCACCTGGGGACAGCGCTCAACAAGATCCTCAAGGACCTGGTGGTCAAGTCGAAGTCGATGGCCGGGTTCGACTCGCCCTACGTGCCGGGCTACGACTGTCACGGCCTGCCGATCGAACTGAAGGTGGACCGCGAGCTCGGGCCGAAGAAGCGCGAGATGTCCACTGCCGATTTCCGGCGAGCCTGCCGTGCTTACGCCGAGCGGTTCATCGGCGTGATGACGGAAGAGTTCAAGCGGGTCGGCGTCTTCGGCGACTGGCAGCACCCCTACCTGACGATGAACTTCCGCTACCAGGCGGCAATCGCAAGAGCGCTGGGGAAGATCGTCGAGCGGGGCCTGGTCTACAAGGGGAAAAAGCCGGTCCACTGGTGCATCCACTGCCGGACGGCGCTGGCAGAGGCCGAGGTCGAGTACGAGGCGCACACGTCCCCCTCGATCTATGTCGAGTTCCCGCTGCATCCGTCCAGCGAGCCGGAACTCGCCTCGCGCGCGCCCGCGCTGGCGGGACGCACTGTCTCGGTGCTGATCTGGACGACCACGCCGTGGACGATCCCTTCGAACCTGGCCATCGCGTTTCATCCTGATTTCGTCTACGGCGCCTACGAGCACGACGGTCGCGTCGTACTCATCGCCGAAGCCTTGGCGCCTCGCGTGGCCTCCGCAGCGAAGCGGACGCTGGGCGGCCCAATCGCGGGACTCACCGGGAAGGATCTCGAAGGCCTCAGGTTCACGCATCCGCTGTACGACCGTACGTCGCTCGGAGTCCTCGCCGACTACGTGACGCTCGAGCAGGGCACCGGTGCGGTCCACACCGCTCCCGGCCACGGCGCCGACGACTACCTGACTGGGCTGAAGTACGGGCTCGACATCTATGCGCCCGTCGGACCGGACGGCCGGTTCACGGACGATGTCGGGCTGTTTTCTGGGGAGCAGGTCTTCGAAGCGAATCCCGCGATCGTGGAGGCGTTGGCGGAACGCGGCCGCCTCTGGCACTACGAGCCGTACGAGCACACCTACCCGCACTGCTGGCGCTGCCACAATCCGGTGATTTTCCTCGCCACCTCGCAGTGGTTCGTGCGGATGGACGGCGAGCCTGTGGTCGCGCCGGGCGAAGGCGCGCCGCGCACTCTGCGCCAGGCCGCCCTTCACGCGATCGACGAGCGGGTCGAGTGGATTCCGGCCTGGGGCCGCGACCGCATCTACAACATGGTCGCGAGCCGCCCGGACTGGTGCATCTCCCGCCAGCGCGCCTGGGGTGTGCCAATCCCGGCGCTCGACTGTGCCGGCTGTGGCGAAGCGGTGCTCACCCCGGCGATCGTCGAACGCGCCGCGTCCGTCTTCGACGAGTACGGCGCCGACGCCTGGTACGAGCGGCCGTTGGCGGAGTTCGTGCCCGAGGGCCTGGCCTGTGAAAAGTGCGGCGCGACCGCCTTCGAGCGCGAGAAGAACATCCTCGACGTCTGGTTCGACTCGGGGTCGAGCCACGAAGCGGTGCTCCCCTTCCGCAAAGAACTGACCTGGCCGGCGGACCTCTACCTCGAGGGCAGCGACCAGCATCGCGGTTGGTTCCAGAGCTCCCTGCTCGTCGGTCTCGGTACTCGCGGCGCGCCGCCGTTCCGGGCAGTCCTGACCCACGGCTTCTTCGTGGACGAGGAAGGCCGGAAGATGTCGAAATCGCTCGGCAACACCATCGAGCCGCAGGAGATCATCGCGAAGAGCGGCGCCGAGATCATCCGCCTGTGGGTCGCGATGGTGGACTATCGCGAGGAGATCCGGATCGGCCCCGAAATTCTGGCGCGCGTGGTCGAGGCGTACCGCAAGCTGCGGAACACCTGCCGCATCCTCGCCGCCAACCTTTTCGACTTCGATCCGTCGAAAGATCAGGTGCCGTCGTCCGCGCTCGAGCCGGTTGATCGCTACATCCTCTCCCGCTACGCGGAGCTCACGCTCGACGTGTTGCGGGCGTATGCCGCATTCGACTTTCAGCGAGTGGTCCATGGGTTAAACGCGTTCGCGACGGTGGACCTGAGCGCCTTCTATGTGGATGTGACCAAGGACCGGCTCTACACGCTGGGCACCCGATCGCCGACACGGCGCGCCGCGCAGACCGCGATGTATCGAATGGTGGACGGACTGGCCCGCGTGATGGCGCCGATTCTGCCGGTGACCGCCGAGCAGCTCTGGAAGGCCCTGCCCGGCAAGCGCGAAGTTTCAGTCCACCTGGCGGAGTTCCCGGACACCGAGTCGCTCGACGCATTCGTCGATCCCGATCTGACGGCAGACTGGCAGCGGCTGCTCGCGCTACGCAACGAGGTCAACGTCCAGATTGAGGCGCGCCGGAAGGAAAAGCTGTTCGGCACGTCCCTCGGGGCAGAGGTGGTGATCGCGGCGTCGGGCGAGGATCTGGCGTTGCTGCGAAAGTACGAGTCGAGCCTGCCGATGCTGTTCATCGTCTCGGACGTGCGCGTGCGGGACGGATCCGACCTGTCGATCGCGACGGCGAAAGCGGAAGGGGTCAAGTGCGACCGGTGCTGGCGGATGGTGCCGTCAGTCGCCTCGGATGCCGAACACCAGGGTCTCTGCGACCGGTGCGTGGACGCACTGGCGGAGCCCGTGGGCTCGTGAAGCGCCGGCTCGAGCTGCTGGTCGTCGCCGGGATCGCCCTGCTCGATCAGGCCACCAAGTTCCTGGTCGTCATGGAGCTGGGACTCCACGAGACGGTCGGGGTCATTCCAGGTCTGCTGAACCTGACGCACGTGCGAAACTCCGGCGTGGCCTTCGGGTTCCTGAACGCGTCGAGCTTCGCGTTCAAGCCGGCGTTGATGACGATGCTGGCGTTCGCGGCATTGATCGGTGTCGCCCTGTATGCGACCCAGCTCTCTCCCCATCAAAGGTGGGCGCGCACCGGGCTGGCGCTGATCCTCGGCGGCGCCGCCGGCAATCTGGTCGATCGGGCTCGTCAGGGCTACGTCGTCGACTTCGTGGATGCCTATTGGGGCACCTGGCATTTCTGGGCGTTCAACGTGGCAGACGCGGCGATCAGCGTTGGCGTGAGCATGCTGATCCTGGATCTTCTGCGGCCGGCCCCGCCGGTGAGCGCCAGCTGATCGCGGAGGCGTTGCGTGTTTCCGGAACTCTTCAAGCTCGGCCCGATCACGGTTTACACCTACGGCGTGCTGCTGGCCGCAGCTTACCTGCTCGGCCTGAAGCTCGCGATGATGCGCGCCAAGACACGCGGGCTCGATCCGAATCGCGCCCTCGATCTTGGCATCGCGATCATTGTCTCGGCGCTGATCGGCGCGAAACTGCTGCTCGTCATCGTCGAATTCGATCACTATCGGCAGAATCCGGCCGAGATTTTCTCGATCCTCCGCGCCGGTGGCGTGTTCTATGGCGGGCTGATCGCGGCGGTTGCGGTTGCCTTCTGGTACATGCGGCGCCACCGCATGCCGCTCTGGACGACCTGCGACGTGTTCGCCCCCGGGATCGCGCTGGGGCATGCCGTCGGACGTCTCGGCTGCCTCGCGGCCGGCTGCTGCTACGGGAGGCCGACGGATGTACCGTGGGCGATCACGTTCACGAATCCCGCAGCGGCAGCGAACGTCGGCACGCCGCTGAACCAGCCCCTGCACCCGACGCAGATCTACGAGAGCGGAGCCGAGCTGCTGATTCTGTTCTTCCTGCTGGCGACCGAGAAGCGTGGGCGCAGTTTCGAGGGACGGACGTTCTGGAGCTACATGCTGCTTTACGGTATCTCCAGGTTCATCATCGAGTTCTTTCGCGGCGACGAGCGCGGCATGGTCTTCGGCACCATCTCGACGTCGCAGTTCATCTCGCTGCTCATCGTCCCGGTCGCGGTCGTGATGCTGCTCTACCTGTCGCGCCGCACCGACCTGCCCACCGGAGTACCCGCTCGGGCCGTTGGCCGGGCGTCCTGATCGCCGAGCGCGATGGCAACCGTCACTGTTGACGTCGCCGCCGACCAGGCGGGCGAACGGCTGGACCGCTACCTGGCGGCGGTGCTGCCCGGGCAGTCGCGCTCGCAGGTGCAACGGTTGATCGAGCAGGGCCTCGTCACCGTCGAGGGGCGTCAGGCGCGCGCCAACCTCGCGGTGCGCGAAGGCGATCGCGTCACGGTGAATATCCCGGCGGCTGTCGCCACCGAAGTCGTGGCGGAGGATCTGCCGCTTCCCATCCTCTATCAGGATGCTGACGTCATCGTCGTCGACAAGCCCGCGGGGATGGTAGTACATCCGGCGGCCGGCCACGAATCAGGCACGCTGGTCAACGCGCTCATGCACCACGTCCCTGATTTGAGCGGAATTGGCGGCGAGCTCAGGCCGGGGATCGTCCACCGCCTGGACAAGGGCACCTCGGGCGTGATGGTCGTCGCCAAGAATGACGCCGCGCACGACGCGCTGTCGCGGCAATTTCACGATCGCGAGGTCGACAAGGAGTACATCGCGCTGGTGTGGGGCGTGGTGCAGGCGGGCCGCCGGATCGATTTGCCAATCGGCCGCGATCCGAACGATCGGCAAAAAATGTCGGCACGCGCCCGGCGATCGCGCGCAGCGGTGACCCGTATCACTAAAGCCGACCATCTGCATGGTGTGACGCTATGCCAGGTTGCGATTGCGACCGGGCGCACGCACCAGATTCGGGTCCACCTGAGCGCCATTGGCCATCCGATCGTCGGCGACGCGACGTACGGCGGCACGCGCAAACGTGTCGCCGCCGATCTGCTCCCGGTGCAGCGCCTCGAGCGGCCATTTCTCCACGCGTTCCGATTGACGTTTACCCACCCGACCGATGGCCGGCGGATGCAGTTCGACGCGCCGCTTGCTCCGGATCTTCAGGCATTGCTGGATGAACTGCGGGACAAACAATTGGGGTCGGCCAGATGAGTGATTCCACGCTGCTCTCGTCCCAGCGTGTTTACGAGGGGCGCATCTTCGACGTCACCGTGGACCGTGTCCGGCTCCCGCATGGTCGCGAGACGACGCTCGAGATCGTGCGGCACGAGGGCTCGGTCGTGCTGCTCCCGGTGACCGACGAAGGAAAGCTGCTGCTCGTTCGGCAATATCGTCACGCCGTCGGGCGGTTTCTTTGGGAGTTGCCGGCGGGCAGCCTCGAGTCCGGCGAGGATCCCGAAGCCGCCGCGGTGCGCGAGTGCCACGAGGAACTCGGTCTGATTCCCAGCCGTGTCGAGCGCCTGCAGACCCTATTTCCGACGCCGGGATTCTGCACCGAGGCGATGACGTACTTCCAGGTCAGCGGCCTTCGAGCGCCGGGTCCCGGTGATCCCCCTGCGCACCAGGACGAGGACGAGTCGATCGACGTCGGCGCATACACCGTGGACGAGATCGGCGCGCTGATCGTTTCGGGCGACATCGCCGATCTGAAGACAGTCGCCGGCGTCTGGCTCCTCAGCCACTGACGCACGGGGACAGCCCCACAGGGCCTGTCCGCATGCGGCTCGCGTGGCCAGGAACTGGACAAAATGGGCATCTTTTCGCGATCCGACGGGGCCGGGGAGAGCCCGCACGGCCCACCGGCGGCCGGCCTGTCCCCACATTGAGCGGAACGCGTTTTGAAGCAGTTGGGGTATGACCAACGTTCAGCTGCTGCGAGCCGCTGCAGTGTGCACCGCGGCCTGTGCGCTCCTCGGCGCGGGCCCTGCTCTTCCCGCGCTCGCCATTCAAGTGGCGCTCGACCGCGCCGGCTTCTCACCAGGCGAAATCGATGGCCGGAACGGCAGGTTCACGATGGGCGCAAGCGCCGCGTTCACGGCCTCACGCCAGGCCGCCATCGAGCCGGCTGCGGAACCCGTGGTGCAGTACACGATCACCGAGGCGGACGCCGCCGGACCGTTCGTGAACTCGATGCCGACGGACCTCGAACAGCAGGCCTTGCTCGAGGCACTCGGCTACACCTCACTCGTCGAGGCGCTGGCCGAGCGCTTTCACGCGAGCCCGGCACTCTTGAAAGCGCTGAATCCGACCGCCACATTCGCCGCGGGTTCGACGATCAGTGTCCCGAATGTCGAACCCTTCGCGCTGCCATCGCGGCAGGGTGACCGACGCAAGGTCGCGGGCACCAACGCCACGGCGGCGTCGCTCGAGCTGTCGCGGGACACGCAGGCCGTGATCGCCCGCGATGCGTCGGGCGGCGTGCTCTTCTACGCGCCGGTGACGGTCGGAAGCGAGCAGGATCCACTGCCTGTCGGCGATTGGAAGATCACCGGCGTCTTCGACATGCCGGTCTTCAACTACAACCCGGATCTCTTCTGGGATGCCGATCCGAGCCACGCCAAGGCGACGCTCAAGGCCGGACCGAACAATCCCGTTGGCGTTGTCTGGATCGGCATCGACAAGGAACATTTCGGCTTTCACGGCACGCCGGAGCCGTCCCAGATCGGACGCACGCAATCACACGGCTGCGTGCGAATGACCAACTGGGACGCCGAAAAACTTGCGTCGCTCGTCACCCAGGGCACGCCCGTAAAACTGCAATGACTCGCGTTCGCCGTCCTCGCGCGCTCGCGGAGCTGTTTCTGCCGTGGACGATCGCCGCGCTCATGCTGACGCTGGCGTGGTTCACGTTTCAGCTCCAGTCAGCGGTGTCGCCGCCAGTGGCCGTCCGCCAGGCGCCGCCCAGTCGGACTCCGACAACGATGCCACGGCCTGCGGTGCGCACCGCGCCAGCGGCGACGCAGCCTCCTGCAACGGTGCTGGTCGATGCCGACGTCGTCGAGCTCCGCAGGCGTAACCTGCCGATTCCGGTCTCAGGCGTGCTGGCGTCGAACCTGGTCCCGACGTTTCACAACGCCCGCGGCGGTGGCAGCCGCGAACACGAAGCGCTCGACATTCTGGCGCCGCGCGGCACACCGGCAGTCGCCGTCGAAGAAAGCCGCGTCGAAAAGTTGTTCACGAGCGAGCGGGGCGGGCTGACGGTGTACCTCTTCGATCCGTCAGGGAAATACTGCTACTACTACGCGCATCTGGACCGCTACGCGGACGACCTGAAGGAAGGCGACGTCGTCCCGCGCGGTCACATTGTCGGCTACGTTGGGACGACGGGGAATGCGCCGCCTGAGACGCCGCACCTGCATTTCGCCGTGTTCAAGCTGGGACCGGAGAAACACTGGTGGGAAGGGACGCCGATCGATCCGTATGCGATTTGGCGGTGAGCGCCAGATCGAGCACTTCGTCGATCGTGGAGACGAGATGGATCGTCAGGTCCGCACGCAGCTCGGGGCTGAGATCCTCGTTGACGTTCTTCTCGTTCTGCCGCGGCAGGATCACTTCGCGGATGCCGACGCGGCGTGCGGCCAGCACTTTTTCTTTGATCCCGCCCACCGGAAGGACTTTGCCCGAGAGCGTGATCTCGCCCGTCATCGCCAAATCACCGCGCACCGGACGTCCCGTCAGCTCCGACACGAGAGCCGTGGTCATCGTGACGCCGGCCGATGGCCCGTCTTTCGGGATCGCACCCGACGGCACGTGCAGGTGAATCTCGGCCGACTTGTAGAAGTCGGGATCGATGTCGAGCTCCTTGGCATGCGCGCGGGTCCAGGAGAGCGCTGCGCGTGCTGACTCCTTCATCACGTCACCGAGCGAGCCGGTGAGCGTCAACGCTCCCGGGCCGGTCATCTTCGAGGCTTCGATGAATAACACGTCGCCTCCGGCGGGCGTCCAGGCCAGGCCGATTGCCACACCAGGATTCTTCGTCCGCTCTTCCATCTCCTCGTCGAGGAATCGCGGCGCGCCGAGGAATTCGACGACGAGCTCGCGGGTCACCGCGATCGGCTCTTCCTGTCCCTCGGCCCGGCGGCGCGCCGCTTTCCGACAGAGAGCACCGATCTCGCGCTCGAGATTCCGGACACCGGCCTCGCGCGTGTAGCCGCGGATCACCGCTCGCAGCGCATCGTCGGTGAACGAGATCATCTCGGGCGTCAGTCCGTGGTTCGTGACCTGTTTCTCGACCAGGTGCTCGCGCGCGATCTCGAGCTTCTCCTCTTCCGTGTAGCCGGGCAGCTCCAGCACCTCCATGCGATCGCGGAGCGGCGGCGGAACCGGATCGAGAACGTTTGCGGTCGTGATGAACAGGACCTCAGAGAGATCGAACGGGACGTCCAGATAGTGATCGCGGAACGTATCGTTCTGCTCGGGATCGAGCACTTCCAGCAGCGCGGAGCTCGGATCGCCGCGAAAATCGGACCCGAGCTTGTCGATCTCGTCGAGGATGAATACCGGATTCTTCGACTCGGCGCGCCGCAGTCCCTGGATCACCTGGCCGGGCAGCGCTCCGATGTAGGTGCGGCGGTGGCCGCGGATTTCCGCTTCGTCGCGCATACCGCCAAGAGAGACACGCACGAACTTGCGCCCCAGCGCCGTGGCAATCGATCTGGCGAGCGATGTCTTGCCGACGCCGGGAGGGCCGACGAAACAGAGAATCGGGCCCTTGACCGCCGGGTTCAGCTTCCGCACCGCCAGGTATTCGAGGATGCGATCCTTCGCCTTCTCCAGGCCGGAATGCTCGTCGTCGAGGATCTGCTTCGTTTTCGGAAGATCGATCACCTCGTCGGTGCGCTTCTTCCAGGGTAAGGCGACAAGCCAATCCAGATAGGTGCGGGAGACGGTGTATTCGGCCGCAGCGGCCGGCATCCGCGACAGTCGTTCCAGCTCGCGGACCGCTTCCTTCTGAACGGCCTCAGGCATACCGGCCGCCTCGATCTTCTCGCGAAGTTCCTCGATCTCTTTCTGCTGCTCGTCGTCTTCGCCGAGTTCCTTCTGGATCGCCTTCATCTGCTCGCGCAGGAAGTACTCGCGCTGGTTGCGGCCGACTTCGGACTGCACCTGCGACTGGATCTTGGAGCCGAGCTCGAGGACCTCGAGCTCCTTGATCAGGATGCGATTCAGATGGTCCATGCGCGCCCGGACGTCGAGCGTTTCGAGCACGTCCTGCTTGATCGCCGTGCTGATGGTGCTCAGGCTCGAGGCGATGAAATCGGCGAGTCGCGCCGGTTCCTCGATGTTCAGGGCGAGTGTCTGCAGGTCGTCGGACAGGAGCGGCGAGAGCGAGACGACCTTCTGGAAGTTGCTCTTGATGTTGCGGAGCAGCGCATCGATCTCGAGCCTGTCCTCGTCGCGCAGCTCATCGGAGACGGCAGTGACCGTCGCGCGAAGGTAGGGACGCACGGCAATCACCTCGTCGAGGCGAATCCGAGAGAGCCCCTGCACGATCAGACGCAGACTGCCGTCGGGCAGGCGGAACATCTTGTGAATGTGCGTCGCCGTGCCGATCGGATAGAGATCGGCTTGGATCGGCTCGTCGAGGGCCGGGTCGCGCTGCGCAAAAACGCCAATCAGCTTATTGTTGGCAATCGCCTCGTCGATCAGACGCACCGAACTCTCGCGCGCCACTGCCAGTGGCATGAACGAGTTCGGGAAGAGCACCGTGTCGCGGAGCGGGAGCACCGGCAACTCCGCCGGGACCACCGTCGGGCGATCGTCAGGAGACAACGCGACGGGTTCGGCCACCGCCGCTTCGGGTTCGGGAGACTCAGGAGTTTCTGGTTGATCGCTCACGGCGATCTCCTCCGGAGCAAATTCAGACAACTAAATGAAAAGGGGCCAGGCCCATCTGCCGCCGACGCCGGCGGCAGGGACCTGACCCCGCGATGGTCGGGAGCCGCGCCTAGTCTAGCTGGACATATCCATGAAAAGCGAGGCCCCACCCCGGCGCTGCTGCCAGATGCGCTCGCGCTCGGCCGCAACCTCGCGCGCCTCCTCGCAATCCTTGCAGCGCACCGCGAACGGCAGCGCGCGCAGGCGCGCTTCCGAGATTTCCTCACCGCACTCGAAGCAGTTGCCGTAGGCGCCTTCCTCGAGCCGCGTGAGCGCTTCGTTGATCTTGTTCAGCGTCTCCGCCTTCATCTGGATGAGTGCGAACTCGATATCTTCCTGAATGTCGGCTTCGGAGCTTTCGCCGGCATCGAACACTTCATTGAGTTTGCTCGACGAGCCCTCGGTCCTGACGTCTCGGATCTTGCCCTGCACCTGGGACAGAATCTCGCGCCGGCGATCTTCGAGGATCCGCTTGAGGTCCTCGTAACGTCGGGTCGGGGCCTTGGTGGCTACCTTCTTCTTCATGACAACCGCTCCCTTCCTACCCATCTCGAATGTATGATGCCGCGAGTCTTGCAAAGGTGCTGCCGCCTTGGCAGGCACATGTGCAAGCCTCTTCGGTGACCGGCGATTGATTATTCGGGGAGGCGCGAAGTCGGAGGAACGTTCAGCAAACCACTCACGGACCCTTGCTGCTCACGACCCTCCGGCGAAAACTCGGCACCCGTGCAACACACTCATATAAAACAGGTTGCCGCCGCTCGGCCTTGTCGCCAATCACGTGAGCGGCGCCGGTCTACCGATTAGACGCCGCTCGGCCGGATACGGTTCGTCCTTCGAACGGCTGAGCCTGATGTCAACTACAGGTGACAATTCCAGGGGGGCACAACGTCCACAGACTGTGGCACTAGGGCCACACCAATCCGGAGGCGGGGATTATAGCACGGATTCCCGACAGGTCTTGTCGGCTGGCCTATGTAACAACTGCCGACGGCATGACGCCGTTCGCGACCACTTACTGCACACGTCGGCTGACCGCCCCGCTCGGCACAAGCCCGCGTTCGGCCAGCAGCGACTCGTCCCTGCGGCTGCCGGTGCGTAACCACCGATCGTAGAGACGGAGCAGTTCGCGATTGCTGCCGAGCGATGCCCGATCGCTGATATCACCGAGCACGTCGACGAGAGGGACGAACTTATCAGCCATTTCCCCGAAGACATCGGCAAAGGCATCGTGGTCGTCGCCCGCGAGCCGCCCGTAGGCGTTCGCGCCCAGCGCAATGTAGTAGTCGCAGTCGACCAGGCGACGATTCAGGCTGTCGGAAAAGAAGCCGGCGAGGAACAGCGAGGCGTCTCCCACGCTGCGAAGGCCTTCACGCTGCGCGGCGCCTTCCGACTGGAGTGCGTGCGCCAGCCGAAGACCAAGCGGTTGCCCGTCGAACGTCTGATCATCGTGGCCGGCGGCGACATAGCCCGCCAGCAACTTCACGACATAGTACGAGGTCCACTCGGAGGTTCGAAGATGCTGGCGCGCCATCGCGCCCTCGACCTCCTCTTTGAAAAACTCCAGAGCGGACTCGCTGCGAAACAGCCCGACTGCCATACACGCCTCCCGAAAGATGCGCCTGCGGCTCGAAGAGCCTGGCCTGCTGAGGCAAGTGCAACTGCCGTTCCGTATTCCGCGGTTGAAAATTGGCCTGGATTATAGGGGTCAGCACCGATCGGCGCAACTGCGGATTGACAGTTCTCGACACCTGGACGAGTCTGTTGCCCAATCGCCATGCGCTGCCCTATCTGCCAAATCCGCCCGGCAAAGCGAAAGTGCCCCGCGCGCGGAGACGCCATTTGCGCCGTCTGCTGCGGCACCAAGCGGCTGGTGGAGATTAGGTGTCCCTCCGATTGCGGGTATCTCGCAAGTGCGCGCCAGCATCCGCCCGCCGTGGTGCAGCGGCAGCAGCAGCACGATATCGCACTGCTCCTGCCGGTGATGAACGAGCTCACCGAGCGGCAATATCAGTTCTTTCTCCTTTTTCAATCGGTCGTTGTGCGGCACCGCAACGATCCGCTGCGCCCGCTTGTCGACGCCGATGTGTCTGTAGCGACGGCGAGCGTGGCGAGCACGCTGGAGACTGCATCGCGGGGGGTCATCTACGAGCACTCGACGACCGGCGTGAACGCGCAGGAGTTGGGTGCCGAACTGAAGCGAGTGTTCGGCGAGGTGACCGGACAGATGGAAGGTCCGCGCTCGCCGCTGGAGCGCGACGCGGCCAAGGCGCTGCGCGCGATCGAGGAAGCGGCCCGCGGCGTCGGGAAAATCGTCGGCGACGAGCGCGAAGGATTCCTGAGCCTCGCGAGGCGGGTGATGAAGCCGAGCCAGTCAAGCGCAGGCCACGACGAGAAGCCCGCCGACACACCAGGCAGCGGGTTGATCATCGTGCCGTAACAGGCTTCAGGCTCCAGGCTTCAGGCTTCAGGCTTCAGGCTCCGGGCTCCGGGCTCCAGCGCTTCGATCAATGCCCCTTCGTGCGCGGTGGCCAAATTCCGTGGGCGGCGTCTGGCCTCTCCCGTCGACTCGACACAGCTCGATTGAAGCAACCAGCGGATCGTAAACCGTATGGTCGAACATAAGTCTGAAGCCTGAAGTCCGGAGCCCGGCGCCCGGAGCCTGGAGCCCGGAGCCCGCAGTTCGTAGCCCCTCGCCCGAGGCGTATAGTCTGGTCGTATGCCCCGACTGACCCTCAACGTCAATGGTTCAGCTCGCGCGGTTGATGTTGATCCAGACACCCGCCTCCTCTGGGTCCTTCGCGAGTCGCTCGAGCTCACGGGGACGAAGTACGGCTGCGGCGAGGGCGAGTGCGGCGCCTGCACCGTACTCGTCGACGACAAGCCGGTGCGCTCGTGCACCGCTCGCGCTTCGGCGCTGGTCAACCATCGCATCGAGACGATCGAAAGCCTCGCGCGTGGCGACAAGCTCGATCGCGTGCAGCAGGCTTTCCTGGATCAGGACGCGATGCAATGCGGCTACTGCACGCCGGGAATGATCATGGCTGCGGTCTCGCTGCTTCGGACGAACTCCTCGCCAGACGATGGCGCGATTGTGCAGGCGATGGATCGCCACCTGTGCCGCTGCGGGACGTACCCGCGGATCGTCGCGGCGATCAAACACGCGTCAGGCCAGCGAACGGAGAGACGGCAATGATCCCCGAGCTCGAACGCTACGAGCTGCTGGAAGGTGCCCGCTATCGCTTCGATCTCGATCGCCGCGATTTCCTGCGCGGCACCGGCGTCGGACTCTTCGTGCTGCTCGTCGCACCGGGCGCGGCGGCGCAGGAATCGGGCCGAGGTCGCGGCGGTCGCGAGCAGTTGCCGGACGATGTGAATGCGTGGCTGCACATCGATCGCGACGGCGCGGTGACCGTCTTCACGGGCAAGACGGAAGTCGGTCAGAACATTCGCACCTCGCTGACACAAGCCGTTGCCGAGGAGCTCCACGTGCCGACGTCGACCATCGCGCTGGTCATGGCCGATACCGCGAGGACGCCATTCGATGCCGGCACGTTTGGCAGCCGGACGACGCCGATCATGAACGCGCAACTCAGGAAGGTGGCGGCGGCGGCAAGGGGCCTGCTGATCAAGCGCGCCGCCGACGAGTGGAAGGTCTCGCCCGAGACGCTGACCGTTACCGATGGGAAGATCGCAAGAAGCGGCACACCGGGAGGCCTTTCGATTGGTGAGATCGCGGCGCGGGCTCCGCTGATCGTCACGGTTACAGACGACGTTGCCACGGCGCAGGCGGCCGAATGGCGTGTCGCCGGTACTCCGCTGCGCAAGATTGGCGGCGCAGATTTCGTCACGGGACGCCACGAGTACACCTCCGACCTGAAGCGGCCCGGCCTGCGATACGGCCGCATCGTGCGCGCCCCACGCATCGGGGCGACGATCGCCAGCGTGGACACGGCAGCCGCAGAAGCCCTGCCCGGCGTCACCGTTGTACGCGAGGGCGACTTTCTCGGCATCGTCGCCGACAGCACGCCGGCGGCCGTAAAGGCGGCCTCAATAATCAAAGCTGAATGGACCGGCGGCTCGTCGGCATCCGCGCGAACGCTGTTCGACGACCTCAAGAAATCCGCGCAGCCACCGTCTGAGAACGGCGGTTACTCCAGCGGCGACATCGACGCCGCGCTGTCGTCAGCGACGCGGACCTTTCAAAGCACTTACACAATCGCGTATATCGCGCATTGCCCGCTCGAGCCGCGGGCGGCGCTGGCCGAATGGAAGGGTGACGAGCTCACCGTCTGGACCGGCTCGCAACGTCCCTTTGGCGTGCAGGGCGAGCTCGCCGATGCGTTTCACGTCCCGCGCGAACGCGTGCGCGTGATCGTGCCCGACACCGGATCGGCATACGGTGGCAAGCACACGGGCGAAGCGGCCATCGAAGCGGCGCGCCTGGCGCGCGCGGCACGTGCGCCCGTCAAGCTGGTGTGGTCGCGCGAGGAAGAGATGTCGTGGGCCTACTTCCGGCCCGCCGGCGTGATCGACATCCGCAGCGCGGTGGGACCCGACCATCGGCTCACCGCATGGGAATATCACAACTATAACTCCGGCCCGTCGGGGATCCGGACGCCGTATGCGATCACTCACCAGCGGATCGCGTTCCATCCCGCCGACTCCCCGTTGCGGCAGGGATCGTATCGGGGACTCGCGGCGACCGCCAATCACTTCGCCCGCGAATCGCACATGGACGAAGTGGCGGCGGCGCTTGGAATCGACCCGCTCACGTTTCGTCTCACGCATCTCCAGGACGACCGCATCCGCGCGGTGCTCCAGGCGGCGGCCGACCGGTTTGGATGGACGTCGCGGCGTCGTCGTCAGGGCCGCGGCTTCGGCCTTGCGTGCGGGACGGAGAAAGGCGGATACGTGGCAACGTGCGCCGAGGTCGCGATCGAGGGCTCGGGGGTGCGCGTGCGACGCGCCGTCGTCGCGTTCGAGTGCGGCGCGATCGTGAACCCCGACGGGTTGAAGAATCAGGTGGAAGGCGCCGTCGCACAGGGTATCGGCGGTGCGTTGTTCGAGGCGGTCAGCTTCGACGCGGGACATGTCGATACTGCGCACTTCGCGGACTACCGCCTTCCGCGATTCAGCGACATGCCGGTGATCGAGACCGTGCTGGTCAACCGCTCGGATCTGCCGCCGGCGGGCGCCGGCGAAACGCCCATCGTCGGTATCGCCCCCGCCATCGGCAACGCCATCTTCGACGCTGCGGGCGTCCGGATCCGCGCGCTGCCCATGGTGCCGAATGGGCTGC
Organism: Vicinamibacteria bacterium; assembly: GCA_963828745.1. Lineage (GTDB taxonomy): Bacteria > Acidobacteriota > Vicinamibacteria > Vicinamibacterales > JAENWD01 > JAENWD01. The sequence continues at coordinate 459,360 of CAWHFZ010000007.1, read as the reverse complement.
CGTCCGGGGCGGGATCGCAGGCGTAGCGGACGGCGGACTGCAGGCTCTACGTTGCAGGCTGCAGACTACAGGCTGCAGGATTGACCGAGCTGAAGCTCGGTCCTACGTACAAGCCCGGAGCCCGGAGCCCGGAGCCCGGAGCCCGGAGCCCGGAGCCCGGAGCCTGAAGCCTGCAGTCTGAAGCCTGCGTCGGAAGCCTGAAGCCTGTTATAATCTGAGGTTTGTCCTCACTCACCGACAGGAAACAGTAATGGCCAAGCGATGTGAAATCTGCGACAAGGGACCCGTGGTCGGCCGGACCATCAGCCACGCGCACAACGTGCGTCCGCGGCGGTTCGAGCCCAACCTGCAAACCGTCCGCGCAATCGTCAACGGCGGCGTCCGGCGTCTGCGCGTCTGTACCCGCTGCCTGCGCTCGGGCAAAGTCGTCAAGGCGGCCTAGTCCCGGACGTCGGCCGATGCGCGAGGCGATTGCCACCGATCGCGCCCCACAGGCGATCGGCCCGTATTCCCAGGCCGTCCGTGCCGGCAATCAGATCTACTGCTCCGGCCAGATTCCCCTCGATCCCGCCACGGGAGCAATCATCGACGGCGACATCGCCACCCAGACGCGGCAAGTCCTCACCAACCTGAGCAAGGTTCTGGAGGCTGCGGGCGTGTCTCTCGATCACGTCGTCAAAACGACGGTCTATCTGGCGGACATGAACGACTTCGCGGCGATGAACGCGGTGTATGGGACGTTCTTCACGTCGCCGGCGCCTGCGCGATCGACCGTGCAGGCGGCGAGGCTGCCCCGCGATGCACGCGTTGAGATTGACGTGATCGCGGTGATCTCGTAGGCCCGAGCTTCAGCTCGGGCAACTATGACGATCGGCCGCTGACTTACGCTTGATCGCCGACTGAAGTTCGGTCCTGCTTCGGTCGATCACCGCACGGACCGTTCCACTCCCAGCACACCCTCAACCGATTTCAGCGACTTCATCACCTTCTCGAGGTGCTTCAGATCGCTGATCTGTACGGTCATGTCGATGCGGCCGCGCTGATCTTCGTCGGTGGTGGCTTCGACGCTGGTGATGTTGGTGTTGATGTCGGCGACCTTCGCGCTGACGTCGGCGAGGATCCCCTTTCGATCCTCTACCTGCATCGTCAATCGCACCGTATAGCGAGCGGCTGCCTCGCCGCTCTTCTCCCACTCGACGTCGATGCGGCGCTCCGGGTCGTAGATCAGGTTGACGACGTTCGAGCAGTTTGCCGAATGCACGGCGACGCCTTTGCCTCGGCTGATATAGCCGACGATCTTCTCGCCGCGAATCGGATTACAACAGCGGGCGCGGTAGACGAGGAGGTCGTCCACGCCGTTGACCGTGATTCGATCTTCGCCAGGACGCAGGACGCGCTTGACGACGGAAACGACGCGGTTGTCGGCGGGCTTTTCCTGGAGCTGCTGGCCGTCGGGCACCAGCCGCGCGAGGACGGTTTTCGGCGCCAACCGGCCGTAGCCAATCGCCGCCATCAGCTCGTCGGCTTTGCCGCTGCCGTACTCATCCGCCAGCTTCGCGAATTCCGTCGACTCCTGCAACGTCTTCGGGTTGAGCCCGAAACGGCGCGCGTCCTTCTCGAACAGCTTCCGCCCGAGGTCGATGCTCCGTGCTTTCTCTTCCTGCTGAACGAAGTGGCGAATCTTCTGGCGGGCCCGAGATGTGACCACGAAATTGAGCCAGTCGCGGCTCGGCGCGTGGCCGGCCTGGGTCACGATCTCGACGATGTCGCCGTTCTTCAACCGCGTGCGAAGCGGCACCATCTTGCTGTTCACACGGGCACCCACGCAGCGGTGTCCGACATCGGTGTGAATGGCATAAGCGAAGTCGAGCGGCGTCGCGCCGCGTGGAAACGCCTTCACTTCACCGCGCGGCGTGAAGATGTAGACCTCTTCCGGGTAGAGATCGATCTTCAGGTTGTTGATGAACTCCTGGGGATCGCGGACCTCCTGCTGCCACTCGAGCAGCTGGCGCATCCATTGGAAGTAACGTTCGTCACGTTGGTCGCCGACTCGACCTTCCTTGTACTTCCAGTGCGCGGCGATGCCTTCCTCGGCCTGCTGGTGCATCTCGTCGGTCCGGATCTGCACCTCGAACGGCGTCCCCTTTTCGCTGATGACCGACGTATGCAGCGATTGGTAGCCGTTCGGCCGCGGCATCGCGATGAAGTCCTTGATGCGGCCCGGCACCGGCGACCAGGTGTTGTGGATGATGCCCAGGGTGGCGTAGCAGTCCCGAACCGACCGGGTGATGATCCGCAGCGCGACGAAGTCGTAGACCTGCTCGAGCTCGATCTTCTGTTTTTTCAGCTTCTGCCAGATGCTGTACAGGCGTTTGATGCGGCCGTCGATCTGCACGAACGGAACCTGCGCCTCGTTCAGCGTCGACTCGATTCGCTGCTTCAGCTCGTCGATCAGGCCTTCCGAGAACCGCCGCCTGGCTTCGACCCGTCCCCGCAGCGACTCGTAGCCCTTGGTCTCGAGATAGCGGAAACACAGCTCTTCGAGTTCGTTCTTGACCTTGCTCATCCCCAGCCGGTTGGCAATCGGGGCGTAGATGTCGAGCGTTTCCTGTGCGATCTTGAGCCGCCGATCCTCGGGCAGATGGTGGAGGGTCCGCATGTTGTGGAGGCGGTCCGCCAGCTTCACGAGGATGACCCGGATGTCATCCACCATCGCGAGGAGCATCTTGCGGAAGTTCTCGGCCTGCCGCTCTTCGCTCGATGAGAAGGGGATCGTGCTGATCTTGGTCACCCCCTCCACGACATGGGCGACCTCGGGGCCGAACAGCTCTTCTATTCGTTCGATCGTCGTCAGCGTATCCTCGACGACGTCATGGAGCAGCCCGGCGGCGATGGTCACGGCGTCCAGCCGCAGGTCCGCCAGGAAGTCGGCCACCTCGAGCGGGTGGACCATATAGGGCTCGCCGGAATGGCGCACCTGTCCCTTGTGTTCGAACGTCGAGAAGACGTAGGCGCGGCGCAACAGCTCGAGGTCGGCCTCGGGGTTGTACGCCCGGACCTTCTCGAGCAGGTCCTCGAAGCGAATCATTGGGAACGGTGTCTAAATGGTGAAGGGGAAGCCCTTCTGCTCATGATAGCAGGGCCGCTTTGACGGGGTCCAAAGAGGGCCCATTCGAGCGGGCCAGCTTGACGCTGGTTTTTTGCGTTCACTATACTGGCCCCGATTCGGCAGTCCGTGATGCTCGCCGACCTGGAGATCACCTCCGGCCCGCGAGGCCAGACCGCGCGTGACCACGCCTTGTTCGGGCAGATTCAGAAGACAGACGACACGAAATCTACGCACTCAGGGAGACATCGAATGCGGACGTGTTCCAGAGCAGCGCTGCTCACTGCCGTTCTCGTTGTGGCCGGCCTTGGCGCCTCGGCCTGCAGCAAATTCGGCATGCTGAAAGGCCAGATGGCGTTCAAGGACGCGAACGCCGCGTACCAGTCGCAAGACTACAAGAAGGCGATCGGCAAGTATCAGGAGGCGCTGGCCGCGAATCCTGAGCTGAACTACGCCTACTTCTACCTCGCGAACAGCTACGACAATCTCTACAAGCCGGCGCGCAAGGGCGAGGCGGAAAACGACGCCAACCTGCAGAAGGCCGTCGACTACTACAAGAAGGCAACCGAGACGATTCAGGAGCCGAAGCTCCGGAAGCTCTCGTACGAGTATCTGCTCGCCTCGTACGGTCCCGACAAACTGAACGATCCGTCGCAGGCGGAACCCATCGTCCAGAAAATGATCCAGATGGACCCCTCTGACCCTGCCAACTACTTCGCGCTGTCGAAGATCTACGAAGACGCCGGGAACTACGAGCAGGCGGAAGCGACGCTGATCAAGGCCCGCGACTCACGGCCCAAGGATCCGAGCGTCTACATGCAGCTTGGCGCCTACTACAACCGCCAGGGACAGTTCGACAAGACGATGGACGCGTTGAATCAGCGCGCGGCGCAGGATCCAAACAACCCCGAGGGGTACTACACGATCGCCACCTACTATTGGGACAAGACCTTCCGCGACAAGACGCTGAAGGAGCCCGAGAAGCGCGAGTACATCAGCAAGGGGATCGAGGCGACTGACAAGGCGATCCAGATCAAGGGCGACTATATGGAAGCGATCGTCTACAAGGGCCTCCTGCTCCGCCTGCAGGCGACGCTCGAAAAGGACCGCAAGCAGCAGGAAGCGCTTCTGCATGAGGCCGAACAGCTGGGAGCCAAGGCCAAGTCGCTTCAGAAGGCGAAGGCGACGGGCGCGGGCGCGGGCGACTAGGTCCGGCCTGGCAACTGCGCGCGGCCCAAGGAAAAACGGCCACCCTGCCTATGGCGGGGTGGCCGTTGTTGTTTCTAGGTGAATGCGATTGCGGGTTAGTCGCTCTTGGCGGGCTGGCCGCTCGCTTCTTTCCGCATGCCCTCGGTGACGATGCCGACTTTTTCGACGCCGGCGCCCTTGGCCGCGTCGATGACCTGCACGATCTCGCCGTAGCGCAGCGACGGCGCACCGGCGATGAACATCATCTTGTCCTTGCGCTGCTCGAAGATGCCGCGCAGCTTCGTCTCGAGCTCCGCCATCGTGGTGTCTTGCTTGTTGATGGAGATGTGGCGGTCGGCCGTGAACTCGAGCACGATCTGACTGACGTCGGGGCGCTGTTCCTGCGCCGTCGCTTCGGCCGGCAGGTTGATGTCGAGACCCTTCTGCGTCAGCGGCAGCGCGGCCATGAAGATGACCAGGAGGACGAGCAGGACGTCGATGAGCGGCGTGACGTTCATGTCTGCCGTGACGTGCATCTTCTCGCCGACGATGACGTCTTCCGCCCCGAAGTGCTTATGGGCGTGTTTCATTAGTTGCCTCCCTGCTGCTGACCCGGCTTGATCTTCCGCTCGGTGATGAGGCCCATATCTTCGACCTGCGCTTTCCGCAGCGAGTCCATGGCGGCCATCACGCGGCCGTAGGGCGCGTCTTCGTCCGCCTTGATCAGGACGATCTTCGCCTTCTTCGACTCGAGCGCGTCGGTGACGCGCCGCTGCAGGTCGTTCTCCGGCACCTCAACGGAGTTCAGGAACAACCGGCCGTCGGCGGAGACGGCAAGCACCGTCTGATCCTGCACCTCTGGCTTGTCGACGGTGTTGGCCGCCACCGGCAGCTTCACGTCGACGCCCTTCTGCAGCATCGGCGCGACGATCATCATGATGATGAGCAGCACCAGCATGACGTCGACGAGGGGGGTGACGTTGATGTCGGACTTGACCCCGCCCTTGCCGCCCAGATTCATTGCCATGGTCGTGATCCTCTATGGAGCTTTGCACGCGAGGCGGACCCGAAGGTCCGCCCGCCATGTTGCTGACCGCGCTAGGCCGTCTTCTTGATGAAGTAGTCGACCAGCTCGGACGATGAGTTATCCATTTCGACGTTGAAGTAGTCGAGGCGGCCGGTGAGGTAGTTGTAGAACCACACCGCCGGGATGGCGACGACCAGCCCGAGCGCGGTCTCGACGAGCGCTTCCGCGATACCGGCGGAGACGGCGCCGATGCCGCCCGAGCCCGTCGCCGCGATGCCGACGAACGCGTTGATGACGCCGACGACCGTGCCGAGCAGTCCGACGAACGGTGCGGTGGTGCCGATCGTCGCGAGCGTGTTGACGCCCTTCTTGAGGTCCGATTGCGTCAACGCCGTGGCGCGCTGAATCGAGCGCCTGACGCTGTCTACCAGGTCTTCACGACTGAGTCCGCCGCCGGCTTCCTGCTGGAACTGATACTCCTGGAGTCCCGCAAGCACCACCTTGGCGAGATGGCTATAGCGGAAGTTCTTCGAGGACGAGAGCGCGATGGCGTCCTTCAGGCGGCCATCCTTGAGGTGCTTGGCGACCTGCGGCGCGTACGCCTTCGACTGGTTGCGCGCCTGCGTGAACGTGTAGATCCGTTCGATGGCAACGCCGAACGACCACATGGACATGAAGAAGAGGATGAAGGCGACGCCCTTCGCCACCCACGTCATCTGTCCCCACATGTCGATAAGATTCAGACCGCCTTCACCCATCGTCCCATCCTCCGCCTTGAATATTTCCGAATCCGTTATGACCGAGCCGCTACTGGAGCGTGAACTGAACCGTGACGGTCATGATGACCGGCACAGGCACGCCGTTCAGCAGGGTCGGCGTGAACTCCCACTGTTTGACCGCTTCGAGCGCCGCCTGATCCAGAAGCGGAATCGAGCGGAGCACCTTGGCTTGCTGCACACGTCCGTTGGGGCCGATTGTCGCCTCGATGATCACCACGCCCTGCACGCGCGCCGACTGCGCGATCGGCGGATAGACGGGGTTGACCATCTTGGTCTTCGTCGGCGCCTTGATGTTCCCGCCGACGCGCACCGGAGCTGCCGGCGGTGGGGGCGGCGGCGGAGCTTCGGGAAGACCGCCAACGACACCGCCGACGGCGCCGCCTGGGACGCCGCCCTCGACACCGCCCGCAACACCACCCTCGAACCCGGCGTCAATGCTCGCCTCCTGCTTGATCTCCTTCGGAGCCTCAATCGGAGCCGCGTTCGGATTCACGTTCGTCTGAATCGGCGTCGGTTGTGGAGCAGAAGGCGGTGGTGGCGGCGGCGGGGGGGGCGGCGGGGGGGGCGGGGCAGCGACGAAGGCCATCATCGACGGCACCTCGGGTAGTGCATCGACCGCGAGCAGCGGAACGATGATGACCGCGGCGATGAGGACGGTGTGAACAAGGATGGACAGCGGGACCGTGTACCACTTCTGGCCGCCCACCTTGATCGACGGATCGACAACGTCGCCGAACATATCACGTGGCACGAACGTCTCCTCCTTACACCAACCTGACACCCGACGAGGGGGGGCCGATTATGCGGCCCGCCAATCAGGGTGTCAACGGAATGCGAAGATCCCGCGTCGTACCGGCTTAGACACCGCCCACGAAAAATCGGCTGCGCCAAACTCCAGTCTGCGCCAAGCCGGGCACCGCGCGCTAGTGGCACGGGATGCCGCACAGAAGCGCGACCGTTACGGGAAAGTGAAACCGCCTCAGCGGGCGGGGCTCATCGGGTGACGAATGGCAGCTCGTTAGCCTCGCGATCCTTTGTATGTACCTCACCTCACCGGGAGAGTCTCGCCGTTCGTCACACACGAGCCAGCCTGGGAATGCCAGCTCCGCGACGACAGGCGCCCGCGAGACGGGCCGGGGACACACGCCAAAAACCTCGGCATTCTAGCGGTCGATTTCAGGCGAAGTCAACCAAATCAACCGGTAACTTCAGGCTTCCCGGTTGATGCGCATGCCGTAGAACGACCGCCACACGAAGAACGCCGACACGACGAAGAACACCGCCGAGAAGAGCAGCGTGAACGTCGCACCTTGTTGCGCCGTGAGACTCACGGCCAGTTCCACGGCCAACAGTCCGAACAGTGTCGTGAACTTGATGACAGGATTCATCGCAACTGACGACGTGTCTTTGAACGGATCGCCCACCGTGTCACCAACGACCGTCGCGTCGTGCAGCGGCGTCCCCTTCTTCTTCAGTTCGACCTCGACGATCTTCTTGGCGTTGTCCCAGGCGCCGCCGGCGTTGGCCATGAAGATCGCCTGATAGAGACCGAACAGCGCGATCGACACGAGATAGCCGATGAAGAAGAACGGCTCGAGGAACGCAAACGCGAGCGTGCCGAAGAACACGCCGAGGAAGATGTTGAACATGCCCTTCTGCGCGTACTGCGTGCAGATCTCTACAACTTTCTTGCTGTCCGCAACCGACGCTCTGGTCGTGCCTTCGAGACGGATGTTCGCCTTGATGAACTCGACCGCGCGATAGGCGCCGGTCGTGACCGCCTGGGTCGACGCGCCGGTGAACCAGTAGATCATTGCGCCGCCAGTGATGAGGCCGAGCAGAAACGGCGGGTGCAGCAGCGAGAGTTTGGCAACGAGATCCGGCTTCAGCCCCTCCGTCAGCGCCAAAATGATCGAGAAGATCATCGTCGTCGCACCGACGACCGCGGTGCCGATCAGGACCGGCTTGGCCGTCGCCTTGAAAGTGTTGCCGGCGCCGTCGTTCTCCTCGAGATTCTGCTTCGCGCGTTCGAAGTCCGGATCGAATCCGAACTGCTGGCGAATCTCCGCGTGGATGTTCGGCAGCTGCTCGATGGTCGAGAGCTCGAAGACGGACTGCGCGTTGTCGGTGACCGGCCCGTAGGAATCGACCGCGATCGTCACCGGGCCCATGCCGAGGAAGCCGAAGGCGACCAGACCGAACGCGAACACCGCCGGCGCGATCATGCCGATGTCGGCGAAGCCCAGGTTACTCACCAGATACGCCGCGCCCATCAGCAGCACGATGCTGATGCCCAGCCAGTAGGCGGAGAAGTTGCCGGCGACGAACCCTGACAGGATGTTCAGCGACGGGCCGCCTTCTTCCGACGAGGTCACGACCTCGCGGACGTGCGCGGAATCGACCGACGTGAAGACCTTGACGAGCTCTGGAATGACCGCGCCGGCGAGCGTGCCGCAGGTGATGACTGTGGAGAGCTTCCACCACAGCGAGCCGTCGCCGAGCGTCGGAATGAGCAGATACGACGCGACATAGGTCAGCGCGATCGAAACGAACGACGTCAGCCACACCAGGCGCGTCAGCGGCGCCTCGAAGTTCATCGACGCCGCCTTCTCGGTACTGGCTCTTCGCCAGCGCCTCGTTGACGAGATACGAGACGCCGGAGGCGACCACCATCACGATGCGCATCATGAAGATCCAGACCAGGAGCTGGACCTGCACAACGGGGCTCGACACGGCGAGCAGGATGAACGAGATCAGCGCGACGCCGGTGACGCCGTAGGTTTCGAATCCGTCGGCCGAGGGGCCGACCGAGTCGCCGGCATTGTCGCCCGTGCAATCGGCAATCACGCCGGGGTTGCGCGCATCGTCTTCCTTGATTTTGAAGACGATCTTCATCAGGTCCGAGCCGATGTCGGCGATCTTCGTGAAGATGCCGCCGGCGATGCGCAGCGCCGCCGCGCCCAGCGACTCGCCGATGGCGAAGCCGATGAAACATGGGCCGGCGTAGTCGCCCGGCACGAACAGCAGGATGAAGAGCATCAGCAGCAGCTCGACGCTGATCAGCATCATGCCGATGCTCATGCCCGCCTTGAGCGGAATCGCGTAGCACGGGTACGGGATACCGCGGAGACTCGCGAACGCCGTCCGCGAGTTCGCGAACGTGTTGACGCGAATGCCGAACCATGCGACGCCATAGCTGCCGGCGATGCCGACGAGACTAAACAGGAGAATGATGCCGACCTTGAGTAGCGGAAACCCGTGAATCGTCTCACCCGTCGCGGGGTCGACTGACGACGCAAGCCACCCGAAATAGACGGCGACGATCGCACCGATGAACAACCAGAGAATCAACAGGAACCGGCCCTGCTGCAGCAGGTAGGTCTTGCAGGTCTCGTAGATCAGCTCGGAGATCTCGAGCATCGAGCCGTGGACGGGCAGGGCCTTGAGCTGCCCGTAGATCAGCATGCCGAACAGCAGGCCGAGCGCCGAGACGAGAATGCCCGCCAGGAGCAGCGTGTGCCCGTCGAACCCCAGAAAGCTCACCGGTACTGAGATCGGGCAAGACCAGATTCGCCTCGCCGCCGTGATGCGGGGTCGAGGGCTCGGGCTGCGCGGCAAGGAGCGCGGCCGGTGCGAACGCGGTCATCCCAATCGTCAGGACGGCGAGCGCCCATCTGGTCACATTCACGGTCATTGATACTCCTCTATGCTCGGTGCCGATTTTGGCAAACGCTCGATTATATAGGAGAGTTGACCATGCAGGGCGGACCTTCAGGTCCGCCAAGGCGGGGCTGAAGCCCCGCCCTACATATGCGCTAATCCGCGCGCCGCCCTTCGATGCGGCTCGGAAGCGCCATCCCGCCGGTCAGGAACAGCCGGACGCCCTCCTCCACGGAAAGATCCGGAAAAATCAGCTGTTCTCGCCCATAGACGACGACGTCGCCGACATACAGGTGATTGGTCGGCACGTAGACCGCGGCGAGTGCCTTGGTGCGCCCCTGTTCCTCGACGGTGAACTCGCGCGTCAGGAACCCGACCACATAGCGGCGGCCGGGCTCCTCGACGAGGACGACCTGCTTGAAGCCGTATTCGTTGTCGGGCGAGAACGCAAGGACGAGCTGTTTGACCGGCGCGTACACCGTGCGAAACAGCGGCACCAGCAGCAGCCAGTGGTCGATCCGCATCAGGAAACGCCGGCCGATGACGTTGGTGGCGACGACCCCGACGATCAGGACGGCGATCGCGGTCGTCAGCAGCCCCAGGCCGGGCAGCGAGCGGCCGAGCAGCCGCGCGTAGATCGGCGCCGTGAAACCGTCGATGACCCGGAAGGTCCAGACGAGCGCCGCCACGCTCGCCACGACCGGCACGACGACGAAAAAGCCGGTGATGAAGCGCCGGCGAAGCCACTGCACCATGGTCGTTCAGTGCGCGGCGCGGGTCAGCAGCCAGCCCACCGTCGCGATCGCCAGGACGATGCGATACCAGGCGAAGACGTCGAGACCGCGTGACGCCACGAAGCGTAGGAAGTACTTCACGGTGACGTAGCCGACGAGACCCGACACCAGGATGCCGACGATGAAGACCTGGATCGAGAGCGCGTCCATCGGCTGCCCGACCAGCCGCTTCCCTTCATGCAGCGCCGCCGCCAGCATCGCCGGCACGCCGAGAAGGAACGAGAACCGCGCCGCAGATTGACGCTCCAGTCCCAGGAACAGTCCGGTCGTAATCGTCGCGCCCGACCGCGACACACCCGGAATGAGCGCCAGTGCTTGCGCGACGCCCAGGAGTAGCGCCTCGCGCCAGGACATCTCGTCGGCTTCGCGAATCTGGCGCCCACGGCGTTCGGCAATCAGCATCGCGATACCGACAACGGTGAGCGTCACGACAATCACCGACGGCGTGCGGAGTGCATCGGCGCGATCGGAGAGAATCATCCCAATCGGCAGGAGCGGCAGCGTGCCGACCACAATCAGCACGATCGTGCGCGTGTCACGGGTCGTCCGGCGGAGCAGATCCGGCAGCGCCCGCGCGAGGTACGCGAGGTCCTGCCGGAAGTAGATGAGGATCGCGCCGAGCGTGCCGAGATGGCACGCGACGTCGAACGGACGCCCGAACTGCTCGGCGTCCCATCCGAAAAACACGCGGGCGAGAATCAGGTGCGCAGAGCTCGAGACCGGCAGGAACTCCGTGAGTCCCTGCACCACGCCGAGCAGCGCCGCCTCGAGAAGCAACACGGCGCGGTGTCGGTACTAGGACACGCGGACGTTGCGGCGGCCGCCTTTGCGCGACCGGTCGACGGCTTCTTCCACGGGCACGGCGGCGCGGCCGGCCGGCGCTTTGCGGCCGCTGAGGATGATGGCGATGGTGGCGGCGATGAACACCGTCGAGTAGGTGCCGCTGATGACGCCGACCAGCATCGCGAACGCAAAGCCGTGAAGCACCTCGCCTCCAAAGACGTACAGCGCCAGCACGGCGAGGAACGTCACACCCGAGGTGATCACCGTCCGTCCCAGGGTCTGGTTGACACTCAGATTGACCACACGGTCGAGCGGCTCGCGCCGCAGCAGCCGTGAGTTCTCGCGCACGCGATCGAAGATGACGATAGTGTCGTTCACCGAGTAGCCGGTGATCGTCAGAATCGCGGCGACGACATTCAGCGACAGCTCGTAATCGAAGAAGTTCAGCATCGCAAAGACGATGAAGATGTCGTGGAACGTCGCGACGATCGCGCCCAGCGCGAAGGTGAAGCGGAATCGCAGCGCGATGTAGATGGTCAGACCGACGATCGAGGCCAGCGTCGCGTAAATGCCCTTCTTCTGGAGGTCGGCGCCAATCACGGGTCCGACGACCTCGGTTCTGACGATCTCGAATTTGGGCAGACCAGCCTTCTGAATGGCGTCGATCGCGCCTTTCGCGCCCTGCTCCAGATTGAAGCCGCGTTCCGCGTCTTTGATCTGCGGCAGGCGGATCATGATCTCGTGTGCGGACGGATCGCCGTACTGCTGGACGACCTTGTCGCCGGGCAGGCTGTCGAGCGCGTGCCGCACCGCATCCTCATGCACCGGCTGCTGGAACTTCAGCACCACCAGCGTCCCGCCCGAGAAGTCGATGCCCAGCGGCACCCCGCCGCGCGCCAGGCTCAAGGCGAAGCCACCGATGATGATCACCGACGACAGGATCAGCGCGTGCCAGCGCCAGCGAATGAAGTCGTAATTGGCGTTATGAAAGATCTGCATGGGAATGCCTGACGCCGTCTAGATGCTGATTGTGTTCTTGTGCCGATTGGCGAGCTCGAGCTCGAACAGGGCACGCGAGACGAACACCGACGTGAACACGTTCGTAAGGAGACCGATCGACAGCGTCGTCGCGAAGCCGCGGATCGGGCCGGTGCCGAACTGAAAGAGGAACGCGGCGCCGATCAGCGTCGCCACGTGGGTGTCGAGAATGGTCAGGAAGACGCGATCGAAGCCGGCGGCAATCGCCGCCCGGACACCCTTGGCGTTCAGCAGCTCCTCCTTGATCCGCTCGAAGATCAGGACGTTACTGTCGACGCCCATGCCGATCGTCAGGAGGAAGCCGGCGATGCCGGGCAGCGTCATCGTGGCGCGGAAATAGACCATCAACGCGAGCAGGACGATCAGGTTGATGACCATGGCGACGATGGCATTGATCCCCGACACCTTGTAGTACACGAGCATGAAGACGACGACGAGGCCGAGCCCGGTCAGCGAGGCGATGATGCCGGCGCGAATCGAGTCGGCGCCCAGTGACGGCCCGATCGTCCGCTCTTCCAGATAGGTGAGGGCTGCCGGCAGCGCGCCGGATCGCAGGGTCAGCGCCAGGTCGGCGGCCTCCTGCTGCGTGAAGTTGCCGGCGATCCGCCCCTCGTCGGTGATTTTGCCCTCGATGACGGGCGCCGAGACGACGCGTTTGTCGAGCACGATCCCGAGATACTTGCCGATGTTCGCGCCGGTGTAGTTGCCGAATCGGGACGCGGCGGCCTGCGTCAACGTGAACGAGACGGCGGGCCGATTGTTCTCGTCGAGGCTCGGACGCGCGGTCTTCAAGTCGCGCCCGCTGACCACCGGCACTTTGCGAACGAGGTAGTAGACGACGCCGGCCTGGTCTGCGCGGCTGCCGCCGGTCGCGCCGGGGAGCAGCTCCAAATCGGGCGGCACGACGCCTTTCGGGGCGAGCTGTTCCTTGTCGCTCGAGGGGCCCTGCACGACCTCCTTCAACTCGAGCACTGCCGTGGACCGGATGACTTCCTTTGCGCGAACGACGTCGGTCACCCCCGGGAGCTGCACGAGGATCTGATCGACGGCCCCCTGACGGGCGACGACGGGTTCGGCGACGCCGAGCTCATTGACGCGGCGTTCGATCGTTCGCAGCTCCTGATCGACCGTCTCCTGGCGGAGATGGCTCGCGGCATTCGGCTTCAACCGGAACGTGTAGGTGCCGGCGGTGCCCGACTCACGGTCGTACAGCGTTTCGACCGAGGTCGCCGCCTGGCGCAGCAGCGCATCCTGCTCGGGCGGGACGTTCGCGATCTGGAAGGCATCGGGCGAGAGCGCGCTGGCGGTGACGTTCGGAGCGCCACCCTTCACGAGATCCTCGCGCAATTGACTCATGCGCGTCTCGGTCTCGTACCTGAGCGCATCGTCGGTCTGCACGCGCAGCACGAGGTGCACGCCGCCCTTCAAATCGAGACCGAGGCGGACCTTCTGTGACGGCGGATACACGGCCCAGACGCAGAGCGCGACGACGCCGATGATGGCGAGCAATTTCCAGCGAAGATTCTTGGTCATGATGCGTGGCGGACCACGACGCGCCGGCGCGCGTGCGGCCCGTCCTATTGCGCAGCGCCCTCCGGGGCGACGGGTGGCTGGCCCTGGTAGCCGACGACCGCGGAGCGCGCGATCTCGACGCGCACTTTGTCGGCAACCTGCAGTTGCAAAGACGTCTCACCCAGCTTGGTGATGCTGCCGTAGAGTCCGCCGGAGGTGACGATTTTGTCGCCGACCTTCAGGGTGTTGAGGAAGTCATCGACCTTTTTCTGCCGCCGCCGCATCGGCAACAGGATGATGAAATAGAAAATGGCAAGGACGAGCGCGAACGGAATCAGCTGGACCCAGAGGCTGACGGATGCACCGTCGGGAGCCGCCGCAATGGCCAGAACCAGGTGCGGTACGAAATCGGACACAGCGGTCATGAATCGAGCGCGGGGCGGTCGCAGGTCCGGTGAAAATCCTGCCGGAATGCTTCGAAGCGACCGAAACTAATAGCCTCCCTGATCGCCTCCATAGTGTCAAGGTAGAACTGGATATTGTGCAAGGTGTTAAGGGTCGCGGCTGTCATCTCTCCGGCCACAAAAAGATGCCGGAGATACGCCCGCGAGGCGGTGCGGCAGGTATAGCAGCGGCACAACGCGTCCGGCGGCCGCTCGTCTTCGGCGTAGCGCGCGTTCTTGATGTTGAGACGTCCGGCCCGCGTGAAGAGCTGGCCGTTCCGTGCGTTTCGGGTCGGCAGCACGCAATCGAACATGTCCACGCCGCGCGCGACGCACTCGACCAGATCGGCGGGGGTGCCGGCCCCCATCAGATATCGCGGCCGATCGCGCGGCAGAAGGGCCGCGGTGTGCGCCACGGTGTCGTACATGACGTCGATCGGCTCGCCCACACTCAGCCCGCCAATCGCATAGGCGTCGAACCCCACCTGCAGCGTGCCCTCGGCCGAGCGCGTGCGCAAATCCGTGAACGTGCCGCCCTGTACGATGCCGAACTGCGCCTGGCCCGCATTCGTCCGCGACGGGGCTGCATGGAACCGGTCGCGTCCACGCCGGGCCCAGCGCAGCGTCAGGTCGACCGACGTGCGCACGTCCTCGTGTGGCGCGGGCCAGGACAGGCACTCGTCGAGCATCATGGCGATGTCGGACCCGAGCGCGGCCTGGATGTCGACAGCCGCTTCGGGCGAAAGGAAGCGCGCACTGCCATCGAGATGCGACTTGAAGTGGACGCCTTCATCGGTGACTTTGCGGCGGCTGGCGAGACTGAAGACCTGATAGCCGCCGCTGTCCGTCAGAATTCCCCCGTCCCAGCCGATAAAGCGATGGAGTCCGCCGAGCCGCGCGACCAGATCCTCGCCGGGGCGCAGGTGGAGATGGTAGGTGTTCGCAAGCACGAGACGCGCGCCGGCGTCGCGGACGTCGCGATGCGTGAGCGCCTTGATTGTCCCCTGCGTGCCGACCGGCATGAACACGGGCGTCTCGACAACCGCATGCGCGGTGGTGAGCCGCCCGCGCCGCGCGCCGCCATCCGTGGCGAGGAGTTCGAACGAAAGGCCCATGGTCTGGCGCTATATTAGGACGCCACACGTAAGTGCTGGGCGCTCAGTGTCGAGTGCCGAGTGGAGTGGAACGTGAGAAGTGCCACTTCCTACTCACTTTGGCACTCGGCACTGCGGCACTCGGCACTGCCGAGAGACAGGTTCTTGTGAAAAAGCTCCGCGTGGGTGTGATCTTCGGCGGGCGTTCCGGCGAGCACGAAGTGTCCGTCGCGTCTGCGGCCGCCGTGTTCAAGCATCTCGATCGCAAGCGCTTCGAACCAGTGGCGATCCGGATCGAGAAGGACGGCCGCTGGACGCTGCCGGATCGTCCGCCGACGCAGCTCGCCGCGTCCGACGTCATCGAGCAGGCGCGATTGGCGTCGGCGTATCCAGTCCGGCCGGGACGTGAGGCGCACCTCGTCGCCTACCCCACCGACGAATCGTTGATCACGATCGATCGCCGCAAGGAGAAGGGCGACGACAGCGCGCACGTGACTGGACTCGGCCTCGACGTCGTCTTTCCCGTGCTGCACGGACCGTTCGGGGAGGACGGCACGGTGCAGGGACTGCTCGAGCTCGCCAACGTCGCCTACGTCGGCGCCGGTGTGCTCGCCTCGGCGGTCGGGATGGACAAAGCGTTCATGAAGCTGGCGTTCGCCGCGCGCGGACTGCCGGTCGCGGACTATCGCGTCATTCGTGCTGCGGAGTGGCGGGCGGATCGCGAGGGCCTGCTCGAGCGCATTCAGGCGACGCTCGGCTTCCCGGTGTTCGTGAAGCCGGCGAACCTGGGCTCGAGCGTCGGCATCTCGAAGGCGAAGACCCCTGCCGATCTCGCCACCGCCATCGATCTCGCGTTCGAGTTCGACCTGAAGGTCGTGATCGAGGCCGCCGTGTCCGCCGCGCGCGAACTCGAGGTCGGCGTGCTGGGCAACGACGAGGTCGAGACGTCCGTGGCTGGCGAAGTGGTGCCCGGCCGCGAGTTCTACGACTACGAAGCCAAGTATCTGGACGCCGGGTCGGCGGTGCACATTCCCGCCGCTCTGGACGACGCCCAGCATGCGGAGGTGCGGCGGCTTGCCATCGAGGCGTTCCGGGCGGTGGACGGCGCGGGCATGGCGCGCGTCGATTTCCTGCTGTCGCGGGACAGCGGCCGTCTCTACGTCAACGAGGTCAACACCATTCCCGGGTTCACCACGATCAGCATGTTCTCGAAGCTCTGGGCGGCTACGGGCGTTGACTATCCGGCCCTGCTCGATCGCCTGATTCATCTGGCCCTCGAGCGACATGCGGAGAAGCAGCGCCTGAAGACGAGCGCGCTGTGAGCCTGCCACGGCACGCGACGGCGGCAGCTCTCGCCGGCGCGTTGCTGGCGGCGCCGGCGGCCAGCCCACAGGCACGCACGCTGAGTGGCGGCGAGCAGCTCTCGGCGGTCTACGCGCAGATCCTGAACACGCGGTTCGACCGCGCGCAAACTGCGCTGGCCTCGGCGTGCGGGCCGGCGCCTCGCGAAGCCTGCCAGGTCCTCGATGCGACTACGACGTGGTGGCGGATCCTGATCAACCCCGACGACACGAGTCTCGACGAGGAGTTCCAGCACCGCGTCTCGATCGCGATCGCCTCGACAGAGCAGTGGGCCTCCCGCCAGCCTGAGTCCGCCGAGGCCTGGTTCTACCTTGGCGCGGCGTATGGGGCACGCGTGTCGTGGCGCGTACAGCGGAAAGAGCATCTCGCCGCGGCCAGAGACGGCAAACGCATCAAGGAGGCGCTCGAGCGCGCGTTGTCGCTGGACGAAAACCTCAGCGATGCCCGCTTCGGCATCGGTCTTTACAAGTACTACGCGGCCATCGCGCCCGCCGTGGCGCGATTCTTCCGGTTTCTATTCCTGCTGCCGGGCGGCGATCGGGAAGAGGGCCTGAGCGACATGGAGGCGGTGCACGCCCGAGGCGTCCTGCTGCGAGGCGAGGCCGACTACCAGTTGCACTGGATCTACCTCTGGTACGAGAACCGGCCACGGCGCGCGCTCGAACTGCTGCGCGGGCTGGCCGCGCAGTACCCGTCGAACCCGCACTTCGTGGAGCGCGTCGCAGATACCGAGGACCGTTACCTTCACGATCAGGCCGCGAGTCTCCGGACCTGGCAGACGCTGATCGACCGCGCTCCGCAAATGGGCGATCCGCGACTGGCCGGGACGATGGGACGACTGGGCGTGGCGAGAATGCTCGACGGTCTGTACGAAACGGACCGCGCGGTCGAGCTCCTGCGCCAGATCATCGACTCGGCACCGCCGGCGCCGTACGGCGTCGTCGCCGAGGCGCACCTCAAGCTCGGACAGATGCAGGATCGGCTCGGCGACCGCGGCGCGGCCGTGCTCGCCTACACCGCCGCCCTCGGGTCGGCGCCGTCGAGAGACCCGCACGGCATTGCGGCGGCAGCGAGGGCGGGCGTCCGGCGGGTGCCAGTCGATCTCGCAGCGGCGCAGGCGTACCGCCTCAGTCTCACCGGCTGGCGCGCCTTCGAACGAGGCGCGCTCGATCAGGCGGACCGCGCCCTCGCGGGAGCGTCGACGGCCGCGCCGACCGACACCGTGATTCGCGTGCGGCTCGCCCGGGTCCGTGCGGCGAGGAAGGAGACCGCAGCCGCGCTGGCCGAGTTCGATCGACTCATCGCGATGCGGCCGGCGGCCTCACCGATCGCATTGGGCGCCGCCTATCTGTGGAGCGCGGAGATCCTCGAGCAGCAGGGCCGGAAAGATGTCGCGCTCGCCCGCTATCGCACCGTCAGCCGCATCTTCGGCACCGACTCTCGACTGATTGCGTCAGCCGCAAAGGCAATTGCGCGGCTGGCGCGCTGACCAAGGAGGGACGAGGGACGAAGGACGAAGGACGAAGCGACCGCGCCCCCGATCGCTTCTCGATCTTCGTCCTTCATCTCTCGTCCCCCGTCCCCCGTCCCCTCCCTCGTCCTTCGTCCTCGTCCTTCCTACAGTTCTTTCCGATTGGGTCCGACACATTCGCTTTAGTGGCACGGTGGGTGAGCGCGAGCGTGCGAGCAGCGGTCTCGCACGCGATCGCGAGTGCCGAATGGAGGTCGAGTGCATCCACGATCGCGAACACAACGCAGACAGCGAGCGTCGTGCGACGTCAACCATCGCGATCGAGTGTCAAGTCTTGACACTTTTGGAAAGTTTGTGCTTGACATCCGTTTTTTCTCATCCATAATCTACATCTTGTATGAGGGTGGTTCGCTCAGGCCACCAGTAGTAACGCGAAGTTACGATGGCCTGATGTGAGTGGCCTTCACTCTAGGAGGAAGAATGGCGAAGAAAGCGAAGAAGGCGGCCAAGAAGAAGGCTGCGAAGAAGCGGTAACTCACGTGACCGCGCGGGGGTGACCACAGGATGTGTCACCCCCTACTTCTTTTAAGGCCACTTTCAACGTAGGCCTCCCCGGTTCTCCACCACGCGCGCACGACGTCGAGCGCCCGCGGTGGACTCAAGGCGGAAGACACTGCGACGGGCGATCGGCGGGCCAGGCGGTCGAGATCGGGACCCGACGTAGTGCGGTCTGACGCGCACCCTACACCCGGAAAGGGGGGATCAGGAGCGATGGCAAAGAAAGCCAAGAAGGCCGCAAAGAAAGCAGCGAAGAAGCGCTAACGCTTCGTTGCTTCGCAATACCTCGGGGGCCCCTGCGTGGGGCCCCTTTTTTTGGCCGGCTACGGATTGCTGCCCGCCGCGGCACCGCGTTCGGCCGGCGGTGGCGGACCGTTCCACACGCGCACCGCCCGAATCAGATCGCCCTGCGCCAGCTTGTCTACCACGTCCATCCCCGAGAGTACGCGGCCGAACACGGTGTAGCGCGCGTCGAGGTGCGGCTGCGGCGAGTGCGTGATGAAGAACTGGCTGCCGCCGGTATCCGCCCAGTCGAGGGCCATCCCGACGGTGCCGCGCAGATACGGCCGCTCGTTCAGCTCGTCGCGAATCGTGTACCCGGTCCGCCCTCGCCGTCACCGCGCGGATCGCCATCCTGGATCACGAAGTTCGGCACCACGCGATGGATCGCGACGCCGCCGAAATACCCGGAACGTGCCAGATCCGTGAACGTCCTGACCGTCAGCGGCGCATCGAGCACCTCGAGCTCGATCTGAATCGTTCCCTTGTCGGTGTCGATGTAGATGTGCGTCGACACTGGCGGGGCGATGACGGCGGGATCCGCGTAGGTCTTGCTGTCGAAGCGGCTGGGCGCGGGGCGGATCTCCGCGTCGACGTCGCGAGCCGGGTCCAGCCCGCGAAGGAGCTCCGCCGCCTTCAGGCGTAAGGCCCAGTCCTTGTCCTTGAGCGCGGCGGTCAGGAGCGGCTCGGCCGCCGCACGGCCGAACGGCACGAGCGCCTCGAGCGCCGCGGCGCGCGCCGTATAGGCCGCATCGCGCTCGGCGAATCGCACCGCCGCCTGCAGCGCCTCGACTGCCCCCGGCGGCTTGATCTCGCCGATTGCCCTCGCCGCCGCTCCCCTCACTACCACATCGTCGGCCTTCAACAGCTCGAGCGCGAGCGTGCCGGCATTCGGCGTTTTCACTTTAGCGACCGCGGCCAACGCGGCTGGAATGACGCGCTGATCGGCGTCGCGCAGCAGCGGCTCGAGCAATGGCGCCGCCATGTCGGGCGGCAGCTCCGCGAGCGCCGTCGCCAATGCAGCCCGCACGGTCCAGTGCTTGTCCGCCTCGAGACCCGACAGCACGCTGACGAATCGCTCCGGATCCGTGCGCGCGAGCGCGATGAGCGCCTCAGCTCGAACGCCCGGATAGGCATCGGACATCAGATCGAGCAGGACATCGGCACTGTCGGCCGATCGGAACTGGCCGATAGCGCGTACGGCCTCGGCGCGGGTTCCCGGATGCACGTCGCGTGTGCGAAGGAGATCGATCAGCGCCGGAAGCGCACGAGCGTCGCCAATCTCTCCGAGGGAGCGCACGGCCTCGACGGCAATTGCCGATTGTCCGCTGGCCGACTTCACATAGGGCAGGAGGAGGTCGACGCTGCCGGCGTCTTTCAGTGCGCCGAGACCCCGCGCCGCAAACGCCCGCGTGTAGGCGCCGTCGCCATCGAGGAGCGCGCGAAGGGCCGGAACGGCTTTGGCGTCGCCGACGCGACGGAACGCGTAGGCCACAGGCCACCAGCGGCTGACCGGCCGGCCCGAGCTGTCGAGCAGCGCACCCGCCAACGCATCGTAGGCCTTCAACCTCGTTAAAGCGAAGATGCCGAGGCGCGCCGCTTCCACTTCCGCCGAGAGCGGATACGCGGACTCGTCGGCGGCGATGTTCGCCAGCGTGCCCGCCTTTACATACGTCCCGACCATCACACCAATCGCCGGAGCGCTCTCGGTGTCGCCGATCAGCCCGAGGGCTTCGGCGGCACGTCCGCGCACGACCGGCGACTGATCCGAGAGCGCGGTGCGGAGGGCCGGGGCCGCGTCCTTCCGTCCGATCAGCCCGAGCGCAAAAGCGGCCATCTGCCGCACCTCGGGTTCGGGATCCGACGAGAGCAGCGGCGTCAGCAGCGGCACTCCCTGCGGCAGCCTGGTGCGTCCGATCGCGAGCGCCGCACGCCGCCGCATGCGGGCCTGATCGTCCTTCGCCAGCACCGCCAGGTCGATCACCTGCGGTGTCGGCGCGGGCGTCCCTTTCTTCTGCTTTGGATCCGGGGGCGGCGCTGGAAGGGTCTCGCGCAGCATGCGGTGATCTTCGAGCTGGAGGATCCACGCCATCTTCTGATCGCGCGTGATCTCTACCGTCGGTGGAATCTTGGGGGCGCTGGCACACGCGCCGGTGACGAGCGCCGCTGTCAGAACCGTCAGCTGTCGAGTGGTCACGATGCTCGGATCTCCGTTCGGCGCAGCGTTGCGCGATCGACGCGATCGGCCACGATGCTCACGCCTATGCCCGGCCCGCCGTCCGGCACCGACACAGTGCCGTCGGCGTTGACGTCGATGGCCGGCTCGATCAGGTCCTCCGCATAGTAGCGGCGGCTGGCGGCGATGTCGCCGGGCAGCCGGAAGTTGGGAAGCGTGGAGAGATGAAGATTGTGGGCACGCCCGATGCCCGATTCGAGCATGCCGCCATGCCAGACCGGCACCTGGTGCGCGGCGCAGACATCGTGCACGCGAATCGATTCCTGGTGCCCGCCAACGCGGCCCGGTTTGATGTTCACGATCCGGCAGGCCCCTGCTTCGATCGCCAGTTCGGCGATGCGCGGGCTGGTGATCGATTCATCGAGGCAGACCGGCGTCCGGATCCAGGCCTGCAGCGCCGCATGATCGAGCCAGTCGTCGTACTCGAGCGGTTGCTCGATCATCATCAGGCCGAACTGATCGAGCGTGGCGAGGTGCCCGGCATCGCCGCGACTGTACGCGGCGTTGGCATCGACCATCAGCGGGATGTCGCCAAAGGCGCCGCGCACACGCTCGACCGCCTTGACGTCCCATCCGGGCTTGATCTTGATCTTGATCCGCTGGTAGCCATCCTCGCGCTCGACCCGCACGCGCTCGACGAGCTCGTCGAGCGAGTCCTGGATGCCAATCGATACGCCTGACGCGACAGGACGCCCGCTGCCGCCCAGCGCCTGCCACAGCGGTACGCCTTCCTGCCTGGCGTACAGATCCCAGGCCGCCATCTCGAGCGCGGCCTTCGCCATCAAGTGGCCGCGGACTCGTGCGAGCGCCGCAAACATCTCGCTGGGATGCGCAAACGATCGTCCGATTACCATCGGCGCGAGAAACCCCGTGATCACGTGCCACGCGGTTTCGGTGGTCTCACTGCTGTAGAACGGATTGTGCTCGGCGACGCACTCGGCCCAACCCTCGATGCCGTCGCCGCGCACGATGACCAGGAGGAACTCGCGATCGTACGAACGGCCGAAGCTGGTTTCGAAATGCCGAACCAGTGGCAGGCGCAGCAGACGAAGCTCGACGCGGTCGATGGTCACGAGCAGGGCAGGATAGCACGCTGATATACTCCGGCCCACGTTGCAGTTCCGCCACATCGCGATCGAAGGGCCGATTGGCGCCGGCAAGTCCGCGTTGGCTGAACGCCTCGCGGCGCGACTCGATGCCACGCTCGTCCTCGAAGATCCCGAGAACCCATTCCTCGCGGATTTCTACGCCGATCGACCTGGCGCCGCATTGCAGTCACAGCTCTTCTACCTGCTGGGACGCCACCGGCAGCACAGCGCGCTCCGTCAGTCGGACTTGTTCAGCCAGATCACGATCTGCGATTACCTGTTCGATCGCGACAAGATCTACGCCTACCTGAATCTCGACGACAACGAGCTGTTCATCTATCAGCGTCTGTTCGATCTGCTCGCGCGCGACGTGTCGACTCCGGATCTCGTCATCTATCTCCAGGCGCCGCCCGACGTGCTCCTCCGCCGCCTGCGCGATCGCGCCAAGGACAGTGAAGAGGATCTCGTCGTACCGGATCCGGCGTACTTGCAGGAATTGAACGAGGCCTATCATCACTTCTTCTTCCACTACGCGGCCAGCCCGCTGCTGGTCGTCGAGACCTCAGGGTTCGGCCCCGATCCATCGGACGAGATCGTCGACGACCTGATTCGCCAGGTGGAAGGGATGGGCAAGGGGACGCGCTATTACGTGCCGCGGGCGTGACCTGTAGTACCCTTGCCTCAGCCGCATGGCGTGGTTCAAGAAAAGCCGCAAGCCAATCGAGGCGCCGGCCGACAAATCGAGCAAGATTCCCGAAGGCCTCTGGGTAAAGTGCCCCGGCTGCTCGCAGGTGATCTACAACAAGGATCTGGCGGCCAATCTTCAGGTCTGCCCCAAGTGCGCGCATCACTTTCGTCTGACGGCCCTCGAACGGCTCCGCGCCCTCTTCGATAACGGAGAGTTCCAGGAGCACGACGGCAATCTGATTGCGCTCGATCCGCTCGAGTTCACCGACACCAAGCCGTACGCAGCGCGGCTGTCGGCCGGCCGCCGGCAGACCGGACTGCGCGATGCCATCGTCTCGGCCACCGGTCTCATCGAGGGCCGCCGCGCTGTCGTGGCGGCGATGGAATACGGTTTCATCGGCGGCAGCATGGGCGTCGTCGTCGGCGAGACGATCACGCGTGCCATCGAACGCGGCCTGAGCGAACGGCTCCCGGTGATCGTCGTGTCCTGCTCCGGGGGCGCACGCATGATGGAGGGCGCGCTCTCGCTGATGCAGATGGCGAAGATCAGCGCCGCCCTAGCCCGCCTCGATCGGGCGGGCCTTCCTTATCTGTCGATCCTCACGGATCCGACTACCGGTGGCGTGACCGCAAGCTTCGCCATGCTCGGCGACCTGAACATCGCGGAGCCGAAGGCGCTGATTGGCTTCGCCGGTCCACGGGTAATCGAACAGACAATCCGGCAGAAGTTGCCCGAGGGCTTTCAGCGCAGCGAGTTCCTGCTCGAACACGGCTTTGTCGATCTGATCGTCGATCGACGCGAACTGAAGAGCGCAATCGCCCGGGCGCTTCGGTTCATGATGCCGACATCGGACCCGGCGCCAGGCGCCGAACCCACCTCCGCGACGGAAACCAGCCGATGAATTGGCGGGCCTACTGGTCGGGCAATAGGCGGACCTGAAGGTCCGCCCTACACACGATCTCGGTGCCGGGTCAAATGGAGGGCGACCTTCAGGTCCGACTATTCGAACAGGTCCTCCCATTCAAATGCACGATCGCGACTGGCTCGCCCGCCTCGAGTTCTTCGGCATCAAGCTGGGCCTCGATACGATCACCGCCATCCTCGCAGAACTCGATCGTCCGCATTCCAGTTATCGAGTCATCCACATCGCCGGCACCAACGGTAAGGGCTCGGTGGCCGCGATGGTCAGTCACACACTGACGGTTGCAGGCCGGCGTACCGGCCGCTATACGTCGCCACACCTCGTGGCCCTGGAGGAGCGATTCGCGGTGGACGGCCGATCCGTCGCGGCGAGCGAGCTCGATCGGGCGCTTCACCGCGTCCGGGGCGCGGTCGCGACCCTGATGGAGCGCGGCGCGCTCGACGTCGAGCCGACTTACTTCGAGATCACGACCGCGGCCGCCTTCGAGATCTTTCGCCAGGAGCGAGTGGACATCGCGGTCGTCGAGGTTGGGCTCGGAGGACGCCTGGACGCCACCAATGTCGTGGCACCGGCCGTTACCGCGATCACGTCCATCGATCTCGATCACGAGGCGCACCTCGGGCCGACCCTCGCCGCCATCGCCACCGAGAAGGCCGGAATCATCAAAGCCGGCGTTCCCGTCATCGTCGGCGCACTGAAGCCTGAGGCTCTTCGTGCGGTTGCCACGATCGCGGCGGCAAAAGGCGCGCCGCTCGTGCAAAGCGACGCCGCTGGGATCGACATCGACCGTAGCGGTGCGGGGCAATATCGGGTGACGGTCCGCACGAACCGTGGAACCTACGGTCCGGTCGATCTTGGCCTTCGCGGACGGCATCAGATCGGCAATGCGGTGATCGCGGCACTCGTGCTCGAGCAGCTTCCCGCAGATCTTGCCATCGACCGTACGGCCGTCGAGACCGGCCTGCGCGACGTGCGCTGGCCGGGCCGGCTGGACCTCGTCGCAGTCGGTGAGCGGACAGTCCTCGTCGACGGAGCGCACAATCCGGCCGGAGCGAGGGCGCTGGCGTCGTATCTGTCTGAGGCGAATCCGCATGGCCTCCCGGTCGTCTTCGGCGTGATGGCCGACAAGCATGCTCGCGAGATGCTGGCCGAGCTGCTGCCCTTCGCGCGGCCGCTGATCGTGACGCGCGCGCCCGGTGCACGAGCGGCCGATCCGCAGAGGCTCGCCTCGATGTTTGCAGAGGCGCCGGCGACGATCGTCGTCGAACCCTCGATCGAGCGCGCGCTGGCGACGGCGTGGTCGGCGAACGACGCGATCGCCGTCGCCGGCTCGCTCTATCTCGCCGGCGAGGTGTACCGACTCCTCGACGTGCGGATCGCGTGATGCCTCGATGCGGTAGGATCTCTCAGACGATGACGCGTCGCGCCGCTCTTCTGAGCCTGCTTGTGGCTGCGTGCCTCGCCGCGGCGCGGCCTGTCGCCGCACAGGATCTCGGCAACTGCAAGACGTCCAAGCAGTGGACGCTGGACCGCCTCACCAAGGACCACTGGAAGCTCATAGGCCAGGTCGAAATCAACTGCAACGACCAGTCATTTTCGGCCGACGAGGTCGAGGGGTTCAACGACACCCATCAGATCATCGCCACCGGCAACGTCGTGTTCACTCAGGGGACCAGCCGGATCGCCGCCGATCGGATGGATTACAACACGCAAACGAAAACCGGGACCTTCTACAACGCGACCGGCACGGCGACGATGAAAGAGCAGAATGCGCCCAGGCCGGGCCGCCCGCTGGACACGTCACCCAAGTCGCTGTTCGGGACGCAAGAGCCGGACGTGTATTTCTACGGGGAGAAGATCTCCAAGGTCGGCGAGCAGAAGTATCGAATTACCAGGGGCGGGTTCACGACGTGCGTGCAGCCGACACCGCGATGGCAGCTCACCTCCGGCACGGTCGTACTCAACCTCGAACATTACGCGTTCCTGACCAACTCGTTCCTCAAAGTCAAGAGCGTTCCGGTACTGTATCTGCCCGTCATGTACTACCCGATCAACAAGGAAGACCGGTCGACCGGGTTTCTCCTGCCGATGTACGGGTCGTCCACCATTCGCGGGCAGACGCTGAGCAACGCTTTCTTCTGGGCGATCAATCGCAGTCACGACGCCACCTTCTTCCACGACTGGTACTCGACGACGGGCCAGGGATTCGGCTCGGAGTACCGCTATGTGTCGGCGCCCGGCTCCGAGGGCCGGATCCGCCTCTACAATCTGCGCGAGCATACAGCCGAATACACGGACGACAATGGCGTAGTCACGACGACGCCCGAGCGCACCAGCTACCAGATTCAGGGCAGCATGTCGCAGCGGCTGGGCCGGGCGTTCCGCGCCCGCGGACGCGTCGACTATTTCTCGGACATCACTGTCCAGCAGACCTATCACCAGAACGTCTACAATGCGTCGCAGCGTCAGCGCATCATCAACGGATCGATGAGCGGCGTGGTCGGGACGTGGAACCTCACCGGCAGCTACGATCGCAGCGAGTTCTTCTACGGTACGACGCAGTCGACGGTGAGAGGCGGGACGCCGCGAATCTCGTTCCAGCGGGCGGACAAGCCTCTGTTCGGCAGCCCGCTCTACTTCTCGGTCAGCACCGAGGCGGTGCATCTGCTGGCGGAGCGGAAGACGTCATCTGCTACGGTCGACCAGAGCGTCACGCGATTCGACCTGTTCCCCCGAGTCCGATTCCCGTTTACGAAGTGGCAGTTCCTGACGATCTCGACGAGCGCGGCGTTCCGAGAGACGTTCTGGACCGAGCAGCGCGATCCCGACACCAAGCTGAACGTCGAGGACCCGATCAATCGCAACTACTACGACCTTTCGGCGCAGATCACGGGTCCGGTCTTCGCGCGCATCTTTAATCGAACCGGCAGCCAGTACGCCGAAAAACTCAAGCACTCGATCGAGCCCTACTTGAACCTCCAGCGCATCTCGCCGATCGAGGACTTCGACGACTTCGTGCAGATCGACGGGACGGACGTCATCGTCGGCCGTGTCAGCCGCGTGGCGTACGGGGTGACCAATCGCTTCTTTCGCAAGCCCGGCGGCGGCGGCCGGTCGCGTGAGCTGCTCACGGCTTCGCTGGGCCAGAGCTACTACAGCGATCAGCGCGCCGCGCAGTACGACAAGAACTACCAGACCTCCTACGGCAGCGCCCCAAGCCATTTTTCACCGCTCTCCCTCCAGGTCAGATCGACGCCCGCGGAGGGCGTGATGGCGCAGTTCCGCATGGATTACGACACCCAGTTCAACGCGATCCGGACGATGTCGGCGGACGGTACCGTCAATATCGGCGACCGGCTTCATACCCAGGCCGGCTGGAGCCAGCGCCGATTCATCGACGGGCTCTCCGGGTTCGACGACCCGGCCCGACTGGACCACTACCTGAACAGCGCCACGACCTGGAAGGGCTGGAACAACCGCCTCGGCGCGGTCTACAACTTCAACTACGACGTGCGCCGCGATCGATTCCTGCAGCAGCGCATCATGGGCTACTACAATGCGCAGTGCTGCGGGTTCGCGCTCGAGTTCCAGCAGTACAATCTGACTGGCATCTCGTCGAGTCCAGTGCCGGCCGACCGACGGCTCAACTTCACGATCACGCTGGCAGGCATCGGGTCGTTCTCGAACCCGCTTGGCGCGATGGGCGGGGGTGCAGGGAGCGGCTACTGATCATGATTGACGTTCTCGTCACTGGCGGCGCCGGGTTCATCGGCAGCAACTTCGTCCGCTATGCGCTCGCCGCCCACTCGGACTGGCGCATCACGACGCTCGACAAGCTGACCTACTGCGGCCGGCTCGAGAATCTGCACGACCTGGTCGATCACCCTCGCCACGCCTTCGTGCGCGGCGACGTCGCGGATGCGGTGATCTCGGGACCTCTGGTCGAGCGATCGCAGGTCGTCGTGCACTTCGCTGCCGAGACGCACGTCGACCGCTCCATTCAGTCGGCAACGGATTTCATCCGCACCGACGTCATGGGGACCTACGTTCTGCTCGACGCCGCGAAAGCAGCGCGCAACCTCCGGTGCTTCGTCCAGATCTCGACCGACGAGGTGTACGGCAGCGTGCCGACCGGGGCGAGCCGCGAGACGGACGAGTTGAAACCGCGGAACCCGTATTCCGCGAGCAAGGCTGGCGCGGATCGCCTCGCCTACAGTTTTTTCGCGACCTACGGCCTGCCCGTGATCATCACTCGTGCGTCGAACAACTACGGGCCGTACCAGTTCCCGGAAAAGATCATTCCCCTCTTCGTCACCAACGCGCTGGAACACCAGCCGCTGCCGCTCTACGGCGACGGCCAGAACGTCCGCGACTGGCTGCACGTCCTCGACCACTGTCGTGCGGTCGACCTCGTGATCGAACGTGGCGTCGCCGGCGAGGTCTACAACGTCGGCGGTGGAAACGAGGTCAAGAACATCGATCTGTCCGGCCGCATCCTCTCGCTGACCGAGCGTCCGGCTTCGCTGATTCGACCGGTTCCCGACAGGCCCGGCCACGATCGCCGCTATGCCCTCGATACGACGAAGCTCCGCAATCTGGGATGGACGCCGGCGGTGGCGTTCGAACACGGGCTCGTGGAGACCGTCGACTGGTATCGCGCGAACGATTGGTGGTGGCGGCCGATCAAGGAGCAGGATTCCGAGTACCGCGCGTACTACCAGTCGCAGTACGGTCATCTGAACCGCTAGCACCCGTGGCGCAGACGGTCCTCGTCACGGGCGCGTCAGGATTCGCCGGCAGCCATCTCCTCGATTTACTCGCCACGACCGATGCGCAACTGGTTGCGTGGTCGCACCGCGGCGGCCATCACAAGCCGCACGATGCTCCCGGCGCGTGGCATGCGGTGGACGTGCTCGACGCGGCCAGCGTCGAGCGCGCCATCGTCGACGCTCGACCCGATCTGGTCTATCACCTTGCCGGGGACGCGCAGTCAGGTGGCTCGTGGGATCGGCTCGGCGCCACCTTCGCGGTCAACGTCCGGGGCACGCAGCATCTGCTCGCCGCGGTTGCCCGTCACGTGCCGTCGGCGCGCGTCGTGGTGACGGGCTCCGCGCTCGTCTACGAACCGCAGGATGCGCCGATCGTCGAGGACTCTCCGCTCAAGCCGGAAAGCCCGTACGCCGTCAGCAAGCTTGCGCAGGAGACCCTCGCCCTTCGCGCCGCCACTCTGGATCGCCTCGACATCATCGTGGCACGGCCGTTCAATCATCTGGGCCCTCGGCAGTCGCCGGCGTTCATTGCCGCCAGCGTCGCGCGTCAGCTCGCGCTCATCGAGGCCGGGCGAGGCGAGCCGCAGCTACGCGTCGGCAATCTCGAAGCCGAGCGCGATTTGACGGACGTTCGCGATACCGTGCGCGGCTATCGGGCGATGGCGGATCAGGGACGCAGCGGCGGCGTCTACAACGTCTGTCGCGGAGAGGGTTTGCGGATGAGAGTGCTCGTGCAGGCGCTCGTCGATCGGACTCGTGTGCCGGTCGAGATCGTCATCGATCCGGCACGCTTCCGTCCGGTTGACGTACCGCGCCTCGTCGGCGCTCCAGACCGTCTTCGTTCGGAGACCGGCTGGGCGTCGCAGATCCCTCTCGAGCGCACTTTCGACGATCTCCTCGAATACTGGCGACAGCGTGTCGCCAGTGGCACCGCGTAAACACCTCGTATTGACCGTCGAGGAAACTCGCGGCATGATAGACGAACAAAAAGCGAAACATGAATCAACCCAGCCTGTTTCCGCTAACGGTTCGCCCGACCACCCGAGCCATCGCGGACGCGGTCCGAGGCACCGGCGCATCTGCCCTCCCCAGCGCCGAACGGAAGGCCGACGATGCCCGGTATCAGGAAGTGCGCTGCCGTTCGGCGCTGAACCACGTGAATGGGATGCCGTTCGAATGGACGCTGAATCCGTACCGCGGCTGTACCCACGCCTGCCACTACTGCTTCGCTCGGCGCTATCACAAGCAGTTCGAGCTCGACGCCGATGACGAGTTCGCGACGATCATCCTGGTGAAGACCAACTTCGTCGAGGTCCTGGGGAAGGAACTGGCGCGCCCGAAGTGGTCGCGCGCTCTGGTCGCGATGGGCACCGCCACCGATCCGTACCAGCCGATCGAAGGCCAGTACAAGCTGTCGCGGCACAGCCTCATCGAGCTCGCCGCGGCGCGGACACCGGTCAGCGTCGTCACCAAGGGACCGATGATCGTCCGCGACATCGACGTATTGAAGGATGTCGCTGCGGCGTCGCGCTGCACGGTCTGCATGAGCGTGCCAAGCGTGGACGAAGATGCGTGGCGGCGCATGGAGCCGGGCACCGCGCATCCGTTTCAGCGGCTCAAGGCCGTCCGGGCGCTGACTCGCGCCGGCGTTCGAGCAGGCGTCCTGATGGCGCCGCTCCTGCCGGGCATCACGACAGCGCGGCACACGATCGACGCTACGCTCTCCGCCATCGCCGACCATGGCGCGTCGTTCGTCGGCGCGAACGTCCTCCATCTCGAAGGCGGAACACGCGATCATTTTTTCCGGTTTCTCGAGCGCGCGTACCCGCAACTCGTCGACGGCTACGCACGGCTGTACGCCAACGGCGCCAAGCGCGTGCCGCGCGCCTATGCCGATGCGGTGCGGACGGCGGTATCCGACGCGCGGGATCGGGTCGGCATGACGGCGCGGACCCGGCCCGACGGCGCTCGTGACGACGGCGAGGACGACGAAACCGACGGTGAAGACGTGGAAGTGCGGCCCGAAGCGCGGGACCCGGTGCTGTGGGAGGCGGCGATTATGGAACAGTAAACGCGGGCCACGAGGCGGCGCCGGACATCAGCCGGCCGCGGGAGCTCGTGACCCGCGCGCGGGATCGTCGCGAGAAAGAACGCTACGTCCCGTATGCGAGGGCGGCCACCAGACGTGGGCCTCCGGTTTCGAGCGTCACCTTCCCATCGGGGGCGCTGAAGTGGAAGTGCCCGCCTTCGGACCAGTGCTCGCTGATCGGGAGCTTGACGCGCTCGTCAATCATCCGCTTCAGGAATCGCGCGCCGTATGCGAGGCTGTGACCTTCGTCTACCAGCGCCTCGAGGGCGTCTTCGTCGATCTCGATAGTCTTGCGTCGCGCGCGCAGCGTCTCCTCGAGCTTCGCGAGGTGCAGCTTCGCGATCTGCCGAACTTCGTCGCGCGCCAGCGGCGCGAACAGCACCACGTCGTCAATGCGATTGCGGAATTCCGGCGAGAAGCGGCGTTCCATCTCGCGCATGACCTCGCTCTGCACGTCGCCGATCTGCTGCTGGCGCGATCGGAAGCCGAGCGGGCTCGACAGCTTGCGGAAGTGTTCAGCCCCCACGTTCGAGGTCATGATGACGATGGCGTCGCTCAGGTAGACGCGCTTGCCGCGTCCGTCCGACACCCAGCCTTCGTCGAACGCCTGCAGGAACACGTTGAGAAGCGAGGGACTCGCCTTCTCGACTTCGTCCAGGAGGACGACCGTGTAGGGGTTGTCCTTCAACTGATTCGTCAGCACGCCGCCACGCTCGGAGCCAACGATCCCGCGAGGCATGCCGATCAACTTGTCGACCGCCACCGACCCGTCCTGGTATTCGGACATGTCGATGCGGACCATCTTCTTCTGGTCGCCGAACAGATACTCGGCGACGGCTTTCGCGAGTTCCGTCTTGCCGACACCAGTGGGCCCGAGGAAGAGCAGCACGCCGTCCGGACGATCGAACCCGTCCTTCAGCGGCCCCTTGTTCAGGATCAGGCGGCGCGCCACGGCCTTCACCGCGTCGGTCTGACCGACGACGCGGTCACCCAGTTTCTGCTCGATGTCACGGAACCGATCGGACACGTCCCGCACGACCATGTCTTCGGGGATCCGGGCGGCCTGCGAAATCACCGAAACCACGTCCGCCGCGCGCACTTCGGGACGGCGATCAATTTCCGCGCGTACCGACGCCGTGTCGAGCCAGCCGATGGCCTTGTCCGGCAAGCGAAGATGGCGCATGTAACGAGAGGACAGCTCCAGCGTCGTCTCAATCGCGTCGTCGTCGATCTTCACGCCGTAGTTGCGCTCGAGGCGCGGGCGGATGTGGCGGAGGATGCGTCGCGTTTCGTCGATCGATGGCTCGGCGACGTGCACGGTCCGGAAGCGGCGCGCCAGCGCCTCGTCTTCCTGGATGAACTCTTTGTACTCGCTGAGCGTCGTCGCGCCGATGATGCGGACTTCGCCGCGGGCGAGTACGCCCTTCAGCACGCTGGCGGCGTCGGCGGGGGCGCCGAGGGCCGAGCCCGCGCCGATCAGCGTGTGCGCTTCGTCGATGAAGAGAATCAGGTTGGGCCGTTCCTTCAGCTCGCGGAGCACGTTCTGGATGCGATCCTCGAACATGCCACGCAGCATGGTGCCGGCGACCATGCTGTTCAACTGCAGGCTGATGACCTGACAGTCGCGCAGGCGGACCGGAATCGACTCGGGCTCGAACTCGATGCGGCGCGCCAGACCCTCGGCGATCGCGGTCTTGCCGACGCCAGGCTCGCCGACCAGCATCACGGAATTCGCGCGCTCGCGGTGGCTCAGAACTTCGACGACCTGCTGGATCTCGGAGTTGCGACCGAAGACTGGCGGCAGCTTGTCCTGGCGCGCCAGCAGATTCAGGTTGGTAGCGAAATGCTTCAGGAACGGCGGAAGCTCGAACTGCTTGCGCAGACGCTCCTCGTCGCGCTCGATGTCGCGGACGCGACAGGCGATGCGCGAGACCAGCGATTCGGGGTCGACGCCAGCCTTGCGTAGAACCGCCGCCGGAACGCCCTGGCTGTCCTCGAAGAGCGCCGCGAAGACATCGGGCGGCTCGATCGTCGGCCGGCCGGCGCGCGTGGCGTGATGGAACGCGAGCTTGAATACAAGCTTCGACGCGGGCGATACACGAAGATCCCGTCCATCGAAGCGAGGCTGACGAGCCACTTCGTTTTCGACCGCGTGAAGAATGGCCTGGGGATTCAGATCGAGGTCGCGCATGACGGCAGCGAAGAGTTCCCACTCCGACTGCGCAAACGCGAGAAACAGGTGTTGGTTGCCAACCGTGGCGTGCTCCCGTCGCCGAGCGTCTTCGACCGCACGGTCCATCAACCGCTGTGCGGCTTCACCAACCTTGCTGGGAGCGATGTCGAAATCTTCCAAGGGGAGCGAGCCTCCTGGCCACCCACGAAGCAAGATTGGGTCCAGGCAATTCCAGTCGTGGTGCGGAAACGAGTGGTTCGAGGAACCCGTTGTTTCGACGTTACTTAGCGGCATGCCCGCAGCAGCCGCCGCATGAAGCCTCGTCGTCGGTGGAGCGACAGGGGGACGGCGGAAGAAGGACGGAGGACGATGGACGAGAGACGAAGGACGAAGGACGAAGGACGAGGGACGAGGGACGAGGGAGGTCGCGGCGGCGGCGCTCGCTCACATGGCGTGCGGAGCTTTGGCTCCGCCAAGGATCGGCCTCACATGTAGGGCGGAGCTTGCGCTCCGCCAACGATCGTGGCGGACCTGAAGGTCCGCCCTACATGGATGGAGTGCACCGTTTATCGCTGCATCAGCGCGGCAATCCGTTTCTCGGTCGGCGGGTGGGTCGAGAAAAGCGAGAAGAGCGCCTGTCCCGAAAACGGCTGCACGATGAACATGTGCGCCGTGGCGGGGTTCGCGTCCATGGGCACGCGGCGCGCGGCGGCTTCGATCTTCCTGAGCGCACGCACCAGCCCGTCCGGGGATCCCACAAGCTCGCGGGCGCCGGCATCGGCGGCGAACTCGCGCGACCGCGAGATCGCTGCTTGTACGAGCATCGCGGCAATGGGCGCGAGGATCAGCATCAACAGTCCGGCGACAGGGCTGCTGCCGTTGCGGTCGTCGCGTCCACCGAAGAAGAACGCCATACGGGCCAGCATCATGATCGCGGCGGCCAGCGTCGCGGCGACCGAGCTGGTGAGGATGTCCCGGTGTTTGACGTGGGCGAGCTCGTGCGCGAGCACGCCGGCCAGTTCCTCGCGGTCGAGGACCTGGAGAATGCCTTCCGTGGCCGCAACCGCCGCGTGCGACGGGTTCCGGCCCGTAGCGAACGCGTTCGGGGATGAATCGGGGATGACGTAAACGCGCGGCATCGGCAGCTGCGCGCGCTGCGCGAGCTCCGCCACGAGCTGGAAGAGCGGATGGCCCGAACCGACTTCCTTGGCGTGATACATCGCCAGGACGATCCGGTCCGAGAACCAGTACGACACGAGGTTGGTCACCGCTGCGAACAGAAACGCGATGATCACTCCCTGCGCGCCGCCGAGGACTTCACCGATCAAGAGGAACAGGCCGCTCAGCACGCCGAGCAGCAGCGTCGTTTTCAGAGTGTTGGTCATGGGTGTGGCGGGACCCCCGCCGTATTCATTTTACAGTAGCGGCGTCGGACACCCTTTCAGGCACCGTGTCAGACACCCTGGAGATCAAGGCCGCCAGCAAGGCGGCGCGGAACGGCAGCGGCTCGAGCAGCACGTGCTCATCGCGCGCATGCGCCCCGCCGCCAACGGCGCCAAGGCCATCTAATGTTGGGACGCCAAGCGCGGCCGTGAAGTTTCCGTCCGACCCGCCACCGGTCGCGCCTTCTTCCAGCGTCCGGCCGAGCATGCGGGCGATGTCGTGGGCCTGCGCGAAGAGCGCCGCCACGCCTGGCGATCGTTCGAGCGGTGGCCGGTCGATGCCGCCCGTCACTGTCAGGCGGACACGGGAATCGCCGGGCGCCAACGACGCAAAGGCGGACACGATACGTGCACCGTCCTCGAGCGTCGGCACGCGTACGTCCACGTCCATGATCGCGTGGTCGGCGACCACATTCGTCCGGTCGCCGCCGGCGAAGCGGCCGACGTTGACGGTCACGCCGCGATCGGGCTCGTGGAGTTGCAGGAGCCGCAGCGTCTGGCGCGCGAGCTCGTGAACGGCGCTGGCACCGCTCCCGGGGTCGATGCCAGCATGCGCCGCGACGCCTTCCGCGACGATCCGGAACTCGCCGACGCCTTTGCGCGCGGTCTTCAACGCGCCGCCAGGAAGCGACGGCTCCAGCACGAAAACGGCGCGGCTGCGGCGAGCTTCGTCCTCGAGGATCGCCCGTGACGTTCCGCTGCCGATCTCTTCGTCGGTGGTCCAGAGCATGACGATCCGGCACGGCAACCGAGCGGGTCGTTCCGTCAGGAGGCGCGCCGCGAGCATGGCGATGGCGATCCCCGCTTTCATGTCGAAGACGCCGGGACCCGTCATCCGGCCGTCCCGGCGCTCACACGGCATCCGCGCCAGCTCGCCAACCGGCCAGACGGTGTCGAAGTGACCGAGGACGAGCACTTGCGACCCGGCCTCCCCGAACTCGGCCCGCACGTGATCACCGGCCGATTGTTGTGGATACCGGGTGACGCGCGCACCAAGCGTTTCCAGGCGACTCGCCAGCTCGCGGCCACAGCGATCCAGCGCCGGTTTGTCCGTGGACGGCGACTCGAGGCGAATGAGATCCTCAATCAGGCGTTCGATCCAGTCGCGGTGAGCTTCGGCGGCGGCAAGGAGGGACTGCATTGGCTGGACGGCTCGGACCTCCGGCTACAATGAGACCATGATCTTTCGCATCGCGACCACCGTGGCGAGCCTGGCGATACTTTCTGTCGTCGTGACGGGCTCCGGTCGAGCCAATCAGGCCGCTCCGCCCGCGTCACAACGCCCCCAGCCTCCGCGCCCCGCCACGAACGTTCCGCCGCTGTTTCCAGAGGAAGCTGCGCCGTCCGAGAGTGTCCTGGGCGTCACGGTCTACGCCGGTGCCGTGTTTCTGACGTCCTACGAGGCCGGCAAGGGTCAGCGCTTCTATTTGTACGGATCGAACGCCGGCTTCACGGAGCTCCTGGCCTACTACCGCACCCTGCTGAAACAGCGCGGCACGGCCGTGTTCGACACTCCGCCGACGCACATCTTCGAGGTTGGCAAGTACGACGAGAACGCGATGGCCTTTCCGCCGAGCGTCACGATCAAGGACTACACGGCCGGAGGTAGCGGCGGATTTCTCAATCCGAAGCCGGGACAGTCTCCCGAGCGTTTTCCGACGGTGATCCAAATCGTTCCCATTCAAGCCGCGCAGTAGGGTCGCACTTCAGTGCGGCCGCCACGTCGGATTCAGTCCAAGGGTTTCGCGACGTAGATCTCGCGTGTCCGCCGGAACTCCTCGGCTTTCTCGGCCATTCCGGTCTCGATCGCAGCATCCGCGCCGACGCCGTGGGTGGCGGCGTATTCGCGAACCTGGTTCGTGATTTCCATCGAGCAGAACTTGGGCCCGCACATCGAGCAGAAGTGCGCGACTTTCGCGCCTTCCGCGGGCAGCGTCTCGTCGTGGTAGGCACGGGCCGTCACCGGGTCGAGGGCCAGGTTGAACTGATCGTTCCAGCGGAACTCGAACCGCGCCTTCGAAAGTGCGTCGTCCCAGGCCTGCGCGCGAGGATGGCCCTTCGCGAGGTCGGCGGCATGCGCGGCGATCTTGTAGGCGATCACGCCGGCCTTCACGTCGTCGCGATTGGGGAGCCCGAGATGTTCCTTGGGCGTGACATAACACAGCATCGCGGTGCCGTACCAGCCGATCATCGCCGCGCCAATCGCCGACGTGATGTGGTCGTAGCCAGGCGCAATGTCAGTGGTCAGGGGCCCCAGCGTGTAGAACGGCGCCTCCTCACACCACTCGAGCTGCTTTTCCATGTTCTCGCGAATCAGGTGCATCGGCACGTGCCCGGGGCCTTCGTTCATGACCTGGACGTCGTACTCCCAGGCGATGCGCGTCAGTTCGCCCTGGGTCTTGAGCTCTGCGAACTGCGCCTCGTCGTTCGCGTCGGCAATCGACCCCGGACGAAGGCCGTCACCGAGAGAGAAGCTGACGTCGTAGGCGCGCATGATCTCGCAGATCTCGCGGAAGCGCGTGTACAGGAAGCTTTCCTTGTGATGGGCGAGGCACCACTTTGCGATGATCGAGCCGCCACGCGAGACGATACCGGTCACGCGCCGAGCGGTCATCGGGATGTATCTCAGCAGCACGCCGGCGTGGACGGTGAAGTAGTCCACACCCTGCTCGGCTTGCTCGATCAACGTGTCCCGATAGATCTCCCAGGTCAGCTCCTCGGGCCGGCCGCCCACTTTCTCGAGCGCTTGATAGATCGGCACCGTGCCGATTGGCACGGGCGAGTTGCGAATGATCCACTCCCGTGTTTCGTGGATGTGCTTCCCGGTCGAGAGATCCATCGTCGTGTCGGCACCCCACAGCGTCGCCCACTGCAGCTTCGCCACTTCCTCCTCGATCGACGAACTGACCGCGGAATTACCGATGTTGGCGTTGATCTTCACCAGGAAATTTCGCCCGATGATCATCGGCTCGAGCTCGGGGTGATTGATGTTCGCGGGGATGATCGCGCGTCCCCTCGCGACTTCGCTTCGCACGAATTCAGCGTCGAGCCCTTCCCGCACCGCGATGAACTCCATCTCGGGCGTGACCACGCCCTTGCGCGCATAATGGAGCTGCGTCACCGGCTGCGTGCCGCGGAGGATCGGGCGTTCGAGCGAGGGCGGCACTTCGGGAGCGCCGTTCGCCAGCGTGCTCTTGTAGGAGCGCGCGACCTGCTCGACGCCGCCGCGCGCCGAGAGCCACTTCGCACGGAGCGGCGGCAATCCCTGGCGCACGTCTACACCCTGCGGCCCGCTCGTGTCGTACACCTGCAGCGGCGGCTCGCCACCCGACAGGTGAATCTGGCGCATCGGCACCGCGAACGTGACCTCGCCCGCCTGGGCGCTCAGGTAGACCTTGCGGGAACCGGGGTAGGCGGCCTCGAATTCGTTGGCGGACATGTCGGACCTTCTTCGAAAAGCAGCGCGAAAGTTCGACTATAACACTCGCGTTCCGTGGTTTCCCGCGTCACGCGGCGTTCGCATCTCGAACACCAGAAACGGCGCGTGCTCCGGGACGCGCTCATCCGTCATGTCCGCGAAGCGCCTCGCCACGTCGAGCTCTGCCAACAATCCGTGCTCGTTCAGGCATCCAGACCACGCGATCGCGAGTCGTGTGCGCTCGTCGGATTCATAGCCACAGTTGTTCAGACCGCTCACGAACGAATGATCGGCCACGTCGAACCCAAGACGCGACCACTCGGCGAGGTCCGGCAGAGGAGTGCTCTCGAACGACAAGGCGGCGAGGTCCTGTTCGTCGCCCGGCCACGCCAGGATCGCAATCATCGCCTCCGGATCGATGGCGATTCCGGCATCCCGGCCAAAGCGTCGCAAGGTGTCGAGGTCCGCCCAGAGCCCGAGGACCGTGTAGCCAGGCGTGGAGTCCGGCACCGCCACCGTGCCGAGATGCCGCGGCATCCCCATCCCCGGGGGCACGTGCCGTTGCCAGAACTTCGACGGCCAGACCATCGGATCGATCGAGAGGGGCACCTCGATGTCGTCGCGCAGCAAATACTGTTTGCGGCGCTCCGCCGACCAGCCGCGCGCGAGATTGACCGGATCCAGCCGGATATCGAAGCCGAGGAACTGCGGCGTTGGCGCGTGCGGCATCGGATCAGCGCCGGTGCTTCGGCCGGACGAACTTTTCGGCGGTGTGCGTGTCGGAAAACTTCGCGACCTTGACGTCGACGAGACCCGCGGATTTGCCGGCCGCCATGACGATCGATTCGGAGATCTCGGAACGTCCCTTCGGACGGATCGACCAGAGTGCGCCGTCCGGTGCCAGCGACTTCTGCAGCGACTCGAATCGCTCGAGATCCCTGGGGGCATCGACACCAAAGAAGATGATGTCGTTGAGGATCGCACCTGCACGCGTGGCGATCGTGGCGCCTGCTCGGCGAAGGTCCTCCACGAACGCGTCGTCGGAGAGTCCGACAACCGCGACGCGCGCGCCGGGCTTCACGCCCAGCTTGTCGACCAGGCTCTTGGGAGACGCCAGCTTTGCCGCCCACTTCTCTGCCGCGGTCCCAAGGTGCAGAGTGAGCGCGCCTTCCGCCGTATCAAGCGTCAGGCTCCCGCGTGTGGTCTTGATCGACGTGATTGACGAAACCGGCACTTTCACGCGGAATGCGCCGCGGAACAGCACGTGGTCGGTCTCCAGGAGCGCGCGGCCCTCGGATCGCTGCCGTTTGTAGGTGGCGGTGCAGGTGGTGTCGAGGCCCATTTTTCAGGCTCCGGGCTACGGGCTGCGGGCTCCGCGCCGGCGGACCTAAAAGTCCGCCCTACATTAGAGTTGCCGGTTCCGATCGCACACTGGTGTTGGGCGGACCTTCAGGTCCGCCTCACTAGTGCTTCCGCAGGATCACGCACTTTAGATAATACGTCTCGGGCACGGTCAGGAGCACCGGGTGATCGCGCCCCTGCATGCGTTTTTCCAGAACCGTCACATGCGCCCGCGCGTCAGCCGCCGCATCGGCCAGCACTTGCAGGAACATCGGCTCGTCCACGTTGTAGGAGCAGCTGCACGTGACGAGCACGCCGCCGGGCTCCAGAATGCGCAGCGCACGCAGGTTGATGTCCTTGTACCCCGCGAGCGCCTTGTCGACCGCGGTCTTGTTCTTGGCAAACGCCGGCGGATCGAGGACGATGGTCTGGAAGCGCTCGCCGCTTTGCTCGAAGTGCCGCAGTTCGTCGAAGACGTTCGCCTCGCGCGCGCTCACATTCGTCACACCGTTCAGCGCTGCGTTCTGAGTGATGCGCGTTACCGCATCGGCGGACGCGTCGATCGCCACCACCTCGCTGCAGTATTTCGCCAGTGACAACGCGAAGGCGCCGTGGTAGCTGAAACAGTCCAGCAGCCGGCCGCGCGCGTAGTGCGACGCAGCGACGCGATTCTCGCGCTGATCGAGAAACAGTCCCGTCTTCTGGCCGTGGCGCAGATCGGCGCGGTACTGGACTTCCCCCTCGCGCACCTGCACGAGGTCGGGGATCTCGCCGTGCACCACCGTCACGGTCTGCTCGAGGCCTTCGAGCGCGCGGACCTTGGGATCGTTGCGGGCGAGAATGCCCTTCGGCGAGAGGATTTCGACGAGCGCCTGCGTCAGTTCCGGCAGCCGCCGATCCACGCCCTGCGACAACGTTTGAATGACAAGGTAGTCGCCGTACCGATCGATCACCAGCGACGGCAGCCGATCGGCTTCGCCGTGCACGATGCGGTAGGCCGTCGCGTCGATGTGCAGGCTATCGCGAAAGGCGACCGCCTTGGCCAGGCGCTGCCGCCAGAGGCCTTCCCCCGGCGAATCGTCGCCAATCGAGACCATTCGCAACGCAATCTGCGATCGCGAACTATAGAGTCGCGGCGCCGAGACGTCGATCGCGTCCGCCGAGCACCATAACCAGATCGCCGGGCGACGCCGTGACCGATGCGACGTCACTCCGGTAGATCCACGGATGCCCGCGGCGAATGCGATCCTCTCCGCGACGCGAGACCACGACGGACGGGAACGCGGCAGCTGACGGCACACCCTATAGTACAATCCGCGCGTTATGCCGACGACGACTGCTCTATCGTCCCGTACGCTTGCTGACGTGGACCCCGATATCGCGCGAGCGATTCAGAACGAAGCCGAGCGCCAGGAGACCGGACTCGAACTGATCGCCTCGGAAAATTTCGTCAGCGCCGCCGTGCTCGAGGCTACCGGCACGGTGTTCACCAACAAATACGCCGAGGGCTATCCCGGCCGCCGGTACTACGGCGGCTGCGAGTACGTGGACGTCGTCGAGTCGCTCGCCATCAGCCGCGCGAAAGCGCTGTTCGGCGCCGAGCACGCGAACGTGCAGCCGCACTCGGGCGCCCAGGCCAACATGTCGGTGTTCCTGTCCGCACTCAAGCCGGGAGACACGATCCTCGGCATGAACCTGGCCCACGGCGGGCACCTCACGCATGGCCATCCGCTCAACTTCTCCGGCAAGTACTTCACCGTCGTCCCTTACGGCGTGCGGCCCGAAGACGA
Organism: Vicinamibacteria bacterium; assembly: GCA_963828745.1. Classification (GTDB taxonomy): domain Bacteria; phylum Acidobacteriota; class Vicinamibacteria; order Vicinamibacterales; family JAENWD01; genus JAENWD01. The sequence continues at coordinate 418,310 of CAWHFZ010000007.1, read as the reverse complement.
GCGCCTCGACTACGATGCGCTGGCGAAGCTGGCGGACGTCCACACACCGAAACTGATCATTGTCGGCGCGAGCGCGTATCCGCGCGTGTTCGACTTCGCACGAGTGCGGCAGATTGCCGACAGCTGCGGCGCGCTGATGATGACCGACATGGCGCACATCGCGGGCCTCGTCGCCGCCGGCGTCCACCCGAGTCCGGTGCCGCATTCCGACTACGTCACGACGACGACGCACAAGACGCTGAGAGGACCGAGAGCCGGCATGGTCCTTTGCCGGTCGGCGTACGCAAAAGAGGTGGACAAGGCGGTGTTCCCCGGCGTCCAGGGCGGACCCCTGGTGCACGTGATCGCCGCGAAGGCGGTGTGTCTGAAGGAAGCGGCCGAACCGGCCTTCGCCACCTACCAGCGGCAGATCGTTGCGAACGCCTCGCGGCTCGCCGGCGTGATCGCCGGCGGGGGCTACCGGCTCGTGAGCGGCGGGACCGACACTCACCTCATGCTGGTGGACGTCTTCTCGAAGGGCCTCACCGGCAAGGTCGCGGAAGCTTCGCTCGGCAAAGCCGGCATCACCGTCAACAAGAACGCGATTCCGTTCGACAAGAATCCGCCGCTCGTCGCCAGCGGTATCCGCATCGGCACGCCCGCCGTCACGACCCGCGGCATGACAGAGAAGGAAATGGATCTCGTCGGCGAACTGATCCTTCGCGCGCTAGCGACACCGGACGACGATCGTGCGCTGGGCATGGTCAAGACAGAAGTCGAAACGCTCTGCCGCCGGTTCCCCCTCTACCGGGGGTAATCTCTGGGCGCGGTCACGGACGGACACGGGTCGCGGTCACGGACGGACACCGACGAGGATCTTGTCGGAGAAGGCAAATCCGTCGTTCGATTGGCGTGTCGATCGCACGGTGGGTTTCATCCCGCAAGCCAACGTTGTGCAATTTTCGCCGTCCGACGGCGCGCGGCGTTTCCTGGAACCGGCCAAGGATTGAGTCCGTGCTAGTCCGCGTAGTCCGTGACTCCACTCCGTGGCGTCCGTGACCCCGGCACCCGACTTGCTACACTCGGCAATGGGTATGCGCGCCGCCGAACCACAACCGCCGGCCGAGGCACTCCACGAGCGCGTGCGATCGATCTTCTCGCCGGATGGGCCGCTGCGCGCTGCGATCGCCGGCTTCGAATCGCGGGCCGGCCAGCGCGAGATGGCCGATGCCGTCGCCGAGGCGATCGAGTCGAAGAGCGTGCTGCTCGTCGAAGCCGGGACCGGGACAGGCAAGACGCTCGCCTATCTGATTCCGGCGCTGGTCAGCGGGCGCCGCGTCCTCGTGTCGACCGGCACGAAGAACCTGCAAGAGCAAATCGTCAACAAAGACCTGCCAATCGTCGCTCAAGCGATTGGCGACACGTTCACCGCGACGGTGATGAAGGGCCGGGCAAATTACCTCTGCCTCCACCGGCTGCAGGCGCTCAAGACCGGTGACCTGGCTCGGCAGCAGCGACTCGGCGGACTCGGCGCCTCCGGTCACGAGGTGGACGAGCGCATCCTCCTGCCGATGCTCGAACGGTGGGTGGTCGAGACTGAAACCGGCGATCGCGCGGAGCTGGCGGATCTGCCGGAGGACCTTCCGCTCTGGTCGGAACTCTCGGCGTCGGCGGAAAACTGCCTGGGCACGACTTGTCCGCTCTACCAGGACTGCTTCGTGACGCGGATGCGCCAGCGCGCTGCCGAATCGGATCTGGTCATCGTCAATCATCACCTGCTGTTCGCCGATGCGGCCGTACGCGACGGCAACTACGGCGCGGTGATTCCCGATTGCGATGCGGCGGTGCTGGACGAAGCACACCAGCTCGAAGAAGTCGCGACGCAGTACTTCGGCATCGTCGTCAGCAACTACCGGCTCGAGGAGCTGGTGCGCGACGCGGCACGGGTCATGGCCAGCTGGCCCGATCCGGAACAGCGAGAAACGGTGATGCGGGTCGTCAGCCGCGTAGACGACCGGGGCCGGCGCCTGTTTCAGCAGCTCGAACCAGTCCGGCGCACTGGGGACGAGCGTGTGCGCGTCACGCCGGACTCACTTGCCGACGTGCAGGACGCGGGGCTGGCGCTGGTTGGCATCCTGGACGGACTCGAGGCGGCGCTCCTCCTTCTGCGCGACCCGGCACCAGGCGGCGAGTCCGCGAGACCATCGGTCCTCGAAGACGTGCTGCAGCTTGCGGCAAGAACGGGGGCCGTCCGCAGCGATCTGAAGACACTCCTGAGCGCGAGCGACACTGACTTCGTGTATTTCCTCGAGGTGCGGGGCCGCGGTGTGTTCCTCCGCGCGGCGCCCATCGACGTCTCGCGCGTGGTGCGGGAACACTTGCTCGAACGCTGCGCCACGACAGTGCTGACGTCGGCGACGCTGACGGTTGACGGGCGGTTCGACTACGTGCGCCGTCGATTGGGGATCCGCCGAGCCACGGAACTCCGGCTCGCCTCGGAGTTCGACTACGCGTCGCAGGCCCTGTTGTATCTCCCACGGCGGATGCCGCCGCCGCGAGATGCCGGGTTCGCCGATGCGGTTGCGCGCGAATGTCTGGAGATTCTTCGCCGCACCGAGGGGCGCGCGTTCGTGCTGTTCACGAGCTACGCGATGCTTCGCGCCGTCGAGCCAATCCTGCACGAGCGCCTCGACTTTCCAATCCTGGTCCAGGGCCGCGCACCGAGGTCCGCATTGATTGCCACTTTTCGGGACACCGCCAATTGTGTGCTGCTGGCAACGTCCAGCTTCTGGCAGGGCGTGGACGTTGTCGGCAACGCACTCAGTTGCGTCATCATCGACAAGCTCCCGTTCGCCTCACCGGGCGACCCCGTAACTGCCGCTCGAATGGAAGCGGTCAGCGCAAGCGGCGGCGACGCCTTTGGTGAGTATCAGGTGCCGATGGCGATTTTGACGTTGCTGCAAGGACTCGGCCGCCTGATCCGGCATCGCCAGGACCGCGGCGTGCTTGCGGTGCTCGACCCTCGGCTGAGGACCATGGGGTACGGCAGACGGTTCCTTGCCTCCATGCCTCCCGCGCCCGTGACACATGAGCTCGACGCGATCGGTCGCTTCTTCGCGGTAAACTAGCAGGACTTCGGCACCGATTCCGCGTCGCAGGGGCGACGCGCTGGAGGCAACGTCAATGATTCGGATGGCATTCCGCCGCCTCGCTCCGGGCGTTCTGTCCGCCGCCGTAGTGCTGGCATTCGCTGCGACGGCGTCCGCGCAGACCGGTGTGGTTCGTGGCAAGGTCGTCGACGCGCAAGGCGCGCCGGTCGACGGCGCCAAGGTGACGATCTCGGCGAAGTCTGTGAAGAACACGCGAGAGGTCAAAACCAACAAGAAAGGTGAGTTCGTCCAGGTCGGGCTCTTCCCAGGCGACTACACGATCACCGCCGAGAAGGACAAACTGACGGCAACGCAGGACGCCAAGGTCAGCATCGGCGACAACCCGCCGATGGATTTCCGCCTCGCGCCGGCGGCGGCCAGTAACGACGAGGTGGCAGCGAAGCAGGCCGCACTCCAGAAGGTATTCCAGGACGGCGTCGACCTGAGCAAGGCCGGCAAGTTCGACGAATCGATCGCCAAGTTCAACGAAGCGATCGCACAGCTGCCCAACTGCCCCGACTGCTACTACAACATCGGCTACGCCAGCACGCAGAAGAAGGACTTCGCCGGGGCCGAGACCGCGTACAAGAAGGCGATCGAGCTGAAGGCGGACCACTGCGCCGCGTGGGCTGGCCTCGCCAACGCCTATAACGTCGAGAACAAGACCGACCTTGCGCTCGAAGCGACCGCCAAATCCTCAGCGTGCGGCGGCGGTGCAGCCGGAGCCGCGGGCGGCGCCGGCGGACTCGACGCCAGCGGGCTGTACAACCAGGGCGTCATCCTCTGGAACGCCGCCGGTAAGGAGACCGACGACGCGGCTCGCGCCAAGAAGTTCTCCGAGGCGAAGGAAAAGTTCGATGCGGCGACGAAGGTCGATCCGAAGTTCGGCCAGGCCTGGTACCTGCTCGGCAAGGCCAACATCAATCTGGGCGATTTCGCCGGCGCCGTCGCGGCGTACGAGGGATATCTCCAGAACGCGCCGACCGGCGAGCACGCCGACGAAGTGAAAAAGGACATCGAGCAGCTGAAACCGCTGGTCAAGCAGTAGCGGCGACCGGCGCGCCGGCGCCTTGCTAGAGACTTGCCCACGATTGCCGAAGTTGTCGCAGCGAATCTGACGACCGTGCGCGGCCGCCTCGAACAGGCGGCCCGCGCGGCCGGTCGGGACCCCGCCACCATCCGCTTAGTTGCTGTCTCCAAAACCTTTCCAGCTGACGCCGTACGCGCAGCGGCCGACTGCGGGCAGCTGGATTTCGGTGAGAACCGCGTCCAGGAGGGGCTACAGAAGATCCGTGCAACGGCCGATCAACCTCTCAGGTGGCATCTCATCGGCCACCTGCAATCGAACAAGGCGAAAAAGGCCGTCGAAAGCTTCGCCCTGATTCATTCGATTGACGGCGTCGACCTCTTGAGAAAGGTGGACGACGCCGCGGTGGCACTCGGGCGGACACCCGAGGTCCTGGTGCAAGTGGACATGGCGGGCGAGGCCACGAAGTTCGGCGCGCCCGAAGATTCGGTCCCGGCGATCTTCGAAGCCGCCGAGTCACTGCGTGCGGCCCGGCTCGTTGGGCTGATGCTGCTGCCGCCGTTTACGGAAAATCTCGAAGAAGCCCGGCTCTGGTTTCGCCGGCTTCGCGAACTCCGCGACCGGCTAGCCGCTCAGGGCGTACCGGCAGCGCGGCTGCGCGAACTGTCCATGGGGATGAGCCACGATTTCACGGTCGCCATCGAGGAAGGGGCGACCATGGTGCGAATCGGCACGGCGATTTTTGGCGAACGCCCGCAGGCGGGCGGCACGGAGACAGTCTGATGAAGGTAACGCCTCTCGACTTGCGGCAGCAGAAATTCCGGACAGTGGTGCGCGGTTTCGATCGCGCCGAAGTCGAGGCATTCCTTTCGGAAACCGCCGACGATTACGAACAGGCCCTCCGCGATGCGGATCGCCTGCGCGACGAGCTGACCCGCGCGCAGGCCTCGCTCGAGGAGCACCGCGAGAGCGAGCGCAACCTCCGCAACACGCTGCTCACGGCGCAGCGGCTGGCTGACGAAATCAAGGCCAATGCCGAAAACGAAGCCAAGCGCGTCGTCCGCGACGCCGAGTCGCGGGCCGACCTGCTGCAGCAGAAAATGCAGTCGCGGCTCGAGGATATTCAGCGGGAGATCGACGGCCTGCGCCTGAAGCGGCGCGATGTCGAGAGCTCGCTCGAGGCGACGATTGCGACGCTGCGCAATGCACTCGAGTTCGTGCGCGAGCAGGATCACAAAGAGCGCGAAGACAAGGTGCTGCTGCACCGGCCGCGTCCAGCGGAACCGTCGCAGCCAGCGCCGCTCAAAGTCGCGGAGGCGTGAGCCCCGCGACGGTTCTCACCGTCCGCGTCACTCCGCGTGCCGGCCGCACTGCCATTGGCGGCCGGTACGAGTCCCCTCAGCCTGCATCCGAACGAACTTCCCCAGTCATCCAGCTGAAGCTGGCCGCAGCGCCCGTTGACGGCGCCGCGAACGACGCCCTCGTCGCGTTGCTCGCGAAGTCACTCGATCTCCCCAAACGCGCGATCCGGATCGTCAGCGGCGAACGCAGCCGGACCAAGCGCGTCGAGATTGACGGACTCACAATCGACGAGGTCACGCGCCGCCTCGCCCGTACGTAGGCCCGAGCTTTAGTACGTAGGCCCGAGCTTTAGCTCGGGCATCGGTACGTGCCCAGCTTTAGCTCGGGCATCGGTATATTCTCTCGACGTGATTGCCGACCTCGTCATTCGGAATGCAGCGGAGCTCTACACCTGCGTGGGGCCGGCACCTCGAACTGGCGATGCGATGCGTGACGCGGGACGCATCACCAATGTGACGCTCGCGGCACGACACGGGCACATTGTTTTCGTGGGCCCTAGCAGCGACGCGAACGCGGCGCTGGAGCTCGCGCCGGACACCACGGTCCTCGATGCTACCGGCTGCGCCGTCGTCCCCGGATTCGTTGACGGGCACACCCATGTCGTCTATGCCGGCGATCGACGCGACGAGCTGAGGCGCCGGCTCGAAGGCGCCACCTATCAGGAGATCGCGCAGCAGGGCGGCGGCATCCTCGCGACCGTCCGTGCCACCCGGAGCGCGACCGTCGAATCGCTCGTCGAGGCGACGGCGCCGCGCCTGCGGGAGATGCTCCGCTGCGGCACGACGACCGCCGAGGTCAAAAGCGGATACGGCCTGACGCTCGAGAGCGAGCTGACACAGCTTCGAGCCATCCGTCGGCTGGCCACGGAGCAGCCGATGGAGCTTGAAGCCACCTTCATGGGCGCTCACGAGATCCCGTCCGAATACCGCGACAATCGCGACGACTACATCCGGCTGATCGTCGATTCGATGATTCCAGCTGTCGCGGCGGAACGCCTGGCAACGTGGTGCGATGTCTTCTGCGAGGAAGGGGTTTTCACGCCCGACGAAGCAGCATCGATTCTGGCCGCCGGGCGTCGGGCGGGTCTCGAGCCTCGGATTCACGCGAACGAGCTCGGCGCCACTGGTGGAGCGGCGGTGGCTGCCAGGCTCGGCGCCCGCTCCGCCGACCATCTCGTGTTCGTCTCCGAGACTGAAGCGCGGGCCCTTGCAGACGCGGGAGTAGTGGCTACGCTCCTACCAACCACCGCGCTTTACTTGCGTCTCGGCCGCTACGCTCCGGCGCGGATGCTGATCGCGTCCGGTGTCGCCGTCGCCCTGGCGACCGACGCCAACCCGGGTGGCGGCCTTTCGCCAGCGATGCCCTTCGTGATGACGCTGGCATGCTTCGGGATGGGCCTGACGTTCGAGGAGTCGCTGCTCGCGTGCACGCTGAACGCGGCCCATTCGCTGAATCGAGCCGCGCGGATCGGCAGTCTCGAAGTTGGCAAGCAGTGTGACGCCGTCATCGTCAACGGACCGGCCGTTGAACTGCTGCGCGTCGGCGCTGACGCGATTCAGTCGGTCATCAAGCGCGGAGCCGTGACATTCGGCGGTGCAAATGCTCAGCGCCACACTGCAGTAGACTCCGGCCATGGCAACGCTCACCGACCGCCCGTTCCGTGAACTGCTCGCCGAGTTCGCAAGCAGCGCGCCCACGCCCGGCGGCGGATCGGCCGCCGCGCTTACTGCCTCCGTCGCCCTGTCGCTCCTGACCATGGTCGCGCGCATGCCGCGCACGCGCGGCGGTTCGGCTGAGGAGCGTGCGACGCTCGACCGGCGGGGTGAGGAACTGCAGAAGCTGGGCGAGCACACCGTGGAGCTCGTCGATGAAGATGCCGCTGCTTACGAGGGTGTGATCGCTGCGTACCGGCTGTCGAAAGGGACGGACGATGAGAAGGTAAAAAGGCGCGACGCGATCGAAGCGGCGTTTCGCGGCGCCGCAGAGGTGCCGCTGGACGTGATGCGCGCGTGCCAGGCCGGACTCGTGAACGCGATCGAGGTCGCCAAGGCAGGCAATCCTGCCGCTGGAAGCGACGTTGCGGTTGCCATCGAGCTGCTGACGGCGGCAACGCGAGCGGCGGCGCTCAACGTGCGCGTCAATCTGACGTCGATTCGCGAAACGGGCTACGTCGACGGAGTGCGCGCGGAAGTCGAGCGACTGGAAGGGTCGGCCGCGGTGCTCGCTGCCGATGCGAACGCGGCACTCGTTCTCGCGACTAACTGAGCGTCAGAACCGTGACGTGGATCGCGAAATCCCACCGGCGCTTATAGCGAGGAAGCAGTTCGAGGTCTCTGACGTAAGTACCGTCGATGTCGATTCGACGGTTACCGCGAGTCACTGTCAGATGGTCCGACTCAATGGGGACACCAAGCGTCCCTGCCTGCTCGAGGATCCGCGTGCGAAGTTCGTCGGGCGTCGCGTGTTCCGAAAACTGCGCCAGCTGCTGAATCGAGTCCTGGAACTGATAGTGCGTCCAGTACGCCGAACCCACGCGGTACACCGCGTTCAGGATCAGCACCACCACGATCAGCTTGATCAGTGTCTTCATCGCCGCATCATTGGAGGCGGACCTAAAGGTCCGCCCTACATGTGGATCCCAGGCCACATGCGGATTACCAGATCTCGTGAAAGGCGGACCTTCAGGTCCGCCTTTCACCGGATCTGATGCAGGAGCCGTTCCCAGCGCGTGCGTGTGAAAAAGTGGGTAACGACGGACACCGCACCCGAGATCGTGGCGCCGATTCCTTCCTGCTCGTAATCCTCTCTATCGGACTGATACGACCAGTAGACCATCAGGGCCTTGCCCTTGATGTAGTCGCGAGGCAGGAATCCCCAGTAGCGGCTGTCCTGGGAGTTGTCGCGGTTGTCACCCATCACGAAGAAGTGGCCGGCCGGCACCGTGACCGGACCATACTGTTCGCGCACGTCCAACGCGGCCATTTCCTGTGCGTGTGATGACGGCGGCACCAGAAAGTGGACGTACGGCTCGTCGAGCGGCCGCCCGTTGATGTAGACACGCTTCTGCCGAAGCTCCAGTGTCTCGCCGGGCAGGCCGATTACGCGCTTGATGAAGTCGCGATCCGGTTCCTCGGGATACTTGAAGACGACAACCTCGCCGCGATGGACAACCCCTTCAGGCAGGATGGCTCGCTCGAATGCACCCGTCGACGGGCCGTAGACGAACTTGTTGACGAGCAAGTGATCGCCAACGAGCAGGTTGTTCTCCATCGAGCCAGTCGGAATCTTGAACGCCTGGACGACAAACGTGCGGATGAAGAGCGCGAGGATCACCGCAATGACGATCGACTCGAAATACTCGCGCAACGTCGATTTCTTACGCGTATGCATCACTCGCCCACCTTCAGCACCGCCAGGAACGCCTCCTGCGGAATCTCCACCTGGCCGACGCGCTTCATGCGCTTCTTGCCTTCCTTCTGCTTCTCGAGAAGCTTGCGCTTGCGCGTGATGTCGCCGCCGTAGCATTTTGCCAGCACGTTCTTGCGCATCGCCTTGACGCTCTCGCGCGCAATGACCCGCGTGCCGATCGCCGCCTGGATGGCGACCTCGAACATCTGCCGCGGAATCAACTCGCGCATCTTCGAGACCAGCGCCTTGCCCCGCTCGTAGGCGGTCTCGCGGTGCACGATGAGCGACAGCGCGTCGATCGGCTCGCCGTTGACCAGGATGTCCATCTTGACGAGCGGCGCCTCGGAGAAGCCTGTGACGTGGTAGTCGAGCGAGGCATACCCACGCGACAACGTCTTGAGCTTGTCGTAGAAATCGAGCACCACTTCTGCGAACGGCAGCTCGTAGGTGATGAGCACCCGGTCGGAGGACAAGTACTCCAGCCCCTTCTGCACGCCTCGCTTGTCCTGGCAGAGCTGCAGAATGCCACCGACATACTCCGACGGCGTCAGCACCATCGCGGTGATGACCGGCTCTTCCAGCTTCGTGATGCGTCCCGGATCCGGGAGCTTTGCCGGGCTGTCGATCTCGTGCACTTCGCCATCGGTCGTCGTCACGCGGTACAGCACGCCCGGCGCCGTGGTCACCAGGTCCATGTCGAACTCGCGCTCGAGCCGCTCCTGCACGATCTCCATGTGCAGGAGCCCGAGGAAGCCGCAGCGAAACCCGAATCCCAGCGCCGCCGACGTTTCCGGTTCGTAGAAGAGCGAGGAGTCGTTCAGACGCAGCTTCTCGAGCGCCTCCCTGAGCTCGGGATACTCATGCCCCTCGACCGGGTACATCCCGGCGAAGACCATCGGTTTCAGCTCCTTGAATCCCGGAAACGGCTGCGTCGTCGGCCGCGCGGTCTCGGTGACGGTGTCGCCAATCTGCGCGTCCTTGACGGTCTTGATGTTCGCGGTGAGGAACCCGACCTCCCCGGCGGCGAGCTGTTCGACCGGCGTCGGTTTTGGCGAGAACACTCCGATCGTCTCGATCGGATAGTCCTGGGCGGCGGCCATCAGCCGGACCTTCATGCCTGGCTTCAGGACGCCGTCGAGCATGCGGACGACGATGACGACGCCGCGATATGAGTCATACCAGGAGTCGAAGATCAGCGCCTTGAGCGGCGCATCGTCGTCGCCTTCGGGGGGCGGAAGGCGCGCGACGATGGCCTCGAGGATTTCCTCCGTGCCAATCCCTTCCTTGGCGCTCGCGAGGATCGCTCCCGCGGCAGGAAGCCCGACGATCTCTTCGATTTGCCGGCGTGTCTCCTCCGGCTGTGCGCCCGGGAGATCGATCTTGTTGATGACCGGAATGATCTCGAGGCTGTTGTCCACCGCGAGATACGCGTTGGCCAGCGTCTGTGCCTCGACACCCTGCGATGCGTCCACGAGCAGGAGCGCTCCCTCGCAGGCAGCCAGCGAGCGCGTGACCTCGTACGAGAAATCGACGTGCCCCGGCGTGTCGATCAGGTTGAGGATGTATTCCTTGCCGTCACGGGCCTTGTAGTGCAGCCGGACCGGATGCGCCTTGATCGTGATTCCTCGCTCGCGCTCGAGGTCCATCGAATCGAGGACCTGCGCTTCCATCTCACGGGCCTGGAGCGCACCGGTGAACTCGAGGAAGCGGTCGGCCAGCGTGGACTTGCCGTGATCGATGTGCGCGATGATCGAGAAATTTCGGATGTTCTGCTGGTTCAAGAGTTTGGCTCGGACCGATCCATTGATTATAAGCGCGCGGGCGCCGGTTCACCGGCGCGCCATCAGGCCCTCGGTACGCCGAACCTCGCGTTGCCAGATGGTTGCGGGATCGGGATCGAAGACGAGGTCCGCGTCGGCGGATACGACGTGCCAGGCGCCCTCGACGGCTTCGTGCTCCAACTGACCGGGTGCCCAGCCGGCGTAGCCAAAGTAGACGCGGAAATGCCGGGCATCGGCGCCGGAGCCGATTAATCCCTCGAGCGGTTCGCGCTCGGCGACCAGAAAGATGTCCGAGACGATATGCCGAACATCCTTTTCTGGACTCCTGGCACGCAGCAGTCCGACGACTTTGGTCGTGCCAACCGGACCACCCACGAAGATCCGTGCATCAGGCGGCGCCGCTTTCAGTTTCGGGAACGCTCGGGACACCGGAATGTCACTCTGGCGATTGAGGATCAGCCCCATGGCGCCCCCAGCGCCATAGTCCGCGAGCAGAATCACCGTCTCTGCAAAGTTGCCGTCCGGCAAGTCGCGGGCTGCGATCAACAGCTTGCCGGCTGCCAGTTCGCGAACGATCCCAGGCATCAGCTGTCTGCCAGGATGCGCAGGATGCGCCGTGTCGCCGCGGGTGCGGACGGCGACCATCACGACCATGAGCGAGAGCGTCAGCGCTGTTCGAGTGGCACCCACGGCTGCGGGACCGCCGGGCCCGTATACTCTGCGCGCGGCCGAATCAGGCGATTGTTCGCGTACTGCTCGAGGACGTGCGCCGTCCAGCCGGACGTCCGGCTGACCGCGAAGATCGGCGTGTAGAGCGACAGCGGGATGCCGAGCGCGTGGTACATCGAAGCGGAGTAGAAGTCGACATTCGGGTTCAGCTTCTTCTCGCTCTTCACAACGGCCTCGATCCGCCCGGACATCTCGACCCACTGCGGCTCGCCGGACCGGCGTCCCAGATCCTTCGAGAGCTGCCGGAGATGCACCGCTCGTGGATCCATCGTGTGATACACGCGGTGGCCAAAGCCGGGGATCTTCTCTTTGCGCGCGAGCTTTTCGCGGATCGAGGCCTCGACGCGATCGGGCGTGGCGTCGACGCCGAACTCGAGCAGCATCTTCATCACTTCCGCGTTCGCGCCACCGTGCAGCGGTCCTTTCAGCGCGCCGATGCCGCCGACGATCGCGGAATGGATGTCGGTCAGCGTTGCGGCTGCCACACGGGCCGCGAATGTCGAGGCGTTCAGCTCGTGGTCGGCGTGGAGCACCAGCGCGCAGTCGAACGCGCGGACCGAAAGCGCGTCGGGCCGCCGGCCGGTGAGACAATAGAGGAAGTTCGCCGCGAACCCCAGTACCGGATCGGGATCGATTGGCTGACTGTTCTGCTCGAGTCGTCCGATCGCGGCGACGAGACTCCCCATCTGTGCCGTCAGCCGGACGGCTTTACGATAGTTCGCGGCCGGCGATTGATCGGACGTGTCGCGGTCGAAATGGGCAAGCGCCGACGCAAGCGTGCGCAGCGTGTCCATCGCGTCCGACGACGGCATCTGCCGCATCAGCCGGATCAGCCCTTCAGGGAGCGGCCGCGCAGCGGCGAATTGCGACTGCAGCTCGCCGAGCTCCGAGCGATTCGGCAACCGTCCGTGCCACAGCAGATAACAGACTTCTTCGAACGTCGCCTTCGGCGCCAGATCGTGGATGTCGTAGCCGCGATACGCAAGGATCCCGCGGTCACCATCGATGAAGCAGATCGAGGAGGACGTGGCGACGACGTCCTCGAGGCCGCCCTTGGGCTTCGCTTCGGCTCCAGCGCTCATGGCTGAAAGGATCATATCCGACTGGCCCGACTGACGTCGGGTCCTGCTGCGGACCGTGTCGAACGCCCCCCTTTCACGTGTCGGGCGGACCTTCAGCTCCGCTTGAGTGCCAATCAGCTTGGTCGGTTCGACACGAGGACGACGGTGCGCAACTCACGCTCCGGGTTGCGCTCGACGAGGGTGCCAATACGGAGGGCAGAAGCGTTGAAGAACCGCCAGCGTCCGATCTCGTAGAGCGGGGTGGCCACCAGCGGCGCCAGGCGTTCGTACTCCGGCAACGTCATCACTGTCAGCGCCGGCTGGTCGCGCAAGAACGCGATCAGCCCCGCATCGTTCTCGAACGGCCCGCTCTGCCGGCTGCCGACATAGAAGACGAGATTCCGCACGAAGATGTCGTGCGTCGTCCACTGCATGTCCGGACGCAGGCGGGTCCGCAGCTCCAGCGCCACGCGTTCGACGACGTCAGTCCCCGGGGTCGAGAACAGACCGAACTGTAGCGCCAGCATCTGGACGAGTCCGGCCAGGGCGACCGCAGCGGGAATCCACGAGGCCCTCCATATCGCTGCAAGAACGGCGAGCACCCCTGCGATCGACGTCGTGACGCCTGCGGTGCGAAGGGGACGATCGTCCAGACCGAGGGCCGCCGCCGGCACCATCAGGAGAACAATCCCGGCAACGATCACGACGACGCCCGCCGCGATCCCGCACCCGATGAGCAGACGACGCCCTCCCGCCGGCCTGCCGGCGGATGCAAGATGCGCGTCGAGCGAGGCGGCAAGAAGGAGCGCCACCGGCGGGAGGATTGGCAACACGTAGCGCGGTTGTTTGCCGACCGAGACGCTGAAAAGCAGTAGAGGAAGGACCGCCCACACGAGCAGCCAGAGCGTGGCGCGTGAAGGCGCCGCGCGATGCCTGATGAATCGAACGATACCTGGAATCCACAGTGGCGCGAACGCGGTCCACGGCAGCAGCCCGCCGAGAATGATCGGCACGTAGAACCACGCCGGCCGCGGGTAGTTGAACCGGGTGGTGGCGAATCGCTCCAGGTTGTCGGTCAGGAAGAAGCTGTGGAGGTACGCGATTCCATGCACCGCGGTCATTGCGCCGTACCAGGGTAAAGCGATCGTCGTGAAGACGAGCAGCGCGAGGAGCGTCGGACCCAGCCGAAGCGTGTTTCGCCGTTCGAGGAGCAGAATCGGGATGAGCACGACCAGCGGCACGACGAGCCCGATTGGCCCCTTGGTCAGGAACCCGAGCCCGGCGGCCATCGCCGCCGTCAACATCGGTCGAGACCGCACCGGCCCTGGTTCGAAGAGGGCGACGCACCCGGCGGCAATCGAGGCGGTGATAAAAAACGCGAGCGGCAAATCGGGGAGAGAAAGCCGCGCCATCGCGACGCAGCCGAACGACGTCGAAACGATCAGCCCCGCGATCAGACCCGTTCGTTCGCCGAACCACCGACGCCCGAGATACCAGGCGATGGCGGCGATGCCGATGCCGGACAACGCCGAAGAGATGCGCGCTGCGGCGGCCCCCACGCCGGCGACCGCATAGGCGGCCGCCACCGCCCAATAGAACAGCACCGGCTTCTGAAAGCGGTTCTCGTAGTTGTAGCGCGGCGTCAGGTAGTCGCCGCTTTCGATCATCTCGCGAGCGGCTTCGGCGTAGAACGCCTCGTCGGCATCGCTGATGGCCGCCCGATCCAGGCCCGCAAAGAACGCGACGCCCGCGACTGCGAGGACGACCAGGAGTGACCGGCGCATCCTGACGATTGTAGTGGGGCTCGGGCCGGCGACCCGCTACTCGTCTTCGGCGGAGGAGGTTTCGGGTGTCGCGGCGCGCGTGAAGCCCGCGCATTGAATGACCGGCAGGCGGGGATATCGCGGAAATCGCGGGTTCGTATCGCTCAGCGAGCAGCGATAGAACCGCGAGCCGCGAGCCGATTCCAGGAGCAGGGCGTGCACGCAGACTCCGCAGAGACCCGGTGTGGGGTCAGCAGACCCGGTCGTCGGCATCGCGGCGCCACGAGCTTCGGCGCAACGGCTCGAGTCGCGCGGCCGATGCCGGCTGCGCCAGCACTTCCTGAAAGACCACCGCGGCCCGCTTCATCTCCTCCATCGTGCCGATGGTGATGCGGGTATGCGTCAGCAGTGGCGGAAACGGCCTGGCGACCGAAACGCCGCGATCGCGGCAGGCCGACTGAAACGATCGGACGTCCCGGCGCACGTCGACCATCAGGAAGTTCGCCTCCGAGTCGACGGGCTGGAAGCCGGCATCCTTGAACGTCTGTGCCGTGAATGCTCTCGCCTCGCGATTGGCCGTCCGCTGGTCCGCGACTCTCGTCGTGTCGCTCAGCGCTGTGAAGGCGGCGGTAGTTGAAAGCTTCGACAGACGCAGCGCATCGAGACGCCGGCTCACGTCGGTCAGCGTCGCCCGCTGTCCCACGGCATACCCCACCCGCATCCCGGCAAGGCCGTATATCTTCGAGAACGTTCTGGAGACGATGACCCGGGGGTTCGCGACGGCGAGCGGGATCGACGTTCGATAATCCGGACGTTCGACGTAGTCGTGGTAGGCCTCGTCGATCAGGATCGTCGCCCTGGCATCGCGCTTCAGCACTTCCTCCACGAACTGCTCAACGGCGCGGCTGCCGTGCAGTGTCGCCGTCGGATTGTTGGGATTGCAGACGTAGAGCAGACCCGCACCGGCGGCACGGCTGGCCATCGCGGCGAGATCGATCGTGAGCGTGGCCGTGAGCGGCACCTCCACGATCGGGTGCCCCATGTGCTCCGCGATATTCGCGCACAATTCGAACGTAGGCGCCGGAGTCACGAGTGCGCGATCGGGCGCGGTGAACGCGCCGACGGTGGCATCGAGGATCTCGCTCGACCCGCAGCCGAGCTCGACCTGATCGGCCTGAACACCGGCGGATTCAGCAATCGCCCCCGCGAGGCTGCGTGACGCTGCGAACGGATACCGGTTGATCTCTCCAAGGGCGTCTTCGATGGCGGCCAGCACGCGCGGTCCGGGCCCACTGGAGTTTTCGTTCGAATCGAGCCGGAGCATGCCGCCGGCTGTGCGAGCGATCAACCGGGGGCCAACACGGTCCGCGGATGCCGGTGCGCAGGCGCCCGCCGTCGCGATCACACCATTGAGCCCAAGCACGTGCAGGAAGGACCTGCGGGACCGAAGCGCTGCAGCCATGAGGCACTCCGCGCGGAAGCGAACTGAGGCGGATTATAGACCCGGGCCGAGCGCGGAGACCTTCGCGATGACGATCAGGCGGGGACGGTCCGCTGGCGGCCTGCCGCGAACACCTTGACCAGCGCCAGCCCTGCGACGAACCCGCCGATGTGCGCCATATACGCGACGCCGCCGGTCTCGCTCGTCTCGGCGATCGAACCAACGCCGCTGATCAACTGGATGACGATCCAGAAGCCGAGAACGTACACGGCCGGGACGGTGGCGATGCCGCCGCGCGTGAGCACGCGCACGCGATTCTGAGGAAACAGCAACAAATAGCCCCCAAGCACGCCGCTGATTGCGCCGGACGCGCCGATGCTCGGGACACTCGATCCGCTGCTGAAGGCTATGTGTGCCAGCCCCGCCGCGAGGCCGCATACGACGTAGAAGGCCACATAACGCGCCGAGCCCATGGCTCGCTCGACGTTGTCGCCGAAGATCCACAGGTACAGCATGTTGCCGCCGAGATGCATCCACCCGCCGTGGAGGAACATCGAGGTGAAGAGGGTGGTCCAGAAGGGAAACGGGATGAGCGGAGGAAGGTCGTGCCGCATCGCGTACTCGCGGGGGACGACGCCCCACGCCTCGATGAAGCTGTTGAGCGCTCGTTCGTTCGGCTGTCCTAGCTCGATCAGGAAGGCGAGGATGTTCACCACGATCAGCGCGATCGTGACGAAGGCCATGCCCCCGCCCGGTTCCCGCTCGTCGCCAATCGGAAACATGATCGCGCCGGATGCGGGCCGCTACTCGCCGGCGATCTGCGTCTTCAGTGCAACGCTGTCGTCCGCGAACTGCTGGACGATCGAAAGGAGACCCGTATAAAGGAAGCCCACCTGGAACAGCATCAGGAAGGGCAGCGTTCCATAGATGCGATTCGAGAGGGCGTAGAACACCGTGAAGGTGAAGTAGAGCCCGAGCGACAATTCGATGATCGGCTGGATGATGTTCGCCTGGCGATACCGCTTGCCGACCCACTCGTCGCTGTTGTCCTCGATGCGGTACTTCGGCGTGCGCGCGAATTCCGTCTGCGTGTTGGTGATCGCCTCGAACACGGCTCGCGCGTTGTTGATCGCCAGGCCAATGCCGATCGACATCAGGAACGGCAGATACTTCAGCCGCGCGATCCAGTCGCCAGGATACAGCTCGCGTTGACAGACGATGTAGAAGTTGGCGACGGAGGCCGTGGCCGCAAAGAACATCGGGACGTCGATCAGGAGCATCTCCGACCAGCCCATGTTGTAGCGGATCACCATCGCCGGAAACATGAGGATCGAGAGCAGCACCATCAGGACGTAGTTGAAGTTTGCGGTGAGATGGAAGAATGCCTCTGCCTTCACACCGAGCGGCTGCTGTGACCCGAGAATGCTCGGGAGGAGCTTCCGGCAGGTCTGAATCGAGCCCTTGGCCCAGCGGTGCTGCTGTGACTTGAAAGCGTTCATCTCGACCGGCAGCTCGGCCGGCACCACGACGTCCGGGAGGAAGTGGAACTTCCAGCCGCGGAGCTGCGCGCGGTAGCTGAGGTCGAGGTCCTCGGTCAGCGTGTCGTGCTGCCAACCTCCGCCGTCCTCAATGGCGGTCCGGCGCCAGATGCCGGCGGTCCCGTTGAAGTTGAAGAAGTGGCCGGCGCGGTTGCGTCCGCCGTGCTCGAGGACGAAATGCGCGTCGAGGAGCATCGACTGAATCTTGGTCAGCAGCGAATAGTCGGCGTTGATGTGGCCCCACCGCGCCTGCACGACCGCAACCTTCGGATCGACAAAGTGATGGACCGTCCGGTGGAGAAAGTCGGTCGAAGGGACGAAGTCGGCATCGAAGATGGCGATAAACTCTCCCTTCGCCACCTTCATCCCGGCTTCCAGCGCACCCGCCTTGTAGCCGGTGCGATCGGTCCGGTGCAGGTAAGTAATGTCGACGCCCTGATTCGCCGCACGGCGAACGGACAGCTCGGCAATGGAGCTGGTATCGTCCGTCGAGTCATCGAGAACCTGGATCTCGAGCAGCTCGCGCGGATAGTCCATCTTGACGACCGCATCGATGAGGCGGTCGGCAACGTACATCTCGTTGTAGATCGGTAGCTGAATGGTGACCCGAGGCAGTGTGTCAAAACGACCCGCAGGTACGGGTACTTTGTCTCGGTTCTTGACGTACGTGTAAACCAGGTAATAGCGGTGCCACCCGTAGCCGGCCAGGATGATAAGAATAAAGAAGTAGGTGGCGAGGACGAGCGTTTCAAACGGAGTCATTGACGGAGAAGTCCCTCGCGTTAGGCGTTCGCCGATTATACTGTGCATCGACCTAAAGTCAATGCTATCAACCATCTGGCAGATCTGACGACCGTTCGATGACCCCAGCCGAAATCCGCGCGCTGCTCGAGCGGCTCACGCGTCAGGAACTGTCCATCGACCAGGCTGTGCTCGAGTTCGATCGACGCTATCAGGCCCAGCCGTTCGAAGATCTTGGCTTTGCAAAAGTCGATCACCATCGCGCCGCGCGGCAGGGCTTCCCGGAAGTCATCCTCGGGCTGGGAAAAACGCCGGCCCAGATCGCCGGTATCGCCGAGCGCATTGCGGCGCGCGGACAGTCGCTCCTGGTGACGCGCGCCGACCGCGCGGCCTTCGAAGCTGTGGCGAAGGTCCTGCCGGGTTGCGAATACGAAGAGGGTGCCCGAGCCATCACGCTGCGACGAGATGATGTCGCCCAGGGCAAGGGGACGGTTCTAATTGCCGCCGCCGGAACGTCGGATTTCGGGGTCGCCGAGGAGGCGGCGGTGACCGCGTCGGTGATGGGGAATGAGGTCGATCGACTCTACGACGTTGGCGTCGCCGGCCTGCATCGCCTGCTACGCGAGCGTGAACGCCTCACCTCCGCCCGGGTGATCGTCGTCGTTGCCGGAATGGAAGGCGCGCTGCCGAGCGTTGTTGCCGGGCTGGTCAAAGTGCCCGTCATTGGCGTGCCGACGAGCGTCGGTTATGGCGCCAGTTTCGGCGGGATTGCTGCACTTCTTGGGATGCTGAACAGTTGTGCGAACGGCGTCTCGGTGGTGAATATCGATAACGGCTTCGGCGGCGGTTGCATCGCGAGCCTCATCAACCACCTTCCGTAGCGAAACGTAATAGGCCTCTCACGCCCCGGAGCACCCGCCGAGAAACTGCGATCCAGCGAGCCACTCCTTGTCGGGATAGTAAGCGAACAGCAGATTCCCGCCCTTGATGCTATCGATCAGCGCCTTGGCGATGGCGGGGCGAAGCGCCGGGCATCCCCAGCTTCGACCGAGTCGACCCTGCACCGCCGCGGTCGCTGGATCCACGTACTGAGCCCCGTGCACCACGATTGCCCGAGCCCGTGCCCGATCGTTGATGCCGCGCTCGAGCCCGTTGAGACGCATCGAGTAGCCGTTCTGCCCTACGTAGCTATCCTCGGTCACGAAGAGCCCCAGACTCGTCTGGTGGCTGTCCGCGTCATTCGAAAACATCGTCGCCAGGTTGCCGCCCGAGCCGCGTCCATGGGCCACGACTTCTTGATACAGCGTATGGCCGGTCTGGAGGTCGAGCACCCAGAGCCGCGGCTGTGTGGATGGCAGCGAGTAGTCGATCACGGTGAGCGTCTTCGGCGAATCAACCAGCCGGCGCGACTGGGCACATGTCGCAGCCGCCATGGCGAGATCGAGCACGCGCTCGCTCAGCGCCTCGGGACGCTCGAAGCGCATACCCCCGAGCTCTGCCGATGGTGGAGTGTACGGTCCAACGGCAGGGGTTCTGGCTGAACCTTCTGCGGACTTGCCGTTCTCTCGCATCGGCGCATCAGCTGCGCCGGCGGCCGCGAACGTCGTGAGCGATAGCGTCAGCAGAGACAGAGAAATACGTCGCACGGTTACTCATAAGAAGGTGTCTTCTTATGATGCGGACCGTCGATAAGCGTTTCAAGCGCGGCCGTTTACAGCTCAGCGTCTGGTCATTTGCAGAGCTTTCGGCTCGCCATCGTAGCCATAGACATCGTCCCTGAAGTTCAATCCGCCTTTCGGCGTCGGTCCAGGCCGTGAAATAGGTGAGATGAACCGGAATCGGCTCGGTCAGCTTCACCTGACGTTCTTCACCTGCATTCATCGCCTGCTGGATGACCTCCGGCGTCCACTGGCGCTGGTCGCGCAGCACGTATTGCGCAAGCGCGATTGGCTGCTCGATGCGGATACAGCCGTGGCTGAACGTTCGACCAATGCGGCTGAAGAGATGGTCCGCGGGCGTGTCGTGTACGTAGACGTTGTGCGGATTCGGAAACAGGAACTTCACCAGACCAAGAGCGTTCTGCGAACCCGGACGCTGGCGGAGCGAAAATCCCTCGAGCGTTTCGGCATCGTTCCAGTCGAGCGCTGTCGCATCCACGACCTCGGGGCCCTTCGCGCCCGCCCGCACGACCTCGATGTTATTGCGCTCCAGAAACCCGGGATCGTTCGCGATCTCTGGCAGCGTCTCGTCCGTCGCAATGGTTTCGGGGATGTTCCAATACGGGCTGAACACCACCGTCGTCATGTCCTCGCTGAGTACCGGTGTCTCGTCGCCGGCGCGGCCGACGATGGCGCGGATGTCGAGGACCTCGCGATCGCCGTCGATGGCCTTCAAATGGAACTCGGGAATGTTCACCATGATGCGACGATCGCCCAGGTCGTCGGGCATCCAGCGCCAGCGCTCAAGATTCGTGCGGATCTGCCGGATGCGCGCATCGAGCGGCACGTTCATCGCCGCCAGTGTGGCGGTGTCGAGGCGTCCGCTGACAGAGAGGCCGTGATGGCTTTGGAACGACTCCAACGCATCACGAATGGCAACGGGCGTCACAGTGGCTCGGGGATCGAGATCGCCGCTCATCTCGAGCCGCCGCACGAGCGTTTGTCGCGACGCTTTCGTACGCCCGGACGACACGCGCGGCCAGCCGCCTTTGGCCTCGACGCCGCGCAGCGCGGCGAGTGCTTTCTGCAAGCCGACGTAGGCCTCGTGCGGCGGCCTGATCGCATCGAGCCACGACGTCGCGTTGCGAGCGTTCGAGAGGCTTTGCGCGAGATCGGGCAGCTTCCGTTGAGCGCGCCATCTCCGTGGTCTGGTATGTCCGATCGCGACGTCCCGGCCCAACATCATCAGGCTCGTCGTCAGCCGCACGTCGAACTGCGCGATCTCGCGGCGGCCGGCGTCGCCTTTCGGCTTGCGCTCGGCGATCTGATGCCGCGCCGACTCGAGTTCTTCATACCCATACCAGGCCGGTTCCAGACCGTGGGCCGCGGCCTGGTCGATCGCCGCCAACCCCTGGTCGGCGGCGGCGCGCGATCGGTCGGCGGACCAGGCGAAGCTGTAGCCCCGCAGCTCGTAAAACTTCTTCACCGCGGATCGGACCTCCGCTGGCACGGCGGCGCGACGGCCGAGGGACTTCCCCGTCACGAGAGCTTGAAGGTCGGCCTTTTCTTCTGGTGCCGATGCGGACCGGCAACCCGTTGCGGGTGAGGTAAGAATTACGCCGATGACTGCTGGCCCGACCATTCGCGCCAGTGATCGCGGCAAATATCTGCACATGCGGGGGTTAGGTGCAAGGCGAGTACCCCGTCCAGCAACAGCTTTACCGGTTGATCCCGCTCGAACGAGGCGTTATACTTTGGGGTTGCCTCCGGAGATCGTGCAGGCGCTCGATGCGCCCTGCAGTCCTCCCCAAACCATCTGAATCACGGCATGCACCCAGGCGCCCTGCGGGCCCTTGAATTCGACCGGATTGTCGCTGCGGTGCGGAGCTTCGCCCTGACGCCGACGGGCGCCGCTCGCCTGGCGCGCCTCGAGCCCGAGACCGACGTGGCACGCGTACGCGAGTCTCTCGCATCCACGTCGGAAACCGTCCGCTACCTGGCGGACAACGCGATCTTCCCGCTTCGCGCCACTGACGATCTCCCGGAGCTCCTCACTCTGCTGACCGTCGACGGCCGGGCGCTGGAGCCGCTTCGGCTCCTGACACTTGCCGACTACCTCGAATCCGTCGAGACGTCGGCGGCCGCGGTGCGCCGCGCCTCCGGTGATTTCCCACGCCTTCGGCAGGTGGTCGCGACTGCAGCGTCGTTCCGCGAGGAGATTGCGGACGTGCGCCGCCGCATCGACGCCTCGGGCGATGTCGCCGATCACGCCAGCCCGCGGCTGGCATCGATTCGCGAGCAGCTGCGCCGCAAGCGGTCGAAGCTGCGCGAAACGCTCGATGGCTACGTGCGCGGTAAAGACACGTCGAAGTACCTGCAGGATCAGATCGTCACGGAGCGGAACGGTCGCTTCGTCCTGCTGGTGAAGGCAGAGCACAGGGGCTCGCTTCCGGGCCTGGTGCACGGCACCTCCTCGAGCGGCGCTACGCTCTTCCTCGAGCCACTGGCCACGGTCGAAATCAACAACGACGTCGTCGCACTCGAATCCGACGAAGCCGAGGAAGTGCAGCGAATTCTTCTCGAGCTGACCGATCGGTTCCGCGGTCGCGCCGACGACGTGCAGAGCACCGAACGCGTCGCCACGTCGCTGGATGTGCTGCAAGCAAAGGCACGATTCGCGGAGATTACCGGCGCCGCCGCGCCGGCGCTTTCCGTTGACGGCCGTCTCGAGCTGCTGGCGGCGCGGCATCCCCTGCTGATGAAAGGCGTGGTGTCGCGTTACACGGACGATTTGTCGGGCCTCCCGGAGGTTCCGACACCGGTCGACATCAAAGTAGTACCGCCGGACACGGCTCTGCTCGTCACCGGTCCGAACACCGGCGGCAAGACGGTCGCGCTCAAGACGGCTGGGCTCCTGCCATTGATGGCGCAGGCGGGCCTCCACATTCCGGCGGAAACCGGATCGTCGGTGCCGGTGTTCCGATCGATCTTCGCGGACATCGGCGACGAGCAGTCGATTGCCGCCAGCCTGAGCACGTTCGGCTGGCACATCACCAACATTGCGTCGATGGATCGCGACCTCGCGCTCCCGGCGCTGGTCCTGCTCGACGAAATCGGCGCTGGCACCGATCCCATCGAGGGCGGCGCGCTTGGCGTGGCCATCGTCGATTACTTCCGCACGCGCGGCGCGATTGTCATCGGCACGACTCACTACGATGCGCTGAAGACCTACGCCTCGAATACGCCGGGCGTGACTTCGGCCGCGTTCGCCTTCGACCCGGTCGGGTTCGCGCCGACCTATCACTTGATTTACGGGTCGCCCGGGCGCAGCCTCGCACTGGAAATGGCGAACCGCCTCGGGCTGAACCGCCAGATCGTCGATCGTGCACGGCAGGCGCTCGGGACGCGAGAGCAACAGCTGGCGACGCAGCTGGAACGGATGGACCGCGATCTCGCGCGGCTCGCCGAAGACCGCAAGGCTGTCTCCGCGGAGCGCGCCGCCCTGGTCCAGGCACGTGCGCGCGCCGAGCAGCGTGAAGAAGAACTGCGGGAACGCGAAGCCGCGTTCAAGCGCAAGCTGAACGATCGCGTCGAGGAGCGCGTTCGCACCGCGACGCGGGAGATCGATGCGGTCGTGCAGGCGCTGAAGCGCCAGTCGTCCGCCCTGACGACCCGCGACACGGGTGGTCCGCGGCTCTCGACCGGGGATCAGGGATCCCTGCGTGCACACGCGCGCGCCGCTGTTGAAGCGGTCGCCGCTCGGGCCGTCGGAGAGAGCGGCCAGGCGGCGGAAGCGCCGACGCCCGCGCCGATCGAGGCGCGTCCTGCTCGCGTCGGCGATGCGGTGCTCGTTCCTCCTTTCGGCCTGCAGGGCGTCGTGCGGACGATCGCCGACGGCCAGGCCGAGATCGACGTGCACGGCAAGCGCCTGCGTGCCGCAGCGCGCGACCTGAAGGTCGTCGGCGGGACGGCGTCAGCAAAAGCGGAACGGCCGGCCCAGGGCGTGAAGGTCACCGTTGACCTCGCTCCGCGCCCGGGCCTGCTCTCGGATCTGAATGTCGTCGGCTGCACGGTAGACGAGGCGCTGGAAAGGACGGAGCGATTCCTTGACGAAACGCTGGTCACCGATCAGCGCACCGTGCGCGTCATTCACGGCCACGGCACCGGCAAGTTGCAGAAAGCGATCTCCGGTTTCCTGAAATCGCATCCGTTGGTGGACCGCTTCCACACGGCGCCGCATGAACAGGGCGGAGGCGGAGTGACCGTCGTCGAGTTGAAGGAGTAGGTAGGGTGGAATAGCCATGGCATTGTTCCCGCAGACGTTCATCGACGATCTCCATCTTCACGCCGACATCGTGTCGGTCGTGGGGGACGTCGTGTCGCTGCGGAAGACGGGGGCGACGTGGAAAGGGTTGTGCCCGTTCCACGGCGAAAAGACGCCGTCGTTCCACGTCAATCGTGAGAAGGGGTTCTTTCACTGCTTCGGTTGCGGCGTCGGCGGCGACGTCATCAAGTTTGTCGAGCTGCACGAGAAGATGGGGTTCACTGAAGCGGTGCGGATGCTGGCCGGCCGGTTCGGCCTTGCCGTCCCGGAGCCGACAGAAGACCGGAGCGGCATCAACAACGCCGAACGCGAGGCGCTTCTTCGCGTTCACGAGCTCGCGCAGCAGTGGTTTGCGGAACAGCTCGCATCGCCGGCGGGGGCGCGCGTGCGACGGCAGCTCGCCGATCGCGGGATTGCGGACGGCACAGTGAGCGAACTCGGTCTGGGATTCGCGCCTTCGTCGCGGGAGGCGTTGAAGACGTTTCTCCTTGGCAAGGGTCTGGACCTGCCGCTGCTCCTGCGCAGCGGCGTCGTAGTCCAACGCGATGGCGGCGACGTGGTCGATCGGTTCCGCAGCCGGTTGATGGTGCCGATCTGCCGCGACAGCGGGTCGGTGATTGCGTTCGGCGGGCGCGCGACGGAGAGCGATCAGCAGCCGAAGTACCTGAATTCGCCCGAGACGCCGATCTACTCGAAGAGCCGCACGCTGTACGGCCTGAATGTCTCGAAGGCAGCGATTCGCAAGTTGAACTACGCGGTCCTCGTCGAAGGCTATTTCGATTTCGCGCAGCTGGTGCAGGCCGGCATCACTCCGGTCGTCGCCTCGTGCGGCACGGCATTGACCTCGCAACAGGCACAGCTGCTCCGGCGATTCACGTCGAAGATCGTTCTGAGCTTCGATCCCGACGCCGCGGGCGTCGGCGCCGCGGTGCGGTCCTGCGAACTGCTCGTGTCAGAAGGGTTCGACGTCAATGTGGCGGTTTTGCCGCCCGGGGTGGATCCAGACACGTTCGTGCGCCAGCAGGGACGCGACGCCTATCAGGATCGGCTCCGGCAGTCGGCCAAGTACCTGGAGTACCTGCTGCAGCGGTCCGCGGCCAGTCACGATCTGACGTCGGACGAGGGCCGGCGCGCGTTCCTGCACGACATGCTGGCCGTCGCCGCCCGCATTCCCGACGCGGCGGCCCGGGATCAGTTCGCCGATCGGCTGGCCCACCAGGCAAGAATTACCGAAGACGTGGTTCGCGCCGAGATCCGCAAGGCCGCGGGAGCGCGGAAAACCACCGTTTCTCCGCAGGTTTTTGCCCTGGTGGCGCCGCTGAAGCCGGCGGAGCGGGGCCTGTTGTGGAGCCTCGTCCACGACCCCGAGTCGGGCCGGGCGGCGCTCGAGGAACTGGACGAGGAGGATCTCTCGTCTCTGGGGGCGGCACCGGTGTTCGAAGTGGCCCGGAGCCTGCAGGATCAGTCGTTGGCGGCATTCCCAACCGCCCTCCTGGAGCGTCTAAATGATCGGCTGGCGCAGCAGGTGACGGCGATCGCGGCGGAGCCGGCAGCTCCCGCGCCGGCCGCCGAATGCGTTCGCGCCCTGAAACTGCTGCGGTACGACCGCGAACGGGCGGCGCTGCAGCGGGAGATCGACGGGCTGCGGGACGACGGGTCGGCCACCACAGCGGCCCGGATCGAGCAGCTGTACGACAGGAAAGTGGATTTGAAGCGGCGGATCGAGCAATTGGCGGGGTAAATACCTGTCTAGGCGTTCCGGTATCTAAGGGTAGGACGTTTTGCACTTATTCATGGTCAACTGTGTTTTGTTTTCGAAGGAGGATGCCCTTGTCGATTGAGGACAAGTACGACGAGGTACGGCAGCTCATCAACGTCGGCAAGGAAAAGGGCTACCTGCTGTACGACGAGGTCAACGAACTGCTCCCTTCCGAGATTACGTCCTCGGAGGAGCTGGACGATCTCTTCAACGCGTTCGGCAGCGCCGGCATCGAGGTGCTCGATTCGGACAAGGCGTTCCGAGAAGACGGGAAGCCGTTCGATCGCACCGCGGAGGGCGCCGAGGAACTCGAGCTCGATCTGACGCCGGGCGCGCTCGACAAGACCAACGATCCGGTCCGGATGTACCTCCGTGAGATGGGCACCGTGCCCCTGCTCACGCGCGAGGGGGAGGTCGCGATCGCGAAGCGCATCGAGCGCGGCAAGCTCTCGGTCATCAAGTCGATCTCGCGCACGCCGATGGTCACGAAGAAGGTCCTGCAGCTTGGCGACGACCTGAAGAACGATCAGCGGACGATCCGTGAGCTCGTCACCTTCTCGGACGAGGAGCTGACGGACGACAAGATCGAGGATCGCAAGCGCGAGGTCCTGAAGCAGATCGAAGCGGTCAAGAAAGCCCGCGTGCTGGTGCAGAAGGCGGAAGAGAAGCTGGCGATGGTCCCGAAGAAGGACAAGCGAAAGCACCGCCGCGCCCGCTGGAAGTTCCTCGAGGCGCGTGTCGAGCTGTCGAGGCGCATTCGCGAGATCGAGTTCACCGAGCTGGTGAAGCGCCGGATGATCGAGGAGATCAAGGAGCAGGTCGAGGTCGTTCAGCGCACCGAGCGCGAGATTGCGCACGTCGAGCGCCAGCTGGTGCCGCCGAAGGGTCGCAAGCCGCTGAAGCTCCGTGAGGAAGACAGGAAGCTGTTCCAAAAGCGCGTGAAGGACCTGAAGGCCACGCTGAAGACGCAGGCCGACGAGCTGCAGGAGACCCCCGAGCAGCTGCGCCGCACGCTCGATACGATCACGAAGGGCGAGTGGCAGGCCGAGCAGGCGAAGAAGGAGCTCGTCGAGGCGAACCTTCGTCTGGTCGTCTCGATCGCCAAGAAATACACGAACCGCGGGTTGCAGTTCCTCGACCTGATTCAGGAAGGCAACATCGGGCTGATGAAGGCGGTCGACAAATTCGAGTACCGCCGCGGCTACAAGTTCTCGACCTACGCGACGTGGTGGATCCGCCAGGCGATCACCCGCGCGATTGCCGACCAGGCGCGGACCATCCGCATCCCGGTCCACATGATCGAGACGATCAACAAGCTGATTCGCACGTCGCGCGCGCTGGTCCAGGAGCTGGGTCGCGAGCCGACTTCCGAAGAGATCGCGCAGCGGATGGACATCCCGGTCAGCAAGGTCCGCAAGGTCCTGAAGATCGCGCAGGAGCCGATCTCCCTCGAAACGCCGATTGGCGAAGAGGAAGATTCGCATCTGGGTGACTTCATCGAGGACCGCGGCATCGTGTCGCCGGCCGAGGCGGTCATCAATCTGAATCTCAAGGAACAGACCGAATCGGTGCTGAAGACCCTCACGCCGCGCGAGGAGAAAGTGATCAAGATGCGGTTCGGCGTCGGCGACGGCTCCGAGCACACCCTCGAGGAGGTTGGCCAGAACTTCGCCGTCACCCGCGAGCGCATCCGCCAGATCGAAGCCAAGGCGCTCCGGAAACTTCGACATCCCTCGCGCAGCCGCAAACTGCGCGCGTTTCTCGAGGGCAGAACGTAGGTCGCAAGGTCGCAGGGTCGAAAGGTCGCAGGGTCGAAAGGTCGCAGGGTCGAAAGGTCGCAGGGGTCAGAGCGTTCGACTCTGAGACCTTGACCCCTGAGACCCTGAGACCCTGAGACCTTGAGACCTTGAGACCTTGAGACCCTCTGTCTTTTAAGTGTCCCTGAGGGCCCTTAGCTCAGCGGTCAGAGCTGCCGGCTCATAACCGGCTCGTCCCAGGTTCGAATCCTGGAGGGCCCATTCACTTCCCTCGCTTCGCTCGGTCGTTCTGAGTTCTCGGTTTCTTGGATACGCGGCACGCCGCTTCGCGGCGTGACAGCGTGCTCGAATCCTGGAGGCTCTCTCCTTCGCTCGGGTACTACAGTACCAAGTGCGGAGTGCCGAGTGCCATGTGAAGTGGGAAGTGAGTTCGGGAAGGCCGATCGGTCGTCTGGCTGCCTCTTCGCTCGCGTTCATTCACACACTGCGCAAATTCCGTGAGGAGTGGCTGAGATGTCTCGAAGCGGAAAACAGTAAACCCTCGGTGACGTACAGCTACCGGAAATTCTCGATCATCCACAGGTCGCCTCGCATGCTGACCATTGTGCTGTAAAGCATCGCGTTGCCATCGGGAGACACCGAGAGGCTCCATCCAGAATACGCCTCGTATGCCTTGAGGGAGAAGACGGGCCGATCCCGATGATCAGATGCGCCGAGCAGATGAACCACAGGATCGGGCCCGGCGCCGCACGGAATGTAGTAGATACCTTTCGCGTGCACCGAGAATGCGCCGGCCTGCACGCACGGCAGCACCTGCCGGACCGGCCCTCCAGCGAGAGACCGCTCCAGCAGCGGCGAATCGCCCTCCTTCGGCTGAAACAGGATCGATTCGTCCGTCCATCGATTCCGACGCGATCAGTCCCGAGCCGCCGGTGACGATCGGCTCGGGAGCACCGCCCCGCGCAGGCACCCGCGAGATGCCTTGGCCGTGGCCACTCGCGTAATACACCCACTGACCGTCGCGCGACCAGAACGGGAGGTTCTGATCCTCAGGGCCGAACGTGAGCCCAGTCGTTGCTCCACCCTCGGCGTCGGCGACCTGGATGTGCGTCTGGCCGTCTGCTGACGACGCATCGAAGGCAATGCGCTTGCCATCCGGCGACCACTTCGGCGACGCGTCCTGGAGACTCGGTCCGTGCGTCAGCTGGCGTGGCGCAGACCCGTCCGCCTCCGCCACCCACACGGCGGTGCGGCCCGAGCGATCGGAGCTAAAGGCGATGCGACGCCCGTCTTCGGAGTAGGTCGCCTGCGCCTCGATTGAAGACGACGAAATCAACGGGACCGGAGGCTGTCCGATCGCGATGCGAACAATCTCGCAATCGACTTCTACGCGCGAAAACGCCAGCCGGCCTCCCTGGGCCACCGCCACCTGCTCTCCGACGTTGCGGCCCGCAGATTCTATGCGTTCGGGGGAGCCGAGCCGGTCCGCGTCAAGCTTCCAGAGATACCGAACCCCACCTTCGGGATCTTCCGGCGAACATGAGCGATTTGCCATCAGGCCCCCAGACCGGGCCAGAGATGATCGCCATCGTGACCACGCGACGCGGCGGCGATGTCGTCGTCAGGTCCGGAGCGATGTCGGCCACGTTGAGGTCGCAGTCGAACGTGAATGCTGGCGATCGGCACGCGACAAACGCGAGGCGGCGGCCGTCCGGGCTCAGAGCGGGATCGACGTGCACCGTCGGCGGTGCTGCCCGCGTAATGGCGCGTGGTGCTGGCCCCGCCAGAGGGACGGCGTACAAGCCTCGATCGCCGCGGGGATCATCTACGGGATCACGTCCGGCGATGATGGCTGTCCCGTCACCCGACCAGGCGATCCCGCCGTCAGCAGCCGGGAAATCCGAGAGCTTCGCCGCGGGACCTCCGACGGCGGAGACCAGCATGATGCGGCGCCTGCCGATCTCGTCCTGCCTGCGGACGAATGCGACCTGACGTCCGTCAGGCGAGAACCGGGCGTTGACATCGAAACCCGCCCCCGTGGTCAGCTGTCGCACATCGGTGGAGCCGACCATCATCTGCCATAGCCCGCTGTCCTCACTTTGCGGGCCACACCATCGCGAAGGGCATCCCTTTGACAGCCGGGAGTACACGATCTGGGTGCCGTCCGGCGAGAACGCCGGGTGGAACTCGACGCCCGTCTGCGTAGTCAGTTGAACGACACGTGTGCTTGCCGGCGGGGTCGTTCCTTTTGACCGAGCCAGGAAACGGACGCCGATGAGAAGCAAAGGCGTGCCGACCGCGGCCAAGAGAACGAGCAGAGCGAACTGTCGGGAGCGCCACCGTGCAGGCGGAGCGGAAGTCGCTGGGAGCCGTTCCTTCACAACTCCCACGAACCGGTAGCCCTTCGTGGGCACGGTTTGAATCAGCGTCTCGCCTTCATCGCCATAGTCCAGCGCCTTGCGCAGTGCAGAGATCTGAAACGCGAGGTTCGCCTCTTCGACTATGGTGTCCGGCCAGAGCGCCGCGATGAGCGTCGACTTCTCCACCAGCCGACCGTGGTGCTCGACTAGATAGACCAGCAGATCGAACGCCTTCGGTGTCAGCGACACGGGTTGACCATCGCGGCGTAGCACGCGTTCCGCCGGGTCCAGCCAAAAGGCGCCGAACTGATAGATCACCGCCGCATCTGACAGCATCTGCTTCCTCGCCTGGAGCCGTCGCTCGGGCATCCGTTCCAGTCCGCCACCGGCTTCAGTGGCGTCTGTGCCTCCGACGCGCTCCGCTCGACGGGGCGTGGCGTGCAAAGGTGAACGCTAGACTTCTTCGGAAGGGCGAGCTCCGCCGGTCGCGGAAAAACCGCAGCCCAGCGGATTCTGGATTATAGCGCCGGCTCGGGCCGCATCACTTGCCACTCGGCGCTGTCTTGACTGGGCATATCTGTCCACATACTATCTGTTCATGACAGATATCAACACGCGGGCACTGGATCGCGAGTTGAAGCGCGGATCTGCGGAACTGCTGATTCTGTCGCTGCTCGAGGCTCGCCCGCGTCACGGCTACGAGTTGAGCAAGTTGATCCACACGCGCTCGGGCGGCCAGCTGACGTTCCATATCGACTCGCTGTATCCGCTGCTCTACCGCCTCGAGGAGCGGGGGTGGATCAAGGGGGCCTGGGTCGAGAAAGCCGACGAAAGACGGCGACGGTTCTACAAGGTCACCCCTGAAGGCCGGCGCGTGCTGGCGCAACAGCGCAAGACCTGGGATGCGTTCGTGGAGGCGGTGCGACGCGTGACCGGCGACGAGCATGCCTGAGTGGGCGTCGCACGTGCGTGTGCGGCTGGCGTCGCTACGACTGTCGCCGGCGCGCGAGAACGAGATCGTCGACGAGCTCTCGCAGCACCTCGACGATCGCTGGCGGGAACTGATTGCCGGCGGCGCGTCACCCGAGGACGCCACGCGGATCGCGCTCGCCGATTTCAGGGATGGCGGCACACTCGCGCGCCATCTCGCGCCGCTGCGGCAAGCCCATCACGAGACACCCGTTCCTGCGGGCGGCGCGCCGGGACGCCACTTGTTCAATGATCTGTGGCAGGACCTCCGCTTTGCCATCCGCACGCTGCGCAAGCAGCCAGGCTTTGCGATCGCTGCCGTCCTGACGCTCGCTCTGGGCATCGGGTCGAACGCTGCCATCTTCGCCGTCATCAACGCGGTCCTTCTTCGCCCGCTGCCATTTCCGGACGGTGATCGCCTGGTCGCCCTTTACTCCCGCTTCCTGCCCTCGTCCGGCTACGACTTTCCGTTCTTCGGCCTGTCGGGGCCCGAGTTCGCCGACCTTCAGCGCAGGGTCACGGCATTCACGAATATCGCGGCCTACGACTTCAGCAGCCGTAACCTGACGAGCCCGGATGGAACCGCCGAGCGTGTGCTCACAATGCCTGTTACCGCACAGTTCTTCGAAGTGCTCGGCGTCAGGCCAGCACGTGGACGTACGTTCACCGACGTTGAGGCGCATCGCGGTGGGTGCTTGGCGGTCGTCGCCGACTCCTCCTCGACCGGCACCAGCCACGCCATCGGTTCGATGATCCGGCTGGACGACGCCCCATGCGAGGTGATCGGCGTGATGCCCGCCGGCTTCACCTTCAAAGATTCCGCAGTCAAGCTGTGGACACCGCTGACGATTGACCGTTCGGAAACGTCGATCAATCGCCAGAGCCACAACATCCTTGCGATCGCGCGCCTTCGCGACGGGATCACCGGAGAACAGGCCCAGGGACAATTGCAGTCGCTGCACGCGTATTGGTCGGAGGCGTATCCCGACCACTATGCAAAAGGCCACTTCGCGATCGGTCGGCCACTGCACGAAGACCTTGTCGGAGACCAGCGTGACGCACTACTCCTTCTCGGCGGTGCCGTCCTCGCTGTCCTGCTGATCGTCTGCGTCAATCTATCGGCGCTGCTGGTTTCGCATGGGGAGGCCCGGCGCCGCGAGTTCGCCGTTCGGCACGCGCTTGGCGCGGACCGACAGCGCCTCGTCCGCCAGTTGGTGGTTGAATCCTTGCTGCTCGCATCGATCGGTGGCGCTGCGGGCGTGTTCGTCGCCAACGCGATGCTTGCCGGACTGCTGGCACTCTATCCCGGCCGGCTGCCTGCTCCGCAGCCGATCTCGATCGATACCCTCACCTTGCTCTACATCGGCGCACTCGTCATCGTCGTCGGTGGCATCGTCGGCGTCGTACCTGCCTTGACCGCCGCGGGATCGCGTCTGCAGGACACACTTCGGAGCGACTCGCGCACCGCGACCGCTTCCCGACGGCTGGTACTCGCGCGCTCCAGCCTTGTCGTCGCGCAGTTGGCGTTGAGCGTCGTGCTGCTCGCGGGTGCACTGCTGCTGACCAGGTCCTATCAGGATCTGCGGCGCGTCGACCTCGGCATACAGACGGAGGGGCTTCTGACCTTTGACGTATTCGTGCCGCCGGCACGGCAGTCGGATCCGGCAGTAGCGAGGCGCACGCTCGCGGCGATCGAGACGCGTCTCGCGACAATGCCTGGCGTCACTATCGCCGGAGCGGTCTCGGCGCTGCCACTGGCGTCGGGGGGAGGGCGCGACGATTTCATCATCGAAGATCGTGCGGCGCCGGCGCCAGGGTCACCCAGATGGAACGCGGGTTATGTGATGGCGACGCCAGACCTGTTCCGCGCGTTCGGCATTCCGCTGAAGCGTGGCCGCCTCATCGCCGACAGCGATGCTGCGGGTGCATCGCTGGTGGCAGTGATCAATGAAACGGCTGCCCGGCTTTATTGGGCCGGTGACGACCCGATCGGGAAGAGCATCCGCTACTACCCGCGCGAGACCAGTCCGTCAATTCAGATCGTCGGCGTCGTCGGCGACGTCCGATGGGAGGGAGCGCGCGCGGCCGCGCCGCCGTCAATCTTCGTGCCGTTCGCACAGGCTCCACGTCCGCCCTACGAGGGCCGGTCGATGACGTTTATCCTGCGAACGCCCGAACGGCCGCTGGCGCTGGCGAGTTCCGCTCGGGCTGCGGTCGCGTCCATCGATTCGGGGCTGCCGCTGGCGAATGTCCGGTCGATGGAAGAGGTCGTTGCCGATACCGCGAATCAGCCGCGCTTCACAGCGATCGTCATGACCTTCTTCGCAAGTGCGGCGTTCGCATTGGCGGCGATCGGTCTATACGGAATTCTTTCGTACACCGTGCAGCAGCGGATTCGCGAAATTGGGGTGCGCGTGGCGCTTGGCGCCGAACGACGCGACATCTTCAGGTTGATCGTCGGCAACGGCATGGCCCTCGCCCTGATCGGAGTTGTCATCGGAATTCCCGCGGCGCTTCTGGCCACGAGGATGATGGGCAGCGTCCTGACAGGCGTCGCGAGCACGGATCCGCAGACGTACCTCACCGTCGTCGCGCTGCTGGCGGTGTTTGCGTTTCTCGCCAGCTACCTGCCGGCGCGGCGCGCGACACGCGTGGATCCGCTGGTCGCATTGCGGACTGAGTGAGCCGATGCAAGAGACAGGTCGGCGATTCCGCCTCTGAGCCTTCATCGGTTCGAACGCAGGCGATTCGCGGATCAATCCTGCCGCGTGCGTGAGCAACTGGCGAATCGTGATCGGCCGCCAGCTATCGGGCGTGCCCTCGAGAAAGCGGCCGACCGGATCGTCCAACTCCAGCCGTCCATCCTGCGCCAGCAGCATGATCGCGGTCGCAATGAACGCCGGCCATTCTCGAGAATCGCCAGGGAGAGGCCCGGAAGGTCGAACTCCTTCATCCGGGCCTTCACGTACTCATCGATCTGATCGGCGCGCGCCGTGGTCGCCACGAGGGCGAAGACCGCGAGTACTGGCGCAACGCGACGGCGATGCACGCGCGCAGTATGCGACCTTCGGATTTCGTTCCCTCGCCTCTATATAGAAGGAGTCGAGTTCGGGCACCCAACGGCGCATGGCCGGGGCGGCGAGTTTGACGGCGCCGCTCCGGTCGGTAGAAGGGGTGGCGTAGTGTTTCTGGAATGGATGTCCGGCGGGCAGCCGCCATCCCATGCGATTGCCCTTCGCGAGATCACCCTGTCACTGGATCTGCGACCCGCTGCCTCCGCGCACACACCATGCCCCGGCGACGGTCTGGAAGCTATTTACGTGATTGATGTACCCACCGGGCAAGTCCTGCGGGTTGAAGAACACCATGATCGCGCCGTCGGACAAGTTCGCCGGAATGCGATCCGCAGCCCAGAATTTTGAGTCGACGCTGAGCCCGGAACGGATGCCCCGGCGGTAGGTGTGACTCGCAAGAGGTAGTCTTCGTGCCATCCGAGCGCCAGCCTCGCCAGTCGCGGGCCGAGCATGCTCTGCGTGACGCCGTGATCGCGAACCGTATTGAAGCTGGATGGCGGCGTTGCCACACCAGTCCCGTTCGCCGAGAACCGCCTTGCCGGCGTTGGACAGCACGACGATCGCGGACAGTCGTCGAACGGTGCACGGAATACTCCCATGCCGGCGTCGGTAGAGGACCCGCCGACGTCGCGCCGCGAGCTCGGCATAGTTCCCGCGATTGTCTCTGAAGTAAGCGGCATCGCCCACGTTCGGCACGGCCGTCCAGGCCTGATCGCGGACCTTCTCTACCGTCGCCCACGGAAACGGATCGATCTGGAGGTGGATGCCGCCAAATTCGCAGGCGGACCCCGCGTGCCCCACCGCGTCTTCCTGCGGCGGAATCGTGAACACGAGTCGCTTCTGCTCCTGCTAATCGTCCTTCGTCCTCGTCCCCCTAAGAGCGTCCTGTGGTACATTCCAGTGGTGCATCCTGACCTTGAACGCCTGATCCAGCTCCAGGCGCTGGACTCGCGCGTGGCGGAGGCGCGCCGCCTGCAGACGACAATCCCCGAGACGCAGCGCGCGCTCGACGACAGGCTCGAGGGCGCGCGGGGAGCAGTGGCGGCCGCGAAGGAACGGCAGGCCGCGAACAACACCAGCCGCCGCGACCTCGAGAAAGACATCGCCGCCATCCAGACCCGCCTCTCCCGCTACAAAGACCAGTTGATGGAAGTGAAGACGAACCGCGAATACCACGCCATGCAGCATGAGATCGAAACCGCGCAGGCCGAGGTGCGGCGGCTCGAAGACTCGATGCTCGAGCTGATGGTGGCGAACGACGACATCACCGCCACCCTCAAGGGCGCGGAAGGCACGCTGAAAAGCTCCGAACAGCAGATCGCACGCGACCGCATCGATCTCGACGAACAGCTCGAGGCTGCCGCCGCTTCGATCGAGCAGCTCACGCGTGAGCGATCGGCGCTGGCCGCCGGCGTGTCCGCGCCAACGTTGGCGTTGTATGAGCAGGTGGCGCGAGGGCGACGAGGTGTCGCCGTGGCCATCGCCCGGGACGAACGCTGTTCCGAATGTCACGTTCGTCTGCGCCCTCAGGTTTACCAGCACATCCGGCAGAACAACTCGATCATCCAGTGTGATAGCTGCCAGCGCGTGCTCTACTTCATCCCGCCGAAAGCGGAAGCGACCGCCGCCGCTCCGACGGCATGACGACGGCGTACATCGATGGCGGCTCGCGGGGGAATCCCGGCCCCGCGGGTTATGGCGTGCAGATTGTCGATGATAGCGGCCAGGTCGTGGCGGAGCTCCGCCAGCCGCTTGGTCAGGCCACGAACAATGTCGCGGAGTATCAGGGACTGCTGGCAGCACTCGCGTGGGCGCTGGAGCAGGGTCTCCGCAACCTGCATATCCGATCCGACTCGGAGCTGCTCGTCCGACAGTTGAAGGGCGAGTATCGAGTCAAGAATCCCGGCTTGCAGCCGCTGTTCCAGGAAGCACGCGAACGCGTCGCGCGAATCGGCAAGGTGACGTTCGAGCACGTGCGCCGCGAGTTCAACAAGGAAGCGGATCGTCTCGCCAACCTGGCGATGGACGAAGCCGCTCGCCCTACCGGGCAGTAGGCAGCAGGCGGCAGGTCACCACGGCCGTTTCGCAAAAGACTGAGCCTGGTCCCGCAACCTGCTGCCGCGACGAGATCGCGCTACTGCGTGCCGAACGCCTGGCCGGTGCAGGCGGCAATCGCCTCTTTCTGCGCAGACGTAATCAATCCGGAGCGGCTGGCTGCGGTCGTCACCTTGTTGACGCATGAGGCGAACTGGCCCGCGTTCTTCGCGTCCGAGCAGTCCCGCAACCACACGCGCGCCTGATCCGCCAGTGCCGCGCCATTCGATAGCACGGAATTCGGCAACCCCGTGTTGCAGGTGCCGAGTATCACGGTCTGATCGGTAATCCCGTTCAAATCGGCATCGAGGAACCAGCCGACGTCACGCAGTTCGGCAAGCGTCATGTCGAAGGGCGGGATCACCTCGTGCGTCAGATCGGGATTGATGGCCGGTTCCATGAGCTGGTTTCGAAAGGCAATCGAGTCCCAATGAGAAATCGACGATCCCGGCTGCACCGGGTTGGTGGCAAACAGCTGTGGCCGGTCGGAGCGATCGGCGCCGGCGCGCTGCGTCAGGTCGAGCGCGAGCGTGACGTTGACCGCCGTCCCCTGGGCGAGAAGCGTCCTGATCGCGTTTCCGGTCGCGAGGGTGATTCTTGCGGATGGAATCGCGATCGTGGATCGGTACCGGCGGCCGGCGGATCGTCGGCGACGTTATCCGCAACCAGCACGCCGATTGCGCCCGCCGCCTGCGCATTGGCGACCTTCACGACGAACGTGCAGATGCCACGGTCGACCAGCGCGATGCGTCCGGCGACGGCGCCGAGTTTGTGAGCGGCTGGCACGCGTCGGTCGCGGTTCCAGTCGCCGCCGGATCCGTGCTGCCATCCAGGCCGAGCACGACGTCACCGGAGTCCCACTGGCGGTCATCGTCGAGTGTGGAGACGCAGCGCGTCTCGAAGGTCGCCAATGTACGCGCGAACAGGGTCAATCGCCGCCAGCCCGCGTCAGGAGATGGTTTTTCGGAGCGCGCGAAACGCCCGCGTCAACTCGGGCATCTGGTGGTTGGCATTCAGCCCGCTCGGATTCGGTAGTACCCACAGCCGCGAGACACCCAGCCGTTCGAGCTGCTCACCAATCGTGGCGCCCGGACGTTCGAAGGCGACCCGATACGCGCCGATGCCGACGACGGCGATCCACCGGGGACGGTAGCGCGCCGCCTTGCGCTCGAGACGATCGCGTCCCGCGATCAGTTCGTCGCGCGTCAGCTCGGCGGCGCCGGCGGTCGCGCGCGACACCAGGTTCGTGATGCCCACGCCGTTCGCCAACAGTTCTGAGTCCTCCCACGGTTTCAGCACGCGAGCAGTGAATCCTGCCGCATGGAGCGCGCGCCAGAAACGATTCCCTGGCCGTGCGAAATGATGGCCCGTGGCCGCTGAGTAGAGGCCGGGATTGATCCCGCAAAAGAGTACTGAGAGATCCGGCGCGATCAGGTCCGGCACGGTCAGGTTGACTGCGGCGAGCACCTCCTCCCGCGAAGGCGGCCGATTGGAGGGTTTCCCGCGCACTCAGAAACTCAAGACGCGACGCTGCGGATGAACCCGACCATCCGGCCGGTCTCCGCGCCGTCGCGCCGATAGGAGTAAAACCATTCCGGATGACATGACGTGCAGAGCCGGCTGACGTGAATGTTCCCGTGCTGAACGCCAGCAGTGCGAAGTTGGTCGGCGTTGGCCTGCCACAGATCGAGATAGAGCGCACCTCCTCGCGAGCTGAACCAGCGATCGAGCATCGATGACGACCATCCGAGGGACTCGAACGACGATCGCAGTTCCGGACCGACCCGATAGCAGCACGGCCCGATGCTCGGCCCAATGGCGGCAACCAGTGCGCTCTCGTGATGGCCGGTGAACTCGGCGACCGCGATCCCGGCGGCATTGGCCGCCGTTCCTCGCCAGCCGGCGTGTGCTGCAGCAACGCGCTGCATGCGGACATTGCCCAGTAGCAACGGCACGCAGTCCGCGACCTGCACCGCGACGGCGACATCCGCGTCGTCGGTCCGGATGATGTCAGCTTCCTGGGGCCTGGCCCCGACATCGGTCGCGCTCGCCCGATGAATATTGACGCCGTGCACCTGGTGCAACCGAATGAGCGCCGGGAGCGGCACACCCGCGGCGGCGGCCACCTGCGTCCAACCCGACCGCTCGACGTCCGCACTTCCGCGCAACTGCAGTTGGCTGGTCGTCCACCCGTGGCTCAGGTCTTCCAGTGCCAGCGCGACGAGTTTCAGCCCCCATGGCGCGGCTGCCCACGCGAAGCCATCCGCAGGGACGGGTGTCCTTATCGCCATGTCGCGGATCGCCATCGTTTCAAAAATTGTAGAGTACGGTCATGACCATCGTCGGCCTCGGCATGGATGCGACCGAGATTGAAAGAATTGCGGCCACTGTCGAGCGCTATGGCGAGCGTTTTTTGCGCCGCATCTTTACCCCGCGCGAGCTCGAGGTACCTGCATGCGACGCAAGAATCCCGCACCGCACCTCGCCGGCCGCTTTGCGGCGAAGGAAGCTGGAATGAAAGCGATTGGCACCGGCCATGCCTTCGGGGTGCTGTGGAAGGATCTCGAAGTCGTCCGCCACGGCGGTCCACCGCAACTGCACTTTCACAATGCCGCGGCCCGCCATTTTGCCCGACTCGGCGCCTCGCGGGCGCATCTCACGATCACGCACACGGACAGCCTGGCTCTCGCACACGTCATCCTGATAGGTGACGCACACGAAGGATCGTGACCGCAACCCGCGTTAACACTCGTTTGAGCTGCCATCCGGACGCGTAAGCGACCGATCGCACCCGCCGCCGCATCTTCTCTATCTGCCGCAACTTCCGCGAGCAATCCGGATCACGCGAAATCCGGCATGCCCCTTGAGTTTCGGAGGGCAGGCCTCGACCACAGGAGTGCGCCGTGATCGTCAAAATCATCGGGAACGACAAAGGCAATCCACCCGGCAAGCTGGCAGACGCCGAACTTCACTTTCTCGAGGGTCCGCTCGACGGACTCAAGCTCATTGGGTTTTCGATCTGGGAACGCAAGAGCGGCAACGGCCGGAACGTCACCTTTCCGGCGCGTCAGTACTCCGTAAACGGGGAGCGCCGGTCATTCGCGCTCCTCCGCCCGCTCGCTGACGCGACGGGCCAGGATCGCCTGCGCGATCTGATCCTGCAGGCGTACCTCGAATACGAAGAACAGCATGCCGCCACGGTGTAGAGCCGCCGACCTCTCGACGACGCCCGAAGGGCGGAATCGGACGTCACGAGTGCTGGTGCTCCGGCGGCGGCGATGGCGCGCCGCCGGCTGCTACCTCGTCTTCCACGATCGCCGCACGGCCCGCGCGCCAGGCGCGCGCCAGCCCTACCCGTCGTGCTGGCGGCGCAGGAACGCGGGCACGTCGAGAGGAGATGGCGGCTCGTCGCCAACGCCCATGACCTGATTCTCCGCGCCGGCGGCCATCGCCATCGGTTGCGGCATGTCGATCGATGGCCGGCGCGCCAGCGGCGGCCGCACCGGGACCGACATGCTCGGCACCGGA
Organism: Vicinamibacteria bacterium; assembly: GCA_963828745.1. Classification (GTDB taxonomy): domain Bacteria; phylum Acidobacteriota; class Vicinamibacteria; order Vicinamibacterales; family JAENWD01; genus JAENWD01. The sequence continues at coordinate 378,808 of CAWHFZ010000007.1, read as the reverse complement.
ATGGACGTCGCAGGTTCCTGCGGCCGGGTCCTGGTGTTGTAGTGAGCGAGATCGACCGGCGTCTGGCTCGGCGTCGCCATCGGTTCTCTTGCCACGGTGCGGTCGAAGCCGGTGGCGATGACGGTGATCTTCACGCGCCCTTCGAGCTGCTTGTCGACAACAGCGCCGAAGATGATGTTGGCGTCCTCGTGCGCGGCCTCCTGGATGATCGTCGAGGCTTCGCTCACTTCGAGCAGCGACAGGTCCGGTCCGCCGGTGACGTTGATGATCACGCCACGCGCGCCGTTCACCGACGCGCCCTCGAGGAGCGGGCTCGAAATCGCGCGCCTCGCCGCCTCGACCGCGCGCGTCTCGCCCTCAGCCACGCCGGTTCCCATCATCGCCAGGCCCATACCGGCCATGATCGTCTTGACGTCCGCGAAGTCGAGGTTGATCAGCCCGGGCACGATGATCAGGTCCGAGATACCTTGAATCGCCTGCCGGAGTACGTCATCCGCAGTGACGAAGGCCTCGTTCAGGGTGGTCTTGCGCTCGATGATCGTCAGCAGCCGCTCGTTGGGGATGGTGATGACGGTATCGACGCACTCGCGCAGCGATTCGAGGCCCGCTTCGCTCTGCATCTGCCGGCGGCGTCCCTCAAACTTGAACGGCTTGGTCACGACGGCGATCGTGAGCGCGCCCAGCTCGGAGGCCAGGCTGGCGACCACTGGTGCGGCGCCGGTGCCGGTGCCGCCGCCGAGTCCGGTCGTCACGAACACCATGTCAGCGCCGTCCAGCGCCTGAATCAGCTTGTCGGTATCTTCGAGGGCCGCCTGGCGGCCGACGTCGGGATCGGCGCCGGCGCCGAGTCCCTTGGTGAGCTTCGACCCGATCTGAATCTTGACCGGCGCCGGGTTGTTCTGCAGCGCCTGCAGATCAGTATTGGCGACGATGAACTCGACGCCCTCGAAGCCTGAGCTGACCATCCGCGCGACGGCGTTGCTGCCGCCGCCGCCGACGCCGATGACCTTGATCCGAGCGCCGGCGCGCCGGTCCTCTTCGAGCCGAAGCCGAAGATCCCGAGGATCGATGTCCTTGAAAATTGGTGTCACATGCGGTTCGTAAGACATCCCGTATCCTCCCTGCCCCCGTTCAGAAGAACTCTCGAAACAGGCCCCTCAGGCGGCCCGCGACGCGGCTGAACGCGCCGACTCCTGTCGATCGCGTGTCCACAACCTGATTTCGCTGCCCGTAGACCACCAGGCCAACCGGCGTCGCAAACGCCGGACTGCTCACGTGGTCCGCCAGCCCGCCGATGCCCGTGGGCGCGCCACGGCGAATCGGCAGGTCGAAGATTTGCTCGGCGATTTCCGGCATGCCTTCCAGAATCGCGCCTCCGCCGGTGAGGACGATTCCCGAGTTCAGCGCCTTCTCGTAGCCGGCGCGGCGAATCTCGTCCCAGACGAGATGGAAGATTTCTTCGGCGCGCGGCTGCAGGATTTCCGACAGGATCCGCCGCGCCATTACACGCGATCGGCGGCCGCCGACGCTGGCGACGTCCATCGTCTCGTCCTCGTCGACCATCGCCGACAGCGCGCAGCCGCACTTGCGTTTCAGCTTCTCCGCGTCCGGAATCGGCATACGCAGTCCGACGGCGATGTCGCTCGTGAAGTGATCGCCGCCGACACCGATCACCGCGGTGTGCCACAGGCTGCCGCGCTCGTAGATCGCGATATCGGTGGTGCCGCCGCCGACGTCCACGAGTGCGACGCCGAGTTCCTTCTCGTCCGGCGTCAGCACGGCTTCCGCCGCCGCAATCTGCTCGATCACCGTGTCGATGACCCCGACGCCGGCCCGATTCACGCACGACACGATATTCTGCGTCGCCGTGGAGCTGCTCGTCACGATGTGCACGTTGACTTCGAGCCGGGCGCCGGTCATGCCGATCGGCGCGCCGATGCCGTCCTGTTCATCGACGACGAAGTCCTGCGGCAGCACGTGCAGGATCTCGCGTCCGGCGGGGAGCGACACTGCCTTCGCCGCCTCGATGGCACGCCGCACGTCATCCCGCGTGATCTCGCGGCTCTTGCCCGCCACCGCGATGACACCACGACTGTTGAATCCCTTGATGTGCGGGCCCGCCATCGACAGATGGACGGCATCGATCTCGACGCCTGCCATCAGCTCCGCCTCTTCGATCGCTTTCTTGATCGATTCGACTGCAGCCTCGAGATTGACAATGACGCCGCGCCGGATGCCTCGCGACTCAGCGACACCGATGCCGACGACATCGATCGATCCGTCGTCGAGTGCTTCGCCGACGATCGCACAAACCTTCGACGTGCCGACGTCCAATCCCACCAGGTAGCGATCCTTCCGTGCCACGTCTCCTCCTCAGTCCTGATGCACCGGTGGCGCCACGGGCGCGGCGACGCGCCCGCCTCCACCAAGGCTGCGGCGGGCCGGCCGCACGTACACGCGGTCGGCAAACCGCAGGTCCGCGTATTCGATTTCGGGGATTCGCGCTCGAAGCGCCTCGGATAAGTCGAGATACGACTGCAGCCGCTCCAGGAACTCGTCTTCGCCGACGTGAATGAACGCCGGATCCTGATCGAGCAGGAGGACCGCGTCGTGTGGATTGGTGACATCGAGCTGCGAGACGCGCTGCAGCAGATCTGGACGCGAACCGAGCGCCGAGATCGCGCGCTCGGCGAGATAGGCTCTGGCCGGATCGATCGTCGGACCGTTGGTTGGAGGGCCGCTGGTCAGACCGTCCACGATCGGTAGATCGAGTTGCGCGTAGTTGGGTCCGTACTCGTCGATCACCAGGCCTTCGTCGTCGATGAGAAACAGCGTGCCACTCATGCGGGCCAGCGCCAGGGGGCGCCGCTCGCGAATGACGATTTCCACCGTGGAGGGCAGCAACCGCCGCAGCGCCGCGTACTCAATCCACGGCGACCCCATGAGGCGCCGCCGCCACTCGTTCAAGTCGGTGGCGAGAATGTGCTCGCCTCGCAGGCCTTCGAGAATCGCCAACACCTCACCTTTCGCGAGATGCTGATTGCCGCGGATTCGAATGTCATGCACCTGCAGCGTGTGCGCCTGCGCAACCGCGTGCGCACCGTAGTAAATCCCGGCGACGACCGTCACGACCGCAGCGACCAGCCGGGCGATGCGCGCGATTCTCTCGAGGAGAACCTTCCTCTGGCGGGACGGTTTGACCTGCGCTCGGCGAAAACGCCGATCGGCGGGCGCCATTACGGGCACGCGCGCACCTCCGCCAGAATGCGATCGCCGACCGTCCCGATCGATCCGGCCCCGAGCGTGATCACCAGGTCGCCCGGGCGGGATGCGTGCGCTACGACCGCGGGAACGTCCTCGAGTCGCGGGACGACGTGCACGGGTCCGGACACCGATTTCCGGACTTCGTTCGCGAGCGCGTCGATGGTGACGCCCGGAACGGGGTCCTCGCCGGCAGGATAGATGTCGGTGAGCAGCACCTCGTCGGCGAGCCCCAACGCCGGACCGAAGTCCTGCAGCAGGTCTGCGGTGCGCGAGTAGCGATGCGGCTGGAAGACGCAGAAGATGCGGCGGGCGCCCGTGGCGCGCGCCGCCATCAGCACCGCCGCGATCTCGGTCGGATGATGGCCGTAGTCGTCGACGACGATGCGGCCGTTTGCCTCACCCTTTCGTTCGAAACGGCGTTCGGCCCCGCGAAACTCCGCCAGCGCGGCGGCGATCGCCGCAAACGTGACGCCGAGGTGGCTGGCGGCCGCGATCACCGCGAGCGCGTTGAGCACGTTATGGCGGCCGGGCACGTGGAGCGTGAGCACACCCAGTGCGGTCTCACGGCCGTCGGCACCGCGCCGTGCCACTGTTGCCTTCGATCCAAAGCCGGCGAGCGTGATGTCCGTCGCGCCAATCGTCGCCTGCCGATTGTCGATGCCGTAGGACACGACAGGAGCCGCGAGGGTTTCGGCCATCGCCGTGAGGTGCGGGTCGTCGACGCAGAGAATCGCCCCGCCTTCTCCCGGAACTGACTCGGCAAACCGCGCGAAGGCTCGGGTGAGCTCGTCGAAGGTGCCGTAGCTCTCGAGGTGCTCGCGATCGATATTCGTGACGATCGCGAGGTACGGACGCAACCAGAGGAACGAGCGATCGCTTTCGTCCGCTTCCGCGACGAGGAGCGCGCTTCGGCCGACGCGCGCGTGACTGCCGAAAGCCGCGAAACGGCCACCGATGACGACCGTCGGATCGAGTCCGGCGCGGTCGAGCACGAGACCGAGCATCGCGGTGGTGGTCGTCTTGCCGTGCGCACCGGCAACCGCCACGCCCCGCCGTTCCGCCATCAGCTCGGCCAGGAGCGCCCCGCGCAGGATCACGGGGATGTTACGCCGTTCGGCTTCCTGAATCTCCGGGTTCGACGGCCGCACGGCCGACGAGCGCACCACGACATCCACGGCGCCGACGTGGTCCGCCGCGTGTCCCGCGTGGAACTCGAGACCCAGTGTTTCCAGATATGCCGTCACCGATGTCGCCTTCTCGTCCGATCCACTCACCTGCGTACCGTGTCGCAGCAGGATTTCAGCCAGCGGACTCATGCCGCTTCCCCCGACACCCACGAAATGCACGGCCTTCCATCGCTCCGGCACGCCCTACGTCCCGGCAAGCGTGATCGCGCGTGCCGCGATCACACGTGCCGCATCCGGCCGTGCCAGCAGGCGTGCAGCCTCACTCATGCGCTGTCGACCTTCCGCATCGACCGCCAGAGCGAAAATCCGGACGGCGAGACGATTTCCGCTCAACTCCGTCTGATCGATCACTTCCGCGGCGCCGGCCTGTGCCAGGACTTGCGCGTTCTTCCTCTGATGATCGTCCGTGGCCGTCGGCAGCGGCACCAGAATCGACGGCTTCCCTGCTGCAGTGATCTCGGCCAGCGTCGTGGCGCCGGCTCTGCAGACCACGAGGTCAGCGGCTTTCATCTCGCGGTCCATCTCGAACAAGAACGGTTCGACCCGCGCAGCCAGGCCGGCACGTTCGTAACCCTGCCGCACCATCGCCCGGTCTCGCTCCCCGGTCTGATGCACGACAGCGAGTGGTGTGGGTGAGGCCGCCAGTTTCGGCGCTGCCTCCACACAGGCCACGTTGATTGCGTGCGCCCCCTGAGAACCGCCAAAGATCAGTACCCGCAGCGCACGAGCGGGCGCCGATGAGCCATCGAGATCCGCCTGCGGCGCGAGGAACTCGGCGCGGACGGGATTGCCGGCAACGAACCCCTTCCCTCGAAAGAACGGCAACGTCGTGTCATAGGTCACCGCGGCCTGCCGCACCAGCGGCGCGAGCAGGCGATTCGTGAGGCCCGGGACAGCGTTCTGCTCCAGGAGCAGCGTCGGGACGCCTCTGAGCGCCGCGAGGGCGACAACGGGGCCCGAGCTGTACCCGCCGACGCCAATCACGAGATGCGGACGCCGCCGCGACACGACACGCCACGCGTCCGACGCCGACACCGGCAGCAGCAAGAGTCCTGCGAGCCGTTGACCGACGGTCTTGCCCTTCAATCCGCCACTCCGAATCACGTCGAGCTCGAACCCTTCGCGCGGGACGACCCGCGACTCGATGCCCTTCGCGGTTCCCGCGAAGGTCACGATGGCACCCGGCCGCTGGCGAACGATCTCGCGTGCGACGGCGATGCCGGGATACAGATGACCGCCGGTGCCGCCGCCGGCCACGACGATACGCAGCGCGGCTGCGCTCTCGGTCACCGCTGTCCGCCTCAGGCCTCATTGACCATCGAAGCGTGCTGCGACACGTTCAGCAGAATGCCCATGCCCACCAGATTGATCAGCAGAGACGAGCCACCCGCGCTCACGAACGGCAGCGGGATTCCCTTCGTCGGCATCAGTCCGAGGACCACGCTGAGGTTGATGAATGCCTGGACCGCAATCATTCCGGTCAGTCCCAGCGCAAGAAACGCCCCGAAGCGATCGGGCGCGCGGGCCGCGACCTGAACACCACGCCACGTGATGATCAAGAACGCGAGCAGCGTCAGCGTCGTCCCGACCAGTCCGAGCTCCTCGCCGATGACGGCAAAGATGAAGTCCGTGTGCGGCTCCGGTAGATAGAAGAGCTTCTGGACGCCGGCCATCAGGCCCTTTCCGGTGACGCCGCCCGTGCCGACGGCGATCAGCGACTGCAGCAACTGGAACCCGGCGCCCATTGGATCGCATTCCGGACACATGAACGACGTCAGGCGCTTGACCCGATAGTCGGCGCTCATCAACACGTAGGTCGTCGGCGGCACCAGGAGGCAGATCGAATACACGACGTACTTCCAGTTGAGACCCGCCGCGAAGACCATCACCGCCGCAACCAGCGCAATCGAGACCGCCGTGCCGAAGTCCGGCTCGAGGAGGACGAGTGCAGTGACGGCGCCAATGACGAGGCCGATCGGCAACAGCGAATAGCGCGCCTCGTCGATGCGGTGCATCCGCCGCTCCAGCAGCGCCGCCGTGAAGAAGATCACCGCCAGCTTGGCGAGCTCCGATGGCTGCACACCGAAGCCGCCGATGCCGAACCATCGCCGCGTGCCGTTGATCGGCGCGCTGAACAACACGGCAATCAGCGCGATCAGCACGAGACCGAGCGCCGACCAGATGAGCACCGGCTGCTTCCAGGTCCGATAGTCGACGCGCATGATCAGACCGAGCATCGCCAATCCCATGCCGACCCACATCGATTGCTTGATCAGGAAGAGATAGGGGCGGTGAAACCGCTCTTCCGCGATCACTGCCGACGCGCTGTAAACCATCACGATGCTCGCCAGTGCGAGCAGCAGCGTCGCCAGGAACAGCACCTTGTCGGATTTGAGCTTTCGCGCCATACTTTCTGCCCTGTTCCGCCTCGCACCAGGCCGATGTAGGGCCTGGCGTCGTCGGACCTAAAGATTCGCCGCGCTTGCACCGAAACAAACGCCGGTTACGGAGACTCGCTGCACGTGAGCAGTCAGCAGTCATCAGCCAGCTTGGGGTCGGGACACGGGCCTCGCAGACCGGGGCAGCCTGCGTTCCCAGCGGCCAGCTCTCGATCGCCGCAAACTGACTGACGACTGCTCACTGCTCACGTGTGGCCCGCCGTTCTCTAGCGAGCCGCCGCACCTCCTCCTTGAACGCCCGTCCTCGTTCCGCGTAGTCGCGGAACATGTCGAAGCTCGAACACGCCGGCGCGAGCACCACCGTGCCACCCTGCGGTGTCAGCCCGAACGCCGTGCGGACGGCATCCGCCATCGATCCCGCTCGCTCGACGCGAATCACGTCCGCCAGCGCAGACTCGATAAGCGGCGCGGCCTCACCGATCGCCACCACCGCCAGCCCCCGATTCGTCAGCGGCTCGGCCAGCGACCTGAAATCGCCGCCCTTGTACTTGCCGCCCATCACGACCACCAGGTTCGCCGGCACGCTCTCGATCGAGCGCCGCGTCGACTCGATGTTCGTGGCCTTCGAGTCGTTCACGAAACGCACACCCTCGATGGTGTCGACGACTTCCATCGCATGCTCGAGGCCGGCGAATGCCGACACCGCCGCGTGCATGGCATCGGGCGCCGCACCAGCCGTCCTGCTGATAGCCGCCGCGGCGACGACGTCGCTGAGAATGTGACGGCCCGGCACGCGCACGGCATCGACCGGGACGAGCGGCGTGGCATTCGCCTCGCGCCGCTCGACGATGACGCCATCGGCAACCGTGAAGCCATCACCCACGAGCGACAGGCCATAGCGCACTCGTCGCGCACGGGTCGAGAGCGCCAGCCGTTCGGCCTGTGGGTCGTCCGCATTGACGACGGCCCAGTCCGAGGAGTCCTGCTGCCGGAAGATCGCCGCCTTGGCCGACGCGTATTCGTCAATCGATGCGTGCTGGTCCAGGTGATCCGGCGAGAAGTTCAGGAGCGCGGCGATCCAGGGATGAAATGTGTCGGTCGCCTGCAACTGGAAGCTGCTCGCTTCGACCACATGTAGCGTGTCGCTGGTCGAATCGTCGACCTGCGCGCTGAGCGGCACGCCGATGTTCCCGCCCACCCGAACGCGGAATCCTGAGTGCTCGAGCATCCGTCCCGTCAGTGTCGTCGTCGTCGACTTGCCCTTACTGCCGGTCACGGCGATCACGCGCCCGCGAAGCCATCGCGACGCCAGCTCGAGTTCCCCCATCACCGGAATTCCGGCGTCGCGCGCCGCGTTCAATACCGGGTGATCGAGCTTCACTCCGGGGCTGACGACGATTCGATCCGCCCGCAGGAACGTCTCGAGCCGATGACCGCCGAGTTCGAGCGTCACGCCGCGCTTGGCGAGGTCGTTCGCCCCATCGACGTCCGGCTTCGCGTCTGTCAACGTCACCAGTGCGCCGCGACGCACGAGGAGATCGGCGGCGGCGAGGCCGCTTCGCGCTGCGCCCATCACGATCACGTGTTGTCCGGTCACTGAAAACGCCATCGATTCAAGGTCACAGGGTCGCAGGGTCACAGGGTCGCAGGGTCACAGGGTCACAGGGTCACAGGGTCGCAGGGTCAACAGGGTCGCAGGGTCGCTGGGTTGCACCGCAGCAGTCCAGCACCCCGCACCTGAGGCACCCCTTCGCACTTCGCACCTTCCGCACTCTTCCACTCCGTGTCTCATGTCGTCACCGAAGCTTGAGCGTCGTGAGCGACAACAGTGCAAAAATGATCCCCACGATCACGAAACGCGTGATCACTTTTGGCTCGCTCCATCCCACCAGCTCGAAGTGGTGATGCAGTGGCGCCATGCGGAAGACGCGCTGTCCGGTCAGTCGGAACGACGCGACCTGGATGATCACGGACAGCGCTTCGGCGACGAAGACGCCGCCGACGATGATGAGCAGCAGTTCCTGCTTGATGAGGATGGCGACGGTGCCGAGCGCGCCGCCGAGAGCCAGCGAGCCGACGTCGCCCATGAAGATGTCGGCAGGAAACGAGTTGTACCAGAGGAACCCGAGGCTCGCGCCAACGAGTGCCCCACAGAAAATTGTCAACTCGCCGGCCGGCGCAAAACGGACCAGCAGCAGGTACTCAGCGAGAATTCGATGGCCAGTCACGTACGCGAGCGCGGTGAATGCGGCGGCGACGATGGCGAAGGTGCTGATGGCGAGGCCGTCGAGACCGTCGGTGAGGTTGACGGCGTTGCTGACACCGACGAGCACGAGCACCGCGAACGGCACGTAGAACCAGCCGAGGTCCGGGATGAGACCCTTGAAGAAGGGAAAGATCAGCCGCGTGCTGTACAGATTGTTGTTGGCAAGAACCATCAGCACGAGTCCGACGATCAATGCGACTGCAACCTGCCCACCCATCTTGTAGCGTGGCAACAGGCCGTGATGCGAGCGGCGGGTTATCTTCAGGTAGTCGTCGGCGAATCCGATCGCACCGAACGCTGCCGTCGCACCGACGGCGATCCACACGTAGATGTTCGTCAGGTCGGCCCAGAGCAGCGTCGGCACCAGCGCCGCCGCAAGAATCAACAGGCCGCCCATTGTCGGCGTGCCGGCCTTCGTCCGATGCGTTGCCGGGCCCTCGTGCCGAATGACTTGACCGATCTGGAACTCGCGCAGCGTCCTGATCAGCCACGGGCCCATCACCAGGCTGATGGCGAGCGCTGTCAGACTCGCAGCCGCGGTGCGGAACGTGATGTAGCGCGTGACGTTGAAGATCGAAAACGTCGTGTGCAGCGGGAACAGCAGGTGGTAGAGCATCAGGCCCACTCCTGCTTCACGCGATCCGCGACGACGTCCATCCGGGTGCCGCGCGAACCCTTGACGAGCACGACGTCGCCGGCCGACAAGAGATTGGCGATGGCGTCCGCGGCCTCAGTGCTGGTGGTGAAGTACGCAGCGCGGTCGGCCGGAAGACCCGCGGCAATCGCGGCATCCGCGAGCGCTTTTGCCGAATCGCCTCCCACGGCGATCAGCCGCTCGATCCCAGCGGCGACTGCGCGGCGGCCCGACTCCTCGTGCAGCGCGAGCGACAATTCGCCGAGCTCGCGCATCTCGCCGATGGCTGCGACGCGGCGGCCGTCGGTGGACGTCGCCGCCAGAGCCTCCAGCGCTCTGGCGAGCGCCGCCGGGCTCGAGTTGTAGGAATCATCGACGAGCGTCACACCACGTGCCAGCTCGATGACCTGCCCACGACGAGACGCGGCGGTCAACGTCGCCGCATGCGAGGCGATCTGATCGAGGGGAACCTCGAACGCGAGCGCAACGGCCGCGGCCGCGAGCACGTTGAGCAGAGGACCTCGGCCGGGAAGCGGGACACGAAGCGAGATTGCGCCGATCCGCGTCTGAAGGCGTGCCGACGTGCCGCGAATGCCGTCATCATGCACGTCGACCGCGCGGACATCAGCGTCCTCGCCGAGCCCGAAAGTGTCGATCACGCCTGGAAAGCGCTCGGCATGCGCCATCACCAGCGCGTCATCGGCATTCGCGACCAGCCGAGTGCTGGCACCGGCGGACTCGAGGATTTCCGCCTTCGCGTCCGCAATCGCCTCCACTGAACCGAAATGCCCCACGTGCGCATCGCCGACGTTGGTCCAGACGCGAACCTCCGGCTCGCTCAACTCGACCAGCCGGCGGATTTCGCCCGGGTGATTCATTCCCAGCTCGACGACGGCGACGTCGGGACGCGAGGTCAGCTCGAGGAGCGACAACGGCAGCCCGATGTGGTTGTTGAGATTTCCGGCGTTGCGGTAGACGGCGTAGCGTGTCGACAGGAAGTCGGCGGTCGCCTCCTTCGTCGAGGTCTTGCCCGCGCTGCCGGTGATCGCCACGACCTGTGCTCCCGATCGACGCCTCACGTAACGGCTCAAGTTCTGCAGTGCCAGCAGGGTGTCGGCGGCTTCGATCAGGATCGCGCCTTCCGCCGCCTCGACTTCCGTGCCTGTCGGCACCAGAACGCCGCACGCACCCGCGTTCAGGCTCGCTGTGGCGAACGTCGCGCCGTCGAATCGCTCGCCACGCAGCGCGATGAACAGCTGCCCGGGCGCGATCCGGCGCGTATCCGTCGTGAAGCTGGCGATCACTTGATCGGGCCGTCCCTGCCGCAGACGGCCTTCCGCCGCGTCCGCTACGATCGCCGCCGTCAGCACGAGGGGAGAACGAGACAGCGCCACCATCAACTGACCCGCTGCCTGGCTCGCCGCCGCTCCAGCGCCGCGCGCGACATGTCCACGTCGTCGAACGGTAACTCCCGATCGCCGATGACCTGCGTCTTCTCGTGGCCTTTGCCGGCGACGATCACGAGGTCGCCAGGACGAGCGAGATCGATGGCGCGTGCGATGGCATCGCCTCGATCCACGATCGACAACACGTCAGGGCCTTTGGCCTGAGCGCGGCCACCAGGGATGCCGCGTTGCACTTCCTCGATGATTCGCGCCGGATCTTCGCTGCGCGGATTGTCGGACGTGACAATCACCACGTCGCTCATGCGGCCCGCGACGGCACCCATCAGCGGCCGCTTCGTGCGATCGCGATCCCCACCGCACCCGAACACGGTCAGCATCCGGCCCTTGGACAGGGCTCGTGCCGTTTCGAGCAGGTTCTTCAGCGCATCGTCGGTGTGCGCGTAGTCCACTACCACCGCAACGTCGTCGTTGGGGGCCGAGACGAGCTGGAATCGCCCGGGAACGCCGGTCAGGCTCGCAAGGCCGTCCTCGATGGCGCGCACTGGCACGTCGAGCGCCGACGCCGTTGCGATTGCTGCGAGCAGGTTGTAGACGTTCGGACGGCCAACGAGCGTCGATCGCACACGGACGGGACCGCCTGGCGTCTTGACGATGAAAGAGAGCCCCGACAGCGCCAGTTCGAATGGTTGGGGCGTGACGTCGGCGGCCTGGCGAATGGCATAGGTCACCGTGCGCGATGCGATCGTCGCCAGTGACGCGCCGCGTGGGTCGTCGATATTCACGATCGCGGGCGCGCCATCGGGCAGCAGCTCGAACAGCCGGCGCTTGGCCGCGAAGTACGACTCCATGTCGCCGTGGAAATCGAGGTGATCGCGCGTCAGGTTCGTGAAAACGCCGGCGGCGAAGGCGATCGCGTCGGCGCGTCTCAATGCAAGCGCGTGCGACGACACTTCCATCACCGCCGCGGCGCAACCGTTGTCGGCCATCTGCCGCAGCATCTGCTGCACGTCGGCTGACTCAGGGGTCGTGCGCGTCGCCTCGACATCGGTTTGACCGAGGCTGTAGACGACGGTGCCGAGCAGACCGCAGCGCATGCCGGCCGCTTCGAAGATCGATCGAAGCACGTACGCGGTAGTGGTCTTGCCGTTGGTGCCGGTGATCCCGACGACTTTGAGGTCGCCGCTCGGATGTCGGTAGAGACGGTCGGCCAGGAATGCGAGCGCAAGACGTGCGTCCGGGACAACGACCCACGGTACCTGGATAGCGGTCGCTGGTTGAGTCTCGGCGACGACGGCGATTGCGCCACGAGCGATTGCTTGCGGCGCGAACTGCGCACCATCGGCCTTCAATCCTCGTAGCGCCACGAACACGGTCCCCGGCGTCACGCGCCGTGAGTCGTAGGTGACAGCGGTCACCGGTGTCGACGGCGTCGTCGCGATCGGCGGCGCCGACAGCAGCGCGGGAGTCACGAGGCCGGCAAGGAGTTCGCCGAGCGTCATGGAGTGGCCGGGGAGTCTGCCGCTTCAGCCGGGACCGGCGGCTCACGTTCGAGTCGCAGGTCGACCGCACCCACCAGATCGAGTGGCGATCCGGCTGCGGGAGATTGCGTGGCGACGAACCCGTCGCCTTTCATCCGGGGCACCAGGCCTACGCGCGCGAGCGTTCGCACTGCTGCCCTTGCGCTCAGCCCGCGCAGGTCCGGCATTACGCCATCCGGAGCCGGCGGAGCGGACGCACGTCCAGGCGAGACGAACGTCACCGGACGTGTCGGGCCTTGGCCTGCGTTTCGCGCGATGACGACCGGCGCTTCCGGTTCGATCGATCTCGGGATTCCGACGTGGCGAATGGCGACTTCGGCGATGCGCTTGAAGACGGGACCTGAGACCGTCCCGCCGTAGTACGCGCCATTGCGCGGCGTATCGATCACGACCAGCACCGTCAGCATCGGTTTCCGTGAAGGAAAGAACCCGACGAACGACGACATGTACTGGGACTTCGAGTACTGGCCGTCTACGAGCTTTGCCGAGGTGCCGGTCTTGCCGGCGATCGTGTAGCCCTCGATTCGCGCCGTCTTCGCTGTGCCTCGCTCGACGACACCTTCCATGATGGTCGTCAGCGTCGCCGCGGTGTCGGCAGTGACCGTTCGCCGCAGGGCCTGCGGTGTGACCGGCTGGCGCACACCATTCCGGATCGTCGCGCGCACGAGGTGCGGCCGCATGAGCACGCCGCCGTTGGCGATCGAGCTGACCGCGGTCGCCATCTGTAGCGGCGTCACGCCCACCTGGTAGCCCATCGCCACCGACGTCAGCGCGTCGTCCGACAGCTTCGACCAGACGATCCCGGGCGACTCGGCCGGCAATTCCGAATTGAGCAGACGCGTGCCAAACCCAAACCGGCGCACGTAGCGCTCGAGCCGCTCGTGTCCTACGCGGAAGCCCGCGCGAATCGCACCAACATTGCTCGATTTGACGATGACGTCTGTAAAGCTCAGCGTGCCGTAGTGGTGCACGTCGTGAACCCGCCGCGATCCGATGTCGATGTAGCCCGGGGCGCAATCGATCAGACTGTCCGGCGTGAGGACCTTCTCCTCGAGCGCGGCTGATGCCGTGACCGTCTTGAACGTCGAGCCAGGCTCGTAGATCGATTCGACGGCGCGGTTGTGATGCAGCTCGGGATCGATCTTTCCGTAGACGTTCGGGTTGAACGCCGGCTCGCTGGCCATCGCCAGGATTTCGCCCGTCCACGGATCCATCACGATCGCCACCCCGCCTTCGGCACGGTTCTCGGCAATCCCGGCCGCCAGCTCGCGCTCGACCTCGTGCTGCAGGACGCTGTCGATGGTGAGCTCGATCGATGCGCCCGCAGACGGCGGCCGCTCCGTCCGATCGAACGCCTTCTTCTTCGCGTCGGTGACGACGATGACCTTCCCGTCGGCGCCGCGAATGACCGAGTTGTAGCTCTGTTCGAGGCCGCCCAGCCCTTTGTTGTCGAGTCCGACGTACCCAAGGATCGGTCCCAGCAGGTTTCGGTTCGGATAGAAGCGATGGCTCTCGGTCATGAAACCGATGCCATCCAGCGCCAGCGCCCGTACACGCCGCGCCTCATCGGGCGACACGTGCCGGCGCACGTACTGAAAGGGCCGCTTCTTGGTGAGGCGCTCGATCAGATCCTTCTGGTCCTCTTTCGAGCAGTCGTCCAGCGCTCGGCAGATCTTCGCGGCCGCTTGCAGCGGGTTGTCGATCTCCGACGGGACCGCGTAGATGGTGTCCACGCTCGCGCTCGTGGCCAGCACACGATTGTCACGATCGACGATGTCGCCACGCAGCGCAGGGACGGTCAGCGTCCGCATGTGCTGACGCTCCGCTTTCGAGACGAATTCATCGTGCCGGAAGACCTGGAGGTGCACGAGGCGTGCCTGGATGACGACACCCCAGACAACGAAGAGGGCGGCGATGGCGATCAGGCGGCGTTGGAGCGTCCCGCGCCAGGCATCTGCATTGGGGGCCTCAGCCATGACAGGACCTCCTCAACGAGCGGCGACGACGGAACGCGCCGGCGGTTCGGAAGGAATGACACGCTCGAGAATGAACGTGTCCTCCGCAGCGGGCTGAACCAGCTTCAGACGACGCGACGCGAGTTGCTCGATGCGATCGGGCCGGCTCAAGGTCTGGATGTTCAGTTTCAGGTGCCGGTTGACCTTCTCTTCTGCCGTCCGCTGTTGCTGCATCTGTTCGATCCGATATCCGTAGCGAACCAGCTCGAGATGCTGCCAGGCGGAATAGACGAAAATCGCAACGACGAAGACGCCGATGAACGTCCAACGCAGCATCTCCCGCAGCCGCGCCTCGTCCACTTCGCGGACAATGGGGTTGTTCCGGATGTCCTTCTTGATCGCGTACTCGAAGGCTTCCACGTGTCCCCTCGTCAGGCGGCCAGCCGCTCAATCGCACGCAGCTTCGCGCTGCGCGAGCGCGGATTGCGCCGGACTTCCGCCTCGTCCGGCGCGATCGGCTTCTTGGTCAGGATGCGGAACCCGTCGTCCTCGCCGGCAATGCCGCGCATCGTGTGTTTCACGATGCGGTCCTCGAGCGAATGGAACGAGATCACGCCCAACCGCGCGGCCGGCGCGAGATGCCCGGCCGCAGTCCTCACGAACGTATCGAGATCGTCGAGCTCCCCGTTGACCCAGATACGGAGTGCCTGGAACGTGCGCGTCGCTGGATCGATGCGCTGCCACCCCCGCCCTGGAATCGCGCGCCGCACGATCGCGGCCAGTTCGCCGGTCCTTGCCACCGGCCGGCTCGCCACGATGGCGCGAGCGATGCGACGCGACTGACGCTCCTCGCCGTACCGGAAGATCACGTCCGCCAGCTCCGTTTCCCTGGCCGCGTTCACCAGATCGGCGGCCGTCGGCCCGCTCGATTGGTCCATCCGCATGTCGAGCGGCTCGTCGCGTCTGAAACTGAACCCCCGTCCGTCGCTGTCGAACTGCAGTGACGACACCCCGAGATCGGCGAGGATGCCGTCGACCGCGCTGATGCCGCGCTCCGACAGCACCGTGGCCAGTTCCCGATAGTCGGCGTGCACCAGCACGACGCGGTCGGCAATCGGCGCCAGCCGCGTCTCGGCAGTTCGCAGCGCCTCGGGATCGCGATCGATCCCGATGACGCGCGTCGCGCCCCGGACCACCATCGCCTCGGTGTGCCCGCCAAGACCGACCGTGCAGTCGAGGTAAGTGCCGCCGCGCTCAGGCCGCAGGAAGAGGAGCGCCTCCTCGAGCAGCACCGGGTCGTGCGTCAAATGCCAAATTCCGCCAGTGCCCGCGCGTCATCGTCGCCGAACGGTTCGCGCTGCAACTTGGCGACGAACCGCTCGTGGTTCCACACCTCGAGGTAGTTGAACTGTCCGAGGACGTCCACCTCGCCGGTCATCGATGCCGAGTCGCGCAGCCGCCCGTGAATCAGGACGCGACCCTGCGCGTCGATCTCGCCCATCTGGCCGTAATAGTTCACGCGGTCGAGGAAGCGCAGCCGGGCAGGGTGCGAGGACGGCATGTGGCCGAGCTTCTGCTCGACCTCCTGCCAGACCGTCATCGGATAGATGCGGACGCTCTCCCCACTCAAGCTCGTCACAAAGACCTCGCGGCCGTACGTCTGCTGAACGAGAGCCCGGAATCCGTTGGGGACCTTGAGTCGTCCCTTATCATCGATTTTGGCCGGAGCATTGCCCCGGAGGACGGCTGCTGAGTCCACTCTGGTCCACTCTGGTCCACCGAGATGGTAGGGACTGCCCCGAGGGTTGTCAACGCAAAGTTTGTAGGCTCAATAACTTACGCTAAATTTTCGCCCCAGGTTCGGCACACTACCCCAAGCTGTTGTAGTTCGGCACCCGGATGCCCCGAGAGCCGCGTGCTAGGATGGCGCGTCGACCCGATCACGCCATCGACCCGCTTGACCCGACTCGACATGAGAGACCCGTTCTGACTCGATTCGACGTGATCTGACCTGATCTGACCCGAGTCGACCTGATCCGACCCGAGAAATGCTTCGCGCTGCGCTCATCGGCTTTCCCGCCACCGGCAAAACCACCCTGTTTCAGCTGATGACCGCCGCCCGCGAGCCTGGTCGCGCTACGGGACGAGGCGAGGTGCAGATCGGCGTGTCCAAAGTGCCGGACGTCCGTCTGGATCGTCTGACGGCGATGTTCAATCCGAGGAAGCGCGTACCCGCCACGGTGGAGTTTGCGGATCTCGCCGCAGCGGAAGGTGCGCAGGCGCTCGTGGACGTTGCGCCCTACAAGAACGCCGACGCGCTCGTCCACGTGGTCCGCGCCTTTCGCGACGAAGCGGTTCCGCACGTCAAGGCGACGATCGATCCCGCGCGCGACGCGCAGGCGATGGAGGATGAGCTTATCCTTGCGGACCTCGGCGTCGCGGAACGGCGCCTCGAACGGCTCGAGAAAGATCTGAAGAAATCGCGATCGGCCGAGCTCGAGAAAGAACGCGACCTGATGACGCGCTGCAGAGAAGCGCTCGAAGGGGGCACGCCACTGCGCGCCTTGCACCTCGCCGGCGACGACCTCAAACGCCTGCGTGGCTTTCAACTGCTCTCCGCGAAGCCGCTCCTCGTCGTGATCAATCTCGATGAACGCGACGTGACTGAGATCGGCGCCAACGTCGAGCGCGCGGCCGACAAAACCGGGCTCACTCCATTTCTGTCCCGCGCGGCGACGCGAGCCGTTGCCGTCTGCGCGAAGATCGAGCTCGAAATCGCCCAGCTCGACCAGGCCGACGCGGCGCAATTTCTTGCCGATCTCGGACTGAGCGAGTCAGGACTCGATCGCGTGATCCGTGCCACCTACGACCTTCTGGGATACATGTCGTTCTTCACCGTCGGTGAGGACGAGTGCCGCGCGTGGTCGATTCCGCGCCGAACGGCGGCACAGGTCGCCGCCGGCGAGATCCACTCGGACATCGCGCGCGGCTTCATCCGTGCCGAGGTCGTGCCGTACGATGCGCTGATCGCGCGCGGGTCGCTGGCCGCCTGTCGCGACCACGGCGAAATGCGGCTCGAGGGGAAGGAATACGTAGTGGCGGACGGAGACATCATCAACTTCCGCCACGCCACGTGAGACACACTCCACGTCAATGAGCATCCGCACCGTCGTGGTGTGCGAAGCGCAGGTGCCCTTCGTCGAGGGCGGCGCCGAAAAGCATGTGCGGGCGCTGGTCGAGCAGCTTCGCTGGGCCGGCTATCTCACCGAGAGAGTCGCTGTCCCCTTCAAGTGGTATCCGAAGGGAGAAATTCTCGCGCACGCGGCGGCGTGGCGGCTGCTCGACCTCAGCGAGAGCAACGGCCGGCCGATCGATCTCGTAATCGGCACGAAATTCCCGTCGTATTTCGTCCGCCATCCGAACAAGGTGGCGTGGCTGATCCACCAATACCGCGCGGCGTACGAACTGTGCGGGACCGAGTACAGCGACTTCGACCACGTCGAGGAAGACGTCGCGCTCCGCGCCACGCTGATCGATCTCGACACGCGGATGCTCACCGAATGCCGGCGCATCTACGCGAACGCCGCGAACACCGCGGCGCGTTTGCGGAAGTTCAATGGCCTGGAGGCCGAGCCGCTGTATCATCCGCCTCACCTGGCAGGCCTGCTCAAGCCGGGGCCGTACGGCGACTACGTGCTTGCCGTCGGTCGCCTCGAGACGGTCAAGCGGCCTGACCTGGCGATTCGGGCGATGCAGCACGTCGATCCTCCCGTGCGGTTGCTGCTCGCCGGCGAAGGCACGCAGCGCGAGAATCTCGAGGCGCTGACGTTGCAGCTCGGAGTCGCGGACCGCGTCAAGTTCCTGGACGCCGTTCCGGACGAGGGGCTGATCGAGCTCTATGCGGAAGCCCTGGCAGTGATCTACACGCCCTTCGACGAAGATTTCGGGTACGTCACGCTCGAGGCGTTTCTCTCACGGAAGCCGGTGATCACCGCGACTGACTCCGGCGGTCCGTTGGAATTCGTGGTCGACGGCGTGAATGGCTCGATCATCACGCCGCAGCCGGAATCGTTGGCCGACGCGATCAATCGCTACGCCGCGGATCGGCGGCGTGCGGCGTCACACGGCGATGCGGGCCATGACCGGGCGTCGCTCGTTACGTGGGACGGCGTCATCGAGAAGCTGGTACGGTGACGAAGCTCATCATCCAGATTCCGTGCCTCAACGAGGCCCAGACGCTGCCGGCGACGCTGGCCGACCTGCCGCGCAGCCTGCCCGGCATCGACGTCATCGAGGTCCTCGTCATCGACGACGGGTCCCGCGACGGCACCGCCGAGGTCGCGCGCGCGCACGGTGTCGATCACGTCGTCGGATTCCGCCGCCGCAAGGGACTCGCCGCCGCGTTCAGCGCGGGGATTGACGCCGCGGTGAAGCTCGGTGCGGACTACATCGTCAATACCGATGCCGACAATCAATACGTCGGCGCCGACATTGCCAGATTGATCGAACCGCTGGTCCGCGGCGACGCCGACATTGTCATCGGCGATCGCAATATCCAGGCGCTGTCGGAAATGAGCGCACAAAAGAAACGGCTGCAGCGTCTAGGGAGCTGGGTCGTCCGGCAAGTGTCCGGCACCGAGGTGCCCGATACGACCAGCGGGTTCCGCGCCTACACACGCGAAGCCGCGCTGCGCATGACGATCGTCTCGGACTTCTCTTACACACTCGAGTCGATCATCCAGGCCGGCAAGAAGCGCATGGCGATTGCCCATGTGCCGATTCGCACGAATCCTCGAGTGCGGCCGTCGCGCCTCTTCGACAGTATCTGGAGCTATATCAAGACCTCGACCGCGACGATCGTGCGCATCTACGCGATGTACGAGCCGCTGAAAGTCTTCTCGTACATCGGTGGACTCATCTTCGCGTCGGGTCTCGCCCTGACAGTCCGTTTCCTCTACTACTACTTCACGGGCGCCGGGCGCGGACACGTGCAGTCGCTGATCATCTCGGCGGTGCTGATGATCGTCGGCTTCCAGGTGCTGCTGATTGGCCTCGTCTCCGACATGATTTCCGGCAGCCGGAAGCTGCTCGAAGATTTGCTCTATCGGATGCGCGTCCTCGAGCTGGCGGAGCGCGAGTCGGCCCAGCGAACGCGCGAGCACGCCCCCATGGATCGCAAATGAGCGCTGCCGATCCGACGAGCACGTCGGTCATCGTGCCGGCGCTGAACGAGGACGCGATCGCCGATGTCGTGTCCGCTCTCCGTGGCGCTGGCGCGTGGCACGAGATCATCGTCGTCGACGATGGCTCGACCGATGGTACGGGGGAACGCGCCGCCGCCGCGGGCGCGATCGTCGTCCGCCACCCCTACAACAAGGGCAACGGCGCCGCCGTGAAATCGGGCATTCGCCGCGCTACGGGCGACAACGTGCTCATCGTGGACGGCGACGGGCAACATCGCCCCGCCGATTCGGCGCGCCTCGTGAGCCACCTGTCCGAATACGACCTCGTCATCGGTGCGCGATCGACAAGCACGCAAGCGACCGCCGCACGCCGGCTTGGGAACGCTGCACTCAACTGGCTGGCCAGCTATCTCACCGAGCGGTCCATTCCTGATCTCACGTCGGGATTCCGGGCCGCGCGACGCAAGTGCCTGCTCGAGTTTCTCCACCTGATGCCCAACGGCTTCTCGACGCCGACAACGACGACGCTGGCGTTCATCAAGGCGGGATACAGCGTGCGCTTCGAGCCTATCGATGCCGAGCAGCGTACCGGGAAATCGAAGATCAAGCTGGCTCGAGACGGCGCGAAGTTCTTCCTCATTCTCCTGAAAATCATCACCATCTTCAGTCCGCTCCGCATCTTCGTGCCGGTCGCCGCCGTGACGTTCGGCGTCGGATCGCTCTACGGTCTCTGGACCATCTGGCACGAATCGCACGTCACGAACTCCTCCGTCCTGTTAATCATCCTGTCTGTAATCATTTTCCTCGTCGGCCTCGTGTCGGAACAGATCTCCGCGCTCCGGTTCGAACGCCGGGAGTAATGACGGCAATCCACAATCCACAATCCGCAATCCGCAATCCGGGGAGCCGCGCCGTCGCGGCGGCAGTGGTCGTCGGCGTGTGCCTTCGAGTGCTGTTCGCCCTCGGCTACTGGACCGACAAGCCGCTCACTCACGACGAACAGGAATACCTCCACCTCGCGCAGAACGCCGCTGCCGGGCATGGGCTGACCTACGATGCGCCGGATGGAGCGGAGGTGGAGCGATTCGGCCGCGCTCCCCTCTACCCGCTCGCGCTATCGCTTTTCGCGCGAATGACGTCCGCGCCACACCTCCTGGCGACAATCCGGATCGCGCAGTCGATCCTCGGCGCCGTCGCGATCGTCCTGATCGCCCGTGTGGCAGAGCAGTCAGCGGGACCGAAGGCTGGGCCGATTGCCGCATGGATCGGTGCCCTGTATCCACCCCTGGTGTGGATGCCCGCGTACGTGCTGTCGGAGTCGTTGTACCTGCCACTTGCGTTGGCGGACGTCCTGCTGCTGGGCCAAGCGATTGGGCGACGACCGGCTGCGTCGACCTGGCTGCTGGTCGCGTGTGGCGTTGTCGGCGGCCTCGCCGCCCTGACACGACCGGTGCACGTGATATTCCTGATCGTGGTCGGTTGCTGGCTGCTTCTGCGGCGGCAGGTGCGGTGGGCTATGCTGATAACCGTCGGAGCGTTCGTGGTCATCGCGCCGTGGACGGCCCGGAATTATCAACACTACGGGCGTCTCGTGCTGATCGCGTCGGAGGGCGGCATCACGTTCTGGACCGGCAATCACCCGTTGTCGCCGGGCGAAGGCGACATGGCCGCGAATCCTGCCATCAAGCGCGACAATCAACGGCTGCGAGCCGCGTATCCCGGGCTGACCGCCGAGGAACTCGAGCCGATCTACTACCGCGAGGCGTTTGTCCGGATCGTGTCGCGGCCACTGTGGTGGATCGGTCTCGAGGTCAGGAAGCTCTTTTATCTGGTCGTGCCGATAGGACCTTCGTACACGTTGCATTCAGCGAGATACCTGACGGCAACCCTGGTCTGGTACGGTATGCTGCTGCCTCTCGGCTGCGCCGGACTTCTCGCGCTGTCGCGGCAACGCCGCACGCCGGTGACGATCGGACTCTGGCTGCTGTCGGCGATTGTCGCGGCGCTGATCTTCTTTCCTCAGGAGCGTTTCCGCATCCCCTTGATCGATCCCGTCCTGATCGCGGGCGCGGCTGCGTTCATCGCACACAGAATCGCTCCTGCCCCGGCAGTCGAGCCTCAAGCGCAAGGATGACGTTCGGTAAGGATAGATGCGTGTTCTAGTCGTAACGCCAACGTACAACGAGCGGGAGAACCTTCCCGACCTGGTGCGGGCCGTCCTGGCGCATCCCGATACCCGCGTGATGGTCGTTGACGACCAATCGCCAGACGGGACCGGTGCGATCGCGGACGGACTTGCGGCCGAATACCCTGGCCGCGTCATCGTCGTCCATCGCACGGGGAAGCGTGGGCTGGGCCGGTCGTATGTCGAAGGCCTCCAGATTGCGTTGAGGGAAGGCGACGAACTGATCTGCCAGATGGACGCCGACTGGTCGCACGATCCGAAGTACCTGCCGGAGATGGTGCGCGCCGCCGCCGATCACGACGTCGTCATAGGTTCCCGATATCTACGGGGAGTCTCGGTGGTGAATTGGCCGCTGCGGAGAATCGTCCTGAGCGCATTTGCGAACCGGTACATCCGGGCGATCACCGGGCTTCAGGCACGAGACTGTACGAGCGGCTATCGCTGCTGGCGGCGCGAAATGCTGGCTAAGCTTCCCCTCGACCGTGTCGTGTCGGACGGCTATGCCTTCCTGGTCGAGATGCTGTACGAAGCCCATCGGCGCGGCGCTCGGATCGGTGAGGTGCCGATCATCTTCGTCGAGCGCCGGCTCGGCGTCTCGAAGCTGTCGGGCAGCGTGCTGGTCGAGTCTGGGGTCACGCCGTGGAGTCTTCGCCTCCGATCGCTCATCCGAGGCCGCCCGTGACCCAGCGCCACCGCATCGTAATGGTGGCATCTTCCTACCCACGATTTCCCGGCGACACGGTCGGGACGTTCATGGAGCCGATCGCGCAGGGCATCGCGGCGCGCGGCCACGACGTCCACATGGTCCTCCCGTGGCATCCGCAGTGGGCACGTGGCGCCAGCGAACACGGCGTGACCTTCCATCTCTTTCGCTACGCGCCCGCGGCGTCGATGAACGTCTTCGGTTATGCGTCGGCGCTGCGCGAGGACGTCGCCATGCGAGGCTCGGCAGTCGTCGTCACCCCGTTGGCGCTTGCCGCTGGTTGGCGAGCGGCCCGGACCGTGGCGCAACAGGTCCGCGCGACGCTGATGCATGGGCACTGGGTCGTCCCGGGCGGTGCCCTCGCTGCTGCGGCAGCACCCGCCGGAATCCCCATTGTCGTCAGCCTGCACGGCTCCGACGTCTACCTTGCCGAACGCCACGCTGCGGTCGGGCGCGTTGCCCGCTGGACATTCCACCGCGCGAACTACGTCACCGCCTGCAGCGACGATCTTCGAGTGCGCGCGATCGCCCTGGGTGCGTCGAACAAACGCTCCGTGACGATTCCGTATGGCGTTGACTCGCGTCAGTTTCGTCCGGATCCGTCGATTCGCGAGAAGCGTCGAGCCTCGTGGCGCGTCGATGCTCACGACGAGATCGCGTTCGCGGCCGGCCGATTCGTACGCAAGAAAGGATTCGAGTACCTCGTCGACGCAGTCGCTCTGCTTGCGGCACGCCGGCCGCGCCTGAAGCTGGTCCTTGCAGGCAGCGGGGATTTGGCCAACGAGCTTCGCGATCGAGCCGAGCGGCTCGGCATCGCCGAACGCGTCATCCTCCCTGGCGTGCTCACCCAAAGCGGAGTGGCCGATGCCCTCGCGGCCGCCGACGTCGCCGTGGTCCCGTCGGTGCGCGACGACGCGGGGAACGTCGATGGCTTGCCGAATGTCGTTCTCGAGTCGCTGGCGTCAGCCACACCGCTCATCGCCACCGCCGCCGGCGGTATCGGCAGCATCGTCAAACACGAGGTCAACGGACTGGTTGTCGCCGAACGCGACACGACGGCGCTGGCCGCTGCGATCGATCGCGTCCTCGCGGACCACACGTTGGCGGTCAAGCTTGGCACCGCGGCGCGGGTATGGGCTTCCACGCATGCAGGATGGGATCAGGTCGCCGCGCGCTTCGAGGAAGTGTACAAGCTGGCGGGACAGCGCTAGGGCGCGGTGCAACACGGCGACGAGACCGGTCGACGCCACTCCAATTGACAGCGTTGACGGTTGGCCCGACTCACGTGGGTACCTACCGAAGGCCCTTGCCGCAGACGAGGCCTACTGGAGACGAACGTTGTGCTGTTGCAGCGTGGCGCCGATCGCGCGATCGAAGACGGCGATCGCCTGATTCAGATCGGCCCGCGCACGCAGCTCCAGCGTCTGTGCGGTGACCAGCGCAGTCTGGCGATCGAGCAGGAGAAACACCGTGCTCAAGCCGGAATCGAAGCGACGGCGCTCGCTGTCGTACTGCTCCTGGGCGTTGCGGCGTGCCGTGGCCGCCGACGCCAGGCGCTGATTCGACGATTCCACAGCCTGGAGCGCGTTGCGCACCTCCGCTTCGATTGCCTGCTCCAGCTGTTGCCGCTGCCGCGCGAGCTGCGTCTGCTCGATCCGGCTCCTGGCGAGGTTGGCCTTCGCGGTGCGGTTGCCGAACGGAAACTCCATCTGCAGCTGCACCGTACCGGTCGGATAACGGCGTCGCGCGATGTTTGCCAGCGAATCCGCCCAGCCGCCGATCAGGAACTCCGGGAGCGGAGCGCTGGCCGGGGACACGCTGGGAACGATCTCGTCGAGCGACGCGCGCGCTGACAGCTCGTTCAACCGCGTGATGACCGCGGGATCTGTCCGAAAGAGTGCGCTCGGCTGCGTGACGGCTGTTCCGGCCAGCCCTGCCAGCGAGAACCCGCCGACGAGATCGACGCGGGGCCGCGCCCGATCGGCGAACAGCTGCTGATCGATCGCATTTTGCGCCATTGTTGCCTCGAGCACACCGATCTCCGGCCGCCCTGTCAGCGCCAGCTTCATCGCCTCGTCGACGTTCATTTGCGGTACGGCGCGATCGGCCGGATCCGACGGCACGAGCGGGTGATTCCAGATGGCGTTCGCACGATCCGACAACATCAGGCTCTTCAGCCGGTTCTCCGCCATTGTCAGCGTCTGCTGCGCCGTCGCGACAGTCTGCTCGAACCTTGCGACCTGCGTTTGCGCTTCGATGACGTCAATCGCGGCGAGACGTCCCTCTTTCACCTGCCGCCCGTTGCTCTCGACCTGCGCCCGCGCCTGGCCGAGGGCCGCCAACTGGTCTTCGAGATTCCGGCTCGCGAACACGAGGTCCCAATAGGCCTGTTCGACCAGCGAAAGCTGGTCCATCAACACCTGCTCGAGCTGACGATCGGTCAGGTCCGCCGCGCGCCTGGCGATGAGAATCTGGTGCCGCTCGATGTCCATGGCGCGGCCCTGGAGCAACGGCTGCGTGTAGCTGCCGCCGAGCGCGGATGGAAATTGCGGATTCAGCCGAAGGTTGGTGTTGCTGCTGAGCGTGCGCGTCGACGTGAAATCGACGTTGAAACGGCCCCCGCCCCAGAGGCTGTAGCCGGTCAACGAGACGGCACCGTCAACCCGCTTCTCCTCGACCTTGCCATTGGCGGCGCCGCCGATCGACGACGCGACGGGCGTCGAAATGTGCCGGTAGCCGATGGTGGGCAGCAAGCGCAAATCGGAGACGCCGAGAGCCGCGCGGATGTCCTCCTGCGCCGCCTGCGTTTCCAGCTTCGCGATCGCCACATCGTTGTTTTCTGCGAGCGCCAGGCGCACCGCTTCATCGAGCCGCAGCGGGCTCGGGTCACCCGTTACTCCGACGCGCGGATGGGGCGGCGGCGATTGCGTTGGAGAACTCGCTGCGGATTGCGCACCAGCGGACGGCATGTTGGCGGCGCCGGCCTGCGCTGCACCAACGGAACCCTGCGAAAGAGAGAGACCAAGCACCGTGGCCGCGGCGATCAGCCGTGGCCTCATCGAGGCACTCCCTCGTCTGCCGCCTGCCAGCGGCGACGGCCGGCGAGCCGGCCGAGGAGTACGGCGGCGCGATTCAAGCGAGCTCCAACGCGCGACCACGCCGGCGACTGGCCCGCGTCGTCAAAGAGCGAGTAGAACACGGGCACCGCGAGTAACGTCAACAGGAGACAGAGCGACTGACCGCCGACCACCAGCAAGCCGATCGATCGGTTCGTCGCCGCTCCAGGGCCCGAGCTCACACAGAGCGGAATCATGCCGGCGACCAATGCGAGCGTGGTCATCAGGATCGGCCGCAGCCGGTCGCGATTCGCCTGGATGATTGCCGCGTGTCTTGGCAATCCTTTCGCCCGCAGGCCGATGGTGTGATCGATCTGCAGGATGGCGTTCTTCTTGACAATGCCGAACAGCAGGAGCACGCCGAGCGCCGAATAGATGTTCAGGTCCTGCGCGAAGAGGATCGAGGCGAGCAGGCCGAACGGCACCGAGAGCGGCAGCGTCAGCAGGATCGTCACCGGATGAATGAACGATTCGAACTGCGCCGCCAGCACCATGTACATGAACACGAACGACAGCGCGAATGCGATACCGAAGTAGTAGATCGCGTTGCCGAGCTCACGGGATTGACCGCTGGCCACCAGAGAATAGCCAGGCTCCATGTTGAGCCCGGCGAATGTGTCCTGGATGATGCGCTGCGCCTCGGCTTGCGAGTGTCCGGGCGCCCAGTTGGCCGACATGGTGATCTGTCGCTGGCGATTCAAGCGGTCGATCGATGCAGGGCCCTCTCCCTGGTCCAGGGTCACGAGATTCCGCAATTGCACGAGCTCGCCGCTCGCCGTTCGCACGGTCGCTGCTGAGAGGGTCTCGGGCGCCCGGCGGAACGCGTCCTGGGCCTTCAGCATGACGTCGTACTGATCGCTCGCGGCATTGAACGTGGTGACGCGCTGTCCGGCCATCAGAGCGTTGACGGTCTGTGACACGTCTTCGACGCGAATGCCAAGATCGGCTGCACGTTTGCGATCGATGACCACGCGCAATTCGGGCCGCCCTGGCACGTAACTACGCGTGACGTCGACGATCGCGGGGTTCTGATCGATCAACTCGACGGCCTTCGCCGAGTACCGATCGAGCTTGTCGAGATCCGGACCCGACAATGCGTACTGGATGCCGCCACCACTCGGTCCGCTGCCGCGCTGGAACACCGAGCTGCTGGTCCCCTGCACGGTCACCAGCGCTTCCTTGCGGTAAGGGCGGATCAGGGGACGGGCCATGGCGACGAGATCCGACTGCGAGTGCTCGCGATCGTCGATTGGCACCAGCCGTGCGAAGACGATCCCGGTATTCGCCTGTCCACCACCGCGGCCGAACGCCGAGATGGCGAGCGTATCGGATACGCCTGGGATCTTCTCGCGCAGGTCGCGCGCGATGCGGTCGAGCAGCGACTGCGTCGCCGCCAGGCTCGATCCGACGGGCAGCCGAGCGAACACCTGAAAGCGCGACTCGTCTTCATCGGGCACGAAGTTCAGTCCCGAGGCCTTGAACAGCGGATAGGTCGACAGCACGACGATGGCGCAGGTGATCACGACGGCCCAGCGATGCGCCATCGAGAACTCGAGCAGCCGCGTGTAAACGCGATCAATGGTGCCGTAGAATCCCTTTCGCGACACCTCGTAGTGCTCGTGATCCTCTTTGACGCGCACCCACCGCGCCGCAAGCATGGGCGTCAGGGTGAACGACACCAGCAGGCTGATCGCGATTGCCGCCGCCGACGTCAGGCCAAACGACGACATGAAGCGGCCGACAATGCCGCCCATGAACCCGACTGGCAGGAACACCGCAAGAAGTGACAGCGTCGTCGCCATGACGGCGAGGCCGATCTCGCGCGTGCCCTCGATCGCCGCCTGAAACGGCGACATTCCCTTTTCTTCGACGAAGCGATAGATGTTCTCGAGCACCACAATCGCGTCGTCGATGACGATACCGACCATCAGCGTCAGGGCCAGCATCGTCATCTGGTTCAACGTGAACCCGAGCGTTGCCATCAGCGCGAATGCGCCGATGATCGACGTCGGGATGGCGATGGCCGCAATGATGGTCGAGCGGAAATTACGGAGGAAGACGTAGACCACCAGAGCGGCAAAGATCGCGCCGACGATCAAGTGCTCTTCGATGGCGGAGAGCGAGGCGCGGATGAATTCCGAATCGTCGCGGATCATCCGGACCTGGAAGGTCGGCGGCAGCGTCTTCTGAATCTCCTCCATGCGCCGCTTGATCGCATCGACGACAGCCACGGTGTTGACGCCGCTCTGCTTGCGAATCGCGACCGACACGGCCGGGCGGCCGTTCAACACCGACACCGACGTCGGATCCTCACCGCCGTCGATGATCTCGCCGATGTCGCGAACCTTGATCGCGTAGCCGTTCCGGGTGGCGACCACCAGATCCGCGAAGTCCGCCGGCCGCAGCAGCCGGCCCAGCGTGCGCACCGAAAGATCCCGGGCCCCTTCGTCGATTCGTCCGCCAGGCAGCTCGAGGTTCTGGGCGCGAAGAGCGCCGGCGACGTCTGTGGTCGTCAGGCCGTACGAATTGAGGAGATCCGGGTTGATGCGGACCTGCACCTGGCGGCGCCGCGCGCCGAAGAGGAGCACCTCGCCAACGCCGTTGACGGACTCCAGCCGCTTCTGAATGGTCTGTTCCAGATAGGTAGTCAGTTCGACCACCGACATCGGCGCCGAGACCGAATACATCATGATCGGCGCCGAATCGGGATCCTGCTTCTGGACAATCGGCGGATCGGCCGTTTCCGGCAGGACGCGAAGAACCGGATCGACTTTGCTGCGCACTTCCTGTGCCGCGACGTCAGGATCTTTCGAGAGATCGAACGTGATCGTGACGTTCGAATTGCCTTCGGTAGATGTGGACCGGAGTTCGTCGATGCCGGCGACGGTGTTGACGGCCGCCTCGATGCGATCGGTGACTTCGGTTTCGATGCTCTGCGGTGTGGCGCCGAGATTGACCGTCTGCACCGAGACGGTCGGCATCTCGATGCGCGGATAACGATCGACGCCGAGCACGAAAAACGATACGCCGCCGATGACGGTGAGGCACGCCACCAGCATGGTGGCAAAGACCGGCCGGCGGACGCAGACTTCAGCGAGTTTCTGCATGCATTACCGCCGCGGAGTCGTAGAGTTGATTGAGGTTGGACGTCGCGACGCGCTCCCCTTCCTTGACGCCCGACACCAGGCGCACGGTATCGCCCGACTGCCGCGGCGCGAGGAGCACGACCCGGAGCCGCGCGCGATTGTCGCGATCGATCGCGAAGACCCGGAAGGAGTTCGTGTTCGCATCCTCGATCACCGCAGCCCTCGGCACGATAAGTGCGCGCGTCGTCCTGCCCTGATCGATCTGCGCGACTGCGAACATGCCAGGCTTGAGGACGGCATCCGGATTGGGGACGCGCGCTTCGACGATGAGCGAACGCGACTGTTGGACGATTGCCGGATTGACCGCGGTGATCTCACCCCTGAACACCTGGCCGGGAAACGCGTCGACCGTCGAGGTGACCTTCTGGCCGCGGGACACATGCCCGGTCTCGATGCCCGGGACGACGAGCTGGAGCCGCAACGGATCGACCTTGAGGAGCTTGATGACCGGCGTCGAGGGTTGGACGTACTCTCCGACCGACACGTTACGCGCGCTGATGAAACCCGGAAACGGGGCGCTGACCACGACATCGGCAACGGCCTTCTCCGCCAGCGCCAGCTGCGCCTGCGCCTCGGCGAGCGACGCGCGCGCGGTCGCGACATTCTGTGTCGACGTCTCGGCCTGCGTCTTCGCCTGATCGGCCACCTCCCGCGACAAGTCGCCAGTCGCGACCAGCCGCTCGTACCGTGCGGCGGTCGTCTGTGCCAATGTGTTCTGCGACTCGACGAGCCGGACGTTGGCCTCGGCCCGCGACGCCGCCGCTTTCGCCTCGTCCAGCCGCAGTCCCGCGTCCACGGCGCGGAGCTTCACCAGCACCGTACCCTGCTTCACGAACTGGCCGACGTCCACCGGCGTTGCCACCACGCGGCCTGAGGACTCCGGGGCGACATCGGAGTCCTCGTCGGCGACGAAGCTGCCGGTCGCTTGCAGTGTCACGGGCTCATCCTGGCCGACTACCATCGCGGTGCGAACGGGCAGCGTTGGCGGCCTCTGCGCTTTGGCAGCATCCAGCGCGGCTTCGCGGCGGCACCCACCGAGCGCCGCCAGCGACGCACTCAACGCCAGAGCAGACACGAAGAGGCACGGAATCCGGGACATGGATGGCAAATAGAAGAATATGGCGGGCTGCAAGGATTAAGACGCGGGCGTGTTCCCAGGCATTTACTGGGGCGACGCCAGCGACGCGGCGATCGTGACGATCTTTGCCGACGGCCGGGCTCGCGGTCGTTAAGCCCGCGCAAAGAGATTGTTAAGCATGTTAAGGCCACACGCCAGCGCTGGAATAGACTCGAATGTCGTGATCGGGTTGACGGAATGATCCGTCTCGTGGCCGCCGGGCTGCTGCTTGGCTGGATTCCTGGGGCGTTGGCACTCCGGCTGCCGTGGGGCGACCGCACGAGCCGCGAGCGCCTCGACGGGGACGAACGGGCGTTCTGGGCCGTCATTCTGAGCGGGGCCTGGTCGGCCGGCGCCGCGTTCACACTGGCTGTTTTCGGGCGGTACTCGCTCGATCGGCTCCTGATCCTCACGGCCATTGCCGCCGGCCTCGTCGCGGTGGCCTACCGATCCCGTCTTCGCTACCGGGACGCGGCATCGCCGCGCGTGCATGCGGTCGTGCCATTGCTGCTGTTTGGATTCGCGCTGTGGCTGTATCACCCGGCCGCGGAATACATCATCGGCGGCAAGGACCCCGGCGTCTACGTCAACGAAGGCGTGCAGATCGCCCAGCGGGGCGACGTCATCACGCGGGAAGATCTCGTGAAGAGCCTGCCTCCGGATCTGCGCGGTCTCTTCATCCCGGCGCATTATCGACGGGCGTACTACGGCATCCGCTTCATGGGGTTCTTCGTCACCGATCCCGAGAACGGCACCGTCGTCGGCCAGTTCCCCCACCTCTATCCGGCGGCGATCGCTATCGGCTACGGACTGGACGGGCTTACTGGCGCGCGCCATGTATCGTCGCTCTGCGCCGCACTCGGCGTCGTCGCGTTGTTCTTTCTTGCGTCGCGGCTGGTCGGTCGGCCGGCGGCCGCCGTCGCCGGCGTGCTACTGGCCGTGAACGTCGTTCAGGTCTGGTTCGCACGCTATCCCAATTCGGAGATCGTCGCGCAACTGCTGATTCTCGCTGGCATGCTCGCGTTCGCACGCGCGTACATCGACGGCGATCGATTTTTCGGCCCGGTCGCCGCACTGCTGCTCGGCCTCTCGTTGTTTGCGCGCATCGACGGCGTGTTCGCCATCGCCGCCGCGTGCGCCGCCGCAATCCTGCTTCGTCTGGAAGGCCGGCCGGCCGGGATCTCGTTTTTCGGTCCTACGATCGCGACGGCCGCGGCTGGCTGGCTGTACTTCAGCCGGATTCTGGCGCCCTATACGCAACGGCCGATCGGTACGGCGAAGCAGCATCTGGTCGCGCTCGGCGCACTGGCGGCTGGCGTCGCTGCCGTCTACGTGGCGACGGGACGCAAGGCGATCGCGCCCTTCTTGCACCGCTGGATCCCTCGAGCGCTGACGGTCGTGCTCGTCGGCCTCGCGATCTATGCATTCTTCTTTCGGGTGCCGAGCGGGCGGCTCGCCGTCCACGACGCCAACGCGTTGCGCACCTACGCCTGGTACGTCCATCCTGCGGCGCTTGGCGTGGCGCTCATCGGCCTCTGCCTGGTGACGTGGAAGCGTTTCTGGCGAGATCCAGCCTGGCTGCTGGCCGTCGCGTTTTACAGCGTGTTCTTCTTCTACAAGATCCAGATCGTCCCCGAGCACTTCTGGATGGCCCGGCGGTTTCTGCCGGTGATCCTGCCGGCAACGATGATGTGCATCGGAGCCGTGCTGATGCAGTGGGCCGAACCCGCGGCGGTGAAAGGATGGCGGCCCGGGAACGTGCCGCGCGTGGCGCTGCGGCTGGCTCTGGCCGCGCTGATCGCGTGGAACTTCATCGAGTCGAGCCGTCCGATCCTCGGGCACATCGAGTATGCGGGCATCATCCCGCGACTCGAGTCTCTGGCCGCCCGTGTGGGCGGCGACGAGCTGCTAATCGTCGAATCACG
Organism: Vicinamibacteria bacterium; assembly: GCA_963828745.1. Classification (GTDB taxonomy): domain Bacteria; phylum Acidobacteriota; class Vicinamibacteria; order Vicinamibacterales; family JAENWD01; genus JAENWD01. The sequence continues at coordinate 346,784 of CAWHFZ010000007.1, read as the reverse complement.
CAACGCATCCGATCTGCACGTGCTCGCACTGCCGCTGGCCTACATCTATGCCAAGCCGGTGCTGGTTCTGAATTCGCCGAAGCCGGACAAGCTCGCGTTTGCGAAGTTCGTCGGCTGGGCCCGGCAACACTACCGGCAGGTGTACTTCCTCGGCGGCGGCGGCACGGACCTGCTGTCGTCAACCGTCGGGGTCGAGCCCGTCGTGAGCGAGCGTTTTCAGGTACCCGAATACGAGTCGCGACGGAACGCCTATCCGACACACGTCCGGCAAAAGGAATTCGACTACGGTCTCTATCGCTTCGTGACGCCGGCTGCGACACGCAGCGTGTTTACGCTCGACATTGGCGACAAAGACGACCTCTACGTCGTGCGCTTCCATGCCAAGGAACGCGATCGCCGCGGCACGTTCCGGTGGACGCAGCGCCAGTCGTACCTGTCGCTGCCCGCGTTGACCCCGGAACGTCACGAACTCGTGCTGTGGATGCACAATGGCGGCCGCCCGTCGCAAGCGCCCCCGGCGCGAGTGGACGCGTACATCGGCGACCAGTCGATCGGCTCCGTTGTCGTCGGCCCCGCGCTGCAGCCGTACTCCTTCCAGATCGATAGTCATGCCCTCGCCGGCGAGACGACGACGATTCGCCTGGTGACGGCGACCTGGAACCCGCGAGCGACGATGGGCGCCGCGGACGATCGCGACCTCGGCGTCATCGTGGACCGCGTGGAGGTCCGCTGAGCCGCGACCATGCGCAGGCGATTCCAGCCGCTCGACATCTACGATCCGCGGGAGCGGCTTGCCATCCGCGCGGCGGACATCGCGCTCGACCTCGGCCTCCTGCCATCGCGCCTTCTACCGCGACGCCCTCCCGCACCGCTCCGGCGCATTCTTCTCCTGAGGCTCGAGCGGATTGGCGACCTGCTGATGTCGCTTGCGGCTATCCGCTCAGTACCATTGTTCGCGCCAGACGCCGAGATCGATCTCATCGTCGGACCGTGGAACGAGCAGATCGCCCGGTTGATTCCCGAGGTGACGCGCGTCGACGTGCTTGCCACGCCGTGGTTATCTCGAGGCGCTTCTGCACTACCCACCGCGGCACTCGCCCAGCGGGCGCTGTCATGGCGCAACCGCCACTACGATCTGTCCATAAATTTCGAGGGCGACATCCGAACGCACCTGCTGCCCTGGCTGGCTGGCGCGCGCCGGCGCGTTGGATTCGGACAGGCGGGGGGTGGCCCCCTGCTGACCGACGTGGTGGAACACGATGGAGGACGGCACGTGGCCGCCAACAGTCTCGCGCTGGTGGAGCGCGCATTCGATCTCGCACCGGGCACGCTACCGGGCGAGCAATCGCCGGAGGGCCTCCGGCGCGGACGATTCACCGTCCCCGAGTCCGCTCGAGCCGCCGCTCGTGCGGCGCTCACACAGGTGGCTGGCGGCCGACTGCCGGCGTCGCTGCTGGCGGTTCACGTGGCTGGCGGCCGCGCGATCAAACAGTGGCCGCCGGCACGATTCGCCGGGGTCGCCGCCGCCTTGGCGAAGGACATGGACGCGACGGTGGTCTTGACTGGAACGCCTGATGATGGCGCGCTCGTAGACGAGGCAGAGCAGGCGCTGCGCGCGCGTGGCGTCACGACGATACGTCTCGAAGGCGGCGTCGATTTGGTCGTGCTCGCCGGCGTCCTGTCCGTGTCGGAACTCATGGTGACCGGCGACACCGGCCCGATGCACCTCGCCGCGGCCGTCGGCACGCCGGTGCTGGCCGTCTTCGGCCCCTCGATGCCGTGGCGGTACGGACCGCTCGTCGAGCCGCATCGCATCGTGCGAGTCGACCTGCCGTGCAGCCCGTGCAATCGAATCAGACTGCCGCCCGAACGATGTCGGGGCCACGTGCCCGATTGTCTCGAGCACGTCACGACGGACGCGGTGATCGCGGCCGGCCGGGAATTGATTCGCGCCGCCAGAGCACGCGAATGAACCCTCCGACGCGGATCATCGTCTCGACCGCAGGCGGTCAGCGCGAGCTGACGCTCGACGACCTGGTGTCGCCCGGCATCGCCGAGCGCGCGGAAATCGAATCGAACGCGTGGATCAAGCAGCTTCGCCTCGCGCGTATCGACGGCGCAGCCTTCCGCGATCGATTTACCGTCCGCGGCGATTCCCTCTGGTGGTTTGCCGAGCTGTATTTGCACAAGCGTCGAGTCGTCACTCGCGCCTTCCGTGCTCTCCGGGCGCTGCAACCGCTCACCGACGAGCGCCCACTCTCGTGGCGAGTGGAAGGCGACGATGCGGTGCTGAGGCAGGTCGCGCATGCGATGGCCGAGAAAGAAGGTTTCTCCTGTGACGGGCCGCGGGAATCGCGGCCCCGGAGGAGCCGGCTGGCGACAGAAGTCAAAGCCATCTTTCACACCGCGACCGCGCTCGCCGATCGGCTGCGGCCGACATCGCCACCACGCCACGGCAGACCGGCGGTCGCGGCTTTCGTCCACAGCGCCTTCGCCCGCGGCGCCGCGGACGATGAGACGTACCTGGGGCCGGTCCTGCGCGAGCTGCGCGCACGCGTCGGAGACGACGGATTACACCTGGTGGGCCTTGGACCGCGCACGAACTTCAAGGTGCGGCGCTGGCGCGATCGCGCTCGGGAGTTCGCCGATCCTGGCGCACGAGCCCTGCCATTGACGCCCATCGACGCGTACGCCGGCTGGCAGGATCTCGCCCCGTCGCTGGCGCAGTGGCGCGCACGCGGCGAGGTCGCCCGCGCGCTGCGCGCGAGCGAGGATCTTCGTACCGCCTCGATGATCGATGGTATCGATCTCTGGGAGCTGGTTGCGCCGGAGCTCGACGGCATCGCCGATCTGCAGTTTCCGTGGTCGGCTCGTGCGATGGACGAAGCCGGGGCGGCGCTCGATCGTCTCGCCCCTGGTGCCGTCGTCACCTACGCGGAAGCGGGTGGGTGGGGACGGGCGCTGACCCTTGAAGCGCGGCGCCGGGCGATCCCGGTGATTGCCCTGCAGCACGGATTCATCTACCGCCACTGGCTGAACTATCGCCACGAAGCGGACGAAATGATCGCGTCCCCTGCGAATTCGGCCGACCGCGGATTTCCGCTGCCGACGCGTACGCTCGTCTTCGACGATTTCGCGCGCGAATACCTTGAACAGTACGGGCGCTTCCCCTCGTCCTCGCTGACCGTCACGGGCAGTTCGCGCCTCGACGCGGTTGTTCAGGAGGGCCAGCGCGTGACCGGAGAGGATCGGCGTGCGATCCGGGCACGACTCGGTGCGGCCGACTCCGCCGCGATCGTCGTTGTCGCCGCAAAGTACGCGCAGCTGCCCGACGCCTTCCGCGCCCTCGTCACTGCGATTGGCGAGATGCACGACGTGTTGCTCGTCGTGAAGCCTCATCCGGCCGAAGGTGACACTCCGTACCGCAAGGCCATGCGTGGGATGGACAACGGTCGGATCGCTCCCAGGGATGTCTCGCTCGGCGCGCTGACCGCAGTCGCGTCCGTTCTAGTTACCGCCAACTCCACGGCCGCTATCGAGGCGATGCCGCTGAACGTTCCGGCCCTCGTCGTGCAATTGCCGAACAATCTCACGCCATTCGTCGACGCGGGTGTGATGGCTGGAGCCGCCACCATCGACGACATCGAGCCGGCGCTCCGAGCGCTGCTGTATGATGGAGAGATGCGCGGCCGGCTGGCCGCGGCCCGTGGCGCGTTCATCGCCCGCTACGGCATCCACGCCGACGGCGGGGCCGCACGGCGAGCGGCCGACGTCATTCTCGAGCTCTCCGGACACTGAATTCGTGCGTGCATTCATCACGGGCGGGGCCGGGTTCATTGGATCGCACCTGGCTGAGGCGCTTATGGCCGCCGGCCATGAGGTGTCGATCCTCGACGATTTATCGACGGGATCGATCCAGAACATCGAGCCCCTGAAAGGGCGGGCCGGCTTCCGTTACGCGATCGACAGTGTCACCAACGAGCCGCTGCTCGCGGAGCTGATCGACGATTCCGACGTCGTCTTCCATCTCGCCGCGGCCGTCGGCGTGAAGCTGATCGTGGAGGCGCCGGTCCACACGATAGAGACCAACGTGCACGGCACCGAGGTCGTCCTCCGGCACGCGAACAAGAAGAAGAAGCTGGTGGTTGTCGCGTCGACGTCCGAGGTGTACGGCAAGAGCACTGCGGTGCCGTTCAGCGAAACCGACGACCTCGTGTTGGGACCGACGCCGAAACACCGGTGGGCCTACGCATGCAGCAAGGCGATTGACGAGTTCCTGGCGCTCGCCTATTGGAAAGAGAAGAAGCTGCCGGTGATCATCGCGCGCTTCTTCAATACGGTGGGGCCGCGGCAGACCGGCCGCTACGGCATGGTGATCCCGAACTTCGTGCGGCAGGGTCTCGCCGGCCAGTCGATTACCGTCCACGGCGACGGCACGCAGACACGGAGCTTCTGCCACGTCTCGGACGTTGTCGGCGCGCTGATCCGGTTGGTGGACGAGCCGAAAGCGATCGGCGAGGTCTTCAACATCGGGAACGACGAGGAAATCTCCATCATGGCGCTCGCCGAGAAGGTCCGTACGCTCTCCGGCGGCCGCTCGACCATCGTCACCATTCCCTACGATCAGGCGTACGAAGCCGGCTTCGAGGACATGCCGCGCCGCGTGCCCGACCTGCGCAAAATCCAGGCGCTGGTGGGCTATGCGCCCAAGGCGAATCTCGATGACATCCTCAGGGGGGTCATCGACCACTTGCGGGACCGCCGATGAGCGCGCTCGCCACTCTGCGCCGCAAGGCTCGATCGGGCGCGGAAACGGCGCTGCGCGGCAACGCCAGGCACGTCAAGCGCCTGCTCCTCGCGACGAACCGCGACGAAGCGCCGCTGCCCGAGATCGTGCAGATCGAGAGCACCAACATCTGCAACGCCAAGTGCGTGTTCTGCCCGCGCGACGACATGGAGCGGCGCCAGGGCATCATGGACATGGCGTTGTTCAGGAAAATCGTCGATGAATGCGTCGAGCTCGGCATCGAGCACGTGCGGATGCACAATTACGGCGAGCCGTTCGTCGATCGTGCGCTCGTCGAGAAGGTGCGCTACGCCAAGCAGAAAGGCGTGCCGCAGGTCGGCATGATCAGCAACGGGTCGCTCATCACCGAGGCGGCCGCGCGCGGGATGATCGAGGCCGGTCTGGATGCGATCAACATCAGCGTCGATGCGTCGGGCAAGGAGACGTTCGAAAAGACGCGTCTCGGGCTGAAGTACGACAAGGTGATCGCCAACGTCGAGCGCCTGCTCGCACTGCGCGACGCGGCCGCCACGGCCCGTCCGAAGCTGATTCTGTCGTTCGTGCGGCAGAACAACAGCGACGACGAGCAGGCATTCATCGAGCACTGGCGAAAGCGCGCCGACAAGATCCACATCACCGACCTGCACAATTGGGCGGGGACGCTGAATCAGCGCTCGGACGTGAACTACCCGTGCTATCGGCCCTGGCTCACGTTCACGGCGCTATGGGACGGCAGGGTCTCGCTGTGCTGCGCCGACTTCGACGGGCGGACGATCCTCGGCGACCTGCGCACGTCCAGCATCCAGCAGATCTGGAACTCGGAGGCCTACCGGGCCGTTCGCCGGGAACACCTCCAGTCCGGCGGACCCGCGATTTGCCAATCGTGCGATTTGCCGAAAAAAGACTCGCCCCTCTGGGTTACGAAACTCTTCTGACCGGAATTGGGGTCGGGATAAATTTCAATTTTTGCCACCTGAAATGGGTGGCAAAAACTGAAATTCATCCCGACCCCAATTCTCCGGGGCTATGCGTATACTGGGGTTATGCGTTTCCTGGTCGCCGCGGCCGCCCTCGTCGCGCTGCTCCCCGCCTCCGCGTCTGCGGACGTCTCGCTGCAGTTGCGGGACGGGCGGGTGACGCTCGTCGCGCGCCGGGCGTCACTCCAGCAGGTGTTGGGCGAATGGGCTCGTAAGGGACGGACGCGAATCGTCAACCTCGAGCGTCTCGGCGGCCCAGCGCTGACGCTCGAATTGACTGACGTCCCGGAGCAGAAGGCGCTGGCGATCCTGCTGCGATCCGCGGCCGGCTATATCGCCGCGCCCAGGTCGGTGGCCATGGCCGATGCGTCGATGTACGACCGCATCCTGATCCTGCCGACCAGCACCGCGGCGATGGCGGCGCCGCCAGCCGCACGGCCACGCATTGCGGTGGCGCCGCCGATCATGCCCGACCCGACCGAACTCGCCAACGGCGAAGGCGAGGATCCAAACGCGACCGAAGAACCGCAGCAGCAGCCCGATCCGCAGCAGCGGCAACCACCGGTCTTCACGCCGCCGAACGCCCAACCGCCGCCGGCTCAGGATCAGGACGACTCCGACGCCCAGACAGAGCAGCCGGCCAATCCGGGCGTCCTCGCGACTCCCGGGATCACGCCTGGGACCGCGCCCGGTCAATTCACGACGCCGGCCCCGGGCGTGCTGCCACCGCCGCCACCAGCCGTTCAGCCGCGCCAGTGAGGGAAGTGCCCGGGCCCGAGGCGCCTTCCGGTGAATATGCGACGCGCGGCGAGTACCATCGCACGCCCAGTCCCGACTGGGACTACTATCCGACCTACGCGCTGAAGCTGTCGTTTACGCGGCGCTATCTTGGCGCCCTTCCCGCCGGCACCCGCGTGCTCGATGCCGGATGCGGCGAAGGGATCCTCGTCGAGGAGTTCCATGATCGGCTGCGCATCGAAGGACTCGACGAGCATTACAGCTCGCCCCAGGTTCGACGCGGATCGCTGATGGCGCTGCCCTATCCCGATCGCGCGTTCGATCGGGTCCTGTGCCTGGATGTCCTCGAGCACCTCGCATACGCCGATCAGCCGCGCGCCCTGAGCGAACTGCGACGCGTTGTCGCCGACAGCGGAGAAGTGCTGTTGTCGCTGCCGAACCTGGCGCACCTGCAGTCGCGGCTGAACTTCCTGGTCGCGGGCCGTTTGATCCGGACGGCGAGCGAGGTGAAGCATCCCGGCGATCGCCCGATCGGCGAGTACCTGCGGCTGGCCGATCGCGCCGGGTTCGAGCTCGTCGCGCGCAGCGGGATCAACCCGACGTTTCCTTTCGTGACGCACTGGATTCGACAGGCACCCGGCTCGCGGGCGTGGCTGCACAACCTCCTGACCCGGCTGGTGCCGTGGCCCGGATTGTGTTTCCTGAATCTGGTCCGGCTCCGACCGCGCCCCGCCGCCTGACGTGTTCACACGGCTGAAGGCGCTGGGCGGGAATCTCGTCGTCTACGGCATCGGCGACGCCGCCACTCAAATCATCAGCTTCTTCCTGCTGCCGGTCTACGTTCGCTATCTCTCGCCGGCGGACTACGGCGTCCTCGCGCTCCTGCTGACTGTCGAAGTCGCGGCCAAGGTGCTCTTCCGATGGGGCATCGACGCGTCGTTCATGCGCCTCTACTTCGACTGCCCGGACGATCCGGCGCGGCGTCTGCTTGCCAGCACGCAGTTCTTTTTCCTGGCGGCCGCCAACGGCACGCTTCTGGCGGCTGCGCTCCTCCTCTCGCCCGCGATCGGACGCTACCTGTTTCATACGAATCAGTACGACTGGACCCTGCGCCTGGTCCTGATCAACACGTTCGTGACGTGCTTCTACTTCCTGCCCTACCACGTGATGCGGATCGAGGGACGTACCTCGACGTACATCACGCTCGGCTTCCTCCGATCCGCCGGCACGCTGCTCGTCCGTCTGCTCCTCGTCATCGGCCTCGGCCGAGGCGTCCACGGTGTCGTCCTCGCCGACGTGGCCGTGACGGCGCTCTTCACCACGGCATTGACGCCCTGGTTCGCGCGCCTCATTCGTCCGGTGTTCTCCCGGCAGCTGCTGCGCGAGTCGCTGCGCTTCGGCCTGCCGCGACTGCCACACGGCATCGCCCATCAGGTCGTCGCGGTGTCGGATCGCTACGTCCTCGGCCGATTCGCGACCTTGCACGAAGTCGGACTGTATTCGACAGGCGCATCGTTCGCGCTGGGATTGAAGCTGTTTCTCAGCGCCTTCGAATCGGCATGGGCGCCGTTCTACTTCGGCGCGATGCGCGAGCCCGACGCAAAGGACACCTTCACCCGCGTCACGACCTACGGGGTGTTGATTCTGGCGCTGCTGACCGCAGGTCTTGCCGCCTGTGCACGCGACGTCATCGCGCTGGCCACCACACCGACGTTTCACCAGGCCGCGCGAGTCGTGCCCTGGATCGCCCTCGGCGTCGCGTTTCAGGGGGTGTACCTCCTAACCTCGATCGGGCTCAACATCACGAAGCACACCGAGTACTACCCGGTCGCGACCGGCATCGCCGCCGCCACGAGCGTGACCGCGAACCTGCTGCTCGTCCCGTCGTTCGGGATCGTCGGCGCGGCGTGGGCGAACATGCTCGCCTATGCCGTCCTGGCGTTCGTATCGTGGCGGTTCTCGCAGCGCTTCTACCCGCTGGCCTACGAGTCGCGCCGGCTCGTGAAAATCGTCGCTGCCGCACTCAGCGGCGTCGCGGTTGCGTCTTTCGCCGTGCCGCCGATGGCCCCTGTGGTCGGGCTGCTGCTCCACGGATCGATCGTGGTGGTCATGTTCTTCGGCGTGCTCGCCTGGTCGCGATTCTTCGTACCCAATGAGATCGCTCGGCTCTCGGCGGCACTGCGTCGCGTCCGCCGCCGGACGGTGATCGAACAGCCGGTCGAATCCGCGGAGCTCGCCGGCGAAGTCGTGGCGGCGCCGACGACCGACGATGCCGAAGTCATGGAGGAGACGCCGGAGGTCGAAGCCCGGAGCACGGCAGCTCGATGATCGGCCGGCTGATGGATCGGATCGAACGCGCGCCAGGCACGACGATCGCGCTCCTCGGAATCGTGTTCGCGCTCGCGTACGGCGCCTCGCTCGTCTTCTTTCCCAAGCCGAACGGGCGGATCGTGATCGGCGACGCCGTCCACTACTACGTCTACCTGCGATCGCTGGTGTTCGACGGCGACCTGCAGTTCCACAACGAGTACGTGAGGTTCTACGGGCTGACGCATCGAGGCCCGGAGGTCGCGTGGGTGTACGATCCGCTCCCCAGCGGCTACATCCGCAACGTCATGCCGATCGGCACGGCGATCGTCTGGGCGCCGCTCTATCTGTTGGCCGGTGCCGTGCTGTCGGTGATGCGGCTCGCCGGCATGGACATCACCGTCGACGGGTACGGGCGGCTCTTTCAGGCCACCGCCGGCTTCAGCGGCATCGCCGCTGCGACCGCCGGCACGTGGCTGTCGTATCGCGCCGCGGCCTCGGTGTTTTCCGTGCGATCCGCGATCTGGGCGACGCTGGCAATCTGGCTCGGCGCGAGCCCGTTCTATTACTCGATGGTGTCGCCGACGTACTCTCATGCGGTGTCGATGCTCGCGAACAGTGCCGTCATCGTCTACTGGCTCACGACCCGCGAACGGACGGATCTGAAGCGATTCGTGGCCCTTGGCGCACTGATCGGCTGCGCCACGCTCGTGCGCTGGCAGGAAGCCACGCTCCTGGTCCTCCCGATCCTCGATGCGGCCCGAACCCGGAGGGGCAAAGAGCTTCGAGTGCCGCGCCTGTCGCCCTCGTTTCACCTGAAGATCCTGGCCTCGGCGCTGGCTGCGCTCGCCCTCTTCACGCCGCAGATGATCGTGTGGAATCTGTTCTACGGCGAGCCGTTCGTCATCCCCCAGGGCGGGCAGTTCATGCGCTGGCACGACGCGGCGCTCTGGGCGGTGCTCTTTTCGGACTGGCACGGGCTCTTCACATGGACACCGATTGTTCTGTTATCCGTGACCGGTCTGGTTCCACTCTGGCGGCGCGACCGGCACGTGGCGATCGCGGCAATCGCGCTTCTCCTCGCCGCGTGGTACACAAACGCTGCGGTCGCTGACTGGTGGGCGGGAGAGGCATTCGGGTCGCGGCGGTTCGTCAGCTGCGTCCCTCTCTTCGTTCTGGGGCTGGCTGCATTGTTCTCGACCTGGCAGCACCGCAGTATTGTCGCCGGCGTTGCGGCGGTCGCGATCGCGTTGAACTGCCTCCTCCTCTTCCAATACCAGTTGTTCCTCAAGGGCTGGCGCGATGTCGCGCCCTACCCGCGAGGCGCGTACGGCCTGGGCGTCGCCAGGTTCGTGGTGCCGTTTCGCGTGGTCGGGTATCTGCTGCGATCCTGATGGACTCGCATGCCCGCCGCGTCGGCGCCACGCTCTTTGCGCTCGTGCTCTCGATCTACGTCTTTACGGCGGGCGGCAGCCTCACGACCACTGATGCGGTCGTCGCCTTCGAGGTCACGCGGCAGCTGGTGGATCACCAGTCCGTCGCGCTCCCGCGGGACGTGCTCGGCAACGAAGCGCATCGGGGCAAGGACGGTCGGTTCTATTCGCCGTTCGGCGTCGCGCAATCGGTGTTCAACGTGCCATTCTTCGTGCTTGGGCGGGGCGCGGCTCGCATTACCGGTCTGTCGATCGGACGCGCCGACGCGATCGAGAAGGCGGCGGTGGCGCTCGGCAATACTGTGGCGATGGCGGCAGGCGTGTGGGTCTGTTTCCTCTTCGCACGGCGAATCACTGGTTCGACGCGCACGGCCGCCGCCTGCGCGCTCGCAACCGCATTCGCGACGCCGTTGTGGCCGTACAGCAAGTTTGGCTTCAACGCACCGCTTTCTTTGCTGTTCGTCACCCTGGCGGTGTACTGCGCGTGGAGCGCGACGCGATCAGAAGATCCGGCGAACCCGGCGTGGATTGGCTGGTGGCTCGGGCTGGGGCTGCTGACGCGGCACGAGCTGCCGATTCTGATCATTCCGATTGCCATCTGGCTGTACCTCGAATCATCGAACGTCGCACAGTTTGTTCGACGGCTCGCGGCAGCGCTCGCAGGCATCGCCCCTGCGGCCGCCGTGTGGTGTGCGCTCAACATCTACAGGTTCGGAAACGCGCTCGACACGGGCTATCTTCGCGACCGCGTGCCGCAGTTCGGCAGCTCGATTGTGACCGGCCTCTACGGCTTGCTGCTCTCTCCCACGTCCTCACTCTTCGTCTATTGCCCCATTGCGATCGTGGCTGTGGCCGCCATTCTGGTGCTGGCGGCGCGCGACCGGGCGGCCGCGATGCTCTTCGGCGGCTCGGTCCTGATTCTGCTGCTGTTCTACGCACAGCTCGGCAACTGGATGGGGGGCCGCTCTTACGGGCCAAGATATCTCGTGCCCGTGATCCCCTTGCTCACGCTCGCGCTCGTCACGCTGAACCGCTGGCACGTCGTGTCGTCACGGTGGGAAGCGACGGCGATGCTCCTGATCAGCCTCGCGGTACAGGTTCCAGGCGTCGTCGTGGACTATGCGAAGGTGTCGGTTGCCCACGCGCGTGCGAATGGCGCCCGGACGCCGGATGATCGGCTGTTCAACTGGCGGGTGTCGCCGCTCGCCCTGAACACTGCCGCGGCATTGGAGCTGACGCCGCGCAACGTCGGCTGGCTTCTGGGGAGAGGCGAGGCGCCGCGGCCGGTGCGCGCCGTCTCCGATCGCGAGCAGTCGGACTTTTCCCAGCAGTTTGCTGACACGCTCGACTTCTGGTGGATGTATCTGCTCCGGATGGGCGTCGCTTCACGAACGACCGTGCGTCTGTTGCTCGTGTGTCTGCTGGCTGCGATCGGCGCGCTTGGCCTTCGCTATCGGCGACTGATGGCGTTCGCGAAATGACATCGCGACGGCAGCCTTTGCTGTTCCTCGTACTGCTGATCGCATTGGGCGCCTGGCTGCGGCTGCGCGGCATCGGCTTCGGTCTCCCCGCCGTCTACAACCCGGACGAAGTGTCGATCATGTCGCGCGCGCTGGCGTTCGCGTCGGGCGATCCGAATCCGCACAATTTCCTCTATCCGACCTTGTACTTCTACTTGCTCTTCGCCTGGATTGGTGCCTACTTCGTCGCCGCATGGATCGTCGGCGCCATTCCGTCGGTGACCGCATTCCAGCAATCGTTCTTCCTCGATCCCACAGGCATTTATCTCGCGGGACGTGCCCTGACGGTGCTGTTCGGAGTCGCCGCCATCACAGGGGTGTGGCGAATCGGGTCGCGCATGTGGAGTGGCAGCGCAGGCCTCGCCGCCGCGTTCTTTCTCGCCGTCGCGCCATTCGCCGTCCGGGACGCGCATTACGTGAAGCACGACGTCCCGACGACAGCGGCGCTGGTCGCAGCGTTCCTGGCGATGGTCTGGCTCTCGGAGTCGGGCCCAGACAACCGGTCGCGACGTGCGTGGGTCGCCGCGGCTTTGGCCGGGATCGCCACGTCGATGCACTACTACGCCGCGTTCATCGGCCTGCCACTTGCAATCGCCGTGTGGGTGGCCTGGCCGGAGGAACCCGTGGCGCCGCGTCTGCGGCGGATCGCGAAGGCGGGGGCGATCGCGGCACTGGCCTTTTTCCTGGGCTCTCCCTTTCTGCTCGCCGAGCCGCTGACTGCCATCCGCGACCTCCGGGCCAATCGTCAAATCGTGATCGACCGGGCGGTCGAGAGTGCGTCGGGATGGTTTCCGAGCGCCACGGCGTACGGGCGCATGCTGGCGATTGATGCGACTGGCTGGCCGATTGCACTCCTCGCGGTCATTGGCGTCGTCGCTCTGTCCCGAGCACGCTCGCGCATGGCATGGCTGTTCCTGTCCTTCCCGATCGCGTTCCTCCTGTTCATCAGCAACACGGTGGCGGCGACCCGCTACGTGAACGCGGTGCTGCCGTTCGTCGCGATCGCCGCGGGCATCGGTGTGTCGGCGGTCGGCGCGGCGATCGCCGACGCACGCACGCGGGCGGCGGCCGTGACCGCGGTGACGATCGCGGCAGCCTGGCCGGCCCTGGCGGTGAGCCTCCACACCGGCACGTTCTTCAGACAGCCCGACACTCGGACCTTGGCGCTCGAGTTTCTCGAGACCCGTGTTCCGGAAGGTGCGACGGTCCTGGTGCAGCCGTATTCCGTGCCGATGACGCAATCGCGCGAGGGTCTGACCGAGGCGCTGACGGCCCATCTTGGCGACCCGTCGCGCGCCTCGCGAAAGTTCCAGATGCAGTTGGCGATGCCCGAATGGCCGCGACCTGCGTATCGTGTCCTCTACCTCGGCCGTGGCGGGCTGGATACGGACAAGATTTATGTCGATTACGCCGAGATCGGTGGAAGTGCGGGCCTGTCGGCACTTAGACGCCTCAAGGTGCAGTACGTCATCCTGAAACGTTACAATGACGAGTCTGCGGTCATGGCGCCGCTCGTCGAGGCGCTCGGCCGGGAAGGACGACGACTGCACGAGGTGACGCCCTATTGGCCGTCCACCCGAGGGGTTGGCGTCGAGCCGTTCCTCCACAATACCGATGCCCGATTCGACGCCGCGCTGGCGCGTCCAGGGCCTGTGATCGAGATCTGGCAGCTGCTGTGAGACTAGCCCGCCGACTTCGCGAACGTCTGCTCGCCCACGTGCGTGCGCTGCCCGTGGCGCAGCACGCGTGGGCGCGCATCCGCAAGCGGCGTTACGACGCGCAGGTCTCACGGTTCGTGACCGACAACACCGGCCGCGCCGATCGCCTGCCGCGAGGGGTTGTCTACGAAGCCACGATGCGGTGCAACCTGCACTGCGAGTTCTGCTACGTCGGCGATCTCCTGAACATCGAAGGCCAATGGCGCGAGGAGCTGACGCTCGAAGCGCTCCGGCGCGCGTTCCCGGAAGAGGACGGTCTGCAGGTGAACCTCACCGGCGGCGAAATCTTCATGCGCAAAGACATCCTTTCGGTCCTCGGATTGTTCGAGGAGAAGGGGTACCACTGCGGCTGCCTGACGACGAATGGCACGATCATCACCGAGGAGCGCGCCGAGGCACTCGCCGAGCTCGCATTGAAGGGGTTCCTGAAGCACATCTCCGTATCGATTGACGGACCGCGCGAGCTGCATGACGTGGCACGCGGGCAGCAGGGTACCTTCGACCGCACGACAGCGGGCCTGCGCCGCCTGCAATCCGCGGCCCAGCGGAAGGGCGCGCCGCTGCGGATCAGCATCAACACCACGGTCGCACATGAAAGTCTGGACACGCTCGATCAGATGGTGGAGGTCGCCGAGGATCTCGGGATCGAGGCGATCGGGCTGAATCACCTGATGTACAGCACGCCGCAGGAGGTCACGGATACGCTGCAGATGATCGGAACGGACGATCGATCCGTCATCGCCACGTTCGTGACGCCTGACCCGATGGTGAGGCCCGAGCCCGTTCGAGCAAAGGTCGCCGCCTTGCGTGAGAAGTGCCGTGCGCGCGGAATCCGCTTCGACATGCGGCCGAAGGTGCTGACGCAGCTGCTGGACAGCTACTACCAGCCGGGCAGCCGTCTGAATGGCCGCTGCCTCTATCCTTTCAACTGGGCCCGGGTGTCGTACAGCGGCAAGGTATATTTCTGCCCGTTCATTCGCGTCGAGGTCGGCGATCTCACAAAACAGACGCTCGAGGAGGTCTGGAACGGCGACGCGTACGTCGGCCTCCGCAAGAAGCTGCTCGACGCCGAACTGTTTCCGGTGTGCCGCCGCTGCTGCAAGGTGGAATTGTCGCCGCAGCCCGCAGTACGCGAAGCCGAGGGCGAGACCATCCGGCCGCCCCGTGCCATCCCGCTCACCGTGGTCCGCTGACACGTTACATGCCCGAGCCCCGCATCCTTCTCGTCAATCCGCCGCTCATCGGCGGCGTCGCCTTCACCCGGCAGGGACGCTGCCAGGAACGTGAAGAGGTACTCGGCACTACGAAGCCGCCCTATTCGCTTCTGGTGATTGCCGCGCTGCTGCGCGAGAAGGGCATTCAGATCCGCCTCGTGGATCTGACAGCCGAAGAGCGCCAGACCGAATCGCTGATCGACGAGCTGACGCGAGCCGGTTTTGCGCCAACGCTCGTCATCTTTCCATCGACGACACCGACGCTGGCCGCTGACGTCGTGGAGATGGCAAAGCTGAAAGCCGCATTCGGCGCTCCGCTCGTCTGCTTCGGTCCGCATGCGTCGACCGTGCCGGTCGATTCGATGGTGCGTGCTCCGCAAGTGGACGCAATGCTCGTGGGTGAACCGGAGGACGCGGCGGTCGCATTAGCCATGCGGGATCATCTGGCCGATCTGAACGGCATCCCTGGCGTCGTCTGGCGACGCGCCGACGGCACTGTCGTTCCCGCGGTCGGGCACGGCATGTTCGCCGGATTCAAGCAGATGCCGCGACCTGCCTGGAATCTGCTTCGGCTCGCCAACTATCGGCTGCCCATGGTCAGCGAGGCGTACATCATCGTCGAGACGAGCCGTGGGTGCCCGTACTCATGCGATTTCTGCGTCGCACCCATTCATCAGGGACACAAGTTCCGGGAGCGGGAACCCAAGGTACTGGTCGACGAGATCGAGTGGGCGCGGCGCGAGCTGGGCGTGCGCTATTTCTACCTGTGGGGCGATACGGTGACGCTGAACCAGAAGACGTTCGGCGCGTTCTGCGAGGAGTTGATCGCGCGCGATCTGGATATTCAGTGGTTTGGCAACGCGCGCGCCGACAACCTGACGGATCCGGCCTTCGTTCATCGGCTGCGCCGCTCCGGGTGCTGGATGCTGGCGATGGGAATCGAGTCGTCGTCGCCGGACATCCGCAAGGACATGGTGAAGCGGCTGGACGAACAGAAGATCCGGACGGCCTTCGCGAACCTGGGCGAGGCGGGGATCAAGTCCTTTGCGTTCTTCATCTTCGGCTATCCGGGCGATACGCCCGACTCGATGGACGCGACGATCGACTACGCGATCGATTTGGCACCCGACTTCGCCAACTTTTATCCCGCAGTGCCGTACCCTGGCACGGCGCTTTACGAGAAGGTGCGAACCGAAGGACTGCTGAAGAACGACGACTGGTCGAAGATGGAGTACTGGTACTACCTGCTCGAAGGACATGGCCTCGACGAGCGGGTCGTGATGAGCGCCATCAACAGGGCCAAGCGGCGCTTCTTCCTGCGGCCACGGTATCTCGGCCGTCATCTCGGTGACATCGCGCGGCTCGCGTGGTCGAAGCCGTCGATTGTCGGTCACCTCGCCTCGCGCGTCCTGCTCGGACAGAAAGTGGTCGACGCGACGCCGCCGAACCTCGCGGTTGCCCAGACGCCCGACGTTCGTAGGGCGGAGCTCTAGGTTCGCATGTAGGGCGGAGCTTTAGCTCCGCCAGTTCGCATGTAGGGCGGAGCTTTAGCTCCGCCAGCACCCCAAGCACTCCACCGCCTCACCGTTCGGAACCGTCGCCCGTTCGCGAACGTATCGCTCGCTCAGGGCACTCGAGTGCGGCCATTCCCGAGACTGTTCGAATCGCTGGTGCAGGACCTGCGCTACGGGGCAAGGACACTTCTGCGCACGGGCAGGTTCACTGCCGTCGCGATTGCGGCGCTGGCGATTGGCATTGGCGTCAACACCGCAGTCTTCACGGTGTACAAGGCCTTCATCGTGCGGCCGCTCGACGCGCGCGATCCGGCCTCAATGGTCAACCTTGCGCTCAGGCTCCACTCCGGCGCAACGAGCGCCAGGTTCAGCTATCCGGACTACGAAGCGTATCGCGATCGGCTCGAATCGTTGAGTGGAGTCATCGCGTTCTCCATCGACGAGCTGAAGTTCAGCGGCGTTGCAGAATACAAGGGTCAGGACGGGCAGCCCGGATCGCTGTTCGGCATGCTCGGGCTGTTTCGGGCCACGAGCAACGCAGAGCTCGCAACGACCTTCATCGTTTCGCGGAACTACTTCTCGGTGCTCGGCGTGGCGCCAGTGCGTGGCCGCACGTTCGAGGCGGTGACTGATTCGGAGCTCGCTGCCTCGCCGTCGATCCTTATCAGCGAGAACTACTGGCAGAGGCGCTTCGGCGGCGATCCGATGGTGCTGGGCCGGAGCATCCGTCTGAATGGCGCCGCCTTCACGATCATCGGCGTCACGCCTCATAACTTCGTCGGCACCAGTGTAGCCGTGCCGAATTTCTGGCTGCCGTTCGAGCTGTATCCCCTGGTGCGCCCTCAAAGCCACAGGCTTCGCGATCGCGATGCGCTGTGTTGTCGCGTCTTTGGCCGGCTCGCGTCCGGTGTCACCACGCGCGAGGCGGAAGCCGAGACGTCGGTGGTCGCCTCGCGGCTCCGCACGCTCCACGATCCCCAGTCCGACCTCGGCAAAGATCTGACCGCCTTGATCACGCCTGGCTCGGCGCTGCCGGGCGCGCTGGCTCCGGGCCTGCGACTGACGATCGCCCTGATCATGCTCGCTGCGGCGATGGTGCTTGTCATTGCCTGCGCGAATGTCGCCAGTCTCCAACTCGCTCGCGCGGCCACGCGCCACCAGGAACTGGGCATGCGGCACGCGCTGGGAGCGAGCCGGGGGCGGCTGATTCGACAGCTGCTGACGGAAAGCGCGCTGATGGGCGTCGCGGCGGGCTGCATCGCGCTGCCGGTGACGTGGGCGCTGATGCGTGCGGCCATCGCAAAGGCCGCTGTAATGCTGCCGGTCGAATGGGTGCTCGACGCGAGCCCCGATCTGGGGATATTCGTGTACGTGCTGGGCGTCTCTCTTACCGCGGCAGTCCTGTTCGGGTTGGCACCAGCGATTGCGACGTCGCGCGCCGGGCTCTACTCGATACTCCGCGACTCGGGCTCCTCGCCCACTCGCAGCCGGCTGCGCTCTCTCCTGATCGCCGCGCAGATGGCGGTGTCGTTGACTTTGATGATCGCGGGAAGTCTGCTGATCCGAAGCGCGAACCTCGCGCTCAGCATGAAAACTGGATACGACGAGGGACGAGTCGTCGATCTCTCTCTGCAGTTTCCAGAGGGGTCGAAGTACACGGCCGAACACAAGGAAGCGATCATTCACGACATTCGCAGCCGGATCGCCGCGCTGCCCGGCGTGGCTGGAGTCACCAGCGCCAGGGCACCCAACGACAACCGCGGGCGTAAGGCTTTCGTCTCGGTCCACGGCGAACACCCGTCGGCCGGCAGCCATCATCCGACGCTCCATTACACATGGATACAACCAAGCTACTTCCAGACGCTGGGGATTCCGCTGACGTCCGGCCGCCGATTCGAGTCACCGGGGGAAGGCTCCGTCATCCTCAGCGAGTCGGCGGCTCGAAGGCTCTGGCCCGGCCAGGACGTGATTGGTCGCAACGTTCGGTTGGGCACCGATGGCCAATTCCTCGAGCACGGAGAGCTCGCGCCGGACGGCCCGACGTGGCGGGTCGTTGGACTCGCCCGTGACACCCGCGGCGTGGCGCTGGACGGTAGCGATTCCGAGCAGGTCTATCTGCCGATGCCAACGGACCGGTTGCACGACCATCCGATTCTTGTCCGGATCGAGTCTGATCCGGCGCCAGTGGTCCGCGCGATCGGCCTGACCGTCGCGAGCATTGATCCTGACATCATTGCCTCGATTGCGACATTGCAGCAGATGCTGCGCCAGACCGATGTCTACCTCGCGACCAGTCTCTCAGCAGCGATTGCCTCGGGCATCGGCTTGCTGGGACTAGTCCTGGCGTCGGCGGGTATCTACGGCACCGTCAGCTATGTCGTGTCCCTTCGCACGCGCGAGGTCGGGATCCGCATGGCGATCGGCGCCGCCAATCGCGACATCCTCGCGCTGATCGTCGGCGAGAACGCCAGGCCAGTTCTGGGTGGCGTGGCGGCCGGAGTGGCGCTGGCGACTGGTGCGGCACACCTCCTGCGAGGTGTGCTCTACGGGCTCACCACGCTGGACCCCATTTCGTTCGTCACGCCTTCGATTCTTTTCCTGTCAATCGCCCTGGCAGCGACCTGGCTACCATCGCGACACGCCATGCGCATCGATCCGCAGGCCGCGCTCCGGCACCAGTAGCACCCAGCACCGCGGCACCTCGGCCTCGCTACTTGGCGTACTTCTCTGCGCCGAGAAAGTGCAGCGACACGTACGGCTCGTCGCCGACGACCCAGCTGTCGTGCGGAACGGGTGGAATGTAGAACGCCTGTCCTGGACGCAGCTCGAACACACGACCGTCGTCGAACGCCGCTGTGGCGATGCCGCTGAGGACGAGACCGACGTGCTCCACGGAGCATCGTGTCTGGCCGAGCCGCGGACCGACGTGCTCGGACCAGCGCCAGCCCGGCTCGTAGCGTGCGCGGCCGATGGTGACGTCGCCGAGACGGATGACGTCGAAGCGCCCCTTTTCGAACACCTTGGTCTCGTCAGGAGAATCGAACCGCTTCAGAATGACGGCGACGTCAGACGTCTTCATGGAAGTGGGCCTCGATTGTCGAGCGGCTCTCTCGATTGACCGCTATATCATCTCCCACCATGACTCGCATCTTCCAGGCGACTTTGCTCACGTTTCTGGTGGTCGGACCGGCCGCTGGCGAAACCGTGAAATTCGTGCCGTCGGCTGGCGTCCAGACGTTTGCCGTGCGGGATCCCGTGCTGCGGGTCAAGCCGGGAGACGTGGTCGAGACGCAGACGTACTCGAAGCCAGGCGATTACTACGATCCACAGACGGCGGGGCCCTGGCCGGGAGAGGTCGGACCTTTCTTCATCGAGGGTGCCGCGCCAGGCGACACGCTCGTCGTACGCATCCTCAGGCTGGCGCCGAATCGCGACGTCGCGATCTCCAATCTGCGCCGCTCCGGGATCAGCGCCGTCGCCGGAGATTCGAGCACGCGGATGCTGAACGAGCCTCTGCCCGAGCGCCGGTTCGTCTGGCGCCTCGATCGCCAGCGCATGATGGGCATCCTGGATCTGCCGGCGTCGACGAGCAAACGGATCGAGCTTCCGCTACGTCCGATGCTGGGCCGTGTCGCCGTCGCGCCCGACGGCGACGAGGCGTGGGGCGGGATGTGGCCGGGCAACTTCGGCGGCAATATGGACGCATCCGACGTGCGCGAAGGCACGACGGTCTATCTGCCGGTGTTCCACGAAGGCGCGCTCTTCTACTTCGGCGATTTCCACGCGCTGCAGGGTGACGGCGAGATCATCGGCTCGGGTCTTGAATCGACCGCAGACGTGACGTTTCAGTTCGAGCTGCAGAAGGGCAGGAAGATCCACTGGCCGCGGCTCGAGGATGCGACGCACATCATGGTCGCCGGCAGCATCCGTCCGCTCAGCGACGCGCTGCGCATCGCGTACGTGGAGCTGATCGAGTGGCTCGTCGCGGACTACGGTTTCGACAAAATCGAGGCCTATCAAGTCGCGTCACAGGCGGGCACGGTTCGCGTCGCCAACATGGTCGATCCCAATTACACGGTCGTCGCCAAGTTCCCGAAGAGCGCGCTTCCAACGAAGCCGTGATGCCCAAGCTGAAGCTTGGGCCTACGTGCGTGGGGTTTCCCGAGCAGTTCTAGAGCGTCGGCCCGAGCTTTACCTCGGGCAGCCGCGAACTTTCCTCGGCCAGCTTCGTCTACCTTCCTTGACGCTGTAGCCACTCTGGATATAGCCTCACCGGATATGAGTGGGATTTCTCAGGAAGCAGCCACATTCCTGCCGCTGCAGCCGGCCACCTTTCACATTCTGCTCGCTCTCGTCGATGGCGATCGCCACGGCTACGCGATCATGCAGGACGTCGCCGATCGCACCAACGGGGCGCTGAAACTCAGCGCCGGCACGCTCTACCGCTCGATTCAGCGGATGCTCGAGCAGGGGCTGATCGTCGAGCCGCGCCGGCGTCCCGCACCTGAGGACGACGACGAGCGCCGGCGGTACTACCAGATCACGACACTCGGCGACGCCGTGGCCAGGGCCGAGACCGAGCGCCTTACGGACCTGGTCCGCATGGCGCGTGCACGCGGGCTGTCGCCGCGGAGGGCGTGATGCGGTTATATCGGCTGCTGCTGCATCTTTATCCGCGATCGTTCCGCCACGAGTACGGCGAGGAGATGGCGCACATCTTCGCGCTGCGGCTCGATGAGGCCTCACGCGGCCTCGGGCCTGTCGTGGTCTGGCTCGAGACCGTGCTCGAACTCATCGGCAATGCTGCGGCCGCGCACGGGGACATCCTCCGCGCCGATCTGCGGCACACGCGCCGCACCCTGGCGAGAACGCCCGGCTTCACGGTGACCGCCATTCTGATCGTCGCACTCGGTGTAGGCGCAACGACTGCGGCGTTTTCGGTGACCGACTTCGTATTGTTCCGTCCGCTGCCGTTTCCGGAGGCGCACCGCCTGGTGAAGTTGTGGGAGGTCAAACCCGGCTATGACGAGATGGAGCTTGCGCCGGGTAACTATCGCGATTGGCGGAACGCCAGCCGATCGTTCGAGTCGATCGGCGCCTATCACTGGCTCGACGTGAACATGAACGGCGAAGGTGAGCCAGTCCGGCTCCAGGGCGCGGCGGTTTCGTACGACCTCTTTCCAACGCTGCGCGTTCATCCACTGCTGGGACGGACATTCACCAGCGCCGACGACAAGAGCGGCGCGCCACGCACCGTCATCCTGAGCTATCGCCTGTGGCAGAACGATTTTGCCGGCGATCGCACGATCGTCGGTCAACAGCTCGACCTCGACAGCGCGTCGTACACCGTCATCGGCGTCATGCCACCGGACTTTCTGTTTCCGGACAGCGACGCGGCGCTGTGGACGACGATGAGCTTTGGCGAGGATGCCTACCAGGATCGAAACGACAACCGCCTCTATGCCATCGGGCGCACGCGCAAAGGCGTGAGCATCGACGATGTTCGCGCCGAGTGGGCGCTCCTCGCCGCGCGCACGGCCAAGCAATTCGGCTTCAGCGAGCGCTCGAGCGCAACGGCCTACGATATCCGCGCCGAGGTGTCGTGGCGCACGCGGATGCTGCTCGCCGCGCTCTCCGGCGCGTCGGCCTGCGTGCTGTTGATCGCCTGCGCCAATCTCGCCAACCTGCTCCTCGCCCGATCGATGGAGCGGCGTCGCGAGCTGGCGGTCCGAACGGCGATGGGCGCAGGACGTGAACGGCTGGTACGGCACCTGATGACCGAAAGCCTGGTGCTGGCGCTGACCGGTGGCGCGCTCGGCGTCTGCATCGCCATGGCGTCGGTGCCGCTTCTGGCTCGCCTCGTCCCGAACAACCTGCCAATCGCGGAATCGCCCAGCGTCGACGCCCGGATGCTGCTCCTTGCCGCCACGCTGACCCTGGCAACCGGGTTGATCTTCGGCCTTGCGCCGGTGATCAGCGCCGGGAAAGGTGATCGACTCGACTCGCTGCGTGATGACACGCGCGCTGGTGGCGGGCGTAAGGAGCGACTCCGCGCCGGCCTGGTGGTGTTCGAAGTGGTTGCCTCGATCGTGCTGCTCGTGTCGGCGGGACTCCTGATGCGCGCGCTCTGGGCGGTGGAAGCGACGAATCCCGGTTTCGAAGCGGATGGGCGCGTGACGATGCGGACGCAGTTGCCGCTGCCGCAGTACGAGAAGGTCGACACGCGGCAAGCCTTTTACACGCGGGTACTCTCCGAAGTGCGCGTGTTGCCCGGCGTTTCTCAGGCGGCATATGTAACGGCGCTGCCCATGGCGATGGGCGGCGGCATCTGGCCGGTCTCCTTGACCGGCGTCGCCGTGAGCCGTGAAGGCGATACGGCCGCGAGCCTGCGCTTCGTCACGCCCGGTTACTTCGCCGCCATGGGCATTCCGCTGAAGCAGGGCCGCGATACCAGCGAGACAGACACGCGGGACCATCAGATGGTCGCCGTCGTAAGCGAATCGTTCGTGCAGCGCTTCCTTGGCGGCCGCGATCCGATCGGTCAGTCGTTCAGCTTCGCCTTCAACCGTCGCACCATCGTCGGCATCGTCGGCGACGTCAAGGTGCGCGGCCTCGAGCGTGTCAGTGAGCCGCAGGTCTATTTGCCGTATCAACAGGTCGAGGACGGAGCGACTGTCGGTTACATCCCGAAGGACCTGGTGGTGAAGGCGTCGGTACCGGTGCAAACATTGGTGCCGCCGTTGCGCGACATCATCCGGCGTGCGGATCCCAAACTGCCGATCTCCGACGTGCGGACAATGGCTGACGTCGTGCAGCTGCAGACGGCGCCGCGCACCGCGCAAATTCGAGTACTCGGCGCCTTTGCCGCGATCGCACTGCTGCTCGCGGGCATCGGAATCCATGGCGTATTGTCGTTCGCCGTGTCGCAGCGCACGCGCGAGATCGGCGTCCGCATGGCTCTCGGTGCGCAGCCGGGCGATGTGCTGGGGATGATCGTGACGCGTGGCCTCTGGCTCGCGCTGGCCGGTATCGTGCCCGGTGTCGCGATCGCGTATGCCGTCGGGCGCGCCTTCGAGGCGATTCTGGCGGGCGTGCAGCCGAACGACGGTCCGACCTTTGGCATCGCCATCGCGCTGGCACTGGTGATGACCATCGCCGGCACGCTCGTCCCGACGATGCGTGCGCTGCGTGTGAATCCGATCACGGCGCTGCGGGCGGAGTAAGGGAAGAAGGACGAGGGACGAAGGACGAAGGACGAAGGACGAAGCGAGCGCATCACGCGTCCCTCGTCCTCCGTCCATCGTCCTTCCCCCTTGTATACGCCAGCTTCCGGCCCCGGGCGCTGCCGAGAAATCGCACGCCGTACAGCTGTCGAAGCTGCGTCACATAGCCCATCGCTTCACGCAGTGTCATCTTGCTCTTGCCGATCGTTCGGTCGGTGAACACGTACGGCACCTCCGCGACCGAACGCACCGGGCTCCGTGTCAGCAGTTCGAGACAGATCTTGAAGCCGCCGGCGGCGATGGTGACCCCTTCCAGCACCTGGCGGCGGATCAGGAAGAAACCGGATGTCGCGTCGCGAACCGGCGTCAGCGGCCACGCCATGACGCACGCCAGCTTCGAGAAGAGCTGCCGCAAGAACGGCCAGTTCTCGACGCGTCCCCCTGGAATATAGCGGCTGCCCACGACGGCATCGACGCCGAGCTCCTGCAGCGCACGATAGAGGCGTGGCAGGACGTCGGGCGGGTGGCTGAAGTCGGCGTCCATGACGCCGACGACCGGCGCCCGCGCGGCCAGGAATCCAGCCATCACCGCGGTGCCAAGACCGAGTTTCCCGGCCCGGTGCACAACCTGCAGCTGGCCGCCGTAGTGCGGCAACAAGCCGTCCACGATCGCTCCAGTGCCGTCAGGCGAATTGTCGTCAACGATCACGAGCTCGCCGGCAAGCCGCTCGCGTGCGAACACGGCAACGACGGCAGCGATGAGCTCGGCGATGCGCGTGCGCTCGTTGTAGGTCGGGACGACGACCGAAACTTGCGGCGCTATCGGCGTGTCGGCGTTGGACAAGTTGAATCCGGCCCGCGAGGAGGCGGTGTAGTACGATTCTGTGCCAGATTGGCCGCGCGCTCCAACCGCACTGCACTGATCGCCTGGCTGCTGCTGGCCGGGCTCCTTGCGATTCGCATTCCATCGCTCGTGCAACCGGCAGGCGCTGACCAGGCACTTTACGCTTACGTGGGTCAACGTATCCTCGCGGGCGAGGTCCCGTATCGCGACGCGTGGGATCAGAAGCCGCCGGCAATCCATGTCACCTACGCCGCGTTGATTGCGCTCTGGCCTCACGAGTCCGTAGTCGCCGGTGCCGATCTCGTGGTGGCGGCCCTGACAGCCCTATCGCTGATTGCGCTGGGCCGGCGGCTCTCGTCCTATCCAGGTGCCGGGACCGCGGCGGCGGCGCTGTTTCTCCTGCTGGCCAATCCCGCATTCGGGCGTCTCGGCGGTGTGCGAGTCCGTGCGCAGTGTGAGGTCTTCATCGCGCTTGCGATCGCTGCGGCTCTGCTCTCTGCATGGAAAGCGACAACGATGCCGCGGGGACGAGAGACGCGTGTCGACGGTGCCGGGCGCGGCTGGCTGGTCACGGCAGGCGCACTCGTCGGGATCGCCGCGCTGTTCAAATACAACGCCGTGGTTTACGGCCTACCCGTCGCGGCTCTGGCATTACGCCGGGCGGACGGAACCAGACGCGGCGAGCTGGTGAAGGATGCCAGCGCATTGATCGCCGGAGCCATCGTGCCGGTCGCCATCATCTTCTCGTGGATGGCTGGCGCGGGCGCGTTGAAAGACCTCATCGACGCCACGATCGACTACAACCTGCAGTATTCGGGCGAGACGTATCCGAGCCGGCCGGCGATGCTCGCTGTACCTCTTGACGTTTCCGATTCGTCAGGCGCGGCTCGACTCGCTGTGGTTTCTCGGCGGACTCGGGTCGGCTGTGCTGATTACCGTGGGCGTCTGGAGCCTTCGCCGGCGGGAAACGGACGCTGGCAGTACCCTCCTGCTCGTGGCGCCGCTGTGGGTGGTGGCGGCGTGCCTTGCGATCGCGATCAACGGCAGTCGCGGACTGCCTCAGTACTTTCTGCAGGCCAACGCACCTCTTGCGCTCGCCGCCGGCATTGCGGCCGCGTGGTGTTGGCCCCGGATGCGTCCTCTGTGGCGCACGCTGACCGCGGGTCTCCTGGTGATCGCCGTGCTTCGCATCGCCAATTTCGACAAGGTGGCAGACGCCACGGCATACGATCTGGCTCACATGCGCGGCGAGATCAGCCGGCGGCAGTACCTGTCGCGATTCGGCCGCGCGGATTCCGGCGACAAGTACTCCGCCAAAGCGGTCGCGGATCTCGCGTCCTATCTCCGCGAGCACACCCGTCCGGCCGATCGGCCTCTCGTCTTCGGGTTCTCGCCGTGGGCTCTGGTCGGATCCGGCCGCGTCAGCGCCTCACGATTCTTCTGGAGCCGGCCGGTCATCATCGGGTTCAAGGATGACGAGACCGGTTACGGCGTCGCCGGGCTGATCGGCGAGCTCGACCGTCACCAGCCGCCGCTGATTGTTTTGCAGGAGCGGGACTGGGACCCCGACGGCCCGAACTCGGCGGACTTCTTCCTCGCGAACGACCGGCTCGCCTCGTGGCTACACGAGCGGTACGAATCGGCGGGACGCCTGCACAACTTCCAGTTGTGGCGGCGCCGGCCGTGAGCAGACGGCGTTTCCTCGCACTCCTCTTCGCGATCGTGGCTCTCGCCGTCATCCTGCGCGGACTGTTCCCGACCGCCGATCCGCCCTGGCACTCGCCCGTCGGGATCACGTGGCACGACGAGGGCCCGTGGGTCCACAACGCCAGGAACCGTGCGCTGTTCGGCGCGTGGTCACTCGACCGCTGGAACCCGATGTACCTCGCTCCGGTCTTCACCGGGCTCGAGTACGCCTCGTTTGCCGCGTTCGGGGTCGGCACATGGCAGGCGCGGCTGGTGTCGGAGGGGATGGGCACGATCTCGGTCATCGCGCTGGCACTAGGCGTGGCGGCGACTGCCGGCCGGCGCGCAGGGCTGATCGCGGCGGTGCTCCTGGCAACGAACTACATCTACGTCATGTGGGACCGGGCCGCGCTGATGGAGGCCACCATGACCGCGTTCATGGTGGTCGCGTGGAGCGCGTACGCGTTTGCCGCGCGCGACGGTGTCGCCGTCGATTCTGGCTCGAAGCCACACTTTTACATGACCTTTGCGCCGCTCGGACTTGTCGCGGGCATCGCCGCCTGGCTCGCGTTTTTCACGAAAGCCGCCGCAGCCTTCTTCGTCGGCGCGATCGGGCTCGAGGCGCTCCTCACGCTGTGGCTGGTCGGACGCGGCCACGAAAGCGCGTCGTGGCGGGACTCGCGCGCGAAGCCGGCGCTCTGGACGATTGCAGGGTTGACGGCCGCTGCACTGATCGCCCTCGCGATCTTCGTGATCCCCTATTGGCAGGAGTTCCGCTTTTACAACTGGCAGATGTCGGTCATGCGGAAGCCGGACTACACGGTGAAGGCGTTTCTCGACCGGTTGTCATGGATACCGATCATTCACGACTTCTTCACGCGCCAATGGCTCGTCACGCTGTTTGGGATCTGCGGCTCTCTCGGCCTCCTCACACGCTGGCGAACCGCAACTCCCGCCGAACGCCTGCTCGGTCTGTGGATCTCCTTGGGCGTTGCGGAACTGATCGCGCACGACGTCGGCAACGAGCGCCGTTTCATCTTCTTCATACCGGCCCTCGTGGCCCTCGCCGCTATCGTTCTCGGGCGGGACCGGCGGCTGCTGCCGGAAGAAACGGGACTGATCAGCCGGCGTCAGGCACTCCTTGCGACGCCGCTCCTGCTCTTCGCGGCTTACATCGTCACTGGCGCGATAGTACGGATACCCTTCATTTATCAGGTCCGGCCCGGCGTTCACCTTGGCGCGATCGCGGCCGTGTTCGTGGTGGCGTTCCTGCTCCTGAAGTGGCAGCGGATCGTCGCATGGCTCACCAGCGCACGATGGCCGCTGGCGTCGAGCCTGGTGCTGACCGGCGTGGTGGTGGCCGGCGATCTCACGCAGTTCGCGCAGTGGGCCGTGCTGCGGACGTATGAAAATGTCAACGCGTCGCGCCTGGTCGGCGAGTGGCTGCCTCCCGGTACGCTCGTGCATGGCAAGCTCGCCAACGGGCTGGCGCTCGAAAATCGCATCAGGCCCGTTTTCGTCGGTCGTGGATTCGGCAACTACGAAGACCGGACACGCAGGCCAGACATCCGCTACGTACTCACCTACGTCGAGCCGCGGCTTGGCTACGAGGGATCCGTGATCCTCGACGTCCTCGACGCGCACCCGGGGTGGCGAGTGATCCACGAGTTCGACGTCGCCGAGACCGCGGAAGGCCACGACCGCGCCGCTTTGATTCGCAAACCGTGACTGAACGCGCGAGAATTCCTCGAGTCTTCGACTGGCTGGCCTTCAGCATCTGCGCCGTCTGTGCCGCGCTGTACTTCACCCACATCGAGTGGTCCACGACATTTCCCGGATTCCCGCTCGACGACGCATGGATCCATCTGCAGTTCGCGCGCAATCTGGGAAACGGCCAGGGATTCTCCTACAACCCGGGTATCTCCGTCGCCGGATCGACGGCGCCGCTCTGGACGATCCTCTTGTCGGTTCCGGCGCGCTTCGGATGGGACCCGATGTTCACGTCCAAAGTGCTCGGGACCGCACTGACCCTTGTTACCGCCATGCTGGCAGCCTCCCTGGCCGAGTGGCTCACTCGTTCACGCGGCGCAGGGTTCTTCACCGGGCTGGCGCTGGCGTTGTCGCCGAAGATGGCCTGGGGCAGCTTGTCGGGCATGGAGGTGACGCTGTACGCGGCTCTCGTCACCGCCACCGTGCTCGCCTACCTACGCGCGCTCGAAACGGGATCGCCGGTCTGGGGACTGCTGGCCGGCCTGGCGGGATTCTCGAGGCCCGAAGCCTACATCGTGTTTCCGATTCTGGCGCTCGACTGGACAGCCCGCGTCGTACGAGGACTGCTGCCCGGTCAGCGGCTGGCGCGGTTCGCTCTTCCGATGCTGTTCTTCGCCGCGCCGACCGCGGTCTTCGTCGCGCTCAACATGCACACAAGCGGACATCCGCTGCCGCTGACCTTTTATGCGAAGACCTACGGCATGGGGACCGTGCCCTCACTCATGGAGGGACGCTGGTACGATGCGCTCGTGGCGGCCGGCTGGTATCCGGTCGAGTTCGTTTATCAGCTCCTGACGTGGTGCGAGTCCGAATATCCGGACCTCGCACTCGGCGCCCTGGTCGGTGCCTTTGCGCTGGTTGGCGTCACTGGCAGCGCTGTGGACCAGCGTCGAGGGGCCTACCTCCTGGTTGCGATTCTCATCGTGGCGCCACTCCTCAAGGGACTCGGAGCGCCCGAGCCTCCTCTCCTGGTCCACGATGGGCGGTATCTCTTTCATCTGCTCGTGATCTTCCTGGTGGTCTCGATAGTCGGTGTTCTGGAACTGCGAAGGATGGTGCGATTCCGGTGGATCGTGCCGCTGTTCCTGGTGCTGACCGTGTTCCGGCTGGGGCTCGGCCTGTATGACGACGCGACGAAGTATGCGGCGATGGTGAAGAACATCAACGATCTGCAGGTGGCGACTGCAAAGTGGCTGATCGCGGAGACGTCCCCAGATGCCCGGATCGCGACGAACGACATCGGCGCGATCAAATACCTGTCGCATCGCTTCCTGATCGACACCGAGGGTCTGGTCACGCCCGAGGCGATTCACCCGAAACGCACGCGGCACTTCATGCCGTTCCTCGAGAGCGAGCGGCCGGACCTGTTGATCATCTTCCCCGAGTGGTATCCGGAAATCGTGGCGCGCACGGACGTCTTTCACGAGGTGTACCGGATTCATGCCCACCAGGACGCTGCCGGAGGCCCGGCGCTCGTCTTCTATCGGACTCCGTGGTCGCGTCCCGAAATGGTCCCGCGCTTCATCAAACCGCAACCCGAGTAACCCGACCGATCCGAGTAACTCGACCAACCCGAGTACAATCCGAAGGTTGTGCGCGTTGTCGATAACGCCCTGATCAAGGAGCACGCTGACCGCCGTTTCCGGTCGGAGTACGACTACGCCCTCTTCGAGTACTACCGCAGCGCCAAGGTCTTCGCGCACCTCGACCAGGTTGGCGGCCGGATCGGCGGGCGCGTGCTCGATGCGGGCTGCGGGGGCGGCGGCATGCCGCTTTCCTTCGCCGAAGAAGCCGACTTTGTGGTCGGCATCGACCTCGTCAACCGCTTCGGCCAGGCAGGGGTATCGCTGGCGCGCGAACGGTCGCTTCGCAACCTGCAGTTTCTCCAGGCCGACGGGCAGGCGCTGCCGTTCGGCACGGGCGCATTCGACTGGGTCTTCTCACACGCCGTGATCGAGCACGTTGCCGACGCGCCACGTTATCTGCGCGAGTGCGCACGAGTGCTCCGGCGCGGCGGCTCCATATATCTCTCGACCGCGCCATACTTGTCGTTCGCGGGAGCACATCTCCCCCGCCTGAAAGTGCCAGTCCCACTGCACCTCCTCGTGGGGCGGCGGCTCTCTTTCGCCACCTTCCGCTTCCTCGCACGCCACGCCGAATGGACGCTGCGCGAGAAGGCCGACGAGAACTCCTTCATCAAGATTGCCAGGGCCAACGGCACGAAGCACGACGATCTGTTCGAGCTCGTCCGGATTGAACGGCTCCGCAGGCAGATTGGCGCCGCCGGCTTACGGATAGTGGACGAGGATCTCTACGTGACCGGCACGTTCCGCCGTTTGCCGGCTGCGCTGGCCCGATGGCTGCGCGACAGTCCGCTGACACAGGACATCGTGATCGGGCACGTGCAATACTTGCTGGCGAAAGATTGAGAGACGCTGCGGCCCATCACCTCCCCAGCCGTCACTTCATGGCCGATATCGACCGCTATCGACAAGAAGACCGCCGGGCCGTGGAAGCGCTCTACCGTCGTGTCTTCGGACCCGATGCTGCCGAGGCGAATCGGCTGCGCTGGGAGTGGCAGTACCGACGGAACCCCAACAACCCCGGCGGCGCCCCCGTTATCTGGATTGCGCGCGAAGGTCCAAGCGTGATCGGACAGTACGCGACGATGCCGGTCAGGCTTCAGGTACAAGGGAAGGAACTGGCCGCCTCGTGGGGTATGGACGTCATGGTGGCGCCAGAGCGCCAGCGGCAGGGAATCGGCGAGGTCCTCTTCCGAACGTGGGATCGTCATGTAGATGCCTCGCTGGGACTCGGGCTCTCCGATTCGTCGCATCGCCTGTTCCGCAAGCTGCGATGGCCGGAGCCAGGGCCAGTGCCGTGCTTCATCAAGCCGCTGACCAGACGCGCACTCAAGAACACGCAGTGGCCCGACGCAATCAACCGGCTGGTCTCGGCCGTGACGCTGCCGTTCGTGCAGATGATCGCGCGCACGCGGCCGCTTCGCGCCGAAGTCGAAGTCATCAAGCGCTTCTCTCCTGAATTTACCGACCTCTGGACGCGCCTGGCACCGCGATTCCAATTCGTCGTCCGCCGCGATGCGGCGTACTTGAACTGGAAGTACGCAGAGGCGCCGTACGTGCGCTACTCGATGGCGGCCCTTCGCCGCAGCGGCGAACTGCATGGCTACGCCGTCTATCGGCATCTGCAAGAGCCGCGCGGGCGGGTCACGAGCATCGTGGACTTTCTGACCGACCCGTCGGACGAGGAGGGTTTCAAAACGCTGCTGCGCTGGATCGATCGCGAAGCACGAGCCGCGGACTCGGACAAGATTCGGACCTTTTGCCTGCACGCCGACTACCGGCGCGTCCTGCGGCGCTCCGGCTATTTTTCCGTGAAGTCCACGATGGAATTCACCGTCAAGGTCAACGGCGTTGCCGTCCCGCCGGACTTCTACTCGGAGACCGACGCGTGGCACGTGACACTCGGCGATTCGGATCAGGATCGATGAATCGGCGCTGATGCCCGCCTCCACACGATGCGCATGACCCCACGCCTCCTTGTCGGCATCGACACCGAGGGCGACAACCAGTGGAGCGCCGAAGCACGCGAGCACCAGACGTTCGAGAACATCTACGCGCTGCCGGCCTTGCACTCCCGGTTCGAGGCGCACGGCGTCAGGCCCACTTACATGGTGACCTGGCCGGTCGCCAGCGACGAGCGATCGCAGGAGGTGCTGCGCTTTCTCCTCCTTCGGGGCGACTGTGAGATTGGTGCCCATCACCATGCCTGGGAAACGCCGCCCTGCACGACCGAAGACGTTCGCAGGCATCCCTACGCCGCGTCGCTACCCGTATCGCAGTTTGAAGCGCAGCTTGCCGAGTTGACCACCACGATCACGCGGGCGGTCGGCGAGCGGCCAGTGTCCTATCGATCGGGCCGCTTCGGCTTCAACGCCGCGCACGTCTCCGCGCTCGAGCGCTTCGGGTACCTCGTCGAGTCGAGTGTCGCACCGCTCTTCTTCGAGGCGCACAAGGGCGGCCCCGACTTCGTCGAAGCGCGGCTCGAGCCGTATTTTCTCGCCTACGACTCCGCCGTACGACCCGGCACGAGCCGCGTACTCGAAATACCGTGTTCGGCTGCACTCGATCGCCGGGTCCCCGCGACGCTGGCCCACGCCTACGCCCGTGCGCCGTGGCCGTATCTGACGAAGCGTGTGCTGCGCAAGCTCGGAATCGCCAGGGTCAACTGGCTCCGGCCGTCCTATTCGTCGCTCGACGAGATGTGCGCGCTCGCGAGACGGCTGGTGGACGACGGCGTGCCGGTGCTGAACATGCTGTTCCATTCCAGTGAGGCGATCGTGGGCGGTAGTCCCTATAACCGGACACAGGGCGAGCTCGACAGCTTTTTCGATCGGCTCACGCGCTTCCTCGCGTACGCAACGACCGATCTGAGTGTGCGACCGCAGACGTTCCGCGAATTTCACGCTGAATACGTGCGGAGCGCCGCGGCATAACGAACAGCGTCAGTGCGCATCTGTCACATCACGCCCCACCTTCCGCCGGACCAGGCAGCGAACGCGCTGCTTCCGTATCACCTGGGCTGGTGGTCGCGAGATGCGGGTCACGAGGTGTCGTACGTCGCGCACCCGCCACGCGCCGCCGCCCCGGGCGCATCGGTCGCGGACCGGCTGGCCGGACCGGTGACGTGGGTGCAGCCGAACCGCGCGACGGGCATCGGAAAGCTGCTTCGCGTCGGTTCCGTCGCCGCGGCCCTGCGGATCGCCCGCGCAGCGCGATCGTCCATCGCCGCTGCCGACATCGTCCACGTACACAGTAACGGCCTTCTCGCGGAAATGGGGGCGCTCCTCGGCGAGCGCGCGAAGACGCCAGTTGTCCTCACCCTGTACGGGACGGAAATCTGGCATTACGCTCCGAAGCGCCCTGGACCGGATCTCTTCACTCGCGCGTATCGCCGCGCGTCGCACGTGACCTTTTACAGCCACGGCCTTCAGACCCGCGCCGTGGAGCTTGGACTGGCCCGTCACCAGGTCTCGGTGGTGTACCCTCCCGTCGCCGGTGAGTTCTCGTTTCACGACGAGCGCGCGCAGGCAGAAATCCGCGCGTCGCTGGGTATCCGGCAGCGCCATCTGCTGGTCAACGTGAAACGGCTTCACCCGCTCGCCGGACAGCGCTATCTGCTCGAGGCGCTCGGCGAAGTCATCCGGACTCATCCCGATACCAGGCTGGTGATTTGCGGTACCGGTCCTCTCCTGAACGAGCTGAGGGACGTCGCGCGGGCCAATGGCGTGCAGGCGCACGTGACCTTTGCCGGCCTCGTCGACAATCAGCTGATCGCGCGCTACGACGCCGCCGCTGACGCGTTCGTGCTGCCATCCCTGCTCGAAGCCTGCCCGACCGTGGCACTCGAAGCGCTGGCGACGGGCACGCCGGTCGTGACATCGGATAATCCCGGCGGCGTGGAGTTGGGCGAGATCTTCGGCTATGACGTCAGCGTCGTGCCGAAGGAGAACCCGCTGGCCCTGGCTCGTGCAATCGTGGCAACGCTCGATGCCCGCCGGCGCGTTCGTGACTCGACGCTGCGCATCATCGAACAGGATTTTCGTCCCGCCGCCGTCATGCGCCAGTTCGGCGAGATCTACCGGGCAGCAATGGAAGCCGGAGCCGGAGGGCGCGCGGCATGATTCGGCGCGTCGCGCTGCTGGGGCTCTTCGGTGCGGTTGCCAGCGTCGCGGCGACCACAATCACCGTTGTCATCGCACCCGCGCTGACGATCGACTTCGGTCAGGAACTGCCGGCGGTCGGCAAAGGATTCTACGCGCCTGAGCGTGCCGGCGATGTCGGATTCGCCTGGACATCCTCGCGTGCCGACTTGACGCTCCGTGGCCTGGATCGCACGTCAGCATGGTCGTGCGCACTGCGATTTCGCGGAGCGCGTGCCGACCCGCGCCTTCAGCCGCACGTCCAGGTCGCCGCCGACGGCGTGGCGCTGGCGCAAGCGACCGGCAGCAACGACTACCAGACTGTTCCGATCACGATTCCCACCAAGACCAAAAGCGGGCTGATCCTGACTATTGCGAGCGCACCGACAATGGTCCCGGGAACCGCGGATCGCCGGGAGCTCGGCGTGCAGGTCGAGACGCTTGTCTGCCGTCCCGAACGGATGCTTGCCCGGCCGCCGAGCGCACTGCTGACGGCGTCAGCCCTCTCCGGCGCAGTGTTCGCCGGCGCGCTTGGCGCGTTGGGACTGACGACCGGGAGCGCCATCGCCACGATATTCGTCGTCGCGACGGTGCAGGCCGTGGCGGTGTCGAGTGGCATTGCGCCGTACAGCCCCTACCTCGGGATCGTGCCGCGCGTTGCCTTCTGGATTGCGCTCGTCAGCGCCACCGGAGCGATGCTAATCACGTGGTGGCGGGGTAAACCCCTGCAGCAGGCGGCACGGATGGCAATCGCCCTTTCAGCGGGCGCGCTGCTCCTGGAGCTCTTAGCCCTTCTCCATCCGTCGAAGGCAACGGTCGATGCGGTGTTTCACGCGCACCGCCTTCAATGGGTGCTCGACGGGCGCTACTACTTCACGCAGCCAATGCCGGACGGCGTCCGATTCCCTTATGCCATTGCGCTCTACGCCGTTGCCGCTCCGTGGTCGCTCCTGACCAACGACTTCGTCTCGCTCCTGAAAATTGTCGTCAGCGCATCGCGTGCCGCGGCGGGCCTCGCGCTCTATCCGATGACGGTGCGGGCCTGGGGTGACCGCAGCGCCGGAGTACTTGCCGTCGCGCTGTTCCATCTGGTGCCGCTGCCGTTCGTGGTCATCGGCAACGCGAACATGACGTATGCGTTCGGGCAATCGATGGCAGTGCTCACGCTTGCGGCACTTGCCGCGTTTTCGTCAACTCCGCGAGCGTGGTTGCCGGCGATAGGTCTGTTCCTTCTCGCGTCTGTCGCATTTCTGTCGCACATCGGCATCTTCCCGTTGCTGCTCGCCAGCATGATGGCGGCTGCTGCGCTTTATTGGTGGCGTGGAGGAGCGTCTCTCAGACCCGCGGCATGGCGCATCGCTGTTGCAAGTCTCGTGGCCGCCATACTTTCGGTCGTCCTGTACTACGGACACTTTCCCGAGTCGTACGCAACACTGCAGCGGGTTCGCGGTCATTCCGCTGCAACGACGGGGACCGGCGCGGTTCCATCCGATGCAGCCTCGACGACGGCGACGCCGGCGCCGGCGCCAATGCCGCGGGTCGAGAGGCTGCAGCGCGCGGCGAGGATCGCCGTCAATTCATTCGGGTGGCCGATAGCGCTCCTCGCCGTGACCGGCGGACTGGTGCTCTGGTTGAGCAGAAGCCGGGACGCCGTGACGCTCCTGTGTGCCGCGTGCCTTCTTGTTTACGGCGGCTTCGTCGGATTTTCGGCGCTCTCACCAATTGAACCGCGATTCCAGCGCTACTCCGAGGAATTCATCAGCCGCGTGAACTTCGCCATGATGCCGATCGCCGTCGTCCTGGCGGCGAGAGGTACGGTTTGGGCATGGCGCCGGAACCTTCCCATGCGTGCCGCAACAGTCGTCGTCGGTACGACGGCTCTGCTCGTCGCGGCCCAGGCGTGGCTCGTGTGGATTCGATAGCGTCGGATCGGGTCGGTGCTGGCGTATGCTGAGGGTGGCATGTCGCTTATTGAGACCGTCAGCAAAGGGATCGTCGATGCGATGAAAGCCAAGGACAGCGACGTCCTCGGCACACTTCGTATGCTGAAGAGCGCCTTGACGATGCGCGAAGTGGAGAAAGGGCGTGGCCTGGAGCCGGCGGAGGAGCTGCAGGTCGTCGCCAGCCTGGTGAAACAGCGGCGGGATTCGATCGAGCAGTTCACAAAGGGCAACCGGCCCGAACTGGCGGCAAAGGAAGCGCGCGAGATCGTGATTCTGGAGCGATTTCAGCCGCCGTCGGCGACGGCCGACGACATCGACGCCGCGGTTGCGGCTGCCGTGGCTGAGACGGGCGTCACATCGGCCAAGGAGTTCGGCAAGGTCATGAAAGCGGCAATGACGCACCTGGCCGGCAAGACCGCCGACGGCAAGGCCGTGAGCGAGGCCGTGAAAAGGAAGCTCGGCTGAATCAAACTTTCTTGCACCGGCCGCCGTCTACTTCAGTGGGAAGCCCATTCCCATCCTCCTCTTGGGGTCGACGGGCCACCGAAGACCCCATTTTTTCCTCCTTTGTCAGCGTCTAAGAGTCTCGCCCGATCGGCTGGCCTGATCGGCGCGGCGACGATGACGAGCCGCATTCTCGGCCTCGCGCGCGAGCAGGTCATGGCCTACCTGTTTGGCGCCGGGAACGCGATGGATGCCTTCAACGTCGCGTTTCGCATCCCAAACCTCGTCCGCGACCTGTTCGCGGAAGGGGTGATGAGCGCGGCCTTCGTGCCGACCTTCGCGCGGAGCCTCACTCAGGAGGGACGAGTCGGCGCATGGCGGCTTGGCAACAACGTGATCAACGGTCTTCTGGTCACGACCGCGCTTGTCGTCGTCGCGGGCATCGTGTTCGCCAATCCGTTCGTGATGCTGCTGGCGGGCGACTTTGCCGCAGTGCCCGGAAAGGTCGAACTGACCGTCCTGCTGACCCGCGTGATGATGCCGATCCTGGCGCTCGTGGCGCTCGCCGCGGCGGCGATGGGCATGCTCAACTCGATGGACCGGTACTTCGTCCCCGCCCTGGCACCTGCCGTGTTCAACGTTCTCAGCATCGTGACGACGATCGTCCTCGTGCCGGTGATGCCTGCGCTCGGGCTGCCGGTGATCCTCTCGGTCGCGATCGGTGTGCTCGTCGGCGGCATCGGGCAGATCGCGATCCAGATCCCGGCGCTCCATCGGGAGGGATTCAGGTACGAGTCACGCCTCCGTGCATCAGACCCCCGTCTTCGCGAAGTGCTGCTGTTGATGGGTCCTGGCACGCTCGGCCTCGCGGCGACGCAGCTCAACATGTTCGTCAACACGTGGCTTGCCACTGGCGAGGGCACCGGCGCCGTGTCCTGGCTGTCGTACGCCTATCGGCTGATGTATCTGCCGCTGGGTCTCTTCGGCGCCTCGATCGCCACGGCTTCGATGCCCGCGATCGCCCGCCGGGCCGCCGAAGGCGACCTCGGCGGACTGCGCAAGACGCTATCGTCTGGCATCGCGATGATGCTCACCTTCAACGTGCCGGCGTCCCTCGGCCTCATCGTGCTCGCTCATCCGATTGTCGCGCTGCTGTTCGAGCGGGGCCGCTTTACACCGGCGGACACGATGGCAACGGCGGACGCCGTGATGTGGTACGCCGTCGGGCTCACGGGCTACTCGGTCGTGAAGGTCGCGACGCCGACCTTCTACGCGCTCGGCGACAGCCGGACGCCAGTCGCGCTGAGCGCTCTCACCGTGCTGGCGAACGCCGCACTCAACATCGCACTCGTCCGGTCGTTCGGCTACCGCGGGCTCGCGGCCGGCACCGCGTTGACGGCGACCCTGTACGCTGTCGTTCTGATGATGATTCTTCGGGCGCGGCTCGGCGGCATCGACGGGGCGCGGCTTGCCAGCGTGCTGTGGCGTCAGGGGATCGCCAGCGTGGCCATGGCGGCCGCCGCATGGATTGTCGAGCGCGAGATGGCGGCTGCGCTGCCGGGACATGACCTGCGATCCCTGCTGATTCGCGTGGGCGTCTCAATTGTTACCGCGATTGCCGTGCTGGTCGTGGCCTCACGGCTGTTGCGCGTGACCGAGTTCAACGACCTCGTCGATGGCGTCCTTCGCCGCCTGCGCTCGAAAACGGGGTCGGGATGAATTTCAATTTCTGCCACTGATTCCGTACGGCAGACATGAAATTCCTGCCGACCCGTGTGGTACGATTTCGAAGCGATGGCGCGATATCCCTCCAGCGTGCGGTATCAGTTCGGTCCCGGTGGCATGACGCCTGCCGTTAAGGCGCTGATCATCGCGAACGTCGCCGCCTTCGTCGCGCTCGTGCTGGTACCAGGCCTGCCACTGTGGGAGGCGATGGCGCTCCGGCCTGCAGACGTGATCGGTCGCGGCTGGATCTGGCAGCTCGGCACCTACCTCTTCCTGCATGCCGGCGTGTTCCACATCCTGTTCAACATGCTGTCGCTCTGGATGTTCGGCACCGACCTCGAGCGCCTCTGGGGCACGCCCTTCTTCACCCGCTACTATTTCGTGACCGGAGTCGGGGCGGGACTGACGACGATTCTCGTGTCCCTGCTACCGATCGCGACGGGGACGAGCATCTACTATCAGAGCACTGTCGGCGCGTCTGGCGCGGTCTTCGGCCTGCTGCTCGCCTACGGCGTGACCTTCCCCGATCGTCCGATCTACCTCTACTTCCTCTTCCAGATTCCGGCGAAATACTTCGTGATGATCGTCGGTGCGGTGGCGCTGTTCTCGTCACTCGGCGATCGCGGCGGCAACGTGGCGCACGTCACGCATCTCGGTGGGATCGTCGTCGGCTACGTCTATCTCCGTGGATTCAAGCTCGGGCGCTTCAACCTGATCGCCGAGCTGAAGTATCGATACCTGCGCTGGAAGATCAACCGCATGCGCCGCAAGTTCGACGTCCATCCCGGCGGCCGGGCGGATGACTGGGACCGAAAGATTCACTGAAGGGCGAAGGAGCTTTCGGTTATCAACGCCGAAAGTAGTCGTCGGTGCCGTTCAGCCAGTCCTGCCGGATCGGGCTGAAGATGTCCAGAGTCAGCGTGTCATCGAGGGCCTCGACCTGGTGCTCGATCCACGAGGGAATGACGAGCACTTCGCCTTCGCGCACGATGGCTTCCTCGCCGCCGACCAGAAATCGCAGCGCGCCCTGCATCACGTAGGTGAGCTGCTCGCTCTCGTGCTTGTGCATCGGCACGAGGGCCCCTCGCTTCAAATAGATCTGCGACAGCATCTCGCGCTCGCCAGTGACGATCTTCCGCGAGATCACCTCGGTCACCTTCTCGAGCGCGATCTCGTCCCACCGATGCAGTCGGACCCCGTCAGCCATGATGCTAGCGCCCTTTCTTCGCAGTACCTGACTTCTTCCCCGCCGTATCCCCCGGCTTGAGGGTGAGGATGCCTGCACTCGCCGCCGATTGGAGATACGACGAGACATCCTCGCGAGTCACCTGCCCATAGTACCAGTCGCCGGCCAGATCGGCTTCGGCTGCGACGGCCCGCGCGACGTCGCCGATCGTGCGCGAGCCGTCCACGAAGTTCAGCGCCTCGTACGCCATCAACGGATGCAGCGACGGCGGCCGCTGCAAGGCTTTCCGCCTTTCGAGGAAGCCAGCGATGTCGTCCACGAACACCGGCACGCGGTTGTCGGACGCGGCGTTTGCCGCCGCGGACGTCTGCGCTGCATTCATCGACACGGTCGCGCGAAGGCGCGCCGCCACGTCGTCTGCCGACGGCAACAGCGTCAGGGCAGCCGCGACGACCTTCGCACCGTCGTCGCGCGACAGCGCTACCATCGACTTCAGCACCCGTTGCTCGCGCGCGACGCTTTCGCGCACCACCGCCTCAGCGCGTTCAGTGGAACTCGGCCCGGGTGCGGAGAGCGCCAGCTCGCCGGCGCGGCGCGTGTCGTGGCCGATTCGCTCCAGCGCGCGTCCGACGGAGTCGGCCGAGAGCACGCGCAACTCCGGTGCGCCAGCGGTCGCGATGAACCAGGCGCTTCCGGCAACTGCCACGGCATTGCGCTTGAGCTGCGTCGGATCGATCTGCCACAGGTCGTCGTCGGTGGAGTGAATGTAGTCGTCAGGCCAGTTCGTGAACGTCACGCCCGGGATCCCGATCGGCGCCATGTTGAACACCTGGTGATCGGTATTGTTGTGGAACGGAATGACGCGCGCATCGTAGCGCTCTCGCGTTCCCAATCTGGAGAAGATGGGCCGCGTGAACTTCTCTTCCTCCGTCGCCACGCTACCGCCCGAGGTCGCGGCCATCCCCTGCCGCGTCTGACGTGCCTGTCCGGCGGCCAGATACGCGGTATTCCCGTGCACCAGCGATTCGACGATCGACTCGACAACATTTCCAAGGAAGCTGGCGCGCGAGGCCGGCGGACGCGTGACGAACTGCACGCGGCTCCCGGCCGACTGCCGGGCGCCGACCATGTCCTGGTTGATGTTGACGAGAATGCGCGATCGCTCGTCCTGGTGATCGGCGAAGTACTGCTCCTCCGCCGAGATCTCGTTCGCCCACCAGAAGCGGATATCACGTGCCGGCCGCGGCAGGACACCGGCGTCGATCAGCCGTTTCAACGTCCGCGCGATTTCCAGCACGTTCGCGCATCCGCTTCCATCGTCATTCGCCGAAAAACGTTCTTCCTGAAGGTGCCCGGTCAACACGATCGCCTGATCGTGAATCGTCGTGCCCCGGATCACCGCTTCGACGATCGCTTGCGACGCCGGCTCCTTGAAGGACGATTCGACTTTGGCGCGCACGCGATAGGGGGCCGTCGCCGCGGCAAGCTCCGCCCTGAGACGAAGCCCTTCGCGCTGCGAGAGCACAAATCCGAAGGTCCCGGCCTTCGACTTGTCCTCGTTCTCGACCGGTATCTGCTGCCAGGGCACCTGATCGATCAGGTCACGTCGGCTCATCGTGAACGTGATGATCCCGAGGGCGCCACGCGTCCACACGGCCTGCTTCATCACGTCCGATGGTGACCCATGACTCAGAACGACCTTGCCGGCGACGTCCTTCCCCGCGTAGTCCGCTTCGCTCGTCCCTCCACCGACATCCACGAGCTCCGCCGACGCGATGTTCGTTGGTCTGCTGTAGTCGGCGAGCGAGACGGCCACTTCGGGACTGAATGCCAGTCGCCGTTCAGTCGGCGCGATCAACCACAGCTCGCCCAGCTGTGCCGTCCAGCTGTGCGAAGAGTATGTGAGCGGGATATAGCGGACGTCTTCGAGCCCGTACTCGCGCGCCTTCTCCTCGACGTACTTCGCGACCGCCTCGAAGCCCTCGCTACCCCCCATAGGACGGTGATAGTGCGTGAACCAGCGGATGTGTTCGTAGGCGATATCGCCCGACATTTCGTTCACGATGGCCCGGTAGACGGGCGCCGGCATGAAGGGTGACTCCTGCGCCGCCACGACCCGGGGCGCGACGCAGACACAACCCACAAGAATGACTGCAAGTAATTGATTCATTGGGCTCTCTGGGATGACGATGCGGGCAAAACGCGCGCGGATTATAGCATCGGCCCGGTGCTATACTTCATGGCAGAGTGTGCCGGGGCCGAGCGCCTCCGAGCCCGGTTGAGCGCATCAGCCCGCCACGCCATGGCCGCCGCCCGTTCAGACCAGACCGCCCTCACCCACGCACCCGCCGCGGGAGAACTTTCCGCCGACGACCTGCGCACGGCTTACCGGCTGATGCTCCTGTCGCGGCGTCTCGACGACAAGGAAATTCAGCTCAAGAACCAGAGTCAGATCTATTTCCAGATCAGCGGTGCCGGTCACGAGGCGATTCTCGTCGCCGCCGGGATGACGCTGCGGCCGAGGCACGACTGGTTCAACGCGTATTACCGCGACCGCGCCTTGTGCCTGGCGCTGGGTGTGACGCCGTACGACATGCTGCTCCAGGCAGTAGGCGCGAAAGACGATCCGGCCTCACACGGCCGGCAGATGCCGTCGCACTGGAGCGACCCAGCGCTGCACATCATCTCGCAGGGCAGCCCGACGGGCACGCAGTGCCTGCAGTCGGTCGGCGTCGCGGAGGCCGGCCGGATCTACGAGCGTATCGATGCGATCCCGGATCGCGAACGGTTCTTCGAGAGCGATGAGGTGGTCTACTGCTCGGTCGGCGACGGAGCAACGAGCGAAGGCGAGTTCTGGGAATCGCTGAACACCGCCTGTCACGAGAAATTACCTCTCGTCTACGTGGTCGAAGACAACGGTTATGCGATCTCCGTTCCGGTGGAGGTCCAGACGGCCGGCGGATCGATCTCCAACCTCGTCGAGCGGTTCCCTCACCTGAAGGTGATCCGCGTCGACGGCTGCGACTTCGTCAAGAGCTACGCCGCGATGCACGACGCCGCCCAGTGGGCTCGCGAACGTCGAGGGCCCGCGCTCGTGCACGCGTCGGTCGTCCGTCCGTACTCGCATTCGCTGTCGGACGATGAGCGGTTGTACAAGACGCCTGCCGAACGAGCCGCCGAGGCCGAGCGCGATCCGATCGCGCAGTTGAAGGCGCTGCTCCTCCGTGAAGGTCTCGCCACCGAGAGCGATCTCGATCAGATCCTCGTCAGCGTGGACCGCGAGATTGCCGACGCCACCGAGCGCGCGCTCGCCGCTGAACGCCCGGCGCGTTCGACTGCCGCGGACTGGGTGTTTTCGCCGGACGTCGACCCGACGTCACAGGCATTCGACACGCCGGCCGAGACGACCGGAAAACCCGACACGATGGTCGCCGCGATCAACCGGACCCTGCGCGACGAGCTGGCGCAGAACCCGCGCATCGTCGTCTTCGGCCAGGATGTCGCCGACTGCAGCCGCGAAGACCACCTGTCGGAAGTCTCGGGCAAGGGCGGCGTGTTCAAG
This sequence comes from Vicinamibacteria bacterium, assembly GCA_963828745.1. Classification (GTDB taxonomy): domain Bacteria; phylum Acidobacteriota; class Vicinamibacteria; order Vicinamibacterales; family JAENWD01; genus JAENWD01. Next base: position 304,472 of record CAWHFZ010000007.1, on the reverse strand, counting down.
GTGACGCACGGCCTGCAGCGTCAGTTCGGCAGTACGCGCGTCTTCAATTCGCCGCTCGCAGAAGCCAACATCGTCGGCCGCGCGTTCGGCATGGCCGTCCGCGACATCAAGCCGGTCGTCGAGATCCAGTTCTTCGACTACATCTGGCCGGCGATGATGCAGATCCGCGACGAGATCACGATGCTCCGCTACCGCTCGGGCAACACATTCTCCTGCCCGATGGTGATCCGCGTGCCGATTGGCGGTTACCTGCGCGGCGGCGCCACCTACCACAGCCAGTCGGGCGAGAGCATCTTCGCGCACTGCCCCGGTATTTGCGTCGTCTATCCGTGCACGGCGCAGGACGCGTCGGGCCTCCTTCGCACGTCGATTCGCTGCGACGATCCCGTGCTCTTCCTCGAGCACAAGCACCTGTATCGTCAGACCTACAACAAGGGCGAATACCCCGGGGCCAACTACATGATTCCGTTCGGCCGCGGGACACTTCGCCGTGACGGCACGGACGTCGTCGTGCTGACGTGGGGGGCGCTCGTCCAGCGCGCACTTCTCGCGGCGCAGCAGGCCGAAAAGGAAGGCTTCAGCGTCGCCGTCTTCGACCTGCGCACGATCATTCCGTACGACTGGGCCGGCATCAGCGCGCTCGTGCAGAAGACGAATCGGGTGATCGTCGCGCACGAGGATCAGCTCACGTGCGGGTTCGGCGCCGAAATCGCCGCGCGGATCGCCGACGAGCTGTTCCACTACCTCGACGCCCCGATTCGGCGCGTCGCTGCCCTCGATTGTCCCGTCGCCTACGCTCCGGAGCTGGAGGAGGAAATCCTTCCCCAGGCCGCCGACGTCTTGAAAGCGATTCGGGACGTGTGCCGGTATTAGTCGGGCTGCGGGCTTCAGGCTCCGGGCTCCGGCTTCGGCCCTCTCACAAGCTGACTCGCGCGCTCGAATTCATCGCGCGCGAGTCAACCGCATCGGCGCGAGACCTTCGAGTGCGGGGGCTGGACGGTCGTAGACGTCCCGGATCTTGTCGTGCCAGATCTCGGCCATCCGATCGTAGCCCTGAGGCGTCGGATGCAGGCCGTCCTCGCCGATGTAGCCCACCCACGTGCCGCCGAACCCGGCATAGAGATCGACGAGGATCGCGCCCTCGTCCGCGGCGAGCGCCCGGATCTCTTGATTCAGTTCAGGAACGTAGTTGGCGCCGTTGCCGCGGTTTCCCGCAGGATTCTGGGGCGGAAACGTCGCGAGGAAAACGGTGATATTGCGGCGCTCGGCCTTTCCGATCATGTCTTCCAGGCCGTGGATGATCGTCGAGATGGCGTCGCCCATCCCCGTGTTCAGATCGTTGGCGCCCTCGAGCAGCAGCAACACCTGCGGATCGTTTGCGTCGAGCACGCCCGACAGGCGCGAAAGTCCCTCGTCGATCTTCTCGCCGGCCCGACCGGCGTTCTTCACGACGATCGTCTGGTCCTGATACCGCTGGCTGAGCAGCGCAAGCAGCTTCGTCGGGTAGGAGTCCGCCACGTTCAGCGTCAGGATCGATGGCGCCGGTGACGTCGTGCCTGCCGTGAGGCTGTCGCCGAACGCGAGGAACTTGGTTTTCGCGAGCTGAGGGATGGCCTCGACGTGCACGGCGAACGTGCAGGACGCCGTGTGCGACGCCTGATCACTGGCGTTACACGTCACCGGCGATGAACCGACGGGGAACTCCGACCCCGACGCCGGAGTACACGTCACGGTCGTAGGTGGCCGTCCACCCTGGGCGGTCGGGGTGTCGAACGTAGCAGTCGCCGGCGCCCCGGCGTGCTTCAACACCTGCAAATCGGCCGGACACGACAGCGTCAGCGTGGGATCGGACGGACCTGGGCCCGAAGATCCCCCACCGCAGCCGGCTGTGATCAAGAATCCGAAGAGGATGGCGCCCAGCGGGGAGCGAGACGGGCGTCGATATGCCAAGAGGACGATTTTACAACAGCGCTTTCTGCCTGCTGGCCCTCGCGGCGATGCCCCTGGCGGGGTGGGGCGAAAGCCGCCAGTCCGTGGTCATGAAGGCCACCGGATCGGCGGGCACGGTGGAAATTCTACGTTCCGTGGCGGCCCTCCCGCCCCACGTCGCCGGACAATTTGCGGAGCCGGCCGGATTCGCGCAACTGCCGTCTGGCGACTATCTGGTGTTCGACCGGCGCGGCCACACGGTGTTTCGCGTCGATCGCAGGCTCGAAACGGCGACGCCGCTCGTCAGCATCGGCGCCGAGCCCGGCCGCATCCTGTTGCCGTTTGGATTCGATGTCGACCCGACCGGCCTCCTGGTCCTCGGCGACACGCCGGCGTCCACGGAACGCATCCAGGTCTTCTCGACGGGAGGCGCGCGCCTCGCCGGCTTCTCGCTCCGTCCGCGCGCCGATGCACGCGTGCAGTTCGAGGGATTGACGCTCAACGGCGTCGCGACGCTTCGGGCCACGGCCAATCGAAGCCTCCTTCTGAATCAGCCAGAGACCGGCTCGCTCATCACCGAGTACGACTTCAACGGTCAGGTCGTCCGTACCGTTGGACGACTGCGCGCGACCGGTCACGAGGCGTCGCCGCAGGTTCATCTCGCGATGAACAGCGGCTTTCCTTTGCCGATCCCAACTGGTGGCTACTACTTCGTCTTTCGCAGCGGCGCGCCGCAGTTCCTGCGCTACTCGGCGGCTGGCGAGCTGATGTTCGAGCGCGCGATTCAGGGACGCGAGCTCGATCGCTGGCTCCAGGCACAGCCCACCAGCTGGGGACGCGTCTCGTCCGGCGGCGAGACGACGTTGCCGATCGTGCGCTCGCTCGTGCGAGCGGCGGCGGTCGACGCCGCCGGACAACTCTGGGTCAGCTTCTCCGTGCCATATACCTACGTCTACGACGACGACGGCGAGAAGCGACGGACGATCCAGCTGTACGGAGCCGGTCCGCTGGCGCCGGCGAGCTTGTCGTTCGCACCGGATGGCCGTCTCCTCGCCACGCCCGGCGGCTACATCTTCAAGCCCTGACGGTGGATAGGCGACGGCTCGCGAGCCGTTGAGTGGCGCCGATCTGCGCTAGGATTCGCGGATGACGCTCACGGGCGACCAGCAGGCGGTCGCGGAGAGGAACGAGGCGTTCTACGACGCACTGACCCAGCGCGACCTGATCGCGATGGATCGTCTGTGGTTTCCCGCCGACTGGGTCGAATGTGTGCATCCCGGCATGGCGCCGATCCGCGGCTGGGATGCGGTGCGCGAGAGCTGGTCGATGTTGTTCAGCGCGGCGGGCAGCCTGCTCGTGGCGGCCACCGACGTGCAGATTCGATTGATCGGGGACGTCGCCTGGGTCTCGTGCAACGAACGCATCGCGACCCGCAGTGACGGCCGCATGGCGTCGTCGCTGGCGCACGCGACGAACGTCTTCGTCCGTCACGACGGGGCGTGGCGGATGGCTGTCCATCACGCGTCCGCGGTGCCGTTCCTGGCGCCGCCGGAAGCCGACGGCGTCACCACCGTCAACTGAGACCGCCGTGCGCCTGATCCCTGCCGCAGCAGTCGTCGTCGCGTCTCTCGCCCAAGCCAACACGAATCAGACGCTGACGGCTGTTGACGGCATCAAGGTCGGACACTTCACGCTGACCGAGCGCCCGACCGGCTGCACGGTCGTGCTGGCGGAAGATGGCGCCGTCGCCGGGGTGGACGTGCGCGGGTCTGCACCCGGCACGCGCGAGACCGATCTGCTGTCACCAATCAACTCCGTGGAAAAGGTGCACGCGATCGTGCTGGCCGGCGGAAGCGCGTTCGGCCTGGACGCCGCTTCGGGTGTCGTCCGCTGGCTCGACGAACGTCGAATCGGATTCGACGTCGGCATCGCGCGCGTGCCGATCGTGCCGGCGGCGATCCTGTTCGATCTCCGCCTCGGAGATCCGCGCATCCGGCCGACTGCCGATTGCGGGTACCGGGCCGCGTCGTCGGCAACCGCACAGCCGGTGGAAGAAGGCAGCATCGGAGCGGGCGCAGGCGCGACAATCGGCCACGCCCGCGGATTCGATCGAGCGATGAAGTCGGGCATCGGCTCCGCAGCAATCAGGCTGCAGGACGGTTTGGTCGTCGCCGCGCTGGCCGCGGTCAATCCGTTCGGCGACGTCGTCGATCCGGCCACTGGTCAGGTGATTGCGGGGGTGCGCGGGGAGGACGGACATTCGCTGGCAGACGTGCGGCGGCTACTGAAAGACGGTCCCGTGACGGGTCGGCCGGGCGAGAACACGACGCTCGTCGTCGTCGCCACGAATGCGAGGCTGACCAAGACACAAGTTTCGAAGGTGGCCCAGATGGCCCACGACGGTATTGCGCGCGCTATCTGGCCGGTGCATACGCCGGTCGATGGCGACGCGGCGTTCGCGCTCGCGACCGGCACATTGACGGCACCCGTCGATCTCCTCCGCGTCGGCGCGCTCGCTGCCGACGTCACCGCCGACGCCATCGTTCGCGCCGCGCGGAACGCTCGAGGCCTGCCCGGCCTGCCGGCGGTCAGCGACCTCGAGCGGTCCCGATGACGCTCTACACGGCGCTCCTCAGCGTTTTCGTCGTGCTCCAGATCGCCGTCGGCCTCTGGATCGGCCGCCGCATGCGCAGCGCCGCGGACTTCTTCGTCGCAGGGCGAAGTCTGCCCGCGCCGCTGGTGTTCGCCACGTTTCTCGCCGCGAACATTGGCGCGGGATCGACGATTGGCGCCGCGAGCCTGGGCTACAGCGTCGGTCTCGGAGGATGGTGGTGGAACGCGTCGGCCGGTCTCGGATCGGTGATTTTCGCGCTGTGGGCGGGACCGAAGCTGTGGACCCTGGCCCGTACGCACCATTTCCTCACGCTGGGCGATTTTCTCGAGTGGCGGTATAGCCAGACGATTCGCGCAGTGGCGAGCATCCTGATCTGGGTCGTCTCACTCTCGATTCTGGCGGGCCAGTTGCTCGGCGCGTCGTCGATCCTCCAGGTCGTCGCGGGGTTACCCCGGTGGGTCGGTGCGGTAACCGCCGCGGGCGTGGTGGTCGCCTACTTCGTTGCGGGCGGGCTCCTGAGCTCGGCCTGGGTGAATCTGGTACAGCTTGCGATCAAGTTGAGCGGATTCGCGATCGCGTTGCCGCTGGCACTTGGAACCGTCGGGGGCTGGACCGGGCTGAGGAGCTCCGGGGAGCTCGCGGATAGGTACTTCGATTTCACGGGCGGATCCGGATCCACATTGTGGCTGATCGCGCTCCTCGCCCCGGCATTCATCGTTTCGCCCGGCCTGGTGCAAAAGGCATATGGAGCCGTCAACGCACGGGCCGTCCGTATCGGCGTCGGCGTCAATGCCGTGGCGTTGCTGGCCTTCGCGATCGTGCCGGTCACGCTCGGCATGATCGCCCGGGTTCATCATCCGCACCTGGCCTCGGCCGATCTCGCCCTCCCGGTCCTCCTCCGATCCGACCTGCCACCTCTCGTCGGCGCCCTGACGCTGGCCAGCGTCTTCGCGGCTGAAGTCAGCGCTGCCGACGCCGTGCTGTTCATGTTGTCCACCTCGTTGTCACAGGACCTCTACCGCCGCTTCCTGGCGCCCGGCGCGGACGACGCGCAGGTGGTAAAGGTGGCTCGCTGGTCAGCAGGGATTGCGTCGGCAGCCGGGCTTGTCATGGCTCTCGTCTTGCCCACGGTCGTGGATGCGCTGAAGATCTTCTACAGCGTGTTGACCGTCGCCTTGTTCGTTCCAGTGGTAGGCGCTCTGTTATGGGCGCGGCCGTCGAGCGTCGAGGCGCTGGCGGCGATGGGCGTCGGGCTGTCGGTGATGCTGCTGCTGTCGATGCCCGGCGTCAGCCAGGACATCGCTGGAATTCCGCCTGTGGTTGGCGGCCTCATCGGCGCCTCGATCGGGTTCGGCGCCGCCGCAGCGCTGCGGAGCACTCGATGATCGCGGCGCGGCATCTGTCGCGACGGTTTGGTGATCGTTCCGCGGTCGAAGACGTTACGTTCGACGTCAAGGCCGGCGAGATCTTCGGCCTGCTCGGCCCGAACGGCGCGGGCAAGACGACGACGCTTCGCATGATCGCCGGACTCATCGCCCCGACGAGCGGCGATGCCTCGGTGGCCGGCGTGCCGCTCACCACCCGCACCATCGACCGTGTCCGACAGCACGTGGGCTTCCTCACCGAGGCGCCGGGCCTGTGGGAACGCCTCAGCGTGCGCATGAACCTGCTGACATATGCGCGGCTGCACCAGGTTCCCGATCCGGCCGCGGCGGTGACGAGCGCCCTCGAGCGCTTTGGCCTGGCCGATCGCGCCGACAGCATGGCGGTCGAACTATCCAAGGGAATGAAGCAGCGTGTGGCGCTCGCAAGAACGCTGCTGCACAATCCACCGGTCGTACTGCTCGACGAGCCGACGTCGGGACTCGATCCTCACAGCGCCAGGATCGTTCGCGACATGGTGCTGGGCCTTCGCCAGCAGGGCCACGCCATCATCATCTCGACGCACAACCTTGACGAAGCGGAACGCGTCGCCGACCGGGTCGGCGTCCTGCGCCGGCGCTTCCTCGCGGTGGCGACGCCAGGCGAGCTTCGTCATCGCCTGTTCGGGACGCGCGTCAGGATCACGCTTGCAGAGGATGTCGCGCCGTTCGCAGGCGCCGCCGCGGCAGCGGGTGCGATCGACATCGAGGTCGCCGGCCACAACATATTGACGTTCGCCATCGAAGACGTGGACGCCGGCACGCCGGCAGTCGTCCGGGCGCTCGTCCTTGCCGGCGCATCGATCCTCTCCGTGCGCGCCGACGATCGCCCACTCGAAGAGGTCTATCTCGCGCTCGTAGAGGACGACTCGCCGGGGGAGCTGGCGTCGTGATCGTCCCGGCGCGCATCCTGGCGCTGCTTCGCAAGGAGATCGCGGAACTTGCGCGCAATCGCGCGGCGCTTCTGCCCGTCGCCTTCGTCGCGCTGATCACCACCGCGCTTCCGTTCTTCATCGCCGTCGCCACGCCGCGCATCTCCGGTCATCCCTTGTCGAACGATGCCGATCTCGTCCACGCGCTGACGAGAGTGTCCGGCGAGTTGCCGGGCATCGAGCGCCTCCCGGCGGAAGCGGCCGTGCAGGCGTTCATCTTCAGCCGCTTCCTGGTCATGACGCTGCTCGTGCCGGTGACCGGTGCGATCACGTTCGCGGGGCACAGCCTGATCGGAGAGAAGATCGGCAAGTCGCTCGAGCCGCTGCTGGCGACGCCGATCACGACGACCGAGCTGCTGCTGGCGAAGGTGGCGGGCGCCATGATTCCCTCTCTCGCCATCATGATGTTCACGACGATGGTGTACATGGTCGGCGTCGCGACGCTGGCCGAGCCCGGCGTCCTTCGCGCGCTGCTCTCGCTCAAGACGGCACTGCTCGTGCTGGGACTCGGACCGATCACGTCGTGCCTGGCCCTTCAGGTCGGCGTGCTCGTCTCGGCGCGTGTCAACGATCCGCGCACGGCGCAGCAGTTCGGTGCCCTCTTCATCCTGCCGCTGACCGGGCTCTTCATGGCGCAGATGTCCGGTGTGTTCGTGCTGACGGTCGGCACCGGACTGCTGGTGTTTGCCGCCCTTTGCGGCGCCTGGATACTGCTCCTCGTCCTTGGCGTGAAGTTGTTTCGCCGCGAGGCGATCCTGACGCGATGGAAGTGAAGCCTTCACGGCCCGGATTCATCGGATCAGTGGCAATACTTGGCGCGGGCACGATGGGCGCCCAGATCGCCGCCCATTTCGCGAATGCCGGAATCCCCGCGCTGCTGCTGGACCTGGACGCGGCGACAGCGCGTGCGGGACTCGAGCGCGTTCGCAAACTCCGGCCCGATCCGTTCTTCACGCCGGAGCGTTCGGGGCTGGTCACCACAGCCGGTCTGGACAAGGACCTCGGGCGCATTGCCGAATCCGACTGGGTCATCGAGGCGATCGTCGAACGGCTCGATGCGAAGCGCGAGCTGCTCGCGCGCGTGGACGCCGCCCGCCGTCCGGGCACGATCGTCAGTTCGAATACTTCCGGAATTCCCATCCACGTGCTCGGAGAGGGCCGGTCAGAAGACTTCAGACGGCACTGGCTCGGCACGCACTTCTTCAATCCGCCACGCTACCTTCGTCTGCTCGAAGTGATCCCGACGCCGGACACCGACTCGGCGGTCGTGAACACCGTCCGGCAGTTCGCCGACCTCCACCTTGGAAAAGGCGTGGTGATCGCGAACGACACGCCGAACTTCATCGCGAATCATGTGGCGCTGTTCGGCGTCCTTCGAATGATCGACGCAGTGGCGTCGGGCGGCTATTCGGTGGCCGAAGTAGACGCGATCACCGGGCCCGCCATCGGCCGGCCGAGGAGTGCGACGTTCAGGACCATGGACATCGCCGGCCTGGACGTGTTGACGCTCGTGCTTCGCAACCTGCACGACCGGCTGCCCGCGAGTACGCGCGACGCGTTCACACCGCCGGCCCTTCTCGAGCGCATGGTGGAGGGAGGTCTCATCGGCGAGAAAGCCGGCAGCGGATTCTACAAACGCGTGAAGAATTCCGACGGCGACTCGATCATCCTCGCAATCGATCCGGTCACGCTGGAGTACCGTCCCAGCCAGGTTGCATTGCCGTCCCTGGACGCGGTCAAGGCTATCGCCGATGCCGCGCAGCGCACGCGTTTGCTCTTCGAAGGCAAGGACCGGGTCGGCGAGTTTCTCCGTTCAACCCTGGCCCCCACCCTCGTCTACGCGGCGCGCATCGCGCCCGAAGTCGCCCAGTCGATCGACGACGTGGACTGGGCGCTGAAATGGGGGTTCGGCTGGGAGCTCGGGCCGTTCGAGACGATCGACGCAATCGGGGTCGGGCGTGTCGTCGCAGCGCTTCCGGACACGGCAAGATCGGTTGCGGACCTGCCACCCTTGCTGGCGGAGGCGCTTGATGCCGGCAACGAGCGCGTGCGCCCGTCGCCGCTGGAGCCGCGCGCGCCCGAGCTGATGCTTCTCGGGCGCCAGAAGGCGCGACGTTCGCCGCTAAAGACAAACACCGGCGCCAGCATCGTCGACCTTGGCGACGGAGTGCTCGCCGTCGAGTTCCACTCGAAGATGAACACGATCGGCGGCGACACGCTGCAGATGCTGACTGCTGGAGTCGCCGAGGCGGAGCGAAACGGCGTCGCGCTGGTCGTCGGCAACGAGGCCGTGAATTTCTCGGCGGGTGCAAACCTGATGCTGTTGCTGCTCGAGGCACAGGAGGGCAACTGGGAGGACGTCGACCTGATGGTCCGCAGTTTCCAGGCGTCCACCGGCGCGCTGCGCTACGCGCGGATTCCCGTCGTTGTCGCACCGGCCGGTCTGGCGCTGGGCGGCGGCTGCGAGGTCGTGCTGCACGGCGATCGAGTGCAGGCGTCGGCGGAAACGTATCTCGGCCTCGTGGAAGTCGGCGTGGGGCTGATTCCCGCGGCCGGCGGCACGAAAGAGATGCTGGCCCGCGCCACGGAAGCCCTTCCTCCGCGGGCGGAGCTGCTGCCCGCCGTCCAGCGGGTGTTCGAGACAATCGGCCGGGCGAAGGTTTCGACGAGTGCGCACGACGCGAGAGCGATCGGCTACCTGCGCGACGTGGACGGCGTCTCGATGAACCGCGAGCGGGTGATGTGGGACGCCAAGGCCGTTGCGCTCGATCTCGTTCGCGCGCGGTACCAGCCACCCATACGTCGGACGGCCGTGCGAGTGGGTGGCGACGGCGTTCGCGCGGCGCTCGAATTGGGCGTCCACCTCGCGCACAGGTCGGGCCGGATCAGCGAGGACCGATGTGGTCATCGGCCGGGCATTGGCGGGAGTCCTGGCGGGAGGCGCCGTTCCGCATGAGACGACCGTGAGTGAACAGCACCTTCTCGATCTCGAACGTGAAGCCTTTCTGCGGCTTTGTGGGGAACAGAAGACGCTGGAGCGGATCCAGCACACCCTGAAGACGGGAAAACCGTTGCGGAACTGATGATCGACCTCGGCACCGGTCCGCCGCTCGTGCTCGTCCCCGGGCTGCAAGGCCGCTGGGAGTGGATGCACCCAGTCGTCGCGGCGCTGGCGCGGCGATTCCGCGTCCTGACGTTCTCGCTCGCCGGCGAAAAAGGCAGCGATACGGCGTTACCGTCCGACGCCGCCTTCGACACCTACATCGATCAAATCGATCGCGTGTTCGACACGGCCCGCGAGTCGTCGGCAACTATCTGCGGCATCTCGTTCGGCGGCCTGATCGCGTTCCGCTATGCCAGGCTGCGACCGCATCGTGTCGGCCAGTTGATTCTGGCGTCTCCGGTCCCGCCCGATTTCGAGCTGAAAGGCCGATTCAAGCTGTACAGCCGGGCGCCGCGACTGCTGTTTCCTCTGTTCTGTCTCGATTCGGCGCGGCGGGTGATGCCGGAGTGGGTCGCGTCGTTCCCGAAATGGAGCGATCGGCTCCATCAGGCCGTGCACATCGGCCGGCGGGTGCTGTCGGCCCCGACGTCGCCAGCGACAATGGGACGCCGTATCGAATCGATGCGGCACGTGAACTTCGCCGATGGCGGGGCCGTGGCAGCACCGACGCTGATCCTGGTTGGCGAAGACGGTCTCGATCGCACTGTGCCTCCAGAGACCAGCCGCCGCTACTGCGCGTTGATCCCGCAGGCGGAATTCAGAACGCTCGAGCGCACCGGTCATCTGGGCACCGTCACGCGCCCCGACACATTTGCTGCCGAGGTCATGGCGTTCGTCGATCGCGCACGCGGCGAAGGCGTTTCGCGTGAACGGCGGAAGGTGGCACTTTAGACATATGACGCGAGCGATTCGTGAGATTGAGGGACCAGCTGGACGCCTCGAAGCGCTGCTCGAGCCGCCGGTGCTCCAGGGCGACCAGCCGGTTCGTGCCGCCGTCGTCTTTGCGCATCCGTTGCCGACCGACGGCGGGACCATGCATACAAAAGTCGTGTTTCGCGCGACGAAGGCGCTGGCCGGCATCGGCTGCGCCGTGCTGCGGTTCAACTTTCGAGGCGTCGGCGCCAGCGAAGGGACGTGGGACGAAGGCCCCGGCGAACTGGCCGACTACCGTGCCGCCCTCGACAGCATGTCGTCGCTCTATCCCGACGCGGAGTTGTGGGCCGCCGGCTTCTCGTTCGGATCCTGGGTAGCGCTGACGGTCGGCGCGAAAGACGACCGCGTCCGTGTGCTCCTGGGGATTGGCCCGCCGGTCGATCGCTACGACTTCTCGGTGGTGCGGAACAGTCCCAAACCGAAGTTCCTGATTCAGGCGGAACGCGACGAACTGTGCCCGCTGAAGCGCGCCTACGAGTTCTATGCGCAGCTCGCCGAGCCAAAGGAATTGGTCGTCATCGACGGCGCCGACCATCTGTTCGACGGCAGAGTCTCCGAAGTCGCGGACGCGATCGTCGACCTGCTACAGGATTACAGAACGCCGACGAACTAAAGTACGCCTCATGAAAGATGCCGTAATCGTCTCCGCCGTGCGTACCGCCGTCGGCAAAGCGCCGGCAGGCACGCTTCGTACGACTCGGCCCGACGAGATGGCGGCGGTCGTGCTGGCCGAAGCCTTGAAACGGGCGCCCGGTCTGGATCCTGCAGAAATCGACGACGTGATCCTGGGCTGTGCAATGCCGGAGGCCGAGCAGGGGTTGAACGTGGCGCGCATCGCGAGTCTGCGTGCCGGCGTGCCGACCACTGCGTCGGCCGTAACCGTCAACCGGTTCTGTGCGTCTGGCCTGCAGGCGATCGCGCAAGCGGCCGAGCGGATTGCCGCTGGACAAGCGACGGCGATTCTTGCCGGCGGTACCGAGTCGATGAGTCTCGTGCCAATGGGCGGCCATAAAGTTTCGCCCAACCCTGCGTTGGTGGCCTCGTACCCGGACGTGTACCTGACGACCGGGCTCGTCGCCGAGAATCATGCCCGCGAATCGCAGATCTCGCGCGAGGCGCAGGATGCCTTCGCGCTGGAGAGTCATCGCCGGGCGCTCGCTGCCATCGACGCCGGGCACTTCACAGAGGAGATCGTTCCGCTCTCAGTGACACAGATTGAATCGAGCCCTGGCAACGGGGCACCGGCCCTGCGCGAGATCGCCTTCGCGGTGGACGAAGGGCCGCGGCGCGACACCTCTGCAGACGCGCTCGCGAAGCTTCGGCCTGCCTTTCACGTCGCCGGATCCGTGACTGCCGGCAACTCGTCGCAGATGAGCGATGGCGCAGCGGCGGTGCTCATCGTCGAAGCGGAGCGAGCCCGGACGCTCGGCCTGACCGCAATGGCACGGTTCGTCGGTTATGCGACCGCAGGCGTAGAGCCGGAGCGATTTGGCATCGGCCCGGTACCCGCGGTGAAGAAAGCCCTGTCGCGCGCCGGCCTTCGCCTCGAAGACATCGATCTGGTCGAGCTGAACGAAGCGTTCGCGGCGCAGGTGCTCGCCTGCCTGCAGGAACTGCCGATCAACCGCGACATTCTCAACGTGAATGGCGGCGCGATCGCGCTTGGACATCCTCTCGGCTGCACCGGTGCGAAGTTGACGACGACCCTGGTCCACGAATTGAGGCGCCGCAAGGCCCGTTACGGGCTCGTGACGATGTGCGTCGGCGGAGGTATGGGCGCCGCCGGGATCTTCGAGCGCCTGTCATGACGACGGCACGCCCGGCAGCACTCGGCGGATCGTGGCTGCTCGACCCACCACCGGCCGCGGCTTTCACCCCCGAACGTCAGACCGACGAGCATCGACTGATCGCACAGACGGCGGCGGCCTTTGCCGAGCACGACGTGCTGCCCGTTCTCGATCGGCTCGAGCAAAAAGACTGGACGCTCGCCCGGTCGCTCCTCAAGCGATGCGGCGAGCTCGGCTTCCTCGGCGCCGATGTTCCCGCCGCCTATGGGGGTGTCGAGCTCGATCGCCTGTCGTCGCTGATCGTGTCGCAGCACCTCGCACACTCCGCGTCGTTTGCGACAACCTACGGCGCTCAGGCCAACCTGTGCATCCTGCCGATTGTCATGTTCGGCACAGACGGTCAGAAAGCGCGATACCTGCCGCCGCTGGCCAGCGGCGAGAGCGTCGGCGGATACGCACTCACGGAGGCTGAGGCGGGATCGGATGCCCTTTCGGGGAAGACACGCGCGGTGCGGCAGACGGATGGCAGCTTTCGCATCACGGGCGAGAAGCTGTGGATCACGAATGGCGGCTTTGCCGATGTCTTCGTCGTGTTTGCCAAGATCGATGGCGACGCCTTCACCGCGTTCATCGTGGAGCGCGACTTCGGTATCTCGAGCGGCCGCGAAGAGCACAAGATGGGCCTGCATGGCTCGTCCACGACCCCGCTGATCCTCCAGGACGTGCCGGTGCCTGCGGCAAACGTCCTCGGCGAGATCGGCCGCGGACACAAGGTGGCCTTCAGCGTCCTGAACTTCGGCCGGCTGAAGCTCGGCGCCATGTGCGCTGGCGGTTGCCGTCTCGCAATCGGGGAATCATCGCGCTACGCAGCGGCACGCCGTCAATTCGGCCAGCGTCTCGCGGCGTTCGGCGCGATCCAGCACAAGCTCGGCGACGCCACGGCGTACACGTATGCGTTGGAAGCGGTCCTCTATCGGACGGCGGGCGTGATCGACCGTCACACCGGCGATCAAGCCACGGCTCGCCTGTCGCTGGCGGCAGCGCTCGAGGAGCTCGCCATCGAAGCTTCGATCGCCAAGGTTTTCGGCAGCGAGACGCTCGACTTCGTCCTCGACGAGAACGTGCAGATTCACGGCGCCAACGGCTACGTGCGTGATTACCCCGCCGAGCGGCACTATCGGGACGCGCGAGTCAATCGGATCTTTGAGGGCACGAATGAAATCAATCGGCTGCTGATTGCGGGCATGCTCGCCAAACGTGCCGCAAAGGGAGAGCTGGCCTTGATTCCAGCAGCACGGCGGTTGATGAACGAACTGATGGGACCGGCGGCAGTGCTCACAGATCCCGGCGACGAGCACGCGCTCGCACCCGAGGCGCGGGCAGTCGAGGCGTTCAAGAAGGTCACCGTGCTCACGCTCGGCGCGGCGATGGAACGATTCGGGACCGGGCTCCACAATCAGCAGGAAGTGCTGTTGTGGATCGCCGATCTGGCGATTGACACCTACGCGTCGGAGAGCGCGCTCGTCCGAGCCATGGCGGCCGAGACGATCGCCGGTCAACAGATCCCGCTCCACCGTGCCGCGGCGCGCACGTTCATCAGCGATGCGGGCCTGCGCATCGACGTCACCGCCCGTCAGATTCTCGCGGCCCTAGCCGAGGGCGACACACTGCGCACACACCTGGCCACGTTGAGGCGCGTGCTCAAGGTCGTCCCTGCGGACACGGTCAGCTGCCGCCGTGCGCTGGCGGATGCTTCTGTCGAGAGCGGCGGGTATCTTTTCTAGGTCACGGGTCACAGACTCCGCAGATTAGATCAGTCTCATCAGTCACGGACTTCACGGATCAGGGCAGTCACCGGCGTACACGGACATCGAAGCGGGCCGAGCGGCCCGGCAGCAATCGCAGCTTTCACAACTCGAGACACATCCTCGTATCCCGGGATCCGTGCGTGTGCGGCTTCAGCAGGCTATTGCACAAATAGGCTTCAGGCTCCGGGCTCCGGACTCTCAGGCTCCAGGCTCCGGGCTGCAGGCTCCAGGCTGCGGACTTCAGGCTCCAGGCGTGGGCAGTACGACGGACCGCCTGCTCTGTTGATCCCATGGCACACTTAGCTTTTCAACAGCCTGCTAGTTGTCCGCACCCGTCGGTGACCGATCGTGTCCGTGGACGTCCGTGACCGCGACCATGCGACCGTGGCATGATCAGTGACGACGTGCCGGACCCCGCGCGGTCAGTACATCAGCTGTTCATCGCTGCGCTCGTGCTCTCCGCAGCCTGTTCACCGACCCAGGTCGAGGACGACGCGAGCTTCGCAAGGTCGTTGGCGGAGTTCCGTACCGCGAAAGAACAGGCCTTCCAGGAGCCCGACTCGCCGGTGCCGCCCGCACGGCGCGACGAACTGCTGCCGCTCGCCTATTTTCCTGGATCGCCCGACTATCGCGTCCCGGCGGTGCTGCGCGTCGAGCAGGATCGCGTGACGCTGGAGATGCCGACCTCGACCGGCGAGCGGCGGCTGATGCAACGCGTCGGCACGCTCGAGTTCGCGCTCAAGGGACAATCACTCGCGCTCGGCGCGTTCACCGAGGCGTCGGCGCCGAACATGGATCGCCTCTTCGTCCCGTTCGTCGATCTGACGAGCGGCACCGAAACCTATCCGGCGGGCAGGTACCTCGATCTCGATCGCACGCGCACCGGCCTCTACGTCATCGACTTCAATCGCGCCTACAACCCGTACTGCTACTACAACCCCACCTACGACTGTCCGTATCCGCCGCGCGAGAACCGGCTGAAAGTGCCCGTGCGCGCCGGCGAAAAAATGCGGGAGTCGTCCATTCCCAAGGGCACGGCGGGATGAAGCCAGACGCAGTGGTCTTCGACTTCGATGGCGTGCTCGCCGACAGCGAGCCGCTGCACCTGCGGGTGTACCAGGAGCTGCTCGCCGAAGAACACCTGACACTGCCGCCAGCGGAATACTACGCCCGCTACCTGGGCTACGACGACGTTGGCGTGTTCGAGGCGCTGGCACGCGACAAGGGGCTGCGGATTGGCAACGGCCGGATTGACGAACTGATTGCCCGGAAGACGGAGCTGTTCCAGCGCCGCGCCGCCGCCCAGCACGTGCTGTTTCCTGGCGCCGCCGCCAGTGTGCAGGCAATCTCGGCGCACTGTCCGGTAGCGATCGCTTCCGGTGCGCTCCGCGAGGACATCGAGACGATCCTGCGCAGTACGCAGCTCGTCTCGATCTTTTCCGTGATCGTCGCGGCCGGTGAAACGCCGCACGGCAAGCCAGCGCCCGATCCCTACGCGCGAGCGCTCGCCCTTCTCGCCGATCAACACAAATCGACGATGCGTCCTGAACGGTCCGTGGCAATCGAGGACTCGCACTGGGGGCTCGAATCGGCGCGCGCGGCAGGCTTTCGCACGATTGCCGTCACTACCAGCTACGAAGCGCGAGACCTCGGTTCGTCCGATCTCATCGTTCCGGACATCAGTCACGTGACGCCCGAGCTGCTCGACCGCGTCGTGTCGGGCCACGCCGGCGCCCGCATGGAGGCGTGAAGGCGTGGACCATCGGCTCGTGGACGAGTTCCTGCAATCGGCGTCGAGCCCGGACGACAGCGTCGCGCCGTCTGCGCTCCTGCTGGCGCGGGTCGCCTATCCGAGACTCGATCCGGACCGTTGGCTGGCGGCGCTCGACGCGCTTGGCGAAACAGCGCGGCAGCATGTCGAGCTTGGCGTCGGCGGACGGCCGTCGCGCCGGATGCGGCTGCGAATCGTCTCCGACTTCTTTTTCGGGCAGCTGGGCTTTGCCGGGAATCGTGAGAACTACGAAGATCCCCGCAACAGCTTTCTGAACGACGTCATCGATCGCCGCACTGGCATTCCGATCACGCTTGCGGTCGTCTTCATCGAGGTCGCACGCCGTGCCGGCCTCGCCGTCGAAGGCGTGAACTTTCCTGGACACTTCCTCATGCGTTGCCTGCCCGATGCGGATGACAGCGGCGACACGCAGTCACTCATCCTCGATCCATTCCACGGCGGCACGATTCTTTCGGATTCTGACTGCGCGCGGCTGCTGCGAACCCACGTCGGGGTGGACGTGCTGCACCCCTCGATGCTTGAACG
The DNA here is from genome assembly GCA_963828745.1 of Vicinamibacteria bacterium. GTDB lineage: Bacteria > Acidobacteriota > Vicinamibacteria > Vicinamibacterales > JAENWD01 > JAENWD01. The sequence goes on along the minus strand of CAWHFZ010000007.1, from coordinate 287,727 downwards.
CGCCGGCAAGCGCGCGATTCTGTTGCGGATGCTGTTGAACCTGAAGCGCGCTTACGTGCGCATCCGCGCCTTCCGCATGGCTCACGACGTCTCGGACCTCGTCGTCGGGCTCGATCCCTCGGCGCTCGTCGAGCTCCGGGATCGAGGCCTCCTCGCCTCACACCTGCGTGACTACGGAGCGGCGCTGCGTGACCTCGAAACGTTCCTCCGACTCTCGGGCATCCCGGGGCAGGACGCCGGCCAGGACGACGTCAAGGAAGTCTGGGATCACGTGAAAGCGCTGCGCCGCCGGATTGCCTCGCTGAACTGAACGGGCACGCCGCCGCAATCGGACAGATGCCGCAGTGCGGGCTGACCTCGACGCAGGTCGAGTGCGCATGATGCGCCAGGTAGAGGGCGGCCTGGCGGCGCGTGGACGCGTCGGCCGGAAGCGCGCGTCCGATCGCTCGCCGCACGTTCCGAGAGAGTCGCGTCAGGTTGTCCGTTGGCTCGACCAGGCCGAGCCGCACGGCCAGCCTGGTCATCGCGGCGTCCACCGGGATTAGCGAATGCGGTGACGCAAAGAGCAGGACGCGCGCCGCGCCGGCCTCACCGAGGTGCGGGAGATCGCGCAAGGCGAGCCACGCCGCGCGAAGCGGGCCATGCAGGCGATCGGCGAAGGATCGCTGCCGCCGGAACATATCCGCACCGGTTTCGAGTGCCGACAGGCGCTCCTCGACGAACGGTCCGCACAGGCGAACGATCGTCTCGAGCTTGCCGCGACTCACCTTCTTCAGCGAGTCGGGTGTCAGCGCCGGGATGCGTCGCAGCGCCATGAACGCCGCATCACGGCGTCCCGGTGTTGTCTTCAGGCCGAACACTTCCCAGACATACGCCCCGAACGCATCCGAGGGAGGGTGCGGAATCGGACCATAAAATCTGGCGAGCAGCGGGATCAGATCGGCGAAGTCGCGCCCTGCTACCGTAATTTCCCCACCTCTTCGTACAGGAATGCCGCCGAGATGATGCCGCTGTGGAAGTTACCCAGGTCGAGTTTCTCGTTCGGGGCGTGCGCGTTCTCGTCGGGCAGTCCGATGCCGAAGAGCACGGACGGTACGCCGAGCTCCTGCTGGAACGTCGAGACGACCGGAATCGAGCCGCCTTCGCGGTTGAACACCGGCACCTTGCCGAAGCCGCGCTCGATGGCGCGGCCGGCCGCCTGCACGAACGGATTGTCGAAATCGGCCATCCAGGGCTTGCCGCCGTGCATGCGCGTCAACGTCACCTCGACCGTCTTTGGCGCCATCTTCTTGAAATGCGCCTCGAACAAATCGCCGATCTTCGCCGGGTCCTGATCGGGCACGAGCCGCATGCTGACTTTCGCCATCGCGGTCGCGGGGATGACGGTCTTCGCGCCTTCGCCCGTGAACCCTGCCAGGAGGCCGTTCACCTCGAACGTCGGCCGTGCCCAGACGCGCTCGAGCGTTGTGTAGCCAGATTCACCGAACAGCTTCGGCGCGCCGAGCTCCTTTCGGTAACGCGTCTCGTTGAACGGCAACTTCTTCCACTCTGCGCGCTCCTCGTCCTGCAACGCGCGCACGTCGTCGTAGAAGCCCGGGATCTTGATGCGGCCGCCTTTGTCTTTCATCTGCGCGAGGATCTGCCCCAGCACGAACGCGGGATTGGCGACCGCGCCGCCGAAGGAGCCGGAGTGCAGATCGGAGTTCGTGCCCTTCAGGTCGATCTGGAAGTAGGCCAGTCCGCGCAGGCCGTAGCAGATGGACGGGACCCCGCGATCGAACATCGGCGAATCAGAGATGACGACGACATCGGCCTTGAGGAGGTCGTGGTTCTCCTGCACGAAGGTATCGAGGTGCGTGGAACCGACCTCCTCTTCGCCTTCGATGAACATCTTGATGTTCACCGGTAGCGTGCCAGCCTCCTTCAGCCAGGCTTCGACAGCCTTGAAGTGCATGAAGATCTGGCCCTTGTCGTCAGCCGATCCGCGGGCGTAGATCTCGCCGTCGCGCACGGTCGCCTCGAACGGCGGACTGATCCACTTGTCGAGCGGGTCCACCGGCTGTACGTCGTAGTGCCCGTAGAAGAGAATCGTCGGCGCGCCCGCGGCGCCCAGCCACTCGCCGTAGACCACGGGATTGCCTGGCGTCTCGATCAGCCGGACGTTCTGCAATCCCACTTTCATCAGCTCGTTCGACGTCCACTCGGCGGTGCGCCTGACGTCCGCCGCGTGCTGCGGCAGTGCGCTGATGCTGGGAATGGCAAGGTATTCCTTCAGCTCATCGACATAGCGATCGCGGTGGAGATTGATGAAATCAACAACCTTGTTTGTCACGACAGTGTTCTGCTCCGCTCATGTGGGGCGTTCCTGGATTCTTCATTGCCCGGTATCTCGATCGGCAGCTCGACCCGATCGCCCCATTCTTTCCACGATCCGAGGTAGCTGCGCACCTTTGGATAGCCGAGCAGCCGCAATGCCAGATAGCTGTGGGCGGCGCGGTAGCCCCCCTGACAGTACGAGACCACCTCACGATCGGGTGTCACGCCGGCCTCCTCGTACATCGCGGTCAACTCCGCGGCCGGCTTGAACGCGCCGTCGGCCCCGAGATTGCGCGTCCACTCGATGTGTACGGCACCAGGGATCGCGCCGCCTCGCGCGGCACGGACGGTGGTACCGCAGGTACTCGCCGTCCGAACGAGTGTCGAGAATCGTGACCTCGCGCTGGTTCAGCCGATCGGCGACATCTCGCCATGTGGCGAGTACATCGGCCCTGCGATCGCCGGTCCACGATGATGAGGCCGGCGCCGCGCTTTCCGTGGTCAGCGGAAGCCCGGCTTCCTGCCACGCACGAGCGCCACCGTCGAGCATGCGGACGTTTGGATGTCCGAAGAGCTCGAGAAACCAGAACGCGCGTGCCGCCCGCATTCCGGAATCGGTCTCGTAGACGACGACCGGCCGATCGCCGGAAACGCCGCGCGTTGCCAGCAGGTGCTCGATCATCCAGAGGAATGCCTTGAGAGGCGCCGGGTCGGTGTCTGTGAGGCTCACGCCGAACAGGTCGAGGTGTACCGCGTGCGGCAGATGACCCGCCGCGAACAGCTCGGCGGGACGGAGATCGAGCAGTGTCGGACGAGTGGCGTCGCGCTCGAGCGATGTCGCCAGTTCGCGAGGACCGATCAGAAGATGGGGGTTTACGTAGCCCTTCGAAGTTTCCATCACCAGATTCACGCGATCCCGTGCAGAATTGGGCTTCAGCCCTGTCTTACACGAGACGTAGACGGCCATCCTCCTCGTCGACCCGTCCCTCGTCGCGCAGCTTGACGAGATGTGCGCGCACGGTCTCTTCGGCGACGGGCAGCAGGGCGGGCGTCAGATCAGCGTACACCGTTGCGGCGATCGCCGTCACCGTGCCGGCCCCGCCCTGTAGCGCCTCGAGGATCTGCCGCTCGCGTCCGGCGCGATGCGCCCGGTAGTGCGCAATGAGGGCGAGCGGGTCTTCGATGACGGCGCCATGCGCGGGGTAGGCGACGGCTGGCCTGAGCCGCTCGATGCGCGCGAGAGATTGCAGATAGGCAGCAAGGCTGCCACCGCGGGACGCTGGTACTACGACGGTACTGCCCTCGACGAGCAGGTCGCCACTGAACAGCGTCCGAGTGTCGGCATGCCAGAGACACACGTGGTCCGGCGAATGACCAGGCGTATGCACGACCTCCAGCGATAAATCGCCGGCGGCGACTTGCTGCCCATCGACAATCGGTTGCCACTGCACGGCGTATCTGGCGTCCTGGTCAGGCCAGGGATACTTCAGGAAGACGGCCGCCGGCCATCGTGCAGCGAGCGACAATGCACCACTCGCGTGGTCGGCATGCGCGTGGGTCACCATCACCCGCGCCAACACCGACGTGCCGAGAGCCGATGACAATTCCTCGACGTGGTCGGCCTGCCCGACACCTGCATCGATCAACGCCGGCATGCTGCCGCTGAGGAAATACGTCCAGTTGCCGGCGCCGGTCATCACGCCGGGGTTGCGAGCCGACAGCTGTTTCACCCCCGGGATGGTCACGACCACCGGTGATTACAGGAAGACCACCGTCGTCACGCCGGGCGCGTGAACGTCGGCAATCCGAGATCCGGCGACGCCCGCACCGAGCAGCCGGCACTCGTAGCCGATTTCGGCCATCTCCCTGATCAGCGCTTCCGGCGCGGTCAAATCCAGGTGTTTCATCAAGTGCGGATGCAGGTCGGCGAGGACGACGGGATGGTGGTCGGTGAGAAGACGTCTGGCGCCTCGGAGGACGAGCGCTTCCGCGCCTTCGGCATCGAGTTTCAAAAAAGCCACCGGCAGCCGCCCGACCTCGTCGTCCAGCGTCACGACTGGAACCTGGCGCATGACGGCGTGCCCGTCGCTCACGAGCGGCTCGTCGTCGCAGAAGTATGCGTTCGCAGGCGCCATGTCCGGTGCGGCGGCGACCATCGTCCTCGTACCGGATACGTCTGCAACTGCCGCGGGGACAATCCGGACTCGCTGCTGCACGTCCTCGTTCGCGATATTACGAGCGAGCTCGGCGACGTGCTCGGCCAGCGGTTCGAATGCGGTCACGAAACCGTCCGAACCGACGAGCCCGGCGAGAAGGCAGGTGTGAAAGCCGATGTGGGCGCCGACATCCACCACGTGCGAGCCGGGGCGGACGACGAGACGCATGAAGTCCTGTTCGTTGCGCTCGTAGCGTCCGTCATGCATCGCCCCGACGATCGCGGCGGCGGACGATGTCCTTGCGTGAGTCACCTGCGGGCGGGAACCGGCTGTCGTGGCTTCTCGCCGACAGTGCCGCCGTTGTACCACTGCCGATCGCTCCGCTCCAGCAGCGCCTCCGCCTCTTTCGGCCCCCAGCTGCCGACGGGATAGTTTGGAAAGTCGCGCGGCGGCAGCGCCTTCCACACGTCGAGAATCGGCTCGACGACCGTCCAGCCGGCTTCCACCATGTCGGCACGCTGGAAGAGCGTCGCGTCTCCCGTCATGCAGTCGTAGAGGAGACGCTCGTACCCGGTGCTGGGCTCGGAGCCGAAATAGTCGCCGTAATCGAACGACATGTCGACGTTGCCCAGCCGCAACTGCGGGCCGGGAACTTTCGCGCCGAAGCTGAGTGCGATGCCTTCATCGGGCTGGATGTGGAGGACCAGCCGATTGGGATCGAGCTGCTCGACTGGCGTGTCCCGAAAAAGCATGAACGGCGGCCGTTTGAACTGGATGGCGATCGTCGTCTCGCGCTTCGGCAGGCACTTGCCGGTGCGGAGATAGATCGGCACATCCGCCCAGCGCCAGTTGTCCACGAACAGCTTGAGCGCAACGAAGGTCTCGGTGGTCGACTGCGGATCGACGTTCGGCTCTTCCCGATATCCGGGATGCGGCTTGCCGTCGACGTTGCCGGCGCCGTACTGGCCGCGCACTGTGCGGCGCAGGACCTCCTCGGGCGTATACGGCTGTACCGCGCGCAGGACCTTTGCCTGCTCGTCGCGCACGGCGTCGGCCCTGAACGAGCTTGGAGGCTCCATCGCCGTCAGCGTCACGAGCTGAAACAGGTGATTGGGAACCATGTCGCGCAGCGCGCCCGACTTGTCGTAGTAGCCGCCGCGTCCCTCGACGCCCACGGTTTCGGCAGCGGTGATCTGCACGTGATCGATATACCGCCGGTTCCAGATCGGTTCGAAGACCCCGTTGCCGAAGCGAAACGCGAGGATGTTCTGGACGGTCTCTTTGCCGAGGTAGTGATCGATCCGGTAGATCTGCGTTTCGTTCAAGACCTTTGAAATCTCGAGATTGAGCTGGCGCGCCGAGGTCAGGTCCTGGCCAAACGGCTTCTCGATGACGATCCGCCGCCACTGGCCGGCGGTCTCCTCGGTGAGTCCCGTTGCGCCGAGCTGCTGGATCACGGGCAGGAACAGCGTCGGGGCGACTGCGAGATAGAACAGGTAGTTGCCGTTGTGGCGGTAGTGGCCGTTGAGCCCCTCGAGCTTTTCCTTGATCGCTCGATACGTCTCCGGTTGTTCGACATCGCCGGCGAGATAGAAGACCCGCGAAAGCAGCCAGTCGTGACACGGCTGGTCCATGGGTTCGTCGCACGCCGCCAGATCTTCCTCGACGCGCGCTCGGAACTCTTCGTCGGTCAGCGACTGGCGGGCCACACCGACGACCGCGAAGTTGTCCGAGAGCAAGCCGCCGCGCCGCAGGTTGTGAAGCGCCGGAATCAGCTTGCGCTTGGTCAGGTCGCCCGAGGCGCCGAAGATCACCATGGCGCAGGGCGGCGCCACCGGCGCCTGCGATCGGCCAGGACTGTTTTTCCCTGAGGACGCGCCTCGATCGCGATCGTCGTTCATGGCGTGCTACTTCAGCGCCTGCTCGATGGCCTGCCGCAATTCCGGGGCGTCCGGAGCGACTTTGCTCGGGAAGAACGCCACGATCTTGCCGTCGCGGCCGATCAGGTATTTGCTGAAATTCCACTTGGGCAGATCGCCACCACGGCCCAGCCAGGCATAAATCGGCGACTGGCCTTCGGTTGCCTGCGTGACGACCTTCGAGAACATCGGAAACGTCACCTTGTAGTTCAACTCGCAGAAGGTCTTGATCTCTTCAGCGGTCCCCGGCTCCTGGCCGCCGAAGTCGTTGCTGGGGAATCCGAGTATCACGAACCCCCGTGGCGCGAGCTCGGTGTAGAGCGACTGCAGACCCTTGTACTGCGGCGTGTACCCGCACTTGCTGGCGGTGTTCACGACGAGCGCCACCTTGCCCTGGTACTCCTTCAGTGCCGCCGGCTCCCCTGAGAGCTTCGTCGTGTTCAGGTCGTAGAACGATTGCGGCACCGCCGCTCCTTTCGCGTCGTCTGATGCGATGACGACTGCCCGGCCGAGTCCGATCGCCGCGATCGCTACGATCACCGCGACCTGTGCGACTCGCCCAACCCGCTCCGACCCGATCCCGCTCGATCCGACGTGAGTGCCCCGCATCGTTTCCTCCTAGTATGCTGCCGCATAGATTTCCAGCGCGCCTGCGACATCGAATTTGCGCGGATTGAACTCGCCGACCCGATCGGCCGACGCTTCGACGGCAAGCGTCGGCAGTTCTCTTTCGATGACGCCCGCCGCGGCGAGCCGTTCTGGGAAGGCGCCGGCGGCGACCAGATCTTCGAGCCGGGCCACCAGCGTTTCCGGACGCCGCGCCTCGCCGCGGACGGCCGCCAGCTCCGCGTAGCGGTCGGCGACGACGCGGCTGTTCCAGCGGACGACCTCGGGAAGGAGCAGCGCGAGCGCCGTTCCGTGAGGCACGCCGTATCGGCGGCTCACCGGCCGGGCACAGGCATGGACCGCACCGAGCGTCGCATGCCGGGCGGCGGTGCCTGCGAGAAACCATCCGAGGAGGGCGGGGCCCATCGACTCGGCGTCGTCCGATCCATTCAGCAGGCGGGGAACACTGGCAGCGAGCTGCCGCCAGGCCTCGCGCGCGCACCAGTCCGACATCACCGTGCGCCGCGTGCTCACCCACGCCTCGATTGCGCACGCGGTCGCATCGAGCATCGCGCCCGCGAGCGCGTCGCGCGGGATGCCAGCCGACAATTCGTGATCGAGTATGACGACATCTGCCAACCGCTCCTCGCCGGCCGCATGCGCCGATGGTGGTACTCCGGCACCGGCAAGAATCGGCACGTGGACCGAGAGCCGCGCAGGCAGGTCCGACACAGGCTCCAGCTGGGACTCGGCGCCGAGGGTCAGGACGAGATCGGCGGCCTCGTCGTCGTCGACGACTGTGAGACCAGCGTCCCGGAGGATCGAAACAATTCGCGACTCAGCGCCCGCTGTGTTGCCCCGGGAGATCACCAGAACGCGATTCACTCGCAGTTCTCGTGCGAGCGAACCGAGCCCGTTTACGGCACCAGGTCCGCCGATGATGCGGGCAGGAAAACGAAAGTCGAACGGACCCATAAGGACCGGCGCCGCCGGTGATAACTGGCAATGGTAGTGTATCGCCATGACATTTGCAGCCATGGCCACGGCATTGATGCTGACGCCACCACAAGCCCAGGCGCTGCCTGATCAGGTCGTGATTTCCGCCGTCGTCCTCGACAAGAAAGGCAACCCGGTCCCCGACCTCAAGCCGGAGGAATTCGTCGTCAGCGAGAGCGGCTCGTCGCGGCCGGTTACGCGCGCCGAGATCGATGCGAGGCCCTTGAACCTGGCGATTCTCCTCGATACCAGCACCTCGATGGGAGCGACCTATAACGCCGACGTCATCCCAGCCGTGCTCGCCTTCCTCAAGAAGCTTCCGCAGGGCGCGACGTTCTCCATCTGGTCGACCAGCGATTCGCCGAAGGTCATCGTCGATCCCGGAACGGACGTCGCAGAGGTCGAGGCGAAACTCCGCAACGTGGCGCCGTTCGGCCACAACGCGGCGCTCGACGCGCTCGTCATCGCGTCGCAGGACGTGGCGAAGGACGAAACGCGCCGCCCCGTGGTCGTGCTCGTGACCTCGGCGTCGATGGCCGGCGTCGCCGCTGATATGCAGGCGCTACTGCCCAAGGCGTCGTGGAAACCCACCTACATCGCGATCCAATACATCCAGGGACCGGAAGACATGCGTCTGCAGGATGCGCTGCGGGCGTTGGTGCTGCGCACGGCAGGCGTTCACGAGCGGGTGTTCTCGACGATGGCGATTCAGACGCAGCTGGAGAAAGCGCTCGACACGCTGGCGTCGACCTACCGCATCGCCTGGAAGCCCGGTGCGGACCCGCGGCAGACGAAGATTGAAGTCAAGGTGAAGCGGCCCAACACGAAGCTGACGCAGGCGCAGCGGATCTCGACGACGTGGTGAGCCTAGAGAGCCGCTTCGAGCCGGGCGCGCAGATCCGGTGAGATCGGAATCGATCGGCCGGCCGTGTAGTCGTAGGCCACCTGAATGCTCTTCGCCTCGGTGATCAGCTCGCGGGTCCTCGCGTTCGCGATCTCGTACTTGATCGCGAAGCTCGACGTCCCAATGGTATCGATCTTCAACCGCACGATGAGGCGATCCGCGGGCAGCGCCGCTCTCCGGTAGTCGATCTCGATCCGCGCGACGATGAAGCCGTTGGCGGTGAACCCGTCGGCGCCGAAGACATGGCGCCACCAGGAGAAGCGCGCCGCCTCGAGGTAGGACAGATAGACGGCGTTGTTGACGTGACCCAGCGGGTCACAGTCGCAGAACCTCACGTCGAGCTCGTGCTCGTATCTCCACATGGGGACCCTGGCGAGGCTATCATCCGCGCCGCTCAACGTCGAGCGACCGTTCGAAAGCGCGCCGTCGCTAGCCCGACACGTTCATCACGCCGCCCGTGGGCTCGGTCGCGACGCCTGCACGATGTGCGGGTCTGTAGCCGCGAAACGCCGCAAGACTCAAAGCGCAGGCGATCGACATCACCACTGCCGCGGAAAGGAAAGGCGCCGCGTGCCCGAATCGATCGAACACGAACCCACCCCAGAGGGGACCGACGATGCGCGCCAGGCTTCCGAGAGACTGTGACACGCCAAGCATGCTGCCCTGATCTTCAGGATCGGAGAGCTGTGAGATCACCGAAAGCATCGATGGACTCTGGAACCCCATGCCGACGGCAATGATCGCGCATCCCATCGCCAATGCCGGCACGCTCTGCGCAACGGACACCAGAGCCAGGCCGATGGTCAGGAGAGCGATCGCAGCCGGTACCAGCCGGTGCTCGCCCAGTCGCTTGACCACCCGACCGACCAGGAGGCCCTGAACGATTGCCAGAATGACGCCGACGCCCGCGAACAGGAAGCCAATCGTCACCGAGTCGAAGCCGAATCGCGCCTGGCTGTAGAGGGCGAACATCGACTCGAAGCTGGCGAACGCTGAAACGATCAGAAAGAAGACCGCGAGCACGGTCGGCAAGCGCCGGCGTGCCAGGGCATGCCGGAACACCTCGACGCGCGAACGCCTGCGTGCCGCCGACCGCCGTTCCGGCGGCAAGGACTCGGGCAGGAGCACAAGCGCCGCGAGGAAGTTGAGGAGCGACAGTCCAGCCGCGAAAAGGGCAGGCGCCTGGTAGCCCCATTGGCTCAGGAACCCGCCCAGTGCCGGGCCGAAGATGAATCCCAGCCCGAACGCGGCGCCAACCATCCCCATCCCTTTGGCACGATTCTCCGGGGTCGTCGAATCGGCGATGTACGCCTGCGCGGTGGGGATGTTGGCGCCGGCAATCCCGGCAAGACAACGAGATACGAACAGCAGCGTGAGCGAGTGCGCGAGTCCGAACGCCAGATACGAAACCGCCGAGCCCAGGAGACCGATCAGGATGATCGGGCGGCGCCCCACGACGTCCGACCATCGGCCCCAGAGAGGCGCGAACAGGAACTGCATCAGGGAGAACGACGTGGCGAGCATGCCGACCTGGAACGCCGACGCTCCGAAGTGCGTCGCGTAGAACGGCATGAGCGGGATGATGATGCCGAACCCGAGCAGGTCGATGAAGACCGTGAGGAAAATGATGATCAAGGGGGACATAGAGCGGGTCGGATCAGGTCAAAATCGGGTCGGATCAGGTCGGACCGGGTCCCGTCAGAGACGCCGGACGGCGCTCGGGAAATCGCGCCATACGGGAACGCCGCAGAAATGCGAGCCTTCGGTGCACCGCGGCGAGATCAGCCCGTTGCGCACGACGCACGGTGGTCCGAGGTAACGCGCGAACCGCGGGTGCACGCGGCGGAGCTCGTCGAGCTCGTCCATCGACGCCAGATAGATTTCCTCCTGAGCGTTGAAGCAGGTGCGCAGCGTCCATTTGTGCACCAGCGACAGCAGCGATCCCGACTCCACCATCCGCAACGCGGTCGCGTTCGGCAGTACGTAGAGCGCGAACTCGTGCGGGACACCGAGCGCGAGCAGGCGGTTCTTCGCGTTCCACGCCTCGATCATGGCGCGATCGAAGACGGCGCGTGCCTCATGGTTATCAGCGAGCAGCTTCGGCGTGACGTAGTCAGGACGAACGGTGTCCACGAACGTCATCAACGGCCGCGAGGCCGGCACCATCCGGTGACGCTGATCCTGCGAGTCGGCGGTGTGACTCAAGCGTTTCTCGAACGTGTAGCTGGCGTGGTGGAGCGACTTCATCAGCGGCGAGTGATGTGAGACGTTCATCACTTCGAGGCGATAGCGGTTGCGGGCCGGATTCAGCACGCGGTCGATCGCCTCGTCGTCGTCCATCTCGTGGCGGGTGAGGCCGAACGTGACGCGAACCGCCTCCGCGACGCTCGCCTCAGCCGTGGGGGATGCGTCCACCAGACGAGAAACACGGCCGCCGAGCCGCTTGTCGAACGCCTGGGCGAACGCATCGCCGCCAAGCCGCGTGCGCGGGAAGCTCACCTCGGGCAGCGCCTCGGCGTCGAGCTCGTCGCAGCCGACCTTCTCGAAGAAGAACGGATCGACGTCTTTCACGAGCCGAACCATCTCGCCAATCACCAGGCGCGCTTCGTGCGGGGCGTCGCCGGCGGCGGCCATGCGGCGCAGCCGGTGGAGCGTGATGCCGGACACCGTGTGCACCATCGACGTAAACGCCGCAATCGGAATCACGTAGCGCGCGGTCTCGATCGCCTTCTTCTCCGCCTCCCGCTCGATCGACTTCAGCCTCTCGGCGCTCGCGCGCGGCGTGACGTAGCGCAGCTCCTTCAAAATGCGGAACGCATCGTCTTTGAGGAGCGCCGACAACGTGGCGTAGCTGTCCCATGCGGTCACGACTGCGCGCTCGTAGACCTCGAGCGCTTCGCCGGCGACCGGCGGCACGAATGCGCGCGGCTCCTTCAGCTTGACGTAGCGCTGACTCGATTGCTCGGAGTTGTAGAAGGGATATGAGTGGAGTGCCGTCCAGACCAATTGACGCGAGATGTTCTCCAGGCCGAATTCGAAGTGCGCGTGCTGATAGACCGTATGGTGCCCGGCATCGAAGGTGAGCGCGCCGATCGAATCACGCTGGCGGTCGGTCACCTCGCTCGCTGCGACGACGCGCGGCGAGTAGCACGTGCGCGCCGCCGCAATGGCGCCGTCGAACGGCTGCGCCGGGGCGTTGCGCAGCGTGACGACGGGAGGTGCCGTCTGAAGACTCGAGACTTCGCTCAATCCTTCGCCCAGTACTTGGTGTATTCCTCGAGAAACGTCAGGCTCTCGAACGATTTCATGCGGTCGAAGAAGAGCACGCCGTTCAGGTGGTCCGTCTCGTGCTGGACGACGCGGGCGGGAAATTCCTCGAGCTCGAGGTCGAGCGGCCGGGCATCACGATCGAAGCCGCGCACGCGCACGCGACGGTTGCGCGGCACCTTGCCGCGGATGTCGGGGATGCTGAGGCAGCCTTCCCAGTCCTCGACCAGATCGCGGCCGATCGGCGTGACCTCGGGGTTGATGATGGCGATGGGCACGATCTCGATCGCGCCGGTCCGCGGATCTTCCTCCTCGATCCCGGCAACGAAGATCCGCAGGCTCTCGTGTACCTGGGGCGCGGCAAGCCCGATGCCGTGGTACTCGTTCATTGTATCCATCATGTCGTCGATGAGTTTCTTAACCGTCGGCGACTTGATGTCTTGAGGGTCGACGGGCTTCGCCTTCGCTCGCAGCACGGGATGCCCAAGCCGCGCGACCTTCAGAATCGACATGGCAATGAGAATTATACTTCGGCGAGCGCGAGCCCCATGTCCGACGCATTCCGTTTCTGCCCCGTCTGCGGCGGCACTCTCGAGTCGCGGAGCCTGAAAGCCGGCGACCCCGATCGTCTGATCTGTGCGTCCTGCGGGTACGTCTTCTACCTGGATCCCAAAGTTGCCGTCGGCACGATTATCAGCGACGGCGACGGCCGGGTCCTCCTCGTGCGCCGCGCGATTGAGCCTGGCTACGGCAAGTGGGTCTTCCCCGGCGGCTACGTCGATCGCGGCGAGCAGATACTGGCCGCGGCGCAACGCGAGGCGCGCGAAGAGTCCGGCCTCGCCGTCCGCGTCGAAGACCTTGTCGACATCTACTCGTACGCCGGGCGGACGCCAATCATCATCGTCTTCGCGGCCACCAGGATCGGCGGTGACCTGCAGGTGGACGACGAAGGCCTCGAGGCGCGCTGGTTCGGCGCCAGCGAAGTGCCGTGGTCAGAGCTGGCCTTCCGGAGCACGCACGAGGCAATTCGAGACTACTTCGAAGGGCGACGGCACTCGCTGCGATCGATAACTGGAAACACTAACAGTGCCAAGTGCTAAGTGCTAAGTGCCGAGTGGAGTGGGAGTGGGGAGTATCGCAGTGATTGCCGAACGGTCAGATCGTCGCACGTACGACGACCGGCGCTATTCAGCAACAACGGTACTCAAAGCCACCACTACTCACTACGGCACTTCTCACTCCACTTAGCACTTGGCACTTACACTTGCACTGTTCAGTGTTCAGTCCGACAGTCCTTCAGCTTTCCGTTCGGCCGCAGTGATGATTCCCGCGGCCGCGCTCACTTCGGCCGACCGGCTCGGCTCGAGCTTCGCGACGGTGACGAACTGCCTGACGGCATCCACCGTGCCGCCGATGTTCAGCTGCTTCATCAGGAACGCGAACCGCTCCTGAAGCGTGGCGCCAATGGTGTCGCGGGTCGACTCGTCGAGCGACCACAGCGGCTTCTTGAACGGTCCGATCGCCTTCTTGCGGGCCTTGTACATGAACTGCTGCTCGGTGTCGTTCGCCTTCCGCTCCTCGGACGCGTGCTCGCGGGTCCAGGCGTACATCTCTTCTTTCAACGACGCCGGCAGTGCGGCGTGCTCGTAGACCAGGTTCTGGAAGTCTGTGGCGAGATGGATCTCGCAGGCCCCGGCTTTCGGGAACGCATCGAACGCATCCGGCGGAAGGGTCGAGGCACCATGCTGCACCGCGCCGCCCAGTCCGTAGTCGTTCCGGGCCACTCGCGACAGCTCCTCGAGGGCGTCGAGATCCAGCTTGACGTCGGTTCGGACCGTTCCATCGGCGCCGACGAAGCCGCCGTGGGCCGTGCCCGTCTGCACGCTGATCTTGCTGATCCCGACAAGGGCCACTCCACGCCGCGCCAGCGCCCTCAGATAGCCGCGCATGAACGCGTGCAGCTCGTGGACGTCCGAGTTCTTGCCGCCCACCTCGCCAATCTCACCGCCGACCGAGACGGTCACGCCATCCGGCTCGTGATCCCGCACGAACGCCGTGAAGTCCGCGCATAGCTCGCAGTTCACTTCCTGCTGCGCCTCGAGCGTCGGCTTGTCCAGATCGACGAGGGTCGAGGTGTCGATGTCGATGTTGTAGAAGCCGGCCGCGATCTCTTCACGAATCAGGCCCCGCAGCGTATCGAGCTCCTTGTCGCGCTCGGGCGAGGCATACTTCTTCGCGTTGACCTGCACGTGGTCGCCCTGGAAGAAGACCGGGCCGGCGTGGCGCTCCCGCACCGCCGCGGCGAGAACGCTGGCCGCATATTCGTGCGGCCGCTGCTCGGTGTAGCCAATCTCCGATCGCGCGATCTCGAAGATGAACGCTCCGGCGCTGCAGGCCTTCGCCGCCCGGAACACGGCCCGCGCCGTGTCGTAGGTCATCATCCGGAGATTCATGGCCGGCACGGTGAACCCGGCTGCCTTGCGCTGCCCCATTGCGACATAGAGCTCGTGGATGGAGGCGGCGCGGATCCCCTGGGCCGCTGCCAGCGAACGGATCACCCACCGCGCTGTGCCCTTGATCTCGGGCGTCGCGCCGAGGGCGGACGCATGCGCCAGACGGTCGATCAACTCAGACGAGGGAGTACCGACGATGGTGAGCGAGTCTCCATCGATGCGGGCAGCCGCAGCCGCCGCAGCAACGAGTTCTTCAACGGATGAAAAGATCATGTGGATGCTTACCTCAATGACGAGTCGCCGATTGTACCATCGGGAACTTGAACTCTTCCACGACGCCGCTCGAGACACCCTGCTCGATGAGCTCCGCGATTGGCAATGATTCCTCGGCCGCATCAACCGCGCTCGCCGTCGCCCGTGTCACCGGCGCTCTCGGCGTAAACAACCGACAGCAGTCATCGTCCGGCAGGATCGAGATGTCGTAGGTCCCGATGCGCTGCGCGTCGGCAATGACTTCCTCCTTATCCAGCGCGATCAGCGGGCGGAGGACGGGCATCGACACGGCGCGGCCGATGACGGTGACGTTCTCGAGTGTCTGTGACGCCACCTGACCGAGCGACTCGCCGGTCACCAGCACGCGTGCACCCTCCCAGTTGGCGAGGCGCTCGGCGATTCGGAGCATCAGACGGCGGTAGATAACGGTCCGGAGCGGCGCCGGTGCGGAGACGACGATCCGGCGCTGGATCTCGCCGAAGGCGACGTGATACAGCCGCATGTGGTGCTGATAGCGGGTCAGCACCGAAGTCAGCTCCCGGGCTTTCTCGAGTGAGGCTGACGAGACGATGGGATAGCCGTGGAAATGAATCAGCTGCACGCGGCAGCCGCGGCGCATCATCCGCCACGCCGCCACGGGTGAATCGATACCGCCAGACATCAGGCAGGCCACTCGACCGCCGACACCGATCGGAAGTCCACCAGGGCCGCGCTGCTTGTCGAAGTAATAGAAGGCATGGTCCCGCAGCACCTCGACGTGCACCGTCAACGCCGGCCGTGACAGGTCGACACGCCAGCCGCGCGCCATCTTGATCCGCGCGCCGATTCGCTGCTCGATCTCGGGGGAGCTGATCGGATACCGCTTGTCGGCGCGCCGCGCGGCGACGGCAAAGGACTCCGGCGCGCGATCACCGAGATCGGCGAGGATGCGCTCGCACAGGGTTTCGAGATTCGACGAGGTGTGCACGGCCTTCGAGAAATTCGCGATGCCAAAAGTCGTCGACAGCCGTTCGCGCAGGGCGGCCCAGTCGCTGTCGTCGTGCAGCACGAGTTCGATACGCCCCATCATCGTGCGGACGTGCTGCACGCCAAGGTCCGAGGTCGCGACACGCAGGTTGTGCAGCAGGCGCTCGATGAACCAGGGCCGGTTGCGGCCTTTCAGCGCGATCTCCTGGTAATGGATGATGACGGAAGTCATTTGGGGCGCCCGAGCCGAAGCTCGAGGTGCGTGCGATCGGCAGTGCGCTTCTGCGGAAGCGTCCGACGTCAGTCGGGCCGTGCCACCAACCCGGCCGCGCGGTGTCCGCTCAAGACCGCGCTTTCGATCGTAGCCGGGAGTCCCGTATCGGTCCAATCGCCGGCCAGAAAGAAGCGCCGCACCGGGGTCTCCGCCGACGGGCGAGGCGGCTCGCCGGGCGCCAAAGAGAACGTCGCCCTTTTCTCGCGAACGGCAGTCGCGCGAATCACCGACCAGCGCCCGGGCAGCGCCTCGGACAATTCACCGCGCGCCAAATCGACCAGCGCATCGTTACTGAAGCCGACGATTTCGTCCGCGCCGCTGGCGACCAGCGACACATGTGACGCGCGATCGCCGAACAGGCGCGCCTTGTCGAACAGCCATTGAAACCGGCGGCCGGGAAAGCCGACGAACGCCGCCTCCGCAACCGGGCCATCGAGCCACAAATTCACGGTGACGATGGGCGACGAGGTCATGCGCGCGGCATTGCTGATGAGGGGCTCGAGCGCTGGCACGTCTGCGGCGACGGTCGACAACGCGAACCAGGGCACGGTGGAAATGACCGCGCCGGCATGGATGCGCTCGCCGCGAAGATCCACACCCACAACACGATCGCCGTCAGCAAGGAGCGTGGCCGGCGTGCCACAGCGCACCTGGTGTCCGTGCGCCTCGAGAAAATGGCGCGAGGGCTCGGCAAACAGCCGATCGAGCGGCTCGCGGGGCAGCCCGATCGCGGCATCGCGTGCGGTGCCGCCGAACATCCGAGCGACGACCTCGATGAATGGCCCCGCCGATGCGACGGCGGGCGATTGATTCAGCGCCGCAATCGCCAGCGGCTCCCAGAGCACCTCTTGAAGGCGCGGGGTCTGGCCGTTCGCCGACAGCCAGGCGGCGACGGTCGCCGGGTTGGACGGGTTGGTCAGGTTCGGTCAGGTTGGTCGGGTTGGGCGGGTTGGTCAGGTTGGACGGGTTGGCAGTACGGCGCAGCAGAAGGCCGAGGCGCAAGGCTGCGAGGCGATCGCGAATCCCCAGCGCGCGCCAACGCAGCAGGCCGCCAATGAGATGAAAGGGCGCCGGAAGCGGAACCGTTCGCAGTCGCGAGCGCCGGCCGGACCGATCGACGATTTCGAAATCCAGGGTCGAATCGAGCGTGACGCCGGTGGCCGCGCCGATGGTCTCGAGGAAGGCGAACGTCTCGTGATAGCAGCCAAACAGGACGTGCTGGCCGTTGTCCACGGCCTCGCCCGACTGGGGGTCGACGAATGCGGTCGCACGGCCGCCGAGCCGCCGGCGTTCTTCGACCACGAGAACGCGCGCACCAGCCTTGGCGAGTCGTACGGCGGCACTGAGGCCGGCGAACCCGGCGCCAATGACGACGACGTCAGGCGGCGACATGGAGGCGCGTGCCAAGCCACGTGCGGAGGGCGGTCATCATCTGCCGCCCTCGCGACAAACGCACTCGACGGGAAAACACGTCGTACCCGCTGCGCTCGATCTCGCGCAGCAGTGCACGGTAGATGGCCGCCATAATCTCGGCGGCAACCAACGCCTTTCGATCGTGCGGCGGCTTTGCGTCACGGGCGCGCGCGTAGTAGTCACGGGCCCGGCCGGCCTCGAACGCGAGGAGCTCCCGGATGCGATCCGACACCCGCCCGCTGCCGAGGTCAGCCTCGCGCACGTCGAACCGCGCCAGATCCTCCAGCGGCAGGTATACGCGGCCGCCTTCGAAGTCGGCGGCAACGTCGCGCAGGATGTTCGTCAACTGCAGCGCGACGCCAAGATTGACGGCATAGTCGCGTGCATCACGTGCGCCGAAAATTTCCAGGCAGATCAGGCCGACCGTGGAAGCGACCCGCCAGCAGTATTCGTAGAGATCGTCGAAGGTGACATAGCGTGTGCGATCGAGATCCATTTCGACGCCGTCGATCAGGTCCGCAAAAGGCTGCCGCGACAACGAGAACCGCGTCAGCCATGGCTGCAGCCGATGCCCTTGCGGCGTTCGCGGTTCACCGTGGTAGCAGCGATTCAGCTCGTCGCGCCATTCCTGCAGTGCCGCCCGGGCAGCGGCGACGCCGGCGGTATTCCGAGCGTCTGCGGGTTGCTCGTCAACCGTGTCGTCGACTGCGCGGCAGAAATCCCACACGGCGATCACCGCCTCCCGCTGATCGCGCGGCAGCACGAGAAAGGCGTAGTAGAAGGACGTCGGCCGGCTCACCGCTGCCACCTCAACGCCCGCCAGGCAATCGGCGGCACATCGCTCGCACCCAGGCTGGGCCGCTGGCGGAAGACGTCGTAACCGCCGCGCTCGAGCCGTTCGAGAATGCGCATGCCGCCAAGCCACGTCGCGCGAAGCTCCCAGCGGAGCCTGCCCTGGACGGCATCGGCAACCGTGCGGCCGCGCTCGAACAACGCGCGCGTGCGCTCCCCGCACCGCGCGAGGGCAAGCCCCCACCCATTCGTCCACTCCTCGCGATCGAGGGACGCCAGCGACGCTCCGGCGGCTTCGTGCTCTTCGGCCGGCACATAGAGGCGCCCGCGCCGCCAGTCGAGGGCCAGATCCTGCCAGAAATTGGTCAGCTGCAGCGCCGTGCACACAGCATCCGACGCCTCGTCCAGCGCTGAATCCTGCCGGCCCGCGATCCGAAGCACGAGACGGCCGACGGGATTCGCCGAGCGCCGGCAGTAGTCCAGCAGCGCCGGCCACGAGTCGTACCGGTGCACGGTGATGTCCTGCCGGAACGCGCTCACCAGATCCTCGAACAGCGACGGCGGGAGGTTGCACTGACGAATTGTGGAGCCCAGCGCAAGAAAGATCGCGGGTGCCATCGCCGACGTCCGAGCGTCGAGCACCGTGCCGCGCCGCGAGACAGCGGATGGAGTCCCGCCGCCCTCCAGGCAGGCACGCAGCCAGTCGAGCCATTCGTCGAGCCGCTCGTGGCGAAGCGCCACCGGCACATCACCTTCATCCGCAAGATCGTCCGCCATCCTGGCGTAGGCGTACACGGCGGCAATGTGCGGCCGCATCGGAGCGGGCAGCAATCGAGACGCGACCGGAAAATTCTCGTAGTGCGTGAACGCCAGGCGCGCGCAGATCGCGTACGCCTCCGCTGCGGTCACTCCCACTCCCGATCGGGGACGTTGGCGCGCCGGTTCGCGAGGCGGGCAAGGACGAAGAGCAGATCCGACAGCCGGTTGATGTAGGTGACGGTCTCCGCCGGCACTGCCTCGGACCCCAGCGACACGATGTGGCGCTCGGCACGGCGGCAGACCGTACGCGCGAGGTGAAGTGCCGCGGCGCCGGGCGAGCCGCCGGGAACGACAAAGCGGCGCAGCGGCGGCAGCTCGGCCTCCGCCGCATCGATCCACTGCTCGAGCCGCTGGATATCGACGGCGCTCACGCGTGCGCGGTCCACACGCGCCGCGATGCGGGACGATGGATCCGCCAGCACCGCGCCAACCGCAAAGAGATCGCGTTGAATGCGATCGAGCTGCTCGTCGATGTCCGCGGGCACGCCGGCGGCGCGCACCTGCCCCAGCAGCGCATTCAGCTCGTCGACGTGGCCGTAGGCATCGACGCGAGGATCGGCCTTGCTGACACGCGTGCCGTCGAAGAGCGCGGTCTCGCCACCGTCGCCCGTTCGCGTGTAGATTTTCACGTCGGTCGATTATACCGGCGGGCCAGAACGGTCCGTTCGCGGCGCACCGATCGACTGACGCATGCCCTGAATCGCGGAATCCGGTACTCTTGTGTGCCGATGGCCCGAGACGCGACCGCGATCCGACGCCGCACGACGTTCACGCTGCCCTCCCCGGCAGCGCGGCAGCGATTCCGGAAGGCGCTCCTCAGCTGGTATCGGGAACACGGCCGCCAGCTGCCATGGCGCGAAACCGACGACCCGTACCACATCCTGGTTTCCGAGGTGATGCTGCAGCAGACGCAGGTCGATCGCGTATTGCCCAAGTATCACGAATGGCTCGAGCGCTTTCCCACGCTCGAAGCGCTGGCTGCGGCGCACGAGGAGGACGTGACGCAGACGTGGCGGCCGCTGGGCTACAACATCCGCCCGAAGCGGCTGCAGATGATTGCGCGCGAGGCCGTCGCCCGTTACGACGGTGCCCTCCCCAGCGACGAAGCGACGCTTCTCTCGTTCAAAGGGCTCGGCCGGTACACGGTGGGGGCGATTCGCAGCTTCGCGTTCCGCGAGCGCGCGGCGATTCTCGACACGAATGTCGCTCGCGTCCTGTTCCGCGTCTTCATCGGCGAAGGCGATCCGAAGAGCCACGCCATGACCCGCCAGCTGTGGGCGCTTTCGGAGGCGCTCGTCCCGCGCAAGCACGTCTTCGACTTCAATCAGGCGCTCATGGACTTCGGCGCGACGCTCTGTACTGCACGCAAGCCGCAGTGCCTCTTCTGTCCTATGCGGGCGCACTGCCTCGTCGTGAATCCGGCGGGCCTGAAGCGGCGCGGCCATGTGACGAAGCAGGCCACGCCTGTGGAGGCGGGGCTTCAGCCCCGCCGCACTACGAATGATCGTCGTCGCCGCCGCAGTCGTTGAGCGCGACGGGCGCTTCCTTCTCACCCGTCGCCTGAAGGGCACTCACCTGGCGGGGACATGGGAATTTCCGGGAGGAAAGTGCGAGCCGAACGAGACGCCACCGGACTGCCTCCGCAGAGAGCTGGTCGAGGAGCTCGCCGTGGACTCTCAGGTGGGCGACCGGCTGCTGGTGACGCGGCACGCGTATCCCGAGCGCATCGTCGAGTTGCAGTTCTTCACCGTGACGCTGTCGGGCGAACCGGTCCCACAGCTCGGGCAGGAAATGCGATGGGTGCCACGGGAGGAACTCCGGTCGCTCGACCTGCCCGAGGCGGACGCCGATCTGATAACCCTCCTTGCTGACAGGCAAGACAAGCCTTAGGCTCGCGCCCGCGCGGCCCATCTGAGCGGTCGACGGTATTGGCCGGGCAACTGCACATCGCGTACAGTCACGGGATGTTCAATCCAGCACGGCAGTTGGGCCGATCGCTGTCCCTGGCCGTCACTGTGACCGCGGTCGCTGGCAGCGGCGCATCGCTTCACGGCTCGCCGTCCGCCACTCAACAAACCGGCGTACCCAAGCAGTTGCTCGTCAACATCTACGTCACCGACAAGAAAAACGTGCCGCTCACCGATGTGACATTGGCAGAACTGGAGGTAAAGGAAAACGGGCAGACTCGCACCATTCAAAGTGCGGAGCTCGATCAGCGACCACTCGCCGTAGCCCTGATCCTCGACAACAACTCGGAGCTCAGCACCTCGTTCATGCAGTCAGTGGTGCCAGCCGGCATCGCGGCGATTCGAGCCTTACCCGCGGGCACCACGATCGATTGCTGGACGACCGGGGATCGGCCCACTCAGGTGGCCAAGGCCGCCAACGCCGCCGAGGCCGAGGCGGCGCTCAAGGGCGTCGCAGCGATCGGCACGAACACCCTGCTCCACACCATTGCCGAGGCGTCTCAGGCCCTGCCGGCCGACGAAGGGCATCGCACTGCAGTCATCGTCATGACCTCGGGTTCGCTCGGCGACCCCGGCGGCTTCGGTGTTGACCAGGCCCTGAAGGCCACCTCCAATCGCCCGATGTTCGTGAGCCTCGAGCTGGTCGTCGGCCAACCGGATGCGCGCGTGGAGAACATGCTGGAGGCAGTCGCAGGCGCCAGCGGCGGCTACTTCGACCGGGTGCTCTCGGTCACCGCGCTCGAGAAACGGGCCCCGACGCTCGTCGCGCTCGTCAATGCCCGGTACCGACTCGTCTGGGAGCCCAGCGGAGATCCCCGCCAGACAAAGTTCGACTTCAAGTGCACCCGCAAGGGCACGAAGGTGATCGCCTCTCCGCGTATTTCGGCGGTGTTGTAACCGAACTAAACAAATGGCAGCGGGGTAACGATTGCCGTGGCACCATTCACGGCGACGACCGTACCGGCTGCGGTGCTATCGCGATGGACGACGGCCATCGCGATCGGGCGCTCGAGAGCGGGTGACCAGGTGGCGCTCGTGATACGTCCGACGGCCCTGCCATCGGCGAGCACGGCGGTGCCGATCGCGGGCACCGCCTCACCTTCAGGCAGAAGACCGACGATCCGGCGCGCGACCCGGCCCTTCGCGAGATCGCGGATGCGCACGATGATCTCCTGACCGACATAGCAGCCCTTGGTGTGGCTGATCGCGTGATCCAGATTGGCTTCGAGCGGGATGGTTTCGTCAGTCATATCGACAAGGAATCTCGGGATTCCCGCCTCGATCCGCAGCGTCTCGGCGGTCTCGTCGTCCAGCGGGGTGGCGCCGCCATGCGCGAGCAACTCCTCGACACCAGCGGCGCGGGTCGAAGACGAATACAACACGTACGCATCCGCCCCGCTGCGAGTCCTGACAACGACGAGGGGATCGCCGCCGTCGCCAACGAGCGTGATGCCGCCTCGATCGAGCGGCAACAGCGTCGTCTTGAACAGGCCACTCACTGCTTTCCAACCGTCAGGCCCTTCAACGGCGATGCTGACCATCCGTTCGGAGACATCCTCGATGCGGACATCCTCCGCAAACACCATCAGATCGAGCTTCTCGGCCAGCTCTCGTGCGAGCGGCGCCGGGACATCAAGCCACGTCTGGTCGCCCGTTTCGATCGCGGTGACATCAGTGATCATCCGCCCCTGCGGTGTCAGCCACGCGGCATAGGCCCACCCCGGCCCGCCGAACGACTTCACGTCGTTCGTGAGCAGTCCCTGCAGCCACTCGAGCCGATCCTTCCCCGCCGCCCGAAGTACTCCCCGTTCGTGCCGCCGGCGAAAGGCGACACGTTCGCGAGCCGCGTCATAGGCCGACGATCGGCGGCGCTCGCCGCCGGTCGTGCTCCGGTCGTCGCCCGTCGCTCGCTCGACGTTCGTCGCTCCAGTTCGTCGCTTCACGTTCGTCGCTCCAGTCCGCCACTCGTCGTTCTCAGCCCGTCGCTCGATCTGGGCTATTCTGAACCGTTATGCGTCTCTCCCGCTATTGTACGGCGGCCGTTCTGACCGTCTCAATGTTGACGGCGTCGGGCGCCGCCGCTCAGAAGACCGACGGCCACGCCTCGTTTCGCGTATTCCTCCAGGGTCGGCTCGTCGGCGCAGAAAACGTGATCGTGCGCCGCGCCGGAACAGAAGTGATCATCTCCGGCACCGGGAGTCTCGGCGCGCCGCTCGACTTCGCGACGCGCCGGGCGGAGATCCGCTACGACCAGAGCTGGCGGCCGCAGTCGCTGCAGCTCGACGCGACGGTCAAGGGCGGAACGCTGGCAATTCAGACGACGTTCGTGAACGGGCAGGCCGAAAACGAAGTGAACCAGACCGGCGTCGTCAAGCGCAAGACGGACACGGTCACGCCGGACACCATCGTGCTCCCGGCAATGTTCTTTGGGAGCTACGAGGCGCTTGCCTTGCGCCTCGCGTCGATTCCCGACGGCGGAACCTTCAAGGTCTACGTGGCGCCGCAGGCCGAGATCCCGGTGAAGCAGACCGGTCGGTCCAGCCAGCGGATCGAGACGGCCGGCCGCGTCATCGACGTTCGCACCTACGCGCTGACATTTCAGAATCCCGGCGCTCCGATTGACGCCATCGTCTGGACCGACGAGGCAGGGCGGCTACTGCGGTTCGAGGTCCCAGCGCAATCGCTGCTGGTCGTGCACGAAGATCTGGCCTCAGTGGCGTCGCGCACGCAGATCATGAGCCGAGCCGGCGACCAGGGCGTCACCGTCCCTGCGAACGGTTTCAATCTCGCCGGGACGCTGAGCCAGCCCTCAGGGGCTCCGAACGCCAAAGGCCGATTCCCGGCGATCATCCTCGTCGCCGGGTCCGGCTTCATGGATCGTGACCAGAACGTCGCCGGCGTCCCGATCTTCGCCCAGCTCGCTGGCGGGCTCGCCGATGCCGGCTACTACGTGCTCCGTTACGACAAAAGAGGGACTGGCCAGAGCGGCGGACGCGAAGAGGCGGCAACGATCGACGACTTTGCCGAGGACGTGCGGGCGGCGGTGACATTCATGCGCGAGCGCAAGGACGTCGATCCGAAGCGAGTCGTTCTGCTCGGCTACAGTGAGGGCGCCTGGGTCGCGCTGGTCGCGGCCAGCAAGGAGGAAGACAACGTCGCCGCCGTCGTGCTCGCCGGCGCGGCGTCCGGAACGGGCGGCCAGCTGGTGCTCGAGCAACAGTCTCACCTTGTCGAGAGCACCACTCTCAGCCCCGCCGAGCGGCAGGCACGGATCGATCTTCAGAAACACATCCAGGCGGCGGTCGTCGGCGAAACGAGCTGGGACGGCGTGCCCGAGCCCCTGCGCCGCCAGGCCGATACGCCCTGGTTCCGGAGCTACCTGGCTTTCTCACCAGCGCCAGTGATCGCGAAGATGAAGCAGCCGATCCTGATCCTGCACGGCTCGATCGATCAGGAAGTCGCGTCGCACCACGCGGCGGCACTTGGCGAGATGGCGAAAACCAGAAAAAAGGTTCCGGCTGAAAACACCAGGGTCGTTACGTTCGACGGCGTCAATCATCTGCTCGTGCAGACAACGACTGGCGAACTCGCGGAGTACCCGACGCTGGCAAACAAAGCGATCGATCAGCAAATCGCGAAGACGGCGGCGGAGTGGCTGGGTCAGGTCCTGAAAAACGTCAAGTGACGACCCGATCCCCGATCACAGTCAACTGACTAACTTCGCCTTATTCGTATCGCAACGCGTCGATTGGGTCCAAGCGCGACGCCCTGATCGCCGGCAGCAGTCCGGCAACAAGACCCACGAACATCAGAATCCCGGTGCAGATGGCGAGCAGCTCGAACGACAGCATCAGATGAATGTCGAGCGCGTGCGTCGTGTCGTCCAGCAGTTCTGAGAGGAACGGACGCGGGCTGAAGATCCAGACGAGCACCAGCGACAGCAGGACGCCGACGGCGCCGCCGGCGAAGCTGGTCGCAATGCCCTCGAAAAGGAATTGCATCAGGATGTGACGCCGCCTGGCGCCGAGTGCCTTGCGGATCCCGATCTCGCGCGTTCGCTCTTGCACAGACACGAACATGATGTTCATCACGCCGACGCCGCCGATACCGAGCGTCAGCACGCCGATGAAGCCGAGGACGATCTTCAGGCCCATCACCATCCCACGCGTGACTTCCTCGGATTTGGCCGAACCCCAGTTGCGCAGTGCCCGCTCGTCGGCCGGATTGAAGTTCGCCAGTTTGCCCAGCAGCGTCGCCACCTGCTTCTCGGCAGCGGGTCCTTGCGAAGGATCGACGGCCTGCCAGACGATGACGTCGGACCAGGCCTGATACCAGAGCTGCGGCTGAACGGTGTAAGGCACGAACACGCACTGAATGTCGGAGCGGAAGTAGTTCGAGAGCTGCGCCTTCTCCTTCATCACGCCGATCACCTCGAACGAGAGGCCGCGGATGCGGATCGTCTGGCCGATGGCGTTGCTCTGTCCGAACAGCTTGCGATTTACTTCGGCGCCGATGAACGCCACGCGTCGATGCAGGCGTACGTCCTCGTCGTCGATGAAACGGCCGCCAGGCATCGGGATTTCGGTCCGCATCGGCCCGTACGCCGGGGCGACGGCGCGAATAAGGTAGGAGCTCTGCTTGGTGCCGAAGCTGACCGGCAGCTCTTCGACGATCTCGGGGCTCACGGCCTTGACGAGCGGCAACTCGGTCAACTGCAGCACGTCCGCGATTTTCACTCGCACCGGACGGCCGGCGCGCTCACCTCCCGCCTGCATGCTCGTCTGTCCGGGCCAGGCGATCACGACGCCGCTGCCAAACGCATTGGCGAAGCCGGCCGCCAGGGCGTCGCGAAAGCCATTGCCGTAGGCGAGGAGCATGACCACCGAGACAATGCCCCATGAGATTCCGAGCATGGCCAGCCCGGCGCGGAAGCGGTTGCGCGAAAGCCCGCGGAATGCTTCGCGGCACGTCTCGACGAACACCTGCGAGCCGCCGAAGCGGCGTCGCGGCGCGGGGTTCGCCATGGCGACGGGCAGTACGGAATCGGCCGAAGAGGATCGCGACATCGGCGGTTACATCTCGTACCGGAGCGCGTCAACCGGAGGCATCTCGGCGGCGCGGCGCGCCGGGTACAGCGCCGTGACGACGCCAATGGCGACCAAAGATACGACGGTGAGCGCAGCAGCTTCGGGCGACAGGATCATTCCCTTGAACCGGTTCGGCATCGGTAGCGTGTTGATTCCGGCACAGATGGCCAGGGCGATCCCCATGCCGATGGTGCCGCTGATCAACGTGATGAAGAAGCCTTCGAGGAAGAACTGCCGCAGCACCGCGGCCGTGGTGGCCCCGAGTGCCTTCCGGACACCGATCTCGCGTGTGCGCTCCTTCACCGCGATGAGCATGATGTTCATCACGCCGATACCGCCGAGTGCCAGGGTAATGAAGCCGACGGTCGTGAAAAAGTCGCGCATCGTGTCTACCATTCGACCGAACATCAGCGAGTTTACCGAGGTGTCCCACACCCAGGTCGCCTCGCGGTCTTCCGGGTCGAATCCCTTGTGGCGCGCCAGCGTGACGCGGACGTCGCGGCGGAGCGCCCAGTCGATGTCGCGAATCGCGCCGGTGCGCTCGGCGAGCTGACGCGGCAGCATGTCGATCACCCACTGGTGCGGGGCAATGATGATGTTCGAGACGGCGCCGGGCTCGCCGTCGGGCATTGGAAAGTCCTTGGCCATCGCCGCGAACGGCACGAACACCTTGTCGTTGTCGGGACCGCTGTAGTTGCTGTCCTGATCCTTGTGGCGGATCTTGCCGACGATCGTGTAGCCAATGCCGTTGATAGTGATCGGCTGGCCGATGCCGTCGCGGCCGGCGAACAGCTGTTTGTAGATGTCGTCGCCGACGATGGCGACACGACGCTCCTGCTGCTCGTCCTCCCAGTTCAACTGACGGCCCGACTCGAGATCGAGGGTGCGAATCTGCTGATACGTTGGCTCGACGCCATGCACGTTCGGCGCCGCGGCATTGAAGGCACTCTTCACTCGAAGTCCGCCGCGCTGCAGCTCCGGCGTCGCCACTCGCACCAGCCGCGACTGCTCCCGCAGAATCCGTGCATCGTCCGCCATCAGCGTGATGCGGCGCCCCGCCCGCTCGCCTCCAGCCTGCACACTGGTGCGCCCGCCCCAGACGATCGCGATGTTCTTCCCCAGCTCCTCGAGGACGTGCTCGTTGCCCTGCCGGAATCCCTCCCCTGTGGCCGACAGCACCACCACCGAGATCACGCCCCACAGAATCCCGAACATCGTCAGGAAGCTGCGGAGCTTATGAGCCCACAGGTTTTGGAAGGTTTGCGACAGAGCCTCGCGCATGAATCGTTAAATTGCGGATTGCGGATTGTGGATTGCGGATTGGCAACCGCCGTCTCACGACGGCAGCACCACCTTGTCGCCCTGCTTCAGGCCCTCGATCACCTGCGTCTTCGTGCCGTTGCCGACACCGGTCCTGATCGTGATCTTGCGGCGTCCGTCCTTGGCCGCGGGATCGACGATCTCCACGGTCGGATTGCGCTTGGCGTCGTAAGTGATCGCGGCTTCGGGGACAATCAGCGAATTCGGAAATTCCTCGAGCACGATTTCCGCATTGGCCGTCATGTTGGCCTTCAGCTCGTTGCCAGGATTGTCGATCGAGACCTTGACTTCGAATGTGGTGACGTTGTCCTTCTCGGCGCCGATCGGCGAGATCTGGGTGACCTTCCCGTCGAACTTCTTGTCCTTGAACGTCTCGACCGTGATCCGAGCCGTCTGACCGAGACGGACGCGGCCGATGTCCACTTCGTCCACCTTGCCGCGGACGAACACCTTGTTGATATCGCCGAGAGTCATGACCAGCGTTGCCGCCGATCCCATGTTCAGGATCGAAGACACGGGGCTTCCGAGCTCGACGTCCCGGGTCAGCACGGTCGCGTTGATCGGAGCGCGAATCGTCGCATTGGCGAGCTGCTCCTCCGCACGTTCAACCGCGGCTTCGGCCTGCGCTACGTTCGCGGTTGCTTCTCCGACCTTGGCCCTGCTGATGCCGAGCTGCACCTGTGCTGCTTTCTTGCGGTTCGCGGCCAGGTCCAGGGCGCTCTTCGCATCGTCGAGCGCCTGAGGCGAGACGAGCTTGTCGGCGAAGAGCTGCTGGGCTCGCTCGTAGTTCCGCTTCGCGAACTCGACGTCGGGCGCTTCCGCCTCGACGCGATTCTTCTGGAGCTGGGCTTCCGACGCCTCGTGCGCGGCGCGGGCTGCCTGAAGGTTGGCGCGGGCCTCGCGCACCTGTGCGCGCAGATTCTCCTTGTCGAGTTCCACGAGGACGTCTCCGGCGTGGACTACCCGGTCCACGTCGGTCATCAGTTTTTCGATGATGCCGTTCGCCTTCGATTTGATCTCGACCTTGGTGATCGGCTCGATCTTGCCGGTGGCAACCACCGACCGGGTCATGGTGCCGCGCTCGATGGTGGCGATGCGCGACGAATCGAGTTCCGAGGCCGCGCCGTCGAGGGCGGTGTATCCCCAGATGCCGCCGACCAGAACGACTACTCCGGCAGCGGCCAGCGACCACTTGCGTGACTTCTTCATCGGATCCTCGGTACAAAAGGAAGGCCGAACAGAGAGATGGCGTGGCGGCCTGTCTAGCAATGACGAGAAGGCGGGGCAGGAAGTTTCAACCGGTAACGCCTTCGCCGATGGGACTTTAGCCGTGCCGCGGTATCATACCGGCAGTTTCATGTGGAAATTGACGACACCTGACACTCCCGTCACCGATCCCTTCACGTTCCGGCTGATGCCCGGCTCGATCAAGACCCTGGGGCGTGCCACTCGCGCCGATTTCGTGGTCGACGCGCCGCTTGTCTCGCGATTCCACTGCCGGTTCACCGCCCATCGCGACGGCGGCCTGGAGCTCGAGGACCTGGAAAGCACGAACGGCACCTTCGTGAACGACGAGCGCATCACGCGCCTTACACTCAAGCCCGGGGATCGGGTCCGCGCCGGCCGGGTCGAGCTCATCGTCGAGAAGGCCGAGGAGCCTGCCGCAGCCGGCGCATAACTTCAGTCCTGTGACTGCAGGAACGGGTTGGTGCGTCGTTCCTGTCCAATCGTCGTCGACGCGTAGTGCCCGGGATGAACAGGGACACTGTCGCCGAACGCCAACAGCACGGTACGGATCGAATTGATTAGCGTCGGATAGTCGCCGCCCGGCAGATCCGTGCGCCCGATCGACCCCGCGAACAGCGTGTCTCCGGCAATCAGGTGAGGGCTGCCGTCAGGCGCGGTCACCTCGAACACGACGCCCCCGGGTGAATGGCCGGGCGTCTCGTGGACACGTATGCGGAGACGGCCGACGTCGAGTACCTGCTGTCCTGCGAGCTCCCGGTCGGGCGGCGGCTGCGGCTCCGCGCGAATCCCGAACATCTGACCTTGCTGCACGACGGCGTCGTAGAGAAAGCGGTCGGCGGGATGGAGGTGTATCGGCAGTGCGCCGAACGCGTCGCGCACGCTCCGCACACCGGAGATGTGATCCAGGTGGGCATGGGTCAGCAGAATCGCCGTCGGCTCCAGTTCCTCTCTTCGCACCCGGTCGATCAAGGCAGGCGTTCCCTCACCAGGATCGATGACCACGGCCTGCCGTGTCTCGAGGCAGGCAAGCAGGAACGTGTTCTCGTCGAACGGCGGCGCGGGAAATGGGAGGAGGCGCATCGTCAATTGCGGATTGTGGATTGCCTGCTACTCGGCGATTACCGCCGTGAGCTTCTGCAGATCGATGTTCGCGCCGCTGAGGATCGCGGCCGCGCGGCGGCCTTGAATTCCTGAACGGCCGCTGGCGGCAGCGGCGGGGGCCGCGGCGCCGGCACCCTCGGCGACGAGATGGTCGCGCGCGACGAGCTGTCGGATCGTGGCGCGCAGGTCGTCTTCGGTCACGGTGACGATCCGGTCAACCAGATCGCGGATGTAGGGCCACGTCATCGTGTCGTGCTCGACGTTGCCCCCCAGACCGTCGGCGATGCTCGGGGATACCTTTACCGGCACGATCCGTCCGGCGTGCCGCGCCGCGGTGAACGCCTGAGAAGCCTCGGCTTCCACGCCGACGACTTCAACGCGATGGTGTGCAGCAGCCTTCACTGCCACCGCGATACCGCTGATCAGGCCGCCGCCGCCAATCGGAACCAGGACCGTGTCCACCTCGGGCCACGCCTCGAGAATCTCCAGACCGACGGTTCCTCCGCCTGCGATGACATCTTCATGGTTGTAAGGAGAGATGAACGTCGCGGCGTGCGCGCGGGCGTATTCACGGCCGCGCGCCTCGGCGTCCTCGTAGTCGTCGCATTCGTCGCGAAGATTGGCGCCGTGTTCGCGAATGGCCTCGAGCTTGGCGGCGGGTGCCGATCGCGGTGTGAATACAGTCGATTGCAGCGAACAGAGGCCGGCGGCCCAGGCGATGGCGCGGCCATGATTTCCGGCCGACGCGGTGACGACATGCGACACCTGCGGCGCGTCTTCGCGAAGGCGCGCAATCGCGTTCAAGGCCCCCCGCGCCTTGAACGAGCACGACACCTGCGTCGATTCGAGCTTCAGCCGGACCTCCGCGTGTGCCGCTCGCGATAGCCAGACCGACTCGACGAGCGGCGTCGCGCGCAGGAGCCGTGCTATCCGTGCCCGAGCCTGTTCAATCTCAGCCAGCCCAATCAATCCGCAATCCGCAATCCACAATCAGAAGACCCACCAGGCAATCAGCGCGATCACCACGATCGCCACTACAACCGCAAGGATCAGCGCCGTCGGCCGCGAACGCTCTTCGGGGATGTCGGGTGTCGTCGCGATCGTGTGCTCGAGACCGGCGTCGAAGACTGTCTTCACGGTGCGGAGGTCATCGGCCAGCGCCGCGGCCGACGCATACCGCCGCTCGAGGCTCTTCGCGAGCAGCCGGCCGACAATCATGTCCATCTCGGACGGCACATTCGCCGTGGTGCGGCTCGCCGGCAGTGGCGTCGCCTGCAGCACGCGCAGCACCACGGCGTCCGCCGATGCCGCATCGAACGGCGGCTGACCCGTCAACATCTCGTACAGGACGGCGCCCAGCGCGAACAGGTCGCTCCGCTGGTCGATCTGCTCGCCCAACGCCTGTTCGGGCGAAAGATAGCGGACGGTGGAGAGCGCCGACACCGGCAGGTTGCCGAGCCGCGATCCCGCCGTCGACCGAATTGCGCCGCCGGCGGTGAACGCAGCGAGCCCGGCGTCCAGCAGCTTGGCGTGGCCTTTCGGCGTGATCACGAGGTTGTCGGGTCCGAGGTCGTCGTGGTGAAAGCCTTCGTGATGCAGGGTCGCGAGCGCGTCGGCGACGTCGAGCGCAATCTCGATGGCGCGGCGCGGATTCAGCGGACGGCCTCCGATGAGCTCCGAGAGGTGCTGCCCGGGCACGAACTCCTGCACCAGATACAGCGCGCCATCCTGCTCGCCACATTCGTAGAGCGAGGCAATTCCCGGGTGCGACACGTGGCTCAGCGATTGCGCAACTGCACGCAGCGACGCTCCCCGTTCCGAGTCCGGGGCAATCGCCGACGGCACGCGCTTGATGACGACCGTCCGTCCGTGTACGGTGTCGCGCGCGCGGAATACTTCCCCGAGACCACCGGCGCCGAGACGCTCGAGCACCTGGTAGGGCCCGATTGCGGCAGGCGTCGAATCTGGCAAAGCCGACGTTTGTGGATCGACCACCGCCGTCACTTTCGCGGGGGCCGTGACGGCCGCAGCTCGACGCGGCTGGGCAAGCTCCGCGACGGATGATGGAGCAAATCGACGATGACCTGGGCGACGTCTTCGGGCGCCAGTTTCCAGTCCATACCCGCCGCGTCGCCGCCGCGCGAAAAGCCGGTGCGCACCGAACCTGGCATCACGGTGCTCACCCGGATACCCTCGTGCCGCACTTCGAGCATCAGCGCTTCGGCAAACGCGTTCAAACCGGCCTTCGAGGCGCAATAGGCGGCGCCGCCGACGAAGGGATTCTTGCCGGCAAGACTACTGACGTTGATGATCCATCCGCCGCCCCGGGCCTTGAGGTGCGGAATCGCGGCGTGGGAACAGTAGAAGACGCCAGTGAGGTTCGTATCGATCACGCGGTGCCATTGGTCGGACGTCATCGCCGCGACCTCGGCGAAGTCACCGATCCCGGCATTGTTGATCAGGATGTCGACGCCACCGAACCGGCTGACCGCGGCGGTCATCAGCGCGTCGACCTCGAGCTCGCGCCGGACGTCGGTGCGCGACACCATCACGCGGTCCGTCAGACCGGAGCCTGATGCCGACAGCGCGTCACGCGCCTCGTTCAATCGCGCATCGTCGGTACCGGTGAGCACCACCGACGCGCCATCGGCGAGCAGCGCTGCGGCAACGGCGCGTCCAATCCCGCGCGACCCGCCGGTGACGATTGCGACCTTGTCGTTGAGAAGAGTCATCGGTTGTTGGAAAGACCGATGTATACAATACCGTAGCGATGCAGACCGTCGCCATTCTAGGAGCCGGAGAACTGGGCGGCGCCATCGCTCGCACGCTTGCCGCTGTCGACGTGGTGCGACACATCGTCCTCATCGACCAGCAGGGCACGGTCGCGTCCGGCAAAGCGCTCGACATCCTTCAGTCGGGACCCATCGAGGCATTTCACACACGCGTGACCGGTGGCTCCGATGCAGCCCTGGCTGGAGTGGGCGTGGTCGTGCTGGCCGACGAGCACGGCGGACGTGAGTATTCGGGTGACGCAGCACTCGCCCTGCTGCGGCGCACCCTCGACGCCTCACCGCGCGCGATTGTCGTGGCCGCCGGCGCCGGCCAGCTGAGCACGCTCGAACAGGCGCGTGAGCTTGGTGTACCGGCTGCACGCCTCGTCGGCTCTGCGCCGCTGGCGGCGCAGTCGATTGCCGCCGCCCTCACGGCGATGGAACTCGACGCGTCGGTAGACGACGTGTCGCTGGCGATTGTCGGGACCCCGCCATCGTTCGTCATCGCGTGGACCGACGCGACGCTGGCTGGATCACCCCTCACGCCGCTCCTGACGCCGCCACAAACGCAGCGGATCGAGTCGCGGCTCCGGGCACGCTGGCCGCCCGGTCCGTACGCGCTGGCGTCCGCCGCCGCCGCGGTCGTTCGGGCAATCGGCAGCGCTTCGCATCGCCGGTTGACGTGTTTCGTCGCGCGAGACGGCGCACACGAGCGCCGGCCGTTTGCGGCATTGCCCGCCACGCTCGGTCCCGGAGGTGTCGTCGACGTTCACCGGCCGCAGCTGAGCGCGCGGGAACGAGTTGCGCTGGGAGAATGAGTTCGCCCGGACGTGTAGGGCGGACACATAGGACGGACATGTAGGGCGGACCTTCAGGTCCGCCAAAACCTGTCGCCTCGGAGGCGGACCTGAAGGTCCGCCCTACACTGAGTGCGCCCTACATGTGAGTGCGGTGATTACGCTGGTAGCGGGTTGTGCAACGACAAACCGCCGGCGAACGCCGCCAGGCGCTGACGAAGGATCACGCGGCCGCGGTGCAGGCGTGACTTCAGCGTCTGATCCTTCACCTGCAGCATTGCGCTCGCCTCTTCGGTCGTCAGTCCATGGATGTCGCGCAGGATGACCGGCGCCCGGTAAATCGCCGGCAGATCCCGCACCGCCTTCACCAGGCTTTCCCGCAACTCGACACGCATCACGTGCTCGTCGGCCAGCGCCGACCAGTCGGCGACATCGTGCGGCGTCTCGCCGCGATCGCTCGCCGTTTCCTCCGTCCCGTCGAGACGCTCCTCCGCCTCGCCGGCACGCTGCGCGCGGCCGTTACGCAGCCGCGACATTGCCGTGTTGAACGTGATCCGGTAAATCCACGACGACAGGGCGGAGTCGCCGCGGAATGCCGCGATCTTGTTGATTACCTTCATCAGGACGTCCTGCGACACCTCTTCCGCGTCTTCCTTGTTGCGCAGGTATCGAAACGCCAGTTGATAGACCTTCGGCTTGTAGGTGACGACCAGCTCCGTCACCGCGTGTTCGTCGTGCTTCTTCAGTTGTTCGATGAGATCGTGATCTGTCGCGATCGCCGGGCGCATGTATGAATGTCCTCTGCCCCAAAGAACCCCGGCGAGGCCATGCGTATTCCCGGCGTTGTACTGATGAGGTGATTGGCAGGCGCGATGACGGGCGCTCAGGCCGGTTGGGCGGCGGGCCTGGCAGCCATCTCCTCGACAGCGCTTCGGCCGAAGACATCGGAGAAATGCCTGATGAAAACGTTCTCGACCGTCAGGTGATCCACCGAACGACCGAGTTCCCGTGCCAGTGACGTCACTTCCTTGTCGGCAATGCCGCACGGGACGATCAGGTCGAAGTAATCGAGATCGGTCGAGACGTTCATCGCCACGCCGTGACTGGTGATCCAGCGGGAGATCCGGACGCCGACGGCGCCAATCTTCCGGTCGCCGATCCACGTGCCGCTGAAGCCGTCGACACGTCCCGCCCTGAGCCCGAAATCGGCGGCGACCCGAATCATCACCTCTTCCAGATCGCGCACGTAGCGATGAACGTCACAGCGGTCGGGCCGCAAATCGAGGATCGGATAGGCGACGAGCTGGCCGGGCCCGTGATACGTCACATCGCCACCGCGGCCGGCCTCGAACACTTCGACACCGCGCGCCGCCAGTTCACCTGGCGCCGCGATCACGTTGGCGCGTGCCGAGGCCAGCTTCGCTCCCAGCGTCAGAACGTGAGGATGTTGAAGCAGCAGCAGCGTGTCGGGAATGCGGTCGGCGCGTCGATCCTCGACAAGCGTTCGTTGCATCGCAACGCCGTCGCGATAGGCGACGCGCCCGAGCCGATGCACACGAAGCTCGCGCATGTCGTGCTCCTCAGACCTGGTTGGGATCGAAGTTCTCCAGGATGTCCTTGATGCGAAACAGGAACTGATCCGCAACGGCGCCATCGATCAGCCGGTGATCGTAACCCAGGGTGAGATATCCCATCGGCCGGATCGCGATGGCATCGTCCACGACCACGGCCCGCTTCTCGATGGCGCCGACGCCGAGGATCGCCATCTGCGGCTGATTGATGATCGGCATGCCGAACTGTGCGCCGAAGATACCGGGATTCGTAATCGTGAAGGTCCCGCCCTGCACGTCTTCCGGCTTCAGCTGTTTCGCCCGGGCGCGCGCGGCCACATCGGCGATCGCACGGCTCAGGCCGAGCAGGCTCTTGTCGTCGGCGTTCTTGACGACCGGAACGATCAGCCCCCAGTCGAGCGCCACGGCGACCCCGAGGTTGATGTCTTTCTTGTAGACGATGTTGTCGCCGTCGAGCGACGAGTTCAGGACCGGGAACGCGGTCAGCGATTCGACCACGGCTCGCGCGATGAACGAGAGGAACGTCAGCTTCGTCCCCTGTCGCTCGTACTCCGCCTTCTTCTGCTCGCGCAGCTGTGCGGTGCGCGAGAAGTTCACCTCGAACACCGAGTGCACATGCGCCGCCGTTCTGCGGCTCAACACCATATGCTCGGCGATCTTCTTCCGCATCACGCCCATCGGCGCAATCTCGACGCGCTCGCCGGGCTTGAACGCCGGGATGTGCGCCTGGAGCGACGGCGCGCCGGCCGGACGCTGGTCCAGATAGTCGAGGATGTCGTGCTTGGTCACGCGGCCGCCGACGCCGGAGCCGTGCAGCGACGAGATGTCGACGTTGTGCTCCTTGGCAATGCGCCGCACGAGCGGTGACGAGCGCGCGCGGCGGAGGTCCTCGGGCTCGTGCGCCTCCGCGCCATTTCCGCCACGCGCCCGCCCTGCTTGTGAAGGGGCTTCAGTCCCGTCGATCTTTTCGCCACCGACTCTCGCCACGTCGTGCTGCGTCGTCGCGCCACTTGCCGGCGACGTTCCTGCCGCGACCGAATCGCCAATCGTCGCGACTACGCTGTTGACGGCGACCGTCTCGCCCTCTTTCACCTTGATCTCGGAGAGGATGCCGGCGGCGGGCGAAGGAATCTCGGCGTCCACCTTGTCGGTGGAAATCTCGAACAGCGGCTCGTCGCGATCGACTCTGTCGCCGACTTTCTTGATCCAGCGAACGATGGTGCCTTCGGCGATCGACTCGCCCATTTGCGGCATCAGCACCGGCTTTGTCATCGTCGGCATTATCCAACTCTCGGTATCAGGGTCTCAAGGTCGCAGGGTCTCAAGGTCGCAAGGTCTCAGGGTCGCAAGGTCGCAAGGTCTCAGGGTCTCAGGGTCTCAAGGTCTCAGGGTCGCAAGGTCTCAGGGTCGCAGGGTCCTGGGTCGCAGGGTCTCGACCCTGCGACCTTCGACCTTGCGACTCTGAGACCTTTCGACCTTTCGACCCTTCGACCTTAGATATGTATCGCCGCGCCATGCGTCGCATGTGCGGCCTCGCCGACGGCCTCCGACATCGTCGGGTGCGCGTGAATCGTGCGAATCAGCTCTTCGACGGTGCACTCCGTCCGGAGCGCGACGACGGCCTCCGCCACCAGCTCGGTGGCGCGGGGCCCGATGATGTGGACGCCGAGGATCTCGTCGTATTTCTTCTCGGCGACGATCTTCACAAAACCGTCGAGCTCGTCGGCCATCCGCGCCCGGCCGAGCACTCGGAAGGGGAACGAGCCCACCTGCACGTCGAAGCCCTGCTCCTTCGCCGCCTGCTCGGTCAGGCCGACGCTGCCGATTTCCGGATCGCAGTAAGTACAGCCGGGTACGTGGTTGTAATTCAGCGGCCGGACTTCCTGACCGGCCAGCCGCTCGGCGACAAGAATGCCTTCCGCCGAGCTGACGTGCGCGAGCTGTGGATGGCGCGTGCCTTCGCCGAAGGTGATGACGTCGCCAATCGCCGAGATGCCGTCCACGTTTGTCCGGTAGAACTCGTCCACCTTCACGTACCCCTTGACGAGCTCGACTCCGAGCGACTCGATGCCGAGGCCGTCCGTGACCGGGCCGCGGCCGGTCGCGACGAGCAGGTAGTCGGCTTCGAATGCGTCGCTCTTGCCACCCGGCAGCTCGGCATCGATCGCCACGGTCGTGCCGTTCACCGTCGCCTTCGTCACTTTGGCCCCGGTGTATGCCGTGATGCCCTGCTTCTTGAAGGACCGCGCGAGCTCGGCGGAAACCGCCTCGTCCTCGACGGGTACGAGCCTCGGCAGTAGCTCGACGAGCGTCACCTTGCTGCCAAACCGATTGAAGATCGAGGCGAACTCCACGCCGACGGCGCCGCTGCCCAGGATCACGATGCGGCCGGGCACTTCCTTCAGGTGAATCGCTTCGTCACTGGTGATGATTCGCTGATGATCGATCGTGATGCCCGGCACGCTCCGCGGCGACGACCCGGTTGCGACGATGATGTGGTTGGCCTGCAGGGTTTGCTCGTCGGGGCCCGTCACCGAGACCGACCCCTGTCCCGTCAGTCGGGCAGTGCCTTTGATCCAGGCGATGCCGTGTTTCTTGAAGAGGCTCTCGACGCCCTTCGTCAGTCCGGTGACGATCTTGTCCTTGCGCGTGTGGACGGCGGTGATGTCGAGCGTCGGCTGCGCGTTGGCAATCGAGACGCCCCAGTCGGCCGCGTGCTGGATGATCTTCAAGGCGTGCGCGTGCTCGAGGAGCGCCTTGGTAGGGATGCACCCCCAGATCAGGCAGGTCCCACCGAGCGACTTCTGCCGCTCGACGACGGCGGTCTTGAGACCGAGCTGGGCGGCGCGGATAGCGGCCACATAGCCGCCGGTGCCGGCGCCAATCACCACGAGGTCGTAAGCCTGGGGCACGAAAGAGCTCTCCTGACGCGCGTCTCTCTCAGCGCTTGAGCGACGAGAGCGGAATGAAGGTGGTGGATTGGGACGCGGGGGCCGCCTCGGGCTCCTGCGCCTCCTCTGGATCCAGGCGCTTTACCTGCGCCTTCAGCCGCCCGTGCTCGTAGCGGAGATCCCAGTACGACTGTTGGAGCTGTTCGAGGCGCTGCCGCGTGCGACGCGCGGACGCGAGCGCGACAAGCGCGACGAGCAGCGCCACCGCTGCGAGGAAGACTGGCCAGATCATGCGGGGCCGCCGTGGGCGGACCAATCTCGTACAGGACCGGCCCACCTGGGGGGTGTCAAGACAGCTCGACCCGATCTGACCTGATCGACCCGATCCGACCTGATCGACCCGATCCGACCCGATCGACCCGATCCGACCTGATCGACCCGATCCGGTCGACCCGTTCCGACCCGACACGAATACAATAGCGGTCCCAGTGGCTTCCCGACCGCGCACGGTCCTCATCGTCGATCAGGACGACGCTTGGCGCCAGGCCGTGTCCGCGGTCCTCAAGAGCGAGTACCGCGTGCTCCGCGCCGCCAGCGGAGAAACGGCGCTGGCGATGCTGATGCGCGAAGATGTCGATGCGATGCTGCTCAATGTGGAGCAGCCGGGCATCAGCGGCTTCGAAACGCTACGGATCGCGCGTGAGAACTTCGAGCTCACCGAAGTCGTCATGACCGCGGGCTCGTCGGACCTCGAGCATGCGGTGGAAGCCGTAAAGCTCGGGGCCTTCCACTTCGTGCCCAAGACCGGCGGCGCCGATTCGGTACGCGCCCTGATCGATCGGGCCCTCGAACGGCAGACGCTGGCGCGGCAGGTGCAGGTCCTGTCCGCGGAGGCCTCCGACACCACCGAACGTGAGTTCGTCGTCGGCCCCAGCCGCAACGTCCAGAGTGTCGTCGATCTCGTCAACCGGATCGCGAAGCTCTCGGCAACCGTGCTGATCCTCGGGGAAAGCGGTACTGGTAAGGAGCTGCTGGCGCGGCTGATCCATCGCGAGAGCGGAAACCCGGATCGCCCGTTCGTCGCCGTCAACCTGGCGGCGATTCCGCAGGAATTGGTCGAGTCGGTCCTGTTCGGCCACGAGAAGGGGTCCTTCACCGGCGCCGTCCGTCAGCAGATCGGCAAATTCGAGCTGGCCGGCGGCGGCACGCTCTTCCTTGACGAGATTGGCGACCTGCGTCTGGACCTGCAGGCAAAGCTGCTGCGTGCCATTCAGGAGGGCGAGATCGAGCGGCTCGGCAGCCCGCGTCCGATCAAAGCAACCTTCCGGCTCGTTGCGGCCACGAACGTGGACCTCGAGAAGGCGGTGAAGGAAGGCAAGTTCCGCGACGACCTGTACTACAGGATCAACGTCATTCCGGTGAAACTGCCGCCACTCAGGGAACGCATCGAGGACCTGCCGGACCTTGCCGTGTTCTTCCTCCACCGTTACCGCACGAAGTTCCGCAAGCAGGTCGAGGGCATCTCGGAGTCGGCGCTGCGGATGCTCAGCGCCTACTGGTGGCCGGGCAACATCCGCGAGCTCGAGAACCTGATCGAGCGTCTGGTCGCGATCACGGACAAGACGTGGATCACCGAAGACGACCTCCCCTTCGAGTTCCGGATGGCGCAGCTCGATCGCGACCCACGTACCGGCGAGAGCCTGTTCCAGGACGCGATGACTGCATTCGAGCGCAATCTGCTGATCCGCGCGCTCGAGAAAAACGGCTGGAACGTGACCGCCACGGCCCGTTACCTCGGGCTGCCGTTGAGCACGCTGAAGTTCAAGCTGGAGAAGCTCGACGTGCGTGAGTTCGCGAAGCGCCTGCGCGGCGGTTAGTGGACGAATGCCGCAGGCGTCTCGCGGCCACTATGACGAGCGCTGATGCGCCGGCTTGGTGGCACGCGAGAGGTTGTGCGCGGTGTTGATCAGGGCGATGTGGGAAAAGGCTTGCGGGAAATTTCCCGCAAGCCTTTTGGCTTCAGTGTCGTACTCCTCGGACAGCAGACCGACGTCGTTGCGCAGCGTCAGGAGTCTCTCGAACACGCGGCGCGCGTCGTCGGCGCGTCCAAGCAGCACGTAGGCGTCGGCCAGCCAGAACGTGCAGGCGAGAAACGCGCCTTCGCCCGGAGGCAGTCCATCGACACCGGTCCCGGTGTCGTAGCGAAGCAGAAACCCGTCGACGAGCAGTCGGCGCTCGATCGCCTCGATGGTGCCGCGGATGCGCGGATCCGACGGCGGCAGGAATCCCGTCGTCGCCATCAGCAGCAGGCTCGCATCGAGCTCTTTCGCGCCGTACGACTGCACGAAGCTTCCGATCTCAGCGTTGTATCCACGCTCGCACACCTCGTCATGCACGCGCTGACGGAGAGCACGCCAGCGATCCAGTGATCCTTCCAGGCCGAGCGTCTCAGCGGCGCGAATGCCGCGATCCAGCGCGACCCACGCCATCACCTTCGAGTAGGTGAAATGGCGAGGCTCGCCGCGAATCTCCCACATGCCTTCGTCCGGGCGCTGCCAGACGCTCTCCAGATGTTCGAGCAGAGCGCGCTGAAACGCCCAGTCCGCTTCGCGTGGCGTCAGTCCGCCCTCGCGTGCCTGATGGAGGGCGTCCATCACCTCTCCGAACACGTCGAGCTGCAATTGATCGTGGGCCGCGTTGCCGATACGGACTGGCCGCGAGTTCTCGTACCCAGGCAACCAGGGGATCTCGTATTCGGTCAGTCGTCGTTCGCCGGCGAGTCCGTACATGATCTGGAGCTGCGCGGGGGCTCCGGCCGCGGCGCGTAGCAGCCAGTCGCGCCACGAACCCGCCTCGTCGTAGTAGCCGGCGTTCATCAGCGCAAGCAATGTGAGCGTGGCGTCGCGCAGCCAGCAGAACCGGTAATCCCAGTTCCGCGAACCTCCGAACCGCTCGGGCACCGAGGTCGTCGGCGCGGCCACCATGCCCCCCGTCGGCGCGTAGGTCAGTGCTTTGAGCGTAATCAGCGATCGCACGACCGCGTCGTCCCAATCGCCGTCGGGCGCTCGCCGGTCGGCCCACGACGTCCAGAACGCCTCGGTCTCTGTCAGCGCTGACTGATGATCGATTTCCGCGGGAGGTGCCAGATGGGAGGAGCCGTGTGTCATCACGAACGGAATCGTCTGGCCTTCCGCGATCTCGAACTCGCCGACAGTCGTCAGATCCTTTCCCTGCAGCGCTACCGGTGTG
This sequence comes from Vicinamibacteria bacterium, assembly GCA_963828745.1. Taxonomy (GTDB): domain Bacteria; phylum Acidobacteriota; class Vicinamibacteria; order Vicinamibacterales; family JAENWD01; genus JAENWD01. Next base: position 246,571 of record CAWHFZ010000007.1, on the reverse strand, counting down.
TGAAGCACCACCATGTCAGGCCCGGCAATCGCTCGGAAGGTTCCGTCGGGCAGCCTGCTGACCCAGGGGATGGTCCGTCCGTAGTCGAACCGCAACACGAGTTCCGTGTGCATCTGGACGCGGCCGCGATCGCCTCGCACCAGCCTGACCACGTCGGAGTCTTTGCCTCGCGGCGGCATGAAGTCGACGAGGGTGACGACGCCCTCACCTGTCTCCATCGTGGTTTCGAGGATCAGGGTGTGATCGCGATAGCGGCGCGTGACGCGCGAGGGCTCGCGCGTGGGCGCAATCAACCAGCGACCGTGTTCAGGTCCACCCAGCAGCGCCGCAAAGCATGCGCTCGAATCGAACCGCGGCCAACACAACCAGTCGATCGAGCCGCGGCACGAGACGAGTGCAGCGGTCTCACAGTCGCCGAGGAGGGCGTAGTCTTCGAGTCGGTCGCTCAATCGAGGATTGGAAATAATGCCGCCGTTCGGCGTTGGAGGCCGGAGAGACAAAAGGCCCGGTCGCGCGCGTGACCACGGCGCTCCCGGGCCCGATCGGCTCCAGACAGCGGCTACTTACGCGGAAGAACGGCGTCCTTCAGCGCTTTCTGGATCCGCGCCTTGACGACCGTCTTGGCGGGAATCTTAATCGCTTCACCCGTGGCGGGGTTGCGGCCCATGCGCGCCTTGCGCTTCTGGACCACGAGCTTCACCATGCCGGGTAGCGTGAATTCGCCGGAGCGCTTCAGCTCTTTCTCAGCAAGCGCGGCCAGCTCGTCGAAGTACTCGCGCGCGGCAGTGCGCTTCACTTCGAAGCGTTCGGCGAAGTGCGAGAAGAGCTCGGACTTGCCCATCCTTCGAGCCTCTGCCATGTCTATCCCCCTTGACGTTCATCGTGTGGCGCGCGTGCCCAATGGGCGCGACCCGAGTTACCGCGCGCGCAGGCGGTCGGTCGCGAAAAATGGCCTGAAAGTTGGCGTATCCTAGCGCGCGCCTTCCGGAGTGTCAACGGACTTTGCGCGAGATTCCTAGGAAAACTGCCTCACAGTGCTAGACTTTTCGATGGTATGTCAAGCGCAATGATCGAGACGTTTCCCAACCCGCGTCCCGGACGCGAGTTCGAGATCGCGATCGATTGCCCCGAGTTCACCTCGATGTGCCCCAAGACCGGTCTGCCCGACTTCGGCACCATTCACATCCGGTACGTGCCCGACGAAAAGTGCCTCGAGCTGAAGGCGTTGAAGTACGACCTCCTCGACTATCGGGACAAGGGCATCTTCTACGAGAGCGCGACGAACCAGATCCTCGACGATCTCGTTGCCTCGTGCGGGCCAAAGCGCATGACCGTCGAAGGTGAGTTCACACCGCGCGGCGGCATCAAGACGACGGTCACTGCGACATACACGCAACCCGGGTAACCTGGGTAACCTGAGTAACCTGAGTAACCTGAGTAACCTGAGTAACCTGGGTAACGTCCAGCGACAGTAAAAGAACGTGCATCGCGTCCCGATCGAACACTCCATCGACCTGCACACCTTCTCGCCTCGAGATATCCCTTCAGTCGTGGACGAGTACGTCCGAGCCGCGTACGAGGCAGGTCTTCGGGAAGTGCGGTTGATTCACGGTCGAGGGATTGGGGTCCAGCGTGCCCGGGTCCACCAGGTGTTGCGCGATCATCCAGTGGTCGAGTCGTTTGCGGACGCGCCTGAAACGCATCTGGGCGCGACGGTGGCTCTACTAAAAAAGGCAGTGCCAAGTGCTAAGTGCTAAGTGCCAGGTGGAGTGGAGAGCGAGCAGTGAGAAGTGGCAGCCAGCTGCGCTTGGCGTACTTGCGACGATTTGACGGATACGGCCGCCACTATTCACTGCTCACTGACAACTCCACTTGGCACTTAGCACTTGGCACTTGCAACTCGACATTTCGCATGCAACTCCGCGCCCTACTCCGTCAGCACGATCCATCCTCCATCGCGCGCCGTCGGATGCCAGCCGGCGTGTAGCAGGCTCACGGCCGTGACCGACGACGATGGCAAGGCGGCGCAACGGATGCCGAATCGGCGGAAGATGTCGTGGTATGCGCCAACCGTCTCGGTGGCGCGATGGTCCTGGATCAACTGCACGGGATACGGATCCTGCCGTCCGTCCAGGAACACGCGCTGCTCCGGCGTGAACCAGATGAAGAATCCACCATCGTCGTACCGGTTGTAGAGATTGCCGGGACAGGCATCAACTGCGGCGACCACTGACTCGGGCAGCGGCTGCCACCCGAGACGCGACGCGCGCGAATTCCAGGAGAACGCCACCACCAGGACTGCGGCCGTCGCAACGCAGCAGGCGACCCAGGTGTGAGCCAGCCGCGCAGGCCGCCGCGCGAGACCCGCTTCCCATTTCAGCACCGGAGCCGGCAACACACGCGTCAGCGCGGGCAACGCGACCAGCAGGAACGGCGAGACGTTGCGCCCGGCGCTGACCGCAAGCGGCAGCAGCGCCACCGCCATGCCGACGAGAATCGCGTCCTGTCCGTTGAGGTCGTGGCGACGGCGCCAGCCGAGCCCGACGAGCGCGACGGCGACGAACCAGAAGGCCGCATCGACTGGCTCGAAAAGGCTCGGCGGCTGCCACTCCGAAATCGAGAGTGATCGAATCCGCGCCAGCGACACGATCATCTCGGGCCACCACCTGACCCCGAGCGGCGTCAGACACATTGCCGCTACTGACAATGCCAGCACGATCGACAGTTCGGGAACACGAGTCCGATCGTAGATGACGGCTCCAGCAAGCGCTCCGGCCAGCAGCACGACGGCAAAGAGCGCCGCGCCGTGGAAGTTTGCCCACACGGCGCATAGCAGGGGGATGACGAGGATGGAGGCGGGCGTGAACCGGGCGGGACTCACCACCTCCGCCAAGGCTACAGTGGTCGGCCGAAGCTTTACGCGAAGGCGGAAGTCCCGCCGCGACAACTGAGGTGTCGAGCACGTGATGAGCCACGTACAGAGGCTCACGAAACCAAGGCTGAGTGCTTGCGGGCGAAGGCTCCAAAGCGCGGCGCTGGCCGGGATCACTGCAGCGATCAGGCAGACGCGGACCGTCGTCGTCCCGCGCATCATCCGGAAGCTCATCGCCCACGCGGACGTGACGATGGTGGCGCAAAGCAGCGTCAGCGCCGGCAGGCCGCCGATTGCGTAGGTCGCGTAGAACACTACCTGCGTCAGCCACTCGTGGTTGGGCCAGTAGTGGCCGTAAGCCGTGTGCGAGAAGATGTCGCGGTATAGCGGCGTGCCGCCGTGCCAGGCCTCGAACCCGGCGCGGAGATGCCAGAAGGTATCGTTCTGCGCCGGCATCAGGCAGGCGGCAGAGGCGACGGCGATGAACAGCAGCGCGATCGCGAGCCGGTTGAACGTCACGCCCTCAGAACACGCCGGGCAGGACGCGCCAGCGCACCTTCGTCATGTAACCCGCGTACTCGGCATCGCGCGCCAGCGTCCGTTCTTCGCAGATCGCGCGCACGAGCAAGGCAGTGTCGCTGGCGACGAGCACCAGAAGATTCCAACCGAGCGGGTGTGCGACCAGAAACGCCGCGTGGGTGACGAGATACCCGGCGTAGATCGGGTGGCGCATCACGCGGTAGATGCCCCGGCAGACGATGCCGCGGTTCGCCGGCATCAGGCCGAAGCTTCGGCCGAGCGCGACCTTGCCGGCGATGATCAGCAGCAGGCCCGCCGCCGACACCGCGGCAGTCGCCGCGTCCGGGACGATGCCGACGCCGATCGGTCGCAGCAGCGGGATGCCCACCATCGACGCCAACGCAACGATGCGGGTTCGCCAGGCGCGGTCGACGCGTACCGCCGGACGGCGCATCACCGTCAGCACCACCACGAGCAGTTCGCTGACGAGGAGAAGCAAGCCAGTCAGATGACCGGTCCGCACGAACTCGGCGCCGATCTGCACGGCGAACACCACGAACCACGCGCTGATCGCCGCCCGTCCGGCGAAGTCGGACGCCCGTTCGCGGAACGCGTGGCGCTGCGCCTCGTCGTCCCGCGAGATGCCCTGGGGGACGGCAACGGCTGGCGTCAGGACAGCCATTCCTCACCTCGCGGCTTCCGGCTCTCGACTCGCTGGCCGCCTTTGACGATCGACACGGGCCGTCGGGCTGCCGTCGGCGCCTTCTTCGCCTGCTCTTCGAGGAAGTAGTTCTTGCAGGCCTGATCGAGGAGCTCGCGCGTGATCACGAGCGGCTTGTTCTGATAGCGGCAGATGTCCACCACCTGCTCGAGGATGTCGCGTGGATGGCAGCCGCGCATCTCGAGGCCGCGCGGCTCGTAGTAGCGCCGCAGGAGGTACTCGATGATGACCGGGTCGTAGGCGATGCCCTTGCGCTTGCAGTTGAGCGCGAAGATCTGGCCGAACTGTTCGGTGGTCGGATTCTTTGCGTAGATCTTGTACGGGATGCGGCGCAGGAACGCCTCGTCAGCCAGCGACTCGGGGTTCAGGTTGGTCGCGAAGATGATCAGGACATCGAACGGCATCTCGAACTTCTTGCCGGTGTGCAGCGTCAGGAAGTCGATGCGGCTCTCGAGCGGCACGATCCACCGGTTCAGCAGGTCGCGGGGCCTGATGCGCTGCCGGCCGAAGTCGTCGACCACGAACACGCCACCGTTGGCCTTCATCTGCAGCGGGGCCTCGTAGAACTTCGCGATCGGGTTGAAGCTGAGGTCCAGCATCTCGAGCGTCAGCTCGCCGCCGACCGTCACCACCGGGCGCTTGATGCGTACCCAGCGGCGATCCCGCTCGACCGGCTTGATGATGCTGTCTGCCGCCTCCTCGTCCTGCAGCATCACATGATTGACAGGGTCGTAGACGGTGATGATCTGGCCGTCGATGTCGAGCGCCCAGGGGACGTAGAGGTCGCCGCCGAGCGCCTTGCCAATGCCTTCCGCGACCACCGTCTTCCCGTTGCCAGGAGGACCGTAGAGGAACACCGACTTGCCGGAGTTCACCGCAGGACCGAGTTGGTCCAGCGTCTCGGCGCTGACGATGAGATGCGTGAATCCGTGGGCGATGCGCTCGCGATCCAGAAAGCCGCGCTGCGCCTTCACTTCGTGCATCGCCGCGGTGTACTGCTTCAGCGGCACCGGCGCCGGCCCGACGTAGCCGTTGCCGTCGAAGTAGATCCCGCCACGCTCCCGTCCAAGCTCTGTCAGCGCGTAGCGGTAGCCGGCGGTGCCGGAGCCGTGCGCACCACGCACCTCAACGAGTTTTTCGGTGCGCAGATGCTCGACAATCGCCTCGAGCAGCATATAGGGCAGGCACAACTTGTCGGCGAGCGACAGGCCGCTCAGCTCGCCGGCGTACAGAGCCTTCACGATCAACTGCTTCAGTTGCTCGTACGGCAGGCCCGTGTCGTCAATCGTCACCGGCGCCGGCGGAACGGGCGCAGGTCGCACGGGCGCGTCAGCAATGGTGGCGACCGGTTCTGGTGTCACGTCGTTGGTCCAGGCTCGTCGTCTTGATTAATGCCGTTTGATGTTGTCGGCCAGCGGGAAGAGCACCTGCACGAACTTGATCGCGGCCGGACCGATGGTCACGACCCAGATCGCCGGGAAGATGCAGAACACCAGCGGAAACACCATTTTCACCCCGGTCTTCGCCGCCGCTTCCTCCGCCCGCTGGCGACGCTTCGTCCGCAGCGTTTCCGAGTGCACGCGCAGCGATTGGGCGACGCTCGTGCCAAACTTGTCGGTCTGTATGAGCATCGTCGTCAGCGACGCCACATCCTCGAGGCCGGTGCGATCGCCGAGGTTGCGCAGCGCTTCCGTGCGCGCCTTGCCGGCGCGCAGCTCGATGTTCACCAGCTTGAGCTCGTCCGACAAGTCGGGATACGCGAACGCGAGCTCGTCGGCGACGCGGATGATTGCCTGGTCGAGGCCGAGGCCGGCCTCGACGCTGACCACCATCAGGTCGAGGGCATCGGCGAGAGCGAGCTGCATCTTGTGCTTGCGCTTCTTCGCCATGCGCGCCAGCACGATGCCGGGAAGGATGTAGCCGAGGAGCGATCCGCCGAGGCCGACCGCCACGTTGGGCCGGAACAGAATGGGCGTTGCAAACAGCACGAACGCGCCGATGGCAATCGTCATCCGGGTGCCGTAGAAATAGGGAACCGCTTCGGCGCCACGATAGCCGGCCTGCACGAGGCGCAAGCGGACCTTTCCCATCTCGCTCGGCGAGATCGGAACTTTCGAACCGAACTTCCTGACCGCATCCTTGATGACGACGAATCGCGGACCACGCTCCTCGCGCTCGGCGGATCCGGTGACTTCGGCAAGCCGGCGATCGATCGCGGTGCCGCGCGCGGTTGCGAAGCGTAGGCCGAGCGCCGCAATAATGAGGCTGGCGAAGACGAAAGCGAGGATCGGCAGCAAGATTGACATGGCTAAACCTCGATCGTCACGATCTTCCGAATCCACACGTAGCCGATGGTCTGCATGACGACGGTGCCCATCAGCATCAGGCGGCCCATGCGCTCCGTGAACAGCAGGTTCATGTGTTCGGGATTGATGAACATCAGTGCAACTGCGAGCGTCGCCGGTAGAGCAAGCAGCACGTAGCCGGTCATGCGGCCATGCGCCGTGTAGACGCGCACCTGGCGGAGAATCTTGAAGCGCTCGCGCACGACGTACGCGAGGTTGTCCAGGATTTCCGAGAGGTTGCCGCCGGTCTCGCGCTGAATCAGGACGGCCGTCGCGAAGAATCGGACATCCAGGATCGGTATGCGTACCGCCAGGTTGTTCAACGCATCCTTCAGCGGCAGGCCGAAGTTCTGTTCATCGAAGGTCTTCTTGAACTCGGGTCCGATGGGATCGGACGCGTCGTCCGCAACCATGCCCATCGCGGTCGTGAAAGCATGGCCCGCCTTGATCGCCCGCGACAAGAGATCGAGTGCTTCAGGGAAGTTCTCTTCGAACCGGCGGAACCGCACCGTCCGCTTGCGCAGGAGCACCAGGAAGGGGACCGCGGCGCCGGCGGCGAACCCAGGGACGAGACCCCACGGCGCCCGCAGCACCGCGGTGACCGCGAACGACAGCGCGATGCCGAACACCAGCGACGTCATGAGCACCGTGCTGACGCCCTTCTTGCTGCCCGCCTGTTCGAGCAGCCTCGCGATGCTGATGCCGTACGACGTATCGGTCGCCAGCTTGTCGAGGCCTGGCAGCACGCCCGCTGCCTGCTCCTTGATGATGTTGAAGGCATCGGCCTGTTCCGGCTCGATGTGCCGTGCGACATCCGCCATGCGCTGCTCGATGCGGCGCTCGATCAGGTACTGGGGCAGTCGCGTGAAGCCGTAGTAGACGCCGACGACGACCGCCGTGCCGACGATGAAGACGCCGAGCGCGAGAAGCAGGAGTGCCATTTATCGGACCTCTGTCATCCCTTCGAACATGTCGGTGGGCAGGTGAATGCCACCGGTCTTCAGCCGCTCGGCAACCTTCGGGCGCACGCCGGTGGCCTTGAAGCGGCCGATCACTTTGCCGTCCTGGGTCATGCCAATCTTCTCGAAGGCGAAGATCTCCTGCATGGTGATCACGTCGCCTTCCATGCCGGTGATCTCCGAAATGCTGGTCACCTTGCGCGAGCCGTCGGCGAGACGGGACTGCTGCACGACGACCTGAATCGCCGACGAAATCTGCTGACGGATCGCCTTGTCCGGCAGGCTCACATTCCCCATCGCGATCATCGTCTCGATACGGCTCAGCGCGTCGCGTGGCGTGTTCGCGTGAACGGTCGTGAGCGAGCCGTCGTGACCCGTGTTCATCGCCTGCAACATATCGAGCGCCTCCTCGCCGCGGACCTCGCCGACGACGATGCGGTCGGGGCGCATACGGAGGGCGTTGATCACCAGCTGGCGCTGCTTGACCGCGCCTTTGCCTTCCACGTTCGGCGGCCGCGTTTCGAGACGGACGACGTGCTCCTGGTGGAGCTGCAATTCGGCCGCGTCCTCGATCGTGGCGATGCGCTCGTGCTCGCTGATATAGCTCGACATCACGTTGAGCAGCGTCGTCTTGCCGGCGCCGGTGCCGCCGCTGATCAGGCAGTTCAGGCGCGCGCGTACGCAGTGGCCGAGGAAATCGAGCATCGGCCGCGTCATCGCGCGGTAGGCCACGAGGTCCTCGCCCTTGAGCCGCTCCTTTGGGAAGCGCCGGATCGAGAGCAGCGGACCGTCGACAGCGAGCGGCGGAATGATCGCGTTGACGCGCGAGCCATCCGCGAGGCGCGCGTCTACCATCGGCGAGCTGTCGTCCACGCGCCGGCCAACGGCCGAGACGATGCGGTCGATGACCCGGAGCAGATGCCGATCGTCCTGGAACGTCGTCGGCACCTTGGTGAGCACGCCGGCGCGCTCGATGTACACCTGCTTGAAGGTGTTGACGAGGATGTCGTTGATGTTCGGATCCCGCAGCAGCGGCTCGAGCGGGCCAAGGCCAAAGACCTCGTCGAGAATGTCGCTGAGGATCTGCTCGCGCTCGGCCATGCTGACCGGCGTGGCTTCCTCGGCCATCAGCTCGAACACGAGCGTGCGGATTTCCGCCTCGGCGCGCTGCCGATCGACGGTCGCTAACGCCTCGAGATTCAGGCGGTTGAGCAGTTTCTTGTGAACGTTCGACTTGAGCTGGATGTACTGCGGTCGCGGTGCGTCGGCGCGGCCGGGATTCGCCGGGCGTGCGGCGACGACGGTGCCGGAACCAACCTGGGGAGCATGAGCGGGTGCAGACATGACAACCTCGGACTTAGCTCAGAAATCCAAACGAAAAGCTGAATGCGGCCCGGCGCTTCTCGACGGCCGCCTTATCCGCCACCTCGCCGGGCGAGATGATCTGCCGCGTAAACGCATCGAACTGCGACGCGATCTCCGACTGATTGGCCAGTGCGAGCGGGACGCCGGAATTCAGCGCCGTCGACACTGTCCGGTAGTCGCTCGTGAAGGTGTGATGGATGCCGTAGCCCAGCGCGGTCTCGATCTGCTTCTGGCCGATCATGTGCTGGTCGGACGCGCGGTTGAGCAGAATGCGAATCCGCTCGCCGCCGACGCCGAGCTGACGCACGCGATCGACGAGCCGCTGCGCGTTGCGGACCGACGGCACGTCCGGCGTGGCGACCACGAAAATGGTGTCCGCCGCATACAGCGCGGCGATGCTGCAGGAGTTGATCTGGTTGCCGGCGTCCACGACGACGTAGTCGTGCGTTTTGCCGACGACGCGGAACAGCTCCTCGACGGCGCCGGCGTCTTGTGCGCCCGGGCGCTCGAACTGCTCGGAACCGGCAAGAATCTCGAGTCCTGACTTGTGCCTCGCGCAGAGCTCGCGGAGAAAGTCTTTGTCGAGCCGATGCAGGCTCTCGAGTGCATCGAGCACCGTGTAGCGAGGCCGCACACCGAGAAAGAGCGAGACTTCGCCAAAGCCGGCTTTCAGATCGACGATGAGCGTCTGGCGCTTGGTGAGCCGTGCGAGCTCGACCGCGCAGTTGACGGCGACGGTCGTCGTTCCAGCGCCGCCCTTGGTGCCGAAGAAGACCATCGTCACGGAAGGCGGCCGGGCCTGCGCTTGCGCGCTGTCGCGGCGGGTCGCCGTCCGGCGCACGGCGCCCTGGAACGAATCCTCCGGCACCGGCCACATGAAGAACTCGTTGGCGCCGGCGCGCATTGCCTGCAGGATCAGCTCGGGATCATTCGTTTGCGCGACAGCGAAGATCGCCGTCGTTGGATGAGTCGCGCGCAGACGCTCGATCGCCGCCATGCCGGCGGCGGCGTCGCGACGAATGTCCACGATGACGAGATCCGGAGGCGATTGCTCGCCGGCCGGACGATTGTCCTCGAGGAGTGCGACCGGGACGCCGCCCGATCGGAGGAGCCGACCAAGCTGGTGGCGGAATTCGTCGTCGTGCGTGACGACCAGCGCAGCGAGTTGAGCCATGTGCGAGCTACTCCACGAGTCGAATGGCCTTCGGGAAGGCGCCGGCCGGAGCGTCAGGCCAATCGCCCTTGATGATCCGCGGAACCGGCATGATTCGGCCGTAAACGTTGTTGCCCTGCACGCCGTTCGATGAAGAAGCCGATGTAGTTCGTGACCTTCAGATCCGCGTACCGGCCGTTCTGCTTCCCGGTGTCGTAGTAGACCGGGTCGTAGAGAGGAATGATGGCAACACGCGGGCTGGGTTTCTTCGTGCTGATGCACTTTCTTGTTCGTCATCGTCCCACTAGGCGTCCGGATCCTTCGCGATCAGGTCGTCGACGCCGTCGATCGTCGGCCCGATCTTGTCGCCGGGCTCCTGCGATCAGCAGGTCGCCGTAGCCCATGACGGTCGTATTGCAGTTGGCGATGTTCCACGCGTAGTCGTGCGCCGCCGGTGCTCGCCGCCGATCGCGTAGCGAGAAATAGAAGCTCGGCATAGATGTTGTTTCCCGTGCCCGCGCGAATCATCAGCTGCATGCCCGCGTCACGCTCGGCGTTGTAACCGGTGTAGTCTGGCGTCCGTCCGGGCGGGTAGTAGATGTCCGGCGTTGGCCAACGGCTTGTTGTGGTTGTCGACCATGTCGAAAGTGGAGTGTCAGGGGATCCCAGCCGCCAGGGTCCTGCTTCTCAATCCAGTCGATCCGGAATCGTGAACGGCTTCACGCAGGTCATTGCGTTGGCCGGTGACGCTTCGGCCGTGGCCACGGCCTGGATGTTCACCTGTGCCACGCCGAAGAACTTGCCCATCAGCGTCGGCACCGAATTGCCGCGAGCGCTGGTGCGGTACACCTGCACGCGCACGCGGTTGTTGAGCCCCTCGGGGGAGAGCGGAAACGTCACGTCGCCGGGCTGCACGTCGACGTCGGCGTCTGATGACGTCGTTTTCACGCGCTGCCGTCGTCGCGTTCTGCACCGCCGGTCCACCGGCGCTGCGATCGTCGTAATCGTCGAAGGCCAACGCCAGGGCCCCGGCCAGCGCGCCCGCATCGGCCGAGTTCTGCGCCTGGCTGCGCGCCGTCATGAACATCCCGACGTCGATGGCGAGCGTCGTCGCCGCCAGGAACGCCATGAAGCCGACGCCGACGAACACCATGGACATACCGCGTTCGTCGCGATAGAGGCGTGTCAGTGTTCTGTTGGTCATCGGCTCCTCCGTCCTCATCCCTCGTCCCTCGTCCCTCGTCCTTCGTCCTTCGTCCCTCTACTGCTGCTGCTGCTGGTTCTGCGCGTTAATCTTCGAGACTTCGGCCTCGTACGCCTTCTTGGCCTGGTCGAGTCGAGCCTGCGCTTCGGCGATTTCCTCGTTCTTCTTGCGATCGACGGCCGCCTGTTTCTTGTCCTGCTCGGCCTGGCGCTGCGCCGCAATCGCGGCCTGGCGATCGAGCTCGGCTTGCAGCTTTGCCTGCTCCTTCGCGGCCTTGTCGGCGCGCTTCTTGTCTTCCACGGCACGCTGCTGCGCCAGCTTCTCTTCCTTCTCCTGTCGCGCCTGCGCTGCCTTCGCGCGCTCCTCGAGCTTCTTTTTCTCCGCCATCACTTCCTTGAGCGCCTGCTTCTGGCGCTCCTCGTCGGCCTTGCGAGCACGCTCGGCCGCGGCCTTGTCCACCTTCGCCGGTGCTGCCGGTTTCGCCGCTGCGGTTTTCACTTCCGGAGCGGGCTGCTGCGAGGTCTGCGCGGGCAGCGGCTTCGATTCCACAACCGGCTTCGATTCCACAACCGGTTCGGCCTGGACCGGCGTCTGCTGCTCGGCGAGTGCGGGACGCGACACGCGCGGCGCCGACGGCTGCGCGGCGGGCTGTGGCGCCGGCTGCGGCGCGGGCGCGACTGGCTGCGCGGCGGCCTGCGCCGGAGCGCCAGGATTCCAGGGCGCCGGCGCCGGGACGGTCTTGCTGGCCGGCGGCATGAAGGGCTCGATCAGGTTCGGCAGCTTCGGCGAGACGCCGGTCGATCCGCGACGCAGAATCTGCGGCGTGATCATGACGACCAGTTCGGTCTGGTTCTTCTGCGCCGCCTTGCTCTTGAACAGGAGGCCGAGGATCGGGATGTCGCCGATGCCGGGAATCTTTTGCATCTGCGACGTCATGGTGTTGTTCATCAGGCCGGCGATAGCGAAGGTCTGGCCGTCCTGCAGTTCCACTTCCGTCTCGGTGCGGCGCGTCGAGATGGCCGGCACGCGGAAGCCCTCGAGCGTCAGAGCGTTCGAGAAATCGAGCGAGCTCACTTCCGGGCGCACCTTGACCTTGACGAGGTCGTCGCCGACGATGGTCGGCGTAAAGTTCAGGCGGACGCCGAATTCCTTGAACTGAATCGTGACCGAGTTGCGGTCGCCGCCGCCTTGCACGACGGGATATGGGTACTCGCCGCCCGCCAGGAAGCTCGCCTCCTTGCCGTTTTCGGCGATCAGGTTCGGCTCGGCCAGGCTCTGGAAAAGTCCCTTGTTCTGGAGGGCACGAATGACGCCGCCAATCTGATTCTTGGCGTCGAAGAGGAACAGGTTGAGGAAGTCGCTGAAGATCAGTTTGCCGTCGTCAAACCGGGGACCGGGGATCTGGTCGGTCGTTGTCCGGCCGAACCAGCGGCCCTGGTCGGCGCCGTTCGCGAAGACGGATGCGCCGAGCTCGGTCATCGCCGATCGGCTTACTTCCGCGAACCGCACGCGAAGCAGCACCTGGTTGGTCGCCACGCCTTCCTGCTGGCGCAGCAGGTTGACGACGTCCTCCTTCTTCTCCACATAGCCGGCGGCTACTTCTGCGGCCTTGTCGACGACGTACTTGCTCGTGACGACGCCGGAGATCACGACGTCCTTGCCGTTGCTGTGGATCTCGATCGGCTCGCCGGGGAACAGCTGCTTCAACTGCTCGCCAAGCTGGCTCAGATCGCGGCGGACGACGACTTCGAAGCGCTTGATGCCGCCGGCCTTGTCCCAGACGAACATCGAGATGGTGCCGGGCGCCTTGCCGTGAATCAACAGCTGGCTCGGCGTCGTCACCATCGCGTCGGCGACGTTGGGGCTGGTCAGCGAAACGCGGGTGATGCTGTTGCCGACGTTGAGCAGCGTCGAGCGCCCGACCAGCAACTGGACTTCGGACGTGGCCGTGTCGCTGGCGCCGGCGGCGGCGTTGACCGCGGTGCTGTCGCTGTTGAGCGCCACGGGCTGAAGATTCTGTGCGTGCACCTGGCCGGCGGTGACCGCGACGGCCACGGCGATCGCGCTGGCGCGCGCTGGGCTCAGCAGCCGGGGGGCGCCAGTCGCAAACTGGACGTTCATGAGTTCCTCCTAGCGCACAACTTCGTCGGCGCGCTTATCTCCACGAATGATCTCGACGGTCGGTTCAGGCGCAGGCACGGAGGCAACCATCGCCACCGGGCGTGGACGCGAGGAGACGCCTCGCTTTGCCGGTGCAGCCGGCGCGGTGCCGAGGAGCGCCGCCGGGCGAATGCCAGGCGTCACCGGCTCGGACTTGTCGAGCGGATTGCGGAGGGCCAGCTGAATCTTGCCCTCGGTGGCGCCCAGCGTGAGGCGCTCGGATTCCTCCGGCGTGACCAGCAGTGTCACGACGTTCACCGAGACGGGTTTGCCCTGCTCGGTGTCCTGCTCCATCTTGGTGCCGGCAGCGAGCACCTGCACGTTCGTCAACACCACCTTCGTCGTCGTGTCGGCCTGGCTGGACGACGGGCTCGCGGTCGCGAGCACGTCCACACGCGTGCCTGGCAGCACGTAGCCGGCGACACCGATGACGTCGTTCACGCGCACCGAGACGGCGCGCTTGCCTTCGGGGATGACCACTGGCAGGCCCGACCCTGCGTCCTTGCCCGCGAGCTTCATCGGCAGGATGGGCTCGTTCTGGATCACCGGCATCACCAGTCCGCGGCCGATGATTTCGTCGGGCGCCGAGAACGCGTTCGCGGGCATCGCGCTCTCGGGCCACTGGACGACACGGAGATCGTCAGGCCGGATCTGAGCGCCGAGCTCGAGATCGGTGGCTGCGACCACGACCGGCTTCGTCGGCAGCGAGACGGTCTTCACCGGCACGTTCTGCATGTAGCGATAGGTGCCGAAAGCCAGGCCGCCGCCCGCGGCGATGGCCAGAAGCAGCACGAGAGTGATGCGCATGCGAGCCATGGAAATCTCCTACTGAGTCTCGTTCCGCATGAGAGCCTGCGCGTGCATCACCACCGCGCCACCAAGCGAGGTGGTGGGAGCGACGAGGCGCGCCACGGGTTGAAGCACGATGAAACTGAACGGATAGTCGATGCTGACCTGCGAGGCCGAGACCGCGCCCCCGTTGACGGTTAGCGATGCCGAGCGATTCACGTCGACCGTAGCGGTCCCGTACTCGCTGAGTTGTCCCGCCGCCATGTATTCGCGGACGCGGGTTTCGACGATGCCGGGCGTGGGATCGGGCAGCACCGCCATGCGTGCGCCCTCGCGGGCGGCGTTGGTCAGAATCTGCCAGGTCTGATACGCGCGGCCGAACTCGAAGATACCGACCGCGACGAGGAGCAGCATCGGGAGCGTGACCGCAGCCTCGAGCAGTGCGGCGCCTCGTTCGGATTTGATGCGCGTCATGATCTGCCCTCACCTCACCAGGAGCGCGGCGGCACTTGCGCCAATCGCGATCGCCGGCCCATACGCGAACCGGCTGTGGACGGCGGCTCCATCAATCTCTTTCTTCGCGTCCACCGGGGCGGCAACCAGGCGCGCTGTCCGGGAGAGCGTTATCGTCAGTCGGCGGCGCCGGAGCGCATGGGCCAGGGCGAGCACGCCGCCGGCGACCGCGCTATACAACACCGCCATGAACACGCCGGCCGGGCCGAGCAGCGTGCCGAGCGCCGCGACCAGCTTCACGTCGCCTGCACCCGTTCCGCCGAGCACGTGGCCCGGCAGCATCATCACGAACCCGAGCACGCCGCCGAGCGCGGCGGCGGCGACCGAGTGACCCGTCCATCCCGCGGCAGTCAGCGCGAGGCCGAAACCCGCGACGCCTGCAGTCAGGCGATTCGGAATCTTTCCCGTCCGCACATCGATGGCTGCGGCGATGCCGGAGCCAGCGACGACGGCGAGGAGTACGACGGTGTCAGATGTTGGAAGCAGCAATGGCCTGCCAGAACACCGTGTTGATCTTGTTGCCGAGCTGTCGAGACCGCGCCCATCGCGACCAGCGCGATCAGGGCGCAGAGCATTGCGTATTCGAGAAGGTCCTGGCCATCCTCGGCCCTGGCCAGCCATCGCACGAGAGTGACGAGACGATCCATGTCTGTGCACTCCGGGGTCCTGTTGGCACTCGTTCGAGGCGGATGCGCCCGGACGCCGACATGCACGGCCACCCGGGCGCACCACGTCACTCGATCCCTAGATGGCGCTCGCGATCTGGTTGAAGATCGTGTTGACCTTCTCGCCCGCCAGCGTGACGGCACCGACGGCCACGAGCGCAATCAATGCGACGAGCAGCGCGTATTCGAGCAGGTCCTGGCCTTCTTCGCTCTTCAGATTCTTCAGAAAGTTCAGCATGACGCCTCTCCTCTTCGTCCGTTCGGTCCGTCGATAAGCCACGCGCTAGATGGCGGTCGCGATCTGGTTGAAGATCGTGTTGACCTTCAGTCCGGCGGCCGTCACCGCACCAACCGCGACGAGCGCGATGAGCGCCACGAGCAACGCGTACTCGAGCAGGTCCTGTCCCTCTTCATCGCGCACGAACGAGCTGATGACATTCGCGAAAACCTTCATGTGACTCCTCCTCAACGCATCGCCCCACGCGATGCGAATGTCTCTGGCGCGGTTCACGCCGAGAGGCTGTTGCTTCTCCGCGGCCTCTGCATGGACGACGTCGCAGCGAACCGCACTTGGACCCGAAGAAAGGCAACGGGCATGCCACGAGCTCAGCCGTGTGCCGATCCGATCGGGGCAACATGGGAAATTCCCTAGGAAATCCGCGTGCGGAAGGAATGGGCGGGCCGCAGCTCGCTCCGTGTGTTGGGCGTGGCGAGCGAGCGCGGGAACCACCACATTCGTAATCTGCGGGGCGCTTTTCGTGCGGGTTTCGGCGAGCGCGGAGACGCCAACCCCGCCGATCGCTGATTACAGAGCCGTTTTTCCGCGATCAGATTGGTGCGCGGCCGCGCGGCCAACCGGGCACGTCGCTTGCGTAGGGGCGCAAACGGAAGTGGACGTGTCTATGAACAAGGTGTCCTACGGCTTGCGGGCACGTGACTACGCAGGCTCCGTCGCCGGCTTTCTGACCGTGCTGGGCATCCTCGTCGTGATGGATCAGCGGGTCTCGTTCAAGATTGCGCAGCTGATCTCTCGCGGACCGGCGGGCGAAGTCGGCCCGTTGGCCAAATGGCTGTCGGAGCTCGGGTCGGCGATGATGGCCGCGGTCAAGGATCAGAGCATCGATCACGCGCCGATGCTGGTCTTCACGGTCGTCGCGATCCTGCTCGTGGGATTCATGGTGAGGACGTAGTCAGTGCCGCTCGTCCTGGCGCTGGAACCCGATCCGAAACAGGCGGCAACGCTCCGGCAGATCGTGCAGGATCGGGTCGGGGCGGAGTTCGTCCTCGCCGATTCGAAGGACGCGGCGATCGCCACGATCGCCGATCGTGTGCCCGACCTGATCCTGATGACCGCGCTGCTGTCGCCGCGCGACGAGGCTGACCTCACCGATCACCTTCGCGATCTCGAGAACGCCGAGCACGTTCAGACTCTCGCCATCCCGCTGCTGCTGCAGCCCACCGCCGCCGCGCCGAAAAAGAAGAAGCGTGGTCTGCTGAGCGCACTGACCGGTGACACCCACGACACGCCGATGACCGCGGGCTGCGACCCGTCGGTGTTCGCCGGTGAGATCGCGGATTACATTGCACGCGCCGAAGAGCACAAAGCCGAGGCCGCAACGCGGCGCGAGCGCAAGGCGCGAAAGCCGCGGAAGAAGGCACGCAGCGAATCGATCGCGGCCACCGAGCCACCCGCGCAGACCGCCTCGAGCAGCTACTGGGATTGGGACCCCGCGCCGGCGGCCACTTCGAGCCCTTCGGACGCCACCGACCAGCCGTCGGAACCGTCGGAAGCATCCGCGTTCTCGTCATGGGAAAACCCGTGGGATGTATCCGAAGAGCCGGTCGTCAGCGCCATGGCGCCCGCGGTCGCGAGCGTGGAGCCTGCAGAAGCGGCCACGATCGAAGATGTCGCGCCGATGGCGGCAGAACCCGCCCCGATCGAAGGCGTGCCGCCGATGGCGGCCGAACCAGCCGTGGCGGTCGAGGAATCCGCGCCGGACGCGAACGTCGATCCAATCGCTGCGCTTCTCTTCAAACCTGCGACGCCGACGGCTGCCGATCTCGTCGCCAACGCGGTCGTGCAAACGAACGACGCCCGTACGATCGAAGAGATCGACCTGTCGTCGTTCCTCTACGACGAGCCGGCTGCTGCTCCCGCGACGTCAGATCCTGACATCTATACGCTGGCGGCCGACCCGTTCGACCGGTCGGCGTTCGAGTTCACGCAGTCGCCGCAGGCCGAACCCGAAACCAATTCGCCTGCACTCGACGCGTTGCGGGCGGATCTGGATCGCCTTCGCGCCGATCGTGAATCGGTCGAAGTCGCCCTGACCGAGGCGCGTGCCGCACAACTCCGCGCCGAGCTCGCCGCCGAGGAAACGGCGGCGCGTGCCACGGAGGATGCCGAGCGCCGCGCGCGTGAGGCCGAGGCGCGGGCGCGTGAAGTCGAGGAGCGGGCGCGCGAGGAAGCGCGCGTCGAGCGCCAGGGCCGTGACGATGCCGAGCGGCGGGCCCGCGAGGAGGCGGAGCGCCGGGAAGCGGAGCGCGCAGCGCGGGAGGCGGAACGTCAGGCGCGCGAAGCGGCCGAGCGCCGCGCTCAGGAAGAAGCCGCGCACCGGGAAGCCGAGCGTGCCGCGCGCGAAGAGGCGGAGCGCCTGGCGCGCGACGTCGAAGCGCGGATGCGCGCCGAGGCCGAGGCGGAACGCAGCCTCCGCGAGGAAGCCGAGCGCCGCGCCCGTGAAGAAGCCGAAGGGCAGGTTGCGGTCGAACGCCGCGCGCGGGAAGAGGCCGAACGGGTCGCGCGCGACGCCGAAGAGCGGCGACAGCGGGAGGCCGAGGAACGGCGGGCCCAGGAAGAGGCGGAGCGGCAGAAGGCGATCGAAGACCGTCGCCTGCGCGAGGAACACGAACGGAAAACACGCGCTGAAGCCGAGGAACAGGTTGCCGCCGAACGCAAGGCGCGGGAAGAGGCCGAAGCGCGCGCCGCGGCCGAGCGGCTGGCGCGCCACGAGGCCGAACGGCGCGCGCGCGAAGAAGCGGAACGCCTGGCGCTTGAGGCGGAAGAGCGGCGGGCGCGGGAAGAAGCCGAGCGGAAGGCACGCGAGGCCGCAGAGGCACGGGCTGAGGCCGAGCGGAAGGCGCGCGAACACGCGGAGCGCCGCGCGAAGGAGCAAGCCGAGGAGGCGGAACGGCGCGCACAGGAGCAGGCCGAGCAGGCCGAACGACGCGCACGGGAACAGGCCGAACAGGCCGAACGCCGCGCACGGGAACAGGCCGAACAGGCCGAACTGCGCGCGAAGGAACAAGCCGAGCAGGCGGAGCGTCGCGCGCGCGAAGAAGCGGAGCGGATCGAGCGAGCCGCCCGTGAAGAGGCGGCACGCGTGGCGCGCGAAGTCGAGCGCGCCGCCAAGGAAGCGGCGGCGAAGGCGCGAGAGGAAGCGAAGGTCGAACGTAAAGCCCGCGAGGATGCCGAGCGATTGGTGCTCGCCGAGCGCAAGGCGCGCCAAGAGGCCGAGCGCCGGGCGAAAGAGGAGCTCGACCGCCGGACGGAAGCGGAGGCGCGAGCCGCGCGCGAGGCAGAGCGGCGCACTGCCGACGCCGCGCGCCCGAGCAAGAAGACGACTCAGAAGGCCGCCCTCTCGAAACGCGCGAAGCCCGCGGCACAGAGGCCCGCGGCACAGAAGCCGGCCGCGTCGAAGCCGCGCGTCAACGGAAATGGCAACGGCAAGCCTCGGCCGGCTCTGGACGAGTGGGGCCTCTACGATCCCGCGAAGGCCGGCTTCGGAGCCCTGTACGCGAAGCTCGAAGAGATCGAGGAAAGTGAGTCGCTCGACGAGGCGGATCCGATCGATGGGACCGACGAGGCAACGCCCGCGATCCCCCTCGCGGGCCGCAATCCGCGGCCGCTTTCGATGTGGGCGTGGCGAACCGCCGCGGAGCCGCCGCGAGCCGAGAAAGCACCTAAGGGACTGCCGCCTGACGATTTCCGCGGCCTCGTCGCGCGGCTGAAGATTCCGCCGGCGATTGCCGCCGTCCGCTATGCCACCGGCGTGCGTATCCGTCGGGTGCGTGTGACGCCGGCGGCGCGTAAGGCGAAACGCGACGGCTCGCAGGTGATCATCCTCTCGCGCAAGCTCCTCAACCAGATCCGCCAGCAACCCGTCCCGGAAGCTTGACCGCCCGCAGGTAGCACGACAGAATCGAAAGAGGTGGTTCTTCCCTCTTCGAGGTTCCCGTGCACCACGACGACACGCACGACACAGATCTGACGCGCCGCGATGCGCTCAAAACACTGGTGGCCGGCATCGGCGCCGCGACCGTCATCCCTCTCATTCCCGCTGATGTCGCCGAAGCCGCGCAGAAGGCCGTCGCCAGGCGCAAGGCGGCCGCGGCCGCGCCGAAGTTCTTCACACCAGCGCAGCACCGTACGGTCGACGTGCTGTCGGAGTTGATCATTCCCGCCGACGATCGCTCGCCCGGCGCCAAGGCGGCGCTGGTCGCCGACTACATCGACTTTGCGCTGAGCGAGGCGCCGGCCGAGGCCAAAGCCGCCTGGACCGAAGGACTCGCCGCCCTCGACGCGGCCAGCACCACGAAGAATGGCAAGCTGTTCGCCGACGCCACACCCGAGCAGCAGACCGCGATCCTGACAGAAGCCGCCAGGAACGAATTCAATCCGACGACACCGCTCGAGAAGTTCTTTCGCGAGGCCAAGGGCCGCACCATCTTCGGGTACTACACGAGCAAGATCGGCATCCACGAGGAGCTGAAGTACAAGGGCAACCAGTTCCTCCCCGAGTTCGTCGGCTGCGATCACCCGGAACACATGTCGTAGCGGGCTCCGGGCTTCAGGCTTCAGGCTTGCAGGCTGCAGGCTTCAGGTTGACCGATATATGCAAGCTCGTTCGCAAGGTCTCAAGGTCTCAAAGTCTCAAGGTCGCAAGGTCGCAAGGTCCAAGGTCTAATGGTCTCAGGCTGACCTTGAGACCCGCGACCTTGAGACCTTGAGACCCTGCGACCCTGAGACCCTGAGACCCTGCGACCCTGAGACCCTGAGACCTTGAGACCTTGAGACCCTCCTACGACGTAATCGTGGTTGGATCGGGCGCAGCCGGCGGCATGGCTGCGTACACGCTGGCGACCGCAGGTGCGCAGGTCTTGCTCCTCGAGGCAGGCCGATCGGTAGACGTCTACAAGGAATTCCACACCATGGAGTGGGGCTACGAGTCGCCACGGCGCGGCTCGTTGCCACCTGACGAGCACAACATCACGGGCGAGGAGTACCGGACCCTCGCAAGACCCTACGCATTCGCGCGCGAATACGCACACTACAAGGCGGTTTACAACGGCCTTGGCGGGCCGCGCACCCGGACCATCCTCACCGACGAGCGCAAGATGCCCTACTCGGGCACCCCCTACATGTGGGCGCGCGTGCGTGCGCTCGGGGGCAAGACGCTGTACTGGGGACGCGTGGCGCTGCGTCTTTCGGACTACGACTTCAAATGCAAGACGCACGACGGCTACGGTGAAGACTGGCCGATCTCGTATGCCGATATCGCGCCCTACTACGACAAGGTCGATACGCTGCTGGGCATTTCCGGCACGAAGGAAAACCTGCCACAGCTTCCCGACGGCATCTTCCAGCGGCCGATTAAGTTGACCTGCGGTGAGCAGATCCTGCGAAAGGCGATCGCGCCGATGGGGCGGCACTTGATCCCCGGTCGTGCGGGCGTCACGACCGACGGCCTGGTCACCAATCGCTACCGATCGCGCTGCATGGGGCGCGGACGCTGCGGACGCGGCTGCGACATCTCCGCGGCCTTTCATTCGCCGACGGCGCTCATTTATCCGGCGAAGGACACCGGCCGACTCGATGTACGAACGGACTCGGTGGTCGCGGAAGTCCTCCTCGATCCGGCCACCAACCGCGCGACGGGTGTGCGGGTGATCGACAGGAATTCCAAGCAGCACTTCGAGTTCGCCGGCCGAGCCGTTGTCCTCGGCGCGTCAACAATCGAATCGACGCGCCTCCTCCTGAACTCGAAATCGCGCGCCTACCCCGATGGCCTCGCGAACTCGTCCGGCGCTCTGGGTCACTACTTCTGCGAGCACATCATGGGCCCGCGTGCCTCCGGGAACCTGACGACGCTTGCCGGCCGCGAAACGACGAACGATGACGGGCGTCCGACAGGGATGTATATCGCTCGTTTCAGGAATCTCCAGGAGCGGCATCCGGATTTCATCCGAGGCTACGGTTTCCAGGGCTGGGCCGGATGCAGCGAATATCCGGGAGTGGCCCATTCGGTTCCCGGTTTCGGCGCCTCGTTCAAGCGTGCCGTCCTGCAAAAGTACCCAACGCCGCTCGGCATCGTCGCCTTTGGTGAAGTCCTGCCGCGCTACGAGAATTCCGTCGATGTCGATCCTTCAGTGGTCGACGCATGGGGAATTCCGGCCGCGCGGTTCAGCTATGCGTTCGGCGACAACGAGCTGAAGATGGTCAAGGACATGGCGGACACTGCCGAAGAAATGGTCAGGGCGAGCGGCGCCGAGGAGGTGCAGGTATCGCGTGAGCACTTCCTGGAAGGCGCGTCCATTCACGAGCTCGGCACGGCGCGGATGGGGAACGATCCGAAAACGTCGGTCACCAACAGCTTCGGGCAGACGCACGACGTGAAGAACCTGTTCGTGCTCGACGGCAGCATCTTCGCGTCAGCGGGCTGTCAGAATCCGACCTGGACGATCCTCGCCCTCGCGAGACGCGGCTCGGAATATCTGGCCGGACAACTCAGGAGCGGCGATCTGTAGCGCGCGGTGGCGGACCTGAAGGTCCGCCCTACATGAGAGTCAAGCGGACCTGAAGGTCCGCCCTACATGAGTAACGTGTGACTCCATATGTAGGGCGGAGCTTCAGCTCCGCCCGATGCGACTCTCAATCTCCAGATAGAACGCGCGCGCGGCGCTCCATCGCGCGGTCGGTTTCGGATCAAACCTCTCCGGCACGATGTGTTCGGCGACGGCGCGGCGCGCCTCGGCGAGCGACGCAAACTCGCCGGCGGCGATCGCCTGGACGGCGACATTGCCAATCACCGTCGCTTCCACTGGCCCTGCGAGCACCGGCATACTGGTGACGGTCGCTGTCGCCTGATTGAGGTAAGCGTTGCGGCTGCCGCCGCCGACGATGTGAATGCCGCGAATGGCACGACCGGTTACCGATTCGATAGTCGAAATGATCGATCCATAACGCAGCGCCAGCGAGTCCAGGACCACCTTCGCTACGTGGGAGGGCGCCGACACGGCCTCCTGCCCGGTTTCGCGCATCTGCTCGGCAATGGTTGCCAGCATGCTCGGCGGATTGAGGAACCTTGGATCGTCAGGATAGATGAAGCCGGCGCTGTCCTCTGCGGCGGCGACCTTCTCGAGCAAGTGCCCGTAGTCGACGTCGACGCCCGCCGTCTGCCATTCGCGGCGGCACGACTCGAGGAGCCACAAGCCCATCGAGTTCTTCAAGAGCCGCACCGTGCCGAACGCGCCACCTTCGTTGGTGAAGTTGTGAGCCGCTGCGGCGTCGTTGATCAGCGCGTCGGCCCGTTCGACGCCGACCAGCGACCACGTGCCGGATGAGATGTACGCCCAGCCGTCGAGAAGCGGCGTGCCGGCCACCGCACTCCCGGTGTCGTGGGTCGCCGGCGCGACGACGATTGCTCCGTCCAGACCCGTTGAACGCGCGTCGTCGTCCGCCAGCGGACCGATCACGGAACCGGCGTCGACGATCGGCGCGAACAAGTGCCGCGGCAGCGCCATCGCCGCGATCAAGTCGGCATCCCAGCGGCGCGTCTCTGCGTTCACGAGCTGCGTCGTCGTCGCGTTCGTATATTCGGTCACGACGCGGCCGGTCAGCCGGGCGTTGACGAGATCGGGGACGAGAAGCAGGCGCGCGGCGCGCGGCGGAAAGCCTTCGCTGGCGTGGGCAACGAGCTGGAACAGCGTGTTGATCGGCAGGAACTGACTGCCGGTGCGTTTGAAGATCTCGGCCTTCGGCATCATGTGAAATGCCGCATCCATCGCCCCGGCGGTCCGCTCGTCGCGATAACAGATCGGATCCTCGATCAGCCTGCCGTCGGAATCAGTCAGGCCATAGTCGACGCCCCAGCTGTCCACGCCGATGCTCTGGACGTGTCGCTTCAGCACGGCGGCGCGGGACGCCGCTTCGCGAAGCCCGCTCTGAATCTCCTGGACGATGCGTTCGAAGTCCCAGCGAAGATGGCCGTCGATGCGCTTCGGCGGATACGTGAAGCGTCGAATCTCGTCGATCAGGAGTTCGTCCGCGGAGGCGCCGCCGAGGAAGACGCGGCCGCTGCCGGCGCCGAGATCGACGGCGATGTGGAGCGGAGCCGCCATTCGCGATCAGACGATGCCAGCGGCCGCGGATGTCTGAGCGGGGCGCTCCCTCGTCTTCTGCTCGCGGTAGCCGCTGGCACGGTACGTCGCGATCGGGTCGATCGCGCCGCCGTCGCGGAACCGTGCCATCGCGACGAGCGGCGACACATCGGTATGGAAGGCTCGCTTGAGGCAGGCAAGTGCGCCGATCGCGTCGCACCGCTGTTGCGCGTCGGCGAGCTCGTGCCGATCGACCAGGTGGGCCTGCGCGTAGGCGCGCGTGACTTCACCGACGCTCATCATCAGCGATTCGAGCGGATCGGTCACGTTGTGGGACTGGTCCAGCATGTACGCGGGCGCAAAGCCGGAAATTCCGCTGAGCTCGGCGTCAACGAGCTCGTTGAACACCAGGAACAACTGGAACGGCTTGATCGACCCGGCATCCAGATCGTCGTCGCCGTACATGCTGTCGTTGAAGTGAAATCCGCCCAGTTTCCCTACCTGAATGAGCCGCGAGACGATCATCTCGATATTGATGTTGGGTGCGTGGTGCCCCAGATCAACCAGGCAGAGTGCCTTCGGTCCGAGCTCGCTGGCGACGTAGTAGCTCGTGCCCCAGTCGTTGTTCACGGTCGAGTAGAACGCGGGCTGGTACAGCTTGTGCTCGACGAACACGCGCCAGTCGTCGGGCAGCGCGTCGTAGATCGCGCGCAGGCTTTCCAGATAGCGCTCGAGCGACTGCCGGAACGGCATCTGCCCGGGAAAATTGCCGCCATCGCCAATCCACACCGACAGCGCCCGGGATCCCAGTGCTACGCCAATCCGGATGCACTCGATGTTGTGCTCGATCGCCTGGTGGCGCACCGCCGGATCGGGATGCGACAAGCTGCCGAACTTGTAAGAGTGCACCTGACCGGGTTGATCCTGAAACGTGTTCGAATTCATCGCGTCGACGTGCAGCCCTCGTGCCCGCACGAAGGCGCGCAGCTCGCCAGGGCTGTCCGTCTTGTCCCAGGGAATGTGCAGCGAGACGCCCGGCGTCGAACGCATCAAGCGGAAGACCGTCGCGCAATCGTCGATTTTCTCGAAGACGGTGCGCGGCTCACCCGGACCAGGAAAGCGGGCGAATCGCGTCCCGCCGGTCCCCACGCCCCATGACGGCACGGCGACCGTGAACCCGCGCACGCGCTCGACGATCGCTTCGATATCGATCGCGCGGCGGGCCAGCTGGCGGCCCAGCGCGTCGAAGTCCTCGTCGAGCGCAGCCTTTCCCTTCCTGTTCTCCCGCTCGATCCACTCGGCGTCGACGAGGGCATTCGCCATGGCTACCTCAGAAATCCGTCCTGGAGCCCACCATCCACCGGAACAATGTGCCCGGTTGTCTTCGAAAGGCGCTGCGATACGAGCAGGAGAATCGCTTCGGCCTGATCTTCGGGCTCGATCGGCGATTGCGTCAGCGAGCGCTTGGCATAGAACCCCGCCAGCAGGGCGCGAAGATCTTCGTCCGACGCTTTCTCATCGAACGAGATCCCGTACTTCGTCAGCGAGGCGATCACGCGATCGCGCGGGAACATCGTGCTGCCCCTGACGACGGTGGCGGGCGCGACGCCGTTGACGCGCACCAGCGGCGCCATTTCAACGGCCAGCTCGCGCACCAGATGGTTTGCCGCCGCCTTGCTCGTGTCGTAGGCCAGGCTGCCCTTCTTGGCGACGACCGCATTCGCGCTTGTCGTCAGCACGACGTTGCCCGGCAGCCCCTGGCGCTTGAAGATCTTGTTCGCCTCGTCAGCGACGATATAGGCGCCAGAGACGTTGATGGCATAGGTCAGCGCCCACTGGCTGTCGTCCACGCGGCCAGTGCGATCGGGCGGCACGAAGATGCCCGCGGTCACGACGACAGCGTCGAGGCCGCCGTAAGCGATGAGCACGTCCTCGAACATCGAGGCAACACTCTCGCGTTTCGTGATATCGCAGGCGAGACCGATCGCCGGCCCGCAATTGCTCAGGCCCGTGCCGGCGACGCCGATCCCCTCACCATACTTAGCGATGATCTCCTTCGCAGTGGCAGCGGCGGACGCTTTGTCGCGGTCCACGCAGACAAGATGCGCCCCCTCCTTGACCAGGCGATGTGCGGTAGCCTTGCCGATGCCAGCGCCGGCGCCGATGACCACGACGACCTGCCGGTCGAGCTCCTTCTCTGGCGGCAGCCGACGAAGCTTGGCTTCCTCGAGCGACCAGTATTCGATGTCGAAGGCCTCTTGCTGGTCCATCGCCTCGTACTGGTCGATGGCTTCAGCGCCCCGCATCACTTCGATCGCGCAGTTGTAGAACTCGGCGGTGACGCGTGACTCGCTCTTGTTCTTGCCCCAGGCAATCATGCCGAGTCCCGGGATCAGAACGACCGTCGGGTTGGGGTCGCGCATCGCCGGAGAATCGGGACGCTTGCAGCGGTTGTAGTAGCTGGCGTAGTCCTTGCGGTATTGCTCGATACCGCTCGTCAGCGCTGCCTTCAGCGACTCGACGTCGTCACCCGGCGTCCACTCGACGAAGAGCGGCTTGATCTTCGTGCGCAGGAAATGGTCCGGACACGACGTGCCCAGTGCCGCGAGCCTCGGGCCGTCGATGCTGTTGACGAACCGAAGCATCCGGTCGTCGTCCTGCACGGTGCCGACGAAGCGCCGGGCGGCCGAGACCTGGCCGCGGAGGAACGGCAGGATTTCGGTCAGCACCCGCCGCCGCCGCGCCGGGTCGAGCGAGGTATGGCGGGGTCCGCCGAACGTTCGCGGCCCTCGATCACGCATCTCGATGTAGCTGGCGGCACGGTCGATGATCTCGAGCGCGGTCTCGTAGCACGTTTTGTCGTCGTTGCTCCATGAACTCATGCCGTGATGTCCGAGCAGGATCCCCGTGGCCCGAGGGTTCTCCGCGATCAGGCGCTCGATCATCAGACCGATGTCGAAGCCCGGGCGCTGCCACGGCACATAGATCACGTCGTCGCCGTAGATCTCCCGGCAGAGACGTTCCTGGTTCACCGATGCGGCGACGGCGATGACCGCGTTCGGGTGCAGATGATCGACGTGCTGGTGGGGCACGAACGTGTGGAGCGGCGTATCGATGGAGCAGGCACGCGGGTTCAGGTTGAAGACGCAATGGCTGTACATCGGGTACATGTCGTCTTCAATCGGCGTCTTGGGTCCGCGTTCCGGCGCTGCCAGGTAGCGAGGCTTCATCGCGCGGACCTTGTCGAGATACAGCGACGCGAACCCGTCCCGCTTCGCCGTTCGAAGATCGCCACCCGATCCCTTCACCCAGAGCACTTCGACCGGGTCTCCTGTGAGCGGATCGGATTCGATCAACTTCGACGACGTGTTTCCGCCACCGGTGTTGGTCAGCGTGAGATCTTCACCAAGCTTGTTCGACCGGTAAACGAGTCGATCGACACCGGTCAGCCGTTCGGCTTCCTCGTCCCGCCACAGATATTTCACGTGGCTCAATTGCAGCTCGCGTTCACTCATTTATCCCTCATAGGGCGCACGACGTATGCCCCTACAGCCCGGCGTTCGGGCGCGCCTGGCGACCTACGCCAAGTGTATCAAGCGAGTGTCACCGCCGCCCACGACGCGTCATCGTGATGCGGATGCGCCGGCTCCCGCCGGCACGACCTGGACGATCCGCACCGGTCCGATCAGACCTGACGGAAGGAGCGGAGAGTTGGCCTTGTAGAACACCGGCGCCGTGAACGTGTACTTGGTCGTCGCGTTCGGCTGCCGATCGCCAATCATCCGGTTGACCCACAGGTTCGTCACCTTCACCTCGAGATTGTTCGCCCCGGCTTTGAGCGCACCGGTCGCGTCGAGGCGGAACGGCCGCTTCCAGGCGACGCCGAGCGAGGTGCCGTTGACGGAGACCTCGGCGAGATTCTTCACATCGCCGAGATCGATCCACAGGCGGGTCCCCTGCGAGGCGAAGTCCGCGGGGACGTCGATGGTGCGGGTGTAGACCGCGGTGCCGGAAAAATACTTCACACCCGTGTCAGCATGGTCGCTCCACGACTGCAAGGAACCCAGCGTGATTGTCTCGGGCGCGCCGCGGTTTGGCGGGAAGCGAACCGTCCATGGTCCGACGATTGCCATGGCGCCGCGATCGGTCGAGACGGCAATCGTCCGCGACGGCGCTGCCGCTGCCTTCCGGAACACGACGAAGACCGCATCCCAGGGATCGAGATGCACGGGCACCGTCGTGCGATCGCCCGCGATGCGATACGCCGCCGGCTCGCGTGCCCCGGTGTCGGCGTGCCAGATCTCGGCTTCGCGTCCGCTCACGCGGAAGGTCGCTTCGACGTCCTCGGTCGAATCGTTCCTGTTGTTGACGAAGTAGAAGTCGGCGTCCGGCAGCGTTCGGTGAACGAACAACAGCTGAGTATTGGATTTGGCTTTCGTGTAGCTGAAGTCCGGCGGGGCCTGCAGCTGCGACAGGACGCTCTCGATCTTCGCATCTCCGTGAACGGTGCCTGAGCCAAGACGATGGTCGCCTGCCCCGGTTCCTGTTCCCCATAGCTCGTCGGCCAGGCGACGGAACTCTGCGTCGTCGTCGCTGAGGCTGGGAGACCCTGTGGGCTTGGCGCCGATCACCACCGCACCCGCGTTCACGAGCGCGCGAATCTGGCGGAGGACCGGCAACGACATCGACCTGCTGTGCGGGTCGAGCGCCAGCACGCGATACTGCATGCCGCTTCGCGTCGCGAGCCGGCCGCCGCTGACCGAGAACTGATTCACCAGGGCGTCGGCGTTGACGTAGTCGAAGTTGTAGCCGTCGGGAACCGGCGGCGCCTTCTGCTGGAAGAGGGCGGTGACGTTCGTATCCTCGCCATAGAAATACGCGATGTCGGCGACGAAACGGCCCTGCTGGAGCATGAAAGAACTGCGCGCGAGGTATTGCACCCACGGCTTCGCGATCTCCGCCCAGGTTTCGTTGCGCGTGAACCACTGGCCAAACGGCCCAAGGCTGAGGCCCGGCGCCTTGTCCATCAGCGGCTGATGGACGGACGTGTGGAGCACGAAGCGGTTCAGCCCCATCGCCAGTTCCTTGTCGGCCGTAGGCTTCAACGTCTCCGGCGACCACGCCCAGGCTGCCTGGCCCGCGGTGAGCGACTCGGCGGCGACGAGGTTCTGACCGTAGATGTGCGCCACCGAAGCCGACTCGCGGATATCGGCATTGGCGCCGGGCTGATCCTCGTTGACGCCAGGACGCTGGGTCCACATCGCCGACATCGGCACGTCGTTGGTGCGCTTCACCTCCATGCCGTCGCCGATGAACGCACGGCCGCTTTCGTGCGACTCGCCGTAATGTCCCATCCCGCGCTCCTTGAGGATGGCGGTGATTTGGTCGTAGTGATGCTCCGCCAGCATGTCTGCCAGCGTGCGGCGGAAGTCCCAGAGGAATCGATCGGTGGCGTCGGCGCTCTCGAGTACGCGGCCGGTGAGTGCTGGCAGCCACGGGCCGGGATCGTAGCCACGCCGCTTCGTGAACTCTGCGATCACATTCTCGGTCCAGTTCTGCGCTCCCGCTTCCCAACTGTCGCTGATCAGGAACCGCAGACCGCGCTTCCCCATCAGTGGCCCGACTGCACTCGCGTACTGATCGAGGTAGGCCTTCATGTAGTCGCGGACGTGCTCGGCACTGAGCTTGTCCACTTCGAGTCCGGTTCCTTCCGGCGACGCGGGATGGTTGTTCTTTCCGATGAGCGAATAGCCCAGGCGCAAGACGATCCACTTGCCGGGCGGCGGCGTCCATGTCAAACGCCCATCCGCGGTCATCTTTCCGGTCAGCGTCACGACGTCGCTCTTGCGAAGGGCGTCGGCGGCGCCAACCGGCGGTGTCGCGAAGCCGCTGAGGCCGGCCAGCGGCACGAACGCCGCTTTCTCCTCGAACCGATTGACGCGCGCGCCGGTGTGGAGCACGAGTTCGGCGATCTCGTGCGTTTTCTGAGGCGCGGCGGGCGGGAAGAATTCGTCGATGTTCATGTCGATCCGTGGCGCCACCGGGAAGCTGACCTTGAAGAAGCGCGCGCGGACGGGCGCAAACGCGACCGTGTTCTGTTCGGCCGTGCTGCGCGGCACGGTCACGACTTTGCGGAAGGTCTTCCCGTCGTCGCTGGCCTCGACGTCGGATCCGGGCGGCGGCGGACCGAATGGCCACCGGAATCCGGCAACCGCCAGAGACACGCCGCGAATGGCTTGCGGCGCGTCGAACTGGAACTGAATCCACGCGCGCTCTTCGCCGGGCGGAATGGGAAGCGAGACCGTCTTCACGTAATCGCCGTCCCAGAGAAGCGCGCCGTCGACAGGTCCGCCATTCGACGTGACGGTCGGATGCAGGCTGGCGATCGTCGCATCGCTCGCCGGCACCTTATAGGCGACGACGGCAGTGTCCTCGTACAGCTCCGGTGCCTTCGGCTGCGGCTCGCCGCTGAGGGAGGCAATGAAATCCTTGAAGGGCACGTTCTGGAACGGGCCGGTCGTGGACGGTGGTTTCGCGAGCACGCCGGTGAACGGTTGCCCGCCATCCACTGAAGTCTCACTCCACACCAGCTTTTTCATCGCCTGTTTTGGCGTCACCCACGGGCCGCCCGACTCGCTCCATCCGGGCGAACCGGCAATCGCCTCCTCGAGGCCAAGACGATCAGCCAGCTCGGTGGCGTGCCTGAAGGCGTCTTTCCACTCTGGCGTCATGTACACGAGGCGCTTCTCGACCACCTGATCGCGGCCGAGCGCCGCATCGAAGTTCTGGAAGCCGCCGATGCCGACGCGTTTCATCCACTCGAGATCCGCGGTGATTCCTTCTTTCGTGATGTTGCCGTTCATCCAGTGCCACCACACGCGCGGCTTGGCTTCGTCTGGAGGCGTATCGAAACCCTGCTCCAGGGCGGCAGCGGACATCGACGGGGCAGGCGGCGCTTGCGCGGCGCAGAGTGCAACGACAAGAACGACCCAGACCATCGATAACGCGCGGCCGACGAGCCTGCGGCGGATGTGCATGGAGGCCTCTTTCAGGGATGCTGTGGCTGGCGAGTCTCACGCGCCGACCCGCTTGCGCCCAATCACTTTCGTGGATCGCGACGCCGTTCCGCAGGGCAGAACGACGCAGGATCGACGATTTGTGGGATCTAAGTGGGCATGAATGAAAGTGTTGTACGTCTGCAGGCCCGGTGGCGGCCGCTGCGGCCGGCCAATGCATTCGGGCCACTTCGTTTCACTGTACGCAACAAACGGATGTGAACTTCCAGGCGCCCGACGGCACCCGAAAGGTCACGGTTCCCCTGGCAGCGCCGATTTGTTCCGCACGGGCTGCTCCGGGAGGCGCGTCGATAGCGACCCTTTCGCCTTCGTCCACCGGGACCGCGACCGACGCGTTGGTGTTCGGGGGAATCACGATTTGGAGCGAAAACCTCCGCCCGCTCCTCGCCCAGTGCGTCGTGACTCGTCCCCGAATCGTGTCGAGGCTCGCCTTCACCCACGTGAGACCGCCGACGGGCTGTGGTGCGATGCGTATGGTCTTGAAGCCCGGCGCCTCGGCGTCCGCCCCGATTCCCGCGAGGTCGTGATAGAGCCATTCGACGAGATGACCGAGCATGAAGTGGTTTTGAGACGATCGCCGGTCGGCGTTCCACGCTTCGGTGAGACTGGTGGCGCCATGCGCGAGCTGATAGCCGTAACCAGGCTTTTCCGACTGATGGTTCATGGCAAAAATCACATCCGATTGGCCGGCGTCGGCGAGCGCGCGCAGCAGGTATCTATAGCCGACATCGCCTGCGGTCAGCGCGTTCCCGCGCGCCGTGACGTCGGTCACGATGGCATCGACGGCAGCCAACCGGTTCGCGGGATCGACAAGCTCCATCACCAGCGGCATCGCGTTGGCCGTTTGGGATCCGGTGGCGTAGCGGCGCCTCGCCGAGTCGAAGAACTTCGCGTTGAACGCCTCGCGAATCTCCTGCGCCTGCGCGGTGAACCGCCTGGCGTCCTCCGTTTTGCCCAGGAGCGCGGCGACGCGGCCGAGGATTGCGGTGTCGTAGTAATAGAAGCCGGTCGCGGTGAGGGCAATCGGCGTCAGCTGCGCCTTGCCAGGATCGCCCGGACCGATGTCGTACCAGTCCCCGAGCCCGTGGGAGACGATGTGTCCCGTAGCCCGGCTGCCGAGATAGTCGACATAGCGGGTCATGCCGTCGTAGTACCGCCGCAGGAGCTCGAGATCTCCGGTCCAGAGGTATTGCTGCCACGGGACGATGACAAAGGCGCTGCCCCATTCGGGCGAATCGCGAAATCCTTCTTCGAAGATGGTGTACTCGGGGGCGATGTCCGGCACCAGCCCGTTCGAGAGCTGGCTGTCGGCCATGTCGCGCATGCCTTTCTCGAACACGCGTGCGAGGTCGAATTCGTAGCGCAACGCCGGGCCATTGAGGTGATACTGCTCGAGCCAGCCGAGACGCTCACGATGCGGGCAGTCGGTGATGACGCTCACCAGGTTGCTGCGCTGCGCCCAACGAATCAGCGTGTGGATCCGGTTGAAGAGGTCATCGGACGACTCGAACGAGCCGATCGCCGGCGCCGTCGAGTGCACCACGACGCCCTCGAGCGCATCGACCGTCGGCAGCGGCGCTCCCTGATCGGCGCCGGTCCGCTCGATCTGCAGGTAGCGTGCGCCGTGATAGAAGAACTTCGGGAACCACGTCTCCCGCTGTCCGCCGGCCAGCGTGTATTTCCAGTACGACTGCCCGCCGCCTACTGACTGTCGATCGACAGTCCCATCCTGATTGACCAGCTCCCCTGGTGTGATCGTGACCGAGGATCCGGCAGCGCCATTGACGGCAAGACGCGGCATCAGCGACGCGTTCTGCCCGAGATCGTAGACGCTGACACGATCGCTGATACGGCGCACGCGAACTGGTGCGAGTGTTTCGAACGTGCCGAGCGGCGGCGCGGCGCTCGAGAAACCGCGAAGCGCTCCTCCGGGACCGTCTGTCACGGCCGCGCGTTGCCAGGCCGAATCGTCGAAGCCGGCGGTACTCCAGCCGTGCGGCTCCCTGCGCGCGTCGTAGTCCTCGCCGCCATAGACGCAGGAGAACGTGATCGGACCGGCGGCAGTGCGCCAACGATCGTCAGTGGCGATCACATCACTCGTCCCGTCCCGATATTCGAGGTGAAGCTGCGCGATCGCCTTCAGGACACCGAACGAGCCAGTGAATTTGGTGTAGCGGCCGCCGTCGACGCGGTACATGCCCTTTCCCAGCATCATGCCAATCGCATTCGTGCCAGGCTGGAGGAAAGGCGTCAGATCCCGTGTGTCGTAGAGCACGGTCCTGTCGTACTTCGTCCACCCCGGCGACAGGACATCGTCGCCAACTTTCTTGTCGTTGGCGAACAGCTCGTACTGGCCGAGCCCTGAGACGTGAATCGTGGCGCGGACCAACCCGGGCCTGACAGAAAATTCGCGGCGGAAGAGCGGCGATTCGCTGCTGGCTGGATCGGAAATCCAGCGTGCAGTCCATTCGCCGGGCTGAAGCAATCCCATCGTCCAGGCCGCCGGTTCGCTCCAGCCAGACCTGCGCCCGTCGCCGTCCCACACGCACACCTTCCAGACGGCCTGACGCGTCGAGGCGAGCGGCTTTCCGGCATAAGGGATGAGCACCGTGTCATCCGACGCGACGCGGCCACTGTCCCAGAGATCGCCTCGATCGCTCGCCAGCCGCTCGCGCGATGAGCTCACGAGGATGCGGTAGGCCGACTGGCGAGCGCCACCGACGCTGCTCTGCAACTTCCACGACAGACGGGGGGCAGACACATCGATCCCCATCGGGTTGGTGCCGTACTCGCACCGGAGATCGTCGGCGATGAGATCCGACGATCCGGCACGAGGGGTCGTCAGCGTAATGGCGATAAGGAAGACGAGGGCAGACAGCCTGGACATGAGGAACGTACGGGCCACTACTTCGAAACCGTCACCACCGCGACTGCAAAACCGTTCAGCGTCATCTTGTCACCGGCGATCGCCCGCGCCGCGGGAGGTCCTGCCTTACTGGTCTGATCCACCACAACCGCGGAGATCGCTCCGGGAATCGAGAGGGAGAACGCGCGATTCCTCTTGTTGACGAGCAGCAGCTTCCGCGTCCCGTCGGCGGCGGTGAACGCCTGGCCGAAGACGTAGCCTTGATTGAGCGGAAGCCTGACACTTGTCTCGGCCAGCCTGTCGCCGGGCCGGAAGTTCTCTTTCAGGAGCTGCAGGACCCGGGCGCGAGCGTTCGGTTCGCCGGTGTTCCAGTCGACCATCGAGACACTCGGGAACTGCGTCGGGTAGCCGACCAGCTGCGACTCGCCGGCGACGTCGATGCCGAGGCGGGCGAGCCGGGCGAACACGTACGCGTAGACGGCGCCCGAGAGGTGCCAATACGACTCGTCGAATGGCTTGAACGCGTAGCCGGGCTCGCCCTGGTGCAGGTCGGCCGCGGCGATCGATCCGATCTCGTTCACGGTCGTCTTCGTGGACGGCGACAAACGCAACCGGATGTTCTCGATGTATCCGGCGATATCGAGAAACTTGTCGGCCTGCTCGAAGAACGTGTACTGCTGCATCTCGGGCGATTGATCCGCCGTCGGTACGGCGTAGAAGTGATACGAGATCATGTCGAGCGGAATGCCCGGCTTGTGGTTCTTCGCGTCGAGGAAGTACTCGAAGAACCGTGGTGCCTGCGACGGAAACGCCAGCGACACGCCGACGAATTTCGTGTCCGGCGACACCTGGCGAATGGCGCCGACAATCGCGTCATACCGTGCGGTGTATTGCTCAGGCGTCGTTTGATGCTCGAGATCGGGCTCGTTGAGTACTTCCCAGTGGTCGATCTTGTAGCGGTATTTCGACTCGTGGCGTTTGCCGGCCTCGTCCGTGAAGCCGCCATTCGTGTACCAACTCACGAGGCGCGCATAGTACTCGCCGAGCTCTTTGAGCGTCGGATCGCGCAGTTCGGTGCCCTGTGTATAGGTCCACGTCGGCTCGTCGGGATTCGCGGGATACGACACGGGCTTGTCTGTCTTGAACATCCACTGCGGGATCGTGCTGAAGTTCAGCATCACGGAGTGGCCGCGCGTCGCCTCCATGAAGTCTTCCGTCATCGGATCGATGAGCGAGAAATCCCAAGACGTCTTATCGCCGGCAGGCGGCTCGAGCTCCGCCACAGCCAGCTTCGGATACGGAAGCCACGGCACGTACCGCACGTAATCGCATCCCAGCTCGCGCAGCGTCTGAAACGCACGATCGTGGATAGGTGAGCCGCGTCGCAGCGGCGGGTTGACCACGACCTGCAGCGTTGGCGTGGTGTTCGAGACTCGGATCACCTTGTCCCACGACACCTCGACGCTGCCCTCCTCCGCGCCAGTGCCTTGTGCAAGCACCACCGCGCCCTTCAGGAAGTTACCGTAGCCCACGAGCAGCGTCGACGCCACCAGCACGGCGAGGCCGCAGGCAATCAGCGTGTGGGTTCGCCGGCTCGTCCCCCGCCACTCGCGAAGCGCCACGCCCCACAGCGTGCTGAAAATGATGATGCTCGCCATGTGCATCGTCCAACTGGAGAATTCGTATGAGCCCATGCGCGTTTGCCCCATGCTGTAGAAGAAGAACTGCAGGTACCAGACGACCCCGGCGACGGCGCAAAGCAGGTAGTTGGGCAGCAGAAGGCCTGGGGCGCCTTCGATCGCCAGGTACTCGCCGGCCGATCGATTCCTCGCGTTGAGGATCACGCACCAGACGACGTTGGTGGTGAAGCCGCCGAGCAGGACGACGACGAGGACCGGCAGGTTCTGCCAGAGATCGGCGCGGCCGTGTTCGAGAAGGCGGGCACGAGTGAGATCGGCGAGGGGCTTGCCAGCGGCGAGCCCGTAGGCAAAGCAGGCGCTCATCACGCCGCAGAAGGTGGCGACCAGCATGCCCTTTCGGAAGTCGAATTCGCGGATGGTCTCTGCCTTCTGCTCGGAGGACAGCTCGCGCTCCTTGGAACGGCCGGCCAGCCCACTGAGCGCGATGCCGAGCAGACACACAGCCACCCCGCAGAGGATCACCCGGCCCGATGTGCTCGCAGCGATCGCGCCGAACTCACCGGCGACGATCGGTGGGATGAGCGTGCCGAATGCCGCACAAAAGCCGAGCGCGACTGCGACGCCGAGCGCAATCCCGAGATATCGCATCGTCAGCCCGAAGGTCAGACCGCCAAGTCCCCACAGCACGCCAAAGACGTACGCCCAGGCGAGCGTGGACGCTGGCGCCGACGACAGCGTGGCTCGAAGATCCGGGACCAGAAGCCACGCGGACAGCCACGGCGCGACGATCCAGCTGAAGATGCCCCCGACGAGCCAATAGGTCTCCCACGACCAGCGACGGACACCGCGATACGGAATGTAGAAGCTGGCCGCGGCCAGACCGCCAATCCAGTGATAGAGCACTCCGAGCATCGGATTCGGGTCCACCGTTTGTCGCTCCAGGGGCACGTGTTCGCGACCCTCAGCACACCTTGATGGCGTCGATCTGCAGCAGCGCGGCAATCTTGTCGAGCGTACCGGTCACATGTCCGACGCCAACGGCGCAATGGTGCGCAGGGCCGTAGCTGTTCCAGGCGCTCACGAAGGCACGTGCGCCGAGGGAAAATCGATATCGGCTGTTCGTGTTTCCGATCTCGAGGATCGGACCTTCGACCGACTCCCCTTCGGCCATCAGCAGCGCGAGATCGCCGGTCCCGGTCTCGATCACCGACAGCAGCGTCACCGGGCCGTGTTTGACGCTCATTTCGACAGACAGGCCTCGCCCGACTTTGCCGTGGTAGACACCAAGCGGACGCACCTTCGTCCGCCCGTTCGCGATCGCCATGTGCCCCGGTCCGTCATGTCCCATCAGCAGCACGTCGTCCGCAAAGTCCATCGCGTAATACTCGGTGAACGAGCCGCCGGCGCCCAGCGTGTCGAGCAGCTTCATCGCCTGGACGTTCTTGACCTCGTACTCGCCGGCGACAGGCACGCCGCGGCTGGTGAGCAGCGAGGTGGCGAGGATGATCGAGCTCATCGCATCCTCGTTCTCGGTTACCCCCGTGCCTTTGTGGTAGTAGGCCAGCGAGCCGAGATCGTGCTCGGCGACCAGCCGGTCGAGGGCAACGGAAGTACGGGCGGCGCGCTCCATCTCTTCAGAGGAACAGTCCTGTTGAATGTCGAACACCTCGTGGAAAGCAGCCACGCGTTCGGCAATCGCCGACTGCGGGACCTCCCGGCGCAGTGCCGCCAGCTCCTCGACCTCGACGATCTCCATGTGCCCGCCAAAGGTGGCGCAATGGCGGGTGAGGTCGGTATAGATGTCCAGCATGCCGCCGTAGTAGTGCCCCATCAGCCCGAGCCGGTTATGCGCGAGCACGTGGACGGTCCGGGCCGCCTCAATCCAGCCACTCACTTCCTGCCAGCACTCGTCATCGCCGTCGAGCAGGCCGGTGATCTGGTGAAAGTCGACGTGAGCCCGTCGAAAGACGCTGGCGATCTCAGGGACCGAGCAGGCGGAACAATGCGCGAGCCATTCGCCCGTCATCGCGGTGCGATCGCGCATCGCGTTGACACGCGCGTAATCGATGGCGGGCGCCGGCTGCAGATTCAACACGACGACGGGAACACGCGCCCGCCGGACGACGGGAAGAACCGTCGAGCTGAGCGCATAGGTTGTGACGTAGAGAAAAATCAGATCGACGTCTTCGGCGCGGAACCGATGCCCCGCGTCGAGTGCCTTTGGTGGCGTGTCGATAAGGCCGAGATTGACGACGTCGACGCCGGGCCGGCTCAAGCGGTCGGCGACGATCTGCACGTAGCCGTCGAGGCGCGCCTTCAGCCCGTCGAACTGCGGCCAGTAGGCATCGAGGCCGATCCCGAAGAGCCCGACCCTGACGTTCCGCATCGTGCGACACGCCTCACTGCGGCGCCTGGCCGTCGATCTCCTGGCGGGTCACGCCGGAGGGCGCGCGCATTGCCGCCTGCTCACGCTGCTGTTTTTCGTCGCGAAGCTGACGGAAGCGCGCCAGCGTTTTCTCCATCTCGCTGGTCTGACCGAGCGCCCGCTGCGCCTGCGCGAGCTGGTAGACCGCCACTTCATCGCTGGGATCCATGGCCATCGCCTTTTCGAGATGCGGAACGCCCTGCGCGGGCTGGCCCGCGGCTACCAGCGTGCGACCGAGGCCGACCAGCGCGTCTTCGAACTGCGGATCGATAGTCACGGCCTGCGTAAAAAGCCGCTGCGCTTCATCAAGCCGATTGGCCTTGCGCTGCAGCTCGCCGAGCTCGTACGAGGCATTCGCATTGGTGGGATCGATCTGCAGTTCGAGCTCGAACTCCTGCGCCGCTTCGGCGAGCGTGTTCGGCGGTGAGTCGGGTTGCCTGGCGCGTGCCAGCAGGGCGCGGCCGGTACGATAGTGAATGCCGGGGCGCTTCGGGTCTGCCGCGAGGACCGCACGGTACTCCTGCACCGCGGCGTCGAAGGCTCCCTCACTCTCGTTGGCTTCTCCTTTCGCCTGGTGGAGCCACACCGACTGCGGCGCCACCTCGGCGAGGGTCATCGTCTGCACGTAGGCGAGGTTCGCGAAGATGCGCCCGGTGTGATACAGGACCTCGGGGTCCTTCGGGAATGCGCGCGACAGCTCGAGCGCCGCCTGCGCGGCGTCGGCCGGTCGATCGAGGAACGTGTTGGCGCGCATCAGGTGTAGGCCCGCCATGCGCTTCAACGCCGGATCCTGAATCTGGCGGAATGCCGTCTTCAGACCCGGCAACGCCTCGTCGTAGCGGCCAAGCTCGGAGAGGCACATCGCGAGCAGCGCTGCGGCATTCGACAATGCCGGCTTCAGCTTTACCGCACGCTGCAGCACCGGGACGGCCTCGGCGAACTTGCCCTGCTGGAAGTAGATCATGCCGAGGCGCGCGTGCAGGTCGCCGCTCGTCGGATCGGCCTTGCGCAGCTGCTTCGTAGGCGCGCGCGGCCTCGTCATAGCGTCCTTCGGCGAGCGCCCGTTCGCCTTCCTCGTAGACGCGCTGCAGCTGCGCGCGTGGCGGCTGCTGCGGCGCCGGCTGCTGAGCCGCCGTGATGGCCACGACCTTCAGTCGGGCCAGGCCGGACGACGCCGGTGGCGCGCAAGAGCAGATCATCATCGTCAATGCTGCGACAGACCTGATGAGGGCGTGCATGGACGGCTCCCGTCGTGAACGTGGACCGGTGCAAAGCATACGACTTCGCACCGGTCCGACGTCGATCACGCGACGGTCGCCGCGATCAGAACAGGAACTTCAACCCGAGCTGGTTGATGCGTCCAGCTCGTGCGGAATTCAACACCCCGAATGTCGGATTCGCGACGTTGGTGTCGACACCGTTGAACTGCGGGTGATTGAAGAAATTGAACGACTCGAACCGGAACTGCAGCCGCATGTCGTGCCAGGACTCGAAGTTCTTGAACAGCGAGAAATCGAGGTTGTTGACGCCGGGACCGCGCAGGATGTTGCGCCCGGTGTTGCCGAACTGGCCGAACCCCGGCTGCGCGAATGCGGCCGTGTTGAACCAGTGTTCGACGCTCTTGATCGAATCCGACGTCGGGATCGCCGACGAGGTCGGCGCGATTGGAGCCGAACGTGTCGTTCAGCCCGCCGAGATCCGCGGCCTGGATCGTGATCGGGAATCCGTGCTGCCAGGTGTAGATGCCGTTCACCTGCCAGCCGCCGACGATCGCGTTCTTGACGCCCGTGGCATCGCCGGCGAACTTCTCGCCGTTGCCGAACGGCAGGTTGTAGACGAAGCTGCCGACCAGGCGATGATCGACGTCGAAGTCCGACAGCCCGTGATCGCGCTCGGGATCGTGATTGTTGAGGAAACCCTGCCAGCCGTTGAACCCGCTGGCGCCGATGCCGGCGGCCGCCGATTTCGAATCGGTGCTCTTCGCCCAGGTGTAGGCGAACGTGAGCAGCGAGCCGCGACCACGATGCTCGAGCTTGGTGTTGAAGGCGTTGTAGTTCGATCGCCCGCCCCAGTTGCTGTCGATGTAGACGACGAAATTGGGAAACGGCCGCCGCGCCTCGACCGGACAGAGGATTGGCGGGATCGTAGGGGAAGCGCCTGGGCGATGTTCTGACGCATCAGCAGGTTGGTGCCCTTGTTGCCGATGTAGTTCAGCTCGAGCGTCGTCGCGCCGGTCAACTGCCGCTGCACGCCGAGCGACCACTGCTGCACGTACGGGTTCTTCGGCTCGGGCGACTGGTTCACCGCGAGGAACGTGTTGGCCGCGGGCGTCGCGACGCCAGGCTGCTCGAAGCTTGGAAACAGCGTGTCGGTCGTCTTCAGCGGCGCCGGCTGGCCGAGCGACTGCTGATAATTGCCGCGGCTCACGTACGGGTAGATGTCGGCGGCGCCGTCAATCTCGCGGCCTTCGGCGGAATCGAAGAACACGCCGTAGCCGCCGCGCAGCACGGTGCGCTCGTCGTCGAACGGTCGCCAGGCAAACCCGACGCGAGGTGCGAACACCTTGAACCGGTCGGGGTTCTCAGGGCTGCGACGACCTGCGAACTGGTAGTACGCGCCGTCGGTGATACCGCCGCTGACGAGCGTCTCGTCGGCGACCAGCAGGCCGCCCGGCGCGTAATCCAGGTTCCTCCACCCCATCCGGTTGCTGGTCTCGTACGGAACGTTGCGGTAGTCCCAGCGAAGGCCCAGATTCAGCGTCAGCCGCGAGTTCACCTTCCAGTCGTCCTGCACGTACGGCGCGAAGTACTTGAAGTTGAACTCGCGTGGATTGCCGGCCTGGCCGGGCACGCTGAAAGCGGCCGGCTGGAACAGGCCGACATTGCTGTAGTAGCCGAGAAGGAAATCCGCGACCGGGTTGCCGGTGAAGCCGAGGTCCCGCCAGTCCGAAGGTGTAGCTGCCCAGAAACCCCGTGGCGAGATCGCGCTGCAGCCACCAGCGCCGGTAGTTGAACCCGAAGTTGAACGTGTGCGCGCCGCGAATCCACGTGGTGGTGTTGCTGATGTCCCACATCGGCTGGTTGCTGGCGTGAATAGGCGTTGACGGCGCCGCCTACGTCCTGCGAAGCTCTGGATGCCGACGCTTGGACACTCGCGCTGATCGTCCGGAATGTCGGTGAAGACGCCGGTCAACTGCAGCGAATCGACGTCGGACTGCGGGCAGGGAATGCCCTGCTGATCGGCTCGCGCGTCAACGCGCCCGAAACGGAAGTTGTTCACCAGGTTGCTGCTTGAGCGCCCACGTGTGCTGGACCTGCCAGTTGGTCGTGTCCTGCACGAACAGCGCGGTCGCCGATGTCCTGAAGGTTCGCAGTCGGTGCGGTTGTCGTACATCGTTCGCGTCAGGCGGAAGAACGTCCGGCCGAACTTGGCGAGATCCTGATCGGCGCGAATCGTGAACTGGTCCTGGTTCTGCGGCAGCGTCCGAATCACCTGGTAGTTCCCCTGCGGGGCATCGATGTTCGGTGCCGGGTACCACGGCGCGGCGAGCCTGCGCCAGCCGCGACCATCGCTCCTGCGGAATGGTGTTGTTCGGAAACGGCTGTCCGGTTGCCGGATCGATGATCGTCGTCGTTGAAATGGCCAGACAGCTCTGCGGGCGACGGGCACCGTGTAGAAGGCGCTCGACCCGCGCTCGATTCTGCGTCGCTTCGTAGTTGAACAGGAAGAACGTCTTGTTGCGGCCGTCGTAGAACGGGCAGCCGGACGGGACCGCCGACATAGAACCCCGGCTGCTTCTGATCGAGCTTCGGCTTCTCGGCGTCTACCGGATCGAAGAAGTTCCGCGCATCGAGGCTTTCGTTCCTGAAGAACGCGAACGCCGATCCGTGGAAGTCGTTCGTGCCCGACTTGCTGACGATGTTGATCTGGTTGGCGCTGAAGCCGTACTCGGCCGAGTAGGTGGCGGTCTGCTCCTTGAACTCCTGGATGATGTCGATCGAGAGAATCGCCGCCGGCGTGCCGAGCGACGTATCGACGTTGGACGTGCCGTCGATCATGAAGTTGTTCGACGTCGGCCGCGATCCCATGATGCTGATCGCGTTGCCGACGCCCTGGCGCATATCGGCCTGCTCGCCATTGGTCTCGACCGCCCCGGCGCCCAGGAAGAGCAGCTGGAGAAAGTTGCGGCCATTGAGCGGCAGCTGCGTGACCTGCTTCTCGCTGATCAGCTGTCCGACCGTTGACGTCTCGGTATCGAGCGCCGACGCGTTCGCCCGTACTTCGACACGTTCGCTGACGTTGCCCGCCTCGAGCTTCAGATCGATGCGCTGCACCTGATCGACGTTCAGCTGGATGTCGGACTGCACCGCGAGCTTGAAGCCTTCACTGCTCGGCAGTGACGAGATAGTTCCCGACGGGCAGCAGCGGCACGACGTAGCTGCCGACGTCGCTGGTCGTCGTCTCGCGCGTGAGACCGGTCTGCTGGCTGGTGACGACCACCTTGACGCCTGGCATCACGGCGCCACTGCGTATCGGTGACGGTGCCCGTGATCTGGCCGGTGGCGGTC
The DNA here is from genome assembly GCA_963828745.1 of Vicinamibacteria bacterium. Taxonomy (GTDB): domain Bacteria; phylum Acidobacteriota; class Vicinamibacteria; order Vicinamibacterales; family JAENWD01; genus JAENWD01. Next base: position 204,355 of record CAWHFZ010000007.1, on the reverse strand, counting down.
TGCGCATGCGCGCTCCCTGCGAGCCCGAGACAGGCGAGCACGGCGACGAGCGACACGAGTTTTCGCATAGAGGAGTCTCCGCGTTTGTCCACTCACACTCGCCAGTGGCGGCGGGGCCTCGGCCCCGCGAACCGGGGGTGGGTTCGAAAACGCGTGGAGTCTTGGCTTCTCATCTGCGGCGCGCGCAAGCGTGTTCCGCAAAATTGCGCTCGTTCCGCATGGCGAAACGCGCGAAGTGCCGCGGAAGTGGAGCTAACTTGCGGTCTGACCACACTTAAGGCGGTGCACGATGAGCGCTCGCGGCGCCGACCAATTGGTCCCGCGGCGCGAATCGTGTTTCGCGGAGCGCAACGCGGCGCATGGCGCCAGACGCGCCGCCAGCTCAGCGGGGAGAGCGTTCGAGATGGAAGACTTCGGTCAGCGATGCCGCGATCGGGGAGTGATCGGGATTCGACGGCATGATGTCGCGCATGTAGGCCCACCAGCGCCGGCACACGTCCGTAGACGCCACCGCGTTCCAGCGCTCCTCGCTGTCGAATTCGACGTACGCGAACAGATCGCGCGTCGCAGGATCGAGGTAGATCGAGTAGGTGTCCACGCCGTGCGCGAGGAGCGTTTCTTCCAGCTCCCGCCAGATGGGCCGGTGCCGCCGTTCGTACTCGGCTTCCTCGCCCGGATTGATCGACATTCGAAACGCGCGGCGAATCATTTCCTCACCTCCAAAGTGGTCTGACAACGCTATGGTATGCTCGGCGCCGGTTCGGACGCCTATCGCTGCGGGCATGCGGTGCTGCTCATCGCGGGGCAATGATGCAGTCCACGCCGAAGACCTATCTGGTCGAGTCCGTCGTCCATGCGACGCAGGTGTTGGGTGCGTTCGCCGCGCCAGGCGAGACGTTGCGCCTGCGCGACGTCGTCGAGCGTACGCGATTCAGCAAGGGCCTGTGCTTCCGCCTGCTCCACACGCTGCACCACTGCGGGCTGCTCGAGAAAGTTGACGTCAACCGTTACCGGCTCACCTGCGACATCCGTCCGCGCAAGCGGTACCGGATCGGCTATGCCGCGCAGGGATCTGGCGGGTCGTTCGCGAAGGAAGTGCGCGCCGGCCTGGAGCGCGCCGCCGAAGCCGCGCACGTCGAGCTGATCGTCGTCGACAATCGCTATCAGCCGAAAGTCGCACTGCGGAATGCGGACCATCTGATCCGTGAGAATCTGGATCTCGCACTCGAGTTCCAGACCGACGAAGCGATCGCGCCCGAGGTCGCCGGCCGCTATCTCGAAGCCGGCATTCCGCTCATCGCGATCGACATCCCGCATCCAGGCGCCACCTACTTCGGCGCGAACAACTACCAGGCTGGTCTTCTCGCAGGGCCGCTATCTCGGCCGGTGGGCGCGCAGCCAGTGGAACGGGCGGATCGACGAAGTGCTGCTGCTGGAGCTGGTGCGCGCCGGAACCCTCGTGCACGGCCGCATGAGCGGCGTGCTGGCAGGGTTGAAGGAGACGGTGCCCGATTCGCTGGAGACATGCCGCATCGCGACGCTCGACGGCGACGGCCAATTCAAGGTGTCGTTCGAACGCGTCCGCAAGCACCTGCGGGAGTCGCAGGCGAAATACGTGCTCGTCGGCGCGGCCAACGACCCGAGCGCCCTTGGCGCCGCCCGCGCCTTCCAGGAAGCCGGCCGCGGCACGACTGCGCCATCGTCGGGCAGAACGCGGAGCCCGATGCGCGCGTCGAGTTGCGCGAGCCGCATACGCCGCTCGTCGCCTCGATCGGCTACTTCCCCGAGCGCTACGGCGAAGGGCTGATCCGACTCGCCATCGACATCCTGGCGCGAAAAGCGGTTCCGCCGGCGGTGTTCGTACGCCATCAGATCGTCACCCGCGAGAACGTCGATCATCTGTACCCGAATGACGAACTGCTCGGCGTGAAGGTGATGGTCTGAGTCGGGTCGCGGGTTGCCCGGGTAGGAGTTGGTCAGGTTGGTCGGGTTACTCGCGTCAGGCAGCTACTCAGGCTCCCAGCTTACTCAGGTCCCGGATCCAGAGCTCCCCAGGCAGACGGGCGAAGTACAATCGCTGATGCAGATCAGGACCTTGGCCGTCGTCGGCACGCTGGCTGTCGGCTCGATTGTCGTCGCGCGGACGTCCGTTGACTCGGCGGCCCAAGGCACGGCCCCTGCGGCGTACACCGAGACCATCCCGAACACCAAGATCACGTTCGACATGGTGCCGATTCCGGCGGGGACCTTCACGATGGGGAGTCCCGACAACGAGGCCGGCCGCGGCGCCGACGAGGGGCCGCAGCACAAGGTCACGCTGCCGGCGTTCTACATGGCCACCAAGGAGAGTCACCTGGAGCGAATACGACGAGTTCGCCTTCAGCCTCGATCTGCAGCGCAAGCGCAAGCTGGGGCTGACCGGACCGAAGGACGCGGGCGACGCGATCTCGCGGCCAACGCCCCCGTACGCGGACGAGTCGTGGGGCTGGGGCAAGGAAGCGCAGCCGGTGATCGGCGTCACCCAGTACGCGGCCTCACGCTATTGCGAGTGGCTCTCGGCCCGCACCGGCAAGAAATACCGTCTGCCCACGGAGGCTGAGTGGGAGTACGCGGCGCGCGCCGGTACGACGACGGCCTACTCCTTTGGCGCGGATCCGGCAACGGTGGCCGACTACGCCTGGTTCAAGGACAACGCCGGCGAACAGCCGCACGTCGGCGGCGGCAAGAAGCCGAACGCGTGGGGGCTGTTCGACATGCACGGCAACGTCGCCGAGTGGACGGCCGACAAGTACGAAGCCGACTACTACGGCAAAGTCGTCCGCGACCTCGCCGTTCAACGACCCCGGCAAGGAGCTGTATCCGCACGCGGTGCGCGGGGGATCCTGGGACGACGAGGCGGCGAAGCTGCGGGTCGGCGGCGCGGCGCTCGTCCACGGAGGCGTGGAGCCGCCGCGACCCGCAAAACCCGAAGAGCTTGTGGTGGCACACCGATGCGACCTTCGTCGGGTTCCGCGTGGTCGCCGAAGTGGACAATTCCGCCAAGTAATAGTAGGTTGTCAGGCCACTTAACCGCTTTCGCCAGCGCGAGGTCCGTCTAGTCCCTCGCACGGGAGTTCGCCATGGATCAGCAGCAAGCAGCCGGCACGCCGTCGCGGCGCGACTTCATCAAAACCTCAACTGCCGCCGTCGTCGGCGGAACGATTGCGTCCAGCCTGACCTCGATTCCTGGCGCCTATGCGGCAGGCAGCGACGAGATTCGCGTCGGCGTCATCGGCTGCGGTGGCCGCGGCACCGGCGCCGTCGACAATGTCCTCTCCTCGGCTGAAGGCGTGCGCCTCGTCGCGATAGGCGACCTCTTCAAGGATCGTCTCGAGTCGAGCCTGCAGAATCTCACGAAGCACGGCGCGAAGGTGGCCGTCACTCCCGACAAGCAGTTCGTCGGCTGGGACGCATTCAAGAAAGTTGTCGCGGTCAGCGACGTCAACTACGTGATCCTCGCCACGCCGCCGGCGTTCCGCCCGATGCACCTGCGTGCCGCGATCGAAGCCGGCAAGAACGTGTTCACCGAGAAGCCGGTTGCCGTCGATACCGCCGGCATCAAGTCCGTCTACGAGCTGGCGGATCTCGCCAAGTCGAAGAACCTCGCCGTCGCCGCGGGCACCCAGCGCCGGCATCAGGCCGCGTACATCGAGGCGATGAAGCGTGTGCACGATGGCGCCATCGGCGACGTCGTCGCGCTCCGCGCCTTCTGGAACCAGGGCGGCCTCTGGACCAAGCCCCGCCAGTCCGAATGGACCGACATGGAGTGGCAGCTCCGGAACTGGCTGTACTTCACCTGGCTGTCCGGCGATCACATCGTCGAGCAGCACGTCCACAACCTGGACGTCGCGAACTGGGTGATGGGCGACAAGATCCCGGTGCGCGTCGTCGGCGTCGGCGGACGTCAGGCGAGAACCGGTCCTGAGTATGGCCACATCTACGATCACTTCGCGCTCGACTACGAGTACGAGAACGGCGTCCATCTGATGAGCATGGCTCGCCAGCAGGCGGGCACGCCCGGTCTCGTCGCCGAATTCGCCGCAGGCAGCAAAGGCCGCTGCGACACGCAGGATGGCGTCCGCTACGAAATCACGGGGCCGAACGCGTGGAAGTGGTCGGGGCAGCCGACCGAACCGTACGTTCAGGAGCACACGGATTTGATCGCCAGCATCCGTGGCGGCACGCCGCTCAACGAATTGCGCCGCGTCGCCGAGTCGACGCTGACGGCGATCGCCGGCCGCGAAGCGGCCTACACCGGCAAGGTGATCGTGCTCGAGCAGCTGCTCGCGTCACCATTCAACCTGATGCCGTCGAAGCTCGAATTCGGCCCGATCCCGGTGCCGCCGGTGGCGATTCCGGGACAGAGCCAGACGATGTAGCTCGCCACAGAGGCGGGGAGATTTCGCCACAGAGGCACAGAGGCGTCACAGAGGCTACAGAGCAGCTTTTCTGTGACCTCTGTGTCTTCGCTGCGTCTCTGTGGCACACCTTTCTCCGAGTTCTCTGTGGCAAGAAAAGCGTTGATGCGCACTCGAACGATCCTGGTCCTCGCAACTGCGGTGATTGCCGCGGCCATGTTCTCCGCGGCAAAGGCGCAATCGGCTACCAAGAAAGTTCTCTATCTCACCTACTCGGCCGGCTTCCGGCACGACGTCATCCCGCTGAGCATGCAGCTGCTTCCCGCAGATCGGGAAGAAGAACGGCTTCGACGTCATCGCCACCAAGGATCTCGCCTTCCTCGGTCCGGAGAGTCTGCCCGCGTACGATGCCGTGGTCTTCTACACGACCGGCGAGTTGCCGATTGGCGAGGCGGAGAAGGCGAACCTTCTCGCCTGGATCAAGTCGGGAAAAGGCTTCATCGGCATTCACTCGGCAACCGATACGTTCTATCAGTGGCCTGAATACGGCGAGATGATCGGCGGCTACTTCGACGGGCATCCCTGGCACCAGGATGTTCGCGTCAAAGTGGAGGATGCGACAGCACGCGGCCACCAAAGGCCTGCCGCCTGTCTGGACGGTCAAGGACGAGATCTATCAGTATCGGAACTGGGATCGATCGAAGCGGCACGTGCTGCTGTCGCTCGATACCAGCTCGGTGGACCTGAAAAAGGAGGGCGTGAAGCGCACCGACGGCGACTTCGCCCTCGCCTGGACGAGCACCTACGGCAAGGGTCGTGTCTTCTATTCGGCACTTGGTCACCGCGACGACCTCTGGCAGACGCCTGAGTATCAGCAATTCATCGCCGGCGGCATCCGCTGGGTGCTCGGCCTCGAGTAACGGCGTCTCGCGAGCGCGCGCCTTCCTCGCCGCGTTCGCCCTCCTGTCGCTTCCGCTCACCGGTCATTCTGCGTCGGCACTTGCGCGTTTCGAGCGCAGCGCGCCGCAGATGGGCACGACGTTCCGTATCGTGCTCTACGCGCCCGATCGGCCGCATGCGGATCGCGCGTTCCAGCGCGCTTTCGAGCGCATCGCGGCGCTCGACACCGCGCTGAGCGACTATCGGGACTCCTCCGAGCTCAGCCGCATCACGCGCGAAGCCGTGGACGCTCCGGCGCCGATCAGCGACGACCTGTTCAACGTGCTGAGTGCCGTCGACAGCGCCTGGCCCGCGAGAGCGACGGCGCCTTCGACATCACGATCGGTTCGTTGTCGAGGCTGTGGCGCCGGGCTCGCCGGCAGGTCGAATTGCCATCCCCCGGCGACCTCGCCGCCGCGCGAGCGGTGACGGGCTACCGCCTGATCACGCTCGATGCGACCCGCAGGACCGTGCGTTTCGCGCGCGGCGGCATTCGCCTCGACGCGGGCGGCATCGCCAAGGGATATGCCGCGGACCAGGCGCTGGTGGAGATTGCCGCCGCCGGATTGTCCCACGCGCTCGTCGCCGCCGGTGGCGATCTGGCGCTCGGCCAGCCGCCTCCCGGCCGCGCCGGATGGGAGGTGACGCTGGCAGGACTTGACGACGATCGGCCGGCGACGCCCCGTCCGATGGTGGTGTCGCGCTGCGGCGTCTCCACGTCCGGGGACGCCGAACAGTGGGTCGAGATCGGGGGGGTTCGCTACTCGCACATCATCGATCCACGGACCGGCGCCGCGTTGACGGGGCACCGTTCCGTCTCGGTGATTGCCGGAGACGCAACGAGTTCGGATATGCTGGCGACCGCCCTCAGCGTGTTGAATCCCGACGAGGGCGCGCGCGTGATCGCGCGCTACCGCGGGGCTGCGGCGCTCGTCGGGGATCGTTCTACACACGGTGACAGATGGACACATACCCGTGAATGGAGTGTCCTGACGGGCCGCCAGTAAAGTTGTGGAGGCGGGGCTTTCGCCTTGCCGGTCGGAGATCTGAATGACACGCACAATGCTTGCAGCGGCGTTCATTGCCGCGTTCGTCGCGGCTGCACCGCTCGGCGCCGCAGACGCAATGAATACGCTCACCGACAAGGAAAAGGCCGACGGCTGGAAGCTGCTGTTCGACGGCCAGACAACCAAGGGATGGCACGGCTACAACCAGACCAGCGTGCCCGAGGGCTGGGCGGTCAAGGACGGCGCGCTGACGAGAGTCGCGAAGACCACGGACATCGTCTCCGACGAGGAATTCGAGAACTTCGACCTGCAGTTCGACTGGAAGCTCGCCAAGAACGGCAACAGCGGGGTCTTCTATCACGTCATCGAGTCACCCAAGTACAAAGAGGTCTACTTCACGGGGCCCGAATATCCAGCTGCTCGACAACGAGGGCCATCCCGACGGCAAGAACGGTCCCGATCGCTTCTCCGGCGCCAACTATGCGCTGCACGCGCCGAGTCAGAACACGGTCCACACCCCCGGCGAGTGGAACCAGTCGCGGCATTGTCGTCAACAACGGGCACGTCGAACACTGGCTGAATGGCGTGAAGGTCGTCGAGTACGAGCTCTGGAGCAGCGACTGGAAGACGCGCGTCGCCAACAGCAAGTTCAAGGCGTGGCCGGACTACGGGATGGCGAAGGCTGGTCGCCTTGCGCTCCAGGAGCACGGATTCGAGGTCGCGTTCAGGAACATCAAAATCAAGCCGTTACCGGGAAAGGGAACGAACTAACGGTAGCAGGCGGACCTGAAGGTCCGCCCTACATGTGTGCGGTGGACCTGAAGGTCCGCCCTACATGTGTGCGATCGCGGCACCTTCTTCTGTAGGGCGGACCTTTAGGCTTACGTAGGGCGGACCTTCAGGTCCGCCAGCGAGGCGAGATGACATCGACTGTCCGGATCAAGCTGTCCGTGATGATGTTCCTGCAGTATTTCGTCTGGGGCGCATGGTACGTCGCGATGAGCGCCTATCTGAACGAGACACTGAAGTTCGATGGGCCGCAGATCGGGCTTGCCTACGGCACCACCGCACTCGCGGCAATGATCTCGCCGTTCTTCGTCGGCATGGTGGCCGATCGATTCTTCCCGACGGAGCGCATCCTTGCGGCGCTGCATGTGATCGGGGCGGTCCTGCTCTTCTACGTCTCGACGTTGACGTCGTTCGGAAACTTCTATCTGGTTGCTCCTGGTTTATACGCTCTGCTACATGCCGACGCTGGCACTGACAAACTCCCTGTCCTTCCATCAGATGACGGACCCCGGCAAGGAATTCCCGGGCGTCCGCGTGCTCGGGACCATCGGCTGGATCGTGGCAGGCTACGCTGTCGACCTGCTCGGCTTCGGGAAGGGTGCCGGGATGTTCCAGTATCGCCGCGGCGGCGTCGCTGGCGCTCGGCCTTTTTAGCCTCGTGCTGCCGCACACGCCTCCGCCAAGCTCGGACATGCGATTACCGTGCGCGACGTCCTCGGTCTGGACGCGCTGAAGCTGATGCAGGAACGTTCGTTTCCTCATCTTCGTGCTGGGCTCGTTCCTGGTGTGCATCCCGTTGCAGTTCTACTACGCCTTTGCGAACGCATTTCTCAACGAGCTCGGCGTCTCGAACGTGACCAGCAAGATGGGATTCGGACAGATGGTCCGAGATCTTCTTCATGTTGATCATGCCGTGGTTCTTCATTCGCCTCGGTGTGAAAAAGATGCTGCTCGTGGGCATGGCCGCCTGGGCGGTGCGTTATACCTTGTTCGCCTACGGCGACAACGCGGCGCTCGTCTGGATGCTTTACATCGGCATCCTGCTGCACGGCGTGTGCTACGACTTCTTCTTCGTCACCGGCCAGATCTACGTGGACAAGAAGGCGTCGCTGCAGATCCGGGCCGCAGCGCAGGGGTTCATTGCATTCGTCACGCTCGGGATTCGGAATGTTCATCGGCTCGCTCCTTTCTGGGTGGATCGTCGGCGCCTACGTCACGCCGAGTGGTCACGATTGGCGGACGATCTGGTTGATCCCTGCCGGCATGGCTCTCGGAGTGCTGGTGCTGTTCGCCCTGTTCTTCAATTACCGGGATGAGGCCAAAACCGCATGAAGCGACGTGACTTCCTCGCATCTTCCATTGGCGCGGCCGGCATGAGCGCGCTCGGCGCGTCAGGGGGCCAGGCGCAGACGACCAACAAGCCGATGCCTGAATACTACGAGCTTCGCCAGTACCACTTGCGCACGACGATGCGCGAGGACTTCAGCAACTATCTGCGCGACGTGTCGGTGCCGGCGCTGAACCGGGCCGGTATCAATCCGGTCGGCGTCTTCACCGTGGCGTTCGGTCCGGACAGCCCGACGTTCTGGGTGCTCCTCCCGCACAAGGATCTCCAGTCGGTCGGCGGGCTCGACGCGAAACTGCAGGCCGATCAGGACTACAAGACAAAGGGCGCAGAACATCACAGTCGTCCCGCCGTCGAATCCCGGCTACGTACGGATCGACTCTCAGTTGATGGTCGCCTTCGACGGTATCCCGGTGCTCGAGAAGCCGGCGGGCGCGGCGGCCGGGCCAGGCCGCGTGCTCGAGCTTCGCACCTACGAGAGCCACAGCAAGGCCGCGCATCGGAAGAAAGTCGAGATGTTCAACACCGGCGAGATCGACATCTTCCGCAAGACCGGCCTCGCGCCTGTCTTCTTCGGATCGAACCTGATCGCGCAGCGCATGCCCAGCCTGACCTACATGCTGGTGTTCGAGAGCATGGCCGCGCGCGACCAGAATTGGGGGCAGTTCGTCGCGCATCCCGACTGGAAGAAGCTGTCGACGACCCCGGGATTCACCGACGCAGAGATCGTGACGAACATCACGTCGTACATTCTTCGGCCGACAAGCTTCTCGCAGATTTGAGGCAGCCCAAGCTAAAGCTTGGGCCTACGTACGTAGCGAGTGCTGTCGCCACGCGTCGTACGTAGGCCCGAGCTTTAGCTCGGGCATCAACAGGCGGACCCACGGTCCGTTTACATGTGCCCGGCGGATCCCATGACCACTCCCCTTCCCCGACTTCTTGCGGCGATCGCTCTCATCGTGTGCGTGTTCGAAGGGCCGGCCCGCGTCTCGACACAGTCGATCAATCCGAAGCTGCTCGACTCGCGCTGGGCAGCATCGTGGATCCGGCCCAAAGAGGCGCTGCCGCGCTCGTTTGGGGTCTACCTGTTCCGCCGGACGTTCGACCTGCCGTCGGCGCCGTCGCGGTTCGTCGTGCATGCCACGGCGGATCAGCGTTACGAGTTGTTCGTGAATGGCCATCGTGTCGCCACCGGTCCGGCGCGCGGCGATCTCGATCACTGGCGCTTCGAGACGATCGACATCGCGAAGCAGCTGGTGGCCGGGAAGAACGTTCTTGCCGCGGTCGTGTGGAACTACGGCCAGGAAGCGCCGATGGCGCAAGTCAGCTACCAGACGGGATTCCTCGTTCAGGGAGATGGAGAAGCAGAAGCCCCTGTCAACACCGGCCAGGGCTGGCGCACCACGGTGAATCCGGCGATCACGCTTCTTCCGATCGATCGCGCCGCGATCTTCCACGAGTACTTCGTCGGTGGTCCCGGTGAGATCGTCGATGCCAGCAAGTATCCGTGGGGCTGGGAGCAGCCGGCGTTCGACGACAGCGCGTGGACCGACGCCGAGCCAATCACGATCGGCGGACCGCGCGGCCTTCGAGATTCTCCATCGCGCTGGTTCCTCGTCCCGCGAGGCATTCCGCTGATGGAAGACACGCCGGAGCGGCTCGCCAAAGTGGCCCGCAGCGACGGTGGCGAGGTACCCGCAGGCGTTCTGGACGGCAGCGCGCCGTGGGTGATCCCGGCTGGATCGAAAGTCACGGCGCTGCTCGATCGGTCGCAGCTGACGACCGCGTATCCGGAGATCGTGACCTCGGGCGGCAAGGGGGCGACGATCACCTTGACCTATGCGGAAGCGCTCCGCGCGCCGGCAAAGGGCGGTCAGAAGGGCGAGAAGGGCAACCGGAACGATATTGCCGGCAAAGTGATCTCGGGTCTGGCCGATCGCTTCCTCCCTGATGGCGGCGACCGGCGGCTCTTCCGGCCACTGTGGTGGCGGACCTTCCGCTACGTGCAGGTCGCGATCGAAACGGCGGGCGAGCCTCTGACCGTCGCCGACATTCGCGCTTCGTTCAGCGCCTACCCGTTCGACCGCAAGGCCAGGTTCGAGGCGAGCGACCCGACGCTGCAGCGCATCTTCGACGTTGGCTGGCACACGGCCCGGCTTTGCGCGCACGAAACCTACATGGACACGCCCTACTGGGAACAGCTGCAGTACATCGGCGACACGCGCATCCAGGCCCTGGTTTCGATGTACCTCTCCGGCGACGATCGCCTCGTCCGAAACGCGATCGAGCTCTTCGACGAGTCGCGCATCCCTGACGGCATCACGCAGAGCCGCTATCCAGGTGATCTCCCGCAATTCATCCCGCCCTTCTCGCTGTTCTGGGTTGGCATGCTGCACGACCACTGGTGGTATGCAGGGGATCGGACCTTCCTGAAACCCTACCTGCGCGGGGCGCGCGGAGTGCTCGACTGGTTCGAGGCGCGGCTTGCGCCTTCGGGACTGCTTGGCAAGCTGGAATGGTGGAACTTCGCCGACTGGGTCGATTCGTTCGAGGACGGCGTGCCGCCCACCATCGATGGCGGCGAATCCGCCATCCTCACCCTGCAGTTCGCGCTGGCGCTGCGTGAAGCCGCCGATCTCGAGTCGGCGTTCGGCAGTGCCGCACAGGCTGCCAGGTACCGCGCCACGGCAGACAAAATCGTTGCAGCAGTCGCGAAGAGCTGCTGGGATGCGACCAAGGGCCTGCTCGCAGACACTCCGGCGAAAAAGACCTTCAGCCAGCACGTCAACCTGCTCGGCGTGCTCGCCGGCGCCGTTCCGGCCACCGGACGGCGCGCGCTGATGACCAAAGTGCTGGACGATGCGTCGCTGACCCAGGCGACCTACTACTTCAAGTTCTATCTGTTCCGGGCGCTGCAAAAGGCGGAAATGGGCGACCGATATCTCGATCTGCTGGCGCCGTGGCGGGCGATGCTCGATCTCGGCCTGACGACGTGGGCGGAGACGCCAGATCCCACACGCTCCGATTCACACGCCTGGAGCGCGCACCCTTCGGTTGATCTCCTCACCATCGTCGCCGGTGTCCAGCCCGCCGCCCCCGGCTTCGAGCGCGTGAGCCTCCGCCCGCATCTCGGAACGTTGAGCTCGGTAAAGGCCACCGTGCCGACGCCGCGCGGTGACGTCGCCGTTGACTACGAACGGCAGGCGGAGACAGTCAAGGCAACGGTCACGCTGCCGAAAGGCGTCAGCGGACAGATCGTGTGGAAGGGAAAGCCGTTGCCACTTCACGAAGGGCCACAGACCGTCGCGCTACGGTAAACGGCGGCTCGAGCGGCCCGAATGCATGTGGAGGCGGGGCTCGCCTATTTGTGCAGGCGGGGCTTCAGCCCCGCCGATCACTGAAGCAGCTTGCGAACGATATCGACATAGCCGTCGACAGCGCGATGAAGTTCGTCGATCTCGACGTGCTCGTCTGCGCTGTGGGCATCGGCGATCGAACTGGGACCAAAGAGCAGCGGCTCTCCCCATCGATCGAGGAACGGAATATCCGTCGTGAACGGGAAGGACGCGGTCTTGAATCCTTCCACCGTCTTCAGGCGTACGGCGGGTACTTCGAGGATGGTCTCGACCGCGACGCGTGAACGCACGACATCCAGCGCCGGCCCCAGATCTTCGAGCGGGCCGACGGTACGAAACATCGCTTCCGCTTCCGCGTGCGCAGGGATGACGTTCGGGGCGACGCCGCCCGAGATCAGCCCGATCGTGTAATAGGTTTTTCCCAGAAGCGGATCTTCCGGCAGCGCCTGCGCCCGCAACTCCACGAGCGTATCAATCAGCTTGTCGATCGCCGACTCGCCCTTCTCCGGCCGTGACGTGTGCGCGGCGCGGCCGCTCGCGATCATCCTGATTCGGAGCACCCCGCGATGCGCCTTGCCGAGCTGATTCGACGTCGGCTCGCCGTTCACGAGAAATCGGCACGCCTCCGCCATCGGATGTGTGTTCGCGGTCTTGGCCCCATCGCTGCCGCGTTCTTCACCGACCACGAAGAGCATGCCGACACGGCGCTCACCGGCGGCGCGAAGGCGCTCCGCCGCATGGAGTTGTGCGGCGAGGATGCCCTTCGCATCACCGCTGCCGCGCCCGTGGAGCCGGCCGCCCTCGACCCGGCTCGGGAAGAATGCCGGCACGCAGTCGAAATGCGTGGAGAACACGACCGACGGCGGATCGAGCGTCGCGATCAGGTTCGACCGACCGCCGCTGACTTCCTGCTCCTCGACCGTCCAGCCCAGGTAGCGCAGATAGGCAGCCAGCCACGTCCCGCAGTCCGCCTCCCGCCCCGTGGTCGAATCGATGTCGACCAGGCTGCGCGTCAGCGCGACGAGATCTAACGGATCCACCGTTCGAGCTCGGTCCGTGTGTCGGTCTTTTCGTCGCGATATTTGACGATGACGGGAGTAGAGAGAGAGAGCTTCCACTCGACGCCGGCGCCGATGGTGACGGCGCGCGCGCCCGGAACGACGACGGCGCGCTCGGGGATGACGACCGGCACGTCGTGGGTAGGCCGGATGATCGTCCCGTTCGGGAGATCGTAGACCGGCGTGGAGCCGGTGATGATCGTCCCGGCGCCGATGACTGCGCCCTTCTTGATCACGGCGCCTTCGTAGATCCCGGTGTTACCGCCGACGAGCACTTCGTCCTCGATGATCACCGGCAGCGCCCCGACGGGCTCGATGACGCCGCCGATCTGCGCGCCGGCGCTGACGTGCACGCGGGCACCGACTTGCGCGCACGAGCCGACGAGCACGTGCGAGTCGATCAACGTGCACTCGTCCACGTGTGCGCCGATGTTCACGTACATCGGCGGCATGCAGATCACGCCGCGCCCGATGAACGCGCCTTCACGCACCGCGGATCCGCCCGGCACCAGCCGCACCTGGCGATCGATGCCGATCGTCTTGAGCGGCATCGTGTCCTTGTCGAAGAACGACCATCGGCCATGGTCCATCGAGTGATCGACGAGGCGGCCGAAACGAAACCCGAGCAGAATGCCTTTTTTCACCCAGGCGTTGACCCGCCAGCCGGTGGGATGCGACGGGTCGGGCTCGGCCGCGCGCAGGCGGCCATCGCCGAGGCCGTCGCGGAGCCGCACGAAGGCGCCGCGCGCGGCAAGCGCGTCGGCCTTGTCACCCTGTTCGAACAAGTGCTCGATCTGTTGCGACAACTCCTGTTCGGCCATGGCTAGTCCAGCATACCCAAGTCGGCGAGCACCTGACGAATCCTGGCGCGGCTCCCGTCCGACGGCGGCACCATCGGGAGCCGGTAGACTTCGTCGAGGAGGCCGAGAATCGCGAGTCCGGCCTTCACCGGAATCGGATTCGATTCGATGAAGTTCACGAGCATCAGCGGCAGCAGTGCCGTGTGCGCCTCGCGCGCGGCGGCGAAATCACCGGCCAGTGCGAAGTCGATCATCTTCGCCATCCGACCCGGGACGATGTTCGACGCCACCGAGATCAGCCCGCGCCCACCGACCGCCATCAGTGGCAATGCCAGCGCGTCGTCGCCCGACAACACCTGGAAGCCGGGCGGAACGGCGCGGCAGACCTCGCACATCTGGGTCATGTTGCCCGAGGCTTCCTTGACGCCGACGATGTTCGGGGTCTCGGCGAGCCTGGCCAGCGTTCGCGGCTCGACGTTGCACCCGGTACGGCCGGGTACGTTGTAGACAATGATCGGCAGCGAGGTGTGCTCGGCGATCGTCCGGTAGTGCTGAATCAGGCCTTCCTGCGTCGGCTTGTTGTAGTACGGTGTGACCGACAGGATCCCCTGCACCCCGAGCGTTTCCGTGTGGGCGGCGAGCTCCGCGACCTCGTGGGTGTCGTACCCACCGACGCCGGCGAGGACCGGGACTCGACCGGCGGCAACTTCGACGGTTATCCGGACCACCCGGTCGCGCTCATCGCGCGTCAGCGTCGGGGTCTCGCCGGTCGTGCCGCAGGGCACCAGGAAATCAATCCCGCCATCGACCTGGCGCGCCACCAGCGACTTCAGCGTCTTCTCGTCGATCGCGCCGGACGCAAGAAACGGTGTGACGAGCGCAGTGCCTACGCCCGACCAGTCACGGTGCATAAGTCGGTCTCTCAGACGCCGAGGACGTCTTTCATGTTGTACCAGCCCGTCCGGCCCTGGATCCATCGCGCCGCGAGCAGCGCGCCGCGAGCGAACGTACCACGATCGCGAACGCTATGTGTCAGTGTAATCGTCTCCGAAGGGCCATCAAACCCGACCGTGTGCACGCCGGGTACGAATCCGACGCGCGAGCTCGACACGTCTATGGTCTTCGGATAGCCCGCGGCTTCGATCGCTGCCTTGATGGCCAACGCCGTTCCGGAGGGCGCGTCGATCTTCTTGTCGTGGTGGATTTCGTGCAGGTAGGCGGCGTAATCCGGATGCGATCCGACGAGAGCGGCGGCGTAAGCGGCGACGTTCTCGAATAGCACGGCGCCAATCGAGAAGTTGGCGGCGACGACCACGCCGATGTTGGCGTCTTCGACGACCTTCCGCATCGCCGGCCGCTGCGCGGTCCAACCCGTGGTGCCAATGACCGCGTTCATGTGGAGCGCCGCATAGCGCTGCAGGTTCTGGGACACCGCGTCGCCAGTGGTGAAATCGATCGCCACGTCGACGTCGCCCCAGGCTCCGTCACTCAACGCTTCCGCGTTGGCGTTGAGATCGACATCGAGCACACCGGCCACTGTGCAGCCGTTCTCGGGAGCGAGCTCTTCGACCAGCCGGCCCATGCGGCCATATCCGACGATCAGGATTCGCGTGGAGTCCATCGGTGCGGCGAGATCGGCCATTCTGGCGCGGCGGAAAAGCGGAAGTCAATTCTCAGGGATCAGGGATCGGGGATCAGGGATCGGGGATCCCCGATATCAGATCGCCCGCAGCTCGCCCCGGCGCGTCGCCTCGGTATTGCGCACGAGCAGCAACACGGCGGCGACGCATCCAAGCGGCACCAGGCTCGCGCCGATCAGAATCGGCGAGAACGACATGCGATCCGCGATCGCGCCCGTGAGCAGCGTCGCGGCGATTGTCCCGATGCCGGCGCCGGTTCCGCTCAAGCCGCTCACCGACGCGACGGAACCGGTCGGATACACGTCAGCCGGCAGGTTGAGGATCATCGTTGAGAGCGCCGCATACGAGAACGTGGACACCGCAAAGCAGGCGACCATCACCGCAAACGACTCGATGAAGACCGTGGGCGCGAGGAGCGTCATGCCGGCGCCGCCGAGAACCACCACGAGCTTTCGGGCCGCGCCGACACTCCAGCCGCGGCCGATCAGCCATGAGGAGAGCCCACCACCGGCGAAGTTGCCGAGATCGGCGGCCAGAAACGGCACCCAGAACGCAATCAGGCTGTCTTCGACGCGATAGTTGCGCGAGACGAGGTAGATCGCAAACCAGTCCGTGATGAAAAACCAGACGGGATCCGACAGCGTCTTTCCAATCACGATGCCCCACGTCTGTGGCAGACGAAGCAACGTCCGGTAAGGCAGGCGATCGCCGGCGCGGGAGGGGTCAATACCGCTCTCGCGCCCTTCGATAATCACCTTCAGCTCCTCCGGCGACACTCGCGGGTGCGCTTCAGGCGATCGATACAGCGCCCGGAACGCGATCAGCCAGAGGAACCCCAGAAGGCCCGTGATCACGAAGGCGGGGCGCCAGGTGCCGAACCACTTATAGACACTGATCACGATCAGCGGCGCAAGCGCGCCGCCAATCGACGATCCAGAGTCAAACAGGGCCACCGCCCAGCCGCTCTCGCGGCGCGGGAACCATTCCGCGACCGCCTTGGTCGCGCCGGGCCAGTTTGCCGACTCGCCCAGACCCAGAAGGAAACGGAAGGTCATCAGGCTTCGGAATCCCGTCGCCAGCGACGTCGCCATCGCAACGACGGAGTAGAACGAAACGCTCGCGATCAGTCCCGCGCGGGTCCCGACGCGATCCAGCAGCCGCCCCGACAGCGTCTGCCCGATCGCGTACGCCGCGCGGAACGCGATGATCACGAATGCGAAGTCGGTATTCGACCAGTGGAACTCGGTCTTGATATAGGGCGCCAGCACGCTCAGCGTCTGGCGATCGATGTAATTGATGACCGTCGAGGCAAAGAGCAGGAGCCCGATGACCCAACGGAACGGCACGATCAGGACAGGCGCAGGATGGACGACGACGGGCGGAGCGCGGGAACGTGCGTCAAGAGAGAAGCGGAAGCGCGATCGAGAAACAGATCGACATTCGCGTGTGTCTGCAGGATCGACGCGGGAACGCTCGGCGTCACCGGGCCCTCGACGGATGCGCGGACGGCCTCGGCCTTCCGAAGGTCGGGCACGATGCAGAGAATGTGGCGCGCCTCGAGGATCTGTCGAACCGACATCGAGATGGCGCGCGACGGCACGTCGTCGATGGTATCGAACCACCCTTCGCCCACCTGCTGCCGCCGGCACGCTTCATCGAGAGACACGACGAGGTAGGGCTCGCGTGTGTCGAAGTCTGCAGGCGGATCGTTGAAGGCGAGATGCCCGTTCTCGCCGATGCCGACGAAGGCCACATCGATCGGCGCCGAAGCGATCTGATGGCCGATCGTCTGGCAGACGATTTCCGGATCCTGCTCGCCGTCGAGCAGGTGCGCGGTCGTGATTCCAGTCGGACCAATCAACCGCTCGTTGAGATACTTGCGAAAGCTCGCCGGATGCGTGGGCGGAATGTTGAGGTATTCGTCCAGGTGGAACAGCTCCACCTGCGGCCACGGCAGCTCGCGCCGTTCGACGAGGGCCGACAAGAATTGGAATTGCGACGCGCCAGTCGCCGCAATGATGCGCGCGCGCCCCCGCGCCGCGATGCTATCGGCTATCATTTCGGCGGCCACGGTGGCCGCGACGCGTCCAAGGGTAGCGGGATCGTCGAAGACGTGCAGCTGCACGCACGGAACTTAATCCGGGCGGGCAACACGGTCAAGCAGTTCGGAAGGCGCCGGCCCGGGCAATCAGCTTGAGGAGACGAATCGCGGCCCAGGTGCTCGAGCTGACGAGCCACTGATGGGGATGCCGTCCGACACGCCGCCGCAGTCGTTGCCACTCGAGATCGGTGACGACGGCTTCGATGCTGTGCATGTCCATGTCACCCTGCGCGTCGGACACTCTGCCCCTACCCAGAATATCGGTTAAGCCGCAGCCGACCTTAGCCCATCAGGATATACGGCATAACATCATTTATCTCAACGACTTACATCTAATGCCTCGACCCAAGCGGCCGGTCGTTCCGGCGCAACTGAACTTCAAGAAGCAACGGGAGGAACTGACCCGTCTCCCCCTTGGCGAGCGCTTCGAACACATCATCCGCACGAACCTCTGGGCCGCCGGTTCCAAGTCCGGGCTCGGCTCGGAGCTGGGCGCCACGGCTCATCTGCGATCCGTCCTGCCACCGTTCCTGGCCAGGCACGGCGTCCGATCGATCCTCGACGTGCCCTGCGGCGACTTCGGCTGGCTCAGCATGGTCGACCTCGGCGTCCGGTACGTCGGCGCCGACATCGTGCCGTCCCTCGTCGCCGAAAACGAGCGCCGCTACGGCGGCCCCTCGTCCGGGCGACAATTCCTCACGCTCGATCTCACGAAGGATCCGCTTCCGCGCGCCGACCTCGTGCTGTGCCGCGACTGCCTCGTACACCTGTCGTTCGACAACATCGAGCGAGCGCTCGCGAATATCAGGTCGAGTGGTGCGATGTTTCTCCTGACAACAACGTTTCTCGAGCACGAGGCGAACGTCGACATCGACGATGGCGACTGGCGCATGGTGAATTTGGAACGGCCGCCGTTCAATCTACCGGCGCCGCTCGACGTGCTCGTCGAGGAGTGCAAGGAAGGCGAGGGAGCCTACGCCGACAAGGCGCTGGGCCTCTGGCCGCTGGAGGAGCGATGATCGCGCGCGCGTGGCACGGCCGCGTTCCGGCAGACAAGGCCGATGCCTATCATCAGTATCTGCTGCGCACGGGCCTCGCCGATTATGCATCCACGCCTGGCAACCGCGGCGTGTTCGTGTTGCGCCGCACCGAGAACGGCATCTGCCATTTCCTGCTGACGACATTCTGGGATTCGATCGACGCGATCAAGCGCTTCGCGGGCGACGATTACGAGCAGGCACGATACTACGCCGAGGACGACGAGTATCTCCTCGAGCGAGAACCACTGGTCACGCACTACGAGGTGCTGATGGCCGTCACCCCAGAGGCGACGTCGTGAAGTTGGCTCTCGTTGCCTGTCTGGTGGCGCTCGCGTCGCCTGCGGCGGCTCAGGATCTGTTTCAGTTCCAACAGCAAACGAGCCACTGGACGAGCCCTGAAACGAGAGACGCGCCGCCCGGACAGGGCGGTCGCGAGAACCAGGGCGCCAAAGGCCATCCCTACGACACGATTCGCGCCGGGCAGTCGCTGGTGCTCGCGAACATCCAGGGCGCGGGGATCATCCGGCGCATCTGGATCACCGTCGAGACGCGCACGCCCGAGATGCTGCGTTCGCTGCGCCTCGAGATGTTCTGGGACGGCGCCGACAAGCCGGCCGTCTCGGTGCCGTTCGGCGATTTCTTCGGCGCTGCGCTCGGACAAACGGTGGCGTTCGAGAACGCGCTCTTCTCGAGTCCAGAGGGGCGGTCGTTCAACACCATCGTGCCGATGCCGTTCAGGCGCGGCGCCCGGATCGTGCTGACCAACGACTCGGAGGCCGATCTGCCGCGGATCTTCTACGACGTCGACTACACGCTCGCACCGCCGCCGCCGGACATGCTGTATTTCCACGCCTACTGGCGCCGCGAGCGTCCGACAACGCTCGGGAAGGATTTCCAGATCCTGCCTCCGATCAAGGGCCGCGGACGGTACTTGGGCACGATGGTCGGCGTCCGGACCGATCCGGCGTACGGCGACACCTGGTGGGGTGAGGGCGAAATGAAGCTGGCCCTGAACGCGGGCGCGTCACAGGAGACACTCGTGGGGACCGGCACTGAGGATTACATCGGCACCGGCTGGGGTCAGGCCGCGTATACGCACCGCTATCAGGGATCGACCGTTGCCGACGGCAAGACGCGGCGCTGGACGTTCTACCGCTGGCACGTCCCCGATCCGGTGTTCTTCGAGACGGGTTGCGCCGTGTCGTGGCAGCAGATCGGCGGCGCGCTGAAGGCGGATGTGATCAAGATGCTCGCGGCCGGTGTCGCCCTGCGGCCGATCACCATCGATCCGACCGATCGCACCACGTTCGTGAAGCTGCTCGAGCGAAATCCCGTCCCGGCCCTCGACGCTCGCGGACTCCCGGAGGGCTGGGTCAATTTCTACCGCCGCGACGACGTGTCGGCGACGGTCTACCTCTATCTCGACTCGCCGACGTCCGACGCACCGCCGCTCGCGCCAGTCGCGGACCGAGTCGCGGATCTACAGTAGATCGTGGATCTGCAGCGGGCCCCGCCTTCAGTCGGATCAAACTCAATGAAGAACACCCTCTCCTTCGTCGCCGTGCTCCTCGGCCTTCTCGGAGCGCCGATCGTTGCCACCGAACACGGCGGGACGGCACAACCGAACGCGACGCTCACGGCTGCTCAGGTGATCGATCGCATCAAGGCCAACGTCGGCGTTCCGTGGATGACGGAAACCGTGGACACGATCAAGGCGGGCGATCCGGCGACGCCCGTCACGGGCGTTGCGACAACGATGATGGCGACCTACGACGTGCTGGAACGGGCCGCCGCCGCGCATCGCAATCTGATCATCACGCACGAACCCACGTTTTACGGGCATCAGGATCAGACGACCGATCTCGAGAACGAGAAGGATCCGACGTTCCAGGCCAAGAAGGCCCTGATCGAACAGCACCACCTCGTCGTCTGGCGCTTCCACGACCACTGGCACCGGCGCCGTCCGGACGGCATCCTTGCTCGGCATGGTCAAAGCCCTGGGCTGGGAGTCGAACCAGCGCGCTGATGATCCGTCCGTATTCTCGTTCGAAGAGACGACGCTGGAATCACTGGCTGGCGACATCCGCCGGAAGCTCGACGCGAAAACCTTGCGAGTCGTCGGCGATCCGCAGCTGAAAGTGACCACCGTCGCGCTCTCGCCAGGATTCGCCGGCTATCCGAACAACCGCCGACTGCTGCAGATGCCAGACGTGCAAGTCGTGATCATCGGCGAAGCGCACGAATGGGAAGGGATCGAGCACGCGGCGGACGCCTCGGCCGCGGGACTGAAGAAGGCCCTGATCGCGATCGGCCACATTCCCTCGGAACAGGCCGGCATGGAGGAATGCGCGCGCTGGCTACGCACGTTTGTCACGGAAGTGCCAGTGGACTTCGTGCCGACAAAGGATCCGTTCTGGCAACCGCACTAGTCTGGGGGCGGTGCGCTTCGCGCACCTTCTAGGGGCGCGTTGCGTACGTAGCCGTTGCGTACGTAGGCCCGAGCTTCAGCTCGGGCATCGCAAGCCGGGGAACGGCCGCGCAGCGTCTCCCCTCATCGTGCCGGGACGCGCGACGCGCTCGCGGGACACGTGTGGAACGAGATCGACCAATGGATCGCCACTCGGGGAGCGGAACTGACGCTGACCCGATCCGACCTGATCCGACCCGATCCGACCTGTCACGATCGTCTGTGCCGCCATCCGTCGATGGCGACGGCGACGACGATGATGGCGCCGATGATGATTTCCTGGACGTAGTTCTGCCAGCCCATTTGCTGGCTGCCGTTGCGCAGCACCGCCATGATCATCGCGCCGATCATCGAGCCGAGAATCGTCCCGACGCCGCCGTTGAGCGACCCGCCGCCAATGACGACGGCGGCGATGACGTCGAGCTCGGTGCCGATGGCGACCGTTGGATCGCCCTGGCGCAGGCGCGACATCTGCATCACGCCGGAGAGCCCGAACAGCAGCCCCGCCAGACCGTAGATCCACACTTTCAAACGATCGACCGGAATGCCGCAGGCGCGGGCGGCGGCTTCGTTCGAACCCACTGCGAACACGCGGCGCCCGAAGACGGTGTAGCGGAGCACCAGCGATACCAGTACGGCGAGCAGCACGGTCAGCCAGACGCCGGGCGCGACGATGATCCAGTCAGGCTGAGGGAAGGTGACGGCGAGCTCGTTCACCCACGTCGGCGGCACGTTGACTGTCTGCTGGCCGGCAATCCATTTTGCGACTCCGCGAGCCATGCCAAGCGTACCCAGCGTCGCGATGAAGGGAATGACGCGGAGCCTGGTGATGAACAGGCCATTGATGATGCCGATGAGCCCACCGGCAAGCACGCCTTCCAGCACCGCGACGGGAGGGCTGGCGCCGTCGCGGAGGGCGATCGCCGTGACGACGCCAGTCAAGGCGATGACCGATCCTACGGAAAGATCGATACCGCCGCTCACCATGATCATCGTCATCCCGATGGCGCCCAGCGCGACGATGACGGTCTGCGCGACGACGATCCGGAAATTCCTGACCGATAGATACTGGTCCGGCGAGTCGGTCAAGGCTGCAAAGACGATGATGACCGCGAGCAGGCCGAGGAACGGCCCGAGCCGCGCCAGCCAGATGCGGACGGGCGATGCGTCGACGGTGGGAATTGCCGCTGTTGTGTCCGCCACGTCTTATCCCGCGTCGGTGGCCGCGTGAAGCACGAGCTCAGGCGTCCACTCCTGAATCGGCCGCGCCGGCGAGAGCCGTCCGCGGCTCATCACCGCCAGCCGATCGCACATGCCGAACAGTTCCGGAAGATACGAGCTGATCATCAGGACGCCCTTGCCGCGTGCGGCGGCGGCGGCGATGACCTCGTAGATCTGCGCCTTGCTGCCAATGTCCA
This sequence comes from Vicinamibacteria bacterium, assembly GCA_963828745.1. Classification (GTDB taxonomy): domain Bacteria; phylum Acidobacteriota; class Vicinamibacteria; order Vicinamibacterales; family JAENWD01; genus JAENWD01. The sequence continues at coordinate 181,998 of CAWHFZ010000007.1, read as the reverse complement.
CCCCGCGCGTCGGTTCGTCGAGCAGCAGCACGTCCGCGTCCTGATGGAGCAGACGGCCTAATGCCACCTTCTGCTGATTCCCGCCCGACAATGTCGCGACCGCCTGATCGGGATCGTGCACCTTGATTGCGAGCTCGCCGATCCAGCGCTTGGTCTGCGCTCGCTGCACGCTGGTCCGGAGCCAGCCGCGCGGCGCGCACGACTCGAACCCGGTGAGCGTCACGTTGTCCGCGACTGACATCGGCAGCGCGAGCCCCTCACCCTTCCGATCCTCGCTCAGGTATCCAACGCCCTGCCCGATGCGGTGCGACGGCCGATCGTTCAGGAGTGCGGGCGTACCGGCGATGCGCACCTCGCCTCTGGCGACGGGCGCGAGGCCGAACGAGCGCGCGCACCAGCTCGGTGCGTCCGGATCCCATCAGCCCCGCGATGCCGAACACCTGCCCGCGCTTCAGCGTGAAGCTGGCCTGCCTCACGACCGGTGGCGCCGCGAGATCGCGGACGTCGAGCACGACATCGCCGGTGCCCGCGTCCTGACGGTCAGGAAACAGCTGATCGACGGAACGTCCGACCATGTGCGCAACGAGCTGCGCGTTCGAGATCTCCGCGATCGCCCCCGACGCGACGCTCCGGCCGTCGCGCAGGACGGTGAAGACGTCGGCGATCTCGCGGACTTCCTCGAGGAAATGGCTGATGTAGATGACGCCGAGCCCTTCCCGTTTCAACCGCCGGATCAGCGCGAACAGGTGTTGCACGTCCTCGCGCTGCAGGCTGCTGGTCGGCTCGTCCATCAGCAGGATCCGCGCCCGCGATGCGATCGCCCGGCAGATTTCGACCACTTGCTGCGCTGCCAGCGGCAGCTCGCCGACCAGACGGTTCGGACGGAGATCGGGATGCGAGAAGCTCTGGAGGACGTCCAGCGCGAGTCTCTCGGCGTCAGTGCGCTGGAAGAATCCCCACCGCGACGGCTCGCGGCCGAGCAGGATGTTCTCGGCGACGGTCAGATGCGGACACAGCGAGAGCTCCTGGTGGATCAGAGCGATGCCGGCGCGGCTCGCGTCGTGAGGCGAGGACGGGGCGTACAGATGAACCGCCAATCTCCATCCGTCCGCTGTCCGGCTGCAGCGCGCCTGCCAGCACGTTCATCAGCGTGCTCTTGCCCGCACCGTTTTCGCCGATCAGCGAATGGACCTGCGATGCTTCGAGCGAGAACGACACTCCATCCAGCGCGACGGTCGGACCGAAGCGCTTCGAGAGGCGATCGACGCTGAGGAGCGGCATCGGCGGCTACGAGTCGGCGGACACCGGATTCGACAACACACCGAGCCCTTCGACCTCGACCTCGACGACGTCGCCAGCCTTCAGGAACACCGGCGGCTTGCGCGCGAAGCCGACGCCAGGAGGCGTGCCAGTCGCGATGACGTCGCCGGGCTCGAGCGTCACCGTCTGCGACAGGAACGACACGACGTGATCGACTCCGAAGATCAGCTGCGCCGTGGACGAATCCTGCATCGTCTGGCCGTTCAACCGCAATTGGATGCGCAGCTTGTGCGGGTCGCCGGCGAGATCGCGCAGCAGGATGAAGGGACCCATCGGCGCAAACGTGTCGCACGCCTTGCCGCGCTGCCACTGGCCGTCGGCGAACTGGAAGTCGCGCGCGCTGACGTCGTTGAAGTTCATGTAGCCGAGCACGTAGTCGAAGGCGCGCTCGATCGGCACGTATTTCGCTCGTCGGCCGATGACGACCGCCATCTCAGCCTCGTAGTCCACCTGGTGAGACGATGGCGGGAGCAGGATGGGTTTGTCCGGACCCGTCACCGAGGTCACGTACTTCGAGAACGTAACCGGCGACGAAGGCACGGGCATGTTGCTCTCGGCGGCGTGATCCCGATAGTTGAGGCCGATGCAGATGATCTTGCCGGGCCTCGGGACTGGCGAGCCGATCATCACGTCGCCGCGCGGCAGTACCGATCCTCGCGGCAACGTCTCGGCGCGCGCCGCGTTCTTCGCCAGCGCGTCGTGAATCTGACGGATCTTCGGCAGCCATTCGTCGTCGAGGTCGAACCAGGCGCCGAGCGGCACGTCAGCCGAGGCATCGACGGCGACGGAAAAGTTCAGCACCGACTCGTCGCCAGGCAACAGCGCACCGGCGCGCGGCGCCGACGCCGGCGAAGTTCTGGGCGTAAAGGTGATCAGTCTCATGTCGGGTCAGATCGCGTCAGATCGGGTCAATAATCGGGTCGATCGGGTCTGATCGGGTCACTCGGGTTGCAGCTCGACGACGCCTTTCACATAGTCCGGCGCCTGCCATGCGCCGGCAAAGACCGCGGGCAGCGCATCGAGCGACGAGAAACGATGCGTGATGAACGACCCAACCTTCACGCGGCCGGTCTCGAGCAGCCCCAGGGCACGCCGGTACGTCGTCGGCCGGCCGTCCGGCTCGAAGCCGCCGGACGCGCCGACCGGCGAGAGCAGCAACGGCTCGAGGAACTGCAGGCTGTTCAGCACGCTGAGGTCGACGCCGGTGTGGCCGTGGCCGTAGAGGAGGACCGTTCCCTGCTTCCGCAGAACGCGCGGCATGTCGCGAAAAATCGGACCCGCTCCGGACGCGTCAATGATGTACTCCGCGCGCCGGCCCTCGGTCAGTTCGTGTACCGCCTCGCTCAGATCTCCCGAGGACGGATCGAACGGCGTGGCGCCCATGTCCTGGGCAAGCTGACGCTTCAACGGGTTCGGGTCGGACACGATGATCAGCCCGTCGAACCCGAGACCCGCCCGCAGATATTGCGTGAACAGCAATCCTGCCGGTCCGCCACCGAAGATCAGAATCGTGCGGACGCGGTGATTCGGGCTGGCGTCGCGGATGCGGTAGCGCGCCTCGAACCGTCCGACGTAGTCACACGAATGGACGATGCAGCCGAGCGGTTCGGTCAAGGCAGCATCGACGATCGGCAGCGATGGATCCACTTTGATCGCGTTCACGGCCGGTATCGTGATGAACTCGGCGAGCGCACCAGGCGGTCCGGTAATGCCGTGCTCGGAATAGAACGCGCATTGATGCGAGTCGCCGGTCGCGCAATACTCGCAGACCGGTGTCCGTCCGGTGCTCACGCAGTTGCGGCCCTGATCGACGACCACCCGGTCGCCGGGCACCAGATCGAGAACGCCGCTGCCGGCCTCTACGACAATGCCGACGAACTCATGACCGAGAATCTGTGGAGCCTGAGAAAGAGGGATTGGGCGGCCGCGCTCGTCCGTGTGGTAATTCCCGTGCCCGGCAAAAATGTGGAAGTCGGTGCCGCACAGGCCGACAGCGGCGACTCGAAGCAGCACCTCGCCAGGTCCGGGCGGCACGAGCGGCACGTCCCGTACTTCGAGACGGCCGACGTCGGCCAGGACGGCCGCACGCATCAGAGCGACACCGACTGCTCGGCCCACACTCCGAACTCGCGGTGCTTGGTCTCTTCCGCCTTTGCGAGCACCTCGCCCGAGGCGACGCGCCCGACGTGCTCGAACACGCGCTGTCCGACCTGATCGATCGTTTCCGTCCCGTCGATGACGCCGCCAGCCGACAGATCCAGATCGCGCGACATCCGCTGATGGACCGGCGTGTTGGAAGCGAGCTTCACGACCGGCGCTATGGCGTTGCCGATCGTCGTGCCCCGGCCGGTCGTGAACACCACGACCTGCGAGCCGGAAGCGACCAGACCCGGCGTCGATTCCTGGTCGTAGCCAGGACCCTGCATCAGCCACAGCCCCTTGCCCGATGGCACCTCGCCGTAGCCGACGACGCCTTCGACGCGCGTCGTGCCCGCCTTGGCAATGGCGCCCAGCGACTTGATCGTGATGTTGAGGAGACCGCCGGCGACGTTGCCGGGACTGGGATTCTCGTTGAGCACCGTGCCGAACTTCGACGCGTACTCCTTGTACCAGTCCACCATCGCGTAGACCGCCTCACCCGTCGCCCGATCCTTCGCGCGCTGCGCGAGGATGTGTTCGGCACCGCAGAACTCCGGCACCTCGGTGATCACGACAGTGCCGCCCGCACGCACCAGCAGATCGGCGGCCCGACCCAGCGCAGGGTTCGCCGACAATCCCGAGAAGCCGTCGGAGCCGCCGCATTTCACTCCGAGAATCAGCTCGCTCATGGAGACTGGCGTGCGCTGTGCCTCATTGAGGATCGGCAACATCGCCGCCACTTCCTTGAGACCGCGGTCGATCACTGCCTGCGTCCCGCCGACCTCCTGGATACCGAAGCGAACGACCGGCCGGCCGAGATCGCGATGCTCTTTCTGGAGGTACTTCTCGACCGCCGTCAGGTTCGTCTTCTCGCACCCGAGGCCGATGAAAATAACCCCGCCGACGTTCGGGTGGCCCGCGTAGTTGGACAGCGTGCGGAGGAGGACCTCGATGTTCGATCCATCCGAGCAACCGCAACCCTTGTTGTGCGGAATCGCGACCACGCCGTCCACATTGGGGAAGCGTTCGCGATTGTGGAGCGTGAATTCGGCGATCGTCGCGATCTGCTGCGACTCGTGGCTCGCGCACATGCTGGTTGGGACGATGAGCAGGAAGTTCCGCGTCCCGGCGCGTCCATCGGCGCGCCGATATCCCATCCAGGACGGCACCTCGGACGTCGCAAGATAGTGAGGCGCCGGCGTGCGCAGATCGGCCGGCAGATCGCGCACGACTGGAACGTCGTTGCTCATGTTCTCGAGCGTGATCGGGTCGCCTTCGGCGATCCCGCGTGACGTCCCGATTGGCTGTCCGTATTGGCGAACGAACTCCCCGCCAGGAATCGGACGAATGGCAAACCGATGCCCCGGCGTTACCGCGCCGGAGATGGTGACGGTCCGCCCGTCGGCGAGCTCGAGACTCAGACCCGACTCGATCGCGGTCTTGACGACAGCCACGTTATCGGCCGGATCGACGACGATGGCGTACTCGGAGAGGGCCGCGGCGGCCGCGTGATCCTGGGGCATGGATGGCGCTCGTTCGAACGATCGATTTTATCTCAGATCCATATGAAGGGCGGGGCTTTAGCCCTGGCAACGGGCTTGCCCGTCCGTTCCGCAGACGTTGGCGTGAGAGAGAGAGTAATATCCGGACGGGTCATTCAGGAGGATTCCGTGGTTCCAGGATGGAGGCAGTGGCTGACAGCGGCGGGTCTTGCGGCCGCTGTGGCAGGGGCGGCGACCGCCTGTTCGGGTAGGCCGGGAGGCGGTGGCAAAGCCCTGTCGATCGCGGTGATTCCGAAGGGGACCACGCACGAGTTCTGGAAATCCATCCACGCGGGCGCCGTCAAGGCCGAACGAGAGCTCACCGCAGCCGGCACGCCGGTCACGATCACGTGGAAGGGCCCGCTGCGCGAGGACGACCGCGAGCAACAGGTGCAAGTCGTCGAGGGGTTCGTCAGCCAGAACATCTCCGGCATCGTCATCGCCCCGCTCGATCAGCGCGCCCTCGTGCGGCCGATCGAGGAGGCCAAGCGCGCCGGCATCCCGACCATCGTCATCGATTCCGGCCTGGACACGAAGGAAATCGTGTCTTTCGTGGCCACCGACAACATCAAGGGTGGTGAGCTCGCCGCCGATCGCATGGGCGAGCTCCTCAAGGGAAAGGGCAACGTCCTCCTGCTTCGATATCAGGAGGGATCGGCGAGCACCACCGAGCGCGAGACGGGCTTCCTCCAACGCCTGAAGGAGAAATATCCGGCGATCGCCGTCATCTCTTCGGATCAGTACGCCGGCGCTACGCGCGACACGGCGAAGCGTGCCTCCGAGAACCTGCTGAATCGCTATGCCGCGAGTCTCCAGGGCATCTTCTGCGTCAACGAGTCGTCAACTCATGGCATGCTGCTGGCGCTCCAGGACATCAACAAGGCCGGGCAGATCGCGTTCATCGGCTTCGACGCCAGCCAGACGTTCATCGACGCGCTCGACGCCGGACAGCTCCATGGACTGGTCGTGCAAAATCCGATGAACATGGGGTATCTGGGCGTGAAGAAGATGGTCGCGGCACTGCGTGGCGAGGCCGTGGAAAGCCGGATCGACACGGGCGTCTGGATGATCACGAAGGAGAACCTCGGACAGCCGCAGTCGACCGAACTGCTCCATCCACCAGTCGACAAGTACCTCGACTGAGGAGACATGGCGGTTCGCGCCTCCTCACAGGTCCAAATCGAAATGCTGATCGCGCGAGGACGAGTGGTCCTCGCGGTGTTCAGCCTCGTCGGCGTCCGACTCGGCGGGCTCCGGCCGGATCCGGAGGCGATGCAGATCTCGTGGGCGTTCCTCGCCTACGCGATCTTGCTCGCCGTTCTGGCGAAAACGCGCGCGGTCGATAGCCGGCACTGGTCGGGTGCCACACACGCCATCGATCTCGCCGCCTATGCCGCCTATCTGTCGCAGGTCGGCGGCCTCGCGTTGCCCGTGCTTGCCTGGTTCCTCTTCGCGCTCGTCGCCGCGACGCTCCGTTGGGGATGGCGCGGCACCTTGACGACCGGCTCGGTAGCGGTGGCGGTGCATGTGGGACTTGGCGCCCGTACCGCGGAGCTGATTCGCGATCCGGCGATGACGCCGTCGCAATTCATCGTCCTGGCGCTCCTGATGGGCGTGATGACGATGCTGGTCGGCCTGGTGGGCGCCTATGAGGACTGGCGCGGCACGCAGCTCGCACGACTCGCCGCCTGGACGGGTCCCGATCCGGATCGCCCGTCAGCGCTGCCGAGTGAGATGCTGGCACAGGCCTCCACGGTCCTGGAGTCGCCGCGAACGTTGCTCGTTTGGGAACAGTCGGACGAACCGTGGACCGACGTCGCATTGTGGGACAACGGCCGCGTCGAGCAGTTTCGGGAACCGCCCGGCACGTTCGGCGACGTGGTGGCCGAGCGTGTGGCACAGACCAGCTTTTTCTGCCGCAACCTGACCGTCGAAGCGCCAGTGACCTACCTCCGCGGACGGCGCGGCGTGGAGACCTGGAAGGGTTTGCCGATCGATCCCGCGTTACGGGATCGGTTTCAGATTCGTGCGCTGGCAGGCTGGTCGCTGCAGGGCGACGATTTCCGCGGGTGGCTGTTCTGTCTCGATCGCTCGGCCTTCTCGCTCCAGGATCTGGCAGTCGGCGACGTCGTCGCGGACCTTGCCACCGCGCGGCTGTCGCAGGCCTACCTGGTCCAGCGATTGCGCGATACTGCAGTGTCGACGGAGCGCCTGCGCCTGGCGCGGGACCTTCATGACGGCGTGCTGCAGACGCTGACCGGGGCCGCGTTGCAGTTGCAGACGGCGAGGCGTCTGCTGGCGCTGGATCCGGCATCCTCGGAGGAACGTTTGTCACAGGTGCAGCGGATCATCGCCGCGGGCCAGAACGACTTGCGGTTCTTCATCCACCAGCTCGGTCCCCGGCGTGCGCCGGAAGTGAACGCGGCGATCGATCTGCGTGGACGGCTCCATGAACTGGCCGATCGAGTGCGCCGGCAATGGGGCGTGCCGGTCACGGTGGCGACGGAGCCAGAAACCCTCGAGATCCCGGACCTCCTGGCGACGGACCTCTTCCTGTTGATTCACGAGGCACTGGTCAACGCCGCGCGCCACGCACATGCTTCGGCAATCCAGCTCGCCATCTACCGGGAAGCGCACCAGATCTCGATTGCCGTGGCAGACGACGGGCATGGGTTTCCGTTCAAGGGGACGTTCTCGCTGGAGGACCTGCTGCAGACGCAGACCGGTCCGCGGACGCTGCGCGAGCGCGTTTCGTCGCTCGGCGGGGATATGCTTCTCGAGACATCGGAGCAGGGGACCCGCTTGAAACTGACCGTGCCTCTTGCGCGGGAGGTGGTGTGAAACGCATCCGCATCGTCCTGGTCGACGATCATCCCATCGTCCTCGACGGGCTCGAACAGCTGTTCAATACCGAGCCCGATCTCGAGGTCGTGGGCCGCGCCACGACGTCCGAGGGCGCGCTGGGCGCGATCGACGCGTTCCGGCCGGATATCGTGGTGCTCGACCTGGCGATGCCTGGACATGACGGGTTGTGGGTGGTGGAACAGATGAACGCGCGCGGCATCGAGACGCGCGTCGTGTTGCTGACCGCGCATTTGGACGAGATGCGGCTGCTCGAGGCGGTCCGCCTCGGCGTTGCCGGCGTCGTGCTCAAAGAGATGGCGCCACGGCTGCTGGTCGAGTGCGTGCGGAAGGTTCACGCCGGGGAAAAGTGGCTCGAGAAGCAGTCCGTCGCGCGGGCCATCGATCGCGTCGCCAAGCGCGAATCCGATCTGCGGCAGTTATCGAAGATCCTGACGCCGCGGGAACTCGAAATCGTCCGATTGGTGGCGGAAGGGCTGAGAAACCGCGAGATCGCGGATCGGCTGACGATCACCGAAGGTACCGTCAAGATCCACCTGCACAACATCTACGAAAAGCTGGGCGTCAGCGGGCGACCTCAGCTGATCCTGTTCGCGACGCGCCAAGGCCTCAGCCCCGATCTCGGCTAAAAATTGGGGTCGGGATAATTTTCAGTTTTTGCAAACAATCGTCTGGTTGGCAGAATTTGAAATCTAACCCGACCCCAATTTCCCAATTTCCGCGGTTCCTGCAGTTTTTTTTCGCCGCTATACCCCTTGATAGATAGAAGGGGCTCCTGCCAGCTCCTACACTAACGTGTGGCCAGGGAATGCACCGTTTGACCGGCGGTGCGACCCCTCCAAGTTTCCCGGGCCGTCTCCTTGACTGACGTCCCGGTCGAGTGCTGCTCGCCACTCGACCGGGATGATTTATTTTTGGGCCTTTTTTTCTGCCCGTTCTACTGACGGCAGCCTCTACTGCTGAATCGCGGCGCGATACCTGTCGAACGACCGTTTGACCGCGGCACGCGCGTCGCGCTCGATGCGGCGACCGGTGAACGCTCCATAGATGCGATCGTAGACCAGCGGCGCGAGCATCGTTTCGATGCGAGTGATGGTCGCAGCGTTCACGGGAATCAGGTTCGGGTAGCTGCGCATCACACTGACCGTCGCGCGATCCATGCAGACCGTGATGATGTCGCCGACCAGGAGCGCGCCGCGGCCGTCGGCGCCGCCGGTCCAGTGCAGGATCGTCCCGCCCTCGAAGTGCCCGCCGCAGCGCACCAGCGTCAGCCCATCGCTAATCGGGAACGTCTCCCCTGCCCAGAAGTTGACCACCGGATCCGGGCGGCACACCCATCGCGCGTCGGCATCGTTGATGTAGATCGGCACGCCGCCGAAGGCATGGCTCCAGTCGACGGAAGCGCCGTAGTAGTGGGGATGCGAGATGGCGATCGCCGAGAGGCCGCCGAGATCGGCGATGCGATCGACCGTCGCCTGATCGACCAGCGTCAGGCAATCCCACAGGACATTACCAGCAGGATGGTCCACCAGCAGCGCCCGCTGACCGATGGCAAACGTCGGCCGCGTCTCGATCGAGACCAGCCCCGCTTCCTCGAGGTCGAAATGATTCTCATGCGTCTCGGCCAGCGCGTCGATGGTCGTCCAGTGCTGTCCGTTGAAGCCGACGTATTGCCGTTCGTCGGAGCAGATGCGGCACTGTAGCGGCGGCTCGGCGGATTCAGCGTACTGGACGCCGCAGGTGACGCAGATGAAGTTCGGCATTCACACCAGCCTGGCGCCTCGCATTGCAGCGGAAAACGCCGCAAACGCCGCGTCGTCTCCCGGCTCCGGCGCATAGGCGAAGACGCTGGAGAGCGCGCCGTCCTGTCCACCCGGACCGAAGGCGCGAAGCGGCTCGATCGTCAGCAGCACGCGGGACGGCAGCGACGGCGAGTCACGGCGCATTCTTTCGAAGGTCAACGTCTCGAGCAGCAGGACCGGGTCTGGCCGCCGGCCAAGCAGCGTGCGATGCGCCGCCGCCTGGGTGTCCGGCTTGTCCACACTGGGGCCGTCGATTCCGATCAGCCGCAGGCGCGGCTGTGCCGCGAGGCGCTCCGCCGCGGCACGTGTCACGTGAGGGTAGTGGGCGTCGGCGCCTTCTCGCATCGGATAGCCGCCAGGATAGAGCGCTGCAAACCCGGTGACGAAGAGCACGGCGTCGCAATCCGAGATCGCAGCCGGTAGATCGTCGACGTCGATAGTCGTGTGATAGCTCACGCCCTCGACCGTTTCGCGACGCGCAGCCCCGGTGGCGGTGAGATCGACGACCACCGCATCAGCGGCGAGGTAATGCTTCGGATCGAGCTGCTCGAAGGTCGAGCCGTCTCCCAGAAGGTGATACGGCGCATCGAGATGCGACCAGGTGTGATTCGAGACACCTGTGCGGGCACCGTCGCGGGTCACCCCGCTGACGCCCCACATCTGCCACTCGTTGTCGCCACCCCGCCGCAGAATCTCGGGCCGCTCGATCCGCGGCGCCTGCGGGACATGGATGTAGTCTGGCGGCGAAAGGTCGTACCGCGTCAGTGCCATGCGAGATCGGTCCAGACGCCGGTTCGCTGCGCCGTGTAAATCGCCTCGACGAGCAGGACGCTGCGCCGGCCTTCGCGCCCGCTGCAGGTCGGCTCGCGACCGGCCTGAATGGCGTGAATGAAGTCCTCGAGGATTCGTTGATGGCCGCGCGCGTCGGAGACCACCGGCGACGAGGCGCTGAGGTTCTGATCGATGGCGTTGCCGACAATGAGATCGTCTGCCGGCTGCTTGAGGTCGGCGACGATCAGCCGATCGTGCTCGAGGACCAGTGTGCCCTCCGTACCGGTGAACTCCACGCGCCGCTTGTAGCCCGGATACGCCGCGGTCGTGGCCTCGAGCGTCCCGATGGCGCCATTTGCGAACTCGAGCAGCGCGACGGCAGTATCTTCGACTTCGATGGCGTGCAGTGAGGTCCGGGTTCTCGCGGTCACCCGCGACACCGGTCCGAAGATCCACTGCAGCAAGTCAACCGTGTGGATTCCCTGGTTCATCAGGGCGCCACCACCGTCGAGTGCCCATGTTCCGCGCCAGCGCGACTGACTGTAGTACTCCGGCGGCCGATACCACTTCACGCGGGCCGAGACGAGGAGCGGGCGTCCGATCCGGCCACCGTGAACGGCGTCGTGGAGCCGGACGATATCGGGCTGCGCGCGATCCTGGAAGAACACACCGAGCTTCACGCTGGCGTTGTCGCACGCCTCGATCAGGGCGTCGGCCCGGCTGACCGATACATCGATTGGCTTTTCCGTCAGCACGTGCAGCCCGCGGCCGGCGGCGCGAATGCCCTGCTCGGCGTGCAAGCCCGACGGGCTGCCGATCGCGACGAGATCCATCGGCTGGTGCGAGAGGAACGCGTCCAGATCCGTATAGGCGCGTGCATGGTAGGTCGTCGCGAGGCGTTCGACGCGCTGCTCGTTGACGCCGTGCACCGCGACGATCTCGACGTCCTCGATGGCGGCCGCGGCCCGCGCGTGCGTCTCGCTGATGTTTCCAGCGCCGAGGATGCCGATTCGAATCGTCACGGCAGAATTCTAATACGGTGCTGAAGCCCGGTCGTCAACAGGCGAACCGCCCTAGGGTTGCGCCCATGCCTTCCATTCAGACTCGATCACCTCGGCGGTCGGAGTGCCACTCGTCACCTCGACGCGATGCCGGAACGTCACGCTCTGGCCGGCGTCGAGGCCGTAGTTCAGCACGTCCTTTCCGCCGCTCAGATCCTTCTGGCCGAGCGGATTTGCCGCGAACAGCCCGTAGCCGCGCGCGTGCCAATACGTGGGATAGCCGACGTTGGAGGGATGATCGAAGATGGCGATGGCGACGGGCTCCGATCCGACGGTGCCCGAGAGCAGACACCATTTGCCACGAGTCCCCCACGCCGCATCGCCGGTCTTGCCTTCGCTCGTGAGATAGCGCCCGGTCACACCGGTGTTATCGAGCTTCGCCACCGGCGTCGGCCGGCCGGCGGCATCGGTGAATACCTCGGGCTTGTCCGACGGATGCTCCAGTGCGCGTGTTACGCGCAGGCCGAGTACGCCCTCCTTGTTGTCCGCGAGCGGCACACGCTTCACGCCAGCGGTGAGCGTCGTGATGCGGTCGATCGATCGCGACGTAGCGTTGCCGCGAAAAATGTACTTCGTGTGTTCCTTCAGCAGGACCGTACCGTCTGGCGCCACCCAGTCCGAATCGGTCTCGAGCACACCCTCGTCTGCGCCGCTCTTCGCGGCCGTGATCGCGCGATGGACAATGGTCCCCATCTTGTTCCGGTTCTCCGGCTCGATGGCGTCGGAGTTGTTCCAGAAATCGTAGCCGTCCACGTTGCCGTAGTTGAACCAGAGCCCGACGTGATGCGGGTGATCGATACGCTCGCCGGGACGTGGGTCGAGGGGGAATCCCCTGGTGACCAGTGTGCCTTTGGCAGTCCGGATCGGATACAAGACCGGCTTCTTGAGGGACGTCGGCCAGATGTACGACGTGAACGGCTGGCCGTCGATCAAGACATCGACGCGCCGCTCCGCTTCCTTCGTGATCACCTGGACGCCGCCGGCATCTGGAGATGCCGACGAGAGGAGGACAGGAGCCATCAATACGCTGAGCAGTGTCACGACTACGTTATTCGACATACCGGTCCCATATCGCGGTTCGTATGTAGGGCGGACCTTTAGGTCCGCCTAAACAGAAAATTTATCCCGACCCCAATTTTCTTACCAGCTGTGGAGCGTGCCGTCGAGGCGGCGGTTGATCGGCAAGTAGGCGCGCGTGTAGGGGTACGTTGCGGCCGCTGCTTCGTCGAGATCGACGCCAAGGCCGGGCGCATCGCCTGGATACATCGTGCCGCGTTCGAACGTATAGGCATGCGGGAAGACAGCATCGGTCTCGGCGTTGTGCGGCATGTATTCCTGGATGCCGAAGTTGTGCACGCTGAGATCGAAGTGCAGCGCGGCGGCCATGCACACCGGACTCATGTCGGTGGCTCCATGACAACCGGTTCTGACGTGATAGATCTCCGCGAGCGACGCGATCTTGCGCAGATGCGAAATCCCTCCCGCATGGACGACGCAGGTACGGATGTAATCGATCAGCTGATTCGTGATCAGCTGGTGACAGTCATAGATCGTGTTGAACACTTCGCCAATGGCGATCGGCGTCGTCGTATGCTGGCGGACGAGCTGAAGGCTTTCCTGCGCCTCCGCCGGCACCGGATCCTCCATCCAGAAGAGGTGGTACGGTTCGAGCGATTTGCCAAGATGCCCTGCCTCAATCGGCGTCAGCCGGTGGTGGACGTCGTGGAGCAGATGCACGTCGTCGCCGAACTCGTCGCGCAGACGCTTGAAGAGCGTCGGTACGAACGACAAGTACTTTTCGCTGCTCCACAAGCTTTCCGTCGGAAGGCCACGCTCGGCGGGTTCGTAGGGCCGATCGCCTTTGGCGACGCCGTAAGTGCTCTCGAGCCCGGGGATGCCGCTCTGCGCCCGGATCGCCGTGTAACCTCGCCTCGCGTGCTCGGCGACGGCGTTAACAGTGGATTCGATGTCCTCGCCATTGGCGTGGCTGTACACGAGGACGCTGTCACGCGATCGCCCGCCAAGCAGCTCGTAAACCGGGACGTTCAACACTTTGCCCTTGATGTCCCAGAGCGCCGTGTCCACGGCGCTGATCGCGGTCATCGTCACCGGGCCACGCCGCCAGTAGGCGCCCTTGTAGAGATACTGCCAGGTGTCTTCGATGCGCCGCGCGTCCCGGCCGATCAGGCAGGGGATCACATGTTCGGTGAGATAGGCCGCGACCGCCAGCTCGCGTCCGTTCAACGTCGCATCGCCGAGGCCATGGACACCGTCATCGGTCACGATTTTCAACGTGACGAAGTTGCGTCCCGGGCTGGTGATGATGACCTTGGCGTCGACGATCTTCATGATCGCGCTACTCGTCCAGCTTCACCTGCCGAATGGTCGGCACGAGGAGATGGATGCAGCCGAGCGCCAGCAAGTACGCACTGCCCGCCATGATGAAGATGGGGACGTAGCTACCGGTCCGCTGCAGGATCTCTCCAACCAGCAACGCGATCATCATGCCCCCCACCGCGCCGGCCATCCCGCCGATTCCCACCACTGACGCGACCGCGCGTTTCGGGAACATGTCGGAGGAGAACGTAAAGATATTGGCGGACCAGGCCTGGTGGGCCGACGCGGCGATTCCGATCAAGAAGACCGCGAGCCACATGCTCGAGACCTGCGGCGCCAGCATGATCGGTAGCACGCACAACGCAGGGACGAGCATCGCCGTCTTGCGCGCGGCGTTCAGCGTCCAGCCACGATTCAGGAGCCTCGCCGGCAGCCAGCCGCCGGCGATGCTGCCGACGGTGGCGATCTGATAAATCACGAAGATCGGGAGCGCGCTGCCCTTCAGGTCGATGTGGTGCACGCGGTGCAGGAAATCGGGCACCCAGTAGAGATAGAGCCACCAGATCGGATCGGTCATGAACTTGCCGATCGCAAAGGCCCAGGTCTGCCGGTGCGGCAGGAGCTTGCTCCATGCGACGGGCGTCACCGCTTCGATCGGATCGCTCTGGATGTAGGCGAGTTCCTGCGCCGAGACTCGCGGATGCTGCTGCGGCGGACGATACACCGCGATCCACAGCGCCAGCCAGAGGAACCCGAGCGCGCCGGTGACGATGAACGCCCACTCCCAGCCCCAGGTCAACGTGATCCACGGCACCGCAATCGGCGCGAGCAGCGCGCCAACGTTCGTGCCCGAGTTGAAGAGGCCGGTGGCGAGCGCGCGCTCTTTCTTGGGGAACCATTCGGCGACAGCCTTGATCGAGGCCGGGAAGTTGCCCGCCTCGCCGAGCCCCAGCGCGAATCGCGCCAGGCTGAATCCGGCAACGGTGCTCGTCAGCGTGACGAAGGCGAAACCGGTCGTCGCCGAGATCTCGACCGAGGGGATCGCCGGACCGTTATAGAGATGCGCGACCGCGTGCACGATCGCCGCAAGACTCCAGAACACGATCGCCAGCGAGAACCCCAGCTTGGTCCCCAGCCGATCGACGACGCGTCCGACGACGAGCAGGCCGATCGCGTAGGCCAGCGAGAAGTTGAAGATGATGTGCCCGTAGTCGATATCACTCCACCCGAACTGGGCGCTCAGCGTCGGGCCGAGGAGCGAGACCACCTGGCGGTCGATGTAGTTGATCGTGGTCGCGATGAACAGCAGCGCACAGATCACCCACCGATAGCGGCCCACACTCCGCGATGCCAGGCCCTCGCCGTGGACGCGGGGCTCGGCCGCAGTTGTGGTGTCCGCCACGAGGGGCCTACTGGTTGACGCCGCTGGCGAGGAAGCCGCCATCGACGACGAGGACTTCTCCGGTGACGAAGCTGGCGGCGTCCGACGACAGGAAGACGGCGGCACCGGCGAGCTCCTCGAGGCGGCCGAAGCGCTTCATCGGCGTGCGCACGAGGAATTCGCGGCCTCGCTCCGTGCCGTCGAGCAGCGTCTGGTTCAGCGGCGTCCTGAAGACACCCGGCGCGATCGCGTTGACGGTGACGCCGTGCGGCGCCCACTCGACGGCGAGCTGCTTCGTGAGTGCCGCCACCGCCGCCTTGCTCGCGCCGTAGGCCGCGACCTCGAACAGGGCGACGAAGGAGCTCAGCGACGCGATGTTCACGATGCGGCCGTAGCCGCGTCCGACCATGTGCCGCCCGAAGACCTGCGCGGCGCGAAGCGTTCCCGTGAGGTTGGTCTCGACGATCGCGTTCCAGTCGGCTTCGTCGAGATCGAGCGTCGGCACGCGCTTCGTGCGGCCGGCGCAGTTGATCATGATGTCGACCTTGCCGAACGCCTCGACGGTGCGCTGCAGTAGCGTGTCGAGGGAGGCCCGATTGGTGACGTCGGAGGGAACGCGCAGGGAACGGCGGCCGATGCCTTCGATCTCGCGCGCAGTCTCGTCGACCACGTCGTCGCGCCTCGAGGTCGGCACGACGTCGGCACCTGCTTCCGCCAGCGCGCGCGCCATGATCCGCCCGATGCCGGACGTTCCGCCGATGACGACAGCCGTGCGGCCGGACAGATCGAGAGGCGCGTACGGCATCAGCGAACGGGCGACGGTGCGGGCAGGACGAGCCGCGTCGGACGTCTCACGCGCACGCCTGCCGTGTCGGCGGCCATCTGCGCGATCGGCGGTGTAAAGCGGCGATCGGGGCCGCCGCCTTCCAGTGCCTGCGCCTGTTGCGCCAGCGAAAGGTGCTCGCTCATCGCGGCCCGTGCGCGCTTGGCATCGTGCGCCCGGATCGCGTGGTAGATGTTGCGGTGGTCCTGCGCTGAGTCCTTCAGGTCGCGCCCGTGCGTGATCGTCTTCTTGCGCTGCTCGTAGAAGAGCGCCGATACCATCTCGACCAGCGACGCCAGGATGGGATTGCCCGAAGCGGCAGCCACGGCCCGATGGAAGCGGATGTCGTGAATCAGAAACGCATGCGCATCGTCCTGCGACGCGAACATGCCCGTGACTTCCTCGGCAATCGTCGCGATGTGATCGTCGGTGGCCCGCTCGGCGGCCAGGCCCGCAACGCCGACTTCGAGCGCACGCCGCGCTTCGAACATCTCGTCACGGGTGAAGCCATGCAACGCGGCCAGAAAGCTCAGAGGCTCGCTGCCAAGCGTCGGTGGTCCATCGGTGATGAACGTTCCCGCCCCGTGTCGTGTCTGCAACACGCCGATCGCAGCAAGCGAGCGTAAGCCCGCGCGCACACTCGGCCGGCTGACGCCAAGCTGGACCGCCAGCTCACGTTCGGGTGGGAGGCGATCGCCAGGCTTCAGCTCGCCGCGCTCGATCAGCGCGCGTACGTGCTGGACGACGATCTCAGCTGTGACGCCCTCAGTTGGTTTCATGACTCACAACCTCGTCGCTCGAGAGGTTTAACCAGTCACGACAATCGCGGTCAAAAGTTGCCACATTCCTATCACCCGCCGGATGGGGTGTCAAGAACTAGCGTAACGGTGCCACGCCATTTGAAGGCCGCTTTGCCGTGTCCCGCTGTTTAAGACGTGGTTCAGAGCCAATTGGTTGGATCGTGCAATGGTTTGACCAGTCAATTTTTTGATTTTCGTATCTCGTGATGAGTCAGCGGTTTGCGGGAGTTCGGGCTGCGGCACCCCGCTTGCCCCTCAACCGGTGTACTTCGCCCAATTCGGCGAATTTACATGGGAGGTATGAAGAATGTGCGACGTTCACGGCGATTCGGCCTGGCAGCGAATGCCACTTGGCGTCACGGTCGTATGCCGAGGCTTCCCCTGGCGCGTGGCACGGGTCGAAACGGCGGACGGCGTCGCGGCGATCGACGTGCACCGTGCCGCCGTCGATGCGCCGTCTCTCTCCACATTGCTGTCGCCGTTCGATCGACTTTCCGCGTGCGGTGAAGTTCTGGCCTGGCGTCAGGCGTCTCGCCACCGTCTCCGGCACGTGATCGCGGCGCTTGATGGTGCGTGGTCCGAAGCGCCGTTGGCTTCCCTCGCCTCGACGACCAGCGCGCCCTGGCCGCATCAGCTCGTTCCTGCGCTTGCGATGACGCACGGACGGGGCATGCGAATCCTCCTTGCCGACGAAGTGGGGCTCGGGAAAACGATGGCAGCCGGTCTGGCGATCGCCGAGCTGACCGCCCGGGACCTTGCGGCGCGCGTCCTCCTGCTCACGCCGGCAGGGCTGCGCGACCAGTGGCGCGCCGAACTCGGACACCACCTCCGCATGGCAGCCGAGGTCGTGGACGCACGCGTCCTCGCCAACCTCGTTCGCGACGTTCCGGCCGACCGCTCGCCCTGGCTGGGGAGCGGCTGCCGAATCCTGTCCCTCGACTTCGCCAAGCAACCCGCCGTCCTCCGGTCGCTCGCGCAGGAGACGTGGGATGCGCTTGTGATTGACGAGGCGCACACCGTCAGTGGCGATTCGCAGCGGGCCGCCGCGGCGCGGGCGCTTGCGCTGCGATCGCGGTTCGTCCTGCTGTTGACTGCGACGCCGCACAACGGGATACCGCTGTCGTTCCGGAAACTGGCGTCGCTGGGATTTCACGGCGATCGCGATCCGCTCGTCTGGATCCGTCGAGGCCGCCTGGAGCTTGGCGTGAATCAGGCGCGGAAGACCCGCACGTGGCGCCTCCACTCGACCGCTGCCGAAATCGAAGTGCAGCGGGCGCTGCACGCATATGCGGCACGAGTGGACAACGGACAGCGGCCTGAAGCGCGGCTCGCGATGATCGTGTTGAAGAAGCGTGCCCTTTCCAGTCCCGATGCCCTGTTGTGCAGCCTTGGCCGGCGGCTCGAGTGCTTGTCTGGCCGGGACGTTCCGGTCCTCGCGACCGCAACCCTGCCGTTCGACGCGGGCGAATCTGACGATGGAGACGACGTTCAACCGGCGTCGCTGGCAGCACGCGGGCTTGCCGACCACCATTCGGAGCTCGACGCTCTGCGCGCGCTCGCCGCCCTCGCAGACAACGCACGGCACAACGCAACAAAGTACCGTCTCCTCGACCGCATCGTCAGCCGCACCACTGAACCGGCGATTCTGTTCACCGAATATCGCGACACGCTGCACGCGGTTGCGGCCCGCCTCTCTTTGCGCACCTCAGTCGCCGTCATCCACGGTGGCCTCGACCGCATTGGCCGTGGCGACGCCATCCGGCGATTCACGCGTGGCGATGCACGCATCCTCGTTGCGACGGATGCGGCCGCGGAGGGATTGAACCTGCAGGCGCGGTGCCGGTTCGTCATCCATCTCGACTTGCCGTGGTCGCCGACGACGTTGACGCAGCGCGTCGGGCGGGTGGACCGCATCGGCCAGTCGCGGCAGGTCCGCGTGTGGCACCTCGCCACCGCGGGCGGCCATGAGGAGGCCGTCGTCTCTGCTCTCGCGACACGCTTGCGGCGGATTCACCGCGAGATCGGGGGGCCGTTTCCAAGTGAATGGGCACGATTACCGGCGGATTCGTCGACGGCCGCTGAGACGGATGCCGATGTCGCACGCAACGACGCGGGGGATCTCGCGCCGAACGCGGAACGGGTCGCACGCGCCGCCCACCTGTTTCGCAGCCTGCAAGCGAAAGTCCCTCCACAGGTGCACGGAGACGGTCGGCCCCCGCGCGGGATCCCATGGCTCCGAACGCGTCGCCTGACGAAGCTCCTCGGCTCCGGAGTCGTGTTTCTCTTCACTGTCTTTCCTCGTCGTCGCGGCGAGGTCCGAACCCACGTCGCCGTCCAGATATCGCTGACGCGCGTGCCATGTGAATCGCCGCGTCTCTGGCTGCCGTGGCTCGTGGCACGTGCAGCCGACAACGCGATTCACGCCGTGCCGCCGGCGGATCTTCTGTGCGAATGCGCGGCCAGTCGTGAAACCGAACTCCAGCGGCGCGCCGCGGCCGAGCACCGGCGGCTGCACGGGCGCTGGCAGCCTTCGCTCTTTGACGATCGCGCGTCACGCGTGATCGACGTTGCGCGCGATCGCATCGACAAACGTCTCGACGCCCACTCGCGCCGGCTTGACGAACTAGGCGCCACGGACGACCGGCCATTCGTCGTGCCGGTACTCGCCCTGATCGTGAAGTGAGCATATGCGCCTGCCAATCGAGGGCTCGTTGTTGTCTCACGACTTCCGGCACTACGGCCTGCCGGCGCTCGGAGCGAGCGTACGAATGCCGTCGGTGCGTCAGTTTGGGTTGGATCGCCAGCGCGCAAATTCCACGCTCGGACCGGCCGCCAGCGCGGCGCTGGTGCTGCAAACGGCAGCCCTGCCCCTCGCACGATGGCTCGACTGGTCTCCTGATGCCGGTCAACCCGCGGGAGTGACGGCCGGCCTGTGGCTGCTGCTGACACGCGCTGGCGTCCCGCCGATGGGGATGTTGACGATGCCGTGGTCACGCGAGCCTTCGGCCGCGACACGAGAGGTCGTGCGTCTGGCGCTGGAGCAGGGCGTGCGATTCGCCATGATCACCAACGGCCGGGTGCTGCGCCTGGTTGACGCCACGCGTCCTTCGGTACGCGGCGTTCTCGACTTCGATTTGGATAGCTGTCAGGTCGACCGTCACGTGCTCACGACGCTTTATCTGCTGGCGGGCGCCGTCGCTGTTCCATCAGTCCAGACGATCGGCACGGTGCTCGAAGGCGCTATCGAGGCGTCCGATCGAGCGGGCGCACGCGTCTGTCAATCACTTCGGAAGGGGGTTGGGGACGCGCTCGACGGAATTACCCGTGCAATCGACCGTGCGTCACGAAGAGCGTCCCCGTCACGGCGCGGAATGCGACGCGACGACGAAGCGCTGACCGCCGTCTATCGCATCCTGTTCCTGCTCTTCGCGGAGGCGCGGCGGCTGGTCCCGATATGGCATCCGGTCTACCGCGATGCCTACACGCTCGCGGCTTTGCGGTCCCGGCTCGAAACGCGCAGCAGCACGCGTGGGACATGGGCGGCACTTCAGGCGATTGCTCGCCTGGCGCACCAGGGTTGCGCGATTGGTGACCTGCGGGTCGCGCCGTTCAACGGCCGTCTGTTCGCACCCGCGCACGCGCCGCTCCTCGATCACCTGCGGCTGGACGATCAAACGGTCTGCACCGCACTGGCATCGCTCGTATTCGTGCACGGCGGCCGCGAGGGACGCCGGCGTGTCGCGTACGAAGATCTTGGTGTGGAGCAGCTCGGATCGATCTACGAGCACTTGCTGGACGACCCACCAGACGCAGATGGGTCGCCTTCGCAGTCGCAGCGAAAGGTGACCGGCAGCTTCTACACACCGGCGGGACTCACCGACTACCTCGTGCGCGTGACACTCGAGCCGCTGGTCCGCGACAAGACCGTTGACGAGATTCTCTCGCTGCGCCTTGTCGATCCGTCGATGGGAAGCGGCGCGTTCCTGGTGGCAGCATGCCGCTATCTCGCCGCCGCCTGCGAGCGGGCGCATCTGTCGGCGGGCGGCGGTCCCTGCGACGACGATTTGCGCGCAGCCTGGCGCCGCAGGGCGGCGCAGCGATGCCTGTTCGGTGTGGACGCGAATCCGATGGCGGTCCAGCTCGCGCAACTGTCACTGTGGTTGGCGACTCTCGCCGCGGACCGGCCCCTCTCCTTCCTCGACCATCACCTGTTGTGCGGGGACAGTCTGATCGGCGCTTCGCCTTTCGACGTCATGCGCCAACCTCCCGGACGGATGCGATCGCGCCGGAAGGCTGACCCGGGCCCGCTCGAAGCGTTCTTCGAGACCATCAACGAAATCGCCGCCGTCCTGCCCGCGAGACTCACGATCGAGGCGCAAGCCGACGAGACCGCGTCCATCGTGCGCGAGAAAGAGCGGATGCTCGCGGGAAGTAAAGCGCTGCCGGGCCTGGTGCACTGGAAGGCTGCCTGCGACCTTTGGTGTTCCGCGTGGTTTCCGGAAGCGGCTGATATCCGGGCGCTCTATCCCGCGCTCCTGGATCAAGCACTTGGAAGAACGGCCACGCTCGCGCAACCCATCGGCGCAGCGGCAATGGAACGCGTGCGGCGCGTCGCCACGGAGCGTAAGTGCTTTCACTGGCCGCTCGAGTTTCCCGAGGTCTTTCTCGACGGAGTTGGGCGGCCGGCGCCCGACGGCGGCTTCGACGCGGTGATCGGAAATCCACCGTGGGAGATGTTGCGCGTCGATCACGGGCCAGGCGCGGTTGCCGCCGTGCGATTTTCACGCGAGTCCGGGATCTATCGCGCGCAGTCACGCGGCCACGCCAACCAGTACCAGCTGTTTGTCGAGCGTGCCTTGAGTCTCCTCCGCCCTGGCGGCCGGCTGGGACTCCTCGTCCCTGGCGGCTTCCTGACCGATCACGGCGCCGCAGAGATCCGGACGGACCTGCTACAGCGTCACGGCCTCGAGTCGCTGCTGGTCTTCGACAATTGCAAGGCGATCTTTCCCGTTCACCGCGGGTTGAGGTTCGCAGCGATGACCGCAATCGCACGGCGTCCGGCTTCCCACGTTGTCTGCCGGTTCGGGCTCGACACGACTGATGGCCTCGAGCATCTGCGCCTCGAATCCGGACGCGATTTTCCGATCGCGCTCACGCCCGAAGCACTCAGACAATTCTCGGGACCGCAGCTGGCAATTCCCGATCTTCCCACGACCCGTGATGCGCGGCTGCTCGAAGCGCTTTCGGCGAGGCATCCGGCACTGTCGGATGAGCACGGCTGGAGCGCTCACTTCGGCCGCGAGCTGAACGCGAGCGACGACAAGGCGTGCTGGTCGGAAATGCACCCGCGAACGCTCCCGGTCATCGAAGGCAAACATCTCGATCCGTTCGTCGTGCACTTGGACCGGGTGACAAAACTCGCGTCCAGAGCCGCTGTACGGGCGCGCCTCGGCTCGTCGGCCGTCTTCGATCGGCCGCGGCTCGCGTATCGCGAAGTTGCGGCGGCGACGAATCGCCTCACGCTGATCGCGGCGATTCTGCCGGCTGGCACGATCAGCGTGCACACGGTTTTCTGCCTGCGCACCGCGATGCCGGTCGACGAGCAGGACGTGCTGTGCGCCCTCCTCAACAGTTTTGTCGCCAATTATCTGGTGCGGCGCTGGGTGACGACGCATGTCACGGCATCGATCGTCGAGCGGCTGCCTGTCCCACGGCTCCCGCCAGGCACGCCACTGTTCGATGCGATTGCGGCCGGGGCGTCGCGTTTGCGAGCCGGGGAGCGACCGAGCGATCTCGTGGCGAACGTGCACGCGCAGGCGGCGCGGGCTTACGGCATCAACGGCGATGACTATGCGTACATCCTCGACTCGTTCCCTTTGATTCCTGCCGGGGAGCGCGCGGCCGCGCTGCGGGCGTTCACTAACGGAACGCCGCAATGAATGCGCTGCCCACCAGGAGCAGGACGATCGTGTTCAGCACGACGAAAAGCCAGTCACGGCCGAGGATGAAATCGACGAGCGAGACCAGGACCCTCGCCACCGGCGTGAACAGCAGCACGCCGATTCCCGCCGCCAGCATTGCGTGCGCCAACGCGGCGGCCGCCGGCATCAGCGACAGGACGAAGCCGATCGCCAGCGCGGCGGTGGCGACGCGCGTGCCGACGCGAAGGACGGTGCCGATGACGGGTTCGAGTGAGAACGGATGCATCGTTACGAGCCCTTGAGCAGCATCAGCAGCGCAACGGCAATCAGCACCACCGATAGCATCGTCTTCAGCTTTCTCGTGTGGGTCCGAGCGGACAGCCGCAGCCCCGCGGCCGATCCGATCTGCGTGCCGATGATGGCTGCCGCCGCCAGCTCGTAGATGAGCGCGCCGCGGCCCAGGTAGATAACTCCTCCGGACACTGCGGTCACGCCGATCATCAGCGCGCTGGTGGCCGCTGCCACGCGCATGGGAACGCCGCACCATGTGACCAGGACCGGGACCTTGATGATCCCGCCGCCTACCCCCAGCAGGCTCGACATGTTGCCGGCGAGGAACGACGCCGCGAGGCCGAAGGGCAATCGCTGCACGCGATAGGTGAACGATGTTCCCGTGCGCTCATCACGGTAGATCCCGCCGAGCAGCCCAGGATCCGCGGGTTGCGGCAGGATCTCGTCATGCGGCCGCCGCAGCACGGCAATCGCGATCGTCAACGCGAGAATCGAGAACAGCGACTGCAGGGTGGAGGACGACAGCATCTGCGCGGTCAAGCCGCCCGTCAGACCGCCGGCGGCGGTCGCGACCTCCAGAACCATGCCGAGACGCAGATTGATGAGCTCCCGGCCGGCACGCGCGGCAGTCACCGCGCTCGACGTGGCGATGACGGCAAACAGACTGATGGCGGCAGCGGCCTGAAACTTCAGACCGAGGCCCAGAATCA
Source organism: Vicinamibacteria bacterium (assembly GCA_963828745.1). Lineage (GTDB taxonomy): Bacteria > Acidobacteriota > Vicinamibacteria > Vicinamibacterales > JAENWD01 > JAENWD01. The sequence goes on along the minus strand of CAWHFZ010000007.1, from coordinate 158,239 downwards.
GGAACGGGACGAGAAAGACCCCGCCGCCGAGGCCGAGCATCCCGCCGAGCAGACCCGACACGATGCCCATCGAGAACGTCATGAGCGCGTCGACCGGCGACGGCATGCGCTCCTAGCCTATCAGCGTCGCGCACCGTGACAGGTCGAGCCGCGGCCTGCTAGGCTCACACGCCACCCATGGCGAAAGCCCTGCTCGGCCTCGCCAGCCTGATCCTCCTCGCGGCTCCGGTTCCCGGCACGTTCGATCTTGCCGTGCGGCACGCGCGCATCGTCCATGGCGACGGGCGCGTCACCGGCTCCGCGACGCTGCTCGTCGCCTCTGGCCGGGTCGTCCGCATCGACGAGAGCGCGGCAGCCGATGGCGTACCCGCGCGACGAACGATCGAAGCCGCGGGACGCACGGTCGTGCCCGGGCTCGTCGACGCGCACGTGCATTTCCAGCCGTCGATGCAGGCACAGCTCCTCGAGAACGGCGTCACGTCGGTCCGTGATCTTGGGAACGGGATCGACGGACGAGGGAGCACGCGGCCGGCCGCCGCCGTCGCGGACGATTTCACATCTGCACGCGCCGCTGTCCGTCAACTCGTGGAGTCCGGCGCCGATGTCATTGCGATAGGACCGCGGCTGACCCCGCCAATTCTCGCCATCGTCGTTCAGGAGTCGGCGGCACGCGGGGTCCCGGTCGCTGCGGACCTCGGCTTGACGACCGCAATCGAAGCCGCGTCCTTCGGTGTCACCAGCGTCGAGCATCTCAGCGGCATCGTCGAGGCGGCGGCAGCGCTGTCGGGCCATGCGCCACGATTCCGGGGACGATCCGAAGAGCCGTGGATTGCTTCGGAACGCGATTGGACCGCAGTTCCACAGGAAAGCCTGGCGCGAGTCGCCCATGCGTTGCTGGATCGCGGGATCACACTCGTGCCGACGCTGGTGCGGCAGGAGATTCGCCTCCGCGCCGGCGGCGCCGCTCCCGAGGCACAGCGAGCTCTCGCCGTCCAGCAGCGCTTCGTTCGTGATTACGCGCAGATGGGTGGACGCGTCGCCGCGGGAACCGACGCTGGAACACCGTCGGTGGTGCCTGGCGCCAGCCTGCTGCGTGAACTCCAGTTGTACGTTGAGGGCGGTATGGCGCCGGCGGCGGCGTTGAGAACGGCAACCGCTGATGCGGCCGCGCTGCTGGGCAGTTCGAGCCGCGCGGGTACGATCACGATTGGCAAGGACGCTGACCTGGTGATCGTCGATGGAGATCCGCTACGCGACATCAGCGCGCTTCGACGCGTCATCAGCGTCGTCCGGCGGGGCGCGATCGTGAAGTCGAGCGACTGACACACCAGAACATCGGCAGGCCCAGCGCGACGAGAGCCAGGCCGAGCAGCGATTCGACCGGGCGCTCGAGCAGCGTATTCAGGAGGATGAGCATCGAGGACGCGACAAACGTCAGCGGTACCCATGGGTAACCCCAGGTGCGATACGGCCGCGGCACGTTCGCGTGCGTCCGGCGAAGCTGGAAGATGGCAAGACCTCCCAGCATGTTGAACAGCACCATCGCGAAGACGACGTAGGTGAACAGCTGATCGTAGCTGCCCGTCAGAGCCAGCGCCGCGGACCAGATCGTCGTGACGACGATCGCAACATGCGGAGTGCGGTACTTTGGGTGCACATCGGAGAGACGAGCGATGAGCCTGCCGTCGGACGCCATCGCGAACGCGGCCCGCGACGCGAACAGCACCCCCGCGATGTTGTTGCCGAACGTGGACAGGCTGACGATCGAGGCCATGAACCACGCCCCCCCGCTTCCGACGAGCACGGTCATGGCACGCTCGGCGATGCGGACTTCACCGCGCATGCCCTGGATGTCCAGAGCGAACAGATAGCCAAGGTTCACGGCGACATAGATCACGCAAAGCAGCGCGATACCGGCGATGAGCGCCCGCGGGATGACGCGCCCGGGTTCGCGAATTTCGCCCGCGGAGAACGGTAGGTAGTACCACCCGTCGAACGCCCAGAGCACCGCGATCATCGCCACGCCAAGCGCCGACACCGGCGACGGGACCGGAGGCAGAAACGGCGTGACCGAGGGAGAGGCCGGGTGCAGGGCGAGCGCAAGCAGCGGAACCGCGGCAAGCCCTGCCACCTTCACCACCGTCAGTCCGCCTTGCAGCCGGGTCGCCGCCGAGACGCCGACATAGTTGATCGCCGCGGCAATCGCCAGCGAGGCCGCGGCGACGACGCCCGCCGCCGTAATCGTGAGGTGCGCGGACGGGATGCTGAGAAGTACCCGTTCCCGTCCGAGGCTCGGCACGAAGTAGCTGAAGTACTCGGCAAAACCGACGGCGACGGCCGAGCACGATCCAGTCAGCGTGATGAGCAGTCCGGCCCAACCGAAGAGGAACGCCGGCAGCGGGCCATACGCCTCATCGAGAAAGACATACAGTCCGCCCGAGCGCGGAAACATCGCTCCCATCTCGGCGAACGTCAGGCCCCCGGCCAGAGACAGCAGGCCGCCGGCGACCCAGACGGCGACGAGCGCGCTCGCCGACCCGAGCTCGGCGGCCATCGTGCCCGAGGTGAGGAAAATCGCCGATCCGATGACGTTCCCGATGACGAGAAGCGTGGCGCCGCCGAGACCGATCGCCCGCACGAGCGCCGCGTCACCGTGGGCGGAGAGCGGCGGCGGACGATCCCGCTCGATCGTGGTCTGGCCCATCGGCAAGTTCGCGCGACGATAGCACGCGCCACGGCGAAACCTGCGTGCTAAGATCCGGCGCGATCGCGCTCCCCGCTCGCAGTCGCGCCGGTACCGGAGGCTTGATGGCGTCCCGCCTGACCACGCTGATCGTCGTTCTCATTGTCGGGGGCACACTCATCGCCGGCTTCATCGTCGGCGCGCAGCGCGAGGACCTCAATGGTCCGGTCGATCTGATCATCACCAACGGCCGCGTCTACCCGGGGGCCGGCGCGCCACTCGCCGAAGCGCTCGCGATTCGTGGCAACAAAATCCTGCTCGTCGGCTCGAATCGGGACGTCAAGCGCCTTCGCCGCGTGCAGACGACGATGGTGGATGCCCATGGCGCCGCCGTCGTGCCGGGATTCAACGACAGTCACACACATCTGTTGTCCGGCGGTCTGGGGTTCTCGGAGCTCGACGTCTCGCCGGCGGCGACGGTCGACGCAATGAAAACGGCGATCGCCGACTATGCGGCCGCGCATGCCGATCGCGAGTGGATCATCGGCCGCGGCTGGAGCTACGACGTCTTCGAAGGACTGCCCACGCGGCAACAACTCGACGCGATCGTCCCCGATCGCCCGGTCTATCTGACCGCCTACGACGGGCACTCGGGGTGGGCGAACAGCCGCGCGCTCAAGCTGGCGAACATCTCGCGCAAGACGCGCAACCCGGTGAACGGCACGGTCGTCAAGGATCCGCGCACGGGTGAACCTACGGGCGCGCTCCAGGAAAACGCGATGGACCTGATGGACACCGCGCTGCCGAAGCCTTCGCGCGACGAACAGTTGACCGCGCTCCGCAGTGCCATCGCCCACGCGCACACGTTCGGCGTCACCAGCGTGCAGAACGCGAGCGGCTCATCCGACGAGATTGACCTGTACGACACGCTGCGCACCGGCGGCGAGCTCGATCTCCGCGTCTACAACGCGTTGACGCTGACATCATCGGTGAGCGAGGCAGACATCGACCGGCTCGACGCGGTGCGCAAGAAATATCCCGACGATCCGCTGCTGAAGGCCGGCGCGGTCAAGCTGTTCGTGGACGGCGTCGTGGAGTCGCACACGGCCGCCCTGCTCGCGCCCTACGTCGACAAGGCGACGTTGGGGCATCCTAACTACACGCCCGCACAGTTGAACCGCTTGGTGACGCAGCTCGATCGGCGCGGGTGGCAGGTGCTGATTCACGCCATCGGCGATCGCGGTGTGCGGATGGCGCTCGACGCCTTCGAGGTCGCGCAGGCGGCGAACCCTCCTCCCGTCCGTGGCCGCCGGCATCGCATCGAACATATCGAAACCATCGATCCCGACGATCTTCCGCGCTTCGCCAGATTGGGCGTCATCGCCTCGATGCAGCCCCTCCACAGCAATCCCGCTCCCGATTTCATGGGTCTCTGGGCAAAGAACCTCGGGCCGGACCGTGCCGCACGCGGGTGGCTGTACGGCAGCCTGCTGAAGAGCGGCGCGCACGTCGCGTTTGGCAGCGACTGGCCGGTGGTGACACTGGACCCGCGACCAGGCCTCCATGTTGCGACGACGAGGACATCCCCGGACGGATTCCCGGAGGGTGGATGGGTGCCCGACGAGCGGCTGACGCTGCAACAAGCGCTCGATGCGTACGGCACTGGAGCGGCCTACGCCTCGTTCGATGATCAGCGCAAGGGAACGCTTGCGCCAGGGATGCTGGCGGACGTCGTGATCCTGACCTCGGACATCTTCGCGCCCGGCGCAAAGGTCCTGGACGCGCAGATCGCCATGACCGTCTTCGACGGACGCGTCGTCTACGATCGCGAGCAGAACGAGGCGGCGCCGACCACCAACTAGCGGCGAAAACTCACGCTTTGACGCGCTTGAGAAACGCCTCGTAGGCGCCTGGCGCCCGCCGTTCGAGGTAGTCGATGTACTCCTTCGCCGCGGCTTCGAGATTCCCGTAGTAGTACGGGTCCGCCTGCTGCTCGCGCAACTCGGCGACGACATCGTGCAAGCGTCCCCACACGAGCAGCAGCTCGCGTCCGCTCTGATAAAACAGTTCCTTGTTGAGGACGCCGCTCGTCAGGAACGACGCGACCATCTCCCAGTAGGTCGCGACCATGCGGTACGACGCACTTTCGTCGGATCCCCGCGGGCACAGCGCGGCGAGGTCGGCCGCGCTCCTCGGCCGGAAGCTGGCCACGAACCAGCTGCGCGCCTTTCGCATGCGCTCTTCGCGCCGCATTTCGTAGAGCTCGAGAATCAATTTCGCGTCGTCGTAGGTGGCTCGGGACTGCATGGCAGGATTGCTCCTATGCGTAGACCGCGGCTTGCCGCAGGCAGCTGGCAGCACCGTATGATGCCATAAGGCCGACGGAGGACCGGCGTGATCCAGTCATCACCATTTACAGAGAAGACGCTCGCCTTTCTTCGCGCGCTGGCACGCAACAACGACCGCGACTGGTTTCGCGCGCACGGTGAGGACTACGAGTCGCACGTCAGACGGCCGATGGTTGCGGCCATCGAGCGCATCAGCGAGGAATTTCGCGAAATGGCGCCCGAGCTGATGGCGGATCCGAAGAAGAGCCTCTACCGCATCTGGCGCGATACGCGCTTCAGCGCCGACAAGCGCCCGCTGAAAACGAACATCGCTGCCGTCTTTCCGCACCGGCAGGGGACCCGGCATTCGTCGGCCGGCTTGTATTTCGAGATCTCACCCAAGTGGGTCTTTGCCGGCGGCGGCCTCTACATGCCCGAGCGGGCCGACCTCTTCAAGATACGGCAGCGCATTGCGGACGAGCCGCACGCGTTCCGGCGGCTCGCGACCGAGAAGCGCCTTCAGGAGTTTGGCGGGATCCAGGGCGACCGGCTGACGAGAGTGCCGCGCGGCTTCCCCGCCGATCACCCCGCCGCCGACTATCTGCGGCTGAAGCACTATCTCGGTTTTCGCGAATGGCCGCCGGAGTTCGCGACGAGCGAGCGATTCTGGCCGGAACTGCTCGCCACGTTCGCTGCAGTGATGCCGCTCGTGCGTTATCTCAATGAGACGATCGCGATCGGCAGCCGCAAACCGTAACCGCGCCCCTCGCCCCTCGTCCCTCGTCCCTCGTCCTTCGTCCCTCGTCCTTCGTCCCTCTCCTTGTCCCCATCATTCGACCCGCACGATGCGCTCGACGCGATACTTGCCAGACGACTCGCGCTTGAGGAGCGCAATCGCCGCCGGCTGTCCGACGGCCAAGGTCGGCCCTTTGCCTTTGTGATCGTCGAGGCGGATGGTATCGCCGATCTTGAGCCGATCGCGTGGGATCGGCGCGGCCACCAGACCTTCCGCGTCGATCCGTTCCAGCGCCCCGTAGACGCGCAGGTCGCCGATGTCCTCGATCCGCGCCGAGAACCCCAGCGTCCGCAGGCTCCCGTCCGTTCGAATCGCGCGGCTGGCGGCGATGCCGATGTCGCCCTTGAACGGCGGCACGCCCGTCCCCGTCGAGATCAGCGCGTTGGCAACAATCGTGTGGAGCAGCAGGCTGTCGTTCATGGGCAGCGACTCGTAGCGCGCCGGATCGGCACGATCGACGTCGCCGGTCGCCAGCGCGTCGAGTGCGGTCAACAGACCGACGAAGTTCGCGCGCACCAGCATGCGATCGGGATCGGCCCCGGGGAACGCACCCGTCTCGATCAGGACGACGCTGGTCCCCCACTTCGTGAGGTTGTCGCCGAACGCCCGGACCTCGAACTCGTCATCGTAGCGGCCGATGCCACCTGCAATGAACGGTTCGAGGGCGTCGCGGAGCACGGCACACACTTTCTTCGCACGTACGCGGCCAGGATTCTCGCTGCGCGCGTCGTCGAAGGCGACTGCCAGGAGCGAGACAGTTGCCGGACGGCCGGTTTTTCCCACCGACGTGCGCCAGTTCTGGTTGTGAAGATTGAAGCCAATCGGCGGTTCAAGACGGTCGCGGAGCTTCTTGAGCAGCAGGCCCTCGGGTGACTGCAGCAGCAGCGCGTCGCGATTGATGTCGATCCCCTGGGCGTTGCGCCGCTGAAATCGCTCGGCCCCGTCGGGATTGAGCATTGGCACCATGTGCAACTCGAGCCGTTCAAGCAGGCGTGCGACGAACGGCTGATCCCGGTGCCGCCCGATGTAGTCCAGGATGTCGAGTAGGGCGACCGTGGCCGTCGGCTCGTCCCCGTGCATCTGCGACCACAACAACACCTTGAACGGTCCGCTTCCGAGCCATACGTGATTGATCGATCGGCCCTCGACGGATGTGCCCAGCGTCTCCATCCGCATCAGCGACGGTACGTCGTGCTGCAGTTTCTGAAGCGCGGCGATCACGTCAGCGTGACGCATCAGCGGCGGCGGCGGAAGCCGGAGGTGTTCCGCGTCCCAGATGCGGCCAAGCCCCAGGGGCAGCGGCATCACTTGCGCGCTGATCGCGGACGGCAGAATCGCGCTGACGACAGCAATGACGAATCCGAGACGACGCGGCATCCGCGCATCTTAGATCGCGCGGGAACAAGTCGGCGGAATCGTCGAGACACTCGTCGAGATGTCTCACGCTCCGCGGCGCCTTTTCCCCTGCGCCGTCGCCGGTGCTACGATCGCGCCGTGCCTTCACATTCCACGGCGCCTGATGTCCTGGACGCGGCAATCGGGTCGTATCGGGCGGTGACGCCCGGCTCGGCGGCACTCCACGCCCGCGCGTCGGCCCACCTGCCCGGCGGCGTCACCTCGAACGTCAAATACTTTCCTCCGCACCCGATCTATTTGACGCGTGCCCACGGATCGCGCGTCGTCGACGTGGACGGCCGCGAGTACGTGGACTACTGCCTGGCGTTTGGTCCCCTGATCACGGGCCACGGCCACCCCCGGGTACTGGACGCGATTCGCGCCGAGATCGAGCGCGCGGGAACGGTCATCTTCGGCGGGCCGGGCGATCTGGAGCTGCGCCTCGCCGAACGGCTGCGCGCGCTGTTGCCGTCGGCCGAGATGGTGCGCTTCACGAACTCGGGAACGGAAGCGACGATGCACGCGCTGCGCCTGGCGCGTGGCGCCACCGGGCGATCGCGGATCGTGAAGTTCGAAGGTCACTATCACGGCGTCCACGATCACGTACTCTGGAATCTCGATCGGCCGCTGCCGCCGGCGGCCGCGTCGGATGGCATCCCGGGGGCCACTGCGGCCCAGACGATCGTGGTGCCATTTGGCGACGCATCTGCGCTTCGAGCAGTGCTCGAGGCCAGCGACGACATCGCTGCGATTATCGTCGAGCCGATCGCCCGCGGTGTGATCGAGCCGGCGAGAACGTTCCTCGAAGAGGTCCGCGCGCTGGCCACGTCCCGCGGCGTCGTGCTCATCTTCGACGAGGTGGTCGTCTGGCCCCGCGTGGGGCTCGGCGGGGCGCAGGGCCTGTTCGGCGTCTGCCCCGACCTCACGGCCCTCGGCAAAGCGCTGGGCGGAGGCCTGCCGCTGGGGGCGCTCGCCGGACGGCGCGAGCTTCTGTCGCTGATGGCGCCTCGTCCCGCGCGGCCCGAAGCGGACGACCGGCCGTACGTTTTCCACGGCGGCACCTACAACGGCACGCCGGCAGCCCTCGCGGCGGGACTCGCGACGCTCAATGTCCTGGAGGAGCCCGGAACACTGGAGGGCATCGACGCCGTGGCGGCCGAGCTCCGCACCGGTCTGTTCGATATTGCCCGCCGCCATGGCGTGCCGCTGCAGGTGATCGGCCGCGGGTCGATCGTCGATTTCTACTTCACCGAGACGCCGATTCACTCGTCGCGCCAGATCTGGGCGTCCAATCTCGTCGAGCGCCGGGCGTTGGACTATCGACTGCTCGCGGGCGGCATCTATAACGCGCCGCTCCACCGCTATCATCTATCGACGGCGCACTCCGCGCAGGACGTCGACCACACGCTGAGCCTCTTCGAGAGGAGCTTCAGGGCATGACGATGGAAAGACGTACGACGCTGCCGGCGTCGTATTACACCGATCCCGACGTCTACGCGCGCGAGCAGGATCGATTCTTCTCGACCATGTGGGTCTGTGCGGCTCGCGAGGAGGACGTGGCGGCACCCGGCGACTACGTCCTTCGCGACATCGCCGGCGAGAGCTGCATCCTGACGCGGGACACCGCCGGCAGGCTGCATGCCTTCTACAACGTGTGCCGGCATCGCGGCACTCGCGTCGCCACCGAGCCCAAGGGGCGTTTCGCCGGGCGGATCCAGTGTCCGTATCACGCCTGGACCTACGACCTTACGGGACAGCTGGTAGCGGCGCCGCATATGGACGGCACTCCGGGGTTCCAGTGCAGCGACATCTCGCTTGGTGCGATCGCGGTGGAGACCTGGGCGGGTCACGTCTTCATGACGCTGAACCCGCAGCCCGAGCCGCTCCAGGCGCAGCTTGGCGCGCTGCCCGAGAAGTTTGCGGCGTGGGACATGGCCTCGCTTCGACGCGCCTACCGCGTGGCCTACGACGTGAAGGCGAACTGGAAGCTGGTGATTCAGAACTATTCCGAGTGCCTGCACTGCCCGATCATTCATCCGGCTCTGCAGAAGCTGTCGCACTACATGACGGGCGACAACGATCCACCGACGCCGACGTGGCTTGGCGGTCGCATGGAACTGCGACCGGAGATCGGCACGATGAGCCGCGACGGCCGCTTGCGGCGCGAGTGCTTGCCGGGCCTGAGCGCCGATCAGCAGCGGCATGTTTATTACTACGCCGTACTGCCCAACCTGCTGCTCAGCCTTCACCCCGATTACGTGATGTCGCACGTGCTCTGGCCGAAATCGCCCGACCGCACCGAGATCTGGTGCGAATGGCACTTCCACCCGAAGGAGCTCGCCAACCCTGCGTTCGATCCCGCCGACGTCATCGACTTCTGGGACGACACGAACCGCGAGGACTGGCGGGTCTCGGAGCTGTCGCAGCAGGGAATTGCGTCGCGCGCGTACCGTCCCGGGTTCTACTCGCCGCGCGAGGTGCTGCTCTGGGAGTTCGACCGAGTGGTCGAGCGGGCGCTGGGAGGTTAACCACTTCTACCGGCTCATCAGTTCGCGTCCTGTCGTTCACACGTTTCAGGCCGATTGTCGATCCTCGTCTTGACAGTGGTCTGACAACAGCGTAGATTCCCGCCCCACAAGTCGTCTGCTCCACCGTTTCATTGACTGCCCTGCCAGCCGGGCGGTCCCCACTCCGGGCAAGTGCGGGTACACGCGCCGGCTGGTCAATCCCTGACATCCCGGAGGCTGCCCATGCGTACGTTTCGCGAATTTGCGGCGCGGCTGGCCGCGGCGGCTCTCGTCCTGGTGCTCGTCAGTCCTCTCTCGCTGGACGCACAGGTCACAACCGGCGCCATTGTCGGCACGGTCAGCGACGCCAACGGCGTCGTCCCCGGCGCCACCGTCACGATCCGTGAGACCGGTAAGAACACGACCGCGACGTTCGTTACCGACACCACCGGCAACTACGCCGCGCCGTTCCTCGTTCCAGGCACGTACGCGATCGAGGTGCACGTGCAGGGCTTCAAGAAGTGGCTGCGGGACAACATCATCCTGCAGGTCAACCAGCGTGCGCGTGTCGACGTCATGCTCGAGGTCGGCGGCGTCGAAGAGACGACCACGGTGGTCGCCTCGAGTCCTGTCCTCCACACGGATTCCTCCGAAGTCGGCACGGTGATCGAGGAGCGCGCGATCAAGGAGTTGCCATTGAACGGCCGCAACTTCGCGACGCTGGTCTACCTGACGCCAGGCGTGACGCCCGGCCAGGCCGGCGAGAACCTTTCCGGCGCGAGCACGTTCAATCCGCGAGGCGCGTCGAACTTCAACGCGCTCGGCCATCAGGCCAACGCCAATGCCTGGCTGATCGACGGCATCGACAACAACGAGTTCACGTTCAACACGGTGATCGTGTCGCCGTCGGTGGAACAGGTCCGCGAGTTCAAGGTGCTGACCGGCGTCTTCTCGGCCGAGTTCGGCCGGGGCGCCGGCGTCGTGTCGGTGTCGACCAAGTCCGGCAGCAATCAACTGCACGGAACAGCCTTCGAGTACCTGCGCAACGATGCATTCGACGCGCGGAATTTCTTCGTCCGCAAGGTCGAGCGGCCGGACGGTTCGCTGCAGAAGGATCCGGTCCCGCCACTCGATCGCCATCAGTTCGGCGGCGCCCTCGGCGGCGCGTTCGTGATCCCCGGCGTCTACGACGGGCACAACCGCACGTTCTTCTTCGCGGATTACTCTGGCATCAAGGAACGCCGCGGCGTGACGACGGTGAATACGGTGCCGACGGCCGAACAGCGGCGCGGGGACTTCAGCAACTATCGCGATCGCAACGGCAATCTCATCGTCATCTACGATCCGGCGACGACGCGCGTCGATGCGACCGGAAAGGTCGTGCGCGATCCGTTCCCCGGGAACGTCGTTCCGGCCGACCGAATCGACGACGTCGGCGCGAACATCGCGAGCCTGTACCCGCTGCCGAACACCGGCTCAGGCAACTTCGATAACTACATCTCGACGCCGGATCGCGACGTCACCGACAACGCGTTCTCGGGACGCGTCGATCACAAGATCTCGGACAACGATTCCTTCTTCGTGCGGTTCAACTACGGCAAGTTCAAGCTGGACGCGCCGCAGGGCCAGGCGAACTGCTGTCTGCCGACACCACCCGATGCGGCGGCGCGCTTCGATCTGGGTCCGTTTGTCGCCGGCATCCAGAATACGCGCCTGACGACGCACGGCGCGGCATTCAACTACTCGAAGGTGGTGAAGTCGAACCTGATCAACGAGCTGCGCGTCGGCTACGCGAAGACCGAGCCGTCGACCTTCCAATCCGACTACGGCCATGACTCCGCGCAGTCACTCGGGATCAACGGCATCAACGTCAACGACATCACGACAGGACTGCCCAACATCAACATCACGAACTACACCGGGATCTCCGGTGGACCGGCCTTCCTGCCGGTCAACCCGAAGCAGTTTCACTATCAGATCGAAGATGCGCTGGTCTGGCTGCGAGGCCGTCATCAATTGAAGTTCGGCTATCGGCTCGTCGACCGCCGGCCCTCCCCCTTCACGCATACCGACACTCGCAGCACGATTGTCTTCGGCACCAGCTTCGTAAACGATCCGGTCACCAACAGCGGCGGCACGGGCCTCGCCGAGGTGTTGCTGGGCAATTTCAACTCGGCAGCCCGCGGCTTTCTGCGGGAGCCGTATACCTTGAGCGTGATCGAGCACGGCATGTTCGCGCAGGACGATTTCAAGGTGAACGACCGGCTGACTATCAACGCGGGGGTGCGATACGAGATCTTCAAGGCGCCGACCGAGGAGGACAACCGCCTCGCGAATTTCGATGTCGAGACGTTCCGTCTCGTCTATGCCGGTGAAGACGGCACGAGCCGGAGTGTCAACAAGAAGACGCACTACAACAACTTCGCTCCTCGCATCGGACTGACCTACGATCTCACCGGCGACGCGCGGACGATCCTTCGTACCGGTTTCGGGATCACGTATTTCCCCGACCCGCATTCCGCGAGCAACCTGCTCGGGATCAATGTCCCGTTCGCCATCTCGCAGAATGTCAACCACGAGACGACCCCGCTCGACATGTCGACACTGCGAACGATTGCCGATCCGTTTCCGGCGATTGTGCCGGTCAAGCCGCAGTCGACCGCGGAGCTGATTGCGGCGAATCCCCGCGTGCAGGGCCATAGTTTCGAGAACGAGACGCCGTACGCGGAGCAATGGCATCTCGGGATCGAGCGCCAGCTGTTCTCCTCGATGCTGGTGGAGCTGGCCTACGTCGGCAGCGCAGGCAAGCATCTGGTCCTCTGCTACAACCCGAACGAGGTGCAGCCAGGACCGGGATCGCAGCCGTCGCGACGGCTCCTGCAACCGATCGCGACGGTCAACAACATGCTGCAGTGCGACCCGCGCAACCAGTCGACGTACAACGCGGGCACGCTGAAGGTGCAGCAGCGGTTCACCAACGGTCTGCAGTTCCTTGTCAGCTACACCTACGGCAAGGCGCTGGACTACGGCGGGTCGGCCGCGAGCGGCGGCGGCGCCGTGGGCAACGGACAGACGATCACGGACATTCGCGCCTGGCACGGGCCGTCGGGGTTCGACGCGCGCCATCGAGCGGTGATCAGCTACGTCTATCAGCTGCCTTTCGGTCCGGAGCGCCGGTGGTTGAAGGATGGCGGCGTGCTCGGCGCGGTCGTCGGCGGCTGGCAGCTGGCCGGCATCACCACGCTCACCACCGGCCGGCCGTTCAGCCTCTCGCTGCAGACCGGCGTCAACAACGGGGCCCCGAGCTGGCCGAATCGCATCGCATCGGGAGAGCTGGACAAACCGACGGTGGATCTCTGGTTCGACCCAGCCGCGTTCGTTGCGCCACCGCCGAACACCTACGGCGACGCCGGCCGGGGCATTCTCTACGCGCCGGGCCACGTCAATTTCGACACCTCGCTGTCGAAGCGCTTCAGCCTGTTCGGACGGAGCGATGCCGAGTTCCGCTGGGACGCGTTCAATCTGTTCAACCATCCGGGATTTGGCTTCCCGAATTCCGCGATCGGCAATGCCACCGCCGGCCGGATCACGACAACGATCGTGGACAACCGCAGCATGCAGTTCGCGCTGAAGTTCAACTTCTGAAGTGGAGGCGGGGCTTTAGCCCCGCCGAAATGCCTCGAGTGACATCAAGGTGATAAAGGGACAGGCCCTTTACTGACGATTGCGGGGGGCCTGTCCCCGCGTTCTGTCACGACAACAGCGCAACGAGGTCCTCGGGCCGCTCGACGATGATGTCGGGACCCGCGCGCTCGAGCGTCGCGCGATCGAAGGGGCCCCACAGGACCGACACCGTGCGCATGCCGGCGGCGCGGCCGGCGGCGACGTCGTGGATGCTGTCGCCGACGTAGACCACATCCGCCGGCGCCACACCGGCGCGTTCCGCGGCCAGCAGCAGGGGATCGGGTTCCGGCTTGTGCCGCGGCGTGTCGTCGTGAAAGACGGCAATCTCGAATAGCGTTTCGAGTCCGAACAGCGCGAGACCGCGGCGTGCGAAGCCTTCGCGCTTGCTGGTCACCAGGCCCAACCGGCGTCCGCGGGCCCGCAGCGTTCGCAGCATCTCGGCCACGCCCGGGAATGGCTTGATCAACGTGTCGTGCTGGGCCTTCTGGAAGTCGCGGTAAGAGCCGAGTAGTCGCGTGGTGAGGACGTCGTGATCCGAGTCGCCGTGCTCGATGGCGAGCTCCCGCAGCACCGCGGGCAGCGAGCGCCCGAACGTCTGCACGAGCGCGTCGCGTTCGGGAAGACGTCCCGGCAGATGCTGATCGAAGGTCCAGGCAAATGACGCGAGGATCAAATCGGTCGTGTCGATCAGCGTTCCGTCGAGATCGAAGAGGATCATCATCGAGGTTGCAAGTGGATATGGCAGTGCGAAGTGCTGAGTGCCGAGTGAAGGGGGGTTATTGAAGAGTTTGAAGTTGTGCCTGACACTCCTCACCGCTCGTACGATTCGCGACGTGACGACTCGGTGAGCCGAATCAGATAGCGGCCGGGATCGGTTGTGACTCTCCGGCGGACATCCGCGAGGCTGGCGCCGCCGCCGTAGCTGATCGACGAACACAGGTGCTTGATCATCTCCTGCATCACGGGGCGTGCCGAGCCGCGCAGCGGGACGCTGACCTCCATCCCTTCGGCGCCAATCGCCTGCAGGTCGATTGCCGACGCGTCTTCGACGTCCAGCCGATCCTTGATCGCACCGATCGACGCCATGCCGCGCAGCACTTTGAACGGCACCTTGACGGCCTTCTGCGACTCCGGCACGACCACGGATTTGTGGACGATGTCGCCCGGCGCCTCGGTCGTGCCGGCGAACGCGCTACCCAGCATCACCGTATCCGCGCCGCAGACGAGCGACATCGCGATGGCGCCGTGCCGCCGAATCCCGCCGTCGGCGATGATCGGCACCCGGCTTCCTACCGCGTGCGCGCAGTCGACGACGGCCTGCAGTTGCGGCACGCCGAAGCTGGTGGTCAACCGCGTCGTGCATCCGCCACCCGGACCGATGCCGATCTTCACGGCGCCGGCGCCCCGATCTGCAAGAAAGGTCGCACCTTCGGCCGTCGCCACGTTGCCGGCAATCACGTCCATCTGAGGGAAGCGCTTCGTCACTTCGGACAGCGCACGCTCCATCACCATCGAATGCCCGTGCGCGATGTCGATGACGAGCACGTCGACGCCGGCTTTGACGAGCTCGGATGCGCGCTCGAGATAGTCGCCACGTGCGCCGATGGCGGCGCCCACGCGAAGCCGGCCCTGGCCGTCGCGCGTCGCAAAAGGCAGGCGCTGCTGCCGTCGGATATCGCGCGCCGTCATCAACCCGGTGAGACGCCCTTCGTCGTCCACCAGCGGCAGCTTCTTGATCTTGTGTTCGGTCATCAGACGGACCGCCTTGTCAAAGCTGGCCGGCCCGCGATGCGTGACGAGCGCGGCCACCGGCGTCATGCGTTCGCTGACGGGCCGCGTCAGATCGCCGACGAACTGGAGATCGCGTTCGGTGAGAATGCCGAGCAACTTCCAGTCGGCGTCCACGACGACCAGCGTGCCGACGCGCGACCGCTGCATCAGCAGGTGCGCGTCCGACAGCGGCTGATCGGGCGCGACCGTCAGCGGATCGGGAATGACGCCGTGCTGCGTGCGCTTCACCTTCTGGACTTCGCGGACCTGCGGCTCGATATCGCCGGGACGGAAGCCACGATCGATGATGCCGATGCCGCCTTCCTCAGCCATGACGATCGCCATCTCGGCGCGGGTCACGGTATCCATGTTGGCCGAAACGATCGGCCGCTTCAGCGTCAGATGCGTGGTCAGGCGCGCGGACAGATCGATCGTCGCCGGATCCCGGCGATCGACGACGCTGAGCTGCGGTGCGAGCAGGAAATCGTCGAACGTGCAGCCGTGAACGGCGGCAAGCAGGTCCATGCCGGTGATTGTCGCATGTCGCGTCGATCGTCAGGACTCGACCGTCGATTGCAGGATCTGATAAACGCGATCGCGGAGTTGTGCCGGGGTGAACGGTTTCTCGAGGAGCTGCGCTCCCGGCGCGAGGCCGCCGCGGCCCATCACGTCCTCGTCGGCATAGCCCGACACGAACAACACTCGCAGGCCCGGCCGGAGCGAACACAGGCGTCCGGCGAGATCGCCGCCGCTCATGCCGGGAAGCACGACATCGGTCAACAGCAGGTCGATTCGCTGCGACTCGCGCGCGGCGAGGGCGAGGGCGTCGGTGGGATCCGCGGCCGACAGCACCGTCCACCCTTCGGTGCGCAAGGCCTCTTCGGTGAACTCGCGTACGGATTCGTCGTCTTCGACGACGAGCAGCGTGGCGTCGTGAATGGGCTCGACAGGCGGTGCCGCTGCCGGCAGCGGCAGTTCGGGGACGGTGGCACGCACGGCGGGGAGGAATACGGTGAACGTCGAGCCGCGCCCGCGAACGCTTCGGACCTGGACGTCGCCGCCGCTCTGCTTGACGATACCGTAGACCGTCGCGAGGCCCAGGCCGGTGCCGCGGCCGACGTCCTTCGTCGTGAAGAACGGCTCGAAGATGTTGCGCAGGATGGCCGGGTCGATGCCCTCACCGGTATCGCGCACGACGATGGCCGCGTAGTGGCCGGGTGCGAGGCCCGGATGCGGCGGTGTCGCGCCGATCTCGACGGTCAGGTTGTAGGTGCTGATCGTCAGGTGGCCGCCTTGTGGCATCGCATCGCGCGCGTTGACGACGAGGTTCACGATCACCTGCTGCAACTGTGAGAGGTCGGCACGGACCGACCGCAGCACCGGCGCCAGCCTTGTCGTCAACGTGATGTCCTCGCCGATCAGGCGGCGCAGCATTTTCTGCACGTCTTCGACCACGGTGTTGAGATCGAGCTGAACCGGCTGCAGGATCTGGCGGCGGCCGAAGGCGAGAAGCTGGCGCGTGACCGAGGCGGCCTGCTCGCCGGACCTGCGGATCTGCGCCAACCACTCGTGGGCCGGGCCGGTCGTGACCTCGTCTTCCGCGAGCGCGGCGAAGCCGATAATCGCAGTCAGCAGGTTGTTGAAATCGTGGGCCACGCCGCCGGCGAGCTTGCCGACCGCTTCCATTTTCTGTGCCTGACGCAGGTCGTCCTCGAGGCGGCGGCGCTCGGTGACGTCGCGTCCGATTGCGTGCACCGAGACCGGCGCGCCGTTCCGGCGCTCCACCCAGCTCGCCAGCTCGAGGACGATACGACGGCCGTCCTTGGCGAGGATCGTCACCTCGTCGTGCGCATGCGGCGTGTGCTGTGAATCCTGGAACAGCCGCTCCGCCTGATCGCGTAGCTCCGGCGCGATGAAGTCGAGAACGTGCGTGCCGATGAACTCCTCGCGCGTGTAGCCGGTCAACTGCAGGCCGGCGCGATTCACGCTCTGGACGCGGCCGTCGAGTCCGCGCGTATAGATCAGATCCTGCGCATTCTCGACCAGGTCGCGATAGCGCTCCTCGCTGTCGCGTAGCGCCGTCTCTGCCCGCCGCCGTTCGGTGACGTCGCTGAGCAGGACGACGTAGCCGGTGAGGCGGTCGCGGTACGCGCGCACAGGCGTCACCCGCACGTCGAAGATCCGCTCGCCGGCGGTCGTCGAGACGGCGACGTCGTGCCGGAGATCGCCGCCGTTCAGCGGCGGCCATCCGACGAGCACGCGTTCGATTGCGACGCCTGCCGCGGCCGCTCGACTCCAGCCAATCTGCTGTTCCGCCGCCCTGTTCAAATCGGCGATGCGATGCGAGGCGTCGAGGATGATCAGGCCGTCGCCAATCACCTCGATGCGCGCGTCTCGGAACGTGGGAATCGGATCGAGTAGGCGATAGCGGAATACCGCCACCGCGGCGAGGACGGCGGTGCACGTGAACAGAAACGGCGTCGGATCGACGTTGCCTGGTCCCTCGAGGCGCGAGAGGAACACGACGTTCCCGACCCAGGGGATCAGCGTCGCCGCCACCAGGATACCGGCGCGCTTGCGATAGAGGTACGGCGACTGGACCGCCTGGTTCAGCAGGATCCCGACACCGGCCCAGATCACGCAGTAGGTATACGCGGTGTTGATCCAGAAGCCGGGGCCGCGGCCGATCACGATCGAAAGACCGTTCGCCGCACGCTCGACGACAAGCGCTCCCCAGAACAGGTGATGCCAGTCATTCGACCACGCCACGAGCAGAATGAGCACCGCGAAGATGGTCATGCGCCGCGTGATGCGCCGGATGATCATCGGGTCGCGTGCCGCGAAGTCGAGGATGAAGCCAATCCACGTCACCGGCAGGGCGACGACACCGAGATATTTGAGCTTGATGGCGAGAACCGAGAGCGCTGGCGTGGACGCGAGAAGCTCCCACGCGTAGAGGGCGCTCCACAGCCCGATCGCTCCGAGCAGACCCGCATACCAGCGCGCGCCACGGACGCGCCGATGGCGCAGCGCATAGAGCGCCAATGGCAGCAGGATGGCGGGCCCGACGATCAGTGCGGCGAGGCTCGTGAACAAGTCCGGCTCGCCGGAATTATCGCCCAGGCGTTACGACGCTCCTCGCGGATTGGGTCTCAGGGCCGCAACATTCGTGCAAGAAAGGAGGACGCCACCTGGACTGTAGGGGTTGAAAGTCTGGTTGGCCGCAGACGCCACGGAAGGGAACGCCACAGCAGCCTTACTTGCTCGCGCCGACTTTCAGAACCAGGTAGCGGAATTTCCCCTGTGTCGACTTGTACCAGTGCGGCACTCCCGCCGGGATGCTGATGATGTCGCCGGCCTTCAGCTCGTAGGGCGTGCCACCCTCGAGGCCGGTGCCCCGGGTCTCGCCTGGCGCTGTTTCGTGGCCGCCCACAACCGTCCCGCCAACGAGGAACGTCGCGGTCCCCTCCACGACGTAGAAGATGTCGCCCTCGGTGGCGTGGACCTCCGCTTCGCCGCCCTGCGTGCGGGTCGGCGTCAGGATGCGGACGTTGCCGGTTTGGAACAGCACCGGTGGCGGGTTCTTCGCGAACGATGCGTCGACGACGTCCGCCGGGAAGTAGGTGACGCCCGAAGGCGATTGAGCGCGCGCTGAAATCGACAGCGCCGCAAATACGGCGAGCGTGGCGGCAGATTTTGAAGCGATCATGACTTCTCAGTCTCCTCGGGCGCTAAGGATAGAATAGCGGCCGCCTCCATGGCTACGCGTCTTCTCCTCGTACGTCACGGCGCCACGACGCTCAGCGCCGAAGATCGATTTGCCGGCGCCACCGACATCCCGCTGTCCGACGATGGCCGGGCGCAGGCGGCGGCGCTGGCACAACGGCTCAGCGACGATCCGATCGGGGCGATCTACTGCTCGCCGATGCGGCGCACGCTGGAAACGGCCTCGATCATCGCCGAGCCGCACGGCCTCACGCCGGTGTCCCGGCCGGCGCTGCGCGAAATCGACCACGGGCATTGGGAGGGTCTGACGCGGCAGGAAGTGGAGTCGCGGTTCAAGGACGAATACGCCCGCTGGGAAGAAGACCCGTTCAGCACCGCGCCCGCCGGCGGCGAGTGCGGCGTCGACGTCATGGCGCGTGCGCTGCCAGTCGTCCGGACGATCGTCGAATCCCATCACGACCAGCGAGTCGTCGTCGTCTCGCACAAGGCGACGATCCGCCTGATCATCAGCAGCCTGCTCGGGTTCGACGCGAGAGGGTATCGCGATCGGCTCGATCAGGCGCCTGCCTGCCTCAACGTGCTCGATTTCAAGGACCCGGTTCGCGCCCGGCTGATGCTCTTCAACGACGTATCACACTACGCGGACTACCCGCGCTCGCCGCGCGCCAACCTGTCCAAGTGGTGGGACCAGAAGTAGCCGCACGACGTCGTTCTCTCCTCGGCGCTCTTGCAGTCATCGTGTGCGGCGCGATCGCGGGTGCCGCACAGCCTTCGACGCCACGGCCGGGCACTGGCCTCGTCCCGACCATCGACGCCCTCGCCGCATCGGCGTTTCCGAACGATCGCCCTGGAGCAATCGTGCTCGCCGCGAAAAATGGGAGGCCTGTCTTCAAGCGAGCGTACGGGCTGGCGGATCTCGAGTTCTCGACGATGCTCGAGCCCGACATGCTGATGCGAATCGGGTCGGTGACGAAACAATTCACCGCCGGCGTGATCCTCCGGCTCGAGGAATTGGGGAAGCTGCGCGTGACGGACACGGTATCCGCGCACCTGTCCGAGTATCCCGCCACCGGCCGCACGATCACCATCGAGCACCTGCTGACGCACACCAGCGGCATCCCGAACTTCACGGCGCTCCCCGAGTACGTGCCCGGGCAGGCGAAGCGGCTGTCAGTCGATACGCTGCTGGCGATGTTCAGAGACCGGCCGCTCGACTTTCCGCCTGGGACCCGCTACTCGTACAGCAATTCCGGGTATGCCCTTCTCGGGGCGATCATCGAACGGCTCACGCAGCAGTCGTTCGCGGAGTCGCTCCGCGAATACATCCTGGTGCCGATTGGCGCCCGCGACACGCATTACGACAGCTTCGAGCGCATCCTGCCGCGCCGGGCCCATGGCTACGAGCCAGAGGGCGCGAGTTACCGGAATGCGCCCTATCTCGACATGTCGCAGCCGTACGCCGCCGGCGCGCTCGTGTCCACGGTGGACGATCTCCTGATCTGGGACACGGCCCTCAGCTCGGGCCGCATTCTGAAGCCGGAATCACTCGCGAAAATGATGAGCCCTTTCCGGCTCGCGGACGGCGCGCTGTCCCGGTACGGCTATGGATGGGGACTCGCCGACTTCGCTGGCCATGCGGTGGCCGAGCATTCGGGCGGGATCAATGGGTTCCGCTGCCACGTCGTGCGGATTGCCGACGCGAATGCCTATGTGGCGGTGCTGTCGAACGACGGGACCGGCGGCCGCCGCGCGTCACGGCTGGCGCGGAAGATCGCGTCGCTGCTCGCCGGCGCGCCGCTCGCGGAGCCGCCGGCAACGGCCTTGCCGCCGTCGATCCTCGATCAGTTCGCGGGCCGCTATCAGTTTCCCGACAACCGCTGGATCACCATCGCCCGCGACGGCGACTCCCTGCGGCTGGACAGCGCCAGCGGCGACGCCGTGCTCTACGCCCTACGCGGCGATCAATTCCAGGAACGCGGCGGCGTCGCGCAGTACGCCTTCCAGCGTGATGCGGAGGGTAAGGTCAACGGCGTCGAACAGTCCGGCTGGGGCGAACCCGAGCGCGGAACGCGCACTCGCTGAACAACGAGCTCGGAGCAACGAGCGACGAGCGCTGAGTTCCGAACGCCGAGCGACGAGCTCTCAACGACGAGCGACGACTCTGAACGACGACGAGCCACGAGCTCCGGGCGAGCGACGAGCGCCAGCTCTGAGCTCCGAGTTCGTCGGTCGCAGTTTCGCGGCTCGGAGCTCGTCGTTCCAGCTCGTCGCTCGTTGTTCTGAGCTCGTCGCTCGTTCAGTGGAGCGCCATCGCAAGGCGCGAGCGCCCGCGGCTGATCTGAGATTTCACAGTGCCCAGCGGCAGGCAGAGGCGCTCGGCGACTTCCTCGTACGACAGCTCCTCGAGATCGCGCAGCACGATGGCTTGCCGCCAGGCCGGCGGCAGCGTCTCGAGGGCCTGGCGCAGACGCGCCCTCGCTTCGCCAGCCTGGACCGACTCGTCTGGCGGCCTCAGATCCGCCGCCCAGAGTGGATGCGCCCGTTCGTCGAGGGTCGGAAGCGACGTCTCGAATCGCCGGCGGCGGAAGTGATCGATGCAGCGATTCCGGCTGGTGCGATACACCCAGACGTCGAAGGTTTCCGGCCGCGCGAGG
The DNA here is from genome assembly GCA_963828745.1 of Vicinamibacteria bacterium. GTDB lineage: Bacteria > Acidobacteriota > Vicinamibacteria > Vicinamibacterales > JAENWD01 > JAENWD01. The sequence goes on along the minus strand of CAWHFZ010000007.1, from coordinate 136,697 downwards.
TCGGGCAAGCCCTGCATCACCCGGATCAGGATGTCCTGCGCGAGGTCCTCGGCGTCTGCCGCATTGCCCGTAAAGAACCGGGCCAGCCCCAGCACCCGCGGCCGCTGCGATTCGAGCAGCGACGCGACGACGTCCATGTCGCCGGCCATCGCGCGGGCGACGACGGACGACGGCGTGCCGGCACGGGTATAATTGCTTAGCAATTTAATATCTCACTTGTTAAGATATCAAGAGGCTAAACGGACAACGAGACGATGTCAAGATCCTCCGCCCGACGACAGGAGCTGCTGCAGGGGCTGCACATGGGCTTCCGGCAGATGAGCGCCGGCGCCGTGATGTTCCACCAGGCAATCGCCGACCGTCTCGGTCTGCATGTGACCGACCACAAATGCGCCGATCTGGTCCTGCGGCACGGACCGATGACGGCTGGCGGCCTCGCGAATCTCACCGGACTCACCACCGGCGCGATCACCGGCGTTGTCGACCGCCTCGAGGGCGTGGGACTGGCTCGGCGAGTGCCCGATCCCGAGGACCGCCGGCGCGTCGTGATCGAAATGATCCAGCACAGCAAGCAATCAACCGCCGTCGCGAACCTCTTCAAAGGGATCGCGCAGGCCACGAACACGCTGCTCGAGCGTTATTCGGACGACGAGCTGGCGCTGCTGCTCGACGTCGTCGAGCGCCTCAACACACTGTCGCGCGAGGAGACCCTCAAGCTCCGCGAGCAGGCCGCGTCGGCACCGCCGCGTCCGCCAGCACCGAATCCGAAGAAGCGAGTCCGGCATACTGTCGTGAAGTGAGTCGCGCCGGCAGTCCTGTTCGCCTCCTCGTCTTCGCGCTAATCCCTCTCGTTTTTCTGGGCGCCACTGTCGGCGCGTGGATCGCGCTCCTCCCTGACGTCGACAGAACGCCGCCGGCTGGAGACTGGATACCGGCCGCGGCAATCCTTGCCGGATCCGGTGTCGAGGGGTCGGCTGATGGCGAGAGCGAGCACGCACAGTTCTCGGATCCCTTTGCCGTCGCAGTCGGTCCAGACCACGCCACCTACGTCGCCGACGGCGGAGACAGCAATCGCATTCGCCGGATCTCGACGGATGGGATCGTGTCGACCGTTGCCGGGCGTGAAGAGGGATTGACCGACGGCATCGCCGAAATGGCGCGGCTGCGCACGCCATCCGGAATCGCCGTCGATCGCGACGGGACCCTCTACGTCGCCGACACCGGAAACCACGTGATTCGCCGGATCACGCCGTTCGGCCGCGTCAGCACGCTCGCCGGCAACGGACGTCCCGGATGGCGCGACGGCCATCGAGCGGACGCGCAGTTCGATGGTCCGATGGGTCTCGCGCTGGATCCACGCGGTCTGATTGTCGCGGACAGCTATAACGACCGCATCCGGCTCGTGACGCGCGAGGGAGAAGTCACGACGCTGGCCGGCCGCAGCGGACCTGGCCTGCAGGACGGAGTCGGAATGGAAGTGGCGTTCGATACGCCGACGGGTGTGGCCGTCGCCGGCGGATCCGTGTACGTGGCCGACACAGGCAACGATGCGATCCGGCGGATCGATCAGAGCGGGTTGGTCACAACGCTGTCCGTTACCGGCCCTGCCCTCGCGGGCCTTTCACGGCCGACGGGGATCGCGGCGATGCCTGACGGCCGCCTCTACGTCGCCGATCGGCGCTCGCGCGTGCTCGAGGTCGACCCGGGTGGGCGGGCGCGACTGCTCGCCGGCGGCTCCATCGGCTTTGCGAACGGGGTCGGCGGTTCGATCCGCTTCCGCAATCCGACTGGCATTGCCGTACTGCCGGGTGGCGGACTGGTCGTCGCCGATGCCGGGAATCGGCTGGTCCGTGTGGTCGACGTACCGTCGCGGCTCGGCTCGACGCCGCCGGCGCCACCGACCATCGCTGCCGGATTCGATCTGCGTCGCTTCGCCCGCACTCCGCTCATCTGGCCGGTTCAGCCGCTGGAAGGGCCGCATGAGGTCGCCGGGACCATCGGCGAGGCGCGTGGCAATGCCGGCGGCGAGGGACGCGAGCGGTTTCACGCCGGCATCGACATTCACGCACCCGAGGGCGTGGACGTCTTCGCCGTGCGCGACGCCAAGATCGACCTGCCGATTGCGACTGGCGCATTCGGGACGCTCAACGAGTACCTCACTGTTGGCCCGGTTACCTACGTGCACATCCGCGTCGCTCGCGATCGCCGTGGCTCCCCTCTCAGGCCCGACGACATGCCTGTGCTACGCGATCTCGCCGGCGAGCCCTCACGCGTACGGATTCGACGCGGGACTTGGATCCATGCCGGAGAGACGATCGGCACGGTCAACCGCTTTCAGCACGTCCACTTGAGCGTCGGCCCTGCCGGCGAGGAAGGCAACCCGCTCCTCGTGGGTCTGCCGCAGTTCCGCGACACGATTCCGCCGACGATCGCGCCAAAGGGCGTCGAAATCGTCGGCATCAACGGCGATCCGATCTCGGCGCGCGTCCAAGGCCGCGTGCCGGTCTGCGGCCTGGTCAACATCGTGGTCGAGGCCTGGGATCGCGTTGACGGCAACGCGCAAACGCGGCGGCTCGGGCCCTTTCGTCTGGGCTATCAACTACTCGATGGCAATCATCAGCCGGTTCCCGGATTCGAACAGCCGCTGGTGACGCTGGAGTTCGACAAGCTGCCGAGCGACGCCGACGCGCCGCGCACGATCTACGCTCCCGGCAGTGGCATTCCTTTCTACGGCACGCGACGTACGCGATTCCGCTACGTGGTCACCACGCGCGTCGAGGACGGTCGCGCCGTCGACACGCCGTGGGACAGCTCCACTGTCCCGCCCGGCAACTACATCGTCCGCGTGTTGGTCACCGATGCCGACGGGAACCAGGCGATCGAAGGGCGCGACCTGCCGATCGTCGTCGTCGCGGATTGAAAAGTGACCGTAGTTCCTTACAATGTGCCGCGCCGATGATGAACCGGACCGCAGTGACAGGGGCAGGCGACCAGGTAGTAGCCTACGTGCGCGGGCTGATCGAGAGCGGCGGTCTGCATACGGGCGATCGACTGCCGACCGAGCGCGAGCTGGCAACGAAGCTGGGCGTCAGCCGGCCCACCGTCCGTGCCGGCCTCCGCAAGCTGTCCACGCTGGGGGTGGTGCGATCGCGACGCGGCTCGGGCACGTTCATCACCGACGGACCGCCGGTGCTGGGCAGCGAGCCACTCAGCTTTCTCGCAGCGCTGCATGGTTTCACCCGCGAAGAAATGTACGAAGTGCGCCGGATCCTCGAGGTCGGCGCGGCCGGCCTCGCCGCCGAGCGCGCGAAGGAAGAGCACGTGGCGACGATGGCGGACGAGATTGCAGGGATGTTCGCGTCCATCGACGATCCGCAGACGTTCTTCTCGCACGACATCCGATTCCATCGCGCGGTCGGCGTGGCGTCAGGCAACCCCATCGTCGCATCGCTCGCCGAGATGGTGTCGGGGCTGCATTACGAGCATCGACGCGACAGCGCGAAGAACGCCACTCAGCGCGACCTTCGCGTCGCCGCCGAGGCGCACCGGCGGATCTACCACGCGATCCGCTCAGGTGATGCGGCGGAGGCCCGCGAGGCGATGAACGAGCACCTGCTCACCGCGCAGGCGTATCAGGCCGAAGAGCCGCGACCGGGGTGACTGATTCCGCACGGGCGGATTCCGCACGGGCGGGGCTGAAGGCCCGCCTTCACAACCATGGGGTTTACCGAGGGAACCGGCCCAGTGCGGTGAGCAGGTCGAGGCGCGCCTGGCGGACGGCGTCTTCGGCGACAGCGACTGCGGTATCGGCGTCACGAGAGCGCCGCTGTGCGTCGATCACTTCGATGTTGAGGGTGGCGCCGGCCCGGAAGCTGAACGTCGTGATGTTCAGCGCTTCCGCGGATTGCTGCGAGGCCGCGCGAGCGTTTTCGAGTGCGCGCGTCGTGCGGCGGACCGCTTCGTAGGCGAGACGAATCTCCGACTTCGCCTCCCGGAGCTGTCCGTTCAGCGATGCCTCGCTCTGGCGCAGAGTTGCCTCCCGGACCATCTTCACACCGCGCCGTTCGCCCGCATCGAATACCGGAACTCCGAACTGCACGAGGGCACGCCAACTGTGCTCGGGCAATACGAGCGACCCGGGATGCTGAAATACGGGCTGGAAGATGCCGCTCACGGTCGGCATCCAATCCTTCCAGCTGTCGTCCACCACGCGCTTGTTCGCGAATATCTGCAGGTTGATGAACTTGACGTCGGCGCGCTGCTGGATTTCGCGATCGGCCGCCGTCAGGGTCGTGGCCTCGTCAGGAATCTCGAACGCCGGTTCGTTGATGGCGTCGAGCGGCCGATCGGACGTCACCAGCACGCCAAGCGCTTCCTGCGCACGAAACAAGGCCAGCTCGGACACCTCGACCAGCGCCATATCAGCGGACAGCGTCGCCTGGGCCTGCAGCGCCGTGAGACGGCTGCCGGCGCCAGCCTGCAACCGCTGCGCCGCGTAGTCGTAGAACGCCTGGGCCGTGTCTCTGGCGCGCACCTGTGATTCGACCACGCGATGCGCAGCGATCACGGAGAGATACGCCTGTGCCGTGGCGACGGCGATTTGGCGCTTCACGTCCTCGACCGAGGCCTCGGCCACGCGTCTGTTGTCTTCAGCCTGGACTCGTCGCGCCCATTGGGCCGGCGCGAACAACGGCATTGACACCGACAGCGCTGTGCTGAACGTGTTCTGCGGGGTGAACGTCTGACCGGCAAGACCGCGGCTGTCGTCGAGCGTCGTGTTGGTTCCCGTCACTTCGACGCCCGGCAGAATCACCGCGCGCGCCTGCTTCAACAAGCCTTCCGCGCGCAGGATGTCGGCGGCCGCGCTGACCACATTCGGGTTGCGGTCGAGCGCGCGACGCACGGCGTCGTCGAACGTGACGCGTTCCGGCGGCATGACCGGCGGCTGCGCCGGCGCGGTGGGCGCTTGAGGGGCCGGGGGCGCGGGCGGCGCGGGTGGCGGCTGCTGGTGCGCGGACGCGGCTCCCGACAGCGCCATCGTCAGCGCGACCGCGAGCATCGCCCTACGCATGGGCCGACTCCGTCTCCAGTGGCGCTTCGACGGTGCGCCGTCCGCCTGGCGCCAGGGTGCGCACGACCACGTAGAGCACCGGGATGAACACGAGGTTGAGGAACGTCGACACGATCATGCCGCCGAAGACCGCCGTGCCGACCGAATGGCGCCCGGCCTCGCCAGCGCCTTGCGCGGTCACGAGCGGGAGCACGCCGAGGATGAACGCGAACGAAGTCATCAGGATCGGCCGGAGCCGGATGCGCGCGGCTTCGACCGCCGCCTCGGCGATCGACAGCCCGCGCTCGCGCAGCTGCTCGGCGAACTCGACGATCAGGATCGCGTTCTTGGCGGCCAGGCCGATCAGCATGACCAGACCGACCTGGCAGTAGATGTCATTGGCGAGCCCGCGGAGGCCCTGCGCACCCACCGCGCCCAGCACCGCAACCGGGACTGCCAGCAGGATGATGAACGGCAACAGGAAGCTCTCATACTGCGCCGCGAGCGTCAGATAGACGAGCAGCAGGCCGAGCGCGAAGATGACGCCAGCCTGCGAGCCGGCATTGATTTCTTCCAGCGACTGTCCCGCCCAGGCGTACGTCATGCCCGCCGGGAGCGTCCGCGACGCCAAATCCGCCATCGCGTTCAATGCCTGACCCGAGCTGTACCCGGGCGCTGCGGCGCCGTTGATCTCCGACGACCGGAACAGGTTGAAGTGGCTGATGACCTGCGGCGCCGTCGTCTCCTTTACGTGCACGAGGTTCGACAACGGCACCATCTCGCCCGAGCCGGACCGAGCATAGAACTGCGCCAGCGACGTCGGATCGTTGCGGAACCGCTGATCGGCCTGCACATACACGCGGTACGCCCGATTGTTGAAGTCGAAGTCATTGACGTACTGCGAGCCGAGGAAGATTGACAGCGCGTCGGTCACCTCGTTGAGCGGCATGTTCAGCGATTTGACGCGCTGGCGATCGATGTCGACGTACAGCTGCGGGTCGCCGGTCGTGAACGACGTGAACAGGCTTCGCAGCTCCGGCCTGCGGTTGCCCTGTTGGATCAGGTTCTGCGTGGTCGCGGAGAGGTTCTCGATGCGGCCGCCCGTCTGATCGAGCACCTCGAACTGGAACCCGCCGAACGTGCCAAGCCCTCGGATCGGCGGCGGCAGGAACGGCACGACGATCGCGCCGCTGATGCCGCCGATCAGCGGGCCGCGGAGGCGCGCGACGATCGCCTGCGCCGACTGGTCGTCGTTTCGGCGTTCGTCGTACGGCTTCAGGCGCACGAACACCAGGCCGCGGTTCGGCGACGCGCCGGCAAAACTGAAGCCGCCGATGTTGAACGCGGCCGCGACATCCTTCTCGGTGCGCAGCACCTGCTCGATCTGCTTGCCGATGTTGGTCGTGTACTCGAGCGACGCTCCTTCCGGCGACTGAATCTGAATGATGAAGTAGCCCTGATCCTCATCCGGCAGGAAGGCGCTCGGCACCGTGCGGTACACCCACACCGTCGCGCCCAGTGTCAGGATGAACAGCAATACCATGACGACGCGCTGATGGACGAGACGGCGGACCACGGCCACGTACGCGTGCGTGCCTCGATCGATCACCGCCTCGATCAGCCGGAAGAACGCGCCCTTCTTTCCCTCCTTCTTCAGCAGCAGGGCGGACAGGGCCGGAGTCAGCGTGACGGCGTTGAATGCCGACAGCGCCACCGAGAACGCAATCGTCAGCGAGAACTGCTGATAAAGCCGGCCGGTCGTGCCCGGGAAGAACGCGACTGGCGCGAACACGGCGATCAGCACGAGCGCGGTAGCGATGACCGCACCGAGCACCTCGCCCATGGCCTCGGACGCCGCCTGCCGGGCGGTGCGCCCGTACTCCGAGATGTGCCGCTGGATGTTCTCGATGACGACGATCGCGTCGTCCACGACGATGCCGGTGGCGAGCACGATGCCGAAGAGCGTCAGCGTGTTGATCGAGAAGCCGAGCAGCTTCACGAAGGCGAACACGCCGATCAGCGAGACCGGAATCGTCGCCGTCGGGATGATCGTGCTGCGCCAGTCCTGCAGGAACAGGAACATCACGATCACGACGAGGACGATCGCCTCGAACAGCGTGATGACCACCTCGCGGATCGAGTCCTTCACGACCGTCGCCGTGTCGAAGGAGATCTGATACTTCATCCCTGGCGGGAACGCCTTCGCCAGCCGGTCGAGCTCGGCGACGCAGTCGTTGTAGACGTCGAGTGCATTCGCTGACGGGAGCTGCAACACCCCGAAGCCGACGGCGTCGAAGCCGTTGAAACGCAGCGCGCTCGAATAGGTCTCGGCCCCCAGCTCCGCGCGGCCTATGTCCTTCAACCGGATCAAGGTACCGTCGGTGCCCGCCTTCACGATGATGTTCTCGAACTCGCTGGGTTCCGAAAGGCGGCCGGCGGCACGGACGCTGATCTGATAAAGCTGCCCCGAAGGCACGGGCGGCTGGCCGACGGCGCCCGCCGCCACCTGCACGTTCTGCTCGCGAAGCGCCCCGGTGACATCGGCAGCGGTCAGGCCGCGCGATGCCAGCCGCGTGGGGTCGATCCACAGGCGCATCGCGTACTTGCGTTCGCCGAAGATGATGACCTCGGCCACGCCCGGGATGCGCTTCAAGGCGTCGCGGACGAACACGTCGAGGTAGTTGCTCATGAAGAGCGAGTCGTATTGCCCGCCCTCCGCATAGACGCCAGCGGCCATGATGAAGCCGGCGGACGCCTTCGTCACCGTGACGCCGATGTTCTTGACTTCGTTGGGCAGGCGGCCTTGCGCGGTCGAGACGCGGTTCTGCACGTCAACGGCCGCCAGATCCTGGTTGCGGTCGACGCTGAACGTCGCCGTGACCGTGCTGACGCCGCTGCTCGTGCTGGTCGAGGTCATGTACATCATGCCCTCGGCCCCGTTGATGGCCTGCTCGATCGGGATGGTGACCGCGGACTCCACGGCCTGCGCGTTGGCGCCGGTGTAGATCGCCGTGACGCTGACCTGCGGCGGCGCCAGCTCCGGGTACTGCGCGATCGGCAGAGTAGGAATCGAGGCCGCGCCCGCGAGGATGATCACGAGCGCAAGGACAGTCGAGAGAATCGGACGGCGGATGAAGATATCGACGAACATCGGGCGCTCGCGACTGGCGGACTAACTTTCCTTGAATTGGACGGGAGCGCCCTCGGCAATCTTCTGGACACCCGAGACAATGAGGCGATCGCCCGCCTTCAGGCCGCCGACCACGACGTAGTCGTTGCCGACCAGATCGCCGAGGCGCACCGATCGCTGACGGGCGACGAACCCCTTGGCCGCGGGCTCGGCGACGAAGGCGAAATACTGGCCGTTGATGCGCGTGACCGCGACCGCCGGCACGGTCAGGCCGGGTTCCTCGCGCCACACGACCTGCGCCCGCACGAACTGGTCGTTGCGGAACCCCTTGCCCGTCGGCACCGGCGCTTTCGCGAGAATCGACTGCGTCCTGTCGTCGACCTGCGGCGAGACGAAATCGATGACCGATTCCGCCACCGCCTGGCCCTGGCTGTCGAGCAGCCGCACCCGCAGACCGCGCCGCAAGTCCTGCGCGCGCTCGATCGGCACCTGCACGTAGACCTCGAGTCCGGCGTTCTGATCGATCGTCGTCAGGACCGTATCGGTCTTCACGCGGTCGCCGACGCGGACCGGGATGTCGCCGACGACGCCGGCGGTGGGCGCGGTGACGCGGAAGTACTGCAGCTGGACCTGGTTCTCGCGCACTCTGGCGTCGTTCGCGGCCCACGTCGCCTTGGCGGTCCGTATCGCGGATTCGGCCTGGTCGTACTCCTGCTGACTGATGGCGCCGACCTTGAGCAGCTCCTTGGCCCGCTCGAACTGCTGCTCGGCGTAGTGGACGGCCGCCTCCTGCGCCGCACGGGCCGCCTCTTCGCTCTGCACCGTCGCCTGCTGCTTCGCGGGATCGATCTGCAGCAACGGCTTGCCACTGGCAACGGCGTCTCCCGAGCGCACGTAGATATGCGTGATGATGCCTTCGACCTGCGGCCGGACTTCGGTCGAGCGTCGCGACTTCAGGACCGCCACGAATTCGGAGCTGATGGTGACGGGCTTGGGCGCGAGGACCTCGACGCCGACCGGAAGGGCTGGCATCTGCTGGAGGGCCGCTGGCTGCCCTTTCGAGCATGCGAGCGTCAGCCCCGCGACGCTCGCCACGGATGCCAGGGACGCAAACCGAGATCGTGAACGTCGCATTGAACGCGGCATGGCCTCAGGCATGAATGGGCGAATAATCAGGCCGCCCACCCGGGACGTCCCGGTGGACGGATGGAGCGGAGAGGCGCGCGGGCAGTGCCGGCGGCAACCCGGGAGGCCAAATCATAACTGAATGCGACGCCTGTTGTCAGGCCGGGGGTTCACGGGTCGTCCCATGCGCATCGGGCGTTGTCGCGGCCGGAATGGCGGCAGTAAGATGGCATCCCCTTGCCGCCCGGAGGCGGGCAAGCTACGAGGAGCATCGCAATGAAAAGCATCATCCTGGCCGCGTGTACCGTCATCGCCGTCTCGTCGCCGGCCCTGGCCCAGCCCAGTCCCTACGCGGCGGCGGCGAAGCCGATCCTGGGCATGGTCAAGGACAACATCACGAAATCCGCCGAGCAGATGAAGGAAGAAGACTACGCGTTCAAGCCGGTCGACTCGGTCCGAAGCTTCGGCGCGATCCTCGGGCACGTTGCCAATGCCAATTTCATGATCTGCTCGATGGCCTCCGGTGCGGAAAACCCGATGAAGGGCACCGACATCGAGAAGACGAAGACGGCCAAGGCGGATCTCCAGAAGGCGCTGGCCGAGTCGTTCGCATTCTGCGACGCGCAGTTCGACGCGATGACCGAGGCCAAGGCGGCCGAGATGACCGACTTCTTCCGCGGCAAGCAGCCTCGCTTGAATATTTTGCAATTCAACATCGCCCACGACATGGAGCACTACGGCAACCTGGTGACCTACATGCGCATCAAGGGCCTGGTGCCGCCGTCCAGTCAGGGCGGAATGTAGGGCGAGGGACGAGGGAAGAGGGACGAGGGACGAGGGACGAGGGACGAGGAATCGCGGTGCTGAAAATCCCGATCACCATCCTTCCCGGGAACGAGGACCTGCCGCTGCCGGCCTACCAGACGGCGCATGCGGCGGCAATGGACCTCTGTGCGGCGATCGCCGGTCCGGTGGTGATCGCTCCGGGAGAGATCGTGCTCGTCGGCTGCGGGTTTGCGATCGCCGTGCCAGACGGATTCGAGGCGCAGGTTCGCCCGCGATCCGGTCTGGCCGCGCGATCGGGGATCACCGTGGTCAATGCTCCCGGCACGATCGATCCCGACTATCGCGGAGAAGTTAAGGTCGCCCTGATCAACCTGGGACGCGCGGCCTTTACGGTCGAACGCGGGATGCGAATCGCCCAGCTGCTCGTCGCGCCGGTGGCTCGCGTCGCCTGGGAGCGGGTGGAGACGTTGGCCGAGACCGCGCGAGGCGCCGGCGGATTCGGACACACGGGGCAGAAGTAGGACGGGATTCGACGAGTCATGGCGGACCTGAAGGTCCGCCCACATCTTGCGGATCATGATTCATCTGTAGCGGATCATGATTCATCTGTAGGGCGGACCTTCAGGTCCGCCTTCCTGCCAGAGCATGATGCACATCTCTCGACCGACGATGGTGGTCCTGTTCATCGCGATCGCCACCACTCTCGTGGCGCAGGATCAGCAGCCACGCAGCCGTCCCGGGTGGCCGTGCGTCGGCAAACCCGATCCCAGCTACTTCACCGTCGCCGAAGGCAGCGGCGGACAGGTGTTCCTTTTCGATCCGTCAGAGGTCGGCGAGTCGTCGGCGCTGATGATCGGCGCGATGAAGCACGAGGAGACCGTGTATCGCGCCGCCGGCACGTTGGCCGAGGGTGTCCACGAATTTTCGATCCCGGTGGATTCGGCGATCGAGAGCGCGATGTTCTCCGTCTCGCTGCAGTGCCTGCAGGTGGTGGAAATCGTGCGCCCGTCGGGCGACGAGCTCCGCGCCAACGATCCAGGCGTCGAGTATCACCAGTTTCAGGCCGGGCGGATCGTGACGCTGCCCAACCCGACGCCGGGCGCGTGGACGGTGCGCGTTGCCGGGAAGGGCATGTTCTTCCTGGTGCTGCAGGCGAAAAGCGAGCTGACGCTCGATCGCGTGGCCTTCGTCGAGCCGGGCGGACGGCCCGGCCACGAGGGCTTGTTCCCGATCAAGGGCGCACCGAAGCGGGGCGCTGCACAAAAACTGGAAGTCGAGATGTCGGGCGCCTTTCGAAATCCCAGGTTTCGTTTCGTGTCGTCTGCCGCCGAGTTGATTCAGGAGCTGCCGCTCGAACCGCAAGAGGACAGCAGCGGCGAGAAATCGTTCCTCGGCGATGTCACACCCCGTGCCCGGCAATTCCGGCTCGCCGTCTCAGGGGAGGACGGCCGCGGTTTTCCGTTCCAGCGGGTGCACGCCCCGCTGTTTACGGCTGAGGCAAGGTAATATCGCGGCGCGTGCCGTTCCGCCTGGAAACGCGCCTCTGGCTTCCGGCGCCCCTCGACCCGGTCTTCGCCTTCTTCGCCGACCCGGCGAACCTCGAACGGATCACGCCGTCGTTCCTGCACTTCCGCCTGGTGACGCCGGGCGTCGAGATGAAGCGCGGCGCCACGATCGACTACCGCTTGCGTCTACACGGCATCCCGTTCCGCTGGCAGAGCGAGATTACGGCGTGGGACCCCGGCGCACGCTTCCGCGACGAGCAGCGCCGCGGACCCTACCGGTACTGGCGCCACTCACATCTGTTCAGGGAGGAAGACAACGGCACGGTGGTGGAAGACGGCGTCGACTACGACGTGCCCGGCGGCTACGCCGTCCACCAATGGCTGGTCGGACCCGATCTAATCCGCATCTTTACGTACCGCCAGGAACGACTCCGCGAGATCTTCGGCGGCGACAGGCACGAGCCGGTGCGCGTGGTGATTCAGAGGAAGTTGTAGGACTCCTGCCTACGGGGTCATCCCCACTGGCGTGACTGCCGCCTGATCTTCTTCACCCGTCCGGATGCGATAGACCTTCTCCACCGGCAGCACGAAGATCTTGCCGTCGCCGACGTTGCCGGTCCGGGCGGCTTTGAGGATCGCTTTCACTGTCGGATCGACGAAGTGGTTCGAGACCCCAATCTCGAGCCGTATCTTGTCCGACAACTCCATCTTCACGGTCGTGCCGCGATAGGTCTCGACCTGCTCGCGTTCGCCGCCGTGTCCCTGAACGCGGCTGAGAGTGAGGCCCTGTATCTCGGCGCGAAACAGCTCTTCGAGCACTGCGCTGAGCCGCTCGGTCCTGACGATCGCAACGACGAGTTTCATGGGAACCTCTCCAGTCTACCGATTGCGGATTGCGTTTGAGGATTGTGGATTGGTTTCGCGGATTGATCAATCCTCAATCATCAATCCATCAATTTCTCAATCCGCAATCCGCAATCCGCAATCCGCAATATCATCATCCCTCCATGCCCCCCCTGACTGGAAAAGTGGCCCTGGTGCTGGGCGGCTGCGGCGAAGTGGGTGAAGGCATCACGCATGCGCTGCTCGCAGCGGGCGCCGTCGTCGCCGTCTCGTCGCGCGACAACAACCGGCTGAGCGAGCTGCACGATCGACTGCCGGTGGAATGGGACGGGCGCTACGTGCCGATCCACGGCGACATTAGTTCGCCCACCGGCGTGCTTGCGGTTCGCGATCGCGTGCAGTTCGTGTGTCAGAACCTCGACATCGTCGTCGCATCGCTTGGCGGCTGGTGGCAGAAAGGTCCGCTCATCTTCTCAACGATCGAGGACTGGAACCGCGTCCTCTCGAACAACCTGACGCCGCACTATCTCGCGGCGACGGCGCTCGTGCCGGCGATCAACAAGCGGCCGGGGAGTTCGTACGTCTTCATCAGCGGCGCGGCGGCGGACGTGCCGGTGCCGAACTCGGGTCTCATGTCGGTTTCGGCGCACGCCGAGCTGATGCTGATGCGTGTGCTCGCGTCCGAGCATCGCCACGAGCCGATCCGCATCAACGCGCTGGTGCTGGGTACGCCGATCGTCAGCCGCTCCCGGCCCGATGGCGACGCGGACTGGCTGACGGCCGAGGAAGTGGGGCAGTACGTGTCGTGGCTGGTCTCGGACCGCTCGACCACGCGCGGGCAGATCATTCGCTTCAACTCGAGATCGCAGCTCACAGACCTGCGCTGGCAATGATCTGGCTGTTCCTGTTAGTGGTCTTCTTCTCGGGCGCGCTGATTGCCACGCAAGCCGGCGTCAACTCGCAGTTGGTGCGTTTCGTGGGGCACCCGCTGCTCGCCGCGACTGTTTCGTTCATCGTGGGTACAGTGGCACTGGCGATCTGCTCGCTCGGCGTCGGCACCTGGCCGCGGCTCGCATCGTTGTCCGCCGCGCCGTGGTGGGTGTGGACCGGCGGGCTGCTCGGTGCGGTCTTCGTCGTCACGACCGCCGCGCTCGCGCCGACTCTCGGCGCCGCCACGCTGCTCAGCGTCGCCGTGGCCGGCCAGATGACGTTCGCGCTGCTGCTCGACCACTACGGCCTGGTGGGTTTTGCCGTACGGCCGCTGAGCCTCTGGCGGGTGATCGGCGCCGCCTTCGTCGTGGCTGGCGTTATCCTGATCCGCAAATGCTGAAGGCGCACGAGCGTTGCGCATGGGCGGGACGGGATCTGCTCTACGTCGCCTATCACGACCATGAGTGGGGTGTTCCACAGGCCGATCCGACACGGCTGTTCGAGATGCTGATCCTCGAAGGTGCCCAGGCCGGCCTGAGCTGGATCACGATTCTGCGCAAGCGCGCCAACTACTGGCGCGCGTTCGACGGCTTCGACCCCACGCGCGTCGCACGGTTTACACCGGCGAGAATCGAACGATTGATGACCGATCCAGGGATCGTCCGCAATCGCTTGAAGATCGAGGGCGCGGTCCGGAACGCGAGGCGGTACGTCGAACTTGCGAAAGAGACGGGCGATGTGGCCGGCTGGCTCTGGCAGTTCGTCGGCGGCACGCCGAAACGGAACGCGTGGAAGTCGATGCGCGAAATTCCGGTGAGCACGCCGGAATCAGACGCGATGAGCCGGGCGCTGAAGAAGCGCGGCTTCACGTTCGTCGGATCGACGATCTGCTACTCGTTCATGCAGGCCACCGGCATGGTCAACGACCACATCACCACATGTTTCCGGCACAAGGAGATTGGCAGCACCGGTCGAACACGGCGGCGGTAGGACGGTCACAGCTTCCGCAATCGCACCGACCTGACTTCGTGATCGGTGCCCTTGTGAATGATCAGGTGGGCGCGCTCGCGGGTGGGCTCGATGTTCTCCGTCAGGTTCACGTAGTTGATGTCGTGCCACAGCCGCAACGCCATCTCGCGGGCCTCCGCGTCGGTCAGCGCCGCGTAGCGATGGAAGTAGGACTTGCGGTCCGTGAACACCGTTTCGCGCAGGGTCATGAAGCGATCGACGTACCAGCACTGGATGTCCTTCGCATCGGCGTCGATGTAGATCGAGAAATCGAAGAAGTCCGAGACCGATAACGCGCGTCCCTGCTGACGAGGCGCGGTCTGCAGCACGTTGAGTCCTTCCAGGATCATGATGTCGGGCCGGTTCACTTCCTGCACGCGGCTGGGCACGACGTCGTAGCTCAGATGCGAGTAGACGGGCGCCGTGACGTGCGCCTTCCCAGACTTGACCTCGATCAGGAATTCCAGCAGCCGACGGACGTCGTAGCTTTCTGGAAATCCCTTGCGATGCATCAGCCCGCGCGATTCGAGCACGGCGTTGGGCTGCAGGAACCCGTCGGTTGTCACCAGATCGACGTGCGGATGGTCCGGCCATTGCGACAGCAGGGCCTGCAGGATTCGCGCGGCCGTGCTCTTTCCAACGGCGACACTTCCGGCGACGCCGATCACGTACGGCACTTTCGCGGCCGGATTGTTCAGGAAGGTATCGGTCGCCTTGTGCAGCGTCTGCGTCGCCGCGACATACAAGTTCAGGAGCCGGGCGAGCGGAAGGTAGATCTGCTCGACCACCGACAGCGTGACCTGATCGTTCAGCCCGCGGAGCGCGAAGAGGTCCGCTTCGGTCAACAGGAGCGGCGTCTGATCGCGAAGATGCGACCACTCGTCGCGCGAGAAGGCGACGAAGCGAGAGGCGCCAAGGCCGTCGGTGGGCGTGTGCACCAAACTCTCTACTCTCAGTGTACGTCCGTGTAGTCCGTGACAGTCTGATCCGCGGAGTCCGTGACCTTAGTCGTCGAGGCGCTTCAGCTGAACGTCGAAGTCGTCCGGGCCGACCTGGGCGCGCACCTCGATCGGCTCGCAACAGACGGCACAGTCCTCGATGTAGACCTGGGTCTTGCCGCCGGTCTCGTCAACGACGAACGTCAGCGGCTCGCCACAATACGGGCAGGACAATTCCACCTGCATCGGACTCTCCTCAGGGAGTTCGCCGCAGTGGCACGGCCACGGTCAGCTCACGGCTGCCTCGCCGGACCACCAGCCTCGCGATATCACCCCATTCGTAGCGGGCGAGCGCCCGGTTCATCGCCTCGCGGCTGTCGACCACCGCCTCGCCAATCGCAAGGATGACGTCACCAGTCTCGATTTTGCCGCGCGCCGGCGAGTCCGGCTCGACGTCGATCACCTGGCGCCGGCCGTCGTCAGCCGCCCGTGTCGAGATACCCAACGACGGCCAGGCCGGCGACGTCTCGCGAGCGACACCCCACACGAAGTTCGCGAACGAGGCGCGCACCGTGTCGATCGTCCCGTGAGCGTCCGCCACCGCGACGGGCATCACCGAAGCAATCGGCGCCTTGAACCAGGCTCGCGCCTGGCGTTCGATCCCGAGGCCGTAGGCAACGTGCCCGGATCCCGCCAGCAGCACCACCACGGCCGACGGTTCGTGGGTTCGTTCGAGCGCCCTCGTCGCGTTCCACGCCATCGCGGCATCCCAGGTCGCTTGCGCCGCCAGCATCGGCTTCAACGCATCGTCCGGCAGGCCGCCGTGGGCGCCGCCATCCTCCAGCGCCGCCTTGAAGAACGTCAGGTGCTCGGCGCTGTCCACGTCGACCGCTGGCGGCAGATGATCGGCGGCCTCTCGTGGAATCGCCTCGAGCCCCTTCTGCCGTACCGCCGTGACGACTTCGCGCGGCACGTTCGCGGCCACGAGCGGCAGGCGGCCTGCGCGCCCATGCAGAAAGATGTCGCGATAGTAACTCCAGCGATAGCCCCAGACGTCGTACCAGCGGCCTTTCGCGAGAAATTCCTCTTCGCTCCAGCGTCCTTCGGCCCACGCGTCGAGCGACGGCTGCTCGCCGAACGGAAACATCTCCAGGGCGATCGACACATGGCGTCCTGCCATCTCCAGCGCACGAATCACCTGCAGCTGGACGCGATGCGACTCGACACTCGTGTGCTCCTCGCCGACGATCACCAGCTTCGCGTGCGCCAGGCGCGCCGCCAGCGTTTCCGGATCGATCGTGTCGCCCGTCGCGGTATCGACGATGCCGTCGAGGACGATGCGGACCTCGCGATCGCGGCGGGCCGGATCGCCGAGCGGCAAACCGGATAGGCGATCCGCTGCAGCCGCGAGCGTGGTCGAGGTGGCCGCAATCGTCACGAGGCTCGCCGCGAGGCGCGCCATTCGCATCCGCGAGATCGTAAACGAACCACGAGCTCACCCTCAAACCGTCGTCGATGGCAGTGGCGCGGCCGATCGAATCTCGACGAGCGTTTCGAGCGCCGCGTCGAGCCGTTCCCGCGTCCGCGGTGGCGCGAGCGACACGCGGACCGCACGCGGCACCGCGCCGGGTCTGCCCAGAAAACTCTCGGTGGGCCCGAGGACGATTCCACGCGATCGCGCGGCGTCGACGAACGCGGCGGCACGCCACGGCAACGCCAGCGGCAGCCAGATGTGGGGACTCGCGGGATGAATCACATCGGGCAGCTCGGGCAGCCGCTTGCGGGCGAGCTGCATCCGCGCGCGTGTCTCCTCGCATTTCCACGCGACGATGCGGTCGGCGGTGCCGTCCGCGATCAGCGACACGGCGAGCTGCGCGGAGATGGGCGACGCGGCGACGGCCGTCGCGAACATCGCGGCTTTGGCGCGATCGGTGACCGCCGGCGCGGTCGCGAGGAAGCCGGTCCGGAATCCGGCGGCGAGGCTCTTCGACAGGCCGGTGACGTAGCACCAGACGCCGTCAAGATCGGCGGTAAGAGGACGCGACTCTGGCACCAGAAACCCGTAGGTATCGTCCTCGATCACGGCGAGCTGTTCGCTCCGAATTACCTCGAGGATCTCCGCGCGCCGCTCCGCGCTCATCGATACGCCGGTGGGATTATGAAGCGACGGCTGAATGGCGACCGTTTTGGCGCCCGACTCGCGCGCGGCGTCGCGCAGGCCACCGGGACGCATGCCATCGGCGTCGACACTTACAGGCACGAGGGGAATCGAGAGCAGCCGCGCCCCCGCGACGATTCCCGCGTAGGTGAGCTCCTCGACCAGCATCGGCGAGCCGGACGTGGCGATCGTCGCCAGCGCGATGGCGAGCGCGTGCTGAGCGCCCACTGTGACGAGGACCTGCGATGGCGCCACGTGCACCTGCCGGCGTGCGATCCACTCGGCGCCACACGTGCGATGTTCGAGACGTCCGGCACGCGGCGGATACTCCAGCAACGCCGCACGATTAAGATCGGGATCGATGTCGAGGCGCCCCGCCAGCTCCGCGACATGCGCGTGCGGTGGCAGCGCGTTCAGCGAGAGATCGAGTGTGAGTGCATCGTCCGGCCCGGGGAGCGGGCGGACGTACGTGCCGCGCCCGATCTCGCCGCCGACCAATCCCTGTCGCGCGGCGAGCTGATAGGCACGGGTGACTGTCCCGACGGTGACGCCGATCGACGACGCGAGATCGCGCTGCGGGGGGAGGCGGTCGCCGGGACGCAGGCGGCCGGCGCGGATGTCATCCGCCAGGGCGTCCACAACCTGCCGGTATGTTGGTCCCTTATTCGAGTCGATCTGCGGATGCCACATTGTTATGGTGACAATATATCTATTGACACCGTGTCAATCAATGGCGATCTTGGGGTGCATGTCTGTTCCTTTGCTCCAAATCGATGCGTTTACCAATCAGGCGTTCTCGGGTAATCCCGCTGCGGTCTGCCTGCTGGAGCATCCGGCCGATCCGGAATGGATGCAACAGGTTGCCGCTGAAATGAATTTGGCGGAAACGGCGTTTGTCGTGCCGGGCCCCGGCGCGTTCGGCCTGCGGTGGTTCACGCCGACCGTGGAAGTCGGTCTCTGCGGACACGCGACGCTCGCGTCCGCTCACGCGCTCTGGGAGAGCGGCCGCGTGCCGCGTAATGGGCCGATTGCCTTCGAGACGCTGAGCGGAATCCTCAGCGCCGAGCGCGACGGCGATCGCATTGCCATCGAGCTGCCGTCGCGACCGGTGGTTCCCTGCCCGACGCCGCGGCGGCTCCTCGAGGCCATTGGCGTGAAGCCGAGGGCCGTCGGCGAGACCACGCCGGGAAAGTCGCACGGCAATCTGCTGGTCGAGCTCGCGGACGAGGCGACGGTACGGTCGCTCAAAC
This sequence comes from Vicinamibacteria bacterium, assembly GCA_963828745.1. Taxonomy (GTDB): domain Bacteria; phylum Acidobacteriota; class Vicinamibacteria; order Vicinamibacterales; family JAENWD01; genus JAENWD01. The sequence continues at coordinate 117,974 of CAWHFZ010000007.1, read as the reverse complement.
CCCGGTTCGACGAGTTGCGCCAGATCCCCGCCGGCGTCATCGTCACCGCGCGCGCCGACCACGAGCCGTACGACTTCGTGTCACGCTACTTTGCGGCGCCGTACGGCATCGACGAGGATCCGGTCACTGGCTCGGCGCACTGCTCCCTGGCGCCGTACTGGGCGACGAAGCTTGGGAAGACGTCGTTCGTGGCATGGCAGGCATCGCTCCGTGGCGGCGAGCTGCACGTCACCCTGCGCGGCGATCGCGTGCGGCTCTCAGGACACGCGGTCACGGTATTGCGGGGGGAACTTACGGTCTAGGGATCGGGGATCGGGGATCGCGGATCGCGGATCGGGGGATCAGCAACCATCGATAGGACCAGGGATACGGACGAGCGGAAGAGCCACCTTCGTCCCGATGCTCGATCCCTTATCCGTGATCCCTGATCCCTGATCCCTGATCCCTGATCCCTGATCCCTGATCCCTGATCCCTACTCAGCGTAAGCTCTCGAGCGTGAGCGGTCCGTCCGCGTCCTTCCACGCCACGTCGAACTCGTGCTTCACGAGCTGTGCTTCGTCCGGCCGCGACTGCATCTCCAGACTCTTCATCAGCCCGAACAGCGCGCGGCCGCTGCCGGCATTGCGGCGGAGGTCTTCGCGGAATACCGCCTCAGCCTCTTTGGCGCGGCCGGCCTGAAGAAGCGCCGCACCCAGTGACTCGCGCACCGACGCGTACCATGGCGGCGGCTCGTCGTAGTGGAACGCATCCTGTTTCGCGACGGCGCTCTGGAGGAGCGTCACACGGGCGGAGGCGTCGCGTGCGAGCTCGGCTTTCAGCAGATCGCTGGCAACGTCGAGGACTGCGGGCGCGAGATTGAAGGACACGAACATCGATTCTGCCGGCACTCGTCCACGTGCGGCTTCGAACGCGTCGGCCTGGCGTCTTGCCTCGTCGAGGCGATTGCCGCGCGCCAGCGCAGTGGCGCGAGCGAAGCGATCGACCGCCGTCACGAGTGGAAGCGACGCCTCCGGCGCCGGCGCCGCCAGGATGCGATCCCACTGCGAGAATCGGACGTCGACGAGCGTGGGTAGCGTCAGCGTCCACTCGGCCATCGCGGCCATCTCCTGCACGTGCGGCGAGGCCAGGGCCGCAAGCTTCTCTGCCTGCGCGCGCGCGGGTGCGTATCGCCCGGCCAGCATGTGCGCGAACATCGCGAAGTGGATGTTGTGCCCGTAATACATGAACGGGTACACCCCGTCCGGACTGGCCTTGGCGATGTAGGCCTCGTCCACCGCCGCCGCCTTCTCGTTGAGCGACGCCATTTTCATGAAATCGCCGGTGTGTATGTAGATGTGCGACGGCATGTGCACGAGGTGTCCGGCGCCCGGTACCAGCGTCAGCAGCCGATCTGCGCTGGCCAGCGCGCGTTCAGGCGTGGGCGAGGCTTCTAGAGCGTGGATGTAGTAGTGGTTCGCACCCGGATGATCGGGACGCCGGCGCAGCACGCCTTCGAGCACCGTAACGAGCTCCAGTGTGTCGGGCGCCGGGGTGCCGTCCGGCTCCCACAACTGCCATGGACGCAGGTTCATCAGCGCGTCCGCATACATCACCGCCGCCTCCGCATCGTCTGGAAAGCGCTGGTGGACGCTTTTCATCGCCTCGCGATAGCGCGCGTTCAACGTCTCGGGAGGAATCGACGCGTCGAGCGCGTAGCGCACGGCGAGCGCTTCGGCGAGTGCGGCTTCGGTCGGCGCGCCGCCGCGACTGAGCGTCACGGCGTTCTGCGCGGCGTCGAATGCGCGTTTACCGCGCTCACCTTCGAGCTTGGTGACGTCGCGGTTGTAGTTCAACCCGAGCGCAATACCGACGCCCCACCATGGCATTGGCGCTTTGGGATCGAGCTGCGCGGCCTTCAGAAACGACCGTTCGGCCTCAGCGTGATTGAAGTTGTAGAGCAGCGCCAGGCCCTGATCGAAGTAGCGCTGCGCCTCGGGATTCGAGGTTTTGATCGGGTGGGAGTACGAACCCATCCCGTCCAGCAACTGCGCGCCGGACGCGCTTTGCGCCGTCGCCGGCCGTGCCGTTGCAATCACAAAACACACGAGAAACGCGATACCCGGAGGCAGGAATCGCCGATTCATTGCTTTCTCCTTGCGTTGAGGTTGTCGGGACCGTGTCGCGCCGGGAAGGACGCCGTTGAGGTCCGCCTTGTCATGGCGAGGCCAAAGCCCGCCCCATCTAGACTGGAGGCGCGACGGTCTTCTGCGGCGGATTGTAGAACGGCGTGGGGACGATCGTCGCGCCGGCGCGACGGCGCGTCGCTTCGACGGTCACCTCCACTTCGACCCGCCGGCCTTCCGCGAAGTGCGGAGCGTCGATCGTGGCGAGGGCGATCAGCCGTTTCAATGTCGGCGACCACGCGGTCGACGTCGCCTTTCCGACCTGGCGGCCACCGCTATAGACGGGAACGGCGACGCGGGACGCGATCACCGGCACTTGCGGCGTCAATCCGGCGCGCGTGAAATGCTCGTCGATGTCGTTCCAGCTGATCTCGAGGCCGACGATCCGCCGGCGCGGCCCCCGCACGCGCTCCTCGGCCAGCGCCTCGCGTCCGACGAACGGTCCTTTCTTGTCGCTGACCAGCCGGCCGAGACCCAATTCGTACGGGGAGTAGCGCTGTTCGTCGATCTGGCTCTTCTTCGAGCCGTGAAAATCGACGTCGATCAGCAATAGCCCGGCCTCGATCCGCGCCACGTCGAGCGCCAGCATGCCCGCCGGCCTGGCGTCAAACGCCTTACCGACCTCGATGATCCGATCCCAGACGTCGAGCGCACGATCCCACGGCAGCCAGATCTCGTAGCCCAGATCGCCGGTATAGCCGGTCCGTGAGATTTCGACCGGCACACCGGCGATGCGACCCGTGGTGACACGAAAGTACTTCAGCGAATCGATGTCCGCTTCGGCGGCCTGCCGCAGGAGACGTGCCGACGTCGGCCCCTGCACGGCCAGCGCCGCCACCTGCTCGGAGATGTCTTCGACCTGCACATCCAGGCCGTGAGCGTTCTGGCGGAGCCAGCGCAGGCTGGGATCGGCAGCAGTCCAGCGCCAGACCTGATCGCGCAGACGCGACACCGTTCCGTCGTCAATGACCTTGCCGCGTTCATCGCACCACGGCGTGTAGATCACCTGCCCGACCGACATCTTCGTCGCGTCGCGCGTGACGATCCGATCGACGAGACGAATCGAATCCGGTCCCGTGACCAGGTATTTGAAGAGCGGCGAGACATCGATGAGCGCGGCGCCGTTGCGAATCGCGGCGAACTCGTGCTCGTGATGCGCCTCGTAGGCGCTGACCGTGTAGTAGCCGGACCACTCGCGGTAATTGAGGCTTTCGCAGAGGGCGAACGTGCGCGGGTGAAACGCCGTGCCGACGGGCATGCGGAATGATATAGCAAGGGATCGGGGATCAGGGATCAGGGATCAGGGATCAGGGATCGGGGATCGGGGATCGGGGATCGGGAACAGTTGCAGACTGGGATCGGGCGGATGGGCCAATTGGAGATAGAATTCAGCCGCGATCTCGGCGCCCCGGCCCCCTGATCCCTGATCCCTGATCCCCGATCCCTATTTCCTGATTCCTCTCGCGATGCAAAAGTACGACGCCATCGTTATCGGAGGCGGACACAACGGCCTGGTGCACGCGGCGTACCTCGCACGGGCGGGACGTCGTGTGCTCGTCCTCGAGCGGCGCCATGTGCTGGGCGGCGCCGCCGTCACCGAAGAGGTCTTCCCGGGTTTCCACTTCTCCGTGTGCTCGTACGTGGTGTCGCTCTTGAGGCCCGAGATCATCCGCGAGCTCGATCTGCCGCGTCACGGTCTCGAGATCCTGCCGCTGGATGGCACGTTCACGCCGATGCCGAACGGCGACCACCTGTGGCGCGTGAACGATCACGCGAAGACCAGACGCGAGATTGCCAGGCATTCGCGGATCGACGCCGAGGCCTACGACGAGTACGCGCTCGCGATGGTCGAGATGGCGCGGTTCGTCAAGCCGATTCTCGACATGACGCCGCCCGATCCGTGGTCGCTGCACCCGCGCGATCTCGCCCGGCTCCTGTTCCTCGGCCGCCGCTTCCGTAATCTGCCGACGGAGGACCGCTTCAACCAGGTCCAGCTGATGACGATGAGCGCGGTCGATTTCCTGGATCAGTGGTTCGAGACGGACGTCTTGAAGGCGACGATGTCGGCGAGCGGCATTATCGGGACCTTCCTCGGTGTGCGCTCGCCGGGCACGGCCTACGTCCTGCTGCACCACTACATGGGCGAGATCGACGGCGCCTTTCGCTCGTGGGGGCTGGCGCGCGGGGGCACGGGTGCGATCTCGGCGTCGATCGCGGGCGCCGCCCGGCAGGCCGGCGTCGAGATTCGCACCGAGGCACCGATCGCTCGTATCACCGTCCGCGACAACCGGGCGCGCGGCGTCGTGCTCGAGAACGGCGACGAGATCGAAGCCGATCTCGTCGCCTCGAGCCTCGACCCGCGGCGCACCTTCCTGTCGATGGTGGGCGAGGAACTGCTGCCGGACGAATTCGTCGAAGGCGTGAAGCGCTATCGCTTCCGCGGATCGTCCGGCAAGGTCAACCTCGCGCTCGACGCGCTCCCGAACTTCACCTCGCTGCCCGGCCCGGGTCCGCACCTTCGCGGCGCGATCTCTATTTCACCGGGCGTCGAGTACATGGAGCGCGCCTATGATGACGCAAAGTACGGAAGGTTCTCGCGCCATCCATACATGGACGTTGTGATTCCGTCGCTGACCGATCCATCAATCGCTCCGCCGGGAAAGCACGTCATGTCGTGTTTCGTGCAATACGCGCCCTACGCGCTAGCAGAGGGGACCTGGGACGATCAGCGCGAAGCCTTCGGCGACACGGTCATCGACACGCTGTCGCAATACGCGCCGAACCTGAAGGACATCATCCTGCATCGTCAGGTCGTGACCCCCCTCGATCTCGAACGCACCTGGGCGTTGTCGGAAGGCAACATTTTCCAGGGCGAGCTGTCGCTCGAGCAGCTGTTCTTCCTGAGGCCGGTACCCGGCTGGGCCGATTACCGGACACCAATCGACGGCCTGGTCATCTGCGGCTCGGCGACGCACCCGGGCGGCGGCATCATGGGCGCGCCGGGACGGAACGCGGCGCTCGCGGTGCTCAACGGGAAGATCAAGTGAGCCGTCCCGTCATCATCGGCGGCGGTCATAACGGCCTGGTCGCGGCCGCCTATCTGGCGCGGGCCGGGCGCAAGCCTCTGGTCCTCGAACGCCGCGACGAAGTCGGCGGCGCCGCGGTGACGCACGAGCTCGCACCCGGCTTTCGCGTGCCGGCACTGGCGCACGCAGCCGCACTCCGATCCGACATCGTGTCGCAGCTGCACCTGGAGCAGCAGGGTCTGCGCTTCGCGCGACCTGCCGTCAGCGTCTTCGCTCCCGGCCCCGACGGCCGCGCGCTGGTCATGTGGCGCGAATTGCTGCAGACCGTCCAGTCGCTCGCGCAATGGTCAGCGGCAGATGCCGCGAAATGGCCGGAGTTCTCCGAGACCGCGGTTGCGATCGCGGGAGCAATTGGCGGCCTTCTGCGGCAGGTGCCGCCCTCGCTCGACGAGCCGGGTCCGGGCGAGCTGTGGGATCTCGTATCCACGGGCCGCGCCATCCGGGGCCTCGGCCGATCGCGCTTGTATCAGCTGCTGCGCTGGGGCCCGATGCCGATCGCCGACCTCGCGGCCGAGTGGCTCGAGTCGCCACTCGCGCGCGCCGTGATCTGCGCCCGTGGCATCTTCGGCGCCGCCGCGGGACCGCGCTCGGCGGGCACGGCGGCGGCGTGGCTCCTGCAGGTGGCCCACGAAGGCCATCCCGCGGGCGCACCGACGTTCATTGCCGGCGGACCGGGATCCATGGCCGGAGCAATCGCGGCCGCCGCCACCGGTGCGGGCGCCGAGATCCGGGTCAACGCGGAAGTCGCCCGAATCGATGTGGACGACAACGGCGTGTCCGGGGTGACGCTCGCCACTGGCGAGCAGATCCGCGCCGGCGTGGTGATCTCGAATGCCGACCCGAAGCGCACGCTCCTCGGCCTCGTTGATCCCGTGCGGTTGCCGCCGTCGTTCCGGCACAAGGTTGAGCACTATCGCACCCGCGGCGTCCTCGCCAAAGTCAACCTCGCGCTGGCGCGCTTGCCGAAGTTCCGCGGCGCCGCGACCGATGAGCAGCCTGCCGAGACGCTGCTCGCAGGCCGCATTCACATCGGCCCCGATCCCGACTATCTCGAGCGCGCCTTCGATCGATCGAAATACGGCGAGGTGTCGTCGGAGCCATGGCTCGAAATCGCGATTCCCTCGCTCACTGATTCGACGCTCGCCCCGCAGGGACAACACGTGATGTCCATCTACGCGCAGTGGGCGCCGTACGCGCTGCGCGGGCAGACCTGGGAACAAGCGCGGGACGCGTTCGGGGATGCCATCATCAAGACGATCGCCGCCTACGCGCCAGATCTGCCGTCGCTCATTCTCGCGCGCGAGATCCTGACCCCGGTCGATCTCGAGCAGCGGTACGGCCTCACCGGCGGTCATATCTTTCACGGCGAACACGCGCTCGATCAGCTGTACGCGATGCGACCAGTCCTCGGCTGGGCGCAGCATCGCACGCCGATCGCCGGACTGTATCTTTGTGGCGCCGGAACCCATCCCGGAGGCGGCCTGACGGGAGCGCCGGGCGCGCACGCCGCCCGTGTCGTGCTCAAAGATCCGCACAGGAACCCGTAATGACCCGCGCAGCTGTCGCGGCGCTCGCGGCCGCGGCCCTCGGTCTAACGACGGCCACGGTCATCGCACAGCCCGATCGTCAGGGCTCCTCCGATCCGGGCATCTTCGGCTTTCGTGCCGCAAGGCTCGCCGCAGAGCGCGACCTCGAGCGACGCTTTCTCACGCTGCCGTCAGCCGATCGCGCGCGCGAGTACCACAGGTTCCTGACCAGCGAACCACATGTGGCCGGCTCCGATCGCAACAAAGCCCTCGCGGAATGGGTGCGCGATCGATGGATCGACTACGGCATAGACGACGTCACGATCGTCGAGCACGAAGTGTTGCTCCCGTGGCCTGAGGACGTCGCCGTCGAAGTGCCGGCACAATCGTGGAAAGCGACGTTGTACGAGGATCCCATCGCGAGCGATCCCGACACGCAGAAGCCCGTGTTGCACTACCACGCCTATTCGGCATCGGGCCAGGTCGAAGCGCCAGTCGTCTACGCCGCCAGCGGCAACCCGGAAAACTACGATTTTCTCGCCGCGAACGGTATCGACGTCCGCGGGAAGATCGTGCTGGTTCGCTACTCGGTGCCGTACAGCTATCGCGGCTTCAAGGCCCTCACGGCCGAGCGGCGCGGAGCGGCGGGAATCCTGATCTACTCGGACCCGGCAGAAGACGGGATCAGCAAAGGCCCGGTGTATCCGGACGGGCCGTGGGGCAACGAGAGTCATCTTCAGTCGGGCGGCATCCCGTACGACTTCCTGGTCCCCGGCGACCCGCTGACGCCTGGCTGGTCGTCGATTGCCGGTGCGCGGCGCATTCGCAAAGAGGACGCGGTGTCGCTGCCGAAGATCGTCAGCGCACCGCTGTCGGCCCGGGATGCGCGCGTGTTGCTCGAATCGATGACCGGCGGCGACGCGCCTCCCGAGTGGCAGGGCGGACTTGGAATCAGATATCGCCTCGGACAGGGCGCCATCGTTCGCATGCGAGTAAAGCTGGACGACAAGGTGCGCGCGATTCAAACCGTCGTCGGCCGCATCCGCGGCGCCGAACTGCCGGACGAACAGGTCGTCCTCGGCAATCATCGCGACGCCTGGATCTACGGCGGCGTCGATCCATCGAGCGGCACGGCGTCGATGATGGATCTCGCGCGATCGCTTGGTGCGCTCGTCCGCGGCGGCGTACGGCCGCGGCGGTCGATTGTCCTCGCGAACTGGGATGCCGAGGAATTCACGCTGACATCGTCCACTGAGTGGGGTGAGCAGTACGAGCAGGAACTGCACGACCGGGCGGTGGCGTATCTCAACGTCGATAGCTCGACGGCGGGGCCGACGTTCACGGCCGCGGCGGTACCATCGCTGAACCAGTTCATCGCCGAGGCCGCGGCGTCGATCACCGACCCGGCGACCGCAGTACCGCTGCCCGAGGCCAAGCGGCGCTCCGCCGAGCGCGATCAGGGGTCGCTTCCGAACGCCGGCAGCGCTGCGCTCGTGAGCAATCGCCTCGGCAGTGGGTCGGACTACACCGTCTTCCTGAACTTCATTGGCGTGCCGGTCGTGGACATGGCGTTCGACGGACCGTACGGCGTCTACCACTCCCAATACGACAATCACCAGTGGGTGGAGCGGATTGGCGATCCCGGCTTCCGCTATCACGAGGCGATGACGAAGTTGTGGGGCCTGATGGCCCTGCGCCTGGCAAACGCCGACGCGTTGCCGTTCGATTACCGTCCGTATGCGTCGCGAGTTCGGGAGTTTGCGACGGAGATCGAGAAAACATACGTCGGTGCGACCGGTGCGACGGGTGCTACGGGTGCGTCTGGTGCTACGGGTGCGTCTAGTGCTGTTGTGGAGGCGGGGCTTCAGCCCCGCCGGACCGCCGCGTTCGAACCGCTACACGCCGCCATCACTCGCTTCGCCGACGCGGCCGGGAAGGCGGCAGCGGATCAGGTGGCGGCGCTCGCGAGTGGCGATCCGGCGGCGCTGGCGGCGATCAATCGCCGGCTGATGCGTGCTGAACGCGGGTTCCTCGATCCGGTCGGCATACCGGGACGGCCATGGTACCGGCATCAGATTTACGCGCCGAAGTTTACCTACGCGCCGGAGCTGTTACCTGCCCTGGCGGAAGCGGTGGAAGCAAACGACGAGGCACGTGTCGCCGCGGCCGTGGCCCAGATTTCGGCGGCGATCGATCGCGCGACGACGGCGCTCACGCAGTGAGCCGGACGACAGACGATTCAAGGTGATCGAACCATGCGCACGAAACGAAACCTCCGTATTCCGACAATCGCGCTCGCAGGACTGGCGCTGCTAGCGCTCTCGATTTCGAACCTCTCGGCACAGAACGCCGCAAAGGGTGAAACGCGGCTGCGCGTGCCCGTTGACTACTACAAGTTACCCAACGGCTTGAAAGTGGTGCTCTCGCGCGACGCGACGACACCGACGGTCATCGTCGCCGTTTACTACAACATCGGCTTTCGCAACGAGCCGAAGGACCGCACCGGCTTCGCGCATCTCTTCGAGCACATGATGTTCCAGGGTTCGCGAAACCTCGGCAAGATGGAGTTCATCCGTCTCGTGCAGTCGAATGGGGGCCTGCTCAACGGATCGACGCGCTTCGACTTCACCAACTACTTCCAGGTCGTGCCATCACACGTGCTCGAGACAATCCTCTGGGCGGAAGCGGACCGCATGCGCGGGCTGCAGATCACGCAGGACAACCTGAAGAACCAGCAGGAAGTCGTCAAGAACGAGGTGAAGGTGAATGTGCTCAACCAGCCGTACGGCGGGTTCCCCTGGATCGACCTGCCGATGGCCGCGAACAAGAACTGGTACAACGCCCACAACTTCTACGGCGACCTGGCGCACCTGGACGCGGCGACCCTCGACGACGTCAGCGCGTTCTTCAAGACGTTCTACGCCCCGAACAACGCTGTCGTGGTCGTGGTCGGCGACTTCGATTCGTCAACCGCGAAAAGCTGGATCGAGAAATACTTCGCCGCCATTCCATCCGCGAAGCTGCCGGCGGCGCCCGACCTGACCGAGCCGCGCCAGGAAGAAGAACGGCAGGCGGGCCGGACCGACCCGCTCGCCAGTCGCCCGGCACTGGGTCTCGCCTACCACGTTCCCGAGCGCGCGACCCCAGAATGGTACGCGTTCGGCCTGCTCGATCAGGTCCTCGCGCAGGGCCCGGATTCGCTGCTCTACGACGAGCTCGTTCGTAAGCGCGGCCTGACCGGTGACGTGAACGCAGGCATCAACTGGGGTCTCGGCAGCATGTTCGACTACAGCGGACCGATGCTGTGGCTGGCACAGATCTTTCACGACGGCACCACGTCTTCCGACAAGGTCCTCGCCGCCGTAGACGACGTGGTCGGGCGGGTGCAGCAGCAGCCACTCGACCAGGCGACGCTGGACCGGGCTCTGGTGAAACTGCGTTCCGAGCTCTACGCGCGGACGGAGCAATTCGCAGGCTTCGGACGCGCCAATCTGCTCGCCTCGTTTGCCTTGTTCGACGACGATCCTGGACGAATCAATCGCCTGGAAGACGAGTTCGCCAAGGTCACCCCCGAACTGGTGCAGAAGACTGCGAAGGAATACCTCCGGCCCACCAATCGCACGGTCTACAAGATCACGCCCGGGAAGGCCGCGCCCGCACCGGCGGAAAAGTAAGGAGCCCCATGATGCGACGACCACTGACTTCTCGCGCGTGGGCTCTTTGCCTTGGCCTCGTGATCACGCTCGCGACCGTTCCCCATGCACAGCAGGCGCCGGGCACCAAGGAGCCGCCGCCAAAGCCCGGGACGGCGAAGGACTTCGTGGTCCCGAAGCCGACGCGTTTCACGCTGCCCAACGGAATGCCGGTGACGATGGTGGCCTTCGGTACGGTGCCGAAAGTCCGCATCCAGCTCGCCGTCGACGCCGGCAATGTCTTCGAAGCCGCCAATGAGATCTGGCTGGCGGATGTCACCGGATCGATGCTGGAAGAAGGCACGGCGACGCTGACCGCCGACGCGCTGGCGAGAGAGCTGGCGACGATGGGCGGCGAGTTGGCGATCGCCGTCGGGCCCGACCGCGCCAACCTCTCGGCTGAAGTGCTCGGCGAGCGCGGCCCGCAAGCCCTGCGTCTCCTCGCCGACGTGGCCCAGCGGCCGCGACTGCCCGAATCGGAGCTGGCGCGCGTGAAGGCCACGCACGCCCGCAACCTGGCGATTCAGAAGGACACGCCACAAGCGCTCGCGATGGAGCAATTCGCCACGTTGACGTACGGCGATCATCCGTACGGGCGGCTGTTTCCCACCGAGGCGATGCTGAACGGCTACACGCTCGAGGACGTCCGCCGGTTCCATCGCGAGTACTTCGGTCCCCGGCGCGCTCGCCTCTACATCGCCGGCGTCTTCGACGCCGCAGCGATGGAGTCGGCGGTGCGCGAGGCGTTCGGCTCATGGACGGGTGGCGCTGCCTCGAACGCGCCGGCAACTGCCGCGCGCCCTCGCGGCTTCAAGCTCGTGAACCGCGCCGGAGCCCCACAGTCGACGATTCTGCTCGGCCTGCACGTGCCCGATCCTTCGAGCAAGGACTGGGTGGCGCTGGAAGTCACCAACTCCCTGCTCGGCGGATCGTTCGCGTCGCGGATCACCAGTAACATCCGGGAGCAGAAGGGTTACACATACTCTCCAAACAGCGGTATCACCGCGCACCCGAAGAACGCGCAGTGGATCGAACAGGCGGATGTGACCACTGCCGTGACCGGACCGGCATTGAAGGAAGTTTTTACCGAGATCGATCGGCTGCGGCGCGAGGCCCCTCCGGCCGAGGAACTGCGCGGGATCCAGAACAACCTGGCCGGCCTGTTCGTCGTTCAGAACGCCTCGCGGGCCGGCGTCATCAACCGCCTCGTCTTCGTGGACCAGCACGGCCTCGGCGATGACTATCTCTCGACCTACGTCAAGCGAGTGATGACGGTCACGCCCGACGAGGTGCGCCGCGTCGCCAACGACTACCTCGTTCCCGACAAGATGACGCTCGTCGTCGTCGGCGACGAGAAGACGGTGAAGGAGCAGGTCGCGTCCTGGGAGACCAAGTGAGGATCACCTACGTGACGTCGCCGGATCGGATGGACGAGATCCATCGCGAGTTCGACAGCGCGATCGAGCGGGTGCGGGCACGATTCGGCCAGCTTCACCCGATGCTCATCGACGGATCGGCGGTGACATCGAACCGCACCTTCATGGACGTCAGCCCCATCGATACGCGCATCGTGCTCGGGCATTTCCAGAAAGGCGACAGCACGCACGTCGATCAGGCAGTCGCAGCGGCGCGGCGCGCCTTCGGATCCTGGGGACGTCTCCCCTGGCGCGAACGCGTGGCGTCGATGCGCCGCCTGGCCGAGGCGATCCGGACCGACCGGTGGGAGCTGTCCGTGCTGATGGGATTCGAGTGCGGCAAGAACCGCATGGAGTGCCTGGGCGACGTCGAGGAGTCGGCCGATCTCATCGACTACTACTGCGATCAGATCGAGCAGGCCGACGGCTTCGTGCGGCCGATGCAGCCGCTCGGACCTGAGGAGCGGAATGCGAGCGTGCTGCGTCCGTACGGCGTCTGGGCGGTAATCTCTCCGTTCAACTTTCCGCTCGCCCTAGCCGCCGGCCCGGCTGGCGCGGCTCTGGCCGCCGGCAACACCGTGGTGATCAAACCGGCAACGACGACGCCGTGGATTGCGCTCCGGTTCGGGGAGTTGGCGAGGGATGCCGGGCTGCCGGACGGGGCTCTGAACGTCGTCACCGGCAGCGGCGGCGTCCTCGGTCAGGCCCTGATCGATCACGCCGACGTGAACGGTGTCGTTTTCACCGGATCGAAGGAAGTCGGCCTCAAGCTGCTGCGCGAGAACGCGGCGCGCCCGACGCCGCGCCCAGTCATCACCGAGATGGGCGGCAAGAACCCGGCCATCGTGATGCCGTCGGCCGACCTCGACAAGGCCAGCGACGGCGTGATGCGGTCCGCCTTCGGTGCGCAGGGACAGAAATGCTCCGCATGCTCGCGCGTGCTCGTTCATCGCGATGTGCGGGATCGATTCGTCGATGCACTGGTCGCCAGAACGAAGCAGATCCGGATTGGCAACCCGCTCGATCGTGACATCTATCTCGGTCCGGTGATCAACGAGGCCGCGGTCAGGACGTTCGAGACAGCGATCACGCGCGCCACCGCGGATGGCGGCCGCCTGCTGGCCGGCGGCGGCAGAATCGGCGAGGAGCCGTGGCGCCACGGCTACTTCGTCGAGCCGACGATCGTCGATGGCCTGACCGTCCGGCACTCGATCTTCAAAGACGAGCTCTTCGTGCCCGTGACCGCGATCACGATGATCGCATCGCTGGACGAAGCGATCACGATCGCCAACACCACGGAGTACGGCCTGACGGCCGGCATCTTCTCGGAGGATGGCGCGGAACTCGACGAATTCTTCGATCGGATCGAAGCCGGCGTCACCTACGCCAACCGTCGCGCCGGCGCCACCACGGGCGCCTGGCCCGGCGTGAATCCGTTCGGCGGCTGGAAGTGCAGCGGATCGAGCGGCAAAGGGTCCGGCGGACCGTACTACGTTCAGCAGTTTCTCAGGGAGCAGAGCCGTGTGAGGGCGTAAAACTGCGCCTTACTGTTCCACCACCTTCAGGGTGAGTGTTTTCTGTTCGCCGGCCGCCAGCGCGAACGGCGTCGCGACGCCGCGCAGGCGCTCGAGAACCTCCGGATCAGCCTGCTCGCCCTCCTCGAGGAACGGCAAGGCGACCGCAAGGTAACGGCCGGCAGGAAGACCCTTGATTAAGAACCCGCCCTGCTGATCGGGGCGGGCGAGCGCCATGTGACGCGACTGCCAGCCCCACTTGTCGTCGTCTTCGGCGAAGGCGACGACAACGTAGTCCGCTGCGGGTTTCCCGTCGGTATCGAGCACGCCGCCGGTGACTCTCGTGGATTGTGCGGTGATGACGACTTCGACATCGGTGACGGTGTCGCCCTTGAAGGCGAGTCCTGAATCGGTCACGTCCTGTCCACGCCAGACCACCTGCTTCAAGGTGTAGCCTGGGGGCACGCGGGTCGGTCGGATCAGGACGGGGCTCGTCATCGCTCGGATTCCGAACGTCCAGTCGTCGTGCAGTCGATCGCTCGACTCGCCACCGAAATACATCGTCATTTCCATTCCCGGCTCTTTGGGCAGTGCCATGATGCCGACCGACGCCGGCTGGATAGAACGGTCCGACTTCGCGCCGTCCACGACAACACGGCCACTGATCGCCGTCCCTCTCGTCCCTACGAGCGCAAGTCCGGTGAGGTCCTCGCCGGTAACCGTGATCGGCATCATGGCAATTTCCGTGGGCGGCCCGGAGGAAATGCTCTGCACCTGGATCGTATAGTCGCCCGGTCCGACGTCGCTCAGGGTGAAGGTGCCGTCATCGCGCACCTGGTTCGCCGCACCCATCGACATGCTGAAATTGTCGCCCTGTCGCACGATGACCGAGACGAACGCACCGGCCATCGGCCGGCCGCGCGAGTCCACGGCGGTGCCGGTAATTTTTGCAGTGCGAGTCGGAACAAGCGAGAACACCAGCCCGGAGACTTCGTCGCCGATGGCGACCGTCACTTTGTCTGCCTGCTGTGCGCTCGCCGTGCCGGGATAGTACGTTGGCGCGTAGCCCGTGCCATCGTCCGACGATTGACCGAACGAGAATCCCATCGGCGCGGCGCTCAGGTAGTAATCGCCCGGCGCCAGACCGTACAAGCGGAAGTTGCCGCCGTCGTCAGTCGATGCCGGCCGGCTCACCGGCGTCAGCCGGCGGCGGCCGCCGATGTAGCGATATCGCTGCGCAGAGATCATGACATCGGCGACCGGCTCGCCAAATTCGTCGGTGACACGACCGCTGATGGCCGATCCTCTCGGCAGGTTGAAGTTGACGTTCTCGACAGTCTGGCCTTCGCGGAGCTCGAGCGGTTTTCCCTGCTCGAACGCCCGGCGCTGGCCGTAGTTCAGGGATACGTAGCCGGCCTTGTTGGCGGTGATCTGATATCGGCCCGCCGGCAGGTCGCGAATCTCCCAGCGTCCTTCTTCGTTGGTCGTCGTCGCCCGGCCTTCCTGCAGGCCGTCGCCGGAGAGTTGCACCATGGCGCGCCGGAGCGGCCCGCCATTCTCGCCGCCGACGACGAGCCCGCGGAGACGCGCGGTGCCCTTGGATGGCCTGGGCATATCACGCGGACCGGTCACGCCTTCCTGCGGCACCGTGCCGGGCCGGCTCACGGTCGTGCCACTCTGTTGCGCGTCGAGCGCCACGGACGCACCCAGCACCAGCCCGAGCATCACGAGCAACCATCGTCCGCGCATCGAATCGGCCCCTCCTGCGATCAGGTAACGAGCGGCTGGCGACATCCGATCATGCAGGCACCCAGACAAGGGCGACGAGCTTGATTTGAATCCCGGCGCGCTTCGGCTTCAGCGACACCGTATCGAGCGGCTCGGTCTGCGGGTGATACGTCGCGTCGAGTCCCGCGATCTCAGCCTGCACCGAGGCTTCCAGCTCGCTGAGCTGTTCCTGAATCGCCGTCACGTTCTGCTGCGCGCGCGCGATGTCCTGCGACTCACGGGCGATGCGGCCCATGCCGCGGGCCGCGGTCGTCGCACGGCCAACGTTCGAGGCGCTGAGCGTCTTCCGCCCGAAGAGCGCGCCGAGCACGGAAGCGCCAATCGAGATCGCCGCTTGTGTCTTCTGCTCGGAGGACTGCTGCTGCTCCTTCTCCACCGACTGCTGCGCCCGCCGCAGCCGTTCCTGGAGCTGCGCCACCTTCGGTGCGTACTTCTGACGCAACCGCGTCACTTCGGCGTCCCGCCGCTCGCGCGCCGCCTGCTGCAGCCGGACTCTGAAGTCGCCTTCGCTTTCCCCGGCATTCGACACCAGGCCGAGCGACGGGCTCTTGTAGATGTCCAGCGTCTCGTTGCTCGAGAGCCACGCGACGAAGCCTTTCGTCCAGTCGGCGTAGTTCTTCGCCTTGCTCGCCGCGCCAGGGAGCTCGCGGAACGTGCCCTGCGGCAATTCGGTCTCGAGGTGTGATGGATCGAAGTCGGCGGGCCGGGCGCGTTCCCAGCTCACCGGGATCGCTTCCGAGGTGAGCGGTGTCACCAGCGAGACCTGGCGCATCTCGTCGATCCCCTTTTTCGTGTCCGCAAAGCGCACGTCCGCGGTACCCAGGATCATTGGCTCGTAGCTACTGCCGGCGGGCGCCGGCGCAAAGTACTGGGGAATGCCGGGAGGCAGAACCCACTGGGCAGAGACCGCTGGCGTCGAGATCGGCGGGGCTGAAGCCCCGCCTCCACGAACGTCTCGAGCAGGCGCACCTGTCGCACCTGCCGCACCCTTCGCACCTGCCGCACCCGTCCCACCCCCGAGCGCCTTCCTCTCCGCCATGAGCGTCTTGATCTGTGCGCGCGTGAGTGGACCACGCAGGTACGACATTGCCCAACGGCTTTCGAAGATTTCGGGACGATCCTCGTGGACGTTGTGCAGCAGGAACTGCCGCTTGGCGAGGCCGCCGATCCTGCGACTGGTCGCCTCGCGATCGAAGGCGCCGCCCGCGCTCGAAACAACGCTCTCGAGACCGTCGACGAGGCGCTGCTGATCGCGCTCCGTCTGGAGCCGTCCGATCAACCACGTGCCGGCATTCGACAGCGCCTTGTAGTCGAGATCGACCGGATTCTGCGTCGCGAGCACGATGCCGACGCCGAAGGCGCGCGCCTGCTTCAGCAGCGTGAGCAGCGGCTGCTTTGACGCCGGCATCGCGACCGGCGGCAGGTAGCCTGCAATCTCGTCCATGTAGACGATGGCGCGGAGGCTTGTCGTCCCGGGCTGCTTCCGCATCCAGCCGAGCACCTGGTTCAGGAGCAGCGTCACGAAGAACATCCGCTCGGCGTCGTTCAGGTGCGCGATCGAGAGGATCGACACGCGCGGCTTGCCTTCGGCGGTGAACAGCAGGCGCCGGACGTCGAGCGGCTCACCCTCGGTCCAGGCGGCGAAGCCGGGCGCCGCGAGCAGGTTGTTCAGCGCCATTGCCAGCTCGAACCGCTTGTCCGCAGGATAGAAGGCCTCGAGCTCGAGGACGCCGATACGGGCTCACGGTCGGAGACTGGACCAGCTGAATGAGCGACGCGATGGTGAGGTCGTGCCCCTTCCGCCAGGCCGTGTCGATCAGCGTCGACAACAGGATGTGCTCCCGGCTCTTCACCGGATCGGCGTCGATGCCAATCAGTCCCAGCAGGCTGGTTGCCGTCGTCGCGACGCGCTCGCGCATCACATCGCTGTCTTCGATGAGATCGGCGGCAGGCGCCGCGAACGAGTTGAGGATCGACAGCGGCAAGCCTGCCTGGGACCCCGGCGTGTAGATCGCAAAGTCAGCGGCCTCCTTCAAGCGGCGGATGCGATCGCCGTCCTGATCCCATTCCGCGAGGCCGTTCTTCCAAGCTTCTGCCTGCGCCGCGGCCCATTCGTCCGGCGATTTGTCGTGGCGGCGCGCTTCGTCTTCGTCGATCCATGGCCGGAACTCCGCCGCTGACAGAGAGGGAAACGTCAGCAGCAGATTGCCCAGATCGCCCTTCGGGTCGATGACGAGCGAAGGGACGCCGTCGATGGCCGCCTCCTCGAGGAGATCGATGCACAAGCCGGTCTTGCCGCTGCCGGTCATGCCGACGCAGATCCCGTGCGTGACCAGATCTTTCGAGTCGTAAAGAACGTACTGCGATGAAGTCCCCGTCGCCTGCTCAACGGGCTTTCCCAGGTAAAAGAGCCCGAGCTTCTCGTATGCCTGCATGTCATCGCCCCGCAAGTCGCCTGATCAGAACGTGGTTCGTTGCCGTTATCGCATCTGCGTCGCGACCGCCTTCACCTGTCGCGTTCAACCACAGATTACACAGGTGTTACACGGATTTCTGTCGACGGGCTGAATCCGGCCTCTCGGCGGACGTCTTGGCCGCGACTGCTCGCGCGTTCGCGCTCAGTCCCTCGCGATTGGCAAGATGATGCGTGAAGGGCGCGATGAATCGTGAAACACCGTTTGCCGCGCCGGCACGAGCCGGGCTGCGGTTGCCGACGCCTCTCCGGTATTCGGATTGCGATCGAGATGAGGAAAGAAGCTGCTGGTCACCTGGATGCGGAGCTGATGACCACGCTGGAACTGGTTGGCAGTGAGCGCCGTGCGGATCACGATCTCGACAGGGCGTGCAGGCGTCATCCACTCAGGGTCCGACTCGCTCGCCCGATACCGCGTCCGCAGCACCTCCAGCGTGGGGCTGACCAGGTTCCACGCGGTGCCGTCCGGCTCGACGTCGAGCAGGCGGCAGAAGAAGTCGGTGTCGACGGCGCTCGAGGCAATCCAGAGCCGGCACTCGATCTGGCCGATCACGAGGAGATCCTCGTCGAGGGGCGGCGTCGAGTAGACCAGCACGTCGCGGCGCGATTCGATCGCGCGTTGATCGTGCGGGCCCAGGCCCGCCTCGAAGTGCGGATCTTCGACCGGGTCGCCCGGATCGAACGTGTACGAGTCTCCCGCCTCCGCGGCGTCCGGCGCCTCCGGCGAGAGGCGACCACCGGCGCGCAGATAATACGCCCGCGGCGTCGAGGCGACCGGCCAGTCGGGCTCGTCACGCCATCGGTTGGCGCCCATGACGAACAGACGCACCGGCGGGTCCGTCCGAACGACGTCGACTCCACGAGCGAAGCGATCGCACCAGTCGAGAACGAGCGCGTCGTAGTCGAGCCCCGCGTGCTCGCCGAAGTCCCTGTCGCCGACCGTTCGTGTCTCTGGCGTCGGCCGGCCGTGCACCCACGGGCCGATGACGAGCCGCGGCGAGCGCGCCTCAGGAGTCGCTGCGCGGGCGCGCAGGCCGGCGTAGTTCCGCGTCGCGCCGATCGGCCCGTAGCCTTCGTCGTGCCATCCGCTGAAATTGAAGATCGGCACCCGCACCTCGTGGTGACGCGATTCGATATCCGCGAAGTGCCAGTAAGGGCCGTCGTCCGGATGGTCGAGCCATTCGAAGTAGAAGGGCACGGCACCAGCGAGCATCGGTTGGTCGCGCAGCGGAACCCGCAGCAGCGCTTCGCGGCCGTGCGCCTTCCACCACTCTCTCGCGTCTTTCACGGTCTGGGCACCTGCAGCCACACCGCGGCGGCGTCGGTCGTCTGGCGCGATGTTGATGGCAACCCACGGCAGCCACGACAAATCGAACGCGCCGCCGAAATAGAAGAACTGGCGCGCCGAGGAGAAGCACATCGCCGGAAACGCGCAGACGAGATGCGGCGGCGCTTCGATGGCAGCAAGCCACTGCGCGGCGCCGGGATAGGAGAGCCCGGCCGTCGCAATTTTTCCTGTGGACCACGGCTGTCGTGCGAGCCACTCGATCGTGTCGTAACCGTCGAGACCTTCGTGTTTGTAGGGGTCGAACACGCCGTCCGACGCATACCGCCCGCGCACGTCCTGGACGACCACGGCATAACCGCGCTCGACTGCCTTCGCAACCAGTTGCTCGTCGCGGTAGCCCTGCTTGCCGTACGGCGTGCGGATCACGAGCACCGGCCGGCGGCCCTCCCCAGGCGGCTGATGAAGATCGGCCGCCAGCCGGGCACCGTCGCGTGCGGGAATCGTCAGATCCGACGTGATCAAAATGCGTCTCCGTGCCAGAACAGCACGTCGCCAATCGCGAGATGCGGCGCGGCGGCGCCAGCGTTGAGCGACTTGATCATCATCACCTCCCCCGCCGGCACCCGCGGCGTGAGGGTGAGTTGCGGAGGGCGCAGCGATCCCGGCCACCAGCCTTGAATCCTGGGCCGGACGCCTGCGGGGGCGCGAGCGACGAGCGTCTGCAGCATGGCACCAACTCGCGCGCCGCCGGGATCGGCGTCGCCACAGGCTTCGAGGCTCCACGAGTCGGGGCGCCCGCCCTGGCCGCGTGTTATCTGCAGAAGGACGAACGCCACCGCGCGATGACCTTCTTCGGCAACGAAGTACTCGACCGTCCTGCGCCCGCTCGGATCGAGCCCCGCAAACAATCGCTTCTTCGTCAGCGTGTAGCGCACCTGATCGGGGCTGGAAGCGAGCGACAGGCGGTACTGCGCGGCGCGCCGGGCATGTATGGCCGCAACCTGCTCGGCATCGGCTGCCTCTCCCGCTCGCACCAGCATCGCCGGGGCACCGTCTTTCTCGAGCACCGTGAGATCGGCGGTCTCGACCGGGACGACGGTGAAACCGAGGCGCTGGTAGTAGGCGGCCCCAATCTCGGAGAACAGCAGTGCGAGTTCGGCGCCGTCGCCGCGCGCGGTATCAACGAGCGCGTCGATGATCGCGCGCGCGTAACCCCGGCCGCGCATCGGCACCGGTGTGAACACCGCACCGACGCCGACTGTCGGCACGTGCCGGCCATCGATGACGAGGGTGAGATCGTAGCGCTTCGCCGATGCCAGCACGCGGCCGTTGTCGACCAGCGCGAGCCGCCGAAGATGAGTCCGGCCCCACTCCGTCTGCTCCTGCGCGGTGTTCCATTGCGCGTAGGCACGGCGGCTGAGGCCTTCACCCCACAGCGGATACGTCTGATCGAAGAGCTCTTCGAGCAGCGCTCCCTCCGCGCGCACCAGAGCCGGAGCCATCAGCGCGTGCGTGATGCGCCCGCCGGAACGAGCCCGAATGTGCTCGCCGATCCCTTGGTGCGGTGCGGACGGAGGGCATGACCGGGTCGCGCGCCGGTCGGCTTGCCGCTGTCGAGCACCACAGTGCCGTTCACCACGACCGTATCGATGCCGACCGGCGAGAGCGCCGGTTCCTGCGGCGTGCCGCGATCGCCAATGGCATCGGGATCGAAGACGACGAGATCGGCCTTGCGTCCGACGGCGATGAGGCCGCGATCGGAGAACCCGAGACGCGCTGCCGAACGGCCGGTCATCTTGGCAATCGCTTCCTCGAGAGGAACGACGTGCGCATCTCGAACGTAGCGCGCCAGTACCCGCGGGAACGCGTTGTAGCCTCGCGGATGGCGTCCGGACAGCTGCCCGTCCGAACAGATCAGAACGCGTGGATGCGCAAAAATGGCACGCATGTCGCCTTCGTCCATCGACGTGCCGATGATCCCGATGTTCGGCCCAGCCGTCTTGACCATTCGGACGATCAGTGCCGGGGGATCGATCTTCTCGTGCGCGGCGAGCTCCGCGAGCGTGCGTCCGTTCCACGTCGCGTCCGCACTGTAGCTGGTGATCAGGACGTTCTGCGCGCCGCCGATCTCGTCGAGACCGAGGCGCCATTTCTCGACGTTCTCGAAATCGCGATCGGGAATCAGCACATACATCGACGACTGCCAGTACGGATACGGGTACCAATCGCCGCCGACGTCCAATCCCTCGCGAACCGCGGCATCGATCGCCGCGAGCGCTTCGCCCGCCTTTCCCCACACCGCCTTTGCCGCCACTTTCATGTGCGAGATCTCGACGGCGACCTTTGCCCGGCGCCCGACATCGATCGCCTCGTTCCACGCAGCGACAACCTCGTTCTCCTCGTCGCGGACGTGACTGGAATACACACCGCCGAATGGACTGAGGGCCGATGCGAGCGCGACCAACTCGGCCGGCTGGGCGTAGAAGCCAGGGTCGTACTCGAGTCCGCTGGAAAGCCCGACCGCGCCGTCCTTCATCGCGCGGTCGACGAGCGCGCGCATCACGGCGATTTCGCCGTCCGTTGCCGCGCGCTTGAAGTCGGCGCCAAGCACCAGGCCACGTACGGTGCCGTGCCCGACGCTGGTGGCGACGTTGATCGCCGGACGCGCCGAATCGATGCGTTCCAGGAAATCCGAAACGGGAAGGTCGCCTCCGCCATCCTGGCCGACGAGCGCGGTCGTGATTCCCTGCTGAATCTGGCTCAGAGCGTCGGGGCGATCCACCAGACCACCGTCCGCATGGCTGTGCATGTCCACGAACCCAGGCGCCACGACGCGATTGGCGGCATCGACGACGATCTCGCCATCACCCGGTGTCAGCTGCGGCGCAACCTCGACGATCGTGTCGCCGGCGATGCGCACGTCAACCTGCCGCGATGGACCGCCACTGCCGTCGATGACACGGCCGTGTCGCACGAGCAACGTGCCTGCGGGCTGGCCCTCGACGACCAGCGACAAGCAGGCCAGAGCGAACGTGATTGCCGCCAGGCGACGCATGGGGGAATGATACAGAATTGCGGATTTCAGCGGATTGTGGATTGGCCCCATGAATCTGATCGAGCTGTTTGCTCCAACGTTCCGCGACCGCGCCAATGAGGTGGCGCTCGAGTGGGCCGGTCAGGAATTCACATTTCGCGATCTCGATCGACGTGCGGATCGGATGGCGGCAGTGCTGTCGGCGCGGGGGCTTGCGGCCGGCGATCGTCTCGCAATCTATCTCGCGAATCGGATCGAGTACGTCGACGTATTCCTCGCTGCCACACGTCTCGGCGTCATCGCGGTGCCGATCAACATCCTCTACCGCGAGCGCGAGGCCGGGCACATCCTGCGTGACTCGCAGGCGAAAGCGCTCGTCGTTGCCGGCGCGCCGCCCTTCGAGACCAACGTTTCGCTCTGGCAGGTTGACGACTTGGCGGCTTCGGCACGCGCGAGCGATGGATTGGGCCGGCACGAAATGGTGCGTGCAGCGATGCCGGCCGCGCTGATCTACACCTCGGGTACCACGGGGCCCGCGAAGGGCGCAGTCATCACGCAGGCGAATCTCGCAGCGAATGCGCTGACGATCGTCGATGCGTGGAGGATCACCGCCGCGGATCGCTTTCTCCTCGCGCTCCCGCTCTTTCACGTGCACGGATTGGGCAACGGCATCCACGGCTGGCTGCGTGCGGGTTGCCGGATGCGGCTGCTGGAGCGTTTCGATCACACGTCGGCCGCCGCGATGCTGCTCGACTTCCGGCCGACTCTGTTCTTCGGCGTTCCCACCATGCTACGTACGGCTGCTCGAGATCGATGCCGCGTCGGCGCGCGAGATCGGCCGGACGCTGCGTCTCGCGGTCTCGGGATCGGCGCCACTGCCGCCGCAGGTGCTCGAGGAATTCGAGCGGCTGTACGGGCAACGCATTCTCGAGCGCTACGGCATGACCGAGACGTTGATGACGCTCGGTAATCCCTACGATGGCGAGCGCCGTGCAGGCACGGTGGGTTTCCCGCTGCGGGGCGTGGAAACGCGAATCGTCGCCGACGATGGGCAGGACGTGCCGGCGGGTGCGGTCGGCGAGCTGATGGTGAAGGCGCCCACGCTCTGCGCGGGATACTGGAATCAGCCGGAACTGACCGCGCGCGCGTTCGTAGACGGCTGGTTCCACACCGGCGATCTCGCGATGCGAGCGGAGGACGGGTACTACACGCTGTGCGGACGGCGGAGCGACCTGATCATCTCCGGCGGCTTCAACGTCTACCCGCGCGAGGTCGAGGAACTGCTCGGCGAGCACCCCGCGGTCGCCGAAGTCGCGGTCGCCGGCATGGCGGATCGCGTGCGCGGCGAAGTGCCAGTCGGATTCGTCGTCCGCACCGAACAGGCAGACGCCAGTGAAGCCGATCTCATCGAGTTCTGCCGCAGCAGGCTGGCATCGTTCAAGGTGCCCCGCGCCATTCACTTCGTCGAGCGGCTGCCCCGTACGGCGCTCGGAAAGGTACTGAAGGCCGCGCTGGTCAAAGGCCTGTAATACAATTGGCGGCCATGACCAGGAACGACGTCGTGAAGGCGGAAACGGCGAAGCTGGAGGTCGGCGAGGCGCTGGGGATGATCGAGACCCGCGGTCTCGTCAGCTTGATCGAGGCTGCCGACGCGATGGTCAAGACGGCCCACGTCGTCATCGTCGCCTGGGAGAAAGTGGACGCCGGGCTCGTCACCGTCCTGGTGCGGGGCGACGTCGGATCGGTCAAGGCGGCCACTGACGCGGGCGCCGCCGCCGCGCGCCGCGTCGGCGAGCTCGTCGGCGTGCACGTGATCCCGCGTCCCGCGGACGATCTGGAGCGCGTCTTCCCGATCCGCCCGAAGGCGAGCGCATAGCTCCTCGAGTTCTATCCCTCTGCAGTCTCGTCCGCCTTCTTCGCCCCGTCGATATCCTTCATCGTGAGACCGCCTTCGCTGTGCGTCGAGTACGACAGCGTCACGCGGCGGTAATTGATCGTCACGTCTGGATGGTGATCGGCGGCCTCGCAACCGGGCACGAGGCGCTGCACGAAGGCGACCGCTTCCGGAAACCCCTTGAACGTGAACTGCTTCTTGATCGCGTTGCCGTCGCGCGTCCAGCCACTCAGCTGCGCCAGATTCTCTTTGATGGCGGCGTCGTTCAGTAATGCCATTTCGAAACTCCACGGCGGACCTGAAGGTCCGCCCTACATGAGAACTAGCCTTCATGAGAACTAGAAGCGGACCTTCGTCATGTGTAGGGCGGACCTTCAGGTCCGCCTCCCTCAGTACTCTCCGAACCGTCCGGGCGCGCACGCGTCGAGCGCGCCGGTCACCGGTTTTCCTTCGACGATGTCGGCAACGATGCGCGCCGTGATCGGGGCGAGCAGGACGCCGTTGCGATAGTGGCCCGTGGCGTAGACCAGCCCCTCGATACGCACCGACGCGCCGATGATCGGCCGGTCATCCGGCGTCGCCGGCCGCAGCCCGACGCGCGTCGCGGACAACGACGCGTTCCAGGCCATCGGCAACAATTCCGCGACTGCTTCGAGCAGGTCGTGGACGCCGGCGACGGTCGTGCGTTCGTCGAAGCCGACCTCCTCCACTGTCGCGCCGACGAGCATCGTCCCGTCGGGCCACGGCACGGTGTAGCACCGCGGGCCCCATACCGTGCGATGCGGCAGCTCGTGCTTCGGCCAACGCAACGCCAGCAGCTGGCCCCGCACGGGTCGCACCGGCAGCGGCGGCGCGCCTGCCAGATCGATGCGCCCGCTCCAGCATCCCGTGGCCAGCACCACGTACGGCGCGTCTCGCGTTTCCGACTCGAGCTCGACTCTGACGGTACCGTGTCCCGGGACGATGCGCCGCACGGAACCAGTGATTGACGTTGCGCCGTGACGCTGTGCGCTGGCCCATAAGGCGGTCGTCAGCTGGGGCACGCCCGCGAAGCCGTGTGCGTCGATGACCAGCGCCGCCGTCGTGTCCGGGGCGAGCGACGGTTCGAGCTGGCGCGCGGCGTCGCCGTCCAGCAGCCGGTGCGCGATGCCCGCGCGCGACAACTCCTCGGCTCGCGCCGCCAGTACCGTCGCGTTCGCGGCATCCAGGGCGACGTCGATCGATCCGGTCCTGCCGTAAACGAGCTCGCCGTCGGTCCGCACACGCCCGACGAACGCATCGAACAGTTCGAGGCTCTCCGAGCCGAGGGACTTGAGGACAGGATCGTGCAGGCCCTCGGTGAACGGTGCCAGCATCCCGGCCGAAGCCTGGGTGGCGCCGTGACCGATGCCGCGGGGGTCGGCAAGAGTTACCCGGACGCCGCGTCGCGACAGCTCGTCGGCAACCGCGCAGCCCACGATCCCGCCGCCGAGAATCAGGACGTCAGTCAGACTTTTCATTGTCAACCGGTTCTCCGGAGGCCACAAGGCAGGACACGGCCGCCCTGAGGACAGGACAGCGAACCGGGGAGATCTGGCCTATTCTGCCCGTGTTCGCCTGAGGATCGGCCACAATCCGGGCGGCAGGTCAGGTACGGCCCTTGCTGACCACACAACCGGGCAAGGAGTTCCCGATGTTGAGCAACAAGGTTGCGGTCGCGCTAGTGGGATTGCTGGCGCTTGTCGGCGCCGCCGGCGCCGGAGCATTTTTCGCCTCGCGTCCGTCGGTTCAGCCGATGGTGACGGAGGACGTCAAGGCGCCCGCTCCCGCCCCCGCCGCCGCGACCGAGGCAGTGGATTCGACCGAGACGGTCGTGGACGACGGCGCACCGGCAACCGAAACGGCGCCTCCAGCGGCCGAACCGTCCACGCCCGCTCCGAGCCAGCCCGCCGCACCGGCCCGTCCCGCGCCGCGTGCACGGCGCGAATCCGCGCCGGTCGCCTCGCGGACCTCGCCGGCAAAGCGGGATTCCCACGCACCGTCGACTGCACCTGCGGCGACGACAGCGCGGACGCAAGAACCGCGGGCCAATGCTCCGTTCGATCCGCATCCGGCGAACGGGCCGTCGGCGACATCCGCGACCCGCACGCCGGCGGAAGAATCCATCGCCCGTACGGACCCGGTGGAACAGTTGCCTCCGCCGGCCCCGCCGCAGCCGCAGTTCCAGGAGGTCACGGTGCCGGCGGACTCGGTCATCGGCCTGCGCTTGGAGTCCTCGCTGTCCAGCGAGACCGCGCGGGTCGAGGAGCGCGTCGAAGCACGCGTCGCCCGCGACGTTCGCGCCGACGGGCGCGTCGCCATCCCGGCTGGCTCGCGCATGATCGGATCGGTCAGCGTCGTCGATCGCGGCGGCAAGATGAAGGAGCAGGCGCGGCTTGGCGTGCGCTTCCACACGGTGATCCTGGCGGACGGCACCGAGGTGCCGCTGCAGACGGAAACGGTCTATCGAGTGGGTGATTCGCCAGGGAGCGCGAGCGCGGCCAAGGTCGGCGGCGGCGCCATTGGCGGTGCAATCCTCGGCGCGATCCTGGGTGGCGGCAAGGGAGCCGCGATCGGCGGCGCTGTTGGCGCTGCCGGCGGCACTGCTGCGGTCATGGCGGGCGGCCGACGCGCCGCGACGATCTCCGCCGGGTCGCCGGTGACCGTCAAAGTCCTCTCGCCGGTGACGGTGAACGTCGAGAAGGAATGAGCCGCTAGGATTCCTCTTCGAACAGACTTCGAATTTCAGGCGCCTGTAATTCCCGGGTGTTCTTCTCGACGATTTGCACCTCGGGAATCTCGGCGCCTGGCGCGGCGCCGAGGTCGCGGAATCGGCGTGCGGTCACGAGGACGCGCGACTCGAGCGACGCCACTGACTTGTTGTAGCCCTCGACGGCTTTGTCCAGACCTCGCCGTATGTCGTCGAAGTGGGTGGCGAGCACGAAGAGCCGTTCGTAGAGCTGTCGCCCGAGATCGCTGATCTGCTGGGCGTTCTCCGCGATGCGCTCCTGGCGCCATCCATACGACACCGCTTTCAGCAGCGCAATCAGCGTCGTCGGGCTCGCCAGGACCACGCGATTGGTAATGCCGTGCTCGATGAGCAGCGGATCCTGTGAAAGAGCCGCGCTGAAAAGGGCCTCGCCCGGCAGGAACATCACGACGAACTCGGGGGTGTCGGCGAACTGGCTCCAGTAGGCCTTGCTGCCAAGCCGCACCAGGTGCTCCCTGACCTGTCGCGCGTGATCGGCCAGCTTCGCCGCGCGCTCGACCTCGTCCTGCGCCTCGACGGCGTCGAAGTAGGCGACGAGTGGTGTCTTCGCATCGACGATGACGCGCTTGCGCCCTGGGAGACGGACGACGAGATCGGGCCGGAAGCGCGCGTCCTCCGTGGTGTGCGTCTGCTGCTCGACGAAGTCGGTGTGCTCGATCATCCCGGCGAGTTCGACAACCTGTCGCAGCTGCACCTCGCCCCAGTGTCCACGAACGTGTGGCTGACGCAGCGCCTTCACCAGACGGCCGGTCTCGGTCTGGAGCGACACGAGCCCTGTTCCCAGCTGACGCAGCTGCTCGGTCAGGGTCGCCGCCGTGGTGAGGCGTTCCTTTTCGACCACACTCAGACGTGCGTCCACCGCCTGCAACGTCTCGGCAATCGGGCGCACCATCTCGCCAATAGCATGCTGGCGCTGCTGCAGATCGCCCTTGACCTGTTCCTGCGCTGTCTCGAGCGTGGCCTGTGCGGCGTTCATCAGCGACTGGCTGTTGGCCTGCAGTGCTTCCGACGCCATCGAGCGGAATGCCTCCCGCAGCGTCTGCTCGGCGCGATCAAGGAGGGTTTGGCGATCGGCCGCGCCCTGCACATCGGCCGAGAGGCGCGCCGCGCCCTCGCGCAGGCTCACCGCCTCGCGACGCAGAGCGTCCAATTCGCTCGTCCGGTCGGCGAGGGTCCGTTCGAGCTCGGCGCTCCGCTCGCGCTCCGCTTCGAGGCGGGCCTCGGCGGCGGCCTGCCCCGCGGCAACGCTCGTCACTGCTTCCGCCGCGCGACGGGCCGCGTGCTGCCGCGCCATCACCCACGCGAGACATGCGAACGCCGCGAAGCCGACGATCCAGAGTACGGTCGGCATGCACAGCATCTTACGCCTTTACGAGCAACGAGCTCAGAGTTGCGAGCTTGGAGCGGGAACTCGGAATTTGGAGCTGGGAGCTGGCCACTCGAGGTCGGAGCTGGGCACTCGAATTCGGAGCTGAGAGCTCGGCGCTGCGAGCTCCACGTTCAGAACTCGTTGCTCGTTGCTCCTAGCTCGTTGCTCGACGGGATCTCGTCCACCACTGCGTCCGCTTCGATCTCGACGAGCATGTCGGGCGACACGAGCGCGGAGACCTGCACCAGAGAGCACGCGGGACGGATCGCCCCAAACACTTCGCCGTGGGCGCGGCCGATCGCTTCCCACTGCGAGATGTCGGTCACGAAGATGCGGGTGCGGACGACGTGCTCGAGACGTGCGCCGGCGTTTTCGAGCGCGGTGGCGATGTTCGCGAGCGTCTGACGCGTCTGGGCGACGGGATCGCCGATGCCGACCAGGAGTCCGTCCGGCCCGATGGCCGTGGTGCCGGCGACGTAAACCGTATTGCCCACGCGCACCGCCCGTGAGTAGCCTACAATCGGCTCCCAGGGTGCGCCGGACGAGATATTTTGTCTCATCGGTTGACCGAGTATAATCAGCCCCCGCTCTCCCCCACACTGGAGGATTCATGATGCGTAAGGCTCTCGCATCCCTTGCCGCCCTCGCCATCGTTGCCGGTCTCGCGGCGTCGCTGCGGGCCGAATCGAAGACCGTGACCGGCGAAGTCATCGACGTGCAGTGCCAGATGAAGAAGGCCGAGAACGTCGGTGAGGGCCACTCGGATTGCGCGCTCAGCTGTGCCAAGAAGGGCGCGGTGATGGGCATCCTCACCGCCGACGGCGTCTACACGATCGCCGGCGACTATGCCGCCGACAACAACGCCAAGCTCATCGAATTCGTCTCGAAGAAGGTCGAGGCCACTGGCGACGTCACCGAGAAAGACGGCAAGAAGGTCCTGACCGTCGCCTCGATGAAGGCGGCCTCCTAACGATCGCCGGTCCGCTCGGGTTGCCCGGGTTGTTCACGTTACCCGGGTTGCCCGAGTTGGCAGC
Organism: Vicinamibacteria bacterium; assembly: GCA_963828745.1. Taxonomy (GTDB): domain Bacteria; phylum Acidobacteriota; class Vicinamibacteria; order Vicinamibacterales; family JAENWD01; genus JAENWD01. Next base: position 88,910 of record CAWHFZ010000007.1, on the reverse strand, counting down.
GGTTGCACCGATTGTCGCCAACCGTCCAACCCGATCAACCCGTCCAACCCGATCCAACCCGACTAACCTCCTCCAACCTGGATAACCCGGCCAACCCGGCCAACCCGTTCAACTTCTCGGTTCATCCCCGGCACGTCTCTGCGGCTGGAACCTTTCTACGAAGATCTTCGTTGTATTGTCTACGAAGGCTATCGTAGACTTTCTGACCGCGAGAACGAGATGCGAAAACTACCGAAACCCACGGATGCCGAGCTCGGCATTCTCCGCGTCCTGTGGACGCGCGGACCCAGCACGGTGCGCCAGGTTCACGACGCGCTGAACGAAGCGCGGCCGACCGGATACACCACCGCGCTCAAGCTGCTCCAGATCATGGCGGACAAGGCGCTCGTCGCCCGCGACGAGACCGACCGGACGCATGTCTACACGGCCAGCGTCACCGAGTCCGAGACCCAGCGCCAGCTGCTCGACGACCTGATGACGCGAGCGTTCCGGGGCTCCGCGACGACGCTGGTCATGCAGGCGCTTTCGGGCGCGAAGGCCACGCCTGACGAGCTCGCCCGTATCCGTCAATTGCTCGACGAGCACGAAGGGGGGTCGCGATGAGCGAGCTCACAGCGATCGCACCGCAGATCACGGCGGTTCTCGGCTGGACGCTAATCCACTTCGTCTGGCAGGCGACCGTCATCGCCGCGGCGCTCGGCTTCGCGCTGCAGCTGATTCCGCGAGGATTTGCGAGGACGCGCTATATCACGGGCTGCATCGCGCTCGCGCTGATGCCGATCGTCTCCGCCGCGACGGCGTGGCGGATGGCCGCGCCCGCTCAATCTGGCGCACCCTTCTTCGAGCGCTCCACTGCCGATAACGCCGGCGCGACAGCGACGACTGCAACCGTCGAGTCCTCTGGTCGCGCGACGGACATCCCGGCTGACGCCGCCACGACCGTTGTTTCAAGCTCCACGCCGGACATCGGCAGTCGCTTCGATCCGGCAGCGGCAATGCCATGGATCGTCGGCGCCTGGCTCGCCGGGGTGCTCTTCTGCTCGGTGAGGCTTGCTGGCGGATGGTGGCAGGTGCAGCGATTGCTGACGCGCGGCGTCAGCGTCGCACCGTCGCGTTGGGAAGGCGCCAAGGACGCCATCGCTCGCCGGCTGTCGCTCGCAACGCCGGTTCGTCTCCTCATCTCCACGCGCGTGCAGGTGCCGATGGTCGTCGGCTGGTTGAAACCAGCGCTCCTGATGCCGGCCGCGGTGCTCGGCGGGCTCACGACGCAGCAAGTCGAAGCGGTGATCGCGCACGAGCTCGCGCACATCCGCCGCCACGACTACCTCGTGAACTTCGTGCAGACCGCGGTCGAAACGCTCTTCTTCTACCATCCGGCGGTGTGGTGGGTCTCCCGAATCGTCCGCACCGAGCGCGAGAACTGCTGCGACGACCTGGCGGTTGTCGCGTGCGGCGACGCCGTGCTGTATGCGCGCGCGCTGACCGCACTCGAGACGCTGCGGCAGGAACCATTCGGCTTCGCGCTCGCGGCGACCGGCTCGCCGTTGATGGCACGCGTGCGGCGGCTGCTGGGTGTCAAGCCGCCACGGGCGGTGTCGTCGTCCGGCTGGATCGTGGCGCTGCTGACGGCTCTGATGGTGTCGGGCGCCGGCGCCAGTCGATGGGTCCAGGGCATTCCGACCGGCCTGGGCGAAGAACACGTCGTCGCCTCGCCCGCCGTTACGGCGGAGCAGACCGAGCCGGTGCCACCACCGCCGCCTGACGCCGTTGTGCCCTTCGAGGTGGAGGCACAGGCCGTCGGCGAAGAGAGCGAGACCCAGATTCTCGCCATGGCGGCAACAATCGACGAGCTGGTGAAGGCACGCGCAGAAGTCGGGGATGCACAGGCGATTCGCGCCGAGAGCACCGCCACCGCGCAGACGCTGGGCGAGCTGCAGCGCACGCTCGACACCAGGCGAAGTGTAATGAGGAGAGCCGTCCGCGACATGCGTGCAATGGCGGCCGCATCGCGCCAGTCACGGAAGGACGAGATCGATGAGGCGACGGCGAGCGAGCTGCGCGCGATGATGGCGGCGGCCAAACAGGCGCTGCAGGAAGCGCGGTCCGCGCTGCGCGAAGCCCAGCGGGCGACGCGAGAGGCTCGCCGCGATTTGCGTTCGCATTACGACTACGAATTTGCCGTGCCGCCTACGCCGCCGGAAGCGCCGCAGGCACCAGAACCGCCCGAGCCACCGGGAGCGATCGACCTGCCGCCGCCTCCACAGGCGCCGGCCGCGACACCTGCCCCGCCCACGCCGCCAGCAACCCCTGCGCCTCCGGCACCACCAGCGCCGCCGAAGGCGGAGTCGTGGTCACAGTCGCGGAACGACAGCACGTGGAACATGTCGTCCACGCACGACAACGAATCCCTGAAGGTGCAGGCCCGCGGCCGCATCGAGTTCACAGACGACGATGCCGACGTGAAGCAGCTGTCACCGGGCGGCTACCTGATCATCGAGAAGGCCACCGGCGGGGTGCTGTCGCGCGAACGTTCCCGCTTCGAAGCGCGCGAACAGAATGGCTCCATCACCCGGAAGTACAGTGTCAATGACAAGACGCTGAGTGACGAGGAAGGCCGGGCGTGGCTCAAGACGTTCCTGCCGGAGTTCGTGAGAGAAACCGGAATCAACGCCGATCGCCGGGTCGCGCGCTTTCTGGCGCGCGGTGGACCGGGCGCGGTGCTCGCCGACATCACTCAGACGCGCAGCGGCTATGCCAAGAGCACGTACATGAAAGAGCTGTTCAAGCAGACGACGCTCGACGCTGCGACGCTGGACAAGGCGCTGCGGCAGGCCGGCCGCGAGATTGCGTCGGACTATGACGAATCGCAAGTCCTGATGGCCGCGTCGGAATTGCAGCCGATCGACAGCGCGATGCCTGCTTTCGTGGAGGCCTCGCGCAACATCGACTCCGATTACGACGCGCGCAACGTGTTCACGCGCGCGCTCGGCCGCCCATCGATGACCGCCGCACTGGCGTCACAGATTTTCAAGGCGGCGACGCCCGGGGCAGGAAACTCCGGCATTTCCTCGGATTACGACCTCGCGGAAGTGTTGATCGCGACGCCTCCCGCGCTCATCGCGCAGGACGCCTCGGGATGGTTCGGTGCCGTCAACTCGATTCAGTCTTCCTACGATCGTCGTCGCGTCATCTCCAGCGTCATCCGGCCCGGCGTCGCGCCCGAGGTCGCCGACCAGGCGTTGAAGGCGGCCGCCGGAATCGAGTCCGACTACGACCTCGCGGAGGTGCTCGTCGACGTCGTCAAGGATGGCGGACTCACCGATCGTTCCGCGCCGTCGTTCTTCGCGGCGCTGCCGCACATTGGAAGCGACTACGATCACCGGAGAGTCCTGCAGGCGGTGGCGCAGGCGACGGTCACCGACGGCGCGCTGGCGCAGGCGACGGCGACGACGTCCGGCATGAGCTCGGATTACGATCGCGCCGAATCACTCGTCGCCATCAGCCACAGCAAAGCCGTCGGCCCGTCGACGCGGAAGGCGCTGGCGGAGGCCGTAAACGGCATCGGCAGCGAGCACGATCGCGGCCGGGTGCTCTCAGCGCTGACCCGCGCCGGAGTTCTCACGGCACGTTAGGCGCAGCGCGTCGATTTGACAGCCTATTCACACGTGCGCTAGCCTTTCGGGAAGTCATGGGCCCAGCGATCCGCCACGCGCATCATCACCATCACCGGGCTTTCAGCCTGGCCGGTGGAGCTGTGCGCAAGGTCGCTCGTTAGACACCCGACAACGAGTTCAGCACGACGAAACGCAGCCCCGCCGGATCCGGCGGGGTTTTTTTTTGCCCGCGAGTGGGAGCACGGAATGGATTTCAGCAAGCTGCACGGGCTGGTGCCCGCAGTTGTTCAGGACGACGAATCGAACGAGGTGCTGATGGTGGGCTTCATGAACGAAGACGCCTTCCGCCGCACCCGGGAGACCGGCTTCGCCACGTTCTTCAGCCGCTCGCGCAATACGCTCTGGACCAAGGGGGAGACGTCGGGCAATCGCCTGAAAGTCGTCACCATGCTGACCGATTGTGACGACGACACGGTCCTGCTGAGAGTCCGCCGCCTCGGCGACGGCAACGTGTGCCACACCGGCCAGCGCACCTGCTTCTTTCGCCGTATCGACGACGGTGACAATCCACAATCCACAATCGATAACCGAGCCCCACGATGAGCCTGCTTCGACTTGGCATTCCCAAAGGATCCCTCCAGGACGCGACCGTCCAGTTGTTCGCGCGCGCCGGGTTCACGATCTACGTCAATTCGCGCTCGTACTTCCCGTCGATCGACGATCCGGAGGTCGAGTGCATGCTGATACGCGCACAGGAGATGGCGCGGTACGTCGCGGGCGGCGTCATCGACGCGGGCCTGACGGGCCAGGACTGGATCCGCGAGCACCAGGCGGGACATCCGGACGAGGACGTACTCGAGCCGATCTGCGACCTCGTCTACGCGAAGCAGAGCTTTGGCAAGGTCCGGTGGGTGCTCGCCGTTCCCGAGGACTCGCCGTTCGAGAAGCCGGAAGACCTCGCCGGAAAGACCATCGCCACCGAGCTGGTTCGCGTCACGAAGGCGTACTTCGACGCGAGACAGGTGCCTGTGCACGTCGAGTTCTCGTGGGGCGCGACGGAGGTGAAGCCACCGGTGCTCGCGGACGGCATCGTCGAGGCGACCGAGACCGGCTCGACGCTTCGCGCCAATCGCCTGCGGATCATCGCGACGCTCCTCGAATCGAATACCCAGTTGATCGCCAATCGCCACGCGATGCGCGATCCGTGGAAGAAGACGAAGATTGACAACATTTCGCTGCTGCTGAAAGCCGCGATCGAAGCGCAGGGCCGCGTCGGCTTGATGCTGAACGTGAAACGCGACGACCTCGAGCGGGTCCTGGCGTTGCTGCCCGCGCTTCAGCGCCCGACGATCTCGCCGCTCAGCGACACGGAGTGGGTCGCGGTCAACACGATCATCGAGGAGCGGACGGTCCGCGATCTGATTCCGAGGTTGAAGGCCGCTGGTGGCCAGGGGATCGTGGAATACCCTCTCAACAAGATCGTTGTCTGACCGGGTTGGTCGGGTTGACCGGGTTGAGCGGGTTGGTCGGGTTGACCGGGTTGGTCGGGTTGATCGGGTTGATCAGGTTGGCTGCAGTAGGGCCCGACTTCAGTCGGGCCATGACGCTATGACTATTCAGATCGTCCTATCGACGAATGCCGGGGAGGTGGACCGGCTGCTTCGGCCGCGGCGCGAGGATCATCGCCGCACGGCCACTCAGGTCGCCCGCATTGTCGAGGATGTCCGCGCCCATGGAGACGACGCGGTCAGGAAGTACGCGGCGAAGTTCGACAAATTGTCCGGGGCGTTCGAGATTCCGCGCGCCGAATGGCAACGCACGGCCCTGCAGGCGCCATCGGACGTGCGCAAGGCGTTGCGGACGGCGGCGCGGCACATCGCGCTCGTCGCCAGGGCGCAGTTGCCGAAGAGCCGCCGTGTTCGAGTCGCGGCGGGCATCAGCGTCGAGCAGAAAGTGCGCCCCCTCGAGCGAGTCGGCTGCTATGTGCCAGGCGGCCGCTATCCTCTGCCCTCGTCGCTGCTGATGACGGCCGTCCCGGCGCGGGTGGCCGGCGTGAACGAGATCATCGTCATGTGTCCGCGTCCGGAAGCGGTCGTGATGGCGGCCGCGGAGATCGCCGGCGCGACACGGCTGTTCAGGCTTGGCGGCGCACAGGCGATTGCCGCGCTCGCCTTCGGGACGAAATCGGTGCCCAGGGTCGATCGGATTGTCGGCCCGGGGAACAAGTACGTGGCGCTGGCCAAGAGCTACGTGTCTGCTGAAGTCGGGATCGACATGCAGGCGGGGCCGAGCGAGATCCTGATTCTGTCGTCGCGCGCCCGGCCGTCGTGGCTCGCCGCCGACCTGATCGCGCAGGCCGAGCATGATCCTGACGCACGCGCCGTGCTCATCACGTGGGACCGGACGCTCGCGGAGCGCGTGGCGCACGAAGTCGAAGCGCAAATGCCGGCCGAAGGCCCGGCTGCCGCGTCGCTCGCGGCGCACGGCGCCGTCATCGTGGCTGCCGATCGCACCGAAGCCATCGAACTCGCCAACCGCATGGCCCCGGAGCATCTGGTCGTCGACGACGAAGCGACCGCACGAGAGGTGCGGCATGCGGGGGCGATCTTCATTGGCGAGCACACGGCACAGGTGGCGGGCGACTACGCGATCGGCTCGAACCATGTCCTCCCGACCGGCGGCGCCGCACGAGTGCGCGGCGGGCTCAGTGCTGCCGACTTCGTTCGCATCGTCTCGATTCAGCGGGTCACCAAGAGCGGCCTGGCGCGCCTGGCGCCCACCGTCCGCGCGCTGGCGATGGCCGAAGGCCTCACCGCGCATGCACAATCGATTTCTCTGAGGCATCGATGACCGGTCCGTATCGCCGGCCGCCGCCGACGGGCGACGGGTTGCGGCTTCATTTCAACGAGAACACCGCGGGCTGTTCGCCGAAGGTCCTCGAGGCGATTGCGCGCCTGAAGCCGACGGACTTCGCGTTCTATCCCGACTATGACGACGTCTATCGCGAGACGGCGGCGTATCTCGGCGTGCCGGACGATCAGCTGATCATCACGAACGGGCTGGACGAAGGTCTGATCGTGGCGGCGATTGCGGCGCTGCAGCGACGCGGAACGGATGGCGCCGCGCCGGAGACGATCGTGATCCGCCCGGCGTTCGAGATGTACGCCATCACCGTCCAGTCGTTCGGCGGCACGGTGGTCGACGTGATGCCGCGCGAAGACTTCGAGTTCCCGGTGGAGAACACGCTGCGTGCGATCACTGAGCGGACCCGCCTGGTCTTCATCACGAGCCCGAATAATCCGACCGGCGTCCGAATTGCCAACGGTGACATCGCGAAGGTGTCGGAATCGGTTCCCCCCGACGCGATAGTGCTCGTGGACGAGGCATATCACGATTTCTGCGGCGACACCTGTCTTCCACTGATTGCCACGCATCGCAATCTGGTGGTCGGCCGCACGTTCGCCAAGGCCCACGGCCTGGCCGCTCTCCGGGTCGGGGCGCTGATGGGTTCGAAGGAGGTGATGGTGCCGCTGCAGTTCGCGGCGCCGCCTTACAGCCTCAACGTCTGTGCCGCCGCCGGTTTGCGCGCCGCACTCACCGACGACGTGCGGCTGCGCTGGTATGTGAGCCAGGTGCGGCAATCGCGCGAAATGTTCTACCGGTTCTGCGACAGCCAGGGCATTCAATATTGGCCGAGCGGCGCGAACTTCGTGCTCGCTCGTGTCGGCGAGATAGCGCCGGAGCTCACCAGCTTCCTCCAGAGCCGCGGCATCTACATCCGGAACAAGACCGGCGACTACGGATGCGATGGCTGCATTCGCGTCACGACCGGTGTCGTGGAGCACACCGAGCGCTGCCTGGCAGCGATGGAGGAGTTTTTGTGCGGCGCGCGTTGATCGATCGGCGGACGACGGAGACGCAGATCCGCCTGGAGCTGGTGCTGGAAGGGCGAGGACGCTACTCGGTAGCGACGGGCATCCGTTTCCTCGATCACATGCTGGAGCTCTTTGCCCGTCATGGCGCATTCAATCTCGACGTGCAGGCGGCGGGCGACCTCGATGTCGATCAGCATCACACTGTGGAGGATCTCGGGATCGCCCTCGGGGAAGCGGTCTCCCAGGCGCTGGGGAGCCGCCGCGGCATCAATCGCGCGGGGTACTTCGTCATGCCCATGGACGAGACGCTGGCCGTCGTCGCGCTGGATCTCGGCGGCCGCCCTCACGCGGCGATCGACCTGCGGCTGAAGGTGAAGCGTGTCGGGGACCTGCAGGCGGAACTGGTGCACGACTTCTTCGAAGGGTTCGCCATCGGCGCCCGGGCGAACGTGCACGCCAAGGTGTTGTACGGCCGCTCGAGCCACCATCACATCGAGGCCGTGTTCAAGGCGTTCGCCCGCGCGCTGCGTGTCGCGTGCTCGAAGGACAAGCAGCTGGCGAAGGCGCTGCCCAGTACGAAGGGACTGATCTAGGGATCAGGGATCGGGGATCGGGGATCAGGGATCGGGATCAGGGAATGGCTATCGCTCTCATTGATTACGGTGCAGGAAACCTCACGTCGGTGCGAAAGGCGTTTCATCACCTTGGCGCCGATATCTTCACGCCAGGTGCACCCGGCGACCTCGCCGAGGCCGCGGCCGTGGTCGTGCCGGGGGTCGGCCACTTCTCGGCGACGCGCACGCTCACCGCCGACTGGCACGCGGCAATTCGCGGCGGTATCGCTGCGGGGAAGCCGCTCCTCGGGATCTGCGTCGGCATGCAGTGGCTGTACGAGGGCAGCGTCGAAGCGCCGGAATGCCCGGGCCTGGGCGCGATCAAGACGCGCTGTCAACGCCTGAGCGGAGGCATCGAGCGGCTGAAGGTGCCGCACGTCGGCTGGAACACGCTGCGATTCCCGAAGACGGCTGTGCTTTTTGCCGGCGTCGCTCCCGACGCGAGCGTCTATTTCACGCATTCCTTCGCCGGACCGGTGACCGCCGAAACCGCCGCGATCGCCGAGTACGGCGAACCATTTGCCGCCGCTGTCGAAGACGGCCTGGTGATGGGCGTGCAGTTTCATCCGGAGAAGTCTGGCGAGACCGGCCTCGCCATTCTTCGCAACTTCCTGCGGCTCGTTGCCTCGCGCGAGCCAGTACTCGGCTAGCGCATGCTCGCGAAACGGATCATCGCTTGCCTGGACGTCCGCGACGGCCAAGTCGTCAAAGGCATCAACTTCGAGGGACTGCGCTCCGCGGGCGAGCCAGCAGCCCTTGCCCGCCGCTATAACGAGGAAGGCATCGACGAGCTCGTGATCCTCGATGTCACCGCAACGCTGGAAAAGCGGCGAGCCATGGCGAACACCGTCCGCTCGGTCGCCAAGGAGCTGTTCATCCCGCTCTGCGTCGGCGGCGGCATCCGGGACGCGGACGATGCGGCGGCGGTGGTGGAGGCCGGCGCGGACAAGGTGAGCCTGAATACGGCGGCGCTGACCAATCCCGACTTGATCACGCGGCTGGCCAGTCAGTATGGCAGTCAGGCCGTCATCGTCGCCATTGACGCCAAGCGCACCGGGGACGGCTACGCCGTCTACGCGCGAAGCGGCACGACCGCCGCTTCCCGGGACGCCGTCGAATGGGCGCGGGAAGCCGAGGATCGCGGCGCCGGCGAAATTCTCCTGACGTCCATCGATCGTGACGGCACCAAGATCGGCTTCGACTGCGAGATGACTGCCGCGGTCTCGCGCGCTGTGAACATCCCGGTGATCGCCTCGGGCGGCGCGGGTTCGTTCGATCACTTCGTCGACGTCTTCTCCGAAGGGCGTGCCGATGCCGCGCTGGCCGCCTCGATCTTCCACTACGCCGAACACAGCGTGTCCGGCCTCAAGCGCCACCTGCACGATCGCGGTATCCCGGTGAGGCAATAGCTCGTGCTGATTCCTTCGATCGATCTCCGCGGCGGCAAGGTCGTACAACTAGTCCAGGGCGAGCGGCTGGCGCTCGAGGACGGAGATCTCGACGGCTGGATCGTCCGGTTCGCGGGCTTCCCGAAACTTCAGCTGATCGATCTCGACGCCGCGATCGGGACAGGACAGAACGATTCGCTCGTGCGCCACGTCTGCCGGGTGCGCCCCTGCCGGGTGGGCGGCGGGATTCGCACGATCGATCGCGCCCGCGAGGTGCTCGCGGCCGGCGCCACTCACGTTATTGTCGGTTCCTCGTTCTTCCGCGATGGCCGCCCCGATCTGATCTTTGCGCAAGCCCTCGCTGATGCCGTCTCGCCGGACCGCGTCATCGGCGCCCTCGACGCCAAGGGTGGCCAGGTGGCGATCAAAGGATGGCGGGAGACCGTACCCCTGACCGCTGCCGAGGCCGCGCGTCAGCTGGAACCTTACTGCGGGGAATTCCTCTACACCCATGTGGACAAGGAAGGCCTGATGCAGGGCACTGACATGGGCGCCATCATGGCGGTTCGCGACGCCACGTCCCGCCGCATCGTCGCCGCCGGCGGAATCACCACGCAGGAGGAAATCGACGCCCTCGACGCGCTGGGCGTCGATGCGGTGGTCGGGATGGCCATCTACACAGGGAAATTGAAGTTCCGCGGACCCGATCCGACCTGATCCGACCCGATCTGACCCGATCTGGCCCCGCTCCGACCCGCTCCCGGGCAACCTTCTCCCTTCGAGACTCGTCTACCGGTGAGTCAGGAGGACTGGCTCGATGACCCACCGCTATCTGTCCGGCCGGCTCGCGAGCGGCGCTGCCGTCGCGCTGCTCGCGCTCGGCATCCCGGCCGCATCGGCCGCCGCCGCCAAGGAAACCGAACGCGTCGAGAAGACGATTCCTTTCTCGTCCGGCGGCACCCTGAAACTGAAGAACTTCTCGGGTTCGGTGGAGATCACTGGCGAGCAGCGGTCGGATATCGCCCTGGTGGCGATCCGCACGGCACCGCGGGACCGCCTCGATCACATCAAGCTGGATATCCAGGCGAACGGCGGCACGGTGACCATCGACGCCAACAAGCGCGACGAATCGTGGCACGAAAACAACGACAACATCGTCGAAACCGTGTTCACGTTGCGGGTGCCGGCCAGCGCCAACCTGGACATCGACGTTTTCAGCAGCCCGGTCACCGTCAGTGGCGTCACCGGCAAGCATCACGTCCACGGCTTCTCGTCCGACCTGCACCTGCGCGGCACCACTGGTCCGATCGACGCGGAAACGTTCAGCGGTGGGATCGAGCTTTCGCCGGCGTCGTGGGTCAAGGATCAGTCGCTGCGCGCCAAGACGTTCAGCGGCGACATCGAGGTCCGCCTGCCGCAGTCAGCCGGCGGCAACCTGGAGTTCGACTCTTTCAGCGGCGATATCGATGCCCAGATGCCGTTGACGCTGAAGAGCAAGTCGAAGCGATCGCTGCGCGCCGAGCTCAGCTCGGGCCAGACCGGCGAGCTCTACTTCAAGACCTTCTCGGGCGACGTTCGGCTCCTCAAGTAACGCTGCAGTTGCCCGAGTTACGCTAGTTGCCCAAGTTACCCAGGTTCTGAGCAACCCGACCAACCTGGGTAACCCGGGTAACCAGGGCAACATTAGAATCCTGAACCCTTCCCTCCACCGGTCCGTTACGCTAGATTACGTAGCCGTTACGTTGAATACCGTAACGGAGCGCCGATGGAGAACCCTTTCGTTTACGGTGAAGTCGTCCCTGCGGCGGCCTTCGTCAACCGTCAGGATGAGCTGAAGCGCCTCTCTGCCGATCTCCTGGCCGGCCAGAAGGTGTTCCTGATCTCGCCGCGCCGCTACGGCAAGTCGTCGCTGATCAGCCGCGCCCTCGCCCGGGCGTCGAACGCCGGTTGCCTCACGGTGTCGGTAACCGTCAGCGCCTACAGCTCTTACCTCGCCTTCCTCGAAGGTTACGCGCGGGCGGTCATCGCTGCCGAGACGCGCTGGTCGCGTGCCGTGACCTGGTTACGTGAGCAACTCGGTCCGACGCGGCCCGAGGTGCGCCTCGAGGCGGATGCCGGCGGATCTTCCGGGATCTCGGTGAGCTTCCCTGCCATCCGCACCGCCAAGGACGTCGCCCGGCTCGCGCCGGAAGTCTTCACGCTACCGGCGCGGCTCGCCGAGGTTCGTCACCGCCGGGTCGTGGTCGCGCTCGACGAGTTCCAGGCGATCGGTGGGTTCAACGGCGGCAGCGTCGAGGAAGCGATGCGGGCGGCCGTGCAGTTTCAGCGCCAGGTCGGCTACGTCTTCGCCGGATCCGAACCGACACTGATGGAGGCAATGCTCGGACCGAAACGGCCGTTCTACAAGGCCGGCCCGGTGATGCGGCTGCAGAAGATTCCGGCCGACGAGTTCGCCGGGTTCATCGAGCTGAAGTTCCGCAAGGCGAGCATGCGTCCGGAGCAGGGATTCGGACAGGCGGTGCTGGATCTCGCAGGCCACCTGCCCTACGACGTCCAACGGCTGGCGCACGAGGCGTGGGACGATGCTCGCGCCGCGGGCCTGCGGCGCGTCGGGCTCGACCACCTGCACGCCACGCTGCGCCGCCTGCTCGCGGAGCACGCGGTCTTCTTCGAGGCGAGCTGGCAGCGGCTGACGCTGGGCCAGCGAGCGGTGCTTCGCGCGCTCGTGCTCGAGGACGGCGCCGGCCTGCTCTCGACCGACGTGCGCACTCGGCATCGGCTCGGCGGCGCCTCGTCGGTGCAGGCTGCGCTCGGCGCATTGCAGCGGGAAGACGTGATCACTCGCGACGGCGAACGGTGGGTCGTCATCGATTCGCTGATGCGCGAATGGATCGCCCGGAGGACCTTCTGAATGGCCGGCCTCCTTGCCAATCTCGGTCTCCGCACGCGCGAGCAGCGCGCCTGGGCGATGTATGACTGGGCGAACTCCGCAGTGCAGTGCACGATCGTCACCGCGGTCTTCCCCATCTACTTCGCCTCGGTCGCCGCCGCCGATTTGCCGCCCGCGGTGGCCACCGAACGGTTCGCCACCGCGACGACATTGGCGCTGGTGATCGTCGCGGTCCTGGCGCCGGTTCTCGGCGCCTACGCGGACTACGCGGGCGCCAAGAAGCGTCTGCTCGCCGTCTTCCTCGCCATCGGCGCCAGCGGGACGGCGGCGATGTTCTTCATCATGCGCGGCGAGTGGCAGTTCGCGGCGCTCCTCTTCATCGTCGTGAACATCGGCGTCTCGGGCAGCTTCGTGTTCTACGACTCGCTGCTTCCGCATATCGCCGGGCCAGACGAGATGGACCGGGTCTCGAGCGCCGGCTACGCTCTCGGCTATGTCGGCGGCGGCCTGCTGCTGGCCCTCAATCTTGCGTGGATTCTGAAGCCGTCGCTGTTCGGGCTGCCGGACGCGGGCGTCGCCTCACGCCTCTCGTTCCTGAGCGTCGCGGTGTGGTGGGTACTGTTCTCTATTCCGCTCTTCCGGCGGGTGCCAGAGCCCACCTTGCGGCCACGGGATCTGCAGGGACGGAGCCCCATCGCCGCCGCATTCCACCAGCTCGGGTCGACACTGCGCGACCTGCGGAAATACCGTCAAGCGTTTCTGATGCTGGTCGCGTTCCTGATCTACAACGACGGGATCGGGACGATGATTCGGATGGCCGGTCCCTACGGCCAGGAGATCGGACTGCCGCAGAATGCGCTGATCACCGCCTTCGTGATGGTGCAGTTCGTCGGCATTCCGTTCGCGTTCGCCTTCGGCTGGCTCGCAGGCCGTATCGGCGCCAAGACTTCCATCTTCATCGCGCTCCTCGTCTATGTCGTCATCAGCATCGTTGGGTATTACATGACGTCGGCGTGGCAGTTCTTCCTGCTCTCGTTCCTCGTCGCGACGGTGCAGGGCGGCAGCCAGGCGCTGTCGCGTTCGCTGTTCGCGTCGATGATCCCGCCCAGCAAATCTTCAGAGTTCTTCGGGTTCTTCGGCGTCTTCGAGAAGTTCGCCGGGATCGTGGGGCCGGCGCTGTTTGCCATTACCGTTCGTGCGACCGGATCGAGCCGCAACGCGATCCTCTCGGTGATCGCATTCTTCGTCATCGGCGCGCTGCTGCTGTGGAAAGTCGACGTAGAAGAAGGCAAGCGGGTCGCTGCTGAGATGACGATGGGACAGTAAGGGACGTTGCAGGAGGGCCCGACTGCGGTCGAGCCATTGCCGCACAGATGCGGCGCTACTGTCGCAGAGCCGCTCTGGCTGCGGGCCGGGCCAATGCGTTCTGCAGTGAATGGCCGTTCAGGGTGAGGATGCGCTGCCACGTTTCGCGCGCGGCGACGCGCTGCTTCGTCTGTTCCTGGGCCTGCGCGATGAGCATCAGGATGAAGGGATCGGTCTGATCGGCCCGGGCAAGGGCGGTCAACGCGGCCTTCGGGTCCTTTCCGTGCAACGCGATGTAGCCGTCAAGATAAGCAACTGCCGGCGCCTCACTCGCGAGCTCTTTGGATTCGGCGACCAGCGCTCGCAGCTCTTTCAGGAATGGCGCCGTCGGCTTGCCTTCCCGGGCGGCGACACGCGCCTGCGCGTGCAGCCAGCGAAATTTCCACAGCGTGAGCTGCGAACCGGGCGCCTCCGGCTGCCGGCGAGCCTGCTCGTACCCGGTCTGGTACCATCGCTTCGCGCCGGCGTAGTCGCCGGTCTCGAGCAGAAGACGCCCGAGCGCGTTCGCGGTTTCTGCGGCATCGGCATGACGCCCCGCAGCGGCGTCCCGATCGAAGACCTGCTCGTAGGCCTTGGCCGCATCGACCGGCCGTTTCTGGAAAACCCACGAAACGGCCATCGCCATCAGCGCCGGACGCTTGCCATCCTCGGGCGCCAACTGGATCGCGCGAGCCAGGTGCGTGCGTGCGTCGTCAAATCTCCCGATGAGATCGAGCGCAATGCCCGACGCGAGATGCGCCTCGAACAAATCAGGGTTGATCGTCAGCGCGCGCTCGTACAAGGCGAGCGCGTCGGATTGCCGTCCCGAGGCGTTGAGACGGCGGCCCTGTTGCACCAAAATGAGGGGGTCCGCTGCCTCCTGCGCCGGCAGGCCGGCGCTCGCGAAAAGCAAAACGACAGGGACGAAACTCCAGCAGGTCATCACGACCCAACAGTAAACCAGGACCCAGGTTCAGTCAGATATTGTGATGACCCAGTCTGCTGCTCAGCTGCCGGATGGCCGCAGGCCATGGTGGACACGTCTCATCCCCGGACTGTTCTTCCTCTCGCTCGCGATTCTCAACACCTACCCGCTGGCGGTCGCGCCCGGAAGCTTCATCGGCGAGCACGGCGACTCGTACTTCTCGGTATGGCGTCTGGCGTGGATCGCTCACCAGCTGTGGCAGCGTCCTGGGCAGTTGTTCAACGGCAACATCTTCTACCCCGAGAAGGCGACGCTCGCGTATTCCGACGCCATTCTGCTGCCGGCGATCGTCGTCTCGCCGCTCCACTCGCTCGGCGTCGATCCGATCGTCGCGTACAACCTCGTGCTGATCGCGGCGTTCACGCTCAACGGTGTCGCCGCTTACTCGCTCGTACGTTACCTCACCGGGTCGATGGCCGCGGGCCTTCTCGGCGGCGCCATTTTCGCGTTCTCGCCGCACCGCTTCGACCATTTCGACCACCTCGAGATGCAGTTCGCCTTCTGGATCCCGTGGGCGGTCCTCGCCTGGCACAAGGCGATCGGGCGCGATGAGGTCCGCGGATACCTGCGGGTCGCCGCGCTGGTCAGCGCCCAGGTCCTGAGCTGCATCTACTATGGGGTATTCCTGATCACCTGGCTCGGCGTACTGGCGGCGTTCA
The DNA here is from genome assembly GCA_963828745.1 of Vicinamibacteria bacterium. Lineage (GTDB taxonomy): Bacteria > Acidobacteriota > Vicinamibacteria > Vicinamibacterales > JAENWD01 > JAENWD01. Next base: position 73,541 of record CAWHFZ010000007.1, on the reverse strand, counting down.
ACTTCTGGCGAACGCCCTCGCGCATCGTCCGCGCCGGCGCGCTGATGCTGGTCCCGGCGCTCCTCGTGCTGGCCGTCTATTCGATTCCCTACCTGCAGAACCGTCAGAAGGTCGGCGATCGGCGCTCACGCGACGTGCAAGTCTACAGCGCGACCTTCAGCGACTTCCTCAGCGCGCCGTCCACGAACCAGCTGTATGGCTGGTCGTACTCGCTGGGAAGCCCCGAGCGGCACCTGTTCCCGGGGCTGGTCACGGTCGGCCTGCTGGTGGTGGGGCTCTGGCCGCCGATCAGTCGTACTGTCGTCCTGCACCTTGTCGGGCTGATCGTGGCGCTCGAGTTGACGTTCGGCTTCAATGCCCACGTCTACAAGCTTCTCTACGATTGGGTACTCCCGTTTCGTGGACTGCGAGTGCCGGCTCGTGCCTACGTCCTGGTCCTCCTGGGCGTCGCCGTGATCGCCGGCGTCGGCTTCTCGAGGCTGATTGCGTCTCTTCGCCGCGTCACGCGTGCGCCCCGTGTCTGGGGTGCCGCGATCCCGGCGATCGTGCTGGCGATGGTCGTTGCCGAATACTTCACGTTACCGCGGTTGCGAGACGTCGATCGAGACGTACCGATCTGGTATTCATGGCTCAAGCAGCAAGACGACGCCGTCATCTTCGAATGGCCCGTCACCGTCCCATGGCGCCTTTACGACATGGTGGATCTGAGCTACATGGCTCGGTCCACCATCCACTGGCGGCCGATGCTGAACGGCTACAGCGGCTTCTACCCGGAGTCGTACCTGCGCCTGCTCGTGGAAATGCGTTCGTTCCCGGACACGAAGTCGCTGAAGGTCCTGCGGGACCGCGGCGCCACGATTCTGGTGCTCCACGAATACCCGGAGACGCGTGTTCGCTACCTTCGAGCTATCGAAAGGTTGATGCGGGATCCTCTTGTCGAACCGATCGCGCAGGACCGGGATGGTCGCGGCCGCGTGGCGTTCTTCAGGCTTTTGCCAAAGCCTAAGCCAGCGTCTTCCGAGACCGCGCAACAGCAAGACCGACGATAGCGAGTCCCCAGGCCAGCAGCGCCAGGATCTGCGGCCAGAGCACGGCGACGCCGATGCCCTTCAGGAAGATTCCGCGCACGATGATGATGAAGTAGCGGAGCGGAATCAGGTACGTCACCGGCTGGATGACCGCGGGCATGTTCTCGATCGGGAAGATGAAGCCGGACAGATACAGCATCGGCGTCAGAAAGAAGAAGGTCGCCGTCATCATCGCCTGCTGCTGCGTGTTCGAAATCGTCGAGATGAACAGGCCGAGGCCGAGCGTGGTCAGCAGATAGATGCAGCTCGTGGCGAAGAGCAGGATCGGGCTTCCCAGAAGCGGGATCCGAAACCAGGTCACGGCGACGGTCGTGACGAGGATGACGTCGAGGATGCCGATGATGCCGTAAGGCAGCAGTTTGCCGAGGATCAACTGCCAGCGGGTGACGGGGGTGACGTTCAGCTGCTCGAGCGTGCCCAGCTCCTTCTCACGCACGACGGCCATCGACGACAGGTTCGTCGTGATCACGAGCAGCAGCAACGCGACGATCCCCGGAATCATGAAGTCGCGGCTTTCGAGCTGGGGATTGAACCAGACGCGAATCCGCGCGTCGATCGCCCGCGGCGCCACATCCTGGCCGGCGGCGACCTGCTGCTTCCTCGAGAGCTCCTCGTTGTAGGCGTTGATCAGGTTGCCGGCATACCCCATCGCGACATTCGTGGAGTTGGAGTCGGTTCCATCGGCAATCACCTGCACCGTCGCGGGACGGCCGCTGCCGACGCGCTCGTGGTAGTCGCCGGGGATCACGAGACCCATCCACGCACGGTTTTCCTCGAACCAGCGATCGAGCTCCGCTACGGTATTGAGGCCGCCGACGACGGTGAAATACGGGGAGGCATCGAAGCGGGTGATCAGCTCACGGCTTTGCGGCGTGTGGTCCTGGTCCACGACGACGATCGGCACGTTCTTCACGTCAGTGGTCGCCGCGTAGCCGAGGAACGTGAGCTGGACGATCGGCGCGATGAAAATGACGCCGAACAGCCGCGGGTCCTGCCGCAGCTCGAGCAGTTCCTTCCACATCAAGTACCAGAGGCGGCGCATTTTCAGGCCCACTCCCGTTTCAGCCGCATCGCGGCGAGCCCGATCACCGCGACCGCGAAGATCGCCAGCGCCGCGAGCTGCGACGCGATCGGCACGATGCCGACGCCTTTGAGGAGAATGCCCCGCAGCGCGACGAGAAAATACCGTGCCGGCACGATATAGGTCACCACCTGCAGCGCTGTCGGCATGCTCGCGATCGGGAAGATGAATCCCGACAGCATCATCGTTGGCAGGAAGGACGAGAGAAGCGCCATCTGAAATGCCACCTGCTGGCTGTCCGCGACGGACGAGATGAACAGCCCCATGCCGAGCGCGCCCGCCAGGAACAGTCCGAGCGAGAGCAGGAGGAGCGGCCAGGAACCGCGAACCGGCAGGTCGAACAGCACCATCGACGCGAACACGACACCGAGCGCCGCCAGGAACGCAATGACGAAGTACGGCAGGCTTTTGCCGACGATGAACGCGAGCGTGCCGATCGGCGCCATGCGGACCTGCTCGACCGTGCCGCGCTCTTTCTCGCGTACGACCGACAGGGCTGTCGAGACCACGGCGGTGATCATCGCGATGTAGGCGAGGAGACCCGGAACCAGGAAAAGGCTGCTTTTGAGCTCTGGGTTGTACCAGACGCGCGGCTCGAGCTGCACCACGGTCCCTGATGCGGTTTGCGATCGCGCCTTCAACTCGTACGTGACCGACTCACTGGCGATGATGGCCTGGGCGTAGCCGAGCACCGTCGCTGCGGTATTCGCGTTCTCACCGTTGATCAGCACCTCGATCGAGACCGGCCGGTTCGATCGGATGTCGCCGCCGAAGTCCTTCGGGATGACGAGCGCGGCGCGAATCCGATCGCGGTCCATGAGGTCGGTCACCTCGGATTCGCTCGTGACCGACGCGACCAGATCGAAGTAGGTCGAATTCACGAACGCCGAGACGAGATGGCGGCTCTCGGGCGAGTAGTCGCGGTCCTCGACCGCGATGCGGATGTGGCGGATATCGAAGTTCAGGGCGTAGCCGTAGAGCAGCAGGAAGAACACCGGGATGAACAGCAGGATCATCAGCGTGCGCCGATCCCGCCGGATCTGGCGGAATTCCTTGATGCCGACGGCCAAGATTTTTCTCACCGTGCGCTCCGTTCGACAACGTCGAGGAACACATCCTCGAGCGACGGCTCGACGGATTCCGCGCGCGCGTCGGTGATGCCCTTCGTTCGCAGACCGGTCGCGACCCGCTCCGGCGTCAGGCTGAGATCGCGCAGGACGGCATGCACTGCCGTTCCGAACAGGCTCGTCTTCTCGACCTCGGGCATCTGTTCGAGCTCGCGCATCGCCGCCACGGCGTCGTGCGCCTGCACCTCGACGATGGCCCGGCCTTCGAACACGCGCTTCAGTTCGGCGGTCGTGCCGAGCGCCGCCAGTTTTCCGGCGCTCATGACGGCGATCCGGTGGCAGTGCTCGGCTTCGTCCAGATAGTGGGTGGTGACGAGGACTGTCGTGCCCTCCTGGGACAGCTGATCGATCAGCCGCCAGAACTGCCGGCGTGAAATGGGATCCACACCGCCGGTCGGCTCGTCGAGAAAGACGATTGGCGGCTCGTGCAGAATGGCGCATCCGAGGGCGAGGCGCTGCCGCCAGCCTCCGGCCAGATCGCGCGTCATGGCGTTCTCGCGCCCGACGAGTCCCGCCATTTCCAGTGCAAAGCGCCGGCGCTCCTCGTAGCGCGTGCCCTCCAGGCCGTACACGCCCCCGAAGAAGCGAATGTTCTGATCGACGGTCAACGCCTCGTAGAGCGAAAACTTCTGCGACATGTAGCCGATGCGCAGCTTGACCGCCTCGGGATCGCGGCTGACGTCCACGCCGCCGACGATCGCGGTCCCGCTCGTCGGTCGCAGCAGGCCGCACAGCATGCGGATCGTCGTCGACTTCCCGGCGCCGTTCGCGCCCAGGAAGCCGAAGATCTCACCTTCCCCCACTTCGAAGCTCACGTCGTTCACGGCGACGAACTCGCCGAAGCGTCGGGTCAGGTTCTTGACGGTGATGGCTGATGGCATGTTCGCGTTCCGCCCCGTGAATTGCCCAAGCTAAAGCTTGGGCCTACGTCACTACGTACGTTGCGGGCGCCGCTTTTCGCACGTAGGCCCGAGCTTGAGCTCGGGCATCAAGCGATTACCCCTACTTCCCCAACGCGCGCGCAAGACGCGCTTCGGCGAGCCTGACGTTTGCCAGGGCGCGCGTGCGCTGCAATTCCGCCTCGAGCTGGTCCTGCTGCGCGTCGAGGAGGTCGGTGTTCGTGGCGACGCCGGCCGTGAAACGCTCCTGCACGACGCGCCGGGCCTCGACGGCGCTTTTCACCGCGTCGAGCGCAGGCGGCACCTGAGCGCGCGCCGAGTCGAGATCCAGGTGCCGCTGCCGGACCTCGAGGCCGATGACAGTGTCGAGCTCCGCCAGCCGCTCCTGCGCCGCCGTCGCCTCGCTTCGCGCCTCGGCCACTTCGGCCGCCGTCCGGCCGCCGTTCCAGAGCGACCAGCTCACGTTCACTCCCAGATCCCACGACGGCTCCCATTCGTCTGCGCGCGGGAAGATCCTGGGATTCGGGCGGGCGTAGTCATAGCCGCCGACGATCGCGAGCGATGGCTTGAAACCCGCGCGCGCGGAGTCGATGCGTGCGCTCGCGGCTTCGGCTCGTAGCGCCAGTGCCTGCCGATCGGCGCGGCCGGCGCGCGCGGCCGCCGCGGTCGCATCCTCTGTCGCGGCCGCGGCCGGCGGCTCGAGCGCGGCGTCGGGCTCGAACTCCGCGTCCAGCGGCGCCCCGATCAGCCGCGCCAGCTCCGCACGCGTGGAGTTCCGCTGATTCTGTGCATCGATCAGCAGGGACTTCTCGCGCGAGACCCGCGTCTCGACGGTGAGGACGTCGTTCGGCGGCAGGAACCCGGCGTCGAACCGCGCCCGCACGTCCCGCAGCTGCGCTTCGATGCGCGTCACCGACTCGCGGACCACGCGTTCGGCCTCGGTCGCGGTGACCAGCGCCCAGAACGCACGCGTCGTCTCGAGCCGCAGATCGGATCGCGTGCTGTCGACGTCTTTGCCGCTGGCCTGCCGCTCCGCGTCGGCCGCCCGCTCGAGCGCGTTATCGCGACCGCCCGTGTAAATCGGCCACTGCAGATCGACTCGCGTGCGCCAGTTGTCGGGCACGTCGGGATACAGAGTCTGAAACGATCGGTCGGGCTGCAGGACCTTGAACTCGTCCACGTGGTTGGTGCGCTGATAGCCGGCTTGGAGGGCGATCGTCGGCAGGTCGGCCGTCTTGCGCTGATCGAGTACCGCTGCGGCTGCCGACTCACGAGCCCGGAGCTCCGCCAGCCGGTGACTTGTCGCGGCCGCGCGGGCCAGTGCCTCGTCCAGGGACAGGCGCGCCGGGACCGGCGATTCAGCCGGATTCTGAGCGACGAGCGGCGTAACACCTGCCGTCAGGAGGACAACCGCACAGACTGGAACGACTCGCATGACTACCGTCCTTGAGTGGCGGCTTCCTCGAGCCGCGCAATGAACACGTCTTCGAGCGAGGCCTGCACGTCCCGCGCTCCGCTCACCGCGAAGCCGGCGTCCTCGAGCGCCTGCACCACTCGATTGGAGGCCTCAGGACCTGCGGCGGCGGCGAGGCGGACGTGCGCCCGCTCGCCGAACACGCGCACGTCGACGACGTCCGGTACGGACGTGATGATGGGGATCGCGCGCGATTGATCGGGAACGGCGAGCTCCAGCATGCGCCCCGGCAGGCTGCGTCGCAGCGCATCGGGCGTATCGAGCGCGAGCGGCCGGCCTTCATGGAGCAATGCGACGCGGTGACAGCGCTCGGCCTCGTCGAGATACGGCGTGCTGACGAGGATGGTGATGCCTTGTTGCAGGAACTCCGCGAGCAATTTCCAGAACTCGCGGCGTGACACGGGATCGACTCCGGTCGTCGGTTCGTCGAGGAGGATCACGCGCGGCTCGTGGATCAACGTGCAGGCGAGCGCGAGCTTCTGCTTCATGCCGCCCGAGAGCCGTTCGGCAAGACGATTGCGGAACGGCAGGAGCTGCGTGAGCTCGAGCAGACGGCGCCGCCGCTCCTCGTAGCGCCACAGGCCGTGAATCTCGGCGAAGAACGCGATGTTCTCGTCGATGCTCAGGTCGCCGTAGAGACTGAACCGCTGCGAGAGATATCCAACCGACTCGGTGATCTCGGCGTGATTCGCGACCGGATCCTTGCCGAGCATGCGCACCGATCCGCCGTCGGCGTGGAGTAGCCCGCACAACAGCCGTATCGTCGTGGTCTTGCCGGCACCATCAGGGCCGATGAGGCCGAACATCTCGCCCTGGCGGACGTCGAACGACAGGCCGTTGAGCGCTGTCACCGGTCCGTAGCGTTTGACGACGTTGTCGAGGCCGAGCGCGATGTCTGCCATCACCGTCTCCCGCGCGCGCTACTGCAGCTGAATCTCGGCTTCGACCGGCATTCCCGGCTTGAGCACGCCGTTGGCGTTGTCCACGCCGACCTTCACGCGATAGACGAGGCGTGACCGTTCGTCCGCGGTCTGGACGTTCCGCGGTGTGAACTCGGCGCGTGGAGAGATGTACGTCAGCTTTCCGGGAATGCTCTGGCCGGCGTCGGTGAACACGGTCGCCGGCTGTCCGAGCTTGACCCGCGGCACAATCGGCTCGTCCACGAAGACTTCGCCCCAGGCATGGTCCTGGTCGGTGATCACGACGAGCGGCGTTCGCGCCGCAACCAGTTCGCCGACGTTGACCAGCTTCTCGGTGACCACGCCGCCGACCGGCGCGACGATGGTGGCGTCGGCGAGCGCCTTTTCGCTGGTCGCGATCTGCGCGTCCATTGCGGCCAGCCGTGCGCGCGCCGCCTGAATCTCCTGCGGCCGCGAGCCCGCCTTTACGCGCGCCGCGGATTCCTCGCTCGCGCGGGCACGCTCCTTCGCGCCGCGAACCTTCTGATCCGCCACGTCACGCCGCATCTGGGCGTCGTCGCGCGCCTTCCGCGATCCGGCGTTGGCTCGCAGGAGCGCCTCGTAGCGCTCGAGGTCGGCCTGCGCATTCGACAGGTCGGCCGCGGCGGCCTGGACGTCGGCACGCGACGCAGTCGCCTGCGCCTCTGCCTGCCGGATATCCTCCGATCGCGAGCCGGCGAGCAGCAATCGCAGCTGGGCATCCGCCTGGTCGCGATCGGCGTGAGCGCGCGCCAGTGTGAGCTCCGTGTCGCGCGTGTCGAGACGCGCGATCAGGTCGCCCTTGTTGACGCGATCGCCTTCGGCCACTCGCAGCTCCAGCACGCGTCCAGCCACTTCCGGCGCGATCTGCACATCGTCGGCCTCGACATGACCGGAGACCCGGACGCGGTCCTGTGGCGTTTTGTCGCGGCAGGCCGTAGCCATGGCGAGGGCGAGAGCGAGCAGGAGGAGCAGTGGAGCGCGCGCGCCAGTGCGCGACGGCATATCAATCGGTCGAGTGGCCATGATGAGCGTCCTTGCGGAGCATGCGCAGAGCAACTTGCTGGAGATAGCGGACGAATGGTGTGACGTCGATCGGCGGCTGTGCGATTCCGAGCTGGTTCACGCGCCGGCGGATCGGCGCGTTCGCATTGAAGAGCATCGTCGAGCCGAGGAGCACGAAGTGGAGCGAGAGCGGATCGGTCGAGGCGAATACGTCTTCGTCACGGCCCTGCTTGACGATCCGGACGACCATCGGGACGATCGACACGAGGCGCCGGAGCGTGGCCACGTCGAAGTGCCGGCCGCCGTCGGCCAGCTCGCGCAGCATGATTGGCGTGACCGCCGGATGGTCGGCAAGAAATGCCGACAGTTGCTCGACCCAGCGCTGAATTTTCACATCGGCCGGCGCGTCGGCATCAGCCACCACGGAGAGGCGTTCGGCGAGAGCCTGGATGCCGACGGCCACGACCTCGCGGTACAGCGCCACCTTGCTTCCGAAGTAGTAGTAGAGGAGCGCCTTGTTGACGCGCGCGCGGCGGGCGATGCGATCGACACCGGCGGCGGCGAACCCGCGTTCCGCGAATTCCTGGGTGGCGGCGCGGAGAATCGCCGCCCGCTTGTCGCCCTTGATCCGCTGTCGAGGTTTTACCGCCACAACAATTAACCAACCGGTTAGTTAATTTCTAGATCGCAGACGCGCTGGTTGTCAAACCGAGCTGCCGAGGCCGGTCGCCGCGGCCGTGTTCACACGCCCGGTCCGCCCAATTCCCGCGTCTGCCTCCTAGAATGGTCCGCATGCGCGTGGCCATTGCCGGGGGCACAGGGTTCCTTGGGCGTCCGCTCGTCTTGCGACTCCGCTCCGCCGGTCACGAAGTGACCACGTTGACGCGCCGCGCGGATGGCCGTTCGGGAGGCCGTGAGGTCGAGTGGTCGCCGTCCGGCGCGGTCGGGGCCTGGGTCGGCGAGCTCGAGGGCCTGGACGCGGTCGTGAATCTCGCCGGGGAGCCCCTGGCCGACCAGCGGTGGACCGAAGCGCGCAAGCGCCGCCTGCGCGACAGCCGGCTCGATGCGACGCGCTCGCTCGTTGCCGCGATGAAGCGGGCGAGGCGGCCTCCGGCCGCGCTCGTCAGCGGATCCGCCGTCGGCTATTACGGTCCGCGCGGGATCGAGCCGATCGCCGAAGCCGAGCCGTCAGGGAACGATTTTCTGGGCAAGCTCGCGCGCGACTGGGAGAACGCCGCGCTCGAGGCAAAAGAGGTTGGCGCACGCGTCGTGCTGCTTCGCACCGGCCTGGTCCTGGAGCGCGACGGCGGCGCCCTGAAGCCGATGCTGTTGCCGTTCAGGCTCGGATTGGGTGGACCGTTCGGCTCCGGCGATCAATATTGGCCGTGGATCCATCGGGACGACTGGGTCGGTGCGGTGGAGTGGCTGCTGTCGAATCCCGGCGTCGCCGGCGCCGTCAATGTCACCGCGCCAACGCCAGAGACGAACCGCGCGTTCTCGAAAACGCTGGCAGCCGTGCTGAGGCGGCCATGCCTGTTTCGCATGCCTGCGACCGTGCTGAAGGTCGCGCTGGGAGAAATGTCTGACGTGGTCCTCACCGGCCAGCGCGCCGTTCCCTCGAAATTGAGCGCCGCCAATTTTCCGTTCGCTTTCTCCTCGCTCGAGCAGGCTCTCGCGGCCATTCTTCATGACGAGTAGCGATTGAGCGCCGACTCCAACCTTTCGTCAGGCTCGGAATCCTCAGTGCCGCGATGGGCGCGCGTCCTCGATGCGCTCGCGATCGCGTTGCTGCTGCTCTCCTTCGTCATCCATGTCGGCGGCGGATTCCGTCTGCGTGCTGGTCCCGTCCGCCTGTCTCTTCTGTCATGGCTGCCGCCATTGGCCATTGCCGTCGCGCTCCTGGCGGCGCGCCACTGGCGCCTGCCCCGCCCAACCGTCCTCGGCCGCCTGGCTCTTTCCTATCGCCGCATTACGTCGTCGGCTGGTTGGAGCGACGCCTGGGGGATCTTCGTCGCGACTCGCGTCGCGGTGTTCCTCGTCGGTCTGATGGCGGTGTACACGATCGGGATCCCCGACAACGAGCTCCGGTTTCGCGTTTCCGAGAACGAGGCGTTGAATCTGCCGGTCCGGTGGGATGCGGGGTGGTATCTGAACATCACGACCGGCGGCTACCGCTGGAGTCGCCGCCTGGAGGAGCACAAGTATCAGAACATCGCGTTCTTCCCGGGATTCCCGATCGCCATCTATCTGGTCGGTCGTCTGTTCGGCGGCGCCATCAACGCCCATGTCGCCGCCGGCGTGCTGATCTCGCACCTCGCATTTCTCTGGGCGCTCGTCTACCTGTACCGCTTGGCCCGCGACCTGACGGGAGACGCGCATCGCGCCCGGGATGCGCTGCTGCTCACCGCCACTTACCCGTATGCGGTGTTCTACGGCGCGATCTACACCGAGTCGCTCTTCCTGCTCGGAGCGGTCGCCGCGATCTACGAGTTCCGTGCACAGCGGTGGTCGCGGGTCGTCGCCTGGGGAGTGATGATCGGGCTCACGCGGCCGAACGGCTTCATGCTCGCGCTGACCCTCGGCGCGCTGGCTATCGCACAGGGCCTGTGGACGCGCAAGGACGTGGCGATGCGGACCAAGATCGTTTCGCTGGCGGCAACCGCCAGCCCGATTCTTGGCGTGGCCCTGTACTCCGCCTACATCGGCGTGCTAACAGGCAACCCGTTCCAGTGGTCGGCGCAGCACGCCGCCTGGGGACGAACGTTCACCGGCGCCACACCGTTCGTGCGCTCCGCCGAATTCGCCGCCGCGCACGGATTCGAGTTCTACGCGCGGTCTTCTCCTTACGAGCTGATGAACGGCGTTGCCGCCGCTTTTGCGCTGGCCGCGACGATTCCTGTCGCTCTTCGTCTCGGACTTCCGTACGCGATTTTCATCCTGTCGAACATCGTTCCGCCGCTGCTGGTCGGCGGCTTCATCTCGATCGGCCGTGTCACATCGACGATGTTCCCGATCTTCATGTGGATGGCGCAGCGCGAGTCGCCGCGAACCACCGTGCTGGTCGCGGTCGCATTCGCCATGCTGCAGGCTCTCGGGGCGGCGCTGTTCTATACGTGGCGGCCGTTCCTCTAACGTCGCGGGCACGGACTCCACGGACGCCATCCGTCACGGACGACACGGACAACACAGACTCAGAGGTTTCCGCGACTTCCAGCTCTCTCGAGCACGCAGCCGCTTGATTCTGCCTTCTACGTCCGGTTAGCCGACGGTAGTTGGGACTGCTGTCTTCCGATTGCCAGCGATTCGGGACGATATACAGATAAGCGAGCCGGCGCCGCGACGCCGGCTTTGTTGGATCAGCCCCAACGAGATCCGTGAAGTCCGTGACCGAAAATCTGCGCCGTCCGCGGCGAGGCCTGTCCGTGCCCCTATCTGCGGAGTCCGTGACCTCAGACGGTGCCCACCAGCACCTTCGGGCCGGTCGGCGACGGCACGCCGCCGGAAGGCTCCAGCGTGACCGCGACTGCGACGGGTTGCGGGATGTCCTGCGGCGTCGCAAACACCACATCGACGTGACCGGCATCGTCCGGCGCGACGAGGCCGGCACTGATCGGAGCGGGTGCCGACGTGACGACCCAGACCTGATAGGTGCGGCCGCTTGGCGGCGGTGGCAGCGCGGCGGCGGAAAAGACCATGCCGCGCGCGCGGCTCCAGTAGGCGCGGCCGCTGGCTTTCGGAGCGCCGGGCTGACCCGCAAGATCGATACGCGCGACATCGGGCGCCGTCAGCACCGCGAGCGCCGACTGCGTGCGATCCGCGCTGCGCTGGATCATCGCCATCCGGCTCTCGGATGCGGCCACAGCGGCCCTCGCCTGATCGAGCTCACGAGTGAGATCCGCGATGCGACCGCGAAGGCGGACCCCGTCCCATCCCAGGAAGGCCGCGAGCACGAGTGCGGCCGCGATGCCGAGCCACGACGCGATGCGCGCACCGCGTGCCGCGTTCTGGTCGCCGGATGCGACACCCGCCGTGTCAGCCGATGCCGCAGTGGCTTGCGTCGCGGCGGCGGACGCCGATCCTCCGCGAATCGTGGAGAGTAGGCGCGTCCTCGAAAAAGTCGACGGCGTTTCGAGTGACTGACCCGCCTGCATCGCGAGCGGGACGAGCGACAGGCTGCGCGCAATTGCAGCGCAGCTTTCGCAGGTCGCGAGGTGACGCTCGATCTCCTGCGCCTCGGGCACACGGAGGGCGCCAATCGCCCAGGCCTCGAGATTCTCGCGCAATTCCTCGTGCGTCACCGAGCTACACCACTCCCTTCCTCATACTACGCGACCGCGGCAGGAGCAGATTCCCGGGGATCGATTGGCGCGGAATCAGAGTGCACGGCTCTCGCCGGCGGAAGCATGCGCGGCAGGCCGATATATACCTCGCAGGTGTCGTAGCGTCAGCCTGAGTGCGGCCATCGGCGAACCGAGGAGCAGCTGCCGCCGGGCCGTGGCATACGACACCTCTCCCATGGCGTAACGCACGATGAGGGCCGCCACAGTGGGTGCGCCGTGAGCCGCGCGGATGAGGCGGTCGATGCGCTCTGGTGTCGTCAGCAGATCGCGCTGCACGAGCACCGAGTCGCGGAGCTCGCCGCCAATCTCGTCACGCCACAAGCGCTCGAATGTCCGTGCGCCGGCGCCAGCGAGCGCGCGTCCCCCGAGATCGCCGGTGACCATCGCGTAGTAGATGCCCTCTGCGGTGATGCCGTTGACGAAGCCGCCGGCATCGCCGGCGAGCACGACGCGATCGGTCGCGGTCGTGCGCAGCGGTCCGGCCACCGGAATCTGGTAGGGCGTGAAATGCGCGCGGCTCGATCGACCGGCCAGCACGCCGCGTGTCCGCAGCGCATCGACGAACGATGCCTGGAGATCGTACGGCGACCGGCCGATTTTCTCGCGAAAGTAGTCGAGGACGTAGCCGATACCGACGTTGACGTGATCGCGCTTCGGGAAGACGTACGAGTAACCTTCCGAGCCGCCGTATCCGTACGTCACCCACAGCGTTTCCGGATCGACGCTGGCCAGTACGTCGTTCGGCGTCTCCTCCATCATGTCCAGTGCCACCGCCGTCCGGCGCCAGCCCGGATTGATCCCGAGCCGGCGCGCGACGACGCTGTAGACGCCGTCCGCGGCGATCACGTGCGGCGCGGTGAAGACATTGCCGGCGCGCGTCTTGAGCTCGACGCCCCCATCCGTCGTCCGTGCCTGGGTGATTTCAGCGCCCTCGACGAGCTCGACGCCGGCCTCGACCGCCAGGCTGCACGAGCAGCGCGTCGAAATCGATGCGACGGATCATCAGCGCCGCCGGCGAGGGCGATTGCACGAGGACGCTGTGCCCTCCCGGGCTCTCGAGGTGCAGCTTCGAGAGCCGGTGCGTCGCAATGCGGTCGAGCGCTGGTGCGAGGTAGGGAAATCGGCCGAGGACGCGCATGCTGATCGCCCCGCCGCAAGGCTTGTTCCGGGGAAATCGCGCACGATCGAGGAGCCGCACCCGAGCGCCAGCCACGGCGAGCGTGCGCGCGGCAGTGGCGCCGGCCGGCCCGGCACCGACGACGAGGACGTCAGGGGGCCGGGCGCTCAACGCGAGCTCGTCGTCGTCGTCTTGCCGTGCGAGCCAAGGGCCAGCAGGTTGGCGAGCAGCTCGTAGGCGCCTTCTGTCCCCGCCGGAAGTTGACGCCACAGGTTGAGGCCGACGTACAACCACCGGCCTTTGCCAACCGGCGCTTCGACGAGCGCGCCGCGCTTCGGTCCGGCATTCAGCGGAAACGGATCCGCGAGCTCGACGAGATCGACATAACGCGCATCGCGCTCGCCGAGGAAATAGAGGCCGCGTTCCTGGACCCAATGGTCCCAGGTGCGGGGTGTGATGCGGTTCGGACGCGTGAATACGGGATGGTCGGGGGTCAGCACCGTCACCGGCGCTGATTCGTCGGTAACCCGATCGGCGCTCACCTTCGCCGCATAGGGACCGTACTGCGCCTGGTTGAACTCGAACTTGTTGTACTGGACGATGACGACGCCGCCCTCCGAGGCGTACTCGAGCAGCCGATAGTTGTTGGCGCGGAGATCCTTGCGGCGCTCGTAAGCGCGCACGCCGGTCACGATAGCGTCGAACCGTGACAGGTTCCCGGTCGCGAGATCGCCGGCATCAAGGAGCGTCACCGTCGCGCCGAGTTGCTCGATCGCGGGCGGAACCTGATCGCCGACGCCCATGATGTAGCCCACCCGCAGACCCGCCGGCACGCGAACGTCGAGCGCCTTGATCCTCGCGGTGGCGGTCGAAAAAATGTGCTGGCGCCTGATGTGCGGATATTCGATCGTGTCGAATCCTCTCGTGAACGTCTCACCGCCGGCGACGATCTTCGCCGCCACCGGATACGATCCCGCCGCCAGCGACGCGGGCGGCCGTACGCTGAACTCGATCGTTCGCGCCTCGTCCGGCCGCTCGAACGTCAAGTGGGCGGCCGCCGGTGTCGCGCGCCAGCCGCGAGGGAGGTCGAGCGAGACCTCGGCGTCCGTCCCGCCGGGCGCGTTGTGCGTCGCCGTCACTCTGAGGGTTCGGACGCGGTCATCTTCGTCGCCATCGGTCGCCGAAGTTTGCCTGGGCGCGACGGCGGCGGTGGGTACGATCGCGATGTCCGGAGTCATCCGCACCGTGAACGGCGGAACAACCAGCAGATCCATGCGCTTCTCGCCGCTGAAGATGTTGCCCTCATACCGGTAGCCGGCGTCCACGATCACCGGCACTTTCGCGCCGGACAGCGTCATTTCGAACCGGACATGGAAAGGCGTCGGCCGAAACGGCAGGCCGAACGGCGCGTCCTCGGCAAAGACGTACCGTCCGGCTTCGCCGTCGCGCGTCCAATACGGTTCCGTGGTCCGCGCGTTTGTCGGGATCGAGAGCGCCGCCTCGCAGCGCACGAGCGCCCCTGCGTTTATCGCGCCTGTCTGACATGTTGAAGCAGCGCCGTCGAGCCCCTCGATGGCAATCGCGTCGAGAGCGATGGCATCGCGGCCACGATTTGCCGCAATCAGCGTCATCTTGATTGGCTGCCCGGGCGTCACGACTCCGTCGTCGGCGAGCGCCTCGAAGCGCAGACCGTGAGCGGCGACGAGCGCTTCCTCGAATTTCTCGATGGTCTGCGCCAGCCTGAAGCGAATCTCATATGCCGCGTTGTCGTCGAGGCCGAGCGCAGGCAAGGCGTCTCGGAGCGCACGTGCCTTCAGGAGACCGGTCGCGAGCGGCCCCCCTGCCGCGTCCGGCCCGTCGGCGCGCAGGCGCTCGTCTGCCGCTTTGATCGAGCCAGAGATCTCTTCGACTCGGGACACGAGTGCCGGTGGCGGCTGCGTCCCCGCGAACGACGACAGCGCGCTGAAGGTCAGGTCGAGACCATCGAGCGGCGACGCCTCGTCCTTCGAGTTGTCCTCCGGGCGCGCGGAATCGGCGAGGAGATACTTGATGGAGGCCGGCCCTGGCAGGGCGAGCAGCTGGCCAAAGCCCTGGCACTTGTGCATCGCACGGGCCTCGCTGCCGATCTCCGCGTACGTCTTGCCGAGCAGCGAATCGTAGACGTCGGTATCGACCGGCACGAGCTTCATGCCGGGATCGGGCGGTGGCTCTCCGCCGAATCCGTAGCGGCCGACGCGATAGATCTTGCGCGGCTGCCACGGCCGCAGGCCCTGCGCGATCTGCTCGGGATATTTCGAGGGGTCAGCCGCGGCGCGAAACGCCTCGAGGCCAAGGCGCGCCGATGCCTGATGGTGCTGGCCGCCGCCCTGGCCGTCGGGCCGCATCGTGAACATCACGTCGGGCCTGGTCGTGCGGATCAGCCGCACGTAGTCACCGACGATCTCGTCCTTCCCCCACTTCTCGAACGATTCCTCGATGCTGAAGGAGTAGCCGAAATCGACGGCGCGCGTGAAGAATTGCTCGGCGCCATCGCTGCGATGCGCAGCCAGCAGCTCTTCGGTCCGCAGCACGCCCAGCGCTTCGAAGATCTCGGGGCCGATTTCGTTCTGCCCCCCGTTGCCGCGCGTCGCGGTGGCCAGCACGACCCTCAACCCTTGGCCCCGGCTCTGCATCGCCAGCACGACATTTGGCTCGTCGTCGGGATGGGCGGTGACATGCATGACCGTTCCGATCGTCGCGAGTTTGCGCAGCGCCAGCGCCAGCGCAACCTGCCCGCGGTCCGGTACCGCCGCGTTCAGGACGATCCCGACAGCCACCAGGGCCGCCGTCGCGATGCCCGCGCGCAGGGCGGGTCGCCGATGCTCGGCGCGGCGCGTACTCGCTGCGCTCACGCGGGGAGCGGCACCTCCCGCAGCATTTTGAGCGCTCACTTCTTTCGATGAGCGGAACATCCTCCCACTCTACCCCAGCAACCTCCGCGCGGGCGACGACGCCAGAGAACCTGGAGCGAGCGACGACGCGAGCGCGACCTGGTCTAGCGGCGACCCGCGATCCGCGAAAAACCGAAGTACTCGTCGGACTTGTCGGTCGAGTCCTGGCAGGCGCGGACGAGGATCCGGCTGGCGAGAAAGGCGGCCGCCAGGTTCGTGCCCAGGCCGAGCGCGAACAGGTGATGCGGGTAATTGCGGTGCGTGCCGATGAATGGCAGTTCGTCCACGCTGCGGCTCCACGGCGCATGCCAGCCGTACTCCGGCTGAACGCCGGAGATTGCTGGCAGCCCGATAAGGAGCTCGTACATCAATTGGCCGGTCCGCTGGACGAGCGTTGCGTTGCGCAGGCGCTCCGGGATTCGCGGCTGATCGGCACCCGTCCACAGGATTCGATCGTCTGCCGTCCAGCAGAGACGATGCGCCGGCTCGGCGCGGTCGATAACGATCGCCTTCCGCGTTCCGCCCGCACGGCGGACGTTCGCACCGAGGGGAGGCGTCAGCACAGCGTAGGTCTCTGCTTCGATGAAGTGGCGTGAGAGCGCCTTGAACAGCGGCGCCGCGCTGCCCGTTGCGACGATGACCGTGCCGGCCTTGAGGCGAAGCTTGCCGGCGGTCAGCTCGACCCCGGAGCGCCCATGGTGCACGGCACTGATCGGCGTCCGTTCGAAGACTGCCGCGCCGCGCACTGCGGCCGCCCGCGCGAGCCCATGCGCCGTGCGATACGGGTCGAGCGACGCATGCCCGGTCGTCTTGAGCCCGCCGACGCCCTCGAATCCGGTCGCCTGTGATAGCGCCTTGGCCGTCAGCCAGGCGCCCTCGATACCCGCATCTCGCAGGGCCGCATGCTCCTTGCGAAGCCCCCTGGCCTCGGCGTCGTTCCGCGCGACCACGATGGCGTCAGCGGGGTGGACGTTCGATCGGATCTTCAGCCGGCGCAGAAGTGCCTGCGCATCGAGTGCCGCACGCCGCGTGTCCTGCCAGAGCGCGCGCGCCACGCGCCGGCCGTGGGCCTTCTCGAGCGTCAAATAGTCCACGCTCGGCGTGGCGAGCAGCAGGCCAGCCGCCTGGGCCGTCGCCCCGGCGGCAATACGGTCCGCCTCGAAGAGCGCCGTCCGGATCCCGGCGGCCGCCAGGGCGTAGGCCGTGACGCACCCCGTCAGCCCGCCGCCAACAATGGCGACCGGGATCTCGAAGGGCGTGGTGAGCTTCGGATAGGTGGGCCGTCGCGCCTTGGGGACGTGGTCGAGCCAGGGCGACTGGCCATATCGCGGCGGCATCCGAGCGACGATCCTACCCTAGGGCGCACTCGCTGCGCTCGTGCGAGGGGGCGGCGCGCTCCGCGCGGCCTGCTCGGGGGCGCTCGCTTCGCCCGGCTAGGGCGCCCTCTACGCGCCTGCAGGGTGCCTCGCTACCGCTCGGCGATCGGTAATATCCTCTTCGACGCGAGCGACGCCCTCACGGCACGGATCATCCCCGTCAACGGTGCTCCCACCTTTCGGATGTCGAGAACAAGTTCGGCGTAAAGATCCTCGGTTAGGTAGCCAAGACGACTCGCAACATGCACGTAGTAGCGGGTCTCGTCGAGGGACGCCGACGCAGTACGCAGAAACTGCAAACGCTCCTTGTGGTGATACC
Organism: Vicinamibacteria bacterium; assembly: GCA_963828745.1. Classification (GTDB taxonomy): domain Bacteria; phylum Acidobacteriota; class Vicinamibacteria; order Vicinamibacterales; family JAENWD01; genus JAENWD01. The sequence continues at coordinate 55,847 of CAWHFZ010000007.1, read as the reverse complement.
TGGCAATTCCTTCAACGATGTTGGCGGGCACCGACAACGCGGCGCGACGAATCTGAGAGGTCAGCTCGTAACGCGCATCGGCGGGAAATCGTTGTTTCGTAATGCGATGCAACCGCACGAACAGATCATCTGCGCGCTGCCATGCCACCAGCGATTCGTACTTGGGTCGTTTAGCCACGTGGAAAGCGTCGGCAAGGTGTACTCCCATGCGCGAACGACGTGAGCCCCCGCGCCGAGCGAAGCGAGGCGCCCAGTTTGAGAGCAAGGAGCGGATCGCGCCTCTCGACCATGCCAGGGTCCAATGAGGCATGATCATCTCAGCCCGCTCAATGCCCTCGACCACTACCGACACGCGCTGGCGCGCGCTTGTCTCGCGCGACCTGACGGCTGACGGCGCCTTCGTCTACGGCGTGACCAGCACGGGCATCTACTGCCGCCCATCCTGCCCGAGTCGGCGGCCTCGCAAGGGCGGCGTGCTCTACTTCTCCGGCCCGGACGAGGCGGAGCGTGCGGGGTATCGTGCGTGCCGTCGATGCCGGCCGCAGGACCCGGCATCGCCGCTCGTCACCAAGGTCCAGCGGGCGCGCCAATGGGTGGACGAGCATCCGGGCGCAACGCCGTCCCTGAAGCGCCTGGCACGCGTCGCAGGGACGTCGCCATGGCATCTGCAGCGCAGCTTCACGCGACTGTTCGGCGTCAGCCCGCGCGAATACGCAGCGGCGCGGCGGGTGGGCAAGCTGAAGCGCGAGCTGCGCTCAGAGACGCGTCTCGCCGAAGTCGGATACGAGGCGGGGTTCGGGTCGCCCAGCCGCCTCTATGACGCTGCGGACGGCGCGCTCGGGATGACGCCGCGCGCCTACCGGCAGGGCGGCGCCCACGAGGACATTCGCTACGGGATCGTCAGGGCGCCGATCGGATTCGTGCTCGTCGCCCGCACGGCCCGCGGTGTATGCCGGGTGTCGATAGGCGACCGCGTGGAGCCGCTCGAGTCAGCGCTCGAGCGCGAGTTTCCTCACGCCGCCATCGCGCGAGACGATGGCGCACTGAAGCACGAGGCCGCCGCCATCGTCACGAGCCTGACATCGGCCCAACCGCAGCTGTCCGATTCCGCTCGACGTGCTCGCGACCGCCTTCCAGCGTCGCGTCTGGCAGGCGTTGCAGCGGATCCCCCGTGGCCAGACACGGACCTATGGCGAGGTGGCAGCGTCCCTCGGCGAGCCGCGCGCAGCACGCGCCGTCGCGCGCGCCTGCGCGACGAATCCCGTCGCCCTCGTCATCCCCTGCCATCGCGTCGTCCCCGCCTCAGGGGGTACGGGCGGCTATCGCTGGGGAGCCGAACGGAAGGCGCAGCTCCTGAAGGCCGAGCGAAGCGAGGCCCCCTAGACGCGCGCCCGAGTAGGCGAGCGGAGCGAGCCGACCCCCGCGCGAGCGAAAGCGAGCGCGCCCTGGTGAGTGCCCTACCGAGTGAGCGCCGCCCTCGCGTTGAGGGCCATCGCGAGCGCTTCCTCGGCGGTGGACGCGAGCGCGGTGATGTGTCCCATTTTCCGGCCCGGGCGCGCGCTCGGCCTTGCCGTAGAGGTGGACCCTGACGTGCGGCATGAGGCACGCCGCCATCCAGTCGGGCTCGCCGCCCGACCAGAGATCGCCGAGCAGGTTCGCCATCGCCGCCGGACGGAGCTGCTCGACGGAGCCTGGCGGCAGGCCGCAGATCGCGCGCAGCTGCTGCTCGAACTGGCTGGTCATGCAGGCGTCGATTGTGAGGTGCCCCGAGTTGTGCGGGCGCGGCGCCAACTCGTTGACCAGCAGCTCGCCGTCGGTCGTGAGGAAGAACTCGACGCACAGCACACCCACCACATCGAGCGTTTCGAGAATGCCGACGGCGATCTCGCGCGCCTGGGCATCGAGGGCCGGGGCGATGCCGGCTGGCAGGACGGACGTGTCGAGAATGTGTCTGACGTGCGTGTTCTCGATCACCGGGTAGGTGATCACCCAGCCTTCCAGTCCTCGTGCCGCAATCACCGACAGCTCGCGATCGAACTGGATGAAGCGCTCGAGCACGGCCTGGGCGTAGTCCATCGCGCGCCATGCCTCGCGTGCAGCCTCGCGTGTTTCAACGAGAATCTGACCCTTGCCGTCGTAACCGAAGCTGGCGGTCTTCAGGACGGCCGGCAGCCCAATGGTCGTGAGCGCAGCCTCCAGATCGTCGGCTTGGCGGAGCCACGCGAAGGGCGTCACCGGAAAGCCTTTGTCGGCGAGATAACCCTTCTCTCGCGCCCGTTGCTGGGAGATGTGCAGCACGAGCCCGCTCGGCCGCACCGGGGCAATCTCCGAGGCCACGTCGGTCGTTGCCGCCGGGACGTTTTCGAACTCGAATGTGACGACGTCCACGCTGCGGGCGAAGGCGGCAATCGCATCGAGATCGTCGTACGGCGCAACGACCTCGACATCCGCCACCTGACCGGTCGGCGTGTCCGGTATCCGGCGACAACACGTGAACGCGGTACCCGAGGCGGCGGGCCGCCATCGTGAACATTCGCCCGAGTTGTCCGCTGCCGAGCACGCCGATGGTCGAGCCCGGAAGGATGGGCTCGATGGTCATGTCAACGAATCCTGCTTGACCTTCGCGGTCTGTTCCTTGCGGAAGGCGTGAAGTTTCTCGCGCAGCGCCGGGTCGGTCGTGGCGAGAATCGCCACGGCCAGGAGCGCGGCGTTCGTCGCTCCGGCCTTTCCGATCGCGAGCGTGCCGACCGGCACGCCGGCGGGCATCTGCACGATCGACAGCAGTGAATCCATTCCCTTCAACGCGTGGCTTTCGACCGGGATCCCGAGCACGGGAAGCGCAGTGTGCGCGGCCACCATCCCCGGAAGATGGGCGGCGCCGCCGGCGCCGGCGATGATCACGCGCATGCCCCTCGCCTCGGCGCCGGACGCATACTCCGCCATCTCCACCGGCGTCCGGTGCGCCGACACGATGCGGCACTCGTGCGGCACCTCGAAGCGCGTCAGGACTTCGTCGGCATGGCGAAGCGTTTCCCAATCGGACTTGCTGCCCATGATGATGCCGACGAGCGGTGTCGGCCCTGGGCTCGCTGTGGATGTCATCGCGTCAGTCGCTCAGGACAGTCCGACCAGGACCGACTCCGCCCCTGCCGGAATCTGCTCGGGCGCCAGTCCCTTGAACCCCGCCGCCACGTGCATGCGCTCGAACTCGCGATAGGTGTAGGCATCACCCGCCGCCGTCGTACCGAGCATCGTCATGCTGAAGCGCGCAGCTTCGGGCGGAGTCACGCGATCGTCGTTGGGAACGAATTCGAGCACCGCCGTGATACCGCCCGGCTTCAGCGCCGCGCGAATCTTCTTGAGCAGCGTGACACAGGTGGGCTCGTCGAAGTGATGGAGGAAGTTGGTCAGGAGCACGGCGTCGTACGGGCCACCGAAGTCCACGTCGAAGGCGTTGCCCGCGAGGAATTCCATCCGATCGAGCACTCCGGCGGCGCCGGCATTCTCGCGCGCCACGGCGAGCACTGCCTTCCAGTCGAGCGCAACCACGTGCGCCTCGGGATTCCTCTTGGCAATCTCGATCCCGAACATCCCGTGGCCGGCGGCGATATCGAGCACGCGAATCTTCCCCGGCCGATGCGACGCCACCGCATCCGCCATCGGACCGATCGCCGGCCCCATCATCGGCACCATCGACTTCGCGAACTCGACCCACACCGGATTCTCCGGCTCCACTGTGCCCTGGCCGGGCAGGACGGTTCTGCCGGAGCGGACGATATCGGTCAGCGATCCCCACGGTTCCAGAATGGTCGGGTGACCAAGAAACGTCACCATCGTCGCCATCGATGCCGGCGAGCGCGGGTCGAGAAACACCTGGCTCGTGGGCGAGTGGCTGTAAATGCCGTCGTCCTTCACGATCAAGCCGATGGTCGTCAGGTAGTCGCAGAGGATTCTGACGCCACGCTCGGAGGCGCCGCATCGCGTCGCCAGCTGCGACGACGTCGCCGGCGATTCGCCGAGGGCGCGGAACAGATCGATGTCGATGGCGGCGCGAAGGGCAGCGGTTTGCTGATACGCGAGCAACGTGTCGAAGACGGCAGCAGGATTCGGTTCCATAAATCTCAATCAGAAGCTGGGGTTAGGGTTAGGGGATAGAACACTCGCTAGATCGTGAAATACCTTCCGAGCAGCCACAGCGCCACGAGCGCACACGCCTCCACGAGCAGCACGAGCGAGATCGTCCATCGCATCGACGACATTGCCGTCACAGCGCCGCCGTGCGCTCGCGCAAGCGTCCCTCCGACGCCGACGCCGCGCGACGTCGATCCGTCAGCCAGACATGGTCGCGCTCGAGCAGTTGCTGCGATTCCGAGAGGGCCCGCTCCGTCTCTTCTGGCGCCGGGCCGCCGAGCGTCCGGCGAACGTCGACGAAATGGCGCGGGCTCAGGATGCGCGCGAGATCCTCGCGCGTGTACGGCAGCGTGCGACCCAGGTACTGGAGGCAGACGGCCGCGAGCACGCTCTGCAGATCCGCTGATGGATTCTCGATCAACGTCTGCAGCACACGTGAGGCGATGCGATGGGCGGTCTTGAACGGCACGTCGTGATCGCGCGACAGCGTATCGGCCAGCTCCGTCAGCGTCGTTCCGCCCTCGCCGGCCCGTGCTTCGAGCCGCTCGGGATCGAACTCGGCGGTCTGCATGGCCGCGGCGACGAGGCGGACCGCCCGCACCGCGTCGCGGAACGTCGACGACACGAGCGGCTGCAGATCGTCCTCGGTGTCGACGACGTCGCCGAACGGCGTGTTGTGGATGGTGACGACGATGGCCTGTGCCTGGCCCAGCGCTTTGCTGCCGATGGCGCGTGCATGCTCGATGGCCACCGGGTTTCGCTTCTGCGGCATGATGCTGCTGCACTGCACGAAGCCGTCGCCGAACCGCACGTAGCTGAACTCGCGTGTGCCCCACAGCAGCAGATCCTGGACGAATCGGCCGAGCCCGCTCAGGAGGACCGTAGTAGCGGAGACGCTTTCGAGCAGATAGTCCACGGTGGCGATGCTGCCGTAGGTATTACCGGTCGGCGCGTCGAATCCGAGGAGGTCGCTGGTCAGCTGACGATCGATCGGGAACCCGGTGCCGGTAATGGCGCACGCGCCGAGCGGGCTGCGATTGGTCGTCTTGAAGGCCGCCTGCAGTCGAACCGCGTCGCGCTCGAGCTGCTCGATGACCGCCAGCAGATAGTGGGCGACCGTCGTCGGCTGCGCCGGCTGCGTGTGCGTGTGCACGGCCATGACCGTATCGCGATGCTTCGCGGCCACGTCGAGCAGGCTGTCGCGCAGCGCCAGCGTGGCTTCGTAGAGCGCGAGAATGAACTCGCGCTGCCGCATCCGGTACATCGTCATGTCGATGTCGTTGCGGCTGCGCGCCGTGTGGAGGCGGCCGGCAACCTCTTCGCCGCAAGCGGCGATCAGGAGCTGCTCGACGTAGAAGAACAGATCCTCGCAGATGCCGTCGTAGCGCACGTCCTTGACCTCGTCCTGCGAGATCGAGTCGAGCGCTTCGCGGAGCCGGCGGGCGTCGGTCGGCCCGATGATCGCGCGATCGGCGAGCATGACGAGATGCGCGCAGTGGATCGCCATCAGCGGCGAGAGGAACAGCCGTTTCGCGTCCTCGAAATTGTCGTTGAGGACGTATCTGACGTATTCGGGCGCGAACCGCATGGCTTACAGATAGTCCGCCGCCGCGCACACGAGCAGCACCGTGGCGCCAGTCTCGGTGTAAAGCGGATCGTGGTCGGAATCGGCGTCCGCGAGATGGAAGTCGCCGGGGCCGATGCGACGGCCGGCGACGAGCACTTCGCCCTCGATGACGTAGCAGCCTTCCGGGCCGGAGTGATGATGCGCCGGATACGTCGTCCCTGGAGCAGCCCTGACCAGGAGCGTCGCCACGCCGGTGTTGCTGTCCACGGCGAGCACTTTGACCGTGATGCCCGGTATCGGATGCGGCTGCCAGCCTTCGTCGCGATCGATGAAGTGAAGCGCTTCTGACAGCGGCGGTTTCGCCCGCTCGCGCTCGACGCCGGTCGCGTGCGCGGCAATCCGGTCGCGGACGACCGCGGATGGCGTCTCGAGGGCAGCGTCTCCGCCAGAAGACCGCGGCGACCTCGCGGAGATCCTGCAGCTCGCCACGCAAGTTCCTCGGAGCCCGACAGCGCTCGCTCGAGTTCGACCCGGTCGGCGTCGTCGAGCAGTCCCAGCGCATCGAGGGCGGCGAGCGTCGATCCGTCGATGCGGCTCATCGCGTCCCTCCACCCAGAGGTGCCAGCGCACGCCGGAGCGACTGCATGCCGGTGCGAATCCGTGTTTTCACGGTGCCGAGCGGGAGATCGAAGCGCTCGGCCAGCTCGGACTGCGTGTAGCCCTCGAAGAACGCGCATTCGATCAACAGCGCGCTGCTCCGGCGGCAGGGCGGCGACCGCTTCGGCGATCATCCGGCGCTCCTCGGTGGAGGCGGCAAAGCGCTCAGGATCGGCGTCGGGCGCCGGATCGGCCGCCTGTTCGGGACGATCGATCTCGGGCGCCTGGATCCCGGCGCGCACCGTGCGCGAGCGCAGGCGGTCGATGGCGCGATTGCGGCTGATGCGAACAAGCCAGGCAGCCGGTGTGCCGAGGGACGGGTTGTAGCTGTCGGCCCGGTCCCAGACGCGGACGAAGACCTCCTGCAGCACGTCCTCGGCTTCGCCGCGGTCGCGCAGGATCCGGAGGATCAGTGAGAACAGCAGGCGGCAATGCCGATCGTACAGCTCCGCCAGACCGCCCTGATCGCGCCGGGCGATGCGATCCAGCAGGGCGATATCCGCCGCCGATGTGGTGCTGCTGACGATCATCCGCCGGGTCAGGATAGGCGGGAAACGGTTACGGCTTCAACCATGTCGCGAGCCGTTCGCGGCTGGCAGCGTCGGCCGCCTGGTCTGGCTCGATACGCGTCACTCGCGCCGGTTCCGGCGCAAATGCCACGTCGATCGGGGCGATGCGCTCGCGGCGCGCGACGAGAAGCCTCGACCCGGTCGCCCGGCCGATACGCATCCAGGCGCGCTTCCCACCCCTCAGGCCGCACGCGATAGTCATCGATCGCGAGGATCTCGTCGTCCACGTTGACGCCTGCGTCGTACGCCGGCGAGCCCCGCCGCACCTGCGCAACGACCAGCCGGCCGCCATCGTTCTTCAACGTCGGCGTCGCGCCAGTCAGCGTCAGGCCGAGCCAGGCGCGAGGCGTGGACGGCGAATCGTTGCGGATCCTGAGGCCGAGCCAGGAGACGTTCGAATAATCGAGCTCTGTCGTCGAGCCCAGGGCCTGGTGCAGCCACGCGCTGAGATCCTGGCCGGCCACTTCAGACGCGAGCGCACGGAATTCGTCCGGCGTGAAACCGCGCGGGCCCGAATACCGTTGCCACGCCAGCCGCATCACGTCGTCGAGAGACTTGCCGCCGTTCGTGGTGCGCCGAATCTCGAGGTCGAGCAGGAACCCGACCACCGCGCCTTTCGTGTAGTAGCTGATCGAGACGTTGGGTGAATTCTCGTCCGGGCGGTAGTACCGGATCCAGGCGTCGAACGACGCGTCTTCCACTGACGTCGACAAGCGGCCCGGCGTGGACTGCAGTTCGGCAATCAGATTGCCCAGCTCGCCAAGATACTCATCGCGGGTGATGACGCCGGCGCGCGCTGCAAGCAGATCGCCGTAGTAGCTCGTGAGCCCCTCGGCGACCCACAGCGATCGCGTCGGGTTCTCGCGGTCGTAGTCGAACGGTCCGAGCTCGGCCGGTCGAAGGCGCTTGACGTTCCACGCGTGGAAGAACTCGTGGCTGACGAGCGTGAGCCAGTCGACATAACCGCGTCGCGTCCGTGTTTTCCAGCGGCTCGTCATCAGCGTGCAGGCGTTCTTGTGCTCCAGACCACCGTTCGCTTCCGTGATCAGATTGAAGAAGACGTACTTCTCGTACGGAACCGTGCCCCAGAATCCGGCGACCGTCTCGACGATCTTCCTGACGTCGTCGACCGTCTTCTGCCCATCCCAGATGCCGCCTTCGCCGACGTTGACGATGAAGTGCGGAACCCCCTGCACCGTGAAGGTGTAGATGGCCGGGTTGCCGGCGAGGATCGGCGAATCCACGAGCGTGTCGTAGTCGGGTGCGCGATAGCGATGCGGCGACGCCGCCGGGTGCGTCGGGTAGTGCCGAGATCGACGTTTTCCAGCCGGTGGGCAGTTGCAGCGTGACTTCGTGGGGACGTGGACCCCGATCGCCTGCCAGCGTGAGGAACGTCGGCGCGCCGTTCAGAATCGCGAAGTCGGCGTCGACGAAGTTGGTCCGGACCGTCATCTCGCGGCCGTAGACGCGGTAGCGCACGACGATCTCCGGAGCGCCGCCGGTCTCGATCCGCCACCGATTCTTCAGCGTCTTCGTGACGCCGAGACTTTTGCCGCCGCTCTCGGCGGTGACCTGTTCGACGTTGCGGGCATACTCGCGCACCAGGTACGAGCCGGGCGTCCACACTGCCATGTCGAGCTCGACGACCGGATGCCGATCGGTTGGGACGTGCGCCTCGACCTCGACGTAGTGCGTGTGAGGGGCCGGAAACGACAGAGTGTATCGGAGCGGCGCTAACTGGCCACGCGCCAGGTCGCGCGCTCTGCTGGGCATCGGCCTCGGATGGTTTCGACATGGTTGCGAGGAACAGGATGAAACAGGTGAGGACACGAGCGGGCATCTGCCTCCAATTGTAATGTCGCAGCCCGCGCTATTTGATCGACTCCACCGCTCGAACGGTGAAGCGTCGGATATTCGCATACGACGCGCCGCCACGAACGGTCACTTGCTAGCGAAGCCACCGCTGGCGGAATGCCAGCTGCGCCTCCGACGGGGTGCGTCCCGCGGTCTCGAAGGCGACGATCTCGAGAGGCTGCGGCGGCGATTCCACGTTCACCGTGCGTTCGCGCACCATCAGGCCCGCACGCTCCAGCAGCCGGTGATAGTCCATGACCTCGTGGCCTTCGACATAGCGGGCCATCAGCGCCGCGGCCAGCGCCTCGTCGCCGGTCACCTGCGCGATTGCGCGCTGGATATCAGCGGCGGTGTATGGGCGATCGACGGAGCCGATTTCGCGGCCTCCCGGACGCCCGAAGTCGCGCCACAACACGCGCATCACCTCGTCGAGGCTCGCGGCGCCTCCCGTGCGCTCGCGAATCGCGAAGTCGAAGCCGAGGCCCAGCGCGGCGCCAAACGTGTAGTACGAGATGTAGTTGGTCGCCGTGGCGGCGCCTGCGCTGCCGCCGGACGAGTCCACAGTGGGGGCGAGACGACTCATGTCTTCCGCTGAACGGACCCGGACGGCCGGGCTGGTCGCGACCTTCGAGACCGCGGCACCGAGGTCGTCGAGGAGATCGTCGAGCGTCCACAGGCCGGCGCGCGCCATGAGCAGTCCATCGTAGTAGCTGGTGACGCCCTCGGCGAACCACAGCTCGCCGGAGACGTTCACGCGCGCGAAGTCGAAGGGTTCGAGCGAGCGCGGCCGGATTCGCTCGACGTTCCAGCCGTGAAAGAACTCGTGGGCGACGGTATCGAGGAGCTTCACGGGAGCCGTCGCAAGTGTCCGTTCGCTCGTGAGTACTGTGCTGTTGCGATGCTCCATTCCGTCGTTGCGCGCCGACGGAAGGTAGTCCGCAAGCACCGTGTAGGTGTTCCCCTCGTAAGGCGGGAACTCGCCGAACACCTGCCGCGCTTCCTCGACGAGCTGGCGGGTGCCCGAGGCGAAGGCGTCCGCCTCTGCATCCGTCCCGAGATGATGCAGCGCGATCCTGATCGTCGGCGCAGGTGTCGCTGCGCCGGATGGGACTGGCGCTTCGAAGGTACGCCAGACAATTCGTCCGAACTCGATCGGGCTGTCCATCAGGTACTGGAAATTGGGAGCGGTGAAGACCAGCGGATCGTCCGTCGGGAACAGTTGCGTCGCCGCCTGCCAGGGCGGCGCCCCCTCCTGCCGCGCCACCAGTGCCACCCGCGCCGGACGATGCTCGAGTCCAGGCGCCCAGAGGATCACCGCCGGCATGTTCAAGTGGGCGTGAGTGTCGTCGATGGCGGCGTAGGTGCCGTCGATCGTGTTGGCGGACACCGTATAGCGAACGCGAACGTTGTGCGACGGCTCGGCCACCGTCCATTCATTGGACTGACCCTGCGCGACCGCCAGCGGCGTGCCATCCATCGTCGTCACCATCACGGCGTCGATCGCCGAGGCAAAGTCGTGCAGTGCGTAGCGGCCCGGTGAGCTGCGGCTGATGCGAAGCTGGAGGGGGCCGTCCGGAAGGTCGGTGAACGTGACCTCGACGTTCATCCGGTGCTGCGCCGCTTGGGAAAACGAGAACCGGTAATCGATCGGACGTTCATCGCCCGCGACCGCCACATACGTCATCAATCCGATCAACACGCTAACGACCACGCTTCTCATCAACGATCAACCCGTCCAACCCGACCAACGGGAACAACCTGACCAACCTGACCAACCCGACCAACCTGACCAACCCGATTCTGCCACGCCCCGGCCATGGGATAATCGAGGAATGGCCCTTCTATCGGCTGCCGATCAGCAGACACTCCGCGGAATGTTCGACGACATGAAGCAGCCGGTGACGCTGCTCTTCTTCACGCAGACCATCGAATGCGAGACCTGCGACGAGACCAAGCGCATCCTTGCGGAGCTCACCGAAGTCACCGACAAGATTGTGGTTGAAGAGGTGAACCTCGTTCTCGACAAAGAACGGGCGGCGACTTACGGCATCGAACGCGCACCGGCGCTGGTGCTGTTGACGAACGGTCAGGACACGCGCATCCGCTTCTTCGGTGCGCCGGCCGGCTACGACTTCATGGCTATGGTGGACGCGATCCTGGCGGTCAGCGGCGCCAGCGATTCGGACCTCTCGGACGAGAGCGTCGCGCTCGTCTCCGCCGTGACCGAGCCGACGCGCATCCAGGTGTTCGTGACGCCGACCTGCGTCTACTGCCCGCGCGCCGTCGCCCTCGCGAATCGTATGGCACTCCTGAATCCGAACATCACGTCGACGACCGTCGTCGCAACGGAGTTCTACGAGCTGGCACGGAAGTTCCGCGTCACCGGCGTTCCCAAGACCGTCGTCAACGAATCGATCGAAGTGCTGGGCGCGTTACCGGAACCCGATTTCATCCGGGCGGCGCTCGCAATCGCAGACTAGTGCGGCGACTTCTGGGGCTTCTGGGCCGCTCGCTCGCTCGCGGACTGGGACGGGTCGCTGACGCTCGCCTTCTTGGGCGCCTCGCTGCGCTCGGCTACTCGGCCACTCTCTACGCTCGCGGCCGGGACATGCTCGCGTCGCTCGCATGCTGGGCCGAGGCGCGACGGACGTCGCACCCTACCGCTATGTGTACGTAGGCCCGAGCTTTAGCTCGGGCACCGCGGGCCGTCTCAGTCCGCGAGCGGAGCGAGCGGCCCAGAATGGCGAGCGGAGCGCGCTAGCGATCCTTCTGTTTGAGTCCCCGCACCTGCATCGGCAGCCCGAACAGATCGATGAAGCCGCGCGCGGCGGTGACGTCGTAGCCCTTCATCGCGAAGCTCGCGAGCTTCGTGTCGTAGAGAGACTTGGGAGAGACGGCGCTGACCGCGGTCGCCCGCCCTTTGTAGAGCTTCACGCGCACGGTGCCGGTGACGACCTGGTTGGCCGTGTCCACGAACGCCTGCATCGCCTCGCGAAGCGGATGGAACCACTGACCGTAATACACGAGCTCGGCGTACCTCAGCGCGAGTTGCTGCTTGTAGTGATAGAGATCGCGCTCGAGGCAGATCTGCTCGAGCGCCTTGTGGGCCTCGTAGAGGATGGTGCCGCCTGGCGTCTCGTAGACGCCGCGGCTCTTCATGCCGACCAGCCGGTTCTCGACGAGGGTGACCTGACCCACCGCGTGTTTACCACCGAGGCGGTTCAACGCGTCCACCAGTTGATCGCCGGCGTTGCGATACTTCTTGCCGTTGACCGACACCGGAACTCCGCGTTCGAACGCGATCTCGACATACTCCGCTTTCGCCGGCGCCTTCGAGACGGGCACGGTGATGGTGTAGACCTGCTCGAGCGGCTCTTTGGCCGGATCCTCAATCTCGGCGCCCTCGTGCGAGATGTGCCAGAGGTTTCGATCCTGCGAGTAGATCTTCTTCTTCGTCTGCGTGATCGGGATTCCGTGCCGCTCGGCATACTCGATCGCCGTTTCACGGTCGGTGAGACCGTCGGCGAGGAAGCGCGGGTCCTTCCAGGGCGAGACAATCGTCAGCGTCGGATCGAGCGCCATGTACGTCAGCTCGAAGCGCACTTGATCGTTGCCCTTCCCTGTCGCCCCGTGACCGACGGCGTCGGCGCCGGTCTGGTGCGCGACGTCGACTTGCGCCTTCGCGATGAGCGGACGGGCGATCGACGTTCCCAGCAGGTAGTCGGCCTCGTAGGTGGCGTGCGCGCGGAGCATCGGGAAGCAATACTCCTCGGCGAACTCGCGACGAAGATCCTGGACCACGACCTCGTCGGCGCCGCTCTGCTTCGCCTTCCGCTCGATGCCTTTGAGCTCGCTGCCCTGCCCGAGCTCTGCGGCGAACGCCACGAGCGTGACACCCGGATAGCGCTCTTTCAGCCAGGGAAGGATGACCGACGTGTCCAGCCCGCCCGAATAGGCGAGGACAATCTTCTTCGGACCGCTCTGCGCCATCAGTCTGTGCCTCTCGAAAACGACGATAGTACCTACGGCTTGGCGCGTCGCGCTCCGCGCGCCCGTCTCGGTGCGCTCACGTCGACAGCGCCCCGGTTGCGATTGATCGGGCACGTGCGCTGCGTGGAAAATGATGACGTCGTCTCGTGAGTCCGAAGGTCCAGGTTCCCGCAGAAATCGAAGACTACCGCGATGCGCGCTGGCGCCGCGAAGCGACGTGCCAGGTCGAGACGGCGTTCGACGCCGAACGTTTCGTCGAGCAGGTCGGCTTCGCCGCGACCCTGACCGATGCCAGGCGTCCAGGGCCATCACTCTATGTCGCGGTGTGTGGAAGACGCGACGCCGTGATGCCGCGCAACGTCCAGAAGGATCCCGAAGCGTCACTGACATGGGTGCTGAAGGACGAGCTCGTCAGGCGCGGCAGCCTGTACTATGCCAAGCTCGCGCGGGGCAAGACGATGTTCCTTGCGCCGCGCATGATTCCTTACTTTCACGCCGTGTGGGGGCTGCGGCGAGCGGAGGAGACGCAGCGGCTGAGCGCACCCGCGCGGGGGATCCTGCGCGTGCTGCGCAACGAATGGGAAATGGCCACATCGGACCTGCGCCACGAGTCTCGAGTCGCCGACCGGCACACGTTCACGAAAGCGCTCGATGAACTGCAGGCGGCGATGCTCGTCATTCCGAGCGAGGTCGTCTACGTTCCGAAATTCACCTACATCTGGACACTGGCCGTCGGCCGGTTCCCCGAGGCGCTTGGCCGTCGCGTCACTCGCGAGACCGCGATTCGCGAAATCGCGCGATGCTTCCTGGACAATGCGGGCATGACCGTGCCAGGCGAGCTGGCGCGCGTCACCGGCTTGTCGCGTCCAGAAGCGGGACGCGGGAACCGCGCGCTCGTCGCTGAAGGCCATGCCACCATGCTCGCGCCGGGTGTTTACGGACTGACCGCTGCCAGCCTCCCGAACAACCCAGAAGGGCAAGCGTAAGCGAGCCCGCCCTGGAAGCGCCGAAGGGCGACCCGGAAGCCAGCGTCCCAAGAAGGCGCGCGAAGCGCGCCGCCCCCGCATGAGATACTCCTCCCCCATGGCAGACCCGATCGGCCGCAGAGACTTTCTCCGCGGCGGCGCCATCAGCGGCGCCGCACTGTTCGTCAACTCGCGTAGCGCCAGGACATCCGAGGTGTTGCCGGACGCGGCCGGCGAGATCGCCCCTTTCGAACTCGACGAGTTGACGATTGCGGACCTGCAGGACCGGATGCAGAAAGGACAGGGCTCCGCGGTGGCAATCGCGCAGGCCTATCTCGATCGGATCGCGGCGATCGACCTGAAAGGCCCGGCGCTCCGAAGCGTTCTCGAGACGAACCCTGAGGCGCTGGGCGACGCGAAGGCGCTGGACGCGGAGCGTCAAGCCGGAAAGGTTCGAGGGCCGCTGCACGGGATCCCCGTGCTCCTGAAAGACAACATCAATACGGCGGGCAGGATGAAGACCACGGCGGGATCGCTGGCGCTGGACGAAGCGCCGGTGCCGCCGGATGCGTTCATCGCCGCGCGGCTCCGGGATGCGGGCGCCGTGATTCTCGGCAAGACCAATTTGAGCGAGTGGGCGAACTTTCGGTCGACCAGGTCCACCAGCGGCTGGTCGGGCCGCGGCGGGCAATGCCGGAATCCGTACGCGCTCGATCGCAACACGTCCGGATCGAGCTCGGGAACCGGCGCGGCGATCGCCGCCAATCTCGCGGCCGTCGGCGTCGGTACCGAGACCGACGGATCGGTCGTGTCGCCCTCGAACAACTGCGGCCTGGTCGGGGTCAAGCCGACGCTCGGCCTCGTCAGCCGCGCGGGCATCATTCCGGTCGCCCACAGCCAGGACACCGCCGGTCCGATGACGCGAACGGTTCGCGATGCCGCGATCCTCCTCACCGCATTGGCCGGCGTCGATGCCGAGGATGCGGTGACGGCGAAGAGTGCCCGCTACGCACATCGCGATTACACGCAGTTCCTGGATCCCGCGGGCCTCAAGGGCGCGCGCATCGGCATTCCGAGGAAGAAGATGTTCGGCTACAGCAGCGGCGCAGACCGCGTCGGCGCCGACGCAATTGCCGCGCTCAAGGACGCCGGCGCCGTGATCATCGATCCGGCGGACGTTCCCTTCATCGACAAGTTCGGCGACCCAGAGTTCGAAGTGCTGTTGTACGAGTTCAAGGCCGATCTGAACGCCTACCTGTCGTCACGTAAGGGACGCGTTGCGTCGCTGACCGATCTCATTGCCTACAACACCGAACACAAGGAGCGCGAGTTGCCCTTCTTCGGCCAGGAGATTCTCGAGATGGCGCAGAAGAAGGGGCCGCTCACCGATCCCAAGTACCGGCAGGCGCGGGCAGCATGCGTACGCTACGCGCGGACGCTCGGGATCGATGCGGTCATGACCCGCCACCGCCTCGACGCGCTCGTCTGCCCGACGAGCGGACCAGCGACGTTGATCGACTTGATCAACGGAGATTACGGCTCCGGTAGCAGCTCCAGCGGACCAGCCGTGGCCGGCTATCCGCACATCACCGTCCCCGGCGGCTACGTCTTCGGACTGCCAGTGGGAATGTCGTTCATCGGCCGCGCCTGGAGCGAACCGACGCTGTTCAAGCTCGCCTACGCATTCGAGCAAGCGACGAAGCAGCGGAAGGCGCCGACGTTTGCCGCGACAGCAGACCTCGCATAGTGGCGGTGAGATCAGGTCCAACCCGCGTATGGCGGCTTGACGGTCGTCAGAGTTCGTGGGTAATATCGCGCTCCAATCGACAGGGTCTCCGTCGTTCCGCCGCAACGACTTCTATTGGGGCGCGAGGATGTGGCATTACAGTTCCACCGCGGACTCGCAGTCTGGGCACGTGTCCTCCAGCGCCCCGGAGCCGTAGTCGTTGGCCCAGATATTCCCCCCTTGGTGGAACAAGCTCCCGATCGTGGCCGCTATCGCGGGCAGCCTCGGTCCGACCCTCGCGATCGCGGTCATCTGGTACTACTTCTCTCCGTGGTACACCGACGTGGGCTACCGTCCGGTTCAGCCCGTCCCTTACAGCCATAAGCTCCACGTCGGCGAACTCGGTCTCGATTGTCGATACTGTCACGCCTCGGTCGAGATCTCTCCGGTCGCGAACGTCCCGCCGACGCGTACCTGTATGAACTGTCATGCGCTGGTGAAGAAGGACAGCGCGCTGCTCGCCCCGATTCGTGACAGCGCGCAGAGCGGCCGGCCGATGCACTGGATTCGCGTCCACAAGCTTCCCGATTACGCCTATTTCACCCACAATGCGCACGTCGCGGCCGGCGTCGGCTGCGTCACCTGCCACGGCCGCATCGACGAGATGGAAACGGTCACGCAGATGGCGCCGCTCAGTATGAGCTGGTGTCTCGACTGTCACCGCAATCCCGGTCCCCAACAGACGCCCGGTTTCGGAGGTCACCAACATGAAGTGGAGCCCTCCCAGGGACGTCCAGACGCTCGCGGCGCAGCTCGAGCGCGCACGACCGGTTCATCCACCGACGGAGTGTTCAGGGTGCCACCGGTGAGTCGGACTTACTGGCGAAGTCTCGCCCAGATCGAGGACCACCCGGAATTCCGCGCCGCTCTCGAGCGGGAGTTTTCCGAAGGCGCCTCGGAGCTTCCCGACGGGATCAGCCGGCGCGACATGATGATGCTCCTGGGCGCGTCGTTGTCGCTCGCGGGCGTCACCGGGTGCCGGCGCCCGGTAGAAGAGATTGTCCCGTTTGTCACCGCGCCCGAGGAGATCGTTCCCGGGGTCCCGCGCCACTACGCCACGACCATGCCGTTCCGCCGGAGCGCCTATGGCTTGATCGTCGAGAGCCATGAAGGGAGACCGACCAAGGTCGAGGGCAACGCGTCCCATCCCTCGACGCTCGGCGCCTCGAGCTCTGTCATCCAGGCATCCGTGCTCGGCCTCTACGATCCAGATCGCTCGCAGGCGGTCACACTGCAAGGGGCGCGGAAGTCGTGGAGTGATTTCGTGACCGCCTGGGGTCAGCTCTCAGAGGCGCATGCCTCGGACGAGGGCGCCGGCCTTGCGATCCTCTCGGAATCCTTCAGCGCTCCCACGCTCGCCCGCCTGGCGTCAGAACTTCGCGCTCGCTACCCGCGATTGCGGTGGGCGACCTACGACGCTGTCAGCGACGAGAACCGACTCGCCGGGCTGCGCTCCGCCACGGGGCGCGACCTGGATGTCATGCTCCGCTTCGATCGCGCCGCCGTGATCCTCGCCCTCGACGCCGACCCACTGCTCACCGACCCCGAGATGGTCCGTCACGCGCGAGGTTTCGCGGCGGGACGGGGCGCCGGCGCGTCCGGTGGTGCGATGAACCGGCTCTACGCGGTTGAAGGGGTGTATTCGCTGACGGGAGCCATGGCGGATCATCGGCTCCGTCTGCAGAGCCGGCAGATCGCCGAATTCGTCGCCGCTCTCACCGTCCGTCTGGCTCCGCCCGCGGCCGGAACCGCGAACCTGGCGCGAGCCGGTGTACCGGGTGTCGACGACCGCTGGCTCGACGCCCTTGCCAAGGACCTTCTCGCGAACCGCGGCAAGGGACTCATCGTGGCGGGGGAGCGCCAGCCAGCGGCGGTCCACGCAGCGGTCTGCGCCCTGAACGCGTACCTCGGGAACACAGGCCACACGGTCAGTTACTACGAGACCAAAGACGCGTCGCTTCCAAGCGTGAGCGCTCTGGCGTCGCTGGTCTCGGCGATGAAGGCGGGCTCGATTCAGACGCTCGTCGTCCTGGGCGGCAACCCCGTGTTCGATGCCCCTGCCGATCTGGACTTCGCCGCAGCGATGGCGAAGGTCCCGCAAACCATCGCGCTCGGGCATGCCGTCGATGAAACATCGTCCAAGGCCAAGTGGCACATCCCCCGTGCGCACTACCTCGAGTCGTGGGGAGACGCGCGCGCGGTCGGCGGCACGCTCAGCGTCGCGCAACCGTTGATCCTGCCGCTGTTCGGCGGGCGATCCGCCGTTGAAGTGCTGGGGCTGATGGTGGCAGGCGAGGATCGTCCCGGTTACGACCTCGTGCGGGAAACCTGGACACCGATCCTGGGCGACGCCGACTTCGACAAGAAGTGGAACCGCGTGCTGCACGAGGGGTTCCTTGCCGGCAGCGAGCTTCCCGAAGTCGTTCCCAATCCCGGCGCCGAATCCTTTGTGGAACTCGGGCGCCTGATCGGCCGGCGTCGCGACGGATCTCCGGGCGGGCTCGAGATCGTGTTCCTGCCGTCGCCGTCCCTTCATGACGGGCGATTCGCGAACGACGGCTGGCTGCAGGAGCTTCCCGATCCGATCACCAAGCTCACCTGGGACAACCCGGCGCTCGTGAGCCCGAAGACCGCCGAAACGCTTGGTGCCGCGAACGAGGATGTGATCCGTCTCGATTACTCGGGCCGTTCGCTCGAGCTTCCCGTCTGGGTTCTTCCCGGGATGGCGGATGGCGTGGTCGCCGTGACGGTTGGGTACGGCCGTTCACAGGCGGGTCGGGTTGGCTCGGGCGTCGGATTCGACGCGTTCACGATCAGAAGCTCCAAAGCGCCGGGATTCGACGGCGGGGTAAAAGTCACCAAGCTCGCGCGCACCTACTCCCTGTCGGCGACACAGAACCACGGCAGCATGGAAGGTCGCCCTCTTGTTCGCGAGTCGACGCTGACCGAGCTCCGATCGGCATCGGATTCCCATCCGGCGACCACCGAGAGCGCGCAAGGCGCGCTCGGAGTCTTCGAAGAAGAACCGCATCACTTCTCACTCTGGAAGGAGCATACCTACGATAAGGGGCCCCAATGGGGGATGACGATCGACCTGAACACCTGTATCGGCTGCAACGCGTGCATGACGGCCTGCCAGAGCGAGAACAACGTGCCCGTGGTCGGCAAGATTCAGGTCAAGAAAGGCCGCGAGATGCACTGGCTGCGGGTGGACCGGTACTTCTCGGGCGAGCCGGCCGGCAGCCCGGAGATCGTCTTTCAACCGGTTCCCTGCATGCAGTGCGAGGATGCGCCCTGCGAGCAGGTCTGCCCCGTGGCCGCGACCGTTCACGACGCGCAAGGCCTCAACGTGATGGTCTACAACCGGTGCATCGGGACGCGCTACTGCTCGAACAACTGCCCCTACAAGGTGCGCCACTTCAATTTCTTCAACTTCACCAAGGACACGCCCAACATCCTCAAGCTCGCGATGAACCCGGACGTCACCGTCCGCGCCAGGGGCGTGATGGAGAAGTGCACGTACTGCACGCAGCGGATCACGAGCGCGAAGATCGATGCAAAGCTCGCGGGCCGCGAGCTCCGCGACGGCGACGTCAAGACCGCCTGTCAGCAGGCCTGCCCCGCCTCGGCGATCCAGTTCGGTGACCTTCGAGACCGATCGAGCCGGGTGGTGAAGGCGAAGGCCGATCCTCGCAACTATGCGCTTCTCGAGGAGCTGAACACCAAGCCCAGGACCACCTATCTCGCCAAGGTGCGCAACCCCAATCCCGCCCTCGAGGGGCTGGCATGATCGTCGGCGGGCAGCGTGGCCGCCGGAGCTTCAGTGGTGGCGGACGCGTGCTGGGCGCGCTTGCACTCGCCTCGCTCGTGGCCAGCAGCTGCGCGCGCGGCTGCACGTCGAGCCGTCCTCCGATCCATCTCAACCCGAGCATGGACGATCAGCCGAAGGTCCTCCCGCAGACGGCCAGCGATTTCTTCTACAACGGGGCCTCGATGCGCGAGCCCGTTCCGGGGACCATCCCGGTCGGTGGGCTCCAGGAGGACACGCCGTTCTTTACGGGCAAGGACGCAGACGGGCAGTTCGTCGCGACGATTCCCGTGACGGTGAACGAGACGCTTCTCGAGCGCGGCCGCCAGCGCTATGGCATTTACTGCCAGCCGTGCCACGACGCGAAGGGGGAGGGCAAAGGGATTCTGTTTCAGCGAGGCAACGTCCCCACCGCCTCCTTCCATCAGGAGAAGGTCCTCAAGTACCCGGACGGGCAAATCTTCGACGTCATCACCAACGGGAGTGGGCTGATGTCCGGGTATCGCTGGCCGATCCCCCCAGCGGACCGGTGGGCAATCATCGCCTACGTACGAGAGCTCGAGCGCAAGCGGCTGGCAAGCGCCGCGGGCGCACCCACCGCGTCGCCGCCGCCAAGCACGCGCGCGAAGGCGGAGGACAGCAAGTGAGGGTGGTACCGTGACCAACGGCGTGATGAACGGCGCGAAGAACCGCAAGCTGCTGATCCTGTTCGGCCCGGTGGCCGGCATCGCGCTGTTCGTCCTGGTCGTATGGATCGCGTCGGTCTTCGTCAATCGCAACGAATACAGGGACGCATACCGGGCGCCTGCCGCAACGGCCGATGCGACACCGCGCGCGGAAGGACTGGCCGCCGAGAAGGCGGACGCGGAGACCAAGGCCCGCGCCAAACCGTATGCGGAGGCGCAGTACCGCACCTTTCCGGTCGTCGGGAGCCGCGTCGCCATCTGGGCGGTTGCGCAACTCCACCTGCTGTTCGCGGCGTTCGTCCTTGCCGTCCCCATCTTCGCGTTCATCGTCGAGGCGATCGGCTACAAGACCGGCGACCTGCGATACGACCGGCTCGCGCACGAGTTCACGAAGCTGCTCTCCGTCTCCTTCTCGCTCACCGCGACCTTCGGGGCGTTCCTGACGTTCATGCTGATCGCGCTGTATCCGAAGTTCACGAACTACCTGATGAGCGTGTTCTCCCCCACCTTTCTTCCGTACGTGCTGCTCTTCTTCTTCGAGGCCTTCTTTCTCTACACCTACTATTACGGCTGGGGAAAGTTCCATCCGCTGGTGCATCTCGGTCTCGGCCTCGGCCTCAACATCGTGGGCACGGCGATCATGTTGATCGCCAACGCCTGGCTCACGTTCATGATGTCGCCGCGTGGCATCTCGGACACGGGGGCGGTGCTCTCCGTCTGGGACGCCGTCTACAACTACACGTGGATGCCGATCAACGTCCATCGCATCATCGCGAACGTCGCGTTCGGCGGATCGGTCGCCGCCGCCTATGCGGCCTTCAAGTTCCTGCAAGCGGAAACCGACGAGGAGCGCGCGCACTACGACTGGATGGGATACATCGGGAACTTCGTCGCGATCAGCGCCTTCCTGCCGCTTCCCTTCGCCGGCTACTGGCTGGCGAAAGAGATTTACGCGTTCTCGCAAACGCTCGGTCTGACGATGATGGGCGGGGCCTTCTCGTGGCTCTTCATCATTCAGGCCGTCCTGATCGGCAATCTGTTCCTCGCGGCCAATTACTACCTCTGGCTCGGGATGGGGCGGGTGGAGGGCGTGCAGCCGCTCCAGAAATTCATCAAGTACCTGTTGATCGGGATCGCGCTCTGCTTCATGGTCTGGGCGACGCCGCGATCGATCATCGCGACCGTTTCCGAACTCCGCGCGATGGGAGGGTCGTCACACCCGATCCTGGGCTATCTCGGCGTCATGTCGGCCAAGAACACCGCCGTGAACATTCTGATCCTGACGACGTTCATGAGCTTCCTGCTCTACCGGCGGACCGGGAAGATCGCCACCGTGGCGTGGGCGAAAAAGGGCCATGCCGCGCAGCTGGCGATTTTCGCGAGCGTCGCGGTGTTCGTCATCTTTCTCGGCGTCTACGGCTACTTCGTCGAAGCGACGGTCCGGATCAAGCTCTCGGTGCCGCAGGTCCTCTCGGTCCTGTGCGCGATGGTGTCGATCACCGCCATCGACGTCTTTCTCTTCCGCGGCGCGCGGAGGACGGGCGAGGTCCGCTGGGGCAGGATGCCGGTCATCTCGCAGTACGTGCTGATCTTCATCGCGGTCACCTTTACCTGGCTCATGGGGCTCATGGGCTACGTTCGATCCGGCCTCCGCCAGCACTGGCATGTCTATGGGGTCATTCGCGACCAATCGGTGGACGCGTTCACGCCCACCCTCGGCTTCGCGACGAAGGTGGTCTCGGTGACCGTGCTCCTGTTCTTCCTGCTGATCGGCGTGGTGTTCTGGATCGCAAGCCTCCACGACCGGCCCGACTTTGAGCGGACCAAGGCGTCATGAGGATCCCGCACATCGTCCGGATCGGCGCGCTCGTCCTCGCGACGACCGGGTTCTACGCCTATGTCGGCCAGATGGTGCCTCAAAAGGAGGTGCAGCCGCCGCAGGAGACCGCGATAAAAAGCGATCTCACCACGGCCGACATGGTCAAGGTCGGCCGCGAGATCATGGAGGGCAAGGGATTCTGTCTCACCTGTCACACCATCGGGAAGACCGGGGCGCTCCGGTTCCCTGACCTCGCTGGAGTCGACGCGCGCGCGAAGACCCGCGTGCCGGGCCTGAGCGACATCGAGTACTTCGCGCAATCGATGTACGAACCGACCGCTTTTGTCGTGCCGGGATTCCCTCCGGCGATGCCTCCGATTAACAAGCCTCCGATCGGCCTTAACGATCAGGAGATCCTCTGCGTGATCGCGTACCTGCAGACGCTTGGCGGGACGCCGACCGTTACGCTGCAAACGAAACACAAATACAACAGCGGCGGGGCCGCGCCGGGCGCGACCCCGGCACCGGCTGAGGGGGCTCCGGCTCCAGGCGCCGCGCCCGCGGCGCCGCCTGAAGCCGCCCCACCGACAAAGGGCGCGCAGCTGAAACCTGCGAGGCTCCAGCCGGTTCCCGCTCATCAGGTGGCGCGGTTCGATGGAGCAGCCGGCCGATGAAAATCCTCGTCGTCCTCGTCGTTGCCGCAGTGTTCGGCATCCTTCGCTTCCGGCGGGCCAATCTCTTGATGTGGGCGGTCGCGTGGTGGGCGGGGATCTACGTAGTCGTGCGATTCGGGTTCACTGCGCCGATTCCCTCGTCGGTGGTCGCGATTTACATGGGAATCATCTCGCTGGCGATCCTGGCGTACGTGTCGTCCAGCCAGGAGCGCCGCGAAGAAATCGCTCGCCCGCTGGTCCGTTTCATGACCGAGAAGCGGTATACCGCACTCCTCGGTCTGACGGTGGTCGCCATCCCGGCGCTGGCCGCCGCGAACGTCTACGTCAAGATGAACGCGCCGCTCGAGCCACCCTACTTCGCGCGGACGGTTCATCCGGCGTCGCCTTCCGAGATCACGGTTCACGACAAGCAGATCAACCTTGACGCCGGCGACAACCCCTTCCGGGAGCTCGAGAAGTCGAATCCGGAGGAGTTCCGCAAACACGTCGAGAACGGGCGCAAGGTCTTCTATCGGAACTGCGTCTTCTGCCACGGCGACAACATGGCCGCCAACGGCATGTTCGCGCACGGCCTCGATCCGATCCCGACCAACTTTCACGACACGATTCCCCAACTTCGCGAGACGTTTCTGTTCTGGCGAATTTCGAAGGGCGGCCCCGGCCTTCCCGACGAGGGCGGGCCCTGGGACACGGCCATGCCCGCCTGGGAGAAGTTTCTGAAGGAAGAAGAGATGTGGGACGCGATCCTGTTTCTCTACGACTTCACCGAGCTGAAGCCTCGCGCCAGGGAGGAGGCCGGCACGGAATGAGATTCTGTCTGGCCAGTCCGGGCGCGCGTCTTACCGTGCTGATCGCCTCGCTGTGCGCTGCATCGACCGGATCGGTACGCGTGTCGGCTCAGGACGTCGGGACCGAGGCAGAGCGCGAGCAGGGCAAGAAGCTGTATCTCAAATATTGTTCGCAGTGTCACGGCGAGAAGGGGGATGGCGAGGGCTACGCCGCCCCGCATCTGCTCCCGAGGCCGCGAAACTTCACGACCGGCAAGTTCAAGATTCGGACGACGCCCAACGGCGCGCTCCCGACCCATCAAGACCTCGTGAACATCATCAGGCGCGGCATGCCCTATACCTCGATGCCCGCCTGGCCAACCTTCTCCGATCAGCAGGTGTCGGATCTCGCCTACTTCATCACGACGTTCTCCGCGGACTTTTCGAACAAGGAAAACGTCCCCAAGGCCGTCGAGCTGCCGAGCGCGCCGAGCACCACGAACGAGTCCATCGAACAGGGCAAGAAGCTCTACGTGGACACCGGCTGCGTGCGATGCCACGGTGCGCTGGGCCGCGGCGACGGACCATCGGCGCCGACGCTGAAAGACGATTGGGACCATCCCATACGCGCCGCGGATCTGGCGCAGAGCTGGACCTTCCGTGGCGGCTCCACCCGTGAGGATATTTTCCGGACAATGAGCACTGGGCTCAACGGGACGCCGATGCCATCGTTCGCCGATTCGCTCACGCCCGAGCAGCGATGGGCGATCACGGATTTCATCGTCTCGCTCTCCGGCACTGACGGGCCTGGCTACACCAACCTGGTGATCGCCAAGCACGTCGAGGATCCGATCGACCTGGCGAAAGGAACGAAGAGCTTCGAATCCGCGGTCGAGGCGCGTTTTCCAATCGTCGGGCAGATCATGGAGCCGGGACGCGCGTTCCATCCTCCCGCGACTTCGGTGACCGTGCGCGCGATCTACGATGCCGACTCGATCGCGTTCCTCGTTCGATGGCACGACAGGAGCGCAGAGAAAACGGGAACGAACGGGCTGTCGCTCACCGTGCCTCCGGAGGAGGAGGAAGAACCGGCGGCGGGAGGTGCCACGCCGGAGGGAGCGAGCCCATTCGGCGAGGAAGAAGTGGCGCCCGAAGGCGCACAGAAGGCCGAACAGGACCCCTTCGCGGAGGACACCGCGGCGCCGGCGGCCGCGGCATCCGAGTTCTCCGACGCCGTCGCGATTCAAATTCCTTCGCAGCCGCCGGCGGGGGCCCGAAAGCCATATTTCATTTTCGGCGACGGCCAGACCTCGGTCGATCTCTGGTTTTTCGATCTGGCCCGACCAGCTCCTCTTCAATTCACTGGCAAGGGGAGCGGAGACATCGCCCCCAACGACACGGGCGACGTCACGGGTATCGCGAGCTACGACCAGGGAGAATGGTCGGTCATCTTCAAGAGGCCGCGTCGCGCAGAGTCGGGCGCCTCCTTCCTCCCCGGAGAGTTCCTGCCGATGGCCTTCTCGGTCTGGGATGGGTTCTCGCGCGAGCGTGGCAACCGGCGAGGTCTCACGCTCTGGAATTCGATCTACGTCGAGCCGGAAGTGGTCCCCTCGGCCGTCGGCCCGATGGTGAGGACGGCACTGATCATTCTCGCCATCGAGCTGGCCGTGATCGGCTGGGTGCGATGGCATCACGGCTCTCGCGCCCGAGGAAAGCTCGGCGATGAGCCTAGCGAACCGGCAACTACCAGCGCGTGAGCTGTTGCGGGCTGTGCGGAGGATTCGATGTACAAAAGCATCTACGTTCCCGTCGATAACTCAGATCACTCCAACCGAGCTGTCGCGTGCGCCCTCGATTTGGGCAAGGCGTACTCGGCGAAGCTGGTGGGCTGCCATGTCTACGCGGCGAAATTGCACGACTACCGCTTCAGGCAGATGGAGTACACCCTGCCGGAGGAGTACATCGACGATGTGGAGCTCGAGCGCCAACGGAAGATCCACGACAGCCTGATCACGATGGGCCTCAAGCTCATTTCCGACAGCTATCTCGATGGCATGTCGCGCCGCTGTGGCGAGTCGGGCCTCGCCTTCGAGCCTCGGATGATGGACGGAAAGCATCACACCGAAATCCTCAAGGATCTCGCCGGCTCACCGCATGATCTGGTCGTCATCGGCGCCCTGGGGATCGGGCGCGCACGCGACAGCGTGATCGGCTCGGTCTGCGAACGCGTCGCCAGGCAATCGGACCGCGATATCTGGGTCGTCAAGCACGTCCCGGAGCCGGGCGAGGCGGAGCGGGACACGATTCTTGTCGGCGTCGACGGCAGCCCTCAGTCGTTCGGCGCGCTCATGACCGCCGTCGACCTGGCCCGCACGTTCGGCAAGAAGGTCGAAGCGATCGCGGTCTACGATCCCTATCTGCACTACTCCGTCTTCAACGGCATCGTCAACATCCTCACCGAGCAGGCGGCGAAGGTGTTCCGCTTCGAGGAGCAGAACCAGCTCCACGAGGAAATCATCGACACCGGGCTCGCGCAAATCTATCAGTCGCATCTCGAGGTGGGCGAGCGGATGGGAACCGAGGCGGGTGTCGCGATCAAGAAAACGCTCCTCGACGGCAAGCCCTTTCAAAAGATCCTCGACCACGCGCGCAAGACGAATCCCTGGCTCATCGTGCTGGGACGGATAGGCGTTCACAGCCCCAAGGACGAGACCGGCCTGGGCAGCAACGTGGAGAACGTTCTGCGCGCCGCGCCCTGCGACGTGCTCCTCTCCACGCGCCTTGAGGTACCCCGGCTCGACGTGCGAGCCGAAGAAACCGTCCGGTGGACTCCAGAAGCCGAGGCACGGATGACCCACGTGCCCGAGCAGGTCAAGGGAATCGCGCGTACCGGCGTCCTTCGTCTGGCGCTCGAGAAGGGACATTCGGTAATCACGAGTGCGGTGATCGACGAAGCGATGGATCGGTTCATGCCGAAGAGCGCGTCGGCCGCGACGAAGGCGCTGGCCGAGGCCGTGGCTCTGGAGCGAGCGAAGTCCGGCCCGGTCTCGATATGCCGCTCGTGCGGCGTCGCGGCGACGCAGAGCGGTGCCGTGAAGTGCACCGTCTGCGGCGCTACGGATTTCGAGGTGATCTCGCAGGAGATGATCGAGAAGATCGCAGCCGTAGAGGGAGGGCTCGAGGAGGAGACCACCTACGACGGACGCAAACTGCGCTGGTCCGAGGATGCAAGGAAAGGCCTCTGGAGCATGAAAAACGCTTACCAGCGTCGCCGTGTCAAGGCGCGCGTGGAAAAGCGCGCGCGCATGATGAAGCTCGACGCGATCACGCTCGACTTCGCCCGCCAGGTGATCGAGGAAGAGACTGGCTCGCCTCTCGAGATCGCGGTTCCCTCCGACGACGTGAGGCGCGCCAGCCTCGCCGAAGCGTCAGCGGAGGCGGGCGGGACGGTTTCGAGTAGCGACCCGAAGCTCATTGCTCGCGACGAGAGGAAGAACCCCCTGATCTCGACGTTCGAGTGGACCAACGACGCCGCACAGCGGATCCTCAGGGTCCCGGCCGGGTTCATGCGGAGCAAGACGCAGGAGCGGATCGAGGAGCTTGCGCGAGAGCGTGCCGCGGCGGTGATCGATCTCGGGCTCGTCGAAGAAGGCATCGAGATCGGCAAGCGGATGATGGCCGAAATGATCGCGACCTACTCGTCACCGGGCGCGAGCGCCGGAGCCTCGACGCCCTCCGCCGCAACGGCGGCAGCGCCGCCAGCAGCGCCAGCCGGGACAGGCCGGGGCTATCTCAATGAGGTGAGCCCGCTAACGGCACAACCCGCGCCCGGCGAACATCGTGAGGTCTGAACACGCGGTAATCGATCGTGTCGTCCTATCGGTTCTGCCGCGCCGACGACATCGAGGTCGATTCGCGACCTTCAGGTCTGGTGCAGCAGCCGCATGGTGGCGTTCTCCGGATCCGATCCGATCGGCGTCGTGATCGGCGCCAAGCGGCCGTCCGATACGCTCATCCACTAGATCGCCGTCCATCCCGATCATCGGCGACAAGGCTGATGGGGGATCTTCCGTAAACTCGCTCTCGCGGCACAGCGTTAATGCGGACTATCCTCCCCGAGAACGGATTGATTTCTGAGTTGGGAACGCTTCACGCATTCTTCTCACTTTCCATGACAACCACCCAATCCTGAAAGATTGGAGCGGTGGGTATTTGCCAGTCTCCATTGCTGTCGGCTTGAACTTTTCCGATTTCGATCTCCTTCCCCGAAGCGCAGTTGAAGAAGAAAGCGCGATAGGAGACTCCGGCCTCAAGGTTGTTGACCTTGGGAGGATCCCAGCGGGTGGGAATGAAGACAATCCTGAGCTCTCCAGGAATCCCCGCGGCATACGGGAGCTGATAATCCTCCGGACTCCAGTGCGGCTCAACCCATTCAGGGTGAGGCTCCATTTTCCACCAGGCAAATCTCGCCAGCAGAGCCTTGGCCAATCCAAGCTGGCGGGACCCGGGGAGCTGGTAGGCTTCCTGCCAAGGCGTGTCACCCCAAGAGCGCCCATGCGGCGAAGGACCATAAGGCTTTTCGGGCGTGTTGATCTGCCAGATTCCATTGGCTCCGTACGTATGCCCGGCCGCTCCGCTCAGCACACAGGCCCAGAACATGAACCGCTGCACTTCCTGGCGGCTGGCTTCGGCGATGCCCTCATAGCAGACCTCACCATTGATCACTGGCATTGCCGGCGACTGCTGAAGCGACTCCGTCACCCGGCGGACGGTGTTCGGTATGCTGTTGCGGTCGCTGTGCCCAGTCTGGAGCATATCGAAATCGAGTACGCCGGGATCATCGACCGTATTTCTGGCACTGTCCGAAGGATGGATCGTAATCGGATGCCCGTAGGGATCTGTGGAGCGGAGATAGCGTGCGATCGACGTCCAGCCGGTTTTTTGCAAAGCCTTGTCACGCTCCTTGTTCTCCGAGAGGTAGTAAGGCATGGTGCCTTCGCCAGCCAGGCACCAGATGGTCGGATAGGCGCCCCAGCGGGCCACTAGGTAACGCCAATGTTGCTTGATTTTCTTCTCCCCCAGGATGGGCAGGTAATAACCCCAGCCTCCCACTACACAGGGAACCAGCCCCTGACTGACCAGATAGCGCAGCCGCAGGTCCGCCATATCGAAGTAGGACGGATTGACGCGGCTCAAATCTCTTTCCCACGGATAGCCGGCTTCGTTTGCGCCGCGCGGATCAAACTGAGGCATGTCGGGATAAAGCCCCGCCACGATCTGAATGACCGAAAATCCCTTCCGAACGCGATCGGCGGTCAGAGTCTGCAGGTCCTCGGGCCAGCGCAGGCGCTGGCAGAATGCCATCCACCAGGTGTCTCCCAGCCAGAAGAACGGCGTTCCATCGGCATGTTCAAAATGACGTCGATCGGGCGCAACCTTTATGGGGCCGTGGCGGTAGAGGGGATGAGCTCCACTATAAGGAACCGCCTCAAACGAACCGGTGCGGCCATGGAGATCTGAGTTCGAGGAATCGCTGCAGATCGTGCGATAGCTGTAACGCCCTGTGCGATGTGGCGAAAAGCGGACCGTCCAATTCTGTTCCCCAGCCCAGAAAGCGGGAACTCGTTGCTCCCGTCCGTCTGAGTGCGTCACTATGACGTCCAACTCGACGGCGTTAAATGGATCCGGGTAAGCCTTCCGCGAGGTGTAGCTCCATTCCATGGCTTCGTACTGGACGGCCCGGATGGGATCAGCGGTGGCTCGAAGTGTCGATAGGCCAGCCATCAAAAGGCTGCTCGTCTGACAGAAATGACGACGGGAGATGCCTTTCATGGGAGGCTCCTTGTCAGGATTTTGAATGTTCTTTGACCTGAGGACTCTTGGGAATGGAAAGCAACTTGTCAGTTCGATGATTTTCGGCTGGTCGCTCTGCCGGCCCTCCGCCGCAGCCCGCTTTCGAACGATGTCATCCGGAATTTCGAGTTGGAGCGCCATGGGAGTCAGTGAAGTTCCTGAATCATCTTAGCCAGCTCTCCGGCCTGCTGCTGAGTGGCTGGAAACCCATCCAGGGCTGCGCTGTCGGAGACGGCGAGCGCAGGCTGATAGGGGATCTTCCGTAAACTCGCTCTCGCGGCACAGCAGCCACACGTTCTACACGGCTGGCGCCTCGCGCAGAGTGTCCCAGTGGGATGCGTCAACCGGCGTGATGCAGCGTGAGTCTTGACGAGGGGACGACGACTGGCTAGATTTCGTCGCGATGAACATGTGCCGCCCTGCCGCTCTTGCGTTCGTTGCGACGCTGACGGCGTTCGCCGAGGCGCCCATACTCCCCGGCGTCGGCGCCGCAATGCAGGAGATGACGGCGAAGAACGAGATCGCGGGTGCCGTCACGCTCGTCGTCTCGAAGGATCGCGTCCTTCACCTCGAATCCATCGGTTTCGCCGACGTCGCGGCGAAGCGTCCGATGACGCCAGACGCGCTGTTCTGGATTGCCTCGATGACCAAGCCCGTAACCGGCGTGGCGGTGCTGATGCTGCAGGACGAGGGCAAGCTGTCGGTGGCCGACCCGGTCGCGAAGTACCTGCCCGAGTTCACCGCCTTGAAGACGCCTTCGGGCAAGTCCGCGAATCTCACGATCACGCAAATCCTCACGCACACCTCCGGGCTCGGCGAGGCGACGGGCCCCGCAGTGCAGCAGGCTCACACCCTGGCCGACCTGGTTCCGATCTGGCTCGCAGCCCCGATGCAGTACGAGCCGGGCGAGAAATGGAAGTACACCCAGAGCGGCATCAATGCCGCCTCGCGCATCGTCGAGGTTGTGAGCGGCATGGCGTTCGACGTGTTCGTGCAGAAGCGGATTTTCGAGCCCCTCGGGATGAAAGACACGACTTTCTATCCGACCGACGCCCAGCGAGCCCGGCTGGCCACTGCGTATGAGAAGAACAAGGACAGCGGCGCGCTCGAACCGGTGCCGGCGCGTGCCGACTACGGGACGCGGGATCGACCGCCGCAAGGAAACGGCGGACTGTATTCGACGGGGCCCGACTACGCGCGCTTCTGTCAGATGCTCCTCAACGGCGGCACGGTCGAAGGCCACCGGTACCTCAGCGCCGAGGCGATGAAGCTGCTGTCGACGCCACAGACCGGCGACCTTCCGACGGGATTCTTCCAGAGCGACACCTACGGCAATCGAGGGGCGAATTACGGGTGGGGGATCGCGACGTGCGTCCTGCGTACGCCGCACGAGGGCGTGGCCGCGATGCTGTCGCCCGGCACGTTCGGCCACGGCGGCGCCTGGGGCACGCAGGCGTGGATCGATCCCGTGAAGGGCATCGCCTACATCATGATGGTGCAGCGCTCGGGCTTTCCGAACAGCGATGCCAGCGACGTTCGCCGCGCATTCCAGCAGGCGGCGGCCGACGCCCTGTCGAGCGCCAAGGCGTCGAGCGCAAGCCGACGGTGACGCGCGGCCCGCGCGCGCGGCCGCCTGCGAACGCCTATTCAATCGCCACTGCCACGTGCCCGATCTCGTTGACGCGAGTGTCGTGGCCGGCGCGTGCGAGTACGCGGCATGCCTCGTCCGAGAGCGCCTCACCGAGCTCGACCGAGTAGTCGCCGGCGACGAGCCACATCGCCGCCGGGTTGTCCATGGGCAGCAGGTCGCTGAAATACCCGTTCGGCAAGCGCGGACACAGCCCGTGCTTCGCTCGCAGCCGGTCATTGACGTCAGCGAATGCCGAACTGAAACCGGCGTCGGCACGGAGCGTTCCGCAGAGTGCCGCGAGCATATTTGCTTCGCGCTCGTCGGCATGCAGCGTGTAAAACGCCGCAACGCCGATCGGTGTCAGGTTGTCGAGGCTGAAGGCGAACTCGACCGGCACCATCGCGCCACTGCGTTTGACGTAGGTGCTGTACCGCGCTTCCGTCGTCCAGGCCCAGTCCGTGCCGCAGACGAGCCGCCCGTTGTCTCGCAACAGCTCGGCGAATCGCTCCATCGCAAGCTGCCGGAACTGCTCGCCGAAGTACATCAGCATGTTGAAGCACCGCACGACGTCGGCGGGTTCCGTCACGAGCGACTCGAGATCAGACCGGATGAAGCGCAGGTTGGGGGCCTCGTAGTCGTGGACTGGATGGACCGACAGCGTGCACCCGTCGTGCTCCACGTTCAGCGGGGCATCAGCGCCGTTGCCTCTCCGACGCAACAGCGCTGCGAGGAGCGCCTCGAACTTCCTGGCGCTCGACTCCGCGTCCCCGAGCAGCGCCTCCCAGCTGTCCTTTGTGGGGATGAGCGGCTGGAAATACAGCGCCTCGCCGCGTTCGTCGTACACGCAGTAGTTGCCGTGCTGATCGTGAACGAAGTACTCGGGAAGCGATCGATCCACGCCTACGATGTCCCACAGGCGCAGGGCGGAGGAACTGTCGATGGTGGTCAGCGGCGGGAAGCCGCAGGCAATGTCTAGCAGGCGACCGCTGTCTCCGCTGAACTTCCGCACCAGCTGGTCGATCCGTACATGCCGTCCGGCCAGCGTAATCGGCGGGACGCGTCCTCCCCAGCAGCCCGGCAACAGGTGCGACGCGATCGAGGCGAACATCTCGCCCTGAAAGGGCGAGAAGTCCTGCGCCGGCATCCCAGCCCGCTGCATCAACGCGCCCGCGCGCTCCAGGAACGCCCGCGCGTCTTCGCGGTCCGGCAGCGCCTCGAGACGCTCGATCGTCGGCGCCGCGAGCTTACCGTTGAAGCGCCGTTGATTCAGATCCTGGACGAACGTCGACACCGTCATCGGCGTGCTCCTTTGCCGACCGTGGGTGAGCGCACCAGCATACAAGAGACGGCCGAGGGCTGTGCCGAGATTCGCCGGCACGGGTCCGCGTAGCGTGCTTCCCGGAACCATTCTCGATGGCGCCGATCTGAGACCGACTTGGATATACTCGTCGCGCCATGGACCTCCCAACCTTCAAATCGACTTTTCACGGTCAACTCATCGAGCCTTCGGACGCCGAGTACGACAACGCCCGACAAATTTGGAATGCCAGCGTCGACAAACGTCCCCGGTTCATCGCGCGCTGCTCAGGCGTGGCTGACATCGTCGCGGCCGTCGATTTCGGACGGGCAAATGACTTGCTCACGGCGATCCGGGGCGGCGGCCATAACGTTGGCGGCCGCGCGCTCTGCGATGACGGTCTGGTGATCGACCTCTCGGCAATGCGCGCGGTCCACGTGAATTCGACCGATCGTACCGTTCGCGTGCAGGGTGGTGCGACGCTCGGTGATTTGGATCGCGAAACGCACGTCTTCGGCCTTGCCGTCCCGTCCGGCATCGTCCCAAAGACCGGCATCGCCGGTCTCACCCTGGGTGGTGGTGTCGGTTGGTTGCTTCGCAAGTTCGGCATGTCGATCGACAATCTCTCATCCTGTCAAGTTGTGACGGCCGACGGGCAGGTGGTGACCGCGAATCTCTCGGAACACGACGATCTGTTCTGGGCCCTTCGGGGCGGCGGTGGGAACTTCGGCGTTGTGAGCTCATTCGAGTTCAAGGCCCACCCCGTTCACTCGGTCCTGGGAGGCCTTCTTCTCTACCCTCGCGATGTCGCCGTCGATGTCATTCGTCATTTCCGTGACTATATCGAAGACGCCCCGGACGATCTCACGGCGTACGCCGCGCTTCTGCACGCGCCGGACGGCGCACCACTAGTCGGGGTGATCGCTTGTTACTGCGGACAGATCACCGATGGCGAGCGCGTCCTGCAACCTCTCCGTGCATTCGGTAAGCCTGTCCTCGATGCGATCCAACCCATGCCGTTCGTGGCGATGCAATCGCTGCTCGGGCCATCTTTCCCGGATGGCAACCACAATTATTGGAAGTCCACCCTGCAGCGGCAT
This sequence comes from Vicinamibacteria bacterium, assembly GCA_963828745.1. Taxonomy (GTDB): domain Bacteria; phylum Acidobacteriota; class Vicinamibacteria; order Vicinamibacterales; family JAENWD01; genus JAENWD01. The sequence continues at coordinate 22,694 of CAWHFZ010000007.1, read as the reverse complement.
TTGACAGACGACGCGATCGTCGCAATCGTCGAGCACGCGAACCGCATGGAGTCCCCTCTGTCGTTTGTCGTCCTCGAGCACTACGGCGGCGCCGCTGGCCGGATACCGAACGATGCCACCGCATTTCCGCATCGCGACCTATCGTGGAATATCTTGTTTCTCGCGGGGTGGACGAAGTCGGCCGAAACGGCGAGCCACCGGGACTGGGCTCGATCCGGCGAAGAAATTCTCCGACCGTTTTCCGCGAACGCGCATCTAGCATCTGCGCTCGACGTGGAAAGCGAGGATGTCATCAAAACGGCGTTCGGCGCCAATCTGGCACGGTTGGCGGCGATCAAAGAGAAATACGACGCCACCAATTTCTTCCGCGTGAATTACAACATCAAGCCGAGATTGGCGGTGGCCTGACGCCGGTTCTCCCAGAAGCGATCTTTCAAGATCCGGTGACGTAGCCGTAACACTCACCAGGCCCTCGAGCAGACTCCGTACCCAGCCCGGGAAGGTGTAGGCTGGAGGTCGGTTGCCTCAAGCCTTGGACCGGCACTGCCGCGACGCGGTCGCCACGTGGCAATCGTGGAATGCCACCAAGTAAGTGAAGAGCTGTTACACCGTTCCGACTCTTCCCACCAGCCGAGCATGTGAACATGCACACCTTAAAAGCAATACCTGGCGTGGTCCTGCTCGATTACCTCATCCCGATGATTATTGTCGTTGCCGTTTCAGTGTTGTTGTTCGGCAGGGCGGTTCTCCTTGCAGATCCCAAGGGCGATACCGGAAACACTTTTTATTCTCTGACAGAAGGTATTGACGCCTATTACGAGTTTAAAACGGCCTGGAAACCAAGGCTATTTTCCAATGCCCTTGCGGCCGTTACCGTAGGTGCCAGTAATTGGATATTGGCAAAGACGGCTGTTCCAATGGTTAAACAACCTTTCGATCTGGTCATTGGATCATGGGTTGCAGGCTGGTTTGCCTTAACGTCCACCTTTCTCATTTGGGCCTTTAAGCGTCGGTCCGTGTTCTACGCCTTTGGTCTGTATGCGGGAATAACGTACGGTTACATTACACGCCTGGAGTGGGCAGAGCGGGTGTATCCATGGGATATGCCTGCGCTCTTCTTCTTCACGCTATTTCTGGTCTTTTTTATTCAGAAGAAATACTGGCCGCTCTTATTCCTGATCCCTCTGGGCACGGGTTTTAAGGAAACGGCTATGATTTTATGTCTCGGATTTCTCTTTGCAGATTTAACCTGGCAAAAGCGGTTGTCTTTTCTGGCAGGGGCCCTCGGCCTTTCAGTCTTGATAAAGACGGGAATTGATATTTACACTCATGCGCCAGTGTTCTTGACAATGGAAACCAGGATGGGGGGAAATGAGGCCTTTGGCTACTATTTCTGGGACAATCTGAAAGGCTTTGCTAGTGTATTTAACTACTTGATCAATGCAGGCACGTTGCTGGTATTTTACCTTTTGCCGAGTGGCAACAGAAACGTTCTTTACCTGAAGCTGATTTCCATTCCATTTGTACTTGGGATCATGTTGTTTGCGAATGCCGGGGAATATCGCATATGGTTCGAAATGTTGCCGTTTTCGTTGTACGCCATGGATGTTGTGATTCATGGTGATCCCCTTGAAGGGCGTGCAAAGGCCCCTCCCCTCTACGCAGCGACGGCGCGGTCCGACTAGCGCGCTGACCATTTGTGCCGGACGGATCGGCTGCTCGTGATGGAGACCTGCTGCGCATGGAGATCGTGGCGTAGCGATCGCCTCGACCGGCGTGCTAGCTTCAACAAGCGGATCGCGCGGCCGCTCTCGGACCTCTTCCAGGCCGACGCGCAATGGACAGGCTTCACAACTACTGGTACTCGCGATTCGTCTTCGAGCGCTTCGTCGCGGCGCTCTTCCTGATCGCGTTCGTCTGCGCCGCCAATCAATTCGTGCCGCTCCTCGGCGAGCGCGGCCTGCTTCCCGTCACCCGCTTCGTCAGCGTGGTCCCGTTTGGCGCCTCGCCCAGTCTCTTCTACTTCCATCCGACCGACGCCGCGTTTCGCGCGGCAGCATGGTTGGGCGTCGTCGTGTCTTGCGTCGCGATTATCGGCGTTGCCGAAGGGCACGCGATCACGGCAGGTGCCGTCTGGGCGCTCATCTGGATCCTCTATTTGTCATTCGTCAACGTCGGCCAGACGTTCTACGCGTTCGGCTGGGAGTCGCTGCTGCTCGAGATGGGGTTCTTCCTGATCTTCGCCGGCGCACGGTCGACCGAGCCGAGCATCGTGCTCAACTGGATCTGGCGCTGGGTGCTGTTTCGGTTGATGTTCGGCGCCGGTCTCATCAAGCTGCGCGGCGATCCCTGTTGGCGGGATTTGACCTGTCTCGACTATTTCTTCGAGACGCAGCCAATTCCCAACCCGCTGAGCTGGTATTTTCACTGGCTCCCGCACGGGATCCTTCGCGCGGGCGTCGTCTTCAATCACGTTGCGGAGCTTGGCGTGCCGTTCGCGTACTTTGCGCCGCAGCCGATCGCGGCGATCGCCGGCCTGGTGACGATCGTCTTCCAGTTGCTGCTCATTGCTGGCGGCAACCTGTCGTGGCTCAACTGGGCAACCATCGCGCTGGCAATCCCGACGCTGGACGACCGCTGGTTCTCATGGCTGCCGTTTACCCTGCCGGCGCTCAGCCCGCAAGCCGGCGCGCAGCGCTTCGTGCTGGCCGGGCTCGCAGTGCTCGTGTGCATCCTGAGCATTCCGCCCGTCACGAACATGATCTCGCCGGCACAGCTCATGAACTACTCGTTCAACCAGATTCACCTCGTGAACACGTACGGTGCATTCGGCAGCGTCACGCGGACACGCGGCGAAATCGTCATCGAGGGCACGAGCGACACCGAGTTGACGGCGCAGACGAAGTGGCGGGAGTACGCGTTCAAGGGCAAGCCAGGCGATCCGTCGCGGCGCCCGATGCAGATCGCCCCCTATCACCTGCGATTGGACTGGCTGATGTGGTTTGCGGCGATGTCCACGCCTGCCGAGCACCAATGGTTCCCAAGGCTGCTCGTTAAGCTGCTCGAGGGTGATCCGGGCACGCTCGCGTTGATCGACATGAATCCGTTCCCGGACCGTCCGCCGAAATTCGTCCGCGCTGTCTATTACGAGTACCGGTTCACTACACCTGAGGAGCGCCGTCAGACGGGCGCCTGGTGGCATCGTGACTTCGTCGGTCTGTACTATCCGCCAGTGACGCGCTGAGGCGCGAACTAGAAGCCATCTCATAAACCCCGCGACAGAATGAGCCAGCAGGCCAGGTGTAGCATCCCGAGAAAGTTCTCGGCGAATCGCTCATAACGCACGACGAGTCGTCGAAAGTTCTGGAACCAGGCAAAGAGTCGCTCGATCTTCCATCGCCGTTGGTAGCGGCGCAGCGAGCGGCCGTCTTGCGTCGGGTGTGCGCTCTCAACGTGGACGGCGATGGGAAGGCCCTGGCGATCGGCGATGGCCATGATCTTCGAGCCCTTGCCGCGCTTCGTCTTGCCCACGCAGGCCCCTCCCTGCTTGGCTGGCGCGAAGCTCCCGTCGATGAACGTTTCGTCCAAGTCCAGATAGCCTTCGTCGTGGAGAGCCTGGGCGAGTACTTCCAAGATGCTCCGCAGCACGCCCGCGCGAACCCACTGTTGAAACCGTCGGTGGCACGTTTGATGGGACGGATAGCGGGCTGGCAGGCACGCCCACGGAGCCCCAGTCCTCAAGATCCACAGGATGCCATTGAGCACGGCTCGATTTTCCCGCCACGGGCGCCCGCGGCCGTCTGTGCGCCGCGTCAGCTTGGGCAGGAAGGGCCCAATCAGATTGGCGCGCGGTCCAGGTCGCATAACAGGGCATTCAGTCAACCTTCGCCAGCGCTAATACCGCTTTCCTCTGTGATATCGGCGACTCCATCCGTTCGTCGAAAGGAGTTGCGGCCCGAATTGCTGGAAGCACCGTTCGTCCCGGCAGGGCATCGCACTGTCACTGCGCCGCCAGCCGGCGTACGACCATAGCTATCATTTCATCTCGACGTTCCTGGTCGATCACGTTGCCTGGCATGCGGAGAGATTGTGAAGGGGATAGACGATGACGCTCAATCGACGCGAGTTCGTTCAATTGGCCGCGGCGATGGGGGCCTCGCTGGCGTGGGGCGGCTCGGCTCGAGCGTCAACCACCGGCTGGCATGAGCGGCGCGACCTTTATCCGGAGGGCGTCGCGTCCGGCGATCCCGATCCGAGCAGCGTGATCCTCTGGACTCGGCGGCCGTTCGAGTCGGGCGGCCGACGTGTGCTCACGGTGGAGGTTGCCGAGGATGATGCGTTCCGGCGGGTCGTCGCAAAGGCGTCCGCGCCGGTCTCAGCGGAATCGGATTGGACGACGCGCGTGCTGGTCGGTCATCTCAAGCCTGCGCGCGTCTACTGGTACCGCTTCACCGATGGAGAGGGGAACGGTAGCCGCGTCGGCCGGACGATCACCGCGCCGCTGGCGAACGATCCACGGCCGGTCAATTTCGCCTTCGTCAGCTGCCAGAGCCTCAATGAAGGCAAGCTGAACGGCTATCGCCGGATGATCTTTGAGGATGAGCGCGCGGCGCCCGCCGATCAACTCGGTTTCGTTCTCCACCTCGGTGATTTCATTTATGAGGTCGTCGAATATCCCGACGAGGTGCCGACGCGGTACGACCGCACGATCTACGAAGTCGGCCGGATTCCCGATGGCGGTCAAACCGGCAAATTCCATTACCCGCTCACGGTCGACGGCTATCGCGTCGTCTACAAGGGCTACCTTGCCGATCCCGACCTGCAAGACGCGCGAGCGCGTTGGCCGTTCGTCGCCATCTGGGACAATCACGAATTCTCCTGGCAGGGCCGGCAGAGCATCGTCCAGGCAGGGGGCGCTCCGCAACCGGGCCAGACTGTCAAGGTCGCCGCCAACCAGGCATGGTTCGAATATATTCCCGCGCGCGTGAAGGCGCCGAGCGGATCGCTCGACACGTTCGGCGCGCTGGCGGTGAAAAATGTGCCGATAGAAGAGTGGGACGACAGTGGCCTCGGGATCGAACCCAACAATCTGAAGGCCATCAACAGCCTGATCGCCTATCGGTCTTTGCGCTACGGCCGGCACCTCGATCTCATTCTCACCGACCAGCACAGCTTCTGCGGCGACGACCCGACCGATGCGGAGGGCGTTGGCAAGATTTACGATCCGACTTTCAACGGGATGTTCTCTGAACCGGCGATGATCGCGCTCGATGCCGGCCGCACCTTCAACGGCGGCAAACCGCCCGCCGAACTCAGCTTTGGCGACATAAGCATCCCTAATCCGCGAAAGGATTCACCGCCGCGCACGTTCCTCGGGACCCGTCAGAAGAAATGGTTCATGGACCAGCTCCGTCGGTCCGCGGCAACCTGGAAGATCTGGGGCAATTCGCTGGGTGCCCTCGATTTGCGGGCCGACCCGCAGAACCTTCCCGATGGACTGACCAAGCAGAAGTGGCCGGCCGACACCTTCGCGCAGATCGGCAGCGGCGATTATGGCAGCGCCTACCACGAGCGTGGCGAAATCTATGACCTCGTCCGCGATTCGAAGATCACCGGATTCGCGATCGTGTCGGGCGACCGTCACAGCTTTTGGGCCGGCTATGCCGCCTCCCTATTGCCACCCGCCAAGTTCGAGCCGGTCGGGATCAGTTTCGTCGGCGCCTCGCTGGCCAGCCCTGGGACGATGGAGGCTTATGAGCACCGTCTTCCCAAGGATCATCCGCTCCGTTCGCTGTTCCTGGCCGATCGGCCAGCGGGTAAGCCCGAATGGACCTACAACATGCTCCTCAAGCACGGCGTCCGCTCGTGCCTCGAATACGCCGAGAGTTTCGACCTGAAGCGCGCTCACGCCGTTTCCAATCTGAAACTTTCCCCGCACCTTGAATTCGTGGATATGGGCGGTCACGGCTATGCGACGGTGCGGCTCACCAGCGATGAAATGCGGACCGAGTTCGTCTGCATTCCACGCCCGATCACGCGCAGCGATCGTCCCGATGGCGGTCCTCTTCGCTACCGGGTCGTCCACACGGCATCGCTCTGGAAACCGGGCGAGCGGCCTTTGCTGCGCCAGCAAGTCATTGAGGGCGATCCCGGCCTTTCGATCTGAGATGGCTCCAGGCCGATGATTGCGCCCGCCGCTATGCTTGCGGTGGGGACCGCGCTTGCTGTCTATGAGATAGCTCCTAGACTGAGACGATGGTTGCGGCCGGTCTTTCAACTCGTGACGTCTCATGGCGTATCCGACTGAACACGCCAACTGGGATCAGCGACCAGCGGTCGATCTCGGTGTCCCCCGATGCCGTACTATCCTGTACAGCCGGCTGGCAGTTACAGGAGCGGACTTGATGTTGATCGAACACTTTCGTTGACGCCACTCCTAATTATCTGGCCGCTCGCCGGTCTGGAAGCAGGATGCCACCTTCCGGATTCACACCTCGCGAGGACGTTCGACTCACCGAGACGGCCGCAAAACGAGACGTCGATGTCGTTACTGCTGCGCTATTGCATGCCGACCCTTTGAGAGTTGGGAGTTGGATGTTGGGAGTTATGCCCACGTGAGCGCCTACCGCTTCTGCCGCACCGACGACATCGAGCTGCTCGTCGATGCGCTGAATTGCTGCTGGTCGCCGTACTTTCTCGGCGAGCCGCCGATGACGCCTGCCGCGTTCAAGCGATCGATCCGCGATCTTCAGGTCTGGTGCAGCAGCTGCATGGTCGCCTTCTCGGACGCCGATCCGATTGGCGTCATGATCGGCGCCAAGCGCCCTTCCGGCACCCTGATCCACAAAATCGCCGTCCACCCCGATCATCGACGGCAGGGCCACGGCCGCCACCTGCTCGACTCGCTCGCCTCGAAGCTCGCGATTCTCGGTCCGCCGCGAATCATCGCTGAAGTCCCGGAGACTCTCTCCCCTGCCTGCGCGCTGTTCCGCGCAAGCGGCTACGTCGAGGAAGCGCTCCTGACAGACTACGTCCTGTACGACGTAGGGCCGAACTTCAGTTCGGCCACGGCGCAGAGTGAGGAAAACAATGCGGGCCGGTTCGTGATCCCCGTCACGGTCGACGATCTCGCCGCCAATGGTCTCCTTGGAGACACTGACACGCAGGTTTGCTGGGAGCGCTCGATCGCGACGCTCACTGCAAAGAAGGACGAGATGGCAGGACTCGCCGTGGCTTCGGACGAGCGAATCGAGGCTCATGTCCTTTACGTGAATCGCGAAGAGGCGGTTGCGGAGATCATGTCGCTCCGCTCATTCATCGAGGACGGTGGAGCCCGTCTGAAGCAATTGCTCTCTCGACTCGGCGCGCAAGGCATGAGGGCGTTCCGATTCCCGAAGGTCCACCCGTCGGAGATCGCAAAAGAGTCGCTGGAGGCACTCGGTTTTCGTCCCGCCGGCGCACATTTCCTCTACGCGGGGACGGCGCGATCCGCGTAGCAGAGTGGAGCGCAGGCCGGTGAGTATCCCAGCTCAGGGCGATGGTTCAGATCGCGCTTCTGGCATTCCTCTGTTCCGTGTCGGCTGTCCGCGGTCATGCGACAACCGCCGCGCTCACGCCCCTTGGTGAGAAGCTCCCTGGCCTCGTCCCCTGGTAGCGAGATCAGCGGCCAGTTGTGTCATTACGGTTTCATCGCGGCGGCGCCAATTATGTGGGCGCCACTCGTATCAAATCTGATCCCTCCTCGCAAAACGCCCGCGATCAAGACCTCAACTGCGCTGGCAGGCCGGTTGCGAATGACACCCCTTCGATCCGTCAGGGCCGTGTGCGCTGACGGTTTTGGTAGGCGAATCGCAGCCGGAGGATCCTCTCATGCGGGTCGGGACACTGTTCGCAACCCTGGTGCTCGTGGCGTCCGTATTCGTCACGCGTCCGTCGGCGCAAACGCCTGCGGTGAACGGCGGATTCGTCGCCGGCGAAGTGATCGTGAAGTTCAAACCTGGCGTGAGCGGAAAGGCGAAAGGAGACGCGCACCGCCAGGGCGGCGGCGTTCTCAAGCACCAGATTGCCCGTACGGGGCAGCAACTCGTGACAGTGTCGCGAGGCAACGAAAAGGCCGCGATCGGACGCTACCGCAACAATCCCAACGTGCTGTATGCCGAACCGAACTACATACGCAGCATCCCGAAGCCGGTGGCGCAGAGCCAGGCATTACCGGTGATGCCTGGCGACTACTACTTCCGCGAACAATGGGCGTTGCACAACACCGGTCAGGGGTTCTTGTGTATCCCATGGATCGATGGCGATTTTCTGTGCTTCTACGTCGGCACACCCGATGCCGACATCGATGCACCCGAGGCGTGGGCGGTGTCGCAGGGCACCAACATTCCAGTCGCAATCGTTGATTCCGGCATCGACTACACCCATCCCGATCTCGCATCCAAGTTCATTGGCGGGTGGGACTTCGTGAACAACGACGGCGATCCGATGGACGATCACGGCCACGGCACGCACGTCGCGGGGACCATTGCCGCCGCGATGAGCAACCCGACCGGCGATCCCGCGGCCGACGAAGGAGTGGTCGGCGTGGCGCCCAACGCGGTGATTCTGTCGTACAAGGTCTGCACGCCGGACGGCAGCTGCGACGACTTCGCGATTGCGCAGGCGATCGATCGCGCGGTGACCGACGGCGCGCGCGTGATCAATCTGAGCCTCGGCGGCACCGAGTATTCGCAGGCGATGTTCGACGCGGTCGAGGATGCGTGGAACGCCGGCCTCGTCATCGTTGCCGCGGCCGGCAACGACGGCGTCACGACGCCGTTCTATCCGGCGGCGTTTCCTCACGTTGTCTCCGTGGGTGCCTTCGACGAGGATCATCTGAGGGCGTCGTTCTCCAACTACAGCACTGACGCCGATGATTGGGTCGAGCTCGCCGCGCCAGGCAACGCGATCATGTCCTCGTACCCGATGGACCAGTGTGGCGGCGCCGGTACGACCCCGGGAGATGTGGGTTGCTATCAATGGTTGTCCGGAACGTCCATGGCCGCTCCGCATGTCTCTGGTGCCGCGGCGCTCGTGTGGTCGCGAAGCGACGTGTTCAGCAACCAGCAGGTCGTGGACATTCTCGAGAACAGCGCCGATCCGGTTGGCGTCTCTCCGATCCGACTCGACTCGTGGACCAGGCGCGGCGGCCTGAACATCCACAACGCGATGACCTACAGCCTCACCCCCAACCTCAAGCCGATCGCCAACGCCGGACCCGATCAGACCGTAGTCGACAGCAACGACGATGGCTCGGAACAAGTGACGTTCAATGGCGGTGCGTCCAGTGACCCCGACGGCTCGATCGTCTCCTACGAATGGCGTGAAGGCGCGGCTGTGCTCGCGACTGTCGCATCACCATCGATCTGGCTGAACGTCGGCACACACACGCTGACGCTGCAGGTCACCGACAACGCCGACGACTCGAGTACCGACACTGTCGTCGTCACCGTGAACCCGAAGCCGAATGCGGCGCCCGTGGCAAACGCCGGCGCCGACCAGATTGTGACCGACAGCGACGGCAACGGCACCGAGGTCGTGGCGTTGAACGGCACCTTGTCGTCCGACTCCGACGGCACCATCGTCACCTACGCGTGGAAGGAAGGGCTGAATGTTGTGGCGACCGGCGCAAGTCCGAACGTCTCATTGAGCGTCGGGGCTCACACGTTGACGCTGCAGGTCACAGACGATGACGGCGCCTCGAGCACTGACTCGGTGCTCATCGGCGTGAACCCGAAGCCGAATGCACCGCCAAGCGCCAACGCAGGCGCGGATCAGGCGGTTACCGACAGCGACGGCAACGGGACGCAGGACGTGACGCTGAATGGCGGCGCGTCGTCCGATTCGGACGGCACGATCGTGAGCTACGTCTGGCGCGAGGGCGCCAGCACGCTGGGCACAGGCGTGAGCCCGACCGTCTCGTTCAGTGTCGGCACGCATACGCTGACGTTACAAGTCACCGATGACGATGGCGCGACAGCGACCGATAGCGTGACGGTCACGGTGAACCCCTTCGTTCCGGCGCCCACGGTGCACATCGGCGACCTCGACGGCTCCGGGAGCGGCAACAAGAACGGCTGGTCGGCGGCGGTGACGGTTGCGGTGCACAACAGCATTCACGGCGCGATGTCCGGCGCGCTGGTCACAGGCACGCTGAGCGGCGCGGCGACCGGAAGCCGAAGTTGCACCACGAGCGGCAGTGGCACGTGCCAGATATCGGTCAGCAACCTGCGCAAGCGCGATGCCAGCGTTACGTTCACCGTGACCGGAATCACGGCGAGCGGAGCGACCTACACCTCAGGGAGCAATCACGATGTTGACGGAGGCACAAACGGGACCTCCGTGGTGATCACGAAACCCTAGTTGCGGTATTCCTTGATCGGGCTCGGGCTGCGTCTGTCAGTAGTGAGCGCCTCGCGCATCGTCGGCTTCCGGCCGAGTCTGTCGCACCCCGCCTACGTCCGGACCGATGTCGGAGTGGCCGCGCGGCTTCCACCAGGTGAACCAGGTATGGCCGCGCGCCTTCCCACGGCGGATGTACCAAATGAAATATGGGATCCAGAGCGCAGCGCAAAGCACGAGCGCGAGCGTGATAGCGGTCGAGGTCTCCATTGTTCAGCTCCTCCCGGTGCTGTAAGTCTAAGATGCAAGCTGCGGTCCCTGAGTAAGCCCCTCAATTGATGACAATCCCGCGTCGAGATGGTGCGCGACGGTGTAAGCTATCGAACCTCGACAGTCTCAGGACGCCCCTGAGCTCGACAGGCTCGGAACACCAGCAACGATGAAGGGTTACCGCGACATCGCCGGCGACGGAGGCTCCAGAGTTCTCGAGCAGGTCGCCGAGCAGCGCACCCGCATCACTGACGGCCTCGCCGCAGTCCGCCATCTCGTGGCCGTCGGCTCCGGTAAGGGCGGCGTCGGCAAAAGTACTCTGACGCTGCACCTTGCGGGCGCGCTGCGCGCCCGCGGCCTTCGAGTCGCCATCCTCGACGCGGACTTCAACGGCCCCTCGCAGGCACGCATGGCGGGCGTCCAGGATGCGGTGTTCGTGCCGGGCAGCCACAAGGTCTCGCTCCCGAAGACCAGGAATGGCATCGCCGTATTCTCGATGGGCTCGGTGATCCCGGAATCGGCAGCGCTCGAGTTCGAGAGCGCCGCTCAAGGCGATTCGCACACGTGGCGCGCGACGAGAGAGTTTGCCCTCCTCACGGAGATCCTCGGATCGTTCGAGTGGGGAGAGCTCGATCTGCTGATGTTCGATCTGCCGCCGGGCGCAGAGCGGACCGTGCAGTATGCCGACTTTCTCGGACCGCGCACCTCATTCCTGCTCGTGACCATCCCGTCCGAAGTGTCACGTGGGGTCGTCGCGCGCTCGGTTGCCGCTCTCGCCAAAGGACGCAACCGCGTCCTCGGCTACGTCGAGAACATGAGCGGCTATTACTGTCGCGACTGCAACGCCATCAAGCCGCTCTTCGACTCACCAATGCCGTCCGACCTCGGGATCCCGTGCCTGGGGACAGTGCCATTCGATCCCGAGCTGGCCCGGCACTGCGACAGCGGAATTCCTCTGGCGGAAGCGCCGTCAACGCCAGTCTTACGGGCACTTGAAAACGTTGCGCAGCAGCTTCTCGAGAGCCTGGCAGCCTCCGCGCACGATTCGCGTGAGCTGAGGCGACCAGGCGCGGAGTCTTCCCGATGAAGTTCCTCTGTGTTCCCTGCGATAGCCCGATGAAGATTCAGACCGTGGGGCCACCCGAGCGCGGCTCGTTGTCGATCGTCTACTCGTGCCCTGAGTGCGGCTACGAGATCGCGATGCTCACGAACGCGTACGAAACACAGGTCGTCCAGTCGCTCGGCGTCCGAATCGGCCCCGCCGACGCGAGTCCCGCTGGAGCATCCGCAAAGGCGGGCGGCTGTCCCTTCGCTGCGATGATCCCGACGACGGACGGTGCCAACGGTGAGACGACATCCGCGCCGACCGGTGAGACGATTTCGGTCCGCTGGACGTCCGGCGCCGAAGCGCGTCTCGCGAATATTCCCGAGTTCGTACGCCCGATGGCGCGGACCGGCATCGAGAAGTTCGCGCGCGACAAGGGGGCCTTGGAAGTCGACGACAAGCTCCTCGACGAGGCCCGCGAGTTTTTTGGTATGTAGAGGCAATTGAGCACATTCGTCCGGCCCTACGTCGTCTCGTGGAATCTGACGTATCGCTGCAACCTCGCATGCGAGCACTGCTATCTCGACGCCGGCGGCACGCCTCTGGTCGGAACGGAGAACTTCGCCGATCGCAGCGAGCTTGGCACCGAGGAATGCTTCAAGGTCATCGACGAGATCGCGGCGTTCGCCCCTGAATGCCTCACGATCCTGACGGGAGGCGAGCCGCTCTTACGGCGCGACATCCTCGAGATCGTCCGGCGCGCGGCGGAGCGTGCACTCTGGGTCGTCGTCGGCACCAACGGCGTGCGCATCACCGAGAACGTCGCGCAGCGTCTGGCGGAAGCCGGCGCACGGGGACTGTCCCTTTCGCTCGATGCGCTCGACCCCGATCGTCACGATCGATTCCGGAAAGTGCGGGGCGCCTGGCAGAACACGGTGGAGGGCGCGGAGATCCTCAACCGGACCGGGCTCCCGTTCATCGTGCAGACGACCGCCGGCTCGCACAATCTCGACGACCTCGAAGCGATCGCCGACTTCGCGCACGAACGGCTCGCGGCCAAGGTCTGGAACCTTTACTTCCTCGTGCCGACCGGACGCGGGCAGTTCGTGTCGGATATCACGCCCGCGCAATACGACGAGGTCCTGGCCTCACTGTACCGGATTCAGAAGAAGTACGACCGCCGGATGCTCGTGAACGCGAAGTGCGCGCCGCACTACATCAAGACGGTTCTGGAGCAGGGGGACACCGACGCTCGCATCAGGACCTACTCCGGAGGCGCCGGTGGCTGCCCTGCGGGGACGCATTACATGGGGATCCGGCCGAACGGAGACGTCACGCCCTGCCCCTATCTCCCGGTCTTCGCGGGAACGCTCCGCAATTCGAGCCTCGCGGACCTCTGGGGATCGTCGGAACTCTTCACCGGCATTCGGCGTCGCAGCTCGCTCGGCGGGCGGTGCGGGGAGTGTGAGATGAACGGGCATTGCGGCGGCTGCCGCGCAAGGGCCTACGGGATGACCGGCGATCTGATGGCCGAAGATCCGCTCTGCACTCACGTCCCCGGCAAGTTCGCTGGCTCGCCACTTCTCGCGCAGACTCCGCCCCTTCCGAGCCTCGGCGAGGGCGGACCTGAAGGTCCGCCCTACATGCGACTGCGCTCGGATTCGGCCATCGAGTACGGGCTCGAATCGCGGGCGACGATCGCGTGGGACGATGCGGCTGCCGAACGAATGAAGAAGATCCCCGCGTTCGTGCGGGGCATGGTTGTCAGGGCCGTCGAGGAATCCTGCCGTAAGGGCGGCCTCGACCGCGTGACCGTCGAAGAGCTCGAGCGGATCCGCGCGCGGATGCCGACCCCGAAGATGTTTGGGTAGCGCAGGTTTCAGTTCGGATCAGAACTCGAAGCGCGCCGCAAGCTGGATACTGCGTGGGTCTGACACGGTCCCGTTCCACGTGCCGAAGTCTGGACTCGAGAGATCGGTGTTGAATGCCGCGTTTCCCCACGCTCCATATGTGAACATGTGCCAGTTCCAGAAGTTGAAGACCTCCACCCGAAGCTGCAGGTTCGTTCCGCCAGGCACCCTCGCGTTCTTGACGAACGCAAGATCCTGGTTGTGGTAACCGAAGCCGCGGACGCTCTCCTCTATGCGATTGCCCCGGCCTCTGTAGAAGTTGAACGCGCTTACTGGTTCGAACGCCGTGACATCCAACAGCGGCCCCTTGGCCGGGTCGAACGACCCCTTCTCCTGTGCGAAGACGGCGTCCGGGTTGATGATGGCGGGAATGCAGCCGGCCCGGAATGGTCCGGGGACGTTGCACGCTGTGCCTCCCACGCGGAAGAAGAGCGGCAGACCCGAGGAGTACCGGAAAATCGTGCTGATCTGCCAGCCTCCCAGAAGCGCGTTCTTCACGCCGCCGGCATTGAGGAATCTCTTGCCGCTGCCGAAGGGCAGTTCGTACACGAAAGCCGCCGAGAGGACGTGTGGCGTGTCGGTGACGGCAATCGCCTCGTTGCGCTCCCGCTCGAAGGGCGAGATGACACCTTGCGCACCATTCCACGTCAGCGCTTCACGCTGTGTGTCGTCAGAGCCGCTCGAAATCGTCTTTGACAGCGTGTAAGACACCAAACCATAGAATCCATTGGCAAAACGCTTCTCGAGCTTGACTTGCAAAGAGTTGTAGCGCGATTCCCCGTGGTTCTCATTCAAACCCTGCAAGTTGTCGCAGTACTGTGGAAATGGCCGAAGCGCCTGGGCGACCGACGGCGAGCACCCCGCCATTTGCTCTACCCAGCCCGCGTACGGCAGGGGCACACCATGGAGGCTCGTCATCCCCGGCTCAAATTCGTCATCGAGCGCTGGCCCCATCGACAGGTGGCGGGGATCGACGGCGTTGATCGGATCGATGCTCGATGGGAGCCGGCGACCGGCGCTGCCCACGTACGCAATGCTCAGTGCGAGGTCGTGACCGAGCTGGCGATCGACGGTGATGTTCCACTGATGGGAATACGACCGCCGATTGGCGTCAGCCGGCCGATAGAGAATCGTCTGCCCATTCTTGTAGTCCGAGCGGATGATGGGTGGGGCCTCGAAATCCTGGGGGAAACCTTCCTCCAGGAAAAAGGCGGGCTGAACTCCACCGAGACCGCTCGAGAACACCGGGCTGCTCGAAAAGCCGTCCTGCGCGATGCCGCCGCCCCAGCCCGGATAGAACGCCTGCGTGTAGAAAACGCCCCAACCGGCGCGCACGACGGTCTTGTCATTCCACGAGTACACGACGCCCAGGCGCGGCGCAAACCCGCCGTACCAGTTCTTCTCCGGATAGCGGGCGCGAAAGCTCGCCTCTCCAAAGCTGTCTCCGGCAAATGCGAGCCGACCTGGATGACCGCCGGCTCCGGGGTTCTCGCCGTCCTGGTCGAAAAAGGAGAAGCGATCGTACTTTTCTGACGACGGAGAGAAGTAGTCCCACCGGAGACCGTAATCGACCGTCAGCGTGTCGGTGACGCGCCACGTGTCGCCCGCATGGACGATCCAGGCGTGTTGGCGCGGATACGACGAATTCACTGCCCGGAACGTCGCGTTGGCATTGTCCACGGCGCCGAGCAAGAAGCTGGCGATTGGACTTCCGCTATTCACACCGAGCAGCCCCGTTGCGCCGGGCTGAAAGTCAAAGCTCCCCGCTTCATTGTTCGCGCCGTGGAGGTTGCCCATGATTTTCCGGTACTCCATCCCCAGCTTCATCGTGTGCGCGCCCCTGGTCCACGTCACGATGTCGTTGATGATGAAGGTCGGGCGAGTGGTGATGCCCTCGTGCGCGGGACCCCCTGGACAGCCGAAGGCACTAAATGCCCTGTCATTGAACGAAATGTACGGTGGCACGTTGTGACTGGCCACCCCGACGATCTGAGGAAAATCATCCGCGAAATCCTGGTTGACGCATCCATATCCCTCATTGCGATTCAGATAGCCGATCGACGTGTGGTTCAGCAGCGTGCCGCGAATGGTCTTGTCGTAGTTGAAGCGGCTCACCCACGAGTTCTGGGGATCAGTGAAGGATTCATTGGCGAGGGACCTCGGAAGCACCGAGGAAAACTTCGCAGGCGATCGCTGGTGCCACACGCTCACAAACAAGTGATCATTGCCGCCGAGCTGGAGATCGTAGCGCCCCATGTAGTAGTTGGAGTCCGCCAGAATCGTGTCGGGCACCGCTTGTGACGGGTGGTAGTTGTTCAATGGCCCATCGCTTGTTGTCACTGGCAACGCGCTGAGCCAGGCGGAAACGATCGGGTTGATGCGCGACGGGCAGATGACATTGGGTGTGTTGCCCTCGCACCCCATGAACTGGTCCTTGATGAAGCCGCCGTGGCCGTCCGATCGAAGGGTGAGCGGGTCGTAGATCGGAATCAGGTTGCCTGCGGCGTCCCGCCAATCCCGGAAGTCACCGCCTCGTTCCTGCATGGAGGGAATCGAGAGTACCCGGCGACATAGTAGACGTCCGGCTTTCAAAAAGCAAAAAAGATTGGGCCGAAGGAAAGGCAATTAACTTTCATCAATATGCAAGTCACCGGGTTACCCCATTCTGTGAGCATTTTGGTGTTTGCGGCGGTTGCCAATGGCAGATGTTGCCATACGAGCAACAACTCGGTTTCAAACAAAAGCAGGTCCAGGACAACCTGCAGCGAATCGGAAAGGTTGCACTACCGCCTTTCGAACCAATACTCGGGGCCACAGATACCAGGTATTACCGCAATAAAATAGAATACACTTTTGGCAATAAGCGATATCTCCTTCCGGAAGAAGTGGGTGATCCGAACTTTTCTGCTTTCCAGGATGTGGCCGGCTATCATGTGAAGGGCCTTTTTGACAAGATAGTTGATATTAAAAAATGTCATCTGCAGGCTGAACCTACCAACGGAATCAGGTTGGCTTTGAAAGAATATGCCATCAGCCATAACCTGAGTTTCTATGATATCAGGAATCATTCTGGCTTTATGCGGAATGTCCAGCTCCGTTATTGCCGTTCGGGTGAACTGATGGTGAACGTTATTTTTGGATATGAAGATGAAGCTCAGCGAATCCCAATGCTGGATCATCTCCTGGCATTATTTCCTTCCATCACAACACTTTTATATACCATCAACACCAAGTGGAATGATAGTCTTTTCGATCTTTCCCCCGAGGTTTATTTTGGCAAGGGATATGTGATTGAAACACTGGAAGATTTCCAATTTAAGATCGGTCCAAAATCATTTTTTCAAACCAATACAGACCAGGGAGAACGATTGTACCAGGTGACGCGAGAATATGCTGACCTGACGGGGAACGAAATCGTTTATGATCTCTATTGTGGTACCGGCAGCATTGGACTATTTGTAAGCAGGCAGGCAAAAAAAATTATCGGGGTAGAACTGATCAATGAAGCCATTGAAGATGCAAGAGAGAATGCTTTGCTGAATAATATTCATCATGCGGAGTTTTATACCGGTGATGTTATGAAAATCTGTGATGATGCTTTTTTCGCCCAGCATGGCCGCCCGGATGTGATCATTACAGATCCGCCGCGCGCGGGTATGCACGAAAAACTGGTCGAAAAAATACTGGATATTGCTGCACCGACAGTTGTATATGTGAGCTGTAACCCTGCAACACAGGCCAGGGATCTGAATTTGCTTGATGCAAAATACGAGGTGACCAGGATGCGGCCGGTTGATATGTTTCCACATACACATCATATCGAAAATGTGGCCCAGCTTAAACTTGAGACAGGAAACTAAGGCCTTGGAACCTGATTGAGTTGTTGGACTCATACATATGCCGGTCCGTTAGTAACGACCGATCACAGTAACTGCAGTTAAGTGAATGTGCTGTTAATAAACCTGTTGTCAATGAAATTATAGTTACGGTTTCTTCGAATCGGTCAAACATAACGATATTCGCACATTCAAAAAAGATGTATGAGGGATTTCAAAGTTAGGGGGTTCCAGGGATCCTGCCCACCGTTATTAAAAACCTGCTTATATTAAACGCCCTGGTCTTCTTTGCCCAGCTCACTTTTCAAAATAGTGAAACCATACGGATTGAAAACTGGTTCGCCCTTGCACGATGTGCATTCTGTTTTTTTCCGGCCTCACCAGTTGATCACTTATATGTTTTTACATGGAAGTTTTGGGCATATTTTTTTCAATATGTTCGCGCTCTGGATGTTTGGTTCTGCAACTGGAAAACGTTTGGGGAGCAAAACGTTTCCTCATCTTTTATATGGCTTGACCGGAATTGGGGCCGGTCTTATGCACCTTGGTGTTTTATACCTTGAAATGGAGCCGATAATGGCATATTTCAGAACTCTTGACCGAGCCAACAGGAGGAATTACTCTACTCACCAACCTTCAAGATCAATACTGCTACGCGTGGAGCCTCCGGTTCAGTTTTTGGATGCCTGGCTGCTTTCGGATATCTGTTTCCCAACAACGTCATTATATATCTACTTCTTTTCCCGATAAAAGTAAAATGGTTCGTCATCCTTTACGCCGCCTGGAACTCTGTATGGGAATTCAAATTCCGCCGGGGATAATGTCGCGCACTGGGCGCATCTCGGAGGAGCGCTGGTCGGCATCATCATGGTGATTTACTGGAACAAAACCAACCGAAAGCAATTTTATTAAAATTCAACTTTGCAGGCGGTAATCTGTTAATTTTGTGTACTGAAACTAAGCGCTGGCTTATTTCGCACGGGTTTTGTATTTTCACTTAAATTAATGCTGTGTTGATGGATAATCGCTTCAAGAGGAAAATGACATTGGGCCAGGATGGTAATACTCTTGTGCTGTTGCTTGCGATCCTGGGGACCGTATTTTGCCTGTTCATTTTTTTACGGGTGGGATTTTATTTGTCAGGCATTCCCCTTGAACAGTACCGCGAAAATATCTTTAGCTGGTTCACCTTGCCGGCAGATCTGGGTACACTCGCCAAAAGACCCTGGACACTGATCACCTATATGTTTATGCATGATGGTGTCTGGCACATGCTGGGCAACGTAATCTGGATCTGGGTTTTTGGGTATATCCTGCAGGATCTGACCGGGCCCGAGCAAGATCATTCCACTGTTTTTATATGGTGGCGTTGCAGGTGGAATACTTTTCCTGATAAGTTATAATGTTTTCCCTGGCCTGCGTTTAAATATGCCGCTTACAACTGTAGAAGGCGCTTCAGCCGGCGCAATGGCCATCGCTATTGCAACTACGGTACTGGCACCTGGCTATCGCATTTTCCCAATGATCAACGGTGGGATACCATTATGGGTCATAACACTTATCTATATCATAGTGGATGTAGCTATGATTTCCTCTTCAAACAGTGGTGGTCATATCGCACATATCGGTGGGGCCCTGATGGGTTATATTTTTGTTTTACAATTAAGAAAAGGTAACGACTGGAGTACACCGATAAATAAGTTTTTTTATTGGATCAGTAACCTGTTTAATCCTGACAAAAAGAATTGGAAGAAAACAGCAAAACGTGATTTCCATTATTCAGTAAAAGGCACTGAACCTTACAAGAAAATTCCAAACATCACACAAAAACGAATAGACGATATCCTTGATAAAATAAACCAGCAAGGATACCGGTATCTCACCGAAGAGGAAAAAGATATTCTCAAACGTGCTGCCGATGATGATGCTTAACAATCCCCTATGTCTTTTTTAGCAACGTTTACCAGGCGGCTTTTTATTGTTCTGAATATACTGGCAGCTATTTTCTTTTTGTTGGCCTGTATTAACATGTTTATTGATCCGGGTGAATGGTGGTTTATCGCGATTCTTGGATTGTTCTTTCCATTCATGATTGTTGCTCACCTCATTTTTATTACAGGATGGTTATTTGCCCGATCGCGCTGGGCCTTGCTTTCCGTTATCGTCCTTATTATCGGTTATACGAATATCAGCGCACTGATAGGCACTACTTATAATTCATCGGACAGTACCGTTAAGAAGCCCGGTACCATAAGGATTCTATCCTGGAACGTGCACCAGTTTGGCTTTTTTGAAAACCCGAAAACAGCAGGGCGTTAAGGCGACAGATGCTGGATTTTATCAAAGCACAAGACCCTGATATTTTATGTCATGCAGGAATTTGTAAAAGACAGATTGCCCGGCTAAAAAACTAGTGACTGTGTTTGAACTGATGAAAGATATCGGTTATCCTTATTCATTTACCAGTGAAGATTATATCCAGGATAAGGGTTTATACACAATGGGTGTTGCTATATTTTCCAAACACCCGATTATTGACAGTTTCAGGATCAGGTATAAGGGAGATATCAGATCGATGAGTGCAGAAACCCTGCTGGCAGCAGATATCTCAATTGAATGGTAAGCCAGTCCGGATATTTACCACACATCTGCAATCAAACCGTATTGCCGAGGAAGAATATGTTCATGTGAGCAGCCGGCGTGGAGATAAAGACAGTGTGCTTATCGCATCAAAGTCAATCGCTAAAAAATTAAGAGCCGCCTATCGGTTTCGCAGTGAGCAGGCAGATAAGGTAACAGCTGCCATGGACGCGAGTCCTCACCCGGAGATTGTTGCAGGAGACTTCAACGATATTCCGAATTCGTATACCTATTTCAGAATTCGAAAAAACCGTGTAGATGCATTTCATGAGAAGGGATGGGGACTTGGAAGAACATTTTCGCATATCTCGCCAACCTTGCGGATTGACTACATCATTGCAGATAAAAAATTTGAAGTATTAAAATTCAATCGTAAGATACTTCCCTATTCTGATCACTACCCGATTATTGCAGATTTGCATCTAGGAAGAGAGAAGTGGTGAGTGGTAAGTGGTGAGTGGTGAGTTAAGTGATTGAGTTGAGTGAGTGGTGAATAGTGAGGGATATGCGTACATAGAGCTATTTTTGTAGAATGTTACAAGTCATGAATATTTGAATTGGGATACAGCATACATTAATAATTCAGAACTCAAATTCATAACCAGGTTTCATAACTCATAATTCATAATTCATAACTCTTTTCACATAATTCATATCTCTTTTGATTGTCTATAATTCTTTAAGCAGGAAAAAGGAAATATTTACGCCGGTAACACCGGGATATATAGGGATGTATGTATGCGGACCTACGGTTTATAGTGATGTACACCTGGGCAACTGCCGCACCTTTATTTCTTTCGATATCATCTACCGTTACCTGAAATCACCTGGGATACAAAGTAAGTTATGTACGAAATATAACCGATGCCGGTCACCTGGAAGGCGACAGGGATGAAGGCGATGATAAGTTCTCCAAAAAAGCAAGGCTGGAGACAACTGGAGCCAATGGAAATAGTGCAGAAATACACCCTGGGCTTTCATAAAGTAATGGAACTGTTTAATACCCTGCCACCAACCATTGAACCCACTGCAACCGGCCATATCACAGAACAGATTAGAAATGGCACAAAAAGATCATTGAAAACGGGTATGCATATGTGGTCAATGGTACGGTATATTTTGATGTAGAAAAATACAATAAGGAAAAACCTTATGGTATACTCACCAACAGGAAACTGGAAGATATGCTTGAAGGAACACGTGAACTTGGTGGACAGGATGAAAAAAAGGGTCGGCTTGATTTTGCACTTTGGATAAAAGCAAAACCCGAACACCTGATGCAATGGCCGTCTCCCTGGGGAATGGGTTTTCCCGGGATGGCATATTGAGTGCTCGGCAATGAGTGAAAAATATCTGGGAAAGCAATTCGATATACATGGCGGTGGTATGGACCTGGCTGCGACGCATCATACCAATGAAATTGCACAATCACAGGCTTGTTATCATACCAGCCCGGTACGATTACTGGTTGCACACCAATATGCTGACAGTAAATGGTGTCAGGATGAGTAAAAGTGCTGGAAATGGATTTTTGCCGGACAGAATTATTCACTGGTTATCATCCCTTGCTGGAAAAAGCCTATTCACCGATGAATGTTCGTTTTTTCATGCTGCAAACACATTACCGAAGCACACTCGATTTTAGTAATGAAGCTTTGCAGGCTGCAGAAAAAGGTTTCAGGCGTTTATGGGATGCTTACCAGGTACTCATGGATTTCAACACCGGAACCGATGATGCAACTGGCAATGCTGATTCAACCAATGAAGCACCTGGCAATGGACCATCAATCAAAGAAGAATCAATCAAAGAAGCATCCAGCAACGAAGCGTCCAGCAACGATAGCATCCAGCAATGTAGCGTCGAGCAATGAAGCGTCGAACAATGTAGCATCGAACAATGTAGCATCCGAATTCAACGCCGAACAGGATGAAAAAGTAAACCAGCTCCCTCAGCGAGATGGATGAATTTATGAATGATGATTTTCATACATCAAGGGTACTCGCAAATATGTTTGACCTGATGCACGTGATCAACGGCATCAAGGATAAACATATACCACAACGCACCTTTTCGAACGAAACTACTCAGGAAATTCCAGAACTACTTCAAAGCTTATCTTGAGGATATATTTGGCTTGAAAGATGAATCCGGCAAACACGGAGGTAAGAGTCAGTGGCGTGGTGGAACTGCTTGATCGAAATACGCAAGGAAGCAAAACTGAAAAAAGACTATGCAACTTCCGATAAGATCAGGAACCAGTTAACCGGACTAGGGATCATATTGAAAGACGAAAAAGACGGAAGCATTAGTTACAGCTTTAGCTAAGCCTGTTTAATTAACTTTATGAGCAATTAAGCAATTGCTCTATTCAGTTCTCACTATTCAATTGTTTTATTCTATACTATAATTAATGCCCGGCATTATTGTTTTATCTTATTCCTCTATCTTATTCCTTTATCTTATTCCTTTAGCTTATTCCTTTAGCTTATTCCTTTAGCTTATAAATTTATCTTATAGCTCTAACCATTTCGCGTTTCCCATAGGGACCCTGAATCTTTTTCACCTGCAAGCCTACACTCATCATAGCTTTGCGTACAACACTTTTTGAACAA
>CAWHFZ010000006.1:0-898353 GCA_963828745.1 Vicinamibacteria bacterium | reverse complement strand
CTGCGCCAATCGTCACGTTCGAACGTGCGCCTGTGAGAAGGCGGCGCCTACCACGGCGAACAAACCTTACTCGAGTGCCGCTTGGACCATGCGTTCCTGCGGCGCCGTGTGTAACAGCCTGCGCCATCGAGAGCGACGACTTCGGGGTAACCGGTCGATCTCTGACGTGAGCAGGCCGGCGCGGCGGAGAAGTCGCTCCGCCGCGTAGGTTCTCGTGCCCACGATCTGCCAGCCCGCCTCCAGCATCGTCATCAAATCGTACGAGGTGCATCGGAGGTCGAGACGGAAACCGTTTGCGGTCTGCCGCAACCGGTATTCGCCGGTCGCGCCGTCGGGAGTGCGAATGATGACCATATGTACGAACCACCGTAGGCAAGACGCGCGCCTCGACCGGCGTCATGAATATGGCGAACTCAGGCGCGAGCGGTTGATGAAGGGCCGTTCGAGGGGAACAACGGCTGCCCGAGACCAGCCTTCGAGCGGTTACCATAACGTCGCGACGCCAGTCAGGAAATCACGACGAACGCGGCGATCAGCGCGCGATCACTCAATTGATCGGTCGCGAAGACGCCCGCGAGCACGGATTAAGGAGCCTCACGCGACGATGAAGGCGACCCGGCCCTCAAGCGACACGATCCTGACGATGCCCGCACCTTTCGCGCCCGTGCCCGGCATGAGCGCGAGGTTCGCCGAGAGCGTGAGCTGAGGGCCAGATCGTGCCGGGCAAAGGCAACTCCGATGCCCCCTGTCGCCGGATGCTGCGACGTGATCTCGTGTGAAGAATGGAGCGCAACTTGGCACACCGCGTTGACACGAAGTGGCGGCGCCGCAGACTGTTCGGCCGCTACCAGCACGGCCAGGCGGGATGAATCAGCATCGTCGTCCTTGGGCGGCTGGCAGGTGCTGTATCGTTCCAGAGACGTGCGTCGCTGGCCGGACGCAATCACCGACTCCTCGAACGACAACCTCGACCGCATGACTGCTAAGCTCGTCAGCACCCCAACACTGGGCCGAGCGCTTCGGTTCTGGCGTGAGCACTATGTCGCCGACCGAGAGCGGGGTCTTGGTCCTCCGCCGTTTGGGACCTGTCCCCGCTGTCATTCGCACGGACCGCCGATCGTGACCACGATCGCGTCGTTGCTCCTGTACTTCAGATGCACCAGCTGCGGGTTCGAGTGGTCCGTTGCGCCCTCGTACGTCGCGGGCGCCGGTCGCATCGGCGAGCCATAGCCGTTGATCTTCGCCGTGCGGCAGCCCTCATCACCCCACGACGACACGACATCCGTCGTGTGTCCCGCCTGCGGCACGCCGGAGCCGGTGCTCACGCTCATCACGACGTGGTTTCGCTACTACCGGTGCCGTGCCTGTGGGCTTTTATGGTCCGTGGCGAGGCCCGGAGCGCCACTGGTGGAAAGCGTGTAGCGATGCACTGTCGTCGTTTCGGAGGCGCCGTCTCGAAGTTCGAGTGACGCTGCCCTAGCATCCCTATGAAGCGTGTGGCAATGTGCCTGCGATGCGGCCTAAAGGCTGCCAAATTCATACCTTCTCCAGCGGACACCCCGTATTGTTAAGCTTTTAGCTCAAGTATACGGCCTCAAATTTGCATTTCTCTTCCTCTCCGCGGGCATTTCCGGACACCGTCGAGTCGGGTGATCAGTTTGGCTATGCGCTGTCGGCGTGGAACTACGGGAACAGCGATCACAGCGACCTCGCGATCGGAGCGCCTTTCGCGGATCTCGCGTCACGGTGACGCGGGTGCGGTCACGGTCATTTACGGAAGCGCGACGGGTCTGGGCGTCGCGGTGGCCCCGCAGCTCTGGGCATCAGGACGTGTCCGGCATCAACGATGTTCTCCAAGGCGGCGATCGTTTTGGTAATGCGCTCTACTGAGCGAGTCTTGTCCACATGATCGTCAGTGTTGGTGCCGGTAAACCCGATCCGATCGTGGACCGAGAGCTGACGTGTTGGATCGCACGACGGCATGTCGGCGTTGCGCTGGAGACGTGCGTGAATCGCACAAGACGGTGCCGTATATCATCCCAGGCCCGTGCGTTGTGGAGTTGCGGAATGTCCTCGTGCGCCGATGTGTCAGATGTGGGCAGATCGCCATCGACGTGCCAGATGCGGTGACTCTCGACGTGGTGGGGCGATGCCTCCGGGCTGACCGAAGCACCGCCATGCCACAACTCGTGTATGAGGATGGGCGCTGGTGCATCCCCGACGAGAGCCGCGAGTGCCGAGGAGGTCTGTCGGAATGATTCCTGATGTTCAGGAGCGTCGTCAACGCGACCGACGCGCACTAGCGCGCGGAGGCGGCGAGTGACGGACGGACCGGCTTCCGCGCACAGAGAACCGTCCTGCCCTGCCTGCAACGCAGAGGGAGTCGCAAGCGAAGTGGGCGAAGCCGACGGCGGGTGGTGGTTCGTCGGCGGCAAATGCGATCATCTCTGGAACGAACGCGAACGTGTGCGCGCGGCCAGAAGGTGTGGAGATATTGTCCGAACAACTTGACTATTACGAATTGCTGCAGATCAGTCCGAACGCGGAGTCGGAGACGATCAATCGGGTCTACCGTCTGCTGGCGCAGCGATATCATCCGGATAATCACGAGACGGGCAACGTGCAGAAGTTTCGTCAGCTGCACGAGGCGTACAACACGCTGACGGATCCGGCCAAGCGTGCCCAGTTCGACGTGTTCCACCAGAAGGAGCGCGACGAGCGCTGGAAGTTGGTGTCCGCCCGCACGCGGCCCGAGACCGACATCGACGTCGAGAAGCTGACCCGATTGACGGTCCTCGATGTGCTGTACACGCGACGTCGCATCGAGCCGAACAACCCTGGCCTCTACGATCGCGACATGGAACAGCTGATTGGGATCGCCCGCGAGCACCTCGAGTTCACGTACTGGTATCTGATGCAGAAGGGCATGATCGCGCGCGGCGAGCAGTCACGGCTCCTGATCACCGCGCACGGTGTGGACTATCTTGAAGAGAACCACTCGGCGATGAGTCAGCAGCGCAGGCTTACGTCGTCGAGAGAAGCGACCTAGACTCCACCCGCCAGACGCGCTCGCGTGGGGCCACCCGAATCGCTATAGTGATTCGGACATGGCGCGCTTCCTGCTCGTCCTTAGCGTCCTGGAGCGCACGCCGGTCCGTCCAGCGGGCGGTCATCATCCGACGTGTTGACGACCGACGTGACGCCCACGCGCAAGGCACGCTCGGGTACACTGCCGGACGCCTCACCCCACGCGGGCCGATGAAGGAAATTTGGGCGGCGGCGCACTCCAGGCTTTCCGTTGGTCTCGCTCACTGGTACGAACATTCGACGTTACGGCCAGCTGCTCGCCCCCATCGCCTCAACGCCAGCGGACACGACACGCAGTGCAGGGATTCACTCCCTCAGGCCGACCGCCAGTTCACAAGGACAGTCATCTGCTGTGACGACAGCGGCGACTCTACCGTCAGCACCACAAAACGCTGACCGTCAGGAAGGGGAGCATACCGTCGGCGTGCGCAGATTCTGCGGTCGGAACAAGACCCGCGGCGACCCGAAGTGCACTGCCGCCCGAGCGGTTTACATCGACCGCACACAAGTCGTCACGCGGGACAGGATTCTAGAGGCTCGTAAGAAAGCTGGGGTACCCGTTAGGGTATCAACGAGCCATCAGCTCGAGCGATTTGGCGAGACTGTCTGGTTTCTTTTGGAATTTCTGGAGCCGGCGGTCGGACTTGAACCGACGACCTGCTGATTACGAATCAGCTGCTCTACCAACTGAGCTACGCCGGCCGGTGGTGGGAATCGCGCGTCTCGCGACGCGTGATCGTAGCACATCAGCCGCGGGGTGTCCGCTGCACGGCTTTTTCTCGTTCTTAACCTTGGATAGACGCGAAACGCACCAGATTCCTCGAAAAATCCCCCATGCCGTTCCCCTACACCATCGACGTCACGCACCGCGTCGCCATCATCCGCAAGGTGGGGCGCGTCGACGTCGGCCGCATTCGCCGGACGGTCGAAGCCCTGTTCACCGACCCGGTGTGGCAACCCGGGTTCGACACGATCTGGGACGACTCGCAGACCACGGAGCTCCTGCTCGAACGCGAGGACTTGATGACGCTCCTCGACGTGCAGCGGGAGCTCGCGTACGCGAAGGACCAGCACCGCACGCTCATCCTCTGCAAGTCGATGGCGGAGGCGCGTGGCGTGCTGGGGTTGCCAGAGGCGAATAGATAGAGAGGGGAGTTGTGCCCAAGCTAAAGCTTGGGCCTACGTACTCTACGAACGCGCTTTCTCGGCCAGGTAAGCGAACCGCGACAAACGGCGTTCCTTCGACACGCGTTCCACGCACGCCAGGAAACGCTGAAGCCCGTCGAAAGTGGACGCGCCTTCGCGCGCGACCAGCGCCGCACGATGCTGCTCGCGCGCGGCGTACCAGCGGCCGGCAATTGCCGCAGCGTTTGCTGTCAGATCCTCCGTGTTCACCAGCGAGAAGCCGGTCTCTGCGATAAGCGCTCGTTCTCTCCAGGCGGCACGAACAGATAGAAGCCGATGGAGCTTCGCGTCGACAGCTCGTCGCCCGACAACGCGCCGGTCACCACGAGCGCGTCCGTGAACAGGATGCGTCCGGACGGACGCACCACGCGGTGCCAGTCGCTCAACACGTCGCGGCGATTCGCGAGATGGCAGATCGCATCGTTCGAGACCACGGCGTCGAAGCTCGCATTCGGGGAAGGGCAAGCGGACGCGCCGGCATCCACGCAGCGGAATCGTGCGCGGTCGGTGATGCCGCGCTCCGCGGCAAGGCGTTCGCCGTTCAAGACGCCGCGTTCGTTGATGTCCACACCGGTGATGTGACATCCGGTCGCACCGGCCAGATAGACGGCAGGGCCGCCAGATCCGCTTCCCACTTCCAGCACCTGGCTGCCCGGTCCCACCCGCAAGTGGTCCGCGAACCGGCGCCACTCCGCCACGGTCATCCAGCTGCTTTGGCCGATATCCTCGCCATAGGTTTCCTGACGGACCGCGGCCTCGGCAGCGCTGCCGAAGTCGCCGTAAACGTTGTCATAGAGATTCACCTGGTCTGCCATGCCGCTCCGGCGCGACGATATACCAGCCGCCATGTTGCGTCAGCACGAATGACCGAGTAACCTCCACTGATTGCAGACTTTGAGCCCCCTGTGAACTGCGTCGGACGCTACGAAATCACCGAGCGCCTGGGTCAGGGCGGAATGGGGACCGTCTACAGAGCGTTCGATCCCGCTCCTGACGCGCGTCGTCGCGGTCAAAGTCATCTCCGCCCAGCTCGACAGCCAGCCAGAGCAGCGCGAACGCTTCTTCCGCGAAGCGCGCGCCGCGGCGCAGCTCTCGCACCGCAACATCGTCACCATCTTCGACCTTGGCGAACAGGACGGCGCGCCGTTCCTGGCCATGGAGTACCTGGTCGGCCGCGACCTCGAGCTGCGCATGCGCGAAGGCGATCGCATGACTGCTCGCGCGGAAGCTCGAGATCGCGCTGATGGTGTGCGAGGGCCTCGCGCACGCCCATGGTGCGGGCGTCATCCATCGCGACATCAAGCCCGCCAACATCTTCATCACCGACGATGGGCTGGCCAAGATCCTGGATTTCGGACTGGCGCGACTGGTCACGTCGGAGCTGACGCGCAGCAACATGATGGTTGGCACGGTCAACTACATGTCGCCCGAGCAGCTGCGCGGCGAGAAATCCGACCATCGCGCCGACATCTTTTCCTTTGGCGTCGTCATCTACGAGCTCCTGAGCGGCAAGAAGCCGTTCCAGGCGGACTCGTTCGCTTCGACGATGTACAAGATCCTGAACGAGACGCCGGAAGCGCTCGATCGGATCGATCCGTCGCTGCCGCCGCACCTGACCGCAATCGTCGATCGGGCGATCGCCAAGTCGCGCGACGATCGCTACCAGCACATGACCGAGCTGGCGCGCGACCTTGCCACTGCGTACGAAGGGCTTCGCGGCTCCGACATGCGCGTGCTGAGCCACATCACCTCGCGCACGCCGCCGCCGTCCAACGTGCAGTCGCGTCCGCTCGACCATCTCACCAGTCCGGATGCCGTCACGATCGCGACGCCGGTGCCGAGTCTGGTCCAGACGGCCGCTGCGGTCGGCACGCCACCGCCAACGCCGTTTCCGGCCACGCCGCTTCCGCAGCCTGCGCCGGCCCCGTCGACCACAGGCGCATCATCTCCCGACGTCCGCCCTGCGCCCGGGTCGTGGCGATGGGTGTACGTCACCGCGTTCGGGATCGCGCTCGCCGGCGCTGAGCATCTTCGTGCTTCGCGATCGGACGCCGCAGCCTGCGTCCACCGCACCCGCCGCACAGGCCACGCCGTCCGCTCCGGCGCCGCCTTCGGGTCCGCCGTTGCCGGCGCCTCCCGTGTCCGGTCCGCAGCCTGCCGAGCGCCCGGAAATCCCGGAACGCCGCGAGCCCGAGGAACCCCAGGAGGTCGCGGAACGGCCGGAGCCGCCCGAGGCGCGGCCGCCCGAACCGTCGTCTCGAGCAGCGACCGACATCGCAGCGCAAGTCGCGCGTCTGAACCGGCAGGCGAGAGCCGCGTTCGAAGCCGGGCGCCACGAGGAGGCCGCGCAGCAGGCGCGCGAAGTGCTTGCCCTCGATCGGCGGAATCGCACCGCGACCGAGCTGCTCGCGCGCGTTGCCGCCGCCGAACGCCGCACGTCGCGACCGTGCTCGCGGAGATGGATTCGGCCAAAGCCGCGGCGGTGGCCGCCGATGCCCGGAACCTCGTGCCGTCGTTGTTCTCGGCTGCCGAACAGCAGGAAGGTCTCGCCCGCAAGGCGAACGAAGATCAGGACTTCACCACCGCGGCCGCGCGAATGGAGACGGCGACGACGTTGTTCAAAACGGCGGAGACGGGCGCGCGGGCCGAGATCGAGGCGCGTGCGGCGCGCGCGCAGGCCGCGGAAAATCGCCGGCGCGCCGAGGCTGCCGCCCGTCCGGAGCCGACGCCCGCGCCGCCGCCTGCGCCGGCGAGTCCTCCCGCACCGAAGCCGGAATCGATTCCGGCGCCGCCTGCGTCACCTGTCAAGGCTGCAGGCCGCCGTGGCGGCGGTGATCGATCGATACACCAGTGCGCTTCGAGCAGCGCGATCTCGAGTGCGCTCAAAGCGGTCTGGCCGACCCTCGCGGGCGCCCAGCAATCCGCTATCGAGTCCGAGTTCAACAACGCGCGATCGATCAGTGTGCAATTCGTCAACCCGAAGATCGACGTGTCAGGTGCGACGGCAACTGTCACCGGCGTTCGACGCTACGGTATGCAGACGCGCGACGGCCAGCAGCTGCAGACCGAGACCAACACCACACTGGTCCTGCGCCAGTCGGCGAACGGCTGGCACATCGAATCGGTTCGCCACCAGGCGCGGTAACCGCGCAGGTTCGGAGGACGCATGCGACGAGCTCTCTTGCCGGTGCTGCTGATCGGCCTCGCGGCGCACCCGCGGCCGCCCAGGATACGGAGCCAACGACGACGCTGTCGATGGTCTTTCACGACCTGTACGGGCCGAACGGCCTGGTCGTGAGCAGCAATCAGGTGCTGCCCGACGGCTCCACGCACTCGGCTCACTTCAACAGTGCGTTCCAGTCGAACTTCACGCAGTTCAACATCGCGCTGGCCAGTCAGCTGACGTCGCTGCCGCTGCCGTCGCCCGCATCCGGGTTCACCTACCGCTTCGATGCGGCCACCGGCACGTTCGTGCGCTCGACGCAGAGCTTCGGCCCGATCCTGACGGATCGCGCGGAAACCATCGGGCGAGGCCGCTTCGCGTTCAACTACAACTTCCAGTACTTTTCGTTCGACCGGCTCGAAGGGCTTCGACCTGTCCCGCGTGCCGTCGATCTTCACGCACGACAATTTTCAGCTCGGCGGTGGCCGCGCCGACGTCGTTGCGACGCGCAACACCATCAACGCCTCGGTGGGCCAGTGGACCGGGGCGCTGACCTACGGTCTGACCGATCGTCTGGATCTGTCGCTCGCCGTGCCCGTGATCAACACGCGATTGAACGTGATCTCCGCGGCGACGATCCTCCGCGTTGGAACCGGCGAGGCGCACGAAATCCATTTCTTCCGCGACCCTGATGCCACGAATGGCATCGGCGACGAGCGCACCTTTCAAGCCGGGGGCAGCGCGACCGGTGTCGGCGACCTGATCGTGCGCGTCAAGGGATCCGTGTTGCGGCGCAGCGCGCACGGGCTTGCCGTCGGCCTCGACCTGCGGATGCCGACGGGGGACGAACGAAACCTGCTCGGCTCCGGGGCGTTCGGTGCGAAGCCGTTCGTCGCCTATTCCGCAAACTTCAATCGCATCTCACCGCACGTGAACATCGGTTATCAGTGGAACGGCTCGAGCATTCTTGCCGGAGATCCGGCGGAGGATACCAAGGACGATCTTCCGGATCAGTTGCTGTACGCCGCCGGCGCCGACGTCGGCGTGACCGAGAAGTTCAGTCTGACGGCAGACTTGCTGGGACGCTGGGCGATCGATTCGCCACGCGTGACGCGCCGCCAGTTCACGGCGTCGGGGCCCGCCAGCGAGATCACGATCGATGACATCGCCATCGAACAGCGAATCGTTCTGGGCGTCGAGCGCCGCCGTCGGTTTCAAGGCCAATCTTCACGGCCGCCTGCTCGTCGATTTCAACCTGCGCTTCACCATCGGCAGCAACGGCCTGAGCGATCGCGTCACGCCGCTCATCGGGTTCGAGTACGGCTTCTAGCAGTAGCCTTGGCAGTGCTGCTGCTGGCGATGATCGCTGCCGTACCGCAGCACGGCGGCACGGCAGCACTGCGCCAGCACCGCAGCACTGCAGCACTGCGGCACCTTGGCACTGTCGCAGAGTGCCTGCCGCTGGAACCACGCGCTCCTCACGGCAACTATCTGATCCCTGGCACGCGCGGCGACATCGTCTATCGGATCGCGGAGAGTCGCGGCGAGCCCGCCACGCGTGCGCTCGACGCCTATCGGCAGCCGGGCGGCACTCGGTTACCAGCGGTCATCGTGGTGCACGGAGGCAATGGCGCGGGCAGCCGCGTCAGCTTCGTCGGTCAACTGCTGGAGACGCTCACCGCGGCCGGATATCAGTGGGTATCGATCGACTACACGCTCGATCCCGGAACCAGCGACGATGGCCGTCGACGATCGTGCAGGCCGCGATCGCGTTCGTCAAGTGCCATGCACGCGAGCTTGGCATCGACGCCGAGCGGATCGCGCTGCTCGGTGAAGATTCTGGCGCGGATCTCGTGACCCGAGCCGCGGCTCGCGACCGTTCTCTCAAGGCAGTCGTGTTGGCAGGTGCGGCATTCGGACCGGCGGTGTCGCCACGATCGGCGCCAGCGCTCGTCATTCACGGCGGCGCCGATGAAGACGTGCCGATCGCGCGCGCGCGAAGCCTGGTGTGACGGCCAGATGCCGCAGTCGTCCTGCGATCTCATCTCAGTGGCAGGCGCGTCGCATCGAGTGGAGAACTGGTACCCGTCGCAGTGGACGTACAAGACGCAGCTCGTGGAGTGGCTGAACCGCGTACTCGGTCCTGGCGCGTACGCCAGCACGATGCTGCGGCTACGCGGCATCGACAACGCGTCGCGCGTCGGTCCCGGTCTCGTCAAGAACATCACCTACGATGAGACGCTCGATCTGACGCTCGACGCGTGGCTGCCGACGCGACTGCGCCAGTCCCGGCGGTGGTTCTCGTCCACGGCGGCGGCTGGGAAGCCGGCGACAAGGTGACCTACATCACGCCGCTGTTCGAGCCGCTCGCGCGCGCCGGCATCGCGTGGTTCTCGATCGACTACCGCCTCACGCCGGCGGTGACGCCACCCGGATCAGATGAACG
Source organism: Vicinamibacteria bacterium (assembly GCA_963828745.1). Taxonomy (GTDB): domain Bacteria; phylum Acidobacteriota; class Vicinamibacteria; order Vicinamibacterales; family JAENWD01; genus JAENWD01. The sequence goes on along the minus strand of CAWHFZ010000006.1, from coordinate 888,472 downwards.
ATCTCCGGCAGGCCGTGACCTTCATCCGCCAGCACGCGGAACGTTTCCGTGTCGATCCGCGCGGCTGGTGGTGATTGGCGAGTCGGCGAGCGGTCAGATGGCCGCCCTGCTGGCGACCGAGGACTCCCGGCTCGCCGGCGTCGTCAGCTTCTATGGCGTCTACGATTTTCTGCCGTTTGCGGCGACGCTCACGCCGCGATCGCTCCCGGCGCGACTGTTTGGCATTCGGGCGATCGATGCCTCGGCCGAGTCGCTGTTGCGCCGGTACTCGCCGATCTTCCATGTGCGTCGCGAGATGCCGCCGCTGCTCCTGCTGCACGGCACGGCCGAGGAGCTGTGGGAGCAGGGGCAGGCCATGGATCGCGCGCTGACCGCCGTCGGAGCGCGGCACGAGCTGTACGCCCTCGAGGGCGCGCCCCACGGCATGGAGAACTGGGAAGGACGGCCGGAATGGGCGGCCTATAAAGACAAGGTCGTCAGCTTCGTTCGTGACGTCACCGGTTCCCACTAGACGCGAACGCGCTCGGATTCCATGCAAGATCGCGCAGGCCGGCGGGCGACTGGTAGCGTCGATCCTTATAGGTCGCCTGTGCCGGCGGTGCGATCGGAAACGGTAGACTAGGCTCGTGGTGGCCCGACGCCGTCTGGCGCTGCTCTACTGCATCATCCTCGCAGCGTACAGCTTCTCCTGGATCCGACTCGTTCGGCAGCCGCCGGCGGCGACGCTGGGTTTCGAGTCGCGCTATCGGCCGCTCGGCGGCCCGGCTGGATGTCGAGGACGTCTTTCCACAGAGTCCTGCCGCCAAAGCCGGCGTGAAGAAGGGCGATCGCATCGTCACGATCAACGGAGCGCCCATCGACAGCTACGAGCCGTGGCTCAATTTTCGAGGCCACGCGCGCCCGGGCGATGTCGCGACGCTGGAGATCGAGCGCGATGGTGCTCCTCTTACCCTGGTGCTGACAGCGGCCACACTCGAGCGGCCCTGGCTGGCCGGCAACTCCTGGCTGTCGCCCGCTATCAGCGGCGCGATCGAACAGCTCCTCACGTTATACCCACTGCCGTTTCTCATTGTCGCCACGGCGGTCCTCCTGCAGCGGCCAGAGGATCCGCGCGCCTGGCTCCTGGCGCTGATGCTGGGCGGCTTCATCGCCGCCGCACCGTTGAGCGAGCTCGAGCACAGGATCCCCTCACAGTGGCGAGGCGTGCTATTTGCGTTTTGGGCGCTGCTCGACGTACCGCTGCCGGCGCTCACCTACGCCTTCTTCAGTGTGTTTCCTGCGCACTCGCCGCTCGATCGCCGAGTGCCGTGGCTGAAGTACGCCGGCATCGGCATCGCGCTGGCACTCGCGATGCCGCTCGCGATCAGCGCGCTGGCCTACGGCGGGTCGTTCCCGGTCTGGTGGCTGGAGGAGCGGATGCTCAGCGCCGGCGCGCGCTGGGGGATGACCCTCTACAGCATCGGCTTCATGACCCTGGCGCTCGTCTCGCTGGGGCTCAATGCGTTCGGACCGCGCGACGTCCAGCGCAAGACGCGCGTGATTCTCTTCGGGACGGCGGTCGGCACGCTGCCGATCGTGGTCCTGCAAACGCTGGTCGCGCTCGATGTCGTGTCACCCGCCAGCATTCCGCCGTTGGCATGGGCGCTGGCAATCCTGTCGCTCTTCGCGATTCCAGTGTCGCTCGGCTATGCGGTCGTCAAGCACCGGGCGATGGAGATTCCGGCACTCCTGCGCCGCAGCGCCCGGTACGTCCTGGTGCGCCGCGGCATGGTGACGCTGGCGCTGCTGGTCGGACTCGCCGTGACGTTCGGCTTCGTGCGGATCGTCGGCCGCGTCTCGGATGTGCCCGGCGATCAGTTGTCGGTCGGGCTGCTGGCCGGATCGCTCTTCGGCGGTCTCCTCGCGCTCGTCGGTCAGCGCGCCTGGCTGCCGGCCGCAGAGCGGCTCGATCGCGCCTTCTTCCGCGGCGCTGTACGACGCACGGCGCGTCCTGCAGACGCTGGCGCAGCAGTCGCGCACCGCAACCGACCGCGCCAGTCTCGCCGCACTGATCGACGATTCGGTCCTGCAGGCGCTGCATCCGCAGACCCTTGCTCGTCTTCCTTCGCGCCGACGACGAGTGGACGCTCACCGCGGCGGCGCACGAAGGGCTGTCAGGCGCCGACGCACACCTGCCCGCGACGCGAGCGCAACTGAACGAACTGGCGCGCCGCGGCCGGCCGCTGCTGATCGATCCAGCATCGCTCGCACCCGCAGCGCCCTGGGAGTCGTTCGCGTTTCTGGCGCCCGAAGCGCTCGTCCCCGTGATCGGCCGGTCGGGTCAACTCGAGGGGGTGGTGGTGCTCGGACGTCGGCTGTCGGACGAGCCGTACTCCGGAGAAGACGTCTCGCTCCTGGCGTCAGTCGGCACGCAGGCCGGCCTCGCGCTCGAGAACATCCGTCTCGCCGAAACAATGGCGGCGCGGCTGGAAGTCGAGCGGCGGACCGCACGCGACCTCGAGATCGCGCGCGACGTGCAGGCCAAGCTCCTGCCGCAGGACCGTCCGCCGCTCTGCGACGCTCGACTACGCGGGCGCCTGCCTCCAGGCGCGCATCGTCGGCGGCGATTTCTTCGATTTCGTCGCCGATGGGGTCCGGCCAGGTCGGGCTCGTCCTCGCCGACATCTCGGGCAAGGGCATCTCCGCCGCGCTGCTGATGGCGACGCTGCAGGCGAACCTCCGCGCGCTTTATGCGCAGGCCCGCGACGATCTGGCCGGCATTCTCGCGGTCGTCAACAAGGTGTTCTACGACTCCACCGCCGCGAATCACTACGCGACGCTGTTCTTCGGCCTGTACGACGAAAGCACGCGCGACGCTCCGCTACGCCAATTGCGGGCACCTGCCGCCGATCGTGCGCCGCCGCCGGCGGAGCGATCGAACGTCTCACCGTGACCGGACCCGTCGTCGGCCTGTTCGAGACCTGGAAGTGCGAGACCCGCTGTGTCCAGCTCGAACCCGACGATCTGCTCGTCATCTTTACCGACGGCGTCACCGACGCAACCGCTCCGGATGGAGAGGAGTTCGGCGAGCAGCGGCTGGTCGAGGTGATCGCGGAGCATCACGATCTCCCGGCGCGCGCGCTCCTGCAGGAGATCGTCGACGACGTGAAGAGATACGGCGGGCCCGGAGCAGTTCGACGACCTGACACTGATCGTCGCCAGAGCCGTGTGACACGATGGCGCGGTCAACGGGACACGGATCTCTGACACGGATGACACGGATGAAAACGGATTCACGATGCAGGTTCAGGACTACTGAGAAGTCGACGATCCGTTTCATCCGTGGCGTCCGCGTTCGAGGAATCCGTGTTCCGGCGTTCCGGCAGGAGATACCGTGCGACGGGAACTCCGCGACCTCCGTGTTATAGTCCGACCCGCCCGGATCAGGTCTGACCACTTCGTCGGGACCCGACGTCCGGAGAGGATTCCGCTGCCATGAACAAGGACCGCCTTTTCACTGCCAGCTGCATCTCGCTCATTGCCACCGCGATGTCATTCGCGATTCGCGGCGACATCATGGGCGAGCTTCAGCAGTTGTTCCAATTGAACGACACGCAGCTTGGCTGGATTGGCGGCGCGGCGTTCTGGGGATTCGGGCTTTCGATTCTGCTCGGCGGACCGCTCTGCGACCTGCTGGGAATGGGCAACATCATGCGTCTCGCCGCCCTCGGCCACATCGGCGGGACGCTGCTGACGATCTTCGCGCCCAACTTCAGCGTCCTGTTCATCGCCACCGTGATCATCGGCACCGCGAACGGACTCGTCGAAGCGGCGATCAACCCGCTCGTCGCGACCGTCTACTCCGACCAGAAAACGGCGAAGCTGACGCACCTGCACGCATGGTTCCCCGGCGGGATCGTCATCGGCGGCCTCGCCGCCTTCGCGTTCACGCAGCTCGGACTGCACTGGCAAGCCAAGATGCTGCTGCTGCTGATTCCGTCGTTCATCTATGCCGCGATGTACGTGGGTCAACAGTTCCCGGCAACCGAGCGTGCGGCAGCGGGTGTCTCGACGAGCCAGATGATCGCGGAGATCGGCCGTCCGCTCTTCCTCGTCATCTGGATCTCGATGTGGCTCACCGCGGCGACCGAGCTCGGTCCGAACACCTGGATTCCCACGATCTTCAACCGCCTGATCCCGAGCGGGACGCAAGCCGGCATCGTCAACCTGGTGTGGATCAGCCTGGTCATGTACCTGCTGCGTCAGTTCGCCGGCGACATCTCGCACAAAGTCTCACCAGTGGCGCTGATCGCTGTCACGGCCATCCCGGCGGCGCTCGGCTTGTATCTGTTCAGCCAGGCGCACACGGCTGTCCTGGCGTTCGTCGCGGCGACGATCTTCGCGGTGGGCGTCGCCTTCTGGTGGCCGACGATGCTGGGCATCACGTCGGAACGGTTTCCGAGAGGTGGCGCGCTGGCGCTGGCGATCGTCGGCGCGAGCGGCAGCTTCGCCACGGCGATTTCCGGACCGGTCATGGGCCGGATCAGCGACAGCCTCGGCGTGACGGCTCAGAATCCCGAGCGCGCCGGCGAGGTGCTGGCGTGGTGGGCGCTGCTGCCCGTGACACTCATCGTGATCTTTGGCCTGATCTATCTGCGGGACAAAGCCGCGGGAGGCTACCGCGTCGAGCGGATCAGTGCGGTAAGAACTTAAGGACGAAGGACGAAGGACGAGGGCCGAGCGGACGAGGGCACGAGGGACGAGGGACGAAGGATAATGGGGCGCCATCCTGCGCGCCCCGGTCGTATCGCCGGACGTGACCAACTCGATCAAGCCAATCAACTTTCAGTTTCCCGTCGTCCAGATTTCGCTCGATCTGACGAACCTGACCGAGGCGCTCGAGATGGCGGAAATCGCCGTCGCGGCCGGCGTGGACTGGCTCGAGGCGGGGACGCCGCTGCTCCTCGCCGAGGGCTTGCGAGCCGTCGAGACGCTGCACATCCGCTTTCCGAAACATCCAATCGTTGCCGACCTGAAGACGATGGACGGCGGCTTCCTCGAAGCGGAGATGATGGCGAAGGCCGGCGCCAGCTTCGTCGTGGTCATGGGTCGCGCGCATGAGGCGACGGTGCGGCGAGTGATCGATGCAGCGCGCCAGTACGGTATCCAGGTGATGGGCGACAATCTTGCGGCCGAGGATCGGGTCGCGAATGCGAAGTGGCTCGAACGGCTCGGCGTGGACTACATCATTCACCACATCGGCTTCGACGAGCGCCGCATGATCAAGGGCCTGACGCCGATGGAGGAGCTCGACGAAGTCGTCGAAGTGGTGTCGGTGCCGGTGCAGGCGGTCGGCGGCCTGACGATTTCGCAGGCGATCGAGTGTCCCGCCCATGGCGCCCCGCTCGTCGTGCTCGGGGCACCGCTGGTGATCGCCGCCGACGACTTCAAGCCGGCTGGTGACGATCTCTATTCGATCCTGTCCGAGATCTGCGCCGAAATCCGGAAGACGCCGTTCAAGCGACCGAAAAGTTGGGATTCGCGATGAAGACGCAACAGGCGGTCGTTCAGTACGGGCTGACGCCGATGTCGGTGGAGCTGCGCGAGATTCCGGTGCCCGAGATCGGATCGAGCGATGTGCTGCTCCAGGTCGGTGCCGTGTCAGTGTGCGGATCCGACGTGCACCAGGCGTATGGCACGCACTCCTGGCCGGTGAATATCCCGGTCGCGCTCGGCCACGAGTTCGGCGGTACGGTCGCCGCTGCCGGTCAGCGACGTCAAGGACTTCCGCGAAGGCGATCGCGTCGTCAGCGAAACCGCCGCGGTGATCTGCGGCGCGTGTCTGATGTGCCGGACCGGACGCTACAACCTGTGCCCGACGCGCAAGGGATTCGGGTACGGGGTCAATGGCGCGATGGCGGAGTACGTCAAGGTGCCGGCGCGATGCCTGCACCATGTGCCGGATTCGCTGCCGTTCGAACTCGCGTGCCTCACCGAGCCGCATTCGGTTGCCTACAACGCGATGTGCGAGAACGCGACGATCCGTCCCGGCGACACGGTCGTCGTCCTGGGGCCAGGCCCCATCGGCCTGCTGTGTGCCCGCATGGCCGCGCTTTCCGGCGCCCACCCGCTGATCGTCGCCGGGCTGGGTGGAGATGGGGAGCGGCTGGCGACCGCGCGAGCGCTCGGCGCTACGCACGCAGTAAACATCCAGGCCGAGAGCCTGGACGACGTGGTTCGCAGCGTCGCGCCGCTCGGCGCCGACGTCGTCTGTGACGCGTCAGGCGCGAGCCGGCCGCTCGATGCCGCGCTGAAACTGGTACGGCCCGATGGACAAGTGGTGAAAGTGGGGTGGTCGCCCGACCAGATTCCCTTGGACCTCAATCCGCTCGTCCAGAAGAACCTCACCCTCCAGGGATCGTTCAGCCACAACTATCCGATCTGGGAGCGGGTGATCTCGCTGCTCGACGCCGGCCTGACGAAGGCGGAGCTGATCGTTGGTATGAAGTCGGACCTTCCGGGTTGGCACGACGCATTTGACGCGATGCACAGCGGCCGCGTCATCAAGTCGGTCCTGCTTCCATCCTCCTGATGGCGCTCCTGTCCGATCGGATTGCGCTGGTCACCGGCTCGACCTCCGGCATCGGGCGCGGCATCGCGCGCCGATTCGCCGCGCTGGGGGCGAAGGTCATCGTGCATGGTCGAGACCAGGCGGGTGCCAGCCAGACGCTCGAAGCGATTGTGGGCGAAGGCGGGGAAGCGTCGTGGTTCGCTGCCGACCTGGCCGACGCGGCGGCCTGCGGCCGGCTCGTCGCGTTCACTGTCGAGCGCTTCGGCGGGCTCGATATTCTCGTCAACAACGCCGCGCTCACGACGCGGGGCGACATCGAGCACGTGCCGCTCCACACCGTCGACAGCATCTTCGCCGTCAATCTGCGTGCGCCGCTGCTCTTGATCCAGGCTGCGATTCCGCACCTCAAGGCCCGCGGCGGCGGCGCGATCGTCAACATCGGTTCGGTCAATGCCTATATCGGCGAGCCCAAGCTCTGTCCCTACTCGGTGTCGAAGGGCGGGCTGATGACGCTCACGAAGAACACTGCGGCGTATTTGAACCGCTATCGGATACGCGTCAACCAGATCAACGTCGGATGGACGCTCACCGAGGGCGAGGATCGCGTCAAGCAGCTGGAGGGTAAAGGAGAACGCTGGCTGGAGGATGCCGAGCGCACCAGGCCGTGGGGGCGTCTGCTGCGTCCCGACGACGTCGCGAACGCGGTGATCTATTTCGCGTCTGACGACAGCGCACTCGTCACTGGCGCGGTGATGGATCTCGAACAATATCCCGTCGGAGCGCCGCCGAATTGGTGATCCAGTCAGACGCCCGAGCTAAAGCTCGGGCCTACACACGACGAGGCGGACGCATGATGCCCGAGCTAAAGCTCGGGCCTACACCGACAGGGCCTACACCGACAGGGCCTACACCGACGCGACGTAGGCCCAAGCTTTAGCTTGGGCAAGCGGTGCCGACAATGACACAACCTCGGATTTCCGTGTTTCCCAAGTGCTACTTCGACGAACTTGTCCGCGGCGAGCGCAGCTACGTCGGGTGGATCCATGACGCCGCGACGCTCGGCGGCGAAGGCGTCGAGCACTACGATGAGTTCTTTCCGAGTTACGACGAGCGCGACGTCGTCCCGGTGATGGACGCGATGCGCGAGACCGGTCAGGTCTCGTCGATGCTGTGCTTCTCGCCCGACTTCACGCATCCGGACGCCGACGAACGGGCGCGGCAGGTGGAACGGCAGAAGCGCGCGATCGATCTGTCGGTCAGAATCGGCGCCCGTTATTGCCGGACGTTGAGCGGGCAGAAGTATCCCGGCCTCTCGATCCGGGAAGGCGTCGCGCGCGCCGCCGAGTGTATCGAGCGGTCGCTCGAATACGCCGCCAACCGCGATGTCGTGCTGTGTCTCGAGAATCACTACAAGGTGGGCGACTGGCTCTACCCTGAGTTCGCGCAGCAGGAGGAGCCGTTTCTCGCGCTGCTCGACGCGCTCCCGGAGACGCCGAACCTCGGCGTCCAGTACGACCCCTCGAATGCGGTCGTCGGCGGCTTCGATCCCATCGCCTTTCTCGAGCGCATCAAGTATCGCGTCGTGACGATGCACGCATCGGATCGGTATCTGGTGCCGGGGACAACGCTCGAGGAGATTACGCTGCAGGACGGGACCGTCGGCTATCCCGACAAATTGAGGCACGGCGAAACGGGGAAGGGCGCCAACGACTACGACGCCATTTTCCGCATCCTCCGCGAGGTGAACTTCGCGGGATGGATCTCGGTCGAGGATGGCATGAACGGACTCGACGAGTTGCGGCGCTCTGTGGATTTCCTCAAGGCAAAACGCGCGCAGTATTACGAACACCAGTAATACGCACGACTTGCCGTTCGTCACAGGTCATCTCGCCTCGGCACCGTGTCGGCCAGAGCCCTGCCGACGGGCTGTGGCATCATGAATTGACGCATGCTTCCGCCAGACCCGCCGGCACTCGAGTCTGAGGGATTTCCCGTCCGCATCTGGCGCCTTCTCGCGCTGGGACCAATTGTCGGGGTGGCGTCCGGCACCCTGTCGTACACGCTCCAGATCTGGCTGAATCCGCGGATCGTACAAGAGCCGATCGGTCAGTACGTGTGGGTCGTGCTCTACAACATCCTGGCGTGGACGTCGTGGCTGCTGCTGGTTCCGGCGATCTGGTCTCTCGCGTCCCGCTTACCGATCTCGGGGTTGCGGAAGGCGCTGCCCATCGTCTTTCACGCCGCGGCGTCGGTCGTGATCTCTGCGCTTCATTGCGCGGTCTCGGCGGGCCTCAAGCTGGCCGTCCTGCGCGTATCGGGCCAGCCGGATCGGGCCGATCGGATTCTGTCGTATCCGTCGCTCTTCACCTGGCATCTCCTGTACGCGTTCGAGTGGGAAGTCCTGCTGTACTGGGGCATCCTCGCGGCGAACCATGCGATTCGGGCATCCCGGGAGCTTCGGCGGCGCGAACTGCACGAAGCGCGGCTCGAGGCGCGCCTGGTCGAGGCCAGGCTCGAATCGCTGCAGCGTCAGCTCCATCCGCACTTCGTGTTCAACACGCTGAATGCGGTGACCAACCTGCTGCACCGCGATCCATCGCGCGCCGAGAGCATGCTGGTCCGTCTGGGCGACCTGCTGCGCGCCGTATTCCGCAGCGAAGCGCACCAGGAGATTCCGCTGGGCAGGGAACTGCAGCTGCTCCAGCACTATCTCGAGATTCAGCGGGTGCGCTTCGGAGGTACGCTGACATGCGAGATCGACGTGCCCGCGTCGACGCACCCCGCCCTCGTGCCCGTGCTGGTGCTGCAGCCGCTGGTCGAGAACGCGGTCAAGCACGGATTCGTCGGGCGCGGCGGCGGGACGATCCGCGTCACTGCGCGCCGGGCTGGCGATCGCCTGGAACTGACAATCGGCGACAACGGCCGCGGTGCGCCGCCGCCCGGCATCCTGCAGGAAGGCGTCGGGCTCACCAACACCCGCGCGCGCCTGGAACACCTTCATCCGGGCCGCAACGACGTGCGACTCAGCACGCCGGCTGCCGGCGGCTTCGTGGTCACGCTCAGCCTGCCCTGGCAGGTTGCGCCAGCGGCGATCGATCCCCGAGCGCTGGATATCCCTGCGTAGTGTCGGCGGACCTCGTACTGTCGGCGGACCTAAAGGTCCGCCCTACATGTGGCAGGACACCCGCAGCTGGAGAGCGCGATCCATATGTAGGGCGGACCTTCAGGTCCGCCACTCGAACATCCCAACCTTTCACACTCTGGCGATCTCAGCTACCATTGATTGTTTAGGGTCGTCGTCCGGACCCCTGCGGACTGGTCATGTCGGATCCTTCCATTTCTCCCGCCACACATCTGATTGTCAGGGGCGCGCGCACGCACAACCTGAAGGATGTGGACGTGTCGCTGCCGCTCGGCAAGCTCGTCATCGTGACCGGCGTCAGTGGCTCGGGAAAGTCGTCGCTGGCGTTCGACACGATCTACGCCGAGGGCCAGCGGCGCTACGTCGAATCGCTCTCCGCATACGCCCGCCAGTTCCTGGAACGGATGGAGAAGCCCGACGTCGATCGCATCGAGGGCATCTGTCCCGCGATTGCGATTCGTCAGAAGAACAGTATCCGCAATCCGCGATCGACCGTCGGGACGACCACTGAAATCCAGGACTACATGCGGCTGCTGTGGGCGCGTGTCGGCCGGACCTTCTGCCGGTCGTGCACAGCGGAAGTCCTTCGCGAGACCGCGGACGTCGTCGCCCGCCGGTTGGCGCAGCTGCCTGGCGGAACGCGCCTTCTGATTGGCTTCGAGATGCCGGTCGTGTCCGTGCCCGATGCGCCGCCCCAGACAGACGCCGAAGATGCGGAGGCCGATGCGGCCGCGGAGCCGGTAGCGCCGCGCAACGGCGCTGGGCCGAATCCGGCGGCGAGGGCGCTTCAGGAAACGATCGAGACGTTGGGCCGGCGCGGATTCCGGCGACTGCTCGTGGACGGTCGCGCGGTCGGGCTCGATGACGTCGATCTCGGCGGCTCTTTCCGGCCGGTCGGCGCTCGAGGTGATCGTCGATCGCGTGCAGGTGGACGACGAAGTGCGGGCGCGCCTGACCGACTCGATCGAGACCGCGTATCGCGAGGGTGGCGGAGCCGCGTTCGCGGTGGAGCTTCCACCAGGCGAGAGCGGACCGCCGGTCACCCATCAGTTCAGCGAACGTTTCGAGTGCCGCCGGTGCGGTATCACCTACGAGGATCCGCAACCGCGGCTGTTCTCGTTCAACAACCCGTTCGGCGCCTGTCCGACCTGCCACGGTTTTGGCAACGTCATCGAGCTCGACATGGATCTGGTGGTTCCCGATCAGTCGAAATCGATCCGGCAGGGGGCGATCGAGCCGTGGATGAAGCCGCACTATCGCTCGGAGCTGGCCGAACTGAAGCGCGAGGCCAAACGGCTCGGCATTCCGCTCGACGTACCGTGGAATCAGCTGACCGACGAGCAGCGGCGCCTCGTAACGGAAGGCGACGCCGATTTCCACGGGATTCGCGGATTCTTCAGCTGGCTCGAGCGGAAGAAGTACAAGGTCCACGTCCGTGTTTTCCTCAGCCGGTATCGCGGCTACCTGACCTGCCCCGAATGCAAGGGCACCCGCCTGCGCCGCGAGGCACGTGACGTCCGCATTGGCGGACGGACGATCGATCAGGTGTCGGCGCTCACCGTCAGCAATGCGCAGGCCTTCTTCGGCAGCCTCGAGCTCGGCGAGCAGGATGCGGCCATCGCCGACAAGGTGCTGAAAGAAATCACGCGCCGGTTGCAGTTTCTGGCGGACGTCGGCCTGGACTACCTCTCGCTGGATCGCCTGTCGTCCACGCTCTCAGGCGGCGAGTCTCAACGCATCAATCTGGCGACATCGCTGGGTTCTGCTCTGGTGGACACGCTGTACGTCCTCGACGAGCCGTCGATCGGCCTTCACCCGCGCGACAACCTGCGCCTGATCGAGATCCTCCGGCAGCTGCGCGACCAGGGAAATACCGTGCTGGTCGTCGAACACGACGCGGACATGATCGGCGTCGCCGACTACGTCGTCGACCTCGGCCTCGGTGCCGGAGAGCAGGGCGGACGCATCGTCTTCGAAGGGACGCTCGAGGGGCTTCGCCGTGAGCCGCGATCGCTGACGGCCAAGTACTTGCGCGAGGAACTGTCGATCGCGGTGCCGTCGACCCGCCGGAAAGGCACGGGTCAGCGACTGAAGCTGACCGGCGCCTCCGAGCACAACCTGAAGAACATCGACGTGTCGTTCCCGCTGGGCACGCTGACCGTGGTCACAGGCGTCAGCGGCTCGGGCAAGTCCACGCTGGTGCACGACATCATCTATGCCGCCGTGAAGCGCGCCAAGGGCGACGCGGCAGGCGAGCGCCGTGCCGGCGTCTTCCGATCCATCGAAGGCACGGAGTTCATCTCGAACGCGATTCTCGTCGACCAGACGCCGATCGGGCGGACGCCTCGCAGCAATCCGGTCACCTATCTCAAGGCGTTCGACCCGATCCGCGAGCTGTTCGCCGCGACGAAGGAGGCCCGCAGCCGCGGGCTGACGGCCAGCCACTTCTCCTTCAACGTGCCGGGCGGACGCTGCGAAGCGTGCGAGGGCGAGGGCGAAGTGCGGGTGGAGATGCAGTTTCTCGCCGACGTCTTCGTCCCTTGCGATCAGTGCGACGGCAAGCGCTTCAAACCGCAGGTGCTCGACGTCAAGTATCGCGGGCGGAACATCCATCAGGTCCTCGATCTCACCGTCCGCGAGGCGCTGACGTTCTTCAGCACGTCACCAAAAGTGCTGCGCCGCCTGCAGGTCCTCGACGAGATCGGACTCGGCTACCTTCGCCTCGGACAGCCGGCGACCACGCTGTCGGGCGGGGAAGCGCAACGCATCAAGATTGCCGCGCACCTGGCGGCGACGGGCGCCGAGCGATTGCTCTACGTGCTCGACGAGCCAACGACCGGCCTGCACTTCGACGACATTGCGAAGCTGCTGGCGGCGTTCAGGAAGCTCCTCGAACAAGGCCACTCGCTGCTCGTCATCGAGCACAATCTCGACGTGATCAAGGTTGCCGATTTCATCATCGACCTCGGCCCCGAGGGCGGCGAGGCTGGCGGTCAAGTGGTCGTCGCGGGCACGCCGGAACAGGTGGCGAACGACGAGCGGTCGCACACGGGCAAATTTCTTCGAAGCGTCCTGGCCTCGCGGCGGGCGCACGCGTATGCAGGAGGTCGGGATGATTGAGCGCACGGCAGGCGTCATTGCGGTCCTTGGTCTGATCGTGGCCGCCCCGCTGGCCGCGCAGACCGTGAACGACGCCCTCGTGCAGGACCTCCAGAATCCGAGCACCAAGACACGCATCCGGACGTTGCGGCAGCTTGGAGACGCGGCCCGCACCGACGCCGCAGCGCCGATGGCGGCATTGCTGTTCGACGACAACGACAACGTGCAGTTCGAGGCGATCACGGCGCTGCTGACGCTGTACACCGTGCGCGACGACCTGTCGCACCGCACGTGGGGCGTTGGATCGATGGCGGCGAAGAACGAGACGCCGACGTTCCCGGAAGTGGCGTTCGAGGCCGGACCGCTGGCGACGATTCCAGCCCGCGTGCCTGCCGAGGTCGTCACCAACCTCTCATCGGTCATGCGTCAGGACGACTCGGCCCGAATCCGGCTCGGCGCCGCCTATGCGCTCGGCGTCCTCGCGGCGCCATCGATGGGGCCGCTCGCCGAGGCCGCTGTCGTAGCGGTGACCAACAACACCGTCTTCGCGCTCTCGCACAAGGACGCGGGGACGCGACAGGTGGTTGCGCGAGTCGCCGGGCGGATCTTCGCGCCGGTGCCAGGCGCGACCGCGTCGGCGACGATTGGCGACGCCATGGTGGCGGCGATGAACGATCCCAGCCCGCTGGTGCGCCGCTGGGCAATCGACTCGCTGGGCTGGCTTCGCTACGACCGCGCCGTTCAGGCGCTCACCGACCATTCGAGCTACTACGGTCGAGATGAGGAAGGCGTCGCCGCGCTCCATGCGCTCGCCCGAATCGCGAATCCCGCGAGCGCGCCCGTGCTGCGGGCGCTCCTGGCGAACACCTACGTCCCGTTCCGCGTGATTGCGATTGAAGGGCTAGGCCGGATTGGCGACAAGTCGGTGCTGCCTCAGATTGCCGAGTCGCAGATCTCGGCGCGCGAGGACAGCGTCACGCTGGCCGAAGCCTTCGCCCGTATTCTGCTCGACCAGCCGGACATCGTTGCGATCGCCGACTCGCTGGAGAAGCCGGACACCGGCCTCCAGGCGCGCGTCTATCTGGCGGAGATCGCGATGACGCGCCCGGCAGCGATTCACCCGCTGCTCAAGACGCCGAACCCGTCCGCGAGGATGATGGCCGTCCAGGTGCTCGGCGCCAGCCGCGAGCCCGCGGAGATCGCGATCCTTCAGCCGCTGCTGCAGGATCCGGTGCCTGACGTCGTGACCGTCACGTCGGAAGCCATTCGCCGGCTGCAGGCTGGAGCCGCCGGCGCCACGAAGTGACCGCACGTCGGATGCCGCGCGACTTCTACGCGCGGCCGACGCTCGACGTCGCCGCGGATCTCCTCGGCAAGGTCCTCGTCCACCAGACGCCCGCGGGCCGTACGGCCGGCAAGATCGTCGAAGTCGAGGCGTACATCGGCGAAGACGACCCCGCCTGTCACGCCGCGCCCGGTCCCACGCGACGCAATGAGCCGCTCTACGGCACGCCCGGCGTGGCCTACGTCTACCTGAATTACGGCATTCACTTCCTGACCAACGTCGTCACCGAGCCGGAGGACTTTCCCGCCGCCGTGCTGCTGCGCGCGCTCGTTCCGCTCGAGGGGATCGACCTGATGCGCCGCCGCCGCGCGCGCTCCGGCGGCCGATCCGCAGAGTCGTTGACGCTCGCGGAACTCTGCCGGGGCCCCGGCAACTTGTCGAAGGCCCTCGGCATCACCCTGCGCGACAACCGTCGCGACATGATCGACAGCAGGCTGACGATCGAAGACTGGGGTCTGCGCGCGGCACTCCAGCAATGGTCGCCGCGGATCGGCATCCGTGTCGGCACCGACAGGATGTGGCGATGCTACGAGCGGGGATGTGACTGCGTGTCCGGTTGCGTCGTGCGGGATTGCAAAGGCGGCAGACGGCAACCGGAACGTAAGGAGCCGCAGATTCCGCCGATTTTCGCAGATTTGTTCTTGGCAACGCCAACAGCGCTTGAAGAGTCGCGTCAACACTCAGCAGGAACGCAAGCTCACTTCTGCGGAAATCGTCGCCGCGTAGCGCGCGCCGGTTCGCAATTCTCGTAACGGTCGCGTCGCCCCTCACTGTGCGCAATCTGCGTGACTCTCAGTTGAACTTCACTGAGACTTCGTCCGTGTTCTGTATGGCACAGTATGATGCGGTATCTGCACCTCGTGGCCACCGAGGTTCGGCGATGCCGAGACCTATCAAATCATCGGCGCAGCGATGGAAGTACATCGAATGCTCGGGTGTGGATTTCTTGAATCGGTTTACCGCACCGCATTGCTTGCGGAACTGCTGGTCGGAGCGCGTGCCGGCGGCACCGAAGTGACCGTTTCGCGATCACTACAAAGGTGAGCTGTTTCCTGTGCTGCTTCCGGGCCGATCTCGTGTGCTTCGATCGGTCATCGTCGAAGTGAAGGCTTCGTCCAGGGCTCACTCGAGTCGGACGAGGCGCAAGCCATCAACTACATGAAGGTGTCCAGCCTTCGCAAAGCGCTGATCGCTCAACTTCGGTCTCCGATCGCTTGCAGCACCGAAGGCTGCGTCCTGCGGTCTGTAGGTTTCGACGATTCTGCGAAAATCTGCGGAAATCTGCGGACAGTTCCGACAGTGAACGCTGCCGTATTGCTTGCGCGAGCTGAGAATCCCGTGAATCCCTGCCGCCGGTAGCTCGATTCCGGCTTGATCGAGGGCATAGCGCAGACGGCGGCGCAGCTCGCGTCCGACCTCGAATTGTCTCTGCGGATGGGTCTTCAGCCGTGAACGCACGACGACCTGGCCGTCCTTGAACGACTCGACGCCGAGGACTTCCAGCGGCTCGAGGATCGCATCCTTATAGAGGTCGTCGGCTCTGCAGTGTCGCCGCGGTATCGCGCAGGAGTTGAACGACGCGATCGGTGTCCTGGCGGAAATCGAGATTCAGGTCGATCAGGTAGTACGCGAAATCCCGGCTGCGGTTCGCCAGCGTCGTGATCGCGCCGTTCGGAACGATGTGCACCGCACCCTCGACATCCCGCAGAACAATCGTGCGCAGGTTGATCGCTTCGACGCTGCCGCCCTGGCCGTTGATCACCACCGAGTCGCCGACGCGGACCTGGTCTTCCAGAATCAGGAAAAATCCGGCAATCAGATCGCGGACCAGCCACTGCGCGCCGAAGCCGAGGGCGACGCCAGCGATGCCGGCGCCTGTCAGCATCGGCAGGATGTCCACGTTGAGCTCGCGCAGGATCATCAGCGCGGACACGGTGACGACCAGGGTGACCGCGACGTTTCTGACCAGGCCACCGAGGGTCTGGGCGCGCTTCAGATGGTCGGCGATCTCGGTCCGGCTGCTGCGCGCCACTTCCAGTTCCAGCCGTTCGATTGATGCCGAGACGATGCGCACGAGCAGCCAGGCGATGGTGACGATGATCGCGATCCTGAGGCCGGAGCCGAGCGCCCAGTGCAGCACCGATCGTCCGTCGAGCCCGACATCGAACCGCTGGCCGATGCTGTCGAGCAATAGGCACCGCGCTGACGATGAAGGCGAGGGCGAATGCGACCAGCCGGATCACGAGGACAGGTCTCGCCGCCATGCGCGGGAGCTGACCGCCGCGCCCGTAGATCGAGTGGAGCATCAGCCGGACGAGGCGCGCGAGGGCGGCCGATGCGCCCCACGCCAGGATGACGGCGGCGGCGAGCGCCAGCGCGATCTCGACGCTTTCGGGCTTGCCGTCGAAGAGAGAGAAACCGAGAGGAGTTGGCCATGAGGACGGCGCGTGCGGATCCGCGCGCGCTAGTAGCTGACTTGGCGACGCCGGGCCCGCGTTTCGACAGGCACGCTGATGGTGATCTCGCGAGTGCCGCGGGCAATCTTCAGCCGCACGGTGGTGCCGCTCTTGGCGTCGGAGATCAGCCGCTCCAGCTGCGCTCCGTCGCCGATCGGCGTGTCGTTCAGCGCCAGGATGATATCGCCGGGTCGGAGGCCCGCCTCGTACGCCGCGCCGTTCCGATCCATGCGGTTGACGACGAGACCGCGCGTGCGGTCGGTTTCGAGCCGGGCGGCGATGTCGGGCGTGAGCGGAATGGTGTTGAAGTAGCCGATCGACCCGCGCTGCACGTCGCCGTACTTGATCAGATCGCTCATCACGCGGTGCGCGAGATTACTCGGCACAGCGAAGCCGATGCCCTGATAGCCGCCGCTCTGCGAGAAGATGGCGGTGTTGATGCCGATGAGCTCGCCGCGGCTGTTGATCAGGGCGCCGCCGGAGTTACCGGGGTTGATGGCGGCGTCGGTCTGGATGAAGTCTTCGTAACCGGCAGCCCCGATGTTCGAGCGGCCGAGCGCCGACACGATGCCGAGCGTGACCGTCTGATTCAGCTGGTAGGGATTCCCGATCGCCAGCACCCACTCGGCGACCTTCAGCTTCGACGAATCGCCCCAGGGAATCACCGGCAGGTCGCGGGCGTTGATCTTGACGAGTGCGATGTCGGTGGCCTGATCGGCGCCGATCACCTGCGCGCGCAGCTCGCGCTTGTCGGCGAGCGCGACGCGCACTTCGGTGCCGCGTCCGAGCGCGCCGAGGACGTGGACGTTGGTCAGGATGTAACCGTCGGGCGAGACGATGACGCCGGAGCCGAGGCTCAGCTCGCGCCGTCCGCGATCGCCGAAGACGTCCATGTCGCCGAAGAAGTACTGGAAGAACGGGTCGTTGCTGAACGGCGTGTTCTGCCGCCGTACCGGCTGGAGCGAGGAGATGTTGGTGACGGCGTCGACGGTTCGCGCGGCCACGTCGGTGAAATCGGGGCCCGCCGCGAGCGTGCGGCCCGCAGGTGTGGAGACAGGTTGCGCCGTCGTGGCCGCCGCCGGCGCCTTGTCGTCACTCGGCGCGGCGGTCGCACGTTCGGCCGTCCACATGCGGCCGGTGATGACGAGCCCCATCACGAAGCCCGCGCTGACGAGCAGCAGGGTCAGGATGAGGCGGCGCATGATCGCTAGCCGACGTCGATGCGGCGCGGACCGGCTCCGGCGGCCTTGGGTACGGTGACGGTCAGCACGCCATCCCGGAGATCGGCGGCGATGCGCTCGACGTCCACCTGCGTGGGCAGCGCGAAACGGCGGAAGAAGCTGCCGTGGCCGCGCTCGACGCGGTGAAAGCGCTCGCAGGGGACATCGGATTTCGGGCGCGTCCCCTGCAGCGTCAGCTGCCCGTCGTGAAAGCGGATCTCGATGTCGTGCCGCTGCAGGCCCGGGCAGTTCGGCGGTCACGACGTAGGCGTCGGAGGTCTCGTAGAGATCGACGGGGGGCGTCCACCCGGCGCTTTCATGGCCCGACAGGCGCTCCATCCGCTCCTGGAGTGCGAGCAGATCGCGCAGCGGATCCCAGCGAGTAAAGGCCACGAAAGAAATCGTAGCACGTCCCTCCGGAGGTTTGAAGGCGCCGCGGGACCTGTGGTACGATCCGATCGGTTCTAGCCACCGAGGTCGCCCACCGCATGCCCACGATTCAAGCCACCAAGCTCCGTAAGGGGATGCTCTTCAAGCTGGAGAAGGATCTGTACCGCGCGCTCGACGTCCAGCACGTCACGCCCGGCAACCTGCGCGGGTTCGTCCGCGTCAAGGCCCGGAACCTGCGGAGCGGCACCCTGGCCGACAACAAGCTGCGGTCGGAAGACTTGGTCGAGCGCGCGACGCTCGACGAGCGCGCCATGCAGTACATGTACAACGACGGGTCGGACTACTACTTCATGGACACCGAGTCCTTCGAGCAGATCCACATGTCGAGCGAGAACCTCGGCGACTCGGTGAACTACCTGATTGCGGAGATGATCATCCAGGTGGAGTTCTATGGCAGCGAGCCGGTCGGCATCGAGCTGCCACTGACGGTCGATCTCGTCGTCGAGGACACGCCGCCGGCGATCAAGGGCGCGACAGCGAACGCGCAGCTGAAGCCGGCGACGCTCGAAACCGGTCTGGTCGTGCAGGTGCCGCCGTTCGTCAGCACCGGCGACAAGATTCGCGTCAACACCGAGACCGGCGAATATCTCGCGCGCGCCTGACACGCCTGGTCCGACGCGCAGTCCACAGCCGAAGCCCGTCACAATGGACGTCGTCCGCAAGGCCCCCCATCAGGGGTGGATCGAGGTCATCACGGGCAGCATGTTCAGCGGCAAGAGCGAGGAGCTGATCCGCCGCGTGCGCCGCGCCGAGATTGCCAAGCAGCGTGTGCAGGTGTTCAAGCCGCGGCTCGATACGCGGCATGCCGCCGAATACGTGATCTCCCACTCCGACTTCCGCTACGCTGCCGAGACCGTCGCCTCTGCGCGCGCGTTGAAAGACGCGGTGAAGCCCGACACCGAAGTCGTCGGAATCGACGAGGGGCAGTTCTTCGATATGGAGCTGCCGGCCGTCTGTAACACGCTTGCCGACGAAGGCAAACGGGTGATCGTTGCCGGCCTCGATCAGGACTATCTCGGCAAACCGTTCGAGCCGATGCCGCAGTTGCTCGCCATCGCCGAATACATCACGAAGACGCTGGCCATCTGCATGGTCTGCGGCAATCCCGCCAACCACACGCAGCGTCTCGTCGCCAGCAGCGATCGCGTGCTCCTCGGCGCGCAAGGCACCTACGAGGCCCGCTGCCGGTTCTGCTTCGATCCAAATCTGTCGGCAACGTCCGGCTAGAGCAGACTGACGTTACCCCGTTCCCGGGTTGCCCGGTTCCCCTCGTTGAAGCCGTCCGGTCGGATTGCCGAACTCGAGTGACCCGGGCAACGTGGGCAACCTGTGCAACCACTCGGACAGCAGAGCGGTCTCCGATTGAGCCGTGCCCGCGCATTTCCTAAGATCGCTGTATGGTCTGGCTGCTGCCATACGTCCTGATCGCGCTGGGCGTGGGATTCCTGGTGGCCAACGTGCGCCTGTTCGCGAGTTTCTTTCGCTACCGGCGGCTGCGGAAGGGTGCGCTGCTGACCTGGCCAGGGCCTCCGCCTCCGTACTACGGGCTCATCCTTTTTCTCGGCGTCGCGCTCGGGCTTCTGGTCATCCTGAAAGTGATCCTGCTCTATCACTCGACCGATCCGCTCTGGCATCGGCGATGGTCGATGGATGTCTTCGGCGAGACGATGATGTTCATCTATTTCGGTTACGCCGTGCCGCTGACGCGCCGCATCGCGCGCGGGTTCTACGCCGATGGCGTCTGGTCGGAACAGGGTTTCATCCCGTATCACCAGATCGGCGGCATCGCCTGGAGGGACGGCGAGCCGATCACGTTGCTGCTCATCTCGCGGTTCAAGGAAATGGCGCGGCCGCTGCTCGTGCCGCGCCCCTACTACAGCGCGGTGCGCCGCCTCCTTCGGGACAAGATTGGGGCCCACGACATCATGTTCGCGGGGGAATCGCTGGATCTGGGCGGCCACGACGAGCGGGAGGATATCTGAGGTACGGGCTCCGGGCTCCGGACTCCGGGCTCCGGGCTCCGAACTTCTGGCTCCGGGCTGCTGAAGTGCCGTTCAGGCCGGACACGATAGAATCGGCCAAGGCTACTCCATCGAAAGGGACACCATGGCGGTCCGCGCAACCTGGAAAGGCGCTCTGAAGGTCAGTCTCGTCAATATCCCCATCCGCGTCTTTCCGGCCACCGAGTCGGCGGCGAGCTTGTCCTTCAACCAGCTCCACGCCGAGTGCCAGACGCGAATCCAGCAGAAGCGCTGGTGTCCCAAGTGCGAGCGCGAGGTCCCGCTCACCGAGGTGGTCAAGGGCTACGAGTTCGCCAAGGGCCGCTACGTCGTGATGGAGGAGGAGGACTTCGCGAAGGTCTCGGTGCCGTCGACACGCGTCATCAGCCTCGAGCAGTTCACCGACGAGACGGCCATCGATCCGATGTACGTCGATCGGGCCTACTTCCTTGCGCCGGATGGACAAGTCGCGGCCGACGCGTATGCCGTCATGCGCGAGGGCATGCGGGGCAAGGTCGGGATCGGCAAGGTCGCGCTCTATGGACGCGAGTACCTGGTCGCGATCAAGCCGCAGCAGCACGGCCTCGTGATGTACACGCTGCACCATGCGGCGGAGATCCGGACGATCGATCAGATCGAGGATCTCGATACCGTGCCGCGCACGGTGAAGCCGACGGAACTGAAGCTCGCCAAGCAGGTTGTGGAGATGTTCGACGGCGAGCTGAATCTGAAGGACTACAAGGACGAGTACAAGGAAGAACTGCGGAAGATCATCGATGCACGGATTGCCGGCGAGGAATATGTGGCGCAGGAAGTGGAGGAAGCGCCGAGCAACGTCGTCGATCTGATGGCGGCGCTCCGGAAGAGTCTGGACGCTGCGAGCGCGGCGAAGAAGAAGCCGGCCAAGGCGGAACTCGTGGCCAAGAAGACCGTGGCGAAGTCCGAGCCGAAGAGGAAACGCGCCTGACAAGCGCCTCTCCGTGGAGGCGGGCCTTCAGGCCTGCCGATCGATCGGCGGGCTAAATCCCCGCCTCCACGAACCTGCGAATCAGCCAGCCGGCGAGTCCGGGTCCTGTCGCCGTCGGATCGCCGATCCACGCCGGCGGCGTCAGCCACACGAACGCGAGAATCGCGATGACCCAGAGGTCGTAGGCGAGCGTGGCGCGCTCGTCGGTCCAGAAGAACGCGCGCGCCAGCGCACCCTTCACGCCTCTGTGCGACGGCATCGGCAGGCCGTTGAGCGCCAGATAGGTGTAGTAGATCCGATCCGCGACGGTCACCACCGATAGCACGAGGATCACCCACAGCACCCCCGCCATCCGGTCCGTGAACGCGCCGATCATGAAGAGGACGATGCGTTCGGGACGCTCCATGAAGCCGACCTTGCACTTCTGGACAAGGGATTCCGCCCGCGCCCGCGCGTAGCTCGTCATCGTCGCGAAGATCAGCGTCAGCGTCGTGATCAACACGTAGTCGTGGCTGCCGACCTTCGAGTACAGATAGATCAGCCCCGTGAAGAGCGCGAGATCCGAAAACCGATCCAGCGTCGAGTCCCAGAAGGCACCGAAGGCGGACTGCGTGCCGGTGATGTGGGCGACCTTGCCGTCGATGAAATCGAAGATGTTGGCGACGATCATGATCACGCCGGCGAGCAGGAACCGGTTGTGGGCCAGCGCGAACCCGGCGGCCACATTGATGAGCACGCCGACGAGCGTGAGGACGTTGGGGTGGATGCCGAGCGAGACGCAGGCCCTGATGATCAGGCGCAGCGGCAGCATGCAGGCCGCGCCAATCGCTCCCGTGAATGTCATCGGCGCCAGGTGGGTGTGGCAGCCGGTATAATGAAAGGTTCCCAGGCAGGCATCAAACCCCGCATGGTACCCGATGGCGATTCACGATCTCAAGGCCCAGATCGCCCGGCTTCCCGAACAGCCTGGCGTGTACCTGTATTTCGACCGCACCGGTGAAACGATCTACGTCGGCAAGGCGCGATCGCTGCGCGATCGTGTGCGCAGCTATCTTGGCGCACGCGGGCTGGACGTCAAGACCGACGCCCTGCTCGAGGAGATCGATCGCCTCGAATACATCGTGACCGATTCGGTGGTCGAGGCGCTGGCGCTCGAGAACAACATCATCAAGACGCGGAACCCGAAGTACAACATCCGGCTCCGCGACGACAAGAACTATCCCTACCTGCAGTTGACGACGGGCGAGCCGTTCCCGCGCGTGCTGGTGGCGCGGCGGGTCGAGCGCGACGAGCACGTGTACGCCGGTCCGTTCCTGCCGGCCCGGCTCGCGCGAAGGACGATGGCGCTCACGCACCGGCTGTTCGGCATTCGATCCTGCAACGAGGTGATCACCGGCAAGCGGGCGCGGCCGTGCCTCGAGTACGACATCAAGCGCTGCATTGCGCCGTGCGTGGAGACGATTTGCACGGCGGTCGCAGTACCAGCAGGCCGTGCAAGATACGCGGCTCTTCCTCGAGGGACGCACCGAGGAGCTCGCGCGCGATCTCCGGTTCCGAATGCAGGACGCGTCGCGGGGGGAACGGTTCGAAGAGGCGGCACAGCTTCGCGACGCCATGCTGACGGTCGAAACGCTGGCAGAGCGGCACCAGAAGATGGCGACGCCGGATCTCGGCGCGCGCGACGTATTTGGTCTGAGGATGGGGCGTGAGGCCGCCGTCGTGCAGGTGTTCCAGGTCCGGAGCGGGCGCGTGGTTGATCGAGTCGAGCTGGTGACCGAGGCGGGCGAGGCCGCGATGACCTCGGAGAGCGACGTGCTCGTCGCGGCGCTGTCGCAGTTCTACGAAACCCAGCCCGCGCCTCCCGAGATTCATCTTCCCTCGGCCGTCGAAGAGGGCGAGGCGCTCGAAAGCTGGTTGAGCGAGCGCGCGCAGCGGCGCGTGCGGCTGGTGGTGCCGCGCCGCGGCGAAAAGAAGGGGCTGCTCGATCTCGCGGCCCGGAACGCGTCGCTGGCCTACGACGTCCGCTTCAACGCGGAGACCGTGGCGAATTACGAGGCGCTCGAGACGCTGCGCGCGTGTGCTGGCGCTGCCGGCGCTGCCGCGGCGCATCGACTGTTTCGACATCTCGACGATTCAGGGCAGCGAGACGGTGGCGTCGATGGTCGTGTGCGAAGACGGCCGCATGCGCAAGAGCGAGTACAAGAAGTTCCGGATTCGCGCGGAAGGCGAGGGACGGTTCCTCGACGACTTCGCGGCGATGCACCAGGTCGTCCAGCGGCGCTACCGTCGCGTCCTCGAGGACGGCGGACCCTTTCCGGATTTGATCGTCATCGACGGCGGCAAGGGGCAACTGCGCGCGGCCTACGAGGCACTGGAATCGTTGGGCCTGGCGAACCTGGTCGCGATCGGCCTCGCGAAGAAAGAGGAGCTGATCTTCACGCGTGATCACGACGAACCGATCGGGCTGGGGAAGTCCGACCCGGCCCTGCTGCTTCTGCAGCGGATTCGCGACGAAGCGCACCGGTTC
Organism: Vicinamibacteria bacterium; assembly: GCA_963828745.1. Lineage (GTDB taxonomy): Bacteria > Acidobacteriota > Vicinamibacteria > Vicinamibacterales > JAENWD01 > JAENWD01. Next base: position 864,716 of record CAWHFZ010000006.1, on the reverse strand, counting down.
GCGGTGACGTTCCATCGCACGGCCCGGGCCAAACGGACCATCACGTCGGAGCTCGATGCGATCCCAGGGGTCGGCGCCCGCACGCGGAATGCGCTCCTGCGCCGGTTCGGCAGCCTCGCCGGCGTCCGTCGAGCCACGCGGGAGGAACTGGCGTCGGAGATCGGTGCCAAGCGCGCGGACGCGATCCTCCGCTTCTTTGCCGCAGTCTCTCATTAGTCAGCGGCTTCGTCGGTGTGCCCAGGTGCGCCGGTGCGTCCGGTGCGTCAGGTGGGAGGTGCGGCGTAGCGGCCGCACACGTGCCAAGTCCCCGCACCGTGCACCTGTCGCACTCCGCGCACCTGTCGCACCCCACGCACCTGTCGCACCCGTCGCACCTCGTACGCCTGTCGCACCTGACGCACCTGTGTGGTACGCTTGATGGGTTTGCCCCACGGTCTCGATCTCGTCTTTGTTTTCATCGGCTTTGCCGTCCTGGTCGCGTCACTGAGCGTGCACGAGGCAGCGCACGCGTGGACCGCCGATAAGCTCGGCGATCCCACGGCGCGCATGCTGGGCCGCGTGTCGTTGAATCCGGCGCGGCACGTCGATCCCGATCGGCACGATCGTCTTTCCGCTCATCGCGCTGCTGACGCGTCTGCCGCTCATCGGCTGGGCACGTCCAGTGCCGGTCAACACGCGGAATTTCCGCAACCCGCGGCGCGACTACGTCTTCGTCGCCGCTGCCGGTCCGCTCAGCAACCTGCTGCTGGCGGCGGTCGGCGCAGTGGTCTGGCAGTTCATCGCGGGAGGCCTCAGCGAGCGCGAGTTGGCCGAGGCGCTCGTCGGTCCGTTGCCGCTGTTCGTGCTGCTGCTGATCGAGGTCAACGTCCTGCTCGCCATCTTCAACATGATTCCGGTGCCGCCCCTCGATGGCGGCAATGTGCTCGGCGGGTCTGCTGCCGTATCGGCTGTCGGTCGAGTTCGACCGGCTCCGCCCGTACGGCATTCTCATCCTCTATGCCCTGATGCTCACGGGGGTCCTCGGCCGAATCATCGAGCCTGTCCAAAAGGTCATCATTTCGTGGATGGTGTGACAGCACGTCGCCGGGTGGTTTCCGGCATTCGGCCAACAGGGAAGCTCCACCTCGGCCATCTGGTCGGTGCGATGCGGAACTGGGTCGCCCTTCAAGACACGTACGACTGCCGCTATTTCGTGGCCGACTGGCACGCGCTGACCAGTCATTACGCGGACACCAACGAGATCACCGCGAACGCGATCGACAACATGACGGACCTCATCGCCGCGGGAATCGATCCCGAGCGGTCGATGCTGTTCGTCCAGTCGCTGGTTCCCGAGCACGCGGAGCTGGCGCTGCTGCTCGGCATGATCACGCCGATCCCCTGGCTCGAACGCGTCCCGACCTACAAGGAGCAAGTGGATCAGCTCGCCGAGCGCGATCTCTCGTCGATCGGCTTTCTCGGCTACCCGCTCCTGCAGACCGCGGACGTCATCATCTATAACGCGCATTACGTGCCGGTCGGCGACGATCAGGTACCGCACCTCGAGCTGTCGCGGGAAATCGTCCGGCGGTTCCACAACTTCTACGGCGAGGTGTTCGTCGAGCCGCAGCCACTGTTGACGGCGATGTCGCGGTTGCCCGGCCTCGACAATCGCAAGATGAGCAAGAGCTATGGCAACACCATCGACCTGACCGACGATGCCGAGACGGTCAGGAAGAAGGTCCGCCAGATGTACACGGACCCGAAGCGTGTGCGCGCGGACATTCCAGGCACTGTCGAAGGGAATCCGGTGTTCCTCTATCACGATGCGTTCAACACGAACGTCGCGGAAGTTGACGATCTGAAGGAGCGCTACCGCGCCGGCAAGGTTGGCGACGTCGAGGTGAAGACGAAGCTTGCGGTCGCGATCAACCTGGCGCTCGAGCCGATGCGCGAGCGCCGCGCCGCCGTTCTCGCACAGCCCGAATACGTGCGTGGTCTGCTGTTCGACGGGTCCGCCCGGGCACAGGTCGAAGCCCGCGAGACGCTGGGCCGCGTGCGCGAGGCGATGAAACTGCGGTATCGGTGAGACGGGTCATGGCGCAGGATCAACCGGAATTCGAGTCGGCGCTCGAGGCCTATCCTGTCCGTCTCGACATGTTCGAGGGACCGCTCGATCTCCTGATCCATCTGATCAAGAAGAACGAGCTCAACGTCTACGACATCCCGATCGCCATCGTCACCGAGCAGTATCTCGAGTACCTGCGTCTGATGCAGGAGCTGAACCTCGACGTCGCCGGTGAATTTCTGGTGATGGCCGCGACGCTGATTCACATCAAATCGCGGATGCTGCTCCCGCGGCCAGGACCGGACCAGCTCGAAGACGGCGAAGAAGAAGATCCTCGCGAAACGTTGGTTCGGCGGCTGCTGGAACACCAGAAGTTCAAGGCCGCGGCCGAGCTCCTGCACGATCGTGAAACGCTGCGGAGCGCGCAGTTCATCCGCCCGGAGTCGGCGGTCGCCGACGTCGCGGGCGAGGACCTCGAGCCGGAGCTCGAGGTCGATCTGTTCACCCTGCTGGCGGCGTTTCGCGGTGTGCTGGAGCGGGCGAAAATCCGGCCACGAGTGCTGCTGCCGCCGGAGCAGATCTCGATCGAACATCGTATCGAGCAGCTGCTGGAGCGACTGTCGGAGACGGAGGCCGCCGGCTTCGAGGATCTCTTTGCCGACGTCAACTCCCGACCCGACCTGATCGTCACGTTCCTGGCGCTGCTCGAGATGATCCGGCTGAAGCTGATTCGCGTGTTCCAGTCGGGGAGCTTCGGCCCGATTCGTGTCTACAAGCGTCCGCGCCCGGCGGATGCACCGCATCCGCTGCTGGATCCGGAAGCCGAGTACGAGAAGCACCACGCTCACAAGGACGAGGGACGGGAGACGAAGGACGAAGGACGAGGGACGAAGGACGAGGGACGACGGACGACGGACGAAGGACGAGGGACGAAGGACGAATCGTAATGGCCGCGCCTTGGTGCGGCCCGAGCCGCAGACGATGGATGAGGGCGATGTGAGCAAGAAACAAGACGACGAGCAGCAGGCCGACGTCGTCTCGGTGGATGCGTTGATGGCTCCTGCCGAGAACGGCGGCGAAGACGGCACGCCGGAGACCATGGAGACATCCGGTCTGGTCGCCATCGTCGAGGCGCTGGTCTTCGCGTCCCCTGAGCCAATCACGCAGAAGCAGCTGTTCAAGTTGCTCGACACGGAGCCGAAAGAGGAAGTCCAGGCGGCACTGCAGGAGCTGGCGCGCCGCTACGAGCGCTCGGGCGGCTTGCAGCTGGTCGAAGTGGCCGGTGGCTATCAGATTGTCACGCGGCCGGAGCTGCACGAGTGGGTCCGCCGCCTGTTCCACGAGCGGACGACGCAGAAGCTGTCGGTGCAGTCGCTCGAAACGCTGGCGGTGATTGCGTACAAGCAGCCGGTGACCGCGATGGAGATCGCCGAGATCCGCGGCGTCAATACCTCCGGGGTCATCGGCACGCTGCTGGAGCGCGGTCTGGTGAAGATCAGCGGTCGAAAACAGGTCGTCGGCCGGCCGTTCCTGTATTCGACCACGCGCGAGTTCCTGGATCGATTCGGACTGAAGGATCTGGCGGATCTCCCGAAGGTCGAAGACATGGCCGATGCGCTCGGCTTCGAGCCGCCCGCCGCACTCGGCGCCCAGGCGGAACTGCTCGACGAGCCGGCCACCTCGGAGGATCAGGAGATCCTGACGGGGACGAACGACGAGGACCCGGTGTGAGGACGGACCTTCAGGTCCGCCACGGCGGGGCTGAAGCCCCGCCCTACAAATGAACCGCTTTCTTCAATGCGCGTACTTCCCCCGATGTCAGTTCCCGCACCTGGCCCACACGCAGCCCCTTGTCGGTCAGGGGACCAATCCGGATCCGGGTGAGCCGTTTGACCGGATGCCCAACCGCCTCGCACATACGGCGGACCTGCCGGTTGCGGCCTTCGTGAAGCGTCATCAGCAACACGGCATCGGCCGCACGTTCCGTTTCGCCGAAGAGCAGCGTAATCTTCGCGGGCGCGGTCCGGCTTCCGTCGAGCACGATGCCGCGAGACAGTCGCTCGAGGGCTCGCGCGGCCGGTGTCCCGGCGACTTCGACGCGATAGACGCGTTCGACCTCGTGCCGCGGGTGCGTCAGTGCCGCCGCCAGGTCTCCGTCGTTGGTGACGATCAGCAGCCCTTCGGACTCGTAATCGAGGCGTCCGACCGGATACAGATGCTGGGACTGCCGCGGAAGCAAGTCCATAACGGTGCGGCGCCGCTGGGGATCGCGCCGGGTCGTCACGTAACCCCGGGGTTTGTTCACGAGCAGATAGTGCAGGGCGGCCGACGTCTTGATGCGCCGACCATCCACGCGAATCTCGTCGTGAAGGGGGTCGGCCTTGCTGCCCAGCGTGGAGACGACGACGCCATTGACGCTGACGCGGCCCTGGCGAATCAACTCCTCGGATGCGCGCCGCGACGCGATGCCGGCGGCGGACAGCACCTTCTGCAGACGCTCCACCGCCACATCGTCCGATGCGGCGGCGACTATGGTCAACCCGCTGGTGCCGATATCACTGGGCGCGAAAGATTCCCGATTCGCTTCCCGCCCGGGGTCGTGTTAAGAATAAAGCCCATATCCGGCCCAAAAACACAGAGGGACGTCGAGGTTGCCGTCCCAGCCGCGCCGGAGTTCTTGTGAGGTTTGGTCCTAGTGCGTACTGCTGACATGCTGAAGTGGTTCACGATGCTCGCCCTGGTCGCCACGTCGACGAACGTGGCGGCGCAATCGCCGTCACCAGCGGCGGCGGAAGCAGCGATTGCGAGCGCGGCTGCGGACGAGACGTCCCCGCCGCAGGAGTCGAGGCCCGGAACGCGCCAAGCTGCCATCGAGGAGCAGCAGGCGGCCAAGGAGGGGAACCTCCACCCCTACATTCCCAACAAGGGCGAACGGATCTTCCAACATATCGATACGATTCTCGAGGGTGGCACCCTGCGGTGGCACCCGTTCTTTGAGAACGCCTATTCGGGCGGCGGGTTCACACTGGGCCTCGGCCACGTCACCTACCTCGGTGGCTACAACTTCATCGATCTACGCGGAAGCTACACGCTCAGCAACTACAAGCGCGTTGAGGCCGAGTTCGTCGCACCGCGACTGTTTCACCGGCGCGGCCAGCTGTCGGTCATCGGCGGGTGGCGCGAAGCCACCCAGGTCGGGTTCTACGGCATCGGCACGAACTCGTCGAAGGACGACCGTACGAACTATCTGTTCAATCAGCCGTACGGCAGTGCGCTGTTGACCCTGTTCCCGACGCGGCGGGTGTTAATGCTGCGCGGCGGCGCCGAATACAGCCGCTGGAACCAGGAGCCGGGCGAAGGCAGCTTCCCGTCGGTCGAAACGGTCTATACGCCCGAGACGCTTCCGGGCCTCGGCGCCGAAGTCACGTATCTGCATACGCAGGGCACCGTCGGGATCGACTGGCGCACATCGCCGGGTTATTCCCGCCGAGGCGGTTTCTATGGCGTGACCCTGCACGATTACCACGATCGCGACGACAACTTCGGCTTCCAGACCCTGGAGTACGAAGCCATCCAGCACATCCCGCTCCTGCGCGAAGCCTGGGTGCTCTCGTTCCGCGCCAGGGTCCAGGATTCCAGTGAGAAGGACGGTCAGCAGACGCCGTTCTTCATGCTGCCGGCGCTGGGTGGCGGCTCGTCGTTGCGCGGCTACAGCAGCTGGCGCTTCCGCGATCAGAGCAGCCTGCTGCTGCAGGGCGAGTGGCGAATCATGGTGAACCGGTATCTCGACATGGCGTTTTTCTACGACGCCGGGAAAGTCGCGCCGCGGGCCAAGGATCTCGATCTCGATCGATTGAAGGACGACTTCGGCGTCGGGTTGAGGTTCCACGGGCCCTTTGCCACGCCGCTTCGTGTCGAGCTCGCCAAGAGCCGTGAAGGCCTCGCGTTCGTGTTTTCCGCTGGCCCAACTTTCTAAGGTACCGTCTTCATGCGAACGACATTGGTCTCATCACGTATGCGGCGCGTCGGGCTCGTCGTCATGGCTGCTGGCGCGATTGCCTCCTTCACGGCCGGCGTCTCGACGCAGGCACCGCGGTTCTATCCCGACGATCCCATCGGCCGCGAGCCTGAATCGCGGGACGCCTCGAAGGCGGCGCCGTACGACATGCCCGAGATGTACGAGCTGGTCTACAACCTGTTCGTCGTCTCGAAGTACGAGCCGAGCGGCTTGCGCGCGAAGAACGTCAACACGATCGACGAAGTTCCCGATTCGAGCTGGTTCACCAATCGCATCGGCGTGAAGCCGATCTCGAACGAGGAACTCCTCCGGGGGGCGAACGCGGGAGAGCCACCGGATCCGTCGAAGTGGGTCCTGATCCGCGAGAAATCTTCCGGCGTACACCCAGGATTCACGGCGAGAGACGGCAGGGGCGACACCTGGTTCGTCCAGTTCGATCCGCCGTATTTCGCCGAAGGCGCGACGGCCGCCGTCGCGATCGCATCGAAGATCTTCTGGGCGCTCGGCTACAACCAGGTCGAGACGTACCTGACGACCTTCGATCCGAAGAACGCGTCAATCGATCCGCAGGCCACCGTGCGGCGCCCGAGCGGCAAGCGGACGCCATTCACCAAAGACGACATGAACGCCATCCTCGAGCGCGTCGCGCGCAACGCGGATGGCACGTATCGCATCATTGCCGGGCGCCTGCTCTCAGGAAAGATTCTCGGCGGCTACCAGTACTCGGGCACGCGTCCCGACGATCCGAACGATCTCGTCCCGCACGAGGATCGTCGGGAACTGCGGGCGCTGCGCGTCTTCGGCGCCTGGACGAACCTGACGGATCTCAAAGCCAAGAACACGCTCGACACGCTCGTAACCGAAAACGGCAAGGCGGTTGTGAAGCACTACCTGCAGGACGTCGGCTCGACGTTCGGCCTGTGCAACGACTTCCACGAATGGGACCTGAGTTACGAATACTTCTATGACGGCCCTGGTTCCAGGAAGCGGTTGTTCACGCTGGGCTTCGGGCTGAGCCCCTGGCAGACCGTCGACTACGAGGAGTACCCGTCGGTCGGCAAGTTCGAAGCCACCGTGTTCGACCCGAGAAAATGGAAACCGCAGACGCCGACGAAGGCCTACATGGAGTTGCGGGACGACGACGCCTTCTGGGCCGCGCGCCGCGTTGCCGCATTCACTGACGATATGCTGCGCGCCGTTGTCCACACCGGCGAGTTCAGCGATCCCAAGGCGGAGAAATACCTGGCGGATGTGCTCATTCAGCGTCGAGATACGGTCAAGCGCGTTTACCTGACTGCGGTGAACCCGATTGTCGATGTGCGCCTGGACGAGCAGGGCCTCTCGTTCGAGAACGCGGCCGTGGCGGCAGGCGTCGCTGAAGGACCAGTGAGCTATACCGCATCGTGGATGGAGTTCGACAACGCGACCAGTGCAACCAAGGCCCTGTCCGAGACGAAGAGCGATACCACCCGGATCGCGGCGCCCAATGGGCTGCCCGCGAACGGTTTCGTCGCGGTCGACATCGCCGCGGAGAGCGAGAAGTATCCGACCTGGAAGCAGCCCGTGCGCGCCTACTTCCGTCGCGACGGGGCAAGCTGGAAGCTCGTCGGCTTCGAGCGGCTCCCGGAGCAGTTTCCGGCCGCCCGCCCCGCTCAAAAAGCCGCCAAATAAAGTGCTCTGAAAGGGGGACTGTCCCCAATGGCACGAAACTCGTGCCATTGGGGACAGTCCCCCCTTATGCCATCAGCGCCAGGCTCAACCGTCGAAGGCGCAGGGACAGGCCGGTTCCAACGGCGCCAAAGAGCAGCAGGTAGGATCCCAGGAACGCCTCGACCACGATCAAGCTGTTCGGCGGACGCCCGAAAATCAGGACGCCGAATCCTATCGAAACCAGACCCGACATAATCAGCATCCACTCGCCGTCGATCACCTTCCGCAAGGCAATTGCGGACGCAATTTCAATCAGCCCGCGAGACAACGCCCAGCACCCGAAGACGGCGAGCAGCATCAGTGCGGTGACGTCGGCAGGCGCCAGAATCGCGAGGCCGGCCAGGATGCCGACGACGCCAACCAGGACCATTTCCCACCAGGGCCGATCGGTCCAGCCTCCGCCGACGCCGATCGCGACGCTCATCACGCCATCGGCAAGGCTGGCAACGCCCAGCAGCAATGCCGACACCCAGATCGACTCAGCAGGCGCGGCCAGCGTCGCCGCGCCAGTGAGCATCGTCAGCAGACCCTTGAAGAAGACGAGCCACCAGAGGCCTGCGAGACGAATCAACATGCTGCAGCAGTGTATCGGCCGTCGAGCCGGATTCTATGCATCGTGCGATAGAGCTTGCACGGAAAGCATCGGCTGAGGTAGCTGCGGGAGTCGTTACTTGGACAGAAGCAGCGTCCAGAATCGAATCAGCTTCCATGTCTCCGCGGCGGCGGCGGTCTTGTCGACCTCCGCGTGTGTGATCAGGCCGCTGAGGAGCGGATGCACTTCCACGTGCGCGGCTTCGAGGTGCTGGGCGAGCAGCAGCGTCTCCACGGCGGGGATGACGGTGTCGTCAGTGCCGTGCAGGAGGAACACCGGCGCCGCCGGCGGCGTCGAGCCTTCGGGGGACAGCGACGGCGGATAGACCGTGGGGTCGCTCACAATCGGCAGCAGCCGCGCGCCCAGCGCTTTGGTGTTGCGATCGTTGACCATCTTCATCAACGTGGCGGACGGTTCCGGCAGCGTCGCCGCGATTGCCGTCGATTCGTTGTAGACGGCGCGCGCCTGCTTCATGTCCACGAGCGTCAGCTGCGAGGCGCGCAAGAAGGTTTCGATGCCATGACGCAGCGGCGCCACCTGATCGGATGGAACGACGCGATCCGCTGCACCGAGCAGGATCACGGCGACGCCGTAGTCGTGAGGCGCCCGGAAGTGCTGCGGTCGATCGGCGGGTTCACCGGGCGCGTGGGGTTCGAGTCCGCTGCACAGATACTTCAGTGCTCGCGGCAGATCGCCGTGCCCGCCGAACGAGAAGACGTAGGCGATGTGATCGCGGATCGCCGGCCGGCCCGCGGCGACGAGCGAGAGCCCGCCGGCGAAGCTGATCCCCATCAGGCCGATCCTGCCGTCGGGCGCGAGGTCTGGTTGCGCCAGCAGCCATTTCGCGGCGTCTTCGATTTGGTCCACGGACTGCGGAGTGAAGCGGTAGTGCGCGAGATCGGGCGACGCGATCGTGACGACCGTCAGTCCGGTCGCGGCGAGCTCTCCAGCCAGCCCTTTGAGGCGCGGCTCCTCGATCCCCATCGCGTGCACGCCGGGAGTGAGGATGACGGCGCGTCGCGCGGTTCCTGACGGACGGTAAATCCTGGCGGGAATCGATCCGTGCCGCGTGGTGATTGTCTGCGCGGGTCCCGCTTGCCAGGGCCGCGCCTGGATGTCGGCGGCCTGGCGCAGCCAACCTTCGAGGTGGGCCGCGCGGATCACGAGCGACGCTCCGCGCGCGTAGGCCGCGCCCCAGACGACGATCACCACCGCGACGAGGATGGCGAGGGCGGCGCCCAGGCGCCGGACCAATCGCATTCGCGGAATCATAAGCGGAGCGACGCGTAGGCGGATAGGCATGCGCTACACTCGTCCTCGATGGACCGCCCCGTCGTCATTGCCATCGACGGCCCTTCAGGCGTGGGGAAGGGCACGGTGTCGCGCGCGCTGGCGCGCGCGCTCGACTACGCACACGTGGACACGGGCGCGATGTATCGCGCGGTGGGTTGGGCCGCGCTCCGGCGAGGGCTGTCGTTGACCGACGAAGATGCCGTGAGCGCGCTGGCGGCCACTCTGCGACTCACCGTCGAAGACGGTCTCGTGGTGGCGGACGGCACCGACATTACGCGTGCTGTGCGGACGCCGGACATCGACAAGGCGGCGACGGCGGTGGCGCGGATGCCGAAGGTGCGCGAGGTGCTCGTCGATCGCCAGCGCGCGCTGGCTCGCGGGCGCGGCGTGGTCATAGAGGGACGGGACATCGGCACCGTGGTGTTCCCCGACGCCGACGTGAAGATTTACCTGGATGCGTCGCCGGAGGAGCGCGCCCGGCGGCGCGCGGCCGACCCCGCGCACGGCGGGGGACCACAGGAACTGGCGGCCGTCGCGACCGCGCTTGCGGCGCGCGACAAGATCGACACGACACGCGTTCCGTCTCACCGCTCATGGTCGCACCCGATGCGATCGTCGTCGACACCACCGATATTCCGGTCGATGCCGTGGTGGAGCGGGTGATGGAGATGGTCAGGCAGCGGCGCTGATACCTAGTCCCTCTCGTCGTAATCCTCCGACGAGGCCGGATCGAGCTCCCAGCGGTGGCGGTCGCGGGCTTCGACCTTGTCCGCGCCTTTCAGTTCCTCGTTGTCGTTGTACTCGAGGCCGAGCGAGCGCCCGATCTCGTCCACCACGTCCTGGTCGGGCGTTGGATTGTCGCCACCTGGCGCTTCGTCGCCCGTGCTATATGCCGTTTCCCAATTGGCGTCGATGTCGCCGGCGGTGATCACGGGGCCGGTCTCGTTGTGTTCGCTGAGGTGCTCCTCGATCTCACGGCGACCCGATCGTGCGGCCGAGGCACGCTGATCGAGATCCAGCGATGACGGCGGGCGTCGGCGGTAACGAGGCCTCCGGGAGACGACGGCGCTCTCGGTCGAGCGCCGGTTTTCGGACGGGCTGAACCGGCTTCGCGGCTGTTGGCGGCTTCGGTGCCGCGGCGCGCGGCGACCCGGGCGGGCGTCGCCTTGACCAGGGGCGTTTGGCAACGGAGGCGCGAGTCGGGCGCGTCGCACTCGCTCGAGTCGGCCGTTTCGCGGATTTCTTGACGGTCTTTCGCGACGTCGCCTTGGCTCGAGCCTTTGGTCGGACGACCTTGGTCGCCTTACGGCGCCGCGACGCGGCGGGACGTGCTGCGCGTCTGGCGGTCTTCGCCGCCGCCTTGCGGCCGGTCTTGCGGACCGTCTTCCGCGCTCGAGCTGACCTCTTCGCGGTCTTGCGCTTCGCGGCGGCCTTGCGAGCCGCCGTGCGTGGGGTTCTCGACTTGGCCATGAGCCGTCCTTTCGCTTGCCCGCCCCCGGCCCTGACGAAGGCGGGGCCGAACGTCGATTGACAGACCGACGTAAAGTATTGTATCTTCTATTGCTTATCCAAATTCAGACCACGGGCGCATGCCGATCCCCAGCGGCCCTGCACGCTCGAGCCCGAAGCCTGACATCTGGACTGCATCATTCGGGGCCGCCGGTCCCCTCAACTCCGGCAATCGATCGATCGAGGAGGACTTGTACGGCATGTCGAACGTTGAACAAGAGCCGCAGGCTGCTGCGGCGGATTCCCCCGGCACCGGGACCCAGGGAGGTGACGCGTCCACCATTCGTCGCCAGGCTGCCAGTTATGAAGACGAGCAGGTAGATCCGCAGGAATACGCCCGTCTTCTGGACCTTTACGATAACAGCTTCCGCCACATCGCGGAAGGCGAGGTCGTCAAGGGAACCGTGCTGAAGGTGACGGAGACCGAAGTGGTGGTGGACGTCGGGTTCAAGTCCGAGGGCATCATTGCCGTCGACGAGTTCCTCGACGAGAACCGTCAGATTACTGTGCAGCCCGGCGACGTCGTCGACGTCCTGCTGGAGCGCACGGAGGATCGCGAAGGCTACGTCGTCCTCTCCCGCGAAAAAGCGGAGAAGATGAAGATCTGGGACGAGGTCGAGAAGGCTTACTCCGAGAAGAAGGTCGTCGTCGGCCGCGTCATCGAGCGCATCAAGGGCGGCCTCGCCGTGGACATCGGCGTGCGCGCCTTCCTGCCCGGCAGCCAGATTGACGTGCGCCCCGTCCGCAACCTCGACGCGTTGAAGGGCCAGGACCTTCGCATGCGCGTCATCAAGGTGAACAAGAAGCGCGGCAACATCGTGCTGTCGCGCAAGGTGCTTCTCGAAGAGGAGAACGCCGAGAAGAAGAAGCACACGCTCGAGACGCTTGCCGAGGGCAAGGTGCTGCGCGGCGTGGTCAAGAACATCACCGATTACGGTGCGTTCATCGATCTCGGCGGTATCGACGGCCTTCTCCACATCACGGATATGTCGTGGGGCCGCGTCGGCCATCCGTCCGAAGTGCTCAAGGTGAACGACGAGATCGACGTGATCGTCCTGAAGTACGATCCCGCGACGGAGCGCGTTTCCCTCGGTCACAAGCAGCTCGTCGCCGATCCCTGGTCGGCGGTCTCCGAGCGGTATCCCGTCGGCCTGCGCGTCAGCGGCAAGGTCGTCAGCCTGACCGACTACGGTGCGTTCATCGAACTCGAGCCTGGCGTCGAAGGACTGATCCACGTCAGCGAGATGTCGTGGAGCAAGCGCGTCAAGCACCCGTCGAAGATCCTCAACGTCGGCGATGGCGTCGATGCGATGGTTCTCGGCGTGGACGCGACGGCGCGGCGCATTTCGCTCGGCCTGAAGCAGGTGGAGCAGAACCCCTGGCACGATCTGGCCGAGAAGTATCCGGTTGGCACGCGTATCAAGGGCAAGGTGCGCAACCTCACCGAGTTCGGCGCGTTCGTCGAGGTCGAGGAAGACATCGACGGCCTGATCCACATCTCCGACATGTCGTGGAGCAAGCGGATCAAGCACCCGTCGGAAGTGCTGAAGAAGGGCGACGTCGTCGACGCGATGGTGCTGAACATCGACGCCGAGAACCAGCGGCTCTCGCTCGGGTTGAAGCAGCTCGCCACCGACATCTGGGACGACTTCTTCTCACGCCATCACGTCGGCGGCATCATCGAAGGCAAGGTCGTGCGGATGACCAACTTCGGCGCGTTCGTCGAGTTGGACGAGGGCATCGAGGGCTTGATTCACGTCTCGGAGTTCGACGACACGCATGGGCAGGAGAAGATCGATCTGCAGGTCGGCGAACCCTACCAGATGAAGATCATCAAACTGAGCCCTGCCGAGCGGAAGATCGGCTTGAGCATTCGCGCGCTCAAGTCCGACGAGTTCCGCTCCGACTGGGAGGCGTACCAGGAATCGACCGGCACCGGCGAGGCGACGCTCGGAGAACACATCAGGTACAAGGGCTAAAGACGACGGACGGAGGACGAGGAACGAAAGGGCGGGTACGCACGGCGTCCTTCCGAATCTTCGTCCTTCGTCCCTTCCACAGAGGTTTCTTAATGACGAAAGCGGAGCTCGTCGAGGAAGTCTCGCGGGTCTCGGACCTCACCAAGAAGCACTCCGAGCTGATCGTCGATACGGTCTTCAAGAGCATCATCGACGCACTGCAGCGAGGAGAGAAGATCGAGCTGCGGGGGTTCGGCAGTTTTCGACTGCGTCAGCGTGAGCCGCGCAAAGGCCGCAATCCCAAGACGGGCGACAAGGTGGACGTGCCGCCGAAGAAAGTGCCTTACTTCAAGCCCGGTAAGGAACTGAAAGAGCTGATCAACAAGGAGCCGCTGCCGCCGCGTCCCGAAGCAGCCGTCGCGGAATCCGGGTCAGAGCCGGACTACACGGCCTGACGAATCCACAATCCGCAATCCGAAATCCGCAATCCGTTATTTGTGGATCGTCTCTACTCCCCCTGGCGACTCAAGTACGTGACGAGCGCCGCGCAACCAGTAGCGGGCTGCGTCTTCTGCGATGCGCTGGCCAAAGGCGACGGCGAACCGCTCATCGTCGCGCGTGAATCGCTCGCCTACGTCATCCTCAATCTGTATCCGTATAACAGCGGGCACCTGATGGTCGTGCCGAACCGCCACGTCGGCTCCCTGGCGGAGCTCCAGCACGACGAGTTGCTCGACGTCATGCGGCTGATGCAACGAGCCGAGATCGCGCTCAACGAGGTCTATCGTCCACATGGTTTGAACGTGGGCGTGAACCTCGGCAAGGCGGCCGGTGCCGGTGTCGCGGATCATCTCCACGTGCACCTGGTGCCGCGTTGGGCGGGCGACACGAACTTCATGTCGGTCGTCGGTGACGTTCGTGTGCTTCCGGAGGAAGTGCCGATCAGCGCGGTTCGTTTGAAGCCGGTGTTCGAACGGCTCGGGGGGAGCGTGTGAAAATTGCGGATTGCAGATTGCGGCGAGAGCGTACGTAGGCCCGAGCTTCAGCTCGGGTATCACCCGAACCCTCGTACGTAGGCCCGAGCTTCAGCTCGGGCATCACCCGAGAGACCCCGATGACGAGAGCGTTTGCTGCCGCGTTGATTGCCTTTCTCGTTATGACACTGCAGGCCGCGTCACCCGTCAAATTGCTGCTGCTCGACGGCGAGAGCGGCGGCCCCTGGCACAAGTGGCAGTTGACGACGCCGGTGTTGACGAAGGTGCTCGAGGAAACCGGCCTGTTCCAGGTTGATGTGGTCACCCTGTCTCCGAGCGGTGCCGACCTCGGCGCGCTGGCGGCGAAGTTCGCCGGGTATCGAGCTGTGGTGCTGAACTACGATGCGCCAGACGAGCGCTGGCCCGATGCGCTGAAGCAGGCATTCGATCAATACGTGACCGGCGGCGGCGGCGTGGTGGTCGTCCACGCAGCGGACAATGCGTTTCCGGGATGGCCCGAGTACAACCAGATGATCGGCACGGCCGGGTGGCGTAATCGCACGGAGCAGGCTGGTCCGTACTGGTTCTTCAAAGACGGCGCGCTCACATCCGATTCGTCTCCCGGTCCTGCCGGCAGCCACGGTGCGCGGGTGCCCTTCGTGCTCACGGTTCGCGATACCACGCATCCGATCGTTCGCGGCCTGCCCGCGCAATGGATGCATCAGGGTGACGAACTCTACGCCCGTCTACGCGGACCCGGCGGCATGACCGTACTGGCGACCGCGTTCTCCGATCCGGCCAACGCCGGCAGCGGGCGCGACGAACCCATCCTGATGGTGCTCACGCACGGGAAGGGTCGTATCTTCCACACCACGCTCGGCCACGACGTCAACGGCATGAGTTCGGTGGACTTCGTCACCACGCTCCAGCGTGGTGCCGAGTGGGCGGCGACCGGTGCCGTTACTCAGAAGGTGCCGGCAAACTTCCCGACCGCGAATACAGTCAGTTACCGAAGCGACGTCGCGGCGATGGACCCCGGCTATGCGAAGGGCCTGAACGGGCTGGACAAGTAGTCATTCCTGTATCCTCCCCCGCATGTTTGCCAGTGCCGAGCTCGCCGCACACATAGATTCCGCTGAGGGTCGGCTCTGCGCGGACATTGTTCGCGCCTCCACCGACAACGCCGACGTCGCGATCGCTCGTGACGCCGCTGGCGGGTGGTGTAGTGGTCTACGCGGGTCCCGGGTCGCCGATGAACAAGGGTATCGGCCTCGCGATCACCGAGGCCCTCGAGGAAGCGCCGCTTGCGGCGGTCGAAGATGCCTGGCGCGATCGCCAGGAGCCGATGCGGATCGAGCTCTCAGCCCTGGCCAGACCGGAGGCCGCGACGCTGCTGACCGGACGCGGGTATCGGTTGATCGGATTCGAGAATCAGCTGGGGTGTGAGCTGCAGGAATGGAGCGATGCCGGGCTTCGGGCTCCGGGCTACGACTGGCCGATCGTCGTACAGCCTTGCTGAGGCCGACGAGAAACTCTGGCGCGATGTCACCGTCGACGGCTTTGCGCACCCGGACGAATCGCCGACGGCGCACGAGATCTTCCCGCGCGAGGTGCTCGACGACATCTTCATCACGCTCGGACGCACGAGCGGCTTTCGACGCTACGTCGCGCGAATCGATGGAGACGTCGCCGGCATCGGCGAGCCTGCGGATCGACGGCGACATCGCGCAGCTTGCCGGCGCGGCCACGCTGCCGGCGTTCAGGCGCCGCGGGGTGCAGACGGCGCTGCTTCGTCACCGTTTGCGGGAAGCACGGGACGCAGGTTGCACGCTGTCAGTCGTGACGACAGCGCCCGGTTCTACGTCACAGGCCAACGTGCAACGTCGCGGATTTGCTTTGCTCTACACACGCGCGATCCTGGTGAAAAACCCAGCATGAATCGTGCGCTTACGAACAACGCTTTATTCGGTGATCCCATCTACAACGGTGCCCTGGATGACGCAGTCGGCGTCCCGTCTCACCAGGCTCGGCGCGGTCCTGGCGGCGGACGAGGAGCTGACCGCCTCATGAGAGCCGCGTGCTCTGGATGAAGCCGATCGCGTGAGCCTCGGCGTGTGTTCCGCAGCGTCGTTGCCCGTATAGAGGAAGCAACAATCCCGCTCGAACCACGTCTCGTCCATTTCAACTGTCATTACGGCTGCGCGGCTGATCACCGCTTCGGCAGGGCGAAGGAGCAGATCGTATAGCGCCGCACCGTCATCTTTCAGCTGTCGCGTGCGCTCAGAAGAGGGAGCGCCGTTCAGCGTCGAGCGGAACGACTGCACCAGCGTGGCAAGAGCCGCAACCGGATCCGGCAAGCCGTCGACGCGCTTCGTGCATTTTGCAGTGCACGGCGTCGTCAACGAGCGGTTTCCCCTCAACTCAGCGCTCGTATTTACGATCTCGCGAGTGGCGCACAGCGCCGAGGACAACGGACTGCTGCAGGCGTGGGAAGTGCTCGAGCACGTGCGACTCGACTCGGAGCTGGTCGTGCTTTCGCCTGTGACACCGCAATCGGACGCGCCGGTGGTGGAGAAGGGTTGCTGACGCTGGCACGTGCCTTCCACTTTGCTGGCGCACGTTCGGTCCTCGCAACCAAGACGGAGGCACTTAGAAATGCGCAACTGACCTTCATCGGGGATCCAGCGGTTGCCGATCCGGCCTACTGGGCCGCGTTCACGCTGAGCGGCGAGTAGGAGAGATCAGGTTGTGCGCGACGACGGCGACACCGCGGTTCCTACGATCCGCAGCAAGAACACGCCGTCCGGTCGCGAGAGACCGGCCACGGTTGCCGACGTGGTTGCGCGGTTGCGCACGGGCGGGAGCGTCCGAAGGATCGGTGGCGACTGAAGTCGGCCCCTACCTGCGGAAAGCGTTAGCTCCTGTTCATCCGACGTTCGAAGTGCCCGATCACGGAGAGGATGAACCACGTCAGGAGCGTCGCAAGCAGCGCGACTCCGATGGCACCGAGGCCGATGGCGACGCCAACTCCAGCCGTCAGCCAAATCCCCGCCGCCGTCGTCAATCCCTGCACGTCGCTTTCGTCGTTTCGTTTCAGAATGGCGCCGGCGCCGATGAACCCGATGCCGGCGGCAACGCCCTGGATGACGCGCCCGACTTCTCCGATAGGGACGTGAAGCTCGAGAGGCGCGAGCACGAACACCGCGGATCCCAGCGACACCAGCATGTGGGTCCGGAGTCCGGCCGGCTTGTGCGCGTGCTGACGTTGTAGCCCGACGATCGCGCCGACGAACGCGGCGGCAACGAGCCGAACCAGCACGCGCACGAGTTGATCGGGAGTGGCGAACGTTGCGCCGAGCTCCTGTAATATCAGCCGCATTGGTTCACCCGCGAATTCTAGCGGGCCGGGACCCCAGAGGCGAGTGAATCACTGATGGATCTCGAGCTGACCCCAGACCAAGCCGAGTGGCAGGCGAGCGCGACCGGATTTGCCCGCGACCGCGTGGGGCCGCTCGCTGCCGAAATCGACGAATCCGGCGAGTTTCCATCGGCGCTCATCGCCGACGCCGCCTCGCGCGACTATCTCGGGCTGCTCGTGTCGCGAGAGTTCGGCGGCAAGGCACTCGACCACGTGAGCTACGCCCTGACGATTGAAGCTGTGGCGCGGGCCAGCGCGACAGTGGCGGTGATCCTCGCCGTTCACAATTCGCTCGTGTGCGACGTCATCGCCAAGGTTGGCACGGCGGATCAGAAGCAGCAGTGGCTCCGGCGCCTCGCGACCGGCGAGGTGGTTGGCGCGTTTGCCCTCTCGGAGGCCGATGCGGGCACCGACGCCGCAAACCAGCAGACGATCGCGACGCGCATCGACGGCGGCTACCGCCTGACCGGCCGGAAGGTCTGGGTCGCAAACGGCGCCGTTGCCGGCCTCGCGCTTGTCTTCGCCGCGACCGATCCCGGTGCCCGCGGTCGTGGCATCACGGCATTTCTCCTGCCGCTCGATCGCCGCGGAGTGCGCCGCGATCCCGGCGTCGATTCGCTCGGCGTTCGCGGGTTGGGCTGTGTCGATCTGGTGCTTGACGATGTGGAGGTGATGGACGGCGAGCGAGTGGGCGATGAGAACGCAGGCTTCACGATCGCGCGGCACGCCCTGGAAGCGGGGCGCATCGCGATCGCCGCGCAGGCACTGGGGGTCGGGCAGGCGGCGCTCGACGAGGCGCTCAATCACGCACGCACGCGCCAGACGTTCGGACGCCCGATCGCGCAATACCAGGCGATTCAGTGGTTCATCGCCGACATGGCCACGGAGCTCGAGGCCGCGCGCCTGCTGACATTGAAAGCCGCCGCCGCCGCCGACCGCTCGGAGCCCTGGGGTGCACAAGCGGCGATGGCCAAGCTCGCCGCCTCGGAAGCGGCACATCGCGCCGCCGACAAGGCGATGCAGGTGCTCGCCTCCGCCGGCTACCGGCGAGGGTCGACCGTGGAACGACTATTTCGCGACGCGCGTGCGACGGAGATCTACCAGGGCACGTCCGAGGTGCAGCGGATGATCATCGCAGCCTCCGTCTTCGACGGGCACTAAAGGCTAGGTTGATCGGGTTGATCGGGTTGATCGGGTTCAGCAACGCCGCCAACTCGATCAACCGCGATCGACCTGACTAACTCGACCAACCCGACCAACCTGACTAACCTGACTAACCCGACTAACGACGGAACGCCGCTACGAGAGCAGGCTCTTCGCAATGGTTTGCAGCTGGAGATTGGAAGTGCCCTCGTAGATCTGTCCGATCTTGGCGTCCCGATACAGCTTCTCGACCGGATAATCCTTCACGTAGCCGTATCCGCCGAACAGGTTGACGGCGAGCGAGGTCACGCGTTCGGCCGCCTCCGACGCATACAGCTTGCACATCGCCGCTTCGGTCAGGAACGGCTGTCCCCCGTCGCGCAGGCGCGCCGCGTTGTAGACGAGCAGACGCGCGGCCTCGATGTCGGTCGCCGCCCGCGCCAGCTCGAATTGCACGCCCTGGAAGTCCGCGATCGCTTTCCCGAACTGCTTCCGCTCCCTGGTGTAGCGGACCGCATGATCGATCGCTGCCTGCGCGATGCCGATCATCTGCGCGCCGATGCCGATGCGTCCTTCGTTCAGCGTCTCGATCGCAACCTTATACCCTTTGCCGAGGTCGCCGACGATGTTGGAACGCGCTACGCGGCAGTCCTCGAACAGCAGCTCGCAGGTGCTGCTCGCGCGGATGCCGAGCTTGTCCTCCTTCTTCCCGACGGTGAACCCGGGCGTGCCGCGCTCGACCAGGCACGCCGTGATGCCCTTATAGCCGGCGGCAGGATCGACCGTCGCAAAGACGATGAAGATGTCGGCCTCCTTCGCGTTCGTGATCCAGAGCTTGCGGCCGGTGATCACGAGATCGCCGCCTGACTCGACGGCGCGCGTCTGCAGCGCGAAGGCGTCGCTCCCGGAGCCGGCTTCCGAGAGCGCGTAGGCGCCGACGCTCTTGTTGGCCAGTCGTGGCAGATAACGGCTTTTCAGCTCGTCGTGACCCCAGCGCGTCAACGCGTTGATCACCAGGGTGTTCTGCACATCCACGAGCACGGCTACCGAGGCGTCCACGCGTGCGAGCGCCTCGACGGCGAGCACCGCGTGGAAGAACGTGCCGCCACTGCCGCCGAATCGCTCGGGAATCTCGATGCCCATGACGCCGAGGTCGAAGAGCTTCGGCACGAGATCCGCCGGAAATGCCGCCTGATCGTCCATCTCCCGGACCTGCGGCGCGACCTCGCGCGAGGCGAATTCCAGCACTGACTCGAACAACAGCTGCTCGTCATCGGCCAGTCTCGTGAGGGGAGAACGGAGGGACGCCGTTGTCTCAGGCAAGCTGCCGGATAGTATCATCGAGGAACAGGCCCTCGTCCCCCGGCGGGCGTCTAAACTGACGGTCATGCCCATCACTCCGTTTCGCCTCGCGGGCGCCTTGATCATTGCCGGCGCGCTGGGGACGGCTTCGGTCGTGGCGCGTGTTCAGCAGACGTCGAAACCGGCTCCGGAACAACCTGCGCCGAAGGATCCACCGCCGCAGACGCAGGGTCAGCCAGCGCCTCCCGACGGTCAGCCCTCGGGACAGAGCGGTCAGCCTGCGCAAGGCCAGACCGGCCAGCCGGCGCAGGGTCAGGCGCCGCCGGATCAGCCGCAGCGGCCGACCTTCCGCACTGACATCAACTTCGTCCGCGTGGACGTGATCGTCACCGACAAGAAGGGCGAGCCGGTCACCGATCTCACCGAGAAAGATTTTCAGGTGTGGGAGGATGGCCAGCCGCAGGACGTCGAATCCTTCAAACTCTTCAAGATCGATGCGATGACACAAACGACGCCGGCGAGACCCATTCGCTCGACGTACGACGAGGAATCGGAAGCGCAACGTCCTGACGTGCGCCTGTTTGCGTTCTTCCTCGACGACTATCACGTCAGGCGTGGCAACTCGATGCGTTCCCGGATCGCGCTGGCCGACTTCGTTCGGCGCCAGATCGCGCCGCAGGACATGGTGGGCCTGATGTATCCCCTGATGCCGACGGGCGACGTCATCATGGATCGCAATCACGAGTCGACCGCCCACGCCATCGAGCAATTCGACGGCCGGAAATACAACTACGTCCCGATGAACCAGTTCGAGGAGCAGTACGCCAACTACCCGGCATCGATCGTCGAGCAGGTGCGCAACGACGTCTCGCTGTCGGCGCTGAAGGGATTGATCATCAAGCTTGGCGGCCTGCGCGAGGGGCGGAAGGCGCTGATCCTGGTCAGCGAAGGCTATACCGACTACCTGCCCCCGCAGATGCGATCGCAGAACGCCCAGCTCAAAGGCGGTAGTGCCGATCCGTTTGCTGGCGACTCGATGGTCGAGCAGCGCGAGCGCTTCTTCAATCAGGCCGAAATGATGTCGCGCCTGAAAGATATTTACGACCTCGCCAATCGCAACAACGTGTCGTTCTACGCCGTCGACCCGCGCGGACTTGCGGCATTTGAAGGCGACATCGACGAAGGCGTTAACGGCATCAGCCTGACGACCGACAAGGAGATGCTGCGCCTGACGATGGACTCGATTCAGATCCTGTCGGACAACACCGACGGTCGGGCCATCGTCAACACGAACGACCTGGGCAAAGGCCTGCGGCAGATCGTGCGCGATCAGAGCGCGTACTACCTGCTTGGTTACAACTCGAAGAAAGCCCCGAGCGACGGCAGGTTCCACGAGATCAAGGTCAAGGTGGCACGGTCGGGTGTCGAGGTGCGTCACCGGCAGGGGTACGTGGCCTTCAGCAAGGAGGATCTGACCCGCGCGATGACGCCGTCGCGGCCGGCGCGTCCAAAGGACGTCGATGCCGCGCTTGCCTCGGTGGTCTCGCCGCAGCGCAACGACTACATCCGCTCCTGGCTCGGCATGTCGCGCGGTAACAACGGAAAGACCAGGCTCACGTTCGTCTGGGAGCCTGTGCCCGGCGCGAGGCACGAAGAGCCTGCCAAGATCACGCTGACGGCCATCGGTCCGGACGGCGCGCCCTATTTCCGCGGCAAGAGCCCGTCCGCGGCGACGGGCTCCTCGATCAGCGAGGGAATGATCAGCGTGGATGGCCCGGCGCCGGCCGCGGCGGCGGGTATGCGCAAACCGCAGGTGGTGACGTTCGAGGTTCCGCCGGGCCGAGTGCAAATGAAGGTGACCGTCGAAGACGCGTCCAGCATGACGATCGACAGCGACGCACGGGAGCTGACGGTCCCGGATCTCGCGGCCCCGGACGTGGGCCTGAGCACGCCAGCGGTGTTCCGGGCGCGAACCGGACCCGAAGCACAGGCCCTCGCGAAAGACACCAATGCGGTGCCGACGATTGTACGAGAGTTCCGCCGAACCGAGCGGCTCGTGATTCGTTCCACCGCCTACGGTCCCGGCACCGACGTGCCGACCGTGACGGCACGGCTCCTCAATCGCGCCGGCGATGCGATGCAGGATCTTCCGGTCCCGATCCCTCCGGCGTCAGGCCTCGTGCAGCTGGACTTGCCGTTGGCGAGTCTTGCTCCCGGCGAGTACCTCCTCGAGTTGAAGGCAAAGGGCTCTGCAGGCGAAGCAAAGCAGCTCGTCGCGTTCAGAGTGACGAGCTAGATCGAAGACATCTCCGCGCTCAACCGCGAGCGCGCGGTTCGCGACCAGGAACCCGGGTGCCAAGAGCGACGCGCGCGGCCGAGAGCGCGTGTCGGAACGACGCCGGCTGCAGATTCGCGGGAAAGCCACCCGCCCAGAACGACAGGAGGTAACGTGGCAGGCTCCCGGGGTAGACCCCGCGGAACCACGCCATGTTCCCTGCGTTCTTGCGCGCGGCGAACACGAGAGCGAGTATCTCCGGGCGTGAGAGCTCGGGGATCGATCTCCGGCGCGCCTCGAGCGCTTGAGCAAGCCGGGGAACCTCATCGTCGACCCGGAACAGCCGCACGAGCAGATCGAGGACGGCCAATGCGATCGGCGAGATGTTCTCGCGAGAGCGCCGCTCGAAGAAAGCGCTCCAATCGGTCGATGGGTCCATCGACCGGAGCAGCAAGTAGGCGTCGAGCAGTTGCTTGAGGCGGGTCGTGCCCTGGCCCAGATCCTCGAATATGCTCAGGACCAGCATCACCACTGCGAACTCATCCGACAACGTGCGCGCCTCGAGGCCCTCGACTGTGACCGTCGGCGCCGAGTTCCAGACCGCCGCTTCGTCGATCCGGTAAGCCGGCGCCCGGCGCAGCCAGCTGTGGACGTCCACCTTGAGATGTTCCCGCGTGAAGGTTGCCGAATGCAGATCGTAGGCGGTCCGCGTGAACCCGGCGGCGAGGAGCGCGCGACGGCTCTGACGCCGGGCCGACGAGCGGATCAGGACGTCCACGTCGAACTGAGGCCGCCACTGCGAACCGCCGTAGAAGCGCTGGGCGAAATAGATGCCCTTCAGCAGCAGCACATCGACGCCGTGCGCACCGAGGCGCGAACGGACCTCGTCGAACCCGGACGCGCATTCGGCCGCGGTCAAGAACGGGAGCTGCCGCAGCCTGGCGATAGCGTCGTAAATCGGTGCGAATCGGGCGGGTTGTGGGGCAGAATCGAGCGATGCGCGTACCAGGCTCGCGATGTGGTGGGCGCGCAGCGTCGCCGCGATGCGGTCGGGCGGTTCACCCAGCGCATCGATCGCCGCGGCGAGCGCTTCGGCATTCTTCAGCGCGGCGAGCCTGGCGACGTCAACATAGCCCTCGGCGTGCATCGACGCGATCATAGCCGCCGGCCTCTACCCCTGTAGCGAGCGCTCGCGTGTCCCAACGTCCGGTTGCGGTTTTCTCGATGCCAGATCGCTCGCACTTTCAGCGGCTGCGCCCGATCGTGTCGGCGCTCGCCGCCCAAGGCGTGCCGGTATCGGTCTTCACCGATCAGCAATTCCAGGCTGACGTCGAGCTCGCCGGCGGCACGTTCGTCGATCTCTTCACCAGGTATTCCCTGGAGAGCGCAGACGCCGAATCGATGCCGATGCCGAGCCGGCTCGTCACTTACGCGGGAAAGTATGCCGATCGGATCGCGACGGAACTGCGCGCTGTGAACGCGTCGCTCGTCCTCCACGACACATTTGCGGTCGCCGGCTGGGTCGCTGCCGATCTTGCCGATATCCCCCGCGTCAACGTCTGCTCGGGCCACAACGTGGACCCCGCACGCTTCTTGAAGCTGCTCGAGACCGATCCTCGCGTGAAGCTCGCGCCGCGATGCCTTGCGGCGGTCGATCGCCTGCGCAACGAGCTCGGCGTGCGCGACGCCTCCCCGTTCAGTTACGTGGCGGGCCTCAGCCGCGACCTCAACATCTACGCGGAGCCCCCGGAGTTCCTCGACGGGAACGACCGCCGTGCCTTCGAGCCGCTGGCGTTCTTCGGTTCAATTGTCGACGAGAGCCGTGATGGCACCGACGAGCCGCTGTTCCCGTCGGCCGGCGGCCGCGCGATCAAAGTCTACGTGTCGTTCGGCACGGTCGTCTGGCGCTACTTCACCGAGCCGGCCCTTCGTGCGCTGCGCGCGATTGCGGACTGGTTCGCGACGTTGCCGGAAGCCGACGTCTTGATCAGCCTCGGCGGCGCCGCTGTCTCCGCGGACGACGCGAACGCGTTATCGCGAGCGAACGTACGCGTCGAAGCGTCGGTCGATCAGTGGCGCGTCCTCGCCGAGTGCAACGTCTTCGTCACGCACCAGGGCCTCAACTCGACGCACGAGGCGATCTTTCACCGTGTGCCGATGATCTCGTATCCCTTCTTCTGGGATCAGCCCGAGCTCGCGGGAAGGTGTGCGCGATTCGGCATCGCGGTGCCGCTCGGCGACGCGCCGCGAGCGGAGCTCGCACCGGCGGACGTCGGCGCCGCCTGGGCACGGTTCGAACTGGAACAGCCCGCAATGCACGCCGCGCTCGAGGTCGCGCGCAGCTGGGAGCTGGCCGTCATGGCTCAGCGCCCGACGGTCATCGATCGTGTCCGTTCGTTGTGTTTGAAATAGCCGTGAACAAGACATGGACCTGATGGGCGTGATGATCTTGGGTGGTTTTTGACACGGCCAGGCGATGCCCGAGCTAAAGCTCGGGCCTACTGAGAGGCGATGTGAACGAGCTAAAGCTCGGGCCTACTGACAAGGGGGAGCGTGCGCAAGGGCATGCAGCGCTCCGAGAATGGGTCGCAGCCTCGACGGCTGCTGCCACCGGTACTCGGCGCTCGTCGCCAGTGCAGCGGCAATCCAGAACGTCCGATGCTTCAGAAACGCCGCCGGCCGCCCACCGCCTGATACGTATCCTTCGAGAAAGGCGGCCTCGAGGCGCGCACTGAGCGGCCAGCGGTTGATGGTCCGCGCCAGATCGTAGGCGAGTGGACGGACCGCGAGCCGCTCCTCGTCGATCGGGCGGAGCGGGCCGGCCGGCGTCAGGATCAAGTTTTCCGGGCAGATGTCGCCGTGCGTGACCGCGCTCGCCGCACTGGCTGGCGCTGTGAGACTTCCGAGAGCGGCGACGACGTCTGCGCCGAGGAGCCTTGCGCTGCGCATTCGCCGCAACACCGCGCGCAGGCGTTGCCCATAGCGACTGGGCGCCGGCGCGCGATCGGCAGGCGGCGAGCCGCGATGCAGCTGCGCCAGCCAGAGACCCGCGGCGCGTGCCGCTCCGGCCTCACGATCGCGGCGCTGCCGCGGCAGCCACTCGTCGAGCGGCGTCCCCTCGACGAACTCCAGGACCATGAACCGGTCCAACCGGCACAGAGGGCTGGGCAGCCCCTCGGCGCGGGGCAGCGACAAAAGGCGCTCGATTCGAGCAGCCCAGCGTGCGGTGGGGAAGATCCGCCCCTTGACCGTGCCGCCGTCGCGGAGATCCAGCCGGAAGGCCCGCGCCGCTCCCAGGCGCGACAGCGCGTGCTGACGGACCACCGGGAAGCCGAGCGACGACCAGACCTGCAGCGTGGGCGCGATCGGCCGGGATATGGTCATCGTGTACCGGCCCGGATCCGCCACGCGTTACTTCTTCATCGCCTCGGCAATCGCCGCTTCCGCCAACGGAGCCATCGCCGCGTACCCCAGCGCATTCGGATGCAGATCGTCCTCGCTGAACTCGCGCTTCAGCATGCCGCGTGCATCGGCGACCGCGGGGGCGTAATCGAGATAGACGTGCCCGTGCTCGGCCGCGTACTGCCGAAGCCAGGTATTGACGGCGTTGATGCGCGTCATCGGGCGGCGAATGACCTGCGCGACGACATCGGGTTTCTGGTGGTAGTCGCTAATCGGCAGAACGCCTGCGAGGACGACTTTCACCCCGTGTGCGCTGGCAAGCTCCGCGATCGCGGCCAGGTTCTGCTCGATGTCCTCGTTCGTCATGGGGCCCGTATTGCCGGCGATGTCATTCGTGCCGGCGAGCAGCACCAGTACTTTCGGCTTGTGCACGAGCACGTCCGGCCGCAGCCGGACCAGCATCTGGGGCGTCGTCTGGCCGCCTATCCCGCGATTCAAATAGCCCTTTCCCGGAAAGAACCCGCCCCGTCCTTCGTCGTCCCAGGCGTCGGTAATCGAGTCGCCGAGGAAGGCAACTGGAACCATTGTGCCGGCGCGTGCCACCTCCTCGTTCGAGAGCCGGTAGCGGGTCAGGTTCTGCCAGTCGCGAAGCCGCGCATCCTGAGCGATCAGGTCGCGCATCGCACGGGCGACTTCGGGGCAGTCAGGCATTGCGGAGGCTTGCGCAGCGGGCGTGACGTTCGGCGGTGTTGGGGTCTGCGCTCGCGTCGATGCCGCGCTCGACAGCGATCCAAGTACCACCGCAGCGAACGTCGAGACCAACTGTGTCTTCCGCATCAGGCTCTCCTCATCAGGGGTGTGCTCGCCCTTCGAACTCGGCGCGCGCTTTCGCGATCATCGCGAGCACATTGCTTCGCTCCTCGTCCGTATTCCAGCCGTCATGGGCCTCGACTTGCTTGCGAACTCTGTCGATCCAGCTCAGAAAGTACCGCGCGTCGACCGCCGATCGCACTGCCTGGCCAGCGATGGTGACGTAGATCGGGCTGGTCGTCGCGAATGGATAGAGGTCGAGCACCGGCGATCGCGGGGCCTCGGCGTAGGCGCGGACGACGTACCAGCCGCTCGCGTCGGCGTCGAGCGGGACCACCGTGCGTGCTTGCATGCGATCCGGTTCGAGCGACACCGACGAGACGACGACGCCATTTCGAACGATCTCGAGCCGATCGACAGGGACGTGCGATCGCAGCGAGACGTGAGCTTGCAATCGATGCTTCCCGGCCACGAGTTTCAGCTCGTCGCCAATCTCTGCAGACGACATCGCGCCACCGCTCGCCGGCGCCGCCGACAGCGTGAACTCGAGGAGGGGGCCATTCGTGACGAACGTGCGGCCTTGGCGGATCGCTCCAAGAAACGCGTCGTGATCCAGCCTCGCCCCAATGTGCGCGAAGACGCGCAGCAGGCCCGCGGGTCCACGGAGCGACGCGAAGTTCGGAAATGCATCGGTCCCGGCGCCGGCCGGGATGCGGAACCCGCAGTTCAGCAGCTTGTACCAAATGTCAGAGGTGATCAGGTGATCGCTGAAGCCCATCACCTCGAGGTAGTCGAGCGTGCCCAACGCGGCGTCGATGGGGAGCGCGCGGCTCTCCGTGAGGTCCTGAAGATTCGGTCGGGCGTCGAAGGGATGCGCGTACGCGGTAAGTCCCTTTTGTTGGTGGGCGAGCGCGAAGACATCGGCGTTGGTCGGTACCAGGCTCGACGCCGCGGTGTTTGCGTAGCCGGCATAGTTCGGCAGCACGAAGTGCGTGGTCAGCCCGAGAAGGGCCGTGTGTCCCCAGAAGCTCGTATGAAATTCTTCGGCGTGCATGAGCAGAAATCGAGAATCGGATACCGCATCGGCGGTTGTCTGGAAGTACGCGATATCCGGAATCCGCTGCTCCTTGTTGACGATCAGGTTCTCGACGACGTGCAGGCCCTCTGCCTGGGCCTGGAGCTTGAGATGCGCAGGCGTGTTGCGATAGGTGCCGCCGTAATTCATATGCACGTGCAGGTCGCCGCTCCACCAGCCGTCCGCCGGCATGTCCGCGATGCGATTCAGCATGAGATCTTGCGACACAGTCTCGTCAGGCTCGATTTGCACCTCTCGGCGCTCGATGGTGAATTCCGGGCCGCGCGACGCTTCCACGGCGTAGCGTCCCGCCGGCAGCCTGAGTGTGACCGACCCGTCCGCGTGGAAATAGCCGTATTCGAATTGCCGTTCGCTTCTGACGAACCCCTCGTCGGCATGCCGCCACGCATCGTCGGGCGCATAGCTCTTTCCGGAGGCGTCGAACACCGACACGCGGGCGGGCATCGAGACCCCGGCCTTATCGCGGATATCGAGCCTGAGTGTCCCGACGGGACCACGGTAATGACGGATCGTCGCGACGACGCGCTGCCGGGCGCCACCGGGCACCGTAACGACCCACAATGAGGTGTTTCCATCCTGGTTCGAAATGAAAGCGACGCGTGAGGCGTCCGGCGACCACCGCGGCGAGGTTGCGTCGAAATCGCCGTACGTCAACTGAAACGTATCGCCACCGCTGGCAGGCATCAGCCACAACTGATTCCACTGGCGTCCAAGATAGCTGCTGTAGACCAGCCGTTGCCCATCGGGCGACCAGTCGGGCCGCGCCTTCCAGGTCGTCTCCTCATAGTGAATCTCGCGTGGCGTCGCACCTGGCGTCGCCGCCATCCGCCAAAAGCCGCCGGTCCCCCACACGTGCCCGCGGTTCGAGATGAAGGTGAGCTCGCGTCCGTCGGGACTCCAGGAGGGGGAGAGATAGTGATCCCACGCGCTGTAGTAGTAGCGCGGCAGGTCGCTCTCGTGATCGTCGGTGACTCGGACCGCTGCATCGAGCTGCCCGCCCCGGACGTCCGCGACGAAAATGTGCCACCGGCCTTCATGCGACGTCGAAACGAACGCCAGCCGCGCACCGTCCGGCGACCATCGAGGGTCGACATTGACCGCGCCGTTGGACAGGAGGGGGCGGGCCGTGCCAGTCGTGAGATCGAGCAGCCAGAGCTCGATCGCATCGTTTCGATAGGAGGCGTAGACGACATGACGGCCATCGCGTGACCAGTCGGGCTGATAGTCGTAGCCGTCGCCCGATGTCAGCTGCGTCGCTTCACTCGAATCGATCCGCTGGCGCCACAACGATCCCTGCATGGAGTAGATCAGTTCCTTCCCGTCCGGAGACCAGGTCGCGCTCGACGGTCCGCTGGTCACCTGCGGGACGTACATTTCGCGGAAGTAATAGGCGTGGGGGAGGCGGATTTGTTTGAGGACCGGTTCGCGGAAAACGTTGGGAGCAGCGACGGCAGCAAGGATCGTCAGCCAGACGAGTGACTGCGGCACGGCGCCTATTATGTGCGCGAAGCCATACCCAGCGGTCACCTGTAGTCACGTGTAGGGCGGACCTTCAGGTCCGCCGACGGCATTACTGCTGCTGCTGTTGTTGCTGCATCTGCGCCTGCCGCTCGAAGTCCGCGTCGGGGACAGCGGATTCTTCACTGGCCCATTGCGGCTCCGGCAACATCGGTTCGAGCGCTGCGGGCGCATCGGACGGACTGACGTCGACGGCAACCGTCAGGGTGCTGCCGGCGCCTCCTTTGAAGACGCCGCGCGTCGGCGGCAGGTCGGCGTAGTCGCGCCCTACGGCGACGCGGACATGGCGTAGGCCGGCCTCGCCGTTGTGCGTGGGATCGAGGCCGACCCATCCGAGCGTCGGCAGACGCACGTCCACCCACGCATGCGTCGCGCTCGCTTCGAGACGCGAGACCTCGTCGTCCGGCTTCGGTGCAATGTAGCCGCTGACGTACCGGCAAGGCAGCCCGATCAGGCGGCTGGCTGCGATCATGATGTGCGCGAAGTCCTGGCAGACGCCGCGCCGCGCCGACAGCGCTTCGTCGATCGGCGAATCGACGCGCGTGCTGCGGGGCACGTATTCGAAATCGGCATGGATGCGCTGCAGCAGCATTCGGATCGTCGTCAGCGGATCATTGGTTCGCGCCGCGATGCCGGTGACCGCCTCCACGTAGTCGCGGAGCGCAGGCGTCCAGATCGCGAAGCGGCTCGGCTGCAGGAAATCCCAGAGATCGCTGCGTCCCGTCCAGGTATCCACCTCCCGCCAGGTCCGCGGGTCCAACGCTCCAGGCGTCGCCGGAAGGGGATCGAGCTCGACATAGGCCCGCGCGGTGATTGTCAGCTGCGTGTGGCGCGCCGGCGTGTCGAAATGGTGCACTGAATTGCCGAGATGGTCGCGGTAGGCGAAGACGCGCGCCCGCGGCGCAACGGCCAACTCGAATCGGAGACAGCGCTGCGTACCTTCGGTGCGCGGCTGCATCCGGACCTCCATCAGGCTCTCGCTGACCGGGACGTCGTAGTTGAAGCGGGTGATGTGGCGGATCGAGTAGCGAGTGGGCACGATGCGTCCCGTCAGCTGGAGAGGGCCTGATCGACCGGGTAGTTGACGTACTGCTGGTGGACGGCGGCGCCGATCATGTTCGCCTGGCGAACGATCGAGTCGAGATAGCCGAGCAGGTTGTCGCTCATGATCTCGTCCACCTGCCCGTAGTCCAGCGACGCGAGCAACCGACCGGCGAGACGCTGGGGCCGGCCAGCGCCACGGCCGTTGAGCTGCGCGATGCTTTGCAGGGAGACCTGAATGTGCCGCGCCGAGTAGCGGATCGAGCGCGGGAATTGCGCGCTCAGGATCAGGAACTCGGCGATCCGGTCGGCGCGCAGATCGGCGGTGTACTGCCGGCAGTAGGCCTCGAACGCGCAACACGATCGCAGCAGGCCCACCCATTCCACGAATTCGCCAAGCTCCACCGGCTGTCCCGACGTGCCCTCGAAGTCGCGATAGTGGACGGCGAGCAGCGCCGCCGTCGCCGCAGCGCGCTCGATGTAGCGCCCGACCTCGATGAACTGCCACCCCTCGCCATGGGTCATGGTGGCGTTGGTGATGCCCTGGAACAAGTGCACGCCTTCGATGACCGACGCCAGGAACTCGTGTGCGCCCGCGCGCCACTCCGGCTGAGGCGCGCCGCGCCGCACGTCGAGGTACAGCCGGTTGATTTGCTCCCACATCTCGGAGCTGATCTGCTCGCGCACCTGGCGCGCGTTTTCGCGCGCACCGTTGATGCACGCGGCGATGGAGTCCTGGTTGGCGAGATCGAGAATCGTGCCGGTCGCCACGACTTCCGGATGGGAACTGTCGGGCGTTGGCGGCGGCATGCGAAGGCTGGACAGCAACCGGCCCCAGTGCCGGGCGGCATCGACCGGCGTCCGGTCCAGCGTCAGGTACAGGTTCACGTTCACGAGTCGCGCCGTGTGCTCGGCGCGCTCGAGGTACCGGGACATCCAGTACAGGCTGTCGGCGACCCTAGACAACATCGAGCAGTGCCAAGTGCGAAGTGCCAAGTGCCAAGTGAGATGCAGAGTATGCAGTGGTCGAGTGGTGGCTGCGACTTGCGTCAGGGGCAAGTCTTGACTCCCGACTGCGCACTGGCCACTCGTCACTCCACTTCGCACTTTGCACTTTGCACTTCGCACTATGGAGTTTCATTCGGCCAACACCCACGTATCCTTACTCCCTCCCCCTTGCGACGAGTTGACCACGAGCGAGCCTTTGCGCAGCGCGACGCGCGTCAGACCACCGGGCACGATGGTCACGCGCTCGCCGAACAGGATGTAGGGCCGCAGGTCCACGTGCCTGGCCTCGACGGCGTCGTCGATGAAACATGGCGCCCGCGACAGGGCGAGCGTCGGCTGCGCGATGTAGTTCCTTGGATCCGCGATGATGCGCTCGCGAAAGTCGTCGCGCTCGGCCGCGGTGCTATGCGGACCAATCAGCATGCCGTAACCGCCCGATTCACCGACCGCCTTGACGACGAGGTCGCCGAGATGCTCGAGGACGTAGGCGCGGTCCTCGGCGTTCGACAGCACGTAGGTGTGGATGCTCGGCAGTACCGGCTCTTCGCTCAGATAGAACTTGATGATCGCCGGCACGTACGCGTACAGCGCCTTATCGTCGGCGACGCCTGTGCCGACGGCGTTGGTCACCGATACGTTGCCGGCGCGGAATGCGTTGAACAAGCCAGCTACGCCCAGCTGTGAATCCTGGCGGAAGGCGAGCGGATCGACGAAGTCGTCGTCCACCCGCCGATAGATCACGTCCACGCGGCGCGGTCCGCCTGTCGTCCGCATGTAGACGACGTTATCGTGGACGAACAGGTCGCGGCCCTCGACGAGCTCGATCCCCATCTGGCGGGCCAGGAACGTGTGCTCGAAGTAGGCCGAGTTGTAGACGCCAGGCGTGAGCAGCACGATGGTCGGGTCGGGCCGGTGCGCCGGCGCCAGCGTCTTCAGCGTGGCGAGCAGCGCCTGCCCGTACTGGTCGACCGGGCGAACGTCGTACCTGGTGAAGAGGCCGGGGAACACGCGCTTGATCACCTGGCGGTTGGTGAGCATGTACGACACGCCGCTCGGCACGCGCAGGTTGTCCTCGAGCACGGCGAACTGACCATCGGGGAGTCGCACCAGATCCGTACCCGCCACCGAGACGTAAATGTCGCGCCGCACCGGCACGCCCTGCATCTCGCGGCGGAAATGCTTGCAGCTCAGGACCATCTCGCGAGGCACGATGCCTTCCGCGAAGATGCGGCCTTCGCTGTAGATGTCCTTCAGGAACAGGTTCAGCGCGGTCAGCCGCTGCGTCAGGCCGCGCTCGATCGTGGCCCACTCCAGCGCGGTGATGATCCGCGGGATGAGGTCGTAGGGAAAGATGCGCTCGGTCCCTTCCTTCTGCCCGTAGACCGTGAAGGTGATCCCCTGATTGAGGAAGGCGAGGTCGGCGGCGGACTGCCGCTGCTTCAACTCGGTGGGGTCGAGCGTCAGGAGCCGCTCGAAAAGCGTGGCATATGCCTCCCGCGGGGTGCCCGAAGCGCCGAACATCTCGTCATACGCCTCGTCGAGCACGTAGTCGCGGAACGCGCGCGACTGCGCCAGGTCGCTCGAGCCCTGGCCGGGCAGCACTTCCATGCGGCATTAGTAGAGGGGCTGTGCCACGGTGTCAAGAAGCGGGGGGCAAGTGGTCTGACATGCGCCACCGTATACTGGACGTAGTGGCTTTCGAAGCAACTCTCGGCACCCTCTATCGGTGGGCGGACAAAGTGCTCCGGCTCGATGACACGCCGCCGCGCCTGGCGGCGGCCTACGCGTGGGGCATCACCGCCGGATTCTCGCCATTCTTCGTGATCCAGTACGGGATCGCCTTCCTCGTCGCGGTCGTCTTCCGCTTGAACAAACTGCTGGTCCTGGCCGGACTCTGCACCAACCTGCCCTGGATCATGGTGCCCTGGTACACCGCGACGACTGCAATCGCCGGGGCACTGCTCGGTGTGCCGCTGCCGATGGACCTGCGAGGGGAGTTCGGGACGCTGTTTGCCTGGTCGGTTCTGTCCCGAGCCTTCTGGCACCACCTCTTCGTGCTCGTCCGGCCATGGGTCGTCCCCTTTATCCTCGGGCCGACCGTCGGCGCCATCCTCCTTGGACTGGCGACCTACCCGGCGGCGCTCTTCGTCATGCTGGCCCGCCAGCGCCAACGTGCGACCGGCGGCGAGCAGGTCTCGACTTAAACGCGTCCGACGGACGACGATTGATGAGATAAACTGCCCGGCCGTGGCGTCGGCGGATCCCATCGACGAATTTCACCAGGTCCTGGCGCGCGCCAGCGATGGCGCGCCGTTCGATCCCGTCGCCGTCACCCTCGCGACGGCCGACAACGCCGGCCGTCCGTCTGCACGAATTGTTCTGCTTCGCGGCGTCGATGCCCGCGGATTCGTCTTCTTCACGAATTACCAGTCACGCAAGGGGCGAGAGCTCGAGGCGAGTCCCTTCGCTGCGCTGTGCTGCTACTGGCCCTGGATCGAGGAGCAGGTGCGCGTCGAAGGCCGGGTCGAGCGCGTCAGCGAGGCCGAGTCGGATGCCTACTTCGCAAGCCGCCCGCGCGGCAGCCAGATCGGCGCGTGGGCGTCGGAGCAAAGTCGTGTGCTGACCGATCGCGCGACGCTCGAATCGAAATACGAGTCGCTGCAGGAGAGTTTCGGCGACGCGCCCGTGCCGCGGCCGCAGCACTGGGGCGGGTTCCGGATCATCCCCGACCGGATCGAGTTCTGGAAGGCAGGCACCTACCGGCTGCACCAGCGGCATGTGTATACGCGCGAAGGCGGGGCGTGGCGCGTGGAGCTGCTTTATCCCTGAAGGCGATCTCAACAGGAGCGGACGCGTGTCGAACATCACTCGGGAAACACTCGCCGAATTTTTCGGAACCTTCGTGCTGATCATGTTTGGCGTGGGAGTCGTCGCCCAGGTCGTGCTGGGCGGCGGCAAGAACGGCGAGTATCTGTCGATCAATCTCGGGTGGGGACTCGCCGTGACCATGGCTGTCTACGTGGCCGGCGGCATCTCCGGCGCGCATCTCAATCCCGCCGTGACGCTCGCGCTGGCGGCCTGGCGCGGCTTTCCCTGGGGCAAAGTCCTGCCATACGTTTTGGCGCAGACGGCCGGCGCGTTCGTGGCCGCCGCGGTCGTCTACGGGACCTACCACGAGGCTCTTGCGCACTTCGACGGCGGTGTCCGGCAGGTGACCGGCGACCTCGGAACCGCAGGCATCTTCGCCACCTATCCGCAGCCGTGGCTCTCCACGTTCGGTGGACTCATCGACCAGATCGTCGGCACCGCGCTGCTGATTGGCGTGCTGTTCGCGATCGGCGACCAGCGCAACCAGCCGCCCGCGCCGTACATCGCGCCGTTGATCGTCGGCCTGCTCGTCGTCGCGATCGGCGCCACCTACGGGTTGAACGCCGGCTATGCGATCAACCCAGCGCGCGACTTCGGGCCGCGGCTCTTCACCGCGATCGGCGGATGGGGCAGCGACGTGTTCCGCGCCGGCAACTACTGGTGGTGGGTACCCATCGCCGGGCCGTGCATCGGCGGCCTGCTCGGCGGCTTCCTGTACGATCTCTTCATCCACAGGCACCATCCGAAAGTGAGCGGGTAGGGAAGAGGGACGAGGGACGAGGGACGAGGGACGAGGGACGAAGGACGAAGGACGACATGAACCAATTCATTCTCGCGCTGGATCAAGGCACGACCTCGAGCCGCGCGATCGTTTTCAGGCGCGACGGCCAGCTGGTGTCGGCAGCGCAGCAGGAGTTCCCGCAGATCTTTCCCTCGCCCGGTCATGTCGAACACGATCCCGAAGCGATCTGGTCCTCGCAGATCGCGACGGCACGCGAGGCGCTTGCGCGCGCCGGTCTTTCCGCTCAGCAGATTGCCGGCATCGGCGTGACCAACCAGCGCGAGACCACGGTGATCTGGGATCGCGAGACTGGCAAGCCGGTGACGAACGCGATCGTCTGGCAGAGCCGCATCAGCGCGCGCATCTGCGAAGCGCTGAAGGTCGACGGCCTCGAGGAAACCTTCAGGTCGCGCACCGGCCTCGTGCTGGATCCCTATTTCTCGGGCACGAAACTCAAGTTCCTGCTCGACACGGTTCCCGGTCTGAAGGTTCGCGCCGAACGTGGCGACGTGCTCTTCGGCACGGTCGACTCGTTCCTGATCTGGCGGCTCACCGGTGGCAAACGCCACGTCACTGACGTCAGCAATGCCAGCCGGACCCTGCTGTACAACATCCACACGCTGGAGTGGGACGACACGCTACTGGAGATTCTCGGCGTCCCTCGCGCGATGTTGCCCGAGGTTCGAGCCTCGAGCGAGTGGTATGGCGAAACCGACGCATCGCTCCTTGGCGCGCCGATTCCAATCGCCGGCGCCGCCGGCGACCAGCAGGCCGCGCTCTTCGGGCAGGCCTGCTTCGAACCAGGCTCCGCGAAGAACACCTACGGCACCGGCTGCTTTCTGCTGCTCAATACCGGTCACCAGGCTGTACCGTCCAAGAACGGCCTGCTCACGACGATCGGCTGGCGGATCGACGGCAAGACCACGTACTGTCTCGAAGGGGCCGTCTTCATTGCCGGGGCGGCGGTGCAGTGGGTCCGCGATGGCCTGAAAGCGATTCAGAGTTCGGCCGAAGTCGAGCGTCTGGCCGCAACCGTGGACGATGCCGGCGGAGTGTACGTGGTGCCGGCGTTTGTCGGCCTTGGCGCGCCGTACTGGGATCCCTACGCGCGCGGCCTCATCATCGGACTCACTCGCGACACCGGAATCGGGCACATCGCACGCGCCACGGTGGATTCGATGGCGTATCAGACTCGCGAGGTGCTCGAGCTGATGCAGCAGGAGGCGGGACTTCAATTGTCGGGGCTCAAGGTGGATGGCGGCGCCGCCGCCAACGACGCGCTCCTGCAGTTCCAGGCCGATCTCCTCGGCGCGACGGTCCGGCGTCCGATCGTCGCGGAAACGACGGCGCTCGGGGCAGCGTACCTGGCGGGCCTGGCGGTGGGATACTGGGATGGTCCGGAGGATGTGACCCGCAACTGGGCACTCGATCGGACGTTCGAGCCGCAGATGCCGACCGAAACGAGCGATCTTCTGTATGCGGGCTGGAAGAAGGCCGTCGCACGATCCCTGGACTGGGCTGGCCGATGAATGCACTCGCGGGACTGTGCGCGGTCGCGATCCTGCTCCAGGGGCCGGCGTCGTCGTCCGTACAAGCCGCGCCAGGGGTACTCATCCTTCATAAGAAGGCCAGCTCGCTCGGCCTCTACGACTCGAATACCGGCCAGCGGCGATGGGTCGCCCCTGTCGGCGCCAAACCGCACGAGATGGTGCTCTCGCAGGGCAATCGCTACGCCTACGTCACCGACTACGGCGTGGACACCTACACGAGTCCCGAAGAGGGCGGCAAGACGATTTCAATCGTCGACCTGAACATGGGACGACGCATCGGCACGATCGACCTCGGGACGTTCCGGCGTCCCCACGGCATCGTGCTCGGCCTTTCGGGTCGCGCGTACGTGACGGTCGATCATCCCGCCGCGGTGATCGAGGTGGACACGGACACCCGCCGTGTCGCGGCGCAGCATCTGCTGGATCAGAAGCTGCCGCACATGGTCGCCGTCAGCCCCGACGAGCGATTCCTGTATTCAGCGAACGCGGGATCGGGCACCGTGTCGATCATCGACCGCCGCGCCGGCAGCACGGTCAGAACGCTCGAGGTCGGTGGGGTGCCGATGGGGCTCGCGCTCGATCGTCAAGGCCGCCGAATGTTCGTCGCGACACGCGATGCCAACGTCGTTGCCGTCATCGACTGTGAGGACCAGCGGATCGTGCAGCGGATTCCCGTCGCCGGCAGCCCCGCGCGCGTCCGGCTGTCACCCGACGATCGCATCCTCGCTGTGACGTTGATCGGGTCTGGGGAGCTCGTCGTGTTCGACACAAGCACGGTCCGCGAGGTTGCCCGGCTGAAGATCGGCACCGGCGCGGAAGGCGTGACGCTGGATGCCCGCACCGGTTTCGGCTATGCCTCGGCTCAAGGCGCGAACACCGTCGTCAAGTTTTCGCTGAGCGACTGGCGGCGAGTGCTGGAGATTGCCACCGATCAGGCGCCCGATCCCATCGAGATCATTGAAGTGGAACAGACCCGATGACCAAGCTGCCTCGCCAGATGCTGGTCGCGCCGCCGGTGGCGCGGCACGCGCTCGACAACCCCTCGACCGAGCTGCGCCAGCGGCTGACCGGCGAATGGACCGGCGAAGACTGGGCGGGCAAACGAGTCGCGGTCGCCGTCGGCAGCCGTGGCATCGACCGCATCGCCGAGATGGCGAGCACGGTGGTGCAATGGCTGCGTGCTCAGGGCGCGACGCCGTTCATCATGCCGGCGATGGGCAGTCACGGCGGCGCGACGCCGGAAGGGCAGTGCGGCGTGCTGGCGACCTATGGCGTCACGGAGGCAGCGATGCTCGCCCCCATCGAGGCTTCGATGGACGTCGTGGAGCTTGGCGAGACGGCCGCCGGCGTGCCGGTCGTCGTCTCGTCGGTGGCGCTCGGTGCCGACGCTGTGATCCTGATCAATCGCGTCAAGCCGCATACGGACTTCGGCAGCCCGGTGCTGGGCAGCGGGCTGCTCAAGATGTCGGCTATCGGCCTCGGCAAGGCCGAAGGCGCGTTCCGCTGCCATCGCGCCGCGTCCGTCCACGGGCACGAGGCGGTGATTCGCGCCGTGTCGTCGGTCGCCCTCTCGCGATTGCCGCGCCCCTACGGCATCGCCCTCGTCGAGGATGGCGCGCACCAGTTGGCGCGCATCGCCCTGATGCGTGGGCCCGAGATCGCAACGAAGGAGCCGGAGTTGTATGCGATGGCGCGCGGCTGGATGCCGGCGCTGCCGCTTGAGCAGCTCGACGTGCTGGTCGTCGATCAGATCGGAAAGAACATCAGCGGCGCCGGCATGGACACCAACATCATCGGCCGTGGCGTCGATGGGCGGCCGATGGCTGGCCGGCGCAGTGAGATCCGCGTGATTTACGCGCGCGGGATCACTCCCGAGAGCAAGGGTAACGCCGTCGGCATCGGCCTCGCCGATATCGCGTCGCGCGATCTCGTTGGCCAGATGGATCCCGTGAGCACCTACACGAACGCGGTCTCAGCCTTGACGCCGGCGACGGCTCGGATCCCGATCAACTTCGGGACCGACGCCGAATGCATGGCGGCCGCCATCCGCATTTCCGCCGCCGATCTCGCGGACGTGCGCATCGCGAGAATTCGCAGCACCCTCGCGCTCGATCGCATCGTTCTGTCTGAAGCCTGCCTGCGGTCGCTGTCGGCGGATGTAGAGATTCTCACGCCGCCGACGGACTGGACGTTCGGTGCCGACGGCAACTTCGAGGTATCCACGGACCTCCTTGCGCACGCTCACGTGTAGCACGCACACATGCAGGGCGAACCTTCAAGTCCGCCTTCACGCCCGGCGTCCCGCATTTGGCATACACTGCCCAACTCACGTTTGGTCCCCTGACCCATGCCTACTCTTCAGCGGCCCTCCGACTCTGATTTTGTCTTTCCCCCGTTCCGTCTCGATGGCCGCGTCGCCCTGGTCACCGGCGGCAGCCGCGGGCTCGGTCTCGGCATGGCGCTGGCGTTGGCCGAGTACGGGGCAGACATCGCGCTCGCAGCGCGCGGTGCAGAGGAACTGGAACGCGCGGCGGCGCTGATCCGCGCGCGCGGCCGTCGCGCGTTGACGATTCCGATCGACATCACGGCGAGGGAAGCGCCTGAACGACTCGTCGAGCGGACGACGAGCGAGCTCGGCGGACTCGACATCCTCGTGAACGGGGCCGGCGTGAATCTGCGGAAGCCGGCTGGCGCATTCCGGCGGGAAGACTTCGAGGGCCTGATGCGCATCAACGTGGAGGCGGCCTTCTTCATCTCGCAGGCAGCGGGACAAGTACTGCGTGAACGCCGATGGGGCCGGATCATCTGCATCGGATCGATCGCAGCCGAAGTCGCGATTCCCAACATCGCGCTTTACGCGATGTCGAAGGGCGGATTGCGCCAGATGGTGAAATCTCTCGCGCTGGAATGGGCGAAGGACGGCGTCACGGTGAATGCGATTGCGCCTGGACGGTTCTGGACGAAGATGACGGATGCCGTGTTCTCGGACGAACGGCTGCACCAGAGCGCCGTGCGCGTGATCCCGATGGGACGGCCGGGCATTCCCGCCGATCTCGCGGGCGCCACCGTCCTGCTGGCGTCGGAGGCGGGCGCCTACATCACCGGGCAGACGCTGGTCATCGATGGCGGATGGCTTGCCAGCGGGGGAGTCGAAGGGTGAGAGCGATCCTCTGTCTCGCGCTGCTGCTCGTGACGCGTGGCGCTGCCGCGCAAGACGTGCCCGTAGACCGAATCGATGCCTACGTTCGTGACCAGATGGCGAGCCAGCACATTCCTGGCATCGCGATCGCCGTCGTTCGGAAGGGAACCATCGCGCTGGCCAAAGGCTATGGGCTCGCCAACGTCGAGCACCAGGTGGCCGTCAAGCCGGAGACGGTGTTTCAGTCGGGATCCGTGGGGAAGCAGTTCACCGCGACAGCCGTGATGCTGCTGGTCGAGCAGGGGCGCCTGTCGCTCGACGATCCGATTACGAAGTACTTGCCTGAAGGTGCGACCCGTTGGAAGAACATCAGAATTCGCCATCTGCTCTCGCACACAGGGGGCACCACTGACTACCCCGAGAATTTCAACTTCCGTCGTGACTACACCGAACAGGCATTGGTAAAGCGCGCCGCGGCGATCCCGCTGGCCTTTGCGCCCGGCACGAAGTGGTCGTACAGCAACATCGGGTATCTGCTGCTGGGCGTGATCATCCATCGTGTCACCGGTGAGTTCTACGGCGACTTCCTGGAGAAGAACGTCTTCGAGCCGCTCGGGATGGTGACGACACGCATCATCAGCGAGGCCGACATCATCCCGAATCGGGCTGCCGGCTACCGTCTCGTCAAAGGCGACCTGAAAAACCAGGAATGGGTTTCGCCGACGTTGAACACGACGGCCGATGGCTCGCTCTATCTGAGTGTGCTGGATCTCGCGAAGTGGGATGCGTCGCTCTACACCGATCGCATCGTGAAAGCCGACAGCCTGAAACGCATGTGGACGCCGGTGACATTGGCCTCAGGCAACACACACCCGTATGGATTTGGCTGGGCCCTCGGCGACGTGGGCGGTCATCGGCTCGTCGAGCACGGTGGCGCGTGGCAGGGTTTCAAGTCGGCAATCGTGCGCTTTCCAGATGATGGTCTGACCGTCATCCTGCTCGCCAATCTCGCGCAGACCGATCCGACCAGGCTGGCGCATGGCATCGCCGCGCTGATCGATCCCGCGCTCGCACCGGTCGACGACGGCAAATCCGCGAAGTAGGCGCCGCCGCTCTTCGACGCGCTCCGAAAGCTATTTCGACTCTGGAAAGTGCTGCCCTTACGCGCAGGAGCGCCCGCGCAAATTCAACGGCTCAGCTCCTGGTATGGTTCCTGCTGTGCTGCGACTGCATACCGGCTTCTTACGAAAGGCATAGC
Organism: Vicinamibacteria bacterium; assembly: GCA_963828745.1. Taxonomy (GTDB): domain Bacteria; phylum Acidobacteriota; class Vicinamibacteria; order Vicinamibacterales; family JAENWD01; genus JAENWD01. The sequence continues at coordinate 824,006 of CAWHFZ010000006.1, read as the reverse complement.
CATGCGCGCAGCTCTTGTTCGATGTCTTGCGGCTCTCGCCATCGCCGCCGCGGTCTCGTGCGGCGGAGGATACAATCCGTCGCCCTCGCCCAGTCCAAGTCCCTCCCCCTCGCCCTCGCCGTCACCGTCGCCCGGGACACCGGGTCAGGTCGCGATCGTTGGGCAGCAGGCCGGAAACTCCTTCAATCCGAATCCGAGTGCACCGGGCACCAACGGCGGGGTCACGTGGACCAACGATGATGGCGTCGCGCACCGGATCGTGGCCAACGACGGATCGTTCGATACGGGCAACATCGCGCCCGGCGCGACCAGCCAGGCAATGACGGTTGCGACCGCCGGCGCCCGGTATCACTGTTCGATTCACCCGTCCATGGTTGGCGCCGTCAATGCCACCGACGGCAATACGCCGCCTTGCACCGGGCAGTATTGTTGAGGAGAAGTCGAGAACTGGAGAAATTCGAGAACTCGAGAACAGCGAGCTAAAACGTTCGAATTGGCCTCCGGCGCCGTATCGGCCCGGTCGTGCGATCGCCGTCAGGATCGCGCGACCGGCGCTTGGCGATGCCCCGCGCGGCGCGTATCATTGGACGGTTTCGGAGGTCCAATGATCAAGCTGGACGCGCACAAGGCCGTCCATTTCTGTGACGGCCTGACTCGACGCGACTTCCTGCATGCTGGAGCGATCGGGCTCGCGGGCTTTGGTCTGACGCTGTCCGATCTGTTCGCGCTGAAGGCATCCGGCGCGGTTCGCACCGACAAAGACGTCAACTGCATCTGTCTGTTCCTCGTCGGCGCGCCCAGTCAGCTCGATACCTGGGACATGAAGCCCGACGCACCGTCGGAGATCCGCGGTCCCTACAAGCCGATCAAGACCAACGTCCCCGGGATCCAGATCAGCGAGATCTTCCCGCGGATGGCCACGCACGCCGATAAGTTCGCCCTCATTCGCTCCGTGTACTACGCTGGCGTGGCGGTGCACGACGCCGGCCATCAGGTGATGCAGACTGGCCGGCTGTTCCAGGCGGGCACCGAGTCGCCCCACGTCGGTTCGATTCTCGGCTACGTCAAAGGGCGCAAAGGCGACATTCCGCCGCACGTCCTGCTGCCGCGTCCGATCGGCAACACCGGCGGGAACATGCCGCACGGGCAATCGGCCGGTTTTCTCGGCAAGGCGTACGACCCCTTCGTCCTGGGATCCGATCCCTCGGATCCGGCGTTCAAGGTCCCCGACCTGCTGCCGCCCGACTACCTGACTGCGATCCGGGCCGATCAGCGGCGGAACCTGCGCGATCTCGTCGATGGCGCCGTGAAGGGGTTCGAATCGAGCCCTGATGCCCGGCTGCTGAACTCGTCGTTCGATCAGGCCTACACGCTGATCTCGTCCTCGGAGGCGCGCGCTGCGTTCGATTTGTCGAAGGAACCGGACGAGCTGAAAGACAAGTACGGCCGCAACCGTTTCGGCATGAGCTGCCTGCTGGCGCGGCGGCTGATCGAGGCCGGCGTGCGGTTCGTGACCGTGAACATGTTCGAGACGGTCTTCAACGAGATCACCTGGGATATCCACGGCTCGGCGCCGTTCAGTCCGATTCAGGCGTATCGCGACCTGCTCGGCCCGATGTTCGACAACGCGTATGCCTCGCTGCTCGAGGATCTGACCAGCCGCGGCATGCTCGACAACACCCTGATCGTGGCGATGGGCGAGTTCGGCCGCACGCCGAAGATCAATCCGGCCGGCGGGCGGGATCACTGGCCGCAGTGCTGGACGATCTCGATGGCAGGTGGCGGCGTGAAGGGCGGTCAGATCATCGGTGCGTCCGACGACACTGGCGCCTATCCGAAAGACCGGCCGGTGCCCGCTGCGGCGGTGGCGGCGACGATGCTGGAGGCGCTGGGAATCAAGCTTGAAGACGAACTGCCCGGACCCCAGGGACGGCCGATGCCCATGGTCGATCGCGGCGTCGAACCGATCCAGGAGCTCTTCTGACGTGAGCACTCGAGACACTGGCAACCCGAGCAGTCGAGGAACGCTGGCTCTCGCGTGTTGCCTGACGGTCGCCGTCGGGGCGAGTGCCAGCAGCGGCGGCGGCGCGTCAGCCGCGCGATCGGCAGCCCTTCGTCCCGTCGCTTCGCACGCCACCCCCGGTGTACCTCGCGCCGTCATCGCACCAGTCTCTTTTCGCAATCAGGTCATCCCGGTGCTGACGAAAGCCGGCTGTAATTCCGGCGCGTGTCACGGTGCCGCGGCGGGGAAGAATGGGTTCGGCCTGACCTTGCGCGGCTACGACCCGCTTGCCGACTACGACACGATCACGCGGCAGGCGGGTGGCCGCCGCGTCAACAAGATGGAGCCGGGCAAGAGCTTGATCCTGCTCAAACCGACGGAGACCGTGCCGCACATGGGCGGCACCCGCTTCAAGGTCGGGTCGCCCGAGTACGACATCATTTCCCACTGGATCGCCTCGGGTTTTCCCGCGCCGCGGGACAGCGATCCCCGCCTCAAGAGCCTCGACGTCTCGCCGCAGGACCGGACGCTCGACGCCGGCGCGACGCTGCCGTTGCGCGTGACGGCGCATTTCACCGATGGCTCGAGCGCCGACGTGACGCGGTGGGCGAAGTACGGTTCGGCCGACGAGACCGTCGCCCATGTCGAGGACGACGGGCAGGTGAGCATCAAGGGCTCGGGCGAGACTGCCGTCAGCGTGAGCTTTCTGACCGGTGTCGCCCTGGCGCGCGTGCGCTCGCCCTATCCGGTGTCGGTCCCCGATACCGCGTTCACGAAACCGGCAGGCGCCGGCGTCATCGACGATCTCGTGCTGGGAAAGCTGCGCGAGCTGCACATCGCACCTGCTCCCGTCTGCACCGACAGCGAGTTCATTCGCCGCGCCTATCTCGACGCCGCGGGCATCCTTCCAACGCGGCGGGAGGTCGAGTCGTTTCTCGCCGACACGGCGCCGAACAAGCGGGCGCTGCTCGTCGACCGGCTGCTCGAGCGCGACGAGTTCGTAGACTACTGGGCCTACAAGTGGTCGGACGTGCTGCTCGTCTCGAGCCGCGCCCTCGGCAAGAACAACGTGCGCGACTTCTACGAGCTGGATTCGCACGGCGGTGACCCAGAACATGCCGTGGGACAAGTTCGTCTACGCGCTGACCACGGCGGTCGGCCGTACCGACGAAAACGGCGCGGCGAACTACTACCTGATTCATCGCAGTCCGATCGACCTCGCCGAAAACTACACGCAGGCGTTCCTCGGGCTGACGCTGACCTGCGCACGCTGCCACAACCACCCCATGGAGAAGTGGACGCAGGTCGACTACTACGGCTTCGCGAACCTGTTCGCGCGCGTTTCCGTGAAAGAGGACGCGTCGATGGCCGGTAAGGCCGACACGGCCACGGTCTTCTCGACGCCGGACGGCGAGCTCCTCCATCCGCGTCTCGGCGTGCCGATGGCGCCGCGCCCGCTCGACGGCAAACCGATGCCCGCGCACGCGGCGGAGGATCGGCGCGAATACCTGGCGCGATGGACGACGAGCCGGACGAATACGCTGTTCTCACGCGCCATTGTCAATCGCGTCTGGGCAAACTTTTTCGGTCGCGGACTCGTGCATCCGGTGGACGATTTGCGCTTCACGAATCCGGCGTCGAACGAGCCGCTGTTTGCCGCGGTGACGCAGCAGTTTGTCGACGAGGCATTCGATGTCAAGGCGCTGATTCGTCACATCATGACGTCCACGGCCTACCAGCGCGCCGCCGCCACCACCGACGAGAATGCCCGGGACGATCGCTTCTATTCGCATTACCTGATACGGCGCCTGCCGGCCGAAGTGATTCTGGACGCCTTCTCGTCAAGTGACCGGCGTACCGCAATCGTTCATGGGCTTTCCAAAGGGCACGCGCGCCCTGCAGCTGCCGGACACTCGCGTCGATTCCTACTTCCTGAACGTGTTCGGACGTCCCGAGCGGGTGATCACATCGGCGGCGGAACGGATGCAAGACCCGACGCTGCCGCAGGCCCTGCACGCGATCAACGGCGAGACGCTGAACGAGCAAGCTGAAGGCTGACGACGGGCTCGTGGCGAAGCTCGTGCGCGACGCGAAGAGCGACGGCGACGCGATCGACGAGCTGTACCTGTCGGCGCTCAGCCGGCCACCCAGCCGCGCCGAACGCGACGGTCTGCTCGCGCGTCTCGCGTCCGGACCGACTGGCCGGCGTCGACGAGATCAGCCGGCGGCGGAGGCTCGAAGATCTTGCGTGGGCCATCCTTACGTCGAGCGAATTCCTGTTCAATCACTGAGGCTCGCGTTTGTCGAGGCGGGGCTTGAGCCCCGCCGATCGCGTCGCGGCCCGACGGACCTGATGGCCCGGCGGGCCTGAAGGCCCGCCTCCACAGCCAGAGACGAATGACTGTCCGAATGCTTCTCGCCAGCGGTACTGCAGTCACCGTTACTACAGCGCTCGCGCTCGCCCAAACGCCGGCGCCGGCGGAACCGCCCGATTTCGGTCGCGACGTGATGCCGATCCTCGAGACGAACTGCCTGCGCTGCCACAACACCGCGAAGCAGGAAGGCGGCCTGCTCCTCGAGAGCTTCGACGATCTGATGAAGGGCGGCGATACCGGCGCGCCGATCGTCCCGAGCGATGCCGAGGGCAGCCCGTTGATCCGCCAGATGGAGGGACGCGCGAAGCCGAAGATGCCGCCAAAAAGCGATCTCCGGCCTGAGGAGATCGCGACGCTCCGCGCCTGGGTCGCCGCCGGCGCGAAGTACAGCCCGGCGCGCCGGGTGCCGCTCGACGAGAAAGTGCCGGCGATCACGCAGACAGCGTCGTTGCTGGCAGAGATTCCCTCGGTCGCGTTCAGCCCTGACGGCCGGGAGCTGGTCGCCGCCGGATACAAGGAAATCAAACGATTCGTGTTGGCCGTCAGCCGGTCGCAGGGCGTCGCCGTCGCCTGCGATCGCGGGCCTCGCGGATCAGGTCCGCACCGTGGCATGGAGTCCTGACGGGACGCTCATCGCCGCCGGCGGGGGCACGCCTGGTGCGTTCGGCGAGCTCGTGCTCGTCGATGCAGCGACCGGTACCGTCAGGTTCACGCTCGAAGGGCATCGCGACTACGTCTACCACGTCGCATTCAGTCCCGACGGCAAGCGGCTGGCCTCGTGCGGTTATGACAAGCTGGTACGCGTGTGGGACACCACCACTGGCAAACCGACGGGCGTCTTCCGCGAGCACACCGAAGCCGTCTATGCCGTCGCGTTCAACGGCGACGGCACGCTTGCTCGCCTCGGCTGCAGCGGACCGTTCGATCAAAGTCTGGGACGTCGCGAGCGGCGCTCCGGCTGTACACGATCACCGAGCCGACGGATGCCGTGTTGACGCTGGCCTTCCGGCCCGGCACGAACGAGCTGGCCGCAGCCGGCGCTGACAAACGGATTCGGGTGTGGACGATCGACAAGACGGCCGCGACGCCGGTGCGCAACCTCCTGGCGCACACTGCGACGATCATCAGGCTCGCATTCTCGGCCGACGGCGAACGCCTCGCGACGCGCTTCCACCGATCGTGTCGTGAAGCTGTGGGACGCGGCGAACGGCAAGGAGATCCGCGTCTTGAGCAAGCAGAGCGACTGGGCGCAAGCGCTGGCCTTCACGCCGGATGGCCGCCGGCTCGCGGTCGGGCGCTACGATGGCACGCTCACGCTGTTCGACGCCGCGACCGGCAAACGCGTCTCGGAGTTAATCGCCCCTGCTGGTCCCGGCCATCGTGAGGTCGCGCGGGGCAGGCAGATGAACCCAGCAAAGGCGTCACCGGAGTGAGCCGCATCCCATGACGACGACATCCACGAATCGCCGGCGTCGCGATGCTGCTGGTGTCGGCCACGGCGCAGGGTCTCGCGCAGACACGACCGCCGGTGCTGTTCTCGGTTACGCCCGTACGGAATACAGCGCGGCACGACCGCCACATTCGCGGTGGAGGGTGCCAACGTCGCCGACGCGGACCGCGTCATCTTCTCGGCGCCAGGACTGACGGCGACGCTCGGCGCCTACGAGGATCGCGGGCCCGACATCCGGGAGCGCCGGCCCGGCGAAACCGGCGCGATCATCCAGGACAAGGCACAGAAAGCGCGGCTGATGGTGACGGTCGCCGCCACCGCCGACGCGCCGCTCGGCCGCCAGGGGTTCCGTATTCACACGCCGCTCGGTACCAGCAGCTTCATTCCGCTCTGGGTCGGCAGCGAGCCGGAGCAGCGCGAAACCGAGCCGAACGACGAGCTCGCCCAGGCGACGGCGGTACGAGACTCCGGTCACGGTGAACGGCCTGCTCGAGAAGGCCGGCGACGTCGACCTCTACCGGGTCAACGGCCAGCAGCGGCCGTGACCTCGTCGTCCGCGTGGTCGCCGCGGCGATCGGCTCGCAGGCGGACGTGAAAGTGTCGGTGCTCGCGCCTGACGGCACGGATGCTGGCGTCGAACGACGACTTCATGGAACGACGCGATTCGCTGCTCGTCTATCGCCCGTCGTAGGACGGGCCGCTCCTCGTGCGTATCGCGGACACCAACGCCGATGGCGGCTGGAAGCACATGTATCGCGCCACGATCGGCGAAGTGCCCGTGCTGACGAGCGTATTCCCGCTGGGCCGTCGGCGCGCCTCCGCATCGACAGTGCAGAATCCAGGGCGCCAATCTCGAAGGGAAAACGTTCGGCACGAATCGCCGCCCCCCTCGAGAAGCGTGCGCACGTCGGCACCGGTGCAGGTGGAGGGTCTGTCGCGCGCGCCTGTCAACAGCGTAGAGGTCGCGCTCGGCACGTATCCCGAGGTCCTCGAGCGCGAGGGCAACGACACCATCGCCACCGCGCAGACGCTGACGGCGCCGGTCACCGTCAACGGCCGCATCAGCGCCGCCTCGCGGCCGGTCCGACGCCGACGTGTTTGGCGTGTCCGCCCGAAAGGGGCAGCAGCTGATCATCCAGGTCGCGGCCGATCGCCTCGGGTCCGAGCTCGATTCCGTGCTGGAAGTGCTCGACGCCAACGGGCCGCGAAGTGCCGCGAGCCCGCCTGCGGCCGGTGTGGGAAACGACGGTCGATCTCCGCAATCACGGATCGACAGGCAGCGGCATCCGTCTGCTCGCCTGGAACGAGCTGCACCGCGGCGACTACGTCTACATCGATCGCGAGTTGCTTCGTGTCCTCGAGCTTCCGAAGGGGCCCGACGAAGACACGTTCTTCGCGCACTTCCGCGGCGAGCGTCTGAGCTTTCAGGACACGACGCGCCGAGGCGCATGCGCTGCTGCGCCCGGTCTACAAGGTCGAGGTGCTGCCGCCGGGGACGCCGTGTCTCGCCCAACGGCCTGCCGGTGTTCGACATCGGCTATCGCAATGACGATGGCGGTCCGACTTTTGGAAAGGATTCGCGGCTCGAGTTCACGGCGCCGGCAACCGGCACCTACTACATTCGCCTGACGGACTCGCGCGGCACCGGCAGCCCGCTCCACGCATATCGCCTCACCATCGCACCTCCCGCCGCCGACTACGAGTTGTTCGTGTCGCCGGCGAATCCGAACGTGCCTCGCGGCGGCCGCGTGCCGGTGACGGTGTTTGCGTGGCGCCGCGATGGGTTCGACGGTCCGATCGATGTCTCGTTCGCTGGCCTGCCCGACGGGGTCACGGCGACAACCGGGACGATTCTGGCCGGTGAGAGCAGCGTGTCGATGACGCTTGTCGGCAACCGAGGGTGCGGCCGACGTCGTCGTGCCGCTGCGGGTGACCGGCCGTGCAACGGTTTCCGGGCGCGTCGTCGAACACGAGGCGCGGCCCGACGAGAACGTGAGCGTGATCTCGCTGGCCACTCCGCCCGATGTCCGTGTGGTGTCAGTCACGCCAGACGTGGTCGAGCTTGATGCCTGGCGGCCGTGCGAAAGTGACCGCGAAGATTGCTCGCGCCAACGGCTTCACCGGCCGCGTGCCGCTCTCAGTCAACAACCTGCCGTTTCCGCGTCACCGTGCCCGACATCGGCCTGAACGGCATCCTGATCACTGAGGATCAGGACAGCCGCACGTTCGAGATCGTGGCGGACGCGAACGCGTCCCCGGTCGAACAGACGCTTTACGTCACGGCTCGCGTCGAGACCAACGGTGGCACGTCGTCCGAGCACACCTCCACTCCGATCCGCATCCGCGTCGTCGGACGCGAGACACGGCTGACCCGATGAGTTCGAGAATCGACATACCCGCAGCAATCGTCATCGCATTCGTTCTGACGCTCGTCCCGTCGCACGCACGAGCGCAGGAGCGCCGGCTCGATGCGTGGCAATTCCTGACGGATCCGTCCGGCAGCATTGGCGATCGACGCTCTGCCTTCAACCGGATGGCGGCCTGCGGTTGCAAACCGATCCTGGAACGCGCAGTTCGAAGACCTCAGGGACTACTTTGGCGTCGCCTGGTACAAAACGACCATCGAGATCCCGCCCGCTGGCAGGCAGGGGCACGTTCTCGTCCACTTTGGCGCGGTGGATCACTTCGCCGAAGTCTTCGTCAATGGCACAAAGGTCGGCAGCCACGAGGGCGCGTACACGCCCTTCAGGCTGGACGTCACCGAAGCGGTCCGTGCCGGAGCGAACGACCTGGTCGTGCGCGTCATCGATCCACCGCCGACGCCGCCCGGCGGCTCGCCGCGGTTTCCCGATATGCCATACGAGGAACTTCCCCGCGGCAAGCAGAACTGGTACATCCAGAACGGCGGCTTGTGGCAGCCGGTGACCCTGGAGATCAAGCCGGCCGTCTACATCGAACGCGTGCACGTGACCGCCAGGATCGACGGCTCGCTGGAAGCCGCGATTGACATCGCGGGCGGTCCCATCGCCCGCGGCGTGACGCTGAAGGCGATCGTCCGTGGTCCCGATGGACGCGTTGCGGTGACGCTGCCGAATGCCCGCGTGACTGGACCTGGCCCGGTCGCGGTCAGCGGCAGCGTGACATCGCCGCGCCTCTGGTCGCCTCAGGAACCGTCGCTCTACTCGCTGGAGGTCTCGCTGGCCGGCGCGGGAGCCGATCGTCAGACCGCGCGCTTCGGATTCCGCGAGCTCACGGCGCGAGACGGGCAGTTCTTCCTCAACGGTCAGCCGTTCTACATGCGTGGTGCGCTCGATCAGGACTTCTACGCCGATTCAATCTACTCGACACCCGACAAGACGTTTGTCGTGGACATGATGCGGAAGGGGCGGTCGCTGGGCCTGAACCTGCTGCGCTGCCATATCAAGGTGTGCGATCCCGTCTATCTCGATGCCGCGGACGAAGTGGGCATGCTCGTGTGGTACGAGGTGCCGAGTTGGGATCGGTGGACGCCGGCTTCTGTCTCGCGTGGCCGGAAGACGTTCGACGACATGGTCACGCGCGACTGGAATCATCCGGCAATCGTCATCCAGAGTCTGATCAACGAGGCGTGGGGCATCGACATGACCAAGCCCGATCAGCGCGCCGGCCTGCGCCAATGGTTCGACGAAGCGAAGGCGCGCGTCGCGCCGCTCGGCCGCTTGATCGTCGACAACAGCGCGTGCTGCGAGAATTTCCACGTCAAGTCCGACATCGACGATTTCCACCAGTACCTCTCGATCCCCGACAACGCCGATCGCTGGGACACATGGGTCGCCGACTTCGCGAGCCGCCCGGCCTGGTCGTTTTCGCCGCATGGCGATGCCGCGCGGACGGGCAAGGAACCGCTGGTCGTCTCCGAATTCGGCAACTGGGGATTGCCCGAACTGCCGCAGCCGCTGCCCTGGTGGTTCCCGCGCGATTTCGACGGCCGGGCGATCACGCGGCCCGCGGGCCTGTTCGATCGATTCAAGTCGATGGGCTTCTCACAACTGTTCCCCGACTATGCCGCGCTCGCCAAGGAGGCACAGTGGCGGCAGTTCCAGAGCCTGAAGCACGAGATCGAGTCGATGCGTCGTCAGGGACCGATTCGCGGTTACGTGATTACCGAGTTCACGGACATCAATTGGGAAGCGAACGGGCTGATGGACATGTGGCGGCGTCCGAAGGCCTACGCTGACGATCTGGCCAATATTCAGCAGGATGACGTGCTGCTGCCGTCGGCTGAGAAGACCAGCGTCGTGGTGGGAGAACCGATCCGGATCTCCGTGGGCCTGTCACGTTACAGCAACATCGATCCGGCCGGCGGCAAGCTCGAATACCAGGGTGCGGGAATCGTCGGGGGTTTTGCGCCGACGCCCACTATCGCGCGCGGCTCGGTGGGACAGCTTGCGGCTATCGAGCTGAAGACGATTCACCCGCTGATTGCGATCACGATTCCGACCCGTGCCAGAGTGGCGTTGACGCTGCGGTCCGCGTCCGGACAGGTGATCGCGAAGAACTTTCAGGACATCTTCGTATATCCTGCGGCGGGCACTCCGGTCGAAGCGACGCTTCACGACTCATTCGGGGCTCTTCGTGGGCTGCCGTGGAAAGCGGCGGGCGCGCAGGCGACCGGAGTCGTCGTGACGCCGGTGCTGGACGCCGAGATGCGGCGGTTCGCCGAGAGCGGCGGGAAAGTACTGGTCATTCCGCGGGGCGTCATCGGTACGTTCGCGGCGGCACCAGGGTTGTCGGCGGTCGATCGCCGCGACGAGCTCGATGGCAACTGGGTCAGCAACTTTCCGTGGATCAACGCGAAAAGCCCGGCGATGCGGGACGTCGCAGTCAGCACGATCACCGGCGGGGAAGCCGCCGGCGCCACACCCAGGCGATTGATCGCCGGAGTACCGGAAGCGGCATGGGCGGCGGGCGACGTGCTGGCCGGGAACTTCTACGGCTGGTTGAACAGCAACCACGCGGTCGTCGCGCAGTTCCGTCTGGGCACCGGTAAAGTGATCGTGTCCACGTTCGAGGTCGAACGCTACGGGAAAGACCTGTTCGCGACGCGGCTGGTAGACGGGCTGATTCGCTACCTCGCGAGCGACGACTGTGCGCCGACCACCGTTCTGCCGTAGGCCCGAGCTGAAGCTCGGGCCCAATACTGCAAGATCGGACGTAGGCCCGAGCTTCAGCTCGGGCAACACCAAGGAGCAGACATCGATGCGTGCCCTGGCCTTCTTTCTCACCTTGTTCTTCGGCGCTACCATCCTCGCGGGCGCCCAGGCGCCGCCCTCGACCGCAAAAGGAGGGCGCGTGTTCGAGATGCGGACGTATTACGCGAGTCCCGGCAAGCTCGAGGCGCTTCATGCGCGTTTTCGCGACCATACGACGAAGCTGTTCGAGAAGCATGGGATGACGAACGTCGGCTACTGGGTCCCCATCGACGGCCAGACCGGCGCCGCGAGCGGCAACACCCTCGTGTACATCCTGTCGTATCCGAGTCTCGAGGCGCGCAAGAAGTCGTGGGACGACTTTCAGAACGACCCGGCGTGGAAATCGGTGAAGGAGACGTCGGAGAAGGACGGAAAGCTCGTCGACAAAGTGGATTCGGTGTTTCTCTCGCCGACCGATTATTCCGCGATCAAGTAATGTATAGGCGGACCTGAAGGTCCGCCCTACACGATGGCTGTCTACAGATGGCTGTCAGGCGGACCTTCAGGTCCGCCTCCTCTGACATGGCCAGACGCACGCCTGAGTCCCTCCGATCTCATCGCTGGTTCGGCGTCGACGATTTGCGGGCGTTCGGCCACCGTTCCCGCACCAAGCAAATGGGCTTCGCCGACGAGGAATACGTCGGCAAGCCGGTGATCGCCATCTTCAACACCTGGAGCGACCTCAATCCCTGTCATGCGCACCTGCGTCTGCGCGCCGAGGAGGTAAAGCGAGGTGTCTGGCAGGCGGGTGGGTTCCCGGTCGAAGTGCCGGTTGTCTCGCTCGGTGAAACGTTGATGAAGCCGACGACGATGCTCTATCGGAATCTCCTGGCGATGGAGACCGAGGAGCTGCTGCGGGCGAATCCGATCGATGGCGTGGTGCTGCTCGGCGGCTGCGACAAGACCGTGCCCGGCTTGATCATGGGTGCGACGACAATGAATCTTCCCGCGATCTTCGTGCCGGCCGGCCCGATGCTTCGCGGCAACTACGAAGGGCAGACGCTGGCCAGCGGCAGCGACGTCTGGAAGTACTGGGCCGAGCGGCGTGCCGGCACCATCGACGACTGCACCTGGCGAGGCGTCGAAGACGGCATCGCTCGTTCGTACGGCACCTGTATGACGATGGGGACTGCATCGACGATGGCCGCTGCGGCCGAAGCCCTGGGTCTGACACTGCCGGGCGGATCGTCGATCCCCGCCGCGGATTCCGCGCACGGCCGAATGGCCGCAGCCGCAGGCCGCCGCATCGTCGAGCTCGTCTGGGACGACGTGAAGCCGCGGGATCTGCTGACGCCGGCGGCCTTCGACAACGCGATTACTGTCACCATGTCTCTTGGGGGGTCGACGAACGCCATCGTGCATCTGGTCGCGATGGCACGCCGTGCCGGCGTCGCCCTGGATCTCGATCATTTCGATCGTCTCTCGCGACGGACTCCGGTCCTGGGCGACATTCGCCCATCCGGCCGTTTCCTGATGGAGGATTTCTTCTACGCTGGCGGCCTGCGCGCCTTGATGGTCCGCCTCGCCGATCTGCTCGACCTCTCGGCGGCCACCGTCAGCGGCGAGCCGCTGGGAAAAGGACTCGAAGCGACGAAGGTCTATAACGACGAGGTCATCCGGCGGCGCGAGAATCCGCTATCGCATGAAGGGGGCGTAGCGGTCCTGCGCGGCAATCTCGCGCCCAGGGGCGCGGTCATCAAGCAGACCGCGGCCGATCCGAATCTTCTCGTGCACTCGGGACCGGCCGTCGTGTTTCGCGACTACAACGATCTGGCGGCGCGAATCGACGATCCATCGCTGCCGGTGAGCAGGGAGTCCGTGCTCGTGCTGCAGCAGGCGGGGCCGCTCGGGGGTCCGGGAATGCCGGAGTGGGGAATGTTGCCCATTCCGCAGAAGCTCCTGAAAGCGGGAGTTCGGGACATGGTGCGCATCTCGGACGCGCGGATGAGCGGTACGGCCTACGGCACCTGCGTGCTCCACGTGGCACCCGAGTCCTTTGTCGGCGGCCCGCTGGCATTCGTGCGGGACGGCGACATCGTCTCGCTGGACGTACCGGCGCGCCGGCTGTGGCTCGAGGTCAGCGAAGAAGAGCTCGCGCGTCGCCGTCAAGGCTGGACGCCGCCGCGCGTGCAATATCCGCGGGGCTATGGCCTGCTCCATTCACAACACGTGCTGCAGGCCGACGAGGGGTGCGACTTCGACTTCCTTCGCGACGGCCCGCCTGTGCCCGAGCCGGAGATTCACTGATGGAGATGCCGATCAATCGGTTCAAGCAGCGGCTGAGAGCGGGAGAGAAACAGATCGGCCTGTGGAGTCAATTCGGTAACGGGGCGGCCACCGAGATCGTCGTCGACGCCGGGTTCGACTGGATTCTGATCGACACCGAGCACGCGCCGCTCGACCTCGCCGTGGTCACGGACCAACTGCGGATCATTCAGCCATCGGCTTCGTCGGCGATCGTCCGTCCGGCCTGGAATGACGCCGTTCTCTTCAAGCGCATTCTCGATGCCGGCGCGCAGACGCTGCTGGTGCCCTACGTAGAGTCGGCCGAAGAGGCCCACCGCGCCGTGATCGCGGCGCGCTATCCGCCGAGCGGGCGGCGAGGCGTCGCGACCACACACCGGGCGAACCGCTACGGCCGCGTCGGCGACTACTATGCACGCGCGACGGACGAGACGTGCGTGCTCGTGCAGCTGGAGACCACACAGGCCGTTGCCGCCCTCGACGAGATTGCGGATGTGGACGGCGTCGACGGCGTCTTCATCGGCCCATCGGATCTGGCGGCCAGCATGGGCTACGTCGGACAACCGACGCATCCGGAGCCGCGGAAGCTGATCCTGGATGCCTGTACCCGCGCGAAGGCCGTCGGCGTGCCCATCGGCATCCTCGCGCCCGTCGAAGCCGACGCGCAGATGTTCCTCGAGACAGGGTTCACGTTCGTGGCCGTCGGCAGCGAGATCGGGCTGCTTCGGAAAGCCACCGACGACTTGCGGGCGAAGTTCAAGAATTGACCCCGATCCCCGATCCCGATCCCTGATCCCTGATCCCCGATCCCTGCCATATCCCGCCACATCGATGTCGTCGCCTGTTCCGCGGAGGGGGCAGCGCTGTGCTATCGGACTATCGGTGTCGAAGGCGCGGCGCTCGTCGGCCCGCACGATCAACCCGGGATCTCTCATGGTCGCAGGGTCTCAAGGTCGCAGGGTCGCAAGGTCGCAAGGTCGCAAGGTCGCAAGGTCGCAAGGTCTCAGGGTCGCAAGGTCGCACGGTCCGCTGGCGGCGGTACGACTCCTTCGACCTCCGATCCTCGACCTGAGACCCTGCGACCCTGAGACCCTGAGACCCTGAGACTCTGTGACCCTGAGACCCTGCGACCCTGAGACCCTGCGACCTTGAGACCCTGCGACCTTTTAGAGTTGATCGACGTCGACGGTGCGCTGTTCGCGGGCCGACCGGATGATCGCCTCCATGACGATCTGGGCTCGGAGGCCGTCCACGAACGACGGCACGCAGGGCCGACCCGCATGGATGGCCTCGATGAACTCGAAGTCCTGGTCGTAGCGAAAGGCCTGATAGGGGTTCGCGTCAGGGTCGCGAGGCGAACCCGGGATCTTCCGAAACTCTGCTGGCACGTCGAGCGTTTCGTAAGCCGCTCCCTTGCGGGCCACGCGTATACGCAAGGGCTGTGACAGCTCGTAGGCGACGCCGCCCTCGCTCCCGTTCACCTCGCACCAGTCGCGGCTGGTGGTGTCGCCGGCGTAGCCGGTCGCGGTCTTCACGCTCTCGAACACGCCCGTCGTACCGCGCTCGAACTGCGCAAGACAGCCAACCCAGTCCTCGGTGTCCGACTCGTGCTCCTTGCCGCCGTCATCCAGGCGCGTCGCCCAGATCTGATGCGTCTGCGCCGTGACTCTGGCGATCGGGCCGATGACAGAGTGCGCGAAGTCGAGGCGATGCGAGAGCATGTCGCCGACCTCGCCGCTGCCGGCTTCCGAGAGGCGCTGGCGCCAGCCGATCGCGCGGCGCCCCCAGTCCTGGAAGCGCTGGGCGCGAAAGTGCCACGGCGTCCCGATCGCCCCGCTCGTCACGAGGTGGCGCAGATAGTTCATCGTCGGCACGAAGCGGTAGGTGAAGGCGGTCATATGGCGAACACCGGCACGCTCGGCCGCTTCCACCATCTGCCTGGCTTCGTCCACGGTCATCGCCAGCGGTTTCTCGCACAACACGTGCAGGCCGCGCTGCACCGCTGTGACCGCCAGATGCCGGTGCGCCTTGTTGGGGGTCGCGATGATGACCGCGTCGATGTCGGCCTCACGCAACAGCGCGTCGGGATCGGTCCACGTCGCGCTGATGCCGCTCATCTGCGAGGCGGCATTCAGCGCGGCAGGATTGGCATCGCAGAGCGCCGTGACCGTGGCGTCGCGGCAGAGCGCGATCCCGGGAAGATGATTGGCGACGGCGATATTGCCCGTCCCGATGAGCGCGACACGAATCGGCATGCGCCGGATTGTATGTCAGTCGTGGCCCTTGATCAGGCGCTCGACTTCGTCGCGGGTCGGCATCGCCGGCTGGGCACCCGCGCGAGTGACCGAGATCGCGGCCGCGGCCGACGCAAACGTCAGCGCGCTTTCAACGGTGTGCTTCTCGGCGAGGGCCACGGCGAAGGCGCCGTTGAAGGCATCGCCCGCCGCCGTCGTATCCACGGGTTTGACGTTGAAGGCGGACCAATGCCACGCGTCATTCGGTTCGATCAGCCGCACGCCGCGCGACCCCAGCTTCACCAGCACTCGCTGGCAGCCGCGGGCGAGCAGCCGGCGCGCCCGCGCGTCGATCACGTCGAGCGGCGTTTCGCCGTCGTCCGGCGCATCGCCGTTGAGAACCGCCAGCTCGCTCTCGTTCGGCGTGACAAAGCTGCAGAGCGCCAGGAGTTGATCGGGCACAGCGCCCGCAGGGGCGGGATCGAGGATGACGGTGGCGCCGGCGGCGTGCGCTTCTGCCGCCGCCCGGATCACCGTGTCCATCGGGACCTCGAGCTGGAGCAGCACGACGGACGCCGAGTGAAGCAGGGGGATGGCAGGCTCCAGACGATCGGGCCCGAAGGTGCCGTTGGCGCCGGGCGCGAGGACGATGTGATTCTCACCATCGGCCGCGATCGTGATCAGGGCGACCCCGCTCCCGACGCCATCGTCGATCGCGACCAGGTGCGCATCCACGCCCGCGTCTTCGAGCGATCGCCGCAGCCATTCGCCGTGCGAGTCGCTGCCGACCTGGCCGGCCAGCGCCACTGAGCCGCCCAACCGGGCGGCCGCGCACGCCTGGTTGCCGCCCTTGCCGCCGGGCATCACCACGAAGCCATCGCCGCGCAGCGTTTCGCCCGGAACCGGAAAGCGCGCGACGTGAACGACGAAGTCCGCGTTCAGGCTGCCGACGACCACGATCGAAGCGCCGCTCATGACACTGACGCCTCCACCCTCGACCCACGGCGCCGCAACTGATCCGCAACGGCGGCGGTGACGATCACCGCGCCCGTCACGAGCCGACGCGTCGGTTCCTGCACGCCCATCTGGGCGAGGCCGGCGCCGAGCACCAGCATCACCACGGCGCCGAGCGCAGACGATATCACCGACCCGCGTCCTCCCGTGAGGCTGGCGCCGCCGATGACGACCGCCGCAATGGCTTCCAGCTCCAGGCCCATGCCTGCGTTCGGATCGGCGGCCGACAGCCGTGCCGCCTGCGTCACGGCGGCCGCTCCCGACAGTGCGCCGGAGATCGCGAACACCGCAATACGGATCCGGCCCGGATCGATGCCCGCCAGCCGTGCGGCTTCGGCATTGACACCAACGGCAAAGATCCGGCGGCCGAACACCACGTGGCGGAGGACGAACTGGCTCGCCGCAAGGATTGCAATCGCGATGAAGATCGGGATCCCCAGACCGCCGGCGACAGCGAACGTGATCGCGTCGACGGCACTGCCTAGATAGAGCGTCTGTGAATTGGTGACCAGGTAGGTTGCACCGCGGGCCATTTCCAGCATCGCGAGCGTCACGATGAAGGACGGAAGGCGCCATCGAACGCTCACCCAGCCGTTGACCAGTCCGCACAGCAGGCCGGTCGCAACGGCGCCCAGCACTGCCACGCCAAGCGGCGCGCCCGCTTTGACAATCAGTACGCCGAATACGGCGCCCGCCAGACCGAGGACCGACCCCACCGACAAATCGATGCCGCCCGTCAGGATGACGAACGTCATGCCGGTCGCGAGCAGCAGCCCATCCGGCGCCTGATTCGCCAGTGAACGGGCCGTCGTCGCCGACAGAAAGTGCCCGGTGACAGCGCTGAAGCCCGCGACGAGCAGGGCCAGGACGACGATCAGGCCGGCCCATTCGGCGCCGGCGCCGAAACGGACTTTCAGTGGAGCGTCTCCGCCGTGACCAGATCGACCGGCGTCTCCCGATCCGCGAGCGGCGCCGAAGGATTCCGCAGGCGCTCGAGCGCGAACTGAATCCCGAACACGGCGAGCTGGTCGCCATGCTGGTCGGCGGTGGCGATGATCTCACCGCTCTTGATCAGTCCCTGCACGGCCGTGATGTTGTCGAAACCGGCAACCAGCACGTCCCTGCCGCGGCCTGCCGATTTCAGGGCCGCCACGGCGCCAAGCGCCATGCTGTCGTTGGCGCAGAGAATCGCCTTGACATCGGCACGCTCGGAGACGAGCGCCGATACGATCTGATTCGCCCGCGACGTTTCCCATTGCGCGGTCTGCGATCGCGCGATGGTCAGCCCTGCGGCGCCCGCCGCATCCTCGAACCCCCGCTTGCGCTCGATCCCGTTGAACGCGTTCGGCGCGCCCTCGAGGATCGCAATCGGATCTCCCGCCTTGAGCCGTTTGGCTATGTAAGCGCCGACGGCCGCTGCGCCCTTGCGATTGTCGGGGCCGACGAACGGAACGGCGAGTTGCCGATCGGCCAGCGCGTCGCGGTCGAACCGGTTGTCGATGTTGACGACGACAATCCCGGCGTCAACCGCCTTCTTGGCGACGCCGACCAGCGCCTTGGAGTCGGCCGGCGCCAGGACGATGGCGTTCACGCGCCGCGCGATCATCTGATCGACGATCGCGATCTGACGCGCGACATCCTGTTCGTCCTTGATGCCTGCCGCGACCAGTTCGTACTGCTCGGAGTGAGCTGCCTGGTGCGTACGCGCCCCTTGTTCCATCGTCTGAAAGAACTCGTTCGCCAGCGATTTCATCACCAGCGCGACCACGGGCCGACCCGGCCCCTCAGGATCACCGCGACTGCATCCGGCAATGCCGGCGCCCGCAATGAGGGCGCAGGTCACGATGCGTCGAGCGGTTACACGCATGCAGTGCTCCGTCGGAAGGCGGTCAACGCGCCGGTGCCGGGCCGGACGAGCCGCGGACGATCAGCGCGGTTTCGAGGACGACGCGGCGGACAGGCCGCTGCGGATCGCTGATGCGGGCAATGAGCAATCGCGCCGCGGTTGCGCCGATGTCGTAAGTCGGCTGCGAGATGCACGTCAGCGGCGGCTGCGTCGCCACCTGCCACGGCATATCGTCGAAGCCAACGATCGACACGTCGTCCGGCGCCCGCTGACCACGCTCGTGAATGGCTTGCAGCACGCCGAGCGACATGGTGTTGTTGGCGCTGAAGATCGCGGTCGGCGGATCGGCCATGTCCAGGAGCTCGTGGGTCGCGCGCCGCGCCGCTTCGCGTTCGAATCCTGCGTCCTTGACCAGCGCCGGATCGTAGGGAATTCCCGCCGCCTCGAGTCCGTGCACGTAGCCCCGGCGCCGCTCGCCGCCGACATTGTGCCCTTCCAGACCGCCCACCATCGCGATCCGCCGATGACCGAGGGAGACGAGGTGGGCCACAGCCTCGGCCGATCCTTCGGAGTTCGTCACCGAAACGAGATCGACATTGGGCAGGTGCACGGTCCGGTCGAGTACGACGAGCGGCACGCCGGTCTGCAGGAACTCGCGATAGATCCGCTCGTCCTGCTGCGACGGTACGACGAGCAGTCCGGCGACCCCTTCGGCGCGAAACGTATTGAGATAGACGCGCTCGCGATCGTAGGCGCCGTCGGAATTGGCCAGCAGCACCGTGAACCCGTGCTTCTGTACTTCGTCGTCGATGCCCCGTACGATGGCGGTGAAGAACAGATTCTGGATGTCCGGGATGAGGACGCCGACGGTCGAACCCTGCCGCGCGCGCAAGGCGCGGGCGGCGCGATTGGGCTGGTAATTGAGAGCCTTGGCCGCCGCGCGGACTCGCGCGTCCAGGTCGGGACTCACCCGTCCCGACTGCGCGAGCACGCGGGACACTGTCGCCGTCGACACCCCGGCCATGGCAGCCACCTGGCGGATGGTGGGCGCGCTCGGCAGCTCGCGGCCGCTCCGGTAGCCGTGACTGGGATTCTTGGTGGTTTCGTCGGTCACCGCGGCCGGGATCGTAATCGGTTACATCAGTCGCGGTCAATCATCGCCGCACGTGTTTCACGCTGCGAGCAAAGCACTTGCTCATCTCAACTGATGGCGCTGCTGAATTGCCACGAAACGCCGATCGGCGCCGCCGCCGGCCGCCCACCAGGACGTTTGACAGGTCTTCGACACAGACGGTACAACCGCCACGATGTCACGGCGTTCGGCCGCTGCGGTGGCCACGATCGCGTTCCTTACGCTCATGTGTGTCTGCTGTCGTCAAGGCTTGCCGGTCGACGCCGGGGCCCGTCGCATCACGCGGGCCGATCTCGAGAACAAGATTCGCGGGGGTTGGGCGGGGCAGATGATAGGCGTGGCGTTCGGGGCACCAACCGAGTTCGACTCGCAAGGGCGAATCATCGACGGCCCGCTCCCTCCGTGGCGTCCCGAACGGGTCTCCAACGCCATCGATCAGGACGACCTGTACGTCGAGATGACGTTCGCCGAAGTGATGGACCGGAAGGGGATCGACGCCACCAGCGCCGACTTCGGGGAGGCGTTTCGGACATCCAGATACAATTTGTGGCACGCCAACGCCGCCGCGCGGCGCCTGCTGCAGAGCGGCGTCAAGCCGCCAGATTCCGGTCGCCCGCAACAGAACCCGCACGCCAACGACATCGATTTTCAGATTGAATCCGACTTCATCGGGCTGATGACGCCGGGACTGCCGCGCGCGGCGCGAGATTTCTGCGAGCGTGTCGGCTCGGTGATGAGCTCGGGTGATGGGCTCTACGGAGGCATCTTCATTTCCAGCATGTATTCGGCCGCGTTCTTCGAAACCGATGCCGTTCGAATCGTCGAGGCCGGCCTCGCGGCGCTGCCGGCGCAGAGCGGGTATGCAGGGATCATTCGTGACGTGCTGGCGTGGCACAAGGCGAGCCCGGGCGATTGGCGCGCCACCTGGAAACAGATCCTGGACAAGTGGGACAAGGCCGACGCCTGTCCGGATGGAGCGCTTCGTCCGTTCAATATCGATGCGCGGCTGAACGGGGCGTACGTCGCGCTGGGTCTGCTCTATGGCAGCGGTGACTTCGAGAAGACGATCGAGATTGCCACACGCGCCGGGCAGGACTCGGACTGCAACCCGTCCAGTGCGGCCGGCATCCTGGGCGTGATGATCGGCTACGATCGCATCCCGGACGACTGGAAACGGGGCATCCCCGCGATCGCGGGTCGCAAGTTCGCGTTCACGAGCTATTCGTTCAACGACATCGTCTTGTCGTCAACGCGCCGGGCGGAAGGCGTCATCGAGCGAGGCGGCGGACGAATCGAGGGCGATGACATCCTGGTTCCGCGTCAGGCGGCGACGCCGCCGCCGCTCGAGCAGTGGGACATGGGGATCGCGGACCGCATCGTCTCGGCCGACGACCCTTCGTGGCACTGGCGGGGTCCGTGGGCGGTGTTCGCCTCGCCCCGCGACCGATCGATGAAGCCAGGCAGGAGCACCAAAGCTGCCGGGGCGTCGGCGACGCTGACGTTCACGGGCACCGGGCTGACGATCCTCGGCGAGTTCTCTCAGCGGGGGGGTAGTGCCTCGATGACGCTCGACGGCAGGCCGATGCGCCCGATGGAGACCTGGACGCCACCGCGCACGACCGACACGGGGCTCTGGCACATCTACGGTCTCGCCTCCGGACAACACGTGTTGACGATCGAAACGACGGGAGCAGGCAAGGCAGGCACGATGGATCAAGAGGTGTCGATTCTCGCGGCAATTGTTTTCCGCTAGTCGGTACTACAGGGGGATTTGTGAGGATGCGTGACGTGCGAACGGTGGCCCTGCTCGCGTGCATCGTCGGGATGTCTGCGACGAGCGCGGGACAGGTTGCTCAGCCTGCGCCTCAGGCGGCGAAGATCGTCGCCGTGAAGGCGGCGCGGTTGATTGACGGGCTCGGTGGCGCGCCGATCTCGAATGCGGTGGTGCTGATCGACAACGATCGAATTACCGGTGTCGGCGCCGGCTTGAGCGTCCCGCCGGGGGCCCAGGTGATCGATCTCGGCGCAGCCACGGTGCTTCCGGGCTTCATCGACTGCCATACGCACGTCACCGGACAGCCGGGCGACAACTTCTACGAGGACCTGTTCAAGCGCAGCCCGATCGATGAGGCGATCACCGCGCACATCTATGCGAAGCGCACGCTGGAGGCCGGGTTCACCACGATCCGCGATGTCGGCTCCGAGGAATTCGTGGACGTCGCCTTGAAGAAGGCCATCAATCACGGCGATATCCCGGGACCACGGATGCTCGTCGCCGGACTGGCGCTGAGCGCCACCGGCGGCCACGGCGACCTCAATGGCTACTCGCCGTATCTCTCGTTCAAGACCTTCAGCGGCGTCGCGGACGGCATCGACGCCATTCGCAAGCTGATCCGTACGGACGTCAGGCAGGGCGCGGACGTGATCAAGGTGCTGGCGACGGCGGGCGTGCTCTCGGAGGAGGATTCCGAGGGGGCGCCCCAATACTCCCAGGAAGAGCTCGATACCGTCGTTCAGGAAGCCAACATGTGGGAACGGCGCGTCGCCGCGCACGCGCACGGCGCCGAAGGCATCAAGCGCGCGATCCGGGCCGGCGTGAACTCGGTCGAGCATGCCTCGTTCATCGACGACGAGGGCATTCGCCTGGCGAAGGAGAAGGGCACGTTCCTCGTGATGGACATCTACAACGACGACTACATCATGACGGAGTACGCGCGGCGCGGATATCCGCAGGCGATTCTCGAGAAGGAGAAACGCGTCGGCCGCACGCAGCGCGAGAACTTCCGCAAGGCGTGGAAGGCCGGCGTCAAGATGGCCTTCGGCACCGACGCCGGCGTCTACCCGCACGGCGACAATGCCAGGCAGTTCGCAAAGATGGTGGAATGGGGCATGACGCCAATGGAGGCGATCAAAGCCGCCACTGGCTCGGCCGCCGAGCTCCTCGGCTGGGGCGATCGCATCGGCACCTTGCAGAAAGGCCGTTTCGCGGATCTCGTCGCCGTCAACGGCGATCCGCTCGCAGACATCACGATCCTGCAGAAGGTGCAGTTCGTGATGAAGGGCGGGGTGGTCTACAAGAAGTGAATGTGAAGGACGAAGGACGAGGGACGAGGGACGAGGGACGAGGGACGGAGACTCCGGCCTTACTACTGAAGAATTGGTTGCACGCGGGACTTCAGATAGTTCAATCGATACATCCCATCAACGGGATTGTGATACCCGAATGATGCCTCGCGCGGCGTCAGCGTCGCTGCGCCCTTCACCGGCTCGAACTGCGTCCCTTCGTGCCACTCGTTGAACGAGTTCACGAAGGTGAGAAAGAAGCCGGTCCGCGCCGGGGGCGGCGTGCCGCGTCCATGACGATCGGCACTCGCAGATCTTCGAAGCTGCCGCGTCCCCACCAGCTCAGATTGATTGCGCCGACGCCGGCCTCGAGCATCCACCGCGCGCGCTGCGCGACCACCGCCGCGTCCGCTGAATCGTAGGGCCCAAGCCGAGGCACCGAGCTGGCGGCCATGTCGAGCGGCGGCACTCGTCGCCACTGATTCCAGTGGCGCCACGGATTGGTGCCGTACCACGGGTAGTACTCGAACACGAAGTGCTGGCGCAGCGCGGGGAATCGCTGGCGCAGCGTCGCACCGAGGCAAGCGGGGCGAGGAACTGCCGCCGGCTGAGCATCGGCCGCTATAGTACCCTCCGAGGTCATGACGTACGAAGAGCTGTTGCGGGCGCCAGTGAAGATTCATGCGGGCCGCACGCTGACCTGGGGAATCAGCAGGGACGTGGCGGACCTGCTCCACACCACCGCAACGGCTCAGTCGGTCACGCTCGAAACCGGATCTGGCCGAAGCACGCTGGTGCTGTTGCACGCCGGCGTCGCCAGACATTTCGCCATCCAGCCGTCGGCCGACGAGTTTTCCGCGATCCGCGACTTCTGCGCGGCGCACGGGATTGCTGCCGCACCGCTGGAAGCCGTCGTGGCGCGGTCGCAGGATTACCTGCCGCGGGCGACACTGCCGCCTCTGGACATTGTCCTGATCGACGGCGCGCACGCCTTCCCCTATCCGTTCCTCGACTGGCATTTCACGGCAGGCGCGTTGAAATCCGGAGGGCTGTTGATCGTTGACGACGTCCAGATCGCGACGGGAGCGATACTTGCCGACTTCCTCGACGCGGAGGCCGGGTGGAGCCGAGTTGCACGCACCGGCCGTTTTGCCGCCTTTCGTCGAGGCACGGCGAGCTTGGCGCCTGCGCAGGACTGGCAGGGGCAGCCGTACCTGACCAGCCACTATCCCACCTCGCGCGTCGAGCTCATTCGCGAGCAGCCGAAGAGCGCGGTCGAGCGCGCTGCAGGGCAGTACCTGCCCTGGCGCATGCAGGAGTGGCTGCGGGGACGCTATCGCTGGCCGCGCCCATCGTGGGTGGACTGACCAGCGTCCCCGATTAGCGCTTCACCGCGGTCACGACACTACGATCCGCGGCCGTCGGCGCCATTCTTACGTGTTCGAACCCCGCCTTCACAAGGAGTTGCTCCATCTCAGAAACGCCATAGCATCGGCCTTCCGTCGAGTGCATCAACAGAGCCGAGTACTCGGCCACGGCCAAGGGTCCCGTTTTCTCCGCATTCAGATGGGCGTCGTGAATGATGACCAGGCCGCCCCTGGGCAGCGCTGCGACGGACCGTGCGAGCAGTCGCGATACCAGCGGAATATCCCAATCGTGAAGCACGTTCGAAAAGAGGTGCACATCAGGGCCATCCGGCCACGAGTCGGTCAGCATGTCGGCCGCGTGCACGGTAACGCGCGTGCTGAAGCCGCGCGCGGCAATCGAATCGGCCGCCACGCGATCGACTGGAGGACGTTCGAGGACCGTGGCATGCAGGTTCGGATAGCGATCGGCCAGGCAGCACGCATAGATTCCGGATCCGCCGGCGACGTCGAGCAGTGCGTGACGGTCCTTGAGATCGACGGCGTCGGCCACCGCCGGTCCGAGGAAGAGACCGCGCGCGTCCATCGCGCCGGTGAATTGGGCGGCGAATGCGGGATCGAGCATTGCCTTCACCCAATCCTGCTCGGTTGAAGACGCGGCCCAGCTCGCCGGCCGGCCCGATCGCAGCACCTCGGCAAAGCTGCGGACCAGGGGACGGGACCGGAACGACGCGTAGTAGGGTCCAAGAAAAAAGGGTGAAGTGCGCACGAGATGGTCGCGCGCCGTCCTGGTGAGTGCCAGAGCCGCGCCGTCTCTCGCGATGAGGCCGAGCGCGGCGAACAGCGTGACGGCGACATCGGCGGGGCGCGGCGCGAGCTCGAGCGATTGGCACAGCCGCTCCAGGTCAGAGGGCCCGATCTCCTGCAGTCTTGTGAAGAAATCGAGCTCGACCAGCGCGGCTGTCAGGAGATCCGCCGCGTAAAGACTGTCGCGCAGGCGGTAGAGAAGTGTGGGATCGCTGGCGGGACGGGGCGGAAGCATCCGGGCAGCGTACTGCACCCTCGCCAGCGTCGCCGGTCATTACTTTCTGAGCTGACTGGTCATACGAATGTCACAGGGGATTTGACAGGACCGCTGCAGCTGGCCTACTGTGAGCGGATACGTATCATGCTCGAAGCGCGGACGATTGCCATGTGCTGTTGCTGTTGTTGTGAGGCCTCCAGGGCCCCCGGCCAGCGGATCCGCGTCGTCTGATGATAGACAACGGCTAGACGACCAGCACTCGATTACGCAAAGGCCCGGAGGGACTCGAACCTTCCGGGCCTTTTTGTTTTTGTCGCCCGTGGGTGCGGACGTCGGGTAACGCGATGCCCGAGCTAAAGCTCGGGCCTACGAATAGTCGGGCTCGATGCCCGAGCTAAAGCTCGGGCCTACGAAACACATCGGGCCTACGAATACAGAGGAGACGAATAGAGGTGACAGCCGCCGAAGTGAACGATCGATCGGCCGAGATGGAGGAGTGGACTCCCGAGCGGATCCTGTCGTGGGCCGCCAGTGTCTCCCCTCGTGTCGCCTTCGGTACGGGTTTCGGTCCCGAAGGCTGCGTCCTGATTCATCTCATCGCGACGGCGCGGTTGCCCATCGACATCTTCACGCTCGACACGGGCGTCCTGTTCCCGGAGACCTACGGCCTCTGGCGCACGCTCGAGGAGACCTACGGCATCACGATTCGGGCCGTCCGGCCGCAGCAGACGATCGACGAGCAGGCGGCGAGCCTCGGGCCCGCACTTTGGGAACGTCAGCCCGACGAATGCTGCCGGCTTCGTAAGGTGGAACCGCTCCGCGGTGCACTGACCGACGTCGACGTTTGGATTACGGCCATCCGCCGCGATCAGACGCCTGACCGGGCTTCGGCGCCAGTGGCCGAGCACGATTCGCGTTACGGACTGATCAAGGTGAACCCGCTCGTCCGCTGGACCAACAAAGACATCTGGCGGTTCCTGCACGCCAACCACGTGCCCTACAACCCCCTCCATGACGCTGGCTACCCGAGCATCGGATGCCAGCCGTGCACGACGCCAGTCGCCGCGGGCGAGGACCCGCGCGCCGGCCGCTGGCGGGGCCACCAGAAGAACGAGTGTGGCCTGCACGTGGAGGTGCAACCCGTGGATCTCAAGATCCGCGCGACCCTGGTCCCTTGACTCGAAGGAGCAGCAACAATCGTGAGTGCCCTGTCTCTCGTCGAACCGCACGGCGGCGTTCTCGTCGACCGTCTCGTCCCGGACGCTGACGTCCAGGCGTTCACCGCGCACGCGGCAACGCTTCCCACTTTCGTCCTCGATGGCCGCGAGCTGGCGGATCTCGAGCTGATTGCGACCGGCGCCGCCAGTCCTCTCACCGGCTTTCTCGATTCCCGCGACTATCAATCCGTTCTCGATCGTCTTCGTCTCGCCAACGGGACTGTCTGGCCGCTGCCATTTACGCTGGCGGTGCCCGAGGACACGAAGGTGACGCCAGGAGACGAGCGGGCGCTTGCCGACGGTAGCGGGCGCGTGTGGGGAACGATTGCGGTGACCGGCGTGTTTACTCGCGATCCGGTTGCCGAGTCGAAGGCGGTCTATGGCACGGACGACGCAGCGCATCCGGGTGTGGCCTACCTGCTGGCGCGGCCGCGCCTGCTCGTGGGCGGCAGCGTCCGGGTTCTGCCCCTCGGCGACGACCGTCCTTTTCTGCAGTATCGTTTTTCGCCGCGGGAGCTCCGCGCGCGCATCAGCGAGCTCGGATGGAAAACCGTGGCGGGGTTCCAGACGCGCAACCCGATCCATCGCGCACACGAACACCTCACCAAGATCGCCCTCGAGGTGAGCGATGGTCTGGTGATTCATCCGCTCGTCGGCGAGACGAAGCAGGACGACGTGCCGGCAACGGTGCGGTTCGAGGCGTACCGCGTGCTCGTCGACAACTACTACCCGAAGGACCGCACCATTCTCGCGGCGTTCCCGGCGGCGATGCGGTACGCGGGCCCGCGCGAAGCGGTCTTTCACGCCATCGCGCGCAAGAACTACGGCATCAACCAGATCATCGTCGGGCGCGATCATGCAGGCGTCGGCAAATACTACGAGCCGCTGGCGGCGCAGCGCATCTTCGACCAGTTCGAACCCGCTGATCTCGGGGTCAAGCCGCTCCGCCTGGATCCAACGTTCTACTGCCGCGCCTGCGGCACGCTCGCCTCGTCGAAGAGTTGCCCGCATGGTCCCAGCGAACGTCTCGAGCTCTCGGGCACGAAAGTGCGAGAGATCCTGCGGTCGGGCGGACATCTGCCCGAGGAGTTCACGCGCCGGGAGGTGGCTGAGGTCCTGAGAGCGCACTACATCAAGGTGAGCGGCGATGCCGCGCCGTCTGCGGCACCGGCTGCCGGCAAGCGCTCCGGCGACGCCGGCTTCATCATCTGGTTCACCGGCTTGTCAGGCGCCGGAAAGAGCACGCTGGCCGAAGCGCTCCGCACGCGGCTGGACGGCAAGCGGCCGATCGAGATCCTCGACGGCGACGAAGTGCGTATGCATCTGTCGAAGGGGCTCGGGTTCTCGAAGGAGGATCGCGACACGAACATCCGGCGCATCGGATTCGTCGCGCGACTGCTGGCGAGGAACGGGGCGATCGCCATCGGCGCGGCCATCTCGCCGTATGCGGATACCCGCGCCGAGGTCCGCAAGGCTGCGGAACAGGATGGCGTCGCCTTCGTCGAGATCCACGCCGACGCCACCATCGACGCCCTCGCGGCGCGCGACGTGAAAGGTCTCTACAAGAAGGCATTGGCTGGAGAGATCGGCAACTTCACGGGCATCTCGGATCCGTACGAGCCGCCGCCGAATCCAGACGTGGTGGTGCGCAGTGATCGCGAGACGATCGAGCAGAGTCTCGATCGGATCCTGACGACGCTGTCTGAGCGCGGTCTCGTGGCCCGCTCTGCTCACGCTGTCAGCCGCGCCGACGCTCCGGCATCGAAGCAGGGAGCCGAGGCGGGTGTGGGGGCGGTTCGCTCGTGAGCAGTACCTCTCTTCCCGGCGTTCCTGAAGCTTGCCGGCCGCAAGGTCGTCGTGGTGGGCGCTGGTCCAGTCGCGGCCTCGAAGATCGAGAGTCTCGTGGCGGCGGGCGCTCGGATCACGGTCGTCGCACCAGACGTCGTGCCGGACATCGAGCGAGCCCCGGTGCAGATCCAGCGCCGGCACTTCGAAGCCGCCGATCTCGACGGCGCCTGGTTCGTGGTCGCGGCCGCGCCGCCGGACGTCAACGCAGCGGTCCGTGACGCGGCGAACGCTCGTCAGCTGTTCGTCAACGCAGTGGACGATCCCCCAAACGCCACGGCCTATCTCGGCGGCATCGTGCGAAAGCACGGCGTGACACTCGCCATCTCCACCGACGGCCGCGCCCCGGCGCTCGCCGGGCTCCTGCGAGAGGGGCTCGAAAGGCTTCTGCCGGAGGACCTCGAGGCGTGGCTGGATGTTTCGCGACGCGAACGGGAGGTATGGAAGCGTCAGGACGTGGCGATGGCGGAGCGGCGTCCGCTGCTGCTCGAAGCGATCAACCGCCTCTACGTCGATCGGAGCAGCGCAGTCCCTCGCGGCGTGCGTACTCCAGAGCAGGAGGTGACGGCGTGAACGCACGTGTCGCGCTCGTTGGCGCCGGGCCGGGTGATCCCGGACTGCTGACCCGCCGCGCTCTGTCACTTCTGCGGCGGGCCGATCTCGTCCTCTATGACGCGCTGGTGCCGCTCGCGATCGTCGACGAGGCACGTCGTGCCCGCCGCTTCTACGTCGGCAAACGCGCGGGCCGTCATGCGATGACTCAGGAATCGATTCATCGTCTGATGATTCGGGCGGCGGCGCGCGGCCATCGGGTCGTGCGCCTGAAGGGTGGCGACCCATTCGTCTTCGGCAGGGGCGGCGAGGAAGCCTTGGCACTGAAAGCGGCCGGCATCGCCGTCGAAGTCGTGCCTGGTGTGTCGTCGGCGC
Organism: Vicinamibacteria bacterium; assembly: GCA_963828745.1. GTDB lineage: Bacteria > Acidobacteriota > Vicinamibacteria > Vicinamibacterales > JAENWD01 > JAENWD01. Next base: position 795,038 of record CAWHFZ010000006.1, on the reverse strand, counting down.
TTGCCGCACCGGCACTCGCCGGAATTCCTGTCACCCATCGCGGGCTCTCGACGGGAGTCGTGGTGGTGTCGGGCCACGCGGAGTCGGCCTACGCTCCACTGATCGACAGCGTCGCACCCAACGCCGCCACCATCGTGGTGCTGATGGGTGTTGGCACGCGGGCGGCGATTGCGGCGCGCCTGCAGGCGGCCGGCTGGTCGCCGGCGACGCCGGCGGCAATCGTCTTCGGCGCCGGGCAGGAAGCAGGACATGCCTGGTCGGGACGCCTCGATGCGCTCGGCAGTGCACCGGTTCACGAACACCTCCCAGGGACACTGGTCGTCGGCCAGGTCGTCGCGCTGGCGCCCCTCATTGGCGGCGCCGTCGCGGTGTCTGCGCCGGCCGAGAGCGACGATCGCGAACGACAGGGACGAGGATAAATCGCATGTCTTCCATCAACGACGTAACCACGTTCGGCCGGGCGCGACTGAGCTTCGCGAACGAGTCCGAGGTCGACGAATTCGCCAGCACCCTGGATAAATTCGAACGCGGCGAGATCACCGCCGATCAGTGGCGTTCGTTCCGCCTCGTGCGCGGGACCTACGGCCAGCGTCAGACGGACGACTCGTCGATGCTGCGAATCAAGATTCCCCAGGGGATCCTTACGCGAGAGCAGGTGTTCGCCATCGCCGACGTCGCCGCCACCTATTCGCGGGGCTTCGGCCACATCACGACGCGGCAGAACGTGCAGCTGCACTTCCTCCGCCTGCACGACGTCGAGCCGGCGATGCGCCAGCTCGCCGAGGCCGGCCTCACCACGCGTGAAGCGTGCGGCAACTCGGTGCGGAACATCACGGCCTGCCCGCTCAGCGGGGTCGCCGCGGACGAGGCATTCGACGTCACGCCGTACTCGGAGGCGCTGACTCGCTACTTTCTCCGGCATCCGCTGAGCTCCTCCCTGCCCCGCAAGTTCAAGATCGCGTTCGAGGGATGCCCGGAAGACCACGCGTACACCGGCATTCACGACATCGGCTGGCGGGCGCTGGTCCAGGAGGACGAGGACGGCCGGCCGGTGCGCGGTTTCAGGGTCACTGTCGCCGGCGGCACGGCCACGATGTGCCGCTCCGGGTTCGTGCTCTACGACTTTCTTCCGGTGTCCGAGATGTTGAACGTCTCGGAGGCGATCGTGCGGGTATTTCATCGTCTCGGTGACTATCAGCACAAGGCGCGCAACCGCATGAAGTTCCTGGTGAAGTCTCTGGGCTGGGAGGGCTTCCGCACCGAGTTCGAGAAGGAGCTGACCGGTTTCCTGGCGGAGGGCGGTGCGTCGCTCCCATTCGATCCCGAGCGGCCTCCCGCGGAGCGTGCGCCCGACTGGTCGCGGCCGGAGCCAGACGATGTATTGACCGTGGCGCGGCGCGTCGCGCAACCGACGACCGGGCCGGGGATACATCCCGTCGTGAAGCGCGACCTGGCGGTCGCGTCCAGCGAGTACCTCGGCTGGGAGCGCGCGAACGTCGCCAGGCAGCGGCAGGCGGGCTACGCATTCGTCATCGTCACGCTGCCGCTTGGCGATATCACTTCCGGCCAGCTTCGAGTGGTCGCGGATCTGGCATCGGCGTACGGCGACGGGACGATTCGCGTGACCGCCGACCAGGATCTGCTGCTGCGGTGGATTCGCGTCGCGGATCTGAAGGCCCTTCATGACCGTCTCGCGGCGGCAGGGCTCGCAGTACCCGACGGACAGTCGGTCGCGAACGTCACGAGCTGTCCGGGGGCCGAGTCCTGCAAGCTCGCGGTCACGCAATCGCGCGGACTCGGCCGGCTGTTGAGCGATGCGTTGCACGAGCGCCCCGACGTCGTGGACGCGGTTCCAGGTCTGCGAATCAAGATGAGCGGTTGTCCGAACGGATGTGGACAACATCACATCGCGGGCATCGGCTTCCAGGGCAGCATCCGGAAACTCGATGGCCGTCCGGTACCGCAGTACTTCGTCTACGTCGGCGGCGGTCCGACGGCTGACGGCGCTCAGTTCGGGCGATTGGCAGCCAAAATCCCTGCTCGTCGCGCGCCGGCAGCCGTAGAGCGCCTGGTCGCCATGTATCAGCGCCAGCGGTCGGACGGAGAGTCAGCGATGGCGTTCTTCCAGCGCGCGGCGCTCGAGGACGTCAAAGAGGTGTTGGTCGATCTGGAACCGCTGGCGCTCGCCGACGCGACGCCGGAAGACTTCATCGACCTTGGCGAGCTCGCAGCCTTCAATCCCGAGGTGCAGGATGGTGAGTGCAGCGCATAGCACGGCGGTCGCAACGGCAACCGCCCTCGAGCGGGAAATCCTCGATGCGGTGCGAGGGATCCGGTACGGATCGGTCGAGGTCGTGATTCACGACGCAAAAATCGTCCAGGTGATTCGTACCGAAAAAGTGCGGTTCGACAACAACAGATAGCTTCAAATCCGACCGGACAACCGGAGGGTTTTCATGCGAAGGACACGATCATGCGCACGAAATTCCTCCGTTCGATCGGAACGGGAGTGATAGTGGGAAGTCTCATCGGGCCGCCAGTTGCTCAGGCGCAGGTGGCGGCCCCTGACGATTCGGCCGCACGCGCGGCGACGCTGCAGCAGCTGGTGGCGACGCTGAAATCGAGCCCGCCCTCCACGGCGGAAGGTGCCGCCGAGGCGCGCGCCGTGCTGGAAGCGCTGACGGAGCGGATCGCCGAGCTCGATCAGCAGCTGCGGATCCTCGAGCGCAAGCTGGAGATCGAACGGGAGCAGGCGAGCGAGAAGGCGAAGACCGCGCCGTCGGTGACGGTGAGCGGCCAGCAGGGATACTCCCTGCGTTCCAACGACGGCAACTTCCAGATCCGGTTCCGCGGCTACATCCAGTCGGATGGACGATTCGTCGGGGACTCTGATGCGACCAGCGGTCCGAGCACGTTCGTCCTGCGCAGGGTTCGCCCCGTGATCGAGGCAACGGCCTTCAAGATCTTCGATTTCAAGCTGATGCCCGATTTCGGCGGCGGCACGACGGTGCTGCAGGATGCGTATGCAGACGCACGGTTCGCATCCTGGTTCCGGATTCGCGCCGGCAAGTACAAGGCGCCATTCGGTCTGTCGCGGCTGCAGTCAGCCACGGAGATGACGTTCATCGAGCGCGGAACGCCGACGCTGATTGCGCCGAACCGCGATCTTGGCGTCATGGCCTTCGGGGATCTTCTCGGTGAGCGCCTGACCTATCAAATCGGCGTCTTCAACGGCGTCGTCGATGGCGGCAGCGCCGACATCGACGATCGCAGCGGGAAGGACGTGGTCGCGCGCGTGTTCGCGCACCCCTTCCGAAAGGCGCAGAGCGATACATGGAAACAGCTCGGCGTCGGTTTTGCGGTCAGCGGCGGGAGTCAGCGCGGGACGTTCACCACGCCCGATCTGCCGTCCTATCGCACCGCCGCGCAGCAGACCTTCTTTCGCTATCGCTCCGACTTGACGCCAGAGGGGACGACGGTAGCCAACGGCGATCACTGGCGGGTTGGTCCGCAGGCGTATTTCTATCGCGGACCCGTCGGGCTCCTCACCGAGTATTACGTCAGCAACCAGGAGCTTCGACGCGGCGTGGTCACGGGAGACAACGCCGCAAAGGCCTGGCAGCTCGAAGGCAGCTACGTGCTGACGGGAGAGGATGCGTCGTACCGCGGCGTCACGCCGCGACACACCTTCGAACGGGCGACCGGCGGCAGGAGCTGGGGCGCGTTCGAGCTGATCGGCCGATACGGCAGGTTCGAGGTCGATGAAGACGTGTTCCAGGTGTTCGCGAATCCGGCGGCATCAGCCCGAAGCGTGGACGACGTCGTCGGGGGCGTGAACTGGTATCTGAACCGCATGGTGAAGATCACCGCGGAATTCGAGACGAACCTGTTCGATGGCGGTGCGCCTGATGGCGGCGACCGCCAGACCGAGCGCGGCGTGTTCACCCGGCTGCAGTTTGCGTTCTGAGGATGACGGCCATGACACTCAATCGATTCCTCTTCGCGTTCGGGCTCGCGGCTGCGGCGACCATCGGTCTCGCGGCACAGTCGAAGCCCGCGACGCTGCTCAACGTTTCATACGATCCGACCCGGGAACTGTATCAGGAGATTAACGCCGCCTTTGCGAAGGCGTGGCAGGCCAAGACCGGCCAGGCGGTCACCATCAATCAGTCGCACGGCGGCTCTGGGAAGCAGGCACGAGCTGTCATCGATGGCCTCGAGGCCGACGTGGTCACCCTGGCGCTCGCCTACGACGTCGATGCCTTGAACAGGGTGGGCAAACTGATCCCGGCCGACTGGCAGAAGCGCCTGCCGGGCAACTCCACCCCCTACACCTCGACCATCGTGCTGCTCGTCCGGAAGGGCAACCCGAAGCACATCAAGGACTGGGACGATCTCGGCAAGCCGGGCATCTCGGTCGTGACGCCGAACCCGAAGACGTCGGGCGGCGCACGGTGGAACTACCTCGCAGCCTGGGAATACGGCAAGCGCAAGTTGGGGAGCGACCAGAAGGCGCAAGAGTTCGTGACGCGCCTGTACAAGAACGTCCCGGTGCTCGACTCTGGCGCTCGCGGTTCGACCACCACGTTCGTGCAGCGAGGGATTGGCGATGTGCTGATCGCATGGGAGAACGAGGCGCTTCTGGCGACCGAGAAGTTGGGACCGAACCAGTTCGAGATCGTGGTGCCGTCGGTGAGCATCCTGGCCGAGCCGCCGGTCACCATCGTCGACAAGGTCGTGGATCGGCGCGGCACGCGGAAAGTGGCGGAGGCCTACCTCCAGTTCCTGTATTCAGCGGAGGGACAGGAGATTGCGGCCAAGCACCACTACCGCCCCCGGACGCCGGAGGTGCTGGCCAGGTACGCGGCCAAGTTCCCGAAGATCACGCTGTTCACCATCGACGAGGCGTTTGGCGGGTGGAGCAAGGCGCAGCAGACGCACTTCGACGACGGCGGGATCTTCGACAAAATCTACGAGCCGGGATCGTAGGCACCAGATAGATCGCGGACCGTAGGCCCAATAGATCGCGGACCGTAGGCCCAAGCTTCAGCTTGGGCATCACGCCGCTGGATGCCCGAGCTGAAGCTCGGGCCTACGTGCGTGCAGGCATGTGAGATCGGGCAACTGCAGTTTGCGAGAGGAGTGATGGCAGTACGAATACTACCGGGGTTTCGGCCGGCGCTGGGGTTCACCCTGGTGTATCTCAGCCTGTTGGTGCTGATCCCGCTGTCGGGCGTCTTCATCAAGAGTGCCGGGCTCTCGTGGGAACAGTACCTGGCACACGGTGACGAGTCCGCGCGCGTTGGCCTCGTACTGGCTGACGGTTGGCGCATCTGGCATCGCCGCGCTGATCAACGCCGTCTTTGGCATGCTCTCGGCCTGGGTGCTCGTGCGGTACCAGTTCCCGGGCCGCCGCTTTGCCGATGCGCTGATCGATCTTCCACTGGCTCTTCCGACCGCCGTCGCCGGTATCGCGCTGACCTCGCTGTACGCCGAGAACGGCTGGCTCGGATCGATTCTGGCCAAGGCCGGCATCAAGGCCGCGTTCACGCCCCTGGGCATCGTCATTGCGCTGACCTTCATCGGGTTGCCGTTCGTCGTCCGGACCGTGCAGCCGGTACTGCAGGATCTCGAGAACGAAGTCGAAGATGCGGCCGCCAGCTTAGGCGCCACACGCGGCCAGACATTCCGGCGGATCATCCTGCCGACCGTATTGCCGGCGCTCGTCACGGGCACGGCGCTCGCGTTCGCGCGCGCCCTCGGAGAATACGGTTCCATCGTCTTCATCTCGGGCAACCTGCCCTTGAAGACCGAGGTGACAACGCTGCTGATCATGACGAAGCTGGAGCAATACGACTATCGCGGTGCGACGGCGCTCGCGACCGTGATGCTCGTGCTCTCGTTTCTGATGCTGTTCACGATCAATATGAGCCAGGCCTGGTTGCGGCGGCGGAACGGCGCACTCGAGGAGGCGGTCTAGTGGGCGCGCGGCTCGTTCGCTACAGTCTCACGGCCGTGGCGCTGGCATTCCTGCTGTTGTTCCTGGTGCTGCCGCTGGTCGCGGTGTTCTCGCAAGCACTGGAGCAGGGGGCGCGCGCCTACTGGGTGGCGGTCAGCGAGCCGGAAGCGCTTCGCGCATTGCGACTGACGGCGATCGTGGTGCTCATCGCGGTGCCGATGAACGTGATCTTCGGCATCGCGGCGGCATGGGCGATCGCGCGGTTCACGTTCCCCGGCCGCGAGTTGCTGATCACGTTGATCGACCTGCCGTTCGCGGTATCGCCGGTCATCTCCGGGCTTGTCTTCGTCTTGCTTTTCGGCGCCCAGGGCTTCTTCGGCACCTGGCTCGCCGATCACGACATCAAAATCATCTTCGCGATCCCGGGCATCGTCCTGGCGACTGCCTTCGTCACGTTTCCGTTCGTGGCCCGCGAGCTGATCCCGGTGATGCAGGAGCAGGGGGCCGAGGCGGAGGAGGCGGCACTGGCACTCGGCGCCAGCGGCTGGCAGATGTTCCGGCGCATCACGCTGCCGCAGATTTCATGGGGCCTGATGCACGGCGTCGTGCTGCTCACGGCGCGCGCCGTGGGCGAATTCGGGGCGGTGTCGGTGGTGTCCGGCCATATCCGTGGCCAGACGAATACCGCCCCCTTGCATGTTGAGATCCTGTACAACGAATATCAGTTCGTGGCGGCGTTCGCGGTTTCGTCGGTGCTGGCGTTGTTTGCCCTGGTGAGCCTGGCGGCGAAACGCGCAGTCGAGTGGAGGATGGTACACCCGAGATGAGTATCCAGGTTCAACACATCTCGAAGCGTTTCGGTACGTACGAGGCCGTCGACGACGTCAGCCTCGACGTGGCGTCGGGGGAACTGGTGGGATTGCTGGGGCCCTCGGGTTCCGGTAAGACGACGATGCTGCGCATGATTGGCGGCCTCGAAAGCCCCGATCGCGGGACGATCCTGCTCGCTGGCCTGGACGTCACCAATCGCCGCGCCGCCGAGCGCGGCGTCGGCTTCGTCTTCCAGCACTACGCGCTCTTCCGCCATTTGTCGGTCTTCGAGAACGTCGCTTTTGGATTGCGGGTGCAGCCGGCCAAGGTCCGGCCCTCGAAAGAAGCGATCCGGCGACGCGTCCATGAACTGCTGCAGCTCGTGCAGCTCGATGCGATGGCGGATCGCTATCCGGCGCAGCTGTCAGGCGGTCAGCGGCAGCGCGTCGCTCTGGCCCGCGCGCTGGCGGTCGAGCCCAAGATCCTCCTGCTCGACGAGCCTTTCGGCGCCCTCGATGCGCGGGTAAGGAAGGATCTGCGGCGCTGGCTGCGCGCGCTGCACGAACGATTGCACGTGACGACCCTGTTCGTCACCCACGACCAGGAAGAGGCGCTCGAGCTCTCTGACCGCGTCGTCATCATGAATCAGGGGCGCCTCGAGCAGGAAGGCACTCCGGAAGCGGTGTACCACAATCCCAAGACGGCGTTCGTCTGCCAGTTCCTCGGCGACGTCAATCTGTTCCACTGCCGGTCCGAGGGCGGCCGCGTCTATCTGAGCGCGCCTTCGCGCGACGGCGCTGCCGGTGCACGCGCCGCGAACGCGCGCACCGTGTTCATCCGGCCGCACCTGCTCGACATCAGTCTCGGATGGACCGATTCCCGTCAGTTCCGCGCCGCCGTTCTGATGGTCAATCCGGCCGGCCCGGTTGTACGAGTGGAATTGGAGAGCGAATGGGGCGACGTCATCCGCGTCGATCTGTCGCAGGAGCGTTATCGCGCCCTCGGACTGCGCCCCGGCACCCAGGTCTTCGTCGCGCCCAAGGCCGATCAGGACGCGCTCCTGACGGCGTAAGAAACGTGCCGTTGCCCGGGTTACCCGGGTTGTCCAAGTTACCCATGTCGCTTTTGGTTACCCGAGTCGCTCAGGCTGTTGCCAACTCGACCAATCCGATCAACCCGATTGCCCTGGGCAACCAGATCAACCAGATCAACCAGATCAACTCGATCAACCTGGTTACGCATACATGCCGCGGAGCCGGGTCACTGTCGCCACGCGGTCGATGGCGACAATGTAGGCGGCGGTGCGCATGTCGGTCTTGTGCTTCAGTGACATGCGCAGGACGGCGTTATAGGCCTCCACCATCTTCTCTTCGAGCTGCCGGTTCACTTCCGCTTCCGTCCAGTAGTAGCCGTGCCGGTTCTGCACCCACTCGAAATACGAGCCGGTGACGCCGCCGCTGTTGGCGAGGATGTCCGGCACGACGAACACGCCCTTGTCGTGCAGGATTCGATGTGCCTCCGGCGTCGTCGGACCGTTTGCACCTTCGACGATGGCCTTTGCCTTGATGTCGCTGGCGTTCTCGATCGTGATCTGATTCTCGAGCGCGGCCGGAATCAGGAAATCGACGTCGAGCGCAAACAGTTCGTCGTTCGTGAGCATTTCGCCGCCCTTGAAGCCGTCAACCGTCTTGTGCTCCTTCACCCAGTCGATCAGCTTGGGGACGTCGAGGCCGTGCTCGTTGTAGACGCCGCCTTTCCAGTCGGTGACGGCGACGATTCGGGCCGCGAGCTTCGAGAGCAGATCGGCCGAAACCGATCCGACGTTGCCAAAGCCCTGGACGGCAACGGTGGCACCGCGCAGGTCGATCTCGAGGTGGCGGGCTGACTCACGCGTGCAGATCATGACGCCGCGGCCGGTCGCTTCCCGGCGGCCCTGCGATCCACCGAGGACGACGGGTTTGCCGGTGACGATCGCCGTCTCGGTGCGGCCGACGTGCATCGAGTAGGTGTCCATGATCCAGGCCATCACCTGCTCGTTGGTGTTTACGTCGGGCGCAGGCACGTCCTTGTCGGGTCCGATCGCGTCGATGATCTCGGCGACGTAGCGGCGCGTCAGCGCCTCGAGTTCGCGGCGCGACATCCGGGTCGGGTCGCAGATGATTCCGCCCTTGCCGCCGCCGAAGGGAATCTGCGACACGGCGCACTTCCACGTCATCCACGCCGCCAGTGCCGTGACCTCGTCGAGCGAGACATCGGGGTGATACCGGATGCCGCCCTTGGCCGGGCCGAGGCTGATGTTGTATTGGACGCGATAGCCGGTGAACACCTCGATCTCGCCGTTGTCCATCGCTACCGGGCATGCCACCGTGATCTGCCGCTTCGGCTGGGTGAGCACGCGCCAGATGCCGGGCTCGAGGTTGAGGATGCGCGCGGCGCTGTCGAATTCCTGAAGCATCGCGCCGAAGATGGGTCCGTGTGCTGCCATGAACGTCAGTCCTCAGGAATCAGGAAGCCTCGTCAGGCCAAACGATTGAGCCTACTGCCGTGCCCGCGCGGGCGTCAAGCTGCGCACGTTTCCCGCAAACGTCTGAATTCACGCGGCTTCGCGCCGGATGGCTCTGGACCGTGGCGTATACTGAACTCGCGCATGGCCATCGGCGCTCGCCCCGAGAATCAGACCGCTGCGGAGGGCGCACGCCCCTTCCGCACGATCTCGCTCCGCCCTATCGATCAGGTCTATCGCCCCCAGCACGCCGCGCTCGAGTACGAGCGGGATCTGGCCGATCCCGGGGACTATCCCTACGCGCGCGGCATTCATCGCTCGGGCTACACGGGAAGGCTCTGGACGATGCGGCAGTTTGCGGGATTCGGCACTCCCGAGTCCACGAACGAGCGCTACCGTCACCTGCTCGAGTCGGGCGGCACCGGCCTGAGCGTCGCGTTCGACCTGCCGACGCTGATGGGCCGGGACCCGGACCACCCGTTGTCGCTGGGCGAAGTGGGCAAGTGCGGCGTCTCCGTCGCCTCGCTGGCGGACATGGAAACGCTGTTCGACAAAATCCCGCTCGGCGACGTGACGACGTCGATGACGATCAACTCTCCGGCGGCGATGATCTTTGCCATGTACCTCGTGGTCGCCGAGCGTCAGGGCGTGGCCTGGACCTCGCTCTCGGGCACCATTCAAAACGACATCCTCAAGGAATTCATCGCGCAGAAGGAATACATCTACCCGCCGCGGCCCTCGATGCGGCTGATCACCGATACGTTCGCGTTCTGCGCGCAGCAGGTGCCGCGCTGGAACAGCATCTCGGTGAGCGGGTACCACATTCGCGAGGCTGGTGCGACCGCGGCGCAGGAACTCGCGTTCACGCTTGCGGATGGCATCGAGTACGTGCGTGCCGGCATCGATGCCGGGCTCGAAATCGACGATTTCGCGCCGCGCCTGTCGTTCTTTTTCAATGCCCACTCGGATTTCTTCGAAGAAATCGCGAAGTATCGCGCCGCCCGCCGGTTGTGGGCGCACATCATGCGCGACCGTTTCCGCGCCAAATCGGAGCGATCGTGGAAGCTGCGCTTCCACACGCAGACCGCGGGGGTATCGCTGACGGCGCAACAGCCGTATAACAACGTCGTGAGAACGGCGCTCCAAGCGATGTCGGCAGTGCTCGGCGGGACGAACTCGCTGCATACGAATTCGCTCGACGAGGCCTTGGCGCTGCCAACGGAAGAGGCCGCGACGCTGGCGCTCAGAACGCAGCAGATCATCGCGCACGAAACGGGTGTCGCGGACGTGGTCGACCCTTTCGGCGGTTCGTATTTCGTCGAAGCTCTCACCAGCGATCTGGAGCGCGAAGCGCTGGACTACTTCGAGCGGATCGACGCGATGGGGGGCATGGTGGCTGCCATCGAGGAGGGCTTTCCGCAGCGCGAGATCGCGGACAGCGCCTACCGGTTCCAGCAGGCCGTCGAACGTGGCGAGCAGATCATCGTCGGCGTCAACGCCAACATCGAACCTGACGAGGGCGTGAGCACGCTCTATATCGACGAACAGGCAGGGGAGCAGCAGTGCGAGCGGCTGGCCACCGTCAAGGCAAGTCGCGATTCGCACGCGGTATCACGAGCGCTGGAGCGGCTGCGCACGGCCGCCGTGGGAACCGAGAATCTGATGCCACCAATGCTCGATGCCGTTCGTGCCTACGCGACGCTCGGCGAGATGTGCGACGCGCTTCGTGACGTCTGGGGCGAGTGGGAGGAGAAGGCGCAGGTATAAGGACGAGGGACGAGGGACGAGGGACGAAGGACGAGGGACGAGGGACGCCTCGAACGTAGGCCCGAGCTTCAGCTCATGACCTCGAACGTAGGCCCGAGCTTCAGCTCGGGCATGACATATGTCGAAAATTCGCGTGATCATCGCCAAACCCGGCCTGGATGGCCACGATCGTGGCGCCAAGGTCATTGCCCGCGCGCTGCGAGATGCGGGCATGGAGGTGATCTACACCGGCCTGCGCCAGTCGCCCGAGCAGATCGTGTCGGCCGCCCTTCAGGAGGACGCCGACGTCATCGGACTGTCTATCCTTTCGGGCGCGCACAATCACATCTGCCCTCGAGTGATGGAGCTGCTGAAGTCTCAGGGCATGAACGACGTCCTGGTCGTCGTCGGCGGCATCATCCCCGACGTCGACATTCCGGTTCTCAAGGGGATAGGCGTGAAGGGCATCTTCCTGCCTGGCACGCCGATGCAGGAAATCGTCGACTTCATCAAGGGCAACGTCCGCACGCGGGAAGAGGCCTGAGACGTGGCACACCGCCTTCTCGTTGCAGACGACAGCATCACGATTCAGAAGGTCATCGAGCTCACTTTCGCTGACGAGAAGATCGACGTCGTGGCGGTGAGCGACGGCGAGCAGGCGATCACCCGTCTGGCCAACGATCGTTTCGATATCGTGCTGGCCGACATCGGGATGCCGATCAAGGACGGCTTCGAGGTCGCCGCCTTCGTCAAAGCACATCCCGGCCTCCAGCACGTGCCGGTCATCCTGCTCACTGGCGCGTTCGACCCGGTGGACGACGCGCGAGTGGCTGCCGTGGGCGCTGCGGCCGTCCTCGCGAAGCCGTTCGAGCCGCAGGTCCTGGTGTCGAGGGTGCGCGAGCTGTTGCAATCCGCGAAGCCCGCACCCGCCGCGAGCACGGCGGCACCGTCGGAAACGGCCGCGCCACGGTTGGTTGCACCGCTGCCATCAGCCCCACAAGGCGCGAAGTCCTCGGTGGACGAGTATTTCGATCACCTCGACAGAGCGTTTGCGACCCTGAACGCCCCATTGGAGCCCAGAGAGCTGACACGGTATCCGCGAGCCGTGGCCACATCCCAGCCCGAGGACGATGAAACTGGCGTAGAGCCCGATCTCGCACCGGTGGCGGACGAGGCCGCGAGCGCAGCGCGGGTCGATCAGGATCTCCAACCCGCGGGCGATTCCGTGGCCCAGGCGCAAGGGGCTGAGGCCAACACACACGCCCCGCCTCCGCACGCATCTGCGCTGGCCACGACGTTCGCGACCCTGTTGGCGGTTGAGCAGGGGGAATTACCACCATCCGCTCTGCAACCCGCCGCCGCCGATCGCGATGAGGACGTGCTGGTCGATCGGATCGTGCGTCGAGTTGTCGAGCAATTGAGCGATCGTGCCGTGCGCGATCTCGCCACCGAGATTGTTTCGCGCACAGCCGAGCGTCTGGTTCGCGAGGAGATCGATCGGATCAAGGCGGGGGGAGCCTAGGAGCAGGGATCGGGGATCAGGGATCGGGGATCAGGGATCGGGGCCCTTTTTCGCATCCTCAGCTACTATTGAAGGTTATGAAAGACGTGATCGGGACGCCCGGTGAGGCGATCTCGCTGCCGGAGAAGCCGGCGCTCGAGGGGCTCGAGAACAAGTGGTCGGCACAGTGGGAGACCGACGGCACCTACCGTTTCGATCGCTCGGCCGATCGGTCACAGGTCTACGCCATCGATACGCCGCCGCCGACGGTCAGCGGGTCGTTGCACGTCGGCCACGTGTTTTCGTACACGCACACCGACATCCTGGCGCGCTACCATCGGATGCGCGGCCGCGCCGTGTTCTATCCGATGGGATGGGACGACAACGGTCTCCCGACCGAGCGGCGCGTCCAGAACTATTTCGGCGTGCGTTGCGACCCGTCGCTGCCGTACGACAAGGCATTCGCGCCGCCGGAGAAGCCCGGGAAGCATCCGATTTCCATTTCCCGCCCCAACTTCATCGAGCTGTGCGAGCGGTTGACCGCCGAGGACGAGAAGGCCTTCGAGGAGCTGTGGCGATACCTCGGGCTGTCGGTCGACTGGCGGATGACGTATTCGACGGTCGGCAAACGCTCGCAGCGGGTCTCGCAGCGAGCGTTCCTGCGATTGATGAATCGTGGCATCGCGTATCAGCTCGAAGCGCCAACGCTCTGGGACGTGGACTTCAGGACCGCAGTGGCGCAGGCGGAACTCGAAGATCGCGAAGTGCCGGGCGCTTATCACAAGATCAGGTTCGCCCGGCCCGACGGTGGCGCAGTCGAGATCGACACGACTCGCCCCGAGCTCCTGCCCGCCTGCGTCGCTCTGGTGGCGCATCCCGACGATCCACGGTATCGGCCGCTGTTCGGCACCGAGGTGGTCACGCCGATCTTCAAAATGCGCGTGCCCGTGAAGGCCCACCCGTTGGCAAACCCCGAGAAGGGGACCGGCGCGGCGATGATCTGTACGTTCGGCGACGTCACCGACGTGACGTGGTGGCGGGAGCTGAATCTGCCGGTGCGCGCGGTGATTCAGAATGACGGCCGCTTGCGTCCGATCACGTGGGGCAATCCCGGCTGGGACTCGGAGGCTGTCGCCGAGGCGCAGGCTGCCTACGATCAAATGGCGGGCCTTCCACCACAGAAGGCGCGTGCGAAGGTGGTCGAGCTCCTGCAGGCGAGCGGCGATCTGATCGGCGACGTCCGGCCGATTACGCACCCGGTGAAGTTCTACGAGAAAGGCGATCGGCCGCTCGAGATCGTCACCAGCCGCCAGTGGTTCATCAAGACGATCGAATACCGTGACGCGCTCGTCGCGCGCGGCCGCGAGCTCACGTGGTATCCGCCGTTCATGCAGTCGCGGTATCAGAACTGGGTCGAAGGCTTGACGGGTGACTGGTGCGTCAGCCGCCAGCGTTTCTTCGGGGTGCCGTTTCCGGTGTGGTATCCGCTCGACGAGCGCGGCGCGGCTCAGTACGACTCATTGCTACTGCCTGAAGAGTCGGAGCTGCCGGTCGATCCCTCGACGGACGTACCGAAGGGATATCAGGCCGGTCAGCGCGATGTGCCTGGTGGCTTCACCGGCGATCCCGACGTCATGGACACGTGGGCCACGTCCTCGCTGACCCCGCAGATTGCCGGCGGGTGGGTGGACGATCCCGATCTGTTTGCGCGCGTGTTCCCGATGGACTTGCGGCCGCAGTCGCACGAGATCATCCGAACCTGGCTGTTCTATACCGTCGCCCGCGCGCACTACGAACACGATTCGCTGCCCTGGAAGACCACGACGATCTCCGGCTGGATCCTCGATCCCGATCGCAAGAAGATGTCGAAGTCGAAGGGCAACGTCATCACGCCGATGGACCTCCTGCAGGAACACGGCAGCGATGGCGTGCGCTACTGGGCGGCCAACGGCCGACCGGGGACCGATACCGCGTTCGATCCCGGCCAGATGAAGGTGGGACGGCGTCTCGCGATGAAGCTGCTGAACGCCTCGCGATTCGCGCTCTCGCAGACCGAGCCGCGCGGGCCGGTGACGGTACCGGTCGATCGGGCCATGCTGACGAGTCTTGCCCGGCTCGTATCGGACGCGACGGCCCAATTCGACGATTGTCAGTACGCAACCGTGCTGGAACGAATCGAACGCTGGTTCTGGTCGTTCTGCGACGACTATCTCGAGCTGGTGAAGTCGCGGCGTTATGGTGCGCAGGGCCCCGAGCTCGCGGCGTCGGCGAACGTCTCCCTGCTCGAAAGCCTCTCGGTGCTGCTGCGGCTGTTCGCGCCATTCTTGCCATTCGTGACCGAAGAGGTCTGGTCCTGGTGGCAGAAAGGCTCGGTCCATCGTGCGCCCTGGCCGCGGTCCGCCGACATCCTCGAACTGATTGGCGGGGCAGACGACGGGGCGGCGCTCGCGCTCGAACGGGCGGCGCTGGTCCTGGGCGAAGTCCGGAAGACGAAGTCGGAAGCGAAGCGGAAGCTCTCGACGCCGGTCGAGCGCCTCCTGGTCCGCGACACGAAGACCCACCTCGCCGCACTGCGAACCGCCGAGGCCGACCTGCGATCGTCAGGGTTCATCGAGGACCTCGTGACAGAAGAAGGCGACTCATTCAGCGTCATCGTCATGCTGCGCGCTCCTGAGGCTCCGTCTCCCGGCGTCACGCCCGCGTCCTGATGGCCGTCGTCCCGCTCGACCCTGGCGAGTATGCCGGCCTCGTGCGTCGCGCGCTGGACGAAGACGTCGGTAGCGGTGACGTGACGACTGGCGCCACTGTCCCGCCGGCCGTTGAGGGTCGCGGCGTGCTGCTGGCGAAGACGCAACTCGTGGTCGCAGGACTGGACGTCGCCCGCTCGGTATTCACCGCGGCCGCCGGCGGCGGGCCGATCGGCTTCGACGCGCAGGTCGCGGAAGGCGATACGGTCGAAGCCGGAACCGCGCTCGCCATCGTGGACGGCTCTGCCGCTGTGCTGCTGACAGCCGAGCGGACGGCCTTGAACCTGCTGCAGCGGATGAGCGGCATTGCGACCGAAACACGCCGTTATGTGAACGCTGCCGGCGGCAGAATCACGATTCTGGACACGCGCAAGACGACGCCGGGGTTGCGTGTGCTCGAGAAGTACGCCGTTCGCGTCGGCGGTGGTACGAACCACCGGTTCGGGCTGTACGATCAGATCTTGATCAAGGACAACCATGTGCGACTGGCCGGCGGCATCTCTGCGGCCATTGCCGCGGCGCGTCGCCAGGCGCCAGGTCTTACGGTGGAGATCGAGGCGCAAACAGTTGATGAGGCGGCGCAGGCCGCGGACGGAGGCGCGGAGATCATCCTGCTCGATAATCTGACGACCGCGGAAATCCGCGACGCAGTGTCGCGGATTGGTGGCCGCGCACGAACCGAGATTTCAGGCGGCGTGACACTCGAACGCATCGGCGAGCTCGCGACGACCGGCGCGGACTTCGTCTCGGTCGGCGCGCTCACTCACTCGGTACGGGCCGCGGATATTTCGTTCGAAGTGGACATCGCCGCCTCATGAACGAGATCAATCGTCCGGCCGCCTTCCCTCCGGAGCTCGACGCCGCTTTAGGTCCGATGCTGGTTGGCGGCGCCCTCCCCGACGGCGCCGCGGTGGTTTACTACCCGGTCGTCGGCTCGACCAACGATCTGGCCGCATCGCTCGTCGAACGCGGCTACCCGGACAGCACGATCGTCGTCGCGGATGCGCAGACTGCGGGCCGCGGGCGAGGCGGCCACACCTGGTACTCGCCGGCTGGCGCCGGCCTCTACACGTCGGTCGTCGTTGATGTCCGGCGGGGCGAGGTGCAGGCCGATTGGCCGCGCTGGCTGACGCTGGCCACCGGCGTGGCGATCTCTGAGGGGCTGCACGCGGCGTCGGGGTTACCCGTCGCGATCAAGTGGCCCAACGATCTCGTGATCGCGCCGTCCGGAACGGTCCGCGGTGCGAGAAAGCTCGGTGGCATCCTCGCTGAAGCGCGGTCGGAGGGCGGGCAGCTCTCGCACGTCATCGTCGGCTTCGGCATCAACGTTCTGCGAACCGCGTTCCCCCCCGAGATCAGCGCGCGCGCGACGTCGCTCGAAGACGAACTGGGCCGCGAGGTGGACCGTGGACGCGTGCTCGCCGCGTCCCTGGGCCGCTTTCTCACCTGGCTGCGACGGCTTCGCGCTGGCCAGACCGCGGCGGTCGTCGCGCGCTGGCGTGAATTGGCGGTCGGCGGTTCTGGCGCGGCGATCGAATGGACGCGCGACGGGGTCCGCATGCGCGGGGTGACCGCAGGGATCGACGCGGACGGAGCGCTGCTCGTTCGTGCCGCTGGATCGACCGAACGCGTGCTCGGGGGCGAAGTCGCGTGGTTGTGAACGCGGACGAGTTCTGCCGCAGCGTCGAACACTATCTGACTCGGAAGAACGACGGTCATCTCGTCCGCATCGTCGGGCCGTCGTTCGAGCGCGTCCGCGGCTGGGCGGAATCCGGCGTCCCCTTGAAGGTCGTGTTTGCGGGCATCGATCGCTATTTCGAGCGCTATTACGCAAAAGGACCGCGGCGCCGGCCGGTCCGGATCGATTTCTGCGAAGCCGATGTCCTCGACGTGTTCGACGAGTGGAGTCGGGCGGTTGGTCTGAGCGCCGGGCGGACCGAGATTGCCGGCGGCGAGGCGCCAGTGAAACGCCGCGAGTCGCTTGCCACCCATGTCGAACGGTCCCTCGCCCGACTCGTGGCCATGCGGAGCAGTGTGTCGCTGACGCTGCCCGACGAAATCCTGGCCGAGGTTATCGGTGAGCTGGATCGTCTGCTCGGGATGGCACGCGGCGCGCGCGGCGACGCGAGACAGCAGATTGTCGACCGGCTCGAAGCGCTGGACACACGGTTGCTGGCCGTCGCCCGTGCGGCGACGCCGGAGGAGACAATCGCGCACCTCAAGAACGAAGCCGCGATCGATCTGAAGCCATTCGAAGAACGGATGCCACGAGAGGTGTGGATCCAGACCCTGGCCTCCGCTGTGGACCGTGCGATTCGCGAGCGGGCCCGGCTACCCTCGCTCGCGGTGTCCTGAATGCGAGCTGGCGAGACGCTGTCGCTGACCGTCGAAAAGGCGGCGGCGGGCGGCAGAATGCTGGCGCGACACGAGGGGCGAGTCCTCCTCGTGTCGGGCGCAATTCCCGGCGAACAGGTGCAGGTGCGCATCGATCAGGTGAAGGGCGGCGTCGCGTTTGGATCGACCGTGTCGGTCGAAGACTCCTCGTCCGATCGGCGCCCGGCGGGCCCGGATCCCTCGTGCGGCGGCAATGTCTTCGCCCACATCGCCTACACTCGGCAGCTCACCCTGAAGCAGGAGATCGTTCGCGACGCGTTCGCCCGGATCGCGCATCTTCCTGTTCCTGACGAAGTCGTGGTGCACGCGTCCCCCGAGCGCGGCTACCGGATGCGCGCCCGGCTCCACGTCCACGGCGATCGCATCGGGTTCTACCGGGAAGCGACGCACACGTTGTGCGATCCCGCCGCTACCGGGCAACTGCTGGATGCGACGGTCGCGGTCATTCGGGACATCTCTGAGGCGCTCCGGTCCGGCCGGGTCGCCCACGCGAGCGCGCTCGAAATCAGCGAGAACATCGACGCCAGCCAGCGTGCGATCGCGTTGGAGCTCCTCGCGGACCAGCAGGAGCGAGGCCAGTGGGATGGCGTCTTGAAGGTGTCTGCGATCACGGGTGCTGCGGTCACCCGCCGGGGGCACGTGCTGGCCAGTAGGGGCGACCTCTCGGTGCGCGACGTCCTCGAAATCGAGACTCCCGGCGGAGTCGGCAACGTTGCCCTCGTACGGCAGGTTGGCGCGTTCTTTCAGGGAAATCGGTACCTGCTGCAGACGCTCGTGACGCGCGTTCTAGCCCTGCTGTCGCCGGGCGCCCTGATCGATCTCTATGCCGGGTCCGGCCTCTTCGGCCTGGCCCATGCCGCCGCCGGTCGCGGCCCGGTCACGCTCGTCGAGAGCGACCGCCTGGCTCTGGAGGGTCTTCGTGCCAATGCGCGCCCGTATCCGGGCGACGCGACCGTCATCGACAGGCCAGTGGAGCAGTTCGTCGGCTCTGGAGATGCGATTGCCGCGCCGAGCGTGCTGGTCGATCCGCCCAGGACCGGCCTTTCGCGAGGCGTTGCGGCCGCTCTGGCCGCCTCGAGCACAGGCCGGGTTGTCTACGTCTCGTGCGATGTCGCGACGCTCGCACGCGATGTGCGCGCGCTGGCCGATGGCGGCTTCCGCCTGCGGAAGATGGAGTTGTTCGATCTGTTTCCCAATACCGCCCACGTCGAAACCGTCAGTCTCCTCGATCGAGACTGAGCCATTCGAGATCTATGGAATTGACGGTGTCCGGCTGCGGTGTATATCTTGAGACCCGGCCACATTCGATGAGCTCCTCCACCCTGGCGCTTCGCGGCACCGAGACGATTCTCGTCGCCGAAGACGAAGACGGCGTCCGCAGCCTGACCAAGGAGGTGCTCGAGAAATATGGGTACACCGTGCTCGAGGCCTCGAATGGCGAGGAGGCGCTGAAGATCGCCGAGCGTCACGAGGGCCCGCTCGATCTCCTGCTCAGCGACGTCGTCATGCCGCGCATGGGCGGACCAGAGCTCGCGCAGGAGCTGCTGGCGCGCCGGCCGGCGGTGAAAGTCCTCTACATGTCCGGCTACACCGACCATCCGATGGTGCGCCGCGGTGTCGTCAACGCCGGCGTCGCGTTCTTACAGAAGCCATTCACGCCAACGGTGCTGGTCTCGCGCATCCGCGAAATCCTCGAATCACGTTCGGTGTAAGGAACGGCACGTCGCCGGCGCCGTACCGTACACTCTTCAGATGGCGCTGCTCGTCGCCGAGCATGTTGGCAAGACCTATGTGGCCGGAGAGTCCCGCGTCGCCGCGCTGACCGATGTCAGCTTGCGTGTCGGCGCCGGCGAGTTCGTGGCGATTGTCGGCCCGTCCGGCTGCGGCAAATCCACGTTCCTGCATTTGTGCGGCGCCATGGATCGTCCCTCGTCGGGCCGCCTGACTCTTGACGGCCAGCGGTTCGACACGCTGTCGGAGGAAGCGCTGACGCGGTTGCGCCGGACGCGGATCGGGTTCGTTTTCCAGTTCTTCAACCTGCTTCCGACCCTGACCCTTGCCGAGAACATCGCGTTGCCGCTGCTTCTGGCGGGCTCGCCGTCTGCAGAAGCGCTGCGCCGCGCCGGGACGCTCGCCGAACGCGTCGGCGTTTCACACCGCCTCGATCACCAGCCTCAGCAACTCTCGGGCGGCGAGCTTCAGCGTGCGGCGATCGCTCGCGCGCTCGTGCACGCCCCGGTGCTCCTGGTTGCGGACGAGCCGACGGGGAATCTCGATTCGGCCAATGGCATCCGCATCCTGGAGCTGCTGCGGACGATGAATCGGGAGTCGGGCGTGACGCTGCTCCTCGCGACGCATGCGGCAGAGATCGCCGGCGCTGCCGACCGCGTCGTCTCGCTTCGCGATGGGCGGGTCGAGTCCGAGCACACTCGAGAAATCGACAATTCGAGTAATCGAGAAGGGAAGCGTGCGGCTCTTTAGGATCTTCATCCTCCGCCGTCTCGGGCAGGAGCCGATCCGAACGGGCCTCAGCATCGTCGGCATCGCGCTCGGTGTCGCCGTCGTGCTCGCCATTCAGATGGCGAATCGGAGCGCACTCGAGGGATTTCGAGCGGCCCTCGACACGATGGCGGGGAAGACGTCGCTGGAGGTTGCCGGGGCCGGCGTTGGCATCGACGAGCGGACGCTGGCGTCGCTGGGCTGGCTGCGCCAATGGGGCGACGTGAGTCCCGTCGTCGAAGGCGATGCGATGGCGTTGAGTGCCAATGGCCGCGGCGAGGCCGTGCGCGTGCTCGGCGTGGACATTCTGAAGGATCAGCCGTTTCGCGAATATCAGCTGCTGCAGACGGCATCATCGGGCGGTAGCCGCCGATCGATGGAGGTCTTGAACCTCCTGATCGAAACGGATGCCGCGATCGTCACTGAAGCCTTTGCGCGGCGCCGCGGCTTCTCGATTGGCAGCCGCCTGGACCTGGCCATCGGCGACACGATCGTCCCGTTCGTCGTACGCGGGATCCTTCGTAATGACGGTCCGGCACGGGTCATGGACGGCAACTTCGTGCTGCTGGACATTGCCGCCGCGCAGCTCGCCTTCAATCGTCTCGGACGAGTCGATCGCGTTGATGTTCGTCTCGCCGATCCTGCGCGACTCGACCAGGCCGAACAGGCGATCGGCCGGCGACTACCGGCAGGTCTCACCGTCCAGCGTCCCGCGCGCCGGGGGTCGCAAGTCGAGAAGATGCTCGCGGCCTTTCAATTCAACCTCACGGCGCTGTCGATGGTTGCCCTGCTGGTGGGACTGTTTCTCGTCTACAACACGGTAGCGACGTCGGTCATCGCACGGCGTGAGGAGATCGGCACTCTGCGTGCGCTCGGAACGTCAAGGCGCTACGTCCTTGGCTTGTTCCTCGCGGAGGCCGGCGCGCTGGCCTCGGCCGGCAGCGCGGTCGGCATTCCGCTCGGATGGGGCCTCGCCTGGGGTGCCGTGTCGCTGACGTCGTCGACGGTCACGACGTTGTATGTCGCCGATGCGGCGCAGGTCCCGTCGTTGACCCTGTGGCAGGTTGCGGCCGCCTTTGCTCTTGCTCTTCCGCTGGCGCTCGCGTCGGCGGCGGCCCCGGCGCTCGAAGCGTCGCGGATTGCGCCGCTCGACGCGTTACGCTCGTCGCAGGCCATTGCCGCGGCCCACCGGCCTCGCCGTTCGAGCCTGCTGATCGCCACCGTCTGTTTTGCGGCCGCTTTCGGCTTCGCCCTGTTGCCGGCGGTGAATGGGCTTCCCGTTTTCGGCTTTCTGGCGGCGCTCGCGATCGTGTTGGGGCAAGCCTTCCTCGTGCCGTCGGCCCTGGGCGCGCTCAGCCGACGCAGCCGTACCGTCGCGCGGAGGCTCGGCATCGAAAGCCGGCTGGCGCACGCGAATCTCTCCAATGCGATTCCCAGGCTCTCGGTCTCGGTTGCCGCGCTCGCCGTGAGCCTGGCGATGCTCGTCGCCATCGCCGTCATGATCGGCAGTTTCCGCGAGACGGTCGTCTACTGGGTCAATCAGACGTTGCAGGCGGACCTTTACATCGCCACGGCACGCCGCTCCAATCTCGATTCGCAGGCGACAATCTCGCCGGCGCTCGAGGCGGCGGTTCGCGCCGATCGCGACGTTGCGGCCGTGGATCGGTTCAGAAGCGTGACGCTGCCGTTCAAAGAGCGCCTTGTGGTCGCCGGCGCCGGCGATTTTCGCGTGCTGCTGTCGCACAGCACGCTCGTGTTCAAGTCGCCCAGCGACGGCAGGCAGGCAATGCGTGAAGCCATCGGCCGCGATGCGGTGATCGTGTCCGAAGCGTTCGCACGGCGCTTCGATGCGAAGGTCGGGGATACCCTTCGCCTCCCCACGCCACACGGTCCGCACCCGTTTCACGTAACGGCCGTGTACTACGACTACTCGACGGATCGGGGCGTCGTCGTCATGGATCTCGGCACCTTCGCTCGACACTTCGGCGACCTGCCGCCGACGAGCCTTACCATCTACCTCGAACCTGGCACCAATGCCGATGCCGTACGCCAACGCCTCCTCAGCCGGCTCGGAGAGGCACACCGTGTCTTTATCCACACGAACGCCTCGCTGCGGCGCGAGGTCCTGCGTATCTTCGACAGCACCTTCGCGATCACCTACGGGCTCGAAGCGATCGCCATCCTCGTTGCGATTCTTGGCGTGACCGGCACGCTCGTCACGCTCATCATCGAGCGGCGCCGCGAGCTTGCGGTGTTGCGCCTGGTTGGTGCCGATCTGAAGCAGATTCGCCGGATGATCGTTTTCGAGTCCGGCTTCCTTGGCCTGGTGGGGCAATTGTTCGGTCTCGTGTCGGGGTTTGCGCTTGCCCTGATTCTCATCTACGTCGTCAACGTCCAGAGCTTCGGTTGGACCATTCAGTTCCACGTGCCGCTCGCGTTTCTCCTCCAGTCCAGCCTTCTCATCGTCGTCTCGACGGCGTTTGCAGGTCTCTATCCAGCGAGGTTCGCGGCAGGGTTCCGCCCGGTCGAAGAAGTCGGCGCCGAATGAGAACGGTCGTTGCCATGTCGGCCGGGATAGTGGCTTGCGCGTTGGCTGCAGCCGCACCTCTCGCACAGAGCGGCGGAGCGCAATGGAAGTACGCCGAGCCAGGCTATGCGCTGTCGCTGCCGCGCGACCATGTCAGCCACCCCCCTTACAAGATCGAGTGGTGGTACTACACGGGGAATGTCGAGACCGACCGCGGCCGCCGGTTCGGCTATCAGTTGACGTTCTTCCGTGTCGGCGTCGACGTGCGGCCGAAGAACCCATCCAGCTTCGCGGTGAGGGATCTGTTCATTGCCCATGTCGCGATGACGGATGTGGAGGCCAGGCAGCACTTCTCGGCCGAACGAATCAATCGTGCCGGCGTCGGGTGGGCAGGCGCGTCGCTGACCGACTATCACGTCTGGAACGAGGACTGGGAGGTCCGACTCGACTACGGGCGCCACCGGCTCCAGGCACGCGATCCGAAGTTCGCGATCGACCTCATCCTCTACGAAGACCGTCCGCCCGTACTGCACGGGGATCGCGGCTTCAGTCAGAAGGGCGCGACGCCCGGCAACGCGTCCGAGTACTACTCGCTGACGCGCATGCCGACGGAGGGGTCGATGTTCGTCAACGGCGAGCGGTTCGACGTCCGCGGCTCGAGTTGGATGGACCACGAGTTCGGCAGCAGTTTTCTCGAGAAGGGCCAGCAAGGGTGGGACTGGCTCTCGCTGCAGCTCGACGACGGCACCGATCTCATGCTGTATCAGCTCCGTCGCCACGACGGATCCGCCGACCCGCACTCGAGCGGCACGATCGCCGGCCCGAAGGGGAGCGATCGCGGTCTCACGTCACGCGATTTCGCGCTCGTGCCCGGCCGCCGATGGACCTCGCCGGCGACGAACGCCAGCTACCCGATGGAGTGGCAGGTCACGCTGCCAGGGGAACGCCTCGAGCTCAACGTCCGTTCCGTGCTCGATGCGCAGGAGATGTCTGGCCCGCGCAGTGGCGTCAGTTATTGGGAAGGCGCGGTTGAGGTCGAAGGTAGCCGCAACGGCAAGCGGATGAAGGGCCGCGGCTATCTCGAGATGACGGGCTATTCAGGACGAGCGCTTGGAGAGATCTTGAGGTGACGTACTGCAGGAGGCCGCGCTTCAGCGCGCCCGTCGGCGCTGGAAGGCCTGCGCCGCGTCGACCAGTCCGCTGAAGAGCGACTTGAACTCGCCCGTCGTGACGAAGTTCTCCGGGTGCCACTGCACGCCGACGCAGAACGGCTGTTGCGGGGCCTCGATCCCTTCGACGACGCCATCCGGAGCGATCGCGTTGACGACAAACCCCGGCGCGACCGTCCCGACCGATTGGTGATGCCGGCTGTTGACGGTAGCGGCATTGCCGATGAGATCGGCGGCGATCAAGCCGTCAAGCTGCGAGCCTGGCGTGATCGTGACGTCGTGCGCCGCACCCGACGGTGCGAGTCCTGGACGATGATCGACCGCCCCGGGAATCGCCGAGGGGATGTCCTGGACCAGCGTGCCGCCGGCGGCGACGTTGAGTACCTGGACACCGCGGCAGATTGCGAGCAAGGGCATCCGGCGCGCCATCGCCTCCCGCGCCAAGGCCAATTCGGCATCGTCACGGCCGGGCTCGGCGGGCGAGAACGTCTCGTGCTTCGGCTCGCGGTAATGGCTCGGATCCACGTCGCCGCCGCCGGTCAGGAGCAATCCGTCCGCGGCACGCAGATGTTCCGGCGCCGAGGCGCCGAGTTCGACGACGATTGGATCGCCGCCGGCGCGGCGTACTGACTCGACGTAGTCGTCCACCTTGCGGCACGGGGTGATGACGATGCGCGGCACCCTACATCCTTGCGGGCACGGCGATGCCCATCAGGTCGAGCGCGCGGGTCAATTGCAGGCGGACGTACGCGACGCCCGCCGCCCGCCAGAGGCGGACCTCCTGGCGCTCTTCGTTCAAAATTGGCGCGCGGTGATAGAACGCGTTGAAGGCCTGCGCCAGTCCGAACGCATGCTTGGCGAGGACCGAGAATTCGAGCGAGCGGACCACCTGCTCGACGACTTCGTCAAGCCGCGCCGCTTCGAGGACCAGTCCCCAGAGCTCGTCGCCCTCTTCGCCCTCGAGCGCGGTTGCCGGTGTGTTGGCAACATCCGCACGAACCGAGGCTTCGTCCATGCCAAGCCGTTCCTTCAGCTTGCCGAAGATGTTATTCGCTCTGACCACGGCGTACTGGAGATACGGCCCGCTCTCGCCTTCGAAGCTGAGCGCCTCGCCGATGTCGAACGCGATCACTTTTCCGCGTGAGTACTTGATCATGAAGTAGCGAACCGCCGCGACCGCGATCTGTCGTCCAATCGTCGCCACGTCTTCGGCGCTGAACTCCGGATTGCGCTTGGCGACTTCCGCGGCTGCCGTGCGCTCGAGGAGATCGATGAGGTCGTCCGCCTTGACGCCCAGGCCCTTGCGTCCCGAGACTTCGACGAACGGCTTCTTGGAATCTTCCGGTGGAAGCTCGTAGCCGAGTTCGCGCGCCGTCTGATGCGACAGGGCGACCATCTCGTACGAAAAATGAATCGATCGTTCGGCTTCCGCCTGGTGTCCCATGGCGGCGAGCGCCTTGGTCAGCAGCTTCTGCAGGTACGACTGACGCACGTCGATGACGTTGTAGGTTCGCGTGGCGCCCCCGAACGGCGGGTGCGTGCCGGAGCCTCCGGTGGACGTCGTTGCCCAGAGCGTTGCGCCATCGCTTCTCATGGCGAATGGCCGATACTGGAAGTCGAGACCGAGCAGACCGAACTTCCAGAATTGGTAGGCGATGTCCTTGCCGACGTAGGTCACCGTGCCGTTCGATCGCACGATCACTTTTTCCCGCTCGTCGTCTGCTTCCTCATCGCCCGGCGGCGCCGACGCGTCGCCCTCGGCCGGGGCGGCGTCATCGATCGGCATCACCCAGCACCCCTTCAAACGGCCTTCCGTCTGGAGGTAGATCGTCCCTTGCCGCTTGAGAATCTCGAACGCGTGCGTCCAGAAGCGCAAGCGCAGGATGTCGCCCTCCCAGGTCAGGAGGTCGTATTCGATGCCGAGCCGGTGCATCGTCTCGAGATGCCGCCGGACGATGGCGTCCGCCACCAGCGCGGCCACCTCCGCGGTCGAGTTGCCGCCCTGTTCGATCTGGTGCAGCGTATGCTGTCTGACCTCGAGCCGGCCCTTGTCCTCCTGGTACCACTCGGTGACGCGGGCGTAGAGGTCCCAGCAGTAGTAGTCGAACCGCGGTTGTGCGGCGAGCGCTCGCACCTCGTCAATCGACTTGTGTTCGAGCGCTTCGAAGCCGACCACGACGTCCGCGACCTGCACGCCGGTATCATCGATGTAGTTCTGCACTTCGACCGGAACGCCGCGGAAGCGCAGGACCCGTACCAACGTGTCGCCCAGTGCCGAGTTGCGCAGATGGCCGATGTGCGCCGCCTTGTTCGGATTGATTGCCGTGTGCTCGACGATCGTCTTCCCGGCGTCCGCGGCGGGACGAGCGGCCGGTGCGGCGGGATCGAGTCGCGACCGCAGAAACGCCCCGCGATCGAGGAAGACGTTCAGGTAGCCATTCGGTGTGGACTCGAGTCGGGCGACGCCCTCGACCTCCGTCAGCGCACCGGACAGTTCCTGGGCGATGACCTTCGGCGCCTTGCGCAGCCGGCGCGCCAGCTCGAACGCCACCGGTAGCGCAAGGTCGCCCAGCGCGCGTGTCGGCGGGTATCCGATAGCGAGCGCCGGTTGATCGGACGGCGCGAGATCGTAGCGCTCGCGCAGGAGCGTCGCGAGACGCGCGCGCAGCAGGTCGTGAATCGGCAGAATCATCGGATCGGCGTTTGACTGGTCTGTGGCGCTGCGGTACGATCGGCGGCATCGATGCCGCCGCGTGCGGCGTTTGTCGCGTGCGTATCGAGCGACCGGATCCGCACGAGATCGTCGGGCGTGTTGACGTTGGCGAGCAGCAGCCCGTCGCGATCGAACGGCGCCCACTCGTCGGGTTCAATCACGCGCGGACGAAGCTGTTCGACGACGGGCGCCACGGCGCGATCGCCGCGGGTGAGGGCGGTCACGAACGTCCCGGCGGCACGCCGCGCATACATCGCGCACAACGGCTGCCACCGGCCATCGCTCGCCGGCAGCACGGCGGTGGCATCGGGATCGACATCGGCGAGATACGCCAGAAACTCGGTGGTGACACACGGCAGGTCGCACGCCAGGACGAGAACCCGCTCGGTCGTGGCCGCCAGCAGTGCGGTGGCCAGGCCTCCCAACGGGCCTGCCTCAGGCCACCGATCGTCTTCGACGGGGAACGGGGGCGGGTGATCGCCGCGATAGCCGACGAGCACGATGCGATCGGTCAACGGGCGGAGCGCCTCGCGCTGTCGATCGATGAAGCGGACACCGTCGACGATGAGCGCGCTTTTGTCCTGCCCGCCGAGCCGCCGCGCCCGGCCGCCGGCGAGGATGGCCGCGCTCCAGTTCATGCCGGCTGAGTGCCTCGAGCTACTCAATCTATCAAAAAAATGAGAGACGCGGGTATCGGCCGCGTGCTCGTGGCGGCCCTCCATCAATCCATTTCCGACGTATTGCCCGATCGTCTCGACTTCTATGAGAACTGGCTCGATGCCAAGGGCCTGCGGGATGGCACCATCGGCCTGGCGCCGTTGAACGCGGTGCTCAGTTTTCTGCGCACTGAGGGTGTCAGTTACGAGGCGGTGACGACGCGGGCCGGCGCTTACGCGGCCGAGTGGACCATCGCGGAGTTGTCTCCACTCCGACGGCAGGTGATCGTCCGCGCGCCGGCGTTCTTCCGCCGCACGTTCGCGCTGCGCATTGCTCGTCAGCTCGTCCATCAGTCCTATACCGGCAGCCGCGCCTCGATCCGCGTCCGTCGCGGGATCGGCAAGGTCGACATCAAGAGCTCGATCTTCTGCGGCGTGCGCGATCGGACATCGCACCCGCTCTGCTATTTCTATGCCTCGGCGTTCAGCACCGTTCTTCGTCATCTGGACGTCGCCGCATCGGCGGCAGTAACCGCATGCCAGGCGGAAGGGTCTCCGTCGTGCCATGTGGAATTGCGGCTCGATGGCCCCGCCCCGCCCTCTCCCGAGGACTCGATCGACTTGCAGGGGGCGCCCGCCGCATGACGCGTTGCCGCGCCGCCCTGATCCCGTTCTTCTGCACGGCCCTCCTCCTCGCATCGCCCCTGACCCCTGTCGTCTTCGCCCAGAGAATCGCCGGCCCTACGCTGATTGTCCCGTTCGACGGTGGCGCCGACCCGCGCGCGTCCTGGATGGGCGAGGGGGTCGCCCTGCTGCTTGCCGACGATCTGAATGGCATGGGCGGCGACGCGATCACGCGTGACGAGCGGCTCCGCGCGCTCGAGCGGCTGCAGGTCCCCGCGCGCGCCACGCTGACGCGGGGCACGGTGATCAAGATCGGTCAGCTGGTCGGCGCTGCCACGGTGGTGAGCGGGCGGCTCGATTTCGACGGCGACGCGCTGGCGGTCCACGTGGAGGCGATTCGCATCGACACGGGACGGGTCAGCGCCGATTTCGCTGAGCGCGGGCGGCTGAACGAGCTGCTGGCGACGATCGAGCGCGTCGCCAGGCGTCTGTTGCCAGCGTCCACCGTGCCGACGGCAGTCGTCGAGCAGCAGCACCCGCCGCTGGCGGCATTCGAGAACTTCGTGAAAGGACTGATTGCGGAAACGCCGTCGACGCAGATCGGCTTCCTCGAAAAGGCAATCGCGCTCGACCCGCATTTCGATCGTGCCCGCCTCGCATTGGCCGAAGTCCAGGCAGACGTTTCGAACTGGGAGAGCTCGCGGACGGCCGCCCTGGCGGTACCCGGCACATCCCGCCTGCGGCGGCGCGCGCAATTCGCGGCGGCGGTGGCGGAGCTGAACCTCGAACGCTATGACGAAGCGTTCACACGATGGCAGCAATTGTCCGGGGAGTTGCCCGCCGCTGAAATCTTCAACAATCTCGGAGTGGTACAGCTCCGGCGCGGCGCCGGCCCACAGACCGGGAAGGCGACCTACTACTTCAATAAAGCGGTCGAGTTGAACAACGCGTCGCCCGACTTCACGTTCAACCTGGGATACGCCTACTGGGAAGAGCAGGACTATCCGGCCGCGGTGTATTGGCTCCGCGAGGCGGTCAGGCGTCAACCGACCGATGCCGACGCGCATTTCGTCCTCGCCGCGGCCTTGAAGGCCACCAACGCGGCGACCGAAGCCGATCGCGAGCGGGAGCTCGCGCGTCGTCTGTCGGCCAGCTACGAAGAGGACGACGGCTCCGGCGGGACCGACGGTGTGCCCAAACACCTGGAACGCGTCCGCGAGTATCTCGAGCGTCCGGGCGCCGCCCGCACCGACTCGGTCATGGCGTCCACGGAACGGCGCGACCAGACGGAGCTGGCGGCGTTCCATCTCGATCGCGGTCGCCGGTTCTTCGAGCGCGAGGACGATCGCAACGCCCTCACCGAACTGCAGCGCGCGATCTATCTCTCGCCGTACCAGGCCGAAGCGCATCTCCTTCTTGGCAGGCTGCACCTGCGAGCCGGACGCACGAAGGCAGCCATCGACGCGCTGAAAATCTCGCTGTGGAGCGAAGAGACGCCTGCCGCGCACGTCGTCCTCGGCGAAGCGTTCCTGCAGGCCAAGGATCTCGACTCGGCCCGGAAAGAGGCCGAGCGTGCATTGGAGATGTCCCCGGGAATGACCAGTGCGACGGAGCTGCTGGCCAGGACGCGGAGCGCGCCAGCGCGGTGATACACTAGGCACCGAGACCGGAGACCCGAGCACCAGAGACGCGGAGACCAGAGCACCAGAGAAATATGAGCGACGAGGGCTTCCACGAAATTCAATTGAACGGAAAGCAACTGGTCTTTCTGTTCATGTTCGCCACGGTCGTTCTGGTCGGGACTTTTCTCTGCGGCGTCATGGTCGGCCGCGGCGTGCGCGCCGAACGCGGCGATCAGACCGCTCAGACGATCGATGCTCCGGCGGCGACGCCTCCGCCCACGTCGGCAGCGCCTCCGCCAAGTGCGCCAGCGACGCCGGCACCAGCCGGAAAAGGTCAGTCGCCGGTACCTCCCGAGCCCGCGGAAAACGACTATTACAAGAGCCTGACGGCGCAGAAGCCGGACGACGAATCGTTGAAGGCCTCCGCCAAGCCGAAGCCGGAAGCGTCAGCGCCTCCTCCAGCGTCGAAGGCTGCGCCGGCATCGGCAGCGGCCGCGCCGCCGGCCCCCGAAAAATCCAAGCCAGCGCCACCGCCGGTGGCCGATCAATCGCAGCCGGCGGCAGTCACGTCAGGCGGGTTCGCGGTGCAGATTACGGCGCTTCGCGATCGCGGAGAGGCCGATGCCATCGTGAAACGCCTGGTCACGAAGGGCTATCCCGCGTACGTGCTGAACCCGGTGCCGGGCAAGCCACCGGTGTATCGCGTCCAGGTCGGCCGCTACAAGAATCGCGGCGATGCCGATCGCATTGCCGGCCGCCTGAAGAAGGAAGAGCAGTTCAGCCCCTGGGTTACGCGCTAGCGCTTGCCGCGGGCGCGCTCCTCGCGCTCAGTTTCCCTCGTTACGGCCACCCGGCGATGGCCTGGGTGGCGTTGACGCCCTTAATCGTGGCGTTGTGGCAGCACGCTCGCGCGAGCCGCGCCCTGTGGAGCCGCCGCGCGTTCCTGCTGGGACTGACGACCGGAATCGCCTACTTCGCCGGAACGGTCTACTGGACCGGCGGCGTAATGGCCCAATACGGGGGCCTCAGCCTCCCGGTGGCGGCCGCGATTGCCGGCCTCCTCGTCGCCTATCTGGCGCTGTTCCCGGCCTTCTTCGGCCTCTTCAGCCATACCCTGATTGTCCAATTTGGGCGTCGAAGCGTTCTACTGCTGCCGCTGGCGTGGACGGCGACTGAGTACGGGCGCCTGACGCTCTTTGGTGGCTTCCCGTGGGTTCTCCTCGGCTACAGCCAGGTACCGTGGCTGCCAGTCGCCCAGATCGCGAGCATCGTCGGGGTGTTCGGCGTTTCGACGATCGTCGCAGCGGGCAATACGGCGATCGCCTGGGCGCTCGTTTCGTCGGAGCGGAGCCGCGCGATCGCTCCCGTCGCCGCGGTCACGGTCCTGGGCGCGATCGCCTTCTGGGGGTCGTTCCGATTGTCCACCGGCACACTGATCGCCGCGGGACGCCCGCTTCGCATTGGCATCGTGCAGGGCAACGTCCCTCAGGACCAGAAGTGGGATCCCTCGCAGGCCCGGGACATCTTCAATCGCTATTTGCGCCTGACCGTCAGCGCCATCAATGAGCGCGCACAATTCATCCTGTGGCCGGAGTCCGCGACGCCGTTCTATTTCGGCGTCTCGGGAGTCGAGACGACGGAACTTCAGGAACTGGCGCGGCGGCATCACGTCGCCATTCTGATCGGCAGCGATCAGTGGGAAGCGGGCACGCCGCCGAAGGTCTACAACGCCGCGTTCCTGCTTCAGCCCGACGGGACGACGGGCGGTGTCTACCGGAAGGTGCATCTGGTGCCCTTCGGGGAATACGTGCCGCTCAAGCGGATCCTGTTCTTCGCGGCGCCGCTCGTCGCGGCCGTTTCGGATTTTTCGGCAGGCGCCAGCGTCAATACGCTTCCGGTTGGTGGAGGGCGTATCTCGACGGCGATCTGTTATGAGGTCGTTTATCCGGCGCTGATTCGCGAAGGTGTCCTCGACGGCAGTGAACTGCTCACAACGATCACCAATGACGCCTGGTTCGGCCGTTCGTCGGCCCCCTGGCAGCACTTCCAGATGGCGACGATGCGCGCCATCGAGCAGGGCAGATACCTCGTACGGTCGGCGAATACCGGCATCAGCGGCGTCGTCGATCCGTATGGACGCGTGCTCGCCGCCTCCGATCTCTTCGTCGAGGGGCAATGGACGATGGACGTTCGCCTGATCGACCAGCGCACGGTCTACGCGCAGATCGGCGACGTCGTTGCCTGGGCGTCGGTGCTCGTCGTCGCAGTCGCCCTGATCGTGGCGGCGCGACCTGTTAGTATTAGGAAATCTCACACGTAGGCCCGAGCTTCAGCTCGGGCAACACAAGGAGCATCCCGTGGCGTTCGTGCTGGAAGAAGAGGTGCGTCGATATCAGGATCTCGTCAAACGGGCCGCTGACCTGCGGAGCTATCTTTGACGAACCTGGTCATCGCGCGGAACTCAACAAGATCGAGGGCCGCGTCTCGCACCCGGATTTCTGGAAGGACCCCGCCGAGGCGCAGAAACTCCTTCAGCGCCGCCGCCGTCTCGAAGAGGAGCTGACGACCAGCCAGACACTGAAGCGCCGCTCCGACGACATGGGCGTTCTCGTGGAGTGGGCCGAAGCGGGCGAAGCTGTCGACGGCGACCTCGTCAAAGGCCTCGACGACTTTCAATCGGACGTCGAGCAGGCGGAGACGCGCAAGATGCTCGGCGGCGAACACGATCGCCGCAACGCCATCATCACGATTCATCCCGGGGCCGGCGGCACCGAGTCCCAGGATTGGGCTGAGATGCTGCTCAAGATGTATCTGAAATGGTCGGAGCGACGCGGTTTCAAGCGCGAGATGCTCGATTATCAGCCGGCCGAAGAGGCGGGAATCAAGAGCGCCACGCTCAGCATCATCGGTGAATACGCGTACGGTCTGTTGTCTGCCGAGGCCGGCGTCCACCGTCTCGTGCGCATCTCGCCGTTCGATCAGGCGAAGCGGCGCCACACATCATTTGGATCGGTGTTCGTGTGGCCGGAATTGCCGGACGATATCGACATCGAGATTCCGGAGAAAGAGCTCCGAATCGACACCTACCGGTCCAGCGGCGCCGGCGGCCAGCATGTCAACGTCACCGATTCGGCCGTCCGGATCACGCATCTCCCCAGCGGTATCGTCGTGTCGTGCCAGAACGAGCGCTCGCAGCACCGCAATCGCGATTCGGCGATGAAGGTCCTGAAGGCACGCCTGTACGATCAGCGCCTGAAGGAGCAGCAAGCGAAGCTCGAACAGATCAGCGGTGAGAAGAAAGACATCGCCTTCGGCAACCAGATTCGCAGCTACGTCCTCCAGCCGTATCAGATGGTGAAGGATCATCGGACGAAGGAGCA
Organism: Vicinamibacteria bacterium; assembly: GCA_963828745.1. GTDB lineage: Bacteria > Acidobacteriota > Vicinamibacteria > Vicinamibacterales > JAENWD01 > JAENWD01. Next base: position 762,188 of record CAWHFZ010000006.1, on the reverse strand, counting down.
GGTCGGCGACGTCAACCGCATTCTCGACGGCGACCTCGATCAATTCATCAAGACATATCTGATGAAGAAGGCCGCAGGGACGCTGAGTGCGGCGACGGCTGACGAGGACTAGAGCGCCGCAGAGAAGGGCGCGCACAATCTCCCACTCTTGTGACCTCTGTGCCTCCTCGGTGTCCTCTGTGGCGAGTGTCCTCTGTGGCAGTGAGCAGGCAGCTTTAGGGCGAGTCAGGCCACGACGATAGCGCCCGCACGTGGGAAGGTCAGGTGCACGCTGTTACCGATCTGCTCGACGCTGATTGGCTGCGGATCGGGTACGAAAGCGTCGTCCTCGGTGCTCAAGACCGTCCGCGGTCCCTGCGATCGTGGCAGCGCGATCGTTCCGCCGGTCCCGAAATAGACGACGAGCGTCAGCGTGCGGCCATCGGTCGTGGTTCGCGCGAGCGCGACCGAATGCTCGTCGAGTGCGGCAGCCTCGACCTCGCCGGCCGCGACCGGGACGAGTATGTGCCGCAGCGCAAGCAGCGACTGGTACAGGCGCAGCCCACTCGCGTGATCCGGCGCGTCGGCCTCAGTCCAGGACAGTTTGCTGGCGAGGAACGTGTGCTCCGCCTGCGGATCGGGAATTGCCTCGCGGCGCTCGGGATCGGCGAACGCGCTGAAGTGACGGAACTCGTGCCTGCGTCCCGCAGTGACGTGGCGCCCCAACTCGTCGTGGTGATCGGTGAAGTAGAGGAAGGGCGTGCTGGCCGCGAATTCCTGGCCCATGAAGAGCAGCGGCGTCTCCGGTGCGAGCAGCAGCAGTGCCGATACCGCTCTCCAGAGCGCCGGGTCGATGACGTGGTGCAGGCGATCGCCGAGCGCCCGATTGCCGACCTGATCGTGATTCTGCAGGCAGATGACGAACCGCGATGGCGCAACGCCATCGGTGGTTGTTCCGCGCGGCTCTCCTCGGCGCCGCGTCGGCTGCCCCGTGTAGAACCAGCCCTGTCTCAGCGTTCGCGCGATGTCATCGGCGGTCCCGTCGAAGTCTGCGTAGTACCCCTCGACGTCTCCGGCCGCTCTGCGGCGGAGCTGATGATGCAGGTCGTCGGCCCAGACGGCGTCAAGACCCCAGCCGCCTTCTGCGACCGGTCTCAGGAATCCGGCGAGGTTGCGGTGATCTTCGGCGCAGATCCAGACACGGCGATCGCCGACACTTTCGCGGACCGCCGTCGTCAGCTCGGCGACGATATGGCGGGGACCCTCGTCGATGAGCGCATGAGTAGCGTCGAGTCGGAGCCCGTCGAAACGGAACTCGTGAATCCAGTATTCGGCGTTCTCGATCAGGAACGCGCGCACGTCACGGCTGTGTGCCCGATCGAGATTCAGGGCCGCACCCCACGGCGTATGGTGGTGCTCCGTGAAGTAGTAGGGGCTGTACGTCGATAAATAGTTGCCATCTGGTCCGAGGTGGTTGTAGACGACGTCGAGGAGCACTGCAACGCCGAGCCCATGTGCACGATCGATGAGCCGGCGCAGGTCGTCTGGCGTGCCGTAGCAGCGCGACGGGGCGAACAGCGCGACGCCGTCGTAGCCCCAGTTCCAGCGGCCTGGGAAATCGGCGACCGGCATCAGCTCGATAGCGGTAACGCCGAGGCGTGCCAGCCGCTCGAGGCGCTCGGCGGCCGCGGCGAACGTCCCCTCGGGGGTGAACGTACCGACGTGCAGTTCGTACAGGACGAGCGCGTCCGGCGCGATGCCGGGCCAGCGATCGACCGTCCAGTCGAAGGGGCGCCCATCGACGATCGAGGACGGGCCATGCACGCCGTGCGGCTGAAAACGTGATGCCGGATCCGGGAATAGACCACGGCCGTCGAGCAGGTAGCGATATTCGGTCCCCGGCGTCAGATCGGGGAACATCCCGGTGAAGTAGCCCGATTCACTCGCCGCCAGCGGTCGTGGCGGCGCGCCACCTTCAACGACGAGCGCGACGGCAGTGGCCTGCGGCGCCCACACGCAGAAGTGGGTCCCGACCTCGTCGACCCAGGCACCCAGCGAGGGCTTCCATGTCGTCGTCGCCGTCATCCGTTCGCGTTTGCGTCCGGGGCTACGAGGCGGAACAGGGCCAGTGACCGGCCCTTGAGCTCGTAGGTCGCATCCGAGGGCGGCGCCGTCTCGGGAAGCGTCGGGCTCGTCGTGTCGAAGACACGTTGCCACACGCCGGCCGACGACGGTGGCAGCTTGAACGGTGCAATCTCGTGATGTGCGTTCATCAGCACGAGGAACGTGTCACCGGTGATCGACTGCCCGCGCTCGTCCACCTCCCCCTGTACCTTCGCCGGAGTAGACGACGCCGAGGCTCCGCACCACTGGCGAGTTCCACGACTCGTCGGTCATTTCCTTGCCAGACGGATCGACCCACATGATGTCCTTGACGCCGCGGATGGCGCGCCCCTGGAAGAACCGACGGCGCTGCAGCACGGGCTCCGTTTGCCGCAGATGCACCAAGCGTCGCGTGAACTCGAGGAACGCCTCTTCGTCCGGGCCGAGATCCCAGTTGGTCCAGCTGATGTCGCTGTCCTGGCAGTAGGCGTTGTTGTTCCCGCGTTGCGTGCGGCACACCTCGTCGCCGCCGCTGAGCATCGGCACTCCGGCCGAAAGGAGCAGCGTTGCCATCAGGTTCCGCTTCTGCTGCGCACGCAGGGCGAGTATCGCCTTGTCGTCGGTCGGACCCTCGGCGCCGCAGTTCCAGCTCAGATTGTGGCTCTCGCCATCGCGGTTTTCCTCGCCGTTGGCTTCGTTGTGTTTCTCGTTATATGTGACCAGATCGTGCATCGTGAAGCCATCATGCGCGGTGACGAAGTTGATGCTCGCGTACGGCCGCCGGCCGCTGTGCTCGTAGAGATCGTTACTCCCGGCCAGACGAGTCGCGAACTCAGACACCACCCCATCGTCGCCGCGCCAGAAGCGGCGCACCGAATCGCGGTACTTGCCGTTCCACTCGGTCCAGAGGACGGGAAAGTTGCCGACCTGATAGCCGCCCTCACCGAGATCCCACGGCTCGGCAATCAGCTTCACCTGAGAGATGACCGGATCCTGGTGGATGATGTCGAGGAACGCGCCCAATCGATCGACCTCGTACAACTCGCGGGCCAACGTGCTCGCCAGGTCGAAGCGAAAGCCGTCGACATGCATCTCCAGCACCCAGTATCGCAGGCTGTCCATGATGAGCTGCAGCACACGCGGACTGCGCATGTTCAGCGTGTTGCCGGTGCCGGTGAAATCCAGGTAGAAGCGTGGGTTGTCGGGGACCAGCCGGTAGTAGGCGGCGTTGTCGATGCCGCGCAGTGAGATCGTCGGGCCGAGGTGATTGCCTTCCGCTGTGTGGTTGTAGACGACATCGAGGATGACCTCGAGCCCGGCTGAGTGCAAGGCCCGGACCATGCGCTTGAATTCCCGGACGGTTGCGTCACCGACATGGCCGGCGGCCGCATAGCGGATCTCGGGCGCGAAGTAGCAGAACGTGTTGTAGCCCCAATAGTTGGACAGGCCGCGCTCGACCAGCTGCTGGTCGTTGAGGAAGTGGTGGACGGGCATCAGCTCGACGGCGGTGATGCCGAGCGAGACGAGGTGGTCGAGCGCCTCGTCGGTCGTCAGCGCCTCGTAGGTGCCGCGCAACAGCTCCGGCACGCGCGGATGCTTCATCGTGAAGCCGCGGACGTGCATCTCGTAGATGACTGTCTTGTGCCATGGCGTACGCGGCGGCCGGTCGTCACCCCAGGTGAACGTCGAGTCGATGACCGTCCCCATCGGCGCGAACGCCGCGTTGTCGCGGTCGTCGTAGGACAGGTCAGCCGCGGGGTCGCCGACCTTATAGCCGAACATCTCGTATTGACCCCATCGCACGGTGCGGCCGACGGCCTTGGCGTACGGGTCCATCACCACCTTGTTGGGATTGAAACGATGGCCAGCCTGCGGATCGTATGGACCGTGAACGCGATACCCGTAGAGCTGACCCGGCCTGACATCGGGCATGTAGCCGTGCCAGACCATGTCCGTCTGCTCTGGCAACGTGACGCGGTGTGACTCGCGCGTCGCAGTGGGCGAATCGAAGAGGCAGAGTTCGACCTTGGTCGCGTGCGCGGAAAACATCGCGAAGTTGACGCCGACGCCATCCCACGTCGCCCCGAGCGGATACGGAGCGCCCGGCCAGATGCGGTTGGGTCGCGGACGACGAGGTGCGGGATAGGCGTAGCGGCGGCTCATGATGATCGGGAATGCAAAGGGAGCGATCTTATCGTGAGAGCATCGATCGCGGCGCGCCGGGAGGCACGGAGCGCGCGGATCAGGTAGGTCACGGACTCACACGGACGGAACACGGACAAATCCGTCGGAACACGGACGGCACGGATAACACGGACGGGGAATGTGGAGAATTTCTTGGGGAGATCCAACAACAGGGTCGCGCGGCGCGACCCGCGTGGTGGAGATACCCCGATCGATCCGTGATGGTCCGTGACCGGAGTGATCGGTGTCGTTCAGCGACCAACCCCGCCGATTAGGACCGCAACCGGGCAGACACGCAGGACGTCACCGAGTGCGACCGTCGGCTCTCCATCCGCGGCGACGATCGATGGGACGTCGCCCGTGACCGCGTTTCGCAGGCGGGGGACAGCAAGATTACCGGGAAGGCGGACGACCGTGTCGTGCCAGACCGTGTCCGTGATCGGCCACCCGTGCTCGGCGTAGACCATACCGGCGACGAGTCGAGGCACGATCGTGATCAGCACACGGTCTTCGTAGCCGCGAGCGTAGGCCACCACTCGAGCCGATCGGGCTCCCTCGACGATCAGCGGAACATAACTGCCGTGCAACAAGAGCCGGGGCTCGCGCTGACGCAGACGCAGCAACCGCGCGGTCAGCCATAGCTTGATTCGTCCGTCGGGCCATGCCGCGAGAAGGTCGTTCACGAATGCCCGCAGGACCCCGCCGGCCGGCGGCTCGGAACGCTCGGCCAGATCCATCGCCTCCTTGAACGATCCGAGCATGTCTTGGCGCGTCGTGAAGTCCACCGGTCGGCGGTTGTCCGGATCGACGAGGTGGAGATCCCAGAGCTCGTTGCCCTGGTAGATGTCGGGCACGCCGGGCGCCGTGAGCTTGAGCGCGAGCTGCGCGAGGCTGTTGACGGCGCCGGCTCGTGCCACGCGGCGGGCGAACGGCACAAAGGCGGGCAGGAACCTCGCCGCGTGCGGACCGTCGAGGGTTTTCTCGATGAAGGCGGTGACTGCTGCGCCATAGGCTTCATCCGGCGCGATCCAGCTCGTTCGCAGCTTTGCCTCGCGCGTCGCTTTCATCAGATAGGACACGAGACGGCTCGATACGCCGTCCGGGGCTCTCGATGGGATTGGCGCGCCGGCCGGCTCGGCGGGCCAGATCGACAGGAGCGATTGATAGTAGAGGTATTCGTCATTGCGGTCGGGCGCCGGCACGCCATCAAGGGCGGTCCGCAGCCCGGCGTTCATCCGGGTCCAGCTCGAAACGGTCTTGGCCCATTCGTCGGCGAGCTCCGACAGCACGTTGAGACGGGCGCGCGCATCCTCGCCGCGCTTCGTGTCGTGCGTCGCGGTCGTCGTCATGCTGAACGGCCACCGGTCGCGCCGTTCCGTGTTCGCACGATGAAACGCGTCGACCGTGGTCATTGGCGCCGCCGGATCGCCGCCGACTTCGTTCAGGGAGAGCAGCACGTTGTGCCGGTAGAACGCCGTGTCCTCGACACCCTTGGCATGGACCGGGCCGGTGAACTGCTGGAACCGCATCGTGAATGCGAGCCGCCGATCGATCGGCTCGTCCACCGGTGCCACGGGGCTTTCCTGCCGCGCGTGTGACGCCGCTGACCCGAGCACGCGATGAAGAAAGCCAAAGGTGGCGCGTTCGGCCGCCGGATTCCGGCGGTCGGCGTGATCGAAGGCGATCTCGATCGCGCGCCGATCGGCGTCGCTCGCGCCATAGGCATCGATGTAGGTGCGATACACGGGCAGCGCCGCCGCCACTTCCTGAATCGCGTGGCTCATCGTGCCGAGCGTGAAGTCCCGCGTTCGTCGATCCTGGTGAGCGAGGTCGTACAGCGAATGCGCCAGCACGTTGAGCTCGCTCGCCAGCGTCGTCTGCATGATGAGACGCTTGCCGTCGACGACCTCTTCCTCGAACGTGGCCTGCCGCCCGGTGATGCGACGGTACTGCCGGCGGAGCCGTCCGAGACCGTCCGGATCCACGAAGAGAGTGTTCACCAGGTTGAGGAAGTCGTAGCCGGTGGTCCCGTGAATTGCCCAGTCCGGCAGCGATTCGCCGGGCGAGAGGATCTTTTCTGCGAGCACATAGAGCGGAAGGTCCTCTGATTGGGCCACCAGTGGAACTGGCGTCCCGTCTTCAACGTCCGGTCCCGCGGCGACCCGTTGCAGGTTCGCGAAGTAGTGCGCCGGGTCGAACAGACCGTCCGGGTGATCGACGCGAACGCCCGTCACGGCGCCACCGGCAATGAGCCGTGTCAGGAGACCGTGCGTGTCTCGAAAGACGCCCGGCTCTTCCATGCGTAAGGCGGCGAGATCGTTCACGTCGAAGAAGCGGCGGTAGTTGATCTCGTCGAGCGCCGTCCGCCAGAAGGCGAGCCGGTAGGCCTGATGTTCGAGGAGCTCGTGCAGCGGATCGAAGCTGGCGGCATCTCCGGCCGTGCCGTTGAAATGCCGGACGGCCGCCTCGATATGCGCGGCGATTTCGCCGGAGGTGGCAACCAGTTGCAGCAGACGCCGGCGCGCCACGTCCTTCTCGCGCTTGCGCTCCTCGATCCGTTCACGGGAGCGTTCGGCGGAGGACGGAAGGTTCTGCAGGGCCGTCAGAATGCTCAGGAACTCCCGTAGATCCGCGTTGTCGTCGCCCATCGCCACGCGCAGCGCGTCCAGGTGGTGCCGGTACACAGACGGGGCCTGTCGCGGATTGATCGGGAGCAGGCGGTCGAAATACCGCAACCACAGCGCGCCGCTGTCGAACGCCAGCTGCAGGTGCCCGCGCTCGAGCTCGCAGCCGTACTGGTCGCCCAGGATTGGCAGCAGCAGCTTGTCGCGCATCGTGGACACCACCGGCGTCCAGTCGATGTCGAAGTAGGCGGCATGCTCGGCTGATGGCCCATTTTCCAGCACGTCGAGCCACCAGGCATTGCTCCGCGCGTCGGTGCCCATGTGATTGGGCACGAAGTCGAGCACCTGGCCCATGTGATGGGCGTGCAGCGCCGCGACGAACGCCTGATAGTCCGCTTCGTCACCGAGCTCAGGATTGAGCGCGTTGTGGTCGCTGATGTCGTAGCCGTGGAGCGTGCCTGGCGTCGCCTTCAGGTAGGGCGAGGCATAGCAGGCGCCCACGCCGAGCGCGGCGAGGTAGGGGACGAGCGCCGTCGCGTCACGAAATGTGAAGCCCGCATGGAGCTGCAGGCGATAGGTGCTCGAAGGTACGCGCGCGATCACGCGCTGCGCCCTTTGTCCAGCAGTTCGCTCAGGCCGGCCAGCGGGATGTGGAGCCAATCCGGCCGGTTGTTGAATTCGTAGCGCAGCTCGTACAGCGCTTTTTCGATCAGGTAGATGCGGCAGAGCGCTGTAAAGCTGTCGAGACGCTCCGGCACGAACTGCGCGGATCCAGCCGCGGCCCGATAGCCCTCGACGAAGATGCGGCTGACGTTGGTTTCCCAGAAGCGGGCCCACGCGGCGAGGCGCGCGCCGTCTTCCGGATGATGGGTGCGCCACGCGGTCAACGCCGCCTGCGAGGCGTAGTTGAACGAGCGGACCATGCCCGCTACGTCCTTCAGCGGTGATTGCCGCATGCGACGCTCGTGGAGCGCCCGCCCCGGTTCGCCCTCGAAGTCGATGATGTAGAAGTCGCCGCTACCCCACAGCACCTGTCCAAGGTGGTAGTCGCCGTGGATGCGGGTCTTGATCAGGCCGGTCGGAATCGTCGATATCAGCCGGTCGAGATCGGTGACCGCATCGGGCAAGAGCCTCGCGACCGCTGTCGCCATCTCCTGCACGGTGGGCGAGAGCGTCGGCGACTGTGTCGCGAGCAGCTGGCTCGCCTCGGTGGCCAGCGTTCGAACGCCGGCGATCGTCGTCGCCAGATCCTCAGGTGTGAGAGGTTCCGGCTCGAATCCCTCAACATCCTTGCCACTGGCAAGGGCCAGATGGAGGTCCGCCGTGCGCCGGCCAAGGCGCAGCACCGCATCCACGTACCATCCGAGACGATCGACCACCCCCTGCGGCACGCGAACGTTCCCAGGCAGGAGGAATCCGACTTCTGCGGCGATCTCGCCCGGATCCGGGAGCGGACTCCCTTCAGTCGCTGCGGTCTCGAGATAACGGCCGGCCTCGCTCAGCGCTTGCTCCCATCCGGTCGCCTGGTAGGACACGAGGCCGTGGAGGACCGCGAGCGTCAAGCGGGGTCCGTTGCGCTCCTCGTACTCAATCGCGCCCGCGAGGCGGGGTGCGCGCGGGAAGTGGACCCGCTCCGTCAGGTGATAGCTGATCTCGAGCTCCGGATTCGGGCCCGGCTCGACCCGCCGAATGAGCTTCAGGATCAGTCGATCGCTGAAGATGAACGACGTGTTGCTCTGCTCGCTCGACGATCGGTGAACGGGAAGGGGTGCCGCTGGATCGACGAGCCCGCGAAGGACGTCGAAGGCGGTCGTCCGGCTGGCGATGAAACGGCCTTCGCGGCCGCTGAACGACAGGCCGCCGGCGATCGCATCGAGGAGCAGGGAGACGACGCTCCAGTCGAGACGTTCGTGCAGGACGCCTTTGCGGGCGCCGCTGACGCGGGCGATGACGAGCTCGGGAGATTCGCGCAGCAGGTCCTCGGCCGCCTTGCCCCCAAGGAACGCCATCGGCAGCACGTACACTTCGGATCCGCCGTCCCGGTAGTGCACGTCGAGCAACGTCAGGAACACGGGTTCGGGTCCTCCGCGAACCAGCGCCTGGTCGCGGATGAGGACCTTGCTGAGCGGGCGTGCCTTTGCTGCGAACCAGCGCCGTGTGGCCAGGTGCATCGGCAGGTAATCGCGCTCCAGAATTTCGTGCGTCGCGGTCGTAAATGCCGTGTCCCAGACGACGCCAAGCAGCAGCGGCGGCAGATCGAGCGCGCCGGGCGGCTTGGGTGCCGATCGCGGAGCGGGACGCTCGACGACCGGAGGCGCCGGCGCCTCGGCAAGCAGAAACCAATAGAACCCGTACGGCGCGAGCGTCAGGAAGTAGGGAAGCTCGCCGATGCGCGGGAATTCAGTGCTGCCGACCATCTCGATGGGCACGCGGCCATGCCACGCCCGCAGATCGAGCTCGGCCGGCTGAGCCGTCCTCGAAAGGTTGGCGACGCAGAGGATCGTCTCGCCGTCGTACTCGCGCACGTAGGCCAGAATTTTCCGGTTTGGCGGCGAGATGAAGCGAATAGCGCCGCGGCCGAACGTGCGATGACGCGCGCGCAACGCGATGATGCGCTTCATCCAGTTCAGCAGGGATGACGGAGAGCGCTCCTGCGCTTCGACGTTCAGCGCCTGGTAGCCCCACACAGGATCCATCACCACCGGCGCGAAGAGGCGGGCCGGATCGGTACGGGAGAACCCACCATTACGATCCGACGTCCATTGCATGGGCGTGCGCACGCCGTTGCGATCGCCAAGGTAGATGTTGTCGCCCATCCCGATCTCGTCGCCGTAGTAGATCACCGGCGTGCCGGGCAGCGAAAAGATCAGGCCGTTCATCAGTTCGATCCGCTGGCGGTTGTTCTCCATCAGCGGCGCCAGACGGCGGCGAATGCCGACGTTGATTCGCATCTGCGGATCGGTCGCGTACGCCTGGTACATGTAATCGCGCTCTTCGGCCGTCACCATCTCGAGCGTCAGCTCGTCATGGTTCCTGAGAAAGATCGCCCACTGGCACGGGTCGGGGATCTCAGGCGTCTGGCTGACGATGTCGGAAATCGGATGCCGATCTTCCTGGCGCAGTGCCATGTAGATGCGCGGCATCAACGGGAAGTTGAACGCCATGTGGCATTCGTCGCCCGACCCGAAATACGCGCAGACGTCGCCCGGCCACTGGTTCGCTTCCGCGAGCAGCATGCGGTGGCTGTAGTGATGATCCATTGCTGCCCGCAGTTCCTTCAGCACCAGATGCGTCTCGTAGAGGTTCTCGCAGCTCGTGCCCTCGCGCTCAATCAGATAGGGGACGGCGTCGAGCCGCATGCCATCCACGCCCATGTCGAGCCAGAACCGCATGATCTTCTCGACTGCACGTCGGACATGCGGATTGTCGAAGTTCAGATCGGGCTGATGATGGAAGAACCGGTGCCAGTAATAGGCGTTGGCCACCGGATCCCACGACCAGTTCGAGGTCTCGGTATCGGTGAAGATGATCCGGACGCCGTCGTATTTATGCTTCGTGTCGCTCCAGACGTAGTAGTTCCGCTTGACCGAGTCCGCCGGCGCGCGGCGGGCCGCCTGAAACCAGGGATGCTGATCCGAGGTGTGATTGATGACGAGCTCGGTCACCACCTGCAGTCCGTGCTCGTGCGCCTCGCGCAGGAACGTGCGGAAGTCTTTCAGTGTGCCGTAGCTCGGATGCACACCCTCGTAGTGCGCGATGTCATAGCCGTCATCGCGTAAAGGCGACGGATAGAAGGGCAGCATCCAGATGCACGAGACGCCGAGGCTCTTGATGTAGCCGAGCTTCTCCGTCAGGCCGCGGAAGTCGCCGATGCCATCGCCATTGCTGTCGTGATAGGCGCGGACGTGAACCTGATAGATGACGGCGTCTTTGTACCAGAGTGGATCGGTCGCGCTGCCCGGCCGAATCATGTCGAGAGCCTCTCGAGACGGAAGATGTGTGCCGGCGCCTGCGTTCCCGGATCGAGACGCACGTAGTTGCGGTCGCCGCGCCACGTGTAGGCGATGCCGGTCAGCAGGTCTCTGACCAGGTACCCGGCTGGATCAAGGCTGTAGGGCGACGGATCGAAGGACACGAACCCGTGTTGGAGATTGACGGGGTCGAGATTGACGACGACGAGCACGGGAGACGACTGGCCGCCGGCCGTTTTCAGGTAGGCAACGATATCCCGGTTGTCGGAACCGGCGAAGCGCAGGCCTTCCGTCGTCTGCAGCGCTGCATGGTCGCGGCGGATGCGATTCACCAGCGCGATCAGCGGCGCGATCGTTTGCGGCGCCTCCCAGTCGCGCGACTTCAGCTGAAACTTCTCTGAATCGAGGTACTCCTCAGACCCGTGCCGCACCGGCACGTTCTCGACGAGCTCGAAGCCGCTGTAGATCCCGTAACTCGCGCCCAGCGTCGCGGCGAGGATCAACCGCGTCTGAAATGCCGGGCGTCCTCCGCGTTGCAGATACTCGGACAGGATATCGGGAGTATTGGCGAAGAGGTTGGGTCTCAGGTAGTCGCTCACCGGCGGCGAGGCGATCTCTGTGAAATACTCCTCGATCTCGGCGCGGGTGTTTCGCCAGGTGAAGTAGGTGTACGACTGCGTGAAGCCGATCTTGGCGAGATACCGCATGATCTTCGGCCGCGTGAACGCCTCGGACAGAAAGATCGTGTCGGGGAATCGCTCCTGAACGTCGGCGATCATCCACTCCCAGAAGGCGAATGCCTTGGTGTGCGGATTGTCCACGCGGAAGATGCGGACGCCCTTTTCGCACCAGAACACGACGACGTCGCGGAGGGCGGCCCACAGCTCGCGCCAGGCGTCGGTCTCGAAATTGATGGGATAGATGTCCTGGTATTTCTTCGGCGGATTCTCGGCGTACTTGATCGTCCCGTCCGGGCGGTGGCGGAACCATTCCGGATGCTCGCGCACCCACGGGTGATCGGGCGAGCACTGATAGGCGATGTCCAGCGCCACCTCGAGCCCCTCGCGCTCGGCGGCGGCTCGGAACGTCGCGAAATCCTCGAAGGTGCCGAGCCCGGGATCGATCGCCGTGTGGCCGCCGGCCGAGCCGCCGATGGCCCACGGGCTGCCTGGATCGTCGGACGCGGCGACCAGGGCGTTGTTCCGTCCTTTGCGGTAGGTGGTCCCAATGGGATGGACCGGCGGCAGGTAAACGACGTCGAAGCCCATGGCGGCGACCGCCGGCAGTCGCCGCGCGGCCTCGCTCAACGTGCTGCCGCGCGATGGATCCGGGCTATAGGAACGAGGAAAGAGCTCGTACCAGGCGCCGGTTCGCGCGCGGACGCGCTCGACGCGGGCGCGATAAGTTTTCGACGAGGCCGCGTGGAGGCGCTGGTCCGCGGCCGCCATATCGGCGGCAAGGTCGTCCCGAACTGCTGCGGCCACACGCTCGGCTTGTCCCGCGGCGCCCGTCAGGACGTCCGCCGCCGCGCGCAGTTGAGGCGCCAGCGTCGGTTCGCCGCGGTCGGCGGCTTCGCGCAGCAGCTGTGCGCCTTCGGCCAGCTCGCTCGAGACGTCGAGGCCGCCTTCGTGCTTCTTCCGCAGCTCGTCACGCCAGCTGCCGAACCGATCGACCCACGCGAGAATCGCATACTCCCACCAGCCCTGCTCCGAGAGGGCGACCGTAGCCGTCCAGGAGTCGTTGCCGAGCGGCGACAGCCGGACCTCGTCCCAGGCGCCCGGTTTGGCGCGGCGTTCGAATGCCGCATGACGAACGCGCAGGAGCGCCCGGATCGAATCATGCCCGTCGGCAAAAATGTCCGCGGTCACGCGAAGCTGCTCGCCGGCGACGCGCTTGATTGGATAGCGGCCGTCGTCTACGTGCGGGGCGACGTTCTCGATGACCACGCGAATGCGACCATCGAGTGGAGGTGGCGGCAGCGGGCCAGACGCGCGAACCATGCCCGTTACTTAATATCGCCTCTATGCTTCGTGCAAGCCCGGCCTTTCCGAGGTTTTGCTAATGTAGAGGGGCTGTGGATTGCAATCCGCAATGACAAAGATCGCCAACACCATCCTCGAGACCATCGGGCACACGCCGATGGTCAGGGTCAACCGGATCGCCCGCGACGTGCCCGGCACGGTGCTGGTCAAGCTCGAGACCTTCAATCCTGGCAATTCGATCAAGGACCGCATGGCGGTCAAGATGATCGAGGACGCCGAGCGGGCGGGACTGCTGAAACCGGGTGGTACGATCGTCGAGGGCACCTCCGGCAACACCGGCATGGGGCTCGCGATCGCCGCCGTCGTCAAGGGCTATCGCTGCATCTTCACGACGACGGACAAGCAATCGAAGGAGAAGATCGACGCCTTGAAGGCTTTCGGAGCGGAAGTGATCGTCTGCCCGACGAACGTCGATCCCGAAGATCCGAGATCCTACTATTCGGTCTCGTCCCGCCTGCAGAAGGAAGTGCCCAACAGCTGGAAGGCGAACCAGTACGACAACCCGTCGAATAGCCAGGCTCACTACGAGCAGACCGGGCCCGAGATTTGGAACCAGACGGATGGGAAGGTCACCCATCTCGTCGTGGGCGTCGGCACGGGCGGCACCGCCAGCGGCGTCGGCCGCTACCTCAAGGAGCGCAATCCCGCGATCAAAGTGTGGGGCATCGACACCTACGGATCGGTATTCAAGAAATACAAGGAAACCGGAATCTTCGACAAAGCCGAGATTTACCCGTACGTCACCGAGGGGATTGGCGAAGATTTCCTGCCGCAGAACGTGGACTTCAGCGTCATCGATCACTTCGAGAAGGTGACCGACCGCGATGCCGCGATCATGACGCGGCGGATCGCGCGCGAAGAGGGCATCTTCGCGGGCAACTCGGCGGGGTCAGCGATGGCCGGCCTGCTTCAGCTGACGGACCATTTCACCCCCAACGATGTCATCGTCGTCATCTTCCACGATCACGGATCGCGGTACATGGCGAAGATGTTCAACGACGAGTGGATGCGTGAGAAGGGGTTTCTCGAGCGGAGCGGCATGCGCGCGGCCGACCTGGTGACATCGGGTCTCTCCGGCGAATTGTGCTCGATCGAAGCGGCGCAGCCGGTCGAGGCCGCCGTCCGGCTGATGCGGGAACACGACTTCTCACAGATCTCGATCACGCGGGAAGGACGGCTCGTCGGCGCCCTGAACGAGACGCACCTCTATGACGCGCTGGTGCGCCAGCCGGACGTGAAGACGCAGCCGGTCGAGGCCATCATGCAGCCCGTGTTTCCGTTCGTCGATATCTCGACGAACGTGGAGCTGCTGTCGACCATGATCACCCACGACAATCCCGCCGTTCTCGTCCGTGACTTCAAGACGGACAAAACGTTCATCATCACCCGATCGGATCTGATCCGCGTGCTCGTGTGACAGTGGAAGAAATCGAGAACCGATAGATCGAGAAAGGCACTCGGATGCAGGCGATTCTTCGAGTTCTCGGTTTCGCCATTCTTCTGGCGGCAGCACAAGCGCCCTCGCCATCTCGCGCCATCGCCATCACGTTCGATGACCTGCCTGGTGTGTCGCAGGCGGCGAAGGCCGCGAACCTGGAGGCGATCAACACCCGCCTCCTGGCCACCTTACGGATCGAGCGAGTGCCGACCGTCGGCTTCGTCAACGAGCGCGGGGTAGAGGTGGAAGGGGAGGGCGAGCCGCGCATCGCAATTCTTCGGCGCTGGCTCGACGCGCACATGGAGTTGGGCAACCACACCTATTCCCATCCTGATCTCAACAAGACGTCTCCCGACGAGTATCAGGTCGACATTCTGAAGGGTGAGCGCGTCACCAGGAAGCTGATGACCGAGCGGGGGCAGTCGCTGCATTGGTTCCGCCATCCGTTCACCCATACCGGACCCACGGCAGAGATCAAGGCGCGGGTCGATGGCTTTCTGGGCGCGCACGGCTACGACGTCGCGCCGTTCACGATCGAGACAGCCGACTACATCTTTGCGGCGGTGTACGAACGCGCAGTGCTCGCGAAGGACGAGGCGACGGCCGACAAAGTGATGGCCGCCTACCTGGCGTCGACCGACGAGCGCGTGGCGTTCTGCGAATCGCTCGCCGACGATACATTCGGCCGCGACATCCGGCAGGTGCTGTTGATCCACGTGAACCGGCTGAATGCCGATGCGATGCCGGAACTGCTACGACGGCTGAAGGCTCGTGGCTACTCGTGGATTCCGCTTGGCGAGGCGCTGAAGGATCCCGCGTATGCGACGCCCGACGGCTACGTTGGCCCGATCGGCCCGTCGTGGCTGCACCGCTGGCGCATTGCGCTCGGAAAGCCGGACCGGCTGCCCGACGAGCCAGATGCACCCGAATGGGTCATGAAGGCGTTCGGCCAGGGCACGGACGTCCGTAGGCCCGAGCTTTAGCTCGGGCAATCGTCGCCCCCAAACGGTGCCCGAGCTGAAGCTCCGGCCTACGTGCCTACATTCGGAATGCTAGGGTTGCGTCGGCGGCGGCGCCCCTTCCGGCTGCGTTCCCGCGATGAACGCTTCGCTGATGGCGCCGTCGCCGGTTGACGGCGTCCCCGTGCTCTTGTCGATGGAGGCGAATACGATGTTGCCCGGTGCCGTGAACTCGGGCTTGTTGTCGCGTCCGCGCTTGGCGAGATAGGACTTCATGACGTCAATCCAGATCGGCAGTGCAGCGTTGGCGCCGGTTTCGCCGCGCCCCAACGACTTCTTCTCGTCGTAGCCAATCCAGACGCCGATCGTGATGTCGGGATCGAAGCCGACGAACCACGCATCAGTGTATTCGTCCATCGTTCCCGTCTTGCCCGCGACCGGCCAGTCGAGCGATGCCGCAGCCGCCGCAGTGCCACGCGTTGCGACTCCGCGCATCAGGTTCGTCATGACGAATGCCGTGTCGGCGCGGATCGCGTCGTGCGGCTCCGGCCGATTCTCTTCGAGCAGGTTCCCCTGGCGATCGATGACACGCAGCACTTCGTACGGCCGCATCCTCACGCCCTGATGCGGGAAGGCCGTGTAGGCGCTCGTCGTGTCGAGGAGCGTCGCTTCGGTGGCTCCGAGCGCCAGAGACAAGTAGGGCTGGAACTTGCTCGTGAATCCGAAGCGGCGCGCGTAATCGATAGCGACCGCCGGACCGATGCTGTCGAGGAGCTTCACCGTGGGAATGTTCCTCGACTGCTCGAGCGCGTGGCGCAGCGTCACCGGCCCTTCGAACTTGCGATCGTAGTTCTGCGGTGAATAGAGCGGCTGATTGGGGCCTGCGGGATACGCGACCGGCGCGTCGACGATGACCGACGCCGGCGTGTAGCCGCGGTCGATGGCGGCCGTGTAGACGATCGGCTTGAACGCCGAGCCCATCTGCCGCCACGCCTGTGTCGCCCGGTTGAACTTGCTTCGCGCGAAGTCGAAGCCGCCGATCATCGCGCGGATCTGACCGGTGCGATTGTCGATGGCGAGCAGGGACCCTTCGACAAGAGGATCCTGATCGAGACTGGCGGTGGCGAAGCGGCCGTCATCGTCGATCGTCAGGATTTTCACGGGTACGAGGTCGCCGGCCTTCAGAAAGTCTGGACTCTTCTTGCGAGTCCACTCGTACCCGGTCTTTGCGACCTCGACGTAATAGCGTCCGGCTCGCAGCAGCACCGATGCCGCCGGCACGGCGCGAGGCCCTGTGCTGCCGATCGCGACGACCACCGCAGGGACGATGTCGCCAACGCGGATCGGCGACTTCCAGCGATCGTGCTGGAAGCCTTCCACCGTCGATCCGTCGGCGATGACATTGCGACGCGGCTTGCGGAACCCCCGACGCTTGTCCACCTTGCGCAGGCCGGCGTCGAATGCCGCCTCCGCCGCACGCTGCAGATCGACATCGAGCGACGTATAGACGGCAAGCCCGCTCTCGTACAGCCGCTTGGCGCCATATCGCTCTTCGAGGTGTTGCCGCACGTCCTCCAGGAAGAACGACGCGAAGGTATTGGTCAGGGGGCGCCCGCTGGTGACGATCGGCGTCTCCTTCGCCTGATCGGCTCGCGCCTGCGAGATGAACCGCTCTTCGGCCATGCGTTGCAGGGCGTAGTTGCGGCGCCGGCGGGCCGCTTCGAGGTTCACGTATGGGCTTTGCCGCGACGGGCGCTGGATGATCCCCGCGAGCAGCGCCGCTTCCTCGAGCGTGAGGTCCTTTGCCGGCTTGCCGAAATACAGCCGGGAGGCGGCTTCGGCGCCGTACGTGCCGTGGCCCCAGGGAATGTGATTGCAGTAGAGCGTGAAAATCTCGCGTTTCGTGTACCGCTTTTCGATCTGGATCGTCAGAATCGCTTCACGGATCTTGCGAGACGGAGTCTTCTCGTTGGTCAGGAAGAGGTTTCTCGCGAGCTGCTGCGTCAGCGTGCTGGCGCCGGCCAGCCGCCGGTGCATGACGTCCTTGATCGCCGTCACCACGATGCGCGGGATGCTCAAGCCGAGGTGCGAGTCGAAGGTCTGGTCTTCGGCGGCGATGATCGCCTGACGAAGCAGCGGTGAAATCTGATCGTAGGTAATGACGACGCGGCGTTGCGTCGCGAATTCGCCGACGACCTGCCCGTCAGCCGCGTAGACGCGCGTGATCGTACTCGGCGCGTAGTCGTCGAGCGTCGAGACCTGCGGCATGTCGCCGGCCGACGCGAAGAGCAGGCCGCTGACGCTGCCGGCCATCGCCGTGATCACGAACAGCGCTACGATGCCGGCACGGCGGGCAATGCGAACGACTCGCGCCAACGTCAGCGTCCGGACGTCTCAGCGTCGGGAGTGACCGGCGCTGCGTGGCACCGCCTGCGCGGGCGCCGCGCTCGGCGGTGCCGATCGCGCAGGCGGAGCGGATCGCATTGCGGGCCCGGACAGGCCGGCCGGTGGGGCCATCGATCGCATTGGCGAGGACATGCGCGGTGATGGGGCCGGGCTTGAGATGCCGGGTCCAGAGTAGGACGGGTTCGAACGCGGCGCCGCGGACGGCACGCCGTAACGCGGAGCGGCCCCTGGCGCCGACATTCGGCCTCCCGACCGTGGCGACGAATCGCCGTCGCCCTGCGACGCCCCGGACGGTCCGCGATATTGCGGTGGCGCCACGCCGCGAGGGCCGCCATCGGGCATGACGGACCGTGACGAGCCCGCGGAGCCGGGGAGGTTGCGCGGCACGGCGACACCTGCGCGGCCTGTACGCGTCAGCCGGGTTGCTGCTGGTTCCAGGGGGCACGGGTGTGCCGCGGTAGTAGATGACGGGCGGCGCTGGTGCGCCCGGCGTCCGCATGCCATGCCCGGGCGTAATGTCGCGACCGCGGCTCGAGTAGGTCCTGGTTGAGTATGCGGGCGGCGCCACCACGGCAGGCGTTCTCGCCGCTGGGGGCTGCACGACGCCCGGACGGAACGTCCTCGACGCGGATGCTGTGGTGCCGTTGTATCCGCGCGACCGCGGAGACGAGCTCGAGGCGACCGACCCCGCGTCGGGATAGCCGCGCGTCATCGAGCCGCGCGGGACGGCAGTCGTCGCGCCAGATCCACGCGGCGCTGCGGGACTTCCGGCAAAACGGCTGTTCGGCGTCACTGCATTGCCGCGCGGAATCGCGATGCGCGGCTGGTTCGGTTGGACGACGAAGTTCGGCGCCGACGCACCACGGAACACCCGGGGATCGAAACGTCCCGCTGTGGCATGGCCGCGGCCGAACGAGCCGGCATTGACGACCGTCCAGGCGCGTCCTGGGTTGTAGCCGTTGTAGTAGCCGCGATGGCCCCAGAACCCGAGCACCGGGCGATTGTTCCATCCGAGCGGGCACCAGCCAACGTATCCCGGCGCGACCGCCCAGTGCACCCACGCCGCGGACCAGCCCCGCGAGGGCGCCCAGTACCAGCGCCCGCTGTGCAATCCCCAGCGGCCGTAGTGGTGCGTCGGATACAGCCAGCGGTGTCCGTGACCGATGAAGTTCCACCCGACGCCTGTGTAGAACCGCCACTTGCCGTAGTAGTAGGGCCGCCAGGTCGCCGCGACGGTGGGATACCACACGTACCCGTACGGCGCGAGGTAATCCCAGGAGCCGGCCTCATCGAGCGAGCTCGCGTAGACGTTGAGATCCGAAGGCAGATACGACGCCGAGGTCGTGCCGCGCCGTGAGTCGAGCAGATTCTGCGACCACAGATAGAACGCGTCAGGCCGCGCCGAGTTGAAGGCCATCGGTGCCGAGGGGTAGTCGCCCTCGTACATCACGACCGTCTCGCCCGCCTGGATCGACGTCGTCCCGTTGTCGCTCACGAGGTTCGCGAGCCCCCGCACGACGGCAACTTCGACTCCGTCGCGCCGGCCGTCGTTCAAGAGGGAGATCCGTACTTCGCCGCTGCCGTCGATGCGGACGGACGCAGGAGCACTATCCACCTGCAGGCTGCCGGCGCCACCTTCCGCGAACACGACCAGCCGGCCCTCGAGCAGCCGGACGATGTTGGCGCCGTTGATGTCCAGCGTCGTGCGTTCGTCGAGGTGAAGTGCGGAGCCGTCGCCGAGGAGGACTTCGGCGCGACCGGTCTCAGCGCGGAGACGATCGCCGACTACGAGCGGGCTGTTCTCCTCCGCCGACTCACGTCCGCTCTCGCGGTCGAGAAAGATTTGCCCGTCCACTACGGACAGATGCGGGGGCGGCGCAGCGGCATCGGTATCCTGCGCCCGGGCGACGCTGGTCAGGCCAAGCACGAGACACGTGCCGACGGCAGTGAGAAGGCGTGTCATTGGACTAACCCCAATTCGGACGTCGGTGACGTCCCGGGCACTCTGGCGTCCGCCTTCGCGTGACAGCTCCGGCGGGACTTGGGCTGGCAAGGTTGAGTATACACCCGCCCGCTTTCCGCCGGTCACTGGCAATCGTCTGTAGGGCCGGCCTTTAGGTCCGCCGGCCTATGGCAAAGGTTGACTAGGGCGCACTAACATTTAATACTGAGGCTGTCCTAAGTCCACACGAGGAACCATGAGCAAAATTATCGGGATCGACCTTGGTACGACGAACTCGGTCGTCGCCGTCATCGAAGGCGGCCAGCCGGTCGTCATCACCAACGCGGAAGGCAGCCGGCTCACGCCATCGGTCGTGGCCTTCACCAAGACGGGCGAACGGCTGGTCGGCCAGGTCGCCAAGCGTCAGGCCGTCACCAATCCGGAGAACACGGTCTTCTCCATCAAGCGCTTCATGGGACGCAAGTTCAACGAGGTCAGCGAAGAGATGACCATGGTCCCGTACCGCGTCGTGCAGGCGGCCAACGGCGACGTGCGCGTCAAGGCTGGCGATCAGGAGTACGCGCCGCCGCAGATCTCCGCGATGATCCTGCAGAAGTTGAAGCAGTCGGCCGAGGACTACCTCGGTCAGCCGGTGACGAAGGCGGTCATCACCGTGCCGGCGTACTTCAACGACGCGCAGCGCCAGGCGACGAAGGAAGCGGGGCAGATCGCCGGCCTCGAGGTGATGCGCATCGTCAACGAGCCCACCGCTGCGGCGCTCGCCTACGGCCTCGACAAGAAGAAAGAAGAGCTGATCGCGGTCTACGACTTCGGCGGCGGCACGTTCGACATCTCGATCCTCGAAGTCGGTGAAGGCGTCGTCGAGGTGAAAGCGACGAACGGCGACACCCACCTCGGTGGCGACAACCTCGATCAGCGCATCATCGACTGGATCATCGGCGAGTTCAAGAAAGAGGAAGGGATCGATCTCTCGAAAGACCGGATGGCGCTGCAGCGCCTGAAGGAGGCGGCGGAGAAAGCCAAGATGGAGCTTTCGACCACTGCCGAAACCGAGGTCAACCTCCCGTTCATCAGCGCCGACCAGACCGGCCCCAAGCATCTCGTCAAGAAGCTGACGCGGGCGAAGTTCGAGCAACTGGTCGAAGACCTGCTGCAGAAGACCATTGGTCCGACGCGCCAGGCCCTGTCGGACGCGGGCGTCTCGCCGACGCAGATCGACGAGGTCGTGCTCGTGGGCGGCTCGACACGTGTGCCACGGGTCCAGGCGATCGTCAAGGAACTGTTCGGCAAGGAGCCGCACAAAGGCGTCAATCCTGACGAAGTGGTGGCTGTCGGTGCGGGAGTGCAGGCAGGTGTACTCGCCGGCGACGTCAAGGACCTTCTATTGCTCGACGTCACCCCGCTCTCCCTCGGCATCGAGACGCTGGGCGGCGTGATGACGACGTTGATCGCGCGCAACACCACCATCCCGACGCGGAAGGGCGAGACGTTCTCGACGGCGGCAGACAACCAGACGAGCGTCGAAGTGCACGTCCTCCAAGGCGAGCGCCCACTGGCCCGGGACAATCGCACGCTGGGCCGTTTTCAGCTGACCGGCATCCCGGCGGCGCCGCGCGGCGTGCCGCAGGTCGAGGTCACGTTCGACATCGACGCCAATGGCATCGTCAATGTGTCGGCCAAGGACAAGGCGACCAACAAGGAACAGAAGATCACGATCACCTCGTCGAGCGGTCTGTCGAAGGAAGAAGTGGACCGCATGATGCGCGAGGCCGAGTCGCACGCCGATGAGGACAAGCGGCGCAAGGAGGAGATCGAGACGCGCAACCAGGCCGATCAGGCGGTCTACGCGGCCGAGAAGTTCCTCGGCGAGAACGGCGACAAGGTGCCGGCGGATGCGCGTGGCAGCATCGACGGCGCCGTCAGCACGCTCAAGGCCGCGATCGAGAAGAACGATCTCGACGGCATGAAGAAGGGACTCGAGGGTCTCATGCAGGCGCAGCACAAGGCAGCCGAGGCCATGTATCGCGGCGCCGGTGGCCCCTCTGGTCCGGGGGCCGGACCGCAGGAGAGTGGCGGCACGGGTCCGACGAGCGAGCCGGCTCCGGACGCCGCCAAGGACGGGGTCATCGACGCCGAGGTCGTCGACGACAAGTAGGGGCGCACTGAGTACGCCCGGATGCGCATGGACGTCTACATCATCCTCGGGCTGGATCGTGCCGCGACGGTCGCTGACGTCAAGAAGGCGTACCGGCGGCTGGCGCGTCGTTTTCATCCGGACGTGAATCCGGGCGATCAGCGATCGGCGATCCGTTTCCGGGAGATTGCAGAGGCCTACACGATTCTCAGCGATCCGGATCGGCGGCGCCGCTACGACCAGGTCGGCTACGAACCGGTGCGGCCGGAAAGCACGGCGACGGGGTTCGAGGGTTTTGATTTCTCGGCGGCCGTGCACTCGAACCAGCAATCGACGTTCGGTGATCTGTTCGCCGATGTGTTTCGTGGTGAGCCGCTGCATGTCTCCGGGCCGGAGCGCGGCGCTGACTTGCACGCCACGATCAGCCTCACGTTCGAGCAGGCGATGCGCGGCGGCGAATTCAGGATCGCCGTCGGCAGGCAGGTGACCTGCCACGACTGTGCGGGCACCGGTGTGCTGTCGATGGCGGCGGCGAGGTGTCCGGCCTGCGACGGCGTCGGCACCGTCCGCTCGGCGCGCGGGCACATGGTGTTCACACGTGCGTGCGGGCGCTGCCGTGGCACGGGTATCCTGGCGCAGCAGGTGTGCGCCGGTTGCGGCGGGCTTGGGTCGGTGGCACGCAGCGAGCAACTGGCGATCGTCGTGCCGGCCGGCGTCAACGACGCCGCTCGCCTGCGGCTCGGGGCCGCAGGAAGCGCGGGCCGGATGGGTGGACCACCCGGCGACGTCTACGTGACCGTTCACGTGGCGCCGCATCCGCTGTTCCGGCGTGACGGAGACGAGCTTCACCTGGTGGTGCCGGTCGCCGTTCACGAGGCCGCGCTGGGCGCGCGGATTGAGATTCCCGGCATCGACGGTCCGACGCGGCTTCGCGTGCCGCCCGGGACGCAGTCCGGGCAGCACTTCCGGTTGCGAGGCAGAGGCGCGCCGTCACCGCGCGGCGGCCGGCGCGGCGATCTCGTCGTCGAGATTCGGCTGATGCTGCCGTCGGTGCTGGACGAACGATCGAAGCTGTTGCTGCGGGAACTCGGCATGCTGAACGGCGAGAGCGTCCGGCACGACTTCGATCGGGCATGGCGGAAGCCCGAGGCGGAAAAACGGGAGGCATGAGAGCAGGCATCCTATGGCCACGAAGCGGAGCGGCAAGGCGTACTACATGATCAGCGCGGTGGCGGCGAAGTACGACATCCACCCGCAGACGCTGCGCCTGTACGAACGCGAAGGCCTGCTGAAGCCGTCGAGAACCGAGGGCAACACGCGCCTCTACTCCGAGGAAGACCTCGATCAGCTCGAGACCATCCTGTCATTGACGCGCGAGCTCGGCGTCAACCTGGCGGGCGTCGAGGTGATCCTGAACATGCGCCGCAAGATGGAGCGCATGCAGCAGGAGGTCAACGAGTTCATGGCTTATGTGAAGAAGGAGCTGGCGCGCGGGCTCGACGACTGGGAGCAGCGGCTCAGCACCGCCATGGTCAAGTCGTCGCCGACGGATCTTGTACGGTCGGGTGCGGCAGGTGCGGCGGGTGCGGGCAATGCGAGTAGTGCGTCGGCTGGTGCCGATGATGAAGATGAGATCGACATCGCCTCGACGGCATCGAAGCGCTCGTCGTAGGACCGATCGCATCCTCGGCCACAGTCCCCGCATCACGCGCCATCGCCTCACCGCGCACCACCCGCACCCACGCACGAATCGCACCCCACGCACCAGTCGCACCCCCGCCGCGCACCCCACGCAGCTGACGCGGCGCAGCCGAAGAGTGTTAGAGTCTGATCGTGTCCTGCCCGCTTTGTGACGACACTGGTTGGAAGGCGATTGACGTCGATGGTGTTCGTCGCGTCACGCGCTGCGATTGCTGGCGTGCCAGGCTTGGCGATACGCTGCTGTCCGACGCGAACATTCCGCGCCGCTATCAGCACTGCGATCTCGAGACGTTCATCACCTATCAGAACGAACGGTTGATGAACGTGGTCAAGCGCACGAAGCGTTTCGCCGACGAGTTCCCGGTCGTGGAGAAAGGCCTGTTCTTCGTCGGGCCTCCCGGCATCGGCAAGACCCATCTCGCGGTGGCGGCCCTCCGGAGCGTGATCCAGCGGACGGGCGCGCGCGGCATCTTCTACGACACGCGCGATCTGCTGCGCGTGATCCGCAGTACCTACGATCCAGTGGTTCGCGCCACGGAAGTGCAGGTGCTGCAACCGGTTATCCATGCCGACCTGCTCGTGCTCGACGACCTCGGCGCCGAGAAGACCTCCGAATGGGTCGAAGAGACGCTGAACTTCATCGTCAACGAGCGTTACAGCCAGCGCCGGGCGACGATTTTCACCACGAATTACGAGGAAAAAGAGGATCGTGACGATCCCAACTCGCTGCTCGCCAGGGTCGGGTTCCGGATGCATTCCCGGCTCTACGAGATGTGCGAATTCCTCGAGTATGAAGGTGCCGATTTCCGCCACGCCGAGCCGAACTCGGGCCCGAACGAGCTGCTGGCGTTGTGGAAGACGATGAAGCGGCCGGGCAAGCTGCCCTCGCGCAGCGGCGGTCAGCTGCGCGCCCAGATCCGCGAACCACGCGAGAAGACCGACGTGAAAGCCGATCTCAAATGGAGCGGCGGCAAGGCGGGGCGCTGACCAGGGACGAGGGACGAGGGACGAAGGACGAAAGGACGAGGGACGCAGGGAAGAAGGACGAAGGGGCCCTCGGACTTTACCTCCACATCCCGTTCTGCGCCCACATCTGCAATTACTGCAATTTCAACCGCGGGCTGTTCGACGAAACGCTGAAGCGCGAGTACGTCGACGCGCTCGTGCAGGAAATTCGGGTTGCCGGAGATGGCGCAGCCGCCGACACGATCTTCTTTGGCGGCGGCACGCCGTCGCTGCTCTCAGGTCAGGACGTCGCCCGGGTCGTCGCCGCCTGCCGTGAGGCCTTCGACGTCTCGCCTGACGCTGAAGTCACACTCGAAGCCAACCCCGAAACCGTCAGCATTGGAAGAATCGCCGAGTACCTCGCTGCCGGCGTCAACCGCATCAGCCTCGGCGTGCAATCGCTGGACGATCGCGAACTCGCGCGGCTCGATCGTCAGCACAGCGCGGCGCGCGCGCGTCAGGCCCTGGCGGACGTACGGTCGGCCGGCATCGGCAACCTCAGCCTCGACTTGATGCTCTGGCTGCCGCAGCAGCGGCTCGAGGACTGGCAGGCGACGATCGATAGCCTGATCGACCTCTCGCCCGACCACGCCTCCCTCTATCTGCTCGAGCTCTATCCGAATGCGCCGCTGAAAGAAACCATGGCCCGCGAACGCTGGTCGCTCGCACCCGACGACGACGCGGCGGAGATGTACCTATGGGCGCTCGAGCGCCTCGACGAAGCGGGGTATGCCCAGTACGAAATCTCCAATGTCGCGCGCGGCGGCAAGGTCGCGCACCATAATTTGAAGTACTGGCAGGACGGTTCGTGGCTCGGATTCGGGTGCGGCGCGCATTCGACCCGGGGCGCCTGGCGCTGGGCGAACGTCGCGGGCACGCGTGACTACGTCACACGTGTGACGGCTGGCGCCGCCGCCAGCGATAACCGCCGTCAGCGATCGACCCAGGAGCGTCTCGAAGACGCACTATTCACGGGATTGCGGCTCACCGGCGGACTCGACCTCGACGTCATCGGAAACCGTTATGGGACGCCCGCCTGGGACCGGTATGGCGAGGCGCTAAAGCTGCACGAGTCGGCGGGACGTCTGAAGATCGACGGCCATCGCGCGCGGCTCACCCGCACGGGGATGCTGGTCGCGAACGACGTGATGACGGTTTTCATCTAAATGTTTTATCGGTTCCCGTGCCGATGATCGGTACGCTAGAGTATGGCCTTTCCGCAGGAGGACATTCGATGACAGGATTCGACTGCCGGCTGGCAAGTGGCCGGAACACCCTCGGGGCCCTTGTGCTGGCCGCGGGGCTCGTCTGCGGCGTTTCGTCGCAGGCCGTCGCGCAGGACCCCGCACAGCCGCCTGCCCAACCCGGTCAGCCGCCCACTCAGCCCGCGCCCGCGGCGCCTGCTGCGCAGCCGCCCGCCGCTCAGCCGAACCCCTTCGTGTTCAACAGCGACGCGGCGATGCTCACGTTCTTCATCAAGCCTGACAAGGCCGCTGACTTCGAGAAAGTCATGGCCAAGCTGCACGACGCGCTGGCCAACAGCGACAAGCCGGAACGCAAGCAGCAGGCAGCCGGCTGGAAGTTGTACAAGGGTGCCGAGCCGGGTCCGAATGGCACCGTGATCTACGTGAACTTCCTCTCACCCGCGCTGAAGGGGGGCGACTACACGATCTCGAAGATCCTCGCCGAGGTGTTCCCGCAGGAAGTGCAGCAGCTGTTCCCGCTCTATCGCGACGCCTTCGCAGGGTTGAGCCGCGCCGAGCTGAGCCTGATCCAGGATTTCAGCGCGCCGGCGAAACCGGCGCAGTAAATTCGTCCAACGAGCTCAGAGCGACGGTCGACGAGCTCTGTAAGCCGAACTCGGGACACCGAACGAAGAACTGACCGACGAACGTCAACGCCGGGCGTGATCCCGCGTTCGGCGTTCGTCGTTTTCAGAGCTCGACGATCGTCGCTCCACGCGCAGAGCTCTTCGTGCTCGTTCTGAAGTCGTTGCTCAGAAAGCCAGGTTCAATCCGACACTGAATCGTTGTGGATTCTTGTGGATGGCGTCGCCGGTGAACTTGAAGACGCGATAATCGAGGCGTACGCGCAGCGGTCCGACGAGCTCGATCTTGGCGCCGCCGCCGACGTTGGTTCCGAAGCCGGTTTCCTGAACGTCAAAGGCATCGAATCGCTCGCGAAAGACGCCGCCGCCGATGGTCGCATAGAGTTGCGTCTTCGGCACCACGCCGCGGGGAGTCTGGACGAGGCCGTTCAGCATGGCGGTGCGCACGGTGGGCGCGCAGGTGACGGTCCCCGACACCGCCTGGCAATCGTCGTCCCCGCCAGCCCGCGCGTATTCGAACTCGAATCCCAACACCAGAAAGCTCGCTCCGGCGGCGATGCCCAGTGTCGATCGCGTGCTGGGTGACGTCTGCGCGCCGACGAAGGCGGTCAGATCCGCACGGGCCGGTAGCGCGCTGATGGCAACGAGGACCAACGCGGGAACGAGCAGGCGAGCGATGCGCATCTGGAGCTGGAGCGTCCTTCCCGGACCAGAGTGGCCCGAATCTCAATGATATGATCACGCCCCTGCCCGCTGAGCCACGCCGTGGACTTCCGACTCACTGACGAGCAGCAGCTGCTGCGCCAGAGCGTTCGCGAATTCGCTGAGACCGAGATCCGTCCGCACGTCCGCGAGTGGGACGACGCGCAACGCTTTCCGGCCGAGCTCGTGCCCAAGCTTGCGGCGCTGGGATTAATGGGCGTGCAGTTTCCCGAGGAGTACGGCGGCTCCGGCATGAGCGCAATCGATTATTGCCTGTGCATCGAAGAGCTCGCGCGCGTCGACCCATCGGTCGCGCTCTCCGTGGCCGCGCACAATGGCCTTGGCCCCGCGCACATCGCAATGTTCGGCAACGCCGCGCAGAAGTCGCGCTGGCTGGTACCGCTCGCCAAGGGCGAGAAGCTCGGGGCATGGGCGTTGACGGAGCCTGATGCCGGCAGCGACGCCGCAGGCACGCGCACGACGGCAACACGCGCTGGAGATACCTGGATCCTTAACGGCACCAAGACCTTCATCACGCACGGTGCAAGTGCCGACGTGATGGTGGTGATGGCCTCGACCGATCGCAGCCGCGGCGCCAAAGGGATCTCGGCGTTCGTCGTCGAGCGCGGGATGAGAGGGTTCAACGCTGGACGCAAGGAGGACAAGCTCGGCATGCGCGCCAGCGAGACCACCGAGGTGCACTTTGAGCAGTGTGTGGTGCCGGGGGATCACAGGCTTGGCGAGGAAGGACAGGGGTTCATCCAGGCATTGCAGGTCCTCGACGCCGGCCGCATCGGGATCGCGGCGCTGTCGGTCGGCCTCGCGCAGGGGGCTTTCGATGCGGCGCGGCACTATGCGCTGAGCCGGCGCCAGTTCGGTCAGCCAATCGCCTCGTTTCAGGCGATTCAGTGGAAGCTCGCCGACATGGCGACGCGAATCGAGGCGGCGCGTCTGCTGACGTATCGCGCCGCGTACCTGAAAGATCAGGGCAAGAGGACGACGCTCGACTCCGCGATGGCGAAGCTGTATTCCAGCGAGGTTGCGGTCCGGGCCGCCGAGGAGTCCGTTCAAATTCACGGCGGCTACGGCTTCGTCAAGGACTATCCCGCCGAGAAGTTCTTCCGCGACGTCAAGCTCACGACCATCGGTGAAGGCACCAGCGAGATTCAGCGCCTGGTGATCGCCCGCCAGCTCCTGGGCTGAGAGCGCATGGCCGACGCCTCGCTCGCCGAACGGGTGCGTGCCGGAGATCCACGAGCCCTGGCGCGCGCGATCTCGCTCGTCGAAGACGGCTCACCGGCTGCTGAGGAGATGCTCTCGTCGCTCTTCCTGTCTACCGGTCGCGCCTGGACGATCGGCGTCACCGGGCCTCCCGGCGCGGGCAAGAGTACGTTGGTCGATCAGTTGGTGCGTCAGTTGCGGGCCCGTCACCAGACGGCGGGCATCCTGGCGGTCGATCCGACCAGCCCCTTCACCGGCGGCGCGATTCTGGGCGACCGTGTGCGGATGCAGAGCCACGCCTCCGATGCGGGCGTGTTCATCCGCAGCATGGCCACGCGGGGACATCTCGGCGGCCTGGCTCGCGCGACGGCGGATGCCGCGCTGGTCCTGGACGCCGCCGGTCGCGACTATGTCATCATCGAGACCGTGGGCGTCGGCCAGGACGAAGTGGACATCGTGCGGCTGGCCGACGTTTCGGTTGTGACACTCGTCCCCGGCACCGGCGACGACGTCCAGGCGCTCAAGGCCGGCATCATGGAAATTGCCGACGTCTTCGTCGTGAACAAGGCCGATCGCGAGGGCGCCGATCGCATGGTGGCATCGATTGAGGCGATGCTCGCCCTGCAGACCGTGGTCGAAGACGGCTGGACGACTCCGGTGCTCAAGACTGAGGCCACGCGCGGCGTCGGCGTGACGGAGCTGCTGGCAACGCTGGACCGATTCCGCGAAGTGTCGACGCCCCTGATCGAGGAGCGCAGGGCCGCTCGCGTACGCGCGCAGCTCCGCGACCACGTGACCGGCCTCTTTCTTCAGTGCCTCGATGATGCTGTGCCCTTCAGCGAGATCGATCGCATTGCGGCGGAGATCGCATCGCGAAAGGTTGACCCCTGGAGCGCGGCCAGCCAGGTGCTGAGACGCGTCTGTCCGCGGCGCGAGTCATGAAGGCGACGCTCGATCACATCGGGGTCGCCGTGCGCGGGCTGTCCGACGCCATCGCATTCTACCGCGACGCTCTCGGCCTCGAGGTCTCCGAGCCGGCCGACGTGCCCACCGAGCGAGTACGAGCGGTGTTCGTACGGGTGGGCGACGCCTCGATCGAGCTGCTCGAACCGACGGCGACTGATTCCGCGCTCGCGCGGTCGATCGAGCGGCGGGGCGAAGGACTGCATCACATCACCCTTGCCGTCGATGACTTGACGGCGGCGCTCGCGCAATTGAAAGCGCGCGGCGTACGGCTCGTCGACGACACGCCGCGCCCGGGCGCGCACGGCACGCGAGTGGCGTTCGTCCATCCGTCGAGCACCGGAGGCGTACTCCTCGAGCTGAAGGAACGCGCGTCCGGATCGAAGGGCGCCGTCTGATCGTGGCGACGCGGCCCATCCCGTTCGATCCCTTCGAGTTGATCCCGGTCAATGACGGGTTTTTTGCTCTGGACGGGGGCGCCATGTTCGGCGTCGTCCCGAAACCGCTCTGGGAGAAAGTGGCGGCGCCGGATGCGCGCAACCGGATTCGGCTGGCGATGCGTGCCTGGCTCGTGCGCGGCGGAGGGAGAACCGTACTGATCGATGCCGGTTGCGGCGACAAGCTCGATCGGAAGGCGGCCGGCATCTACGCGCTCGAGCGTGACCACAGTCTCGAACACGCGCTGCGGGATGCGGGCGAATCAGCGGATACCATCGATCTCGTCATCGCGTCGCACCTGCACTTCGACCATGCCGGTGGCTTCACGGCGCGCGCCGGGGATACCGCCGTTCCGCGCTTCCCCAACGCGCGCTACTCGATCAGGCGAGGGGAGTGGGACGACGCCCTGAATCCGCACGAGCGGAACCGCGCCAGCTACTTCGCGGAAAACTACGCGCCGCTCGCGGATGCCGGACTGTTGGACTTTGTCGATGAGGATGGGGCAGTGGCGCCCCATCTCACGGTGCGCCGTACCGGCGGCCACACGCAGCACCATCAGATCGTCCTGATCGAGGCGGGCGGGAAGACGGCCGTCTTCGCGGCGGATCTGCTGCCAACGGCGGCCCACCTGCCGTTGCCGTACATCATGGGCTACGACCTCTATCCAATGGACACCTTGAATTTCAAGCGCGCGTTCCTGCGGGAAGCGATCGAGCGCGAATACCTGATCCTGTTCGAGCACGATCCGGAAATCGCGGCCGGCTACATCCGCGAACGACAGGGCAAGTTGTCGATTGAGACGCTGGTGTAGGGCGGACCTTCAGGTCCGCCACTCGCCAAACGGGTCGATCACCGATGGCGGACCTGAAGGTCCGTCCGACAGAAGACAATCAGGGAGGGCTGAATGCGGGCGGAGATAGGGATCATCGGCGGCAGCGGTCTGTATGACATGGCCGGCTTGAGCGATCGCGAGGAAGTCACGCTGCAGACACCGTTCGGTGAGCCGTCCGGACCCTACGTCCTGGCGACGTTGAACGGCCGCCGGGTCGCGTTTCTGGCGCGCCACGGCGTCGGCCACCGTGTCAGCCCGAGCGAGCTGAACTTTCGCGCCAACATCTTCGGCATGAAGCTGCTCGGCGTAAATGCGATCTTGTCCGCCAGCGCAGTCGGCAGCCTCAAAGAGGAGCTGAAGCCGCTCGACATCGTCTTCCCGGACCAGTTCATCGACAGGACGAAAGGCCGCAGCAGCACGTTCTTCGGCCGAGGGCTGGTCGCCCACATCGGGTTCGCGCATCCGATTTGTCCGGCCGTCGCCGCCGTCGCCGCGGCCGCGGCCGAGAAGGTTGGCGCGACGGTGCATCGAGGGGGAACCTACGTGTGCATGGAAGGGCCGCAGTTCTCGACCCTGGCCGAGTCGCGGCTCTATCGATCGTGGGGCGCGGACATCATCGGCATGACCAATCTGCAGGAAGCCAAGCTCGCACGCGAAGCCGAGATCTGCTACTCGACCATCGCGCTCGTCACCGACTACGACTGCTGGCACCCGGATCACGACGCCGTGACCGTGGACATGGTGATCGCGACGCTGCTGCAGAACGCGAAGACCGCACAGGAGCTGATCGCCGAGGCAGTCGAGACGCTGCCGGCCGAGCGCCCGTGTTCGTGCGGCCGGGCACTCCAGTCGGCCATTATCACGAGGCCCGAGGCAATCCCGGCGTCCGTGAAGCAGGAACTGGCACCGATTGTGGGGAAATATCTGTAGTGCTAAGTGCGAAGTGCGAAGTGCGAAGTGGAGTGGGAAGTTGGTAGTGAACAGTGGTTGCTATGTTGGACAGATCGCCGCTGGGGCGACGAACGCAAATATCAGCCACCACTAGCCACTTTCCACTCCACTTCGCACTTGGCACTTCAGCACTTAGCACTGTTTAGGGGGTCCATTGGGCATCGTCGTCACCGGTTCCATCGCTTACGACTACTTGATGTCTTTCCCTGGCAAGTTCACCGAGCATCTCCTGCCGGAGCACGTGCATCGCGTCAGTCTGAGCTTCCTCGTTGACACGATGGACAAGCGTCGCGGCGGATGCGCGCCGAACATCGCATACACGCTGGCCCTGCTTGGCGAGCGGCCGCGGTTGATGGGGACGGCGGGACAGGACTTCGGTGACTATCGCCACTGGCTCGAAGCGGCGGGCGTCGACACCTCGCTCGTCGGCGAGGTTCCGGACAAATTCACGGCGTCGTTCTTCTGCAGCACCGACCAGGACAGCAATCAGATCGCGTCGTTCTACACGGGGGCGATGGCCAATGCCGCCGAGCTGTCGTTCCGAACCGCAGGCCCGGTGACGCTGACGATCATCTCTCCGAACGATCCGCAGGCGATGCTCCAGTACGCGGAGGAATGCCGGACGTTGGAGATCCCCTTCATCTTCGACCCGGGACAACAGTGCGCCAGGATGTCGGGGCCGGAGCTGGCGGATGCACTCAATGGCGCGACGCTGCTGATCCTCAACGACTACGAGCTCGAGCTCTTGCGCCAGAAGACCGGCTATGACGAACGCGAGCTCATCGCTCGCACCGGCATTCTGGTCGTGACGCGCGGCGAAGAGGGCTCGACGATCATGACGGCGACCGACGAGATCCGAGTTCCTGCGGTGAAGCCGCATCGCATCGCGGATCCGACGGGTGTCGGCGACGCGTTTCGCGGCGGGTTCATGAAGGGCATGGTCGCCGGACTGGATCTCGAAACGTCAGGAAGGCTTGGCAGCGTCGCCGCCACCTACGCGCTCGAGCACCTCGGCGGCTCGAGCCATGCGTACAGCCGGGACGAGTTCGCGGCCCGATACGAGGAGCATTTCGGGCAAATCAAGGTGTAACGCACAGTGCCAAGTGCGGAGTGCCGAGTGCTGAGTGGAGTGAGAAGTCGCGAGTGAATCAGTCCAGACTCCACCAGGCGTTCAGCACTCTAAACTCTGCACTCCGCACTTGGCACTTGCACTTTGCACTTATGACAGTCCCGCCGCGTAACGTGTCTTTGCGGCGGCGAGAATCTGCGCGAACTTGGCTTGTGCCAGGTTCCACTCGGTCTCGACCAGCGCCTGACGCGCGTCCGACAACTCAATCGACGTGATCAAGCCGTTCTCATAGGAGACCTGCGCAATCGAGAGACTTTCGCGGGCGAGGTCGAGCGCCTTGCGCTGTGCCTCCACGACCTCACGGGATGCGGTCCACTCCGTGTACGCAGACGTCACTTCGAGGCGGCCGTTATCGAGTGCGGCATCGAGGCCGTGGATCGCCTCCTGGACCTGCGCCCTGGCGGTGGTGCGCCGCGCCACGGCGCCCGGCGTGGCGAAGAGGGGAATCCTCATCGCGAAGCCCACCGTGTAGCTGCGGTTCGTTGGATCGAGGAACGAGCGGCTGACGGCATCTTCCTGATACTGGAGGTTGCCGTTCAGATAGAAGCTTGGCTGCATCTCGCCGCTCGCGATTGCCGCCGATCGTTCCGCCATCTGCCGCTGCGACGTGATGGCGCGGAGGTCCGGGCGGCGATCGAGGCCGGACAGCAGCATTTCCTGCGCCGGTAGACCGCTGACTTGCTCGAGTGTTCCTTGAAGTGCCAATGGCGTCTCCGCCGGCAGCGACAGCACCGTGCGCAGTGCCTGGTACGCGATGTCGACAGCGGTGTTCGCGCGAATCAGCGTCGTCCTCGCATTGGCCACGTCCACTTCGGCTCTCAGCACATCGAAGCGCGCTGCCGACCCGGCCTCGAACCGCGTCTTCGCGATTGCCAGCTGCTCTTCGGCCAGTCGCACGCCCTGTTCGGCCACGCCGACCCCCTGTTCCTGCAGAAGCGCGCGGTAAAACGTTTCGACCACCTGCAACGTCAGCTGTTGCCGTGCGCGGTCGAGCGTGAGTCGCGCGCCGTCAGCTGCCGCGGCCTGCAGCCCGAAGGTATTTCGCAGCCGTCCGCCGGTGTAGAGGGGCTGCGAAAAATCGAGCTGCATGATGTTCTGGCGAACGAATGCCGCCTGAAACGTCTGTTCCTCGGGTCCGAAGATTCCGGCCGGAATGCGAATCGTCGGAAACTCCTGGGCCGGCGTGTATTGGAAGGAGAGGTTGGCGGACGGCAGGAAGTTCGCCTTCGCTTCCGCAACGCGCCCCTCCGCTTCGTGCACCTTTTCGTGATCGACCTTCAACGCCTTGTTGTCGCGCAGCGCGATCTCGAGCGCGGCCTCGAACGTGAGCGGCGCCGGGACGGCCGTCTCCTTCCTGGCGGAGGTTTGCGGCAACGGCTCCCCGAAGGCATTCGCCGCGGCGATCAGGCCGCCGAGGAGCAGGACGAGGATGATGGCGCCGGTCACACGAAGCGCAGGACTCAGCGCCGGCTTCTCGGCCTTCCGGAACGCCTTGAGCCATGCGAGGAACCGCTGGAGCAGCAGGTAAGAGACCGGCACCACGACCAGAGTCAGGAGCGTCGACGTCAGCAGACCGCCGATTGTGGCGATCGAAATCGGCGCACGGAACTCGCCGCCGTCGCCGCGTCCCAGCGCCGACGGCACCATGCCGAGAATCATCGCCAGCGTGGTCATCACGATCGGGCGCAACCGGACCGGACCGGCCTTGAGAAGGGCGTCGGTGATGGACAACCCTTCATCGCGATGGAGCTGATTGGTGTAGTCCACCAGCAGGATTGCGTTCTTCGTGACCAGTCCCATCAGCATCACGACGCCAATCATTGCCGGCATGCCGATGTGATTGCCGGTGACGAGCAGTGCGAGCAGCGCGCCGACCAGGGCCAGCGGCAACGACAGCATGATCAGCATCGGCTCCGTGAACGACTCGAACTGCGACGCCAGCACGATGTAGATGAAGGCGACGGCCAGCAGCAGCGCCAGTCCCATCGCGGCCGCCGAGTCCTGCATCATCTCGACGTCGCCGGCGAATCCGGCCTCGAAGTTCGCCGGCATCTTCACCGACCCAATCGCCTTTTCGACGTCGGCGGTGACGTCACCGAGCGGCCGCGTCGAGAGGTCGACGCCGACCTTCACCTGACGTCGCCGTTGTTCGCGGTCGATGCTGGTCGGCCCGACCGCCGGCTGCATCGACACCAGATCGGAGGTCCG
The DNA here is from genome assembly GCA_963828745.1 of Vicinamibacteria bacterium. Lineage (GTDB taxonomy): Bacteria > Acidobacteriota > Vicinamibacteria > Vicinamibacterales > JAENWD01 > JAENWD01. The sequence continues at coordinate 727,407 of CAWHFZ010000006.1, read as the reverse complement.
CACTGATGCACCCGTCGGGGAATACAGCGGTGTACGCGCGATCGCGTTGAAATCGTTGCGGAACTCCGGCGCCAGTCGGTACGCGGATGTCGTACTCACGATCGCCATCGCGCAGCTTCGTCGGTACTACGCCCTCGACCATCCCGCGAAGCTGACCGGCAATGCCGCCGACGTCGAAGCCGATGTCGGCCGCCATCTCGCGGTTGATACGCGCCACCATCTCCGGCTGGCCGGCGACGAGCGTGCTCTTGACGTCCACGGCGCCGGGAATGCGGCGGATCTTCGTCACCAACTCGTCACTGATCCGCTGCAGTTCCTTCATGTTGTCGCCGCGGACGTAGAGGTCGATTGGCGGCTGATAGGGTACGCCCTGCATGAACTCCGGGTCGGCGACTCGAATCTCGGCAAACGGGAACGAGGCCAGCTGCTTGCGCACGGCGACCTTGATTTCCTGGAGGCCGCGCGAACGGGTCTCTTTGCGCGAGAGCTTGACCTGCACCGACGACGATCGCACTTCGCCCTGAAGGCCGATCGTGCTGAAGACCTGCCGGACTTCAGGGACCTGTCCGAGGATCTGCTCGATACGGCTGACCTGCGCGACGCTTTCGTCGAACGACGTGCCCGGCGGTAAATCGACCAGGACCTGGAACTCGCCGCGATCCTCCTCAGGCACGAACTCGGTGCCGATGACGCCGAACAGGCTCAAGCTGGCGACGAAAATGGCGATGGCCAGTCCGAGCACAGTCCACGGCCGTGCCAGGGACCAGCGCAGCAGCCGGTGGTAGCCGGCGTCGAGCTTGTCGTACTGGTGCCCGATCCGCTCGAAGAAGCGCCCGGCCCGGGTGCGAGTGCGTTCCTCTTCCGGGATGTAGCGGACGAAGCGGGACGACAGCATCGGATCGAGCGTGAAGGCGACCAGCAGCGACATCGCCACGGCGAACGCGATCGTCAACGCAAACGACTTGAAGAACTGGCCGACGATGCCGGTCATGAAGCCGACCGGGAGAAAGACCGCCAGGATCGTGAAGGTCGTCGCCATGACGGCCAGCCCGATCTGCGACGTGCCGTTTCTCGCCGCCGTCACCGGGTCTTCGCCCATTTCCATATGGCGGTAGATGTTCTCGCGCACGACCACGGCGTCGTCGATCAGGATGCCGATGACCAGCGAGAGCGCCATCAGCGTCATCATGTTGATGGTGAAGCCGGCGACATACATGAAGAAGAACGTCGCGATGACCGAGGTCGGCAACGCCAGCGCCGAGATCAGCGTCGAGCGCCAGTCCCGCATGAAGACGAAGATGACGATAACCGCCATCAGGCCGCCGAAGATGATGTGGCTGCGCACTTCCTCGACGTTCGACTTGATGAACTCCGCATCGTCGTGAATCGGCTTGATACGGAGCGTCGGGAAGTTGGGAGCGACCCGATCCAGCAGGGCGTGCACGCGCTTCGAGATCTCGACGGTGTTCGCGCCCGACTGCTTGCGGACCGAGAACGACACCGCGTCGACGCCGTTGAGCCGAGTCGTCGATTCCCGTTCCTCGTAGCCGTCGACGACGCTGCCGACGTCCTTCAGGCGGACGGTGGAGCCGCCAGTGGAGCGGAGAATGACGTTCTCGATCTCGTGCGTATCGCGGAACTCGCCCTGCGTCCGCAGCGAGATGTTGCGGCCCTCGCGGACGATCTTTCCGGTCGGGAGATCGAGGTTCTCGAAAGCCAGCTTGTCGGCGACGACGCTCACCGGCAGCCCGAGCGCCTCGAGCCGGCCCGGGTCGAGATTGATCTGGATCTCCCGAACCTCGCCGCCGTTGACCTGCACGGCTGCCACGCCGTCGATCTGCTCGATCAGCGGCTTGAGATCGTCCTCGACGATGCGTCGGGCGACGTCAGAGGGCTGGGACGAGCCGACCGCATAGACCATGATCGGCAGCGCCGCGACGTCGAAGCGCTGGATCGTCGGGTCCTCGATTTCCTTCGGCAGCTTGTCGCGGATCGCGGCGACCTTCTCGCGGACTTCCGCAGCCGCCTGCTGTGGATCGACCTCGAGGCGCAGCTCGATGCCGACGCGCGCGAGCGATTCGCGCGAGTTCGATTCGATGCGCTTGACGCCGTTGATGCCGGCAACGGCGTCCTCGATCGGCTTGGTGACCAGGGTTTCGACTTCTTCCGGCGCCGCGCCGGGATAGGGCACGGTGACGTTGACGAAGGGGAAGTTGACGTCGGGAAAGAGATCGACGCCGAGTCGTGTCATCGAGACCACGCCGAGCACCATGAAAGTCAGGATGACCATCGTGGCGAAGACCGGCCGCTTGATTGACGTATCCGAAATCCACATGGCGATGCTCGCTTGCCGGGTTCCGCGTTGTCCTACTGTGATGCGCTCGCGGGCGCTGCATTGGCGGCCAGCGGAATCGCACGCACTTTCGTTCCAGTCGCCATCGGCTTTCGCGCGTCGGCGAGGACCTGGTCGCCGGGATCGAGGCCGCTCACAATCTGCACGCGCGTGTCGTCGCCCAGGCCCTCGGTAACCGACACCGTGGACACGACGCCGTTGGCGACGCGATAGGCGACGCGGGTGCCGTTGCGAGTCGCCACCGCGTCTCTCGGGAGAAGCGTTGCCGCAGCGGCGCGACCCGTCTCGATCCGCGCCGTCGCATACATGCCCGAGAGCAGTTCTCGCTTTGGATTCTGGACGCGCACCTCGACGCGGAAGTGACGGTTTCGGGCGTCGACTTCGGGCGCGACAGCGACGACGCGCCCGGGCCACGATTGACCGGGCCGCGCCTGGACCGACACGACCGCGGGCATGCCGACCTGCAAGCGGCCGGCTTCGAACTCCGAGACGCCGGCCTCCAGCTTCATCTCGTTGACGTCGGCGACGACGACCACGCCCTTGCTATCGCCGGGGCCGACGAGCGCGCCTTGATCGAAGTTGCGTTCGACAACGACCCCGGCCGTGGGAGCGGTGAGCGTCGCGTCGCGGCGGATTTCCTTGGCGCGCCGGAGTGACGCCTCGGCCTGCTGAAGCGTCGCGGCGGACAGGCTGCGCGCGGCCGTTGCGGAACGAAGCGCCGTTTCGGCGGCGTCGAGGCGCTGCTTGGCCAGCGCGCCCTTCTGGAACAGGTTCGTCGAGCGATCGAATTCGAGTTTGGCGTTGGCCAGGCCGGCTTCCGACTGCTCGAGCCCGGCGCGCGCGACTGCGACCGCGGCCTCTGCCGCGTCGGTCTGCGCATCGAGCTCGCGCCGATCCTGAATCGCAACGAGCTGGCCCGGCGAGACGCGATCGCCGATGTCGACGGTGACTCGCTGCAGCGTTCCCGACATCTTGGGAATCACCGCGACGCGGCTCCGTGGCGAGACGCTGCCAGAAATCGTGAGAGAGGCCAGAAGGTCGCCCGTGCCAACCGTCACGACCGAGACGGCGGGCAGTTCGACCGTGACCACCGAAGGGGTCTTGTCGAGCGACTCGGCCTGCCCGTTCTCGCCGCACGCGGCGGCGACTATCGCGCCACTGAGGGTTCCGACGAGGATGAGTGCAGCGCACTTACGTTGCATGATTGACAGCTCCAGAGATCCCAGCGGCGGCGCCGGCACTTGCCGGGGCCGGAGTGCACGTCGCGATAAATGTCGTGCGGATGCCGGCGCGCAAGCCGGCGATCGCGGCGTCGAGCGTGTCGGCCGCGAGGCGATCCGGATCCTCGCCGTTCCCGAGACGCTGCCCGATCGCGAGCACCGAGGGTCCGTGAATCGCGGCCCACAGAATGTGGAAGGCCGCCGACACGTCGAGGTCGCGGCGGAAGACGCCGGCGTCGACGCACCGCGCGACCGCCCGCTCGGCCTCCTGCATCATCTCGACGAGGAAGCCGAAGCGCTCGAGGTCCGCGAGCTGCGGCACCGAACGATCGACGAACATCAACTCGAAGTACTTGGGTTGCTCGCGAGCGAAGCGGTAGTAGGCGAGCAGCATCGCGCGCAGTACGCGGAGTGGATCGGTCTCGGTGCTCGCCGCGGCGTCGGCGGCGCGCTTGATCATGTGGAAGCCTTCTTCCGCGAGCGCGAAGAAGATCTCGTCTTTGCTCGCGAAGTAGCCGTAGATCGCGGCCGGGCTGTACTCGATGCGCTCCGCGATCTTGCGCATCGACACCGTGCGATAGCCCTCGGTGACGAAGAGCTCGCGGGCGGCGTGAAGGATGGCGTTACGCACGGCGGCGCGCTCGCGGTCTTGACGTTCTTTGATTCCCATCTGAATTGCGTTCCTGAAATGAACAGTGTTCGGCTGAACAGTGTTCACCAGGATATGTGGAATAGACGCGCCAGGCAAGTGATATGTTTCACAAACCTCTCAAACATATGAAATAATGGAAGTTAACAGATTTTCACCGGCTTGCCATGTGCCCGATTGCCGGCGGCCGACCGAATCGCCGGACCTGGGGCAACCCGGTAACCGGGGTAACTCAAGCAACCACGGTCCGCCTTGGCCGTTTCTCGTCAGTTCCCGTCGCTCGCCCGTCATGCCTGCCGCTGCTCACCACCGGCCTGTACACGAAGACCGACTGACGCTTTCGACATCGCCGTTCAAAACGTTCGGAAATTCAGGCGCGACGAGACGTGGACGACGCGTTGGCGCGCGCGCAGTGCGAGGTACGTGGCTTGCACTTGGGCTGGCGCAGCACGGTCGCGCTCAGCGGCCGAAGGAGATTCACGCGTGATCTAGCGGTCAGGAGGGAGCGTCACTGTGGTCAGATCCATTTCGTTCGCCCCGGTTGTCGTCGTCTGCTGTCTTGTCCTCCCGGCTCGCGCGCAGACCGCCGACACGATGCCGACTGCGCCCGCGCTGGTCCAGACCAGTGCCACGCCTCCAACCTTCCAGACCCGCGTCGATCTCGTGGCGTTGACCGTCACGGTGACGGATACCGGCAATCAGTACGTGCGCGATCTCGGTCTCGGTGACTTCACCGTCTTCGAGGATGGCGTCGCGCAGCCGGTCTCGTTCTTCGGCCTCTCTGACGTGCCACTCGATCTGGCGCTCCTCATCGACGCGAGCGCCAGCATGCAGCCGCAGATGGCAATGGTGCGGCAGGCCGCGTCCGGCCTGCTGCGCACCCTCAAGCCTGGCGACCGCGCGGCACTGGTCGAGTTCCGCGATCAGATCGTGCTCGGCCAGCCGATGACCGATGATCTCGGACGCGTCGCGTCGGCACTCGAGAGCCTCAGGGCGCATGGCGGCACATCCCTCTACAACGCGCTGTACGTCACCCTCCGCGATTTCCAGAAAGGCTCCGCCAAACAGTCGACGGTCCGCCGCCGCGCGATCGTCGTGCTTTCCGACGGCGCCGATACCGGCAGCCTGATTTCGTTCGACGAGGTACTGGATCTGGCGCGGAGGGCAGGCGTGACGGTCTATACGATTGGGATGCAGTCGCCTTCACCGCTGGTGCGGTCGAACGCGCGGCGGTTTTTCTCGCAGACCGACTTCGGGTTGCGGACGCTTGCCGAGGAGACTGGCGCCCGGGCATTCTTTCCGACGACCGGCACCGAGGTGAAGCACGTCTACGCCGCGATCGCGTCCGAACTCGCCTCGCAATATGCGATTGGCTACACGTCGCGCAATCCTCACCAGGACGGCGCGTGGCGCAAGGTCCTCGTTCGTATCGGCTCGCGTCCCGGCGTCCGTTCGCGCACCCGCACCGGATATTTCGCGGCCGGTGTGCTCGCGGCGCTCAGAGATTGACCCAGATAGGATCGACAAGCCCGAGCTGAAGCTCGGGCCTACGTACGGTCGGGTGCATCCCGCATTGATCCTTCTCGCAGTTGTCGAGTGTCCGATTTCTCACGCCCGCTCACAAACGCTATCCTTCCACCATGTCCGGGCGTCGCGCAGCGAGGGCGCTTCTATTGCTGGCGGCGATCGGCGGCGTTCTGTTGCCATGGATCGCCTGCGCTCGCGCATCGTCCGCGCCCGCGATCACAGGTGCGGCGCGCGCCATCTATGTTGCCGGCCACCTCGTGTGTCATCAGCGGCCCGAACGCTCGTTCGCGTCCTGCGGGTATCAGTGGCCGGTCTGCGGCCGCTGCGCCGGGCTGTACCTTGGTGCCGCGGCGGGTGCGATCCTGTTGGCATGCTGGCGCGCGGAGCGCGTGGCGGCGACGCCCGCTGTCTGGAGAAGGCGGCTGCTGGCGGCGGCATTGCCGACAGGACTGCTCTGGATCGGCGAGTTCGCCTTGCGCATCGACCCCGGCACGCTCACGCGTTTCGCGGGAGCCGTGCCGGCTGGTGTCGCGGGCGCGGCCTGGCTCATGGCGGTGGCGCGCGGGGACCTAATGTAGACTGGAGAGGTGCGCGCGACCACTATCGAGCGAACGCAGGGGATGAATCCCGTGCTCGTCGGACTCGCCGCGTGGCTGATCCCCGGAGCCGGACATCTCCTCGTCGGCCAACGTGGCAAGGGGCTGGTCTTCCTGCTGATCCTGCCGCTCATGTTCGCCCTCGGACTGGCGCTCGAAGGACGCCTCTTTCCCTTTGAACCCGCGCAACCGCTCGTGGCGCTCGCCGCGATCGCGGACGTCGGGATTGGCGTGCCGTATTTCATCGCGAAGGCGCTGGGCCATGGGGCCGGCCGAGTGATCGCCGTCACCTACGAGTACGGCAACACCTTCGTCATCGTCGCCGGCCTGCTGAACCTGCTCGTCGTGTGCGACGCGTGGGATATCGCGAGCGGCCGGAAATAGGCCGCCGAGCATCTGCCTCCTGTGCATTCTCATTTCTTCCTCCTGATCCTCTTCGCGCTGTTCGTCTCGATTGTCTTCGCGGCGCTCATGCGAGACGACGCCCGGTCGCAGGTTCAATTCGGCGCGGCGATGTTCGCCAGCTTCGTTGCCGGCGCCGTGGTCCTGGGCTGGCTGATGTATCCGTTCCCGCTCTAGGGCGGGCGTACGTCGGCTGTGACCGTTGACCCGGCTGCTTCGCGCCGACATCCCGCTCTCGCGCGCGCTGCGTGGTGGTGGGGCCCGGTGGTGGTCTACGCGGCCGTCATCTTCATCGGCTCGTCGATTTCGCAGCCGCCCAGCCTGCCCGAGATCGTCAGCGACAAGAGTGTGCACGGCAGCCTTTACGCGGGCTTGGCCCTGGTCCTCCTACGAGCGCTGGCCAGGCGGTGGGATCGGGTGACGCTGTTCACTGCGGCCGCCGCGGTGGTGCTCGCCACCCTTTACGGCGCGTCCGACGAATATCACCAATCGTTCGTTCCCGGCCGCACGCCGGATGTCGCCGACCTGCGCGCCGACGCGATTGGGGCGACGGTGGCCGTGAGCCTCGCGTGGCTGGTCGCGCGATTTCGTCCGCGGCGCTCGGACGTGAGACTCTAAGGGTGCCCAACGGCGTCCGAGCGTGATGTCCTACGAAACGTTACTCATAGAGCGGGATGGTCCCGTTCTTTCGATCACCGTGAACCGGCCGAAGGCGTTGAACGCGCTGAGTGCGATGGTGCTCGGCGAACTGTCGCGCGCGCTCGATGCCGCCGCGGCCGATCGCGAAGTCCGTGCCCTCGTCGTCACTGGTGCTGGCGATCGTGCGTTTGTCGCGGGTGCCGACATTTCGGAGCTCGCGACGCTCACGCCGCAGACGGCTCGCGCCTTCGCGCTCAGCGGCCAGCGTGTGTTCGCGACTCTCGAGACACTCGGCAAGCCGTCGATCGCCGCGATCAATGGGTTTGCGCTCGGCGGTGGCTGCGAACTGGCGATGGCGTGCACGCTCCGCCTGGCCTCTGAAACGGCCACGCTCGGCCAGCCCGAGATCGACCTCGGGCTCCTGCCGGGATTCGGCGGAACACAGCGCCTGCCGCGTCTCGTCGGCCGCGGCCGGGCGCTCGATTTGCTGCTGAGCGGCCGTCGCATCGGAGCCGAGGAAGCGGCGCGCATCGGCCTCGTCAATCGTGTCGTGGCGCCTGATGCGCTCCTCAACGAGGCGCGAACCCTGGCCGCCACGCTCGCCGCGAAGCCCGCGACGGCGATCCGCTACATTCTCGAGGCCGTCCACGGCGGCGCCGATCTTCCGTTCGAGGCCGCCAGCCAGCTGGAAGCGAACGTGTTCGGGCTGGTCGCGTCCACCGGCGACATGAAGGAAGGGACGCGGGCATTTCTCGAGAAGCGGAAGCCCCGTTTCAACGCGGAGTAGGGCGCATCACGATGCGCCCGGTGGAGTTTGCGCCAGGCATCATGCACACCCTCGAGGGCAGTGACAAGGCGAAGGGCTTCAAGTTCGCCGTCGTGGTCGCGCGGTTCAACGACTTTGTGACCGATCGCCTGCTCGCCGGCGCGCTCGAGGCGCTCTCCAGCGCCGAGATCGCGTCAGACGATGTGACGGTGCTGCGTGTACCGGGGAGCTTCGAGATTGCGATCGCGGCGCAGCGCGCCGCCGAGACGGGCCGTTTCGACGGCGTCATCTGCCTCGGGTGTCTCATCCGCGGCGAGACGCCGCACTTCGACTACATCGCGCAAGCCGTCTCGCACGGGCTGACGCATGCCGCGGCGGCGACCGGCGTCCCGATGGCGTTCGGCGTCCTCACCACGAACTCCGCCGAGGAGGCGCTGGCGCGCGTACCGACGGGTCCCAGCAACAAGGGCTGGGAGGCGGCGATGGCCGGCGTCGAAATGGCCACGCTGCTCGCACGGCTGGGCGACGGGCGGCCCGGAGGGCCGGCGTGATTGAGTCCGCCGGCGGCTGGCAATGGGCGCGGCAGGCCAGAGATCTCGCCATCCAGATGCTCTATCAGTGGGAAGTCGGGCGTCTGACCGTTCCTGAAGTCGCGGAGTCGTTCTGGCGCATTGGCGATGCCGACGAGAGCATTCCCGATCGCGCGCGCGACCGTGCGGCGGCGCTCGTGCGAGGGACCGTGGACGAGGTCGGACGAATCGATCGCATCCTCGAAGAGGCATCGCGCAACTGGCGTCTTGATCGGATGCCGGTGATCGATCGCCTGATTCTCCGCCTCGGGATCTATGAGCTTCTCCACGACGCGGACACGCCGCCCGCCGTCGTGATCGACGAAGCGATCGAGCTCGCCCGCCGCTTCAGCACCGAAGAAGCCGTGCCGTTCGTAAACGGCGTGCTCGACGCCGTCAAGCACCGGATTGAACGCGGCGAGATCGCCGCAGGCCCCGCATCATGAGTCAGGAAGACGAGCAGATACAGCAGCGCCGCCAGCACCTCGAGAGTGTCGCCGCCGCCGGCGCGCCCACCTATCCCAACCGGTTCGATCGGACCGACACGGTTTCCGCACTGGTCGCCGCACACGGGGACGCGACCGCCGAGTCGCTGGAGGCGAACAAGGTCGACACCGCCACCGCGGGCCGGGTGTTGGCGATCCGGAGCTTCGGAAAGGCGAGCTTCCTCGCGCTTTCGGACGGTCTGACGCGGATCCAGGTCTATATCCGGCAGGACAAGTTGCCCGAGCGTGACTATCAGATCTACAAGCTGCTGGATCTCGGAGACCATATCGGCGTCGCCGGCCACCTGTTCCGGACCCGTACGGGCGAACTCACAATTCTTGCCAGCAGGCTCGAATTTCTCGCCAAGTGCCATCTGCCCCTGCCCGAGAAATGGCACGGGCTCACCGATGTCGAGACCCGCTACCGCCAGCGCTATCTGGATCTGATCGTCAACCCGGACTCGCGCCGCGTCTTCGAGGTGCGGGCAAAGGTGGTGTCGACCATCCGGCGGTTTCTGGACGCTCGGGGCTTCCTCGAGGTCGAAACGCCGGTCATGCAACCGGTGGCGGGCGGTGCGGCCGCGCGTCCGTTCGTGACACACCACAACGCGCTCGACATGGATCTTTTCCTGCGGATCGCGCCGGAGCTCTATCTCAAGCGCCTCGTTGTCGGCGGCATCGAGCGCGTCTACGAGCTGTCGCGCAACTTCCGGAACGAAGGGGTCTCGACGCAGCACAATCCCGAGTTCACGATGCTCGAGTTCTATCAGGCGTATGCGGACTACCAGGAGCTGATGGCGCTGACCGAGCAGATGCTCGTCGAGACCGCGCAGGCCGCCATCGGCCGCGACGAGAGCGCCTTCAATGGCCACACGATCTCGTTTCGCGCGCCCTTTCGCCGGCTTTCGTTACGACCTGCTGCCGCCGAGGCCGCAAGCCGAAAGCTGGGCACGCCCGTGGCCGAACCTGATCTCCGTCACGCAGACCGGGCGCTCGCCATTGCCGCCAGGCTTGGACTGGATCTCCCGGCATCCACGACGGCGGGAAAGGCGGCGACCGGCATCTTCGAAGCATTGTGGGAAGACGAACTCGTCCAGCCGACGTTCGTCTATGACTTCCCGACCGAGGTGTCGCCGCTGTCGAAGCAGAAGCCCGACGATCCGGACACCGTCGAGCGCTTCGAGCTCTACATCGGCGGTTTCGAGGTGGCCAACGCCTTCAGCGAGCTGAACGATCCGGTCGAGCAGCAGCACCGCTTCGAGCAACAGCTGGAGGAACGGCGCAAAGGCGACGCCGAGGCTCACGTCATGGACGAAGACTACGTCCGTGCGCTCGAATACGGTCTGCCGCCGACCGGCGGCGAAGGGATCGGCATCGACCGGCTGGTCATGGTGCTGACAGGGAGTCCGTCGATTCGGGATGTGATTCTTTTTCCGCATATGCGCCGGCGGGATTAGGGGTGGGAGAGGCGGCGCTGGACTACGGGCTCCGGGCTGCCGGGCTTCGGGCTCCACGAGTCTGAAGCAACACGAATCAAGCAATTTTTGGAGCGCATTGAACCGTTGAACGCTGCAATGCTTGCAGCGACTGGTGCGCCTCGTCGGTGAGTATCGAGAGAAGGACAGCCGCTCACTGAGCTCGATCAGATAGTCCGATCTCGTTGGCCGACGACAACGCGATATCGAGGAAGCGGAGATAATCGGTCTCAGATCGCCGAGCGCAGCCCTCAACGATATTGGTCGGAACCGAGACGGCGGCACGGCGTATCTGGCTTTGCAAGTCCGTATCGCTCCTGAAGCCGGAAAATTGATGGTCTCGCGGTAGACACGAATCGCGAGCTCGTCGGCCAGATGGAACGTTTGCAGTTTCTCGTGATTTCGACTCATTACAGCCGCGTCTAGCACGCGCGATGTCCAGGGTTGCCCGCGACCGTTCCGGAGCCCGGAGCCTGTAGTCCGGAGCCTGTAGTCCGAAGTCCGGAGCGTAATCACCGCCTAGCCGCCTATGCCCTTCGAACTCCACATTGCCCTTCGCTACCTTCTGGCGCGCCGCAGGCAGGCGTTCATTTCGGTCATCTCGCTGATCTCGACGCTGGGTGTGGCGGTGGGGGTGAGCGCGTTGATCATCGCGCTGGCGTTGATGACGGGACTTCAGGGCGAGTTGCGGAACCGGATTCTCGGTGGCACCGCGCACGTCTATGTCTGGAAGCGCACCGGGTTGACCGATCTTCGCGCCGAGATCGCCAAGCTGCGGGCCGTCCCGGGCGTGGTTGGCGCGGCGCCGACGATCCAGGGCAAGGGACTCGTCTCGAACGAGAAGGGGACACAGTTCATCGGGATCAAGGGCATCGATCCGAAACTCGAGGGCGAGGTCACGGAGCTGGCGAAGTCGATGATCGAAGGGACCATTGACGCGATCGCGCAGCAGCAGGGCGATCAGCCGCCCGGCATCCTGGTCGGCGCCGACCTCGCCAAGGAGCTGACACTGCACGTTGGCGACTCGCTGACGGTGCTCACACCCGAAGGGACGCTGTCGCCCATGGGATGGATGCCGCGCGCACGGCGCCTGCGAGTGGCCGGGATCTTCCGGCTCGGGCTCTACGACTACGACGCGGCGTCCGGGTTCGTCTCGATCCCGGTCGCGGAGCGCCTCATGGACAAAGCGCCGGACTTGATCGAGGTGAAGGTCTTCGACGCCTACCAGGCGCCCGCCATCGCCGATCGCATTGCGACGTCGTTCGGTCCCGACTACTGGGTGCAGGACTGGGCCGACATGAACCGGTCGCTCTTCTCGGCGTTGTGGCTCGAAAAGATCGTGATTTCGATCACCATCGGGCTCATTGTCGCAGTCGCCGCCCTGAACATCATCGCGTCGCTGGTCCTGCTGGTGATGGAGAAGAGCCGCGACATCGGCATCCTGAAGACCATGGGCGCGACCAGCCGCAGCATCATGGTGGTCTTCATGCTCCAGGGGCTGATCATCGGCCTCGTTGGCACGGCCGCCGGCGCCATCTTCGGCGGCAGCCTCGCGTACGTGCTCGATCGCTACCAGCTGATTCAGATTCCCGCCGACGTCTACCAGGTTTCGCACGTCCCGTTCGTAATGCTGCCCGGGGACCTGGCGGCCGTGATCGTCGGTGCAGTGATCATCTGCTTCCTGGCGACGATCTATCCGTCCCGCCAGGCGGCGCGCCTGGACCCGGTGCAGGCGCTGAGGTTTGAATGATGGAACGGGCTCCGGGCTCCGGGCAACGGGCTCCAGGATGCGCTGTTGCATCCCAGCGCCGGCGTCAACCCGGTATTCTTCCGTAATCCGGAGTCCGGAGTCCGTGAAGTCCGAAGTCCGAAGTCCGAAGTCCGAAGTCCGAAGTCCATGCCCCTTCATCGAAGCCACCGCGCTCAACAAGCGCTATCGCGTCGGCACCCAGGACATTCACGTCCTGCGCGATCTGGATCTCGCCGTCGACGACGGCGAGATGGTCGCGATCGTCGGCGCCAGCGGCGTCGGCAAGAGCACGCTGCTGCATCTGCTCGGCGGACTCGATCGTCCCGAGTCCGGACAAATCGTCGTGCAGGGGCGCGATCTCGGCGCAATGCCGGACGACGAACTGGTGGCGTTCAGGAATGCGCAGGTCGGGTTCGTCTTCCAGTTCCACCATCTGCTGCCGGAGTTCTCCGCCATCGAGAACGCGGAAATGCCGATGCGCATCGCACGTCGGCCGGCATTGGAGGCGCGCACCGCCGCGCGGTCGCTGCTCGAGCGCGTCGGGCTCGGCGAGCGCCTCGATCATCGGCCCCCGATGCTTTCTGGCGGAGAGCAGCAGCGCGTCGCGGTGGCGCGGGCGCTGGTGATGGCTCCTGCGCTCATCCTCGCCGACGAGCCGACCGGCGATCTCGATGAGAGGACCGGCGATACATTGCACGAGCTGTTTCGTGCCATGCACCGCGAGCGTGGTCTCACCTCCGTGATCGCCACACACAATCCACGGCTGGCCGCCGCCTGCGATCGGATTCTGCGCCTCGAGAACGGCCGCCTCGTCCCTGCCTGATCCGGAAAACCGTAGCCCGCGTGAGTCTCGACCGTCCTGTTGCGCCGCGGATTCTTCCGCGGCGGCTTTGATCCCGTCGGTCCGAATCGACGGCACACACAAAAAAGCTGCGGAATCACTCAGAGCTCGGCTGGTATGCCGTATAATCGAAATGAGGTCGGAGGGCGGATGTTCGAACGGTACACCGAAAGAGCGAGGCGCGTGCTCTTTTTCGCCCGCTACGAGGCCAGCCAACTCGGGAGCATCTCGATTGAGACCGAGCATCTTCTTCTCGGTCTGATCCGCGAAGGCAAGGGCCTGACCAGCCGGATCTTCGCCCGCTCCCACCTGTCTCTCGAAAACATCCGCAAGGAAATCGAAGGGCGGACGGTGTTTCGCGAGAAAGTGTCGACGTCGGTCGAAATTCCCTTCAGCGCGGAAACCAAGCGCGTGCTGCAGTTCGCGGCCGAAGAAGCCGATCGGCTGCTGCACAACTACATCGGTACCGAGCACTTGCTGCTCGGCATCCTGCGCGAGGAACGATCCGTCGCGGCGTCCATCCTGATGGAAAAGGGGATGCGCCTGAACACGGTCCGCGACGACATCGTGCAGCTCCTGAACGAGAAGACGACGCTGACACGGGTCAAGGAAACGCCGCTCCTCGCCGAATTCAGCCGCGACCTCACCGAGGCGGCGATGAAGAATCAGCTCGATCCGCTCGTCGGGCGCGATCACGAGCTGGAACGCGTGCAGCAGGTGCTGTGCCGCCGGACCAAGAACAACGCCGTGCTCATCGGCGAGCCCGGTGTCGGCAAGACCGCCATCGTCGAAGGGCTCGCCCAGAAGATCGTCTACGGCGATGTGCCGCACTTCCTCGCCGACAAGCGGATCCTCGCGCTCGACATCTCGCTCATCGTCGCCGGCACCAAGTATCGCGGTCAGTTCGAAGAACGCCTGAAGGCGATCATGAAGGAGCTGACCGACAATCCGAACATCATCGTCTTCATCGACGAGCTCCACACGCTGGTCGGTGCCGGGTCGGCCGAAGGCTCGCTCGACGCGGCCAACATCCTCAAGCCGGCGCTCAGCCGGGGTGAGATCCGCTGCATCGGCGCCACCACGCCGGCGGAATATCGGAAGTACATCGAGAAGGATCGCTCCCTCGAACGCCGCTTCCAGGCCGTGAAGGTCGATCCGCCGAGCGAGCTCGAGGCGATCTCGATCATCCTCGGCGTCAAGGACCGCTACGAACAGTTCCACCACGTCGAATACACGCGCGAGGCGATCGAGGCGGCGGTCTATCAGTCGAGCCGCTACATCACCGACCGGTTCCTCCCCGACAAGGCGATCGACCTGATCGACGAGGCCGGCGCGCGCGGCAAGCTGCGCGAGGCCGGCTTCAGCGAGGAGTTCGGCGAGATCAACCGCAGCATCCGCGTCGCGGTCGAGCAGATGGAGAGCGCCGTCTCCGCCAAGGATTTCGAGAAGGCGCAGTTCTATCGCGAGCAGGAAGTGACGGCGCGCGAAAACCTGCAGTTCGTCCGCGAGAAGTTCGAGGTCAAGAACACGGGCCGCAAGGTCTCGGTCGGCAAGCAGGATATCGACGAGGTCGTCTCGAAGTGGACCGGCGTCCCGCTCGCGTCCATCAACCAGGACGAGGGCGACAAGCTGCTCCGGATGGAAGAGGAGCTGCACCGCCGGGTGATCAGCCAGGAAAAGGCGATCTCGGCCGTCTCCCGCGCGATCCGCCGTTCACGCGCCGGACTGAAG
Source organism: Vicinamibacteria bacterium (assembly GCA_963828745.1). Classification (GTDB taxonomy): domain Bacteria; phylum Acidobacteriota; class Vicinamibacteria; order Vicinamibacterales; family JAENWD01; genus JAENWD01. The sequence goes on along the minus strand of CAWHFZ010000006.1, from coordinate 712,404 downwards.
AACCCGGCGCGACCGGTGGGCAGTTTCGTGTTCCTCGGGCCGACCGGCGTCGGCAAGACGGAACTGGCCCGCGCGCTCGCCAACTTCCTGTTCGGCAGCGATCACGCCCTGATCCGCTTCGACATGTCCGAGTACATGGAGAAGCACTCCGTCAGCAAGCTGATTGGTTCGCCGCCCGGATACGTCGGGCACGAAGAAGGCGGGCAGCTCACCGAAAAGGTGAAGCGTAATCCCTACTCGGTCGTGCTCCTCGACGAGATCGAGAAGGCGCACCCGGATTTGTTCAACATCCTGCTGCAGGTGTTCGAGGACGGCCACCTGACGGACGGACTCGGCAACCGGGTGAACTTCAAGAACACGATCATCATCATGACCTCGAACATCGGCGCCCGCTTCATTCAGAAGAAGGCGGCGCTGGGGTTCCAGTCGGCCGATCAGGGCGAGATCACGCGCACCGTGTCGGACATGGTCCTCGGCGAGGTCAAGCGGACCTTCAACCCGGAATTCATCAACCGCATCGACGAGATCATCGTGTTCGAGGCGCTGTCCGACGATGATCTGCGCCGGATCCTGACGCTGCTGGTCGGCCAGTTGAACGCGAACCTCGCCGATCGCCGTTTGCGGATTTCCATCACCCCGGAAGTGGCCGACTGGATTATCGAAGCCACGTGCAAGGACAGGTCGTACGGCGCACGCCCCCTGCGCCGCGCGATCCAGCGCTACATCGAGGATCCGCTCTCGGAGGAACTGATCCGCGGGCATCTCCGAGGTGGCGAGATCGAGGTCTACCTCGATGCGGGCGCCCTGGCCTACCGGCCATCCGGTCAGGTCGAGGCCGGCCGTCGACTGGCCTGAAGCGTCCAACATCCTGTAGGCTTAAAGGTTTGGGACCGGCTGTACGTCCGGGCACGCGCAAGCGGCCCTGCGGACGTGACCGTCGCACCAGGACTCTCTCTAACTCATGTACAGGTCGTTGATTCCGGCGCTGGCCCTGACGACTGTTCTCTGGGCGGGCGCCTTTAGCGGCACGGCCGGGGCACAGGACAGCCAACCGGCCCCCCCGCAACAGCCGGCGCCTGCCGAACAGCAACCGGCACCTTCGCAGCAGCAGCCAGCGCCGTCGGAACAGCAGCCGACCGCCGCGCCGCCCTCCCCGCAGGAGGCGCCGCCTTCTCAACAACCGCCGCCGCCCGCTGAACAGCCGCCGGCGGAGCAGCGGCCGGCGCCAGAGCCCGCTCCGGCGGAGGCTCCGGCGCAGGCGGGGGCAAAGCTTCCTCCGGCCGGATCTCCACCGCTCGTGCGCTTCATCCAGCTCGCGTTCCCGTCGCAGGGCGACGTCTCCGTCATCGATCCCCAGACCTATCTGTATTACATCCAGGCGCAGGTGAGCCGGCCGTCGGATGGTGTGTGGGTGCCCTACGACGAGAAAACCGAGAAGGTGCTGCTGGACGACTTCCAGCGTCTGTGGGCGACGAACTTCCTCGAGGACCTGTCGGTCGAGGTCGTGGACGATCCCTATCCGAACGGCGTCATCGGCAAGCGCATCATCTACAAGATGGAGGAGCGCCAGCGCGTCAAGATCGTCGACTACGAGGGCAGCAAGAAGGTCGAGCAGTCGAAGATCGACGACAAGCTGAAGGAAGAGAATATCCAGGTCCGCCTCGATACGTTCATCGATCCCGGAATGATCCGGCGCGTCGAGGGTGTGGTTCGCGGCCTGATGTCCGAGAAGGGCTACCAGTACGCCGAGGTCACGCACACCATCAAGGAGATGCCGGGCGGTCCAAAGCTCGTGCACCTCACGTTCAACATCAGCGAAGGACCGAAGGTCAAAATCAAGCAGCTCGACTTCGATGGCAACAAGGCGCTCAGCGACGGGGAGCTCCAGAAGCAGATGAAGGAGAACCGGCCCGAGCACTGGTTATCGTGGATCACCGGGCGCGGCACCTACCAGGAATCGAAGTTCGAGGAAGACGCCGAGCGAATCACCGAGAATTACCGCAACAAGGGTTATATCGGCGCCCGCATCGGCACGCCGGAAATCAAGGTCCTCAACGACGCCAAGGACGGCAAGACGCGGTACGTCGAGCTGAAGGTACCGGTGCAGGAAGGCGATCGCTATCGCGTCGGCAGCTTCGCGTTCGACGGCAATACGGTCGTCAAGTCCGAGGTCCTTCGTCAGCTGTTCAAAGTGAACGAGGGCGACTATTACAACGAGAAGAAAGTCCGGAAGGGCATGCAGGCGGCGCGCGAGCTATACGGCACTGGCGGCTACTGGGAGTTCACCGGCTACCCGGACCTGAAGCCGCGGAACCTGCCGGATCCGTCGCAACCTCCCACGCCCGAAGCAATCGAAGAGGCGAAGAAACAGCCGGCCATCGTCGACGTGACGATGCGCCTGCAGCAGGGCGAGCAGTACTTCGTCAACCGGATCACGTTCGTCGGCAACACGACCACTCGCGACAACGTCATCCGCCGCGAATTCCGGTTGCTCGAAAACGGCGTGTTCAACAGTGAGTCGCTGAAGTACAGCGTCCGGCGCATCAACCAGCTCGGATACTTCCGTCCGATTGAAGAGGGCAGTCCCGACAATCCGAAAGTCGAAAAAACGCAAGGGCAGAAGAACAAGGTCGATGTCACGCTGAAGTTCGAGGAGCAGAACCGGAACCAGCTGACCTTCGGCGCCGGCGTCTCGCAGTTCGAAGGGTTCTTCGGCCAGCTCTCCTTCCAGACGTCGAACTTCCTTGGACGCGGCGAGAGCGTGACCTTTTCGGTCCTGGCCGGCTCGCAGGTCCAGAACTATCAGCTGGCGTTCAGCGAGCCATTCCTGTTCGATCGACCAATCAACGCCGGCCTCGACCTGTTCAAGCGCGAGATTCACTACTACTACTCGTATACGCAGGAATCGATCGGCGGCAACCTCGTCGCCGGCTGGCCGCTGCGCGACTTCACACGCATGTTCATGTCCTATAGTCTGCAGGTCGAGCAGGTGAAGGACATCAACGAGCTGTTCCTCGATCCCGAGGTGATTGCCCGGAACCCGTTCCTTGCCGACGCCCTTCTCGTCGGCGAGGGCGGCCGCCGCACAATCAGCCAGATCACTCCGAGCATCGTCCACAACACAATCGACAATCCGATCTTCCCGAACTCGGGGAAGCGGCTCACGGTGGGGATGGATTTCGCCGGCATCGGGGGCGATGTCAACTTCTACAAGCCCCGGCTCGAGGGGGTGTTCTGGAAGCCGATCGGCGCGCAGCGCCGATTCACTGCCGGCGTCCGGGGAGAGGTCGACTTCGTACACCCGTTCGGCAGTACTACCTCCGAGAACCTGCCCATCTGGGAGCGGCTGTTCACGGGCGGCGAATATAGCGTTCGCGGCTACGACATCCGGTCGATCGGCCCACGGGACGTCGGGACGCCGGAGCATCCCGGCACGTTCATCGTCCTCGGCGGCAACAAGCTGGCGTTGTTCAACGCGGAGCTGCACTACTCGATCGCGGGACCGTTCCGCGTGCTGGGGTATTTCGACGCCGGGCAGGTGCAGGATTTCGGGCAGAAGTTCAGGATGGACGACTTCATCATGTCGACCGGCGCCGAGGTTCGGTTCTTCATGCCGGTCTTGAACGTCCCGTTCCGCCTGATCTATGCGCACAACATGAACCGGGACGGGATCTACGACAACAACCTGCAGCCCGTGAAGGCCGATACGTTCCGCTTCGCGGTGGGATCGACGTTCTAGGGGCCAACGGTCGACGTATGGCCGGGCTTGAGGCTATACTTAGGGGTTCGCGCTACTTACGTTCAGGGGGTTCAGCCAGTATGAAGGTGTTCGTCGTCAGTTTTGCGCTTGGTTTGGCGCTAAGTGCGCCCGCTCTCCTGGCTGCTCAGGCGCCGACCACTCCGGCGCCGACCACTCCGGCGCCGACGACCGCGCCGCCCGCTGCCGAACAGCAGCCGCCCCCCACGACGCCCGGCACGCAGCCGCCGCAGCCGTATCCGCAGTCGATGCGGGTCGGCGTGATCGACATGCTGCGCGTGTTCGGCGATACGGCGTGGGGCAAGACCGCGCAGCAGCGCATCGATGCGCTCGGCCAGAAGAAGACGGCGGAGCTGTCGGAGCGTCAGAAGAAGCTGCAGACCGACAATCAGAAACTCGAGACCGACGTGCTGAACGAAGCGGCGCGCCGGGAGACTCAGGCGAGCGTGCAGCGTCAGGAGAAGGAGCTGCAGCGCGCCCAGCAGGACGCGCAGGAGGAGTTCAACCAGCTCCGCAACGAAGTGCAGGAGTCCTTCAACACGAAGCTGGGACCGATCCTCCAGACGATCGTGAACGAGAAGAAGATCACGATGCTGTTCCGCACCACCGACTCGGGCCTGGTGTTCTTCGACCAGAGTCTCGATCTGACCGCTGAAGTGATCAAGCGGTTCGATGCCGTGAACCCGGCGTCCTCCACGGCGGCGCCCGGCACGCCGGCCCCCGCGACGCCGGGAGCGACGACCGCGCCGCCCGCCGCGACGCCGCCCGCGACTCCGGCTCCCAAGCCGGCGACGCCGACGACGCCCGCGCCGAAGCCACAGCCGAAGGACTAACGTCCTGGCGCCGGTGAGGCCGGCTCTCCGCGGCCCCTCTGCACCTTCTGGCCCGGCCACCCCTCGTCCCTGCTGGACGGGGTGGGCCGGGCCTTGTACCATCCCAAGCACCGGACTGCCGGACGCGTGACCGTGATTCACATTCCGACGCTCGTCGACCGCCTCCCGCATCGCTATCCCTGGTATTTGCTCGACGCTGTCCTCCAGCACGAGCCGGGGCGGCGAGTCGTGGCAGCGAAGAACGTCACGGTCAGCGAGGAGTTCTTTCAGGGCCACTTTCCCGGGTTGCCGACCATGCCTGGGGTCCTGATGATGGAGGCGCTCGCACAGGCCTCCACGGTCCTCTTGCTCGACTGCGCCACGCCGGGGGTCCGCGTTTATCTGCGAGGCGTGGACAATGCGAAGTTCCGTCGTCAGGTCGTGCCTGGCGATCGGCTGCGCCTCGAGGTGACCCTCAGCCGGCGGCGCACCCACCTCGCCCGCGTGCACGGGGTCGCCTACATGGGCGAGCACGTCGTGGCGGAGGCCGACCTGCTGCTGGAACTGCGCCGCGTCACCGAGATCGATCCGCGCGCGATCGTCCATCCCGGCGCCGAGATTGGGGAGGGCACGTCCGTCGGTCCCTACGCGACGATCGGCCCGAACGTGAAGATTGGTCCCAACTGCCGGATCGGGTCATCGGCCGTCGTGGACGGCTGGACCGAGATCGGCGAAGGCACGCAGGTCTTCCCGTTCGCGTCGATCGGGCTGATGCCGCAGGACCTCAAGTACCACGGCGAGCCGACCAGGCTTCAGGTCGGCAAGCGAAACATCTTCCGCGAGTTCGTGACTATCCATCGCGGGACCGAGATGGGCGGCGGGCTGACGCGGATCGGCGACCGTAACCTGTTCATGGCCTACGTGCACGTCGCCCACGACTGCCGAATCGGCAACGACACGATCTTCGGCAACGCCGCGACGCTTGGTGGCCACGTCTGGGTCGAGGACTTCGCGACGATTTCCGCCTTCTCGGGCGTGCATCAGTTCTGCCGGGTCGGCGAACACGCGTTCATCGGCGGCTACTCCGTGGTCACCAAGGATGCGCTTCCCTACGCGAAGACCGTCGGCAACCGGGCGCGTATCTACGGCCTCAACACGATTGGCCTGATCCGCCGCGGATTCTCAGAGGACACGCTCAGCAAGTTGAAGCGCGCATATCGGTACCTGCTGGTCTCGCGCCTGAACACCAGCCGTGCGATCCGGGAGATCGAGCAGGACCGGACGCTCTCGTGCCCAGAAGTGGCCTACCTGGTGGACTTCATCCGCGGCTCCCAGCGCGGCGTTCTCCTGCGCCGCCCGACGCGACGAGCCGAAGAAATGGTCGCGGACGAGTAAGGCCGTGACGTTCGGGCGCATTCCGCAATCCGCAATCCGCAATCCGCAATCCACGCGATGCGCCTCGGGCTGATCGCGGGCAACGGGCGGTTCCCGTTTCTGGTTCTCGATGCGGCCCGCGCACAGGGGCACGACGTCACCATCGTCGCGGTCAAGGACGAGGCCTTTCCGGATCTCGCAGCTTCGGCGGCTCGCTCCCCGCAAGCGCCGATCCACTGGGTACCGCTCGGTCACCTCGGCACGTGTATCAAGATTTTGAAGGACGCCGGCGTGAGCCACGCGGTCATGGCCGGACAGGTGAAGCACACGAAGATTTTCAGCGTGATGCCGGACTTGACGCTCCTCTCCGTGATCGCGCGGCTGAAGGCGCGCAACACGGACGCCCTCATATCGGCCGTCGCCGATGTCCTTCGCGCCAAGGGCATCGAGTTGCTCGATTCAACCGAGCTGCTCCGGCCGCTGCTGGCGACTGCGGGCGTGATGACGACGCGCGCGCCGAGTGCCGAGGAGCAGACCGATTTCGCATTCGGCTACCGAATGGCCGACGCCATCGCGGGCCTGGATATCGGACAGTCCATCGTCGTCCGTGATGCCGCAGTGGTGGCGGTCGAGGCGATGGAGGGAACTGACGAGATGATCCGCCGGGCCGGGCGCCTCGCGGGTCCGGGCGTTCGTGTGGTCAAGGTTGCGAAACCGAAACAGGACATGCGATTCGACGTGCCCGTTGTCGGCGCGGCAACGATCGCCGTCATGCGCGAGGTCGGTGCGAGTGCGCTGTCGGTTGATGCGGGGAAGACCCTCCTGATCGACGGCGCCGACGTCGTGCGCGCCGCCAACGACGCCGGCATTACCATCGTCGGACGCCAGGCCGTGGACGCAGGTTAGCACTCGGATTGCGGGATTGTGCAGGCGGGGCTTCAGCCTCGCGGTGAGCGTAGTGACAAAACTTGCAGTAATCGGCGTCGGACACCTCGGGCGGCATCACGCGCGAATTCTGGCGGCGATGCCGGATGTCGAACTCGCCGGCGTCGTGGACATCAATGCCGACCGTGCCGAGCAGATCGCCGAAGCCAACAAGACCGCGGTGGTTCGTGACGCCGCCGAACTGGTAGGCCGCGTAGACGGCGTGGTGGTCGCCACACCGACTGCGTCTCACGCCGCCGTGGCGCGTCCATTCCTCGAAGCCGGCATGGCGGTGCTGATTGAAAAGCCGTTGGCGCGGTCGATGGCCGAGGCCGACGAGCTCGTGCAGCTCGCCTACGAGCGACACGCGATCTTCGCGGTCGGCCACACGGAACGATTCAATCCGGCCGTCGCTGCGGCGCGGCCGTTGTTGACGATGCCACGGTTCATCGAGGTGCACCGCCTTGGCGCATTTCCCGATCGAAGCCTGGACATCGACGTCGTCTTCGACTTGATGATTCACGATCTCGATGTCGTGCTGTCGATCGTGAAGTCGCCGGTCTCGGCGATTGACGCCGTCGGTGTGCCGGTGCTCACGCCCAGGATCGATATCGCCAACGTCCGACTGCGGTTCGAGTCGGGCTGCATCGTCAATCTCACGGCCAGTCGCATCAGCCGCGACCGTACGCGGAAGATTCGTTTCTTTCAGCCCGAATCGTATGTCGCGATCGACTACGCGGCGCAGGAGGTCGAAATGTGGCGGCTCGTTCGGCAGCCGGCGGGAATGCCGACGATCGAGGGCGGGCCGGTCGCCGTCGCGTCGGACGAGCCATTGAAGTGCGAGCTCGAAGACTTTGTCGACTCGATTCGCACCAGGCGGCCGCCGCAGGTCACGGGCGAGGACGGGCGCCGTGCGCTCTCGCTCGCGCAGGAAATTTCTCATCAGATGGTGCTGACGACGAGTCCTCCTGCCAGGACACATGACTGCAACTGACGCGCTGCTCGAAAGAGCGATCGCTGGTGAACCGCTGTCGCCGGCCGATATCGATGCGATTCACCGGGCGGGTGATGTGCTGGCGCTCGGCATGGCGGCGGACGAAGTGCGCCGGCGCCGCCACGGTGCGAGGACCACGTTCGCGCGGGTCCAGGTCGTGCCGATCGAAACGGTCAGCGATCAGCTGACGTTGGCGCCTGCGGCGGGCGAGATCCGCGTCAACGGTGCGCTCTCCGATCTGGATCGTGCCGTCAGCGCCATCGGACTCCTGGCTGCCCGTGTGGAAGGGCGGGTCCCGGTCCACGGCTTTTCGCTGGCCGACGTCGCAGCGGTTGCCGGCACTGACATGGGCCGGGCGACAGGCGTGCTGTCGGCTCTGCGCACGGCGGGCCTCGAGCGCATCGCCGAAGCGCCGCTCGACTCACCGTCAATCGAGCCATTGATCGAGTCGGCCCTTCGAGCCGGTCTCGGCATCGCGCGCGCCACCGTCGACCGTGCGCCGGCGGAGGCGCGAGTGGCCCTCCTCGACCGCGCCGCCCGAATCCTGCGCTCGCATCGAGAGATCATTGCGTTTGCGCCGCTCCCGCGACAAAGCGGCGTTCACCCGTCGACAGGGTTCGAGGACGTCCGGCTCGTCGCCTTGACCCGTCTCCTCGTCGAAGTCCCGCACGTGCAGGTTGACTGGCAACTCTACGGCCCCAAACTCGCGCAGGTCGCCCTGACGTTCGGCGCGGACGACGTGGATGGCGTGTCGCCGGTCGACGAGGCTCCTGAAGGCAAGCGGCGGTCGCCGCTCGAGGAGATCCGGCGGAACATCGTTGCCGCGTCGGGCGAACCGGTCGAGCGCGACGGACGCTTCGTGCCCCGCACCTGATGGCTATCGTGCGCATCGGCGCGGTGTCGTACCTCAACGCGCGCCCGCTCGTTGAAGGTCTCGAGACCATGACCGATCGGTTCGCGGTCCGCTATGACTTGCCAAGCACGTGCGCCCAATTGCTGCACGAGCGGGAGATCGATCTCGGGCTGATTCCCTCCATCGAATATCTGCGGGGGGAGGGGTACCGCATCGTGCCGGACTGCGCCGTTGCCGCAGATGGCCCGGTCGCGTCGGTGGCGATCTTCACGTCGATTCCAATCGAGCGGGTGCGATCGATTGCCCTCGACACCAGTTCGCGCACATCCGTGGCACTGACGCGAATACTGGCGGCGCGCTACTTCGGAATCGCGCCGTCGTTCGTCGACTACGGTCCCGATCTGGCCGGAATGGTCGAGCGGGCGGACGCGGCGCTCCTGATCGGCGATCCCGCGTTGCTCGCCGACTACCAGTCGCTCGGCCTTCAGAAAATCGACCTCGGCGCAGCGTGGAAAGACTTCACCGGGTTGCCGTTCGTGTTCGCGTGCTGGACAGGAGTGCCGGGCGCGGTCGACGCCGGCGACGTCGCCGCGCTACAGAGAGCACGGCTGGCAGGGGAGTCGCATCCGGAAGCGGTCGCGGCGCGCTTTTTCGAAGGTGATGCCGAGCGCGCCGCGCTCGGCGGCCGCTACCTCCGCGAGAACATCCGTTTTCGTCTCGGAGAACGGGAAATCGAGGGTCTGGAGCGGTTCTACGCGCTCGCGGCGGAGGTGGGTGTCGTGTGCCCAATCGCAGCCGTTGCGATGGTTTCCGTGAACGTCGCCAGGCGGACCTGAAGGTCCGCCCTACATTTGAGACTGGTGTCGATCACGTGTAGGGCGGACCTTCAGGTCCGCCTCTCGGAACGGTTTAGAATTCAAGAGAATGACCCTCAGCGGGAGCATCGAGAAGGCCGCCGCCGGTGAGCGCCTGTCGGGAGACGAAGCGCTTGCCTTGTACGCCGAGGCGCCGCCGCATACGCTCGGGCGGCTGGCTGATGGCGCTCGTGCACGCAAACATCCGGACGGCATCGTCACCTACATCATCGATCGCAACGTCAACTACACGAACGTCTGCGTCGCACGGTGCAACTTCTGCGCGTTCTACCGGCCGGTCGGATCCGCTGACGGTTACGTGCTCTCTTTCGACGAGATTTTCCGAAAGATCGACGAGACAATTGCCGTCGGCGGCAATCAGTTGCTGTTGCAGGGTGGACACAACCCGGACATTCCGCTGGCCTGGTACGAAGATCTGTTCCGTGCCGTGAAGGCGCGCTATCCGGAGTTCAAGCTTCACGCGCTGTCGCCGCCCGAGGTCATTCACATCTCCCGTCTTTCGCAGCTGCCGGTGCCGGAGGTGATCGGACGGCTCGTCGCCGCGGGGCTCGACAGCATCCCCGGGGGCGGCGCCGAGATTCTGGTCGATCGGGTCCGCAAGTTGCTGCACTGCCATGGCAAGGCGACGGCCGACGAATGGCTTGACGTGATGCGCCACGCCCACCGGGCGGGCCTTCGCACGACCGCGACGATGATGTATGGCACCGTCGAGACGCTGGAGGAACGGCTCGAGCATCTGCTCCGCCTTCGCGACCTCCAGGATGAGACCGGCGGATTCACGGCTTTCATCACGTGGAGCTTCCAGCCCGACCACACGGAGTTGGGGCGCGATCACGGCGTCACCACTGAAGCGACGGGCGTTGAGTACCTCCGCACGCTCGCAATTTCGCGGCTCGTGCTCGACAATTTCGACAACCTGCAGTCGTCATGGGTGACGCAAGGCGGGAAGGTCGGACAGCTCAGCCTGGCGTTCGGCGCCAACGACATGGGCTCGGTCATGATCGAAGAAAACGTCGTTCGCGCCGCCGGTGCGGCGTACTGCATGGACGAAGTCGAGATTGTCCGTAACATCGAGGACGCCGGCTTCGTCGCCAAGCGTCGTACCATGCACTACGACATCGTTGGCGATCCGATCTTCCGGCTGCGCGACGTCCCGCGAATGCTGGAGCTGGCCACCGCGCGTGCAGCCGGCGACGTGTCGGTGTCTGCGGAACTGTCGAACTACACGGCGCGCTCGCGCGCCGGCAAAGTCGCACGCCAGCAATAAACCCCAGGAAAAAATTCGACAGCCGAGGTCCAGCTTCCGGGCCGCTGACTATAATCGCGGCATGTCAGCAGCCTTCCGACGATCATTCGCCGTCGTCCTCATCACGCTCGCACTGGCGTCTGCGTCCACGGTCTTCGCGCAGTCGCCGGCACCCCCTGCGCCACCGCCCGTCACGAATGGGCCGATCAATCCGGACGATCCGGACATCAGGCCCGGCACTGCCGGCAAAGACGTCATTTTCCTGCCGACGCCAGCGGAGGTCGTCTCCGCGATGTTGGAGCTTGCGAATGTGACCAAAGAGGATGTCGTCTACGACCTCGGGTCCGGCGACGGCCGCACGCCGATCGCGGCGGCGAAAGAGCATGGCGCGCGCGGGGTTGGCGTCGAGTTCAATCCGAAGCTCGTGGCGCTGTCGCGCCAGAACGCGGAGCAGGCCGGCGTTGCCGATCGCGTGCGCTTCATCAATGCGGATCTATTCCAGACCGACATTTCGGAAGCCACGGTCGTGACGCTCTACCTTCTCAGCTCGCTCAATCAGAAGCTGCTCCCGAAGCTGCAGCGGGAGTTGAAGCCCGGTACGCGCATCGTGTCGCACGCATTCTCCATGGGCGAGGACTGGAAGCCGGATGCCGAGCGCACGGTCAACGGGAAGACCATCTATCTGTGGACGGTCAAATGAACTGACGCCGGCAGTGCCAAGTGGTAAGTGGCAAGTGCGAAGTGGAGTGGCAAGTGGGCCACTATCCATTTCCCACTTCACTTCGCACTTCGCACTTAGCACTTGGCACTGTACAGTTCAGCTGCTGTGCTCATTGTCCGCGCCCGCTGGATTCTTCCCGTCGCCGATCGTCCGCTGCTGAATGGCTGGTGCGCCATCGATCGCGGCCGCATCGCTGCCGTCGGGCGCGCCGGCGCCGCCTTGCCATTTCGCGACGACGCACCACTCGTCGATCTCGGCAACATGGCCGTGATGCCGGCGCTGACGAATGCGCACACGCATCTCGAGCTGTCGTGGATGCACGGTCGTGTGCCAAGGGCCGATCGTTTCACCGAGTGGGTGCGCGACATGCTACGCACGCGGCGTCGCGATCCCCCGGCCGAGGACACGGTCCTCATGTCGATGCAGCAGGCAATCGAAGAGCTGCGCGCTTCTGGGACCGGCCTTGTAGGCGACGTCAGCAATTCGCTGGTCAGTGTGGCGCCACTCCGGGAGAGTTCTCTCAAAGGCGTCGTGTTTCACGAGCTCCTGCGGCTGACCGCCGCCGACGCCGACGCGGTGCTCGAACAGGGGCTCGACGCCGTGAAGCGCTGCGGCCCTTCAGTAACCGTGCCCGTCAGCCTTGCGCCACACGCGCCGTATTCGGTCTCGCCCCGGCTCTTTCAGGGCATCCGCGCCGCCCAGGAACGCACGCCTTTTCTTCCGTCCTCGGTTCATCTCGCCGAATCACCGGAAGAAGTCGAGCTGCTCGCGACCGGCGACGGGCCGTGGCGGCGGCTGCTGGAGGAGCTCGGCGCCTGGGATCCAGACTGGATCGCTCCGCGGACCGATCCAGTCTCTTATCTCGATCAAATGAAGGTCGTGAACTCACGGTTGCTGGTCGTCCACGGCGTGCAGTTGGACGACGACGGTTTGCAACGGTTGAAGAGCCGAGGGGCGACAGTCGTCACGTGCCCGCGGAGCAACGACTATGTCGGTGTCGGATGTCCGCCCGTGGAACGGTTCTATCAGTCGGGCGTCCCGGTCGCCATCGGCACCGACAGCCTGGCCAGCAACAACGATTTGAACCTCTTCTCAGAGTTGGAATTGTTGCACCGGCTCGCACCATCGGTGCCGCCCGCGGCACTCCTCGAGAGCGCCACGCGGACTGGCGCCCGGGCGCTCGGCTTCGAGGCGGAAGCTGGTACGATTGAACCAGGCCGGGACGCTGCGCTCATCGCGGTGGAGCTTCCACGAGATGTGCTCGATGTCGAGACCTTTCTCGTCAGCGGGATCGCCGCGAGTAGGGTGCGTTGGGTCGGGGAGATGATTGCAGATTGCGGATTGCGGATTGCGGATTGCGGTTTGCGATGATTCGCCGTTACCTCTCGTTCGTTCGATTCAGCCATTCGGTATTCGCGCTCCCGTTTGCGCTCGTCGGGGCGCTGTTGGCGGCACGTCTGGTCACCGTTGGCTGGCATCAGGTGTTGTGGATCGTCGTCGCGATGGTGGCCGCGCGCAGCGCGGCGATGGGGTTCAACCGTCTCGTGGACGCCGAGTACGACGCGCGCAATCCACGCACCGCGATGCGCGAGCTCCCGCAGGGCGTGATCACGCGACCCGCCGCGACGGTGTTCGTCGTCATTTCGTCCGTCGTGTTCGTGGTGGCGGCAGGCCAGTTGTCCACGCTGTGCCTCGCGTTGTCGCCAGTCGCATTGGCCATCGTCTTCTGGTATTCGGTCGCCAAGCGGTACACGGCCTACACGCAGGCATTTCTCGGACTCGCCATGGCCGTAGCGCCCGTAGGCGGCTGGCTCGCGGCCGGCGGGCGCGGCGGATGGGAGCCGTGGCTGCTGGGGCTGGCGATCGGACTGTGGGTCGGCGGCTTCGACGTCCTCTATGCGTGTCAGGATCTCGAGTTCGATCGCGCACATGGGCTGCGATCGATCCCGGTGCGCTTCGGCCTGACCCGTTCGATCCTGATCTCACGCTTCATGCACGCCTTGACCGTCCTTTGCATGCTGCTCGTGGGATACATTGCCGGCCTCGGTCCGCTTTATGCCGCGGGCGTGGCGCTGGTGGGGGTGTTGCTCGTCTACGAGCAGTCGCTCGTGGCGCCCGACGATCTCTCGCAGGTGAAGCGCGCCTTCGACCTGAACGGCTACGTTGGTATCCTGTATCTGGTCACCACTGCCGCCGCGATTTACATTCGTTAAGACGGCAATCCGCGTCCAACCGCTACTGCCTGACGTCTGAACCAGAAGCCGTGATTCCCCAGTCCCCCCAGCCCGTCACTCACGACGTCGTCGACGACTCGCTCCGAGCCAAAACACCCGACCGTATTGCCGGCATGTTCGACGCCATTGCGGGGCGGTACGATTTGCTCAATCGCCTGCTCAGCGCCGGTCTCGATCAGAGGTGGCGTCGGCGCGCCGTCAAGGCGCTCCGGCTGACAGGCCGGGAGACACTCCTCGACCTGTGTACCGGGACGGCCGATGTGGCGATCATGGCGTGTGGGCGAGGCGGTGCGGCGCGGGCGATTGGCGTCGATTTTTCCCACCAGATGCTCCGCATCGGCCTCGCCAAAGTGCGCAAACGTCAGAGCGATCGAGCTGTCGTGCTGATTCGCGGCGATGCTGCCGCAATCCCTGTCGCCTCCGATTCGGTGGAGGCGGCGACGATGGCCTTCGGGATCCGGAACGTCCAACGGCCCGAGCTGGCGTGCCGCGAGCTGGCACGGGTCGTGCGACGAGGAGGACGGCTGGCAATCCTCGAGTTCGGGCTTCCACGTCCGGCGTCGATCCGAAGGGTGTACCTCTGGTACTCGAACCGGGTGCTTCCGGCCATCGGCAAGCTGGTGTCCCGGCACCGGAGCGCCTACGACTATCTGCCCGACTCGGTGAGCCGCTTTCCGCCTCCGGAGGAATTCGGTCAACTGCTGCAGGAGAGTGGTTTCCCGCACGTGGAGATCGTCCCTTTGACCTTCGGGATCGTCTACCTCTACGTGGCTCAGCGCTGACCGGGTCGGAGCTACTCCAGCGCGGGTGTTATACTAGCTAATTTACTGATGTACTTCGATTTCCAGGACGGACACCCCGATCTCGAGCGGGTGCCAAGTGCGCTATCCGCACGTGAAGGCGTCCTGGTGTCGATCATCGTTCACCTCCTGGTGATCATCGCCGTCCTCCTGGTCCCGCAGCTGCCATTTTTCAAGGCCCGGGCGGCCGCAGCCAAGGCCGCGGCCGAGGCGGCTCGGCAGGCTATGTTGGAGAAGCAGCAGGAGAACCGCACCTTCGTGTTCGTGCAGCCGAAGGTGGAACTGGAGCCGCTTCGACCGCCTCCCCCGCGAGCGCCGTTATCCGACCGCGATCGCACCGCACGGCTGAACGAGCGCCCCCCGAACCCCAAGAACTCTCAGCCGTTCCATCGCGGCAACACGCCGGAGTTCGTGGAGCCTTCGCCGCCTCCGCAGACATCACGCAACCAGGCGCCGGCCCAGCCTGCCGACCCGACGCCGGCAGAGTCGCAGAGCGCCAGCCGGGATCGCGGCGCCGAGAACGCTCTGCAATTCCCCGATACCGGGAACCGTCCCCCGGCGACGAGCGGCGCCGGCGCTCCGCCGGCTGGACAAACAGGTCCGCTTGGCGAGGCCTTGCGCAACCTGTCGCGATACACGGACCAGAACTCGTTCGACAATCCGAATGGCGGCGACATCAACCAGTTCGGACCATTGCAGTTCGACACGAAGGGTGTCGAGTTCGGTCCGTGGGTACGCCGGTTCGTTGCGCAGGTGAAGCGCAACTGGTTCGTGCCGCAGGCGGCGATGTCGCTGCGCGGCCATGTCGTGATCACGTTCTACGTCCACAAGAATGGCGCGCTCACCGACATTACCGTGATCGCGCCGTCCAACGTCGAGTCGTTCAACAACGCTGCCGCGAACGCGCTCGCCACGTCGAACCCGACGTATCCACTGCCTCCCGAGTACCCGGCCGACAAGGCCTTCTTCACCGTCACCTTCTACTACAACGAGATGCCGCCGCAGGTGCCGTGATCGTGCCGACGCGTTCGCAGCAACTCGGTCTCGTGATTCTCCTCGTCGCCTTTACTGTCTACGTGGGATGGCGCCTGTTCGTGGAGGCGGGGCTGTAACCCCGCCAATCACGGTGACAGGGACGGCTTCGGCGGGGCTGAAGCCCCTTCATAAGGTCATCGCTGTTCTCGGCCCCACCGCATCCGGGAAGAGCTCGCTGGCGCTGGCGCTGGCTGAACGCCTGAACGGTGAAATCGTCAGCTGCGATTCGACGGCCGTCTATCGTGGGTTCGATATCGGCACCGACAAGGTGCCACACGACGAGCAGCGCGGAATCCCGCATCACCTCGTCGATGTCGCCGACCCGCTCGAAGAGTACACCGCGGCCCGATATGCGAAGGAGGCGACCGCCGTCATTCGCGACATCCTCGCCCGCGGCCACCTGCCGATCATCGCCGGCGGCAGCGGCTTCTATTTCCGCGCCTTGACGCGTGGCCTCTTTCCCGGTCCAGGCCGCGACGAGGCGTTGCGCGCGCGCCTGAATGGCATCGCGGAGCGCCGCGGCGTCGAGCGTCTGTGGCGGATGGTGCGCCGCGTCGATGCGGAGTCGGCACGGCGTATTCAACCGCGCGACCGCATGCGCCTCGTACGCGCGCTCGAGGTCTACTTTCTGACCGGCCGCCCGCTGACCGCGCACTTCGCCGACACGATCGCGCCGCTCGACTTCTGCGACGTTTACGCGATCGGATTGCGGATACCGGCGGCCTTGACAGCCGAGCGTGTCGCGCGTCGCGTCGACGAGCAGTTCGCGGGCGGGCTGATGGACGAGATCCGCGGCCTTCTCGCCGGCGGCGTCCCGGAGCACGCCCATCCGTTCGGCGGTCTCGTCTATCGACAGGCGCTCGAGCTGCTTCACGGCGTGCGCGACGAGTCGGCGACGCGCGCGCTCATCGTGCAGGAGAACCGTCGCTATGCCCGCCGGCAGTTGATCTGGTTCCGCAAAGAGCCTACTCTTAGGTGGTTCGACGGGCCGGGGGAATCCCGCGCCGTACTGGCCCGTGTCGCGGAGGCATTGCGTGAGGCGGGGCAGAGTCAGGCCTGATGCCGCACACGCCCGAGACGAAAGTCAGCGCCGGTCAGCCGAACATTCAGGACGTCTTCCTCAACTTCGCGCGGCGAGAGCGGCTGTCCGTTGCTATCCAGCTGATGTCCGGCGAATCGCTCGAGGGTCGGATCAAGAACTTCGATCGCTTCGCGGTCATCGTCGAAGTGGCCGGCGCGGATCACATGTTGTTCAAGCACGCCATCGCCTCGATCAAGGCACCGCGCGCCGTCGCCAACTACTTCACACACAACTGAAACCGGCGCGCCGCGCCGCCTCATCCTGGTGCCGATCTTCGAGCGCGTCTTCGTCATCGTCCTCGACAGCGTCGGCATCGGCGAGTTGCCCGACGCCGCTGCGTACGGAGATCAAGGCAGCGACACGCTCGGCAATATCAGCAGGCACATGGTGGTCAGCCTGCCGACGCTCGAAGCGCTGGGCCTGGGGAACATCGCAACCCTGCTCGGGATTCTGCCCGCCGATCTGCCGCGGGGCGCCTACGGTCGCATGGCCGAGGCGTCGCCCGGGAAGGATTCGGTGACCGGGCATTGGGAAATTGCAGGACTGGTCCTCGAAAAGGCATTTCCGACGTTCCCTGCTGGGTTTCCCCACTCGATCATCGAGGAGTTCGAGTCGCGCATCGGGCGCGGCACTATCGGGAACGAGGTCGCCTCCGGCACTGAGATCATCGCGCGCCGCGGCGCCGAGCACATGGCCACCGGGCGGCCAATCGTGTACACGTCGGCTGACAGCGTCTTCCAGATCGCGGCGCACGAGGAGATCATCCCCGTTCCGGAGCTGTACCGCATGTGCGAGATCGCGTACGAGCTGGCGGTCGAAGGGCTCGGTCTCGGACGCGTGATCGCTCGTCCGTTCCGCGGTGCGCCCGGCGAATTCGTGCGCACGACCAATCGCCACGACTATGCGATGCCGCCCATTGGCGAAACCCTGCTCGATCGCCTGACAGCCGCCCAGGTGCCAGTGATCGCGATCGGCAAGATCTCAGACCTGTTCGCGGGGCGCGGTATCACGCGCTCGGTGCCCACGCCCAGCGACGAGGCCGGGATGGATGCCGTCGCTTCGGCCATCCGTGACGAGGACGCCGGGCTCGTCTTCGCGAATCTCGTCGATTTCGACACGCAATACGGTCACCGTAACGACGTCGCCGGGTACGCGCGCAATCTCGAGCGGTTCGACGATCGGCTGTCGTTCGTCCTGCCGCGTCTGCGGAAGACCGACATGCTCGTGATCACCGCCGATCACGGCAACGATCCGACGACGCCGAGCACGGACCATTCCCGTGAGCACGTACCTCTGCTCGTTGTCGGGCCGAGCGTCACCGCGGGCGTCGATCTGGGCACACGCGCAACCTTTGCTGATCTCGGGCAGACCATCGCCGACAATTTCCGCATCCCGCCGCTGGCCCACGGCCTCAGCTTCCTTCAGGCGCTATGCCTTTAATCCGACAGCAGCTCGAGGCACGCGAGCGCGAGACCCTCGCGCCTGAAGCGGCGAAAGCCGCTGACACAAAAGGCCGCCTTCGGCCCGAGCCCGAAGACGACATCCGGCCGGCGTTTCAGCGCGATCGCGATCGCATCATTCACTCGAAGGCGTTTCGCCGCCTGAAGCACAAGACCCAGGTGTTCTTCTCGCCTGCCGGCGATCACTACCGGACGCGCCTGACGCACACGCTGGAGGTCTCGCAGATTGCGCGGACGATCGCGAAAGTGCTCCACCTCCACGAAGAGCTGACGGAGGCGATTGCACTGGGCCACGACCTCGGGCATACCCCATTCGGCCATGCGGGGGAACGAGTACTCGACGAGCTCGTTGCCGGCGGGTTCAACCATTACGAGCAAAGTCTGCGCATCGTGGATGTGCTCGAAAACGACGGCCTGGGCCTGAATCTCACGTGGGAAGTCCGCGACGGGATCGCCAAGCACTCGAAGGGAAAGCGCGGGGCGCCGGTAGGCGCGGACCCCTCGAAGCGCGCCAGCACGCTGGAAGGCCAGATCGCACGCGTCGCCGACATCATCGCCTACGTCAACCACGACATCGACGATGCGATTCGGGCGGGCCTGCTGAAGGAAGGCGATCTGCCCGCGTCAGCTGTCGGCACGCTCGGGCGCTCCTCGTCGGAGCGGATTGGCCGGATGGTGACCGATGTCGTGCACGAGACCCTTCGCGTCGAGCGACGCGAGATCCAGATGTCGCGGGAGGTTCTCGACGCGACGCTCGCGCTGCGGGATTTTCTTTTCGGCGCCGTCTACGAGAACGAGGAATCAACGGCAGAACTGAAGAAAGCGCGCGACATCCTGTCTGGTTTGTGGGAGAAGGTCGGCGCTCAGCCGCGGCCGTTCCTGGATGACCGCACCCTTGAACGCGAAGGCAAAGACGCCGCGTTGCGAGACTTCATTGCCGGGATGACCGACCGCTATGCCGTCGCCCTCTTCGAGCAGCTCTACATTCCGAGGCCCTGGGTCGGTCCGGTCCCTTTCTGAGAAATTGGGGTCACCGTGTTAGAATGTCAGGTCGGGCTGGCCTGGATTTCCGGCCCGTAAGGACATGTTTTTACTGGAAGTTGCCCGCCTTCGGGAAGGTTCGGATCCGCTCGAGCGGACGATCGCCCCCGGCGACCTGGCTGCGGAGGAAGACTACCGCGTGGTCGCGCCGATCGTGCTCGAAGCCACCGTCGCGAAGGATAAGGCGAACGTGCGGATCGTCGGCCACGCATCCACGACGCTCGAGCTGGCGTGCAGCCGATGCCTGGACGGATACGAAGTGCCCGTGGACGCGCGGTTCGATCTTCTCTATCTCCCGTCAGCTGAATCATCCGGCGCCGAAGAGGTCGAAGTGCGCGAGGAAGACATCAACACGGCCTTCTATAAGGACGGGGTCATCGATCTCGCGGAGCTGCTGCACGAGCAGCTCTATCTGATGCTGCCGATGAAGCCATTGTGCCGCGACAACTGCCAGGGCCTTTGCCCGATGTGCGGCGTGAACCGGAACGTCACGACCTGTTCGTGTGAACCACGCTGGGAAGATCCCCGCTTCGCGGGCCTCAAAGCGCTCCTGAAAGAATCCGACGATGCCTAATCCAAAGCGACGCCACTCGAAGACCCGAACGGCCAAACGCCGGACCCACGATGCGCTCGCGCCGGTCCAGACCGGCCAGTGTCCGCAGTGCCACGAGCCCAAGCCCCCGCATCAGGTGTGCCCGAACTGCGGCCACTACCGAGGGCGTCAGGTCCGGCCGGTCGACGAGGCCTAACCGCCAGCCGGCGGACGCGGTCCGCCTTCTCTCGTGTCCACTTCCAATCGACCTCCCTCGACGGCCGTCGCTGTCGACGCCATGGGGGGCGACCACGCGCCTGCGCCAATCGTGGACGGCGCCGTCGCGGCGGCGCGCCATCTCGCCTCGGGTGTCATCCTCGTCGGGCAGAAGGATCGCATCGACGCCGAGCTTGCGCGTCATCCGGATGCGGCGTCGCTTCCGATTGAGGTATTGGACGCGCCTGAAGTCGTCGACATGCACGAGTCGCCGGTCGCTGCGCTTCGCCGCAAGCCCGCGTCGTCGATCCGTCACGCCATTGCAGCCGTGGCCGATGGCCGCGCGGCGGCCGTCGTTTCCGCAGGGAACACCGGTGCGACCGTGCTTGCGGCACACGCCGTGCTCGGGTTGCTCCCCGGCGTGCATCGCCCGGCGCTGGCGACCGCGATTCCCACGAAGACGTCGCGCGCGGTGCTCCTCGACGTCGGCGCGAATGCCGAGTGCCGGCCGTCGCACCTGCTGCACTTCGCGGTGATGGGATCGGTCTACGCGCACCTGGCGCTCGGCATCGCGGAGCCTCGCGTCGGCCTGCTGTCGATAGGCGAGGAAGAGACGAAGGGAAACGAGCTGACGCGCGACGCGCACCGCGCGTTGAAGGACGCTCCCGTGCGATTCATCGGCAACGTCGAGGCCCGCGACGTGTATTCCGGTGTGGCGGACGTGATCGTGTGTGACGGCTTCACGGGAAACGTGGCGCTGAAGGTGAGCGAGGGACTCGCGGACATGGTGGAGGGGCTCTTACGCGAAGAGCTGTCGAGCACGTTTTCGACCCGCGTCGGCTATCTGCTGTCGCTCCGTGCCTTCCGCCGGTTCAGGAAGCGCCTGGACTATTCGGAATACGGCGGTGCGCCGCTCCTCGGTGTGGGCGGCGTGGTGATCGTGGCGCACGGGCGATCGTCTGCAAAGGCGGTGCGGAACGCGATTCTTCTCGCCTCGCGCTTCTCGCGCGACAAATTGATCTCGCAGATCGAACAAGGCATTGGCGGGCTAACGGTGGCTGAGTCGTGATTGCGTTCGTCTTTCCAGGGCAGGGGTCGCAGCGCGTCGGCATGGGCCGGGCGCTCGCCGACGCCTTCCCGGAGTGCCGCGCCGTTTTCGAAGAGGCGGATGCCACGCTCGGCGAGTCGTTGAGCCGCGTGTGCTTCGAGGGTCCGGAAGAGCAACTCCGCCTGACCGAGAACACCCAGCCGGCAATCCTGACCGTGAGCGTTGCCGCGGCGCGGTTGCTCGCGGCACGAGGCATCGTTCCGGTCATGGCCGCGGGACACAGCCTCGGCGAGTATTCCGCTCATGTCGCTGCCGGCACGCTGGCCTTTGCGGACGCCGTGCAGACCGTGCGGCGTCGCGGCCGCTACATGCAGGAAGCCGTGCCGGTCGGCCACGGCGCGATGGCAGCGATTCTCGGCCTCGACGGCGAATCCGTTGCTCGCGCCTGTGAAGAGGCCGCCGAGGGCGACGTGGTGGCGCCCGCCAATCTCAACGCGCCCGGACAGGTCGTCATTGCGGGCACGACCGCTGCCGTGGCCCGGGCTGGAGAGCGCGCCAAGGCGCTCGGCGCGAAGCGGATCGTGCCGCTGCCGGTAAGTGCTCCCTTCCACTGCGCGCTGATGCAGCCGGCGCAGGATCGGCTCGCACCGGAGCTGCGTGCCCTGTCCGTGAGCGCACCGTCGGTGCCTGTCGTCGCCAACGTGGACGCCGCCCCGAAGACCGATGGGCAATCCGCGGTTGACGCGCTGGTGCGGCAGGTCTCGGCGCCGGTGCGGTGGGAAGAGGTGGTGCGCACGCTTGCGTCGGCGGGCGTCCGCGCGTATGTTGAAGTGGGTCCCGGCACGGTGCTCAGTGGTCTCATCCGAAAGATCGACCGCACCGCGCGTGTCGCGAACCTCGAAGCGCCCTCGGACCTCGACGCGGTAGAGCGCCTTGTCGCGGAGGTCACGGCATGAGGCCGTCGGGCCTCAGCTGCAGCCGGCAATCCCATCGATGCTCAACCTGACAGATCGGATCGCGCTCGTCACCGGCGCCTCGCGCGGCATCGGGCGCGCCATCGCCCACGCGCTGGCCGCCCAGAACGCGGTTGTCGTCGCGGCCGCGCGCGGCGATCACTCGCAGGCCGTGGCCGACGCGATCGTCGCAAACGGCGGGCGTGCCGAGGCATTGTCCCTGGACGTGACCGACGCCGGCGCTGTCGACGCGGCGATCGCGGGCATCGTCTCGCGCCACGGCCGGATCGACATCGTCGTCAGCAACGCCGGAATTACCCGCGACGGGTTGTTGCTGCGGATGAAGCACGAGGACTGGGACGCCGTGCTGCAGACCAACCTCACGGCGTCCTTCGTGTTGTCCCAGGCGGTGCTGAAGCCCATGCTGCGCCAGCGGTCGGGACGGGTCATCGTCATCAGCTCGGTGGTCGGGCAGATGGGCAACGCCGGCCAGGCCAACTACGCCGCGTCGAAGGCCGGGTTGATTGGTTTCTGTAAATCGGTGGCGCGCGAGGTGGGATCGCGCGGGATCACGGTCAACGTGGTGGCGCCTGGACTGATCGAAACCGACATGACCAAGGGGCTGACAGAAACGACGCGCGGCGAGTGGGAGACGAAAGTCCCCCTCGGCCGGCTCGGCACACCTGCAGATGTTGCGCATGCCGTGTGCTTTCTTGCCTCAGACGAGGCGTCGTATATTACTGGACACGTCCTGGCCGTGAACGGCGGGATGTACACCTAGGAGGAAGCGAATGGCAGTTGCGGACAAGGTGAAAGCCATCATCGTGGAGCAGCTCGGCGTGGACGAGGAAGAGGTGACGGCGGACGCCTCGTTCGTCGACGATCTTGGCGCCGACTCGCTGGACACGGTGGAATTGGTGATGGCGTTCGAAGAGGAATTCGGGATTGAGATCCCGGATGAGGACGCCGAGAAAATCACCCGGGTGAAGGAAGCCGTCGAGTACATCGAGGGCCACTCGAAGAGCAAGAAGTAGCGGCGCCGCGCGACGGGCGCGGCGCCGGCGGCGAGCGGCGGTGGAGGCCGAAGTGAGCAGGCGAGTCGTGATCACGGGAATCGGGCTGGTGTCCTCAGTGGGCATCGGCACGGAGGCGAATTGGAGCGCGATCCTCCGCGGCTGCAGCGGAATCGCGACCATCACCCGTTTCGACATCACCCAGTTCGGCACGCACATCGCCGGCGAAGTGAAGGGCTTCGATCCGCTGGCGTTCATCGACAAGAAGGACGTCAAGAAAATGGACGCGTTCATCCAGTACGCCATGGCGGCGTCGGAGTTCGCGATCCTGGATTCGGGATTCACGATCACGCCGCAGGAGGCGACACGCGTCGGCGTGTTCATCGCCTCCGGCATCGGCGGGTTCGGCACCATCGAACGCGAGCACAAGGCCTACCTTGACGGTGGGCCCCGTCGCATCTCGCCCTTCTTCATTCCATCTGCCATCATCAACCTCGCTTCCGGCCAGGTCTCGATCCGTTGGGGCGCCAAAGGTCCCAACACCGCGACCTGCACGGCCTGCTCGGCATCGGCGCACGCGATTGGCGATGCCTGGGAGATCATCCGGAGAAACGCCGCCGACGTGATGATCGCCGGCGGCTCCGAAGCCGCCATCACCCCGATGGGCGTCGGGGGATTCGGTGCGATGCGCGCGTTGTCGACCCGCAACGATGCACCGTCGAAAGCCAGCCGGCCGTTCGACCGCGATCGCGACGGCTTCATCATCGGCGAAGGTTCGGGCGTCGTGATTCTCGAGGAGCTGGAACACGCCCTTGGGCGAGGAGCGCGGATCTACGCCGAGCTCGTCGGCTACGGCATGTCCGGCGACGCGTATCACATGACCGGCCAGCCCGAAGATGGCGACGGCGCGGTGCGCTCCATGCAGAGCGCACTCGACTCCGCTGGCGTTGCCCCTGACGTTGTCCAATACATCAACGCGCACGGGACGTCGACGCCGATCAACGATCCGAACGAAACGTTTGCCATCAAGCATTGCTTTGGCGATCACGCCTACAAGCTGGCGGTGTCGTCCACGAAATCGATGACCGGTCACCTGCTCGGCGCCGCTGGCGGGCTCGAGGCGGGCATCACCGCGTTGGCAATTCACCATCAGATCCTGCCGCCGACGATCAATCTGGACAATCCTGATCCGCGCTGCGACCTCGACTACGTGCCGCACACCGCCCGTCCGGCCTCGGTGACGTATGCCCTCTCCAACTCCTTCGGATTCGGGGGCACGAACGCGTCGCTGGTGTTGAAGAAATATGAGTAGGGGTCAGGGATCAGGGATCAGGGATCAGGACGGGGGATCGGATGGCGTCCGGATGAACCCGGACTGTTGGGTAACACCCCACTCAACTCCCGATCCCTGATCCCTGACCCCCGATCCCTGATCCCCGATCCCCAATCCCTGATCCCCGATCCCTATGAAAATCGCCGTCTGCATCAAACAAGTTCCCACCCGCGAGTGGCAGCCGCGTCTCACCGACGACAAGCGATACATCCGCGAGCAGGACGCGAGCTGGGAGCTGAACGAGCCGGATGCCTACGCTCTCGAGGAAGGCCTCCGACTTCGCGAGGCCCACAGCGGCGAGGTCGTCGTGTGCGCAGCCGGACCCGCGCGCGTGTCGCAGGTGATCAAGGAGGCACTCGCCCGCGGCGCCGACCGTGCGATCCACGTCGAGGACGAGGGACTGGCATCAGCGGACGCGGCGGCAATCGCCGACGTCCTCGCGGCAGCGGTGCGTGAAGAGCGCTTCGACCTGATTCTGACGGGGCTGCAGTCGGACGATCAGGGGCATGCACAGACTGGCGTCGCGCTCGCGGCGCGTCTCGACCTGCCGCACGCGACGATCATCATGGACGTCAAGGTGGACGGCGGCCGGGTGCGCGTGAAGCGCGAGCTGGAGGGCGGGTGGTTTCAGTGGGTGGAGCTGCCGACACCCGCGGTGTTGACGATTCAAAGCGGGATCAATCAGCTGCGCTATGCGACGTTGAAAGGCATCATGGCGGCGAAGAAGAAAGAGATCAGAAAGCTGCCGCCGTCTGGTCCGGTGGTACGGCGCCAGGAGATCCTGGCGCTCTATGTGCCGCAGAAGACCAAGCAGACTGAACTCGTGTCCGGCTCGGCCACCGAAGCAGCGGCGACCCTCGTGAAGAAGCTGCGCGACGACGCGCGTGCTCTGTGACACTGTGGAGGCGGGCTTCGATTCCGCTGGTGAACAATGATTCTCGCTATCGCTGAGCAGAAGGACGGCACTCTCAATCGCGCCTCGTGGGAGGCGATCGCGGCGGCGCAGCAGCTCGCCGGCGACGGGCCAGTGACGGTGGCGATTGCCGGAAGTGACCTCGCGGCGGCGGCCGCGGAACTTTCGAGAGCCGCCGTGGCCGAGGTGATCACCCTGACCTCGCCGCATCTTGCACTCTATACGGCCGACGGCTGGGTTCAGGCACATGCGGCAGCGATCGCCGCAGTGTCACCGTCCTGGATCGTGCTGCCTCACACCTACCAGACCCGGGATTTCGCACCGGCGCTGGCAGCTCGCCTCGATCGTGCGCTCGTAACCGACTGCACCGGCATCAAGACCGGTAGCGGCGGCCCAACCTTTTCTCGGCCGATGTTCCAGGGAAAGCTCGCGGCCGACGTTCGGCCGCTCGGCGAGTCGCCTTGGCTCGTGACGATGCAGATCGGGTCGTTTCGCGCCGAACAGGCGAAGAAGGGGGCGAGGGAGGTACCGGTGCGAGCTGTCGATCCCGCGATCGATGCCTCCGCGATTCGTCAGAAGCCGGAACCGCCATTTCAGGAGGCGCGTCAGGCCGTCGATCTCTCGCAGGCGCAGCGGATTGTGGCGGTTGGCCGTGGAATCAAGGGGCCCGAACACTTACCGCTTGCCGAGAACCTCGCCAATGCGCTTGGCGCCGAGCTGGCGGCATCACGGCCGATTTGCGACGCGGGCTGGTTGCCGATGGAGCGGCAGATTGGCAGCTCCGGACAAACGGTAGCGCCCAAGCTCTACGTTGCAGTCGGCATTTCTGGCGCGATCCAGC
This sequence comes from Vicinamibacteria bacterium, assembly GCA_963828745.1. Taxonomy (GTDB): domain Bacteria; phylum Acidobacteriota; class Vicinamibacteria; order Vicinamibacterales; family JAENWD01; genus JAENWD01. Next base: position 686,348 of record CAWHFZ010000006.1, on the reverse strand, counting down.
ATGCCGTGGGCATGAAAGGCGCGCGCACCATCGTCGCCATCAACAAGGATCCTGAGGCTCCCATCTTCGAAATCGCCGATTATGGTTATGTCGGCGATCTGTTCGAATTCCTGCCGGCGCTGACCGCGGAATTGAAGAAGTGAGCGACCGCGAGACGCTCGACGTCGACGTACTCATCGTCGGAGGCGGACCGGCGGGCATGTCGGCGGGCTTGCGTCTCGCGCAGCTTCAGAAGGCGCAGTCCGGCGAGCCGCTGACGATCGCAGTCATTGAAAAGGCGCGCGAGATCGGGGCCCATCTGCTCTCAGGCGCGGTCCTCGATCCACGGGCGCTCGCCGAACTCCTGCCGGACTATCGCACTTCCGGTGCACCGATCGAGACCGACGTCCACGAGGATCGCGTTTACCTGCTCGACGCCGGCGGGAAGTTCCCGCTGCCTTTCACACCGCCACCGCTTCGCAATCACGGCAACGTCGTCATTTCGCTGAGCCGTTTTGGAAAGTGGCTCGCGTCGATCGTCGAGGCCGAGGGCATCGACGTGTTTACGGGCTTCGCCGGCTCGGAGGTCCTGTTCGAAGGCGACCGGGTCGCTGGCGTGCGGACTGGGGATCGCGGCATCGATCGCGAAGGTCGGCAGAAGGGTTCTTTCGAGCCTGGCGTGGACATTCGGGCGAAGGTCACGATCTTCTGCGACGGTGTGCGTGGCAATCTGACCAAGCAACTGCTCAAGCGCCTGCCGCTCGCCGAAGGACGTCAGCCCGAGCAGTACGCGATCGGCATCAAGGAACTATGGGAGATCGACCGCGATCGTATCGCGCCTGGCACGGTGATTCACACGCTCGGCTTTCCCTTGCGCGTCGAGGAGTTCGGCGGCGGCTTCATCTACGCGCTGCCGGAAGGCCGGCTGGCGCTGGGTCTCGTCGTCGGTCTCGACTATCACGATCCGCTGTTCGATCCGTTCATGGCCTTCCAGCGGTTCAAGCAGCATCCGCTCGTCTCCGGCCTGCTGCTCGGGGGACAGCGAGTCAAGTACGGCGCCAAGGCGTTGCCCGAAGGCGGATGGAACACCATCCCTCGTTTGTGGATGGATGGCGCGCTTCTCGCCGGGGACTGCGCGGGCCTCCTGAACTCGTTCCGCCTCAAGGGCATTCACCTGGCGATGAAGTCCGGCATGCTCGCCGCTGAGACCGCGTTCGACGCGCTCCGCGCCGGCGACCCGTCGTCCACGCGGTTGTCCGACTACGAGCGGCGGGTGAACGAGAGCTGGATCCGTGAGGAGCTCTATCCCGTTCGCAACGTCCATCAGGCCTTCGCGGGCGGTCTGGTCGCGGGCCTCTCGTTCTCGGCATGGACGCTGATTACGGGGGGGCGCTGGCCGGAGCTGATCAAAGGACAGCCTGGCCACACGCAAATGCGGTTCCTCAGCGAGTACTACGGCCATCGCCCGAAGTCCCTCGAGCCATCGAATACGGTACGGCCCGATCGTGCCCTCACGTTCGACAAGGTCACGTCGGTGCACTATTCGGGGACCCGGCACGAGGAAGATCAGCCGCCGCATCTGCTGGTGCAGACGGACGTCTGCTACTCGCGATGCGGCGAAGAATTTGGCCACCCCTGCCAGCGGTTCTGTCCCGCGCACGTCTACGAGATGGTCGAGGAGGGCGGACGCAAGCGCCTTCAGATCAACGCCGCCAACTGCGTCCACTGCAAGACCTGCGACATCATGGACCCGTATCAAGTGATCACGTGGGTGCCGCCCGAGGGTGGCGGCGGTCCGCAGTACGACGGGTTGTGACCGAGGAGCTGGACTGGAAGCGCTCGCGAAAGAAGCGGCTCCAGGCCTCGTTGATCGGCGCCGTCGGTCACCCCACGATTTGGCTGCTCGGCCGATCGTGGCGATGGCGAGTGTCCGGCCACCACATCCTCGACAGAGTTCATGCCGAGGGCCGTTATCCGGTGATGGCCTTCTGGCACGGGCGCATCCTGCCGTCCATCTACTTCTTCCGCCATCGCGACATCGTCGTGATCACGAGCGACAACTTCGACGGCGAGTGGACGGCGAAGATCATCCACCGGTTCGGCTACACGACGGTGCGTGGATCGACGTCGCGCAATGCGGCGCGTGCGGCCCTGCGGGCGAAGCGGCGGATGGACGAGGGCCACGCCGTCGGTATCACGCTCGACGGCCCGCGAGGACCGGCGCTGGTGGCACAGCCGGGGGCGTTGTGGCTGGCCAAGGTCACCGGAAATCCGATTGTGCCGTTCCACGTCGAATCGCGCCCAAGCTGGACGCTGCCCAGCTGGGACGCGTCGCAGATTCCCTATCCGTTCGGGCGCATCGCCGTCGTGTTCGGCGAGCCAATCGAGATTCCGCGGGAGGCTGACGATGAGGTGCTCGAGGCCAAGCGGCGCGAGCTCGAAGCCCGGCTCAACGCGCTACAACCGCGTGCGCTGGAGTTGTTGGAGTAGGCGGTTTGGATGCGGCTGATCTCATCGCCACGCTTTGCCAATCACCTGACGCCGCCTGGTCATCCCGAGTCACCGGAGCGCGCCGAAATTTTCGACGGGGTTGCCGAGCGTGCGCGCTTGCGCGGCGTCGAAGTCGTGGAACCGGCCGAAGCGCCCGACGACGCGCTGTTACGGATACATACGCGTGCGCATCTTGCGGCAATTTCTGCCACCTCCGGCAAGGCGTCGATGCTCGATCCTGACACATACACATCGCCGGAGACGGCAACGCTCGCGAAACTGGCCGCCGGCGCCGCAATCCTCGCCGTCGACCACTGTCTCACTTCTGCACACGCGCCGGGTGGTGGGGACAGTCCCCAATGGCACGGATTTCGTGCCAGGGGCGCGATGGCGCTCGTCAGACCGCCGGGGCATCACGCGGAGTCGGGCCGGGCGATGGGTTTCTGCTTCTTCAACAACATCGCGATAGCGGCTGCGCATGCACGTGCGCGCGGAGTGGACCGCATCGCCATCGTCGATTACGACGTGCATCACGGCAACGGGACGCAACACAGCTTCTACGACGATCCGAACGTCCTGTTCATCTCGACGCATCAGTACCCGTTCTATCCAGGGACCGGCGCCGCGAGCGAGATTGGTACGGGCGCTGGCGCGGGATTCACCGTCAACATTCCGCTCGAAGGCGGCGCGACTGACGGCGACTACCAGCGCGTCTTCGAAAGCATCGTCGTCCCGGTGCTGCGCTCGTTCAAGCCGGCGCTGCTGCTGGTGTCAGCCGGCTTCGACGCGCACGAACGCGATCCCCTCGCGCAGATGCGAGTCACGACGCCAGGGTTCATCTGGATGACGACGACGCTGCGCGATCTCGCCGACGATGTCTGCGGCGGACGCTTCGCGCTGGTCACCGAAGGCGGCTACGATCTGCGCGCACTGGCGGATTCTCTCGACGCCGTCTGCGGAGTGCTCGAAGGCACCACGAGCGTCACCGAACACGAACACGACTCGCTGCGCGCGTCCACGGGACGCGGCGATCGCGCGATCGCCGCCGTCCGCGTCGCCCAGAGCGGCAGGTGGGCTGGTCTATAATCGATTCGTGGCCGATTATCGCCCGCAGGAACTGGATCGAAAATGGCAAGCGCGTTGGGCAGCTTCTCGAGCGTTCGAGCCGACTGAAGACCCGTCGAAGCCGAAATTCTACTGTCTCGAGATGTTCGCGTATCCCTCCGGACACGCGCACGTCGGTCACGTTCGCAACTACATCATCGGCGACGTGATGGCGCGCACGAAGCGGATGCGCGGTTTCAACGTCTTGCATCCGTTCGGGTGGGACGCCTTCGGTCTGCCCGCCGAGAACGCCGCGATCAAGAGCGGCATTCACCCTGAGGTCTCGACGCTCGACAACATCGCCCACATGAAGGGGCAGTTGCAGCGGCTCGGCATCAGCTACGCCTGGGACCGCGAGCTGGCGACGTGCCTGCCCGATTACTACCACTGGAACCAGTGGCTTTTCATCCGGATGTACGAGCGCGGCCTCGCCTATCGCCGGCGCTCGACGGTCAACTGGTGCCCGGTCGACAAGACGGTGCTCGCCAACGAGCAGGTCGTCGACGGCGCCTGCTGGCGATGCGGCACGACCGTCGTCACCCGGGACCTCGAGCAGTGGTTCCTGAAGATCACGGCCTACGCCGACGAACTGCTCGATGCGCTCGACACGCTACAGAAGTGGCCCGAGAAGGTGCTGACGATGCAGCGGAACTGGATCGGGCGATCGGAAGGCGCGCGCGTGAAGTTCACACTGGTGGATTTGCCTGGCGAAGACGCGCCGGGCCAGCCCGCCGTGCCGTCGCTGCAGGAGATCGAGGTCTTCACGACGCGCATCGACACGATCTACGGGGCGACGTTCGTGCTGCTCGCTCCGGAGCATCCGTTGGTGGAGCAGTTCGCCCAGACCAGCCAGGACCCGGCGGCGCTGCGGGAAGCCGCTGCACGTTTCCGCACGCAGGATCGGATGGCGCGTCTGGTCGGGGAAGTGGCGAAGGAAGGAGTCTTTACGGGGCGCTACGCGGTGAACCCATTCACGCGCGCCACTGTGCCGATCTGGGTCGCGAACTTCGTGCTCGGCGAGTACGGCACCGGTGCGGTCATGGCCGTGCCGGCGCACGATCAGCGCGATTTCGAATTCGCGCGGGAGTACGACCTTCCGGTTCGCGTCGTCGTGAGGCCGGGTGACGGTGAGATTCCCGACGGCGACGCCCTGAACGAAGCGGTATCAAACGACGGCATCATCGTCAATTCAGGTCCATGGGACGGCCTGCCGTCGGACGAGGCGCGTGCGAAGATGACCGCCGAGGCGCGCCAGCGCGGAATCGGCGAAGCGACGGTCCAATATCGTCTGAAGGACTGGGGAATCTCGCGGCAGCGGTACTGGGGCACCCCGATCCCGATCGTCTACTGCACCGACCATGGCATCCAGCCCGTGCCGGACGATCAGTTGCCGGTGGTGCTGCCGAAGGTCACGGAGTTTACCGGTCGCGGCGACTCGCCCCTGGCGCAGGTGCCGGAATTCGTGCACACCACGTGTCCCGTGTGCGGTGGGCCAGCGCGGCGCGAGACGGACACGATGGATACCTTCGTGGATTCCTCCTGGTATTTCGACCGCTTCACCGATTCGAAGAACACGCATCAACCCTTCGATCCAGCGAAGGCGAAGTACTGGATGCCGGTCGATTTCTACAGCGGCGGCGTCGAGCACGCGATTCTTCACCTGATCTACTCGCGCTTCTTCACGCGCGTCTTCCGGGATCTGGGTTTCGTCGATCACGACGAGCCGTTCACGCAGCTCCTCACGCAGGGCATGGTGCTGAAGGACGGCAAGGTGATGTCGAAGTCGAAAGGCAACGTCGTCGATCCCGACACGATGCTGCAGAGATACGGCGCCGACGCGCTGCGGCTCTACGTGATGTTCGTCGCGCCGCCGGAGAACGAGGTCGAATGGACGGATACGGGCCTGGAAGGCAGCTTCCGGTTCCTGGCGCGCGTATGGCGGCTCGTCGATCACTGGTGTGACGCGATCCGCGACGCATCACCGGCCGATTTCGGCGACGCTCCGCTCAGGGATGGCGAACGCGCGGTTCGCAGGAAGACTCACGAGACGATTCGCCGCATTACCATCGACATCGACGAGCGCCAGCATCTGAATACGGCCGTTTCGGCCTTGATGGAGCTGGTGAACGACCTCTACGCCTTCAGCGACCGGACGTCGATTGGGTCGCCGGGGCAGGGCGGCGAGGTGGCCGTCGCCACGAGCGAGCGTGTCGAGACCCTGGCCGTCGTGCGGGAGGCGATCGAGGCCCTCGTGCTGATGCTGGCGCCGTTCGCGCCGCATACGGCGGAGGAGTTGTGGGAACGGCTCGGGCACGCAGGCGGGATGAGCGCGGCCTCGTGGCCGTCCTTCGACGCAGAGGCGGCGAAGGCCGAGGAAATCGTCGTGCCGGTTCAGGTGAATGGCAAGCTGCGCGGGCGTATTACCGTGGCGCCGGACGCGACCGAGGAGGCGTTGCGCCAGGTGGCCCTTGCCGACCCTACCATAGCGTCACACGTCGAGGGCAAGACGGTAAAGAAGGTGATCGTGGCGCAAGGCAAGCTCGTGAATATCGTCGTGGTCGGATGATGACGCGGCGCCTTCTGCTGGCAGTGATGCTGATGTCCCTGACCGTCGGCTCGTCGTCGTGCGGGTACGCGCTGGCGGGCCGTGGCTCCTTCTTGCCTGCCTACATCCAGACGATCGGCATTCCGCAGTTCACGAACACGACGCCGTATTACGAGCTCGAACAGGTCTTCACGGAGCGCGTCAGAACCGAGTTCATCAACCGGGGCAAATACAAGGTCCTGCCCGAGCGGGGCGGCGTCGACGCGATCCTCCATGGCGAGATCCTGGGGATTAACATCACGCCGGCCAGCTTCACCGATCAGCAGCAGGCCAGCCGCTACGTGATCACTGTGACGGCAAAGATCGAGTTTCGCGATCTGAAGACGAACAAGGTGATCTGGGACAATCCGTCGTGGACGTTCCGCGACGAGTACGAAGCGTCAGCCGCCGTTGACGCGCTCGACCCGAACGCGTTTTTCAGCCAGGACGCCAACGCGCTCGAGCGTGTCAGCACCGAGTTCGCGAAATCCGTAGTCAGCGCGATTCTGGAAGCCTTCTAGACGTCGCGGGCCCGAGCTTCATCTTGGCCATCGGATGCCCAAGCTAAAGCTTGGGCCTACAACAGAGTGCCAATCCTTCGTCCCGACGCAGTTCGCAAGCAGATCGCCTCGGCCGCGACCGATCCCGTCTATCTGATCGTCGGCGACGACGACCATGAGAAGTCGTCGCTGGCGTTAACCCTCGGCGAAATGGTCGAGGACGACCTCCGCGCCTTCAACGTCGAGCGGCTCTACGCCAACGATCGCAGCGTCAGCCCGGCGACGGTTGTCGAGGCGGCACGCACCCTGCCGATGCTGTCCCCCCGCCGCGTGATCGTCGTTCTTCACGCGGAAGCGCTGCTCGCTCCGAAGCGCAGTCGCGCCTCGGAGGGTGCCGACGAGGACGACGACTTGACCGGTGATCCGGTGGCGCCGATGCTCGAGTACCTTGCTGCGCCTGTTCCGAGCACGACGCTGGCGTTCGTGTTCTCGGCCCCCGAGGCGGGACAACCTCCCGACAGCATTCCCCTGGCCAAGAACCTGAAGATCACGAAAGCGCTGGCCAAGTCGGCCACCGTGGTCGTGTGCTCCGGGCTCGATGGTGGCAAGGACCCTGCGCGATGGGTGCAGGAGCAGGTCCGCGCCGCAAAACTCGAGATTGACGGACAGGCCGTGCGCCGGCTGCTCGAGCTGTCGGGCGACGACGTCGGCAGGTTACGCGCGGATGTGGAGAAGCTGCTGCTGTTCGCGGCGGGTCAGTCACGTGTCACGATCGATCACGTGTCGGCGGTGGTCGGCGCACCCGTTTACCACGGCGACGATTGGGCGCTGGTGCGTGCGATCGAGCGCGGCGACGCCGGTGCGGCACTGCGCGAGCTGGCTGCGGCGCTCGACCACGACGGCGTGCCGTTCCAGATCCTGGGGCAGCTCGGTTACGCGGTGCGGACGCCGCCGCCGCGAGGACGGTTTCCCGCCCGGCGCGTGCCGGCGGCGGTTGACGCGCTCTTCCGCACCGATATCGCGATGAAATCGTCCGGCGGCGACCCGAAAGTGCTGCTGGAGCGGCTGGTTGTGGAGTTGTGCCGGTGAAGCACGCCGTGGTCCGACGAATTGACCACGACGGGTTCGCCCGAAGGGCTAGGCCGCAGACGATTTCGCGGCGACGCGCTTGACCAGCCGCGACTTATAACGGCCCGCCGCATTCTTGTGGATGATGCCCTTGTTCGACATCTTGTCGACCAACGAGAACGCGCTGGCGAGCGCGTCCTTGGCCGACGCGGCGTTCCCCGAGTCGATGCCCGAGCGAATCGCCTTGAGCGCGGTGCGCAGCCGGCTCCGCAGTTGGCGGTTGTGATCGCGACGCTTGATGTTCTGCCGATAGGCCTTGTCGGCGGACGATACCTTTCGCTTCGTTGCCATGTCCTCTTTTCCAGTCCTGACGGGATCCCGAACGCCTGCCGGGCCGTGCACCTGCCCGCCGCCGGTCGCCTCAGTGGTTCAAACCCCTAATACTAGCATGGCTTAGCGCGACTTTGGGTAGTCAACAGCCTTTGGAACGCGTCCCTCAAGAACCTCATCAAACCTGGTACGTCGTTTGCTCGTCTATTACGCAAGAGGTTTGTGATGTTCACCGCTCCGGTCGGCTCTCTGGAGAGGCTGCTCGAAACGTTGGATCTTCGACGTCCGGCCGTTGCGGCGCACAGCCGCCGCGTCGCCGCCTACGCGCGCCTGCTTGGCATCGGCATGGGGTTGGCGCCGACGGAGCTGACGCTCCTCGAAGACGCGGCGCTCGTCCACGACGCCGGCGCCCTGGTCGGCCGTCCGGCAGGCGCGGCCGCCGATCTGACTGAACTCGGTGCCTGGTGCGGCCTGGACGAGGAAGTCGCCGACATCCTCTGGTATGCGGCCCGCCGGTTCGATCACCACCGGCATGCGCCGCTTCTGGCGCGGCTCCTGGCCGTCGCCCACGAGTTCGACGAGCTCACGGCCGCGCGCGAGTACCACGTGCCGCTGCAGCCCGATACCGCCAAAATTGCGATTGCCCGCGACGGCGGACGCCGGTTTTGCCCCGTCGCTGTGACCGCGTTGATGGCAACACGGCTGGATCGCATCGATGATGTGACCGAACGGGCCCTGACCGAGGTCCTGCCCGAAAGCCGCGCCGTGGTCGATCAGTCGCGCATCGATGCCGCGACGCCGTGGCGCGCCGACTATCGGTTCGTCACCAACTCGTAAGCGCCGTCAGGCTTCCGGTCCGAGTACCGCGGCACTTCGCGTCCATCGATCATCTCGACGATCTTGTAGATCGTTCGTTTCGGCCCTACTCGAACTTCCGTCACCGAGACAATCCGCTTCACGTACGACTGCGTTTCCCGGTACGGCGGGACGGTGCGGTGATACTTCTCGACGGCGCCAGGTCCGGCGTTGTAGGCGGCGAGTGCGAGCTCCGTGCGGCCGTCGAAACGATCGATCAGGCGGCGGAGGTAGGCAACGCCGGCGCGGATGTTCTCGCCGGGATCGAACGGATCGGCGACGCCATATTCCGCGGCGGTTGCGGGCATCAGCTGCATCAACCCCATCGCGCCCTTTCTTGAGCGGGCGCGCGGGTTCCACCCGGACTCGACGCGGATCACCGCCCGTACCAGATCGGGATTCAGCGAGTGCCGCGCTGCATGGTCAGCGACGGCCGCCTGCATTCGGCGCTCGAGCGGCAGCGTCGACGCCGCAGCGCCGGTGGTCCGGAAGGATTCATTACCGTGGACGGCGAAGGTACGCACCGCCACACCGGGCGGCGCGGGTTCTTTGGACAGGACCAGCCGGCCTTGTTCGTCTCGCCAGGCGTAGATATCTGCCCGGGCGGGGACTGCGTGGAAAGACGCCACGAGGGTGAGCCCGAGCACCAAGATGCTGGGCGGCAAGAGGTTGCGCATGTACGGTTGCCAGCGGCGTCGAGCCTGGACGCCGCGACACCCGTGGAATCGGCACGACACGTGCCATCCAGCAATGGCCTCCGATCGCGCGATTCCGCGCGGAGTGTGATGCGAGATTCAAATTCCTGCTGCGGTCACGTATCGGGAGCGACGCAGAAATTGACTCGCAGGCCCCGCATCAGGCTATTGCTGCAGCATCTGGCCGACCACGGTGCGCCCTTCCTTGAGCATTTCGTCGACCTTCGATGGATCGCGGCCGCCGGCCTCCGCGAAGTCGGGGCGCCCGCCGCCGCCGCCGCCGACGATTGGCGCCAGCGCCTTCACGATATTGCCGGCGTGCACGCGCCCCTTCAGATCGGGCGTGACCGAGGCGACGATCGCAACGCGGCCTTCCTCGTTGGGCGATGCCAGGACCACTACTCCCGACTTGAGCTTCGCCTTCAACGAGTCGGCCAGCTCACGCAGGGCGCCCTTGTCGAGGCCGGCGACGTTGCGGAAGATCGCCTTCACGCCGGCGACATCCTCGACGTCGCTGCCACCTGACGCTGCGCCGCCGCCGAGCGCGGCCTTCACTTTCAGATCGTGGACCTCACGCGCCAGCCGCCGTGTTTCCTGCTGCAGTCTGGCGATCGCCTCGGGCGCCTGCGCCTCGTTGGCGTTCAGCACGCCCAGCAATTGCCGCAACGACGCTCTGCGCGCCTGGTGCTCACGCACCGCGCCCGCGCCGGTCTGGGCTTCGATGCGGCGCACGCCCGCCGCGACGCCGCTTTCCTCGGTAATCGTGAAAAATCCGATGTCGCCCGTCGCGTGCGTGTGCGTACCGCCACAGAGTTCGACGCTGAAGTCCGGGACGGTGACGACACGGACGCGCTCGCCGTACTTCTCGCCGAAGAGCGCCATCGCGCCTGCCGCCATCGCCTCCTCGGTGTTACGCACGTCGGTATTCACGTCGGCGTTGCGATAGATCTGCTCGTTGACGATCCGTTCGATCGATTCGATCTCGGCCGGCGTCAGTGCAGCAAAATGCGTGAAGTCGAACCGCAGACGATCCGGGGCGACCAGCGATCCGGCTTGTTTGACGTGGGTGCCAAGCACCTGACGCAGTGCCGCGTGGAGCAGATGCGTGGCCGTGTGATTCCGGCGCGTCGCGTCGCGAGTCGTATCGTTCACGATCGCTCGTACCTGTTGCCCGTCTGAAAGCGGACCGCCGGTGACCTGGACACGATGGCCGCGGGGCAGGCCGGGGCCGAGGCGGACGACACCGTCGATGGTGGCAAGGACGACGCCCGCGTCGCTTTGAAGCACGCCGCCGTCCGAGACCTGCCCGCCCGCCTCGAGATAGAAAGGCGTGCGATCGAGCGCGGCGTAACCGCGCTGGCCGACCTTCAGATCGTTGACCTGACGCTTCTGGTCATCGAAGAGCGCAACGATCCTCGCGCCTGGAACGTCGGTGGTCGTGTAGCCGTCGAAGTGATCGCCGATGTTCCGCAAGCCGTCCTGGTTCGCGGGCGCCGTGAAGGTGAACTCCTCACCCTTGCGATCGAACGCGCTCTTGGCGCGCGCCTTGTCGCGCTGCGCTTCCATGGCGCGATCGAACGCCTCGCGATCCAGCGTCAGCTTTCGCTCGCTCGCGAGATCCTCGATGAAGTCGAGTGGCAGGCCGAACGTGTCGTACAGCTTGAACGCCTCGTCACCCGGAACGACGGCGCCCGTCGATGCGGCGCTGTCGAGCAGGTCTTCCAGCTTCGGCAGGCCGCCACTCAGCACGACGTCGAAGCGATCCTCCTCCGCCCGAATCACTCGTACGATCGTATCGCGGCCCTGTCGCAGCTCCGGATAGGCATCGCCCATCTGCGCGGCCAGGACGTCCACCAGACGATGGAGGAAAGGGGTGGTTGCGCCGAGCCGCTTCCCGTGCCGCATGGCGCGCCGCATGATCTTGCGCAGCACGTATCCGCGCCACTCGTTGCTGGGTAGCACGCCATCGGCGATGAGAAAGGTCATGGCGCGGACGTGATCGGCGACGACGCGGGTCGAGATCGCGAAGGGACTCATCGCCGTCGCAAGATCGCGCACGTCCGGCTTGATTGTTTGTGTGGCACTCTGCGCCTTGTCAACGAAATCGTGGATGTCCTGCAGGCCGACTTCGTTGGTGATCGCCTCGAGCAGCGGAGCGAACACGTCGGTGTCGTAGTTCGACAGGGTGCCACGCTTGATCGCGGTGATCCGCTCGAGGCCCATCCCGGTGTCGATCGACGGCTTGGGCAGCGGCATCAAGGTGCCATCGGCCTGGCGATTGAACTCCATGAAGACGTTGTTCCACACTTCGACGAAACGATCGCAGTCGCAGGCCGGCCCGAGGCACTCGGGCGCCGTGCAGGGGAGGTCGTTCCCGCGAAAGTAGTGGATCTCCGAGCATCGACCGCACGGCCCCGTATCGCCCATCGACCAGAAGTTGTCGTCGGCGCCCAGCTCGTGGATCCGCTCGGCCGGCAGAAAGTCGCGCCACCGGTTGTAGGCCTCGTCGTCGCGAGGGATAGCGGCGTCGCCCCTGAAAATCGTGGCGTGAAGCCGATCGGCGGACAGCTCCCAGCCGTCGGTCAGGAGCTCCCAGGCGTAGCCGATCGCGTCTTTCTTGAAATAGTCGCCAAACGAGAAGTTGCCCAGCATCTCGAAGAACGTGTGATGGCGCAGCGACGGCCCGACGTTGTCGAGATCGTTGTGCTTGCCGCTGACGCGCATGCACTTCTGTGACGAGGCGGCCCTCGAGTACGACCGCTGATCGCGTCCCAGGAACACGTCCTTGAACTGGTTCATCCCGGCGTTCGTGAAGAGCAACGTAGAATCGCCGTGCGGCACGAGCGGAGAGCTGGGAACGACCTTGTGGCCGTGGCGCGCGAAATAGGCCAGAAACGACGCGCGCAATTCCGTCGAAGTCATATCCGGACGATTGTACGTCAGGGACGAAAAGCGCCGGCCGAGGGACGACAGCAGGGGCGGACGGCGTGGGCCAATGCGGGCTTCTAGCTGGATTTCCGGCGAAGAATCTGCGACACCTTCTCCCCGTCGAACCCCTGCCGCAGCAGCCAGCCGAAAAGGCGCCGAACGGCTGCAGGGTCCTTGGGGAACGGGGTGTTTCTCAGCCGGCGCTCGAGTGCTTCCTCGATCATCTGCCTCTCGTCGACGTCCTCGAACGCTGTGGAGACTGCAGCTCGCGCCGTGTCACCGTCGACTCCCATCGCCTGGACCTGCCGAAGGACACGCGCCCGGCCGTGGCGTCTGACGACGAGGTCGTGCCGGGCACGCGCACGCGCCGCGCGAGTATCGTCGAGCGCGCCCGTGGCGCGAAGTTCGGCGAAGGCCTGTTCGATGATGCTGTCGGGAAATCCTTTGCGCCGGAGCCGGTCTCGCAGTTGGACGGAGGACAGCTCGCGGCGACCGAGGAGGAGCAGAGCGGCCGTGCGCGCGGCGCCAGGTGTGGGATTGTCGACGACCTTCGGTTTGCGCCAGGCCACGTGGCGATTGTACATCGTCTGCCCGAGCTGAAGCTCGGGCCTACGTACGGAATTCGCGTGAGCGTTCGTAGGCCCAAGCTTTGCTTGGGCAGCCCACGCATCATCCGTAGCCCAGCTCTGTAGGCCCAAGCTTTCGCTTGGGCGGGGCGTTATCGCCCGAACCTGGTGATTTGGGCGGACGGTTGCCTGGCGCCGCCGCTTGTCACGGCGCGCGCCATCTGATCGCGCGTCTCGTCGGCGGTCGTGGAGATCCCCTGCACCTTCAACTTGAATTCGTCCTTGTTCGTGGCCCAGCGCAGCGCCTCGTCGTAGGTGACCATCCGCCGCTCGTACAACCCGAAGATGGCCTGATCGAACGTCTGCATCCCGTACTGTGTCGTGCCGGAGGCGATGGCGGAGTGGATCAGGTGCGTCTTCTCCTTGTCCACGATGCAGTCACGAATGAACGGCGTGGTGATCATCACCTCGACCGCGGCGGCGCGGCCGTTGCCGTCGGCGCGAGGCAGGAGCCGTTGCGAAACGACCCCCTTGAGGACGCTCGCCAGCTGCATGCGGATCTGTTTCTGCTGGTGAGGAGGAAACACCGCGATGATGCGGTTGACCGTCTCCGTCGCATCGAGCGTGTGCAACGTCGAGAACACGAGATGCCCCGTTTCAGCGGCGAGCAGCGCGGTTTCGATCGTCTCGTAGTCGCGCATCTCGCCGACCAGAATGACGTCCGGGTCCTGCCGCAGGGCACTCCGCAGCGCGTGCGCAAAGGACCGCGTATCAACCGAGACCTCGCGCTGGTTGACGATCGACCGGTTGTCGCGATGCAGGAACTCGATCGGGTCTTCGACCGTGACCACGTGGGCGCAGCGCGTGGCATTGACGTGATCGACGAGTGCCGCCAGGGTGGTCGACTTTCCGCTGCCGGTGGTGCCGGTCACGAGGACCAGGCCGCGCTCTTCGGAAGCGATCGTCTTGAGCACCTGCGGCAGGCCGAGATCGTCGACGTTGCGCACGCCGATCGGGATGACGCGGAGGACCATGCCGATCGTGCCGCGCTGCTGGAACACGTTGCAGCGGAAGCGCCCGAGGCCCGGGACGCTGTACGCGAGGTCGATCTCGAGGCTGTCCTTGAACTTCTGGCGCTGCTGCGTGGACATCACGGCGGCCGCCATGTTCACGGTGTCCTCGTGATCCAGGCGCTTCTCTTCGCTCGCCGGCACCAGCTCGCCCCGAACCCGCATCATCGGGTAGCTGCCAACCTTCAGATGCAGGTCCGACGCCCCGGCTTCCACCGCCAGCGTGAGCAGATCGTTGACGTCCATTTACCCGCAGGCCTCCATCTCCGTCTTTTCGGACGGTCAGGCCAGCGGAATTAGGCGCAGGGCGGTTGTGGCGGCGGGGCTTTAGCTCCGCCTTCGAATCTCGGCGTGTCGAACCGGCGGGGCTGAAGCCCCGCCCTACATGGGGCTGACGTGTAGACGATGTAGACGATTTGTAGGGCGGACCTTCAGGTCCGCCTGAGGACTGGGGTTGCCGAATTCCGGCGTGCCGAGCCGGGCGGGGCTGACGCCCCGCCTCCATTCTGCGGCTTACCGCGCCCGGGCGGCGGCGGTGGCAGCTGCACCTTCACGCAGGTGCGCTTCGTCGGCGTACACAAACGTCAGCCACCCGTGGGTATCCGGCAGCTCGCCGTTGAGGATGTCGAAGAACGTGCGACGGATGGCATCGGTGACCGGCCGCCGGCCGCTGCCGATCGCGATCTTGTCGATCGAACGAATCGGCGTCACCTCCACGGCCGTGCCGCAGAAGAACGCCTCATCGGCGAGATAGAGGACCTCGCGCGGCAGCACCTCCTCGCGCACGTCGTAGCCGAGTCCGCGCGCGATCGTCAGGATCGTGTCGCGCGTGATGCCACCAAGAATCGACGAGTGGATCGGCGGCGTGTAGATCACGTTCTTGCGCACGATGAACAGGTTCTGGCCACTGCCCTCGCTGACGTAGCCCATCGTGTCGAGCGCGATCCCCTCGGCGTAGCCGTCGAGCATCGCCTCCATCTTGATCAGCGTCGAGTTGGCGTAGTTCGCGGTCGCCTTGGCCGCCGCCGGGAATGTGTTCGGTGCCGTCCGGTTCCACGAGCTGACGCGGACATCGACGCCTTTGTCGGCATCAGGTCCCAGATAGGCGCCCCATTCCCAGACCAGCACCGTCATGTCGACCGGACAGGGCAGCGGATTGACCCCCAGCTGGTTGTAGCCGCGATACATCAGCGGCCTGATGTAGCACGCCTTCAGCGAGTTCGCGCGAATCGTGTCGAGAACCGCCTTCTCCCAGCCGGCGTGGTCGAGCGGCGAATCCATGCGGTAGATCTTCGCGGAATCGAGCAGCCGGGCGACGTGATCGTCGAGGCGGAAGCAGGCCGCGCCCTTCGGCGTCTGATAGCAGCGCGCCCCCTCGAAGACGCCCGTGCCGTAGTGGACGACGTGCGAGGCGACGTGAATCTTCGCGTCGGCCCAGTCCACCAGCGCGCCGTTCATCCACACTTTGCCCGTTCCGAAGCTCATAGCAGGACTCCTCTTGCGGAAAAATTATCGCATCTACTGCGCTTCGCCGCAAAACGGGCAGCGGTCGGAGCGGGCGTGGAGAGGCTTCCTGCAGTGCCAGCAGAACCTCGCCTGCGGTGTTTCGCGGGCACGCAAACGGCTGTGGATGTCGTGCATCTGCGAGGATCCAGCCACGGTGCTTGCCGGTTCTGGCGTGATCACTTTGGCCGGGCGGCGGGACGCGCTCCCACGCCCGAGGGCCAGGATGTCGGAGAGCAGGTCCGAAGCGCGCTGGTACCGCGAGCCGATCGCCGGCGCCATGGCCTTCAGGACGATGTCGTTCACGGCCTTCGGGATCTTCGGATTGCGCAGCCTGGGCGGCGACACCAACTCGCCGGTCATCAGCTTCTGCAGCTCCGCCGGCGACGGCGTTTCGTACGGCAGGATGCCGGTCAGCATCTGGTACATCGTCACGCCGAGCGAGTAGAGGTCGGAGGCGAACACGGCCTTGCCGTGAAACTGCTCCGGGGCCATGTAGGGCGGGCTGCCAATCACCGTCGTCCCGTGCGCCGCGATCTCGAGGACGCGCGAGGTCCCGAAGTCGGCGACCTTCACCAGCCCCTGCTCGGAGACGAGGACGTTGCCCGGCCGCAGGTCGCGGTGGATGACGTTGTTACTGTGCGCGTGATCGACCGCGTTCGCGATCTGCACGCTGAAATCGAGCGCCCGTGTCAGCTCGAGCGCGCCTTCCCGCATGATGATCGTCTCGAGCGTCTCGCCCGCGACGTACTCCATGACGATGAAGAAGACGCCTTCCTGCTTCTCCGCGGTGAGGACCGTGACGATGTTGGGATGGCTCATGCTGCCGAGCAGGCGAGGCTCGTGCAGCAGCTCGGTCAGATCGAGGTTCTGCTGACGGTGCGGAACCTTCAGCGCGACCTTCTTGTCGAGCCAGGTATCTTCGGCGAGGAAGACGGATCCGAAGCCGCCGCTGCCCAGAGGCGCGACGATCTTGTACTTCCCGACAAGTTGTCCGCGGAAGAACACGGAACGGAGTATAACCGGTGCTGCAGTGCCGCGGGGCGGCGTGCTGAAGGTCCTGAAGGTGCGTCGGGTGCAGCGGTGGTGCGTTGCTACTGGTGCTGCGGGTGCGTCGGGTGCTGCGATCACATGTAGGGCGGGGCTTCAGCCCCGCCGCGGCAGGCGGACCTAAAGGTCCGCCCTACATGCGAAACATTGCAGCACCGCAGCACCGCCGCCTTCCGTTAGTTCGTCTTCTGCCACGCTCCGCCGTATGTTTCCTGGTAGACGCGGATCGCTTCGTCCTCCGACGGCAGCTGCAGGCCGTCGGTGAAGCGATTCATGAAAGCGAACGCGCACGTTTGCAGCATCACCTCCAGCGCGCCGCGCGGTCCGAATTCGGCGACCAGCGCCTGATAGTCGGCGTCAGTCATCGCGCCCGGCGTCTTCGTCAGCTTCCTCGCGAAAAGGACGGCAACCTTTTCGCGCGGCGTGAGCGCGGAGTCGTCCTTCTTCATAGCGATCAGCTTCGCCGGATCGACGCCGAGCCGCCGCAGGCCCAGGACCTGGTGCAGCGTGCAATACCGGCACTGATTGGCCATCGACACCGCGAACGAGACCTGGAGTTTGATGTCGCGGCTGACCTGCTCGTCGGTTCTCACCGCGCGTCCATACTCCCGCCACGCGATGGCGAGCGCCGGCGCGCGGAGCATTGCGCGCTGCGAGTTCGCCATGCCGAGCCCCAGGCTCTGCGCCTGTGCCGCCTGATCCTTGGCCGCAGCGGCGGCGGCGGTGGTCGCGGCGATCTCTTCGTCGCTGATCAACGCGATGCGCGGCGTCCCGTACCGGGCGCGCGCTTCGGGTGCCGGCGCCGCGGTGTCGAGCGCCCACGGTTCCACCGGCAGCCGAACCGCCTCCGCATAACGCGTCAGGTAGTTGAAGAAGGACGTCGTCATCGTGAGCTCGACGAGCTCTGAATCGTTGAAAGCGCTGCGCGTGGCCGCGAACGCGTCCGGCGATACGCCGTTCACGTCGCGGGTGAGGGCATCGATATGTTTCAGCGCCAGTGCTTCTCTTGGCTGCAGCGTCGCGCCATCGCCCTTCGACACGGCCGCCGCGAGGCGCTTGCCGTCGTCCGTGCTGCTCAGTACCCGCAGCGCGTGCGCCGCCACGTAGGGACTGCCGTTGATCTGTGCGATGCGGAGCCCGATCGCCGCCTTCAGCTCGGTCGGCAGGGCGCCCTTGTAGAGAAAGGTCTGAACGAGCTTTGCCATGGGCTCGGTCGCCTGCGGCAGCTGTCCGAGTGCTCTGATGTAGTTAGGTGTGTCGGGCGCGCCCAGCCGCAGCGAGTCGGCGACTGCCGCGTCGGCGAGTGGGACGCGGGCGCTGACGCCGACGCGGGCTTTGGCCTGTTCGACGAGAGCGGCGACCGGCGTCAGCGAACTTGAGCCGGCGGCGGCGCCAGGTCCGGGCTCCGGGCTCCGGACTCCCGGCTCCGGGCTCCTGGCTCCAACCGTCAGGGGCAACGCGAATGACAAGGCCAGAACCGCGACTGCGTACCGCGCCATAGATCTCCTCAACAAGTGGGGCGCCGATCGTGCGCCGAACAATCAGAACAGGAACTTGACGCCGATCTGCAGCGTGCGCGGATCGAACGCCTGTGTCGACTTGCCGAAGTTCGAGACCGACAGGTCCGCGTTCGGCAGGAACAGGTTCAGCGTGTTGAGCGCATTGTACGCATCGAGCCGCACCTGGAGTTGGCGAGACCCTCCGGCCGCGAAGCTGCGCGAGATCGAGAGATCGAGGGTGATGTATCGCGGCCCGCGGAACGTGTTGCGCCCGAGCGTTCCATTGGTGCCAGGCGCCGGCTCGGGGAAGTCGCTGGCGTCGAACAGCCCATTCAGGAAGTCGTCCTGGCTGAAGCTCGTGTTGACCGTCCCTGCCCTCGGTGCGTCCGGCCGATCGTAGAAGCCGCCGCCAACCGCGCCGCCGCCGCCGTCCGCGTTGTAATCGCCTCCGGCTGTGAGTGCCGCGCCGTTCCAGACAGAAAACGGCCGCCCCGACTGCGCCGTCAGGACACCTGAAAGCTGCCAACCGCGGAAGAGGTGAGCGGTAACGCCCGATTGCCCGTCGAAGACGCGAGGCGCCCATAGCACGGACGTCGAAACACGATGCGGGATGTCGAACAGCGACGGAGCCCGTTCGCAGTTGAGGCAGGCGATGTCCTGCGCGCCTTTGCCCGGCTCCGAGTTGTCCTGGAACTGCCCTGTGGACGTGTCCGAGGAGGTGTCGAGCCAGCGCGAGAAGCGGTAGTTCGCCTGAAGCGACAGGCCGCCGCTGAACTCACGACGGATCTCCCCCGTGAACGCGTTATAGGTGGACGTCACGCCGTTCGTCACGAACAGCAGCACGCTGAAGTTCGGGTTGATGCGATCTTCCTTGCCGTCCAGCAGGTCGCCGGCGAAGCGGTTCACATCGTCGATCCGCTCCAGGTTCACACCGTGCGTGCCGACATAGCCGACTTCGACGATCCAGTGCTCACCAAGGCGCCGTTGCCCATTGAGGAACCAGGTCTCGGTGTATTGAGTCTTGATGGTCGGATTGACAACGAATCCGGTGGTGCGGATTGCCGGTTCGCCGGGACGGCTTTGGACGCCGCCGAACTCGTTCAGGCCGCGCCCGAACTCAGGATTGTACGGCACCGGAATGTCGTAGAGGATCTGCGTGCCAATCTTGTTCGACGGTTGGATGACCCCCTGAATCGCGTCCGGCGGCAGCGCACGCGCTCCTGAAATCGACTGTCCGTGATGCGGCTGGTAGGCCATGCTGAAGCCGCTGCGGATCGACATGCGGCCATTGCCGCGCGGATCCCACGCCAGCCCGATTCGAGGCGAGAAATTCAGCTTCTCAGGGTGATAGAGCTGGTCGACGTGCCCAATCGAGGCTCCAGCGAGCTGTTCGTTGAACGTGTCTCCAGGGCCGAGGATGATCGACGACAGCCGATCCTCGGCTTCTGACACGGTACCGAAATAGTCGTGGCGCAGCCCGAGGCTCAGGCTCAAATTCCGGCCGATCGTCCACTGATCCTGGATGAACGCTCCCGTCTCGTATTGCGTGAAAAATCGGCCGAATGCGGTGGGTTGACCGCTCTCGGGATCGACCGTCAGCGTCTGACGAAACGGCTTGTCGACGGCAAAATCGGCGAGGCTGTTGAAGGCGAAGGTACCCGCCTGCGGCGGTCCAAGGCTGAGAGCCTTGGTGATCCGCCGCCACTCGAAGCCGACGCGAATCGCGTGCTTGCCGCGGTCGAGCGTCAGGATGTCGCGCAGCTCCAGCGTCCGCAGGCGGCTCTGATCGATGAACACGTCGCCGAAGGGCGCCGTGATACCGGTGATGGTCACCTGCGGGACGACTGCGTCGTCGGCGCCTCGCGTCGCGTTGGAGATCTGATAGGCGGAGTGAATCTCGTTGACCGCACGGCTGAAGACGTTGGTGTACCCGGCGTTCAGGTTGCCGAAGAAGCCGCTGAATGGACCGCGGCTGCCGCGCAGCGCGCGACCGAGTGTCGCCGGTGCCGAGCTCGATCCGCCCTCGTCGCGCTGATGGTCGGCGATCCACCGGAGCGAGATCCGATCGCCGCTGCGAAGCGCGTGATCGATGCGGCCCAGGTACTGGTCGAACCGCACGTCGTCGTCAACCGCGACCTGCGCGCGCCCAATCGCCGGAATCGTTCCGGAAGGCGTCGTCAGATTACGCTGATCGAGATATTTCTGGCCGTTCGTTCCCGCGTTCGGCGTCGGCGCTGGGAACTGGGTCAGCAGGCGGGCCGCGACGCTGTTCGGGTTCGTCTGGGTCACGTAGTCACGAAATTCCGGCGTCTCCACCTGGAAGGCCAGGGGCCGGCCGATCTCGTTGCGAGTCGCTTCATACGATCCGAAGAAGAACAGCCGGTTCTGCACGACGGGACCGCCAAGCTGGGCGCCGAACTGGTTGAACTGCAGCCGGGGCTTTTCCGTGGCGAAGTAGTTCTTCGAGGTCAGCGACGCATCGCGGTGAAATTCCCAGACGCGGCCGTTCATCGAATTGGTTCCCGATTTCGTCTGGATGTTGATGACGGCGCCGTTTCCCCGGCCGAACTCCGAGGCGAAGTTGGCCGTTTGCACCTGCACTTCTTCCACCGACTCGAGGCTGGGGACGATCGCCGGTTCGCCGCTGTTGTTCGGATTGGAGTTCATCGCCCCGTCGAGCACGTAGTTGTTGCCGCGATAGCGGTTGCCGTTGACGGTGACGACAGGCGAGCTCGAGAGCTTCGTCGAGTTCGCGGCACCCGGAATCAGCGTCGCGCCGGCGCTCATCTTGGTGATCAGGAAGATGTCGCGCTGCGGCAGCGGCAGTTCGTCGATCTGCGACTTGCTGTAACTGTCAGCGAGGCGTCCCTCTGTTGCCGTCGCGACGCGGACGGCGGTGCCCGAGACGTTGACGGTTTCCTCGAGTGTGACCACCGAGAGCGGTATGGTCACTTCGACGGTCTGCCCGACGCCGAGGCGAAGTTCTGCCTGCGAGACTGGCCGGAAGCCCTGGGCCTCCGCGACGATGCCGTAAACGCCCGGAGGGAGGCCGGCGAGGAGGAACGTACCCGATTCGTCCGTCGTCGTGGCCCGCGACGTCCCAGTGGCAAGATGCTTTGCCGTCACGGTGGACCCGGGCAGTACCTGGCCAAAGCTGTCAACGACCGTTCCTTTGAGCGAGGCTTCGGTCAACTGAGCCTGGCTCGTCGCCGGGAAGAGGAGAGCGACGGCCAGGCACACCAGAACCAGTTCCGCAGGGCGCACCGAGTTGTTCATAGGTCGCGCGCACTTTACGGGAGACGGCGAGTGGGCGGAATAGTTGAAAGCCGCTATCGGCGCGGTTCTAAACGTGTGCCGGAAAGGTTAAGAGATCGCGCCGCCCCACAGGTGTTGGAGCACGGCAAGTATCACGAGCGGTGCGGTCTCGGCGCGTAGCGTGCGTGAACCGAGGTTCACGAGCGTGGCGTTGCATTCCATCGCCAGCCGGTGCTCGGCGTCGGACCAGCCGCCTTCGGGACCGACGAGCAAGGCGGCGCTCGCCGGCGGAGGTCCGTAGGCGAGCTCTCGAGTGGAGATTGCATCGGCCAGGCCTGGCTCGGCGAGCATCAGCAGCCGCTCCGCCACGGGCTGGCCGACGAACTCGGAAAATGTGATCGGCTCCTCGATGGGCGGGATGACCGCGCGTCCGCATTGCTTCGCGGAGCTGACCGCGATCCGGCGCCAGCGATCCACTCGCGACGTTCGCGCCGCGGGCACCTCCGTCCGCGATGTCGCTATCGGCTGGATCCTGCCCACGCCGAGCATCGTCGCATCGCGAACGACCTCGTCGAACTTGTCTGCTTTGAGGAGTGCCATCGCCAGCGTGATTGTCACCGGCGATTCGGCGGCGGCGGGAACGGCTTCTCCAAGACGGACGATGGCCTCGGTTTTGGTGAGCGCTTCGACCGTGGCCGCATGCTCGCGCCCGCGCCCGTCGAAGACGCGAATGTTCTCGCCAAGCGACAGGCGCAGGACGCGAATCAGATGCTGCGCCTCGTCCGGCGGCAGGGGAGCCGCAGTCCCGGCCGGACCGATCTCGGGCGCGTAGAAGCGGTGCACGAACCTAGGACTGGCCCTTGAGCAGCTTGAGAATCTCGTCGACTTCTTTCGGCACCGCGGCGCTCAGGATCAACGGGTCGCCGTCCGTCACCAGCACCGTGTCTTCGATCCGGACGTGCAATTGCTTGTCCGGCAGCTCGATAATCGGCTCGACCGCGATGACCATACCGGCCTTGAACGGTTCGCGTGAATCTCCGACGTCGTGCACGCTCATGCCCACGAAATGGCCGGCGCCCGTGGGCGGCTGATCTCCGAAGCCGTACTTGTCGTAGATCGCCTTCGCGATATCCCGGGTCTGCTGACGCGTGGCTCCCGGCTTCATCGCTGCGATGATCGCCTTCTGCGTGTCGAGCGCGCAGCGATAGGCCTTCAGCTGTAAGTCGTCGAAGCGGCCTGAGACAGGCCAGGTCCGCGTGATGTCGATGACCTGATAGTCGAGAGAGCCGCCGTAGTCCATCACCACCAGGTCGCCAGCCTGCATCTGGCGGCCGCTGTTCTGGTAGTGCCAGACGTTGACGTTTGGCCCGGTGCCGACGATGGCGGGGTAGCCGTTGCCCTGAACGCCGTTCTTGAGCAGATGGTAGGTGGCTTCGGCCTCGAGCTCGTATTCGTAGCGGCCGGGACGGGTGATCTCGATTGCCTTGCGGATCGCCTCGGCGCTGATCCGGCCGTTGCGCTTCAGAATCTCGATTTCGCGCGGCGTCTTGATTACACGCAGTTGGTCGATCGCCGTCGTCGCGTCCTTCAGCTCGAAGGCGGGATAGCGCGCGCGAAGCATGTCGGCTCGCCATCCGTCTTCGCCTTCCTGCGCTCCTAGCGGGTTGTTGTAACGCCTCGCCAGGTCGATCGAGGAGTCGCGCCGGCCGCCATCGACTTCGCCCGGCTCGGAGAGACGTGTCCACAGCACGGGGGCCTTGCTCGTGCCCCACACGCGACGCCGTGCGAGAAACTCGTTCAGCTCGGTCAGCGGCAGGATGTCTTTGAAGCCTCGCGACGCTGCCTCGCCGGACGTCAACCAGTTCTTGCCGTCCGAGCGGATCTCACCGGCGTTTTGTGAGGGCAGGAAGAGCCAACTATCGGCGGTCTCCGCGTCCATCACGAAGACGGCGTTCAGATCCTCGTTGCCAGTGAAGTAATAGAAGTCGTTGTCCTGCCGGAATCGCACGCTGACCGCGGGCATCGTCTTGCCGAATAGCACGACCGTGCCGTCGCCGAGCGCTGACGCGAGTGCCTTGCGTCTGGCGGTGAATTCTTCCGCCGGATATCCGGTCCGTTCGGCCGGAAGATTGATGAGGGAAGAGACGAAAAAAGCGGCGACGAGGAGCACTTTTCGCATCGCGCAGAGTTTACAGCACAACCGCAGGCCCGAATTTCAGCTCCGAACCCATAGGCCCGAGCTTCAGCTCGGAACCCGTAGGCCCGAGCTTCAGCTCGGGCAAAGGGATGACCGTCGTCTCGCGACGCCGGAGCTAAAGCTCCGGCCTACGTACGATTTGTGGCCTATGTCCGGCGGAATCGCGCGGCGTGCCATTCGTCCTCGGCGGCCGACTGCACGATGTCAAAAGGCGGTGCGTAGCCCGCGAGAACGTCCTCCCGCTCTGCGGCGACGAATCCCGAGAGGATCAACTGGCCGCCTGGCCTCAGCAGGTCGCGAACGCGTTCCGA
The DNA here is from genome assembly GCA_963828745.1 of Vicinamibacteria bacterium. Lineage (GTDB taxonomy): Bacteria > Acidobacteriota > Vicinamibacteria > Vicinamibacterales > JAENWD01 > JAENWD01. The sequence goes on along the minus strand of CAWHFZ010000006.1, from coordinate 662,364 downwards.
TTCCGCGACGAGGAGGGCCCCGGTCAGGTTCGCGACGACCACGTCGGCCGCCTCGATGGCGGCACTCCGCAGGTCGGCGTGACGGACGACCAGTCGTGAGTCGGCGCCGTTGAGCGACAGGTTCTCCCGTGCGTTGATTAACGCGTCCTCGTCGTCGTCAATCGCCTCCACGCTCGCTGCGCCGAGCCGCCATGCGGCCAGCGCGAGCACGCCGGATCCGGTGCCGAGATCGAGCACTCGCCTCGAGGCGACGCCGGCCCGCTGCAGGAGATCGAGACACAACCGCGTGGTCTGGTGATGCCCGGTACCGAATCCCGTCGAAGGCTGAATGACGACGAGCACGCCGCCGCCAGGAGGCGCCGCGTCCCAGGGCGGCGCCACGGTCACGCGACCGACATTGATTCGCGTGAGGTGCGCCTGCGATCGCGCCGCCCAATCGACCTCTTCGATCGACACCAGCGACACGTCGAGCCCGAGTGCGCCAAAATCGGCGCTGAGGCGCGCCGCCGCCCTGCCCGTCAGCTTGGGATCCGTCAGGAACACGCGCCAGGTCGGACCATCCGCAGGACCCGTCTCGTGGATCGCGGCTGGCGCCAGATCGTCGAGCGCGAGCGCCACGAGATCGGGAAGATTGGGACGAACCAGCAGCGGCGGGAACCGGACGTCCAGGGCGGGAATCAGCCGGGTCACGTTCAGCCGAAGATGTCCTTCACGCGCTCGAAGATATTGCGGTCGTCCTGATCGGCGTCGGTGCGGGTAGGAGTGAACTGTTCTTGCGGAAGCGCCTGTGCGAGTGATTCGAGGAGCGTGCGCTGTTCCTTCGTCAGCTTCCGCGGGACCGCGGCCTGGACCGTGACGAACAGGTCGCCGCGGCCACGGCCGGAGACGTCGGGCATCCCCTTCCCGCGCAGCTTGTAGGTCGATCCTGCCGGCGCCCCTTCCGGCACCTTCAGCGGCTCCGGATCGCCGAGAATCGACGGGACCATGACGTCGCCGCCAAGCGCGAGCGTGGGGAAGTTGACGGGAATCTCGCAGTACAGATCGTTGCCGTCGCGGCGGAAGAACTCGTGATCGCGGACCTGAATGACGACGTAGAGATCGCCAGGCGGACCGCCGGCCGCGCCGTGCTCACCCTCGCCGGTCAAGCGGAGCCGCTGACCGGTGGCAATGCCCGGCGGGATTTTCACCGTCAGCTTCCGGTCCTTCGCAACGCGCCCTTCGCCGTGACACGTGGTGCAGGGCTTGGCGATTACCTGGCCCATCCCGCGGCATTGATGGCAGGTCCGGGCCACGGTGAAGAAGCCTTGCTGATAGCGAAGCTGGCCGCGGCCGCCGCAGGCCGGACAGGTCGTCGGCTTCGAGCCGGGGGCGGCGCCGCTGCCGCGGCACGTGTCGCAGGCCTCCGCACGCGGAAACTGAATCGACGTTTCAGCGCCGCGCGCCGACTCCTCGAACGAGATCTCGAGGTCGTAGCGAAGATGGGCGCCCTGCTGCGGTCCACCACGCCGGCGCCCGCCGCCAAAGACGTCGCCGAAGCCGAAGAGATCGCCGAGACCGCCGAGGATGTCCTCGAAGCCCGCGAACGTCGACGGATCGAATCCGCCCTGGGACGTCACGCCGGCGTGGCCGAAGCGGTCGTAGGCGCCGCGCTTCTGGGGATCGGAGAGCACGGCGTACGCTTCCGCGGCCTCCTTGAAGTGCTCCTCGGCGTCCTTGCTGCCCTGATTGCGGTCCGGGTGGTATTTCAGCGCCAGCTTCCGGTACGCCGCCTTCAGCTCGGTCTCCGCCGCGCCGCGTGCAACGCCAAGGATTTCGTAATAGTCGCGCTTCGTCACGCCGTTGCTACCTTCACCATCGCCGGACGGAGCAGCCGCTCGCCCAGGCGGTAGCCGCGGCGGAACTCTTCGATGATCTCGCCCTCGCGGTGATCGGCGCTGGCCTCGGACGAGACCGCCTGATGCAGGTGCGGATCGAAGACCGCCCCTGCGGTGTCGATAGGCGTGACCCCGCGCCGCGTCAGCACGTCGAGCAGCTGCTTGTGAATCAGCTCCACACCTCGGCGATAACCCTCGGCACCTGCCTCGGGCGCGGCGAGCGCGCGCTCGAGGTCGTCGATGATCGGCAGGATCTCCGTGAGCACGCTTTCAGCCGCCCGTTCGGCCATCTCTTTGCGGTCGCGCTCGATCCGCTTACGGTAATTGTCGAACTCGGCAGTCGTTCGAAGGAGGCGGTCGCGCAACTGATCGCGCTCCTCCGCAAGGCGCGTCTGCCCGTCGGTCGCGCCCTCGGGCGGCGCGCTCTCGGCAGCGGCGCCGTCCGGCTGTACGTCGGTATCGTTCACGTCGGAATTCATGTGCGTCAATCGTTTCGAAGGTCGGGGAGTTCGACGGTCAGTTCCGTCCCAGCGCTTCGCCGATGGCGCGCGCCGCGCTTTCGACGGCGCCTATCGCGCGCGAGTAGCGCATGCGTGTCGGACCGATGATGCCGACGCTGCCGCCGCTCCTGCCATCGAGATAGGATGCCGCAATCAGGCTGAAAGGTTTCAGATCCGGCAGCGTATGTTCCGCGCCGATGATAACGGCGAGCCCGGGACCCTCCAGATATTCGCTCAGCAACCGTACCAGCCGCTGCTTCTCTTCGATCATTTCGACCAGTGCACCGAGCGCCCGGATCGACAGCTCGGCGTGCTGCTGTGACACCTCCGCGAGCAGAGATGCGGTGCCGTCCACATAGAGCGTCTGTTCACGCTTCGTCACGTCGAGCGCACGTTCGGCCATCTGAAGTGCGTGCTCCTGGAGGCGGTCGTACAGACCGCGTGCGGCCTGCAGCCTGGCGAGGATCTCGGCGCGTACTTCCTCGATGGCGCGGCCCGAGAAGTCCTGGTTGATGCACTCGGCCGCCCGGCGCAGTTCGTCGGTGGACAGCACGTCCGCGGTGTCGACAACCTTCTGTGTCACGTGTCCGCTGCCGGTGACCGCCAGCACGAGAACCCGCGATCCGCCGACCGAGACGAATTCGATTTTCTGCAGACGCTGGTCGTCGGCCGCCGGCGCCAGCGCAAACCCCACATGGTGTGAGTCCTGCGACAGGACGTGCGAGACCTGAGCGAGCAGCCGCTCGAGCGACGACTCCTCATTGGCGGCATGACGGATCTGCTCCGAGACGGAGGACCGCTCGGCGCCAGGACGGCGTGACTCCAGGAGCAGGTCCACGTAGAACCGGTAACCGCGATCGGTCGGCACGCGGCCAGCGGACGTGTGCGGCTGCCGCACGAAGCCTTGTTCCTCGAGCCGGGCGAGGACGCTCCGAATCGTCGCGGACGAAACGCCCAATGACCCACGTCGCGCGACCACGACGGACGCGACCGGTTCGCCGGTGTAGATATATTCCCGGACGACGGTCGTCAGGACGCGACCCGAGCGCGGATTCAGATCGATAGTGGCCATCTAGCAGTCGCCCAACATGAGTGCTAACCAGACGTGTGGAGCATTATACGGCGGTCCGGCTTCGGTCGGATGGGCATTTTCCGCGGAAACCCTGCGCTGTCTGCCAGTTGGCGCTCTGTTACACTTCGGTTTCACCCGTAGCCAGTCCCCGAACGGTGGTGCATCACCTCAAGTCGACAGCTCATGTCGCTGGTCTCTGGGCGCTCGCCGTCGCGCAGCCCATCTTCGACCTTCTGACCAGAAGCCCCGAATTCTTCGTGGCGCATCGCGCTGGCGTTCTCGATGCGCTGCTCCTCGCGGTTGCCGTGGCAATCGTTCCGCCCGTCGTGCTTGGAGGCGCCATCTTCGTCGCTGCGCTCCCTGGCCGCCGCATCGCCAACGTGGTAACCGCCATGTTCGTTGGGGCGCTCGGTGGGGTGATTGCCCTTCAGGCGGCGTATCGGCTCGGGCTCGATGGCTGGAGCCCGGCCCTGACTGTCTGGTTCGGCGTCCTCGCGCTGATCGCGTTCGCGTGGCTTCGCATTCGCGCGGTCCGTACCTTCTTCACGGTTCTATCGCCGGCGACCTTCGTCATCCCGCTTCTCCTGCTTGGCTCGGAGGGCGTACGTTCCGCGACCTCGCAGGCCGCGTCGTCGAACGGCGTGACCGTGTCCGGATCGACGCCAGTCGTTCTCGTGGTATTCGATGAGCTGCCGCTGGCATCGCTGCTCGATGACCAGGGCCGGCTCGACACCATTCGCTATCCAAACTTCGCGGCGCTGGCAGGGGAGGCGATCTGGTATCGCAAAGCAACGGCCGTGAGCGACTTCACGCGCTGGGCGGTCCCCGCAATCCTGACGGGCCGATATCCCGTGGCAAGCCAGCTGCCGACGGTGCGCGATCATCCGGAGTCCATCTTCACATTGCTGTCACCGCACTACGAGGTGAAAGCGCAAGAGCCCATCACGGCCTTGTGTCCACGGAGCATCTGCGTCTCGGGAGACAACGGACATCTCGCACGACTTGCCGCCATGCTTACCGACGTCCGCGTCATCGCCGCCTACGTGTTCCTGCCGCCTAAGGCGCGGCGCGGGTTGCCTGACCTGACACAAGGGTGGGCCGGATTCGCGACATCGAATGACAACGGCGGTTCCGGCTCGAGTGACGTCGCAGACGATGACGCCGAGTCGAAGCCGGCTGAAAACGTTCGCCGCAGCCCCGATCTCGGGCCGGGGGTTGGCCACCTGGACGCCGCACGCGCGCTCATTGCGTCGATTGTGCCGTCGGCAGGCCGGCCCGGCCTTTACGTCCTGCACACGCTGTTGTCGCATCATCCTCCGCGCTGGCTGCCGACCGGCCAGTTGATTCGCGATCGTCAAGGAGCGCCGGCGCGAGATCGCCAGGGACGCTGGGTCGCCGACCCGTGGCCCGTCGTACAGCACTATCAGGGACACCTGCTGCAAGTGGCGCTCGCCGATCGGTTGCTCGGCGAGTTGCTCGGGCGGCTGAAGAGCGCCGGCCTGTTCACCAGCGCCCTGGTGATCGTAACCTCCGATCACGGCGCGTCGTTCAGGCCTGGCGAGCTGATGCGCGAGGTGACGGACACCAACGCCGCCGACATCCTCGCCGTTCCGCTCATCGTCAAGCTCCCCCGCAGTACGGGCAGTCCCCCGAGCGTGCGCATCGACGACCGGCCCGCCGAAACGATCGATATCCTGCCAACCGTCGCCGATGTCCTCGGGATCACCATGCCGTGGCACGTCGACGGCGTCTCACTCGTGCGCGCCCCGGTCGCTCGTCGGGTGCAGCGGATCTTCGTGGACGATGCGACCAGGGCTAGAGAGTTTGCGGCGGCGGACATTGCGATGGGACTGACGTCCGCGATCGAATGGAAGCGATCGCTCTTCGGAACGGACCCGTGGCCCGCGACGCGTGTGCCGGGCACGGAGGGACTTCTTGGACGTGAGGCGGGAACCCTCAGCATCACTCCTGAGGTGTCTGGGCTGCGGCCGCGATTGACGCGGCCGCTGGCGCTCGAAGACGTGGATCCGTCGGCGCGCGTGTTGCCGGCGCAGGTCACCGGCTGGATCGAGCCCCGATCGTACGCGCAGCGGCACCCGGTCGCGCTCGCCGTCGCCGTCAACGATCGGATCGTCGCAACGACGCGGACGCTGCCGCGCGATGCGCGCTGGAGCACGCTGCTACCGCCCTCGACGCTGCAGCGAGGGGCGAACCGGTTGACCGTGTTTATTGTCGATCCGGATCATCCCGAGGTGCTCAGGCTGGCTGAGTCCCCCGCCAGCGCTGGCACGCCACCCAATCTGGCCCTCGGCGCCGCGGCAGCCATTGGGGTCGAGCAGTCGGGATTCCATCGCTCCGAAGTCCGCGACGGCGTGCCGTTCCGATGGACGAGCGGCGACGCCTCGATCAAAGTGCCGATCGATCCCGCGCGTCCACCGAAGCGCCTCGAGCTGAGCGTGCTCGCGTCAGGGCCGACCGGCAAACAGCTCCACGTCAGCGTGGATCGCTGCGAGGCGCTCGACGCTCGGCTGCCGCGCGGACGGTGGGAGAAGACCATCGCCCTGGGTCGGTGCACGCCGCATGGCTACTGGGCCGATATCTCCATTCGGTCGGACGTGCACACGACGTCCGCCGGCGATCGACGCCGGCTTGGCGTCGCGCTGACCCGAGTGACGCTGGAATGATGAGGGACGGCTAGTCGGTGCCGGCTTCTCTGAGGGTGGGCGCGGTCCACTGCATCGAAGGGCCGGCCTTTTCGGCGATTACCTTCCCGCGCCGCACGGCAATCAGCTCGGCAAGAATGGCCACTGCGATCTCTTCCGGCGAGATCGCGCCGATGTCGAAGCCAATCGGCGCATGCAGCTGGCGCAGCCAGTCCGCTGAGACGCCATCCGCAATGAGCGCATCCGTCAGTCGTGCGACTTTGGCGCGGCTGCCGATCAGACCGACGTAGCGAAGCGCTTTGTCCGCCAGCCCGCGAAGGACGTCGAAGTCCTGGCGATGACCGCGCGTCAGCACGACAACGAATGCCGACTCGGGGATCGCGGCCGTCCGCACCCACCCGGCCACGTCTTCGACGACGACCTCGTCGGCAGCCGCAAAGCGCTCGTGGTTGGCGAACTTCTGACGGTCGTCGACGACGTGCAGGCGGAAGCCGACGGTTGGGGCAATCTGACCGAGCTGATAGCCGACGTGGCCCGCGCCGATGATGTAGAGCCGTGGCGCCGGCTCGATCGGCTCGATGAAGACGTCCATCTGTCCTCCGCAGATCAGGCCGGACTCCTCGGCGAGATCGTCGCTGAGCTCGTAGTGAACGACACGCGCCCGCCGCGTTTTCAGCGCCTCCCGCGCTCTCCAGAAGGCGTCGTTCTCGTAGCAGCCGCCGCCGATCGTGCCGACCGTGCGGCCATCGGCGAAGACGAGCATCTTCGCACCGACGCGCTGCGGCGTCGATCCGTGCGCCGCCACGATCGTTACGAGCGCCGCCATCTCGCCACGCTCGAGCGCCCGCGTCAGTGCCGCAAGGACGTCTTCCATCTGGGGATTATACGAACCGTCGTGGCGGACCTAAAGGTCCGCCCTACATGACGATGGCGCTGGGCAACCTGGGTAACCTGGGCAACCTGGGTAACCTGGGTAACCTGGATAACCTCAGCGTCAGTACTGATGGACGTCGCACGCCTGCGTCGGCTCGGTGCCGGAGAGGAACGACTCCTTGAAGACGCGCGGACAGAGTGGCCCGGCGAGCTTGCCGGTATCGCGATCGATCTCCACGGCGACGATTCCCGGCGGTTCGGCGAAATGTGCGTCGTCGTGGCCGGCAAGCGCGCGGATCATGAACGCGGCCCAGATCGGCAGCGCCGCCTGCGTGCCGCTCAGACCCACGGGCTGATTGTCATCGAGGCCGACCCAGACGACGGTCAGGAGCTCCGGCGTAAATCCTGCAAACCACGCGTCGCGCAGATCGTTCGTCGTGCCGGTCTTTCCCGCGGCGTCGAGTGCGAAGCCGGCGGCGCGAGCACCGGCGCCGGTGCCCTCGTTAATCACGCTCCGCATCATGTTGGTGACCAGATAGGTCGTGTCCGCGCGGGCGATCCGCTTGGTGGGCGCAGTCGCCGGCACGCGCGAGTCGTTCCCGATGACGACGCGCGACAGCACGTGAGGCGGACGGATAACCCCCCCGTTGGGAAAGATGGTATAGGCGGTTGCAATCTCCAGCGGCGTCGCTTCGAAGACGCCGAGCGTGATCGACGGATACGCATGGGCGCTGGTTCCGACGCCGAGCCCGCGCCACAAGGCGGCGACGCGATCGAAGCCGGTCGTCTCCGCGACTTTGATCGTGGCGACATTGCGCGAGAGGGCGAGGGCGCGCCGCAAGGTGACCAGTCCGTCGTACTCGCTCTCGTAGTTATTGGGCGCCCATTCCTCCTCCAGGCCCGTCGCGAACGAGGAGGGGATGTCGTCCACGAGCGTGGCGGGCGTGAGATCGGTCCGCCCCTCGGTCGCGGCACGCTCGAACGCCGCCAGATACACGAACGGCTTGAAGACCGACCCCGGTTGGCGCCGCGCGCTGATCGCCCGGTTGTATTGCGACTGGTTGTAGGACCGGCCGCCGACCAGCGCCAGGACTTCGCCGGTCCTGGGATCGATCGCGATCAGCGCCGCCTCGGCCCGTCGCGGCTTCTTGCGGCGCGACAGCAGCTGATCGACATGAATAAGGCCGTCTCTGACAGCATCCTGGGCAAGCCGCTGCAGGTGCAGATCGAGCGTCGTGTAGACGCTCAGCGGTCCGGCCGCCTGCGTCGCGCCCGGGAACTGCTCCTGGAGCGCCTGGCCGACGTAGTCCACGAAGTACGGCGCCTGGGCCTCGAGGGCGCGCTGGACGACCTGAATCGGTTCGCTCGACGTCCGCCGTGCCGCATCCTGCGAAATGAATCCTTCGTCGGCCATTGCGCGCAGGACGACGTTGCGCCGTTCGCGGCAGCGCTCGGGCGACGAGAAGGGCGACCAGGTGTACGGCGACTGGATGATTCCCGCGATCGTCGCCGCCTCGTTCAGCGTGACGTTGCTGATGTCCTTGCCGAAAAACAAGCGCGCTGCTTCGGCGACGCCGTGGACCGCGAAGGAGCCGCGCTGTCCGAGATAGACATCGTTCAGATACATCTCGAGGATCTGCTCCTTCGAGACGCGGCGCTCCAGGATGAGCGCCATGTACTGTTCGGCCAGCTTCCGGCGGAGCGTCTTCTTCGGCGTCAGGAAGAAGTTCTTGACGAGCTGCTGCGTGATCGTGCTGCCGCCGACCAGGTACTTCTTCTCGCCGCGGAGATTGGTGATCACCGCGCCGATGGTTCGAATCAGATCGACGCCGGGGTGGTCGTAGAATCGGCGGTCTTCGATGGCCAGCACCGCCTGCACCATTCGCTGCGGGATGGCGGACAACGGCACCTGCCGGCGTTTCTCGCGGCTCGCGCTGATCAGTGCGGTGAGGAGCGGCGGATCCAGCGTGATGTGCTGGACGCGCCCGTCGCCGGCGGTCAGCCGGCTGACGCGGACGACCTGCGGCGGCAGCCCTTCTTTCGGCGGCTTCTCCGGATCGAAGATCGCGCGGACGATCGCGCCCTTCCGATCGCCGTCGCGCGGGATCAACGCGATGGCGTCGCGGCCGATGGCAAATTCACCGGGACGCTCGATCCGGGCGCGTTCGGCGTAGCCGAGATCGTTCAATCGATCGATCAGCTGCCGCTGGCCGAGGGCCTGGCCCTTGTAGAGCTCGAGCGGCCGTGCGTAGACGCGGGGCAGCACTCGTTCACGCTCGCCATGGAGCCGCAGATCGATCTCGCGGCCGAGCAGCACCCAGTAGTAGCTGGCGACGCCGACGCCGATCAATGCGCACACGACAGCGATGCCGCCGACGACCAGCCAGAGTTTTCGCGGAAAGCGGATGACGAGCCCTTTGACCCATCTCGCCGGGGGGCGTCCGCCGGACGGCCCGCGGGACCGGGGAGGCATCGTCTGTTAGACCGTCAAAATCCAGTGCATGCCGCTTTCGAGCGGCAGCTCCGCGGACAGGCGCTCGACCAGCGCCGGACCGTACTTGTTCAGGAATACGATGAACCCGACCTGGCGTTCCTGGGGCGCGCCGCCGGGAAACGCCTGCGTTCGCACGTTGGTGAACTGGCGGCGCAGCGTTTCGTCGCGGCGCTTCGCCGCCTGCAGGATCTTGCCGCGCAGCGCCTGCATGTCGTGCTGGATCTTTCCGAGCGTGGAACGCGCCGCTCCCTCCAACGTCGGATCGATCGCAGGCACGGCGGTGATGATGGCGTCCAGCCGCGCACCGATCTCGGCCTCGGCATCCTGCACGGCCTTTTCCACTTCCGGCGGCAGCTGGGCAAGGAGCAACGCGTTCAGTGCGCGATCGTCGCGTGGCTCCAGATCTTCGAACGGCACGTTGTAGCGGGTCAGGAATCGAATCGCCGCGGAGTCGAGGATGGTGGCTGTGGCGCGCGGCTGAATCAGCGGCATCGGCACGCCGAAACTGTCGTAGACCGGTCGCAGCTGCGCGTGGTACGCCAGCTCGTTCGGTCCGGCAACGTAACAGATCGTCGGGAAGATGGTGTCCTGCACGAGCGGCCGCAGCAGCACGTTGGGGCTGAACGTGTGCGGCTGCTTCTCGGCGCGCTCGGCGAGCGCTTCGCGTGACACCGTTTCGTCGCCGATCGTCAGGTGATCGCCCGCCACCTTGATTGGCCGCCGCACCGTATCGAGGTCGAACAGCGCGACACTGGCCTCGCCGGGTGTCACCTGCGCGTGATACCCGCGCTCTGTCAGTCGATCCCCGGCGTCGACCGCGAGCCGCGTCGTCCGCCCGGCGTTCTCGATTTCCGCCCGGAAAAGGGAAGCGGCAAAGGGCTTGGCGGCCGGATCGGAGGCGTCGAAGACGACGAGACCGAGCGGTCCCAGCCAGCGCTCCAGCCATCGGCCGAACGCGTCGGGCACGCTCCTGCCCGCCACGTAGTCGGCTTTCAGCGCACCGGTGAGTTCGCCGGTGAAATCCGTCTTCGGCAGCGCCTGCTCGAGCTCGGCAATCGAGGCGTCGATTTCGCTGGTGTAATTCAGCCGCGCGACCGGGGAATCGCCGGCACCGTCCGGCGCCGTCACCTTGATCTCGCCCCAGTTCGGAGTCGCGTCGAGGACGCCGCAGCTGGCGATCTCGTTCCAGTCGTGATCCTCGGCGTCGATCCAGAACACGGGCACGACAGTGACGCCATGATCGCGGCTCGCGCGCGCCGCAACCCGTATCGCGGTCACCGCTTTCAGGAGCGTATAGAGCGGCCCGCCGAACAGGCCTGCCTGCTGCCCGGTGACCACCGCCACTGTCGACGGGTCCGCCAGCTTCGCGGCCGCTTCGCGCGCCGGTGCCGGCGCATGACGACGCTCCTGCTGCGCGGCGACGACCGCCGCGACGTCCGCTCCGCGACGGCGATGCGCGCGGACGCGCGCGAGCGCATCGGTCCACGCGCTGCGCTCCTGCGGGTTGCCGGCGAAGAACGGGGCGACGTGTTCGAAGTTGAAGATGTAATCGATCGCGAGCCGGCGCATCCAGGGCAGCCGGCGCACATCAACGGCCAGCCGCAGCGCGCTGTCGGAAGGAGAAGCAGTGGGCGACTGCACTTGGGCGGTACTGTCGCACCCGGAGAAAGAAGCTGTCAAGGCGCGCGGGACGAGTGTGTTACGATCTTCTGACCCGCCGGGTCTTGCTGAGGAGTACCACCGCTGACCACTGACGGATCCATTCTCGACCCTTCGCCTGCTGCGTGCGGTCCCTTTCGAATCCTGCATCAGGTTGGGGCCGGCAGCCTCGGATCCGTCTTTCGCGCGCACGATCCGATCGAGGGCCGTCTGGTGGCGTTGAAGGTGTTCCGGCTCGATCTGCCGCCGGAACAGACCGCTGATCTCGCCGCCGCGCTCGAAGACGTCGTCTCGCAGCAGCCCCACCATCCCACGTTGGCCGCCGCGCTCGCCGCCGGTGTCGAAGGCAAACAGTCGTACCTCGCGCAGGAGTACATCGTCGGCGATTCGCTCGACGCGGTCATCCGGCAATCGGGACGCCCGTCGATCGACGCCACGCTCGTGACGTTGAGCCGCCTGGCAGAAGCGCTCGATCGCGCGGCCGGCGAAGGCATCCACCATGGCGCGCTGCACCTGCGCGACGTGCTGATGGAAGACGGGGCGCCGCGGCTGATTGACGTCGGCGTCGCGCAGGCCTTGCAAAAGGCCGGCGTACGCGCGCCAGTCCGGCTTCCGTATTCCGCGCCGGAGCGTGTCGAGGATCGCCCGTGGGGTGGCCCGGCCGACATCTTTGCGCTCGGCGCTATTGCGTTCGAACTGGTTACCGGGCGACGTATTGTCGGACCCGGAGCGCCGTCGGTGTGGGCGGAGACGGTGCCAGGCGCCGACGTCAACGCGCTGTCAGATGTCTTCAGCCGTGCCCTGGCGATCGAGCCTGGGGCGAGGTTCGGGTCCGCGTCCGATCTCGTGGACGCGTTGCGTCCGATTCTGGCGAGGACACAAACGGCGCCCTCGACGATGGCGCTTCCTCCCGAACTGCCGAAGGCTTCGGTGCCGGTCGAGACGGAACCGGCGGCGATCGAGTCTGCACCGGAGATTCACGACAGTCACGACACGATACAGGACGACGAGCCGCTGCCCTCGTTCCTGGCGCCGGCCGACGCTCACGACTACAGCGCCACCGAGGATCGTGACGACGATATTTCCGCGGATCTGCCGCTCATCGCCGGCGCCGGAGCCGCGCCGCTGTTCGAGGTCGCGGCCGACGATCGTCCCGGGTTGTTCCCGGCCCGCGAGGTAACGCGCCAGCAAGACGAGCCTGCGAGACCGTTCCTCGATGTCGGGACGCCGTCGCCGTCCCAGCCGGCCGAACCTGTCGCGGCGGCGAGAGCCTCTCACAGCGTGACCGAACCGACCCTGACCGGTCCGATGTGGGCGCCGCCGGCAGACTCGGTTCGCGAGCGCCGCCCGTTTCTTGCGCTGATCATCGCGCTCGTCGTTGGCGTCGCCGGCGGGTTCGGCTGGGGCTACTGGACGGCGTGGCGCACCGCCGAGCGCGGAACGGCAGCCGCCGCGAGTCGCGTCGAGCCAGCGCCGCCCTCCACCGAGTCGCCGCAAGTGCCGCCCACGCAGCGCATCGAAGAGCCGCCAGTGCTGGGCGAAAGCAAGCTCCCGCCGCCTTCACCGCCAGCACGCCGCCCGGCTTCACCGCCGCCCGCTCCGTCTGCGCGGGCCGCTGAACCTGCCGCTGTGTCGCCGAAGCGTCCGGCGCCGGAGCGCGAGAAGCCGCCTGGCGCGCAGAAAGAGTCGCGCCGGACCCCGAGCGAGTCGCGTCGGGCTGCCGCTGCGGCGGCACCGGTCACTCAGCGAGCCCGCAGGGAAGAGCCTCCACCTCCCGCGGCGACGACGGGATTGCTGCTCGTAGACTCGCGGCCCGCGGCCGCCGAGGTGACCATCGACGGGCGCGCGGTCGGGGTGACGCCGCTGACGATCGAAGACCTCGCGCCCGGCGAGCATCGGGTCGTGCTGCAGATTCCGGGATTCAACTTGTGGGCGACGACGGCCCAGGTGAAGGCAGGGAGCCGCACGCGCGTCGCCGCGTCGCTCGAACGGGTGCAGTAAAGAATGAACGCGATGCTCGCGCTCGAAGATGGGACCGTGTTTCGTGGAACCTCGGCCGGCGCGCCCGGCGAGGCGCAGGGTGAGGTCGTCTTCAATACGAGCATGACGGGCTACCAGGAGGTTCTGACCGATCCCTCCTACGCCGGCCAAATCGTCACGATGACGTCGGCGCAGATTGGCAACTACGGCGTGTCGGGCGAGGACACCGAGTCGGCGAAGCCGCAGGTGGCCGGCTTCGTCATGCGCGAATCGTCACCCGTTGCCAGCAACTGGCGCGCCGATCAGACGCTGCGCGACTACCTCACCAAATACAACATCGTCGCGATTGCCGACATCGACACGCGCGCCTTGACCCGCATGCTGCGCTCGGGCGGCGTCATGCGTGGCATCATCGCCTCCGGAAACGTGAAAGCGGACCAGCTCGTCGAACAGGCGCGATCGATCGCGCGGATGGAAGGTTCGGATCTCGTTCGCGACGTGACGTGTGAGGCGCCGTACGAGTGGCGTGCCGAGGGAGACGACGCTCCCGAGGAGTTCCTGGTGCCGCCGGAGCGTCGCGCCAGGCGCAAGCTGCGCATCGCCGCCTACGACCTCGGCATCAAACGCAACATCCTCCGCCGTCTGGCGGCGCACAACTGCGACGTCCACGTCTTTCCGGCAGCGACGCCCGCAGCGGAGCTGCTCGCCGTGGAGCCCGACGGCGTGTTCCTCAGCAACGGTCCCGGCGACCCGGCGGCGCTGCCGTACGTGACCGACAACGTCAAACAGCTCGTCGCGAGCGACGTGCCGATCTTCGGGATCTGCCTCGGACATCAGATCCTCGGCCTGGCGCTGGGCGGGAAGACGTTCAAGCTGAAGTTCGGCCATCGCGGCGGCAACCACCCGGTGAAGAACCTCGCCACGAACAAGGTCGAGATCACGTCCCAGAACCACGGCTTCGCCGTCGATCCCGATTCGCTGCCGGCCGACGTGCGCGTCACCCACCTCAACCTGTACGATGGCACCGTCGAGGGGCTACGGCACGTGGACAAGCGCGTCTTCTGCGTCCAGTACCACCCGGAGGCGTCGCCCGGCCCGCACGACGCGGACTACCTGTTCCGACAGTTTCTGGATGAAATCGAGAAATAATCGTGGGCTTCGGGCTCCGGACTGCGGGCTCCGCTACGAAAGCGCTGGAATGCATGCCGGCCTTTTGTCGTCCGTAGCCGAAGCCTGTAGGTCGTAGCCCGAGTCCGGAGCCCGTGAGCCCGGAGCCTGTAGCCCCATACATTCCAGCCCATGCCCCGTCGCACCGACCTGAAACGCATCCTCGTGATCGGCTCCGGGCCGATCGTCATCGGCCAGTCATCGGAATTCGACTATTCCGGCACGCAGGCCTGCAAGGCGCTGAAGGCCGAAGGCCTCGAAGTCGTGCTGGTCAACAGCAACCCGGCGACGATCATGACCGACCCGGAGTTTGCCGACCGCACGTACGTCGAGCCGCTGACGCCCGAGATCCTCGCGCAGATCATTGCGGCGGAGCGGCCCGACGCGCTGCTGCCAACGGTAGGCGGGCAGACGGCGCTGAACCTGGCGGTTGCGCTGCACGAAAACGGCACGCTCGCGAAGTACAACGTCGAGCTGATTGGCGCGCAAATCGACGCCATCAAGGTCGGCGAGGACCGGCTGCTGTTTCGCGATGCGATGAACGAGATCGGCGTCGAGGTTCCCAGCAGCGGCCTCGCCCGGTCGCTGGCCGAAGCGCTCGACATCGTCCAGACGACCGGGTTCCCGTCGATCATCCGTCCGTCGTTCACGCTCGGCGGCGTCGGCGGCGGCATTGCCTACAACATCGAGGAATTCCGCGAACTGGCCGCGCGCGGACTCGGCATGAGCCCCGTCCACGAGATCCTGGTCGAGGAATCGGTCATCGGCTGGAAGGAATACGAGCTCGAGGTGATGCGCGACGCCGCCGACAACTTCGTCGTCGTCTGCTCGATCGAGAATGTGGACCCGATGGGCGTCCACACCGGCGACAGCATCACCATCGCGCCGGCGCTGACGCTGTCGGACAAGGAATACCAGCGGATGCGCGATGCGGCGCGGCGGATCATCCGCCGGGTTGGCGTCGAGACGGGTGGATCGAACATCCAGTTCGCGGTGAACCCGGAAGACGGCCGCATGATCGTCATCGAGATGAACCCGCGCGTCTCGCGATCGTCGGCGCTGGCGTCGAAGGCCACCGGCTTTCCGATCGCGAAGATCGCGGCGAAGCTGGCGCTCGGCTATCACCTGGACGAGATCCCCAACGACATCACCCGCCTCACTCCCGCGTCGTTCGAGCCGACCATCGACTACGTCGTCACCAAGATCCCGCGCTGGAACTTCGAGAAGTTCCCCGAAGCCGATCCGACGCTGACGACGCAGATGAAGTCGGTGGGCGAGGCGATGGCAATCGGCCGCACCTTCAAGGAATCGTTCCTCAAGGGGATCCGGTCGCTCGAGCTCGGGCGCACCGGCCGCCTGTTCACGCCGCTGAGCGACGATGACGACTTCGACGAGGCGGCGCTGCGTAAGCGGCTGGTGGTGCCGACCGACCGGCGCATGTGGGCCGTCTTCGAAGCGCTCGAACGCGGATGGACGGTCGAGACACTGCAGGAGATCACGCACATCGATCGCTGGTTCCTGCAGCAGTTTGCCGAGATCGTCGAGCTGAAGAAGACGGCGCAGCTCGTCGGCCTGCGAGACATGTCCGCCGATCTCCTGCTGACGCTCAAGCGATCCGGGTTCGGCGATCAGGAGCTCGCCGGCATACTCGGCGTCGACGAGGACGCTATCCGGGCAAAGCGCCAGGATTTCGGGCTTGTCGCCGCCTACAAGCGCATCGATACGTGCGCGGCGGAATTCGAGTCGTTCACACCCTACATGTACGGGACGTTCGAGCCGTACTGCGAATCGGAGCCGAACGATCGTCGCAAAGTGGTCATCCTCGGCAGCGGGCCGAACCGCATCGGACAGGGCATCGAGTTCGACTATTGCTGCTGCCACGCGGCGTTCGCGCTGCACGATCAGGGCTACGAGACGGTGATGATCAACTGCAATCCCGAAACCGTCTCGACCGACTACGACACGACCGACCGGCTGTACTTCGAGCCGTTGACGTTCGAGGACGTCATGGCGGTGATCACGAAAGAGCAGAGCGCGGGCGCCCAGGTGTCGTGCCTCGTACAGTTCGGCGGGCAGACGCCCCTCAAGCTCGCGCTGCCCCTTCAGGAGGCGGGCGTCGAAATTCTGGGCACGTCGCCCGACTCGATCGATCTTGCCGAAGATCGCCAGCGGTTTTCGAAGCTGCTCTGGGATCTCGGCATTCCCCAGCCGTCGAGCGGGACCGCCACGTCACGGGCCGAAGCGCGCGATGCCGCGGGGCGGATCGGGTTCCCCGTGGTCGTCCGGCCCTCGTACGTGCTCGGTGGCCGCGGCATGGCGATCGTCTACGACACGGCGACCCTCGATCGCTACATGTCCGGGGCTGTGGACGTCTCGCACGAGCGCCCAGTGCTGATCGACAAGTTTCTCGAGGACGCGTACGAGTTCGACGTCGATTGCGTTGCCGATACCGCTGGTGCTGTCGTCATCGGCGGCATCATGGAGCACATCGAGCAGGCCGGGATCCACTCGGGCGACAGCTCCTGCGTCGTGCCGCCATTCATGGTGGCCGAGCGTCACCTCGGCACGATTCGCGACTACACGCGGCGGATCGCGCGTGCGCTGAAGGTCGTCGGCCTGATGAACGTCCAGTACGCGATCAAGGACGACGTGGTCTACGTGCTGGAAGTGAATCCGCGCGCGTCGCGAACCGTGCCGTACCTGTCGAAGGCGACAGGGATCCCGCTGGCGAAAATCGCCGCTCGTGTGATGGCCGGGCAGTCGCTCGCCGATCTCGGCCTCGTCGACGACCTCGAGGTCTCGGGTGTGTTCGTGAAGAGCCCGGTGTTCCCCTTTGTTCGCTTCCCGGGCGTCGATACGATCCTCGGGCCCGAGATGAAGTCCACTGGCGAGGTGATGGGCGGCGCCGACACGTTCGGCGCCGCATTCGCGAAAGCGCAATTGTCGGTCGGACAGCGGCTGCCCGATTCGGGGCGCGCCTTCATCAGCGTCAACAACACCGACAAGAACAACGTCCTGCCGATCGCCCGCGATCTTGCCGAGCTCGGCTTCGAGCTGGTGGCGACGCGCGGCACGGCCGCCTATCTCCGCGCGCACGGCCTCAACGTCGACGTCGTCTACAAGGTGAACGAAGGGCGTCCGAACGTCGCGGATCAGATCGTCAACGGGCAGATCGCGCTCATCGTCAATACGCCGCTCGGCCGCGAGTCGTTCTTCGACGACCGCACCGTTCGGCGCGCGGCGATGCTGCAGAGCGTCCCCTGCATCACCACGCTCACCGGCGCGTCCGCCGCCGTCGCCGCCATTCGCGCCCTGCGTCTGAAAGCGCTCGACGTCCGCGCCCTGCAGGACTACTACGCCGGCAAGGCGACCGTGTAAGGGGGACTGTCCCCCTCGTGCCGCGGAAGGGGGACAGTCCCCAATGGCACGAAATTCTCGGCGGGGATGAGGTCGCGGGCGTGGCAAATTCTGCCAGCTCCTTCACACGACTGACCTCATTCGCGAGCAATTCGCGCTGATCGCTTCATTGCACGCCGATCGGCATGCCTTCGCTGCCGATCTGGATCTGTGCCGCGGTCGCCACGGGCGCCGCGCTCGGCCTGCACGTCGACCTCCCTCCGGCGCTTGGCTTCGCCGTATCCGTAGCCCTGACCATCGCCACTTTCGTGGCCTTCGCGCGAGCGCCAAGGACACTGCTCGCGACGGTCGTGACTGGCGTGCTTGTCAACGCGTGGACCCTGTCGGCCGCGACGGAGCGCACGGCACGCAGTCCTCCGCTCGCCGCACTGGTCGAGCATCACCCTTTCGTCGAGCTCGAAGGCCGGCTGCGATCCGATGCGTCGGCAGAGGACGACGCCACGCGGCTGACCGTCACGTTGACGCATCTCCGTGTCGACGGCCTCCGCCACGCGGTTCGAGGCGAGGCATGGCTGAGCGTCACGGGACAGCTCGCGGCCCGCGCGCGCCGTCAATGGCGCGCCGGGCGCAGTGTCACGATGCCCGCAAACGTGCGCCGGCCGGCGAGGTATCTGAACGACGGCGTGCCGGATCAGCAGCTCTCCGCCGCGCGTCGCGGACTGATTCTCGTTGGCAGCGTCAAGAGCGGAGCGCTCGTAAAGGTGATCGCTCGCGGCAATTGGACCGAGGAGCGAGCCGCCGACCTGCGGGCCTACGTACGTGACGTCGTCAATCGTCGGATCGGTACGATTGATCCCACGGCCGGAGCGATTGCCGCGGCGATCCTGATCGGCGATCGCACGGGACTGGATCCCGCGCTCGAGGACCGTCTGCAGGCTGCCGGCACCTATCACGTCATCGCCATCTCAGGCGGCAACATCGCGATCCTGGCGATGACGCTGCTCGTGCTCACGTCGCTCCTGCGATTGCCGCGCGCTGGCGCCGCGATGGCTGTCGCCCTCATCCTGGCCTTCCATGCCGCCGTCGTCGGCGGTGGCGCTTCGGTGACGCGGGCGACGGTCATGGCAATCGGTTATCTCCTGCTCGGGATTGCGGATCTTCGCCCGGCGGCCCTTGGGGCGCTCGCCGCCGCCGCGGCCGCGATGATCGCGCTGGCGCCTGAGGTCGTCGCCGATCCCGGTTTCCTGCTGACGGTCGGCGCCACTGGCGCCATCGTGCTGCTGTCGATCCGCCTCTCCCGGCTGGTGCTGCGATCGCGCCGTTCTCCTGCGTTGACCGCTGTCGTCGCGGTTGTCGCCGCCTCGGTGGCCACGGAGATCGTCCTCCTGCCAATCGCGGCGGCGCTCTTCAATCGCGTGACTGCCGCCGGACCGGTGCTCAATCTGATCGCGGTGCCGGCGATGGCGGTGTTGCAGCAGGCGGGTCTCGTCGCCGCGGCAACGGATCGCTGGGCGCCGGACATTGCGTGGTGCGCCGGACGCGTCGCGGTCGCGGCCGCGCGGGCCCTCGTCGAGTCGTCGCGTCTCGTCGACTGGATCCCATCGATTGCCAGACGGGTGCCGTCTCCGGCCTGGCCACTCATCGCCGCCTATTTTGCGGCGGGGACGGCGATCCTCTCGAGTACGTCGTCGTCGCTCGTACGTGGGCATTGGCGACGACGGCTCAAGCTTGCGGGCGGTGTGCTCTTGATCGGTGCAGCGGTCTGGATCCTGCTGGCGCCGCACGTCTGGCGCTGGCCATGGACGCCGAACGGTCGGCTCACCCTCATCGGCTTCGATGTCGGACAGGGCGACGCGACGCTGATCGAGTTCCCCGATGCGACGACGCTGCTCGTGGACGCAGGCGGATTGGGGAATGGTGGCGCGTTCGATATCGGGAGCCGCGTCGTGGCCCCGGCAATGTGGGGCCGTCGCATCGGTTGGCTCGACGCGCTGCTCCTGACGCACGGCGATCCCGACCACATCGGTGGCGCGCCGACGCTGATCGACCTCTTCCGCCCGCGCGTGCTCGAGGGCATCGTAGTGCCTGGGCACCTGCCGACCGAACGCCTTCGAGGGCTGGCACGAGAGCGGCGGCTCGATGCCGTCTCGCTCTCTCGAAACGCGAGTTGGCGCAACGGGCCCGTGACAGTGCGCGTCTGGCATCCGCCGCCAGCCGACTGGGAACGGCGAAAAGTGCGGAATGACGACTCAGTCGTGATCGAATTGCGCTTCGGCGAGGTCTCGATCGTCCTCCCGGGCGACATCGGCGCGGGCGTCGAAGACGAGTTCGCACGACAGATGGCCCCGGCCACCTTTCGCGTGCTGAAGGCGCCGCATCACGGCAGCGCGACTTCCAGCTCCGCCAGCTTTCTCGAGGCGCTACGACCGTCAGTAGCGCTGATCAGCTGCGGTCGGCACAACCGGTTCGGTCATCCGGCACCTGCGGTATTAGCGCGGTACCGCGAGCGAGGAATCGACGTGTTCCGCACCGACGAGGACGGCGAGATCACCGTGCGGACCGACGGAAGGGGAGTTGAGGTGACGACGTTCAGCGGTCGATCGTGGCGTCGCGATTCTGCGAGCGCTTCACGTCCTGCCATGTCGCCTCGAGCTCGTCGAGCGACTTCTCCTGCATTCGCTGGCCCGCAGCCGTGACGCGCCGCTCCACTTCCGAAAATCGCGTGAGGAACTTGTCGTTGGCGCGGCGCAACGCCGCCTCTGGCTCGACGCCGAGCTTCCGCGACAAGTTGGCGATCGCAAACAGGAGGTCCCCCAGCTCTTCTTCGATGACGTTGCCCGGGTTACCCAGGTTGGTCGGGTTGCCCAGGTTGGTCGGGTTGCCCAGGTTGGCCGGGTTGCCCTGGTTGAGGGCTTCGCGCAGCTCGCGAACCTCCTCTTCGATTTTGTCGATGACGTCGCCGGGGCGGACCCAGTCGAAGCCAACCGCGGCGGCGCGTGAACCGTACTCGTACGCGCGGAGCAGCGATGGCAGTGTCTTCGGCACGCCGCCGAGGATGGTCTTCGGCGCCGCCGATGCCGACCGTTCCGACGCTTTCATCTCCTCCCACTTGCCACGCACTTCGTGCGGCGTCGACAGCTTCGCATCGGCACCGAACACGTGCGGATGACGACGCACCAGTTTCTTGACGATCGCGTCGATGGCGTCGGAAACGCTGAACGTGCCGTTCTCCTCGGCGATGCGCGAAAGGAACACGACCTCGAGCAGGAGGTCGCCGAGCTCCTCGCAGAGCGCGGCCGTGTCGCCGCTATCGAGCGCCTCGAGCGCTTCGTAGGTCTCCTCGAGGAGATACGGGCGCAGCGAGGCCAGCGTCTGCACGCGATCCCATGGACAGCCCTCGGGCGATCGCAGCTGGGCCATGATCGCGACGAGCTCATTGAAGCGGTCACCCGCTGTAGGCATCGTTGATGTCGTCATCTGTGGAGGTGTCACCTGTGGAGGCGGTCACCTGTGGAGGCGGGGCTTCAGCCCCGCCGTAGGGTATTCTAGAACGCATGGCCGATCAGGAGCAGACGCTCACCTTCACCGGATTCGTCTTCTCGCTCATGCATACGGCGGCGGTGCATCTTGGCGACGCCGCCGATCCGGTGACCGGACAGACGCAGGAACCGAACGTCGAAGGCGCGCGCCAGATGATCGACATTCTCGGAATCCTAGAAGAGAAGACCCGCGGCAATCTGACCGCCGAGGAACGGCAGCTGCTCGAGCAGGGACTCTATGAGCTGCGAATGCGCTTCGTGGACGTCAAGGACGGCGCGCCGCGCATCATCGTTCCGTAACGGCGGCCGGCCCTGCATCGGAGCGGCGGGACTGAATCGGAGAGCGGCGGTGCTGAAGCCCCGCCTCCACAACTAACCTGACCAACCTGACCAACCCGACCAACCTGACCAACCTGTCCAACCTGTCCAACCTGTCCAACCTGGGCAACGAGGGCAACCTCTTGTTTCTCGGTACCGGTACCAGCCACGGCGTCCCGATGATCGGTTGCCGCTGTGCGGTCTGCACGTCAGCGGATCCGCACGACAACCGGACCCGGCCCTCGGTGTACCTCTCGCTGCCGGACGGTACGTCAATCCTGGTGGACACGTCGCCGGATCTACGGCAGCAGTCGCTGCGCTTCGATCTGCGCCGCGTCGACGCGGTGCTGTACACACACGGTCACGCCGATCACGTGCTTGGCCTCGACGACATGCGGCGATTCAACGTGCTGCAGCACGCGCGCATCCCGTGCTACGCCGATGCGCAGACGGTGCGGGAAGTCCGCCAGACGTTCGCCTACATCTTCGATCGCGCGACGCCGGCAGGTGGTGGACTGCCGGAGATCGATGTGTTCGAGGTCTCCGAGCCGTTCGGACTGGGCGGTTATCGAGTCACGCCGGTGCCGCTGTGGCACGGGAAGCGTCTGGTTTACGGCTACCGGATTGGATCGCTCGCGTACCTGACCGATTGCAGTGCGATTCCGGAGGCGTCGTGGGCGCTCGTCGAGGGCGTCGACGTGCTGGTGATCGACGCGCTGCGGCATCGCCCGCACCCCACGCACTTCAACGTTGCGGACGCGCTCGCCGTCGCCCGGCGCCTCGGCCCGCGCCAGACGTGGTTTACCCACATCTGCCACGATTTGCCCCACGCCGAGACCAATGCCACGCTGCCCGAAAACGTCCAACTGGCATATGATGGCCTGTCGGTCAGCTTCAGATTGGACTGACCGATGACCCGGGCCAAGCCCGGCCCCGAGTCGCGTGGACGTCATTCATTTTCCCGAGGATTCCCGCCCGCCGCGCTGGCTGCACCCCGTCCTGGCGCTCGGCAACTTCGACGGCCTGCATCGTGGCCACATGAAGATCATCGAGCGCGTCCGCCGCGTGGCGAGCGAGCGCGGCGCGACGGCCGTGGCGATGACCTTCGACCCTCATCCGCCGCGTGTCGTCAGGCCCGACAAGGCGCCGCCGCTGCTGATGACGAAGGCGCAGCGGCTCGAGGCGCTCGAACGCGCAGATCTGGACGGCGTTGCGGTAGTGCGGTTCACCCCGGACCTCTCACGCTGGGACCCCGAGACCTTCGTGCGGACCGTGCTCGTCGAATGGCTGCACGTCGCGGAGGTCTGGGTCGGCGCGAACTTTCTGTTCGGGCACGATCGCGCCGGCAACTTTTCGTCGCTCCGCGGATTGGGCAGCCGCTACGGCTTTCGCACCGAGAAGATCGACCCCGTCCGCTACAAGGATTTCGTCGTCAGCAGCACACGAATCCGGCGGCTGATCAGCGAGGGGCGCGTCGACGAAGCTGGCGCGCTGCTGGGCCATCCATACACGATCGACGGCGTTGTCGTGGAGGGGAGCCATCGCGGGCGCGGGCTGGGCTTTCCGACCGCGAATCTGAATACGGACAACGAGCTGATCCCGCCGTTCGGGGTGTATGCCACCACGGTCAGGCTGGACGGAGTAATCTATCCGTCGATTACCAATGTCGGCGTGCGGCCGACATTCGACGAAGCGCCCACGACGGTCATCGAGACGCACTTGCTGGACGTGGAGCGTGACCTCTACGGGCGCACGCTTCGCCTGGGTTTCGTGCAGCGGCTTCGCGACGAGCGGCGGTTCGACAGTGTCGATCTGCTCAAAGCGCAGCTCGGCGCCGACGTCCAGAAGGCGCGGACCCTTTTCGAGCAGATGTCGCTTTGACCGCTGATCCGATGGCGCTCCCGACGTTCCATTTCAAGGCCAGTTTGCCCACGAACCGTCATGGCCTCGAGCCGCTGACGCCACTCGTCAAGGAGATCCTGCGTTATACCGGAATCCCGCAGACCGAAGCGAAGACCATCGCCGCGGAGATCGAAAACGCCGCGACGAAGGCGGTGTCGCCCGGGACACAGGACACCGTCACGATTACGTTCGACAAGGATGGGTCGCGGCTGACGATCAGTCTGGAAGCGCCGCACCTCCCGGCGCCGTATCGCACCGAGCGCCGCGTCCCGGACGCCTCATAAGCGCGATCACCTGCTCATGCGTCTCTACAACACCCTGACCCGTCAGGAAGAGCGCTTCACTCCGGCGACCGACGGCACGGTGCGCATGTACAGCTGCGGTCTCACGGTGTACAGCCGCGGCCACATCGGCAACTTCCGCACGTTCGTGTGCCTCGACGTACTGCGCCGGACCCTGCGCCACATTGCGGGCTGGCCGGTACACCAGGTGACGAACTTCACTGACGTGGACGATCGCACCATTGCGGGCGCACAGAAGGCGGGCCTGGACCTCCGCACCTACACCGATCAGTTCATTGCCGCGTTTCGCGAGGATGCCGCTGCGCTCGGACTCGAGCAGGTTGAGGACAATCCCCGCGCCACCGACGAAGCCAATCTCAAGGCGATGGGCGATCTCGTTCTCGCGCTCGAGAAAAACGGGCACACATACCGGAGCGACGGATCCGTCTATTACCGGATCGCATCCTTCGAGAAATACGGTCTGTTGGCGCGGCTCGATCGGGAAGGCATCAAGCCCGGCGCGCGCGTTGACAGCGACAACTACGCCAAGGACGATGTGCGCGATTTCGTCCTGTGGAAGGCAACGAAGGCCGACGAACCCACCTGGGACGTGGGATGTGGTCCGGGGCGGCCCGGATGGCACCTGGAATGCTCGGCGATGGCGTTGCGGCTGCTCGGCGAGCCGCCAATCGACATCCACGCCGGCGGCATCGATCTGATTTTTCCGCACCACGAGAACGAGATCGCACAGAGCGAGGGCGCCACCGGCAGGCTGTTCTCACGCTTCTGGGTCCATGTCGAGCATCTGATCATCGACAACGAGAAGATGTCGAAGTCGCTCGGCAACGTCTACAACGTCAAAGACGTCGTCGATCAGGGCTTCCGTCCCTCGGCCCTTCGCTATCTGCTCCTTTCGAGCCACTATCGCAAGCAGTTGCGTTTCTCGTGGGACGCGATGCACCAGGCCGACGAATCGCTGCGGCGTCTGGTCGACTTTGTCGCCCGCCTGGACCGTGTAGAAGGGGGCGCCGCCCATCCAGAGGTCGCGCAGCAGGTCAAAGAGGCGGTCGCCGCTTTCGACGAGGCGCTGCGGTCGGACGTCAACACTTCGGCGGGGCTGGCAGTCGTGTTCGATCTGGTGCGGGCCCTGAACGCCGCGATCGACAGCGGGCAGTTCGGCTCGCCCGACGTTGCCGCGGTTCGTGAGGGGTTTGCCCATTTCGACCGGGTCCTCGGCGTGATTGGGCTGCGCCAGGCCGAAGATGCCAGGCCGCCGGTTGACCCGCAGGAGATCGAGCGTCTGATCGAGGAGCGCCACGCCGCCCGGCGCCGCCGGGACTTTGCCGAAGCCGACCGGATCCGCGACGATCTCTCCGCTCGGGGGATCCTGCTCGAAGACGGCGCGGGCGGCACCCGCTGGAAGCGCAAGTAGGCGCAGCGGCGCCAAGGCGCATGAGCGCATGCGGGATGTACGGATGCGCCCATCGTTCGCCCAATGTGGAGGCGGGCTTCAAACCCGCCGGAGAGGTTGCGCGATGGACGCTCCACTGTTGAAAACGACCCTGCCCGGCCCGAAGGCCGCGGCGCTGATCGCGCGCGACAAGAAATCGGTGTCGCCGTCTTACACACGCGACTATCCGCTCGTAATGGCTGGTGGAGAAGGCGCAGTGGTCGTGGACGTCGACGGCAACCACTTCCTGGACTGTGCCGCCGGGATCGCCGTCAATGCCACCGGCCACGCGCATCCCGAAGTTGTGAAGGCCATCGTCGATCAGGCGCAGCGCTACCTGCATATGTCGGGCACGGACTTCTATTACGAGCCCCAGGTGCAGCTCGCCGAGGCGATGGCCGAGATCGCACCGATCGACGGGCCGGTGCGGACGTTCTTCGGTAACTCCGGCACCGAGGCCGTCGAAGCGTCAATCAAGCTGGCGAAATACCACACGAAGCGCTACAACATCATCGCGTTTCTCGGTTCGTTTCACGGCCGGACGATGGGGTCGCTGTCGCTGACGTCGAGCAAGATCACGCAGCGGAAAGGCTTCGGGCCGCTCGTCCCGGGCGTGTTCCATGCGCCGTATGCCAACTGCTATCGCTGCCCGATCGGATCGTCGCCCGACAACTGTGCGTCGGAGTGTCTCGGCTTCATCGAGAACCAGATCCTCGTGCACCTCGTGTCCCCCGACGAAGTCGCGGCGATCGTCGTCGAGCCGATCCAGGGCGAGGGCGGCTATGTCGTTCCACCCGAGGCGTTCCATCAGCGGCTGCGCGAGCTGACCACGAAGCACGGGATGCTGCTGGTGACCGACGAAGTGCAGTCGGGGATGGGGCGGACGGGAAAGATGTTCGCCATCGAGCACTTCGGCGTCGAACCCGACATCTTTGCCACCGCGAAAGGCATCGCGTCCGGCATGCCCCTTGGTGTCTGCACGGCGCGCGCCGACGTGATGGACTGGCCGCCGGGGACGCATGCCAGCACGTTCGGCGGCAACCCGGTGAGCTGCGCCGCGGCGGTCGCGACGATCAAGTTGCTGCGCGAGCACCTTGTCGCCAACGCGGCGGAAGTGGGTGCCTTCCTGATCGAAGGGGCGCGGGCGCTGATGGACAAGCACGCGATCATCGGCGACGTGCGCGGCAAGGGCCTGATGATTGGCATCGAGTTCGTGAAGGATCGCAAGACGAAAGAACGCGCGGTCGACGAGCGTGACGAAATCGTCCAGGCGGCGTTCTACAAGGGTCTGCTGGTGCTGGGGGCAGGGAAGAACGCGATCCGGCTGTCGCCGCCGCTGACGTTGACGAAGTCGCAGGCGACTACCGCACTGCAACTGCTCGACGCCGCGATTGGCGAGGTGACCCGCCGCTGATGATGTGGAGGCGGGCCTTCAGGCCCGCCAGTGGAGCCGGGGCTTCAGCCCGGGCGGTACGCGCGTTGCTCTTCAATGCGCGCATGTCCACCGCAACGCATCTCGCCCTTGGGGAACACGGAGAATCACTGGCCGTCCGCGCACTGGAGCGCGCAGGGTACGCAGTTCTTGCCCGCCGTTACCGTACCCGCCTCGGCGAAATCGACATCATCGCCCGCGATGGACCCTGTCTGGTCTTCGTCGAAGTCAAAGCCCGCACGCATCGCCGCTGCGGTCGGCCGGACGAGCAGGTGACACCCCGTAAACAGCGTAAGATTGTGGCCGTCGCCCGCCTCTTCCTGGCGCGCACGCAGGTGCGAGCCGACGCGTGCCGATTCGACGTCGTCTCGGTGTTGCTGGACGACGATCGCCCGCGGGTCGAAATCATCAGGAACGCGTTTGATGCCGTCTAAAAACCAGCCGAGCGATGCCAGAACTGCGTAAAGACCCGATTACCGGCCGCTGGGTGATCATCTCCACCGAGCGGCGCAAGCGTCCGAGTGCCTTTCGACTGGAGCACGTCGCCCCGGCGACCGGGATCGTCTGTCCTTTCTGTGAGGGGAACGAGGAATACACACCGCGGGAGGTGCTGTCGTACCGCCACAGCGGAGCGGCCCCGAATGGCCCGGGATGGGACGTCCGTGTCGTCCCCAACAAGTTCCCGGCGCTTCACGTGGAGGGCGGCCTCGATCGGCAGGGCGAGGGGCTGTTCGACAAGATGAACGGCATCGGCGCGCACGAAGTGATCATCGAGACGCCGCAGCACGACGCCAGCCTGGCCACGCTGCCGGCCGTTGCCGTCGAGCGCATCCTGTGGGCGTATCGCGAGCGGGTCCTCGATCTTCGTCAGGATCGCAGGTTCCGCTACATCCTCATCTTCAAGAACCACGGCGCCGCCGCCGGCGCGTCGCTGGATCACCCGCACTCTCAGTTGATCGCGCTGCCCGTGGTGCCGCGGAACGTCCGCGACGAAATCGCTGGCGCGAAGCAGCACTTCCAGCACAAGGAACGGTGCGTGTACTGCGACATCATCCGCCAGGAGCTGGACCAGCGCGTGCGGGTGATTGCGGAAAACGCCGAGTTCGTCGCCGTCTCGCCCTATGCGCCGCGCTTTCCGTTCGAGACGTGGATTCTGCCCAAGCGGCATGGTTCGTCGTTCGAGGACGCCCCACGGCACGAGTACGACGCGCTGGCCCGGATGCTGAAGGAAACGCTGCAGCGGATGAATCGGGCGCTCGAAGCGCCGCCGTTCAACCTGATCGTGCACAGCTCGCCCTTCTCGGAGGATACCGCCGAGTATTACCACTGGCACATCGAGATCATGCCGACGCTGACGAAGGTCGCTGGCTTCGAGTGGGGAAGCGGCTTCTACATCAATCCGACCGCGCCGGAAGAGGCGGCGAATGTGCTCAGGGAAGTCGTCGTATAGCAATCGAGAACTCGAGCAGGTCGAGAACTCGAGAGGCATTCCGATGATGTAGGCCCGAGCTTCAGCTCGGGCTTCTCCTTGTCCGCCGTGATCGATCGCGAGGCCTGGTTTCCTTGCATGGGCTGGGAGGGCTGTAGTAGATTGGGGGTTCGGCACTCGAGCACGGGCGGGAATAACTCAGTGGTAGAGTGCGACCTTGCCAAGGTCGAAGTCGCGGGTTCGAATCCCGTTTCCCGCTCCAGCCTTCGCTCACGCTGGTTGCGCCGACGCGTGAGCTTCGGCTCGGCAAGCCAATCGAAGGCGGTCATGCCGAACCGCGTCGCGCGAAGGCGGACGCTGCGAGGCTATGGTTGGCAAGCCAACCCTCTCGTCGATTCCGACCGCGGCCGGGTGGTTTGCCCGGCCGATTGTTCGTACGAGAGACGTACGCCGCGAGGCGTGCGCAGTACGTAGGCCCGAGCTTTAGCTCGGGCGCCAGAGCTCTCCAAGACGGCGCCGTCGCCAAGCGGTAAGGCAGAGGTCTGCAAAACCTCCATCCCCGGTTCGATTCCGGGCGGCGCCTCCAACTTTTCCTAAAGAAAACGACCCTCGCGGCACCGCACGCACGCCACAATGACTCATGCGGTAGCTTATCGGTAGCTTACGCCGCAGACCGACGGCGGTAATGGAAATCGTTTTCGATCCTCGCAACTTCATATCGGCGCCCTTCAGGAAGTGCCCGCGCTGCGGGAAGGATGGTCTCGGCACCAAGCTCAAGACACTACCCAGACTCACCGTCTTTCGTAAGACACCTCGTTCTCCCCGAAGGCACTTTTCTTCAGCATATACAAGCGGTCCCTCCATCCGGTACCGCCGTGATTAACCCTTTCGAATCGGCACCGGACCTGCTCCGCAGCCCCTCCAGCCCTGCTCATGATGAGCTGATCGCCGGTCATGGAATAACGGCCATCGCGCGAAGCATTGGAAACGGCGCCGGATGCGGGACTGCCGAAGGCTCCACCAGACGCATATGTGCCGTCCGCCCCAAACACATACTCTCCCACGGCCAGGCCTTCGGTCATCTCCCACCTGCCTACAATCTGCCTAGAAAGCTCGCCTTCCGCCTTTGTCTCAATCGGAGTGTTTCTGACAGTGAAGCTATTGAAGAACCTCCGCCACGTTGCATATTCGACCACGCACCGGCGATGATCGAACATGAGGCTGGGGTGACGCGCTCCGATTATGACGACCTGTGACCCTGCTTTCACTATCAGCGCAGCGCCATCTTGAAAGCCGCCAACTCGGCACCGTCCTTGCTCATTTCGGCTTCCGTCATGAAGTAAGCTAGTCCCTTCGGCAGAACTCCAGTCGACAGCAGATACTGCTTCTCTCGGGTCTGCCGAAACTGCCAGCCGGCATACGTCTTCTCAAAAAACGCCCGCGAGACCTGCTCCAGATCCCCAGACATCGCCTGCGGCTCGAATATCTGGATCAGGCAGCCTGACTGCGGGTTCTGCATCAGGAAATGATCTGTGTTGCGCTGAACCACCCACCCGTCTGGCGGAATGAACTCGTAATGGTTAAGCGTGATGAGTCCGTTCGGGTTCGCGGTCTGTAGTTCGCCGGCGCCGATCCGACCCGGTAACGCTGCGCCGAGAACACCACCAGTTAGCAATGCCACGAACGAACGGCGTCGCATCACGCGCGCGCTAAGGATCTGAACACTTCCCAAACACATACCGCCCGCCTTTCCCCATAATCCTCCCTCCCGCACCCGCTCCAGATAGCTCTGGCTGACGCTCCGCACGGAGGGCCCGGTAGTGAATTCCGACGCGGAGGCTCAGCGTGCGACGGCCGCAAAGATCCAGTACGGTCCATCTTTATTCTGAGCCGCGCGCAATCCGAATCGCTTCGATGCGGGACTGCCCTGAAAAAACGTGAACAGGTCCGAGAGTATCTGCGATGCGTCCGCGTAGTACGAATGGCCGAGGCCGGTCAGGCTCGTATCGACGGCGGACGCATCCACCGTGTCGATGCCGGGCGTGACGACAATGTCCTGGCCGCCCTGGCCGGCGCGAGGATAGCCGGCGAACGTCGCGGCCGCGATCAGCGCGGCGTCGCGGGACGAGGCGTAGAGCGTGATCGGACCAACGCTCGAAGGGAAGTTGCGCGCGAGCCGGCGAAAGAGTTCCGCGTCGATGTCTGGGGCGATGAGCGCGACCTGGCGAACGGGCACGTCATTGCCGATCTTCGAGAGCGCGCCGACAAGCGCGCGGTTGCCCATGCTGTGCGCGATCACGTGGATGCGTTTGACATTCGCCTTTCTCGACAGGTCCGACAGCACCGTCCGTAGCGAGTCGGCGCTCAGCTCCACGTTGCGCGCGTCGCGGTTGTAACCGGCCAGCGTCGCTTGCGATGGCCAGCTGAAGGCCATTGCCGGCCCCTTGAAGCCGAGGTCGTACGCCAACTGCGCTGTCCGCCGCGCGGCATCGTCGAACTCGACGTTGTATCCGTGTACGAACACGAGCGCGTCCTGGTCATCCGACCGTCCGGCCAGGTGACGAACCTCGTCGAAGAAGCGCGCCTGATCGGAAAGCTCTTTGGACAGCACGAGGACGTGACGTTCGGGATCCGGCCGGAACTCGAGGCGCCAGATGCTCGGTCCTTCGAGCTCGCCCATTCGATGATCGCGAGGCACGCTGACAAGGCACGTGCCGTACGAAATCTGGTTGCCGTCCGCCGGCTCGCTGTCGAAGGCGAGCGGCCGGCGCGTCTCGACCCGGCGATCCGTTGCGAAGAACACGCGCACCACGGCGTGCGACGTCGCGGTGACACTTCCACGTGTCGGCGCCGGCGACAGGACTTCGATCGTGTAGTCGAGCGCGCGGTCACTGTTGCTGTAGATGATGATCTGCAGCGACGTCTCACGCGGCGACGTCCACTCGAACACCCCGCCGCCGCGCGTTTCGTCGTTCTTCGCGACGAGCGCATGCGTGTCGTCGTAGACGAAGATCGCCGGGATCAGTTCGCCGAGCCGCGAGGGGCGAATCGCGACCGTTTCACCCGCACGGACGGTGACGGCCGGCGAACGCGCGCTGCCGTACGCCGGCAGCGTCAACTGAATCGGACCGGGGATCGGGACCTGTGAGGCGATGTCAGAACGGGACATAAGGACGCTCGCGCACAGCGCGCACATCAGTAAAGCGAGTCGATTGACCATGGTGCGTCAGTGGCCGACGAGCTTGAACGCGGCCCAGAATCTCGGATCCGCCCCATACACAGGATGGCGACGCAACTCGATGTTCGCGCGTCGAACGGCTTCGGCGAGCGGCACATCGCGCGCCGCGCGGTAGAACGCCGCCATCCACAGTGACGTCGCCTCATCGTTAACCTCCCAGAGCGGCAGCAATACGTTCTGGGCGCCCGCGTAGATCAGGCTGCGCGTGATGCCGTAGATCTCGCGACCGGGATCGGCCGAGACGCGGGCGGCTGTGCACGATGCGACGGTGACAAGTATCACACCGTCGAGCGGCAGCGCGAGCATGTCCGATGCGGTGAGCTGTCCGCCGTGGCCGGGCTCGGGTTGAAGCTCGATGTAGGACAGCATCGGATTGCCCTCGCTGTAGACGCCATGCGCGGCGAGGTGAATGACGTTGCGTCCGCGCGCCTCTTTCATCAACGTGGAGCGCGTTGCAGAGGCGGGCAGGACGACCGTGTGTTGCGGGAATGTCTTCGCGATCGCATCGGCGTCCCGGGTGGCATTCCCGAGTCGCGGCCCGGCCATTGCCAGCACGTTGGCGCTGTCGAGCCGCGGTCCCTGACGCAGCCGCATCAGGGCGGACGCGGACGGCGCGTATGACACGGTCAGCGTCTCACCGAGAAACTGTCCGCTCTTCGGATCCGATCAACGCGGCTAACGGCACGTCTTCGAGCTCGGGCGGCAGGACGACGACCAACTGCTTCGTATCGAGACGGGCAAGCAGCGGTTGGACGAGCACGAAGTAGAGATCGCGGGCCGCGTCGGCGTCGAAGACCGAACTTCGCGTCGCCACGTTCTGCTGGAGGCGGTTAACGATATTGCGGAGCACCGACGTCGGGACGTAGTAAGACTGCACGTCCGTCCGCTCGGGTCCGATGTGCCAGGTGATGAGGCGTGCGCTGTCAAGGAAATAGAGACCAGATTGAAGCGCTCGGTTTGCGTCATGCGACGGAGCTGGTCGAGTGACACCGGCGGCGCCTCTACCAGCTCGAACATGCGCGGCGCCTCCTGCCGGATGCGGGCGAGGACGGCGTCGTACTGTTCAGCGGCGGCCTGCACCGCAGCCGTTTCGCCTGCGGCGAACGCCGCTTGATTCGCCGCGCGGGCGGCCGTGAACTCGGAGTAGAGACGCCGCTCGGTGTCAGTCGGCAGTTGCACGGCGGCTGACGACAGCATCTCGGTCATCGTTCGGGCCCGCGCCTGCTCGTTCCAGCGAAAGGCTTCGGCGTAGTCGGCTCGACTCAGCAGCGTCAGGACCAGGCGATCGAAGACGTGAACTTTGTCCTTCGTGAAACCGGCTCGCGCCGCATCGCTCGGGCAGTGGTACGCCGCTCCTGTTCGATGAGCGTCGCCGAGTCGCGGTACGAGGAGATCGCCGCAGGCAGATTTCCTTCGCCCTCGAAGATCTGTGCCTCGGTGAGCCGGCGCCGCCATCGCGTGGCAGGCAAGTCCGGAATCTGACTCAATTCGCGACGCATGAACGCGATCACTGCCTGCGTTTGCTCCGTTGTTGTCGTAGGCAGCGCCGGCCCGAGCAAGGGCACATCGATTAGGGTGCCATCAATTGCCACGAACGCGGACCGACTCGAGGCAGACGCTTGCTTCAACGCCAGTTCATGCATCTCTGTGGCGAGTGCAATCGTCCTTTTCTGCGATTCGTCGATCACTCGCATCGTTGACAGTTCGTCCTGAATAGCGTTTGCAAAGGTCGGCTGCTTGAGCTCGACGGCAACGGCCCGAGCCTGCGTCAGATCATTGAGTCCGTCGGCGAAGTGCTCCCGCATCTCCCGTTCAACCTGTTGACACTGCCGCCATTCGTCCGGAGTCAGGCAAGGAAGACGCACGTACCTCGGACAGCGCCTCCGTCAGTTGGTTGTGGACACCGCCCCGGTTGAACAAGGCGTTGAACAGCAGATCCCTGTCCGTGCCGCTGCGCGCGATCGTAACAGCCTGACTCACGCTGGCAAGCGCCTGATCCAGTTCGCCCGCCGATGACTGGAGATCGGTGCGCTCAATCAGGATGTCCCCTCTCAGCGTCGCGTTATCGGGCGAGGTGCCGACGGCAACGAGCGCCCGGTCGATCGCCTCGCGCGCGGCGCGGTGATCGTTCGCACCGAACTTCAGCCTGCCGATGCCGAGCTACGCCTTCGCCTCGTAGTCGGCGCGGCCCGCCCGCTGAGCGAGTGGAATGACCCGTTGATAGATCGGCCGGGCCTCGTTCCATTGCCGCACGATTCGAAGACAGTCAGCCGAGCGTAACAGGGCGAATGTCGCATCGTCGGCATCCCTCCGCGTCAGCAGGTCATCAGAAATTTGGCTGAACTCCTGCGTGAGCCGCGCAAACTCGGGGACTGGGGCTCTAGCACTCCCTCCACACGGACGGCTGCGAGCGCTTTGTCGAACTGATCGCTCGCGATTCGAAGACGTGCAGCCGGATTGCCGGCAGGTGTCTGTGCAGCCATGACAGGGAAGGTAGCAGGACCGGCGAGAAAGAGAGTCAAAAGGACGACCATTACATGCAGATATAACCTCACTGGTCCGTCCTCAGCATCACTCCCACAAATAACGCCGGCGGCGCGATATTCGAACATCTCGGAGTTATCGTTTGCACGTCGCCCGCGGCCATCGCACGGGCCAGCACGCGTCCGGATGCAACGAGGCGCTGTGCCTACCGAGAAGTTTAAATGTCCGAAACTGCGGCGGCACGCAAATTCCGCACGGCATGTCGTAGTCCAGATGTAGTCCAATACCGCCCAAACACCGGGCAAAACCTGGTAGCTGGCTTGACCAGAGACCAGCACGAGACAACAACGATTGACGAACCCCGTACCGGTCTGCAAAACCTCCATCCCCGGTTCGATTCCGGGCGGCGCCTCCAACTCTTCCCAACGATTTCGAGAGTTGCTGAGACCGCGGCGAGCCTGCTGCCGCCGATTGGTAACCTATCGGTAACTTACGCTGGGAAGGAAGGCGTTCGGCTGATGGAGATCCGGATCGACCCACGGGAATTCATCTCTCCGCCGTTTGGGCAGTCCCCGCGCAGCGGCAAGCAGGAGTTCGGCGTCCCGACGGTGGCTGGTGACACGTACTGGCGTCGAAACCGCGAGTGTCGCTACGCGGAGGGAACCGCGCTGTGGCCGCTTCGGCGAAAAGTCCTCGCGGTTCGAAGCGATCGAGCGCGCCTGCAAGCCCGACATCGTGAGCGGACCACCTCAGCTACTACAGGTCAGCCGCGTAGGTCACCGGTCCAATTTCAGTGTGGGAGAACGGGTTGACGGCAGCGGCGCGCCTCGCGTACTGTGCCGCTCACTCAGGTTGCGTTCCTGACCCGCGAGACGGCCCGGCAATCTGCACGGGTCGTCGGAGTTCTTGTCCAAATGGAGGTCGTTACATGACGGTGAGAGCAGGATTCTTCGCAATCGCGCTGCTCGGCGCCATCGTGATGACCGTGACGCCTGCCCAGGCGGCGCCGATCGACCTCGAGGACGCCCAACTCTCGGGCTCGCTCATTATCAATGGCTGGGCAGGCAATCAGTTCGATCCAGAAAGGGGGCACGTCCCGGCCGGCTTCGGGAACTCGTTGTTTGCCGAAGGTGGCAGCGGCGAGCCGTTCGCGCTCGTCTCTGATTCGAAGGTGGAATTCGGCTACCAGGGCGGGGCGTTGTTTTTGCTCACGGTTGACTTCACGACCGCCGGGCTGGTCACGGTCAGCTCCAACGGCCCCTCTCCGTTTACGAGCTTGGACGTGAGCATCTTCAGCGGTTCCTTCACGCCCCTGACCCTCACGCCGGTCAGTGGGACTTCATTCGGCACCTGCGGCCTCACCACCGACACATTCGGCTGCAACTTCGGTGTGGCGACGACATCGTTCTCGGTGGTCGCGCAGCTAGCCGAGGCGGACGCCGAGGTCCCCGAGCCGGCCTCCCTGACCCTCCTGGGCCTTGGTCTCGCCGGCCTGGCCATTCGCCGTCGCAAGTCGCGCCAGCGCTGAGCCGCTGCCCCGGGCTCCGCGCTTCGCGAGTGGCGTGAACTCGCGTCGCTCGGGCCCGGTGTGCAGCCCCTCGACGCCTGGATGTCTCCCAGCCGCTGCTGCTTGACGGGGTGAGTCGAACTTGAGTGAAGGTCAGCTTCAGGTGAGCGCGCTCCCCGAACCCGCGGCCCTGACCCTGCTCGGCCTCGGCCTCGCGGGGATCGGTGCGCGTCGGTGGCGGCAACGGAAGGCGTCTTAGGCGCGATTCGTCGGCGGGGGCCGTCGCAAGTGGCGACTAACTGCGACGGCCGCTTCTTCCGTGAACTCTCCTTCTGATCGCCCTGGTCGCCGCAGCGAGAACGTCGATCCACCAGCCCTCCCACCGATCACGAGCAACGCCTTCCTATGCCCGGCGCTTCCCTCGCCAGCGTGCGCCCACAAACGCGAGCCCGGTGCTACACAGGAGCAATGTTGTGGGTTCAGGAACGGGTTCCATATCGATGTTCACCACGATGTTGTCGATACCCACCGGGTTCGGGCAGCAGGGCGTGGCGGGGTTCGACAGCGTGATCAGGAGTGTGTCGATAAGCTGCTCGGACGCCACTTTCACCGTCTCGAAGTTGCCGAATGTGTTCGGCACGGTGCCCGTTATCGTGAATACCGGGTTGAGGTTGAAAAATCCGCTGAACACAAACGGGATCGTCGTGAGGCTGGAGTAGAGATCGGCGGAGGTAAAGGCAAACGGCAACCCACCCTGAGTGATTTCAATTTGGGCAGTCGTCTCCGGGTCATCGGCCTCGCGGTTGAACCAGATGAACGGAGCAGGGTTGCCAAAGTCCACGTTCGACTCCCAACTCCCCGAGATGGCCGACACCGTGAAGCCGGATTCGGTATAGGTGGTGAATGCCGCCGCATTCAGGAGATCGCTGAAGGCGATGGTCGTGGCACTGGCGGGTGCCACGCTGGTCAGGAGCGCGATTGCAAGCGTCGTGAGTATCCGCATGGGGAACCTCCTGGTATCCGCTCGAGTGGCCGCGCCGACATACTACCGCCTCCGCGAACTCTGCTTCTGATTTCCTGATCACCGAAACCCGCCTTCGCGCACGACAGGCATCTCGCCTGAACGCTTCAAGCGCGGTAGGGATTGAGCTTGCCGATCAACGCCTCAATCTGATGGCCACGAGCGGTGGGGGTCCAATACTCATCGAACTCCTTCGCCACGAGTTCATCCGTCAAGACTTCGCACACCCTGCGGAGTTCGTCCTGAGAGGGCGGGCGTTCGGCGGAGGCGCGCAACCGAGGGAGTATGGACAAGGCGGAGGGATTCCTTGCCGTCAGGATCGAGGTGAGCAGCGCGGCGTCGGAGCGGGTCATCCTCTCCGTCATCAGGTTTGAGCGTAACACGCGGCTCGTAAATGCGCGACCGCCTGGACACCCTCTTTCTGAAGGATAACCATCGCCGTAACACGCCCGAAACGCTGCAATCCGACAATGAAGCCGGAGGGAATAACCATGATGCTCATCCCACTCCTGGTGTTCGGCGCAGTGGCGATCATCCTTGTCGTCCTGATCCTGCGCCCTGGCACCGCCGCGCGTTCATCGCGCTACGCGGGTGACGCCTCGATGCCCATGATGTGGACGGATGGGAACGCTGACGCCTCCTGCGACAGCAGTGACACTGGCGATTGCGGCGGAGGTGACGCGAGCGGTGATGGAGGGGGAGGTGGGTGCGAGTAATCTCGCTCTGTAAATCCGCGATCTGGCCGTAGTTGAGGTGGACCGCGAACTGTCGGCTTGCTTACAGTTCTGGCATACTATCGCCATAGCGCTTTTCTGAGCCTTGCTCCGCCTGGGCAACCCTCACCAAAGCTCTTGGAGGGTTCGCCGTGTCTCACACCCACCATTGCCCGTATTGCGATTCCTCTAACACGGTTGCGACGCTCCGAGAGCCAACGCGGCAATACTTCCTGTGTCGCGATTGCCGGTCTGCGTACGGAGTCCCGATCAATTGGGAGGGCGAGGAGCCACAAGCGACCAGCGACGTGGAACCCGCCAAGTGATTGTCGCACTGCGCACGAGAATCCCGCGGTCACGGAGCAGGAGCTATGGGCCGTCACGAAGGGCGAGCGCACCCTGCGTTGCGTGACTCGCAACCTCCCGAATGGCATTGACCTTCGGCTGATGGAACCAGAAGGGTTTCGGCGCACCGAACTGCACAAGGATGCCAGTCTCGCGGAACTGAGAGCGACGGGATGGCGAAAGAAGTTGGTGGAGCGCGGGTGGCGATGAACGGCGGTGACCTGCCATAGACTTCAGACCTCAGCGACACTTCCAACATTCAAGACGAAGACTTCGGCGGAAAGTGGTCCTCGTACCACTTGATCGACCGATCGATCTGATCCACGACGTGCTTCGATTCGCGGATACCGTGACCTTCACGCGGATACCGCACCATGACGACTTCGGTGCCGACGTCCTTGAGCGCGATGTAAAACTGCTCGGCTTCCGCGATCGGCACGTCGTTGTCGTTCTCGCCGTGCATCAGCAGCGTCGGCGTACGCGCGTTGGCGACGTGGCGGATCGAGGAGCGCTGCAGCAGCGTGTCCATCAAGTTGCCCTGGTGCGGATACGCGCCCCACTCCATCGCCTCGTATTGGTTGTAGTAGGTCATGTAGTTGTAGCTGATGATGTTGGTGATCGCCGCGGTGGGAATCGCCGCTTTGAAGATGTTGGTCTGCGTCGGCAGCCACGTCGACAGCTGACCGCCGTAGCTGGTCCCCTCGACGCCGAGCCGGTCGCGATCGATCCACGGGTAGCGCCGCATCGCGGCGCTCACGCCGTACAGCACGTCCTGCCCCTCGTTGCCGTTCTGATCCGCGAAGACGGCGTCGGCGAACGCCTGGCCGTAGCCGGTCGAGCCGCGGTAATTGACCATCAGCGTCGCCCAGCCCCGCGCGGCGTAGACCTGGTTCTTGAAGTTGAATGCCGGACCCTGCTGGCCGTGCGGGCCGCCGTGGATGTTCACGATTAACGGATACTTTCCCGACTGCGAGAGACCGACCGGCTTGGTGAGGAACGCCTCGACCTCGAACTTGTTGTCGTTGGACACGAACGTGAAGGATTCGACCTCGGCGATCGGCTTGTCGGCGAGCAGCGACGCGTTGAGATCGGTCAGCTTTCTGCCGGCGACATAGAGCGCCGGCTGATCGGACGGCGTAGCCAGCGTGTAGGCAATCGTGTTCGTCGCCGCCGAAAACGAGCCGACCGTGCCTCGCTCATTGACGAGGACTTCAGGGCTGCCGCCGCCGTTCGTCGTCACCGGAACGCGATAGAGCCGCACGTTGCCGCGTTCCTGGACGGTGAACATCACCGCGCTGCCATCAGCCGTCCACTGCGGCACCCCTTGACGGTTGTCGATGGCGGCGCCCACGTCGCGCCGGCCCGTGCCGTCGGCATTCATCACCCATACGTGCGTATCCTCCATCGTCGTCTCTCGGTCGGTGAGGCCGCGTCTGGTCGCCTGGAACGCGATCGTCCTGCCGTCAGGCGACCAGGTCGGGTGATATTCGTTGCTTTCAGTCGCGGTCAGCCGACGGATCGATTTGTCGGCGAGCGTGAGCGCGTAGACGTCGTAATTGAAGAACTGGTCATCGTCGGCGTCGCGATTCGTGAGGAACAGCAGCTCGCGGCCGTCCGGCGACCAGGCGACGGAATGCTCGTAGCCGTTGCCGTCGGTGGCCTGATCGACCTTCGATGACGCGACGTCGACGACGAAGAGATGCAGCCGGCGGTTGTCGTTGAAGTGCGTCATGCCCTCGGCCGCGTCCGGCTTGTAGAGATACCGCGTGATGACCATCGGATCGCCATTCGCGCCGGCCGTTTCAGGGCCAGGCGTGGCCGACACAAATGCGATTCGCTTGCCGTCGGGCGACCATGACGGGCTCGTGCTGCTGCCAGGGAGCGGCGCGTTCGTGCCGGCCACTTCCACGAGCAGCCTTGCACCGCTGCCGTCTGGTTTGGCAATCACGAGGCCGCTCTTCTCGCCGACGCGACCGCGATACGCGATCCACTGGCCGTCGGGGGACCAGTGCGGATCGTCGGACGAGTCCGTGTCAGCGCCAAAGCGCACGCTCTTGCCGTCGGCGAGTGTCTTCACCCAGACCTGACCGTAGGGGCGGCCAGGTCCGTCGTTGCTATCGACGACGTAGGCCACGCGGGCACCGTCAGGTGAGAGCTCGACAGCAGCCACCGATCGCAGCTTCAGCAGATCGCTACTCTGCAGGCGGGTCTGCATCCGCGCGATCTGTGGGACCGCGCCCCCGAGTAGTACGACTGTCAGGATCAAGGCAAATCGCCGCATCACGGTCCTTTCGTATGGAGATGTGACGCCACCTGCATCAGGGTCCTGATTCTATTCCGGGATCACGACTCGGGCCCGGCGCAAAGAATCTTCATCCGACTGCCGCCAGCGGCGATAGCATCGAGCGATCAGGGGGTGCCTAACCCTCGCGCCAACGTCAGGAGACCGGACATGTCGAACCGCCGCACGTTCATTGGGCAATGCGTCAAGGGGGCTGCCGGACTCGCCGTGTCCGGGCTTGTCACGTCCCGGCGGATCCTGGGAGCCAACGATCGGATCCGGTTTGGCCTGATCGGATGCGGCAGCCGTGGAAAGGAGATCCTCCGGTCCGCCATGCACTGTGACAATGCCGAGGCTGTCGCGGCGGCCGACGTGTACACGCGCCGGCTGGAGGAGGCGAAGGCGATGGCGCCGCGAATCAAGACCTACAAAGACGCCCGGGCGCTGCTCGACGACCAGAGTGTCGATGCCGTGCTCATCGCGACGCCGCAACACCAACATGCGCTGAACTTCGTCCCCGCGATCCAGGCCGGCAAGGACGTCTACCAAGAGAAGACCATGGCGTTCAGCCCCGACCATGCCAAGCGCATGCGGAAGGCGCTCGACGGCTCAGGGCGCGTGGTCCAGGTCGGCATCCAGATGATCAGCGGGCCAGGCATGACGATGGTGCGGGAGTTCGCCACGCCCGAGCGCATGGGAGTCATCACCGCCATTCACACCCATCACTTTCGCAATGCGCCCTACGGCGGGTGGATGAGGGACATCCCTTCGGATTGCGACTCGAATCACATCGATTGGAAGGCGTTTCAGGGCGAAGCCACGCCCGCTCCCTTCGATGCGCAGCGTTATATGAACTGGCGGTTCTTCTGGGACTACTCAGGCGGAAACGTGTTCGAGAACATGGTTCACCAGGTGGGGTATTGGCACAAGGTGCTGGGTCTGACGATTCCACGGGCGGTCACGATGACGGGCGCCAACTGCCTCTCTCCCAAGATGCAGCCACCGGACGTGATGGACGTGACCATGCATCACACGGAGAAGCTGCTCTTTACCTGGAACTCCATGTTCTCCAATGACTATTACGGTGAGGGGCATGACCTCCTGCTGGGGACCAAAGGCACGATCATTCACGACGAGACCGACAAACCCCGCTATGTGCCCCAGGGCGGGAAGTCCGCCCCTGTAGCCGAGGCGGGGCCGGGAACAGACGGAGAATATGCGGATGCCACCGACGCGCACATGCAGAACTTCTTCGACTGCGTGCGAAGTCGGAAGGAACCGGCCTGCCCGTTCGAGATTGGGTTCCGAAGTGCGATTGCCTGCCAGATGGCCGTTCGCTCGTATCGGGAAGGTCGAACGGTGACTTGGGACGAGAAACTCGAGGATATCGTCTGACCCGAGGTAGCGATGTATGACGCCTTCCCGCGCCAGCGTGATCGGCACGGCGCTTCGGCGCGGACTGCGCAAGCGTTGCCCCCACTGCGGCGAGGGCCAGCTCTTTTCCGGGCGGTCTCACCTCGAACGCTGTGCGATGTGCGGCCTGGTCTTCGCACGGAATCCCGGTGATACGTGGGCCTTCACCATCATCGGCGATCGGCTGCCAATGGCCGCGATGATCGCCGTGATCTATTTCGGCGTGGTGCGTTCGCATCCCCTGCTCGGTCTGACGATGCTGGCGGTGTTGATGGCGGTGCTGGTCTGGACTGCCCCCAACCGCTGGGGCGCGGGTATCGCGCTGCACTACGTGTCGCGAGTGTGCTGGGCTGATCCAGCGGATCCGATCCCGCCACCTCCTGCAGATGGCCCGGAAAATGAAGCTAAGCGCTGACGCGATCTGGCCGCAAGATCAGCCTGGCTGGCGATTACGAATCGGGCGCGGCCCTCAACATCGGCATGGGCCTGGCGACGAACAAGCGGCGACATGGGCGTGCGATGAGGCGGGCCCACCGATTGGCGCGGTTCACTCTCGCGCTGTCCGTCGCGATGCCGGTATTGGCGTACATCTGCCGATAGAGCTTCGAAATCAGGACGAACGCCAGCCGCGCCCGAAGACTGTCGGTGCAGCGCGATCGCGCCCAGACCTTGCGAAAGCTGTAGAAGCGATCCCAGACCGCTTGCGTCCGTTCACGGATTTCGTCCGGGGTCATCACGGGATGAGGCGCGTAGACTTTCGGACGGTGCGCCTGTGGGATCAGCCAGTGCCGCGTGATCGGGATGCCGGCCACGCGGCTCGCGTCGGCACCGATCGACTTCTCCCACGCCGCGAAATCAACCGTGCCCGGATACGGGGTCAGCATCACGAACTGTGCGAATGTGACGCCGGCGCGCTCGGCAACGTCCGCCGTCGCCTCGAATGTCGAGGGACGGTCGCTCGGCAACCCGAAGATGAACGAGCCGAGGACGTGTACGCCGTGGTCGCGAAACTTCTGCAGACGCTGCACCAGCGCCTCACCCACGTGATTGAAACTCTTGTAGACGTCCTTGAGCCCTTCCGGCGTGACGGCCTCTACGCCGACCAGCGCGCCTTTGATGTTGGCTCGGCGCATGGCGGCAAGGAACGCCTCGTCCTCTGCGGCTTCCATCGTGATCTGCGTGAAGAACACCATGTCGGACGGTAGCTCCGCCAGCCGCGCCATCAGCTCGAACCGTTCGTTCCGCAACGCTCGAAGCTGTTCGAGCCGCGTCGTATTGCGCTGACGCTCCGCCATCGCCAAATCCGCCAGTGCCACGGGGTAAAAGTTGTCGTCGGCGAGCGCCACGAACCGAAACCCGCGCCGGCGCAGTTCGATGATCTCGCCGATGACGCTGTCGACGCCGCGTTGCCGCGGCTTTTGCCCATCCGTACGCCAGACTGAGCAGAACGAACAGTGCTTCGGACAGCCACGGATCGTCTGCACCGACCCCCACATGTAACGCCCCTCGGGGAGCAACTCCCACCGAGCGGGCACGAAGCGGTCGGCGTCGACACGTCCGCCCTCGTAGATCGGTTGCAGCGTTCCCTTCACCGCGTCATCGAGAACAAACGGCCAGATCACGTCGCCGTCACCACGCACGACCGCATGGGCGCCTCCGAGTTCCCGCGCCTCTTCCGGATACAACGTCGCGTGGATGCCTCCGAACACGACGGTCGCACCTCGCGCTCTGGCCGTCGTACCGATCTCATACCCACGCAGGGCATTGCCGGTATGAATCCCGATGCCGACGATGTCTCCGGCCTGCAGGTCGCCAACGTCCAACGACTCGAGGGTCTCATCGGTGATGCGCGGCTGGCCAAATGCGGCCGGTGTCGCCGCTGCCAGGACGAACAGCCAGCGCGGCGTGATGACACCAACTCCGAAGGACAGATGGCTGGGATTGACCAGATGGACGGTCATATCGCTCGCTTCGTCATTGCGCGTGTATCCTGTACTTCGTCCTCACGCGCACGAGCGCAGAGGCGAAGAAGCTGGTCGTGCGTTCGGATGGAACCACGTCGCCGTCAGTCTGCATCCGCAGCACACGCGACGTGGCAAATGGTCATGAATCTGTGGCGCCCTATGCGCGAGCGACGTTCTGAACGGCCGCGATAAGGACATCTGGAGTCGAGGGTTTCGGCAGGACGGCGACGAACAACCTCTGAGCCAGTACGTCCGCGAGTGACGGGTTGGCGGTGTAGGCGATCACGCGCGCGTCGCGAGTGGCTTTCGTCGCTTTGATGAGCCGAGTGGCTTCGACGCCGTCCAGCACGGGCATCGTCATGTCCATCACGATGACCGCCGGCTGCATTTCGTAGGCGTTCAGTAGCGCGTCCAGGCCGTTCACCGCTGTTCTCACGATGAACCCGGCGTCGCGGAGCACGAACGCGACCATCTCACGCACATCTTCGGCATCGTCCACCACGAGCACCGTATTGCCGCGTGGTGTCGTCCGCGGTCCGGCGCTGGCGTCACCATCGAGACGGCTCAGCAGCTGTCGCGTGGTGACAAATTGCTCGCGCGCGCTGACACACGCGCGACGGACCGTCTCGGTGCTCTCGATGGCTCGCCTGACATTGCCAGTCAGCAGTCGCTGCACCTCATCCGCTGAACCCGCGGCTCCGGCCAGTGCGAGCGACCGCGCCGCCTCCGCGTGATGCACCTCGGCTTCGGCACTCCGAACGACGGCCGCGAGCTCGAGTTCGTGATCGGCGGCCCGTA
The DNA here is from genome assembly GCA_963828745.1 of Vicinamibacteria bacterium. Classification (GTDB taxonomy): domain Bacteria; phylum Acidobacteriota; class Vicinamibacteria; order Vicinamibacterales; family JAENWD01; genus JAENWD01. The sequence continues at coordinate 618,610 of CAWHFZ010000006.1, read as the reverse complement.
CGGCCAGGCGTCGGACGTCGTCGCGAATGAGGGCAAACTGGTCCACAGGATAGGGAATCGACATCGTCACGCTCCTGCACGGCAGCACGTCCGCTGCCGCTGGCTCGGAGGCTGAGGCGACGTCATCGAGTGGCGTGGCACCAGTCTGGCGGGCAAAGTGTAGTCTATCGTACATTTCACTCACGAGGCGCCGAGGCGGCGCAGCGCCTCCTGCATGACGGGATTCCCCCGCGCCATGTCGACCAACGTGCGGCCCTCGCCATTGCCAGGCTGCGTCACATCCGCACCAGCAGCAACGAGCCGCTCGACGACGCCCACGTAGTCCCCGCCTTCGGCACGGCGATGCACTGAACCGAAGGCCGCCCACCCGAGCGGGGTGCTTCGATGCGACGGATCGCGGGCGTCGGTCGGCACGCCGCCGCGTGCCAGCAGCTGTTCGACCATCCGCACGCTGCCGACCCAGCACGCCGCGTGAAGGGCACTTCCGCCGTCCACGCCGCCTGCGGCTGGATCGAACCCCAATCGCAGCATGAGATCGGCGGCGTCGAAGCGCTCCCGGAAGATCGCGTGTGCCAGATGCCCGTGCTCCTCCGGCGTCAGCGACGCCAGCAAGGAAGGCTGCTCCGCGAGCATGCGGCGCGCCATTGGTTCGTCTGCGGCCAGGAGCGCATTCATGAAGCCAATTCCCCGCGGGCTCCTCGCCAAGAGAAGATCGTACAGCGGCTGATGACCGAACTGTCGCGCGACGGCATGCGGTGACAGCCCGAATCCGAGCGTCCAGCAATAGATGTTGAACGGAGGAACGGGCGGATAGCCAGGGTCGTTGATGCGAGCATTGACGCAGCCAGGATCGCTGTCGAGCAGACGAGTGGCGAGCGGCACGTCTCCGAGACGCGCCGCCATGAAGATGTCGGGCGAGGCGCCGCGCTCGAGCAGGCGACGGCAGACGTCGGGCCGATCGACGAGCGCGTACTGGGCCGCGGTCGAGTGGTGATCGAGACAACGGACATCGATTCCGGCTCCGCGAGCCAGCAGGAAATCGGCAATCGCCACAGTCTTGGCCTCGTGCAGCGGCTGCTGACCATCTCCGCCGCGAGCGTGGACCAGCGAAGCGTCGGCATCGACAAGGGCTCGCAGCTCGTCGAACCAGCCGAGACGAGCGGCGACATTCGGCGTCAGAGCCGCCCCATGCGCAAGCAGAAATCGAGCGGTGCGATCGTTCGCGTTGTCGAGCACGGTGTAGGGGCCGTTCTGCCAGTCGCTCTTGAGGTTCACGTCCGCGCCGGCATCGATCAGCATCGTCAGCATCGCCTCGTTCTTCGCGGCGACGTGCGCCGCCCGCTGGCCGAAGTCGAACATGGGATTGTTGATTCGTTGCCGCACGTGCGACGATGCGAGGAGCTGCTGCGTGCGCGCGACGTCTCCCGCGCGAATGGCGTCGCAGAACGCCTTGACGTCGCGTTCCTGGAAGTCGGATACCAACTTCGGCCACGACGCGAAGCCGGCTTCCCGGGCGATCGCAAGCTGGGCGTCGGCAAGCGCAAGCGTGCGCAGGGGAGCCGTCGCCGGCCGTACCGCGTGGATGCGGGCAAGCGCCGCCGGGTCACCGGCGCGCGCGGCGCGGATCAAATCCTTGGCAAGCTTGCGCTGGTGTTCGACGCTGGCACGAAGGGGGAGCGGGGCTGGCGTGGACACGGACGACCTCCTTCATCACGCGCCCGTGTCCGCATCATGGGCTGAAGAAAGGTCGGTGTGCTACCGCAACCGGTAATCACAGGTGGGCGCGGCCCTTCCCGCGGACTGGAGGCGTCCTGGATACGCCTGGGAAGAGTAGACCAGAAGTGCCGTGCCGGCGCAACCTGTCGATCGCCGATCGGCTCATTCGACGTGAGAGCAGGAGGTACTGACGAATGCGTGTGATGGTGTTGGTAAAGGCAAGCAAGGAATCCGAAGGCGGCGAAATGCCGAGCCAGAAGATGCTGTCGGAGATGATGACGTTCAACGAGCAGCTCGTCCAGGCGGGGATCATGCTGGCGGGCGAGGGCCTTCACCCCAGCTCGAAGGGGAAGCGCGTCCAGTTCGGTGACAAGGGCACCAGGGTGCTCGACGGGCCGTTCACCGAGACGAAGGAACTGGTTGCCGGCTACTGGGTCTGGCAGGTCCGATCGATGGACGAGGCGGTGGAATGGCTCAAGCGTGCGCCATTTGATCCTGGTGCGGAGATCGAGATTCGTCCGGTGTTCGAGGCCGACGACTTCGGGAAGGAGTTCACACCCGAGTTGCGTGCCCTCGACCAGCGCCTTCGCTCGGAGATCACGCCGAAGCCGTAGCGCGCGGAAAATGTGGCGCCGGCTAGCGCGATGTCGCGTTCAGTACGCGATAGGCGATCGTCAATTCACGCTGGTCGGCGTCGCGCCGTTGGGCAGTGATCGCGATGCGCCGGTTCGCCGGCGCCAGCGCATTGGCCAGGTACACGCTGACTTCAGGCCGATGGGCGTTCCTGAAGAACACCGTGTGCGGGCCCGTTGATAGTTCCGGCAGCGTGGCCGCCCATCGCACCCTGATCGTGCCCTCACCATTTCGAAGAGCCGACAGATCAGGGAACGTCGAGGCCACTGGATGCGCCTGAAGCGGATGGCCGTCCACTTCGAGGGTGACGGCCTTCGTGACTGCGCTCACGTACGCCGATCGTTCGCCGGCAGAAATTCGCCCATCCCGATCGGGATCGAGATCCGGAAGAATCGCATCCACAACCGCGACGCCAGGCGTCAGTTCGAGCTGAAGCTCGATGCGATCGATCTCGATGGCCAGGCGCGCGGCCTGAAGATATTCATCGAGCCGGTGGGCCCCGAGGCCGATCGCACTTGCAACGGCCAGCATCGCCGCCACCGCCAACCCGCGGGCGCTATTTCGCGCGCGTGAACTTCGCGCCATAGTCGTTGGTCGGATCGCGAAAGATGGTGTGGATGTGATCGACGCCGCGCTGGGGCGCGTACTCGATCACGAGCGTCGGGCCCTGGATGCGAAAATACGCGGCGCTCCCGTTCGTTGTCGGTCCGCTCCACGCGAAGTACGTGTCGGGCAGCTTCTCTTTGATCTCCGCCATCCGCGGCTCGGCAAACGCATCGTTCATGATCCCGACCCATTCGCGCACGAGATCCAGGAGCATGGTCTGCTGCGCCGACGTCAGGGCCGAGGCGCGAAGGCCCTCGGGCTGAATCGTGCGGCCATCCTGACCCGGACCGAGTGCGAGATCCGCGACTCGGTAGGGCAGGATCGCCTGCGCGCGCTGCTTCTCGTCCAGGGCGTTGATCAGGGTGAAGGCCTTGTCGTTCTCGTCGCCGAGCGGCCGCACCGTTCGTCCCTCGAAGCTGTAGCTGGCGGGCTGCGCGGCGGGCAGGCTCGGCGCCATCGTGGCGTCACTCCCCGCCATCGTCAGATTGATGGCGAGATGGTGGCCGCCGAACTGCAACATCCAGGGCGCCGTCGTGGACGGTGCGCCCACGAACGCCAGGTAGTACTCGTCCTCACCAAAGATCACCCGGGGCCCGCTCGTCCCAGCTCCGGCGCCAGGCGGCGGCGCCTGTCCGCCTCCACCAGGACCTGCGGTTGGCGGACCTCCTGCTGGCGGACCTCCGGTGTCGGCAGTCCTCAGCACTTCGTCACCGCGCACGATATCGTTGACTTTCGTGAGCCCCTCGTCACTCAGCGCGACGGACAGGAGCGTCATCACGGCCTTCCGCTGCGTCTGCGTCAGATCGCCCATTCGAAGCCCTTCCCGGTGGAAGATACCGGTCGGGAAATTCGACCATCGCGTCTTCTGCGGTCCGTCGAACGGAAACTGTGCCTTCGCGCGTCCGGCCGCGTCGAGCGTCGCGATCAGTGCCTCTGCCGCCGACACGATGCGCGCGGTCGCAGCGGCCTGAGCATTCGAGGCTGAAGACGGCGATGAAGGACTGTGCTGGACGCGGCGTGCGCCGATCGCATTCACGCAAAACAGAAAGGAAAGTCCCAACGTGAGATAGGAGAGTGGGCGCATCGGCGCCATCCTATCGTCCCTTTCTCATGCGCTTTGCTGGCCGTCTCGCACGGCGAATGGCCTCCGCACCGCGCTCGAGGACCGGGCCCTCCAGCGCGCGCCGGCCGCGTACCGAGCGAGCAGAACGGCTGACGGGCACGGCGCCGACGCCAAGCGCTTCCCGAGCGGTGTCATAGAAACTCCGCCGTTCGGCGAGACCATTCAGGCCGCCGTTGATGCGTTTGGTGATCGTTCGAAATGCCTCGTCGGTGACCAGGTCGGCAAGCTCGTTCAGGCCGTTCTCGCGCCAGAACAGACCGGCGATTCTGAAGCCGGTGTCGGGAACGGCCGCACGTGCCGGCGACGCGAGCAGGTCGATTCCCAGCAGCGTTCCGTAGCGCCGGTAGTTCGCCCGCCCCGTGATCTGGATCGGACCGCGGCCTTTGAATCGCTTCCCGTCTCCAGACTCCGTGTTGCCCAATCGCGTTGCGAGCGAGCTCGGCGGCTCGTATCGCTCTTGCGCCGGCGTCGGTCCCCAGATCTCCTCCATGAAGCGGAACTGTCCGGATTCGTGCGCGACCTGCGCCAGAAATGCAGCCGCGCGAGCGGGCGACTCGATCGCAAATTCAGTCATGGCGGCTTCCAGGAATGGCAGCAGTTCCACTCCGCGTTTTCGCGATAAGGCCGGCATGATCGACGTCAACTGCTCGATGGTCAGCATCGAACTGCTCCGCTACACCGTGAACGGCTTCTGCTTCAGGAACGTTCCTGCTGCACCGAGCGTGAACAGGTTCGGCGTCTGCGACGACGGCAGGCCTGCGGTGATGTCGGCGTGGAACCGGACGTAGTTCCCCTTGAAGCCCCCGGCGCTCCACACCTTCAGCAACTGCTCGGTGAAGGCGCCGTTGTGCGCGCCGTCGAGTGACGTCTGGTTGTCCTGGCAGCCGGAGATCAGGATGACCGCGGCCTTGAACTTCTTCACGATGCCGGCGACCCGAGGGTTGGTGGCGACCTGCGCGAGGATCGTGTCGGGATCCGGCAACGCGCCGCTCTTCGAGGCCCTGCTGACGGCACGCTGCAGTCCGTCATAGAAGTCCTGGTTGTTCTGGTACGTCTGGTCGGCGATGTCGGGCGGCATCATCTTCGACCGGGTGCCCGGCGGGGGCGGCTCCGGACGAGCACGCGCCATCGTCCCACTGTGACAGCTGTCCGACAGCACGAAGATCCGGACGCCGCCTCCAAACTTGCTCAGCTCGAAATACAGTTCGTCGTCCAGCAGCTCGCCATCGAACAGGCACCAGGTCTCGTCTTTCTTGTCGGGTTCGTCGCCGGTGATGTCGTCAACCTGGCCGCCATGGCCGGAATAGGTCAGCAGGAAGAAATCGCCGCGCTTCAGCTTCTTGGCGGCCGCACGGATGCCGGCAAGCGTTCTGGCGCGCGTGGCCTTTTTGGTCAGCAGCGTGCTCGACTTGATGCCGCTCTTCTTCGCGACGGCGGCCATGTCGCGGGCGTCCTGTTCGCATGCATTCAGCGGACCGCTCCAGCCGGCATAGTGCGCCGGATCGACCGCATTCAGGCCGATGTGCAGCGCGGCGCCGCCGGCTTTCTTCGTGGACGGGCGCTTCGGCGCTGCGGACTTGCGAGACTTCTTGGCCATCGTTCTGCTCCTTCGACGACAGTACGGCTTCCGTCCGTCAGGTGAACCTACGCCAGGCGCGCAATCAGCGCGTCGATCGCGTTTCGTATCGCCGTCAGCTCGGCAACGATATCGACCGCCGGCGGTGCGCCGCCCTCCGGGTGAGAGTCTGGTGTGCCGTCGAGAACTGAAGGATCCACCGGCGCTCGCCAGTTCTCTGGATCGCCCATGCCGCTCGGTTCCGTTCGCGACCATGACGGCTCGGCGCGCCCCTCCGCGTCGCGGAGAATGTCGAAGGTCTCGCCACCGCGATAGATGACCACGTCGAGCGAACGCTCATTGAACTGCGAGCCGCTGCGCTTGAAGAACAGTCCGGCCCCTTCGTTTCGCAGTGCCCACGCAACGGCATTGACGATGTGATGGGCGCGGCGCGGGCCGGACAAGGTGTCGTAGCGCGTTCGCGCGGTCTTCACGACATCCAGATGGTCGGGAATGGGAGGCATGGCATCCGGCTCCTTTGCCGCAAGCTCATCCGTCAGATTGGTGTCACGACAATCAAGACAAACGTAGCAACGCTATCGAGCGAACGATCAACGGAAACGACGCCGTCGCTATTTTTGTGTGCAAGATGCGCCATCGCGCGTTCGCTTGCGGTAGGCTTCGCGTTGATAAGCATCATGCCGCCGGTCGCTTGAAGGGAGCCCCCATGCATCGTCGCGGTCTATTGGTGTGTGCGATCGTCGCGTTGCTTGCCAGCCTTTCCTGCGCCGTCCGAGACGAAGCGAAACGCGCCGGCGTAGATGCGCGTCAACTCGTCCCGCAACCGATCGATCCGCAGGCCGACTATTTCCATGCGATGGACTTCAACGTCGTCGACGGCGCGCCCGCGCTGCCGTTGTCGCGCGAGGCGGTGGCCGGACGGGCGATGTGGATGGTGTGGACCGGCGGCAACGATCGGCTCTGGGACAGGCTGACGATCGACAGCATCGGAACCTTCGACCTGCTCAAGATCATTTCGTCCCATCCGCAGGCCGCAGCCGGAAGTGGCTATGGCGGCTACGGCCGGCGCAACCGCTGGAAATACTTCGGCCTCGTCAACGAGCCGTGCTTCAAAGAGCCCGCGGGACCCGATCCGAACCGGTTCGGGCTGTGGCTCGACGTGCGCGACGCCAGTTGCCCGCCGGATCCGTTCGCCAGCGAAAGCACCTATCCCGGTGTCAAGATCGGCGCGCGCGGCAAGACCGTTCCCATCGGCTCGTACTACGGTGAGCCCACCGGCATCGTCGGTCTGCGGCTGTTTCCGAATCCCGACTTCGACGACACCGCTCGCAAGCGCTGGGACTCCGAGCGCTTCTACAACGAGCCTGCCTACTACTTCGACAGGACCCTGGTGCGGCCCTACCGCGTCGGCATGTCGTGCGCCTTCTGTCATGTCGGACCGAATCCAATCAAGCCACCTGCCGATCCCGAGAACCCCAGGTGGGAAAACCTGAGCTCCAACGTCGGCGCGCAATACTTCTGGTGGGACCGTGTGTTCAACTGGCGCGGCCCTGCCAACGAAAGCAGCGTGTTCTATCAAGCGCTGCACCAGTCGCGGCCGGGAAGTCTCGATACGTCGCTCGTGTCCACCGACAACATCAACAATCCCCGGACGATGAATGCGGTCTATTACCTGGGACCGCGTATGACGATCGCGAAGAAGTGGGGCAAGGAGACGCCGAGCGGCGGCGGCCTCCGTAACAAACAGTTCAACGAGTTCGTTCCGGCCTCGGACCCGCTGGCGCAATTCTTCACGCCACCGAACACCGTCTTTACGCCGCGCGTCTTGAAGGACGGCGCGGACTCGGTCGGGGCGCTCGGCGCGCTGAACCGCGTCTACATCAACATCGGCGTCTACAGCGAGGAGTGGCTCCGCCACTTCAAGGCGCTGATTGGCGGACAGCGCATCTCGCCAATCAGGCTCGAAGACGCGCAGAAGCACTCGGCCTACTGGCAGGCCACGGAACTGCAAACGGTCAACATGGCCCGCTTCTTCCTGGAGAGTACACCTCCGCATTACTTGAAGGATGCGCCCGGTGGCAGTGCCTATCTCACCGCCAGTGACGCGACGCTGACGCGAGGGAAGACGGTGTTCGCCGAGCGGTGCGCTCGATGCCATTCGAGCAAGATCGACCTCCCCGCGGACATCGATCTGCAGAACGCCAACGGGCCGCAGTATCTCGATGCGTGGCGGAAATACTGGGACTGGACCAAGACCGAGGAATTCAAGGCGCAGATGCGCACCAAGGTGCTCGCGCCGGACTTTCTCAAGGACAACTACCTGTCCACCGAGCTGCGTGTACCGGTCAATCTCCTGGGTATCAACGCCTGCAGTCCGCTGGCCACGAATGCCATTCGCGACAATATCTGGGACAACTTCTCGTCGGAATCCTACAAACAGCTGCCCTCGGTTGGGACGATGAAGATCCGGAATCCGATCACCGGCGCCGAGGAAGAGTACAAGCTGCCGGCCGGCGGCCGGGGATACATCAGGCCGGCCTCGCTCGTCAGCCTCTGGTCCACGGCGCCCTATCTGCAGAACAACACCGTCGGCCCCTGCTTCGACGGATGGAGCTGCAAATCGACCTTCTACTACGAGCCATCAGTCGAGTCCCGGGTAAAAGCGTTCCAGGCGTCCATCGAGCAGATGCTCTGGCCCGAGAAACGTGAGCGCGACGAGAAGCTGTTCGCGACGGAGGGCCCCGGCACGGGTGTCATCGACCGGTTCACGGTGGACAGCTACATCGAGATCCCGAAAGGTTATCTGCCCGACCTGCTGCAGCCGCTGATTGGCTTGTTCCCCGGTGACGGCTCGTACATCAAGATCGGTCCATTCCCGAAAGGGATGCCGGTCGGCCTCGTCACCAACATGGACCTGATGGGCGCCGATCTGACGCCTGAAGAGCGGAAGGCACATCCGAACGTCCTGCTGAAGTTGTTCAAGGAGATGAAGGCCGCGCTGCGGCCCAACCCCGATCCCCAAGCGCTCGAGGACCTGCAGAAGACGATGCTCAGCGTCAGCAAGTGCCGCGATCTCGTCGTCAACAAAGGCCACTATTTCGGGACCAGCTATTTCGCGGGGGAGCCAGGCCTGAGCGACGACGACAAGAAGGCGTTGATCGAGTTCCTCAAGACGTTCTGACGATGAATCGTCGGGACTTCATCCGGCTCGGCGCTGCGCTGGGGATCGTGCGCGGCGGAGCCACGCCCGATGCACGCGAGACACTGCCGCGGTCGCAACCTGCCGCGACGGGAAGGTCTGGGCGAGCGGATCGACCCGCGGTCTCGCAGTCGCCAGCATCGGCGGGCCCGGGTCCGCTTCGAGCGGACTATGTCGTCGTCGGCTCTGGCGCGGGAGGCGGCACGGTTGCCGCGCGGCTGGTTGAGGCAGGCTACTCCGTGGTCGTGCTCGAAGCCGGCGGCGATCCGGAGCGTCTCACCGGGTCCGACCCGCTTCACCCAGGCATCAACACCTATCCCGAAGACTACGAGGTTCCAGCGTTCCATCCGCTGGCGACCGAAAACGACGCCATCCGCTGGGACTTCTTCGTTCGGCACTACAAGGACGACGAACAGCAGCGCCGCGATCGCAAGTTCGTCAAGGACTACAACGGCAAGCCGGTCAACGCGATCTGGTATCCGCGCGCCGGCGCCCTTGGCGGCTGCACCACGCACAACGCGATGATCTTCATCTATCCGCATAACACCGACTGGAATCAGCTCGCCGACTTGACCGGCGACGCCTCGTGGCGCGCGGAGCACATGCGGTCGTACTTCGAGCGGCTCGAGAAGTGCCGATACCGGCCCTGGCAGCGCTTCTGGAGCAGGCTCGGTCTCAACCCGACGCGGCATGGGTGGGGAGGATGGCTGCACGCCGAAAAGGCGGAACCCATAGAAGCGATCCGCGATCCTCAGGTGCGTGATGCCTTGTCCGCGTCGTTTGCCGCGCAGTTGAAGGAATTGGGATTGCCGTCATTCGAGCGCCTGGAGAGCCTTGGCGACCCGAATGACTGGCGCCGCGTGGAAACGCACGACGTCGGTGCCTGTTATGTGCCTCTGACCAGCCGTGACTTCCGCCGGCTGGGAACCCGCGAACGCCTGCTGGAAACGCGCCGCAAGTATCCCGATCGATTGACCATCGAGACGAGCGCCCTGGCCGCCAACGTCCGATTCGACGGCTCACGGGCGGTGGGCGTCGACTATCTGAAGGGCGACCATTTGTACGCCGCGGATCCGAGGTGCACCGGCAAGCCGGGAGAGCCGCGAACCGCCTTCGCCAATCGCGAGGTGATTCTCGCCGGCGGTGCGTTCAACACACCGCAGCTGCTGATGCTGTCCGGTATCGGTCCCACCGATGCGCTCGAGAAGGCCGGCATCAACCCCCGAGTGCCGCTCGCCGGCGTTGGACGGAATCTTCAGGATCGGTACGAGGTGGCCGTCGTCAATCAGACGCGAAAGCCCTGGGACTCGCTCGAGGGAGCGACGTTCTCGAAATCGGACCGGCAGTATGCCGCCTGGGCGCACCAAGAGGGCGTCTACATCACCAACGGCGTACTGTTGAGCGTCATCGCCAGGTCGGGCGCCAAACAGCCGGTGCCCGATCTGTTCTGCTACGCCGTGCTCGCAGACTTCCGCGGCTACGAGCCCGGTTACTCGACGAGCCTCCAGAAAACGCACTCGGCGCTCACGTGGGTGGTGCTCAAGGCGCACACCGGCAATACCGGCGGCTGCGTGACGCTGCGCTCCGCGGATCCGCGTGACACGCCATGCATCAACTTTCACTACTTTCACGAGGGCACTGATCCCGGCGGTCCCGATCTCGATGCGGTCGTCAGCGGCGTACAACTGGTCCGGCGCCTTACCAGGCCGCTCGTCGGCCGAGTGGTTGACGCCGAGGTGTGGCCGGGGCCCGACTACAGCACTGACGAGAAGCTGCGGGAGTTCGTTCGCGACCAGGCCTGGGGGCACCACGCGTCCTGCACCTGCGCGATTGGACCGAAGGACCGCGGCGGCGTCTTGACCAGCGACTTCAAGGTTCACGACACGGTCGGCCTGCGCGTCGTCGATGCGTCCGTCTTTCCCAGGGCCCCCGGGCTGTTCATCATCAGCGCCGTCTACATGATTGGCGAAAAGGCGGCGGACGTCATCATCGCCGACGCGAAACGAAATACTCCTGCTCCGCGATCCTGAAGCGCCGGTCATCCGTGGCCGGCTTTGACGAGGCACGCCAATGCGCACTCGAAACGCTCTGCTCGCCCTTACGCTCATCGCAATGAGTGGCTGTCACAAATCCGCGCCGCCGATTCGCTTCGCACCGTCGGACACCGATATCGCTCGCCTTCGCAGCGAGTACGCGCTGACGCCGGCCGAGCGCGCGGCCTTGACTCCAGAAAACCTGAAGCTGTTCACGCAGGACGAGCTCGATCAGATTTACAAGCGCTTGAACAGCGGGCCGATGCCCGACGGACCGTTTCGCGGCGATCTCTTCTTTCCGAGGGGTGGCAACAGCAAAGCGTCGGTAGGCGAGCTGTCGGGGGCGAGCTCCGATCTCGTCACGAAGATCGCGGCGATGCCCGCCGAGCAGCTTGGCCGGGCGTTCTGGCGAGGTAAGGTGTTCTTTCGATCTCAGGGCATCCTGCGGAACCGCATCGAAGACCTCGCGTTCCTCAAGCCGATCATTCCGGACCCCGACACGATCCCCAAGCTGACGTTCGATGGCCGCACGACCTGGCTGTTGTTTCCGGCGAAGCTGTCGTGCGGCAACAGCCTGCTCGATCCGGCAAACCGCTCGATCGTCATCGACTACGCGAAGGGATCGGAAGTCGAAGGCTACCGCGAGATCCCCGACAAGCTTGCGGGACCCGAAGCGCTCGACATCCGCGACGAGGTGCGGCAGGTCCGTCCCGGTCTCTATCTCGGTCGCGCCTACTTCCGCGGTCAGTTCCGTTTGAACTTCACGCTGCTTGACCCGGCGACGGCTTCGAATGCGAACGCTCCTCTAGCCGAAGGAGACTGCACGGCGGTGCAACCCTGACACGAAGTCATCCGCCCTCCCGCGCGTCGAAGTCGTTCCAGATATCGACGGCGTAGCCGCGCGGCATGTGATCCAGCAGAAAGTCGGGCGCGCTGCCGATCGCGCCCGATCGCACGGCATTCATCGTGTCTTTCAGGGTACCGACATTTCCGAAGACCGCGTTGACGAAGTGCGCCAATGCCGGCGGCTCCGAAGTGACGGCGCCGTCCGCGCTGATCTGCCGAAGCTGGCCGACGTGCTCGTAAGGAGCAGGAAATGGCGTCGGCACGTGCGTGACGATGTCGGTGTCGTTGACGAAGCGCAGCGCGCGCAAACCGAAGCGCACGTCGAACTCGGCCGCGAATGCCCGGTCGCCCACCCGCGGCGATCCAATCGTGCAGACGCCCGCGGCTGCCGGAAATCGATCGGCGGCCAGCGTTGCGAGGGCGGCGCCGAGGCTGTGACCAGAGAACCACACCGTCCGCGGCGGAGCGAGCGAATTGATCAAGACCAGCATCTCGTCCCAGATCCGGTCGAGCGCCCGCTTGAACCCCAGGTGCACCTTGCCGTGTGGCCACGCCACCAGTGGGATCAGGACGTCGCTGACGATGTCGTCGATGCTGCCAGGCTGCGTGCCACGGAACGTGACCAGCACCGCCTCGTCATTCCACGCGACGTAGGCCTGGGAATCCTGCTTCTCGAATGGTTTCGCCATCAGGCCAGCGGCCTGGAACCGCGGGATGGCGTCGGTCGGTGTCCAGTAGGCAAGCAGCGCAGCCTCTGCGAGCCACCACGCGTTGGCTCGCGTCATCGACGTCGCGGCGGCGGCGAACGGTGCGTGCTGATGGCCGTCGAAGTGCACGTAGGCCGCATCCGACGCGGGATCGAACACGAACCGTGGATCGGGAGCTGGACGTGGCTTGCGCATGCTCTTTCCTCGATTCAGATCGGCAGACCGCTGCCTCAGAAGCCGGCGAACGTCTGGTGGGCTGGAAATTCGTACTGGAGAAGCGCCGTCACGGTGTTGCTGTCCTCTTCAGCCCGGAAACCCGTCCACTTCACGCGCGGCGATCCCGCGGCGTCGTAGCTGACCTCGAACACGCCGAATTGCCGGCGGCCGGCGATGCCTGGGCCGACGGTGCCGTGTTCGTTGCCGATCGAGTAGGGGCCACCTTTTTCCGACTCTGCGCTCTCGAGGGCCGCCGCCTGGAAGACCGGGAATCCACCGTGCCCGTCGCGGGCATAGCCGCTGTGGCTGCCGTCGTCGATCGCGACCATGTGCGCGTCGGCGCTGATCATGCAGACGTTGCGGATCTGATGATCGACCAGGTGCTGGCAGAGTTCGGCCCGCTCGGTCGCATATCCTGCCCAGAAGTCTTCGCCCGCCTCGTCGGCGCCCACCCAGGGGATCGAGCTGGCCCACACGATCAGGTCGAGGTCGCGGCCTCGCAGCAGCTCGCTCTTCAGCCAGGCCTTCTGGTTGACGCCCAGCACCGTCTTGCCGCTCGTCCCGGAGCCACCGGAAGGTGACTTCGCGTATCGGCTGTCAGCGAGAATGAACAGCACACGTCCGATCTGGAACGACTGGTAGATCCCTTCGGTGCTGGATGCGAGCGGATAGTGAGGTACGTAGATGTCGTAGGCATCGCGGGCGAACCGCCGCTTCGCCGCGTGCGCGGGGTCGCCGCCGGCCGCGTTGTTGCCGAGGAAGTCGTGATCGTCCCAGCAGTACGCGATTGGCAGATCGCGGAACAGATCGCCGACGCCGTCGCGGCGCAGGGTCTCGTCGTAGGCCTCGAGCCTCGGCTCGATGGCTTCGTCCTCGATGTTCTGGTAGTGAAAATCGCCCAGATGGAAGAAGAAGAGGAGGTCTCGCATCGCCGCGATCGCCTTATAGGCTTCCGGCCGGACTCCACCGAGGAGAAACCGCGGCCGGGCGCATCCGCTCAACGCGAACTTGAAGCCCGAGGCGCTGTTCAACGCCGGGGCGGTCCGGAAGCGCCCGGGGAGTGCCTTGCTCGTGTCTCCGTCGAGCTCCAGGCGGAAGAAATAGTCCGTCCCCGGGCTCAAGCCCTGAGGATTGATAGTGGCGATCCGATGCCGGTACTTCCGCTCGGGATCCGACCACAGGCTCACCGCCGGGAACTCGCGGCGGTTGAGAGTGAGATTGGCATCTTCGGCGACGATCGCCCGCGCCGACGCGACGGATCGCAACACGCTTGCGCGGATCTGAACCGATGTATCGGTAAGGCCGCCGCACCACGGTCCCGCTTGTGTTCGCAGATTGCTTGCCATGAGTCGCCTCGCAAGAAAGAGAAGTGTCAGCTGGCGATGACCATCACCTGTTCGTTGGCAGTTCCGGCGCCGACGGTGATGGCGAGCGATCGGCTCACATGTTTCAGAACGGCGGTGCTGCGAGCGATGTCGAGCAGATAGGCGCCGACGGCTCGCACGTGATGACTCTGACGCCACAGGTTTTCCATCTCTTCGAACACGCGCGCGATCGCGCCGTTGTCCGGAGCAGCGCTCAGCGCGTCCAGGTGCAGCCGCTTGATGCCGTTGAAGAAATCCCGGCAGTTCTGGAACGTGTGCGGGTTCAGGTCGATCAGGCCGCAGAAGACCTTGCCGTCGTGCGGGAGGGTCGTGCCTGCATACAGCTGTTCCATCTGGCCGAGCCTCTCGAAGCCTTGCGTGGCGAGATGCTTCCGCGCCATCCGCGCGAAGTCGCGTCCGCGGCGCTGTTCATTGTCCGGGCTGGAGAGATAGGCTTCCCAGAGCGGCGCGTAGAGCTTCCGGCGAAGCAATGCAGAATGTCGGCCTGGTTCGCGCGACCACGGCATGGCCGCTCCCAGATAGGCGCCGAATTCCTTGACGGCGCCGGCGGCGATTCGGGTCCGCATGATGGCAAACGCCGGGGGCGGAAACGCGACCTGCGCGACGACCGAGCAAGGCTTCTTCAGCGCGCCAGCAAGAGTGTCTGTAACCCGCGACATTTCGCTTTCGGCGAGCGCTCCCCAAAGCACGCCGAGATCCAGCCATGCCGCCAGCGTGTCGTCACCGAGCTTCTTCTCCGCTTCGAACCAGTTCAACGCCACGCCGGTTTCGAACTCTGACACGAGGGGAACCGGCGCCCGAGAATAGCCAGGCATCGAGGCGGAAAGGTCCGCGCTCCAACGGTCCTGATCGTCTCCCATCTCCCGATAGCCGCGCGTGCCGACAAACGATCGTTGAATGGTGCCGACTGCACTGCGGCGATCCACGCGGACGAGCGTCTTGCGGTCCCGCGCGCCGACGGTGATCCACTTGCCGATCGAGAGCGTAAATCCCCAGCTGTGCTCGCTCTTGACGGTCGTCTGGTAAAGAAAGTGTTCGAGCTTCGCGCCGCCTGTCTGGTCCGCAGCTTCGAGGAACAGCGCGTCGAACCGGCCGCGAATGAGGTTCGGGTGGTGTTTCTTCAGATCGTCGAGACCGACCGTGCACTGCGCGACGGTACTGTCTTGCCGGATGCGCCGGTACTCGTAGGTGAACCCCAGCGAGATTTTCGTCCTGGCGATCTCCTCGATCTTTTCGATCACACGATTGCGGATCTCATCGACCCTGCTCCGCAGCGTGTCGATCGTCGAGGTCACGCGGTCGAGCCCGAGGCGGTCGATGACAAGGTCTGCGACTTTCCGCTGGGCCGGCGACAGGTCATCGAGTGAAGCCTTGTCCAGAATGTCATCGACCTTGCCGATCGCGTCCCCAAGCACGCCCTCCAGCGCCGCGCTGACGATGGCTTTCAGCTGTTCAGGGTCGGCCAATTCGACCGAGACGCCCATGTCGAGGCCGAGCGCCGCCTCACGCGTCCGGGCTTTGCGAAGGCCCACTCGCCATCGGCTCTGAGTCACGCGAGAGAAGACCAGCAGGAAATCGTCGCTGAAGCTGACCGAGGCTCGGACCGTCGCGCCCGCCGAGACCTTGAAGAGCAGTGAGACTCCTGGCGCGAGTCCGGACAGGGGGCCAATCGCGCCCATGAAGACGTCGGACCACGAGAGCTCCACGGTGGCCGAGAGGCGGCCAACCACCTGCTGCGAGACGGCTTCGCCTGGCTGGAGCCCGACGACGTCGTCGACCCGCAGCGACGTCCGCAGCTGCGTGATGTCCTCGAGGAAGGCGTCGCGAGTCGTAACCGTCCGTGTGTGGCGGTGGTAGTCCGCGAGCACGAGGCCAATTTCGGTATCGATGGTGAAGCCGAGATCCGCCACGGTTTTGCCCGCGGCCGCGGCTTTGATGCCTGCGGCGGCGCGGTACTTCAGATAGGCCACGTCCGGCGCCAGTGTGATCTGCGGCGGGAGTCCGTCGAGCGGAAGCGCGTCCGCGGGCTCGCCGAGAATGCCGTCTTCGTCGGCATCGTCCGGCGAATTGAACGCCCGCAGGCCGAGCGAGCCGTGCACGTTGACCGAGAGGACGTCGCCGCCGAACGACTGCCCGGCGAGCAACGTGGCGCCAGGCAGGTCGGGGCCGACGGCGGGATCGCCCAGCGGTTTCTCCGAGATCAGCTGGCGGAACTGCTCGCCGTTCTGAAGCTTCACGTCTGTAGGCATGTCACCCTCCGCGAGTGCGTCGTGCGGACGCCGGACGTTACCGTGTGACTGGGACCTGTTTTCTCAGGTAATCGAGGATCTCGTCGCAGGCTTTGGATTCGGTGCGGCGCGCCTGGCTCCTGTATCTGGACAGCACGAAGCTGGCAGTGTCGTACACCAGGCGCCAGTGCACGCTGCCGCGCATGCGCTTTGCCACGTCGTCGTAGCTGGTCAGGATGCGCCGTTTTTCGATGCTCAGCCGTTTCCTGTCGATAGCCTCGAACAAGGTCAGCTCGGTCCGCCCGACGACGCGCCAGAAGGTTGGTCCGTCGGACTCCTTCTCGCGGAGACTCTGTCGCGCTTCATCGAACAGGGCGTGATCCACGGACTCGCCCAACGCGAGCTGGGCGACAATCACGTTCGCGGCAGGGGACTGAATGTCCCGGAAACCGGACTTGCGGCGTCCTTCAAGCGCGCGCACGTAGGACAGCTTCATTTGCCGGATCGCTTCTCGTTCGGCCGTCCGCCGGCCGGCAGCGCTCTCGACCAGCGCGAGCCGTTTCATTGCGGCACCGACCAGGGTCTCGCGGTCGAACGAGACGCCAAGGACGGGTAACGATCGGAGCCGTTTCGTTTCGGCGGCGATCACTCGCCGGGCCGCGTCGGTGATTTTTCGCAGTGGTGCCGACGACGAGACCCGGCCTTTCCTCGCGCGACTGCCTGTCGCGGTTGTCCTGCGAGAGGCCGCGTCGGTCAGTCGCAGCACCTGGCCCTCCACGTGTTCAGAGGCTCGCCGGATTCGCAGGTTGCTGCGTGCCTCCAGAGCCTCGAGCGACACGTCGCTCGTGCCGCGTTCGAGAACTGTGTCGTACCAGCCAATTGCGGAGTCGAGGTCGCCGACGGCTTCGTAGGCTTGGGCGAAGAGCTCGCCGACGCCGTTGTCGACGGTCCACTTCATGTCCCGCCAGCGCTGTTCGAGACGTTCGAGGCGCGCATGCTGCACCTCCGGCGGCCGCATCTCGCGCTGGTAGGTGGACTGTACGGTGAGCGTCCGTAACGCCAGCTTCAATCCAGGAACGAGTTGCAATCTGCTGGAACTCGTCCGGCGAGGCGGGCGCCGGCACTCCCGGACCGGCAACCGGTGCGAGCCTGCCAGTCGGGATCCCCGTAACACTGATAGGCGGCCCAGGTATATGCCGTCGAAGGCGAATGCCGCCTTTCGGGCCTGCTGCGACCGCATCGACGAACTTCTGGCGGTTCAGGAGCGCCCGGTAGAAGGCTTCAGCGAATGCCTGCGACGCTGCCTGATCATCGACGGCCCACCCGGCGACGACGACGCAACGGACGCCGATCTCAATCAGCCTGTCGCGCCACGCCGGATGCGAAGTTCGACGCGATCGGAGAGGACGGCTTGCTGGGGAACGCGCCAAGGTGGCAGCAATTGAGGAACACGAGCTCCGGGACGATCCGCATGGCGCCGACTTCGCTCGGCCCGAGAAACGTGCCGTCCGACAAGACCACGCCGCCGGCGTTGCCGGCTCGTCGGGCAGTGCGCCGTGGCCGGCGACGTGAACGATCCGCCAGCTCGCCGTTGCAGGAGCGCCCCAAGAACTGTCCGGGCGTTCGGCCGCGTCGCGTCCTCGCTCTCCGGCCATCACCGCTCGTAACCGTCTCGACGACCTCTCCTTGTCGCCGCCGTCAGTAACTCTGCGACGGCTTTCGCTTCCGCATAGGCGCCAGGAAGCGGCGGGTACTCCGGCGGAGCAATCCGGTTCGCCGATGACGAGGACCGACGCCTGCGACGTCGCGTCGGTCACGCGCTCGCGAAAATCGCTGCGGTCTTGAACTTGCGGAGAAGCTTCGAACGAATCGACCATGGGTCGTCGTCGTCTGCCAGGCGCCTCGTCGTCGAGCATCTCCCATGGAATGCCGGCGGTATGGTCGTCGAGCACCAGTTGCGTCTCGATGCGCGCTGGCGAGGAAGCCCTCGAGCTGGATCGGCACGAGCAGCTTGTACAGCGTCCGTCGCGATGTCGGAATCGCCCGATCGTTGCCGACGACGCCTCCTTGACGAGATTCTGGACGAGCCGTGCCTGCGTGGCCTGCGCGCGGACTTCGGTGCGCGCGCGCCTGGTGTCGAGCGAGTACTCGATCTCCGACTCGCCGTGTTCGCCTGTGCGCAGTCGTCGCCTCGATGTAGTCGTAATTGGCACCGCGATAACCGGATTCGATCGGTCGCAGGCAGCGACCCGGTACCGGTTTCGATGGGCTCGCTGACGTCGAAGCGTCCCGGCGTTGCCTCCGACTGCATGCGCAGTGCCCGCCACGCCTCGCTCGCGCGATCGGTATAGAGCTCGATCAGATCGCAGCCCGCTCACGGAGGGAAGGCCGGAGTCGGGCCGCGACAACAGCTGGTTCGCGTCGAACACGCCCTGGGCGATCAGGACCGCCGCCTGTGCGGCGGTCACGCCGAGGCCGCCGCTGCCCATCAGCGTCGAGGCCAGCTCGAATCGTTCGTGGCGCCTTGCCTCGGCCTCCCCGCACCCGTGTGTCCTTCGACGATTCGTTGCGCCCACGCGACGACGGCGCGGCGCACGGACATGGAGAGCTCCGTCGGGCCTGAGCGTCGCCCTCCTGTCCGAGGCCGACGACGATGACGGCCTCCGGCCGCGGCGTGAGCCATTCCCGATTCACGTCGATCGAACGTGTTCGGAAAGATCTGATGACTGCCGGGTTCGGCCGGATAGACGTCCACGTCAAGCGAGCGTGCTCATCGCGCGCTGGAGCATCCGATCGATGAACGCTTCCGCGCCTGTGAGCTGCGTCGATCGGTAATGACCGACGAGGAGCGGCCGCCGCTCGAACGACAGATCGCCATTCACCACCGTGATCGCGAACGTCGCCGGTACCTCGGCACTCACCGCGCTCGCGACGTGGGCGGCAGTCACGCGGGTGCGGCGTGGCGCGGCCGGTCTGCCGCTCGAGCGTGACCGCTGGAGCGGCAACGCCTTCGGCGCCGGCACGGAGGAGCCGCCGATCCGGAAGGCTCTTTGCTGGATCGACCGCCGTCAGCGGTTGCACGTCGCCGGCCAATGCCTTGGCGAGGAACAGCGGAGCTCCCGGCTGCGCGAAGATGTTGACGTGCGTGACACTATCGCCCGGGAGATTGCCGCCCGGTCCGAAGCACCCGATGCGGGCGCCGGTGATGAACGTGGATCCCGTGCGGTCGACTCGCCATCCGCCTTCCGACGGCACGACGAGATCGTTCGCCGAGCCGAAAAACTGATCGAGCCCTGCGTCGAGCAGCCGCTTGAGAACGTTACCCGCCGGGTTGCAATTCGCGACCAGCGCTGAGTAGCGATCGGCCGGAGGGCCGGGTGGGCCCTGCAGTTCGCGGATCATCGCGCCGTCGCCGTCCATCGCCGCCAGTCCCGGCACGTCCACCGACAGATGCCGCGACAGCCACACCAGCCCGTTGGCGACGAACGCGGGACCAGTCGTGAAAGGGCTGTCGGGAAAGAGCTCGAGCAGATTTGCGATCCAGCCGACTGTGTCTTCCCACCGGCGTGGGGTGGCGAGCGGCGTGCCCTCGTTCGGCGAGGCGACGAGGACAACCTGGCCAATCTGCACTTTCTTACTCAGCGCGCCGAACGTGGCCGCTCGCTCGACCAGGTTCCGCAGCACGAGCCCGCCGCGCGAGTGCGTGATCACGTCGAACGTAAACGTCTTGTCCGGTAGTGTCTCGAGCAGCATCCGGGCGTTCTCTTCCGGCGTGCGGCTCAGCGAGAAATGGTCGAACGCGAAGATACGGTCACCGTATCTCGCCGCGACGTCGTCGAAGAAGCTCGACGACGCCAGGTCATCGAAGGCGGCAGCAGCATTCGAGAACGTCCCGTGAATGAAGAGCAGCGTGCGCTCGGTGGACGTTGGCTTCAGCGGGGGCAGCGCTTTGCCAGCGAGCGCCGCGCGCGACACTTTGAGCCACCCCTCCTTGAGACCTCTCCGCTTCCACGTCGCGCTCTCGAAGAGCTCTGCGAGCTTCGCCAGCGTCAGCCCGGCGATCTTGTCGAGGGCGCTCCCCGTGAACTTGACGAGGATGGCTTTGACGGCCGTGTCAGCGGGTCCGCGCGATGATGGCTCTGAAGTCGAGGCCGCGGCACGCGGAGGCACGATGAAATGCACTTCGGATGGTCCACCGCGCAGGCGACGGATCGTTTCGGTCGGCGGATGGAAGGAGAGGGCGCCCGAAGGTCGACGAATCGCGAGGACGGCAGTTTCAGCCGGACCGAGCTCGGTCGTGAGATCGATGGGCCCTGGGGAGATAGCCGCATCGCGCGCCGCCGGACGCGGCTGCAGGATGACTTCGTCGTCGATCTTCGCGCCCTCGGCGAGGAAGTCGTCTGGCAGTCCTGGCAGCGCAACGGCGGCAAGCTCCCCTGCGCCGCGGGACGCCAGGTTGCGCCTGACGTCCCAGCCGGGACTATTCACTTTCAGTCGCGCCATGGTGCCGAGTAGTGCCCGGAGGCGGACCTAGACCAGGCGATACCCCAAGGTCGAAGCCCGGCGACTGGCCTTCCTGGTGCACGAGCAGCTCGTGAATGTCGTGCGGGTGCGTACCGCCGGTGATCTTGTGCTTGAACAGATCGAGGACGTGGGCGAGCAGATCGCCGTTCTCGTCGATGTCGGTGTCGAGCAGCACCTCATCTGGCCCGGTGAGGTGCGTCAGCGTCAGCTGGAAATTGCCCTTGCTGTGCGTGGACTTGATGCTGACCATGCTGCTGATCCGGCCCTGAAAGATCGCCGGCACGTTGCCGCGATGGTTCTCGGCCGGCGTCGGCTCGTAGTCGGCGCGGAACTGATCGATGTGCCGGTCGATCTCGCGTACGAGAGTCTCCAGGTCGGGGTCCACGAACGCCAGGAACCGCTCGCGCCCGATGGCGATGATCCGCCGCACGAAGGAAAACCAGCTCCGCGCGGCGGACACCGGCTCCATCGTGCGGTTCAACCGAAAGTACGAATTCAGAAGCGCGGTCTTTGCGAGGATCGTGTCGTCGCCCGACAGCTCATCGTAAGTGGCTTCGATGAGCAGCGGCGCGATCGACTGCGCTCGCTTGAACAGCGTGACGTTGGGCGAGTCGCGCAGCACGTTCTTGAGCGTCGCGAACGACGCCGGCAGCTCGTTCCAGCGCGTGAACTGCGGTCTCCACTCCTTCGGCTCTCGGAACAGGAGGCTTGCCTTCGTGATCGGCGGACCCGGCGTGCGGAAGAACACGGGCGAGTTGACGAAGCGAAAGCGCCTGGGATCGATTTCGCAGACCGCGACCTCGCTGGTGGCGACCGGGAGTTGAAAGACCGGGGCGGCGCCAGTCAGCTCGATCGCCAGCTGATCGCCGATCTGGCGGTTGTCGGCCAGTCGCCGGAACGTAAAGAACGTCTCGGGGTCACGCAGCGGACGCCCGGCAACATCACGCAGATCGAGTGTGACCTGGAGGGTCTCTGCGGCTCGCGGCGCGGCGCGCGTCGCGCCGCGGACGGCGGCGGCGCGACGGGCTGCGCGCGGACGGGTTGGCCGGACGACGCGTTTCGTGGAGACCCGGCGTGCGGGCGCAGCCCGCTTCGACACTCGCTTGCGCGTCTTCCGCCCTGTTTTTGCCATGTGAACCCCTCGCCGCGGAACGGCAGCTTCCTCAGACTTCGCGCGTGACTGAAAACGTTGCGCGCGTCGTGAACGAACATTCGTTACGGGATCTGCATTCGCGGAAATGCGTGGCCGGTGACCGCATTCTACGGGCAGACACGGAGTGCGAACGAGGCAACTGCGCACTGTTTTTGTCTGAACGGCTGAGCCGGGTGATCCGGGGCGTGCACGCTTTGAAGGCCAGCAGAGGTATAAGAGAGACAGGACGGTCAATATGCCGCGAATCGAATCCGCCTGCTCACGCCTTTCTCGATACGACGTTGTGTCGCACGTCGCGCTCGTGATCCTGACTTTGCTGATCGGTGTCGCCGGCGCCTCGGCGCAGACGCAGGAATCCGACGCACATCCGTACGGCCTCGACCCATACAAGCCGAGCGATGCGGCCCTGCTGAGAGATTACGGGGACACCCTGGTCGCACAGACGCCGCTAAGCGAGCTGCAGAAGCTCGATCCCTACAAGCCCAGTCACGCCGCCCTGCTGCGCGACCTTGGCGGCGCCATTCCGCTGTGGGGCATCGTCTGGTACCCGGGACCGGTGCCAGCATCGTTGTCGCCATTTGCCCCGCAGACGGCGTCCGAGCAATCGACCGCCATCAATCGTTGGGAGCGCCGCCGCCAGCGCAATGAGTTCGAGATGACGACTTCGCCGGCAGTGGCCGCGCCGGCCGAACCCTCATCGATGGCGACGCTTCGCGTGCCGGAGAGCAACGATGGTGTGTGGATTCTCTTCGACAGCAAGCGCTGGATCAGCGCCGGTCACACGGTGTCGCTCGATGCCTCGAAATTCGAACGCGTCGGCGAGTATGACGGATTTCCGGTCTACCGGCGCAGCGGTGAAAGCGAGGACGTCATCTATCTGCCGGCAAGAGAAGGCGCGATTGCGCCGTATCGCTTGAAGCCGTAGAGGGAGCGGGGATCAGGGATGGCGGGGATCCGCGCAGACAACCTAGCGCGTCGCGGTCTTCTGCTTCGCAGCGACGTCCTTTGCTCGGAATTTTGCGATTTCGGTGATCAGCTTTTCTGGGACCGGCTCGTCCAACGGAAAGCGCAATGTGCCTTTGCCGTTGTAGTCGAAGTGCGTCAGCTGGGTCTTGAAAGCGGCAATGACCCGCGTATCCGCCGGATAGAGCGAGTAGTGCTCCTTCCACCCGGAGAAGTAGATCACATGGCGACCGTTCAGTGTGTAGGTCGGCATCTTGTAAGAGATGGCTTCGTCGGCACCGGGAATCGCTTTGCGGATCGCACTCCGCACGCGCCGCAAGACCACGCGTACGCGAGGCGGGAAGCCAGCGATGTATTCGTCGATGTTCTTCGGGCCAGTGGCGGTCGTCTTCATACAGCGTTCACCAGGCGCCGGCCCGGCGGTCTCGTCGCGTAGGACACGCCGAGCAGCACCAGCAGGACAAGCGGCATGATCCAGATCTGCGGGCCTTCGTGGTTCGCATAAGCCGAGATGAAGGCCATCGTCCAGGTGAAGGTCACGCCCGCGTAGGCCCACTCCTTCACGAGTGGAAATCCAGGCAGCACGAGCACGACCGCTGCTGCCGGTTTGGCGACGCCGAGCACGATCCGGAGCAACTGTGGCCAACCCGCCTTGGCAAACCCGCTGACGACCTGCTCGTTGCCGGTCAGATAACTGAGCGCCAGCAATAGCATCACCGAGACAATTCCCGTGCTCGCCCAGTACGTGATGGTTCGAGGCATTGACTCCTCCAAGGGCCCGACGCCTTCAGCAAGCTATAGATTAACAGCGCCGCCCTCGAGCTCTGCGACCAGCCTGTCGAGCTGATCCATCGCCTCGCGCATCCCATGTTCCATGCCTGACTCGAGGATGGTGTCGCGTATCTCTTTCGACTGGCACAGCGTGCGCGAGACGAGCTCCGTCTTGCCGTTCCGCTCCTCGAACGTGACGGTAATCACGTTCGCGGTCGCCTCCGAGCCGCCTGCGGCCGCGGGCTCGAAGATCTCCGTGTAGACCAGCCGCGACGGGGGAGTCACCTCGAGGTACCTGCCCGAGAACGCGAATCGATCGCCCGACGCGAGCTCGAGCACATACCGGTAGTGCCCACCGGCGCGCACCTCCGCCTCGCAGCTCGCGACGGACACGCGGTGAGATTTCGGTGCCCACCAGCGGCGCACCAGCTCGGGATTCGTCCAGGCGTCGAAAACTATCCGGGCGGGACCGTTGAAGGCGCGGCGGATCACGATCTCCCGATCGCCCTCGAGATCCATCGTCGTATGATTCATCACCGCACCCTCACTTCTTCCGGCGTTTGCGTCCATTGGACAGCTCCTTGCTCTTGAGCTCCTCGATCAGATTGTCCAGCTCCTGGAATCGTTCGTCCCAGACCTGGCGGTAGCGCTCGATCCACTGGTGCAGCTGGCGCAGCGGCTGTGCGCGCAGCTCGTACAGACGCTGCTGGGCCCGTGGTTGTACGTCCACCAGTCCGTAGTCTTTCAACACGCGCAGGTGCTTGGAGACCTGCGGTTGGGTCAGTTGCAGCCGCTCGCCGATCGCGTTCACCGGGCGCGGTCCGGACCGGAGCAGCTCGACGATTCGGAATCGATTGGGCTCGGCCAGCGCCGCGAATGTCTCGACCATGATCTGAATATGTCCTATTCAGTATATGCCTGTCAAGGAATATACGAGCATGAACCCCGACCGGGTTTGAACGCGCAGGGCGCCGATCGTAAGCTTGACGTGTGCGTCCAACAAGACTTCTGCCCGCGCTGATCGTCGGTGCGACGTGCATCGGAGCTGTGCACGCCCAGGCCCCTCCGGAGAAGAGCGGGACGACATTCGCCACGTTGTCGGCGCAGGCCGACGCCGCGAGAGAGGCCGGCCGCCTGACGGACGCAGCGTCACTCTACCGACGAGCGCTGGCGAAGCGGCCGGACTGGGGCGAAGGCTGGTGGTCGCTGGGCACGATTCTGTACGACGACGATTCGTACGCTCCGGCGGCCGCCGCATTCCGCCGCTTGCTCGCCATCGACGCGAAGAACGGCACTGCCAACCTGATGCTCGGTCTCTGCGAGTACCAACTGAATCGCGACGACAGCGCCCTGTCGCACATCCGCCGTGCCAAGACTCTCGGTGTCCAGGCGGACGAGCAACTCGTGCGCGTCCTCCACTACCACGAGGCCATGCTTCTCCTTCGCAAGGGCCGTTATGACGACGCGATCGAGGCAGCGAAGCCGCTGGTGGAGAAAGGCGTGGCCAGCGACGAACTCGACGCGGTTCTGGGCGCGAGCGTGCTGCTGATGCGTCCGGAGGATCTGCCGGGTCCTGCTGCGCCGGAGCATCAGATCGTGCTGCGCGCCGGCCGGGCGGAACGCAATCGCCTGGGGCAGCAGTGGGACGCTGCGAACGCCGAGTACGCCGCCCTGGCGCAGGAGTTTCCGGCCTTCCCGAATATCCACTACGCCTTCGGACGCTTCCTGCTGGCCCTGGAGCATCCCGAGGAGGCGATTCAGCAATTCACGCGAGAGATCGAGAACCAGCCCCGCCACGTGCGCGCGCGCATGCAAATCGCCGCCGCCTACTATCGCGTCGATTCCCCAGCCGGTATTCCGTACGCGAAGGAGGTGGTCGCGATGGCGCCCGCCTACCCCTTCGGGCACTACTTGCTGGGTCTGTTGTATCTGGACACGAGGAGTGTCCCTCTCGCCATCCAGGAACTGGAGGCGGCGGCCCGCATGGTACCGACCGAGCCGCAGTTTCAATTTTCACTGGGGAGTGCCTACGCTCGCGCCGGAAGGCCGAAAGATGCCGCGCGTGCGCGTGCCGCCTTTGCGAAGCTGGGCGGCACGCACCCGCCAGGGTCGGGCGAGGGGAGTGAGCCCCCCCGCCTCGACCTCGATCAACCTGAGTAACCTGGGCAACCTGGGTAACCTGGGTAACCTGGGTAACCTGGGTAACCTGGGTAACCTGGGTGGTTACTAAAAGCTGAACCTGACCTGCATCTCGATCGTGCGTCCGGCGAGGCCGTCCTGCGCTTCGCCGAAATGTGAATCGTTGATGTTGTTCTGCACGTTGAACAGGTTCAGCTGGTTGAACAGGTTGAAGAAGTTGGCACGGAACTCCACCTTCGCCGCGTCGCCGAGCACGCCGGCGCTCGGCAGCCCAAACCCCTTGGACAGCGTCGCGTCGATGTTGAAATACCGCGGCCCGCGGAACGAATTCCGCGAAATGCCGGGCCGTCCCGGCACCGGCCCCGCCGGCACGGCTCCTGAGGCGATTTGATCGAACGGCGGGCCTTCGACGCGCTCCGGCGGCGTGAAGAACAGCGCCCCGCCTCCGGGGAAATTCCCGCCCGGCCGCTTGAAGGCGTCGTCGCCGAACTCCTCGAGCCCGCCGCCCAGATAGGCCGCAGGACGCAGATCGCAGTTGCCGCCGCTGCCCGCGTAGATCACGCCGCAGCCGATGCCCGAGTAGACCGGCGTCCAGGGGAACCCTGAATGCGCGTTGAAAATGCCGCTGATCGTCCACCCGCCGAGCGTCTTCTCGAGCCACCCCCCGTCCTTGAAGATCGTCGGCGACCAGACGCCCCACAGCTTGAACATGTGCGTGGCGTCGTAGTCCGAGGGCCCCCAGGCTTCCTCGGGGTCGTAGGTGTAGGCGTCCTGGGCAAAATTGTTCGAACCGTCGTCCATGCTTCGGCTGAGGCGATACTGCCCGACCAGTTCGAACGAGTTGCTGAAGCGGTGGCGGATGCCGGCGAGGAGCGCGTTGAACTCGGCGTTGCCGTCGTTCGAGTAGTACTCCAGGTTGTTCACCACCGGGTTGAGCGGAAGGCCCTGGGCGGCGAGTACCCGGTTCAGGTTCCGCTGAATGGTCAAGTGGCGCGTCGTGCTGCCCTGGTAACCGACCGAGGCGACCCACTGATGGCCGAGATCGTATTCGGCTTCCAGCGAGTATTGGACGGCTCGCGTCGTCGGCCAGTCCGCCGGATAACCCGTCAACGAGATCTGCGCGAAGTTCGGTCCGCCGGGCACGGGGAGATTCGTGTTCGGATCGAAGGTGGCAATCGTGGCCGGATTCGACGCGTATCCCGAGAACGAATTGACGTCCGCGGGAAAGCTGTTGACCCCGTAGACGATCTGACTGCCGGTCAGATTGCCGGCGGTCGAGAGGAAGGGCGCGTTGCCGCGGCCGTTCAGCGAGATCGCCTGATCGAGGCCGTTATAGGCGATGCCGGCGCCGCCGCGGAGCACGAGCCGGTCGCTGAACCGCGACGGGCTCCACGCGAAGCTGACTTGCGGGCCGAAGTCCGTCTTGCTCACGTCGTACAGCTTGCCGCCCAGGCGCAAAGAGAGTCCGGTCAGCGCCGCGTTCCCGTCGCCGAGTACCACCGAGCTCAGATCGTCGCTGTTCTCGGAGATCGATCCGAAGTACGACCAGCGGAGGCCGAGCGTCACCGTCAGATTCGATCTGATCCGGTAATCGTCCTGGATGAAGATGCCGGCCAATGTCTGGCGCGTGTCCTTCCTGAAGTCGGTCGGCATGCCGGTCAACGGATCGAACGACGCGTTCTCGGCTGACGGCGCATCGTTCAGGAAGTCCCACATGTTGTTGAAGTAGTACGACGGCCGCGCCGACCACGGGGAGGTATCGACGAATCGCATCCGTGTGATCTCGCCACCCATCTTGATCGTGTGGCTCTTCACAACTTTGGTCAGGGTGTCCTTGAACGCAAACGTCCACTGATCGAACAGGCCCGGCGCGCCGATGCCGAAGTCAAGATGGTTGCTCGGCTGGATGGTGCCGATCGTGCTGGCTGCCGCTCACGTCCTGCATGTAGACAGTCGGCAGTCCCCACGGGCCGTCGGGGTTGTTGTCGAGATCCCGCCATCGCCAGCCTGCCGCATTGGCACGCGCTTCGTTCAGGAGCGAGCCCGAGAACACGCGGTTCCACAGAATCGTCTCGGCCTCGTTGACCTGCGTGTGGTGAAACGCGTTCATCTCACGCGTCGAGCCGTTGAACGAATCGCTGCTCTGCGGGACCCGATACATGCTGAACGCGAGCAGGTCCTTCGCCGTGGCGTTGAAGTCGACGCGCACGTTGTACTGAGTCGCCGTGCTCTTCTGCGGATTGCCGGCGACGAGCCAGAGCAGGTCCGGGACGCCGTCGAGATTGGCCGGGCTGCCGGTGCCGTCGCCGCCCAGGCCCGGAGAGAATTGCCCGGCGAACGACGGATCGCGTGTGCCAAGCGGAAGCGTGAGCGGCCGTCCGACATCCAGGCCCTGGCCAGGGATGAAGTTGCAGTTCACGCCCTGGGTGAGTCCAATGTCACCGCACGCATGCCCGTCGCCCGCTCCCATGAGCACGGTGCCGGCGCTCGGTGATGAGCCGGGGAACGTCAGAAACGTCTCAGCGGCGCTCCCGGCCGGCGCCGCCGTGCCCATGTATTGCGGCGTCTGGTACCAGCCCTGCACCGGATTGGGCGACTCTGGGCGGCGGAGGGTTTCGTACGAGAAGAATCCGAAGAGTTTGTCCTTGAGAATCGGGCCGCCGACGGTGCCTCCGATATCGTTTTGCTCCTGGGTGTTCTTTTGCACGGCCTTGCTGTAGCCGTTGTACTTCTGAAAGGCGTTCAGGCCCGGCCTGTCCCACTTGAAAAACGCGCTGCCGTGGAACTGGTTGGTGCCGTTCTGCGAAATCATCTGGACCTGCGCGCCGCGATAGCGGCCGTTCTC
Source organism: Vicinamibacteria bacterium (assembly GCA_963828745.1). GTDB lineage: Bacteria > Acidobacteriota > Vicinamibacteria > Vicinamibacterales > JAENWD01 > JAENWD01. Next base: position 589,947 of record CAWHFZ010000006.1, on the reverse strand, counting down.
GGCGTCGTAGTTGTTCGTGACGACCTTGATCTCCTTGATCGAATCCTCGTTCGGGGTGATCACCGTCGTCCCGCCCCAGGACACGCTCGTCACGCCGACGCCGTCGATTTGGTAGTTGTTCTCGCCAGTGCGGGCGCCGTTGGCGACGATCTGCCCGCCGTTCTCCGTCGCGAAGATGCCGCTGCCGCTGCCGCCAATGGTCGTCGCCGGCAGGTTCTGCGTGCCGCCCCCGGACGATCGCGAGCCATCGCCGAACGCGCCGGGCGCGAGCTGCAGCAGCTGCAGGGGATCCCGTCCGAGCGACGGCAGCTTCTGAAGATGCTCGGCCGTCACGGTCCCGCTGATGTTGCCGGTCGCCGTATCGATCAGCGGCGCCGCGGCGCCGACGGTGACGACTTCGTTCGTCTGGCCGAGCTCGAGCTCCACGTTCAACGCGTTCGACTGCTCGGCGATGATCTTGATGTCATCGAGCACTTGTTTCTTGAAGCCGGCCAGTTCGACGGACAGCGTGTAGTTGCGGGCCGCCAACGCGTTGAACACATAAACGCCGGCCTCGTTGCTCACCGTTTCGAGCGTTCGATTCGTCTCCTTGTCGGTCAGTGTGACTGTGGCACCGGGCACGACGGCGCCCTGCGGATCGGTCACGGTGCCCTGGAGGCTGGCGCGATACTGGGCGCTCGCCGGTACTGCTGCGAGGCTCGCGCACAACAGCGCGAGCGTCGCAATGGAACTGCGCACGCTGAGTTTGACTGGCATTCAGAACCCCACCTTCGAGAGAAGACGCGAGCTGAAGCGTGGGACCGGCAGAGCTTGAAGCTCACACGCAACTGGGCAAGACGCTCGGCGTGTGGGGGAAGGATCGAGCGTCGCTGCGTGTCTATTCTTCGGGCGCCACGCGCGGAAAAAATTTTAGGCGTGGCTCTTCGGGATTGTCAACGTAGCTCACACCACTGGCCACTTGAACGTGGAGACAAGTGGGACCTTGCGTCCACTCTGACCTGACGCTCGCGCTGCTTCGATGATCTCGAGCACGTGCAGCGCATGCTCAGCTGCAATCAACGGCTCGGTACCGGTGGCAAGCGATTCGGCGATGACGCTGGCGCCCTGCTGCCAGACATAGGTCCCGGGATCGGGAACGAATCGTTCGGGCGTCTCGTGATCCTCGGTCGCGAGATCGACACCGAAAGGCGCCCAGTCGTAGCCGACCAGGCCCATGTTTCCTTTGGTGCCCCAGATCGTGATGGTGTGCTGGTCCTGACCCTTGCCCTGGTGCCCGTAGGGATCGAAGTAGTTGAATCCGCACTGGACGTGCGACATCACGCCATCGCCGTGGTCCATCACGACCATGGCGTTGTCTTCCGCCTCCACCTTGATTCGTCCTTTGTTGTCCACGGTCCGCTCGGGCGTGACGATGCTCGTCATCGCGATGATTGCCTTCGCAGGTCCGAGAAGGCCGGTCAGTGTCGCGAGATTGTAGACGCCGAGATCCGGCAGGCTGCCGCCACCTTTCTCGTAGAAGAAGGCCGACCACGTTGGCCCGGTGTGGCCGTAATGGGCATGCGCGCTCGCGACTCTGCCGAGCCTGCCGTCGCGAATCGTTTTCGACATGAAGGCGAACTGCGGACTATTGACGACGGCGGGGGCGCCCCAGAGGCGAAGCTTCCGGGCCTTGGCGAGGTCCAGGAGGGCGCGGCCCTCCTTGTAGGTATTCGCGAGCGGCTTCTCGCTCCACACATGGCGTCCCGCCTCCAGCGCCTGCTTGTTCAGGCGCCCATGCTCCTGCATGTCGGTCAGCGTGATCATCAGGTCGAACGGCGGCCCCGCCAGCATCTTGTCGATGTGCGGGAAGGCGTTGGGGACGTTGAACTCTGCCGCTCGCTTCTGGGCGCGCTCGTAGATGATGTCGCAGGCGCTGACGAACTCCACGTACGGCGATTTCGCGAGATGCGGGAAGTACTGCGTCGAGACGCTGCCGCAGCCAATGACGCCGACGCGAATCTTCTTCTGCTGAGCGACGGCGAAGCCTTCAATCGACGACAGGAGACAGGCGGCGCCGGCCATGGCCGTGCGCTGCAGGAACTCGTGACGAGAAATTGGTGCCATGAGGCACAGTGTAGCGCCGGTCGACCAGGTCGATCGGGTCGATCGGGTCAGGGGACTACGTCGAAGGTGCCGCTGTACTCGCCGTCGGCAAGACTCATGTTCACGGCGGCGATGTCGAACTGCGTTCTCAGTGCCTGCGCCACGCCGGACAACGAGCCGTTGTGTCCGGCGGCAATGCCGGCGACGTGCGTGCCATGGTCGCAGCCCGAGACCGACGCCGAACACGGGCGCCCCGAATTGATTGCCGCTCCGTCGCCGCCAGGACACGTCGACTCGGCGAAGCCGGAGAAGTCGCTCGAGTAACACGCCTCGGACACGACCTTGCCGGCAAGGAAGGGATGCGATTTGTCGACGCCGGTATCGAGCACGGCGATGGACCATCCCTTTCCGGATGCCCCGAGGCTCCAAGCCGTTGGCGCGCCGATCAACGGCACGCTCGTGGTCAGCGACTGATGTCGGGGCTCGTCCGCCGGAGCCTACAACAGCTGAGTTTCGAACAAGGGCCCCGAGCCTGAACGCGGCTCGACCTTTAGCCCGCTCCCGGAGGTCCGGGTCCGTGCCCGACGGCGAAGACGCGTCGCGGCGTCTGGCCGTCGGCGAGCGCGTGCATGCCCCGATCGCTGAAGTCCAGACGCGAGCCGGCGACGAGATCCACGACAGTCCGTGACACCAGCACGTCCCCGCTCTGGCCAAGCGACGCCACTCGCGCCGCGATCGCGGCGACGAGCCCCTCCCCGGGGCCATCGGTGCGATCGCATTCGCCGGTGTGCAGCCCGACCGTCACCGGCAGCCCGTCGCGCTCCGATCGCGCCGCGATTGCCTGTCCGCACCGGATCGCCCGGGCGGGACCGTCGAAAACCGCGAAGATCCGCTCCGCATCGCGCTGGGTATCGGTGCCGCTGAAGCGCTGGGTTTCTTCGGCGACGATCGCATGAAGGCGATCGGCGTCGGAGATCGGCAGAGCCGTGACGTCCCGCCCGCGCATGCTCACGCAGAGGATCGTCGCCAGCACCTGTCGCGCTTCGGCGCGCGTCCGAGTCTCGGCCAGGAATCGCTCGATGTGGTCGAGAAGGGCATCCTGGTCGCCGACGAACGGGAGATGATCGTCGCCGCCCAGCTCCACGAAGTGCGCGCCGGGGATCAGGCTGGCGACGTAGCGGCCTTCCTCGACGCGCAGCGTGCGATCGCCGGCACGATGCATGACCAGCGTCGGCACCTGGATCGTCGGCAGGACGTGGCGGACGTCGATCTCGGCGTTCATTCGTGTGAGCGCGACCGCAGCGGCCGGACTGGCGCCCATCCGCAGGTACGTCGCCCACCAGTCACGGAACGCGCGATCGCCGGCCACGCTGGGCGCTCTGGCTTCGATGCCGACCGGGCCGCCCCATCGGTCGAGAATCTCGCGGCAGAACGCTTCGCGTTCGTCCTGCGTGGGCGCCCACGGGTAGTCGGGGGCCCACAGCCGTCTGGCGTAGGTGCCGACCATGATCAGCGCTTCGGTCTTATCAGGGTGCGTGGCGGCGAAGAGACTGCACATCGGCCCGCCCTCTGACACGCCAAGCAACGCCGCCCGCCGCGAGCCTACGGCGTTCATGACCGCGCGCACGTCGTCCATGCGCTCCTCGAGCGTCGGTAGATGCGCGACTCGATCCGATAGTCCGGTTCCACGCTTGTCGAACAGAATCAGCCGCGAGAAACGCGCCAGCCGGCTGAGGAATCGCGCGAACGACGGCTCTTTCCAGAAGTACTCGAGGTGCGATACCCATCCCATCACGAAGACGAGGTCAATCGGGCCGCTGCCCAAGACCTGATAGGCGATGTTTACGTCCCCGCTGCGCGCGTAATGCACGGGGAGCGACGGGGCCGTGAAGGCGTGCGGCGAATCGGTCAACAGCGCAACGGACGGCGTATCCGTGATCGCCGCGATGAACCGGTAACCGCGCCGGTGCGCTGTCTCGATAATCCTCGGGCTCTTCGCATCGTCACCCAGTGCGCGCCGGATTTCACTGACGCACACCTTGAGGGCGCTGTCGCCGAGGAACACTCCAGGCCAGACCGCGCCGAGGAGTTCGTCCTTACTGATGAGTTGCCCGGGCCGCGCGACGAGATATTCGAGTACGGCCAGTGCTTTCGGGGCGATGGCGATGGGGCCGGCGTTGCCGGAAAGGCGGCCGCTGCCCAGATCGAGCTGAAATCCTTCGAATGAGAAGCAGCGTTCCGAGGACATTCCAGGACAAACCGGGCGGGTGAGGGGCCTATCTTAGCCGAAGCTCACCGAATCCTAACCGCGCGCTTACGACTTCATGGCCTGGGTACTCGTAGATTGTCTAAAGAGGACGTTTTCGGGCTTTCATATGTCGACCGTGCCGGCTGCTTCAACACATCAGCTCATCCCCTCGGACATCGCCATCGGTACCACCCTGCCGCCTGGTCCGGCCCACTCGCGACTCGTGCAGACGTACCGCTACGCGACCGATCCGCTGGCGCTGCTCGACGAGTGCGCGCGGAAGTTCGGCGACATGTTCACGCTTCGCCTGATGGGATCGCGCCCCTGGGTCATGCTGTCGTCGCCGGCGCTGGTCAAGGCGATGTTCACCGCGCCGCCTGACGCGATGCACGCCGGCGAGGCGAACTTCAGCGTGTTCGGCCCAATCGCCGGACATGCCTCGGTGTTCACGATGGACGAGCGATCGCACCTGGAACGGCGGCAGATGATGCTGCCGCAATTCCACGGCGATCGCATGCGCGTGTACTTCGAGCAGATCCGGCAGATTACGTCGGACGCTATCGACGGGTGGCGCCTGGATCGCGAGTTTTCGATCCATCGAGAGATGCAGGCGATCACGCTTCAGGTCATCATCCGCGCGGTCTTCGGCATCATCCCGGAGGAACACAACGAAGACGATCGGGAGTTGGTCGAGGCGCTGACCGATCTCGCGAACAAGGCGGTCGGATCGTCGCTGCTCCTCGCGCCGCCGCTGCAGCGCGATCTCGGGTCCTGGAGCCCCTGGGGCCGGGTGCTGCGGATCATCCGCCGCGCGGACGAGGCCATTCTGGCGGCGATTCACCGTCGCCGGGCCGGCGCTGACACAGGGCAGCGCCACGACATCCTGTCCCTGCTGCTCCAGTCGGCGGCCGAGGATGGCTCGACGTTGACGGATCGACAGGTGCGCGACGAGCTCGTGGTGATGCTGATGGCGGGCCATGAGACCACCGGGACGGCGCTCGCCTGGGCGTTCGAGCGTCTGCTTTCGTTGCCGCACGTCGAGGAGCGTTTGCGTACCGAGCTCTCGTTCGTCGCTGGGCGCAAGCCGATCGAGAGCGAGCATCTCGCGCGCCTCGAATACCTGGACGCGTTCGTGAAGGAGAGTCTGCGCGCGCGGCCGATCATGCCTGCCGCCGGCGCACGCGTCGTGATGCGGCCGTTCGAAATCGGCGGCTATGCGATACCCGCGGGCGTCATCCTCGCGAATGCCGTCTACCTGCTGCACCAGCGGGCCGACATTTATCCAGAACCCACCGCGTTCAAACCCGACCGATTCCTCGGCAAACGGGTGATCGACCCGTATGCGTGGACGCCGTTTGGCGGCGGCATGCGCCGGTGCCTGGGCATGCACTTCGCGCTGTTCGAGATGAAGACTGTCCTGACGACCGTGATGTGGCGGGCGCGCCTGCGCGCACGAACACCACACGCGCGTGCGGTTCCGCGCGGCTTCTTTCTGATCCCCGAACGGGGTCTTCCGGTCACGCTGACCGAACGGCACTAGGTTCAACTGCAATGCTGGCGATTTCTTTAGCCGCTGTACTCCTCGTCTGCCCGCCGGCCGGCGCTGATGGTGTTACGCCGCAGCCGGTCGTCCCAAACGACAATCGTCAGGCCGCCGGCGTCCTTCGCGACGGTGTGCTGACGCTCGAGCTCAGCGCGCAAGAAGGCCTGTGGCGGCCCCAAGGGGAATCGCTTCCCGCCATCCGGATCGACGCATTCGCCGACGGCGCGCGCCTGCCGTCCGTCCCCGCACCGCTCATCAGAGTGCCACAGGGCACCACGATTGCGGCCACAGTGCGGAACGATCTGACGCATGCGCTGCGAATCCACGGCCTGTGCGATCGCGAGGCCTCGACGTGCGATCCGATCGACGTGCCCGCTGGTGCGGCACGTCAGGTTCGCTTTGCCAGTGGCCTGGCAGGCACGTATCACTACTGGGCGACGACGACCGGGATGCCGATGCAGTTTCGCGCCGCCGACGATACGCAGCTCTCGGGCGCGTTCATCGTCGATCCGCCACTGGCCGCTTCCGATCCCGATCGCGTGTTCGTCATCACCGAGTGGACCAGCCTGTCGCGCGAGCAGCTCGCGGGCCTTGCACGGGACGATGATCCGGGCGCTTCGTTTCTGAAACTGAAGCCAGACGTGCTGTTCGTCATCAACGGCCGTGTCTGGCCGCACACTGAGCGTCTCGCGTACGCGATGGGCGACCGTGTCAAATGGCGCGTCGTCAATCTGAGCACGCAGGTACATCCGATGCACCTGCACGGCTTCTACTTCGACGTCGACAGTCTCGGCGACGGGATTCGCGATCAGACGTTTGGTGTCGGCCAACGATCGTCGGTCGTGACCCAACTGCTGTCCCCAGGGGCCGACGATGGCGATGACCTGGATGCCCGGAACGTGCGGGAAACTGGCTGTTCCACTGTCACGTCATGACCCACGTGTCGCCATCACTTTACGTCGATGGAACCTCGAAGCCCGCGTCCGCGCACGATCACCGCTCCGCCGGTATGACGGGGATGGTCCTCGGCATCACCGTCACCTCGCGGGACGGATCGCCGTCCGCGAAGGCGGACCTGAAGGTCCGCCCTACATCCCGGAACACCTCGAATCGCGTAAGGCGGCGATCGCGGACGAGCGGAATGGAGCCCCGGCCCGATCGGTCACATGTAGGGCGGAGCTTCAGCTCCGCCAACGACAGCGAACCACGCAAACTGACGCTCGTCATGCGGAGCGATCCGAATCGATTCGGCGATCAACCGGCGTTTGGCTTCACGCAGTCGGCCGTCGGCTCGCCACGCACCAGCGAACCGGTGTTGGCGCCGGGCCCGCCGCTGGTGCTGACACGCGGCGAACCGGTCGAGATCACACTGGTCAACGAACTGCCGGAGGCCGACGGCCATTCACTGGCACGGCATGGAGCTCGACAGCTACTACGACGGCGTTCACGGCTTCGGCGGGATCGGACTTCGTGTGACGCCGCTGATTGAGCCCGGTGGAATCATTTGTCGTGCGGTTCACGCCTCCGCGCACCGGCACTTTCATCTATCACACGCACCTCCACGACCAGCGGCAGCTCACCTCCGGCTTGTATGGGGCGATGCTGGTCCTCGAGCCCGATGAGGCCTTCGACGCGTCTGACCGATCATGTCATCGTGCTCGGACGCGGTGGTCCGCACGGGGATGCGCCCGTCGTGCTCAACGGAGAGCACTCGCCGACGACGGTCTGGCGATCGGCGCTCGCCATCGGGTTCGCGCTGATCAACATCACCCCGGACGACATCCTGTCGGTGTCGCTGCAGTCGGCCGACAGTCCGGTGACCTGGCGGCCGCTGACCAAGGACGGTGCGCCGGTGCCGAGCGAGCGCGCACAGACGAGCACGGCCCGCCAGATCATCGGCGTCGGCGAAACGTATGATTTCGAGGTGGAAGTACCTCGCGGGCGTCAGACTCTCTGGCTCGACGTGCGCAGCCCGGGAGGAAAGTGGCAGGCCCAAGGTCGGGTCATCGTGAAATGACGGCGAAGCGCGCGGCGCCGAACCCTAGGACGTCCCGGAACAAGCCGTAGATATCCTACGTCCAAGGCTGTAGATTATCTACTGCTATGGCCTGGCTCCCAACGACCGGCGATTCACACTCCAACGTACGGCATTCGGGAACTCACCTCCGGCTGTGGCCCGGCGTCGCGATTGTGGTCTTGCAATGGGTGGTCGCGTTCGGCGTGCCGCTCGTGGCCGGCGACGTGGAGATACGCTCTCTGCCAATCGGGTTCATTGCCGTAATCACTGGAGCTCTCGGGGGAGTCGCCATCATCGTCTGGTGGCTGTTCTTCAGCCGCGCGCCCTGGTTCGAGCGCCTGGGCGCGCTCCTTCTGACGATCGCCGCGCTGTTCGCGACGAGAAGTGTCGTCCACGAGTCGATAGCGGGCGCCGGGATGGGGATGCTGCTCTACATCTCATCGATTCCCTACCTGAGCCTTGCATTCGTTGCCTGGGCACTGGCCTCGCGCAATTTCTCCGACGGTGTGCGGCGCGCGGCATTGGTCGGGGCGCTCGTGATCGCATGCGCGCCGTGGGCGTTCTTGCGAACATCCGGTGTTCGGGGCGGCGCCGGCTCGGAGTTTCACTGGCGGTGGACCGCCACGCCGGAGGAGCGGTTGCTGGCGCGTGCCGCCGACGAGCCCCTCGAGTCCCTTCGGGAGCCGAAGGCCTCACCTTCGCAGGTGGCAGAAGCGGAAATCCCGAAGACTCCCGCCGCGAGAGGAGATGAGGCGCCGCTCGCTCCGTCTCGGGACACCGCCGACGACTCCGTCCCCACCAAGCCGCTGACACACCCGGAGGCGTCTACCACCGCGAAGGCGGGAACGTCGACCCCCCCATCAATCGGCGCGCCCGAGTGGCCAGGATTTCGCGGGCCCGAGCGCAACAGCATCATCCGCGGCGTGCGGATCAAGACCGACTGGTCTGCATCACCCCCTATCGAGATGTGGCGCCGGTCGGTCGGACCCGGCTGGTCGTCTTTCGCGGTCCGCGGCGACCTGCTCTACACGCAAGAGCAACGCGGTGAGGAGGAGACCGTCACCTGCTACACGGTGTCTACCGGGAAGCCGGTATGGCGGCACCGTGACCCGGTGCGGTTCTGGGAGTCGAATGCCGGTGCCGGTCCGCGCGCGACACCAACCCTCCACCAGGATCGTCTGTACACGTTTGGCGCGACCGGGATATTGAACGCCCTGGAGGCGAGCAGCGGTCATTTGGCGTGGTCGCGGAACGTTGCGTCCGACACGTCCCGAAAAGTGCCTGACTGGGGCTTCGCGAGTTCGCCGCTCGTTGTCGACGATGTGGTCATCGTTGCTGCGTCCGGCACGCTGGCCGCGTATGACAAGACGAGCGGCGATCGCCGATGGATCGGTCGTCGACAGCTTGGCAGCTACAGCTCGCCCCATCGAGCGACGATCGACGGCGTGCTGCAGGTTCTCCTGCTGACCGGATCAGGCGCAGTCGCCTACGCCCCGGCAAACGGCGCCGTGTTATGGGAGCACGAGTGGCAGACCGGCGGCACGACGATCGTTCAGCCGGGCCTGACTGCCGAGGGGGACGTCCTGATTAATGGGACTGCCATGACAGGAGGCGTCGGAATCCGGCGGATTGCGGTCGCGCAGCAATCCGGGGGATGGCATGTCGAAGAGCGCTGGACGTCAACCGGTTTGAAGCCGTACTTCAACGACTTCGTCGTCCACAAGGGGCACGCCTTCGGCTTCGACGGCAGCATCCTCGCGTGCATCGACCTCGCGGATGGCACGCGCAAGTGGAAGGGCGGGCGCTACGGGAACGGTCAGCTCGTTCTGCTGCGCGACCAGGACCTGCTGCTGGTGGTGTCAGAAGACGGCGAGCTGGCGCTGGTGGGAGCCACTCCCGATGGGTTCCGCGAGCTGACGCGATTCACGGCCCTCGAAGGCAAGACCTGGAATCATCCCGCGGTGGTCCGCGATCTCCTGTTGGTTCGCAACGGCCAGGAGATGGTCGCGTTCCGGCTGCCGGTCGAAGGCGCGGACCGTGCGCTGCCATGAGGGCCAGTCGGCGTCAGGCTAGGTGGTCCCGATAGCAACCAATTCATTCGACGTCCTGAAGTAGAGACGTCCTTCGGAGATCGCGGGCGTGGCCAGGACGGGCGCCCCCATCTCGTTCATCGCGATGAGCTCGAAGCTCGGCCCCGCCTTGATCACGAAGACCTGGCCGTCCTCGTTCGCCAGATAGACCTTCCCATCGCTGGCAATCGGAGAGGCGGTGAATGCCGCCGTCCCTCCTGCCAGCCGTTCCTGGAACTTGCGCTCGCCGGTGATCGCGTCGAACGCGCTGAGCACGCCATTGAACTTCACGATGTAGACGAGCCCTCGATACACGAGCGGCGTGCACATGTAGCCGCCATCGCGCTGCTGGCTCCACGCCACGCCGTCGTTGCGAGTCGCGTCGCCGACGAGACTCACGTCGCCTTTCGCGTTCGCGCGAATGGCATACACGGGCGCCGCCGGGCCGTGAGCGTTCGTGAGATAAATCAGGCCGTCGTGCACGACCGGTGTCGGGACCGGAATGTCCCCGCCACCGCTCAGCCGCCAGATCTCCTTACCGGTCTTGAAATCGTACGCGCCGGCGTGCCGCATGCCGTTCACGACGATTTGTGTCTGGCCGTTCACGCTGTGCACGGTGGGCGTACTCCACGTGGGCACATCGTTGCGTGGCGACCGCCACAGCTCGCGGCCGGTCACGACGTCGAACGCGGCGAGAAACGATCCCTTTTGCACGTCAGCCTGAACGATGACCACGCCGTCGTGGATGACAGGGGAGCTGCCCGTTTCCCACTGTGCCTCGGGCGCAACGAAGAAGCCGGCGTCGAGGACGCCCAGGTCCTTCTTCCACAGCAGCTTGCCCGTCAGGTTGTACGCATAGAGCCCTTCGGACCCGAAAAACGCGACCAGGTGCTTGCCATCGGTGGCGAGCGTGGAGTTGGCGTGCGTCGACTTCGGGTGGCGCTTGATCTTGGGGATGCCCGTGTAGGTCGTATGCTCCCAGACGATCGATCCGTCCCTTTTGTCCAGACAGGCCACACGCCACTCATGGGATGTATCGTCGTTCACCGGCTCGACATTCCCGTAGAGCCCGGCCTTGATGCCCGCGTCCTTCCGCCCGCTGACGGCTGTCGTCACGCACAACAGGTTGCCCCAGATGATCGGGCTCGACAGCCCCAGGCCTGGCAGCCGGGCCTTCCAGCGAACGTTCTTGTTCGCGGCGATGTTCCACTCTGCCGGCGTTGCGAACCCCTCGGCGGTGCCCAGGGCGGAAATTCCGCGGAACTGAGGCCAGTCGCTCCCGGGTTTTGGCGCGTCAGCGGCGGACAGTACAACGCCGCAGGTCACGATCATCGTCGCGGTTACGATGGGATGGGGGCGCATAGCGTGGCTCCTAAGCTACTTCGGCAGTGTACTGCGCGTCATACTACGGTGAATCGTTCCGCACAAATGTCGCGAACCGTGTAAACCAGCCCCGCGGCTCGCTCGTTCTTAACTCCGTGGCGACAAGAGTTGCGCCACCGACTGTTGAGGCTTGGTGGGAGGACGCATGACCCGGCGAATCGCGTTCCGTATCGCTCTCGCGGCGCTCGCCCTGTGCGCATCCGTGACGATGCAGGCGCTCGAGGACTGGCCGCAATGGCGCGGGCCGCACCGCGATGGCCTCTCGGCCGAGAAGAACCTCCTCAAGTCCTGGCCGCAGGGCGGCCCGCCGCTCGCCTGGAAGGCCGGCGGAGCGGGCGAGGGCTACTCGTCGTTTGCGGTCGCCGGTGGGCGGATCTTCACCCTGGGCGCACGCGGCGATCGTGAGTATGTCGTGGCGCTCGACGCCGCGACCGGCAAGCGTCTGTGGGAAGTGGATCACGGCCGCCGCTTCACGAACGATCGCGGCGATGGTCCGCGCAGCACCCCGACCGTGGACGGCGGTCGACTGTACGTATTCGGCGCGAGCGGCGACCTCACGTCGCTCGATCCAGCCTCGGGGAAGATCGGTTGGACCGTGAATGTCATCCGCGAGTTCGGCGGGCAGAACCTCAGATGGGGGTTTAGCGAGTCGCCGCTGGTCTCGGGCGATCGCATCATCGTGAGTCCCGGCGGCAGTGGATCCGGGATCGTCGCGGTCAACAAGGCGAACGGCAAGCTCCTCTGGAAAACCGAGGGCGACACTGCAGGTTACTCCTCGGCGGTCCTCCACGAGGTCGGAGGCGTGCGTCAGGCGATCGTCTTCACGGGACAACGGGCGCTGGGCCTCGACATCGCCAATGGGCGCGTGTTGTGGAGCTACGACCGCGTCGCGAACCGGGTGGCCAACATCGCCACGCCGATCGCGCGGGGGAATCACGTATTCCTCTCCTCGGACTATGGCACCGGCGCCGCGCTTCTCGAACTCACGCCATCGGCCGGTGCCCTCTCGGCGCGGGAGGTCTACTTCACGCGCGAGATGCGGAATCATCACGCCAGCTCGGTGCTGATTGGCGACTACCTGTACGGATTTTCGAGCGCGATTCTGACGGCGATGAAATTCGACACCGGCGAGGTGGCATGGCGCGATCGCAGCGTCGGCAAGGGATCGCTCGTATTCGCCGACGAGCGCCTCTACCTGTTCAGCGAGCGCGGCGTCGCCGCGCTCGTCGAAGCGACGCCGGCCGGCTATCGCGAGCACGGTCGCTTGACGCTTGAAACCGGATCGCTCCCCACGTGGACACATCCCGTTGTCGCGAACGGGCGACTGTTGCTCCGTGATCAGGACACGGTGTACGCCTATGACGTCCGCGGTCGGTGATGCGGGCATGATTCACGTTGTTTGATACGATCCGGATCATGCTCGGATCCGCCAGTACTCGCGTTGACACGGCCGCGATCCAGACGGCGAAAGACCGGTTGGACGCGCACGTGCGCGATATCGTCCGATGGCACTTCAGCCCTGCAACGGGCTGCCCCTTTTGGCTGGAGCGGGCCCGGCGTCTCGACTTCGATCCGCTTCAGCACGTCCTGACTTACAACGACCTCGACAAATTCGGCCCGTTCGAAGACGAGTGGCTGCGGGGCGGTCCCGTCCGCCGCTGGGTGCCGCACGCATATACCGACAAGCCACTCTACGTGTTCGAGACCGGCGGCAGCACGGGCGTGCCCAAGTCGCGCATCGCGCACGAGGACTTTCGCGTCGACTATACGAATTTCAGTGAGACGTTGCCCGACGATGCCTTTCCGAAAGGTTCGGACTGGCTGATGGTCGGGCCCAGTGGTCCGCGCCGCCTGCGCCTGGCGATCGAGCACCTGGCGCAGATTCGCGGTGGCATTTGTTTCATGGTCGATCTCGATCCGCGTTGGGTCATCAAGCTGATCAAGGCGCGGCAGATGGAGCAGGTCGAGGCGTACAAGCGCCATGTCATCGATCAGGCGCTCACCCTCCTGCGAGCGCACGACAACATCAGATGTCTGTTCACAACGCCCAAGCTGCTCGAGGCGCTCTGCGAGAAGGTCTCCCTCAAGACGATGGGCATTCGTGGCGTGTTCTGCGGCGGGACCGAGATGACTCCGCAGTTCCACCGTTTCGCAGTCGAGGAGTTGCTCGAGGGCGTGTACTTCGCGCCGACGTACGGCAATACCTTGATGGGTCTGGCCACACACAAGCCGCTGGAGCCGGAAGACCACTACGCCATCATTTACTACCCCCCGTCGCCGCGCGCGGCGATCGAAGTGGTCGATCCCGACCAGCCCGATCGGATCGTCAACTATGGGGAGACCGGGCGAGTGCGCTTGACGACATTGACCCGGGAGTTCTTCATGCCGCGATTTCTCGAACGCGATGAAGCCGAGCGCGAGCCCCCGTGCCAGCTGTATCCCTGGGATGGTGTTCGCAACGTGCGTCCGTTCTCGCGGCTCCAGGCGAGCGTCGTGGAGGGCGTGTACTGACACGCGCGCGCGATGCTGCACATTCCGCTGCTCCGCTTCGGCGTTCCCTATAAGAGCCTCGATGTCGTTTCCATCCCGCACCATCGAACGCGCGAGCCATTCGTCGAGATCAGCCAGGCGAATCCTGGCCTGATTCGGCGCGACCTGCGGCCCGACGTGCAGCACCACGCACGCGCCGCGCTCGGCCGCATTCCGTCGCACCGGCTGCTGGACATGTGTGCCGAAGCCGCGACACGTTTCCTCGGCGACGCGTTGCCGCTTGGTGACGCGATCCAGTCGCCCGAGGATTACGTCGGGCAGCTTTCGGCGACAACCGGCATGCCGCACGTACTGGTGCGACGCAACATGCAGAAAATCGCAGGAGTGCTGACGCAGATGGCGACAGTCCTGCGCGGTCTGACGCGGGGGCTGGATCTCGGGTTGCTCGACACATGGCATGGCGAGCACGGCGGACACGCGCTCAGCTTCTACCCTCGCACCGAATCCCTTGGCGTCGTCTTGCCGAGCAACTCACCTGGCGTGCATTCGTTGTGGGTGCCGGCGATTCCGTTGAAGACGCCACTCGTGCTCAAGCCAGGCGGCGCCGAACCGTGGACACCGTTTCGCCTCGCGCAGTCTTTCATCAAAGCAGGGTGCCCGCCGGAGGCGTTCAGCTATTACCCGGCCGACCATGCCGGAGCCGGAGAGATCGTTCGTCGTAGCGGCCGCAGCATGTTCTTCGGCGACGTCTCCGCGGTTGGCGCCTACGAGGGCGACCCGCGTGTGGAGCTGCACGGTCCTGGCTACAGCAAGATCCTAATCGGAGACGATTTCGCCGAGGCCTGGCCACGGCACCTCGAGACGATCACGCTGTCAATCGCCGACAACGGTGGGCGCTCCTGCGTCAACGCTTCGGGCGTGTGGCTGCCGGCCTCGTATGCCGAACGGGTTGCCGCGGCGCTGGCCGAGCGGCTGACCACGATCGTGCCGCGACCCGCCGACGACGATCAGGCGCTCCTCGCCCCGTTTGCGGATCCGCGAGTAGCCGAGCGCATCTCACAGCAGATCGATGCGGGGCTGCAGACCCCGGGTGCGGTCGACGTGACGGCGCGCTACCGCCCCGGGCCGCGCCTCGTCAGACACGAGGGCAGCACCTATCTCCTGCCCACCGTCGTGCTCTGTGACAGTCCCGATCACCCGCTCGCGAACCGCGAATTCCTGTTCCCGTTCGCCGCCGTGGTTCCGCTCACCGCCGACGAGATGTTGCGCGTGCCGATCCCTCTCGGAAAGACGCTGGTTCTGACGGCTCTCACTCGCGATCGCGCCCTGATCGACCGGCTGCTGGCGTCGTCACTCGTCGATCGGCTCAACGTGGGCGCTATTCCGACGAACCAGATCAGCTGGGACCAGCCGCACGAGGGGAACCTGTTCGAGCACCTATATGCTCGTCGCTCGTTTCAGACGACTGAAGCCCTCGTGACGCCAGCCGTGGCCCATCCCTAGAGGAGCGCTCGCGATTCGTGCGAATCCTGTCGTTCACGGGTGGCGCCGGCGCGATGTACTGCGGCAGCTGCCTGCGCGACAACGCGCTGGCTGCCGAGCTGCTGGCGCGTGGCCACGACGTCACTCTGACACCCGTCTATACTCCGACCCGCACCGACGAGCCGAACGTCAGCCGGCGTCGCGTGTTCTTCGGTGGGATCAGTGTCTTCCTCGAACAGCATTCATCGCTCTTCCGCCATCTCCCGGGCTTCGTCGATCGCTTGTGGGACGCCGATTGGGCCATCCGGATGGCATCGAAGCGGCAGATCAAAGTGGATCCCAAAAGCCTGGGCCAGCTGACGGTGTCGATGCTCCGCGGAGAGCAGGGGTTTCAGCGTAAAGAGATCGACAAACTGCTCGACTGGTTGAGAACGGAGCCGCAATTCGACGTCATCAATCTCCCGTACACGCTTCTACTGGGCATCGCGGAGCCGCTGAAGCGCACCTTACGGGCACCTGTCTGCTGCACGCTTCAGGGCGAGGACCTGTTTCTCGACGGGCTGGGGGAGCCGTACCGTCAGCAGGCGCTCGATCTGATTCGTAAGGCGGCGGTCCACGTCGACGCGTTTCTCCCCGTCAGCCAGTACCTACTCCCACTACATGCCCGATTACCTCGGCGTGCCCCGTGAGAAGATGCGTCTGGTTCCGCTGGGCATCAGTCTCGATGGCTATCTCCCGCGGCCGCAGAAGCGCTCGGACGTTTTCACCATCGGCTACCTTGCCCGGATCGCACCAGAAAAGGGCCTGAGCCTGCTCGCCGACGCCTACCGCCTACTTCGCAAACGCCCAGGGATCGGCCGGTCGAGACTGATTGCGGCAGGCTATCTCGCGCACGAGCACCAGCAATATCTCGACGACATCAAGGCGGGCCTTCGGCGTGATGGCCTGGAAGGCGAGTTCGAATACCGGGGGGAAGTCGATCGTGCGCAGAAGATCGCGTTTCTCCAGAGCCTCGACGTGTTCTCGGTGCCCGCCACGTATGAAGAGCCGAAGGGCATCTTTCTGTTCGAGGCGATGGCGACCGGCGTCCCGGTCGTGCAGCCGAACCGCGGCGCCTTTCCCGAAGTGCTTCAGCGGACGGGGGGAGGAATCCTCGTGGAAGCGGACAATCCCGCCGCGCTGGCAGACGCGATTCTCGAGCTCTGGCGCGATCCCGAACAGGCGCGGCGACTGGGCGAGGCTGGCGCCCGCGGCGTCAGAGATCACTACACGGTTGGTCGCATGGCCGAAGCAGCCGAGCGGGTTTACACCGAACTGGCAGGCCGCGAACAGTGACGCCTTCAACGACGCTCGTCGTCAGTCGCGTTGCCAAATCGTATTCCTCGCCGCGAGGCGAGCTCTCGGTCCTGCACGACGTGTCGCTATCGCTCGATCGGGGCGAGTCGGCGGTGATTATGGGGCCGTCCGGCAGTGGCAAGAGCACGTTGCTCCATGTCGTCGGCGCGCTCGACCCGCCGACAACGGGGACGGTCACCCTTGAAGGGGAGGATCCGTACACATTGGGGGAGCGGGCGCAGGCGGCGTTTCGCAACCGGCGCATCGGGTTCGTGTTCCAGGATCACGCGCTGTTGCCGCAATGTTCGGTCCTCGAAAACGTGCTGGTTCCGACACTCGTGGCACCTGACGGCCACACGGCCGATGACGGCGCCCGAGCACGCGAGCTGCTGCGGGCCGTAGGACTTGCCGATCGACTGGATCATCGTCCTGGCGAACTGTCAGGTGGCGAGAAGCAGCGGGCAGCCATCGCGCGCGCCTTGATCCGCGATCCGCTGTTGCTCCTGTGCGACGAGCCGACGGGAAACCTCGACAGCGTGTCGGCCGATACGGTCGCGACGCTGCTGATCGATCTGCACAAGAGCCGGGCGACCGTGCTGATCGTCGTCACGCACAGCGACGCCCTCGCCGGTCGGTTTGCCACGCAATTCGCGATGTCGGGCGGCACGCTGCATCGCCGATGACTCTCCGTCGCCTCATACTTCGCAGCGCGGTCTATCACTGGCGAACGAACCTGGCGGTGATGCTCGGTGTGGCAGCCGCCGTCTCGGTTCTCGCGGGAGCGCTCATCGTTGGCGATTCCGTGCGCGGCAGCCTGCGCGCGATCGCGCTGGCACGTTTGGGCAACGCGGATGCCGTGGTCACGACGAACGACTTCTTCGGTGATCGCGCTGCCGCGGCCATGCAGCGCTCATTTCGCGCAAGAGCGGCGGTACCGCTGATTGTCGCCGACGGTTTTGTCACCCACGAACCGACGGGCCGCCGTGTAGCCAATGTTCTGATTTACGGGGTGGACGAGCGCTTCTGGGCGTTCAACGGGCTGGGGCAACGCGACGGCATCTTCACGTCACCCGCTCTTGCGGCGGAGCTCGGCGCCCGCAGCGGGGACGTCCTCCTGGCGCGTCTGCAGCGCCCCTCTCAGGTGCCCATCGAGTCGTTGTTCGGCCGGAAAGATGATGTGGGGCGGACCATTCGGCTGACGTTCACCAGCGTGCTGCCACGCGAACAACTGGGTGAGTTCGCATTGCGTCCGCAGCAGACCGCCGTGCGCGCACTCTTTGTCCCGCTGCGGCGCATCCAGCGCGATCTCGACGTGCGCGGCAAGGTCAATACCGTGCTGATCGCAGGAGGCTCCGGAGGCATCGCCGCTTTGCGCGCCGGTCTGTCGCTCGACGACCTGGGTGTGCACGTGTCGATATTGCCCGACCAGCGGTCAATCGTAGTCGAGACGGCCAGCGGCATCCTGACGGAGCCCGTCGAGCGTGCGGCCCGCCACGCGGGAGAAAACGCCGGGCTCGGAATCCTGCCGGTCTTCACCTACCTCGCCAACACGTTCAGGAAAGCCGAAAAGCAGGTCCCCTACTCGCTCATCACTGCTCTCGATCTTGGGATTGTCGATCCCGATGGCGCGCGCCATGCCTCGCAGCCCGTGCCGTCGTCGCAGGATGCGATCGTGCTCAACTCGTGGACGGCACGTGAGCTTTCAGCGGGCGTGGGAGATCGCGTCGATCTGGACTATTACCTGTGGGACCCGGAAAAAGGCCTGACCACAGCATCCGCTTCCTTCAAGGTCCGGGCGATCGTGCCAATCGAAGGCCTCGCCGCCGACCGGCGGCTCGCTCCCGATTATCCAGGGATTACCGGGGCTCGCAGTCTCGCTGACTGGGATCCGCCATTTCCCATCGACCTCTCTCGCATCCGGCGCGAGGATGAACACTACTGGGACGAACACAACACGACGCCCAAAGCCTTTATCTCTTACGAGCGCGGGCGTGAGATGTGGGGGTCCCAACATGGGCAAGCGACGTCGATCCGGTTGACGATTCCCGAAGGCCGGGACGCCGAGCCGACGGCCTCCAGCGTGCGAGGGGCGCTTCTCGAGGCGCTTTCGCCTGCGTCGGTTGGTGTCGCGCTCCTCGACGCGCGCCGATCAGCGCTCGAGGCCTCGAGCGGCGCGACGGATTTCGGTGAATACTTCACGTACTTCAGCATCTTCCTTGTCGTGTCGGCGCTCCTGCTCGCGCTACTGTTCTTCAGGCTCGGCGTCGAGCAGCGGCTTCGGCAAATAGGCGTACTCAGGGCGACGGGATATCCGGTCGCGACCATTCGCAGGCTGCTGTTGCTCGAGGCCGTTACCCTGGCGTTCGCAGGTGCGTTGCTCGGCGCCGCTGGAGCAGTCGCGTACGCGCAGCTGATCGTCTACGGGCTGCGCACCTGGTGGATTGGCGCGGTTGGTACAGACCCTCCTTCAGGTTCATGTGACGGTTCCGTCCCTCGTGTTGGGCGCCTGCGGTGGCATCATTTCCGCGATCGTCTGCGTGTTCGTGTCGCTCCGTGCCGTGGCGCGGCTGTCGCCCCGGTCGCTGATGACGGCTCAGAGCCTGGATTCACCCTCCTCGAGTGATCCGGTGCGAGCGCGGCGCAACCGGCGCATGGCGGCAATCTTCGGCCTCACAGGGCTCGCGCTTTTGGTCGTTGGGTTTATCCGGAGCGCCGTTCAGGCGGTTGCGTTCTTCGGGGCCGGCGCAGCGCTGCTCATCGGTGGCCTCCTGGCATTGCAAGGCTGGTTGCGGCGCAGAAATCACACGCCAATCGCCGGACGGGGATCGCTGGCGATGTCGCGCCTCGGTATGCGCAGCGCAGCCTTCAGACCGTCGCGGAGCGTCATGTCGGTCGCCCTGATCGCCTCGGCGGTCTTCATCCTCGTGTCGGTCGATGCCTTTCGCCGCGGGGGTGGCGAGCTCTCGGTGGATCGAAAATCGGGTACCGGCGGATACGTGCTGCTGGCGGAGTCGGAGCTGCCGCTCGTACATGATCCGAACACGCCCGCAGGCAGGGCCGCCCTCCTGCTCGAGGAGCCGATGCTTGCGCGCGTCCGCTTCACACGTTTCCGCGTACGGAAGGGCGACGACGCGAGCTGCCTCAATTTGTATCGCCCAGGGACCCCTACGATCATCGCCGCCGCGCCCACGTTCATCGACTCGAACCGATTCTCGTTCGATTCGTCCCTTGCGGAGACAGAGGCTGAGCGCGCGAACCCGTGGCAGATCCTGCATCGGACGTTCGCCGACGGCGCCGTTCCCGTCGTTGCGGATGCGACGTCGCTGCAATACGTCCTGCACGCTGGTCTCGGTGACACCTTTTCGATCGAAACCGGAGGAGCCAGACCCGTGGTCGTGCGGTTCGTCGGCGCGCTGCACGACAGCGTCCTCCAGGGCCAGTTGGTGATGGCGGAAGACCGCTTTGCCACGCTGTTCGGCGCACGGCAGGGATACCAGTTCTTCCTGATCGATGAGCCAGAGACTCGAACCGCCAGCCAGGCCGACGCGCTCGGCGCGGTCCTCGAGCGTGAATTACAGCCGTACGGCGTCGACGCGCTGCCCACATCGAGGCGGCTCGAGGAATTTCATACGGTCGAAAACACTTACCTTTCGACATTCCAGACGCTTGGCGGGCTTGGCTTGCTGCTGGGGACGATCGGGCTTGCGACGGTGATGTTCCGGAACGTCCTCGAGCGGCGTCGTGAGCTGGCGATTCTTCGAGCTGTAGGCTACGACCGGCAGCGTCTCGCAATAATGATCGTGGCGGAGGCCGCGTTTCTCCTGGGAGCCGGCCTGACGACCGGCATTGTCTGCGCCGCGGTCGCCATCGCACCCGCATGGCTGGGCCGCGGCGGGACGCGGCCCGGCGCGGGGCTCGTGGCTCTGCTTTCCGGAGTAGCCCTTGCCGGTCTCGTTTCCTCGATCGTTGCCACACGTGCGGCGCTGTCAGGCCGAATGCTCGACGCACTTCGGACGGAGTAATGACAACCCGTTCTCCGACGTAAAGGGACCGATGGCGAAAGCCTGTGACCGAATGGCCCTGGTGGCGGCGGCTATCGCCGTTGCCGTGACCGTCGGCTCCGCGCAAGACTGGAACCAGTGGCGTGGTCCATCCCGCACCGGCGTCGCTATTGCGTTCAAGCCGCCAGCATCGTGGCCGGATCGTCCCACACGGGTATGGGAAGTGCCGGTGGGGACCGGGCACGCATCGCCTGTCGTCGCGGATGGTCGAACCTACATGTTCTCGCGGGTCGGGGCACAGGAGGCGCTGACGTCGTACGAGCTGTCGACCGGCAAGCAACTGTGGCGGCGGAGTTACGATGCGCCGTACCAGGCCAATCCGGCTGCGGCCGCACACGGCGAAGGGCCCAAATCGACGCCCGCTCTCGACCGCGGCCGCATCTATACGTTCGGAATCGGCGGCATGCTTTCGGCGTGGCAGGCGACGGACGGACAGCTGCTGTGGAGACGGGATTTCCGAAAGGAATTTCCGCGAACGTCGCCCGACTACGGCGTCGCGATGTCGCCCCTCGTCCTGAACGACGTCGTCATTGTGCATGCGGGCGGACCGGGAAACGGTGCGCTGATGGCGCTCGATGCGGCCAAGGGGAGCGTTCGATGGGCCTGGACGGGCGACGGGCCGGCTGTACGCCTCACCAATCGTTGCGCGATTCTCCAGGGTTCCTCAGGTCATCACGCAATCGCAACGTCACAT
Source organism: Vicinamibacteria bacterium (assembly GCA_963828745.1). Classification (GTDB taxonomy): domain Bacteria; phylum Acidobacteriota; class Vicinamibacteria; order Vicinamibacterales; family JAENWD01; genus JAENWD01. The sequence continues at coordinate 568,543 of CAWHFZ010000006.1, read as the reverse complement.
CGTGTCCGTCGACGTATCGAATGGCAGGCTGCTCTGGCAGATCCCGTTCACGACGGATTTTGACCAGAACGTCGTGACGCCGGTCGTCGTGGATGACCTGCTGATCTATTCCGGCAACCAGCGGCCGCTCGCGGCCGTCCGAGTGGTCCAGCGAAGCGGCAAGTGGTCGACGTCCGCGGTCTGGCAGAACGAGGCGCTCCCGAACTACATGAGCACACCGGTTGTCGTTGGAGATACGCTGTACGGCCTCACCCAACGCAGTCGTGGTCAGTTCTTCGCCGCCGACGTGCGATCGGGCAAGACGCTGTGGACCACGCGCGGACGGGAGGCCGACAACGCCGCCCTCGTGACCTGGGGCGACCTGCTCATCGCAACCACGACTGAAGGCGAGCTCGTCGTCGTGCGAGCGGGTCGCAAGGCGTTCGACGTCATCCGGCGGTACACGGTTGCTGAATCCCCGGTGTGGGCACATCCCGTGCCGGCGGGGAGCGGCGTGCTGATCAAAGACGAAGACACACTGGCCTACTATACGTTCTGAACATCTGGGACCCACCCATGGCTGCATACGTTTTGACGACGTTGATTACGCTTGCGCTGGCCACGGCCGACGGGGTCTGGCTGCAGTGGGGAGGGCCACGACGGAACTTCATGGTCGACAGCGGGACGCTGGTCAGTCAGTGGCCCGCGAACGGACCGAAGCGGCTCTGGGCGCGGCCGCTCGGTGAGGGACACTCGGCGATCCTCGTGGAAAGTGGCCGGCTTTATACGATGTATCGGCAGGGAGGCGCCGAGCGTATCGCAGCGCTCGATGCCGCGACGGGAAAGGCGATCTGGGAATACGAGTACGACGAATCGACTCAAGGGCTCAATCTGAGTGAGGGCGCAGGGCCGCACTCGACCCCTCTCATCCTCGGCAACCGCGTGTTTGCGGTGAGCAGCCGCGTCAAGCTGTTCGCCATCCACAAGCAAACAGGGAAACGTGCCTGGGCGCGCGACCTCGTCAAGGAACTCGGTGCCGAGCAGGACGATCGCGGATATGCGCCGAGCCCGATCGCGTATCGTGACACGCTCATCGTGATTGCCGGCGGCCCTCAGGCCTCCGTTGCCGCGTTCAACCCGGCGACCGGTGCGCCGCTGTGGACGGGCGGCGACTTTCCTGTCGCACCGGGATCACCCCTCCTCATCAACGTCGACGGCCAGGATCAGCTCGTGGTGCTCGGCACCGACGAAGTGGTCGGCATGAATCCGTCGAACGGTACCGTGCTGTGGCGTCATCCGCATCGGTACGCAGTACGGACTCAACATCAGCACGCCGGTATGGGGCGGCGACAACTTGCTGTTCGTCTCGTCCGCCTACAACAACGGCGCGCGCGGCCTCAGACTGCGTCAGGCCGGCGGGAAGACGACGGTGAAAGAGGAATGGTTTCAGAATCGGATGCGCGTGCACATCGGCACGGTCATCCGGCTCGGCGATTTTGCGGTCGGCTCGAGCGGCGACTTCGGCCCGTGTCCCACCGTTGGTATCGATTTGAAGTCCGGCAACGTCCTCTGGCAGGATCGTCAGTTTGCACGATCGACGTTCCTGTATGCGGACAACAAACTGATCATCATGGACGAGACCGGCAACCTCGGCCTGGCGACCGCCGCTCGTGACGGGCTGAAGGTTCTCGCGAGGGCATCAGTTTTGAGCAATCGCGCCTGGACGGTGCCGACACTCTCCGGCACGACGCTTTACGTCAGGGATCGCAAACAGATCGTTGCGCTCGCCCTTGGTGGCTGACAGCGCTCGGGGACCGATCACGGATCGGCCGTGGGGTCCTGCGCTACCATACGTCTCGCCCGGAGGACGCTGTGATCAACCGCACCGCTCTTGCCTTCGCCATCAGCATCAGCGCCGTGATGGAGATGTCAGCCGAGAACTGGCCGCAATGGCGCGGCCCTCGCCTTGACGGAAACAGCAGCGAGAAGGGACTGCCACTGAAGTGGTCGGGGAGCGAAAACGTCGCGTGGAAGCTGCCGCTGCCCAGCCGCAGCGGGGCGACGCCCATCATCTGGAACGATGCGGTCTTTCTCAACGTCGCGACCGAGACGGCGGCGGGCGCGCTGGAGCTGTGGGCGGTGGACCGCGGAAAGGGAAGCATCCGCTGGAAGCGGCCGCTCGGTAGCGGTAACAAGCAGATGCGCAAACAGAACATGTCGTCGCCCTCACCAGTCACCGACGGGCGGACGGTTTGGGCCCTCACTGGCACCGGCATGCTCAAGGCGTTCGACTTCAGCGGCAAGGAACTGTGGGCGCGCGACATCCAGAAGGATTATGGTGAATTCGGACTCAACTGGGGCTATGCGTCCTCGCCGCTGCTGCACCAGGGTGCGCTCTACGTGCAGGTGCTGCACGGAATGAACACCGACGACCCGTCGTACGTGATCAAGGTCGATGGCGCGAGCGGCAAGACCTTATGGCGAGTCGAGCGGCCGACGAGCGCTATCACCGAGTCACCCGACTCGTATACGACGCCGACGGTCCTTCAGTCCGGCGGGCGCACGGAGATCGTCATCACCGGAGGCGACGTCGTGACCGGTCACGATCCAACGACGGGCAAGGAGCTCTGGCGCGCCGCGGGCCTGAATCCGGACAACAACCCTTATTACCGCATCGTGGCGTCGCCGTTTGTCGCCGGCGATCTCGTCATCGCCCCGACTCGTGTCAAGCCGCTGCTCGCGATCCGAGCGGGTGGGCGCGGCGACGTCACCCGCACGCATCGCGCCTGGTCGTTCGATCGCGGGCCCGACGTGCCCACGCCGGTCAGCGACGGGAAACTGGTGTACATCGTCGGCGATTCCGGAGTCGTCCACGCGCTCGATCTGACGACGGGCGGCGTGGTTTATGGCCCGGTGCGTCTCGATTCGGGCACTTACAGCGCGTCGCCGGTCATCGCCGAGGGCCGCATCTACGTGACGAATGAAGAGGGCATTACGTCCGTGTTCGCGACGGGCCCGAAGTTCGAAATTCTTGCGAAGAATGCCGTGAACGAGTTCACGCTGAGCTCGGTGGCGGTGTCGAACGGACAGATTTTTCTGCGGACCGAGAAGGCGTTGTACGCCATCGGCCAGGCGCGCGCCGCCGACTGAGCGCACTGACGTGGAGGCAGGGCTCCAGCCCCGCCTTCCCAGCGATTACTGGAGCATCCATGCATTGGCTGGCATTCGTTGCGGGCGCGGTACCTCGTGGGGCGTGTATGGTGCGATGCTGCATCAGGGGCAAGTGAAGCTCGGGAACCCGATGCGCGCGCTCCTTTGTGTCGGCATCGCGTATTTTCTGATGGCCGTCCTCGTGCCGCTCGTCGTCCTGGCATCACAGGGACAAGGCTTGCGCGGCTTCAATACCAGCGGCGCGACGGCTGCCACCGTCGCAGGAGCGCTGGGCGCGCTCGGCGCGGTCTGCATCATCTTCTCGTTCCGCACCGGTGGCACGCCCACCTATGTCATGCCGTTGGTGTTTGGCGGCGCGCCCCTCGTGAACGTGCTCTACACGATGTACATTCACCCACCGAAAATCGCGCCGAATCCGCTGCTATACATCGGGTTTCTGGTCACGGCCATCGGTGCGGGAATGGTCCTCTATTTCAAGCCGCAGGCGTAGTGCTGCACGTCTGTGGCGGCGGCGCTTCACAGCCGCCTGATCCTAGAAGAGCGCACGGATGCCGAGCTGAATCTGTCGCGACGATGTCACCGTCGTGGTGATCCGGCCGAACGTGGCAAGCGGCGCCTCGCCGTCGGCCTGACCGGCAAACGCCCGCAGCTCGGGGACGCCGAAATTCGCACGATTCAGCAAGTTGAACGCCTCGATCCGGAATTCGAACCGGCCGTCGCCGCCCAGCCGCCCCCAGCGGGCACTTTTCGTCAATGCAAGATCCAGCGTGCGTAAGTCAGGGCCGGTGAAATCGCCGCGCCCGGTGTTGCCGAACGTGCCAGCCGGCTGGAGGGCGAACGCCGCCGGGTCGAACCATCGATTGGGGTCCTCCAGCACCGCGTTGTCGGGGCCAAAGCCCGCGGCGTAGCTTGGACGGTCCTGGCCGATGCCTGGCCCGCGCGACGGGTTCCACTGCGATCTCGAGCGATTGGCGGTCACGAACGCGGTCAAGGGCTGACCGCTGCGCATGGTCCAGATGCCCGACAGATTCCAGCCGTCGAGAAGCGCGGCCGTCACGCCGTTCGTGTCCTTGGCGAACGGCAAATCCCAGGCGAAACTCAGCACCCAGTTGTGCCTGACGTCGAAGTCGGACAGGCCTTTGTTGTAGTCGGCGACGTATTCCGGCATGGCGGACGTCGTGCCATTGGTCGCGTCCGAGAAAAAGGTCGATGCCTGAGTCGTGTCTTCGCTCTTCGAAAGCGTGTACCAGGACTGCACCGCGATGCCCTGGCTCCAACGGCGACGCACATCGAAGATGAACGCGTTGTACCAGGACAGCCCGTCGCTGCTCTTCAGTTCGATGGTCGAGAAGTTCCGGTTCTGACGCGGTGTGCCTGGTGCGATGAACGGCACGCCGTCCAGTTGCCCCGTGGGAATCGCAGTGTTCCAGTCGTTGCTGCGTAGCAGGTCGACACCACGAGATCCCGCGTAGCCGACCGTCACGACCGTGCGTCGCCACACCTCTCGCTGCGCGTGGACGTTGTAGACGTGCACCCGAGGATTGTCGAGGTCGTACTGGATCGGCCTGATCGAGTCGGCGCCGGCGCGATTGAAATCGGGCGTTGGAAACGTCGGGTTGACGATGACGGGGCGCGGCGTGAACGGCGGGTTCGTGACCGTGACGATCAGATTCTGATGATTGTTCGTGTTGAAGTACAGTCCATACCCGCCCCGGACCGACGTCCGGCCATCGCCGAGAACATCCCACGCGAATCCTGCCCGAGGCGACAGGTTCGTATAGGTCGGATTCCTGTACGGCGGACCGATGGTAGGCTCGGCTGCCATCAGATCCGGCATCGCCACGTCACGCCCGTACCGGTCCTCGGGCAGCGTCGCGAACTCGTAGCGCAGGCCACCGTTCACCGTCAGCCGCGGCCCGACCTGGAATTCATCCTGGACGTACATCCCGAACAGTGTGAATCGCCAGTAGCGATCGAACTGGGCCTCCGGCGTCAGGCCGACAAAGCTGGTCGGCACATTGCGGAGAAACGTGGAGAGGTTGGGAAACGAGTAGATGCCCAGGCTGAACGTGGGATTGACCATGTTGTCCTGGTAGTGCTCGATCAGGCCGCCAGCCTTGATCAGGTGCCGTCCTCGCGCGTGCACGAAGTCGTCCTGAAAGCTGAGCACGTTCTGAACCAGCCGGACGTCCACCGAGCTCTGCGGGCCGAACCGTCGTAGGCCGCCGATGTCGATGTCGCCCATGATTGCGCGGCCGGGAACAAATGGATCGAGCGGCTGCGACGTATGGGCCTCAACCTCCTGGCCGATGCGCGTGCGGCTGAATCCGAGACGGGCGGTGTTCAGCGCGCTCGCAGAAAACACGCGCCGGTATTCACCGGTGAAAAACTGGTTGCGCGACACGAACCGGCGCGGAAACTGCGGGTAGTCGGTCGGCAGGAATTGGTCGGCGTCATCGAAGGTATAGCGCGCGAACAGTTGGCTGTTCGCGGCCAGGTTGTAATCGACCCGCCCCTGCACGAAGTGCTGATCGAGCCGCTGGTCGAAGGGGAACGTGTACTGCGCGAGCCCCTGACCGAGCGAGGGACCGTTGGCGCGTGGATACTCTGCGAGGTACGGCGCGACACCAGGATTCACGCCGACGTTGCCGGTCGGCAGTATGCCCAGGCGCGCGTTGTCGTCGGGCACGACCGTGGAAATGTTCTTACCCAGGCGTTCGATCAGCGCTTCGTAGCCGACGAAAAAAAACGCACGATCGCGCTGGATCGGCCCACCGAGGCTCACGCCGAATTGATTGCGCTGGAACTCCGGCTTGTCGAGCGTATCGAAATAGTTCCGTGCGTCGAGCGCCTCGTTGCGGTGGTACTCGTAAAGGCTGCCGTTGAAGCGGTTGGTGCCCGATTTCGTGAGCACGTTGATCTGGCCCCCCGAGTTACGCCCGAACTCGGCGGTGTAGGCGTTCGCCTCGACGCGGAATTCGCGCACCGACTCCATCCCGAGGGCGGTGCCCGCCGCGCTTCCGGCTGGCCCGTTCGTGAAATCGTTCTGCAACGTGCCGTCGAGGAGATACACGTTCGATCGGGGATCCTGGCCGTTGATGCTCATGCCGAGGCCGTGCGCGACGACGGAACCGCCATCGCGATGTGGAAAGGCGAGTACGCCGGGCTGGAGAAGCGCCAGGTCGGTGTAATTTCGTCCGTTCAGCGGCAGTCGCTCGATGGTCTCGGCGCCGACCAGGTAACTGAGCTCAGAGCTCGCTGTGTTCACCAGCGGCGTGGTGCCGATCACGACGTCTTCGATCGTGAACTCGCCAAGCTGCAGCGTGAGATCGAGCGACAGGGTTTCGGCGACCGTCACCTCGAGGTCTCGCCGGACGTGCGGCTTGAAGCCGGTCAGCGTCGCGCGCAACTCATATCGTCCCGGGAAAATCGCGGCCAGCACGTATCGGCCATCGCCCGCCGTTGCCACCGTGCGCACGAGGGCGGTGCCCGTGTTCGTGAGCGTGATCGTGACGCCAGGCAGGGCACCACCGCTGGCGTCCTGAACAGAGCCGACGATCGTTCCCGTCGTTTGAGCGTTTGCGCCGGTGACGAACGGAGTGACGAACAGAAACACCAAGAGCACGGGGACAGGACTACACGATCGCATCAGGGAGTCGCTCCTTGCCTCGGCGAGAACACGCGGCCGGCCGTGCTGGCGCTATTCTACCCGCGGCTTGCCCGCCTCCGGCGGCTCGTGTCATAAAGACGATCCCGGCGGGCATCCCGTTTCAGGGCATACGCGCCCGTCTCATGCGGGGTGCGTGTCCGCGGAGAGGGCAACGCGTTGGCATGCAGGTGCTGATCTGGTCGCTGCTGATTGCGGCCGTCTACCTCCTTCACCAGGATTTCTGGTTCTGGGGGTCGGCCCGGCCCCTGGTGTTCGGGTTCTTGCCTGTTGGTCTCGCCTATCACGCCGCGTACTGTGTGGCGGCGACCCTGCTGATGTGGTCGCTCACCAGGTTCGCATGGCCGGCACACCTCGAGCGGGAGAAGAGGTGATTCCGGCTTGATTCCGACCGTCATCGTCTTCGGCTATCTCGCCGTCGTTCTCTACATCGGCATCTTCGCGTTTCGGCATCGCGTTGGCCAGCAGAGGGCAGAGGACTATTTCCTGGCGGGACGGGCGCTGGGTCCCGCCGTGTTCCTGCTGTCGCTCTTCGGCACGAACATGACCGCCTTCACCATTCTGGGCTCGGCCGGCCACGCGTTTGCCAACGGGATCGTCACGTTCGGCCTGATGGCGTCCGCGTCGGCATTCGTGATTCCGCTGACCCTCTTTTTCGTCGGCACCCGGATGTGGGCGCTCGGCCAACGTCATGGCTTCATGACGCCGGTCCAGATGTTCCGCGATCGATGGGAATGCGGGCATATCGGCACGGTCATCTTTGCGGTGCAGGCGGCGCTGCTCGTGCCCTACATCGTGATCGGCGTGATGGGAGGCGGGACGGCGCTGCGGGCGATTACCGGCGGCCTGGTACCGTTACTGGCTCGGTGGGGCCGTCGTGGCGCTGGTCGTGATGTCGTACGTCTTCTTCGGCGGGATGCGCGGCACGGCGTGGGTCAATGCGTTCCAGACCGTCCTGTTCCTGTCGTTCGGCGCGATTGCGCTCCTCGTGATCGGCCGGCGCATGGGCGGCTTCTCCGCAGCGATGGAATCGCTGCTGGCATCGCCGTCGACTGCGGCCCTGCTCACACGCGAGCGGGTGTCGCCGCTGTTGTTCTTCAGCTACACGTTCATCCCGCTGTCCACGATCGCATTTCCACACATCACGATCTTCTGCCTGACGGCGCGACGGATGTCGCAGTTTCGCCGAACCGTTGTCTTGTATCCGCTCTGTCTCCTGGCGATCTGGCTGCCGTGCGTCTTTCTGGGCGTCGCCGCGAATGCCATGCACGACGTGCCCCGGATTCAGCAGAAGCTGGCCGCGCGTCAGGCGCTTGCCACGGCACCAGCCGGGATCCCGGCCGACGAGCGTGCGGATCTTCGTCGGCGGGCGGCGGGAGACGATGTCGTGCCGGTGATGTTGGAGTGGTACGCGCCGCTGTGGCTCGCGGGCATTCTCGGCGCAGGCATCATGGCCGCCGTGATGGCGAGCGACTCGCAGATTCTCGCGTTGTCGACGATGTTCACAGAGGACGTGTTTGCGTACTACGGTGGGAAGGCGCGCTTCGGCGAAACGGTCCAGATCCGAACCGGCCGCATTTTCGTGGTCGCGTTGACCGTCATCGCCTATCTCGTCGCATTGCGAGCGCCGCAAGGCATCTTCGAGCTCGCCGTCCAGTTCGCCTTTTCAGGGTATGCCGCGCTCTCACCGCTGCTGTTCGCGGCGTTCTTCTGGCGGCGCAGCACGAAGTGGGGCGCGCTGGCGGTCGCGTTGTGGACCGCGTTCGCAGTCGTTTACAGCTGGCGGGTGCCGGGCGGCCTGGGGTGGTTTGGGCTCATGCCGGTCGTGCCGATGACACTCGTCTCTGGCGCGCTGATGGCCGCCGTATCGCTGCTGACGCGGCCGCCGTCAGCGGCAACGATCGCGCGGTATTAGTCAGTCACTGGCAGTGCCACGTGCTAAGTGCCAAGTGCCAAGTGGAGTTGAGAGTGTCTAATTCGCAGTGGCGGGCAACGCCTCAGCCCGGGGATGCGCCCCTCACTCGTCACCGCCCACTTCCAACTCCACTTAGCACTTGGCACTTAGCACTTGGCACTCAGAAGGCCGCCCTGTAGATCTCCAGCGCGCCAGCGGCATCGAAGGGCCGCGGATTGAACGTGCCCGTCCACTGCTGCGCGGCCTGAGCCGCGAGGTCCGGCAGGGCCTTCTCCTGCACGCCACCATCTCTCAGCCGCTTGCCGATCCCTGCCGTCGCGGCAAGCGTCTCGAGTTCGCGCGACAGGGCCTGCGCGGCGTTGCCGTTGGCGGCTCGGCCCGCGGAGCGCAGAAGCGCCGCGTACTGGTCCATCGCCACCACGGCGTTCCATCGAACGACGTGCGGAAGGATCATGGCGAGCGCCAGGCCGTGCGTGATGTCGTAGCGCGCGGTGAGCGGGTTGGCGCAGGCGTGCGCCGCGCCGAGCATCGACTGCTCGATGGCCGCCCCGGCGAAATGCGCGCCGAGCTGCATGGCGCTCCGCGCCTCCATGTCCGAAGGTGCTTCCAACACGCGCGCAAACGCGGGCGCCAGAAGTCGCCAGGCGTGGTGCGAATACATCTGGGAAAGAGAAGTGCGCCGAGTCGTGACCGCGGTTTCGACCGCATGCGCGATCGCGTCGAATCCCGCCGCGGCCGTCACATGCGCGGGCGCCGTGCGCGTGAGTTCGGGATCGAGAATCGCAATTCTGACCGCCGCCGATGGATCGCCGCAGGCCATCTTCATGTGGGTGGCGGCGTCCGCGATCACGGCGTAGCTCTGCGCCTCGCTGCCCGTCCCGGCGGTGGTCGGGACCGCAATCATCGGCAGCAGCGGGCGTGACGCCTTACCGTATCCCCGATAGTCCGAGATCACGCCGCCGTTGGTGAGGAGGAAATTGATCGCCTTGGCGCAGTCGAGGGAGCTGCCGCCGCCCACGCCGATGATCGAATCGACGCGGAGCGGCGCGGCAAAGACGCGGCCGGCTTCTACCATCACGCTGTCCGGATTCTGGCCGAACGCATCGAAGACCATCGTGTCGATCGAGGCGGTCCGCAGCTGGCGGATCGCCTCATCGACGTACCCGGCATCACGGATCCCGGCGTCGGCGACCAGCAGTGGCCGCCGCAGGCCGAGCTCCCGCCCAAGCTCGCCGAGTCGCCTGACTGTCCCTTCACCGAATACGACCCGCGTCCGCGGCTGACAGTCGAACGAGACCATTCGCAGTAAACTCTACCACCGCGTTTCGCGTAAGAACTCCCATGCAGACCGCGTCCCTGCGATTGTCGACGACCCAGTGGCTGATCTGCGGCATTGCCGCGGTCGGGTTCGCATTCGACATCTACGAAATCCTGATGTTGCCGCTGATCGTGCGTCCGGCGCTGTTGGAGCTGACGGGCGCTGCGCCCGGCTCGCCCGAGTTCCAGATGTGGGTGGGACGGCTCTTTTACATCCCGGCATTCGCGGGCGGGATCTTCGGTCTCCTCGGCGGTTATCTCACAGACCGCCTCGGCCGGCGCCGGGTGCTCACGTTCAGTATCCTGATCTATGCCGTTGCCGCGTTCGGCTCGGCCTTCGCGACCTCGATCGAGATGTTGCTGGTGCTGCGTTGCTTCGTCTTCATCGGCGTCTGCGTCGAATTCGTCGCGGCGGTTGCGTGGCTGGCCGAGCTCTTCCCCGAGCCGGGCCGCCGCGAGCGCGTGCTCGGCTACACCCAGGTATTCTCATCTCTCGGCGGCCTTCTCGTGGCAACCGTCAACGGTCTGTGTGTCGCCTACGCTGCGCATCTGCCGGCGATCGATGCGTTCGGCGTCGGCGTTCCGAATCCGCATGCGCCGTGGCGTTATACGCTGATGTCCGGCGTCATCCCGGCCATCCCGCTGATATTGATCCGGCCGTTCCTGCCCGAATCGCCGATCTGGCAGCAGAAGAAAGAGGCAGGCACTCTGAAGCGGCCAAGCATCGCCGCGTTGTTCGCGCCCGAGCTGCGGCGAACGACGATTGTGACGACGCTGATGTTCGCTATGGCGTATGGAGCGGCGTTCGGCGCGATTCAGCAGGTGCCGCAAATGGTTCCCGGACTGCCGGAAGTACGTCAGCTGACAGTGGGGAAGCCGGCGCCGCAGGCGCGCGCGATCGAACAACGGATCGCCTCGGACGTCACGAAGGTCCAGGAGGTCGGCGGTCTCGCCGGACGCGTGGCGCTCGCGGTACTCGCCGGACTCATTCTCAGCAGGCGGCGGCTCATCCGAACCTTCCTGGTGCCAGGGCTCATCGTCATGCCGCTGGTCTTCGCGTGGCTGGCGACGACGAGTCTGCAATCGCTCTATGTGGGGATCTTCGTCGCGGGGTTCCTGACCATCGGGCAATTCAGTTTCTGGGGCAACTATCTGCCGCGCGTCTATCCCGTCCACTTGAGGGGAACAGGTGAGAGCTTTGCCGCGAACATCGGCGGCCGCCTCGTCGGCACGTCGTTCGCCTGGGTGACGGCATCGCTGGCCGTGACGCCAGACCGCTCGTACGCGCCCACCAAGGTCGCGCTCGTCGCCGCCGCCGTCGGCTGCAGCGTCTATCTCGTTGGATTCATTGCAAGTTTCTGGCTGCCCGAGCCGAGGCGCGAGGAGTTGCCCGAGTAGACAGCGCCCCGCTACCGATGCTGCGGCTCATGATTGCTCTGTTGCTCGTCGCGGCTACTCTGCCGGATTTGGCGCAGGAGCGGCTGGCCTATCCAACAGTCGATTTGCGCGGTGCGTTGTATCGCGCGGTCTTCGTCCCAGGCGCGAACGCATTGACCGCTCGAGACGTCGCCCCACTGCCCGACGACATTCGCGCCCGTCTGACCAGCTTCCTCGTCAACAGAGCGACACTGGAAAAAGCCAACGACGGCACGCGACAAGACTCGCGACACGTGTTCGAAGCTGCGGTCCTCGCGTTATTGGATCGCGAGGACGCGCGCACGATCGCCGTAGACTTCCTGCGCGAGGCACCGCTTGCGGCCGACTGGGGCGACAGTGTCGCCGCGCCGCTGAAAGAGGCGAGTTACGCGGAGCAGCGCTTGAGACGGGACGCGGCGCTGGCGCCGTTCCTCTATGTGTTCATTGCGCATCGACAACGGGCGGCGTTCGAACTGGCAGATCGCGGAGGGGCCGTCGACGCAATGAAGGCAGCCGCGAGAAAGTATCGCGCCGTGATGCAGCGCGCCCGATCGGCGGCGGATCCGATCTACGCGCTCCTGGCCGACGATCTCGATCGGATGCCGTACCTCCATACGAAGACCGACAAGCATCCAGCGACGTTCAATCCTGATACCTGATGCGCGAAGTGAGGCCCGGTCGGGGCTTCAATCGGTCGAAGGGGCTCAGGGGCGAAGGGGCTCAGGGTCGAAGGGTCGAAGAGTCCAAGGGTCGAAGAGTCCGAGGGCAAGTGTCCAGCTGAGCGGTCCGATGGTTGCAAAACTACATGACCGTGGACAGGGCCACGCGTTTTGAAGAGTTGTGGATCTGGCAACAGGCACGGCTGTTGGTCGGACAGATCTATGAAGACAGTTCCATTGGCGAAGCATCTAAGGGAGGATCGTGCGGCGAAGTACGCAGTCTCCAATGCGTCGCGGAGGATTTGAGGTTCGTCGATCCCGCAATGGCCGCGCAACGGCGCTCCACCGCGCGCCGTCTCGCCGCCGGGATCAAATCATTAGCCGACTTCCTTCGAACGTAGTCGGCGACAGGCCCACTCGACTCTTCGACCCTGATCGACCCTTGGACTCACCCTTCGACCCTTAGACCCTTAGACCCTTAGACCCTTAGCCCAGACAGAACAACTTCCCGTCGTGTGAGCCGATAACGAGCCGTCCGGAGGCGACAGCGGGGGAGGCGGTCAGCGGACCGCCGGCGTCGAATTCGAAGACGCGCTTGCCAGTCGCGATCTCGAGCCCGTACAGCTTGCCGTCGTTCGAGCCGATGTAGGCGCGACCGCCGGCGATCGCTGGCGATGAATCGATTCTCGCGCGCGCCATGAACGTCCATGTTGCCTTACCACTGACGCGATCGATGGCATGCACCATCTTGTCGCGACCTCCGACAATCACCAGGTTCCCCGAAAGCGCCGCCGACGAGAGGAACGGGAAATTCCGCTCCGGGTGCTTGTATCTCCAGAGGATCTTTTTCGCCTTCAGATCGACGCCGAGCACCTCCTCCCCGTACGTCCCATAGAAGGCATGCCCGTCAGTCACGGCCGGCGATGCCCCGGTGTACGCGCCCGATGACAGTGTCAGAACCTCCTTGCCGTCCGCGATGCGAATGCCTCGCAGGATCTCGTCGCAGCCGGTCACATAGGCGACGCCGGCGAGGATCGCCGGCGTGGCGTGCACGTACCCTTGTGTCTGCACCTTCCAGACAAGCTTGCCATCGGCGGCCCGCAGCGCGTAGAGATTGGCGTCGTAGGAGCCGACCAGCACGATGCCGGCCGCGATGACCGGCGACGACTTGATCTCCGAGCCCGTCTTGAACGTCCACCGCGCCTTGCCCGACGAGACGTCGATCGCGTGAACCACGCCGTCGAGATCGCCCACGTACGCGATGCCGTTGGCGATCGCCGGCGACGATTCACCGATGCCGATAGCTGAAGCTTTGTATTTCCAGCGAGGCGTGCCATCGCTGAGGTTTATGGCGTGCAGCTCACCCGTCGCCGACCCGACATAGACGACACCGTCGACGATTGCCGCCGAGGACTCGATCGCGTCGCCGGCCTCGTAGGTCCAGAGCAGCTTGGGAGCGTTGGGAAGGGTCGCCTCCGAAACGCCGGTGAGCTGAAGGGAGCCGCGAAATTGGCTCCAGCGATCGGCCGGCGCGACCGCGGCGGTCTTGGCGGCAGGTACCTGCCTTGCGAAGACGGCGACTGCGAGGAGAGCGCACGCCACGAACGCGCCGCCAACCGTCGCGCGTGTTCCGGGCCTCATCCGCAGCACCTGACGAGTCGATGACTTATTTGGAGGATGTGACGTTGGCCTCCGCGAGGGCGTAGAGCTGATTGCGGTTGACGATGAAGAGCGTGCCGTTGGCGGGAACTGGCGTCGAGTACACGAGCTGCCCATGTTCCTTTCGGCAAGCACCTTCATCGTGCTCGCCTGCAGCACCGTGACGTCGCCGTCCTCGTCGCCAAGATAGACCTTGCCGCCGATAACCACCGGCGAAGCCCAGACGGCGACCAACAGATCGTGTACCCAGAACGGTGTGCCCGGTCTCCGGATCGAGCGCAATGAAAAAACCCGCTGAAGTCCGAAGTAGAACAGAGATGCCATTGTAGATGGCCCGGTCGAAATCGAACGGCAAATCTTGTCGTAGTGCCAGAGTCCCCCGCTCCGTGATGTCGCCCCGTCTTGGTGGCATCGATCGCGTACAGGTGACCAACCCCTTCGCCATGCTCGGGATCCTGCCCGTTGGCAATATAAACCACGTTCTTCGTAAATCACCGGCGTGCCGATCACTTCATTGCGCGTCTTCGGCCAGACCGAATCCTTCGGGTTCGGGTCAAATTCCCAGAGCTTCTTGCCGGTGGCCGCTTCATAGCCACGCACCCAGCCGTCGCCCTGGCCAATCGCCACCTGAACGGTGCCACCGACCTCGCCAACCGCCGGTGACGACCACTGGCCGTGCAGGATCCTCTCACCAACCGCATTCTCCTCCCACACGAGCTCGCCGGTGGTCCTGTCGACCGCGATCATCGCCGGCGCCTTCGGCGACGGCAAGTCGACGTGGCTTTCGTCCTGGCCGTTCGACGTGGAGACGAAGATCAGATTCTCGTAAACGACCGGGACGAATTCGCAAGGTTGTGCTGCAGCACGCCAAGCTCCTCCATCATGTCGAGCTCCATACCACGTCGGAGTCCTCCTCGCGGTCAGCTTCTCGTCCTTACAAGGCCGTCATTCGTCCGTCCCGAAAGCCGTCGAGGTCCACTCCACCATTCACCGCGGTTATAGACGTAGCCGCGCCGTCGCCTTCCACAGCGCGGACGAGCAGACGCCCTGGATACGGCCAGTCATTCACGCGGCCAGAGGCGAGCTTCTCGTTCACGGCCTGCCAAAGGAAGCTGGCCGTGGACTCGCGAAAAGCCATCAACACGCCCCGGTCGCCGGGCTGCTTCTTGTCGCGCAATCCTTCGTTGTTGGTGCCGACGAAGACCTTGCCGCCTTGCCACCACCGGATTTCCGTACGCCTGCGAGCCGAGCGCCGCGACCCACTTCACGTTCTTCTTCGACTGCACATCCCAACTGTCGGCAGCCTCGCCATCCTCGAGACCATGTTGCGATCCGGTGTGCCACCCCACATGGGCCAATCGTCCCGCTTGGATCGGATCGGGCGCCCAGCGAGAGGCTGCCGAGCACGAGCGCGCCCACTACCGTCGTGACTGTGTGCTTCATTGTGAGACCACGCCTTGCTTCTGGTTCGGATAGACCTTGATGTTGTCGTAATAGAGCTCGGAACCGCCGCCGGCTTGCGATGGCGCGTCTGCATACAAGCCCGGACTGCCCTTGAGGCTACCGATGGGATCGACGCGCTCGATCGTCCACTGCGAGGGCTCGGCTTCTCCCTTCGGCCACACCTTGCCGCGGGCGCGCACCTTGCCGCCCCCCAGCGTCTGCACCTCGAGTTTCATGGTGTACCACGTGTCCTTTTTCACGGGAACTCGATCCGCGTCGTGCGCTGCGTCTCCGGCTGCCACGGCTGCAGCTCCAGACGCTGGTGTGTGCCGAACAGGACCAACTCGTACCGCTGCGCCACGAGGCCGATGTCACCCATCTGGCGGCGACGCTCCAGCGCGCGCAGATCGGCTTCGATGGTGTAGTTGCTGTATTCCGTACCGCCGAAGAACGGACGGCAACGCTTGGCGAAGGCGAACGGGTTCTCGGCGAGCTTCACCAGAACCTTGCTGCCCTCCAGATCGCGAACCGCGAACTTGT
Organism: Vicinamibacteria bacterium; assembly: GCA_963828745.1. GTDB lineage: Bacteria > Acidobacteriota > Vicinamibacteria > Vicinamibacterales > JAENWD01 > JAENWD01. The sequence goes on along the minus strand of CAWHFZ010000006.1, from coordinate 552,777 downwards.
TCGTCGCGTTCACCCACTGCGGCGGCGGTGTCTCGCGCCCGTCCTCGAAATCGAACGTCCACGGAAACTCGGGCACGACGCGGACGCGGGCCCCGCCCGACAGCTCGCCGATACTCGCCTTGACCAGTCCCGCCTGAGCCCCTCCCGCCGCATCGGCCGTAAAGCGGCCGTTCGTCACGCTGCCTTTCAGGTTCTCCACCGTCCACGTCGGTTGTCCCGGGCTCGGCAGCTCGTGCCCCTGCGCATCGAACACGCGTGCCGTCAAGGCAACGGATTCGCCTGGCTTCAGGATCAGCTCGGTCGGCGTGACGAGCACAGTCGCGGCCGGCCCGACGCTCGCACCGTTGGTTCCGCTGCTCGCGGGAGGCTTTGTCGCGTTCGTCCTTCGCGGCGTCCCTTTCGGTCCAATCGCGTACAGCGCATCCATCGACGCGAGGTAGATTCGCCCGCGCGCGACGGCCGGCGACGCAATGATGACCTCGGAATGTTCGGCGCTACCCAGCCAATCCTGGTCGAGAATCTCTGCCCGATCGGCGTGTGGCCGGATGATGAAGAACTTGCCGCCGGCATTCCCCGTGTTTTCGGTGCCGATGTACAGCTTGCCGTCGGCGAACACCGGTGACGCCTTCTAATCGTGCCGAGGCTTTCAGACCACAGCAGCGTTCCCGTCTTCGAATCGAATGCGAGCAGCACGCTGCCGTTGTCCACGGTGTAAATCCGCTCGCCATCGGTGACCGGCGAGGCGTATCCAGCCTGGACTCCACGCAGCAGCCACCTCGCGTCCTTGTCGGCCAGTGCCCCGGTCTTGTCCGTCGGCATCGCTGCCAGCATGCCCATTTCGTTCGACCCGACGTTCTCTTCGCTGTGCGTGACGATGACGTCAGGACCAATCACCAGCGCCGCCGTGTTGAGTCCCCGCTGGCTGACCCGCCAGTTCCAGATCGGCTGACCGGTTGCAGCTTTCATCGCGTGCATCGCGCCATCACTGCCGCCCGAGAACAGCATCCGCGTGCCATTCAGGTCGGCAACGAACGGGTTTGCGTAAATCGTGTCGGTCGGGCGCCCCTCGGGCGAACTCATCCAGTTCGTGCGACCGGTGGCCTTGTCGAACGACAAAAACCGATGGGCCCCGCCGGCGAGCTGTCCCCAGCTGAACGTCAGCCCGCTCACGATGACTTGCGCACCGTCGACGATCGGTGACGAGACGCGCCCGCCATGCGTCGTCCACATGCCGAACTCTTCGGCCAGCGAGCGCTCCCATAGGAGCTTGCCATCTTTGGACAGCGACATAAGCAGCCCATTACCGCTGAACGCGTAGACGTTACCGGTGACCGGATCCACTGCCGGCGCCGCCCACGCGATGCGATGGGGCGGCACGTCGCTCGCATTAAAAAGGTTGTATTTGCGCTCCCAGAGCAGTTTGCCGGTGTCGGCGTTGAAACACATGACGCGTTCCTGCAATGTCGCGCCTGAGCCGGACGAGGTCTGAAGATAGAGGTGATCGCCGAACACGACGGGCGCCGATCGCGAGCCGTAGGGTGCTTTCCAGGCCAGGTTGTCGCCGGTCGGCGACCAGGATGATGGGAGGCCTGTCTCGGCAGAGACGCCGGTCCGTGCTGGACCGCGCCACTCTGGCCAGCTGTCGCCGCTGACGAGCCCGGCCATGGGCACCACTAGGAGGGTCGCGAGCACGAGAACACGGGGAAGTCGGGGCAATCGCATATGGGAGCCTCAGAATATCAGTGGCCGTCCGTATTTCGTCCCGCAGCCAACGGCCGTCGTCCGCGCGTGAGCCGGTTTCGTCCCGGCACCGCCTCGAGCCCGCAGCCCCTCGCTATAATCGCCATCCTCTATTTACGCTGCCCGATCGCACTTTCGTTTCACATTAAAATGGTTCCCCACCCGCAGAGGAGATGCCAATGAGTCGTCGTTGCTCGAGGCCGCTCACGTCCTGGCTGATGGCCGCTGTCGGTCTGATCGCGCTGATGGCGCCCGTGCGCGCCGACAACTGGCCGCAATGGCGCGGGCCCGGGGGGCAGGGGGTTTCGACGGAGCGGGCGTTGCCCCTCGAATGGGCGGCCGACAGGAACATCGCGTGGAAGACGGAGTTGCCCGGGAGCGGCGTGTCGTCGCCGATCGTTTGGGACGACCTCATCTTCGTGACCGCGGTCGTGGAAGGGGAAGCCGTGCCTGGGGCGAAGGCTGTTGGCCACACGGTCGAGGGCAAGGAGTGGGTTCATCCCGCTAGCGTCGCGGGGGACAAGAGGCACGCGTTCAAGCTGATGGCGCTTGATGCTCGGACCGGCCGCATTCTCTGGGTCCAGACCCCATACGACGGAACGGTGTATGACGCGCGACACAGCCGCAGCAGCTTCGCCGGACCCACACCGGTCACCGACGGCGAGAAGGTATACGCCTACTTCGGCCCTGACGGCCTTTACGCCTACGACTTCAACGGCCGCCTCGTATGGAAGGTCGTGGAGAAATTCCCGACGCTCGGCCTGGGCACGGGCACCTCGCCGGTACTCTTCGCGAATCTCGTGATTATTCAGCGCGACGAGGATACCGGCGCCAACTCTCATATCGTGGCCTACGACAAGAAGACGGGGAAAAAGGCCTGGCGTACGAAGCGCAACGTCGAAATCAGCTGGGGCACGCCGGTCATCGTTGCTGCGGCGGGACGACAAGAGTTGGTGGCGATCGGCAATGAGGCGACGATCGCGTACGACCCTGCCAGCGGGAAGGAGCTGTGGCGCACCAGGGGCGTCGAGAGCAATGCGATTCACACGCCGCTCGTCGGCGACGGCATCGTCATCGTCACGGCCGGATATCCCGCAAAGAGAGTGCTGGCCATCCGACCGGGCCAGGTATCCGACCAGGAACGAATCGCATGGGAATACAGCAAAGGGACTGGCTACGTCGTCTCGAACATCTCTATGGCCCGTACGTCTACCTGCTGACCGACAGCGGCATCGTGACGTGCCTCGATCCGAAAACCGGCCGCGTGCTCTACGAGGGTGGCCGCCTCCCGAAGCCAGCCAAGTTCATGGGCTCGCCGGTGGCGATTGGCGGGTAAATCGCCATGACGAGCGAGGACGGCGAGACGTTCATGCTCTGAAAGCCGGTCCGGCGCACGCGATCGAGCGGACGAACTCGATCGACGAGCCGGTCTACTCATCACCCGCGCTCGCCGACGGCCGGATTTACATCAGGGCGCAGAAACACCTGTTTGCGATTGGGAGTTAGGCAGCGAACCGAGCACTAGAAGAGCGCTTTGATTCCGAACTGGAACCTTCTCGGCGATTGAGCGGACAGAATCTGACCGAACGTCGGCGATCCGAGGAAGGCATCCGGGAGATCAAGGTTCCCGTGATTCAGCACGTTGAAGGTCTCGGCGCGAAGCTGCAGACGCGCGTCTCCGCCGAGCGACAGGTGCTTGATCACCGCCAGATTGACGTTCTGGTAGCCCGGGCCGTCGAGGATGTTGCGACCGGCGTTGCCGAAGCTGCCGAACGGCGCAAACGAGAACGCTGTGGTATTGAACCAGCGTTCCGCCGTTGGATTGTCGACCGATGGATCGTCCGAGACGTTCGGGCGGTCGTTGTAGCCAAACCCGAGATTCGATCGACCGGTGTTGCTTTGATCGATGTCCGGATGAACCGCGACCGTGAATGGCCGTCCTGACTGCAGCATCAGAATGCCCTGGACCTCCCAATCCTCGATCCAGTCGTTGCCGCTGAATGGCAACGCATAGGCCGCGCTCACCGACAGCCGGTGGCGAACGTCGAACGACGAGCGCGCGTGCTCGGCCGCCGGATTCAGGCTGTTCTGCGGGAAATTCGCGTCACCCGTGCTGGTGAAGAAACCCGACGCATCGTCAGTCGATTTTCCCAGCGTATAGGCGGCCAGCAGCGAGAGGCCGCGGCTCGCGCGCTGCTGGAACTTCAGCTGTAGCGCGTCGTACTTCGAGGACGCTCGCGACTCGATCAGCGTGATGTCCGAGAACAGCGGATTCGGACGGAGATTGAGCGGGCTCGGGCTTGCCGGTGGCTGGTTGACGTCCCGCGCTGAAATCAGGTCGTGACCGCGTGAGCCGACGTAGGCAATTTCGACGGCGCGCGTCGCGCCGAGCTGCCGCTGCAGGTTGACGTTCCAGTGCTCCATCCAGGGCGTCTGCAGATCGGGCTGATACGCCGTGGCTGATTGTGGAATCGGAAAGGGGAAGTCGGACCGGAACGGGTCGTCCACTGTCAGAGGCGGCAAGCCGGGCACGGGGAAGAGCACGCTCAGATTGAAGTACGGAGGGTTGAAATACAGTCCCTCGGAGGTGGCCGGGCTCCCTGGTTGTAGTAGATGCCATAGCCGCCCCGCACGACCGTCCGCGCTGCCGCGTCCAGCGTCCATGCAAAGCCGAGGCGCGGAGCAATGTTGTTGCGATCCGTTTCGAAGCCGCCGCGTGGGACGTTGCCGCTACCCACCGGCACCAGCTGGCCAGTAGTCACGTCGTACAGGGTCGCGCGGTCGTCCTTGTCGACGGGAGGCGTGACGTAATCGTAGCGAACGCCCGCCGACACCGTCAGCGATGGGAGCGCGCGCCAATCGTCGTGGACGAAGCCACTCCACGATTGCGTGCGCAGGTTCTGAGGATTGTCGAGACGAGCGCCCCCAGTCAGGACGGGCAGCCCGAGCAGAAGATCGGCGAGCGCATTCCCCGTGTACCCTTGCTGCACGAACGTCAGGAAGCCGCGCGCCTGCACGTCGCGATACGCAGACTGGCGGATCCCGTAGGTCCTCGCCACCGGCCTTCAAAAGATGTGCGCCGCGCATCCAGGTGAGCGTGTCGGCAATCTGGAACGTGTTGGACGCGCTTTCCTGCGGGTTGTTGTACGTGGCCAAGAGTCGCGAATCCAGCCACGGAGATCAGGCTCATGCCGGCATCCCGAGGGGCTGTGGACAACGCGGGCAGTCCCACCGACGCGTTGTCGATCGCCGGGTTCTCTGGAAAGACGCCGATGGCGACGCGGTTGTAGCCGAAGCGCACGTCGTTGAGCATCGTTGTTCCGAGCGTCGTCGTATGGGATACCGCCAGGTTCTGTCCGCGGCGGGCGACTTCGTTGCCGAATCCTGGCACGGTTGAGAAGCCGGTGCCGGCAAACGGCTCGAGCAGGCGGCGGTCGCCGAAACTGTAGCGGCCCGTGAGGCGCGACGCGTCGCTCAGCGTGTGATCGACGCGCAAGTCGAATTGATCGCTGTTGTCGTGCAGCGTCGGCGACGAGACGTAGTTCGCCAGCGGCATGGCGCGATTCGGCAGCGGATACAACGCTGCGATCGACGCCCCAACCGGATGCACGAACGGCAACCGGTCTCCGGCAAACGGCTGTCGCGTAAACGGGTCGACAGGCCGTGCGAATACCGACTGCGAAAAATCGCCCGAGCGCTCTGCGGCGGTTGGCACGTTGGTGACTCGCGTGATCCCCTCGTCGAGGCGTGTGCCCTCGTAATCGACGAAGAAGAACGCTCGATCGCGGGCAAGCGGACCGCCAACGGAAACACCGAACTGCTGGCGGTCGTAGTCGGGGTCCGCGGCGTCGGCTGGGGCGAAATAGGGTTTCGCGTCCAGTCCTCCGCTGCGAAAAAATCCGTAGGCGGTGCCGTCGACGGCGTTGGTCCCCGAGTGCGTCACGACGTTGACCTGTCCGCCCGCATTGCGCCCGAACGACGCATCGTAGGTGGACGTGAGGATCTCGAACTCGCGGATGGCGTCGACCGACGGGCGTACGCCTGTCGTACCGAGCTTGGGGTCGACGTTATAGACGCCGTCGAGCAGGAAGGCGTTCGCATCCTCGCGCGCGCCGTTCACGGTGAACGCGAAGTCGCCGCGGACCGAGCTGGCCGACCCCTGTGGTGCTGGTGCCGTTCCCGGGGCGAGTAATGTCAGCTCGAGAAAATTGCGGCCGTCGAGCGGCAGTCCGATAATCTGTCGCGTATCGATGAGCGTTCCCATCGCCGCCGAATCGCGTTCGATTGGGACGAGCGGCGCGTTGACCTCCACGCTCTGCTCGATCGACGGATTCAGCGGCACGTCCAGCCATAGCTCCTCGCCAACCGCCAAGTCGGCGCGCGTCGTATGGCTGCGATACCCGGCCAGCGTGATTTCGACGACATACGGGCCCACTGGCAGCTCGGGAACAGCAAATCGCCCGCCCTCGTCGGTTGTGACCGTGCGACGCTCGTTGGTAGTCCGTTGCGTCGCCTCGACGTTCGCCCCTCGGAGCACTGCGCCGGTTGAATCCGTGACGAGCCCACGCATCGAGGCGCGATGCGACTGTGCTGCCGCCGGAGGGGCCGCAGCCGCCAGAGCCACTACGAACAGGAGCACCACTTTGTCTGTCATGGTCACGGTTATGCCAGGGTAAGACGTGATATCAAACAGGCGGGTTTCGCGCCGCGTATCGTTCTGGGTCGAAAATCGCAGCGACTTCGTAGCCCGTCAATGATACGCAGTGGGCCCGCGGGCCGCTTACGTCGATTCGTCGGCGACTCGCGGCCGGCGCGGCCTCGGCTATGATCCTCGCAGAACCCATCATCAATTCGCCAGCGAGGTGCCCCGTGTCCGACACCGTTCTACCCGACTCGCCCGCAGACGACGAAATGCTCGATGAGCCCGTGGCCGCGCCATCACGAAAAGCCACCCGGCGTCCGCGCAAAAAAGCGGCCCCTGCCCCCACTGCCGCACCGGGGCGCAAAGCTGCCAAGCGCGCCCCTCGAAAGGCAGCGAAGGCGTCGAAGGTTGCGAAATCGTCGAAATCCGCGAAGGCGGCGCCGGCAGCAGCCACGGCGCGCGAGGACGTGAAGGTCGGCAGCCACACCGTCGGGTTGCCGTCGGCGTTGGCGGCCAACCTGACCGCAAAGGACGTCAAGAAGCTTCGCGCGATCTTGAAGCGGGTCAACAAGCGAGGCAAGAAGCGGGCGGGGAAGAAGGCCGGCGCGAAGAGCAACTAACCGCGTCGCCGCTCACCAATTGTGGTCAAGGTGCCCCGAGCAGGGCGAGCGCCTGTTCGGGGCCCTGCCAGCCCAGCACCTGGACGTCTTTGTCCTCGAAGGCCGTGGCCTGTATGAAGAAGGCCGCGATTTCGTCGCGGATTCGAGCGGGCAGCGCAAAGACGTCCCGCAGCGCGTCGAAACGGCGCGCACACTCCGGCACCGCGAGAATCCGATCGTTGCGCTCTCGACCGTCCCCTGTTTTTTTCTTCTGATCGATCTCCAGCACGCCGAGGGCGCGGCAGGTCACCACGACGCCGGGCGCCGTGGCTGCGTCCGAGAAGATCAGCGCATCGATCGGATCGCCGTCGCTCGCCTTGGTACCCGGCTACTTCAGCTTCACTGACGAGCCTCGCGGCGACTCGACCACAACGTGGAACAGACCTGCAGTAGCAAACGTGGGGATTCTGTCCAGATGCATTGCAAACATCCTCATACGGTGCTGCATGTGGCATGCCCTCATGTCTCCCAACCTTGTTCGTGCCTCATCTAGCAGCCGCAAGCTGGTCCGGATCCTGCAACAAACATCGACTCAGACGGGAGACGGCGAGCATGGCATTTCGGATACGTGAGGACGAGTCGATGGTGCACGGCCTGCGGCGCCTGGCGAAGAAGCAGTTGGCATCGGCGGGCGAATGTCTGGACGGTGGGAAATCGCCGCGCGAGAGCGCAGTACATGCTGCGCGGAAGAGCGTGAAAAAAGTGCGCGCGATCGTCCACCTCGTCAGAAGCGATGACGGGCAGGGCTTGTCGAAAAGCCGCAAGCGGCTGCGGAACGCCAACCGGGTGTTGTCCCAGTTCCGTGATGCGGATGCGATGACCGAGACGCTCGCCACGTTGCTCGACCGCGAACCGCGTGTCCTGAGCGAGCACACGCGCGCACGACTGCATCGCCAGCTCGCAGAGCATCGCAACGCGGTGGCGCGCGCCGCCGCAGACGGCGGAACGTGGAGAGACGTAGCGGACGAGCTGCTGGCGATCCGGAAGACGGTGAAGCGATGGTCGCAGTCGCACCAGGGCTTCGGCGGCCTGGCTCCCGGTCTACGCAAGACCCACAAACTCGGCGGTAAAGCGATGGAGCGCGCCGTCGATCGCGATGACGCGGACGACTTCCACGAATGGCGCAAGGAGATAAAAGCGCTCTGGTACGAGCTGCGACTGTTGGAAGCGTTCAGTCCGAGCGTCAAACGGTACGTCGAGCAGCTCGATCGTGCGGAAACCGCGCTCGGCGACGATCACAACATCGCCGTCCTCTGTGCCTTTCTCGGCGGGTCGAGGGCGGTTGCGGACGACGCTGGGGCGATGCGGCAGTTCCTGCGCCAGGCCGACACGTATCAGCAGGAGCTGCGACGCACGGCCGTCGCGAACACGAAGGCGATCTATGACATGGCGACCGGCGACTTCGTGCGCGAGGTCAGGCAGGCGTGGCGGGATCGTCGAACGAATCGGGAGCGGCGCCGGCCGGCGACCGGCGCGGCTAAGGCTGCGCGGCGATCATGACGGTCAGCCGGTTGCGGTGGTCGGACGTGCGCTCGTAGTGAAGCCGTTCGCTGGCCTTGCGCAGCAGCGTCAGGCCACGTCCGCCGATGGACACCTCGCGGATGGACCGCGCAGGTTCAACGACCGGTGCCTGCTGAATCGGATCGAAGGGCGCGGCGTCATCCTCGAAGCGAAGAACCACGTGCCGGTCAGGAAAATCCACATGGACGTCGATGCGATGATCGCCGCCGCCGGCGAAGCCGTGCTTGATGATGTTGGTGACGACTTCATCGAACACGAGCTCGCAGTTATACCGTGCGCGAGGCTGCAAATTCCGGGCATCGAGCGCGCGCCGAAGATCCGCGAACGCGCGAACAAATCCCGCGCGCGTTCCAGGGAAGGACAGAACGTGCTCGCTCATCGCTGGCCTGCAGGGCGCTCCTGTGGCGCGTCAGGACGAGACGGCGGCGATGGCTTCCGACTCGCTGGCGACCACCGGGACCATCTCGCTCAACGAGACGTGGTCGAACACCTCGTTCACCATCGATTGTGCGCCATAAATCGCGAGCTTGGCGTGACGCATCGCCAGGCTGCGGGCGACGGTGATGAACAAGCGGATGCCCATCGACGCGACGAAGTCGACGCCGGAAATGTCGACGACAGCGTTCTTGTTTCCCGGCACGACGGCGGCAGCGAAGCGCGCTTCAATCCGGTCGACACCCGGAGTGTCGAGGCGCCCGGAAAGGGTGATCTTCGTCAGTCCGTTATCAAGATCTGCGATTTCCATGTCCACGAGCGATTCCCCGATGCTCATACCGCCGAAGCATATGTGGCCGGTGTTACGGGAACGTAACGACCATCAAGGAAACATCGTCTTCGAATTGGCCCGGGCGGCACGCCGCTTTGACGGCACTGTAGATGCGCTGACATTCGGTCACTCCCGTCTTCACCGGCGGTGACAGCAGGCGGACGAAATCGCGCAACCCCCACGGCCCGCTCTGGGTGGCGAGCTCGAAAATGCCGTCGCTGAACAGGTACAGCCGGCTGCCGGCCGGCACGTCTGCCTCAGCCTCGCTGTAGCGCGGATCGGGGACGGCTCCCACCATTAATCCTGGGGTCTTGAGTGGCAGGGCGTCGCTCTGCCCCGGCGTGACCAGGTAGGCTGGATGATGACCGGCCGAGGCGTACCGCAGCAGCCGCGCGTCGGTATCGTAGACGCCGTACCACATCGTGAAGTACTGGCCGTCGTGGCTGTCCATCTGAAACATGGCGTTCAGGCTGGTGAGCACCTCGCGAGGATTCCTGAGGTCCGCTCCCGGCAGTGCGCGCTGTCGCAGCACATTGAGCACGGACACCGAGTGCATCGCCGCGCCGATGCCGTGACCGCAGACGTCGAACAGGTAGACCGCAAAGGTCTGCCCATCGAGCCGATCGCAGCCGAACGCGTCGCCGCCAAGACGAGCCGACGGCCGGAACATCCATTCCGTGCGCAACGGACCCTCGTCGATCGGCTGCGCCAGGAGCGACTGGACGTAGTTCGCAGCGCGCTCGAGATCCCGCTGCTCGCCGACGGCGCGTTCCATCTCCCGCCGTCCGCATCGCTCGCAGCGAAACATCAGTCAGGTGGCTCTTCCGAGCGCGTGCGACGCGATCGCGCCGCGCCGAACGCCTTCGCAACACTGTCGGGGCAGGCATAGCTTTCGAAGACCACGTCGAACCAGGCGCCCAACGTTGCGGGGCAGTCAGTAATCGGTGACGCAGCCGGGCAATCGAAGTCGCGGCGCGGCACCACGACGCGCGAGCGCACGAGGAGCAGGTTCGCACCGGCCTTTGCCGCGCGATCCTGTTCGTCCCGGAACGGATGGTGCTGACCCTCGAGATCGAATTCGCTGCGCGACACCGGTGGTGTGGCGTTCACGGTGACACAGCCCGCGACGATCAGCAATAGAAGTACGCAGGCGATCGCCGCCTGACCGGGTCGGCTATTATCTGCAGGCGTCCGCATCGGATTCGCAAACGAGGTGCCCCCGTGCCGGATGGCGTTCCTGCGGTCTCACCTGCCGACGCTCGCCGCACCGGGCGATCCGATACGGCCTTCGCACTCGCGACCAATATCGAGGAGCGATGGCTGTACCGTGTCGGCGGCGCGTCCGCGCTGTTGCTGGGCCTCGGCTACCTCGCGATCTTTCCGCTTTACGCGCACGTTGGCGCACCGCCTACCGCCGCCGATGGAGAAGTCTGGCTCACGTATCTCGCGGACAAGACCGAAATCTGGTGGGCGATTCTCGTGCTATCCGTCATCACTGACGTTCTCTTCCTTCCAGTCGGACTGGCCCTCTGTCTCGCATTGAAAAGGCTGCACAGCGGCGCCATGCTGGTCGCGACCGCCCTGGTCGGCTTGTTCGTCGCGCTCGATCTCGCAGTCACGTGGACCCACTATGCCTCGCTCCTGTCGCTCAGCGCGAGCTACGTCTCGGCAACCACCGGAGGCCAGCGGTCGGCGTACGTCGCCGCCGCGAGTTACGCGTCGGCGATGCTGACCTCGCGCCTGCTCGTGGTCTACGCCATCGTCATTCTCTCGTCGGCGTTTCTGATGATCGGCACGGTGATGCTGAAGGGCGTCTTCAACAGGCCGACGGCGTACCTCGGGATCGCCACGGGGATCCTCGGCATCGTTGCGATTGGCGGCTTCGGCGTCGCCATCATCCTGAATGCGGTGTGCGCGACGATCTGGATCCTACTTGTGGGGTATCGTCTCTGTCGTCTCGCCGCAGTCGGCCTCGAGCGGCAGGCTCCAGTCGGGATCTGAGCCGCAGGGCCGGCACGCGAGAGCGTAGCGGACCTCGTCGACGATGAGACCGGACCTGGCGTCGAGCAGGATCAGATGACGGCCGACAAAACGATACTGAAGATCGTCCGGCAATGCCGGCAGTGCCGCGAGGACGTTGGGCGGCACCGTCGACAGCGAGCGCGCGTCCGGATAGTCGTCGTTGACATGGTGCATGAACTCACCAGGATTGTCGTCGACGATTCCGAGACACGTGTACGGGCTCACCCTCGACACCAGGATTTGTTTGATCGCTTCCGCCACCGCCGGCGTGAACAGATCGCCTTCTCGCGCTCCGGCACGGGCGGCGCGGATCCTTGTGGCGAGCGTGTGGACGGCGGCCCTGATTGCGGCGGAATCGGTTGTCACCACCCGTATCGGCAAGCCGCTCTCGAGCTGCGCGCGAAGGTCGGCGTAGGTCTGCACTCGGGCCGCGAATTCTGTGGCCGCGTCGCGTCCAGGCCGTACCGTCAAGGACTGCGTCGGCCGCTCGGAACTCTGCCCCTGCGCAAACGCGGCCGCTGCGACGAGCAACGTCATCGCGACAGCCGTTGACACGACTCTCCTCACCGGACGCATTGTTGCAATACGAGCCTTATTGATGAAGACGCTCGAGAACATCGTGGAGGTTCTGGCATTGTCGCACGCCCCCATTCTCCGCCTGTGTCTGTTGCTCGTCGTCCTGAGCGGCCCGATTGGCTGCCGGAGCACCACCCCGCAGCGTCCAGCGACGGCGCCGAACCCGAGCGCGTCGGCGCGGGAGGCGTGGCTGGAGGCGTTCGCGCGCGGGTACTTTCCAGGGCGAAGCGGCCAGATCTTCCTGGTCGCTCGTGAAGGCGATTTCATCGTCGATCGCAACCCGCTCTACGCGTTCATGCACGGGTCGCCGTGGAGCTACGACACCCACATCCCCCTTCTGTTGTATGGCCCGCCCTATGTGACAGCGGGGACGTCAGATGCCGCGGTCTCGCAGCAGCACGTTGTCCCGACGCTCGCCGCGCTTCTCGGTACGGCGCCTCCGGCAACTGCAACTGGACCGATCCTTCCGCACGCGTTGGCCGACGTGCGGGAACACCCACGCGTCGTCGCGCTCTTCGTGCTGGACGGGACGAGGGCGGATTATTTCGACACCTACGCGCAGACGATGCCGACGCTGTCGCGACTGCGACGCGAGGGCGCATGGTTTGGGAACGCTCACGTGACGTCGGTCCCGACGTTGACGGCGGTGGGGCATGCGAACCTCGGCACCGGCGCCGAACCTCGCACTCACGGGCTCGCGGTCAACAATCTCTTCAATCGCGTGTCGGGCAAGCCACAGGAGGCGTACAGCGACCTGGACCCTCGCGAGTTGATGGCGTTGACGCTGGCCGACGTGTGGAACATCGAAACCGAAGGGAAGGCGGTCATCATCGGGCAGGGCGGTGCGATACGTGCAGTCGCCGGTCTCGTCGGTCACGGCGCCTGCATCGTCAACGGCCGCCGCGTGCTCGCCGCAAGCTACAGCACCCGCACTGGTGAATGGGAGACGAATCCCGAGTGCTACAGCCTTCCCGACGCGCTGAAGTCGATCGCTCGCGGACGACTACTGGAAGCGAGCCGGCGGCCGATGGATGAACCACGACATCGCCGACAGGACCCGCTTCCGCCATTCCGGCGTTTTCCAGCAGTTCGAAGGCGACGCGCTCGCTGCTGTCCTCGAAGCGTCGTCGATTGGTGCTGATGACGTGAGCGATCTGGTGATGGTCAACCTGAAGGGGCCCGACTACGTCGGGCACGCGTACGGGCCGGCGTCCGCTGAGATGAAGGAAGTACTCGGCGAACTCGATCGCCAGGTGGCGCGCGCGCTGGAGATCATCGCGCGCAAGGCCGGCGCAGGTCGGTTCGCGGTGGCGATTGCCGCCGATCATGGCATGCCCTCTGAACCGCGCGCGGGAGGACGTCACTACGTCGACGAGATTGCCGCGCTGATCGACCGCCGGTTTTCGTCCGGAGGCGGGACGGTCGTGCAGTTCTTCAACGACGCCGCCAACAACGAAATCTACATCGACACATCGCGCCTGCGGTCCTTGGGCCACTCGCTGAACGATGTCGCCGCCTTTCTCGAAGCCCAGGGATTCTTTGCCGCGGTGTTCACGGAAGACGACGTCCGAACCGCGCAAGACCGATTGACTCATAGCGCGGCCGAGGCCCGCAGGGTCAGATAGCATTCGTCCGACCAATTCATGGAACCCAGCCGTACTGTGACGGCTGGGGATCACGGCGTTTCGTGCTAAATACGCGGGTACACATGCCATTGCGTCGCCCGATGGTTTTGGCTGTTTCGTGTCTTCTGTTTGCGAGCCGGTCCGCGACGGTTCAGCAGCCAATCGCGCCACCTCTTCAGCGTTCGTGGGATCCGCCCGGCGAGATTGTGCTGAATGTCGACGGCAGTATCGCGGAAGGATCGCTGCCGGTTGGTTTCGTTCGCTCGCCTGACATCAGCGGACCGGGTGGAGACGGACGATACCTGATCGCCGTCAACAGCGGGTATGGCGTGCAGGTCGACGCCAAGGGGAACGTCGGGCAGCAACTGTTGCAGGTGATCGACTTGAACGCGCACCCGGTGGCGGTCGTGCAGTCCATTTATTTCCCTTCGCCGCAGAGCGCGAACGTCGGGGTCGCCTTCGGCCGCCGAACCGTCACGCGCCAGACTCATGACCGGCGAGCGGAGAGCGCTGACCATGGGCTCACCGACCCGTGGCCGCTGTATGTGGCGGGTGGCGTCGAGAACCGGATCTGGCGATTCACCTTTACCCTTGGCGCAGAGCGGCCTCTTTCGCCGGCGCATGGCCCGACCGATGGCGTTCTGACCGCCCCGTCGATTGCATTGCGCAGCGAAGGGCGGCGCTCGGCGAACGCTGCGTACAACGACGGACGCGAGCCGCTGTACCCGACGGGGCTGGCGGTGAGCCGTGATGGGCGTGAGCTCTATGTCGCGAACAATCTCGGCGATTCCTTGTCGATCGTTCGAGACGAGTCCGGCGAGGAGGCCGGAGTCGTGGACTTGCGCCCAGCAGGGAGTGAGCGGTCTGTCTACCCGTACGATGTTCGCGTCGCGGGCCCGGCGCGAGATCGAGAGAAGGTCTACATCAGCTGCTGGAATGACAGCTCGGTTGTCGTCGTGGATCCGCGACGGCGGCGTGTCATTCGGCGCATCGCCGTGGGGTCGCATCCGACGGCAATCCTAGCCACTGCGGACGGCGACCGTCTCTTCGTCGTGAACGCCAACGATGACAGCGTTTCGGTGATCGACACGGGGTCGGCGCGGGAAGTGGAACGCATTTCTGTGACGCTTGCGAACGAACCGCTGCGGGGCCACAGCCCGCAGGCGCTTGCGCTCAGTGACAACGAGCGCATGTTGTTCGTCGCAAATGCCCAGACTCAGTCCGTAGCTGTTGTCGCGCTCGGCGGCAACCTTGCGGCCGTGGCGGCTTCTGATACCGAGGACAAGGAAGAGGATGACGACGCCAACCATGGCCGCAGCCGCGTCGTCGGCTACGTTCCTACCGCTCGCTACCCGTCAGCGCTCGCGGTGGTAGGCGATCAGCTGTTTGTCGGCAATGGCAAGGGTGAACCGGCGCCGCGGCCGAATGCGCCGACACCGGCATTTCCGGCGACGAGCGCGCTCCGCGGCCCCTACATCGCTTCGCTCGTAAGGAGCACCATTCGCCGGGTGCCGTTGCCCACGTCCGCGGAACTGGCCGCGCTCACGTCCCGGGTCCTGCAGGCAAACGGCTTCACGGGTCCGCGCGTTGATCGCCTGTTCGCCGGACCGTCGCCGATCACTCATGTGATCTACGTCATCAAAGAGAACCGCACTTACGATCAGGTCTTCGGTGATCTCCCCGCGTCTGGCGACGGCACGGCGGCCGACGGCGATCCGTCGTTGGCGATTTTCGGCCACGGTCACACGGCACGGCGGGGGAACGGTCCGCCACAGGACATCACGCCGAATCATCGGGCACTGGCACTTCGGTTCGGTTTATTCGATCGCTTCTTCGTGAACTCGGAGGCCAGTCCCGATGGGCACAACTGGTCGACAGCAGCATTCTCGACCGACTACGTCGACAAGTCGTTCCGTTGGAGCTACTCGGGCCGAGGACGGTCCTATGACTACGAAGGATTCAATCGCGCGCCCGGACTCGATGCCAAGGAGCTTCCTTCGGGACTGCGCTTGCCAGCGACCGCCGAGACGCTCGCCGCCTTCCTGAAGCGGTTCATTCCGTACTTGAACGGCGGCCGCGACATCGCCGAGCCCGACTCGCTGTACCTCTGGGACGCGGCAGCTCGCGCGGGGCGCAGCTACCGGAATTACGGTGAGTTCATCGGTACTCTGTCGGCTGCCGACGTTACCGCCGTCAACGCGCGCAAGCAGAAGCTTTATCCCGACCTGTCGCCGACGGTCGTGGCGCTGCCGACCAAGGCAACCCTCGAGGGCAACTTCAGCCCGGTCTATCGCGCTTTCGACCTGCTTACGCCCGACGCCATTGTCCCCGAGAGTTATCTGGCGGCAAGAACGGCGGCCGGGCTCGATCCGGTGATCGCTGCCGATCATCCGGACCCGCGATTTCGCGGTACTTCGCGCCTCGGCGTCTGGCTGGACGATTTCCGCCGCCTGGCGGCCGACCTCGAAGCGGGCAGAGGCGATCGGATGCCTTCCCTCACGATCATGCACCTGCCCAACGACCACACTAGTGGGCTGACACCAGGCCAGGCGACGCCACAATTTCTCGTCGCCGACAACGACTACGCACTCGGCCGGTTGGTGGAAGCCGTGTCGCACTCGCCGTACTGGAAGTCGACTGCCATTCTCGTTGTCGAGGATGACGCTCAGGACGGTCCGGACCATGTGGACGCCCATCGGTCGGTGGCGCTGGTGATTAGCGCCTTCAACCGCCCGGGCCAACTGGTGCACGCCGTGCACAACACCGTTTCGCTCATCCGGACACTCGAGCTGCTGATCGGCCTGCCGCCCATGAATCTCATCGACGCGTCCGCGACGCCGATGGACATCTTCCAAGAACATCCAGACCTGACCCCCTACACGGCTCGATTGCCGAATGTCTCTCAGGACAACTTGATCGTTCCGGCGCCCACCACGGCGCAGGAGCGCCATTGGGCGCGTGCGACGCAGAAGCTCGTGCTCGCCGTCCCAGATGCGGCCAATCCGCTCGCTCTCAATGCGGCGATCTGGTTCTCGGTGCGCGGCGCCGATCACCGGATGCCTACGCCGAAGAGATTTGCCCTGGTCGACGCGATGAGTGTTGGGATCGATGACGTTGGTCAGGAAAGCGCTCGGGCACCGCTCCGACACGCGTTATTGTCGCTGCGCACGATCGGCAGACAGCGGCTACGAGAGGAGCACGCGGGGCCGTGACATCACCCGCTCATCGGGCCGTTCTTCATCTCGAAGTTCCCACACGTATCCGCATCGATCGCAGCGCCAAAACTGAACGCCCGGGTAGTCGAGGCGAGGGAGAGGTATCTGACTAACCTGGTCCGCTTGCTGGCAGCAGGCGCAACGTGGTTCCCGCGTAGCGGTGTGCGAATCAGCGCAGGTCATCGGGTTAAGTCTCCGAGACGTCGCATGTTGGAAGGGAAACGGACCGGGTAGCGGAAGCGAACGGCCTCAACGGGGTCGAACCTTTATTGCGTAGGTGACGTCATATGTCTTGTTACGCAAGATAGTTTGCGCTACCATCCGATGCGAAGCGTGGCGACCAGCAGAGACGACGAACGCCGCGGCATCGAGCGAGAGCTGAAGCGCGGATCGCTCGAGCTGATCGTGCTGCACCTCCTCGACCCGGGGGAGGCGTATGGATACGAAATCGTGTCGAAGCTGACGGCGCGAACGAACGGCGCGCTCGAGGTCACCGACGGCACGCTCTATCCGGTGCTTTACCGACTGGAGCGGAACGGATTCGTGACGGTGCGCTGGGAGACGCCGGAGCGCGGCGTACCTCGCAAGTACTACCGCCTCACGCAGGCCGGACGCGACGAACTCGCGAAGCTCACGGATGAATGGACGACGTTCGCGGGAGCGATGGCAGCGCTGCTTCGCAGCCGATGACAACAGGCACAACCATGACGACCACAGCCGACGACTACATCAACCGCGTCCTCGAATTCCTGCCCCAGGGCACGCCGGAACGGGAACAGATCGCCACGGAACTCCGCGGGCACATCGCCGAGCGGCTGGCGAGCGGTCAATCGACCGAGCACGTGCTGCAACAGCTCGGTCATCCCTTGGCGCTGGCCGAATCCTATTTATCCGCCGTCCCCCTGCGCTGCGCCTCGTTCGGCCGGCGTGCCGTCGCCAAGTTGATAGACGTCCTGCTGATCCTGGCGTGGATCGTCCCGGTCGTCTGTCTGTCGTTCTTCGCCAGCCCCGAGGCGGCACGGCCGTTCGTGCTGTTCGCCGCCGTGCTGACGGCAAGCGTGCTGGCCGCCGTCTATCTCGTCGTCGCCGAATGGCACTTCGGCAAGACGATTGGCAAGCACCTGATGTCGCTGCGCGTCGTACGAGAGTCGGGTGCCCGAATTTCGCTCGGACAGGCGATGGTCCGACAGCTCCCGATGTTTCTGCAGATGTACTGGATCGACGTCCTCTTTGCACTGTTCACGGAGAAGTGCCAACGTGCGTTCGAGCTCCTCTCCAAGACGCGCGTGGTGACCGCGGACGGAGGCCAGACGATGCGTGTCGGCGCCCCGGCGACAACATCCTGACGCCCGGACACGTGAAGCGCAACGACGCCACGCCGCGTGGGGCGACATTGCTCATGCGAAACGGCACGCACCACCGATCGATCTCGGCGACGTCGACAACGCCGCCGAGAATTCGGTCGTCGAAATGGCTCGCCACCAGGCGAGTTCATCGACGAGCGCGTATCGAGACCAGCCGCCGCTCGGCTTCCAGCCAGTCGCCGACGTCATTCCCGTGTTCGGCGCCGCGACCCAGGTAGATTCGATACGCTTCTTCGGCGACCTCTTCCGGCGTCGGCCCGCCGGGCACCGTCGCCCGGTAAATCTCGGTCGCTTCCTGCACGACTTCCTTCTCAGTCGGCTCCCGATGTGGTTTTTCGATGGGTGTAGTGTAAACAGCCATGACGACCCCTTCGATGTCCGAGGGCACCACTGCCGCTCGAATCCGACATCCAAGTCGTGCAACACGACTGCCAACTGCCGGTCGCGCCAGCGCGTTATCGGACCAGCGCGTTCTTCAGCTGGTCCTCGTCCTGGAACGTTCCGGCCGTCACGCCCAGCACCGAGCCCTGGCCGCCGAAGATCGATCCGGTCACGTTCTGATCGAGACGCCGCATCACTGAGAGCAGTGTGGCAGGGGAAAGGGCGACATAGCCGACGCGCTCCACACGAGGTGCGTTCTCGGGCGATACGTAGAACTCGGCAAATGCCTTCGCCTCGGGACGCAACATTGATTTCCGGCTCGCATAGATGAACAACGGACGTGACAAGGGTTGATAGCTGCCGTCAGCCACGGCTTCAGAGCTGGGCGTGACGCATCCCTTGCCGCCGTCCACGGCGACGTCCGCACGCCGCTGGCATTCACGTCCGAATAGATGCTGTAGGCGACGAAGAACAACACACAGGCGAGCACGCCGAAGAACACGACGTGGGGTTGAATCCGACATCGAGCTTCGGCCGCACCGGGGCGTGAACGTCGAGCGTAACGGGCGCAGTCGCAACGGTAGCGTCGACCATGGTGACCTTTCGGGCTTGTGCGGGACGCGATGAGTACGCGGAGTGTAGAAAAGCCGTGTGACGATCGTGCAACTCGCCAGACGTTACGGAACGGTCAACACGCCGTGCTATAGGCAATCCATCTGTCCCACTAGGTCTCCCGGGAGTTATGGCAATGACGTCGAGCGCCGAATACGATCTCGTTTGCATCGGAAGTGGTCCGGCAGGTCAGCGCGCCGCGATCCAGGCGTCGAAGCTGGGGAAGCGCGTGGCCGTCGTTGAGAAACAGCGCAGCCCGTGCCAGTCAGCGTCGCGCGATCGACCTGGGCAGAGGCATCAGCAGTGCGAGCAATGCCGCACACAGAATCCATAAACGCGGCCGGTCGTGTAGGGCGGACCTTCAGGTCCGCCACAGGCGGGGCTAAAGCCCCGCCCTACATGAGAGCCTTATATGAGAGTCGGCTCAGATACATGCGAGTCCGCCTAGAAATGCCACAGCACCAGGATTGCCGAGAGCAGGACGATCCCGAGGTACAGCGCCACATCCAGCGTGAGGTCGGGTTTCGGTGGAGCGGAGCGTCGCATGTCACGGCGGCGCCCCTATCATCTCGCGGGTCGCGACGAGCGGCAAAGGCTTCTCGACTCGTGAGTGGGTTGAGCTGGCTCGAGCGCTTCGTTCGCAGATCAGCAGGCCGCCATGAAGGCGTCACGACGCGAGGACGCGCGGTACGCGATGATGTGTCGAGACCGAAAGCCCGTACCGCCAACGCCTGTGCGACGCTGTCACCAATCGAAGGTACGCCATGCCGAGAATCACCGTCTTCGTGCTGCTGCTGAGTGCCGTCGCCGGCTGCTCGCGCGAATCGGCTCAGCAGACTCCGGCCACCAGCCAGGCACCGCCTGCCGCGTCATCCGCGAATCCGGAACCGGCACCGCCGCCACCGTCGCAAGATGCGGCGCCTCCCGCTGGTACTCCGGCAGCGAACGATCAGCCTGCAGTCGAGGAGCCGCAGTCGCCAGCGCCGAACGCCCCTGCCAACGCCCCGTCGTCGCCGTCAGGAGCTGCCACCGTGGCACCTGCGCCACCGAGCGGTGCGCCGCCTGCGCCACCAGCGCCGCGATTTCGAGAGATCACCGTCCCCGCCGACACCTTGCTCACGGTGACGCTGGAAACGCCGGTGGCCTCCGACACCAGCCAGGTGGAAGACGTCGTCGAAGGCAGGTTGGCGAGAGGCGTCGTCGTCTCGCGCACAACTGTGCTGCCGGCGGGTTCGCGGATCACGGGATCGGTGCTTGACGCGAAGCGTTCGGGTCGCGTCAAAGGGCGCGCCTCCGTGGCGATCCGCTTCAATCGCGTCACCGCGCACGGCGAGTCGTACTCTATCCAGACCGCCCGGATTACTCGTGAGGCCGAAGCCAGCACGAAGAGCGACGTGAAGAAGGGTGGTATCGGCGCGGGCGTGGGGGCCGTCATCGGCGGCGTCGCCGGCGGCGGCAAGGGGGCGGCGATAGGCGGAGTCGTCGGAGGCGCCGGCACCGTGATGGCGACGCGCGGGAAAGAAATGCGGCTGGAGCCGGGGACGACCATCACGGCGCGGCTCACCAGCCCGCTCGCCGTACGTGTCGCCGTGACGGAAGGGAAGACCGATCGGGATTGATCGCCGGAACCGCAGGGGTTCGCGGCGGCGCCGCGAACACTACAATGGCGCGCATGCCCGATCCCGTCTTCCGGCGCCGCGACCTGTTGACGCTCGGCGCCATGGCGCCGTGGCTGGCCAGCGGCCGTAGTGCCCAATCCGGTTCGCCGCCGGGCGGCGGATCACCACCAGCATCGCCCGCCGATCGGCGCCAGGAGCTGTATCGGCTCCTCGGCAAGGTGCCTGATCGTCAGCGTCCCATCGGCGGAGAGAAGCTGGCCGAGGCGGAGCGGGACGGCTATGTCCTGGAACGCTGGCGGCTGGATCTGAACGGCCTCGAGCCGGTGCCGGCGCTCGTCGCGCGCCCGCGTGGCGGCCAGGGGCGCCAGCCTGCCGTACTCTTCAATCACTCGCACGGAGGCGGCTACACGATCGGCAAGAAGGAGTTCGTTGACGGTCGAAGCTATCTCCAGCCCGAACCGTACGCGAAAACGCTGACCGACCTCGGGTATGTCGGCCTCGCCATCGATGCCTGGGTCTTCGGCGAGCGCAGTCACGCAACCGAAGAAGACACCTTCAAGGCCATGCTGTGGGAGGGCCGCGTCCTCTGGGGGATGATGGTCTACGACAGCTTGCGCGCGCTCGACTGGCTGGTCACGCGTCCCGACGTCGATCCGGCACGGATCGCCACGCTCGGGATGTCGATGGGCAGCACGGCGGCATGGTGGGTCGCCGCCCTCGATGAACGAATCAACGTGACCGTGGACATCAACTGCCTGACCGATTTTCAGGCGCTGATCGCACACCACGGACTAAGCCTGCACGGCATCTATTACTACGTTCCCGATCTGCTGAACCACTTCACGACGTCGCAAATCAACGCGCTGATCGCGCCACGGCCTCATTTGGCTCTTGCGGGCCTCCGCGACGCGCTGACGCCGCTTGACGGCCTCGACCGCATCGACCGCGACCTCCACCAGGTCTACACGTCAATGGGTCACCCCGACCACTGGCGGCTCTTACGCTACGACGTCGAGCATCAGGAGACCGCCGAAGGACGGCGGGAGATCGTCGCGTTCCTGAAACAGTGGCTCTAGGTCTCTCGAATATTGGCGCCACGCCCAGGTAGTGCCCCACCGCGGGTCAGCGCCCAGAGAGCAGCCGGCTGACCAGGCCGGCGACATCGTCCACCATCGAACCGTCGCGGTTCGAATCGAGCGCAGGCGTGAGCATGCCGAGCAGGCCCCCGCCGGTGCCGGCGTCGGCGCCAAGCGCGGCCGGCTGACCGATGCGCTTGCTCATCGCTCCCATCATCATCGCGGCGACGACCGGCAGCATCGCTTTCAGTACGCCTTCGCCGATGCCGGTTTGCGCCGCAGCCTGACCGGCCACTTGGCGACTCACCTCTTTGCTGCCAAAGATGTGACCGAGAATGCCGTTGCCATCGGCGACAGTGTCGGCCTGTCCGAGCGTTCCCGGATCGTCCACGTAACGTTGATGCTGCCCGCCGCTGAGTGCGCCGATCAGGCTGTCGAGCGACTGTGCATCGGAGACGTTCGACTTTACGCCAGTGGCGAGCGCCGGCACCAGCGCCGACAGCGCCGAGGACACCTGACGATCATCGAGTCCGAACTGTTGCCCGAGTTGCTGGACGGCATTGCCGCCCTGCGCGCCGCGGATGAGATCGAGAATATCCATCTGGCCCTCCTGGAATTCTGCGAACGGGGAGGGCATTCTAGCGCGATTGCCTGCTAGACTCGTCGTCGTTCGTCGTGTGACTCATCCACGCCTTCGCGTTCTGGCCGTCATCGCCGCGTTGTTGATCGGCGCAGGGTCGGACAACGTCGCGCAGACGCCGTTGCCGGGCGACGATCTGCATTGGCTGCCGCCAGGCTCCGACGCCCTCCCCGACGTCCTCACTCAAGCGCTCGAAGCCAGCCCGTACGCGTTCTTCAGGTTCGTCAACCGGGCCTGGGCGAGCCGTGTCTGCGCTGCCCTTGCGGACGATGTGCGATCGCTCCCGCCGGTCCGTCTGCATGGCGACGCACACATCGAGCAGTATGCGGTCACCGCCACTGACTATGGACTCGACGATTTCGACGACACGGCAGAGGGGCCATCGGTGATCGATATCGTCCGCTTCCTCGGCTCGGTCCGGCTCGCCGCGCGGGAGCGCGGGTGGACGGGACACTTCAACCGGCTCTCTGCCGCGTTCCTCCGAGGGTACCGGGCGGGCCTGCTCATGCCGGTGAGAGACAGCGATGTCACGTTGCCCCCATCGTCTCCTGGGCATCGTGGCCGTCGACCCGCGGTGCCGCGAGTCGTCGAGCGGCTCCGACAACGCAAGATCCCCGATCAGGTGGAGTTCCTCGCGTGGGCCGACGCGCTCATGAAGCCGGTCCCGCCGCCCGTCGAGCGCGCCACGCGGCGCGCGTTCGATCTCCTCGCATCACGCATGGCGACGAGTGCCGAGCCCAAGCCGTCAGGCTATTTCAAGATCAAGCGGTTCGGCCGTGTCTATCTCGGTATCGGCAGCCGTCGGCTGCCGAAGCTGCTGATTCGCGTCGAGGGGCCCTCGCCCGCTTCGAGTGACGATGTGATCCTGGAGGCGAAGGAGCCCGCCAATCTCGCGGGCATCGAGTGTCTTCAGCCGGCGCGGCAGAGCGACGCTGTACGAATCGTCACCGGAACCGAGCAGATCGGCCGCTTGAAGCACGACGTCCTTTCGTTGGTGCCAAGCCTGATGGAGCGGGATGACGCGGGTCACCATTGGTGGATTCACGACTGGACGCCCTCATACGTCGAGGTGAGCATCGACGATCTCAAATCGGTCAGCGAGTTGTCCGAGTTGGCCGAGGACGCCGGTCGA
Source organism: Vicinamibacteria bacterium (assembly GCA_963828745.1). GTDB lineage: Bacteria > Acidobacteriota > Vicinamibacteria > Vicinamibacterales > JAENWD01 > JAENWD01. Next base: position 529,187 of record CAWHFZ010000006.1, on the reverse strand, counting down.
CAGCTCGGGAGCGCCAGCCTGTCGCAGAGCGGAACCGTCGGGCGCGAACGGCGTGAACGCGCGAGCACAACGATCGGACGGCTGGAGGCTCGTCTTCGAAAGGTGACGATCCGCCTGACGGACGAGTTGCTCGAAGGCTGGGAGGCTTTTCGCCGCCGCTCAGGCCGAGGCTAGAACCATCCTTTGCGTTTGAAGAGCAGCAGCATGCCGCCCGCCAGCGCCAGACACACGGTCCAGAAGGCAGGGTAGGCCCACGGCCAATTCTCCTCAGGCATGTGCCGGAAGTTCATGCCATAGACGCCGGCCAGGAACGTGATCGGGATGAAGATGGTGGTGATGATGGTCAGCACCTTGATCACCTCGTTCATCCGGATCGAGAGCGACGACATGTACGTCTCCGCCAGACCGGCGGCGAACTCGCGATAGGTGTCGCCGAGATCGATGATCTGCAGGATGTGGTCGTGGACGTCGCGGAGGTAGGTGCGAGTCGTATCGCCCATGCACTCGTGCGGCTCTCGCTGCAGCGTGCGAATCACGTCGAGCATCGGCCACACTTCGCGACGGAACAACAGCAGTTCGCGCCGCAGCCGGTGGATACGGGCCATGACGTCTTGCCCCGCGCCCGCGAGCACTTCCTCTTCCAGTTTCTCGAGTCGATCGCCATACGATTCGAGGATGGGGAAGCAGTGATCGACGATCGCGTCGAGCAGGGCGTACAGCAGGAAACTGGCATCGTGCCGACGCAGAGGCGAACCGGTCTTGTTCAAACGACGGCGAATCGGGTCCCAGACGTCGCCGGGGCGCTCCTGGAACGTGAGCAGCGTCCGATGCCCGACGAAGAAACTGATCTGCTCGCTTGCCAGCTGGCCGTCGATCAACTGCAGCATCCGGGCGACGACGAACAGACGAGCAGGGTGAGTACCGGGCAATCCCGAGGGGCCTTCACCGTAGGCGTCGACCTTGGGCCGCTGTGGCAGATGCAGCAGGTCTTCGACCGCCAGCGGGTGGAGCTCGTACTTGCCAGCCAGCGCCTTGATGCTGACCAGGTCGCTGGCGCCGTCGACGTTGATCCACGACACCTTGCACCACTCGGGCCGGTGTCCGGCGACAAAGCGCTCGATGTCGTCGATCGTCCGGGTCTCGACGTTGTCGGGGCTGAAGTTGATGACCGTGACCTTGACGTCGCCGCTGGACGACGGGAGCTCGCTCAACTGCTCCTTGTCGAGCCCGGCTGGCGTGCCGGGACGATCTCTCTTGATGCGGGGCAGGCGGAGACCGCCGGGAATACGCACGACGGCGCGCATCTTAACGTACGCCCCGGCGGGCGTCAGGGCAGCTGGTGAAACAGCTGCTGCGCGCGCGGCCAGAGGCAGCGGTCCTCGAGTTCGAGCTGCTGGCGCAGCTGCAGGCAGACCGTCATCACGTCGGCGATCAACATGACGAGCCGCGGCGATTGCACGAGCGAGTGGGCCAGGGATGGGCCCATCGCCTCATCGAGCCGGTCGAGCAACGCGCGGATACGGACGTGATCGGCGGTCACCTGCGTGGTCAGGCGGCCGACAAACGCCGAAGACTGCCGGACCGCGAGCACCTGGGGGTGTTCCAGGGCGATGATCGTCGGAAACAGCAGGTCGAACTCGATCTTCATGTGGGCGCCGACCTGTTCCTCGAGCACGGCGAACGTCTCGCGGAGAAGACCGAGCGTCGATTCGAGCGGGCCGCGTGGAGCACTGGCCTCGGCAAGCGCCTGGCGGACGGTGTCGAAACGGCGTTCGGTCGCTCGGCGATACCGCTCGCCGATGTGGGCGATCAGCTCGGTGAGCGTGCGACAATTCCATTCCTGATCGAGAGAGGCGGAAGTTGTGAAGTCAGCACCGGTCACGGGTAGATCATTGCAATTCATGAGTAAAGCGAGATGGTCCGCTGGCGTTGTGCGGAGGAAAATACTCCACGATAACCACGGCATCACCCCCTTGTCGTTGCTGGATCGCAATCCATAGAATCCGCACATGAACCCCATCAATGCGCTGCATCTCAGGGTCGGAGCCGCTCTCTGCCTGCTGGCCCTCTCGATCGCGGACGTGCGGGCCGGCGATCAAGACCCGGCAGCCCGCCCGCGCGTCGGCGTCGCCTTCGGGGGCGGCAGCGCGCGCGGTCTGGCGCACGTCGGCATCCTGCGCTGGTTCGAGGAGCATCACATTCCGATCGACCGCATCGCCGGCACCAGTATGGGAGGCCTGATCGGCGGAGCGTATGCGTCAGGGATGTCAGCCCCGGAGATTGCGCACCTGCTGGCGACGACCGACTGGGACACGATGTTCGGCAGTTCCTCGTTCCGCTTCAAGAACATCCGGCGCAAGCAGGATGCGCGCGCATACCCGTCGCGGATCGAATTTGGCCTCAAGCGGGGGCTGACGCCGCCGGTCGCGCTGAACAACGGACAGCAGGTGGACTTCCTGCTGACGCGGATCGGCGGCGCCTACCAGCAGCTGCAGTCGTTCGACGATCTACCGACACCGTTTCGCTGCCTCGCCGTCGATCTCGTTACCGCGCAATCGATCGTGCTCGATCACGGATCGCTCCCGGACGCGATGCGGGCCACGATGTCGCTCCCGGGAATCTTTCCGCCGATGGAGATCGACGGGCACGTGCTGGTCGATGGCGGCGCCATGAACAATGTACCAGCCGATATCGTCCGGGCGATGGGATCGGACGTCGTCATCGCGATCAACGTCGGCTTCATGGGCGAGAAGCAGGCGGTGAACTACTCCCTGATGGGGCTGATGGGACAGACCGTGGACGTGATGATGCAGGCGAATACCCGCCGGGCCATGCAGAGCGCCGATCTGGTCATCAACCCGGTGCTGGAGGAGTTCGCCAGCCTCGACTGGCGCCGCAACGAGGCACTCGCCGAGGCCGGATACAAGGCAGCGGAGGCGATGAAGGACAAGCTGCTGCCGCTGGCGCTCGACGACGACGCCTGGCGCGTCTACCAGGAAACGCGTCAAGCGCGGAGGAAGTCGGCGTGGGGCACGCCGCAGTTCCTGTCGATCGTCGGCGCCGTCGACGCCGACCAGCGTCGCATCGAGGAAGTGCTGAAAGCCCACGTCGGACGGCCGCTCGACGTGCACGCGCTCGAGTTCGACCTCCAGACGTTCGTCGGCCTCGATCGCTACGAAACCGTCGGCTGGCAGTTGGTCTCCGAGAGCGGGCGTTTAGGGCTGCAGATCCGGGCTCGGCAGAAGACTTATGCGCCGCCCTTTCTGATGCTGGGCGTCAGCCTCCAGAACACGACGACCGACGATTTCGAATTTCAGCTGGCCGCCCGCTACCTCACCTTCGACGTCGTGGGATCAGGGTCGGAGCTTCGCGTCGACGCAGCGGTCGGCGTACAACCGAACATCGGAATCGACTTGTATCGGCCGATCGGCCATTCGCCGCTGTTCGTCAGCGGCACGGCCCTCGCCATTCGCCGCACGGTGAACTTCGTTCAGGACGACACCATCGTCGCCAAGTACAACGAATCGCGCGCCGGCGTCGGCTTCGACGGCGGCGTCAATATCGGACGCGATGACGAAGTGCGAGGGGGCGTGACATTCGGCTATCTGTGGGCATCCGTCGGCGCAGGCGATCCACAGTTGCCGGAGATTTCCGGCCGCGAGACACGGGCGCGCATCCGATGGCTGCATGACAGCCAGGATAGTCCGGTGGTGCCGTCGCGCGGTATTCGCGCTGGCGCCACGCTCAGCCATTTGTTCGACTCGCCTGAAGCGCCCGCGTCAGCGGACACGACCCGCTCGAACGACAATCTGACGCAGGCCGAGATCTCGAGCTCCATGTTCTGGTCGCTCCGGCGCCGCGATCGCGTGTTCGTCGTCGCCGCCGGCGCCACGTCGTTTGGCGGCAAGCCGCTGCCGACAGAGCAGTACTCGGTGGGGCGGCCATTCCTGCTGGGCGCATTCGAGCCGGGACAGTTTCGGGGCGATCACTTCGCGGTCGTCACGGCGGGCTACCTGCGCGGCGTCGGCAGGCTCCCCGACTTTCTCGGCGGGCCGATGTTCATCGGGGGGTGGCTCGAGAACGGCTCGGCCTTCGACGACTTCGACACCGCGAAGTTTCGCAGCAATGGCGGCGTCGGCGCGATTCTCGACACGCTGATCGGTCCGGTGCTCCTCGGCGGCAGTTTCAGTTTCAGCGGCGACTGGCGGTACTACATCGGCGTCGGCCGCCTGTTCTGACACGAGGCGGGCGGGCCACGCGCTCGCATCCGGCGGTGCCTCGTGTCACACTACGTGCGTTGGATCCCAACCCGACTCGAACTCCGGCGCCGAGGGCGGCCGACACACGCAGCCTGCCGCCAACCGCCGCGCGGGCATACCTTGCCGCGATCGTCGACTCGTCGGACGACGCGATTATCTCGAAGAATCTGGACGGCATCATTCAGTCGGTCAATTCGGCGGCCGAGCGGCTGTTCGGTTATCCGGCGGAAGAATTGATCGGCAAGAACGTTCGCATCCTGATTCCGGCGGATCGGCAGAGCGAAGAAGATCAGATCCTTGCGCGGATACGGCGCGGCGAGCGCATCGACCATTTCGAGACGATCCGGCATTACGAAAGACAGACGGCTGGTGGCGATCTCGCTGACGGTGTCGCCGGTGCTCGACGAATCGGGCAGCATCATCGGCATCTCGAAGATTGCGCGCGACATCACGGAGCGGCAAGCCGCCGCCGCCGAGCGGGATCGGCTGCTCGAAGCCGAACGCGTGGCACGGGCGGAAGCGGAGCGCGCGAGCCGCGTCAAGGACGAGTTCGTGGCGATGGTGTCGCACGAGTTGCGGACGCCGTTGAATGCGATCCTCTCGTGGACGCAACTGATGATGCGGGCACATGAGGACCCGGCCATTCTGGAGCGCGGTCTCGACGTGGTGGCGCGCAACACGCGCATCCAGGCGCAGCTCATTTCCGACCTCCTCGACATCAGCCGCATCGTCGCCGGTAAGCTGCAGCTCGACATGCAAAGGATCGATGTCGAGTCGATCGTCCGCGATGCGGTCGAGACGCTCCGCGAGGATGCAGACAGCAAGGAGATCGACATCCGGATGACACTGGAACGGGCCGGACCGGTGTCGGGCGATCCCTCGCGAATCCAGCAGGTGGTGTGGAACCTGCTGTCGAACGCCATCAAGTTCACGCCGCCGAAGGGTCACGTCAGGGTGACGCTCCTCAGCGGACCCGGCGAGGTCGAGGTCGCCGTCGCCGACGATGGCGCTGGAATCCGCGGGGACTTTCTGCCGCACGTCTTCGAGCGGTTCCATCAGGCCGACCGCTCGATTACGCGACGCTATGGCGGGCTGGGTCTCGGCCTCGCGATCGTCAAGCACTTGATGGAGTTGCATGGTGGAACCGTGCGTGCCGAGAGCCCCGGTGAAGGGCAGGGCGCGACGTTTACGATCGTGTTCCCCGTCGATACCGCGGCCGTGCAGCCCAAGGTGCCTCACGTGAGCGGTGCCGACCGAAATCACTGGGACGCCGTGAACCTCGATGGCGTCAAGGTTCTGGTCGTCGAGGACGAGCCGGATACCCGCGATTTCCTCAAACGGCTGCTCGAGGGACAGGGCGCGATCGTGCTTGCCGCCGCATCGGTCAAAGAAGCGCTGTCGTTGTCGAGAGCTGACCGCCCCGACATGCTGATCAGCGATATCGGCCTCCCTGACGTGGACGGCTATGAACTGATGCAACAGATCCGCGACGAAAACGGCGACGCGCGGCGCGGCTTGCCGGCCATTGCGCTCACGGCGTACGCCCGCGCGGAAGACCGGATGCGGGCCATGCGCGCCGGATACCAAGTGCACCTGGCGAAACCGGTCGAGCCCGCCGAGCTGCTCGCGGCGATTGCCAGCTTCGCCGGGCTGATCGAGGCGCAGCGCCGGCGTCCGTAGGGCTCGATCAGGCCACCAGCCACAACATTCGAATAATCTGTCCGTCGGGTCGCATCACCATCACCACCGAGTCGCGCGGATGGTGCGTGAACTGCACGACGAAGGCGTACGCCGGCGGATCGCCGTTGAAGGCGCCTCGAACCGGCGACACGTTCTCGGACAGCAGCGGCTTCATGTCCAGCCGGCCTGCCGCCATCGGCCCTTCGCGCGGTGGCGCTTGCGGCAGCTCGGCGTAACCGGCCGCCTTCGGATCGCAGTGGCCGGCGCGTTCGATTGCGCCGTGATCGTCAACCAGCCACATCGTCATGAAGCGCCGGCACCAGGTGATGATCGCGTCCCGCGACGAGTCCAGTTCCTCGGGACCGAACTGCGCCTGCAGCTCCCGCCAGCTGACGCGCTGGATGGCCTGGTCGATGTTCTGGTCGCGCAGCCATAAGACGACGAACTGCTGCGCACGTTCGACCAACTGCGGCGGCGGAGGGGCTGCGGGTTGGCCTCGGCCGGCGACCATTGCAGCGTGGACGACGTCGGCTCGAGCCGGCGTATTGGCGCGTGCGACTGCCGTCGTGCCCCACGTGGCGAACCACGCCAGGCGTTCCCGGAACTTCGATCGTCCGGGCAGACTCACATTGACGAGTTCGTCGAGGTCCACTCCGGCATTCTGCAGGTGCGCGGCGAACCACGCCCGCTTTTCGTCGCGAGTACTCGCGCGTGCGAACGACCGGACGTCCGCTTCGAGCGCACTCCACGAGGCGCAGGCTCGCTGCGCGCGGCGAGGATGCGTCTTCAAGAACGCACACATCGCGTCGAACGTCGCCCGGCCCGTGTCGACCGCATCTTGTGGGAAGCGGTAGGTGAGGTCGGCGTTGTGCTGCCGCCAGCCGCCCCGAGCCGCCGGGTGGGACAAGGCGATGAGTTGGCGGATCGGCGGGCCTGGACGAAGCGGCGTATCGGGAATGCCCTGATGCGACCAGGAATCCTGGAAAGGATGAAAGGCTTCGCCGAGGCGATCCAGTTCGTCGGCGCCCTGAAATGCGATTGCCGCGTCGAGCAGATGCCGCGCGGCCGGACTGTTTGGAACGACGGCGCGTCCCGCCGGCTCGCCGGGGATCGGACCGCTCGTCGGAAAATGCCGCCTGCCCGTCAGACGCGCGCCCGATACGTCTCCGATCAGGAGCGCGATGCTCTCGGTCATCGTCGCCGGCGTCACGAATCCTTCGTCGTCTCCTTGCGTCAGCTCGGCGACGCGTTTCGCGTCAGTCAGCGAGAACCCGGCCTGCAGGCCCAGCCAGAGTGTGAGGCCATAGTGCGTGTCTTTCTCCCACGCCGTCAGTGACGGCTGCCGCGCAAGACACAGGCTGGCAACAACTACGACGTAGACTGCGCGTCGCCACATTCATCCCTCCGGAATTCGGCCGGGATTATCACATGAGGCAGGCCTGACGTCGGAGTCACACTCTACCGTCGAGCTTCAGCGGGCAGAACGGATGAGTTCAATCCAGTCGCGCAGGCAGCGCGTTGACATCACCAATGGAGTTCCCCATGAACGTGACCCGCGCTGCTGTCATCGCCGCTCTCCTCGCGACGCTTATGCCCGGCAGGGGCGAGGCTGCCCCGGTTGCCTGCGTTCAAGGCACGCTGAGCGACTACTTCGCGCTCAGCGACGCGTGCACGGTGGGCGCATTCCAGTTCCAGAATTTCGCGCAGTTGACGACGCAGCCCGCCGGCTCGTCGCCGATCTCGCCCGATGCCGTGCAGGTGATGCCTGTGGCATCGGGGCTCGCCTTCGGTGTCGACGTCTCCGCCCGCCCGGGCGAGCTCCTCGAAATTCTCTTCGGCTATGACGTCACCGGTTCTGGCATCGCCGGTGCGAGCCTCTCACTGAGTGGCGCATCGGCTGCAGGTGATGGGGCGGTCACGGCCGTCAAGAATTTCTGCGAAGGCGGGCGCTTCGATCCTGGAGAAGTCACCGGCTGCACCGGCACTGGCGATGCGCTGATTGCGGCGGCTCTGGACGGGCTCGAGGACCTGAATCAATCGCTGACGATCCTTCCAACCGTTGCCTTGCTCGGCGTCGTCGATGACATCGCCGTCGACGGCGGAGTCGACGGAAGCGCGTCGCTCCAGGGCAGCGTCACGAATCAATTCGTCGGCGGCGCCAATCCGGTTCCCGAACCGGCATCGGCCGTGCTCGTCGCCAGTGGCATTCTCGGCCTGCTCCGCTCGCGCGTCAGGGGAGTGCGCCGCCGGATCTCGTAAGCCGTCGCCGTTCTTTCACAGTCGATCCAACACCGAATCGTCGAAACAGAGGGCTCCTATGCGTTTTCTGAGAGTCGTCGTGACAGCAGCCGTGGCCGTGTGGACGGTCTGCAGTGTCGTGGGCCATGCCTCGAGCCACCGAGAGGCGCCGATTACGGCGCTCGATCACAAGGCCGACATCACCGATTTCTACGCCTTCGTCAGCTATGCACCGGGTGATTCGACGAAGGTCACCTTCATTCTGTGCGTCGATCCCCTGATCGAGACCGACAACGGCCCCAACTGGTCGCCGTTCGATCCGGAAATCCTGTACGAGGTCAAGGTGGACAACAACAACGACGCTGTCGAAGACGTTGTGTTCCAGTTCAAGTTCACCACCGAGCAGCGCTTGCCGAACCTGTTCCAGGTCTACGCGGGGGCGGGAAGCGGCATTACGGCGCCGATGGGCTCTCCGGCACCGGTGCCGCCTGGCACGCTCATCGTGCCGCCGCAGATTACGTCGTTCAGCTCGCCTGGCCTCGGACAGCGTCAGCGCTACACGGTGACGATGGTCAAGAGCGGTGTGTCGACACCGCTGACCAGCGGAACGCCGCTCTTCGTCGTGCCCAGCAATCCCGGTCCGCGCACGATGAACTACACAGCGCTCTTCAACAGCGCGATCTATACCGTCGGCACGGGCATGAAGGTGTTCGCCGGTACCACTGACGATCCGTTCTGGATCGATCTTGGCGGTGCGTTCGACACGCTGAACCTGCGCAGTACCGTTGCGCCAGGCGCGCTGAGTCCTGCCCAGGACGCCGGCTTGCAGAATGTCGCGCCCGATCAAGTGTCGGGATTCGCGGTGAATTCGATTGCGATCGAGGTGCCGATCGCGCTTCTCACCAGGACCGGAAACATCGAAGCGGCATCGTCAACGGCGGCGACGATAGGTGCCTGGGGCACCACCTCGCGGCCGCGGACGACGGTGCGTCGCTCGCCGCTTCCCGCGCAGAGTGCCGGCGTCTACCATCAGATTCAACGCCTCGGCAATCCGCTGATCAACGAGCTGCTCATCGGCACCGGCTTCAAAGACCGCTTCAGCATGGATCGGCCGGCGAACGACTCGCAGTTCGCGTCGTTCTTCCTGGATCCGGCACTGGCGCGCGTCCTCAACGCCGCGACGGCTGGTGCGATTGCGATTCCCGCGCCGCCGCGCACGGACCTGCTGCCGCTGGTGACATATGCGCCACCGATCGCCGCTGCTGGGACGCCCGCGGGGCCGGTCGCCGACATCCTGCGGCTCAACACGGGGGTCCCACCAACGCCCAAGGCGAGCCAGAGCCGGCTGGGGCTGCTGGGCGGCGATCCCGCCGGGTTCCCCAACGGACGGCGGCTTGGCGACGATGCCGTGGACATTGCACTGCGCGCGGTCGCCGGCGTGCTGAACCCCTCGTTCAACAAGTTTCCCAATAATGCGCTCGGTGACGGCGTCAACGTGAACGATGCGCCGTATCGATCGTCGTTCCCATATCTCGCGAATGCGCCGAGCGGCCGCAATCATCGTCACATCGATCCGGGAGAGCCGGGATGCACGGCCGGCGCGGGGGCCCCATGTCCAAGCAACTAGCTGACATCGTCCGATCGTCGACGCTGGTCGCCGCCCTTGCCTTGGCGGCGCCGGCGGCCGCGGCTGCGCAAACGCTGACGCCAGCGGAGCAGCAGATGGCCTCGGCGACAACGCAGATTGCGGCGCAGCCCGACGATCCGCAGCCGCACGTCGACCTGGGCTGGGCGCTGGCGCGTCGCGCGCGTGAAACCGGTGACCCGGCCTACTACGCCAAGGGCCAGGAAGAAGCGTCGCGCGCGATCGCCATGTCGCCAGGCAACTTCGAAGCGCGGAAACTCGAAGCGTGGCTGCTCCTGGGGAGGCACGAGTTCGGGCGTGCGCTGGATGCGGCAAAGGTTCTGAACCGGCAGGCGCCGGACGACGTGATGGTGTACGGATTCCTCGCGGACGCGAGCGCCGAGCTTGGCGAATACAAGTCAGCCGAGGACGCCGTGCAGTGGATGCTCGACATGAGGCCGGGCAATCTATCGGGGCTCACGCGCGCCGCCTATCTACGCGAGGTCTTTGGCGACGTGGACGGGGCGATCGATCTCTACACGACGGCATTCGACCGGATGTCGCCTCTGGAGATCGAGGACCGCGCGTGGATCCTAAGCCAGGTCGGGCACCTCTACCTGTCGATTGGAAAGACGCCAGAGGCCGGACAGGCGCTCGAACAGGCATTGAAACTGATGCCCGACTATCACTACGCGCTCGGCTACCTCGCGAAAGTACGGCTGGCTGAGAATCGTTCGGCTGACGCGGTGATGCTTCTTCACCGGCTGTGCGACGTCGCGTCCCACGCAGAAAATCTCTATGCGCTGGCCGAAGCGCTGCATCGCGTCGGCAGCCCGGAGGCAAGAACCGTCTACGCCGACTTCGAGCAGAGGGCGCTCGCGGAGTCGGAGACCGCTGACAACGCGAACCGCGAGCTGATCTTTTTCTATGCCGACCGTCAATCGCTCGGCGACGAGGCCAAGCGCATCGCAGCCCTCGAGCGTGTGGCCCGCCACGACATCCACACGCTTGACGCCAATGCGTGGGCGCTCAGCGCTGCCGGCGACCACGCCAAAGCGCGTGTCGAAGTCGAGAAGGCGCTGGCGGTAGGTACGCGCGACGCGACCATCCTGTATCACGCCGGGGTGATCGCGATGCGGCTGCAGGATCGCGCATCGGCGCAGGCCTATCTCGGGCAGTCGCTGGCCGTGAATCCGCTCTCGCCGGTTGCCGACGAGGCCCGTCGGGCGCTCAACCGCCTGACCGCCCAGGCACGGCAGTGATTGTCGGCACTTGGACGGTGAAGCGAGAGCCATCCGGCGGGACGACGTGACGCCGGCGGCCATTTTGGAGGATTATCAGGAGGCGCGGTGAGGGTGCGGGAGTGGTCGTAATGTAGCGACGCACACGCGAGCTCATGCCACGTCGCGTCTCGGTGGGCATTGCGGTTCACTTCTGACACTCGACCCGTCGCCGCGATCGCGGATGCCAGCGGCCGTGCCTCTGTCTGGAGGCGACTGGCATTCGCCTGCGCGCCCCTTCTGTTTCTGGCGTTCGCCGCCGCTCAGCAGGCGACCCAGGTTCCCAACAAGAACGGTTCGCTGAAGTTCGTCGCCATGGGCGACAACGGCACCGGTGATGAGCCGCAGTACGACATCGGCCGGCAGATGGTCACCGCCAGGTCCCGATTCCCGTTCGATCTCGTGATCATGCTGGGCGACAACATGTACGGCGGGCAGTCGCCGTCCGACTTCGTCAAGAAGTTCGAGCAGCCCTATGCGCCGCTCCTGGCTGCGGGCGTCAAGTTCCAGGCGTGCCTCGGCAACCACGACCGTCCCGAGAACGTGAACTACAAGCACTACAACATGAACGGGCAGCGTTACTACACCTTTGCTCGCGGCAACGTCCGCTTCTTCGCGCTGGACAGCACCCAGATGGATCAGCGTCAGGTGCAGTGGGTGGACGGCGCGCTCGGCGATGCGAAGGAGGATTGGAAGATCTGCTATTTCCACCACCCGCTCTATTCCAACGCCGCGCGCCACGGATCGTCGGTTGACCTGCGCGTGCTGCTCGAACCGATCTTCGTCCAGCGCGGAGTCAACGTGGTGTTCACGGGGCACGACCATGTCTACGAGCGCGTGAAACCGCAGAAGGGCATCTACTATTTCGTCACGGGCTCCGCGGGACAGCTGCGGCGGGGAAACATGCGGCCGAATCCCGACGAGACGGCCGCGTATTTCGATCAGGACCAGAGTTTCATGCTGGTGGAGATTGCCGGCGACGAGATGTATTTCGAGACCATCTCGCGTACCGGCAAAACGGTGGATTCCGGGATGGTGCGGCGTCAGGCGCGGACCGGATGGAATCGCGATGCGTCCGAACTGGCCGTCGCACGGATAAGCCGAGGTACCGAGGACGGGAGGAGCCGCGATGGCCGATGAGCCACGCGTCCACGGACGGCGGCGCGGATGGCGGGGTGCGGTGCCCCGACTGTCGAAGTTTGCGTTCGAGCATCTGCTGCTGCTGCCGATCGGCGCCGGCATCGCGCTGATCTGGGCGAACGTCCGGCCGGAAAGCTACTTCCAGTTCAGTTATGCGGCGGCCTTCGCCGTCAACGACATCGCCCTCGCGTTCTTCTTCGCCCTGATGATGAAGGAAGTCGTCGAGGCGACGGCGCCCGGCGGCGTGCTTCACACCTGGCGGCGGGTCCTGTTGCCGGTGCTCGTGGCGATCGGTGTCGGGGCGGTGACGGCGCTGCTGCACATTCAGGCGGCCGAGTGGTTCGACGAACCGATGCTCTCCACCGGCTGGCCGGTGACCTTCGCCATCGATCTTGCGTTCAGCTACTTCATCGCCCGGCTGATCTTCCGTCCACATCATCCGGCGATCCCATTTCTGATCCTGCTGGGCATCGCCTCGGACACGTTTGGCTTCGTTGCGGTGGCGCTGTTCAATCCTTCGCGCGACCTGCATCTTGGCGTCGGTGCGATTCTGCTGCTCGTCGCCATGACGATCGCGAGCGGCCTGCGCCGCGCGAAAGTCCGCAGCTTCTGGCCGTATCTGCTCAGCGCGGGCAGCCTGTCGTGGTTCGCACTGTACTGGAGCGGCCTCCATCCGGCGCTCGCCCTGGTGCCGGTGATGCCGTTCCTGCCGCACGCGGCACGGGATCCCGGATTTTTCGTCGATGCCCAGCCCGGAGACAAGGACACGCTGAGCCGGTTCGAAGTGTTCTGGCGCTATCCGGCGCAGATCGCCTTGTTCTTCTTCGGGCTGGTCAACGCTGGCGTGCCGTTCGGCGCGCTCGAAGAAGGCACGTGGGCGCTGCCGCTCGCGGTGGTGGCCGGTAAGCCAATTGGCTTGCTCCTGGCCGCGGGCCTGGCGGTGCTCGCGGGCCTGCACCTGCCACGGCAACTGGGCTGGAAGGATCTGATAGTAATCGGCTTCGTCGCAGCGATGGGATTCAGCGTCGGGCTCTTCTTCTGCGCGGCAATCTTTCCGCCCGGTCAGCTGCGCTCGGAGATGAGCATGGGCGTTCTGCTCACGCTGACCGGCGGCCTTCTGGCGCTAATCGCATCGAGGGTGTTGAGGGCCGGGAGATTTGCGCCGCACGTGTGAGGAGGGAGCAGGGCAGAGGTACGTAGGCCCGAGCTTTAGCTCGGGCATCGTGCGGCGGAAGAAGAGAAGGACCAACCAGTAGACGGGCTTGGGCCCGGCTTGCACCGGGCCCAAGCGGTGTACCTACTTCTTGAACTGCACTTTGAACTCGTGAACGCTGCCGTCTAAGAGAGTCACTCGCGCGATACGGCATTGCAAGGCGAACTCTTTCGGCGTCTTCCAGTTGTACTGCCAATTGCCATTGCCGAGGTACTGCAGCCCTGAACCGCCGGCGGCGTACTCGGTCACTTCATCGACTGGCTCGGAGCCCGACACAATGCACGGTACGGAGGTGAGGCCCACGAAGCTGGACGGATCAGATACTCCGGTACCGTTGAGGTCCGTCAGGCGCCATTTCGTCGGAATGGCCTGACCGGCCTTTGCGCTATTGACGATCGGGAGCCTGTCGACCGGCGCGTAGAAGCCGTCGAACGTGTAGTTCACGGTCTGCGCGCTAGCCGTTGTCCCGTCGCTTGGATTGAAGTTGCCGTCGCCGCCGTAGAACACCTTAATCGTATGCGACCCGGCACCGAGCGAAGAAGTCGTAAACGTCGCCTGACCGCTGGCGTTTACCGTGCTTGTCCCAAGCACAGTGGCGCCCTCCTTGAACGTCACGGTGCCAGTTCGTGTCCCCGTCCCCGGTGCAACCGGATTGACAGTCGCGGTGAATGTCACGGCTTCGTTCAGGAGAGACGGGTTCGGCCCTGAAGTCACGGTCGTTGTGGTATCTGCTTTCTCGACTCCTTGAGTCACCGCGGTCGACGTGCTGCCGTTAAAGCCGCTATCGCCGCCGTAGATTGCCTTGATCGTGTGATTCCCCACGCTCAAGGTCGTGGTCGTAAACGTGGCCACTCCGGAAGCGTTCAGCGTAACCGTGCCGAGTGTCGCCGCGCCATCCATGAAGGTCACCGTGCCACTCGGTGTGCCGCTGCCCGGCGCCTCGACCGTGACCGTCGCGGTGAAGGTCACCGACTGGCCGAACTTCGAGGGATTCGTCGACGAAGTCAGCGCCGTCGCGGTGTCGGCCTTCTCGACGGTTTGCGTCAGCCCCGCCGAGGTGCTGACGTTGTAGTCGCCGTTGCCGAGATACTTCGCCGTGATGCTGTGCCCGGCGACTGTCAGTGCGCTCGTGCTCAACGTCGCCACGCCGGAGGCGTTGAGGGTCCCCGTGCCGAGCGAGGTGGCGCCATCGAAGAACTCGGCGCTGCCGACCGGCGTGCCGGTGCCCGGCGCGTCGACCGTGACCGTCGCGGTGAAGGTCACCGACTGGCCGAACTTCGAGGGATTCGTCGACGAAGTCAGCGCCGTCGCGGTGTCGGCCTTCTCGACGGTCTGCGTCAGCCCCGCCGAGGTGCTGACGTTGTAGTCGCCGTTGCCGAGATACTTCGCCGTGATGCTGTGCCCGGCGACTGTCAGTGCGCTCGTGCTCAACGTCGCCACGCCGGAGGCGTTGAGGGTCCCCGTGCCGAGCGAGGTGGCGCCATCAAAGAACTCGGCGCTGCCGACCGGCGTGCCGGTGCCCGGCGCGTCGACCGTGACCGTCGCGGTGAAGGTCACCGACTGGCCGAACTTCGAGGGATTCGTCGACGAAGTCAGCGCCGTCGCGGTGTCGGCCTTCTCCACGGTCTGCGTCAGCCCCGCCGAGGTGCTGACGTTGTAGTCGCCGTTGCCGAGATACTTCGCCGTGATGCTGTGCCCGGCGACTGTCAGTGCGCTCGTGCTCAACGTCGCCACGCCGGAGGCGTTGAGGGTCCCCGTGCCGAGCGAGGTGGCGCCATCGAAGAACTCGGCGCTGCCGACCGGCGTGCCGGTGCCCGGCGCGTCGACCGTGACCGTCGCGGTGAAGGTCACCGACTGGCCGAACTTCGAGGGATTCGTCGACGAAGTCAGCGCCGTCGCGGTGTCGGCCTTCTCCACGGTCTGCGTCAGCCCCGCCGAGGTGCTGACGTTGTAGTCGCCGTTGCCGAGATACTTCGCCGTGATGCTGTGCCCGGCGACTGTCAGTGCGCTCGTGCTCAACGTCGCCACGCCGGAGGCGTTGAGGGTCCCCGTGCCGAGCGAGGTGGCGCCATCGAAGAACTCGGCGCTGCCGACCGGCGTGCCGGTGCCCGGCGCGTCGACCGTGACCGTCGCGGTGAAGGTCACCGACTGGCCGAACTTCGAGGGATTCGTCGACGAAGTCAGCGCCGTCGCGGTGTCGGCCTTCTCCACGGTCTGCGTCAGCCCCGCCGAGATGCTCACGTTGTAGTCGCCGTTGCCGAGATACTTCGCCGTGATGCTGTGCCCGGCGACCGCCAGCGTGCTCGTCGAGAACGTCGCTACGCCGGAGGCGTTGAGGGTCCCCGTGCCGAGCGAGGTGGCGCCATCGAAGAACTCGGCGCTGCCGGCCGGCGTGCCGGTGCCCGGCGCGTCGACCGTGACCGTCGCGGTGAAGGTCACCGACTGGCCGAACTTCGAGGGATTCGTCGACGAAGTCAGCGCCGTCGCGGTGTCGGCCTTCTCAACGGTTTGCGTCAGCCCCGCCGAGGTACTTTCGTTGTAGTTGGCGTTGCCGAGATACTTCGCGGTGATGTTGTGGGAGGCGACGGCCAGGGCGCTGGTCGTAAACGTCGCCACGCCGGAGGCGTTCAACGTGCCCATCCCGAGCGACGTGCCACCATCGAAGAACTCGGCGTTGCCGGCCGGCGTGCCTGTGCCCGGCGAATTCACCGTCACGGTCGCGGTAAACGTGACAGATTGTCCGAATTTCGACGAAT
Organism: Vicinamibacteria bacterium; assembly: GCA_963828745.1. Taxonomy (GTDB): domain Bacteria; phylum Acidobacteriota; class Vicinamibacteria; order Vicinamibacterales; family JAENWD01; genus JAENWD01. Next base: position 512,997 of record CAWHFZ010000006.1, on the reverse strand, counting down.
TCGCAGAAGACGTGACCGCGGTCGTCGTGCCGGCCTTCTCGACGTTCTGCGGCAACACCGTCGAGGTGCTGCCGTTGTAGTTGGCGCTGCCGAGATACTTCGCGGTGATGCTGTGCGAGGCGACGGCCAACGTGCTGGTCGTTAGCGTGGCCACACCGGAGGCGTTCAAGGTTCCGGTACCCAGCGACGTCGCGCCGTCAAAGAACTCAGCGCTTCCGGCCGGTGTGCCCGTTCCAGGTGAGTTAACCGTCACTGTCGCCGTAAACGTCACCGACTGCCCGAATTTCGAGGGATTCACGGACGACGTCAGCGCCGTTGTTGTAGCGGCGCTCTGAACGGTCTGATTCAACACTGCGGACGTGCTTTGACTGTAGCTAGCGTTGCCAAGATACTTTGCCGTGATGCTGTGTGAGGCGACGGCCAGTGCGCTGGTTGACAACGTCGCGACACCCGACCCGTTCAACGCGGCGATACCCAACGACGTCGCGCCATCGAAGAACTCGGCGTTCCCGGCCGGCGTCCCCGTGCCGGGCGCGACCACCGAAACCGTCGCAGTGAACGTAACGTTCTGACCAAAGACAGACGGGTTCGCATTGGACGCGACAGTGGTGGCCGTCGACATCGGATTGACGGTAAGGGCAAACGGTGTCGGATCCGAACTGCCGGCATGCGCGCCATTTGCCGCATAGCTGGCGCCGATGTTATGTGTCCCAGGCGCCACTATCGTTGGTGTGTAGGTTCTGCTGCACGTGCTGCTGTTCGAGGTTGCGGAGACCAGCGCGCACGTGCTGGCGGAGCCGAAGGTTCCGGATGCGTCCGATGAGAACGTAACAGTTCCCGTCGGCGAGGATGCGCCTGCGCCGCCCGTATCCGTAACGGTCGCAGTGCACAATGTCCCCTGACCGACGAGGACGGGATTGGTCGCGCAGGTGACACTCGTACTCGTGGAACGCTGCGCATTGACGGTTACAGCCGCCGTCGCGTTTTGATTGGCATTGTTGTCCCAGGAACCGGCGCCTCTAATCGTGTACGGTCCTGTAGTCGCAATTCTGGACGAGAACTGGACGGCACTGGCGGCAGTGAAGGAAAGAGAAAGGGTGGTCTGTGGACTGCCACTGCACGTGTCGTTAGCGAAAAACTCGGCGCCACCGGGATTCGATGTGAGCGTCATCGTGCCGGTTACCACGTCCAGGTTATTTCCTTGGCGAGCTTGTCCCCACCACGCCGAACATTGATTCGGAAGGACCGTACCGAAGGTCGTGACTGGGGCGCCATTGGCCGTGCTGCTGAACGTCGAGTTGTTTGGTGCATCCGTGAAAGTCGTTTGAGCCGTCGCGCCAACTCCCACCACAGTGAGGTAGAACCGTCTTCCAATGTCTCCCTCGTTCGGGGCGAAGACATCGTTAAAGATCTTTCCCGTAGCGTCGGCGGTTGCGATCAGCGGTACGTCGGGTTCGGCACCGGTTCCGACTTCGTGCAGCAGCAAGTGGACGATCTCGCCGGGCTGCCAGCCAGTGCCCGTGATGACAACCGTGCGTGCCCGGCGCGTAGTCGTCCTGATCCGTCTTCACCGTCGCGAACCCGTACAGCTCCGTAGAAGCCACCAGCGCGCCGTTGCTCGCCTTGCCGGCCGCGAGGACCGCGACGCCCTCGGTCGATGTTGAGGCTGACGATCTGCGCTCGTGCGCGCGGCCGCCGGCGAATTCGTAGCGGCGAACTGGCCTGTCCAGGGGATGAAAGTCTCGGCCGTCGTGGCGACGGGCACCGTTGCTCGTGCCGCCAACGATCAGGACGGTCGCATTGTGATCCAGCAGCGTCGCCTGATGGCCGCTGCGCGGCTGCGACATCGAGCCCACGGGAGTCGATGCTCCGGCGACCGGATCGATCACTTCCGCGGTGGCGAGATCGTTCGAACCGTCATTGCCGCCCGCGACGAACACCGTGCCGTCGAGCAGCTTCTGTCGCCGACGCGCCGGCGCGCGGCGACGTCAGCGTCAGCTGCGCGACGGAACCCGAGTCCACGTCGACGAGATCGGCGGTGGCCAGAACGCCATCCGCATTGCGGCCGCCGACGACCAGCACCTGAGTCTTACCCGCGACTGCCGCGGCTGCTTCTGCACGTGCCGCGGAAAGCACGCCAGCGACGCGGAAGGTGCCCTAATCCGGGTCGAACACTTCCATCGAGTCGAGTGGTCCCTGCTCGCCGTGCCGCCAGCGATCAGCACTCGCCCATCGAGCAGGATCGCCGTGGTCTGTCCCGGTGCGCGCGACATTCAGCGGCGACGCCGCACTCCACGTGTTGGCGCCCGGCGAAAAGATCTCGGCCGAGGACGTTGCGGCTTCGATTGTTCCCTGATCGCTCGACAATCGCGGTCGTGCCGCCGGCGACCAGCACGCTGCCATCGGTCAGGCGCACCGCCGTGTGGCCGACGCGCGGCAGCGACATCGAGTGGGAGGAGGGTCATCGATCCGTCCGCGTTCAGCGCTTCGACAGTGGCGACCGGGCCAGCCGCCGCACGTCCGCCGATGATCAGCACGCGCCCATCGTCGAGCGCGACCGATACCGCCCCTTCACGCGGTTGCGCGAGGGACGCGCCAGGCATCCACTGACCGGTGGGAACGTCTGGCACGGATCCATGGATCCCGACTCCGTAGCCCCCAATGGTGAGAGCCACGAGCAACGGAAGCGTCAGTCGCGATTTCATACCTTCTCCCGCGAGAACAGGTCTCGCAGCAATCCGCGTCGAGTGAGAGCAGTGACGACCGCACCGGCCGCACCTTCCGCATCGCCGCAGCAGTGCCCTTGGGGGTGGGCGCTGGCTCGTCTGCAGCGATTTCCGGCGGAAAAGTGGTCCGGACAGTATGGCTGGGCTTAGCTAGCCCAACAATGGGAGCGAAGTGCTAGGACGGGACGCCGGGTGGGTAGTACCAGGTCGTATCAATCGCGCAACAGACCCGCGAGTCGTGACGACGGTCAACGCGTTGGGGGGCGTTCGGCGAGCAAGCGGTGGTTCACTGCGTAGAGCGCGAGTTCGAGCCGATTCGACACACCGAGCTTGTCGAAAATGCTGCTCAAGTGATTCTTCACCGTCTGAGGACTGAGTCCGAATTGATCGGCGATTTCACGATTGCTCGCGCCATCCACGATTGCCGCCACGATGTCGAGCTCTCTCGGGGTCAGTGTCACCCTCGAGGAGCGATGATCCGCAGGCTTGAGCACGATCGCATCCACGAGATCGCTGACGGTCTGATGACCCAGCCAGTATTCACCTGCAGCCACACAGCGGATGCACTTCAAGAGCATCTCGGCGGACACGTCTTTGGTCAGGATGCCTCGCACCCCCAGCTGAATCGCGATCATCTGCTCGGGGCGATCGATTGCCGCCGTCAGGATCACGGTCCGCGTGCCAGGGACGGGATCCTTCGCCAGTTCTCGGACGGCGGCCATGCCGCCGCCGTCGGGCATTACCAGATCGAGCAGCAGGAGATCCGGATGGTGCTGGCGGACGAGAGCCAATGCGGCGTCAGGGGCCGCTGCCTCGCCGACGACCTGGAACGCGGCGTCACTCTCGAGCAGCAGGCGAAGACCCGATCGGAAGATGGATTGTTCGTCCGCGACCACGATCCGAATCGGTCGAGGGATCATCCGCCGCGTAATCGTCACGGCGGATGCGGATCATGAGCCGAATGGCGTCGGGCTACATGGAATTGCGCACTCCAGCAGGCGGAGGCCTAGCTGGCGGCGAATCGGCTGGTCTGATGCCGGACGTCGCGGCCTTCGACGAGGAAGATGATGTCCTCGGCGATATTGGTCGCGTGATCGCCCACGCGCTCGAGATGCCGTGAGATCAGCACGAGATCGAGCGCCGGTGCGACGAGATCCGGATTGTTGAGCATGTAGGTGAGAAGATCCTGGAAGACCTGGCGCTTCAGGTCGTCCAGGGCTGTCGTCTCGCTTCAGGACGTCGCTGGCGAGCGTCACCTCGCCGGAGACGAACGACGAGAGCGCATCGCGCAGCATCTGTTGCGCGAGCTCGCTCATCTTCGGCAGATCGATCAACGGCTTCACCGGCGGGTATTGAATGTAGCGTGCCGCCGCTTCCGCGACATTCACCGCGAGATCGCCCACGCGTTCCAGATCGCTGGTGATGCGCGTCGTCGACATAATGAGGCGCAGGTCTGTCGCCATCGGCTGGCGCAGGGCCAGCAGCTTGAAGCAGCGATCGTCGAGCTCGATCTGCAGCGTATTGATCGACTCGTCGCCCTGGATGACATCGTCGAGAATCACCGGATCACGGCTGGTGAGCCCGCTCACCGCACGGTCGATCCGGCTCGTCGCCAGCTCGCCCATCTCGAGCAGGCGCTCTTTCAGGCGCTGCAGCTCCTCGATGAAGTGCCTGGTCGTCTTGTCGTCGGACATGGCGCGTCTCTCCTAACCGAAGCGACCGGTGACGTAGTCCTCGGTCAGCTTCTGCTTCGGATTCGTGAAGATCTCTTCGGTCAGACCGGCCTCGATCAAACGGCCCAGCCAGAAGAAGGCCGTAATCTGTGACACCCGCGCCGCCTGTTGCAGGTTATGCGTCACGATGACGATCGTGTAATCGGTGCGCAGCTTGAAAATCAGCTCTTCAATCCGCTGCGTGGCTATCGGGTCCAGCGCTGACGCGGGCTCGTCCATCAGGAGCACTTCCGGTCGAATGGCGAGCGCCCGCGCGATACAGAGTCGCTGCTGCTGACCGCCGGAGAGCGCGATCGCGGATTCGTGGAGCCGGTCCTTCACTTCGTCCCAGAGCGCGGCTTCACGCAGGCTGTCTTCGACGCGCTGATTCAGACTGTCGCGATCGGTCACGACCTTGTTCAGCCTGATGCCGTAGGCGATGTTTTCGAAGATCGACTTCGGGAACGGATTCGATTTCTGGAACACCATTCCCACTCGACGACGGAGCGCGACGACGTCGGTCGACTTGGCATAGGCGTCCAGATCGAGCACCCGCACGACACCCTCTGCCCGCGTTCCGGGAATGACGTCGTTCATGCGGTTCAGCGCGCGGAGGAAGGTGCTCTTGCCGCAGCCCGACGGGCCCATGAGCGCCGTGACCTGATTGCGCTGAATGCTGAGGGTGACGTTCTCGAGCGCCTTCTTGGCACCGTAGTAGAAGTTCAGGCCTTCGACATGGATCGCCGGTGCCTGGGAAGGATCGGCCGATTTCGCTCGCCCGTCCGACTTGGTCACGGTCGGCGGCGTCAGCTGAATCCCTCGATCCCGCGGAGTGTCGGTCACCATTGCCATCAGCGTCCCACCTGCAATCGTTCGAGTCGGCGCGTGGCCACGCGCGCCAACAGCGAGCAGAGCAGCACGATCGACACCAGCACCAGCGCGCCTGCCCAGGCCTGCCGGTGCCAATCATCGTACGGAGAGTTCGCGTAGGTGTAGACCTGCACCGTCAACGTCGAGATCGGCTGATCCAGCCGCGTCGAGAAAAAGCGATTGTTGAGCGCCGTGAACAGGAGGGGCGCCGTCTCGCCAGCGATACGCGACAGGGCGAGCATGATCCCGGTGACGATTCCGGGGAAGGCGGCTGGCAGAATCACGCTGAACATCGCGCGGCCGCGGGTGGCGCCGAGGGCGAGCGACGCTTCGCGAAGACCACCCGGCACGAGCAGCAGCAGTTCCTCGGTGCTGCGGGCGATGATCGGGATCATCATGACGCCCAGCGCCACACCACCGGCGACCGCCGTGAACTGACGGATCGGCAGCACGACCAGGCTGTAGATGAAGACGCCGATGACGATCGAGGGCACGCCGTTCAGCGTGTCGGCGGCAAAGCGGACGGCGAAAGCCAGACGCGATCCTGCGTACTCCGCCGCGTAAACGCCGCAGAGGATCCCGATCGGAATGGCGAAGATGGCGCCGATCCCGGTCACGATGAGCGACCCGACGATGGCGTTGGCCATGCCGCCGCCAGGCTCGCCAACCGGCTGCGGCATGTTCGTGAAGAACTCGAAGTTCAGTGCGCGGATCCCCTGGCTGATGACGAAGAAGAAGATCAGTCCGAGCGGGACCAGCGCCACCAGGATCGACAGGCCGCAGAAGCCGGTGACGGCGGCCGAGAGCACGCGGCGGCGGAAGTCGAGATTCATGCGGCCTTCGGTTCCGGCAGGACGGGTGCCTCGTCCTGTGCCTTCGGCCGGCGCGACCGGGTCATGCTCATAATCAGCAGACGTGAGCACATGTTGATGACCAGCGTGATCGCGAACAGCACGAGCCCGATCTCGACGAGCGCATTGAGGTACAGGTCATCGGCGGCTTCCGTGAACTCGTTGGCGATGACGGCGGCCATCGTGTATTGCGGTGCGTTCAGCGACCACGAGACTTGCGGACTGTTGCCAATCACCATGGTGACCGCCATTGTTTCGCCCAGTGCGCGGCCGAAACCCAGCATAACGGCGCCGACGATGCCGGTGCGCGCGAAGAAAAGCGCGGCCCGGATCGCTTCCCAGCGGGTCGCTCCGAGGGCATACGCGGCCTCGCGCTGCGCCAGCGGCACAGCCTTCAATACTTCGCGGGCTACCGAGGCGGAGTAGGGGATGACCATGACCGAGAGAATCAACCCGGCCGCCAGCATCCCGTAGCCGAGGGGGGGACCACTGAAAAACGGTGTCGCTCTCAACGCATCCGGCATGTGCACCTGCAGCGAGCGGACCCAGGGCGCGAGGACGAAGGCGCCCCAGACACCGTAGACGATGGAAGGAATCGCCGCGAGCAGCTCGGTGAGGAAGACGAGCGGCTGGCGCGCCCAGCCGGGCGCCATTTCGGACAGGAAGATAGCAATGCCCAACGAGACGGGCGTGGACAGTACCAAGGCGAGAATCGCCGAGTAGAGCGTGCCCCAGATGAAGGGCAACGCGCCGAACTCCCCGGCAACCGGGTCCCAGATCCTGGTCACCCAGAAGTTGAACCCGAACTTCTGAATCGACAGCACCGAGTTCCGCCACAGCTCCGCGCCGATCGCCACCACGATGACGATCAAGAGCAGAGCGAAGAACCCGGTGAAGATCCGAAAGCTCAGATCTCCACCGAGTCGAAACGGCAGGCGGGTACTCGGCACGATGTGTATCCCTACAGCTTGATCTGCGGAATGACCGCCATCTCCAGCTTGACGACCTCTTCAGGCAGCGGCGCGTAGCCCAGATCGGTAGCAAACTTCTGCCCGTCGGTGAGCGCCCACTTCAGGAAGTCGACGAAGAGCTTCGCCTGGGCTTTGTCCTTGGGATTCTCGTAGAGCAGCAGCCAGGTGAATGACGACACGGGGTAGACGCCCTGACCGGGCGCATTGGTGATCGAGACGCGGAAATCTTTCGGCATGCTCTTGGCCGCCACCGCCGCCGCCGCCGTCACCGCCTGTACTGACGCCTTGACGAATTCACCCGCGGCGTTCTGAACCGAGCCGTACGCAATCTTGTTCTGCAGCGCGTAGATCAGCTCCACGTACCCGATCGCCCCGGGGGTCTGCTTGACGAGACCAGAGACACCCTCGTTTCCCTTTGCACCGACGCCGGCCGGCCAGTTGACTGACGTGGCGACGCCCACTTTCTGCTTCCACTCGGGCGAGACCTTGGCCAGGAAATCGACCCAGATGTAACTCGTGCCGGAGCCATCGGAGCGATGCGCCACGGTGATGTCGGTGGCGGGCAGATTGACGCCAGGATTGGCCTTCGCGATGGCCGGATCGTTCCACTTGGTGATCTTGCCGAGGAAGATGTCGGCGAGGACGGGTCCGGTGAACTTGAGCTCCTGGTTCACGCCTTCGATGTTGTAGATCGGTACGACCGCGCCGAGCACGGTGGGGAAGTGCAGGATCTTTCCCGGCGCTCCCTGCAGCTGGTCGTTCGTCATCGGGCCGTCGGTGGCGCCGAAGAACACGGTCTGGTTGGTGATCTGCCGGATGCCGGCGCCCGAGCCGATGCTCTGGTAGTTGATCGCGACGTTCGGGTGCAGCTTGTTGTACTCGGCGAACCACTTCGAGTAGATGGGGTTGGGAAACGTGGCGCCGGCGCCGTTGATCTGCACGTTCTGCGCCGAGACGCCGAGTACGCTGACAGTCGCCACAACAAGCGTCAGCGCTCCGCGGCGCGACATCGTAACGAGCGATTTCATGGTCTCTGCTCCAGTGAAGTCGAAATCAATCAGAAGTTGACGAGCGCATGCAGGAAAATCCGCTCTTGGCGCGGGATTGGCACTGCGAAGTTCTTGTTCTTGACCTGTTCGTAATCCAGCAAAAACGCCGCGGACACCGTGCCTTGATGCGGCAACCAATAGGCGATGCCGTAGATCGCCCGGTCGCGTTTCCGGTCCGTCGTGTCGTCCGGTTCGAGGTGGTCGAAGCGAATCAGCCCCTCGAAGCCTTTTGTGGTCCGGGGCGTGGCCCAGAACGACCACCCCTCCCCCTCGACCTTGGTGCCGGTGACTGCAGAAATCTGATCCGTGGTCTCGACCCACTGAAACGCCGCATTCAGGTATTGGTGCTCGAACGTGGGAGAGACCAGGAAACGCTCGCGCTCGCCATTCTTCACGAAGTGATCGGCGTCGTAGAACCCGGTAAACCGAAGCCCACGCAGGAGCGCGCTCATTGGCAAGGGGCGCAGCGTGCCGCGGATCTGGAACGCTTTCTGATCGTTGGCCTCCGGGCGCGAGTAGGTCTCGCCGTTGTAGATACCGACCATGACGTCGCCGAAGTTCTTCGGGAAGTTGGTGTGAAAAGCGACGCCAACGTCAGACGACGAGAGGTAGGTTTCACGATCCATGAAAATCGGGCCCTGGAATCGGTAGCGGTAGATCTGCTCCTCGAAGTCGACCCACGGCGTCTGCTGCATGCCGAGGCGAACCCAGGAGCCTTTGGTCATCCAATCATCGATGTTGACCTGCGCATAGGCGTACTTCAGGCGGTATACGAGGCTGTCGCTGGTCACGGAGTTGCCGGTCGCGAGCGACACCAGGCCGCTTTGCCGCACTATGTCGGGAGTGATGCGAAACGCGAGCAGGTGCGAGATGTTGCCGGTGACGTTGATGTAGGCGCGGGCGACGTTGAACTGGTTCGGATCGACCGAGTTGCCGTCAGCGTCTGTTGCGTCGGGGGTTGTTTGGTACGTGTAGTCGGCAAAGATCGTGGCGCCGACCTTGATCGTGGGAGTGTCATCGGGGGGCGTGTATCCCGCCGCCGGTGTGACCTGCGCCGACACCACGCTGCCGTGGAACAGCAAGCCGGCGCACACGATCGCGACGGCAACGCCTCTAGTGATGAGTCCTTCTCGCAACTGTGGCCTCCAGGCCCGACGTGCTGGGCGGCTCTCCAAACCGTTTAGCTGGTTCGATGCTGTCCGAGGGCCACGACGCTGAGGCGACATTGATGTTAAATCTAGGTTTCGGGCCTTCCCCGGCCGCGTGTCGACGCGGCGCTCGCCATCGTCACAGTGCGAGAATGAATGAATGAAGCGCTCGGGCACGGCTGACTTGCCGCTGCACGGCGGCCGTGTGCCCGCCTGGCTGGCGACAAGAATGACGACGCTCGGCACGGCGATTGCGGAAGCGGTCGTCGTCCACTACGGACGGTCCGAGCTGCTGACTCGTCTCAGCGACCCGTTCTGGTTCCAGGCGTTCGGCTCGGTGCTCGGCATGGACTGGCATTCGTCGGGCATTACGACGTCGGTGATGGGAGCGCTGAAGCGCGGCCTGAACCCGAGATCGGCGGAGCTTGGCATCCATATCTGTGGCGGCCGCGGCCGGCACTCGCGGCGGACGCCGGACGAGTTACGCGCGCTGTCCGATCGGCTCGGTCTCAACGGCAGCGCCCTGGTCGAGACCAGCCGTCTCACGGCACGGGTGGACAACAACGCGATTGCGGACGGCTTTCAGATCTATCTCCACACGTTTGTCGTGACCGCTGACGGCGAGTGGGCCGTCGTGCAGCAGGGACTCAACGAGGCGCAGCGCACGGCGCGCCGGTACCACTGGCATTCGGCATCGGTCCGCGACTTCACCACCTCGCCGCACACGGCCATTGTCGGTGAGCACCAGGGGATGATTCAGAACCTGGTGGATCGCGACGCGATGGCCGCCCAGGACGCGATGCTTGCGCTGACGCGCGAGAATCCCGATCGGGTGCTGCGGGAGGTGAGACACCTGGTCCTTCCTCATCATCATGACGTCCGCCCGCACAACGTCGATGCGAAGCGGCTCGGCGCGGTCCTGGCCGTCGCCCACGAGCGCGACCTGCGCGATTTTGCGTCGCTGCTGCTGGTCGAGCAGCTCGGTCCGCGGACCCTGCAGTCGCTGGCGCTCGTCGCTGAAGTGATCCACGGCACGCCGACGCGATTCGCGGATCCTGCGCGCTTCTCGTTCGCGCACGGCGGCAAGGACGGCCACCCGTTCCCCGTGCCGCTCCACACCTACGACGACACGATCGCCGTCCTCCGGCGCAGCCTCGATCGCGCCAGGGTCGACGCGCTCGAGAAGCGCGATGGCCTGAAGCGCTTGGATCGATTCGTTACCGCGGTCGAATCGCACCTTGCCCCTCGGGCCGACGTCGGTGCGGCGATCGCACGCGAGCGCCAGATTTCCAAGGAATTCGGCGGCCGAACGGTCTTCGACGGCGCCCGTCGCCGCCCGCGGCAGCAGACGCTCTTCTGAGGGCCTGCGGCTCGACGCACCCGCCGCCGGGCACGATTCACAAAACTTTTCAAGTACTTGGGTCTGGACCGTTTCCAGCTAAGATCATCGTTCCTACCTGTGGGCGGGGGCCACGCGAATGAGCACAGTCGACGGCACACGGATCGCGGAGATCGTGAGCAAGCATGAATCAAGCCTGCTGGCAGACTGGTTGAAACTACAGCTGGCGGGCGGCTACAGCAAGTACGACGAGAAAGAGCTCCGCGACCGGTCGCGTCAGTTCCTGAACCTGTTCCGGGATGCGGTGCAGTCGGGTCAGTTGGACGACATCGACGGCACCCAATGGGACGAGATCCGCGACATGCTCGGCGACCTGTCGCGAACCCGCGCGCGGCATGGCATCTCGCCCTCCGAGACGGCCACCTTCGTGTTGTCTCTGAAGCAGCCGATTTTCAACCAGCTGCGCAACGAGTATCGGGACGACGCCGACGGTCTGGGCCGGCAGACGTGGCTCGTCACGGTGCTGCTCGACAAGCTGGGTCTCCACACGACCGAGCTGCACCAGAAGGCCCGCGAAGACGTCATTTCACGGCAACAGCAAGAGATGTTGGAGCTCTCCACACCGGTGGTCGCATTGTGGGACGGCATCCTCGCCCTGCCGCTCATCGGGACGCTCGACAGCGCCCGCACGCAAGTGGTGATGGAAAGCCTCCTGGAGAGAATCGTCGAGACGTCGGCCGCCATCGCAATCATCGACATCACTGGCGTCCCGACGGTGGATACGCTGGTGGCGCAGCACCTGTTGAAGACGGTGGCCGCGGCGAGACTGATGGGCGCCGACTGCATCATCAGCGGTATCCGTCCGCAGATCGCGCAAACGATCGTGCATCTGGGCGTGGACCTCGGGCAGGTGATCACGAAGGCGACGCTCGCCGACGCCTTTCGCATCGCGCTCCAGAAGAGCAATCTGACCGTGTGCAAGGTGACGGCTGGCGCCTGAGACGGTATGGAGCGAATCCCAATCCTCAAGATCGGCGACCACCTGCTGGTCTCGATTCAAGTCGATATGCACGACCGCCTGGCGCTGGCGCTGCAGGACGATTTGACCGAGCGGATCGTGCAGCATCACGCACGCGGGGTCCTGATCGACATCTCCGCCCTCGAACTCGTGGACTCCTTCATCGGACGGATGCTGGGCAACATCGCGGCGATGTCACGCGTGCTGGACGCGCAGACCGTCGTCGTCGGCATGCGGCCAGCGGTCGCTATCACGCTGGTGGAGCTGGGCATCTCGTTGCCCGGCGTCAAAACCGCCCTGAACGTGGAGAAGGGCATCGAGCTACTGCGAGGCGCGATCCAGACGCAGAAGCCGGGCGATGGCGACCACCAGCAACTCTGAGATTGTCGAAATCCGAAGCGGTGACGATGTGGTCGTCGTGCGGCAGAAAGTGCGTGACTGGGCGATCGCTCTGGGCTTCCGCCTGGTCGATCAGACGCGCCTCGTGACTGCCGCCAGCGAGCTCGCCAGGAACACCCTGCAGTACGGCGGCGGAGGAACCGCAGCCATCGAGGCGTTGAGCAACGGCGTCAAGAGGGGTCTGCGGTTGACGTTCGAAGACAAGGGCCCCGGCATTCCGGACATTGGCCTGGCGCTGACCGACGGCTACACCACCGGCGGCGGCCTCGGATTGGGCCTGAGCGGCGCCCGGCGACTGTGCGGCGAGTTCGAAATCGTCTCGCGCGTGGGCGAAGGGACACGGGTCACGGTGGCGCGATGGACCTGACATCCATGTCGATCCCCATTCACGAGTCCAGCCAGGTGGCGGAGGCGCGCCGGCTCGCGCGCACGTGCGCCGGCCGGCTGGGGTTCGGCGAGGAGGCAGCAGGACGTGCGGCGCTGGTGGCGACGGAGCTCGCCACCAACCTGCTCAAGCACGCATCCGGCGGCGAGTTAATCGTCCGTGCAGCGGCAGACGCCTCATCGTCTGGGGAAGTGGAGCTGCTGGCCCTCGACAGTGGTCCCGGGATGCCAAATTGGAGGGCGTGTCTGGTCGATGGATACACCACGTCCAGCAGTCCAGGCACCGGGCTCGGCGCGGTGGCGCGCGCGTCGCAATTCTTCGACGTGTTCTCGTCGCCCGGCAAGGGGACCATCGCACTCGCCCGTGTCGCGTCTGACCCCCGCGTCGTCCCTCCGGTGGCGTCGCAACTGGAAGTCGGCGCCATCTGTGTGGCGCTCGCCGGTGAATTGCAATGCGGCGACGCCTGGGCATTTCAGCGCCGCAACGGCGGCATGCAGTTCCTCGTCGCCGATGGCCTGGGTCACGGCGGTGACGCGGCGAAGGCGTCGCATGCTGCCGTCGACCTATTCGGTAGTCTCGATGGACTGCGACCCAGCGAGATCATGTCCCGTATCCACGGCGGCATCCGGCACACCCGGGGCGCCGCCGCCGCCGCCGTGGAGCTGGATGCCTCGCAGAAAGAGGTGCGGTACTGCGGGGTGGGCAACATTTCGGCGGTCATCATCTCGCCGGCCGGCGGACGTCACCTCGTCTCGCACAACGGTACCGTCGGCCACCAGGTCCGCCGGATTCAGGAGATGACGTATCCGTGGCCGGACGACGGGCTGCTGCTGCTGCATTCCGACGGAATCGCCACGCACTGGAAGATCGAGGATTACCCGGGGCTGACGACCCGGCATCCGTCGCTGATTGCCGCCGCTCTCTATCGCGATCATCGCCGCTCGCGTGACGACGCCACGGTGATTGCCGTCGTCGCTCCACCGACGAGCGCGACGCCAGGGCGCGTCCAATGAGCCTGCCGGTCCTGACGCTCCGCGTCCAGCTCGAGGACGATATCGTCGTCGCCCGCCAGCGCGCGCGGCATCTGGCGTCGCTGCTCGGATTCGACTCCCAGGAGCAGGTGAGAATCGCGACTGCCGTCTCGGAGATCGCGCGCAATGCCTTCCGCTATGCGCGCGGAGGACGCGTCGTGTTTGCGATCGAGGGCCGGGTCGCGCCTCAGGTGTTGCAGGTCACGATTTCGGACGATGGGCCGGGCATCGCCACTCTCAACGACATCCTGACCGGAGCCTACCGATCGGTGACGGGCATGGGTCTCGGCATCAGCGGCTCGCGGCGCCTCATGGATCGCTTCCATATTGAGACCGCGCCTGGACGCGGCACGACCGTGACGATGGGCAAGCTGCTGCCGCCGGCGGCGATTCTCGTGACGCCGCAGCGCCTGGGCGAGATCTCGTCGCGTCTCGTGGCGGAGCGCGCGCCCTCGATGCTCTCCGAAGTTCAGCAGCAGAATCGCGAGCTGCTGGAAACGCTCGATCAGCTCCGGCGTCGTCAGGACGAGCTCTTACGGCTGAACAGCGAGCTCGAAGATACCAATCGCGGCGTCGTCGCGCTGTACGCCGAGCTCGACGAAAAGGCCGATCATCTCCGGCGCGCCGACGAGATGAAGTCGAAGTTCCTCTCCAACATGAGCCACGAGTTCAGGACGCCGCTGAATTCGATGCTGGCGCTGACGCGACTGCTCCTCGAGAGGATCGATGGCGAGCTGACGAGCGAACAGGAGACGCAGGTCTCGCTCGTGCAGCGGTCGGCGCAGGATCTCTCGGAACTCGTCAACGATCTGCTCGACCTGGCGAAGGTCGAAGCCGGCAAGATCGCGATTCACCCGGGCGAGTTCGAGGTTCGCGACCTGTTCGGTGCTCTGCGCGGGATGCTGCGGCCGCTGCTCGTCGGCGACTCCATCTCGCTCGTCTTCGACGAGCCGGAGGGCGTACCGACGCTGCACACCGACGAGGCAAAAGTGTCGCAGATCCTCCGGAACTTCATCTCGAACGCCCTGAAGTTCACTGAACGGGGCGAGGTTCGGGTGAAGGCCGTCTATTCCGCATCCGAGCGTGCCGTCCGATTCGAGGTGTCGGACACCGGCATCGGCATCGCGACCGAGGATCAGGAGGAGATCTTCCTGGAATTCACGCAAGTCCAGAATCCCGCGCAGCGGCGTGTCCGCGGGACCGGACTGGGCCTGCCGCTGTCGCGAAAGCTGGCGCAACTACTGGGCGGCGAGCTCGGCGTCCGGAGCTCGCCCGGCGTCGGCTCGACCTTCTATGCAGTGATTCCGGTCCAATATCCCGGCGAGGCCGCGGCCAATGCCGTGCCGGCGGTCGACGCCGTGGAATACCGTCCCGAGCCTGGGTCGCTGCCGGTCCTGATCATCGAAGATTCGCCCGACGCGCAGCTGGTCTACGCCCGCATGCTTCGGGGCGCCCGGTTCCAGATCCTTACTGCGTCGTCCGTGGCCGCGGCGCGGCAATGGCTGAAACGCGTGATGCCGTCCGCCATCCTGCTCGACATCGTCATGCAGGGCGAGGAGAACTGGAAATTTCTGTCCGAATTGAAGGGCAGCGACCTGACGTCTTCGATTCCGGTCATCGTTATCAGCAACGTCGAGGATCGGCGGAAGGGCCTCGCGCTTGGCGCCGACGACTATGCCGTGAAGCCGGTGGAGCGCGACTGGCTGCTCACACGGCTGCGCGAACTGACAACGGCGCCCGGGGCGACGACGGCATTGCTGATCGACGACGATCCGGGGATACGATATGTCCTCCGCCGGTTGCTCCTGGCCGAGTCGTTTGCCGTGTTCGAAGCACGCGACGGCATGGCGGGACTGCGAATCGCCGCAGACGAAAGACCCGCGGTCATTTTCCTGGATCTAGTTATGCCCTCGATGCCCGGCCGCGACGTGCTCAGCGCCTTGAAGGCGTCGTCGGTGACCCGAGACATTCCCGTCATCATCGCGACATCCAAGAATCTGTCGTCAGACGAGACGGCCGCTCTCACACGCGAAGCCGCGGCGATCCTGCCCAAGAATTTGTTGGCGGGGCAGGACGCGGCGATCCATGTCCGCGGCGCCCTGGCACGCGCAGGGGTGGCCGAGGTGCATTGAGATGGTCATGACCGGACACCAGCCGGCAACGATCCTGAACGTCGACGACTACGCGCCAGGGAGATACTCGCGCAGCCGCATCCTCAAGAGCGCCGGTTTCGACGTCCTTGAAGCGACGACCGGATCGGAAGCGCTGCAGCTGGTCCGCACGCATCACCCGCAGCTCGTGCTGCTCGACGTCAACCTGCCCGACATTACGGGCTTCGAGGTGTGCCGGCAGATCAAGCAGGATCCGGCGACAGCACACGTGTTAGTGGTGCATATGTCGGCGACGTCGGTGACCCTCGAGAGCAAGCTGACCGGACTGGCTGGCGGGTCCGACGGCTACCTGACCGAGCCGGTCCATCCCGACGAGCTCGTCGCGAACGTCAACGCGTTGCTTCGCCTGAAGCGCGCGGAGGAGGCGGTTCGCGAAGCCAATGCGACCCTGCATGCGGTTGTCGAGGCGTCCCCTCTCGGCGTCGTCGCCACCGATGCCAGGGGGTACGTGGTTCGCTGGAGTCCCGCCGCTGAACGCATCTTCGGGTGGACCGAGCAGGAGGTGCTTGGACAACCGCTGCCCCTCGTCCCGCCAGGATTCGAAGAGGAGTTCGGCACCCGGCTGGCGTTGACCCTGGCCGGGAAGTCGGAGACTCGGCTACGAGACGCAGCGTCTGCGTCGTGACGGACAGCTGATCCCGGTCAGCCTCTCGACGGCGCCGTTGCGCGATGCCAGCGGAGAGATCACCGGGCGCGCTCGCCCTGTTCGAGGACATCACGCAGCGCAAGCGTGCCGAGCAGGAAATGGCCCGCCTCTACGACGAGGCGAATCGTGCCGGGCGCGCGAAGGACGAGTTCCTCGCCATGCTGTCGCACGAACTCCGCACACCGATGAACGCACTCTCGGTGTGGGTACATCTGCTTCGCCGTGGCGAGGTGCCTCCGGACAAGGTGCAATACGCGCTCGAAGTGATCGAGCGGAACACCGCTGCGCAAGTGCGGCTGATCGAGGACATCCTCGACGTCTCGCGGATCGTCAGCGGCAAGCTGCGGCTGCAGATGCACATCATCGACCTTGTGAAGGTCGTGAACGCCGCCGCCGATATGTTGCGCCCCGCGGCCGCGGATCGTCGGATCACCTTGAGCACCAACATTCCCTCCAAGAGCGTCGCCGTCCGCGGTGACCCACAGCGGCTGCAGCAGGTGATCACGAACCTGCTGTCGAACGCGATGAAGTTCACCTCGCCAAACGGCCGCGTCGAGCTATCGCTGTCGGTTCGCGGGACCTCGGCCGTTGTCGAGATCGCGGATACGGGAGTCGGCATCGACGAGCAATTCTTGCCGCGCGTGTTCGAGCGATTCGCTCAGGCCGACAGCACGACCTCTCGTTCGCACGGCGGACTTGGACTCGGGCTTGCAATCGTCCGTCACCTGGTCGAGGCGCACCAGGGCTCCGTCGCTGCCGACAGTGCCGGGACCGGGCAAGGCAGCACGTTCCGCGTCAGCTTGCCGCTGGCGTCGGCGACCGAAGTGGTGAGCGCGGTCGGGGAAGGTCCTGATCAGGAGCGTATCGCGCTGACCAGGATCAAGGTGCTGGTGGTGGACGACGATCGCGACACGCGAGACCTGCTGCAACTGTTGCTGACGGCACGCGGCGCCACCGTGCGGACAGCATCGTCAACCGCAGAGGCAGTGAACAGCTTTTCGACGACCGAGCCGGACGTGCTCATCGCCGACATCGGCATGCCCGGCGAGGATGGCTATGCACTGCTGGAGCGCCTGCGCTCGATGAATCCGGCAGCATCGTTCCGCGCCATCGCCGTCAGCGGGTATGTCGGCGACGAGGACCGCTCGCGGGCGCGGACCGCCGGGTTCCACGATCACCTGCCCAAGCCGCTGGAAATCGCCGACCTGCTCAGGAGCATCGTCCGGCTCGTCGCGAACACGCACAGCTCCTAGCCATCCGACCGCAGCGCCACCATCGGATCGATCCTCGACGCGCGTCGCGCCGGAACGTAGGTTGCCAGCAGCGCGATGCCGGCGAGGATGGCAGACACCGCGGCATAGGTCGCCGGGTCGGTAGACCACGTCCTGCACTCTCCGGCAAATATATGAGAGATATTCATCCAAATACAAAAATCATTGCGCTTGTGTTCATATAGTCCAGTGCCTACAGTCGTCCGCGGGGGCCGATGGCCTCGAGGAGGACGACATGAAGGCGTGGCCCGTGATGCTGGCGTTGGTCCCGTTGATGCCCCTGGCGCCGATCGAGCCGGC
Organism: Vicinamibacteria bacterium; assembly: GCA_963828745.1. Lineage (GTDB taxonomy): Bacteria > Acidobacteriota > Vicinamibacteria > Vicinamibacterales > JAENWD01 > JAENWD01. The sequence goes on along the minus strand of CAWHFZ010000006.1, from coordinate 495,110 downwards.
GAATGGTGAGGGTCCGGCCATGTCCTGTGCCATCGCGATTGCGATCGACGTCCGTGCGCCGCTGGCCTGGGGGGATCGGGAATGGCACCTGTTCACGCGCGAAGTCGAGGCCACCTGGGCCGCCTACGGACTGACGTTCTGCTGGGCGCATGGTCCCGACCGCTGTGAGGGGTTCGAAGTGCGGGTGCGAGTGCTCATCTCGCCGAACCTGCCGCCGCAGGACACGACCGCCGGCAAGCCGTCGCTGGGCCGCATTCGCTTTCGTGACGGCAGTCCTCTTGGCGAGATCGAGCTCTCGCTGGCCGCCGCCTCGAGGCTTTCGGCTCACGCGCGTCTCGGCGGCCGTCCGCTGACGGCGTGGCCGGCGGCTGTTCGCGCAGGTGTCCTGCCGCGGATTCTGGGGCGCGGGCTGGCGCACGAGATTGGCCACTTCATGCTCCGATCGCCGGAGCATACAGCCGCCGGACTGATGGCTGCGGGCTTTGCGCCAGATGATGTGGCATGGGGCGACCGATCGCGGTTCACCCTCTCGAAGAACTCGGCGTCGACCATCGGCGCCGGCTGCGAGGTGCGCCGAATCGCGTCGCGATGAGTGCCTCATCGCGGACATCTCAGGGAGCGACGGATCCATGGAGCTCGAAGTCCGACACCTTCGGCTGGTGCAGACGGTCGCGACGCTGGGCAGCCTCACCGCCGCCGCCGGCCAGCTGAACCTGACGCAATCGGCCTTGAGCCATCAGCTTCGCGACATCGAAGACCGCCTCGGCACGCCACTGTTCCTGCGGCGCAGCCGCCGCATGATCCCGACCGCCGCGGGTCAGCACCTGATCGAGACCGCGGGACGGGTGCTCGCCGATCTCGCGCGCACCGAAGCCCAAGTGCGAGACATCGCAACGGAGCGGCAGGGGCTGCTTCGCGTGGCGACCGAGTGCTACACGTGTTACCACTGGTTGCCCGCGGTGCTGCGCCAGTTCCAGAAGGCGGCGCCGGGCGTAGACGTGCGGATTGAGGTCGACGCGACCACCAAGCCGCTGGCGGCGCTTCTTGCCGGAACGCTCGATCTCGCGGTGGTCACGTCCCCGGCCCGCGACCGCCGGCTCGCCTCGACAGCGCTGTTCCGCGACGAAATGCTGATCGTGGCCCCGGCCGGCCATCGCCTGGCCAGCCGGCCGCACGCCCGTGCGACGGACCTGGCCGGCGAGACGTTGTACATGTATGCCACGCCGCAGGAGAGCTACGTCTACAACACGCTGCTCCAACCCGCCGGGGTGCAACCCGTATGGCGCCAGGTCCAGCTCACCGAAGCGATCCTCGAGCTCGTGCGCGCCGGCCTTGGCGTCAGCGTCCTTCCGCGCTGGGTGGTCCAGCCATACCTGCAGCCGCTCGGGCTCTGCGGCGTGCGGATCGGTCCTCGTGGATTCCTGCGAGGATGGTCGGCAGTCGTGCCGCGCGGACTCGCACGTACCGACTACGTCCTCGAGTTCCTGCGATTGATTGGCTCCTGTGCGCCAGTCCGCCGCGAGCACGTCACCACGAAGCCGATTCTCCGTCCGGTGCGAGCCGCAGGCTAGAAACTACTGGCTTGGGAAGATCAACGGCAGTCCGTTCTTCGGGTTGCCGATGACGATCACCTTCGCGTTCTGGCTCTTGGCCACTTCCATCGTCGCCTCGATTCCTTTCCATTCCAGCAACTGCTGGCTGATCCCCTGCGCGACGATCCGCTGGAAGTCGGAGATGCCCTGCGCCTCGATCCGCTTGCGCTCGGCCTCCTGCTTCTCGCGCAGCAGCACGAAGTTCATGCGCTGCGCTTCCTGGTCGGCCTGCTGCTTGGCCTCGATCGCCTGGCGCAGCGTGTCGGGCAGCACGATGTCGCGCAGGAGGACGTTCTCGACGATGATGCCGCGGGATCCCAGCGATCGCTGCATCATCTCGAGCATCTGCCGGGCGACCGTGTCGCGGCCTTCGCTGTACAGCGTGCTCGCCGTGTGCGCCGCGGTGATTGCGCGCATCACGGATCGGAAGTTCGGAGCGATGATCACCTGGGCGTAGTCGGGACCGATAGTCCGGTAGACTTCCGGCGCGCGCGCCGGATCGACACGGAAGAGGAGCGATACTTCGAGCCGCATGATCAGCCCCTCGGACGAGGGCACCGCCGCCTGCTCTTTCACCTCCTGCGTGCGCACGGACATCTCGGCGACGCGTTTCAGCGGGTTGACGACGTGAATGCCTTCGTCGAGCTGTTCACCGGTGACCTTCCCGAAGAGCGTGGTCACGCCGACGTGGCCTGTCGAGATCGTACGAAACGCGCACGTCGCCGTCAGAAAGGTCAGGACGAGGATCAGGACGGACAGCCCGAAGCGCCGCGCCCGGCGCGGCTGCAACTCGATCACCATAGGGGAGCCTCCATAGAGCCGGACGTCAGTCCAGCCGGTGCCTATTCTGGCACTCCGGCACTACAATTCGGCTTCGATGCCGTCCGTGTCGTCGCCTGGCCTCAATCGTCGTACGGTCGCCCTCGCCGTTCTCGTCGCCGCCCTCGGATATTTCGTCGATATCTACGATCTGATCCTGTTCAGCATCGTCCGCGTTCGCAGCCTGACCGCGATTGGTGTCCCGCCCGATCAACTGTTGCCGCGGGGCGTGCTGCTCCTGAACATGCAGATGACCGGCATGCTGATCGGCGGCATCGCCTGGGGCGTGCTCGGCGATCGGCGCGGCCGGTTATCGGTGCTGTTCGGGTCGATCGTGATGTACTCGGTCGCCAACCTGCTCAACGCCTACGTCACGACGGTGCCGCAGTACGCAGCCCTTCGCCTCGTGGCGGGGATTGGCCTGGCGGGAGAGCTGGGTGCCGGCATCACGCTGGTCAGCGAGATCATGCCGCGCGAGAGCCGGGGCTACGCGACCACGCTCGTCGCCGCCGTGGGGATCTGTGGCGCCGTGGTGGCAGTGCTCGTGGGCGACTGGTTCGACTGGCGCACCGCGTACATTGTCGGCGGGCTGATGGGCATTCTGCTGTTGTTGCTGCGGATCGGCGTGCACGAGTCGGGGATGTTCCAGCAGGTCAAGACGCTCTCGCACGCGCGCGGCCGTTTCCTTCAGCTGTTCGCGACGCGAGAGCGAGCCTCCCGTTATCTCTCGTGCATCCTGATTGGCGTGCCGATCTGGTATGTCGTGGGCATCCTGGTGACGTTCTCACCTGAGTTCGGCAAGGCGATGGGTATGGCACCGCCGCCGAACGCAGGGCGTGCGGTGATGTTCTGTTACATGGGGCTGGCGCTGGGCGATTTGGCGAGCGGCTGGATGTCGCAGTGGATTCGCAGCCGGAAATATGTCCTCCGCCTGTTCATCGGCTTGACGGCGCTGGGCGTCGTCATCTATTTCGCTCCGTGGCCGCGGACGTTGTGGGCGTTCTACGCCCTCTGTTTCTATCTCGGATTCGCGACCGGCTATTGGGCCGTCTTCGTGACGATCGCCTCCGAGCATTTCGGCACGAACCTGCGTGCGACAGCGACGACGACCGTTCCGAACTTCGTCAGGGGCGCTGTCGTGCCGCTGACCTCGACATTTCAAGCCCTGACGCCCATCGTCGGCCTGACAATGAGCGGCATCCTCGTCGGCGCCGTGACGCTCATCATCGCCATCCTGGCCGTTTCACTCCTTCATGAGACTTACGGGCGAGATCTCGACTTTGTCGAAACCAACCCGTAAGTCTACGGCATCAACCCGAGCAAACCTTCCAACCCGTGCAACCCGGCTAACCCGGGTAACCCGGCCAACTTCATATTTCTCAGAACCTGACCCGAACCCCGAGCTGCGCCTGACGAGGATCGCCGAGGCCGTTCTGGACCGTGCCGTCGAAGTTGAAGATCAGGTTCGTGACTTCCGGACGGCGAATGTTCTTGCTGTTCGTCAGGTTGAAGATCTCGAAGATCGGTTCGATCGACACCGAGGAATCACGGAACTTGAACGGCCGCGCGACGCGGATGTCCCACGTAAAGAACTCGTTGTCCTTGCGCAGCGTGTTGCGCTTGATGATGCGTGCCGTCAGGCTGGATGCGATCCTGCGGCGTGTTGCCGACCGATTGAGGCTGCGCCGAGCGCGCCGAGACGCGGGTATTGAACTCGAAACCGCGGTGGGTGACCAGCAGCCAGGCGTTGAACCGGTGACGCTGATCGCGGTCCGAGTAGTTGTATTCAGGAGCCAGGTTGTCCGCTCGCGCGTAGCGGAAGTTGAACGGATCGCGCTCGTTGTCGTCGTCCGACATGTCGCGCGACAGCGTGTAGTTCCACTGGAACTGGTAGCTGTTCGCGTAGCGCTTGGTCATGCCGATCGTGAGACCGTCCCACTTCGCCTTCGCGGAGCTCTCCACCGTCGTCAGCACGCCGATGCCGTTCTGGTCGTTCGGCCCAAGCCCGGTGCTGAACGGTCTGCCGAACACCGCATCGTTGCGATTGATGAAACGGGTCACGTGCACCGTCTTCGAGTGCGTGAAGGTGGCGAACGCCGTGAGGTTGGCGATCAGCTCGCGCTCGTAGCTGATCGTGCCGGAGTAGGTCCGCGGATTGTGGAAGTTCTTGTCGAAGACGAACACGTCCGGATGATCCGGGGTCGCATTCTGCGTCGGCCGGGATCAGATTCGGCCATGTCGGCGGCGTCACGCCGAAGCCGTTGAACGTGCTGTCACGATAGAGCGACTGTCCGCGGGTGCCGTCGGTCGACCGCGTGCTCGCGAGGCTCAGACCGGGAATGCGCGAGTAGAAGATACCGGCACTCGCGCGAATGACCTGCTTGCCATCGTCTCCCGGATCCCACGACAGGCCGAGGCGCGGCTGCCACATGCTCGTATCCGACGGAATCGTGCCGTCGGAAGGAAAGGCCGGGTTGTCGAGGAACTCCCGGTAGAAGAGCTGATCGCGCGGCGTGATCATGTCCGGCTGGAGCTGCGCCTCCCAGCGGATCCCGTACGAAATCGTGAGGTTGCTGGTCGGCTGCCACTTGTCCTGGATGAAAAGCGCCGGCTCGGTCTGCGGGATCGACTGCGTGCCCGCCTCCTCGACGCGTGAGGCCGCCAACGCCAGCCTGCTGCAGAAACAGGAGGAGCGGTCCGGTGATGCTGGCGCCGGCAGGGCACGAACCGGTGAGGCTCGTCGTGCCGTTGGAGCATTCGACGTAGGTGGGGCCGAACTGCTGGTAGTTGAGGAAGCCGTCAGTGCTGCCGAAGATGTAGCGGCCGTTGGCGAAGCCGACGAAGGTCTGCACCGAATTGACGCGATTGAATTCGAAGCCACCCTTGATCGTGTGTCGCCCCTTGATCCACGACAGGTTGTCGACGAACTGCACGCGCGTGTCGTAATAGTCGACCGGAATGAAGAACGGCTCACCGAAACGATAGCCCGTGACCGAAATCGAATGCCGTGTCGGGAAACGGCCGCGTCTGGCCCGAGATGTCGGGGCCATCGTAGGGGCGTGGCCGATCTTCTCGCGCGAACTGGAATCGGAACTCGTGCAGCATGGTCGAGCGAGAGCGTCGTCGGCGAGGGAGCCCGACACGGCGTTGGAAAAGTCGCGCTCGACCGCGTTGGCGCTTCGTCCCCACGAATCGACGTCGAACGTCCCGTTCTGCTGTTCACTCCATGTGTAGTTGTAGCGCACCGACAAGAGGTTCTTCTGCGACAGCTGCGAGTCGATTTTGCCGAGGAACACGCGGGCGTCGTTCGTGCGGGCGATCGAGCCGTTCTCGTCGGGGCTGCCGAGGGCGGCGAAGAAGTCGACGACGCGCGGCTCGATGCGGTTCGGATCGAGCTGCTTGGTCTGGTCGAACTGCTGCTCGTCGTAGGCCAGGAAGTAGAACAACCTGTCCTTCTTGAGCGGGCCGCCCAGCGTCGCGCCGAACTGCTCCTGATCGAACGGGAACTTCTCGCCGGCGGAGTTCTTCGTGGACAGATTGTCGTGCTTGAAGAAGAAGTGCGCCGATCCGCCGGGCGTGTTGGTGCCCGACTTGGTGACGACGTTGACGAAGCCGGATCCGCTGCGGCCGAACTCGGGCGCCGCGCCGTCCGCGACGACCACCATCTCCTTGATCGCGTCCTGATTGAACGTGAACGCCGGACGCTGGCCGCCGCGCTGTTCGCCGAAGAACGGATTGTTGAAGTCGGCGCCGTCCACCGAGATGTTGTTGGTGATGCCCTTTCTGGCCGTTGACGCTGATCTCGTCGCCGTCCGGGCCCTGCACGATCGTGACGCCCGGGGTCAGCTGCATGAAGCTGAGGAAGTTGCGCCCGTTGTTGGGCAAGCCGCGAAGCGCCTGCTGATTGATCAGCGTCGAAGCCTCGGAGCGCGTGGTCTCGACGACGGGCGAATCGCTCGTGACCGTAATCTTCTCCGCGACACCGCCGACTTGCAGGATGATCGGGATATTCGCCGTCTGGCCGACCACGAGCTCGATGCCGTCCTGCTCGTAGTTGGAGAAGCCAGCGAGTGCGACGGTGAGTTTGTAGGTCCCGAGAGGCAGCAGCAGGCCACGGAAGCGGCCGTCGGCATCGGTCACGAGGTCGCGAGTGAAATTCGTCCCGGTATTCTTCAAGGTGACCGTCGCGCCTGGCAGCACGGCGCCGGATGAATCCGACACGGTGCCCTCGATGACACCGGTTGTCGCCTGTGACTGCGCGAAAGCCGCGCCCGACAGCAATACGATCGTCAGCATCGTCAGGACGCCGCGACGTGCGTTGTGCATTGAGCCTCCTCGATCGGGGATGACGCAGATGTAGCGTGAATGGCTCAGTAGCGTGGACGATCCGCGAGCGACAGTCAACATCCGGCCGTGAGGTGGTAATACAACGACCGTGGGACGCAACAGCGAGCGTGGTGATGCGTGGACCGTGGCGCGAGAAGCGGCCGGCATTCGTCTGGACAAGTTCCTGGCGGCCGCCGAGCGCCTCGGCTCGCGCGCGCGTGCGACCGCCGCGATTCAGCGCGGGAAAGTGTTTCTGAACGATCGTGAAGCTGCACCACAGGACGCGGCCGTCAAGCTCACGGCGGGCGATCGTGTGCGCGTCTGGATCGATCGACCAGGCACCTCGAAATCGGGCTTTCGCCCAAGAAAGGCCGGCGCGCTCGAAATTCTCTATGAAGACAGCGCGCTACTCGTCATCAACAAGCCGGCGGGACTGCTTGCCGTGCCGCTCCCACGAACAGACGAGCCATCGGTCTATGACCAGGTCGAACATCATTTGCGGCCACGCGGTAAGCGACGTCCGCTCGTCGTCCATCGGATCGATCGCGACACGTCGGGGCTGGTCGTCTTTGCGAAGGATGCCGGGGCGCAGGAGCGGCTGAAAGCACAGTTCCGGCGACGGGAACCGGAACGGGTCTATCTCGCGGTCGTCTACGGCCATCCCGATCCGGAGGCGGGGCGGTGGAGCGACCGGCTGTTCTGGGATCGTGATTCGCTGATTCAGAAGCAGACCTACACGTCTGATCCCAGGGGCAAAGACGCCATCAGCGATTATTGCGTCGTCGATCGTTTCGATGCCGCGTCGCTGATTGAAGTGCGTCTCGTTACCGGCAAGCGCAACCAGATCCGCCTCCAGGCCAGACTCCGAGGTCACACCCTCGTCGGCGAGCAGCGCTATATCTACGGCCCCGACGAAATCCGCCCAATCGACTTTCCGCGTCAGGCGCTCCATGCCTGGAAGCTTGGCTTTCGGCATCCGGACGACGAGAGGGAACTCCGATTCGAGGCGCCGTTGCCAGACGACATGGAGGCGTTGATTCGTCGGCTCAGGTCGTGAGGCCGACTGCTCACGTCTGCGGACTGCGAGGTGGCCACGACGAACCGGTCGGCACGCGGCCACTCGCACTATCATCATGCACCGATGTGGACGCAGACGTTCGACCCGTTTCGAAATCTCGCCCTTTCCGCCTTCGTCGCCGCGCTCCCGATCGTCTTCCTGCTCTGGGCGCTCGTCATCCGCCGCATCAAGGGCTATCTCGCCGGTCTGCTGACCGTGACGTTGACCGTGCTGATCGCGATCGTGGTCTACGGCATGCCCGCGCACCTGGCATTGCTGGCGGCGGCACACGGCGCGTTGTACGGGTTGTTCCCAATCGGCTGGATCGTGCTCGCCGCCGTCATCCTCTATCAGATCACCGTGCGGACCGGGCAGTTCGACGTGATCAAGCAGTCGATTGCGTCGCTGACCGAAGATCGGCGCATCCAGGCGTTGCTGATCGGCTTCAGCTTCGGTGCGTTTCTCGAGGGGTGCGCTGGCTTTGGCGCGCCGGTGGCGATCTCGGCAGGAATGCTGGTAGGGCTCGGCTTCGATCCGCGCTACGCGGCTGGCCTCTGCTTGGTTGCGAACACTGCGCCGGTCGCGTTCGGCAGCATTGGCATCCCGTTGATCACGGCCAGCCAGGTCACCGGGCTCGATCTGCACGCGCTGTCGCAGATGGTCGGCCGCCAACTGCCGCTCCTGTCGCTCATCGTGCCGTTCTATCTGATCGCGCTGATGGCGGGCTGGCGTGGGGTTCGTGCCGTGTGGCCGGCGGCGCTCGTCTCGGGCGGGACGTTTGCAATCGCGCAGTTCCTGACCTCGAACCTGCTCGGGCCGATGTTGCCCGACGTCATCTCGTCGGTGGTGTCGATTCTTGCCCTCGTGCTGTTGCTGCGCGTGTGGCAGCCCGCGGACACGTTCCGCTTTCCGCACGAAGGCCCGTCCACGGGACGCGCCGAACCGCCCCCGCTCGCGGCCACCTTGCGAGCCTGGTCGCCCTTTGTGGTGCTGACGCTGCTCGTCGGCGATTGGGGCGTCCGATCCGTACAGGCGGTCGTCGACCTGGTGAGTCTACGGATTCCGGTGCCGTGGCTGCATCAAGCCGTGGTGAACCCGGAAACCGGCGCCGCGTTGCCCGCCATCTTCCGCTTCAACTGGCTGGGCGCATCGGGTACGTCCGTCTTCATCGCGGCGGTCATCTCGGCATTGATTCTGAAGATGCCGCTGCGCGCGTTCGCCGGCGTCTGCGCCGATGCGACGCGCCAGCTCGCGTGGTCCTTCGTCACGATTGCGGCGTTCCTGGGATTCGCCTTCGTGGGCAGCGCCTCGGGCATTACGACGACGCTTGGCTGGTCGCTGGCGGCGACCGGCCCGATGTTCGCGTTCTTCTCGCCGGTGCTCGGATGGCTCGGCGTGTTCATCACCGGCTCGGACACCTCGGCAAACGCACTGTTCGGGCGATTGCAGCAGGTGTCCGCCACGCGGCTCGATCTCAGCCCGATCCTGACCGTGGCCTCGAATTCTTCCGGCGGCGTCACAGGGAAAATGATCTCACCGCAATCGATCACCGTCGCCTGCGCGGCCAGCGGCCTGGTCGGCCGCGAGCCCGAGCTTCTACGGTTCACGCTGCCGCATTCAGTGGCGATGGTCGCGATCGTCGGTGTGATCTCCTGGCTTCAGGCGACCTGGCTGTCGTGGATGGTGCCCGTGCCGTCGTCCGCCGCTGCGGCTGCGGGCTCGACTGCGTCAGTGGCTCGAGGCCTGTGGGTGCTCGGAGCGTCCGCAATCGTGTTGGCGGTTATTGCAGTCTATGCACGCAGGTCCAGGCGTTGAGCCTGGGCAGGGGCAAATCGTCGCGCCTACGTGTGAAGAGCTTCTCGGACGGCCGCATGCTGCGCGGCCGCCGCGGGCACGGTGTCGACGAGGACGCCGTATAGACCCTCCGGACTCTCGTCGCGTGCCTCGCCGACAGTCGTCAGCTTGTCGGCTTCCCGCCACAGCGCCTCGCCTTCGTCCGGCGCCGGCGCATCCGAGGCGAGCCATTCGTCGATCCTGACGATCAGGCCCGAGTAGGGACGGAGCCAGGCGAATTGCTCGTGGCCAAGCACCAGCTGCAGCCATTGGCCGCTGGAGGCGACGCGACCGTGTTCGCGCTCGAAGCGCGCACGTTCGGCGTCGAGCAATGCCTTATGAAGATCCAGCAGGCGATCGCGGACCTGACGAAGACGAAGCGCAGAGACGGACATGAGCTGTCGCGGACCCTGCGATCCAGTTTACGGCACGCACGGCGTATCGCGCGGCTGGATGAAGCGCGCACGGTCGAGGCGGCCCTCGGCGTCGGCGTGGACGACGAGATCGATGGCGCCGCGATCACATTGCAGTGAAACCCGTGCGTCTGTCTGGCCATCGCCGCTGAGCGCGTCGCGAATCGCGCAGTGTCCGTACGACGCAGCCAATGCGGTCAGCTGGCTCGCAACCGCTTGACGCTCGACGGATGGTGCCAGCGCCGACGAGGTCTCGGCGCCGGACGCCGAGCGGAGCGTAGATTCGATGGCCGTCCGCAGCGCCGGGGCCAACGGCCGACCCTCGTCGAGCTCCAGGTATTGGATGGTGGGCGGCGCCGTCGGCGCCAACGTGAGCGTCACATCGAGCCAGCCGCGCTCGCAGGCGAGACGGAACCTGCCGCGTAGCCAGTTCTCCGAGCGGATATCGCCGTCAGGTCGGCAGGCGCCAAGCGTCTCGTGCAGCGTCCTCGTTTCGGTTCGCCGATCGTCGAGCGACCGATCGAGAAACAAATTGTCGGCGGCGATCTTCGACAGCGCCGCGTCATCCCAGTCGTTCACGAGTATGGTGACGGTCTCGCGCGCCCCGACCAGGGCGCGAGACGGCGCGAGCTCGCGCGGCAGCAATCCGCCCGTCGCCGCGAGTTGCTCGATGATCGACCGGCCGGCCGCGCTGGCGCCGGCGTAAGTGACATTGGCCATCGCATAGACGCCGACGCCATGTTCAGGGAGCCACATCATCGTGGATCCGAAGCCTGGCAGGCCGCCGCCGTGAGAGATCGTCGTCCGCGATCGACAGTCGCGGGCTTCGCTCAAGCCGTAGCCGTAGGCTCGCATGTTCGCATTCAATGGTGCGTCGGGTGTCGGGCGCGTCGCGGTGAACCCGATCAGCCGCTGACCTTGCTGCATCTCGCGCACCGAGCTGCGTCGCACCGGTCCCGAATCGGCGGCGTCACGCGGCGGCCAGGCCGAGAGCATGAACGTTACATACCGGCCGAGATCGCGCCCGGACGTGAAGAGCCCTCCCATGGCGCCGAACGATCCATCCGCGAGGAGCGGCTCGTCTTTCCAGGCGCCCTCGACAAAGCGGTAGCCGCGAGCCAGGTGCGCCGGCGGCACGTCGCGCTCGTCCCAGTAGGTCGATTGCATGCCGAGCGGGTGCAGGATGCGCGTGGTCACATACTCGCGATACGCCATCCCCGATGCCGTGCTGACGATCTGCCCGAGGAGCGCGAAGCCATAGTTCGAATACTCGTACGACGTCGCAGGCGACGTAGAGAACGGGAGCCCCTTCGCCACCCACGCGTGAAGCGTCGCGGCCGGCTGGGCGAGCTGACGGTCCCCCCAGGGGTTGTCCTCAGGGAATCCGGCGGAATGCGTCAGCAGGTGACGAACCGTAATCGGCGGGGCATCCTTCGTCGGCAGCGGTATCCGTGCGAGTTCCGGCAGGTATTTGCCAGCCGCGTCGTCCAGACGCAATCTCCCGTCGTCTCGCAGCTTGAGAATGGCCAGCGCGGTGAAGCTTTTCGTCATCGACGCGATGCGAAAGACGGTGTCCTCGTCGACCGAGGGCCCGTCAGGCACGCGCGATACACCAACGCCTCCCGACGCGGCTATCTCGCCATCGACCACTACGCCCCAGGACAATCCGGGCGCATGCAGTTCATTGCGCAGCGTCTCCATGCGCGCGGGGAGGTCTGAGTACGCCTTCGCGAGCACCGCAGCTCGATGCGGGTCGCGGAAACGCGGCTCGGGATACTGAACCGACTGGGCGACGAGAATGGAAGACGTGACGATCAGGAAGAGGAGCAGGACGCGCCGCATATGGGGCGCGACTTTACCATGACGTTCGACGACGACTGCCGACGCACGAGGCTGGGTGTTTTCTATCGGTCACGGACCGCACAGACGCAGAGGGACGCGGACAGCACGGAAGGGGACCGACTAACACGGATCTCAATCGACTGGCTGACGCACGACGCACGAACGACGGCCCGAGGGAACGGCATGCGTCAAACAGCGCCGTGTCCGCCGGCCGCGTTCGCGGCCGGCCATCAGGCCAAAGTGCGCGCGGTCAACTTTGGAAGCTGCCCCGATCGATCCGTAACTGTCCGTGTAATCCGTGACCGCCTTTGTCAGTGACCAGGTTCACGGGCGTTCTTCGACGCGCTCCTTCACGTGTGCGACATGGCGAGCCGTCGAATCGCGCACTTTGCGGCGGATGATTCCGCCGAGGAGCAAGCCCTTGAGCCCGGCCAGCGACTCGCTGTGGGATCGGCTGATCAGCACCAGGTAGAACGCGTTCGACGACGGAGAGGCGTCCACGGGGACCAGATAGCGGACCTCGAGCCCGTCGCGGAAATAGTGCGACGCATAAATCATCCGCGAGACGGCGACCCAGGATGGCCGGCCGTCGATCGTCTGGGGAATGATGATGAGGTGATTGACCCGCGTCACCGGCTTCATCCCGAACGTGATCTGCTGCCAGTAGAAAAATTCCTCGGCGTCCGCCGGCAACGTCAGGTTTCGGTACTTCGTGAAATACGCCGCGAGTCCGCCAAGAGAGGCCAACCCATCGCTCCCCGCAAAGAGCGATGCCGATCGGGCGGCCAGTGGCATCGGCGACCCGCGGTCCTCGTAAACGACCAGGGCCGAATTCCCGCGAGTCTGATAGTCGTTGACGTAATCAACCAGCGTGGTTTGAAGGGCGTGCCGCGCCTGTGCCCGCGCTGCCGGCGCCGACCATTTGACCGCGCGGAATTTCTGAATCGCGGCCGCTGGCAGGTTCATGTCGCAGCTGCCAACGCGGCACTGCGAGAGCCCCTCGAAGTCCACATCCGCAACCTCCAGCCCACTCACATCGTCGAGTCGGGCCGGCTTCGAGAACGTGCCCATCGAGATCACACCGTTACCGTCTTTTTCAAAGGTCACGATATCGCGAAGGGCATCGACGTAGCGGAGCACCGGGCGATTGACGCGGACCACCGCGACCACCCCGAGCAGCTCGCGCGTAGACGTTTCCGTGACCCGCGCCGCGGCCCGGCCGGAACCGAGCGCGGCGATGTCGTCGGTCTCGAAGCCGACGCTCTGAAGGTAGCGAGCGACTGAGGGCGAGAGGTCCGTGGCTGCGTCGGTCCCCGCCGCGACGGACGACTCGATGAGCACCGCAGCCGAGGCAAGGACGCAGATGAGAACTGTCGCCGAGCGCCGCACGAGATGACAGCGTACGGGCCACCCGCCAGCGGGCGGTGGGGAAGTGAATCTCAGAAGCCTACCGCCTGTCCGTCCTTCCGGTGATCGGAGCCGGACCGATAGAAGCCGGGGACGGCCGCGTGACGGCGACAGGGATTGTTTGTTGGCATCGTCGGCGTCTGGCGTGAACATGATCGCCTGGTAGCCGCCGACCTCCGCGCCATTGATCGATTTCACCGTGTGGCCCATCGATTGAAGCTGACCGCCCACGAGTCCGAACAGTTGCGACTCGAGGTTCAGGACGTTGGAGACCTGCGAGTGGCGGAAGCGCGCCATGTCGCTGGCCGCTTGCACGTTCGCGCCCAGATCGAGGACGTTGACCAGCACCTGGGCGATCCCCTGGGCCTGCATGTCGCCGCCCATCAGCGTCACGGTCATCAACGGGCGGTTCTTCATCATCACGAAGCCTGCTGACAGCGTGTTGAATGGACGCTTGTGCGGAGCGATGACATTCGGGCTCGACGGATTCAGCGTGAAGAGCCCTCCGCGATTGTGGAGGGTGATGCCATACCCCGGCACGGTGAGACCGGATCCGAAGCCGTTGAACAGGCTGTTGACCCACGCCACCATGTTTCCCGATCGATCGGCGGTCGAGAGCACGATGGTGTCGCCTGAACTCTCGGCCTGGCCTTCGCGGCCGGTCGCCGAGGCGCGCGACGGATCGACGCGCCCGCAGAGCGAGCCGGCGTGCGCTTTGGACAGCAGGCGTTCGAGCGGCACCGTCACGACATTGGGATCGGCGTTGTGCGCGTAGAGATCCGCGTAGGCGAGCTTCTTGGCTTCGACGACGAGATGCCAGTAGGTCGGGCTGGCGGGGCCGAGCGTTGCCAACGTCTGGCCCGGCGCCCACTTCGGCACGCAAGTCTCGAGGATATTCAAGATCTCGTCGGCCGCCCAGGTCTGCGCCGGCGGAGGCAAGGTGAACACATCGAAGCCGTGATAGCTGGTCGTCGCTGGATTCACCCACTCTCCCGCATAGGCGGCGAGGTCCTCCAGCGTCATCGTGCCCCCCAGCGCGCGAGACTTCGCGACGATGGCGCTTGCGATCTCTCCTTTGTAAAAACCGTCACGGCCTTTTTCCTGCAGGAGGCGCAGCGTCCTCGCCAGATCCGGATTCCGCATGATCTGACCGGCGGCGGGTGGCTTGCCCTGCACGTACCATGTGGCGATCGAATCCGGATCGACGGCGGTGCAGCACTGCCGTGGATCGGCAGGGGCGGGGGGCAACCCCTTCGGAATCGACCAATCGTGCGCGATGCGCTCGGAGACGGCAAAGCCCTGCTCCGCATAGTCGATGGCTGGCTGCAGCGTTTCTTTCAGCGGCATCGAACCGAAGCGACGCTGCACTTCCTCCCAGCCCCACGCGGCGCCGGGCACGGTCACCGTCAGAATGCCCCCCGGCGGCATCCCTGAGCCGGGCCCCCAGTTCTTCGAATCCCAGGCGTAGCCAAGCGATTGCATCTTCGCCAGCGTCAGTCCGCTCGGCGCCTTGCCGCTGGCGTTGAGCGCGTAGACCTTGTTCTCTTTCGCGATGTAGACGATCGCAAAGAGATCGCCGCCGGGGCCGACGTTCATCGGTTCGACGACGCTCAGGACAGCGGCAGTCGCGACTGCGGCGTCGATCGCGTTGCCGCCTCGTTTCAAGATGTCGAGGCCGGCCTGCGCCGCGAGCGGCTGGCTCGTTGCGACCATCCCGCGCCGCGCAAAGACCTCCGAGCGGCGCTGTGAAGCCCACCCCTGCGCGCGATCGCCGGCGACGGCGCTGCACCAGGCGGGAGCGGGCGTAGCGTCGCACGAGGCGACCGGCGACTGCGCGAGCAGCCAGGCCGAGCCGGCGGCAAAAAGACCGAGGAGCACCGCAACAGGTCGGAAACGCATCGACGTAATGTAGCAGGCAACGGGCCAGACCTAACGATGCGTCTCACCGGTGCGTCAAAGCAGGAATCGAGGAGACACCCGTGGACGCGATGCTGCAGGATTTTCGCTATGCCGTTCGATCGCTGAGCCGGGCGCGCGGCTTCACCGTCGCGGCGGCTGTTGCGCTGGCGCTGGGAATCGGCGCCACCAGCGCCTTGTTTTCGGTGGTGTGGGCGGTGCTTCTCAAGCCTCTGCCGTATCACGACCCTGACCGGCTGGTCGCCATTCTCCATGGTGACGAGGTGAACAGTCCGGTCTCGCCGGCGGACTATCTCGACCTGCGGCGGGCGGCGCGATCGTTTGCGAGCATGGCTGCCGCCCAGGCGTGGTCGGCCAACCTCGCGGGTGACGGTAGGGCCGAGCGCGTCCCGGCGCTCCAGGTCACTCCGGGGTTGTTCCACCTGCTCGGTGTCCAGCCGGCATTGGGGCGTGTGTTGGTTGGTACTGACGACGGAGAGGGCGATGCGCTTCAAGTCGTCATCGGACACACGCTGTGGACGCGCCGCTTCGGCGCCGATCCCGGCATCGTTGGGAGACGTGTTCGGCTGAACGGGGATGACTATCAGATCGTCGGCGTGATGCCCGAATCGTTCCGGTTCGCACCCTTCTGGCAGACGCAGGCGGAGCTGTGGGTGCCGCTCGATCTCCACGCGCGGCGCACCGATCGGCCGGGGCGCTCGCTCCGCGTCTTCGCGCGGCTGGCCAACGGTGTCACCCTGGATGCCGCGCGCGCCGAGATCCGCGTCCTCAACGATCGGCTCGTGCAGGCACATCCAGATACCAATCGCGGATTGACGACGGGCGTGGCACTCCTGTCAGAGAAAGCCACCCGCCGCGTGCAGCCGATGATTCTTGCGACGTTTGCCATGGCCGCCGTGGTCTTACTCATCGCCTGCGCCAACGTCACGACGCTCACGATCGTCAGGTCGCTGGGACGCACGCGCGAGCTGGCCGTGCGGTCCGCCCTTGGCGCCGGCCGCGGACGTATGGTTCGGCTGCTGCTCGCCGAGGGGCTGCTGCTCGGGGTCGCGAGTGCATTGGTCGGCCTCGGCATCGCGACCGCCGCCATCAAGGCGCTGGCTGGATTCCTTCCGGCGGATGCGCTGCCGCCGTATGCGACGATTGGCCTCGCGCCTCCTGTGGCCGCATTCGCGATGATGGCCGCACTCACGTGCGCCATCGTCGCGACGATTGCGCCGGCATGGCAGGCGCGGCTTCACGCTCCTGCCGAGACGCTTCGCGGCGAGGGCCGCGCCACGACCGGGTCGCGCCCGAGCCGGGCGCTGCGCCGGACGATGGTCGGAGTCGAAGTCGCGCTGGCAGTAACGCTCCTGGTCTCCGCAGGCCTGCTGGCTCGCACCCTGATGGCCTTGCGCGACGTCGATCCCGGCTTCCGCCCGGATGGCGGGGTCGCGTTGAGCGTGTCCACCGATGGGGCATCGGCTTCGAGTGCGGCGGAGCGCGTGCAATTCTTCAACAACGTGCTGACCAGGGCAGGGGCCATTCCGGGCGTGACGGCCGTCGGAACGATCAATCATCTGCCGCTGTTCGGCGACGTGTGGACCTTTGGCTTCACGATCGCTGCGCGTCCCGTGCCGGACCCGGGGACCGAGCCGCATGCCGTCTATCGTGTTGCCTCGCCCGGATATTTCCGGGCGCTGGCCCAGCCGCTCGTTGTCGGGCGTGAGTTCGATGTCCGGGACACCGCGGAAGGACTCCAGGTCGCCATCGTGAATCGGGCGCTGGCGGACCGCTGGTGGCCGCGCGGCGACGCATTGGGCGCACGTATCGCGTTCAGGACCAGTGATGTCGTGCCGACGTATCTCACTATCGTCGGTATCGTGGGGAACGTGCGGCAGAGCGAGCTGACCGCCGAGGCCGCCGACGAAATCTATGTGCCGCTGGCGCAGCGCCCTGGTGGCGATCCCTCGCGCGGTGCGATGACCCTGGTGGCACGAACGGCCGGCGACGCGGCTTCATTGATTCCGGCGCTGAGGAACGCCGTCTGGTC
The DNA here is from genome assembly GCA_963828745.1 of Vicinamibacteria bacterium. GTDB lineage: Bacteria > Acidobacteriota > Vicinamibacteria > Vicinamibacterales > JAENWD01 > JAENWD01. The sequence continues at coordinate 477,872 of CAWHFZ010000006.1, read as the reverse complement.
GGAGGATCGCGAGGCCGCGGTCTACGAAGCCATCACGCTGACGGACGTGCTCGACCGCGAGGTGTGGCGCGAGCGACTGGCCGCCGATCTCGTCGGGGTGTTCGCGCTGGTTGCGTTGACGTTGGCCGCCGTCGGCATTCACGGGATCCTTGCCTACACCGTCTCGCAACGCACCCGGGAATTCGGCGTCCGTCTGGCGCTCGGTGCATCGGGTCGCAGCATCCGAGGCCTCGCGGCGCGCGAGGCGGCAATGCCCGTCGCGGTCGGTCTCTGCTGCGGCGCGGGGCTGGCGGTCGCGGCAAGCCGAGCCCTGCACTATCTACTCGTCGGCACCGTGCCACTGACGCCTGCGGTGTTGACGACGACCGTCGCGCTGCTGATGGTTGCAGCGCTGGCCGCCGGGTGGCGCCCCGCCGCACGTGCATCGCGCGTCGATCCGGCGGCCGCTCTACGGACGGAATGACACAGGACGGATTAACGCAGTAGGGCCCGACGTTGGTAGGGCGACCGGGCCACGGACTACAGCAACATCCCCGACCGCACGCCTTCGTGGGCCAGCAACCAGCGCTTCCTCTCGAGGCCGCCTCCATAGCCCACGAGCCGGCCATCGGCGCCGATGACGCGATGGCACGGGATGACGATCGGGATCGGATTCGCCCCGTTCGCCGCGCCGACCGCGCGCACGGCCCGGGGCGTTCCGAGGCGCGTCGCGATCGCGCTGTAACTGGTCGTCAACCCCGCGCGGACGTCGCGCAACGCGCTCCAGACACGCAATTGAAACGGTGTTCCGCTCGGGTTGACGGCCAGCGCGTCGATCGCCGTCAGGTCGCCGGCAAAGTAGCGGTCCAGGCCCTCGAGGACGACGCGGCTTGGTGAGCCGGATGCCGAGGCGCCGGTTTGCTTGATGAGTTGTATTTCGAGGGCCGCGGGATCTCCCCTCAGGTCGATGCCCACGACGCAGTCGCCGACGGTGGCGACCGCGAGTTGACCGAGCGGCGAATCGTAGCGGCCGAGCGCGAGAGTCATGGCGTAAAATGCGCCTCCGGTGGTTGTCGGACCCGATGATCGTCGCACGGTCCGCGCCGCGACTGGAGTCATATCATGCGTACGACGCCTTCCACGTCACGCCGCACGTTCCTCGGACAGGTCGCGGCTGGAGTGACCGCTGCCGTCACCGGACCTACGATCCTGGCCCGCTCCGACAAGGCCGGCACGAAGCGCCCGATCGTCGGTACTGGTGAGTTCACCTATGAGGTCATCCACGACTGGGGTGAACTGCCGGCGGGTCTCAAGTATGGGAACACGCATGGCGTGTGCGAGGACCGCCAGGGCAATATCTACGTCCACCACACGGTGCATGCAACCAGCGAGCGGCACGACACGATGGTCGTGTTCGATCGCAACGGCAGGTTCGTCCGCAGCTGGGGCAGCGAGTTCGAGGGTGGCGCGCACGGCCTGCACATCCGCCGCGAAGGTCGTGACGAGTTCCTCTATCTGTGCGATACGAAGCGTGCGCTCGTCACGAAGGTGACGCCGCGCGGCGAGACGGTCTGGCAGCTGGCCTATCCAAAGGAATCGGCGAAGTACCCAGTGAACGCGGACGGCACCCCGGGCATCAAGTATTCGCCGACCAACGTGGCGATCGCACCAAACGGCGACGTCTACGTCGCCGACGGCTACGGATCCAGTTTCATCAACCAATACGACAGTGCAGGGAAGTACCTTCGCACGTTCGGCGGGAAGGGCAATGGCCCGGGACAACTCGATTGCCCGCACGGTCTCACCGTCGATACGCGCGGAGCCACGCCGATGCTGCTCGTCGCCGATCGCAGCAACAAGCGGCTGCAGACGTTCTCGCTTGCTGGCGAACATCTCGGGTTCGTCAACGACTTCCCGGCGCCCTGTCACTTCAGCGAACGTCATGGCGTGATGGTCGTACCCGACCTGTTCGCACGCGTCACGCTGATCGACAAACAGAATCGCGTGATCGAACAGCTCGGCGAGGCCGGCATCGATTCGTGGAAGGAGCTCCGCGGCGGCCCGCGCGAGAATTTCCCGGTCGGAAAGTTCGTCTGCCCCCACAGCGCCTGCTTCGATCACGAAGGCAACATCTTCGTCGTCGAATGGGTCGAGGTCGGCCGCGTGACCAAGCTTCGCAGGGTGTGAGCGGAACGATGGACGGAGGCGCATGCGCCTCGAAGTGATTGCCACCACGCTCGAGGATGCCGTCGAGGCCGAAGCGGGAAGCGCCGATCGGATCGAGCTGGTGCGCGACCTGGCGGCCGGCGGGTTGACGCCGCCGTTGGATCTCGTTGACGCGGTGCTGTCGCGCGTTCGCATTCCCGTTCGTGTGATGGTTCGCCATACCGTCTCGCACGTTGTCGGTCACGACGCAGACCGGCGTCGGATCCTGAGCAGCGCGAAGGCGCTGGCCGATCGCCCGGTCGATGGTCTCGTCTGCGGAGCAGTGGTCGACGGCAGCGTCGATGTGCCGCTCGTGCGGCAAGTCGTGGAGGCGAGCGGCGGCAAGCGCGTGACGTTCCACCGCGCTTTCGAGTCCGTGCGCGATCCGATTGCGGCTCTTCGCGAACTGAACGGGTTGGAGCGTGTCGACCGCGTGCTCACGAACGGCGGAGCGGGGGAGTGGCCCGAGCGGTTTGCGCGGCTGCTGGAGTGGTGCGATGCCGGTCCGCCAGAGCTGCAATTCATTCTCGGTGGCGGTGTCACCCTCGAGTTGCTGAGCACGCTTCCCGCCATCCGCGGCTTCACCGAGATTCACGTCGGCCGTGCTGTGCGCGAACCGGAGACCGACGATGGGCGAGTCGTGGCCGGGAAAGTCGAGGCGGTCGCGGCCGTCGTGCACGCGATTCCAGGTTGATTCGACTGCACACTTTGGCACTGGAGGGTATACTTCGGGCTCGAGCAGTTGGGCTGGGTTTGGTGTTTCAGGGTCGCAGGCCGGTTAAAGGCTGAGCCGACTCGAGCCGATGAAAGGTAGCACGATGAACATGCAGCAACTCGCGCTCCTCGTTCTGGCCGGCATCGCCCTGACGCTGTACATCATGCGGCGCCGGAGCAGGCAGGGAAAGCGCACGCCAAAGTTCTAACCGCGGGCTCTGCTGCCCCGGGTGTCTTGGAATTTGCCCCGTCGTGTCTCTGGCGACCTCCTCCGCCGCGAGACACGCCGGGGCTTCTTTTTTTCACAATCCTCCGGCTGACAATTTTCTGGCCGTCACCAGACGATCGGCGCGTGAACGGGCAGAAACCAAGGGTTTTTGCCCTGTTTTCCGGTGGCGCGGGAGTTGCCGTCATGTCTGCGCATGACCCCCACGGATACGTTGCCGAGAGAATTGCCCGTGCTGGTCGAGAGTTCCTCGGTGGAGCCCGGCCTGCTCACGAAGATTCGGTATCGCCTGGCGGTGTGGCGCTGCGAGCTGCACGCCCACGCGCCGTCGATGCGGTTCGATCGCGAACGCGTTTACCTCTATTGCCCGGAGTGTCACCTCGAGTCACCCGGCTGGGATCTCGATAGCCCGGCACCGCACTTGTCGCATCCCGGCGCTCCGGATCGATTCGAGCGCTACGCGCAACTTGCTGCGTCAGCTGCCCTCCAGTCCCGGATCGAAACCGGGGAATTTATCTTGTTCTAGGGGGATAGGGGCCGGCTCGACGCACCGAGGTCGCCTGCCCTATAGCCGCGATTTGACCGCGCCGATATTCCGCGCGGATGGCATTCGCTGACTGGCTGCTGCCGCTGCTTCTCCTCGGCCCCGAGGAGGAACACGGACGTGTGCCGTTCGACTGGGCGTCACTCGAGGCCGGGCCGGAGCACTTTCCCGTCCCGGTTGCACAGGCGTTACCTCTGCAGGTTTGACAGGGGGGCGTACCGCCCCTATCGTTGGTCGCATCCGGTCCTCTGACCGGCCACGATATCCATGATGCGCTCGCCATGGCTGCGCGCCGCGCTAGCCCTCGGCATTGTCAGCCTGAGCCTGCTCGTCAGTGCGATTGTCCTTCCCGACGACCGCGTACTGTTCAGCGTTCTCCTGCTGGGAGTCCTGATCAGTGCGTGGTATGGCGGCCTGCTGATTGGCCTCACCGCCACCGTCCTCGGCGTCGTTGGGAGCGTTGCCGTGCCCTGGGCGATCCTCGGCCGCGATGCCGCCCCGGCCGTCACGCTCCCTCGCCTCATCGTGTTCGCCGTCGTGGGGGCGGTGGTCAGCGCCTTTGCCGATCGCCGGCGCCGGCAGCAGCTCCAGCTTCAGGATCTACAGATGCAGCACGCGCGTCTGGCCGAGGTCATGCACTCCATCGGCATCGGCCATTGGTATAGCGACTTGCCGACCCAGCAGATGTATTGGGACACGCAGTGTAAGGCGCACTACGGTCTGCCGCCCGACGCCGAGGTCACGCTGGATCTGTTCCTCGAGCGGGTGTATCCCGACGACCGTGAACGCGTGCAGTCCGAGAATGAACGGGCGGTATTCAGCCATACGAGCTGCGACGTGGACTACCGCGTGCTGCACCCCGACGGGCAGGTGCGCTGGCTCAAGGCGCTCGGGCGCGGCTTTTACGATCAGAACGGCCATCCCACGCGCTTCGACGGGATCACGGTGGACATCACCTCGCAGAAGTCGGCGGAACAGACGCTCTCGGATGCGAACCGCATGAAGGACGAGTTCCTCGGCGCGCTGTCGCACGAGTTGCGCACGCCGCTCAATGCGGTGCTCGGCTGGGCGCGGCTCCTGGCAACCGGCGGCTTGCCCGCGCATCGCGTCCCGCACGCGATCAGCGTCATCGAACGCAACGCGCAGGTGCAGGCGCGGCTGGTCGAAGACCTCCTCGATCTCTCGAGCATCGTGACCGGCCGGCTCCGTCTTCGCGTCGAGCCCCTCGATCTTGGCGCAGTGGCGCTGTCCGCCCTGGACGCCGTTCGTCCCGCGGCCGAGGCCAGACAAGTTCACCTTCTGACGAACATCGATCCATCAGCTCGCTGGGTTTCCGGCGACCCGGACCGGCTCCGGCAGATCGTTTGGAACCTGCTGTCGAACGGCGTGAAGTTCACGCCCGCGGGCGGAAAAGTCACGATCTCGATCGCGCCGCACCGGGACGGTGTCGATCTCATCGTGCAGGACACCGGTCGCGGCATCGATCCGCAGTTCCTGCCGCACGTGTTCGAACGGTTTTCGCAGGCCGAAGGCGAAGAGGTGCGCGGCGTGCGCGGGCTCGGCATCGGCCTGGCGATCGTCCACGAACTCGTGGAAGCGCACGGCGGCACGGTGGGAGCCGCCAGCCCCGGTCAGGGTCTTGGCGCCACGTTCACTGTCTCCCTGCCCACTCGACTGGCTGAAACCGCGTCACGCCCGGCCCCCGCCGAGGCCATTCGGTGAACGACGTCGCATCCAGCGACGTCCTCCACATCCTCGTCGCAACATTCGGCGGCGCTGTTGTCGGCCTCGAACGCCAGTGGTCGGGGCACGCTACCGGCCCCAACGCACGCTTCGCCGGTGTCCGCACCTTCACGCTGATCGGTGGGCTGTCGGGCATCGCGGGCTGGCTCTGTACTTCTGGATTCTTACCGCTCGCCATGGTGCTGCTCGGTGGGTTGATGGGCCTGATCATCGCCGCCTACGCCCGCGCAAGCACCCGCGACGTGGACGGGACGACCGAAACGGCGGCGATAGTCACGAGCGCGGCAGGCGTTCTTGCCGGCCTCGGCTACATCGCGCTGTCGAGCGGCATCGTGGCACTGACCAGCCTGCTCCTCGTCGAGAAGCCACGACTCCATGCGCTGGTCTCGCGCATCGACGAGCCTGAGATGCGAGCAGGGGTGCGGTTCGCAGTGATGGCGGTCGTCATCCTGCCGCTTCTGCCGGAGGGCCCGTTCGGCCCGTGGGGCGGCATCCGGCCACGCACGCTGTGGGCGCTGGTTCTGTTCTTCTCCGGTCTGAGCTTCGTCGGCTACGTGGCGCGGCGGATGGCCGGACCCCGCCAGGGCTACGCGCTGGCCGGTCTTCTCGGTGGTCTCGTCTCGTCCACGAACGTCACGTTGACCTTCGCACGTCTCAGCCAGGATCAGGGTTCGCCGCGCCCTGCCTTGGCCGCAGGAGTGCTCGCGGCCTGTGCGCTGCTGTTCGTTCGCGTCGAGATCACGTCCGCGGTTCTGAGCCAGTCATTGGCACTGCGTCTGGTGCCGGTATTCCTGCCCGCGTTCGTCGTCGGCGTGGCGGGATTTCTGCTCGGGCTCCGGATGGAGGATGGGGAGGGCGCCGACCGCCAGGGCCCGGGCAATCCGCTCGAATTTCGATCCGCCATCCAGATGACAGCGCTCTTTCAGGCCGTGCTGTTTCTGGTTCACTTCGTACGGTCACGTTTTGGCGATTCGGGCATGGTGATTACCGGCGCGCTGCTGGGTCTCACTGATATCGACGCGTTGACGCTCTCGATGAGCCGCCAGGCCGCGGGTGGGACCGATCTGAATCTGGCGGCGCTCGCGCTCACCATCGGGATTATCTCGAACACGATCGTCAAGCTGCTGATCGGCGTTGCGTTCGGCCGGGGCGCCTTCCGCACGTTCGTGGCAATCGGCCTGGCAGCAATCGCTGTCGCTCTCGCCGCCGCGGTGTTGGTGTTCTTACGATGACGCCGTCGCTCGCACCGCCTGGTAGTACCGAGATGCCAGCGGGTGGCCGATGTGGGCCGCGATCAGTTTCGACGCCTCGACGACACCGTCGAGGGTGACGCCCGTTTCGATTCCCAGGCCGTCGAGCAAGTAGATTAGATCCTCGGTCGCCAGATTCCCCGCCGCACCCGGCGCGTAGGGACAGCCGCCCAGGCCGCCGGCGGAGCTGTCGAAGGTGGCAATCCCCGCCTCGAGGGCGGCATACACATTCGCAAGCGCGGTGCCGCGCGTATCGTGAAAGTGCAGCGCGATCTTTTCCAGCGGCACGCGGGCGGAAACGGCCCCGACGACCTCGGCGACCTGCCGGGGGTTCGCGACGCCGATCGTGTCGCTGACTGCCACTTCTTCGCATCCGATCTCGATCAATCGTTCCGCGACCTCCACGACTCGCTCGACGGCAACGGCGCCTTCGTACGGACATCCGAAGGCTGTCGAAAGATAACCGCGGACGCGCAGACCGCTGCGACGTGCCTCGGCGGCAACGTCGGCATATGCCGTCAGTGAGTCGTCGATGCCCTGGTTGATGTTCTTGCGACTGAACGTCTCGGACGCCGCCGCGAAGATCGCTATCTCCCGAAGTCCGGTGTCGATGGCTCGCGCGAGTCCGGTCCTGTTCGGCACCAGTGCAAGGTATCGAGTCCCCTCACGGCGAGTCACGGCGCGCGCTACGTCGGCAGCATCCGACATTTGCGGCACCCACTTCGGACTGACGAACGCGGTGATCTCGACAACCGGAAGGCCGGCCTTGGCAAGCGCCTCGATGAATGCGACCTTGGTGGACGACGGAACGATCGACGACTCGTTCTGCAGTCCGTCGCGAGGGCCGACCTCGACGACGGTGACGCGGCGGGGAAGACGCTGGTCGATCACTGCATCTCCAGGAGTGGCGTGCCAGGTTGCACGAGCTCGCCCGGTTGACACGCGATCGTTTTCACGACGCCGTCATGTGGCGCACGCACCGGAAGCTCCATCTTCATCGCTTCGAGAATGACGACTGTTTCACCTCGGGCAACGGTCTGACCGGCTTCCACGAGCACGGCCCGGACCGTCGCCGGCATCGGTGCCGACAACGAAGCGGACTCGTCACGACGTGGACCTCGGGCGCTTCCGGAGCCGGCAGCAAGGCGATAGACAACGCCTTCCGCGTAAACCCATGGGTTTTCGCGAGTGCCAGCGGCCCAGACGCGGATCGCCCTGCCATCGGCGGCGACGCGCCACTCGCCGTGACGGAGCTCGTCCAGCGTGAACACCGCGTCGCCGTGTCGAATGCGGCCATCAGGCAGCAACTCGACGTTCAGGCTGGCCGTATCACTCTCAACCCTGATGTAGGCCACGCGCCTCAGTTTCTCCAGCCGCGGAGGGCAGTCCAGGGATCGACGACGATCGCACCCGTGCCTGAGCGGCTCGCTGCCATGCCATCGCCACGAAGACTTCTTGCCGCTGCCACCGCGGCGACGGCAGGCGGCAGCTCACCCGGTTCGCCATCGATCAGGGTTCCAATTTCCCGCTCGACGAAGCCAGTGTCGATGCGCGCCGCATGCACGTCCGGATGCTTCATCAGCCGCACCAGAAACGGGATATTCGTCGTGATGCCCAGGATCGGGAACTCGGTCAACGCGCGTCCGAGCCGCGCGAGTGCACCGCTCCGCGATTCCGCCGAGACAATCAGCTTCGCGATCAGCGGATCGTAGTGCACCGGGATCGCGTCGCCTTCGCGGACGCCGCTGTCCACGCGAATCCCGGGGCCTGAGGGTTCCCGGTAGAGCAGCAGCGGACCCGCCTGCGGCAGGAAACTGCGTGCCGGATCCTCCGCGTAGATGCGGCATTCGATGGCGTGACCTCGCTGCCGAAGCTGCTCCGGCTTCCACGGCAACGCCTGGCCCGCGGCCACCATCAGCTGCGCCCGGACGAGATCGAGGCCGACGACCTGTTCCGTGACCGGATGCTCGACCTGCAGCCGCGTGTTCATCTCGAGGAAGTAGAAGCGGGAACCCGAGGGCGTCTCTTCGAGGAGGAATTCGATCGTCCCCGCGTTGCGGTAGCCCGCAGCGCGCGCGGCCGCGACTGCCGCATTCCCCATTTCTTTCCGCACTTCAGCAGTGACCGCCGGCGACGGACTCTCCTCGACAACCTTCTGGTGACGCCGCTGCAGCGAGCACTCGCGTTCGAACAGCGACACGACGTGATCGTGATCGTCTGCGAACACCTGGATCTCGATGTGCCGGGGCCGTTCGATCAGGCGTTCGACGTAGAGCGTGCCGTCCCCGAACGCGTTTTGCGCTTCCCGCCGCGACGATTGGATTGCGGCGAGCGCCTCCTCCTGCCGCCTGACGACCTGCATGCCGATCCCGCCGCCGCCTTCGGACGGTTTGATCAGCGCCGGTAACCCGACGCGCGAAACAGCCGCCTCGAGCGCGGCATCGCTCTGGTCCACCGGCGCTTCGCCCGGAACGACCGGAACGCCGGCGCGCTCCATCAACCGGCGTGCCTGGACCTTGGAACCCATGCGGTCGATTGCATCCGGCGGCGGGCCGACGAATGCCAATCCAGCGTCCGCACAGGCGGCCGCAAACGCGCTGTTCTCGGAAAGGAATCCGTAGCCCGGGTGTACGGCTTCGGCGCCAGACGATCGCGCGGCGTCGATGACCGCGTCGATGGAGAGGTAGCTTTTGCCCGGAGGCGGCGGACCGACGCGCACCGCACGATCGGCTGCGGCGACATGCGCGGCACGCTCGTCAGCATCGGAGTAGACGGCCACGGTCTCGATGCCCATCTCGCGGCAAGTACGGATGATCCGCACCGCGATTTCGCCACGATTGGCAATCAGGACTCTACTGAACACGGTGCGTATCTACGGTGTGCGATCGGTAATCCAGGATGGCTTTCGTTTCTCCAGGAACGCGCGCATCCCTTCCTGGCCCTCCGCGGAGTTTCGCCGGCTGGCGATCGCTTCGGCGCAGAGCGACGCGACGTCGGTCGGTCCGCGGCGGCCGATCTCTGCGAGCAGGTGCTTGGCCGCGCACAGAGCGCCGGGCGCGCCCTGCATGATCTCGTGCGCGTAAGCGGCGACCGCGGTATCGAGCCCGTCATCGGCCACGACCTTGTGCACCAGTCCCAACGCGTGAGCGCGCGCGGCGTCGAACCGCTCCGCAGTGAGAAAGAGCTCGCCGGTGAACGAGCGTCCGATCTTGGCGACCACAAAAGGCGCGATGACCGCCGGGATCAGCCCCAGACGAACCTCGGTGAATCCAAACAGCGTGTTCTCCGAGGCGACAACGATGTCGCAGATCGCGGCAAGGCCGGCCCCACCGCCGAGGGCGGCGCCGTGGACGCGGCCGATGACCGGCACGGGCAGACGATCGAGCGCCTGGAACATCCGTGCCATCTCGCTCGCATCGTCCACGTTCTGATCGTGCGTGAAGCCTGCCATTCGTCCCATCCACTCGAGATCGGCGCCGGCGCAGAAGGTCGGGCCGGCGCCCTCGAGAACGACGAGACGAACCGAGCCATCGCATGACACCGAGTTCGCCCACCAGGTGAGTTCGGCGATCATGCCCTCGTTGAACGCGTTGCGCACCTCCGGGCGATTGAGCACGAGCCGCTCGATCGGTCCGTCGCGCCGGATGTCGAGATACTTGAATCCCATTCGCTACATCCGGAACACGCCATAACGTGGCGAGAGAATCGGCACATTCCACGCGGCAGCCAGGGCCAGGCCCAGCGCATCGCGCGTCTCGACAGGGTCGAGAATGCCGTCGTCCCACAGGCGTGCGGTGGAGTGGTACGGCGAGCCTTCGCGCTCGTACTTTTCCAGGATCGGGCCGCGAATCGCCGTCTCGTCCTCCTGCGAAAGTTCTTTCCCCTCACGCGCCAGCTGGTCGCGTTTCACAGTGGCGAGCACCCCTGCCGCTTGTTCCCCTCCCATCACCGAGATTCGGGCATTGGGCCACATCCAGAGCCACCGTGGCTCGTACGCGCGCCCGCACATGCCGTAATTGCCGGCACCGAACGAGCCACCGATGATGACGGTGAACTTCGGCACCACGCTGTTGGCCACAGCATGTACCAGTTTCGCTCCGTCCTTGGCGATTCCTGCCCGCTCATATTGTCGTCCTACGATGAAGCCGGTGATGTTCTGCAGGAAGATCAGCGGCACGCCGCGCTGGTTGCAGAGTTCGATGAAGTGCGTGGCCTTCAAGGCGGACTCGGAAAAGAGCACGCCGTTGTTCGCGACAATGCCCACGAGCATGCCGTGCAGGCGCGCGAAACCTGTGACGACCGTCGTCGCATAGCGTGCCTTGAACTCATCGAATCGCGAGCCGTCGACCAGTCGCGCGACCACTTCCCGCACATCGTATTGGCGTCGCAGATCGCTGGGAACGATGCCGTAGAGCTCCTGGATGTCGTACTTCGGCGGTTCCGGCGTCGTCACGTCAAACGGCGCGGGCGGCGGGGTATGCAAGGTCGAGACGATCGTTCGGGCCAGCTCGAGCGCGTGTACGTCGTCCTCGGCGAAATAGTCGGCGACGCCGGACTGCGTCGTGTGAACGGTCGCACCCCCGAGTTCCTCGGCAGTGACATCCTCGCCGGTCGCGGCCTTCACGAGCGGCGGGCCGCCAAGAAAGATCGTCCCCGTCCCTTTGACGATGACCGTCTCATCGGACATCGCCGGGACGTAGGCGCCGCCGGCGGTGCACGATCCCATGACGATGGCAATCTGCGCGATTCCCTCCGCCGACATCCGTGCCTGGTTGTAAAAGATTCGCCCGAAATGCTCGCGATCGGGGAAAACGTCTGCCTGTAGCGGGAGGAAAGCGCCGCCCGAGTCCACCAGGTAGATACAGGGCAGGCGGTTCGCCTGCGCCACGTCTTGCGCGCGCAGGTGCTTGCGCACGGTGATGGGGTAGTAGGTGCCGCCCTTCACCGTGGCGTCGTTGGCCACGATCATCACGTCGCGGCCCTGAACGCGGCCGACGCCGGTGACGATGCCGGCACCCGGGGCGTCGTCCTCGTACATTCCCCACGCGGCCAGCGGCGCCAGTTCCAGAAACGGCGACGCCGGATCCAGGAGCCGTTCGATCCGCTCACGCACCGGCAGCTTGCCGAGCGACGTGTGTCGTTCGAGCGCTTTCGGGCCTCCACCGGCGCGGACGCGGGCCCGCGCGTCGCGAAGCCGCTCGACCTCGGTAAGCATGTGTGCACGATTCGCGGCGAACTCGGCGCTGTCCGGCCGGATCGCGCTGATCAGCTGCTCCATGTGCGAGCCTACCAGCCGCAGCAGTCGGTCTTGAAACCGCAGTCGGCACAGCGCCAGACGGCGTGCATTCGATAGACGTTTCCGCCGCCGCAGCGCTCGCACAGCATGGCTGACGAACCGGGGGTCTGAGGGTCGGGATCGGTAAGAAGCGGCCGGATTCTGGTCAGGATGGGCCGGCTTGGGTCCGGAGCATCAGCCATGGCGCGCATTATACCGACCTCACGGAAGTCGCCGCGATTGCACACAAACGTCGGGTTCTTCGACACAAGACCGTCATTCTGTATGAAAAGCTTTCGGCGCCATGCTACAGTCCAGTATCGACAGGCGACATCAGCTTGACGACACCCAAGGTCATGAGCATCACCCGGACGCGGCGCGTCCTCGTCGTGGACGACGAGCCCGATATGGCCGACTGGCTGGCCACCGTCGTCGCTCGCGCCGGCTATGAGACACGCGTCGCGACCCGCGGCGCGGAAGCCGAAGAACTGTTCGCGGCGTGGTTGCCGGATGCGGCGTTGGTCGATCTCGTGCTGCCCGACGTCAGCGGCGCCGAGCTCGTCGGTCGACTGAAGAACCTGCAGCCGCGCACTGAAGTCCTGGTCATCAGCGGACAGGGCAGCATCCCGCGGGCGGTCGAGGCCATCAAGGCGGGCGCCTCGTACTTTCTCGAGAAGCCCATCGACGCCGACACCGTCGTCGCGATGCTGAGCCGCGCCATCGAGCGGACCGATCTCGAAGCCGAAAACCTCGCTCTCAAGCGCCAGCTCCGCGATCGCTACCAGTTCGAAAACATCATCGGGCGCAGCCGCCGGATGCGTGAGCTGTTCGATCTCGTCGCCGCCGTCGCCGACTCGGAGGCCAACGTTCTGATCGAGGGCGAGAACGGTACCGGCAAGGAGCTGATTGCGAATGCCCTGCATTACAACAGCCGCCGCACCAAAGGGCCATTCGTCAAGATCAACTGCGCGGCGATCCCGAAGGATCTGATCGAATCGGAGCTCTTCGGCTACCGCAAGGGTTCGTTCACCGGCGCGTTCAGCGACAAGGACGGTCTGTTGTCGGAGGCGCAGGGCGGGTCGCTCCTGCTGGATGAGATCGGCGAGATGCCACCGTATCTCCAGACGAAGCTGTTGCGGGTCTTGCAGGAGCGCGAGTATCGTCCGGTCGGCAGCGATCGCGTGCTCCGCGTGGATTTCCGCCTCATTTGCGCGACGAACGTGGACGTTGAGGCGGCGCTGAAGGACGGCCGGTTGCGCGAGGATCTGTACTTCCGCATCAACACCATCACCTTGCGCGTGCCCGCGCTCCGCGAGCGCACGGAGGACATTCCGCTCCTCTGCGACCACTTCCTCGATCGGTTCCGGCAGCGCTACCAGCGGAGCGTTCGCACGATCGGACCGTCCGCCTACCATCTCTTGATCAGGAGCCGCTGGCCGGGGAACGTCCGCGAGCTGGAAAACGCGATCGAACGCGCGGTGCTCGTCGCCAAGGGAAACGAAGTCACGCCCGCCGACCTGCCCGATTCTTTGCGCGAGGAAGCGGGGCCGGCAGGCGATTTCGTGATTCCGCCGCATCGGACCCTGGCGGAGATCGAGCGGATCGCGATCGTCCAGGCGCTCGATCGGACGAACTGGAACAAGCAGGAAGCCGCTGCTCAGCTCGGCTTGTATCGCCCGACGCTGTACAGCAAGATGCGAAAGCACAAAATTCGCGACGAGGGACGCGGACGGCGCGTCCCCGCGCGGATGGTCGCGCCGCGAACCGCCAGCCGCGGCCCGCGTGCGGTGACGGGGGGCGAGCATGCGTGACAAGACGGCGGTGCTGATCGGGCTGGTCGCCGGGGCGGCGGTTGGTGGCGTCGCCAGCTGGTTCCTTCTGACCGAAGACGGACGCCGCTTGCGCGCCCGGCTCGAGCCGCTTGTCGAGGACATCGCCGCCGGCGCCGAACGGCTGCGCGACAGCGCGCAGCGTGCCGAACGTGCGGCCTCGGAAAGCTGGCGTACGCTGCGGGAGGTATCGGCCCGGGGTCCGGGGCGGTAAGACACGAGCGGCGGGATGTCCGCGTTCGTACCCCGCGCGGCGCACCTGCGCCGCTTCCTGTTCGCACTGCTCGTTCGCGCCCAGCGGGTGGTCCAGCTTTCCGCGCAGTCGGCCTGGCGCGGCATCGTCAGCCTTTATAACAGCGAAGATCCCACCCACGCCGCGGCCATCGCCTACTACGCGCTGCTGTCGCTCTTCCCGTTTCTCCTGCTGCTGATTTCGGTGCTCGGGTTCCTGTCGTCGAGCGCCGAAGCGCGCGCCTCGACCCTGTCGTTCGTCTTGCGCTACTTCCCGACGCGGCTCGACTTTGTCGCCTCTCAGCTCGAAGCGCTCCAGCGCACCCGCGTGCCGCTCGGCGTCGTCGGCGGTCTCGCCCTGATCTGGGCGGCGCTCGGGTTCTTCAGTGCCGTGACCTCGGCAGTTAACCACGCGTGGAAGGTAGAGCGGCAGCGAAGCTATCTGAAACAGAAGCTGGTGGCGTTCCTGATGCTGGTGGCCGCCTGCGGGCTGCTGGCGCTGATGATGATGCTGTTCAGCGCGGCGCAGGTCGTCGGCGCGCATTGGTTCTTCGCGATCGCGAGCCGGCATCCCAGTCTGATGACGCTGCGCAGTTTCGGCGTCAACTGGGCGGCGACCGTCGGCCTGATCGTCAGCGTCGGGCTGGTGTTCTACTTCGTGCCCAACGCGAAAGTGCGCTTCCGCGACGTCTGGGTCGGCGCCGTGCTCACGGGCCTGCTGTGGCGGGGTGCCTTTGCCGGATTCTCGTGGTACGTCCGCGACTTGTCGCGCTACAGCATCCACGGATCGATTGGCGCGGTTGTCGTCTTCCTGATCTGGGTCTACATCTCGGCGTTCATTCTTCTCTACGGCGTCGAGTTCACCGCCGCGTACAGTCGCATTCGACGAGGTCGGCCCCAGGAGGCGCCGGCCGCGCCGGCGCCGCGCGTCTGATGATGGATGGTAGCGCCGCCGCGCTGCGGCCCTGGAGCACGGCAGCACTGTGGCACTGCAGCACCGCGGCACTGTTCGTGTGCCTGCTGTTGTCACCGACGCTGTCGGCATTCGTGCTGATGTCGGTAGAAGAAGAATCTCGCTGGGGACGTGAAGCGCAGGCGGCGATGCGGAAGGACGTGCCGCTCGTCTCCGATCCAGCGATCGAGCAGTACGTGGCGGGCATCGGGCGCCGGCTCGCGGCCCGTGCGGGCGGTCCGAAGTACCGATACACGTTCACGGTCGGCGACCATGCAGAGCTGAACGCGTTGGCGCTGCCGGGCGGCTACATCTGGATCAATCGTGGCGCGCTGCACGCGGCGCGCAACGAGTCGCAACTGGCTGGTGTTCTCGCGCATGAAGTGGCGCATGTGGCGCTGCGGCACGCCGCCCGGCAGGTGTCGAACGCCGCGGTCGCGCGCGCCGGGCTCGGATTCCTGAGCGCGCTCCTCGGCAATGTGGGCGGCGCGGTGACGTCGGATGCCGCCGCGCGCACGATGGCGACGGGCGTCTTCTTCGGGTTCTCTCGGGACGATGAGCGTGAAGCAGACCGCCTGGGAACGGATCTTCTGAAACGTGCCGGCTGGGATCCGCGAGGCCTCGCCGAGTTCCTCGAGATCGTCCGGGTGCGCGCCCGCAACGCACCGTCGACGGTAGATGTGTTTTTATCGACGCACCCGGCGGTCGACGAGCGGCTGGCCGATCTGCGCCGCCGGCAGGCCGTGAAGACGACGGGACGGCGCGACAGCGCGGCGTTCCGCGACTGCGCCAGACGCGTCAGCAGGCTGCCAAGGGCGCGGTAGATTCGGACCTCAGTCGGTCCGCATCAAAACCGCATCCGCACTCCCAACTGCATCGACCGCGGCTCGCCGACGGCCGTGGTCTGGCCGAACGAGGGAAGCGGGTTCGTGGGATACATGCCCGGCCCGAAATTGCTATTCCGGCTGACGACGTTTTCGTGATTCGTCAGATTGAACACTTCCGCAAGGCCCTCGAGTTCGAGGCGGTCGCCGACATGGAACGTACGGCTGATCCGCGCGCTGACGCTGAAGAAGCGACTGCCGACGCCTGCGTTCCGCGGGATGAATACGCCATCCACGATCGGGCGGCCCGCGGTGCCCTGAACGGTGGTGACGCCGGACGTGACGTTGAACGGCAGCGAAGAATATGCTTGCACCGTGCCACTGAGCTGGAACCCGTGACTGATCCGTTCCCAGACCGTGGCCGCTGGTGCGCTCGACGTTTGCACGGTGCCGTTCATCACCAGCCGATGACGTTGATCGTCGTCCGAGCGGCCCCAGTCCTTCGAGAGATCGAACGGATCGATCGGCGAGCTGAAGAAGAACTCGCCGACGTTGTTCCGCGCAGTCGACAGCGTGTACGAAACGCGATAGCTGCCCCAGCGCGCCGGTCGCTGCAACCAGGAAACGTACAGCCCGTGGTACCGCGAGTCACCAGCGGCTGAATACTGATTGTTGTTGCCGTACGAAGGATTTGGCCGGCAGCCGTTGTTCGTGCCCGTCGGCACGCAGGACGGCACGTTCTGGTTGATGGACATCAGCAGATCGCGGCCGCGCAGATACTGATAGCCAAACGTCACTGTCGTGCCGTCGCCGATCTGCTGTTCGACTTCCACGCTCGCCTGTCGCGAGAACGCGTTCTGCAGATCGCGATCCATGGTTGTGAGGTTTGGCAACGTCACTGAAGGCACCACGCCGCTCAGGATCGCGGGGAACACGGGCGCACCGGCTTGCGATGGAGACAGGCTCACGGCGATCTGACGCAACTGGGACAGGTCCGTCGTGTTGCCTGCGGAGAGTAACGCGTTCGCCACCGCGCGGAGCGGCACGCGGTCGTAGAACAGCCCGGAGCTCGCTCGCACCAGCGTCCGCCGCGATTGAAACGGCGACCAGGCAAGGCCGACGCGTGGCGAGACGTTGTTGGCGTCAGCGTCGATGGTCTCGAGATACTGCAGATCGAAGCGAACGCCGAGATTCAGTGTCAGATTCGAAGCCAGCTTCCATTCGTCTTGCGCATACATCCCCAGATTGGGATTGGTCTGATGAACAGCGGTCTCACCGAAGGTTTGTGTAAATCCTGCGTTGTTGTAGATCCCGCTCAGAAAGTTCGGCAGCGATGAGAAGGTATAGCCGCCGCGGTACGCCCGCGGGAACGTGATGCGGTCGTCGTTGTACAGGAAGTCTGCGCCGATTCTCAGGGCGTGAGAGCCGGCCTGATGCGACAGGCTGTTGATGACCTGTACGAGCCGGTTGATTCTGGCGGTCGGGCTGCTCGATAGCGTGCCGAACGATGCCACGCCCGCGATGCTGACTGCGGGACCGACGGGATCCGTTGGCGGCGCTTTGAGGTTGCTGTTGGCGAACTGCACTCGCGTTTCGAGAACCGTTCGGTCCGAAATCGTCAGCGTGTTGCCGGCAGAAACGGTCTGATCGCGGTTGTCGAGCGCGGAGGACGCGCTGGGGGCGTTCAAGGCACCCGCGCCGCGAGAATTGTCGGAACTCACGTCGTAGAGCGCGTAGCGGACCGTCAACTGATCGCGGCCGCTGATTTGATGGTCAATCTTGCCAAGCAGGTTGGTCGAGTCCAGAGGATTCGGATAAGTACCGGTCGTCACCTGCGGGCCCTGGTACCCGACCGCCGTGAGCCGCGCGTTGATCGCGCTGACGTTGCCGGGCGAGATCGTCGTCAGGCCCGACTGGTCGAGCCGCCGCTGCTCGACGTTCGCGAAGTAGAACGTCCGATCCTTGACCAGCGGACCTCCGGCGCTCGCGCCATACTGCGACTGGTCCATCGGCAGCTTCGTGCCGGAAAGCGGGTTGCTCGCATTGAACCGATCGTCGCGCACGAAGTCGTAGACGGTGCCGCGCAACAGGTTCGTGCCGCTGCGCGTGACGACGTTGACGTATCCGCCGAGCGCGCGTCCGAGCTCGGCTTGTCCCCCTGACGTCACCACCTGAAACTGTTCGATGGCATCGACGCCGTACGTAATGCCGCTCAACGCCGCCGCGTCGTCGTTGGCTGAAAGGCCGTCGACGATGAAATTGTTCGACAGGTTCCGCTGGCCGTTGACCGACAGCGTGACACCCGGGACGGCAGACGTCTCGGGAAACACCTGTGTGCTGCCCACGTTCGTCGGTGCGACACCCGGGACGAGCAGCGCAATCTCCAGGAAGTTGCGTCCGTTGAGCGGGAGATTCCCTACCTCCGCTTCGGGAACCGTGGTCGCGATCTGACTCCGCGCCGCGTCGATCGTCGTGTCGTGCGCCGTGACGGTCACCCGTGCGTCCAGTTCGCCGACGTCGAGCGCGATCGGTAGCTGGAACGCGGATCCCGCCGCGAGCGACACCCGCTGCATGGCCTCGCGGAACCCGGCCTGACGCACGACGATTTCATAGGTGCCGACCTTCAAAAAGGGAAACCGGAATCGGCCTTCGCGGTCCGTGGCCGTTGTCGTCGTCACGTTCGTGTCGCCGTGGCGCGCGCTGACTCGCGCGCCCTGCACCACTCCTCCCGAGGGATCCGTGACCTGACCGCCGATACTTCCGTAATCGACCGCCTGCTGCCCAAAGGCGGCCGGCGACAGCGAAAGCGCCAGGCAAGCGCACACCACGCGAAATACGAGCCTCATCGAAAAACTCCACCGGCTGGCGCGAGGCGCCGCCGACACCACGTCTTCGTTTGCAGGGAAGGGGAGCGGGCTACGCGCGCGGGGGTGGAGTTTCGGGCGAGTTGATGCGGCGGAGCGGGGTTTCGATGACGACGGGTCCGACGAAGCTTGTCGGCAGTTGCGGCTGGAGAGCCGGAGCGTCGGGCACGATGCCGTGGGTCGAGAGCAGAGAGGCCAGAACGGCCATCGGCCCCTGACACGCGGTGCGCATGCTGCAGGTCGGCGTGTTATCGGTGTGCGCCGCAACCTTCTTGTGGCAGGCCGGCGCGTCCGGCCGGTCTTGCGGATCCGGCCGATGCGCCTTGCAGCAATCGCGCGGGACCAGCGCCGCAAGCGACGTCGTCTGAACGACGAGCCACAGGGCGACCCAGTGTCGAAGCCGCAGGCGCAATGCGCACATGGTCGTTGGCAGCTTAGCGGAGTTCGATGGCTTCAGGCAATCTCTGCCTTCCTGGCGAAGATGCCTGCTTCCTCCAGTGACCACAACCAGGCAGCGCCGCGAACGCCGCTGGAATCGCCATGTTTGGGCGCCACCAGGACCGTGTCGACGCGGTCGGAGAAAACGAAGGCCGGAAGCAGGCGCGGCACGGTCTGGTATAGCTCGCCGACGTTCGACATTCCGCCGCCCAGCACGATGGCGTCAGGATCGAGGACGTTGACGATCGTCGCCAGGCCTCTTGCGAGGCGATGGCTGTACCGATCGAGTGCGCCACGGGCAACAGCGTCCCCACCGGCTGCTCGCGCCACGACCGTTGCGGCGTCCACCCGGGCCGATCCTCGCTCTTTCGCGGCGTAGTCTGCAGCGAGCCCGGTACCCGAGATGAAAGTCTCGAGGCAACCGCGCTTGCCGCAATAGCAGGGCGGCCCGGGTCGTTCGTCATCTTCGGGCCACGGCAGGGGATTGTGGCCCCATTCGCCAGCGATTGCATTGGGTCCTGTCAGCACGGCCCCATTGACGACGACCCCGCCACCGCAGCCCGTGCCGATGATGACGCCAAAAACGACGCGTCGTCCGGCGGCGGCGCCGTCACTTGCCTCCGAGAGGGCGAAGCAATTGGCATCGTTGGCGAGGCGTACTGGACGGCGAAGACGAGCCTCGAGGTCTGGCCCGAGTCGCCTCGCGTTCAGCCAGGTGGAGTTCGCGTTCTTCACCAGACCGGTAGCGGGTGAGATCGCCCCGGGCATGCCGATGCCAACGGTACAGGAATGCCCTGCGAAGTGATCGGCCGCTTCGACGATGTCCGCAATCGCGGCAATCGTACCGTCGTAGTCGCCCTTTGGCGTGGATCGCCGCTCGCGAAACGGGATCGTGCCGGCCTCGTCGAGAACGATGCCCTCGATTTTGGTTCCGCCAAGATCGACTCCGATGCGCATGGTCCAATGACGAAAGCGCCTGTGCGACGCCTAGACCGGACGATTCTGATCGGCACGTGCGAGAGCGCGCACGATCGCTTCGGTGAAGACGACGACGTCGTCCGGCTTTCGGGACGTGATGATGTTGCCGTCTTCGACCACCGGCTTGTCGACGTAAAGGCCGCCGGCGTTCTTCACATCGATCGCGATCGACGGCCAGCAGGTCACGGTCTTACCACGCAACGCGTTCACGGAGATCAGCAGCAGCGGTCCGTGACAGATTGCGGCGACGGGCTTCCCCGCGCCGACCATATCTCGCACCAGATCGACCATCGCATGGCGCATGCGCATCCGGTCCGGTGCGTGTCCTCCCGGAATGACGACCGCGTCGAAGTCGCGAACGCGGGCCTTGCCCGCCGCGAGCGTCGCCGCGACCTGGCCGCCGCGGCGGCCCGTGTAGGTGGCCCCTGCCACCGGGCCGACGAGGACGACCTCGAGCCCGGCCGCGCGCAAATGGTCGGCGGTGCCGTTCACGGCGAGATCTTCGAACTCTTCCTCGATCAAGATGGCGACTCGCTTCGCTCTTACGCTCTCTCCCTCGCTCATGCGGTCTGGGAGTGTATACCTCGGAGGGCAAAGACGAAAGATGAAGGACGAAGGACGAAGGACGAGGGACGGAGGACGAGGGACGGAGGACGAGGGGATAATGATTGGATGCCGAATCGTCTGGCGCACGAGAAGAGTCCGTACCTCTTGCAGCACGCGGACAATCCCGTTGACTGGTATCCCTGGGGTGAAGAGGCTTTCGCGGCGGCCCGCGCAGCGGACAAGCCGATCTTCCTCTCGGTGGGCTATTCGACGTGTCACTGGTGTCACGTCATGGCGCACGAGTCGTTCGAGAGTGTGGCGGTCGCCGAGGTGCTCAACCGCGACTTCATCTCGATCAAGCTCGATCGCGAGGAGCGTCCTGACGTCGATCGCGTCTACATGACGTTCGTGCAGGCGACGACAGGGTCCGGCGGGTGGCCGATGAGCGTCTGGCTGACACCGGCGCTGAAGCCGTTCTTTGGCGGGACATATTTCCCTCCTCAAACGCGGTGGGGAAGAGTGGGATTCGTCGACGTCTTGCAGGCAGTCGGGCGTGCGTGGCGCGACGAGCGCCCGCGCGTCGAGCAGTCTGCGGAGTCGCTGGTCGCAGATCTGCAACGCACTGCGGCCGGTCGACTGCCGAATGAAGGCGCGACCGGCGTGGCCGGTGCGGACTCGTTGACGCGAGGAGTGCGGCAATTCGAGCTCGCCTACGATGCCCGCCGCGGAGGATTCGGCGATGCACCCAAGTTCCCGCGTCCCAGCGAGCTGTTGTTCCTGTTTCGCGAACATGCCCGCACCGGCCAGGCGTCCGCGCGCGATATGGCCCTGCACACGCTGCGTGCGATGGCGCTCGGCGGCATGCGCGATCATGTCGGCGGCGGCTTCCATCGCTACTCGGTGGACGGCGATTGGCGCGTCCCGCACTTCGAGAAGATGCTGTACGACCAGGCGCAGCTTGCGCTGGCGTATCTCGAAGCGGGGCAGATCACCGGCGATCGGTTCTTCGCGCAGATCGCCGACGACACGCTGCAGTACGTCGCCCGCGAGCTGACCGGTGGCGCCGGCGGTTTCTACTCGGCGGAGGACGCTGACAGTATTCCCGCAGAGCAGGTCGGCCAGCCCGGCGCGCACGGCGTCGAGGGGGCGTTCTACGTGTGGGCCGCGAGCGAGCTGCGTGAGGTGTTGGGCGATGCTTACGATGCGTTCGCGCTCCGGTTCGGCATCGAGGAGAGCGGCAATGCGCCGGCGGATCCGCAGGGAGAATTCGTGGGCAAGAACCTGCTCTATACGGCGCGATCCGTCGCCGAGATCGCAGGCACCGCTGGGCGACCGTGAGGAGACAGTGACCGATGCGCTGGCGCGGGCCCGCGTCGCCTTGTTTGGCGCGCGGCTGAAGCGGCCACGGCCCCATCTGGACGACAAGGTGCTGACCGCGTGGAACGGGTTGATGATTGCCGCCTTCGCGCGGGCGTCACGCGTGTTGCGCGCCGAGGCATTCGGTCTCGGAGCGAACGCGGAACACTATCGGACGGTCGCGACGCGCGCCGCGCAGTTTCTTTACGACGAGCTTTGGGATCCGTCGGCGGTAGTGCTCTACCGGCGTCACCGTGACGGTCAGCGCGGTGGCGAAGGCTATGCAGAAGACTACGCCTCGACAACGTACGGGCTCCTCGAGCTATTCCAGGCGGACGGCAACGTCCGCTGGCTTGCCTGGGCCGACGCCCTCCAGGAGGCGCTCGACCGCCGCTTCTGGGACGAGGAGAGCGCCGGATGGTTCAGCACGACGGGCAACGATCCGAGCGTGCTGTTGCGGCTGAAGGAAGACTATGACGGCGCCGAGCCGTCCGCGGGTGCGATGGCACTCCTGAACCTGCTGACACTCACGCACCTCCGGCCGGATGAGGCACGAACACGACGAATCGAGCGGGCGCTTGCGCGCTACGGAGCGAATCTCGGCGAAGTGGCGCGGGCGGTCCCCCTGGTCGCTGCGGCGCTCTCGACATGGCACGCCGGAATCGGACAGACCGTGATTGTCGGTCGTCCCGGCTCAGCGGACTTCGACGCGTTGCAGCGGGCGGCCGCTTCGCGCTATCGGCCGTTCGCGATCGAGGTTGCGTTGGATCCGAGCGCGGGCGGCAGCAAAGTGGTTGACCATTTGCCGTTCATTGCGTCGATGACCGCCGCCGGGAGGGCGGCAACCGCCTATGTGTGCCGACGCTTCGTGTGTCAGGCGCCCACGACGACCGTTGACGGGCTGTTGGAGGCGCTCGACGCGCACGAACGAGCGCCAAGCCAGACAATTGATACTTGAAGCCGGCCGGACCTCGGGTAGAATGCCCGCCGCAACCGGGCGCCGGGTAGAATCGATCGATGCAGCTCGAGATCGAGGTCTGGTTGCGTGGCAACGACTTCGCAACGACCGATGTCGTTGACGCGCCGCTGGCGGTGCCCGATCGATGGACCGATCATGACGTGCGCCGGTTGCTCGAAGAGCTGTTGCGGGCGATCGAACGCGCGCGGCATCCGAACGCCGACCGCAATCGTCCGGTGGCGCTTCGCGGGTTCAGCTGGATCGTGAGCCCGTTCGAGAGCGGCGGCTACACCGTGGCCGTCGAGATTCAGCTTGGCGCGGCCGCCGCAGGGCCGTTTGCGATCGACCAGCCGCTTCTGGAGCAGGCGATCGCTCGGGTGATGGCGGCGGATCGGGCGAAAGGACCCGGCGCGCAAACCGTGCACTGACCGTTCACTCATGCTGAAGAGCCAACTCGCTCGCCTGCGCGGAGAAGCCGTCACGTTGTGGCGGCTGGAGCGTGCCAAGGACAAGCTGCACTGCTTCATCGTCGAGCCGCCGGGCGGCTTCTGGCTGGGTGTGGAACGCGGCCCCGATCTCGTGTTCAGTGAGACGCACACCGAGCTCGATCCGGCATTGATGCGCGCCGAGAGCCTCAAGTCGCCGCTCATCGTCGCCGGTTGGACCGAAGTCACCGACCATTAGCGAACGCAATCATCGACGTCCGCGGCATCGCCGCGGGACCTCAGGAGCCTCGCCCATGACGCGAAAGATGCCGAAAGTGTTCGCACTGGCTGCCGCGTTGGCCGTCGCCGCCATTTTGCAGGCGGCGAGCGCCATCGACGGAAAGTGGCAGTTCAACCTGCAGACCGACGGCGGTCCGCGCGAAGCGGCCGTCGAGATGAAGACCGACGGCGAGCTGGTGAGCGGTACCTGGGACACGACGGAATTGAAGGGAACGTTCAAGGACGGCAAGCTCGCGCTCAGCTTTCCGTTCGCGTCGTCGGAAGCGGGGATCACCGCCGACCTCGTGATCGACGGCACGCTCGAGGCCGATGCGCTGAAAGGCACGTGGAAGTTCGGGCAGTACACGGGCACCTTCACGGCCGCGAAGAAAGCGGAGTAAGCCGTCATACCCGTGAGGTCTGCCTAGCGCACTTTCAACGGCTGCTTCGCCCGCGAGCGTGCGACTCCACGGCTCGCGGACGATCTCGGCTGAACCTCTTTATGCCGGGGTGGCGAAACTGGCAGACGCAGCGGACTTAAAATCCGCGGAGGGCCAACCCCTCGTGTGGGTTCGATTCCCGCCCCCGGCATGCCCATCAACTGCCTACGGCCGTTCACGGATCCCACCTGAACCGCCCCGCTGACGGTAACGCTAAACTTCAGCGCAGCTTCGATGCTGCTTGGAGCTCGATTTGGGCTGCACGTCAGAGCGCGACGGCAGAGCGCCGAAGCGTTCATCGCGCGAGAAGACGTCGACAGCTGGTGTGCCGACGAATCGTGCCTAGGCGCGTGCCGTTGCCGCCAGCGCCGCGCGCCGATCCCGGCGAGGCCGAGGCCGAGCAGCGTCAGGGACGCAGGTTCGGGAACTGGCGCAAGTGCGGTGGATGGCGCGCCGGCCATCGACTCAGTAACGCGCCGAGTTGATGATGACCGCGCCCAGCAAGAGCCTTGAAATCGTCGGCCTGCCGTCCCGCTACCAGAAGAACGCGGTGGCGATGCCGAGCGCGATGAGGACGACGGCGCCCATCATGACGAGCTGTTCGAGCCTGACGCCGTCGGGCGGAGGAAGAGACATGGGTTTGGGTGCCTTAGACGGTTCGACCCTCGATCGTCACCCACACAAAACCGCACACTTGACAGCGCCAGTACTGGATGCCTTGAGGAACGGGGAGGTCCTGCAGCTTGACTTCGCTCACGCTGACAGTCTTATGGCAGCGCGGACAATCCGGAATCGCTACGGCGTGAGACGACGACCGATCAGATCGATCGAGCCACGGCATACCTCATCCTCGGAAATGTGGACGCGCTCACCCTACCTGACTTCAACCGACCGGTCTGTCTGCTCGCTGACAATTCACATCGCAACCCGATCGTGACAGATCGCGGCTAAGGATGGGTCGCGCCTCAACGCTGGCATCGAACACGGTCCGCACGGCCGTCGCACCAGGCACAAAGATCGGGGGTGGCGGCGGGCAGGGAATGGCTGAGTCGGCGGGCGATGGCATGACCTCTTTGCGCCACAATTGAAACTCTGCTCGGTGAGGTCAATCTCGTCAGTTCGAAAAATCCCGCTACTAAAACGATTTGTATTTCGCGCTCCAGCGTCGAGCTAATGCAATTTTGGCTTGACGGTAATACCAATTGGGTCCTAGCATCGGCCGTCGCCAGTCTACCGGTGACGAATGGCCGTGTTCTTCCAATCGGTCTGATGGGACCGAATGCGCGGCGACATCCGCATGCAGGCGTACATGACGTGACTGCTTGTTCGATGTCCCCTCCTCGCGCACCACGCGGCCGCGACTTTCATTGCACTTCGGGAGATCAGGAGGCGGATATGTTTCGGGTCTGCGGACGGAGCGTCGTCCCGCGTCACCTCGCCGGTCTTGGGCTTGTTCTAGCTCTTGCCTTATGCGGTGCCCAACAGGCGGCGGCCCAGGCGGTGTACGGCAGCATTGCCGGCACGGTCACCGACGAAAGCGCCGCTGTGCTGCCCGGCGTGACAGTAACCATCACGAGCGTCGAGCGGAAGACCGCCGACACCGTGGTCACTAACGAATCGGGCCACTTCGTCAAGGAACGGCTGCTGCCGGGCAATTACGAGGTCAAGGCAGAGCTGTCTGGCTTCAAAACGGCGGTCGTGCCCTCGGCGCGGGTGAGCGTCGACACGCAGACACCGCTCGACGTGAAGATGGCGGTCGGCCAGCTGACCGAGACGGTCGAAGTCACGGGCGGATCGCCACTGCTCAAGACCGATCGCGCCGACGTGTCGACGACATTCGATCAGCGGCAGCTCACCGAAGCGCCGGTGTTGGATCGGAACTTCACCAAGTTCATCCTGCTCACGCCGGGTGCACAGCAGCTCCCCTGGCAGCACGCGGCGTCTGAGAATCCGCAGGGTTCCACGCAGACGATGGTCAACGGACAAAGCTTCAGCGGGACCGGCTATCAGCTCGATGGTACCGAAAACCGTGATCCCGATTCTCGGGATTATTGTCATCAACCCGAATCTTGAATCGATTGGTGAAGCCAAGATCACGTCGCAGAATTACGACGCGGAGTTCGGTCAAGCGACGGCGGGCGTTGTCTCGATCCAGACCAAGTCGGGCACGAACGACTTCCACGGTAGCGCCTTCGAGTTCTTCCAGAACGACGCGTTCCAGGCCAGGAACCCCTTCACACAGCCAACGAAAGACAGCCTGCCGGACACGAAGCGCAACCAGTTCGGCGTGGCCATTGGCGGGCCGATCATGAAGAACAAGTCGTTCTTCTTTGGCGACTACCAGGGGACACGAAGCTCGCAGGGCGGCTCGGTTCTGCGGTCCGTGCCGACCGCGCTGGCGCGCACCGGCAACCTCAGCGAGTACGGCGTCAACATTTACGATCCGTCGAGCAATGCGAACCCTGCTGCGCGAGCGCAGTTCTCCAGGCGCCGTGATTCCCAGCGGTCAGCTTTCGCAACAGGCGCTGGCCCTCCTCCAGCTCATTCCACTGCCGAATCTGCCCGGCCGGGAGAACGGTACGCGCGACAATTTCCAGGCATCGGGCGCCGAAACCTTCGATGCGGATCAGTTCGACGGACGCGTCGACCACCGCCTGAACGAGTCGACCAATATCTTCGGTCGTTACAGCCGCGGCAAGTTCACCCGCAACGGTCCGACGGCATACGGGCAGGGTGGCGGCCCGTATTTCGTCAGCCTTGGCGGTGTTTCGGACGTCAAGAACCAGAGCCTGGCTGTCGGCGTGGACAAGACGCTGTCGTCGAGCCTGCTTGCCGATTTCCGGTTTGGCTGGTTCGAATACGACGTCAACGTGCTGCCGTTCGACTTCGGCACGACCCCCGCGGCCGACGCCGGCATCCCCGGGCTGAATGTGGACACGACGTTCACGTCCGGGCTGCCGTCGTTGTTCATCGGAGGCAACGACAGCACGTCGCCGAGCGCGTTCGAAGCCGGATCCGGCCTAGGCGTGAACCAGTGCAACTGTCCGCTGGCCCAGAACGAAAAGCAGTGGCAGGCCGTGGGCAACCTCACGAAGCTGATGGGAAACCACAGCTTCAAGTTCGGCATCGACATCCGGCGCGCGTACAACCTGCGCGTTCCGTCAGACAACCACCGCTCGGGCGAGCTG
Source organism: Vicinamibacteria bacterium (assembly GCA_963828745.1). Lineage (GTDB taxonomy): Bacteria > Acidobacteriota > Vicinamibacteria > Vicinamibacterales > JAENWD01 > JAENWD01. Next base: position 450,628 of record CAWHFZ010000006.1, on the reverse strand, counting down.
ACGTTCAGCGGCGATCGGACCTCGCTCGCCGGCACCGGCGGCCTTGGTCTGGCGACATTCCTTCTCGGCGACGTGACGCAGTTCGTGCGCTACGTCAGCCCGAACACCAACGCCAGGGAGCGGCAGTGGCGCCACTTCTACTACGCGCAGGACACCTGGCGGGCCACCCCCAAGCTCACGCTGAACTACGGGCTGCGGCTCGACGTCATCAACCCGCAGACAGTGAACGAAGCAGGCAACGGCGGCTGGCTCGATCTCAACACCGGCAAGATTCTCGTGGGCGGAGTCGGCGACGTCAATCTTGCCGGCAACGTCGAGAACAACTTGAACTGGGCGCCGCGCCTTGGTGCGGCGTATCAGCTCGACGAGAAGACGGTCATCCGCGGCGGCTATGGGCGCTCTTACGACATCGGCGTGTTCGGGACACTCTTCGGACACAGCGTCACCCAGAACTTGCCGGTGCTCTCGGTGCAGCAGTTGAATGCGCCGTCCAACTTCGATCGCGTGTTTACGCTCGCCTCGGGACCGATCCGCCACAGTTCCCCGCCGTACCAGCGAACGGCGAACTGACGCTTCCCAATGGCGTGTTCACACGGGCACTGCCGCCGAAGCAGCGGCCGCCCTCGGTGGACGCGTTCAACGTCACCGTTCAGCGCCAGTTGAGTGACGTGATGTCGGTCGAGGTCGGCTACGTGGGCAACCGCGGACGTCACGCGTTTGTGGGCGAAGGTCCGGCCGTCAATGTGAACGATCCCACGCTCGAAGGCTTCCCGAATATCCCGAGAGACCAGCGCCGTCCCTTTTTTGCGGGTCAGTTTCCGACGACCGTGGGCGGCTACGGTGGGGCATTTGGGTGGACACAAGGCATCGATTTCTTCTGCAACTGTGGACACAACTCGGTACGATTCGGTCCAAACGCGCTTGATCCGCAGGTTTGCCGGCGGCTACTCGTACCAGATGAACTACACGTGGCAGAAGGCCGAGCGAGAAGACGGCTCGTACTTCTTCTACGACCGAGACCTGAACCAAGGCCTGACAGACTTCGATCGCACGCACATGTTCAACCTGATCCTGGTCTACGAGTTGCCCTTCGGTAAGGATAAGAAGTGGGGGACCGACTGGTCACCCTTGGCGAATGGCCTCCTGGGCGGCTGGCAGTTCAACGCGAGCCAGACCTTCCAGAGCGGCCTCCCGTTCAGCGTCTCTTACGCAGGCGCGGGCTCCGACCGCGACGTCGGTCCGAATCGACCCAATGTAAGCGGTGACATCTCGATCAATGGTGGGCAGGATGAGTACTTCGACGGGACGGCGATCGGAGATTCGGGTAGCCCCTACACGCAACCGGCTCCTGGCACGTTCGGCAACATGGAACGGAACTCGTTGCGCGGTCCGGGGTATCGCGTCACCAACGCATCCATGTTCAAGCGGTTTTCGGTTGGTGGCACACGCGACCTCGAGTTCCGGGTCGAAGCCGTCAACCTCTTCAACAACGTGAATCTGGGCCAACCGAACGGTGAAATTGGATCGCCGGGAAGCCCGCGGCCCGATGCCGGGCGCATCAACTCGCACGGCGTACGGCAACGCTGATCTGCAGCGCAACTTCCAGTTCGCGGTGAAGTTCCAGTTCTAGGCGCTGATTCGCGGTGACGTCTGTGTGCGGCGTGTCGTGCGGTGCTTCGGAGCACTGCACGGCACGCCGGCATACAATCGATCTGTGAGCCCGGTGATTCTGTGCCTGGCGCTGGTCGTTGCCGGCCCTCTTCTCACCCCTCTGCAATCGAAGCCAAAAATCGCTGATACGTCGACGGAGGGCAAGCGTCTCGTCCTCGAAGGTATTCGGTTGCTGAACGCCGAGAGGCTCGACGAGGCCGCCACACGGTTCGAGGAAGCGGTCAGCCGTGAGCCCTCACTCGCCACGGCCCACTACTTTCTCGGATTCGTGCTCGAGAAACGCAAGGATCTGGCCGGCGCCGCCCGCGAGTACGAGCAGGCGCTCGTGCTCGACGAACGTATGGCCGAGGCCCACGATCGCCTGGGATTCGTGCGTGGTCTCGAAGGGCAAACCGAGCAGGCGCTGGCCCGATTCGAGCACGCCGTGTCGCTGAATCCGCGTCTGTTCGATGCGCAATATCATCTCGGTGTCACGCGCTGGATGGTGCAGGACTTCACCGGCGCCCTCGAGCCGCTGAAAGCCGCGGTCGCCCTTCAGCCGGCCAATCCCGACGCGCACTACTACCTCGGCGTCGTGCTGCGACGGCAGGGGCAGCTGGATGCCGCGATCCGGGAATTTCGCAGCGCAACGAAGCTCAATCCCACCCTGGCTATCGCGTTCACCTATCTCGGCGTCGCGTTACGCGAGCGTGGCAGCGTGGACGAGGCGATCGCGACGCTCCAGCACGCCATCTCACTCGATCCATCGCGGTTCGATGCTATCAATGGGCTGGGCCTGGCGTACGTGCAGCGCGGCGACCCCGAACAGGCGGTCGCCACCTTTGAGAAAGCCGTCGCGGAGCATCCCGAGGAGCCGGCGGGCCGCCTGAATCTCGGCACGGCGCTGATGCAGAAGGCCGACCTGAAGAGCGCGGTTGCCGTACTGAGCAAGTTGACGGCCGATCGCCCCGACTACGCGGAGGCGTTCTACAACCTCGGTGCGGCACTGAAGCAACAGGACGACTTCGAGGGCGCCGAGCGGGCGCTGCGGGAGGCGGTTCGGTTGAACGGCACGCTCGCCGATGCCCACTACACGCTTGGCGTCGTGCTGTGGCAGACGCGACGGCTGCCCGAGGCGGCCGACGAACTGCGCGCGGCAATCGCCGCGCGGCCGCAGTACGCGCAGGCCCACTACATGCTCGGCACGATCCTGCGCCAGCAAGGCGATCAGGACGGGGCGCTCGCGGAGTTCCGGCGTACCGTCGAATACGAACCGCAGTCGCCCGAGGCGTTTCTGAGCATCGGCCAGATTCTTCAGCGGCGGCAGGACGAGGCGGGAGCGTCGGCAGCGTTCGCCGAGGCCGATCGTCTGAACAAGCAGAAAGCCGATCAGCAGGCTGCGGTGTTCGCGGTCAGCGTCGGTCGCCAGCGCCTTCAGCAGGGCGATCTGAAAGGCGCCGTCGCGCAACTGCAGGACGCCGTGACGCTCGACCCGTTGAGCGCCCGGGCGCACTACGAGCTCTCGAAGGCCCTGCGCAAGACAGGCGACGTCGCCGCGGCGCGCCGTCACCTCGACGAGGCTCGTCGTCTCGACGCACACATCGTGCCGCAGGCGCCGTAGAACGATGAGGATCCTCCTGTGTGGCCTCGCCGTCTTACTGGCGGTTACCGTTCTCGCCGCCACTGACGTCAGCTTCTCTTTCCGGAGGCTGGGACCTGAGTCGGGACTGACGGCCGTCACGACCTTCGGCGGCAAGGCCACGAACCGCTATCTGCTCGAGACGACCGGCTGCGGCGTCGCGATGCTCGACTATGACAACGACGGCCTGATCGACTTGTTTTTCGTCAACGGGACGACGCTGGAGGGCTTCCCCAAGGGCGAAGAACCGCGGCCCCACCTCTATCGCAACAAGGGCGGCGGTTCGTTCGAGGACGTCACCGACGCCGCCGGCCTGCGGAACCAGTGGGGCTGGGGCCAGGGGGCCTGCGCCGGTGACTACGACAACGACGGCAACGTCGACCTGTTCGTCACCTACTACGGCCACAACCGTCTGTTTCACAACACGGGACGCGGAACATTCGAGGACGTCACCGATCGCGCTGCCGTGGCGAATGCCTCGACGCGATGGGGCACCGGCTGCGCGTTCGTCGACTACGACCGCGACGGGTTCCTCGACCTGTTCGTCGCGAATTACATTGACCTCGATCTGGCGACGGCGCCAACTCCTGATTCTGGCGTGTGCCGCTGGAAGGGAGTCCCGGTCGCATGCGGACCACCGGGCCTCAAGGGCGGAAAGAACGCGCTCTTCCACAATCGTGGCAACGGCACATTTGCAGACGTCTCCGCATCGTCCGGGATTCTGAAGGCTAACGGTACGTTTGGGCTCGGCGTCGCCACGCTCGATTTCGACAATGACGGCTGGACGGATATCTACGTCGCCAACGACTCCAACCCCAGCGCGCTGTATCGCAATCGGCATGACGGCACGTTCGAGGACATCGGCGTCCGCGCCGGATGCGCCTACAGTCAGGACGGCAAGCCGCAGGCCGGCATGGGGGTTGGCGTTGGCGATTACGACCGCAATGGCTGGATCGACATCCTGAAGACGAATTTCGCAGGCGACACGACCTCGCTCTATGCGAACACCGGCGGCGGCTTCTGCGAAGATCGGACGTTCGACTCGGGTCTCGGTCTCAACAGCCGCTGGCTGGGGTGGGGTGCAGGCTTCGCCGACTTCGACAACGATGGCTGGCTCGATATCTTGTTGACGAACGGCCACGTCTATCCGGAAGTTCGCGGGATCCGTGCGGAGGCCGGCTACGAGCAGCGGAAAGTCGTCTACCACAACATCGAGGGGCGCTTCGAGGACGTCAGCGAACGGCTGGGCCCGCCGGCCACGACACCCAAAGCTGGCCGTGGCACCGCGTTCGGCGATGTTGACAACAACGGCACGATCGACGTCGTGATCAACAACGTGCACGATGTGCCAGACGTGTTCCTGACCACGGCGCCGCCGGACCGCCACTGGCTCGAGGTGCGGCTCGTTGGGAGGCCGTCGAATCGCAGCGCGATTGGAGCGCGCCTCCGCGTCGTGACCGGTGAGGTCGTGCAGCTCGGGGAAGTCGCGGGGGGCGGCAGTTACCTGTCGCAGAACGATCTTCGCGTTCACGTCGGTCTCGGTTCGGCCGCGCTGGTGGACCGGCTCGACATCCGTTGGCCCAACGGGCGCGAGGAGCAGTGGACGAACCTGAGGGCGGATCAACTGATCACGTTGACCGAGGGAACCAGTCCGCAGGTGGAAACCGGCTCGAATCGATGACGTTCCTCGCCCTCCTGTTCGCCTTCTCGATCCAGACGGCCCCCGCGCCCGACGATCTGGAGACCCGGCTTGCCGCCGTCCGCTCGTCGCTCAATGGCGGACAGACGGACCGGGCGCTGGCGCTGCTCCAGCAGTTGCCACCGGACGACCCGATGGTCAGGTACCTGACCGGGGTGGCCTACTATCACCGCGACGATCCGGCGCGCGCGATCGAAGCCCTGGCGCCAGTCGCGCACAGCCTCGCGGACGGATCGGTCGAACGCAAGGAGGCAATTCAAGTGCTCGGGCTGTCGTATTACCTGGCCGGGCGACTGAAAGAGGCCGTGCCGCTTCTCGAGGAGACTCGGGCCTGGGCAGCCGATAACATCGAGCTGGCGCAGGTGCTGGGGATGGCCTATATCCAGACTTCGCAACCAGACAAGGCTCGGACGGCGCTGGCGGCGACGTTTGGCGTCGCGCCGGATTCCGCGGCAGCACACGTGTTCGCAGCCCAGATGATGATTCGCATCGAGTTTCACGAAGCCGCGGAAGTGGAGCTGAAGAAAGCGCTGGCGATCGATTCCCGGCTGCCACGCACGCACTTCCTGCTCGGCGAAATTGCCGTGCAGTTCGCGCGCGTCGACGAAGGGCTGGAGCACTTTCGGAAGGAGCTCGAGATCAGCCCGCTCGACGCAATGGCGCACTATCGCCTCGGCGAAGCGTACGCGCGTCAGCAGAAGTGGGACGACGCAATTGCGGCGCTCCAACGCTCGCTCTGGATCAATCCCTACTTCAGCGGTCCGCTCATCGTGCTGGGGCGCGCCTATCTCGCCAAGAACCAGCCGACGGTCGCCGAGGGGATGCTTCGGCGCGCCGCGGAATACGATCCCAACAATAAGTCCGCCCACTATCTACTTGGACAAACGTTGCAGAAACTCGGTCGCGCCGACGATGCGGCGAAAGAGTTCGAGATCGCATCGAAGTTGAGCGATCTGCCAGGCCGCTAGGCGCGCACTCGCAGCATGCCTGGCAGGAGCCTTGTTACGTGACGCCGCCTCGCGCGGCGATCGCTCTGGCGATCGTGTTCGTCACCGTGGGCCTGCTGCGGTCCGCCGCCCCCCCTTCGGTCGGCATCACGTTCACCGACGTGGCGGCAAGCGCCGGACTGATCGTGCCAAGTGTCTATGGTGGCGTCGATCGCAAGCGATTCATCATCGAGACCAACGGCGCCGGAACGGCGTGGATCGACGCGGATCAGGACGGCTGGCTGGACGCGCTCGTGCTCGGGGGCACTCGCCTGATCGATGGCCAGCGAGCGGACGATCCAGCAATCGCCGCCGCGGGCTCGACGACGCGCCTCTACAGGAATCAACATGACGGCACCTTCAAGGACATCACTGCCGCATCCGGGCTCGGCCTGACCGTCTGGGCGTCGTCCGTCTGCGGCGGTGACTACGACAACGACGGTCGTCTCGACCTCTTCATCACGTCGTTCGGGCGCAATCGCCTGTTCCGAGCGCTGGGTAATGGACGGTTCGAGGACGTCAGCGTGGCGCAGGGATTACCAGCTGATGGTCCGCCGCGCTGGGGCTCCGGCTGCTCATTCCTGGACTTCGATCGGGACGGCCGGCTCGATCTCTTCGTCTCGAACTACCTGGTCTTCGATCTCGCCACCGCGACGGAGCCAGGACAAGGCGTCAATTGCCTCTGGAAGGGCATCCCCGTCAATTGCGGGCCGAAGGGGCTGCCCACCGACACGAACCTCCTGTACAGGAATACCGGTTCACGGTTCGAGGACGTCTCAACGGCGTCGGGCATCGCTCGCGTGACCGGCCGGTACTCCATGACGGCACTCGCCGCAGATTTCGATGAGGACGGCTGGCCCGACATTTACGTCGCCTCGGATTCGACGGCCGCGATCCTCTATCGCAACAATCGCGACGGCACGTTCACCGATATCGCATTGCCGAGCGGCGCCGCGTTGAGCGAGAACGGGATGGCGCAGGCGGGCATGGGCGCCACTGCGGGCGACATCAACGCCGACGGGCGCCTCGATCTCTTCAAGACACACTTCGCCGACGACATTCCCGCGCTCTATCGCGCCGTGGGAAAAGGCATGTTCGAAGACATTGCCACGGCTGCCGGTCTGGCCGTGCACAATCGTTATGTCGAGTGGGGCGCCGGAATCGTGGATGTGGACAACGACGGCTGGCAGGACGTCCTGTACATGACCGGCAACGTCTACCCGGAAGTGGAGCAGAAGTTCCCCCGATATTCGCACAAGGGGCCACGGATTCTCTTCCGAAATAGCGGCGATGGGACGTTCGCCGACGTCAGCGCCTCGGCGGGCAGCGGTCTGACGACACCGCGCTCCAGCCGCGGTGCTGCCTTCGGCGACTTCGACAACGACGGCGACGTGGACGTCCTTGTCATGAACATGAACGAGCCGCCGTCACTCCTGAGGAACGACACTCCAAAGACGCATCACTGGATGGCGGTTGCGCTGCAGGGAACGACATCGAATCGCGCCGGCATCGGCGCGACCGTGCGCGTCACGGCCGGAGGTCGGGTGCAGGCGAGAGCGGTGCTCAGCCAGTCCAGCTATTACTCGCTCGACGACCTGCGCGCACACTTCGGTCTGGGCGACGCCGCGCGCGTGGATCGCGTCGAGGTGACGTGGCCGGACGGACGGACCGAGTCGGCGACAAACGTCGCCGCCGATCGTTCCGTCGTCTTCGTCGAGGGCAGTGGCACGCTCGTCGAGCGGCCACCGCGCGTCACAATAAAATCCCCGCCACGCTGAAGTAGAACACCAGCGTCGCCACGTCGGCCAGGGCGAGCACGATCGGTCCGGCGGCGATCTTGGGATCCGCCTTCAGAACTCGCAGACTGTTCGGCAGCACCACACCGATTAGGCATGCTGTCAGCATCGAGGCGGTGATCGCCGCCGTCAAAATGCTGGCCACCAGGATGCTCCGGTGCCACGCCCAGGCGGTGAGACCGATCAGCGCACCACAGGACAGACCGAGCATCAGCGCCGTCACCGCCTCCTGGGCGAGGCTGCGGAACAGCAGTCGCCATTGCACTTTCCCACTCTGCAGATTCTGGAGCGTCAGCGTCACCGACTGGATGCTGACGCTTTCTGCCAGCGCCAGCACCACCGGGATGAAGAGCGCCAGTACCGACGGCGGCCTCGAGCGTCTCTTCATACCTGCTCAGAATGAACGCGCACAAGAGTCCGCCACCGACATTGCAAAGCAGCCATGGAAATCGGTCCTTGTAGCTGCTCCAGGGCGTCAGCGCGGATGTCGCGTGAATGCCGATGAGCTGGAAGATTCCTTCGAAGGACTGCTTCGCCAGCGCGAGCACTTCTTCGTTGAAGGAATTGACGTCGACGATGCCGACCAGCCTGCCATCGGCTTCGACGACGGGAAAGGCGAGGAACCGTCGATTGACGAAATATTCGGCCGCGACCAGCACCGTCGCCCACGACGGTATGGCGACGACTTCCGTGATCATCACATCGGCGACGCGTGACTCCACGGGATTCGTCAGCAGGCGCCTGATCGGCACAATACCGACCAGACGATCGTTCTCGTCCAAGACGTAGCAGTAGAGGATGATCTGCGTTGATGGCAATGCCCGAGCCTTTTCGAGCGCATCTGCCAGGGTGTCTTCGGGTCTGAGGATCAGGGGCGCGGGGCGAACGTGATTGATTATCGGGTCGTACAGTTGGTCTTGCGCGATCGGCGTGTCCGGCATCAGATGTTCTTATATCTCATGCGCCGTCGGCGGCCAACCCGTGGTCGGACCTTATAATCGCCACGGATGCACCTGACGCGATCGGCAACCACCGTCCGCACGTGGCGTGCGGACGACGCTCCGGCCCTGGCGCGAAACGCGAACAATCGCAAGATCTGGATCAACGTTCGTGATCGATTTCCGTCGCCGTACACCATCGAAGATGCCGAGGGCTGGGTGCGCCACTGCGCCCGGGCGATGCCGTCCACCGACTTCGCCATCGAAGTCGACGGCGAAGCGGCCGGCGGCATCGGCGTCGTCCTGCACGACGACGTCGAGCGGGTGTCGGCGGAACTGGGGTTCTGGCTGGGGGAACCCTTCTGGGGCCGCGGTGTGATGACCGATGCGGTCAGCCTTTTCGTTCCGTGGGCATTCCCGCAATTCGCGCTGACGCGCATCTATGCGCACGTCTTTTCGTACAATGTGGGTTCGGCACGCGTTCTCGAGAAGGCCGGCTTTCTTCGCGAAGGCCTGCTTCGTCGAGCCGTCATCAAGGAAGGCCGCATCCTCGACGAATGGCTCTACGCGTGCGTGCGGGAAGGTGACGGCGAATCCGGTTAGAGCTTCGACGAGTCTCCGGTCTGCGGTGACTGCAGATACGTAATCCAACGGGCCAGCGCCGGCGGAACTTCGCCGTGTCCGGCACGGATTCGCGATTCGAGATCCTGCAGTGTCGACAAGTGATCCCGTTGCTCCGCCACCGGGCGGCGTGCGAGGTCGGCAATTGCCAGACGCGCGGCAAGCGTCAGCAGCGCCGGATCCGCACCCTCCTCGAGAGCCGGCGACAGCGCCGCAAGCGCGTCGTCCGGGTGCCCTGCCGCCGCACGCGCCAGCGCGGAGCGGACGATGAACCGCTCGTCCTGGGGCCATTTGGTGCCGGCTTCGACGAGCACGTCCGCGGCTGCTTCGGCGTCCCCCATGCGCAGGTAACCGTCGGCAACCAACGCAAAAATCTCCGGCGACGCGTCGTCCGCGATCAGCGATGTCTGCCAGGCCCCGACGGCTTCCTTGGTCCGCCCACCGCTGGCGTAGCATGCGCCGAGGTAGAGAATACCGGCGAGAAAGTCGGGCGAGGACCTGACGGCCGCGCGGAATTCCGCCGCGGCATCCTCGAGTGCTCCCTTCCGGTAAAGCGCCAGCCCGCGGAGGAACGATCCAAGCAGTGAACGATCTGCTTCCGGTATGGTAAGCGTGTCGAGCGCCGACAGATTTCCAGCAGCGATGGTCTCCGCCGCGATCGTTGCTTCACTGGATGTGCCTTCGCTGATCTCGCGGGCGCTGTCCAGCGCTCGACCGACCAGCGAGGCCGTCAGGATTTGATCGGGGCGAAAGGCGCCGACCTGCTTCTCGAGGTCGGTCTTGAATACGTCACCCGGGGGCACCGCTCTGGCGAGCGTGAACGGCCGCACCAGCCGGCTCGAGGCGCCGTCTGCGGTCACTGTCGCTCGCGCCACGTAATTGCCTGGTGGCAACAGCCCGATTGGAAGAGGCGCATCGACGATGAAGCGGTCCTTTTCCTTGCCGGCCGTCAGCCGTCCCGACTGTGTGCCGAGTGCGGTTCCCGCTTCCGAGTCCGAGACATCAATCGTCACCGCCGGCGGGTGATTGGTGTCAACGCCACCGTAAAGTTCCAGGTAGCCACTGAAGGGTTCGCCATCGATTGTCGTGTCGGCAACGATCCGAACAGCCGTCTGACCCTTCGTGGCCGACGGCGTCAGCACGAGATCCGCGACTTCAATCGATCCGACCCGCGTCAATCTGGCGGTGAACGGATGTTCGACGCTGCCGCGCCGCCCTTGCGAGTCGACGATCGCAATCTTCAGCGTGTAGGTGCCCGGTTCGACGGTGGCAACGCTCGTGGCCTCGAGCGGGCCAGGCTCGCCGGGCTTCACGGGGGTCATCGTCGCTTCCCGGAAGCCGGTGCTGACCACCTTGCCCTTGCCGTCGGTCACGCTGAAGCCGATCGCGGCCTTCTCGGGAGCCGTCGCATCGTGGCCGATCTCGGTCGAGATGACGAGCCGCAGCCCTTCAGGAACCCGCATGTTGTAGGTCGCCACCTTCATCGGCAGTTCGGTTGCCAGCAGCGGCGCCCCGAGCACGTTCGCCACCGATTGTTCGAGGGTGACGGCCTCATCGCGAGCCGCAGCGACGGCGAAATCGCGGCGCGCGCGAACGGTGAGCCCTGGGCGCGCCAGGGTGACCTTGATCTTGTGCGTGCGACCGTCGCGATCCTTCGGCTCGGGCTCGGCGCTGAGCAGATAGTACGCGGTCATTTCCCGCGCGATTCGGGTGAAGGCGTTGTCGCCGGTGCCGACCGACGCGAAGACCGCTCCGCGAGAGACACCCGCCAGCAGATCGAGGCCCAGGCGTCCTGCTCCGCGATCTTCCATCGCCGTCGGTGACGGTTTCGCATTCGACGCGTCGAATCCCGAATTGCGATCCAGATGGATCGCGTAGAGCGTCACGCGTGCGGCGGCCGCGAGCGCTGACAGCTGACCGAGATCGGCCTGGCTGTCGAGCGGCATCGGCAGTCCTTCAGAGACCCAGACCACGGTCTTGGGCGTGTCGATTGGCTTGAGCTGCTCCAGCAGTGTGCGGAAGACCCGACTGACCTCGTCGACGCGGCGGCGGTAGGTCAATACGATGTCGTGGGCCAGGCGGGAGATTTCCTGCGGGCAGACGTCGGCGAGGCCGCCTCCCTGGCTCTGGCGTGGCGGCCTGACTTCGCCGACCCTCGCCGACACGCACTCGCGATCGATTGCACGCGTGAGCGCGAAATTGTTGCCGGAGTCGATGTCGAATGCTTCCTGCACGCCAACGGTGTAGATGTTCATCGGCAGTGGTGTGCCACGGCCGACGATTTTCTCGAGTACCGCGGCGACACGCGCCCGATCGCCGGTGAACTCCGCGCTCGGGCCGTTGGGAAACGACATGAGCCCGACCTGGTCGCCTGGGCTGAGCAGTGAAACGAACTCGGCGGCGGCCTTCGCGACGTCGCGCCCGCCCCCCATGGTGATTCCTTCGAGATCGAAGACGAGCAGGACCAGACGCCCGCCGACGGCCTGCGCGTTCGAACTGAACGCGGGACGCTGGGCTGTCGCGGGTTGTGCCGTTCCACTGTTCCCGGTTGGACTTTGCGAAACGAACTCTGCCGATAGCACCCGGCGCGGTGCGCCGTCGATCGTCAGCGTGAAGTCATTCGCGGTCAGCCCGGAGACCGGCGCCCCTTCCTTGTCCACCACGGCGGCATCGATAACGATTCGCTCGGTACCTTCGCGGAAGACCGGTTGCTGATCGTTGGCGGTCGCTGGGGGAGACTGTGGTGTCTGTGCTGTGCCGATCGTCGCCGCCGCAATGAGAGCAGCCAGGAACGCGGCGCCGACGCGAAACCCGGAGCGGCAGCCCATCACTGCCGGCGTTTCCCGCCGGGCGCCCGGTAGCCCTGCCGATGCCGGACGCGCAGGCTCTTGTCCGTCACCTCGACCTGAATCTTCCGCCATGAGCCGTCCCTGGCTTCGTTCGAGGAAGCGTAAGACAAGAGGTATTGATGCGACAACTCCTCGACGATCTCATGGAACACCCGACCCAGTTCCTTGACCGCGTCGACGATGAACGATCGGCCGCCGCTCATCGAGGCAATCTGTTCCAGGCTGGTGGACAACGCCCGATTGGTGACACTGCGGCCGAGCCCAATCGTATAGATCGTCGCATCGCTCGTCTCGAGGCGCGTCTGCACCCGCTTGATGGTGGAGACGCTGTTCTGATCCTCGCCGTCCGTGAAGACGACCACGGCACGGCGTCCCGGCTGCTTTCCGACGGCGCCAATCGCGGTCAGGATTGCGTCATAGAGCGCCGTTCCTCCCCATGGCGACAGCCGGTCCACCGCTTTCAGCCGGACTTGCGGATCGGTGGACCGACGCGCCAGCGTGAAGATGTTGTCGTTAAAAGCCAGCAAGCTGACTTGATCGGCCGGACGGAGCGCGCCAAGGAAACCTTTGACCGCTGCTTTCAGCGTCGGCATGGCATCCGTCATGCTTTCGCTGACGTCGACGGCGACGACGAGCTCGAGCGGGATGTTCTCTCCCGCGAATGCGGTCAGCTTCTGGACCACACCGTCTTCGCGGACGCGAAACTTGTCACGCGTCAGACCCTGCACGAAGGACCCCGTGGCATCGGTGACGGTCGTGGTCACCTGGACGACCTCGACGTCCACGGTTTCGGTGTAACCCGCGTTCTTCGTTCGCGCCGTGGCCGCGAGCCGCTGCCCGTTCGCCAGCGTTGCCGTGACACGAATGACGTGCTCCTTGATCGTGGCCCCGGCGTCCCACGCGCACTCGAACGGCGGTGTAACCAGCGTGCAGACGCTGCGACCGTCGGCGAAAAACGTTACCTGCCGCGTCGTCGTGCCGGACGGCATTCGCGCCTGCAGCACCACCGGCCCGCTGATGTAGCTCCCGTCCGGTGGCGAGACGATCGTCAGGCCGCCCGACGGCTCGTCCTGTTGCGCGTGACTCGTTGTCGAAGGAAGCAGAAGCCCTAGGAGCACGATGGTGCCGCGCCACCATGCGCGGCCGCTGCTCCGGTCGCAAACGCTCATGGATGTCCGTCCGTCCCCGAATCGGTCTCGGCCGGCACCAGAGGCCCGCGAGCCGTCAACGCAGAAATGTAGTCGCTGAAGGCGTCGTCGCCGAGCGATTGAATGTCTCGCGACAGAGACAGCCAGTCGTCGAAGTACGCGAGCCGGGCATTGTCGAGCACATCTTGCAGGGCTGCTGCCAGAACTCCGGGCGCGAGGGAGATCGGCAATCGCAACTGGGTCAACACGTCGAGCACCCGGAGATTCACATCCGCGAGGCGCGTCGCCAAGAGGCCGGCACCCGAGCGTCCGCTATAGCGCTGCGGCGCCGGTGGGTCCGGAAAGCCGAGATCGAGGCTGCCGTCGAGGGGCATTCGCGACACGCCCCACTCCCGCGGCAGCTCGTCGTCGCGGGTGCGGCCGAGCAACACGAGCTCCGTGAGCGAAAAGAGTTGGGGCAGTGTCTGCGTGTCATGAGCGGCGGTCCACGCCGCGGCCTGCAGGCGGCGCTCTCCGATTGCGAGGCGCCGAGACGCATCTTCTTGAATGGCCGCCGTCCACTCTCTAAGGCGCTCGCGCCCGGCATGGAGCCACTCGATCATCCGCCGTGCGGCTCCTTCGTCGAGGTCCACAGAGGACGTCAGGATCAGCGAATCGGTGAGGACCTTGCGATCGGCCTGGCTGATTGTCGGATGGAGCTCCGGCAGATCGCCGTGCGTGCGACGCAGCGCCAGCCGCCCGAGGCCGACGTCGAGAGCCAGAAGGGCACCACGCACGTGCCAGGGCTCGCCGTCGCCGGCGGTCTCGAACGGCAGGAACCAGCGCGTGCGCTCACGCTCGATCGGCGTGACCAGGTGGCGGCCGAAATCGTGCCGTCGCGCCACGTTGCCGGCGAGGAACGTGCGCCCTTCGGGATCGCCCAACGACAGCGCGTAGACGATCGAGATGAGCACGTCCGAAAGGACGGCAGTGTCAACCTTCAGCAGCCGTTCGCCGATGCCGGCAGCGCGTTTCACATCGGACCGATTGCGCACGCGCTCGAGGTCTGCGAGCGCCTGATGCAGGAGCGCGCCGACGTCGGGTGGCGCCTCGACAGTGGTCAACTCGCTCGGCTCTATCGCGACAATGGCCGGCGCGAGATCCCGCAGCGATTTTTCTGCTGCACGTACCTGCGCGAGCTCTCGAGCGCCGCCCAGCGCACGCACGACGGCCGCCAGTGTCAGCGCCGTGTCGAGAGTGTTGCCGTCCTGGCTCGCGCGGATGTCCGTCAGCCGTGCCAGCTCGGGCGCGGCTCGATCCACGCGGTACCGTCGTCCCTCCCACTCGACCATTCCCGGGACTGTGCCGTGCGGTGCCGAAATGCCAGAGAGAGCCTCGAGCAGCACACCCTCGGCCTGCACGCCTTCATGTTCAGGCTGGAAGCCGAACGCGGGGAGGAGCGACCCGACAATCCAGCCGGCCACCTCGCCGCCGTACCGATCGGAATCGGATGACAGGGCGGCGAGCTCTTTGAGCAGTGATTCGGCCTTCGCGCGATCGAGCGCATGCACTCGCAGTGCGCGCTCGACGAGCGCGATCGGCGCCTGGAACAGCGTCAGCGTCGAGTCGAACCCCGCATCGCTCAGACTTCGATCGAGCTGCCGTGCCCGGCGTACGAGCCCCAGCCAGGTCTCCCAGTCACGAATGTCCGCGCGCTCCAGCGTCAGCACGAGGGCAGGGAAGCGACGAGACGCCCTGGTCAGATAGGCACGTTGTGCGGGCGTTGATACCGGGAAGCGCGCGGCCAGCCGCGACGCGAAGGCGACGGATGCGACGGTCGACTGCCGTGCAGGCAGCGACAGGGGGGTCAGTAGGGTCAGCAACTCCGGCAGTCGAATGCGGTCGCCGTCTCCGAGCTTGGACCAGCCATCCAGCGAATCCGGCAGGTCGTCGCTGCTGGTGATCGCGCGCCAGTAGTCGATCGTGCCTGCGACTTGTCCATCGGACGCGATCGGCGCGATCGCCAACAGCAGGGCGGGATCGGCGCCGAGACGGAGAAACGGGAACTCGCTTGTCTTCCAGGCAGGTTCCACGTTGACGAACGTTTGATACAACGCCGCGAACGCCTGTGCGCTTCGCTCCGCCTGTTCCTTGGCAATCTCTTCAGCTGTCTTTTTCGCGCGATCCTTGATCTCGCGAGCGCCGTCGTCACGCACGAGCCGCTGGTGCGCGGCGTCCAGGCCATCCACGGCTTCGGCAAACGTTGCCAGCCGACCGTCGTCGCGTCCGAGGACTTCCGTGATCGCCTCGCGCGGCGAGGTGAGCGGACTTTGGATCAGCGACTGCCATAGTGGCTGCAGGTCGGATCCTCCCGGCAGTACGAGCACGCCGCTTCGCACCCGCAGGGCCGGTGCGAAGGCTGCGAACGCGGTCGCGTGCTGTTCGTAAATCTGACGAAGGAGCGTCGCGTCGCCGCCAATGGCCGCAAGCGTCTCGCGATCGAGACTCATGAGCCCGTACGCCAGGAGCGAGGCGCGCCGGTTGACGAGGATCGCGCCCAGAAGGGCGCGGTCGCCCGCGGGCGCGTTGTTGAGAATCTGCGTCCGCCATACGTCCGCCGAAAGCGGCAGCGGCACACGTTCATCGCCGTCCGCCGGAGGCTTCGCGAAATAGTCCGACACGATCTTGAGCGGACGGCTGCGCGCATCACGCGACGCGTGCGTGACCCGTACGATCTCCTGCACCACAAGCGCGCGCGGCAGCACGGGCGAGAGTCCCAGCGACGGCAGCAACGCCGCGCGGCCGCCGGGGAGCGCAACCTCGGTCCAGTCCGGAGCCTGTGCCCTGGCGATCGCCGCCGACACGAGGCACAGGAGTATGGCGATGGTCAGTCGAGCTATCCGCAGAACGGGCGGGCGACGCCGCGCAGAAATGGTCGTATACTTTGCACTTTCGACCCGGGCTTGGTGACTTCGATGACCGACCTGCTCGTGACGGAACTGTTTCCGATCGACGACGAGGAGCGCCTTTTTATCTCGCCGGTCATTACCGACTGGGCGCCCGTGCATCAGCGCGGCATCGAGGTCATTATCGATCTCGAAGGCACGCTGGATCAGGGCGTGTCCACGCGGCCAGGCCACATCCTTTACATCTACCATCACATCTACGACGAGGAGCTGCCGGATCTGGTGCGCCTGCATGCCGTCGCGGAGCTTGGCGCTCGCCTCGTCCACAACGGCCAGAAGGTGCTGGCACACTGCAGCATGGGCTTCAATCGCTCGGCGCTCGTTGCGGGCCTCATTCTGACCGAATTGGGCTATGAAGGCGCGGCGGCCCTGGACCGGCTCCGCGCGCGGCGCCCCGGCGCACTGTACAACGAACGGTTCGCCGAATACCTGGCGGCCGTTCCGGCCAAGCACCGCTGACGGGATCCGTCGGTCGCGTGCGCTGACTCCATCGACATGACACTTTCCAGACGTGCCTTTTTTGGCGCCGGCATTGCCTCCATCGCTGCCGGCATCCCCGCTTCGGCTCAAACCGCCTCGCGCGGCACCGTGACGCCGCTACGGATCGCCGTGTCCACCTACTCTTACTGGCATTTCCGCGGCGAGCGCTATCCCGTCGAGCGGGTCATCGAAGATGCGGCCAGGCTCGGTTTCGACGGCGTCGAAATTCTGCACAGGCAGATGGACGACGAGTCACCAGCCTACGTCGCGAAGATCAAGCAGACGGCGTTTCGGCACGGCATGCCGCTGGTGATGCTGTCCATTCACCAGGACTTCGTGGATCCGGACCCTGCCAAGCGAAAGCAGGACGTCGATCACACGATCAGATGCCTCGAGCTGGCGGCGCGCCTCGGCATTCCCTGCATCCGGCTGAACTCTGGCCGGTGGAACACGATCGAATCGTTCGATGATCTGATGAAGGTGAAAGGACAGGAGCCGCCGATTGCAGGCTATACGGACAAGGACGCGTTCGAGTGGGTCGTCTCCTCCATTCAGGCGTGCCTCCCGACCGCCGAGCGGCTCGGCGTCATGATGGCGCTCGAGAATCACTGGGGGCTGACGACGAGCGTGGACACGCTCCTCGCGATCCACAAAGCGGTAGGCTCGCCGTGGCTCGGCATCAACATGGACACCGGCAACTATCCGGGCGACCCGTACGCGGGCATCGCGACCCTGGCACCGCATGCGTCGATCGTGCAGGCGAAGACGTACTTCGGCGGCGGCGAGTGGTACACGCTGGATCTGGACTACGCGCGTATCGCCGGAATTTTGCGCGATGCCGGATTCGGCGGCTGGGTCTCACTCGAGATGGAAGGCAAGGAATCTCCCGACACCGCGGTGCCGAAGAGCCTCGACGTCCTGCGTCGCGCGTTCGGCAGTCCCCGCAGCGCCTGAGCATCCGTCGCATCGCAACGAAGGAGGCAGCATGTTCAAGGAGTTTCGCGAATTCGCGATTCGCGGCAGCGTCGTAGATCTCGCCGTCGGCATCATCATCGGCGCGGCATTCGGCGCAGTCGTCACTTCGCTGGTCAACGACGTGATCATGCCGCCAATCGGGCTGATGCTCGGCGGAGTGGACTTCGCGAGCCTGATGCTCGTGCTGAAGGAAGGCACCAAGGCCCCCCCTCCTTACGCCACGCCGGCGGACGCCAAGGCCGCACTCGCGGTGACCGTCAACATCGGCGCCTTCATCAATACACTGATCAACTTCACCGTCGTCTCGTTCGCGGTATTTCTCCTCGTGAAGGGAATCAACTCAGCACGGCGCGCGCAGCCGGCAGCGCCGGCCGAGGCCGCGCCGACGCCGCAGGAAAAGCTACTGGCGGAAATCCGCGATCTGCTGAAAGCTCGCGCCTAGGCAGCGGCGGCATCGTCGAGAAACCATCGGACCCGCGGGCTGGCGGCGACGATGCGGGCCAGGGGCAGCGGCGAGGCCGGATTGCGGCGGGCCTGGCCAATGACGGCCGCCTTCTCGGGCCCCCAGGCCACCACCCACAATTCTGACGCGCGCGCCAGCGTGGCGCGGGTCAATGTGACTCGATCCGGCGGGGGCTTCGGCGCATCGTGGACGCCGATCGCCCAGGCGTCGTCTCGTTCGAGCGACGGATGGTGGGGAAAGATCGACGCCACGTGTCCGTCGGGCCCGACGCCGAGGATTGCCACCGCGAGCCGCGGCGGCGATCCAATCGTCGCCACCAGCGTCTGCTGCCACTCCGCGGCCATGCGATCGGCATCTGGCGAGAATGGCGGCGGAATGAGCCGCGGGCTCTCCGCGAGCCGGTCGATCCAGAGATGGCGCGCGGCACGCACATTCGAGTCCGGATGGTCGGGTGGCACCACACGTTCATCCACCCACGTGACGTCGATCCGTCGCCAGTCGATCGCCAACGTGGCGAACCTCGGAAATACGAGATCGGCCACCGATCCTCCGGGTACGGCGATCGCGATGCGCGATTGTGGCGTGCCATCGACGTACCGAGCGAACTCGGCGGCGACCTGCTCCGCAACCTCCGTTGGTGACATGGCGCTATGCTATCCTCGTCCGCCTCCGGGAGTGGCGGACGTTCAGCTTCGCAAGGATACGGACGGACGAGATGCGATTGGCGATCGGCGCAGATCACGCCGGCTTCGAGCTGAAAGAGGCCATCGCTCGAATGCTCCGTGCGGACGGACACGAGCTGCTCGACCTTGGCACGCATTCCACCGCGCCCGTGGACTATCCCGACTTTGCGGCGGCGGTCGGTCGCGCTGTCGTGGATGGCCAGGTCGAGCGCGGTGTCCTCATCTGTGGCAGTGGCGTCGGCGCCTCCGTTGCCGCCAACAAGATCGTCGGCGTTCGCGCCGGACTCTGCCACGACAGCTATTCGGCGGCGCAAAGCGTCGAGCACGACGACGCAAATGTCCTGGTCCTCGGCGCGCGCGTCATTGGCTCGGCGCTGGCGCAGGTGCTCGTTCGCACGTTCATCGCGGCGCGCTTCTCGGGCGCGGAGCGGCATCGCCGCCGGCTCGAGAAGATTCGCGCGCTCGAGTCCGGCCTCGCCCACAAGTCTGCCTGATCACCAGCGGAGGAACACGTGAGCGGTACGTTCGATACAGTCGCAGAGCCTCTGCGTGGCGAACTGCAGCTGGCGGCTGACGCCTGGGACGGCGCGCGCAACACCACGCGACTGTGGGCGCGTGACGCGTCACTCTGGACCGGCAGCGACGAGGCGCGGTGGCTGGGATGGTTGACGGCGGCAGACGACTTCGTGCGCGAGATTCCCAACCTGCAGGCGTTCTGTTCCGAGATTCGCGCCGAGGGCTTGCGTCACCTGCTGCTCCTCGGGATGGGCGGTTCGAGTCTCTGTCCTGAGGTGCTGGCGGAAACCTTCGGTCAGCTGGCCGGCGGACCGAAGCTGCACGTGCTCGACTCGACCGTGCCCGCACAGGTCGCGGCGATCGAACACGAGGTCGATTTGCCGCGCACGCTGGTGGTTGTCGCCAGCAAGTCAGGATCGACCCTCGAGCCCAACATCTTCCACGCGCACTTCTACGACCGGATGATCGCCGCGGTGGGGCGCGAGATGGCCGGCCGCCATTTCGTCGCCATTACCGATCCCGGCTCGAAGCTCGAGACCGTCGCGACGCGTGACGGGTTCCGCCGCATCTTCGCAGGCGTAGCCTCGATCGGCGGGCGCTATTCGGCGCTCTCTCCCTTCGGACTCGTGCCGGCGGCGGCGATGGGGCTTGACCTGCAGCGCTGGCACGCCAGCGCCGCGGCGATGGCGGCCGCCTGCGGCCCGGCGCAAGCCGCGCGAGAGAACCCGGGCGTGTCGCTGGGTCTGCTGCTCGGCACCTGCGCCAACCATGGTCTCGACAAGCTGACGCTGATCGTCTCGCCGCGTATCTACGATCTCGGCGCATGGCTGGAGCAGTTGATCGCGGAGTCCACCGGCAAGAGAGGACGTGCGGTGATCCCCGTCGATCGCGAAACCGTTTCGCCGCCGAATGTCTACAGCCAGGACCGCATCTTCGCCTACGTTCGCCTGGCCTCCGCGCCAGACGACGCTCAGGATGCGGCGGTCGAGGCGCTTGTCGCGGCAGGGCGCCCAGTCGTTCGGCTCGACATTGCGGAGCCGTACGGCCTCGCGGGCGAGTTCTTCCGCTGGGAGATCGCGACTGCAGTCGCCGGTTCTGTCATGGGCATCAACCCCTTCGATCAGCCCGACGTCGAGGCCAGCAAGATCGTCACGCGCAAGCTGACGTCCGAGTTCGAAGCGACGGGCACGTTGTCAGGAGAAGACCCTGTGCTCGCGGACGACGGGATGACGTTCTTCACAGACGAGCCGAACGCTGCGGCGCTGCGGCGCGAGGCAGAGTCGGCGACCGCTGCGTCATGGCTCAAGGCGCATCTCGACCGCATCGGTGAGGGCGACTATTTCGCCGTGCTGGCCTACATCGCGATGAACAAGGCGCACGAGTCACGTCTGCACAACATCCGGATGCGCGTCCGCGATCGGCGGGGCGTCGCGACCTGTCTGGGCTTCGGTCCGCGATTCCTCCACTCGACCGGGCAGGCGTACAAGGGTGGTCCGAATACCGGCGTCTTCCTGCAAATCACCTCCGACGATGCCGCGGATCTGCCCGTACCAGGTGCGCGCTACACGTTCGGCGTCGTGAAGACGGCGCAGGCGCGAGGGGATTTCCAGGTCCTGCTCGAGCGCGGCCGCCGGGCGCTGCACGTGCACCTCGGCGCGGACGTCGAGGCGGGACTCGCCAGGTTGGAGCAGATCGTCAACGAGGTCGTTTGACGGCGTCGTACGTAGGCCCGACCTTTAGCTCGGGCAGTAGGCCGGAGTACGCAGTCCGTAGGCCCGAGCTTTAGCTCGGGCAGTGTGACGGTGTCGTCCGTAGGCCCGAGCTTCAGCTCGGGCAGCCAATAGGAAACACACATGCAACTGGGAATGGTAGGGCTCGGCCGCATGGGTTCGAACATGGTTCGGCGGCTGATGAAAGGCGGCCACGAGTGCGTGGTGACCGATCTCAGCGCCGACGCTGTCGCCGCGCTGGCGAAGGAAGGGGCGACCGGCGCGCAATCGCTGAAAGACCTCGTCGCCGCGTTGCGGCCTCCGCGCGCGGTCTGGGTGATGGTACCGGCGGGCAACGCCACCGAGCAGACGGTGACGACGTTGGGAGACTTGTTGCAGGCCGGCGACACGATCGTCGACGGCGGCAATTCCTGGTTCAAAGACGACGTGCGGAGGGCGAAGCTGCTCGCGCCGAAGCCGGTGCACTACGTGGACGCCGGCACGAGCGGAGGCGTGTGGGGTGCCGAACGCGGCTACTGTCTCATGGTCGGAGGACCCGACGACGCCGTAAAGCGGCTGGACCCGATCTTCGAGACGCTGGCGCCCGGTGAGGCGGGTATTGCGCCCTCACGCGGGCGCGAGGGCAGGAAGAGCACGGCGCATCGCGGCTACCTCCACTGCGGGCCGTCGGGCGCTGGGCATTTCGTGAAAATGATTCACAACGGCATCGAGTATGGCCTGATGCAGGCCCTCGCTGAGGGCTTCGACATCATGCGTCATGCCGGCGACGCTGCGCTCCCGGCGGATCAGCGCTATCAATTCGACCTGGCGGATATCGCGGAACTGTGGCGGCGGGGAAGCGTGGTGTCGTCGTGGCTGCTCGATCTGACGGCAATCGCGCTCGCAGAGGATCCGGCGCTCGACGGTTTTACCGGGTTCGTGCAGGACTCCGGCGAGGGACGGTGGACGCTGCTGGCGGCGATCGAAGAAGCCGTGCCGGCGGAAGTGTTGTCAGCGTCGCTCTACGCGCGCTTCCGCTCGCGTCAGGACCACACGTTCGCGGAAAAACTGTTGTCGGCGATGCGGAAGCAATTCGGGGGGCACGTCGAGCCGCCGAAGAAGTAGCAGGCAGCGCGCGACTGACAGCAGGCAGCAGTCAGGAAACCCTGCGACGCCGGCACCGCTGTCCGGTGCTGGCCGACGGCTGCCGGTTACATGGTTCCACCTAAGCGATCGAGCGCGCGTCGTCCTTTCCGGTCGCGGCGAGGAAATCCCGCGGGTCGACCAGCAGCCGGAGCGCGTATCCGGACGGCGCACCAGTCGCCGGCTCGCACGGCCCCACCCGGTAAACGGCCGACAGCACGCGTCCATCCTTGAGGGCCGAGGGCAGCTCCGCCACTTCACGGCCTTCCCGTTCGAGCTGCAGGTAGACCAGTCGGAAGAGCGGAATGGGCTCGCCGCCGCGGCACTCGAGATACACGCCCTCGTCGCTGACGTTCCGCGTCATTACGGACGCGAAGCGCGGCATCCCCCGGGCATCCTTCCAGGTCAGGCGTCCGGGGACGTTGACCGGCAGCCGTTCGGCACGGCGAGGGGTGCGGGGTGCGACGCCATGGACGCGACTCGATACCGGGCGATTGTTCACGTGGGCTCCTCTGCCGTTCTGATGTATCAAACGGCGCGCCCAGCAAACCCGTGATCACGATTATCTCAGGTAAGTAGTTGTATGTAAGGCAGTTAATATGATTCTGTCACGCGGAGGACGCAGTTCTCGACAGGATACTATGTATCCAGCCAACCTGTTGACTGATTACTTTGTATCCACGCCCGCAGGGGCTTCGAAGCCGAGGCGCCTCATCTTCAGATACAGCCCGCGGCGGGTAAGCCCGAGCTGGCGGGCGCTCTCGGAGATGTTCCCGTCGCACCGATCGAGGGCCGTGCGGATCATCTCGCGCTCGAGATCGTCGACGGCAGCCGACAGGCACACGTTCTGTCGACGCCGGCCACTCGCGCCCACGGGCGCCGCTGCGGTCTCACTCGTCAGGTTGGCAAGATCCGGTGAGAGCAGGTCCGGCGTGACGACCCCGCCGGGTGGGCTGAGCGCCACCGCTCGCTTCACCTCGTTCCGCAGTTGCCGGATATTCCCCGGCCACAGGTACTGAGCGAACAGGTCGAGCACGTCGGCGCTGACTTCGACGTCGGGTTTGTTCATCTCGTCCGCGGCTTCACGCAGGAAAAAGCTGGTGAGATGTGGGATCTCGACCCGGCGCTCGCGCAGCGGCGGAACGTGGATGCGAATCACGCTGAGGCGGTAGTAGAGGTCCTCGCGGAACTTGCCTTCTGCGACGCGCTGCTCGAGGTCGGCATTGGTCGCCGCAAGGGTGCGGACGTCGACGTCGAGGGGCCGAGTTTCA
The DNA here is from genome assembly GCA_963828745.1 of Vicinamibacteria bacterium. GTDB lineage: Bacteria > Acidobacteriota > Vicinamibacteria > Vicinamibacterales > JAENWD01 > JAENWD01. The sequence goes on along the minus strand of CAWHFZ010000006.1, from coordinate 427,117 downwards.
CCAATCGGCATGATCTCCCGCTGCTCGAGAAACCGTAGCAGCTTCGGCTGAACGTCGATCGGCAGGTCTCCGATCTCGTCGAGGAACAGCGTGCCGCCGTTGGCGGATCGAATGAGCCCCGGCTGGTCCGACACGGCGCCGGTGAAGCTGCCCCGCCGGTGGCCGAACAGTTGACTATCGGCGAGATCCCGTGTCGTCGTCGTGCAGTTGTATGGGAGGAACATCGCGTTCTGTCGCGGCGATCCGACGTGAATCGATCGCGCGACGAGTTCCTTGCCGGTGCCGCTCTCGCCCGTGATCAGCACGGTGAGCTGGTTGCCCTGCAGGCGCTTGATCTGATCGACCACGCGCGCCATCAGTGGACCGGCGCACAGGAATCCTGGGACGAGCGGCTCGAGGGGCCGCTCGATGGCGGTGGAATCGACGGCGCGAACAGGTCGCTCCCGCGCCTCGCACAAGTCGAATCCCTGCTTCGCCACCGCGCCGAGCATGCGCAGCCGCCGTTCGACGAGATAACCCAGCGGCCGCGACAGCGCGATCACGGCAACGCGCGGGCCATCGCGATCGGCGCCGAGCGGCTCGGTGATGAGCCGCGTGCCGCCCACCGCCGTGCCGGCTTGCGCCGCGCGCGCGAGCGCTCGTGCCATGTCGTCGTCGCAGCCGGCGCGAGCCAGAATCCGCAGCTCGTCGCGGCCATGGACGGCGAGGATAACGGCGTCGGCGCCCGTGACCTCGAGCAGCGCCGCCGCGGTCTCTCGTCCGAGGAGTTCCGGCAGTGCTGCAGCATCTACCACGCGCCGCACGATGGCATCGTCTGCGTCCGCCGGCGATCCGATGAACTCGCCGGTTCCAGGCTGGTCGAGCAGTGCGCGCGCGGTGTCCACGTCTCGAGCATCGCGGGCCGCGCCCAGCTCCAGGAACGTCGCGCCCGCCTGCTCGAGTGCGCGTAAGGCCAGCGAGCGCGCGCCCGCCCGCGCCGCGAGCCGCCCGAGTGCCAGCTGGCTGAGCGCCGCCTGATAGCGCTCGCCGAGCAGATCGAAGACGTTCGCGCTTTGCGCGAGGTCGTGGTAGCCCTCCGTGGCGTGTCCGCGAAGCGCCGATACGACGCCGCGGACGCGGAGGAACTCTCCCCAGGCCCCAGGGGTTGTCCGGGCATCGACCTTCGGCGCCATTAAGTCGAGGCGGCGATGCGCGTCTTCGAAGCGTCCGGCTGCGGACAAGGCTTCGGTGGCGACCAGATGGCCGTGGACTTCATCAGCGGGCGGGACTCTCGGTGATGCCACGATCGCGTCCGCCAGCTCGATCGCACGCGCGAATTGGCCGCGCCGTTCGGCGAGCCGCGCCTCGATCAACCGCAGCGACCAGTCGTACCACCGCGGCGTGTGTGCGTCGTAGGCGCCGTAGGCTTCTCGCGCCTTACCGAGCGATTCCTCCGACTGGTCGTAGTCGCCGCGAACCAGATGAATCTGCGCCAGTGAGTCGAAGATGGCGCCGGTGGTCTCGTGAAACAGGAGGGCCTTGCGAACTTCGAGCGCGCGATGCAGCACGTCCGCGGCTCGCGCGAAGGCCCCGAGGCGAATCGAAATCTGTCCGAGTGTGGCCAGCGCGACGGCGAGTCCGTGTCCTGGCGGATACTGCTCGTGCAGCGATACGCTACGCTCGGCCAGATGGAGCGCCTGCTCGTAGCGGTGACGGATCATCGCGACGTTCGCCTGATTGCCGCAGGTGATCGCCACCACATCATCGGCACCAGCGGCGGTGGCCAGGCGCTCGGCCTGACGGAACGCCGTCAGCGCCTCGTCATAGCGGCCCTGCTGCGCCAGTGCGCTGCCGGACAACGAATTCATCAGCGCGAGATTGCGCTTGTCGCCGACCGCGTGCAGCGCCGACGCCGCTTCCGCGAAATGGTCGGCCATCGTGCCGAGATCGCCGACCAGCTTGTAGCAGCGGGCGAGCTCGAAGTGGGCGAGGCCGACGGCGCGGAGATCGTGGGCGATCTCGGCCTGTTTCAACGCGCGTCCGTGGAGGGCGATGGCGCGCGACTGATCGCCGCGCGCCGACGCGAGCCGGCCATGCAGCCGCCAGAGGTTCGAGAGAATGGCCGGAGTAACCGGTTCACGCAGCGTGTCCGGCGCGCGTCCGAGAGACGCGCTGGCCTGCGTCAAGTCGTCCTGCAACAGCCACGCTTCGGCCAGGACGGCACGAAGCGCGAGCTCGTCGGCCCGCGTCAGTGACGTGGAGCGCAGGGCCTGTTGAAGAATCTGGGTAGCCTCGGCGCCGCGCCCGCGCTCGAGTGCCGCCTGTGCGCGGGTCATCACCCGCTGAAGCGCGACGCTCAGCACGAGCGGCAGTATACACCCCGTGCCTTGAAGCTCCGCCGATGGCTACGCTAGTATTGGCGCCTTGAAACTTAGCGCGTACGGCGTCTCACACCCTGGCCGCGTCCGCCCGAACAACGAGGACGCGCTCTTCTGGGATCTCCCGACGGGTCTGTTCGTGGTCGCGGATGGCATGGGCGGCCATCAGGCCGGGGAAGTCGCCTCGCGCATGGCCGTGGACACCATGCGGACGTTTCTCGAGGCGAGCCGCGGCGACCAGGATCTGACGTGGCCCTTCGGCTTCGACACGGCGCTGTCGCTGAATGGCAACCGCCTCGTCACTGCCGTGCGGCTCGCGAACCGGAGAGTCTTCCAGGCCGGCGAGCAGCAGCCGGACTTCTCAGGTATGGGCACGACGATCGTCGCCGCCCTCATCGAAAGCAACGTGTTGACGTTCTGCGGCGTCGGCGACAGCCGTCTCTACATCAACGGCGCCGGCGAGTTCAGCCAGCTGACGCACGACGATTCGTGGGTCGCCACCGTGCTGGCTCGCGAACCCGGCTTCGATCAGACGCAGATCGCGCAGCACCCGATGCGCCACGTTCTGACGAACGTGGTCGGCGCCCGCGACGACACCGAGGTGGAAGTCGGCGAGCGATCGTTCAAGAGTGGGCAGACGCTGCTGCTGTGCAGCGACGGTCTCTACGGCGCGCTCGACGATGCGACGCTGCAGATTCTGTTGGGAGGCCCCGGCGAACTCAAGGACATTGCCGAGCGTCTGGTACAGACAGCCCTCGATCGGAACGGCAGCGACAACATCACAGCGGTGCTCGTGCGCTCGGAGTGACGCCCCTTCAACTGTCGGGCGGACCCTCAGGTTCGCCACGGGCGCTCGAGCGCCGGCCGACATTTGACTGGGTCCCGTCGCGAATCGTCCCCAGGAACGCCTGCGTCCTATCGACGTATAAGATATGAAGATGACGTCGGCGTGGCGCGCAGCGCGTCTGCTGTTCCTGTCGATCGCCTGCGCCGTGATCGCCGGCTGCTCCGGGTCGTCTGGCGAGACGTCAGCGTCCGCAGAGACCGCGTCGCGTCCAGCCGCGGCGGCTGAGTCCACAAATGCTCATTCCACCCGGCCGCGCGTCGTATGCCTCGGCGACAGCCTCACCGCCGGGTTGGGACTGAGCTCCACCGACCAGGCGTATCCGGCGCTGCTCGAAGATCGTCTCAAGCATTCCGGATTCGATTACGAAGTGATCAACGCGGGCGTGTCCGGAGATACGTCCGCTGGCGGACTGCGTCGTCTCGACTGGTCGCTCCAGGGCGATGTGCGCGTACTGATCGTCGCGCTTGGCGCCAACGATGGCCTGCGCGGCCTGCCGCCGAGCGAGCTGCGGTCGAACCTCGAGGCAATCGTCGCCGCTGCACAGAAGCGGCACGTCCGCGTGCTGCTCCTTGGAATGGAGGCGCCGCCTAATTTCGGCGCCGGGTACACCAAAGAGTTTCGCGCCGTCTATGCGAAGGTCGCGGCCGATCTCAACGTCCCGCTCGTGCCGTTCTTCCTCGAAGGCGTTGCTGGCGTCGGGAGATTGAATCAGGCCGACGGCATCCACCCGACCGCCGAAGGCCAACAACGGGTTGCGGACACGATCTGGCGGAGCCTCGAGCCACTGGTCAGAGCACAGACATCATGATCGAATTGCGCGGCGTCTCGCGCACCGTCCAGAGCGGTAGCGTGCCGCTCACCATTCTTCATCCACTCGACTTCTTCGTCCCGGCGGGTCAGTCGGTCGCCATCACCGGTCCTTCGGGCAGCGGCAAGTCCACACTGCTTGGCTTGATCGCGGGACTCGACGCGCCGACGACCGGCGCGATCCTGATCGACGGCGTGGACATCACCGCGCTCGACGAGGATCGCCTGGCGCGGCTGCGTGGTGAAAAGATTGGCTTCGTCTTTCAGTTCTTTCACCTGATGCCCTCGCTGACGGCGCGCGAGAACATCCTGGTGCCGATGGAGATCGCCGGGCGGCGGGACGCCGGGCGCCGCGCCGACGCCCTGCTCGACGAGGTCGGCCTTACCGGCCGCGGCCACCACTATCCGTCACAGCTGTCGGGCGGCGAGCAGCAACGGGTCGCGATTGCCCGCGCGCTGGCCAACGATCCAGGGATCCTGCTGGCCGACGAGCCGACCGGCAATCTCGACAGCACCAACGGCCGCCACGTCATGGATCTGCTGCTCACCGTGAACCATGCGCGAAAGACGACGCTGGTGCTGGTGACGCATGATGCGGCGCTGGCGGCGCTCGCCGAAGTGCAGCTCGCCCTCCGCGACGGACGCCGCGATCCCGAGCACTCGCGCGTGGTGGCGGCGGCGTCGCGATGAGCTTCGTACTGCGCATGGCGGTGCGCGAAATGCGCGCCTCGTGGAAACGGCTCCTGTTCTTCTTCGCGTGCCTCTCCCTTGGCGTCGCGGCAATCGTGACCCTGCGGTCCGTGATTCAAAGCGTTCGAAGCGTGATGATGGGCGAGGCCCGCACGCTGATCGCGGGCGACATCCTGGTTTCGACAGGCCGCGGGTGGAACGACCCGGACAGGCAGATACTCGACAAGGCATTACGCGCCGAACGCGGCATCCGCGCGCGTACCGACGCCATTGAGACCGCGACGATGGTGCGGCCGGCCGACGAGCGAAAGCTGGTAGCGCGGATGGTCGAGCTGCGAGGCGTCGAGCCGGCGTTTCCGCTCTATGGACAGGTCCGCCTGCACGACGGTAAGACCTACTCGCACCGTCTGCTCGACTCGAACGGTGCGCTCGTGCGCCCCGAGCTCCTGACGCAGCTCGATCTTGCGGTCGGCGATGAGATTGTCATCGGCAACCGGCGTTTCACCATTCGTGGCGTGCTCGACAGCGAGCCAGGGAGGCGCACAGGAGGGTTCAGCCTCGGCCCGCGGGTGCTGATCGACCGCCAGGCACTCGTCGATGCGGGCCTCCTCGCGTTTGGCAGCCGCGCCAACCATCAGGTCATGCTGCGTATCGACGACGCCCGCGTCGAGCCGTTCGGGCGGGCGCTGCGCGACGCGTTCAAGGATCGGTTCGTTAACGTTCGCACGTTCCGGAGCACCGAGAACGATCTCGGTGAGGAACTGGCGCGGGCGGAGAACTACCTGAGTCTCGTCGGGCTCGTCGTCGTGATTCTCGGCGGCATCGGCGTGTCGAGCGTCACGCGCATCTTCGTCGACCAGAAGGTCAAGAGCATCGCGATCCTGAAATGCGTCGGCGCCGGCAGCCGCCATGTCCTCGGCGTCTACGGGCTTCAGGTGATCGCGCTGGGACTCGTCGGGAGCCTGGCCGGCGTGGGCCTGGCGGCGATCGTGATTCTGTTGCTGCCCCGATTCGTTCCGGCCACCGGGCCCACAGGTGCGCCGATCGTTTATGGCCTGACCCTCGCGGCGGTGGGACAGGGCGTGATGATCGGGGTGCTGGTCGCGGTGCTGTTCGCGCTCGTACCGCTGCTCCGGGTTCGCCGCGTCCGTCCCTCGTTGCTATTGCGTCAGGAATCCGCTCCCGCGCCGCGTTTCGACTGGGTTCGGCTGGCGGCGGCCACCGTCGTGGGGATCTCCGTCGTCGGGGTCGCCGCCTGGCAAGCCGGATCGCTGCGCGTCGGCCTCGTCGTCTGTGGGGGGTTCATCATCATCACGCTCGTGCTGTTGGCCGCCGCATGGCTGCTCGTGCGATTGACGCGTCCGCTGCGCAAGTCCCCGGGGTTCGTCCTTCGCCATGCGGTGCTGAACCTGGATCGGCCGGGCAATCAGACGCGAATCGTTCTGCTCGCCGTCGGACTCGGTTGTTTCTTCATCGTCGGCGTCCGGGCCATGCAGACGAATCTGCTGCGAGAGTTCTCAATCGACCTGTCGGACCAGTCGCCCGACATGTTCCTGATTGACATTCAACAGGACCAGGCCGCCGGCCTCGCCGCGTTTCTCACGCCACGCATTGCGCCGGCTCCGGCGCCGCGCCTGCTGCCGGTATTGCGCGCCCGCGTCACCGCCGTTCGCGGCAAAGAGGTGTCGCTCGAGCGGCTCGAGGACGTCCGCGGGCGCGGCTCGCTGGCGCGTGAATACACCGTGACGTATCGCCCTGCGCTGGCCGCGAACGAAAGGATCGTGGCCGGGCGGTTCTGGCCCGACACGCCGTCGGCGGCGCCAGAGGTCTCGATCGAGGAGGGCCTCCGCGAGCGGTTCAGAATCCAGGTCGGCGACACCGTGCGCTTCGACATTCTGGGCCAGCCAATCGAGGCGCGAGTCACCAGCGTACGGGCCGTCAACTGGCGTGACGCGCGCGCCGGCGGATTCATGTTCGTGTTCAGACCCGGGGTCCTCGACAAAGCGCCGCACGCAATGATTGCGCCGTTCCGCGGTCCCGGCGACGTGCAGGCGCGAGCGCGTTTGCAGCGCGATCTCATCGCTCAATATCCCAACATCTCGGTCATCGATTTGCGGGAGTTGCTCGACACCGGCCGCGCCTTCATTCGCAGCATTGCGCTCGGTGTCTCCGTCGTCGGCGGACTCGTGCTGTTCACCGGCAGCTTGATTCTCACCGGCGCTGTGGCGATGACGAAGTACCGTCGCATCTATGAAGCTGCGATTCTGCGAACGCTCGGCGCCAGTACGCGTCTCGTCGGTAGTCTGCTCGTCGTCGAGTACGGGTTGCTGGGGCTGATTGCGGGCGTCGTCGGCGCCGGCGGGGGCGCCGTCCTGAGCTGGGCGATCAGCCGCTGGGCGATTGAAGTGGATTGGCATGCGCCCTGGGCGGAGCTGATTCTCGGCCTGACGCTCACCACGCTCCTCGTCGCCGTCGTCGGGCTCGTTGCCAGCGCCGACGTCCTTCGCCGCAAGCCCCTCGCCACGCTCCGCGCGGAGTAGCGTGCTAGAATTTCCTTTTGTCGAGTCCGCCGCGACGGAGGCGGAGGAGTCATGATTCATGGAATTCGAGGCCTTTAGGGAGGCCCTCCTCGCGAAGAAAAGGGAGCTCTCGGGGGCCGGCGGCATTCGCCCGCTGCAGGCCACGATGGACAATAACTCCCGGCAGGGCGATATGGCCGATCAGGCCAGCGGCAACAACGAAGTGCACATCGCACTCAAACTCAGACAGACCGACGCCAAGATTCTTCAGGCCATCGAAGAAGCGCTGCAACGAATCGAGAGAGGCACCTACGGCGTCTGCCGCGATTGTGGTGAGCCCATTGCCGAGGCCCGGCTCCACGCGATTCCGTGGACGCGCGTCTGCATCAAGTGCAAGGAAAAGCAAAAGCCGTGAAACCCTCCGAACTCGTCGCGCTTCTCCAGGAATGCTACGCCGAGCGGTTGGCGCAATACGAACGGCACAAAGCCGTCGCCACGCATGTCGGACCATACGACGCCAATAACACCTACCAGTACGTCATCAACCGCGAAGAGATGCACCTGTCGTGGCTGGCCGACGCGTTGAAGGAGCTACAGGCGCCGCCGCCTCCCAATCCGCCCGGTCCCTCCATCACGATTGAGCGCGGCAAGGATGCCTGGCGTTCGCTCGTCAAGGACGATGCGCAGCGCGGACGGCTGTTCCTCGATCGATGGCGGCCGCGCGTCGAGGCGCTCACTCACGCCCGTAATCAGACAATGTTGCGCCTGATGCTGGGAGAGGTCGCGGAACAGGTGCGATTCTTCGAACAGGCGTCAGAGGGGACGGAGGACCTGCTGGGCAGGAGCACCGTTGGAGCCGGGAAACGCGGATCCGTCGGCAGCTCTCGCTGGCTGGGTGACTGAGACCCGCGTCGCCGTCGCGCTCGGCAGCAACCTCGGCGATCGCGAAGCATCGCTCCGGGGCGCCGCCGACGCACTCGTCGACTTCATCGATCGCCTGACGCTTTCGTCCTTCATCGAGACGGCGCCCGTTGGCGTCGTCGAACCCCAGCCCTGGTATCTGAACGCTGCCGCCGTCGGGACGACGTCGCTCCCGCCGCGTGCTCTGCTCGAGCAGCTGCTCGCCGTCGAAAGGGCCCATGGCCGGGCCCGGACGGCGCCGAATGCCGCACGCACGCTCGATCTCGACCTGATTCTCTACGGCGGCGCGGTGATCGACGAACCCGGCCTGGTGGTGCCACATCCGCGGTTTCGAGGCCGGGCGTTCGTGCTGGTGCCGCTTGCAGAAATCGCCGGGGACATGGTGGATCCCGTGACGGGGGAGACCATAGGAGCTTTGGCCGCCCGGCTGGGTAAACAGGCGGAATAACAGGAGCGTAGTCCGGAACGATGGCGACCTTTCGGCGGGCGGGGCTGGCGGCGCGGTACCTGGCCCCGATCCTCCTGTTGACCACGATGCTCGCAGGACCGGCGTCGGCGGGTGCCACGAAATTCAAATGGTGGCAATCGGAGCAGTTCGTCCGTGAACTCGCGCTCACGCCCGAGCAGCAGACCCGCCTCGAAGGCATCTTCAAGAGCAGCTGGCCGTCGCTCGAGGGGTGCAAAGGGGATCTCGACCGTCTCGACTCGGAGCTCTCCCGGCTCATCGCCGACGGCACCACACCTGAGACAGAGGTGATTCAGCAAATCGATCGCGTCGAGGCGTCGCGGAGCGCGCTCGGCCGCGCCCGGTCGCTGATGCTGTATCGGATGTATCGGGTGCTGACGCCCGATCAGCGTGTCAAGCTCAAGGCGCTGAACGAGCAGATGGAGAAGGAGCAGCACGGGACCCCTAAACCCCCGTCTCCGCGATAGGGATTACGCGTGCGGATCGGCGTTCGCGAACGTCTCCAGCCGCCGAACGACCTGCTCGACGAGATTGTCGGGGGTGGAGGCGCCGGACGTGAGGCCCAGGTTGATCGGTCCGGTGTCGGCCAGCCAGCCCGCCGTTTCCTCTTCGCGCTTCTGTCCAACCGGCTTGTGTCGAATCGCTCCGGTTGACACCAGACAGTCGGGTTCGGCGATGTGATACGTCGGCACCTGGTCCGCGCAGATGTGCGCGAGATTACAGGTGTTGCTGCTGTTGTAGCCGCCAATCACGATCATCAGGTCGAGCCGTTCCTCGCGCAGCAGGCGGATGACGGCATCCTGACGATCCTGCGTCGCGCTGCAGATCGTGTCGAATGCGCGATACCGTCCGGCAAGTTCGTGCTCGCCGTAACGCTCGAGCATCGCAGCGCGGAACATCTCGCCAATTTCGAGCGATTCCGACATCAGCATCGTCGTTTGATTGGCGAGCCCGATGCGGTTGAGATCGACATCCGGATCGAAGCCAGGAGAGGCAGCGTCGGAGAATCGAGCGAGAAAGGTCTCGCGGTCGCCTCCGCCGCGGATGTACTCGCACACGATGCCGGCTTCGGCCTTGTCGTAGACGACCAGATAGCGGCCCTGCGGCGATTGCACCGCCTGCGACGCCGTCGCTTGCGTCTCTTCGTGCCAGTACTTGCCGTGGATCACCGACGTGAAGCCGTCCTGCGTGTAGCGTTTCACGTTCTTCCACACGTTCAACACCGAGCCGCACGTGGTGTCGACCAGTGTGCAGCCGATCGACGACAGCCGTGCCAGCATCTCGATTGTGACGCCGAACGCCGGCAGGATGACGACGTCGTCGGGCGTCAGGCGATCGACCGATTCGCCGGTGTCGCTGAGAAAGCGGATGCCAAGGGCGCGCAGCTTGTCGTTGACGTGCGGGTTGTGGATGATTTCGCCGGTGAGAAAGACCGTCCGATCCGGAAAGCGGGTCCGTGCCTGGTAGGCGTAGTCCACGGCACGATCGACGCCGTAGCAGAACCCGAATTCCCGCGCGAGATGCAGCGTCAGACGGCCTGAGGTGAACGTATAGCCGCGCTCCTTGATTTCGGCGACGAGCGGGCTGTGATAGTTCTCGGCCAGCTGCCCCGCGACGGCCGGGCCAAGGTCGAGTCCTTTTCGAAAGATCAGTGGCGGCATCACGTGAAGCGTCAGCGCGGCGGCGGCACGAGCCCCGTGGCGCGAGGCGTGAGGTCTTCGAGTGCCTGGAGCTCCGCCGTCCCGTGACGAGCGAGCGCCATTTCAATATCGAGATAGACCGCCTCTTGTCTGGCCGCCGGCTGCGGCCCGAGTGCAGGTCGCGACACGATCGCTGTGGACCGCGGGAGCGCCATCGGCTGGCCGCCGAGGATGCGCAGCAGCCCGGTCGTGGTCATCAGGATCAGCGCGGCCGCGACCGCGAGGCGGACGCGCGGCGCCGACGTGGTCACGCGATCGGGGAACGCAAGCACGCGGCCGTGCGGTCGCTGACCGAGCCGCGACAGGATCGATCGACGTTGTGCTTCGAGGCGCTCCGGCGTGAACAGGGCATCGCTGATCGCAGCGACGTCTTCATAGGCGTGCTCGAGCGTGCCCTCCAGAGTCCGGAAACGCGCCGCGCACACGACGCAGTCGACCAGATGCGTGTCGAGCGTCACGTCACCGCCGGTCGAATCCAGGTAGCGGTTCAGGAGCCGCTCGTCGTCCGGATGCCACTCAGGCGAAGTCACGCCAGGCTCCCAGTGCCGCCCGCAACTTGTGGACGGCGCGAAACAGGTGGACGCGCACCGTCGATTCGCGCATACCGGTCATCATGCTGATGTCCCGCGGCGAGTGATCGGCGAGGTGGCAGAGCATGAATACCTGCCGTTGACGCTCCGGCAGCCGATCGAGCGCCCGCATCACCGCGCTGCGCCAGGCCAGCCCGACGGCGCGATGTTCGGGCGACGCATTGCGTCGCGTCGCTGGCTCGATTGAGAGCGCGTCGAGCGATACTCGGCCTCGTGCGGCGCGCTGACGGGCCCGCTGGCGATCGACGCAGGCGTTGACAAGAATGCGCGTGAACCACACCTCGAACGGATGTTCCGCGCGATAGGTGTTCAACCGGGTGAAGGCCTTGATGAAGGCGTCCTGAACCGCCTCGTCGGCATCGGCGGCGTCACGAAGATAAAGGAACGCGATGCGCGAGGCCCGGCGCTGGTGCGCCGCGACCAGCCCGTCGAACGCCTCGCGGGCTTCACTCAACTGGCCGTCGGCGACGAGCGTCTGGACGCGAAGCGCGCGATCCGTCGATCCATCGACGCGGTCGCTGCGTCGCCGGAGCGGCCCGGCTGGGCGGACAGTCGCCATTGACGAATTGTACTACGCGCCGCCCTGCTATCATCCCAGCAGTGTCCTACGAAGCCGTCATCGGGCTCGAGATCCACGCGCAGCTCCTCACGTCCACCAAGATCTTCTGCGGCTGTTCGACGGCTTTTGGCGCGCCGCCGAACACACATATCTGTCCGGTCTGTCTGGGTCTTCCGGGTGCGCTGCCGGTGCTGAATCGTCGTGCGGTGGATCTGGCGACCCGCGCCGCGCTCGCCTTCGGGTGCCGAATCAACGAGCACTCGATTTTCGCCCGCAAGAACTACTTCTACCCGGACCTTCCGAAGGGCTATCAGATTTCCCAATACGATCAACCGCTCGCCAGCGGCGGCCATGTGCGATTCGAGCAGGGAGGTCAGACTCGTGACGCCGGCATCACGCGTGTTCACCTCGAAGAGGATGCGGGGAAGTCGCTCCACGAAGGCTTCGCGGACTCCGCGGAGCGAACCTACGTCGATTACAACCGCGCCGGAGTGCCGCTGATCGAGATCGTCACGGAGCCCGATCTCCGAAGCGCCGCGGATGCGTCAGCATTCTTCGAACACCTGCGCTCGACGCTGGTCTGGCTGGGTGTCAACGATGGCAACATGGAGGAGGGCAGTCTCCGCTGTGACGCGAACGTGTCGGTGCGGCTGGTCGGCGAATCGACGTTGGGCACGAAAGCCGAAGTCAAGAATCTGAACTCGTTCCGCTACCTTCGGCACGCGCTCGAATACGAGATCGACCGGCAGATCGACATCGTCGCCAACGGCGGACGCGTCGAACAGGAGACGCGCCTGTGGGATCAGGCATCCAGCCGAACCGTGGCGATGCGAAGCAAGGAGGAAGCGCACGACTACCGCTATTTTCCCGAGCCGGATCTGCCGCCGGTGGAAATGGCCGCGGCGCGCGTGGCCGAGAGCGCCGCGGATCTTCCCGAGCTTCCCTCTGCCCGGCGTGCCCGTTTCATGTCGGCGCACAAGCTGCCGGCCTACGACGCGACGGAGCTCACTCGCGACCGCAGCGTCGCCGACTATTTCGAGTCGGTGGTCGCGTCAGGCGCCGCGGCGAAGGCGGTATCCAACTGGGTAATGGGCGAGATGTCGCGGAAGCTGAACGACACGCGGACGGCTATCACGTCGTCACCCGTCGGGGCCCCCGCGCTCGCCGGTCTCATCTCTCTGGTGGATGGCGGCACGATCAGCACGACAACGGCAAAGGATGTGTTCGAGAAGATGTGGGCGTCCGGCCGATCCGCCAGAGAGATCGTCGATGCCGACGGTCTGGCGCAGATCAGCGATGAATCGGCGATCGCGGTTGCCGTGGACGGCGTGATCGCCTCTCATGCCGAGACCGTGGCGCAGTATCGCGCCGGTCAGACAAAGGTGCTGGGCTTCCTCGTCGGTCAGGTGATGAAGGCGACCGGCGGCAAGGCGAGCCCGAAGCTTGCCAACGACCTCGTGCGGCGCGCGCTCGAGCGCCGTTGACCTCGTGAGCGAGTTGACGCGCTCACCAGGCCGGCACCGCATCGTCGACGCACTCGCCGTCTTCTTCGTTTACGCCGCAGCGACGATTGCGTTCACCTGGCCGCTGACGATCTCGCTCGGGACACGTCTTGGCGCGCCCGAAGGTCCGGGCGATCCGTACTTGAATCTGTGGATCCTCGGCTGGGATCTTCGAGTCCTGACGTCGCGCCCTCTCGCGCTCGTCGACGGCACCATCTTCAACGCCAACATCTTTCACCCGGCTGCGGCGACGCTGGCGTATTCGGACCATCTGCTGCCGCAAGCGATAGCGCTGTTGCCGCTGTATGCGGCGACGCACGACGTGGTGGTCTGTTACAACGTCCTCCTGCTCGCGTCGTTTTTCGCGAGCGCTCTCGCCATGCACGCGCTCACCCGCGAGCTTGGCGCCTCCCACACCGGGGCGCTTGCCGGCGGGCTCGCCTGGGCGTTCTGGCCGTACCGCATCTCGCATCTGATTCACCTGCAGCTGCAGGCACTCTATTTCCTCCCGCTGGCGCTCCTGTTCGTGCACCGTCTCATCCCGTCGGCGCGGCGTCGCGACGCGATCTGGATCGGCATCCTGACCGCATTGCAGACACTGTCCTCGCTCTACTACGGAGTCATGACGGTGCTGGCGATTGCCGTGAGTGTGATCGGGCTCGGGCTTGGGACAGGACGCCTGCGGAGCACGCGCCTGCTTTCGCGCCTGGTGCTTGCGGCGGTCGTCGGCGTCATCGCGGTCGCGCCCATCGTGTGGCCATACTGGCGCATTCAACGTGACGAAGGCTTTGCCCGGAATCTCTACGAAGCCAGCCGTCATGCCGCCGTCGCGAGGAGCTACATCCAGGTCCCCGAGGCGAATTGGTTGTACGGCCGGACGCACCTCCTGACATTCCGCGATGCGGCCAATCGCGAGCGGGCGGGACGGCTCGACGGGGTCGAACAGGCGCTGTTCCCGGGCGCCGTAGTGGTGGTGCTCGCGACGATCGGTTTCCTCGCGACACGGCGGAATGCGACATGGCCAGTCGCGTGGACGATGATCGCACTCGCCGTGCTGGCGACGATTCTGTCGCTTGGGCCGGATGGCATCCGGCCCGTGTACGCCGCCTTCCACCAGTACGTGTTCGGATTCCAGGCCGTCCGAGCGCCAGCCCGCTTCGCGATACTCGCCATGGTCGGTTTCGCGGTGCTCGCCGCGTTGGGGGCGACTCGCCTCGAATCGGCCAGGAGAATAGGCGTCTGGCCCGTTCGCATCGCGATTGCCGTACTGTGCCTGGAATTCGCCTCGATGCCGTGGGCGCTCGTCGATCGACCTCCGAGAACGACGGCGGTGGGGCAGTGGCTGGCCGCGCAGCGCGGGGAGGGCGCGGTGCTCTACCTGCCGTTGACCAACGATCGGCGTAACACGCTCGGCATGGTGGACTCGCTCCAGCACGGCCGGCCGATCGTAAATGGTTACTCCGGGCAGCGCCCGTCGTTTTATCCCGCTCTGGTGGACGCGCTCGCAGCCTTTCCGACCGCCGAAGGTCTATGGACACTGCGCGACTTCGGCGTGCGATTTGTTGTTTCACCGGCGCCCCTGCCGGATACGCCGACGCCTCAGGCCGCAGCCGGCGGTGTGATCGGCACTGGTGGAACGCCGCTCGTCCCCCGCGCCCGGTTCGCCAACACGGTCATCTACGAAATGATCTGGTCGCCGGAGGTGGAAGCGCTGCTGGCGCCACCGGCGCCCGCTCCGCCGCCACCGCCGGGGCCGGTGCCATTCCTCGCGTCGGAGCGTCTGCGATACGCCGTGACATGGGTCGGCGGTCCGGTGGACCTCGCCGCGGGCGAGGTGACGCTGGAAGTGGTGCAGGGGCCGACCGGCGACATGCCCTATCGCTTCGTCGCCACAGCCGAAACCGCACCGTGGATGACACGGTTCTTCGAGGCAAAGGACCGGTTCGAAACCGATGCTGGTGCCGATCTGCTTCCTCGTACGCACCGACGTACCCTGCGTGAAGGCCGTCGTCATCTCGATCGCGTCTACACGTTCGACGCCGCGGCCGGCATCGTCCGCATCGGGCCACCGTCGTCGGAGGAACCTCCGGTGTCCTTCCGGATGCCACCGGCTACCCGTGACGCGATGACGATGCTGTTCTACGTGCGGACGCAGCCGCTTGGCACAGGCGACGTCATTACCGCGCCGGTCAACGACGGTGGACGCAACGTGATCGTGCAGATCAAGGTCGCGCGCCGCGAAGCGGTGGTGCTGCACGGCCGGCATCTTGCCGCCATCCGCCTCGAGCCGGCGATCGTCGAACGAGTGCCCAGGCGCGAACCAATCCAGAGCGTGGTCTGGGTCAGCGACGACGCGAGAAAGACCGTGATCGCGGCCGATATCGCTGCCGGCTTCGGGCGCCTGCGACTCGAACTGCTGCCCTGAATGACGATGCGCACGTCGCCGGAATGCGGTCATGACTCTTGGCGCTTCGGCAATGGACTGTTAGACTCGCGTTCGGCGCCTGGCGGCGCACCACACCTCGGTGATTGAAGCCAAGAATCTCTCCAAGATGTACGCGCGCGGCGTGTACGCGCTGAACGATCTGAATCTGTCGATCGGCAAGGGCGAGTTCGTGTTCCTGACCGGCCCGAGCGGGGCGGGGAAGTCCACTTTGCTTCGTCTGCTCCTGCGACAGGAGGCGCCGAATGCCGGCCAGCTGATCGTCAATGGGCGCAGCCTGTCGAAGATGACTGCCGGGCAGGTCCAGACGTATCGCCGCACTGTCGGATTTGTCTTTCAGGATTTCAAGCTGATCCCGACGAGGACGGTCTACGAGAACATCACGTTCGTGCCGCGCGTCCTCGGCCAGCCGATCGCGATCCAGCGGCGCAAGGCGTTCCAGGTCCTGAAGTGGGTCGGCCTCCAGCACCGCATGAACGCGTTTCCGCTGGAGCTTTCGGGTGGCGAGCAGCAGCGGGTGGCGGTGGCGCGGGCACTGATCAACGATCCGGCACTGGTGCTGGCCGACGAGCCGACGGGGAACCTCGATCCCGACCTGGCGCTGGACATCATGAACCTGTTTCGCGATATCAACGCACGCGGCACGACGGTGTTGGTCGCCACGCACGATCGTGAATTGATTCGTCGCGTCGCGCGCCGTACGCTCGCCATCGAGCAGGGCCGGATCGTCGAGGGCCAGTGAGGGCGCTTTCCTATTTCCTGGAGGAAGCGGGGCGTAGCATGTGGCGCCGCCGTGGCACGTCGCTCCTGGCGGCGGGTACGAGCACGGTCAGCCTTCTCGTTCTGGGACTCTTCCTGCTCGCCGCCAGCAACGCATCGCGAATTCTCGAGCGATGGAGCGCCGCGGCGGAGGTGTCGATCTATCTCGCCGACGGCGCAACTCCTGAACACCGCCGAGCGATCGAGCGCGAGCTCACGACCAGCGGTCTGGTGAGCGCGCACAGTTACGTCACGCAGGCGGAAGCGCTGCGGCGCTTCAGCGCGCAGTTTCCCGACCTGGCGGCGTCGGCCCGCTCGCTGCCGACTAACCCTTTGCCCGCCTCGTATGACGTCCGCATTCGACCCGAGCGGGCGGGCGATGCGCAGGTCGACGCGCTTGCCAACCGTGTGCGGGCACTGCCGGGGGTAGGCGACGTTCGCTACGACCGCCGCTGGCTGGATCGGCTGGTTCGAGTGGTCACCGTTGCCCGGACGGCGGGGCTCGTGCTGGCCGGCCTTCTCGTCATCGCATCCTGTGTCACGGTGATGAGCGTCGTTCGGCTGACTCTGTTCGCCCGGCGGCAGGAGATCGAGATCATGCAGCTCGTGGGCGCCCCGCTGTCGTACATCCGAGGGCCATTCGTCATGGAAGGCACTCTCCTCGGAGTCGTTGGAGCGGTCGTCGCGACGGTATTGCTGTGGGTGGCGTTCGCTGCCTGGAGGGGACCACTGGCCGCGCAGGCCACCGGCGTCGTCGACGCGGGTGCCCTGGCGTTCCTACACCCCGCGATCGTCGCGGGCTTGGTGCTGGGCGGGGCGGCGATCGGATGCCTGGGAGGAGCCTTGGCAGCCCGCGGTGCGCGTTGACTGAGCCGGCTGTTCTGGCCGGCCCCCTAATGCGTTGACACTAGATCGAGGGCGCACTACACTGAGACTTGCGGTTTCCAAGGCGAGCTTCTCTGGACCACTTCGCTGTTTCCAGATTTCGGATGCCTCGATCGTTGACGGACGAACGCCCGTCAGGGGCATACACCTCCAGCAGTATCGCGGACTTCTATCGCGAAGAGTTTCTCAAGCACCGGCGCTGTCTCGAGGCGCAACGCGACTGCTATTCCGAGTGCGCGCTTGCCGAAGTCGAGGCTGCTCTCACCCAGGTCATGGGACGCATCGAGACGCTGTGCCGGCAACAGAACTGCAATCAGGTCGTCAGCCGGCTTCTGAAGAAGTTCGACGTAGTGACCGGCCTTTCGGCTTGGTCGGACCCCAAAAACCTCCACTGAGCGATTCGCGATCCGCCCGTCGAAGCGATCTCCTCAGCTATCGCTAATGCCGCGATTCGTGCGGCTTTGCCCTCTCGCATCGTCCAAGAGAGCGCGGCAGAGCTCGACGTTGGTTCCGCAAGGAATTTCCTGCTCGCCGTCGGGAAGGCGGCGCCGGAGATGGCCGACGCTTTTGTTGCCGCACGTCCAGGCCTCGTGATGGATGGCCTGGTCATCGGTACCCATCTCGACGAGTCGCTTGCCGCGCCACTGCGATGGCTGGCGGCCGATCACCCTGTTCCCGGTGCCCGCAGCTTTGCCGCCGGCCATGCCGCCCTCGACTTCGTCCGGGCCGTCGGGCCGCTGGACACACTCGTGGTCCTGGTGTCTGGCGGCGCGTCGGCGCTGATGACCCTCCCGGTCGCGGGCATCCGTCTCGAGGACAAGCAGCTGGTGACCAGGCACCTGCTGGCGGCGGGCGCCGATATTCGCGCGCTCAATGCCGTCCGGAAGCACCTTTCGTCGATCAAGGGCGGGCGCCTGGCGGGCGCCTGCGAGGGGCGAATCATTGCCTGGCTGTTGTCCGACGTCGTCGGGGACGACCCGGCGGTGATTGGGTCCGGACCAACCGTCGCGGATCCTTCGACATTCGGCGACGCACTCGAGACTCTCGATCGCTTCGGGGGCCGGGCGTCGTATCCGGAATCTGCGGTCGCGCACCTGGAACGCGGCGCGGCGGGTGAGCTCGAGGAGACGCCAAAGCCAGGATCGGCGGTGTTTAATCGCGCGACAACCAGCGTGATCGGATCATTGGGTCTGTCGCTGGAAGGCGCGGCCAATGCGGCCCGTTCGCTGGGCTATTCGGTCGTCACTCGTCCGGATCCTGTTGTGGGCGAGGCACGAATCGCCGCCGCCGGCCACCTCGAGTGGGTAGGCGCCACGCTCCGTGAGAACCGCGCCCCTTCGTGCTTGCTGTCAGGTGGCGAGACCACCGTCACGGTGATCGGAGCCGGAAGGGGCGGTAGGAATCAGGAGTTCGCGCTCGCGCTCGTGAGGGCGCTCGCGCGTCAGGAGGACGCATTGACCGTGGCAAGTGTCGGGACCGACGGCATCGACGGGCCAACGGACGCTGCCGGCGCCATCGTTGACGAGATGACGTTAGAGCGTGCCGCCGCCCTCGAACTGAGCGTCGAGCGCGCGCTGGACGACAATGATGCCTGGACGTTCTTCTCCAGGCTGGGTGACTTGATCCTGACTGGCCCGACGGGCACGAATGTTGGAGACGTCCAAATCGTGTTGTCCGGAGGCAAGACGGCGTCATGACCATCAATGGTCTGTGGAGAAGACGATGCGCCACGTGAAACTGATTGGAATCGCGGTCCTCGTCGCCATCACGATCCTGGCACTCGGCTTCCTCTGGGGCGCACGAGGACGCTGGGCGGCGGAAGAACGGCTGGCACTTGTCGAGCGGCAGCTCCTCTTGTCCGACGCGCGGCGGGAGACCTACGCCGGCAGCGTCGAATTACAGAAGATGAACTTTGGAGCCGCTGCGGGCCACTTCGAAGCGGCCCGCGCGGCCTCGGATCAGCTTCGCCTCCGGTTCGAGGCCGCGGGGGATCCGACGAGCGCCGAACGCGCGGGCAATGCCACTGGTCTCTTGAACGAAGCGCGCGCTCGGGCGGCGCGCCTGGATCAGTCGGCGGGCGAGCGGGCGCAGCGGGCAGCGCAGACCCTCGAGCAGGCGGTCCAGGCGGTCACGCGCTGAGCCGGTTCTCCTGGTCCAGGAAAACACGGAAAAACCTGAAGTCTCGGTCCGGTCCCGCCGATTAATAGATCGGTAATGCCTCGGTCTCGATCTGTACTGGCGTTCGCTGGCCTGGCGATCCTTACGGGGTTGACACTCTGGAGCCTGGCCGGGCCGTCGTCGTCGGATCCCGCCGGTCCGATTACAACCGCGCGGGGAGTGCTGAGCCTGTCGCCGTCGGAGGCCGAGGAGCGCCGGCCGGTGTTCCTGCCCGAGGCGGTTGTCACCGCCTTCGACCCGGAGATGCACGTCACGTTCGTGCAGGACGCCACCGGTGGCGTCTACATCGAGAGCTTCAAGATCCGGCCGTCGGTGAAGGTCGGTGATCGGGTCAGGGTCAATGGTCTCACCGGCCGTGGCCGCCGCGAGCGGATCATCGAGAGCGCAACGATCGAGCGCACGGGTTCCAGTCCGCTGCCGTCGCCGATCCCGCTTGCCCCGGCGCAGTACCTGGAAGGTGTTGCGGACAGTCAATGGGTTGAAGTCGAAGGCGTCCTGCGCCGGTCGCAGCACACGCAAGCGCGCGCGACGCTGGACCTCGTGCGAGGATCCGTCCGGTTCCTGGTGCTCGTCGCCGACATCCGGGGCGGCAGCTTGCCAGCGAAGGGGGCACGACTGCGAATTCGCGGTGTCCTCGGCGGTGGTTACAACGCCAAGGACCGTCTGGTGGAGCGCCGGATTTTCGCCCCCAACCTCAGTGCTATCGACATCGTCGCGTCCGACGAGCACGCCGACCCGACGCCATTGGCGCCGCTCGCAAGCGTCGGAGAGCTCGCGGGCACCACGGAATATCAGCCAGCAATTCGCGTGCGCGGGCGGGTCCGCCACGTGGATTCCCCGGCGCTCTTTATCGTCGAGGACGGCTCGTCGTCGCTCGTCGTGAGGACGACAGACGTCATTCGCATTGCGGCGGGCGACGACATCGAAGCCATCGGGTTCCCTGCGAAGGACGGTTCGAGCGCGCTACTCGAGGACAGTCACGTCGCGGTCGTGAAAGGCGGTCGGGTGGTCGCACCTCCGACGCTGCAATTCACGAATGTGGACGAGATCAAACAGTGGAAGTCCGCGGCGCGCCAGCTGCCTTACCCGGTTCGGCTGCGCGTCCAGGTGCTCTACACCGACACGCGGCAGGGGCCTACTACCACGGTCTATGTGTTCGACGGCCAGTCGACACTGTTCGTCTACGCGCCGGATGATGCGGGACGCGTCCGTCCCGGCGACTACATAGTCATCGAAGGCTTCACGGGACCGTCGCTGCGATCGGTCTTCGTGGACGCCAGCAAGATCGAGGTCGTGGGGCATGGGCCGTTGCCGCCTGCGCGGCTCGTCTCGGCGGACACCGTGATGATGGAGCGCTTCGAGCCGCACTGGGTCGAGTTGCAGGGCGTCGTCCGGCGCGCGCGCGAAAGCGGCACGACGGTGGAGCTCGATCTCGGTACCGGAAGCTTCGCCCTGCTGGCCTACGTCCATGATATGTCCCCGGCCGACGCCACGAAGATCGTCAACGCCCGCGTCCGGCTGCGGGGGATCGTCGAAAGCATGTGGAATAGGAGCCGGTGGTCCGGCGCGGCGCTGTACGTCCCATCGCCTGCCGAGGTGATCGTCACAGATCCACCCACCAGCCGGCCCTGGGAGGCGCCGCTCGCGAAAGCCGACACACTGCTGACGCTCCTCGGTAACGACTACGACGGCAATCGCGTCCGTCTGCGTGGCGTCGTCACACTCAATTACCCCGGAGATCGGATCTGGGTCACAGACGAGACGGGCGGCGTCGAGGTACATCCGGCCGAGCGTATCGACGTCAAGTCTGGCGACGCAGTCGAAGTGATCGGCTTCCCGATCATCAGCGGGACGACGGCTGCACTGACCGAAGCGCTCGTGCGCCGCGAGGCCCATCCCGCCGAGGAAGCGAAGCCGTCCATCGTCTCTGTGGGTCAGGCCTCGAACGGCGCCTACGAGGCCGAGCTCGTGCAGCTCGAAGGTACGCTGCTGGATCAGGTCACCCGCGGGTCGGAAACGACGCTGGTGTTGCAGGAAGGAAAGACGATCTTCACGGCGCAGCTGCCGTCGAGCGTACCGAGTCAGTTGTGGCGCCTCCGCAACGAGAGCCGCCTGCGAATCACCGGCGTCTGCCGCGTCGAAACCAACCGGGCCGGCGAGATGTCCGGCTTCAAGATCCTGCTTCGGTCCGACGACGATGTATTCGTGGTACGAGCGGCGTCACCATGGACACGCGGGCGAGTGCTTGGGCTGGTGTCTATCCTGACTGTGCTCACGATGGGCGGTTTTGCGTGGGCCGCGACGCTTCGCCGCCGCGTGCGTGCGCAGACGCAGGCCATCCGCTCCCAACTGGCGGAGATCGATGCGGCGCGTGCGCACGCCGAGGAGGCGAACCACCGCCTCGAAGCGACGAATCAGCAACTCCAAGTCGCGATCGCGAAGAGCCGAGAGCTCGCCGAAGCGGCGCAGGCGGCAAGCAAAGCGAAGTCGGAGTTCGTGGCCAACATGAGCCATGAAATCCGTACGCCGATGAACGGCGTGCTTGGCATGACGGAGTTGGCCCTCGAGACCGAGCTGAATACCGAACAGCGGGAATACCTCGAGCTCGCACATTTCTCGGCGCAATCGCTGCTCAGCGTCATCGACGACATCCTGGACTTTTCCAAGATCGAGGCGCAGCGTCTGGAGATTCGGCCGGAGCCGCTCGAAGTCCGCGTCTTCGTGGATTCGATCATCCGATCATTTGAGCTGCGTGCGCGGCAGAAGGGCCTGTCGTTCGACTGGCGCGTCGATCCGGCGGTGCCGGCGACCATCCGAGCTGACGGGGCGCGATTGCGTCAGGTGCTGGTCAACCTGATCGGGAATGCGATCAAGTTCACGGACCAGGGGAAGGTGACGCTGGAGGTGATTCCAGACGGGGGTGAGCCTGGCGACCGGCTGCTGCGATTCCTGGTTCGTGACACGGGCGTCGGCATCCCACGTGAAAAGATGCGCGTCATCTTCGAGCCGTTCGCGCAGGCGGACGGGTCGATTTCCCGGCGGTACGGCGGCACCGGCCTCGGCCTGAGCATCTGCATGCGCCTGGTCGAGCTCATGGGCGGACCCCTGCAGGTCGAGAGCGAGGTGGGCCGGGGTTCCACGTTCCATTTTTCATTGCCGATGGGACCGGTGGCGGCGATCGCGGTGCCACAGCCAGCCGCCGACGGCGTAGTGTCGGCGACATCTCGCCGGGTACTGGTCGTGGAAGACAATCCCGTCAATCTCCGGCTCGTCGAAACAGTGCTGAAGAAGGCGGGGCATTCCGTGCTGGCGGCGCGTACCGGGATCGAGGCGCTGAGTGCGCTGGAGCGTGAACGGTTCGACATCGTGCTGATGGACGTGCAGATGCCGGAGATGAACGGCATCGAGACGACCGAGGCGATTCGCGCCCGAGAGCGAATGGTGGCGGAAAACCGCGCCACGGCACCACAGCACTCCACTTTTGCCGTCTCCCGACCGGGTGGAGTCGTCATCGTGGCGATGACCGCGCATGCGATGGACCAGGATCGAGATTCCTGCCTGCGGGCCGGCATGAATCACTTTGTCGGCAAGCCGGTTTCCACGGCCCACCTCTTGAAAATCATCGACGCAGTGGACGTGCCGGCGCCGACACTGCGATAAGACGGCGCACAGGCGCGCCATGCCGCCAGAGCCATCGTACGGCACGTAGCCTTCCACGCCCGCCGCATCCGCGGATTCCCTCCGTCGCCTCACTCATTCGCAGTCTCCGCGCTACCTTTTCCCTCCGCACATTCTGCCGCTGAAGCACCGGTGACGGGTGACGGTATAAAGTGCCGATATGTTGAACCGCGAGCAGGTCGTCAACAAGATCCGTGAGCGAGCGCACCATCCAGCAACGGCGCGCGAACTCGTCCAGTTGCTTCGCATTCCTCGGGAACAGCGCTCGACCTTCCGCCGCCTGCTGAAACAACTGGTCGCCGACGGAGAGCTGCTCAAGATTCGCGGCAATCGCTTCGGCCTTGCCGACCGGATGGACGTGGTCGTCGGCCGGTTGCAGATGCATCCGGCCGGCTACGGGTTCGTCGTGCCGGATGACGAGAAGGCCGATCGCGATTTGTACATCGCGCCGACGAACATCAAGGAAGCGCTCCACGGCGATCGTGTCGTCGCGCGCCTCGAACATCAGCGCGGCGATCGGGCAGAGGGCCGGATCATCCGGATCCTCCAGCGTGCCAACAGCACGCTCGTCGGCCGCTTCGAGATCGATGATGCCGGACTTGGCTACGTCGTGCCTTTCGATCGTCGAGTTTTGGCGGACGTTCAAATCCCCAGAGGCGAAAGCCGCGCCGCCGAGTCCGGGCAGATGGTGGTGACGGAGCTGACCCGGTGGCCTACCGCGACGCGCCCACCCGCAGGCCGTGTGATCGAAGTCCTGGGTAGTCTGGAGGACCCGGGCGTCGACACTCGCATCATCATCCGCAAGCATGCCCTACCCGACGAACACGGTGAAGAGGCGGTTACGGAAGCACGCCGGCTCGGAGCCGCCGTGCGGCCGCGCGATGTGACCGGTCGCACCGATTTCCGTCACGTCACGACGGTGACCATCGACGGCGAGCACGCCCGCGACTTCGACGACGCGATCACCATCGAGCGGCTGCCGAACGGCCATTACTGGCTGGGCGTGCACATTGCTGATGTGTCGCACTACGTCGAAGAGGGGAGCGCGCTGGATGCGGAGGCGTACGAGCGAGGCACGTCGGTCTATTTCCCCGAGCGGGCCCTCCACATGTTCCCTGCCGACCTGGCGACTGGTCTCTGCTCGCTGAACCCGCACGTCGATCGTCTGGTGCAGTCGTGCCTGATGGAAGTGAGCCGCAGCGGCGAGGTCGTGCGGGCGGCGTTTCACGACGGGGTCATCAACAGCGACGCAAGGATGACCTATACGGCGGTCGACGCCATCCTCACGAAACACGACCGCACAGTGACAGCCGAGTACTCGACGCTGGTCCCGATGTTCAGGCTGATGCACGAGCTGTTCGAGATCTTGAATGGCCGGCGGCGCCGGCGCGGGTCGATCGACTTCGACCTTCCTGAAGCCGAAGTGCTGATGGACGAGAGCGGCGCCATCGCCGACATCGTGGCGGCCGAGCGGAACGTCGCGCATCGGATCATCGAGGAATTCATGTTGCTCGCGAACGAGACCGTCGCGGACTATCTCGACGCCGAGGGTGGACCCGGCCTGTACCGCGTGCACGAGGAGCCCGATCCGATGAAGGTGGCGCAGTTCGAGGAATTCATCGCCGGGTTCGGTCTGTCGCTCGGCGCGCCGCTCAACGCGCTCAGGCCTCGTCATTTTCAGAAGCTTGTCGAGCGGATCCAGGGCACGCCAGTCGAAAAGCCAGTCGCATTCCTGATGCTCAAGACGATGCAGAAGGCACGCTACGCGCCGGAGAATCTCGGGCACTTCGGGCTCGCGGCGGCGAGCTATACGCACTTCACGTCGCCAATCCGCCGCTATCCGGACCTCGTGGTCCACCGGCTGCTCCGCGCTCGCCGCCACGGACGGCTCGACGAGGCCCGCCGTGAGGAGATCGAGGAAGATCTGCCCGAAATCGCCCGCCACACTTCTGAGCGAGAGCGCCGCGCCGACGACGCGGAGCGGGAGTTGCTCGCCTGGCGGAAAGTACGCTTCATGGCCGACAAAGTCGGTGACGAGTTCGACGGTTACATTACGGGCGTCGCGACGTTCGGATTGTTCGTCGAGCTCATCGACCACTTCGTGGAGGGGTTGGTCCATATTTCGACGATGGCAGACGACTACTATCGCTTCATCGAAGCGAGCCACATCCTTCGCGGCGAGAACACGGAGAAGGTGTACCGTCTGGGCGACAAAGTGCGGGTACAGGTCATTCGCGTCGACCTGGAACGGCGTCAGATCGATCTGGGCCTGACGGAGATCCTCGATACCATCCGGGAAGACGAGCATCGTCGTGGCCCCCGGCGCAGCAAGGCCCAACCGAAGAAGGAAGCCGGGCGGACGAAGCAGCGCCCGGGACGCAGGGAGCGCGCGACGAGGAAAGCGGTGAGGAAGCGTGGACGATAGACAGGCGCGAGGTGCCGGTTGCATTCTGGCACCTGTCACTGCTCATTCCACTTACCGCTTGGCACTTCGCGCGTGGCACTGTAGAAATGGTTGAGTGTCTCATCTCGTCGTCGGCACGGCGGGCCACATCGATCACGGGAAAAGTGCGCTCGTACTCGCGCTGACGGGAACGGATCCTGATCGGCTGGAAGAGGAAAAAGCGCGCGGCATCACCATCGATCTGGGTTTTGCCCATCTGCGCGACGGTGACACGACGATCGCATTCGTCGATGTGCCGGGCCACGAACGCTTTGTCCGAAACATGCTGGCCGGCGTCGGCGGTATCGATGCCGTGCTGCTGGTCGTTGCCGCGGACGAATCGGTCATGCCGCAGACACGCGAGCATTTCGACATCTGTCGGCTGCTCGCGATTTCTCGTGGCGTCATCGTCATTACGAAGAGCGATCTGGCGGACGAAGAGACCGTGGAGCTGGTGCGCGCAGACATCGCGGAGCTGGTGAAGGGGTCGGCGCTTGCGGCAGCTCCTGTGATTCCCGTGTCCGCGCGCTCGGGTGCCGGCCTCGATCGGCTCCGCGAAGCGTTGCGGGCGCTTGCCGCCGCCACTCCCGAACGACGCGAGCGCGGTGCCGCCCGGCTGCCAATCGACCGCGTGTTCACGATGCGGGGCTTTGGCACGGTCGTCACGGGGACGCTCGTCTCCGGCGCCGTGCACGTGGACGAGGAGCTGGAGGTGGTGCCCGGAGAACGCCGCGTCAAGGTGCGCGGACTACAGATGCACGGTGAGCCGGTGGTCCGCGCTCACGCCGGACAACGCGTGGCGCTGAACCTCGCCGGCGATGACGTGAAGAACCTGTCACGGGGGCAGGTGCTGGTGCATCCAGGAACGCTGAAAGGGACGCGGACGGTCGACGCCTGGATCGACGTGCTGCCGGCGGCTCGCGCGCTGCGCCACGGAGCGCGCGTGCGATTTCATCAGGGCACGACAGAGGTCATGGCGCGGGTATCGATCGTCGCGATGCCGGCGGCAGCGGACAGCATGCTGTCGATCGGCAGGGGAGAAGGCGGCTACGCCCGTCTGCGGCTTGAGTCGGAAGCCGCCGTCACTCGCGGCGATCGTTTCGTGCTGCGATCGTATTCACCCACGGTGACGGTTGCCGGCGGGAGGATTGCCGATCCCGCGGCTCCCGCGGGCGGCGTCCGTCTGGAACCCACGTTACAGCGATTCGCGACGCTCCTTGCACCGCTGCGCGGTCAGGCCAATGCAGAAACCGAAGCACAGGCACTGATGGTCGCGGAAACCGGCCCGCAGGGGCTTGCCGCCACGGCGCTCACATGGCGGATGCGCGTCGCGCCGGACGATGTGACGCCTACGATCCGGGCGCTCGTAGAGAGCGGCCGCGCGATCGACGTTGGCGGCCGCCTCGTGGACCCGGTGTGGCGCACGCGTCTGACAGAGCGTGTCCTTGCCGCGCTCGACGCCCACCATGTCGCGGAGCCGCTATCGGAGGGGATCTCGCGCGAGGAGGTCCGGGAACGCGTCCTCGGGAATGCCGCCCCCGGCCTCGCGGAGCTCGTGATTCACGACCTGATGAAGGCGGGGCGGGTCAAGGGGAGCGACCGGCTCTCGATCGCAGGCAGAGACGTCGCGCTCACCGCGGAGGAAGCTCGGGTCCGCGACGCGATCGATCAGGCCCTTCGCTCGGCATTTCTCCAGCCTCTGGAGAGTGCACGGCTCGCGGAGGTCGCGGCGTCGACGCCGGCGGCAGTGGAAAAGATCCTGCAGCTCCTGGTGCGCCAGAAGATTGTCGTTCGGTTGGACGGGATGCCGTTCCATCGCAATTCGCTGGAACGGCTGAAGTCGGAGATTCGCGGTCTCAAAGAGAAGGTCGACGGCCCCGGAATCTCCGTCGCGACATTCAAGGATCGGTATGGATTGAGCCGCAAACACGCGATCCCGCTGCTGGAGTATCTGGACCGGGAACGCGTGACGAGGCGGGTAGGGGATTCCCGCGTGCTGTTGTAGTTACTTGGTCTCGTTCTGACCGTCGCGCGTCGCATCCTTGAAATTCCGGATGCCCTTCCCGATGCCGCGGCCGATTTCCGGCAGACGGTTCGCCCCGAAAATCAGGATGATGATGATCAGAATGATGACGAGTTCCGGTAAACCCAGGCTTCCCATTCGTTACTCCTCGGTCCCGTGATTGTAGCACCTCGGCTCCGGGGGCGCCCCGACCGTGCTCCGGGTGCGGCCGTGCTGCTCGTCGCCGCCGCCTTGCTGACAGAAACGGCGGCGCACGGGCAGTTTTCGGCTGGCACGGAGCTCGTTGAGGTCTATGTGTCGGTGTCTGATGCCGCGGGCAAGCCCGTGCGGGATCTGCCTCGGGAGGCGTTCACCGTCCGGGAGGACGGTGTCGTCCAGCCGGTCACGACGTTTGCCGCCGGCACGATGCCACTCGCCCTGGGTATCGCCATCGATCGCAGCTTCAGCATGGCGGGCCGCAATTTGGCGACGGCAAAGACCGGGGCACGCCGCCTCTTGGACGTGCTGCGCCCGGGCGACCAGACGATGGTGGTGGCCGTGGGCAGCCGAATCGAAACGCTGGTGCCATTGTCCGCCGATCGGCAGCGCGCCCGAGATCTCGTGTCTTCGTTGAAGCCGTGGGGGACATCGCCCCTTGGCGACGCCACGATTGCGGCAATCGACCGGATCGCTGAGGGCTCCGGTCGCCGGGCGCTCGCGTTCTTTTCAGATGGCACTGAGCGCTACAACGAGGCGGAGCACACGGCAGTGCTCGACCGCATCCGCCGCGCCAGCGTGATCGTTTATCCAGTCGCGATCGGCGCTGCGCCCACGCCGCTGCTGATGGAACTCGCCGCGACCTCGGGCGGACGGTCGTTCACCGCTCGTGACGACAAGGACGCTGAACGCGCAGCCGAGATGCTAGCCGACGACCTCCGGCATCAATACCTTCTCGGCTACATGCCGGAGCGGCCGACAGGCGGGGGGTCGGAGCAGTGGCGTGCGATTCGTGTGACGGTGTCGCGTCCTGGCGTGACCGTACGGGCGCGAGAAGGATACGTCGCCGGGACACGGCGAAAGGAAGCGGCCTCCGGC
Organism: Vicinamibacteria bacterium; assembly: GCA_963828745.1. Lineage (GTDB taxonomy): Bacteria > Acidobacteriota > Vicinamibacteria > Vicinamibacterales > JAENWD01 > JAENWD01. Next base: position 398,676 of record CAWHFZ010000006.1, on the reverse strand, counting down.
CAGCCTGTGGCGTCTAAACCACGAGAGTGTCACGGTGAGGGGACAGGAAATCGAACGGAAGACGGTGGATTTTCCGCCGCCGATGGCCGACGGAGTGCCGAACGAGGGCAGTCTTCTTGCATCGCACGTCCCTGGCCAGTCGTGGCACAATGAAAATTGCCGATCGATGGTAGAGCAGACCCCGAAAGTCCCCGCCAAAGTCGTCGGCGGTGACGGCCATCTCTCGCTGCACGTGGAGGGCTTGCACGCGCCCGAACTCACGTTCTCTTTCGAGGAACGTAAGTCCGGCATCGGTGTGGGTTCGGCGGTCGGCGCGCACCTGCTGTTCTTCATCCTCGCGATCCTGGTCTACCTCTACGCGCCGAAGCCTGACGTGAGCGGTCCCATCGCCCACAACGTCCCGAGCGGCATCGTGTGGATTGCCAGTCCCGGGCCTGGCGGCGGTGGTGGTGGCGGCGGCAACCAGATGCCCGAGCCGCCGAAAAAAGCGGAAGTCCCCGCCAAGGACAAACTCAGCGTTCCGGTCGTGAAGAAGGACGTGACGCCGCAGCCGAAGCTCGAGGAACCAAAGGATCCGGCATTCAACATCCCGGCGAAGACACTCGGCGATGCGCAGCAGATGACGCCGGGCATGCTCGAAAGCGCGATGGCGGCGTCGATGATTTCCACGGGCACTGGCTCGGAGGGTGGCGCCGGCACTGGCAAGGGGACCGGCATCGGTCCGGGGAAGGGTTCGGGCCTTGGGCCCGGCGAAGGCGGTGGCACTGGTGGCGGCGTCTACCGGCCCGGCAACGGTGTCGAGCTGCCGCAGGTCATCGTTCAAAAGAAGCCGCAATACACCGCGGAGGCCATGCGGGCCAAGGTGCAAGGTGTCGTCTGGGTGGATGCAGTGGTGCTGCCCGACGGTACCGTGGGCGACGTGAACATCACGAAGTCGCTTGACTCGACTTTCGGCCTCGACCAGGAAGCCATCAAGGCTGCCAAGCAATGGCGCTTCGTCCCAGGCCGCCGCTTCGGTCAACCCGTGGCGGTTCTCGTCACTATCGAACTGACGTTTACGCTTCGCTAGCGGGCTCCGGACTTCGGGCTCCAAACAAAGAAAAGGCCTGGCAGGGAAGTCCTGCCAGGCCTTTTCGTCTTTCCCGAAGCCTCGATTTCTCGAGTTCCCGGACTTCTCTAGTACATTCCGCCCATGCCGCCGCCGCCCGGGGGCATCGCAGCTTCCTTCTTGTCTTCAGGAATCTCCGAGACCAGGGCTTCGGTGGTGAGGAGGAGCGACGCGATCGACGCGCTGTTCTGGAGCGCCGTGCGCACGACCTTGGTCGGGTCGATGACGCCGGCGTTCACCAGGTTCTCGTAAGTGTCGGTCAGCGCGTTGAAGCCCGATTCCGCATCCAGCTCGCGGACCTTCTGGACGACGATCGAGCCTTCGAGCCCGGCGTTGGTGGCGATCCAGCGCAGCGGCTCTTCAATCGCGCGCTTGATCAAGTTCACCCCGACCTTCTGGTCACCTTCGAGCTTCAGGCTGTCGAGCACCTTGGCTGCGCGAATCAGCGCCGTGCCGCCGCCGGGCACGATGCCCTCTTCGACCGCCGCCTTGGTGGCATGCATCGCGTCTTCGACGCGCGCCTTCTTCTCCTTCATCTCGGTCTCGGTGGCCGCACCGACCTTGATGACGGCGACGCCGCCGACCAGCTTCGCCAGCCGCTCCTGCAGCTTCTCGCGGTCGTAGTCCGACGTGGTGTCCTCGACCTGCGCGCGGATCTGCTTGACGCGGCCCTCGATCGCCGCCGACGCGCCCGCGCCTTCGACGATGGTCGTGTTGTCCTTGTCGATGGTGATCTTCTTCGCCTTGCCGAGATCGTCGACCTTGATGTTTTCGAGCTTGAGGCCCAGGTCTTCCGTGATCGCCTTGCCGCCGGTCAGCGTCGCGATGTCTTCGAGCATCGCCTTGCGCCGATCGCCGAAGCCCGGTGCCTTGACGGCCGCCGCCTGCAGGGTCCCACGCAGCTTGTTCACGACCAGTGTGGCCAGCGCCTCACCCTCGACGTCCTCCGCGATGATGAGCAGCGGGCGTCCCATCCGCGCGACCTGCTCCAGCACCGGCAGCAGATCCTTCATCGAGCTGATCTTCTTCTCGTGGATCAGGACGACGGGGTTCTCGAGCACCACTTCCATGCGCTCCGGGTCGGTCACGAAGTACGGCGAGAGATACCCGCGATCGAACTGCATGCCCTCGACAACCTCGAGCGAGGTCTCGAGCGTCTTGGCTTCCTCGACGGTGATGACGCCGTCTTTGCCGACCTTTTCCATCGCTTCCGCGATGATCGTGCCGATGGTGTGATCGTTGTTCGCCGAGATGGTGCCGACCTGGGCGATCATGTTGCCCTTGACCGGGCGGCTCAGTTTCTTGAGCTCCTCGGTGATCGCCTCGACTGCCTGCTCAATCCCGCGCTTCACTTCCATCGGGTTCGCGCCGGCGACGACGTTCTTCGCGCCTTCGCGATAGATCGCCTGTGCGAGCACGGTCGCCGTGGTGGTGCCGTCGCCCGCGATGTCGGACGTCTTGCTCGCCACCTCGCGCACCATCTGCGCGCCCATGTTCTCGAGCGGATCCTTCAGCTCGATTTCCTTCGCGACGGTGACGCCGTCCTTGGTGATGGTCGGCGATCCGAACTTCTTGTCGAGGACTACGTTGCGGCCCTTGGGTCCGAGGGTGACCTTGACCGCATCGGCCAGGAGGTTCACGCCGCGGAGGATCGCCTGGCGCGACTGCTCCCCATACACAATCTGCTTGGCCATTGCCTGCTCCTGTTTCCGTTGTTACTTCTCGACCACGGCGAGCACTTCGTCCTCACGCATGATGAGGTGCTCCTCGCCGTCGATCTTGATTTCCTGCCCGGAGTACTTTCCGAACAGAATCGTGTCTCCTGCCTTGACGTCGAGCGCGATGCGCTTGCCGTCGTCTTTCTGCTTGCCGGCGCCGGCGGCAATGACCTTGCCCTGTTGCGGCTTTTCCTTGGCGGTGTCGGGGATGATGATTCCGCCGACTTTCTGCTCGCCTTCCTCGATGCGCTGGACGATGATGCGGTCGTGGAGCGGTCGAACTTTCATGTCTCGTGACTCCGTGGAACTGTCCTGTCGTTGTGGGGCTCGGGCGGACCTGAGGGGCCGCCCCCTGTCAGCAATCAGTGCACCCTCAGTGCTAGCACTCGCTGGGTGCGACTGCCAAATATACACAAAGCGCCCGACACAACGCAACGTCAGCGTTGGGACTCGGAACCTTGCAGTTGCGCGGGTTACCCATGTTTCCCGGGTTGCCCGGGTTCGGCATCCCGATGGACCCGTTGCATCCTGGGCAACCCGGCCGACCGCGGTTATCGTTTCTTAGGTTTTATGTCGAGTTCAGCCAGTTTTCGGGTGAGCGTATTTCGGTGGAGACCCAACTGCAGAGCTGCCTTGGAGAGGTGCCCATCGGTGTCGTCAAGCACCCGGCTGATGAAGCGACGCTCGAACTCGCGGCGGCCGTCCTCGAAGGTGATACCGCCGTCGATCATCTGATCGACGAGCCGGCCAAGAAGCTCGCGCACACGATCCTCCACGGCCCCACAATCGCAGCGGGCCGCCCGGCGCGTCCAAGTGCCTTTACAGCGACAAATGGCCTCCGGTCAGGCGTTCGAACGCTTCGATGTACTTCGCGCGCGTGCGGCCGACGACATCATCGGGGAGCGCGGGCGCGGGCGGTTGCTTGTTCCACTTGATCGCTTCGAGATAGTCGCGCACGAACTGCTTGTCGAAGCTCGGTTGCGGACCGCCGGGGGCGTACTGATCCGCCGGCCAGAAGCGCGAGGAATCCGGCGTCAGGGCTTCGTCGATCAGCAGCAACGTGCTCCCGTCGAACCCGAATTCGAATTTCGTATCGGCCAGCAGGATTCCGCAGGCCTCGGCGTGCGCGCCGGCCTGGCGATACAGTTCGAGCGTCGTGTCGCGGAGCGTGGCGAACAGCGCCGGATCCTTCAGACGTGCCGTCGCTTCGGCCTCGTCGATGTTGATGTCGTGGCCCGAGGCCGCCTTCGTGGCTGGCGTGAAGATCGGTGACGGCAGGCGATCGGACTCGCGCAGGCCCGCCGGTAGCGCGATCCCGCAGACGCGTCCGGTCTCGCGGTATTCTTTCCATCCCGACCCCGAGAGATACCCTCGGGCCACGCATTCGATGTCGATCGGCGCGGTTTTCCGCACCAGCATCGATCGGCCGCGCAGTTCGGCGCCGTGCGCGCGCGCGGCGGCCGGGTACGCGTCGACGTCCATCGTCACGAAGTGGTTGGGAACGACGTGCGCGAGGCGCTCGAACCAGAAGGCCGACAGCTGCGTCAGGACGCGTCCCTTATCGGGGATCCCGCTTCCCAGGATGTAGTCGAACGCCGAGATACGATCGGTCGCGACGATCAGCAGCGAGTCGCCGAGATCATAGACATCCCGGACCTTCCCGGTGCGAAAGCGTGGCAGATTCGGCAGCGACGTAGAGACGAGGGGCGACGTTGGCACGGCCGGATCGGAACCGACGCATGGTAGCAGATGCCCTGGATCCGGCATATAGTTACAGGCGTCCTGGCCTGAGCCGGGGTCGAGCCCAGCCGCCTCAGGGGAGGCGGGTCCAAGGTCCACGTCATTGCGCGCGGCATGCGACAGCACCTGCGTACGATCATCGCGGTCGTGGCGGCCGCGGGCCTGCTGGCCCTATTCCTTCGCAATACTGACTTCCGTCAGGTTGGCGCCGAGATCTCTCGCGCGCGCGTCGAGCTGCTGCTGCTCGCGCTGGTCGTCACGGGGTTGACGTACTGTTTCCGCGCAGCCCGGTGGCAGTATTTGCTGCGGCCCGTCGGCCACGTCCGCTTCGCTCCTGCTCTGAAAACGACGATTATCGGGTTCGCGGCTTCCTCGCTGCTCCCGGCGCGTGCTGGGGAACTGCTGAGACCGTACCTGCTGGCACGGAAAGAAGGGCTGAGCGCGACTGCCACCTTCGCGACGATCATCGTCGAGCGACTGCTCGACACGATCACGGTCCTGTTGCTGTTTGCCGGCTACCTGCTGTTCGCCGAGCCGGGGATGAGCGCGTCGCAGGCGCAGACGTTCGCGCAGGTCAAACTGGGCGGCGCCGTCATGGCGGGCGCCTGTCTTGTCGTGCTGGTCGTGCTCTTCTTCCTCGCGGGGCATCCGCGCGTGCTGGCGCAGGTGGCCGGCGTCGTGACACGGCTGCTGCCCGGACGGCTCGCCGCGAGCGCGTCGAAAGTCGTCCACGCGTTTTCCGAAGGACTGGCGATCGTGCGGCAGCCGGTGCGGCTGCTGCTGGCACTTGTGTTCTCGTTGCCCTTGTGGCTGTCGATCGCGACCGGCATCTGGGCGGTGACACACGCCTTCCACATGGATTTGCCGTTCTCGGGCACATTTCTGATCCAGGCGCTGCTCGTTGTCGGCGTGGCCGTTCCGACGCCGGGCGCTGTCGGCGGCTTCCACTACTTCTATAAGCTCGGGATGACCGCGTTCTACGGGGCGCCGGCCGATCGCGCCGTCGGCGCGGCCATCGTGCTGCACGCCGTGTCGTTCGTGCCGGTCGCGATCGTCGGCCTGATCCTGCTCGCGCAGGAGGGCATGAGCCTCTCGCGGGTTGGCAGCCTGACGAGGGGCGGAGGAGCGGAGGAACCGGCGTGAAGTGTCCGTATTGCGGGCATCTGGGAGACAAAGTCGTCGACTCGCGCGAGAGCAAAGAAGGCGAAGCCATCAGGCGCCGCCGCGAGTGCCTCGAGTGCGGCCGCCGGTTCACCAGCTACGAGCGCATCGACGAAATTCCGTACATGGTGATCAAGAAGGACGGGAGTCGAGAGCGCTTCGAGCGGCAGAAACTGATCGCCGGTTTGCTGAAGGCGTGCGAGAAACGGCCCGTCAGCGTCGCGCAGGTCGAAGCGATTGCCGACCGGGTCGAAGCCACCCTCCAGGAGCGGCCGGAAAAAGAGATCGCCACCGTCGAGATCGGGCAGGCGGTCATGGACGACCTGAAGCGTCTCGACAAGGTCGCCTACGTCCGCTTCGCCTCCGTGTACCGACACTTCCGGGACATCGGCGAATTCATGAACGAGCTGAAGGATCTGCTGAATACAAGAGACTGAGCCTGAGGCCCAGGTAGGCGGACCGGCAGGCCGCCTGACGAGCCCGAAGCCCCAGCCCGACACAGATGGCCACGCCCCTTCGACGCGCCGAGGAATCGCGACCGGTTCGCCCGGCTGCGGTCCCGACGCGTCCGCCACGGCGCCCGATTCGCGACAATTCGCGTCTACTCCTCGTCGGCATCGGTCTCCTCGTCATCGCGCTCGCCGGGCTCCTCGCGCTCGCCGGCCGCACCACCAGCTTCTCGCCTGACTTCCTCACGGAGGTCGTCCTCTACGCGCTGTCAGTAGCCGACCTGACGATGCTCGTCGCGCTGGTCTTCGTGCTGGCGCGCAACATCATCAAGCTGCTGGTCGAGCGGCGGCGCGGGCTGCCGTTCGCGCGATTCCGCGCCAAGCTCGTGGCCGTCCTGCTGGGGATGACGCTGATCCCGTCGATCCTGGTGTTGATTGTCGGCAGCGAATTGATTCGCAACAGCGCCGATCGCTGGTTCAACGCGCCGATGGACGAAGTGCTGTCGTCGGCGAACCGCATCGCGAGCGACTACTACGCCGAACGTCAGCGCTTCGTCGTCGATCAAGCGGGCCGCATCGCGAAAGGGTTGACGTCGTTGGAGCTGACCTCGGCGAACGTCGCGGAGCTGCAGACCCGGATCGCGCCGGAAGTGGCACCCGGCCGGTTGAAGATGGTCGAGGTCTTCCGCCTGGCACCCGAAGCGGGCGTACCGGCCGATGTGGCGCCGGTGCTCGACGTGGCATCGCCGACGCTGCCGCCGGGGGCTTCGCAGGCCTCAGCGGAACGGTTGGCCAGCCGCGTGGCCGCGGGTGCGACCGAGACCTGGGTCCTGGAGCCCGTCAGCCGCGGTGGCGAACTCATTCGCGGAGCGGCCGCCATACGCAACTCCGCCGGCAGGGCCACCGGCGTCGTGGTTGCCAGCGATTACCTGACCGGGGACCTTGCGGCGAGGTCCCGCCGGATGACGGCCGCTTACGAGGATTACCGCCAGCTGCGCGTGCTGAAGGCGCCGCTCTTTGGCGTCTATGTCTCGTTCTTCCTGATGGTCACCTTGCTCATCATGGTCGGCGCCACGTGGATGGGGCTGTACCTCGCGAAGCGAATTACGCGTCCCGTGCAGCTCCTATCGGCGGCCGCGCGGGAGATCGGCGCCGGCCATCTCGATCATCGCGTCGAGCCGGAAACGCAGGACGAGTTCGGGGCGTTGATCGAAGCGTTCAACAGCATGGCCGGGGAGTTGGCGCAGAGCCGTCGCGAGCTCGAGCGATCCACCGACGATCTCGAGCGAAAGCATCTCGAGGGCGAAGGGCGCCGGCGGTACATCGAGACGATTCTCGAGCGCATCGGTACGGGAGTCGTCTCATTCGACGCGACGGGAACCATTGGCACAGTGAACGGATCGGCGCGACGCCTTCTCAGCGTCGGACCCGAGGCGATCGGCCGTCCTGCGTCCGACGTCTTCTCGCGGGACGATCTCGCGCCGCTGGCGGCGTTGCTGTCGAAGTCTGCACGCGCTCGGTGCGCCGATGCCACCCCAGGAAGTCGCCCTCGTCCGGGACGGCCGCGAGCTGCACCTGGCGGCGATGGCGACGCCACTCGTCGGCGAGGGCGGCCGCGCTGAAGGCACGGTGCTCGTCTTCGACGACGTCACACCGCTCATCCGATCGCAGAAAGTCGCGGCGTGGCGCGAGGTGGCGAGGCGCCTCGCACACGAAATCAAGAATCCGCTGACCCCGATTCAGCTGTCGGCCGAGCGCATCAGCCGGCACTTTTCGGGAGCGCCGGCGCCGACGCGCGCGTTCGTGGACGAGTGCACGGCGACCATCGTCAGCGAAGTGGAATCGCTGAAGGGGCTGGTCGACGAGTTCTCGCAATTTGCCCGGATGCCGGCACCAAAGGCGGTCCCGACGAAAGTGCACGAGCTGCTCGACGAGTCGCTCGCGCTCTACGACGGGCTTTTCGCCGAGGTGCGCTTCGAGCAGCGATACGCGCCCTGCGCTGCCACTGGTACGCGTGGATCAGGAGCAGCTGCGCCGCGTCGTCATCAATCTCGTGGACAACGCCATCGAGGCGATGGAGCGCCGCGGCGAGATCACGATCGAAACCGAGCACGATCCCGCCAACAGCGTTGTCCGGATCGTCGTGGCCGACGACGGGCCGGGCATCCCGATCGGCGACCGCGACAAGCTGTTCATGCCGTATTACTCGACCAAGGGCCGCGGCAGCGGCCTCGGCCTGGCCATCGTTCGTCGTATCATCGCGGAGCACGGCGGCGCCATCGACGTGAGCGACAATGCCCCGCGCGGGACGCGCTTCACGATTGAGTTGCCCGGATAGTTGGTCCATGTCCCGAGTCCTGATCGTCGACGACGAACCCGGTGTCCGCAGCTCCCTCATGGGCGTGCTCCGCGACGAGGGCTACGACGTCGAGAGCGCCGAGAGCGGCGAAGCGTGCCTCGACAAGGCGGTGCGGCGGGCGTTCGACGTCATCGTGCTCGACATCTGGCTGCCGGGCATGGACGGACTCGCCACGCTCGACGCGGCTGCGCGAGCGCCAGGTGGACGCGCAGGTGGTCGTCATCTCGGGACACGGCAACATCGAGTCGGCGGTGCGCGCGATCAAGATGGGCGCGTTCGACTTCGTCGAGAAGCCGCTGTCGCTCGAGAAGACGGTCCTCGTCGTTCGCAACGCCATCCGCCAGCGCCATCTCGAAGCCGAGAATCGCGATCTGCGTGCCCGCGTCGATCGCCGCCTGACGATGGTCGGCGACAGCTACGCGATGGCGCAGCTGCGCGAGCAGGTGGCGATGGCGGCGCCGACAAACGGCCGCGTGCTGGTATTCGGCGAGAACGGCACCGGCAAGGAGCTGGTGGCGCGCTCCATTCACGGTCTGAGCAAGCGTCACACCGGACCCTTCATAGAAGTGAACTGCGCGGCGATTCCCGAAGAGCTGATCGAATCAGAGCTGTTCGGCCACGTCCGGGGCGCCTTCACCGGCGCGGTCACCGACCGCCGCGGCAAGTTCGAAGTGGCCGACGGCGGAACCATCTTCCTGGACGAGATTGGTGACATGAGCCTGAAGACGCAGGCGAAGGTACTGCGCGTTCTCCAGGAACAGGTCGTCGAGCCGGTCGGCAGCACGCAGCGGATCCAGGTAGACGTGCGCGTGATCGCCGCGACGAACAAGGATCTGCCGGTCGCGATCAAGGCCGGGCAGTTTCGAGAGGACCTGTACTTCCGGCTGAACGTGATCCCGATCTTCGTGCCGCCGCTGCGGACGCGCCAGGGCGACATTCCGCTGCTCGCCGAGTATTTCATGGCCGGCTTCGCCCACGAGTACGGCCGTCGTCCCAAGGCCTTCGAGGAAGGCGCGCTGGCATCTCCTCCAGCGCTACTCGTGGCCGGGCAACGTGCGCGAACTGCGCAATCTCATCGAGCGGCTGGTGATCATGGTGCCGGGCGATCGGATCAGCACGGCCGATCTGGCGTTTCTGGGACGCGATCCATCCGACGCCGGCGAGGCGGCGCCTGCCGACATCGAGCCCGTGTTGCCATTGCACGAGGCCCGCGATCGGTTCGAGCGCGACTACATTCTTCGCGCCCTGGCGCAGCAGAACGGCAACATGTCGCGCACCGCGGAGGTGCTGGGCGTCGAGCGCAGCAACCTGTATCGCAAGATGCGGGCGTTCGGCATCGCGCCGGGGAAGCGCGCCGAGGAAGAATCGCTGACGTAGGGCGGCGTCAAGCTCGCCGCTGTCGCGGAGCCGATTCTCCAGCACCTGTGAAAGCGTGAAGCCTTCGACCCGCAGGTAGTACTCGGCCGCCGCCAGCAATGCCGCCTGGGGGATCAATCCGACGATTTCGCTTTCCAGAACCGCCACGCCATAGCGTTCGGCCTCGCGTTTCACCATCTCGAACACTGTGGGGATCGGCGTCTTCTCGAAGTTCGTCAGGTTCATCGACACCTGCGCGACGCCGCGGTCGCCCAGCATCACGCCCATCGCCTTCACATAGCGCAACCCACCGGAGCTGAAGCGGACAGCCGCGGCGATCCTCTTGGCAACCTCGAGGCGATCGGTCGCAAGGTTGATGTTGTAGGCGATGAGCGGCATCCGTGCGCCGATGACGGTGGCGCCGGCCGTCGGGTGCGGCGTCGCGGGGCCGAAGTCTGGCGCCCACTCCGGAGTCCGCATCTTCGCCGCCAGGCCCTCGAACTCGCCCCGGCGAATGTCCTCGAGATTACGGCGTGCGGGATGCGAGGCGGCCTCTTCGTAAAGATAGACCGGGCACGCCGAAGCGGTCGGACACCGCGGCGGCCGTTTCTCGTGCCAGCGCCACGCACTCGCGCATCGTGACCCCGTCGATCGGCACAAACGGCACGACGTCCACCGCGCCGAGACGTGGATGCTCGCCCTGATGGGAGGTCAGATCGACAGCCGCCAGTGTCTGCTCGAAGAGGACGAGAATCGCCGCTTTCAACCCGGCAGCATCACCAGCCAGCGTCAGCACCGAGCGATGGTGCGCGGCATCCGACGACACGTCGAGCACACGGACACCCGGCGTGCGGCCCACCGCCGCCGCGATCGACGCCACCACGTCGGAACGCCGCCCTTCGCTGATGTTCGGAATGCACTCGATGATCGGCATGGCACATCATAGGGAGAAATCGACAAGTCGAGAACTCGAGAAATCAAGCTCCCGATTTCTATCTTTGACTTATAATCTCCATCGTTCAACGAATGTCCGACGCCGCCCGCACCGATCTTCCTGCCGCCGACGCGCTGGCCGGACACCAGCGGGACGCACGAGTCGAGCAGCTATTGCTGACCGGACTCGATCATTACTTCGCCGGCCGTTACGAGCGCGCGATCCACGTGTGGACACGCGTTCTTTTTCTCGAGCGCGGGCATCCGCGCGCGTGCGCCTACATCGATCGCGCGCGGAGTGCCCTCGCCGAACGTCAGCGAGAGAGTGAAGAGCTGTTGCACCGTGGTACCGCGGCGTTCGATGGCGGTGCCGTCACCGACGCCCGCCGTCTTGCTGACTGCGGCGGTCGAGCGGGGGGCGCCACCGGATGTGGCGTTGGCGTATCTCGGCCGACTCGATCGCCTCGAGCCTGCGCCAGGGGTTTCTGAGCCCGCCGCCGAGGTCTTCGACGAAGCGCCTCCTGCATCGACCGCACCGGCACGCTCGCTCTGGCGGCTTCGTTCGACAGTGCTCGCTGGTGTCGCCGCGCTTCTGGCTGTCACCGCGGCGGCCTGGTTGGCTGGCGCGGTGCTGGACTTCGGGTCCGTCGCCAGCCGTCGTGCGGCGGTCGCGCCAACGGCCGCCCCCGAACCGGTGCCGGTGCCGAACGCCAGCGATGTAACGCTGGCACGTGCCCGCACGCTGTCTGAAACCGGCCGCCTCCAGGATGCGATGCGCCTGTTGGCCACGATTGGTCCGGCCGACGTGAATCAGGGCCGAGGGCGATCGGCTGCTCGCCGACATTCAGCGAACCTTACTGGCGTCGGCTGACGCACCGGTTTCCGAAACGAGTCTGCCGCGATGAAGTGTCCGACGTGCGGGTACATCGGCTTCGAGTCCACCGATCGCTGCCGCAATTGCGGCTACGAGTTCGCGCTGTCCACGCCGGCGCCTCCGCCGCAGGATCTTTCGCTGGCCTCCGGCGCGCCCGACGGGCCGCTTCAGGACCTCGCAATCCGCGACGGCGGCGGGCCCGTACGAAGCACGCCGGCGCCACGCGGCCGCATGGCGGCCTCGCCCGATCTCGATCGCGTCATGCAGAACCTCGATCAGGTGATTGGCGCGCCGGCGCCGCCGCCCGATCTTCCATTGTTCGACCGCGACGCCGAGCAGGAACTGCCTCCGCTCGTCAACGCGGGAGCCGAGCCGAGGCGGCCGTTGTCGGTACGTCGCGCCACGCCCGATCCGGCGCGCCTCAAGCCGAAGCCGGTTCGCCATCAGCCGGCGACCCCGGCGCGCTCGATGGAGCTGCCGCTTCCGGATGTCGGCGAGCGGCCTCGGCCTCGCCGCGAGTCGGCGCTCGCGCAGACCGAGGCCGAGGCGGCATCCGTCGACGCGGCGCCCCCGATCCTCCGCGGTCTCGCCGCGCTGCTCGATCTGGCTATCCTTGCCGCTATCGACGCGGTCGTGATCTCCTTCACGTTGCGCCTTTGCGGCCTCGAGACCTCGGAGCTCGGCGTGCTTCCGCCGATTCCCATCGTCGTCTTCTTCCTGATCGTGAACGGTGGCTACCTTGCCGCCTTCACCGCCGCGGGCGGGCAGACGATCGGCAAGATGGCATTCGGGCTGAAAGTGGTGGGGCAGTCGGACACGCCGGTCACTGCCGGCGCGTCCATCGTGAGAACGTTCGGCTGTCTCCTGTCGATCGCCTCCCTCGGCCTCGGATTCGCGCCGGCTCTCCTCGGCGCCGGCGGACGGGCGATCGAGGATCGTCTCGCCGACACGCGCGTCGTCCGAATGTCGGCCTGAGGCCGTCCCCGCGCCAACCGTGATGATGCGACTCGCGCTCTTCGTCTGCACGTTCGGCGGTGTCGGCTATTCGCCTGTCGCCCCAGGGACGGCGGGATCCGCGGCTGGCCTCGTCGTCTACGCCGCTCTGAGGCTCGCTGGCGCTTCGCCGGTCGTCGAGGCGCTGGTCATCGCCGTCATCATCGTTGCCGGCGTCTGGAGCGGGACGATGGCAGAACGGCACTTCGGTACGACCGATCCGGGGCCAGGCGTCATCGATGAAGTGGCTGGCATGCTGGTCACGTTGTACGCGCTGCCGGCAGGCTGGGTGATGGCCATCGCCGGGTTCTTCCTCTTCCGCGTCCTCGACGTGTTCAAGCCGTTCCCGGCGCAGCAGTTCGAGCGCCTCCACGGCGGGCTCGGCATGATGGCCGACGATCTCATGGTGGCGATCTACGGCAACCTGCTGTTGCGCGTGGCGCTCTGGCTCCTGCCCGGCGTGTTCTTCGTCTGATGCGACCGATCGCCAGCGCTGAAATCATTGCCGTTGGCTCGGAACTCCTGACCCCGTCCCGCCTGGACACGAACTCGCTCGCGATTACCGAGCGCCTGCGCGCGCTCGGAATCGCGCTTCGCGCCAAGGCGATTGTCGGCGATCGGCCCAGCGATCTCGCCGCGGTCTTCCGCGGCGCGCTCGAGCGCGCCGATCTCATCATCCTTACCGGGGGACTCGGGCCGACCGACGACGACGTGACGCGCGATGTCGTGGCGCGCGAGCTGGACCTCGAGTTGATCGAGGACACCGCAATCACCGATGCGATCAGGGCACGGTTTGCGCGGCGTGGTCTCGAGATGCCGGAGATCAACCGGCGCCAGGCGATGGTCCCGCGCGGTGCGTCCGTGCTGGCGAATGCCAACGGGACGGCGCCGGGGCTGATGCTGGACGCCGGAGATCGTCTCGTAGTGCTGCTGCCCGGGCCGCCCCGCGAGCTGATTCCGATGCTCGACGGTCCAGTCGTGGCGACGCTGTCGCGGCGGACCGCAGGTACCACGCTTCATACGCGGATCGTCCGCATCTTTGGCCGCAGCGAATCACATACCGAGGAGGCCGTCCGGCCTCTCTACGTCGAGTGGGCGCAGGCGTCGCCGCCCATCGATGTCACGATCCTCGCCGCCCGCGGTGCCATCGATCTGCTGCTGTCGATCAATGCGGCGTCGCCGGAGTCCGCCGCCGAGATGCTTCAGCTCGCCGCAGAGCGCACCGCCGGGATTCTTGGTGACGATGTCTACAGCACCGACGGTGAGCCGATCGAGGACGTCGTTGGACAGCTCCTGCGGAAGCGCGGCTGGCGCCTTGCCGTGGCAGAGTCGTGCACCGGCGGACTGGTCCTCAAGCGCTTGACCGATTTCGCCGGGAGCTCTGCATACGTGGAAGGCGGTGTGGTCAGCTACAGTAACGCGATGAAGACCGCGATCCTGGGGGTGGAGTCCCAGGTTCTCGAAGCGGAAGGCGCGGTGAGCGAGCGCGTTGCGCTGCAGATGGCGAGCGGAGTCCGGCGTGTCACCGGCGCCGAAGTCGGTATCGGCATCACCGGCATTGCAGGTCCCGGTGGCGGCAGTGAGCTGAAGCCGGTCGGCACCGTCATGGTCGCCGCCGAGCTGCCCGATGCTCGCGCGGTGCGTACGCGACGGTATAGTGGCGGCCGCGATCTCATTCGTGATCTTGCCAGTCATGCCGCGCTCGACATGGTACGGAGACTGCTGACCGGCCGGCCCGTTCCGTGAGTCGGCGATGCGATTGTTCGTCGCCGTCGATCTCGACGAGCGCGCTCGGGACGAGGTGGGCAGTCTCATCCGGCACCTGCGGTCGGAGGCGCGAGACGAGCCGTCGCTTCGTGTCTCCTGGGTCCCGCCGGAGCAGCTCCACTTGACACTGCACTTCCTCGGCAACGTGGATGATGCCGCCGTCGCAGGTCTTGCCGACCGCATCGCGCAACCAATCGAACTGCCCGCATTCACACTGAGACTCGGCAATGGCGGGAGCTTCGCGACGCGCGGCCGGCCCCACGTGATCTGGCTGGGCGTCAGCGAAGGCAGCCCGCCCCTCATCGAACTGCATCGTGTCATCGGACGCCGCTTGCGGGCGGTCGGCTGCGAACTGGAAAAGCGACCATATTCACCCCACCTGACCCTGGCCCGTATCCGGCAGCTCACGGGGACTGTCCCCCAAAATCGCCGACGCCGCGCAAAAGGGGGACTGTCCCCCGTACAGGTACAGGTACCAGGTACAGGGAGGCCTGTCCCCGATGCTGGTCGATCGTGTGACGCTTTACGAGAGTCAGCTTGGCCGCGGCGGCGCCACGCACATTGCTCACGCGACCGGCCTTCTCGATCGCTCCCAATCTCTCTGACCCACGCGCTCCGAGCGCGCACGCCCGCCGGGCCACAGCCTGCACTCCAACTACAATGGTTCCGCTGACGATGGAGGGCCGGTGAGCGAGGCGGCAGCGACGAAGAACGCGACGATACTGGGTGCCGGCAGTTTCGGCACCGCACTTGCGGTGCACCTCGCCCGCGCCGGCCACCGCGTGCGTTTGTGGGCGCGCGATCCGGCGCTTGCACGTGCAATATCCGAACGGCGATCGAATCCGTCCTATCTTTCCGAGTTGATCTTTCCGGACAGCGTTGCTGCGACGTCCGACCTCCCGGCTGCCCTCGATGGCGCGCACCTCGTGATTAGTGCGCTGCCTTCGCATGGCACGCGCGATGTGATCGCTCGCGCCGTCCCCTTCATGACGGCAGGGGTTCCAATCGTCAGCACGACCAAGGGGCTCGAGGAAGGCTCGTTGCTGCGGATCTCAGAGCTGATTGGCGAGATTGCAGGCCCGTCGTTTCCGGTCGCCGTCATTTCCGGACCGAGCTTCGCCGTCGAGGTCGGCAAAGGTATGCCGACGGCCGTGGTTGTCGCCGCGGAGAACGAACGAATCGTCGGGCTCGTTCAAGAGGAGCTGCGAACGAAATATCTGCGCCTGTACGGTACGTCCGACATCGTCGGTGTCGAAATTGGCGGCGCGCTCAAGAATGTCATCGCCATCGCCGCGGGCATCGTCGAAGGTATGGCCATCGGGCACAACGCCCTTGCCGGACTCATTACCCGCGGCCTCGCCGAGATTTCACGCCTCGCCTGCGCGCTGGGCGCGCGACGCGAGACGCTGGCGGGGCTGGCAGGCCTCGGCGATCTCGTGCTGACGTGTACCGGATCGCTGAGTCGCAATCGTTACGTCGGGATCGAGCTCGCCAAAGGTCGCTCGCTCGACGAGATCGTCTCCGGCATGCGGATGGTCGCGGAGGGCATAAAAACCACCGACGCGGCGCTGGCACTCGGTGCACGTACCGGCGTCGAGCTGCCGATCGCGACGCAGATGGCGGAGGTGTTCGCCGGCCGCAAGGATGCGCGTGCCGCGCTCGAGGAGCTGATGCTGCGTCGCCAGCGGGCCGAGTCGGATAGCGGATGGTAGACTCGATCGAATGGGCTTCTTCGATCGACTGAAAGCAGGGCTCTCACGCACCACACAGCAGCTGGTCGAGCGCTTCGATGAGATTGTCCGTGTCGCCGATACCCCCGAGCGGCGCGTCCGCCCGATTGACGTCGATACGCTCGATGCGCTCGAGGAGTTGCTGATTGGCGCGGACCTCGGCGTTGCCGCGACCGATCGCATTCTCAATGCGGTCAGCGCCCGTGCGCGTCACGGCGAGAGCCTCCGAGACCTCGGTGCGCGAGGAGATCCTGACGATCTTCAAGGATGCCCAGCGCCCTGTGCCTCCCGGCGACCCGCATGTGACGCTGATCGTCGGCGTCAATGGCACGGGGAAAACAACGACCGTCGGGAAGCTCGCCAGCCTTGCCAGATCGCAGGGCCAGAAGCCGCTGATCTGTGCGGCCGACACGTTTCGCGCCGCTGCCGTCGATCAACTGCAGATCTGGGCGCAGCGGGCCGAGGTCGAGATCATTCGCGCGAAAGAGGGCGCCGATCCGGCTGCGGTCGTGTTCGATGCCGTCTCGGCGGGCAAAGCGCGCAACCGTAGCCCAATCCTCGTCGACACCGCCGGGCGGCTGCACACGCGCGTCAATCTGATGCAGGAGCTCGAAAAGATTCGACGGGTGGCGGCTCGCGAGGTGAGTGGCGCGCCGCACGAGGTGCTGATCGTCCTCGATGCGACCGTCGGGCAGAACGGGCTGGTGCAGGCCAAGCAATTCATGGACGCTTCCGGCGTGAACGGCGTCGTCCTCACGAAGCTGGATGGCACCGCCAAAGGCGGGATCGCCGTCGCGATCGCCAACGATCTCAAGCTCCCGATTCGGTATGTGGGTGTCGGAGAGACGATCGACGACCTCATCCCCTTCTCGCCTGACGAGTACGTGACCGCGTTGTTCGAGGAGAAATGGTAGAAGCCCTGATGGCGCGGGCGCTGCGCCTCGCCGCCCGCGGCCTGCGGCCGCACCAGTCCCAACCCGATGGTGGGTGCGACAATCGTTGCGGCCGATGGCACCATCGTCGGTGACGGCTGGCATCAGCGTGCGGGGACGCCGCACGCTGAGGTACACGCGCTCGAACAGGCCGGCGCTCGCGCGGCCGGCGCCACCCTCGTATGTACACTCGAGCCCTGCTGCCATCACGGCCGCACGGGACCCTGCGTCGATCGCATCATCGCGGCGCGCATCACCCGCGTCGTCGCCGCCACTGAAGATCCCAATCCACTGGTGTCCGGAGACGGATTCCGCCGTCTTCGCGACGCAGGTGTCGAAGTCGCCGTCGGCGTCGCATGCGGACGAGGCGCGGGGCTTGAATCGCGCGTTCATGACCACCATGCGTTTGGCACGGCCGTGGGTGATCCTGAAATCAGGCGTGAGTGCCGACGGCATGATCGCCGCTGCGGCCGGTGTTCGGACGCAAATCACCTCTCGCGAGTCGATGCTTCGCGTTCAGCGTCTGCGCGCCGAAGTGGACGCCGTTGCTGTCGGCTCCGAAACCGTCCTCGTGGATGACCCTCTCCTGACGGTGCGAGACGTCTACCGCGAGCGCCCGCTCGTCCGCGTCATCTTCGACCGCCGGTTGAGGACGCCGCCCAGCGCCCGCGTGTTTCACACGGCTGCTCAGGGTCCCATCATCGTCCTCTGCGACCAAGGAGCAGGTGATGCCGCCGTCCGGGAGCTCGAAACCGCCGGTGCACGCGTGGAATCGATTGAGGGGAGGCTCGAATCGGGCTTCCGGCGCCTGGCCGCAATCGGCGTGCAGTCGGTGCTCCTGGAGGGAGGCGCCAGGATCCAGCAGGCGGCGTGGGAAGCGGGTATGATCGATGAGGTTCGGCTGTTCGTGGCACCCCAGGCGCTTGGACGCTCGGGAGTCCCGTTCGCGAGCGCGCACGGACTATCGATCGCGGCTCTCAGCGAATTGAAAACCGTCGGCGTTGGACCGGACGTTCTGATCACAGGCTATGTTCACCGGCCTCATTGAGGCGATCGGCGACGTGGTTGCCGTCGAGCACCTGCCGGGTGCGGCGCGGCTCTTCGTCGCGAGCGAGATTGGCGACAGCGTCACGCCGGGCGACAGCGTTGCGGTCAACGGCGTCTGCCTCACCGTCGTCCAATCGGGCGGAGGTACCGCCGCCTTCGACGTCGGACCGCAGACGTTGCAGGTGACGACGCTGGGCGAGCTGGAGCCGGGGTCGATCGCGAATCTCGAGCGCCCGATGCGGGGAGACGCGCGGTTCGGCGGGCATTTCGTGCAGGGCCACGTCGACGCCGTTGCCACAATCGTCGACGTCAGGCCCGAAGGCGAGTTCTGGTGGCTGCGCGTGCGCTATCCCGACGCGCTGGCCGCGCAGATCGTGCCGAAGGGGTCGATCGCACTCGACGGTATCAGCCTGACCGTCGCCGCGCTGGCCGACGACTTCTTCGACGTGCAAATCATCCCGTTCACCTGGTCACACACGACGCTGCGCGCGGCACGAGCCGGCACGCACGTCAATCTCGAGGTCGATGTCATTGGCAAGTACGTCGCGCGTGCGGTGTCGCTGATGATGCCGGCCAGCTTCTCACGATCATGACCAAGTCTCGCGGCCCTGAAGGGCCGGCCCCAGCCTCGCGTCGCCCCTCTCGCCGGCGTCCAGCGGCCTCGCGGCTGCAGCTCGCGCGGCCGCGCCGGCATCGTGGTCCGTTTGCGTCGATCGAAGAGGCGATCGAGACGATCCGGGCCGGGCGCATGGTGATCGTGGTTGATGACGAGGATCGTGAGAACGAAGGCGATCTGACGATCGCCGCCGAGAAGGTGACACCGGCGCTGATCAACTTCATGGCTACCCACGGGCGCGGCCTCGTGTGCCTGGCGATGTCTCCCGATCGGCTCGACACCCTCGAGATTCCTCTTGAGGTTTCCGTCAACTCGTCGCTGCGCGAAACCGCGATGTGCGTCTCGATTGACGCACGAGGGCGAACGAGCACTGGTATCTCGGCTGCCGACCGCGCCGCCACCATTGCTACCGCCATCGCGCCGGAGACCAAGCCGCAAGACCTGCTTCGGCCGGGACACGTGTTTCCGCTGCGGGCGCGTGAGGGCGGCGTGCTCGTCCGCGCCGGCCACACCGAAGCCGCCGTCGATCTGGCGCGACTCGCCGGCCTCACGCCCGCCGGCGTCATCTGCGAGATCATGGCGCGCGACGGCTCGATGGCGCGGGTTCCCGAGTTGAGCCGCATTGCCAAGCGTTTCCATTTGCCGCTCGTCACCATCGCCGACTTGATCAAGTACCGCATGGAGAACGAGCGTCTCGTGAAGCAGGTCGCCACTGCGAAACTGCCGACCGAGTTCGGTGACTTCCAACTGCACGCGTACGAAAGCCTGCTCGATGGCGAGACACACGTCGCCCTCGTGAGAGGCGAGATTGGCGATGGGCAGGACGTCATGGTGCGCGTGCATTCGAAGTGCCTGACCGGCGATGTTTTCCATTCGGGGCGCTGCGACTGCGGCTCACAACTGCACACGGCAATGGAACGGATTGCGACCGAGGAGCGCGGCGTGCTGCTCTATCTGAATCAGGAGGGCCGCGGTATCGGCCTCGCCAACAAGATTCGCGCCTACGAGCTTCAGGACCAGGGATTCGATACCGTCGAAGCGAACGAACGACTCGGGTTCAAGGCCGACCAGCGCGACTACGGGATCGGCGCACAGATTCTCGGTGACCTGGGCGTCCGGTCGATGAGGCTTCTCACGAACAATCCGCGAAAGTTCATCGGCCTCCAGGGCTATGGGCTCTCCGTGTCCGCGTCGATTCCGCTCGAGATCGCGCCCGCCACCGAGTTCACGCGCAAATACCTGAAAACGAAGAAAGATAAGCTCGGGCACACGCTTTCCAGCGTCTGACGCTGCTCGTGTAGGGCGGACCTTCAGGTCCGCCAACAACCCGGCGCGCCGCGGCCAAGGCGGACCTAAAGGTCCGCCCTACATGACCTCGGGGACCGACGACGCTTTGACAGTCCGCCACAACCCCCGCTAAGATAAGGGTTTGCGCTGGCGCCGCTCGACGTCCCCGAGGGCGTCACGGGCTCCGCGGAACGGTCCGTATGTTCGACGCTCTCAGTAACCGACTCCAGGACGTCTTTCGCTCGATCCGGGGTGAAGGGTCGGCTGACCGAAGAGAACGTCGAGAACGCGCTCCGCGAGATTCGCCTCGCGCTGCTCGAAGCCGACGTCAACTTCAAGGTCGTCAAGGCGTTCGTCGATCGCGTGCGCGATCGCGCGATGGACCAGGAGGTCCTTCGCAGTCTGACGCCCGGCCAGCAAGTCGTGCGCATCGTGCGCGACGAAATGCTGGCGCTCTTCGGCGACGCGACGGGCGGCCTTGACGCAGACGGATAAGCGGCCGCGCGTCATCCTGATGCTGGGGCTTCAGGGCTCGGGCAAGACGACGACCAGCGGCAAGCTGGGCCGATGGCTTGACGCGACAGGGCCGCCATGCGCTGCTCGTCTCGACCGACGTGCGGCGGCCGGCGGCGATCGAGCAGTTGAACGTGCTCGGCAAGACAGCCGGCCTGCGCGTGCACGACCCGGCTGGCGAGATGGACCCGGTCGTGCGTGCGCGAGGCGCCGTCGAACGAGGCCCGCAATCTCGGGCTTCGACGCCGTGATCGTCGATACCGCCGGGCGACTGCACATCGACGATGCGCTGATGAACGAGCTCGAGGCGATCAAGGGCGCCGTCGAGCCGGTCGATCTGCTCTACGTCGCCGATGCGATGACCGGGCAGGACGCGATCAAGAGCGCGGGTGAGTTCAACCGCCGCGTCGGTGTTACCGGCGTCGTGCTGTCAAAGCTCGATGGCGACGCCCGCGGCGGCGCGGCGCTCTCGGTCGTCTCGGTCGTCGGCGTGCCGATTGCGTTTGCGGGCAGCGGTGAGCGGCTGGAAGATCTCGAGCCGTTCCATCCGGACCGCGTGGTGTCGCGGCTGCTCGGGATGGGCGATGTGCTGTCGCTCATCGAGAAGGCGGAAGCGGCGATCGACGTCGAGGACGCGGAGAAGCTCGAACGGAAGCTGCGCTCGAACGATTTCACGCTCGAGGACTTCCGCGATCAGCTGCGGACGATTCGCAAGATGGGGCCGCTCGAGTCGATTCTCGGGATGATTCCCGGGCTCGGGAATCTGAAGCAGCTCGCGGATCAGAAGCCCGACGAGAAGCACGCTGAATCGCGTCGAAGCCATCATCTCGTCGATGACGCCGCAAGAGCGGCGCCGCCACGACGTGATCAATGGCAGCCGGCGCAAGCGCATCGCGAAGGGCAGCGGCACGAGCGTCGAGGAAGTGAACCGGCTCCTCAAGCAGTTCGTGCAGATGCGCAAGATGCTGAAGCAGCTCGGCGCGATGAGGCGGCGGCAAACGTGGCGGCATGATGGGCATGCTGCGAGGACGGCGGTAGGGACCCTTATACGTAGGGCGGACCTTAACGTCCGCCAGCACGTGGGCTGCGTGCAGGACCAGGGAGATCAGATGCTGGCAATTCGAATGAGGCGGGTGGGCGCGAAGAAGCGGCCGTTTTTCCGCGTGGTGGTCACCGAGCAGCGGACGCCGCGCGACGGGGCGTTCGTCGAGATCCTGGGGCACTACTATCCGCGGACGAAGCCCGCGAAGATCGATATCGATCGCGAGCGCGTGAGCTACTGGATCGCGAAGGGCGCGCGCCCGTCCGACACGGTGCGCACGCTGATCGCCCGACACCTGCCGGCGGCTGTGGCGCCGGCCGCCGAGTAGCCGCGTGTCCGGCCCGGTGAGTGCCGTCGTCGAGACGATCGCGAAGGCGCTCGTGGACGCGCCCGACGCGGTCCGTGTCACCGAGACAGTGCATCGCGGCACGACGCTGGTGGAGCTGACGGTCGCCGACGGCGACACGGGTAAGGTGATTGGCCGGCAGGGCCGCATCGCGGAAGCGCTGCGGACCATCGTCGCCGCCACCGCGCATCTTCACGGCACGCGCGCGGCGCTCGAGATTCGCGATCCGGACCGCTGACGCGTGCCGGAGTGGGATGACTTCGTGCTCGTGGGCCGCGTCGCCAGGACGCATGGCCGCCGCGGCGAAGTGATCGTCAATCTCGAGACGGATTTTCCGGACGATCGTTTCGCCCCGGGGGCGACGCTCTGGATCCTTCGGGACGGCGCGGCGACGCCGATCGTGATTCGAAGTGCCCGGATGCACCAGGGTCGGCCGGTGGTGGCGATCGAAGGCGTCGAGACCATGAACGATGCCGAGGCGCTGCATGGCGTGGAACTGCGCGTGCCGCCCGAAGCGTTGCATGCGTTGCCGGCGGGCAGCTACTACGAGCACGATCTCGTCGGCTGCACGTTGACGACGGAAGACGGCCGCGCGCTCGGCGTGGTCCGCGCTGTGGAGCAGCGCGGCGGGCCGGCGCGCCTGGTCGTGGGCCACGGCCGCGACGAGTTTCAGCTGCCGCTCGTCGACGCGTTCTGCGTGGAGATCGACGTGGCCGGCCGGCGGATCGTGGTCAGGCCGCCCGAAGGACTGATCGGCGTGAACGGCTGACCGCGATGAAGTTCGATGTCGTGACGATCTTCCCGCGTATGTTCGACGCGCCGCTCGCGGAAGGCGTCGTGGCGCGGGGGATTCAGGCGGGACTCGTCGATGTTGCCGTCCACGATCTGCGCGGCTTCACGACCGACCGCCATCGCGTTGTGGACGACGTGCCATATGGTGGCGGGCCGGGAATGGTGCTGAAGCCCGAGCCGCTGTTCAAGGCGGTCGACCACATCCGCGCCACGCGAGGCGAACCCGGCGCGGTGGTCCTGACCTCGCCGCAGGGCCGCACGCTGACACAGGCGGACGCGGCCAGGTTGGCGGCCCTCGAGCACGTCGTGGTGCTGTGCGGCCGATACGAGGGCGTGGACGAGCGGGTGCGCGAGCACGTGGCGACCGACGAAATCTCGATCGGCGACTACGTGTTGAGCGGCGGCGAGCTGGCGGCGATGGTGATCATCGACGTCGTCAGCCGGTTGATACCTGGTGTGGTGGGCGACGAGCGGTCGGTGGACGAGGATTCGTTCACGCGCGGTCTCCTCGATCACCCGCACTATACGCGGCCGGCGGAGTTTCGTGGCTGGGCCGTGCCGGATGTGCTGTTGTCGGGGCACCATGGCGAAATCGAGCGTTGGCGGCGCAACGAGGCGTTGCGCCGGACGCTGGAGCGCCGGCCCGAGCTGCTGAGTAGAGAAGGAGCCGATCATGAGCGCGATTGATGTCGTCGAGCGGAAACAGTTGACCGAGAAGCCCTCGATGCGATCCGGGGACACGGTCCGTGTACACGTGAAGGTCCGCGAAGGCGACAAGGAGCGCGTGCAGATTTTCGAGGGCATCGTCATCGGGATGCACCGCGGCGGATTGAGGGCCTCGTTCACCGTGCGGAAGGTATCATTCGGGCAGGGCGTCGAGCGCATCTTCCCGCTGCACTCGCCGGTGATTCAGAAGGTGGAAGTGGTGCGCTCCGCGAAGGTCCGCCGCGCGAAGCTGTACTTCCTGCGCGATCTGAAGGGCAAGGCGGCGCGCATGAAGGAAACCCGCCGGGTTACTCACTAGCGTCGATGTGTAGGCGGACCTTCAGGTCCGCCGGAATGGCGGGGCTAAAGCCCCGCCGTACATGTTGGCAGGAGATCGGACGTGGGCCGGAGCGTCGCGCGACGCACCATCGAGAACGCGCTGCGGCGTCTTGGTCTCACTGCGGTCGCAGGGGTTGACGAAGTCGGCCGCGGCTGCCTGGCCGGACCGGTCGTCGCGGCCGCGGTCGTGCTCGATCCGAGGCGGCACATTCCCGGCCTCGCCGACTCGAAGGTCGTGCCTGTCCAGGAGCGCGAGACGCTTTACGCCACGATCGTGACCGCCGCGAAGGCCTGGGCGGTTGCCTCGGTCGAACCCGTTGAAATCGATCGACTGAACATTCATCGGGCGTCCCTCTCGGCGATGCGGGAGGCGGTGCTCGACCTCATCCCTCTCCCGGAAGTCGTCATCGTCGACGCGTTCCGCATTCCCGACCTTCCGCTCCCGCAACGCGGCATCGTCAAGGGCGATCGCCGCTGCGCCGCGATCGCCGCGGCGTCGATCGTCGCCAAGGTGACCCGCGATCGGATGATGCACGAGCTGCATCGCCTCGATCCGCGATTCGGCTTCGACCATCACAAGGGCTACGCTACCCGGGAGCACCTCGACGCCGTTGCGCGCCATGGCTATTCGGCTGCACACAGACGCTCATTTCGTCCTCCCTCGCTGTTCGATCGCGACGACGCGTTGGCCGCGCTCGAGCCCGATCGGGAAACGGATTGCTGATCGGTCCGAAATCCACAATTCCGTGAATCCACCATCAAATCCGCAATCCGCACTCAAATTCGCAATCTACAACCAATCCGCAATCCGCAATCCGCAATCCACAATTTCTCTGTAGTACCATTCCCCCGTGGCGTTCGATCGCGAAGATGCGCTGAAAAAGGCCGAAAAACTCCTTCGCCTCGGGCGGCTCGACGCGGCCATCGTCGAATACCAGCGCATCGTCGACGAGGTGCCGAACGATTGGAAAACGCTGAACGCCCTCGGCGATTTGTATCTACGCGCGAACCAGACACCGCGCGCCGTATCGCTGTTCGAGCGCATCGCGCAGCACCTGGCAGCGGACGGCTTCGACGCGCGCGCCCAGGCGTTCTACAAACGTATTCTCAAAGTGGCGCCGGAGAACGAAAGGGCGCTCGAAGCGCTGGCCGACCTGGCGATCCGTCAGGGCATCCTGGTTGAAGCCAAGGGACACCTGGTGGCGCTCTCGCAGGCGAGGCAAGCGCGCGGGGATGCGCGCGGCGCTGCGGAAGCGCTGCTGCGCGTGAACACGGTCGATCCCACGGACTTCTCTTCGCGTCGTGAGGCGGCGCGAACCGCCGCCCAGAGCGGGAACGCCGATCTCGCGGCAAGAGAACTGGTCGCCATTGCCGCAGATCTCTCGGCCGATCAGAAACACGCAGAGGCGGTCGACGTCCTGCAGGAAGCGATCGCAATCCTCCCTGACGACGAAGCCCTGAAAGGACGGCTTATCGAGAACGCGATTTCGGCGAGGCTGTTCGATCCGCTCGAGGGCCTCGCTGAGGACTGGCGCCGATTGCTTGACCCTGTCCGACCGCCTCCTCAGTGCCGGTTGGCCGGAAGGCGCTGCGCTGGCGCTCGACGAGGCCGTTCGGCTGTCCCCCGACTCGTCGGAGGCGCGTACGCGCGCGGCGCGGCTTCGACACGAACAGGGCGATTACGCAGGCGCATGGGACCATCTCTCCGCGATCGGCCAGATCGAGGATCCCGAAGTGCAGCGGCTCGCACTCGTCAGCGCGTTGCGAACCGGTCGCGGCGACGACGCTGTCGAGCGGCTGCGGGCGCTGCTCGACCATGAACAAGTGAGCGAGGAGGACGCGGGAGGGCTGATTGCCGCAAACCGGCCGCTGGACGCGGCGCTCTGGGCTCCCGTCGACCTGCTGGTCGATCGCCTGGCGCAGCGACGCAACCCCGCGTCGGCGGTGGCCCAACTGCGCGGGTTTCTCGACGACTGTCCGAGTCATGTGGCGGCGCTGACGAAGCTGGTCGAGGTCCTCGTCGACGTAGGAAGCGAAGACGAACTGATCGGCGCGCAAGCGCGGCTGGCGGACGCATATCTGCAAGCCGGGTCTGGCGCCGAGGCTCGCATCATTGCCGAGGACCTGGTCTCGCGCTCGCCGGGCGATAATTCGCGGCGAGATCTGCTACGCCGGGCCCTGGTCCTCGTCGGGGAACCGGATCCCGAGAATGCCGTCACAGAATTTGCAGGGCAGATAGCGGCGCTATCGACGTCGCTCGACGACGCCGATTTCACTGACGAGCCGGCGAAGCCCGTCGAAAGCGCGGCACAGCCGATCCGCGAGGCGCCACCGGCTGCACAGGCGGTGGAGAGGGGCGATGTCGAGGCACGCGGGGTGTTCGACCTTGGCCCAGGCGCGATCGACTTGAGCAGCATCTTGGGGGAAAGTGAGCCGACCGCGTCGCTGGACTGTGGGAATTCGGACGCCGAGCCGCCGGAAATCGATCTCACCGAGCTGCTTCGCGAGCTGAAACCGCCCCCGACGAACGTGACGGGAGCGAAGAAAGGACTGAAGATGCCGGATCAGCCTGAGCGGTCGAACCTTGACCAAGTCTTCCGGGACTTCCGGGACGAGGTCTCGCGGCAGACGGCTGCGGACGAGGCCGAACAACATTACAAGGTGGCGCTGACCTATCGAGAGATGGGAATGCTGGACGACGCCGTCCGGGAGCTGGAGCTTGCGGCACGCGCGCCCCGGCTCCGCTTCGAGGCGGCGTCGCAACTCGCGCGCCTCATACGCGACCGCGGCGACGTGCCGTCCGCGATCGACTGGTTCGAGCGCGCCGCCGAGGCGCCGGCGCCCACGCCTGAGGCTGGCCGCGCCTTGTTGTACGAATTGGGACAGGCTCTTGAAAGCTGCGGAGAAGTGGCGCGCGCGCTCGCGGTCTACCTGGAGCTGCAGGCCGACGCCGGCGAGTACGCAGACCTCAAGCCGCGCATCGAGCGCCTGTCGCGGGTGCAGACGGAGAGCTGAACGTGCGACAGATGGTCTACGCAGCCTGTTTCTTCGAAGTCGGGCTGCTGCTCGTGGTTCTGCCGTGGACTGGATATTGGAATCACAACTACGTCTTCGACGTGGTGCCGCGCTTGCGCGAGTTCACGCAGAATCCTTACCTGCGCGGTGCGGTGTCGGGTCTCGGCATGCTGAATCTCAGTTTCGGCATGGCGGAAGTCGTCGCCTTCGTTGAATCGCGATTCGACCACCGGTCGCGCGAGCCGGAACTTGCGCCTCCTACTGAGCTCAGGTGAGAACGTCAGGAGCGCGGCGTCTCGCTCTCGCTGAACGCGCTGCGAAATCCTGAGATGATCTGCCTCGTCACCGACCGGCGTCGACTGGCGAATCGTCTGTCGCTCGACTCCGATAGCCCGCAGGTGCTCGATTTGCTGGTCGACATTGCGGGCGACGCTGTTGAGGCGGGCGTGGACGTCGTTCAGGTGCGGGAAAGCGACCTCCCGACGCGCGCGCTGACCAATGTGGTGCGGCGACTGGTCGACATCGCGCACGGGAAAGGATCGATGATCGTCGTAAACGACCGGCTCGATGTCGCGCTCGCTGCCGGGGCGCACGGCGTACACCTGAAGGAGGCGCCGATCGTGATCGATCGGATCCGATCGGTCGCGCCCGCGGGTTTCAGGGTGGGGCAATCGATTCATTCCGTCGATCGGGCACGCGATTCAACGGCCGATTACGTCATCGTCGGCACTGTCTTTCCCACCCGTTCGAAGCCGGGCGTGCGCCTCATTGGTCTCGACGGGCTCGAGGCTGCCGTCCGCAGTACGCGAACGCCGGTCCTTGGTATCGGAGGCATCCGCCTGGAACATTTGTCGAATGTTGCCGCGACCGGTGCCGCGGGGATTGCCGCCGTGGAGTTGTTCCTGCCAGACTCGGAGCGCCGGGTGCCAGTGCGCGATATCGTCAGCCAGGCACGCCGCGCGTTCGACCGGGGCCGGATACCTCCGGATTCCCGGTAAGAGCGCAAGAGGGACCCCGATGGATTCAGGCGTCAGATCGCCGCTCATCGACTTCTTCCGGCGTGGAGAAGTCGCGCGCGACGTCCGCTTGGTGGCTGCACAGGGCGCTTTCGCGCCACGTGCCCTCGACCAGCTCGCACTTCTCCTCATTCTCAAGGACGACGCCGATCCTGAGATTGCCCGAGAGGCCGCGAGCACGCTGGACCGCCTCCCCGAGGCGGCGCTGTCGGCATTCCTTGGCCGGTCCGAAGTGCCGACCGACATGCGCGCATTCTTTGTGTCGCGGGGCGTTCAGGTTGCCGCCGCGGCGGAGAGCGCCGATGATCCGCTCATCGACGCGGTCGACGAAGCCTTGCCTGCCGGGAACGACAGCAATGTCAGCGTGTCCGAACGAGTGGCAATGATGAGCATCCTGGAGAAGATGAAGGCGGCGATGCGCGGCACTCGCGAAGAGCGCGCCATCCTCGTGCGCGACCCGAACCGGCTGGTCGCGGCCGCAGTGTTGAGCAGCCCGAAGTTGACGGGGCAGGAAGTAGAGGCGATCGCGAAGATGACCAACGTCGGCGAGGAAGTGCTGCGCGTCATCGGCACCAACCGCCAGTGGACCAAGAACTACGGCGTGGTGGCCGGCCTGGTACGGAACGCCAAGACGCCAGTGGCGGTGTCGCTGAACCTTCTGCAGCGGATCAACGACCGGGACGTCAAGCTGCTGGCGCTCGACCGCAACATCCCGGAGCCGGTCCGCATGGCGGCGCGCAGGCGCGCGGCGAACGCACAGCCCGGATGACAGGTGCGAACCATCGTGCATAGACTGTGAACGGGTGTCGCGCCATTCCAAAGGAGATGATCAATGTCGACGGTGCTTATTACCGGAACCAGCTCGGGCATCGGTCTGGAGACGGCCGTCGTATTGGGCCGAGCCGGTCACAGCGTCTACGCCACGATGCGGAATCTTGAACGAGGGGCGGTGCTCCGGGAGGTAGTCGAGAGGGAGAAACTGCCGATCTCAATCGTGAAGATGGACGTCGACTCTGATGAATCCGTGGACGGGGCAACGTCCGCCATTCGGGCACGAACGGGATGTATCGACGTTCTCGTCAACAATGCCGGGATCGAGCGCACAGGGTCGATCGAGGGATTGGCACTCGACGATTTCAGGGCCACGATGGAGACGAACTACTTCGGCGCACTCCGCTCGATACGGGCTTGGCTCCCGGACATGCGAAAGAGGCAGAGCGGGTGCATCATCAACGTGACTTCGGTGGCTGGGCGGATCGCGTGCTCACCGCTGGCGCCGTATAGTGCCTCGAAATTTGCTCTCGAAGCACTCAGCGAAGCGCTGGCTCAGGAAGTAAAGCCATTCAATGTCCGCGTCGCGATTGTTCAACCAGGCATCATCGACACTGCCATGGCCCGGCGCGTCGAGGGTGCACCCACGGACGCCGCGTATCCGCAGGTGCGCCGTTTCGGGCACATGTTCGAAGCGTCGCTCGAAAAGCCGACGCCGCCAACGGTCGTGGCGGAGAAGATTCGCGAGATTATTGAAAACGGCACAGAGAAGCTGCGGCATCCCGTCGGCCCCGACGCAGAAGGGTTTCTTGGCTGGCGCACGTCGATGACCGATGAGGATTGGGTCGCCTGGGGGGCCCTCCCGGACGAGGCGTGGTATGAGCGCGTCGGCAAGGACTTCGGCCTCGATGCGCGTTCGAAACGAGGACCGAGTCTGGTCTAGCCGGATTTTTCGGCTCGCTTCTTTTTCGGTTTCTTCCATTCCCGCTTCAACTCCGACAACCCGTGCATGTAGCCGGCGGCCCGCTGCCGCTCGTCGTCGCTGGCCATGCGGGTGAGCAGGTCCAGCGCACGGGTGAAATCGCGATCGATCGTGTCGCGGGTGGTGCTGAAGTACAGCTTTTTGATCTCGTCGAAAGGATCGAGCATCGGCAGGAGCTTGCTCATGACGCGAGGCTCGCGGATCGATGGCGTCTCAGTTGCTGGCGGAGTTCAGCCAGCGGCCTGGTATTCAGAACGTCGGCCGCCGTCGCCCAGGCGCGTCGTGCGACGCGGACGCCGAGATCGAGCGTGGCGAAGGCCTTGACGGAGTGCGCATCGCTCGAGATGACGAGGCGGGCGCCCTTCTCGAGCGCATGGCGCGCGATGCCGTCGCCGACGTCGAGACGATCGACCTGACAATTGATCTCGATCGCCACTCCGCGGCGAACGGCCGCCGCAATGACCGCATCGAGATCGAAGGCGAGCGGCTCGCGCTTCAGCAAGAGACGGCCGGTCGGATGGCCCAGGACATCCACCCACGGATTTTCGATCGCGCGCAGGTAGCGTTCCGTGAGGGCGGCCGGTTCCTGGCTGAATCCCGAGTGCACTGAGGCAATGACCACGTCCAGCTGGGCGAGGCAATCGTCCGCCAGATCCATGGTGCCGTCGGGCCGGATGTCGCACTCGATGCCGGCGAGCAAGGTCATGCCGTCGAGCCGGCGGCCAATCTCGCGGATGGTGGCGGCATGGGCGAGCGCCCGATGCTCGTCGAGGCCACCGGCCATTGCCAGTGCCTGGCTGTGGTCGGTGATGGCGATGTACTGCAGTCCCGCCGCCTTGGCCGCCGTGGCCATCGCTTCGATACCGTCCTTGCCGTCGGTCGTCGTCGTATGCATGTGCAGGTCGCCATGCAGATCTGACCGCTCGATCAGGTGAGGAAGCGATCGCGCCGCCGCCCGCTCGATCTCGCCGCGGAACTCACGGAGCTCGGGCGGCACGTACTCGAGACCGAGCGCATCGTAAATGTCTTCCTCCGTGTCCCCGGCGAGACGTGTGCCGTCGAGGAGGAACAAGCCGTACTCGTTCAGCCGCATGCCGCGAGACAATGCGCGATCGCGCAACGCGATGTTGTGCGATTTCGAACCGGTGAAGTACTGCAACGCGGCGCCCTTGGACGCCGTCTCCACCAGGCGGAGGTCCGCCTGCAGGCCGCTCGTCAGCAGCACGCTCGCCTTGGTATCGCCAAGGCCGAGCACGCGAATGACGTCGGGCTGGCCAACGAACGCCGTCATCAGTGCGGCTGTTCCGCCCGCCGCCAGGAGATCCAGGTCGCCACAGGTCTCCGCACCACGCCGCAGGCTGCCGACCGGGATAATCTCGGTGGCAGGCTCGAGCCATGACAGGCGGTCGATGATCGCCTGCGCCGTCGTCGCCACGGTGGCGGCGAGATGCCGTCCGACGTAGCGGCGTCGCTCGTCGATGGCTTTGAGGATCAGCGCTTCCTTGCGGCTGCCCATGCCTTTCATCGCGCGGATGCGGCCCGACTTGGCGGCGTCTTCCAGCGCGTCGAGCGAGGCGATTCCCATCTCGTCGTACAGGCGTTTCACGGTCTTGGGTCCAACGCCTTGCAGCCGCAGCAACTCGAGGAGCGTCGGCGGAAATGACGCCGCGATTTCCTGACGGAAAGGCGAGTCGCCCGCGGTCGCGAACTCGCGGATACGTTGCGCGAGATCCTTCCCGATGCCCGGCAGCTCGCGCAGCGCGGCCTCGTCGAGCTCGGTCACGCGCCGCGTCTCGGCGATCACGACCTCGCTGGCGTTGCGATACGCGCGGATCTTGAACGGGTTATCCCCACGGATTTCGAGCAGGTCGGCAATCTCCGACAAGTAGCGGGCGAGCGCGGCGTTATCCACTGACTCGGCCGATTATAATGAGCACGGCCCGCTTCGACCTACCCGTCCCATGTCACCGCGTTCCCGCCGTCACGAGATCGGTCAACTGCTGATGGCCGGTTTTGCCGGACCGCAGCTGCCCGTCGAGTTGCGGTCGCTCGCGCAGGAGTTTTCACTTGGCGGCGTCGTCTTTTTCGCGCGCAACGTGGAAGACGCGGAGCAGGTTGCCGAGGTGGCCCGGCAGATTGCGGAGTTGCCCGGGGCTCTGCCGCCATGGGTCAGCGTCGATCAGGAGGGCGGCCGCGTCGCGCGCTTCAAGCGCGGCTTCACGCTGTGGCCGCCGATGGCGACGCTTGGACGCAGCGGCGACGTGCAACTGGCGCGCCGGTTCGCCCGCGCCCTGGCGGCAGAACTGCTCGCGGTTGGCGTCACGCTCGACTTTGCGCCGGTCCTCGACGTGTTCACCAACCCGAAGAACACCGTGATCGGCGATCGCGCCCTGGCCGAAGACGCCCGGGCTGTCGCGGAGCTCGGTGTCGCGATCATCGAGGAACTTCAAGGCGCGGGGCTCGCCGCGTGCGGCAAGCATTTCCCCGGGCACGGCGATACGCTCGCCGATTCCCACCACGACCTGCCGTACGTCGAGCACGACCCCGAGCGGCTGCGGGCGGTCGAGTTCGAGCCGTTTCGCGCCGCGATCAAGGCGGACGTTGCGTCGCTCATGACGTGTCACGTGCTGGTGCCCTCGATCGACGAAGAGCGCCCGGGCACCGTGTCGCCGAAGATTGTCCAGGGATTGCTGCGAGACGAGCTCGGGTTCCAGGGCCTTGTCTTCACGGACGACATGGAGATGAAAGCGATCGCGGCGCGCTGGCCGGTTCCCCAAGCCGCCGTGCAGGCGGTGACTGCCGGCTGCGATGGCGTGCTCGTGTGCAGCGGGAACTACGACCTGCAGGCAGCCACGCTGGAAGCGCTGGTGAAAGCGGTCGAGCAGGAGGAGATCCCCTACAAGCGCGTCGAGCAGGCGATTGCCCATCAGCGGGCAGCGAAGGAGCGTTTCCTGCTCGGTGCGGGGCGGCCGCCTGCGGCCACGGCGACCGCCGAGGCTCGCACACGGCTTCGGCAGGTCGTGGGCAGCGAAAGTCATCAGGCGATCGCGGCGGAGATGGCGAAGTTCGCATGACCGGCGATCTCCGAAAGCCTCGCGCGCTTTCCCCGGGGGCGCGCGTCGCCGTGGTGTCGCCCGCCAGCCCGTTCGATGTCAGCGAGTTCGATGACGGGATTGGCGAGCTTCGGACACTCGGCTTTGATCCTGTCTGGGATGAGCGGGTATTCGCGCGGTGTGGCTTCCTTTCTGGCGACGCGTCGCTGCGCGCGAGCTCCTTCGACGAGGCCTGGCAGCGCCCGGACGTGCACGCACTGATCGCGGTCCGTGGCGGGTACGGGAGCGTCCAGATTCTTCCCCTCCTGGACCCCGTCAGGCTGGCGACGCATCCGCGCGCCTTCGTCGGCTACAGCGACCTGACGTCGGTCCTGACATTCCTGATCTGCCAGTGCGGCATCGTCGCCTTTCACGGCCCTTCGGTCGCCGGTCGACTTGGCGCGCGGCGTGGACGCCTACGATCGTGACTCATTCCTGGCGTCACTGACCGACCCGAGACCGCTGGGCGAGTTGACGGCCGCCAGCTTGCAGGCGATACGCCCCGGCGATGCGCGAGGCCGGCTGATGGGCGGCACGTTGACACAATTGGCGGCAGCGGCGGGCACGCCGTACGCGCTTGCACCGTGGGACGACACTATCCTGGTTCTCGAGGACGTCGCAGAACGGCCGTACCGTCTCGATCGGATGCTCACGCAGCTGCGGTTGAGCGGTGCGTTGACGCACGTGCGTGGGATCGTGCTCGGCACGTTTCCGCGATGCGGTGAACCGAACGGAGTGCTGACGGCGCAGGGCGCGCTCGCGGACGCGCTCGCGGATTTTCGCGGCCCCATCGTCTTTGGCTTTCCCACTGGTCACGTCGACGGCCCGGCGATGACACTGCCGCTGGGCGTCAGCGCCCGGCTCGTCGCCGGCGAGTCGAGCCGGTTGATCATTGAAGAGGCGGCGGTCGAATGAAGGTGCATCTGATTGGCGTCTGCGGCACGGCGATGGCAACGCTGGCCGCCCTCCTCAAACAGCGCGGCTACGATGTCCAGGGGTCGGATCAGGGCGTCTACCCGCCGATGAGCGACTTCCTTGCGGCGGAAGGCATCCGCGCCTTCGAAGGCTACCAGCCGGCTCACATCACGTCCGACCTGTCGCTCGTCGTCGTCGGCAATGCGATCTCGCGCGGCAATCCGGAGCTCGAGGAAGTGCTGGCTCGAAAGATTCGATACTGTTCGCTGCCGGAGGCGATTCGTGAGCATTTCCTCTGGGGTTCGCCGTTCAATCGTGATCGCCGGCACGCACGGCAAGACGACGACCACGTCGCTCACGGGATGGCTGCTGACGGCCGCGGGCGTGGATCCGACGGTCTTCGTCGGCGGCATCGCGAGGAACTTCGGTCAGAACGGGTCCAGCTATCGGCGCGGGCAGGGCCGCGACTTCGTCATCGAAGGCGACGAGTACGACAGCGCCTTCTTCGACAAGACGGCCAAGTTCCTGAAGTACCTGCCCGACATCGCGGTCATCAACAACATCGAGTTCGATCACGCCGACATCTACGCCGATCTCGACGCGGTGAAACTGGCGTTCCGGCGCCTGGTGCTGCTCGTGCCACGGACCGGCCTGTTGCTGCTCGGCGCCGACAGCGAGCACGCGCGAGCACTGGCGGCCGATGCGATCTCGCCGGTGGAGACGTTCGGCTTCGACGAGTCGGCCGATTGGGTGGCCTACGACCTCAGGGCTGTCGACGGCCGCCAGACGTTTTCCGTCCGGCGCCGTCACGACTACTTCGGGGCCTTTGAGCTGCCGCTGCTCGGCGCACACAACGTGCGCAATGCGCTGGCCGGCATTGCCGTGGCGCATTGCGTCGGCATCAGCGCGACGACCGTCGCGAACGGGCTGAAGACGTTCGCCGGCGTCAAGCGACGGCTCGAGATCGTCGGGCGCGCCGGTGGCGTCACCGTCTATGACGACTTCGCCCATCATCCCACTGCGGTGGCCGAAACGCTGAGCGCTGTTCGCCAGGCCTATCCAGGGCGTCGCGTGTGGGCCGTATTCGAGCCGCGTTCGGCATCGTCCTGCCGGCGGGTCTTTCAGCGCGATTTCGCGCGTGCCTTCGGCGAGTCGGGTGCGGACGAGACGCTGATTGCGACGGTCTTCAGGTCGTCGCTGCCGGAGCACGAGCGACTGTCAGTCGAGGACCTGGTCAAAGACGTCTGCGCCGCCGGTCGTCGGGCGCGTCATGTTGGCGGCGTCGACGCGATCGTCGACACGATCATCAACGAGCGGCGTGACGGCGACGTGGTGGTCGTGATGTCCAATGGCGCCTTCGACGGGCTGCACCGCAAGCTGGTCGTCCAGACTCGAGGCTGCGGGCGCCGCCGCATAACGGGATTGCGCCAGCGTCGGCAGCGATGGAGCCCCGCATCTCGCGTCTTGGCGAGGAGACCTGGCTGGTGGAGTTCGAGCCGCGGCTCGACGCAGCCATCAACGAGCGTGTGCTGGCGCTTGCGAGAGCCATCGAGCAGTCGCCGCCTGCCGGCGTGTTCGACGTCGTGCCCGGCCTATGCGAGTCTCGCCATTCACGCCGATCCCGAGCAGCTTCACGAGGAAAGGCTGATCGCGGCGATACGACATCTGGCTGACAGGAGCCGCCCGTGTGACGGCGAGCGTCTGTCGCACGAGATCCCGGTGTGCTACGACCCGCCATTCGCACTCGATCTCGACGCGGTGTGCGCCGCGACCGCGATGTACCGCGGCGGAGGTGATCGCGCAGCACGCCGACGTCCGCTACCGCGTGTTCATGGTGGGATTTCTGCCTGGCTTTCCCGTACATGGGAATGGTGCCCGGAGTCGATTGCGGTGCCGCGACGGGCGACGCCACGACCCGTGGTGCCGGCCGGCTCCGTCGGGATCGCGGGACGGCAGACTGGCATCTACCCGGTCGACAGTCCGGGTGGCTGGCAAATCGTCGGCCGGACACCGGTCCGGCTGTTCGATCCGGCGAGCGGCAGGCCGCCGCTCGTGCGTGCTGGGTGACTACGTGCGATTCGTGCCGATCGACATCCGCCAGTTCGAGGCGCTCGCGGCAGCGACGGAGTCACCGCATTGAGTGCGATGCACATCCAGCGGGCGGGACTGCTCACGACCGTGCAGGATCTCGGACGGCGCGGCTATCAGGCGGTCGGGGTGCCTCCCTGCGGCGCGATGGATTCCTGGTCGGCACGGCTCGCGAACCGGCTGGTGGGGAATTCTGACCGCTCGGCGGTGCTGGAGATCACGATCGTCGGTCCGCGACTCACGATCGACCGCGACGCATGGATTGCCGTGGCGGGTGCCGATTTCGAGGTACGAATCGGCGCGGTCACCCGGCGAGTGCCGTTTGTGAGTCATGTGATGCCGGGGACTGACGTCGCGTTCGGGGAGCGCAGATGTGGTGCCCGCGCCTATCTCGCCGTCGACGGCGGCATCGCGACGCCGCCGGTGCTCGGCAGCGCGTCCACGCATCTGCTCGCGCGCATGGGTGGGGTCGATGGACGGGCGCTGAAGGCCGGGGATCGCGTCCCGCTCGGAGCGCCCCGCACAGTGCCGCCGCCGCCGCTACTCTCGCTGGATCTCGCCGCACTCACTCCTCGAAGCGAGACGACGCTGCACGTCGTGCCCGGAGCGGCGAGCGATGACATCGCTGCGGACGCCTTCGCGACGCTGTGCCGTGAGCGGTTCACGCTCTCCGCTCGGTCGGATCGCATGGGCTATCGGCTTTCGAACTCCGCGCGATGGCCGTCCGTCAGCGCTTCGCAGCTGTCATCGCCGACGGCGCCGGGATCGATTCAACTACCGCCGGACGGTACGCCGATCCTGCTGATGGCTGATCGCCAGACGACTGGCGGCTATTTGCAGATTGGCGTGCTGCAGCGCGCCGACCGGCCTTCGGCGGGTCAGCTCGCGCCAGGTGACCGCGTCTCGTTCGCCGCCACCACCGTCCAGGCGGCCGCCGCGGCCTATGCCGCACTGGAAACCCGGCTGAACACGATCGCCGCGGAGGTACGCGCGTGACGCCAGGAGTCGTCGGGCTTCGGAGAGCGCTCATTGACCGATTCGGCGCCGATCGCGTCGGCATCGATGTGCCGCTCGCGCCCATGACGACGTTCAAGGTCGGCGGTCCGGCGGATCTCTTCGTCGAGCCTCGTTCGTCGGCGGAAACCGTCGATGTCCTCCGTCTCGCGTCAACCCATGGCGTGCGCGTGACGATGCTCGGCGGCGGCTCGAACGTGCTCGTGGCCGATGGTGGCATCCGCGGCATCGTCGTACGTCCGCGCGCCGGACACATCGAGAGGGTGGACGCCACCCACGTTCGCGCCGACGCTGCCGTCACGATCAACGGCCTCGTGCGCTGGCTGGTCGGTCACGGCCTTGCCGGCCTGGAAGCCTGGGCGGGTACGCCGGGTACCGTCGGCGGCGGCATTTACGGCAACGCGCATTGGAGCGGGCACCTGATATCCGAGTCAATCGAAAACGTTCGACTGGCGCGGCCAAGCGATGCGATCAGTCGTTGACGTACCCGTCAGCGAGATGGGATTCGGCTACGATCGGAGCCGGCTCCAGGCCAGCGATGAGGTGGTGTTGTCCGCGGTATTCATCGTCGACGAGGGCACGCCTGACGCGTTGCGCGCCACGGCCAGGGCGTCGCTGGCCTATCGCAAGCGCACGCAGCCGCTGGCGTCGCCAAGTGCCGGCTGCATCTTCCAGAACCCCGCGCCCGGCGTCCTGGTGCCAGAGGGCATTCCGCGATCGGCCGGCGCGCTCGTCGACCGCGCCGGGCTCAAGGACGTGAGGATTGGCGGCGCGATGGTGTCGCCTACCCATGGCAACTTCGTCGTCAACACCGGCACGGCGACGGCCACCGAAATCCGCCGGCTCATTGAACGATGCCGCGCGGTGGTGCGCGAGCGGTTTGGCGTCACGCTCGAAGACGAGATCGTCTATCTCGGAGAGTTCGAGTCCGCATCGGAGGCCTGAAGCGTGTCAACTCTGCTCATCGAAGGCGGCCAGCGTCTCAGCGGCTGTATTGAGGTCGAAGGCAACAAGAACTCGGCGTTGCCGCTGATTGCGGCGTGCCTCCTCACCGAAGAGGAATGCATCCTCGAAAACGTACCGCGCATCGGCGATGTCGAGGTCATGGCACGCCTCCTTCTCGACCTCGGCGCCGAGGTCGACGGGATTGGCACGACGACGCTGCGAATCCGGTGCGCAAACATCGAGAGCGAGGAGCCGGATGCCACATTGGTTGGACGGCTGAGAGGGTCGGTGTTGCTGCTCGGGCCACTTGCTCGCGCGCCGCGGACGCGTGCGGATCGCCCCACCCGGCGGAGATTTTCCTGCGCGCCGCACCATCGACACGCATCTGAGCGCGTTGAAGGCGATGGGCGCGCGCACTCTCGAGGCCCACGGGCACGCGCTCGAAGTGCCGGACGGGCTGAAGCCAGTCTCGATCTATCTGGAGGAGGCGTCGGTCACCGGCACCGAGACCGCGCTCCTCGCCGCCGCCTGTGCCGATGGTCACAGCGAAATTCGCCACGCCGCAACTGAACCGCACGTCGTCGAGCTCGCGAAGTTTCTGTCGGCGATGGGAGCGTCAATCGAAGGCGCTGGCACTTCCACGATCACGGTGGAGGGCGTGGGGCGCCGGCGCGGCGTGAAGCACCGGCTGTGGGGCGACTATATCGATGCCGGAACGTGGGCGGTCATCGGCGCAATCACCGGCGGTGAGGTCGAGATTCGCGGGGCGCGGGCGGTCGACGTGGAGGTGGCCGTTTCCGTGATGCGTCGCATGAACGTGGCGTGCACGTTCGATGACGGCTGGCTGCGAGTCGAACCGTCGAACCTGGTGGCGGCAGGGCGAATAACAACCGGGCTGTGGCCCAGTTTCCCAAGCGATCTCGTCAGCCTGGTGACCGTCCTCGCGACACAAGCCGAAGGCCGAACGTTGGTCCACGACTGGATGTACGAACTGCGGCTCTTTGCGCTGGACCAGATGAGCGGCATGCGCGCCGACCTGTTCCTCTGCGATCCACACCGGATCATCGTCACCGGGCCGAGCAAGCTGCGCGGCCGATCGCTGGACAGTCGCGATTTGCGGTCGGGAATGTCGCTGATCGCAGGAGCGCTGGTCGCCGAAGGGGAGAGCCGTGTCAGTCCGCTCGAGACGGTCGAGCGCGGTTACAGTCGCCTCGTCGATCGGTTGCAGTCGCTCGGCGCGAAGGTCACGAAGCTCTCCTGAGTCGTCGTTCAGTTACCCGGCGGGGGCGGCCCCTCTTCCGATCTGCGGCGGCGGTTGCTGCTGCTGATCGGGAGGGGTGGCGGGGGGCGGCGGCAGGATCGGCATGATTGGCCTCGGACCCTGTGGTTGTGCCGGTGGCTGCGGCTGCGATGGCTGTGGGCCCGGCGTCTGATCGGCCGGCGGTTCCGGGACCTGAAGCTGCGGCACAAGACCGGTGCCAGGGCCACCCTCGCGGCCCAGCCGGAACGGCAGCAGATCGCTCTCGTGAAGATCGAGCACGCGCACCACGTGCGGGGTCAACGTGAGGATGATGTCGGTCTGCTGCGTTTCTTTCCGGTTGCGCCCGAACAGCCGGCCCACGATCGGCAGATCCGTCAGCCCGGGTACCCCGTCGAGCGTGTTCCGCTCGTCGTCTCGAATCAATCCCGCCAGCATGTTCGTCTCGCCGTCCTTCAGACGGATGACGGTATTGATGTAGCGGTTCGCGAACGTTGGCAAGCCACCGAATCCAACGCCAGAGACCGCGCTCACTTCCACCTTCAATGCCAGTGATACGTCGTCGTTGTGGTGCATTCGTGGCGTGATGTCGATGTTGACGCCGATGTTCTCGTAGTTGAACGACGTTACCGGCTGCTGCGGCACGCCGCCGGTCGCGATCGGCGCAAAGGTCGTGACTGGCACCGGCACACGCTCGCCGAACCGGGCCTGCGCCGCGATCCCTTCGGCTGTGCGCAGCTGCGGATTCGCCAGCGTGCGCGTCGACTGGTCGGTCTTGATCAGGCGGTAATAGATGCCCGGCACGCCAGTGACGAAGATGTCGGCCGCGGTGAGGTGCCGCAGATCGTCCAGCGTCAGACCCTGTCTGTTCGCGTCGACGCTGCCGTCGATACCGGTGGGTGGCGTACCGGGCGACGCGATCTGCAGACCGAGGTCGTGCATGCGCTTTCGATCGACCTCGAGCAGCTCGACGTCGATGACGACTTCCGGGCGCGCCTTGTCTATCGCGGCCAGAATGCGCGAGGCCGCCGCGACCCGATCCGGCGAGTCCTTGATCGTGATCGCGTTCGTTGCCGGCAGGCCGGCGATGCGGCGGAGATCGACCACGATGCGGAGGAGGTCGATCGTTTCCTTCAGATCCGCGTTGCTGAGGAAGAACGTGCGTACGATCTCGTCCTCGTACTCGCGGCGCTTGGCCGGAGTATCGGGGACGATCGTGATCGTTCGGGGCGCCGTCACCTTGTAGAAGGTGCGCGTGCTCGATGTGATCGACGTGAGCGCATCCTCGAGGGTGACGTTCCGGAGCTCGGTCGTCACCGGCGCTTCCCGGAACGCTGGATCGAACACGACGTTGAGGTTGCCGTAGCGGGCCAGCGTGACGATGATGTCGCGCGAACTGGCTTCGCGGAAGACGAACGACGGCGGCAGCTTGACGTCTTTCGGCAGCGACAAGCCTTCCGGCTCCTCGTCGCGCGTGCGGTCGACCAGCGACTCGAGCTGCGTCTTCCCGTCGGCCGAGACCGCGATCTTGTTCCGCACTGCGGCCCTGGTGCGGCGCAGCTCGGCTTGGATGTCTCCGCTCGTCGGATTGAGCTCGTACGCGATCTGGAGCTCGTTCAGGGCTTCGTCGAGCTTGCCGGTCGCGGCGAGGCGTCGTCCACGAGAGAAGTGCATCTCCGCGGCGCGCAGCTTCGCGCGATCGAGCGCCAGCGTTACCTCCCGGTCGTTCGGCTTCTCCTGTGCGGCGCGCGTGTATTCGATGACCGCCCGATCGAAATCGGCGGCGATCTCGGCCTTCTGACCGTTGCGAAGCGCACTGCTCGTGGCGCACGCGCCGACGGCGATAGTTGCAGCGAGCGTCACCAGCGCCAGCGCACCGCGTCGAGCGAGCCTCAGGCGGCTAGCGGCCTGCATCGGTGATGACATCGACGCCACGGGGGATCGAGAAGACGAATTCCTTGTCAGGGACGTTGACGTTCTCCCTCAATTTGGAGAAGGCAATCGTCGAGACGCCGCCCTGAGCATCGCCAGTGACCAGCATCCGCAGCTCGAGCGTTCGCTCGTCCACCACAAGCTCGAGCCACTCATACTCGCGCTCCGGCTTTCGCGGAGTAAGCCTGATAGCGGCGGTGCCGGCGGGCGGATCCT
This sequence comes from Vicinamibacteria bacterium, assembly GCA_963828745.1. Taxonomy (GTDB): domain Bacteria; phylum Acidobacteriota; class Vicinamibacteria; order Vicinamibacterales; family JAENWD01; genus JAENWD01. Next base: position 357,625 of record CAWHFZ010000006.1, on the reverse strand, counting down.
TGAGCGTTGCAGGGGCCACCGTGAAATCGCGCACAAGATTGCCCTTGCCGGCGAGGAACAGCGCCGGCGTCGAGGCCTGGTCGCCTTGCGGCACGGAGGCGACGTACACCTGCTTGTCGGACGGGATGTAGGAGTAGAGCTTGAGGCCGTCCGAGACGAAGGTCTTTTCCTCGGGCTTGGTGTAGACCCAACGCATCCGACCGGGTTTACGAATCGCGACGGTGCCGTACTCGACGGTTCGCTTGCGAAGGACACCGCCCTCGTACCCGTGCATGAAGTCAGCACGGAAGTCGCGGACGTTGTCGTAATGCTGCTGAATTCGTTCGGCGAGTGCCACGGCGTCCGAGGCCTGGCGTGCGCCCATCGTCGCCTGTCCGATCAGAAGGCTGATCAGGCAGCTCTTCCACAGCCTGCCATGAGCGAGGCGAGGATGCGCCGAATCGAGAAGTCGTTTCATCACGAAGAAAAATGGCGTCCAGCGTAGCACAGGCACCGCGGCCAGCTCAGCGGTTGTCGCTGCTGCCAATCGATGCCGGCATCGCGACACGGAACCGAGGCAGCGGCGCGAACAGCCCCGAGGCGTACTCGGTCCGCATAGCGGCCCCGTCCTGACCGAGACCGACGACGCTGACACCCCGCTCGAGGGTGAGCACGTGCCGCCGGTCGACGATTACGTGGCCGAAGCCTGCCCGCCGGATCGTATCGGTCGGAAGCCACGATTCCATGCGGAGATCGATGGTGAGGCTCCCAAGCTGGAATCGCTCGCGAAACGGCCGGTCGGAGCGCCGGAGGACTGCGGGGCGGCTCCCCACCAGACCCGCCATCACTGCGTAGGACGGCTCGCGTCCGAGTGTGGCCGTTCGCGCGGTGAGGAAAGCCGTGGCTTGCGCGAGCTCCTGCCGGTCGAACGGCAGGTCAGGGTAGGGGGCAAGAAACGCCAGCACATAAGGGGTTCCCGAGGCCAGGCTCGCCAGCCGCGCCTGGAGCGGTGCCACGGGGATGCGCTCGTCCGGGGAAAATTCGAAGAGCCCGCCGTACGCCGCGACCATCCGATCGCGTGCGACCGGCGTCGCGACGACCTCGCGTCCGGCGGCGAGATTGTCGTGAATCAGGTACGGAAGCGTGAGGAGCGTCCCGCCAACCCGGACGGCGTTCAGTTCCGGATGGAGGCGCCTGAGGTAGTAGTCGAGACCATTCTCGAGCTGCCAGTTCACGTCGCCGAGCACCAGCGTGCGCTCGTCGAGGCCCCGGGTCAACCCGGCGAGCCACTCGACGGGCCGCCGATCGTCGTGCCGATCGACCGCTGGCCACGTATCCCAGGCGCGCCAGGCGGGGACGCTCAGTGCCAGCGTCATCGCCGTCAGTCTTGCCGCCCGCATCGGCAGCTTCGCCTGGACCAGCGCAAGGGCTGCCGCGAGCCCGCCGGCGATTGCGAGCATCAGGCAGTAGTGCGACGGCAGGAAGAACACGTGCGCGTCGCCGACGTTGTAGGTTGCGGCGAAGAGGACCGCAGGGAGATAGGCCGTCCACACCAGTAGTCCCGTGCGCCAGCGCCGGAGCAATGCGACGGCGCCCACGCAGGCGAGGGCGATGCCGATCGGCCCAACCTGCTGCTGCAGCTCGAACAGGTACATCGCTGGACGTCGGTGTAACGCTGCCGGATGCACACTGAGGATCATCGTGTCGCGCCAGTCCGACTTCGTGACGTCGAACCAGAACGCGCGCGCCAGCGACGTGAACGTCCAGTGAACGTCGGGAAGATGCCAGAGCGATGACAGGTTCCAGGTGTACTGCGAGCGCTCCAGCGACGGCGCATAACGTCGCGATCACGAGGGTCCGCGGCGCCAGCAAGATGCGCAGGCCCCCCGGTGCTGTGGCGATGAACAACACCAGGGCCGGCAGCAACAGGATGCTCATCAGATGGTTGCCGAAGGCCAGCGCGTAGGTGGCAAAGACGAGCGACAGACGGGGGAGGGTCCGCCGGCGGTCCCACCAGCACACGGTGGCGAGCACGAGGCCCACGAGCGCCAGATGAAGCGTGTAGACCTCGGCGATGATCGCCTGGGTCCAGAACGTGTAGGAGGCGGCGAGCCACAAACCGGCCGCTGCCGCCGCCGCGAGCGATCCCGTCAGATCCGCTGCCACCCAGACGAAGATCGCCACCGCAAACGCGCCGGCAACGGCCGACGCGAGATTCATTGCGCGCGCCGGCTCGATTCCGGTCAGCACAAGCGCCAGGTTGCCGAGGGCGTAATAGAGCGGATAGGCCTGACGCGGTGTCAGATCGATCTCGCCCACGCCTGCCTGGAAGGAAGCGGTGTCGCCGAAATCAAGCCCGGGCAGGAGCGTCGAGTAATAGAGGAGAAACGCGACGGTTCCGGCGAGTGCGCAAATCGCGTAACGGACGCGTACGGAGCGGGCGGGACGTGCGGAGCTGGCCTCGGTCGCGTCCGGACCAGGGGCAGACGGCACGTACGGAATTCTCCGTGCCGCCCCGGACGAGTGTCAAGCGAGCGCTATCGAAGTGCGCGGACCGAAGCCGTCGCCCGCGACGATGCCGGTACGGCGACAGGGGCCGTACGCAGCGCCGCGCCGTGCTGGAGTTCCCAGCCGTTCGATCGACGGCCGCAGTGATTGCACTTCAGGAAGATCGTCCCGGGTTCGCAGGACACGATGTAGTCATGTCTGCCGGACAAGTAGCATGTGATCCACTTCAACATAGGAGTCGTCCTTCGCTCGACCTAATTACTCTGTGTTCGCGGCGAAAGTATCGCGCCGCGAGCGGCTGTATCAAATGCGGTACTCAGCCGCACAGTCGCGCGCAGTGCACGTGTCGTGCCACGATTACGAGTTAGTGACGAATTGCGCGACATCCAGGCGAATGCGCGAACTCCCGCGCACTGATGCGCCCGAGCATCCGAGGCGCGCTGGACAGCGGGCGGCGGGGACCGTCGGCAGGCCGACGATCCAGATCACAAAATTGTCAGTGGTCGTCGACTCTCGCGGCCAAAAAATCGTCCCCTTGACTATCTACAAGAAACGATGCCACTCTTGTAGATAGTCAAGGGGAGCCGCCGACGTGGGAAAACCGACCGACCTGCTGCAGGGCACGCTCGACCTGCTGATCCTGAAAACCATCGCACTCGAACCGTTGCACGGCTGGGCGATCGCTCAGCGCATCCGCCAGCTGTCGAATGACGTCCTGCAGGTGCAGCAGGGGTCTCTGTATCCGGCGCTGCAGCGGCTCGAACGGCAAGGGTGGATCGCCGCCGACTGGGGAGCGTCCGAGAACAACCGCCGCGCTCGCTTCTATCGTCTGACCGCCCCCGGCCGGCGGCGGCTGGAGAAGGAAGAGGCCGCCTGGGAACGGCTGGCGGGCGCGGTGACACTCCTCCTCCGCACTTCTGATTCGTAGGACGTTCATGCGCTCGGTCATTCGGCTCAAGATGCTCCTCCTTTCGTGGCTGCGCCCTGGCAGACTCGACGCGGATCTGGACGAGGAGCTTCGGTTTCATCTCGAGGCCCAGGCAGCACTTTACGAGGCCCGCGGCGCGAGCACCGACGACGCCCGCCGGGCCGCCCGGCTGGCGTTCGGAGGTGTCGACAGCATTCGCGAGACCTGTCGCGACCATCGTCCAGGAGCGCTCTTGCGACAGGGTGTCGCGCGATGTTGCCTACGGCGCCAGGTTGATGCGCAAGACGCCAGCGTTCTCGGCCGCTGCCGTGCTGATCGTCGCGCTGGGCATTGGCGCCGTCGCGGCGATCTTCAGCGTTGTCTATGGCGTGCTCCTCCGGCCGCTGCCCTTCGCGGAGCCGGACCGCCTGGTCGCGGTCTGGAGCACCATGCCGCGGTTCAACCTGCCACGCGCGCAGGTGAACGGCGCCGACTATCGGGTGTGGAGGCGAGACAACCACGTCTTCACGGACATCGCACTGGTCAGATCAATCGCGAATTTCAACCTCACCGGAGCGGGAGAGCCGGAACGCCTGTTTGGGGCTCGCATCTCGCCCAATCTACTCCCGGTTCTCGGCGTCTCGCCCGTCCTCGGCCGCGGCTTTCAAGAGGGCGAAGACGCCGCCGGCCGCGATCGCATCGTCCTCCTGAGCCACGCCCTCTGGGTACGCCGCTTCGGCTCGGACCCCCGCGTCGTCGGTCGTACGATTCAGCTGAACGGACTGTCGTATTCGGTTGTCGGCGTCATGGGCTCGGAGTTCCGATTTCCGACGCGTGAGTTCGAAGTGTGGACGCCGCTGACGCTGCGCGAGGTGGAGCTGACGCGGCAAGACGGCGCTCACGACTATCGGGCGATCGCCCGGCTGAAGCCAGGAATTACCCTCACGCAGGCACAGAGCGAGATGTCCACGATCTGTGCCCGGCTGGCACGTGAGTACCCAGACAGCAATCGCGACGTTGGCGCGGGACTTGGACCATTGCTTGACGACAGTGTGCGGCTCGTGCGGCCTGGGCTGTACGTTCTGCTGGGCGCCGTCGCGTCTCTGCTGCTCATTGCCTGCCTCAATCTCTCGAACCTCCTGGGAGCACGGGCGGCGGCGCGTCAGCGTGAGTTCGCGCTGCGTCTGTCACTCGGAGCGTCGCGCGGGCGCCTGCTGGCACAGGCGGTCGCGGAAGTGGTCCCGCTCCTCGCGATCGGGGGCGCGGTCGGCGTGCTGAGTGGCTGGGTCGCCGTTCGTATCTTTCTCCCGATTGCGCCAGCGACGTTACCGCGCGTCGAGAGCATCGGGATCAATGGAGCGGTCCTCGGGATCGCGACGGTGGCGCTGTTGCTGGTTGGCTTGATTGGAGCGATCGTTCCGGCACTGAATGCGTCGCGCGTTCAGGTAACTGGGGTGGGCGCCGCCAGCAATCGCACCGTGACCGCCGGCCGCCGTGAGACGCGAATGGCTGGACTGCTCGTCGTCGCGCAGATTGCTCTCGTGTTGCCGCTTCTCGTTGCCGCCATGCTGCTCGCGAGGACGTTGGCGACGCTGACGCGTGTCGATCCCGGATTCCAGGCCAGCGGCGTCCTCACGCTGCATCTCGCCATCCCCCGCACGAAGTACGAAGAGGACGTCGACCTCGTCCGGTTTTGCAGGCGCATCATCGAGTCGGTGGAGGCACTGCCCGGCGTGGAATCCGCGGGAATGGTGAATCGATTGCCACTCGTTGGATCGCAGGTCGGCGGCGTGACGATTGAAGGCGCCGAGCAAGGAGAGTCGATGCCGGTGGACTGGCGATCGGCGACTCCCGGCTACTTCGAAACGATCGGAATCCCGCTACGCGAGGGGCGGCTGTTCAAGGACAGCGACCACGCGGGCTCGGTTCCAGTCGGGATCGTGGACGACCGCCTGGCGCGCACCATCTCGCCCCGTGTCAGCGTGGTTGGCCGGCGTTTCCGGATCGATCCGGATGCGCCATGGGTCGAGATCGTCGGCGTTGTCGGCCATGTGCTCACCGATGGACTCGACGTCGATCCCCGGCCACAGGTCTACTGGCCGCTCCAGCAGCGCGCGCAGGAGCGTATGGTGCTTGTCGTCAAGAGCAAATCGGATCCTCCGACCAGCGCGCGACCGATCATCGACGCCCTTCACGGTGTCGATCCCGATCAGCCTGTCTACGACGTGAGAACGATGGAGGACGTGACCGAACGATCGCTGGGTCAGCGATGGCTGAACGCGGTCCTCGTCGGCAGCTTCGCGTCGATCGCGCTGGCGCTGGCGGCGATCGGTCTTTATGGCGTCATCGCGTTCGGCGTCACGCGACGTGTGCGCGAGTTCGGCATTCGCCTCGCGCTCGGTGCGCGGAGCGGCGACGTCATGCGCGACGTCGTGCGGCGTGCGGCGTCCTTGTCAGTGGCGGGAATCGTTCTCGGTGCGCTGGCCGCATTGGCGGCGGCCACGCAGATGGAATCGCTGGTCTACGGCGTCCAGAGTCGCGACGTCACGACGTTCCTGGCGTGCGGTGGTGTCCTGCTGATCGTCTCGATCCTCGCCGCCGCGATCCCAGCCCGCCGGGCGGCGCGCGTCGATCCGGCGACGACACTGCGTGTCGATTGATCACCAGAACGACATCGCGATGCCGAGAACAATCAACGTCACGCAGACGAGAACGAGCACTCGATCGAAGTAGTCTGGCGCTGGCGCGGGGGGCGACGGCATGTTCTAAGGTGAACATGCCTCGCCATGGCGTCAAGGTGAGCCGTGAATCGACTGTGAAGAAGAGTCGGACGCAACAGCGGTCATGAAGCTGACCGTCGCGTCAAGTGGTCAAGCCGCTTCGATCGGCTCTTCGAAATCGTTGGTACGACCGCTTGCGAGATCGACCCAGGCGCTCGCCACCGGCTATCGCTCAGTGGTCCTCGCGATCGCCGCACGGCTCCGAGTAACCTCCGCACTGCTCCGAAAGTGCAGGACGTGCACGGCGCGTCACGGAGGGTGAGCAACGTCGGATAAACTGCGGCGAGCCCTTGATGGGCATATTCAGCGACGACCACGAATGAGATGAGCGCTCGGGAACAATTGCTAGCAGTCAAACGTGCAATAAAGGCCGGCGACGTTCAGATGGTGGGGCGGCTGCTGCTCGACAATCCTGAGCTTGTCGTTGCCCGTGGCCATGGTTGGACGCCACTTCAAGATGCGGCCTTTCAAGCGAAGACCGCAATCCTGAAGATGATGCTCGCGCATGGAGTCGGCGTCACTGCGGCCGATGTTGCGCACGCACTCCATCATGCGGTTCAGCTTCCACACGTTGATTCGCAGGCCGTCGAAGCCCTGATCACGACCGGACACGTTTCCGAATTGTTCGCGGCACTATACCGACAGGATCTCGAGGCGTTCGGTGCGTGCCTGCAGGCGGATCCAGGGGCGAGTCAGTCGACCGATGCCGCAGGCTGCCCGGCATTGCTGAGAGCGGCGGAGACCGGCCAGGAGGAGATGGTTCGGCTCTTGCTGGGTTACGGCGTTGACATTGAGGCGCGCGGGCCGTTCGAACAGTCAGCCCTCGCGAGCTGCGCCTGCAACCAGATTGATCGGAGGAAGCGGTCCAGAACGCTGCGGCTTTTGCTCGCAAGCGGCGCCGACGTGAACGGGCGAATTGCTCGAGGTCGGACTCCGCTGTTCTCAGCCGCAACCGCGGGCTGGGCGCCCGAAGAGTCTGTCAAGATCCTCCTCGAACACGGGGCCGACCCGCACATCAGGAACGACGACGGGCGGATGGTTCTGGAAGAAGTTCTCATGCGTCCCACGGCGCGCTCCCAGCGCGTTGCGAAACTGCTCCACGACGCGGCCTATCTGCAGTAGCGACTGAGCGTGCCGTGAAACGTAGAAAACCCGCCGGGGCCGGCTGCGATCTGTGAGTACAGGAAATACCGAAACGTCGGTGTGGTAGAGACGTGGTCGATGTGGAAAATGCGTGATTGCCGGGACGGACCCAAGGGAAATATTGAGGCCGGTCAAGCGCGAGCAGTCGCCGATTTATGACCTTTTGCGCTGGCGCCAGCGACGGGCGCCCATCCCGGCGAGGCCGAGGCCGAGCAGCGTCAACGAGGCAGGTTCGGGAATCGGTGGACCTCTGTTGCAACGAATCCATGGCGCCGCCCCTCGCCATCGACAAAGGCCCCCACGATTTGACCGCGATCATTGATCCCATAGGCTTGGGTATCCATGCTCCCCGCAACATCGAGAGGCAGATAACGGTCACCGGTCCAGAGAAATCCGTGCGTGAAGATTTCGTTTTCTCCCGTCTGTGGGTTCTTGCGATGCTCGCTGAAGGATCCGACCACATCACCTGCGTCATTGATGCCGCGAGCTTCGGTGTGAGTGCTGCCTGGTACAGAGAATCGTCGTGGTGGTTCCGTCATACACGAACCCATAGGCCCAAGGCCGCCAACAATGTGACCCGCATCGTTGATACCGTAGGGCAACGTGTCTGCGATGTTCAGTGTGTCAAACTGTCCGTCTGTTAGTTCAAAACCGCCCCCTGCGAAGGCGCCCACGATCTGGCCTCGGTTATTGATGTCGAGCGCCTCAGTATAGTCATCATCACCGAGGAACTGGATTGGAGTGAAGGTCCCGGAGGCGTATAGAAATCCAGGTGCGTAGCGGTCCCCGACCGCCGCGCCCACGATTTGATCCAGATCATTGATACCGTACGCAACGGTGACGATGCTGTCCGGGAACCGAAGGGGCACAACGCCTTCGTTCGTGAGCAGAAAACCGAGAGCAGCGTGGGGATCAACAGTGGCGAAGGCACCGACGATATGGCCCGCGTCGTTGATACCGTAGGGTGTGGTGGAAATGCTGCCGGGAAGATCCAACACCGAAAACGCGAAACTGTCCGCAGCCACAGACCCCGGCCGCACTCCCCAAAGCGCAAGCTGAACAGAAATATGCGAATTAAAGGCTTCATCGCCCTCCTCTCTTCCGACTGCACGACTTTACGTTGAGGCCTGTCAGGATGCTCGCGCGCCACACATCCGATCGCAGAAAGAAAGCCCGATGCGCCCTAAGCTGCGGCAACCGTGGTCACAAAATGAGAAACCGTGAGCGCCGATGCCGTAGGTAGAAAGGAGCCGTCAGAAATCGCCCCTTTCCTGAAGACATTTGGTGGACGGCGGGGGATCGAACCCCCGACCTCTGCATTGCGAACGCGCAAGCGGAAGGCGCGATAACTCTCATCAACGGTAGCACTTAGAGGTCTGAGGCCGGCTAGTCGCCGCGCCTCCCTGCCCACGCATGTTTCCGCATAGTTTTGCATGGTGACGCATCGCCGCTGGGCAGGATTTGGGCAGTACGGCACTACTGTGCTGCGAGACCGTCATCGCATGGAAACTGGTCTTCTGTCTCTGGGACCACGTTATCCGGGTCCGAATCCCTGCCTTCCAGCCACTTCAGTCGCTTCGCGTCAACGGTCTGGCACCTGAATGCGGCGGGCAGTCAGCGTGTCGGCGCCGTCTGGCGCCGTCGTCGGCGGTTCCAGCGGATCCTCTGTCGCGTCGTAGAAGAAGCGCAACTCGAAGTCGCCGGCAAACCGCCGGCAGTCCGGCGAAAACCTCAACGACATGTCAATGCGCGTGATCCACTCTGGCGGCGCGCCGGCGCCGGTCGGGTCCGACGGGAGGCCAAAATCGAGACCAACGGCGCGTACGTCGTGCGCGCCCTGCCGCTGCCAGGTCCCTTGAATGTGACTGAACCCGAACGCGCGCTCCGCCGAACTGGCCAGGTGAAAGGTGCCATCGCTGGAGAACGTGAGAAGGCTTTGCGTGCCGCTGCCCTCGGCGGCGAGATAACTCCCAGGTATGCAACCGCCCACCGCCCCGACGGAGCGGGGGGCCGCGAGGCTTGCGTTGACGAGCAGAAGATCCGGCACACACGAAGCAAAGACCCGGCACAGTCATTGGGCACTCCTCCGCAGCGACGTGAGTTGTCTGTCGGCACGGCTATACTGGCTCGCCGCGCCCGCCGCCATCATACCGGGTGTCCGCCGCCACCTACTTGCGCGGACCTGCGCGGCCAACTGGTGGTCATCGACCTCGCTGGCCATGAGCCCAAACTCGACCTTTGGAGCAGCGCGGCTGCCCGGTCCGTTAGGAACCTCGAGGAATTCACTGATCACAATCTTCGGCGGCTAGCGGCACCCGACCAGCGCGAACCTGACGCGTGACGCGAGAGTCCGCAGGGCTGCCAGCGCGGTTGCGCAAATTCCGCCGATCCAACGTCCTGAACGACTCGCGACAGTCTGGATCAGGCGACGCTTCAGATCCTTCACCGAGATCACGCCTCATCGCATTGAGCAGTGGAAACGCGAGCGGTTGGCGGGCAAGTGGACCGCTCACGGTCGAGAAGTCCGCGGCCAAGCCGATCCGGCCGGCATCGGTCAATCGAGAGCTCGATACCCTCAGAAGCATGTTCACTAAAGCGGTGGAGTGGGGCTATGTCATCGAGTCTCCGGTTCGCGCAAGGTGAAGCGGCTGCGCGTCGAGAACCGCAGGACGCGCATCCTTTCGACCGTCGAACAGCGCGCTCTGCTGGACGCCTGTCCGCAGAAGTTCCGGCGAGTGCGTGATGCTGGCGCTCATCACTGGCGCCCGAATCGGCGAGCTCCTGGCGCTTCGGTGGGACGACTGCGCCGACGGTGCGCTGACGTTCCTGCAGACGAAGAACGGCAAGGCGAGGCGCATCGAGATCACGCCCTCCATCCAAGCGGTGCTCGATCAGCTGCCGAAGGGCTCGCGCTGGCTGTTCACCAATCGAAAGACGCAACGCGGCTATACCGTGAATGGCGCGCGGCACGTCTTCGATCGAGCGGTCGCTCGAGCGGGCCTGAGTTCGGACATCACGCTCCACACGCTTCGCCACACCGCGCTGAGCCGGATGATCGCCGCGGGGTTTGATGACTACACCGTGATGGCGATCAGCGGGCACTCGTCAACGCGGATGCTCGCGCGCTACACGCATCCGACTGACGAGCGGAAGTTCGGCGCGCTCGAGACGTTCGGATCGGACTTCGTTGGGCAGGAAATGGGCAGGACGCCCGAAGCGGCGTCTGCAGACGGATTCGAAACTGAAGAAACTGCTAGAGATTTTGGTGGACGGCGGGGGGATCGAACCCCCGACCTCTGCATTGCGAACGCAGCGCTCTCCCAGCTGAGCTAGCCGCCCGATTTGGCAGGTCGTTCGTGCGGTCGACACGCGATTTTCGCGTCGACAGGACCTCCAAGAATAACACGCGCTTCGAAGCGCGGCAACGGCACAGACGGCCGCGCGCGCCCAATGTATACTTCCTGACATCCCGAACTCAGGCGCCTCGCCTCGAGCCGATTTTGGGCTTGTCGCGAGGCCCAGCGGAATTATCGGCGAGCCCGAAGCTGGCTCGCATACCGACAAGTCTATCGAGCGGCGCAAACATCCATGGCAAGACTGAAGCGAATCGGTGTGCTCACCGGAGGCGGCGACGCTCCCGGGCTGAACGCGGTCATCCGGGCGGTCGTCAAGGCGGGCGTCAACAATGGCATCGAGGTGGTTGGCCTCGAGGACAGCTTCGACGGCCTCATCGAGCCCAATCGCTCGCGGGTAATGACCGCCAAGGACGTCACCGGCATCCTCCGCCGGGGCGGTACCGTCCTCGGGACGGTCAATCGCGGCGACCCGTTTGCCTATCCAATCGAAACCTCCGAAGGGAAACACGACTACTCGACGCGTGTCGTGGAGATGTTCCACCGGATGGGCCTCGACGCGCTGGTCGTCATCGGCGGCGACGGCACGCTGGCGATCGCACACAAGTTCTCGCGGATGGGTATCCCGATCGTCGGCGTGCCGAAGACCATCGACAACGACATCGTCCAGACCACGAATACGTTCGGCTTCGATACCGCGGTCGCCTTCGCCACCGACGCCATCGATCGCTTGCACACGACCGCGGAAGCTCACCGCCGCATCATCGTTGTCGAGGTCATGGGACGCTACACCGGATGGATTGCCCTGTACGCGGGCGTGGGGGGTGGAGCAGACGTCATCCTGATCCCGGAAATCCCGTACGACCTCAAGCTGGTGGCTCAGCAGATCCAGGATCGCGATGCCTGGGGCGCGCACTTCTCGATCGTCGTCGTCGCCGAAGGATGTAAGCCGGTTGGTGGCGGGACGTCGCTCCTCAAGGCCGCCTCGATCGGGCGCGCCGAGCGGCTGGGCGGTGCCGGACATCGTATCGCCAGCGAACTTGAAGAGATGACCGGCAAGGAGACGCGGGTCGCCGTTCTCGGGCACCTGCAGCGCGGCGGTTCGCCAACGGCCTTCGATCGCGTGCTCGCTACCCGCTTCGGCGGCAAAGCGGTGGAACTCTTGATGCGCGGCGAGACCGACCGGATGGTCGCCTTCCACCCGCCCGATATCACCTCCGTCCCGCTCGAGGACATCGTCGGCAAAACGAAGACTGTACCAACGACGGGATTCGACCTTGTCGAGACCGCTCGGGCGATTGGCGTGTCGTTCGGCGACTGATTTCGATTGTGGATTGCGCTCGGGATTAGCCAGTTGACGGCGTCGTCAAGATGTCCAGGTATTTCAACGCGCCGCCGGTGTTGAAAAGGACGACCAGATCGTCGCGGTGGATGGTGCCGGCGGCGATCAGCTGATCGAGCGCAGCCAGCGCGGCGCCGCCCTCGGGCGCGGCGCTCACGCCTTCCAACCGGCCAAGCCGCCGCATCCCCTCGACCATCGCCGCGTCGGTCACCGTCACGGCGGTGCCGGCGCTGTCGCGCAGGATCCTGAGCATCAGGAAGTCGCCGATCGCCGCCGGTACGCGTAGGCCGTCGGCGATCGTGTGTGCGTTCACGACACGCTCCGCGTGATCGCTGCCACTTTGAAACGCACGTACGATTGGGGCGCAGCCTTCCGCTTGCACCGAGACCATTCTGGGACGGCGTTGCGGCGGCACCCAGCCAAGCGCCTCGATCTCGGCGAATGCCTTCCACATTCCGATCAGGCCGGTCCCGCCTCCGGTGGGATAGATGATCCAATCCGGCCAACGCCACTCGAGTTGTTCCGCGAGCTCGTACGCCATCGTCTTCTTGCCCTCGATGCGATACGGCTCCTTCAGCGTCGAGACGTCGTACCAGCCGAGCGGCCGGCCCTTTTCCGCGGCGATACGTCCGGCATCCGTAATCAAGCCGTCCACCAGGGTCGTCGTCGCGCCGTAGAGTGCACACTCGTCAGCGAACGGCCGCTTCACGTCGCGCGGCATGAACACCTGCGCCTCGAGGCCGGCGCTCGAGGCGTACGCTGCCATCGCGCAGCCCGCGTTGCCGGCGGTCGGCACCGAGAGCGTGCGTGCGCCAAGGGCGCGGGCACGGGTCACGGCCGTCGACTGGCCGCGAGCCTTGAACGAATTCGTAGGATTGAGCGATTCGTCCTTGACGTAAAGCCGCGAAAGTCCCAGCGCCGCGCCGAGCCTGGACGCATGAATCAGCGGCGTGAATCCTTCACCAAGAGTGACCGGCGACTCACCCGGGAAGATGGGCAGGAGCTCGCGATACCGCCAGAGCGTCGGTTCGCGATCGCGCAACGTTTCGCGCTTCCAGCTGCGAGCTGCTTCGATGTCGTATCCGGCAAGCAGGGGAGCGCCACACGTGCAGAGATGATGGCGCTCGCGAGGATTGAACGGGCCCGCGCCGCAGGGCCGCGAACACTCCAGGTGGGAGAAGAACATGTTAATGCCAAGTGCTAGGTGCTAAGCTAAGTGGAATTGGAAGTGGACAAGTTAAAGTGGAGGCCGACAGCCACGCCCCCGGCAAGGAGCAACCACTTTCACTTTCACTGTTCACTTCGAACTCCACTTGGCACTTTGCACTTAGCACTTGGCACTGTGGGCTAGTGTCCCAGCAGCTCCTGGTCTTTCTTCTTCTGAAGCTCGTCCACCAGCTTGATGTGCCCGTCGGTGATCTTCTGGACTTCCTCCAGTCCGCGCCGTTCGTCGTCTTCCGAGATCTTGTGATCCTTCAGCAACTTCTTGAGCTTCTCGTTCACGTCCCGGCGCACCTGGCGCAGGCTGTTCCGTCCTTCTTCGGCGAGCTTGTGGACGTGGCGCGACAGCTCCTTGCGGCGATCGTCCGTGAGCGCAGGAATCGGGATCCGGATCACCTTGCCGTCGGAGGACGGGTTCAAGCCGAGATCGGAAGAGCGAATGGCCTTCTCGATCGTCGCCAGCGTCGAGGGATCGTACGGCTGCGCCAGGATCAAGCTCGGCTCGGGAATCGAAAGCCCGGCGACCTGATTCAGCGGCATCTTCGAGCCGTAGGCTTCGACGTGAATATTCTCGAGCAGTCCGACCGAGGCGCGCCCGGTACGGACGTTCGCCAGCTCGCGCCGTACGTGGTCCACGCCAACATCCATGCGCGTCTTGAGGTCGGCGTACAGCGATTTCAGATCGTTGGGGTCCATGCCCTGTCCTCTGCTCCTTGCCTGGTTCTACGCTCCCACGACGGAGCCGACGGCCTCGCCCAGCACCGCGCGCCGCAGATTGCCAGGCGTCCGCAGGTTGAACACCAGAATCGGCAGTTGATTATCCATGCAGAGCGAGATTGCAGTCGCGTCCATCACCTTCAGCCGCTTCTCGAGCACCTGAAGGTAGGAGATCGTGTCGTAGCGGGTCGCCGCCGGATCGCTGCATCGGGTCGGCGGTGTAGATGCCGTCCACCTTGGTCGCCTTCATGATGACGCTGGCGCGAATCTCCATTGCGCGAAGAGCGGCGGCGGTGTCGGTCGTGAAGTAGGGATTCCCGGTACCGGCCGCGAAGATGACGGCGCGGCCTTTTTCGAGATGGCGAATGGCGCGCCGGCGGATGAAGGGCTCGGCGACGGCGCGCATCTCGATCGCGGACATCACGCGGGTGACGACGCCGTGAGATTCGAGCGCGTCCTGCAGGGCGAGCGCGTTGATGACCGTCGCCAGCATGCCCATGTAGTCGCCGGTCGCGCGGTCCATTCCGCGGTCGCTGGCGGCCAATCCGCGAAAGATGTTGCCGCCGCCGATGACGATGGCGGTCTCGACACCCAGCTTCTGGACTTCTTCGACGTCACGCGCGATCTGCATCGTCACGGCGGGATCGATGCCGTACTGCTTTTCGCCCATCAGGGCTTCACCGGACAGCTTCAGAAGGATGCGCTTGTAGGTCGGCTCTGACACAGGACGTGATTATAGCGGGTTGATCGGGTTGATCCAGGTTGGTCGGGTTGGGCAGGGTTGATCGGAACCCGCCCAACCTGATCAAGTTGGTTATTCGCCGTGCTCGCCGACCTTGAAGCGCGCGAAGCGGCTGACGGTGATGTTCTCGCCGGTCTTCGCTGACGCCTGCGCGATCATCTGCGCGACGGTGACGTTCGGGTCGCGGACGCTGGGCTGATCCACCAGAACCGTCTGCGCGTAGAACGATCCCAGCTTGCCGTCCACGATCTTCTCGACGACGTTGGCGGGCTTGCCCGAGTCGGCGAACTGCGCGCCGTAGATCTCGCGCTCCTTGTCGAGCACGGCAGCAGGGACGTCCTCGCGGCGAACGTACCTCGGATCGGCGGCGGCGATGTGGAGCGACAATTCCTTCACGAGCGCCTGGAAGTCGTCGGTACGGGCCACGAAGTCGGTCTCGCAATTGACCTCGACGAGGACGCCGACCTTCCCGCCCATGTGGATGTAGCTGCCGACGACGCCGTTCGACGTGGCCCGCCCGGCGCGCTTGGCGGCGGAGGCGAGTCCCTTCTTGCGCAGCAGCTCGATCGCCTTCTCCTCGTTGCCTTCGGCCTCGCTGAGGGCGGCCTTGCATTCCATCATCCCGGCGCCGGTCTTCTCCCGCAGCCGCTTTACCTGTTCCGCTGTAATCGTCATAGTCGCCATTCCCGTGCTCCCGAACCAGGGGGACTGTCCCCCAACTTGCAAGAGTGGGGGACTGTCCCCACACAACAGATTGGGCCGCAAGATTGAAAGAGCGCAAAGGCTTGAGGCCCGTACATGACGCGCGCCGGCGGGGACGAGCCCGGCCGGCGCGCAACCTTCTGCCGAACGGTTGTCGCCTCAGGCGGGCGAGGGCGTGGGCTCGGCGCGAGGCCGGCGCGGTGCGCGCTGACGATCCGCATCGCCGCCGTCGGCGGTGTCGTCGGACGTCGCCGCTTCGCGCAGGCCACGACCGCTCAGCACGGCGTCGGCAATGCGCGACGTGAACAGCCGGACCGCGCGGAGCGCGTCGTCATTGCCCGGGATCACGAAGTCCACTTCGTCGGGATCGCAGTTCGTGTCGACGATGCCGATGACCGGAATCTTCAGCTTGCGGGCCTCGTCGACCGCAATCTTTTCCTTCTTCGTGTCGACGATGAAGATCGCGTCGGGCAGGCGCGCCATGTGGCGGATGCCGTCCAGGTTCTTCTGGAGCTTGCGCTTCTCCTTCTCGTTGCGCGCAATCTCTTTCTTCGACAGCGTCTCGTAGCGGCCGTCGGTGACCATCGCCTCGAGGTCCCGCAGGCGACCCAGGCTGCGCTGGATCGTCGCGAAGTTCGTGAGCAGGCCGCCAAGCCAGCGCTGGTTGACATAGAACATGCCGCAGCGTTGTGCCTCTTCCGAAACGACATCCTGCGCCTGGCGCTTGGTTCCGACAAACAGCATCGTCCGTCCGTCGGCGGCGAGGTTCGAGATGAACTCCTCGGCCTGACGGAACAACTTGACCGTCTTGCCCAAGTCGATGATGTAGATACCGTTGCGCTCGCCGAAGATGTATTCCTTCATCTTCGGGTTCCAGCGCTTGGTCTGGTGGCCGAAGTGAACGCCAGCCTCCAGCAGTTCCTGCATCGAAATTCCGGTCAAGCTTCCTCCGCTAAGCATCTGATCAGCGGAGCCCAAGGCTCCGCCATTCACAGAGATCCTGAACTGACCTGAGAACGACCGTTCTAGCGCTTGCTGAACTGGAAGCGCTTGCGCGCTCCGGCCAGGCCGTACTTCTTGCGTTCCTTCGCTCGCGCATCGCGGGTCAGGAAGCCATTCGTCTTCAACGCACGACGCAGTTCCGCGTCGGCGGCGACGAGCGCGCGCGCAATACCCAGACGAACCGCGCCGGCCTGTCCGGCGACGCCGCCGCCGTTCACGATCGCGAGCACGTCATAGCGATCGCCCCGCTCGGTGACTACCAGCGGCTGCCGGATCTGCGTGCGAAGCGCTTCGGTCGGGAAGAACTGCTCGAAGGTACGGCGGTTGACGGTGATCGTGCCGGAACCGGGGCGAAGATAAATGCGGGCGGTGGAAGTCTTGCGACGGCCAGTACCGTAAAACTCAGTCAATGCCACGTTACGCGACCTCGATCGACGATGGTTTCTGGGCAGCGTGCGGATGGTCCGCCCCTGCATATACCTTGAGCTTCCGATACATGGCGTCGCCCATCTTCGTCTTGGGCAACATGCCGCGCACCGCTTCTTCCACCAAACGCACCGGCTGCCGCTGGCGAACGTCTTTGGCGCGTTCCTCGCGCAGGCCGCCCTCGTAGCCGCTGTGCCGGCGATAAATCTTTTGCAAATCCTTGCGACCGGTCAGCTTGACCGTTGCCGCGTTGACGATGACGACGTGGTCGCCAGTGTCGATGAACGGCGTATACGTCGCTTTGTGCTTGCCCTGCAACAGCCGGGCTGCTACCGTCGCCACACGGCCGAGCACCTGCTCACCCGCGTCGATCACATGCCACCGCGCCCCGGAATTCCCGGCGCTGGCCACAAACGTCCGCATCAGTACGAGACCCTTCTGCTCTCAGCCGAGTAACGGCAAACCCAAATAATACGTGTCATTTGGGAGACTGTCAACCGGGCGGCCGGCGCCTTCGTCGCGCTGATTGCGGTGGCGCGGATCCATCTCGGACCCGATCAGCTCGAGATCGCAAAATCCGCTCAGCCTCGGCGCTGACGGAATCGTAATTCCCGCACAGTTTCGTGATCGGGCTCAGCTGTCCGCTTGTTCGCAACCCCCGCGTGATCCCAATTCTGATGCGGGAATACCGGGGTCGTCACCACCTCGGCAGGACTGGCACCGCCTTTGCCAATTTCAGGTGCGGACGTCCAAGCCTTGCGATTCGAAATGAGCTTCCTCCGCTCCCCTAAGCCCGTCGTCGGTCTCGACATTGGATCGAGCGCGGTGAAGGCCATTGAGCTGAAACCGAATGGATCGAAGGGTTTCAAGGTCTCGGCCTACGCCTCGGAATCGATTCCGCCCGACACGATTGTCGATGGCGCGGTCATCGACGCTGTCACCGTTGCCGACGCCATCCGTCGCATTTTCGACACAAAGCGCTTCAAAGCGAAGGATGTCGTCGCCTCCCTGTCCGGCAACGCCGTCATCGTCAAGAAGATCGCCTTGCCGGTGATGACCGATGCGGAGCTCGCCGATTCGATCCACTGGGAAGCGGAGCAGTACATCCCATTCGACATCCAGGACGTCCATCTCGATTACCAGGTCCTCGATCGCGGCGCCAGCGATCCCGGCAAGCAGACGATGGACGTGCTGCTCGTGGCGGCGAAGAAGGACAAGATCGCCGACTACACCGGCGTCATTTCCCAGGCGGGCAGGACCGCCGTGATCGTCGACGTGGACGCGTTCGCGGTCCAGAACTGCTTCGAGGCGAACTACGGCGTCGCGTCGGGCGTGACGGTGCTTCTCAACGCCGGCGCCTCCGCGATCAACGTCAACATCGTGCGCGGCGATCAATCGCTCTTCACGCGCGACATCTCGATCGGCGGCAACGCCTACACCGAGGCGACTCAAAAGGAATTCGGCCTGACGTTCGAGGCCGCCGAGCTCGCCAAGCAAGGCATCGTCGCCGACGGTGTGACCTTCGAAGACGTCCGGGCGGTACTGCGCACCGTCACCGACACGGTGCTGCTCGAGATCGAGAAGACCTTCGACTTCTTCAAGGCGACGACCGCCGACGAGCACATCGACCGGATCGTCATCTGCGGCGGCGCGTCGCGGGTGGACGGCTTCGGCGAACTGTTGTCTGAGCGTTTTCGGGCCCCGGTCGAGCGGCTCGATCCGTTCAAGGCCATCGAGCTCGATCCGGCGCGTCTCGGCGGCGCGCTGCCGGACGACGTGGCATCGACCGCGGCGGTGGCCGTTGGTCTCGCGCTTCGGCGAGCGGGGGATCGATGATTCGCATCAACCTCCTGGCGGGCGAGCGCGAACGCCCCAAGACCAAAGCCGCCGTCCCGTTCGACATCGGCCAGAAAGTCACGCTCGTCTGCAGCTTGATTCTCGTCGCCGCGGCGCTCGGGATCGGGTGGTGGTGGTGGTCGCTCGATCGAGAGAAGGCGCGCATCGCGAGCGACATCAGTCGAAGCGCAGCGCGAGACGGCGCGCCTGAAATCGATCCTTCAGCAAGTGTCGGCGTTCGACAAGCAGAAGCAGCAGCTGCAGCAGCGGGTCGCGCTGATCGAGGCGCTGCGCAAAGGCCAGAGCGGCGGTGTCCACATGCTGGACGAGTTGAGCAAGGCGCTGCCCGAGATGCTGTGGCTGACGCAACTCAAGCAAGACGGCGGCGAGCTGACCATCGAAGGTCGCTGCACGACGCTGACGGCGCTGTCCGACCTGGTCGCCAACCTCGAACACAGTCGCTATTTCCGCAAGCCGGTGGAGATCGTGGACAGCCAGGTGGACAACGCGCAGACGCAAGGGTCCGAACTGATCAAGTTCGCGCTCAAGGCGACGTTTGCGATTCCGGGCATGCAGCCCGTGCCGAAGGCGGGACGGTAACGCGATGGCATTCGAGCTCGGTCTCAACAAGCTCTCATGGAAAGCTCAGGTCGGCATCTTCCTGGTCGTCGCCATCGCCGCGGTGGGCGGCTTCTACTGGTACTACGTCCAGGACGTCGAAGCCGCGCTCGCCACGGAGCGGGCGCGCCTCGATGGGATGAAGTCGGAGATCAACAAGGGACTGGCGACCGCTCGGCAGCTGCCGGAGTTCCGCCGGCAGGTCGGCGAACTGGAAGTGCGGCTCGATCAACTCCGCGCCGTGCTGCCCGAAGAAAAGGATGTCAGCGATCTGCTGCGCCGTCTGCAGACGCTCGCCACCGAATCGAACCTGCAAATCAAGGGCTTCAAGCCCGCGGCGATCGTGACCAAACAGACTCACGCCGAGTGGCCGATCACGCTCGAGCTCGACGGCACCTATCACAATCTGGGGCTGTTCTTCGATCGCGTCAGCAAGTTCCCGCGCATCATCAACGTCAGCGGCGTCACCATCAAGAGCAAGGACAAGCCACAAGCAGGCTCGACGATCACCGCCGCATGC
Organism: Vicinamibacteria bacterium; assembly: GCA_963828745.1. GTDB lineage: Bacteria > Acidobacteriota > Vicinamibacteria > Vicinamibacterales > JAENWD01 > JAENWD01. The sequence goes on along the minus strand of CAWHFZ010000006.1, from coordinate 337,829 downwards.
ATTGCGACGACGTACGTGCTGATCGAAGGGCCGGCCAAGCCGGCGCCTGGCGCGCCCGGTGCACCGGCACATGGCGCTCCTGTACAGAAGGCGAGCTGAGACCGATGAACGCCTTCGCCACCTCACTCGTCGCCGCGCTCGTCCTCGGGCTGTCCGCTGCGACCGCTGCCGCGCCGGCCGACGTCGCCACGGCTCCTGCGTCGCAGGCCGCCCCGCCGGTGACGCTGGAGGCGGAGAACTTCTCCTATAGCGCCGACGGACGGCGTGATCCGTTCGTCAGCCTCACGGCACGTGGCACCGATCAGTCGGCCGCGCGTGCCAATCAGGAGCTCGACAGCGCTCGCGCGCTCGGTGTGGACGAAATCTCGGTGCGCGGCATTGTCGCGACGGGGAACGGCTACGTTGCGATGGTGAAGGGGCCGAACGGAAAGACGTTCGTGGTCCGTCCGAACGACAGGCTGCTGGACGGAACAATCAAGTCCATCACCGCGCAGGCGATTGTATTGATGCAGGACGTGAGCGATCCGCTGTCAGTAGTGAAACAGAAGGAAGTGCGGAAATTGCTGCGCGGACTCGAGGAAGGGAAGTAGGCCCCACATGCGTCGTTACGCCTTGCTCGTCGTCATCGCGGTCGTCGCCGCCCGGGCTGGCGGCGAGGGCCGCGTGAGCGCGGCCACCGGCCCGCGCCTGACGGCCATCACCGCCACCACGGGCACGCGTCCGGCGGTGCTCATCGAGGCGTCGGAACCGGTCGCGTACATCGCGGCGCGTCCCGACCCTTTCACCGTGCTGGTGGACCTCAGGAACGTGGCCACGACGGGGTACGCCAATGGGTTCAGCGCGACTCCTGGCACTCCCGTCCGCGCCGTGGACGTCGAGACCGCTCGCGGCGAGGACGGCTTGCCGGTGGCGCGGGTGCGCGTGTCGCTGACCGAGCCGGTCAGCCACAACGTGCGCAGCCAGCGCAACGTCATCTATGTCGAACTCGATCGCGGCGCCGCGATGGACGACGCGACAGCGATTGCCGGCAACCACGATGCCGCGCCGGAGGCGCCGGCGCACACGCCGTCGGCGGCCATGGCCGCGATGGCCATTCCGGCTGCCAGCGTGATCAGCAGCGTGCGCACGACGCGTGAAGAGGGCATGCTGAGCGTAATTCTGGAGGGCGATGGCCGGCTCTCTGCAAAAAACGTGGAGCTCGCCGCGGGCAATCGTCTGTATCTGGATTTCGATGGTGTCCGTCCGGCCGTGCCCGCGGTTACGCCCTTCGGCCAGGCGCCGGTCGAGCGCGTGCGGGTCGCGCTGAACAGTCACGAGCCGATCGTCACCCGCGCGGTCATCGACCTCGACCGCGAAGTGGCCTACCGGGTTGAAACCGTCGGGCCCGACGCACGCGCCGTCAAGGTGACGTTCAGAGAGCGCACTGCCGCGAGGCCGATGCCCGCGGTGGCGCCCGTGCAGGAGACTCGCGAAGCGAAAGCGCCGGCGCCACAGGCGGACGTCGCAGCGACCCTGTCGGCCGGCGCGTCAGCGAAGACCGACGTTGCGGCGCCGCAGCCGGGCAAGGCCTACACGGGGCATCCAATCAGCCTCGACTTCCAGGGTGCCGATCTTCGTGCCGTGCTGCGGACCTTCGCCGAAATCAGCGGCCTGAACATCGTCATCGATCCGGCCGTGCAGGGGTCGGTTGACGTGTCACTCCGCGACGTCCCCTGGGATCAGGCGCTCGACATCATCTTGCGCGCCAACAAACTGGGCTACTCGCTCGACGGGACGATCGTGCGCGTGGCGCCGTTGACCGTCCTGGCCGAGGAAGAGAAGCAGCGCCGTCAGCTCGCCGAGCAGCAGGCGCTGGCCGGAGAGCTGCACGTCATGACCAAGACGCTCAGCTACGCGACAGCCGAACAGGTCAAGCCGCTCGTCGTCAAGAGCGCACTCTCGCAGCGCGGCACGATCGAAGTCGATGCACGCTCGAACACGCTGATCATCAACGACCTGCAGCCGGCGCTCGACAAGGCCGACGCGCTGATCTCGACGCTCGACAAGCCGCAACCGCAGGTCGAGATCGAAGCGCGCATTGTCATCACCAACAAGTCGTTCCGCCGCGAGATTGGCGCGAAGCTCGGACTGGGCGGCGAGATGTCGGCACGTCTGGGCAACCCGACATCGCTGGCATTTCCGAACAGCGTGATTGCCGGCGGACGGACCGGCGCCGTTCAGGGCGGACCGACGTCGGCGGCCGCCAACGCGGTCAACCTCGGGGTGCAGGGCGCGACGTCGGCCGTCGGCCTGGCGCTCGGCGCCATCAACGGCGCATTCGACCTCGACATCGCGCTCACCGCGCTCGAGCAGCAGGGCAAGCTGGCGGTCATCTCGACGCCGCGCGTCTCGACCCAGAACAACGTCGAAGCGGAGATCACGCAGGGCACGCAGATCCCGATTCAGGTCGTCGCCAACAACACGGTCACGGTGACGTTCAAGGACGCCGCATTGAAGCTGACGGTAACGCCGCAGATCACCGCGGCCAACACCGTGATCATGAAGGTGAATCTCGAGAACGCACAAGCGGATTTCGGCCGGAGCGTCAACGGGATCCCGCCGATCGACACACAGCGCGCCAACACGACGGTGCTCGTCGGCGACGGACAGACGACCGTCATCGGCGGCATCTATTTCAGCTCGCAGGAAGCGCGTGAGAGCCGCACCCCGGTGCTGCACAAGGTGCCGCTCCTCGGCTGGCTGTTCAAGGACGATCTGACGAACAACCAGAACAACGAGCTGCTGATCTTCATCACGCCGCGAATCATCAAGGGCTAGCGCGACGGAGCATCGTATGTTCAGCTTCCATCTACGACAGAGACTCGGCCTCGGCGCCGCGCTGGCGCTCGGCCTGATGGTGACGGGGTGCAGCGACACGGTCCGAGAGGGCCAGTCGCCGGCGTACCTGATCATCAACCAGCTCGAAGGGGCGTCAGGCGCAGACGACGAGAAGTTTTCGAACCTGCTCGCGTCTGACGTGACCACCAACGGGACGGTGTTCGAGGACGCCGGCCGCGTCACGTTCGGGCTGGCGCTGAAGGACATCGGGTCGCCCGGCGAGCCGACGGCGCCGACCACGAACAACTACATCACGATCACCCGCTATCACGTGACGTTCCGCCGCACCGACGGCCGCAACGCACCGGGCGTTGACGTGCCCTACGCGTTCGACGGCGGCGGCACGGTGACGGTGACCGAATCGGGCGCCAGCTTGGTGTTCGCGCTGGTCCGGGCACAGGCCAAGATCGAAGCGCCGCTCAAGAGCCTCGCCGGCGGCGGCGGCGCGGCGCTGATCTCGACGATTGCCGACGTCACGTTTTACGGCAAGGACCAGACGGGCAACGACGTCGCCGCCACGGGATCGATCAGCGTCAACTTCGCCGACTGGGGCGATCCGCCGGATTCGAGCGGCGGCGACAGCGGTGATTCCGGCGGCGGGGGAGAGAACTAGCCATGACCCTCATCAGTCGTCTCACGGGCCTCGTGCTTGCGACCGCCGTCATCGGCGCATGCACGACGAAGAAGGTCGAGCCGCCGGCGCCGAGCGGTCCGTCGGAGCTTGCCACGTCGTTGAGCCTGTCGGCCAGCCCCGACGTGCTCTCGCAGGACGGGAGGAGCACGTCGCAGATCAATGTGTTCGCGCGTGACGCCAACGGCCAGCCTCTCAGCAATCTCGCGCTGCGCGCGGAGATCACCGTCAACGGCGTCGTCACCGACTTCGGCCGGCTGTCGATGAAGAATTTCTCGACCGGCAGTGATGGGCGCGCCGCCACGATCTACACAGCGCCGAAAAATGTGGACAGCGTGGATCGCGGCACGCGGGTCACGATCGCTATCACACCGCTCGGTGGCGACGCGCGCGGCGATCTGGCGCGCCAGGTGGATATCCGGCTCGTCCCACCCGGCACCGTCGGCGGCGGGTTGACCGCCGTGCCCGATTTCACCATCTCGCCCGAGGCCCCGAAGCAGCTCGAAACGGTGACGTTCAACGCCGCGGACCCTGCGCTCGACGCGAAGATCACCGCATATGAATGGGACTTCGGCGACGGCGACAGTGGATTCGGCCGCTTCGCGTCCCATGAATACCGCGACGCTGGCGTCTACTCGGTGACCCTGACCGTCACCGACAGCACCGGCCTCACGGGTTCGCTGTCGAAGTCGGTGCTCGTCGAAGTGACGGATTTACCGAAAGCTGATTTCGTGTTTTCGCCAGAAGAACCGCACGTCGGCGACGACGTCGTGTTCAACGGATCCACGTCAGCGGCCACATCTCCCCGCTTCATCGTCGGGTACAAGTGGCAGTTCGGCACGGTCACTGGCGGAAGTGCGACAGGCATGATCGCGAAGAAGAAGTTCACGGTAGCCGGTACCTACAACGTGACGCTGACGGTGACCGACGACGCGGGGAACACGAACGCGGTCTCGAAAGCGATCGAAGTCGGACCGTAGTCGCGCCGGGCGCACGCGTGCGCCTGCATTACACTGTGCGCCGTGGCGGACAGTCCGCGGATTGAAGACCTGCGACGCCGGATCCGGGAGGATCCGGCGTCGCTTGCGTTTGCCCCGCTCGCCGAGGAGCTCCGCCGCCTCGGGCGCGTGCAGGAAGCCGTCCGCGTCTGCCGCGCCGGTCTCGCCGTCCATCCCGAATACCTGTCGGCGCGTGCGACGCTCGGCCGCGCGCTCTTCGATCTCGGTCAATTCGACGAAGCGCTCGTCGAGCTCCGGGCCGTCCTGGCCGAAGCGCCGGAGCATCTCGGCGCGCTGAGGGGCGTCGCCGAGATCGAGCGCCGGCTCGCCGAGCGCGCGACGGTACCGGCACCGGAGCGCGAGGCCGGACACGCGCCTGGACCCGATGCGACGCGTCGCGTCGAAGTAGTCGCAGCACTCGAGCGCTTTCTCGCGGCTGTCGTCGCCGATCGCCTGCGCCGCCAGCGGGTGTCCCGATAGTGAGCCTCCTGCCTCCGTCCGAACTGCTCGCGCGCCGAGCCGAGAGGCTCCGTGCCGTGCTGGCTCGCTTGCAAATCGATCGGCTGTTGATCACGACGTTGCCCAACGTGACATGGCTGACCGGCTTCGAGGCGTCGGCGGCGGCTGTCCTGGTGCGTCCGCACCAATGTGTGCTGGTGACCGACGGACGGTACCGCGAAGCCGCGATCGAGATCGCTGAACGCTGCGCGGGACTGATCACGGTCGTCCCGGTGGAGGACACTTACGACGAGACGATCGTCAGGCTGATCGCGGACGAGGGAAGCGCGGTCGGATTCGAGGCGGGTTCGATGACCGTGGCGCGGTTGAACTGGCTGACGACCACGCTTCGGCACACCGGCTCGCCCACCGTGCTCAGCCCGACGATGACGGCGGTCGAGGCGTGCCGGATCGTGAAGGACGACTGGGAAATCGACATCCTGCGTGACGCTGCGCAACGGCTGTCGGCGGTCGCGATCGGCGTGATCGCCGACTTTCGTCCGGGGATCGCCGAACGCGACGTGGCGCAAGGCATCGAGGCGGGCCTGCGGCGGGCCGGGTTCAGCCGACCGGCATTTGATACCATTGTGGCTTCCGGGCCGCGGGCCGCGCTGCCGCATGGACGAGCGTCCGACCGCGTGATCCAGCCGGGGGAGGTCGTCGTGCTGGACTTCGGCGGCGTCTACGGCGGATACTGCGTCGACCTTACGCGCACCGTCGCGTGCGGCGACCCCGGGTCCGAAGCGCGGGAGTGGTACGACAGCGTCCTCGCCGCGCAGTCGGCGGCCATTGCCGCCGTTCGGCCCGGCCGGCCAGCGGCGGACGTCGATCGTGCCGCGCGGACGGTGCTCGAGCAGCGGGGGCTGGGGCCTTTGTTCACGCACGGCACGGGCCATGGGCTCGGGCTCGAGGTGCACGAAGCGCCGCGCGTCGGGCGCCCGCGCCGTGAATCCGGGCGCGACCCGATGCCGGGCACGGTACTGCTCCCGGAGGACCTCGACGCCGGCATGATCCTGACCGTCGAACCGGGGGTCTATGTGCCGGGCCGCGGCGGTGTACGCATCGAGGATGACGTGCTCGTCACGGCGTCCGGAGTGGAAGTGCTGACCAACGTGCCGCGCACGCTGGTCATCGACTGACCGTTCCGATCGGCGCGAGGGGCCACCGACACGAATGGATTTCGAGGAGATCAACCAGATTCTGGCCATGATGCGCGAGCACGAACTCTCCGAGTTCGAGCTCGAACGGCAGGGCCTCAAGATTCGGATCAAGAAGGAGGCCGGCCACATGGTGGTGGCGCCGCCGCAGGTCGTCATGACCGCGCCGGTCGCCGCGGCATCCACACCCACTGGCGCTTCCCCCACCCCCACCGCCGCACCGGCGGCCAGCGAAGATGACGGCGAGCTGGAGTTCGCGATCGTCAAGTCTCCCATCGTCGGGACGTTCTATCGGGCTTCCGAGCCGGACGCGCGGCCGTTTGCCGATGTCGGCGACACGGTCAAGCGCAACCAGGTGCTGTGCATCATCGAAGCGATGAAGCTGATGAACGAGATCGAATCGGAGTACGACGGGGAAGTCGTCAAGGTCTACGTCGAGAACGGCCAGCCGGTCCAGTTCGGCGAGCGGCTGTTCGCGATCAAGGCGACGTGAGGCGATGTTCAAGAAGATCCTGATCGCGAATCGCGGCGAGATCGCCCTGCGCATCATCCACGCCTGCCGCGAGCTCGGCATCAAGACCGTGGCCGTCTATTCCGAAGCCGACGAACATGCGCTTCACGTGCGATTCGCCGACGAGGACGTCTGTATCGGACCGCCGCGGAGCGCCGACAGCTATTTGAACGTTCCGGCCATCATCAGCGCCGCCGAGATCACCGGCGCCGACGCGCTCCATCCGGGCTACGGCTTTCTCTCGGAAAGTGCCTACCTCGCCGAAGTCTGCGAGGCCTGCCACATCCGATTCATCGGACCGGATCCCAACGTCATTCGGTTGATGGGCGACAAAGCCAGGGCCCGCCGCGCCATGAAGAAGGCCGGCGTGCCGATTCTGCCCGGCAGCGAAGGCCCGATCGAGGGCGAAGAGCAGGCCGCGAAGATCGCGAAGGACATCGGCTATCCCGTGATCATCAAGGCGACGGCAGGAGGCGGCGGACGCGGCATGCGCGTCGTGCAGTCGCCGGTGGAACTGCAGCAGGCGCTGAAAACAGCCCAGCGCGAGGCCGAGGCGGCGTTTGGCATCGGCGACGTCTACGTCGAGAAATATGTGGTGTCACCGCGCCACATCGAGTTCCAGGTCCTCGGCGATCATTACGGTAGCGTCGTCTCGCTCGGCGAGCGCGAGTGCTCGATTCAGCGCCGTCACCAGAAGCTGATTGAGGAATCGCCGTCGGTTGCGCTGACCGACAAAGTGCGCCGCAAGATCGGCGGGGTCGTGGTCGACGCCGCGCGTGCCGTGCAATACGCGAATGCGGGAACCTTCGAGTTCCTGATGGACAAGGACGGCCGGTTCTACTTCATGGAAGTGAACACGCGCCTCCAGGTCGAACATCCTGTCACCGAGATGGTGACCGGCATCGACATCGTGAAAGAACAGATCCGGATCGCCGCGGGCGAGCGGCTCTCGTTCAAGCAAAGCGAGATCACGTTCACCGGTCACGCGATCGAGTGCCGCATCAACGCCGAGGATCCGGAGACCTTTACGCCGTCGCCGGGGACGATCCATGCCTTCAGCGTGCCCGGCGGGCCCGGCGTTCGCATCGATACCGCGGCGCACACCGAGTGCACGATTCCGCCATATTACGACTCGATGATCGCCAAGTTCATCTCCTACGGCCGCGATCGCCAGGAAGCTATCGCCCGCATGCGGCGGACCCTCGAGATGACCGTGATCGAGGGCATCAAGACCACGATTCCCCTGCACCTCAAGATCCTGGCGGAGCCAGACTTCCAGGCCGGGAACCTGAGCACGTCGTTCATGGAGCGGTTCCAGTCGCCAGCCCGAAAAGGCGATCGCCTGCGCGAAGCCGTGTGACGCTGCCCCGGCTCTACGCGGTCCTCGACGTTGAAGTCGCCGCCGCGCATGGCTGGACTGTTCTGGATCTCGCGCGCGCCGTTCTCGACGGCGGCGCGACGTGCCTTCAACTTCGAGCCAAATCGCGTTCGCTGCAGTGGACGCTCGACGTCGCCGATGCGATCGTTGCGATGGCCGGCGGCGCCGCCACGATCGTCGTGAACGATCGCGCGGATGTGGCGCGCATTTCCGCCGCGAGTGGTGTACACGTCGGCCAGGACGATCTGTCGCCGGCGCGCGCGCGAGAGATCGTCGGCGCCGGATCCCTGGTCGGGCTGTCGACGCACTCGTCCGCGCAAGTCGATCTGGCGCTCGCCGAGCCGATCGAGTACCTGGCAGTGGGGCCGGTCTACAGCACCGCCACCAAAGACACGGGCTACGAGGCGGTCGGCCACGAGCTGATTCGCTACGCCGCGGCGCGGAGCCAGTCGCGACCGGGTGGACCACTGCCGGTCGTTGCCATCGGCGGGATCACGCTGGCACGCGCGCCACGCGCCATCGCCAGCGGTGCGGCGAGCGTGGCAGTGATTTCGGACCTGCTGGCCGGCGGAAACCCGTCAGCCCGCGTCAAAACCTTCGTCGAGCGCCTGGCTGCTGTTGAGGCCGCGCTATAATTCCGCGCCTTCGCCTGCCGCGTGAATGAGGCGGTCGGGCTTCGCCCCGCCCTGGAGGATGGATGGATTCGAACCTGCTGAAGACGAAGTCGATCGAGCAGCTCGTGAGCGACGTGGAGCACGGCGGGAAGGCGTTGAAACGGACGCTGTCGGCGCTCGATCTCACGCTGCTCGGCATCGGCGCGATCATCGGCACCGGCATCTTCGTCCTGACCGGGACCGCGGCAGCCAACCAGGCAGGTCCCGCAATCGGACTGGCCTATCTGGCCGCGGGACTCGCCTGCACTTTCGCCGCCCTCTGCTATGCCGAGTTCGCGTCGATGATCCCGATTGCCGGCTCGGCGTACACCTACGCCTACGCGACGCTCGGTGAGGTCTTCGCGTGGATGATCGGCTGGGATCTGATTCTCGAGTACGCCGTCGGCTCGATGACCGTGGCGGTCGGGTGGAGCGGATATTTTCAGCGCATTCTCGCCGGCTTCGGCGTTCACCTGCCTGGCTGGATGTGCGCGGCGCCCGGCGCGATGGAAGGCGCGGTCGTCAACCTGCCGGCCGCGATCATCGTCCTGCTCATCACCGCGCTGCTGGTGATCGGCGTCCGCGAAAGCGCGCGTTTCAATGCGGCAATGGTCGCGATCAAGCTGGCCGCCGTCATCTTCTTCATTTTTGCGGGGTTCACGTTCGTCAAGCCCGAGAACTGGTCGCCGTTCATGCCGTACGGCTTCTCCGGTGTCATGGCCGCGGCTGCTGTCGTCTTCTTCGGCTACATCGGGTTCGATGCGGTCTCGACCACTGCTGAAGAAGCGATCAACCCGCAACGCGATCTGCCGATCGGTATCATCGCGTCGCTCGTGATCTGCACGCTGCTCTACTTGATCGTATCGGCGGTGCTGACCGGCATCCTGCCGGTGCGTCGAGTACAAGACCAATGTCCAGTTCCTGAACGCGCCGGTGGGCTACGCGCTTGCCGTCATTCACAAGGATTGGGCGGCAGGCCTCGTCTCGGCCGGCGCCGTCTGCGGCATCACCAGTGTGCTCCTGGTAATGCTCATGAGCCAGCCCCGCATCTTTTTCGCCATGAGCCGTGATCGTCTGCTGCCGGCGGGTGCGAGCAAGGTCCATCCAACGTTCAAGACCCCGTACGTCACGACGATCATCACCGGCGTCATCGTGTCGATCGCGGCCGCGCTCGTGCCGATCCAGATTCTCGGCGAGATGACGAGCATCGGCACGTTGTTCGCCTTCATGATTGTGTGCTCGGCGGTGATGGTCCTTCGCATGAAGCGCCCCGACGCGCACCGGCCGTTCAAGGTGGCAGGAGGACCGGTCATCCCGATCCTCGGGATTGTCTCGTGTCTCTACCTGATGTTGAGCCTGCCGGTCGCCACATGGGTGCGCTTCCTCGGCTGGCTCAACGTCGGCATGCTGATCTACTGGTTCTACGGCCGCGTCCACAGCCCGCTCGCCGACGCGCGCGAAGCCGCAGCCAGGACCGGCCAGGAGAATCTCGGCAACTTCGTGACGGTCATCGGCGCGCTCCTGATCTTCAACGGGTTTTTCATGGCGCTCCTCGGGTTTATGACGACCTTCGGCATGACGAGCGAGACGCTGATCAAATGGCACGAAATCGGCGTGACGGCCGAAGCAATCGGATCGTCTGGGTCTGATCATCTTCGGGATCGGGATCGTCACCGTGATTGCCGGACGTTTGCTCGCGAGGACCGGGCGCCGGCGGCTGATCGTTCGAATACAGGCGGCGCATGCGCACTCGGGCGCCGATCCTGGGCACCAGAATTCGCATTAGCGGCATCGGCCTCGCGTTGCTGATGCTGGCGGCGATCCTCGTCGGCGGCGTACTGGGATACATGGTCATCGAAGGGTGGTCCTTCTGGGACGCCTGCTACATGACCGTCATCACAGTCACCACTGTCGGCTACAGAGAGATCCACCCGATGTCGCGCGTCGGGGAGGTCTTCACGTCGGTGCTGCTCCTCGTTGGGGTCGGCACCGCTTTCTACACGTTCACGCTGGCGGCCACGATCGTGGTCGAAGGCGGCCTGCAGAAGCGCTTCAGGCGCCGGCGGGTCGAACGCATGATCGACGACCTCGAGCAGCACTTCATCGTCTGCGGCTACGGCCGTATCGGAGCGGTCATCGCTGACGAGTTCACCCAACAGCAGATTCCCTTCGTCCTCGTCGAGCGCGATCCGGAACGCGTGCAGGAGGCGCTCGAGCGGGGCATGATGGCGGTCGAGGCCGACGCCAGTCATGAGGACACGCTCCGCAAGCTGCACATCGAGCGCGCCCGCGGGCTCGTCGCGGCCGTCGGCACCGACGCCGAGAACGTCTATGCCGTCCTGACCGCCCGAGTGCTCGCCCCGGGCCTCTTCATCGTCGGGCGCGCAGAGACCGAGGATTCCGAGCGCAAGCTGCGCCGCGCCGGCGCCGATAGAGTCGTTTCGCCCTATGCCATCGGCGCGCAGCAGATGGCGCAGACTGCGCTCAGGCCGGCAGTGGTCGATTTCGTGAAGCTTGCCACGCAGGCGGGCAACATCGATCTGGCAATGGAGCAGATCGTGGTGACGCGATCGTCGGCACTCGTCGGAAGGACGCTGGTCGAGTCCAATCTGCGGCAGCGTTTTGGCGTCATCGTCGTGGGCATTCAACGCGCGGGCGGCAAAATGGAGTTCAACCCGGCGCCCGATGCCCAGATTCAGGATGGCGACCAGCTGGTCGTACTCGGGCGGCCCGAGAGCCTCAAGGCCCTGACGGCGGCCGCCATGTCCGGAGATACAGGATCGTGAGTGCACGGATTCTTGATGGGGCCACTCTTGCGGCCACGCTTCGCGAAGAGCTGCGGCCGAGAGTCGCGGCGTTCACCGCTCGGACGGGACGCCCGCCCGGCCTCGGCATCATCCTCGTCGGTACGCATCCGCCTTCGGAAATCTACGTTCGCAACAAACTGAAAGCCGCATCGGACATCGGATGTCGAGCCGACCTGTTGCGCCTGCCGGACACGGCGTCACGCGAGCAAGTCGTCGATGCCGTCAGGAAGCTGAACGAGAGTCCGGCCCACGATGGCATCCTCGTGCAGGATCCGTTGCCGTCTCAGATCGGAGGCTCGCAGGCGGTCTTCGACGTCATCGACGCTGCCAAGGATGTGGACGGCTTTACACCGGTCAACGCCGGACTGCTGGTGCAGAACCGCGCGGTGCTCGCGCCATGCACGCCGTCCGGCGTCATCGAGCTCCTCGAGCGCTCAGGTATTGCCATCGCGGGCCGGCACGCAGTCGTGATCGGCCGGAGCGACATCGTCGGCAAGCCGATGGCGTTGCTGCTTCTGCACCGGCACGCGACGGTGACGATCTGTCATTCGAAAACCGCGCGATCTGCCGGCGATCACCCGACAAGGCGACATCGTGGTCGCCGCCGTGGGACGCACCGCCTTCGTTCGCCCTGAATACGTCAAGCCGGGTGCCACGGTCATCGATGTCGGGATCAATCGCGTGACAGACCGCTCCGAAGTCGACGCGCTGTTCCCTGAGCGCTCGCCACGGCGTGCGCGACTTCGAGAAGCGCGGCGCGGTGGTCGTGGGCGACGTTCACCCGGACGTCGCCGAGGTGGCCGGCGCGCTGACGCCCGTGCCTGGCGGTGTCGGTCCGTTGACGATCGCGTTGCTCCTTCGCAATACAGTGACGGCCGCCGAGCACCGCGAGCCGTGACTCGTGTCGCATTGACCGGCGGCATCGCCAGTGGCAAGAGCCACGTGCTGCGCTCGCTGGCCAGGCGCGGCGTGCCGACGATCGATGCGGACCGGCTTGCGCACGATGTCCTCGCACCTTCTTCGCCGGCTGTCGCCGCTGTCCGAGCACGCTTCGGCGAAGAAGTCGTCGACGCCAGGGCGGCGTCGATCGGCGCGCGCTTGGCTCCATCGTCTTCAGCGATCCCGACGCACGCCGCGCGCTCGAGGAAATCGTCCATCCGGCCGTCTACGAAGCCATCGATCGCTGGTTCGCGTCGCTGCCCGCCGGTACGTCCTCGGCTGTCGCGGATATTCCGCTTCTCTACGAGACCGGACACGACTCCGAGTTCGATGTCGTGGTCGTCGCCGCCTGTCCGCCGGAGGAGCAGTTGCGCCGCGTCATGGCGCGCGATCGGCTGTCAAACGACGAGGCGTCTGCGCGGATCGCCTCGCAGTGGCAGCTCGACGAGAAGGTACGTCGCGCCGACCACGTGATCTGGACGACCGGCAGCGTCGAAGAGACCGAACGGCAGATCGATTCGGTGCTCGAGGAGATCAGCGGACGTAGGCCCAAGCCTTAGCGTGGGCATCCTGAACAGCCATCGGATTCGGATGCCCGAGCTGAAGCTCGGGCCTACGTAATGCCCGCGTTTGCTCTTATGCGCTCAGTTGCTCGTCGTCTTTCGCCGGAGCGATCCGCTCTTCGATGAAGGTGTTCCACTCGTGGCATTGCGGGCACTGCCAGAGCAGCTCCGTGCTTCGGTAGCGGCATCGCACGCAGACGTGCGGGTCGAGGTAGAACACGGCATCCCGCGTCAGCGTGAGATACCGCTCGACCAGCTGCGGCGGGCGTCCCAGCGTGGAAAATGCCTTCCAGATCTCCTGGTGAATCACGAGCGCATGCGGATTGTGCGTCAGCGCTTCGAACAGGAGCTCGACGGCACCGGCGGCGTCACCGGCCGATGACCGATGGCGCGCCAGTGCCAGGCGCGCGCGCCAGTCCTGCGAGTTCGTCGCGACGATTCGCCGGCAGAGATCGACGAATCGCTGCGGCGTGCCCACCGTGTTCGACGCCGCCTGCAGGCGATCGAACGCGAGATACGCGCGTTCGGGCACCAGTTCGACGAGCGTCTCCCACGTTTCGATGGCGAGCGGCAGGTTCTCTTCTTGCGCGTAGACGTCACCGAGGTGGAGATACGCCGGGGCAGCCGTCCGATCCCGCTCGATGGCGGCGCTCAAAACGTTTGATCGCCTCGGCCCGTTGCCCTGACGTAGCGCCTCCTCGCCGAGCTCGTTCTCGAGGAATGCGAGGATCGCTTCGTGACGCGCTTTTCCCGGTGCGCCCTCGATCTCCGCCAGTTGACTCCGCACGTCGTACGCTTCCGCCCACTGATGCTGTTCCTCGTGCAGTTTCTCGAGCTGCATCAGTGCGTGACGATTTCTCGGATCCAGACGGAGCACTTCCTTGAAGGCTTCGTAGGCGCGGTCCACGAAGCCGCCCCGCCGGTAATCGAGCCCGAGGCAGAGCAGGATGTAGGCGTGCTCCAGCGGCTTCAACCGAGGACGCTGCAGCAGCGCCTGATGGATGTTGATCGCCCTGCCGACCTGGCCTTTTTCTCGATACAGGTTGCCGAGCACGAGATGAATCTCGAGTGCGTCCTCGTCGAGCCACGCCGCGCGTGACAGTTCGTCGATTGCGCGATCGATCTGATTGGCGACCACGAGATCGAGGCCGACGATGAAGTGTGGCGACTCGCGTGCCTTCCGGCGATCGATCCACTGGCCGTCGCGCAGCTTGTAGCGCTCCCAGGCCTTGCCGATGGCCAGGCCGGCCAGAAGGGCGACGAGGCCGACGAGGAGGGGAGCGTAGAGGCTCATACGCGGCTCGGCGCCTGGTCCACTGGGCAAGCAGCTCGTCCCACCGGCCTTGCGCTCTCAGCACGAGCTCGATCATCTCGCGGACTGCACCGTGGCCTCCGCGCTGCGCGCTGATCCAGGTCACCCGCGGCAGCACATCGGCCATCGCATCCGCAGGCGCCGCGGACAGTCCGACCCGTGCGAGCACCGGCAGGTCCAGCACGTCGTCGCCCATGTAGGCGACCTGGTCGTCGGTGACGCCTTCCGACGCGATGATGTCGCGATACGTCTCGAGCTTATCGACGGCGCCCTGACGAACGATCGGGATCCGCAGTTGGCTGGCGCGCTCGGCAGTGGCGGCGGAATGCCGCGCGGAGAGCAGGCCGACGCGGAGACCGCCTCGCTCGGCGAGCACGATCCCGGTGCCATCGCGAATGTCGAACTGTTTCGACTCGCGCCCGTCAGCATGCACGAGAATCGTGCCGTCCGTCAGAACGCCGTCAACATCGAACAGCAGCAGCCGAATCGGCCGCGCGAGTGCCTGCACGTCGGCGGCCACGTCAGAACAGCTCCGTCTGCCAGAGGTCGTGCAGGTGGACCACGCCGGCCACCGCGCCTCCGGGACCCGAGACGATGATAGACGTGATTTTGCGGCGTTCCATCACGTTCAATGCCTCGACGGCGAGGACGTCGCGCGCAATCGTCACCGGATCGCGCGTCATGACGTCGAGCGCCTTCAACTCGAGGATCGTGGGCGTATCAGCCATGCGCCGCCGCAAGTCGCCATCGGTGATGATGCCGACGAGACGGTTGTCCTCGGTCACGGCGGTCATGCCGAGCCCCTTGCGCGACATCTCGTAGATGACGTCTCGCATCACGGCACCGACGTCGACGACTGGCGACTGCTCGCCGGCGTGCATCACTTGCTCGACGCACAGCAACCGCTTGCCGAGCTTTCCGCCGGGATGCAGGTTCGCGAAGTCTTCGGCGCGAAACCCCTTCTCGACCAGCAACGTCATCGCGAGCGCATCGCCCAGTGCCAGGGCCGCGGTCGTGCTCGCCGTCGGTACGAGGTTCAGCGGGCAGGCTTCTTCGGCGACGTGGCAGTCGAGCGTCACGTCGGCAAAGTGGCCGAGGGTCGACTGCGGCGCACCGGTCAGCGCCACGATCGTCGCGCCGAGCCGGCGGATGGTCTCGAGCAGACGAAGGATCTCGTCGGTTTCGCCGCTATGGGACAGTGCGACGACGACATCGCCGCTCTGGACGACACCCAGGTCGCCGTGCAGGGCCTCGGCCGGATGAAGAAAGAAGGCCGCTGTCCCCGTGCTCGACAGCGTGGCGGCGATCTTCTGGGCGACGATGCCGGACTTGCCAATGCCGGTCACGATGACGCGCCCCCGGCAGTCTCTCAGGAGCTCCACGGCGCGGCCGAACCGCGCATCGAGACGTGGCACGAGTGCCAGGATCGCCGCGGCTTCGGTCTCGAGGACCTTGCGTGCCTGCGCGAGGTCGGGCAGCACGGCGCCCGTCGCCGGATCACGAGGCTCGGGCAATGGCATCGATCTGCACCAGTTGACGGAGGAGCGGCTCGACCAGATCGAGTCGCAGCGCATTCTGCGCGTCGCTTTTCGCGTAGGCCGGGTTCTCGTGCACTTCCAGGAACACGCCATCGACGCCGGCAGCGACGCCCGCGCGGGCCAGCGGCCCGATGTATTGCGCCAATCCCGCCGTCACGCCCTCGCCGCCGCCAGGCAGCTGCAGGCTGTGCGTGACGTCGAATACGACCGGGAAGCCGAGCTCCCGCATCATCGGGAGCCCTCTCATATCGACGACGAGATTGTTATATCCGAACGAGGAGCCGCGCTCGGTGACGAAGACGTTCGCGTTGCCTGCGGCCCTGACCTTGGCGACGGCATGACTGACGTCCTTGGGCGAGAGGAACTGGCCCTTCTTGATGTTCACGGCACGTCCGGTCTGTGCTGCGGCGACCAGCAAATCGGTCTGCCGCGAGAGAAACGCCGGGATCTGCAGAACGTCGACGACCGCGCCCGCGGGCGCGGCCTGATCGACCTCGTGCACGTCAGTCAGCAGCGGCAGACCGGTCTCCGTCTTCACCTGCCTCGAGCACGCGCAGCCCTTCGACGAGACCGGGGCCGCGAAAGGACTCGAGCGACGTGCGATTGGCTTTGTCGTACGACGCCTTGAAGACGAGTGGCACGTCGACGCGCTGAGCGATGGCTTGCAGCGATCGCGCCGTCGCGAGCGCGTGGTCGCGGCTCTCGATGACGCAGGGACCCGCGATGACGACGAGCGGTGCGCCGCCTCCGAGCGGCACGTTCCCGAGCGACACACGCCTCACGGCGCGATCATATCAAAGCGGCGCCTACGACGCCGTCGTCAAGGCCGGGACCGTCCGGCGCGCGCGCTTGTGCCCGTAGCTCGCCTCCACGAAGCTCGCGAACAGCGGATGCGGCTTCAACGGCTTCGACTTGAACTCCGGATGAAACTGCACCGCGAGGTACCACGGGTGGTCAGGCAACTCCGCGATTTCCACGAACTTGCCGTCGGGTGATTTACCGGAAATGACGAGGCCGCGATCGGTCAGCGTCTTCTCGTAGAGGCAATTGAACTCGTACCGGTGGCGGTGCCGCTCCGAAATGGTCGTCGCGCCGTAAATCCGGTGCGCGAGCGATCCCGCGATCAGGTCGCACGGGTACTGCCCGAGGCGCATGGTGCCGCCGAGGTCTTCGATACCGAGCAGATCCCGGAGCTTGTAGATCACCTTGTGCGGCGTATCGGGATCACACTCGGTCGAATCGGCCTCCGGCATGCCGCCCACATTCCGCGCGAATTCGACCGTCGCCCACTGGAAGCCGTAGCAGATGCCGAAGTACGGGACACCGTTCGTCCGCGCATGCTGTGCGGCGAGCATCATCCCCCGGGTGCCGCGATTGCCGAACCCGCCGGGCACCAGGATTCCGTCCGACTCGGCCAGTAGCGCCGTGCCGCCGGGTTCCTCGAGCGCTTCCGCCTCGACCCACTGGATGTTGACTTTCACGCCATTGGCGAAACCGCCGTGATACAGCGCCTCATTGAGGCTCTTGTAGGAGTCTTCGTAGCCGACGTACTTGCCGACGACATGAATCGTGAGCTCGTCGTCAGGGTTCTTGATGCGCGCAACCAGCTGTTCCCATGCTTCAGTACGTCGCTCGGTCTGCGGCAGGTGAAGGAGCTTGAGGATGATGTGATCGATGCCTTCCGACGCCAGCGCGAGTGGCACCTCGTAGATCGTCTCGACATCTCGCGCCGTGATGACGGCCTCTTCGTCGACGTCACAGAACAGCGCGATCTTCTGCTTCACGTCTCGAGGGAGCGGGCGGTCCGTTCGGCAGAGCAGCACGTCGGGTTGGATACCAATCGATCGGAGATCGCGGACGCTGTGCTGCGTCGGCTTGGTCTTCACCTCACCGGCCGTGCCGATGAAGGGCACCAGGGTGAGATGGATGTACGCGGTGTTGTCGCGGCCGGCGTCCTGGCGGAATTGGCGAATCGCCTCGAGGAACGGCAGGCTCTCGATGTCGCCGACAGTGCCGCCGATCTCGACGATGACGATGTCGACGTCGCGCGACAACGCGCGGATGCTGTCCTTGATCTCGTTCGTGATGTGGGGGATGACCTGGACGGTGCGGCCCAGATAGTCGCCGCGGCGCTCCTTCTGGATCACCGAGAGGTAAATCTTCCCGGTCGTCCAGTTGTTGTTCCGCGTCGGCACCATGTTGGTGAAGCGCTCGTAGTGGCCGAGATCGAGATCGGTTTCGGCGCCGTCGTCCGTGACGTAGACTTCGCCGTGCTGGAACGGGCTCATCGTGCCGGGATCGACGTTGATGTACGGATCGAACTTCTGGAGAGTGACGCGGTAGCCATGTCCTTCGAGCAGGCATCCGATCGACGCGGCGGCAAGTCCCTTGCCCAGCGATGAAACGACGCCTCCTGTCACGAAAATGTATTTGACCGGCCTGGTGCTGTCCTGATTCGGCATCGTCAAGTCTGTCCCCGCTTCGGCTGTGAGTTAGGTTCCGTGCGTCATCGGCACATCGGCGTCGGCCCGCGACGCCAGCAGCGCGTCGACCTTCGCGAGATCCGCGGGCGTGTCGACGCCAATTGAAAAGTGAGAGGTTTCGAGCACCTTGATGCGAATGCCGTGCTCGAGCGCCCGGAGCTGCTCGAGGCGTTCGGTCTGTTCGAGTGGCGACGGCGGCAACGCGGCGAACGTCGGCAGAAAGGATCGCCGGTAGCCGTAGAGGCCAACGTGACGCCACGGACCATCGGCTCGACTGGCGTGAGGCCCTGCTGCAGTCGGGCGGCTCAGTGCGGGGGCTTCCGGAGTGCCGTCCCGCGTAAATGGGATCGGCGCCCGCGAGAAATACAGGGCGAAATCGTCGCCATCGACCACGACCTTCACGACGTTGGGGTCGTGCAGTTCCGCCGGGTCCACAATGCGGGCACGCAGGGATGTCATCTGCAGCGCGGGATCGGCGGCAAACGGCGCGATCGCCTGTTCGATCATCGCCGGCTCGATCAGCGGCTCGTCGCCCTGGACGTTCACGATGACGTCACATTCGATTCGAGAGGCGACTTCGGCAAGACGATCCGTTCCGGTGGCGTGCGTCGCCCGGGTCATCATCGCCGTGCCGCCAAAACGTTCCACGGCGATCGCAATCCGGTCGTCGTCGGTTGCCACCAGCACGCGCGCGACGCCGCGAGCGCGCGCGGCCCGCTCGTAGACGTGCTCGATCATCGGCCGACCCGCGATCAGCGCGAGGACCTTGCCAGGGAAGCGTGTCGACTCGTATCGGGCGGGGATGACGACGATGCTAGTGAGCGGGGCAGAATGCTCGAGGGACGGAACCGGGAGCACGGTGAATCATAGCACACTCACGCCCCGTCGATCGTCGGCCCAAGCTTTAGCTTGGTTACCGAGATGCCGGAGCTAAAAGCTCCGGCCTACATACTCAACGAGATGCCGGAGCTAAAGCTCCGGCCTACGTACTCAAGCGGCGGCGCCCGGGTTGGCTGTTGACGCTTCCTCGAACCGGACGATGTTCTCCCGATCGCGTACTGCGATCCAGAGCAGCAGCGTCACCAGCGACAACATGACGCCGGTCGAGATCGGCACCCATCGGGGCAGACCTGGTTCCTGCGCTCGCGAAACCCGCCAGTTATGCGCGAGCAGGCCGACGCTGAGCAGCGTGCTGGCGGCCGCGGTGAAACGAAAGCTGCAGCAACGGATGCGGCGCGTGGAGCGTGTCCACGGCCAGCGCATGCGCGAAGACCGACACGCTGCCGATGACCATGGGAATGCTGGCGGCCACGGCGACGAGGATCGGCTGCTGGCGCGGCCGCGCGAGCAGCCAGACCGCAATTGCCCCGGCGATCTCGACGACGGCTGTTCCCTGAGCCATCGCGCCTGGCGTGAGAGAGCTGGTGAGTACCGGGACCCGCTCGAAGGCATGCTGGACGCCGAGCCGCAGACCGGTCAGGTACTCGAGGATGGCGCCACCGGCGACGACAACCGCAGGCAGCGTCAGGATCACGCCCAGGCGTCGCCGGTTGATGGCGATGCTGACCATCGCCGTCGAAAGCAGGAGCAGCGGAAGCGCTGCAGCCAGCTGCATGATCGGCCAGGTCGGCCGAATCCGCACAATCCGGAGATCCTGGAGGAACCAGCCGATGACACGTGGACCCTCCGACGGGCCGTAATTGGGCGCGCTTCGCCACTGAGGCGAGGCTCAGAGCAAGGACATTGCCAGCGGTTCGAGGTTATCTGCCGGTTTGCGCCACCCTGCTAGGATGGCCGGACGATGCGGGAACGGACGCCGGCGTGGCTCGTCATCGCGATGGCCGCGACAAGCGTCGCCGGGTGTGGGCGCGAGGCCCCGTTGGCGGCGGCACGTCCGGCGAGCGCGGCGCCCCCGCGGAGCCGCGAGGCGCCGGCCGTGGAGCAGGTCAGAGACTGGACCAACCCGAAACGCATTGCCCCCACTGGCCGGGAGCGAAACCCGTTCAAATTTGACTCTGAGGTTCCGCGCGAGGGTCGAAGTGCCCCGATCGCGCCGGACGTGGCAGCCGACTCGCTGCCAGAATTGCCGCTGCCGGTTCCGGGCGCGGATCTTCGGTTGATCGGCATCGCCGGCGGCGATGGCCCGGACGGCGGATTCACCGCGATCGTGACCGTGGGGAACGACCTCGTCTTCGCGCGCCCGGGCGACACGATTGCGTCACGTTACCGCGTCGTCGCGGTCAGCGAGGACGCGCTCGACGTGATCGATGCCGTCGGCAACCAGCCGCGGCGTTTGTCGTTGCGTTGAGCGGCGGGGCTGAAGCCCCGCCCTACATGACCTGTGAGGCGGGGCTGAAGCGTACGGCAGACCTTCAGGTCCGCTTGAATGTAGGGCGGACCTTCAGGTCCGCCGTTCCTACAACAGCCGTTCAGTCCAGCGTAACGACCTGCACCGATCGCACCGCGCCGATGCCTGACAACTCGGCCATCACCGCTGGCGTGACCCGGTCGGCGTCGTCCACCGAGACGACGCCGATCGCGCCCTCGGTGCTGCGGCCGAGCGCGAAGTTCGCGATGTTGACGCCGTGCTTCCCGAGGACCGTGCCCACGGCACCAATGACGCCCGGCTGATCGTCGTTCTTGATGACGATCTGCGTCCCTCCGAGCGGCGCTTCCACTGGCACTCCGTCGACGAGCACCAGACGCGGGCCGCCGTGTTCGACGAGCGTGCCCTCGACCCAGCGCTCACCATCACTGGTGTGAAGCTTCACCGACATGAGGCTGGTGAAATTCCTGACGCGCGAGCTGTGCGACTCGATCACTTCGATCCCGCGTTCGGCGGCAATCGCCTTCGCGTTTACCGGGCTGACGCCGCCGGACAGCATCCGGCGAAACAGTCCCACGAGCACGGCGCTGGCCAGGAGATCCGTCCGTCCGCGCGCGAGTTCGCCGTAATAGCGCACGCCGACCGTCGAGATCCGAGCCTCACCCATCTGTGCGACGAGCGATCCCAGCCGTTCGGCTACCGTGACCCACGGCTGCAACCGACGAAACTCTTCCGGTGAGAGCGACGGAAAGTTCACCGCGTTGCGGATGACACCATCGCGAAGGTAATCGCGAACGGCCGCCGCGGTCTCCACGCCCACCAGTTCCTGTGCCTCGCCCGTTGACGCCGCGATATGTGGGGTCGCAACGACGTTGGGCAGCTCCGCCAGCGTCCAGTCAGCGGGCGGTTCTTGTTCGAAGACGTCGATCGCGGCGGCGGCGACCTGACCGGATCGCAGCGCTTCGACGAGCGCCGGCGTGTCGATGAGTTCTCCGCGTGCCGTGTTGCAGATGCGGATGCCCTTCTTGCAGCGTGCGAGCCGCTCGGCGTTGAAGAGGTGCTTCGTCTGCGGCGTGACCGGGAGGTGCAGCGTGACGAAGTCGGCTTCCGCGCACAGATCGTCCAGTGTCGCCAGACGTGCGCCCAGCTGTCCGGCGAGTCCGGCGGAGATGAACGGATCGTGCGCGACGATCTGCATCTCGAACGATCGCGCCCGGGCCGCGACTTCCTGGCCGATCCGTCCGAGGCCGATGATGCCGAGCGTCTTGCCGCGCAGCTCGATACCAGCGAACTTCTTCTTTTCCCATTTCTTTGTCTTCATGGCGGCATCGGCGGCGGGCAGGTGCCGCGCCAGCGCCAGCAGCTGCGCCATCGCGAGCTCGGCGACGCTGATGCTGTTCGCGCCCGGCGCGTTCATCACGATGATGCCGCGCTGCGACGCGGCTTCGAGGTCCACGTTGTCGACGCCCGTACCAGCGCGTGCGATAACCCGAAGCGCGGGCGCGGCGGCAATCACGTCTTCCGTGACCTTCGTCGCGCTGCGCACAACCAGCGCATCCGCGTCGGCGAGTGCCATCAGGAGGTCGGGCAGGGGCCGTCCGGCCTTGGCATCGACTATCCACGAGGGATCTTCACGAAGGAGCGTAACGGCGGAGGCAGGAAGATCGTCGGCGATAACTATTTTCATCGGGACTGTTTGATGGAAGAAGGTCGAGGACGAATGCGAAAACCGTTCAAGTATAATCTGTCGGTTTGACCGGGGGCAGCAAGCCCCGCCATCGAGCGCCGACCGACGCACCAGAATGGTGCAAACCGCTGTCTCGCCCGACAGGCGTGCGATTCATGGGCACGCACAGTGGTTTTTCCACAGGGTTTTCCACACGCACCTGTGTGAATACCGGCGGGCGCGCGGGTGAAACGACCTAACACGGAGCTTCAGGAACGCGACATGCCACAGTTCACGCATCTCAAGCCGCCCACCGAAGGCACTGCGATCTCGCGGCGAGGCGGGCAGATCACCGTCCCCGACGATCCGATCATTCCGTTCATCGAAGGCGACGGCACCGGCCCGGACATCTGGCGTGCCAGCGTGCGCGTCTTCGACGCGGCGGTTGCGAAAGCGTTTGGCGGCAAGCGCCGCATCGCGTGGTACGAAGTGCTGGCGGGCGAGAAGGCCAAGAATCTCGTCGGCGAGTGGCTGCCGAACGACACGCTGGAAGCGGTCAAGACCTACAAGGTCGCAATCAAGGGACCGCTCACGACGCCGGTCGGCGGCGGCATCCGCAGCCTGAACGTCACGTTGCGACAGGTTCTCGATCTGTACGCGTGCGTGCGTCCCGTCCGCTACTTCGACGGCACGCCGGCGCCCGTGAAGCACCCCGAGAAGATGAACATCGTCATCTTCCGCGAGAACACCGAGGACGTCTACGCCGGCATCGAGTACGCGAAGGGCACGCCTCAGGCAGAGAAGCTCATCGAGTTTCTCTCGCGCGAAATGGGGAAGCGGCTGCCGGCCGATTCCGGCATCGGCATCAAGCCGATTTCCGAAACCGCGACCAAGCGGCTGGTCCGCATGGCGATCCGCTTTGCGATCGAGAAGCGCCGGAAAACCGTCACCCTGATGCACAAGGGCAACATCATGAAGTTCACGGAAGGCGCTTTCCGTGACTGGGGCTACGAGGTGGCGAAGGCCGAGTTCCGAGATCACATCGTCACCGAAGAAGAGACGTGGAACGGCGGATCAGCCGACGGCAAGATCCTCGTCAACGATCGGATCGCCGACAGTGTCTTCCAGCAGGTGCTGACGCGAACGTCCGACTACGACGTGTTCGCGACGCCGAACCTGAACGGCGATTACCTGTCCGATGCGTGCGCGGCCCAGGTCGGTGGTCTCGGCATGGCCCCCGGCGCGAACATCGGCGACGAGATCGCCTTCTTCGAGGCGACACATGGCACCGCGCCGAAGTACGCAGGTAAAGATGTCATCAATCCGTCGTCGGTCATCCTGTCCGGTGTGATGATGCTGGATCACCTGGGCTGGCAGGACGCCGGCGCGCTGATCACGAAGGGCCTCGCGGCAACCATCCAACAAAAGCGGGTGACCTATGATCTGGCGCGATTGATGGACGGCGCGACGGAACTGAAGACATCGCAGTTTGCTGATGCGATTATCGAGAACATGTGAGGAGCAATGAACCGTAAAGTCACTGTTATCGGTGGCGCCGGGAATGTCGGCGCGACGGTTGCCCGGGCGATTGCCGTCAAGGAGCTGGCGGATGTCGTGGTGCTCGACATTGCCGATCAGAAGGCGGCGGGCCTCGCGCTCGACCTGTTCGAGGCCAACCCGATTGAAGGATCGGACGCGCGGCTGATCGGCGGCGGAGACTACGCTGACGCGGCCGGGTCCGATGTCGTCGTCATCACCTCAGGCGTTCCTCGTAAACCTGGCATGAGCCGTGACGACTTGCTGCAGGTCAACTACAAGATCATGCAGCAGGTGACCGAGCAGGTCGTCAAGTACTGCCCGAACGCGATCATCGTGCCAGTGGCGAATCCACTCGATGCGATGTGCCAGGCCGTCTATCGCTTGAGCGGCTTTCCCCGCGAACGCGTGATCGGGATGGCGGGGGTCCTCGACTCGGCGCGCATGCGCGCCTTCATCGCGCTCGAGCTGAACGTGTCCGTTGAGAACATCCACGCCTTCGTCCTGGGCGGTCACGGCGACACGATGGTGCCGTTGCCAAGGTATTCCACCGTGGCCGGTATCCCCATCACCGACCTGCTTCCGAAGGAACGTATCGACGCGATCTGCAAGCGCACCGCTGACGGCGGCGCCGAGATCACGAAGCTCGTCGGAACGAGCGCCTGGTATGCGCCGGGGTCGGCAGCGGCGGAAATGGTAGAGATCATCCTGAAGGACAAGAAGAAGATCGTGCCTTGCTCGGTCTTCCTGCAGGGCGAGTACGGCGTTCGCGACCTCTTCGTGGGCGTGCCAGTGAAGCTCGGCGCCAAGGGCGTCGAGGAGATCGTTCAGATCAAGCTGACGGTGGAGGAACAGGCGGCGCTGAACAAGTCAGCGGCGGCGGTCAAAGAGTTGACGGACGTTATCAAGGTTTAGGTGCGTCGGTAAGTCAGCGTGCGTCGGGTGCGTAGGGTGCGACTGGTGCGTCAGGGTGCACCCGCCGCACCTGTGGCACCCATCGCACCTGTCGCACCCTGTTCCGTTCATCCCTTGACAGTGAACGGAACGGAAAGCTCCGTCGTTTCCCACGAAATCTTCAGCATGCCCTCGTTGCCGGCACCCGGCTCGAGAGCGATCGTCAGCTGATCGACGGGCGCCGATAGCGTCTTCTTGGTCAGATCTACCCGGGCCAGATCCTTCGACTGGTCGTATTCGGTGCCCCACTGACCGGTTTGCTTATTCAGGATCAGTTTCCACTGATCCTCGCCCGGCAGCGTGTACAGCGTGACCTTGCCTGCCGGCACGGTCGTGCCGCCGATCACCAGGTCCTTGCTGGTCGTCAGCGTGGTCGCTGCATCCGCGCCGGTGCGCCAGACACGGCCGTAAGGAACGAGCCCTCCCATGATCTTGCGGCCTCGCAGATAGGGCCGTCCGTACTCGATCGAAATATTGGCGCCACCGACAGTAGCCTTTGCCGTTTCGTGCGGGCTGCCAGGCGGCTGGGCGAGCGTTGGAACCGACAGGAGTGCCGCGGCCGCAACGATCGCGGCAGCGGTGACGAATGCAATACGGACCCGCATGCTGTGTGTCCTCCTAGAGAATTTTCATACCGAGCGCGGACAGGATCAGCTCCGTGCCGAGTTCGGCAGTACCGTTTCGAACGTCGAGCGTAGGGTTCACTTCTACCATGTCCAGCGCGAGCAGGCGTCCCGAGTCGGCCAGTACCTCCATCACCATGTGTCCCTCGCGGTAGTCGAGACCGCCCTTAACAGGCGTCCCGACGCCGGGCGCGATGGCGGGATCGCAGACGTCGAGATCGAACGAGACGTGGATGCCGGCGGCGTCGCGTCCGGCCAGTTCGATCGCCTGCTCGATCACGTGAGCGATGCCCGCGCGATCGATGTCCTTCATCGTAAAGACGTGAATTCTCGACGCGCGGACCCGGTCCTTTTCCTCCTCGTCGAGGTTTCGCACCCCGATGAGCACGGTTTGTCCCGGGTCGACTTTCGGCGCGAACCCGCCAATGCCGGCCAATTCCGACGGCTCGGACCCGAGCAGGGCCGCCAGCGGCATGCCGTGGACGTTGCCGGAGGATGTGCTTGTTGGCGTGTTCATGTCGCCGTGCGCGTCCACCCAGATCAGGCCCAGCTTGCCACCCCGTGCGCGCGCCCAGGCTGCTGAGGCTGCGACCGACCCGGCCGCGAGACTGTGGTCGCCGCCCAATACGATGGGAAGTCCGCCCTCGTTTAGCGCCGCGCTGGCGCGTTCGAAGAGCGCTCCACATACCGTCGCAATGTCGTTCACGTAGCGCTTTCTGGTGTCGCCTTCGTAACGGGTTTCAGGAATGGGGACCGCGAGATCTCCGCGGTCCGTGATCGGATAACCCAATCGGGCGAGGCGCTCGCCGAGACCGGCGATACGGAATGCCGACGGCCCCATGTCCACACCCCGGCGTCCGCCGCCGAGGTCGAGGGGGACCCCGATGAGATGTGCGGGCCGCGGCGCTGCGCTCATCGATCGTCGTTTACTGCCGCTTCCACGACACCGATACGCCCTCCCCGGAAGGCGCAACGATGGTCGAAAACAGGTCGGGACGGGTTTCGATCGTGCGCAGGAAGTCGGGCATCTCAGACTTCTTGTTCAGGACGTTGTGCGCGACGAAGAGGCCGCCTTTCGGCATGCGAGGGAACACCATGTCGAAAAACTTCTGGTAGTCGCGCTTCCACGCGTCGAGGAAGACGAAGTCGAACTGCCCCTGCACCGTCGGGATCTGTTTGAAGGCATCGCCCGATATCACCCGCACGATGTCGGAGAAGCCGGCCCGCGCGACATTGTCGGCGGCCTCCTTGGCGCGCTGGGGGTCGTACTCGATGGTCACGAGCTTGCCGCCGGTTTCTCTGAGACCCATCCCGATCCAGATGGCGCTATATCCGCTGGCCGCGCCAATCTCCAGCGCCTGTTTCGTGTGGTTGGTCGCGACGAGCAGCCGCAGGAACCGGCCGTCTTCGGCCGAAACCGCCAGCTGGCCGGTGTCGGCCTTTCGGATGTCGTCGAGCACGGACTGGACCTTTGGGTTCAACCCGGGCGTGGGCGGATCCGGAGCCGCGGGCCGCGTCGCGGTCATGGTGAGAGCCGAGGCCAGCACGAGCGAGGCGAGCGTAAGCGTAAACAGTTTCATGTAACTCGAAATCGATTGAAGAACTGCGCAGGAGACCGATTCTCCCGGGGCGTTTGTGTGTATAGTATGCGGTTTTGTTGAACGGTCTAAGAGCCGGAGGTCCTCGTTGAGCCCGATCCTGGTGCGGCCCGTACGTGAGCAGCTCGAGCACGACCGCGTGATTCGCCAGCTTCAGCGGGACCTCAGCCGGCGGAAGATCGAAGTCGGCATCAACCCCGGCGCCGAACAAAACGTTTCACTGGGCACCTTGCGCAAGGAATACCCGGACGCGATCCTCTTCTCTACGGAGAAGGGACGAAAGGTCATCGGCGTCGTCGAGGTCGAAACCGGTGAGTCGGTCAACAATCTCGAGGCGCTGGCACAGTGGGCCCATTACGCCAAGCTGCGGGCGCCGCTGCTCCTGTACGTGCCGATGGGCTCGGTGGACGTCGCACGCCGATTGGCCGCGGACAACCACATCTCGGTCGCTGAGATTCACACCTACCACCAGGTTGGCGAGCTGATGCGGTTCGCGCTCGTCCACCGCAGCGGCTCTGTTGCGATCGACCTCGGCCCCGAATTGGATGCGACGCCTGCGGCAACCGGGAAGCCGAAGGTCGTGGCGATGAAGAAGCCCGTAGTCGAGGCGAAGAAGGAGTCGCCGAAAACGGCACCAGTCCCGACCAGGAAGGCCGAGAAGGTGTCGGCAAAGGCCGCGCCCGTCAAAGCTTCCAGGCCGACGAAGGTCGCTTCCAAACTCGCCGCCAAGCCGCCCGCGAAATCGAAAGCGGTGGCAAAGCCGGTCCCGCGCAAGGCGGTCGGCAAGAAGGTCGTCGTCAAGAAGGCACCGGCGAAAAAGGCGGTCGGGCGGAAGTAAGTGGCGTTTCTGCGGTTTTCTCGCGATCGCCGCGGTTACGAGAACACCTATCTCCTCCACGCGACGCGGCCGCAGGGTGACAAGGACCGGCCGCGACTCTTGTATTGGTTTCGCAGCCCGCCACATCTGAAAGTCGGCCGCGCCGCGTTCGACGACGACGCGAGGCGGCTGTTAGAGGACGGACATCCGGACGTCGACTTCGATTGGGCGAGGCTGCTGGAATCGGCGGCGTCGGCCGGCGAACAGAACGGCAAAGCGGCCGACGGCGGAAACGAATCGCCGGCCTCGTTTGAATCGTCGCCGGTTGGTGGCGACGCCCCGGCACGTGGTCCGCGTCACCGGCGCCGTCGGGAACGCCCGCCGAACGCCTGATCCGCGATCGCCAGACCGTCAACTTCCAGCGGTCGTCAAAAAGCCGGGCAATCGGGTCGGATCGACGGCCCGGCCGAGGCGCTCACGCTATACTTTCTTCTATGAAGACACGCATCCGGCAGCTCGTACGAGGAGCTGCCATCCTGGGACTGGCAACAGTCACGCTCGGCGCTTCACCGCAGGCACCAGCTGGCACGCAGGCGCCCGCAGGTGCACAGCCGCCCGCCGGCGCCAAGACTCCCGCGAGCGCACCACCCGCCAGCCAGGACACTCAAGGTCCGGTGCCGCAGTTCCGGGCCCGCGTCGATCTGATCACGACCGATGTCATCGTTCGCGACGGAACCGGCCAGTTCGTGGCCGACTTGAAGAAGGGCGAGTTCGAGGTCCTTGAGGACGGCGTCAAGCAGGAGATAGCGTCCGTCGAACTTGTCCATGGCGGCCGCACCTACAACCTCCAGGCCCCGCCTCCACCGCCGCCGCAAGAGGGGATTATTCTGCCCCCGGCGCGACCCAAGAACGACGCCGCCGGACGCATCTTCCTGTTCTTCGTCGACGACTTGCACATGAACTTCCGCGATACACCGCGGATCCGGCAGTTGTTCAAGAAGATGTCGACGATGCTCGTCCACGAGGGCGACATGTTCGGTATCGTGTCCACGGGCACGTCGTCGATCGCCGTCGATATGACGTACGACCGCAAGCGGATGGACGAAGCGATCAACAAGATCAGCGGCAGCGCACTGAAGCCGAGCGAGATCATCGAAGCGCCGCAAGGCTCCGAGGGGCCGAGCGAGCTGCGGTACCGAGTGCACGTCGCCTTTTCAACGGCGTACGACATCGTGAAAAATCTCGAGAAGGTTCAGAACCGCCGCAAGGCGGTCATCTTCGTGAGCAATGGTTACGACATGAACCCGTTCGAGGGTGCCCGCTACGCCGATCCGAACCTGGTGGGAATGAAGAACACCAACGCGCAGCGGATGAAGGACATGGGCGTCGAGTACGATCCCTTCAGCCGGCAGAACAACGAGTTCGCGGACGCCGATCTCATTCGAGAGCTTTCCGAGCTGACGCGAGCGGCCAATCGTGCGAATGCCACGTTCTACACGATTGATCCCCGCGGTCTCGTGGCCGGCGCCGACATCGACGAAGAGGTGGATCCCACGGAGTGGAACAACTACGTTCGCAAGTCACAGGACAGCCTGCGGGTGATCGCCGAGCAGACCGGCGGCTTCGCCGCTATCAACCAGAACGACTTCGACAAGGCGCTCAAGCGGATCGACGCTGAAAGCAGCGACTACTACGTGCTCGGCTACTATTCGAGCAATCCGGACGTCATGAAGCGCACGCGTCAGATCGTGGTCAAAGCGAGTCGCCCCAATCTGGACATCTGGTCGCGAAAGTCGTACTCGCTGAAGCCGCCGCCCGAGCCGAAGGCGACTAAGTAGCCGATGGCGAGTGCCGGCGCGCCAGACGGGTGCGCCCGTGTGCCGCACCCCCGACGACCCGCCGGGTTCGCTCGATTGCTTCGTCCAGATACTCCCGATCCAACTCGATCCCCACGAAATCTACGCCGAGCAGCGCACAGGCGACCGCGGTGCTGCCGAGCCCCAGGAACGGATCGGCGACGACGCCGAGGCGCGCCAGGCCGTGGAGGCGGAGGCAGAAATCCGGCAGCCTGACCGGGAACGTCGCTGGATGCGGCCGGTCTTTGTCCCGGTTCTGAATGGTGTCGTAGGGGAGGAACCAGGCGTTCCCGCGGCATCGCCGTCCGCCACTCGCCGCCTGCCAGCGTGTGACATTCGACTGGTCCTGGTACGCCACTCCCAGCGCGAGACGGTCGAGCGGCGTCCGTCCCGAGGGCGAGAAATGGAAGATGAACTCGTGGCAATCGTTGACGAACCTGGGGCTGTTGATTGGCTTGTAGTGGCCCAGCGCCAGGTCGCGATCCAGTCCGGCGGCCGTCCCTGCCGCGTCACGGTCGATAGCGACCGACTTGATCCAATGCAGCGTGTTCTGCAGCGCCAGGTGAGGGCGCGCGGCTTGCGCGATGTCGAGGGCGGTCCACGGGTCCGTCGGTTTGGCGCCGACGTTCAGGAATAGTGAACCGTCCGGGGCAAGTGTGCGCGCGGCGGCGGCCACCCATTCTCCGGTCCACTTCAGATACCGGTCGCGGGGCAGTGCGTCCTCGTAGCTGCGATAGCGGATGCCCAGATTGTAGGGAGGCGACGTGACGATGGCGGCGAATGCGCCCGGCGGAAACGCTGTGAGGATGGTGAGGCAGTCGCCGTGATAGAACCGAAGACGCGCGCGGCCGGCGTCGATCGTGGCGTATGGCGTGGAACTCACGGGAGTTCCATCATAGCCAATCGGCGCGGCCGGTTCGCGCGGCTCAGGACGCGCTGGCCATCAGGGGCGCGGCGACTGTCATCTGCCGTTCGGTGACCAGCGTGTGATTGCGGCGGTGGCCGTGCGCGTTGCACGCCGTGCCCTTCTCTTCGACGTAGGTGACCTCACGACTCGTGGCGACTTCACGATAGCGACCCACCACGCAGCCGCATGAGAGCGTGGTGAAGCCAAGCAACCGGACAAGGCTCATGGTACCCTCCATCTCCCCGACGAATGCCGCAGCTAGCAACTCCTGTACCGCGGGCTACACACCTTCGTTCGCCCATTCGACGCGCCAATGAGTGAGCACGTTTCATGGGCAAATTGTCGCATTGACCGTCGCGACCGTGCTGCGCGCTTTCGCGCGCTGACACATTGTGCGCGGTCAATGTGTCGCCCTCGTGTCGTTTCCCGACCAACCGTTGGATTTGTCGCGCCAACGTTTTGGATGGCCGCGATCCTCGCAGGGGCCGCGGCGACCTTGGCGGCGTCGTCTCCACAGAACGGCCCCGACGTCATCGGCGAACTACTGCGCGATCCCACGGTCCAGGCGGCTCGTGCCGCGATTCGCGATCTCGAGCCTCAAACTATTGATACGCAAGCGATGCTCTGTGAGATTCCGGCGCCGCCTTTCGCCGAAGGGCGCCGTGCTCGCGCGTTGCAGCGACTCCTTCAGGAGGCGGGACTCGCCGACGTTCGTATCGACGACGTTGGCAATGTCGTCGCGGAGCGGCGCGGCAGTGCGCCGTTCCCTCGTGTGGTGGTCAGCGCGCATCTGGATACTGTTTTCCCCGACGGCACGGATGTGCGCGTCAAGCGGGAAGGCAGCACCTTGAAGGGGCCCGGCATCAGCGACGACTGCCGGGGACTGGCCGTGCTGGTCGGCGTCGCTCGCGCCATCAACCTGGCCAGGGTCAAGACTGCCGGGAGCCTGACTTTTGTCGGGACGGTGGGAGAAGAAGGATTGGGCAATCTTCGCGGGATCCGCGGGTTGTTTGGTGGCGAGATGAAGGGGCAGGTCGACCGGTTCGTCTCCATCGATGGCGCGGGCATGAGTATCGTGTCGCGCGGTGTGGGGAGCCGGCGGTTCCGCATCACGATGAGCGGGCCGGGCGGGCACAGCTACGGCAGCTTCGGGATGGCCAATCCGATTCACGCCCTCGGCCGCGCTATCGATGGCATCGCGAGAATGCCAGTGCCACCTGGTGCCAAGGCGACGTTCAACGTCGGACGGATCGGCGGCGGCACCTCGATTAACGCCATCGCCGCGGAAGCCTGGATGGAAGTGGACCTTCGGTCGTCCTCGCTCGAGTCGCTCGAAACGCTCGAGAGCCAGATGCGTAGCGCCGTTTCAGACGCCGTGGCGTCCGAGAACCGACGATGGGGCGGCCGGGATCCTGTCAACTCGGGCATTCAGTTGGTGGGGGAGCGGCCGGCTGGTGCGACGGAAAGTGGCGATCGTCTCGTCGACCTCGCGCTGCGAATTTCGAAGGCGCTTGGCGAGACGGTCATGCCGTCGGAGTCGTCGACCGATGCGAATTTTCCAATGAGTCTGGGCATCCCAGCGATTACGGTAGGCGGGGGCGGAGGGGGCACGGGCGAGCATTCGTCTGAAGAAATGTTCGACACGAGGGACTCGGCGCGTGGGTCGGAACGTGCCTTGCTTATAGCGATTGCGGCCAGCTCGACCGACAGATAGCCGGCGGGCTGGTGGGGGATGGTTCAGGGAGGCTTCTTTCTGACCGATTGGGGTGATTCCCTGAGCCGTTCCCGCAGTTGCAAATCCCGTGCAAGCGCCACGTACTGCCGGCCCAGACGAAAGTCGTTTGCGCTCTATAGATTGTCTGCTATGATGCCGATTAAAGGCTTGTAGGACAATCGCTTCGCTCGTAGGGGGAATTCGCCGGTGAGCCACGTCCGGACCCGCTTGATCGCTAAACTTGCGCTCGTATTGCTGAGCCTGGGCACCTTGCTGCCGGGCTCTCTACTCGAGGCGCGCGAGGTAAACGGGTCGCCGTCATCGGCGAAGACCGTCAAAGCCGTCAAGACCGCTGTCAAAAAAAGTCACACAACGGTCACCCGGCGTTATTCGAGCCGGGCGTCCCGGGCCCGCCGCGCCCGCGTCGCGCGCGCACGCGCCTCCGCCCGCGCCCGCCAATGGCGCGAGGTCATGGAACCCCGCTACAAAGTGAACGAGCTCGGAGAGACCGTTCCCGACATCCGCGCCGAAGCGGCGATCATCTACAACCCGGTCACACAGCAGGTTCTCTGGGAAGAGAATTCGCAGAACCCGCGCTCGATCGCCAGCATTACCAAGGTGATGACCGCGGAAGTCGTGCTCGAAGACAATCCCGATCTCACGCGTGAAGTGGTCGTGGAACGGTCGGACGTCACTCGCGCGAATCACACTTATCTCCGCGCCGGTGAACGAGTCACCATCGACGATCTTCTGCACCTCACACTGATTGCGTCCGACAACGCTGCGGCTCGCGCCCTGGCGCGCACCTCGCCGCTCGGCACTGATGGGTTCATCCGTCGCATGAACGCGAAGGCCCGCGATCTGGGCTTGCAGCAGACGTCGTACACAGACCCGTCCGGTCTGCTGTCGGACAACGTCTCGTCGGCGTTCGACATGGCGCGGCTCATCGTCGTGGCATCGAGCGACGAGCGCGTGGCGTCGATCATGCGGATGCCCTACTACACGGTGTTGACGAACCGCCGCGTGATCAACATCCACAGCACGAATCAGCTGGTGGTAAAGGGCGACGTAGACGTGCGCGCGGGCAAGACCGGCTTCATCTCGAAAGCCGGCTACTGCCTGGCGACACTTCTCCGGTTGCCGCAGTCCGGCGATCAGGTCGCCGTCGTCGTCCTCGGCGCGCGCTCGAACGCCGGACGCTTCATGGAAACGCGTCACCTGTTCAACTGGCTGAGCACGAAGGCCGCCAGCCTGAACCTGCTCGCGCAACCAGCGACCGAGCCACAACCCCAGGAGTAGTGGACAGAAAGGCGGACCTCAAGGTCCGCCCTACGCGGGACCCCCGTCCCTCGTCCTTCGTCCCTCGTCCTTCGTCGTTCTACCCGTATCCCTGCTGCATCAGCGCCGCGTCGAGCGGTAGCGTCGCGATCGTATCGACATTCGGCAGCACCGGCCGCGTCGCGCCGCGGCCGTCGTACGCTTTCAGATAGCGCCGGCAATCGTCGCAGGCGACGACGCGGTAGCGCCGATCAGGGCTGGTGAAGGTCCGGAGGCGAGTCCGATCGACCTGCAGGCACCACGGGCACCCGACTGCCAGCCACGGCCACCGCATCTCACAGCGTCCGCACGTCAGCAGCCTGGACTCGTCACCCTGAATCGCGGCGAATTCCGGCTCCGCGCCGCACGTCGGACAGTGCGGCCGCATCCACTGTGTCAAGTCAACGCCCTGGGACAACGCTTCGGCGGACCGCGCCAGGAATGGCCGAAGCGCGAGGGCGCACACCTGCTCGAGGATCGCGGGGTAGTCCGTGCGGTGCGTGGCGGCATCCGCGCGCCGAGGTGTTGGCACTCCCGTCTCCGCGTACCACTCTTTCAGCAGGCGTTCGAAGGAATGCGCATCGCGCACCAGGGCAGTGATGACCGCGTGATCGTCGCCATCGAGATTGTTGTGACGCCGGAGGATATCCGCCGTCGCGCGAACGGCCTGGCGGGCGGCCGACCAGTCGAGAGGAATCGCCTCGAAGTCCACGAGTCGTTCCCCCAGACGCAGGCGATCTGCGGCTGCCGGCCTCGACAGGGGCGCGATGGGGGTCGGGATCCGCGCCTGCAGGCGGCGCTGATAGGTGACCAGCTCGATTTGCATCGCGACAGCGTCGGCGAGCTCCGGATGCGCGGTCCCGAGTGTGCGGAGTTCCACGATCTCGCGTGGCTCCTGGCGGACCGGACGCGGGGCGTCTGGGCGCATCAGCGAGCCCACTCTATCTCAGGCTTGACCAATTGGGGGACCGGCCCCGGGCCGCTACCGAATGGTCCGTTCTCACTGGGCACGGGATCGCGACGACACCCACTGGCATCTCATAGTTGGCGGGCTACGCTAGGACTAGCGTTCGACCGGGCACGTGGGCGATGATGTTGGGGTTCGAGGAGACCGGCGCAACCATGGCAGCAGAAAACGTTCAAACCTTCACTGACGGCAATTTTTCGGAGCAGGTCCTGCAGTCGCCGCGACCCGTTCTGGTCGATTTCTGGGCCGAATGGTGCGGTCCGTGCAAACGCATCGCACCGACGGTTGATGCCCTCGCCGGGGACTTCACCGGACGCGCCGTGATCGGCAAGCTCAACGTCGACGACAACCCCCGGACGCCGGCACAGTATTCCGTGCGCGGCATTCCGACGCTGCTGGTCTTCAAGGGCGGCCAGGTCGTCGAGTCCGTGGTCGGCGCACAAGTGACGCGGGACCAGCTCGCGAAGATCATCGAGAACCATCTGTGAGCCGCGAGCCGAATACCTACGGTGACGCGCTGCCGGTGCTAATCATCGGATCGGGTCCGGCCGGACTCACGGCGGCACTGTACGCTGCACGCGCCAATCTGAAGCCGTTCGTGATCGAGGGTCTCGAGGCCGGCGGCCAGTTGATGATCACGACGATGGTCGAGAACTGGCCGGGGTATCGCGACGGGATCATGGGACCGGATTTGATGGAAGAGATGCGCATGCAGGCGCAGCGCTTCGGAGCCACGATCGTCTCCGGCCGCGTCACTCGCGTCGATCTCGACTCGCGGCCCTTCGGCGTCTGGACCGACGATTGCGAATACCGCGCGCAAACGCTGATTATCGCCACGGGAGCATCGGCCAAGTGGCTCGGATTGATCTCCGAGCGCCGTCTCGTCGGACATGGCGTTTCGAGCTGCGCGACCTGTGACGGCGCTTTCTTCAAGGGCCGGCCGATCGCCGTGATCGGTGGCGGCGACACTGCGATGGAAGAGGCGCTGTTCCTGACGCGGTTCGCCTCGAAGGTCACCGTCGTGCACCGCCGCGACAAGTTGCGGGCCTCGAAAGTGATGCAGGAGAAAGCGTTCGCCAATCCAAAGATCGAGTTTCTCTGGAACAGCGAAATCGAGGAGATCCTGGGCGTCGACAAGGGCGAAGTGACCGGGATGGTCGTCAAGAACCTCGTGACCGGCGAGACCTCGACGCTCGACGTCGACGGTGTCTTCGTCGCGATCGGCCATACGCCGAACACGGAGCTGTTCCGGAAACACCTGGCGCTCAACCCCAATGGCTACATCGTGACCAAGGGAACCCACACGAGCGTCGACGGTGTGTTCGCCGCGGGCGATGTGCAGGACTACACGTACCGCCAGGCGATCACCGCTGCGGGATCGGGCTGCATGGCCGCGATCGATGCGGAGCGGTATCTCGAGAACATGGAATTCGACGAGCACGAAGCCGCCGCGCACGAGCACGCGCCGGCGTCGTCGCAGCACTAGCGGCACACATCCGTAGGCCCGAGCGTTGGCTCGGCGCCTACGAGCGTTGACCTCGTCCAGCGGCAGTGAGGTGCGGCCCTACTGTCGCGACGCGTCGATCCATCCTCCGCCAATCACTTCATCGCTGGCGTAGAAGACGGCCGCCTGTCCCGGGCTGATCGCCCGTTCCGGAGCATCGAACACGACGTCCGCGCGGCCTCGAGGAAGAGGAGTCACGGTTGCTGGACCCGGCGCGTGGTGGTGCCGGATCTGCACTGCCGCTCGGACCGATCGATCGGGTGTCGTGCCGGATGTCCAGTTGACGTTTGCCACCGTGCAACGTACCTGATCGAGATCCTCACGCGGACCGACGACCACCGTCTGCTGCGCGGAGCGGAGCTCCAGCACGTACAGCGGTTCGGACGTGCTGAGGCGAAGGCCCTTGCGCTGGCCCACCGTAAAGCGATGGATGCCGTCGTGCCGTCCGAGAACCTGGCCGCCGGCATTGGTGATCACCCCCGTCGCCGCGGGCTCCGGCGAATGCCGCTCGACGAATCGCGCGTAATCGCCGTCGGGCACGAAGCAGATCTCCTGGCTATCCGGCTTGTCGGCGACCGGGAGTCCACGATCGCGCGCGTATCCACGCACCTCGTTCTTGGTCAGGCTGCCGACGGGAAAACGCGCGCTCTGCAGCTGTGCCTGCGTCAGGGCGAAGAGGAAGTACGACTGATCCTTCGTCGCGTCGAGACCGCGGAGGAGGCGACGCCGGCCGGTTCGAGGGTCGTCGGCGAGCTGTGCGTAGTGTCCGGTACCGACGATCGTCGATCCGAATCCTGCCGCACGATCGACCAGCGTCGAGAACTTCAGGTCGGTGTTGCAGTGCGTGCAGGGAATCGGCGTGCGGCCCGCGGTGTATTCAGACACGAAATTCGCGACGACCGCCTCCTGAAACTGCCGCTCGAGGTTCAGGACATAGTGCTTGATCCCGATCGCGGCGGCGACGCGTCTCGCGTCGTGAAGGTCGTCCAGGGAGCAGCAGCGTCCGAAGCCGTGTCCCGCCGCCTCGCGCTGGTCGTACAGCTGCATCGACACGCCGACCACCTCGTGGCCCTCCTCGTGCAGAAGCGAGGCCGCGACCGAGGAGTCGACTCCTCCCGACATGGCAACGACGATGCGCATAAATTGGGGTCGGGATAATTATCCCGGCCCGATGGTCAGCGGGAAGCGGCGAGCGACGACTTCGGCATCCGCGCCAGGGATCGCAGCTTTTCGACGATAGGCGGCAGGACATCCACCAGGCGATCGATCTCCTCGTCGGTGTTGCCGCTGCCGAGGCTGAACCGGATTGCATTCTGCGCGCGTCCAGCCGGCAGGTTCATCGCCTTGAGCACGTGCGATGGTTCCAGCGTGCCCGACGAGCAGGCCGATCCCGTAGAAACGGCAATCCCTTCGAGATCGAGCGCAATCAACAGCGACTCGGCCTCCACGCCGTCGAAGCTGATATTCGTCGTGTTCGGCACTCGCGGCGCACCAGCGCCGTTGACTGTCGTCCGCGGCACGCGCTCGAGCACCAGCTGTTCGAGGCGATCGCGCATCGCCGACCGGCGTATCCCTTCGTGCGCCATCGCCGATTTCGCCAGGCGAGCCGCGACGCCGAGGCCTATCAGTCCAGGGACGTTCTCGGTGCCGGCACGACGATTCCGCTCGTGCCGCCCTCCCGTGAGGATCGGCGCCAGCCGCACGCCCCGACGGATCCACAAGGCTCCTGACCCCTTGGGTCCGTAGAACTTGTGACCGGACAAGGAGAGGAGATCGACACCGAGCGAACGAACGTCGAGCGAGATCTTCCCGGCGGATTGGACCGCGTCGGTGTGGAACAGCGCGCCCTGCGCATGCGCGATTTTCGCGAGCTCCTCGATCGGCTGCACGGTGCCGATCTCGTTGTTCGCGTGCATCACCGACACCACGGCGACATCATCGGCCATCACGGTGCTGAGGGCCTCGGGCGTCACGACGCCTTGTGTCGTCACGGGAAGAATAGTGCACTCGTAGCCGCGGCGTCCGAGATGCCGACAGGTATTGAGTACGGCTTCGTGCTCAATTGCCGCCGTCACGATGCGTCGGCGCTTGCGTGCTTCCTGAGCTTCGGCTGCGCCGCGCAGGGCGAAGTTGTCCGATTCGGTGCCACCGGCGGTGAAGACGATCTCTGCAGCATCGGCGCCGATGAGCTCCGCTACCGACGCGCGGGCATCGTCGAGCGCAGCTTTGGCCTGTTGCCCGAAACCGTGCACGCTGGAAGCGTTTCCGAATGTCTCGGCGAGCGCGCGGGCGACGGCCTGCACCACTTCCGGATGGACAGGCGTCGTAGCGTTGTAGTCGAAGTAGCTGCGCACGATCCCAGGATCATAGCATCGCCGCTAACCCTCAGCAATAAAACGACTAGACAATACTTTCAGGCTCTGCCTATACTGCCGCCAAGGTTCCCTGGCACGGTCATTTCCGAGGTGCGGCAGGGGCGCGCTCCGAGCCGCCGTTCGCCTGCCCCGTGGAGGTCATGAAAAATGTGGAAGCGTGACGAGGCGGTCAAGCCGCCGGCTCCGCCGTCTCCCGCCCCGCCGACTGCGGCGGTTTCCCAGAGTGCGCCGAGCGTAGCGCCGAGCCACGAGACTCGGCCGTCAGGATCGAGGGACGTCGTGCACATCGGCAAGTCCGTCGTGATCAAGGGCGAATTGAACGGCAGCGAGGATCTGACCATCGAGGGTCACGTCGAGGGAAAGATCGAGCTGCGCGATCATGCACTGACGATCGGGCCGAACGGCCGAATCAAGGCAGCGGTCTTCGCCAAGTCGGTCATCGTGGTCGGCGAGGTCGTCGGCAACGTCACTGCCACCGAGAAAGTCGACATCCGCGACAACGGGTCGGTCGACGGCGACATCATCTCGCCGCGCGTCGCCATTGCCGAGGGTGCCCACTTCCGCGGCAGCGTGGACATGAAGAAAGCTGGCGGTGCGCCACCGAAGCCCGACGTCAAAGCGGCCGACACGAAGCCGACCGGCGCGCCGGTGGTTCCAGGCGCGCAGAAAGTCGGCGTCTAGCAGTCGAGCGCATTGGACGCCGGCCCGTCGCGTAGGCGGCGACCGGCGCGGCGCTTCGGCGACCAACGAGGCAGGGTGGCGGCGGAGTCCACAGGAAAGCCCTGGACAGGGTTGCTCGGGAAGATCGGTGCGAAGCGGGGTCCCGAACCCGAGACCGCGTCGTACGTGGTGGAATCCGCGTCGCCGGGTGCGGTGTTCCCCACGAAGGCACTGAAGAAGTTTCTCGCGACCCTGACCAGCCGCCCCAATCCGGTGCTGCTTGACCTCGGACCGGTCATCGGTCCGAACGTCTCGTTTTTCGGCGAGCAGCTTGGCTGCAAGATCTTCGTCGAGGATTTCTTCGCCGACGTCGATCGGCACGGCCGCGGGGGAACGACGGGGGAGTTGGCCACGTTCTTCGGCAAGCGATTCCCTCAGCCCGACGGCAGTATCGACGGCATTCTTTGCTGGGACCTGCTGGACTTCCTCGATCCGGCGGCCGCGCTCGTGGTGGCCAACCAGCTGACGCGGGTGCTGAAGGTCGACGGCGCCCTGTTAGGGTTCTTCAGCACGTCGGCAACGCGTGAGGCGACGTTCACCAAGTATGTCGTCGTCGACGACGTGAGCCTCCGGCACAAGCCGTACGGCGAGGAGCGCACACGCACGCGGGTGCTCCAGAATCGCGACATCATCAAGCTGTTCGAGCGCCTGCGGGTGTCCGATTCGTTCTTGTTGCAGACGAACGTCCGGGAGATTCTCTTCCGCAAGCCGTCGTATCTGACCTCGGCCGGCGCGGGCGCCTGACCATCGACCGGCGCTTCCGCTCCTGACTTGACGCCAGGCCGGCGGCCCGGTCAGCAGGGGAGGCGCGGCGAATGGTACGGCCGATCATTGCTCTGCTCACAGATTTTGGCACTGCCAGCCACTACGCCGGCACGATGAAGGGCGTCGTGCTGACGCTCTGTCCGGACGTCACGCTGGCTGACATCACACACGAGATTCCACCCCACGATGTGCTGACGGGCGCGCTCGAGCTCGCCGCGGCGTACAAATATTTTCCCGTCGGGACGATCTTTCTTGTCGTCGTTGATCCCGGCGTGGGATCGTCGCGCCGGGGTTTGATCGCCGACACCGGCGATTACCGCTTCGTGGCACCTGACAACGGCGTGTTGACCGCTGTGCTGCGCGAGCACAAGCCGAAGCGGGTCGTCGAGCTCACCGAACGGCGCTATGCGCGTCCCACGGTCAGTCGGACATTCGAAGGGCGCGACCGTTTCGCGCCGGCGGCGGGCTGGCTGGCGAAAGGCACTGAGGCGACGGCGATGGGAAGACCGGTGACCAGCTGGTTACAGCTCGAGATCCCGGAACCGCGCGAGGAGCAGACCGCCCTGCTGGGGGAGGTGATGCTCGTCGACCGATTCGGCAATCTGGTGACGAACATCGACCGCCGCCGCTTCGATCAATTCCGTCATGACGGGTCGATCAGCATCGCCGTCGACGGCCAGGTCGTCGATCGGCTGGTGGCGACATATGCGGAAGCGCCGGCCGGTTCGATCTGCGCGCTCTTCGGCAGCTCGGATCACCTCGAACTGGCGCTGAATGGCGGCAACGCTGCACACCAGCTCGGTCTGGGCCGCGGCGCGGTCATCCGCGTCGACCGCGGCTGAGCCTCTGTATTACGATAGTCGGCCGTCCTCATCTTCTCGGCCATCGGATGTAGGGCGCACCTTTAGGTCCGCCTTCTGGCGGGGCTGAAGCCCCGCCTGCACGTGAGCTGCCCTGGTACCCAGCCATGATTGATTTCGATCTGACAGAAGAACAGCGACTGCTCGAACAGACCGTCCGCGAGTGGGGTCGCCGCGAAGTCGCTCCGCGCATCAAGGAGCTCGATCGCGCGCACACGTTCGATCCCAAGATCCTGCCCCAGATGGCGGAGCTCGGGCTGCTCGGCATCTCGGTGCCGGTCGAATACGGCGGCGCTGGCATGGACTACGTCGCGCTCGGCCTCGCCAGCGAAGAGCTCGAGTACGTTGATACCTCGCTGCGCGTCATCATGTCGGTGCATGCCGGATTGAACTGTCTGTCGCTTCTGACCTGGGGGACCGAGGAGCAGAAGCGGCGCTATCTAGTGCCGCAGGCGCAGGGAAAGAAGATTGCGACCTACGGGTTGACCGAGCCTGCCGCCGGCAGCGACGTCCGCGGCATCCAGACCGTCGCGGTCAAGCGGGGCGATCGCTACGTTCTCACCGGCGAGAAGATGTGGATCTCGCTCGCCGACGTCGCCGACCATTTCCTCGTGTTCGCCTGGTCGGATCCGGAGAAGAAGCGCGCCCGCGACACGTCCGGCATCACCGCCTTCATCGTCGAGCGCGCCTTCACGGGGTTCTCGAGCGGAACGCTGAAGGAGAAGTGGGGCATCCTCGCCGGAAACACGGGCTACTTCAAGATGGAAGACATGGAAGTGCCCGAAGAGAACGTGCTGGGCCGGCCCGGCGAAGGGTTCAAGATCGCGATGTTCGGGCTCGATCAGGGACGCTACACCGTGGCCGCCGGCGCAACCGGCCTGATTCGCGCCTGCCGCGACGCCAGCGCGAAATACGCGCTCGAGCGGAAGACCTTCGGTCAGGTCATCGCCGAGCATCAGCTGGTCAAGCAGATGATCGCGAACATGGAGTCCGACTATCAGGTGTCGCGCCTCCTCTGGCTGCGCGCCGGCTTTCTCAAAAACATCGGGCGCCGCAACACTCGCGAGACCAGCCTTGCGAAGTGGTACTCGACCGTCGCGTCGGAGCGCGCCGCCGGCGACGCCGTGCAGGTGCATGGCGCCA
Organism: Vicinamibacteria bacterium; assembly: GCA_963828745.1. GTDB lineage: Bacteria > Acidobacteriota > Vicinamibacteria > Vicinamibacterales > JAENWD01 > JAENWD01. The sequence continues at coordinate 295,836 of CAWHFZ010000006.1, read as the reverse complement.
ATGGCTACTCCGACGAGTACCCGGTCGGCCGGTTCTATCGCAACTGCAAGGGCGCGGTGATCTACGAGGGCACGCGCGAAGTGCACACGTTGATGCAGGCCGATTACGTCCTCGGCTACCGGCAGGATCGGCCGACGCGCTGCGAGCTGCCGGCGATTCACTCGCCGGCCGCCGCCGAATAGATGGACGCCGATCTCTCGCTCGAGTTCCTCCGCGTCGTGGAACAGGCGGCGATCGCCTGTGCCCAGACGATGGGGCAGGGCGACGGGCGGAAAGCAGACGCCGCCGCGGTGTCGGCGATGCGCCGCGAACTCGACTCGCGTGCCGATCGACGGCACGATCGTCATCGGCGAAGGCGAGCGCGACGAGGCGCCGATGCTGTTCATCGGCGAGAAGGTCGGGATGGCGAACGTGGCCCTGGGCCGTCGCGGCCTCGGCACGGCACAGGTCGATATCGCGGTCGATCCGCTCGAGGGCACCAACCTCTGCGCCACCGGCGCGCCGGGCGCGATCGCGGTGCTGGCGGCATCCGAGAAAGGCGGGCTCCTTCACGCGCCCGACCTCTACATGGAGAAATTGATCGTGCCGGCACCCTGTCGCGAGACGGTCGATCTCGATGCACCGGTCGCCGACAACCTCCGCGCGATCGCCACGGCGCTCCACCGCGACGTCGACGACTTGGTGATCACGGTGCTGGACCGTCCGCGCCATGCGCAGCTCATTGCCGACATCCGGAAGACCGGCGCACGGATCAAGCTGATTAGCGACGGCGATCTTTCGGCGGCTATCGTCGCCGCCGTAGCGGGCACAGGGGTTCATGCCGTGATGGGCACCGGCGGCGCACCGGAAGGTGTGCTGACGGCGGTCGCGATGCGTTGCCTGAATGGCGAGATTCTCGCGCGCCTGGTCGTGCGCACCGCGGAGGATGAGGAGCGGTGCCGGGCAATGGGAATCGCCGACCTCAGGCGCGTTTACCGCTCGGTCGATCTGGCTCCGGGGACACATCTGATTTTTGCCGCCACCGGTGTGACCGAGGGCGCTCTGATGAAAGGCGTCCGCTTTTTTCGTGACGGTACCCGCACAGGCTCGCTGATCATGCAGAGCGAGCCACACCAGATTCGCTTCATCGACTCCATCCACGTGTCCGCCGGAGACGACGCGACGATCCGCTTCTAGGGCTGTCCGTGACGAAACCGCGAGCGTCGGGCGAGAGCACTGCACACTCGGCCGGCGGATCCGAGGCATTGCTCGCCGACTGGCGCCGCAACCTGTTCGCGCTCACGGCCGCCGTTTTCATCGGCTTCGCCGGGTTCACGCTGGTGATGCCGTTCCTGCCGATCTACATCCAGCAGATGGGCGTGCACGACGTCGGCGCGATCGCGGCGTGGACGGGAGTGTCCCTTGGTGTCACGCCGGCGATGACCGCGCTGCTGGCGCCCGTGTGGGGCCGGTTCGCGGATCGCTTCGGCCGAAAGATCATGGTCGCGCGCTCGCTGATCAGCTTCGTGATCCTGATGGCAGCGATGGCCTACGCCACGCAGCCGTGGCACATCTTTGCGCTACGTGTGGCGCAGGGCTTTTTCGCGGGGTATGGCGCGCTCGTGCTGACGATGGCCGCGGAATCAGCACCGCCGGGGCGGATGGCACAGTCGATTGGCCTGGTGCAGACCGCGCAGCGCCTCGGCCCGGCGCTCGGTCCCGTGATCGGCGGCGCCATCGCGGGCGCAGTGAGTCTGCGCGCAACCTTCATCGTAACGGCCGGGTTTTATCTGGTCGCGCTGCTCCTGGTCCTCGCGGTGTACGTCGAGGACCCGAGCACGCGCGGAGCGGCGGTCTCGGATCACGCCGCGACGGAGCGCATCACGTTCACTAACGTGCTCGCCTTCGAAAACTTCGTGCTCCTCCTGGCGTTGATCTTCGGATTTCAGTTCGTCGATCGCAGCCTCGGTCCGGTTCTGCCGCTGCATCTGACGACGCTCGGCGTTTCCGATGAGCAGATCGCGCTGATCTCGGGGATCATCTTCACAGTGCTTGCATGTACGGCAGCGCTCGGTCACCACTGGTGTGCCGGTCTCTTGAACCGGTGGGGTGGCCGGCGGACGCTGTCGCGCGCCTCGCTTCTTGCTGCCGGCGGCGCAGTGCTCATGGCGATCGCGAGCTCGACGCCGGTCCTCGGTGTCGCCGTCGCCGTGTTCGGCGTGGGAGTCGGCGTCGCGATGACCGCCGCTTACACGAGTGCGGGCGGCGCGCTGCCCGATCCGGCCCGGGCCACGGGATTCGGGTTTCTGACGAGCGCGTCGTTGATCGGGATGGCCGTGAGCCCGATGGTTGCCGGCCTGATCGCCCATGCCGGAATACGGCTGGTGTTCCTCGTCGATGCGCTGATGCTGCTGGTCTTCGGCGCCGCCGTGCACCGTGTCATGGAGGAGCGCACGCGAGAGACCACAGGCCCGGCGATGGAGGACGCCTAGTCCAGATCCTTCTTCTTGTGTTTCCGCTCGCGCCATGGCCGACGAGTCTTGTCTTCGTGCTGGCCGCCCTTCTGCCGCGGCAAGGGGACGCGCGGGAGTCGCTTCGCTGGCGCAGGCGGCCGCTTTGGCATGGCGAGGAAATATAGCCGAAGGGGATCGGAACGCCGGAGTTAAAGATCGGCTGTACGGACGCGTCTGAATCAGGTGACGAAATCAAGTGAAGCGAATCTATATCAATCCGAATCGTGCTCTTGCACCGCAGCTTCAGCCGGCGGTCGACGCGATCGCCGCAGGCCAGGTCGTGGCGTTTCCGACGGACACGCTCTATGGGCTTGGGGCGAATCCCTTCGACCCGGCCGGGGTCGCGGCCGTCTTCGCACTCAAGGGCCGCGGGAGCGATCAGCCGCTGCCGTTGATCGCCGCCGACGTCGATCAAGTAACGCGGGTGGCAATTGTCGATCCCATCGCGATGCGCCTGGCTCGCGCATTCTGGCCTGGGCCATTGACGTTGCTGCTGCGATCGACGGCCCCGCTGGCACCGGGTGTCGGAAGCGCTGACGGCCTCGTCGGCGTTCGCGTGCCGGACAGTGACATCGGACGCACGCTCGCCGGTCTCGCGGGATTCCCGGTGACCGCGACCAGCGCCAACCGCAGCGGCGAGCCGCCGACGGCCGATCCCGATGTGGTGACGGCACGCCTCTCTCAATTGGCCGCCCTCGTCGACGGCGGCCACTGTCGGGGCGGCCCGCCGTCGACGATCGTCGATGTCAGCACCAGCCCCCGGCTGATACGCGAGGGCGCGATTCCGTGGAGCCGCGTGCTAGAATTTTTGAGCGTCTCCGGCGACTGACCGTCTGCGTGGACTGCGCATGATCCTCCGGTTCTTCCTGCTCTCGCCTCGCCTCTGCGCCTGATGCTACGTTCCACGTCGAACACAGGAAACGAGCGCGTCGCGCTCGTCGGGCTGATTTCCGGCGCCGAGCGGCGGCATACGGCCGAGCAATCCTTTGATGAGCTCGCCGGCTTGGCTCATGCCGCTGGCGGGCAGGTCGTGCTCCGCGTGTCGCAGGAGCGTCCACGTCCCGATCCCGCGACGTTCCTCGGTCGCGGCAAACTCGACTTCCTCGCGGCCGCCTGCGAAGAGGCGGACGTCGACGCCGTCATCTTCGACAACGAGCTGACGCCCGCCCAGCTGCGCGAGATCGAGGCCCGCGTCAGTCGGAAGGTCATCGACCGCACGCAACTCATTCTCGACATCTTCGCGCGGCGTGCGCGCACGCGCGAGGGCAAGTGGCAAGTCGAGCTCGCGCAGCTCGAATATCTCTTGCCGCGTCTGGTCGGCGCTGGCACGGCGCTGTCGCGCCTCGGCGGCGGCATCGGCACCCGCGGTCCCGGCGAGACAAAACTCGAGACCGATCGACGCCGCATCCGCGTTCGCATTCAGCAGATTCGCAAGTCGATCGAAGAGCTGCGCCGCCGCCGCGCGCAGCTGCGCGCAACGGCGTCACAAGCAGGCGGTTCCGACCGTCGCCCTCGTCGGCTACACCAACGCTGGCAAGACGACCATCTTCAACCTGGTGACGCGCGAGAGAGCCGACGCGCAGGATGCGTTGTTCGTCACGCTCGATCCACTGGTGCGGCGCGTCCGGTTGCCGGATCGCCGTGACCTCCTCATCTCCGACACCGTCGGGTTCATCGATCGCTTGCCGCACACGCTGGTGGCCGCATTCCGCGCCACCCTCGAACAGGTCGCAGAGGCCGACCTCGTGCTGCACGTCATCGATGCCGCCAGCATCGATCGCGATCGCCGTGTGGCTGCCGTGGAACGCGTCCTCAGCGAGGTAGACGCCGCGGAGGTCCCGCGGCTCGACGTCTTCAACAAATGCGATCTGCTGGGTCCCGACGAACTGCGTCGGCTGAAACTCGCATCGCCCGAGGCGTTGTTCCTGTCGGCAAAGACCGGTGAAGGCCGCGACGAGTTGCTCGAGACGGTCGCGGCGCGGCTGTCGCTCGACGTGGTTCGCACGACACTGACGTTCGATCCGAAAATGGAGGAATCGCGGATTGCCGTGGCCCGTCTGTATCGGGACGCGCGTGTGCTGCAGCATGTCGAGACCGACGAGCACATTGCGATCGAAGTCGAAGCGCCGCGCCGGCTGATCGAACGCCTGCCCGCCGTGGCGCGTGATCGGACGCGCTTCATGAGACGTGCGCTGGCGTGTGCGGCCCTGCTTGCGCTGCTCGTCATCGCTGGATGCGCGCCGAAGAAGCCGTCCGTCGCGCTGGCCGGCCCGCAGTTTCCGGACTTCATCTTTCCGGCTCCGATCGCTGCGGCATCGGGCCAGGCCGGCGGTCAGCGTGACGCGTGGACGGCGCTGCAGAACGGGAACATCGGCGCTGCCGACAAGCAGCTGAATCGCCTGCTGCAACGGTCGCCATCCGACGCCTCGCTGGTCGCGGGGCTCGGCTACGTGTCGCTCGCCAGGCACGATCTCGCGCAGGCGCTGACGCGATTCGATCAAGCCATCACCCTGCAACCGGCCTACGCGTCTGCGTTGGTGGGGAAGGGGCTGGCGCTCGTCGAGCAGGGACGGGCCGCCGAGGCCATCGGCGCGTTCGAAGCGGCGCAGAGCGCAGACCCGGCGCTGAATCTTTCGGCACGCATCGAGGCGCTGCGTTTCCGCGCTGTCGACGAATCGATAGCGCACGCCCGCGCCGCCGCCGCCGCCGGCCGGAACGAGGAGGCGCGCGTCGCGTACACGCAGGCCCTGACTGCGTCACCAGACAGCCCGCTGCTGCTGCGCGAGCTGGCCATGATCGAGCGACGCACCGGCGCCCTCGATCAGGCCCGGGCGCACCTCGAGAAGGCCGCGCAGGCCGATCCTCGCGATCGCGCCACGCAGGTGGCGCTCGGAGAACTCTTCGAGTCGCAGGGCGATTACGACCGCGCCACTCGCGCCTACGATGCCGCTCAGGCGATCGAGATGACGCCGGACGTCGAGGCCCGGCTGGCCGCGCTGCGGGAGCGCGCCGATCTGGCTCGCTTGCCGCCGGAATTCCGCTCGATTCCGACGCGGTCGACCGCGACGCGCGGCGACCTCGCGGCATTGATTGGCATTCGGTTGCCCGGGCTTCTCCGCGGCGCGACGCCGCGACCGACATCGGTGGTGACGGACACGCGGAATCACTGGGCGTCGCGATGGATCGCCCCCGTGCTGAGAGCCGGGATCATGGAGCCCTATCCCAATCACACGTTCCAGCCGCGAGACGAAATCCGCCGCCTCGATTTGGCCGTGGCCGCGTCGCGGGTGCTCGACCTGATTGCCGCGCACGAGCCGACGCGCCCCAGCCGCTGGTCGGAAACGTCCGTGGCGCTCGTCGATCTCGCGCCAACGCACCCCGCCTACAAGGATGTGAGCCGCGCCGTCGCCGCTGGCGTGCTCGACGCGCCGAACCGCTCCTTCGATCCGATGCGGCTGGTCACAGGTGCCGAAGCGCAGGACCTCGTGAGCCGGCTCGAGCACCTGGCAGGCACCTCCGCCCGCGCCGCGGCGCAGCGATAACCCATGGCCGTTCTGACGCCGGCCAATCAGCTCACACTGCTGCGGATGCTGCTGATTCCCGCGTTCGTCATCCTGATCGTCTATGGCGAGATGGGATGGGCGTTGCTCGCGTTCCTCGTCGCCGGCATCACTGATGCGCTGGATGGCTTGATCGCGCGCTGGACGGGACAGAAGACCACGCTCGGCGCCTGGCTCGATCCGACGGCTGACAAGCTCCTCCTGGTCAGTACGTTCATCGTGCTGACGCTGCCCGGCATCGGTCTGGTCAGTCGTATCCCGCTCTGGCTCACCGTCTGCCTGATCAGCCGCGACCTCACCATCGTTGTCACCGTGATCATCGTGAACCTGGCGATCGGCCGCCGGACATTCCGACCGACGTTACTGGGGAAGATCGCGACGGGTATCTACATCGCGACCGGTTTCGTGTTCCTGGTCGTGAATTACCTCGGGCGGCCGTCGCCGGTAACTGATGTGATGGTGTATCTGTCGCTCATCATTACCGTCGTCTCGGCCCTCCACTACATCCGCCACGCCGGCCGCATCATCAGTGAAGGGGCTTAGTCAGAGGGTGCGACAGGTGCGACACGTGCAACGGGTGCGATTTCGTGCAACAGGTGCGAGTGGTACAACAGGTGCGGCTGGTATGAAGGTGCAAGCGGTTGCAACACGTGCCGGCGGTGGATAGTCCGGCAACTCTGCCAAACAACGTGTGCCGCACGCGGCACGCGGCACCCCTCGCACCTGTCTCACCCCTCGCACTCTCGCACCGCTCGCACGTGTCGCACCGCTCGCACCTGCCGCACCCCCTTCTGATTCATGCCCTCCGCGTGCGCGCCGATTGCTCCTGTAGGGCGGGAGCGTCTTCCCGCGACGGCGGTACTCGACTCGATGCTTGACCACTCGCGTAACTCACTGTCCCTGCTGCGTCCCGCCGGGACGCGTCCGTGGCCGCCCGCCGGCCTGCGGCTCGAGCCTCAGGGGCCGGAGGAAGTGGCTGCGGCGGGGGCGCTGCTCGAAGTTTCGCGCCTGTTCACGGCCCTGCTGCGCCTGACCCGCCCTGACATCGGTCTCCGCACCGAGCGGATCACGGCGCTCGTCAGCTTCGTCGTCCGCGGCCTCGAGCTGGAGCGGCGCTGGGAGTTCGAAGTCGCCGCGCGGCTCTCGCAGCTCGGATGTCTGGGCATCTCGCCTGAAATCCTGCAGGCTGCGACGCGCGGTGAGCTGCTGAGCGACGATGACGTCCGCGCGGTGGCGTCGCATCCGCTGGCCGCACGGGATCTTCTGGCCGACGTCAATCGGTTGTCGGCGGTGGGCGAGATGATTGCCCGGCAGCACGAGCCGGTCGGCCTGGTCGGTGAATGGCTGGCGCCAGTGACCGGCGAGGACCGCCTGGCGTTCGGCGGCCAGTTGCTGCGCGTGTGCGGTGAGTTCGATCGCCTCGCCGAGCGCGGACTGTCGTTCCAGGACGCCATCGCTCGCATGACGGCGCAGCCCGAGGAATTCGAGCCCGCCCTCGTCGAGCGGTTGCACGCCTGGCCCGCGGCCGTCGCGGCCGACGTCAGCTGTCCTGCAGCTTAGTTCTAAAGTATTCGATCGTCGTGGCGAGGCCTTCTTCCACGGGCACTCGCGGCTCCCATTCCAGCAGCGTTCGCGCCTTGGTGATATCCGGCTGACGCACCTTCGGATCGTCGACGGGCAGCGGCCGGTACACGATCCGGCTCTTCGATCCCGTCATGTCGATGATCCGCGTTGCCAGCTCCTCGAGCGTCATCTCACGCGGGTTGCCGATGTTCACGGGCTCATTCACTGACGAGAGCATCAGGCGGATGATGCCGTCGACCAGATCCGTGATGTACGTGAAACTGCGCGTCTGACGCCCGTCGCCGAAGACCGTGACGTCCTCGTTCCGCAGCGCCTGCGAGATGAACGCCGGCACCGCTCTCCCGTCCTTGACGCGCATGCGCGGTCCGTAGGTATTGAAGATCCGGACGATCTTGGCGTCGAGGCCGTGATACCGGTGGTAGGCAACCGTCATCGCTTCGGCAAACCGCTTGGCCTCGTCGTAAACCCCGCGGGGGCCGATCGGGTTGACGTTGCCCCAGTAGGTTTCCTTCTGCGGGTGCTCCAGTGGGTCACCGTAGACCTCGGAAGTCGACGCCAGCACGAACCGGGCGCCCTTGGCCTTGGCCAGCCCCAGCGCCTTGTGGGTGCCGAGCGCGCCGACTTTCAGCGTCGGAATCGGCAATTCCAGGTAGTCGATCGGACTCGCCGGGCTCGCCCAGTGCAGGACGTAGTCGACCGGCCCGTCGATGTAGATGTAGTTGGTGACGTCGTGCTTGATGAACTCGAAAGCGCGATTCGTGAGGTGCGCGATGTTGGCGATGTCACCGGTCAGCAGGTTGTCGATGCCGATGACCGAATAGCCGCGATCGAGCAGCGTTTCGGCGAGATGCGATCCGATGAACCCGGCAGCGCCGGTGATGACGACACGTTGTGGCATGGGAAGAAAACCGGACGCCTAGTACGCGTGGCGCTGGAAGAAGCCTTTGACGAGCGTGAGCCACATGATCTTGATGTCGAGCGCGACCGACCAGTTCTCGATGTAGTACAGGTCGTACTCGATCCGCTTCTCGATCGAGGTGTTGCCCCGCCAGCCGTTTACCTGCGCCCAGCCCGTCAGGCCGGCGCGCACTTTGTGGCGCAGCATGTACTGCGGGATTCGCTGCTTGAACTGATCCACGAAGTACGGCCGCTCGGGACGCGGGCCGACGAGCGACATGTCGCCGCGCAGCACGTTCCAGAGCTGCGGCAGTTCGTCGATGCTCGTCTTGCGTAGCAGGCGGCCGACCGGCGTGCAGCGCGGGTCGTCGTCTCTCGCCCAAACCGGGCCGGTCTCGGCTTCGGCATCCTCGTACATCGAGCGCAGCTTGTAGATCGTGAACTGCTTGCCGTCCAGACCCATCCGCTGCTGCCGGTAGAAGACCGGTCCCGGCGACGTGCGGCGCACGATCAGCGCCGCAATTGCGAGAGGGATCGCGAACAGGAGCAGGGCGGTGCCGGAAATCGCCACGTCGAGCGTGCGCTTGATGAAGCTGTTGAACCCCTGAAGGGGAACGTCATTGACGTTGATGATCGGGATACCGTCGAGGTCTTCGAGTCGCGCACGAAGGGCGATGACCTGCAGCACGTCCGGCACGACCTTGACGTCGATCATCTCGCGGCCGACGACCTGCAGCAGCTGCAACATCTGCACGTGCTGTTCCGCGGGAAGTGCCACGTACAGATGGTCGATGTGCTCACGGATCGCGATCTCGCCGGCTTCGTCCAGCGTGCCGAGAATCGGCAGGCCGCGATGCCCGAGGTAATCGCCGCCGGCGCGGTCGTCCACGAATCCGACCACGTGGTAGCCGAGCTCGCGGTGCTCGAGAATTCGATCCGCGACGAGTCGGCCGAGCTCGCCGGCGCCGGCAATCAGGATCCGTTTGAGGCCGATGCCGGCCCGCCACCGGCGCTCGAGCGCCTCGCGCACCAGCTCACGGGACGCGTAGGTCAGGAGGACGTTCAAAGAGAGGAACAGCCCCCAGACGATCTGCGACACCTCGTAGGCGCCTCGATCCTTCAACTCGTCGGGGACGTAGTACGCCTGGACGTACAGGGTAGCGATGATGCCGAACACGACGGCGAGGATGCTGCCGACAAAGACGGCAAAAAAATCGTCGACGCGCGAACGGCCCCGCCTCAGGCGGTACAGGCCCTGCACGTGGAATGCGAACGGTACCAGCACGCCGATGAACGGCAGAATGTTGATGTACTGGCTGAAGGGCGGATACCCCTTCGTAATCGGGATCAGACCGCTTTCGAACCGGACGACGTAGGCGAGAACGAACGCCGCAATGCCCAGCACTGCGTCGGAACAGACGTATAAGGCGACTAGCAGCCGGTTGTGGCGCTTTACCAACGAGTCCCCTCGGGTGCAGTAGCCGTTTCCTCGATGATGCGGCCGATTGCCGCGGCGAACTTCTGACGGCTGAAGCTCTCGGCGTGCGCTCGGGCGACGGCCGGGTCGAACGGCAGCCGCTTTACAGCCGCCAGTCCCTCGGCGAGCGATTCCGCCGACGCGTCGTCCACCAGCACGCCGGTGATTCGATCGAGCACTGTCTCTCTGGCGCCGCCCGCCGCGAGTGCCACCACCGGGCGCCCGCAGGCCTGGGCCTCGACGGGGACGATGCCAAAGTCCTCCTCGCCGGGAAGCATGACGAGCGCCGCGTTGCGATACGCGTCCCGCACCGCATCGTCGCTCTGGAATCCGAGAAATTCGACTTCCGTGCCCTGGGCGCGGGCCTCCAATCGGGGGCGCTCGGGACCCTGGCCGATGATTTTGAGGGGCACTCCTGCCAGTCTGGCGGCGTCGATAGCCACGTCGATTCGCTTGTACGGCACGAGGGCTGACACTATCAGGGCATACCCTTCCGACTGGCCGCTGCCGGGTGTAAAGAACGCAGTGTCCACCGGAGGGTACACGACTGCGGCCTCTCGATTATAGTATCGGCCTATTCTGCCTGCAACATAATGGGAAATAGCGACATAGCGGCTCACGCGAGCCGATGTTCGGGCATCCCACCGAGCCAGGCGTCTCAGGACCGCTCGCAAGGCCGCTGAGCCGAGACTCCCCGCGCGCTCCCGCCCGAAGTACTGATCGAACTGATCCCACGCGTAGCGAAGCGGTGTGAAGCAATAACACAGGTGCCGGGCACCAGGACGGGCCACCGCCGCTTTTGCGGCACAGTGGCTCGTGCTGATGACGAGATCCGCGGCATCCAGATCGAACAGCTCGACCGCTGCTGGGAAGAGCGGCAGGCAGTGCCGATAGAGGTGGCGGATACCGGGGACGAAGCTCAGCGGCGTCGTGTGGATCCGGTGCGCGACGATAGGCGGCGAGGCGGTCCCTGGCACGTAGACCATCGTGAACAGGTCGGCATCCGGCGCCAGTTCACAGATCACCTCCAGGGCCCGCTCGCCGCCGCGCATGCCGGTCAGCCAGTCGTGCACCAGGGCGATGCGCGTCATGAATGCGCGACCTCGTTGTAGATATCGAGGACGCGCCGCGCCGATCGCTCCCACGAAAACTCACGCGCGCGGGCGAGGGAGCGCGCGCTCAGATCGGCGCGAAGCTCGGGATTCGTGAGCACGCGGCGCATCGCGTCGGCGATCTCCTCGGCACTATACGGATTGACGAGCAGCGCGGCATCTCCCGTGACCTCAGGCAATGACGAAACGTTCGACGTGACCACTGGTGTGCCGCACGCCATGGCTTCGAGCGGCGGAAGGCCAAACCCCTCGTAAAGTGAGGGAAAGACGAAGACGGACGCGAGCCGGTAGACGACCGCCAGCATTTCGTCGGAGAGGAATCCGAGAAACCGCACGTACTTGTGCAGGTTGTACCGGTGCACCGCGCGGCGCAGCGCGGCGTACTTCGAGATGTCGTCGCCGATGACGACCAGCTTGAGGTCGGTCAGCCCGGATTGCCGTACCAGATGGAACGCGTCGAGCAGCCGCTCGACGTTCTTGTGCGGCTTGACGTTGCCAACGTACAGCGCGAACTCGCCCTGCAGCTGATAGCGCTCTTCCACGGCGCGGATCTGATCCTCTGCCGGTGGAGTCGCGAATCGCTCGTCGATTCCGTTGTAGATGACCGAGATCTTCTCAGGGGGCACGTTGAAGATATTCGAGGATGTCGCGCTTCGACGCCTCCGAAACGGTAAGGATGCGGCTCGATCGCCGCGCCGCCGCGCCCATCTGCGCTCTGGCGTACGCAAGCGCGCCAGGTTTCTGCAGGTACTGAGGAAACCGCAGGTGAATGCAGTCGTGAATGGTCACCACCGACCGGCAGTGGGTCAGCGGCGGAAGCACGTAGTGCGGCTCGTGAAAGATACCGGCGCGCGTCCGTACCAGCGTCCACGGCACGGTCACCTGCTCCCAGATCGAGTAGGGCTTGGACGTGTCGATTTCGACGCGGAAGTTGTCGCCCAGCGAGACTCCGAGCTCGCGATCGCGCTCGCCGCAAATCAGGATGTATTCGGTCCGCCGATCGAGGCGCGCCAGCTGGCGAAGGAGGTTGCGGATGTAGGTACCGATGCCGAAATCGTGCAGCTTTCTGGCATCAATCGCGACGCGCACGCGCTAGATCATAGCCCGAGCGAAAGCCCGGGCCCACACGAGGGGATGCCAGGCGGACCTCCGAAGGTCCGCCCCGCACGAGCGCGACAGGGCGGGGCTGAAGCCCCGCCCTACAGGTGACAGCGTTTCGCGATGGGTACTTGCAGGGCGGACCTTCAGGTCCGCCTCCCGTCGGCTCCCGTCCATCGCTGGTAGAGCGCCAGAACAGGAGCCCAGAACGGCGCATGCTTCCGATAGAACGCCAGGTGGCTCTCGTGCCACGCCGCACGTACACGGCCGCGCTCGGCCGCGCCGGAGCGTCCGCGCCGATGCACGATCTCCGCGACCGGCGTGAACAGCACTCGCCGACCGCGTGCCCTCACCGCTGCACAGAAGTCGACATCCTCCATGTAGAGGAAGTAGCGCTCGTCGAGAAGGCCGACGGCCTCTGCGTCGGTGCGGCGCACCAGCAGGCACGCTGCGGTGACCCACTCGACATCACGTTCCCGGCTGGCCTCTCGCGCGATCCATCGCCTGGCCGCGGCATTGCCCTGGGCGTCGAGTCGCAGCACGAACTTCCGCCCCGCTTCTCGCCAGGGATTGACCGGGCCGCCCATCGAGAGCTCCGCCCGGCCGTGCTCGTCAACGATACGTGGTCCGGCGATCGCAACCTCCGGCGACGCGTCCACCCGCTCGACCAGCCGATCGATGGCACCCGGCGGCACGATCGTGTCCGGATTCAAGAGCAGGACGAGATCGGATGCAATCGAGCGAATACCCAGATTGTTCGCCCTGGCGAAGCCCACATTGCCACCAGCCGGAATCAATCGCACACGCGGGAACCGGGATCGCACGACGTGCGGGCCTCCATCGGTGGAGGCATTGTCGACGACGACGATCTCGTGTGAGGTCGTCGGCGGTGCATTCGTCAATGATTCGAGCGTGCGCGCCAGATCGTCGCGGGCGTTGTAGGACACGATCACGATTGCGAGCCGGTTCACGATCGCGCGGCCTCTTCAAGCACCGTGAGTACCGTGGCGGCGGCGGCGGACCAGCGATACTGAGCGAGCACCGCAGGGGCCGCAGTCAGGACCTGGCGGCGAACGTCGCTGGACGGGTTCAGCAGTTCGGCGATGGCTTCGGACACGGCGCTCGGGTCCGGACGATCGACGAACACGGCAGCATCGCCCAGCACCTCACGCGCGACCGGCGTATCGAGAACCACGGAAGGAACGCCGGCCGCCATTGCCTCCAACGGTGTCAGCCCAAAACCTTCGTACTCGGACAGGAACACGAACACCGAGGCACTCGTGTACAGGTCGTCGAGATCTTCGTCTGAAATCCAGGACCGCAGTCGGACGCGGTCGCACACAGGCGAGACCGATGCGAGGTGCGCAATTCGTTCCGGCGGGTGGGTGCGATCGTTCCCGACGATGTCCAGGCGAGCCTGTGAGTGCGCCGCCGCGACTCGGGCGAACGCCTCCAGCAGCACGGGGACGTGACGGCGATTGAAGATGGATCCGACGAACAGCACCAGTGGCTCGCGCGACGCTACTGGCGGCGTCCGTGGAGCGTCGATCCCGAGGCGGACCACCTGAATGTGATCGGCGGGCACGTGCAAGTGCCGCACGATTTCAGTTTGCGAAAATCGCGAAATGGTGATGACGCGCGAGGCACGGGCGGCCGACCATCGCGCCAGGGTCCGGCGACGGATCCCTTCGCGCCAGCCAAACCACTCGGGATGGGCGAGGAAGGACACGTCGTGTATGGCGACGACGAACGGGACGTTGCTGAGAAGGGGGGCGCCGTAGCCCGGTGCAAAGAAGATGTCGGGATGGTCGCGGCGCACGGCGGTCGCCAGTGACTGCTGTTCCCATCGCGTGCCACCGGCGCCGGGGACGAGCACGACCTCGCCGGGAAAATCGGGCGGCAATGCTGTGCGCCCGTCCGGCGAGTAGACGGAATACCGATGACGCCGTCCTTCCTGTGAGAGATTCCATTCGCGGAGCAGCCGCTGAAGGAACCGGCCAACGCCGGTGGCCTGGCCGCTCAGCTCCCGGCCGTCAATGCCGATGTGCATTCGACCGTCCACCGGAAAGCAGGCGTGAGTACGCGTCGCGCAGGGTGCGTGCGGCGTCCGTCCAGGAAAACTGGCGAGCCCGGGCGACGCCGCGCCGGCGGAGATCCTCGGCTAGTCCTGGCGACGTCAGCACTCGTCGTATGGCCTCGGCGAGTCCACGCCGATCCTCGGGTGCGACGAGCAGCGCCGCGTCCCCAGCGACTTCGGGGAGCGCTCCGGCGTTCGAGGCCACAACAGGAATTCCGAGCGCCATCGCCTCGAGAACCGGCAGACCAAACCCTTCGTGGTACGACGGCAGCACGAGCAACCTGGCACCCTCGTACAGGGGCTGGCGGGCGTCGGCAGCGACGTAACCAACATAGTCCACACGATCCCGCAGCGGCGGGCGCGCCAGCCGCGCGATCCAGTCCTCGGATCCTGGACGTGTACCACCAGCGATCCTGAGTCGCGGCAGCGGGCCGCCTTCTTGAATCAGTAACTCCCAGGCATCGAGCAGTGCCCCGAGATTCTTCCTGGGCTCGAGTGTGCCGACGAACAGGACATAGCCGTCCGCCGGCGGGACGCGTTCGACAGGAGTGCCAATCCACGCCGGCAATCCCGGGCGGCAGGTCACGAGGCGATCGCGCGCCACACCCAGCACAGTGTGGACCGCCTCGGCGGTGTTGCGGGAGTTGGTCACGATCAGCGCCGCGGCCGCTGCGTGACCGCGCACAAGGGCGGGGTAGTCACGGCGAATCTCCGCGCTGGTGCGTTCGGGGTGCTGCAGGAAGTCGAGATCGTGGATGGTCACCACAGGCTTTGCCCGTCTGGTCGGGACCATCAAGGGATGGAGCGACTGGGCGATGTCGGCGTCGCCCGCGAGCCGCTCAATCGGCGGCCATTGGAGGCGGTGCCACGCCCAGTTCAGAATCCGCACAGGCACGCGCCGATCGACGACCGTCGTGGCGGGCCACTGCAGGAGACTGCGATCGACGCGATCGGACCAGGAACTCGAGAAGAGCGTGAGCCGATCACCAGGCTCGGCCGTCGCGGCGAGCGCATGCGCGAGTTCGTGTGCGTATTCGCCGACTCCGGTCCGTTCGCGCAGCGCAGGGCGGTAGTCGAGCAGGATGTGCACGGTCGGCACAGAAGGCTAGCAGGGCAACCGATCGGGCACAACCCCGTCGGGCATTGACCGGAAGTCCTTTCCTCTCAGTATGTTGACAGTATTTTGCCCAGTGTGTTAACGTTCAGGGTTTCGTCCTTTGCCGCTTGAGGTTGCGTCGAGCAGCCGCGGCGTCGGTGACTACAACTTCCAGACGAATCGAGCGTTCGGATGAAGATTGCGGTGGTTGGGACCGGTTACGTCGGTCTGGTGGTGGGGGCGTGTCTCGCCGAAACGGGCAACGAAGTGGTCTGCGTCGACAAGATCGACGCGAAGGTCCGGATGCTCCGGCGCGGTCGGATGCCGATCTACGAGCCCGGACTGGAGGAACTCGTTCAGCGCAACACCAAGCGGAAGCGCCTCTCGTTCTCGACGCAGCTGCCCAAAGCCGTCCGGGCCTCCGAGATCGTGTTCATCGCTGTGGGCACGCCGCAGGACGAGGACGGGTCGGCCGACCTCCGGCACGTGCAGGACGTCGCCAAGGAAATCGCTCGCGCGATGAACGGCTACAAGGTCATCGTGGACAAGAGCACCGTCCCGGTCGGAACGGCAGCCAAGGTCCGCGACATCGTCCGGCGCGAAACCACTCACCCCTTCAGCGTGGTCAGCAACCCCGAATTCCTGAAGCAGGGTGCCGCCGTGGACGACTTCCTGCGGCCGGACCGCGTGGTCATCGGCGCCGAGGACGACAAGGCGCGTCGAATCATGGAGGAGCTGTACGCACCCTTCACCCGCACCGGGGCGCCGATCATGGTCATGGATTGCGCGAGCGCCGAGCTGTGCAAGTACGCCGCGAACGCCATGCTGGCAACGAAGATCTCATTCATGAACGAGATCGCCAATGTCTGCGAGCTGTTCAACGCCGACGTGGACGATGTACGGCGCGCGGTGGGATCGGACAAGCGGATCGGACCTTCCTTCCTGTTCCCTGGCGTTGGCTATGGCGGCAGCTGCTTTCCAAAGGACGTCAAAGCCATCCTGCATTTCTCGGGTAAGAAAGGTTACGAGTTCAAGATTCTCGACGCGGTCGAGTCCGTCAATCAGTGTCAGAAGGGGCGCCTCGTCGACAAGATGGCGGCGCACTTCGGGAGCCTGAAAGGGAAGACGATCGCGCTCTGGGGGCTGGCGTTCAAGCCGCGCACCGACGACATGCGCGAGGCGCCGGCCATCACCATCATTGAGCGGCTGCTCCAGGCGGGTGCGAAGGTCCAGGCATTCGATCCCGAGGCAATGAAGGTAGCCAAGGGAATCTTCGGGAACCGGCTGGCGCTCGCGGATCGCAGCTACGATGCGCTGAAGGGGGCGGACGCCCTCGCCGTGGTCACCGAGTGGAACGAGTTCCGGGAACCCGACTTCGCACGGATGCGGAAGCTGCTGCGATCTCCCGTGATCTTCGACGGGCGTAATATCTATCGCCCGGCCATGATGAAGGAGCAGGGCTTCACGTACTACGCCATCGGCCGCTGATGAAGTGAACGCCCTCTTCCGCCTGCTTCGCTACTCGGCCCCGTATCGCTTGCGGCTCGGCTGGGCGATCGTGGCGATGCTTGCCTATGCCGCCGCGTCGGCCGGGCATGCATATCTCATCAAGCCGATTCTCGACAACGTTCTGCCACGACAGGAGCAGGTGGCCCAGGTGGCCTGGGCCATCATCGGCCTGTATCTGCTGAAAGGGGTTGGCGGCTACTTCTCCGACTACCTCATGGCCGACGTCGGGCAGCGGGTGGTGCGCGATCTCCGGGATCGCCTCCACGCGCACATGCTGGGCCAATCGGCAGGGTTCTTCGCCAGGCGTTCGACCGGCCAGCTGTTGTCGCGAATCACGAACGATGTCGGCCAGGTCCAGCACGTCGTCTCGGAGACAGTCGGCGACCTCCTCCAGGAAGGGCTCGCCGTCGTCGCCTACGCGGCCCTTCTCTTCTATTACGACCCGCGTCTCGCGCTGGTCTGTCTGACCGGTGCCCCGGTCATCATTTACCCTCTCGCGCAACTTGGCCGCCGGCTGCGAAAGACGACCCGCCGCAGTCAGGAAGCACTCGAACATCTCTCTCACGTCGCCGCCGAATCGTTCATCGGCCATCGCATCGTCAAGGCATTTGGCGCCGAAGCGCGTGAGGCGGAGAAATTCCAGGCCGCATCCGCGAAGCTGCATCGCACAAACATGATCGTCACGCGGCTGGTCTCGATCCTGCCGCCGACGATGGAGCTCCTCGGCGCATTCGCGATCGCCGGGGCGCTTTACTACGGCAGCCGGCAGATTGCGGTAGGAAGGCTGACGCCGGGCGAGTTCACCGCGTTCATCGCCGCACTGCTGCTGATGTACGGGCCGATCAAGAAACTGAGCCGCGTCAATGCCAGCATTCAGCAGGCGATTGCGGCGGCCGAGCGCATCTTCGAGGTGATGGATAGTCATACCGAGGTGCTCGAGCGCCCGGGCGCGATCGCACTGCCGACCTTCCGCACGGCTATTGATTTCGACGAGGTCGCGTTCGCGTACGAGGACGCGCAAGCCCGTCCGATCCTGCGCGGCGTCACGTTCAGCGTCCGCGCCGGTCAGATGATCGCCATCGTCGGGCGGAGCGGCGCCGGCAAGACGACGCTCGTCAACCTCGTGCCGCGGTTCTACGATGTGACGGGAGGCCGCATTCTCGTGGACGGCGCGGACATCCGCGACGTGACGCTGTCGTCGCTCCGGGCGCAGATTGGCATCGTGACGCAGGAGACGATTCTGTTCGACGATAGCGTGGCGCGAAATATCGCCTACGGCCGGCCGGCTGCGTCGATGCAGGAGATTGAAGCGGCAGCGCGCGCCGCCCACGCGCACGAGTTCATCGTCATGCTGGCGCACGGCTACGACACCTTCATCGGCGAGCGCGGGCAACGACTGTCGGGCGGGCAGCGGCAGCGGCTCGCGATTGCGCGTGCGATCCTGAAGGACTCGCCGATTCTCGTCCTCGACGAGGCGACCTCGTCGCTCGACAGCGAGTCGGAACTGCTGGTCCAGGAAGCGCTGGCGAATCTGATGAAGAACCGCACGTCCTTCGTGATCGCGCACCGGCTCTCGACGATTCGGCGCGCGGACGCGATCATCGTGATGGACCGGGGACGCGTGGTGGAGACCGGACGCCACGACGAGCTGCTGGCGCGAGGCAAGCTGTATGCCCGGCTCTACGAATTGCAACTGCTCGAAGGGCGGCGCACGGTGCAGATGGCCGCCGCGATGGCCGAGGCCGACGGCCGTGGAAAGCGCATAGACGACCGATGATCAAGAGCATGACCGGCTTCTCGTCGCTGACGCGCGAGGACGATCTCGTGGCGATCGGCGTGACCCTGCGCGCGGTGAACCACCGTTACCTCGACGTGCAGGTGCGTGTCCCGCAGAGCCTGCAGGATCAGGAAGCGCGCATCAGGGCGGTGTTGCAGCAGTCGATCGCCCGGGGGCGAGTCGAGGTGGCCATCTCGCTGCAGTTTCGCCGACCGCCGGTCCCGATGGTGGATTTGAACGACGCCTTCGTCGCCGCCCTCGAAGCCGCGCTCGAACGGGCGCGCGCTCGCGGCGTGATCGCCGGACATCTCACGCCCGGCGATCTGTTGCGATTGCCTCACGCATTGAGCATCCGCGATCAGCCGAACAACGGCGCGTCGGGGAATGAGGATGCCGTGAATGCGGCGGTGACGCAGGCGCTGACGGACGCTGCCGCCGAGCTCGAACGAATGCGTGTGCACGAAGGCGGGCATCTCCGAGACGACCTCGAAAGCCGGCGACGCGGCCTCGCTGACCTGATCGAGCGGATCGCGCAAGCGGCCACGACGGGCCAGAACGATCTGCAGACTCGCCTGAACGCGAGGATCGCCGAGTTGACAGCCGAGCAGGCTCTCGATCGCGCGGTGATCGCGCAGGAAGTCGTCCGGATGGTCGGCCGCTCCGACATCAGCGAAGAGGTGACGCGCTTCCGTGCGCATTTGCAGCACTGGGCGTCACTCGCCGATGCACCTGAACCGTGCGGCCGCAAGCTCGATTTCCTGCTTCAGGAGATGAACCGGGAGATCAACACCATCGGCTCGAAGGCAGACGGTCAGGCCGTCTCGGAACTCGTGGTCACGGCGAAGGCCGAACTCGAGAAGATGCGCGAGCAGGTGCAGAATGTCGAGTGAGCCGGCGGGGCAGCTTTTCATCGTCTCGGCACCCTCCGGGACGGGAAAGACGACGCTGGTCGAGCGGCTGGTGCAGGTGGTGCCGGATCTCGCGCTCTCGCGATCGTTCACGTCGCGTCCACCGCGAGGGGGAGAGTGCGATGGCGTGGACTATAATTTCATCACGCGCATGCGCTTCGACCGGATGGTCGAGAACGGCGAATTCCTCGAGTGGGCCGACGTGTTCGGCAACTGTTACGGCACGTCAGCCTCCGAGACCGATCGCGTCCTTGCTGACGGACACGATCTCGTGCTCGTGATCGACGTACAAGGCGCACGGCAGGTGCGTGCCAAGCGTACCGGCACGATCGGCATCTTCGTCCTGCCGCCGACGTTTGCCGTGCTCGAGGAACGCCTGCGGGGCCGGAGCAAGGATACGGAGGCGCAGATTCAGCGGCGGCTCCAGGTGGCGCGGCAGGAGGTCGGGGCGGTCTCGGATTACGACTACGTGGTCGTCAACGACGATCTCGACCCCGCGGTCGCGCGGCTGACGGCGATCGTCGAGGCGGAACGGGCGCGGCTGCGCAGGATGGAACCGACAGCGGCGCGAATCATCGGAACGTTCCAGTAGCACACCCATGGCTCTCATTGCACTCGGCGTGACCGGCGGCATCGGCGCCTACAAGGCGGTCGAGGTCGCACGCCTGCTGCAGAAGCAGGGGCATGAGATCGTCGCGATAATGACGCGATCCGCACGGCGATTCGTCGGACCAGTCACCTTCGAGGCGATTACCAGGCGTCGAGTCATCACCGACCAGTGGACGCCGGGCACCAATGCCGACATCGAGCACATCTCGATCGCGTCGGACATCGGTCTGCTGCTGGTCGCGCCGGCGACGGCGAATACGATTGGAAAATTCGCGAACGGCATTGCCGACGACTTCCTGTCGTCGCTGTTCCTGGCAACGGCGGCTCCGGTGCTCGTCGCGCCAGCCATGAACACGAACATGCTGGCCAATCCCGCGGTGCAACAGAACCTGGCAACGCTGCAGTCGCGCGGCGTGCGCTTCGTCGATCCCGGAGAAGGCTACCTGGCCTGCGGCTGGATTGGTAAAGGGCGCCTTGCGGAGCCGGCTGACGTCGCGCGCGCGGCGCACCTGGTGCTGTCGAGAGCGCGGACACTCACTGGTCGTCGTGTCGTCGTGACGGCGGGCCCCACGTACGAAGATCTCGATCCGGTGCGCTACGTGGGCAATCGCTCCAGCGGCAGAATGGGGTATGCAATTGCCGCGGAGCTGGCGAGTCGCGGGGCGAATGTGACGCTGATCACAGGACCGACGTCGCTGAGCCTTCCGCCGGCGGGGTCGGTCGTGCGCGTCCGTACCGCAGCGCAGATGCACCGAGCCGTGATAGATGCCCTGCCCGGCACAGACGCGCTCATCATGGCCGCTGCCGTTGCCAACTACAGCCCCCAGGCAGTTGCCGGGCAGAAGATCGCGCACGATGATGGTCCGCTGACGCTGACGTTGGTGCCGACGGCGGACATCCTGGCGGACGCCGTCGAGTGGCGCCGGCGCGACAAGCGCGACACGCCGCTTCTCATCGGATTCGCGGCCGAGACCCACGACGTCGTCGAGCGTGCACGTTCGAAGCGGAAACGGAAGGGCATCGACGTCATCGTTGCCAACGACGTCTCGCGCCAGGATGCTGGGTTCGAAGTCGAGTCGAACGCCGTGACGATCATCACGGACGACGGCGAGGAGCCGCTGCCGCTACAGTCCAAGGCATCGGTCGCGGCCGCGCTGGCCGATCGTCTCGAGCAGTGGCTGAAGCGCGCTCCAGCGCCAGTCGAGTCGGGCGCGTGAGCATCTCTCGCGATCTCGCGCAGCACCTCCGCTACTACCAGGATCTCGGCGTGGAAGGATTGTCGCGCGATCTTCATTGGCGCCGGCGCGAAGGCGAGTGGAAACCAGCACAAACAGAGGCGTCGGAAGCCGTGCCATCCACTCCACCCCCGGCGGCACCGCAATCTCCGGTGATTCCTCTCACTGATGCGAGCGCGGCGGATCGCCTCGTGGTTATTCGAGCCGAGATTGGCGATTGCACGCGTTGCAAGCTGCACGCAGGCCGCACCAATCTCGTGTTCGGCGTCGGCAATCCGGACGCCGACCTGATGTTCGTCGGAGAAGGCCCCGGTGCCGACGAGGACGAACAGGGCGAACCGTTCGTCGGGCGTGCCGGGCAGCTCCTGACGCAGATCATCAAGGCGATGGGCTTCGCGCGAGACGACGTGTACATCGCCAACGTGGTGAAGTGCCGCCCGCCGAACAATCGTAATCCGGAGCCGGACGAGATCGCGCAATGCTCGCCGTTCCTGAATGCGCAAATCGCGAGCATCAAGCCGAAGGTCATCGTCGCGCTCGGCAAGTTCGCCGCACAGACCCTGCTCGGGACCGAGACGCCCATCTCGCGGCTCCGCGGCCGCTTTCACGAGATGGGTGAGAACGTCGTCATGCCCACCTTCCATCCGTCCTATCTGCTGAGGACTCCTGCAGCGAAACGGGAGGTCTGGGAAGACATGAAAATGGTGATGCAGCGTCTGAAGGAATAGTCCCGGGCTGATGCTCGTCTCCGTCGCGGTTCCCGTCCCTTTCCTGCCGCTCCTGACCTATCGCGTTCCAACTGGCACGCCCGCCCCGCCGCGAGGAACTCGCGTCCTGGTACCTCTCGGCCGCCGGGCCGTTACTGGCCTGGTGACGGGTCCCGCAGACGATGGAGGGTTGGCCGAGGAAGCGATCCGCGAGTTGTCGAGCGTCCTCGATGATGGCGCGCCGTTTTTGCCCGATGCGATCGTGGATCTGGCCCTGTGGGTCGCGGAGTACTACCTGGCGGGGCCGGGCGAGGCGCTTTCGACGGCGATGCCTCCGTTCGCGTGGGTCGAGAGCCAACCGCGGTACGAGCTGACACCGGCAGGCGTCGCGGCGGCGGAGGGCGAGCGCGACGAATCACGCGCGCGAATCCTCAGAAAGCTTGCGCGGGGCCCGAAGGCCGCGAGCGCGCTGGCCGCGACCGGCACTGGCCGGTCGCCTGTTGATAGCGTGCTGCGCGCGCTGGAGACGTGACGGCCTCGTCTCGCGTGTGCAAATGCTGGTTGGGCGCGCGAAAGCGTTCCGCACGGAAATCGTCGCGACGCTGACGGCGGCCGGCCTCTCGCAGGCCCATGCCGATCCGTCAGTTCCGTCCGTGCTGCGAGGCCCGAAGCAACAGGCAGCGATTGAGGCGCTCGCCGGTGCGCCCGGCGGCTTGAGTACACTCGACGCTCCGCTCGCGCGGCGTCGATCTGGCAGCGCTTCGGCGCCTTGGCGCACGTGGGTTGCTCCGTCTCACGGAGGAGCGTCGCGAACGCGATCCGTTTGCCGCGGACACGACCCCGCCCGCCGCAGACCCCGCCCGCACGTTGACTCCGGAGCAGGACGCGGCGCTCGTCGATCTCAAGGTTCTGCTCGACGAGGGTGAGTTCCACACCGCACTGCTGCATGGAGTCACCGGCAGCGGAAAGACCGAGCTGTATCTGCGGCTGGCGGCGCACGCGATCGAGGCGGGGCGGCGCGTGTTGATACTGGTCCCCGAGATCGCCTTGACGCCACAGATGGTCGGGCAGGTCCGCGCGGTGTTCGGCGATCGTGTGGCGATCCAGCATAGCGGTCTCGCCGACGGTGAACGTCACGATCAATGGCACCGGATCAGGGAGGGAGCGGTGGATCTGGTTGTCGGCACGCGTTCTGCGGTGTTCACTCCACTCGCCAGTCTTGGCCTCCTGATCGTAGACGAGGAGCACGACAGCTCCTACAAGCAGGAAGAGACGCCCCGGTACCACGCACGCGACGTCGCCGTCGTTCGAGCCCGGCAGGCGGGCGCGCTCGTCGTCCTCGGATCCGCGACACCGTCGCTCGAGACGTATCACAACGCCGAGACCGGCAGGTACGCCCGTGCCGTATTACAGAGGCGCGTGCTCGACCGGCCGCTGGCCGACGTGCAGGTCGTGGACATGCGCGACGAGTATGCGGCGGCGGGACCGGACGTGATCTTGAGCGCGCGTCTGGTGGACGCCATTGGCCGACGGATGGCTGCCGGCGAACAATCACTGTTGCTCCTCAATCGCCGCGGCTTCGCGACGTCAGTGTTCTGCCGACAGTGCGGTCACATCCTCGACTGCCCGAACTGCAGCGTGTCGTTGACCGTGCATCGGTCGCGGAATCCGGCCGCGCGAGCGGTCTGCCACTATTGCAACTACTCGGTGCGGGTGCCGACCGCGTGCGAAAAGTGCGCGGCGCCATATCTGGAGCAGGCCGGATTCGGTACCGAGCGGGTCGAGGACGAGGTCCGCCGGCTGTTCGAGACGGCCCGCGTCGGGCGGGTCGATCGCGACACGATGCAGCGCCGTGGGGCGATCCAGAAAGTCCTGCACGAGTTCAGGACCGGCGCGCTGGATCTACTCGTCGGCACACAGATGATCGCCAAGGGGCACGACTTTCCCGCGGTCACGCTGGTCGGGGTGATCTCGGCAGACGTCGGCCTCGGTCTCGCGGATTTTCGTGCGGCCGAACGGACCTTTCAGCTCCTGACGCAGGTCGCCGGACGGGCGGGGCGCGGTACGCAGCGCGGCGAAGCGATCATCCAGACCCTGCATCCGGATCACTACAGCATCAGGCTGGCCACGCGGCAGGACTATCCCGATTTCTTTCGCGAGGAGCTGCGCTATCGGCAGGCGATGCGCTACCCGCCGGCCGTGGCCCTGATCAACGTGATCGTCCGCGGCCGCAGCTTTTGGCGAGGCGATGCACGGCGCCGCCGACCTCGTGGCCCGCCTCGAGCCTCGCCAGGCATTTGCGGTGCTCGGCCCGGCGCCGGCGCCGCTCGCGCGATTGCGCGGCGAGTACCGTGCGCAGTTCTTTCTGAAAGGACGGCATCGCACGGCGATGCGCGAGTCGCTGAAGCGCGCGATCGCCGGAATGCCCGACCTTGTGCGCCGCGTGACCGTGGACGTAGATCCGGTGGGAATGCTGTAAGACCGGTCTAGTTGGGCCTGATCAAATCCATCACCTGAATCGGTGCGGGCGTGAAGCAGATCACGAACATGATCAGTGCGAACGCCGCCAGGACCAGGCGCGTCCTGTCGAGCGGCGCGTCTTCGTCGATCACCGGCGGATGCCGCGGGCCGACGAACACCAGCATCGCGACGAGAAGAACGGTCCAGACCAGCCAGCTCATAGAGACCAAGACGAGCGACGCGACGACCAGCGTCGCGCCCAGAGTGATACGTGTCGAGTACCGCCCGAACACGGCATACGAGATATGTCCGCCATCGAGTTGGGCAATCGGAAACAGGTTGAGCGCCGTCACCAACAGACCGAACCACGCGGCGAGAGCCACCGGGTGCAGATTGATGTCATGGCCGTGCTGCAACGTGCCCCATACCAGCCATTCCGCGGCTCTGAACAGCAGCGGCTCGCCCAATTCCGCCCCGACGAAGTTCCGCGGCACCGGCAGGGTCGTCGACAGCGCAAGGCCGCAGAAAAGCGCCGGCACCGCGACCAGGAACCCCGCGATCGGCCCGGCAATTCCGATGTCGAACAGCGGTGCCTTGTACAAGATCGGCTGGCGGATCCTGATCACCGCGCCGAGTGTCCCCGTCAGCACGAGCGGCATCGGCAAGAAGAAGGGCAGCGTTGCGTCGATCTTGTAGTAGCGGCACGCGAGATAGTGACCCATCTCGTGAGCCCCAAGAATCCCGAGAATCGTCAGGCTGTACGGCAGACCGTTCCAGATAAGCCGGGAGGTGTGAATCACGGGCCGGGTGCCGAAGTCGCTCATGAACGAGGCGTAGTGAGCCGCGCCGACAAGGGTTGTGCTCGCGAGCGTCAGCAGCAGCAGCAGCAGGTGCAGCCAGACCCGGTCCCCTTGGCGCTGAGGCGCAGGGGCCCGATAGACGGGCTCGGGCTCGGCCACCCATTCCGGGACCGGATGGGAACGGCGGAGCGATGGATCGAGTGAATCTGCCGATGGGAGGGATGGAGGAGTCGTCACCGAGCTCTCACGGACCGCGGGAGGCTCGACCTCGGTCGGGCCATCCCGTCTAGGTAATATTCTGCAGGTCCTTGCCCGGCTTGAAGCGGATCGTCCGCCCTGGGGGAATCCGCACTTCCTTTCCTGTCCGTGGGTTACGGCCGATGCCGCGCTTGCGGGGCTTGACCTGAAAGACCCCGAACCCTCTCAGCTCGATCCGCTCGCCCCGCTGCATCGACACGCGCATCGCATCGAACACGGCATCGACAGCGAGCTCGGCCTTCACCTTCGTGATATCCGCGATCTTCGAGACCTCGTTCACGATGTCGAGCTTGATCATGCCGGGCACTCCATAGCCCGATAAGTAGCATAAACAGAGTCACTTACGGTGTCAAATCCGAGGACAAGCCTGAGGTGAGCCATAGCGCCGGTTGCAACGACCTGCGGTCCACGTTGAAAGACGGCAGTCCATGACGAAATGGTCCGTCATGTCTGAGCAGCCTCTGAATCGCATGTAACATCGTCGCACTCGATGGCTCGTGCTCCGCTCGTCGTTTTGGTCGGCCGTCCCAACGTCGGCAAGTCCACGCTGTTCAATCGGATCACGTCATCGCGCCGCGCGATCGTCACCGCGGTGCCAGGCACGACGCGAGATGTGATCGAGCAGGCGGCGAGCTGGCGCGGGATGGAGTTCCGCCTCTTCGACACGGGCGGGATGTTCGGCGCCACCGAGGACCCTCTCCATCAACTCGTGGTCGAGAAAGGCAAGCAGGCCATCACTTACGCGGATCTCCTGGTGCTCGTACTGGATGGTCAGCAGGGCGTCGTGCCGGGCGACCTCGAAATCGTCGCGCAGCTCCGCGCGAACGGGAAACCGGCGATCGCCGTCGTCAACAAGATCGACGTGCGCAAAGCGCGTGAAGCGGCGATGCAGTTCTACGAGCTCGGCATCGAACCGTTGCTCGAGGTTTCCGCGGAACACGGCATGGGCGTCAGCGAGCTGCTCGATGAGATCGTGCGCCGGCTCGCTGGCCCGAGACGCGCGGATGCGGCAGTGCCTGCGACCGATGACACGGCGAAGGTGCGCTCTGAGGATTTGCGCAGCCAGCGCCCCAAGGAGATCGCGGTCGCCATCGTCGGGCGCCCGAACGCTGGGAAGTCGTCGCTCGTCAATCGTCTACTCCGCGAAGAGCGGATGCTCGTCAGCGACATGCCTGGTACCACTCGCGATGCGATCGACGCGGTCCTCAAGTGGCACAAACGCGAGTTTCGCATCGTGGATACCGCGGGAATCCGCCGGCCCGGCCGCGTCGGGAAGAGCGGCCAGGTGGAGTCGCTCAGCGTGCTGGTGGCACGGCGCGCAATCGAGAAAGCCCATGTCGTCGTCCTCGTCATCGATGCCACCGTGGGCGCCACCGACCAGGATGCGGCCATTGCCGGAGAGGCCGACAAACAGGGACGCGCCGTCATCGTCGTCGCCAACAAGTGGGATCTCGTCAAGGAGAAGGGTCCGGACTTCTCACGAACCTTCGACGACGAGCTGCGACGGAAACTGAAGTTCCTCGACTACGCCAGCGTCCTCCACATCTCCGCCGCCACCGGCGAGCGCACGCCGAAGCTGCTGGAGGCGATCGATCGCGTCGCCGACGCGCGTCAGAAGCGCGTAGCCACTCCGGAGCTGAATCGCTTCGTGCAGGCGATTACGGCCGTTCACCCGCCAGCGAGCCCTGGCCGCAGGCAGGTCCGGGTCCTCTATGCCGCGCAGACCGCCGTCGCGCCGCCGACGTTCGTGTTCTTCACCAATGTCGCGACGGCGTTCCATTTTTCGTATGAGCGATTTTTGATCAATCAGATTCGCGACGCCTTCGGATTTTCCGGGTCACCAATCCGCATCCAGGTCAGACGGCGGGGAGGGAAGGAAAAATCCGTACGTTCATAGATTTGCAGTGAGTGTTGAGGAGTCACGATGGAGAGCGCGAAGCCCCGTGTCACGATTCACATGGCGGCGAGTCTGGACGGCTTCATTGCCAGAAACGACGGAAGCGTAGACTGGCTTGAGACATCGGACACCTTTGAAGGTGGGGACACGATGGCCCAGGAGTCCGTCGAAGCGTTCCTCAGGACGATCGACTGCTACGTCATGGGGTCGCGCACGTATGAGACCGCGTTGGATTTCGAGACGAAGGGTTTGGGCTGGCCCTACGGCGACAAGCCGGTCTTCGTTCTCAGCAGTCGCAAGCTGCGGAAGACCAGGAAGACCGTAGAGTTCCACTCGGGCGATCTCGAGTTCCTGGTGGACGAGAGATTGAAGGCGAACTTCTGCAGCATCTGGTTTGTCGGAGGTGGAAAAGTATCCGGTGAATGCCTGCGCCGCGGACTGGCAGACGAGGTGCGCTATTCGATCATGCCCATCTTGATTGGTAATGGAATCTCGTTTTTCGACCGGCTCGACAAAGACGTTCCCCTGCACCTTGTCGAGGCGAAGCCGTACAAGAGCGGCATGGTGGCGCTTCGCTATGAGGTGCGGAAGTAACCATCCTGTCAATCCTGTCCAATCTAACGCTGTGTATCGAGACCTGTCGATCGCGCCGCGTAGGCCGCGAACGCAGTGATGCCGGCCAAGACTACTAAGACGAACGCCGACTGTTGGAAGTACCACGCAGTCGAGTCGAACGTCCATGGCGTCGCGGTCAGCGTGAAGCTGACGGCGAAGGCCACAACCGTCGCCAGCAGGCCGACGTGAATCGCGAGCACCGTGATCACGGCGACGACGGTAAAGGCGATGAGGAGGTTGATCCACAGCAGGCCAGGGGCATCGATGAACAGCTCGCGGGCGGCGAGGAACGTGAAAGCCACGGTTGCGGCGATTCCGACAATCCACAATTTCTTGAACAGCCGCATCAACCCGACGATCGTCAGAATGCACCACATCGCGTTGAAAACGGTTTGGAACACGAGCAGAGAGAACAGGAAGCCAATCACATAGTGAAGGCCTTCGAAGTAACGCGTATTCCCGAAGGATACGACCGGATAGTGAGCACCGGCCAGGTGATTCAGCGGATCTCTGGCGAAAATCAGGAGCGTGATCAACGCGCCCGCTGCGAGGCCGAACAGCATGTCGCGGCCGACACGCGCGTCAACGATCTCGCCCCGCAGGAGCCGCGTCCAGCCGAGCAGGCTGTTCGGCCAGTGACGGCGCATGGCCGGTTCCACGGCCAGATGCATGACGTACAGCACGCCTCCGGCGAAGAGTGCTTCACCGAGTGATTCGAAGAAGCGATTGATTTCCTGAGCCGGGTTGCCAACGTGGGGATCGTTGAGCGCCCACGTGATCAACTGCGCGAAGACGGCGACCGTGCCGAGGCGGAGCGCGCCTTTCGTGTCGCCGCGTCCTGCCCGGACGTTTCGACGCGCGAGAAAGAGCGCGCCGGCGAGCAGGCCCATCGTCACGATCTCCGCGGCATAGTTGACGTAGCGGACCTCCGCACTTTCGCCAGACGTTTCCATCCGGCTCGGCCGCGTCCAGGGCCAGATAGTCTCGAAATAGATCGGTTGCCCGCGCCAGGCGGCGGCCTCGACGCGTACGGCGCGCCGAGAGTTGACGGCCGTCCCTTCCCACGCCGCGCGTGAATCGGCCTCACCGCGCGGCAGCCACTCCGGTGGCATCGAGCGGAACTTCGTTATGTCGAGTCCGGCCAGCTCGAACAGCGCCGACCAGTCCGCGGCGACCGCCGGTTCAGAGGCTCGATCGTCCTTCTGCGGCGGCACCGCGAAGAAAGAGATCAAGCGCCCATCGGGATCCAGGGTCAGCGCCGTCATGCCGGAGATCTCGAACGGCGGATCGACGTCACTGATATTGCTAACCGGACTGAGCGGCACGAGCGCGCGCGGACTTGTACGGAAAAAGAAGAGGAGCCCGCCCGGACGTTGACCGAAAAGATTCTCCTGACGCGCTCGATCCGAATGTTCGAGCGAGTAGCGGACGAGATCGCCGGCTACCCTGAACTCCCAGTGGCTCGCGATCGCTTTGGATTCCCAGCCGAGCCGCGTCAGCACTTGATGGGCCCGGTCGATCATGACGTCGGGAGATTTCCTGACCGATGCGTGACTGAGGGTAATTCGCTGCGGCGACAGGACCGCGGCCAGGACGACGAACGCCAGCGTCACGACAGCACCCACGATGGCGTGCGTGTGCTTGACGGCCGTTCGGGCGCCCGCTGCGGCCACCATCTCCGGTGACGGCGTTTCGCCTGCGGCCAGCGCTGCGGCGAGCGGGTCGCCGCCCGGCAGTATGGCCGCCACCGCCAGGGCCGACCGCGGACGACTGTCCGGCTCTCGTTCCAGCGTTCTGAGAATCGCGCGCTCAATCGCGGGATCCAGGTCCTTCACGATCGCGCTTGGCCGCGTACCGGCGGTGTCGAATTGCTGTTGCTGCCGGACCAGATCGTCGATCGTCGTGCCAGTGAACGCGCGACGCCCGGTAAAGATCTCGTAGAGGAGCAGACCCAGCGCGTACAGATCGCTCTGCGTCGTCGCCGGCTGCCCCGCCAGTTGCTCCGGCGCCATGTAGGCAGGCGTTCCCGCCCTGATCTGATCGGTACTGCCCGTCATCTCGGCCAGGCCGAAATCCGTGATCCGGACGTCGCCGTTCCCGTCGAGCATCACGTTGGCAGGTTTGAGGTCGCGATGGAGCACGCCCCGTTCGTGCGCGGCCGCGATTCCGGCGCAAAGCTCGCGCGCGAGCTCGAGGCCCTTGTCTTCGGGGAGCCGACCGATACGGCGAAGCAGCGAGGCCAAATCCTCACCGTCCACGTACTCCATCGTCAGAAACGGACGGCCATCCGCATCGCCGACGTCGTAGACGCGGCAGACGTTCTTGTGCGCGATCTGGCGGGCGAGTCGAACTTCGTTGTGGAGTTGGGCCAGGCGTGCCGGATCCCCTTCAAGAGATTCGGGCAGGAACTTCATCGCCACCGGTTGGCCGAGCGTCAGGTCGTCGGCGCGATACACCTCGCCCATGCCTCCCTGGCCAAGGCGGCCGACGATGCGATAGCGGCTCGCGAGGATCGTTCCAGCCTCGAACCGTGCCATCGACCCGCTCGAAGAGGGAGGACGTCCAGACGAGGGGGGTGCACTTCGCGGCTGTGCCGATGGCGTCGTGCGACTGCCATGGCTTCGGTCTGGCGCGACAGTGACGTCGGCGTCCCCAAACGTCGTGGG
This sequence comes from Vicinamibacteria bacterium, assembly GCA_963828745.1. Lineage (GTDB taxonomy): Bacteria > Acidobacteriota > Vicinamibacteria > Vicinamibacterales > JAENWD01 > JAENWD01. The sequence continues at coordinate 265,002 of CAWHFZ010000006.1, read as the reverse complement.
CCGATCATCTGCGCTGACGACCGTCCCGCAGGCCGAACAGAAACGAGCGGTTTCCTCGAGCGGTCGGTGGCAGGAACGGCAGAATGGCACGGAGTCTAGATGTTATACTTCCGAGTCGACTGCGGACCGCCCGCGCGGTTCCGGGTCGTGGTGACGATGGCCCAGGCGTCTGCCGAGTCTCAAAAGCGAGCCTGGCTCAAGGCCGGCGAGGTCTGCGAGCTGGCGCAGGTGCAGTCGTACGTGTTGCGCACCTGGGAGCTCGAGTTTCCGGATCTGGGCGTCACGAAAACGCCAGGCGGTCCGCGGATGTACCGCCGCAGCGACGTCGATCGCGTGCTGCGCATCAAGCAGCTGGTGTTCGGCGACGGGTTGACGCTGGCGGGAGCTCGTCGGAAGATCGAGGAAGACCGTGCGGCGCTGAGCGACGAGCTGCCGTTCGAGGATGAGCCTGAGCGGCCGGGTCGTAAGCTTCCGGCCGATGCGCGGCGGCGCATCATGCGCGTTCGCGACGAGCTCCGGTCGCTGCTGGCGCTCCTCAGTCGCCCACACGGCAACGGGCACGTGGCGGCGCCAGTGGCCGCGGCAAAAGCCGCCCCGCGAAAGGTCGTCGCCGCACCTGCCGATCACGCCGGCAGCCGCAAGGCCGGAGCGAAGCGCGCGCGTCGTTAGACGCCGGCTCGCCCGTCACACCAGGATCGGGACGTAGCGCAGTCTGGTAGCGCACCTGAATGGGGTTCAGGGGGTCGCTGGTTCGAATCCAGTCGTCCCGACCAATTTCCAAATCCGGGGGAACATGGGGAACGGTGCGCCGGGGCGGAATGCGTGCCCTTCGTCAGCGTCCACAGAGGCGGAGCTAGCGTGACCGGCTCCAACCGCTGCGCCTCCGGCTTCTTGTAGTCCCAACAGAAACGATCGGGCTCGTCATCACTCACGGCCGCCTCACCGGTCTCCACCAAAGAAGTCGTTTTCGATTCTCCCAATCAATCCCGAATGGGTCGTCCAACTGGGGGCGCCAATGTACCGGGGCATCGGTGGCCGCGGACCAGGGACCCGCGACTCGCCGGATTTGTGGGCTGCGGCTCAGCGGGCTGAAGTGGTCAATCGCTAAGTAATCGGCTTTGGGTTGTGCCACGGCCTCGGGCGTCATTCGCCCGCGTCGCGCTTCAACTAGGGGCGATGCTGCATGAGCGACAACAAAAAAAAGGACGAGGGCTCCGAAGGGAACACACGTGATGGCCGCGATGCAAACGGCGGCCTCTTCCTCGGCGCCTGTTGGTGAGACCGGCATTCGCGTCACTGCACCCTCTTCGGCGGCTCGATTGTCAGGCCAGTTAGCCGCGAGCGCAACTTGTCCAGCTGCTGATGCCAGATCGCGGAATGCTCACGAATCTGCGCGGCTTCACATCCGTGAGCACTCGGCCGTTGTCGCGGGCGTCCCGAAATAAATCGAGTTGCTTGAGCAAAAGCCCGATCGTGTGCGCGTTGATCGACAACGCCGCGAGTAGATCCGCGCGTTCCTTGTCAATGAAGCTCATGGGCGGCACGTCTCCAGCCTTCGCCTCGAGCGTCGTAACGGTCTGTGCGACGGCGTGGGGAAGCGCGAGTCATGTTGCCTGATTACGCGCTATCCGCCGCCAGTGACCATTGACGCTGAGAATCGGTTGCGCACCCCTTCTGATCGGGCGTGCCCACCATTCAGAATCCGTCAGTTTCAGCGAACCGCGTCCTGCGTAACCGCGCCCGTGGGCTTCGGCCATCCCTCGCGCTCACCCCGCACCTTTAGCGCGAGGACTGAAGCCTGCGAAACACCATAACGTGTGGCGACATGCGCACTGTCGCCCGTCACCCACAACGAGTCCCACATGAGCCGTTCTGCCGTGAATTGCGCTGGGTTCGCGAAAACGCTGTCGGAAAGTTCCGACCGGGCGATCGGCGGCTTGACGCTCAGAATTCCAATGAGGATCAGCGAGACGCAGCAGATGACACCGATAGGGACGGCGAGGCTGATTTTCGCCTCCTTCGACAAAGGGCCGGGTGGTCGGATCACCACAGGGCCTCGCCGTGAAGGTCGCGAATTCCAATTGGATGGCTGCGGCGTTGAGAGGATCTCAGCCTGGCGAAACTGCGCCAGTACCCTGTACGCGACATTGATTTCTTTGAGGCGCTCTATCGCCTCCGCCTGCAGACGAGAGCCACTTGCAAATCGGTCCGGGTGCCAGAGGCGAACGAGATCGCGGTGCGCCTGCTTGATTTCTCGAGCGGAAGCAGTCGGAGCGAGTCCTAAGACCGCGTAATAGCGGTAAATGACCGCCATGCTGAACCTTGTCACATGACACCGCGAATAGGTAGCGCCAACGAGCTATATAAATGAATTCGCGCAGTATAGCCCACACTGGCACCGTAATCAGTCGTCAAGAGCGAAGCTACGCCCGCTACGTCACCTGACCGCGCGGCGAGCCGCTCGCGTGCTGCAGTCGGATCGACGCCCGCCCAGCACGCACCACAGATCGAACTCTGCTCGAGCAATGAAAGTCTTGGCGCTTTGTCGGTCAGGCGCCGACCCACAAGCTAGATCTCTAATCGCTTGCTGGATCACGGCGATCGCCAGTCGCTTTACGCCCTGAGCGTTCAGCACGCCGGCCGCACGCATTCCGCGTGCTCGCACGCGCGATTTACACACTCGTAGAAACGCACTCGGGACACTTCGGCGTTCGGCGCTGGTAATTCACGCGGGTCGGGCTCGGTCGCCAGCTTCATCAGCCAGCCGCAGGACGGACACTGCTTCGTATCTGACAACTTCGCTCGCAACATCACATCTCCAGCGGACCGGAAATCTAGCCCGCGCGAAACCGGACATACGCCGATTCGCGCGGACCGAAGGAGTCGCGGCGTTTGAGGACCGGAGTCATGTTCCCGGCCGGGCGCCTCCGCAGCCCCACGTTGGCGCGCCCGCTTTCTTACTCTATCGCTGCCACCGAATTCGGTATCAACCCGGCCGATCTGCTTCGTGGGCCAAGACATCACCTGCACGCGACCTGGCGCTTTGCATTAAGGGAGCAGTCGGGTCGGCAGGTCGAACTCCGTCACAATCTGCGCCCACGTCGTCGCGCCAAGCAGATGGCGGATGACGTCATCGCATGCTTCTGACGAGAGATGCGGGAGGCTGACATCCCGTGTTCGACGCGCGTCTTCCAGAACGGCTTCCTCGTCCCGTTCCACCGCAACGATCACCCCGAACGCCCGCCCGTTCGCCAACTCCTTTGCGGCCTCACGTTCCGCCACACGTGACTGCGCTCGGCGTACCAGCGGGTCGATCAACATCCCATTATCTGCATCCCCAGCTCAAACTCTCTCATCAACGTAACAACTTCTGCTCCAACTCAATCAATCTAGGCAGGTTTTCTCACAACGCGCTTCGCACGTCAGCAGATAGCGACTGGCACGCGAAATCGGTGATCGTCAGCGGATAGCAGTACCGCCGATTCGCCGAGCATGAATTCGCCTTTGTAATCAGCGCACCACAGCACATTCGGCTCGGTGGGCTGCGACAGCCCTGTGCCCGTGGCCCGGTGTCGCCGGCGCCGTCGGCGGTGCACCAGCCGTGGCGATCGAGCACGGCATCACCGCAACGATCACCCCGAACGCCCGCCCGTTCGCCAACTCCTTTGCGGCCTCAACGTTCCGCCACACCTGACTGCGCTCGGCGTACCAGCGGGTCGATGGTGAGACAACCTCGGTCCGCTTTCCTTCGATGATCAGCAGAAGCGCATCCGTCTCCAGATAGCAGTCGGTGTGCGTAAAGCCCTCGAACGCCCACCACTTCCGACCGTTCCCGCGTGCGCCGGCGCGGTCTAGTTCCGAGATCGCGACCTTCTGCGCGGCCTCGCGTACGTCTGGATCGCCCGAGAAGAGTTCTTGTCGCTGCTTGCGGGCGAGGCCGTCTTCCAACGTGCCAAATGTGTCTCCAGGCGGAGGGCTCATTCGGTCAGGGTTCAAAATGAGCCAGCGGAGGAACGCGACGGGGGGAGGGATCGGAACTTCAAATGTCCGATGAAGCGTGCACAGTTGGTCGGGTTAACGGATCCGCGTGCGGCCCAATTCGCTGGACTGTGGATCCGCCGATGGCACAATTGCGTGGCGGCGTCTATTCCTTCGCCTCTTCTGCCGCGCAGCCCTGAGAGGGGTTCAGCGGCAGCGCGTCAGGTGCGCGCGTTCGGGGATCAACTAGCCGCCGAATGGCAATGGGCCGTACGACGCTTCGCGAGGAGTGTCGTTCTTTGAAGAGGATATCGAGATCCCCCGGTGAGTCGGTTGTATGCTCCGGGGCGGTAGACCCCCACAGGAGCCCTCATGACCGCACCCGCTGTCGGCCGACTCGCGGCCGCCCCTCTCGTCGCCGCGCTCGCGGCCGGCGCGCTCGCTATCGCCGCCGCCGGCGCGCCGGTCCTCGCGCGCCGCGCGCCCGACGCGGCCGACACCGAGGAGTGGATCCAGCTGTTCAACGGCAAGGACCTCACCGGCTGGACGCCGAAGTTCGCCAAGTACCCGCTCGGCGAGAACCCGTTCGACACCGTCCGCGTCGAGAACGGCCTGCTCGAGATCCGCTACAACAAGTGGTCCACCTTCAAGGGCGAATTCGGCCACGTGTTCTACAAGGATCCGTTCTGGTACTACCGCCTCGCGGCCGAGTACCGCTTCGTCGGCGAGCAGGTGCCCGGCGGGCCCGCCTGGGCCAAGCGGAACAACGGGCTCATGCTGATGTCGCCCGCGCCCCAGACGATGCTGAAGGACCAGGACTTCCCCATCTCGCTCGAAGTGCAGCTGCTCGGCGGACTCGGCGACGGCGAGCCGCGCTCGACCGCCAACCTCTGCACGCCCGGCACAAACGTCGTCATGAACGGCGTGCTCCGCACCGAGCACTGCATCAACTCGACGTCGAAGACCTACGACGGCGACCAGTGGGTGCGCGTGGAGGCGCTCGTGCACGGCGACGAGCTCGTGCGCCACATTGTCGAGGGGCAGACCGTGCTCGAGTACAGCCGCCCGCAGATGGGAGGCGGCAACGTGTCGCCGGTCGATGCGGCGGTGAAGGTGGACGGCACGCCGCTCACCCGCGGCTACATCTCGATCCAGGCGGAGACGGCGCCGATCGACTTCCGGAAGATCGAGCTCCTCGACCTTGAAGGGTGCATGGACCCCAAGGCCTCCAACTTCAAGCGCTACGTCGTCGAGCCGAAGGCCGGGGCGTGTCGGTACTGAGCGCAGGGTCCTGCGGCCCGCGCCCGGAGGTTGCCATGTATCGGGACACGACCAGCCGGTTCCTCTTCGTCCTCCTGCTCCTCGCGATGGCGTGGTTCGCGGGCCAGGTGATTGCGCCGTTCATCGCAGGCCTCACGTGGGCCGCCGTGCTTGTCGTCACCTTCCGCCCGTTCCATCGCCGCCTCCAGCACGCGTGCGGCGGCCGACAGTGGGTCGCCACGACCATCCTCACGCTGCTCGTGGCGGCCTTCGTCATCGTCCCGGTGACACTCGCCGCGGTGCAGGCCGTGCAGGGCGGGATCGCCGGCTACCAGTGGGTGCAGGAATCCTACCAAGGCACGTCGTCCGGTCCGACGGTGGCGGAGCGCTGGCCCTGGCTCGTCGATCTCGTCGAGCACGGCAAGCGGGTGGTCGGTCTCGCCGACGTGAACCTGAAGGGGCTCGCCGTCACCGCGCTGCGGCGTGTCGCGGCGTTCCTCACAGCGACCGGCCCGGCGCTCGTCGGGGGAGCGCTCGGCTTTGCGTTCTCGTTCCTCGTGATGATCGTGGGGATCCCGGTGCTCTTCGCGCACGGGGAGGCGATGACCGAGGCGCTCGCCTCGGCGCTCCCGTTCCCCATCGACGACGCCCGGCGCATCCTGTACGACATCGGCGAGATGACGCGGGGCGTGTTCTTCAGCGTCGGACTGACCGCCGCCGTCCAGGCGGCCCTCGGCTTGATCGGGTTCCTCGTGGTGGGCGTCCCTCACGCCGGCACGCTGAGCGCGCTCATGTTCTTCCTGGCCCTGGTTCCTGGCGGAGTGGGGCTCGTCTGGGCACCCGTCGCGATCTGGCTCGGGCTCGGCGGCAACACGTGGAGCGCCGTGTTCATGGTGGTGTGGGGCGGCGGCGTCGTCGGCACGAGCGACAACGTCCTGCGCCCGCTGCTCGCGGGGCGCGGTGTGAAGCTCGACGGCATCACGCTGTTCTTCGGGCTGGTCGGCGGGATGGCCGCCTTCGGGCTCGTCGGACTCTTCCTCGGCCCCATCGTGCTGTACACGCTCCGCGAGCTCGTGGCGATCCTGCGGCGCGACGTGTACGCGGCCGTCGAAACCGCCTAATCCACGGCGCCATCGGTGAATGGCGGTCTCGTGGCCGTCGTCGGGGACCGTCGGCATGACGAACTCGAGGTCGAAATCGTCGACGAGCGGTGTGATTGCAACGGGATTGCAACGGGAGGCTCTCAGATGACGCCCGACCTGGAACGTTTGGCATCATCCCTTGAAGGGCACACGTTCACGCACGAGGGGCAGACATACGAGGTAGTGACCAACGCCTCGGAGCAGATCCGCCGCGCACTGAGAATCTGGTTGAAGTCGAAGAGCGTCACGAAATCGGCCAAGCCGAGGGCTGCGACGCCATTGCACGCGGGCCGGACGTCTGCGCGCGCGAAGGCTAGGTGATGCGGCCCGTGACGAGCGACGATCGTTTCTCGTGGCATTACAAGCCGAATGCGCAGCGGTTGGAGCCTGTGACACTGGCACCGCCGCTGTGGACGCTGACAAAGAACGGCCATACCGCGACGGCGCACGTCAAGGCGATCGACGGTATTGGAGTTGGAGCTGCGATTCAATGATCGACGGCGAGTTACGCCACTCGCAGATCTTTCGCGACTGGTCGGCGTTGGAGCGGGCGGCGCGAGAGAAGCGCGCGACTTCGAGGCGAGGGGCTGACGGGCCTGACGATCGAGCCGCCGACGAGGGTGCAGTGACGAACGATGAACGGTGGGGACCAAGGGTCCGCGGGCGGGCGGTACTAACTCGGCGCCCTATCCTCGCGAAGCTGAGGTCCCTCCAGCGGTTTCAGTGGGCGAACGTGATGGTGCCGGTGAACGAACCGGAGGAGACGCCAGTGGCCTGATTCAACAGCCGGACGCCGGTGAAGCTACCGGTGGCCCCGTCGAACCGGCCGGTCCCGCCCGTAATCGTTTCCGTTCCTTCGATTGAGAGAATATTGGGGTCAGCTGTGGGAGTCGCTTCGCCGCTGCCTGTGGTGAAGAGGCAATCTCCGTTGGCCGCTACCCATGTCGCATGCCCCTCTCCGATTCTCGTCGACAGGTCGATCTCAGCCCTGAAGGTCATCGTGTATCGTCCCAAGTGTGTAGCGGTACCCTCAGCGGACCCAGTGATTACGAGTAGAGTCGGCGATTGCAGCTCGCCCGTTTCAGTTTGTTGCAAGGAGCCGCTGAAGGGGAGCTGTGCGCCACTCTGCGCCTGAGGAGTCAGTGCAGCGCTCTGCGGTTCGGCTGGGGTGACCTGCGCCTGAGCTTGGGCCAACGCTCCCATCGTGGGTGAAGCCGGTGAACGCGCGGCTTCGCCAGCGCAGCCTGCTGCGAATACACCAGAGGCGAGAAGCAGGAGTGAATGGCGCATTGGTATTTCCTTCCGACGAGGAAACGCGGAAGCTGGCGGGACCCGGGTATGCGTTTCTTGAATCTCGGGTCAACTGGAACGGAAGGATCCCGCCCCAACGGTTGTCAACTCTAGACCGCGAGATTGTGAATGACTGTTCTAGATTGAACAACGTTCCGACCGAGGCAACTGGAGAAACTGCGATCACGGTTGGCCAGCGCCTGAGGATCGCGCCGCCGACGAGGGCGCAGTGAGCAAATGAGTGACGATCGCTTTTGCTGGGATTACAAACCGAAGGCGCAGCGGTTGGAGCCGGTCACATTGGCTCCGTCGTTCTGGACGTTGACGGCGCCATCTTTTTCGCCCTCGAGCAGGCGGGCGACAAACCGGAGTCGCTCGTCCATGACGTGACACTCCTTCCAAGGCATGTTCCCTCCTGTGGGGGCAAAGTGTCACCCATCCGCTCGGAATATGCTGTTACCGCTCGCTCAGGAAGGACAGCTGGTTCCGTTCTGAGCGATAGCTGGTCAATTCTGAGCGGAGTGGCCGCCGCTCCACGTCTACCACAACCAGATCGCTGAGCGTATCGAGCGGCGGACTGATGCCGCGCCAGCGTCAGCTCCATGTAATCGGGCTACTCATACGCGGCGGCCACGGTCGGGCGCCCGCGCACGATCGTTGCCTGCCAGTAGTTTCCCGGTTCGCCCCACGGTTGGACGACCAGCGTCGGGTAATGCCGTTCGCCCGCGCCGTTACTCATTCGGTCACCGTCAAGGCGCTGCACTGCTGGACCTGACGCGACCTACGATGTGCGCGAAGGCGAACGCCATCACGTCCGTGTAGTAGTCGAGTGCCAGCACCCGCGGGGGCACCCCCATGTATTCCGGCCATTTCCTTCAGATCTCCTTCGCGATACAACGCCAACCGTCGCAGCGAACCGTAGGACGATCGCGACTTTACTAAAACTGGAGGGACGGCCTATGCGAACCGTGCTGTCGTGTCTCGCCATACTCGCGCTCACAATGGTGGCCAGCGGACAGGTGAGCGCGCCGACCGCTTCTGCGGCAGCGACACCCGTCGAAGCCGTTCTGCGGGCGAGACAGCTGCAAATTGGCGTGTCTGAGCCGCAGCTGCTTCGCGAGGGCGGATTGGCCATCCGAAGCCGCGTTGTGGGTACGGAGGTCGCGATTCGGATTGGCTCAGCGCTCATCACCGCTGATGAAGCAGAGATCCGGTATGGTGCCCAAGGCGAGCAGAGCGACGTGCAGTTGCGTGGCAACGTTCACCTGAAAGCCATCCTGGAGGTCAAAGAGCCCGACTCAAAGCCGTAACCTGTAGCCAGAGAAATCAGTGCGGCAACCGGTCGCCGTCTGCGGCCGTCGTGCTCCGCATCGTTCTCTTGACAGTCGTGATGTTCTGGCATCTTGCGGTCTTGACCTGCGCGGTCGCGGTGCTGTGGAATCTTTCCCGAGGTGGGGCGGATTCGCCGCCCGCAACAAACCGGATGTACGAGCCACAGTACCCGGCGAGACCGTCATATGTTTTAAAGTCGCCCGGCGCGCGCGGCGCGTTTGACGATCTCCGACTGGATGCGTCGCGTGCCTAGAGGTTATTACTTCGATCAACACCAGCGGCGGAGAACCAAATGCGCAAACCGCTTCGCATCGCATTGACCGCTTCGCTGTGTCTCTTCGAGGCATGGTCGGCGCAAGCGAAGCCTTTAACTTGGACCTTGCAGGATGTCAGGTTCGACGATGGAGGTACCGCGAGCGGGTTCTTTGTCTTTGATCCAGAAACGATCGAGTTCGATCAACAGACCCAAGAATGGATCGCGACGCCGCCCACGATTTTCGATATCGTAACCACGGGGTTAATCGTTGGCGGAGAATTCCATTACCAACCCCCGGGAGCAGGCTTCATCTGTGAACCAATCCAATGCTCCAACTTTGGTATTTACTTCGGCTCCTTCCTTATTTTGGTGCTTGAATTTGACACTCCGCTGCCAGTGGCTGGAGGCACCGTTCCCCTCGGCGGAGAGGAAATGCTCTTCGAGGAATTCGGCTTTGTCAGGGAAATAACGTCCGGCAGTGTTACGACGACACCCGAGCCTGTGGGCTCCGCTTTACTCGGGGTTGGGCTAAGCCTACTGGCGCTCGTGCGCAGAGGCGCTGCCAGGCGCGTTCGCCGCCGCAATTTGCACTGAGTAGCGCCACCGCACACAGACAGACCCCGGTCTCTGCACCGCCGCCGGCGACGGCGCTCGAGCGGACATCCGCAGCGTAATCCGGACGCGTGGCTCAACCATGCCCCGCCGCGGCGACGCATCTTTCAGGGCGTTCCGGTCGCGCGCCTGACGGCCTCGACCAGCGCGTCGAACTCGAACGGACGCCCCAGCACTTCGATGATTCTCTCGTCCGTGCCTGCCAGTTCCCGCGTCGCAGCGGCGTTGCTGCTGGTGAGCACGAACGGCATCGGCTTGAGCGGCGAGGTCTCGCGGAGGTGGGTGAGGAACCGCCACTGACGGTCGTAGGGCGGTACCAGATCGTAGACGACGACGTCGGGCTGATGCTGCGCGACGAACGACGAGAGATCGAGCTCGCCCTTGCGGATCGACGTGATATGGCCGGTCACGACGACGAAGCCGTGGCGCTCGAACAGCACGCGCAGAAGCTCCACCATGTCGTCGCTGCTGTTGAACACGGCAACTACGGGTGCCTTGTTGGTCATCTGTGACAGATTGTAAACGCTTCGAATCGATCGCCTAGGATCGCGGCGCCTGGTGCCGCAACATCAGCACCGGGATACATGTCAGGTGCCGGACGCGATCCGCGGTCGCGCCCTTCAGCACGTCCGCGAGAAACCGGTGCCCGTGCGTGGCCATCGCGATCAGATCGACGCCGGCGTCTTCGGCGACGCGGACGATCTCGGTGGCGGGATCGCCCTTGGCGAGCGTGCAGTCCGCATGGATGCCGTTGGCCTGGATTTCCTGCACCAGCTGATCGAGATACTCGCGATCGTCCCTCATCTCTTCGGACTCGCGCAGGGCGAGCGCGTCGTAGTTGCGCGCCGCCCAGCCGTCGGCGACGTGAACCAGCGTCACGCGCGATCCCATCAGCTTGGCGAGCGCTTGTGTGTGGGACAGGATCGTCGCGTCGGCGGCCGAGTGTTCAACGGCGACGAGGATGTGCGTGTACATGCTCAACTGCCTCCCGTCAGCGTCTGCCACAAGAGCCACGCGTTGAGCGCGGCGATGAACACGGCCATCGGCCACGCGATCGCGCGCAGCCAGAGCGGAGCGGCGAAGTTGCCCATCTTCGCGCGGTCGCCGGTGAACACGACGAGCGGGAACACGGCGAAGGGCAGCTGCAGGCTCAGGACGACCTGACTCAATAGCAGCAGCGGGCCGGTTCCGCGGTCGCCGTAGATGACGAGCACCGCAATTGCCGGGATGATGGCGATCAGGCGCGTGATCAAGCGGCGCAGCCAGGGGCGCAAGCGGATGCTCAGGAACCCTTCCATCACGATCTGGCCCGCCAGCGTGCCGGTCAGCGTCGCGTTCTGCCCCGACAGCAGCAGTGCCGTCGCGAACAGGACGCTCGCCATCGTCGTGCCGAGGAGCGGCGACAACGTCTTGTAGGCGTCGTCGATGTCGGCGATGTGGTCATAGCCGGTGCCGTGGAACGTCCCGGCGGCGACGATCAGGATGGCGGCATTGATGAAGAGCGCCGACATCAACGCGATCGTCGAATCGATGGTGGCGAAGCGAATCGCTTCCTTGCGGCTCGCTTCGTCGTCGGTGTACTTCCGCGTCTGGACGACGGAGGAGTGCAGGTAGAGATTGTGCGGCATCACCGTCGCGCCAAGGATGCCGATGGCGATGTAGAGCATGTCCGGATTGCGCGCGATCTCGCTGGATGGTACGAACCCGCGGGCGACGTCGACGAGGTTGGGCTGCGTCAGCCACAGCTCGACGGCGAAGCAGCCGGCGATGCCCAGAATCAGCAGCACCACGAGCCCTTCGACCCAGCGAAAGCCGCGATGCTGCATCGACAGCACGATGAGCACGTCCAGGGCCGTGAGGCACACCCCGAAGATCAGCGGAATCCCGAAGAGAAGGTGGAGGGCGATGGCGGCGCCCAGGACTTCAGCCAGATCGCAGGCGGCGATCGCGATTTCGCACAGCACCCACAGGACGATGGTCACGGGCCGCGAGTAGGCGTCCCGGCAGGCCTGGGCAAGGTCGCGGCCGCTGGCGATGCCGAGGCGCGCCGAGAGCGCCTGCAGCACGATCGCCATCAGGTTCGACATCATGATCATGCTGAGCAGCGCGTAGCCGTAGCGCGCGCCGCCGGCAATGTCGGTCGCCCAATTGCCGGGGTCCATGTAGCCGACGGCGACCAGGTAACCGGGGCCGGCGAACGCCAGGAGCTTCTTCCAGAAGCTGGCGGTCGTTGGCACGGCGATGCTGCCGTAGACCTCGGGGAGGCTGTGCGCAGTGCGCTCGAAACGCCAGGGAACGCCGGCTGGGCGTCCGGGTGGTGTCTCGGGAAGAGGTTCGGGATGGCTATCGGCTGGCGGCGGGCTCATTGTCAAAGGCTAGAAACTCGAGAAGGCGGACCTGAAGGTCCGCCCTACATTGTGAGGGTTGATGCGGCGCATCTGAAGTCCGCCCCACACGCGAGGTTGATACAGTGCATCTGACGGTCCGGCCCACATGCGGGTACGGCGATGCTGGGATAGCATATGGGACGCTCGGGGGCGTTAGATTCTATGGCCGACATCCTGCGATTCGAACAGCCACTTGGACCGCCGGGAAATCCCGGATGGCAGCGGTTCCCCCGCTTTGACGAAGTGGGGGCCCAGATCGACGCGCAGGCAGGGCGGATCTTCGATACCGCGACCTCCCTGTCGCGTGGCAGTGAGCTGTACGCGCGCGTCGAACAGCGCCTCCGCAACGAAGATCGCCCCTTGCTCAGGGAGCTCTACGAAGCGATTACGCGGCATTACGAGCGCTACGAGCACGCCGCCTATCTGGTCGGTCTCCAGGCCGGCGCCGGCCGGCTCCAGGGGCTGCCGCCTGTCCTGGACGACGATCGCACGCCGGACGAGCCGCAGCGCGCCTAGCGGGCCGCCGCCTACTCGGAGCTCCAGCCGCTTTCCGTCAGGGATGCGCGGACCTCGTCGGCGCGCGCCAGCGCTTCCGACCAGTCTTCGAAATTTTCACCCCGTTCGAATTGATCGTTCACGAAAATCACCAGCGTTGACTGGGGGGTTCCCGGAATGATCGTCGCCCGGGCCTGATTTCCGGCGGCATCGCGCAATCGCCACAGCACCGCCGGCTCCGAATACGACACGCTCACAACTCTGTCATCGTCCCACACATTTCGTCGGCGTCGCGCGGTGGTGGTGAGGTGCCAACGACGCCGGCGACACAAAGTCCGACGGGTCTCAGACGTTTCGTCATCTCACCAACAGAAATTTCCGCGGGACCCCGACCGCGGCAAAATTGAGGTCATCAAAAGCTCCGGTCGAACTGACCTGTTGTCAGCAGCTTAGACAAATCTGTAAACTCAACCCACGATCCCGTAAGCGCTGGGCATCGTCCTTGCCTCTAAGAGGGGCAACACGACGACGGTTTTGGGCCGTCGCCTTACGAAAACAGGATAGCGACGATGCAGGCAGCGACGATGACCCGGGAAATGGTGATGACGCGGACCCTCGACATTGATGTCGAAGCCGCACGCCAGCTTGGCCGCCGTCTCGCAGTCTGGGCTCTCATCGGCGTCGGCATCGTCGCCACCATGTGGATCCTGAGCCACATGGGTTCGGTCGCCGTTTACGGTCTGCCGGCTCCGTTCCTGCGCCGCGTTCCGGTCCGGAACGCCGAGGCTGCCTAGTAGTCCGGTCCTGTGTCTTCCCGGTCGGCTGTCAACGAATTTCACGGTTCTTCGCAAGCATCCGATTCATCCCTGGCCGAAACCGCACGCCCGTCGTTGTCTTCGCACGGGACCTGGTTTGGCAATCTCGTCATCGTCCTCTTTCTCGTCGCGCAGGTCCTCGACGCTCTCCTGACCTATCTAGGGCTGACGGTTGGCCTGTCGGAAGGGAACCCGCTCGTTGCCTACTCGTTCCATCACGCTGGCGTAGGCCCCGGACTCACAGTGGCCAAACTGGTCGCAGTAGGTTGCTCGATGGCCCTGCACCTGCTCGGGCTTCATCGAGTGCTGGCGATGCTGACGGTGATGTATTTGTCGCTGGCGATTCTGCCCTGGACGTATCTCTTGTACTTCGCTCGATAAGGACGAGGAAAGTCTTCGATCTTCGTCCTTCACAACGGCAGCGTAAGCTCCGCCCGGCAACCGGGCCCAGGTGTCCGGTTTTCGAGCGTGATCCCGCCGCCGTGCGCTTCAGCGATCTGCCGGCAAAGCACCAGACCGATGCCCGACCCTCCGGGCTTGGTCGTGAAGAAGGGGACGAAGAGATTCGCCGTATTCGAGAGCCCTGGTCCTTCGTCGTCCACTCTGACGCGAACGCGGCTATCGGTGACGTCCCACTCCAGTGACACACGGCCTTCGGTGTCGATGGTGGCATCCACGGCGTTCCGTACCAGATTGATCAGCAGCTGTTCGATCTGATCGGCGTCGGCCTCCAGGGTGACGGACGGACCGCCGAGCACCCGAATCGGCTTGCGCTGTTCGAGCTCGGCGACGCGCGAGACCAGGTGCGACAGCTCGACACGTCCCAGTGTCGGCGCCGGCAGGCGCGCCAGCTGCGAGTACGCGGCGGTAAAGCGGCCGAGCGAGTCGGCGCGCGATCCCACGACCTGCAGCCCGCTGCGCATGTCGCTCTCCCAATCGGGCGGCTTGGGATCGCGGGTCAGAATCCGCTCGAGGCTGTGCGCGATCGACTTGATCGGTGCCAGCGAGTTGTTGATCTCGTGGCCGATCACGCGAATCAGCCGCTGCCACGCCTGACGTTCTTCATCACGCAGCGACTGACTGACGTCGGTCATGACCAGCAGCTCGAGCGGGATGCCGCCCTGACGGAAATGGCCACTTCTGACCTCCCAGCGGCCGGTGCCCGCCGGGGAAGGTGCCCGCCACGATCGACGGTCCTCCGATACCCAGGAAAGTCGCCAGTCCGAGCTCCTCGGCAGTCCGTCCGAGCAGGCGCTCGATCGGTCGAGCGAGGAGCCGTTCGCCGGCACGATTCGCGAGACGCAGCTTCCGATCCGGATCGAACGAAAAGACCGCGACCGGGATCTCTTCCATCACCGTGCGCAGCAGCGACGTCGCTTCGAGTGCACCGAGGCGCTGCTCGCGCAGCGTTTCGGCCAGCGCGTTCATCTCGATCAGCACTTCGCCGAGCGGATCGTCCTTACGCTGCCCGCGCGCGCGAATCGAGAAGTCCTCCTCGCGCAGTGCCGCAAGCAGGTTCGACAGCGTCTGCAGCGGGTAGACGACGCGATCCCGCAGCGCCGCCGAGATCCCCCACCACAGGCCGACGATGAAGAGCGTGAGCGTCCATTGCACTTTCGACGTGAAGTCGCCGCGCCAGAGCAGAATCAGCGCGATGCCGGAGCCGGGCAGCCCGGCGAGCAGCGACATCAGGAGGACGCGCCGATCGTGCGTCAGCCAGCGTTCGAGGCGCCGGCGCAAGGGAGACACAAAGGGAGTGTACTTTGGGCCGACGCCCCTACAATCCGAATCGCTGCAGCCGTCGATACAAGGCGCTGCGGCTCAGTCCCAGCGCCTTTGCGGCCTGGCTGACGTTGCCATCGTAACGGGCGAGCGCCTTCTTGATCAGGAAACCTTCGACCTCTTCGAGGCTCATGTCCTCGATTCGGGCGACGGCATCCTTTGGCGCGCGCAATCCGAGATCGCGCGCGCGCACGAGCTCGTCCTGTGCCATCAGCACGGCGCGCTCGACCGCATGATCGAGCTCGCGCACATTGCCGGGCCACGCGTGATCGAGCAGCAGCTGCATCGCGGTCGGCTCGAATCCGGTAATCGTCTTCCGATACCGCCGCGCGTGCTGATCCAGGAAGTGCCGCGCGAGGAGCGGGATGTCTTCACGGCGATCGCGGACCGGAGGCAGCGGAATCTCAATCGTATTCAAACGGAACAGGAGATCCTGCCGGAAACGGCCGCCGGCGACCTCGGCACTGAGGTCTGCGTTGGTTGCGGAAATGATGCGGACGTTCGCACGCCGGGTGCGTGACGACCCCACTCGTTCGAACTCGCCAGTCTCGAGCACGCGCAGCAGCTTGGCCTGGAGACTCATCGAGATATTCGCGATCTCGTCGAGGAAGAGCGTCCCTCCCTCGGCCAACTCGAAACGTCCCACCCGATCGGTCTTCGCGTCGGTGAACGCGCCTTTCACGTGACCGAACAGCTCACTCTCGAACAATCCCTCCGACAGCCCGCCGGCGTTCACCGTGACCAGCGCTCGCGACGCCCGCGAGGAGACCGCATGCAGCGACTGCGCGACGGTCCCTTTGCCGGTCCCGTTCTCGCCGGTGATGAGCACGTTGGCCTCGGACGGGCCGACCCGCGCGACGAGCTCGAGGACCGGACGCATCGCCGCGGATTCGGCGATCAGTGTCGGACGATTGGTTCCCTGATCGCGAAGTACCCGGTTCTCGGCTTCCAGACGCTGGCTGCGCCGCAGGGCGCGTCCGAGCTCCACCTGCGTGCGCACGACGGCGAGCACGCGCTCGTTGTCCCACGGCTTCTGAATGAAGTCGCGCGCGCCACGCCGCATCGCCTCGACCGCGAGATCCACCGTGCCCCAGGCAGTCATGACGATGACGGGCATTGGGGTGTCGAGCTGCTGCAGACGCGAGAGGAGCGTCAGGCCCTCCTCGCCCGAGGTGGTATCGCGCGCGTAGTTCAGGTCGATTAGCGCAACGTCGAACTCGCGGGCGTCCACCGCGGCGAGCACTCCGGCGGGTGAGGTCGACGTCTCGATCTCGCAGCCTTCGGCCTTGAGCAGCAGGCGAAGCGCCTGCAGCACGTCCGCTTGATCGTCCGCGATCAGGATCCTCGCGCGATTCAGCGTGTCGGGCGACACCGCCGGCCGCGGCGGCGCGGAGGTCTGTTCGGCCATCATTCGTTGACCAGCCAGCCGTCCTTCAACCGGATGACCCTGTTGCCGAACGCCGCATTCACCTCGGAGTGGGTGACCTGGATGATGGTCGTGCCCTCGGAATTGAGGCGCTGAAACAGCTCCATGATCTCGCGCCCCTGCTCGGAGTGCAGGTTGCCGGTCGGCTCGTCAGCGAGAATCAGTGTCGGCTTGGAGATGAGCGCGCGCGCCACCGCCACGAGCTGCTGCTGGCCGCCGGAGAGCTGCGACGGATACAGGTCCTTCTTGCCGACGATCTGGAACCGATCGAGCATGTCGCACACCATGCTGTCGCGCTCCTTCTTCTTCACGTCGCGATAGGAGAGCGGCATGTCGAGGTTCTCGTACACGGTCAGATGGTCCAGCAGGTGATAGCTCTGGAAGACGAAGCCGATGTGTTTCTTCTGCAGTTCGGCGCGCTCTTTCTTGCCGATTGCATGAATCGGCTGGCCGTGCAGCCAGTACTCGCCTGACCATGCCGCGTCGTGCATGCCGAGAATGTGCAGCAGGGTGCTCTTGCCGGCGCCGGAGGGTCCCATGATCGAAATGAACTCGCTGGGCCCGATGTCGAGGGAAATGCGCCGCAGCACGTAGGTGCGCTGCAGCCCCTGCTGGAAGTACTTTTCGGCGTTACGGACGCTGATGATGGCGCGGCCGGTTTCGGCGAGCTCGACGGGACTCTGTGTCGTCTGTGCGGGTTCCACGTAAGGCTCCGATCGGCGGGCCTGAAGTCCCGCCTCCTCATAGGCTCCGATAAATCGATCTTACTCGCTGCGCAACGCGTCGACCGGGCTCACCCGCATGGCGCGGCGGGCGGGCAGATAGCTTGCGGCGAGCGCCACTGCGACCAGCGTGCCGATCACCGCGGTAAAGGTGGTCACGTCGGTCGGCGCGATCCCATAGAGGAGCGCGGCCACGGCTCTCGTTGCGACGACGGCCAGCACGACCCCGGCGGCCAGCCCGATGCCCGTCAGGCGCAGCCCCTCGCCAATCACCAGGCGATACACGTCGGCCGGTCCGGCGCCCACAGCCATCCGCACCCCGAGCTCGCGCGTCCGTTGCGCGACTGACTGGCTCAGGAGTCCGTAGACACCAATCGACGCCAGAAGGAGCGCCAGGGCACCGAACAAGACGAGCGCCTTCGCGCGGAATGTCGGCTGCGCCATGGTCCTGCCCCGTTCCTCGTCGAGCGTCGTCACCTGCGCGAGCGAAAGGTCGCGATCGATCTTGCGCATCTCCTGCCGCAGCAGCGCGGTTACGGTCGCTGACGGCGCGGCGCTGCGGACGACGACACTCATGAACGGCAGGCTGAACTGGCGATAGGGCATGAACAGCATCGGCTCGGGCGGCTGATCGAGCGAATCGCGCCGGAAGTCGCCAGCGATGCCGACGATCGTCGCCGGGTCGCTGCCAAACAGCAGCCGCCGGCCGATCGGATCCTGCGTACCGGACAGAAATCGTTCGACGAACGCACGCGTGACGATGGCGACCGCCGGGCTCTTGTCGCGATCCGATTCCTGGAAGTCGCGTCCGCGCAGGAGAGGAACGCCGAGTGCGCGGAAGTAGCCGGGTGAGACCGAGTTGAAGAGCGCGGAGGGCCGATTGGCGCGGCTCGTCGCCGGCTGCCCTTCGATGTTGAACGACGCCGTGCTGCCCTTCTGCTGAAACGGAAGCGGGAACGCCACCGCGGCAGCCGAAACGCCGGGGTGCTGGCGGATGCGTTCAAGCACCTGATGGTAAGCGTCGGCCTGCTGGCCGAGTGACGGGTAGCGGTTGACGGGCAACGGCAGCATGGCGGCGGTCACGCCGGTTGTCTTCAGGCCGGTGTCCACGGACAGCAGCGCCCACAGGCTGCGCACGGTCAGGCCAGCACCCACGAGGAGGACGACCGCGAGCGCGATTTCGCAGACGACGAACGTCTGCCGCATGCGGCTTGTGGAGCGGCTGCCTCCCGACCGTGCGGTGGCCTTGATCGCTTCGTGCAGACCCGACCGGTGCAGCAGTCCCAATGGCGCCAGCCCGAAGATCAGCGCGGAGACCACAGTGAGCGCCGCGGTGAACGCGCCGACACGGTAGTCGAGCGTGATGTTTTCCGCGCGCGGCACCGCAGCCGCCGCCAGGGTGCGCAGCGCATCGAGCGACCACGACGCAACGAAGAGAGCCAGGCTGCCGCCGAGCACGGCCAGGAGCAGGCTCTCAGTCAGGAACAATCGGGCGATTCGCAGGCGGCTCGCCCCCAGGGCCGATCGCACCGCGACCTCGCGCTGCCGCGCGGCCGCGCGCGCGAGGAGGAGACTTGCGACGTTGGCGCACGCGATCAGGAGAACCAGCCCCACGGAGGCCAGGAGAACCAGCAGCGCGAATCGGACGTCGCCGACTGTGAAGTCGTGCAGCGTCCGCACGCGATAGTCGAGACCTTCCGACGTCTGTGCATGTTCCCGCGCAATCCTTCTTGCGACGGCGCTGGCATCCGCGCGTGCGGCCTCGAGAGTGGTCGTCGCTTTCATCCGGCCGAGGACGTCGAAGTAGCGGACTTCACGATTCTCGGCCAGCGTCCCGTCGACCTCGATGGGGGAGGGTGGGATGCCGTCTGTCGCCAGCGCCCACACGCGCAGGTCCTGACCGTAGCGGAATCCGGCCGGCATCACGCCGCTGATCGAGTAGGGCGTCCCGTTCAAGTGAATCACGCGCCCGACGATGTTCGGGTCGGCCTGGAATTGTCCCTGCCAGGCTTCGTGTGAGAGCACCACGAGGCCTTCGCCGCCACGCACGTCGTCGCCCCGCCGGAACGTCCGGCCCAGGATCGGCGTCACGCCGAAGACATCGAAAAATTGCGTCGTGACGTGGGCGCCGTCGAGGTGTGCCGGCTCCCGTTCACCGGACAGCTCGAAGGTGTCTTCGCGGATGGCAGCGATCGCGTCGAAGGCGTGCGCGTGCCGGGTCAGATCGAGGAAGTTGGCCGGCGCGTTTCCGATCACGCCGCCCCGGCTCGACACTTCCTGCATCACCACGATCCGATCGGGCGCATTGAAGGCGAGCGGCGTCAGGAGGACGCCATTGACGATGCTGAAAATGGCGGTGTTGGCGCCGACGCCCAGGGCGAGCGTCAGGACAATCAGGAACGTGGCGCCCGGCTCGCGCCGAAGCCCACGAACGGCGGACCGGAGATCGTTCAGCATGAGTGCTTACGAGGCAGGCAGTCGGCAGCGGGGCAGTCGCGAGATGTCTCACGACCGCGATGCTGCCATCGCCGCCAACTGCCAGGCTGCCTGCGGCAGGCGGTCGTCAGATCATTTCGGCGACGTTCTCCTCGACGATGCGGCCGTCGAAGAGGTGAATGCTGCGATCGGCGTGGCGCGCATAGCGCGGATCGTGCGTCACCATCGCGATGGTGGCGCCGCCGCGATGCAGCTCCTGCAGCAGTTGCATGACCGCCTCGCCGTTCTTCGAGTCGAGGTTTCCCGTCGGTTCGTCGGCGAGCAGGATCGACGGGTTGCCCGCGACCGCCCGTGCGACGGCGACGCGCTGCTGCTGACCGCCCGAGAGCTGGCTCGGAAGGTGCCGTGCGCGATGCGCCATGCCGACTTTCTCGAGCGCTTCCTCGACGCGCTTGCGGCGTTCCGCCGGCTTCATCCCGCGGTAGGTCAGCGGCAGCTCGACGTTCTCGTAGACCGTGAGATCGCCAATCAGGTTGAAGCTCTGGAAGATGAACCCGATTTCCCGGTTCCGCGTGCGGGCGCGCTCGGCTGCGGTCAGGTTCGCCACCGGCCGGTTGTTGAGGATGTAGGTCCCGTCCGTCGGTGTGTCGAGGAGACCCAGAATCGACAACAGCGTCGACTTACCGCACCCTGACGGTCCCGCGATTGCCAGGGTACTCGCCGTTGCGAATCTGCAGATGGATCCCCGCGAGGGCGTGGGTCTCCACTTCGTCGGTGTAAAAGACTTTCGTCACGCCTTCCAGGTTGATCAACACATCTGACGGAGTGCTCATGGAATCTCCTCGCCGATTGAATTACCGCAGAAGGACGCGATCGCGCCCGTCCCACGCTGACATGTCC
Source organism: Vicinamibacteria bacterium (assembly GCA_963828745.1). Taxonomy (GTDB): domain Bacteria; phylum Acidobacteriota; class Vicinamibacteria; order Vicinamibacterales; family JAENWD01; genus JAENWD01. The sequence goes on along the minus strand of CAWHFZ010000006.1, from coordinate 244,169 downwards.
GACAGAATCACGCAGTCGCCCTTGTTCAGCCCCGAGAGGATTTCGACGGTGTTGACGGAGGTCCGTCCCAGCTTCACCGTGGTTCGCACGGCCTCCTCGGGCTGTTCGCACGTCCCCGCGGTCACTTTGAACAGGCTGATCGTGCTCTGTTCCTGCCCGAACGCCGGCCGTCCCACGTTAAGGACGTCATTCAGCCGCTCGAGTTCCACGGTACCGTCGACGCTGAGGTCCGGGCGGGCCCCGCGGGGCAGAGCGTCGGTAAAGGCGACGTCAACGAGGACGGTTCCGTTCTGCGCCGCGGGGTCGATACGGGCGACGCGTCCCTGGACCTCACCATTTCGGGTGTCCACGGTCGCCATCTGTCCGATTTCGATGTCGCGCGCCTGGGTCTCCGGGATTCGGAGCTCGGCCTTGAGGCGGCCGGGCACGGCGATGCGCGCGAGGTTGGTCCCCGAAGGCACGCGCTGGCCAACCTGCACGGGCACGACCTGCAGCACGCCGTCGATGCCGGCTTTCACCTTGAGGGCGTCGGCCTGGCTGCGTTTCAGGTCATAGAGGGCCTGGCGCTGCGCCACGCGCGCATCTTCGGCCTTCACCTGGGCGGAGGTGGAGTCGGCCTTGATTTTCAGCCGCTCCTCTTCGAGCGCATAGCGCTTCTCGAGCTCCTGCGCACTCACTTGAGAGACACGGGTCGTCACCTTCGAGAGGAGGCCTTCCTTCGACAGCTGCTCGTTGGCTTCGGCCTGGATTTTCGCCTGGTGATACTGGCCGCGAATGTTTGCCGTGTCCGACTGCTGCTGGAGCAGCTCGTTGTTCAAGCGGACCTTGAGGCTGATGAGGTCCGCCTGCGCCGCACGCAACTGCAGCTCGGCGTCCACGAGCTCCTGTTGAACTTTCTCGTCGCGGAGCTCCAGGATAACGGTCTCGGGGGTGAGCACCTTGGCGCTCGGAAGTGTGACGATGCGTTGAACCGTCGCGTCGGTTTCCGAAGTAATCCACCGGATGTCTTCGGGGACGAGCGTGCCTGGGCCGCGCGTCTGGCGAATCATCTCGCCGCGCTTGACCGACTCTCGCCAGGTCGTGCCGCGTTCGACAGTGGGGGCAGCCGGCTTCAGCTGTGCGAGGACCACGGTCACCAGCGCGACGACAATGATGGCCGCCGCGGCCACGACCGCGCGGCGAATTTTCTTCTTCTTCAGGACCGATGCCGGCCGTGCAATATCCATGAGGTCGGATGACTCCAGCGCCGCTCGGGGCGGCAGTATATGCGGCTTATGTCTCAAGCTCTGTGCCACCGGCGACACCGGTTGTAACTGACGGATTTTCAGCGGGTTAGGTTCCGTTGGCGCAGCCGAAAGGAGGGCGGCTCTGTGCGGCTGTGGGACCGGTCGTCCCAGAAGCGGACACCTCGGAAGTGCGGATTGTTCAGCCCTTGCTCAGCTCGCCGCGCCGCAGCTTCCTGTACAGGCTGAGCGCGTCCTGGACGATGCGGATGGCGTCGGCGGGACCCATGAAATCCTCGACGACGACCTGCTTGTTCTCGAGCGTCTTGTAATCCTCGAAGAACCGGCGGATCTCCCGAAGCAGGTGGCCGGGGAGCTGCACGTGGTCTGTGTAATCGGCGAAGGCCGGATCCTTGACGCTGACGGCGATGATCTTGTCGTCGAGCCCCTTCTCGTCGCGCATCCGCATGACGCCAATCGCCCGCGCCTCCATCATCGTCAGTGGTGTGACCGGTTCCTGCCCCAGCACCAGCGCGTCGAGAGGATCGCCGTCCTCGCAATAGGTACGGGGGATGAAGCCGTAATTGGCGGGATAATGGACAGCGCTGTACAGTACGCGGTCAAGTTTCAGTAGTCCGGTCTCTTTGTCCAGTTCGTACTTGTTCTTGCTCCCCATGGGCACTTCGATGACCACCGGGAACGCCTTCTCAATCAGATGATCATCGACGTAGATGTCGTGCCACGCGTGCATCCCTCCATCTTATCGTCAACGACCACGCGCACTTTCGCCGTATTCGCCCTTCTCGCGCTGACCACCGGCGCGGCGACGGCCCAGACGCGCACCCGGGCGGCCGCCGCGGCGTCCGAGGACCTGGGCGCCACCAGCCGATCGCTCGAGGCACTGGCGGCGCGGGTCGGTCCGGCAGTCGTCGAGATCATCACGCTGGGCTACGGGACGGATGATGTCGCCGATGTCGAACGAGGGATGCTCGTCGCGCCGTCGCGTGGCGGTGGCTCCGGCGTGCTCGTCGGGTCCGACGGTCACATCGTCACCAACGCGCACGTGGTCGAGGGCGCGCACCAAATCCAGGTGGAGCTGCTGATCGAACGTCCGGCCGTGCCGGGCGAACATCGATCGACGCTGCGTCCCCATCCGAGGCTCGTACCGGCGAGAGTGATTGCCATCGACGAGGAAACGGACCTCGCGGTCATCAAGGTGGACGAAGAAGGGTTGCCGGCGCTGGAGTTCGCGGATTCCGATGACGTGCACCCCGGGCAGCTGGTGCTCGCGTTCGGCAGCCCGATGGGGCTGAACAGCTCGGTCACCCTCGGTGTCGTCAGCGCGGTCGCCCGGCAGCTCGAAGCCGACGACCCGATGATCTACATCCAGACCGACGCGCCGATCAATCCGGGCAACAGCGGTGGCCCGCTGGTCGACATGGATGGCCACATCGTCGGCATCAACACGCTGATCCTGTCGCAATCGGGAGGGAACGAAGGCCTGGGATTTGCCGCACCGAGCAACATCGTACGGAACGTGTTCGAACAGATTCGGCGCTTCAAACGCGTCCGACGCGGGGAGATCGGCGTCCGCACGCAAACCATCACTCCGCTCCTCGCCGAAGGCATGCACCTGTCACGAGACAGCGGCGTGATCCTGAGCGATGTCTTTCCCGACAGTCCGGCGGCGCGTGCCGGCGCCCGCGTCGGCGATATCGTCCTCAGCCTGGATGGCAAGTCGATGGAGAACGGCCGCCAGCTGCAGGTGAATCTCTACAGCCGTGCGGTCGGTGATTCGGTGCGCCTCGAGATCGTGCGCGGCGAACAGACGTCGACGCTGCTCGTGCCGGTCACGGAACGGGAAGACGATCCGACGCGGTTCGTGCCGCTGTTGACCGCCGAGGAGCCGCTGATCGCACGGCTCGGGATCCTCGCCCTGACGTTGAATTCGAAAGCGGCGACGCTTCTCCAGGACCTCCGCGAGTCCACCGGTGTCGTCGTCGCATCGACGACCGGCGTCGGCTTGCCTGGATCGGATGTGCGGTTGAAGGCAGGGGACCTGATCCATGCCTTGAATGGCGCCCCGATCGAGACCGTTGCGGAGCTTCGCGCCGGCGTCGATCAGTTGAAGCCGGGACAGGCCGCCGTGCTGCAGGTGGAACGCGAGGGCGAATTCTTGTACGTGGCCGTGAGAGTCGATCGCTGACCGCAGCTCTCAGCCCAGAATCTTCTTCGCGACATCCACCAGCCCCGGCGCGTGGCGATCGGTCTGCTCCAGCCACGAGGCGTCGATCCCGAGCTCTTTGCAGATGGGATCCGCGAGGAGGTCCGCCTCCTCTTTGGGACATCCGAAGCCGTAGCGGTGACTCAAGCGGTTGGCGAGATACGTCACCGCGGCCTTCTTGGGCTCGAGGGTCGCCTGCGTCCAGTCGTGATGATGGATGATCGGCTCGTCGAGCATGCTCGGCAGCCGCCACCGGTGCAGCACGTGCGCGCCGATCGCCGCATGGGTCTCCGCCATCACGCGCTCGATCACCTGTTCGGGTATCGGCTGCATCGTCTGACGCCGAACGTCGTGCGCGGCCTTCAGGATGACGAGCTTGCCGATGTCGTGGAGCAGTCCGTACATGAAGGCTTCTTCTTCGTCGAGTCCGGTCCACTCGGCGACGAGGCGCGCCATGTACGCCGCCCCGATGCCGTGCTCGAGGAGCGGCTTGCCGCGGTCACCGTAGACGTTCCGGTCCTGCATCCGCGAGTAGTAGCAGACGGTCACGACGAGGTTGCGAACCGCCGCCGTGCCCATGCGGACGATCGCTTCCTGCACTGTCGAGATCTCGATCATCGAGGCGAAGTACGCCGAGTTGGCGAGGCCGAGCAGCCGGGAGGCCAGAACCTGATCCTTCGAGACGACGCCGGCCAGCTGCGCGACCGAGACGTCCTCGTCGCTGACCATGTCGATGACACGGTGCGCGAAGTCGGGGAGCGTGGGGATGGGGACGTCCGGCCGCTGCAGCCGCTCGCGGAGCGCCAGTTCAGGAGATTGCACGTCGGTGTGTGGAGTCACAGCGTCCCTGCTGAAGATGAGTGTTTGTCGCAAACGGCGTCGATTTTGTCGCGGAAGGTCTCGACGCTGAGCGGCTTGACGATGTAGCTGTTGACGCCGGCCCGGAGGGCTTCGACAATATCGTTCGTCGCGGCGTGGGTCGTGACCATCACACACCGGCGTGTACTTGGACTTTGCGATGGTGCGTACCGTTCGGATGAACTCGATGCCGTTCATGTACGGCATGTTCCAATCGGTGATGATGAAGTCCACATCGCTCGTGGCCAGCCGCTCGAGGCCCTCGCGGCCGTTCGAGGCTTCGACGATCTGATCGTGCCCCAGCTTGTTCAGTGCATTGATGATGATCCGTCGCATCGTCAACGAGTCATCGACCACGAGAAATCGCATTGTGCGTCGGAGCCTTTAAAATACGTCCGCGCGCCGGGACGGTCTCCGGACGGGACGCTTCTGACGGTTAATCGACGCTTCCCCGGGTGACTTGAATGGACACGCCAGTTCCCACCGCTTCACTGGATGCCCCGCAGCTGGCCCGCCTCAATCGGCTCGCCACGATGGCCCGACTGATTGCGGGGCTCGCGCACGAGCTGAACAACACGCTGCAGGTTGTCAGCGGTCTCGTCGAGCTGCTCGCCGATCGGCCCGATCTCCCCGCTGATGCCGTGACGCGGCTGCAGAAGATCGGCGGACAGGCTGATAAGGCCACGACCGCAATCCGTCAGGTGATCGGCTACACGCGGGAGACGGCCGGCAGCGATGCCGGCGTGGTCGACGTCGCCGGGCTCGTCGATCAGGTGCTCGCGCTGCGGCGCTACCAGCTTGGACGCCTTGGCGTCACCGTCAGCGTGGACCGGCCGCACGCCATCAAGTCTCAGGTTCGCGGTGATGAACGCCAGCTCGCGCAGGCGTTGTTGAATCTCGTAATGAATGCGGAAGAAGCGCTCGCCGGACACCCCGAGCGGCGCCTGCGCATTGCTCTCGCTCCCGCGGAGGGAGCTATTCAAGTGCACGTGGAAGATAGCGGGCCCGGAGTTCCCGCCGATGTGCGCACCCGCATCTTCGAGCCGTTCTTCACGACCCGCAGTTCCGATCGCGCGGTCGGCCTCGGCTTGCCGGTCAGCCAGTCGCTCGTGCAGGCGCACGGCGGCAATATGTGGCTCTCGTCGAATGCGCCCGGAGCGACATTCGTGATCGAGTTGCCGCTGGCGTAAGTGTCAATGTAGGGCGGACCTTCAGGTCCGCCTGATTTGCGTGCCAGGCGGCGGGCCTAAAGGTCCGCCCTACAGACGATCATGAGGAAGCCCCACGTCAGTCGGGCCATCAGATCAATTCGCCACCGGCTCCGTCGCGGCGGCGATGTTCAAGCGGTGCAGCTTGTCGATGAGCGTGGTGCGACTCAGATTCAGCAGCCGCGCCGCCTGCCGCTTGTTGCCACCGGTTTTCTCGAGGCAGCGCGAGATCAGCTCGCGTTCGAGCTGTGACACGACGGAGGTGAAGTTGATGCCCTCGTCAGGAATGGCCACCGTCGGCAGGAGCAGCGAGCCCGACGATTCCATGACGTCGGCGGGAAGCGTATTCGCCGGGATCTCCCGTTCCTGACCGCTCATCGCCACGGCGTGCTCGATTGCGTTCTCGAGCTGCCGGATGTTGCCAGGCCAGGTGTACGACATGATCGCGCGCACCGCTTCCTGCGTCAGCGTCTTGATTTGCAGGTTGTTCGATTTGCACGACTTCTGCACGAAGTGGCGCGCGATGAGCGGGATGTCCTCGCGACGCTCGCGCAGCGGCGGCAGCGTGATCGGAATGACGTTGAGACGGTAGTAGAGGTCCTCGCGGAACGTGCCCTCCTTCACCATCTTTTTCAATTCCATGTTGCTGGCCGCGACGACGCGGGCGTCGAACTTGATCGGACGCGATTCGCCGACGCGCTCGATCTCGCGCTCCTGCAGCGCGCGCAGCAGCTTGGCCTGAAGCGACAGACTCATCAGCGCGACTTCGTCGATGAAGAGCGTGCCGCGATGTGCGAGTTCGAAGCGGCCGACGCGGCTCGCGATCGCGCCGGTGAACGCACCCTTCGCGTGTCCGAAGAGCTCCGCTTCGGCCAGCGGCTCGGGGATTGCCGCCGCGTTGAATCCGACGAAGCGCTGATCGGCGCGCGGGCTGTTGTGGTGAATCGTCCGGGCGATCAGCTCCTTGCCGGTGCCGGTCTCGCCCTGGATCAAGACGGTGCTGTTCATCGGGGCCACGAGCTCGAGGCTCTGGAACACCGTCTGCATCGCGGGGCTCTGGCCGATGACGTTGTCGAAGCGGTAGCGATCGCGAAGCTGTGCGCGCAGCTCGGCGTTCTCCTGGCGGAGGCGCGGCTCATTGATCGCCGCTGCCAGCACGCGCGACAGATGCGCGAGTTGCACCGGCTTGATGAAGAAGTCGATCGCGCCGCGTTTGATTGCGGCGACCGCATCCTCGACGCCGCCGAATCCGGTCATGACGACGGCGACGACTTCCGGGTAACGGGTCATCGCCGCGTCGAGGATGTCGAGGCCGTTGGCGTCGGGGAGCTTCAAGTCGATGACGAGTCCGTCATAGGCGAAGCCTTTCAGCCGGTCGAGCGCATCGGCGCCGGTGGGCGCCTGGGCCACCGCGAATCCCTCTTTCGTGAGGTGCTCCGAGATGACTTCTCTGAGATCGTCGTCGTCGTCGACGACGAGCACGCACTGCTGGGGTCTAGAAGACATAATCGCTGCTCACGCGAATTCCTTTTGTGCCGATTGGTCTCGATAGAGGAGACTATCGCGACCGGCGGTGCCGGGCAATCGCCATGCCACAGACGGCTTCCCGACCCTTGACGTCCTCGTCATCGGCGATCAACTCGACGTACACAACCTGCTCGTCGGTATTTCCGACTCGAGCCACGGGTTGACCGCGATGGCGGATAGGTCGGCGTCGCGGAAATCGAGCTGACCGCGTCCCCGTATAGCCTGATTTCTCGCAACCTGCAAGTCCCTCGTGTAAAGAGACTTGCGTCCTGCGGGCGGCCCGGGCCGCCACCCGTTTTCACTCCGTCACATGGACGTTATCGTCCTACGCGTCTCCGAACGACAGACCTTCGAGGCGGAAAACCGACACCAAGCGCGGAAAGTGGGCAAGCGGGAGGCGGGGGATCACGGGAGATCGCGGCCGATCGGCTTAACCCGATCGACGCGCGTTGGGCACGAATTGAAGAATTTTCCGGACGAATTCTCGCTAGGCGGCGGCCTTCTTGCCCTATTTCCCGACGCTGGCCTGTTGGTCAACGCCACTGTCGAGACGTCGACGTTAACCGTCTGGTGCCCCAGCGCAAACGTGGGGCACGCTTCGATCTCACGCAGCGCGCGCCTCGCGGCATAGTCGCGCTGCAGGCTTGCGCGCAATTCCACCGCGCGCCGATCCGACCGAAGCGCCGGCCGCGAGGACGTTTTCACCAGGCAGTCGCGTGGGTCGTGCCGCATCCCCTCGACGGCGACGTCGAGGTGCTGAGTATCGCAACACCACGCGGCCGAGCGATTGCCCCAAGTTCGCGCGCAACCGTGAAAGCGCCAGCGATCGCAGCTGGGATACGCGCGACTCGCAGACACCGATGATGGCGCCAATCTCCGCCATCGTCAGCTCTTCGTCGTAGTAAAGCGCCAGGATCCGGCGCTCGCGATCGGGGAGTTCCCCGAGCGCCCGGGCGAGATGCTCGCGGAGCTCGGTTCGCCGCAGGTGCGCTTCAGGACTCTCATCGGGATCGATCGCTATCTCGAGGTGCGACAGGCCCTCGGCATCGCCGGCATCGAGCTGACGGAGCCCGCCGAGCTCGAGCGACTTCATCTCGTCGAGGAGGCGGTCGTACTCGACCTCCGAGAGGCTCATTGCCGCTGCGACCTCCAGATCGTGGGGCTCGCGCTTCAATTCGTGGCGAAGCGTGCTGATCGCCGCATCGAGATCGCGCCGCATTTTCCGGAGCGATCGCGGTGCCCAGTCAAGGTCACGCAGCGCATCCAGCATCGCACCATGTACGCGGCGCCGGGCGAACGCGTCAAACGGAACGCCCGTCGAAGGTTTGTAGCGCGTAGCGGCGTCCATCAGGCCGAGCACGCCAACGCTGACAAGGTCGGTCAGTTCGACCTGCGCCGGCAGGCGTTGGGCCAGACGCTGTGCCAGCGCCTTCACCAGGCTTAGGTGCTGCAGCACGAGCACGTCGCGGTCCGTCCGCTCCTCCAGTTGAATTGCTAAGCCCACGCCGCCCCCTCCGCAGAAACGTCGGATGATTCGCCCGACATCCCGAACTCCCCAAAGATTGCCGATGCCGTGGCGAATCTAGTCGCTGCGGTAAGATCTTCCGGCAACTGCTCGGTATTGCCGACGCGCATTACCTTCAGGCCGCTTGCGCACAGGACGTTGACAAGCGATCCCACCAGCGTCATCACGAATTCCGTTCGCACGTCGGGGGCGCAATGATTCCCCGGCCTGCTTGGGCGCCGGCGGACGCGGGCACCGGAGTGGCTGGACGAGTACACCGGACGGCCCGACGGCTCTTCAAGTCGGCCTTCCGACATGACTGGCACCAGCGAAGTAGGAGCTTCGTCCTCCGGGGCCCCCGCCAGCTGGTGCCAGCCGAGTGCTGGAACCAACTGCGTCGAGAGCACGAGCGCATTCGACCAGAGGCGTTCCTTGAGGAACGACAGTGCTCGGCGAACGCTCTGTCTGCGAAATCGTGGTTGCTGCATATCACTCGATGATGGCCACGGGCGAACGCTGCGCGCGCGATGCACTCCGTGCGAAAGCACTGCCAAGTCCGGAGGCGCTCACGACCGGCGCCAAAGGGGCGGGCCTAGGCGCCGGCCTGCAAAGAAGCACAGGCTGTGCCACGCCTTCGACCATCTTTTGGTTTGCTGCGGCGCACGACGCTGCGGCAAAGACTGCGCACGATTTCCAATGCCAGCCATCGCCGCACGGCACCCGTGCGCTCCGAGTGTCATATGCGCAACGAGTGTCGCCAAGCAGGTCTCGCAGAACGTATCAACCGCATTGTCGGTCTGCAGGCGCCGGCGTAGGATTGGGCTCGGCGATGCGGCCTTCCCTGTTGACCTATGGGCTGGTGCTCGCGTTTGTCGGCGCCGGCACGCGCCTCATCGCGGACTCCACCGAAGCAAGGATGCAGGTGTCCGTCCAGGTTTTGCGGTCGTGCCGCGTGCAATCGACGAAGGAAAGCGTCGTCGTGGATTGCGGGCGCGATCGCACGTTGGCCGTTCGCAGCACTGGGGATCGCCAACCCGCGCCGACCCGCACCATCCAGAGCGCACCAGGGCAGTCGAAAGTCCTCACGATCAATTTCTAGCCTAGAAGCTGATCGTCACAATCACGGTGTCGCTGTAGTTGCCGACGGAAACGTCCTGCTGCGAGGGAATGCGTCCGTACACCGGCAGGTTGACGTCCTGGTTATTCGGAGGGTTTGCAGTCGTAAACACGCCAGTCCCATTCGTCCCATCCCCCCAGATCACCGAAAATGCAGCATCCTGGTAGAGGTTGTACGTGAGTGCTTCTGCGCCGTTGTTCATCCTTCGCGGAGAGAACGTGCTGCTCGAGCCTTTCGAAATCGCAATCTGTACGTTCTTGTCTTTGGTTCCACAGTGATATGCGATCGTTCCTGTAGAGGTATCGGGCGTCGTCTCGAACACGTCGTACGTGCCGAAATTGACTGCGGTGGCTGACACCGTACAGGCAGCCTCGAGCCGACTTGGGCCGCAGAGCACCACGAGAACGAGCGAAAGGCCGCGTGCGGCGGTCATGGGCGTTCGCGGGGCTCCGGATCGACCATGGCGGAGCAAGTGGCGACGCCCCCGCGAATCACCGGCGCGTCCGATCTCGGCACGTGCAGCGTGAAGTCGCATGTGTCGGCCCCGAGCGTCACGCGCGCGCGATAGTCGCCTGGCGCCACGCCTTCCAGATAGTAGGCACCATCAGAGCCGAGATCGCTCTCGAGCCAACCTGCGCCCGTCGCGACCTGAAGCATGCCGTTGGCGGGCACGACCACGCTTGTGCCACGCATCATCACGATGCGACCAGACACGCGCCACGGCCGCAGCGCGGGGAAGAGCGCCAAGGCGCCGCCTCGATAAGGCGGTGCAATGAGCGTCTCGTTCTTCTGCACCTCGCGATCCGCCGGGATATCGCTGTCGGCAATGGAGACGTGGTTCCCGTAGTACGCCAGCAGGCCGGGCACCACCAGATTCCCGTTTCGATCGGTGCGACCGACCTCCTGATGGCTGACGTAGGTCCGAACACCTGCGACGCCCGGTACCCGGATGAGCGCGAAGCCATCCTCGACGGGCCGGACGGCGTGCACGCCGCCACCGATGGCGATCAGCCCTCCGCTGAGGTCGACAGACGTGTCGGCCTGACCGTTAACGACCAGCTGCCGTAACGTATAGCGACCGAACGACGACTGGGCGCGTAGTTCCGCATCGAGATCCGCCGCCGCACCGTGCGCAGCTGACGACTGCACGCGATACCCGTAGCCCGGCCCATAGGGCAACGCGCGTTGCGCGTCCACGGTCGTACGAGTCAGACCGCGATCGTGCTCGGACGATAGATTCACCGATTGACGCGGACCCAGGGCGACACCGAGCCCGGCAAAGCCGCCGGTATCCCAACGGGCCTCGACGAGCGAACGGGTCGCGCTCAGGAATACGCTGATGCGTCTTCCGACACCGATCGTGGTCGTCACTGCGCCGCGGCGGGCGTCCGGCGCCCCGCGATAGTACGAGCGCGCTTGCCAGGATGCGCCGAGGCTCGCGCGCGATGTGACTCGCGTGGTCACCGATGCGGCGACGTCCAGTCGCGGCCGCTCGATCATTGCCAGCGTGGTGAAGGTTGCGTACTCAGGCGACATGTGCCGGACGGCAACGGCCACACCACCGGCACGCGCTGAATACTCGTACGCGATCGAGCCCGCGTAACCTGTGCGGCCGCCGGTACGGCTGGCGGCGGCAATCGTCTCGACTTCGCCGAAGTGTCCAATGCGTGTGGTCACCGACGGGCCGCCGCTCGCCAGGTCGTTGCGCCACTCGAAGCGACCGCCAGCGGTCACGCTGTCCGTGACGCCGTACCGGTGGATACCAAGTACGGCTGCTCGTCCGTACTCCCAGCTGGCCTCGAACGGCCGTAGCCGCTCGACACCGGCGGAGTACGCGAACTGGTGCAGGCCGCGTGCGAGCACACCCGCGCTGATGTAGTACGACGAGTCGAACTCCTGTTGTCCTCCAAATGCATCGCGCACGACCACTCGCGTGTTCGCCGTTCCGACCGGCAGCGGCAGCTGGTTCAACTGGTAGACGCCGGGCGGAAGTTGCTCGACCCGCACAAGCTGATCGTTGACGTACACCTCCACGCGCGACGGCGTCATGACGGCGCCGCTCAAACCGATGGTCGGATAGCGAACGAAGTACGGGTCAAGGGAGTAGTCCCGCGACACGCTGACGCCGGCCAACTGAACGCTCCCACCGAGTGCTCCGGTTGCGGCCACGGTGTCGCCGACGATTAAGCGGTTCATGCGCTGCTGGTCGTCGACCGTAACGGAGGTCTGTCCGCGAAGGAATCTGCCGGCCAGATCGGAGAACGCCGTTGAAGTCAGGAGCGCGCCCCGTGCAGACACGCCGCCTTCGATCGTAGCGGCGTTCGATCCCGACGTTGCCAGGCTGGCGCCGTAGTTCAGAAACGCGCTCGGAACGTGCTGCTGCTCGATCCCTGGCGGCCGCTCTGACAGGATATTCCGCTCGGTCCGGCCGAACAGCGCCGGAGCCACCGTGAGTCGCAACTCAAGGGCCGTCTCATCGAGCTCGAAGCGAACGGCGGGGGCCAGCGAGCGAAGACCGACGAGGACCCGGTTTCCCCGCGTCTCGCGGTCACCGGCGAAGCCGCGCAAGCCGGCGCGCTCCAGCGCAGCGACATCGCACCAGATCTCGCCCTCGCCGATGTGCACGACGATTTCGCCATGCGGCACCTTGTTGATGACCAGGTCGAGAACCGCCGGCTGCTGGCGTTCGGAACCCGCGACCGCAGATGTCCCGAGCGTCGATACCGCGAGGATCCAGGCGGCCAGACGGCTTGCCGAGTGACGCGCGGACATGAATATCAGGGAGCACAGATCCCGGCTGGCGTCTCGAGGCGATCCGAAAGGGCCGTATCACCAACGCGCGTGTCGACGAGGATCATGCGCACGCGTGAGCAATCGGCGGAATTGAACTGCAACTCATACTGGCGAACGCCGCCGGCAAGGATGTACCAGCCTTCCGTCGACTGGTCGAGGATCGTTTCGCTTGACGGCGACAGGCCGCGCACGCGAATGGTGTCGGGAACGAAATGCGTGTTGCCAACGTTGTTGATCTGGAATTTCACGGTGCCCGCCTCGAACCGGAGGCGGTCAAGACGGGCATGGCTCGCCGGCACAGGAGGCTGAAGGAATACCGGGATACTTATCCGCGTGAGCATCTGTACCGCGGCTCCGGGCGCGGCCTCCGCGCTCTTCGCCGGCAGCTCCTCGAGAAACACGCGGAACGTCTTTTCGACCGCGCCTGGCGCTGCCGTCACCGCGACACGAAGCTTGCGTTCTTCGCCAGGACCAATCGTGACGAGCGTAGGAAAGACGATTACTTCATCGGTCGTTTCCAGCTCCACATGGCCGTCGAGCGCCTGAGACCAGGCATGTGTCTTCACCTGCAGACGCACCGGAGCGGCCCCCTCGTTGCGCACTGTCAGGAGCGCGCTGGCGGTTCGGCGCGAGAGCAGGATTCGCGTTGGGCTGACCGTGAACTGAGCGGCATCGAGGAGGTCGGGCACCATGGCCACCCCGAATAGCGCACAGCACGCGGCAAAACGTAGCGGTGACATCATCTGCCAGGCGCGTGGCCGGCAACCTGAGTTATCGTCGGCCACCGGATGCGGCAATAGTCTGGCGGGAGTCGGATCAGATCAGTAGCAGGCAGCGGGCAGCAAGCCGCGAGCTGTCCCAAGGCTCGGGAGAGCCGGGTACGACATGCTGCCGACGCCAGCTGCCTGCTACACGAGTGCAGTTCGTTGAGCCCGCGACTTGAAGACTCAGAAGGTAATAGTCGCGACGACCGTATCCGCGTAGCTTCCGGTCGCTACGTCCTGGCCCGACGGCACGCGGCCGTACACGGTGAGTGTGCTGGGCGCCTTTGATGTTGCGGTGTACGGCACGGTGTTGGTCGTGTTCCAGACGGTGGTACGGCCCGCGGTGGTGTACAACTGGTACGCGAGGAACTCTGTGGCGGTGACGCCGTGCTGCATCCGCCGTGTCGACCCGCTCGCATGGGTGCCGAGGTCGAGGCTCACTGCCGCAGACGATCCTTTCGTGCACGCCACGTCCACCGTTCCCACCTGGTCGAGGGCGGTCGTCGCGTTATTGACGACCGGATCGTAGGTGCCAAACGCCAGTGTGCTATCCGAGATCGTGCACTTGGCAGCCACGCTGGCGCTGACAGCGAGGTTGCCCGTATCCACAGCCGCCTCGATCCCGGTGTAACCGGCGAAGCCCGCCACGAGCGTTGCGATGCCCGCGCCCGTGATCAACCGGCCCATATGCTTCGTCATTGTGCTCGCCTTCCTGAACAGCCCGCATCCTGCGGAGTCGAGAGTGTTGTTGCGCCTCGTCGATTCCACCCACCTCCACTCAGCCGGGCCCGCTGCGCCGGCAAGAGACATTTCGTGGACTTGGGTGACAATTTAGGGCGCTATTTGGCGCCGAGAATGCCCGCTACTTCGTAGTCCGACACGGGCCGTGCTCGGTCGCAGGCGTGCAGTGCAGGCTTTGTACCGTCGTTTTGCTCAGGCTTCCGCCTCGCTGATCCTCAGCGGACTTCCGTCACCCCTGGGCGGAGGCGCTCAGTAGACCGCGATATCGGCTGTCGCGGAGTCGCGTCAATCGGGTCTTAGAACCTTCGCTGCGATTCGACGACCGATCTCGCGGCACCCCAGAATTGGGCCATTCCCTCGGAGATCTGCGGTCCGATCTCCCGCCAGCAACGTCTGCTCGAGCGCTTTGTCGACGGCGGCGGCTTCTGAGTCGAGGCCGAAGGAGTAGCGCAGGAGCATCGCCAGCGAGGCGATCGTCCCCATCGGATTCGCCTTGTCCTGTCCCGCGATATCGGGAGCCGACCCGTGCACCGGCTCGTAGAGGCCCGGTCCGTCGCCCAGGCTGGCCGATGGCAGCAGACCGATCGAGCCGGCGATCACGGCGGCTTCGTCGGACAGGATGTCGCCGAACAGGTTCTCGGTAAGGATCACATCGAAGCGCGCCGGATTGGTCACCAGCGCCATGGCGCACGAGTCCACGTACATGTGCTGCACAGTCACGTCGGGATAGCTGGCCGCCATCTCCGACACCACCGCGCGCCACAGCTGCGACGTCTCGAGCACGTTCGCCTTATCGACCGACGTGAGATGCTTGCGGCGTTTCCGTGCCGCGTCGAAGGCGACGCGGGCGATGCGCTCGATCTCGGCCACCGAATAACGCATCGTGTTGAACGCCTCGCCCCTGGCGCGATCGATCTGCCGCGGCTCGCCGAAATAGAGACCGCCGGTGAGCTCGCGAACGATCAGAAGGTCGGCACCCCGCGCGATCTCCGGCTTCAGCGGCGCGCCGTCTTCGAGTCCGGGCCAGATACGCGTCGGCCGCAGGTTCGCGTAGACACCCAGTCCCTTGCGAAGCGCCAGCAATCCGCCTTCGGGCCGTTCCTTCGAGGGCAGGTGATCGAACGCGGGATCGCCGACCGCGCCCATGAGTGTCGCGGGCGCCGCCTTGCACGCTGCGAGCGTCGCGGGCGGCAGCGCTGGCAGCCCCGCGCGCAGTGCCGCGCCTCCCATCAGATTCGTCGTGGTCTCGACCGAGTGGCCGAACGTCGTCGCCACCGCGTTGAGGACATCGACGGCGGCAGAGACGACTTCCGGACCAACCCCGTCCCCGGGAATCAGCGCAATGTTTAAATGCATGTCGCGAATCGGGTCTCATCGGGTCGGATCGGGTCTTATCCGGTCGATCGGGTCCGACCTGATGAGACCCGATCCGACCCGATCCGACCTGATGAGACCCGATGAGACCCGTTAGACGCCGTGCCCGTACCCGACTTCCTCGGTTCCGGGCCCGTGCCGATGACCCAATCCGCTGGTGGCGGGCGCGGCGGGGGTCTGCCGGAGGTCGGTGACGATCTGGGTGAGTTCGGCATCCGAGACGGTTTTCTGCTGATCCGCCAGGGCCACGATCCGCCGGTACAGGCGATCGAGCTCAAGACGCGAGAGCTCGAGTCCGAGTTGCTGCGCGCGATGTTGCACGGCGTGGCGGCCGGAATGCTTGCCGAGGACAAGCGTCGTCGAGGGCACACCGACGTCCTCGGGTCGCATGATCTCGTAGGTCCGTCGATCCTTCAGCATGCCGTCCTGGTGAATCCCGGCTTCGTGGGCGAAGGCGTTGCGGCCGACGATCGCCTTGTTGGCCTGGACGGGCTCGCCGGTGAGCTTCGTCAGCAGCTGGCTGGCGGGGAAGATCTGTTCGCTCACGACGCCCGTCTCGAACGGCAGCCGATCGGCTCGCACGCGCGTCGCCATCACGATTTCTTCGAGCGAGGCATTCCCGGCGCGCTCGCCGATGCCGTTGATGGTGCACTCGACCTGCCGCGCCCCAGCTCTCAGCGCAGCGAGCGTGTTCGCCACCGCCAGCCCGAGGTCGTCGTGGCAGTGGGCACTGAAGATGGCTTTGTCTGCGTTGGGAACCCGGGAGAGGATGGCGCTGAAGAACTCGAAGATTTCGTCCGGAGTGGAGTAGCCGACCGTATCAGGCAGGTTGACCGTGGTGGCTCCTGCCTTGATAACCGACTCGACGACGCGACAGAGGAAGTCGAGGTCGCTCCGGGTGGCATCTTCGGCCGAGAACTGGATGTTGTCGGTGTAGCGGCCCGCCTGCGTGACCGCCGCCACCGCCGCTTCCAGACATTGCTCGCGGCTGATGTGCAGTTTCCGTTCGAGATGCAGGTCCGACGTGGCGATGAACGTGTGAATCCGCCGGTTCTTGCCCGCGGTCAGCGATTCGCCGGCGCGTTCGATGTCGTCGGGACGACAGCGGGCGAGCGCCGCGACCACGGGACGATCGAGCTCCGCCGCGACCGCCTGGACCGCCTCCGCGTCGGCGTCGGACGCGATCGGGAAGCCGGCTTCGATCACGTCCACGCCGAGGCGATCGAGGTGCCGCGCCAGCTGCAGCTTTTCAGGCACGCGCAGCGAAAAACCCGGAGCCTGTTCGCCATCGCGCAGCGTCGTGTCGAAGATCGTCACGCGGTCTGCCATGAAGCCTCCATCGGCAATTTTCCGGCCCGATGCAACATATAGTCAAATCTATAATTCTTACGCTTTGATAATAGCGTATTATGTCGCGGCGGGCCGCCCCATCGCCCGCCTGTCCGAGGCGTGCCGATGGAACTGGCCGAATTGCAGGTCTTTCTCACCGTTGCCTCCGAACGCAGCTTCTCGCGCGCGGCCGCCAAGCTCCATCGTACTCAGCCGGCCGTCAGCCAGGCCATCCGCCGGCTCGAGGAGGAGCTGGGCGAACGGCTCTTCGATCGGTCATCGAAGCAGGGGGCGCTGACCGAAGCGGGCCGTGTCCTGCGCGACTATGCCCAACGGCTGATGCGGCTGAGCGAAGAGGCCGAAACCGCCGTGCGTGAGCTGCGCGATCTCCGCCGCGGCCGCGTCCTCATCGGTGCCAACGAAGGCGCAGTTCATGCCCTGCTGCCGCTGATCGGCCGATTTCGGCTACAGCACCCCGAGATCCAGGTCGACGTGCGCCGGGTCCCCTCGCGCCAGGTTGGCGTCGAGGTGGCGCAGGGCAGTCTGGATTTCGGCGTGGTCACGTTCCAGCCGGCCGAACGCGGACTGATGACGCTCGCGCTGGGCCCCGACGATTTGGTCATGCTGGTCCACCCGCAGCATGCGCTGGCGGGGCGGAAAGAGGTGACGCTGGCCGAGTTCGGCCGCGAGACGGTGATCGCGCACAACGATCCGTCGCCGGCCCGCGAGCGCGTCCTCCGCACGTTCGAGATGAAGCACGCCCCGATCAATATCCAGGTCGCGCTCCCCAGTCTTGAAGCCATCAAGCGGGCGGTCGAGATGAAGATGGGTGTGGCGCTCCTCCCGAAGCGGTGCGCCTTGACCGAGCTCTCGCGCGGTCAGCTCGCCGCGGTGAAGGTGCAGCAGGTCCGATTGGCGCGCCAGCTCCGCCTCGTATATCGCCGCGCGGGCGAGATGTCTCATGCCGCCCAGGCGTTCCTCCAGGTCGCCCGGGTGCAGCATCCCGAAACTTGAGTCGCCCCGCGTCCGTATCTGCCCTTGTACGGACGCGCACGATCCGATCGGACCGATAGCCTCGATCGACCCGATCAGGACCCGATCGACCCGATCCGACCCGAGTAGACCGGATCCGACCTGAGTAGACCCGATGGATACCTTGCGCCAGGACCTGAAATTCGCCTTCCGGATGCTCTTCAAGGATCGCGGTTTCGCGGCGACTGCGATCATCACGCTCGCGCTCTGCATCGGTGCCAACAGCGCGCTCTTCACGATTGTCCAGTCGGTGCTGCTGCGGCCGCTGCCGTTTCCCGATTCGGCCCGGCTCGTGAACACCTACGACGCGTTTCCAGGCGCGGGTGTCGAGCGGGCAGGGACGTCGGTGCCGAACTACGTCGATCGCACGAAGCTCACGGACGTCTTCGATTCCTACGCGTTGTATCAATGGGCCGGCTACCGCGTCGGGCAGGGCAGTGCGTCCGAGGGCATCTCGGCGATGAACGTCACGCCGTCGTTCTTCAAAGTGCTGCGCGCCGCGCCGGTCCGAGGCCGGCTGTTCAGCGAGGATGACGGCGTGCCGGGGCGGAACAAGGTCGCAGTGGTGAGCCGCGCGTTCGCCGAGAAACAGGCCGGCGGCATCGACGGCCTCGTCGGGCGCGACATCCGGCTCGACGCCCAGCCCTATCGCGTCGTCGGCATCCTTCCTGAGACGTTCGCCTTCCTGAGCGCCGAAGTGCGCGTGTACGTGCCGATGGCCTTCACGGACAACGACAAGTCCGAGGAGCAGCGCTACAGCCAGAACCAGGAAGGCATTGGCCGGCTCAAGCCGGGAGTGACCGTTTATCAGGCTCAAGCGCGGCTGCATGCACTGAACGCCGGATACATCGAGCGGGCCGGAGCCTTGAAAGAGCCGCTCCGGAACGCGAAGTACAACTCGGTCGTCAGCTCTCTCGAATCCGACATCGTGCGCGACGTGCGCGGCGCCCTGCAGCTCCTGTGGGGCGGCGTCCTGTTCGTCCTGCTGATTGCCGCGGTCAATATCACGAACCTGTCCCTCGTCCGCGCCAGTGGCCGCGTCAAGGAACTCGCCACCCGTCACGCCCTCGGAGCGGCGCGATCCCGCGTGATGCGGCAACTGGTGACCGAGACGACCCTGATCACGCTCATCGGCGGCGCTGCCGGTCTCGGCGTCGGCTACTGGTGCGTGGATGCGCTGAAGAAGAGCGGACTCTGGGATCTGCCGCGCGCCCACGAGATCCACATGGACGGTACGGTCATCGCGGTGACCTTCGTCATCGCTGTCCTGCTCGGCCTCGTCGTCGGCGCCGTCCCGGCCTTGCAGCTCGCCGGTTTCAATCTGAATTCCGTGCTGCGCGAGGAAGGACGAGGAGGGACGGCGAGCCGCGGCGCGCGCTACGTTCGCCGCAGCCTGGTGGTGGCGCAGGTGGCGCTCGCCTTCATCCTGCTGATCGGCGCCGGCCTGCTGCTCGCGAGTTTCCGTCAACTGCTGGGCGTCGACCCGGGTTTCCGCGCCGAGCATGTGATCACGGGTCGCGTAAGCCCGCTGCAGGTGCAGTACCCCGACGATCCGTCGTTGCGCTCTTACACGGCGCGCGCGCTCGCCAACATTCGCGCCGTACCTGGTATCGAAGCCGCGGGCGTCAGCAGCTTCCTGCCATTCAGCTGGGACGGCAGCAGCAGTGTGATCGTGCCTGAAGGGTATGTGATGGCGCCCGGCGAATCAGTGGTCTCGCCAAACCGCCTGCACGTCAGCGACGGCTATCTCGAGGCCTTGCGGGTTCCGCTGAAACGCGGCCGATTCTTCACGGCCAACGACTCCGACACCGCGCCGAAAGTCATCATCCTCGACGAGCAGCTCGCGAAGAAGTTCTGGCCGAATGCGGATCCGATCGGGCGGCGCGTGTATCTGCCCGACAAGCCGGAGGACATCGCAAAGCCGGGCCCCACGGTGACCTGGATGCAGGTGGTCGGTATCGTCGGCGCGGTGAAGCTGAAGGGGCTGATCGAAGGCGAGAACGCGCGGGCGGGGGCCTACTACATCCCGTACGCGCAGCAGCCGGCGCGCGGGATCGGCTTCGCGATTCGGGCAGCGGGCGATACGGCAGCCGCGCTCGCATCGGTCCGACGGGCGCTGGCCTCGGTCGATCCGGAGCTGCAGCTGTACGATGTGTTCTCGATGCCCGAGCGCGTCGACAAATCCTTGAATCCTCGTCGCACGCCAATGGTGCTGGCTCTTGGCTTCGGCGGGATCGCGCTGTTCCTCGCCTCGCTCGGTCTCTACGGTGTCCTTGCGTATCAGGTCGCGCAGCGGACGCGCGAGATTGGCATCCGCATGGCGCTTGGCAGCGACACGGGGCGCATTTTGACGCTGGTATTGCGAGAAGGCCTGGTGCTCGTGCTGGTCGGGCTGACGATTGGCTTTGCGGGAGCGTTGGCGCTGCGCAGCATCATCGCGTCACAGCTCTACGGCGTCGGCCCGCTCGATCCGTCGGTGCTCGGGCTCGTGACGGTGGCGCTGGCCATCGCCTCGGTGATCGCGTGCCTCGCCCCCGCCAGGCGGGCAACGCGCGTCGATCCCGTCATCGCCCTGACGCAGCAATAGAAATTGGGGTCGGGATAAATTTCACTTTTTGCCACATAAATGGGGTGGCAAAAAGTGAAATTTATCCCGACCCCAATTAGTTACCAGCGGCCGGTGACGTACGGAAGGCTGTCCGCAAGCTGGCGAACCTGATCGAAATCCGCGAGCAGCAAGCCGGTCCCATCCCACAGCCCTGTGATCAGCGCCTCGTGCGCGGACCGCGGCATCGTCGCCGACATGGTGACGTCGCCCGCGGCGACGCGCAACCCTTCCACGTCGACGGTCAACGCAGTCGCCGGATCGGCCTCGACGCGCTTCATGAGTTGCTCGAGCTCTTCGGGACTGACGGTGAGACAGGGAAGCCCGATCGTCACGCTGTTGCCGAAGAAAATCTCGGAATAGCCTTCGCCGACGAGCGCCTGGATGCCCCAGCGTTGCAGCGCTTGCGGCGCGTGCTCGCGGGAGCTGCCGCAGCCGAAATTGCGATTGACCAGCAGCACGTGCGCGCCCTGATACTGCGGCGCGTTGAAGGGATGCGCGGGATCCGAGCGATCGTCCGCGAAGACGTGTTGCTCGAGCCCGTCAAATGAGATCGCGCGAAGATAACGCGCCGGGATGATCCGATCGGTGTCGATGTCGTGACCGCGTAATGGCAGCGCGCGGCCGGTCACGGATTGGATTCGACTGGCGCCGCTCATACCGCTGCTCCCGCGCCGACGACCTGGCGCCTCACGTCGACGACCTCGCCCGCCAGCGCCGCCGCGGCGACCATTGCCGGCGACATCAGCAGCGTTCGACCGGTGGGGCTCCCCTGGCGGCCCTTGAAATTGCGATTCGAGGAGCTGGCGCAGATTTCGCGGCCCTCGAGACGATCCGGGTTCATCGCCAGACACATCGAACAACCGGCACCGCGCCACTCGAACCCCGCCTCGCGAAATACGTCGTGCAGCCCTTCACGCTCGGCGTCCTGTCGCACCGTCTCCGATCCCGGCACGACCAGCGCGCGCACGCCGGGGGCGACGCGGTGGCCACGCACGATGCGCGCGGCTTCGCGAAGATCGGAGAGGCGGCTGTTCGTGCACGAACCGATGAAGGCGACGTTAATCCGGGTGCCGGCGATTTTCTGGCCGGCGCTGAAGCCCATGAAGTGCAGCGCTTCCTCGATGCCCGCGCGCTCGCCGTCGGCGGCGCCAGCCGGGTCGGGCAGTGCGCCGTTCACGCCGACGGATTGCCCGGGATTGATGCCCCACGTGACCGTCGGCTCGATCGCTTCGCCTTCGAGCACGACGCGATCGTCGTACGAGGCGTCGGCATCCGATCGCACCCCGCGCCATGCAGCGGTGGCGCGCTCGAACGCATCGCCTGCCGGCGCGAACGATCGCCCCTCGAGATATGCGAACGTCGTCTCGTCCGGATTGACGTAGCCGACGCGAGCCGCTCCCTCGATCGACATGTTGCAGATCGTCATTCGCTCGTCCATCGACATGCGTTCGACGACCGGACCGGCGTACTCATATGCGAAGCCCGCACCGCCTTTGACGCCGAGCCGCCGGATGATCTCGAGGATCACGTCTTTCGCATAGACGCCAGGCATCAAACGGCCCGTCACTTCGATGCGACGGACCTTCAAGGGCTCCAGCGCCAGGCACTGCGATGCGAGCACGTCGCGAACCTGCGTCGTGCCGATGCCGAACGCGACGGCGCCGAATGCACCGTGTGTGGAGGTATGGCTGTCACCGCAGGCAATCGTCATCCCTGGCTGCGTCAGCCCCAACTCCGGTCCGATGACATGGACGATGCCCTGATGCGCGTTGCCGATGTTGTAAAGCGGGATCCCGTACTCGAGACAGTTCCGCTCGAGCGACGACATCATCGCCTCGGCCATCGTGTCCAGGAACGGCCGCTGGCGATTGGCCGTCGGGACGATGTGATCCACCGTTGCGAACGTCCGGTTGGCGAAGGCGACGCGCAGACCCCGCTGTCGGAGCATGTCGAACGCCTGGGGGCTGGTGACCTCGTGAACGAGATGGAGCCCGATGAACAGCTGTGTCTGCCCCGTCGGCAACGGGCGCACCGTGTGCGCGTCCCACACTTTCGCCAGCAGTGTCTTGCCCATAACACCAGCTTATCACCGCGCTCACACTATTCGCCGCGCTTAGGGGAACGCGAACGCGGGCTTATATTTGTCGCGGCTGTGTCTGTCCCGAACTTCCCGTTCTCGAGATCTCGATTTCTCGAGTTTCTCGAGTTCCCCCTCAAGACGGCCAGCCCAGCTCGCAGGCAATGGTCTCGGCGAGCGTGGCGTTGGTTGGAGTAAAGCCGAGCTCTGTGACGGAGCGCGCGGCGACCCCCAGCGGCGCGCGGAGCTGGAGCACGCGCACCTCAGGGGACCATTTCGCAATCGCCGCGGGGAGGGCCGCCGTCTCGCCGGTCCGCGGAAGTGTCACGTCCACGAAGCCGCGCATCGCGTCGTCACAGATCGCCAGGTAGGTCGCGCCGATGAAGTCGTCGAGACCGACGAGCGGCCCGTCAACGGAAGGCGTCAGTGCTTCGGCGGGTACGAGGCCGTCGATCGGCGTCGCCGCGACCAATACGCCGGGGGTGAGAGGAACGACCACGCGCCGCGTCGCGCCCGTCACCGTGGCCTGTAGTCTCTCGCCATCCACACCTGCGTCCACGCCAGCCGCCGCCGCAGGCAGCGCGATGACCGTGTGGGCGCGGCTGCGCCGCTGATCGAGCGAGGCGAGCAGCGTGTCCAGCGCGTCGAGGCCGATATGAATGACCGCGTCGGCCTGCTCCAGCGCGGCGAAGTCGGGAACCGCAGTGGGACCCCAGGCCGAATGCGACGGTCCGGTCGTGCCGTTCTCCCCAGTGGGGAAGACGTGCACGAGGTGCCCGCCCGTGCTCAAGAACGCGGCGAGCTGGGTCAGGACGAAGCCTGCGCGGCCAGTCAGCACGAGGCGCAGCCGCCGCCCTCGCCCGATCGCGCGATGGCGCGCCAGGTCGGTCGCGATGCGGCGATGTCGGAACGAGAACGTTCTGTCCATCATGCGCCTCGCGACGAGGCCACCAGCGATTGCGCCCAGCGGCCCGAATGGCAGGGCGTATTCGACTTCGTCGATCAGCTCGGCCCGGCCCTCCGGCACCGGCGCGACGCGGTGAGTGTGTACCCAGCGTTTGAAAGGGCCGGCAACCTGGACGTCCTGGAACTGCACGCCATCCACGAAACCGCGATGCACCGCTTCCCAGCGGATCTTAAGCAGGCCGCGCCGAATTTCCATCGTCAGGCGGCTGCCGTCGGCGATGCCGCCATGGCGCGACAGTACGCGCAGGTGCTCCCAGGGCGGCGCCAGGCGCTCGAAAGCGCCAGGCCGCACGTGCCAGGCAAAGAGAGTCGCAGGAGAAGTGTCGAGGATCGAGTGTTTCTCGTAGGTCGGCACGGCGTCAGTAGTCGGGGATCGTCGGCTCGCGATGACGGTCAGGCGCGTACCGCCGGACGTATTCTTTCACAGGCATCTTCCGGGCGGTGTTCTTCGAGCTCATGTAACGCACCGTCCCGAAGATCGGACGTTCCGGCGGCCACGGGCGATCATACCGTCCCAGCGTCCAGAAAATGCCGCTGTAGGAGTTGGGGTCCCGTCCGTCGGCGGCATACTTGTTGTTCAACTCGATCATGACCGCGAGCGCATCCTGCGGCGAAGGCGTCCACTCGAGGATCTTCTTCCCCCACAGCATGCGCAGGTAGTTGTGAATCCGGCCCTCGGCAATCAGCTGTCCTTGCGCGGCATTCCAGAGCGAATCGTGCGTTGCGGCCGCCTCGAACTGCTCGAGTGAATACGTTATGGGACGCCGATCCGTTACGTGGCGGCGAAGGGTCGCCTGTGCCCACGCCGGAAGCGACTCGAACCGGTCATAGTCCTCCGGGCGCCGCACGCAGGTGTTGAAGCCGAGCTCGCGCCACGTGATGAGCTGATCGAGGAATGCCTCGGCACCAGGCGAGACGCCCCACCACCCTTGACGGGCACCGGCCGCTCGGCGCGGAAGCACGCCCAGCCAGCTCTCGCGCTTCATCAGCGCGTCGAAGATTTCCCAGCTGCCGATGTGGCCGAAATGCAGGTACGGCGACAGCCGGCTGGTGACATCCGATTCGGCCGCATTGTGCTCATCGGCGTAACGGGGCAGCCCTGTCTTCAGGAACCGCCGAAGCGCGGCATGCGCCGCGCGGGAACCGCCGCGGATCGCCAGAGTGCCGACGCGGTGATCGATCGGCAGGGTGTGCAGGCCTAGCGTGCCCGATATCAGCTCGTCGATTCGTGAGGGCCATCTCCTGATGACCTCTGCGGGAACCGCGGCAGCCGCCGACTGATCGAGCGCTGCCAACGGGGCCGCTGCGGGGCGAATCGGGAACGACTCGAGCAGTGTTCGCTGCAGATAGCGTCGGAACGACACCGCGGTCGAGAACTCCTGCTCGGGCGCTCGCATCGGCAGGATGCCGTTGGCATCCACCGCCTCGGTGCGGACCTTGATGCGCGCGGCCGCCGCTTCGGTGACGCGGTTGACGATGAAGGCGGGGAAGTCGTCACAAACCACGGCTGCCGACTTCGAGGCGAGGAGATCGAGCAGGCCGTCGGGATGCCCGGGCGTCTCGACGTAGGGAAAGTAGGTCACTCCCGGCCGGCGGAACGCGTCCCGGTTGTCGGCGATGCCATCGAGGATGAACCGGTGGAACCGATCGCTTGCCCATGGATAGGTCAGACGGAGCGGCTCGAACACGAACAGCGGCTTGGCAAGCTCGTTCGCCCACTCGACAGCGCGCTGCAGGGCAAAGTTGGAGGTGCCGCGCCGGTGCGCAGTCATCCAGTAAAGAACCCACTCGCCGCCGTGCCAGATGGCGCCCTGGTTCAACTGGCGAATGCGCTGGGCCGGAACGACGCTTGTCGGATGCTGCAAGAGGGCTCCTGGCGCCGGAGTCTCAACGGCTGCAGCTGAAAGGCCGAGCCAGTCCTGGTACGGTATCCTAGAGGCGCCGCCGGGAATCAAAAACCAGAAGGAGCAGCAAATTACCGTGCCATATCCCGAATATTTCGTGTCGCCGATGCGTGAGGAACTGACCCAGCTCGGCGTCGAAGAGCTGAAGACCGCGGACGCCGTGGACGAGGCGTTGACCCGTAAGGGAAGCGTCATGGTGGTCGTCAATTCGGTGTGCGGGTGCGCCGCGGGCAAGGCCCGCCCTGGCGTTGCCATGGCGCTCGGACATGACGTCAAGCCGGACCACGTCACCACCGTCTTTGCCGGCGCTGATATCGACGCGACCGACCGGGCGCGCAGCTATTTCACTGGCTATCCGCCTTCATCGCCCTCGGTGGCGCTTCTGCGCGACGGGCAGTTGGTCTACATGATGGAGCGGCGTCAGATCGAAGGTCAGACCGCCGACATGATCGCGCGTCAGCTGATGGCGGCCTTCGACCAGTATTGCGCCGCCGCGTCAGATCGCGCCTGATCGCCGGTTCCTCGCGCTCGCGTGCAGGGCGGGCCTTCCGGGACCGCCCTTCACCTCTCATCTCGCGACGCAGCCATGTCATCGACGCCACTCGACCGTCTGTCTCGTCCGATGACCAGCCTGCGCGTGTCGGTCACCGACCGTTGCAATCTGCGCTGCGAGTACCTGCATGCCGGAGGCCGAATACACCTGGCTTCCACGCGAAGACATTCTCGACTTCGATGAAATCACTCGCCTCGTGCGGGTATTCGTTCGACTCGGTGTGCGGCGTGTGCGCCTTACCGGTGGCGAGCCGCTGCTGCGGCGCGACCTGCCAACGCTCGTCCGGATGCTGGCGCGGATCGACGGTCTCGATGATCTGGCGCTGACGACGAACGGCGTGCTCCTCGCCGATCATGTGGAAGCGTTGCGTGCTGCGGGACTGCAACGCGTGACGGTCAGCCTCGACACCCTGGATCGCGCAAAGTTCACCCGGCTGACTCGCGTCGACGAGCTGATACGTGTGCGCCAGGGCCTGGCCGCAGCAGCGGCGACCTATCCGGGTTTCAAGATCGACACCGTGCTGGTTCGTGGCATCAACGACGAGGAAGTGGAGCCCCTCCTGCATGAAGCTCGCACTCTGGGCGCCGAGCTGCGGTTCATCGAGTACATGGACGTCGGGGGCGCGACGCGCTGGACGCACGAGCAGGTGATCGCGCGCGACGAAATCCTCGCCATCCTTCGACGCCGTGGACCCGTCGCCGCGCTGGACGATCGCGGATGGGCGCCGGCGGAACGATTTGCGCTGGCGGATGGCCAGACCTTCGGGATTATCGCCTCCACGACGACGCCGTTCTGCCGCACGTGCGATCGCAGCCGGCTGACAGCGGACGGCCTCTGGTATCTCTGCCTGTACGCGCCCGCTGGTTACGATCTCCGTGGCGCGCTTCGCGCGGGCGTGTCCGATGACGAACTTGCGGCGCGCCTGCGGACGACGTGGGAAGCGCGTACCGATCGTGGCGCCGAGGAACGAGCCTCCGCGAGCGATCGACGGCCGCTTGTCTCGCTGAGCTCCCTCCGACGCAATCCTCATCTCGAGATGCACACCAGAGGTGGTTGAGCACCGGATCTACGCACGGCGGCGCCACACCATCGGCCGATCGATGCGCTGGCCTCCGAACGCCGTTTCCCATCGGCCAGGAATGACCGTGCCGCACGCGCCGCAGGTACCCTCCGACGTCAGGCGATACGCGTTGATGTGATAACCGAAGCGTTCGACCAGGATCTCACCGCAGGCCGGGCATCGCGTATGTTCGAGTGCGCCGACGCGTCCCGGGCGATTTCCCGCGTAGACAAACCGCAGCCCGTTCCGTTTCGCGATTGCCGCCGCGTTCAAGAGATCATCGTCGTCCGTATCGCGATGATCGGTCATGCGGTAGTCCTGATGGTAGGCAGTGACGTGCCACGGGATGTCAGGCGACACGCTGGCGATGAACCCGGTCAACCGATCGATCTCGTCGCGCGTGTCGTTGAACCCTGGAATCAGCAGCGTGACGATCTCGAGCCAGAGCCCGAGAGCGTGAATCCGGCGGATCGAGTCGAGGATGGGGTCGAGGCGACCTCCGAGCTGCCGGTAATGCCGATCGTCGAAGGACTTGAGATCGACTTTGTAGAAGTCGAGGTACGGCCTCAAGTACTCGAGTACTCGCGGCGTCCCGTTCCCGTTGGAAACGAAGGCCGTCTTGAGACCCGCGTCGCGCGCTTCGCGAAAGATCGCAACGGCCCACTCGGCCGTGATCAGCGGCTCGTTGTAGGTGGAAACGACGACGCGGGCGCCCTGATCCAGGGCGGCAGACACGAGCTGCGCCGGCGTGACCTCCATCGGCGGCGCGACAGCATTCGGGTCACGAAGCGCCTGCGACGTCACCCAGTTCTGGCAGTAGGAGCAGTGCAGGTCGCAGCCAAGCATGCCGAAGCTGAATGCCAGCGCGCCGGGCATCGCGTGGAAGAACGGCTTCTTTTCGATCGGATCGCACTGCACGCCGCCGACGTAGCCCCAGGGGACGTAGAGCGTGCCGCCGCGGTTGAAGCGGACCTTGCAGACACCGACCGCGCCATCGGGGATGGGACAGTTGTGGCCGCAGGCGTAGCAGTGCAGCCGTCCGCGCTCAACCGGCTCGTAAAGCTCGCCCGGGCGCGTTCGTGCTTCGAGCACGTCTTTCAGCGCCATCCAATGATTGTACGCCTGTCTCGCACGCAGGCCCGACGTAGGCCCCCCAGCGTAGGCCCGAGCTTTAGCTCGGGCAACACCGTTGAACGTGAGTGCCCAAGCTAAAGCTTGGGCCTACGGGGAAGGATGGGTGCCCAAGCTAAAGCTTGGGCCTACGGCGACGCTTGGGCCTACGTCGGAATCTTGCGCCTACGGCCGGCGGGGTGGGGATGTGGGAAGCGGCGGCGTGGGCGGCTCGCCCTGTTGCTTGAACACACTCATCGCCAACGCGACCATGCTGCCGATGTCGGAGACATTGGCGGGCAGGACGAGATTGGTGCTCCCCGCGGCCAGCTGACCGAACTGCGTCACGTACTGCTCGGCGACCCGCAGCTGCACCGCCTCGAACCCGCCGTCGACCTTGATCGCTTCAGCCACCCGCCGAATGCCTTCTGCCGTTGCCGTCGCCACCGCCAGGATGGCCTCGGCCTGCCCCTGCGCCTCGTTGATCTGACGCTGACGGTGCGCTTCCGATGCCTTGATCGTCTGCTGCTTGTCGCCTTCAGCGGTGTTGATCGCCGCGTCGCGCTGTCCTTCGGACGTCAGGATCACGGCGCGCTTCTCGCGCTCGGCGCGCATCTGCTTTTCCATCGCGGCGAGGACGTCTGCCGGCGGCGTGATATTTTTGATTTCATAGCGAAGGACTTTCACGCCCCACGATTCCGACGCCTTGTCCAGCTCGCTGACGACGGAGGTGTTGATGTTCGTGCGCTCCTCGAACGTCCGATCGAGATCGATCTTGCCAACCTCGCTGCGCAGCGTGGTTTGGGCCAGCTGCGAGATCGCGAACATGTAGTCTGAGATCCCGTACGAGGCGCGCTCGGGATTCAGGACTTTCAGATAGAGCACACCATCAACCTGGACCTGCACGTTGTCACGGGTGATGCACACCTGCGCGGGGATGTCGACTGACTGCTCCTTCAACGTGTGCCGATACCGGATGACGTCAACGAACGGCACGAGGATGTGGAAGCCGGCCTGTAACGTGCCGGCAAACCGCCCCAGGCGTTCTACGATGTAGGCGTTCTGTTGCGGCACGACGACCGCCGTCTTCGCCATCACGATCAGCAGGAAGAACGCGATGACGACGACGGCGATCAGCCCTCCGGAAAACACATCCATGCGCTATCGCTCCGGAACGAGGTAGAGAGTGAGCCCATCCACGCGCTGCACCCGCGTCCGCTGGCCGCGCGCCAGCTCCCCGTCATGGGCGTTGCGGGCCGACCACACGGTGCCGCGCAGCTCGGCGCGTCCGATCGCGCCCGGCCGGATCGTCTCGAGCGGCAGCGCTGTCTCACCGACCAGCGAATCGATGTCGCTCGCGCCCGGCTGCCACAGTTGAATCAGCCGCCTGCGGAAGAAGAGCAGCATCACGACGCTGCCGATGCTGAACATCAGCCACTCGAACCAGGCCGGCACCACGAAGCCCACGAGGCTGGTGAGGCCAACGAGGATCGCGCTGATCCCGAAGAAAATCAGATAGAACCCGCCGGGCGTGGCGAGCTCCAGCGCCGAAAGCGCGAGACCGAGGAGAATCCACTGCCACCAGGCCATGGGAGGTGGGCGAATTATACTGTCCCCGTGCGTCGCATTCTCGTGACCAACGACGATGGCATCCATTCCGAGGGAATTCGGGCGCTCGCCGATGCCCTGCGCCCCTTCGGGGACGTCACCATCGTCGCGCCGCTGACCGAGGCCAGCGCCATCGGGCACGCCCTGACGCTGCGCCGGCCGTTGCGGATCGAGTCGTTCGGCAACAACGCCTACGCCGTAGACGGCACGCCGACCGACTGCGTGAATCTGGGGATTGACATCATTCTCGACGGCAGGAAGCCCGATCTCGTCGCCTCTGGGATCAACAAGGGCTACAACGTCGGCGACGACGTGACGTACTCAGGAACCGTCGCCGGCGCACTCGAAGCCGCGCTCCTCGGTATTCCGGCGGTCGCCGTGTCTCTGGGTGAGTGGACGTCAGGCGCCGACTTCGGCTACGCGGCGCGAGCCGGCGCGGCCGCTGCCGAGGCGATTCTCGCGCAGCCGCTGCCGCCGCGCACGTTCCTGAACGTTAACGTGCCGCCCGGTTTGCCCGTCGGACTGCGCGTGACGACGCAGGCGCGCCGGAATCACGCGACGTCCGTGACGGCGCGCGTCGATCCGCGGGGACGCCACTACTACTGGATCGACGAGGCACAGTGCGAATGGCACGACGATCCGGCGTCGGATTACGCGGCGGTGCGGGAAGGCTATGTCTCGGTGACGCCGCTGCAGCCCGATCTGACCGCGCACACGGCGATCTCCCATCTCGCACAGGCGCTCACCGACACCGAGCAGTCAGTCGAGTAGGGCCTCAGCGTTTGCGCCGCGCCATCTGGCGCTTATAGGCGGTCAGCAGCCGATGCCCCTTCGCGGCGATCCGTCGGCTGCAGCCACCGTCTTCGGCATCGGTTCGCCCCAGTCGCCGCAGTGAGAGCGAAGCGCGTCGGGCCGTCCCTTGTCGTCGACCAGTTTGGGAAGCGGTCCGGAGCGGCCATAGAAGCGGACCGCCCAACTGCCCTTGCGGCGCATCTCGTCGAGAGACATCTCCGTGACCGCTTTTTTCACGCCAAGTCGGGAGTGGCTGCCCTCACGACGTCCGAATGCCCGCCGTCCGGCCGGCGTTGCGCGGCCGCGCCGATCTTTCTGCGGCGCGTGGGGCACGCGCCGCCTCGGCGGCGCGGTCCGTTTCTGAGAGCCCGTGAAGGCCCGATCCAGCGCATCCGCCGGTGCCTTTCCAGGGTCGCCCACCTGCTGTCGACGAGACTCGAATTCTTCAGGTTGCTCAGTGTATTTCGTATTCACGGTGGGCCCCGCTTGGCCGCCTCTACTGAGCCTAGCCCGAAAGGGCGAGGGCCCTCAAATTTGACGGGCGCCCGGATTTATGATGCCCCGGCTGCCGCGAATTTCACTGTATTTCGCGCGTGGCACACGCTTCGCAGCAGGCCTCGCACGGCCCGATCGAGAAGCCCCCAGTACTTCGGCGCACGCACGTAAATCGCACGAATTTCAGAAGGGAGAGATGCCGGCGAGTCAGTGCCGGTGCCAAGCAGCGGCTGACGTGTTCCGTAAATAGTTTCGTAAGGGGAAAAGCATGGAGAGGAAAAGCGTATGCGCAAAGTTGTGATCACAGCACTGA
The DNA here is from genome assembly GCA_963828745.1 of Vicinamibacteria bacterium. GTDB lineage: Bacteria > Acidobacteriota > Vicinamibacteria > Vicinamibacterales > JAENWD01 > JAENWD01. Next base: position 212,989 of record CAWHFZ010000006.1, on the reverse strand, counting down.
CCGCGGCCGTTACGTGCGCATGCTCCGAATCGACCCGGACACCCGCGACGCCGTCCGAGTTGACCGCACCGATACAGGTTCAGGCTGCCCAACCGGACGGAATCGCCAAGAACCACAGTACGCATCTTTCTGGCGACCAGGAGGTGTTTGCTGGCTCGCCGTCGCCAGCAGACTCGCACGCCCAAGGCGAAGCGAAATTCAAGGTGTCCGACGACGGCCAATCCGTTGAATACAAGCTGATCGCCTCGAATATCAACAACGCCTTCATGGCGCACATCCACTGCGGGGTGCCCGGAATGAACGGGCCGATCGTCGTGTGGCTGTATCCGAGCACTGACCCGGTTCCGGGGCCGACAGGTAGCGGACGTCATGACGGTGTTTTGGCCGAAGGCACCTTCACCGCCGCCAATGTCATGACGCGTCCTGCCAGCGACGCGTGCCCAGGCGGCGTGTCGTCGTTGGCTGACGTGCTCGCCAAGATCAAGGCGCACGGAACCTACGTCAACGTCCACACCAACGACGGGAACGCGACGCCGAACGAAGGCCCAGGCGATTTCCCGGGTGGGGAGATCAGGGGGCAGTTGGATAAGTAGCAGCAGGGATCGGGATCAGGCATCAGGGATCGGAGCTCACGGGCATGTGGGGATAACTCCGTATGCCGGGTTCACCCCAACCCCTGATCCCTGATCCCTTTCTGAGGTAGGATAGTGACGTTGTCGGGGCGTGGCTCAGCCTGGTAGAGCACTCGGTTCGGGACCGAGGGGTCGAAGGTTCAAATCCTTTCGCCCCGACCAAAATTAAGTAGCACACGAACGGGCCTTCGATTGACCGTACGGTCGATCGGAGGCCTTTGTGCTTTTGGCAACCCCGCGGACGCTTGACCGCGCCCCGGCGGCTTCGGTACTGTCGGCGGCGAGCCAGACAGATCGCCGGCACTCCCCGAAGGACGGTCCCGTGCAACTTCACACGTATCTGAACTACGGCGGCAACTGTGAAGAAGCCTTCAAGTTCTACGAGACACATCTCGGCGGCCGGATCACCATGCTCATGCGCCACGGCGAACAGCCCGACGCGACACGGGTGCCGTCCGGGTGGGCCAACGCGGTCCTGCATGCACGGATGGATCTCGGAGGTACGCAACTGCTCGGCGCCGACATTCCGCCCGATCGGTTCCAGCCGATTCGCAGCGCGTATCTCTCCCTGACGCTGGACAGCGATCACGAGGCGGATCGCGTGTTCGCGCTGCTCTCCGAGGGCGGCCAGATCTTCATGCCCATGCAGGAGACGTTCTACGCCACACGGTTCGCGATGCTCAGGGACCAATTCGGGACCTCCTGGATGCTCCTTCATCCGAAGCCTGGAGTCCCTTGAGCGAGATCAGCACCGCGCCCGCTTCCACTGCAACGGGCAGTGCGGCCCACCCGCTGTTCGTCCGTGTCACCCATTGGACCTCGGCGGGTGCGTTCGCAATCCTGCTTCTCAGCGGCATTGCCATTCTGCTCGCGCACCCACGTCTCTACTGGGGCGAGACTGGCGCGGTGGGTGGCCCGTCACTGATCGACCTGCCCCTGCCGTTCGTTCTCGACATCCCGATTCGCGGACCGGGGCGTTACCTGCATTTCCTCGCCGCATGGATCTGCGTGCTGACGGGGGTGGCGTATGTCGTCGCCGGCATCGTGTCGGGACACTTCGCCCAGCGGTTCGTCCCCCGGCGCGGCGAGCTGACGGCTCGCGCAGTGGGCGACGTCGTGCGCGGCCACTTCCAGCCGGTGTACGTGCGCGGCACCCTGCCGGGGACCTACAACGTCCTTCAGCGCCTCACCTATAGCGTCGTCGTGTTCGCGCTGCTGCCGCTGATGATCTGTAGCGGGTTGGCGATGTCGCCCGCCGTGACGTCGGTCGTTCCAGTTGTCGTGACGGTATTCGGGGGGCAGCAGAGCGCACGAACGATTCATTTCTTCGTCGCGTGTGCGCTGACGCTGTTCGTGCTCCTGCATATCGTGCTGGTGTGGCAATCGGGCTTCACACCGCAGATGCGAGCGATGATCCTGGGCCGCGCGCGACCATCTGGTTCGCCGAGGGAAACGGAGGCAGCATGAGCGGCAAAGTCTCGCGGCGGCGGCTGCTGACCACCGGCATCGGCGCACTGGTCGGCGTCGGCGGTGTGCGCCTCGCGACCACGCTCCTCGATCGTCATGGGCTGATCCCGGCGAATTGCCGCGGCGTGTACGGCCTGAGCGAAACGCTGACCTATGCCGGACAGCGGCTGCTGACCAGGCTGCCGTCGATGGCACGCGAGTTCGACCGCAGCCAGATTTCGACCGTGATTCCAGTCAACGGCCCGGCGCCGAAGACCGACGCGTACCGGCAACTCCTTGCGGGCGGCTTCGCCGACTGGCGGCTGAAAATCGACGGCTTGGTCGACCGCCCTCGATCGTTTTCGCTTGCGGAACTGAAAGCACTTCCGTCGCGTCATCAAATCACCCACCAGGCGTGTGAAGAGGGCTGGTCGTTCATCGCCGAATGGACCGGCGTACCGCTCGCCGACGTCCTGCGGCATGTGGGCATCCGTCGCGAGGCGAAGTTCGCCTTCTTCTTCACCATCGACGAGTGGTGGGACAGCATCGACATGGACGACGCGTTTCACCCGCAGACGCTGCTGGCGTACGCCATGAACGGGCCCGACATGCCGATCGATCACGGTGCGCCCCTTCGACTGAAGGTGCCACGGCAACTCGGCTACAAGAACCTCAAGTACCTGAATCGCATCACCATCACCGACAGCGCACAGGGAATCGGTGACGGGTTGGGCTCGGGATCGCCGTCGGCGGGCTACTCCTGGTACGCCGGCATCTGACGCCGCGCACGCGGCCGCCGGCTGCCGCCCCGCCGGCCCGCACCGTGCCATCCGTATCGCATCGTCGCAAGCGGGCCTGCGTGACCGCTCAGTCGGGCCGGCTCATTCCTCCGTCGACGAAAAGGCGATACCAACGCTCCGCATCCGGCCTGGTCGACGCCATCCAGGTCAACGCCGCCATCACGCCGAAGACGAGACCGATAATCATCCCGGGGTTCAGCAGCCCCAATGGACCTCGCAGACCGGTGAGAAACGCCATCCCGATGCCGACCGCCGCGCCGAAGGCCCATGCCAGCGTCGCCTGTCGCAGCTTGAAACGTGCCTTCGCCCGCTGAAACACAATTCGCTCGCGATCGCTGCCGGCGTCAGAAAGATCGATACCGGTGCGGTCCTGCAAGCGTTCCCGAAAACGGTCGGCCATTCGGCGCAGCTCGGGATCGGTCTCCAGGAACTCGTCCACGAGCGTCCGCGTATCGGTGCTCACCTCGCCGGCGAAATAGGCGGGAAGCAGGTCGTAAATGACGTTGCGCGTCACGGTCATGGGTGATCCTTTCGCTCCGCCAGAGGCGTTCTCGCCTTCAAGACGTCGCGGGCGCGTGAAATGCGCGACTTGACCGCGGCAACGCTGATGCCGAGCGCTGATGCGATCTCCGCATACGACAGGTTGCGGATGCTATAGAGCAGCAAGGCCCGGCGATCTCCGGGCGCGATGTCGAGAAAATGTCTGCGGACTGCGCGCATGTTTGACGCCTGCTCGGCGAGGAACTCGGCACCCGGGCGGGCGTCCGGCGTGGCGCTGTCCAATTCGACGAACTGTGCGTGTCGCCGCCGATGCTGATCCCTGTGGAGGTTCCGCGCGATGGTTAGCAGATACGCCCGGACCGTCTGGGCGCGCAACCGGTCTCGCGCCGTCCAGGCGCGCACGAAAGTATCGGCGGTCAGATCTTCGGCGTGGTTCGCGTCGCCGGTCAGGAACAGCGCCAGCCTGTAGACGGCGGCGTAGTGGCGCTCGTAGATGTCCCGGAACTCGTCCATGCGCTACTTAAGATACGCAGAACGTGGTCGCCTGGTTACCCTGAGCAGGACCGCGGCGCTTCGCGCTTGCCTGCTGCGATTCCTCTTCCACGGGGAGATTGCCGTGAGACCAAGCGCACAGCTTGCATCCAACTTCGATCGGGCGAATAGTGAACGGATGGTGCGAGGCGATCGCGTCACGCCCATGTAACGTTCGAACGCGGAGGTTCCGAATGGCAAAAGCAGCGAAGCCAGTGCCCGATGGGTTTCATACCATCACCGCATCGTTGACCTTGGACGATGCTGCGCGGACAATCGAGTGGTACAAGAAAGCACTCGGCGCCGAGGAAGTGGGCCGCAGCGCGGGTCCTGACGGCAAGATCATGCATGCCGAGCTCAAGATTGGCGACTCGCGCTTCATGATGAACGACGTCATGATGGGGATGAAAGGGCCGAAGGCATATGGCGGATCGCCAGCATCGTTCTGGCTATACGTCACTGACGCCGACACGCTGTTCAAACGCGCCGTCGACGCCGGCGCCGAAGTGCGGATGCCCTTGGAGAACCAGTTCTGGGGCGATCGCGGCGGGGCTGTCGGTGACCCGGAAGGTTACACCTGGTGGATCGCGTCCCGTGTCGAGGACTTCACACCGGCCGAGATGCAGAAGCGGGCCGTAGACTACTTCAAGCAGCTGCAGCAACCTGCGCACTGATAGCGACGATCCACGGATTCGCTTCTGTAAAGGAAGGCCCGGGCATTTCCGGGCCTTCCTGTTCACGTGGGATTCTGCGAATTCGAAGATTGGAGATCCGAAGTCCAGCGGTTGGACGGCTCACATGTTTGTGATGGCACGCCGTCGAGCACGGCAAGGTCCTCCGCGCTCGCGGGCCGCGCAAAGTAGTAGCCCTGGCCGTAGCTGCACCCGAGCTCTGACAGATATCGAAGCTGGCGCTCCGTCTCGATGCCTTCGGCAACCACGTCGAGGCCCAGCGTTCGCGCCAGGCCAATCAGTAAGCGGATGATCTCTTCCGGCCCGTCCGGATCACCGATCCGCGCGACAAAGGACCGGTCGATCTTCAGAGTATCGACCGGGAATTGCTGCAGGTAGCTGAGCGAGCAGTAGCCCGTTCCGAAGTCATCGAGGCTGACCCGCACACCCAGTTCGCGGAGCGCTTTCAACACGCAACGGACGCGAGCCGGTTCGGCGATGGCGACGCTCTCGGTGACTTCGAGTCTCAGGGCTTCCGCGGGAAAACCGCTGATCCGCAGCGCATTCTTCACCTGCCCGACCAGCGATTCCGATGAGAAGGCCATCGCGGACAGGTTGACGCTCATCGTGAGATCGCGGCAGTCGGTTCGCAGGCGGCGCCACTCCTCGCCCTGGCGGCACGCTTCGACCAGCGCCCATTCGTCGATGTAGCGGATGATTCCGAGCTCTTCCGCCACGCTCAAGAACGCCGCTGGCGCCAGCAGTCCCCGTTCAGGATGTCGCCAGCGGACCAGTGCCTCCACGCCGACGAGGCGGCCCTCCGGGAGCGCAACGATCGGCTGATACCACAAGCGGAACTCGCGGCGCTCAACGGCATGGCGCAGCTCCGTCTCGAGCCGCAATCTTTCGAGCGCCTCTTCGTGCATGGTCACGTCGAAGACGGCGAACTGTCCGCCGCCGGCCGACTTCGCGCGGTACATCGCGAGGTCGGCGTCGCGGACGACCTCGTCTCCAGAGTGATGGTCGTCCGAACACACGGCGACGCCGATGCTCGGTGTGACGAACATCTCCTCGCCATTCACCGCGAGCGCCTGCATGCCGAGCATCTGGATGCGCTCGGCCACTCGCACCGCGTCCACGGGGTCGCTGAGGTCGTCGAGCAGAACGATGAACTCGTCGCCGCCGAACCGGGCGACGGTGTTGGCTTCAGCGGTCCCCTCATGCTTGCCGGCCGCGCGACTGACGATGTCATACTGGCGCACCACGCCGGAGAGACGCTCGGCAAATGCCAGCAGCAGTTCATCGCCCGCCGGATGCCCGAGGCTGTCGTTTACGTGCTTGAACCGATCGAGATCGATGAAGAGCACCGCAAAGCGATATTGCGGATGGCGCAGCCGTTGTGCCATCGAACGCGCGAGGCGTTCCATGAACAGCACGCGGTTCGGCAGGTGTGTGAGGTGATCGTGAATGGCGTCGTGCACGAGACGCTCGTGAGCCGCTCGCAAGCTGGCGCTCATCTCGTTGAAGGCCCTGGCCACGGTCTGCACCTCGCCGTCACCCTGCACCGGCAGCTGCAGCGCGAGGTTACCGCGCGCGATATCCGATGCCGCGCGGACCACGTCGCGGAGCGGCCGGCTGATGCGGCGGCTGAACATGCCGCCGCCGACGATGGCGACGGCGAATACCGCGAGGCTGCCCAGCAGGAAACGGCGACGCAGGCGATCGATGAATGCCTGAGTCGGTTGCCAGTCCGACAGCAGCAGGATCCGTCCAGCCTGCGTACTGCGTCCGGCAGCGCGCAGAGGAAAGACGGCAGCCACGAAGTGGTGGCCGCCAACGTCGCGAACACCCGGCAGGACTCCGAACGCCGCATTGGACGCCTCTTGCGCGAGTGAGCCGGCGTCGCTCGTGGCAGGCCGGGCAAGGCTCGTCGCCGCGGCGTGGCCGTCCGAGATCAGCACGAGCTCGCATTGCGCGAGGCGCGCCAGGGTCTTCGCCAGCGCATCGGTCAAGTGATAGCCGACGGTGAGTGTGCCGAGTACTTCGTCCATGAAGCGCGCCGGCACCGAGACCACCAGGTACAGCTGCTGCTGGCGCACGATGACGTCGACGCCGGACGTGCCGTGTGTTGCGTCGGTGACGAGGTCGCGAAGTGGAGCAGTGACCCCGACCGCCCCCTCCCAGCCGGGGCTGGCCAGCCATTCGCCCTCGCCGTTGGTCACGATTGCGAAGTCGGCGTCCAGCTGACGGCGGTACCCGTCCACCATCGCACCGACGGTGGGACGGTCCGAAGCCAGGCGCGAGTCAGTCAGATGAGCCCGAAAGACGGGAAGCTCTGTCACGAGGCTCGTGATCGCAATGGCCGACGTGGCCCGATTGTCCAGCAGACTGGAGAACGCGGTGCGTGCGACGGCGAGCTCGTCACCGGCGCGTCCTCTGGATTGGCTGGCAACCAGCCGCGTCGTGATGAACAGCAGGGCGCCGAGCGCGCCCGCAACCAGCAGCGCCAGTGCAACGGCGACGCGGGCCTCGAGCCGGCGGTGCCACGGGATGGCGATTCGATCGCGCTGCGACATGCCCATCGCGGGCTCAGAAATCTCGGCGCGCCGCGTAGGCAAACCCGACGTCGATGGCTGTGCGGCGGGTCTGGGTCAGCTGACCAGTTTGGTGAGAGACGCCTGCCGCGGCGGACAGCCCCTTCCAGATCCGCAGGCGCGCGCCCGTCGAGTAACGCTGGGAGTAGAGCGCGTACGGGTCCGGCGCCGTGTAGGCAAGGCGCTCTGCACGGGCGAGAGCGGTGAACGGACCCATGAACGGCCGATGGACGATCAGATCGACGTAGCCACCGGTGGTGGTCGTGCCGTTGAACGGCCGGCCGCCGAGCCATTCGCCGCGAAGCTGGACGCCTGCACCCATCCAGCGGCCATCGACGCCACCGAACCGCGCTCGCCCCTTGGCGAATTCCTCAGGGAGATACGGCGTCGTATCGATGTAGCTGGCGCCGACGATCAGCGCCCCGACCGTGCGTTCGGCGCGAACCACGACGTCGCCGCCGTGCCGGCGGATGGCCTCGCCGACATCGCCGGGGACGCCGACGCTGGCCTCCACGGACATCCGGGGCGATCCGGCGACGAGGTCGACGCCGTGTTCGAGATAGCCGCTGGACAGCGCGAAGTAATCGCCGTAGCGAATCAGCGGCGGGCGCAGGAAGCCGACATACGCATGATCGCTTGCGGCCGCGATCCCGAACGGCGTGCGGTAACGTCCGGCCTTGATCGAACGAATACCGCGCACCTCGGTGAAGAAATACTCGCCGAACGCCTCGATTACCTCGACGCTGCCGTCGTAGGGGTAAGCGGTGCCGAAAACATCCGTTTCTTCATCCTTCGATCGCGAACCCCACGCGCCCTCGATCTCGAATCGGAATCCCGGTTTCGGCTCGCCGAGCAGCCGAAGCTGGGTCCCGACGGCAGCGATCGACTCCGACGACACGCCGGCTGCCTGGTTGACTTCAGCCGCCGTGGTCTGGGCGCGCGCGGGCGCCGCAGCAGCGCAGAGGCAAAGCAGCACGACCGCCATGGTGCGAGGCGTCACGGCCAGTCGATCTCCAGCCAGCTCGCGGCCTGCACCGCAACGGTTCCGGTCGTGGTCTGGTCGCCTGGCCGCCAGGCGTGATACGTGTAGGAACCCTGTGGCACCCGCGCGATCGCGAACTGTCCGTTCGCGTCCGAGACGGCGAGAAGGCCGGAATCCACCACCAGGACATACGCCGCCATCGTCGGATGGATGTTGCAGAAGATGCGGCTCAGCCCGGGCTTGTCGAAGGTAACGACCTTGGCGGTGCCAACTGGGTAGAGGCCGAGATCGAATCGTTTGCCGTCGTGGAAGGAGAAGACGTTGTGAAAGACCCGATCGCTGTTGGGCATCTCGACCTGGGTTCCCACGCTGACCGCGAGCACACGCGGGCTGAACTGGAGGTTCCGCTGGTCGAGGACGATCCGGCGACGGCCGGTTGGCGTCGCCGGGGTAACGCCTTCCAGCCAGACCACGACGTCTTTCTGCGGCCGTCCCTTCACCCGCACGACGCCGGCGAGGACGTCGTCCGACGCGCGTACGACGGCCGGGCGCGCCCCGGCGACACTCGCCAGGCCGAGGATCGAGAGCAGGCAAAAGCGTGCAGCCGCGCGTCGCGACACGTCCAGTGTCCCCACGTTTGGGAAATCGGTTCTGGCGCGCGCGGGATTAACCTATAGTCCGGGAGCCCGATGATTCAGGCCACGGCCTTCGGCCGCCTCTGCCGTGCCCGCGACATGCTGCGCGACGTGGACAACCCGCTGTCGATCGATCAAGTCGCCCGGGAAGCCGCGGTTTCGCCCTTTTACTTCATCCGCCAGTTCCAGGCGCTCTTCGGCGAAACCCCGCATCAATACCGCATCCGAGCGCGCCTGGAACGCGCGAAAGACCTGCTCGAATCGAGCGACTGCTCGGTTACCACGGTCTGCATGGAAGTCGGATTCAGCAGTCTCGGCAGCTTCAGCGACCTGTTCGCGCGACGCATCGGCGTGTCGCCATCGGTCTACCGGCGTCGGTTCAGATCGCGCGTCGCCGTTCCCGGGTTCGTGCCGGCACTCGACATCGGCTGCCTGTCGCTGATGGCCACCGCTTTCGCAATTTTGGAGAAGCAGGGACGTCCGGCGTCTGGCAGAATCGGCGCATGAAGATCAAGCTGACCACCATCATGGTGGACGATCAGGACAAGGCGCTGAAGTTCTACACGGAGGTGCTCGGCTTCGCGAAGAAGTTTGAGATTCCGGTCGGAGAGTATCGATGGCTGACCGTGGTCTCGCCCGACGGACCGACCGACCTCGAGCTGTCGCTGGAACCGAATGCCAACCCGGCGGGCAAGGCATTCCAGGAAGCGATGTTCACGCAGGGAATCCCGATGGCCGCGTTCGAGACCGACAATCTGGAGAAGGAGTTCAAGCGGCTGAAGGATCTCGGCGTCGTATTCACCCAGCCGCCCACGCAGGCGGGTCCGATCACGATCGCCATCTGCGCGGACACGTGCGGCAACCTGATCCAGCTCTATCAGCCGCCACAAGGCTGACCGCCTGGCGTTTCTGTTCTACTGCGTGTCGCGGAGCGCGGCGGCGCGCTCGAGCAGCAGCTCGCGCTCTCGTGCATTACGGGTGATCGACGCCGCACGCTCCAGTTCCTGGCGCGCTTCGTCGAAGCGGCCCACCTTCGACAAGAGGTCGCCGCGCACGCTTGGCAGCAGGTGGTATTGCTGCAGCGCCTTTTCGTCGCGCAGCGCGTCGACAATCGCCAGGCCGGCCTCGGCACCGTGCGCCATCGCCACTGCCACGCCGCGATTCAGCTCCACGATCGGCGAAGGCAGGACGCGGGCGAGCTCCGCATACAGCGCGGCGATCCGCGCCCAGTCGGTGGCGTCGCCCGTGGTTGCCCGCGCGTGGCAGGCCGCAATCGCCGCCTGCAACGCGTACGGACCGTGAGCGCCTCCCAGACGCTCGGCACGCTCGAGCGCCGCCAGCCCTCTGCGAATCAGCAGTTGATCCCAGAGCGCACGGTTCTGATCCAGGAGCAGGATTGGCTCGCCCGAGCGTCCCACTCGAGCCCGCGATCGCGAGGCCTGAATTTCCAGCAGCGCGACCAGGCCATGGACTTCCGGCTCCGCCGGGGCGAGGCCGGCCAGGATGCGCGCGAGCCGCAGGGCCTCCTCGCAGAGCGCCGGCCGAATCCAGTCGTCTCCGGCTGTGGCGGCATAGCCCTCGTTGAAAATCAGGTAGACGACCTCCAGCACCGAAGCGAGGCGTCGCTGCAGCTCCGGACCGCGAGGGACCTCGAACGGCACGCGCTCCCTGGCAAGAGTGCGTTTGGCTCGAACGATGCGCTGCGCGATAGTGGACTCCGGGACGAGAAACGCGCGCGCGATTTCGTCGGTCGTGAGACCGCCCAGGAGCCGCAGCGTCAGCGCGACACGCGCCTCCGTCGTGAGCACGGGATGGCACGCGGTGAAGACCAGCCGCAGCAGGTCATCCCCGACGTCATCGTCGAGGGCGGCGTCGAGCTCGTCGGCCACGTTGTCGCGCGAGGTCTCGATCTCACGGCCCATCTCTTCGTGCTTCCGCTCGTGAAGTGTGATTCTTCGGAAGTGATCGATCGCCCGGTTCTTGGCGGCGGCCATCAGCCACGCCCCGGGATTTCTCGGCACTCCCTCGTCGGGCCATTGCTCGAGGGCCGCGAGCAGCGCGTCCTGTGCCAGATCTTCAGCGACCGCCACGTCGCGGACGATCCGCGTCAGGCCGGCAATCAGCCGAGGCGCCTCGATCCGCCAGACGGCGTCGATCGCTTGCTGCGTTTCACGCGCGGACACAATCCGTCGATCACACCATCTTCGGCGCGGGTGTGCAAGACTATCGAGGCCTCCGATGCATCCGCGTGCTTCTCACCTTGTCCAGACGCTTCGCCTCGAACCGCACCCTGAGGGCGGATTCTTCCGGCAGCTGTTTCGGTCGTCGGAATCCGTGACGCCGGCTGACGATCGCGGCGTGCGTGCCGCGCTCACCACGATCTATTTCCTGCTTCCGGGAGGCGATGTCAGCCGCTGGCACCGGGTGGCGTCGGACGAGGTGTGGCACTTCTACGAAGGATCGCCGCTCGAGATCTGGACGGCGACGCCGGACATCAGTGGCCTCTCGGTGGCGCGGCTGGGACCGGTCGGCGACGCCAACCCAGTGGTGGTGGTGCGGGCCGGGTGGTGGCAGGCGGCACGACCCATGGGCGACTATGCGCTGGTCGGGTGCACCGTCGCGCCGGGGTTCGAGTTCTCCGATTTCGCGCTCGCACGAGATCTCGAGCCGTGTGCCGCAGCGTTGAAGGCACGCTATCCCGAGAGCGCGTCGCTGCTGTAGGCGCGCCGTCCGTGGCGCTGCGAACGCCAACGCCGAACATGCCGGGACGATTCCCATTCTTATCGTGACGAGCCGCAGATGCCGAGGACGAGCGCCGTTGACGGACCCTGGCGCGTACCGCAGCATGTCGGCGGAGGCCTTCATGCGACGATTGTTCACCCTGGCCGTGCTGCTCGCGGTCACCATTCTTCGCCTTGGCGCGGCGCCGATGACCGACGGCGAACGCCAGCGGCTGCTCGCGCATCTCGACATGACCGAGAGCTGGCTGGTCAGCGAAGTCAGCGATCTGTCCGACGAGCAGCTCCGTTTCAGGCGCGCCCCCGACACCTGGAACGTCATGGACGTCGTCGAGCATCTCGCCATCGCGGAGCCGCAGTACTGGAGGCACCTGCAGGACTCGACCAAACAGCCGGAGACGACCGAGAAGGCGGAGGCAACGGACGCCGGCATTCTTTGGTACGGCATCGACAGGACCGATCGGCAGAAGACCGGCGAGGCCCGCGTGCCGAAGGGCAAATACAGCACGATCAAGGACTCGCTGGCAGATTTCCGCACCCTTCGGGCGAGCATGCGCGACTATGCGAAGACGACGAGCGACGGACTCCGTGCCCGGCGGCTGATCGACGGCAACATGGACGTCTATCAGTGGTTCCTGATGATCTCGACCCATTCCCAGCGGCACATCCTGCAGATCCGCGAGATCAAGGCTGACCCGAAGTTCCCCGGTAAGGGCAAGACCTCGGCGTCCGCGGCGCCCAGCGATCGCTGACATACCTGCGCGGAGCGAAGCGACGCGCCCCAGCAAACCCCGCGCGAGCGCAGCAAGCGCCCCAGAGGACCCAGAGTTACTTCATCCGGTACTCGAAGCTCACGCGCGTCGGCTCGTCGAGGACCAGCGGCCGCACGAAACGGTACGAGGCGCCCGCGCGCGGCACGTCGATACGCACCGGCAGCACGCCCGCAACCCGCCGCTGCAGGTTGAAGACGTTCTGCGACGGCGCCTGGGCCGCGGGCTGATCGGCGCGAGCCGCCTTCAGCGCGGGCTTCGGCTCCTCCTCGGCGTTGACCGTCACGCTTTCACGCACCTCCCCGGACGCGAGCGTGAAATCGACTCGGCGCGCATTCGATGCATCCAGGTTCAGCTCGGTCGTCGATTCCTGGAAGCCCTGCAGGGATGCGGCAATCGTCACGCGGCCGGCTGGTGCGTTCGACATCAGGAACCAACCGGCCGCGTCCGACACGGCTTCGTTGATCGCGGCGCCCTGACGAAGGAGCCGCACAATCGCGCCCGGTAGTGGCGTGTCGCTCGCGTCGACGACGCGACCCATGACCTGGCCGGGCTGGGCGATGACGGCCTGGCCCTGTTCGATGCCACTGTTCCGCTGCGACAGCCCACCCGCCGTGATGCCCCCTGCGCGGACCCCGGACGCGACGCTCCCCGCGGGAATGACGGTATCAACCGGTGTCGCCACCGGCCCAGTGGACACACCGATTACCGGCACGTCCGGCACTGGAAGCGCGTCGCCGTCGAACCGCCTGACGCGATATCGATCGGGCAGGAACATCTCCCACTCGACGAGGGTGACGGGCACGTCCATCCTGGGCAGCGTCAGTTCGGCGCGCCCTTTCTTCCCGAAGGGTGTTGCGTTCTGGACATAGACGAAGGACACCTTGTACGGACCCGTGGGACGGAATCCAGGCCGCAGGAGGGGGATGCGCGTCCCGTCGCTGCCTTGCGCCGGCTTCGAGGCCTGGCCCTCCACTTCGGCAGAAACGATCGCGGCGCCCGGCGGCAGCTCCACGCGGAGAAACGGCTGTGCGCGATTCCGCAACGTCAGGGCCACCTCTGTCAACGTTCGTCCCTCCGCGGTCGCCAATGTTGTGACCGTCGCCCGCTCGGCCAGGGCAGCGATGACGGGCGAGTCCGGAAAACGCGTAAGGTTCAGAGCAACGGTCGGCGCATCGCTGCCACGCCGGTGATAGCGCAGTGCCGCAAGAATCGGCGAGCGCGCGAGGGCGCGAAGCGCATCGTTCGCCTCGCGAACATCCATGCGCCGTAACACTGCCGTTTCCGGAACAGCGAGCTCGACGGTGCCGACAGCCTCGACGGCGATCTCGCCAGTCTCGCGATCCGCACCAGGGACGGTCAGCAGCGGCGTCTCGAACGCTGATGGGTCGCCGACGCTTCGCTCGAGGCTCACCAGGAACTGGTGCCGCCGGTTCGACGAACGCTGCACCGTGAGGACGAGGGAGCCGGACCGCTCCTCGCTCGTTGCCAGGGTCGACCCGGACGCGCCGGTGACCGCGAAGCCAGCCGGCAACCGCAGCTCGATCCGATCCGCCTCGCCGCGGAGGATGGTCACGTCCACGAGCGCCGTCATCCGCACGTCGGCGTCGCCGACGCTGATCATCGTCTTCACGTCGGAGAGTACACGCACCTCGCGCGGTGCCGCCGGCGCGGTCGCTTCACGGGACGACCACGAGATCGTCGTCGACATGCCAGGGACGAGCGTCGCCTCGATGCGTGTCCTCTCGCCCTCGACCGCCGTACGCGTGATCGCGCCTGGCGCGATGCGCACATCCGCGGGCCGGCCGGGAAGATCGAGCGACAGCGCAGCGCTTCCGGCGACCGGCACCGGGAGAACGAGCGACGCACGGCCCGGCGATGCCGACACCCCGCCAGCCCACGCCAGTGCAATTCGAAACGGCCGCGGGCCATCGAGGATCGCCGACGTCGTCATCCCGTCGGTGACGAGAGGCACCGGCGCGTCGGCAACCAGCGCCGAGAGAATCGTCGCGTCCGAGACGAGCGGCACCTTCGTGGCGCCGCTGCGGAAGACCTCGCCGTCCAAGGTGTACGTGCCCCGGGCCTGCGCGCCCGTGATGCGCACGGCGACATCAGCGCGCGCCACGACCGACGGGATCGGTGGCGGATCGAGGGGCCGTGCCGGATTCTCGGCGCGCTCGAGCAGACGGTTGTAATCGGCGAGCGAGAGTGTGACCGTGCCGGGGGGGCTTGATGGTGGTGCCGACGGTCCCTGCGCGTCAGCCGTCGCCGCAATCGCCAGCCATGCGATTGCCGGCACTGCGAGCAGCAAATGTTTGCGCATGTCAGTTGCCCCGCTCGCGGTGGTATTCGAGCCGCAGTTGTGGCGCTTGGGTGTCCGGCGTCAGCTCCGTGGCCATGAAGAGCGTGTCGCCGAAGGACGGGAAGAGCACGTCAACGGGGAACACTCCGGGCACCAGACGTCCGCCTCCGGCCTGTTTGAACTGCTGAACGAGAGCGGCCATCTCTTCGCTGCCGTCCTTGTCGCCGCTCGCCGGTGCCGAAGGCGCCGCCGACGCCGGCACCCTGAGCAGGTTGTCCCGCTGCCAATCGTCGCGAAGTGTTGCAGAGAGGGGCTCGGTATAGGCCTCGACGCGAAACGCGCCGGCGGCTGGCTTCAGACGAAATCGCGGTGAGTAGTGCACCTCGACGCCGGTGCGCGACACTGGCAGGTCCAATGCGGGCAGCACCGTCTCGGTGGTCCCATGCTCGCCCCAGCGCGCGATGGGTGCGAGGTACGCGATCTCGACGGCGAAGAGCGACGAGTCGTCGCTGGCGCGCCCCTTCAACAGCGGCACGAGCAACGCGCCAGATGGACCGCCCCCCGGCCGCACGGGCCGTCGAGCCACCGACGCGTGCCACAGCGTGGCTCCGTGCGGCAGTGTCACACTCAACAGGCCGCGATGGTTGTTGCGTACGGCGTATCGCGCCTTGACCAGGGCCTTGCCATCGTCTGCCAACAGCACCTGATAGCGGGCTTCATCGACGTTCGCGACGAGCATCGCCTGCGTTGCGTATCGCGACACACGCACCGCGAGGGCCCGGGGATCGCGTCCCGCAATCGGCTTGAACCGAAACGCCGCCAGCGACGGTGATTCGCGGCCGCGAATCAGACTGCCGAGATCGAGCGCATCCGCAGGCTCCAATGCCTGCGGCCGCTGCTCCACGATTTCGCCGGCACCGAGGACTTCGACCGCTACGCCGCCCGATTCGCGTTCGACCTCCGGCAGGCGGAAGAGCGGGATCGGGATGACACCGGTTTTTGCTCCTGGCAGCTCCGCAGCAATCGTCACTGCAGTTGACCCGCTGAGTGCTTCGAGAAACGACACTCGCGCGGTCCCTGGCATCGTCACCTCCCAGTCGGCGACCAGCGGACCGGACACCTGGTTGATCACTACCCCTTCGGGAACGGCAAGCGTCATGCTTCGAGCGAGGCCCT
Source organism: Vicinamibacteria bacterium (assembly GCA_963828745.1). Taxonomy (GTDB): domain Bacteria; phylum Acidobacteriota; class Vicinamibacteria; order Vicinamibacterales; family JAENWD01; genus JAENWD01. The sequence goes on along the minus strand of CAWHFZ010000006.1, from coordinate 197,211 downwards.
GGACGACGTCGAACTGGGCGGTCGCGGTGATCTGCGTCGATTCTTCGGCGAGACCGACGAGCTGCGTGATCGCCCCTCTGACGCGCAGCGGCTGTGTCGCGCGCTGATCGTCCACACGCCGGCGCCAGGCGAACGTCAACGGCTGGTTCGCGCGGCCGTGGGCGGTCCATCGGCTGACGCCGCCGATCACTGTCTGCTCCGAGACAAAGCCGTTCTGGACCGTGATGTCGACGCCGTCGCGCGGAATGTGCAGCGTGGCTTCCACGACCGGCGCCGGCGCGGGCGGGATGACGATCGACTCGGCTGCCCCCGCCGGCATCACCGGCAGCACGATCTGGAGCTTGAGCTGCGACCGTCCGCGTTTCGAGAGCAGGACGTGCGGGTTTCCAGGATCGATGAGCGACACCGGACGCCCGTCGATGCGTGCGTCGCGCACGAGTAACCCGGCCGGGATCGACACGCTGACCCACCCGTCCTTGAGCACGTCGACGTCGGCAACCGCGGTGCCACTGACCGCGTCGCCGGCGAGGGTGAGGTCGTAGCTGAGTCGTGTCAGCGTGGCATCGACGGGCGGTGGCGGGGGAGTTGGCGTGCCGGGATACGCCAGGCCGCGCAGCGAACGGTAATCGCTGACCGAGATGACGACCCACCCTTCGGACGCAGCCGGTGCCTGTGCCGACGCGCCAGCGGATCCGACGGATACGACAACGAACACGGTAAGCCATGCGATCCGGATCGTCCTCATAGGCCCTCTGGGACGGTGGTTTCCTGTCATCACCGACAGGACGACCCCGTCAGTATGTTGAACGCGCGGACCCGCAACTCTTGCAGAGTTAGACAGCAGAACGGCACGCTCGGCCTTTCGTACACAGCGCGGCCTATTACGCGACCGGTAAGACCATGGCGAACGTCGTAAGGAATCTCATAGCGCGTGTCACGAAGTGCTCGTGAAATCGCGCGCAAGGTGAGGCAGGTGGTTTGCGTTCCCGCCACGCGGAAAAGGAGCCCTGCTATGGCAACTCGCGTCCTCTTCGTTGTCGTCTTCGCGGCGGTGGCAATCGTGGCGTGCGACAAGAGCGGGCCATCACCCGCGCCCGCCCCGTCCACGATGCCGGACCAATCGGCCCTCACCTCGTCGGCAGCCGGACCGGCCGAGGCGCTCGCGCCACAGGCCAAAACCTCGGCACAATCGCTCGACCAGCGCGTCAACATGCACGATGCCTGCGACGGCGATACCTTCAACGCCGCGATCGAGCCGGGGACCTGCACGCGTAACGGCGGGATGAAATTCGATCAGTTCATCAGGCTGCTCACGAAGCACGGCTCGGTCGGTCCCTGGAATTTCGCGCCCAACAACCTTTCCGGCCACGTCGGCGAAACGTTGGTCGCGTTCAACCAGGGTGGAGAGGAGCACACGTTCACGGAAGTGGAGAACTTCGGCGGCGGGATCGTGCCGCTGCTCAACGACTTGTCACACAATCAGACTGTGGCGCCCGAGTGCACCGCGCTCGAGGAAGACGACTTCGTCAAGCCCGGCGCGACCTATCGCGAGGAAGAACCGCTCGAAGCGGGAACGACCGCAAAATTCCAATGCTGCATCCACCCATGGATGCGCCTGGAAGTACAAGTGTCCCACTGAGCCATGACGGGGGCGCACGGCGTGCGCCCCCTCTCGATTCAAATCCGGTTGAACACTTCGATCGCCTTCTGCAACGACCGATACTGCTTGATGAACGGCACCATCTTCGATTCGCGCGCGTCGATTTCCTGCGATCGCTTCAGGACGTCGGCCGCGCGATCTTTGGGGACGACGACCACGCCATCCTCGCCGGCGACGATGATGTCTCCCGGCGCGATCGAGACGCCCGCGCACTCGACCGGAACTTGCTTGGAGACGCTCGCATAGCGGCCGACGGCAGTTGCCGGCGACACCGATCGCGCATAGACGGGCAACCCGAGCGCGCGCAGTTCAGCCAGGTCGCGAACGGCGCCGTCGAGGACCATTCCGGCCATGCCGCGCGACTTGGCGGCCGTCCCCATCAGCCCGCCGATGGCGGCAACGTCGAGCGTGTTCTCCATGACGATCACGCCGACGTCGCCGGGGTTCGCGGAATCGATCATCTCGACCGAATGCTTGACGGCGAGCGCCGGCGTCGCCTGTTCCGGGGGTGCCGCCTTCACGAGTGCGGTCGCGGCACGTCCGACGAACGCGCCGCTGACGTAGGGACGCATGTCGTGCGCGAGGTAGCCGCGCTTGCCGATCACCTGGTCGACCGCATCCGACACCGACGCGACGGTCGATCGCGCGAACCCTGCGAGCAACGGATCCGTCGGCGCCGCCACCTCGGGCGCAGCCGCTTGCCGAACGGACACGGTAATCGACATGCCGCACACAATCGCGGCCGCCACGACGAAGACTCGTCCTTGGGTCACTCGAGTGATCATGCTGTTGCTCCCGCGCCAGGCGTTGGCACGAACCACGGCGTGCCCGGCACCTGCGCCTTGCGAGCCGCCTCTTCGTTCATCTCCACTCCGATGCCCGGCCGCTCGGGCAGTGTGACAAATCCCTTCTCGATGATTTCGCCTTCCTTGACAAAGCTGCGCCAGAGCTCGAGACGCTGAATCCAGTGCCACTCCAGGACAAGGAAGTTCGGCACCGCCGCGCAGACGTGACAGGACGCCATGGTCCCGATCGGCGACACCACACAATGCGGCGCGAATGGCACGTAATAGGTGTGCGCCATGTCCGCGATCTTGCGACCCTCGAGCAGACCGCCGCATTTCTGCAGGTCCGGCATGATGATGTCGGCCGCCCGCTTCTCGAGCAGCTCACGAAACCCGTGCCGCAGGAACAGGTTCTCCCCGCAACAGATCGGCGTCGACGTGGATTCCCGGATATCGCGCATCGCGTCGACGTTTTCCGGAGGGACCGGCTCCTCGAGGAAGAGCAGATGGAACGGCTCCGCCTCCTTCGCCACCCGCTTGCCGGTCGTCATGTCGTAGCGCCCGTGCATGTCGACAGCCAGGTCCACGCGTTTGTCGAACTGCTGGCGCATGAACGCGATCTTGCGGATCATGTGATCGATCTCACCGTTGCTCGCCGTCCAGTTCATGTCGTCCCAGCGCAGCGGATCGGTGCGCTCGTCGATGTCGATCTTGACGGCGGTGAATCCCATGTCGCGGATCTGTGCGATCTTGGCGGGCGCCTGCGGGTCGTCCGGATCCTCGGTCTGTGAATCGCAGTAGATGCGGATCTTGTCCCGCATCTTGCCGCCGAGCAGTTGATAAACGGGGAGTCCCAGCGCCTTACCTGCCAAATCCCACAGCGCGATTTCGACCGCGGCCAGCGCCGAGACGTACTGCCCACCCTGAGCGCCGGCAAAGATGCCGTTTGTGCGAATCCGCTCGAAGAGCCGGTCCACGTTCAGCGGATCCTGGCCCATCAACGCCTGCCGGAACATACCGACGAGCGGCACGCCGCCGCGCACGGCATCGGTGCCTTCTCCGTGCCCGACCAGGCCCTGATCCGTGTAGATGCGGACGTGCAGTTGATAGCCGTGCGCGATTACCTCCGCGGTGCGGACATCCGTGATCTTCAGCTTCGGTCGTCGGTATGGAGACGACGCCTCTTGAATGGCGGAGGCGAGGGCAGGCAATCCGAAAAGGCCGAGGGCTGCGGGTACGGCGCCGCGGAGCAGATCGCGGCGGGAGACCTCAGGCATGGCGTTCCTCCACGGCCGGCGTCACGGCGTCGGCAGAACGCTCGCGCGGCCGCGGCCATCCTAGCCGCGGGCCAGGGGTTTGTCACTAGCCGGCTCCTCAACGTGTACGCGCTTCGGCCACACCGACTGCAGTGTCGGCGCCGCCGTAGAAGAACAGCCAGCGGGCGCCCTCGCGCACCAGCCCTTCGACGAATACGACGTTCGGCACCTGGCCCCGCGTTTCCCAGTCGCGTTCCGGCGAAAAAATTGGTGTATCCGATCGCGCGATGACACGCGTCGGGTCCCGGCGATCGAACAGCGCCCATCCTGTCCGATAGACAAGCCGGTCGTCCGCGCCGTTGTAGATCAGCAGTATCCCGTCGTCCGTCACCATCGGCGGCGGGCCGGGTTCGACGACCCGTGAGTCGAAGAAGCCGCGTCGTCTTTGGAGCACAGGATGATCGAGCGCTTCGGTCCAGGATTGGAGATCGGTGGACCAGGCGACACCCGTCTGATCGTAGGCGCCGGCGGCGTCGGCCATGTAGTACATCCAGTACTTGCCATTCACACGTTCCGGAAGAATCGCGCCGGATTTCGTCCAGTGGACGTTCCACCGGCCCGTGTTGGCGGGCATGATCACGCCGCGGCGATTGAAGCGGCGGAGATCGCGCGATGTGGCCAGCGCCAGCTGCGCGTCCTTGCCGTCATATGCGGTGTAGGTGAGATACCAGAGGCCGTCGATCGCCGTCAGCCGCGGGTCTTCGACGCCACCGCCCTTCTCGTAGGGCGCCTCGGCGACGAGGACCGGCGTCTGCTCTCGCGTGAACTGGATGCCATCGCGACTCTCAGCCCGACCGAGTGTCGAGACGCCCTGCCGATCCTGCGCGCGAAACAGCATGACGAACGCCGAGTCGTGCCGGACGACGGCCGGGTTGAAGGTGCCGCGTGCCTCGAATCCCGAGCCACGCGGGAGGAGTATTGGGTTGCCGCCGTTCAGACGGGACCAGGCCGTGAACGGAGGCTGGTACGGTGTGGGGGTCCCGATTGCCGCTGTGGCGACCGCGAACACGGATAGACACAGAACAACAGCCGGACCCGGACGGCACCAACGGACATGGATCAACACCCGAATAGAATTAACTCATTCGGTGTCACTCCGTATTCATCCGCGCCGTCCGTATCCGATGCTCGCGACCTAGGAAGCGCCGAGGCCCTTGAGGATCCCGTCGATTCGCTTCTGGTTGGTGTCGTCTTTCACCATCGACCGGGCCTTCTGATACTGCGTGATGGCTTCGGCCTTCTGCCCGGCCGCCGCCAGTCCCTCTCCAAGACTGTCGTACGCATTCCACGATGCCGGGTACTTCTCGACGTTCTTCCGGAAGATGGCGACGGCCTCCTGCGTCTTCCCGGAGCCGAGCAGCTGGTAGCCATAGTTGTTCATGTCGGCTTCGGTCGCCAGCGTCATCGCCTTGTCGCGAAGCTGCTGAGCGGTGGCAGCGTCGCCCCGCTTTTCCGCGACCAGCGCCTGCGCCCGCAGCGTCGCGAAGTTTTCGTTCAGCTTCACCGCGCGCTCGGCCCACGTCGCGGCTTCCTCGAGATTCACGTTGTGGTTGGCGCAATAGCTCGCGGCTTGAGCAAACGGCTGCCAGAAGAAGCCCTGCAGCCCTCTGAGTTGAGTGCGCAGGCTGGCCGCGACGACGGCCGGCGTGTCGACCTGAATCGCAACCGGGATGGCCATCTTCTCCCAGTGCAGCGTCGCCGTGACGCCGGTGTCGGACGGCTCGTCGAAGGTATACGCGAGACGCTCGACGAAGTCGGAGGGCCGGGGCGTTACCGTGAAGCGCGCTGCGTCGTCTTTCTGGTCGTAGAAGAAGCTGCCCCACGCGTGTGATTCGCGGCTGAGGATGATGGTCCAATCCTTCTGCGTCGGAATCATGTGGAGGCCGTAAGATCCCGCCGCGATCTTCTGGCCTCCGACGTTAACGTCGCTCGAGAAGGCGATCGTCGTGTTCTCGTTTGCACCGGCGCGCCAGACCTGGTCGTAGGGCACGAGCTTGCCCCAGACCTCGCGCTTGTTCACGGCCGGGCGGTGATACGAGATGGTGATGTCAGTCAGTCCCACCTGCTGCGTGACGGTTGCGGCGGGACTGGGCTGCGGCAGCGCCAGCGGCGGCCCTTGTGCCGCGGCGGGGGAGACGGTGGCGCACAATGCGACGAGAACGAGCGCTGCCCGGGTGCTCATGAACAGGTTCCTCCTGACCACCGGTTCGACGACGAGCTCTGGCTCGCCCTCCTGAGACCACCGGTGGATGGTCGTCAGGGATGTACGACCTTCGGGCCAGGCGGTTCAAGAGTGCTCGTCCCCTCGTCCCTGGCAGAGCACGGCTCGCCCCTGAAGGCAGTACGAAAGACCAATAAATCGCTCGATTTCTCGAGTTCTCTCTTTCTTCTTCTCCTTAGCCGGCCGCCTGAATCGCCGCCTTGATGTAGCCGTAGCCGAAGGCAAACGCCTGATGACCGCCCGGATCATCCGCATGCGTCGGCATGTGATCCGGCATCACCATGTAGGCGTAACCGACTTCCTTGAGGACGCCCATCACCTCGAGCATGTCGAGGTCGCCCTCGTCGGGATAGACCTCCTGGAACGCATCGCGCCGGCCACGAATATTCCGGAAATGAATGTTGAAGATCTTGTCGCGGCGGCCGAACTCGCGGATGACGTCGAAGATTTCGACGGCGGGATTCTGCAGCATCTCGGCGACGCTGCCGACGCAGAAGTTGAGCCCGTGATGGGGGCTCGGGTGCGTGTCGACCAGCCGTCTCAACCCGGCTACCGTCCCCAGGACACGGGCGACGCCGCGGTACCCACTGTCTGGGACGCCGGGATCGTGCGGGTGACATGCCAGGCGAACGCGATATTCGTCGGCGACTGGCACGACGCGCTCGAGGAAATACGTGATGCGCTCCCAGACCGCCTCCGCCGGCAGCGCCCCGGCCTCGGTGAGCGGTCCAGCCATCTGCGCGTCTGCGAGGCGCCACGTGCTGTAACGCGCCCCACCACGCCCCTCCGTTGGCGCGGTTCGCAGTACACCAAGGACGTTGAAGTTGTATTTGATGGCGGGGATGCCCGCGTTGGCGCAGTTCCGGATGATCTCGCAAGCTCGATCGATCTCGTGCTGGCGTTCCGGCTCGCGTGCGGTCATGACGGCTTTCCGCATCGGCGAGTCGATGGGGTCCGACGACATGAACGGGAATTGCACCATGTCGAGCGCGACGCCGTGCACGGCGCAGCGCTCCTTGAGTCGCGTCAGGCCTTCGACGCTCCACGCGCCGGCGGCGTCTTCATCATCCGGATAACCGCAGATGTGTTCGACGCCATGACGCTTGAAGAACATCAACGCCCGGTCGTCGGTCGGCGCGCGCTGGCAACCGAGGACCATCCGCGGACGGGAGGATTGCGGCGTCGCGGGCGTGGCACGAACCGCGAGTCCGGCGGCGACCGGCAACGTACCGGCAAGCAGCGAACGGCGAGAGACCCGGGCCATGGCGAGATTATGCCTCGCGCGGGCCCACCGCGATGTCGCGACCGGCGGGCTCAGCGCCTCGAGACAACTGGATTCAGCAGCAGTGCGCAGGCGAGCCGGGGCGACTCATTGTGTCGGCGCCGGCCCCGGGTCCGGCGCGTCTCCGCCTTGCCAGACCGGCTCGATCGTGAGATCGCGATCGGTGACCAGATCGACAGATGAGCCACGCATCTCGCCGCTGCCGTTGATCCGCCACCCAAGGAGTCGAGCGCTTCGTCCGTCCGGCACCGAGGCGCGAATTCGCATGCCGCGAAAGTAATAGCCTTCCCAGGGCGCGGACACCGGATGGCCGTCGATGGCCACCGGACCGCGCATGCCGGCGACGCGCACCCGAACGCTGGGGCCCGAGTTCAGCCATTTCTCGGCGAGGGCGCGGATGAAGGCCGGCCGCGTCTGCAGGAAGCGCTTCAGCGGCGTCAGGTAATTGAGCTCGTCGACGCCGAGCTGTTGTGCGAGGTGTGCGTAGTACTCGAACCGTTCGTCGAGGAAGGCCGGTGTCAGCCGGTAGTTCATCACATCGATCCATTCGCGCTTGAAGTACTCGCGGTACTCCGGATCGTTCGCCAGCAGCTCGGTCAGCAGATAGGACCGCGGATCGCTGTCGCGCCGGACCCTCCGCCGGCCACCTTTGCCGAGCATCGCGCCGAAGGTGTCGTGCTCGGGCTCGCGGAAGCTCTGATCCATGTCCCAGTTGACGAAGAACCACTGAGCCGTCGCGCGAGAGGGATCGCGGAATTGCCCTGGCCCCTGAAACGGATCGCCCGTCGCGCAGAAGACGGTTGCGATGAACCATCGCGTGAGGTTGTCGAGATCGACGAGCTGCCCGACGGTCTTCATGCGCGGCGGGCCGAGCGCCTGCAGCTGCCGCCAGAGATCCTCGAATTCGCCGGCGTTGAGGCGGACCGAGTGGCCCCAGTGGGTCTTGAAGAACTCGTCCGAGTCGAAGTGCTCGGTGAGCACGTAGACGCCCTGGAACTCGCCGTTGAGGTAGAACCGCGCCGGCCGTGTTTCGGCAACGATTCCGCCGGCCGCTTCCGCGATGTCGTACGCCAGTGGATTGAGGAAATGCCAGCGGATGCCCCGGGCACCCACTCGCACGTCGTTGTGAATGATGAGACGGCGAACCGGGTGAGCGTGTGCGCCCTGGAATGCGATGCCCGCCGGCAGTTCCTTCGCGCCGTACGACCGTCGAAAGAACAGACGGAACCCCTGGCGCGGCGACGTCAGGCGGCTGCCGCCGCCATGGACGCGCACACCGGCGCTCGCCGTGTACGTCAGCCGGCCGCCTTCGAAGAACGACACCCAGCCCTGACGCTCCCAGTCGCGCCCGTGCCGCATCTTGTTGAAGAGAATGCCGGTCCGGCGGTCGTTCACATCCTCGGGACGCAGATACAGCGACACGGTGGGCACGCGGCCGCGAAGCGCCGTGGCGGGCAGCACCACGGTGCTTGGTGCGAGCTGCGGCGTGCGTTGAATGCCGAAGCGGAGGAGCGCGAAGTCGCCGCGGGCTTCGACCAGGAGCCCCACACCCACCAGAGCGGTCGTTGACGCGATCAGGACGATCCAGCGTGCCCGCGACGTTCCTTGTTCGATCACAGCGCTCCGGGCCGCGAGAAGAACACGGCGAACGTGGAGCCGGTCTCGGCCCCCGGCAGCGCGAGCTGCAGACCGCTCAGCGCCTGGTGGGACATGCCCTGGAACACGTAAGAGACTACTGTTGCGCCCTCGTGGCGCGTGACGCTTTCCAGTTCAGCGCGCGGGACCTGCCGGCGGACGAGCGCGGTCAACGCGGCGGCATCCGCCGGACCGCCGCGCTCAGGAACGGTGATCACGATGGTGCCGTCCAGCTGTTCCCTGCGGAACCAGCGGCCGCTCGATTGCACGAGCAGCGCGACGATGGCAATGGCGAAGATGATGCCCACGAACTGCAGCTTGAACGTCGCCGTCGCGATCGACGTGGCGATCACGAGCATGATGAAGCCAATCTCCTCGGGTTCCTTGATCGGCGTCCGGAACCGCACGATGGACAACGCGCCGAGGAGGCCGAGCGAGAGCGGCAGGGAAAACTGGATGCAGACGAAGATCGCCGTGATCGACAGTCCGAGCAGCGGGAAGGCGCGGTGCACCTGGCTGCCGGTCGCTCGCGACGAGTAGAACTGGACGTAGAGCAGCGATGCCAGGAGCGCGCCGGCGAGCGACACCGCCATCAGGAAGATGAACGGCACCAGCCCGATCGCCTGCATGTTGTTGGCCGCGACGCCGGCCAGGAGATCGTTGAGCTGTTGTGGCATGTCGTCCGAGAGGATCCTAAAGCGCCAGGCCGGTCGCGAGCTGATAGCAGGCGAGGTACTTCGAGCACGAGCCGCGGCGTGCGCCGAACCGGATGGCCGGTGCCAGATGGCGCGGAAGATCGTCGAGGCCGCCTTTGTATTCGAGCACGGCGATCGGCAGCCGTGCCGGGAGGTGTCCAGTCAATCGCGTCTCGTTCAGCGCCGTCACGCGAATGTCGTCGTCCACCGTCGCCCGTCCGCCGCTCGGGCGATCGAGATAGCGATAGCGAACATAGCGGAGCGACAGAATCGGATCGAGCCGTGCCGGCACGATCGGCGCGTGCGTCCGCAAACGTTCCAGCAGCGCCCGCCAGACCGGAGCGTGCAGGGGAGCGGCGCTGAGCGTCGTCGCATCGGTGTCGAGTCTGACGCGCTGCTTGTCGCGGCGTCCGCCGATGCGATACTTCACCTCGGCGAAGACGGCGCTGCCCGCGGGATTGCCCTCGAGCGAGGCGTACCATCGGAGCCGCACCTTCATCTTCAGGTAATCGCTGTCGATCTTCTCGCCGAGCAGCGACAGGCCGGGCGTATCGAAGTAGGTAGTGCAGACGAGCGCCGGTGGATACGCGCGCTCGGGCACGCAGATCGCGCTCAGCCACGCCCGGAGGGACGCCGACCGTGTCGCGGGGACCAGGAACTTGAGTTCACGCTCGAGCGCCGATACAGCCGGGGCGGACGGAGGCACGTTCAGTGGTGCGACGCTGTCCATGAACAATCGATGAGTTTATCACGCGCCGTTCATCTCTTACGGAACGCGTAATCGGTTGGTCGGCCTTCGCCGCGAACGTCGGCAAATGGAAGGAGCACGAACCATGCATGCCTCGCTGGGGAGGTCCGATGCGCAGACTGCTAGTGCTCGTCGTGGCGATGTTACCCGTATCGCCGGCCGCCGACGATACGCCGATCGAAGTCCAGGTGCAGATGCGCAACGTCCGGCTGCACGTGGACGAAACGACTGTCCTGCAGATCGCACGCCTGCGAGGGGCGCTGGTCAGCACCAGGGGTGGCCATCCGCCGGTCTTCGACGACAAGCATTCGTTCACCGTTCGCATCGATAGCGCCCAGATCGCCCTGTCGATGGACAGCCTCACCCGCCTCCTCAACACGTACGTGTTCCACTACGATGGTTCGCCGCTCAAGAACCTGACGGTCACGGCTGACGGCCAGCGTCTGAAGCTGAACGGCACCGTCCACAAAGGCGTCGATCTGCCTTTCACGATCATCGCGGATCCGTCGGTGGACGCCGACGGCGCCTTGCGATTGCGCGCGCATTCCATCAAGACCCTCGGAATCCCGGCCAAGGGACTGCTGACGTTCTTCGGCGTCGAGCTCGAGAATCTCGTGAACCTGCATGGCCGGACGGGGATGCGTGTCGTCGAGGACACCGTGGTGATTGCGCCGAGCGCGCTGGTGCCACCGCCGCGTATCGAGGGGCGGCTGCAGGCCGTCCGCGTTGAACCGACGCGGGTGGTGCAGATCTTCGGGCCGGGCTCGCTGCTGCCGCTGAAGCTGCCGGATCGCGTCGATGCGCAACTACATGTACTACCGGGGCGGCACGCTCCGCTTCGGCAAGCTGACGATGTCGGACGCCGATCTGGCGCTGATCGACGCGAGCCAGAAGGACCCCTTCGACTTCTATCAGGACCGCTACGAGCGGCAGCTGGTGGCGGGCTACTCGAAGAACACGGTGGCGCACGGGCTGAAAGTGTACATGCCCGACTACTACAGGGTCCGATAGCCGCATCGGACCGCGTCTCTTGTTGACATCCAAAAGGAGCCAGACCATACTCCTTTTGATGTTCTACAGGAGAGGCCGTTGAGCACGCGCGCCGACATCATGCAGGGCACCCTCGATCTGATGGTGCTGCGAACGCTCGAAACCCTTGGCCCGCAGCACGGGTGGGGGATCGCGCAGCGCCTGGAGCAGGTGTCCGGAGAGGCGCTGCGGGTCAACCAGGGCACGCTGTACCCGGCCCTCCTGCGGCTGGAGCAGCGCCGGTGGATCCGATCGCGCTGGGGCACCTCCGAGAACAACCGCCGCGCCCGCTTCTACAGCATCACCGCCGCCGGACGCCGTCAGCTCATCGTCGAACGGAAGCAGTGGCGGCTCGTCTCCGGGATCATCGAACGCCTGTTGACGGCGGGGGAGTAGGACGTGCGGTCCCTGCTGGCCTGGCTTTCCAGAATCGCCGGTTCGTTCGTGAATCGCCGCTCGGAGCGACGCCTCGACGACGAGCTCGCGTTCCATCTCGAGATGCAGACGCGGAAAGAGATGGAGCGCGGCCGCTCACCCGAGGAGGCCCGGCGGGCGGCCTACCAGCGTCTGGGCGGCCTCGATACCACCAAGGACGCCTACCGCGATCAGCGCGGTCTGCCCTGGCTCGACACGCTGGGCCCGGATCTGCGGTACGCATGGCGCACCATGCGACGCGACCCTGGCTTCGCGGCGGTGGCGCTCGGGACGCTCGCCATCGGCATCGGCGCCACCACGACGATTTTCAGCCTCCTCCGCGGCGTTGTTCTCGCGCCGTTGCCGTATCGCGAACCGGAACGCCTGGTGCGCGTGTACGAGTCCACGCCAGACACGCCGACGTTTCCGGTTACGCCGTACTCCCTGGTGTGCTACCGGCACGACGCCCGGACCCTGCGGGGCATCGCCGGCTTCACGCGTGAGGATCTCCAGCTCGCCATCGACGATCGGCCGGAGCGGCTGCAAGGCCTGAGGGTCTCGAGCAACTACTTCGACGTGCTCGGCGTGCGCCCGGCCATCGGACGGGCGTTCACCTGGTCGGAGGAGCGCGCCAACGCCACTGTCGCGATCATCAGCGACGCGGTCTGGCGGACGCGCTTCGGCGCCGATCGCGCGATTGTCGGACGCGTTGTCCGCCTGAGCGGAACGCCGTTCACCATCGTTGGCGTCATGTCCGCCGGCTTCGAGCACGTCGGCGGAACTTATCGCAGCTTTCCGCAAGGCCAGACCGTGGACGTCTGGTGGCCGCTGCCACTCGATCGCGCCGCCGGCGAGAAGTTCTTCCACTACGTCAATGCCGTCGCCCGCCTGGCGCCAGGGACTACGCCGGACCAGGCGGCGAACGATCTCTCCGCGATCAAGAGCCGCATCAAGGCGCCGGGAGATTCCGATTGGAAGGCGCGCCTGATCCCGTTGCTTCAGGACGTGGTCGGGCCGTCCACCGAAGGCATCCGGCTCCTGATGATCGCCGCCGGACTGGTGCTGTTGATTACGTGTGCGAACGTCTCGAGCCTCCTGCTGTCGCGAGCCACCGCCCGGCGTCGCGAACGGGCGGTGCGGTTTGCGCTTGGCGCCGGCCGCAGCCGGCTGGTGCGGCAATCGCTCACCGAATCGCTCGCGCTGACGCTGCCCGGCGCGGTGGTCGGCGCAGCGCTCGCGATCGGCGGCGTCATCGTGCTGAGGGCTATCCTGCCGCAGGACTTTCCGCGGCTCCACAACGTCCGCGTCGACTGGATCGTCCTGATGTTCTCGATCGCGGTCGCCTGCGTTTCCGCCGGCGTCTTCGGCCTCCTGCCAGCCTGGCACGAAGCGACCGACGATACGCGGCCGGCGCTGCACGACGCGAGCGCCCGCTCCAGCGCCAGCCGGCGGACGACGCACATGCGGAATCTGCTGGTAATCGGCGAGCTGGCGCTGGCATCGACGCTGCTCGTCAGCGCGGGGCTGCTTGCGCGCAGTTTCTTGACGCTGCAGCGCAGCGACGCCGGGTTCGCGCCGTCAGGAGTGCTGACCGCATCCGTGTCGCTGCCATCGGTGCGTTACAGCGATCCAGCGGCGCGAGGGCGCTTTTTCGCTGCGCTGCTCGACGACATTCGACGGTTGCCCGGCGTGACCGCCGCCGGCGCCGGCACCGACCTGCCCTGGACCGGGTACGACGAGAACAGCGGGTTCGCGGTCGTCGGCCGCCGCGACGCCGACGGCTCGGGTCGGTATCATGCCGCGACGCCCGGTTACTTCGAGGCGCTGCGCGTCCCGCTTCGAGGCGGCCGGTTCTTCGACGAACGGGATCGGACGGATACGGCGAGAGTGCTGGTCGTGAACCAGGCGCTCGTCAGTCTGTACTTCCCTCACGAAGCGGCCGTCGGGCAGCTTGCCGACGTCTTTGGCGAGAAGCGCACGATCGTGGGGATCGTCGGCGATGTCAAAGACACGCCGAGCGATGCCGTCGCACAACCCGCGTTCTGGATGCCGCAGTCGCAGGTGCCATTTTCAACCGTCAGTCTCGTCATCAGGACCATCACCGATCCGCGCAGCGCCGTCGGACCGATCCGGGCGTTGTTGCGGGCCCGCGATCCGGAGCTGGCGCTGGCGCAGGTCGAGACGCTGGACGACATCGCTCGCGCGGCCAACGCTCAACGTCGATTTCTGCTCGCCATCATCGCGCTCTTCACTGCCGCCGCGCTCGTCCTCGCGATCGTCGGCGCCTACGGGGTGTTGACATGGACGGTCAGGCAGCGGCGGCGCGAGCTCGGGATCCGCGTCGCGCTCGGTGCCGACCGGAAGCACGTATTGTCACTGGTCGTCGGGCAGGGCGTGCGGCTCGGCCTGATTGGTCTTGCCGCCGGCCTGCTGATTGCGCTCGCCGCCGGGCGGATCCTGCAATCGCTGCTCTACGGTGTCTCGCCGCGAGATGGCGTCACGTTCGGTGTCGCGGGCATCGCGATGCTGGTGCTGAGCGCCATCGCAGCGCTTTTTCCGGCCCTGCTCGCCTCGCGCACCAACCCGGTCGAAGTGCTGCGGCTGGAGTAGAGACCCAGCGCTATTTCACGACGCGATCGAAGAACTGCTGTTGCAGCGCCGGCGCCGCGGTGTCGTTCTTCACCGCCTTCAGTGCCTTGGCAATCGAGGCCAACCGCTGTTCGGTCAGCACCTGTCCCAGCTCGCGGCTGGCGACCGACCCGTCTCCCGCATAGTGATTCGGATACGAGGCGTACCACCAGATCGCCGTGTACACCTCCGGGATCGACAAGCGCTGCTCGTTGGCGCCGGATTCGCTGCTCGCGCGATCCAGGTGCACGAGATCCGGACGCAGGTACATCAGCGTCGAGGTCTCGCGCTCGCCCGCATGGGAGTCGCTGGCCGGGTCCGATTTCCGCAGCGTCGAGACGTGATCGGCCGTCGCCTGGTCCAGCGGCGCCGGGATCGTAGAGGTAGACGACGTAGTCGCGGACGCGTTCGAGCTGCGACTGCACGAAGAAGCGCAGGAAGTTGGGATTCCCGCCGTGCGCGTTGACGATCAGGATTTTCTTGAAGCCGTTGCGCGCGATCTCTTCGCATGTCGCATCGAGGAGGTCCCAGATCAGTTGACTCGGCAGTGCGAACGTGCCTGGCTGATGGCGAGCCTCGTAGATCTGGCCGTAGAAGTAGTCGGGAAAGACCACGGCATACTCCATCTTCGCGACGCGAGCGGCCCATTCACGCGCATGGATGAGGTCGGATCCGATCGGGGCGTGCGGCCCGTGTTTCTCGAGCACGCCGATTGGCAGAATCGCCGTGTGATTGGAGCGCTCGAGCGCCTTCTGCCAGTCGCTCGCGGCGAGCTCGTCCCATCGCGTCGGCAGATCCTGCGCCGAGGCTGCCGCCGCAGCGCACACGCAGAAGACGAGAGTCAACGGTAGACGCATCGCGACCTCCACACAGTGCCGGCAGTCTACAGCGAATGGCGGCTGCCACTTCCGCGACAGGTAAGGGCTTTTCGACAAGCGAAAGCGTGGTGGACGCCGACGGTGCGAATTTGCCGATTCTTGCCCTCCGTGGCGGCGGAGAGCGCGGGCATTGTTCTTGCCCCTGCATCGGCGGGAGGACGAATGCCGGAAAAGGAATTGACCCTGCGGATTGGCCGACGCGAGTTCTCGCGTCAGGCGGTGGTCGCGATCCTCAGCGCCGCGACGATCACGATTGTCGATTGTGGCGGTGGTGACTCCAGCCCATCGCCTGCACCCACACCGCCGCCGGGCGGAGGGGGTGGTGGCGGCGGCAATGACGTAGCCGGCGCGATCTCTGGGAACCATGGTCACACGGCGGTCGTGACCGCAGCACAGATCACTGCGGCCAACAGTGTCACGCTCGACATTCGTGGCACCGCCGATCACCCGCATACGCTGGGCCTCTCGGCGGCGGAAGTCGGGATGATTGGCAGCCGTCAGACCGTGGCAAAGACGTCGTCGAACGACGACGGCCACAACCACACAGTCACCTTCAACGGGTAGCGGTCACGAGAAACGAGAACTCGAGTCTTTCTCGAGTTCTCGGATTTCTCGAGTTCTCTTCAGGTAAGTCGCCATCCCTGCGGGTATTCGCGCTTCAGGAAGTCATTGGCGGCGGCGTTGTTGGTGACGCGCATGTTCTCGCCGTCGTAGTGGATTTTCCCGCCCCCTTTCAACGCGACCAGACCGAGCAGCATCGTCTCCGTCAGACGCGACGCGTACTCGAACGGGCATGACGTCTCGCCCTTGCTCTTCGCTGCCTCTACCCAGTTCAACTCGTGGCTCGTGGCGATCCGCGGCAGCTTCTGCGGCGGCGCGGGCGTGTTCGCCAGTGCACCGAGCAGCCGCGGATTGGCGCCGTAGGTTTCGTGCATCAACTTGCCCTTGCTGCCGATGTAGATCACGCCGCCGGTCTTGTCGAGCGCCTGATCGCCGAGTTCCTCCGGGCGTGGCGGCAGCAGGGCGCCGTCGTACCACGTCAGACGAACCGGCGGCATGTTGCCGCGTGCCGCGAAATCGTAGTAGGTCGTCGTCGCCGCCGGGAACGTCGCCTGGTTGTAGGGCGTCGAGACGGTCTCGATGCTGGTGGGCAAGCCAAGTTCGAGCGCCCAGAACGGGTGGTCGATCAGGTGCGCGCCCATGTCTCCAAGCGCGCCGCAGCCCCACTCGACCCAGCCCCGCCAGTTGAAGGGGTGATACACGGGATGATACGCGGTCTGCGCAGAGGGCCCGAGAAAGAGATCCCAGCGAAGGCCGGGCGGAGGCGGGTAGTCGCCGGCCATCGCGTTGGCGAGCCGTTGCATCACGCCCTGCATGTTCCAGGACAGCGTGTCAGTCGCGAGCTTCTCGGGGCTCGGGATACCTTGCGGCCAGTGGGTGAGCGGCCGGTTCGTCCACACGTGGACCTCGCGCACCTCACCGATCGTCCCTGCGGCAATGTGCTCGTTGATCAGTCGGGCATCGTCCGATGAGTGCCCCTGGTTGCCCATCTGCGTGGCAACCTTCTTTTCCTTCGCCTTTCTCGCGAGGTGCCGCGCTTCCGCGACGGACCATGTCAAAGGCTTCTGCACGTACACGTGCTTGTCGAGATCCATCGCTGCCGAGGCGATGATCGCGTGCAGATGATCCGGCGTCGCGACGAGCACGCCGTCGATGTCTTTCTGTTTGTCCAGCATCTCGCGGAAGTCGGTGTAGCGGGTGGCCTTCGGCAGATGGACGTCCTTCAGGCGCTGCGCGCCTGCGATCTGATCCTCCATCCGCTGCCGTTCCGCCGGCGACTTCGCCGAGTCGAGCCGTCCCTTCGTCTGCTGGATGGTGGCGTCGAGCCGGGCGAAGCCCTTGTCCGCGTACTCCCAGTCGACGTCGCAGAGAGCAACGATGTTCTGACTCGCGAGGTTGATCAGATTCGCGCGCCCCATGCCGCCGACGCCGACGCCCGCGATGTTCAGGAGGTCGCTGGGAGGCGTCATCCCGGATCCCGCGATCGACGTGGCGTGGGACGATCGTGAGACCGGCCGCGGCTGCTGCCGCCTCTTTCAAGAAAGTGCGCCGAGTGGTGCCCGAGGGCGGAGAGTTGGGCGTCTTGGACGAATCGAACATCATGAACTCCGTGAGAAAACAGCGAATCGAGGCCGCTGCGGGCCATTGTGCGTCAACGATCCACGTCTGGCAATTGCGCCAGCCACTGGAAGGACCGCGTGGCTTCTGGTAGGGTTGCCTCGAGGGCGGCCTCAGCAATGCTCCCCAGCCCCATCACACGTACCCATACGTTCGAAAGTCTCACCGAAGACATGATGGCGATCTGCCGCGCCACCGCCTCGACGGTGTGGGTCTCGCGCGGCCAGATTCTCTTCAAACGCGGTGATCCGGCGCGAACGATCTTCGTGATCGTCGACGGCTATGCCCGCGTCAGCTCGATCTCTCCCGACGGCCACGAGGTGGTGGCAGCGTTCGCCGGGCCGCGAGACGTCATGGGCCATCGCGCCGCCATGTCCGCGGCAGGCGGCTACCTGGTCACCGCCGTCGCCACCACTCCCATGGAGCTGAGGTCGTGGACGCGGAGCGAGGCGCTCCGGCTCCGGGCGCGTTTCCCGGCGGTGCACGCCTTCCTTGACGCCCAGGTGATCCGCAACGCGGAAATCGTGCTGAACCGCCTGCACACGCTGAGCGAGGGAAACGCGCCGCAGCGCCTGGCGAAGGCGATCGTCGAATTGAGCAAACGCCACGGGCGGCACGACGTGGACGGTATTGCGCTGCCGGTGCCACTGACGCGGCAGGACCTCGCGTCGCTGACAGGGACGACCATCTACACCGCGAGCCGCATCGTCGCCGACTGGGTGGACGCCGACATCCTGGAGTCCCACCGCGCCCGGCTGAAAGTGAAGCATCTCAACCGCCTCGTGCAGCTGGCGAGCGCGTAGCGCCCCCGGCGAAGCTCATGCGGCGCCGATATGATTGCGATTGCGCAACGACCGGCGCCGGCGGCGACGCTAGTCTGTCGGCATGAGTACCGGCAGGAAACACGCGTCAGTGATTGTGAACTGCGAGCCGGAGTGGCTCGCGCGCCCGCTGACCAACCTCATCCATCACCTGACGTGCAACTACAACAAACCGATTGCTCAGCGGCTCAATCGCATCACGGCAACCGCCGATCAGACGCGTCATGCCGCGGCCGACGTCCTGGGCCGCTCCGAACACGGTGCCGGTGCGTTCGCCGTGCGCTTGAGCAGCCTGGTGACGACGCTGCGCTTCGTGCTCGAAGCACACGCCTGGTCCGAAGGCGACGTGCTTTTCCCGGCGGCGATTTCTATCGAGGCACAAGGGCGGCAATCCGCGCCGTTCAGACGCGACGCGCTCGACATCCTGATGGAAGGGATCGCGCAGGAGCACGATCTGATCCGCGAATTACTCGCCAGCCTTTCGAGAACGATGGAGGAGTGCGTCGCGGCGGGTCTCAGTGCGGAACTCGAGCGCTTCGTCGCCGATCTCGAAATCGTCTGCTTCCTGATCGCGGAGCAGCTCGATTTGGAGGACCGATGCCTCTGGCCGCGTATGCGGGAGCTGTTCGAACACTGACGCGCGACCGTCCTACGCGAGTGGCCATTGGCCGGCGTGCCCGGCCAATGTCTCGAGTGTCGTGACTTCGAGGTCGAGCTCGTCAACCAGCCGCGGAAACTGCGGCGTCCCGTCGAGCAGACGACGGCGGAATGCCGCCACCAGCCCGCGGTAGTAGCCAATCGTCCCAGCTTTGCCAGCCTCGGGGCTGAAGCGCTTCCACACGGCGTCGTGGAGCACACGATAGTCGCGCACGATCGAGCGCACGTTGTGCAGCTTGTCTGAGGCCGACACCAGCAAGGTCGAGGCCGACGCTTCGGCGACGTGAGTGACGTAGTGCTCCTTGCGCGCGCGCCAGGGCGGCTTCGGCGTGACGTCGCTGTCGGTGCAGCCTTCGACGATCTCGAGCACGGCGAGACCGAACTGCTCGCGGATCAGCGCCCGCACGCCGTCGACGCCGAGCGACACCGGAGCGTCCTCAATCGAGTCGTGGAGCAGCGCGCCGATCGCCTCGTCCTCGTTGGCGCCGAAGTCGAACGCAATCGCGGTAACGCCCAGCAGATGGGCCACGTAGGGTGGTCCGGCGCCTTTGCGCCGTTGTCCCGCGTGCAGCTCCGCCGCCGCCACCAGGGCCGAGGTGAAGCGCGGCGTGATCTTCCGCCGGTCCGGCGGTACCCAATCGACGGCTGTGAACATAGCCCACTATAATCGTCGTTTCATGCTGGTTGGACGGCGCTTTGTCGTGGCCGGGCGCGTGCAGGGCGTGGGGTTTCGCTACTTCGCACACACCGCGGCCGCGCGTGAAGGAATCACGGGCAGCGTGCGCAATCTGGACGATGGCCGGGTCGAGGTCATGGCCGAGGGCGATGCGGAAGCGGTCGAGCGCTTCGAGCGGAGCCTGCGGCAGGGGCCGGTCGGCGCGCGCGTGGACGACGTGTTCGTGGACCTCCAACCCGCCTCCGGACGATTTCACGAGTTCCGGATCCTGCCCTGACGACACGTTGCCGAGGAGCCTGACGCCGAATGGAAACGCTGAAGACGAAGATCCGCCACGTCCCCGACTTCCCGAAGCCCGGCATTCTGTTCTACGACATCACCACGCTGCTGCGTGACGCGGAAGGCTTCCGGGTCGTCCTCGACGCGCTGAGTCATCCGTTCAAAGACAAGAACATCGACGTCGTCGTCGGCATCGAGAGCCGGGGCTTCATCCTCGGCGGGGCAGTGGCCGACCGCCTGGGTGCCGGGTTCGTGCCCGTGAGAAAGCCGGGCAAGCTCCCTTCCAAGTCGGTGCGCGAGAGCTACGCGCTCGAGTACGGCACGGACTCGCTGGAGATGCACGCCGACGCCGTCGGCGAAGGGCAGCGGGTTCTCATCGTGGACGACGTGATCGCCACGGGGGGGACAGCAAAAGCCACAGCCTCGCTTGTCCGGCAGCTCGGCGGCTCCGTGCACGCGCTCGCGTTTCTGATCGAGCTCGAGGCGCTGAAGGGGCGGAATCAGCTGGCAGGAGAAAATGTGTACGCGGTATTGCGGTATTAGCCCGAGCTAAAGCTCGGGCCTACGAATCCGCAATCCGCAATCCGCAATTCAGAATAGCGAGCTTCACCATGCCGTGTCTGCTCACCCTCATCGCCTTGATCACGCCGCGGCTCGTGATCGCGGTCCTCTGGCTGTTCACGCGCTGGTTCGCCGTCGTGCCCGCTGGGATCTGGATCCTGCTCGGCTTCATCTTCCTGCCGACAACGCTCCTCTGGTACACGGCGGTGCAGCACTGGTTCGGCGGCGAATGGTCGCTCGTCCCGCTGATTGGGATCGTCATAGCGCTGGCGATCGACGTGTCACCGGCTTCCAGCCGCCGGCGTTAAGGGTCAGTCTTGCATCGCGGCGCCTGTACCGGCGCGAGTGGCCCGCAGGCGCGTGGATTTTGCGAGCAGGGCGAGAAGCGCGACACAGTCGATGGGTTTCACCAGATGATGGTCGAAGCCGGCTTCCGACGCGCGCTCCGGGTTCTGATCGGGCCCATAGCCGGAAACGGCCACCAGCGTCACGGCAGACCCATTCGGTCGTGCTCTGAGCTGGCTCGCGACCTGGTAGCCATCGAGGACGGGCAGCCCGAGATCCATCAGCACGATATGAGGTTGCACCTCGTCGGCACGCTTCAATGCGTCCCCGCCATCGTGCGCCACGGCGACGCGGAAGCCCTGCGTCTCGAGCAGGAGTGACAGCGCATTCGCGGCATCGACGTTGTCATCAACGACGAGGACCTTGGTTTCAGGCTGGGGCTCGCTGGCGAGGGCCGACGACGAATCGCCGGCAGACACTGGCGTCAAGGGACCGGCCATCGGCAAGGTCACGATGAACTCGGAGCCGCGCCCGAGGCCCTCGCTGCGGGCAACAATGCTGCCGCCGTGGAGATCCACGAGCCTGCGGGCGAGCGAGAGCCCGATGCCGAGCCCGCCTTTCGCGCGATCGAGACTGGTCTGCGCCTGGACGAACAGATCGAAGATACGGCCCGCCATGCCGGGCTCGAGGCCAACGCCTTCGTCGCGCACGCGCGTGACGATCCCGGTGGCGTCGGCGCGCACCGACACGTGAATGCGGCTCTGCTCGGGGCTGTACTTGCTGGCGTTGCTCAGCAGGTTCACGAAGATCTGCTCGAGCCGTGTCGGATCGGCGATCACGCCGAGGCTTTGATCGGGAAGATCGATCTCGATCTGCTGGCGTCGTTCGTCGACGAGCGGTTGAATCGCATCGACGGCGCGGCTCAACACCTGGACGAAGTCGATATGATCGCGCCGCAACTCGATCTTGCCCAGCCGCACCCGTGACACGTCCATGAGGTCGTCGATCAGCTTCGAGAGTTGCTCGACCTGCCGTTTGATGACGTCGAGACTCCAATCGCGTCGGCTCTCCAGTCCCGGCGTCCGCGCGACAAGAACCGCATTGCCGATCGCCGCGAGCGGGTTGCGCAGCTCGTGGCCGAGCATCGCCAGGAACTCGTCTTTCTTCCGGTCGGCCTGAATCAGCTGCTCTTCAGTGAGCTTGCGCGCGGTGACGTCTTCGACAATTCCGACGTGGCCCACCGAGCGTCCCTGATCCGAGAGGATTGGACTCGACTTGACGGACAGCCAGCGCTTCTCGCCGTCGGTGCGCCTGGTGACGGCTTCCTCGTGCGCCCAGGCGCGGCCTTCGATGTTCGCGGATTGCCAGGACGCCATGACGTTCTCCGCGGCACCGGGACCGAACGCTTCCGCCCAGCCGACGCCCAGGGCCGCTTCCGCGGGCTGTCCGGTCGTCGCCAGCCACAGCGGACTGACGTAGACGCAGTGTCCCGTTGCATCGAGCTGAAAGATCGCGACCGGCGCCGACGTGCAGAGGACACGGAACCGACCTTCGCTCTCGCGCAGCGCGCTCTCGGCCTGGCGCCGCAGCTGCTCCTCGGCTTCGCGGAGGCGCTCCGCCTGGCGCTTCACCTCGGCGCGCTTGCGGAACAGATCGGCGAACACGCCGATCTTCGCGCGCAGGATCTCGGGATTGACCGGCGTCTGGATGAAGTCGACCGCGCCAAGCGAGTAGGCGCGACTGGTATGCGTCTCGCCGCCATAGGCGGTCAGAAACAGGATTGGCGTGTGCGCTGAGGGGGGGCGACGACGAATCAGCGACGCGGCTTCGAATCCGTCCATGTCCGGCATGTGGACATCGAGCAGAATCGCCGCGAATTCGTCGCGGAGGACGGCGCGAAGCGCGTCGCGCGCGGAACCGGCCGGCACGACCTCGATCTCGGCATCGTCGAGAATGGCCTCGAAGGTGACCAGATTCTGGGGCGTGTCGTCGACGACGAGAACTTTGGCGCGTTCCACGTTGGATTACCGGTGCAGCCAGGTCCGGAAGACGGAGAGCAGCTGCTCGCTGTCCACCGGTTTCGGCAGATAATCCCACGCTCCCGCCTCGATGCACTTTTCGCGGTCGCCCTTCATGGCCTTTGCCGTCACCGCGACGATTGGCAGCGACTTGAACGCGGGAATGCGCCGGATCGCTCGCATTGTGTCATAACCGTCCATGTCGGGCATCATGATGTCCATCAGCACGATGTCCACGTCCGGCGTCTGCTGCAGCTTCTCGATCCCTTCCTTGCCGCCTTCCGCAGAGATGACGGACATCTGGCACCCCTCGAGCACGGTCGTCATCGCAAAGATATTACGGATGTCGTCGTCGACGATGAGCGCCTTGCGGCCGGCGAGCACGGTGTCGCCGCGATAGAGACGTTCGAGGGCGACGCGCCCGGGCTCGGGCAACGTCTCGTACGGGCGATGGAGCAGGAGCGCTGCATCGTCGATGAAGCGCTCGGGTGAATGGGCGACGCGAACGGCCTGGCGAGCCGCCAGCCGCTTCACCTGACGCTCGGCGCGCTTGGAGAGGCCTTTCGGCGCGAAGACGGTGATCGGCGGGTTCGCGTGACCCGTTCGATCGACGAGATCCGCGAGCGCCTTTTCGCAGGCGGCGCCGTCGAGTGCGAGGCAGTCCACTCGGCCTTTCTCGAGCAACGTCCGCGCTTCGTCCCACGTGTTCGGCGTGTGAACGACCAGTTGCGGATCGTCGAGCATCAGCTTCAGCGTGTGCCGCGCCACGTCGTCGCGACCGATGATCACGAGGCTGGCGTGCGGCCGGGCGCCCCGCTCGGCGATGGTGTCGAAGACGACTCCCAGCGCGTCCTTGGTGTGCACGGGCTTGGTCAGCACGCCGACGGCGCCCAGTGCGTAGGCGCGTTCGCTGTCTTCTTCCGTCGTGATGACGAACACGGGAATGTGCCTCGTCGCCAGATCGTGCTTCAAGCGGTCGAGCACATGCCAGCCGTCGATGTCGGGCAGACAGATGTCGAGGGTAATCGCGTCGGGCTGCCGCTCGCGGGCCATGGCGATGGCGGCGGCGCCGAACGCCGTGGTCAGCGCTTTGTAACCACGCTCGCGAGCGAGGTCGAGCAGGACGCCGGCGAACCCCAGATCGTTGTCGACCACGAGCACGACACGATCGCCGACCTGGATGCTGTCGCGATCGTCGTGGCTGACCGGTACCGGCTCGGGAACCGGGAGCGATGCCACCGGCGGCGCCGCAGGCGCCTCAATCACGTCCTGCACCGGTGTGCGGCTGCGCAGCCGGGCGTGTGTTTGCGGCAGATACAAGGTGAAGGTGCTTCCGAGGCCAGGGCCGCTCTTGAGCACGAGCTCACCGCCGAGCAGCCGCGCCAGCTCGCGGCTGATCGCGAGACCGAGACCGGTGCCGCCGTACTTACGGCTGGTGCTGCCGTCAGCCTGCTGGAACGACTCGAAGATGATCTGCTGCTTCTCCGGCGGGATGCCGATGCCAGTGTCCGACACTGAAATTGCCATGACCGAGCGGGCGCGGCTGAGCAGATCGTGATCGTCGCTCCATCCATCGCGCGCCTGGTAGACGCGCAGGCTGACCGAACCGCGCTCGGTGAACTTGAACGCGTTCGACAGGAGGTTCTTCAGCACCTGCTGCAGGCGTTTCGGATCCGTCTCGAAGCTCCGGGGCAGCCGCGAATCGACGTCGATGAAGAACTCGAGATGCTGCGCCTCGGCGATGTGCCGGAACGTGCGGTCGACGTAGATCCGCAGGTGATCCAGCGCGTACTCTTCCATCTCGACGACGACCGTGCCCGACTCGATCTTCGAGAGATCGAGGATGTCGTTGATCAGCGTCAGCAGATCGTTGCCGGAGGCATGGATGGTCTGTGCGAACTGGACCTGCTTCGCGGAGAGGTTGCCGCTGGCGTTTCGTGAGAGCTGGTCGGAAAGAATGAGCAGGCTGTTGAGCGGCGTCCGCAGCTCGTGCGACATGTTCGCGAGGAACTCGGACTTGAACTTCGAGGTGAGTGCGAGCTGCTTGGCCTTCTCTTCGAGGGCCTGCCGCGCCTGCTCGACTTCGGTGTTCTTCCGCTCGACCTCGACGTTCTGTTCGGCGAGCAGCTTGGCTTTTTCCTCCAGCTGCTGGTTGGTCTGCTGCAGCTCCTGCTGCTGCACCTGCAGCTCGCGCGCGAGCGACTGGGACTGCTTCAGCAGATCTTCGGTTCGCGTGTTCGCCTCGATCGTGTGCAACACGATGCCGATGCTCTCGGTGAGCTGGTCGAGGAAGGCGTGGTGCATCGTGTTGAAGCGTTCGAAGGAGGCGAGCTCCAGCACGCCCTTCACCTGACCTTCGAAGAGGATCGGCAGCACCACGAGGTTGATCGGCGCCGATTCCCCGAGACCTGACGAGATCTTGAGGTAGTCGGGCGGAACGCTTCGCAGCTCGATCTTGCGGCGGTCCACCGCACATTGTCCGATCAGCCCGTCGCCGAGATGCAGGCGCTCGCCGAGCGCCTCGTGTTCCCGGTGGGCGTAACTGGCGAGCAACCGCAGGCCCTGGTCGTCTTCCGCCGTATCGAGGACGTAGAGCACGCTTTGCTGCGCCGAGACGACCGGCGCCAGCTCCGACAGCACCAGGCGGCCGACGGTGAGCAGATCGCGCTGGCCCTGCAACATGCGAGAGAACTTGGCGAGGTTCGTCTTCAGCCAGTCCTGCTCGGCGTTCTTCAGCGTCGTGTCCTTCAGGTTGCGGATCATCTCGTTGATGTTGTCTTTGAGCGCCGCAACTTCGGCCTGGGCTTCCACCTGGATCGAACGCGTCAGGTCGCCCTTCGTGACGGCCGTCGCGACCTCGGCGATCGCGCGCACCTGGGTGGTGAGGTTGGCTGCCAGCCGGTTGACGTTGTCGGTGAGGTCCTTCCACGTGCCGGCGGCGCCAGGGACGCTGGCCTGACCGCCAAGCTTGCCTTCGACGCCGACTTCGCGGGCGACGGTTGTGACCTGGTCGGCGAAGGTGGCGAGCGTGTCGATCATTCCGTTGATCGTGTCGGACAGGGCCGCGATCTCGCCTTCGGCTTCGACCGTCAACTTCCGCGTGAGATCGCCGTTGGCCACCGCTGTGACAACGCGCGCGATGCCGCGTACCTGGCTGGTCAGGTTGCCGGCCATGAAGTTGACGTTGTCCGTCAGGTCCTTCCACGTGCCCGACACGCCAGGCACGCCGGCCTGCCCACCGAGCTTGCCTTCGGTGCCGACCTCGCGGGCAACGCGCGTGACTTCGGCCGCGAACGAGGACAGCTGATCGACCATCGTGTTGACGGTGTTCTTCAGCTCGAGGATCTCCGCCTGCGCATCGACGGTGATCTTCTTGGTGAGATCACCGCGGGCAACGGCGGTCGTGACTTCGGCGATGTTGCGCACCTGGCTGGTCAGGTTGCCGGCCATGAAGTTGACGCTGTCGGTCAGGTCCTTCCACGTGCCGGCGACGCCGGGCACGCTGGCTTGCCCGCCGAGCTTGCCTTCGGTGCCGACCTCGCGGGCAACGCGCGTGACTTCGGCCGCGAACGAGGACAGCTGATCGACCATCGTGTTGACGGTGTTCTTCAGCTCGAGGATCTCCGCCTGCGCATCGACGGTGATCTTCTTGGTGAGATCACCGCGGGCAACGGCGGTCGTGACCTCGGCGATGTTGCGTACCTGGCTGGTCAGGTTGCCGGCCATCGAGTTGACGCTGTCGGTGAGGTCCTTCCACGTGCCGTCGACCCCCTGCACTCGCGCCTGCCCCCCGAGCTTGCCTTCGGTACCGACCTCGCGTGCGACGCGGGTGACTTCGGCCGCGAACGAGGAGAGCTGATCGACCATCGTGTTGATGGTGTTCTTCAGCTCGAGGATTTCGCCCTGAACGTTGACCGTGATCTTCTTCGTGAGATCGCCGCGCGCAACCGCGGTCGTGACCGCGGCGATGTTGCGCACCTGGCTCGTGAGGTTGCCGGCCATCGAGTTGACGCTGTCGGTGAGGTCCTTCCACGTCCCTGATACGCCAGGCACGGCCGCCTGCCCACCGAGCTTGCCTTCAGTGCCGACCTCGCGGGCGACGCGCGTCACTTCCGCCGCGAACGATCGCAGCTGATCGACCATCGTGTTGATGACGTTCTTGATCTGGAGGATCTCGCCGCGGACGTCGACGGTGACCTTCTGCGTCAAGTCGCCGTTGGCGATGGCGGTGGCGACCTTCGACACGTCGCGCAGCTGTACGGTCAGGTTGCCGGCCATCAGGTTGACGTTGTCGGTCAGGTCCTTCCACGTGCCGGCGACGTCGGGCACGACGGCCTGGCCGCCGAGCTCGCCTTCGGTGCCGACCTCGCGAGCAACGCGAGTCACTTCGGCCGCGAACGACGAGAGCTGATCGACCATCGTGTTGACGGTGTTCTTCAGCTCGAGGATTTCACCCTGGACGTCGACGGTAATTTTCTTGGTGAGGTCGCCGCGCGCGACGGCGGTCGTGACCGCGGCGATGTTGCGGACCTGGCTGGTCAGGTTGCCGGCCATGAAGTTGACGTTGTCGGTCAAGTCTTTCCAGGTGCCGGCGACGCCCGGCACGCTGGCCTGGCCACCAAGCTTGCCTTCGCTGCCGACCTCGCGCGCGACGCGCGTGACTTCGGCGGCGAACGACGAGAGCTGGTCGACCATCGTGTTGATGGTGTTCTTGAGCTCGAGGATTTCGCCCTGGACGTCGACGGTGATCTTCTTCGTGAGGTCGCCGCGCGCGACGGCCGTGGTGACGGCCGCGATGTTGCGCACCTGGCCGGTCAGGTTGCCGGCCATCGAGTTGACGCTGTCGGTCAAGTCCTTCCACGTGCCCGAGACGCCTTCGACGCGCGCCTGGCCTCCAAGCTTGCCTTCAGTGCCGACCTCGCGCGCCACGCGCGTCACTTCCGCGGCAAAAGAGCGGAGCTGATCGACCATCGTGTTGACGGTGTTCTTCAGCTCGAGGAACTCGCCTTTGACGTCGACGGCGATCTTCTTGGCCAGATCGCCGTTGGCCACGGCCGTGGTCACTTCGGCGATGTTGCGAACCTGCGCGGTCAGGTTCCCGGCCATCAGGTTGACGTTGTCGGTGAGGTCCTTCCACGTGCCGGCGACACCCTTCACGACCGCCTGGCCCCCGAGCTTGCCCTCGGTGCCGACCTCGCGTGCCACGCGGGTGACTTCCGAGGCAAACGAGCCCAACTGGTCGACCATCGTGTTGACGGTGACCGCGGTGCGCCGGAACTCGCCCTGCAGCGGCCGTCCGTCGACTTCGAGCGCCATCGTCTGCGACAGGTCGCCTTTAGCGACCGCGCCGATGACGCGCGCAGTTTCCGTCGTCGGGTGCACGAGGTCGGCGATCAGCGCGTTCACCGAATCGATCGAGTCGGCCCAGGACCCGCGGACGTCGCCAACGACGGCGCGCTGCGACAGCCGGCCGTCCTTGCCGACGACGCGGCTGATGCGGGCCAGCTCTTCGGCCATTCGCTGGTTCATGGCGACGACGTCGTTGAACGTGTCAGCCAGCTTGCCGTCGACGCCGGTAAGGTCGTGGGGGAGTCGGTAAGAGAAATCGCCCGCCCTCAACGCGATCAAGCCGTTGAGCAGCTGGCCGACGATGGGGGTTTCAAGCGGCGTCTGCGTGTACATCGCGCGCACAGCTCCCTTCCCCCGAGAGCCGGCGAGGCGAGGTCGGGGGGACTTTTCGTAGGCTATGACAAGTCTGACGATTCGACGCAGCGAGATGGCGACGTGTCATCTGCAGCGATGAGCTGGTACAGCACAGGCAATTTACTGACCAGCTGTAGCTCTGGCAAAAGCGTGACGAGCCGAGCAGTCGGCGGGGCACCGTGCACGAAATTCTTACATGATGGTATCCGGCCGCTACAGCCGGGCTTGCACGGAGGCCGACCAAGGACGGTCTGTCGCCGCCCTCCCATATTAACGGTCTGAAGCGGGCCAGCACCCATGGACGCTGCCTTCACTCTGAATCGCATCCTGAGAGCCATCGTGCGGAGATTGCGGCGCCCCGGCTGGCTGTGCGTTCCATTACTATCGGCAGATCGGTCTCCGGCCCATGAATGACTTCGACGTCCTGGTGCCCACCGGCAAATTGGAGCCGGCGCTGACCGCACTGCGCGCGATTGGCTGGACGCCGGTGGCGCTGCCGAACGGCCGTGGATTCTCACGCGCCGCCACAGGTCTGTATCACTCGTGGGGATTCCGCAACGAAAGCACCAGAGGCGAACTCGACCTGCACTGGCACGCCTCCGCCGACAGTTGTCAACGGGACGCCGATCGGGCGTTCTGGAGCGCGTCGCTGCCTTTCGCGGTCGGCGCACAGGCGACGAGGACGCTGTGCACGACCGATCTGCTGTTGAGCATCCTGGTTCACGCATACGCGAGCCACGATCCCGTAATCCGGTGGGTGGCCGATGCGGCGATGTCGCTCTCCAATAAACTCGCGCGCCTCTGGTTCTGGAACTGGCGTCTTCGCGGTCACGCGCCGTCGCTGTCTACGGCTGCGAGTTTTCCCGGCTTTCTGCGACGATACACCGCCCATTGATGCTGCGAGACTTCGCTCGCGCCCTGCACCTGATTCCTCGGCGCCGCCGATGGCAGTGGGCCGTGCTCATCCCGCTCGCCCTCGTGGCCGCCGCGCTGGAGAGCATGGGCGCGAGCGTCGTTCTGGCGCTGGGGACGCTCGTCGCCGAACCAGGGCGCGTGGCGAGTTTACCCCTCGCCTCGCGAATCGCCGCCTGGTTGCCACACGGCCAGCCGCGGGAGATCATCGTGACGGCGACGATCGGCGTCATCGTCTTCTACGTCACGCGCGGGCTGCTGCTGACGCTGATTGCGTGGGTGCAGGAAACGATCGTGCAGCGCACCGGGGCCGAGGTCGCACAGCGACTGCTCGGCTCGTACCTGGCGGCCCCCTACGTATTTCATTTGCGGCGGAATTCCGCGAGCCTCATTCAAGCAGTCGGGCACTCCGTCGAGGCCGCGTTCTCGTCTGGTCTCGGAGCGGCTGTCAACATCGTGACCGAGGCGCTGACCGTCATCGGTCTCATCGCGGTGCTGACATTTGCGGCGCCTCTAGTCACCATCGTTTCTGTCGCAACCATCGGTGTCGTACTGCTGGGCCCGCTCTTCGTAACCCGCCGTCTGGCCGTGCGCTACGGCGCTGAGGGGAAAACACTCCAGGAAACGCTGTTGCAGGATCTCCAACAGAGCCTCGCGTCGTTCAAGGAGGTCCGCGTCATGGGGGCGCACCGCCATTTCCTGTCCGCCTTCTCCGCACATCGCAACCGGCTGGCGGCAGTCAGAAAGCGACAGGCCACCGTGACGACGGCCGTTCGTGTATTCGTCGAAAGCACGTTCGTCGTCGCTATCTTGATGGCGGTAATCCTGGTGACGGCTCGGGGCGAGAGCGGCGGCAGCCTGATCGGATTGATGGCGATGTACGCATACGTCGGGTTTCGTGTGGTGCCCGCCGCGAACCGGCTGATACTCAATTTCGCCACGTTCCAAGGAGCCCGCCCGCACGTCGAGGCGCTCTGGAACGATTTCACCCGGCTCGAGCGGCACCGGCAGAGAGCGCGCTCGCGACGTCAACGGAGGCGCTGCCGTTCGCCGACCGAATCGATCTGGAATCGGTGAGCTACGCCTACGAAGATGGCCATGGGCCAGCGCTCAACGACGTGAGCCTGACGATCCGCCGCGGCGAATCGGTCGGCATCGTCGGCGCTACGGGTGCCGGGAAGAGTACGCTCGTCGACATTCTGCTCGGCCTCCTCGATCCGCGGTCGGGCAAGCTACTGATCGATGGTCGAGACATCCGCGCCGACATCGGGTTGTGGCAGCAGCGTATCGGGTACGTGCCACAGGGATTCGCGCTCCTCGATGACACACTCAGGCGGAACGTCGCGTTCGGACGCGCCGATAGCGATATCGATGATGCCGATATCGAAGCGGCTTTGCGACTCGCTCACCTCAGTGAATTGGTCGCGTCACTCCCGCGAGGCCTGGAGACGCGCCTTGGCGAGCGTGGCGTCCGCCTGTCGGGTGGCGAACGCCAGCGGGTGGCGATTGCCCGCGCTCTCTACCGCAAGCCCGACGTTCTCGTCTTCGACGAGGCGACGTCGGCACTCGACCAGCAGACGGAGCAGGCAATCATTCGCGCCATCGACGAACTCCGAGGCGTGAAGACGCTGGTCGTCGTGGCCCATCGGTTGTCGACGGTGCGCGGGTGCGATCGGCTGGTGTTCTTCGAGGATGGCCGCGATCACCGGAGAAGGGACCTATGACGATCTGCTGCAGCGCCATCGGGCGTTCCGCGGCATGGTCTCGGCCGGTGTCGGTTGATTTCAGTCCGGATCCGACTTACTCAAAGTTCGCCGGCAGGCTGACGCGCCCTTCAAGCCCCCGTTCCTATCGAGCTTCCAGCGATGCGTTCCCTCGCCGATTCGCGATTGCCGCTGGCCGGAACGAGCTTGGCCACGCTGCCGAGGCCGAAGGGCGGCATGCCACTGTAGATCGTCTCGTACTCGCCGGCGCGCACCTGATAGGTTTCGTGCCAGATGCCGACGTCGTCCCGGCTGCCGCCAATCTTCTTGTTGAAGGCCACCCAGGCCGGCCAGTGCAGCTTGTCCTGGGTCCGCGCGTAGGCCTCGAGATGCTCGAACGACCGCCAGTACTGGACGATCACCTTTATCCCGACGATGTGACCGAGGAAGCCGCTCTCGGGATGTTGCTCGAGCTCTTTCAGCATCGGTGCCATCGCCATGAACACCGGCAGCCACTTGTGGATCTTCCACGCCTTGTTGATCCGCATGCCGATGAGGAACACGACGAAATCGCCGTCGATTTCAGCGGTCATGCGGGTTGGGATTACTTTCGCCATGGTCGTTCTCCTGAGCGCCCCTATGACGATTAGGGGTTCCGTTGCATCATATTCAGGAACTGCCGGGCCACGCGGACTTCAACGTTACGATCATCCTGAACGCCACCGCGATCGGCTTGCACGACGGCATCCGCCGGTTCGATGACCAGAGAACCGGATGTCACAACGACGCAAGTTCAGCCGGGGTAGTTCCTGCGTCACCTTGCATCGAGGAGGCCGAAACGAACGGCAAGCGGTTGATAGACTGAGACATAGACCCTCACGTGCGCGTGTAGCTCAGGTGGATAGAGCATCCGCCTCCTAAGCGGAAGGCCCCCAGTTCGAGTCTGGGCACGCGCACCACTCTATCAAGCCTTCAGTTGACAGTCGCTTGCGGCGTTGCGTCGGCTTGGCTAGAAGGCGGCGTCGTGTTTGCCACCCTGAATGGCTGAATCTGAAGGCCGCGGAAACGCTCCTACTCGACGTTCCCGATACGTGCGCGCGCACCGGATTGCTGCGTCATAGATCGTCCTTTCCTGTCCCAATGTCTCTGGCTAACGGTTTGTCACGAGTGGCAACTTCTTGTCTGGTTCCTTCTAGTGCAGACGCCTGACGGCGTGCTTGTTCGCAACGGTGCCAAAGTTGCATCTGCTGTGCAGTTATGTGGTCCCCAGCCCACGCATTCGTCGAACTCGCACTCGTCGTCGGCCTCGGCGCAACCGGCGCTGGCGTGATTACGCTCCGCTGCATCGAGGGCCGGATCGCATTGGTCGTGGGCGTGACGCTGCTTCTCCTCAGTCGCGGCTAGCCCGTTCCGAAATTAATTTGCTGCCGGAATGCTGATCTCGCAGACCGCGGCGAGTTGTGGCACGCGCTCGATCAGCCGCTGGTTGCCAATCGCGGATTCGACGTTATCTGTGGTTACAGAAAGCGAACGCCTGGCATCGCCTACGCATCGCGTTCCTGGGTGGCAGGAGGCGCCGGGCCGTTTGCCACGGGATTGCCACGGAATCCGCGATCGACCATGACAGACCCTGACCGTCTATCTCGCGGAGTTTAATTGGCGTCGATTTGCAACGGTCTGAGCGCATACGGATGAGATGGTGCGCGCCTCCTGAGCGGAGGCCCCCGGTTCGAGTCTGGGCACGCGCACCACCTTTATCTCGCACGCTGATCGAACTCTGCTATCGTCAGCATCCACAAACTCTCTGAGGTCTGTTGCGATGCGAATCCGATCCCTGCTTCTCACCGCCGTCCTCGTCTTGGCATCGTCGCCGGCTTCTGCTGGACCGATCAGCGCGCTGTACGTATTCGGCGACAGTCTGTCGGACAACGGAAACCTGTCGGCGATCGCGGAGGCCATCGTTCCGGGTCCTGGACCGACTATTCCAGCGTCGCCGTACGCGCCCGGGCGTGCCAGCAACGGCCCTCTCGCCGTCGAGTATCTCGCGCAGTCCCTCGGTCTCGCGCCGCTGCTGCCGGCGGCCGTCGGGGGCACCAATTTCGCAGTCATCGGGGCCGCCACTGGCCCTGTTCCTCTCCCCGGTGCGCCGGGCACGACGGCCGACAATTCGTCCGCGTTACTGGGCCTGCCGCTGCCCGTGCCAACAGGCATCAGCACGGGTCAGTTGGCGCAGTTTTTTGCCATGCAGTCCGGGCCGATCGACCCTGACGCGCTGTTTGTCATCTGGGGTGGTCCCAACGACGTCTTGATCAACCCGTCAGAGGCGACGGCCGCTGCAGGCGGCCAGCAACATCGGGACGGCCGTCGATACCCTCTACGCGGCAGGCGCGCGGCGATTCCTCGTGCCGAACATGCCCGACCTCGGGCTCGCGCCCGGCGCCGGCGCCGACGCTCTGGCCCTCACGCAGCTGACCCTGCTCTTCAATACGCAATTGGCTGGCAACCTCGCGACACGGGAGGGGCTACCGGACATGCAGTTGACGCCGTTCGACGCTTTCGCGCTCTTCAATGCGATTGTGATGAACCCCGCACTGTACGGTTTGACCAACATCGACGACGCCTGTGTGCAGGGCAACGTCCTGTCTGCCGTTCGCGTGTGCGGCCTTGACGACGAGGCTGGGTATCTGTTCTGGGATGACGCGCACCCGACCACCGTGGGCCACAAGGTGCTGGGCGGCGGCTTCGCCGAGGCGATCTCGCCTGACGCCGAGGTGCCCGAACCCGCGACATTGACGCTGCTCGGCCTGGGGCTTACCGGAATCGGCTCCCGGCGCTGGCGGCAACGCCGGGCACTCTAGGCGCAAGTCCTCACAAAGCTGTCCAGAGAGGGGCCGTCGCGAGACGGCCTTTGCTCTGTACGGACTAGTCAGTTGATCTTCGGGTGGACCATCAATCGCTGTCATTCACTGTTCACAGTCGCGGGCCTTAGAGGCCGATTAAACCAAAGAAGCCGTTTGCGATTTTCAAAATCGATCTGAAATGGGTCGTCCGACTGGCGCCGCCAACCGGCCGGCGCGTCGTGCGTGCTGGGCCCGCGAGCCGCGACTGGCTTGCTGGCTCGCCAGATTCTTGGCTGGGGATTCAGCGGGCTGAAATAATCAAACGCCAAACGATCGGCTCTGGCCTCAGCCACGCTCTCGGGAGATATTCGCCGCATTGGCACTCCAGCAACCGGCTGAGACGATGCCGTAAAGACGATGGCGATTGCTGCGGGCGTCGCGAGAGTCGCAGCGACAGTGATCGTGAGCCTGACGATCCCGCCGCGCTTTCCTGGCTCAGTCATTCGCCGGTCATTGCGCAGTGCTGTCACCACCGGTCGCGGTTACGCTTTCCGCTTTCCCCAACCCGCGCGCGCCTGACGGCGGGACCCAGACGACAAAACACGAGCCGACAGACTCTTGTTCGGTCGCCGAAGCCGGCCAAGGAGTGGTCGCAGGAGCCGCAAACCGTCGCCTACTCGTCGCAACGCGTCGCTGCGTTTTCGAGCGGTCCCCCAGGCAGGCACGGAACGGATTCCAGGTACTGGTACACCGCTCGAAGCCAGCGATCGGTCCCGTGTCGGTAGGAGGGCCACGGCATGACGATCAAGGTGTCTGGATTGCCGACGACTGGCGGCAATTCCTTGAAGTCGCGCCCCTGGCGAATCACCTGGACGAACTGTTCGAAGGTGAGACCGGCCGGCAGTCCGTTCGCATCAGGCGTCAGGTTGCGGCTGAAGACGGGACCGAAATTCTGTCCGCCGGCGAGATAACGCTCCGCGAGAGGAATGGCGTTGCCGGACTCGTCGGTGTCCGGACCGTTGTGGCATCCGATGCAATCGCTCACGCCGTTGACGTAGTAGCTGCCCTCGTAGACGCGGCTGGGATTCCTGCCCTGAAGGTTCAAGGTGATTTCCGGCGGTACTGCACGGCGGCCGGCCTGGACCTCGCTCGAACCACCGCTGCCTTGGCCGTTGCCCTGCCCCTGACCTTGGACGGTCACTTGCGCGCTATAGAGCACGAGCACCGCGACACACAGCAACGCGAGAACGATCAGAGTCCGTTTCATGGTCCACTCCACGTTTGACAGCCGGCAGCCGTTCCAGTCCGGTCACAGAGGCCAACGAAATTCCGGCGCCATCCTACACTGAAAAGGCCGGCGCGATTCTGCCGGAACACGTAAATTCGAGAGCACGCAATCCGTTTGACGGTCGAGTGCCTGCTCCGCCACAATGCGGTTCGATTCCAACAATCGGTCAAGCGCACGGAGGTAGCCATGGCCAGAGCGGACGCGGCGTGGGTCCTGATCGGATCACTTTTGCTGCCGCTGACGGCCCAGGCACAGGCGACCAACGTGACCAACCCGTGCGATCCGCGGCTGATGCCACAGGCCGCCGATCCGCTTGGCTACGGCCGCCGCGGCGAGCGGTGCGAGGGTTTGTATCTCAACGAAGTGGCCGGGACCGGCGGTCTCTCGATCGTCGCTTTCACCTCTGTATCCAGGCCTTTCGCGATCAAAGCCGGAGAACCAATCCGGCTCGAATGGTCCGCGCCGCCGGCGAGCGCCGTGGCGCTGCGGGCGGTGAGCCTTCGACCAGACATGTATTACAGGATGGATTCGAGCCGCCCGGCTGGCAGCGTGTCGTTTGACTGGCCGTCGGACGTCGTCACGCGTCTCAAGCTCAAGAGCGACGAGCTCGGTCTCGTGGCGTGGACACCCAGCAAGGTCGCGGATCGTTCAGAGGATGTCTATATTCCGCTTCGGGTGGCGGGGCCTCCGCTCGCGACGGATGCTCCCGGAGAGTACGTGGTCGTTGTCGTCCCCGGAGCTCCGTTGCGCGAGCTGTTCGTGTCGCTGAGTGCCGTGGACGAATCCGGCAAGTCGCTGACAGAGCTGCTCAGCGACGCGCCGCTCAAGCACGGACCATATCCCGCCGAATATCCGATCCCCGTCCGCCTGCCAAAGCTCACCACCGCCGGCTTGTATCGCCTGGAGTTGAATGCGGTGCTGAAGCAGGGCGCGCCATCGCCAAGAACTCTGTACTTCCGGCACAACACCAAGTAACGTGAGCGGACCTGCGCCTTCTGATTTGCGTCAGCTGCTCCTGCAACGCACGGCCGCGGCCGTCGACGCCGCCCGGGCGCGCGGCGGAGACGTGTCGCCAAGCGAGCTCGAATCACTCGAGAGGCTCTCCCGTCTGCTCGATTTGCGAGACAAGCTCGTACCCAAGGTACCGCAACGCCCGTGGACCGTCGCGATC
Source organism: Vicinamibacteria bacterium (assembly GCA_963828745.1). Classification (GTDB taxonomy): domain Bacteria; phylum Acidobacteriota; class Vicinamibacteria; order Vicinamibacterales; family JAENWD01; genus JAENWD01. Next base: position 160,828 of record CAWHFZ010000006.1, on the reverse strand, counting down.
GTCCTGGTACTGACCTTGTTCCTGTTGAGCGTGCTGCTGTTCGTGCGCCCGCACAGCACGGCAATCGAGTTGGAAGTCGACACGACACAGGTCTCGTTTACTGTGCCGACCGAACAGCTGCTCTTCGAGAGAATGGACTTGACCAGCCTCGAAGCGTCGGGGCTGTCGCGCATCGTTCTCCCGCCCACGCTGACGGCGAAGTTGGATCGCGCGATCGCAGAACCGGCGCCGCCGATCACGCTGACTGCCACTGAGATGAATGGCCGGCGCGGTTCGATCGGTATTGCGCAAATCAGGCCCACGAGCGAATCAGGAGTCCGTTTGGCGCTGTTGGATCCGGGAGGACAGTATCGGCTCTCGCTCCGCAATGCGGTCAACGCCATTGAGGTAGGTGTCGTCGGACCAGTGAACGTGGCCGTGGGCGGCGTCGGCGAAACGCTCGTCGATTTTGTCGCCCCGAAAGGAATCGTCCTCGAGCCGGGCGAGACGGTGAACCTCGATTTTGCGTTTCGCGATCCATCGCGCGCTGACGCGACGCCGCAGGTGCCCGTGCTGACTCCTTCTTTCCGGCAGGTCGACCAGTACGGCGATCGGCAGCTCTCGATTGTCCGCACGCTGTCAACGGTTCTCGGCGGCAATCTCTACTTCGAGTCACTGGCCGGCGCGACGCGTCAGCTTCGCTCCGGCGAAGCCCTCCGCTTTGGCGAAGCAACTGGCGAGATGCGAACCATGCGCCTGAGACCCGATCGCCTCTCGCTGACGTTTCACGGACGGGTCAGCGACATGACGTCTGGCGATGGCGCGGAGCGGCGCAGCCTGATGCCGACATGGCTCGAACTTCTGCGAGCCCAGCACGGGCTTGGTCTGCTGTGGGGCAGCACGCTGTACCTGGCGGGCGTCGCCATGGGCGTCCTACGCTGGTGGAGGGGATCCCTATGAGACCGTTTGTTGTGAGTGCGATCCTCGCGCTCACGGTTGCTGCTCTCACGTCGGCGCCCCTGCGCGCTGCTCAAGCGGCGGGCGTCCCACAGCGTCCACCGCAGGCGCCCGCACCCACGGCGAATCCGGAGCCGGAGCCCGCCAAACCAGCGCACACACCGCCTCCGACGCACGAGCCGTCGCCTTCACCAACACCGCAGCCGGCCGCTACTTCGTCGCCGACGACGGAAAAGGAGTTCAAGCAGCTGGTCGTGATGATCCGCGCCAGCCTCTCGGGAAGCCCCGTGATTGGTGCCGGCGTCGTCGTCGGATACCAAAACGATCGGTTGTACGTGGCAACCGCCAATCACGTCGTCCGCACGACTGCGCTGACCGGCGAAGCCGTAAGCGCTGAAGACATTCACGTGGAGTTCTCCTGGCTTCCGGGAGAATCCTCGGCAGCAAAGCTTCTGACCACGTTTGACGAGACGCTCGATCTCGCGGTCCTCGCGATTCCTGATGCGAGCAAACTCGCCGTTCCGCCGCTCGCATGGGCCGTACTCGTCCGTCCCGATACGCTCAGCCCGGGGGAGAAGGTGATCCCGGTTGGCAATCCGCTCGGAGAGAGCTGGTTCGTGCCGCATCAACCGCACCTGGTGTCGCGGGTCAACAGTCAGACTATCGAAACCGAAGGCGAATTGAAGCACGGCCACTCGGGCGGCGCCCTGACGACGGAGGACTGGGGCATCGTCGGGTTATTGAGGCGTGAGGGTGGTCTTCTGGGAGAATCGACGCGCATCGATCTCGTCGTCGAACAACTGAAGCGTTGGAAGTATCCGGTCGACGCTACTTTCAAGACGCGCGCCACAACGGCGGGTACCGGCGACTCGACGATGACGTTGCCACGAGAGCGGCAGGCCGCTGAAGCGGTGGCCCTCGAATGGATGGATGCGATGATCGCGCGCAATTTCAATCGCCTCGCCGCCGTCATCGAGGCGCCGTTCTACTTCGACAACGAGTTGCTGGTGAGTCGAGAGAACCTCGAGAACCGGTTCAAGAGCGTTTTGAACAAAGGGGAACGCGGAGGAGCGGAGCCTGCGATCACGATTCAGCGGATCAAGGCGAGAACCGTCGCGGAGGCGCGAGCGGAAGGGCAGGACCTTTCACGCGATCGCTTCGGCAACAGCATGACGATCGACGACGGCGATTGGATGGTGACGGCGATCACCGGAACCGCCGGCCGTTCCTCGACCGACGGCACCTTGTTACTGATTCGGAAGGTGAACGGCGTGTTGAAGGTGGTCGGCTTCTGGAACTGATCGAACGCGCTCGCTATGGCTGTTGGCCTCCGGATAACTTTCAGTTATTGCTCGGCAAGAACATTGGATTGTCGGCAGAAATTGAAATTTATCCCGACCCCAATTATTTCCAGCGGGTGAGACGGACGTGGGCTTCGAGGTCAGTGGCGACGCGCAGGCCACTCTCTACCGCGCCGTTCATGAATCCTTGCCAGTGCTCGCTCGTGTGCTCGCCGGCGAAGAAGACACGGCCGAACGGAAGGCGCAGCAGCGGGACGTCCAGCGGATCGAAGTCCGGGCCGAAGACCGCATAGCCGCCGCGCGCCCAGGGATCTGCCTCCCAGTCGACGACGCGTGCAAGGCGGGGAAGTGTCGCCGGACGCCCCAGCCAGTGCAGGTGCCGCATGATCCCGGCACGCCTTCGGATGCCACGAGGGCGCGGAGCTGTGCGCTCGCCGACCCACCGGCGAGGAGCGTCAGATCGCTGCCGCCGCGAACCTCTTCGCAGGATTCCCAGACGGCGCCGACCGGGAGATTACTGCCGAACGCATTCGGGCGGCCGTTGCGTCGCCACCACGGCTTATCGGATCGCAGAAACACTTTCGTCGCCGGACCGCTCGTCAGGTTCGAGAACGCGCGACGCTGTGCGCCGGGCAGCGGCGGCGTGAACGACCATTCAAGGAGCACCGGCAGGGGCACCGTGCACACGACGTAGTCGGCTTCCACGCCGACCCGCCGCCCATGCTGATCCTCGACCAGGAGACGCACGCCATCCGCATCCTGGTGCACCGCGGCCACGGCGTGCCGGAGCCGGACCGTGAGGTGTGCGTCGTGGACGATCGCCTCCACCAGGCGATCGTTGCCGCCCTCGACGCGGAACATCTTCTGGCGACCGGGCGATCCGGATTCGCTCGCCTGCTCGACGATCACCAATGCAGACAGGCGATCGGGATCGGCGAGGAAATAACTGCGCAGCGCCGCCGCCAGCGCGCGCACGTTCACACGTGCCTGGGCACGATCCAGGATCTCGGCGAGCGATTGGCGCGCAATTTCAACAGCCGCCGGCGACGTCCGATCGCATCCCGCCGCCTCGAATGCGGCGATTGCGGGTGCCAGGTCGCGTTGAAGCTGACGCCAGACGATCGTCTGCGATCGCACCACCCTCACGCGCCCGTGGTTCGACAGTGCCAGTCCGAATCCGGCCGGAAGGACCCGCCGCAGCGGCACGCGCAGCATCCGCGTCAGGCCAATGAGCGCGTCGTGATCGGCATCGATGAACTCGCCGCCGGCTTCCGCGTGGAGCGGCGGGAACGCGCCGTCGCGAAGCGTCCAGACGCGTCCGCCGACGCGGTCGCGAGCCTCGAAAATCGTGACGTCGGCCCGCGCCGCGTCAATTCCCGTGCGGCGACGAATCCGGCGAGACCGGCACCGACGACCATGATGCGGCAGCCGCGAAGCGTTGACCGGTCCGGGACGACGAGTGGGATGGGGCGGGCACGGTGATCAGGCCGGAGGCGTCCGGCTCAGAACTAGGGTAAACTAGTGCGTTTCCAGGGAGCTAGCCGCCGGCCGCCATGAAGACTGCAGAACGTCATCGTCTCAAGCACAACGAAGTCGCCGATACCGTCCAGGATGTCCTGGGCAGCGTCCAGACGAACCGTCGGCTCGCTCGTCGCCGGGCTCGTCGTCGATCCTGGTCCTCGATCTCGTCGGTCGGCGCATGGACGTACTACCGCGGCCAGCGAAACGGCAAAGCCTCGGCGCTCCTCGGCGAAGCCATGATCCTGGCGGACGCTCCGTCGTGGAATCGACGCCACCGGCGCCGGGGCAGAAGCTGGCGCCTCCGCAGCCGAAAACGTTTCCCAACGAGCGCGCCAAGCTGGAAGCGGCGTTTCCCAAGTTCCTGGCGGCCGCCGACGCCTATCCCGACACGACCGCCGGCATCGCCGCGCGCTATCACGCGGCAGCGACGCTGGCGGCGCTCGGACGGCAGGCCGAGGCCAGGCAGCGCTATGCCGAGGTCATCGATCGTGACGGCCGAGGCCTGTACGGCAAGATGGCCAGGCTGGCGCAGGCCGAGCTGAACGTTCAGGAGAAGCAGTACGACCAGGCGATTGCCTCATTGCGCGAGCTGTCACTCGACACGAAGGGCGACGTGCCCGTCGATGCCGTGCTGTCGCAGCTTGGTGCCGCCTATCTGGCTGCCGGCAAGAAGGCCGAAGCGCAGCAGACGTTTCAGCGCATCACCACGGAGTTCGCCGCATCCCCGTACGCGGCCGACGCACGCAAGCAGCTGGACGTGTTGAAAGCGAAGAGCTGACGCGAATCCAAATCCACAATCCGACTCTCAATCCACAATCCAATCCGCAATCCGCAATTCAGAACGACCGTCCCAGACGCACGTATACTTCCCGGCCGTCTCGAAGCGCCCCGGCCCCGTCGTGGCCCCAGGCGACCCCGACCGTCCACGTCAGCGGTAATCCGAATCCCGCGATCACGTTGGCCGAGAGCTCGGCGCCGATGCCGGTCTTGCGATCGGCCCACCGCGCGGATTCAGTCCAGGCGTTTCCGACATCCGTGAAGACGGTGGCGTGAAGCGACCGCAGGAAGATCGGCCAGGTACCGAGGCCGCGCTGCGGCCACACGAGCGGCACCCGCAGCTCCGCATTCATCAACATCACCCGGGTGCCGCTCACGACGTCGTCTTCGAAGCCGCGGAGCAGGCTGATGGCGTCGCTGCCGAACGACGCCGAGCGCCGCGTTTCCATCGGAGCCTCCAAGCCTGAAGATGCGGCGCACACCGCGATCGCCGCTCGACATCGCGCCCGCGAGGCGCAGCGCCACGACGCTCTGTCTGCGGCAGCGGCACGTAGGCGCGCCCGTCGAGCGTGAGGGCGTCGGATCGGCCGTCGGATCCAAGGGCGGGTCGAAAGAACTCGCCGGTGACGCCGAGCCCGACGCCACCTTCAGGGCTGATCGAGTATCCGTACGTGCGCGCCGTGAACAGCGTCCATGCCGTCCGCAGCCCCGAGCGATCGACCCGCTGATCCAGTGAGGGCGCGGCGGTCGAGACCCGTTCGGCGTGATAGGCGCCGGTGAGCGTCTGCGTCCAGCGGACGCGTCGCATCGCCCGGTAGACGCCGGCGTCGAACTGCTGCTCGCGCTGAGCCACGGGGACCAGCGACTCCCTCCGTGGTCACGGCGTTGAACAGCGACGTCCGATCGCGAACGGCGACGTATGGCGTTGTCTGCCAGCGCTGATAGACGTACGACGCCGACCAGTCGGGGCGCGATCGAGGCGCGAGACTGCGGCCATCCTGCGGCGCGACTGCGGGCCGGCATCGAGCCGTCGCCGTCGTTGAGTGCCCACGTGGCGTCGCAGCGAATGGCATGCCGGCCGAGCACGTCGAACCCCGCCGCGGTGGCGCCAAGACGCCAGCGTCCGTCGCGACGATCGATCAGCGGCAGCCAGCCCTGCGGGAACACCGTCGGCCAGGGTCGGTACTGATCGCGCATCGCTGACGCTTGAACTCTCACCTTCGAGACGTAAGGCGGCCTGCGGGCCTCGGGCGCGTCGACGTTCGCCAACGACCGCTCACTGGTGTCGACAGGCTTCGCGCCATTGGCAGCTCAACAGATCGAATCCGTCCGCGGTGTAGCCGACGAACAGCACGCGCCCATCGGACGCGATCGTGGGACTCCGCCCGCCACCAGCGGGACGGACAACGACTGCCGGCTCCTGCAATCGATCGCGCGACGTCGTCGCGTAAATCGCGAACGGGCCGCCGTCTCTGATCCGACGCGAAGAACAGCGCCGAACCGGATGCGATTCCATTCAGGGGTGACGTTGCGGCCCGCCGGCGATGTCGCGACGACTGTGGCGTCGCGCAGATCGGAGCCGACGACGACGATCTCGGAAGGTGCCCCTCGCCGGCGCCGTTCGACCGCGATATGCCGGCCGTCCGGCGAGAAGCGCGGCGCTGCGAACACGTCGCCCTCGTCACCAAGGGTGGCGACGAACCTCGAGCTGGTGCGACGCGACGGGGGCGTGCCGTCGAGCAGGAGCGACTGCTGCGTCCAGGAGGACGAGTTGCCGCGACACCTGACTGGACGCGCACGGCGATCAGTCGCCGTCCATCGGGAGAGAGATCCGGATCGACCAGCCGCGCGTGTCGCGTGAGCCGGCGGACTCGCCGGCGGCTCAGGTCGATCGCGTAGAGATCGCTCTGAAGGCCGGCGCCTCGAACGATCTCGAGCTGGTCGAAGACCAGCGACGTCGCCGCGAATGCGTGAGACCCGTATCCGCCGAAGCGAGAGGCGATCCGCTCTGGCGCCGTGCTATTCGGCGCGCAGGCGATAGAGCCGCGGGAAATCGATGCGGATCCGAGGCGCTGAACCAGATCGATCCGTCCGTCGCCGACGCGCGGCGTGCGGACGCAGAAGCCCTTGCTGGGTCAGGCGGGTGACGGGATCGCCGGAAGTCCCGGCCGCCAAGCGTCTCGACTCCACTCGCTGAACTCTCGCCACAGAGTTGCCGAGCGACTTGCCGTAGACGTCGCGGAACGCGCCGGAAGTGAAATAGGGCAGACGTCCGGCCGTGCGCGTGGCCAGCGCCTCCAACCGATCGCGGCCATAGCGCTCGACGAGGAACTCGTGGAACAAGGCGCCGTACGCGTACCAGCCCTCGCCGTTCGGCCAGTCGACGAGGCCGCCGTTGACGCGATCGAGCGGCTCGAATCGATTCGCGCGGACCGCTGTGGCGACGACCTCCTTGAAATCGCCGGAGTGCAGCCGTCCCTGCTCCATCTTCGCTCTCGACGAGCGTGGCCAGCCCTTCGATCTGCCAGAGCGGCAGCGACAGATTCGGAAAGGCGAGGTCGGTTCGCCCGAAGACCGCCTTTGCCGCGCGCGCCCAGCCTTCGCGACCGATCGAGATGACGGATGTGCGCGTACTCGTGCGTGAAGACGTACTCGAGCCAGTCGTCAGTGTTGCCGATCGTCTTCGACGCCGGTCGGTGGCGTCGCGTCGATCTGAATCGCGTTCCACGGCACGACGGTAGCGCTGCCATTCGCGTAGTCGTTCTGATCCGCCAGAACGACATGCGTGCGTCTCCCTGGCAGGTGCCGTCCCGGTTCTGGCGGCGGTGTCGTGGACGCGCTCCGCAATGCTGCGCCAGCCGTACCGCAAGCCGCTCCTCGCCCTGATGGAAGTGAACGACGAAATGTGGCGTGACGATCGATCTGAAGGAGAACGCCGGATCGTAGGGCCCTGCGCTCGCCGCGACCGTGATGCACCAGAACGCTGCCGCCAGCATCAGCCGGCGACCGGTCACGATTCGAGGTCCTTCTTCAGCTCGGCGAGAAGCGTGAGTGCCTCGAGTGGCGTACAGCGGTCGACATCGACCGCGCGCAGTCGCGCGGCCACGCGATCGTCGCCGGCCGGCGGCGGCGCGAACAGCGGCAGCTGCTCGACAGGGGCGCGGTGCCGATCCGGTCACCGTGGGTCGTCCGCCGCGCGCCAGCTCGTCCTGCTCCAGGCCGGACAGAATCTCGCGGGCGCGTTCGACGACGTACGGCGGCAGCCCGGCGAGGCGCGCCACCTGGATGCCGTAGCTGCGATCGGATCGCCCCGGCAGGATCTTCCGCAGGAACACGATGTCGTCGTGGTACTCGCGCGCCGTGACGTGAAAGTTGACCACACCCGGGATCGCATCGGCCAGGTCGGTGAGCTCGTGATAGTGCGTGGCGAACAGCGTCTTGGGGCGCGCGCGCGCGTTCGTCGCCAGGTGTTCGGCGACGGCCCACGCGATGCTGAGACCGTCGAACGTGGCCGTGCCGCGGCCGATTTCGTCGAGCACGACGAGGCTTCGCGACGTGGCGAGGTGCAGGATCGTCGCCGTCTCCTGCATCTCGACCATGAACGTCGAGTGCCCGCGCGCGATGTTGTCCGAGGCGCCGACGCGCGCGAAGACGCGATCGACGAGCGCCAGCTTCGCCTCCCGCGCCGGCACGAACGAGCCCGGCCTGCGCCATCAGGCACACGAGCGCCGTCTGCCGAAGGTATGTGGACTTGCCGCCCATGTTCGGGCCGGTCAGGACCACGAGCTGATGGCTGGTCGAGTTGAGCGTGACGTCGTTCGGCACGAACGCGTCGCTCACGTGGCGTTCGACGACCGGGATGACGGCCGTCGACGACGACCATCTCGTCGCCGTCGTGCACGTGCGGCTTCGTGTAGTTGCCGACCGCGGCGGCCTCGGCCGAGCGCGGCGAGCACGTCGGCCGTCGCGACGGCTCGGGCCGTCGCCTGAATCGCGCCGGCCACCGCGGCGACCTCGGCCCGGAACCGTCTCGAACATCTCGATCTCGCGCTCGAGAATGCGCTCGTCGGCGCCGAGCACCTTCTCTTCGTAGTCCTTCAGTGCCGGGGTGATGAACCGCTCGCCGCCGGCGATCGTCTGCTTGCGCAGGTAGTCGGACGGGACGTTGTGCAGATTCGCCTTCGAGATCTCGATGTAATAGCCGAAGACGCGATTGAAGCGAATCTTGAGCGACGCGATGCCCGTGCGCGAGCGCTCGGCCTGCTCCATCTCGGCGATCACCTGCTTGCCGGATCGGCTGACGTGCCGCAGCTCGTCGAGCTCGCGATCGACGCCGTCGCGGATCATGCCGCCGTCGCGCGCCAGCGCCGGCGGCTCGTCGACGAGCACCGACGTCGAGCCGCGCCCGCAGCTCGGGCAGATCGTCGAGCTGCGCCGAGACGCTCGCACATCAGCGGCGCCTGCAGCGGTGCGAGCAGCATGCGCGCGCGCGGGACGGCGCCGAGCGAGACCTTCAATCCCGACCAGATCGCGAGGACCGGCGACGCCGAGCGCGGCGCGCGCGACCAGCCGCTCGAGGTCGTGCACGTGCTTCAGCGACTTCCCGCAGCTTCGCGCGATCGATGCCGTGAAACGCCAGCTCCTCGACCGCGTCGAGGCGGTCGCGGATCGGTTCCAGCGCGACAAGCGGACGGAGCAGCCATCCGCGCAGGAGGCGTCCGCCCATCGGCGTGATCGTGAGATCCAGCTCGTCGAGCAGCGAGTCCGGCGCGGCCGCCTTCGGCGCCCTCGACGATCTCGAGGTGCTTCAGCGTGACCGGATCGACCAGCAGATGATCGGCCTGCTCGCGCAGGTGGACGCTGGTCACGTGAGCGAGATCGGCCTTCTGCGTTTCGCGCAGATAGCTGACGAGGGCGCCGCCGGCCTGCGTGGCTGCGGGACGGCTCTCGAGGCCGAAGCCGTCCAGACCGCGGGTGTGGAGCTGCTCAGTCGAGCACCCGCCGCGCCGCTTCCGGCTCGAAGTGCCAGCCGTCGATCACGGTCACCGGAATCGCCGCGAACGCGACCTCAGGCAGCAGCGTCGCGACATCGAGACCCGGTGGCACCACCAGCTCGCGCGGCCGCAGCACTTTGAGCTCGTCCTGCAGGCACCTGCCAGCGCTCGATGCCGGCGTACTCGGCCACCGAGAACTCCCCGGTGGTCAGATCGATCAGCGCCGCGCCGATCCGATCGCCCTCGGTCCGGCCCGAGCGCCATCAGGAACGCCGGCTCACGCGCGTCCAGATAGTTCGCGTCGAGCAGCGTGCCAGGCGACACCACGCGCACGACCTCGCGCCTGACGACGCCCTTGGCCTTCCGGGGATCCTCGACCTGCTCGCAGATCGCGACGCGGTAGCCCTTGCGCACCAGCCTGCGCGAGGTAGCCGTCGACGGCGTGAAACGGCACGCCGCACATCGGAATCGATCCGCCGGACGAATCCTTCGATCGTGAGGTCAGCGTCAGATCGAGCGCGCGCGCCGCGACCAGTGCGTCCTCGAAGAACATCTCGTAGAAATCGCCCATGCGAAAGAACACGATGGCATCGCGATACTGCCGCTTGGCATCGTGGTACTGACGCATCGCGGGCGTGAGCGCGCTGGTGCGAGAAGCCGTCGCAGGCGTGTCGTTCGAGGGAACGGCCATCAGATTCGGAACAGGCGAGGCAGGACTGCAGGGCAGTATAGGAGCCGCTCTCCTGGGCCAGTCAAGCCATTGACCGCGTTGACTTTTCGCGTCCGCGGCCACTACAACAGACCTCGGTGATCACTCTCGCGCTCGACACCTCGACCGCGACGCGGCAGCATCGCCGTCCGGCGCGACGGCACGACGATCGTCGTCGCGCACCGGCGACGATCGGCCGCCCGCACGCGACGAGACTCCCGGGCGATCTGGTCGACGCGCTCGCCGAGTGCGGCCTCGACCCTCGACGACGTGTCGCTCCTCGCCGTGGGTCTTGGCCCCGGGGCGTTCACCGGCCTGCGCGTCGGCCTGGCGACGGTTCAGGGGCTCGCCTTTGCGCGTCAACCTTCCAGTGGTCGGCATCTCCGCCTTGGACGCGATCGCGAGCGCCGCCGCGATCGCGACGCTGACGAGATCGCCGTCTGGCTCGACGGTGCGCGCAAGGAAGTATTCGCCGCGCAGTATCGTCGCGAGCCGATCGGCCCTTTTCGGCGTCGAGATGCTGGGCGATCCGATTTCCGCGCCGCCCGAGGCCGTGTTGAGCGAGTGGGCGCGGCGTGGCTGGCGCGCGTCCCGCAGTCTGGGTCGGCGAAGGGCACGGCACTCTATCGAGACGTGCTGCTCGCGCCACATTCCTGATGCGCCGGTTCGCGACGATCGACGTGCCGCGTGCGGAGCTCGTCGGCGCGCTTGGCGAGCGCGCCTTCGCCGCCGGGCTCGCGGTGGCGCCGCACGCGCTGCGCCCGGTGTACGTCCGTCGGCCCGGACGCGGAGCTTGCGCGCGACCGCGCCGCGTCGGTCTCACGGACACGGCTGATGTCGACGAGCCTCAATCCGATCGTCCTCCCGTTGTCGAACGGCTGAAAGGGCCGGCCGATCTCGACGGCGTGATCGCGGTGGACGATTGTCGTTCGAGCGGCCGTGGACGCGCGCGATGTACGAGGCCGATCTCGCAAATCCCTCTGTCACGCGAATCTATGTCGATCCGGACGGCAGAATTCCCGGTTGCAGGGTATTGCGCAGCCTGGCTCCTGGTGCCCGAACTGCACATCAACAACGTGGCAATTCGGCCCGAGTGCCGGCGGCGCGGCCTGGCCACGTTTCTGCTTGAGCGCGTGCTGGACGCAGCCATTGCCGAAGGCGCGACGCGCGCCACCCTGGAAGTGCGCCGATCGAATCACGCCGCGCGCGCCCTGTACGAAGGGCTGGGATTCCGGGTCCGCGGCGTGCGGCGCGACTACTACACGGACCCAGTCGAAGACGGACTGATTCTGTGGCGCGAGCCGGCACAGTCCGCGGCCCTCGACGGACAAACGGCTTGAAGGCTACGGGGGCTTGTAGTACGGTTGTCACATGGTCGGCCGACTCGTGGGTTGGCCGACGGCGTCACGGTTCTTTCCCACAACTGCAAGGAGGCGGCGTATGGCTGTCGACACGCACGAATTGAGGGAGCGCCTCATCCAGCAGGACCACGAGTTTCGCGACCTCGCGGCCCGGCATCACGACCTCGATACGCGGCTCCACGAACTTTCCTCCCGGCACTTCCTGACAGAACCCGAACAACTCGAAGAAACGCAGCTGAAGAAGCAGAAACTTCGGCTGAAGGACAAGATGGAAGATATCGTGCGTCGCTATCAGGCGTACGACCTGACGGCGGCGACCGTCTGCCGACGGCCGCGATTGGCGTGGATGTCCGTCTGCCACGCGACGGCCGAGCGAGGGAAGGGCCCTGCATCGACAGGGCCCTTCGTGTTTTCGCGCGACGTTACAATACGTGACAATGCGAATCGACCCCGCTGGGGGGCCGTTCATCGCGGGCGCCGCGATTCTCGCCGGCGTCGCGTATGTCCTCGGCTCCCTCCCGGTCGCCCTCGTCGCTGCTCATCCTCACCGCGTTTTTCGTCTTTTTCTTCCGCGATCCTGAGCGGCTGACGACGGTCGGCACCGGATGACGTGGTCTCGCCAGCCGATGGTCGTGTCATGATCGCTGCCGACGCGGAGGCGGAGGCCGCCCCTCCCGGCACCTGGCATCAGATCAGCATCTTCCTGTCTCCGGCGGACGTCCACGTCAACCGTATTCCGGTCAGCTGGCGTCGTGACGCGCGTGACGCGGATCGTCGGTGGCTGTTCCTGCCGGCGTATCGTCCGGAAGCGGCGAGCCGAAACGATCGGACAGAGATCTGGATCGATCGGGGCGGCCAGACCATCATCTGCCGGCAGGTCGTCGGCATTCTGGCGCGCCGCATCGTCTGCCGCGTGAAAGAGGGGCAGCCCGTCACGGTGGGCGAGCGCTACGGCATCATGAAGTTCGGATCGCGAATCGACCTGTTCCTCCCGCCCGGATCGACGATGCTGGTGCGGGTCGGCGATCGAGTGCAGGGCGGCGTGACGCGTCTGGCGACGCTGCCGGCCGTACAGCCCGTCTTCACATGTAGGGCGGGGCTTTAGCCCCGCCTGACTGGACGACACATGTAGGGCGGGGCTTTAGCCCCGCCTGACCGGACGGACCTGAAGGTCCGCCCTACAGTAGGATCAGAGAGCAGCATGATGGAATCAGGATCTGGCCTGCGGCAATGGACCCGCAACCTGCGCGGCCGGCCGAACCGGCGCCGCCGAGGCAACCGCGACGCGGCGTCGCCCTGCTGCCGAGCCTGTTCACGCTCGGCAACATGTTCTGCGGCTATGCCTGCGTGATCTATGCGATGCGCGGTGAGTACGATACCGCCGCGCCGTTCATCGGCATCGCGGTCATCCTCGACATGCTGGACGGCCGGATCGCCCGCCTCACCGGCACAGCCAGCGAGTTCGGCGTGCAGTTCGACTCGATGGCCGACGTCATCTCTTTCGGCATGGCGCCGGCGGCTCTGACCTTTGCGTGGGGATTGAGCTCGCTCGGACGGCTTGGCTGGGCAGCCGCCTTTCTCTTCGTCACCGGCGCCGCGCTGCGCCTGGCGCGCTTCAACATCCAGACGGCGGTTCGCCGACAAGCGATTCTTTGTCGGCCTGCCAAGTCCGGCCGCGGCCGGCGTGCTTGCGTCGACGGTGTACGCCTACCCGAACGGCCTGACCAATCCGCAATGGTCGCTCCCCGCAATCGCGCTGGTCGTCGTCCCCGCGTTGTTGATGGTGAGCTCGATCCGGTACCGAAGCTTCAAGACCTTCGACCTGCAATCGCGCCGGCCGTTCAGGATCCTGCTGTTCTTTGCGTTGCTGATCACGGCCATCGTGACGCATCCGCAAATCGTCCTGGTGGTGCTCGCCTATCTGTATTTGATCTCGCCGCTGATCGGCGCGATCCTCAACCGCGTCCGGCGGAAACCGGCGGCGGCGCCGGAAGGGTGATCGTCACCGTCGTCCCGCGGCCTTTCTCACTCGAGACCTCGATCGTTCCGCCGTTGAGCTCGACGTTCCGCTTCGCGATCGTCAGTCCCAATCCGGTTCCCGTCGCCTTCGTCGAGAAGTAGGGCTCGAAGAGGCGCAAGAGCGCGTCCTTGTCCATGCCGACGCCCGTATCCTCGATCTCGATCACGGCGCCGCCGTCGGCCGGACGCGTCGCGATATCCAGCGTGCCGCCGCCACGCATCGCGTGAAGAGCGTTCTCGATCACGTTCACGAGCGCGCGGCCCAGCAATCCGCGGTCAACGTGCAGAACGGGCACGTTCGCTGCCTGATGGACCTCCAATCGAACGTTCTCGGGCAGACCCGAACGATATGGCGCGACGACCTCGTCGATGACCTCGTGCAGCACCGTCGGGGCGGCATGCGCGACCGGCGACGACGCGAAGCTGGAGAACTCACTGGCGATCTGACGAAGCATCGAGACTTGCGAGAGGATGGTGTGGACGCAGCCGTCGAGCACCGCACCGAGCGGACGCCCCGCATCCTCATGGACGCGCCGCAGGTGCTCGGCCGACAACTGGATGGGCGTCAGCGGATTCTTGATGTCGTGTGCCACCTGTCGCGCCATGTCGGCCCAGGCGGCCAGACGGTTGGTGCGTTCGAGCTCGCCTCGCTGACGCTTCAGGTCGGCCGCCATCTGGTTGAACGCCTCGACCAGGCGCCGCAGTTCGTCGGCGGTCGCGATGTGGATGCGCGCATCGAGATCGCCGCGAGCGATGCGCCGCGACGCACGGGTCAGGCGGTTCACCGGATCGGCGATGCGCTCGGCGACGAAATAGCCGATTGCCGCACCGAGCGTGATGAAGAGCATCGCCGCGAGGGTGACACGCCGATCCAGCGCTTCGATCTCATCCTCGATCTCCTGCTGACGAAGCGTGAGCGGTACCGTTAGAATCGCGCCGGTCTCTCCGTCGCGAACCGGCACCGCCGCGACGGTGTATTGCAGGAGACCCAGCCGTTCGTCGCCGACGTAGCTGGCCTGTCTCTCGAGCGTGATTGCCCGCGCGACCTCCGCAGGCGTCCGGATCGGCAACAACCCCGATGCGAACAGGTCCCGCTGACTGGTGGCGATCAGGTTGCTGTTCACGAAGACATTGACGTCCTGATCGATGATGCGGCTCACCGAGACCATCACGTCGTCGGTGAGGATCGCCTGATCGCTTCGATCCCGGCGCTGCTGCGACACCACTGTCTCGATGACGCGCCGCGCCGCCGAGGCCGTGCGCACGGCGCTCTCTTCGAGACCTTCACGGAGCTGCGCCGCGACATAGGCGCGGGTGACGAATGCCAGCGCCAGTACCGGAACGATAGACGCGCCAACGAAGAGCAGGAACAACTTCCGGTAGAAGCTCTGTCGAATCTCGCGAAGCAGCGCTCGGCCGGTCACCGGATGCCGGCCGGAAAGCCGACCGAGAACGCCGAGGCCGATGAGCAACACCACGAAGGTCGCGGCGGCGAGCGTACAGATCTCCGCCATCGCGACGCCGTGCTCGAGTGGCCGCGGTATCTCGTAGCCGATGGCGTAGATGCCCGCGCGATCGTTGCTGAGGAAGACACGATAGTGCCGATCGCCTCGCGCCAGCTCGGCCCAAAACGGCTGGCGGTCGGCGCGAAACAGTCGAATCAGAAGCTCCTGGCTGATCGGCCAGGCGGTGCCGGCGGTCGGGTATACCGGCGTGCGCCCCCAACCGTAGACCGCAAATCCAATCTCGCGCCCGTACGTGCGCTCGGCGGCGTGGAGCGTCGGTCTGAAGAGCGCGGCATAGGGATCCTGTGCCGCGACAAACGGCAGCGTTCCGTAGTCGAGGACCACGTGCACGAGCAGCACGCCGATCCGATGCAACACACCGCGTTGGTCACGCTCGCAGAGTGCACGCCCGGCGTGCAAGAGCACCTGCTCGTCGGTCGCGGCGAGGGCCTCGCCGAAAACGTCCCACGAGCACCCGGCTTCCACGGGCCGGTCAGACGCAAGGAACTCGGACGGCAGATTCAGGGCGAAGCGGCTGACGAGGCCACCGCCCGGTGCATAGAGCTCGACCGACGACGTGAGCCGCTGCCGGCCCAGTTCGGTTTGCGACCAGAGGAAATAGGCGCGATCGGCGTCCGGCGGCCCCGCAGGCTGTTCCGGATCGACGTCGAACTGTTCCGCCAGGCCAGGCACGCGGTCGAGCTCGTCGAGCGACCGTCGCAACAGCACGCGAAGCTCGGTGCGGTGGTTCAGGACCTCAGGGGTGTACTCGGCGACGATCTTGCTGCCGAGCACGGTCTCCTCCAGCGCGACAATCACTGGATAGAACGCCAGCGACGGGAGCAACAGCGCGAGATAACCGAGGACCAGCCGCAATGCCTGCGAGGCGTGGCGGAACCGCGGGAAGCATCCAGCGCGCGAGCGCGCCCGCGAAGACCGTGGCACAGATCACTGGCACGAACGGCGCGGCATGGTCCGTCGAATGCCGAACCGCCTCCGCCCATAACGTTGCCAGGGGAACGGCGATGTAGATCACCGCCAGCGCCGCGCGCCGCGCGAAGGCCCGCCGCCGCACGCGCCAGCGCGTCGTCGCGAGTCGCAGCAGGACCACGGCGCACCAGAACGTCGCGGCGTTCATCAGAACGGCGCCGACGACGAGTGCCAGGCGCGCGGGAACGAGCGGGCGCAGGCTGAAGTGGATCCCGAAGGCACCCGACTCCCGAACGACGGCGGCGAGCGCGTGTTCGTGCCATGCCAGCAGCACGCCGATGCCCGCGGCGACCAGCACGTTTGCTGTCCAGAATGTCAGTTCAGGCAACGGCCCGCGTGGTGCCGTTTTCCGAGATGTGAGGCGCCAACGCTCGACCAGATCGGCGCCGAGCGCGACGATGGCCAGGAGCAGAAGTGCCGTGGCGACGAAGTCCGCGGGCGATCGTATGAGCAGGCGCTCGGCAACCGGTCCCGCCGCCTGGATCAGCCACGTGTCCGGCACGGCCATGGCGACGAGCAGCCGTGCGCCGGTGAGCAGCAGGAGAATGCCGCCGACGTGGCGCAGATAGCTTGCGCGCGTTGACGAGCGCTCCTGACGCTCACGGGACAGGACGGCGAGGCCGAGCAGCGCCAGTGCGAGCACCGTGAGCGCCGCGCCTTCGACCTTGCCGCGCCAGGCGAGACGCAATCCGCGCAGATCCTCCGGCGCGACCTCCGCCTCGAGGAGCGGAGGCTGGCCCGAGAGTCTCAGGAGAAATCCATACGGCGGCACCGAGTCGCCGCCGCCTTCGAAGCGAGGCCGAAGCGCGACCGGCACCAACGAGGTGGACAGGGTGAAGTCGGCGTGCGATCCGCTTCGTCCGATCGAATCGCGCGTCAGCAGGTATTCGGCCGCGACGCTGCCGAGACGCTGCGTGTCGCGCCCCGCCTCCTTGATCTGCCGTACGTGAACGAGGCGCAGGCCGAACGGCCCGGGAGCGACGAACAGCGCCTCAGGGCCGTTGACCCGTTCGTCGGGCAGGAAGGAAGGGCGGCCCGCCCAGGCAATCGGTCGGCCTGTCGAGTCGTAGATCGACACCGCGTCGATCTCGGGGCGCGACTGCAGGAGCGAAGAAGCGAGCTGGAAATAGGTGCGCGCGCGGCGCTGCTCGAGGCCGAGCGGCGGGGTGTGCGTGGGGTGTGCCGCGATCGCGGCAGTCGCCTCTTCCAATTGCGCGGCCGCCCTCTGAAACCTCCGATCCACATCGTCGGCGACGTGCCGGAGCGCGGTCGCATCCGAGGCGCCGAAGCGCACGCGCTCGACGATCAATCCGACGGCAACCACCGCCAGCGTGAGCACGAGGCCGCCGACAGCGACGCGAAGGAGGGGCCGCGCGGTCAACGCTGCCGACGAGGCACGTGTCGGGCTATTCGCCAGTGTGCCGATTCCTCACAAAGTCGAGGATAACATCGCGCTGCCAGCCGCCTGCTACCATTGACGTCGCATGTCGCTGTCCGAGTCCATCAAGCTCGCGCTGAAGCGGGGCGCGCTGATTACCGCGGCGAACTGGGAGGTCGTGGTCATCCAGTTCATCGCCGATTCCGTATTCAAGGCGCTCCTGACCGTTCCGGTGATCGGCGCCGCGTTTCTGTTCGCCCTCATCGTTGGCAGCTCCGTGCCGGACGTCCTCGCCGGCGATTTGCGAACGACGGTAATCCTCGCCCTGACCACCCTCGCCGAGCACAAGGGGGCGCTCGCGGCGTATCTCGCAGGCGTGATCGTCGCCGTGATTGGCGCCTCGATCCTGATGTTCCTGGTCAAGAGCGGGAGCGTCGCCATCCTCGTTGATGCCGAGCGGCACGCGCCGGGCATCGAGCAACCGCCGCTGCGGCAGGAGGTCGTGCGCGAGGGCAATCGCTTCTCACTCGAAGCCTTCAGCGCGGGATGCACGAATTTTGGACGCCGGTTCGTCCGCCTCGGCCTGATCTTGACGGCGGCCTACGCCGTGACGATCGCGATATATCTGACCCTCATCGTCCTGTCGTACCGCTGGACCAACGCGATGGGTCTCGCGTGGCTGGGTACGATCATCGCGGCAGCGGGGTCGCTCGTTCTCGTCGCCTGGATCACGGTGCTCAATCTCTTGTATCTGCTCGCGCAGTTGATCACCGTCGCCGCCGATACGACCGTCGCGAGCGCGATGGCGACCGTGCCGCGATTTGTCGCGCGAGAACGTCGCCTTGTCGGAGGCATCTTCCTCGTGGTGGTAGCGCTGGTGACTCCTCGCAACTGCGGCCTCGATACTGGCAACGGCGGCGTTGGGCTTCATCGGATTCGTGCCAGTCGTCGGCCTGGCGATGCTGCCGCTGCAGTTGATGGCCTGGCTCTGTCGCGGATTGTTGTTCGAGTATCTTGGGCTTTCGGCGCTTGGCGCCTACGCCAGGGTCCTGCGCGGATCACCGGGTGTGCAGCGGTCGGCCGCCGCATCCTTGAATCATGCGCCGCTGATGGGGCAGATGACGTGAGCTTCGAACGGTTCTTCTCTCGAGCCGCCGCCGGCATGTGGGAATCGGAGATCCGGCGCATGGGCAGCCTGGCGGCCCAGGTTCCGGACCTGATCTCGTTCGCCCCCGGACATCCGGACCCGTCAACGTTTCCGTGGGATGCCATTCGCGAGAGCGCCGAAACGCTTCTAGGCGGCAGCGACGGTAACGTCCTCCAGTACGGCGGGACGCGAGGCTACCGGCCGCTGCTCGAGTCGCTCACGGACGTCCTGACCTCTCGTGGCATCACGTCCACGCTCGAGGAGCGAATTCTGACCACCGGCTCTCAACAGGCACTCGATCTCGTTGGGCCGCGTGCTGCTCGACCCCGGGGACGTGGTGCTCGTGGAACTGCCGACCTACACAGGGGCGATCACCGCGTTCTCCAATGTGCAGGCGCTGCTCGTCGGCGTGCCGCAGGACGATGACGGCGTCAACCTCCAGGCGTTGGACGAGACATTCCAACGACAGACGTCGAGCGGCCGCCGGGTGAAGTTCCTCTATGTGGTGCCCAACTTCCAGAATCCGACGGGCCTGCTGATCGGCCTGCAGAAACGCCTGGCCCTTCTCGAATGGGCAGCGCAACGCGACGTGCTCATCGTCGAAGACGATCCGTACGGCGCGCTCTATTTTCCGGATTCGACAACGCCCGAGGAAACGCGGCCAATCAAGGCAGACGACGTCGAAGGCCGCGTCGTGTATCTCGGCAGCTTCTCGAAAACGCTGGCGCCCGGCTTCCGCGTCGGCTGGATCGTCGGATCGCCGCAGCTGACGGCGAAGATCGAGCTGGCGAAGCAGGCTGCCGACCTCTGCAGCGGCTCTCTCGATCAGCGATTGGTCCATCGCGCGATTGCGGCGGGACTGCTCGGGACGCGTGTCGACGAGTTACGGCTCTACTACCAGGCCAAACGCACCGTCATGCGCCAGGCGCTCGACGCGGAACTTGCCGGCGTGCTCCGCTGGTCGCCGCCGCGAGGCGGCTTCTTCCTGTGGGCGACCGTGCCCTCCGGGCTCGATGCCGATCGGCTGCTGATGCGCGCGATTCGGGCACGGGTGAACTACGTCTCCGGGAAAGCGTTCTTCGTGGACGGGAGCGGCGCTGATACGCTCCGCCTTTGCTTCTCTCAGGCGACCGACGAACAGATCGTCGAAGGCGTGCGGCGCCTGGCGCGCGCGATCAGGAGCGAGATGGAGGGTTACGGCGACGGTGGTGACGCGGGCGCCGGTACGACCGACGCAGCCGGCGCGACGAGTGCCGTGAGCGGGATCTCGGCGCCCAGAGGGTAGGGGAACGGAATCGCCGCCGGCTCCAAACGGCGTTTCAGAATCTGAAATTCGCCTTCGCGCGTGAACATCGCGATCGACGCCACCACCACCGTCGGACCAGGCAGGACCTGCGGCGGCGCCGCGAGATCCGCCGGCAGGATGACGTTGCCAGCGACCTCGCCTTCCTCGACGCGGTAGCCGTAGATCTCGAACGCAATCCCCGAAACCACGACGACCCCTCCCATTACCAACGGACCGCCGGACGGACGCACCGTCAGCGCCTGCTTCCACTTCATCACGCCGGTGTTTCGATCGAGGACCCAGAGAATGTTGTCGAGCGCAACGTAGTAGACGCGTTTCTCGTCAACCGCCGGGATGCCGGCCGACTTGCCACCCACGCGCTTGCGCCATCGCTGATCGCCGTTCTCGGTATTCAGGCAGTAGAACCATTTGTCCTCGGCGCCCACGAACAGCCGATCGTCGAGCACGAGCAGGTCGCCTGGCTTCCCCGGAATCGCGCGATCCCAGCGGGGTTTGCCCGTCAACAGCTCGAGCGACACGACGTGGCTGTTATCGAGGGAGAAGTATGCAGCGTCGGCGGCGATCGCCGGCCGCACCCGCACGGACGCGCCGAGCGGTTTGGTCCATAGCACGCGGCCGTCCGTGGCGCGCACGGTCAACACGTCTCCGCCGGTCGCGGCAGCAATCACCCATCCGCTGTCGGCCAGGGGCGCCGCCGAGAAACCGCCAGTGACCGGCACGCTCCAGCGGGTGGTGCCGGTCTTCACATCGAGTCCAACCAGCATCTCGTCGGCCGCGACGACGACGAGCCCGTCGCTGACCGCCGCCGGCTGCGTGGTCACGAGATCGACCGCCCAGCGAATCGTGCCGCGATCGAGGTCGATGGCGACGAATCGGCCGCTCTTGAGCGGCACGTACGCGGTGGCCTGATCGATGGCAGCGGCCGCGGCCGGCGCCGCATCGAGATGGATTTTCAGCACCGCCTCGAGCACGAGATTCTCGCTGGGGTGTCCTTTCTTCGCCTTCACGGGCGGTTCGACGGGCAGCGTGGTCTTGGGCAGCGGGCCTGTCGGTGTCGCCGCTGGCGGAGTGGTTGTTGGCGGCCTCTGTGTTGTCGTTCCCGAGGCCGGCGGCGTCGCCGGCTGCTGCGATGCCGGAACGGCGGGTGCCTGTGCGCGCGCTGGCGCGGCCGCCAGTGCGACGACGATCGGAAGCCCTGTGATGAGATGACCGAACATCAGAAGCTGCAGCGTGCTGGCGACCGGATCCGTGTAGAGGCGCAGCTTCCGCCTTCGGCGTGAAGCTTCTGCGGACCTCGCATGTCGCAGTCGGCGGCGAGGCGACCTCGATATAATACTTCGCATCCGTGTCACATCAGACGATTCTCATCCTCGACTTCGGCTCGCAGTTCACGCAATTGATCGCGCGCCGGTTGCGCGAGCTGTCGGTCTACTGCGAGATTCTGCCATTCCACACCCCGATCGACGAGTTGCGCGCGCGCAAACCCGCCGGCCTCATTCTGTCCGGCGGACCGAAGAGCGTTTCGGAGCCGGGTGCACCGAAATCGGACCCGGCAGTGCTGCAGCTGGGCACTCCCGTACTGGGAATCTGCTACGGCATGCAGCTGATGACCGACACGCTGGGAGGGCGCGTCGCGCCGGCGGCGCATCGGGAATTCGGGCATGCCCTTGTGCAGGTCAGCGAGACCAGTGCGCGTCTGTTCAACGGAGTACCGGGCGACCTCCGTGTCTGGGCGAGCCATGGCGACTATGTCGAGACGACACCGCCAGGATTTCGCGTCGTCGCGACCAGCGCCAACGCACCCGTCGCGGCGATGGAGAACACGGAGCAGGCGCTGTACGGCCTGCTGTTCCATCCCGAGGTCGCGCACACGGATCACGGTCTGCAGATCCTGCGGCATTTTGCGTTCGACGTCTGCGGCTGTACCGGCGACTGGACGATGGCGTCGTTCATCGAGGAGTCAACCGCGCGCATCCGGCGGCAGGTCGGTGAAGGCAAGGTCGTCTGCGGACTGAGCGGCGGCGTCGATTCGACCGTCGCAGCGCTGCTGATCCATCGCGCGATTGGCAGCCGCCTCACCTGCATTTTCGTGGACAACGGCGTGCTGCGCCACGACGAGGCGAATCAGGTCCGGGCGCGCTTTCGCGGGCGAGATGAATCTGCCGCTCGAATTCGTCGACGCCACCGACATGTTCCTCTCCCGCCTCGAAGGCGTGACCGACCCCGAACGCAAACGGAAGATCATCGGCCAGACCTTCATCGAGGTCTTCGAGGACAAGGCCAAGGCGCTCGGCGGATTCGATTTTCTGGCGCAGGGCACTCTCTATCCCGACGTCATCGAGTCGGTTTCGGTTGTTGGACCATCGTCGGCGATCAAGAGCCACCACAACGTCGGCGGGCTGCCAGAGCACATGAAGTTCACGCTGGTCGAGCCGCTGCGCGAGCTCTTCAAGGACGAAGTCCGGCAGCTGGGACGGGACCTCGGCCTCGACGAGGACTTCGTCGTCCGCCAACCGTTCCCCGGACCGGGCCTCGCTGTCCGAATCCTGGGCGACGATCACCGAGCCACGCCTGGCAATCCTGCGCAAAGCCGATGCGATCGTCGTCGACGAAGTCAGGAAGGCGGGTCTCTACACGTCGCTGTGGCAAAGCTTCGCGGTGCTGCTGCCGGTGCAGAGCGTCGGGGTCATGGGCGACGCGCGCACCTACGAGTCCACGATTGCGGTGCGCGCGGTCGAGAGCAAAGACGGCATGACCGCTGACTGGGCCCGCCTGCCGCACGACCTTCTCGCGCACATCTCGTCGCGGATCGTGAACGAGGTGCGCGGCGTCAATCGCGTGGTGTACGACATTTCATCGAAGCCACCGTCGACGATCGAATGGGAGTAGGGGATCGTATGCGGATTGCGGAGCTGCGGATTGACTGGAGCTGAAGCTCCTAGCGCCTAGCTCCTGAAGTCCTACCGTAGCCTTCGATCCGATGCCCGATTTCGTCCACCTTCACCTGCACACCGAATACTCGCTGCTCGACGGCGCTTGCCGGATCGATGAGCTGCTGGATCAGGTCAAATCGCTTGGCATGCCGGCGGTGGCGGTCACCGAGCACGGCAACATGTTCTCGGCGATCACGTTCCACGACCACGCCCGCGAGCGCGGCGTGCGGCCGATCCTCGGCTGCGAGGTCTACGTCGCGCCCGGCAGTCGGCACGATCGCGGCGGGCCGGTCAGCGAAAACTACAACCATCTGGTGCTGTTGGCCGAGACGCCGGCAAGGCTGGCACAACCTGATCAAGCTGGTGTCCGCGGGCTACACCGAGGGGTTCTACCGAAAGCCCCGGATCGACAAGGCACTGCTGGCAAAGCACGCGGCTGGCTTGATCGGCCTCAGCAGCTGCCTCAAAGGCGAAATCCCTTCGGCCATCACCGCCGACCAGGCCGCACGCGCCGCGGCCTCGGCGGGGACGTTCCGCGACATCCTCGGCAAGGACAACTTCTTCCTCGAGCTGCAGTGGCACGGGATCGACGATCAGCGCGTCGTAAACCGAGGGCTGGCCCCGATTGCTCGCGATCTCGGGCTTTCGCTGGTGGCGACGAACGACGTCCACTACCTGCGTCATGGCGACCACGTTCCGCACGACGTCCTGCTGTGTATCGGTACCGGCCGATCGGTGAACGATGCCGAGCGGCTCCGCTATCACGGCGATCAGTTCTATCTGAAAACCGGCGACGAGATGATGCGGGTGTTCGGCTCCGAGTTCCCGGAGGCGATCTCGAACACCGTTCGCATCGCCGATCGGTGTGACGTCGATCTCAGCGGCACCGAGAATCACCTGCCCAACTTCGACGTGCCAGCCGGGCTACTCGCTCGACGACTACTTCGAGCACGTCGTCCGTGACGGGTTCTCCGAGCGCCTGGTGCGACTGCGGCAGCTCGAGTCGGCGGGGTCGCTGCGGCATGCGATCGCCGAGTACGAGCAGCGCCTGTCGTACGAGATCGAAATGATCAAGCGGATGCGCTACCCAGGCTACTTCCTGATCGTCTGGGACTTCATCCGCTACGCGCGTGAACGGGGAATTCCCGTCGGACCGGGTCGCGGATCGGCGGCGGGAAGCCTGGTGGCCTACTGCCTGCGCATCACCGACGTCGATCCGCTCGCATACGACTTGATTTTCGAGCGCTTCCTCAATCCCGAGCGCGTCTCGTTGCCGGATATCGACATCGATTTCTGCGAGCGCCGGCGCGGCGAGGTCATCGAGTACGTCACGCGGCGGTACGGGCGCGAGAACGTCGCGCAGATCATCACCTTCGGGACGATGAAGGCCAAAGCGGCGGTCCGCGACGTGGCGCGCGCGCTCGACATTCCCCTGGCAGACGCCAACAAGGTCGCGAAGCTGATTCCAGCGGCGCTCGACATGACCATCGACAAGGCGATCGAAGAGGCTCCCGCGCTCCGAGAGCTTGAGCAGGCCGATTCGCGCGTCAAGGAGCTCCTCGGCGTGGCGCGGCGCCTCGAAGGCATGGCGCGCCACGCGTCGACGCACGCCGCAGGCGTCGTCATCGCGCCGGGGCCGATCACCGATTACGCGCCGCTCTACAAAGGGGGCCGCGACGAAATCGTCACCCAGTGGGCGATGAAGGAGATCGAGCGCGTCGGGCTCCTGAAGATGGACTTCCTGGGGCTCAGCACCCTGACGCTGATCCAGGACGCATTGGCTGAGATCGCACGCACCACCGGCGAGACGCTCGATATCGACAACGTCCGCCTGGACGACGAGAAGACCTATCAGCTCTTTGGGGAAGGACTGACCTACGGGGTGTTCCAGTTCGAGAGTTCGGGGATGCGCGAGATCCTGCGCAAGGCACGTCCGCAGCGGCTCGACGACCTCATCGCGCTGAACGCACTCTATCGTCCCGGGCCGCTCCGCAGCGGCATGGTGGACGACTTCATCGCGCGCAAACAAGGGCCGCAAGGAAATCGCCTACGAGTTGAAGCAGCTCGAGCCGATTCTCGCCGACACCTACGGTGTCATCGCCTACCAGGAACAGGTCATGCGCATCGCGGCGACGCTGGCCAGCTTCACGCTGGGACAGTCGGACGTGCTGCGCAAGGCGATGGGCAAGAAGAACCCCGCGGTCATGCAGGCGCAGCGCGAGAAGTTCGTGACCGGCGCGGTGAAGAACGGCATCACCGAGAAAAAGGCGACTCGCATCTTCGACCTGATGGAGCACTTCGCCGGGTACGGCTTCAACAAGTCGCACTCGACGACCTACGCGCTTCCTCGCGTATCAGACCGCCTATCTCAAGGCGAACTACCCGTGGCATTTCCAGGCGGCGCTCCTGACCATCGAAGCCCAGAACACCGACAAGGTGGCGCTGTACCTCGGTGAGTGCCGCGATCGCGGCATTCCGGTGCTGCCGCCAGACATCAACGAGAGCGAGCTGCGCTTCACCGTCACGCCGCAGGGCGTGCGATTCGGCCTGACCGCGATCAAGAACGTCGGCGAAGGTGCGATCGAGTCGATCCTCGAGGTGCGGCGGCAGAAGGGCCGGATCCGCTCGCTTCAGGATCTGTGCGAAGGGCTCGATCTTCGCCTGGTCAACAAACGCGTTCTCGAAGCGCTGGTGAAAGCGGGTGCGCTGGACGCGCTGGCGCCACCCGTCCCGCAGGCGGAGTGCCGCTACCACCGCGCGTGCTCCGGCCGCGTTTGATGGCGGCTCTCGACGCGGCCGTGGATCACGGCGCGCGCGTGCAGCGCGATCAGGAGTTCGGACAAGGTGCGCTGTTTGGCGGCGGCGCCGAGGGTCACGAGGATCACGGCGTCGCACCCTTGTCCGAGGCGCCGGCGTGGAGCGACATCGAGCTGCTCAACGCCGAGAAGGAAGCAGTCGGCCTCTTCTGGACCGGCCACCCGATCGATTCGCACGCGGCGGATCTGCGCGAGTTCGGCGCCAGGACCATCGCCGATCTTCAGAGCGCAGCGAACGAAGTGGCGAACTGCCGAGGACGAGAGACGTGCAGCGCCAATGCCGGCCGCACGTGGCGGCGAGGACGTGACCGTCGGCGGCATCGTGTCGGGCTGCCGGCCGCTGAAAACGCGCAAGGGCGATCCAATGGCGGTATTCACGCTCGAGGATCCTCATGGCAACCTCGAGGTCGTCGTCTTTCCCGAGCCGTTCAAGCTGGCGCGCACGCTGATCGAGGACGGTGCGCTCGTCCTGGTGAAAGGGAAGCTGGAGCGCGACGACGAGGCGCTGCGCATCCTGGCTTCGGAAGTGCTCGCGCTCGGTGTCGTGCGCGAGCGCCTCGCGCACGAGCTCGCGATTACGGTCAGCGTCCCGCCGCACGGACGCGAGACATTCGAGGCGCTGGCGGAAGTCTTCTCGCGCCACAAGGGCGACAAGCCGGTCACCTTCCAGCTGGTGCTGAAGGGGCAGCCGACCGAGCTGCGCGTGCGAGCGCAGGTCTCGGCGCATATCCGGGTCCGACCGTCGCCGGTGCTGGTCGAGCAGGTGGAGAGGATCTGCGGCCCCGGCGCGGTTCAGCCTGCGATAATCCGCAAGCCGCAATCCACAATCCGCAATATCCTAGTTCTCAATGCCCGAGCTTCTCGAGTTCGAAGAACCGATCGGCGTGCTGCAGAAGGAGATCGAGGCGCTCACGATGCTGCCGGTGACCTCCGAGCGCCAAGGGGAGGTCGACAGCCTGAAGCGGCGAATCGAGTCCATCCGTGCGGACATCTATCGCCACCTGACTCCCTGGCAGCGCGTCCTCGTGGCGCGACATCCAGAGCGCCCGAGCGTCCTCGAATACGTCGACATGCTCTTCAGCGAGTTCACGGAGATCCACGGCGATCGCCGCTTCGGCGACGACCACGCCATCGTCGCTGGCATGGCGCTGTACAAGAACGAGCCGGTAATGGTCGTCGGCCACCACAAGGGCGGCGCCGACACGAAGCAGAAAATCTTCCGCAACTTTCGGCTACGCCCGGCCCGAGGGCTACCGCAAGGCGTTGCGCGCGATGGAGCTGGCCGACAAGTTCCGCCGGCCGATCATCGTCTTCGTGGACACGCCGGCCGCGTATCCCGGGCATCGAATCGGAGGAGCGCGGCATCGCCGAAGCCATCGCCTTCAACCTTCGCGAGATGACGATGATCGACGTGCCGATCGTCGTCAACGTCTGCGGCGAAGGCGGGAGTGGCGGCGCACTCGGGCTCGCGATCGGCGATCGCATCCTGATGCACGAGTTCGCCGTCTACTCGGTGATTCCTCCCGAAGGCTGCGCCGCGATTCTCTGGCGAGACAGCGGCCGCAAAATCGAAGCGGCGGAGGCCTTGAAGCTGACGGCGCCGGACCTGCTGAACCTCGGCATCATCGACGAGATCGTCCCGGAACCAGTCGGCGGCGCGCACACGAATCCGTCCGCGGCGGCGACACTGCTCGACGCGTCGCTGTCGCAGGCGCTGTCGAGAGTCCGGACGACGACGAGCCAGGCGCGTCTCGACGGCCGCTATCAGAAATTTCGCGAGATGGGGCGTCTCGATCGCGACTTCGGCGTGGACGCGGCGTATTGAGCATGGTACCGCCCATCTGGGAGCACGCGCCGGTCGATCAGCCCGCGGTCGATCGGCTGGCACGTGCCCTGGGACTCGAGCCAGTCATCGCGCATCTGTTGTGTCGGCGCGGCCTGGCCGATCCCGACGCGGCCGCGCGGTTCCTCCGTCCATCGATCGATCACCTGCATGCGCCGTCACAACTCGCCGGCCTTCCGGAAGCGCTCGCGCGCATCGCGCGTGCGCTGGCCGATCGTGAACGAATCGCGATCCACGGCGACTACGACGTCGACGGCATCACGTCGACGGTCATCCTTCGCCGGACGCTCGAGCTCCTCGGCGGCGACGTCGGGCACTTCATTCCCGAGCGTCTTCGCGACGGCTACGGACTGCAGCCGGCCACCATCGATCGACTGCACGCCGATGGCGTCAAGTTGTGCATCTCGGTCGACTGCGGGATCCGCGGCATCGAGGCGGCCGCGCGCGCCCGGGAACTCGGCCTCGATCTGATCATCACCGACCACCATGAGCCCGGCGCGACGCTACCGCCCGCAGTGGCAGTGATCAACCCCAAGCGCCACGATTGCCTGTATCCGGACAAGCATCTGGCCGGCGTGGGCGTGGCCTTGAAGCTCGTTCAGGGGCTGTGCGCCGCACACGGCAAGGAGAAGTGGCTGCCCGGCATTCCTGAAGGTCGCGGCCATCGGCACCCTTGCCGACGTCGTACCCCTCGTGGGTGAAAACCGGGTGATCACCAAGCTTGGCCTCGATCTGTTGAGCCGGGGACCGCACAAGGTCGGCCTGCAGGCCCTGCTCAACGCCTCGGGGCTTGCGGGACGCCGAATCGACGGCTACGACGTCAGCTTCGTCCTGGCGCCGAGGGTGAATGCCGCCGGCCGCATGAGCACGCCGGACATCGCGACGCGCCTGCTGCTCGCCAGTGACGACGCGCTGGCGGAAGAGGCGAAGATCGCTGGCGGAACAGTTGAACGAGGAGAACGTTCGCCGCCAGCAGGAAGAGGCGGCGATCGTCGCCGAGGCGAAGAAGATCGTGGAAAGCGATCCCGACATCGGCGCACGCACGGTCCTCGTCGTGGCCGGCGACGGCTGGCATCGCGGCGTCATCGGCATCGTCGCATCGAAGCTCGTGGAGACGTTCCACCGGCCGGCCATCGTGCTGTCGATCGATGGCGATGGCGCGCACGGGTCCTGCCGCAGCATCCCCTCGTTCGACATGCTGGCCGCGCTCGAGTCCTGCGCCGAGGTCATGACGCGTTTCGGCGGGCACAAGGTCGCCGCAGGGCTTGCACTCGAACGCGGGCGCATTCGCGAGCTCCGGAGCCGATTGAATGCCTACGCCGACGAGCGTCTCGGCCCGGACGACTTGCGTCCGCGGCTGAATATCGATGCGCGGCTCGGCTTCCGCGAGCTGAGCGGAGCAGTGGCCGCGCAGGTCGTCGGCCTCGCTCCATTCGGTGCCGGCAATCCGAAGCCGGTATTTGCCGCGACCAGCGTCGAGATTGTCGACGGCCCGCGGCGTCTGAAAGAGCGACACTTCAAGATGGCGCTGCGCCAGGATGGCCGCGTGCTCCGCGCCATCGCGTGGCGTGGGGCAGAGCGTCACGCGTTTCTCGAGGACCATCGCGCCCTCGTGGACGTGGCCTACTCGCTGGAGCAGAACGAATACAACGGCGAGACCTATCTGGAGCTCACGGTTGCGGACGTTCGCCCGGCCGAGGGCGCGCTTGCGTCAACGTCCGTCGTGGCGGCCGCGGAGCCCGCGGTATGAGATGGCAGCGGGTCCTTCGCTTCGTCCTCATCTTCCTGGCGGTCGCGACGGCGATCGGCGTGGCGATGAGCGTGCGCAAGCGCGACGTCACGGCGAACAAGATTCCGGTCACGCGCATCGATCCGAAAGCCGTGGCCGAGAGTGCGAAAGGGCGCCTGTCGCAGATGACGGGCATGAAGATTCCCGGCTACCTCGATTTCGACCGTAACCTCACCTACGACGACGGATCGGTGAAATTCATCGGCCCAAAGCTGACGACTCGCCGGGCCGGGCGCGAGTTCCACCTGTCGGGAAAGGAAGCGCGCGTCGGCAAAGAGCAGTCGAACATGGAAGTCACCGGCGACGTGTACCTCACGGCCAGCGACGGCCTGAAGGTGAGGACCGATCGCGCGACCTACGGCAGCAAGGAACGCATCGTCCGGGCACCGAACCTGGTCAAGTTCGTCAAGGGAACGCTGCGCGGCTCCGGCGTCGGCATGACCTACGACGAGGAGCGCGACGTGCTCTGGCTGCTGAAGAACGTCAAGATCAACGTCGCCGCGGACAAGAAGACCGACGACCCAGGGGCGACGATTGTCTCGGGCACCGCAGGTCTGGCACGGCGCGACAGGTACATGCGGTTCGAGGGCGGCGTGTCGATCGTTCGCGCCGGGCGCACTATCGAGGCGAAATCGGCCCTCGCGTACCTGACCGACGACGGGAACGCGGTCAAGGCCATGGAGCTGCGCGGCGACTCGCGCATCTCGATGAAGGACGCGTCGCCAGGCGGACTGCAGGCGCTTGCCGCGCCTGAAATGAACCTTGGCTTCAAGCCGGACGGCGAGACGATTCAACGGGCGCTGCTGGCCGGCGGCGGAGTCATCCAGATGGCAGGCACTGGCGACAAGCCTGGACGGCGCATCGCCGGCAAGACCATCGACGTCGCGCTCGGGGATCAGAACGAAGTGACCTCGCTCGCCGCGCGCGAACAGGTTCAGCTGACGATTCCCCGCGACCAGGACACGCCCGAACGCACGATCCGGTCGGTGTCGATGGACGCCACCGGCGAGGCCGGCAAAGGGCTCACCGCCGCAACGTTCACCAAGGACGTCGAATTCCGCGAGGTTCGCGGGCCGGACGATTATCGCGAGGCGCACTCCGCAACGCTCGCGGTCGTCCTCACCGATAGCGGAATTGACGACGCGCAGTTCAAGGGTGGCACCAGATTCGAAGATGGCAAGAGCACGGCGACGGCAGCCGACGCGCGGTATCTCGTGAGCAAGGGCCGGCTGCTGCTGTCGGGCAACGTGGGCACGCAGTCTCCGCAGGTACAGGACGATCGCATCACCGTGGACGCCAAGGCCATCGACATGGCCTTCGAGGGGCCGAAGCTCATTGCCACCGGCGAGGTGCGCAGTGTCATGAAGCCTTCGAAGAAACCGGTCGGTGCGCACAGGTGCGACTGGTGCGACAGGTGCGAAGGGTGCTACAGGTGCGAAAAGTGCCGCGAGTGCGTCAGGTGCGAGGAGTGCTCAGACCGCGCGACCGTCAGGAAAGAGCGAGCCAAAGGTGCCGGGCATGCTGAAAGACGATCAGCCGGCCTACGTCACGGCGCCGGCGCTCGACTACGACGGAGAGAACGGGAAGGCGATTTACACCGGCGGCTCGCGCCTCTGGCAGGGCGACACGGCGGTGACGGGCGAAAAGATCATCATCGACGAATCGACGGGCGATCTCTTCGCCAACACCAACGTGCGCACCAGCTTCATCCTCGAGCAGCTCGATTCGAAGACGCAGCAGAAAAAACGGGTGCCGACGATCGCGTCCTCGCAGGACATGCATTACGAGGACGAGATCCGCCGGGCGACCTACACGACGAACGCGCACGTCAACGGACCGCAGGGCGATCTGCGCGGCGTGAAGATCGAAATGTACATGCTGGAGGGCGCCAGTGAGCTCGAACGCGTCGAAGCGTACGACGACGTGAAACTGAAGACCGACGTGCGGACGGCCACCGGCGCGCGCATGACGTACCTCGCGAACACCGAGGAGTACCACATGAAGGGCGAGCCCGTGAACGTCGTCGAAGATTGCCGCACAACTACCTGCAAATCTTTGACTTTCTGGAGATCGACTGATAGGATTTTGTGCGACGGCAGCGACGAAAAACGCACGCTGGCCAAGAGCACTGAAGGGCCGTGCGGCCGGGCCTCTCCCAAGTGAATGGCGACGCTCAGCACGCACAGTCTGACGAAATCGTACGGAGGCCGCACCGTCGTTCGGAGTGTCAGCCTCGAGGTGAGTTCGGGTCAGGTCGTCGGTCTTCTCGGACCGAACGGCGCCGGCAAGACGACGACGTTCTACATGACCGTCGGCCTGACTGCGCCCGATGCCGGACGCGTCACGCTCGACGGTCACGACGTCACCGACGATCCGATGTATGTCCGGGCCCGCAAGGGCATCGGATACCTGCCCCAGGAGCCGTCGATCTTCCGGGGGCTCACCGTCGAGCAGAACGTGCTCGCCATCCTCGAGACGCTCAGCCTCACGGCAGTGGAGCGACGGCAGCGCGCGAAAGAGCTGCTGGCAGAACTCGGGCTGACCACCGTCGCCAACTCGGCCGCGTACACGCTCTCCGGCGGCGAGCGCCGCCGCGCGGAAATCACGCGCGCGCTGGTGATGTCGCCGAAGTTCATTCTGCTCGACGAGCCGTTTGCGGGTATCGACCCGATTGCCGTCACCGATATTCAGAAGATCATTTTTCACCTGAAAGAGCGCGGGATCGGCGTGCTGATCACCGATCACAACGTGCGGGAAACCCTGCGCATCACCGACCGCGCGTACATTGTGACGGACGGCACGATCTTCCGGAGCGGGACACCGGCGAGTCTGGCCGGCGACGAAGAGGTGCGCCGGATTTATCTCGGGACCGACTTCCGATTGGATTAAGATCGAGTCGGCGCTAGTTCACGACCATGGCGATTTCGCAGAAACTTCACACGAAGCTCGTTCAGAAGCTGATTCTGACGCCATCGCTGCAGCAGGCGATCAAGCTGCTGCCGATGTCGACCCTCGAGCTGAAGGATCTGCTGAACAACGAGATGGTCGAAAACCCGATGCTCGAAGAGCAGCCGATCGAAGAGCAGCAGGCCGCCGAGACGCAGACCACCGAAGAGAAGCCCGCCGAAGACAAGCCCGAGCCGCAGCGCGGCGACAACTGGGACGACGCCGATTATCAGTATTTCTTCGGCGAGTATCTCGACGACGGCTACCGGCCGCGCACGCCGTCGGAAGTCAAGGAGCTGCCGCCGATCGAGAACACGCTGTCGTCGACGAGCTCGCTCTCGGATCACCTGTCGTGGCAGCTCTCGCTGCAGACCGACGACGCGCTGACGCGCGAGATCGGCGAAGCCGTCATCGGCAACCTCGATGACGACGGCTACCTGGTGGCGTCGATCGACGAGATGGCGGCGATGGGGCCGTGGCCGGTCGAGGACGTCGAGCGCGTGCTGAAGATGGTGCAGGGCTTCGATCCGATCGGCGTCGCCGCGCGCGATCTGCAGGAAAGCCTGCTGCTGCAGCTGCGGCACCTCGGTCTCGAGAACACGCCGGCGGAGAAGATCGTCACCGAGCACCTGCGCGCGCTCCAGAACCATCAGATCCCCGAGATCTCGCGCAAGCTCGGACTGTCGATCGACGACCTCAAGGAACACATCGAAGTCATCCGGCATCTCGATCCGAAGCCGGGCAGCCGTTTCAATCCGTCGCAGTCCCAGTACGTCACGCCCGACGTCTACGTCGAGAAGATCGACGACGAGTACGTCGTGTGGCTGAACGAAGACGGCCTGCCGCAGATGCGGATCAGCCCAACCTACCGCCGGCTGCTCGACAAGGGCACCGAGCACGGCGAAGAGACCCGGGCCTACGTGCGCGACAAGTTCAACGCCGCACGCTGGTTGATCAAGTCGGTGCAGCAGCGTCAGAACACGATCTACAAGGTGGCGCGCAGCATCGTGAACTTTCAGCGCGAGTTCCTGGATCACGGGATCGAGCATCTGCGCCCGCTGGTGCTGCGCGACGTTGCCAACGACATCGGCATGCACGAATCGACGGTCAGCCGCGTGGTGACGAACAAATACATGCACACGCCACAGGGCGTGTTCGAGATGAAGTTCTTCTTCCACAGCGGCATCAGCTCGTCGTACGGAGAAAGCGTTTCGTCGGTCACGATCAAGCAGCGCATCAAGAAGATCATCGAATCAGAGGATCAGCGGAAGCCACTCTCGGACTCGAAGATCGTCAGCATCCTGCAGCGCGAGGGCCTGGTGCTCGCACGACGGACCATCGCCAAGTACCGCGAGGAGCTGAAGATCCCGACGTCCAACCAGCGCAAGGTCCTCTATTAGCTCCGGATCACCCGCCACGCGGGTGTCCGAATAGGCCGCATCGCCTCATGCGACTCGTCCTCACAGGCCGTCAGGTCGACATCACCCCGGGGATTCGCCGACTCGTCGACAGGAAGTTCGCCCGGCTGGAGCGGCTGCTCGGCGACGCCCTCGTCTCGAGCCAGGTCGTTCTTGCGCTCGAGAAAGGCCGGCGTCACGCCGACATCACGGTCCACGTCGCCGGCGATCACCAGCTGTCGACGCGCACTGCAGGACCGACGTGGAACACGGCGCTTACCGCGGCGGTCGAGAAGGTTCAGCACCAGGCTGCAAAATTGAAAGGAAAGTGGACCGAGACGCAAACGGCGGCGGGCGCCGTTCTCGGCGGTCGCTGCCCTGACTGTGCCCGCGGAACCGGCGCCGAGTAATGGACCTCGGGTCGTGCGTGTGTCACGCGCGCAGTTCAAACCGATGTCGGTGGAGAACGCCGCCCTGGAGCTGGCCGCCAGCGGCGATCCGTTTCTGCTGTTCCGCAACGTCGACACCGACGGCCTGAGCGTGCTGATCCGTCGCGCCGGCGGCTCGTTCGGGCTCATCGAACCGGAACGCTGAACCCGGCGCCCATGTCCACCCCGCCGGCCGTGGCCGTCGGCGCACTCCTCGAACCCGATCTCGACGCCGGCGAGCTGGTGGTGGAGATCGTGGCCGGCCGCCACGGCCTCGAGCGGCTCGTGCGCAGCCCGCACGTGCAGAAGACCGGGCTCGCGCTGGCGGGATTCCCCGAATACATCCGCACTGGCCGCGTCCTGGTCTTCGGCGAGAGCGAAGTCCGGTTTCTCGAGAGCCGTGATTCCGAGGAGCGCCGCACCATCGCCGCCGCGATCCTCGCGCACGACATTCCCTGCATCCTCCTGACCGCGGCGCTGCGTCCCGTGCCGGAGCTCGAAGAGGCGTGCCAGCGTTCCGGAGTACCGCTGTCTGGTCACCCCGGCGTCAACGGGCACGGCGATCGCGATGCTCACCGCGCGCCTCGAGTTCCACCTCGCGGAACGAGCGACGGTGCACGGCGTACTCGTCGATCTGCTCGGCCTCGGCGTGCTGATCCTGGGAGAGAGCGGCATCGGCAAGAGCGAGTGCGCGCTCGAGCTCGTCACCCGCGGCCATCGGCTGGTCGCCGACGACGTCGTCGAGGTCCGGCGCCGGGCGGAATCGTTCGTCGACGGCGCCGGGTCTGGCGAGCGCGCGCTTCTTCATGGAAGTACGCGGCCTTGGGCTCATCGACATCCAGGCGTTGTTCGGCGTCTCGGCCGTCTGTTCTGCCAAGCAGGTCGGCCTGGTCGTGCGGCTCGAACGCTGGGAGCGCCAGGCCGATCACGATCGGCTCGGCATCGACGACGAGTGGCACACGCTCGTCGGTGTCCGCCTGCCACTCGTACGAATGCCCGTCGCTCCGGGGCGAAGCGTCGCGACGCTGGTCGAGGTGGCCGCCCGCAACGAGCTGCTCAAGGCGCAAGGCTACAACGCAGCGCGGACGCTGACGTCACGGCTTGGCGCGCAGGCGCAGGACGGCGCAGAGGCCAAGGAGCGCGCGAGCGAACCAGTGCAGGGACGCGGCACCGGAGATCCCGCATGAATCGTCGGTCACCCGGCGCAGCCGCCGCACCTGGCC
The DNA here is from genome assembly GCA_963828745.1 of Vicinamibacteria bacterium. Lineage (GTDB taxonomy): Bacteria > Acidobacteriota > Vicinamibacteria > Vicinamibacterales > JAENWD01 > JAENWD01. The sequence continues at coordinate 125,509 of CAWHFZ010000006.1, read as the reverse complement.
GCCGCAGGCGCCGCGAGGGGCGTTTCATCGTCCTGACCGGGCTCTCGGGTGCGGGGAAGTCGCAGGCGATTCGCGCGCTCGAGGACCTCGGCTACTTCTGCGTGGACAATCTGCCGACCGAGCTCGTGCCCGACGCTTGCCGAGCTGTCGCGACGAGAAGGCGCCGTGCTCCCGAAGGTGGCGATTGTCCTGGACATTCGCGAGGGAGGCTTCCTGCGATCGTTCTCGCGGATCTGGCGTCGGCTGAAAGCGATGCCGGGCCTGGACCCGCGGCTGATCTTCCTCGAGGCGAGCCACGACACGCTGGTGCGGCGATTCAGCGAGACACGGCGCCCACATCCGCTCGCGCTCGATCGTCCCGTCGTGGAGGGGATTCGATCCGAACGGCGGCAGATGGCGAAGATTCGTGCCCTCGCCGATCAGATCGTCGACACGACGCATCTGACGGTGCACCAGCTGCGAGAGCAGTTTCAGACGTTTGCACGAACGCACGATCAGGCCCAGTCGCTCATCGTCACGCTCCTCAGTTTTGGCTTCAAGTTCGGGCTGCCCGTCGATGCGGATATCGTGCTCGACGTGCGATTCCTGCCGAACCCGCACTTCGTCCCGGCGCTCAAACCCAAGACCGGGCGCGATCGAGCGGTTGTCACGTTTCTCAGGCAGCAGCCCCTGACCGAAGAGTTCCTCCAGAAAACGACCGACTTGCTCACGTTCCTCGTGCCCGAGTACGTCCGGGAAGGGAAGGCGTACCTGACGATCGCCATCGGATGCACCGGCGGGCGGCATCGATCGGTCATGATTGCAGAGGCGCTGAAGCCCGCACTGGAACCCCTTCAGGGCGTCCGGGTCCGGGTGCGCCATCGCGACGTGAATCAGCCGGTATGAGCGACGAGACACGCACGGATTCCGAAGCGCCACGGCCTGGCGCGGGGCCCATCGTCCTGCCGGTCGGAGTCGTGGTCGTCACCCACGGCCAACTCGCGTTGGAACTGGTCAACGCGGCCGAGGCCATCGTCGGCGACCTCTCGAACATCGCCTCAGTGTCGATTGGATGGCATGACGACGTCGATGTGGCGCGGGAGGAAATCGGCGCCGCAGTGAACCGCGTCGCGACGGAGCGGGGCGCGCTGGTTCTGACGGATATGTTCGGCGGCACCCCGTCGAACCTGGCGGTGACCTTTCTGGCACCGCAGCGTGTCGAAGTGGTGACCGGCGTGAACCTGCCGATGCTGCTGAAGCTCGCCAACCTCCGGGAAGCCACCGGACTGCGCGAAATTGCACGCACGGTCGGCGAACACGGCCGCGGCGCCGTGTGGGTCGTCTCGGATCTGATGGAGGGCCGCCAGCCGTGACCGCCGTCACACGCGACGTGCCGATCCTCAACGCGCTCGGACTGCACGCACGGGCGGCGGCGCGGTTCGTGCAGACGGCGAACCGGTTCCAGGCGGCGATTCGCGTCACCCGCGGCGACCGGACAGTCGACGGCAAGAGCATCATGGGCATTCTTCTTCTCGCCGCCGCGCGCGGCACGATCCTGACAATCGCCGCCGAGGGCCCGGATGCCGCGGCGGCGATGAACGAGTTGTGTGCGCTGATTGCGGCTCGATTCGGGGAGGAACGGTGATGCGACGGCTGGCAGGGGCCGCCATCGTGCCGGGCCTCGGCGTCGGACGCGCCGTGCTGCTGGTGCGCCGCGGGCGCGCGCTGCGTACGGCTGTGGCACCGTCGCAAGTGGCCGCCGAGGTCGCGCGCATCGAGCGTGCGTGCGCGCGCTCGCGCGAGCAACTGGTGGCAATCAAAGAGCGGCTGGCTCAGGGTCCTGGCGCCGAACTCGCCGGACTGTTCGACGCGCAGATCCTCATGCTCGACGATCCGTTGCTGATCGCGCGGGCGCTCACCCTCGTGCGGGACGAGCGTGCTAACGCGGACTGGGCAGTCCAGCGCGCGTTCGACGAGGTGGCCGGGCTCTTCTCGGACGTCAATGACGCATACCTTCGCGAGCGCGGCGGCGACGTTGCGGACGTTGTAGGCCGCCTGCGGATGAATCTGCGGGAGGAGACAGGCGGACTCCATACGCTGCTGTCGCAGACCGCGGGGCCAGTCGTGCTGGTGGCCGACGACCCTCCGCCGTCAGTCACCGCGCAGCTGGATTGGAGCCAGGTCGTCGGGCTGGCAATCGACGCGGGCAGCCGGACATCACATACGGCGATCCTCGCGCGGTCACTCGGCATTCCGACGGTGGTCGGCCTCGGCGTCGGCACGAAGGTCGTCGAGCCGGGAGCAATCGTCGCGCTCGACGGCACGGGGGGAACGCTCGTCGTCGCATCCCACGGACGAGGTCGTCGCGGAGCTGCAGGCCGGGGAAGCGCGTCGGCCGCTGAGTGAAGACGCCGCGAGCGCCACGGGACAGGCGGTGACGAGAGACGGCGTGGTGATCCGCCTCGAGGCCAACCTCGATCGCTACGACGATGCGCCGGCCGCCCGCCGAGCGGGCGCGCGCAGCGTCGGGCTCTATCGTTCCGAATTTCTGCTTCTCGGCGGCGCGCTGCCGTCGCTCACGGGTCTGGAGAGCGAGCACCTCCAGGCCGAAGCCTACGAGAAGCTGATCGCTGCGTTCGCGCCAGGCGCGGTCACGATCCGCACGTTCGACTTGGACGAAGCCCAGGCCGACGCGCTCGACCCATTCACGCCATCGATGCCCGATGTCGAACGACATCGTCCGCTGGGCGTTCGCGGTATCCGGCTCGGGCTCTTGCGTCCTGCGATGCTCGAGACGCAGTTTCGCGCCATCCTCCGCGCCGCGAGCGCCGGGAACGTCCGCATCCTGCTCCCGTTCGTCACGACGGCGGCCGAGTTGGACGCGGCCCGCACGATTCTCGAGAGCGCCCGCGACGCGTTGGCGCGGGAAGGCGTCGCGGCGCCGCGCGTGTCCCTCGGCGCGATGATCGAAGTGCCGGCGGCGGCGCTGACCGCCGATATCCTCGCCGGTCATGCCGATTTTCTTGCCCTCGGTACGAACGATCTCGCGCAGTATCTGCTCGCCGCAGACCGGACCGAAGCTCGTGTCACCGGGCTCGGCCAGCCCCTGCACCCGGCGCTGCTTGCGCATGCTCAAGATGCTGCCGCGCCTGGCTGCCCGCCACGGTCTGCCGCTGTCGGTTTGCGGCGAAGTCGCCTCGGATCCGGTGCTGCTGGCACTGCTCGTCGGATTCGGCGTCCGTGACTTCAGCATGACACCAGCCGCGCTGCCGGCGGCCGCCCGCATCGTCGAGCATGCGTCGCGTGCCGAGCTCGTCATCGCCGCCCGGCGCGCCGCCAGGGAGTTGTCGCTCGCGCCCATCGAGGATTACGTGACGCGGGCGCTCGCGGGAGCGTTAACGAAGATCTAGGGATGTGATCGCTCGTAGGGCGGATGGAGGGTTCTGTGTCAGACATTGCGCGCGTGGAAAAACCGTGGGGGTACGAGCTCCACTGGGCGAAGACCGATCGCTACGTCGGCAAGGTGATTCACATCAACGCCGGCCACGCGTTGAGCCTGCAGTATCACAACAAGAAGGACGAGACGATCATGTTGTGGTCGGGCAAGCTGCTGTTCGAGATCCAGCAGGACGGCGAGCTGAAACAGCACGAAGTGAAGCCGGGCGAGCGGTTCCACGTCACGCCGGGGACGATTCACCGGATGACCGCGATCGAGGACTGCGACGTGATCGAAGTCTCGACGCCTGAACTGGACGACGTCGTCAGATTGGAAGATCGGTACGGACGCGAGAAGAAATGAACAGTGCCGAGTGCTGAGTGCCGAGTGCTGAGTGCCAAGTGGAATGAGCAATGAGAAGTGAGGAATGCGGGGCTAACCCACTGCCTCTTCACTGTCCATTACCCACTCCACTTGGCACTTCGCACTTAGCACTCGGCACTGCAAGCGTCAGAACGGAATGTCGTCTTCCGACAGTTCCGGGCCCACGTCCATCGGCTCCGGTTGCGCCGGACCGGGCTCCCGCTGGAAGCGCTGACCGCCACCCCCGCCGGCACCGCCGCTGAGCAGCACGATGCGGTCGCCGCGAATTTCGGTCGTGTAGCGCTTGTTCCCGTCCTTGTCATCCCACTGGCGGGTCTGCAACCGGCCCTCGATGTAGATCTGTTTGCCTTTCTGCAGATACTGGCTGAGCGTCTCTGCCTGCTTGCCCCACAGCACCACGCGGTGCCACTCGGTCTTTTCCTGACGCTGGCCCTCTTTGTCGTTCCACGTTTCCGTCGTCGCGAGACTCAACGTCGCGACCGCGGCGCCGCCCGGCGTATAGCGCAGCTCCGCATCGCGCCCGAGATTGCCGACGAGGATCACCTTGTTGACGCTACCCATGCGCGTCCCTGTCCTTTCGTTGTCGCCGCGTCCACCGCGCGCGAGATCGGCGCCTGCTAGCGGGCTCGCCGGTTGAGGCCATCGAGCCGCTGTTTCGACAGCGTGCCCGCCTGGGTCTCGCCAAAGTGCTTGACGGCGTATTCGTAGGCGGCGCGAGCCTTGTCCGGCTGCGCGAGCCGCTCGTACGTGCTGCCGACCTTGTAGTATGCCTCAGGAAGAATGTCGCTCTGCGGATAGTCGCTGATGACGCGCTCGTAGGCGGCGACGGCTTCCTTGAACTTGTTGTCTCCGGCGAGCGCCTCGCCGATGTAGTACTGCGCATCGTCCGCGAGATCGGATTTCGGGAACGTCTTCAGATACGTCTCGAATCCCTGGACGGCGAGCGACCACTGGCCGGCGGTGTAGTCGGCGTACGCCGTCTCGTAGAGACGCCGCGGGGTCGTGCCGATGGCCGCGGCGCCGGCGGGTGGGGCAGTGGTCGGCGGAGGCGCGGTACCCGGAGGTAGTTGGCGCGCCCGTAGTGCCATCCGTCGCCCCAGGCATCGCCGCGGGAGGTGCCTGCGTCGACTGATGCACGAGATCGCGCAGGCCGTCCACGTCCTGCGAGAGCGACGTCAGGCGGACGTTCGTCTCGTCCAGCTTCTCACGCAGCACGCGTAGATCACCGCTGGCGCCGTCAATCAGCAGTTTCTGATCCGCGAACGCCCTTGCGCGTGGCAGCGCCCTGGTCGTCGATCTTCGCGTTCAACGCCTTGAGCGTCTCGTTCAGCGCCGTAAGCGCCAGCTGCAGGCGCTGATTCTGCTCCTGCAGCATGCGGATGTCCGCCATCATCTGTTCGTGCTCGCGATTGGCGGCGCCGAGCGGCGTCACCGCCGCGACGAGCGCCACGGCGACGAGCAGGGTTGTAAGTCGTCGCATGGTTCGTGCTCCAACGAGCGCTACTTCGCCGTCACGACGAAGTGGGCGCGGCGGTTCTTCGACCACGCCGATTCGTCGTGGCCCGGATCGAACGGGAATTCCTTGCCGTAGCTGACCGTCTTGATGCGGTCGGCGGGGATGCCGAGCGAGACCAGGTAGGTGCGGGCCGACACAGCGCGCCGTTCTCCGAGTGCCAGGTTGTATTCCGCGGTGCCGCGTTCGTCGCAGTGGCCCTCGATCGTCACCTGCCACGACGGGTATTTCTTCAGAACCTCGGCGTTGCCCTGCAACACCTGCTGGCCCGCCGGTGTCGACCTCGTTTGAATCGAGCGCGAAGAACACAGCCTTCAGCGGGGAGTTGCGGTTCAGATCGTCGAGCGACTTCGATCCGATCGCATCGTCCGTCACTGGCTCGGCCGGAACAGGGGCCGGTTCAGGCGACGGCTCGGGCGGGGCCGGTGGACGCGCCGCTATCCGACGGCGGCGGCGGCGGCAGCGGCCGCGCGACAGGCGGCTGCTTCTTGTGACAGGCACCGGCCGTCACGGCCAGCACCACGAGCACGGCGAGCGCGGCGCGGTGAACCGCGGAACGAGATGTCATCGTTGGTGGCTCCTCAATGGGAAGACCCGCTGACCGTTCAATGCGACCAGTCGGGAGTGAAGTTGTTGCCGATCTTCGTGATCTGCCTCAGGCCCTTACCGTCGCGGCCGACCGTGAATATTTGCACCTTGCCGGCGCGCGTCGACGTGAAGGCGATGTGCCGGCCGTTCGGCGCATAGGCCGGACTCTCGTTGCTGCCCTCGCCGAACGTGATCTGCCGCGACCGCTCCCTCGGCGAAGTCGTAGATCTTGATATCGTACCCGGCCCGGTACGGCACACGAACGCGACCTCGTTGAATGGCGCCGGCGACCAGGTCGCGCGATCGCAGTAGCCGTCGGTCGAGATCCGCCGCAGGTTCAGACCGTCGGCGCCCATCACGTAAATCGCCGGCGATCCCGATCGATCGGAGGTGAACGCGATCTGAGCGCCGGTCGGCGACCAGGTCGGCGTCGTGTCGATCGCGGGATTGTTGGTCAGGCGCCGCACGCCGCTGCCGTCACGATTCATCGACATAGAGCTCGGCGTTGCCCTCGCGGCTCGACGTGAACGCAATCTTCGACCCGTCGGGCGACCACGCCGGCAGCCAGTTCTGCGTACCTCCCGACGTCGGCTCGAGGCGCTTCCCCTCGTAAATCATCGAGATGAACAGCGTCGGGAATCCCCGCGCGTACGACGTGTAGGCAATCGACTTGCCGTCGGGCGACCAGGTCGGCGTGATGTTCAGCGCCCGATTGACGGTGATGCGCCGCTGATTCGCGCCGTCGTAGTCGGCGATGTAGATCTCCTTGACGTCGCGGTTCTCGACCGTGCCCGTCACCTTTTCGCGATCGCGATCGGAAGAGAACGTGAGCCTGGTACGCGCGACGCCGTTCAGCGCGCGCTGCTGCTTGTGGATCTCGTCGGCAGCGGTGTGCGCGAAGACGCGAGGATTGGCGGCGGCGCCCGAGTACTCGCGCGCGAACACTGCCTGCCGCGATCGCACGTTGAAGAGCCGCACCTGGATCTTCAGGGCGTTGCCGTCCTTCTGCACCGATCCGATCGCGAGGCCGTCGGCACCGAGCTCGAGCCAGCGGTCGAACGGCACATCGTCCACCGACCGCGCCACCGGAATCGATCCATAAGTGTCGCGCGGAATCATGTAGAACTCACGCTCGAAGTCGAGATCGTCCCAGAGGACCTGCCCGAGGGTCCTGGCCGCGGCTTGAGTCTCGGCGTCCTTCGAAAGCGCGATGAAATCCGGCACCGCATACTTCGGCGGCGAGCCCGGATCGAGGGGGTTGATCGTGAGGCCGATCTCGCGCTGCTGTTGCGGGGCCGGCGGCTGTTGCCCCTGCGGAGGCGCGGCCGGCGGATTCTGGAGCGCGGCCACTGCGGTCGCGAGGAGCACGACGAAACAGATCACGGTCAGAGGAATGCGTCGCATTAGCGCTCGTATTGGAAGGTGAGATGCACCGTCAAGGACGGCTCCGGAAACGCACCGGGAAGTGGCGGTAACTGCCGGGTCACCAGCAGCGACCGCTGCGCGGTCTGATCCAGGGCGAAGTAGCCGCTCGATCGCTCGAGCTCGACGTCGGTCAGGCGGCCGTCCCGCTGAATGGTGAATTTCATCAGCGTCGCACCGGGCGTGCTCTGCCGCCCGTTCCAGTTCCGCTGAATCAACTGAATCATCGTCGCCAGGTAGTCGGGGCAGCAGAAATTCTGCACGTCGAGATAGCCGCTCGTTCCGCCGCCGCCGCCGGTCGACAGACCGAAGCCTGTCGTCTTCAGTCCGGTGTCCACTCGCGCATCGCCGCGGCTCGCTTCGGCCGCCTTCGGCACGAGCTTCCCCTTCGCATCGTCCGGCGCCTTCTTCTGCGTCACTTTCGGCGGTGCCTTGGCCTTCGACGTCGGCATCACCATCTCTGCGGGTTTCGGCGCGGGCGCCGCAACCGGCGTTGGCTTCTCGTCGGGACGCGCCGCCTCGGCCGCCCGGCCTGACATCGGCGTCAACCCCCCGCTGTTCACCTGACCGGCGCTGAGGCTGATCGTCATGACGGTGGACGGCGGGGCCTGAAGCGACGGGCGAGGCGACACGACGATCAACGTGGCGACGACGGCGTGGACGACCAGCGACACGACGACCATGTTGCGGAGCCCCTGGGGCTCCTGCGCACGTTCGATCAGAATCGGTGAAACCGCGTCCATCGCTCGTCCCTCGTCCTTCGTCCCTCGTCCCTCGTCCTTTATTCCCTACCGTTCCCCTGGCCGTTTCGAAACGATCCCGACCTTCTCGACGCCGGCCGCCTTCAGGCGATCCATGACGTCCATCAGCTCCTGCAGCTGCACACCGCCGTCGCCGCGCAGGAACACTTCCTTCGACGAGCTATTCAACAAGGCCTGGCGTACCCGCTCCTCGAGAATCTCGATGCGAATCGGATCGTCGCCCAGATAGACCACGCGCGTGCTGCGATAGGTGAGCGGCACGTTGACGAAGATGCGCTCGCTCGCGATCGGCGGGCTGTTTCGCGACTTGGGCAGCTGCACGTCGAAGCCCTGCTGCATCATCGGCGTTGCCACCATGAAGATGATGAGCAGCACGAGCATCACGTCGACGAGCGGCACGACGTTGATCTCCGCCAGCACGGTCGAGACGCGGCGCGATCGCCCGCGACGGGCGCCTTCTCCTGAATCGATCGCTTGCAGCTTCGGCATGCGGCGTCAGCTGAAGTTCCGCTCGGAGATGTTCAGGAACTCGAGCGAGAAGTCGTCCATCTCTGTCGTCAGGATCTTCACGCGCGACGCGAGGTGGTTGTAGAAGTAGACGGCGGGAATGGCCGCGAAGAGGCCGGCAGCGGTGGCGATGAGTGCGTCGGCGATGCCGGGTGCGACGACCGCGAGGCTCGTCGATCCGGTCTGCCCGATTCCCTGAAACGCCGCCATGATCCCCCACACCGTGCCGAACAGGCCGATATACGGCGTGATGCTGGCCGTCGTCGCGAGAAACGGCACGCGGCTTTCGAGCTTGTTCACTTCGACGGCCGACGCACGCAGCAGCGCGCGATCGAGCGCCGGGAGGCTTCGAAGAGTAGGACGAGGCGCGGTGCCACCTGGACTGGGCGGGTTCGGCGCCTGACGCAACTGCGTGTTCAGCTCGGCGTAACCGGCCTGGAAGATCCCGACGAGCGGGCTCTCCGCCAGGTTCTTGCAGACCGCCTGTACTTCCGAGAACTTGCTGCTGCGGCGGAAGACATCGAGAAAGGCGGTCGACTGTCGCTCAGCGCGGTTGAGCGCCCACAACTTGTAGAGGATGATGCCCCAGGAGGCGATGGAGAACAGGATCAGGATCAGCAGAACGATCTTCGCGACTGGATCCTTCGGAACGAGCGATGCGAGATCCTGTGTCCGGCCCGGACCGGATTCAACCGCGCCCTGCACCTGCAGTGCAAGTACGTACGAACCGAGCAAGCGCAACAAAGCCTCCGCCGCATAAGTGATGCGCCGCTGGGACAGCGCGGTAGTTCACTAGGCTAACACTCAGCCTGAATGCTTTCAAGGGTATGCTACGATGGAAGTTGCAGCGTTTTCCTTGGCTCGCGCAAACGCCCGCCTCCTCTCCGTTCATGCTGCGCTTCCTGAGCATTCAGCATCTCGCGGTCATCGAAAGCGTCGAGATCGATTTCGACGCTGGGCTCAACATCCTGACCGGCGAAACCGGCGCCGGCAAATCGATCCTCGTCGAAGCGGTCGGCCTTCTGCTCGGCGCGCGCGCGTCGAGCGATCTCGTTCGGACCGGCGAAGACGTCGCGACCATCCAGGCGATCTTCGACGCGGATGGGGAAGAGATCATCGTTCGCCGCGAGATTACGAGTAACGGGCGGAGCCGAGCCTTCGTCAATGGTGCGCTGGCGACCGCCGGCGCGCTCCGCGATCTGGCCTCACGGCTGATCGAAATGCACGGACAGCACGAGCATCAAGGACTCCTCGTTCCGGAGAGCCACCTCGATTTGCTTGATGCGTACGCCGGCCTCGTCACATTACGCGACGAGGTTGCCGCGAGCCATCAGGGAATGGGCGCGCTGCGCGCCGAGCGCGACACCCTGCGGCTCGACGAGAAACAGAAGCTGGCGCGTGTCGATCTGCTGACCTTTCAGCGCGATGAGATTGCGAAGGCGGCGCTGAAGCCGGGTGAGGACGTCGCGCTCGAGGCTGAACGCCACGTGCTGGCGAACGCGGAGCGGCTGGCGCAGCTGAGTGGCGAGGCGTACCAGGCGCTCTACGAGCAGGACGGCGCCGTGATGAGCGGTCTGGCGGCCGTCTGGAAGAAGGTCGGTGACCTGGCCGCGCTCGACGTGCGCGCGACTCCGTTCCTCGACGGCAAGGGCGCCATCCAGTCGCAGCTCGAGGAGCTCGCCTATTTCCTCCGCGATTACGCGCGACGGGATCGATGCAGCCCCCGGGCGTCTGCAGGAGGTCGAAGACCGACTGGCACTCCTCGATCGGCTGAAGCGGAAGCACGGTCCGACGCTGGAGGACGTGATCGCGCATGGCGGCCAGTGCGAGCGCGAGCTCGAGACGTTGGCCTCGGCGGACGAGCGAGCGGCCGACGTCGATCGCGAACTGCGGCGGGCAGAGGCTGACTATCTCGCTCGCGCCAGGGGCGTTGTCCGAGAAACGGCGCGCGGCGGCGCCACGGTTTGCTTCCGAACTGGTGCGCGTCGCCGCAGGTCTCGCGATGGACCGACTGCGTTTCGACGTGCGCTTCGAACCCGACGGCGGATCAGAATCGATGGAGCGCCAAAGGGCTTGATATCGCAGAGTTCTTTGTCTCACCGAATCCAGGAGAGGATCCGCGTCCGCTGGCCCGGATTGTTTCAGGCGGAGAACTGTCGCGACTGATGCTCGCCATCAAGACCGTCACGGCACAGAAGGGCAGAGATGCCACTCTCATTTTCGACGAGGTCGACGCCGGGATCGGTGGACACACGGCGGACGTCGTCGGGCGCCGGCTCCAAGGTCTTGGAGCCGAATATCAGGTGCTCTGCATTACCCACCTGCCGCAAATCGCCGCCCATGGGGACGTCCACTTCATGATCGCCAAAGCCGTTCACGGCGGCCGGACAACGACGTCCGTCACACGCCTGAATGGGCGGGATCGGCAGCATGAAATTGCTAGGATGATTGCCGGCCATGAACCTTCCGCCGGTGTCCTGGCGAGCGCAGGCGAGATGCTGACTTCCCGAGCACGGACGGGGGCGAAAGGCGAAGCAAAGTCAAAAGGCGAAAGCGAAAGGCGACGGGCGAAAGGGCGAGCGTGAGCCGGAAATACCTGATCGAAACCTACGGCTGTCAGATGAACTACCACGACTCCGAGCAGATGGCCGGCCTGCTCGAAGCGGCTGGCTACGAGCGCACGGACGAAGACGCTGATGCCGACGTGGTGGTCATCAACACATGCAGCGTGCGCGAGCATGCCGAGGAGAAGCTGTACACGCGGCTCGGCGAGCTCCGCGTCCTGAAGCGAGGAGACCGGACGCGACCCCATCGTGGCGGTCGCGGGATGCGTCGCGCAGCAGGAAGGGGAGTCGCTGGCGTCTCGTTCGGCAATGGTGGACGTCGTGGTCGGCACGCGCCGTGCCCGAATGCTACCGATGCTCGTCGAACAGGCCGCCGCCAGCCGCCGCACGCAGTTCGACCTTGGCGCTCACGACAACGTCGCCTTTCCCTTCGGGCTGACCCGCCGTGGCGATCCGGTTAGAGCCTGGGTCACCATCATCGAAGGTTGCAACGAGTACTGCAGCTTCTGCGTGGTCCCGTACACACGCGGCCACGAGCGGATGCGGCCGAAAGCCGAGATCCTTGCAGAAGTGCGAGACGCATCACGCCGCGGCCTCAAGGAGGTGCAGCTCCTCGGGCAGATCGTGAATCACTACCAGGCCCCTGACGACCCGGCGTGTGACTTCGCCGGGCTCCTCGAAGCGGTCCACGACCTTCCAGGGATCGAGCGCATCCGATTCGCCAGTCCGCATCCGCGGCACGTCACCGATCGGCTGCTCCGCGCGATGGCCGACCTGCCGAAGATCTGCAAGCACCTCCATCTGCCCGTCCAGTCGGGCTCGTCCAGGGTCCTGACCATCATGCGACGCCGATACTCGCGCGACTCGTACGTCGAGCTCATCGACCGCGTGCGCGAGACGATACCCGGCATTTCGATCACGACCGACATGATCGTTGGCTTTCCCGGCGAGACCGGCGCAGACTTCGAAGAGACGCTCGCATTGACGGCACGTGTCCGGTACCACAGCATGTTCTCTTTCAAGTACTCTGAGCGCCCGAACACGCTGGCCGCCAAACGCTATGCGGACGACGTGGCGGAGGAGGAGAAGACCCGTCGTATCGTGGAACTGCAGCAGCTGCAGCGGCGGATTCAGCTCGAGCTCCATGGCGCCATGGTCGGGCAGTCCTTCGACGTGCTGCTGGATGCCAACAGCCGGCGACGCCCGTGGGAACTCTCAGGCCGGACGACGGGCAACACCGTGGTGAATGTCCCCGCTGACAGCGATTGGATCGGGCGCACGGTGCCGGTCATCATTCGTCGGGCCGGACCCAACAGCGTCTGGGGCGAGATAGGGGCCATCGGGTCGCGCGGGTCCATCGGGTCGAACGAGTCGAACGACTCCATCCGGGTTGGGTGAGTCATCAAGCCGGGCGGGTCGGCTGCGACATGGGAACAGGCGGGTGCGTGATGCAAATCGAAATGACGATCAAGGGGCTGATGCTCGACCCGGTAACGACGATGCCCATTCTGATCCTGCGAGATGAGAACGGGCAGCGGATGCTGCCAATCTGGATCGGGCCGAACGAGGCCCAGGCGATCGCATCGCAGATCGAGAACGAAGCGCCTCAACGGCCGATGACGCACGACCTGCTCCGCGACGTGATCCAGACGCTCGACGGCACGGTCCAGAAAGTCGTCGTCTGCGACCTGCGAGACAACACGTTCTTCGCGCTGATTCACCTGCTGGTTCGCGGCGATCCGGTGACCGTGGACGCCCGACCAAGCGATGCCATTGCGCTGGCCCTCCGCACCCGCGCCCCCATCTTCGTCGAGGAGTCGGTCATCGACAACGCCAAGACTGTCGAGTCCACGCCTGATCGCGCCGATACCGAACGGTTGCAGAAATGGCTGGAAAGTCTCGACGCCGACGACCTGGGCAAATACAAGATGTGACCCTCCGGCGGGGTTCCGCCCCCGCCGGTTGCGTTCTTTCGTGTCATCTGTCGCCAATCTGTGCAATCATGCCTGCCGACCCTCATGATCGTTTCTATCGCGAACCAGAAAGGTGGGGTCGGTAAGACCACCACGGCCATCAACCTCGCGGCCGCCCTGGCGATGCGAGGCCGCTCGACACTCCTCATCGACCTCGATCCCCAAGCCAACAGCACGATGTCGTTCCTCGACATGCGGCAGGTGAACCGCAGCATGTACGACGTCATCGCCGAGTCCGATGCGCGCCTCGAAGACGTGATCGTCCCGGCCTCGATTGCGAACCTGCACGTCGCGCCGGCCCGCATAGCGCTCGCAAAACTCGAAGGGCGGCTGGTGGGGGAGTTGGACTCGCACTTCCGGCTCAAGGATCGGATCGACGCGGTCCGCTCGAAGTTCGAGGCCATCGTGATCGACTGCCCGCCGGCGCTCGGCCTGATGACCGTCAACGCCCTGGTCGCGTCGTCGCACTCTGCTGATTCCGATTCAGTCGTCGTACTTCGCGCTCGAAGGCACGGACGACCTGCTCGAGACCATCGAGAAGGTCCGCGCCCGCGCCAACCCCGGGCTGCAGATCCTCGGCGTGGTGATCACGATGCACGACCGCCGAACCTCGCTCGCGCGCGACATCCGCGAGCAGATCACGCAGGTGTTCGGCACCAAGGTCTTCCGCACCACCATCTCCAAGAGCGTCCGTCTCGAGGAGAGTCCGGCCTACAAGGAATCGATTTTCACGTTCGCACCCGACTCTACGGGCGCGAGCGAGTACTACATGCTTTGCGAAGAGGTGATCGACCGTGCCTAAGCGAGGGCTGCCCGAGACCATTCGCATGCGCCATGACGCTCATTACGTCGAAGCCATCACCGGCCCTGGCGGCGTGCCCGTGGGACGCATGGTGCCGATTGACCTGATCGATCCCAATCCGAACCAGCCCCGCCAGGTCATGGGCGACCTGTCGGAGCTGATGGCGTCGATCGCCGAGAAGGGCATCATCGAGCCACTGGTGCTGCGCCAGCGCGGCGAGCGTTATCAGATCGTGGCTGGCGAGCGCCGGTATCAGGCCGCCGTCCAGGTCGGCCTCAAGGAGCTGCCTGGCGTCATCCGCGAGGGCGACGACAACGAGGTGCTCGAGGTCGCGCTTGTCGAGAACCTCCAGCGGAAGGACCTGACACCGTTCGAAGAGGCCGAGGCGATGGCGGCCCTGGCGCATCGATGCGCCTACACCCACGAGATGCTGGCCAAGAAGCTGGGGAAGTCGCGCGTCGCGATTACGGAGTCACTGGCGCTCCAAGGCATGCCCGATCGAGATCAAGAACCTTTGTCGGCTGGCAGACATTACCTCCAAGTCATTGCTTTTACAGATAGTTAGACAGGGAGACCCGCAGAAAATGGCGGCGCTGATCGAGCGGATTGCCAGTCAAGGGCGGCGCCACTCGCGAAGCGCTGCGAAAAGCGATCGCCAAATCCAAGCCTGGACGGCCGAAGGCGTTCATCTTCAACTACCGGCCACAGAACAAGGCGTTCAATCTCAAACTGAGCTTCGCACGAGGCAAAGCCGAGCGCGAGGACGTCATCGCGGCGCTCGAATCGATTCTTCGAGGAGCTGCGCGAAGCGTAAGCACAGGTAATCGGGCTCCGGATGCTGCGGTGCTGCAGTCGCCGGGTCCGCGAATCGAGGCTCCCACGGCGACTCAGGCGCTGCTGGCAAGTCGCGGCAGCTTGACCCTCACGTCGGGAGCCAGGCACAAGTCCTCAGGGCTACCGAATCAGAATCCTACGGTCCGCAAAGAAACCGAGGCCATGACGAGCGAGGTCGCGGCTGTGACCTCAGTCGTCGGCCGTATGAGTTCCGCGACGTGTTGAGCCTACGCGTCCGCTTCAACCCTGCACTTTCATTGAAGCCTGCAGACTTCGAATTTCGCATAGCTGTCAGGCAGTAGCGGCGCCGGTTCCGACAGCGTAAAAGACGCGACATTCCTGACCCTATTCCACAGTTTGGTTTACATAACACTTGTTATCAGACTCAGTGGGGATGCCGCAGGAAAGTGCCCTGTTGAAGGTTTGCGGAGTCGGAAAGCCGGCCGCAACTACCCTAGCGAACTCGTGGCAGAACTCGAAAGGTCGAAGGATCGAAAACGGATCCGAAGCGTCTCGACAAGTGCGAAGGCCGCATCCCCGGTCACACCGACCAGAGCCGTGCGGCGAAATCGGGCCCGGGCGCCTGGAGGTCGAGCGGATGGTGGGCGGGATATTGCTCGAGCGCGTGGCCGTCCTGCAGCAAGGCTCACGAAGAAGCTGACCGTATCGCCCGGCCGCAGACCGAGGTCCGCGAGCGGGACGCCGAGCTCCAGAATGTGGACGGCCGCGCCGACGGCCCGCGCCGAGGCCTTTGGCTGCCAGTCGTCCCGGCCATGACGCTCGAAGAAGCTGGACCGCATGCAAGCGCCGGCATCGTCAGTAGCGGAAAGGCGGTGGTTCGCGGGCTTGAAGAAGCTGACGCGGATCTTCGCCCTTTATCGACGAGGACGTCCTGGGCGCGCCGGGACAGATCGACACGGACGAAGAAGCTGGTCCGCGTCGAAACCGTATCGGATCGCGGTCACCAGCGGGCGCCGCACCGGCGCGACCTGGTGCATCGATCCCGCCGACGCCGAGAGCTCCAGCTCGCCGGCGCCGACCCACTCGAAGTAGCTGGTGACCTCGCCGTCCAGCGTCGGCCGGACGCAATCCCACCGGCGCGTGGACGACCGTTCGCGGCGGCTCGGTGGTGATGTTGGTGACGTAGAGCTCCTCAGGGCACCGGCTTGTCGAGACTGCGGTAGACGTTGCGGAGATGCCGGCGGAACAGATCGTCGAATTCCAGATCGTGATCGGAAGAGTGATCGTCGCCGTACCACCAGAACCAGTCGGAGCCCTCGGCGATGAACAGCTCTTCGCGGGCTCGAACGAGGCCCTCCGCCGTCGCTGCGGGACCTGGAGCGTCCATCGCCTGCCGGGCATCGGCCAGTTGGCCCCAGGCCCGGTGATCGTCCGGATGGCCGATCCAGATGTAGAAGTCGCCGTTGATCCACGATCCTGGGAAGATGCCGGTCAGCGGGGTCGCCGGCGCCGCGGCGGCCTCGCTCATCGTGACCGTTTGTATCTCCGGATGCGTCGCCAGTGCGCGATAGAGAGCGCGAAGAAACGGCCGGCCCTGACCCTCGAAGTGTTCCCAGGCGTTCTCGCCGTCGAGAATCACCGGAATGACGGCTTCCCCGCCGCCGGTGCGCGCCGCATACCGCCGGCCGGCTTCGATCAGCCGCCCGACAAAATCCTGCGCGGCTTCAGCCGCGCCCCAGCTCGCGTACGTGAAGCCGATCAGGTCTGACAGCACGTGATCGCGGAACAAGCAGGCGATCTCCGCTCCACCGGCGCGGACGAGGTACGGACGGTAGAGTGTTTCCGGCTGTTCGAGATGCCCGTACCCGTCCCGCGCCAACCCGACGCCCAGGCTTCGCGCCAGGATCAATTCGTCAGTCGCCATCCAGCGGAACCCCGTATTCGCCGCCAGCGGCACCATCGCGTCGGATACCGACCCTTCGGACGGCCACAAACCGACCGGCTTCACGCCAAACGTCTGCAGGTGCGACTGGACCGCCCGTTCGAGCTGCGTACGGGCGTCATCCGGATGCCGGAATCGCTGCCGCGGCATGCGCGAGTGCGGATGCGTTCGCAGATACACATCGGTATCGCACAACAGCGGGAGAATCGGGTGATAGAACGGCGATGCCGAGAGTTCCACCTGGCCGCGTGCGGCGGCGCTCGCGGTACTCCGGGACCACGGCACGCAGGACCGCGAGTTCGACGTCGCGCAGGATGCGCTTGTCGTCTTCGGTGTAGTTGCGGCCTTTCGCGATCAGGCGCGTGGATACGAACATCCGATTCGACGAAGAACGGGTCGACCCACGCGAGCTTGTGCCAGACCTGGAGATCGCGAAAATCGCCCTCCGAGAACGCACGGACGGCTCCACCATTGGCATTGGCGTGGTCGCGGCGCCGGAGGAGTTCCGCATATCTCGGCGCCGGCTCGATCATCCGCGCCCGCTGCGCGTGGAAAAAGTTCGTCAGGAGGAAACGCTTGTCGTCGTCGGTCAGCTCGGCCGCCGGTTTGAGGCTCAGCTCCAGACTGCGATCCTTCGCCCGATCCTCGGCGAACGCCTCGAGCTGCACGACGAGCGAGGGCACCAGGTTGAAGGTCAGACGTACCGTCGGGAACTCGCGCAAGAGCGCGACCATTCCGTAGTAATCCTTCAGCGCATGCAGCCGGACCCATGGCAGGATGTGCTCCCCCGTCACCAGGTCCTGATAGAAGGGCTGGTGCATGTGCCAGAGAATCGCGACCTTTGTCATGTGGGCAGACGTGGGAGGGATGGAAGCAGCGGGGATTCAGGCCCGTCAACGATGGAGGTAGCGCCGAAAACGCCGCAGTAACAGTGTGATACGCTCGAAGTTCAATCCGACCACTGCCCGCCGATGTTGCGGATCATCGATCGCTATATTATCCGGGAACTCATCCTTCCCTTCCTGCTCGGACTGACCGTCTTCACGTTTCTCCTGATGATTCAGCCGCTCGCCGACTACAGCGAGCAGCTCATCTCGAAAGGTGTGTCCTGGCAGATCGTCATTCGTGTGCTTGCGACCCTCGTGCCGCAGGCGCTGGCGGTCACGATCCCGATGTCGGTCCTCGTCGGCCTTCTCATCGGCCTCGGCCGGCTGTCAGCAGATCGCGAATCGGTGGCCTTGCAGGCCTGCGGCATCAGCATCTATCGCCTCCTCTGGCCGGTGATGCTCTATGCGCTCGTCAGCTGGGGCGTGACGTCGTGGGTGATGTTCGATGCCGTCCCCGCCGCCAATCAGACCTTCCGGCAAATCGTCTACGGCGTCATCACGCAGCGCGTCGAAACGGAGATCAAGCCGCGTATCTTTTTCGAAGACTTCCCCAACCGCGTTCTCTACGTCGGCGACACGACCGCGAGCGGCGCGTGGCGCGACGTGTTCCTCGCCGACACGTCGCGGCCGCAGGAGCCCACCGTCTTCACCGCCGGTGCCGGCCGGCTCGTCATCGATCGTGAAAAGCGCCGCGTCGATCTGGTGCTCCTCGACGGCACGCGGCATACCGCGAATCTGAAGGACCCTTCCAAATACGAGGTCGCCCGCTTTGCGGAGCTGATTCTCGGCCTCGATCCGGACAGCGTGTTCCGGATTACCGAGATTCTGAAGGGCGACAACGAGATGACGATCCCGGAGCTGCGAGCCCGGGCTGCCGAGCTGAAACAGAAAGGCCTGCGTTCGCACTCGCCGTTGATGGCCCTCCACCGCAAGTTCTCGCTGCCGGCGGCGTGCCTCGTCTTCGCCGTGATTGGACTGGCGCTCGGACTCCAGCAGGCGCGCGGCGGCAAGCTCGCCGCATTCGTGCCTGGGATCGGCGTGATCTTCGCGTATTACATCCTCGAGTACCAGGGACGCCAGATGGCCAAGGGACAACTGTTGCCGCCCTGGCTCGCCGTCTGGGGGCCGAATCTCGTCCTCGGTGACGATCGGCGTTGCCCTGCTCCTGTGGCGCGCCCGGTCGGCGGACAAGCCGCTGCGGCTGACGATTCCCGAGCGCTGGCAATTCTGGAAGACACGGACGGCGGCCGATGGTGCCGGATCGATTGCGGAGCCCGCCGCTGGCGGTGGACGCTCAGGCCGTGTGGTGGTGGTGATCCGGCTGCCGCACCTCAACCTGCCGTCCTTCCGGCTCCTTGATGGCTATGTCTCGCGCCTGGCGCTGAAAGTGTCGACGCTGACGTTCATCGGACTGCTCGGGATCTTCTACATCTCGACGTTCATCGACATGTCCGACAAGCTGTTCAAGGGGCAGACGACGGCGGCGACGCTCGGGCAGTACTTCTACTACCAGACGCCGCAGTTCGTGTTCTTCATCATCCCATTGACGATCCTGATCGCGGGGATGGTGACGATTGGCATCCTCACCAAGAACAGCGAAATCGTCGTGATGCAGGCGTGCGGCATCAGCATTTACCGTGTCGCCGTGCCGCTCATCGCCTTGGCCGCGGTCGCCAGCGGGACGATGTTCCTCGTGCAGGATCGCGTGTTGCCCTATTCCAATCGGCGAGCGTCGGAGCTGAAACACATCATCCGCGGCGGCGCGGCGCGCACCTTCGATGTCGTCAACCGAAAATGGCTGGTGGCGCGCGACGGCAGCATCTACAACTACACCTTCTACGATCAGCGGCGTCAGGAACTGAATGGACTGTCGATCCTCGAGTTCGATCGCAAAGGCGGCAATGTCGCGCGTCGCGTCTACGTCAGCAACGCGATCTTCGAGGCGCGCTCGCAGCAGGTGTGGCGGTCGAACGACGGCTGGGTGCGCGAGTTCCAGAACGGTACCGATCTGAAGGCCTTCGCGACGTTCCCGTCGCGAGATCTGATCCTCGAGGCGCCGACCTACTTCGCGACCGAGTCGCCCGATGCCGACCGCATGACATATGCGCAGCTCAAGCGCTATATCAGGGATCTTGCCGCCAGCGGCGTCAATGTCGTCCCGCAGACGGTGCTGCTCCATCGCAAGCTGTCATTCCCCTTCGTGACGCTGATCATGACGTTGATCGCCGTACCGTTCGCGGTAACGACCGGGCGGCGCGGCGCGCTATACGGCATTGCCGCCGGCATCTCGATCGCTGTCGTCTACTGGATCACCATCAACACGTTCACGGCGATCGGCAGCGCCGGGATGCTGCCGGCCGTGCTTGCGGCGTGGGCGCCCAACGTGCTCTTCGGGGCGGGAGCGGCGTATCTGTTGTTGACCGTACGGACGTAAGCCGGACGCCTTTCACTCGTCACTTCGTCCTTCGTCCCTCGTCCTTCGCTTGCTGCCATCGCAGCGAATCGAGCCACGTCTCGCCGGCAGTCCCCGGCGGCGTGTTCACCGTGTCCACCACGAACAGCAGCGCGTCGGCCCGCTCGATGTGCGCGCGGCGCCCGCCTCCGGCGACACTCGTCATCTCTTCGATCGGCACGATGATTTCGCGGGGCGTCTCGTCGAGATAGACGGAGCGCTGCCAACGCCGCCCATCCGGCACCCGCAGTTGTACCGAGAGCCGCATCGGCCGTGAAGCACTCGCACGGAACGCGAGTTGATTGAACACCCGGAGCTTGGCGCCATCCAGCCGCGTGACCAGCGCCGTGTACTGACTGGACCGTGAACCGCCAGCGAGTTGCCACACAAAGTGCAATCGCTTGTGAAACTTCGGATCAATGTTGTCACGCGCGCGATCGCGCGGGACTGCTGCCGGCGCTGCCACGTCGACGCGACCAGTGCATTGCGGATTCCGCTCGATCGTCCACTGAACCTGGCCACTCCCATCTTCGAACAGCCGATGATCGAGCACTCGCGGCGCCGGCGGGGTCGATGCTCTCGATGCGCCTCGGGTGACGTAAATCGGATTGGCAACGATCCAGGGCACAGCCGGGGATCCTGGCGCGCCTTCGTGCCGCACCTCGACTCTGTAGGTCGCGGCCCCCTCGCCTGCCGGGTGCACGATCGACATCGAGCTGCCGCGTGTCGCTTTGATCTCGCGCCCGTTCTTGATGAGGACGATCGTGGCGTCCGGCACGTCGGGCGTGAGCGCAGCGCTCAGCGTGACCGCGCCCGCGGCCGTGACGTCCCCTCCCATTTCGGTTGTGCCGTTCGCGCCGGAGGCCTCAACCGAGAGGCGCACCGGCCCCGCGATCGCGTCGATCACGGTATAGGCGCGACCGCTCCGCAGCGCGTCGAGAAGCGCGGCCGCGTCGCGCGGCGCCGTCTGGTTCGTGCGGCCCCAGGGTTGCTTCAGGACGGCGCGGACGGCGAAGGCTTTGAACGCGGCCTCATACGAAGGAATCTTCAGCGATCGTTCCTCGCCCGTCGGCTCCCACGCGCCGACCAGGGACATACGGGCGTGGGCATCATGCCCCGCCACCGCCACGACCGGGCGTCGCGTCGTCAGCCTGTCCCATTGCTCGAGAGCCGAGCGCGGGCGATCGAACAGCGCGACGATCGATTCGGGCCCCCGGAACCAATACGACAACACGGCGCGCACGAGCGCACGCCGCGATTCGTCGCGCCACTGGGTGTCGGCGTTCAACCATTCCAGAGCATCGAACGGTGCCTGCCAGTTCCGCCAGCTCAATTCAGTCTTCGGTGAATCCGGATGCGCGGCGATACCGAACCCACCGAGCCGGTGCACGTCCTCGACCACGTCGCGTGCCTGACCGGCAAGGCGGTAGGGAGCGCGCGGCATGCCGAGCGCGATGTAGTGCCCGGCCGAGGTACTGATCTCGACGCCGTCGAGCACCAGCACGCGGTCGATGTAGCGGGGCGGATCGATGAACCGCGTCGCGTCGCCGTGATCGGTCAGCGCCACGAAGTCGAGGCCCGCCCGCGCCGCCGCTCGGGCGACGTCCTCCGGGCTGCCAGTCCCGTCGGAACGGCGCGTGTGCACGTGAATCGCGCCGCGCACTGTACGCGAATCGGGAGTCGCCGTCAGCGATTGGTGTGCCGGCGGCACGAGGATCCAGACTGCGCCGGCAATTGCGAGGGCAACGGCCAGGAGCGCAACACGAGCACGAGTCACCGGCGGGGATGATAGCGGTCGTAGACCGCGCGAAGCCGTGCCTCCAGCACGTGCGTGTAAATCTGCGTCGTCGATAGATCGGAATGTCCCAGCATGACCTGGATGGCCCGGAGATCCGCACCGCGCTCGAGCAGGTGGGTCGCAAACGAGTGCCGGAGCACGTGTGGGCTCAATCGTGTACCGACGCCCGCCTTTATGCCATAGGCCTTCAGGAGCTTCCAGACGCCCATTCGTGTCAGTGCGTCGCCGCCGCGCGCGTTGACGAACACGCGCGGCGAGGTGCGGCGGCCGAGCAGCGACTGGCGCGCTCCCCTCAGGTATTTCGAGAGCCACGCCACGGCCTCGTCGCCGATTGGCACGAGGCGTTCTTTGCTACCCTTACCCTTCGTCGTGAGGAATCCGCCTTCAAGGTTGACGTCCGACACCTTCAAGTCCACGAGCTCGCTCACCCGGAGACCGGTCGCATAGAGCACCTCGATGAACGCGCGATCGCGAAGGCCTCGCGGTGTCGACACGTCCGGCTGCGCCAGCAGCGTGTCCACTTCTTCAACGGACAGGTATTTCGGGAGCGTCGCCCACGCACGCGGCGGCTGGAGATCGTCGGCCGGATTCGCCGCGATCCGCCGGCCGATGAGCAGGTATCGATAGAATCCGCGCGTGGCGGCGACGATTCGCGCCACCGAGCGGGGCGACATCCCTGCGCCCATCAGCGCACGGACGAACGCCTCCAGCGCCGGCCGATCGAGATCCGTGAGCGCGACGCCGCGGCCGGCGGCAAATCGTCCGAGATGCACCAGATCGCGGGCATAGCTTTCAACGCTGTTCGGAGCCAGCCGCCGCTCGATGCGCAGGTGATCGAGATAGCCGTCCACGAGGGCGGCCGACGCCAGGTCGTCAGTCAATCCTCAATCCACAATCCACAATCGCAATTCCGCTCACTTCTTCTTCTCGATGACGTACGCCGATTCGACCAGCTTCGCCGTCGTCCCGTCGTGGACCGCGTACTGACTGCCGCTCTGGATGGCGGCGCCGCCGTGCTCACCCTTTTTGTTCACGGCGTAGAAGTTCAGATTCCAGGTAACATCCGGGCCGTGCTTCGAGAGCACCCGCTTCACCGTCGTCAGTGCGGCCTCGCGGGGCGACATGCCTTGTCGCATGTACTCGACCACCGTGTGCGCGCCCACGGCCTTGATGCATTCTTCGCCGACACCCGTCGATCCGGCCGCTCCGATTTCGTTGTCCACGTACAACCCGCATCCGATCATGGGCGAGTCACCGATGCGCCCCGGGATCTTGAACGCCAGGCCGCTCGTGGTCGTAATCCCGGACAGGTCGCCAGTTGCATCGAGCGCCAGGCAGTTGATCGTCCCCCACGCCTTCTCGGGATCGATCCCGAGCGAGCGCCACAGGTCTTCGCGGGTCCGCTCGAGTCGCACCGATTTCTTCGGCGGCGCATCGTAGGCCGGCACCACGTCCCTGGCCGGGGGACCCCAGTCGTCGATATCGCTCATCTGCTCTTTCCATCGCAGCCACTTCTCGCGCGATGCTTCCGTCAGGAGATCCTCTTCCTTGAAGCCATGCGCGAGGGCGAACTTCAATGCGCCGTCGCCGACGATGAAGACGCGGCCGGTGCGCTCCATGACGAGACGCGCGACGCGCGATGGGTGCATGATGTGTTTGAGCGCGCCGACCGCGCCCGCGCCATAGCTCGGACCGTCCATGATCGAGCAATCGAGTTCAACCTCGCCGTCAGCATTCGGGAGACCGCCGTAGCCGACGCTGTCGTCGCGCGGGTCGGCTTCGACGATCGCCACCGTCTCCACGATGGCATCGAGTCTCGTCCCGGCCCCGCCCTTCTTGAGCAAGGCCATGCCGGTCTCGAGGGCGCGAAGGCCATTCGCGCTCGACAACATGATCGGGCGCACACCGGATGTCGGCGCGGGCGTTTGGGCACGCGCACCGGCAGCGGCAAGCGTCGTGAGACCAGCGGCGCCGGTCGTTTCGAGAAAACGTCGGCGGGTGACGCGCGAAACCATGCGATTCTCCTCGGAAGCCGCGGGAGCGAGCGCGACCAGAATATACCGATTTGACGCGAGGCCCCTGCGGGCTGATCTACAATCTGCGCCGGTTGCGCCGGACGCCGGCGCCGCCCAGGCGAGGTCGCCATGCCGATACGTTCGAAGTGGGAGTTCCTGCCCACTGAAGCCATCAACGCCGCCACGCTCGCCATCGACAAGCTTCCCGCCGTCGACGTCGTCGAACTGATGATGAACGAGGATCGGCGCGTCGTCGCCGCCGTGCAGCGCGAGAAGGATCGCATTGCCCTCGGCGCCGACATGATCGCCGAGAGCCTGCGCCGCGGCGGCCGCATCGTCTTCGTCGGCGCCGGTACGAGCGGCCGGCTTGGCGTGCTCGAATCCGCGGAAATGCCGCCGACGTTCGGCACCGATCAATCGCTCGTCCAGGCGGTGATGGCCGGCGGACGCGGCGCCATATTTCGCGCCCGTGAAGGTGTCGAGGACAACTACGAGGAAGGGCTGCGGGCGGTCAGCCGGCTGCGCCCGACGAAGAAGGACGTCGTCATCGGAGTCTCGGCGAGCGGCATGACGCAATTCGTCAGAGGCGCGCTGACGCGAGCGAGAAAGGCCGGCGCGAAGATCCTGTTCGTCACCTGCGATCCGAAAACCGAACTGCAAACGTTCGTCGACCTGATGATCGCGCCGGCGGTCGGGCCGGAAGTGATCGCAGGATCGACGCGGCTCAAGGCGGGCACCGCGACCAAGATGGTGCTCAACATGCTCACGACGACCGCCATGATCCGCATCGGCAAGACATACGGCAATCTGATGGTGGACGTCCGGACCGGGTCCGAGAAGCTGAAGGATCGCGCGCGACGCATCGTCAACATCATCACCGACCTCGACTATGACGAGGCCGATCGGTTGCTGCGCCGCGCGCACTGGAACGTGAAGGCCGCCGTCGTCATGAACAAGACCGGGCTGTCATACCCCAAGGCGCTATCGCGCATCAGGAAGGCCGGCGATCAGTTGCGCGAGGCGATCGGCGAGGATATCGAGGCCCGCCTGCGGGCGCTGCTCGTCTCACCGCTCCCGGGCGCGTAGCTTCGACGCGGCGGCCGGGTCGAGGATCAGCTCGACGTGCCGGTGAAGTTGCAGGAGTGATGCCGGCATCCGCGTCGTCACCTGCCCTTCCACCGTCGCCTTCACGGCATCTGCCTTCCCGCCGCCGTTGGCCATCAGAATCACGGCTCTGGCGCGCAGGATCGTACCGACCCCCATCGACAACGCTTCCTTGGGCACAGCGGCGACACGACCGTCGAAGAGATTGGCGTTCGAGTGGCGCGTTTCGGGCTTCAGGCGAGCGAGGTGCGTACTCGACTGGAGCCCGGGGGCGGGCTCGTTGAAACCGATGTGACCGTTCGTGCCAATGCCGAGAATCTGTAGATCGATGCCGCCGGCGCGCGCGATTGCGGCTTCGTAGCGACGACACTCGCGGGCGGCGTCCCGGTCCTTCCCGTTCAGAAAGTGAATCCGCTTGCGGTTGAGATTCACGTGCTGGAACAGGTGCTCCTCCATGAAGCTGCGATAGCTTGCCGGATGGTCTGCAGGTAGACCGTAGAACTCATCGAGGTTGAAGGTCGTCACTTGCGAGAAATCGAGTTTGCCCGCGGCCGCCAGATCCCGCAGATGCGCGTAGAGCCGGACCGGAGTCCGGCCGGTGGGCAGACCCAGTACCGCCGCCGGCCTGGCGGCGACGAGTTTCGTTATGCGAAGAGCCACGGCGCGAGCCATGGCGGCGTCGTCGGGGAAGATGTGTAGCTGCACAGTCGGTCAGTTCTCTCCAGGGAATCGATCAGATGTACACCGGCAGCCGGGCGCCTCCGCGCGCCTCGGCCAGCGCGAGGCGCACTGCTCCGAGTGCCGGCTCGGCGTCGAGCGTGCGCGGCTGGCTTCGCGGTACCACTTCCGCGACGCGCTCGATCACATCGGCTTTCAGGGCCGGCAGGACACGAAAGATGCTGCCTGCCAGGACCAGCGGGAACTGCCCGCCGCGCATCTCCAGCCGCTCGGCCACCGAGCGTACCCCAACCACGAGCTCCGCGGCAGCGCCAGCGATGATCTCCCGCGCCACCGGGTCGCCTTCATCGGCCGACGTGCGCACGGCCTCGCTCAGCGACGCGATCAGCCGCCGGCGCGTGTCGCGATAATAGACCTCGTAGACGAGCTGAAATGGCTCGGCGACGCCAAAATGCGCGAGCACCCGCGGGGTCAGAGCGGTCGCTGGCCCTCGACCATCGAACTGGCGCATGACTGCCATGATCGCGCGCTGCCCAATCCACCAGCCGCTGCCCTCGTCGGCGAGCATGTATCCCCAACCACCGGCGCGCGCCGCCTGTCCCTTCTCGTTGCGCCCGTAGCAAATCGATCCCGTGCCCGCGATGATCACGATTCCGGGACCGTCGCCGGCGCCGGCCTCCAGCGCAATCAGCGCGTCGTTGACGACGAGCACGGGCGCTTTCTGCCCGATGCGCCGCAGGATGCCGCGAATGACGGCGGCGTCCTCCGCCCGATCGACTCCGGCGATGCCGAGGCAGATTGCGGCAGCCGGACCGCTCCGCTCGTCGGTCAGCACCTGCTCCATCAGCTCGTACAGGACCTTTTCGACCTCCAGCTCTCCGAGTACCGCGAGGTTCGCACCGGGTCCGCGCGCGGATCGGCGGACTTCGCCGTCGCCGTCCGACAGCAGGCAAACGGTTTTCGATCCACCGGCGTCGATTCCGAGCACAAACATTGACAATCCGGGAAATTCCCCGTGGGCGGCGGGGTCCGTGGATGGGCAAGGCAGCATAGAAAGCCTGCTCGATGCTGTCAACCTTCGTTGACACTCCGCGACACGACAGTTACAGTGCGAACATTCGATGTTTGCGCCGTTTGGCCTGCCCAAACCTTCACACCGCACGCTCTCGTCCGCCGGAATTGCCGTTGTCGTGACCGCCGCCCTGCTGCTGGCGACGCCGGCGCCGCGCGCCGCTGCCGCCCGCGATGAGGTTCGCGCGCTCTGGGTGACGCGGGCGAGCCTCACCTCGCCACGGTCGGTGCACACGGTCGTCCAGATGGCCCGCGCCAGTGGCTTCAACACGCTTCTGGTGCAGGTGCGTGGCCGCGGCGATGCCTATTTCGAGAGCGCGCTCGAGCCGCGCGCCGACTTGTTGACCGGTCAGGCCGCCAGCTTCGATCCGCTCGCGACCCTCATCACGCAGGCTCAGGCTGAAGGCCTTCGCGTTCACGCATGGGTGAACGTGAACCTGATCTCGTCGGCCGCCGACCTGCCGGCGTCGCGTGATCACTTGATCTACCGTCATCCGGAATGGCTGATGCTGCCGCGCCCGCTTGCGTACGCGCTGTCGCGCATCGACGTGCGGAGCCCTGAATATCTCGGCCGTCTCGCGCGCTGGACCCGCGCCGCGGATGACGTGGAGGGACTGTTCGTCTCGCCGATTCATCCCGGCGCCGCGGATCATCTTGTCGGTGTCGTGGACGATCTGGCCCGTCGCTACGCCCTCGACGGCGTGCACGTGGATTACATCCGGTATCCGGGCGCGGAGTTCGACTTCAGCCGGCTGGCGCTGCAGGCCTTCCGGCAGGATCTCGACGCCGCGATGACGCCGGAGGAGCGGCGTCGCTTCGATCCCGGCAATATGACCGCGCTGTTGGCGGCAACCGACACCTACACGGAACGATGGGCGGGATTCCGGCGGTCGCGGCTGAACTCCCTGGTGCTCCGCCTGCGCACGGCTGTCAAGGCGCGGCGGCCCGAGGCGCTATTCAGCGCGGCCGTCTATCCGGAACCGGCGGAAGCGACGGGGCGCAAGTTCCAGGACTGGCCGCTGTGGCTCGAGAAGCGCTGGATCGACGTCGTCTGTCCGATGGCGTACACGCCGGACGCGACGATTTTCGCTTCGCAAATCGCCACCGTCCGGCAGGCGGCGGGCAATCAACCGGTGTGGGCGGGAATCGGCGCCTATCGGTTGTCGCCGGCGCAAACCGTCCAGAACATCGAGACCGCAAGACGCCTCGGCGCCAGTGGAATCGTCCTCTTCTCTTACGACAGCCTGGCACCGAGAGGCCTCGACTACCTCGCAAGCATCAGCCGCGCCGCCTTCTCACCCTGATCGATGCCGACGCTGGACCTGGCCATCATCGCCGCGTACTTCGCCGGCACGATCCTCCTGGGCGCCTGGTTCTCCCGACGGCAGACAGACCTCAAGTACTACTTCGTCAGCGGCCGCGATCTGCCCTGGTGGGTGATCATGGCGTCGATCGTCTCGACCGAGACGAGCGCCGTGACGTTCATCAGCGTGCCCGGCTACGCCTTTGGAACCGACTACACCTTCCTGCAACTGCCGATGGGGTACATCGTCGGCCGGGTCGTTGTGAGCGTGATCTTCGTGCCGGCGTACTTCCGCGGCGAGGTGCTGACCGTCTATCAGCTGCTCGAGGGGCGATTTGGCGGAACGGTCAAGCAGCTGGCGTCCGGGCTGTTCCTCGTGACCCGTACGCTCTCGGACGGCTTCCGTCTGTTTGCCACGGCGCTGGTCCTCGCGGCGCTCTTCGTCGCGATGCCGGGCGTGAAATCGGCAGTGCAGGCGATGGTGCCGGCGAGCGATCCGGCGAACCCGCTGCTGGTGGCGGCCGTCGTGGCGCTCGGGCTCGCCATGATCGTCTACACCTTCCTCGGCGGGATGACGGCGCTCATCTGGACCGACGTCATCCAGCTCGCCATCTATCTGATCGGCGCGCTCGCCTCTGCGTTCATCCTCTGGCAGGAGATCCCTGGAGGCTGGAACGAAATCGCCCGACTGGCAACCACCGGCCACAAGCTGCGCGTGTTCGATTTCACGCTCGATCTCACCCGCGGCTACACATTCTGGTCCGGCGTGATCGGCGGCGCGTTTCTCACGACCGCAACGCATGGGACCGATCAGTTCATGGTCCAGCGGTATTTGTGCAGCGACAGCGAACGGTCCGCCCGAAAGGCGCTGCTCGTCAGCGGCGTCTTCGTCTTCGTCCAGTTTGCGCTGTTCCTGGTGATCGGAACGCTGCTGTACGTCTTCTACACCGCCCATGCACCGGGCGAGCTCGCCTCGTTGACCATCGACGGCCGCGTCGCCTCAGATCGCGTCTTCCCGCAGTTCATCGTCACGCATCTGCCCGCCGGCCTGATGGGCCTCGTCGTCGCGGCGATTCTGGCGGCCGCGATGTCGTCGTCTCTGAATGCCTCGGCGGCGGCGGCGCTTACCGACTTCTACCAGCCCCTGACCGGCGGAACACGAGGCGAGCGCCACTACTTGAACGTGTCGCGGCTCTTCACGATCGCATTCGGGCTGCTGCAGATCGTCGTCGGCCTCGCCGCGATTCAGATATCGCGTCGCATTGTCGACGAAGTGCTCGGCATTGCCTCGTTCACGAACGGCGTCATCCTCGGTGTCTTCCTGCTCGGGACGTTCACCATCGTCGTCGGCCGCCGCGGCGCATTCGTCGGCATGGCGATTGGCGCGCTCGTCATGCTGGCCGTTCGCGTGCTGACCGTCGTCAACTGGCAGTGGTATGTGCTGATCGGATCCATAGCGACGCTGGCTGCGGGCGTCGCGGTCAGCCGGATCCTGGGCGAGCGTGCGCGGGAGTCCGGTGCGTAATTTCACCGCAGTCGAGCGGCTCGTGACCGATGCCGCGGCGGCACGAGCCTTTCCCGCCGCGGCGATCGAGGTGGGCCGCCACGATACCGTGCTTTGGCAGTGGACGCACGGCCACCTGAGTTACGCGGACGACGCGCCGCCGGTCACGAGTGACACGCTTTTCGATCTCGCATCGCTGACCAAGGTGATCGCGACGACGCCGATCGCCATGCAGCTCACGGGCGAGCGGCGCTTACTGCTGAACGCGCCGGTGGCGTTCTACCTCCCCGACTGGCGCGGCCGCGATCGCGAACGGGTGACGATTGCGGATCTGCTCGAACACTGCGCCGGCTTCATCGCCTGGTCGGACATCTTCCGGCGTGCCGAGTCGCGCCGGGAGTTCGCTCACGAGATCGCGACGATGCCGCTCGAATACCCGCCGCGGTCGCGGTCGATTTACAGCGACCTGGGATTCATTCTCCTCGGCCTCATTCTCGAGCAGGTTGCGGGGCAGAACCTGGCCGAACTCTTCAGCGCACGGATCGGCGAGCGCGATCTGACGTACACGCCGGGAAAGGCCGAGCGCGCACGAACCGCACCCACGGAGGACGATCGCCTGCTGCGCGGACGCCTTCTCGTGGCGGAAGTGCATGACGAGAATGCCTGGCGGCTGGGGGGCGTTGCCGGGCATGCTGGCCTTTTCGGAACTGCCGCCGCCGTCGGACGCTACGCGCGTCTGGTCATGGACACGCAGCGCGCGCCAACGCGACTCGGCGAACCGTGGCTCCTTCGCCGGTTCCTGCAGCAAAGCACTGTGCCCGGCAGTTCCCGAGCTCTTGGCTGGGACCGCATGCGCCCGACGTCCTCGTGCGGCCGGCGATTCACGCCCGCCGCCTTCGGTCACACCGGCTTTACGGGCACCTCGCTCTGGATCGATCCGGTGCTCGATCTGTACGTGGTCCTGCTGACCAACCGTGTGCACCCGCAACGTCCGACCGATCCCGTCGACGGGCTCGCGCGTCTGCGTCCGTTGGTGCACGAAGCGATCGTGGATGAACTTGTGCGGCTACGGCTGTTCCGGGGCGTGGTGGATCCGGGCGTGGTGGATCCGCTTCCTGACGAAAACGGACTGGACGTGCCGGAGCCGAGTTGAAATCCGGATCCGGGTCGCGGCTGGCCGGGCGACCGTAGGCCACCAGGACCTTGAGTGCCCGGGAGCGCCGGCTGACCGCCTGGCTTCCATGGCACATACACGAACTGCCATTCGGCGTAGGTCTTCTTGCCATCGAGTTCCCGGAAGGACCGTGCCTTGCTCTTGCTGCGAACGCCGCCGATCAATTGTCCGAAACCGATCTTCGGCTGCTGCATCCCCGGGGCGTTGGTGTTGCCGACCGGATTGACGCCAGCCGGATTGACGCCAGCCGGATTGACGCCAGCCGGATTGACGCCAACCACCTCGAAATCACCGCGGGTCATCGGGTCGAGATACTTCTGCCGCAGGAAGCGGCCCTTGACGAGCACGTCGATGCTTGGGGCGCCTGGCGCCGACGTCTTCTTGCGATAGAGCTGAACGGCGCGATCGTACTGCTGTCCCCGCCAGATCAGCTCCTCCTCGCGCTCGCGGACCGACAGCGTGCGCCACACCGGCAGCATCACCGACATCGCGACCGACATGAGCACCAGCGCGACGAGCAGGGCCGCCATCGCGAAGCCGCGTTCGTCGCGTGACGTCTCTTGCGCTAACTGCATGGCTTCTTTATGCTTACTTTGGATGATAGCACGCCCGATCGCGCCCGGTTCCGGGGTCCGACAGGCCTTCGTCGCGCTCGTGCTGCTCGTCGCTGCGGCGACGTCGTGCGATCGCGTTCCGCTGACCGCGCCGACCGAATCCACGATTCAACTTTTCAGCACTGCGCCCTCGGTGCCGCTGAACGGCTCGATCGATCTGATCGCCACGATCACCGAGGAGCCAGGCACGCCCGTCCCGGATGGGACGCTGGTATCGTTCACGACGACGCTCGGCCGCATCGACCCGAGCGAGACGCGTACGAACAACGGCAAGGCGACCGTCAAGCTGGTCGCCGGCAGCCAGTCGGGCACGGCGACCGTCACCGCGTTCTCGGGCGCCGCGACGAGCGGCGGCGAAGATGGCGGTGCGGGCGCGAGTATCGAGGTCGCGATTGGGGCCGCCGCGGCGCAGACGATCTCGGTCCGTGCCGAGCCGTCGAGCGTCCCGCCGACGGGCGCTTCCGTACAGATCATTGCGCAGGTGCTCGACGAATCGGGCAATCTCCTCCAAGGAATTCCCGTCACGTTTTCCACCACCGCAGGTCGCCTGAACGCGTCATCGGCGACCACGGACGGCAACGGCGTCGCGCGGGTGACTCTAACCACATCCACGGCTGCAACCGTAACCGCACGGGCCGGCGCGGCGGAGGCAGCTACGGTCGATGTAACTGTGACTGCGCTCCCCACCATTGATCTCAGCGTCGTCGGAACGGCACCACCGACCGTCGGCACGCCGGTCACATTCCAAGCCACCATAACGGTGCCCGAAGGCGGCACTCCGATCGAGAACGTGGAAATCGAGTTCGGCGACGGCGACTCCGCCGATCTCGGAGCGGTTTCGGGTGACGTCACTGCGACCCACGTCTACGACGAGGACGACGAATACACCGTGCGCGTCACGGTGACCGACACGGCGAACCAGACGACGTCGAAAGCGATCGTCATCACAGTGCTGCCGGGCCCTGTGGCCCCCTGAGGACCGAACCGCCCATCGGTGTGCTTTCAGATACGTCTGTCGCGGCGCCATTGCG
Source organism: Vicinamibacteria bacterium (assembly GCA_963828745.1). Lineage (GTDB taxonomy): Bacteria > Acidobacteriota > Vicinamibacteria > Vicinamibacterales > JAENWD01 > JAENWD01. The sequence continues at coordinate 93,212 of CAWHFZ010000006.1, read as the reverse complement.
CCTCTTTAGTCCTGTACCAGATATCTACCGTGACGTTGTGGACGACCGAGTTGTCGAACGGGAGGGCTTATGGATCGCAGAGATGCGCTGAGAACGTTAGCGACTATCGCGTTAACCGGGGCTGCTCACGACGCCGTACGAGGTCAGGCGAGCGATGCGAAGTCGGGCGAGATGATCTATCGCACGCTCGGCCGCACCGGCGAGAAGGTGTCGGCGATCGGGCTCGGCGGCCATCACATCGGCCGCCCCAAGGATCCCGCAGACGGCATCCGCATCATCCACGCGGCGATCGATCACGGGATCACGTTCATGGACAACTGCTGGGACTACCACGACGGCGAGAGCGAGCGCCGCATGGGTGTCGCGTTACGCGATGGCCGGCGCCCACGCGTCTTCCTGATGACGAAGTTCGATGGCCGCACGAAAGCCTCGACCGCTTCGCAGATTGACGAATCGTTGAAGCGCCTGCAGACGGACGTCATCGATCTGATGCAGTACCACGAGAACATCCGGATGAACGATCCGGATCGCTTCTTCGCCACCGGCGGTCCGCTGGAGGCACTCCTCGAAGCCAAGAAGGCGGGCAAGATCCGTTACATCGGCTTCACCGGCCACAAGGATCCGGCCGTTCACGCGAGGATGCTGGACGTCGCCGCCCAGAACAAGTTCCACTTCGACAGCTGCCAGATGCCGCTCAACGTCCTCGACGCACATTTCAAGAGCTTCGAGCACGACGTCCTGCCCCGCCTTGTGCAGGATGGTGTCGGCGTCCTGGGCATGAAGCCGATGGGCGACGGCTTCGTGCTCAAGACCGGCGTCGTCACGCCGATCGAGTGTTTGCACTACGCGCTCAATCTGCCGACGTCGGTCGTGATCACCGGGTGCGAGAGCATGGAACGGCTCGAGCAGGCCCTGCAGGCGGTGCGCGGCTTCACGCCAATGCCGCGTGCAGTGGTTGACGCCCTCCTGCAGAAGACGAAGGAATCCGCGGCATCGGGCCAGTTCGAGCCGTTCAAGACGACCACGATGTTCGACGGCACGACGCACAATCCCCAGTGGATGGGATAGCGCGCGACCGGAGCCTTACCACTCGTTGTAGTTCGTACCGTCGATGGCAGCGCCTTCGGAGCCGGACTTCACATCGGTGAGGCCCGACTCGGCGGAAGGGTTGCTCGGATCGGGCTCCGCCATGACGGTCTGCCAGGTTTCGGCAGAGTTCGTCATCGGATCGACGGGGACGCGGCGGATGTAGTTGGTCGAGACGAGCTCGTTCAGGTCGGTCGGATACTTGCCCTTGTCGGCGTAGTACTGGTCAATCGCATCGCGCATCCGGTACAGGTCCTCTTTCAGGACCGCCTCGCGGCCACGCCGGACGCTGGTCTGATACGCAATCAACCCGACCGACGCCAGCACCACGATCAGGGTCATCACGATCAGCATTTCGATCAGTGTGAACCCTCGCATCCGCCGGAGCCGCGCCGGAATCATGTCTTTCATGTCAGCCGTTTACCAGTCGGAGTACTTCGTGCCGTCGAGAGCGACGCCGTCGCTCTTGCTGTAAACGTCGTAGACGTCCTGACCTCCCCACGACTTGGAGTCAGGCCTGTCCTCGTAGGCGCGCAATCCCCACTCCTTGGAGCGCGCGATCGGATCGAGGGGAATCCGCCGCAGGAACTTCAGCCGCTTTTCCGTCGCGCCTTCGCCCGACCGGACGCCGACGACCAGCGTCTCGAGGTCCGGCGGGTAGCCTTCACTGCCGGACCGAATCGACGTTGCCGGAATTTTCCCCTGATCGGCAGCGTCCTTGTAGTGATCGATGGCGGTCCTCAGCTCCCTGAGCGCGCGACGCAGCTCGATTTCCCGCTGCCGCTGCATCGTCACCTTCGCGAGCGGCATGATGACCATCGCCAGGATGCCGACGAGTGCGGTGACGACGAGCAGTTCGACGAACGTGAAACCCGACTCGCGGGTTCTCATCAGCTTCATGAAACTACTTCACGGGTGACGAGCACCGCCGCCCTGCCGCGACGGCGGCACCGCTGCACCCTCTACTTTACTGTCACGCTGGCCGGTGACGCCTGCACCGTCAGTGCCGCGGCGCCCGGGCCAGCGGCAGAACCGGACACTGCGATATTGGTCGCCCCTGGGGCGACGGGATCGAAGAGCACGGCCGCCAGCAAACCGCTGCCGGACGCGCCGACGACGTCCGCGTCGCGCACAATCGTCACATCGACGCGGCCGGCGGACGGGTCCACCTGCTCCGTGAACTGCGCCGAGACGCCGCCCTGCCGCATGAAACTGCCTTCCTGGACCGAGCGCACTTTGACCACCGCCGGATTGAAAGTCAGCGTCACCGTGATCGTGGACGTGCGCGGCGCGTTGCTCACCGAAATCGGCACGGTGTATGGCCCGCCACCCATGCGGAATTCGGTGCCCGGCGGCGTCAACGCGAGCTGCAGGGCGTTGGACGCCGGCGCCGCCTGAGTCATGGGCGCTGCCGCGTCGGCGGCAGCCGCTGGCGGCGGTGGCTGCGTCTCGACGGCGCCCTGCGGCGGAGTATTTGGCGGTGGTGGTGGCGGGACGCCTGGGGACGGCAGGCGGTGGCGGCACGATCCCGGGAGAAGGCATCGTGCCACTCGCGGGCGCCGGCGTCGGCTGGCCCGATATTCCACCCTGGGGCGCAGGAGCCGGCGCGGACCCTGGCGGCGCGGTCGCCGGCGTTTCGCTCGCCGGCGGCGCGATCAGCGGCGGCGGACCGCTCAGTCCGAGATGCTGCTGCGAGCCGATGTAGACCGGATTGACGTCCTGCTGCGTCAGCTCATGGCCACGCACGATCGCGAGGCGTCAACAGCATGACGATATCGGTCTGCCCCTTCGAGAGGTCGTTCGAGGTGAAGAGCTGCTTGAACACCGGCAGGTGCATCAGACCGGGGAAGCCCGTGAGACGTCCGCCGCTCGTCCTCGCGCAGCAATCCGGCGAGAAGCGTCGACTCGCCATCGCGCAGCCGGATCTTGGTCTCGACTTTTCTCGAGCCGAACGACGGCAGGTTCTGTCCGGCGATGTTCACGTCCTGCCCGAGCGTGCTGCTCTCGACGGTCAGCTCGAGAATCACGTCGCCATCGAACGTCACGCGTGGCGTCACATTGACGATGATACCGACCGGGCCGATAGTTGAACGACGAGATCGGCTGCGTCGCGACGCTGCCGGCGCCGCCAAGCGATCCGAATGTCGTGCTCGGGCACCGGAAAGTCGTCACCGAGGTTGAGCGTGATCTTCTGCCCTTCCTGACCCCGCAGCTGCGGCTTTGCCATCAGCTTCGTCTGCGAATCCGTCTCGAGGAACCTGATGATTGCAGTCGGCACCGTCGCGTAGAAATCGGCGGCGCTGATCCCGCGCGAGATGGAGTTCAGGTTGAAGGGTGGGACGTTGGTCACCGAACCGCCGTTGGCCGTTGAGGTCGTCGGCCTCACCTCTGGCGAGAAGATGCCGGTGATGCTGTAATCCCCGAGGTCGAGGCCGAACTGCTTGGCGCGCGTCCGGTTGACCTCGAGGATCTGAACGTCGAGCAGAATCTCGGCGCGCGGCCGATCGTTGGCCTGAATCAGCCGCTCCGCGATCGCGACCAGCGGCGCCGAGGCCCGGATGGTGACCGAGTTCTGCGTCTTGTTCGGCACGAAGGCCGGTACCAGCGGCACGCCGGGCACGCGCATGATCGTGTTGAGGAGCTGGACGAGCTCCGTCGGATCGGCGTGTGACAGGTAGAACGTGCGAATGACCTGTTCTTCGTATCGCGCCCGGTTCTGCGCGGTGTCGGGAATCACCAGCACGGTGCGGTCGTTGATCACCTTGTAGAAGAGCGCGTTGGCCGAGAGGATCTGCTGGAGTGCTTCCTCGAGCGTGACCCCGGTCAGCTTTACCGAGTACTGCGCCGGGTCGCGGAAATCGCTGGTGAAGGTGATGTTGATGCCAGTGGAATCGGCGATGAATTTCAGCAGGTCGCGGACGCTGCCGGCGAACTGCAGGTCGAGCGGCTCGCGTGACGCGGGGTTCAAGGCCGGCTCCGGTGTCATCCGCCGCGCCCGCTCGCGCATCTCGTCGATCGGCGGACGCGGGCGGCTCGCTTCAATCGCTTCCCGGATCCGCAGATCGAGCGCCGCCGCTCTCGCCGCCAGCTGTCGGTTCGTCGGATCGTATTCGCTGGCGCGCTTGTACTCGCGCAGCGCCGCGTCGATTTCGCCTTTGGCCTCGAAGTCTTTTCCCGCCGACGCATGGACCAGCGCCGCTTCGAGCATCGCGCGCTCGAGCGCGATCCGGTACTCGGGCCTGTCGGGATCTTCCTGGACGGCCTCCCGGTAGTGCGCGACCGCCGCGTCCCAGTCGTTGCGCTTCGCCGGCGTCGAAACCCTTGCGGTAGGAGACCGCCGCCGCGCAGCCGCTGAGGGCCGCGGCGAGCAACGCGAGCGCGGCAAGCCGGAGGAAGGTTCTGGTCACGAATCCGCGTCTCCGATTACGAACCTGAAAGGCGAATCACCTGACGGCCCGTGCCATCGGCCCAGGCCATTTCGATCGACTCGGCACTGATGCGCTCGATGCGGTAACGTCCTTCGACGACTTCCCCTTCCCGCCCGTAGAACACATTCTGGCCGTCGCTGAGCACGGCAATCTTCCGCTGATCGGACGTATCCACGAGCCCGATGAACTTCAGCGTGATTGGCGGTGGCGGCGGCGGACCCGTCGGCGCCTGCGGCTGGGGGGCGGCCGCCATCGCCGGCTGCTCCACTTGTGCCTGCGGCGGTGCTGCCGGGCGCTCACCGAACCGGAAGGGATCACGCTCGCCGCCTTCGGGCTCCGGCTTCTCCGTCGTCAGACGGGCGAGATGCAGCGGCTCGACCTGTCCGGGAACACTCGCCGGTGCGCGCACCGCGCCGGCTGGTCCGCGCGGCGCGCTCCCGGCAATCGGCGGCGCCAGCGGCGCTGCCGGCACGATGAAGTTCCACCAGGCCACGACGAGGAGCACCGCCACCAGCACGCCGAGCAGGACGGCCTGCCGGCGCGTATTAGTTGCCACGTTCGCCGCCGCGATAATACGTGCTCAGACTGAGGCTCAGGGTCAACACGTCCTCTTTCTGGGCGTCTTCGGCCAGCGCGATGCCTTCGATGGCGACGAACTCGGGCGAATTCTCCAGATCGTAGATGAAATCGCGCATGTCCGCGTAGTCGCCGGTCAGCTCCATCGCGATGTTCAGACGTTCGAGGCGCCCTTTGTAGCCCTCGTCCACACGATAGCCGCGCCGCGGAATCGCCAGGTTGTGCTCCCGCGCCAGCGCCGCCAGATGCTCGTACGTTTGCCGGCGCGCGACCGTGAGATCTGCGGGCAGGATGTCCTGGTAGAAGCGGCTGAGATCTTTGCTCGCCTGTTCGGTCAGACGCAGCGTCGCGCGCACGTCCTTGTCTTCGCGGTCCGCGACCGCCAGCTGGGTGCGTGCCGCCACCGCCCGATTCTCGCTGGCGGAGACTTTCAGGCTCAGCGGATAGACGGCCAGTGCGTAGAATCCGAGGTTGACCAGCGCGACGAGCGCCAGCGGTACGATCACGCCGCGCCGCTCGGTGAGAATCCGCTGCACCAGCTCGCTCGTGGACGTCATGGCGTGACCGGCTCCGTTCGCGCACCAGGCGGTGTGTAGACGCCTTCGAGCGTTGCGGCAATCATGTGCTCGGGCGTCTCGCGCTCCTGCTTCGACAACAGGTTGTGAAACGCGCCGCTCTCCTCGAGCCCGTCGAAGAACCGGCTGATCGCCTCGACGCTGCGCGACTCGACGTCGATGACGACAATCAACTGGCCCGCCTTGTCGACGTGAGGGATGACGCCGGCGATACGCACGTCGTGCGGCAGCGCGGTCTCGAGCTCGTTGAACAGCCCGGTCCACGAGAACGCACGCCGATCGATCGCGTGATTGGCCTCCCGCGCCTCGGCAGCAATTTCGGCGATGTGCCCCGCATCTACGCTCGAACGGGCCCGCGCCACGGCAGCTCGGAGCGCGTCGGTCCGGGCCTCCGCCGCCTGCGCCTCTGCCACCAGGCGGCGATCGCGCCCGCTCAGGGACCACAGCCGGGTCATGTTGAAAATCGTGATCACCACGATGACGATAGCGGCGAGACCGAGGACCGCCTGAACCGCCCGCTCGTTGTAAAACGGCCGCGTGGATAGATTCGTGCGCAGCGTCATGCGGCGGAATCCCTTGCCAGGATGCCGACCATCGGGGCCAAATCGTCCAGCAGCTGCGACGATCCAGGCGACCGATCGCTGAGGGTCGCCAGATCGCTGAACGCCGCCGCCTCGACAGCGCACGCGCAGCCGATCCTCGAGCGCATGTCGCGCCCCGTCCGCGCCCGCAACTCCGGCGGGCCCCTGTGTCGCGCCGGCAAGAACGACGCGGCCGAAGCCGCGGCCCGACAGCCGGTCTTCGTAGTACATCGCGGTCTGGTGGACGAGATCGGCCAGACTCTCTCCACCTTCGCTCCCGCGGTGGCGATAGAAGATCACTCGCCCCGCGCGCACGATGATCAACGTCACGAAGTCGGGTGCCAGATGCACGAGCAGCGCATCGAGCTGCTCGTCGCCGCCGGCGAGCAGCAAGTTCACCAGATTGAAGCTCGCCAGATCGACCAGGCCGGCATGCGCGCCTGCCGCGGTCAACGCCGCCTCGTACTGTGCGATCACGTCACGGCGCGACAATGCGACCAGGAACTCGCGCCCACCCCCCTCGAGCGTCTGGCCTTCGGCCCACGTGATCTGCGCATCCTCCACCCGGAACGGCACGCTCTTCCGCACCTGCCACCGCAGCATGGCCTCGAGATCGCGGCCGCGGGGCGGCGACTGCTCGAACCGGACCAGCGAGACCTTGGCGGCGGAATCGGGCAACACGAGCGCCACATGACGCGATCTTCCGACCGCGTCGAGCGCTCGCGCCACGGCCGCCGCGACCGGCGCCGGCTCGACGATATTGGGAGCGGCGAGCGCGGGGACAACGACGCCTGGCGGCAGCAGTTCCGAGGCGTGCGCGACAATCGGCGCCGGGCGGCCGCCGCCGAGACGTATGGCTGCCACCCGCGTGGAGGTGATATCCACGGCGACGACCGGGCGAGGCGGCGTGAAGAGCTGCGACAGGAGGCTCATTCGACGAACGTCACCTTGTTGATCTCACGCAACGTCGTTCGGCCGAGCAGCACTTGCTCCACGGCGGAGTCGCGCAGGAACCGCATGCCCTCGTCCCGCGCCGCCTTCTTGATTTCGGAGGTCGGCCGGCGATCGAGAATCAGGTCGCGAATGCGATCGGACAGATCGAGCAGTTCGCAGATCGCCGTGCGCCCCTTGTATCCCGTGCCTCCGCACTCGAGGCAGCCCTCACCCTCGTAGAACACGCCGCGCGTCAGCAGTCCCGGCTCCAGCCCCGACTCTTCGAGCATCTCTGCCGTGACCTGTGTCGACGGCCGCTTGCAGTGCGAGCAGATCAGTCGTACCAACCGCTGCGCCAGCACACAGTTCAGCGCCGAGATGAACTGATAGGGCTCGACGCCCATGTTGAGGAACCGGCCGAGCACGTCCACGACGTTGTTGGCGTGCACGGTCGTGAACACGAGGTGCCCCGTCAACGCCGACTGAATGGCGATCTGCGCCGTCTCGGGATCGCGGATCTCGCCGACCATGATTTTGTCGGGATCGTGGCGGAGGATCGATCGAAGGCCGCGCGCGAACGTCAGCCCCTTTTTCTCGTTGATGGGAATCTGCGTGATGCCGCGCAGCTGATACTCGACCGGATCCTCGATCGTGACGATCTTGTCCTCGATCGATTTGATCTCCGAGAGCGCCGCGTAGAGCGTCGTCGTCTTGCCGCTGCCCGTCGGTCCGGTCACCAGCACCATGCCGTACGGCTCGGTGATGTACTTGCGGAACCGTCGGAGCTCCTGCTCGGGGAAGCCGAGAATATCGAGCCGCAGCTCGGTGAATTGCTCGCTGATCGATTCCTTGTCGAGGATACGCACGACGGCATCCTCGCCGTGCACGCTCGGCATGATCGAGACGCGGAAGTCGATCGTCTTTCCGGGAACACGGAGCTTGAAGCGGCCGTCCTGCGGCACGCGCTTCTCGGCGATGTCGAGCTCCGCCATGACCTTGATGCGCGAGATGATCGCCGAGTGGAACTGCTTGGCGATCGGCCGCATCGCCGGCTGCAGCACGCCGTCGATCCGGTATTTCACGTGCACCGCGTCGTCCTGGGTCTCGATGTGAATATCGCTGGCGCGGCTCTGGAGGGCGCGGAAGATCGTCGAGTCGACGAGGCGGATGACCGGGCTGATGTCGCTCGTCAGCCGCTCGACGGTCAGACTGTCGTCGCCCGCCTCGTCGTCCTTGAGCAGCTGGATTTCAAAGCCTTCGGTCGCCTGATCGAGGACACGCTGCGAGCTCTCGCTTTTCTTGAGGATCGCCTGGATAGCCGCGCCGGCGCCGACGGTCACCTTCAATGGCGTGCCGAGGAGCGCCGACAACTCGTCGATCATCGGCAGGTCGGTCGGATCCGAGACGACGATCACGAGCGCGCGACCTTCACGGCGCCACGGCACGAAGCCGTAGCGCAGCATCAAGTCGGCGGGAATCGATCGGAACAGCTCGCCGTCGATGCGGAACTGATCCATGTCCACGAACTCGAGCCGGTAGCGCTCGGCGAGCCGGCGCGCGACCGCCGAATCGGCGGCGTGATCGGCCGGCGCGTCTTCGTGGAGATCGCCGTTCAGCAGGTGGACGGTATCGTCCGTCGGTTTTGCATCCATCACTTCACCACGGACGAGAGCTGGAACAGCGGCAAGTAGAGCGCGAGGAGCAGTCCCGCGATGACAATACCGAGCAAGATGAGCAGCAGCGGTTCGACGAGCGTGACGAACCGCTCGAGACTCGTTTCCAGATCCTCGTCATAAAAATCCGCGAGGCTGTTCAGCATGTCCTGCAGCGATCCCGTCGACTCACCGACTTCCGTCATCTTGACGGCGACGTCCGGAAAAACGCCATGGTCGCGCATCGTTGCCGACAGCCCCTGTCCTTCGCGTACCCGCTCGGCAATGTGTTGGAGCTCGCCGGCCACGTAGCGATTGCTCACGGATCGCGAGGCCACGTCGAGCGCCTGGACCAGCGGGATGCCGCCGCCGAGGAGCGTCGCCAGCGTTCGCGCCATCTGCGACGTTGCGAACTTCCGGGCGATGGCGCCGATCATCGGCAGGCCAAGCAGCACGTGATCGAGCCGTCGCCGTTCTGCCGGACGCTTCAAGGCCGTCCAGCCAATGATCCCCAGGCTCACGATGCCGACCGCGATGAACGGCAGGTACGTCTGCACGCCGTTGGCCAGGGCCAGGATGATCCGCGTCATCAGCGGCAGCTCCGCGCCAAAGCTGTCGTAGAACCGCGAAAACTCGGGCACAAGCCACAGAACGATGACCGCGACGACCACCGCAGCCAGGCACAACAGCACAGCCGGATATAGCAGGGCGCTCAGGGTCCGCCGCCGGACGGCCCCGATCAGCCGTGCATACGCTACGTATCGGCGGATAACCGTCTCGAGATTGCCGCTGCGCTCGCCCGCGATGAGCGACGCGGTGAACATCCGGGGCACGAGCTCGCCGTGCTCGTCGAAGGCGTCCGAAAGCTGCGCACCGGCTTTTACACGCTCGTAGACGTTGTTGATGATCGGCTTGAACGCCGGATCGGCGACGTCTCGGCGCAGCAGATCGAGCGACTGCACCAGGGGCATGCCGGCCTTCAACAGCGTCGCCAGCTCCTGGCAGAATTCGAGGAAATCGCGCGTCCGGACGCGCCGACGGCTGACCAGGCTGGGGACCAGCGTCGCCAGGACGCCGGCGGGCCGCACGGACAGGAGAAGCAGCCCCTTTTCCTCGAACTCGCGCCGGAGCTGCGCCTCGCTTTCGGCGGCGTAAACGCCGTCAACGAGCTCGCCGGCCGGCGTTCCCAGCCTACAGCGAAATTCCATCGCAAGCGCTTGCCGGACAGGACATTAGCGGCACATTCGCCACGGCTTCGCGGGATTATAGCAACAGATCGGGGCGCGTCTGCGACGACGCGCCCAGAGTTTGGACGACCAAGGTCGCATGGAGGGCGGGCGTGAAGCCCCACCCTACATTTGCGGTTCGACGAACGCGTGGAAGATGCGGACGCCGAGCTCTCGCGCGTCCCGGTTGTTCGCGGACGGGTTCAGCGCGGGCACAAAGGTCTTGTCGACGTCGAGCGTCACTTCGACCATGTCGCCGGTTCCGAGCTGCTCGGTCGTGAGCGGCGTCTTGTGCAGAAACTCCTTCTGCGGGCTGACCGGCACGGTGTCGACCGGCTGGCCGTTGACCTTGATCTGGATCGTCTGCGGCCCCGCCAGCGCGCTCGAGTTGTCGCCGTTCAAATAGAACGTGCTCGGCTTGCGCGGGTTGCGGAACGCCAGCGTCGCGACTTTCTTCGTCCACTGCCATTCCACACCAGAATTGTCCGGAGCCGTCTCGCTCGGGTGCCAGCCATCCTTGAAGAGCACGAAGACGTTCTCGGACGTCGGGAGCAGCTGAATCGTCGCCGCACGATACTCGAGCTGCCCGACGTGCTCGGCGGCAAGCGCGACGCGCTTCTGCGTCTTCTTCGAGTAGAGACCGATGTGCACGGACGCCTGTCCCACGTACTGATAGACCGGCACGAACGTCGTTCTCGTGTACTCAATCGTCTGACCCGGCTTCCATTGCGTCGTCGGAATCGACGGGTCGTGATCGTCCGCCCACATCAGTTCGTCGTCGGCATCCAGGTAATGGACGAGGATGCGATAGTCGTCGTCGAACTTCGGCGCGTTGGCGGCAACCTGGAACTTGTAAGTGACTTCGACCGGGCTGCCGAGAGGAACGCGCGGATTCTTGAACGTGACCGTCGGCGTCGCCACGGGCACGGCATCGGGCTCACGGCCTCCGCAGGCAACGAGCGCGAGCGACGCGCCGATCGCCAGACATACAGCGAGAGATTGTCGTGACATGAAAGTAGTCAGCATACTTCCGTTGTCGCTCATGGGGCAATATGGTACAGTCCGGCGCGGAGCGTTCGACGTGTCGCAGGAAGCTCTCGGACTCGTCGAGACCAAAGGCCTCATTGGCTCGATCGAGGCAGCCGACGCCATGGTGAAAACCGCCAACGTCGTGCTGACGCGCAAGGAATACATCGGCGGCGGTCTCGTCACAATCATGGTGCGTGGTGATGTCGGCGCGGTGAAGGCCGCGACCGATGCCGGCGCCGCGGCCGCCCGTCGTGTCGGCGAGCTCGTCGCCGTGCACGTCATTCCCCGACCCGACGTCGAGGTCGAGCGCGTGCTGCTCTCCTGATGCCCGCCCCCACCGATCGCGACCTCGCCTCCATCGCCGAAGCCCGCACGCTCGCCCGGAACGCGCACGCCGCGCAAGCCCGCCTCGCCGAGTACTCGCAGGCGCAGATCGACGCAATCGTCGATGCAATGGCCGCAGCGGTGACGCCCGAAGCCGAGGCGTTGGCGCGGCTCGCCGTCGAGGAAACCACCTTCGGCGTCGTCGCCGACAAGGTTCAAAAGAATCTCTTCTCCTCGCAGCGGGTCTACGAGTTCATCAAGCCGATGAAGACCGTCGGCGTGGTGAATCGGATCGAGGATCGCAAGGTGGTCGAGATCGCCGAGCCCTTCGGCGTCGTCGCCGCGATCGTTCCGTCCACCAACCCCACGTCCACCGCCATTTACAAGATCCTGATTGCGATCAAGGCGCGCTGCGCGATCGTCATCAGCCCGCACCCGTCGGCGGTCCGGTGCATTACGCGCGTCGCCGAGATCATGGCCGCCGCGGCGGCGGCTGCCGGCGCACCGGATGGCGCGATCGGCTGGATGACCACGGTGACGATCGAGGGCACGCAGGAGCTGATGAAACAGCGCGAGGTTGCCGTCATCCTCGCGACGGGCGGCCTGGGTCTGGTCCGTGCGGCGTACAGCGCCGGCAAGCCCGCATACGGCGTCGGGCCGGGCAACGCGCCGTGCTACATCGAATCGTCGGCCGACCTGACGAAGGCGGCATCCGACATTCTGATTGGCAAGTGCTTCGACAACGGCGTGCTCTGCTCGTCGCCGAACTCGGTCGTCGTGGACGAGGCCGTCGCGGAGGAAGTGCGACGGCAGTTCCAGGCGCAGGGCGCGTACTTCCTCTCCCCCGCAGAAAGTGACGCGGTCGGGAAGGCGCTCGTCTCGCCGCAGCGGCTGACGCAACCGGCGCTCGTCGGCAAGACGGCGACGCTGATTGCCGAGAAGGCCGGCATCACCGTGCCTCAGGGCACACGCGCGTTGATCGCGCCGCTCGCCGGCGTCGGGCGCGACTTCCCGCTCTCGATCGAGAAGCTGTGCCCGGTCCTTTCGTATTACGTCGTGCGCGACTGGCGCGAAGGCTGCGAGCGCTGCAAACAGATCCTCCGGTATGGCGGGATGGGCCACACGATGTCCATCCACTCGCGCAACGAGCAGGTGATCCTCGAGTTCGGCCTGCACAAGCCGGCGTACCGCATCTGCGTGAACACGCCGACGACGCACGGCTCGATCGGGCTCACGACGGGACTCGATCCGGCGATGACGCTGGGGTGCGGCGGGTTCGGCGGTAATATCACGTCAGACAACATCTCGCCGCGGCACTTGCTGAACATCAAGCGGCTGGCCTATGAGATCCGGCCCGCGTACTCGAATCGTCCGGACGCGGTGCCTTCGGTCGCGACGGCGAGCGCCCCGCATAAGCCCGCCGGTCCGCGGCTGCCGCAATCTCCTGCGCGCATAGCCTCCAACGGCATCTCCAGCGACGCCCTCTCCCGTCGGATCGACCAGTTCCTGCAGTCCCGGGGTTTTGGCCGGGGCGGCACGGCGACGGTGCCGGCGCCGGAGACCAGCGGACGGATGAGTGTCGGGCCAGCGGCCACGCCGACCATGGATTTCGTCTGCGAAGACGATGTCCGCCAGGCAATCCAGGCGGGGACGCGTATCGCGCTGGCAGAACGGAGCATCGTGACGCCGGCCGCGCGCGAGCTCGGCGACTCGCACAATATTTTCGACCTGCCCGGCGTCACACTGCCGAGGTGATGGCGACTGTTATTGCTGACCGCACGTGACTTAACAGGGTTGACCAGGGGCTGAGCGGCATGTTACGGTGCCTCGGCTTCACCGGCCCCAGCCTACGGTCGAAGCCCACAAGCGTCGAGAAGCGTTAGTAGCGTGATCCGGCCTCCCAGAACCGCACCTGTTTCGGCGTGGCTGAGCTGGCAGGGACCCGACGAAAGACTTGTCCCGGTCAGGCAATCTGCCCGAGCCGCTGCCCCATCCCGGTGGCGGCCGGTCCATGTTTCTGCACGGATCTGCAAGAGTTCTCCAGCCTGCTGGCGGCTGGCATGCGGCGTGCGGGCGTTTCGGCGGAGCGGCGCGATGTTCAAGGTCTCCCGGCTGTCGCTGACAGCAATCGGATTCGGCGTGATCGTCGCGGGGTGTGGCGGTTCCAAGCACGCGCAAGTGCGAACGGAGCCCACTCCTCCCCCGGCGGCATCGGCCCCACGGGCGCAAACGCCCCCGGTGTCTCCCGCACCGGCCGTCGATCCGGTTCAGACCCTGATTACGGAATCGCAACAACATTATCTAAAGGGTCAGCGTGAGCTGGAGCTCGGGCACCTCGATCGGGCGCGGAACGAATTCAATGCCGCCCTCGACGTCCTGCTGAACGCACCTGGCGGCGCCCGGACCGAACCGCGACTGCGCGAGCAGTTCGATCGCCTGGTGGACAAGATCAGCGCCCTCGAAGTGGCGGCGCTGGCGACCGGCGACGGCTTTGCGGAGAAGCCGGCCGAGCCCGCATCGATCGACGAGCTGTTGGAGCTGTCGGCGACCTTCGACGAACCGGCGCCGACACCCGCGATCACCGCGACTGTCGAAACCGACCTGGCGCAGACGTCGCACGACATTCCCATTCCCCTGAATCAGCGCGTGCTCGGCTACGTCGAGCTGTTCCAGACACGCCTTCGCTCGTACCTGCAGGACGGCCTTCAGCGAGGCAGTCAGTACCTGCCGATGATTCAGAACGTCTTTCGCGCGGAAGGGCTGCCGCTCGATCTCGCCTATGTCCCCTTGATCGAAAGCGCGTTCAAAACGAACGCGCTCTCCAGGAAGAGCGCGAAGGGCGTGTGGCAGTTCATGCGGCCGACCGCACTCGAGAACGGTCTCCGCCACGATTGGTACATCGACGAGCGCTCTGACCCTGAGAAGGCAACGCGCGCCGCGGCCAAGTACTTGAAAACCCTGCGGCGCATCTTCGACGGCGATTGGCACCTGGCGCTGGCGTCATACAACGGTGGTCCTGGTCGTGTGCAACGAGCGCTCAAACGGACCGGCAGGACCGATTTCTGGGAACTGAGCGCGCTGAAGCGCGGCCTTCCTCGCGAGACCCGCGACTATGTGCCGATGATCCTCGCCGCCATGATCATCGCCCGCAATCCGGCGCAGTACGGTTTCGAGCTGACGATGACCGAACCGGCGCCGCGCGAGACGGTCTCGATTGACGGGCCGGTAGATCTGCGGCGGATCGCCGAGTGGACCAGCACGCCGGTCGACGTCATCCAGCAGCTCAATCCCGAGTTGCGCCGCTGGACGACGCCGGTGCGCGGATCGAGCTACGAGTTGCGGGTGCCGGCCGGCACTGCCGAGCCGCTGCGCGTGAAGCTCGAAGATTTGCCGAACGTCACCGGCGCGTCGCTGAACTGGCACACCGTGAAATCGGGCGAGACGCTGACGACCATCGCGCGCAAGCTGCGCGTGAGCCGCACCGATCTCGCCGAAGCGAACTATCTGTCCAGCAAGACGCGCGTCCGCCCAGGCCAGAAGCTGATCGTTCCGCGTCCCCCGACCACGTTGATGGCGGCGCAACCGGATCGTCCGACGCCCGCACTCGAGACGCGCCCCCTCGTCGCACGCGCATCGCTGATTTCAACGGCCAACGGATCGGATGACCAGGGCGAGCAACTTGAAACCGCACGCCACACCTATCGAGTCAAGCGCGGCGACACGCTCTCGTCGATCGCGCGCCTCTTCTCCACCACCGTGTCAGCGCTCAAGCAGTGGAACCGGCTGCGGTCGAATCACCTCAGCCCCGGCCAGCGCCTCACGGTCTACACGTCATCCAACTGACAAGCCGGAGCTGACGGCTAACAAGGCGGACCTGAAGGTCCGCCCGACAGGTCGTCTCTCTAATCACGCTTATGTAGGGCGGACCTTCAGGTCCGCCAAATCGCGCCCCTGCGTACGCAGACCCGCGCGTAGCTCGGGCTTCTCGAGCGCTCGAATTCTCGCAAATACTGCCTCCACGGACGCGCTCGCGCGTGGCAAGAATCGCGTCGAACGCCGGGCCTGCGACGCGGAATTCGTGGTTTTCGCCCGCCGAGACACGACCCGCGCAGGCGTCCCGCTTGTTGCACTCGGCAATCACGTGCTGGCCTCCGTGCGCACGGCGGCGCTCTTCGGTATCGACGCCGTGCCCGTCGCTGTCGAAGTGGATGTGTCGTTCGGGCTGCCCGGCCTCGTGATGGTGGGATTGCCCGATGCCGCGGTCCGCGAAAGCCGCGACCGCGTGCGCGCGGCAATCAGGAACTCCGGGTTCGACTTCCCGCAGCAGCGCGTCACGGTCAATCTGGCGCCGGCGGACGTCCGCAAGGCGGGAGCCGCGTTCGATCTGCCGATTGCACTGGGCGTTCTGGCCGCCTCGGGCGCGGTCGCCCGTCGCGTCATTCCCGACGTCCTGGTCCTCGGCGAACTGTCGTTGGATGGCTCGATGCATCCGACGCGCGGGGTCCTGCCCATCGCCGCCACCGCGCGCCGCGTTGGCTATCAGCGCCTGCTCGTACCGTCCGCCAATGCGCTCGAAGCTGCGGTCGTCACCGGCATCGACGTCTTGCCGGTCGATTCCCTGACCGAAGCGGTCGCCGTGCTCAACGATCCCGATCGTCGGCGCACGTTGCCGACGGCCGTGGCACCGGCGGTGGACAGCGACGAGCCAGACCTTGCCGACGTCCACGGCCAGGGGTTGGCCCGTCGCGCACTCGAGGTCGCAGCGGCCGGTGGACACAACCTCCTGTTCGTTGGTCCTCCGGGCGCGGGCAAGACGATGATGGCGCGGCGACTCCCGGGGCTGCTTCCGCCGCTGAGCTTCGAGGAATCGCTGGAAGTGACGACCGTGCACTCGGTCGCCGGGCGTCTCCCGGGCGGCGCCAGCCTGATTCGCACACGGCCCTTTCGCGCTCCTCACCACACGATCTCCGACACGGCGCTCGCTGGTGGCGGTTCGCTGCCGCGTCCCGGAGAGATCAGCCTGGCGCACCACGGCGTGCTCTTTCTCGACGAGCTCCCTGAGTTCTCCCGGCGCGCCCTGGAAGTGCTGCGGCAGCCGGTCGAACACGGAACGATCGCGATCGCACGTGCGGCACGTACCGCGGTGTTCCCTGCGCGCTTCATGCTGGTCGCCGCGATGAACCCGTGCCCATGCGGGTACTTTGGCGATCCCCGTCGCGGCTGCAGATGTGCGGCGCCAATCGTGGCGCGCTACGCGAATCGCCTGTCCGGTCCGCTCCGCGACCGCCTCGACCTCGTCGTACCTGTCGCCGCCGTGGCCGCCTCGGATCTGGATCGCGCGGGATCAGGCGAGTCGTCCGACACGGTGCGCGAGCGAGTGCTCGCCGCGCGTCAGCGGCAAGTGAGCCGCCCGCCGGGAGTGCTGAATGCGCGCCTCGATGCACGCTGGTTGAAGTCCGCCGCGCTGGTCCAACCGTCCGCGCGAACCTTTGCGGCGCAAGCCGTCGATCGACTGCGGCTCTCGGCTCGGGGGTTTCATCGTCTGCTGCGCGTCGCGCGCACCATCGCGGACCTCGCGGCCGAAAGCGTGGTCACGCCAGATCACGTTGCCGAAGCCCTGCAATTCCGCGGAGATGACCCGACCTGAGCCCGCGAGGCGGGTCTTCGTCATATGATCGCTAGATGGAGATTTCTGCGCCGGAGTAGACATTCCGTGTGATACAGTCCGGAATTCGCGGGCGGGATTGTTCGGCGCCTCGGTTCGCACCACCTTTTCAGTGACGCGTCATCGCAGGTATACCGTCGTCATCGCCGATCGGCGCACCGGTGTGTATCGCCGGGTGTCCCTCAATGTCGGTCCTCTCTTTCTGAGTGTCTGCGCCCTGCTGGTGCTGCCCGTACTGGTCGGCCTGGGCCTTCGTTTAAGTGCCGGCGCCGAGATCGCCTCTCTTCGCGCGTCGAATAGCCAGCTCGAGCTTGAGAACCGGAACTTCCGTACGGCCACGGGTGCGCTGACCGGCGAGATTCAGTCGCTCCAGGAGGCGGTCGGCAAGCTGGGCGCGCGGGCGGCGGTCGATCCTGCGACCGCCAGGGCGATGGACCGCTTACCGGCGATTGTGAAATCTCGAGCCGCGGGCGGACCACGGACGCCTCTGTTCACACCGGTGGTCCGGACGCCGGAAGACACGTTCGGTATGCTCCGGGATCTCCTCTACAGTCTCGAGAACCGGCTACAGGTCGTCCAGACCGACGTCGAGCGCCGTCACGCGCTCGCTGAGGCGACGCCGTCCATCTGGCCGATTCGAGGCTGGCTGACCGACAGCTTCGGCAGGCGACGCGACCCGTTTACCGGCGAGGGCGGTTATCACACCGGGCTCGACATCTCCGCCGATCACGGCGAGCCGGTCTACGCGACGGCAACGGGCATAGTCGAAGCAGCTGAGCCCTCCGGCGCGTACGGCAACATGGTCGTGATCAGTCACGGCTTCGGGATCTCCACTCGCTACGCGCACTTGTCACGATTCGCCGTCAGGGGCGGCGATCGCGTCCAGCGCGGTGACCTCGTCGGCTTCGCGGGCGCCACCGGCCGCGCGACCGGCGACCATCTGCACTACGAAGTCCTCGTCTACGGCCGCCAGCTCAATCCGCTGCAGTTCCTCGTCAATCGGCCTCGCTAGGTTTCCGGGTTTTTGGGGATCTGGGGTCTGGGTTTTGGCGCGGATGCGTCCCGCGCAGGGGTCCGTCCGTCCATTGTTCCTCAGTAACCCATGGACCTGGGCACCCAGAGAACCCATGGTACAATCGCTTGATAGCCAAGCGGTTCGCCGCCCTCGTCTGTTCATGCTCGATACCATTCTTGCGAAAGTCTTCGGCACGCAAAACGAACGCGAGCTGAAGAAGATCCGTCCCATCGTCGAATCCATCAACGCGCTGGAGCCCTCCATCCAGGCTCTGAGCGACCAGGCGCTCCGCGACAAGGACGGCGGAATTCCGCCAGAGGGTCGCTGCGGGCGCAACCATAGACGACCTCTTGCCCGAAGCCTTCGCCGTCGTGCGCGAGGCGGGCCACCGCGTGCTCAACATGCGGCACTTCGACGTGCAGCTGATCGGCGGCTGCGTCCTGCACCAGGGGAAGATCGCCGAAATGAAGACGGGCGAAGGCAAGACGCTCGTCGCGACGCTTCCCGCGTACCTCAATGCCCTCGAAGGCAAAGGCGTCCACGTCGTCACCGTCAACGACTATCTGGCGCGGCGCGACTCCGAGTGGATGGGGAAAATCTACCGTTTCCTCGGCATGTCGGTCGGCGTCATCCAGCACGACCTGAACGATCAGGAACGACAGGTCGCCTACGGTTGTGACATCACCTACGGCACCAACAACGAATTCGGGTTCGACTACCTCCGCGACAACATGAAGTTCGATCTCGCGCATTTCGTCCAGCGCGGGCATCACTTCGCGATCGTAGACGAGGTGGACAGCATCCTGATCGACGAAGCGCGGACGCCGCTGATCATCTCGGGCCCGGCCGAGGAGTCGACGGACCTGTACTACGAAGTCGATCGCATCGTCCCACGCTTGAAGCCTGGCGCCGTCACGCGCGGCGACACCAAGGGCGAGGATCGGGATCGGCTCGAGGCCACGGGCGATTACATCCACGACGAGAAGCACAAGACGGTCACGCTCACCGAGAGCGGCATGGCGCGCGCCGAGGAGCTGCTGTCGCACCGGTTGCAGCCCGGCGGACTTTACGATCCGGCCAACATGCCGCTGCTCCACCACGTGAACCAGGCCCTGCGCGCGCACGTCATCTTCAAGGTCGACACCGACTACATGATCAAGGACGGTCAGGTCGTGATCGTCGACGAGTTCACCGGCCGCCTGATGCCCGGCCGGCGGTGGAGCGACGGCCTGCACCAGGCCGTGGAAGCGAAAGAAAAGGTGAAAATCGAGCGCGAGAACCAGACGCTCGCGACCATCACCTTCCAGAACTACTTCCGCAAGTACAAGAAGCTGTCGGGCATGACCGGCACCGCCGACACCGAGGCCGAAGAGTTCGCCAAGATTTACAAGCTCGACGTCAACGTCATCCCGACCAATCGTCAGTTGATGCGCATCGAGGAGCCGGACACCGTCTACCGGACCGAGCGCGAGAAGTACGAGTCGATCGTCAACGACATCATCGACAAACAGGCGTCCGGCCGGCCGGTGCTGGTAGGCACGGTCTCGATCGAGAAGTCCGAGCGCCTGTCCTCCATGCTCAAGAAGCGCGGCATCAAGCACGTTGTCCTGAACGCGAAATATCACGCACAGGAAGCCGAGATCGTCGCGCAGGCCGGTCGCAAAGGCGCCGTCACCATCGCCACCAACATGGCGGGCCGCGGCACCGACATTCTCCTCGGCGGCAATGCCGAATTCATGGCGCGGCAGCAATCGCTGGCTGAGGAAGTCGCCGAGAGACTAGCCAGGGAACAGGCAAAGTTCGTCGACGACGAGGAGTTCGTCTACTTCTTCCACATCGACAGCTTCTATCGCGTGCCACGGGCGGACTGGGAGCGCATCTTCAGCTTCTTCAAGCACCAGTGCGAGGGCGAGCACGACGAGGTCGTCGCCCTCAGCGGCCTTCACATCGTCGGCACCGAGCGTCACGAAGCCCGCCGCATCGACAATCAGCTGCGCGGCCGCGCCGGCCGTCAGGGCGATCCCGGCTCGTCACGCTTCTATCTGTCGCTCGAAGACGACTTGATGCGAATCTTCGGGTCGGATCGCATCTCCGGCCTGATGCAGCGGCTCGGCATGGAAGAAGGCGTGCCGATCGAGCACGGGATGGTCACGCGCGCGATCGAACGTGCGCAGAAGCAGGTCGAAGCGCAGAACTTCTCCGTCCGCAAACACCTGCTCGAGTACGACGACGTCATGAACAAGCAGCGGGAGAACATCTACTCGCTGCGGCGCGAGCTGCTCGAAGGACAGATTCGCATCGACGAGGACGAAGAAAAGGTCGACACGCACGGCTATCTGCTCGAAATCGCCGGCGACGTACTGGACGACGCGATCGATCGGTTCGCAGGCGCGGACGCGGACGTGGAAGCGTGGGATTTGCCGGCCCTGCGCCAGGAGGTCACGCGGGTCTTTGCGCTCGAGGGCGAGGCGCTCGACGGCATCGAGTTCGATCGGCTGTCGAGCGGCGAGCTCCGAGACGCACTCTGGGAGCGCATCCTCAAGAGCTACGAGGACAAGTCACAGCTCCTCGGGCCCGAGCTGATGCGCCGGATCGAGCGCGACATCATGCTGCAGATTGTCGACGGCCAGTGGAAGGATCACCTCTACAGCCTCGACCATCTGAAAGAAGGGATCGGCCTGCGCGGCTACGGCCAGCGCGACCCGCTCGTCGAGTACAAGCGCGAGAGCTTCGGTCTCTTCCAGGACATGAAGGGGCGTGTCGACGAGGAGATGCTCCGCGCGCTGTGGTGGCTGCGGCCGGTGCCCGCCGACGGGAGCGAAGGCGGACCTGTTCCATCGGCGCCGGTTCGCCGCCCGGCGGCCCGACGCCCCCCGACCCTGATCCTCAACGATCCTGGCGCGGCGCCGCAGAGTGCGTTCAGCGGCCGCGGATCCGCGGCGGCCGTCGCCGAACCGGAAGGGGCGGGCGCGGCGAATCCCGTTCGCACCGTCGCGGCCGAAACCGGCGCGCGTCGGTGGCGACGACACCGTCAAGACGGTGAAACGGGAAGAGCCGAAGGTCGGCCGAAACGACCCGTGTCCGTGCGGCAGCGGGAAGAAATACAAGAAGTGCCACGGCGCGAACCAGTAGGGAGACATGGACCTCAAAACCGCCCCTTCGGAGATCGACCTTGCCACCGACATTGCCACTGCGCTGACCTTCGACGACGTCCTGCTCGTGCCACGGCATTCGCAGGTCGTCCCGGCGCAGGTTGACGTCACGACGCGCTTCACCCGCAACATCACACTCAACGTTCCGCTCGTCAGCGCCGCGATGGACACGGTCACCGAGTCGATGCTCGCGATCGCGATGGCGCAGCATGGCGGGATCGGCGTCATCCACAAGAACCTGTCGATCGAAGAGCAAGCGACGGAAGTGGATCGTGTGAAGCGCTCCGAGAGCGGGATGATCGTGAATCCGATCACGCTGGCGCCGGAGAACCGCATCCACGAGGCGCAGGCGTTGATGATGAAATACCGGATCTCCGGCGTCCCGATCACCGAGGGCGGGCGCAAGGAAGGCCGGCTGCTGGGGATCCTGACCAATCGCGACCTGCGCTTCGAGACCAACGTCAACCGGCCGATTGGCGACGTGATGACGAAGGACCCGTTGATCACCGTCCCGGTCGGTACGACCCTCGAAGATGCGCGTGAGATCCTGCACCAGCACAAGGTCGAGAAGCTCCTGGTCGTCGATCAGGACTTCCGCCTGAAGGGGCTGATCACCGTCAAGGACATCCAGAAGATGGTGAAGTACCCGACCGCGTCCAAGGACTCGCTGGGACGCCTGCGGGTGGCGGCCGCCGTCGGTGTGGCGCGCGACACGCTCGAGCGCGCTGAAGCGCTGGTCGCGGCGCACGTCGACGCGCTCGTCGTGGATACCGCGCACGGCCATTCACAGGGCGTGCTCGACATCGTCAAGCGGCTGCGCCGTCAATTCCGCGACGTCGACGTCGTTGCCGGCAACGTCGCCACCGCCGACGCCACGGAAGCGCTGATCGAGCTCGGGGTGGACGGTGTGAAGGTAGGAATCGGCGCCGGCTCCATCTGCACGACGCGCATCATCGCCGGCGTCGGCGTGCCGATGATCACGTCGATTCAGCAGTGTGCTCGCGCGGCGGCTCGGCATGGCGTGCCGGTCATCGCCGATGGCGGCATCCGCTTCTCCGGCGATATCACCAAGGCCATCGCCGTCGGCGCCAGCAGCACGATGATCGGTAACCTGTTCGCCGGGACCGACGAGAGCCCGGGCGAGATGATCATCTACCAGGGCCGCAGCTTCAAGGAATACCGCGGCATGGGATCGATCGGCGCGATGCGCCGCGGCAGCCGTGACCGGTACTTTCAGGACGACTTCGATCTCGGCAGCGGTACTTCCGGGGCCGACAAGCTCGTGCCCGAAGGCATCGAGGGCCGCGTGCAGCACAAGGGGTCGGTCGCCGCGATGATCCATCAGCTCGTCGGCGGCCTCCGCGCCGGCATGGGTTATTGCGGCGCGGCCAACCTCGCGGCGCTGCAGCGGGGCGCGCAGCTGGTGCGAATCACGCCGGCAGGCGCGCGCGAAAGTCACGTCCACGACGTCGCGATCACCAAAGAAGCGCCGAACTATCGCTCAGAGTAGCTGTCCACCTCCGCGCGAAGCGTTACGGCGCGACCGCAACGTAGCGCGACGAGCGAAGGCGGGCGGATTGCGGCGCGCTAGCCGATTGTGATTCGGCGCCCGTCCTCGGCGTGCGCGATCCGGACCTCAACGAGTGGCGGCATCGGTAAACGCGCCAGGTGCTCCGGCCACTCGATCGCCAGAATCGTCCTTCCGTCCTGCAGATCCTCGAGAGCGAGATCGGCGACTTCCGTTGGGTTCAGGCGGTACAAATCGACGTGCTGCAGGGTGACGTCGCCGCGGTATTCCTGGACAATGGTGAAGGTCGGGCTGCTGACCTGCTCCGGATCGAGTCCGAGCCCTTCCGCCAATCCTCGAACGAAGGCTGTTTTGCCCGCCCCCAGGTCGCCGTAAAGAAGCACGGTCGTCCCGGGCTCGAGTGTTCCGGCCAGGTCCCGGCCGGCGGCTATCGTGTCCGACTCGGTTCGCGATGTCACCGCCGCCATCAGCAGTCTCTGGTCCGCAATCCGCAATTGACGATATCAGCCTTCCTTACTCTCGACGCGCTTCCTCGCCGTCAACTCCAACACCGCGTCGCCGAGCTGCCCGAGGACATCGCTCGGGGTCAAAGCAACTTCGCCTTCAATCGCTTCTGCCAGATCGCCTGCCATCCCGTGGAGATAGACCGCGAGCTTGCACGCCGCCTCGGCGTCGAGGAGCTGCGCCAGCCAGGCTGCGACCATGCCCGTCAGCAAATCCCCCATCCCGCCGGTCGCCATGCCCGCGTTCCCGGTCGGATTGACGAACACCTTGCCGTCCGGCGTGGCCACGATCGACCGGTGGCCTTTGAGGATGACGTAGAGCTGATGTGCTTCCGCGAAGGTTTGCGCGATCTCGATGCGATTGGCCTGGACGTCCGCCGTCGTCACGCCGACGAGTCGAGCGAGCTCGCCTGGATGGGGCGTGATGATCACGTCACGCCCTTCGGGCCCGACCAGGAGCTCGGGCGCGTCGGTGAATGCGTTGAGGGCATCGGCATCGAGCACCAGTGGTACGCCGGCGCGCGCCAGCAGCCCGTGGATGAATGCGACCGTCGATCGCGCGGTGCCGAGGCCAGGTCCCGCGGCGATGACGTCGGCCTGTGACGCGAGGACGCGATCGAGCGCCTCGAGCAGCAGTCCGCCATCCGGCCCCTCCTCCAGTCCCTCGGTCATGTATTCCGGCGCCATTGCCGCAACGACCGGCTGACTCGATTTCGTCGTCGCGATCGTCACGAGCCCGGCGCCTGATTTCAGCGCGCCCATTGCCGAGAGATGCGCCGCTCCAGTCTTCCCGCGGCCGCCGGCGACGACGAGTACATGGCCGTAGTCACCCTTGTGGGAGTCGGCGGGACGCGGCTCGATCAGCGCACGGACGACCTCCCTGGTCAGGAGCTCGAGGTGCGGACCCTCGACGGCTTCGATCGCCGCTTCCGGAATGCCGATGTCGGCAATCACGACGTCGCCGCAATGTCCCTCGCCAGGCGGCAGCAGCAGCGGCAGCTTCGGGGCTGCCAGCGTCACCGTGACCGTCGCGTCGATGCAGGGGCCGATCGGCTCCGGCGTATCAGCCGAGAGCCCGGAGGGCAGGTCCACGGCGACGACGGCGAGATCGCTCGCGTTGATGTCGGCGACAATCGTCTCGAAGAGGCCGCTCAGTGGCGTCTTCAGGCCGGTGCCAAACATCGCGTCGACCAGCAGGTCGCAGCCGCGGATCTCTGAGAAATGCAGTTCCCACGCCTGCGGGTCGTTGATCTCGACGATGGTGTGTCCGAGGTGGCCGAGGACCTCGAGATTGGCACGGGCATCGCCGCGCACGCCCGCAATCTCACCAACGACGAAGATCGAGACCTCGACGCCGCGCTGGAGCAACGTGCGAGCGACGACGTAACCGTCGCCGCCGTTGTTCCCGCGGCCGCAGAGCACCGCCACATGGCGGGCCGACAGATCGGCGAACATCGCTTCGATCGCCGCCACCACCTGTCTGCCGGCGTTCTCCATGAGCACGATCGACGCGATGCCGATCTCGTCCGTCGTCCGCCGGTCCACGTCCCGCATCTGCGCGCTATTGAGGATCCGCATCCTTGGCGAAGTGTATCAGCAGGAGCGGGGGCTACGGACTCCGGCTACGGACTCCGGCGACTGAGGGCGCGCGATTCTTCGCGGAGCCCCGGGCCCGGAGTCCGGAGCCTGCAGTCTGTTACCATCCCGTCCCAATGACTGGCGCAGTGTTCGTCAATGGAAAGATCACGACCGAAGCCGAGGCGGTCGTTCCTGTCTTCGACCACGGCTTTCTCTATGGCGAGGGCGTCTACGAAGTCTGCCGCACCTATCACGGCCAGCCCTTCCTGCTCGACCGCCACCTGACACGGCTGCGAGCGTCAGCGGGACTCATCGCGCTTCCAGTACCCTACGACGACACCATCTTCCTCGACCGTATCGCAGAGACGATGAACGCGGCCGGGCTCGTGCCATGGAAGCCCGGTGGACAGGACGCGTATATCCGGGTTTTGCTGACACGAGGCGTCGGCGAGCTCACCTACGATCCGGCGGCCTGCAAGACACCGACCCTCGTGATCATCGCGCGGCCGCACGTGGCGCCGCCCGCCCGCGTCTACGAGGAGGGCGTCAACGTTGCGATCGTCCCGATCCAGCGCAACGCACCCGAAGCGCTCAACCCGCTGATCAAGTCGAACAACCTGTTGAACAACGCGCTGGCGATGCAGCGCGCGCTGGCGCAGAGTGGTTTCGAGGCGGTCATGCGTAATCACCTGGGCGAGCTCGCCGAATGCAGCCAGTCGAACCTGTTCGTCGTCCGGGACGGTCAGGTGCTGACGCCGCCGCTGCGAGCGGGATTGCTCGCAGGCATCACGCGGCAGCTGGCCCTCGAGATGTGCAGGAAGGAGCGGATTCCTTTCGAGGAGCGCTCGCTCCACGACGAGGAGTTGTTCGGTGCGGACGAGGCATTTCTCACCAGCAGCACGCGGGAGATCGTGCCGATCGTGCGGGTGGATGGGAGGGAAATCGGGACCGGCCGCCCAGGTGCAGTCGTCGCAAGATTGCGCCAGGCGTTCCTGGCGGAGATCGCGCGGCACTGCCCGGTCACAACGTAGGCGGACCTAAAGGTCCGCCCTACATACGCGCTGGCTATCCACATGTGGCACTCGCGATCCACATGTAGGGCGGACCTTTAGGTCCGCCCTACGATCCTGCTGGACGCAATCCCCGAGTCCGCCGTCAATCCTGCTGCGCGTATTCCTCGACTGGCGGACAGATGCACATCAGGTTGCGGTCGCCATAGGGATTGTCGATTCGGCCGACCGCGGGCCAGACCTTCTTTTCCTGCACCCACGGCAACGGGAACGCTGCCTCCCGCCGTGAATACGGGTGGCTCCATTCGTCGTCCGTGACCATCGCCGCCGTGTGCGGCGCGTTCTTCAGCAGGTTGTCCTTCGGGTCGCTTTTTCCTGTCGCGACTGCGTCGATCTCGGCGCGGATGGCGATCATGGCTTCGCAGAACCGATCGAGCTCCTCCAGCGGCTCGCTCTCGGTCGGCTCGATCATCAGCGTGCCCGGCACCGGAAACGACACCGTCGGCGCGTGGAAGCCGTAGTCCATCAGCCGCTTCGCGACGTCGGTTTCGTCCACACCCGCCGCCTTGAACGCGCGGAGATCGAAGATCATCTCGTGCGCAACACGGCCGCGTGCGTTGGTGTAGAGCACTTCGTAGTACCGCTCGAGACGCGACTTCAGATAGTTCGCGTTCAGAATCGCGAACTTGGTGGCATTGGTCACGCCCTCTGCGCCGAGGAGCCTGATGTACGCGTACGAGATCAGCAGGATGCTCGCGCTGCCCCATGGAGCACCGGCGACGGCCGGAATCGCCTGTTCGCCGCCGGTCTTCGCCAGCGGATGCCCGGGCAGGAACGGCGCCAGATGCGCCGCCACGGCGATAGGACCCATCCCGGGACCGCCGCCGCCATGCGGAATCGCGAACGTCTTGTGCAGGTTGATATGGCAGACGTCGGCGCCAATCGCCGCCGGACTCGTCAGTCCGACCTGCGCGTTCATGTTCGCGCCGTCCACGTAGACCTGGCCGCCATGCTCGTGGATGATCGCGCAGATGTCGCGGATCGACTCTTCGTACACCCCATGGGTGGAGGGATACGTCACCATCAGCGCGGCAAGGTCGTCTTTGTGGGCGTCGGCCTTCGCCTTGAGGTCGCCAACGTCGACGTAGCCACGAGGGTCGGTCGCGACCACCACGACTTTCATGCCCGCCATCACGGCGCTCGCCGGGTTGGTGCCGTGAGCGGACGCCGGGATCAAGACGACGTCACGGCTCGCCTGGCCACGGCTGCGGTGCCATGCCCGAATGACGAGGAGGCCGGCCAGTTCGCCCTGCGCACCCGAGTTCGGCTGCAGCGAGACCGCGGCAAGGCCGGTGATTTCCGCGAGCGCCTGCTCGAGGTCGTGAAAGATTTCCGCGTAGCCGGCTGCCTGTGTCTGCGGCGCGAACGGGTGGATTCGCGAGAACGCCTCCCACGTGACCGGCATCATCTCGGCGGCGGCGTTCAGCTTCATCGTGCACGATCCCAGCGGGATCATCGAGGTGTCGAGCCCGATGTCCTTGCGCTCGAGCGCTCTTGATGTACCGCATCATCTCGGTCTCCGAGTGATGGCGGTTGAACACCGGGTGCTGCAGAATCGCAGTCGATCGCGCGAGTCCCTGCGGCAGCGCACGCGCCTCTACGCTGGACACCACCGCGCGTGACGCCTTCCCCGTGACCTTCTCGCTCACTCGTCCGAAGACGGCCGCAGCCGCCTCGACGTCGTCCCGGCCAACCGTCTCGTCGAGCGCAATCGTGATCGTCAGGTCGTCGATCCAGCGGAAGTTCATGCCCGCGTCGATGGCCGGCTCCTCGAGCGTGGACCGATTCACGCCAGGCACGCTGCGGAGATCGATCTGCAGCGTGTCGAAGTAGGTCGTGTTCAGTTGACGGAACCCGAGCGTCGTCAGCGCTTTTTCGAGCGACGCCGCGCGCGATCGGACTTGCCGTGCAATGGCCTGGAGGCCCGATGGTCCGTGATACACCGCGTACATCGCGGCCATGTTGGCGAGCAGCGCCTGTGCCGTGCAGATGTTCGACGTCGCCTTTTCACGGCGAATGTGCTGCTCGCGCGTCTGCAGCGCCATCCTGTAGGCGGGCCGGCCGCTGCTGTCCACCGAGACGCCGATGATGCGGCCCGGGACCTGGCGCACGTACGCTTCGCGCGTGGCGAAAAAGGCAGCATGCGGACCGCCGTAACCGAGCGGCACACCAAACCGCTGCGAGTTGCCGAGGACCACGTCCGCGCCGGCTTCACCGGGGGGTGTCAGGACGGTCAATGCCAGGAGATCCGAGGCGACCGCGACCAGCACACCGGCGTCATGAGCACGGGCGATAAGGGGCGCCAGCGGCTCGACCGCCCCTCGCTCGTCCGGATACTGCAGGAACAGTCCGAACACCGTCTCATTGAATGCGATATCCACCGGATCGACGATCCGCACCTCGATGCCGAGCGGCTCGGCACGCGATTCGATGACGGCGCGCGTTTGAGGCCAGGTGCGCGACGAGACCAGGAACGTATTGCGAGCGGCGCCGCGCTTTGGCTGCACGCGATGCAGCAGCGTCATCGCCTCGCCCGCCGCCGTCGGCTCGTCGAGAAGCGACGCGTTGGCGACTTCCATCCCGGTCAAATCGCTGACCATCGTCTGGAAGTTGAGCAGCGACTCGAGCCGCCCCTGTGCGATTTCGGCCTGGTATGGCGTGTAAGGCGTGTACCAGCCGGGATTCTCCATCACGTTGCGAAGGATGACCGGCGGCGTGATGGTGTCGTAGTAACCGAGCCCGATGTAGGACTTGCGAACGCGGTTCTTGCCCGCGATCTTGCTGAGGGCCTGAAGGAAATCGTGCTCGGACAGGCCGACCGGAAGGGTCAGCGGGCGCGTATTGCGGATGCTGCGCGGAACCACCTCGTCAACGAGGTCATCGATCGACGGGGCTCCGATGATGCCGAGCATCCGCTCAACGTCGTCGCCTCGGGGCCCGATGTGGCGCAGCTCGAACGCATCGTAGGACTCGTGTGTCATTTCACCAGGCTGTCGTAGGCGCCCGCGTCGAGCAGCGCATCCACTTCCGAGGGATCAGAGAGACGAATCGCAATCATCCAGGTGTCGTGCGGCGCGGTGTTGA
The DNA here is from genome assembly GCA_963828745.1 of Vicinamibacteria bacterium. GTDB lineage: Bacteria > Acidobacteriota > Vicinamibacteria > Vicinamibacterales > JAENWD01 > JAENWD01. The sequence continues at coordinate 64,207 of CAWHFZ010000006.1, read as the reverse complement.
CCAGCTCCGGCTTGTCGCGCAACGCCGGGTTGACTTCGACGACTTCGCCGGACACAGGGGCGAAGAGCTCCGAGACGGCCTTGACCGATTCGATGGTGCCGAACGACTCGCCTTGACTCACCGTCGTGCCGGCATCCGGCAGCTCCACATAGACGACATCGCCCAGCTGCTTCTGGGCGTAGTCGGTGATGCCGACGCGGCCGATTCCGTCGGACGCGCTGACCCACTCGTGATCCTTCGTGTATTTGAGCGTGTCCGGATACATGGTTACTTCCTCGGCCGCTTGTAGAACGGAAGGGGAACGAGACGCGCCGCGGCGCGCCGGTTGCGGATCTCGATGTCAATCGTGACGTTGTCGGGGACCGACGCCGGCACGTAGGCCATGCCGATGGCCTTCTTGAGAAACGGTGTCTGGGTGCCGCTCGTAACGACGCCGGCGGGCTCTCCGTCGACGATCACCGGGTAGCCATGGCGCGCGATCGCGCGATCCATCATCTCGAAGCCGACGATTTTCCGCGGAACGCCGGCCTGCTTCTGCGCTTCGAGCGCGCTCCGGCCGACGAAGTCACCCTTCGTCCACGACACAATCCACTCGAGATCGGCTTCGAGCACCGTCGTCGTGTCGTCGATGTCGTTCCCATAGAGCCGCATCGCCGCTTCGAGGCGCAGCGTGTCGCGCGCGCCGAGACCGCACGGGCGGATGTCAGCGGCCTTCCCCGCTTCGAGCAGCGCGTCCCAGACGCGTGCGGCATAGGCAGGGGCGACGAAAATCTCGAACCCGTCTTCGCCCGTGTATCCGGTCCGCGAGATCGTCGCCCGCACGGACGCCACTTCTCCGTTGGCGAACCAGTAGTACTTCATGCCAGCCAGGTCCACGCCGGTCAGCGGCTGCAGGACGTCACGCGCCGCCGGCCCCTGAATCGCGATCAATGCGTACCGGTTGCTGGTGTTGACCGCCACGACGTCGCCGACTCCGGTCGTCCTGGCGACAATCCAGCTGAAGTCCTTCTCGATATTCGAGGCGTTGACGACCAGGAGGAAATGGCTGTCGGCGAGTCGATAGACCAGCAAGTCGTCGACGAACGTTCCCTGTTCGGTGGTGAGCCCGGAATAGTGCGCCTGTCCGACCTTCAGCTTCGAGGCGTCGTTGCTGGTGATCCGTTGGATTCCGGCGAGCGCGTCGCGGCCAGCCACCTCGATCTCGCCCATGTGGCTGACGTCGAAGAGGCCGGCCCGCGTGCGAACGGCAAGGTGCTCGTCCGAAATGCCGGAGTACTCGACAGGCATGTCCCAGCCGCCGAATGGCACCATCCGCGCGCCCAGCGCGACGTGACGCGCGTGGAGCGGGGTTTGGCGGAGGGCAGACGATTCGACCTGACTCATTGAGGGCGGGCGAGAGGCGGCAAAAACTCAAAGGTACTATGCGCGCCACGACGGGTCAAGGCGACGACGGTTCCTCCGGACCGCGCGACCTGTAGCGATCCGCGAGACGGTGAAGGCTACACGCCGACGAGTTCCGGCATGCGCGGTTCCTCCCGCGCCTCTTCCGTCTCCGCCCGAATCGCCACGTGCTTGCGGGCGACGAGCACGTAAATCGACGGCACGACGAACAACGTGAAAATCGTGCCGATGATCATGCCGCTCACGAGCATGATGCCGATGCTGTTGCGCGCGCCGGCGCCAGGCCCGGTCGCAAAGACCAGCGGCATGTGGCCGACGACGGTTGCCGCCGTGGTCATCAGAATCGGCCGCAACCGCGTGCCGGCAGCCTCGACCACCGCGTGCAGCTTGTCCAGCCCGGTTTCCTGCAAATGGTTCGCGAACTGGACGATCAGGATGCCGTTCTTCGACACGAGACCGACCAGCGTGATCAGGCCGACCTGACTGTAGATGTTGAGCGTCGTAAACCCGAGAAACGAGAACAGCAGCGCCCCGGAGATGGCCAGCGGCACCGATCCCGCCAGGATGATGAAGGGATCGCGGAAGCTCTCGAACTGCGCCGCGAGCACCAGATAGATCAAAATGCCGACAGCAGGAACGTCGTCAGGAACCGGCTCCCTTCGACGCGGAGCTGCCGCGACTCCCCCGCATAGTCGATGGTCACGCCCTGCGGCAGGATGGTCCGCGATTCGTTCTCGAGAAACGTCAACGCCTGGTCGAGCGGCACCGGCGGCGGAATCACGCCCTGGATGCGCACTGCGTTGAGCTGCTGGAACTTCTTCAGCTCGCGCGGCTGCGACGACGTCTGAATGGTCGCGAACGTCGAGAGCGGCACCAGACGATCGCGCGCCTGCTGTCCCATCCCGTCCACGGCCGCCCCCGTCGGGTCGTACGCCGAGTTGCCGCTCGGCTGCGTCGACCCCGTGATGTAGATGCCTTCGAGCTGGTCGGCCGTCTGGCGATTGGTGCGTTTGACCTGCGGGATCACCTTGTAGCTCCGGCCCTGGATGCTGAACCGGTTTACATAGTTACCGCCGAGCATCGTCGAGAGATCCTGACCGGCCTGGCTCAGATCGATGCCTTGCGAACGGAGCTTGTCGCGGTCGAAGACGACCTCCGCCTGCGGCTGGTCGAACTTCAGGTCGGCGTCGGCAAAGATGAACATCCCGCTGCCCATCGCCTTCTGAACGATCTGTCCCGCCAGATCGGCGAGCTGCTGCGGCTCGACAGCCCCGGCGATCACGAAGTCCACCGGGAAGTCACCGCCACCAGGGAGCGGCGGTGGCGTCATGGGGATGACGCGTATCCCCGGGATCTGCGACAGTTTGCCCGTCGCCTCCATCAACAGCTGCTGCGCCGTCTTTTCCCGGGCACTCCACGGCTTCGTCACCATGCCGCCGAAACCGCCATTGGGCATGGTGATCTGGAAGATGCTCGCGGTCTCGGGGAACGACTTGAAGACGTCGTGAACTTCCTGCGCGAACAGCTTCGTCTGATCGATGGTCGCATTCGCCGACGCCTGGATGATCGAGAACACGACGCCCTGATCCTCCGCCGGCGCGAGCTCCTGCTGCGAGAACATGTAGAACGGCACCATCAGCCCCGCGACGATCAGCCACAGCGTCAGGACGACGGGCCGGAAGCGCAGCGTGCCGGCCAGGCGTCGCTTGTACGCCTTCGCGCACGCTGTCGAACCGCCGGTTGATCCAGCCGGCGAACCCGCGCTCGGTCGCCCCCGCGCGGAGGAGCTTCGCGCCCATCATCGGCGACAGCGTCAGCGCCACCACACCGGACACAACGACGGCGCCCGCCAGCGTGAAGGCGAACTCACGGAACAGCGCGCCGGTGAGCCCGCCCTGGACCGCGATCGGCGTGTAGACGGCGGCCAAGGTGATGGTCATCGCGATGATCGGTCCGACCAGCTCGCGAGCGGCGTCGATCGCCGCCCGCAGCGGCGGCTTCCCTTCATGCAGGTGGCGCTCCACGTTCTCCACCATCACGATCGCATCGTCCACGACGAGTCCGACCGAGAGGACGATGGCGAGGAGCGTGAGCAGATTGATTGTGAAGCCGGCGACCAGCATCAGGAAGACAGCGCCGACCAGAGAGATCGGAATCGCCACGACGGGGATGATCAGCGCCCGGACGGAACCGAGGAACAGGAAGATAACGACGACCACGATCAGCAGCGTCTCGGTGAGCGTGGTGAGCACCTCGTCGATGGCGTCCTGGATGTACTCGGTCGAATCGTACGGAACGCCCGCCTTCATGCCTGCCGGCAGTTCCGCCTGGATTCCGGGAATCGCCTCGCGGACGCCGCGAATCACCTCAAGCGTGTTGGAGGTCGGCAAGACCCAGATGCCCATGAACGTCGCGGTCTGACCGTTGAAGCGCACCTCCTGGTCGTAGGTCTCTGCGCCCAGCACCACATCCGCGATTTCGCCCAGACGAACCACGGTGCCGCCCGATTCCTTGACGACGAGCTGACGGAATTCCTCGGCGGTGCGCAGGTCGGTGTTGGCCACGAGGTTCACCGAGACCATGGACCCCTTCGTCCTGCCCAGTGCCGAGAGGTAGTTGTTCCGCGCCAGCGCATCGTTCACGGCCGATGGCGAGATCCCGAGCGCCGCCATGCGATCGGGCTTCAGCCAGATCCGCATCGCAAACGTGCGCCCGCCGAGGATGTCGGCCCGCTGCACGCCGCTGATCGCGCTCAGCTTGGGCTGGACGACGCGCGTCAGGTAGTCGGTGATCTGGTTTTGATCGAGTTCGTTGGAGGAGAAGCCGATGTACATCGCCGCGAACTGGTTGTCCGCGGTCTCGAGCTCGATGATCGGCGCTTCGGCTTCGGGCGGCAGGTCGTTCCTGACCTGCGCCACTTTGGCCTGAATCTGCGTCAGCGCGGCATTCGTATCGTAGTTCAGCCGCAGGTGAACGGTGATCGTGCTCACCCCCTGCGCGCTCGACGACTCGACGTAGTCGATGCCGTCCGCACTCGCGATGACCCGCTCGAGTGGTGTCGTGATGAATCCGCGCACGAGGTCGGCGTTCGCGCCGATGTACGCGGTCGACACCCGGATGATCGCGATGTCGCTGCGAGGGTACTGCCGAACGCTGAGCGCGCGGATCGATTGCAGACCGGCAATCAGGATGACGAGGTTGACGACGATCGCGAGGACCGGCCGCCGGACGAACAGATCCGTGAACTTCATGACTAACTGTCCTCGGGATTCGGCGCGGGGTTGTTCTCGGGCACGACCTTGTTGTTGACCTGCACCGGCACACCGTTCCGCAGCTTGAACACTCCCGACGTCACCACTTCGTCGCCCGGCTTCAGCCCTGAGAGCACCCCCACCTGGTCACCACGGGCGCCGCCCACCTTGACGAACTGCTGGCGCACGCCGAGGTACGACTTTCCCTTCTCGTCCTTCAGCGTGGTGACGACGAACACCGAGTCGCCGTACGGCGCGTAGCTGACGCCGGAAGTAGGAATCGTGATCACGGTTTGACTCTCGCCGAGGCCGAGCTCGGCCTGGACGAACATGCCGGGCCGGAGCTTGTTCTGGGGGTTGCTCAACGTCGCCTGCACCTGAATATTCCTGGTCGAGGGGTCGACCACCGAATCGAGGGCGGTCACACGCCCGCCGAACTCGATCCCGGCCAGCTCGCGGGCGGCGATGCGCACCTCGCGGCCCATCCTGACCTGCGCCGCATCCTGCTGCGGCACGCCGAAGTTCACGTAGATCGGATTGAGCGATTGCAGCGGGACCACGGGATCGCCCGCCGACAGGTACTGGCCGAGATTCACCTGGCGGAGGCCGAGCACGCCGGAAAACGGCGCCCTGATCGTCTTTCGCTCGATCGTCGCGCGAATCTCCCCGACGCGCGCCTCGGTCTCTTTCTGGTTGGCGGCCGCCGTGTCGAAGTCCGATCGCGAGATGATGCCGTCCTTCGCGAGATTCTGCATGCGGCCGAAGTTCACGGCCGCGAGATCGCGCTGCGCCTCGACCGCCGCCAGCTGCGCGCGTTCCTGTCGAGTATCGAGCTGCGACGAGCACATCGCCCTCGCGCACCCACTTGCCCGACTCGAACGCGATCTTGTCCACCGTGCCCGGCAAATCGGCGCTGACGACGACGCCTTGGACGGCGGCGACGGTCCCGATCGCGTTCAGCGTCGAGGGCCAGGTCACCTGCTGAGCCTTGGCCGTCGTCACGGCCTCGGGTGGCGGCGTGTAGGCGGCCTGCGCGATCGCCGACTGGATCTGCTTGTATTTCACGAACGCCAGGCCGGCAATGACCACGAGCGTCAGGCCGAGCATCACGATCATCCGCTTGAGCATGGAAGAGCCTTTACTAGACGGGAACACGAGCCTCAGGGCAGGGCGAACCCGAAATCTTACCAGGAATGACAAGTGCAATGAGCGAGCCGATCGGGGATCCGGCGCGATCGTCAATCCTGGCTGGGGGCTGCCTCTTCTGGAATGACGCCCAAATAGCGAAAGTGGTTCCCGCCCGTCACTCGTCCTTGAACCCAATGGCCGCCAGCGCGGGCGCAATCTCGGGGTTCGCCATGAAGCGTTTCCAGATGAGGCCGGTCCGATAGTTCTCGATCATCACCACGATCGGTGCCTGATTCAGGCCCATGTAAACGTCTTCGAACCAATTGTCGGTCTCGTTGAAGCCGTCGCGGAATCCATAGATGCCCCACAGGCGATCGCCAAGGTCGCGATAAAAGTGCCTGAGCGCTTTCATCGATTCCTCGGGCGTGTACGGCATCGACGAAAGCGCCGCTGACGGGGTGATCGTGCCATTGTCGCCTGCAGGCGTCGACCGGCCGCTGCCCGCATTGACGCCTGCGGAACGTCCCCAGGACGCGTCGCCGTAGCCAACACGATGCAGAGGATTCGCGATCGCGTAAGCATGATGGATCAACGCGATGTTGCGGTTGTTCTCGAAATAGTTGGTGTAACGGTCGCGCTTCCGGCGCGGATCGAATCCCATGAACGAGAAATGCGTGAAGAACAGCTCGCCGCCGCTGCCGACACCGACGTCGAGCTTGGTGCCGTAATAGGTGTGGCCGTTGACGTAATGATCGCCGTCGGACGTCCGGCCCCAGTTCCGGCGGTAGCGAACCGCCAGGTCCGACTGCCCCGCCCATCCCGAGTGGTAGAGGCTCGCCGGCACCGCGTGCGTCGGCGAGGCGATCGCCAGCAGATAGATGATCATCGTCTCGTTCCAGCCGACGAGCGGGTGACCGATCTTGAAGCCGTGATCCGGTGACCAATGCCAGTAGAGGAAGTCGCTGTCGGGCGTCTTCCGGAACCAGTCCCACTCCGCCTCGCGCCAGAAGCGCGTCACGCTGTCGCGAATCTCACGTTCCGCCGGCGTGTCGCGATCGAAATACTGCCTCGCCACCAGCAGCCCCTGCATCAGGAACGCTGTCTCCACCAGATCCGCCCCATCGTCATAGGGGCCGAAAAACGGGACCGTCTTCCCGGTGCGGCCGTCGAGGAAGTGCGGCCACACGCCGTGGAAACGGTCGGCCTTCTGGAGGAAGCGCAGGATTTTCTGCAGGCGCTCGACGCCCTGGTCGCGCGTGATGAACTGCCGATCGACGCCGGTGACGAGCGCCATGAGGCCGAACCCCGAGGCGCCGAGCGCCACGAGATTGTCGTTGCCGGGCGTGATCTCGATTGCCATCCCGGCGTTCGGGTGCGCACCGTCCCAGTAGTAGCGGAAGCAGGCCTCCTGCACCATGGTCAGGAGTTCCTCGTCCGTCATCCGTTTCGTCGTCGCCGACACCACCGCCGACGCCGGCGACTCGTTGCCCGCATCGTCTTCGGCGGCGATCCGGTAGAACACTGTTCGGCCAGGCTCGCCCATCCAGTCCACGTAGCGTCCGAGGTGACCCTTCTGGACGCCAATCGGCGTGAAAGACGTGCCGTCCGACGAGCGGGAGATCACATAGCGCAACAGGTCGGTCTCGCGGCTCGGCGTCCAGGTGAGCTCGATGTGCCGCTCGTATCCGCGCGCCGCCACATTCGACGGCGATGCGGGCGGCGTGCTATCCGCACTCTTCGGCTCGTCGGCGATCCGCACGTCATCGATCAACACCGTATGCGGCGTGTCGTCGTCCAATCCCTGGACCAGCGTGATCGCCGCCAGGTGCGCCGGATCGAATGCGACGTCGCTGGTGCTGTTGAACAGACCGGCGAACGCGGCAAATGGCAACGTGAGCCGCGTCCACTTGCGCGCCGGCAGTTCCTGCCGCTCGCCGAGAAGGCCGATCGACGGGCTGCCCTCGCCCTTCGTGTCCGTCACGTAAATCCGTGGCGCCGCGTCGGCCGACAGCGCCGTGTCGGAGTACGCCCAGAACGAAAGCGTGTCGCCGGACAGATCGAAGTTGCTGTAGTGATGCTTCAGGTTCAGCCGGACTCGCCAATCACCTCCCTTTCCAGATCGCCAGTTGAGCCGTAAGCAGTTCGGCGGCGTAACGCACGTTTTCTCCTCGATCGGGAACTTTTCCTGCGCAAGCTCCAACTGGCTGGGAGCGACGACCTCGCCATCGCTGTAGTAGTACCCGGGTGTCGTCAGGCTGTTGTCGAACGCCACGTGCGCGTCGTAGCGCGATTGCGCACTCACGGCGTTGCCGTCCAGCGTTGCGGCGAGCAGCGTCACTCCCAGCACGAAAGCATTACTCAAACGATTCACTTCACCGATATGCCCTACCTCCTGCGCACTGTCAAGCCGGCTCAGCGAGACGCTGACGCCGAGGACGGGGGTTTCGCCGGAAATACGGTGAGATAGACGTCGTACATCCGGCGCTTCTTCGTGCCGCCATGAGCATCACGGAAGAGAATCTCGCCGACGAGCGAGAACTCGTTCCCGTACTGGTCCTTCTTGCCGACCTTCTTGTAGGCAGTACCCAACGCCACGATGCCCATAGAGTCCAGTGTGCGTAGCTCTCCGGGATCGGCCTTGCCGTCGTGGTTCCTATCCAGCCACACGCGCAGCTGACGGTAGACCGCGTCGCGCGCGTCGATCGTTCCGTCCGCGACGCCTCCGCCATACGACGGCCCTTCTGCCATCACCAGCGCATCGAAGCCGTTCGACGTTTTCGGTTCAGTCGCATCGGCATAAGCAGGCGTCCTCGAGCCGAATAGCTCTGCGCCGGAATCAATCTGCCCATTGCCGTTTCGGTCCAGCACGAGCCAGCCGTCATCACTATCCGGCTCGGTCCACGCCACGCGTTCGTTCCGGACACCGTTGTCGTTGAGATCGAACTCGACGCCGTCTTCAGCACTGCTCAGGCGGTACCCATCTCCCGCCGTGTCGATCAGAATCGGGCTGAGCGTGACGCAGTCGCATCGCCACGACTGATACTCGTAGCCGTCCGGGCAATCGCCTGGCAGGATCTCGCATTGGTTCCCCGCATTCGGCGGCGCATAGACGACGGTGCTCGCAAAGGTCCGCCCGAGATCGGTCCAATTCGGCTTGGTGAGGAGCCAGTGCTTGGCCGTCGAATTCCAGAACCCGTAGCTGGGCACGTTGCGCCGCTGGAAGACCGCCGCAGCGTAAAGTCCGCGCTTGATCGACACGTAGCTGGTGAGCGCATCGACCCATGCCTCGGTCTGGAGCTCGAGCGGGCAATAGGTCATCGGCAGCGAGGTCGCGCGCGCTCACGTCCACGGACCTCTGATAGTTGGGCGTCTGACGCATCGAGTGTGAAACGGTCTGTACCACCGCAACTGGCAATCTGCGCGTGCGCGCCGCTACTGAGCAACGACAGGACGCCGCAGACACCGATAACTACGCGACAGGGGAACAGCACAGGCCCTCCTTCCGACCTCGCTACTCTGGCGCGCGCCACCGCTCCAGGTCGCCCTTTGCCACCCTGGACACGATGCCGGCGCGAATATCCCCAATCCACGATGCCAGCACGGACTGCGATTCCGGGCTGAGCCGCTCGAGCAGTCGATTGCGCGCCTCCAGCGTCGCGCGACGGTATCTGAGATTGACGTCCTGCATCTGATCGTTCAACAAGGCAAGCAACTTCGTATCCTTCCGATCCCGGGACGCATAACGCTCGCGCAGCGGCGCCGCCTCCTGCTCGGCGTGGTTCATGCGTTCGCTCTGCCTCACCGCTTCACCTTCCAGCGCCTCAAATTCCTCCTTCGCCATCATCGTCCTCAACTCGTGCGTGATGCCGCTATCCTTACCCCGCCAGCCGGCAACGGTCAGGAAGGCATGCTCCCAGGTGACCCACTCAGGAATCTGCGACGGATTTTTCTTGCCGTCGATGACCACGATGTCGGAGGCGTTCGACGACGCTGGCTGAAGCGGAGAGACAGTCAGGATCGCCAGCAACGGAGTGAGCATGCAGAAGGACACGGTGCCTCCTCACCGGGCAAGTCGCGAGGGCATCTCGCGAATGGTCGCGGCGACCTCGTACCAAACCGCTTCCAGCGTCAGCAGCGCGCGTAGCGCCGCCACGAGGGGCTGTTCTCGGCGACACTCGTCGGCGCCTCCGGGATCCGGTTCATCCAGCGCCCGCGTCGCGTGCCGGACCCAACGATCGCGAAAGTCTTCCTTCCCCTCGCCGTCGTGTGTGAATGGGGGCGCGCCGGCGGAGCCGCGGATCGCTGGGATCATTGAGATAACACCGGGATCGCCACTGAGGTCTGCAATGAACGCCGCCGTGAGGAGGACGCCGACCGGGCCAGCGCTGGTCCGACTGATCCGCTGCATCCTTTCAACAACGTGCCGGAACGTTGAGACGACCTTCGCCGAAGTGAGCAGCTCGCGGGACCGTGCCACTCCCGCTGATTTGGTCCCCGAAACGACAACGACCGTTTCAGGTCCATAGGTGATCGATGCCCGGCCTTCCGATCCCGCCAACGCGATCCGATCACGCCCCTCCTCCACCAGCACATGAAACCGCCCATCGTCATACACAACTTTTCTGACAGTGATGTCGCCGAGACTCACCGAGATCAGCGCCCCACCATCTCGCATCAGCGTGTGCAATTCGGTCACGGTGAAACCGCGGCCGTAGCTGGCGCACGCGTTGGTGTACCGATCGTGGTCGCGGTAGCTGCGGCTTCCGATCAACGTGTTCCCCTGCGGCAGCATGGCTAGGCTCCTCCTTGCCGCTGCGATGGCTTCGCCAGCCCGTGGCCTGCCGGCTCGTCGGCCCAGTCGGTACGGACTGCCCCACTCGCCGCGCGCGGCTTGTATCGCAGAGTACGAATCGAGCGTGTGATAGCTGATTCCGAGCGCTCGACACGCCTTCCGCTTGTTCTGCCCGTAGCGGTGCCAGACGAGACGAGCGTAGCGGCTGGCCCAGGCTCGCAGCGTGTCGTCGCGGGCGATGGACGGCAATAGAAAGGCTTCGTAGTCTTCACGTAGGCTCGGTGGGAGGTCGTCCAGGCCGACACGCTCCTCCCGAGCCAGACAAATCACGTTCTCAATCACACGCTGTAGCTCCCGAACGTTGCCCGGCCACTGATATGTCAGAAGGGCGTCGGCGGCTTCTGGCGCGAGCTCGAGCCGGCGGGTCGTCCGATGCCGCTCGAGAAAGTAATGAGCGAGCTCGATGACATCCGACTGGCGCTGGCGCAATGGCGGAACGTGAATCTCGACGCCACTCAGCCGATAGAACAGATCCGCCCGGAACAGACCGTCGCTGACGAGAGTCCGCAGGCTTCGATTCGTGGCCGCCACGATCCGGATGTCCACTCGATGCGTGCCTTGTCCGCCCACGCGTTCGACAGCCAGGTCTTGAATGGCGCGGAGAAGCTTCGCCTGAGCCGAGAGTGAGAGATCCGAGACCTCGTCAAGAAACAGTGTGCCGTTGTCCGCATGCTCGAACTTGCCCCGGCGGCCACGAACGCCAGTTGCGGTTCGCTCCTCGATACCGAACAGCTCCGCCTCGAGGAGCGTTTCGACGAGCGCCGCGCAATTGATAGCGACGAATGGTCCGTTCCGGCGTGCGCTCAGGTCGTGGATCTGACGCGCCACCAGCTCCTTACCGGTTCCCGATTCGCCCTCAATCAACGCGGTGAAATTCGTCGCCGCGACACGCTCGATTTTTCGCCGCAGCTCCTGCATCACCGTCGTTGATCCGATGAGCGGCGCCGCCCCGTCCGGACGGCTGACCGCGACCGAGAGCGCTTCGGCACGCGCCGGTCTACGCAGCGACTCGATTTCGAGGACCAGTGCCCCGATCTGGCTGGTCAAGGCCAGAGTCTGCATGTCCCAGTCGTCGAGAGTGCGGCCCTCGCCGGGCAGGACGTCCAGGACGGCAATCCGCCTTGGATCGCTCGTCGGGATTTCGAATGTCACCAGCGGCTTCTGCGAGGGCGGCTCGAGACGTACGCCGCCTGCCTGCCAGTCGCGAATGGCGACGGTTCGGGCGCTTGGCACGAGTCGCTTGAGAGCGTCGAGCAGCCGCGATCGAAGGCCTTCGCTCTCGATCCGCGTCAGGCTCGCCGCCAACGCCGCGCACAAGCCGGCAATACTCCTGCGCCGATCCCTTCGTCGTCTTCCCGCGGACGCCGCGGGATGGAGAGCCCAGTTATCAATAGTCATGACAAAACCGGTTGGGCGAGAATCGCGTTCGGCCGGCGCTGAAGCAGACTTCAAGCGGGATGCCACGTTAGACAGTCCTCGAAATTGGCCGAATCTGACGTTCAGGTCCGGCGACAGAACGGGCGGCGACGGGGGCTTGGGAATCTGCTACCCCTCGCAGGTCGGAATCCGGGAGATCGGCTGGAAGCGAATACCCCTCGAGCGCGTCCCAACGATCTGGTAGTGCCACGGTCTGATCGAACGACAGGGCTGTCCGGTAACGAACCGGTTCCTGCCGATCGAGACGGGCCACGTAACAGCGCATGATCCGTGCGCGCAGATGCACGTTCGTGCCCAGGAGCAGAAGGTGCATATCGCAGCGGCTCAGTGGCCGGAAACGCCACGGACCTTCGACTAGTGCCCCACCGCACGAGAGGTCGACAACAAGGACCAGCCGGCCGGGGCGAATGCGAGCGGTGGGGGGAAGGTAGCCCCCGGTAAAGTGCGTCCGGGGACCGGCCTCCCGCCGATCAGCGAACATCGAACTCCCACGTTCCACGCGAGGCGGTGCACGCCAGTAACCGCGTCCTGCCCGTCGCGCCGAGAATGACAACGGCGTAGCCGATATCGAGGGAGCTTCGGAGGTACAAGGTTCCGGACGTGGCGGTTCCGGAGGGTGCGAAGACAAGGAGCTTTGTCGCTCCGATGCGAACCGGATCAGCACCAGAGGGCACCGCGCTCCCATCGGTCAATGGACACCCGGCGACAAACCCGAAGCTCACCCCCGTAAAACGCTGCGGAATGGCCTCCGCCTGGCTATCAACAGCCGGATCCCGGCCACTGGCGATGTCCGCCGATCGCACGCCGTCGCCGTCGCCGTCGACAAATGCTTGAAACGCATACGGATTCGTCGGATCGAACCTCAAAGCGACGTTGGCGCCGCGATGCACCGCCTGCATTCGCAGTTGCGCAACGCGGCCCGCGAGGTAGAACGCCGCGCCGCGGAGCCGCCCATGCTCAAGGCCGCGCCGCATCGCGGGTATCGACATGCCAAATACCGTCGCGATGAGCGCCAGCACCACGAGTTGCTCGATCGTCGAGGTTCCGCGCGCGTTCATGGCTACAGCTCACGCCTCGCACGGCGGGGCCTCAGCCTCCAAAGAGACGTCCGCCCCGCCGACAGCGCATGGTTGAAAGTGCGAAGAATTGAAGCCTCAGGACGCCTTGGGCGCGCCGACCGTGAGCCGAGCCTTCAGCTTCAGGAAGTTCTTCTCGCCGATGCCCTTCACGTTCATCAGGTCCTCGATTTTCTTGAACGGACCGTTCTTCTGGCGGTACTCGACGATCCGCTCGGCCATCTTGGCGCCGACGCCGGGAAGGTTTTCGAGATCCGCAGCCGACGCGGTGTTGAGGTTGATGACCGGCGCCGCCTTCTCGACGCTGGCCGCCGGCGCCTGCGCTCGAACGTACGAGGGCGACACCACCAGCAGAGCGAGAACGCCGACACCGAGCGCAGCACGACGAGCGACGAGCGCGAACAGTCGAGACACCATGGCTCCTCCTTCGAGTGAACAAGTGGGGTGGCCGGGACGTGGGGACGCGTCCCGGCCGGATCCCCGAATGACCGCGCCGCTGGTTTACGAGAGGAGGTCGAGGCCCTCGGTCACCGGTGGGCGGCGCGGTCGGCCCGAGAAAGAGCAAGCGCAGTACCTCGCCGAGTCGTGTGCGCTGTTGTTAGCCGATCTCGTTGGAGCAATTCGGGATGCTGGTGGCTTCGTACGTCGCACCTCGGGCTTGGCGCAGCGTCTGTCCTCGAGATGCAAACACCAGTTGTCCCGCGTCCTCGGCTGGACGGTCTCAGTACGAAGCAACTGTTGTTGCTTGCTCCATACAATTGAGGTCGGCGCTATTTGGGCGGTGACCGTAACGGTCGTCTGGCCTCAAAGTGCACAGCGTCGCGCGCCGCGCGACGTCGATGGGATGTCGAAGATGAAAGCGGCTGCTCGCCGTTTTACGCCATTGCCGCGTTGTCTCAATTGCGGCAACTTTACGGAACGGTTTGTCTCGCGATCGATACGAATTCGCTGGCGACCAACCTCGACTGATACCAGCTCAGCGGTATCCTGTCGGTCCCCCAACCTGCATCGGACCTCCGAGCGACAGAGGTCTTATGTACGCATCCGTACAGGGCAAGCGTTGCCACCGCTGCGGGGCTGTCGTTGGGGAGTCCCACGAAACAGTCCCGTATGTCGGTCCCGGTCCGCGCGTCGTCGAGTTGCGCGACCTGAACGTGTGGCGCTGCCGCGTCTGCACGAACATGACGATTGACGTGCCCGAGCCCGGGCGCCTGGATACCTTGATCCGCTGTCTGGGGCGGGAGCTCGAGGGCGCGATGCCGCAGCTCGCCTACGAAATGGGCGACTGGTGCATCCTGCCGACGCATCCGATCGCACTCGGCGGCCGGCGGCAGATGCACTGAGGAAACCGAGGCTAGCGGATTTCCGCGATCGAGCGGCTCCCGGAGGGCTCGTACAGCGCGAGGCATTCGTCGGCCTCCGTCGTGACGATCCAGCGGTGAGACTCGTACGTCGGCTGGTAGACTGCCTGGCCCGGCGGAATGATCTGATAGAACACGCGGTTGCCCCCGAAATCCAGCCAGTACAGGCGGACGGGCGAGACTCGCCCGTTGTCGAAGCGGATCGTGGCCGCAGCCTGGCTCGGGAGAGAAGGCCATGCAGACGCGCCTTCGCACGCGTGGGCTTCCAAGAGCGGCGCAAGATTGCTAATCAACTCCGTCCACTCGCTTACCGTGAAGCTGACGCGTGCGGGGCAATCCTCCACCATGACCGCCGCGGGATCGCTGTCCGCCTGGTGAAAGCTGGTCCCGTGAGGCAGCACGCGCTTCGGCGGCTTGACGTAGATCGCCACCCGATACTGTCCCTTCGGCAGCCCCTCGAACTCGAACCGCCCTTCCGGGTTCGTCGTCGTCTCACGGAATTCTTGCGCGCCGGCAACGGTGACACGGACGTGCGCCAGCGGCTGGTACAGCTCCGGATCGCCGGAACGATTGTGGGGCTGCGGCTCGCGAAATTCGATCACACGGCCATAGACTCGCGCCGCGGATTGGCCGTCGCGCAGGACGCGAAGAATCGCGATCTCGTCTTTCATAGCTTCGGCGGGGCCTGTATTCGAACAGGCATGGACGCCCACCGACCCATCCTCGCGGCGGCCTCCCATCACGAGGTACGACCGCCCCTTTGCGAACTGGACTCCGCACGAGGTCAGGTCGGATTGCACCTCGATCTGCGCGACGGCAACGCCGGAAAACGGTTCCGACACCGAGAACAGGGAGCGGCTGATCCCTTCGCCGCCGTTCGCCTCGCGATCTTCCGACTGTGAAATAACGCTCCCCACGAACGCCACGTCATTCGCGCCGAGGGCGCACGGAGGACCCGCCGGCTGCAGACACGAACACGCCCAAGCGACGGATGCATGCGCTAGCACCGTTACCGCGGCGATCGGCCAAACGAACGCACCTAGTGCCATACGCCACCTTCCCCGACATGCCACCTTACTTCGCTCGTGGCCCCTCTTTCTCGCCGGTCGGCACGATGACCTCGAAGTCGGAGCCCTTGACGCGCGACAGGGTCTCCAACCCTTCGAAGCGGCGATCGGGCGCGATTGAGAGGAGCCAGTCGCGCCCGTTGTCCGCCACGAACATCCCGTGGCGTTTCAACCCCTCGAGAATCACGCGCGCGTGCGGCGGAAAGCCCGAGGTGTCGAAGTCGGCGCGAAGGCGCAGCCGCTCCCCCATCCGCGGCAGCGCCGGATCGGTGTGCGGGCTCGCGAAGTGGCGTGCCGGATAAACGTACGCCCGCCTCGTACGCCGCACGGTGACGCGGAGCGCGTGCGTGACGCGTCCACGCGCCACTTCGTCGTAGCGCACGACGGCCGGGAACACCGGCAGGCCCGCGGCGTCAGACGACGTCCAGCCTTCGGGACGCATGGCGTTGGAATGCAGATCGAACGTCGTCGCCTGGGACGCCTCCCAACCGCTGTCGGTGAGCCGCGCCTGCCAGAACTCGTGCAGTTTGCCGTTCACGGGATCCACGAGGATCAAATGGCGATCGCCGGTGCCGACGCGCTGGAACTGCTCCAGGGTCACGCCCGGCTTGGGGAGCGCGCCGCTGTCTTCGTTGTGCGCGAGCGGCCAGTTCTCGATCGGCGCGTTGGCGGGAACTGGAAACGGGCCCGGGTCCGACTCCTTCGGATACATCGTCACGCGCACCGGCACTTTCGGCTGCGCAGGTGGAACGATGACGAAGTTCATGTCGAGGTTGTAGCCAAGTGGTCTGTCCGGGCCGATGCTGGCGACGATCGCGCGCGAATTCGGATCGACCGGACGCGACGCGATGTCTTCGTTCCACGGGTTGTCGGGCGGGAAGATCTGCATCGCGGCCAGGATGCGATCTGCCTCGGGAGTGTCGAACATCACCGGCGCGGTGATCGGAGGGAGATCCGCGGCGAAGACCACAACGCTCGACAGGACACACGCACTCAACACGCGAATCATCGATTCCCCCGATTGCCCGAGCTGAAGCTCGGGCCTACGTGCGTCCCTCGTCCCTCGTCCTTCGTCCCTCGTCCTTCAACGTGCGCGCGCGGCGATCGCTCTTCCCAGCGTGAGGCGCACGGCCTCGTACGGATCCCCGGTCTCGGGAAAGCTGACGCGATCGCCGGCTTCCGAGAACACGCGCGGCACGATCGCGGCCACGGCGTCGCCCACCTCCTTGGTCAGGCCCAGCGCTTTCGCCATCGTCAGGTACTGATGGTCTTGCAGGCCGCGTCGAAGGTTGGCCAGCTGGATGGTCGCGACAGGGCCCGGCACGCCGCGGTCTTCCTCCGGGTGCAGCTTCTCCTCGCCCGGGTAGATCAGCACGCCGTCGCCGTTGATGTAGCCCTGGTCGTCGATGGGCTTCCGCGGCTGCCCGCGGTTGTCGAAGGTAATCGGATTCCCCCACACGTTCTGCTCGCGATCGCCCTGCTTCTGCGAGTTGTGGCGCCAGTGAACGACGTGCCAGAAGAAAAAGACCTCGACGTCGTGCTTGAAGGCGGCCCACATCGAGGCACGCGCGTCGGTGGCGGGCGTGTCGATGAGAATCGAACCGCCCCAGGGCCGGCCGCCGTTGTAGAACCAGTACTTCCGTCCCTTCGCACGCTCGCTCTTCACCCGTTCGACGTCGAAGCCTCGCGGCCCGCTGTCCCAGATGTCGATGGCGCCGTCGAGGCGTTCGGTGTACGAGTGCGTCACGAAAATCGGCAGCGCCTTGCCGGGTCCTGGATTCGAGTGGATGTTATCGGCCAGCGTTCTGATCCGCGGAAAGGCGCTCGGGTTCGGCTCGTCCGGCATGTAGAGGAACGTGATCGCCTTTGGCAGCTTCTCGCGCAGGAAGGTCATCCACCGATCGGACAGAGCCCATGCCGACTCGCGCTCGTCGAAGCCTTTCCCCGGCCCGTAGAACGATCGCGGAACGATGGTGTTGCCCTTGCCGTCGCCGGGCCCCTCGTAGCCCTGGGAGCGCGTGAAGGCCTCGCCGGAGAACCGAGGCCATGACGCCTGCACCGATGCCTCGTCGAAGGCGTGCACCAACTGGGTGCGATAGCGATGCGCGAGGCGGTCGTAGGCGGCGTCGAGATTTCTGCCGTGATACAGCTCCGGTTGATCGCTGGTGTAGAACAGCATCGCCTCCATGCTGTTCTCATCCGGCAGCGCGAAGTCGAGCACCTCGAGCTCGATCGGCACCTGGTGCGGCGTGCTGTCGGCGTCGATTGTGATCGTGCCCCGATAGACACCGGGCTTCCGATCGCGGCCGATGTAGAGATCGATCCACAGCGCCTGGTTCCGGTCCGCGCCCACCGCCACTGGCAACCCGCCGCGATCGGCGCGCGCGCCCTCGGGTACGAGCTGGACCGGAATCCAGCCGAGCATGTTCACCGGTGCGGCCGGCGATCCAGGTTCGAACACCCAGTCGGCCCGCGATGTCGTGGTCACGTGCATGTAGTGCTCGACGAAGATCTGGATCGGCCGATCGACGTAGTCAGTCGGATCGGCGGCGGGGGCCCTGTACGTCAGTCGATCGCCGGCCGAGGACGCGAGTTCCGGAAGGCGCGCACCAAGCTTCTCGATCCCGCGATCGTCAGCCTCGACGATTACCTGGAAGGCGACGATCTCGTTGCGGGCCCCGAACACGCGGATCGTCGTGCCGTCCCACGCCGAGTTCTTCGTCCGGCCCGGATGCCGCAAATCGTCGCTCTTGATCTTGTCGCCGTCGCCAATCGCCCACACGGCGCGGACGCCCGCTTCAGCGGGGACGCAGGGCGTGAGGCATGTTCCGAAGAGGATTGTTAAAAGAACGGCGGGGCTAAAGCCCCGCCTCCACAACTGCATTTCGCCGCACCTCAGCACCCACGCACCTGACGCACCCCTCGCACCTGACGCACCTCAGACCAATTGCACCTCAATCCCCCGGTCACGCAGGGTCGCGACCATCTGGGGATCCGCCTTGTGATCCGTGATCACGCGCTGAACGTCGCCGATGCTGGAAATCACGGACAGGCTGCGCTTCGAAAGCTTGCTCGAATCGGCGACCACGGTCACTTCGCGCGCCATCCGGATCATCAGCGAGTTCAACTGCGCCTCGAGCACGTCGGGCGTGGTCAGGCCGATCCCGGGATCGAGTCCATCGACGCCGAGGAACAGGTGATCGGCGTTCAGTCCGCTCAACATCTGCTCCGCCTGCGGCCCGACTGTCGAATACGACATGTGGCGCATCAGCCCGCCAATCATGATCACGCGCACGTGCGGCAGGTCGGCGAGGTGCATCGCCACGTTGAGGCCGTTGGTGATCACCGTCAGCGAGTCCAGCTTCAGCGACTTGATCTGTTTGGCGATCTCCGCGGTGGTCGTGCCCGAGTCCAGGATGATGGTTTCGGCCCGGCGAATCAGCTTTGCGGCGGCATGGCCGATCCGCACCTTCTCGCGGTGGTTGAGTGTCTCTTTGACGGCAATCCGGATGTCACCCTGATCGAGCTGCTTCAGCGCACCGCCATGAGACCGCACCAGCGACCCGGTCTCCGCGAGCGCGTCGAGATCGCCTCGGATCGTGACGGCCGACACGTCGAAGCGCTCGACCAGATCCTCGACGGTGACCCGGTCCTCTTCGTCGAGGAGATCGAGGATCCGGCGGCGCCGCTCTTCGACCAGGAGCTTTAGCGGTTTCCGGTTCGCGACTACGACCATGACTGTGCACACCCCGAGTGCGACCGCGATGGATGACCTCGCCGGTGGACTGTCGTCGGACGATGAAACGCGGGATGGCCCGCTGAATTGGCTGGGAGCCCGAAGGCTCCCAGCGTTCAGGTACGCCACCGCGGCCCTGACGCCGCAGTGGCTAGAACATGACGCGTAACCCCAGTCGTATGACGCGTCCTGGCGAGAACCCTTCCGTATTGGCGATGGTGTCGGCCCCCAGCACGCCGGTGGTTCCGTTGTTGGCGTCGCCGTCTATCAGGAAGGAGTCGAGCTGCGACGAATCCGCTGCCGTAGGCCGGGAAGAACTGCGGATGGTTGAACGCATTGTCCATGATCGTCGAGAACTGCACGCGGAAGCTGTCATGCGTCACGATGTCTTTGTAGAAGCCGAAGTTCGCGACCCAGGTGCCGGGGCCCTTCAAGCTCCCCTTCTTGGCGTTGCCCAGTTGCCCGTCAGCCGGGATCGCGTACGCCGCCTGATTGAAGAACGAGTCGCGCGATCCGCCGACGTTCGGATCGCTGATCTGATCCGGCCGCCAGGCGCAGCAGAAGAAGTTGCCGAGGCCATCCAGCGGCTTGCCCGTGTTCCACGGCGTCGTCGTGTAGTAGCCGCTGAAGAACGGCGTCAGGTTCTGTCCGCTGCGCGCCTGCACGATCGTCGAGACCGTCCAGCCGCCGAACAGCGCGTTCGACCACGCGGCCATGTCCGAGCCGTACTTGCGCCCGCGACCTACGGGAACATCGAGCGTCGCATTGGCAACGAACCGATGCTTCACGACGTTCGGATCGGGACCGCGATCCTTTTCGATGTTGTACGGATCGAACTGGACCGGGCCGATCGTGCTGTTCCCGGTATCGGGCGCGTTGCTGTCGGAACGGGCCAGCGTGTAGGCGGCGTTGACGGCGAAGCCGCCTTTCCACCGGCGCTGCAATTCCAGCTGCATGCTGTCGTAGCGCCCCTCGGCGCGATTGCCCACGATGTCCATGTAGGACCCGTAGGGATAAAACGGCAGCCGCGCCGCATCCTCCGGATTGCCGTCGTTGATGAACGGCACAGTGCTGGCCGGCAGCGTGTTGAAATCGACGTCGTTCAGCAGCTTTCGCGACGTCGACCCGATGTAGCTGACGCGCAGCCCCATGTCCCCGGGGATCTCACGTTCGACCGTCAGGTTGTACTGATAGACGTCCGGCGCCTCGAGATTGGGATCGATGCCCTGGTTACCGAACGCCGCCGGGTCCGTGAACGGCACGCCACCGGAGAACCCGTTTTGCAGGCCGCCTCCGCGCCACGCGGTGGTGTAGCGGAACTCGTTCGTCGCCAGCAGGTCGCGGATGCCCTGCACTGCGACCGTCGGATGGAACAGGCCTAATCCGCCGCGCAGGACAGTCTTGTTGCTCTCGTCGAGCCGCCAGGCAAATCCGACGCGCGGGCTGAAGTTGTTCTTGTCGGTATTGAGCAGCGTGTCCGGCAGGCCCGCCTCCGATGCCAGCAGCGTGCGGTCGAGGTCGATCAGCCCGGGCGGCAGCTTTGCCGCGACCTCTGCGCTCGGAACGACGTGGTGTCCGCCATCGTCGAGGATGAAGTTCGCCAGCAACCCCCCGTCTTCGTGCCACGTGCCGACGATCTCGTAGCGAAGGCCGAGGAACACCGTGAGGGCCCGGTTCACCTTCCAGTCGTCCTGGGCGAACACCGCGAAGTCGTTCGAGTAGCCGTCGAGCGGCCCGCGCGCCGTCACCTGATCGCGTGCGTCCTGCGTCAGGCCCATCATGAAGTCGGTGAACGCGTTGCCCGTCTGCGCCCCATTGAAACGGTACAAGCCCCGGTTGTTGACGCCGATACCGAAGCCATCCTGCGCCATGTTGCGCGTATAGAGACCACCCAGCTTCAACGAGTGTGCGCTCTTGATCCAGCTCACGTTGTCGCTCAGCGAAAAGGCGTTCTGACGAAGCGTCCGGTTGACGTTTCTCCCCGCGTCCACGATGTTGATCGGCCGCGTCGTCGACGATCCGCCGGAGAACGTGAAGGATGGGAACCCGAGCGAGTTCGCCTTGCTCGGCGCCACTTCGATGCCGAGCTGCGAGGACACGTCGCCAGCGATGAAGTTGCTCTGGCGCTTCGAGTTGTCGTAGTTGTAGCCGGCCCGGAACTCGTTGACCATCGTCGACGAGAAGATCTTGGTCCACCCGCCGATGGCCGATGAGGTGTTCAGGTCGGAGTCGAGGATCGGCAGGTTGGTCAGCGCATTCCCGCCCTCGAATGTGACGCTCTGCGGATCGCGGCGCTGATAGCTGCCGCGGAAAAAAGCGTTGTCGTTCTTGGTCAGCTCCGAGTCGAACCGGATGTCAAAGCGATGCCGCTTCCGCGTCTCGGGCAGGAACTGCTGGAAGACGCCGTAGCCGGCGGCATTGGTGCCCTGATTCGGCAGCGGATAGAAGAAGTCCATGATCTTCTGCGCGGACGGATCGATGCGGTCCGAGGGAATCCGCTGTCCGGCGAACGGCTCTCCAGTGTCGGGATCGAGGGGGACGATCGTGCTCCCGCTGAAGTCGCCGGCGCGCATGGCGGCGGTCGGCACGGTGGCCCTGCCGCCGCCGTAGATCGCCTTGTTGTTGGACCCCTCGTAGTTGGCGTAGAAGAACAACTTGCTGCCGATCAGCGGGCCGCCGATGCTGCCGCCCCACCGCCGCTCGTGCGTGTCCGACAGTGGATCGCCGCGCTCGACACCCGAGAGCGTCTGGTTGTAGGTCAGCGCGTTCAACCCGTCGCTGTTGAAATCGAAGAAGCCTGTACCACGGAATTGCTGGCCACCGCGCTTCGTCGTGACGACGACGCCGGCGAGCCCGCCGTACTCGGCGCTGTACGAGTTCGAGAGCACCTGCAGTTCCTCGACCGCGTCGAGCCCGGGCGCCGAGTTGCCGACGGTGCCGAAGATGGCGTTCGTCGACGCCTGACCGTCCTGGATGTACGAGACGCCGTACGTCTTTGCCCCAAGGAACTGAATGTCCGTGTCGCCGCTACCGCCGACGACGTTCGGATTGAGGAGCAGGAAGTCCTGGATATCGCGCGTGCTGCGCGGCAGGTCGTGGAGCTGCTGCGCGTCGAGGCCGCGGCTGATCGCCTGGCTGTCGAGCGTGATGTTGTTGGCGGCTTCGCCCGAGACGGTGATCGTCTCGTTCACGCCGCCGACATCGAGCGATACGTCGACGAGCGCGGTGCCCGCCGCGCGCACGAGGACGCTCGTCCGCTCGAACTTCTTGAAGCTCGGCGACATGACTTCGACTTTGTAGGTACCAGGCTGCAGGTTGGGCGCCTCGTAACGGCCCTGATCGTCGGTCTCGACGGCGCGTGGGACGCCGGTCGCCTCGTCGGTGACGAGCACGGCGGCGCCTTTGACGGCCCCGCCCTGCGGGTCCAGCACGGTGCCGCGGATCGATCCGAGGAACGATTGCGCCGCGAGCGATGTCGCGCACGCCAATGGGATCAGCAGCAGCCAGAGGACAACCCGCCTAGTGGTCGCTCGCATCATCACGTCTCTTCGCCTCCTGGGGGAACCGGGCAGCTTTGCGGTGCAAATCGCAAGTAAACAACAGTCGCGGCACTTAAAAATACCTTTCCTTTGCCTGCTGTCAATTACTTTTTGGGTCACGGACGGTCGCGGAGACTGCGGATCCCGGTCACGAACGGCCACGGACACAACGCTTGGACACGGAAGACACGGATTTACACGGAACTGCACGGATCAGGCTGAGATCGGCGCCCGAATTGTGGCGGTACGGGTCGCGCGCCCGGCCGGAGGCCGGCGTGGGGACCGGATGCGCGCGGCGCGACCCGTTGACCGTCACTACGACCTCGATGATCCGTCACCCTCCGTGTAGTCCGCGCCTGCTTGAGTTGCGACCGGTCTCACCGGTACTCTTGCGATTTGGACCCGATGCGACGAATTTCGGTGTATTTGCTTCTGCTGCTGGCCGCCGCCTGCCGCCAGCAGGTGTCCGAGACGACGGTGCCAGCGACGGCGACGGCGACCCACCCGAACGTGCTCCTGGTCACGATCGACACGTTGCGCGCCGACCACGTGGGCAGCTACGGCGCCAAGAACGCGATGACGCCGGCCCTCGATGCGCTGGCGGGGCGCGGCGTCCGGTTCGAGACGGCGCTGTCGCACGTCCCGCTGACGGGTCCGTCGCACACGTCGATCCTCACCGGGCACACGCCGCCAGGGCACGGGTTCCGGAACAACGGCGGCTACGTCCTCGCGCCAACGCTGCGTACGGCGGCGGAGGACTTCAAGGACGCCGGCTACCGGACCGGCGCGTTCGTCTCGGCCTTCCCGCTCGATCGGCGCTTCGGGCTCGATCGCGGGTTCGAGATTTACGAGGATCACCTGCCCCGCGGCAACGATCCCCGCCGGACGCCATACGTCGAACGTCACGCCACGGCCACGACCGACGTCGCGCTGCGGTGGCTCGGATCGCTGAATGCCGGCGCGGCTCCCTGGTTCGTGTGGGTGCACTACTACGATCCGCATGCGCCCTACGAGCCGCCGCCGGATCTCGCCGACCGCTTTCGCGACGCGCCGTATGACGGCGAGATCGCGACAGTCGATCGCGAGCTGGCGCGCCTGTTCAAGAGCCTCGAGCAGCGCAAAGAGCTGAACAACACCGTCGTGCTCGTAACCGCCGATCACGGCGAGGGCCTGGGCGAGCATGGCGAGGGCGCCCATGGGCTGTTCCTTTACGACGCGACGATACGCGTCCCGTGGATCATGGCCGGGCCCGGCATCGCGTCGGGCCGTGTCTCGCCTACGATCGCGCGTCTCATCGACGTCCTTCCTACGCTCCGTGACCTTGCTGGCCTGGGCGCTCGCATCGGGCTGGAGGGCCGTTCGCTTCGTCCGGCGGTGGAAGGGCGCCGTATGGACGACGCGCCGTCCTATGCGGAATCGCTGTATTCGGAGCTGGAGCTGGGATGGGCGCCGCTCTATTCGTGGCGCGCCGGCGGCTTCAAGCTGGTCGAAGCGCCGAAACCCGAGCTGTACGATCTGAAGAACGATCCCGGCGAGCTGACGAATGTCATCGACAAGGATCCCGCGCGCGTTGCCGAGTTGCGCCGTGGCCTCGAGGCGTCGCTCCGCCAGTTGTCGGCGCCGGCCGGCGCCACGGCGTCCTCCGATCCACAGACGCTGGAACGATTACGATCGCTTGGCTACCTGGGCGGCTCGGGCGCGAAGCGCACGGCGAGCGGGCCGCTCCGCGATCCGAAGGACGGTGTGCGTTTCCTGCCTCGGCTGAATCGCGGCATGTCGGCGCAACGGCTTCAGCCCGAGGTTGCGATTCGCGAGCTCACCTCGGTGCTGGCGGAGGATCCCGGGCTCCTCATGGCGCGGCGCACGCGCGCCGTCGCCTACGCCGCTGCCGGCAAACCCGAACTGGCGATCGCGGACATGCGGACCCTGGAAGCCGCCGGCGAGCTCAGTGCCGAGGATGCGATCGTGCTCGGAGACAACCTGAAGAGCGCTGGCCGCTTCGACGAGGCAGCGAAGGTCCTCCAGAAGACGGCGCACGAGAATCCGAAATTCCCGCAGCCGCTCGTGTCGTTGGCGGAAGTTCAGTTTGCGCAGCACAAGTACGCGGATGCCGAAGCCACGCTGGATCGCGTGCTGAAGATGGTGCCGGATTACATCGAAGCGCTTCGACGGCTCGGCGACATCGCACTGGTCCGCGAGGACATCGCGGCGGCAGGAACCCGATACGCACGCATTCTCGAGCTCGACGCGACCGACGTGCCTGCGATAATCAAACTGGGCGTAGTCCGCATGCGAAGCGGTCAGCCCGCCGAGGCATTGCGTTTGTTCCAATCGGCGATCGAGCGAGACCCGAAGAATGCCGAGGCGCTGCTCTACCTCGCGGGGGCGCTCGCGGGGACCGGACGGCAGTCCGAGTCGTTGCCGTACTTCGAGCGCGCGGTCGAAGCGGATCCGAAAAACACCATGGCACTCAATGGCCTCGGGCTGGCGCGGCTTGCCGCCGGAAAGACGGCGCTTGCCGCTGCGGCATTCAAAGCATCGCTTCGCATCGATCCGTCGCAAGCCGACATCGCTCGAAAGCTCAACGAACTCCGCAGCGGCGGGTAGGCAATGACGAACAGCTACCGCATCGCCCTCTATCCCGGGGACGGCATCGGCCCCGAAGTGGTCGAGTCGACGCAAACGGTGCTCGATGCGCTCGAGCGCCGGCTTGGCGGATTTCACCTGGAGTATCAATCCTTCGACTGGGGCATGCGCCACTATGACCGGCACGGTCAGGTGGCGCCCGACGATTTTCTCGACACGCTCCGCGGCTTCGACGCGATCTTTCTGGGGGCCGTCGGCTGGCCGGCACGGCTGCCCGATCACGTCACCCTGGCGCCGCTCATCCGGCTGCGCCAGGCCTTCGATCTCTACGCGTGCGTGCGGCCGGCCCGGACATTCCCCGGCGTGCCGAGCCCGCTCCGTGCGAACCAGGCGATCGATCTCGTGGTGGTGCGCGAGAACTCCGAAGGCGAATACGTGGACACCGGCGGCGTCATGGCGCGCGGCACTCCCGACGAAGTCGCGGTCCAGTCCGCGGTGCACACGCGTCGCGGCGTCGAGCGCATTCTCCGTTTCTCGTTCGAGCTCGCCCGCACGCGAGGGCGCCGCCTGACGATGATCACGAAGTCGAACGCGCAGCGGTTTGCCTACGTGCTCTGGGATACGGTGCTCGCGGAACTGACGCGCGAATACGCCGACGTCGCGACGGACAAACTGCACATCGATGCCGCGACGCTGGAGCTCGTCCGGCGGCCGCATACCTTTGATGTCGTCGTCGGATCCAATCTCTTCGGCGACATCCTCAGCGATCTCACCGGCGGCATCACCGGCAGCCTGGGCTTGAACCCTTCCGCGAATCTCGACCCGCAGCGGCGGGCGCCGTCTCTGTTCGAGCCGGTGCACGGGTCGGCGCCGGACATCGCCGGACGAGGCATCGCCAATCCCACCGGTGCGCTGCTCAGCGCGGCGATGATGCTCGAATGGCTGGGTGAGGGGGCGGCCGCTGCGACACTTCGCGTGGCGATTGAGCGCGCGCTCGCTGCAGGCCACCGAACGCCGGACGTCGGCGGCAGCCTGGCCACGGCGGCCATGACCGCGAAGATCGTGGAGCACGTCGGTTCGTGAGCCGGCGGCGCGTGTGGCGCGCGGGCCTGCCACTCGTCGTCGGTCTCGTGATTGCCCTGAGCCCCTCGCCCACCGGCCTCTCCCCACACGCCTGGCATTACTTCGCCGCCTTCGTCGCCGTCATCCTCTCGCTGATAACGGAGCCGCTGCCCGCGCCGGCGATCGGTGTGATCGGCGTGACCGTCATTGCGGTGCTGCGGTTGCCTTTCAGTCCGGACGAGCTCGTCGATCCTGCATTCCGCGCACCGGCCGAGGCCGTGAAATGGGCGCTGGCCGGATTCGCCAACAGCACGGTCTGGCTGATCTTCGCCGCGTTCGTGGTCGCGATGGGTTACGAGAAGACACGCCTGGGGCGTCGCATCGCGCTGTTCCTCGTCAAGCATCTCGGTGGCCGAACGCTCGGTCTCGGTTACGCGATTGCCTTCTCCGACCTCGCGCTCGCCGCGTTCACCCCGTCGAACACGGCGCGTAGTGCGGGAACGCTCTTTCCAATCATCCGCAACATCCCGGACCTGTACGGCTCGCGGCCCGACGATTCGCCACGTCGTATCGGCGCGTATCTAATGTGGGTGGCGTTCGCCGCGACGTGCATCACCAGCTCGATGTTCGTCACCGCGCTGGCTCCGAACATCCTCGCACTGGCGATGGTCAAGAGCGCGACCGGTATCGAGATCTCCTGGACCGATTGGTTCGTGGGATTCCTGCCGGTCGGCGGCGTCCTGATTCTCGCCCTCCCCTACCTGGTCTACCGGCTCTATCCGCCGGAAATCACCGCGAGCCACGAAGTGCCTCGGTGGGCAGCGCTGGAACTTCGCAAGATGGGGAGAGTGACGACGCATGAACGGATCATGGCGACGCTCGTCGTTGCGGCC
This sequence comes from Vicinamibacteria bacterium, assembly GCA_963828745.1. Classification (GTDB taxonomy): domain Bacteria; phylum Acidobacteriota; class Vicinamibacteria; order Vicinamibacterales; family JAENWD01; genus JAENWD01. The sequence continues at coordinate 36,818 of CAWHFZ010000006.1, read as the reverse complement.
CTGGTGCTCTGGATCTTTGGATCGCCGGCAATCGATCCGACGATGGTGGCGCTCGTCGTCATCTCGGTGATGCTGATCAGTGGCATCGTGTCGTGGAACGAAATCGCTGGCAACCAGCCGGCGTGGAATGTGCTCTGCTGGTTTGCCACGCTGGTCGTCCTGGCGGACGGGCTGAACAAGGTGGGGTTCGTGGAGTGGTTCGGGAACACCGCGGCGGCGCGGTTGGCCGGGCTCCCGCCCACCGCCGTCATGGTCTGTCTCGTGGCGCTGTTCTTCTTCGTGCACTACATGTTCGCCAGCCTGACCGCGCACACCACCGCAGTGCTTCCGGTCATCCTTGCCGCAGGCGCCATTGTGCCGGGGATGCCGCTGCGGACGTTCGCGCTGCTGCTGGGATTCTCGCTTGGCATCATGGGCGTGATTACGCCCTATGCCACCGGCCCAGCGCCGGTGTACTTCGCGACCGGCTTCATCGCGCGGCGCGACTTCTGGAGACTCGGCTTGATCTTCGGTCTGATCTTTCTCGGAGCGCTGCTGGCGATCGGCGTGCCCTGGCTCATGATGCTGGACGCCTGAGATCGGCGCGGGGACAGCGATCACCGCACCTGGCGCCGCGGCGCTACTTGCGGTAGCGTACTCGCGATCACCTGGAGCCCATGTTCTGTCGGGTCTCGCCTCGCGTCGCCGGTGCCGGGCTGGCAGCGCTCCTTCCGCTGACCGCCACGCTCGCGTTGCCGTCCGGCCTGCGAACTGCTGACCCACGGCCGCTCGTTTACGCCGCCGAGGTTGACAGCATCATTCATCCGGTCAGCGCCGAGTTCATGATCTCGGCCATCGACCGCGCCGATGCGGATCGCGCCTCGCTCCTCGTCTTCACGCTGCGCACACCCGGCGGGCTGGTCGATTCGACGCAGTCGATCGTTGCGAAGATGCTCGCCGCGCGAACGCCCATCGCGGTGTATGTCGCGCCAGGAGGCGCACGCGCCGCGTCGGCCGGCTTTCTGATCGTAATGGCGGCCGACATCGCGGCCATGGCGCCGGGTACGCATATGGGGGCCGCCCATCCCGTCACCATCGGTGGCGATGCCGCGGCCAGGCCGGACGAGGCGACGATGAAGAAGGTGGCGTCGGATCTGGCCGCGTGGGCGCGCTCGCTTGCCGAAAGGCGACGTCGGAACATCGCGCTCGCCGCCGAAGCGGTGACCGACAGTCGTGCCTTCACGGACAGCGAAGCGCTGGCGGCCAAGCCGCCCCTCATCGATCTCGTGGCCAGCGATCTTGCCGATCTGATCCGCAAACTTGACGGCGCTCAGATCTCCCGCTTCGACGGACGAACGGTGAGGATCGCATCCGCGGACGCCCGCGTCGTCTCCTTACAGATGACCCGGCGGCAGCAACTTCTCAGCGCCATCGCCCATCCGCAGATCGCGTATCTGTTGATGACGCTGGGCATTCTGGGCATCACGGTCGAGTTGTGGAACCCGGGCGCGATCGCCCCAGGCGTCGTTGGCGGTCTGTGCCTGCTGCTCGCGTTCTTTGCCTTTCAGGTGCTGCCCGTGAGCACGGCAGGACTTTTACTGATCGCGTTCGGACTGGCGCTGCTGGTGCTCGAGATCAAGCTTCCGAGCTTCGGTGTGCTCGGCCTGGGCGGTGTCCTCAGCGTCGTCGTCGGCTCGCTGATGTTGCCTGGGGACGTTCCTGGTGTGGCGCTTCGTCCCGATGTCGTTCTGCCGGCGGCCCTGGCCATGTCGGCCATCCTCGTCTTCCTTGGGCGGCTGGCCCTCCGATCGCAGCGGCAGCCTGCCGCGACCGGCGCGCGTGCGATGATCGGGGGCCGCGGACGCGCGCTCGCGTCCTTCACCCCGGATCGCCCGGCGCAAGTCGCCATCTTCGGCGAGATCTGGACCGCCACGTCAGCAACGCCGATCGCCGCAGGCGAGACAGTTCGAGTCGTCGCGGTGGACGGACTGACGCTTCGCGTCGTGCCCGCCGATGGATCGGCGGAAGGAGCCTCTTCATGATGATTGCCCCAAGCGCGATAGTCCTGCTGATTGTGCTGCTCTACGTGTTCAGCTCGATCAAGGTGCTGCGCGAATACGAGCGCGGCGTCATCTTTCGGCTCGGCAAACTTCTGCCCGAGCCGAAGGGACCGGGCGTGGTCCTGGTGTTCACGCCCATCGATCGCATGGTGCGGGTCAGCCTGCGCACGGTCGTGCTCGACGTGCCGCCACAAGACATCATCACGCGCGACAACGTGTCGGTGAAAGTGAACGCGGTGGTGTTCTTTCGCGTGATGGATCCCCGGCAGGCGATCGTCGCGGTCGAGAACTTTCACTACGCGACGTCACAGCTGGCGCAAACCACGCTCAGGAGCGTGCTCGGCCAGGCCGATCTGGACGATCTCCTTTCAGAGCGCGATCGGCTGAATCAGCAGCTTCAGCAGATTCTCGACCATCAGACCGATCCGTGGGGCGTGAAGGTGTCGTCGGTCGAGGTGAAACACGTGGACCTGCCCGCCGACATGCAGCGGGCGATCGCACGCCAGGCCGAGGCCGAGCGCGAAAAACGCGCCAAGATCATTCACGCCGAAGGCGAGCTCATTGCGTCCGAAAAGCTGTCACAAGCGGCCGGCGTCATCGCCAAAGAGCCGCTGGCGATCACGCTACGCTATCTACAGACGCTGACCGAGATTTCGGCCGAGAAGAACTCCACCATCATCTTTCCACTGCCGATCGAACTGCTGCAGATGATCAAACAGCGGCAGTGAGTAGACACTCGACGAAGCGAACACACCCGAATCACGGGACGTGCGGGCGAGACCGCTGGACGTGGGCCGCAACAGCGCCGATGGTATCGACCCAGACCCGGCGATCGGGCTGCTGAAGGTAGCGCGTCAGTGCGCGCAGCATCGAAACACGCGTCACCTGCTTTCCTGGTGCCGAGCCGATGTCATGCCCGGCCAGCACCAGCCACTGCCCTCGATCGACGGCGCTGCGTATGACTGGCTCGAGCTCGTCGAACTCGACGTCGTCCATCGGGTAGCCAGTGAGCTGGGCGAGGTCCGCATAACCAGGATCGTTTGGCGCCTCACTGAGCCAGAGGCGCCCGGAAAGAAACAGCTCGCTGATCAAGGGCACATAACTCTGCACGCCACGGCCACGGCCGACGAACGTCTGGCCGCAGGGATACGCGAACGTGACCGGACGCACGCCCGTGGCGGCCTCGATCGCTCGATTGGCTTCGGTCAGCTCCTGGCGCATCCGGTCGAGGGACATGTCTTCGAGCGCGCGCGTTCGCGACCACTCGAAGTTGCCGCTGCACGGGTGGACCATCGAGTGATTGCCAAGCTCGTGGCCCGCGGCGGCCGCCTTCTTCCAATCGTCAGCGCGTTTACCCAGGTTGCCGGCAGTCAAGTAGAACGTGACCTTGGTCCGCGTCTCGGCGAGCACTGGTGCTCCCACATCCAGCTGCGATTCCCGCGCATCGTCGAAACTGAGGCTCACGGCGGCGCGATACTCCTCCGGCCAGTGAAAGCTGCTCACCGGTGCTTGCGCGGCCACCCGCGGCGACGACGTCAACGCGCTCAGCGCAAGGGATGCCATCAGAGGGAGAGCCAGAAGGCGAGACGCGTCGGCCATGAGCAGACGCGATTATCGCCTGCCACGATAGTGCGGCCGGCGAAAAGTGCGCCACAATCTCGACGTCAATTCGATGCCGCCGCTGCTCGCGCACTGGTTCGGATTCAGAACGACGGTCGACCGGCGTAGCTACGTCGTCACCGGCGTGGTTCTAATGCTGGCGAAGTACCTGCTGGACGCGACCATCGCCTGGTTGTTCACGGGCCACTGGTGGGCGCCGTGGCGCTATCTGTGGCCGCTCTGGTCGATCCGTATGGCCCAGTTCGAGGGCGCGCCGTCCGCGCTGTACCTGTGCCTCGGGCTGATGACGCTGCCGTTCTTCTGGATCGGCGTCAGCATGTCGGTCCGCCGGGCCGCGGACGCGGGGCTGCCGGCACTTGTCGGCCTCGGTTTCGCCGTGCCCGGCGTCAACTTCCTGCTGATGCTGGCGCTCTCACTCGCCGGATCCGCCTCGGATACGACGTGGAAGGAACGCCCCACCTCGAGCGAGGACGAGACGCCGATGGTGCGGAGTGCCCTTACAGCCATCGTCGTCGCCACGATGGTGGGTCTCATCATGGGCGTGGCGTCGGCCCGAGGATGGTTCTCCTACGGGTTCATGCTGTTCTTCGCAACGCCGCTCGTGATGGGGGTCACCAGCGGCTATCTGACGAACCGCCCGGCGCCGCGCGCGCTGCACGTCACGCTGTGCGCTGCCGTGTTGTCCACATTGCTCACCGGCGGCGCGCTTCTACTCTTTGCGTTCGAGGGCGTCGTCTGCGTCGCGATGGCGGCGCCGATTGCCCTGGCGATCGGGCTGCTCGGCGCACTGATCGGCCGGGCGATCGCGATTCATGGCCGTCCCGCCACCGCATCGATGCTCGTGGTACTGGCATCGATGCCGCTGCTCGGCTTCAGCGAGTCGCTGGTCGGGACTCCCGCGCTCCACGAGGTACGGACGGCTATCGACATCGACGCGCCGCCCGATGCGGTCTGGGAACACGTGATTGGCTTTGCGGACCTCCCGGCGCCCTCGGACTGGGTATTTTCGACCGGTATCGCGTATCCGATGCGCGCGCGCATCGCGGGCACCGGCGTAGGAGCGGTCCGATCGTGCGAATTTTCGACCGGCGCGTTCGTCGAGCCGATCACCGCTTGGGAACCTGGACGGCGCCTCGCGTTCGACGTCCTGAGCCAGCCGCCGGCCATGCGCGAGTGGAGCTTCTATGCCGCCGTGCATCCACCCCATCTCGAGACGTTGCTCCGCAGCCGCCGCGGCGAGTTCCGCTTGATCCAGCGGCCAGATGGCGGCACGCACCTTGAAGGCCGGACGTGGTACACATTGAGTGCCGCACCGGCCTTGTACTGGCGCGTATGGTCGGATGCGATCATCCATCGCATCCACGGGCGCGTGCTCGCGCACGTCAAGCGTCTGAGTGAGACATCGGCGGCTCGCTCGCGTTAGGCGTGCTCAGCGCGCGGAATCGAGATCCTCGCGGAGGAGCCGCGCCAGCAGGTGGGACAAGCCGCGATCCGGGTAGGCAAAAACACTCGCGAGCGCCTGCCGCGCGTCTGCGCCGCGACCTAGTACGCGCAGGATCCGGGCGCGCGTGTACGCGACCAGGCCGGGCGAGCCGGCGTCCCCGTCGTCGAGCGTTGCCGTGAGCTCGTCGAGCGCCGTCTCGAGACGTTGAACGGCCTCCGAGGACAGCGTCTCGCCGCTCGTCCGCAGAGCGTCGGCTGCGACGGCGCGTGCCAACGGTCCGCCCTTCCCTTCGGCCCGCGACAGCGCCACTTCACGCTCCCGGGCAGCACTTTCCCGCCCGCACATGGTTTCCACGCCTGCGATCTCGAACTGCATCGCCGGCTCGCGAGCGGCGCGCTCGATCGAGTCCCGGTCGAGGGTAATGCCGCCACCGACGACACTCAGCGCGTCCAGCTGCTTCAACGCGGCCTCGCACTGTCCGGCACGGGCGGCGGTGCGCGCGCCCACGATGCGCAGCGCCGCGAGCACGCGCTCGGGGGGCATGCCGCCTTCTTCACGCGGAAAGAACCGGTCGCGGAACAACGATTCCGCACCGGCAACATCGCCCGTTTCTGCGCGCGCGAGCGCGAGCTTATAGACGAGCACAGGCGGCATGGCTTTCAGATCCGGATAACGCTCGAGCGAGGCGGCGCGCTCCGCGACCGGCGCGCCCGCCGCACCGTAGGCCTGGTCGAGTGCTGTGTAGACTTCGACGTTGCGTCCGTCGTGCGCGATCCCTTCCTTGAGTACCTCGATCGCCTCCCCCGTCCTGCCTTCATGAAGGAGCGTCATCCCCAGATTGCGGTGCAGCGTCGGCAGGTCCGGCGCACTGCCGCGGGCCCGCTGCCAGTCCACGATCGCGGACGCCACCAGGCCGGAGGAGAGAAACAGCGATCCACGCAGAAACCGCGCCGTCCCGTCGTCCGGATTCGCCGCGAGCGCGGCGTCAAGAACGGCGTAGCTCGACGCGCGATTGGGGAACACGTACGTCGTATCGAGCGTGGAGGCACGCCGATACGCGTCCGGGGCGAGCCGACCGAGTGCGTTGCCTACGAACCCGCGGTAGTAGGCAATCAGCGGATTGAGCGACAAGGCGCGCACGCCTGGCTCGGCGGCGGGAGGTGCGATCTCAGCGTAGTCGTGATTCAGCAGCACCCACGCGTCCTCGAGAGCGCCAAGGGACAGGTAGTGATCGGCGAGCGTCAGCAGCCGATTCCCGTCGGCGGCGAGATGCCCCCAGAAGGTGGGGTCCGGAGCGCCCAGCCGCAACGCCTCGAACCGGAGCAGGCTGCTCGTCGGGTCGAGCCGGCGCCAATGCGCGCACCGCTCGCGCGCGCGGGCCAGCTGCTTTCCGAGGCGAAGCAGCGTGACCTCCGCCGCCCCCGCCAGTGAGTTGTCGGGAGCCCCGGCGGTCAGCGCCAGGACGCGGCTCAGTGCCTCGGCCGGCTTCCCTTCCCGCGCTGCCAGCCGCACCAATTGCAGGCGGGCAGGCACGTCCGTCGGGGCGAAGCGCTGTGCCGCTTCCAGGTGTTCGCGTGCGTCGCGGGTGTCGCCCGCTGCCGCTTGCGCGAGCCCCAGGTAATACCGCGTCTCCATGTCCGTCGTGTCGCGGCGGAATGCGCGCTCCAGCCACTCGATGGCAGCGCCAACGTTGTCGTGGGTCGGATCCGCCGATCTCGCTTCTGCCCAATGCAGCGAGGTCGCGACGCGGCCTGCGGCCTTGTTCAACGCCACGCTGTCGCCGAACCGTTCCAGCCCCGCGCGGTAGATGTGCAGGGCGTCGAGACGGCGGCCGTTCAGTTCCGCATCCTGTCCGAGCTCGAGGAAGTCACCGTCGGTGCGGCGCTCCAACGGTGGCGGGCGGTAGGCTTTCTGCGGGCCCGGGGGAATGTCCTGTGTTGTCAGCGCATCGTAGCGGCCCTCCTCGTGATGAAGGAGCACCGCACCGTGCGCGTCTCGCAGCTCGAACGTCCACGGAGCGTCCGGTGCGAGATCGCCGACTTGCTGTTTCCACAATTGCCGCGGCACCAACCGCGCTGTCGTGTCGAGCACGACCCGTTCGCGCTGCCGAATCGTCATGCGAGCCCCCGGAATGGTCCGCGTGGAGCTCAGCGCAAAGGTGACGGCCTCGCCCTTTCTGCTCGCGTGGAACACCGCGTCGGTGGTCGCGCGCGTGACGCCGTCCATGTCGCGTACCGGCAGCCAGTACTCCGAGAATGCGACCTGCGCCTGTGGATCGAGGAAGGCGTACGTTTCCTGGTTGCGGAAGAGTCCGGACTGCAGCTCGATGTAGGCACTGCGATCGTCCGACAGCGCCTCGCGCCACGCTTGGGCGTCGCTGTCGAAGCCCCACGACCAGACCTTGCTCGTCGGCAACTGGTCGGGCGAGGCGATACGCATCGTGCCCGTCCTGGTCGCCGGATGCCAGACGCCGATGAACGGCTCGCGCGTCTTGTAAGTGAATAACGAGACGGGACCGCCAGTCTGGTTGCGAATGATGCTCAGGTCCTTGCCATCGCGCGCGATTGGCCAGGACTCGATGGCCGTGAAGCCATGCGTGGCCATCAAATGCGTCGGATAGACGAGTTGCGAGTCGTCCTCCACCTCGACCGCCGCGTTCGTCCACCAGTAGTAGCGATGCCGCGCGTCACCGGCATTGAAGAGCGTCGTGTGCTGCTCGAGCACCGCACGGCCCGGACGCAAACGCAGCTCCACGCGCCACGATGATCCAAAGACGGCGTCGACATTGCCGACCCAGATCGATGCGCTGCCATCCGCGTTTCGGACCAGCGCCGAATCCACAGGTGACATCGACATCCAGTTGTGCGAGACCGGGAAGTTGAACTCGATGCCAAAGGCGGCCCAGGCGCCGCGATACCCGATCAACGCTTTCTTGATCGAGCGATTGGCATAGAACATCTCCCGGCCGCTGATCTTGTCGAGGCAACTGTACAGATGCCCGCCCAGTTCCGGCAGCACCGTGACTTTGAGGTATTCATTCTCGAGGAACAGGGCCTGGTAGCGTTCGACCCGGCGCTCGTCGGTCAGCCCGTCGCGAATCGTGTACGGATAGTTGAAGCGCTCGGCGGCAAACACATCGAACGGCGGGTTCTGGTTCGGTAACTGCTCGACGGTTGTCGGCAGCGAGAGCGTGCCTTCCCACGCGCGCACCGCCGCGCCAGCGGCGGGTGGTGACGCCTGGCGCGCCTGGACTGCTGCGATCCACAGGGACGCCAGCGCGACACACACCAGGCTTCGACGTACTGAGAAAACCGTTGACATCGCAGCGGGTGGCGATGATATCAGCTCCACACACACATGCGTCTCATCGCCGCACTCCTGCTGTTCTGCTCGCTGCTCTTCGCATCGATTGGCTCGCTCGCGCGTCAGACCAGTCACACGATCGTACTGGACGGCGCCCAGATCATCGACGGCACCGGCGACGCACCAATCCCGTCCGGCCGCATCGTCATCCAGGACGATCGCATTGTCAGCGTCGGTCCGGTAGAGGGCACGCCGGCGCCCGAGGGCGCCGAACGGCTCGATCTGTCGGGGCGCACGATCATCCCCGGGCTCATCGATCTGCATTTCCACATCGAAGACGACCCGAAGCTGGCGCTGCGTCAGCTCAGTCATGGCATTACGTCGTTCCGCGATCCGGGTCAGTGGAACGACAAGTTCACCAGCCTTCGAAAGATGGTCGCGGACGACGGGTTGAAGGGGCCGCGAATTTTCACATGCGGGCCACACATCGACGGCGAGCATCCGGCCTATCCCGACGATTCCGTGGTCGCACGGGATGCCGACGAAGCGCGGCGCTGGGCCGAGCGAAATATCGAGGAAGGCGCAACCGCACTGAAAATCTACTTCCGCCTGCCACTGGCAAGCGCCCGGAGCGTGATCGAGGTCTGCAACGCCCATCACGTCCCGTGCACGGCGCATCTCGAGATCCTCGACGCACGTGAAGCGCTGCTTGCCGGACTCCACGGCATCGAGCACATTACGTCGCTGGGCCCGAGTGTGCTTCCGCGGCGGGAACGCGAGCGGTACCGGCAGGCCGTCCTCCTCGACAACGATGCCCGTCGCGAGGGCCGATACCGGATGTTCGCGCAGCTGAATCTCGACGGCCCCGACGCGAAGGCACTCTACGCCGTGCTCCGCGACCGCCGGCCATGGCTCGACGCGACGCTGGCCGTGTTCGAGCGCCGCGCCGATGAACCGCCCGCAAAGACGCCACGGGAGACGGCGGTCATGATGGAGGCGGGATTCGCGAACATGAAGCGGCTGGCGCGCCGGGCGGCACTCGAAGGCGCGCGCATCGTCGTGGGCGGACATTCGAGCGTTCCGTTTGCCGGCCGCGGCGAAGCGCCGTGGCGGGAGCTGGAAATGCTCGTCGAGAGCGGTTTTACGCCGCTCGAAGCGCTGACCGCCGCCACCGGCACGGCTGCCGCGTTTCTCTATCGAGAGCGAGAGCTCGGCACACTCAGTCCCGGCCTGGCCGCCGATCTCGTCGTGCTCGAGCGGGATCCCGTCACGGACATTCGGGCCGTGCGAACGGTGCAGCGAGTAATGGCCGGAGGCGTCTGGATCGATCGAAACAAGTACAAGACCTACTAGATGGTTTCTTCGTGGCCGACAACCAGGATGGCGGGCCGGTCGTGCGCGGGGCGATTCAGCCAGCCGGCGAGCGCGTCGAGCACGACGGCCGCGCTGTCCTGCGGCCGTCCCTGACGCATCAGCATCGTCGGCGGAGCGCAGAGCTCGACCGTCACCATCTCGCTCGACGAGTCGTATAGCCGCAGCGTGACGTAGAAGAGCGTCTGCTCCATCGCCACGCGCACCTCGCCGACCTCGACGAGGTACACGTCGCCGTTGGCACTCACCGTCTGCCACGCAATCGCGCAGAGCGCCAGGAACTCGCGCCGGGCACGAGTTGCCGGGTCGAGCGAGTCTGAAGGGCCTGGTGTGGCGTCTGCCATCGTGGTGATACGTCTTAGCTGGCGTCGAGCGCGGCGACCATCGCGACGATGGTCAGCACGATCGGACGAAGACGCGGCGAGCCGCAACTGCCGACACCGAGCTCATGACAGAAGACGCGCGGCGGAGTGTAACACTGGTGCGATCGCGAACTTCCGCATCGCGGCGGCGGTGTGCATTGCACACGACGGCACAGCATGACCAACGAGTGACGGCGCCAAGTCCCTTGACCGTCCGCAGCCCGCCTGTCAGGCTTAGGCCCGGCACGGCCGCGCTAGCGGCCAAGGGAGTCGGAAGATGCGCGATCGCTGCACTTCGCTCCGCCGGGCGATCGCCGTTGCGGCGATCGTCGCGGTGGTGAGCGTCGGCTATCAGGACGTTCCGCGGGCTCAGAGTCCTGCTCTCAACGCGAAACAACGCTGGCTCGCCGGCGAATTACTACCGATCGACGCCGTGGCCAACGCGCGCGCGCGGCGCGCGACATTCGAGAGAGAGCCGCGACAGCGCTTCGTGCCGGGCCGCGTCCTCGTCAAGCTGGCAAATGGTGTCACGGAATCTTCGCTGAGCGCATTGGTCAGCAAGGTTGGCGGCCGGTCCGTCACACGCCGGCCCTTCGCGGACTTCGTCGTCATGTCGATTGACGGCGACCGCGACGCGATCGCGGCGGCGCGGGAAGTGGCGGCACAGCCCGGCGTCGTCTACGCCGAACCCGAGTGGCGTCGCTATCCGACCTACACGCCGAACGATCCGTTGTACCACCTGCAGTGGAACTTCCAGAAGCTCGACATGGAGCGCACGTGGGACATCAATCGCGGCGCCGAGTCGTCGGTCATCGTTGCCGTGATCGACAGTGGCGTCGCGTATACGACCAAGGGGGCGACACGACAGGCTCCTGACCTCGAGGGCACGACGTTCGTCTCGCCACACGACTTCATCTGGGACGACGACTTGCCGGTGGACCTCGACGGCCATGGCACGCACGTCACGGGCACGATTGCGCAGCGAACGGGCAACGACCTTGGCGTCGCCGGCATGGCGTTCAACGTCGCGATCATGCCGGTAAAGGTGCTGTCGGGTCCGTGGGACGAGGCGCTTGGTGCGCCGAATACGGGAACCAGCGCCACGCTTGCCGAGGCGCTCCACTATGCTGCCGACAACGGCGCGAAGGTGATCAACCTCAGTCTCGGGGGCGAAGGAGAAAGCGAGGCGGAACGCGACGCCATCAACTACGCGATCTCGAAAGGCGCAGTCATCCTCGCCGCCGCGGGAAACGATGGCGACATCGGGAGCCCACCGTCGTTCCCGGCCGCCTTTGCGACGGAGATTCAAGGCCTGCTGGCCGTCGCGGCACTCGATTTCAACCTGCAGCGTGCGCCGTATTCGAACAGCAACGACTACGTCGAGATCTCGGCGCCCGGCGGCGACACGCTGGCCGACCTCAACGGCGACGGCTTCGGCGACGGCGTGCTGCAGCAGACGCTCGACCCCTTCTCGGTCGACGAGGGCATCTTCGACGACTTCGGCTATTTCTTCTTCCAGGGCACCTCGATGGCGACGCCGCACGTCGCCGGTCTCGCGGCGTTGCTGATGTCGCAGGGCGTGACCGACCCGAAAGCGATCGAAGCGGTCATCGAACGATTTGCGACGAACATCGGTCCGAGCGGCCGCGACAACGACACCGGCTTCGGCGTCATCAACCCGCGCGCCACCATCCGTGGCCTGGGGATCAGCAAATGAGAACGTGGTTCCTGCTGTTCTCGATCGCACTGGCCGCCGCCACGCTCGCGCCGGCGGACGCTTCGGCACAGGTGCCAACGGTCCCGGCCGGTGCGACGCAGAGCATCGTCAAGACGACGCGCGACAAGGTTCTCGTCTGGCGGCGGCACCCCAGCGCGGTGATTGCCACCCTGCCCGAAGGCGTGACGCTCGAGGCGATCGCGCGCGACGGGCAGTGGTATCAGGTACGCGTGCCCGAGAAATTCGCCGGCGCCGGCGGCGCGATCGGTTTCGTCTATCAAGGCCACCTGCAGCTCGTCGAAGGCCCCGAACCGCCGCTTCGTGCGCTCGAGCCTCCGGTGTCGCAGACCGCAAGCGGGCCGCGGCAGAAGGCGCCGCCGCCGCCCGCGTTCAGCGCTCGGGGCTATGGAATCGTGTCGATCGATTGGTTCCAGGCGAGTGACAGCTTCGAAGCCATCCTCGATCAATCAGAAGGCGTGTTCTATGGCGGAGGCGGACAGGTCGTCCTCCGTCACTTCTTCGTTGACGTCTCGTTCGAGCACTTCAAGAAAACCGGCGAGCGCGCAATCGTCGTGGACGGTGACGTCTTCCGCCTCGGGATCCCCGACACCATCACGATGGATCCCTGGCGGATCGTCGGCGGGTACCGGTTCCCCCAGAAGGACAATGTCGTTGCCTACGTCGGCGGCGGCATCGGCTCTCTGCGCTTCCAGGAGACATCGGATTTTGCCGATGCCAGCGAGAACACCGACGAGTGGTTCACCAGCTATCACGTCGTCGCCGGTGCGGAGTATGCGGTCAAGAAGTGGCTCTGGGTGGCGGGTGAAGTGCGCTACACGAGCGTGCCCGACGCGATCGGCGCGCCAGGAATCGCCGGTGAGTTCGATGAGACGAACCTGGGGGGATTTGGTGTCGCCTTTAAAGTGCTTGTAGGGCGATAAATTCAGGGCTCGCAGTGCGGCGGTGCTGCCGTGCTGCGGTGCTGTGCTGTAGTCCGCGCGCCGTTCGATCTTGCTCACGCCTCCTGGACCACCCTCCTTATCGTTCCTAACCCAGCGAACGTTGCATCCGCGCCCCGAAAACATCGCTTTACGGTATTGATCGGGCCATCGCTTGGTCGGTAGTAGTACAGAAGTCGTGGCGTCGCCGTCGGGGCTCAGGATCTGATCATCGCGGCGGCAGTGAATCGGCACGTCCATTGCGGCTTTCCTAATGCAGAGCTAGAATCCAGACGCTAAGCGTCACAGCCCACGACGTCAAACGCGCTCGACTGCGTCGGCAATCGTCTGCGTAAGGGAACGGACTGATCGCCTTCAGGATTAGGGAGCCCCAAATGCCACTGGCCACGCGCATCGCGCTTGTGGCGGCCGTCGCGGTCATCTCTCTTATCAATCGCGGACTTATCGCTCAGTCGCCGCCGCGGCCCGACTTCAACGCGGCCACTGCAAGCGTCCTCGTGGACGTCGTTGTCAGGGGTCCGCATGGGGCGGCGATCAACGACTTGACGGCGCGTGACTTCAACGTCCTGGAAGAGGGCGTACCCCAGACGGTTGACGCGTTCCACGTCGTGCGGCCAGGCGACGGCGCACCAGCACCGGCGGTCGTCGCGCTCGCCTTCGACCCACTGTCGTCCGAGGGCCTTGCCCTGGCCGTCAAGAGTGTCGACGCGTATCTCGGCACCGTGAAGACCATGGACTTCACTGGTGTTTTCCGGCTCGGTGGAAGCGTCGACGTGGTGCAACCGTTTACCACGGACGCCGAGGCCGTGCGGCAGGCCGTGCGGAGCATGCTGAAAACAGCTCGCGCCAGGACGGCGTCTCGAGCGCAGGCGAACACGACAGGGCAGCAAGGGTCAGGCGGCATGAGGCTGGCAAGCATGACCATCGAATTTGAACGCACCCTTACTGTCGAGGGTGTCGTGGTTGAGCACCAGAGTGTCTTGCATCATCGCGAGTGGATGGAATCGACGGAAAGCGATGTGGCTGCGCTTCAATCGCGTGTCGATCGCGGGCAGGCCCAATTCGATCAACTGGCAGCGGCAGACACTCTTTCCGGCCTGCTCGCGATGATAGATAGCCTGAGTGACATTCCAGGTCGGAAGACCCTGGTCTACTTCACCGAAGGTGCCGACATCACCAACGAGCGGGCACAACATTACCGCGAGTCAATTGTTGCAACCGCGAACCGCGCGAACGTCACGCTGTACACGATTGACAGCGCGGGATTGCGAACTCACAGCGCGGGAGAAGACATGGCCGCCCACCTGGCCGATCAGTCGAAGTACGAGAGTGGAGTTCTGGAGCGCGATTCGACAAGAGCGTGGACGAGAGACTTGGAAAGGAACGAGCAACTGGTGCAGGGCAACGCGGCCACGTTCATGTCGGTGCTCGCCGAACGGACGGGCGGGTTCGTGGTCAGCGACACCAACGATCTTCGCAAAGGCCTGAGCGAAATCGAGGCAGACCGGCACTCTTATTACCTTCTGCGATACACGCCTCGGAACACCGACTTTCGGGGCGAGTTTCGGCGCATCGCCGTCACAGTACCGGGCCGCGATGCCGTTGTGCGGTCACGAACCGGATACGTTGCGGTAAAAGCCGCGGGGCCTGGACCGCTCCTGAGTCACGAGGCGCCCGCGTTAGCGGTTCTCGGCAGCGGAGTGCTCGCGACCGATATTCCTGTTCACGGCGCAGCGTTGAGCATGCCTCGCGCCGATGCGATTGGTCGAGTTGCGGTTCTGGTCGCCGTCGCACCTGGCAGTGCGACCTACGTCGCCGACCGAACATCGTACCGGTCAGACTTTACGATCGTCGGATTGATCCGCAGCGGTGCGGGTGACGCAATCGACAAGGTCAGCCAACGCTACCAATTGACGGGACCAGTCTCGAAGATGGAAGAAGCGCAACGGGGAGGAGTGCTTTTCTTTCGGCACCGCGACCTTCCGCAGGGAGTCTATACGCTCGATTACGTCATCTACGATGCGCTCACGAAGAAGGCAGGAGCCGGACGAAGCGTGCCCTTCGAGGTCGCAGGGCCAGACGACACAGCACCGGCAGTGGGCAGCCTTATGGTTCTGAACCGTGCCCAACCCATCGCGGAGAAGAAACAGGACGACTCGAACCCTATGGTTTGGAACGATCTGGTCCTTTATCCCAATGTTGGCGAACCCATCCGTCGGAGCACGAGCAAGACAGTGGCTTTTTTCCTGCCAATCGTCTCGAGATCGGTCGCTGATCTTTCGGCGAGCCTCGAGCTCTTCAAAGACGGTCAGGTCGCGGGGGCTACGCCTTTGGACGTTCCGAAGCCAGATGGCGCAGGAAAGCTGGCAGTGATGGGCCAACTGCCAATCGAAGGCTTCCCGCCGGGCGAGTACCTGCTCAAGGCAACTATCCGTCATGGCGCCTCATCCGAGGTGCGCGAGGCCCGATTCACCGTGACGAACTGAACGAGCGCTCTGCCCTGTAACACACTGGCTGCAACGGGCACTACTCAGAACGCGAATGCTGCCCATCTTCTTGAAGGACCGGGGACAGACGTCGCTGTTCCGGATTGGTCCATTGACGAGAGTGTGCGGTGTCGTCGCGCTCCTCGTGACGACCGCTGCACAGGTGGACGGCGAAGTGTTGGTTCAATCGGTGGCTCCCGTTTGGGCGGCGGCGCAACCAGGCCTTTTGCCGGGTGATCGTCTGCTTTCGTGGGAGCGCCCCGGCGGTGGTGCCTCGGCCAGCGGTGTGTTCCGAGATCCATGGGATATTCGCCGCTTCGAGATCGAGGAGCTCCCGCGTGGACCGATCCGCGTCAGAGCGATCCGAGGCGGCAAGGTCATTGTCGTGAGCCTGAGCTCTCCCGATTGGGGCATCACGCCCGCGCCATGGCTGCTCGCAGCCGACCAGCGGCAGCAGCTTGAAGAGGGCTTCGCGAAAGCGGGAGTTCGTGACATTTCCAGTGCCGTCGCTGTCTGGCGTGCGTTGGCGCGAACGCTGACGACTTCCAGACAATTGCGGGCCACCGCCTGGCTGCACTGCCGCATTGGAAGCCTGCTCATTGAGCCGGTCGCCTACGGGCACTACGGGAGATGGGCCAAGGAGTGGGTCGATGGCAAAGGTATCGGCGACTCCGATGCCGCATTTGCCGAAGCAATCCGTATCGCTCGGCGACTCGGCGATCCGGTACTGGAGTCACTCGTCTACGAAGCCGCAGGTCGAGCATGGGGCGAAGACTCGCCAGTGCGATTAACCGCCCTGATGTCGTTCGGACGGGCACGGAAGGCATTTGCCCGGGCAGCCGCCCTGCACCGCCGCGTCGCACCCGATTCGCTGCTTCTCGCGGCCTCACTTCAATCCCTCGGTCTGCTGACGGCCTACAACGACGACGGTGGCGGACACTCGGCAGACGGCACCCGACCAGTTCCGCCAAACCTGCAGAAGGGCCGCAACCTCTGTGAGGAGGCACTTCGGATCCGGCGACGGCTGGCGCCCGGAAGCCGTGACGAAGCCCTTACGAGACTGGCGTTGGAGAAGATCGACTCGACGGGTGCGTGGTGTCAGACCTGTGCACTCAAATCACCGTCACCAATCGAGCGCCTCGCGAGTCTGCGGAGAGTCGTTCGATTGTTGCAAGCAACGCCCGGCAATATCGAGACGCTGGCGATGGCGGCCACTGTCGCGGCGAACCTCGCGCTGGGCCTCGACAACTATGTCGAGGCCGTTCGATTCCGGCGAATCGCGATTCCACCTGGCGAACGCCTGGAGGCGCTCACACTGAAAGGTGAGTTCCCGCGTCCAACCGCGTGCAGTCCTTGCCTGGACCTCTTCGATGATCTCAACAATTTCTCCGTGACATTGTCCTCGCTCGGGCTCGCCGACGAAGCCGAACGGGCAGCGCGGCGGTCATTGGCCGTTGCCGAACAGCGCGGCCGGCCACCATCGGGATGGCCTTACGAAAACCTTTCATTCGCGGCTGCCGTGCGTGGAGATCACGCGATGCAGCAGAGTTATCTGCTGAAGGCCGTGGAATTGCGTCGCCGCGAGGGCGATCCGGTGAACCTCGTGCGCACCTATTTGAACCTCGGAAGCATGGCTTCGGCATCATCCACAATCTTCCTCCGCCAAGCGATCAGTATTGCCGACGACATCGAGCCTGGTGACGACAGCCAGCGTGCCGAACGAGATGGCCATGTCTGCTCTGCTCTGCTGAACTTGTCAGAACAGGGCTCGAACGATGCCGAGTTTCAACGGTTCGATCGACAGTGCAGCAATTGGGTTCGTTCGCCAGCCGGCGCGGCATCCAGCGATCCGTTCGGCTATCGGTTAATGGCCATGTCCCGCGTGGCGCTTGCTCGATCCGATTCGCCACGCGCGCTGGCGCTCGCTCGAGAGGCACTTGCGTTGAATCGCCAACCATCCACCCGCTTGGCGCTCAATTCAATAGGTCTGGCGGAAGCGTTGCTCCACGTAGGCCGTGCACAATGCAGCACCAACCAAACCGCGGCCGGTATTGCCAGCCTGACGGAGGCGCGACGGCTTCTGGAGGTGGTGGCGCCGCGCTCAGGGTCATACGTACAAACGCTGGACGCACTCGGTAGATGCGAGCGCAGCCGCGGTCGGCCTCGGCAAGGCGCAGAGCTCCTCGAGCGAGTGCTGGCGCTCGCCGATGCGCAGCCCCAGGATGGACCTCGCGCCACCTTTGGTGGCGCCTTCGACCAGGCAACCCGCGCGGCCACGGTCACCGAGCTCGCCGGAGCACTCGTTGACGCCCGGGCATTTGCCCCGGCATTCGACGCTCTCGAGCGTGGGCGAGCCCGTGGTCTTCGGCGGGTCCTTGCGGAACGCGCCATCGATCCGTCGCAGGCTTCCGCAACCGAATCAGCGCGCCGCTCTGATTTGTGGTCCAGATACGATCTGGCGCAACGAGCTCTTCAGAACATCCCCGCTACCGCGCCACACGGCGAAACGGCTCGCCGGCTCGGGGAAATCGCTCTCTTATCAGCGCGCATGGACGCGCTCGACGCTGCCGAGTGGCGCTCCTTACTGACCGCGGCGGTGGCGACGCCGACGCTTGAGCAGATTGCGCGATCGCTTCCGACCGGGACAGTCCTGTTCGAGTACTCGGTGGAACCGGACCGGATCCGCTTGTTCGTGATCGATCGCGGGACAACGCGAGCGTCACTGAGAGTGGTGACACTGCCGGTGACGTCGCGGCAACTGAGCGGCGCCGTGTCGTCGTTCCGCGCTAGCGTAGAGCGGCCTGGGGCGGTGTCGATTGAGGTCGTGCGTCAGCAGGGGGCGGCACTCTACGACATGTTGCTGGGGCCGGTCGACGACATCGTTGCGCGAGCGAGTCGGCTGATCATCGTGCCCGATGGGCCTCTTTTCGATCTGCCATTTGTGGCGCTCGTGCGTGGCTCTGTTCGGGGTGCCTATCTCGTTGAGAAAGCCCCTATCTCGGTGCAGTCCTCAGCCGCGACCATCCTGGCCGTAAGCAGTCCACGAGCGACGATGGGCGGCTTGATGGTGGCAATCGGCGACCCGATTCCGTCACGGACGTCCGTGTCGCCGGTTGCCAATACTGCCGTTCGAGCCGAGATCGCGTCTACGGACGTTGATCGGGCAACGACCGCCGATTCGAGCGATCCTCGCGATAGTTCAGAGAACGAAGACGTTGCGCGCGGCAGCGGGGGTGCGCCGCTTCCGGGTTCACGGCGCGAAGTCGAAGATCTCGCGCGGCTTCTTGGGCCGAATGTCCGCGTTCTCTTCGGTCCGGACGCCACGGAAACAAATATCAAGACGCTGCCTCGTGGCACACGACTCCTGCATTTCGCCACTCACGCCGTCGTGAACAACGTATTGCCGCTCAACGCGGGCTTGCGGTTGTCCGCGCCGGCGCAGCCGGCCACGTCGACAGGTCCGACGGACAACGGCCTGCTTCAGGCATGGGAAATCTTCGACCAGATGCGCCTGGACGCGGATCTCGTGACTCTGTCCGCGTGCGATTCAGCACGTGGTCGGCATCTTGCGGGTGAAGGCGCGCTAAGCCTCGCACGCGCCTTCCAATATGCAGGCGCGCGGTCCGTGGTGTCGGCTCTGTGGAGCATCGACGACCGTGCCACGGCCGCGTTGATGGCGAAATTCTACGCGGAACTCAAGCGCGGTTCTGACAAGGACGAGGCATTGCGACGCGCACAACTTGCGTTCATCCGCCGCGATGGCACCGACGCGCATTGGATTGCGCCGGCATACTGGGCCGCCTTCGAGCTGAGCGGGGCTTGGCGGCCGCTGATGCCCTGATCGTCGCCGCGTCAGGATGGCGGTCTCACCGCTGCGGCACAGCAACGGTGGCGCGCGACACCACTTCCCCGGCGGAGTTTTCAGCTTCGACGGTTACCGTTGCAGGACGTGCCGGAGCCTCAAGGGGCGCGAGCGTGATCGTCGGCGTACCGACCTGTCTCTCCACGACCGCTCCTGCCGGGCTCGAAACCTTTATCCGGTAAGTGGCGGCATCGAGTACGGGAGTCCAGCTGATTCGAAGTGCTCCGTTCGACTGCCAGCTCATGACAACTCCCAATTCGTCCGAGGGTCCGCGAAGTATGGGAGCCACCTCGCCTCGTGCCCCGCTCAGATACCAGACCGCGGTCCCACCAATCGCGAGGATCACCGCCGCCGCGGCGGCGAGCGCAAGCGGCCAGCGCCCACGTGTGGTCGCCGCGGGCGCCTGGGTGGCAGGCACGACTCTCGCTTCAACGAGCGCGGCGCGCAATTCGACCGCCTGCTGGATCTCCGCCCAGCACTCCGCGCACTCCATCGCGTGCGCCTCGAGGCCCTCGGCGTCGGACTCGGCCAGCCTCCCCGCTGCGTAGCCTTGAATGAGTTCGCGATCGCGCACTTGCTCACACGTCAGGCGGTCGATCATATCGCCTCGCCCTTAGGTGCCTTCGGCACCGATTCCGTTACGACGATTCTTCGCGCCAGTTCCTTTTGCAGGCGATGCCGTCTGACGCGCACGTTGACGGCTGATATCTGAAGACGTTCCGCGATCTCGTCGGCGCTCCGCCCTTCGCCATACGTCAAACGCAACAGCTCCCGGTCATCCGGCGACAACTCGGCAAGCGCCGCGCGCACCGCGCGGACGCGCTCGTGGGAGATGAGCGCTGACAGAGGGTCGTGCTGTGGAACTTTTGCGGCGCTGACATCGGCCAGGCCAGCGTGGGCGCGATCCGTGCGTTGGTGTTGGCGAATCTGCCGCGCGCAGATATGCCGGGCCGTCTCGAAGATGTACGCAGGCAGCGCCTGCATATCGAGAACGCGACCCTCCCGTAACGCGACCAGCACCTGGTGCAACGTCTCCTGCGCCACATCCTCGGCTTCTGCCAGGACGCCGAGACGCCGCAAAGCGAACATCCGGAGCTGTCGCGCGTAACGCTCCGTCAGCGTCGCCGCAAATTTCTCGGCATCGCCGACCGCGCCTTCCCGCTGTGTCATTGACGGCGGTCAGTGTAACACCTCGATTCCTGGCGCCGGATTCTGCAGCCGATTGGCCCGGACGTAACGAAATCACGGACACGGGCACCTCTGGGACATGCGCACCATACTGCGAGTCTCGCTTCCGTTCATCGTCGCGGCGCTGTTCTCTCCCCGTTTGCAGGCACAAACGGCCATCGGTGTTGTCGACGCCGATTCAAATCAGATAAACGCCACCGTCCGCGTCGAAAGCAGGCGACGGACGTAACACTTCACGTAATGCGGGCACCTCTCAGGGCATAAGACGTCTTCAGGATACGTGACGTCGAGGAGCTCTCTATGTTGAATGTGTTCGTAAAATGCGTGCCGACAGGCCTCGCTGCTACCGTTCTCTTCGGTTCACTCGTCGCTGCGCTCTCTGCCCAATCGGTGCCTTTCTGTACCGGCACGCTCGGAGCGTTTGGCTGGCAATGCACCACGGTCGACGCGACCAGCGACACTGGCTCCGGCGAGCAGGACGGCGTACGCTGCCGATGGCACCCTGCTCATTGCCTATAACCAGACGCTCACGACCAGCGGCAAGAACGCTCAAAAGCATGCCCTCCGGTATGCGACACGCTCAACGAGCGGCGCCTGGACGACACAGACGATCGACAGCAGCGTGGGCGAACCATCCACCCTCGTGCTCAATCCCGTAACTGGCCGACCCGTGATCGGCTATGGGTGCCTGAAGTTAGCGGAGTTCACCGGCACCGCGTGGAGCCTCCAGATGCTCGTCGCCGAGAGAGCCTGCGGGGACTGGGGGACGACGATCGCGTTCGATCCGTCAGGGTCCCTATTTGCGGCCTACTCCGACGCCAAGAGCAAGAAGCTCGTGTTCGGACAGCGAACCGGATCGGCGTGGTCGTTCCAAACTTTCAATCAGCTTGCCTCATACAAATCGATGGCAGTCGGACCCGATGGGCAGCCGTCGATCGCCTTTGAAAACTACGGGGAGGCGCTGGTGTTCGGTCGCCGGAACTCCAGCGGCGCCTGGCAGTTCACAACCGTGGACACGGTCGCGTCCGGAGGCGCCTCCTTCATCTCGCACGTCAACCTGGCCTACGACGACACGGGGGCGGCGGCCATCGCGTACCACAACGGCCCGACCGTCCGTTACGCGCGTCTCGAGGCCGGCGCCAGCGCCTGGACCATCGACGTCGCCCACGCCAGCCCTGCACCTAACTGGTATCTCACCGCGGTGTCGCTGACCCACGCAAACGGCGAGCCGGTGATCACGTTTCAGCAGCATAACCAATCGACGTCACGCTACGAGCTGCTGGTGACGCGAAAGTCGTCCAGCGGCTGGGTCCCGCCATCGAGCGTCGAGTCGTTCCCCCTCTCGGACACGCTATTGCATCTGAGCGCGGCCTACGATTCGCTTCATGGCCTCGTTGGCGTCTCGTACGGCTCACGGGCCGTCCAGCAACTCAGATTTGCGGAAGGACTCACCGGCGTGGTTGGTGAATAGTTAGTTCCGCTGCGTGTGGCGTGTCGCCATCTTGGCGAGACCCGAAGGCGTCTGTGGGTTGAAGTGATTCAGAAGGTGAACTTAACCCTTCCGACGCCATTCCGCGGCCTTGTCGGGCTTGCCCCAGGCCTCATAGAGCTGGATGGTCCATTCGCGGGCACGGTCCAGATGGTACAGGTCGGGAGCGCCCATCCGACTTTTGCGCTCCGCCATCCCTCGATAGCCCTCCAGCAGGAGCGGTTCGGCTTCGGTGAACTTCCTCTGGCCGGCAAAGCTCGCGCCGAGCAGGCTCTCCACGCGAAACCGTTGCCAATGATCCGGCTGCTTCCGCCGGGTCGTGTCCAGCGCTTCGCGTGCGAGCGGTTCACTCTCAGCGAACTTCTTCTGGGAGATGTAGGCCAGCGCCAGGTCGGCCGCTGACGCGATCGTGTCTGCGTTTTCCGGACCGAGGACATGCCGTCGCCCAGCCAGCGCCTGCGCGGCATAGGTTTCGGCCAACGCGTGCTTGCCTTGCCGTTGGTACGTGGATGCGAAGTCCGCAAGGGTATAGAGCGTATCCGGATGCTCAGAACCGAGGACCCGGCGGCTGGCCTGCAGGAGCGTGGTCAACAGGGCCTCGGCTGACGCGTAATTGCCGAGGAACTCGTACCAGACCGCCAGATTGGCCATCGACAACAGCGTCTGAGGATGATCGGGACCCAACACGCGGCGCTGGATCTCCAGGGTTTCGCCTTGAATCGCCTCGGCCTGTTCATACTCCCCTTGCGAGCCGTAGGCATTGGCCAGGTTGATCATCGACATGAGTGTGTCGAGATGCTCGAGACCCAACACGCGTCGGCGGATTCCCAGCGTCCGGCTGGCCCACGCCTCAGCCTCCGGATACTTCCCCTGCTCGTAGTACGTGACACCCATGTTGTTCATGGTCACGAGCGTATCCGGATGCTCAGGACCGAGAACGCGGCGCTGGATCTCCAGAGTCTCGCCGACCAGCGCTTCAGCCTGCGCATACTTCCGCAGGTTGGTATAGACGGTGGCCAGATTGAGCATGGCCTTCAAGGTGAAGGGATCTTCGCGGCTCAACACGCGGCGCCCCCCCTTCACCGTCTCGGTGAGGAGCGCCTCTGCCTGCGCATATCTGCCCCGTCCTTTGTAGACGAGCGCCAGATTGTTCATCGACGCGAGTGTGTCGCGATGCTCGGGGCCGAGCACGCGACGCTGCGCCTCCGCGGTCTGGCTCAGAAGCGCTTCCGCCTCGGAATACTTGCCCTGTACTTGGGCGAGACGTCCAAGAGTGCTGGCGACTCTCAACGTTCGCCGGTCGTTGGCGCCCAGCGTTTGGCGGAACAAGTCCAGCGCTCGCTCCAACTGCGTCCGTGCCTCCGGGAACAGGCCAAGGTCCGAGTACGTCCGCCCGATCGTGTCGCGAATGGCGGCCTCCACTTCCGGTTGCCGGTCGAATTTCCCACCAATCCGGGCCGCCGCGCGGTCCAGGGCTGTTCGCACCTTCAGGTCCGGATCGTGTCTGGTGTTCGGTCCGGACTGGGTGACGGCGCTGGCCTGGGCCAGCAGGTCGTTCTGGAGAAAATCGGTGACGGCCTGGGCCGTCCGCTCGGCCCGGCGCGCCTTCAGTGCTTGACTGATGCTGGCCACAATGCCCACCACCAGGACCGCGAAGACGACGGCGGTCGCTGTGACGAGTGCCTGGTGCCGCCGCGCGAACTTCTGCAGTTGATAGCTCGCGCTCGCGGGCCGCGCCGTGATCGGCTCGTGTGCCAGATACCGGCGGAGATCCTCCGCCAGGGCTGCCGCCGATGAGTACCGCCGGGCCTTGTCCTTCTCCAACGACTTGGCCACGATCGTTTCGATATCGCCGCGGTAGCGGCGACTGATCGCGCTGAGCCGCGCCGGATCTTCCTCGCGGATTGCGCGCGCGGCCTCGAGCAAGCGGGGGCTCAACTGGTACGGCAGGCGCTCCGCCAGCAACTCGTACACGATCACGCCGAGCGCGTAGACGTCGCTGCGCGTATCCAGCTCCAGCGGATCGGCGAGCACCTGCTCCGGGCTCATGTACGCGAGCGTCCCGATCAGCTGCCCAATGTCCGTCTGCCTGGTCGCCTGCGCATCGCTGTCGGTCACGCGCGCGACGCCGAAATCCAGGACCTTGGGCTGCCCAGTTCGTCCACGAGGATGTTGCCAGGCTTCAAGTCGCGATGAATGATGCCTCGTTGGTGCGCGTGCTCGACCGCATCGCAGACCTTTGCCATCAGCTCCAACCGCTGGCGCGTGCCGAGACGATGCCGCTCGGCATAGGCCCGCAGCGACGCGCCATCGATGAACTCCATGGCGAAGTACGGCTGCGGCCCGAATCCCGCGTCGGCGGTACCCGCTTCGTAGATCTGCGCGATGCCGGGGTGATGCAGCCGCGCCAGCACCTCTGATTCCCGCTCGAAGCGGCGCAGGAGCTCGGGGCCGGCCAGACCCGGCTT
This sequence comes from Vicinamibacteria bacterium, assembly GCA_963828745.1. Taxonomy (GTDB): domain Bacteria; phylum Acidobacteriota; class Vicinamibacteria; order Vicinamibacterales; family JAENWD01; genus JAENWD01. Next base: position 12,510 of record CAWHFZ010000006.1, on the reverse strand, counting down.
GATGACTTTCAGTGCCACGACGCGGTGCGGACGATCCTGTTCGCGCTTCGTACACCGCGCCCATGCCCCCTTCGCCGACCAGACGCAGTATTCGATACCGTCCGATGGTGTCCGGCAGCCGGCGTTCGCTCGTGACGATGCCGAGTTTTTCCCACAGGCGGGCGTCGAGGATCCCGTCGCCGGTAGTAACCTGGCACACTACCTCCTCGACATTGCGCCTCAGCTCGTCGTCGCCTGCGCACAGCGCGCTCAGCAGGGCGCTGCGCTGATCCGGCGCCTGATCGCGCACTGAGTTGCAGATGTCCCTGACCTTGTTCCAGCGTTCGGGAGTCATAGGCGTGAGAGCCAGGGCTACTTGACGACCGAATCAGCCGGTCCGTCGCTGCCGAAATGCGGAAAGTTGGCGCGCCGGTCGCGGGCGATGCATTGAACATCGTTCCGTGCCAAATCCAGCAGCCTGACGTCGACACGCTGGGTTCCACTCATGTCCTGAGGCCGGTCTTCCCGGGTCGAGAGTGTCACCCCATCGAAGACACAAACGACGGAGCCGTCAGCATCTGCGAAGCGAATTGTCAGGTCTGCGCTTGGGCACTGACAGCGAGGCTCGGAAGAATCAGGCACGTGCCGGTCGCCGCAAGAATGCTCCGCATCCGGGTCCTCTCTGGGAATCGGGAATAGTGAGGTGGGTAGAGACTAGGCTAGCTCAGCCGTTCGGTCAAGTAGTCAACCTTCCGAGATCGCGCCTCACGGATCGTGCTGCGCAGGCGCCGGTAAATCCATCCGCGCCTGCCGCCGTCCGGCGCGCGCGGTCCGAAAGTGAACGGCGAACCCCAGGACAAGGGCTAACGAACCCAGGCCGATCGCGTCCGGCGTTCGGCTATGCTGAAGCCCAGGAGTCGCGAGAGATAGTTCCTTTTAGTCTGAGAGGAGATCGAGATGGCATACGGGATCGTGCATTTCTTTGCTGGCGGTACGAAGGAACAGTACGACGCGTCACTCGCGGCAGTGCATCCCAGCGGAGCCGGGTTGCCGAAAGGTCAGACCTTCCACGCGGCTGGCCCGTCGGCTGGTGGCTGGACCGTCATGGTGGTTCACGACTCGAAGGAAAGTTGGGAGAGGTTCCGCGATGACATCCTGATGCCGAAACTGCAACAGGGCGTGAAGGGGGGGCTCGCCACGCTGCCACAGGAGCAGGCGTTCGAGATCTACAACCTCCGGCAGTAACAAAGGCGTACGGGGGTCGTATGGGGCCTCGGGGAAAGGTCGAAAAATCAAGGAAGACCCCCATGAGCCGGTATCCCTCTGGAGATATCGGGGTCCGCTAGAACCAATTGAGCAGGACCGTCAGCGTGTTGCGCCCTGCCTGAACCTGCTCGAGCCCGAGAAACCGCTGACCATCGCGGCTCACGGCGTATTGTGGCTGAGTGGGGGTAAGCGCGAAGTGTGTCGCGAACAGGGACGACGGCGGACTACCTACGAACTCAGGACCGGGTGTCACGTGGACGCGCATCATCGAGCGGTCGAGTGCTAGATAGAACAACTCCAATCCGTCAGCTCTCCACTGTGGCTGCACACCGCCAGCGATCGAGATTTGACGCTTTGACGTGAAATCCGGGAAGCGTGCCACGTAAACCTCCCAGCGTCCCGACTCGTCGGCGTTGTACGCCACCCACCGTCCGTCAGGCGAGACGTGAATCTCATCCTCGAAATACGGCGTGTCAACGAGCATCCGCGGGACCCCGCCGCTCGGGGGCACTCCCCAGACCGCCCGGCCCGCGTTTCGGAAGATAATGAACTGCCCGTCCGGCGTCCACTGGTCTACCATGACCGATTCCTTCCTAACGACGAGCGGCCTCTCAGATCCGCTGATTACATCCTTCACGAACACACCCCACGGGCCGGCGCGGGCCGAGGTGAACGCCAGATGGCGCTCGTCGGGAGACCACGACGGGTCCGAATCCACGCCAGGTTCGGTCGTCAGCCGTGACAGGATGCCCGTTGTGGGATCCACGTCCCACAGGTCCCAGTTCCAATGGACTTCCGGACTGGCGGGTCGCACCACGGTGGGACGCCCACGCGGGGACAAGACGACCTGCGTGTACTGACCCGACTCGCCGAGCGTGCCTAACCGGGCTCCGCGGAAATCGAACCAGGTCAACCGGGAAACCCCGATTCGCTGAGGCTTGAAGACGATCGTGCCGTTCTGAGAGACCGAGAAGGAGGCGACCTGCTGTGCGACCGCTATCTCGGGCCCACCAAATGCGAGGCGTGCCGCGTCGAACCGCCGGGCGAAAACGCTGGAGCCCCGGAAATAAACCAAATACCCAGCGGCGTAGAGGGCGCGTGAACCCTCCTCTGGTAGCTGTTGCGTCCCCGTCGAATCGAGGGATGCGACATACAGGCCCGAGTCGCCCAAGCCCGAGTCGCCACGTTTCGAGAACACAAAATGCCGTCCATCTGGCAACAACCGCGGCCAGACGGGCCGCTCGCCTGCGTTCGCTCGGAACGTACCCACATCGGTGGCCGTACCGCCAGTGTCGGGGACGCGAACAATTGAACCGTCGCTGTCGGCGAAGAGAATCGTCCCGTTGGCCCACGTGCCGCTGCCCGAGCCCAATCGGTCCCATCTTTTCGCGTCCGCAAGCACCCTCGCGGGGCCTCCCGTCAGGCCAATCCGTTTCAGCTTCCCCATCGCGAAGAACGCGATCGAGCGACTATCCGGTGACCAGAACGGGAAGAACGCGCCATCGGTATCGTCGAGGCCAACCAGATTCGTCGATGCCAAATCGCGAACGAATAGCTGCGTGCGACCGTTCAAGTCCGCACTGAAGACGAGGCGGCGTCCGTCGGGCGAGATCTCGGCTTGGTCCCTGACCTCCATATCTTCTGGGAGCGCTATTTCGAATCGAGCTGGCACGGGCAATACGGGTGATCGAACACTCGAGAATCGCAGCGCCGCTACGACCAGCGTCGCACACGCAATCGCCGCGATGATCCAAGGCATCCAGCTCTTTCCGCTGCGTGCGAGCTGCTGTAGCGGTGATGGTCCGACGGTGCCGAGAGGGATTGGGCGCGGGCTTTCGACAGTCCCAATGAAGCGGTACCCACGTCGTGGCACGGTTTCGATGAACCGCGGCTTATCGGCTGAGTCGCCAAGCGTATCGCGCAGCCGATTGATCACGGCGTTCAGACCGTGCTCGAAATCGACGAACGTGCCATTGGGCCAGAGCCGCTGACGGAGATTCTCGCGCGTGACAAGGTCGCCAGGCCGCTCCAGCAGCAACATCAGCACCTGGAGGGCTTGCTCCTGAAGATTGACCCGGACGCCCGCTTTTCGCAGCTCGCCCGACCGGCGATCCAACTCAAAAACGCCAAATCGGACAACGCCCTCGGAAGGGATCACCTCTGGCATGCGTCGTCCTCTGCCCCAAGAAGCTGGAAGTCCGCGCGATCGTAGCATGCGGCGCCGAGACCCGACCGTAATCGCGCCAAGAGCCTGGTTCGTAGATATTCTCGCCCAGTGACAATAACCCACCAGTGGGTCGAGTCACCGCGGTCGGCGCATGTCTCGTACTACGCCGAACGCGTGAAGCGGCTGGCCGAGCGCAGGGCGCTGATGGCGCGGGCGCGGGTGTTCCTCGAGCGCGCAGCAGAGGACGACGACGCCGTTATCCGCTGCTGCAGGGTAAACGTTGGGTCATTGACGAAGCCGAGGCCGCCGTCATTCGGCAGGCGTACCGAGTGGTACACCGCGGGCGCAGGCGTGAGAACGATCGTAGGTCGCTTGAATGCCAGTCAGACGCGCCAATTCAGCTACACCGCGATTCGTGGCTGGCTCGGGAACGATCGTTATCGTGGCCGACACATCTGGAATCGCCGCCGCTTCGAGCGCCGACCGGGGGTCTCGAGCACGCATGGGCCGCGAACTGCCGGAATCCGAATGGAAGGTGATTGAGCACCCTGAGCTCCGGATCATCGGCGAAGCGCTCTGGGCTGCTGTCCAGGCTCGTCGTGTCGTTGTGCGCGCGCATTTGCCGCCGCACGGTCTAATGCGAGGCAGAAACGCCGCGCTCCATTCCCGACACGTATTCTCGGGATTCATGCGGTGCGGCCTTTGTGGTGGGGCGATTGCCGTTGTTTCAGGAGGCTATCGGTCACCCCGATACGGATGCGTGCGCAATTCAAAACAGGGTGCCGCCTCTTGTTCCAACAAGCTGACTATTCGTGCGAAAGTCGCCGATGCCGCTCTTCTGGCCGGCCTCCATGCGTTCTTGCGCGAACCGCACACCATCGACGCCCTCACCAACCTTCTGAGCGGATGTCTGAACGCGGTTATCACAGCCCGGCCGCGCCTTCAGGCATTGAGGGTCGCGGAGCGAGATGTGCTGAGGCGGAAACTATCGCACCTGATCAACGCCATCGAGGACGGGGCGGCGACGCCTGCACTGCTGAACACCATGCGGACCCGCGAGAAGGAGTTGGCGGACCTGGATGCCGAGCTCGATGCTCTTGAGGAGCCACTCGCTGACCGCCTCGCGGTCATCCCCTCGTGGGTGCGCAGGCAAGTCAGCGACGTGCAAAAAGCCTCGAAAAATCGCTCATCCCAACGGCTCGCAGAAACTTTGGCGCCTCGTTCAAAACAGGCGATACAGTGAACGCTATTCCGAGGCGCTGAAACGGGGTCAGGCACCGACTTCACTACTACCGTCGCATCGGACCCTCAATCGGACGGTAGTAGGACGTTGCGTTTCGTCGTCGATCTGCCCGCCAATCACCCGGGACCGGGCTGGCGCAGGAAGCTGGAGGCCGACGGGATGAAGCGACAGAGCGCCCATTCGGGTCGAAGCCACAGCCCTGAAGCGACCTTCGGGGCGGTCAGACACAAGAAACGCTCTCAGGAAGGGATCAGGCTGTCCCAGAAGGCCGTTCGGCACGAGATGCTGGCCGACATGGCCGAACGGGACGGCGACGACGCATACGGCCATCCTGGAGCGCGGAGACGCCAAGCGAGCGCACGCCGAGGCCGAGCCGCACCTGACGCGCGTCGGCGAGACGGGACGGATCCTCGAGGCCGCCGGCGAAGCGGCGATCCTCGACAAGGGGCCGCAGGGCATGACCTTGCACCCGAACATCTGCCCGGCCCTCGAGTATCCGAACTCCATCGCGATCGAAGCGTCCCAGCGTCGGATGGAGCTGGCGACTCAGGCTGAGGCCCTCGAGCCGGCCCTCGATGCGGCCGTGGCCGGCGAGGCGCGGAACTCGATCGAGCGAATGCTCCTCCACCAGCTGGCGACCGCTCACGTCCACGCGATGAAGTGCTTCGAGATGTCGATGGGCTTCAATCTGCCGGGCAATGGGCTTCCAACCGTCGAACAGGTGCGCCTGCTCAATGCCGCGGCGCGGCTGATGGACGTGTTCCAGAACGGCGTCCTAGTGCATCACAAGATCCGGCACGGCGCGACGCAGACCGTCATCGTCAAGCAGCAAGTGCAACAGGTCCAGGTCAACGACGGCGGCCAAGCTCTCGTCGCTGGGACTATCGCAAAGGGAATGGCTCGCGGACTGGCGGAGGTTGGCAAGAACGCGGGCAAGCCGCCCGAAAGAGAACCGCTCGTATAATGCGCCGATCCCATGGCTCTACAGCCGGGTTTCACACTCGGCCCGTACCGAGGTGCTCTCTCTCATCGGTGCTGGAGGGATGGGCGAGGTGTATCGGGCGCGTGACACGCGCCTTGATCGCATAGTCGCCATCAAGGTCCTGCCGCCTGATCTGACCAATGACCGCGCGGCCAAGCGACGCTTCGACCGCGAGGCTCGCGCGGTGGCGGCGCTGAGCCACCCTCATATCTGTCCACTGTTCGACATTGGCCATCACAACGACATCGACTTTCTGGTGATGGAGTACTTGGAGGGCGAGACGCTTGCCGGACGGTTGGCACGCGGCAAGCCCGCCTTCGAGCAAGCGCTCCAGTACGGCACACAACTCACCGACGGGCTCGCTGCGGCGCATCGTGCCGGGATCATCCATCGTGACCTGAAACCCGCCAATATCATGCTCACCAAGTCTGGCGTCAGGTTGCTGGATTTCGGCCTTACTAAAGCGCGCGCGCAGAGTAACAGCTCTGAGATCGCGGAGGCGGCAACCGACCAGCCGCTGACCGGCGTCGGCATGATCGCGGGAACGTTGCCGTACATGGCACCCGAGCAGTTTCAGGGCAAGGAAGCCGATACTCGGACTGACATCTTCGCCGTGGGCGCGGTGCTCTACGAGATGCTTACGGGCCACAGGGCATTTGGTGGCGACAGTCCAGCAGCAGTTATCGGGAACATCCTTCACGTTGAGCCATCGCCACTGTCGTCGGCCGAGCCCGCTGCGTCACCCGCCCTCGTCCGACTCGTCAGCAAATGTATCGCGAAGGATCCCGACGCGCGTTGGCAGAGCGCGAGCGATGTGTTCGATGAACTTGCGTTGGATTGCCGGCGGAGAAGGTTCCCGCGCAGCCGCCGCGGTATCACTCCAGCGCCGCACCCCCCGATGGACCACGACGGCTATTGCATTAATGCTGGCTGTGGCCATTGGCGCGGCGATTTGGCGGTGGCGCAGCGCGGCTCGTCCCGGCACGCTAGCGGTGCAGCACCAACAAGTGACGTTCACCGGCGACATCGAGATGTCGGCCGTCTCTCCAGATGGTCGCACCGTGGCGTACGTGCCTAGCGGCTTCGACCGAGTGCTGGTGCGCGAGCTTCGTGGTGGTCAAGCGTCGCCCATCTGGACGGGTACGGACGGTCATGGCGCTCTCGTGGCTGCCTGACGGTTCTCATCTCGTCGTGGTCGAGGGGAACCGAAGCGTGTGGATCGTGCCGCGCCTCGGGGGTACCGCGCGGCGATTGCGCGATTCCGGGAGAATGGCCGCTCCGTCGCCCGACGGCACGGCGCTCGCGCTGACCACAGATGACTTCGTAGGTTTCCATACCCTCTCACTCGCGGGCGGCGAGACACGAGTCGTGTCACTGACCGGTTTCGGCCGGGTTCTCGCGATCGACTGGCACGCTCGCACGAACCGCGTCGTTCTGATGACGCCCGGAGACGACGAGAAGGTCTGGAACGTTTGGAGCGTGGCTTCCGATGGCCGGGACCAGCTGCGCCTGCTCACGGGTACCGAGTTTAACCGCGCCATTTGCTCATCGCCCGTTTCGGACGTGGTGTACGTGATGCGCGACCACCGCGGCTCGATGGATCTCCTGCGCGTGCCGATGTACCCCGACCCTGGCGCCGTACGCGTGCTCCTGACCGGACTGCCAGTCACGCCTATGGGGTACCCGATGCACGGTGTCGGCCGACGGCCGGCGGCTGCTCTATTTACGCAGCGCCAGGGTTTCCAACCTCTGGCGACTGAACTTCGCACGATCGACGACGGAGGCGATGCCGCTGACCCGTGGCGCCGGGGGCTTCTGGCATCCCGCCGTGTCTCCGGATGGGCTGTGGATCGCGGCCACAGCCGGTTCCGACTTCGCTTCGCAGATCGTCAAAGTTCCGATCGGCGGCGGCGAGCCGGTACGCCTTGGCGAAGGAGCCGGACCAGCCTGGTCGCCAGACGGACAGCAGCTGGCCTTCACCTCTCGCCGCAGCGGGTCCCCGCGAGTCTGGATCTCTGGGGCGAACGGCCAGTGGCCCAAAGAGGTTAAGGACTCAGCGGTCGGCAGGCCACCTCCGATCTGGCTGCCGGACGGCCGCTTGGCGTGGCAGACGCCGGACAGCCAGAACTACCGGATTCGCGACCTCTTGGCCGGACGCGACGAGTACCTGCTTAAAGAAGATACCCGTGGTGCGTCCGTCTTCGACGCGAGCTTCTCGCCGCGCGGAGACCAACTGGTGCTGCTACGGAACGAAGACCCACCCTTTGCTGCTGTCGTGGCCCAGTCGCGAGGAGCGCTGGTTGAGCGCAGCAGGCGCGGCCGATCGGATGGTCCGCGGACGGCGAGTGGATCCATGCCATCCAGGATGGCGTCCGAGCCCTCGTGCGCGTGTCATCGCGGACGGGCGAGCCTAAAACAATCGGCCAGTTCCCCGTCGGCCTACAACTCAATACCTGCGACCTCACGCGCGAGCGCGACACCATGATCTGCAGCCTCACCGAGGAGCAGACGGACGCCTGGGTGATGGAGAACTTTGATCCCGAGATCCCATAGCGCTCGGGCGGTCACTTTCGTAGCGTCTGGTGCAAAAGGGCTTGAGAAGATGCTCGTCCTTCTGACAAGCCGGGCGCCGAGCGCTCTTCCCGGATGTCGAAGCCGTGAAGGCGAGGTTTCGGGAGCGATTGGCCGTCGTTCGTGATCCGGCCGCCTATCGAGAGGGATATCCGGGGTCGCTACCTGGGGTCGGGCGAGAGGGGGAGGGTCGGAAAATGTACGTAAAACCCCATGAACCAAGATGCGGCTTAACGTCGCCTTCGCACAGCTCTCGTCTTCCTTCTCGGCGGCTAGATTCGAGTCCTATCGCCCACCACGTTCAAGTCGAGCTCTGTCCAGTTGCCGCCCATGAGGTCCGTCAATCGAGTATGGAACCGCGTCCTCGTCGATTTCAAACCGCGCCAGCAGCTCTGCGCAAATGCGGAAGGCAACGACCTCGGCGGGGGTCTCTGACGGAAGGGTGAAATCGACGGTGAGGGCATCAACAGTGATTGGGTGGGCGTTGACGTCCCCCCGTCTTGAGTAGCAGTCGGCTTTAGAGTCCGGCGGTGACTGTACCCGTTTCCTTCATCAGCTGTCTGGCGTAGGCGGCGGGCGTCAGCCCGCCGAGTCCCTTCTTCGGTCGCTCCTCGTTGTATTCCCGTCGCCACGTCTCGATGACGGCTTGGGCATGCGCCAGGCTGGTGAACCAGTGCTCGTTGAGGCATTCGTCGCGGAAGCGGCCGTTGAACGATTCGACGTACGCGTTCTGCGTCGGCTTGCCCGGCGTCGATCAGCCGCAGCGTGACGCCGCGCTCGTGCGCCCAGGTCAGCATGGCGCGGCCACAGAACTCCGGGCCGTTGTCGGTGCGCAGCACCTGCGGCAGCCCGCGCGTGGCCGCGAGCCGCTCGAGCACACGCGTGACGGCCAGCCCGCCGAGCGCGCGCGCCGGCACAATCGCGACGGCCTCGGTCGTGGCGTCGTCCACGATCGTCAGGCACTTCAACACCCGGCCCTCGGCCGTGCGATCGAAGACGAAGTCGGCCGACCAGACCTCGTTGCGGTGCTGCGGGACGCAGCAGCGGCTGGCGGTCCTGCACCGGCACCTTCTTCCGGCGCCGGCGCTTCACCTGGAGTCGCGCCTCCGCGTACAGCCGATCGACCCGTTTGTGATTGACCACGCGCGCCTTCCTGGCGCAGCTTCAGATAGATCATGCCGGCCCCATAGCGCCGATGCCGATGCGCCAGGGCGACGATGCGATCGCGCAGGTCGGCGTTGCTGATCCGGGCGCGGGCGCGTACCGCAGGGCCGACGGCGCTCATGCGCACCACGGTCAGCGCCCGCCGCTCGCTGAGCCCCCGCGTCACCATCTCCCGCACCACCTCGCGTCGAGCCGGTGCGGTCACCACTTTTTTCGCAGCACCTCACGGGTCACCTCGTTTTCCAAGAGGGACTCCGCGAGCAGCTTCTTGAGCCGGGTGTTTTCGGTCTCGAGCTCCTTCAGCCGCTTCGCGTCGGAGACGCTCATGCCGCCGAACTTGCTCCGCCACAGGTAGTAGCTGGCCTCGGAGAACCCGTGCTTCCGGCACAGGTCCTTGATCGGCCACGCCCGCATCGGCCTCCCGCAGGAAGCCCACGATCTGCGCTTCCGTGAACCGCTTCTTCATCGTCCGATCCCTTTCCGCTAGGGCCGGACTCTAAACCGAAACGCTACTCAGAACCGGGGGGACGTCACCCCGGCTACACCGTCAGTCAACGCGTCCGCAAACGGATCGAGGAAGTGTTTGGCTGGATGAAGACGGTCGGCGGGATGCGGAAACTCAAACATCGCGGCGGCGAGCGCGTGAATTGGCAATTCCTCTTCACCGCCGCGGCGTACAACCTGGTGCGGATGCGCACCCTGATGACCACCGCGTGACGCAGTCAGCGCGTGAGCGTGAAGACGAGCGCCTGTGCACCCCCCGCTCAGCACGCTGATCTCCACCATGGCCATATTCAATCGCCGTATTTCAGCAACCTGCTAGCGGCAATCGCAGACGCCGAGTAGAAGCCGGTGATCGTCCGAGCCTGACGGATGCGTTCACGACCTTCTGGCGTGCGCGGACCGGTGCTCAGACCGCCGTGTAGCCGGCAGCGGCCATTCGCCATCGGCGGCGACTGACAGGCAGTGTCGCGTCGAATCTCCGCTCCGCAGCGTGGCGCGGCCCCCAAATGGGCTATCGAGTTCCCTTGCGTGCGTAGCATCGCCCGCCCACGGTTGGTCATTTCAGCGTCTCCGGCGCACGGCAATTCAGAGTGCGAGACGACAAATGTAAGGCTCGCCGAAGCAATGGCACTGCCACGAGGCTCAAGAGCGACAGGCTGGCGGGCTCCGGGACCGGAACTGGCGCAGCGGATGGCGTGAACGCAAGACCAGCGGGGATGACTACTCCGGCAGGTCGGCCCCGACAAAGTCGCTCAGAAACGCCCCGCTCTCGCCGTCGTAACGTTTTACACCCGCTTGAAGATCGCTCACGTACAGATCCCCATCAGGTCCGAAAACGAGATCGAAGGGACGTTGCACTCCAACCGCTGCTGAATCCACGAAGTCCTCCAGGAACTGCCCGGTGATTCCATCGTAGCGTTTTACCGAAAAGAAGCTAGTGACGAAGAGGTCGCCCTTGGGGCCGAATGTCAGTCCGATCGGCTCGTTCGAGGCCACCGTCCTCGGCGGCCACGAAGTCGCCGAGAAACGCACCCGTCGTCCCGTCGTAGCGCTTGACGCTGCCTGTATTCCTGCTGCCGACGTAAAGGTTCCCATTCGGTCCGAACAGAAGGCCTCCCGCTCCATTCAACCCGCCACTGCCAGGCGGCACCAGAGCGCCCAGAAATGTCCCGGTAGTCCCGTCATAGCGCTTAACGCTCGAATCGGCGGAAACTCCGAAATCGAGAACGTAGAGGTCTCCATTCGATCCGAAAATAACGTCTTGAGGCTCTTGTGGAGTCCGCCGCCGCCAGGCACCACGAAGTCACCCAGAAACGTCCCTGTAGTCCCGTCGTACCGCTTGATGCTCCCGGGGCCGATATTGCCGCTGGCAACATAAAGGTCGCCATCGGGACCGAAGACGAGATTGGTAGGCAGCAAGAGACCACCGCCGCGAGGCGGTAAATCACCGAGAGAGGCTCCTGTTTTCTCGTCGTATCGCTTGACGTTGCTGAGAATGCTCGCGTCCACCACAAAAAGATCCGCATAGGCAGAGGACACGGGGAGACTGGCCCATGCCAGGGCACTCAGGAATAGGAAGCTGATCGTGTTCATTGCTCGCCCCTGTTGCAGTTCCATCCGCGTGGGGTCAGTTCATTTTAGCGCCGTAACTCACCGGATTTTCTCTTACATACACGCAACGGTAAAATGACACTGCCGCCTAGCCTTGGCCTCATGAACCGAGGTAAATGCCGGGGACCCTGCCCGGCGGCGGCCACTACTCCTCAGGGACATCGGCGAGGGACGATGCGCTATCTGGAAAGTCTCGACCTGCGTCTGCGGCCTTCACTAGAGGCCATCGTCCTTGAAGCTCAACTCCAGTTTCCACTGGGCGGACATTTTGGACCCGAGTCAGCCCGTTCCGCCGCACTCCCTGGTACGTTCACGTTGCGTGCTGCGGATGCGCCGCCGAATTGTGTCGGGCCGTTGAGCGGGGCCACCTGTCCTATCCAGAGCTGACCGCCCACATCGAAGCCCTCCGAGCAGCGATCATCCACGAGGCGTACAACAGGGCGGAATTTCCTCACTGGGACCGATATTGCAGTAGAGCTGACTATGACAGCTTCAAGCGCGACGCACTGAATCGTCTCGAGCATTCCGAAGAGTGGCGCGCAGTTCAGAGGGCACGCGTCCGACTCGCCCGCGAAAGCCCAGTTGTGCCGGTTTCGGTCGCGACCGGTCCCAAGCTCGTTCGACATCACCATGGCGAACGCAGACGCGCAATTGAACGATCTCAGAAACTCTCAACTGGTTTCAGTTCCGCTGACTCCAAGGATATACCCGTGATTGCAGCGAACGGCGCTGAGATGCCGGGGCCTTTGGTTGACAGCCGACTCTCAGCTGAAACTGTTCAAGCGATGGCGCTGTCGAACAAGCTGGGATCGTCGTTGACTCGAGTTCGTCACCAACTGGAGGAGAGGCACTCGCCGAGCCCTCGGGCCCAGCCCCCGCAGGCGGTACAGGCGCCTTGTCAAAAGAGGTCAACCCCGCTCAGTTCGATTCGTCCCGCACACTGACGCTCAAGAAAGCAGCCGAGATCCTGACGGTATCCAAAGATACACTTCTACGCATGGGTGAGCGCGGCGAGATCAACTT
>CAWHFZ010000005.1:0-186014 GCA_963828745.1 Vicinamibacteria bacterium | reverse complement strand
AGGTCCTTCCGGACGCCTTCGCGTCCGACGCCGATCGTCTGGCGCGTTTCCAGCGCGAAGCGGAGGTGCTCGCCCCGCTCAACCATCCACACATCGCCCAGATCTACGGTCTCGAGAGGCGACGGCGAGCCGTGCGCTCGTGATGGAGCTCGTCGAGGCGACGGACGCTCGCGAGCGCATCGCGCGAGGGCCGATTCCGGTCGACGAAGCGCTGGCGATCGCGAGACAGATCGCCGAGGCGCTCGAGGCGGCGCACGAGCAGGGCATCGTCCACCGCGACCTGAAGCCCGCGAACATCAAGATGCGCCCCGACGGCACCGTGAAGGTGCTGGACTTCGGCCTGGCGAAGGCCTCGACCCGGTTCAGGCGCAGCGTCACGGCGGACGCCGCGAACTCGCCGACCATCACGTCGCCGGCGATGACGCAGGCCGGCATGATCCTCGGCACGGCCGCCTACATGTCGCCCGGAGCAGGCGAAGGGCAAGCCCGTCGACAAGCGCGCGGACATCTGGGCCTTCGGCGTCGTCCTGTACGAGATGCTGACCGGCCGGCGCCTCTTCGCGGCGAAGACGTCAGCGACACGCTCGCGGCGGTGCTCAGGAGCGAGCCGGACTGGCAGGCGCTGCCGCCCGGCGTACCGCCGCGCGTGCGGCGCTGCTCCAGCGCTGCCTGCGCAAGGACCCGCGCGAGCGCCTGCGCGACATCGGCATTCCGGCGGCGCGCGCAGCAACGGATTTTTCGCGTATTGCGTCGGCACCGAGACGATCGGTTCGTCCAGGCGCGCGTCGGCGTTCCGACGACCGACGACACGGACGTAGCCGATGAAACGTGCCTCGGTCCCTCCTCGATCGCCTTGATCTCCGTGGCGTTGTCCGGTGCGACGGCCCGATGCCAGTCGAGCCAGACCTTCCAGCCGTCCGGCATCGTCTCGGCGAGATTCTCGACCTGCACGATGCCTGTCCGCTCCCAATGCCGCCGCAACCACGCCGCCGAGTGTAGGCCCACAGATCCTGGGTCCACCACGCTTGCAGGTGTTCGGGAACTGCCCCGTCGATCTCCTGAACCAGTCCGGCCCCGGCGATGCCGATGGGTCCGCCCGGCTTCACGAATTGAGCGAGGTAGTTGAGGTACAGATCGTCCGTCCCGTAGTAGTAGAAGAGTCAATGCACACGATGGCGTCGAAGAAGCCGGGGCGAACGGCAGCGACCGGGCATCGGCGTGGATCGGGAACACGCCGTCCTCGACCCCGGCATCCCGGATGCGCTGATGATTCTCCGCGGCGCTAAACCACAGGTCGGTCGCCCACACCTGCACGCCGAATTCACGCCGCAGAAAGATGGACGACGAAGCGCACGCCGCAGCCGAGGTCCAAGACCCTCATGCCGGGCCGCAGTTCAGCGCCTGGGCGAGCCATTCCGTCAGCCACAGCGAGTTCGCACCGCCGCTGGCATTGCCGAGACCCACTCCGGGTGGTATTGCGAAGCACGAGGAAACTGCTCGGAGCGCAGCAGATCTTCCGTGCCGGTTCGGGTTCATCTACGCCGTGAACCCGTGTTGCCGCCTGTGCACAGGGCCGTCGAAGGTCTGCGTGGACTTGAACTGCTCGAACCGTCCGTCGGTGGCGAACGGCTTCACGGCTCTGCGACGCGCCGATTGCTCGGTCCCCGACAGCGGGGTGAACTTGCGGGCGAGCGAGATGTTCTGCTGCAGCTGTTCGAGGGTGGTCATGCCGACGACCTGCGACGCGATCGGCTGGCTCAGGGCGTACCGGTAGGCCTCCTCCGCCGTGAGCCCGGCTTGCCGCGCGATGCCGTCGCCGCCGCCGAATCCCTTCATTCCGATCGCGCCAACCTTGTTCTTGAGGCAGACCGGCAGCACCTGCTTCTGAAAGCTTCGATAGTGCAGGTCGAGCACGTTGACCGGAAACTGACAGCTGTCCCACTCGAAGGGCTTGGCGAGCATCGACAGGTGGATGCGGGGATCCTTGTGGCCCGTGAAGCCGATGTACCGGACCTTGCCGGCTTTCCGCGCTTCGAGAGCCGCCTTCAGGCCGCCTCTCTCGAAGACCCAGTCCGGATCGTTGTCGTAGATGATTTCGTGAAACTGCCAGAGGTCGATCCGATCCGTCTGGAGCCGTCGGAGACTGTCATCGAGGCACTTCATCGAGCCGGCGTGGTCGCGCTCGCAGTTCTTGGTCATCAGGAACACCTTGTCGCGACGACCGCCGGACAACGCGCGTCCCATGATCTCTTCGGACCCGCCGTCGTGATAGTCCCAGCAGTTGTCGAAGAAGGTGAGGCCTTCATCGACCGCGGTGTGCATGATCCGGATGGCCTCGGACGGGTCCTTCACCGAACCGATGTGCCAGCCGCCGAGGCACAGGATCGAGACGCGCTCGCCGGTCCGGCCAAGCACCCGCGTCGGCAGGCCCGTGGACTGGGCCGGTTGATGGCTGGCAAAGACGTCGGCCGCCAGCGTGCCGAGCGCGACGGTCGACAGGCCCGCTTCCAACAGGAACTCCCGGCGTGTGGTCGTCGATCCGCTCCTCATGACGTTCTCCTTCCATGAACAGCACCCATCGAGGCGTGCCAGAAGCCTGAGCGATCCGCCGCATCCTGGCGGAACCACGCAGCGAGCGTCTCAACCGCTGTTCCATCGGTCCATTCCGGAGAGATGGGTCATACCTGAACGCTTCTACGACAACGCGGACTTCTCCGCCGTCGTGATGCTGCCGTGCCCGCCATCCGCGCAACGATCGAGGCTGTTCAGACCGTGCTCCCGAAAATGCTGCCCCGCTGAACGCACCATCCGATCCCATGTAAACGCCATCAGCAAACTGAACAACGTAGTCTGGAGCCATTCGCGCAATCTCCTGAAGCGTACGATGGCCGCCGATGCGGCGGGGCTGAGTCGCGGTTGCGAAAGCGTCGTTCCATCCGCCGTCGATATTAACCCTGGCGAGCGTGCGTCACCGCCCTGCGCAAGGCAGGCTTGAACGATGTTTTCCATCGCGTGACGCTATTCACAGCTCTCTTTCAGCAAGGCGTCGGAACTCGTCAGGGACGGAGCGCACACCCCGCATCGCTGACCCATAATCGACCGCTTGTCCTCCGAAACGCTTGCGGATCGCATCGACGGCCCGGTCTGCGCGCGATCGCGCCACGCCCTTTTTTGTGCCAGGACGGCGTCCTTCGTCGGCAAGCCCAAGCGGCAGCTCCAGTTGCACGATCGCATGCGCTTCGAGATGTGAGACGGAGATCGCCAGCAGCGAGATCGTCCTCTCGTCACGGTGATCCGCAAGGACGCCGCGCACCAAGTCCTCGGCGATCTCAGCGAGAGCCCTCGTTGCAGAAATCGGCGCTGACAGCGTGAGCGAGCGCGTGACCGAGCGCAAATCGGCAAAGCGCACGCGGACCGTGATCGTCCGGCCCGCCAGGGATTTGGCGCGGAGCCGCGCGCCGATGCGGTCGGCGAGATGATGGAGCGTCGGTTTGAAGACGCGCTCGATCGCAGGCTGTCGTCCGAGCGCCGATTGTGCGCCGGCAGAGCGCGCGCGCCGGCGCGTCTGGATTTGCCGCGGATCGCGGTTCCACGCGAGTGCCGTCAACTTTCTTCCCGCCGCGTGCCCAAGCAATCGCTCCACGGACGCAGGAGAGCTCTCAGCCAATTGACCGATGGTGGTGACGCCGATCTTGGCGAGCCGCGCCTCGGTGGCGGGGCCCACGCCCCACATGAGCGCGACGGGCAGTTTGTGAAGGAACTCGAGTTCAGTATCTGGATCGACGACGACCAATCCATCCGGCTTCGCGACCTGCGATGCGATCTTGGCCAGGTGCTTGGTACGCGCCACGCCGATTGACATCGGCAAGCCAAGCTCGGCGCGCACGCGAGCCCGAACCGTCCTTGCGATCTCTGCCGGCGAACCGAAGAGATGCGTACACCCTGCAACGTCGGCGAAGGCCTCGTCGATGGAGATGCGCTCGATGGAAGGCGTGAAATCGCTCAGGACTCCGATGGCGGCGTCGCCGAGCCGTTGGTATTCGTCGAAATGTCCGCCGACAAACACGAGGTCGTGACAGAGTTGCCGTGCGCGCCGTCCAGGCATGCCGCTTCGTACGCCGAAGGCCCGCGCTTCGTAGGAGGCCGCGAGAACGACGCCGCCGCCGACCGCAATCGGCTTGCCGCGCAGGCGAGGGTCAAGCAGCTGTTCGACCGACGCATAAAAGGCGTCGAGGTCCGCGTGGAGAATGGTGGCTGTGGAACCCATCTCGCACTCACACCCACCACAGCGCAGACGCGAGTCGCGACTCGTCGAGTGCCGGTCCGACGCCCAGGCGCAGCGCCACTGGAGCGCCAGCGGCAATCAAGCGCTTCAGCTCCGTCGTCAATACCCGCAGGCGATCGAAGGAGCCGAGGGTGAAGGCCTCACGACGTGCGGCCACTGGACGGCGGTAACCCGGTGGAATCGGTGGCGTCGCGTTTGCGTCCACTGCCCCGCTCAACACCACCTCGCTGTTCTCGATCACAATGAGCCGCGCACAACTGTCAGCGGGCTCGCGCCACACCACGCTCGAATCGAACAACCGCGTCAACCAGATCGCGCGGCGGCGGGCGAGCGCCGCCCGCAAGGCGAGCCACTCCAGCGACACTTGCACGAACTCCGGGGTCCAGACCGTCACACCACGACGCGTGTCGTTGGCATCGTCTTCATCAACGTCGCGGTCTCGTCGACCTTCTCGCCACAGGCGTGTGCCAAGCCGCAGCAGCTTCGCGTAGTCCGAGAGGTCGACGCGCGACAGTTCAGGATGCGTTGCGCACAGCCGGTCGTAACCGGCGGTGAACGTGCGGTCATCTGGGCCTCGTGAACCGGGCGTCAGAGCGGCGCGCCCAGCCCGGGCGAGTGCCGCGAATTGATCGAGCGTTTCGGCCGAAGCAAATGGTCCGAACGGGCAGTGTGGCGACGGCTGTCGACTACGCGCGCTGAGATCCAGCGACGTGAACCACAACGCGCGACTCGCAGTCGTCAGCGCGACGTTGTAAGGCGGTCGGTGCCGCTTGATTTCATCCGGCTCGAGGAGTGCGGCCTCGAGCGGACTTGGTGTGACGTCGAACGAGATCGCGCGTGCCTGCGACAGCATCTCGAGCAACCGCTCGGGCACGCCGGCCTGCTTCCGAAAGTAGCTGTTGACCCGATGATGCAGCGACCCTGCTTTGCCGATGTACAGGACGCTGCCGTCCGTCCGAAGCATGCGATAGATCCCAGGCGCAGTCGGCAATGAAAGCCGCACGTCCCGCGGCATCGGCCAGATGCGGCGTCGGCGCCTAATCGGTTTTGCAGGTCCGGCGAGCCAGTCGTGGAGCGCGCCCCAGGTCGACACGCCGTGCCTGTCGAGCAGGCCGACCAACTCGTGCCAGACGAACGCTGTCGCTTCGACGTGATCGGCGCTTCGACGGAGCGCACCAACCGCGCGACCGAAGTATCCAGCGAGGGCGCGCAGGCTGCACCGAGGCAAATTGGGCAGAAGGCGCCTGGCGATATCCCGCGTGCAGACCACGTCGAGCGGAAACACGCCGGCGGCCAACGTGCGAAGGAACGGCTGCTCGAATCGAGCGAAGTGGATGACCGTCGGCGCGGGCTGCTGCGTGAGACTCGCGGCCTGGTCGGTCAGCTCGCGCCAGGCGCAGCGTCCGTCGACAGCGGACCGCATCATGTGCTCGGAGATCCCAGTGATCCGCGCAACAGCTGGCGGAATCTGCTCGCCATCCGGCAGCGCGATCAACGACGCATGCGCGTGCGTGATTGTCGTGCCGAGGACGCGGGCCCAGCCGATCTCGAGGAGATGACCTCGTGGAGCGGCGGCTGTGGCCTGGCAGTCGACCACCAGCACCTCGAGTTGCGAGAGCGGCTCGGAAGGACTGGCTAGCACCATTTGCCACGACCGGAACTGATTACGCCACCGCCGCTTCGATGCAGCGGCGTGTCCAGCTATTATATTCGCTTTTTGTTCGCCTTCAAACCCTGTAACGTCAGGGACGAGCGCGTCGCAGCGAGGCGCTGGTTGCTGAGAGACGAAGTGGAGCTCAAGCGGGCGTCCAGCATCGTGACGACTGCGCGGTCCAAAGTGCGATATTCCTGGCATCGCTGGACGACGGCACATCATGGCTGATCAATTGGAGACACGTCGCTTATCAGTCGACCGCATCGCTCACGCGGTCACCGTCATCGACCCGGTGTTTCTCGACTCTCCGCAGTTCCGCGCGGAGCCCATAGAGAAACAGCTCGGCTGCCGCCTGGTGGTGAAGGTCGAGACGCTGAATCCCATCCGCTCTTTCAAAGGGCGCGGAACGGAGTACCTGACGTCTTCCCTGCACGGACATCCTCGTCTCGTCTGCGCGACTGCCGGCAACTTCGGTCAGGGCATGGCCTACTCCGCTCGCAAGCGGGGCTTGTCGCTCACGATCTTTGCCAGCGTCACGGCGAATCCACTGAAGGTGGAGCGCATGCGCGCGCTTGGCGCTGACGTTCGACTCACGGGAGAGGATTTCGATGCTGCCCATCTCGCCGCCGCGGCGTTCGCTGCCGAGACGGGCGCGCAGTTGATCGAGGACGGACGTGACGTCGCCATTGCCGAGGGCGCTGGCACGATCGGCGTGGAGCTGCTCCGCTGGCCGGAACCGTTCGATGCCCTCCTCGTTCCGTTGGGCGACGGCGCGTTGCTGGCGGGAGTAGCGCGATGGGTCAAGACGCATCAGCCATCCACCCAGGTGATTGGCGTGTGCGCCAGCGGCGCGCCAGCCATGGAGCGTTCATGGCGTGCCGGTCGGGTTCAGGAACTCGAAAGCGCCAATACGATCGCGGACGGCATCTCAGTCCGGAGCCCATTTCCCGAGGCGCTGTTCGATCTGCTCGGCGTGGTCGATGACATCGTCCTTGTTGATGACGACGCGCTCGTGAAGGCGATGCGGCTGGCGCACCGGGAGATTGGTGTCGTGATCGAGCCCGCCGGAGCTGCCGCCCTGGCGGCGCTTCTGACCAATCCGCAGCGGTTCCGCGGGCAGTTGATAAGCACGATTCTGACCGGCGGAAATGTCACGACGGAGCAGATGGACCGTTGGCTTGCTCCTCACAACTAGCGAAGCGCGAAGCGCGGAGCGCAGGGCACGCAGAGAATCGTTGATGGAATCAGTCTGCGATCTCAGCGGGCTCCGCGTTGAGCATTTCTCTTCTACGAGACGGGGGGTCCGATGCTGACCGACTTTCCGCAGGCCGTTCCCGAGATCCCGGTCAGGAACGTCGAGCAAGCGGCGAATTACTACGTGAACGTGCTCGGCTTCAGTTTCGACTGGGGAAATGATGACGGTGGGATTGGAGGCATCTCGCAGGGAGATTGCCGAATGTTCCTGACGAACGCGCTATTCCGCACGCTCCACGGGCCGAACAGCCCGGTGATCGTCTGGCTGAATCTCAACAGCAAGCAAGAGGTCGACGAACTGTTCGAACGCTGGAAGCACGCCGGGGCGAGAGTCATCGAGGCCGTGGAGGACAAGCCGTGGCATCTGCGCGAATTCAGGGTCGCGGATCCGGACGGCAACCAGCTGCGAGTGTTTTACGACTTCAACTGGGAAATGAGCGAGGAGAAACGTCAGATAATCCCAACTCCGAAGGCAATCGCTGACCTGCTGTCATCGCGGCATCGCCAGGCAAGCGAGTGCTTCATCTGGCGACTCACGGATTCTTCCTCGGCGGTGGCTGCGAACCAGCCGCACCGGGCACCCGGGGCGTCGGTGGGCTTTCGGCTACATCACGCACGTCCAGCGAGAACCCGCTGCACCTGTCCGGCCTCGCGTTCGCCGGGAGTGGCGCCTGCGCGGCGGGCGGGGCTGCCCCACCCGGCGCCACCCGGTCGCGGTGCGCGCTCGCGTGTCACCTGTTGCGCGCCACGACCGGTCGGAGCTGGCCCACAAGCGACCACGAAAAATGCGCGAGGCGATCGGAGACGCATTTTCCGGCGTGCTGAACCCGCGCTCGACCTGAGTCAATACGAGTAGCCTCGCGACGTGCTGAACCATCCGCGGCAGCCGTAGGTCAGCTGCCGAGTGCCACACGCGCGAACATCGTGGCGGATGCGTCGCTGGAACCGCTAGTGACCGGAAGTTCGACAAGGGGCAGGGGTGGATGCCGGCCTTTCAACGCGTACCGGATGGTCCCGTTCGTCGGCGCACGACATCTCGTCGAAGGGGGAAGCACAACTGTATACCGCAGCGAGTGAACCCTAAGCGAGCTTGACGTTCTCGGCTCTCGGACCTTTCGGGCCCTGTCCCCGGTCGAACGTCACGGGTTGCCCCTCACGAAGGTCGTTGAACCGGGCGTCCGCGCACGCCGAGTTATGGAAGAAATACTCGTTTCCGTCGCTCGCCAGGATGAAGCCAAACCCCTTGTCGCTGACCAGCCGCTTGATCGTGCCCTGCATTGACGCCATGTCGATTCTCCTGAGGTGGAAGAGCTAACGCTTACGCAGTATAGCCGCCAAGCGCGCGCGCGCGGGCGCTTTCCTCCGTGGATCGCGAATTGCTCCCTAAGCGGGCTGATCCCATTCACTCGGAGGAGAGGCCTATGCTCAGCGATAACGATGCCGTTGCGACTGTCGCGGTCAAGGATCTCGAGAGAGCGAAGAAATTCTACGAGGATACGCTCGGGTTGACCAAGGTCATGGAGAACGAGGAAGTGGCGGCCTTCAAGACGGGCAATTCGAAGCTGTTCGTCTATCGCTCGCAGTTCGCCGGCACCAACAAGGCCACGGCCGTAACGTTTGTCGCCAAAGATGTCGACGATCTCGTGCGGACCCTGAAGAGCCGGGGCGTCACCTTCGAGCATTACGACCTGCCGAAGATGACCCGGCAGGGCGATGTGCACGTGGCCGGGTCCATGAAGACGGCCTGGTTCAAAGACCCGGACGGCAATATTTTCAGCCTGGTCACGCCTCCGAACACAGCCGCAAGGGAAACCGTCAGCGCCTCAGCTCGGTCGACGATGTAGCTAAGCCGTGTGCTCGAGGAACCCGCGCAGCTTGTCGGGGTTACGCACGATGTAGATCGCGCGGATGCGTCCGTCGACGATGTCGAACGAGTAAGCGCCGGTGCCGGCAAGCGGATGGCGCAGGAGCAGACCGGGTGTGCCGTTGACGGTGACGAGCTGGAAGTCCGACTCCGCCCAGTGCGCCTTGCCGGCATACCCGAGCAGGAACTTCGCAATCCGATCCGCGCCGAGCACGGGGCGCGTCGCCGCAGACACCTTGCCGCCGCCATCGGCGGTGAGGGTCGCGTCGGCGTGCAGCACGGCCATCAGCGCGTCGACGTTGCCGGTGACGGTGGCATCCCGGAACTGCCGCACGATCTCCTCGGATTCACGACGCGACGCGGTGAAGCGCGGACGCGCGTCGCGCAGCCGCGCACGCGCGCGGGTGAGAATCTGCCGCGTGTTCGCCTCGCTCTTGCCGATGCTCCTCGCGATCTCGTCGAAGTCGAGCTCGAACACCTCGCGCAGCAGGAAGACGGCGCGCTCGATCGGCGCCAGCTGCTCGAGCAGGACGAGAAAGGCCGTGGTGAGAGACGACGCGAGCTCGGCGGATTCCTGATTCGGCTCGGCCAGCGGTTCGGGCAGCCAGGGGCCGGGATATTCCAAGCGCGTCCGCTCGGCGCTGCGCAAATGGTCGATGCACAGCCGCGTGACGATGGTCGTCAGATACGCGCGCGCGGAGCGCACGTCGGCGTGCTCGTCCTGACGCGCCCGCAGCCACGCATCCTGCACGACGTCTTCGGCTTCGCTGACGCTGCCGAGCATCCGGTAGGCAATCGAGAACAGCAGCGGCCGATGTGCCTCGAAGGTGTCCGCGTTCCAGTCAGTTGCTGCCATGACGTCGTCCTGTTGCACTGTGCCTCGTCACTGGTGTCTCAAGGCAGTTGGGTTGACCTGGGCGCGCGAGCCGTGTGGAGCACGCCGTCGTCGATAGCACGAAAATGCGTCGCAGCGAGCCTTCCGCGGCGGTCTGCGGGCAACAGCTCGTTGGCGACTCTCACCACTGCTGCCCCTCTTCGTTAGATGTCTATCGCGAAACCCGACCGCCGTGCCAGCGGAAGGGTACCGAGTCGGAGACGCATTTTCCGGCGTGCGGAACCCGGCTCGCGCGCTCAGGTCAACCCAACTGCCCTTCCGTTTAGACGAATGAGCCGCGCCGTCTGTGACAGCGGCAGGCGGACCGGACGGTCCGCATACGAACGACGTCGCGACGGATCGAGTGTCACAACGATCATTCCTGGTTCGTCTTGATTGGTGGAGGCGAAAGACATCATGCAAGCTCGAATCAATCTCATGCACGTGAACCCCGGCGTCATTCATGCCATGCTCGGCCTCGAGAAGCAGGTTCGTCAAGCGGGCTTCGACAGCAAGCTGCTCGACCTCGTCCGCATGCGCGCGTCGCAGATCAACGGCTGTGCCTACTGTCTCGACATGCACAGCAAGGATGCGCGCGCGAACGGCGAAACCGAACAGCGGCTCTACGGCCTCAACGCCTGGCGTGAGACGCCGTACTACTCGGCGCGCGAACGCGCAGCCCTGGAATGGACGGAAGCGCTCACGCTCGTCTCCGAGACGCATGTCCCGGACGACGTCTACGAGCGCGTCCGGGAGCAGTTCTCGGAAGACGAGCTCGCGCACCTCAGCCTGGCCGTCGTCGCGATTAACGGCTGGAACCGGCTCAACGTCGCCGCACGCACGGTGCCCGGCGACTACGTGCCCGGCAGCCTCGCGACGGCGCACGCCACGGCCTGAGCTGATCAGATCTTACGAAACGCCTGAACGGGGGGCGGGCCTGAAGGCCCGCCCTACATACGTCCACAACGCACATGGTCTTCCGGCTGCTCTCGCCCGTGCCGCATACCCTTTTCGTCACGCTGTTGTATCTCCGCCTGCGCCGGCTGATCCCATTGGCAGTTGCACACGCGCTCCTGGATGGAGCCGGAGTATTCATCGGCGTACTCCTTCCAGCCTTGACAGCGTGACGGCGGTGGGCGGGCGCGGGCGGACGTACACCTGGCGGACCTAAAGGTCCGCCCTACATGAGGACCTAAAGGTCCGCCCTACATGAGACCGACGCGCAACCGGCTTGCAATAGAATTCGCGCGTGTCGACGCCAGTCGCCGTCCTCGGCGCCGGATTCCTGGGCGTGTGCGTGGCGCTCGAATGTGCCCGCAGAGGTATGGGCGTCGACCTCTACGATCGACGGCCCGATCTCATCACCGAAGCGGGGCGTGTCTGCGAGGGCAAGATTCACCTCGGCTACGTCTACGCCAACGACCGGTCGCTGCGAACGGCTCGAAGGCTCGCCACCGGCGCGGTCGTCTTCGAGCGCCATCTGGGACGCTGGCTGGACTTGCGGCAGATGCCGCTCGAGCTCTCCGAAACGTTCCACTACGGCGTCGTCCGGCAATCGACCCTGACGCCGGCTGATATCGAGGCGCACTTCCGCCACATCGAGGCGATTCTCCTCGAGTGCGAGGAGGCCGCCGGCACGCGCTATCTCAGTCGCCCGGCGGGACCGGTCTTTCAGGCATTGACCGCCTCGGAGATCGACCGGTACTACGACACCACTCACATCGCCGGCGCTTACAACACCGTCGAGCGAGCGGTCGATACGTGGCGATTGGCCGAGCGCCTGCGTGCGGCCGTACGCGCATCGTCGCGAATCCGATTTCACGGCGAATCCACCGTGAGCGAGGTTCGTGCGGACGGCGACGGAGCGTTTGACGTCATGTGGACGTCGAGCCGCGAACATTTCCGGAAACGCTACACAAGTGTCGTCAACGCGCTGTGGGGCGGCCGCCTCGCGATCGACGCGGGCCTCGGCCTGACCCCGCGCCGCCGCTGGCTGTATCGCTATAAGTTCGGCATCCGCCTCGAGATCGGTCCGGGAACGGCGCTGCCGCCGACGGTGACCCTGGTCCATGGCTCATTCGGCGACGTAGTGAATTTTCCCAGCGGGCTCACCTATCTGTCCTGGTATCCGAGCGGTATGGTCGGCACGAGCGGCGAAATCGTGCATCCTGCCTGGGATGCCCACTTCGACGACGCCCGCAAGAGCACGATCTGTGACGAGAGCATCCGGCAGCTCGCGGTTCTGCTCAAGCCTTTACGCCAGCTCCGCGAGCCCGCGATTGCGGCGCGCTATGTCGATGGCGGATTGATCTTCGCGTGGGGCGCCACGGATATCGACGATCCGCAGAGCGAGCTTCACAGCAGGCACGACATCGGAATCCATACGACCGGCAACTATCATTCAATCGATCCTGGGAAGTTCACGATGGTCCCCATGTTCGCGATGGAAGTGGCCGATCGCATCGCGGGCGATGACTGATGCCATGCCGGCAGGCAGGACGCCGTTGGTCTCGGTGGCGATTCCTCTGTACCGCTCGCGCCCATTCGTCGACGTCATTGCGCGGAACATCGAAGCGATCGACTACCCATCGACGGAGATCCTGATTTCCGATCGGCACCAGGAGGACGATGCGCTCGACATCCTCGCGGCGCGGTTCGCTGGCAATCGCCGCATTCGCATCCTCCGGGCCCGCGACCGGCTCGGCTGGGTCGATCACTACAATCTGCTGCTGACGGCTGCGACCGGAGAGTACTTCCTCTGGATGCCGCACGACGATACATACCCGGGCGGCTTCATCAGCACGCTCGTCCAGTGTTTGGAACGGCATCCGCGCGCGGTGCTTGCCTTCGGCGGCGTCGATGTCGTCGACGAAGACAATCGTACGCTCTGGGCCGACGCCGGCCGGCCGCCGCGTGTGGTCGCTGGCGCGCCGTGGACGCCCGGCGAGGCGCTGAGGACGATGATGTTCCGCAGCGTGTGGCTGCCCCAATTTCATGGCGTGTTCCGGCGCGAGCGGGCGGTCGGCGCGCGCCTGTTCATCCGGCCGACGAGCGGCAACGTCGAGCCAGACCTTTACTGGGTGTTCGCACTGGGTCTTCTTGGGGAGTTCCGCTTCGTGCCGGACTGCCGGTATCTGAAGCGCCTGCATGGCACCAACGCCAGCGTCGGCTGGGGAGCCCGCCGCGCGAGCCACGTGCTGGACGGGATCACCGTGCCGTACGGTTATCTGCGAGACTTCGCGCCCAGCCGCTTCGATCGGCTGCGTGCCCTGCCACTGCTGCTCCTCTTGGGGATCCCTGCGCGCGGTCGGATGGTTCACGCAGAACTGGCGGTGGCCGTCGGAGGAGCGGCGCGCTCGCGCCAAGCGTGTCGCCGAGCGCGTGCTGTTCGGCGACCCGCAAGCGGACTAGGTGGACTAACGGCGACCCGTGTAGGGCGGACCTTTAGGTCCGCCACTGCGCCCTTGGCGGACCTAAAGGTCCGCCCTACATGAGAGGTGGCCGCAATACGAGCGGTGGGCACGAGATGCCGAAAGCACGCGTAGAATTCCGGCGAGATGCAGCTGAAGGACCCGACCGAATGGTTCGACGACCTCAACGTTCACATCGACGATGAGGAGTTGCTGGAACAGGCGGCGGCGCTCGAGCCGACGCTGCTCCACGGCGGGTCCCGAATCGGCGCGGCGGCGTGGATCGATCCTCGTCTCGCGCGGTTGCGGGCGCCTTCAGCGGCTTCACCTTCAGCGACGAGGTGCGATCGTCGTGGGCGATCTTCGTCCCGTACCTGATCGCCGCCGCCCTTCTGCTTCGCGTGCTCAAGCCGCTGACCACGCGGCTGCTCGGCCCGACGGTCGCGTGGCACGTCGTCCTCGCGTTCTTCTGGTCGTGTCTTGCTCGCCATGGTGGCGGTGCTGGCCGGCCGGATCGATACGGCCTGGCTCGCGCCACACGGTCAGCGTCGCCGGCGGGCTGTTCATCGGCCTGATGTATGGCTCGCTCAATCCCGGCTGTCGTCAGAAAAGAAGACGCATGGATGCTCACGGCGCTGCCGCTGGGCGCATTCTCGACGTGGGCGGCAGCGTCCCTTCAACGCGCGTTGCGATGCCAGTAGCGATCCCCCGTGGTCAGAGGCATACGTCGGCACGATGGCGGCCTCGGTGTTCATGGTGCCGATGGCGGTCCTGATGGCGATGCTGTCGAGCAGGGCGAACGGGCTGGCGAAGATGGCGACGCTGTATCTCCACAACCTGAATTTCACGCCGAAGGCGATCGAGTACCTCGACGAGGCGATTGCCCTCTCGCCGCGGTCCGCCGACCTCTACAACATGCGCGGCATCGCGCACTCGAAAGCGGGAGACGGCGAACGTGCCGACGCCGATTTCCGGAAAGTGACGCGAGCTGGCTCCGCGCGCCGCGGAGGCGCACATGAACCGCGGCGTCGACTTCCTGAGGCAGGGAGACTTCGATCGCTCGATCGAGGCGCTGAAGCACGCGACGACGGTCAACCCGAAGCTCGCGACAGCAGTTCAGCAATCTCGGCACGGCGTATCAGAAGAAAGGTGAGCTCGATGCCGCGATCGAGAGCTACACCCGCGCCATCACGTTGCGGCCGAAATACGCGGTCGCGTTCTCGAACCGCGCCTACTCGCACTTATCTGAAAGGCGAGCACGATCTCGCGATCGCCGATGCGACCCGCGCCATCGCGCTCGAGTCTCGCCTCGCCGATGGCCCACGCGAATCTGGGGCACGCGCTCGCGGCGAAAGGCGATGCCGTGATGGCGGCGCAGCAGCTATCGGCGCGCCCTCGCGCTCGATCCCGATCCGGCGGTCGCAGAAGAGACGCTCGAGGCGCTGCAGAAACTGAACGCGCGCGATGACGAGGACCAGGATCGACGGATGAAGCTCCTGCTCGTGCATCATCGAAGGGCAGCTCTACCTCGCCGGAATCCTCGCGATCTTCGTCGCCGAGCTCGCGCTTCTGTTCTGGGGCCTCTGGTCTCGCCGGCCGATCGTCGGCCTGGTCGCCGTGTTCGTCGCGGTGCCCTTGATGCGGAGCACGCTGCAACGCGCTCCGGGCGTGCTTCGTCAGGATTCGACCCGCCCGAGGGTCTGCCGCTCGGCCCGATCCGACGGCTGGCGCGCTTTACGGCCTCGATCGAAGACATCGGTCGCACCATCGGGGCGCCGCCCGTTGACAGCATCGCCATCACCGGCGATTTCAATGCCAGCGCGGTGACCCACAGACCGCCGTGGCGTCTTCGCCGGACGCCGCACGCTGGTGCTCGGATTGCCCGTGCTCACGACCCTGTCGATGGCGGAGCTTCGCGCCGTCATTGCGCACGAGCTCGCCCATTTCTCGAGCGCGCACGATCCGTACGCAGCGTGGGTGTACCGAACCCGCAGCAGCTGGTTCGCGCTGCGCGCAGCCCTGGACCGACGGCTGGCGACCCCCGTGTACGTCTATTGGCTGATTGGCTGGTATGTGCCGCGGCTGAACATGGCCTCCGCAGAGGTCGCCCGGCGCCACGAGCTCGCCGCCGATCGTGTCGCCGCAGAAGTTGCCGGTGCTCGCGCCGCTGCCGACGCGTTCGATCGTCTTCGAATCAGGCGAGCGATTCGCCGACGAGACGCACTGGCCGAAGATACAGATCAGCCATGAAACGGCCCCTGAGCCCCCACGCCCGTACTGCTCAGATGCTGAGGTGGGATGCGCGCACGGCCTCGACTGACGTGCTGGAGGA
This sequence comes from Vicinamibacteria bacterium, assembly GCA_963828745.1. Classification (GTDB taxonomy): domain Bacteria; phylum Acidobacteriota; class Vicinamibacteria; order Vicinamibacterales; family JAENWD01; genus JAENWD01. The sequence goes on along the minus strand of CAWHFZ010000005.1, from coordinate 170,341 downwards.
TCTCTTCGCGCGGCGATACCGATGCGCGAGGACACCCATCCTTCCCTGCGCGAACGCTTTGCGTGCCTCGAGCAAGAGGCGTACGGATCCCTCCGCCGATCGGACGTTCGGCGGGCGAGGAACTTTTCGGTGCCTGGCTCGAAACACTCGCCGCCACCCTCGATGAGGGATGGCTCGACGCGAAACGGCGAATCGTGGCACGAGCGTCGAGCTCAGTATCTGGATCGACGAACGGCACTCGATCGGCTGTCCGCCATCGCCTCTCCTACCCCTGACGAACTCTTCAATCGCGCGAAGTTGATCGAGATCCTGGACGGTGCCGACCAGGCGCTGCCGATCTACCGGTCAGCGGCGGAACAGGAGCATGCGGCGGCGAGCCTGGCGGCCGGCCGCCTGCTCCTGGATCGGATGGACGCGACGGGCATCGCGCTGCTCGAAGCTGCCATGGATCGCGACGACAGCCTGGTGCCCGACGCCTGCCGGATCCTCGCGGAGTACTACCGAGAGACCAATCAGGAACTCGCGGCTCGAAAGTGCGAGTGGCGCGCCACCGGCAAACAACCCGCGCACGTCTCGCGCAGCGCGCCTAGCTCGTTATCGACTGCTCGGCTGCTTGCGCGACGCTGGGGGTTGCGTCGACGGCGCCCAGAGCACTGCGTGCACCCCGTTCGACTTCTTGTCGAGCGTGAAGCCGGTGAACGCACCGGTGCGACTCGCCGCGTCCACGTTCTCGAGCCGACCCAGCGATGGCATCCTGACCATCCCGCCCGCCTCGGTCCACACGAACGCGAGCGTCCGGTGCCCCTTGACGCCGCTCATGCCGATGATCGCTCCGGCCTCGTTGACGAACAGCCCCCTGCTTTGGTGATCCGCCCAGCGTACCCAGGTCGATCACGCCGCCGTCCGCGGTCCAGGCAATGGCGTGCTCGTCGCCGCTCGCCGTCTTGCTGTAGCCGGCGACCAGCCCTGAGGAATTGATGTCGGACGCCCAGCTGAAATCGCCGCCCAGCGTGCCGAGATCGACGAGTCCGTTCGCCTTCGACCACACGAACCCGTGCGTCTCGCCGCTGGCGGTCGTGCCGAAGCCGACAATCGTGCCGGCGTCGTTCATCGCCGTGGGCCTGATCTCGTCTCCGCCCAGGGAACCGATGTCCTCGAGGCCATTTGCCTGCGACCAGAAAAAGGTTCCCTCCGTGCCGTCCTCCCTCTGCACGGTGCCCGCCAGCGCGCCCTGCCGGTTCATTATCTCCGGCAGCATGTCGCGACCGACCGAGCCGATATCCGTCAGGCCTGCTGTCTTCGTCCACGCGAAGATTCGCCAGCCGGTTGCCGCGTAAATCGATCCGATGATCAGGCTGCCGTCCTCGGTCACGAAGCGTGCCGCGCTGTCGTCGAGACCGGTCGGGTCGAGATCCACGATGCCGCCGGCCGCCGTCCACACGAACGCATGGTCCCGCCTCTCGGCCGTAATCGCGTCGCCGACCACCACGCCGCTGCTGTTGACGCTTTGCGGGACGGTGTAGCCGCCACCGAGGTCGCCGATGGTGACGAGGCCGTCCGCGGCAGTCCAGATGAAGCCGAGCACTTCGGTCCCGTCGGGCGTATCGGCGGCGCCGCTGACGATGCCGTTCGCACTGATGTCACTGACCAGGCTCGAGCTCCCGCCCAGCGTGAGGACGACGAAACCGGTCTGTGCGCTCCAGGCGAAGGCGAAGAACGAGTCGCCCTGGAGATTGCCGGCGACGACCTGGTTGTCGCTGATCAATTGCCCGGAGCTGGCCACGTTCGCTCCGCTATCGAGCTGCGTAATCGTGTAGGTCGCCGGTGCCGGTGGTTTCTTCTTCTGCGAGCTGCCAGCGGCGGTCACCCCGCGCTGGGCGCCAAACACGAGAGCCAGCATCGCCAGCCCGGAAATCAGAGACTTCGTCGTCACGTGCGTTCTCCTTTCAACGGCTCGGACGTCCAAGCCGCGAGCCACTGCCGCAGGTCGAACAGGTTTTCCTTCAGTAGGGATCCGCGCGGACGATGTTCTGCGGGAGGCCCTGTTCGGTCGTCCAGACGTCGACGCGATACTGCGCCACGGCCGTGCTGGCGTTGCAGCGACACGATCGCGAGCGCAATCACGACGCGCGAGACACACCGAACGGGCGAACACTTTTTGCGATCGGAAGGAACCACGCCGCCGACTACGTCGGCGGGCAGTGTATTACAGATGGCTTACGCCGTCGTGCGTCGGCGCCAGATTCTATACTTATGGCATGCGACACCGCTGGAGCGTAGCCGTAGCCATCGTTACCTTGATGACCGCCCAGGTCGCGTCTGCCCAAACGCGGATGCAACCGACAGCTCCGGGAAGCCACGGGGATCCAGTGTGGCAGGGTGTGCTCCGATTCGCCGACGGTCGCACATTCGTCACCGATGGCGGACTCGCAATTGACGTCACGTTCGCCAAACCGGCAACGCTTCCCAGCCGAGAGCTGCCCTCGAGACTGCTGGAGCAGTATTTCAGCGCCTCGCATAAGGATGAATACGGCTTTGGCGATCTCACCGCAGCGCTATCGGGCCGGACGTACAGCGCCCCGAACGGTATCGCCCTGAACGCGACATACGTCAGCTATCTTCGTCGCATCCTGTCCGGGTCCACACGCTTCCGCATGACGGGAGACCTGCAGCCGGTCGTGATCGTGGCAGACGGCAAAGCCGTGGGCGTTCTCATGCCCGTGAAAAAGTAGCGATCCCGCTCTCGCGAACCTTCTTCAGCGCGCCATACAACTCGCGATACTGCGGATAGAAGGCGTCGTAGCGCCTCGCGTTCCCGGCGTTCGGGTCGATCGTGCGCGCAGTACGAACCATCGCCGCCGCGCCTTCCTCGATGGTCGAAAACCGCTCCGCGCCATGCGCGGCGAGAATGGCGCAGCCGAGCGCGGGCGCGTCCGGGACTTCGGTCAGCTCCAGCGGCGCCCCGATCGTGTCGGCATGAATCTGCAGCCACAGTGGCGAATGCGTGGCGCCGCCCGCCACCACGATGCGCCTGGCCTGGAACGCATCGCCGAAATTCTCGACGATCAGCTTGGTGCCGAGGCAGATGCCCTCGACGATCGCGCGATAGACGTGGGCCGGCGTGTGCTTCAACGTCAGGCCGGTGATCGCCCCGCGCGACAAGGCATCGGTATAGGGCGTGCGGTTGCCCTGAAAGTGATCGAGGACGACCAGTCCTTCGCAGCCGGGCTCGATCGTCGCCGCTTCCTCGTTCAACGCATCGAACGGCGTCTGCGACGCGAAGTGGCGCTTGAACCAGGCGATGACCGATCCCGTCGACGTCTGCCCGCCTTCGATGATCGGCTTATCCGGATAGACGGCGTCCATGTAGGTCCCCCACACGCCGGGCGCATGAACCGGTCGCGCCGCGACGCCGAGGTGCAGATGCGACGATCCGGTGATGAGCGCCATCTCTCCCGGCGCCGTTACCCCGAGGCCGATCATGCCGATGAAGGCATCGGCGCCGCCCTGCGACACCGGAATGCCGGGCCGAAGGCCAAGATGCGCCGCCGCATCCACTGTCAACACATCGATCACCTCGCCAGGCGGCACGATCCGCGACGGCCATTTTTCCTCGAGATCGCCGAGGCCGAGCTTCTCGAGCAGCGAGCGTGGCATTCCCCCTTCGCGGGCCTGGTAGTGCCAGCGCACGGCCATGTTGTTGAGCGAGGCCACCCAGCGCCCGGTCAGGCGCCAGTTGATGTAGTCCTGGTATTCGCAGATGCGTGCCGCCCTGCCGTAGAGCTCCGGCTGGTGGCGTTTGATCCAGAGCGATTTCGGAATCATCCATTCGGCAGAAACCGGACCGCTGCCGTTGCCGTTGATGCGCAACGCCGGATCGCCGCTCGCCGCCACATCCGCCGCTTCAGCGGCGGAGCGCACGTCCATCCAGATCATGGCCGGCCGCAGCGCCGTCCCTTCCGCGTCCAGCGCGACGACGGAGCAGCAGGTGGTATCGACAGCCATCGCGACCACCTGATTTGAGGCGATGCCGGCCGCCGCAAGCGCGCCGCGCGTCGCGTCGCCCATCGCGCGCCACCAGTCCTCTGGATGCTGCTCGGCCCAGCCCGGCTTCGGGAACTGCGTCTGATATTCGCAGGCGTGTGAGCCTTTCGGCCGTCCGTCGAGATCGAAGACGATCGCCCGGATGCTTTCTGTCCCGCCGTCAACGCCGAGCAGATAGGCCATCGCCCCTCCCTGTCACCTTTCTCGCGTTCGCCACTCTCATCGTCGAGGAGAGTTTGCCATGCGACTCATCGGCGGCGCGTCAATCATCGCCATCCTCGCGACGGTGTTCGCTGTCTCAGGCATTCGTTCACGAGCACAGACCGGCGCGGTCACGGCCACGGATACCGCAAGCGCACAGGCCAACAGCAACGCCGGGCGTCACGAGGGAAAAACGATTTTCCGGTACGACACGTTTGGCGACGAGCAATTCTGGACCGACGTGCTGCGCATGCACGAGGTCATTCCCGACGTCGCTCCGGAGACGGCTCTCGCCGTCGGCCTGAAGGTCGACGTCGAGGCTCTGCCACGCGAGCTTGTCGCGGCGCTGCGGGCGAAAGACGTCGATCTGACGAACCCCGCCGTGACGGTGGCATTGCTGCGACTGAACGCGGTCGTCGGCATCAAGGGCACTGTGAATGACGCAGGCCAGCTCACGACGGTGGGTGTGACCTGTGCGCTCTGCCATTCGACGGTGGACAACTCGTTCGCACCCGGCATCGGCAGAAGGCTCGATGGATGGGCCAATACCGATCTCAACGTCGGCGCGATCCTGGGACTGTCGCCGGCCCTGGACCGCACGACGAAAGCGGAGTTCAGCACGTGGGGTCCCGGCAAGTACGACGCCCGGCACCACGCCTTCGACGGGACGAACCTCATTTCGCTCAACCGAACGACAGTGCCGGTCGTCATCCCGCCGATCTACGGGCTCAAGGGCGTCGGGTTCGAAACCGTCACTGCCGACGGACCGATTTCCTACTGGAACAGCTACGTCGGCGTGGGTCAGATGGGCGGTCAGGGCACGTTCAACGATCCGCGCATCGGCCTGTTCATCAACCAGACGCCCGACCTCGTGACGCCGAAGCTGCCGGCCCTGCTCGACTACCAGCTCAGTCTGCGGACACCGCAGCCGGCGCACGGGAGCTTCGATCGTCAGGCCGCAAACCGGGGCCGGGGTCTGTTTCGCAACGAGGCGCGATGCAGCTCATGTCACGAGGGTCCCACGTTCACCGACGTGCTCAGCGGACCGGACCGGAGCGTGCCGTTCCTGCACGACGCGGCGGAAGTGGGGATGGATCCGACGTACGCCGCCAGAACTGCCACCGGCCGGTATCGGACGACGCCCCTGCGCGGACTGGCGCTGCATCCTCCGTATTTCCATGATGGCAGCGCGCCCACGCTGCTGGCCGTCGTCGAGCACTACGACAAGTTGTTCGGCTTGAAGCTGAACGCGGCGCAGAAGGCTGACCTGGTCGAGTATCTGAAGTCGCTCTGAGGATCTGGAGTGGTGCGGCGGGTGCGACGGTGCGGCGGCGCGATGGTGCGGCGGGTGCGACTGGTGCGACGGGTGCCACTGGTGCGGTAGGTGCATCTGGTGCCGCTCTGACGCGCGCTTGCGGTGACGCGGCACGCGCGCCGTGTGGAGCACGCCGGAAGCGATAGCGCGAAAATGCGGCGGAGCGAGGCTTCCGCGGCGGTCTGCTCGAAACAGCTCGGTGCCCGAGCCATCCCGCGGCTGCTCATCGTTAGATGTCGTTGCAATAACCCGGACCGCCGCGCCAGCGGCAGGTCAGCGAGTCGGAGGCGCATTTTCCGGCGTGCGGAACCGGCGCGCGGGCCGCGTCATCGCAAGCGCTTCGACGAGGTCCGGACGGTGCGTCCGATGCGACGGGTGCCACTGGTGCGATCTGGTCCGCTGGTGCGGAGGTGCCGGGTGCGGCAGGTGCATCTGGTGCCACCGTGAGGCGCGCTTGCGGGACGCGGCTCGCGCGCCGTGTGGAGCACGCCGCGTAGCGATAGCGCGAAAATGCGGCGGAGCGACGCTTCCGCGGCGGTCTGCTCGAAACAGCTCGGTGCCCGAGCCATCCCGCGGCTGCTCATCGTTAGATGTCGTTCCAACAACCCGACCGCCGCGGCAGCGGCGGTCCGCGAGTCGGAGGCGCATTTTCCGGCGTGCGGAACCGGCGCGCGGGCCGCGTCATCGCAAGCGCTTCGACGAGGTCCGGACGGTGCGTCCGATGCGACTGGTGCGGCAGGTGCATCTGGTGCCACCGTGAGGCGCGCTTGCGGTGACGCGGCACGCGCGCCGTGTGGAGCACGCCGCGTAGCGATAGCGCGAAAATGCGGCGGAGCGAGGCTTCCGCGGCGGTCTGCTCGAAACAGCTCGGTGCCCGAGCCATCCCGCGGCTGCTCATCGTTAGATGTCGTTGCAATAACCCGGACCGCCGCGCCAGCGGCAGGTCAGCGAGTCGGAGGCGCATTTTCCGGCGTGCTGAACCGGCACGCGCGCCGCGTCATCGCAAGCGCTTCGAGCGATGTCCGGCCGGGCGCGTCAGGCGACTCTGCGGCAGGTGCATCTGGTGCCGCTGGAGGCGCGCTTACGGTGCTTGCGACGATGGGGCTACGATCTGGAGTGGCACATGTCGTGCCGACCCACGTTGCGTATTGGCCATGAGATACGACTTTCTGATCGACAGCTACGAGACCGAACGGGTCAAGGTCCTCAGCGTCTGGAGCGAGTTCAGGGACGAGGATCTCCCCGTCCGCCCGCGACAGGATGATCCGCGCGGGCGCAGCATCCACGAGCACATGGTCCATCAGTGCGTCAGCGAGGACGCCTGGTTTCGCACCATGCTCGGCATCGACGTCGGCGCGCCGCCGCTGCCGAATCCGGAGACACGCTTCGAGTTCATCAAGCGATACGCCGAAGACAGCGGCCGGCGATTGGAGCAGCTCCGGCACACAGACGACGGATGGTGGGAGGCGTTGACAGCCTTCTTCGGCGTCCAGCGCTCGAGAGCCTGGGTAATGACGCGACGACTGTCGCACACGTCACATCACCGCGGCCAGCAGATGGCGATGCTGCGGATGCTCGGACGCGAGCTGCACAGCAACTATGGACCGACCGCCGATACGGGCGGGCTGCCGCAGAATCGTGCGCCAACGATCTACGCGTACGGGTCGTTGGCCGCGTTGCTCGAGGGCGAGCGCGCTGATGGCGCAAAGTCGCCGTTACCGGGTGTCGCCGGAGCGAACGGCAAGGCTGTCTCCGAAAGGCCCTAACGTCGCATTTCCGGCGTGAGGAACCAGCACGCGGGCTGCGTCACTGCAGGCGCGAGCGCGGCAACAGATGCACCGCCGCACCAGCGGCACTAGCCGCACCAGTGGCACCAGTCGCACCTCGTCGAGCGCTTGCGGTGACGCGGCGCGCGAGCCGGTTGCGCACGCCGGAAAATGCGGCTCCGACTCGTTGCACTGCCGGTAGCGCGGCGGTCAGGGTTCTGGGAACGACATCTAACGATCGAGTAGCAGCCGGAGGGCTCAGACATCGCGCTGTTTCCTGCAGACCGCCACGGAATCTCGCTCCGCCGCATTTTCGTGCTATCGCTGCGCGGCGTGCTCCACACGGCTCGCGCGCCACATCACCGCAAGCGCTCTGGTGAAGTGGTCCTCGCGGCAGTCCACAACTCGCGGCCCGATCTCAATCGACTCGCGGGTGGCGCGGGGAGACCCCGCGACAGGACCCGCGAGCTCGAAAGAGGGATGAGCCTGCAGTGCCGCCTACGCGTCCGTCTCCGACGAGATCGTCAGCAGGAACCCGCTTGGGTCGGTGACCTCGAAGATGCGGCTCTTCCACTCGCTGTCGTGCGGCTCCGACTGGAGCTTGATGCCGGCGCTCTTGGCTCGCGCCGCAATCTCATCGACGTTCTGCGTCGTCGACAGATACATGCGCATCCCGACGCCCTTCTTGCGGTCGCGTCCCTTCTTCCAATCGTCCTGACTCAAGCCGATCTGATTCTTGCCGGCGCGCAGCATCACCCCGAGTAATTTCCCGTTATCTTCCCATCGCTCATCGACGGTGAAGCCGAGCGCTTCGTAGAAGGCGAGGCTCTTCTGCAAATCGTCCACGGTAAGGCTGGGGACGATGGTGCTGATCTGTAAGGCGTCTTGAGTTGTCGTCACGTTGTTCCTCCTTGGTCTCAATCCGCATGCTAGTCACGCAGACGCGGGATCTGTCAAGCGCAGCCAGAGTCGTGAAATTTCGGAACCGTCGATGAAAAGCCCGCGTGCGATGATGTCGCATGGACGAGTGGCTCACGCTGACCGATACGCTGTCGCACACGATGCGCGTGCACGCGCCCGGGTGGACCGATCGCAACGACGCCGATCCAGGCATCACGATGCTCGAGATGCTGGCGTTTCTCGCCGAGGGCCTGCGATACCGTCGCGGCATCGTCGCGGGCGGTTCCCCTGCGGCCCTCCGGATCGTTGCCGCACTGTCCGCGTACATCGAGCCGGACGCGAATGACGTCGCTGTGACTGGCACGCTGCACGAACATTGGTGCGGTCCGAAGCGGCCGCGATTCTTCTCCGGCCGCCTGCTCACCGCGGATGACCTGACCGAAGAGCAGGAGTATCACCGTGAGAAGCATCGACGCCACTTGCAGACGATGCACGGATCGGGCGTCGTCGAGGGCCTGCGTGTCACCATCGGAGCGGATGGCACCACCCTCACGATCGAACCAGGTTTCGCGATCGATCCCGCCGGCCACGAACTGTGTATCGATCGGGCGATTGCGGTTGCGGTTCCTGTGGGAACGGTCTCGCCGGCGGCGGTGGCGCTCTACTACGCGGAGCGTCTGGTCGATCCGCTGCTGACTGGCGCAGCGCAGGCGATGGAACCGGGCCACATCGAGGAAGGCACACGTGTGGCGATCGCGGCGTCCGACGACGATGGCGTGATCATCGGCCGAATCGTCTCCGACGGCGACGCCTGGCGGGTGGACGCGTCGTTCGCGCCCACACGGACGCGATGAGCCTGGAACAGTTCTGCGGAACTGCAAGCGCAGCCGGGACTTACCGCGTGTCGATTTCGGCGGGTGCTATTCGACGTCACAACAGAGCGGAGGACGCGCCGGCGCCCGAGCCAGCCACGATCCTCCGACAGACCAGGAGCTGAGGAAGCATGCGCTACATGATGTTCGTCAAGCACACCGAGGACTACCGCAACGCCGACGTGCCGGCCAGCCTTTACGAAGAGATGGGCAAGTTCGTCGAGGAGGCCACGAAGAACGGCAACTTCGTCAGCGGCGCCGGACTCCAACCGACGTCCGCGGGGACGCGCGTGCGGCTCAGCAAGGGCAAGATCACGGTCATGGACGGGCCGTTCACCGAGTCGAAGGAGATTGTCGGCGGCTACTCGATCATCGACGCGAAGACGCACCAGGAGGCACTCGACCTGGCGCGGCGGTTCATGGAGCTGCACCTGAAGCACTGGCCGACGTTCGAGGGCGAGTGCGAAATGCGGCCGTTCGAGGAGGAAGTGCAGCCGGCGTCTTAAGCCGGCTTGCCGCGGGTGCGACTGGTGCACGGGTGCGGCTGGTGCCACGGGTGCGGCTGGTGCGATAGGTGCGACCGCATTTTCGGCGTGCGGAACCGGCGCGCGCTGCGCGGCACCGCAGGCGCGCAGGTCGTGATTCCGACACTGACGCGCAGTCGAGGCGGTTTCGGACCGCCTAAAGCTTGCCGCGAAGATATGCCCTCACGGCCTCGTCGCTCGACAGACCGATCGCGACGCGATAGGCCTCCGCGGCGTCCGAGTGTGCCCCGATCCTCGCGAGCAGATGTCCCTTGGCGGCCCAGTACGGCTGATAACTGCGCATGCGCGCGTCGTCAGCCAGCGGTTCGATCGCGGCGAGCGCGGTCTCGGGGCCTTCGATTTCCGCGAGCGCAACCGCGCGGTTCAGCACCACCACCGGCGATCCGGTCAGCGCCAACAGGTGATCGTAGAGCTGGACGACGACCGGCCAGTTCGACTGCCCGGTCAATCGGCGAGCTGTATGCGCTGACTGGATCGCCGCTTCGAGCTGATAGCGGCCGGTCGGGCCCGAGCGGCTGGCTTCGCGCAGCAGGCTGCTCGGCGGTGGCGAGCTGTGACGCATCCCAAAGCGTGGCGTCCTGCTCCTCGAGCGGCACGTACGCGCCGGCGGCATCGCGGCGGGCCGCACGGCGCGCCTCGGCATAGAGCATCAGCGCCAGCATGCCCTTGGCCTCGGGCTCTTCCGGCATCAGCGAGACGACGAGCCGCCCGAGCCAGATTGCTTCGTCGGCGATCTCCGGGACACCTGCCTCCCCCACCTCGTTCCAGCCTTTCGAATACGCCGCGTAGATGGCGTCGAGCACGGCCTGCAGCCGCTCGGGCAGTTCTTCCTGTTCGGGGATACGGAACGGAATCCCCGCGTCGCGGGTCCGCATCTTCGCGCGCACCAGGCGCTTTCCCATCGTCGCGGGCGGAACGAGAAACGCGGCGGCGATCTCTTCGGCGGTGAAGCCGAGAATGGTCTGCAGGATCAGCGGCGCCCGCATGCCGCGCTCGATGGCCGGGTGCGCGCAGGCGAACATCAGCGCCAGGCGCCGATCGGGGATCTGCTCGCCTTCGTTGGCCGCGGCCTCGAGCTCGTCGGCGATCCGCGTCAAGTGCTCCTCCCCCGCGATTCGCGTCTGGCGGCGCCGGATCGCATCGGTCTGCCGCCGCCGGGCGACGGTCAGCAGCCACGCGTCCGGGTTCTCTGGCACGCCTTCGACCGGCCACGTGCGGAGCGCCGCCGCAAAGGCGTCGCTCAGCGCGTCCTCCGCTCCCGCCACGTCGCGGGTCCGCGCGGCAAGGAAGGCGACGAGGCGGCCATAGCTCTCGCGGGCGACACGCTCGGCGGCACGGCCTGCCTCGTCGGCGTGGTTCATTTCCAGTTGCCCTGCGCCTCGACCACCGGGCGGATCTCGATCGAGCCGTACTTGCTCGACGGGCAGCGCTTGGCCCAGGCGATCGCCTCGTCGAGGTCGGCGGCGGTGACGAAGAAATAGCCGGCGAACTGTTCCTTGGTGTCGGCATAGGGGCCGTCGAGCACGTCGGTCTTGCCGTTCGCCTGGCGCACGGTGGTGGCCGCCGAGCTCGGCTGCAGCCGCTCGCCCGAGGCCATGCCGGCGCCCGCCTTGCTCAGCGCTTCGTTGAAGGCGCCGTACTCGGCCCAGAGTTCCTTCTGAGGGGCGGCGGCGAGGGCGGCTTCGTCGTGGTGGATCAGCATCATGTAGCGCATCAGTTCTTCTCCTGTTTTCAGGCCGGGAATGTGTCCGGCTGCCACAATGACGCGCGGGCGGAGCTGGGATTTGGACTTCGGCCCCGCGCGTCGTCGGCAGAATCTCACTGCCTATCGCCGCCGCCGAGCTGTTCCTGAACTTGCACGTTTCAGATGCTACCCCTTTGGTCCTTGACGACTCGCCGAAGGGCATCGACCCGCAGTCGCCGCCGGCACCATGCTGGCTTGGAACTGGCGCCCTGAGGCTCATACGACAGCAACTCGTCATCCGCAGTGGTCGAAGGCGTCGCGATCGCGCACGAGTGCTCGCGCTGCCGGGTCTCAGGCGGGCGAAAGTAGGACTACCTGCGCCCGCAGATCGGCGCTGATGCGACTCCGTCTTCTGGCCGATCTCTCGTGTTGCACCAGGCGTTCGTGCTGTCGCACGCTCGGACGACTGGCTCGCCCGAACATCGGCCGCGGCGGCGTGGATTCATCTTCCCTTGCGGACGCGCCCATCGGTGAACACGCGGTGACGTGGTCGCGGGGCAGAAGCCACGAGACCGACCTGCGTTCGTATTCGCCCCGACACGATCGTTTCGAGCTGGACTGGCGAGCATCCGCAGCCTCCGAGCATGCCAGGGCTCACCCCGCTGGCGCCTTGCCGAACAATTCGATCAACGTGCCTCGGACTGGCCGCCGGCGCAGCGCCCGGCAACTCCTCAACAGCGTCCGTGACGACGTACGACAGCGGTCACCGAGAAGCCCTGAATGAGACCCCGCCGAATCTTGTGGGGTAGCTTGAGCGCCGTTCGCTGCGTCGTAAGGCTCGCGCATCGGCTGAGTTCTTGGCTGCGCTTGACGCGCCTCCGCCGTGGCCCTGCTTGCGATCCAGTCGCGAGATGAGCGAACACTAATTGGAGGACAACCGATAGCCGCGCTGCAATGCGATGCGATCGAGACCTGAACTCGAAGGCAGTTGTGTTAACGCAGATCGCGAGCCCGCGTCGAGCGGGTGGCGCGGGGAGGCCCGCGACAGGACCCGCGAGAGACGAGTGTGAGACGCATTTCCGGCGTGCGGAATCGGGTCTGTCGCTCCGCCTCGACACAACCGCTTTTCCGTTGACGGAGGACACGATGATTGCAACTCAGTCCGATCTGAAAGCACTGTTTGACGATCAAACCGAGGCCATTCGTGCCAGGGACGTTGACCGACTGATGTCTCTGTATGCTCCCGACATCCTCTACTTTGACGTCGTCCCTCCACTCCGATACTCCGGAACGGCTGCACTCCGCGGGAGATTCCAGCAGTGGTTCGATGCCTACAAGGGTTCGTTGAAGGTGGAAAGCCGCGACTTCGAGATTTCGGCGAGCGGCGATATCGCGGTCGCCCACTGGCTGAGCCGCGTTAGCGGAACGCTGAAGAACGGTCACGAAGCCGGGTTCTGGGTACGGGTGACCAGTTGCTGTCAGCGGTCGAATGACCGATGGTTGGTCACGCACGAACACATCTCGCTGCCCGTTGACGTGATGAGCGGCAAGGCGGTGACGGACCTCGTACCCTGACAACCGTCACGAATACCTCCTGCCCGACGTTACCTGCTATAGTCCGGCGCCTCGGAGGTGCCCATGCATACTCTCGTTGTCGGCGCGACGGGATTGGTCGGCTCGGAAGTCTGTTCCCGGCTGCGCGAGGCCGGTCATACCGTCCGGGCGCTGGTCCGTCGAACGTCCGATCCGGGCAAGCGCCAGGCGCTCGAGGACCGGGGCGTGGAGCTGGTCTACGGCGATTTGAAGGATCCGGCGTCGCTCGTGCCGGCGTGTGAGGGCATCGATGCCGTCATCTCTACGGCGTCATCGACGTTCTCGCGTCAGCCAGGCGATGGCATCGACAGCGTCGACGCCGACGGACAACTCGCGCTGGTTGCCGCGGCGCGAGAGGCGCAGGTCTCGCACTTCGTGTTCGTATCGTTCAGAGAGAATCCGACCATCCAGTTCCCGCTGACGAAGGCGAAGCGTGCGGTCGAGCGCGCGTTGATCGAGTCCGGGATGCCTTACACGATCCTGCAGGCGTCGTATTTCATGGAAGTGTGGCTGTCGCCGGCGCTTGGGTTTGACATTGCGAATCGCAAGGTGCGCCTCCTCGGCGACGGAACCGCACCGGTCAGCTATGTGTCGTACCACGACCTCGCGCACGCGGCAGCCGGTGTGATTGACCAGCCGTTGGCGCGAAACGCGGTCGTCGAGTTCGGCGGTCCCGACGCGCTGAGCCAACGGGATGTCATCCGGATGGTCGAGACCGCAGGCGGCGGCCCGATCGCGACCGAGAGCGTGTCCGAGGCCGACCTCGAGGCACAACGACAAGCAGCGACCGACCCGATGCAGCAGTCGTTTTGCGGATTGATGCTTCAGTGCGCGCGAGGCGATGCGATGAATCCCTCGCGAAGCCGCGAACTTCTGCCGTTCGCGCGAACTTCGGTTCACCAGTACATCGCCGCGCAGATCGCCCCGACGGGTCCGCCGCACGCCGTGTGAGGAAGCGGATTATCGGCCGCGGCAGCGCAGGTCGTCCTTCTTTCGAACTCGCGGGTCCTGTCGCGGGGTCTCCCCGCGCCTCGGTCCGTCGGCGCCAAGAGATAGCTATTGTCACGGGTGAGCTGCGATCACGGAGAGGCGCCTGCGCGGCGAGCGGGGACGCCCCTCCCCGCGCCACCCGCGAGTCGATTGAGATCGGGCCGCGGGTGTGGACTACCGCAAGGACCACTTCGCCAGAGCGCTTGCGGTGATGTGGCGCGCGAGCCGTGTGGAGCACGCCGCGCAGCGATAGCACGAAAATGCGGCGGAGCGAGACTTCCGCGGCGGTCTGCAGGAAACAGCGCGATGTCTGAGCCCTCCGGCTGCTACTCATCGTTAGATGTCGTTCCCAGAACCCTGACCGCCGCGCTACCGGCAGTGCAACGAGTCGGAGCCGCATTTTCCGGCGTGCGCAACCGGCTCGCGCGCCGCGTCACCGTAAGCGTTCTCCGTGAGATGGCCGACGTAAGCGCAACGGTCCGAAGTCGCAGCAACTGAGCCCGACCCCGATGTTGCCATCTGCTGCTTGCCAAGAAATCGCGTCTGGCCGAGTAAGCTTTGTCATGCTCGACCGCACAGCGGTGCTCGCGCTCAGCATCCTGACCGGTGTCGCCCTCGAGCTCGGCGTTCACGCGCTGAGCGGCCGGCGCGAGGCCTGGGACGCCGCGCAGTTCTGGACGATCGGTTTACCTCTCGCCTGTCTGGTGTCGGCAGTGATCGGCCGGCTCGCGCGCGGGCGCGAGTGGATCTGGACGCTGAGCGTCGCGCCCAGCCAGGTCTTCACGATGATGGTGCGGAATGGAGAGCTGGGCGGCCTGTGGCCGTTGACACTAATCCTGTCGGCCATCCTCAGCGCGCCGTTCGTCGCCGCTGCCTTCGTCGGCTCCAGATTCCGACAGCAAGCACGCCGCTAGGACGCTCAACGGCGCGGGAAGCGTGGCGATGCTCAACATCGCGTCGCCCCGATCGCCCACGGTTCGTCAGCGGCGTCGACCTGGGCGAAGCTCAGGACCGCACTATCTGCGTCTGACGGGCGATGACGTGCAGGGGAATCGGCTGGAACGCGCTTACGCGTCGGGCTCTCGCACCACTTTGCCTTCGGCCACTTCCATCTGCGCGGTGACCGTCACTTTCTCACCGCACTTCACGCGTGGTGTCGAGCCTCGCGCGAGCTGTGCGGCGCGGAGACCTGCGACCACGGCAAATTCGAACGCGTTCGTCTCGGCGGGCCGGTGCACCATCGCAATCATTCCTTCCTGGAAGCATCATCCGAGGTGAAGTCGCGCGGTTGATCAATCGTGACCAACCGGTAGACGTAGTCTGTCAATTCGCGCAGGCGCTCGCCGGCCGCATCCGGCACATACCCGTCGGCCGAGGGCACGGCGGGGATCTCGACCGCCCCCCTGACGATGAGAGCGGCGGCAATCGTCGCCCTGCCTTGCGCTTCCAGTGGATCCATGGCATTGCCAACAGCCATTACGACGACGGTCTCCGCGAGGACGAGCCTCCGAGCTGGCTAATCGCCCATCCTTCACCGCACGCCTGGCAATGCCAGTAAGTGGACGGGGTGATCACCTTCGCGTGGGTGCCCACAGCCTTGGACCGGCAGAACGGGCAGAACTCCGGACGGAGCTCCCGCTCCTTGCGCCGATCGGGGGGGGTCGTCATCATCGTCCGTGCCAGCCCGGGCGATTCGCTGGTCGTTCATAGTTCGGTTGCACTTGCGTGCGTCGAACGTTCCAGATCTCTCCGCACGACAGACACCGCCAGTAGCTCTCGTCGCTGGCGCCCTTTGGCGTCGTCACAGTTCTCGAGGCACATGCGGGACACTGCGGTGTCGGCGGTATGGAACTTTCGTCGGTCGCGACCTGCGAAGGCATTCTGTGTCCTTTTTGCTCGGCTGCCGGTTCTTCACGGCACCAGCGGTGGCGAGTTGGCGCGGCGGGATGTCGACCATTACGGCTGTTCTGCCGTGCGTTCTGAGGTGAGAACGCCGCCGTGATGGAAGGTAGATCTAGGAGGAACCCACGACCACCTGCACCTCCAAAAACGATCAACTCTGGTGCAGTGGCTCGCCCGGTGACGGGCTACAACATCGAAGTTGGCTGCGGCCCTGACTCGCCGCGGCCCTAAGAGTATCACGTTCACGAGGTTGGGGCCGAACCATGGGTCCCGGCGTTGGTGCCCGGGTCCTACCCGAGCACGATCCGCACCTCGTGGATCAGGCCGTCCTGTCTCAACGGAATTTCGCCGGGATCCACCGCGGTGCCGTCCAGAGCCGCCGATACGACTCCTCGACAACGGTGCTCTGGATTCTCGACGCCGATGCGGTAGCGCGTCTCGCCGATCCTCCACTCCATCGAGAATCCGGGCCACATCGGCGGGATGCACGGATCCACGGCGAACGTCGACCCGTAAGGGCGAAGACCAAGAATGCCTTCGACTGCGGCCTGGTGCATCCATCCGGCTGAACCCGTGTACCACGTCCAACCGGCGCGGCCCACGTGCATCGGATGCGCGTAAACGTCTGCCGCCACCACGTAAGGTTCGCCGAGATACCGCTCGACGCCTTCGGCGGTGCGCGTATGGTTGATGGGATTCAGCATGTGAAACAGCTCCATCGCCTCATCGCCGAGACCCAGTCGCGTCAACGCGATGACGGCCCAGAGCGCCGCATGCGTGTATTGGCCGCCGTTTTCGCGGATACCGGGAAGGTAGCCTTTGATGTAGCCGGGATCGCGCGGCGTGACGTCGAAGGGCGGCGTCAGCAGGAGCACGATCTCCGCATCCCGGCGGAGCAGCTGCCCGCGCACCGCCTCCATGGCCTCTCTGGCGCGCAGCGGTTGAGCGGCGCCCGACAGAACCGCCCACGATTGCGTCAACGAATCGATCTTGCATTCCTCGTTCTGCACCGACCCCAGAGGGGTGCCATCGTCGAAATACGCGCGCCGATACCATCGCCCGTCCCAGGACAATTCGAGCATCCCGGTCAGCCAACGCACCTCGTTGAGGAACTTCTGTTCGAGGTCACCGCGCTCGCGCCGGGCGCACAGCGCGCCGAAGTCGGTGAGCACGCGGACCAGGAACCATCCGAGCCAGACACTTTCACCGCGGCCCTCGTGGCCGACGCGATTCATGCCGTCGTTCCAATCGCCGGATCCCATCAACGGGAGCCCGTGCGCGCCGTATTGGCTGGCGTGTGCGATTGCGCGGAGACAGTGTTCGAACAGCGGCGCCGCCTCGGGCGCAACCTGCGGCAGGAGGTAGACCTCGGATTGGCCGGGTTCGAGAGCGGGCGCATTCAGGAACGGCACGACCTCGTCGAGCACCGAATCATCTCCGGTTCGTGACACGTACGCCGCGACGGCGTAAGGCAGCCAGAGAAGGTCGTCGGAGCAGCGCGTTCGAGTCCCTCGCCCGCTGGGCGGATGCCACCAGTGCTGCACATCGCCCTCGACGAACTGTCGCGCCGCGGCGCGGAGCAGGTGGGCGCGGCACAGCGATGGCCGCGTGTAGACGAGCGCCAGCACGTCCTGCAGCTGATCGCGGAATCCGAAGGCCCCGCCCGGCTGGTAGGGACCGCTTCGCGCCCAGATTCGGCAGCTCAGGGTCTGGTAGACCAGCCAGCCGTTGACGATGAGATCGAAGGAGTCGTCGGGCGTGCGGACTTGAATCGCGTCCAGCGTGTCGGCCCATTCGCCCTGAGCATCCGCGAGCGCATGATCGACCGCGCTCAATGACACATATTTGTTCGCCAGTGCACGCGCGTGGTCGATGTCGCGTCCCTCACCGAGGATGAAGGCGATCCGTCGGGTCTGGTGCGGCTCGAGTGTCACCGCGATCTGCAGCGCCGCGCAGGGATCGAGTCCGGCGCCGGAACGTCCGCTCAACTGCGGGCGGCGAAGCGCCGCCGGACGGCTGACCGTACGGTTTCGACCGACGAATTCGGCGCGGTCGCAGGTGAACGAGCGGGCGTCCTCGCTGGCGAGGTAGAAGGCGACTCGATCGCGAAAGTCCGCGCCGTAAGTATTCCGGGCGAAAATCGCACCGCCTGCGGCGTCGCGGCTGGTGGTCACGAACCGGTTCTCGCCGAGTTGTGGCGGACCCAGCCACCACTCCACATACCCGAACACGCTCAATTGCTTGCTCGCGCTCGATTCGTTCGTGATCGTCAGGATGGCGATCTTGACCGGATCGTCCGGAGTGACACATACGGTGAGTTCCTGCTGGATGTCTCGAACGGCATGCTGGTAGCGGGTCGTCCCGGCCGCATGACGTACCACCCAGCGACCGCCATCGGGCACGCGAGGAAGCGGCCCAGGCGTCGCACCCCACACGGCTCCGGTCTCATCGTCACGAATGTAGATGGCCTCGCCCGTGGGATCGCACACCGGGTCGTTGGCGAACGGCGTCAATCGATGTTCGCGGCTGTTCTCGGCCCAGGTGAAGGCGGAACCGGACGCGCTGAGCATCGTGCCGAATGCGGGGTTCGCCAGCACGTTCGTCCAGGGCAACGGGGTCTCGCGATCGCCTTCCAGGACGACGACATATTCGCGACCGTCCTCCGTGAAGCCGCCGATGCCGTTCTCCATGAGCAGGGGCGGCACCGGAACCGGCGTCGCCGCCAGCGGCGGACTGGCTCGGAACGTCCGCCGCCGGCACCGTTTCGTCGGCGCTCAGCCATGGCGCTGGATGATCCAGCTGCGCGGCCATCTCCCCGCGATCGCCGCGCAGGACGACGCGGGCCACGGCTGCGAGAAGCCGACGATCGGCGTCGCGCATGCCGTCGGCGCGCAGCAGAAACATTCCACCAGGGCGGTTGTTCCAGTTCGCCCATCGTGGCTCCTGCACGAGCGCCGTCAGCGCCTGCTGTGTTTCATCGAGGTACTCGGCCGGATGCTCGTTGAGGATGACGACGTCCGCGCGCAGGTCCTTGACCCGCCAATACTCTTGCGCCAGCAGCAGCTCCCGCACCATGGGTATCGCGGTCGTCTCGGTGACGCGCACCAGCGCGATCGGCAGATCGCCGGAAATGCCGTAACCCCAGAGGTCGGACTGACCCAGCGCGTTGTGCTCGATGTCGGCCGGACTGACGCAGGAGGCATCGGCGCCGAACACCCGCGATGCCAGGCGGTCGAACAGAATCGCAAGGTCGTCGGTCAGCCCGAGGTGCTGCAGCGCCGTGTGGACGTGCGTGAACGCCATCGAGAACGCACGCGACGCGATCTGGCCGTCGCGATACTTGCGCACCAAGGTCAGGGCCGCCTCACGATCGGCCGCCACACCCGTGGCAAAGGTCACGCGCGCGACCGCGCCCGGGCGCCAGCCGCACCCTGTCGCGTAGCGCCGCGATCGGATCGAGCACCGCCCCCGTCGTCCCCGACAGCGCCCGCCCCTCCATCGCGAGCGGGTTGGCCGTCGAACGTCCACGGCCGATGAAGCGGGCGCGATCGGTCTCCCATTCGACGGCGCCTCCCAGCCGGCCTTCGACACCCAGGACATGAAAGACCCAGGCGGCCGGTTCGTCGCCGCTGCGCGGGCGCCGGCTGAAGAGAAGGCCGGAGCTCTGCGCGTCGAGCGCCGTTTCCACGAAGAGCTTTGCGAACGCCGGATGAGCGAAGTCGTCTGCCGGCGGCGCCAGAACGATTTCCGCGTAACTGGTCACTTCGATTTCGCGCGGGCGATTACTGCGGTTGACGATCGCCAGCCGGCGGACTTCGACGTCGTCTTCGGACGACACGCTGATTTGCAGGTGCGTTTCGAGATCGCCGTTGCGCGCGTCGAACGTCACCTTGTCGAGGTCGAATGTGACGTCGTAGCTATCCGGTTCGTGACACATCGGCTGATACGTGGGCGACCAGACGGACCCGGACCACGGATCGCGCAGGAAGATGTAGTGCGATCCCGCATCCGAGGTACGGTCCTCGCGCCGGCGCGTAATCGCCAGGCCGCGCCACGTGCTGTAGCCGCCTCCGGCGTGCGTCACGGCGGCCGTGTATCGGCCATTCGAGAGGAACTGCGTATGAGGACTGGCGGTGTGCGGCGACCGCAATCGCCGGGACGCGTAGACCGAAGACGACGAGACCGCGGTCGCGCTTTCGCCGTCGTCGTCGGGTCGCGGCTCCGAGAGGATGGCCTCGCGCGGCACGCGTTCCTGCAGGAGCAATTCACTCGCCTGCACCCGCGGATCGGCATGAAAGCGGGCGACGAACGCATCGTCACAGATGACGTTTGCGAACGCGACGAGCGACATTCCCTGGTGGTGCGCGAAGTATGCGCGGACGACGGCTGGCGCTGGTCGGGTGTCGGGTTCCTGATCGATGTCGGCGATGCGCGGACGGTAATCGAGCGCCTCGTAGAAGCCGAATCGGCCATCGAGGCCGGCTGCGGCGAGCCGCTTGAGGTTCTCGGCGGCCGCCGACGGATCGACCTGCGCGGCGAGGGCGGTTGCGTACGGCGCCACCACGAGGTCGTCGGCGAGGCCACGCTTCAAGCCAAGGCCCGGTACGCCGAACGCCCGGTACTGATAGTTGCCGGCGCGGTCGGTGAAGCCATACGCCGATTCCGAGATCCCCCACGGCACCCCGCGCTGCCTGCCGTACTCGATCTGACGGACCACGCTGGACCGGCAGCTCTGATCGAGCAGGGTGCCCGGGAAGGTGCGCAGCAGCAGCATCGGCATCAGATACTCGAACATCGTCCCGCCCCACGAGACGAGCGTGGCGCGGCCGTGAACGTTCGTGACCGGACGACCGAGATGAAACCAATGATGCTGGGGAACGTCTCCCTTCGAGATCGCCACGAAACTGACGAGTCGCGCTTCCGATGCCAGCAGATCGTAAAAGCTGCCATCGTGGCGCCCGGGACCTTCCGCGTCGGCGAGTCGATAGCCAATCGCAAAGATCCGTTTCCGCCGGTCGTACAGGAAATCGAAGCGCATCTCGTCGACAAGCGCCTCTGCCCGCGCAGCGATGGCATTGCAAAGGGCCACA
Source organism: Vicinamibacteria bacterium (assembly GCA_963828745.1). Lineage (GTDB taxonomy): Bacteria > Acidobacteriota > Vicinamibacteria > Vicinamibacterales > JAENWD01 > JAENWD01. The sequence continues at coordinate 149,439 of CAWHFZ010000005.1, read as the reverse complement.
TCGACCTGTCCCGAGGCGTCGAGCGCCGCGATACTGCGGACGACGGCGGCGCGCCAGAACTGCACGTCGCCGGCGGGATCGAAACCGATGGCGGGATCGGAAGGCCCGAGCGTCGAGAGCTCGGCGGAACATTCGCCGAGACGCTGCCTGACGTCGGCCACGAATTCGCGGCGCGTTTCCGCTTCGATGGAACGGGCGAGACGGTCTATGGCCGAGGCCTGACCATCAGCGCCGCCATATGACGCCGCGATCGCGAGAAGGCTCGCGTTATCACGCAGGCCAGCGAGGAGCTGCGTAATGCTTTGGGGCCGGGTGGTGAGCTGACGGAGTCCCTCGGCAATCGCGAGCAGCGCCGCTGCCAGGTTGCCGCTGTCGACGCTGGAGACATACCGCGGATGCAGAGGCGCCAGCGTGATCGTGTCGTACCAGTTGAGGAAGTGCCCGCGGAAGCGCTCCAGCCCCTCTAGAGTTTTCAGCGTGCGATCGAGGCGCTCGAGCAAGTCTGCCGTCGTGAGATAGCCGAGATCGTGGGCAGCGAGCGCCGACAGCAGGCTCATCCCGATATTCGTCGGCGAGGTGCGGTGCGCGACGCGACCCCCATCGTTCTCCTGGTAGTTGTCGGGGGGCAGCGCGGCGTCGGCCGCGGTGACGAAGGTCTCGAAATAGCGCCAGGTCTTGCGCGCGGCGTGGCGAAAACGCACGCGTTCGGCGGCGGCAAGCGGTCGCATTCGCGCGCCAGCCGGCACGCTGAGACGGTACGCGACGATCGGCGCGCACAGCCACAGCACCAGGAACGGCGTCGCCACCCGAAAGGCGTCCGGGTGCGCGATCAGCAACACGATGGCAAGCCCGGCAGCGGTCGCGGGGCTGGCGATCATCGCGCCGTAAAAACGATAGACGGCGGCACGGCCTGCCAGGGACGTATTCCTGGCGGCGGAGGTTGCCGCGGTTTCCCATTCGAGAAGGCGCTGCTTGGTGACGATCAGGCGAACCAGCGTCACGGTGATGGCGTGCAAGGCATCGAACGCGTGAAACGGCAGAAAGGTGACGCTGAGGATCACCTGAATCGCCGCGATCGAGACATCGCGCGCCAGGTTGCGCAGGAACACGGGCACTGATTGCGAGCGACCCGGGCCGGTTATGAATGCGGCCGCGAGCGGCAACAGCTGCGACGCCAGCACCACCAGCACGGCAGACGTCCACGCCCATCGAGCGCCAGGCAGCGACGTCCAGGCGGCCACCAGCAAGCCAAGCAGTGAGGGCAGGAGAAGGCTTCGCCGCAGGTTGTCGAGAATCTTCCACCGCGCGATCAGCGAGAAGGTGTTGCGCGTCCATCCCCGCCGCGACGGCACGAACGGGAACAGCCAGAAGAGGATCTGCCAGTCGCCACGAATCCAGCGGACCTGCCGCCGCGCATGCGTCAGCACGCTCGAGGGATATTCGTCCACCAGTTCGATGTCCGACACGAGCGCCGCCCTGACGTGGAGCCCTTCGAACAGATCGTGCGACAACAGCGCGTTCTCGGGCACCGAATCGGCCAGCGCCGCGTTGAACGAGTCGACGTCGAAGAGTCCCTTGCCGGTGAAAATGCCTTCGCCGAACAGGTCCTGATACGTATCCGAGATCGCCGTCGTGTAGGGATCGACCCCGGTATGACCGGCGTACAGTCGGGCGAAGAGCGATCCGGCCGCACTGGCGAAGGTGACGCTGATCCGCGGTTGGAGGACGCCGTAGCCTTCGGTCACGCGGCCCAGCGCCGCGTCGAACACGGGGCGATTGAGTGGATGCGCGATGATGCCGATCAATTGTTTGGCGACGTCGCGCGGCAGCCGCGTATCGCTGTCGAGCGTGATGCAGTAACGCACCTGCGGCAACACGGTCACGTCGCCGACGATGACGACGAAGCTGGTATCGGCCGCTCCGCGCAGCAGCCGGTTGAACTCCTCGATCTTCCCGCGTTTGCGCTCCCATCCCATCCACACCGCCTCGCCCGGATTCCATTGGCGTTGCCGGTGGAAGAGGAAGAAGCGGTCGTTGCCGCCGTCGGCATGCTTCGCATTGAGGGCCTTGATACCGGCGCGTGCGGCGGCCAATATGTCGGCGTCACGAGGGAGCGTTTCCGCAGGCGCGTCGCGAAAATCGGTCAGCAACGCGAAGTGGATGTGTGGATCGACGTTCCCGAGCGCCTGGACCTCGAGATGCGCAATCAGCTCCTGTGCCTGCGCGGCACTGTCGAGGATGGTGGGAACGATCACCATCGTGCGGCAATCGGCGGGCACGCGGTCGAGTTCGAGGCGCGGTAACCGCCGCGGCGGGATCAGCCGGCTGACGACGTACTGAACGACCTGGATCACCAGCTCGCTTGCCGGGATCATCACCAACAGCGCGACCGCGACGAGTGCCGCGTCTCGCCAGCCATGCACGTACGCGTAGCGGACGGCGGCCGCGACGAGCAAGGCCGTCCCGAGGCCTATCGTCCCGAGGTAGCCCGGAGTCGCAAAGCGAAAGAACCATCGCCTGACGCGGTGCGACGGGCCAGGCGTCCAGTCCACGCTGCGCTCGAACTGCCGGCGCCCAGTGCCAATGAGGTAGTAGCCGACGTGCGTCTCGCGCTCGTCGGCCGTCGACTCGGCAACCCGCCGCCCGCGCTCGACGCTTTTCAGCGCGACACGAATCTGACCTTCGCCGGTCGGCTCGGCCAGCTCTTCGACAGCGTGGCGATAGCGGTCCCGGCTGCGGAAGTCCATGCGGCCGTACAAACCGGCCGGGTCGCGGTGCAGAATGTGCTCGACCAGGCTGACGCTTTCGAAGAACTCGCTCCAGTCGAACGACGACACCAGCCGAAGGCTGCCGATCAAGTTCGACGTCGATTCGTGCAGCGATGCCTGGTGCTGCCCCTCCGCGCGGATGGCGTCTTCGACGCTCTGCCCCTGACTCGACAATGCATCGGTCAGCTGCTGCCGCAGTCTCGCCGCCGTTTCTCCATATTCCCGGCAGCGCTGGAGCAAGCGGGTGGCGAAGGCAGGATTGACCTGTGCCGGCCACTTGGGCGGTGGAGCGTGAGGTGCGCTCTCCATTGCGCGGGCGACGCGATCCGCATGCTGCCGATCCGCGCGCGCCGCCGCCAGGACGTCGCCTCGACGACGGAGATGCTCGACGAGCGCCAGCTTCAGCAGGCTGGGCCACGCCCAGAGCTCGCCGATGGTCAGCGGGGTCACGGACTGGAACGCGGTGATGAATCGCGAGAGGCGTTGCGCGTCGAGGTGACCCGCGCTCGACCGGATCAGCTCGAGCGCCAGCGCGTGAATGCGCGGTATGCCTTCGAACTCGTCCGCGACGATTGTGGGCAGCCGCTTGAAGAAGGACGGGGGAAGGTCGCGAGCGATGTCGCGCGCGGCTTCGGTGACGACGTGAAAGTTATCGAGCAGCCATTCGGTGGCGGGCGAGGCCGGCTCGCCACGACTCGCGTCGTCGGACAGCGCGCGGTAGGTCGCGCGCAGGGCCCGCATGTTGTCGTTGAGACGGCGCAGGTGCGCACGCCGGCGGTTGTGCGGCCGCCGGCCCACGGTGAACAGCCCCGCCAGACGCCTGGCGTGCTCTTCCAGCCTCTCTATACCAAGGAGCTCGACGCCGCCATGCGGCTGGAGCTCGGTCGTATCATCGATCGCGATAGCACGGCTCATCCGACGTCCCACCCCGAAGTTGATCGCGTAACCCACGCGAATCACACTATACCGGCTACAGGGGGGAACGCTCGTCGCGCGCCTCGTCGATGACGGCCCGTTCGTCGATCCGCGCGTAGCGATACGTCATCCGGAGGGCCGACGATCCGAACAGCCTCAGCTGCGCCGTCGTGTCGAGTGACACGGGCATCAGCACGCCGTTGATCCGCCGGTAGGATCGGACGACGTTCACGCGGGTGACCCAGAACGATGGATTCTTCGCGAGCCACCCCTCGACTCGTACGAGATCGCCATCGACGGTCAGGAACATCCGTCCGGCAATCAGCGGGCGCTCCTTTCGCAGCGGCTGCATCTGAACGATGACGAGACCTTCGTCGTTCAGGCCCTCAGGGGTGAATTGATAATTCTCGGCGGAGAGCGCCACGGTAGCGCTGCGGTTGCGCGCGATCAGGTCCTGCTCCTCGTCGAGCAGCGAGCGCAGCACGCGGGAGCGGATATAGCCGGATCCGCCCTCGGCCTTTACCTGATAGAACAATCCCGACGACGCAGTGAACTCCGTCTGCACGTCGAGCCATCCCTGGCGTCCGCAGCCGGAGGCCTCCAGACGCCGCGATGCGCTGTACTGGTGTGCCATCGTCGGCCGGGCAAGGAAGTGTTGCATCGCGGCGGCGGCACGTTGATCGAATGCGGGAATCGGAAATGTAGGGCGGACCTTCAGGTCCGCCTTGGCTGGCATCAGCGTAAAGGCGACTGCGATGCACAGGCCGCCCGTCCGCTGGGCGGCATGAAAGAGCGCGCGGCCCATGTGATCCCCGGAACCTACGAGACGACCTGCAACGGAAGCGTTCCTGCGGATATCTCGGCTGGAGCTGTCGGATCGGCCAGATCCGGCATCGGCGCGGCAATGAACAGTCGTCGTACGGCCTTCGCAAGCCATCGGGCGCGCCGAGCCGATTTCGCGACACGCGCGCTGTCGGTGGCGATCCCGGTATTGGCGTACATCTGCCGGTACAACTTCGAAATCAACAGGAACATCAGCCGCGCGCGAAGCGATCGCACGCAGGTCGACCGCCGCCAGATCGCCGGCAGCGTGTAGAAACGATCCCAGGCCTGTTGTGTCCCCTGCCGGATCGCCTCAGGCGACATCGTCGGATGCGGGCTGTACACCTTCGGACGTTGTGAGGCCGGGATCAGCCAGTACCGCGTCAAGGGGATGCCCTGCACCGTGGTCTGATTCGCGTCCTGCTGCTCCCATTTCGCGAAGTCCACCGTCCCGGGAAAGGGCGTGAGCATCACGAACTGCGCGAAGGAGACGCCGCTGCGCTGGGCCAGATCCGTTGTTGCCGCGAAGGTGCCCGCGTCGTCGGTCGGAAGCCCGAAGATGAACGACCCGAGCACGTGAACGCCCTGTTCGCGGAAGGCCTGCAGGCGCGTGACAAGCCCCTCGCCGGCCTCGTTGAAATTCTTGTAGACGGCCTTGAGGCCTTCCGGCGTCACCGATTCGACGCCGACGAGCGCGCCTCGAATTCTCGCCCGCCGCATCGCCGCGAGAAACTCGGGATCCTCGGCCGCCTCCATGGTGATCTGCGTGAAAAACACCATGTCTTCCGGCAGCCGCTCGAGCTGCGCCATCAGCTCGAATCGCTCTTTCCGAAGACGTGTGAGTTCGGTGAGCCGCGACTTGTCGGCGCGCCGCTCGGCGGCCGCGAGATCGGCCAGTGGCACCGGGTAAAAGTTATCGTCGGCGAGCAGGATGAATCGGAATCCCTTGCGTCGCAGCGCCACCACTTCGCCCACGACGCTGGCCACGTGCCGCTGCCTGGGTTTCTGGCCATCGGTCCGCCACACCGAGCAGAACGAGCAGTGCTTCGGACAGCCGCGGACCGTCTGCACCGACCCCCACATGTATCGGCGCTCGGGCAGGAGCTCCCATCGTGCGGGCGAAAACGCCTCACCCTCGATGCGCCCGCCCGCGTACGAGGCTCGAGGCGACCCGCTTTCGCACTCTTCGAGCACCCGGGGCCACACCAGATCGCCATCGCCACTGACGACGCTGTGCGCCGACCCGCGTTCCCGCACTTCGTCCGGGAAGAGCGTGGTGTGAATGCCGCCGAAGATTACGAAGGCACCACGCGCCCGTGCGAGCTGCCCGACGGCATACCCGCGAAGCGCGTTGGCCGTGTGAATCCCGATGCCGACCACGTCGCCCTCGTCGACGCTGGCCGGATCGAACTGCTCGAGCGTCTCGTCCACGATCAGGGGCGTGCCGAAGCGTGCCGGTGTGGCCGCCGCCAGCACATACAACCACCGCGGCGTGATGACAGCCGTTCCGAACGAGAGGTCGCTGGGATTGACGAGATGGACGCGCACTCGACACCTCAAAAGGAGCCGGCCAGCTTCTTGCTGAACCGGTGGAAGAAACCAGCTGTTGCCGTGCCCGCGGTTTGAGACGCACGACCGATGCTGACGCCGACGTCGGCCGCGCGCGTCCATGGCGCGCGGGTCTGGGCGGCGGAGTCCGGCTCGGTGGAGACCGGTCGCGCAGCAGGCGCCGTCTCCGCAGCCGCCTGGGCGAGGCGCTCGGATGGACCCGTCGCGACCGGGAGTGACACCGGTGCACCGAGCGGCCAGGCTGACGGCGGCCATGGCGTGACCGCTGCTGCCGATGTGGGCGTGTGATCGATCGCCTCTGCCGTGTCGACATCCGGCACAGGCGCATACGCCGCAGATCTCGGCCGCACGCTGGATTCCTGACGCTTTCCGGACGCTGGCCGCGATCCGGGATCGGTTCGCTCAACGGATCGGGCTGCCACCGGCAGCGCGCGGACGACCGGTTCCGGGCGCAGCGGACTCGCAACTGGTGAAGCGAGCGCGGGTGATGCCGCAGACGTCGCGAGCTGCAGGTCGGCGACGACCACCGTGCACGCCAGCAGTGCGACGCCGCCACCGATGGCGATGACGCGCCAGGGACGTGCCGCGGCGACGTACGGCGCCGTCAGAATGCGCACAATCCGCGCACGAAGGCGGCGCGGAGACGCGACCGCAAGCGCGGCCACCGGTCGCAGGCGCGAGGCGGGCAGCGCAGCGAGCGTCGTCAGACACGTGGCGTACTCCTTGGCAGACCCGGTCACCAAGACGGCGATTTCGTCGCAGGCCGCTTCGCGCTCGAACTCCAGTTGCCGTTCGAGCCACCACGCCGCAGGATGCCAACCGACCACGATGTGAACGATCCGTTGCACGAGCTGCGCGAGATCGTCATGGCGTTGCACATGCGCCCACTCGTGAATGAGCACTCGATCGAGATCGGCGACACTGAGCCGCCCGATCAACGTCGGCGCCACCGCGATAGTCGGTGTCCCGCCACCCAGCACGGCGGCTGCGCGAACCTCGCTCGAGAGCAGCACGCGTGTCCGACGACCAGTCGCGCCGACACGAGACCAGTGCGGAAGGCGCGCCAAGACGCTCGCAGGGCACCCGCGACCGCGTCGCCTGACATTGCGAACGCCGAGCGCACTCGCACCGAGCCGAGCCGCCTGGATGCACGACCAGACGATCCACAGACCGGCCGCCGCTGACGGCGACGCCCACCACGCGGTGGGGACTGTGACGACGGGGCCTGCGGCCGCCGGTACGAGATCAATGGCTGGGCCGTCCATGACGATCGCCACGAGCATCGGCATGGCTGGGAGGACGAGCACGAGGAGATATGAAGTCCAGAGGACGCCGTAGCGGGCCTGGGCGCGTGACTGCGGGATGAGGCGAAGCGCCGCGGCCGCCAGAACGGCGACGATCACACCCTGCGTCAACCAATTCAGCACGACGTGCACGGGCGCTCCTATGCGTCTTCGATCAGTTTCTTCAGGCGGCTCAATTCCTCGGGCTCGATCTGATCGTCCTCGAGCACGTTGAGCACCAGCAGACTCGGCGAGTCGTTGAACAACCGGGCGACCAGGTGCTTCAGCGCCCGCCGCCGGGCCTGACGCTCGTCCACGAGGGGAGTGTAGATGAACGCCCGCGCTACCTTTTGGTGGCTGACGTAGCCTTTGTCCTCGAGAATCCGCAAGATCGTCTGTACCGTGCTGTAGCTGACGGGGCGTTTCCGCTTCAGCGTGCCCACGACATCAGCGACAGTCGCGCGCTCCTTTTTCCACAGCACGGACATGACCCGGGCTTCGGCGTCAGTCAGCGTTGGCGATCGCGGTCGCGGCATGGCTTCCCTCTATCTCTTAAATCTTTAAGAGATGCGGATAGTAGCGGCTTGCACGAGGGCGTGCAACTAAATAATTAAGAGTTCGAATTTGAGGGCATCAGCGACGCCTTCATCGACGCCGCGGCATTGACCGAGGCGCTCAGCACGTGGCTGTCGGGCTTCGGCACCTACGAAGATCTGATGGATGCCCACGAAACGGCGCGCAACGATCGCGTGCGGCCGATGTACGACTTCACCAACCAACTCGCGGCACTCGAGCCCGCACCGCCAGCGATGCACGCCCTCTTCGGCGCGCTGCGCCATAACCAGGTCGCCACCAACGCGTTTCTGTCGGCGATCACCGGCGCCATTCCGCTCCGTGACTTCATGTCGAACGAAAACCTGGACCGCATCGTGGCGACTGCGAAGCATGCGGAGCCGCGTGGGTGAACCGGGTCGAACATGGGTGATCCCGAGCTTCCGTGCTATACTGCAGGATATCGTCTGACAGCTGCGCTCACAGACCTTCCGCATCAGATCCGAAGCTCTTCGTTCTCCTGCGTTTAGTCATCGAGCATCCGGCTCGAGCCTGCCATCAGATCATTGCATCCAAGCGATGCAGGAGTACGTATGAATACGAAGCTGTACGTCGGCAACCTTCCTTACGAGACGACCGAGTCCGATCTCCAGACGCTGTTCGCGGGCGCTGGTCAGGTCAGCACGGTCAGCATCGTGCGCGACCGAGCGACCGGTCAACCGCGCGGGTTTGCCTTCGTCGAGATGAGCGATGCGGAAGGTGCCAAGCGCGCCATCGCCGAGCTCGACCGGCACCAGGTCGGTGGCCGCAGCCTGACGGTGAACGAGGCCAAGCCGATGGCCCCGCGCTCGAACGGTGGCGGATTCGGTGGCGGTGGCGGCGGCAATCGGCAGCGGCGCGAACCGCGCTGGTAGGCCGCCCACCGGTTCTACCGCTGGCAAAGGAGCCCGGATCGGTTACGGTCCGGGCTTCGCTACCGATCTCTAGCCCACCACTGCTTCAACCGCCGAACGGAACGGTTCGGCGTCGAATTCCCAATCGTCATTCAGTGCAAAGCTCGCGGCGACTTCACGCGCGTGGTCCGCGTGTCCGGGCTCCGCGTGCAGCCACGCAACGATGTCGGTGCGTTCGCACCACGCCGTCAGCGCGCGGAACCGGATGACCCACACCACCGCCCGGTTGGCATCGTCGAGAAAGCGCCGGCAGACGGCATCGATCGGCACGGACCGGTCCAGGTCCAGCCCGCACGCAAACTCCGCCACGCTCAATGCGACCACGTCAGAGGGGCAGGTCGGGAACGGAGTTGGACGCATGTCGCCCTGGTACGCGATCGGAAGACGGTATCAGGCCCGCGCCACCGCGGGCCGTTTCGTGAGTTGCGCCAGGCGCGCGAGGGCTTTCTCGCGCAGCGCCGCGGCGTCGCCCGCGATCGCGGCCTCGCCGGCCTGTTCGACGCGCGGTACACGCCGGTCCAACGCCGCGATCAGTTCCTCGAGCTCGCGCGCGACGGCGGCAACGTGCGTTTTCTGGCGTGCCATGGGACCCTCACGAAGGCTTTGGTGAGGGCTGGGCCAGGTTGGCCGAGGGCTCAGAAAAGCAGAAGACTGTATTTTACCAGATCTCCCTGTTCCTCATCCGATCCCGATACCGTCAGTCCGTCCCTGAACGCTCGCCAGTTATGCGATAGTCACGCCTGCGCTGAGCCATCTCGACTCGCGAGATTCTTCGCATATGCCGGACACGACGATGAGCAACGAAACCGCGTTCGAAATGGCCGGCGCCTCAGTGCGCTTTGGCGTCGGCGTCACGCGCGAGCTCGGACTGGATCTGAGAGACATCGGGGCACGACACGTGCTCGTGTTGACCGATCCGCAGGTTGCCGATCTGCCGCCGGTGCGGACGGTCCTGGAGTCACTCGAGCAGCACGGCGTCTCGTTCGTCGTATATAGCCGCGTCCGCGTCGAGCCCACCGATACTTCGTTCCTCGACGCGATCGCCGCCGCGCGCGCGCACGACTACGACGCGTACGTGGCCGTGGGCGGCGGCTCGACGATGGACACGGCGAAGGCCGTCAACCTTTACGCGACCCATCCTCCTGCGGACTTTCTCGATTATGTGAACCCGCCGATCGGCAAAGGCCTGCCAATACCGGGGCCGTTGAAACCGTTGATGGCGATTCCGACGACTGCCGGAACCGGCAGCGAAACGACGGGCGTGGCGATCTTCGATTTGCAGCGCCTGCACGCCAAGACCGGCATCGCCAATCGGCACCTGAAGCCGACGCTTGGCTATCTCGATCCGGACAACACCCGCACGATGCCGCCGCAGGTGGCGGCCGCCGCTGGCCTCGATGTCCTGAGCCACGCGATCGAGTCCTATACGGCGCGTCCGTTCTCCGAGCGGCCTCGCCCCGAACGTCCGGCGTTGCGGCCGGCGTATCAGGGATCGAACCCGATCAGCGACGTCTGGGCTCTTCAGGCGCTGCGGATGGTGGCGCAGTTTCTCGTCCGTGCGGTCGAGGATCCGTCCGACGACGAGGCGCGAGCGAACATGCTGCTTGCGGCGTCCTATGCGGGTGTCGGATTCGGGAACGCGGGCGTCCATCTACCGCACGGGATGTCCTATCCAGTCTCGGGACACGTGAAGAGCTATCGTGCGCCCGGCTACCTCACCGATCATCCGCTGGTACCGCACGGCGTCTCGGTGATCCTCAACGCCCCTGCCGTCTTCCGCTTCACAGCCAGCGCCAACCCGGCCCGTCATCTCCAGGCGGCCGAGGCGCTCGGGGCGGACGTGTCGAGAGCGGCGGCGGACGACGCCGGGAGGATCCTGGCGGACCGGATCACGTGGTACATGCAGCGGTTGAAGGTGCCGAACGGCCTGCGCGACATCGGCTACGCATCGGCCGATATCCCCGCGCTGGTGGAAGGCACACTGCCGCAGCATCGTGTGACGAAGCTGTCGCCTCGACCCGCGGATGCGGCGCAATTGAGCGCGCTCTTCGAAGAGGCGATGGTGGCTTGGTGAGGGAGCGGGGATCGGGACGGGATCGGGGATTCGGGGGCCGAGCGGGGAGACCCCGCGACAGGACCCGCGACGAAAAGGCTGATACCGGAAAGAAGGAGAGAGAGGATGACTGCGATACCTTTGGTGCTTCTGGTCGCCCTTGGACAAAGTCCCGCGGCGGCGACGCCTTTACCCACCACCCAACAGATTGCTGCGGCCGTTCAAGCCGCTCCTGACGAGCGCCGCGGCGACGCGACAGTGCTGGGGTACGACGAGACCGGCAAGCTGATTACCCTGCGCGCCGGAGCGGGCGATCTGGTCTGCCTCGCCGACGATCCGGCGGACGCCGAGTTCGAGGTGGACTGTTATCAGAAGGATCTCGAGCCGTTCATGTCGCGCGGCCGCGCCATGCATGCGACTGGCCTCGCCGGGAAAGAACTCAACGAAGCGCGATGGCAGGAGATCGAATCGGGCAAACTCATGATGCCGCGGGAGCCTCGAACTCTCTATGTTCTCGAAGGCAGCAGCTACGACGCCACCACCAACACCGTGATCAAGCCGTATCGTCGCTGGGTCGTCTATACCCCCTACGCGACGCCCGAATCGACCGGGCTTTCGACCATGCCCGTCGTCGGCGGTCCATGGCTGATGTTCCCGGGCAAGCCGACGGCGCACATCATGATCAATCCGCCGAAGGAGAAGTAGTAGTGGCTAGCCTGACGACCTCTGCAACACGATGATGGTCTCATCGTCCTCCGGCGGACGTCCTCCACGAAATGCGGTGACGGCCTCAACGAGCTGCACGCCGAAGGTTTCGGCGGCGCTGTGATCACGTTCCTGGGCGAGCGCCATGAGAGCGTCTCGACCCAGCTCGTTGCCCGCAGGGTCGGTGGCTTCGGAGACACCGTCGGAATAGAGCACGATGAGATCCCCAGCCTCCGGTTTGACGATCTTCCGGTCGTAGGAGACGTTCGGCAGGAGGCCGAGCGGCGTGCCCCTGACGGCCGGGCCGTCCGCTGTGCCTTGCGGTTCGAACCAGGCCCATTCATCGCGCGTTGCTCGATACCACAACGCCGGCGGATGGCCGGCATTCGTGATTACGAGAAGCCCTCGCCGAGCATGAAAGCCCGCGGCCACCATGGTGGCGTAGTGGACGCCATCGAGCTCCCCCGTGGCATCGTTGAGATCCCGCATCAGACTCGTCTGTTCGAGTGCAGTGAGATACTTCTGCATCAGTTCTTGCAGCTTGGCACTCAGCAACGCGACCGCGCGACCGTGACCGCTCACGTCAGCGAGGGCAATCCGAGAGACGATGCAGCTGGGACAGACAGAGACGTAATGGACGTCGCCTCCGGCCTCATCAGGCCCGAACGGCGTGGAGTGGACCCAGACCCTCAGGCCCGGCAGTTCGACAACGCTCGAGGTCCCCTGATTACCGGCCCATGTCTCGGCGCACTTCAGGCGGTGTGGCACTGACATCAATCGCCAGCTTACCGCGACGATGAAACGAAGAGCATTCCTGAAAGAGTCGACGATGGCGGCGGCGGGTGTCGTCGCCGCCACCGGCGTGTTTGGCGGCGCCGCGGCGGGACCGCTGGAAGCTCGAGATGACGGTGAACGCTCTCTGGTCGTCGACCCGAAGCCGCTTTTCGAGTTGTCGCCCTATCTCTACATGCAATTCATGGAACCGCTCGGCGCGACCGATGGCTCCGTCGAAGCCGCCTGGGATCATGCGCGCGACGAGTGGCGCGAGGATGTCCTCGAGGTCACACGGGATCTTGCCCCGCCGATGATGCGATGGGGCGGCATCTTCGCGGATTTCTATCGATGGCGGGAAGGCGTCGGACCGCGGGAGCAGCGTCCTCCCATGCTGAACCTCCTGTGGGGCGGCATCGAATCGAACCAGGTGGGCACCGGCGAGTTCGTCGAGCTGTGCCGCTACGTTGGCGCCCAGCCGCTCGTCTGCGTCAACTTCGAATCGGATGGACGCGTGCAGTACATGAAGACCGGGAACAGCGTGCGCACGGCCGACGCGCGGGAAGCGGCCGAGTGGGTGGCGTATTGCAACGATCCGGACAATCGCGAGCGCAAAGCGCATGGCCAGGGGGCGCCGTGGGACGTCACGCACTGGCAGATCGGGAACGAGACGTCCTACGACACGCACGGCTTCGATCTCGAGACCGCGGCGCGCAAGACGGTTGAATTTGCCAAAGCGATGCGTGCGGCCGATCCCGCCATTCAGCTGATTGCCTGGGGTGACAGCGGTTGGGCAGCGCGCATGGCGGAGGTGGCGGGCGAACATGTCCAGTACCTCGCCTTCCATCACATGTTCGATCCCGATTCGCCGCAGCGGCCCGTATTGCGGGGCGAGCAGTATCGGCGCGAACCGGATGCGGCCTGGGAGCAGCTGATGGCCGCGTGGCAGCTGACCGACGCGAAGATCCGCACCGCCCGCGAGAGTGTAGGCGCACACAAGATCCCGCTCGCGCTGACGGAATGCCATTTCGTCATTCCCGGCCGCGATCGCGGCGATGTGCTCGCCTCATGGGCCGCCGGCGTCTCCTACGCGCGCATCCTCAACAACCATCAGCGGCACGGCGATGTGCTGAAGATCGCCACGGCCGCGGACTTCTGTGGGACCCGCTGGCAGAACAACGCCGTGATCATCCCGACACCGAAGGGCAACAACCGCGCGTATCTCCAGCCGGTGGCGCGTGTGATGCGGCTCTATCGGCACCACATTGGCAGCCACGCGATCACCGTGAGCCGCCAACCAGGCGGCCTCGACGTCGTCGCGAGTCGCCGCGGAGACACGGTGTACCTCCATGTCGCGAATACGCAGCGCACGCGATCGGTGCACGCGAGCATTCAGATCGCAGGTCAGGTCGTCCGAAGCGGACGCGTGTTCGAGATCGCCGAGGATCCCTCGGTCGAAGTCTCGTATCTGAATGCGGCGGACGTGATGACGACGCGCGAGCGGCCGCTGGCCACCGACCGCGCGTGGGAGTTTCCGGCGGCCTCAGTATCGGCGCTGGAGTTGCAGATCGGATCGATGTGACCGAGCCCGGTTAACGCAGCGCCGACACGATCAGGACGGCGCCGCCGATCGCGATCAGGTCCTCGACGATCGCCGCGGGGCGATCGCTGCCGAATGTGGCCGCGAGACGCCCACGAGCCGCACGCCCGCCCAGGGTCCCGACGATCGCACCGATCATGCCGGCGACGACACCCATCCCAAGCGATCCGGCGCTGGCGCCGATCGCGCCGCCGGTCAGCCCGCCCATGAGAATTCGGGTGCCGAACTGAATTGGCACCGTCCGGCTCGGCGTGGTCGGCAATTGATCGGTGACGAGCTCACCAAGCGCCAGCACCGTGAAAATCCATGGCGTATACGCGTAGCCCAGGAACGCGAGCGGCGTCGCGGCCAGGTCGAGCCAACCGGCGCGCGCGGCCAGACTGATCGCCGCTGGCGCGGTCATCGCTCGCAGTCCCGCAATGACGCCAATCAGCAATGGCAGGACGAGTGCAGTGTGGACGTGCATGGCCGTCCATCATTCCTCATCGCGTGTGCACATGTCTCGCGAATTCTGGATGGCACCACCAGCTTCTCGCTCCGGCGCCGACCAGAAACGCCAAACGTATCGCAGTGATTCGTTATCGCCTTTTTCCCGGTATCAGCCTCGTTCCTTGCGGGTCCTGTCGCGGGGTCTCCCCGCTCGTCCTCGGCGCCAAAAGACAAATCACGCGTGAACTGTGATCACGCAGAGGGCGCCTGCGCGGCGAGCGGGGACGCCCCTCCCCGCGCCACCCGCTCGGCCCCCGATCCCCGATCCCCGATCCCCGATCCCCGATCCCTCGAAGGAACGATGAGCGTGACGGCTATCGAATCCGCCTGGCGAGATGGATCGTCACGCGCTTCCCCGCTTCCTTTCCAATCGCCTTCCGCACATCGGATTTGATCGGCAGCATGTGCGTCCCGTCGCCCAGCGCCATGAAGGCGCTCTCGAACGGCTGACCGTCCACCGTCCCGCTCACCTTTACCAGGCCCTTCGTGCCGAAGTACTCGACGGACTCGCCCCACTTGACGTAGGTCCACGCGCCCTTGCTCGGGCTCTTCTGCAGAGTGGCCGTGAATTGCTTGTCGAGGGTGCCTGTGCGACCTGAACGCTCCGTAGCCATCTGGTCCCCTTTTCCCCTTTCCGGGTATACGCCGATGGGCGGACGTTCATGCGCCCTTCAGCCCATGCGCCATATAGTGAACGAATGGCCGGCATCGAATTCGACAGCGTGTCGTTCAGGCACTCCCGCCGACAGGCCATTCTCGACCGGTTCACGCTGACGATCGAGGCCGGCGAAACGGTGGCGCTCGTCGGCGCGAGCGGCGCCGGCAAGACGACGGTCCTCAAGCTGGTCAATCGGCTGCTGCTGCCCGATATCGGCGCCGTGCGGGTGCTCGGCACAGACACGCGCGCGTGGGATCCGATCCGGTTGCGGCGATCGATTGGCTACGTCATCCAGGAAGTCGGGCTGTTTCCGCATCTGACGGCTGGAGACAACATCGCCGTGGTGCCGCGCCTCGAGGGGTGGGACGGGCCTCGCGTGGCTGAACGCGTCCGCGAGCTGATCGCGCTGATTGGCCTCGAGGCCGATGGTTACTCGACGCGCTGGCCCGACGAGCTCTCTGGAGGACAACGCCAGCGCGTCGGCGTTGCCCGCGCCCTTGCCGCCGACCCGCCGCTCCTGCTGATGGACGAGCCGTTCGGCGCCCTCGATCCGATCACACGCCGGCAGCTACAGGACGAGTTCCGTCGTATCCAGTCGCAGCTGCGCAAGACGGTCCTGCTCGTGACGCACGACATGGCGGAGGCGATGGCGTTGGCAGACCGGATCGGCGTGCTGGATGCTGGCCGCCTGATCTGGTGCGGGCCGGCGGCTGACATTCTCGCGTCGAATGACCCGCGTGTGCGGAAGTTCGTGGAGGCCGTGACGCTCGTCGGCGGCGCTCGAGCGACTTCGATCGGCGCGGCCGAAGCCCCGCCTCCACATCGGCCGGGCGAGACCGCGTGATGCCTGTCGTTCAGTTCTGGCTCGCGCACCGGCAAGAGCTCGCCACGTTGGTCGGCGAGCACGTGCTGCTGGTCGCGCTCTCAACGACGATTGCGGTGGCGATTGGTGTACCACTCGGCGTCTTCGCCGCTCGTCGTCCACGGCTCGCCTCGCCGCTCGTGGGAATTGCCAACATCGTGCAGACGGTCCCCAGCCTGGCGATGTTCGGCTTCCTGCTGCCGGTGCCGCTCGTCGGCGGCATCGGCGCGCGCGCCGCGCTGGCCGTGCTGATCCTTTACGCGCTGCTGCCGATCGTGAGGTCCACAATCGTCGGCATCAACGGCATCGATCGCGCCGTCCGCGAGGCCGGCGTCGCGATGGGTATGACGACGCGCGAGCTGCTGCGGCAGGTGGAGCTGCCGCTGGCGCTGCCCTCGATCGTTGCCGGCGTGCGCGTGGCCGCGGTCGTCGGCGTGGGCTCGGCGACGATCGCGGCGGCAATCGGCGCCGGCGGGCTGGGCCAGTACATCTATCGCGGATTGTCGATGGTGGACACCACGGTGATCCTTGCCGGGGCCATCCCGGCGGCGCTCCTGGCGCTCATCGTCGATGGCGGCCTCCTGTGGCTCGAGCGGCAGCTCTCCCCACGGCGGCGCACGGTCTCGCCTCGCGCAGCACTCTCGACCGCCGGGGCGCTCGCCGGGCTCGCGCTCGCCGGCAGCCTCGTAATGGCCGCGCAGTCCTCCGGCGCGATTGTCGTCGGCTCGAAGGACTTCACCGAGCAGCTGATTCTCGGAGAGATCGTCGCGCAGACGATCGAGCGCGACACCGGACTGCCGGTTCAGCGGCGCCTGAATTTGGCCGGAACGCTGATCTGCGATCGGGCTCTCCTGTCAGGCGACCTCGATGTCTATGTCGAATACACCGGCACGGCGTTGACGGCGGTCTTTCATCAGCCGCCTTCGAAAGACCCGGACGCGGTGATGAACACGGTGCGCCGGCTCTATGCGGACAGCGGGCGCACGCTGCTGGCGCCGCTCGGCTTCGACAACACGTTCGCTATCCTGGTCCGTGGGTCGGACGCGCGGCAGAAACAGCTGCGGACGATTGAGGATGTCGCGCGCGTGGCGCCGCAGTGGCGCGCCGGCTTCGGGTACGAGTTCCTCGAGCGGCCGGATGGCTATCCAGGCTTGTCGAAGACCTACGGCCTGACGTTCCAGAGTGCGCCGCAGGTGATGGAGTTGACCCTCACCTATCGGGCGCTGGCGGCGGGACAGGTCGACCTGATTGCTGGCGACGCGACGGCCGGACTCATCAAGAGCCTCGACCTGGTACAGCTCGAAGACACCAGGCACTATTTCCCGCCGTATGACGCCGTGCCCGTCGCACGCGCGTCGACGCTGCTGCGATATCCGCAGGTGCGGACGGCACTGGAACGGTTGGCGGGACGCATCACCGCCGCGGACATGCGCGAGATGAACTACGCCGCCGACGCACGGCGGGAGAACCCCGCCGACGTCGCGCGGCGCTTCCTCGATCGGCGCCTGCGCGACTAGGCGTGGACGTGCTTACAAACGGCCGGTCAGCGCCAGGATCACCAGCACGATCAGCAGCAGCCCGACGATGCCGCTGGGTCCGTATCCCCAGCCGCGACTGTACGGCCACGCGGGCACCGCACCAAGCAGGACGAGCACGAGAATCACGATCAGAATCGTCGACATTCAGGTTCCTCCTCAACCACTACCTGGCTCGGCAGTGCAACTCGCAGGCCAACGGAGGAACCGGCACGAGATGTGCTCGCAACAGCTACGATAGGAGCTGATTGCAGCGACAGCGGCCGAGCTGTCGTGAACAATATGCGAACTGTAGTGAAACCCTGCCATGCAAAACCATTTCTCGTTGCATCGGGTCGCCGACGGTGACATCGGCGAGCGGTTCGTCATCGTGATGGAGAACGGCGGCACCGCGGCGTACGAGTCGAAGCCGATGCCGGCCTCTCACGCACAACTTGCCCTGCACAAGCTGGGGACCTCGGATGCGGCGATTGCGTCGATGATCGAAGATGCGCGACGCGAGGCGGGCGACGACCGGCACGACTGAAGCGCACGATCTACACTTGCGTCGGCATGACAAAACATTACGACGCGATCATCATCGGCACCGGTCAGGCTGCGCCAGCGCTCGCCAACCGGCTGTCGGGCGCGGGCATGTCCGTCGCCGTCATCGAGCGGCAGTTCTTCGGCGGGACCTGCGTCAACACCGGCTGCATCCCCACTAAAACCATGGTGGCGAGCGTGTACGCCGCGCGCATCGCGCATCGCGCTGCCGATTATGGCGTCGTCATCGACGGCAACGTGCGCGTCGACATGACGAAGGTGAAGGCGAGGAAGGATGCGATATCCGAGCGCTCGCGCACCGGCGTCGAGCAGTGGCTGCGCGGCATGCCTCGCTGCGAGGTCTACACCGGACACGGCAGATTTCGAAGCGCACGCGAAATCGAGGTCGCGGATCAGGTGCTGAGCGCCGATCGCATTTTCATCAACGTCGGCGGCCGCGCCACCGTCCCGACGATGCCCGGCCTCGATCGCGTCCCGTTTCTCAACAACAGCTCGATGATGCAGCTGGATATTGCGCCGAAGCACCTGCTGATTGTCGGCGGCAGCTATATCGGTCTCGAGTTCGGCCAGATGTTTCGGCGGTTCGGATCAGAGGTGACGATCATCGAGATGGGACCGCGTCTGGTGCAGCGTGAAGACGAAGAGATCTCCTCCGCCATCCACGACGTCCTCACCAGCGAAGGCATCAACGTCCGCCTGAACGCCAAGTGCATCCAGATCGGCGGTCAGGCCGATCACATTACGGCGCATGTCGATTGCCAGCAGGGCAGCCCATCGGTCGAGGGCACCCATCTCCTCCTCGCCGTCGGCCGGACGCCGAACACACACGATCTAGGACTCGACGCCGCCGGCGTGGCACTCGACCAGCGCGGCTACATTGTCGTGAACGATCGGCTCGAGACGAACGTTCCCGGCATCTGGGCGCTCGGCGACTGCAACGGCAAGGGCGCGTTCACCCACACGTCGTACAACGACCACGAGATCGTCGCCGCCAACCTCCTCGACGGCGCCACTCGCCGCGTCTCCGATCGCATTCAGGCCTACGCCCTCTACATCGACCCGCCGCTGGGGCGCGCCGGCATGACGGAGATCGAAGCCGTACGCAGCGGACGCAAAGTGCTGGTCGGGAAGCGGCCAATGACTCGCGTCGGACGCGCGGTCGAGAAAGGTGAGACGCAGGGACTGATGAAGATCGTCGTCGATGCGCAGTCGGAAGAGATCCTCGGGGCAGCGATCTTCGGGACGGGCGGCGACGAAGCGATTCACTGCATCCTGGACACGATGTACGCGAAGGCCCCCTACCCCGTGCTCAAGCGCGCGATGCACATCCATCCGACGGTGTCGGAGCTGATCCCGACGATCCTCGGCGAGCTCGAACCCAGCGTGTTATCGCAATAGCGTTGCGGATTGCGGTGCCGCCGCGGCGAACCGGTCGGCACGCCGGCCACTCGCGGCTCCGGCGAATCGTCTGGATAAAAGAGCGGATTGGGGTGGTTCGCTTCGCGTGTCGCCCCCATCCCCAATCCGACGTCACCCGCCTGCGCTCGCGAGTGGCAAGTTGTGGCGTGACGGCATGCCTCCGCGGTTCGCCACGGCGACACCGCGTCCGCGATGTGGGTCGCGCGCAACCAGCTGGCGTTGGTTTGACCCCGGCGACCGCATGCGGAGCTGCGCACGCTCGCTGTCCTGTCGTCGGCGCGGTCGGTCCAGGTGTGCCGACGACCTCTAACGAAGAGTGGCAGCGGGATGGCTCAAGGCGCCGAGCTGTTTCCGGCAGACCGCCGCGGAATCCTCGCTCCGCCGCATTTTCATGCTGTCGCTTTGCGGCGTGCTCCACACGGCGCGCACTCCCCGTCACCGCAAACGCGTCGTCACAATGGCACCAGAGCACCCGCGCACCGCTCGCACCTGCCGCACCGATCGCACCCGTCGCACCCGCCGCACCTCTACAGCGCCTTCCCGATGTGCTGATGCACGAAGCTGACGGTGATCGCTCCCTCGCCAACCGCTGACGCGCAGCGCTTGACCGATCCGCTGCGCACATCGCCGGCGGCGAACACGCCTGGCAGGCTCGTCTCGAGCAGGAAGGGCGCGCGTCCGATCGCGTTCCATCTCGGGTTGTCGGTGGTCTCGCGCGGCAGCTGCGGGCCCGTCAGTACGAAGCCCTTCGCGTCGAGCTCGATGCAGCCGTTCAGCCATTGCGTGTTCGCGTCGGCGCCGATGAACATGAAGAGCGCGGCCGTGTCCAATCGCGTTTCATGGCCCGACGCGTCGCGGAGGCTGACGGCCGCGAGGTGCCCGTTACCGTCGACGGCGCTGACCTCTGCGCGGCAGTAGATCCGGACGTTCTCGATATTCTCGACGCGATCGACGAGGTAGCGCGACATGCTCTTGCCCAGATCGTCCCCACGGACGACGACATGCACGGTGCGGGCGTAACGCGAGAGGTGGACGATCGCCTGTCCAGCGGAATTGCCGGCGCCGACAATGACGACCTCCTCGCCGCGACACAGCCTGGCTTCCAGGTCGGTGGCGGCGTAGTAGATGCCGGCGCCTTCGAAGGCGCGGAAGTTCGGCAGATCGAGCCGCCGATACGACACGCCGGTCGCGACCAGGATGCAGCGCGTGCGCAACCGCGCACCGTCGGCGAGCGTGATGACCCTGACGCCTTCCTCGATCCCGAGGCGAGCCACTTCTCCCGGCACGGTGATGCGCGCGCCGAAGCGCTGCGCCTGCAGCAGCGCGTTGCGGGTCAGCTCGGCACCCGAGATTCCGGTCGGGAACCCGAGGTAGTTCTCGATCCGCGAGCTGGTGCCGGCCTGGCCTCCCGTCGCCAGCCGCTCGAGGACGACGACATCCAGACCTTCGGAGGCGCCGTAGACCGCTGCAGCGAGACCCGAGGGACCAGCACCGACGACGATCAGATCGTGCACCTCGGCCGGATCGAGATCGATGTCCAGGCCGGCGCAGCTGGCGAGATCCTCGATCGACGGCCGTCGTAGAAATCGGCCTTCCCGGCCGATGACGACGGGCGTATCTGAGGCGGGAATGCCGAACTGGCGGAGGAGCTGATCGGCTTGCGGATCGCTCTCCAGGTCGATCCACGTAAACGGAATCGCGTTGCGAGTCGCGAAGTCGCGCAGGCGATGCGCGTCGGCTGAGAAGCGCGAGCCGATGATTTTCAGCCCTTCGAAGCCATCGCTCAGCAGGAGCGACCGCCGCAGCAGGAACGCCTTGACGATGATCTCGCCGAGCTCCGGCGATTCGTCCACGACGTCGCGAAGCGCCGACGCACTGAGCTCGATAACATCGCCATCAGCGGCGACACGCGCGGTGACGAGCGCCGCGCGACCGGTCAGCATGTCGACGTCACCGGTGAAGTGCTGCGGATGGTGCACGACGACGGTGTGCGGGGTGCCGCGCGAGCTTTCGACGATCTCGATGGCGCCGCTGACCACGACGTAGAAACTGAAGCCGCGGGCGCCTTCGGTGAACAGGACGTCACCGCTGCGCACGGCTCGGCGATGTCCGCGCGATTCCAGCGTCGCGATCTGGGCGGCCGTCAGTGTCGGGAAGGCGATGTCTTTTTCGCTGACCACGGCAATGCTCGCGCTAAGACTGTGTTATGGCGATGGTACGATGTCTGGATAGGCGTGACGCTACCCGAAGCGTAACTGCCCGAGGACGCGATGACATCAAGCGGCACTTGTGCGCATCTGCGCGCGGTCACGGCGATCACCCCAGCTAAACGACACGTTTGCGAAGAGTGCATCGAGATCGGCGGCAAGTGGGTGCATCTTCGGACCTGTCAGCAGTGCGGCAAGACGTTGTGCTGCGACAATTCGCCCAACAAGCACGCGACGACGCACGCCCACGCGACCGATCATCCCGTCATCGCCTCTGCCGAGCCGGGAGAGCGGTGGCTCTATTGTTACCCGGACGACGCATTCGCCGAATACTGAATGGCTATGAGCGACACACGCGCGCTTCGCGATCATCTCGTCCGCGTCCTCGATTGGGAAGACGCTCATGTCGGCTTCGACAAGGCCATCGACGGCATTCCGGCCGGCAAACACGGCGCTCACGCGCCGGGCTTCGAGCATTCCCCCTGGCAGCTGCTCGAGCACCTCCGGCTCGCGCAGGACGACATCCTCGATTTCTGCCTCAACAGCGCCTACAGGCACACGATGACGTGGCCGGAGGACTACTGGCCCAAAGATCCTGCCCCGCCGAGCGAGAAGGCCTGGGCGGACAGCATCGCCTCGTATGTCCGAACACGCGACGCCTTGAAGCAGCTCGCGCGCGAAGCGGAGGACTTGACGGCGAAGGTTCCCACCGGCAAAGACAACCAGACATATCTGCGCGCGATCCTGCTCGCCGCCGATCACGCGGCGTACCACGTCGGGCAGATCGTGGCAGTACGAAAGGCGCTGGGCCTTTGGCCAGCCAGCTAATCATCCGGACTGTGAGGGAGATTCATGACGACGACAGCCACAGCGTTGGACCGCGCGGCGCTCGCCGATTGGTATCGCCGCAATCGCCAGCGCTCGCGCCAACTGTTCGACATCGTCCGACCGGACGCTTACTACGCGCAGCCCATCTCGCTCCGTCATCCGATCGTCTTTTACGAGGGGCATCTTCCTGCCTTCAGCCTCAACACGTTGGTAAAGAAGGGGCTCGGCCGTCCGGGCATTGACGACGGGCTCGAGCGGCTGTTCGCCCGCGGCATCGATCCGGAAGACGAGGCGTCCGCCAGCCGCAGTCAGCGGGCCGAATGGCCGGCGCGCGAAGAGGTGCAGCGATTCGCCGACGAGTGCGACGCGCGCATTCTCGACGCGCTGGCCAACGCGCCGATCGAGCAGTCTGGACATCCGCTGCTGCACGAAGCGCAGGCCGTGTTCGCCATTCTCGAGCACGAGGCGATGCATCAGGAAACGATGCTCTACATGTGGCATCAGCTGCCGTACGAGCACAAGCTCGCACCAGCGGATCTGCGGACTGACGCGACAGGTTCGACGCCGGCGTCCGCGAAAGTGGCAGTACCGGCCGGACGGGCGACGCTCGGCGCACGTCCCGGCGAGATTCCCTTCGGGTGGGACAACGAGTTCACGGGCGAGGTCGTTGACGTGCCCGCGTTCGAGATCGACGTGCACAACGTGACGAACGAGCAGTTGATGGAGTTCGTCGAGGCCGGCGGCTACAACCAGCCCGACTGGTGGACGCCGGAAGGGTTCGACTGGATTCGCCACGAGGGGATCGACCATCCGCGGTTCTGGGCGCGCCGTAATGGATCGTGGAAATGGCGCGGCATGTTCGACGAGATCGACCTGCCACCCGCATGGCCGGTGTACGTCAGTCAGGCTGAAGCGGCGGCGTACGCCAGGTGGAAAGGCGGCCGCCTGCCGACCGAGGCCGAGTACCACCGCGCCGCCTTCGGCGACCCTTCCGGAGACGAACGGCAGTTCCCCTGGGGCGAGGCGCGTCCTGAGACGTCGCGTGGGCTCTTCGACTTCAGGTCGTGGAATCCGGTCGCGGTCGGCCGGCATCCAACAGGCCAGAGCGCCTGGGGCGTGCACGACCTGATGGGCAACGGATGGGAGTGGACGTCCACTGTGTTCGCGCCGTTCGGGGGGTTTCATCCGATGGCGTCCTATCCGGAATACTCGGCCGACTTTTTCGACGGCCAGCATTTCGTCATGAAGGGAGCATCGCCAGCCACCGATCGCGCCCTGCTGCGCCGCAGCTTCCGTAACTGGTTCCGTCCCAACTATCCCTACGTCTATGCCACGTTCCGCTGTGTACGGCCTGTCGAGTAGCACGCGCGAGGAGCCGAGCGCCCTCGCACAGGACGCCGCGTTCTACCTGCAGCTGCAACCGAGACAGCTGCCGTCGCGACTCCTGTACGACGCCCTCGGCTCGGCGCTCTTCGACGCGATCTGTCTTCTCCCGTGGTACCGCATCACGCGGGGCGAACTGCGTTTGCTGCAGCGGTACGCCGCCACGATCGGCGAAGTCCTCCGCGAGGGTGGGCGCATCGTCGAACTCGGCTGCGGCAACGGCGAGAAGCTCGCGACCTTGGTGACGCACGCCGAGGTGCCCGCAGTGCGCGTGCATTTGATCGATCTTTCAGAGGCGGCGCTCGCCCGGTCGGTGCAGACGCTTGCGACAGTCGACGGCGCGGACGTTGACGTCACGACGCACCGGGCGACCTACGAGGACGGCCTGCTGGCACTTCCAGCCGAGGAGACCCATCCGACGCTGGTGGCCTTCCTCGGCTCGAACATCGGAAACTTCGATCCGCCCGGCGCGGCGGCCTTCCTCGGCGAAATTCGCGCCGCGCTTCACCCTGGCGACTATCTGCTGCTCGGCGCCGACCTCGTCAAGCCGGAGCGCGACCTCCTGCTGGCGTACGACGATCCGATCGGCCTGACCGGCGCCTTCAACAAGAACCTGCTTCTGCGGCTGAACAGCGAACTGGACGCGAACTTTGCGCTCGATCGGTTCGCGCATCGCGCCGTCTGGAATCGGGACGCGTCCCGCGTCGAAATGCACCTGGTCAGCCTGGCGGCCCAGGAAATCGAGGTGCCCAAGTCCGATCTGCGCTTCCGCCTCGAGGAGGGCGAGACGATTTGGACTGAGAGCTCATACAAGTACGAAACGGGCGGCGTCCGCCGGCTGGTCGAACCCGCCGGCTTCGCCCAACGGAATCAGTGGACCGACGAGCAGGCCCGGTTCGCGTTGACGCTGTTTGAAGCCACGTAGCTGACACGCCGTTCCGAGCCGGTCAACCGCCTAAGGCTGTGTAGGACCAAGCTCCTTGATGACTTTGCCGGCGGCGTCGAGAAACGACAGGCTCGCATTTCCGTCTGACGGCACCTGAAGCATGATTCTCGCCCGCCCGTTGCCATCCATGAGCGCGACCCGGGCGACGCCCTGCTTGTCGTGTCCGACTACGACGCGCCGGCTGCGTTTGTCGTCAGTATCCGAGACGATCAGCCCGACGATGTGATTCTTCGCGTCGTGGACGCCGGCGAGTTGAACGATCTGTTTGCCTGCGTAGCGATCGAACGTCAGCATGCCCCCTGAATCCGTTACCTCTCCGCTGGCATCACGGCGTCCGCTGAACACCAGTCCGCCATTCTCATCGCCTTCGTCGTTGTAAAACAGCATGCCGGCAAACGGCCGGTCGACCGGCGGGTGTTCCTTGCCGGCTGCGACGACGCCGGGCAAGCGCGCACGATTGGAGATCACCATCCTCAGCGTGCCATCGGGCTCCCGGACATTGATTCGTCGAACGTCGATCTCATCGAAGCTCTGCGTCTTCGCCGCCACAGATCCCGCCAGCACCAGGCCCGTGAGCAACGTCGTCAATACGCTGGAATAGATAGCGAGAAGTTTGGTGAGCATGGGGTTTCTTTGCCCTACGAATGATAGACGTTGCATGGGATCTTTGCCCGAGCTAAAGCTCGGGCCTACGAGCAAGGGACACACGCGATTGCATCGTTCGTATAAGATGCGCGCGGAGGGGTCTATGACCGCAGGCAGAATTGTGGCCGCGTTGTTCCTGGTCGGTGTTCTGATCTCGGCGCAGACGCCCTCGTCCTACGCGCAATCGAGTCCGTTCACCGTGAACGCCCGTTTCCCGGTGCAGATCGAGGTGTTCATCCCCTGCGCGAATGGCGGTGCGGGAGAGACTGTGATTCTGAGTGGCATACTCCACGATGTGTTTCACGTCACCGAATTCGCCGACGGGACTTTCTTCCTGAAGATTCACGATCAACCACAGAACATCAAAGGCGTCGGCGAGACAACGGGGGCAGTCTATAAAGCCACTGGTGTCACGCAGACGAGGATTTCCAGCATCGGGCCGACCACGACGTTCATCAACAACTTCAGGATCATCGGGCCGGGACCTGGGAACAACCTCCTGATTCAGGAGCTCATGCACGTCACGGTGAACGGGAAGGGCGAGATCACCGCGGAATTCGCCCGCGCCCGCGCCGAGTGCCGCTGAGACAACGTTCGCGCGCCGCCTACTCCGAGGACAGCACCGACACGGGGTCGACCCGCGCCGCCCGTCGCGCGGGCAGATAGCTCGCCGCCACGGTCGCCGCGGCGAGGAGCGCTGCTGCCATCGCAAGCGTGCCCGGATCCGACGCGTTCACACCAAACAGGACCGACGACAGCGCGCGGCCCGCGACCATCGTCGCCGCGGTGCCGAGGACCAGCCCGATCGCGGCGGTCGTCACGGCCTGACGGAGAACCATCCGGCTGACGGCTCCCGGAGTCGCGCCGAGTGCCAGCCGCACGCCGAGCTCCCGTCGACGCCGCCGCACGCGATACGACATCATCCCGTAGACACCGATGGCCGCGAGCGTGAAGGCAATCGCCGCGAACCCGGCGAGCAGCCGCATCGCCAGCCTGGTCACGGCCGCTGATTCCTCGGCGATGTTCGCCATGGTGCGCGTCTCGTAGAGCACCGCATTCGGCTCGATCCGGCGCACCGCCGCACGCAGCCCCGGCAGCGCGGCAACTGGATCGCCGTTGGTGCGAATGAAGAGCGTCGACTGCGGAATCATGATGCGCTCGAATGGAAAGTAGAGATCGGCGCGAGGTTCGTCGGTGAGCGAGGCGCGCCGGATGTTGCCGACGACGCCGACGATCTCCGCCTCCATGTCGCCGAGATTGAGGCGGTGGCCGACAGGTGACTCGCCTGGAAAAAAACGCGCAGCGACGGCTTCGCTGACGATCACCACGGCGGGCCCGGTCCCGTCGCGCGGCTCGAAGATGCGTCCTGATTTCAGCGGAATCCGCAAGGCGCGGAAGTAACCCGCCGATGCCATCTGCCAGCCGACTTCGGGCGGGCGCTGCCCCGCGGCGACCGGACGATCGACGCGATTGAGCGGCACGCTCCAATTGTTGCCGGTGAGCGGCGTCACCATGGCGGCGCCCACGCTCTCGACATCCGGCAGCCCATCGATATCGGCGAAGGCCCGCGTGTAGAACGCCCGTCGTGCATCGTCCGCATCGTAGCGGCCGTCGGGGAGTCCGAGCTGCACGGTCAGGACGCCGTTCGGCGTGAATCCTGGATTCACGGCGAGAAGGTTCGCGAAGCTGCGGAGTGTCAGGCCGGCACCTGCGAGCAATACCAGCGCGAGGGCGATCTCGATGACCACGAGACTAGACGCCGCGATCCGGGCTTCGGGAGTCATCGTGCCGCCGCGCTGGCCGGGCAGCGCACGCCGATCGATGCTCGACAGCCGAAGGCAGGGGATCGCGCTGAACATCAACGCCGACGCGATCGCCGCGGCGAAGGCGAACAGCAGCACGGCGGGGCTGACACCCATCTGCTCCAGACCTGGCACCAGCGCCGCGTTCGGGATCAGCGCCACGAGCGCGGGCGCCACCCGCCAGGCGACAACGATTCCCGCGAGACCGCCGGCGAGGCCGAGCACCAGGCCTTCGGTGAGGAGCTGCATGGCGAGACGCCGCCGGCTGGCACCGAGGGCAAGGCGAAGCGCCAGCTCCTGCTGCCGCCCAAGGGCTCGCGCCAACAGCAGGTTGCCAACGTTTGCGCAGGCGATCAGCAGAACGAACCCGACCGCCGCCAGCAGCAGCAAGAGCGGCCGGCGCGTGTCGCCGACGAGCGCATCGCGCAACGCGAGCGCCTCATAGCGCGACCCGCGATTCTGGTCGGGGAACTCCGTCTCGAATTGCTTCGAGAGGGTCGTCATCTCGGTCTGCACGCGCACCAGCGTCTCCCCGTGGCGGAGACGTCCGACGCCGTAGATCCATCCGGACCGCCGTTGGGCCGGCGCCGCGGCGGGCAGTCCCTGCGCGACGACAAGGTCCGTTCCCGGCATCCCTGGCATGCGGAAGCCGGGAGGCAGGACGCCGACGACCGTGTGACGCGTGTTGCCCAGTTGAATCGATCGCTGCAGCACCCGCGCGTCGGATCCAAGATGCGTACGCCAGAACCCATCGCTCACCAGCACGACCGGCGCCGCGCCCTGTCGCGCGTCGTCCTGCTGGAACAACCGCCCGAGAGCCGGGCGCACACGCAGCGCCTGCAGCGCGTCGGGCGTGGCACTGGCACCGTCGACGCGTATCGGCTCGCCGCCGCCAAAGAACGTGGTCGGGAACCCGCTGAACCCTGCCAGCGATTCGAGCGAGCGCTGCCGCGCGCGCAGGTCGACGAAATCGCCAAGCGCGATGTCGGGCTTGGTGAGACCGGTCTCGACGTCGCGGTGCCGGAGCACGACGAGCTCGTCGGCGCGGTCGTAGGGCAGCGGTCGGAGCAGAACCGCTTCGACCACGGCAAAGAGTGCGGTATTGGCGCCGATGCCGAGGGTCAGCGTGAGGACGGCAGCCGCCGCGAAGGCAGGCTCCCGCCGGAAGATCCGCAGCGCCTGACGGACGTCGTAGGTTCGCATGGACCGGTTAGACGAGAGAAGTCGGCCGGATGTTGAGGGGCGTGACGAAGCGAGCGTGGTGCGTGGCGACCCGAGCCCATGCAGGGGGGATCGTCGAGCAGCACCGCATCACGACACGAAATTGGGGTCGGGTTGAATTTCGTGAGCCGATCCCCGCCTGGCCGGCGCATTCCTTCCTGACGGCGTCCTGAGCGGCGCCGCGGAAGGAGCGTCGGCCGTGAGGAGATTCCGCAGGTCGATGGCCGTGGCGCTCGTCGCCACCGCCATGTTCATTCCAACCGTTGCGTTTCCTCAGACGACGCCGACCACGTCGAGCGCCGGGACGGGATTCGACGCCACCGGCTACGTCGCGTGGCTGCGTGGCAATCGCGGCGGCGTCGGTGGCGACACCTTCCGCGACTGGTTCTCGACCGGGCTCTGGGGTGCCGGCATCGGCCGCTACTGGACCGAGCATCTCAAGACCGAAGCCGAGGTCAGCTCGACCGGCCGCGGCACGCTCGTCAGCTTCGAGCAGGTGCCCGGCGCAGCGCCGTTCTCCCGCGCCGTGTATCGGAACCATGCCTACCGGCTGCACACGCTGTCCCTCGTGCAGTCCTACCAGTTCCGGCACAACGCCTGGGTGCATCCGTTCGCCGGCGCTGGCCTCGATATCGACTGGGAGCGTCGCACGACCGACGGCTCCGTCCAGAGCGTCGATAGTGTCGGCGACCGCATCATCGTCACCAGCGACCCGCTGCCGCGCGAAGAGCACACCGAGGTCATCGCGCGCGCCGTGGCGATCGTCGGCTGCAAAGCCTATCTCGCACGTCACGCCTTCCTGAGAACGGACGTCCGGGCCTCGATCCACGATCGCGTGGATCACGTCGCGTGGCGGTTCGGTCTGGGGTGGGACTTCTGAATCACGAACACTCGACCGCCGGAGGAAATCATGCCTCGCATCCTTCTCGTCGCCTTCGTCGCCACGCTCTCGAGCGCCGGCTGCGCGCAGCATCGGGTAATGCCGGCAACGTTTGGGGTAGCGTCTCCCCCAGCTGGCGCAACCCCGCAGCAATCGAGACCAGTCGATCGAGAACTTCTGCGCAAATACGTCTCACAATTGCCGCTCGGCGCCATGGTAAGAGTCGAGACGACCGACGGCAAGAGCTTCACGGGCGTGCTGATGGCGCTGGAACCCGATGTTGTGGTCGTGCAGCCGCGGACGCGGCTGCCCGAGCCCGCCAGGCGCATCCCGCTTGACATCATCGTCTCGCTCGCGCCGGAATCGAAAGATCTCGACGTCGGCAAGGCGCTGACGATCGGCATCGGCGCCGGCGCGGCCTCGTTCGTCGCGCTGTTTCTGATCGTCTGGGCCGCATTGGGAGATTGACCGGATCGCCCGCTATAGATGCCGCCGCGCCGCGATTCGGAGTACGATGCCGACGGGCTCCCGATGATTCTCAAACAGTTCTATCTCAATTGCCTGGCGCACGCGTCGTACGTCGTCGGCGACGAGCAGTCGCACGTCGCGGCGGTCGTCGATCCCCAGCGCGACATCGATCAGTACCTCGCCTTCGCCGCCGAGCACGATCTGAAGATCGCGCACGTCTTCCTGACGCACTTCCACGCCGACTTCATCGCCGGACACCTCGAGCTGCGCGACCGCACGGGCGCGACGATTTATCTCGGGGCGAAAGCGCAGGCGGAGTATCGGTTCACTCCCCTGCACGATGGTGACGTCGTGTCGCTCGGGCGCGTCGAGCTGCGGGCGCTCGAGACGCCTGGACACACCGCCGAGTCGATCTCGCTGACGGTCTTCGACCTCGATCGCAGCGCGGCCGAACCGCAAGCCGTCCTCACAGGCGATACGCTGTTCGTCGGCGATGTCGGCCGCCCGGACCTGCGGGTTGCACTCGGCTGGACGGCGACAGATCTGGGTGGTCTGCTCTACGACTCGCTGCGCGACAAACTGCTGCCGCTTCCGGATGCCACGCAGGTGTATCCGGCGCATGGAGCCGGATCGCTGTGCGGCAAGGCGCTCAGCAAGGAGACGTCGTCGACGATCGGCGAGCAGCGGCGATCGAACTACGCGCTCCAGCCGATGAGCAAGGCCGCCTTCATCGACCTGGTCACCGCCGATCAGCCGGACGCGCCGTCGTATTTCAACTACGACGCCGTCCTGAACAGCAAGGAGCGGCCGACACTCGACGAGACGCTCGAGCACGTCAACCCGCTCACGCTCGACCACGTGCTGGCCCTGCAGCAGGTTGGCGCGCAGATTCTCGACACCCGCGATCCGGGCGAATTCGCGGCTGCCCACCTTGCCGGCAGCATCAACATCGGGCTGCGCGGGCAGTACGCCACGTGGGCCGGCACGGTGCTGAATCGCGAGCACCCGATCGTGATCATCGCCGACCCTGGCCACGAGCACGAAGCCGCCACTCGTCTCGGACGCATCGGCTTCGATCACGTCGTCGGCTACCTCGCCGAGGGCTTGCGCAGCATCGAATCGCGCCCGGAGCTGACCAAATCAACCGAGCGTCTGAGCGCACAAGTTGCCTCGGAGCGTGCGACATCCACACCGAGCGACAAAGCTCCGGTCCTCGTCGACGTCCGCGGGCCTGGGGAGCGCAAACAGAAGCGCATCAAAGACAGCATCAGCGTCCCCCTCAATCACCTCGGCGAACGACTGGCCGAGCTGCCGAACAATCGACCGCTGATCGTTTACTGCGCCGGCGGATACCGATCCTCGATCGCCGCCAGCATCCTGCTACGCGGCGGATTCAACGAGGTCAGCGAGATCGCCGGCGGAATCGGCGCGTGGGAGACGGCGAATCTCCCGATCGAGACATAAGTCCGCATTGTCCGTAGGCCCGAGCTTCAGCTCGGGCATCCCTACCACCCCGGCGCGCGACTTCAGCATGCCCGAGCTAAAGCTCGGGCCTACGACCACGAGCTAAGCTCGACTAGAGACTCGGGCCTACGTACGAGTGGCGCGCACGAGGGACTCGCCGTGTTCGACGACGAGCGACGTGGCCTTGGCGGCTTCGAGCTGGAAGCGGATCTTCACCGCTTCCGCGCCCGCGGGGTTGAAGACGTTGCCGCCCTGGTGGAACAAGGACCGATCGATCATCACATCCGGCGCCGAGATCGAGAAGTCGCCCCGCGAATTCTTGCCGATGCGCAGCACCAACTCATCGCCCTCGACTTTGTAATCGCCTGAGAGCGTTTTCAACTCCTCTTCGGAGAGCGGTTCGTTCGCATAACGCGGATCCGCATCACCGAGTGTCTCGAGATAACTGACGACGCCGGCAGCGTCGGCACCGCCGGCCTTCGCATGCGCGAGCAATGTGATGCCGTGCGGCCCGCGCGTGCGCTGCAGGCCGGGCAGGGCATCGATCATCGCGCGCACCGCGTCGATGCGACCGAGCATCGCCATGGTGAAGACCGTCGGCCGCGCGCCGTTCGCAATCAGGAACTCCGCGATCGGCCGGTTGCCCATGTGCGAGGCCGCGTCGATCGCTGCCTCGTGATCGCCGAATCCCCAATCCCAGCTGGCGCGCGCGAGCGTGGGATGGGCGGTGACCAGTTCCTTCACGCGCGCCAGATTGCCATGCGAGGCACCGACGACCTCGCGCACGAGGTCCCGCGACTCGAACGGGAAACCGCGGACCGGTGACGGTGTTGCGACGGCAACAGAGCTCGAGAATTCGAGAAACCGAGCACTCGAGAACGAGACGTTCGGGACGTTCAAAGCAGCGCCAAGCCCCAGAAACGATCGACGGGTGCAGTCGGTCATGCGCTAGACGGTGCCGGAATCCCCTCGCGGATGCAAGGCGCAAGTGACGAATCGCCGAGCGGATGGGGCCATCGTTCGGATCTCAGTGGGTGGCAGACACGTCAATCATTCAGCCGCGTCGGACCGCTGGCGGCACTCCGACATCGGGCGCCGGTGATATAGTCCCGCGCCGATGACCACGTCTCGAGCAGCGACACGATGAGAACCGTCGGCACCGCGATCATCGGCGCCGGCCTCTGGGGCACCAACCATGCCCTGGCGCTCACCACCCACCCGCGCGCCGCGGTCCGCATCGTCTGCGACCGCGACGAGGGCCGCGCGCGCACGCTCGGCGAACGATTCGGCTGCGGCTGGACCACCAGCCTCGATGACGTCGCGAAGAGCGACGTCGAGGCGGTGACAATCGCCACGCCGGACCACCTGCATCGCGAGCCCACGGTGCGGATGCTCGAGGCAGGCAAGCATGTCCTGGTCGAAAAGCCGCTCGCGACGACGGTTGCGGATGGCCGCGCGATGGTGAGCGCCGCCGAGGACGCGGGCCTCAAGCTGATGGTCGATTTCCACGCGCGTTGGCACCCGCTGTTCATGGGCGCCAAGGCGTACGTCGAACGAGGCGAACTGGGCAAGCCGGTGATGGCGTATGCGCGTCTCAGCGACACCATCCACGTGCCGACCGAGATGCTCAACTGGAGCGGCCAATCCGGTCCGGAATGGTTCCTGTTCCCCCACACCATGGATGTCGTCCGCTGGCTGTTCGAACGAGAGCCGATAGAGGTCTATGCCAAAGGCCATCGGGGCGTGCTCGAGGGCATGGGCATCAACTGCTGGGACGCGATTCAGGCGATGATTGAGTTCGAAGACCGCGCCTTCTGCACGTTCGAAACCTCGTGGATCGTTCCCAACAGCTACACGAACGTCGTCGACAACCGGTTATCGCTGTATGGCGACAAGGGCGGCCTCGAGCTCAAAAACGAGCCGTCCCTGTGGGCATTCACCGATCGCTTCCATACGCCGTTCTCGTCAACATCGGTGACGCGCTACGGTAAGGTCTGGGGCTATCAGTACGAGTCGATCCGCTACTTCATCGACTGCGTGGCGGACGATGTGCGGCCGGAGGCGGACGGAAGGGATGGGCTGATGGTGACAGCGATGATCGAAGCCACGTTGAAGTCGCTGATGGAGCGAAGACCGGTTCGCATCGTCGAGGTTTCGGAATGAGTACGCTCGACTTGTTCCGTCTTGATGGCAAGAGAGCGCTCGTCACCGGCGCCAGCCGGGGACTTGGCCGGGTGATGGCGCTTGCCCTGGCGGACGCGGGCGCCGACGTCGCGATCACCGGACGCACGCAGGAAACGCTCGACGCAACGGCCGGCGAGATTCAGGCTCGGGGACGAAAGGCCCGCACGTTCAAGGCTGACATGAGCCTGCCCGAGATCTGCGCGCAGACCTGCGAGCGGGCGCTCGCCGATGGCCCGATCGACATCCTCATCAACAACGTCGGCAATCGTGAAGTCAGCGTGCCAATCGATTCGGAACCGCTCGAGACGTGGCAGACGTCGATCAATCTCAACCTCACGAGCTGTTTCCTCGGCACGAAGATCGTCGGCGCCGCGATGCTTGCACAGGGTCGAGGCGGGCGCATCGTCAACATCGCGTCGATCAGTGCCTTGATCGTCAATCGCGGAATTGGCGGGCGCGACTACGAGACCGGCAAGGCCGCCGTGCTGCACTTCACACGATGCGCCGCCGCCGACTGGGCGCCGCACGGGATCACGGTCAATGCCATCTGCCCGGGTCTGTTCATGACCGACATCAACAGGCAGTGGAACGAAAAGCGTCCGGATGTGATCGAGGCGTTCGTCAAGAATGTGCCGATGGGGCGCCCGGGCGAGCCCGAGGAGATCGGGCCGTTGGCCGTGTTCCTGGCCAGCCCGGCGGCGAGCTACATCACGGGCGCCGCGTATGTCATCGACGGCGGCTACACGGTCTGGTAGGTGTTACTTCACACCCTTCTCCGGATCCCACGAGCCCTGCAGCCGCCGGATATAGACCATCTGTCCGATGTGATACGCGTTGTGCGCGCCAATATGCGCCAGCGCTGATGCCCACTTCTGGAGGGACGCCTCGTCGGCCGTCTGGACGACCTGCTCGAGCGCCGTCATCACCTCGTCGAGCTCCTTCACCGTTGCCGTCCACTTGGCGGCGTCGAAACGGTTGAACGTCTCGTTGTTGTCGCCGCTGAAGTCCGCGGGCTTCTCGCCCTTGAACTTCGCCAGCTGCTGCCTGTTCCAGAAGACCAGATGCGCGGTCAGCTGGCCGATCGAGTGATTGCCTTTGCCGTCGCGCCAGTTCGCCTGCTCAGCGCTAACGCCCTCGACGGCCTCCTTGGCCGAGGCGAACCAGTCCTTCTGATCGTGCGTGGTCTTCAGCTGCTCGAGCAGCACGCCTTTCAGCGTTGCCGGGGGATCGGCGGGCGCGGCGGAGAGAATCAGGAGAACGGCGAGCAGCGCGGACGACATACGTGATCTCCTTCAGGCGGACCTGAAGGTCCGCCCTAACATGTGACTGGTTGG
Source organism: Vicinamibacteria bacterium (assembly GCA_963828745.1). Taxonomy (GTDB): domain Bacteria; phylum Acidobacteriota; class Vicinamibacteria; order Vicinamibacterales; family JAENWD01; genus JAENWD01. The sequence continues at coordinate 114,580 of CAWHFZ010000005.1, read as the reverse complement.
GCGGACCTAAAGGTCCGCCCTACATGTGAGTCCGCCATACATGTGAGCTAGTACGCGGAGCCATTAGCCTGCGTGGAGGTCAGCACACCGGTCTCCGCGGAAAGCTGATACGACGCTCCGTTCGTACCGGACCAGGCCGGCAGATTGAACGATCCGCTGGCGTCCACGCGATACACCGAGAGATCGCGGAACGTCAACGGCGTCTTCGGCTGACAGACCTGAGGGCCCGCGGGGGGCGTCTGCATGAAATATGCGGTGCCGGTGCCGACGACGGTGGCCGCGCCGTTTTCGTCCACGAGCACGGCAGTCTGACTGTCGATGGCGATGCCACGGGCCTGCGATGCCCACCCGTCCTGAACAATGCGCGCGAGGAACGCGACGAACCGTCCCATCCGGTCACGCTCGACGAAGTGGCTGTCGGTGATGATGCCGGCGAGGCGAGGAACGGTGAGGAAATCGCGGACCAGCGTCAATCGACGATCGAACGGATTCGATAGCGCCTGTGCCGACGTGATGCTGCCGTTCAACGCTGCGAACCCGAATTCGCCGAGGATTGCGAGCCCTGCGCTCGTCCCCCCGATTGGCACGCCCTTGCCGATCAGCTCGTGGATCGCCTCCTCCACCGGCGTGTCCTTCCACAGATTGACGTAGTCCGCCTGATCGCCGCCGGCAATGAAGAGCGCCTCCGCATTCCGAATCGCCGTCACGACCGTCGGATCGGCCGCGGCCGCACGATTCTTGATGACGAACGTCTCGACTGAATCGAGGCCGCCGAAATCGTAGATGTACTGGTTGTAGCCGTCGGCGCCACTGGCGCGGATGACGACGAAATCGCCGACCGCAGCGCGGGCAATCTGCCATTGAAACGCCGCGTCCACGTCGGTGCCGCCGCCCATCAGCACCAATCCTGGCGTCGTCGCCGTCGTCGGCACGACGTTCGTCCCATTGCCGGTGACGAAGTGGTCGTACCTGGCGCGTCCGGCCGCTTCGGTCGCGGGCTGAAATGTCGTGACAACGGCAAACGCAGCAAGCGCAACGCCAGCAAGAATACGAAAACGCATCGCTCCCGCTACTCCTTCCCATCCGCTGACGCGCTCGTCGGCACGACCGCATCATGTCGATGCTGCTTGTACCAGCTATCCATGTACAGGATCGTCCTCATGAAGTTGGACGGCTTCGACGTCGTCCCATGGTATTCGTCCTCGAAACGGAGCAGCCGTGACGGCACGCCGCGAAGTTTCAGCGCGGCGTAGTACTCCTCGGTCTGCGACATCGGCGTCCGCATGTCGAGGACGCCGGTCATCAGCAGCGTCGGCGTCTTGACGTTGCCGACGTACATCAGCGGCGACTGCTTCAGCCATTGTTCCGGCTTCTCCCAGAACGGTGCGTCGAAGAAGTTCAGTGTGAAGTACGGGATGTCCGTGTGGCCGACGAAACTCAGCCAGTTGGTGACGGGGCACCGCACCGCCGCCGCTGCGAAGCGATCCGTGTGGCCGATCACCCAGCTCGAAAGCACGCCACCGCCGCTGCAGCCGCCGACGAACATGCTCTTCTCGTCGACGTAGCCGCGCGTAATCGTCGCGTCGACACCAGCCATCAGATCGTCGTAGTCGACGCCGGGATATGCGTGCTCGATCGCGTTGCCGAAGGCCGAGCCGTAGCCGGTGCTCCCGCGCGGGTTGGTGTAGAGGACGACGTAGCCCCGGGACGCGAACGCCTGGAAGAAGTAATTGAAGCCGACGTTGTACATGCCATGCGGCCCGCCATGGATCTCGAAGACCAGCGGATAGTGCTTGCCGGCATCGAATGCGGGCGGCTTGACGATCCACCCCTGGACCTTGGTGCCGCCGGTCGAGTCGTAGCGGATCTCTTCGACGTCGCCGAGCGTCACGCCATTGAGCACATCGTCATTCACGTGCGTGAGCTGAACGATGTCGGCGGGCCCCGTCAGGGGCACGCGGACGACATCGGGCGGGGCTTTCGGACCGGAGCGGACACCGACGGCGACACCCTTCCGGCTCACGCTCGACAGCGACAGCATGTGCGTGCCGTTGGTCACTGACTTGACCGCGCCCGACAACGGCGCGAACGCGATGTTCGAGGTGCCGTGATCCTCCGCCGAGAAGAAGACACCGCTGCCATCCGACGCCCAGCGCAAGTCCGCCGCATCGCGGTCGAGGTCGCCCGAGATCTTCCTCATGCCGCTGCCGTCGATTCCGATCACGTAGAGCTCGTCGGCGTGATAGCTGGCCTTCAGCTGGGACGATCCGGTCAGCGCCACCCACTTGCCGTCCGGCGAGATTCGAGGATGCGACCAGGCGCCGCTCGGCGTCAGTTTCTTGCGCGCGCCTGACGCGAGATCAATCGCGAAGATGTCGGAATCGCGGTAGCGGCGATCGGCATCGGGCACGTCGAGCCCGTCGACAACGATGGTCTTGCCATCGGCGCTCCAATCCCAGCCTACTTCCTGCGAAAGGCCGTCGAAACGCGCTCCCACATACCAGTCGCCGGGCGTCAGATCGCGCGGCGTGCCGCCGTCGGACGGGACGACGAACAGATGGACCGTGCCCGGCTTCGTGTAGCCGCGTTTGTCCTGGCGGTAGTGGAGTCGATCGGCAATCGTCGGCGCCTTCGTCCATTTGGCGCCCTCCGGCGGCTTCGGCATGTCGATCTCCCACGTGGCAGCCTTGGGGACGAACATGCTGAACCCAATCTGGTTGCCGTCGGGTGACCACCCCAGATTGGCGGGCTCCTCCTCGCCGCGTGTGATCTGCGTCGCCGTGCCCTCGCGATCGATCCAGGCCACGAACACCTGCGCGCCTTTCGGTTTCCCGTCGGCGACGTACGCGATGCGCGTGCCGTCCGGCGACCAGACCGCCTCCGACCCGTCAGCGAAGTAGCGGTTTTTCGTGCCGTCGGCGCTCACGATCCAGAGAGCGGACTTCCACTTGTCTTCCTGCTTGTCCACCCATCTCCTCGTGTAGACAACCTGGGTGCCGTCCGGCGAGATCTGCGGATCGAGCACCGTTTCGTAGTCCATATATTGCTCGACGCCCAGCGTGCGCGGAGACGGCGAGGTCTGGCCCGCGCGCATCGACACTTCGGCCGCGAGCGCCACCATCGACATCGTGATCACGAGTTGAACGAGACGACGCATCGGTAGTCCTTTCTCAGCGGGTTTCTGAAGCGTCGAGCTGCCGGCGCGCGACATCCTCCAGCGGCGTGAGCGCGATGCCGAACGCGCGGGCGGATACACTGGTGTCGAACACGGTCTCATACGTGTCGAGCGCTGCCAGAATTGGCAACACCGGAGCTGGAATTCCGGGAATCTCGTCTCCCGGCGCCGCGTGCGCCAGATCGACATGGCGGCCGAATACGCGCCCGTAGATCTGCGCAACGTCCCTCCACGACAGAGGCTGCGGACCACCCACCGGCACATGCTGGTCGTAGGCGCCGGGGTTGTCGACCGCCGCGAGGATGAACGCCGCGACGTCATCCTCGGCGACGAACGTATGCCGGCGGCGCCCCTCGCCGATGATCGTGGCAGGACGGCCCTCGCTCGCGGGAACGCCAATGACCCGCGCCGGCCACGATTCCATGAATGCGTTCGGCGCGATGATCGTCCACTTCATGCCGCTGGCGCGCAGCCGTTCTTCCGAACGCGCCTTGGCCGCGAGGAACGGCACCGGGCTGTTCGGGTTCACGCCCAGCACGGAGACATAGATGAAGTGCCGGACGCCGGCCGCAGCCGCGGCGTCGATCAAGCTTTGGGTGCCGTGGCTGTCAACGGTCTCGACCGTGTCGCTGCCGCCGCGTCGCGCGGAGTTGGCGGTCGAGATCACGGTATCGATGTCCTTGCAGGCCGCCAAGAGCGATGGCGGATCGGCGAGATCGCCGAAGACCACCTCCGCTCCGACGTTCGCCAGCGGCTGATAGGCAGAAGCGGGACGCGCGAGGATACGCACCGGCTCTTTCTTCGCAATCAGACCGCGTACGACTTTCGATCCGAGCTGTCCCGTCGCGCCGACCACGAGGATCATCGGGGCCTCCCATGTCCGTACGGTTTCCAGGGACCGATGCGGCGGATTCTATCGCGGTGCCGCGCAAACGCCATATCGTGCCCGATCCAGCGCATCGTTGCGGGGAGTCGTCATGAGGGCATTGCAATTGTCGATGATCGAGGTATCATTGTCGATGTTCGAGGCATTGGATGCCAAAGCCATCGGATCTGCTCCAGGGCACGCTCGATCTCCTCATCCTGAAGACGCTTGCGCGCGAGCCGCTGCACGGCTGGGGCATTGCCAAGCGCATCCTCGCGCTCTCCGGAGAGGTGCTCACGGTCGGACAGGGATCGCTCTATCCGGCGCTGCACCGCCTGGAGCAACAGGGCTGGATCGACGCGGAGTGGAAGGATTCGGACCTGGGACGCAGCGCAAAGGTCTACGCGCTCACGCGACAGGGCCGGAAACAGCTGGAACGTGAGCTCGAGAGCTGGGAGCGCCTGTCGTCCGCGGTCGAGCTCCTGATTCAGAACGCGTGATCGTCATGCGCCTGATCCGATTGCTCCGTCATCGACTCCGCTCGGTGTTCAGCCGCGACGCGGTCGAGGCCGAGCTCGAGCGTGAGCTGGCGCTGCACCTCGACGCCCTGACACGCGAGCAGATGGCGGCCGGTCTCGACGAGGTCGAGGCGAGACGTGCCGCTGCCAGCGCCTTCGGCCGCAGAGACCTTGTCGCCGAGCAGTGCCGCGACACGCGCCGGGTCGGCCTCCTCGAGGATCTCTTCAAGGATGTCCGCTACGCCCTGCGGCTCCTGCGCCGATCGCCCGGCTTCGCGGTGACCGCCATCCTTTCCCTCGCGCTTGGCATCGGCGCCAATACCGCCATCTTCAGCCTCGTCGACGCCGTCCTGCTGCGATCGCTGCCGGTGACACGGCCAGAAGAACTGGTCTTCCTCACGGTCGCCGGCACCGAGGGCCGTACCGGTGCGCCGCCCTATCCGTGCTTCGAGCGCGTGCAGCGCGAGGCGCCGGCATTCGCGGGGATGGCGGCATTCGCGGCCGACGAGCTGCGCGTGGAGATCGATGGCGCGGTCGAGCAGGTGTTCGGGCAGGTGGCGTCGGGCAACTACTTCGATCTGCTTGGCGTGCGACCAATCGCGGGGCGGGTGATGACACTCGCCGACGAGACGCTCGACCCGGCGGTGGCAGTCGTCGGCTACGGCTTCGCCGAGCGGCGCTTCGGCCGTGCTGCCGCGGCCATCGGCCGCACGATTGCGTTCAAGCATCGCGCCTTCACGATTGTTGGCGTCACTCCGCCGGAGTTCTGGGGCCTGCAACCGGGACGCGAAGTAGACGTGACCTTTCCGATCACACAGGATCGAACGGCTCTCCTCGATTCCGGCGCGTGGTGGTTCGACGCCATCGGCCGGCTGCGATCGGGCAAGACGAGTGAAGAGGCGAGATCCCAGGCGGACACGGTCTTCCGGTCCTTCATGAGGGATCAACGGGGTTCCACCGAAACCAGGAAGAAATATTTCGACCACGTGGAGCTGGCGCCCGCCTCGCGAGGGCTCGACCGGCTGCGGGCCAGGTACTCGACGCCGCTGTATGCGCTGTCGTTGGTTGCCGTCATGGTCCTGCTGATTGCCTGCGCCAACACCAGCTGCCTGTTGCTTGTGCGCGGCGCCGCACGAGCCCGTGAATTTGCCATTCGTCTCGCGACTGGCGCCAGCGGGCAGCGGCTCCTGCGTCAGCTGTTGACCGAAACGCTGACCATCTTCGCACTCGGCGCGGCTGCTGGCGTGCTGGTCGCACACGCTGCCATTCAGGCGCTCCTCGCCTTCTTCGCGATCGGCAGGAATCCCGTCGTGCCCGACGTCCGCTACGACTGGCGGCTGGCAGCGTTCGCCGCAGCCGTCACGCTGATCGCCGCGCTCCTCACCGGGCTGTGGCCGGCGCTGCGGGCGCTTCGGTCGCAGCCGCAGCCGGTGATGAAGGAGACAGACGGTCGTCTCGGTGGTGCCGGTCGCGCGGGACGTGCCGCGCGTGCGCTGGTGGCCGGACAGGTGGCCTTGTCGCTCGTGCTGCTGGTCGGCGCCGCCCTGTTCGCCAGAACGATGGTCAACCTGCGGGCAATCGATCTGGGATTCAGGGCCGACAGCGTGTTGACGATGTCGGTGATGCCCGAGCTGAAGCTCGGGCCTACGAACGATCGGGGTGAACGGTTCTGGCAGACGCTGCTGGAACGTATCCGGGCGTTGCCCGGTGTCCATTCCGCCAGCCTTTCGGTGCTGACGCCGCTGTCGGGCCGAGACACCGGCCGGGATATCACCGTACCTGGTTTCGAGTTCAGGCACGACGAAGATCGCATGGTGCACGTGAATCACGTCACGGAAGACTTTTTCCGTACCTTTGGCATGCAGCTTCTGGCCGGTCGAGCGTTCACCTCGCAGGACAACGCCGGCGGCGTCGCGGTCGCGATCGTCAACGAGGCAACCGTGCGCGCGTACTTCTCCGGCGGCTCGAACGGTGCGCAAGGCTCGATGCCGGTCTCTGGCGCGATTGGCGCGACCCTGCGATTCGGCGACGCTCGGGCCTACCAGGTCGTCGGCATCGTGCGCGATTTCAAGCACATGAGCCTTCGCGAGAACGCGCCTCGATTCGTCTTCGTGCCCCTCTGGCGGCCGCTCGACCATCCGGCGCGAATGACGCTGGCCATCGCGTCAGATCAGCCGGCGCCGCTGCTGCTGCGGGCGGTGACCCGCGAAGTTCACACGTTGCACGCACAGACACTCGTCTCGGATGTGGTCGGCGTACAGGATCAGATCGACGCAACCCTCCTCAGCGAGCGGCTGTTGTCGATCCTGGCAACGGCCTTTGCCACACTCGCGCTCGGCCTCGCCGCGATTGGACTCTATGGCGTGCTCAGCTACTCGGTCGCAAGACGCCGAGCGGAGTTCGGGATCCGGTTGGCGCTCGGGTCGCAGCGGCGACGGATTGTCTGGGACGTGATTCGCGGCGTGATCGTCCAGGTCGGCGTCGGTGTCGCGATCGGTCTGCCAGCCGCGCTCGCTTCTGCACGCGCCGCCGAAGGCCTGTTGTTCGGCGTCGGGTCGGCGGCGGTCACCGTCTACGTGACGTGCGCATCTACTCTGATCGCCGTTGCCGCCCTTGCTTCCTGGCTTCCGGCCTGGCGCGCCTGCTCTACCGACCCGTCGGAAGTGCTTCGCTGCGAATGAGGCCGTCTTCGGTGAAATCGAGATCGCGCCCGTAGGTCTCGGGCTGGCGCCAGAGCGCCAGGCTGGCGAGGCACATCGCGACCGTGCCGACCAGACTCGCGGCAGCGACACTTCCCAGGGTCGGACGCAGGGTGAGGAACGCCAGCGTCATCGGCACGGCGCTCGCGCGCACGAAGGTCGGCACGCTGGTGGCCGCGGTCGCGCGCAGATCGGTGCCGAACTGCTCCACCGCCATCGTGACCATCACCGCCCAGAAGCCGGTCGCCAGGCCCAGCCACGCGCAGATCGCATAGAAACCCATCGGCGTCGTGACCGCTCCAGAGAGATAGGCCGCAAAGCCGGCGGCACAGAGCACGTAGTAGATGCCCACCGCCTTCCTGCGCGAACCGAGCCACTGACTGAGCATCCCACTCGAGAAGTCTCCCAGCGTCGTCGCGGCGTAATAGGCGAGCACGGCGCGGCCGGAGGTGACCTCGCCGACGACGCCCAGGTCCTTCGCGAACTCGGGTGAGAACGTCAGGAGGATGCCGGCCGAGAACCAGACCGGCACGCCGATCAGGATGGCGCGAACGTATCGGGCAGCACGCGCAGGACTGCTGACGAGCCGCCAGATATCGCCGCGCCGGCCGCCGAGATCGCGCGTCCGGCCGAACATGGCGGAGTCCTGCATGCGCACGCGGAGGACGAGCAGCGCCAGGCCGAGCCCACCGCCGATCAAATAGGCCGTTCGCCAGGTGACGAGCTCTCCGACGATCGCGGCCGCCACGGCCCCCAGCACTCCCACAGTCGCGACCAGCGTCGTCGCCGTCCCGCGCTGGCGGCGATCGACCATCTCGCTCACGAGCGTCAGCGCGGCGCCCAGCTCGCCGGCAAGACCGAAACCGGCGATGAAACGCCATGCCGCATATTGCGGCACGGTCGACACGAACGCGTTCGCGATGTTGGCGACGCTGTAGAGAAGGATCGATCCGTAGAGGGCCGACCGCCGGCCGCGCCGATCGCCCAGCATGCCCCAGACAAGGCCGCCGGCCATGAGACCAATCAGCTGTGAGTTCTGCAGCAGCGTGCCGACTTCAATCGTGCGATCGCCGGCACCAAGATCGCGCACGCTCGGGACGCGTACGACGGCGAAGAGGAGGAGGTCGAAGATGTCGACGAAGTAACCGAGGCCGGCAAAGAGAATGGCACCCGCAGCCTGGCGGATCGGAACGAGCTCGGGTCGGATCGGGTCAGATCGGGGTCGGATCGGGTCGCACGGGTTGGAGGTCACCGATCGTAATACTCGACGACAAGATGCCAGCAGCCGCCGAGCCCGTCGACATAGAACGTCGCATCGCGGCGCTCGCCGAGATACGCGTTCAGCTTCTCGCTGGTGTCGAACGCCTGATGACGCACGTAGGTCCCGCCTCGATCTTCGGCGCTGCCCGGATGGCGGATCGCGCGCTCGATGTCCTGGAAGAGACCGACGCGGAATTCCTCGTCCGAAATGTGGAAGACCGGTGAGACGTGCTCGCACGACGACGGCTGTGCCGTGATCGTCGGCGTTTTCGGATAGTAGCCAAGCTCCTGCATGCGCTTGTTCGCGCTCAGCATCGCCTCGCCCTCGTTCTGCCCGCGGGCCTTCCCTTCAGCCACGAGATCAGCGTAGGTGCGGGTCATCGTCTGCACCCGCTCGATCCCCGTGCGCTGTGAAAACGCAGCCATCGTCGACGCGGTATAGCCATTTGGGTACTTCCTGCGACATGCGTCCGTGTCAGCGAGCACACGCGCGTCCGGTGCGCCTCTCTCCAGCATGACGATCGCGCATGGCAACAGCTCGTCGCCGGGGGCAACGATCACTTCCCTGTTGCCGGACAACTGCTCAGGAACCGCGCCCCCGCCGGAGCTGTAACCCTCCAGCCAGGGTGCTTTCTCGATGTAACGCTGCGCGTCGCTGCTCCACTGCCGCTGGATGACGAACGTACGACTCACGGGTTGCTCGCTCCGCTCTACCGCGATCGTGTAGTCGAGGTGTGAGCCATCCGCCCAGCGCAATGCCCCGCGTGACACGCCGAAGATCGCGCCGTGATACGTGGAGATACTGGTCCCTTCGAGAGGCGAAGGTGGAAACTCCTGGACCGTGGAACGTCGGCCGTCGGCAAGCCGGACGTTGATCAAGCGGAAGCGATCGTGATGGATGCTGACCCGCGCGGGAGGTGTCCAGAATTCATATCCGAATCCGAGCACCGTCGCGCTGACCTCGCGTTCGAGGGCGTAGATCGATTGGCCATCCGGCGCAAACACCGCCACAAGATAACCGCGCCGCTCCTGGTGCAGCGACCAGACCACCAACGCGAGACAGATCGCCAGCAGTCCGGCGAGCCCGATCGCGACTTTGGTCAACATGCGCACACTCTACCGCTGTTGAGGACGTAGGCTTCAGGCTTCAGGCTCCAGGCTTCAGGCTTCAGGCTTCAGGCTTCAGGCTCCGGGCTCCAGGCTCCGGGCTCCAGGCTCCAGACTTCAAGCGTTGCGATGGCGCGTAGGCGTTCGCCCCGCGCGCCGCGACCGGCGCGAGCGGTCGTCAGACGGCCGCGAGCAACGTGCGGAGCCGGACGATGTTGTAGAGCGCGGCGGTGAACGTGAAGGTCCAGTCGACCCGCTCGCCGCCGCGATGATGCAGTCTGCGCAACTGCCCGACGGTCTTCATCCAGCCAGACACCTGCTCAACGAGTTTCCGTTTCTGTTGACTGAGCGGATAGCCCGCCGTGCCGACCGTGCGCCGATCCACCGCGCTGTAGCGGAGGCGGTGCGCCGCATGCGGCGTCACCCCGAGCGCACGGACCCCCGCGACGAAGGCCCGCACGTCATAGCCTTTGTCGCCGCCGCCCGTTGAAATTCACCGTCGGATTGCCGCGGTCACGGCCGCACCTGTGGCACCCGACGCACGTCCCGCACTTCCCACACGGCCCACACCTCCCGCACCCATCGCACCTGCCGCACCCATCGCACCCTCCGCACCCGTCGCACCCCGTGGGATCTATAGTTAGTCCATGAAGACAATCGGCTTTATCGGATCCGGTCACATCGGCAGCCAGGTCGCGCGCCTGGCCGTCGCCAACGGTTACAACGTCGTCATGAGCAACTCGCGCGGGCCTCAGACGCTCGCAGATCTCGTCCAGGAGCTCGGTCCTCACGCGCGCGCTGCAACGCCTGCGGAGGCGGCGAAGGCCGGCGACCTCGTCGTCGTCACCGTGCCGTTGAAGAACTATCGCGACGTGCCGGTCGAGCCGCTCGCCGGGAAGATTGTCCTCGACACGAACAACTATTATCCGGAGCGCGACGGGCACTTCCCCGAGCTGGATTCGGAGTCCACGACGACCTCGGATCTGCTGCAGGCGCATCTGCCGAAGTCGAACGTGGTGAAGGCGTTCAATCACATTTACGCCTCACAGCTCACGACCGATGGGCGGCCGGCGGGGACGCCCAATCGCCGAGCGCTCGTGATTGCGGGGAACGATGCCGACGCCAAGCGGACGGTGACCGCGCTCCTCGACGAGTTCGGCTTCGATACCGTCGATGCAGGACCACTGAGCGAGAGCTGGCGCATCCAGCGCGACACGCCAGGCTACGGGCCGCGCCGGAATGCTGAGGAGCTGAAAAAGGATCTCGCTGCCGCACAACGGCCGCTCGCGACGTAGTGCTCGCGACGCTCGATCACGGATTCCAGGGCACGGATTCCAGGGCACGGATTCAAGATCACGGATTCCAGGGCACGGACGACACGGATCGATACGGATCTCTTTTTCCGTGGACGTTCTCCGCCATCACGGAACATTCACGCGCCAGCGGTGTCGAATGGCTGCAGAGGATCAGCCATGGGCTCAGGTGTACGTATCGCCAGATTCGACGAGGCGCTTCCGTCTACCGGCGCCCAATTGCAGGCCGAGATCAACGTCACTCCGCTCATCGACGTTCTACTGGTGCTGCTGGTCATCTTCATGGCCGCTCTGCCATTGACGCAGAAGGGACTCGACGTGCAGGTCCCGAGCGCAGGACAGCCGCCCGAACGCCCGCTGGTCGACGGTCAGATCGTCATTTCTATCGACGCCGATCAACGGATGGCCATCAACCACGCCAATGTGACGCTCAAAGAGCTCGAGGAACGCCTTCGCACCACGTTCCAGGGACGCCGCGACAAGACGCTCTTCATCATCGGCGCGCCGACGTTGCGCTACGGCACCATCGTGTTGGTCATTGACGCGGCAAAAGGCGCCGGGGTCTCGCGCGTCGGAATTGTCACCGACGGTCTGCGCGCAGAGGCGGTGCGGGCCGGATCAACGCGTTCTGATTGGATTCGGCGTCACCGGCTGACACCGATCACATCGGTCACGGACGGACACGAACTTTCCGGCGAAGATGCGCGCTTCGAGGGGGCAGAGCTGGCAACGCATTTCTGATGGCGAGCTAGACGGGCGCATGCCTCGCACGAGCATTACCGCGAGCGACGCCAACCATGTTCATTCTTGTGTCCCCGTTAAGTCCGCGAATTCCGTGACCGGCCCAATCCGTGAATTCCGTGACCGGTCTGATCCAGCGCTTGTTCGTGATCGAGCTGATCCGCGCTGCCCGTGACTGGTCCGATCCGCGCCATCCGTGCCGGCGTTTCAACGGGCGCGATCGATGGCGATGGCGCGCTCGCGGGTGAGCGTGACTTCGATGCGATCGCCCACATGGAGGCCGTCGAGCAACTTCTTCTCCTGCACGACGTGCATCATCTTCCGATCGTCGCGGGTCCGATACGTGATCGTCTGTCCCTGCGAATCGATGCCCTCGACGGTCACCACGGCTCGTGCCTGGTGGAAGACGTTCTTGTTGGTCTTCTTCGCCTCTTCGGTGGTGTCGCGCGCATCCTCGAGCTTCGCATCGCGTCGGACCTTCACCACGACCGATTCGACGTAGCGGACCGTCACGAGGTCTCCGACCTCGAGACTGTCGAACACCTCGATCCCGGGATCCACGTAGACAGTCAGGAACCCGTTGACCTCGTCGCGCAGCATCACCAGCCGGGCGGATTTCTCGATCCGTTCAATCGTCGCCTTCATCGTCGACTCGTGGGTGACGACGTTTGGCGCCTGAGCCCGCACGACGTCGGCTTGCGACAGAACGGCGACTACGAGAGCCGCGCACAACGCTCTGGACATACAACCACCTCGGCGGTAATCCTATCGCCGTTCCGACAAGCCCGGCCAGAATTGACGCAGAATGTGACCCATGAAGTTCATGCTGATGATGAACGCCCCCAGGAGCGGCGGTGACTGGCAGATCGCCAGCTGGCCCCAAGAAGACGTCAAGGCTCACATCGAGTTCATGATTCGGCTCGCGGGCGATTTGAACCGCGACGGCGTGCTCGTCGGCGCCGAGGGGCTGGCAGCGCCGGCCGAGGCGAAAATCGTTCGCGCGGGGCGCGATGGCGCGCCGCAGGTGACCGACGGGCCGTTCGCCGAAGCGAAAGAGTTCCTGGCTGGCTACTGGATCGTGGAGGTCGAGTCGGCCCGGCGCGCCTACGAGATTGCGGCTCGCGCCTCGGCAGCGCCGGGCCGCGGTGGTCTGCCGCTGAACATGCCGATCGAGGTGCGCCAGGTCATGAGCGCACCGCAAACGTAAACGCCATGAAAACCAAACCCAAGACGATCGACGAGTATCTGGCCGGCGTGGACAAGGACCAGCGGGCGGCGCTCCAGGCGCTGCGAAAGACGATCAAGGGCGCGGCACCGAAAGCGGAAGAGTGCATCAGCTACTCCATCCCCGCCTTCCGTCTGAACGGCATCCTCGTCGGGTTCGCGGCGAAGCAGAGCCACTGCGCGCTCTATCCGTTCAACGGTACGACGGTGAAAGCGTTCAAGAAGGAGCTTGAGGGCTACCAGACAAGCATGGGCGCGATCCGGTTCCAGCCGGACGCACCCCTGCCGGCGACGCTGGTCCGGAAGATCGTCAAGGCCAGGATTGCCGAAAACGAAGCGGCGCCGAAAGGCCCGCCGTCACAGCGCTTTCGCTGACCGCGTGCGGCGCGTCGCGGAGCGCGCCGCCTTCATCCGTTTCGACACTGCCGCAGCCTCGGCCTTCAGCGTCGAGCCGCGGCGCGCAATGGATCGCAGGGCCCAGTCCGCGCCCTTGACGACGAAGTTGCGATCGTCTGTCGCAGAGTCCTCGATCAGCGCGAGGAACGGCAGAAAGGCCTTGTCGGGCGCGGTCTTGTCGTGCAGCGCCAGGCAGGCCATCAGCACATAGCCGGCCCGCTTCTCGAACTCTTTCGTCCGGCTCGCCCACTCCGCGGCTTTCTTCCAGGCGTGCGGCGACCGATCGAAGAGCTTGAAGCAGACGGTGTCGACGATGCCCCAGTTGTCGAAATCGCGGCACCAGCGATCCATCTGCGCCGGCGTCACGCGATCGGGCTCGTCGATGAGCGAGGCCAGCATCCGCGCTTCGTAGATGTCCGTCTTCCACAGCGCCACGGCCAGGTCGTGGTTGCGGCCAATCTGCTTCGACAGCTTCAGCATCGCGGCCATCGGCACGCCCAGTGCCTTCTCAGACGGAATCCCGTAGCGCTTCATGTCGTCGCGCGTGCGCGTGCTGGCAAGGCGTTTCAGCGAAGCGACGACAGTCGCGACAGCGGGAGACGGCTGGCGTGGAGGCATGGGTCGTAACGATAGCTGAAGTTGGCCCGACTGAAGTCGGGCCAACTTTCCCCTCGTCCTTCGTCCTTCGTCCCTCGTCCCTCGTCCCTCGTCCTTCGTCCCTGCTCCCTCCTTCCCTCCCCTTGCTTACCGAGCGGAGTCGCGCTATGCTCGGCTCGGTAACCGAGGGAGAGGCATGAGTAAACCGCAGGATCTCGTTCAGGGGACGCTCGATCTACTGCTGCTGAAGATTCTGGCGCTGGAACCCATGAACGGCCACGCCATCAGCCAGCGCCTCCGCCAGGTGTCTGGCGACGTCCTGCAGGTCAGCGACGGCTCGCTCTATCCCGCGCTGCACAAGCTCGAACAGGAAGGATGGGTTACGGCGGCGTGGAAGACGACTGAAAACAACCGGCGCGCCAAATTCTACTCGCTCAGCCGTCTCGGCCGGCGGCATCTCGAGCGCGAGGCAGAGAACTGGACCCGTCTTTCCGGCGCCATCAGCCACGTCGTCAATCTCGAACGCGCCTGAGCGGCGAGTCGCGAAGGAGGACGCCATGCGCCTCGAACACTGGTTCTACAAGCTGCCGCTGATGTGGCGCTCGATCGTTCGCCGGCAGGACGTCGATCGCGAACTGGACGACGAGATCGAGTACCACCTCTCGCAGCAGGTCGACGTGCTCGTCGCCCGCGGGATGGATCGCGCGGAAGCGTCACGAACGGTGCGGCGCCAGTTCGGCGGAGTGGACCTCGCCAAGGAGCAATGCCGCGATGCGCGCGGCGTGCAGGTGATCGACGCGATGCGCCAGGACGTGCGGTATGCCGGCCGTACGCTGCGCCGGAATCCTGGCTTCGCCACGGTTGCCGTGCTGACCCTCGCCCTGGGGATCGGCGCGAACACGGCGGTCTTCAGCCTGGTGGACGGAATCCTGCTGTCGCGACTGCCCTATGGCGCTCCCGATCGGCTCGTCAGCATCAAGGATGCAACCTATCCGAATGGCGCCTTCGCCGCGATGCGCGACGAGGTCCGCAGCCTCGACGTCGGCGCCTACGCCGAAGGCCACTCCTTCACGCTGACCGGCAGCGGTGAGCCGGTACGCCTGACGGGCACGCGGGTGTCCGCCGAACTCTTCTCCATCCTCGGCGTTCGCCCGTCGCTGGGCCGCTGGCTGCGCCGCGGCGACGATGTGTCGCCGCAGGATCGGTACGTCGCGATCAGCCATGCCCTGTGGCTGAACCAGTTCCATCGGGACCCGGCGATCGTCGGCCGTTCCATCCTGCTCGACGGGGTCTCGCGCGAGGTCGTCGCGGTGATGCCTGCCTCGTTCCAGTTTCCGTCGGCTCGCACGCAGATCTGGATTCCGCTGGGCCTCGATCCCGGCAACACCACCTCGTACTGGGCTGGTGACTACATGCCGATCGTCGGACGTCTGCGGCCCGGTACGACGATGGCGAGCGCGCTCACGGACGTACAGCTCTTTCAATCCCGCATCGGCGCGCGCTTCCCTTGGCGGATGCCAGACGCCTGGAATCGCACTCTCTCGATCGTTTCGCTGCAGGAAGCAATGGTCGGCAACGTCAGGCCGCAGCTTTTGATCCTGATCGCCGCCGTCGCTCTTGTCCTCGTGATCGCCTGTGCGAACGTCGCGAACCTGAGTCTCTCGCGCGCGATCGCGCGCGAGCGGGAGATCGTGGTCCGCACGGCCATTGGCGCCGCGCCTCGACGCATCGCCGGCCAACTGCTGACCGAAAGCGTCGTCCTCGCGTCGCTCGGCGCAATCGTCGGCCTGCTGTTCGCGACGCAGGCGCTCGCGATCATGAAGCTGGTGCTCCCGGCAGACACGCCGCGGCTGGCCGACGTGCACCTCAACTGGCGAGTGCTGGCGTTCACCGGCCTGCTCGGCGTACTCACCGGCTGCGCGTTCGGTCTCGCGCCGGTTCTGCGCGCGCTGCGTTTGAAGCTGCGCTCGGCCCTCGACGCCGGCGGCCGCGGTGGTGGTGGATCGGTCGCGACGCCATTGCGTTCGGCGCTGACGATCGGCCAGATTGCCTGCGCCGTCCTGCTGGTCATCAGTGCTGGCCTTCTGGTCCGCAGCCTGTGGAGCCTCTCGCACAGCGATCCGGGCTTCCAGGCGGAACACATCGTCACGGCGCGCGTCTCGCCGACCGAGTCCGTGTGCAAGGACGAGGAGCGCTGTCTCGCCTTCTATCAGTCCTTCGAACAGCATCTCCAGGGAACAGCCGGCGTCAAGACGGCCGCGTTGGTGAACACCCTGCCGCTGACCGGCGCCGTGGCCAAGCGGTCGTTGGAAATCGAAGGCTTCACGAAGCCGGGCAACCAGACGCCGCCGCTCCTCTGGCTGAACGCGATGACGCCCGACTATTTCCGGACGATGAATATCCGGATCGTGGCGGGCCGTGGGTTCACACGCGAGGATCTGACCGGCCGTCCCGCGGTCGCGATCGTGCCGGTGGCGACAGCTCACAAGTTCTGGCCCAACGCCAGTCCAATCGGCCGCCACGTCCGCTTCGTCGGCGAGCCGCACTGGCACACCATCGTCGGCGTCGTCGCCGACGTCCGCGCGTTCGATCTGACGCGCGACGTCCCCGAGTGGATGGCGGGCGCCATCTACGTGCCCTACGGACCGAACGCCACGATGGAGGACGGACAGCTCCCGGCCGACATGACGCTCGCAGTCGGCACCACGCTCGATCCGGCGGAAGTCACCGGGCTGCTTCGTCGAGCTGCCGCGTCCTCCGCAGGCGGCGAGGTCGCCATCAGTGACGTTCGCGCGATGACCACCGTCGTCGCCGACGCCGTAGCGGCACCGGCGGCGACAGCGTCGCTGCTGGTGACGATGGCAGGATTGGCGCTGGTACTGGGGAGCATTGGCGTCTACGGTGTGCTGTCATTCCTTGTGTCACGGCGGACCCGCGACCTCGGAATCCGGATCGCGCTTGGCGCCCAGCGCCGCGATCTGTTCTGGCTCGTCATCAAGGAAGGGACTCTCCTCTGCGGCACGGGCGTCGTCATCGGCTTCGCCGGCGCGCTCGCCGCGACCCGCCTGATGTCGAGCGAGCTCTACGGCATCAGCCCCACCGATCCTGTGACGTATGCCACCGTCGGGATTGTCGTCACGCTCGTCACGATGACGGCGTGCTATGTGCCGACACGCCGGGCGATGCGCGTCGATCCGCTCGTGGTGTTGCGCGATCAATAAGTGAAGGCGGACCTGAAGGTCCGCCCTACACGACTCGCGCACGCCCATCTGTAGGGCGGACCTTCAGGTCCGCCTTCGATACACGACCGTTTGTAGGGCGGACCTTCAGGTCCGCCTTGACACGCAATAAGATTCCCGTGTGCCTGATCCGTTTCCCGACTGGCTCGAGCCGATGGCGGCGACGCTCACGCAGGAGCGTTTCACCGGCGCCGAATGGCTCTTCGAGCGCAAGTACGACGGCATTCGGTTGATCGCGTACAAGAAGGGGCGCGACGTCCGCCTCTACTCGCGCAACCGACTGCTTCAGAACGACGCCTATCCCGCCGTCGTCGCGGCCATCGCCGCCCTGCCGGTCCGGCAGGCCATTCTCGATGGCGAAGCCACCGGCGTCTGGGGATCCCGCGGCGGACGCATCGCCTACCACATCTTCGACATCCTCTTTCGCGACGGACGGCTCCTCACGGCTCGGCCGCTCGCAGAGCGACGGGACATTCTGAAGTCGCTGGCGTTCGAGTCACCGCTCGAGCGCGTGCCGCTGCTGCACGGCGACGCGCCCTGGGACAAGGCGTGCCGCGAGGGCTGGGAGGGCGTGATTGCCAAGCGGCGTGACTCACCCTACGAGCACAAGCGCTCGAAGCTGTGGCTGAAGATGAAATGCGAGGCGTCGCAGGAATTCGTCGTCGGCGGCTTCACCGATCCGCAGCGCAGCCGGGTCGGCCTTGGCGCATTACTCGTCGGCTACTACGAGGGCGACGACCTCGTGTACGCCGGCAAGATCGGCACCGGCTTCGACACGAAGATGCTCCGCGACCTGCGGAAGAAGCTCGATGGCATCGAGATTCCCGATTCGCCGTTCACGAAAGCCGTCGGCCTGCCGCGTGTGCGTTCTCACTGGGCGCGGCCGGAACTCGTCGTTCAGATCGCGTTCATCGAGTGGACGGTACATGGCAAGCTTCGCCATCCACGGCTCCTCGGCATCCGGACCGACAAAGCGCCGCGAGACGTCGTTCGAGAGATGAAGTGATCACGCATCCGGAAAAGGTGCTATTCCCGGAAGACGGGATCACCAAAGGCGACCTGGCCGCGTACTACGAGGCGATTTCGCCTCTGATGCTGCCTTACCTTCGGGGCCGGCCAATCACGATGGAGCGCTATCCCTCAGGGATCGATGCGAAGGGGTTCTTTCAGAAAAACGTCGCCAAGGGATTCCCGGAGTGGCTCGAACGGGTCGAGGTCCCGAAGAAGGGTGGCACGGTCCAGCATCCGCTCGTGGCAGACGTTCGCTCGCTCCTGTGGCTCGCGAACCAGAACTGCATCACGCCACATGCCTGGCCGTCCCGCGTGCCGGACCTCCGGCATCCGGATTTGTGCGTGTTCGACCTCGATCCCGCCCAGGAGGACGCCGACGCGTTGAGAGCTGCGGCACTCGCCGTCCGCGATCTCCTGTTGGAGTTGAAGCTCCAGAGCTGGCTGAAGACGTCCGGTTCGAAAGGCTTCCATATCTTCGTTCCGCTGGAGCCCGGCACCAGCTTTCGTGACACCGCGCGCTTCTCCGATCGCGCCGGTGCAGTGCTGGTGAAGCGCCATCCCGATCTGCTGACACAGGAGTTTGCCAAGGTCGATCGAGAAGGCCGCATTCTGATCGATACCGGCCGCAACGGCTACAGCGCCACGTTTGCGGCCGCTTATGCCGTGCGCCCACGAAACGGGGCTCCGGTTTCGGCACCGGCTACCTGGGAGGAAGTTGAAAGCGGCGCCGTCGGTCCGGCGACGTTCACTATCAAGACGATGGAGAAGCGTGTCGCCGAAGCCGGTGATTTATGGTCGGCGCTGTTCGATGCCCCTCACTCACTGCGGCAGGCGATGGAAACCCTGGCCACCTTGTAACGAGAACTCGAGAACTCGAAAACTCGAGAAAGATTTCTCGCGTGCAGGCCGGACCTTCAGGTCCGGCTTCAACGAAGATTCTTCTCCAGCCGCAGCAGATACGACGGCGTGCAGCTCCAGGCGTGGCAATAGCTGTTGGTGAGGACGTTGCCGTAGGGCGACAGCGTCGGATTCTTCGGGTCGTAGACCTCCCAGAAGGTGTCGGCACCGGCTTTCACCATCCCGCCCCAGTACCACTCGATCAAGTCGATCGCTTCCGACTGCATGCCGCACTGGATCATGGCGTCGGCGACGTAGTGGTAAAGGTACGGCGCGCCTGGACGAACGGCGCTCTCGATGCCTTTGACCGTCCTCAGGGCGCGGGCAGCTTCGGCCGGCGATGCAACACCTGACAGCGCCATCCACGCCTGCGTCGCCCACGACACCTGGCGCTTGGGGCCGCTGACGAACAGCTGTTGCGACGCGTCGTAGAACGCGCGGTGACCGCCGACAGTCATCTTCTCGATCAGCCGCGCGTACTCGCCGCTTTCTGGCGCACCCACGCGTTGCGCCAGCGTCAGCGCGTAGCGCAGGGAATAGAGCAGCACGCCGTGCATTGCAGCGGTACGTTCGAGCGGATCGCTCCAGTCGATGAAGATCCACCAGCCGCCCGGATCCGCGAAGACGCCGTCGGAGGAGACGTACTTGGTGACGAGCTCCATCTGACGCTTGACCGTCGGCCACAGCGCGACGGCCGTGTCCCAGTCGTTCGACGCCTTCGCATAATCGACGACGGCCGCGGCATAGAGGGCCGCGTAGTCCATGATGTATTCGTGGCCGCGCAGCGGCGTCGGATCCTCGAAGACGCACGCAGGCACGAGGCCGTCGTCACGCGGCAGCCCCGCGAACAGCAGCAGACAGCGCTTGACGAGATCGAAGTTGCGAATCGTGACGTAGTTCGTCAGCGCCTGCAGCCGGAGGTCGCCAATCCAGAGGCGGCGATCGCGCTTGGGCCCGTCCTCGAAGACGGTCTGCATGCACTCACGCAGCGTCAGCACGCTGATGTCGTCGATGCGCCGCAACGACTCCGGCGCCGACGCCGCCAGCGGCTGGACGAGGCCGCTCCCCGACGTGAGGGCCGTGGTCGTCGGATCGGCCATGCGGAGGGCGTAGTTCGGTGACGTGGCGACGACCTCGATTTTCACGTATCGGAACGCGTAGCGCCGCGGTAGCTGCAGCGTCGCCGGCAGAACGTCGACGTTAATCACCTCGTCCTGCAGCCAGGCGCGGCTCAGCCAGCCTTTGTACGGATCGAACGGCTCCGCGACTTCACCCGGGACTTCGCCGAACGTGAATTTCAGGCGTGCCGGAGCGTCGATCCCGCGCCCCTCGCCGCGCAACGAGATGGCAAAGTGCCCGGTGAGATGCGTGCCGAAATCGAGGATCACCGATTCGCCCGGTTTGAACAGCCGGGACTCGATCGCATCGGGGGCTGCCGTCTTGTTCATGCGCCAGCGCAGAAAAGCGCTGGCATCAGAAGCGGGCTCGACGATCGACGCCGGAGTATGCACTGTGCGCGCGAGGGACGGTTTGAGGCGCTCGGCTTCGGCGACGAAGTTGTCGCTGGCGGCCCTGAAGGGCCGCCCTACATCTGAATCATTGGCGCGTTCGCGGCTTTTCCATATGTATGGCTTTTCCATGTGTACTGGCCTTTCCATATGTAGGGCGGACCTTCAGGTCCGCCGACGATCGCCCACAAAGGAAGACTGCCGCGGAGGAAGTCGCGCCGGTTCACGAGCGTGCCTGATAGAGCGCGACCAGGGCTGCGCCGATCGCCTGCGAGAGGTCGCCAAGTGTTGCCGGTGCGACGGTCATGCGCGTGCGCTGCGCCGGCCACAGATACGGCTCCGCCGCCTCTCGAAGGACGCGCAGGTAGCGCTCGCGAAATGCCGGCGTCGTGGATTCCGGATCCATGAGCCCTCCGCCAATCACGACGAACAGCGGGTCGAGGGCCATCGCCAGGGATGCCATGTGCAGGCCAAGCGCGCGCGCCTGGAAGTCGAACAGCTCGATCGCGAGGGCGTCGCCCTCCGCCGCCAGACCACGCAGCGCCAGCGCGCGTTCTTTCGGACCGAGCGGCGACTGCGCCAATGGATGATCCGGCCGCTCGGCGAGCTTGTCGGCGAGAAGATGCGGCAATCCGGAGAGCGTCGTGTAGGCCTCGACGCATCCCCACGTCCGCCCGCAACCGCACGGAAGCGGCCGCGCGCCGAGCAGGTGCAAGGGGGCCGGCATGTGCGCGGCTTCCATCCCCGCCAGGGTGTCACCCGCCAGCGGCAGGCCGCTCTTGTCCACGAACGCGCAGCCAAGACCCGAGCCCGGTGCCAGCATCAGCACGGTGGCCGACGTCGCTCCGCGCACGCGCTGTGCCTCGGCGACACCACCCAGATCACCGTCGTTGCCGACGACCACCGGAACCGGCCGCCGCACGCGATCGGCCAGCGCCAGGCTATATGCCGAGTGCACGTCGAAGCCGGCGAAGGTCAGCGGCAGGTTCGCCGACTTATCGAGGACTCCGTAGCGCTGAAACGGCCCGGGGATCGCCAGACCGACGCCCTGCACCTGCCCCCAGTCGAGGCCGTTCGCCGCAAGGTATTCGCCGATGGCGTCGATCCAGGTGCGCACGGCGATGGCGGGGCCGGCGTCGGCGTTCGTTCGCCGTTGCAGGAGCTCCGTGGAGACGGTGGTCCCATCACCCCAGACAGCGCCGATTTTGGACGTGGTGGCACCGCAGTCGGTGCCGAGGTAGACAGGGCGCGACTCGCTCACGCGTGGGAGCTTACCCCAGAGTCGCAGCCGGACGGGAGAGACGCGTCGGGCCGGCGGTCCGGCCCGACGTACATGACACCGAGGTTACGAACAGCTCGCCGCGACCATCGTCAGCGACTTCACTTTCATCGACGGACCGCCCGCAGCCATCTGGCCGGATGCGGCCTTGTCATCCTTCGACATGTCGTCGTGCTTCATCTTTCCCATCATCGAGCCGGTGACGGTCACCTTGTGACCAACGTGCGGCGCAAGATCGACATCCGACGCCGACAACGTGATCGATCCCGTGTCGGCCTTCGCCGCGCTCATCGTGTCGGTCGCCGCCTTGTCGCCCATCGCGGGCTGCGCGTTCGTCAGCATATAAGTGCCCGGCGCCGAGCCTGCCTGCACGCAGCCGGTCATGCTCTGCGACTTCTTGTCCATCTTGTCCGCCGACTTGTCGCTCGCCTCCTGAGCAGCCAGCGTTCCGGCGGCGAACAGTATCGCCGCCGTCATACACATCGCCGATTGCATGCGCTTCATAGCGTTACTCCCTCTGGCGTCGCGATGACGCCGTCCAACGAGCGCCGCTGGGGAGCACCATCACTCTCACATCACTATGCCAGACCTGACATTTGGCGGCGGACGTTTTGTGATCGATCGCGAAATAGATGAGCTGCCGACGAACAGCTCATGCAGCGCGATCCGCCCGATGCTCTTCCACTCATGCCGGCACCTCGTTGTTCCTGCGGCTGGCTGCGTTCGGCAGGAAGGGCGACATCCATCCGAAGCCAACATCCGTTGCCAGCTTCGAGGCATCCCCTGCTGGCGTGTCGGCGGGCCCCGGCAGCACTACACGTGTCACCAGCGACGACATCTCGGCGAAGAGCTCGGGCGTCGCGGCGTTCAGGATCTCGGCGGTCCGCGCCTGGATGCCTGGCGTGACGTGCGCTCGACCCGCGAGGCAGGCCTCTACCATCTGACGTGCGGCACGATCGGCGCTCATCGACGTCAGGGGCGTCGCGACGGCGGCCGCAAACCACCTGGCCTCGCGCGCATGCTGCCCTCTCAGCGAGACACGGACGTGCGAGCCGGTGCGCATCAGGCCAGGGGTTGCCGTTGTGACGCCGATGCCGTCCTTCGCGAGTTCGGCGCGCAGCGACTCGGACAGGCCGACCAGCGCAAATTTCCCGGCGCAGTACGGCGAGAGATGCGGGACGCCGATGCGCCCTCCGATGGACGACACGTTCAGGATTCGTCCGCGTCCGCGCCGCAGGTACGGGAGCGCCGCGCGAATCATGTGCAGCGGTCCCCAGAAATGCGTGCGCAACGATTCTTCGAAATCCTCGACGTGCGCATTCTCGAAGGGGGTGACCTGGATGACGCCGGCGTTGTTGACGAGAACGTCGAGGCGCCCGCTGCGCTGAACGATTGCCGAGACGGCGCCGGCAACGTCGTTCGCATCGCGGACATCGCAATGCAGGCCGTCCACGTGGAGGGACTCGGCGCGGAGGCGCGCCACTGCGCGCTGGATCTCCTCGTCACTCCGCGAGAAGATGAAGACTCGTCCGCCGCGGCGGGCAAACTCTCGTGCGAGCAGATAGCCAAGCCCACGGGTGCCGCCGCTGATTGCGACGGTCTTGCCATTCACGTCGTAACGGGTCAACCGCGACCAGACGTAACGCGCTCCAATGACCGAGCCGACCGCAACTGAAAACCACAGCCGTTTGTTTTCCATTGCCTCCCTCTGCGTTCCCCGGATGTATAGAATTACAACGCGCCGCGCTCGAGGCGGTGGCGAGCATTGGCGCCTCATCACCGAAGAAGCAAGGAGTGCGCCCGTGTCCGTCCTGCAGAGGTTTGGAACATGGCTTGCAGCGCGTACGCCGACCTTCACCGGCTTCCATCTATCTGAGAGGACCCTCCAATGGCAGGCGATGTCACCATCAGTCGAGACAAGCTGATCGAGTTGCTCAACGGCGATCTCGCACGGGAATACCAGGCCATCATCGCGTATGTGAATTACTCGCAAGTGCTCAAGGGGGCGGCTTACATGAGCATCGCAAAGGAGCTCGAGAAGCACGCGTCGGAAGAGCTGCAGCATGCCCTGATGATTGCCAAGCAGATCGACTACCTCGGCGGCATGCCCACGGTGAAAGCGGAGCCGGTGAAAACGTCCGAGAAAGCGGAGCAGATGCTGCGCTTCGATCTGGACAACGAGAATGCAACGGTCCGCAATTACCGCGAGCGAGTGAAACAGTGCGAAGCGCTCGGCGAGTACGCGATGGCCGAAGAGATCCGTGAGATCCTCCGGCAGGAGCAGGAGCATCAGATCGACCTCGCGACGGCGCTCGGCGAGGACGTCCCGGACGTCTCGCAGATGGGCAAGAAGAAGTAGCCGGAGCTGCCCTTTCGCGCGCTCCGCCGCGTTCGCTACAATCGCGGCGGCATGGCTCCGACAACGGCGCGGGTCGTCTACTTCGCCTCGGCGAAGGCGTTCGCCGCGTGGCTCGCGAAACACCACGACCGCGAGCGCGAGATCATGATCGGCTTTTACAAGAAGGGGTCGGGTCGTGAAGGACTCACCTATCGTGAGGCACTCGACCTGGCCCTCGCCTATGGCTGGATAGACGGCGTCCGCCGGCGCGTGGACGACGCCAGCTACACGAATCGATTCTCGCCCCGTCAGGCCAACAGCGTGTGGAGCGCCGTCAATCGAAAGCGCGTGGAAGAGCTGATCGCGGCCGGGCGGATGAAGCCGCCAGGGCTGGCAGCGTATGAACGACGCAGCGACCGCAAGAAAGGACGCTACTCATACGAGGAGCGGCCGACCGGCTTCGAGCCTGCTCTCGAAAAAATCTTTCGCAGTCACAAGAAGGCGTGGGCCTTCTTCGAGGCCCAGCCGCCCGGCTATCGCCGCACTGCGATCTGGTATGTCGTGAGCGCGGCCAGGGACGAGACGCAGCGTCGGCGGCTGACGACGCTGATCGAACTCTGCGCCGCGGGCCGCCGGCTTGCCCTCACTACGGGCACGAAGACGCAATCACCTTCACCGCACTGACCATCAACGTTCGACCGCTTGGCGGCGGGATTGTCTCCATCCCGGTGGATCCAGCCGGCTGGCTCGGGGACACGCCTTCGTTCGATTGCGGCTTCGAGAGCGGATCGGCGGTGCCCGCGCGCCGCGCGGTCACTTCGACTTTCCGTCCGGCATATGACTCCAGCTTGATCTCTGGAGTGGCCGGCTGCAGCGCATACTCCCCGGAGTCCGTCTTCCCTGCCGGCACCGTTCTCAGGACGTACTTCGAGCCCGTATTCGCCTCAGTGCCGGCGCCCGCTGCGTTTCCCGCTGCAACGCAGCCCGTCATTTTGACCTCGTCGGTCGTGGCCGCGGGCTGCCGCTGTTCGCCCTGCGGAGGCGCGATGTTCGGCGGCGCCGTCGATTGCGCCGCGAGATACGCGGGCGACAGGAAGACTGCGAGAACGCTCAGCGCTGAGAATCGACGTTGGTCGGCTCACGATGCTCCTCCGGCGTCAGACGCGCAGTCGCGCGTGGATGTCGCTCTCGTCTTCGATCGCCACGCGGTCGCCGGTGACGTAGGCCTTCGCGGCATCGAACAGGTAGCGCAGGCCCTTGATCCCGCCGACGTCCCAGAACTCCGCGATCTCGGGCTCGACGGACAACAGCACGAGGTCGGGATCGTCCGGGCCCTTCGGGAACCACACCTTGTAGCGGCTCCTTCCACAAACGCCGCGTGCGCGGACCGTCGTCGACGACGCGTGCGGTTCCGGCGATCGACAGATACTGGTTGTCGTCCTCGTACACGAGAAGGACGCGCGCGTCGCCGGCTATCTCGTTCACCTTGCGGCTCGATCGCGACGTCAGGAACCACAGCGCGCCGGCGGGCTCGACCTCGGCCACGCGCATCGGTCTTGCGTCGAGCATGCCATCAGCATTGTGAGTCACGAGCATCGCCGACTCGAAGCGATCGAGCATCTCGTAAACTTTCTGTCGTTCGTTCACGTCAGGCCTCCGTCAGCACAGGAATACTCATTTGCACTGTGCATTCGCCGGCTTCAGCGTGCGGACGATCATCGGCTGGATTTCGGTGATCTCCGGCGTGTCCGCGCCCTTGGTCGGCGAACCGATCGCCATCGGCGGCCGGAGGGTCCCCGAGACTTCCACCGCCTTGCCGACAACGCTATCGAAGCGCACGCTCTCGTTGGCGGAAATCAATCCCGTGACGCGCCGCTCGTCGTCCACTTTGCCGCCCGATGGCTGGAGCACGTAGGCGGTCATCGGCCGGTTGATCACGTCGGCGACCGTAGCGCTATCGGTATCCAGGCGCTCGATGCGCTTCACGCAGCCGGTCATGTTGACCGGCGGACCAATTTGTCCCGGCGCCGGCATCTCGTTCGTCAGCACGCGCGGCGTGGCGGCAGCAGTGCCGGCGTTGCGGTGTCGCCGTTGGCGTCGTTGCCGTTCCGGGCGTGGGCTCGGACGGATTCGTCGGAGTGGTCGGCGACGGCGTGGTGGTCGTCGGAGGCGTCGGCGATGCCGGGGTTGCCGGCGTAGATGGCTGCCCAGGCGTAATCGCCGGCGGTGCCGGCGCAGGTGCGCCGGGCTGTGCGGGTCGCGCGGGCGTCTGGGCCGGCGCCGGTGGTTGAGCGAAGAGCTCAGCAGCTCCGAGCGTCAGCACCAGAAGAGTTGTTGCGGCTGCGCTCGCGAGCAGCCGAGGTGAAGTCGACCAAGTCATATCGCGTTGAGCTGCAAGCAGTGCGCCACGTCAACACGCCGACGTTCAACGCTGCAATCAATTCGACCGGTGACGAGTGTCTGCATCCGCAACATGTCGCAGGCGCGTGTGGCAGAATGACGCGCATGCGGCGGTCGCTGGTCACCCGGATTGCTCTGTTGGTTTCTGTGCTGTTCGCCCTGGTGCGCTTGTCGGCCCAGGAGGCACCGGACCCTTCGAAGTGGGAGGCGGAGGTCCGCGCGTTCGAAGCGGCGGACATGTCCGAGCCGCCGGTCCGCGGCGGCATCATCTTCACCGGCAGTTCCAGCATCCGGATGTGGACGACGCTGAAGGAGGACTTCCCCGGCCTGCCGGTAATGAATCGCGGCATCGGCGGATCGATGCTGCCGGAAGTCACCGCGTTCGTCGATCGCCTGATCACGCCGCACCAGCCGATGCTGGTCGTCATCTATTGCGGGGGCAACGACATCAACGCCGGCCGCAGCGCCGATCAGGTATTTCGCGACTTCAAAGCCTTCGTGAAGGCGGTCCACACGCCGCTGCCGACGACGCGCATTGCCTATATCTCGATCGCGCCGAATCCCGCACGATGGGCGCAGGTCGAAACCGTCAAGGCGGCGAACAGCGCCATCCGCCAATACATCCGCACCGACTCCACGCTTGATTTCATCGACGTCTTTCCCGAGATGCTCGGTCCCGACGGTCAGCCGAAACCTGACATCTTCCTCGACGATCGGCTCCACATGAACCGCAAGGGCTACGAGCTCTGGACCACGATCGTCCGCCCTCACCTCCGCCTCTACCGCGAGTAGAGGTGGGGGACTGTCCCCGATCCGTGGCAAAGGGGGGACTGTCCCCCACTCAAGGGCTTGGGGTAGGAGGACGAAAATCCACAAGGGGTGGGAGGGACGCAGTACGGACCGGAGGCCTTCACAGGGGAAACTTTCGTCCCGGCGCTACGTAGGATCCGAGCAAGAGGTGGACGACAGACAATGAAAACGCTGCGTGCAGTGAAGTTCCTGTTCATGGCGCCGCTGATCCTGGCGATGTTGTTCGTCATCAACCTGATGACCTCGCCCGGCCACTGGTGGGTGCAGTGGGCGGCGCTCGGGCTCGGGATCGCCTGGTTCGCGAACCTGTTGCACGTCATCCGGGCGGTCGTACTCGCCGGCGGCGTCGCCGCGCTCGTCGCATATCTCGCGCGAAATCGATAAACGCCGGCCGCTTGCGGCGGAGTCGCCGCTCCGCTTAGTCTTAACCAGCACACGGATTCCCCCCACCCGTGGGAGCTTTCCTCCCACGGGTCTCCCTTTCCGTCGTCACTCAGCGTTGATGACCCAGTGCCCGATGTGCCGTCGGGACCTCCCGACGGGCGTGGCGGTCTGTCCGCATTGTCAACGCGCTCTGAACATCGGGCCGTGGACGATTGGCTTCATCCTGCTCTGGCTCGTATTGGCAGCGAGCGCCGCGCTTTCCTATCGGCAGACCGCGCAGCTCGTCAGCTCCCAGGAACTTGTCGATCACACGCATCGCGTGCTCGCCGGCCTGGAATCGATCATCGCTTCGCTGACCGAGGCGGAGACCGCGCAACGTGGATTCATCATCACCAGCGATCCGCGCTATCTCGATCAGTATCGCGCTGCGGCCGCGGCCGTCCCGCAGGCGATTCACTTCGTACGGACGCTGACTTCCGACAACCCCTCGCAGCAGTCGCAGATCGTGCAGGTCGAGCACGCCGCACGCGCGCGCCTCGAGACCATCGCCCGGAGCATCGCCGAGCGTCAGGGGCCGGATGGTTTCGAGCGAAGCCGCGACGTCGTCGCCTCGGGCCCGGGACGGCAGCAGATGGAGGCCGTTCGCGCACACCTCGCCACGATGCGGAACGTCGAGGAGGGGTTACTCCTCGGACGCGAGGACGCCGCAGCGCATCGCTTTCACCTGGCGCTCGTGTCCAACCTGACCTCGACCGGCGTCGCCGCCGTGATGGTCGGCCTCGTCTTCATGCTCGTGCGGCGCGTGCTCCGCGTGCGTCAGCGCTCGGCCATGGGCATCGCAAACGAGCGCGAGCGCTACCGGGTCACTCTCGCCAGCATCGGCGATGCCGTGATCGTCACGAACATGGACGGCACGATCACGTTCATGAACGGGATCGCCGAGAGACTCACGGGCTGGAACAACGAGGCGATCGGGCAGCCGCTGGAACGCATCTTCCGGATCATCAACGAGTATTCCCGTCAATCCGTCGAGAGTCCCGTCGGCAAAGTGCTCAGGGAAGGTGTGATCGTCGGCCTGGCGAACCACACGCTGCTGATCCGCCGCGATGGCTCCGAAGTCGCCATCGACGACAGTGGTGCGCCGATTCGCGACCCCAGCGGCGAGATGACTGGCGTGGTGCTGGTGTTCCGCGACATCGAGGAACGTCGCCGCGCCGAGCGCGCGCTCCAGGAGAGTGAGGCGCGATACCGGACGCTCATCGAAGTCTCGCCGCAAAGCGTGTGGATGGCGTCGCCGGACGGCCGACTCACGTTCACGAATCAGTGGTGGTCGGATCTGACCGGCCTATCGGGCGAGCAGTCCCTTGGAGAGGGCTGGCTGCAAGCCATCGTCGCGGAGCATCGCGAACGCACATCCCAGGAATGGAGCAGGGCCATCGCCGGCAGCGACACCTGCGAGATTGACACGGTGATCCGGCGAGCGGCTGACGGCTCGGAGCGCTGGCATCAGATCGAGGGACGCGCGGTCAAGTCGGAGGACGGCACGGTCGAACAATGGACGGGCGTCGCGATCGACGTCCACGACGAGCGGGCGGCGCGGCAGGCCCTGGTCGACAGTCTGCAGCGGGAACGGGAGATCGGCACGCGACTTCAGCACGTCGCCGCCGCGTCGCTCACGATCAATGCCTCGCAGTCGCTGACGAGTATTGCCGGTGTGCTCGCCGGTGAAGCGCGCACGCTGATCCCGTCGCATCAGGCCTACGGCAGCGTCGCGCTCAACGAGGACTGGGACAACGCGTTGACGGCCTCCGCCTTCTCCGACAAGCACTCTGGGCTACGAGACCGGGAGATCCGGCCCGCGCGCGTCAATCCAGAGGTCTGGCGCCGGCGCCTGCCGATTCGCCTCACCGAGGCCGAGCGCGCCGAGAGTGCGTGGTGGGAGACGGAAGAGGAAACGCGTCGCCCGCCGCTGCGCGGATGGCTGGCCGTTCCGCTGGTCGGACGGGACGGGAGGATCCTGGGGGCGATTCAGCTCTCCGATCGTGTCTCTGGCGATTTCAGCGAAGACGACGAGGCCATTCTGCGGCAGCTGGCCAACCTCGCCGCGATCGCCATCGAGAACAGCCGCCTGTACGACGCGCTTCGGGAGGCCGACCGCCGCAAGGACGAGTTCCTGGCGATGCTGTCGCACGAGCTGCGCAACCCGCTGGCGCCGATCCGTAACTCGCTGCACATCCTGCGGCTGAGAGCGCGCGGCGACGCCGTGCTCGAGCAGACCTCCGAGATGATGGCGCGACAGGTCGATCATATGGTGCGCCTGGTGGACGATCTGCTCGACGTCTCGCGGATCACTCGCGGCAAGATCGAGCTGCAGCGCGAGGTGGTCGATGCCTCGACGATCGTGAACCGTGCCGTCGAGGCAAGCCGTCCGGCCATCGAATCCAGCCGGCATTCGCTGATCGTTCAGTTCGCGAATCACCCGCTGCCGGTCGACGTGGACCTGACCCGCATGGTGCAGGTGGTCACCAACCTGCTCAACAATGCGGCGAAGTTCACGCCGGAAACCGGCCGTGTCGAGATCAGCACGGCCCGGAAGAACGGCGACGCGCTGATCGAAGTGAAAGACAATGGCGCCGGCATTGCGGACGACGTGCTGCCGATGATCTTCGACCTGTTCGTGCAGTCGGGCCGCACCCTGGATGGCTCGCAAGGGGGGCTCGGCATCGGTCTGACGCTGGTGAAGCGGCTGACCGAGATGCACGGCGGTTCGGTCGCCGCAACCAGCAGCGGCGCCGGACAGGGCAGCGTATTCACCGTGCGCCTGCCGCTCGTGTCGGCCGGCGGTTCCATGGAGGACGCACAATTGACGCTCGACGCCGGGTCACAGTCCCTTTCCTCTCGTCGGCTGCGCGTAATGGTGGTGGACGACAATCGCGACTCGGCCGACAGCCTGCGAATGCTCCTTACCGCTCTCGGCAACGAAGCACAGACGGCCTACGACGGCCAGCGCGCGCTGGAACTCGCCGCCGAGTGGCGGCCCGAGCTGATTGTCCTCGACATCGGGCTGCCGTCGATGAGCGGCTACGAGGTCGCACGACAGCTCCGCGCCGCACCGGGGACCGCCGACGCGGTCATCGTCGCGCTGACCGGCTATGGCAGCGAGAGCGACCGGCATCGATCGGCGGAGGCAGGCTTCGACGATCACCTGGTGAAGCCCGTCGAT
This sequence comes from Vicinamibacteria bacterium, assembly GCA_963828745.1. GTDB lineage: Bacteria > Acidobacteriota > Vicinamibacteria > Vicinamibacterales > JAENWD01 > JAENWD01. The sequence continues at coordinate 83,596 of CAWHFZ010000005.1, read as the reverse complement.
ATGACGCGCCTGGACGAGCTGCTCGCACGCACCCGGCGCGCCATCGCCGATCGCGCAGCCAACCCGTAGCAACTGTTTCGGTCAACCACGCCGCGCGCTGCTGGCGTCCGGCTTGCAAAGGCGGCCGACATGGCTAGAGCGCTTTGGAAAGGCACCGTCTCGTTCGGTCTCGTCTCCATTCCCGTCGAGCTGCACACGGCGGTCCGCGATGCGCGCCCGAAGTTCCGCCTGCTGCACGCGAAAGACAAGTCTCCCATCTCGTACGAGCGGGTCTGCAAGAAGGAAGGCAAGGTCGTGCCCTGGGACGACCTGGTCAAGGGCTACGAATACCAGAAGGGCCACTTCGTCACCCTGACGAAGGAAGACTTCGAAACGGCGGCGCTCGAGAAGTCGCGCGTGATCGACGTGCTCGACTTCGTCGCCGAAGCCGAGATCGATCCACGCTTCTTCGACGTGCCCTACTACGTGGTCCCCTCGAAGGGGAGCGAACGCGCCTACGCCGTGCTGCGCGCGGCGATGGCGGACGCGGAAAAGGTCGCGATCGGGCGCGTCATGCTCCGCGAAGTCCAGCACCTTGCCGGGCTCGCGGTCGTCGAGGATGCGATCGTCCTGACCCTGATGCGATTTTCCGACGAGCTGATCGACGAGGGCACGTTGTCGTTCCCGAAGACGGCGGAGGTTCGTCCGAAGGAACTCCAACTCGCGAAGTCGCTGATCGACAGCATGACGTCGGACTGGAATCCGGAGAAATACAAAGACGAGTACACCGCCAATCTGATGAAAGTGCTGAAGGCGAAGATGAAGGGGAAGACGGCGAAGCTCCACGCCGCGGAGCCACGTCAGAGCGCCGAGGTCATCGACCTGATGACGCGCCTGCGCGAAAGCCTGGCGCAGGGCGGCGGTCGATCCCGACGCCGCCCCTCCGCTCGCAAGCCTGCGAGCACGAGGAAACGCTCACGGGCGGTGGCGTGATGAAGGTCTCAGGGTCGCAAGGTCGCAGGGTCTCAAGGTCGCAAGGTCGCAGGGTCTCAGGGTCGCAGGCAAACAGCCAACTCTGCGACCCTGCGACCACCTTGCGACCTTGTGACCTTTCGACCCTGAGACCTATTGCGTCTTCGTCCTCGGATCGTCCGCTGGATTGACATACGTAATCGCGAACGGGCCCATCGCGGTGACCTGGATCACGGTCGGCGCCCTTCGCCTGTCACGTAGTGGCGCATCTCCTTGCGGCGGTGTACGAACGAGCCGGCGGGCAGCGTCTGCATCGACGCGGCGTCGAATTTGTCACCCATCCCGACCTGCAGCGTGCCGGAGAGGACCGTCACGAGCTCGTCGGACGGATGCCAGTGCGGCGGGACGCGATAACCGGCCGGCAGCTTGAGGCGAATTACGAAGATCCCTTCCTTCCCGGGATCCCCCGCGAGTACGACCGCCTGTGCCCCCGGCGGCAGTGCCGGAGGCGCAGGAGCCCATTTCATGTCACGGGGAGTCACGCCCGCGTGCGAGGGCGCCGCGGCCGGTGCCTGCGCGCGCCCCGCACTCGACGTCGCGACGAAGACGACTGAGAGAAGGAGCACAACTCGTCTCACGGTTTTCCTCCTTGCCGGGAGGCGGCGTGAGCGGAGCTTATCGATCGTTCAGACGAATCGAGCTGCCGATTCGCTGGAACGCCCCGTTGAAGCGGCTCACGTCCTCGTCCGGCGCAACGGTCAGATAGTAGAACACGTTGCCGTCGGACATGAACGTCGTATAGAGGCCCACGTACTCGCGGCCGCCCACGGCCGACCGATTCTCGAGGAAGTGCGCAATGGCTCGGCGCTGAGCCAGCTGCGTCACCTGCGGATCGCGCGACTCGCGCAGGTTCGGATTGCCCTGCGCAAACGCCTCGAGCAGTGCATCGGTCGCCTCGTTCAGATCGCGTGACGAGGCGCGTGCGACGCCGACTTCGACGCCGTGGGTGAATACGCTCTGCCCGTTGTAGTCCCCCAACCCGTTCTGGGGCACGAACTTGATGCTGGTCGACGACGACACGGCCTGCCAGTTCGACGGCACGCTCGCCTGGAACAGATTGCCGCCGCGCACACTGCGATAGGACGAGGACGGCGCCGGCACCGGGTCGCCGATGCGGCCGACCGACGCCGGGGCCTCGTTGCCGCCTTCGCCGCGACTGGCGGACCGCTCCGCATCAGCCATCGACTTGGCGCGCGGCAGACTCGCCATCGCCTGCTTGGCACGCTGCAGCTCCCCGCTGTCGTTGCGCACGTTCGCGATTTGCACCATGCGCGATTCCTCGGCGATGTAGGCGGATCGATTCCCGGGGTTCGGGTGATCGCTCATCCACTGCGGCGCGCCGCCGCCCCCCTGCTTCTCGATGGCTTCGAACACGCGCGCCAGGTCCCGCGGGTCGTAGCCGGCGCGGGCCATCATCTGGACGCCGAGAATGTCCGCCTGCTTTTCGTACTCGCGGCTGTACTTCAGCATCCAGGTGCCGAGGCCGAACTGGCTGCCCTGGCTGATCACCTGCCCGAGGCCGCCGCCCACGATGGCGCCGGCGATCGCTCCGGCGAGCGCGCCGATCTGGAACTTCTGCGCCTTGGTGGCATTGGCGGTGCCGTGACGCAACAGGACATGCGCGAGCTCGTGCGCCATGACGCCGGCCACCTCACCTTCGCTGCGTGCCGATTCGATCATGCCGCGATTGATGAACATCGGGCCGCCTGGCAGCGCGAAGGCGTTGATTTCCTTGAAATTGACCGGTGTGAAGTCGTACTGGAACACCGGATTGTTCAACTGCGGCGGCGCCGCCGCGACCAGGCGCTCGCCGACGCGATCGACGAAGCTGTCGATGGCGTCGTTGGTGATGATTGGATACGACTTGCGGATCTCGGCGGCAGCCTCCTGTCCCAGCTGCACGTCCTGCTCCGGCGTGAACTTGTTTTTCGGCGGCGTGATCTGCGTCTGCGCGAGGACCTGCGCGGCGACAAGCGTAGCCGCCACGCCGCCCGCGATGACGCGATGGATGAAGCCGGCCGAGCGGACTGTTTGACTCGTCATGATGACGTTCTTTAGCAAAGAGCGATCCGTCGGGAAAGTCACGAATTTGCGCCAGAACCACGGCGAGAGCGTCCTGTAGATGCTACAGGAGTAGCTCTGCCATACAGCATGGTTGCCCGAGCTGAAGCTCGGGCCTACACGTGCGTTGCCCTTCCCGCGATGCCCGAGCTGACGCTCTGGCCTACACGATCTCCAAGACGTCCTTCGGCGGCAATGCCGGAAAGGCGGTATGCGGCTCGCCCTGATACCAGTAGGCGACAGACGCGATGTCGTCCTGCAGCGGCAGATAGGTCCCGTCGCGGCGCCAGCCGAGCGCCTGGATCGTCACCCGGAGATCGCGCTCGAAGCGGATCGGATCGACGATGTGCCAGCGGTAGAGGCTGAAGCGCTCCTGCGACTGATACTGGCCGTCGGGCTTCATCACGAGGGGCAGCCCCGAGTACGGCGTGGTGAACTCCTGATAGCGGTGCTCGTCCTGGTTCTCGAAGTTGTAGGAGCCGCAGAAATAGTCCTCCGTGCCCGTGCCGCAGATCGTCGGAAACTCTGTGTCACCGTCCATGTAGAACTTGATCTCGCCTTCGCCCCACCAGCCATTGTTCCGCACGCCCCACGACACGTGCGTGCCCACATAGTGCCCCTCACCCTTGATCCCGTCGACGAGCGTGTAAACCTCTTTGTACGGCAGGGGTTCACGCGGCGGAACTGGGCATGGAAATACGCGGCATCCTCGGGGATCTCGGTGAGCGTGTAATCGATCTGGTAGTACAAGGTCATCGCCTCGGCGGCGATATTGGTCATCGTGATCCGGCAGCTCTTTCTGAATGGCATCGCCCAGTAACAATTGAACGCGCTGCCCGGGTTGACGGCGACGGGCAGAGAGCTGATCTGACCGTACTTACCCCAGCCCGAGGCGAAGAAGTCGCCAACCGGCGCCTCGATCGACGGACTCGTCTCGCCGTCCCAGTAGACACGCAGGATGGAGAAGCGCCAATGGTCCGTCGGCGTCATCCAGATGTGCTGCAGCGCGCCGGGCCCGGTAATCTCCGCGAGCGTGAACGTCTGCCCGGCATCGATGCGCACGGACGGCGAGACCTTCCACCCCTTGCCGAGATCGCGCGACGCCTTGGCGCCGGTCCCGTTGACGGCCTGCCCGCCGCCGCCCTTTGCGCCGGTGAAGTTCTCGGGGCTGATCGATCGTGATTTGGCGCGCGACAGCCGGCTCAAATCGGAGAGGCCGGAGACCAGCCCGTTGAACGGCCGTGCCGCAGAATTCGTCTGGGCGGTGGCGTGACGCGTGAAGAGAAGTCCAGTCGCTCCGAGCGCGGAGAAGAGGGCGCGGCGGCCAATCACAATCACCTCCGGTATGGTGTCAGACACCGTCAAGGGTTCGGCGCGACTTACCTTAACATTCTTGACAGTGCCCGAGGTCCGACATCAAATACCGTTTCGAAGGAGTGCCCGTGATGGTGCGACGATCCGCGATGCTGATCTCTTTCCTGCTCGTGACCTTCGGACTTGCTCTTGCTGCCTCGGCGGATTCGCGGGGGATTCGACGGCAGGCCTGGGGCAAGGGGCCCAAGGGCGAGCCCGTCGAGTTGTATACGCTGACCAATGCCAAGGGCAGTTCGGTCGCGATCACCACCTACGGTGCGATCCTCGTGTCGATCAACGTGCCGGACAAGACCGGCAAGGTCGGCGACGTGGCGCTCGGATTCGACTCGCTCGACGGCTATCTGGGCACGCACCCCTTCTTCGGCGCGATCGTCGGCCGCTACGGCAACCGGATTGGCGGCGCCCAGTTCACGCTCGACGGCAAGACCTACACGCTGGCCAAGAACAATGGCCCGAACACGCTCCACGGCGGCGTCAAGGGCTTCGACAAGTACGTCTGGACGGCGCGCGAAGTCCCGTCGAAAGACGGGCTCGCGATCGAGCTCACGCACGTCAGCCCCGACGGTGACGAAGGCTTCCCCGGCACGCTGACCACCCACGTCACCTACACGTGGACCGACGCGAACGAGCTGCGCATCGACTATCACGCCACCACCGACAAGCCGACGGTTGTCAACCTGACAAATCACTCCTACTTCAATCTCGCCGGGCAGGGCACGGGCACGATCCTCGATCACAAGCTGCAGCTCTCTGCGGATCGCTTCACGCCGGTCGGCGAGGGACTGATCACGACGGGCGAGCTGAAGCCGGTCGACGGAACGCCGTTCGACTTCCGCCAGCCGACGGCGATCGGCGCGCGTATCGATGCCAAGGACGAGCAGATCACACTCGGCGGCGGCTACGACCACAACTTCGTCGTCAACGGCCAGGCCGGCACGCTGCGCCCCGTCGCGCACATCAGCGAGCCGACGACCGGCCGCACGATGGACGTGCTCACCACCGAGCCCGGCGTGCAGTTCTATACCGGGAACTTCCTGGACGGCACGATCAAGGGCAAAGGCGGGAAGGTCTATCCCAAGCGCGCGGCGTTCTGCCTCGAGACGCAGCACTATCCCGACTCACCAAACAAACCGGACTTTCCCTCCGTCGTCCTGCGACCGGGACAGGAGTACAAGACGACGACCGCCTACAAGTTTGGAACCGAATAAGTAGAAGGACGAGGGACGAAGGACGAGGGACGAAGGACGAGGGACGAGAGAAGGCGAAGAACGCACGCGCTGCGTCCTTCGTCCCTCGTCCTTCGTCCCTCGTCTTTCGTCCTTCCTCAGTTGCTTTCCTTCCCAAACGTCTTCCCGAAGAAGTTGCCCGGCTTCCACGTCGGGGCGACGGGGTCGTTGGCGATCGCGGCGATGACGCGGTAGTTGACGCGCGTGAAGCGTGCGAGCGCGTCGAGATCCATCGGCAGCGAGAGATCGTCGCTCGGCTTGTGGTAATGCTGCTTCCGGAACTCCTCGAAACGCGGGGTCGTGGACTTGGGATCGATGGGCGTGAAGCCAGGCATCAGGTAGACCGACGGCACGCCCTGCTTGACGAACGAATACTGGTCGCTGCGGACGAAGATGTTCTCCTCCGGCATCGGATCGGGAGCGGCGACGTAGCCTTCGGCCTGCGCGGCGCGTTTCACGACGGCGTCGAGCGTGGAGTTCTCCGAGCCGAATGCCACCAGGTCGTTGCTCGGCGTCATGAACACCGGCATGTCCAGGTTCACGTCGGCGACCATCTGCCCGGCCGCCTTCACCGGATGCCTGGCGAAATAGTCGGATCCGAGCAGCCCCTTTTCCTCGGCGGTCACGAACACGACGAGTACCGACCGCTTCGGCGCCCGCGGCCTGGCGCCGAGTGCACGCGCCACTTCCAGCAGGATGGCGCTGCCGGTGGCATTGTCGTAGGCGCCATTGTTGATGCGATCGCCGTTGACCTCCTCGCCGATACCGACGCCATCGAGATGCGCCGTCAGCAACACTGATGTCTTCGCCAGCGCCGGATCCGATCCTTCCAGCCTGGCGACGACGTTCGCGCTCATCGCGTCGGAATGCGTCGTCGCGACCTTGATTGTCGCGCTGACCGGCAGCGCGAACGACTTCGGCTCGCCCCGCACGATCGAGGCAATCGCGTCTTCGATCGATGTCGGCGCGCCGGCGAACAGCTTCTTGCGCGCCGGTGTCGTTGACATATGCCACGGCTGTCATTCGCGGCTCGTTGATGAACGGCTTGCCATCCGGCTGCAACGTCGTGTAGCCCGGTTCCGACATGCGGGCTTTCGCGTACGCCCACGGGATGCGCTCCTGATCCTCGGGCGTGAACATGAAGATGACGCCGGCGGCGCCGTGGTTGGCCGCGTTCTTCAGTTTCTGGACCGGCGACGCGTAATGCGCACGGATCTCGCTGTTCAACTTCGCCGGGGCGTTGTACACGGCCAGCACGATCTTGCCGGTGACGTCGATCCCGGCATAGTCGTCGTACGAGATCTCGGGCGCGGTCACGCCGTAGCCGACGAAGACGACCTCGCCGCTCACGTCGACCGTCGGCAGCTCGTGGTTCGGAAGGACAACGCCTTCCTCCGGAATCTTGATGATCGGTCGCCGTCCCGCCCGACGTCGACGTCACCGACAGCGCGCTCGCTCCCAGCGTGCTCTTTCGCAGCGGCACTTTCTGGAAGTAGGTGCCATCGTCGGCGGCCGGCTTCAGCCCGGCGGATTTCAGCACGGTGGCGACGTAGTGCGCGGCGAGATCGTATCCGCGAGTGCCGGCCTCGCGGCCTTCCATCAGATCGTCGGCGAGAAACTCGACGTGCGCGCGCACGTGCGCGCCGGCTGATCCTGGGCACGTCGCCGCTCGAATTCGGATCGGCCACCGCACCAAGACGCGGGCTGGTCAGCACCATCGCCACAGATGCAAATGTCAGAAGATTTCGTCTCGCGGCACTGAAGTCCCGCGTTCCCAGTTGCTGCACCAGTTCAGTTCCTCCAGCGGACGATTGTGCCTCAAGTAGGCGGTCCCGGTTCGCCCCACAGTTCGTCCCAGCCACTTCGGCGTCGATCCCAGGCGAACGCGCGGCTTTTCCGTACAATCGCCGCCCGAGAGGTTCTGATTCGTCATGACACGACTGCGCCTGCTGACATCCTTCGCGTCGCTACTGCTCGTCTCGGCCGCGCTCGCCGCGCAGGCGCCCGCGCCTGCCGCGTCCGACCTTCCGAAAGTGGAGTTCGAGAAATTCACGCTGCCGAATGGTCTGCAAGTGATCCTGCACGTCGATCGCAAGCTGCCGATCGTGCACGTCAACGAATGGTTCCACGTCGGATCGAAGAACGAGCCGCTCGGCCGCACCGGATTCGCGCATCTGTTCGAGCACCTGATGTTCCAGGGCTCGAAGAATGCCCAGGGCGAATACTTCGACTACGCCGAGAAGGCCGGGGCCAACATCGCCGAAGGTGGCGTGAACGGCACGACCAGCCAGGACCGCACCAACTACTTCGTCACGGCGCCGTCGGCGAATCTCGAGCACCTGCTCTGGCTCGAAGCCGATCGGCTCGCCACACTGCTCGACACGACGACGCAGGAGAAGCTGGACGAGCAGCGCAAGGTCGTGAAGAACGAGCGGCGTCAGTCCGTACGAGAACCAGCCGTACGGACGATGGCTGCCGCTGATGTACGCGGCGGCGTATCCGAACGGCCACCCGTACTCATGGCCGGTGATTGGCAGCCAGGAAGATCTTGTCCGCCGCGACACTCGACGACGTGAAGGAGTTCTTCCAGCAGTACTACTCGCCGAGCAATCTGTCGCTCGTCGTCGCCGGCGACTTCGATCCCGGCGGAAGCGAAGCGCCTGGTGCAGAAGTATTTCGGCGATATCGCGCCCGGACCGGCGCTCGATCGGCCGGCGCGGTGGGTGCAGTCGCTGACAACGGAGAAGATCGTCGAGGTCAGCGATCGGATCTCGCTCGAGCGCGTCTACATGGGATGGCCGACGCCGGAGTACTTCTCGCGCAGACGACGCCGCGATCGACATCGCCGCCCGCATCCTCGCCGACGGCCTCTCGTCGCGTCTGAACAAGACGCTCGTCTACGACAAGCAGCTGGCCACCGCCGTGACGTCGTTCAACATCACCGGCGAGATCGCCAGCGTCTTCGTCGTCCAGGCCACGGCCCGGCCCGGTGTCGAGCCTTCAGGAGATCGAGCGGACCGTGACCGCGGAGATCACACGGCTCGCGAAGGAAGGGCCGACCGTCGCCGAGCTCGATCGCGCCAAGACCAAGCAGGAATCCGAGTTCATCTCCGGCCTCGAGCGGATCGGCGGCTTCGAGGGCAAGTCCGACGTGTTGAACCGCTACAACACCTTCCTCGGCACGCCGGATCGGATGGCTGCCGATCTGCAGCGCTATCGTGCGCTGACGCCAGCCTCGGTCCAACAGGCGGTCGCACGATGGATCGACACACCGAACCGCGTGCTGATTCGCTTCCATCCCGAACAATCGGCGCGACCGACCGATACGACGACACTCGATCGGTCGGTGGTGCCGCCGCTCGGCGCCGACCGGCCGTTCACCGCGCCGACAGTTCAGACCGCGAAGCTCCCCAACGGCATGGACGTCCTCGTCGTCGAGCGGCACGACCTGCCGAAAGCGACCGTGACCCTCGTGACCCGCGCCGGATCGATCGCCGATCCGGCGGGTAAGCCGGGCGTCGCCAACCTGACGATGACGACCATCGATCTCGGGACCAGGACGAGAAAGGCGCTGGAGATCGAGGACGCGCTGGGCGCGCTCGGGACGACGCTCGGCGGTGGTGCTGGCCGCGAAACCGCGGCGATCAACTTCGAGGTGTTGTCGCGCAACCTGCCGGCGGCGCTCGACATCGTCGCCGACATCGCGCAGAACCCGACGTTTCCCGAAGAGGAAGTCTCGCGCGAGCGGAAGCGTCTGATCGACGCGCTGACGCAGGCGGAGCGCAGCGGCAACGCGCTGGCCGCTCGCATTCAGCCGATGCTGGCGTTCGGCGCCGATCACCCGTACGGACGACCGGTCCAGGGGCTGAAGAGCAGTGCGGAGAAGATCACGCGTGACGATCTGGTGGCGTTCCACCAGGCACGCTGGAGAGCCCGGATCGACCGCGCTCGTCATCGCCGGCGATGTCACGCTGGCACGAGCGACGGAACTGGCGACGAAGGCATTCGGCGGGTGGACAGGTGGAGCGGCCGCCGCGATCAACGTCCAGGCGCCTGCCCCATCGTCTCCCGGACGGATCTACCTCGTCGATCGGCCCGACTCGGCGCAGACGGTGGTTGTCAACTTCCTGCCCGCACCGCCGCGCAACTCGCCCGACTACGATGCGCTGTCGCTGGTGGACGCGGTCTGGGGCGGTGGCGGCTTTGGTACGCGGTTGAACCTGAATCTCCGCGAGAAGCACGGTTACTCGTACGGCGTGTTCTCGAATTTCAATCCGATGCGGACCGCGGGTAACTGGAGCGCGGGCGGCGGCGTGCAGACGGACAAGACATCGGAGTCGGTGACGGAATTCGACAAGGAGCTGAAGGCGCTGGCCGGCGCGACACCGATCTCGGACGACGAGCTCTCGGTCGCCAAGGCGCGGCGCGTCCGCGGCTATGCGCAGCAATTCGAGTCGCTCGGCCGGATCACCAACGAGATCTCGAACCTGTGGGCGCTGAACCTGCCGATGACGGAACTGCAGCGCGAGTACGACGCCACGGGCACGATCACGCTCGACCAGGTGCTGGCGGCCGCGAAGAAGTACGTGCATCCTGCGTCGTCGTCAATTCTCCTCGTGGGCGATCGCGCCAAGATCGAGCCGGGCCTCAAAGCCCTGAATCTGGGGGAGATCGTGGTCCTCGACGTCGAAGGCAAGACAGTCGCCGCCGGAACGAAGTAGGCCCGCGGTTCTGCGGGGGCGGGGCTTTTTAGCCCCGCCTGTCCATGGTTTGTGGGGCGGGGCTTCAGCCCCGCCTGTCGCAGCGTGGCATACTTCCCCGCATGTTTCGATCTGCCGCTCGCCTGCTCGTCGCCGCGCTCGCGCCGTTGTGTGTTCCTGCACTCGCCGCTGCCCAAATCGATGCGCGAATGTTCCGTCAGCCGGACGTCTCGGCGACCCACATCGCCTTCGTGTATGCCGGCGACATCTGGGTCGTCCCCAAGACCGGCGGCCTGGCAACGCGTTTGACGTCGGCGCCCGGCGAGGAGCTGTTTCCCCGCTTCTCGCCCGACGGCTCACAACTCGCGTTCAGCGCCAACTACGATGGCAATCTCGACGTCTACGTCGTTGCCTCGCTTGGTGGGGATCCCGCGCGGCTGACCCACCACCCGATGGACGATCACGTGCTCGACTGGCATCCGGACGGCAAGCGGGTGCTGTTCACGTCGAGCCGCGAGTCGGGCCGTCAGCGCTTCGATCAGTTCTATCTGGTGGCGTCAACCGGCGGCATGCCCGAGAAGCTGCCGGTGCCGTATGGCGAGTTCGCGTCGTTCTCGCCCGACGGCCATGAAGTGGCGTACGTGCCGCAGACGCAGTCGAACCGGACATGGAAGCGCTATCGCGGCGGCTGGGCGCCGGATCTCTGGCGCTTCAATCTGCAGACATTCGCCGCGGCCAACATCACGAAGAACGTCGCCAACGATGAATTCCCGATGTGGCACGGGGACACGCTCTATTTCCTGTCCGATCGCGGCAGCGACGAGCGCCAGAACATCTGGGCGCTCGACATGAAGACGAATGCGCTGCGACAGGTGACGCATATCGCTGACTACGACATCACCTATCCCGCGCTCGGCAATGACGACATCGTCTTTCAGTCGGGCGGTCGACTGTACCTGCTCGATCTGCAATCGGAAAAGACACGTGAAGTGCAAGTGCAGGTCGTCACCGATCGGATGACGCTGAAGCCGCGCAGCGAGAACGTGACGAAGCTGCTTGCGCGCGCCTCGGTGTCACCAACCGGCAAGCGCGCCGTCTTCCAGGCGCGCGGAGACGTGTTCACGGTGCCGGCAGAGTTCGGGCCCGTCCTCGACGTGACACGCACGTCGGGCTCGGCCGAGCGCTATCCATCGTGGTCTCCCGATGGGAAGATGCTGGCCTATTGGAGCGATCGCTCGGGCGAGTACGAATTGACCGTGCGGCCCGCCGACGGCAGCGGCGCCGAACAGGTGCTGACCACGATCGGCCCGGGCTTTCGCTACACGGCCTTCTGGTCGCCCGACAGCTCTCACGTCGCATTCGTCGACCAGGCGGCGAAGGTTCGCGTACTCGACATCGCCACTCGCAAGGTCGCCGAGATCGATGAGAGCCCGCTGTTCATGAATCATGGGACGCTCGAGAGCTTTCTGTTCCGCTGGTCAGGTGACTCACGCTGGGTCAGCTGGGCGCGGCCGGTGGCGTCGGGCATGAACGCCATCTTCGTCTATGACACGAAGACCAGCGCGACGCATCAGCTGACCTCCGGGTATTTCCACGACGCGCAGCCGACGTTCGATCCCGACGGCAAGTACCTGTACTACTTCTCGGATCGCAACTTCGAACCCGTTTACAGCGATTTCGACAACTCCTGGTCCTACCCGAACGCCACGCTCATTGTCGCGGTACCGCTGCGGCGCGACGTCTCCTCTCCTCTGGCGCCGCGCAACGACGCGGAGACGGTGAAGGGCGACAAGAAGGACGAGGGACGGGAGACGAAGGACGAAGGACGAGGGACGAAGGACGAGGGAGGGAAGACGAAGGACGAGGGAACGAAGGACGCCAAGAAGGACGACGCGTCGAAGGACGAAGAGAAGAAAGACGATGCCGGATCCAAGGCCGCGCCGGTTGCGATCGATCTCGAAGGGTTCGAGGCGCGCGCGGTCGTGCTGCCGCCCAAGGCCGGCAACTACGCACAGATCTTCGCCACCAAAGGTAAGGTCGTCTACCGCCGCGCGCCGCGGGCGGGATCCGGTGAGCGCAAGGCCTCGCTGGTCTTTTTCGACCTCGAGGATCGCGACGAGAAGACCGTCCTCGAAGATGTCGATGCGGTCGAAGTGACGGCGGACGGAAAGAAGGCGCTGGTCAGACGGGACGAGAAATACGCGATCGTCGAGATCAAGAAGGAGGTCAAGTTCGAGAAGCCGCTCCGCATCGACGAGATGGAGATGACCGTCGATCCACGGGCGGAGTGGCGGCAGATGTTCGCCGACGCCTATCGCTTCGAGCGTGACTACTTCTACGACCCCAACATGCACGGCGTTGACTGGAAGGCAACGCGCGATCGTTATGCCGCGCTGCTGGACGATGCGGTCACGCGGTGGGATGTGAACTTCGTGCTCGGCGAGTTCATCGGCGAACTGAACGCGTCGCACACCTATCGCGGCGGCGGCGATGAGGAGGAGGCGCCCGAGCGCGGCGTTGGCATGCTGGGCATCGACTGGGAGGTCACGAACGGCGCCTATCGCGTGAAGCGAATTGTCGCGGGCGGCCCATGGGACGCCGACGCCCGCGCGCCCGTAGCGGAGCCCGGCGCCAACCTCAAAGTCGGCGACTACATCCTGGCGGTGAACGGCGAGCCGGTCGACGTGCGTCAGGACCCCTGGGCGGCCTTTGCCGGCGCCGCCAACGATACGGTCGTCCTCACGGTCAACAACACGCCGGGAACGGCAGGCTCGCGGCAGGTGACGGTGAAGTGCCTGTCGAGCGAAGTGGAGCTTCGATTCCGCGAGTGGATCGAAGCGCGCCGCGCACGAGTGGACGCGGCAACGAACGGCCGCGTCGGCTACGTCTACGTGCAGAGCACCGGTATCAACGCGCAGAACGAGCTGGTGCGTCAGTTCATGGCGCAATGGTCGCGCGACGGCCTGATCGTGGACGAGCGCTTCAACAGCGGCGGTCAGATCCCGGATCGCTTCATCGAGCTGCTGAACCGGCCGATGCTCGCTTACTGGGCGGTCCGCACCGGCGCCCCACGGCAGTGGCCGCCGGTGGCCGTCCGCGGGCCGATGGTGATGCTGATCAACGGCTGGAGCGGGTCGGGTGGCGACGCGTTCCCCTTCTACTTCCGCGAGGCGAAGCTGGGGCCGCTCGTCGGCACGCGCACGTGGGGTGGCTTGATTGGCATCAGCGGCGCCCCGGGGCTTTCCGACGGCGGCGCCGTCACCGTTCCCACGTTCCGGATGTACACGCCCGACGGCAAGTGGTTCGCCGAAGGCCACGGCGTCGAGCCGGATATCGCCGTGGACGAGGATCCGACGCAGCTCGCGAAGGGCGTCGATCCTCAGTTGGAACGCGCAATCAGCGAAGTGCTCGACCGGCTCAAGTCGTCGCCGGCGCCGCCGAAGCGGCCCGACTACGAGCGCCGCGTCCCCGTCGTCCCCCCACCGACCGCGCAGCAGCAGTAGCAGGGGGACTGTCCCCCAATCGCGCGAGGTGGGGGGACTGTCCCCCACACAACCAGTTGTGTTGCAGAATTTGCGCGACGCAATCCGTTTGGTGGGGGACAGTCCCCCCAGACCTGCGTCAGAGGGCCTGGCGGAAGTCGTCGATGAGGTCGTCGGGATGCTCGAGGCCGACCGAGATCCGGAGGAGGTTCTCTGGCGCCTTGGAGTGCGTGCCCTCGATCGACGCGCGGTGTTCGATCAGCGTTTCAGGCCCGCCGAGACTCGTCGCCCGCGTGACCAGCTTGAGCCGCGCCGCAAGACCGAACGCCTCGGCGCGCCCGCCGCGCACGCCGATCGACAGCATCCCGCCAAAGTCGGACATCTGCCGCGACGCGACGGCATGGCCGGGATCCGAGGGCAGCCCTGGATAGTAGACGCGCTCGATCCCCGACTGCTCCGCGAGGAAGGCCGCGAGCCGGCGCGCGCCTTCGACATGGCCGCGCATGCGGTACGGCAACGACCGGATGCCCCGCAGCACCAGCCAGCAGTCGAACGGCGCCGGCACGGCGCCGCCGCCACCCTGGATCTCCCGCACGCGCGCAAAGAACGCGTCGTTTTCGCGCGCGATGACGACACCACCCAGCACGTCGCTGTGTCCGCTGAGGTACTTGGTCGTCGAGTGCATCACGAGATCCGCACCAAGCGTGAATGGACGCTGCAAGACCGGCGTCGGCCACGTATTGTCAACGACCGTCTTCGCGCCGCAGCGGGCCGCAATGGCGACGCAGGCGGCGATATCGGTGACGTGCAGGCGTGGGTTCGAGGGCGTCTCGATCCAGATCAGTCGAGTCCTGGGCGTCACCGCCCGCTCGATTACCCCCGGATCGCGCATGTCGACGAAGTTGACGCCGAGTCCCCAGCGCGAAAAATGGTCGCGAAGCAGCAGAGGCGTTCCGTAGTACGCGTCTTCGGAGGCGATGACCTCATCGCCCGGCTCCATCGCCTGGAAGATCGCCGCAGTCGCCGCCGACCCCGACGCGAACGCCGCCGCCGCGGCGCCACCTTCGAGCGCCGTCAGGCACTCTTCGAGCGCTAGTCTCGTCGGATTGCCCGACCGGGTGTAGATATAGCCGCCAGGAAACGCCCCGTCCTCGGCCCGCTCGAATGTCGTCGAGAGATGAATTGGCGGCGTTATCGCGCGCGTAACGGGATCGACGGAAGCTCCGGCATGAACGGCGAGCGTTTCGAAGCGCATGAGCAACTATACAATTGCGGATTGTGGATTGCGGATTGCGGATGGATCGCCGATTACGGATTGCCTGCGCGCTGCTCGTCCTCTGCCTGAGTGCCTGCCGGCAGGTGGCGCCGCTGCCGGAGAGCGCCCTCAAGGACCTGACGTCGGTCGATCAGTTCAGCCGCGCGTTCAATGCCGACCTCAACCAGCCCCGCCTCCTGGTGATCGTCGCGCCGACTTGAGGAGAATGTCTTGCTGGCGCCCGGTGGGTGCAGGACGACTTGCTGGCCAAGTATCGCGATCGCGATCTGAAGGTCTACGTGATCTGGTTGACGATGCTGAGGACGGATGGGCGCTCGGAATGGCCGCGCAACGAGATCGTCGATGCGCGCGCGGTGCACTATTGGGACGAAGGCAAGGTCGTGGGCACTGCGTTGGCGCGACGTGACGAGCTGAAGGCATGGCGACCCACCGCCTGGGACGTCTGGAGCATGTATCCGCCCGGCGTGACCTGGAACGGCGAGGCGCCGCTGCCGGCCGCGTTCGGCAAGACGGTCCTCAGGACGCGCGATCAGCTCGAGCGGGCGGTGGCGGCGTTGCCCGCACGCGCAGCGAAACAAGCGCCTCGCAGATGATCAAGGTCGAACTGCACGCACACGTCAAAGGCGATCCGTCCGATCGGATCTTTCACACCGCATTTCAACTGATCGATCGCGCGGCTCGGCTCGGCTACGGCGCCGTGGCGATTACGCTGCACAACCGCTGGACCGATCCGGCGCCGCTCGCCGACTATGCGGCCGCTCGCGGCGTTACAGTGCTCGCCGGCATCGAACGCAACATCGGCCGGAAGCACCTGCTGATCATCAACGGCCCGCGCGACGCGGAGCGCCTCCGGTCGTTCGACGACGTGCTTGCATTCAAGGCGCACACCGGCGCCCTCGTGGTCGCACCGCACCCGTTCTACCCAATCGGCAGCGCGATGGGGCGTCTGCTCGACGAGATGCCGACGCTCCCCGATGCGATCGAGATCAACTCGGTACACGTACGCGGGCTCGATTTCAATCGCAAGGCGATCGAGTGGGCGAGACGGCAGGGCAAGCCACTCGTCGGCAATACCGACCTCCATCTGTTGATGCAGATGGGCACGACCTATTCACTTGTCGACTGCGACGATCGAACGCCGGATGCGATCTGCAACGCCATCCGTGCCGGCCGCGTACAGGCCGTGGCCACTCCACTCAGCTGGCCCCGCGCGGCCATGCTGTTCACGGCGATGGCGATCGGAGGCCTGTTGCCGAAGGAGCGGACTCCAGCCGCCGGCTGACCGCCGGGCCCCGTGCAGCATCGGCGACGCTCCGCCGATCGAGCGCGAAGATGGGGGCGTCGGGCGACTGGCGGCCCAGGTACGCGTCTACGAGCAACCGGGCGGCGATGACACTGAAGGTGATTCCGTTGCCGCCGTAACCGAGGGCAAACCAGAGGCGCGGATTGCCAGGCGACGGGCCGATCAGCGGCAGCCCGTCGACGGTGGACCCGAACGTGCCCGCCCACGCGTACGCGACTTCGAACCGCAGCTGCGGAAACAGCGCGTTGAGACGAGACGACAGTCGCGCGGTTTTGCGCTTCAGCAGGTCACGATCCTGATGGCCCTCTGCGTATGGTTCGTCTTCGCCGCCGACGATGATGCGATTGTCGTCCGTCGTTCTGGCATAGAGATACGGGCGAGCTGTTTCCCAGATCAGGCTCCGCTCGGCCCATGGCGTCCCCCCACTCAACGGCTCCGACGCAACAACCCAGGTGCTGCTCAACTCGGTCTGCGGCGGACGCATCTGCTCGACCGCTTCGTATCCCGTCGCCGCCACGACCCACCGCGTGTGGATGCGGTGCGGGCCGGCCGTCACGACCGTCATCCGCTCGCCATCCTCGATATCGAGGCGATCGACGGGCGTCCTGGCGTAGATTCGCGCGCCGCGCTTCGCCGCCCCTTCCAGCAGCCGATGCGCAAAGCGGTAGCAGTCGATCTCGCCGCCGTGGCTATAGATCGCGGCCGGCGCGTCGATTCCCCACTTGCGGTGAATCTCGCCGGCGTCGAGCAGCGCAACGCCAAGGCCGTGCGCGCGTCGCAACGCGTACTCGCGCTCCAGCATCCGGGCGTCGGCGCTCGTCGACGCCAGGTACAGACTGGAGCGTCGCGCGAAGCCGCACGAGTCGGCGAGGCTGGTGGTCAGCGATTCGATCCGGCTGATGGCTTCGCGACCGAGATGATAGACGCGCGCGGCCGCATGCTCGCCAACGCGCTCCGACAGCTCGAGAAGCGACGTGTCTGTTTCGCAGAGAAGCAGGCCGGTCGTTGCTGTGGAGCTTCCGCTCGCAACGTCACGCTTGTCGACCACCACGACGTTCGCGCCCGCGTGCGACAGCTCGTAGGCGGCGAGGGCTCCCGTGATGCCGCCGCCGACGATGGTGACGTCGGCGGTCTCATCGCGATCGAGTGGCGAGTAGGTGGCCAGCAGCCCATTGCGGAGGAGCCAGTAGGCGAATCCGGTTCGCAGATCCATGCCAGGGCGGCCTCACGAGGCACTGGGGACGCGTCGCGACACCTCCGCCAGCGGCGATTCCGCCGGGCCTGAGATGACGCTCCCCTCGGGCGCAAAACGGGAGCCGTGGCATGGGCAGTCCCACGTCCGCTCGCCTGGATTCCATCGGACCAGGCACCCCATATGTGTACAGACGGCCGAGCGCGCGGTGACCGATCCATCGGGGGCGCGGTATGCCGCCACCCGCTCGCCATCGAGATCGAGGATCCGGCCCTCGCCCCGCTTCAATACGCGCAGCGACTTCCCTTCCGCACCGGCAAACCGGTCGCGAATCAGGTAGTAGGGATAATCCTTGTTCTCGGTGAGGTAGTCCCAGACCGTTCCGGCGGTCAGCTTCTTGCGCGACGGGTCGAATAGATCGGTCCACGGATTCCGCACGTCCTGCACCGCATCACGCGCCATCATCGCCGCGACGGTGCCGAAGGTCATGCCGTTACCAGCAAACCCGGTGGCGATGAACTGGCGCGCCGCGATCTCGCCGATGTACGGCAGGCCATCGGGCGTCTCGATGACCTGACCGGACCATCGGTGCGTGACCTCGACGGATGGAACGGCGCGAATCAGTGCCTCCTGCAGTCGCTGGAATCTGCCGGTCGTGTCAGGCTCCTGCCCCGTCTTGTGATCCTCTCCGCCGAGGATCGCCACGTCGAACTGGTCGCCCGAATCCAGGCGCAGGTAGTTGTATGGGTCTGCCGTGTCCACGAACAGCGCATCAGGAATATGGCCGTGCGGCACACGTCCCGCAACCACGTAGCTCGAATACAAGGCGAGCTTGGTTTGCAGCAGGGTCGCGGCCGCCAGGCTCGCCTTTCCGACGATGGGATTGTGCGTCGCCACGACGACGTAGTCGCAGGTGACGGTGTGGCCATTCGCCTTGAGGGCGAGCGGCGATGCGATGACGTCTTCCACGGGAGATCGCTCGAACACGTGGCTGCCGTCGCCCTCGATGCGCCGCACCAGCCCGGCCAGGTACGCGCGCGGGTGAATGCGGGCCTGACCGTCGAACCGCACACCCGGCATGTCGACGAACGGGACGCGGTCGACGAACTCCGCATCGAAGCCGAGCTCGGTCGCCAGTTGCGCGTCAGCGCGGAGATCGTCCTCACCCGCCGGGTCGCCCTCCACGTGCGCCCACGAGGCAGGCGTATGCAGATACGTCGGCACCCACTCGAAGCCGCACGAGATCCGTTCGGCGCGCACGAGCTCGTCAATCTGCGCGATTGCCGCGAACCCTGCATCCCACGCCGCGCGCGCGTGATCGCGGCCGAACGTGTTGACGAGCTCGCTGAGGCGGGTGTCGGTCACCGCGGTCAGGTGCGCCGTCGTGTTCCCGGTGTCGCCACTCCCCAGGCGATCGCGATCGAGCAACGCCACCGTGCGACCGGCGGCCTTGAGCAGATACGCGGCAGTAATACCGACGACACCGCCGCCGATGATGCCGACGTCGACGCGAATGTCGCGGTCGAGCCGGTGCAGCATCGGGAGCGAGATCGCGTCCTGCCAGTACGGCACTGTATTCACGGTGGCCACTTCGCAGTCCTCCGAGTGGGTCTGTAGCAAGGCACAGACCATTCGACGCTCGACGCGCACATGGCCTCCGTCGCAAAGCCAAGCTGAGCGAATCGCGCTACCATGGAAGCAGGAGCATCAATGGCGCGCGTCAACGGACTGCATCACATCACCGCTATCGCGGGGCCGGCGCAGGAGAATCTCGACTTTTATGCCGGCGTGCTTGGCATGCGCCTGGTCAAGAAGAGCATCAACCAGGACGATCCGGGCACCTATCACCTGTTCTATGCCGACGCCGAGGGACATCCCGGGAGCGATCTCACGTTCTTCCCGTGGGCGCACCTCGCGCCGCCACGGATCGGTCACGGACTCGCCGTCGAAGTCACGCTGGAGGTGCCGCAGGACAGCCTGAGGTTCTGGGGATCACGCCTCGAGAAATACGGTGCGCAGATCGAAGCCATCACCACGCGCTTCGGCGAGCGCGTGCTTCCGGTCATCGATCCGCACGGGCTGCGGGTGAGCCTGGTCGAAGCGGCGACGCCGCGGCGGCAGTTCAGTCCCTGGGATGGCGGACCGGTGGAAGCGGGCTATCAGATTCGTGGACTGCACGGCGCCCGTTTGTGGGAGCGCGAGCTCGCGCCGACGACGACGTTCCTGACCGGCGCGCTTGGCTTCGAGGCCCTCGGCACCGACGACGGCTGGACCCGCTACGGGTTCAAGGACGCACCTGGCGTCGTCGATCTGCGTGAAACGCCCGAGGCTCGGCGCGGCGCCTGGGGCGTCGGCAGCGTTCACCATCTCGCCTGGCGGGTGGACGACGAGTCGCACCAGTTGACCGTGCGAACGCAGGCCGAGTCGGCAGGCGCGCACGCGACTCCGGTGATCGATCGGTTCTGGTTCAAGTCGGTGTACTTCAAGGAGCCGGGCGGCGTGCTGTTCGAGCTGGCGACCGATGGACCGGGCTTCGCGGTGGACGAGGACCCGGCGCATCTCGGCGAGTCGCTCGTGCTGCCGCCGTGGTTCGAGTCGTCGCGCCAGCAGATCGAGGCGGCGCTGCCCGCGCTGAACGCACCGGTGGCGCGCGTGTAGTCACGGACGACACGGACAATGCGGTCACGGACGACACGGACAAGCGTCGTCACAGACCGCACGGATAAGGCACGGTCACGGACTGCACGGATGCAGACGGATCGGAACCAATTCGCCGGAACTGTCGCGCCAAACAGTGCTGAGATGGCCCCGAGGCGGCGGCACGAAGTGCCGCCCGGGCCATCTGTCCGCACCAGCGGCCGGAGTCCGCGCATGTCCGCGTAGCGTGCAGAGAGTCCGCCCTCGTCCGTGAAGTCCGTGACCCACAACGTTTTTCAGTCTCGCATCGTCTAACAGGCCGTCGGCTCGCGAGCTGTTTGCGACGCGGGCCTGGAGTCCCCTGATGGCCCACTTTCTCGCCGATCTTCGATTCGCGCTGCGCACATTCCGCCGCAACCCTGGCTTCACCGCGATCGCCGTGCTGTCGATCGCCCTGGGCATCGGCGCCAACACTGCCATCTTCACGCTGGTCGATCAGGTGCTGTTGCGGCTTCTGCCGGTCAAGAACCCGCAGCAGCTCGTGCAGGTGACGTTCGAGGGCGAGCATTACGGCAGCAACTGGGGCGACGGCAGCGAAATGTCGTACCCGAGCTACCTGGAATTCCGCGACCGCAACAAGGTCTTCTCGGGCGTGTTCGGCCGTTTCGGCTACGACATGCACATCGGGTTTCAGGGGCGTACCGACCGCGCGCGCGGCGAGATTGTCACGGGGACCTACTTCCCGGTGCTCGGCGTGCAGCCGGCCATCGGCCGGCTGTTGACACCGGCGGACGACCAGCAGAAGGGCGGGCATCCCGTGGCGATCCTGAGCCATGCGTTCTGGGCGTCGCGTTTCGGCGCGGATCGCACCGTCGTCGGGCGTACGGCAATCATCAACGGGCATCCATTCACCATCCTCGGCGTCGCCCAGGAAGGCTTCGACGGCGTCGAGATGGGCCAGCCGGTGCAGGTATGGGTGCCGATGATGATGAAGCTGCAGATGACGCCCGGGTGGGACGGTCTCGACGATCGTCTGTATCGCTGGGTGCGCGTCTTCGCGCGTGTGAAGGACGGCGTCACGCGCGAACAGGCGCAGGCAGCGCTCGTCCCGCTCTACCAGGCCTCGCTCAAGTCCGACGTCGATTCACCAGGGTTCGCGTCGGCGTCGTCTGACACGCGCGCGACCTACATGCGGAACCGCCTCGTGCTCGATCCGGCCGCACAGGGACATTCGAACTTCCGTTCGGAGCTGACGAAGCCGCTCTGGGTGCTGATGGCGATCGCGGGCGGCGTCCTCGTGATCGCGTGCGCCAACGTCGCCAACCTGCTCCTCGCCCGTGCCGCAGGCCGGCAGCGCGAGATCGCCACACGCCTGTCGCTCGGCGCGACACGCTCGCGCCTCGTCCAGCAGCTCGTGGTCGAAAGCCTCACCTTGTCGTGTGCTGGAGGATTCGCCGGGCTTGCGCTGGCGATCGGCGGCGCACCGCTGGTGCTGAGCTTCTTCGTGGATCCGAATGGTCCACCGGTCGTGTCGACGTTGCCGGATCTGCGGATCCTCGGGTTCACCTTCGGACTCGCTGTCCTCACGGGTCTCGTGTTTGGCCTGGCGCCGGCGTTCACGTCGACGCGGACGGATATCGCGCCCACGCTCAAGTCGGAATCGACGAGCGTCATGGGCGGACGCGGGCGGATGCGGAAAGCGCTGGTGGCGTCGCAAGTCGCGGTGTCACTGCTGCTGCTTCTGGGGGCCGGGCTCTTCATTCGCACGCTCGGAAATCTCACGACGGTCAATCTCGGCATCCGCACGGACCACCTCATCACGTTCGAGGTCGATCCGTCGCGGAACGGCTACGACACTCCCCGAACGCGGCAGTTCGCGAAGACGCTCCTCGCGCGGCTGCAGTCGACGCCCGGCGTCGGCGCTGCGGGGCTGGCAACCGTCCGCATCCTCGACGGCAACCAGTGGAGCAGCGGCATGACCATCGAGGGCTATCAAATGAAGCCTCGCGAAGACAACGGTCAGCTCTGCAACGCCATCAGCCCGGGCTACTTCAAGGCGATGGGAATGCCGATCGTCGCCGGGCGCGACTTCAACGAGCGTGACGAGTACGTCGGAGAACCGCCCAGGAAGGCCGACGGCGAGGCGCCGGAGTTCCGCGTCGCCATCGTCAACGAGCTGTTCGCGAAGAAGTACTTCCCGCGCAGCAACGCCGTTGGCCGGCGCATCGGCTTCGGCAGCAATCCCGGAACGAAAACACCAATCGAGATCGTCGGTGTCGTCCGCAACGCCAAGTACACGGATGTCCGGAGCGAGATCCGGAGTCAGGTGTTCTTCCCCTACCTCGAAGCCGGCGATGCCGGCGGGTTCGTCGTTTTTCTGCGGACGACGAGAGACAGCGAGTCGGCGTTCAACGCGGCGCGACAGACCGTGCGCGGGCTGGATCAGAATCTGCCGGTGAGCGAGATGCGGTCTGTCGATGCGCAGGTCGCACGCTCGCTGAGCAATGAACGCCTGATGGCGACGATGTCGGCGATCTTCGGCGTGCTGGCGACGGCGCTTGCGGTCGTCGGGTTGTACGGCGTCATGGCGTACACCGTCGCTCGCCGGACGCGCGAGATTGGCATACGCATGGCGCTCGGCGCGCGCGGAGCGGACGTCGGCTGGCTCGTCATGCGCGAGACGCTGGCCATCGCCATCATCGGCGCGGCCGCCGGGCTACCGATCGCGTGGTGGCTGAGCCGCTTCGTCGAGAGTCAGCTCTACGGCGTCACGCCGATGGACGGCACGTCGATCGTGGGCGCCATCGTGGCCTTGAGCGTTGCGGCGCTCGTCGCCGGCCTCGCACCCACTCGCCGCGCCGTGAAGGTCCAGCCCATACGGGCGTTGCGTATCGACTGAGTTGCCGAATCGCCGGTTCTGTGCGAGCCTGTCGCGCTGTCGAAACGCTGGCAGGTGCAACGATGCGCTCACGAATCGGTGTTGCCGCTCTCCTGGCCGCTTGCATCGCGGCCGTCGTCTCGCTCGGCTGCGGATCGAAGCCGTCGTCCGGCGGCGCGAAGGAAATCCGCATCGCCATGGTGCCGAAGGGCTCGACACACGAGCACTGGAAGCGCGTACATCTGGGCGCCGAGAAGGCGGCCGAGGAATACCGCAAGGCCGGCGTGCCGGTGACCGTCCTTTGGAAGTCGCCGATGCGCGAGGACGATCGCGAGCAACAGGTCGAGGTCGTCGAAGGCTTCATCAGCCAGGGCGTGAACGGCCTGGTGCTCGCACCGCTCGACAGCAACGCGCTCCTTCGTCCGGTCGAGGAAGCGAAGCGCGCCGGTATTCCCACCGTGATTTTCGACTCGGCGCTCGCCGATCCATCGCAGGCGGTCAGCTATGTCTCGACCGACAACGGCAAGGGCGGCCGTCTCGCCGCGAAACGGATGGGCGACGTGCTCAAAGGTCGCGGGACCGTGCTGATGCTGCGCTATCAGGAAGGCTCGGCCGCCACCGAAGAACGCGAGAAGGGATTTCTCGACGAACTGAAAGCCAGTTACCCCGCAATCACCGTGACCTCCTCCGACCAATACGCCGGCGCGACGCGCGACACGGCAAAGCGGACGTCCGAGAACCTGCTCAATCGCTATGCCGATCGCGTGGACGGCATCTTCACTCCCAACGAATCATCGACGGCCGGAATGCTCCTGGCACTCCAGGACATCGGCAAGGCCGGAAAGATTGCCTTCGTCGGATTCGACTACAGCTCCGCCTTCATCGCGCCTCTGGAGCGCGGGGAGCTGGCGGGGTTCGTCGTCCAGAATCCCGTGAACATGGGCTATCTCAGTGTCCGCACGATCGTGGATCACCTGCAGGGACGCCCGGTGCCGCCGCTCGTGGATACGGGTGTGATGATGGTGACGCTCGACAACCTGAAGGCGCCCGACGTCGCGGCGGTCATCCACCCGCCGGGTGCCGAGTCGCAGTGACGCATCGGAAGCGACATTCTTGTCGCTTCGAGCATTTTAGCCTACAGAATTGTGTCCCTCAGTGACGATCGGCACGCATCACGCGGCCTGACGCCGTCCGCCTGAGAAACCCGCACGCCACCAGTTCATCGATCACCTGCCGGCACACGATTGGCTCAATCCCCCACAGTCGTGTGGCCTGCTCGAACGTCAGTTGCAGACCGGGCATCTCGATGAACTCGGCGCACACCCGCGAACGCAGTGCGTCGCCCGTGTCGCCGCCAATCACCTTCATGCGGCGGCGGGGTTTCCAAGAATCGCGCCACGCCGTAGGGTAACCGCTTTCGCCGGCAATTCCGCCACCGAGGCGCGAGCGCGCCGCCCCACTCCCAACAGCAATCCAGACATTGCTGTAGGCATTTTCAGGTCTCCCCACATTTTTGTCGGCCTCGCCCCGGCCGACGCCCGCACGGTTCGCCAATGAAATCGCGACATGCGGCGGCGCCAAGTGATTGAGGTGCGTGGCATTGCCGTTGCTCATCAACGCCTGGCGCACGGGCGCCACGAGCGCCGCCCGCCGGCAGCGCACGCATATCTCACGACAGGAGACGGGACGGTACCGTGAACGAGATGACGCCTTCGATGCAGCAGGACGCACTCCTCTGGACCCTCGAGGAAATCAGCCGCCTGGTTTCGAACAGCGGCAATCCCACCGAAACGCTCACCAACATCGTCGAGCTCATACAGCGGCGGTTCGAGAGCGACGTCTGCTCCGTCTACCTGCTCGAGCCCGATCGATCGACGCTGGTGCTCGCGGCGACCGTGGGTCTCCGTCCGGAGAGCGTCGGACGCGTGCGGATGCGGCTCAGCGAAGGTCTGGCCGGACTGGTCGGCGAGCAGCTGCGGCCGCAGGTCGTCGAGGACGCGACCCGGCATCCGCGGTTCAAGTACTTCAAGGAAGCCGGCGAGGACCCGTACCACTCGTTCCTGGGCGTGCCGGTGGTTGACCGCGGCCTGCTTCAGGGCGTGCTCGTGGTGCAGACGATCGAGCCACGGGCGTTCGACGATGCGATCGTGCGGATGTTGATGACGGCCGGCACGCAGCTGGCGCCGCTCGTCAGCGAAGCGCGCACACTGGGGCAGTTCGTCGCCCCCGCGCACCGGCGCCTGTCCGAAATTTCGCAGAATCTGTGGTGGAGCTGGGATGCGGAGGCGACCAGCCTCTTTCGCGATCTCGATCCGGTGATGTGGCGGGACCTCGCGCACAATCCGATCGCGCTTCTCCAGAGAATCCCGATCGACAAGCTCGAGGATCGCGCGTCGCAGCTGGCGCTCCACGGCCGCATCAACTACACCTACCGCCGCATGCAGGAATACCTCGCCTCGACGCGGACATGGGGCGCGCGGGACGCCGGCGTGCTGTGGGCACGGCCGGTGGCCTACTTCTCCGCCGAGTTCGGCCTGCACGAGTCGCTGCCGATTTATTCGGGCGGCCTTGGTCTCCTCGCCGGCGATCACGTCAAGTCCGCGTCGGACCTGGGCATCCCGCTCGTCGGCGTCGGGTTGTACTACTCGCAGGGCTACTTCAAGCAGCGGCTGGACCTCGACGGCTATCAGCACGAGGAGTACCTCGACGTGGACAGCCGGATTCTGCCCATCCGCCAGGCCACGAGCCCGGACGGCGCCCCGGTGACCGTGACCATCGAGACGCGCACCGGCGCGATCGCCGCGAGAGTCTGGACGCTCTCCGTGGGGCGGAACACCGTGCTGCTCCTCGACTCGGACGTCCCCGGCAACTCGCCCGAGGACCGGACGCTGACGGCGCGTCTCTACGGCGGCGACGACCGGACGCGGATCCGGCAGGAACTGCTGCTCGGCGTCGGCGGCGTGCGCGCCCTGAAGGCGCTGGGCATCTCACCGGGTGTGGCGCACCTCAACGAAGGACACAGTGCGTTCGCGGCGCTGGAGCTGGTCCGCCTCAGGATGCTTCGCGAGGGTCTCGATTCGCACGAGGCGATCAGCCGCGTGTCGCAGCAGGTGGTGTTCACCACCCACACTCCCGTACCGGCGGGGCACGACCGTTTCTCCGCGCACGCGATCGAGGAGCATCTCGGCCCGCTGCGCGACGCGCTCGGTATCGGCCACGAGGAGCTGATGGCGCTCGGCCGCGTCAATCCGGGGGACGAGAACGAAACGTTCTGCATGACCGTGCTGGCGCTGAAGATGTCGCGGCGCGCGAATGCCGTCTCGTCGCTGCACGGACAGGTCTCGCGCGCGATGTGGACCGGTCTCTACCCCGGCCTGCACGAGGAACGGGTCCCGATCGGCCATATCACCAACGGCATCCACGTGCCGACGTGGCTGGCGTCGCCGATGCACAAGGTGTTCGACCGGCATCTCGGGCCGGACTGGCCGCGCCGCTGCGCCGACGCGTCCTGCTGGGACGCGATTGAGAACGTCGATGACGGCGAACTCTGGGAAACACATCAGGCGCTGAAGGCGCGGCTGGTGAACTTCGCGCGGCGGCGTGCGACAGCCAGCGCCGAGCGACGGGGTGAACCGGCCGAGTTCGTGGCGCAGCTCCGCCAGTCGCTCAGCCTCGACGCGCTGACCATCGGTTTCGCGCGCCGGTTTGCCACCTATAAGCGCGCCAATCTCGTCCTTCAGGACATCGAGCGCATCGTCTCGCTGGTGAACGACCCGCGCAAACCGGTGCAGCTCGTCTTCGCGGGCAAGGCGCATCCGCTGGATCGGCCCGGGAAGGGCATCCTCCAGGAAGTCAGCCGCCTGATGCGCGACGCCCGCTTCGCGGGGAAAGTGCTGTTCGTCGAGGACTACGACATCAACGTCGGACGTCACCTCGTGCAGGGCGTCGACGTCTGGCTCAACACACCGAGGCGGCCACTCGAGGCATCCGGCACCAGCGGCCAGAAGGTCGTGCTCAATGGCGGACTGAACCTCTCGATCCTCGACGGCTGGTGGGCCGAAGCCTACGACGGCCTGAACGGCTTTGCGATCGGCATGGGAGAAACGCACACATCGATCGACGTCCACGACACGAGGGACGGTGAGGCGCTGCAAGCCGTTCTCGAGGACGAAGTAGTGCCTCTCTATTACGATCGCGACCGGGATGGCCTGCCCCGCAAGTGGATCGCGCGGATGAAGCGCGCGATCCGGACCCTCGGCTGGCGGTTCAGCGCCGATCGGATGGTGACCGATTACGTGTCGAAGACGTATGTGCCGGCAGCCGGGGGCACCAGCAGCGACATGGCAAGGAGCTAAGGAATTCTCGATTTCTCTCTGCGTTGTGAGTCAGTACACACGTTGACTGCATTGACTACGTTCCCAGGCTTTCGACCGTGATGCGTTACGACTCGGCGACGTTCGAGGGGACGCGAGCTGGTTCCCGACTGACCTGACGCGGCTCTTTTCGGCGATCTGGCTTGATTCTGACAACGACGCTCGGGGCGCACGCCTCGTTCTGGGTCGAATCGTCGCGGGAGGGAGAGCTTTCTGCCATGCGCGCTCCCGTCTACAACCGCCGTGCCAGATCTCGCGTTCCTTCCGAAGTGGTCCGTCCACGTCGAGCGCGGTTCGGTGTAAGTTCACGCATGGCGCGTGCGCGCGCCATCGACTCTCACCATGCCCCGCCACGCGTCAGTCAGGCGCCTCGCGCCCTACCGCTACTCTGCGCGATTCCGAACACGGCGAGTTCCCCGCAAGTGGCGCCATCGCCTCGAGCCGCCAGCGGCGCGTGCCAGACGTCCGCATGGCCTGCCCGGCCTGTGGACCCGCCTCCGACGGCTGATCTGGGCGTGGTGGCCGTGGGGCGCCGCCACGATATGGGCGCTGGTGAGGGACGCCTGGAACTGGGCCGCCTTCTTCGGGACGATGGCGTTTCTCACTTACCTTGCCGCGCCGCGCGAGCGATCGCCGAACTACGGCCTCGATCATTTCCTCCCGACCGCCGATCCCGCCTTTCTCGACAGCGTCGTCGGTCTGACCGGCATCACCTTTCTCGACGGCAACAAGGTCGAACTGCTGAACAACGGCGACGAGTTCTATCCCTCGATGCTGCAGGCGATTCGCGACGCGAAGGAGTCGGTCACGATCGAGGCCTACATCTACTGGGCAGGAAATATCGGACTGGAATTCGCGCACGCGCTCGCCGATCGGGCGCGCGCGGGGGTGACCGTGAAGATCCTGCTGGACGCCGTCGGCTCGTCAACGATCGGGACCGCGATCCTCGAGACGCTTGAATCGGGTGGCTGCCAGCTCGCCTGGTTCAACCCGATCAAGTGGTACTCGATCGGGCAGTTCAACTACCGCACGCATCGGAAGTCGCTGATCGTGGACGGACGGATTGGATTCACGGGCGGGGCGGGGATCGCGGATCACTGGTCGGGCCACGCGCAGGATCCGACGCACTGGCGCGACATGCAGATCCGCATCGAAGGCCCCGGCGTTCTGCCGCTGCAGACGGGGTTTGCGCGCAACTGGCAGCAGACGACCGGCGAGCTCGTGAGCGGCCCCGATTACTTTCCGGCTCCCGAGCCGGCCGGCCGCGTGCCGCTGCACACCTTGCTCAGCTCACCGGCCATGGGCGCGTCCGCGGCTCGCACCCTCTACTACTTCGCCATCGTCTGCGCGCAGCGCACGATCCACATCGCCAATCCGTACTTCGTCCCCGATGCAGTCGCCATCGACGCGCTCGTCAATGCGGCGCGGCGCGGCGTGCGCGTGACGATCATCGTCTCCGGCCGCTACAACGACAACTTCGTCGCGCGCCGGAACAGCGTGCGTCTCTTCGGCGATCTGCTGGAAGCGGGCATCGAGATCTACGAGTACAACCACACGATGCTGCATCACAAGACGATGGTCGTGGATGGCGAGTGGGGCACCATCGGCACCACGAACTTCGACAATCGCTCGTTTGCCTTCAACGAGGAAAGCAACGTCTCGTTCGTGGATCGTCGGCTGCTGGGCGATCTGGAGGCGGCGTTCGAACGCGATCGCGCGGTCAGCGACCGGCTCACGCTCGACGCCTGGCGGCATCGTGGGGTCTGGGCCCGCACTCAGGAGGCCGCGGTGTGGCTCCTGCAGGATCAGGTCTGAACCATCGGTGGTTCAACCTGCCAGCGGGTCGCTACTTCGTGCGAGGCTGCGACTTGGGGACGACGGCTTGCACGCGCGCCGGCTCGTTCAGGAGAAACGCAAAGACTCCCGACAGCGCGACGTGAGCGAGCCCGATGCCCGCTCCGAGCGATCCGAGCATCACAGCAGCCATCAGAAACGTTTCGGTCACACCATTCATATCGGCACCTGCGCTGCGATCTTGCAGCGGCTGCCCTCCACTTTTTGATTTAGCAAGGCGGAGGCCAGCAATTCGCCCGAATTTGCGCGCTTTTTCCCACCTCGGCCCGTTCAGGCGTGTAAGGTCGTTACTCTGCCGTGTAACGGCTGACTTGGTTTGGCCACCGCGCCAGAGCTTGCCGCGACTGTGCCGTAGAGGCACACCGCAGGAAGTGGCGAAGCGACCTCAGTCAACGTGCGGCCAGATCCACGGCGATCGTTTCGATCTCGGTCTGGCCGCCGGTCGTGACCGGTCCGTCTGGCCGGAACGAGGTCCACCACCGTTGGGCGTCCTCGGTGGACCACTCTGCGGCGGCGTCACTTGCCGCGAGGGCCTCGTGAACCGCCATCGCGGTCGGAGGCCGGCGCGCCGGATCCTTCTCGAGACATGCGAGTAGCAGCGCTTCGAGCTGCCGATCGACGGCACGTCCCAGGCGCACCGAAGGCAGAGTCGGCTGCGTGTGCAGATGATGCGCGCACAGCTCCATGATCGTCCGTCCCTCGAAGAGCGGCGTGCCGGTGACGAGGAAGTAGCCAACAGCGCCCAGCGCATACAAGTCGCTGCGCGCGTCGACGCGGTCGGGCGTGGTGATGGCCTCGGGCGACAGATAGAGCGGCGTGCCCACGAGCAGATTCGTGTCCGCGGACCGCGTCGTCGATCCGTTGGCCGTGTCGAGTTCTTTGACGAGGCCGAAATCCACGACCTTGGCCACGTCGGGCTCTCCGCCGCGCACGGTGAGGATGATGTTGCCCGGCTTGACGTCGCGATGAATCACGCCGAGGTCGTGCGCCTCGGCGAGCGCCCGGCACACCTGGCGAAGAATGCCGACGACGCGCCCTTGCGGCTGCGGACCATAGCGCCGCACGAGATCCTCGAGGTTGATGCCATCGAGGAACTCCATCGCGTAGTAGAAGACGCCGTCAGGCGTGCGGCCGTAGTCGTAAATCGCCACCGTATTGGGGTGCGTCAGCATGGCCGTCAGCTGGACTTCCTGCTCGAAGCGCTGAAGGTTCTTCTGGCCCATTCGCTGTGGCGGCAGCAGCTTGATCGCGGTCGGCCGGCGCAGCATCGCGTGGCGCGCGCGGTAGACGACGCCCATCGCACCCTCGCCGACCTTCTCGTCGAGCGTGTACTGCCCGAGACGGCGGACGCGCTCCACCTCGCGGCGCAGTCCGAAGACGACGTTCGAGGCCACGATCGAGAGCGCGAGCGTGACGACCGCCCAGAGGACCGCGAACGGCGCCGCCGGCGGCGTTGGCGGCGCCGTGCGGTCGCGCCACCGCGAGCATCCAGATGTCGGCTGCGACGAGCGGCAGGATCGCAATGGCAGTGACTACGGCGGTCCGTGACGGCGTCGAGGGGATCGCGACGGCGCGCCAGATCACCGTAAAGGCGATCGCCAGCGTCGCCGTCAGCATGGCGACCATCCTGTCGCTGATGAGCACTCCGCCATCGACGGCCAGCGCACGCGCCCATCAGCGCGAACGACGTGCCGACCAGGCACGTGGCCAGCGCATCGATCCTCGTCAGCGTGCGGATCGGAAAAATTCGGGACCGCCGCGTCACCAGCCACACGAGCATCATCGTCAACGATGCCGTCAGGTGCGGGAGCACGCCGGGGCGGCGAAGGACACCGCTCCACGAAAAATCCTGAGCGAACGCGGCTTCCAGCCCCAGCCGGAGCGGCACGAAGCTGAACGACAGCAGGCCGTTCCAGAACGCGAAGATCTTGAGCCGCTCCTGGAAGAACTCGCGCCCCGATTCGGTATCGAGGCCACCCGACGAGATCGCAATGTGGAAATGCGACCGCGATCCAGCCATGTCGGAGTATAGCGTGCGGGGATCAGGGATCAGGGATCAGGGATCAGGGATCGGGGATCGCGATCTCGGCCGGTACGAGCGAAGCGTCAACTCGACGAAGGCGTCGATCAGCGGCTCGTCGCGGCGCTCGGCGCTCCAGGCGATGCCGATGTCCCACGCGGCTTCGCGCGGGCGCGATTGGCCGCACACGAACGCCAGGCACGCCGCGAAAGACCGATGCGCTGGGGACCAGGGCGACGCCCATCCCCGCACGCACGAGCATCAGCACCGTGAACAGCTCGCTGGCCTCCTGCACGATGTTTGGCGTGAAGCCGGCCGCACGGCAGACCGCGACCACGTGGTCGTAGAAGCTGGCGGACATCGTCCGCGCGATGGTGATGAACGGCTCCGCGGCGACGGACGCGAGCCCGGCGCGCGGCCGCCATGGGCTTTTCGGGCCGAGCGCGGCGACGAGACGCTCGTGCAGGATTGGACGGGCGACGATCCGCGGATCGTCAACGGGCAGTCGGACGAAGCCGACGTCCAGGTCGCCGCGCATCAGCGCCTGGAGCTGCCCGGGTGTCGACATGTCACGCACGCGGAGCTCCACGTCCGGATACGCCGACCGGAACCGGAGCAGTGCCGATGGCAGCAGATCGAGAATCGTGGCGATTCCAAACCCGATGCGCAGCGTACCGAGGCGGCCTTGCGCCGCCATCTGCGCCGCTTCCAGCGTGGCGATGGCGTCGCGCCAGAGGGGACGCGCCCGGCCGAGCAGAGCCGCGCCGGCCGGCGTAAGCCGGACCTCGCGGTAGCCTCGCGTGACGAGTGGCCCGCCCACCTTCTGTTCCAGCCGTTGGATCTGTTTGCTGAGGGCGGGCTGGGTCAAATTGCAGCTGATCGGCGGCCCTGCCGAAGTGCAGTTGGTCGGCGAGCGCCAGAAAGGCCTTGATCTCCGCGAAGAGCAGCTCCATTCCGCCATGTTATCGAATAGCGGCAAATTCTTCATTGGACAGAATCGGTGCGCCCGCCCGACACTAGCCCCGTGGAGGAGCCTGCATGCCGAGCGCAGCCGTGACGGCGGGAATCGGAATCATCGCCGCGATCTGTACGACGCTCTCGTTCGTACCGCAGATCGTGAAGATCCGCCGGCAGGGCGCCCGCGACCTGTCGTATGCGATGCTGTTGCTGTATCTGACGGGGCTCAGCCTGTGGCTGATCTACGGCATTCGCATCGGAGCTCCGGAAGTCATCGGCGCCAACGTCGTCGCCGGAGCGTTGGTGACGGTCGCCCTGATTCTGAAATGGCGGAGTGAGACTGACAGCAACCAGGGTGGCGAGTCGTGATCACCCAGCCTAGCGGGGCGTCTCTCATTCGTTCACACTTCTCCACCCGATAACGAGCCCCATGTGACGCTCGATTGCGACGCGCTGCTCTTCGACATGGACGGCACGCTCGTCGATTCCACCGAGGTGGTGGAACGGCACTGGGGGATCTGGGCTGCTCGCCACGGCATCGACCTCGCCGAGGTGCTGCGTGTCTCGCACGGCCGGCCGACGCTCGAAACGCTGCGGCTCGTCGCGCCTCACCTGGCGACGGTCGAGGAAGCGGCAACGCTCGACGCCGGTGAAGCCGGAGACTCAGAGGGCCTGCGCCAGGTGCGTGGTGCCGCGGAGCTGCTGGCCTCGCTGCCCCTGGACCGATGGGCCGTCGTCACCTCTGCGGGGCGCGCCCTGGCGACGCGACGTCTCCGCGGTCGCATCGGTTCCCGTCCCGGACGTGCTCGTGACGTCGGACGACGTGTCGCCGGGAAAGCCCAATCCAATGGGATATCTGGAAGCCGCGCGGAGACTTGGTGCGGCAATCCGGCGATCGATTGTCATCGAAGATGCGCCGGTCGGCATCGAAGCCGGCCGTGCCGCCGGCGCGATCGTGATTGGCGTGACGACGACGTTCCCGTCGTTGTCGGATTGCGACTACGTGATTGCCGACCTCGGCGCCCTTCGCGTCATCGAGTCGGGCGCGGCAGGTCTGCGACTCGAGATCCGTGCTTAGTCGAGGCAGCTCTCACTGAGCAAAGGCTCAACGGATTTACACCGGTTTCCGAGAGGTCCGGATCGTTCAGCTACAGCGACCACCCCTGGCGGAACGTCGGCTTCACGAATGGGTCCGCTTCCGGCGCGTTCGTCGCGCGCATGGCCGATGAATCCCATTGAATCGACTTTCCTGTGCGCAACGCGACGTCGCCCAGCAACAGCGACTCGCTGAGGCGCGACGCGTAGCCGAAATCCGACATCGTCTTCCCGCGGCCGCGGCACGCGTCGACCCACTCGAAGTGATGGCTCTGCGGGCGTGACAGCGACGGCGTCGGCATCTGCACGCCTTCGAACTGCTTGCGCGGAAGCAACAGGAACATGTCCGCCTCGTTCTCGCCGCCGTGCCAGGTACGCGTGAACAGCGTGCCCTTCGAGCCGATGACCAGCGAGCCGCCATCGCGACCGATCAGCTTTTCGCCCTGGAACAGTTCCTCCGGCGGCAGCTTTCCGCCGTCGTACCACATCATCGTGACCGGCGGCTTGCCGTTCAGCGCCGGGAACTTCAGCTCGATGATGCTCCAGAGCGGCGCGGTCTCCTTCGTCTCTGCCGCGTTCAGCTGCGGTGAGCAGTCCTTGACCGTGACCTCGGTCGGGATCCCGAGCTCGAGTCCCCAGTACGCCGTGTCGAGGTTGTGAATCCCCATGTCGCCGATGGCGCCCGTGCCGAAGTCCCAGAAGCCGCGCCATTTGAACGGCACGTAGGCTTCGTTGTACGGCCGCTCGCGCTGCCGGCCCGAGCCACACCTCCCAGTCGAGGCCGGCGGGCACGGGTTGCGACTCCGTCGGCCGCAGCACGCCCTGCGGCCACCATCCCGCCGGACGGTCGGTCCAGACGTGCAGTTCCTTCACGTCACCAATCAGGCCCGCGCGAAGCACTTCCACGGCGCGCCGGGTGCCTTCGTAGGCGTGGCCCTGCGTGCCCATCTGCGTCGCGAGCCGTCGTCTCGGCGGCGACGCGAGCCATCTCGCGCACTTCCCAGATGCTGTGCGCCAGCGGCTTCTCGGAGTAGACGTGCTTGCCGAGACGCATCGCGGCGATCGAGATGATGGCGTGATTGTGATCGGGCGTCGACAACGAGGACGGCGTCGATGGTCTTCTCGGCATCGAGGAGCTTCCGCCAGTCCGAGTAGCGCTTTGCGTTCGGCAGCTTCGCGAACGACTCGGCCGCCTGTCGTTCGTCGCAGTCGCACAGCGCGACGATGTTCACGGCGCCGGTCGCCAGCAGCTCGCCGATGTTGCTGGTGCCGCGGCCACCCGCGCCGACCACGGCGACGTCCAGCATGTCGTTTGCCTGAGGCCGGCGCCCGCCAAACGCGCGCGTGCCCAGCATGAGACCGCCCGTCAGCGTGGCGGCACCGGAGAGGAAGGCTCGACGGCTGAGCATGGTTTTGTCGAAGAGGTCATACAAATGGAAATATACCTGTTTACGGGTGCGGCAGGTGCGACGGGTGCGAGCAGGTGCGCAGCGGGTGCGGTGCAGGTGCGACAGGTGCTGCGGATGACTGGAGCGGCGGGTGCTGCCCGATGCCCGCTATGAGGAGCTGAATGCAGATCGCTCGAACGATTGCTGAGGTGAGGCGCTTGCTCGAGCCGCGTCGTGGCGGGGCGATTGGACTCGTCCCGACGATGGGGGCGTTTCATGCGGGCCACGTGTCGCTCTTCGAGGCGGCGCGGCGCGAGTGCGAGACGGTGGTCGTCAGCCTCTTCGTGAACCCGACGCAATTCGGCGAGAAGGCCGATCTCGAGCGCTATCCTCGCGACGAGGCGCGCGACGCGGCGATTGCGGACGAGGCAGGCGTCGATGTCCTCTTCACGCCCCGCGCGGAGGACCTGTACCCGGCGGGCTTCGGCACGTGGGTCGAGGTCGACGGGCTGAGCACCATCCTCGAGGGCGCGTTCCGTCCAGGCCACTTTCGCGGCGTCGCCACGGTCTGCCTCAAGCTGTTCAACATTGTCGTTCCCAATCGTGTCTACTTCGGTCAGAAGGATGCGCAGCAAGTGGAGGTGATCCGGCGACTGCTGCGCGACGTCGACCTGCCGATCGAGCTTCGCGTCCTGCCCACGGTCCGCGATGCCGATGGCCTGGCGCTGTCCTCGAGGAACATTCGCCTGAGCCCGGCCGACCGCGAACGCGCGCTGGCGCTGCCGCGGGCGCTGGCGCACCGGGGACGTGGCACGGGCCCGGGCCCTGTTGCAGGGACTGGACGTCGAATACGTGGAGCTGGCGCCGTTCGACCCGCCCGCGCTGGTGGCGGCCATCCGCGTGGGCGGGCGTCAGATTGATCGACAATGTTCCTGTCGGAGGAACTACGACATGAGCCCTGGGATGGACAAGCTGTCGCTGCTGCGCCTCGCCGAGATGAAGCGTGGCGGCGAGAAGATCGCGATGGTCACCGCCTACGACGCGCCGAGCGCGCGACTGGCGGACGAGGCCGGTGTCGATCTGATTCTCGTCGGCGATTCCGCGGCGATGGTCGTCCTCGGCCACGATTCGACGCTGCCGGTCACCCTCGACGAAATGCTGCTGCTCACGATCGGCCGTGTCGCGGAGCGCCCGTCGCGCGCTGGTCGTCGGCGATCTGCCCTTCGGCTCGTACCAGGAGTCCGACGAGAAGGCCGTCGCCAGCGCCGTGCGGATGGTGAAGGAAGCGGGCGCCGACATCGTGAAGCTCGAAGGCTCCGATCGGCGGCTGTCTCGCGTCCGCGCCATCGTGGACGCCGGGATCCCGGTGATGGGTCACATCGGCCTGACCCCGCAATCCGCGACGCTGCTCGGCGGCTACAAACCGCAAGGCAGGACCGCCGTCAAAGCGCGCCATCTGCTCGACGCCGCGAAGGCGCTCGAAGCCGCGAATTGCTGCGCCCTCGTCATCGAAGCGGTACCGCCGCCAGTTGCGACTCGCGTCACCCAGTCGGTGGCCATCCCCGTGATCGGCATCGGCGCCGGCCGCGAGATGCGATGGCCAGGTGCTCGTGTGGCACGACCTGCTCGGCATCTCCGAGGATCCGGTGCCGCGCTTCGTGAAGCGATACGCCGATCTCTCGACTGAAATCCGGCGCGCCATCGGTGCGTACGTGGACGAGGTCCGCAGCGGAGCGTACCCCGAAGACAAGCACACGTACGCGATGGCGGACGACGAGCGCGAACGGTTTGACGAGATGGTGAGCGGTAAGTAGGCCCAAGCTTTAGCTTGGGCAATACGCGACGATGCCCGAGCTGAAGCTCGGGCCTACGTACGAGCGGAGATGCCGACGATGGCCGATCTGCTCCGTGTCGTGACCTACGCGATCCGTCGACTGCGGCCACGCCCCGGCTTCACATTGATGTGCGGGGTGCGCACCTGAGGCACCCCGTCGCACCTGAGGCACGCTGTCGCACCCGAGGCACCTCGTCGCACCTGTCGCACCTGTCGCACCCTGACGCACCTGTCGCACCTCACGTACCGGCCACACCTTGATGGAACCCATCGATTGAAATAACGTGATGGCGATTCGGAGGCGGTATGTCGACGGTTCCGGTGGTGGTGGCGCCGCGCGGGTTCGGACGCACGGCGAGGCGCGATGCATGGTGGGTGACGCCGGCGGTCCAGTTCCTGGTGTTGTCGTCGTTCGTCGTCTACGCGACGTGGGCCGCGTTTCAGAACCAGCACTACACATTCGGTCCGTATCTGTCGCCCTTCTACTCGCCCGAGATCTTCGGAGACTCGCGTGCATGCCTGGTTCGGGCCGAAACCGTCGTTCTGGCCGGCGTGGCTGCCGTTTTCCCCGGCGCTCCTCATCCTTCCGTTTCCGGGCCTCTTCCGCGTCACGTGCTACTACTATCGCGGCGCCTACTACAAGGCGTTCTGGGCCGATCCACCGTCGTGCGCCGTTGGCGAGCCGCGCAGCACTTACCTGGGGGAGAACTCCTTTCCGTTGATCCTGCAGAACGTGCACCGCTACTTCCTCTACGCGGCGCTCGCTCTTCCTGATCGTCCTCGGGCTACGACGTCTGGAAGGCGCTGTGGTTCACCGACGCCACCGGCAGCGTCTCCTTCGGCGTCGGGCTTGGCACGCTGATCCTCCTGACCAACGTCGTTCTTCTGAGCAGCTACACCTTCGGCTGCCACTCGCTGCGTCACCTCGTCGCCGGGAAGCGCGACGAGATGTCTCCAGGACGCTATCCACGGCGTTCCGATGCGCCACCTGCTTCAATCGGCGCCACATGGCGTGGGCCTGGTGCAGCCTGATCTCGGTGGTCTTCGCGGACGTGTATATCCGTCTCTGCTCGATGGGGATCTGGCACGACTGGAGACTGATCTGACATGGGGGCGCACACACGCTACGACTACGACGTCCTCGTCGTCGGCGCCGGCGGCGCCGGTCTGCGGGCGGCGATCGAGGCCGCGTCCGCAGGCGTCTCGGTCGGCCTGATCTGCAAGTCCCTTCTCGGCAAGGCGCACACCGTGATGGCCGAGGGCGGCATCGCGGCCGCACTGGCCAACGTCGACGACCGCGACAACTGGAAGGTGCACTTCTCCGACACGATGCGCGGCGGCCAGTACGTGAACAACTGGCGCATGGCCGAGATCCACGCCAAGGAAGCGCCGGACCGGGTGCGCGAGCTCGAAGCGTGGGGCGCTGTATTCGACCGCACGCCCGACGGCCGGATTCTCCAGCGCAACTTCGGCGGCCATCGATATCCCGCGGCTGGCGCACGTCGGTGACCGTACGGGACTGGAGCTGATCCGGACGCTGCAGGATCATGCCGTCTATAGCGGCGTGACCGTGCACATGGAGTGCACGCTGGTCGATCTGCTCACCGACGACACCGGCGTTGATCGGCGCCTTCGGCTACGAGCGCGAGCGTGGGCGCTTTCTTGTGTTCGGTGCGAAAACGATCATCCTCGCGACCGGCGGCATCGGCCGCGCCTATCGGATCACCAGCAACAGTTGGGAGTGGCACCGGGCGACGGCCACGCGCTGGCCTACCGTGCCGGCGCCGATCTGATCGACATGGAGTTCGTCCAGTTCCATCCAACCGGGATGGTCTGGCCGCCCAGCGTTCAGGGAATCCTCGTCACCGAGGGCGTCCGCGGCGAAGGCGGCGTGCTGCGCAACAGCAAGGGCGAGCGCTTCATGTTCAACGACATCCCCGACAACTACCGGGCGCAGACAGCGGACAACGAGGAGGAAGGCTGGCGCTACACGCAGGGCGACAGGAGCGCCCGCCGGCCGCCCGAGCTGCTCACCCGCGATCACGTCGCGCGCTGCATCGTGCGCGAGACTGCGCGAAGGCCGCGGCAGCCCGCATGGCGGCGTGTTCCTCGACATCTCGTGGATCACGTCGCGGCTGCCCGAACGGCGAGGAGCACATCAAGCGCAAGCTGCCGAGCATGTACCACCAGTTCAAGGAGCTCGCCGACATCGACATCACGAAGGAGCCGATGGAAATCGGCCCGACGACCCACTACATCATGGGCGGCGTGCAGGTGGATGCCGATTCGCAGATGTCGTCGGTGCCGGGTCTGTTTGCGGCGGGCGAGTGTGCCTCGGGCATCAACGGCGCCAACCGCCTCGGCGGCAACTCGCTGTCGGACATCGTGGTCTTCGGCAAACGGGCCGGCGAATATGCCGCCCAGCTACGCGCGCGATCGGCCGGCACGGCCGATCAGCGAGGCGCAGGTGGACGCGATTGCGAGACGACGGCGCTGGCGCCGTTCGAGCGCGGCGAACAGGGCGAGATCCCCTACAAGATCCAGCAGGACCTGCAGGCGATGATGCAGGACCTCGTCGGCATCGTCCGCAACGAGCGCGACATGACTGGAGGCGCTGGGCAAGCTGCGATCAGATGAAAGCGCGCGCCGATCGCGTCGGGCGTCACCGGGCATCGCGAATACCACTCCGGGCTGGCACACCGCGCTCGACCTCCGCAACCTGCTCACGGTGTCGGAAGCGATCGCCCGATCGGCCATCGAGAGGAAGGAGAGCCGCGGCGGCCACTTCCGCGAGGACTATCCGGCACAGGACAAGGGCTGGAGCACGGTGAACGTCCAGGTCACGCGCGCCGCCGACGGCAGCATGACCGTTCGGCGCGTTCCGATTCCGGAGATGCCGGAGCACCTGCAAGCAGGTCATCGCGGAGATGAAGTGAAACACACGCGGGGGTGGTGGGGCTTCAGCCTCACCCTGGAGGCCTGATGGCGACGGCGACGTTCCGCATCTGGCGGAGCATGGGATCCGAGGGTGCGTTCAAGGACTACACGACCGAGGTGTCGGAAGGCATGGTCGTCCTCGACGCCGTCCACCAGATCCAGGCCGAACAGGCGCCGGATCTCGCCTGCCGCTGGAACTGCAAGGCCGGCAAATGCGGATCCTGCTCGGCCGAGATCAACGGCATGCCGAAGCTGATGTGCATGACCCGGCTGAACGACTTGCCGCTCG
Source organism: Vicinamibacteria bacterium (assembly GCA_963828745.1). Classification (GTDB taxonomy): domain Bacteria; phylum Acidobacteriota; class Vicinamibacteria; order Vicinamibacterales; family JAENWD01; genus JAENWD01. The sequence continues at coordinate 43,709 of CAWHFZ010000005.1, read as the reverse complement.
ATCGAACCGGTCACCGTCGAGCCGATGCGTGCGTTCCCGCCGATCCGCGATCTCGTCTCGGACGTGTCGTGGAACTTCCGCGTCAAGCCGACGATCAAGAAGTTCGCGCCGCGGACAGCCTGACGCGCCGGATGGCACCTGGCGGATGCAGCAGCGCGACATCGATCGCATCCAGGAGTTCCGCAAGTGCATCGAGTGCTTCCTTTGCCAGGACGTCTGCCACGTCGTGCGCGATCATCAATTGAACGGAGCAGTTCATCGGCCCGCGGTTCCTGCTCTACGCGGCGGCGCTCGAGATGCACCCGCTCGACACCGCCGACCGCGTTGCCGGACCTGAAGGACACGCACGGCATCGGTTACTGCAACATCACGAAGTGCTGCACGAACGTGTGTCCGGAGCACATCACGATCACGGACAATGCGATCATCCCGCTGAAGGAACGGGTCATCGATCGCTTCTACGATCCGATTACGCGGTTGTTGCGGATGTTCAAAGGTTAGGCGGAGCTCGGATTCGGATTGCGGATTGAAATTGGGGATTGGGGATTGATTGCGAATGAAGGAGACCGCCATGTTCGAACTGCGTCCTCTCTCACCGAGCGCCATTCCCTCCGCGCTGGCCAAGGCCGAGCGCTATCGTCTGCTCAACGAGGGCGGGCAGGCGGAAAGCATCTGCCAGGACGTGCTGGCCATCGACCCGACAATCAGGAGGCGCTGGCCATGATGATCCTGGCGATCACGGATCAATTCCGCGACGAAGCCACGGCAGTGCATGTCGGCCGCGCCGAGCGCCTCCTGCCGCAACTGCACGATCCCTACACCCGCGCCTACTACGCCGCGCTGATTCACGAGCGGCGCGCTCGCGCCGCGATCGACGCGGGTCGCGCAACGATGGCCTACGAGTGGCTGCGCGCCGCGCTCGAAGGCTTCGATCGCGCGATCGGGCTGCGTCCGGCGGGCAACGACGACGCGGTGCTGCGCTGGAACGCGTGCGTGCGCGCGCTCGACGCGGGTCCCGGCGCCGAGAGAAGCCGACCACGCGGAGTCCGCGATCATGTCGGAATAGCGACGGACGTCGTGTGTAGGACGTCGTGTGTAGGCCCGAGCTTTAGCTCGGGCAATCGATCGCCCGAGTTACTTCGCCGCCGCAGCAGTATTCGTCACCGCAGTCGACGGTGATCGCGCCGAGTCGGGCACCAGCGACACCTTGACCCGTGTCTGACGGGACGGCGAGACGTAGACCGCCCACGACCAGCGCCGATAGCCATCCAGCTCGAGTCGGACGATGCGATTGCCGGCGCGCAGCCGCGACACCGACAGCGGCGACACCCCTCGCGGCACACCGTCGATCGTCACCTTCGCCCCCTTGGGCGCTGACGCAATCATCAGCGTGCCGAGCATCGATGACGTCCGACGCTCGCCGTCGTCGCGCCGGCCAACGGGCGCCGTCTTGGCCCCTGGGGCCGGTGCCGGCGGCGTGGCGGGCGGTGCGAGCAGAGCCGTCGAACGCTCCTTCAGCGTTTCGACGATCGCTTCTGCGGCCGGAGCTGGCGCAACCGACGCGAGCGCTGGCTGACTGGCCGGCGAAGCGCCAGGCGCGCTGCTCGGGACGCGATCCTTGCGCGGCGCGCCGTAGAGCCCGGCGATCATCACCACGATAGCCACTGCAAGTCCGGCCATCGCGTGACGCGGATGCATCCGTCGCATCGACTGCGTCAGCTGCGTGACGAAGGCGTCGGACAGTGCGCCGACGATCGGCAGCGCCGATCGAGCGTGCCACCGGATCGTCAGCTGCAGCCTCGAGAGATCGGTCGCGGTGCGCGTGAGCAAGTCCTTCGACGCGACGCCGGCGCGCGCGGCAGCGCCTGCCGACTGAGTGCCGGTCCGAACGGCTGCCGCTGTCGCCGCGGCGCTGCTGCGAGCGACGCTCCGGGACAACGCACCTGCGGTCTGCCTGCCGTACGCCGTCGCCATCGCACTCGTGCGCGCGACACCACGGGAAAGCACCGCCCTCCTCTGCCAGCTATACGCTGCCGCCGAGACAGTGGCGCGCGTCAGCATCGCGAGGCCGGATTTCAGGACGCCCGCGATGCCGACGACCACCGCTGCGAGCCCCAGGGCAATCGCGAGCACGACCAGGACGACGCCAGTCAGCACTCGTGCGGTGAGCCGCCACACCCCTCGCACACCGAACGCCAGCCCCCGTCCCGAGGCGCTCGTCGCGTTGACGACGGAAGAGAGCGATCGCCGTGCCGCGGTGGTCGTGGCCGACGACATCTGCCGTGCGGCGGCGGTCGTGGCCGACGACATCGCACCCATTCGACGTCCGAGCGCGTGACCAATCGCTGCCCCGTGCATCCGGGCGCGGACCGCGGAGGCGGATGCCGCCTGCGCGATGATCGACGCACCGATCGCCGTGCCTTCCTTCATGTCGTCGACCGCGCGCTCCAGCGCAGTCGGCGGCATGTGCCGCAGCGCGTCCTCTCGTGCCAGCACGGCCGCCTCGGTCCGCTCCGTTGCCGTGAACACGCGCGCGGCCGGATCGGGCGGCGGACGCTTCATCGGCTCCTCGGGGAGGAAATTGAAGCGCGAGTGCGGCGACGGATGTGTGGGTAGGGGCGGGGCGTATGGTCCCGGGGGGACACGTGGTGCACGACCCGATCGGTCGATGGGAGGAGGAGCGCTCATGATCGACACCAACATCCTGCGGGGCGATCGTTGCACATGCAGATTGCCTGCCGCGTGACGAATGAGGAATCCGCGCAGTGTAGATCCGATGACGCCGTTTTGAAGCTCAGCGGTGGAATGATTTTCGAGACAAAAGGTAGCGGCACGTAGAACTTCTGGGCATTGCTGTGCAGGAATTGGGCGATTAGCCGATGCGCGCAGCTGAGCAGGCAGCCAGCTCGACAGTTCGGACTCTCAAACTATCCCGTTCGCCCGACATAGCCGCTCAGCACCGGCGGCACGGTGCGACCCGCTAGCGCGTTCGCGACGACCCCTGCCTCGGCGGGATCGATCTCGGCGAGCGGACGAATGTAATCGCCTTCCATTGCTGCGAGTGCGACGCCATCGCGGTAGACGATCCGGTTCGACGCGATGGCCCGCACGCGTTCACCTGGCGTCAGGATGCCGGCGAGATTGAGCGGATCGGCGGCGCTGATCACGACGAGCGCACGATCGGGTGGCGTGCGACGCACCCCGCGAAGTTCGGCCACCGCGTCGGGCAGTGCGAATTGCTCGCCGCTGAGCCCGTTGACGAATCGCCCGCCGCGGATCTCGCCGCGCCACTCCAGGCGCCGGTAGGCGCGCACCAGCGACCGCCACAGCGTCGCGTTCACCTCGCGCGCGAGCAGGCGGCGCGAGACAATGCCGTAACGGCGCAGCAGCGATCGCGCCTGAACCTCGATCGTGTCGTCGGTCGCACGGTCTTCTGCCGGCGCGAGCGCGCACCAGCGCCCGCTCCTGCTGGCGTCGGCACGGCCGTCACCGGGGCGGCGCGTGTCGCCGGCGACCGCTCGCAGCCCGGCGAAGCCATCCGACGTCACCAGTCCGGCCGCGACCAGCTCTCCAAGAGCGCGAGAGACGTCATCGGCGTCGAGGCCGGTGTGACGCATCACGTCTTGAAAGAACATCGCGCCCCTGCTGACGAGCGTGTCGTGGACCCGCTGCGCGCTGCCACTCAAGGCGACGTCGTCCCCGCTCTTCGCCGCCGATCCGGCGCGCCACGCGTCCAGGTTCGTGCGCAGGAAGAGCGCGACCGGTGTTGCGCCAACGACCTGATTCGGACCGCCGGACACGCGCGCCCATCCAACGTAACCGCCCAGGCAGAGCATGTCGAGCCACGCCGGATCGTAGCGATCCATCCGCGCCGGGAGCACCGATCGTTCCCAGGCAACGGCGGCCAGCTCGAATCCATCGAGGCTCTCAATCGCCGCCAGCAGTCCATCGCTGCCGGAGAGACGCCGCGCCGGATGCAGGTGCTGCCAGCCGATCAGAAATCGCATGAAATCGGTCTGGCTCACCGGCTCGATCTCAGCCCGCAGCTTGCCGATCGTGGCGCGGTGGATCCGTGCGAGCAGGCCGCGCTCGCACCATTCGTCTGCAGGGTCGCCGAACCGCGATCGCGTCCGCGGCGTAAACGCACCGCGCAGGATCACGCCTTCGCCTTCGAGGCGGAGCAGCGCCTGCCCGATGTCATCGCTCGAGACCGCCAGGACATGCGCGAGCTCTGAGCGCACGGACCGGTCCGAGGATGGTCATCCGGCCGCGCAGCAACTCGGTGAGCGCGTCTTCACGAGTCCAGGTGCGATCGGCGCGGCGCGCCGGCAGCCACGATCGTCGGATCAATCGGCACCTCAGGATGGATCGCCCGAAGTTCGGGCAGCCGCTCCGCCGCAATCAGGATTCGGCGGACCTCGTACATGGATCCGCGTCTTCGCCTGCACCGACCTCGACGTCCACGTCATGTGTAGGGCGGACCTTCAGGTCCGCCATGCATGCTCGATGGCTCTGCAACAGCGCTGACACGAACGATGGATCGATCCCCGCGATCTCTTCCGGCGTCAGGAAGCCTGCGCTCAACAGCTCGTCGTGGAGCTCGTCGGCATCGCGGGGATCCGGCTGCTGTTCGGCGCGGATCCGATCGATCGCCTCGCCATCCAGGGCGCCGAGATCGCCGGCAGTGGACGGCTCGCTCGCCCGCCGCGCGTACACTGCGTGCGCCCGCCGTTCCTCGAGCGGCGCGTCGTCCAGAAACGCATACGGGCGCGCATTCAGGATCTCGTGCGCAAGGACCGAGGGTTCGGTGCTGTCTCGCGCCACGAGCCGCAGCTCGCCTGCATGAATGCGGGTCAGCACAGCAGCGAGGCCGTCGAAGTCCATCGCCTCCTCGAGGCAGTCGCGCACGGTCTGCTTCACCAGCGGATGATCGGGAATCTCTCGATCGCCGGGGATGTTCTCGAGGCACGCGGCCGCATCCGGGAACACGGCCGCCATCAGATCGTCGGCAAGCATGCGCTGAAGCTGCGGCGGGACCTTTCTGCCGTTGCGGCTGCGCGGCACGGCCAAGCGCCACCGTCGTGTTCCACCGCCATCGCGTCGGAAACACCGGCGCGTCGAGGAATGCCTGGACGAGCACGTCCCGGGCAGTTGCGGGATGCAGGTATCGGAACACATCGGCCAGGGGGAACGAGTGCTGCGGCCCGAGCGACAGCATCAACGCGTCTTCCGTCGCCGCCGCCTGCAGCTCGAAATTGAACTGGCGGCAGAACCGCTTTCGCAGCGCGAGTCCCCAGGCGCGATTGATGCGGCTGCCGAATGGCGCGTGCAGCACGAGCTGCATGCCGCCCGACTCGTCGAAGAAGCGCTCGAGGACGAGCGTCTGTTGCGTCGGCAACACGCCGAGCGATCGCAGCCCGTCGGCCAGGTAGGCGACGGCCTGCTCGGACGCCTCTCGGGGCAGGCCCGCCTCCGAGCACAGCCAGGTGGTGGCATCGCCAGCGGCGTCAAGGCGCTGCTCGACCTGCGCGCGCAGGTCGGAGACCGCGGCCGAGAGCTCGTCGCTTCTGCCCGGCGCCTCGCCGAGCCAGAACGGCATGCTCGGGGGCGCGCCCTTTGCGTCGGCGACGCGGACGATGCCGGGCCCGACCTGAAGGATCCGCCACGAGGCGTTGCCGAGCTGGAAGACGTCGCCGGTGTTGCTCTCGATCGCGAAGTCTTCGTTGAGGGTGCCGATGAACGTCTCATCGGGATCGAGGACCACCCGATAGTCGGCCACCTCGGGAATCGCCCCTCCGGAGGCAATCGCCAGCATGCGCGACCCGCGGCGGCCACGCACCGTGCCGTGCACTTCGTCGCGGTGAATCATCGCGGTGCGGCGTCCCGCGCCGGCTCGCGATGCCCTTCCGCCGCCATCGTCACGACGGCATCGAAGTCCGACCGCTCGAGCGCGCGATACGGCCAGGCGCGCCGGATCAGATCGAACAGGGCGTCCTCCGTGTATTCGAGACACGCGGTCTCGGCGACAATCTGCTGCGAAAGGACGTCGAGCGGCGCGTCGTGCGAGACGATGCGATCGAGCTCGCCGCAGCGGATCGACCGCACCAGAGCCGCGCACTCGATCAAATCGTCGCGCGACGTCGGGAACACGCGCCCTTTCGGCGTGCCGGAAATCGTGTGACCCGAGCGGCCGACGCGCTGGAGCAACGTCGCAATCCGTCGCGGCGAGCCGATCTGACATACGAGATCGACGGCGCCGATGTCGATGCCGAGCTCGAGCGAGGCAGTCGCGACCAGCGCCTTCAGCGTGCCGGCCTTGAGTCGCGATTCGGCATCGAACCGCCGTTCCTTCGACAGGCTCCCGTGATGTGCGGTGACGGCGTCGTCGCCGAGCCGCTCGCTCAGCTCGTGCGAGATGCGCTCGGCCAGGCGGCGCGTATTCACGAACACCAGCGTCGTCCGATGGGCCTCGAATCAGCTCGGTCAGCCGATCGTAGTACTCGCTCCACACTTCGTTCGACATCACCGATTCGAGCGACGACCGCGGGCATCTCGATGGCGAGCTCCATCGCGCGCCGGTGCCCTTCGTCCACGATCGCGCAGTCGCGCGACGGCCCTCGTCATCGACGCCGCTCGTGCCGACGAGGAACCGTGCGACTTCCTCGATTGGCTTCTGCGTCGCCGACAGCCCGATGCGCTGCACGCGTCCGGCGGCCACCTGCTGCAGCCGCTCGAGCGACAGTGCGAGGTGCGCACCGCGACGCGTGCCGATCACGGCGTGAATTTCGTCGACGATCACCGTGCGGACCGTTCGCAGCATGTCGCGGCTGCGCTCTGCCGTCAGCAGGAGGTAAAGCGATTCCGGGCGTCGTCACCAGGATGTGCGGCGGCGTGCGGAGCATCGCGGCGCGCTCGGCCTGCGTCGTGTCTCCGGTCCGCACCGCGCTGCGTCACGCGGCACGACGGCAGCCCCATTTCTGTCATGACTCGCCGGATGCCGCGACGTGGCTCGGCGAGGTTCTTGTGGATGTCGCTGCTCAGCGCCTTGAGCGGCGACACGTAGACGACGCGGACTTCGTCCGGCAGCGGGGCGCGCTCGGCTTCACGCACCAGATCGTTGAGCGCCGAGAGAAACGCGGCCAGCGTCTTGCCGGATCCCGTGGGTGCGGCGATCAGCGTGGCGCGGCCTTCACGTATCGAGGCCCAGCCCTGCTGCTGCGCGGCGGTGGGCGCGGTGAATGTCTGAGCGAACCAGGCCTGCACGGCCGGGTGGAACTGGTCGATCATGTTCGTTCCGGATCGCCGGCGGCGATGATCTCGTGCACGACGCGCAGCTTCTGGACGGCTGGCGCCGGCAGCACGAACGGATAGGCGTCGGCGAGGCCCATCCCGCGGTTCAGGCTATTCAACATGTAGGTCAGCGGATACCAGCTGTCAATCAGCCGATCGAACGGGCTGCTCCGGTGTGCCGGCCGAGCGCCGGCACCTTTTTCAGGGATGGTTCGTCGGCGCGCCGCGGGCGTCAACGACACGCCGCACGCCGCGGCGGTCTCGAGCGTGTCGGTCATGTGCAGGTAGTGCGCCCAGGTCTCCGCCCAGTCCTCCCAGGGGTGAGCGCTGGCGTAGGCGGTGACGAAGCGCTGCTGCCAGTCGGGCGCCGGGCCGTTCGCGTAATGCGCCTCGCAACGCCTGCGCGTAGTCTTGACGCTCGTCGCCGAACGTCTCGCGGAAACGGTCGAGGCGATCGGTCCCGCTGACCAGACGATCCCAATAGTAATGCCCGCTCTCGTGCCGGAAGTGTCCGAGCAGCGTGCGATACGGCTCGTGCAGCGCGAGGCGGCGGCGTTCGCGCTCGGCATCGTCGGCTTCGGCGACGTTGATGCTGATGACGCCGTTCGCGTGGCCGGTCAGCGCCGGCGGATCGTCGGGGTTCGGCGGATCGGCGACGAACTCGAACGCCAGGCCCCGCGTCGGCATCGTCGGTCTTGCTCTTCAGCGGCAGCCGCAGGCTCATCGCCGTGTAGACGAGGCGACGCTTTGCCTGCTTCGAGGCGATACCACGCCTCCTGGTGGCCGGGCTGTGACAGATCGGGTATGACGCGCGTCAGCCGGCACGACGATGCACAGCGGATTCGGCATCGTCGGATGCGATCGCCCAATTGCAGACGTTCGTGGTCCGATAGTTGTCGCACAGCCGGTACGTGCGATCCTTCGCCGCCGGCAGCGGCGAACGCCACAGATTGTCGCCGGCAGCCTCGAGCGACCCGATCTCCGACAAGTCGGGCAGGAACGCCAGGAGGTGGCCGCAGCTGACGCACTGTGTGTTCTCGAAGAACACCAGCTGCTCGCAATGATCGCAATGAAAGATTTTCATGAGAGTGGTCAAGCCACATCAGAACCCGTGCGGACGCCAATGGCATAATTGCGCCCTTGTCAATCCACGTCGCGCTGAATCACCGCACGTCGTACCGTTACGATCGCCTCGTCGGCTTGTCGCCGCAGCTCGTACGGCTGCGGCCGGCGCCGCACTGTCGAACTCCGATCCTCTCGTACTCGCTGCGAGATTTCGCCACGCCCGCATTTCATCAACTGGCAGCAGGATCCGCAGAGCAACTATCTGGCACGACTGACCTTCCCCGAGCGGGTTCGTGAGTTCCGGCTCGAGGTCGATCTCGTCGCCGAGATGGCCGTCTACAACCCGTTCGACTTCTTCCTCGAGCCGCAGGCCGAAGCGTTTCCGTTCACCTACGAAGACTGGCAGCTGCAGGAGCTGCAGCCCTATCTGCGGCAGGAGGCACCGACGCCCAGGTTCGCGGAGTACCTGGCGGCGACGCCGGTACGGGGCGAGAGAACGATCGACTTCCTGGTCGCGCTGAACCAGCAGCTGCAGCGCGACATCAAGTACGTGATCCGGCTGAATCCCGGGATTCAGACGACCGAGCAGACGCTGGAGCTGCGGAGCGGCTCGTGCCGCGACACGACGTGGCTGCTCGTGCAGGTGCTGCGGCAGCGCGGCCTCGCGGCCCGTTTCGTTTCAGGATATCTCATACAGCTGTCGCCCGACGTGAAAGCGCTCGATGGTCCGACCGGTGTCGAGCAGGACTTCACCGACCTCCACGCCTGGTGTGAAGTGTACCTGCCTGGCGCCGGCTGGATCGGGCTCGACCCGACGTCGGGATTGCTCGCCGGCGAGGGGCACATTCCGCTGTCCTGTACGCCGGAACCTGCCAGCGCGGCGCCAGTCACAGGTGCGGTTGACGAATGCGAGGTGGCGTTCGATCACGCAATGTCGGTGCGGCGCATTTTCGAGTCGCCGCGCGTCACCCGGCCGTACACCGACGAGCAGTGGCAAGGGATCGTCGGCCTGGGGAACGACGATCGACGCGGAGCTCGAACGGCACGACGTCCGTCTGACGATGGGCGGCGAGCCGACGTTCGTTTCGTCGGAGAACCGCGACGGCGCGGAGTGGAATACGGAGGCACTCGGCCCGACGAAGCGGCTGCTGGCGGCCGATCTCCTGGAGCGGCTGCGGCGTCACTTCGGCGCGAATGGCTTCGTGCACTTCGGGCAGGGCAAGTGGTACCCGGGTGAGCAGCTGCCGCGTTGGGCGCTGGCGTGCTACTGGCGTCGCGACGGCGAGCCGGCCTGGCAGGACTCCGCGCTGGTCGCGGACGAGCGCCAGTCGTACGGCTATGGCGCAGGCGACGCCGAGCGATTCCTGCGCGCGCTCGCGACACGTCTTGGTGTCACCGACGAACACGTGCAGGCGGGCTTCGAAGACGCGTGGTACTACCTGTGGCGCGAAGGTCGTCTGCCGGCGAACGTCGATCCGTTCGACGCGAGGCTGGACGACGAGCTGGAACGCGATCGCCTGCGTCGCGTGTTCACGCAGGGACTTCAGGCGGCGATTGGCTATGCGCTGCCACTGCGGCGCGCGGTCGCGAACGGCGCGCAGCGCTGGGAGTCGAGTCCGTGGTTCTTGCGATCCGAACGGATGTATCTGGTCCCCGGGGACTCGCCGATGGGATATCGGCTGCCGCTGGACTCGCTACCCTGGGCGGCGCCTGGCGACCGCGATAGCACCGAGGAGCTGGATCCTTTCGCTCGGCGCGCGCCGCTGCCGAAATTCCCGGCTCAGGCGCCGCGGGGACAGGTCCCAACCCCGAGCCGGACGGAAACTCCCGTTGCCGATTTTCAACAGGGGGACAGTCCCCCCCGCGCGGGAGTTGGGCAGATGCCCGCGCGTGGCGAGTCGATGCCCGGGATCGCGAGGACGGCACTCTGCACGGAGGCGCGGAACGGCGTCCTCTACGTGTTCATGCCGCCGGTGCCGGCGCTGGAGGACTACCTCGAGATCGTCGCCGCCGTGGAAACGACCGCGGCCGCGTTGGGAATGCCGATCCTCATGGAGGGCTACCCGCCGCCGTCCGACCATCGACTCGCCAGCTTCACGGTCACGCCCGATCCCGGCGTCATCGAGGTCAACATTCAACCCTCACGAACCTGGGACGACATCGTCGCGAACACGACGACGCTGTACGACGAGGCGCATCAGACGCGGCTCAGCACCGAGAAGTTCATGCTGGATGGCCGGCACACGGGAACAGGCGGCGGCAATCACTTCGTACTCGGGTGGACCGACCGCCGGCGACAGCCCGTTCCTCCGACGTCCCGATCTACTGAGGAGCCTCGTCGCCTACTGGCACAACCATCCGTCGCTGTCGTACCTCTTCTCGGGTCTCTTCATCGGGCCGACGAGTCAGGCGCCGCGCGTAGACGAGGCCCGTCACGACAGCCTCTACGAGCTCGAGATCGCCTTCAATCAGCTCCCGAGAGGAGCGGACGCCCCGCCGTGGCTCGTCGATCGTGTCTTCCGGCATCTCCTCGTGGACGTGACCGGCAACACGCATCGCGCCGAGTTCAGCATCGACAAGCTGTACGCGCCCGAGACGGCGAGCGGCCGGCGCGGCCTCGTCGAGCTGCGCGCGTTCGAAATGCCACCGCACGCGCGCATGAGCCTCGCGCAGCAGCTGCTGCTCCGCGGGCTGATCGCGCGATTCTGGACGTCGCCATACACTCACCCGCTCACGCGATGGGGGACCGAGCTCCACGATCGCTTCATGCTCCCGTACTTCGTCGGGTTGGATTTCGAGGACGTGCTCGACGAGATGCGCGATCACGGCCAGGCGTTCGATTCCAGATGGTTCGCGCCACACTTCGAGTTCCGCTTCCCTCCCGCCGGCGAGATGGCCGTGCGCGGGATCACCGTCGCCCTGCGCCAGGCCCTCGAACCCTGGCATGTCCTGGGCGAGGAAGGGAGCGACTGGCGGAACGGCCCGCTACGTGGACTCCTCGCTCGAACGGCTGCAGGTCCTGGCGACCGGGCTCACGCCCGATCGCTATCTCATCTCCTGTAACCAGCGGGCGCTGCCGCTGCAACCGACCGGGCGGAACGGCGAGTACGTCGCCGGGGTCCGGTATCGAGCCTGGCAGCCGCCCTCGGCCCTTCACCCGACGATCCCGGTCCACTCGCCGCTGACGTTCGACATCGTCGACACCTGGATGGGGCGCTCGCTCGGCGGTTGCCAGTACCACGTCATGCATCCCGGCGGCAGGAGCTACGAGACCTTCCCCGTCAACAGCTATGAAGCTGAGAGCCGCCGGCTGGCGCGGTTTTTCAAGATGGGCCACACGCCGGGCCTCTTCGCCGTGATCGCACCCGAGCGGACGCGTGAGTTTCCGTATACGCTCGACCTGCGCACGTGACCACCGACTCCTCCACCGACGCCCTCGCCGCTCTTCTGGCCGGATATGAAGTCGCACCGCACCACTTCGACGAAATCCTGTCGGCGGACGGTGCACCGCGCCAACATTGGCAGGCATTCGCGCGGCACGCCGGAGAGCTGACGGCACGGCTGCTCACCGACTCGCAGCAGAGGATCGAGCGGCAGATCTTCGAGAACGGCGTCACCTACAACGTCTACGCCGCGACGGAGGGTCCGACCCGCCCGTGGGGCCTCGATGTCCTTCCCTTTATCGTCCCTGCCGACGACTGGGAGCCGCTGACGCGCGGCCTGCGTCAGCGCGCGCGGCTGCTGAACGCAATCGCTGCCGATCTCTATGGGCCACAGCGGCTGCTGGTCGAAGGCCTGGTGCCCGCCGCGCTCGTGCTCGCGCATCCGGGATTTCTCCGGCCCTGTCACGGCATCCTGCCGCCGCAAGGAACCTTCCTCCATCTGGTGGCATTCGACCTGGGTCGCGGCCCCGATGGGCGATGGCGGGTGGTCGGCACGCGTGTGCAGGCGCCGTCGGGTGCCGGCTATGCCCTCGAGAATCGCCTGGTGGTTTCGCGGCTCTTTCCCGATGCCTTCCGCGAACAGCGCGTGCAACTCCTCGCGCGCTTCTTCCGCACGTTGCAGGAAACCGTGGTTGCGGCTGCACCTGGCGGGCACGAACCGCCGCACGTCGTGCTGCTCACGCCGGGACCCTACAACGAAACCTATTTCGAGCACGCGTACCTGGCGCGCTATCTGGGCTTCACGCTGGCCGAGGGCAGCGATCTCGTGGTCCGGGACGATCGCGTCTACCTGAAGACGCTCGCCGGCCTCCGGCGCGTGCACGCGATCGTCCGGCGCCTGGACGACGACTTCTGCGATCCGGTCGAGCTCCGCGCCGACTCGACGCTGGGGGTCGCCGGTCTCCTGCAGGCGTGGCGTGCCGGCCACGTCCTGATTGCCAACGCGCCAGGCACCAGCGTGGTCGAAGCAGCGTCGCTGTTCGCGTTTCTGCCGGGTATCAGCGAGGCGCTGATCGGCGAGCAGTTGGAACTCCCGTCGGTGGCCACCTGGTGGTGCGGCGAGGCGGCGGCACGCGCCGATGTCGCCGCGCGTCTCGACGAGATGATCATCAAGCCGGCAACGCCGGACCTCACCATGGAGCCAGTCTTCCTTGGCGGCGTCGGTCCTAGCCGAGCGCGACACCTGGATGGCGCGCGTAGACGAAGCGCCCGAGCGCTACGTCCTCGAGGAGTTCCTGCCGCTCTCGCACGCGCCGGTCTGGCACGAGGGCCGCCTCGAGAGCCGCGCGGTGATGTTGCGCGTGTTCCTCGTCGCCGACGGCCGCGGCGACTACCAGCTGATGCCGGGCGGCCTGACTCGCATCGCCGGCAGCGATCGTCACATCGTCTCGAGCCAGCGCGGTGGCAGCAGCAAGGACACGTGGGTGCTCTCGGACGCACCGGTCGAGCGTTTCTCGATGCTGGCAACCCGTCTTCCGGCAGACGAGGCGACTGATGCAACCCGGCTCGTTTCGAGCCGTGCCGGAGAGAACCTGTTCTGGCTCGGCCGCTACGCCGAACGCAGCGAGAATTGCGCGCGGTTGCTGCGGGCCGTCCTCTCGCGGATGCCGGACAGCGACGCCTTTCCCGAGGAACTGTCACGCCTGGTCGCAGGTGTCTCGAGACGTCAGGGACTGCTCCCGGCCGCCGACTCAAACCGGCACAGGCGGCGAAGCGTTGGAGACGCTCGAAGCCGCGCTCATCGCCGGCCTCTTCGATCGCCGCGGCTGTCACAGCCTCGCCTTCAACATCGAACAGACCGTTCGCGCCGCCGGCACGATCCGGGATCGGCTCTCCTCCGACAACTGGCGGGTCCTGAACCAGCTGTTTCAGTCGGTGCGGACGCCAGACGGCCACGCAGGTCTCGCGGACGTACTGGAGCTGCTCGATCGCGCGATCGTGTCGCTTGTCGCCGTCGGCGGCCTCGAGATGGCGCACATGACGCGAGACGACGGCTGGCGCTTTCTGAGCCTCGGCCGCCATCTCGAACGCGCCCTCTACGTGACGACCAGTGTGGCCGCCGTTGCATCTTCGGGCGAAGCGGAGGATCCGACGCTGCTCGAATGGCTGCTCGATCTCTCCGACAGCCTCATCACCTATCGCGCGCGCTATATGCGTCATCCCGAGTGGATACCGGTTGCGGAGCTGCTGGTTTTCGATCGGCACAATCCGCGGTCCGTTGCATTCCAGCTGGCCAAGCTGGCGAAGCACGTCCGGCTGCTCCCCGAAACCAGCTTCGACGACCTCCTTGCCTCGCTCGATCGCGCGACGAGTGCGACGTCAGCGACGACGGGCCCACAGCAGGAGCTCTTCGAGCGTGACGCGACGGTGGAGGGTTATCTGGCGCACTGCGAGTCGCTCGCGCTGGGACTCTCCGACGCGCTGTCACTGCGTTACTTCAGCCACGTCTACGAGCCGGCCCGAGCGACGGCGGTGATCTGATGAGCGTCAGATATCGCGTCGAGCATCAGACCCGCTACGTCTACAGCACGCGGGTTTCGACCTCGCAGCACGTCGCCTGTCTGCGACCGCGCGAGCTGCCGACGCAGCGAGTGCGCGCATTCGCGATTTCGTACGGCCCTGAACCGTCGCAGATCAGCGAGCGCATCGACTACTTCGGCAACTGGGCCGAGCACTTCACGATCCTGACGCCGCACGCCGAGATGTGCGTCACGAGCCGGAGCGAGGTCGAGGTCGAACCGCGATCGGTTGATATCGATTCCGAGCGGAGCGTGCCGTGGGAAGCCGTCCGCGAGTCGCTGGTCTACCGTAAGGGCACCGGCGCCGGCGAGGCCGCGCAGTTCGCCTACGCGTCTCCCTACACCACGATTGCTCCCGAACTCGCCGCGTTCGCCAGGGACGCCTTTGCGCCGGGCCGCCCGGTCGCGGCGGCAGCTGTGGCGCTGATGCATCGCATCTTCAGCGAGTTCACGTTCGATCCGTCGTCGACGACGATCACGACGCCGGTCACGCGCGTGCTGGCCGATCGCCACGGCGTCTGCCAGGACTTCGCGCACCTCCAGATCTCGTGCATGCGCTCGCTCGGCCTGCCGGCACGTTACGTGAGCGGCTACCTGCTGACCACGCCGCCGCCCGGCAAACCACGTCTCGTCGGCGCCGACGCCTCACACGCGTGGCTCTCAGTTCACTGTCCTGTGCTGGGATGGATCGACCTCGATCCGACCAACGACGTGATCTGCGATCTCCGGCACATCACCGTGGCCTGGGGACGCGACTACGGCGACGTGAGTCCTCTTCGCGGCGTCATCCTCGGCGGCGCGCAGCACACGCTCGAGGTCGGGGTAAGCGTATTGCCGTTGAACTGACTCAGCGCTTCAGCACCGCAGCACTGCAGCACCGCAGCACCGCAGCTACTGCCGCACCGCGACTACTCCCCCAGGAACTGCCCCACCGACTGCAGATCCTCGACGTGGTCGCACACCGACTTCACGACCATCAGCATGGGCACCGCCAGCAGCATCCCCCAGACGCCCCAGATCCAGCTCCAGAAGATGAGGCCGACGAACACCGAGACCTGGTTCATGTTGGCGGCGCGACTGAGGAGCGTGGGCGTCAGCAGCCACCCCTCGAGAGACGTGATGGTCAATGCGATGCCGGCCACGGCGAGGGCCATGGTGAAGGTACCGAACTGCAGGAAGGCAACCACGGTCAGGCCGCCGGTGACGATGACCGGCCCGAAGTACGGGATCGAATTGAAGACGCCGGCCATCAGCCCCCAGACCGCCGGCTGCTGCAGACCGAGGGCCCACAGCGCCGCCCAGGTCGCGAGGCCGACCACGACGCTGGTGAACACCTGAACGAGCAGGAAGCGCTCGATTTGGTCGGCAATCTGATCGAGGACCTGCACCGTCAGCTTCTTGCGCGCGAAGGTCGGGATGCCCTCCACCAGCTTCCGCTTGAACAAGTCATCGGACAACAGCAGGAAGAACGTCAGCAGCAGCACCATCAGCGCCTGGCCGGCCAGCGACACCGCGCCAAGCGAGCCGGCCCAGAGGTAGGCGCGAGCGGCAAACGCCGGTTCTTCGATCTGCACTTTCGTGACGCCGCGACGCGCGTCGTTGCCGGCGACCGAGTCAGCGGTCTTTTCGATTTCCTTTGCCGCCTCCTGCATCTTGCTGAGCGTGCCGGCCTGGCCATCCTGGTCGCGAAACGCCTCGCGGAAGCGCTGCGCCGCCAGTGGCAGCTGTTCGACGACGGCCATCACCTGGAACCGCAACGCGTAGGCGCCGCTGCTCAGGCCGCCGACGAGCGCAAGAATCACGAGGCTGGCCCCGAGCGCCCTCGGCACCTTGTGCCGCTCCATCCAGTCCACCAGGGGATCGAGCGCGTAGAACAGGAGGCCGCCAAGCACGAGCGGCACGAACACCTCCTGCATGTAGCGAAGCATCATGATCACGGCCGCGATCGCCAGAATCGACAGGGCGACGCTGCGCACGTCCACGGGCATCTGCAGCGCAATCGGCTCGGGTCCCGAAGGAATGACCGCAGGCGCTTCCTCCGGAGAGGACGCCTCCGCCGCTGCGTCGTGCCGTGAATCACCGTTTCTCGCCATAGCACTTCCAACCTGAAGTGTCGTTCTAACCGACACGACACACCGATATGTATTGAGACTGAACCAGTCGCTCGCGAATCGCCAGCCCGGCGGCGGCCTGCGCTCGGGATGCTGCAAACGGATGACCAGGCGCCGGGCCTGCGGATTGCACGGGCCTGTGCCAATGGTGAAGGGACGCCGCCGCCGGTGGCCCTGGATTGTGCTGGGGTGTGTGGCCATCGTCGCCGCCCTGCTTTTGATCGCGCAGGACCAGGAGACAGTTCGCGTCCGCAGTCCGCTGGACGCGCGCAACCCGCAATTCACCCCCTACGTCGCCTCGCTCGTCGGCGTGCCGGTCAGCGACGGTAACGCCTATCAGATGCTTCTGAACGGCGACGGGATCTTCCCTGCCATGCTGCAGGCGATTGCCAAGGCGGAGCATCGCATCAGCTTCGAGAGTTTCATCTATTCCGGCGGCGAAGTCGCGCGGCAGTTCACGTCGGCGCTGACCGCAGCCGCCCGGCGCGGCGTCACGGTTCGCATCGTCCTCGACTCGATTGGCTCGATGGATCTGCCGAAGGAGACAGTGAAGGAGCTCACTGACGCCGGCATTCAGGTGGTCTGGTTCAATCCGCTGGCATCCTGGTCAATCGAGGAGGTCAACTACCGCACGCACCGCAAGGTGCTCGTCGTGGACGGCATCGTCGCCTTCACCGGCGGCGTCGGCGTCGCCGATCACTGGCGTGGGAACGCCCGGAGTGAGAAGGAATGGCGCGACACGCAATTCCGCGTGACCGGTCCGGTCGTGCGAGAGTTCGAAGCCGCTTTCTATGAGAACTGGCTCGAGTCCGGCGGTCGCGAAGCGCCGGCGCTCGATCCCCCACGTGTATCGCAATCGAAAGGCGCGCGTTCGCTCGTCGTCTGGAGCAATCCGATGTCGGGCATCAGCAACGTGAAGCTGCTCTACCTGCTGGCGATTGCCGGCGCCAGGCAGTCGGTTGACATCCAGTCGCCCTACTTCGTCCTCGACTCCTCCACGCTCGACGCGCTGAGCGTCGCCCGGCAGCGGGGCGTCCGCATACGCATCCTGACGGAGGGCGACAAGACCGATACGAAATCGGTCAAGGCCGCGAGCCGATCGGCCTATGACGCGTTGCTCGCCAGTGGCTACGTCATCTACGAGTATCAGCCGACGATGATGCACGCCAAGGCAGTGGTCGTCGATCGATGCTGGTCGCTGATCGGATCGGCGAACTTCGATAATCGATCGTTCGAGCTCAACGACGAGATTACCGTGGCGGTGGACGACGCCGCTCTGGCGGACGAGTTGACGGAGGCATTCGAACAGGATCTCACTCGATCGAAGCGGCTGACGGTGGAAGAGTGGCGCCGCCGGCCGGTGACCCAGCGGATGTTCGAGACATTCTGGGGCTGGTTCGGCGAAGTCCTTTGACTCGCCTCATCTGAGTCGGCTGAACAGCGCCCCGACGCCGACGAGGATCACGACGACGATGATGACGCCGACCCAGACGCCGGCCTTGAAGATACCCTCCACCAGCTCGCACCCGGACAGCGTCAGCGCGCTGGCGACGAGGAGCGACAGTACCGAGACCTGACGGACGCTCATGGTGACCTCCGCCGGAGGTCGTGCAACGCACGTGCCGACTAGAGGTCGATTTCGGTGAGCAGTGGAAAGTGGTCGGAGGCGGCTGGTGCCGACGGATGCGTGACGACCTCGCACGACGCGATGCGATCGCGAAACGTGGCTGGCACGAAGGCGTAGTCGAGGCGCAAATGAGGATCCCACGTTGGAAACGAATGGCCCGGCTCGTCGACGTGCAGCGTCCGGAAGGCGTCGACGTAGCCCGAGTCCACGAGCTTGCGGATTGTCTGCCATCGGATTCGCCTGCCGGTCAGCCACGTAATCATCTGAAGGCGCGGCGGCAGGCGCGACACGTCGAGCTCCTCGCCGGCGGCCAGCGTGTTGAAGTCGCCGGCCAACACGTGAAACCCGTCGCCGACCGAGCGGACGTGCGCGAGCAGCGCCCGCAGTTCAACCAGGCGGCGCCGCTCCGTCAGGTTCGAGTGCACCGCGCTCAAGTGGATGCCGAAGAATGCCGCGCCGGAGTCGTGGGTGACTTCGAGGAAGGCGTGCCTCGCCCACGGCGGTCTGGTCCACCGGCAGGAGCGCACCTCGTGGCGGCTGATCATCGCCACCGAGACGCGATCCCTGGAGGCCCAGTGCGGCAGGCCGGCCGCGCGCGCGATCCGTTCTACGGCCGGGCGGTCCGTGGCTTCCTGCAGCAGGACAAGGTCCGGCTGGCTCGCGGCGATGACGGCGCCGATCGCCTCCTCCCGGCCCAGGCCGCCGTGTCGGATGTTGTAGCTGACCAGACGCACGTCACTCGGACTCGGTCCTGCCGATGAGCGTGAGATAGGGCTGCCCCAGCACGTCGCCGCGAAGATACATGACGAAGTCGCGCGTCGCCTGAATATTGACGGGACGGCCGACCATCGCCATCAATCGCTCCCGCAACGGCACGAGATCGGGAGCGATATCCGGATCTTTGTCGCTCAGCGGCCTGCTGTGGATGCCAGGCACCCAGAAGCCGGTGACGGAGAACAGCTTGAGGAGATCTGCGCCAACGAGCGTCAGATCGAGATCGCTGGTCCCCGGACCCTCGGCGTCGAAGGGCGCCCCGTCTCTCCAGCGCGCGCCGGTGATGGCACTGCCGCGCAGGACCACCGCCGTCGCCTGCGGGACGGCCTCCGCCACGGCGTCGATGAACGCCTGGAATCGCCCGGGATCGTCTCCGAACGCGAGCTCGATCACCCGAGCGCGCATTTCGTCTTCGGATGGCGTCTCGGATCCTGTTTGTGGCTCCTCGTCCGTCACCAACTCCTCCCTCGGGTCACCCCCAGGCGTCACACGCGAAACCGAAGGAATGCGCCGACGCCGCCGATGTCGTGGAGGAGCGCCGCGTCTTCGATGAATCTGATGCTCGCCGACGTGAGCCTCGCCCGTCGAACGAGCTCGGTGGCCGCCTGATTGGCCATCGCCGTCTCGGGGAGCGATTCCGGCGGACGTTCGGCCGCTTCGTCGACGGCGTCCAGGCCTTCCGCAATCGACCCGGAATGCGTCGCCGTCGGTGCGACGCCGAGGGCGACGTCCGCAGACGCAATCGCCTCGGGCGACGCCGTCAGCACCAAGGTGTCCACTTGACCGCGCTCGAGCGCCGAGAGCGTCTCGGCCGCGCCCGTGATCGCGAGACCACCGCCTCGGTATTCATCGAGGAGATGCGAGACGACAGCCTGATCGGTTTCGGCGTCCTTCTCGCGGAGGACAGCGAGCGTCTCGCGAAGGACCTCGTCGTCTGGCGCCCGCACGTCGAGCCGCATCACGTCCACGATTTTCTCAGCGAGATGTTTCGGCAGCTCTTTCTCGATGAGTGGCACCGCCGCCTCGTCGCCCGCGAGAATGACGTGGTCGATCTGGTCTTCGCGGACCACAGTCTCGAGCGCCTCGACGACTTCCTTGGCGTGATGCAGATGGAAATTCTCTGCATGGCGCTGGTAGCGTGCCTGCGACCATCCGCCGACCTTGACGCGCTTTGTTTTCTGACCGACGACGTCGATCGTCTGCTCGCGACGGCCGGTGCTGAAGACGAAGATCCGCGAGCGGTTCGTATCGGCCAGCACCGCCGCGTAGCGCGGGTATTGTTCGTCGAGGAGCGCCAGCGGGTAGAGATGCGGCCGATCGCTCACCACGACGAGATGTCGATCGAGCCGCACCTCCAGGGGCACCGTCTCGAACAGCCCGGCTTCGGTGCACGCGAAAATCGCGACTGTCTTGTACTCGGGCCGCAGTTCGTCGGATGTGACGTATGCCAAGACACGCTCGGCATCCGCACTGAAGCTTTTCCGCTCGTCGCTGCCGTCCGGAAAGGTCTGCAGCCGATCGGCCAGCGCCCTTTTCAGATAGACCTGCACCGTGCGATGGCCGGTTTCGTTAGGGGTCGTGTCCAGATAGAGGCTGAGCACGGGGAAGGGCTGCGGCTCGATTTCCACGAGTCGATCGAGGCGTTCGGCAAGCATAGACACTCCGTCAAAGGCAGGGTGCAAAGGGAGTGCCCTCGGCGAAACGCGCTTTCGGCTAAGCTCAGCATGCCTCCATGTCATCCCCCGCACTGGTCCGCGGTCTTGGCCTGACCGCCGCCATCGCGATCGTCATCGCCGAAGTGATCGGGACCGGCGTCTTCCTCAAGGCGCGGGTGATGACCTGCAATGTCGAGACGCCGTGGCTGGTGCTCACCGTCTGGGTGGTCGCGGGACTGCTGTCGCTCGCCGGCGTTCTCACGTATGCCGAACTCGCCGCGATGATGCCGAGAGCCGGCGGCGAGTACGTGTTCGTTCGCGAGGCGTACGGCCGCACCTGGGCGTTCCTGTTCGGGTGGATGCGCGTCTTCATCGGCAACACCGGCGGTATGGCCGCGCTGGCCGCCGGCCTCGCGATCTTTCTCAACGTGCTGGCGGCGGGCGCGCTCGCCGGTCCAGTCATCCCCATTGGCTCGAGCGGCGGCATCACCGGCGTCCAACTGGTCGCTGTCGGCGCCATCGTGATCGTCACGGCGATCAATTGCGCGGCGATTGCCGTCGGCGGCCAGATCGCCTCGGTGCTGGCGACCCTGAAGGTGCTGCTGATCCTTGGACTGGGCGGCACGGCGCTGGCGATCGCTCCCGGCGACTGGTCGCACCTCATGCAATCAGGCGCGGCCGGGGCCTGCCAGGGCGTGGCGGCCGCCGCGCGGGGCGGCATCGCCGGCTTCGGAGCGGCGATGATGGCGGCTCTCTGGGCGTACAACGGATGGAACGAGCTGACCTACGTCTCCGGCGAGATCAGCAACCCGCATCGAAATCTGCCGATCGCGCTGATCGCCGGCATCGGCATCCTCGGCACGCTCTACGTCTTCGCGAACACCGCCTACTTTTTTGTGCTCCCGGCCGCCAGCGTCGCGAGCGTGCCGTTGTCGTCGTCGGTCGCGACCGAGATGCTGGCCGCGTTCCTCGGAGCGGCCGCGGTGAAGCTGATGGCGGCAGCGCTGGTGGTCTCGATCTTCGGTGCGCTGCTCGTCGCCTCGCTCGTCGGGGCGCGGGTGCCTTACGCGATGGCGAACGACGGGCTGTTCTTCCGGCCGCTCGCGCGGCTGTCGCCGCGCACCCGGGTCCCGGTACGCGCATTGGTTGCCCAGAGCGTCTGGGCGATCGTGCTGGTGTTGTCAGGCTCGTTTGATGCGCTCACCGATTACGCGATCTTTTCGATCCTGATCTTCAACGCCCTGGTGACGTCCTCGATCTTCGTATTCCGCGTCCGCCAGCCGGACGCCGAACGCCCGTACCGCACGTGGGGCTACCCGGCGACGCCAATGGTCTTCCTCGTGGTCGTCGGCTACCTGTTAGTGAACGCGCTGATCACGGCACCGGTGCAGGCGTTCGCCGGTATAGGGCTGATCCTGGCAGGCTTGCCGTTCTACTGGTACTGGACGAAGTACGCAGTGGGGCGCGACTTCAGTACTGGACGAAGCGCACAGCCCTAACTACCGCGGTTGTTGGTCACGGGCACAGCGCAAGGACTGCGTCGGCGACGGCCAACGTGCGATCGCGCTCTACCGTTGCCGGTGATCCCGCAATGGCCCGGCGCAAAGCGTTCATCGGCGCTTTCATGTCGCCGCAATCAGTCGCCGGGTCGAGCGAGCGATGGCCCTCGGGGCCCGCCGCGAGCGACAGCGCCTGCTCGAACGTCCCTTTGACCCGCTCGATGATGTCCTTCAGGTGCGCGCCCCGCGGATGCCGGCGCAGGTACTCGCCGTCCAACTGGTTCATGCCGACCGCGTAGCACGGGATGTAGCCCTCGCACTCCCCCGGCAGTCCGTTCTCGACGGCGATCCAGGCGATCGGCTCCGCGACCTCCGAGTCGCGGTATTGGGCGTGCAGCTTCCAGATGACGTCGACGGCGAGGATCCACTCCCCCGCCGGCTCGCTCCAGGCGACGAGGTCCTGATGCGCGCGAATCCAGGGGTTGTGCGGCTCGCCGTCGCGCTGCGCCAGTGGAATGCTCGAGAACATCCACTTGACGCCGCGGAGCCAGAGCAGCGCCAGGCGCGCCGCGGTCTCGCCGCTCGATGTGCCGCGCGCCTGGTCGATTCGATCCACGAGGGCCGCGCGCTGGTCGAACGTCGGCACGTCGGTTTTCAGCGCCGCGTCGGCTTCCGATTCCAGGGCCGCGATGCTGCCGGTAGCGGTCCCTTGTGTGAGCGTCAGCGCTCCGGCGAGAATGACGGCGGTGATGATCATGAGAATCCTTCGGAAATTGTATCGGCGTCAGGCGCCGTTGGTGCTACTCGCTCTGACCGTACTCACGGCCCGACCTGATGCGCTGACGGCATCCGCCGCGGCCGCACCCGTGCAGCCGGCGACGTCACCTGCCGGTGATGCGGAAGCAGAAGTCCTGGCCGTCGTCGATCGGTTCTTCGTCGCCTTCGCCGCGAACGATTTCGCCGCGATGGCCAAGCTGCGCGTCGAAGGCAGCGTCGACTTCGTCGATGGTCCGAGCAAGACGGGCGGAACGCGACTGACGCGACGGCCGGTCACTGTGGAGCGCAATACGCCGGGCAACTACCGCGAGCGCTACTGGGATCCCGACGTGAAAGTCCGCGGACGAATCGCCATCGTCTGGGCGCCGTACGAGTTCTGGCTGGATGGCAAGTCTCATCACTGCGGCATCGACGTGTTCGAGATGGTGAAGGAGGATGACGGCTGGAAGATCGCGAACCTGATGTGGACGCAGGAGCCGGATGCGTGTCCGTCGCTGCGCCCGTCGGATCCGGCGCGCATGCGGCCGGCGATCTGACCGGCGACCGCCGGTGTTGTGGTAGTGTAGCGGCACCTTCCTCCGGGGCGCCTTCGGCCTGCCCACCATAGCGCATCGCGCGAAGGTGGGCCCGAATCATGGAACGCGAAGATTTCTCGAGACGGTCGCTCCTGCAGGGCATCGTGGCGGCGATCGCCGCCGGTGCCTTTCCATCCGCGTCGAGCCAGACGACGCAGGCGGCCGCTCAGAACGGCCTGTCCTTCCTGAGCCCGCTGGAGGCCGCAGATATCGATGCGGTCACCGCGCAGATTGTCCCCACCGATGACACACCGGGGGCCCGCGAGGCCGGCGTGATGCAGTTCATCGACCGGGCCCTCGGCACGTTTCTCGCGCATCTGGCCGTCGACTATCGCGCGCAACTCGTGGAATTTCAGTCGTCGTTCCGCGTGCGCTATCCCGACGCCTCGTCGTTCGCGTCGCTCGCCTCCGACGCGCAGATCGCGTATCTGAAAACCGTCGATCGTACGCCCTTCTTCGAAGCGACGCGGCTGCTGACGCTGCTCGGGATGTTCACATCCCCGGAGTACGGCGGCAACCGCGACGGCCTGGGCTGGAAGCTGATTGGGTTCGACGCGCAGCACATGTTCCAGCCGCCCTTCGGCTATTACGACCGCGACTATCCCGGCTTCACGGCCGAGCCCGTCTCCTCGAAATGAGCGCGCGCCGCTACCGGGACTCCGACACGGTCGACTTCGTCATCGTCGGTTCCGGTGCGGCCGGCGGTGTGATCGCGCGCGAGTTGTCGCGGGCCGGCCTGTCGGTCGTGGTCCTCGAGCAGGGGCCGAGACTCCAGCCCGGTGCGCTCGAGCACGACGAGTTGAAATACTGGTTTCTCGGCGGCATCACCAACGACATCGTCCACAACCCGCAGACGTTCCGGCGCGAGGCCAGTCAGACGGCCATGCGCCGCGGCGTGAGGCCTCCTCTCTGGTACGGACGGGCCGTAGGCGGTGGCACGCTGCACTACACGGCCAATTACTGGCGCTTTCACGAGATCGATTTCATCGAGCGCAGCGCCCTCGGGGCGATTCCCGGCACCGGGTTCGACGACTGGCCGATCACCTACGCGGAGCTCGAGCCGTACTACACCAAGGTGGAATGGGAGATCGGTGTTTCGGGGCTCGCCGGCGCCAACCCGTTCGATCCGCCACGCTCGAAGGGCTATCCAATGCCGCCGCTGCCCGTGAAGTCGTCGGGCGTGATCCTCGAACGTGGCGCGCGGAAACTGGGGCTCCATGCCGTGCCTTCGCCGATGGCGATCAACTCACAGCCGTTTCGCGGCCGGCCGCCCTGCATTCATTGCGGCTTCTGCCATGGTTTCGGTTGTGAGGTGATGGCGAAGGCGTCGACGTTGACGACGGTCATTCCCGAGGCTGAGGCGACGGGTCGCTGCGAGGTGCGTCCCGACAGCTACGTGTCGCGTATCGAGACCAGTGCCGCCGGGCGCGCCACCGGCGTCGCCTTCTTCGATCGCGCGCGCAAAGAGCGGTTCCAGCACGCCCGCGCCGTCGTCGTGTGCGCCAATGGCGCCGAAACGCCGCGCCTCCTGCTGATGTCGGCCACGCCGCGGTTTTCGAGCGGCCTGGCCAACTCGAGCGGCCTGGTGGGCAAGCATCTGATGTTCAACTACACCTCGCGCGCCCTCGGCGTCTTCGAGCACGAGCTCAACGAACACAAGAGCGTGCAGGTGACGCGCATCGTGCACGACTTCTACGATTCGGATCCAAAGCGCGGCTTCTACGGCGGCGGCGGCCTCGATGCGCGAATCGGCCCCCAACCGACAACCTGGGCCATCCGCACGGCAACCGAGGGGCCATCCTGGGGGCCTGAGTTCAAGGCGCGCCTGCGCGAGTTCCCGCGCAGCATGCAGATCGCGTGTCACAGCACGTCCCTCCCCGTCGAGTCGAACAACGTCACGCTCGATCCCGACCTGAAGGATGCGTGGAACCTGCCCGCGATACGGGTGACGTACAAGGACCATCCGGACGATCTCGCCATCGCACGATTCCTCCAGGATCGCGGCGTCGAGATCCTCGAGGCGGCAGGCGCGCAACGGGTCGGACGAAGCCCGGTGACGGAGCAGGACTTCGGGTTGCATCTGCTCGGCACGTGCCGCATGGGCAACGATCCGCACACCTCGGTCGTGGACAAGTACCATCGCGCGCACGACGTGCCGAATCTGTTCGTGTGCGATGGCAGCAGCCTTGTCACGTCCGGCCGCGGTCAACCGACGATGACGATTCAGGCGCTGGCGTTTCGTGCCGGTGAGCACATCGCGGGATTTGCGAAGCGCGGAGAGATTTGATGTCTACCCTCGGTAGTTTGAATCCTCCGCCGGGCCCTCGCCACCCTCGCTCTGCACCTGCAGGCCTGCGGCCGTCCCAGTTCAGTGTCGCCGGGCATCGGGCGCAGATAAAATCCGCACGCATCTGAAAGCACCGGCCCCACCTTCACGGAGGCGCACGATGGACGCAAAGCGGCTGACTTGGTACGCACTCACGATTGCTCTGGCAGGGGCCGCCGTTGTTGGCAGTGCCGCGCGATCGACGCGGGAGGTGATGAACGCCGGCATGGCAGTCGGCACGCCCGACCTGAAGTCGGCCGGCGTCATGACGTTCGGGCCGGACAACATGCTGTTCCTCGGCGACTCGCTCGGCGGCGCCGTCTTCGCGGTCGATGTCGCGGACAGTAGTCGTGACGCGACGACCGGCGACTTCGAGGTCACGCAGATCGATCGGAAGATTGCGGCGCTTCTCGGCACGACGCCGGACGACATCGTGATCCGCGATCTCGCGACACACAAGCCGTCGCAACACATTTACCTCTCGGTCTCGCGCGGACGCGGGTCCGACGCGACACCAGCCCTGATTCGCGTGTCGCGCGGCGGCGAGCTCGCCGAAGTCGGCCTTACCCAGGCGCGCTTCGCCAAGGCGACGCTTCAGGACATGCCGGCCACCGACGCGAAAACCAGTTGGGGTGAAAGCGCGCGCGGTATGGCGATCACCGATCTTGCCGTGGAAGGCGGCGAGTTGTTCGTCGCCGGCCTCTCGAACGAGCAGTTCTCGTCGGCGCTGCGCCGGGTGCCGGTCCCGTTTTCCTCGAACGCGAGGACGACGACCCTGGAGATCTTCCACACGTCACACAACAAGTACGAGACGAACGCGCCGATCGAGACGCTCCTGCCGATGACCGTCCGCAACAAACGCGTCATGCTCGCCGGCTACGGCTGCTCACCGCTCGCATTGTTCGGCGTCGACGATATCCGGCGCGAGAAGCATCTCCGCGGTACGACGTTGGCCGAGCTGGGCGGCGGGAACCGGCCGAGCGACATGGTCGAATTCGAGCGCAATGGCGATCGCGTCGTCATCGTCGCCAACAGCGATCGCACGCTGATGCGGATCACCGGCAAGGATCTGGACAAGTCGGAACCGCTGACGCACGGCGCGTCGCAGGCCTATGAGGCGTTCGGCACCCCGTATCTGTCGATTGCCGTCGTCGGCGTGACGCAGCTCGACGACCTCAATCCCGAACAGGTCGTCGTCATTCAGCGTGACATCGAGAACGGGTCGCTCAATCTGAAGTCGCTGAAAAAGAAGTGGCTGTAGCGTCGATGCGGCCGGCGGCCTGGCTTCTCGTCGCGGCGGCGCTGGCAGTGGCCGCGATTGCGGCAGGACAACTGCGTTCAGCGGCTGCGGCACGGCGAAGCGGGACGGATAGCTCGCAGTCGCTGCCACACGTTTCGTTCGTGAAGGCAGGCGGCGGCTGGGTCGTCGAGGCGACGGGACTCGACGCCGCGCGGGTGGCGCGACTGCGCGCCGACGCCTCGGCGGCTGCGTCAGTGCTGGAGGTGCGCGTCGCGACCGCTGATGCAGGCCTGCCGGCGATGCTGGGACGATACGACACCGACGGCACGACGCTGCGATTCACGCCCGCGTATCCACTGGTCGGCGGGCTGACCTATGTCGCACGTCTCCGGCCGGCCCGCGTCACCACCGCCGCGCGCGAGCTCAGCGCGACGTTGACCGTGCCGCGCGCCGTGAAGGCGTCGCCGACGATGGTCGAAAACATTTATCCGACTGACGAACGAGTGCCGGCGAACGTGTTGCGGATGTACATCGTGTTCTCGGCGCCGATGAGCATCGGCCAGTCCGCGAGCCATCTTCGCCTCGTGGATGAGGACGGGCAGACAGTATCCGGAGCGTTCCTGCAACTCGAGGAAGAGCTCTGGGATCCGACCCGGCGGCGGCTGACGGTGCTGTTCGATCCGGGCCGGGTCAAGCGCGGGCTGCGGACCAACCTCGAACGCGGCGCGCCACTGAAGAGCGGCCATGTCTACCGCGTCGTCGTTGATGCCGGCTGGCTCGATGGCGAAGGCGCGCCGTTGGGTGCGCCGTTCGAGCGCAGACTCCGGGTCGGCGACGCCGACCGGCGCTCGCCGGACCCTGCACGCTGGCGCATCGATCCGATTCGCGCAGGAAGTCAGGCACCCGTCGTCGTTGCGTTCGACGAGCCGCTCGATCGCGCGCTCGTGGGTCAGTCACTGATGGTGGTGGACGAGAACGGTGGGCGCATCGACGGTATGGTGACCGTTCCCGATTCGGCCCGCGAATGGCGCTTCACGCCCGCTCACCCGTGGCGCCCCGGCTCGTACCGGCTGCGAGTGTCCACCGATCTCGAGGACGTCGCGGGAAACAGCCTGCGACGCGTCTTCGACACCGATCTCCGCGTCGACCGCTCGCCCGCCGAAAGCGAAGCCGGCGGCAGCATCGAGCTCCCGATCGTCAGCCCGACCACCTGAACCGCAATCGACGGGGCGATTCGGGACTACACTGGAAAGATCCGCCCGCCGCTCCATCCGATCGAGCGCCGGCCTTCTTACACTGAACCCTGTTTTTTCGGAGAGAACAATGCAAACGCGAGCATACGCCGCGCAGGCGGCCGACCAGCCGCTCGCCCCGTTCACGATCGCGCGCCGCGCGATCGGCGACCGGGATGTGCAGGTGGCAATCGAGCCGTCACATCTCTTCTCTCCGCTATCCCTGTGGCGTCATCCGGCGGCGGATGCCTATGTATCCTACAGCTTTATTTCTCACTTTGCCTTACAGCGCGTTCCCATCCTGCTACTGCTCCGTCCCCTGAGAACTTCTCGTCCTTCTGCCGCACATCATTCTACCGTGCACATCCTGTCTTTCGATCACGTTACCTTCTGTGTGCGCGAGCGCTGTTCCCTCTTATCTCTGTCTTTTCCTCCTTCTGCGGGATCTGCCATTCAGATATCCATTGGGCGCGCAATGAGTGGGGATTCACCACCTATCCCTGCGTACCCGGCCACGAGATCATCGGCCGCGTCGTCGCGACCGGCCCATCCGTCACCCGATTCAAGGCGGGCCAGCGCGTCGGTGTCGGCTGTTTCGTCAGCTCGTGTGGCCGCTGTGGCCGCTGCCGGAGCGGACACGAGAACTATTGCGAGAACGGCGTCAGGATGACCTACGGCAGCATGGAAGCCGATGGCACGACGCCGACCTACGGCGGCTATGCCACACACATCGTCGTCGACGACCACTTCGTCTTCACGCTGCCCGATGGTCTCGATGCGGCGGCGTCCGCGCCTCTGCTCTGCGCAGGCATCACCACCTACACGCCGCTCCACGAGGCGGGCATCAGCGCGGGGGCACGAGTCGCGGTGATGGGCCTCGGTGGCCTCGGGCACATGGCGGTGAAGCTGGCGGCTTCGTTCGGGGCCGAGGTCACGGTGCTCAGTCGCTCGGCCGACAAGGAAGAAGACGCGAGGCGGCTCGGGGCGACCGACTTCGTGCTCACGAAAAACCGCGGGCGCACTCGACGCGCTGGCGGGACGATACGACGCCATCGTCGACACGATTTCAGCGCCGCACGACCTGACCGCGACGTTGAACTCCCTGAAACCGGCCGGTACGCTGATGCTGGTCGGCGCATCTCCCGAGCCGCTCGAATTCAACCCGATGCCGCTGCTCTTCGGCGGCCGCCGCATCGTCGGATCACTCGTCGGCGGAGTACCGGATACGCAGGCCATGCTCGATCACTGCGGAAAGCACTCGATCGTCAGCGACATCGAGATGGTCGTGCCCGATCAGATCAACACGGCCTACGAACGGACGATGAAGGGTGACGTCAAGTATCGCTTCGTCATCGACTGCACGAAGATCTAGTCCGTCGGGGGCGCGTTCGTCACGACATGCTAGAACGTGCCCTCCTTCGGTCCGCGCGCATCTCTTGTTGATCTGTCGAATCGCACCGAGATGATAGGCGAGGTGCGCGATACTGCCGATCATGCCACTCAGCTCGACATCGGCGACCTCGCGCGGCGTTTTCAAGGCGTGCAGCCAGTCGGTGGTCTCGTCGCGGAGTCCGTTGCGGATTTCGTCCCATTCGCTGGCATTGACCGCCGACAACTTCCAGGCCTCGTCCCATTTCGCATCGGCGAACGGGTTGCCGCCTTCCTTCGCCCAGCGGTTCATCAGCGACAGCCCATAGCGGACGTGCTGAACGTGAGCGGCGAGCGTTGCGCCGCCGTTGGCCGAGCGCGAGGCGTCGGCCGCCGAAATTTTCTCCAGCGATCCGAGCATCCCCGCGTCTCCCGAATTCAGGATGAAGGCCCCGGTACGGGCCGCGCCATTGACGAGCTCAGAGAACAGTCGTTCGAGGGTCGGACTGATGTCGTTCGTACGCATGACGACATCGTACGACGATCGAGCTTGATCCACTCGCGGGCAACTACTCTACTCGGCCCGCAACGTCACGGCTGGGTCGGTGCTGCCCGCTCGCCACGCTGGCGCGATCATCGTCAGAACCGCGAATATCGCGAGCAGCAATGTCACTCCGACGACGACGATCGGTTCGAACGGGCGAGTGTCGTACAGCAGATCGCGCACGAGCCGCCCGCCGATGACGGCTCCGCCCAGTCCGAGCGCGGCGCCAAGGCTGACGACCAAGGTTCCCTGGCGGACGACCATTGCAAGGAGCTGACGCGGTCGCGCCCCGACGGCCGAACGAATGCCGAATTCGCGCCTGCGCTGGGTCACCGCCCATGAAACTGAGCCGTACACACCGCCGAGCGTGAGCGACAAGGCGAGAACGGCAAACAGCACGGCGAGAACCGTTCTGAACCGCGGTTGCGAGAGCGACTCCGCGAGCAACGTTTCGAGCGACTGAACGCGCCCGACCGCGACGGTGCGGTCGAGCGATCGGACGATCGCCTGCAGCATCGGGCCGGCGATCGAGGGGTTGGCAACCTTGAGAACGACGTGCGTCGTGGGGCGAGGCGACTGACGCGAGGTCAGATACATGGTGGACGGCGCGTCCGTCATCTGGCCGAACAATCTCGCATCGGCGACTATTCCGACGATTTCGGCAGCTGTCGGTGGGGCGCCATCGATCACGAGCCGTTGCCCAATCGGATTGGTCTGCTGGAAGAACTGCCGCGCC
This sequence comes from Vicinamibacteria bacterium, assembly GCA_963828745.1. Lineage (GTDB taxonomy): Bacteria > Acidobacteriota > Vicinamibacteria > Vicinamibacterales > JAENWD01 > JAENWD01. Next base: position 12,928 of record CAWHFZ010000005.1, on the reverse strand, counting down.
ATGGTCTCGCTGATCACGACAACCGGCGGAGCGCCCACGCGGTCCTCAGGCGTAAAGGTGCGTCCGCTGAGGACACGCATTCCAAGCGCCCGGAAATACTGACCGTCGACATACCGCAGCTGGGCGAACCGCCTCTCGGCGTCTGATGCCGGCGCGTGGCCCTCGGGATGCACGGCGGTGTCCCCGGCGCCGACCAGCGGCGGTGCGGAAGCCAACGCCGCCGCCTCGACGCCCGGTGTCGACGACAGTTGTCCGAGCAGCGATTCATACCAACCGGCGAGCTTGGCGTCGGTGTCGAAGGTCTCCCGCGACAGCGACAACTGGCTCAGGACGACTCCGCGGGCGGCAAATCCTGGATCGACGGCCTCCAATCGCGAGAGGCTCCGGACGAACAGCCCGGCCGCGGCGAGCAACGTGCACGAGACGGCAATCTGCGCCACGACGAAGCTGTTGCGCAGGACGGTCCGTCCACGGGCGCCCGTGGACCGGGCGCCCTGGCGAAGCGCATCAGCGGCGTCCTGACGACAGGCATGAAGGGCTGGTACCACGCCGACCAGCACAGTGGTGACGCCGGTCAGCAGGATCGCAAAGGCGACCACCGTCGGATCCAGACCGATGTTCGACAGCCGAGGCACGTCGGAGGGGCCGAGCCGCTTCATCAGCTGCACGAGCCACAGTGCGAGAACGCCTCCGCCAACGGCACCGAGCGACGCGAGCGACAGCGATTCCCGCATGAGTTGTGCAAATACGCTGCGCCGCGATGCGCCGAGTGCCATACGCAGGACCAACTCGTTCTGCCGCTGCATGCCTCGAGCCAGCAGGAGTCCCGCCACATTGGCACACGCGACCACCAGCAGGAGCAGCACCGCACCAAAAAGTACGAGCAACACTCGTCGGAGGTCACCAACCATACGCTCGTGCAGCGATACGAGCCGCAGCGTCCATGTTTCGTTCTCGGCGTACGCCGCCTCGAGCTGACGGGCAATCGTGTCCATCTGCGCCTGTGCCTCGCGCATCGACACACCGGAGTCGAGACGTCCGATCAACCTGAGGAAATGGAAGCGCCTCACCTGGTTCTCGCTGTCGTCGAACGCGATCGGCGCGTAGAGGTCGACAGGATCGGTGAGCCGAATGAAAGGATCGAATGGAAGCGCGAACCCGTCCGGCATGACCCCGACCACAGTGCGAACCCGGTCATCCACTCGTAACGTCTTGCCGAGCACCTGGGTCGAACTCCCGAACTCGGCACGCCAAAGCCGCTCGCTGATGATCACGGGCGGTTCGGCGGCAGCCTTCTCCTCATCGCGACGAAAGTCGCGTCCGACGATGGGAGTCACGCCGAGAGTGGTGATCAGCCCCGCACTGACGGTGGCCATGGACAGCCGCTCGGGGCCTCGAGGCCTGGCGACGTTGACGGTCGAAGGGGCAATGACCATCGCGCCCAACGACCGGAAGACGTGTTCGCGGGCACGGTAATCGAGGAAATCCGGTGGCGAGACGGCGGCGCTGTCCGCCTGCCTGAACGCGCCGAACATCCAGACGAGTGCCTCGGGATGTTCGTACGGCAGCGGCTTGAGAAGTACACCCTGAACCGCCGAGAACATCGCCGTCGCCCCGCCAATCCCGAGGGCGAGCATCGCGGCGATCGCGATCGTGAGGAATGGCTGCGTCGATGTGAACCGAAGTGCGTCACGCCAGCGACCCATGGGCAACTCCTGAGGGCGTTTGGGCAGGCCAGACACCGAAACTGACTCGCCTCCTTGTTGCTAAAAGTTTAGCACTACGGCAGACGCGCTGCTCTAGCGCTGCTCATCGACTCGCATTATCACAATCGGCCCAGCACTCGCAGGAGCCCGAGCGTCAGCGACGGCACGTAAGTAATCAGCAGCACGCCGACGCCCAGAATCGCCAGCATTGGCAGCGATGCACGGGCCACCTCGAGCAGCGGTCGTTTGAAGCGATAGGCCGAAAGAAACAGGTTCAAGCCGACCGGCGGCGTCAGGAAGCCCAACTCCAGATTGGCGATGAAGATGATGCCAAGGTGAACGGGGTGGATGCCGTACGCCATGCCGAGCGGAACGATGAGCGGCACGATGACAACGGTGGCGGAGAAGATATCCATCAGGCAGCCCACCACGAGTAGAAACGCGTTCAGGCCAAGGAGGAAAATCAGGGGCGAATGCACGTGGGCCTGCGTCAATTCGAGCAGCCGCATCGGGACCTGCGCAGCAACGAGATAGCTCGTGAGCCCGACGGCCATACCGAGAATCACGAGGACACCGCCGACGATCGTGACGCACTCGGTCGACACCCGCAGCAGATCCCGCCGGATTGAGATGTCCTTGCTGACGAACACCTGAACGACCAGCACATACCCCGTAACGAGCGCCGCCGATTCGACCGGTGTCGCCAGGCCGCTGAAGATCGAGCCCAGAACGACCGCGGGCAGCAGGAGTTCCCACTTGGCCGCCAGCGCAGCCCTCGCTGCCTTGCCGATCGCGAACGGGGTGCGAACGGCGGCCGCGGCAAGCCCCTCACGAACGCCCAGACCAGCCATCAGACCGGTCATCACGAGTCCGGGCACGATCCCGCCGATGAACAGGTCCTCCATCGGCCGCTCCGCGACGACGGAATAAACGATGAGCGGAAGCGCGGGTGGCAGGAGCAGCCCGAGCGAGCCCGACGCGGTCACCAGGCCAAGGGAGAATCGATCGCAGTATCCGTCACGGCGCAAGGCTGGATACAGCAACCCGCCGAGCGCCAGGATGGTGATACCCGAACCGCCGGTGAACACTGTGAAGAACGAACAAAGCAGCACGCAGACGACGGCAGTGCCACCTGGGATCCATCCGAACCACTCACGAAACACCTGCAGCAGGCGCTCCGACGACTGCCCTTCCGCCAGCAGGAATCCGGCGAAAGTGAATAGCGGAATTGCGGGCAGCGTCGGCGAGACCGAAAGCGCGTAAGTCTCGATCAGGATTGCCACCGGCCTGTTGCCGTCGGTCAACAGCAACATCGCGGCCACACCGCCGAGTACGGCAAATATCGGTGCGCCGCAGGCACTCGCGGCCAGCAGCAGCACCAGACTGGGCCACGGGCTCGTCCCGACGAGTAGGTCGGGATCCCACCACAGCAAAGCGGCAACTGCGATGCCGACCGTGGCGAGCACGCGGCCTCGCGGCCGGGCACTGGCTTGCCAGACCGTGCGGGCGGCGATTGCTGCGAGGGCAACCGGCAGAACGATTTGCGTCACCCACGCCGGGAGGAAATCGGTCACCCGCGTCGCCGCCGTCTTTTCCGAGACGACGAGCTCGATGGCGCCCCAGAACAGCACGCCCGCAACCGCGCTCGTGACTGATGCACTGAAGATGTCGGCCACGAGTCGCGCGCGGCCGTGCGGAAGAAACGTCGCAGTAGCGAGTGCGAGCAGCTTCCTGTCACGCGCCGCAATCGCCGCGCCAAGAAAGCCAACCCACAGCGTGAGGTGCTGCACGATGGCGCCGCTTCCAGGCAGCCCCGTGTGCAGAAACCGCCGCGTCACGATCTCTCCCACCGGCAGCAGCACCATCGCCAGCAGCGCGAACGCCGCTGCAGCGTTCTCGGCTCGGTGGACGCCGGCGATCAGCGGGCCGGTGTCTGGCGATAGGCGTCTCTCGCCTTCAACGCCATGTCGAAGATGTCGGCCGGCACCATCTGACCCCGCAGCGTCGAGGCGAGCGATTGCCCCGTCGTATGCCATTCCTTCTCCTCAGCGGTTGTGACGATGAGCCCGCGTTTCCGCATTTCCAGGATGGATTCCCGTTCAGCGCGCGGCACTTCTTCGGCAAGACGCCGTTCCATCGCCCGCGCTGACGTCAGGAGCGCCTCGCGATCGGATGCCGCGATGCGATCCCAACTCTTCTTCGTGATCACGACGGCGCCGATCACGGGCGCGATGCCGGGATCAACCATGTACTTGGTTTGTCGGAACCACTGAAAGGCGAGCGCTGCGGCGGGAGGCGCCGGCAATCCATCGATCATGCCGCTGGTCAGGCCGGTGAGGATGTCGGTAGCCGCCAGCGCCCGGGGCTGAAACCCGTTGGACTGGTAGAACTGCAGCATGCGGTCGTTGCCGGCGGCGGTGAACAGTCTGATCCGCTTCAAGTCGTCGACGGTTTTCACAGGAACCGTCGAGAACAGGTGGGCCCACCCGACGTGTCCCCAGGCCAGGAACACGAGCCCCTTCTGCTCGAGCCGTTCGCGCAGCACGGGAGCGAGCGCCGCAGTCATGTGCTCGAGCTCCGCGTACGACGAGAGAAAGAATGGCATGCTGAACACATTGAAGGCGTCGTCCAGCCGTGACAGGCCAATCGCGCTGAGCGCCGCCGCCTGCGGGTTATCGAACCGCAACTTGCGCACGATCGTGGCTTCATCCCCCATCGCGCCGCCGGCGAAGATCGTGACGGTGACACGACCCTCCGTCGATCGGCTCCAGTCCGACGCCATCTGCCTCAGGCCTTTGTCCCACACCGACCCCGCCGGCACGAGGGTGGCCAGGCGGACTTGCACGTCGACTGCCTGAGCGCCCGGACGGGATTCCAGCGTTGTGAGCGAAGCCAGCAGCGCGGTGGTCAGCGCAAACGGTCTCATGACGACCCTCCTAGCCAGGGGGCGCGAACAGCTGATCGATGCGCGATCGCAGCAGGCGTGCGCGCTTCTGGGAGATCAGTGTCATCAGGCGGTTGGCGGGATCTCGATCCGGATCGACGGCCAGAGTCTGGTCGATGAGCCGCTCGAACTCGGCACGATCCTGTGCCGGCAGCGCAATCGCCGTCGCCAGCGCCAGATACGCGCCGGGATGGGGGCGATGGGCAAGCTCGATGGCGCGAGCGAAGTGTGCCCGGGCTTTCACCTGCGAGCCGCCCATCGCTTCCGGCACGCCTTCGAGCGTGATCAGCGCCTCGTGAATGGCGCCGTCACGGTAGTCCTCCTGCAGGACCAACGCTCGCGTCATCAGCGCCTTGACGGCGGGCAAATCCGCGACCAGGGCCGGCCTGTCCAAGCCGATCGCGATCGCCGCTCCCCAGGAGGCCCCGGTCCAATAGAGCAGCGGAACATCGGCGACGGTCACGCGCGCCAACGCCGCGTCTGGATCGATCTCGAGCCGCCGCTCGATGCCCGGATATTTCAGTTCGAGCGCGCGGATGCAATAACGATGGCCTCGCATGTATAACCGCAATGCCCGTTCCCTGAGTGCCATCGCGGCGTCGTAGTCCAGGGTCTCGAGCGACTCGGCGTCGGGCTGCACAAATGCGTAGGCGTATTGGGTGAAGCCGCTGCACGTCGTCAGCAGCAGGCCCGCATGTGCGGGAACGGTTTCGAGAAGGGATTCGTAGGTCTTCAGCGCGAACGGCGCGGCGTCGCGGATCAGCTCCGGATCGTCGTCACGCGAAAACGCATCGCCGCCCGCCGACAGAGTGTTGGCGACGGTTTTGACCGCCATCGCCCTGATCGAACAGCCCGCCGCGGCGTAGACGCCGACCAGTGTCAGAAGAAGGCGTGATGCCCGACGCAGAACCGGTGTCATCGCTAGGGCTTGAAGCAACAGCCGTCGCGACGTTACAGCGCCCTATTAGCGTCTGACGACCGTGGAAAGATGGCGGAGCTCTTCGTCGACTTCACTTGGAGTCGACACCGTATTCGCGATCAGGGCACGAACCGCGGCACCGAATCGATGGCGCAAACGATGGGTCGCCACCCTGAGGGCACCCTCCGTCATGTCCAGCGTGGCCGCGACCTCCGCATACGGACGTGCGTCCCCTTCGCCGCCGAGGTATGGCTTGAGATGTTCGAACAGCTGGCTCTTACCGGCATCCGCGTATTCGGCCCGAACGGTGGCCATCGCCTGATCGAGCACCGTGACGGCCCAGCGGCGCTCGAAGAGCGTCTCCGGCGTCGAGTCGTCGCGAGGCTCTGCTGCGTAGAGTCCCTCGGCAGTTTCGACCTCGAACGGGATCGCGCGTATCCGGCCGCCACGCTTGACGGCCTGATCCCGGTCGCGCTCGTTGAGCACGAAGTGCTTCAATGACGCCAACAGGAACGTGCGGAAGCGGCCACGGTCGGGCCGGGCGTCGTTCAGATACTTCTTCTCCAGCAGGCGGCTGAAGAACCCCTGCGTCAAGTCCTCGGCCTTATCGGCCGCATGTCCCTGCCGCCGGAGAAACGCGTACAGCGGATACCAATACTGGACGCAGAGCGTCGATAGCGCCTCGTGCGCTTCCGGCGAAGAAGGATTCCTGGCCGTGAGAATCAGCGTCCAGTGCGTGGTCGCGAACCGTTTGTTGTGGTGGTCCTGCATCGCGCCTTTACGAGGCGGCGCGCTGGTCAACGAGCGCCTGCACCGCGGTTGCGAGTCCGCCGGCCGTCACGCACGTGGCGATCGCGTTCCTTACGGACAGACCCACGTTCCTCTCACTGCCGTCGACGCCGTGTGCGTCCCCGCACGCCAATAGTGCGGCCAGCATCTTGCCAAGCGCTTCGAGATCCTCGCCTGGATGCAGGCGGCGGACAGACGACAGCGCCTCAAGCCCGAAATCAGTGATTCTCGTGTTAACGCCGGTGCCGAGGGCGACCAGGACATTCTCTTGCACCAGATGTCCGTGATACACGCCGAGGCGGTGAGCATAGTCGACCGTGCGGCAGACGTCCACGAAGAGCCGTAGTCGCGCATCAAGCGGCAGCCGCGCACGCCTGCAGTGAGCAAGCATCCTCTGCCCAGCGATGAATTCGGTCACTACGTATCCCCGATCGCCGGCCGCGACACCGACGTCGATGACGTTTGCGGTCCCGAAACCTTCAATGCGGCTCGCCGCCGTCAAGTACAACTGAAGGTGAGCACTCCATTCGTCGGTCGGCCTCCTCGCTTTCAGCATCTTGAGTGCGACCGGCACCTGTGACGTATCACGAGCCTGTGCCAGGTACGTGATGCCGTGTGGCCCTTCGCCCAGTACGTTCAGGATCGCGTAGCGTTCATCGAGCGGCGGCGCCTCGTCCACTGCCTGCGGATGGAATGCTCGAGCGAATAGACATGAGGGACACAAGCGGTCAACGGTAGTCGGCACCGCAATCTGGGCGCCGCAGAGCGGGCAAATCGATGCGGTCTCCATTGCTCAGCCCGCGGCTCGTTCGAGCGCGACAAAGAACGCGGCGGCGCTGTGCGGTCGACGTGTCGGATCGAGGGCAAGCGCGTGGGCAAAAAATTCCGGCCATCGCCCGGGAATTCCACGGAGCTGTTCCGGCGGCGAGTGGCCGCTGTCGACCTGTGGTTCGGCCGGAAATGGTGTGGAGGACGCCGTGACGAACGGGAGCACGCCCGTCAACATTTCATGCGTGAGCACGCCCAACGACCAGAGGTCCCACGCGGGGTGCGGGTCTTCACCGCGGAGCTGTTCGGGCGCCATGTACCTGCAGCGTGCCAACAATCATGCCTATCTCGCTGTCGATGGCGACGCGCCCTGTCGTGTCCGATCGAACCAATTTGGCGACACCGAAATCGAGGATTTTCGGAACGCTGCGGCCGGGCCCCGTGAGCATCACGTTTTCGGGTTTGAGATCGCGATGTACGAGTTTGTGACGATGCGCCTCCTCGACGGCCGCACAGATGCCGCGAAGCAGCCCGCACACACGCGCCGGTTCGATGCGGCCCACCTCCTGCATCTCCCGACGCAGCGTGACGCCATCCACGAGCTCCATGATCAGGAACACCCGGCCGTCGGCGACGCCGAAATCGTGGACCGTCACCACGTTGGGGTGCGAAAACCCTGCCGCCAGCTGGCCTTCACGGCGGAATCGTTCGACCGCATCGGATCGCTGGAGCGCGTCGTGCCGAATGAGCTTCGCGGCCACCTCCCGTGCGAAGGGAGAGATCGACGGCCGCGTATACCGCGCCCATGCCGCCCTGTCCGAGGCGACGTTCGAGACGATAGCGATCGACAAGCGCGCGGGACACCGAAACGGCAGTCAGCGTGTGGCCGTCGCGTGTGCACGCCCCTGAGCCGCCGTCATAACACGCACCGCATTCCGGGCATTCCTCGAGGGTTGGTGATTCGGTCCGCGCCGGTGGCGCCGGTCGTTCGAGGACCAGCGCGAGACTCTGTGCGATCGTGCCAAGGAAATCGTGATCCTCTGCCGAGTAGGGCTCCTCCGACCGCTTTTCCCCGAGGATCAGGATCGCCTCGGTTTCCGCGCCCTGAGGCGTGATGGGGACCAGTACGCTGATGCCGCTCCGCTGCAACGATTCGCTTTCGCCGGCCGGCAAGTGATAGCGCAGCCAGCCCGAATCGCCCTGCGGAATCTCCATGGGTTTCGAGAACACCCGGAGGACGCCCATGATCTTGCTGTCCGGTCTTGGCGGCTCGGGTGCCACGCCAGCAGGATGCGCGGCGAGCACGCGATACGTGGAGGCGCCTTTCTCGCGAAGTACGATCTGCACGAAGCGAGTGTGGAGCGTCGATTCGATCTGGCGAGTGATTGTCTGGGCCACTGAAGCAAGATCAGGGGCCGTGCGGATCTCTTCGACCAGGCCGCGCACCAGCCGTTGAGCGTTGTACCGTTCGCGGAAGAACCGCCGATCCAGGCTCTCGAGCCAGGACTCTCGCTTGACGCCAGCAACCACGATCACCGCGGCCATGCCGCCGTAGAACAACCCGTGGTCACGGATGACGGCGTCGAGGGTCTGATCGTGATGAAGCAGCGCGTCGGTCACGATTAGCACGATGAGTGCCGGGCCCAGCGAGAGCAGGAGCCGTCTGGCCAGCGTGTAGCGAAGCCCCTGTCGAACCATCACCGCGACATCGAACATGCGATGGCGGAGCGTCGCATAGGCAAAGGCCACAGGGAATGACAGCAGCAGCAGCATTCCGATCGCAGAGCCGGGAGATGCCGCGAGCGAATCGGCACCGCTCGTGCTCACCCCCACCCAGCGGCCGATAACGACCGGCAGGCCGGCGGCGAGCCCGGCAATCGAACCAATCATCACCACGCGAACGCGACGGCGCTCATTGGGATCGATCAGGAAGCGGTATTTGACGACCAGCAACACAATGCCCGCCACGACGTACAGGGCAATCGTCGCGATCACAGGGACTGACCAATCAGGGATCGATACGGCCTGGTCCGGCGCATAGAGGATGAGCGCTCCTCGCCACCCGTGCCAGGCTTCGATGATCGCGAGCGGCGTCAGGATCACCGCCCAGGTGAAACGTGACCACGTGGTCTTCCTGGGGAAGAGAGCACAGAACGAGAACCAGAGAGCGCCAACTGCAATCCAGGCCAGGAAGGGAATCCACAAGAGAGCTTCGAGCGGCATCGGCAACGATCGCCAGGCGGCAAAGAATCGCAGCGGCACAAGGACGGTAAAGACGGCGATGCTCGCCAGGAACGCTGCGCCCACTCGTGCCATGGCATCGTCGGGCCGCTTGAGCGCCACCAGCAACGCAAGCAGCAGGGTCACGCCCTGTACGCCGCGGGCAACCCAGAGCGCGAGGCGATTGCGAATCGTCAGGCCCGATATCTCGAGCCAGCCAATCGGGACATCGACGTTCGAGACAATCCCTGCGCGCGATACTCTCAGACGCAGGGGCGTGCCGACGACGAGGTTCGACTCGATGACCTGTAGCGCCAAGAGCGTACGGACCGGACGCCCGTCGATCGCTTCAACGGAATCTCCCGTGTGGAGGCCCGCACGCTCAGCGGGAGAGCCGGGGGCGATTCCTGAAATCACGCCGCGATCGAAATCGAGCGCGAGCCCGGGCGCCACCGGCCTTCGAACTTCGCAGTACACGAGCAGGGAGAAATAGAGCGCGAAGGACACCACGCCCGTCAGCGTCCACCAGCGAAGACCGAGGCCGTCTGAGTGGAGCATGGCGCTGCAACTCACACGTCTTCCGAGAGACGCTGTTAGGTTATTGAAGCTCTGCCATTATAGGCGACTTCACCGGCAGGCGGTAACGCCGGCGGCCGGCTCCTTCAGGAGACTGGAGAGGACGTCGAGCCGGAACTCGGGTCGACTATTGTCATGCGGCTCCCTGCGCCTCCCGGGCGCCTGATCGACGTCGGCGGTCATCGTCTGCACATCCACTGTGCGGGCAGCGGTGTCCCCGTGATCTTCGAATCGGCGCTCGGTGCCTCGTCACTGACCTGGCGGCACGTCCAGGCGCTGGTCTCAGGGTTTGCGGAGGCGTGTGCGTACGATCGGGCTGGCTTCGGATGGAGCGACGCCGGACCGCTTCCGCGGACCGCCGGGCGTATCGCGTCCGAGCTTCATGCACTGCTGGTCGCGGCCAGCATCCCGCCGCCCTATGTGCTGGTCGGGCATTCGTTTGGCGGCCTGACGACTCGACTCTACGTCCAGCGCTACCCGACCGAGGTGAGTGGGCTGGTACTGCTGGACCCTGCGAGTCCCGAAGACTGGCGAAGTCCGTCGGACGCAAGGCGTGCGCAGATGGCGCGCGCGAACATCCTGTGCCGTCACGGAAGGCGCGCGGCCCGGCTGCGAGTTACCGATCTGATCGTCGCGCTCGTCAGGCTGGGAGCCATCGATCTCGCTCGCGGCTTCGGACGCCTGATCAGCCTGGGCGATTACAGCCACGCCGATGAGGGCGTGCTGGTGCCGGCGGCGAAGCTGCCCCCGGATGTGCTCGACATCGCGATCAGATCGTGGACGCGCAGCAGGTTTTTCGACGCACTCGGGAGTCAAATCTCGTCGATCTGCGCGAGTGCCGCCGAAGTTGCCGACGATCAGGACTTCGGCACACTGCCGCTCGTCGTCGTCTCGAGCGATGTTGGCTTGGACGACCGACAGCGATTCCACCACGAGCAGCTCGCGTCTCGGTCTCGACGTGGCCGGCATGTGCTCGCCGCTGGCAGCGGCCACTGGATTCCGCTCGATCGTCCGGACGTCGTTGTCGCCGCGGTTCGAGATGTGCTAGCCCTCGCCGGCACGTCCGCCTCATCTCTCTAACTGGAGGTACATCATGTGTCGCATCCGACGGATGCTCGACTGTACGCTGATCGGCTGTCTCACGATCGGATTTGGCACGACGGCATCGGCCCAACCGACGAACCTGGATCTCTCTTCGTCGAAGACTGTCGCATTCTTCGACCGAGCGCGTCTTGAGGCCGGCCGCCTCACGATCGAGTCACCGGTCACAGAGACAGCGATCGGTACCGCTCCGCCACAAACGGCGTTACCTCCGTCGCCGTTGCCCACGAAGGACTCGCCTCTCCAGATCCTGCCCGGTACGCGAGTTCGCCTGCGGCTTGGGTCTCAAAAGGTGGTCGGCACGGTGCTCGACTCCGATGCTGAATCAGTCACGATCGCCGGCCCCGCGAACAGTATCCTCGCCGTCCCGCGTGCCCGAGTCACGAAGGTCGAAGTGATGAACGGTCGCAAGGGCCACTGGCTCGCGGGCGCTATCGTCGGAGCCTCGCTGGGCGCGCTGATTGGCGCTCTCGAAACGCCAGGCTGCGCGGGAGGTGCCGGCGACTGCTACACGAGGGGCGAGAACATCGGATACGGAATACTCGGATTTGGAATAGTTGGCACCCTGGTCGGCGCACTCTACAAGACGGACGAATGGGTCGAAGTGCCGCACGACGCCATTCGTGCGACTGCGGACTTCAAGCACCCAAGCATGGCGATGTCCTTCGCCTGGCGCTACTGACGTTCGGCTGTCTGTAACCTTCCGCGCGATTTCCTGAAGTACCGGGCTGAAGACAGCGTCGCGACGTGACGGCTGCCAACCGCCTGGAGGAAACGCCATGCAAAGAGCCACCCTACGGACTCGGACATCTCTGACACTGTCGTTCTCCCTCGGTCTTGTCGCGTGGACCGGTGCTGCCTCCGTCCTGGCATCGCCACACGTGGCCTACGACCAGATCGTCGTGTTTGGGACGAGCCTGTCGGATTCTGGCAACGCGTTTGCGCTGGTCGGCGGCAACAATACCCCGCCCGATTTCTCCGTGAACCCGTTTCTCGTGCCCGATCGACCCTACTCGAAGGGAGGCCACCACTTCACCAACGGCAGCACGTGGGTCGAGTCGTTCGCCAGGGAGCAGGGACTGGGATGGAGCGTCAAGCCCGCTTTCAAAGGATCGAACCCGGGCGCAGCCAACTACGCCGTTGGTGCTGCGCGTGCCTATGACGATGGCGTGAACGTCGATCTGGCGGCGCAACTGGAGGCGTTTCTCCATGACTCCGGCGGCGTCGCCTCGGCCGACGCGTTGTATGTGATCGAGATGGGCGGCAACGACGTCCGTGACGCGCTCGCGGCATTCGCGGCGGGAGGCAACGGCGGAATCGTCATCCGGCAGGCGCTCTCGTCGATCGCCGGAGCGGTCCAGGTGCTGTATGGCGCGGGCGCCAGACGTTTCTTGATTTGGAATGCGCCGAATGTCGCGTTGACGCCCGCGATACGCGTGCTCGACGGTCTGAGCCCGGGCGCCGCGGCATTCGCCTTCCAGTTGACCGTGGTGTTCAACACCGCGCTGAATGGCGTCGTGGCACAGCTCGAGGGCCTGCCCGACATTCAGATCAAGAGACTCGATGCGTTTCGGCTGCTCAATGACATCGTTTCCGATCCGGCGCGATTTGGTCTCACGAACGTCGCAGACCCGTGCATCAACCCCACGAAGGAACCCTTTGTCTGCAATCGGCCCGACGACTTTCTATTCTGGGACGGCGTCCATCCGACTCGCGCAGTCCATGCGATCATCGCGCATGAAGCGACTCTCGTGATGACCGAATAAGCGTGCCGCCGAGGACCTGCGTGGGTTCGGCTACACTGGAACCACGCGCCCGTAGCTCAGTTGGATAGAGCATCGGCCTTCTAAGCCGGGGGTCGCAGGTTCGAGCCCTGCCGGGCGCGCCATTTCCTAAAGAATTCGC
>CAWHFZ010000004.1:0-325523 GCA_963828745.1 Vicinamibacteria bacterium | reverse complement strand
CTGGTACACGACGACGTGACGTTTCTGCTCGTGGAGTTCGACGACGGTCCGCCCGGGCCCGCCTTGTGGCACGTGTTCAAGCATCGTGTTCTGGGACGGGAGCGGCGGTGAGGCGCCGCCTGCGACGTTTCTGGCGGCAGCACTGTGAAGAGCGGCCGGGCATGCGCCGATCGTGACCGGTCCCACCTTGGCGCTCCTCGGCCTGGGCATCATCCTGACTGCATCGACGCTCGTGTGGATGATCAGTGTGAGGCTTGAGGATGCGAGTATCGCGGATATCTGCTGGGGGCTCGGTTTCGTCCTGCTCGTCTGGCTGTACTGCCTGCTGTCGCCGACCCTGACATTGCGGTCCTGGCTCGTCGCGTCCCTCATCACGTTGTGGGCCGTGCGTCTCTCGCTGCACATTTTTCGCCGCAATCATGGCAAGGAGGAGGACCCGCGCTACCAGGCGATGCGCGCCTCGCATGGGCGGGCCTTCTGGTGGCGGAGTCTCTTCACCGTCTTCTGGTTGCAGGGCGCGATCTTGTGGTTCGTCGCCCTTCCGCTCCTTGTCGCGGTGCGCGCCAGCTCACCGGCCGCCCTCACCGCCGTCGACGGCCTGGGAGTTCTGCTCTTCGCGGTCGGGTTCGGCTTCGAGGTCGTGGGCGATTATCAACTTGAGCGCTTCAGGGGCGAGCCTTCCAATCGCGGAAAGGTGCTCGACCGTGGGCTGTGGCGCTACACGCGGCATCCCAATTACTTCGGAGACGCAACGCTGTGGTGGGGCCTCTATGCCATCGCGGCCACAACGCCCAGCGGATGGCTCACCGTGCTGAGCCCGGCTCTCATGACCTTCTTGCTGATGCGGGTGTCGGGCGTGACGCTGCTCGAGGACGGCCTGACAGCCTCGAAGCCTGGCTACCGCGCGTACATCACCCGCACGCCGGCGTTCTTCCCCTGGTTTCCGCGCGTTCTGCGGTGATCGATTGCGGGGCGCCGCCAACCGAGTGCCAGTTCAGGGGGACGTTACGACGACAGCGCGGCAGGTCCGGCCGCCGCTCCGTCGATAGGCGTGCGGCACCGTTGAATCGAAGTACATCGAATCGCCGGCCGCAAGCGCGTGCTCGTCACCGCCCATGTGCACGCTCAATGTGCCCTCAATGGTGTAGATGAATTCTGCGCCCGGATGCTCGTGCGGCCGAAGCTTGTCCGGCGCGACCGGAAAGAACTCTGCGTAGTAGCAGCTGAACCGGCGCTCGGTGGCCGGATAGTCGAGCGACTCGAAACGGTAGGTCACGTCGCGCGCGCCTGGCCTATCGGGAAGCTGCACGCGCTGGTCCTTGCGCACGACCGCAACAAGCGGATTCTCACGCGCGCCGACGATGAAGAACTCGAGTCCGACGCCGAACACCAGTGCGATACGCAGTAGCGTCGGCAGTGTGGGAAACAGCCGGCCGCGTTCAATTTTCGAGAGCAGGGCCGGTGACAGGCCGGTGTGCTTGCCGAGCTCCACGAGGCCCATCTTCTTCTTCAGGCGCAGGGTCCGGATCTTGCCGCCGATCCGATAGTCGCTCAACCCGTCCTGCAGCGTCTTCGACAGCATCGCTCCTCCGTCCAATTTGACCGTCAGTCACATTTCGCGGCGCCTGTGTCGTGTCGTTCACACGACTTTCGGGACAGCGCTGATTTTACTTGTATTCAATATAATGTGCACTAAATTCAAGTCATGGGTTGTCACGAAGCCAATCGTGAACCCGGTATCACTCGTTGAGGAGTCCACCATGTTGAAGAAAGCATCAGTCATTGTCGCTGCGACCCTTGTCATCGCCGCGGCCGCTGCACGCCAGACGGTTCGCGCTGAAAGCGCCAACATCGTCGATACGGCGGTGGCGGCCGGTTCCTTCAAGACGCTCGCGAAGGCGCTTGCGGCGGCCGACCTCGTCGGGACCCTGACCGGGCCCGGTCCGTTCACGGTGTTCGCGCCGACCGACGAGGCGTTCGCGAAGCTCCCGGCCGGCACGCTCGAAACCCTGCTCAAGTCTGAGAACAAGGACAAGCTGCGGCGTGTCCTCACCTATCACGTCGTGGCCGGCAAGGTGGGCGCCGCTGACGTGGTGAAGTTGAAGTCTGCCAAGGCGGTGAGCGGCGACACGATCGCCGTCAGCGTGCAGGGCGGCACGGTGCGTATGGATGGCGCGCAGGTGATCAAGACGGACATTCAGGCCAGCAACGGCGTGATTCACGTCATCGATTCGGTGATTCTGCCGAAAGGCCTTTGACACTCTGAAAGGGAACGGAACCAATCATGCGGCAGATCATGCGTGGACAGTCACCCGAGCGCTTAACCCCCGGCGAGGTCTCCGGGAGATGGAAGGGTAGAGAAATGTCGAAGCTTTGCGGAACAGTCCTTGTCGGCGTGCTGCTGGTCAGCACCGCTGCGTGCCGCGGCGCGTCCTCATCGGTCGCCCCCTCCGCCGCGCCGGGCGTCACTTCCGACAACGGCGGGGAAGTAGCCCTGGCCGCGCGGCCCGATTTCGCCGCGGCGGCGAAGCCGGGAAATTTGACCATCGTGGACATCGTGCTCCAGCCTGACGGCGAGTTCGACGTGCTGCAGGCGGCGGTCGTGAAGGCCGGGCTGGTGGACCTGCTGAACGGCAAAAATCAGCACACCGTGTTCGCGCCGACGGATCTGGCGTTCGTGACAACGCTCGGCGTGGCCGACGAGGCGGCCGCGATTGCGGCCGTCGAGGGGCTGCCGGTCGATCAGCTGACCAACATTCTGGCCTATCACGTCACCGGCGGCCGCCGGACCAGCCGCTCGGTGTTGGCGGCCCCGTCCTACCAGATGCTGAACGGGGGTACGCTCACGCGCGACGCGCTCTCCGCGGCGGGCATCGCCGCCACCGACATCTCGGCGTCGAACGGGATCGTCCACGTGATCAACGCGGTGCTGCTTCCGTAGCGCACTGCCCCCCACGCTGGCGGCCGTTCCGTTCGGCCGCCAGCACAATCTTCACACGACGGCGCCCAGTCGTACTCCACGAGGGTGGCCGCGATGAAGGAGGCGCGCGTCGGGCCGCCGCACTCAACTTCGGGCGGCCGACTGCCCGCGCGGGTCATTGACCGGGATCGCAAGTTTCTGGAGAAATTCGGCGAAAGCGGCGGCGTGTAGAACCGCCGCCTCGCGCCTGGTAAAATGTCGATCAGCTAAGTTTCAATTCCGCGTACACTTAGCCTCTGCGGTGAGGTGGCTGAGTGGCCGAAAGCGGCGGTTTGCTAAACCGTTGTACGGGCTTAAAACCTGTACCCAGGGTTCGAATCCCTGCCTCACCGCCACTCCGCTTCCAGCGGCGTGGTCAGTTCGACACGTCTTCAGGCACGCCACGACTCGCCTTCGGCTCATCGTGAGCGGGCACGAATCCCTGCCTGCGTGGGCGAATCCCACCGTCAGCGTCCCTTCGTTTTCTCGCGTTCGGAATTTGGCTGGAGATCGACGACAGCACGACGGCCGTGAAGACCGCCGTGCTGCCGGAGCGCATCCGGTTCGTCTACTGCTTCTCGTAGAACGAGACGGTCTCGATGGCCTGCCCCTTCGCGTCGGTACCCTTCGTCGTCGTCGTCCGTGTCTTCCCGTCGGCCGACAATACGATAGTTGACGTCACCATGGGCTTCCCGTCCAGCTTGCTCGTGATTTGGACGGTGTGTGCGTCAACGCGCGTGAGCGCGACGACGTTTCCATACGGGCTGTTGCCGGTCACGGGATTGTCCTTCCCGTCATAGTTGGCGGTGAAGCCCCAGTGGCTCGCCGTCCCGTCCGCCGCGATGACCTCGACGTCGAACTTGACGCCGCTGCCCACGGCCTCGATCTTGGTGGCTCCGCCCTTCGAGCCCTTCGACTTCTCCGGGTTCAATTTCCAGGTGCCCACCAGAGGATCGCTGGATTGGGCGAGAGCCGTCCCGCACACGACGCCGAGGAGAATCGCCGTCCAGAACACACGTTTCGTAGTCACGATGTGCACCTTTCCTGTCCGGTTGATGTCGCCGATGAACGCTGCAGTCTGCCTCAGCAATGCGGTAAGGGCAAGCCTTTCAGCGAATCCGATCGGCGCGGCACGCCCGCACCTCGTCCTTTAGAACTTATTGACAGCGAACACTGCCGCGCGTAGCGTGCGAGCGAACGCTCTTCAGGAGGGCCTCATGAGAAGTACCGTAGCCCTCGCGCTGTCATCCGCCGATCGTCGCGGCGGCTCTCACCTTCGGCATTCCCGATTCCGTTTCAGCGGCAAGCATCACACTGGCCGCCGTCGACGCCGACCGTGGCAGCGGGCTCTATCCCGGACCGATCACGAGCCTGTTCGATAACGACAACGTCATCGCCATCCTCGCCCCGCCGTCTGACGTCGACGTCACGCTGTTGCCGACTCACGAACGCGGCGGCGTGGAATTCGACTTCAGTGGCGTTCCTGCCGGCGCCACGATCTCCAAGGCCACGTCTGCTCCTCACCTTGTTACCAAGTGGCGTCGAAGCCGGCGATGCGGCGGAGGTGCACGGCTATGTGGGCGATGGGGTCGTCGCCACCGCCGATCTCAACACGGTCCATCAGGTCGGCAGCTTTTCGGGACCGATTGCTGGCAGCACGACGCTTGAAGTGCCGATTGACCTGAGCTTCATGCAGTCGCTTGTGGACAGTGATGCGCTCTTTGCAGGATTCATGGTCCAGGGCGTCGGTACTCCAGGCAACTCGGTAGTCTTTGCGTTCTGGGGCACGTCGACTGCTGTCCCTCCAGAGGATCGACCACCAGCGCCCGAGCTCGAGATCGAATTTCAACAGCCGGTGCCGGAACCAGGCTCGCTGCTCCTGTTAGCAGCCGGTATCGGCATGACTTTATTGCGCCGCAGGAGGTGATGAATCCGCACCATCGTTGCCAGCGAATCAACGGCGTCATCCACACCCCGTGACAAGCACGCGCGGTTCAGACTGTGGCTGACGGCAGCCTTCTGGGTGTCGGCGTTATTGCCAATCAATGTGGAGTCCCGGGCGCCCCGCCAACCGCGCGCGTCCGATCGCGACGATGCGCAGCGGCAAGCGCGCCTCAGGATGGTCGAGGATCAAATCGCGGCGCGTGGGGTGAAGGATTCCCGGGTCCTGGCCGCGATGCGCGCCGTGCCCAGGCACCGCTTCGTCCCGCCGGACCAGGCGGACGCTGCCTACCAGGATCGTCCCCTCCCAATCGGGTTTGGACAGACGATCTCCCAACCGTACATCGTGGCCTTCATGACCGAGGAACTTCAGCTCTCCCCGTCGCATCGCGTACTGGAGGTGGGCACCGGCTCCGGATACCAGGCCGCGGTGCTCGCAGAGATCGTGAAGGAAGTGGATACGATCGAGATCGTGCCGGAGCTGGCCGATCGTTCGCGCAAACTGCTGTCCGAACTTGGCTACGGCAACGTTCGCGTGGTGACGGGTGATGGCTACGCCGGATTGCCGCAGCACGCGCCGTTCGACCGCATCATCGTGACCGCCGCTCCCGACCACGTGCCGCAGCCGCTCGTCGATCAGCTCGCTGTGGGGGGCCGGATGATCATTCCGGTCGGCGGCGGATGGCGGCAGCAGCTGCAGGTGCTGACGAAAACGGCTGATGGCGTCGCGGCGGAACCAACGCTCGACGTGCTCTTCGTACCGTTGACGCGAAGCGATCGCAAGGACTGAATCTCGACGCTCACTCGCCATTCACGCCATCACTTCCACGGTGAAGCCGCCCGGCGCCGTGAAGTAGAACGTCCACGCGTCCGGGCCTTCCGCAAGACGTCGAGCGTCGTCTGCAGCTCGTCGAGCGAATGCCGGCCACCCATCATGCCGGCAAACTGGATCTCGCGCAGTCTCAGACCTGTCACAATGACAGGCACCTGTCAAATCGTGACGTGTCTCGCGCGAATGCGGTCATGTCTACTACAGTGCGTAGTCGCTGCATCGATTCGAGAAACGTTCCATGATTCGCGACGGCCACGTCACCGCCTTCTATCTGTTCGATATCGCCGAAGCGATCGCACTCGATCGCATCGCGGCGATTGTCGGGCAGGCCGCCAGCCCTGCGAAGCTGTCGCCGAAGCCAGCGACGCCGCCCTACGTTCAGTACCAACAGCCGCCGCTCTCGTTCGATGGCGCCGTCATTGGCGTCGACGACGTCATGGGCCTGCGGGTGCGGGTGCGCGTCTACGATTACGGCATCGTCTCTTTTGCGCTGAGCCGGCCATTCACCGGATCGTGGGCCGAATTGATCGCCGTCGGCCAGCAACTGGTGGACAATCCGGCACTCGAGGCCGAGCTCGACGGCTGCTGCCGCCGGCTCGTGACCAGGGTCATCTCGGCGCTCGACAATCCCCGGCAAACGTTCCTCTTCGAGGATTACGCGGTATTCACCGTCAGTGCACTCGATGGACCGTTGACCGCCGATGCGCTGGTCGCCGAACACGGTGCCGATATCGCCCGCCTGCTGCGCGGGGAGAACCAGGCGCTCAGTCCGCGCGAGATCGAGAGCGTTCTCCACAACCGCCTGTCCTACCTGGAAGACGACGCGGTGATCCCGACGTGGAATGCGGCTTTCGTCTACGACACCGAAGCGGGATCGGCGGCGGCCGAGGACATTGTCGAATTCGCGAACTCGCAGCTGCTGCAGTTCCGTTACTACGATCAGCTGCTCGACGCCGAGCTCGGCAAGCTGTACGACGAATTGCAGAAGGACAGCCGGCCGTACCTCTTCGGCGCACGCCGCTACACCCGCTCTGCCCGCCAGGTGCACGCGCTCTTCATCGACATCCGCGAGCTGCTCGATCGCACCGAGAACGCCCTGAAGTTCGTCGGCGACATCTATGCCGCGCGGATGTTCACGCTCGTCGGCGCGCGCCTGGGGCTGGATCGCTGGAAAGAGCACGTCCGCGACAAGCTGCGAACGCTCGACGACATCTACCATTTCGCGGTCGAGCAATCGAGCATCGCCCGCGGCGAGTTCCTCGAGCTGACGATCATCGCGATTCTGGTTCTCGAGTTGATCCTGTTCTTCCTCGGCATCATGAAATGAGCGCGCACTCCGCAATCCGCACTCCACAATCCACAATCGGCAGGCCTCGCGTCAGATTCGCCCCGTCTCCGACCGGCTACCTCCACGTCGGTGGCGCCAGGACCGCACTCTTCAACTGGCTCTTCGCCCGTCGTCATGGCGGCACGTTCGTGCTGCGCATCGAGGACACCGATCTGGAGCGATCGTCCGAGGAAATGGTCGGCGGGATTCTCGACGGGCTGCGATGGCTCGGGCTCGATTGGGACGAAGGCCCGGAGGCGGGCGGCAAGTACGGGCCGTACTTTCAGTCCGAGCGGCTCTCGCGCTATCGCGAGGTGGCCGACCGGCTCGTCGCCGACAGTCACGCGTATTCATGTTTCTGCTCCACCGAGCGGCTGCAGGACGAGCGTGCCGCGGCCGAAGCGCGTGGAGACGCCTGGCAATACGATCGGCGATGCCTCTCGCTCGGACAGAACGATATCGCGCGCCTGCTGGACAAGGGCGCGCCGCACGCGGTGCGTGTGCGGGTCCCGCCTGGCCAGACCACGTTCGACGATCTCGTGCACGGGCCGATCACCATCGAGCATTCGACGATTGAAGACTTCGTCATCCTGCGATCCGATGGCCAACCCACCTATCAACTGTCGGTCGTCTGCGATGACATCGACATGGCGATCACCGACGTCGTCCGCGGCGACGATCACATCTCGAATACGCCGAAGCAGATCCTGCTGTATCGCGCGCTCGGCGCGCCGGTTCCGCGCTTTGCGCACGTTCCGCTGATCCTCGGCCCGGACAAGAAGCGCTTGAGCAAGCGCCACGGCGCGACGTCGGTCACCGAGTACCAGCGCCAGGGTTACCTGCCTGAGGCGATGGTCAATTTCCTGGCGCTTCTCGGATGGTCGCCGGGAGGCGACCAGGAGCTGTTCTCGCGCGACGAGCTCGTGGAGCGTTTCACGCTCGAGGGCATCAGCGGCGGCAACGCGGTGTTCAATCCGGAGAAGCTGGAGTGGTTCAACCAGCAGTATCTGATGCGGCTTCCGGCCGTCGACTTGATCGACCGCATTCGCCCGGAGCTGGAGGCGGCCGGCCTCTGGTCGGACGATCTGGGCGGCGCCCGCCGTCACTGGTTCGAGCGGGTGCTCGCGCTCCTCGTGCCGCGCGCCAGACGTCTGGGCGACTTCGCGCCGCAGGCGGTACCGTTTCTCGGCAGCATTGAGACGTATGATTCGGCCGCGGTCGCGAAGCATCTGGCGGTTCCTGGACTCGCGCATCACCTGAACGTGCTCGCCGATGCCTATCGATCGCTCGAACCGTTCGACGAGGCGCACGCCGAGGCGACGCTGCGCCAGGTCGCGGACGCGGGCGGGTTGAAGGCAGGCCCGCTGATCCACGCGACGCGGATCGCGCTGACGGGTCGAGCCGTCAGCCCAGGGCTGTTCGAGACGCTGGTGTTGATTGGACGGGAACGATCGGTGGCCAGGCTGGAAGCGCTGGCGAGGTACCTGGCCGAGCGAGACGGGAAGCCCGTGGAGGGCGCCTAGACATGAGAATTCCAATATCCGCGTGGATCGTTGCGGTCGTCATGCTCGCGGCTTGCGATCGGCCGGCTTCGAACGGTGCGAGCCGACTCCTCCGGCGGGGACCCCTGAACTCGCCCTATCGCCGACGCCACCGGCCGACCTCCCTCCCAACGCCTCGCAGGCCGACGCGGTGCTCTACGCCTGGCAGTCCTTCGTCGCGCTCAACTGGCCGGCGTTGTCGGGCCAGCGTGGCGTTCCGGATCCGGCGAAGGTCATCGGACAACCCGGTGGCGTCGTCTGGCACACGTGGAAGACGCCGGACGAAATCTTCTATCCGGACGGCCAGGCGCCGCCGCCCTGGAATCAGTACGGCGGCCAGCTGCCGCCGCAGTGCGTCTCCGTCGGTGCCACGAGCAACAGTTTCGTGCTCCAGCGCACGTCGAAAGTGCCGGGCGATATCAACAATGCGGCGATCCAGGCCGCCAAGGAAGCGGTGGGCGGCACGCTGACCGATCAGCACGGCAATCTCGCGCGCTACGAAGTCCGGCTCAATCAAGCGACGTTCAACGCGATTGTCGGCCCGAAGTACTACACCGTGCAGGCGCAAGACAACGCCTCCGAAATCGCCTTTGCTCCAGGGGTGATGGAAGTCAAAGCGGCGTGGCGGGAAATCACATCGGCGGATCCGCCGTCGGTCGTCAGCCGCTACTACACTGAGACCGCCTGGATCTACACGCCGCCGTTCGGTACCAACCCGCCCACCTGTGTGAAGGGCACGGTGGGGCTCGTCGGCCTGCACGTCACGCAGAAGACGCCGACGCGTCCCGCAATGGACGTGGGCGACCTTCGAGCAGATCGACAACGTGCCGCCGCTGGCATCGGGGTACACGCGGTCCTCTCTCCTTCAACAACCCGAACTGCCCGGTCACGAAATGCCCGCCCAACCAGAGCACCGAGAACAACGGTGTTCCGACTGGCATCCCGACGCAAGTCACGCGCGTCGTCCCAATCGGACAGGCCGCCGCCGCGGCGAATCCAGTATGGCAGGCAGACGCTGCGCCAGGCCGTCGCGGCGTCGCCCTTTCAGTACTACCAGTTGATCGACATCCAGTGGCCGCAGACACCGAGCCGGTTCCCGGTCGGCAATCCGACGCCGGGATTTCTGGCGAACACGGTGATGGAGACATACGTGACCGAGAGCAGCTGCGTCAACTGTCACTTCACGGCGCGCACGCAATCGGGCAAGTTATCGTCCGACTACTCCTTCATGCTGGCCGAGGCGCAGCCCGGCACGTCGGCGAGGACACCGCGATGAGCATCCTCTCGTTTCCGCGCATCAACTTCAGTGGCGTGTTCGACACCAACCCGTGCACCTGCAACAACGACGACGTGGAACCCGAAGTGGTGGAGCGTGACTCCGACACGTTCGGCACCGACGTCTCGTCGCTGAGCGACGAGCAGATCTTCGCCTACGTCCGGCAGGGCGTGAAGATGGCGTACCCGAACGGCAACAACCAGCTTTACACCTTCATCAAAGCCGGGTGGAACCTGTACGGCGACTACACCACGACCTTCGACAACGCGACCGTGACGTCGATCGTGACTGGTCCAGGAGCGGCGCTCACGTCCCACCAGCAGGACTCCCTCATCGGCCAACCCGTAGCGCTCCTCGGCAGCGTCTCGAACGATCCGCTCCGCCGCGGCAGCGGCGATGCTCTGCGATCTCGACCCGACCGGATTGGTCACGACGCAGCTGTGGATTGGCGGCCTGCAGTTTGGAGCGGCGCCGTACGGCGGCGGCGGCAAGGGCCCGGTCGTCGCTAACGTGCAGTTCAATTCCGACACGAGAGCGTTTCAGGACTGGCTCAACTTCTACAGTACCGTGCCAGCTGGCAAACCAGCCGTACGGCGGCGAGCAGAACTTCGTTGGCATCGGCTGCGTGATGCAGTTCGCAATTCCTGCATCGGCCATTCCCAGTGTCGTCGAATTGGCGTCACCCGCGCTGCAATCGTTTCTGGACGCCGCGCGCACCGCCGCCGGAATCGTCATCCGGTTCCGCATCTGGGAAGTCGAGCCGCAAATCATCGACGTGAATCTGCAGGCCGCCTTTGCGCAAGGTCAGGCGCAGGCCAATCCCGCGCTCGGGTATCTGGTCGGCACCATCGGGATCTGGGAAAACGGTGAACCGTGCAGCGAAACGGCCGGCCGCAAGCTGACGTGCCTCGCTAAACGGCCGGCGATGGCCTACGCGGATCCCCAGGGCAATAACGTTACCCAGTGGCCGTCGCTAGCCACACCCTGGACGCCGGGGCCACCGGCGCTTGTTGGCAACGCGGTGGCGTGTGTGCAGCCCTCCGGGTCGGTGATCTCGCTCGATCTCGTGAACTCGTTTCCCGAAGTACGGGTTTCGCAACCCCAATGGGCCACAGCAGCCGGACTCGCAGGGATTTGGCGCGCCCGAAGTACAAGGCCAGCTTCGGCGATATCGAGCTGGCGGTGATTCCTGCCGAGCGGCGGCGCGCCGGTGACGGTTGCGGCGATTGACTACGGCCTGAGCCGATTACTCGACCTACGAAAACTTCGGCGGCATCGTCGATCTGCACGTACGACCCGCAGCTGGCGCAGACGATCGCGACCGGGACGCTGATCGTCCGCGGCTCCTCGACGAGCCCGCTCAACGCCGGAACCATCCTGCTTCAGGAGACGCCGATCCGCGTGGTCACCGACGATCGCGCCGTCTACTGGCTGCCGGACTCGACGAACACCGTCGGGTTGAAGGTCTACGATCGCGGTGGTCCGACGACCTCGGACACGACCATCTACCTCTACGAGTACTTCAACATCATTCAGCAGTTTGCGCAGACTCCTACCCCGCTCAGGCCCAATCAGACCGTGCAGCAGGATACGCGGGGACTGCTGCAAGTGCCGGCACAGATCACGATCCCTGCCGGGCCAGGGATACAGCGACTGGTATCCTGTGCAAGTCAAGACCGTCCAGAGTGGCGCCACGCTCCTCGCGTTTCAGACGGATTCGACGCAGTTCGGAACAGGGAATCACGATCGAACATCACCGGGGTTCCGTGCTGGTCGTACGCGACTTACAGCTCGGTGCGTGTCTACACCGATGACGACTTCTCGAAACTCTACGACAATCCGCCGCTCCAGTGGCAGGACGTCTACGACAACGTCTTGCGCTTCTACTATTTGATCTATCCGGCGATGTCGATGTTCATTCCGCTGAACCTGGAAGACGCGGTGGTTCAGAAGGCGTCGCTCATCTCGCAGCGGCTGAACACGCCCGCGGAGCCCGGCTTCTGGACGACTTACAACATGCCAGTGACGAGAACGATGTCGCCGGCAAAGGTGCAGCTGGTGCTCAAATTCCTCGCTCAGGAGGCCCAGTCGCCTCCTGGCGCGACTGACCCGTCGAGGACGACATAGCCTTCGACAGCGAGGTGGCGCCCCAGCGCTCGTAGGCGTCCGCCGCCCGCGCGCGAGCCTCGTCGGAGGACGCGCGTTGCCCGGCGGCGCTGAGTGCACGGCTCGAGAGATCGGTAGCCAGCGCCTCGATCTGCACGTAGCCGTAGGCCCGTGCTGTCTCTGCCGCCTGGGCGAGGAGAGCCGCCGCTTCCTCGAACCGTCCGGCGGCACGCGCGATCTCGCCGTCGAGCACCTGCGATTTGTGCAGGAAGTTGTCCGGACACTGCGCCGCCCATTTTCGAAATCGCTTGGCGGCGCGCGAGACCACCCGAGACGATCGGCCGCCCGCCACGAGCGCCAGCGCCTGGTAGAAGTGATGCTCGGCCGAGTGGAGCATGCCGGGTGAATCCTTCAAGTACGCCGCCGAACGCGACGCCATCTCGATCGCCGCTTCGTAGTCGCCACGGAAGTAGAGCACCTGCATCTTGACGACGAAGTACATGTGGGCGAAGTGGCGTGATCCATACGTCGCCAGCTCCTTCACGAAGGCGGTTTCGTCGAAGGTCTCGTCGGCCAGCGTGTGGATGCCGGAGGTCGCGCCGCGGAGGTTGCGAACGGCCTGCCTGACAGCGGTGACGGCGCCGGTCGGCTCCCGCAGCCGATTCCGGCGGAGGACTTCGAGGAGCGACGCCGTCTCCTCCCAGATCCGCGGCAACGGCACACCGCGCATGAAATGGCTCATGGTGGTGCCGGCGCAGGCGCAGCCCGTATGGAACAGATCGCCGGTCTGGAGGCCCGCGGCGTAGGCGATCGTTCCACAGCTCTTCGGCCTCGGTCGCGGGACGCAACCACGACGTGCCGAAGTAGCCGACGACGAAGTTGACCTCGGCGCGCTGCTGGTCGTTGTGATAGCGCTCGACAAGCGCGAGGCTCAGGCGGCCGAAGTCGTAGCCGAATTTATGGTTGCCGAGCACGCCGCCATGAAAGATCGCGCCGAACACCATGTAGCCGATCGCGCAGTCCGGCGTATTCCCGTGCCGCAGGCAGAGATTGACGATCTTCGTGGCCACGGCGACACACAGTTCCGGCTTGATCTGGTAGGCCGCTTTCGCCACGGCATTCATGATGCGGATGGCGGCAATGAGCGTCTGGTCCGTCGCGGTCGGAAGGGCCAGCAGATCCGCGGTCGTCTTGCCTCGTAGCCTCGCGCGAGCGGCGATGAAGTCGACGATGAACAGCGGGGGAATGAAGCGCGCCGGCAGCTTGACCCCGAAAGGCTCGACGGCGGCCCTGCCGGTCGCATAGGCATCGGCGAACCGCGCCATGTCCGTGTAGTAGTGGATCAGGCGCTCGTAGATCCGTGCGCGCTCGAACTTGTCGTCAGTCAGTGCCGCCGCACGCTTGAACAAGCTCTCGGCGCGCTCGAACGCGAGCACCTGCACGGCCTCGGAGGCCGCACGCTCGTAGTAGCGGCCGGCGCGCGCCGGCTCGCCGGCGCCTTCGAAGTGCACGGCCAGCGTCTCCGAGTCGCCGCGGCCGGCCCGTTCGAGCGTCGTCGCGAGCGACGCA
This sequence comes from Vicinamibacteria bacterium, assembly GCA_963828745.1. Taxonomy (GTDB): domain Bacteria; phylum Acidobacteriota; class Vicinamibacteria; order Vicinamibacterales; family JAENWD01; genus JAENWD01. Next base: position 311,972 of record CAWHFZ010000004.1, on the reverse strand, counting down.
TGATAGTGCCGCCGATCGCCTGGTGCGAGATGCGCGGTGATGCTTTCGCGAATGCGATCGTGAAACGTTTCGATCTCGTCGCGTAAGCGTCCGGCCGGTGGTCCGGACCAGGCGAGCGGCGCGCAACGATGCCACGACGTCGGTCGGCAGCGTCGGCAACAGCGCCGCGGTCTGTGCATCGCGCAGCTGCACGGGCCGGCCGGCGACGGCGACCACTTCGAGCAAACGGCGGCTCGCGTCGGGCAGGCGCGCGACGCGTTCCCAGATCACGGTGTCGAGATCCGCTCGCGTACCGAGGCTGGCCCCGCTGTTCAAATGGGCGACGAGCTCGTAGACGAAGAATGGCCGCCCTCCCGACTCGCGAACGATCCAGTCGACGGCATCGCGCGCGTCTTTCTGGGAGGAACCTTCCAGCAGCGCTTCGGCGAGCACCCGCGTGTCGTCCGGCGCGAGGGCGTCGACATCGAGGCGCCGCTCGACGCGTTCCGCCGCGTCCGGGGGCGGTTCATTCGCAAGCGCCTTGAGGCACGGGCTCGTCTCGAGGTATTCGCTCCGATAGGACAGCAGCAACAGCATCTGCGGCGGGTTCGGCGGCTTCACCAGATCCGCGATCAGCGCGGCGCTGTCGAGATCGCCCCATTGCAGGTCGTCGATGCAGAGCACGAGCGGCCTGGCCCGGGCGAGCTCGACGATGAGCGAACGCAGGGCGGCGAACGCGTGGCGGCGAACGTCCCGGAGGTCGTGGGCGGCGGCGTCGCGCGACACCAGATCGGTGAGCGTCTCGACGCGCGCGAGCACCGGAAAGACGCGCATCAGTTCCGCCAGATGGCGCGGCGCAATCCGTTCCGCATCGGCCGCGTCCAGCATCATCAAGTACCGCGCGAGGGCGTCGACCAGCGTATCGAGCGCCTTGTACGGGACCGACTCCTGCTCGTAGCACTGTCCGCGCAACACGACCGCCGCGTGCGTCGCGGCAATGTCGTCGAGGAACTTCCCCACCAGCGTGCTCTTGCCCGCGCCGGAGCGGCCGGACACGTGACAGACCACCGTTCGGCCGTCGCGCATCGCGCGAAAGCAGTCGGTCAGCTCGCGAAGATGTGTGGCGCGCCCGACGAACAGATCGGGCATCGCTGGCGCCAGCGGTAACGTGGCGTCAGCGGATGTGCCCAGCACCGACAGAATCTCCGCGGCGCCAGGCCGGCGTGCGGGATCGCGCTGCATGAGGGCAACGGACAGCCGATCGAGATCAGCGGGGATATCGGTCACCAGGTGCGACGGGGCTGGAGGCTCCTCCTGCTGTTTGCGGGCCAGGACTTCTATGGCCGTGCCTTCGAACGGCAGCCGGCCGGTCAGTACCTGAAACAGCATGACGCCGAACGAGTACCAGTCGCTGGCAGGCGTCAGGGACTCCCGTGCCGCCTGTTCCGGCGACATGAACGCGATCGTGCCGGTAAGCGAGCGGTCGGTGGACTGGTAGACCTGGCGGGAAATCGGCAGGCCCGACGGCGCAACGCCGGCGTCAGGGGCCGCATCGGAGAGGTTTGCGACGAGGCCGAAATCGAGAATGACGACCCGGCCGTCCACATCGACGAGCACGTTGCTCGGTTTCAGGTCCCGGTGAAGTTTGCCGGCGTCGTGCAGTGCGCTCACGCCTTCGGCAAGCTTTCGAAACACCTGACGGATGCGGCCGTACTCGACCGGCGCTGAGGCTCGTGGAGAAAGAGGCGCCGGCGTGCTCGGTGGCGCCTCCCGGCCCGCGCCCTCGAGCGAGTCCGTTCGGGTGTCGCTCAACGGCCCGCCGGCGAGTGTCGGCGCGTTGGTCGATGGATCGGGCGTCGGATCGTCGGCCATCTGGCCGCGCAGGGCGCGCAAGCAGGTTCGTCGCACGCTCGACCAGCTCCATGGTGAAGAACCACTGGTCGCCCTCGCCAACGAGCTCGTAAAGCGGAATCAGCTGTGGATGGAGGATCTCGCTGAGGCTGCGAAACTCCTGCTTGAAGCGGTACAGCCCGAGCGCGTCGAATTCCCTGAGCGTTTTCAGCGCAACGCGCTCGTTGCGCTCTCGATCGAAGGCCTCGTAGACGACGCCCATGCCACCGGCGCCGATCTGGCGAACGATCGAGAAACGTTCCGTGCCTCGAAAGGCACCATGATCGGGTCTCATGCCATCGCGGCGTCATTGTCCACGATCTCCGGTGCGGCGGCTAACATTACCGTGCAACGCTCACGGAGGGCAGTGGCTGTGACCGGGGGTTCGATTCTGCGGTGGACGATGGTCGCCGCGCTGATCCTGATCGCGATTCTGGTTCCGTTCGCCCTGCTCGATCGCGAGATGACGTGGTGGAGCCTGCGCTGGGTGAGCGGCGAGGCGCAGCTATCCTGGATTTTCGCGGCGGTTGTGGCGCTTCTGGCCGCAGATGTCGTGCTGCCGGTGCCGTCCAGCCTGGTGAGCACGGCGGCGGGCGCCGCGCTTGGCTTCACGGTCGGCACGGTGGCGTCGATTCTCGGGATGACACTCTGCTCGCAGCTTGGCTATGCGCTGGGGCGGCGGCTTGGCGTGCCGATTGTGAGCCGGATTGTCTCGAGCGATGCCCTGGCCATCGCCTCGCAGCGACTTGCGAACAGGGCGATCGGTGCGCTCGTGATCATGCGTCCCGTACCGGTGCTCGCCGAAGCCTCGGTCGTGATGGCCGGCGTCCTCGGCGTCAATCCCGCGCGCTTCTTCCTGACGACCTTGCTGGCGAACATCGGTATTTCGCTCGCGTACTGCGGCGTCGGCGCTCTGGCGCTCGAATTCAACTCGTTTCTCGCCGCGTTCGCCGGGGCGATTGGCGTGCCGGCGGTCGCGATCGGCGCCATTCGACTGTACGACCGCCGCAATCACGGGCGTCGCTGAGGGATGCGGCGCTCGTGCGTCTACGACGCCGGCGCCGGCGGGTTACGTGATGCCAGGACCTGGCGCACCGCGTCGATGAGTTTTTCCGGCGCGACTGGTTTCAGCAGATACACCGCACCGTTGCGGCGCGCTTCTTCTTCCAGCGTGCTATCCCAGTAGCCGCTGACGACGACCGCGGCCGTCGATGGGGGACGCATCACCACGAGTTGCAGGCCGTTGAAGTGGCCGAGGCGGACGTCGGTGATCAGCACGTCCGGCACGAGAACCGCGAGCAGGCGTTTTCCCTCCTCGAACGTTGACGCGCTCACCGTGTCGTACCCCTTGGTACGCAGCGTGTCGCTCAGGAGCTCGACGACATCGGGCTCGTCGTCCACGATCAAGATCCGGAGGGCCATGGGCGGAGTGATTCTACGGTATTCTCCTCGCCGGGAGGGTGCCCATGCCTCGCAGGCGAGCAGCGTATGTGTGGTCCATCGTCGCGTCCACCGTGATCGCCACGACGGTTGCCGCGCAGTCGACAGTTGGAACGGTACAACAGCTTGCGCCTGATGTGTACTTCTATGAAGGGGATATTGACAAGGGACACTGCAACAACGGCTGGGTGGTTTTTGACGATTTCGTCCTTGTGATCGACGCCAATTTCCCTTCCGGCGCGCGCGAGGTGATGGCAAAGATCCGCGAGCAGACGAAGAAGCCGATCCGTTTCGCATTTGATACACACCACCACGGCGATCACGCCTACGGCAATCAGATCTGGGCCGACGAAGGTGCGACGGCCGTCGCCCATACCGGCGTGCTCGAAGAGATGAAACGGCTCGAAACCGGCGCATTTGGCGGACCTCCCGGGCGTTGGGAGGACACCGCCAAGGAACGCGAAGACGTTCGCGGCTCGAAGCTCAAGCCACCCACGCTGCTCTTTCCGGACACGCTCATTTTTGATGACGGCACGCACCGGGTGGAGCTGCACCACTTCGGCACCGGCCACACGAAGGGTGACGGTGTCGCGTGGCTGCCGAAGGAGCGCATCCTCTTCACTGGCGATGCCGTGGTCAACGGCCCCTACAATTTTCTCGGTGACGGCGACACAGGGGCCTGGATCACCACGCTCGACAAGGTCGCCGCACTCGGCGCCACGACCGTTGGCCCCGGCCACGGTCCCCTCGGCAAGGGCGGAGTGGTGAACGAGCAGCAGACGTTCTTCCGTGAGCTGCGGCGCGTGGTGCAGGCGGCCAGTGCGCGCGACGCGGCGGCGGTCCAGGCCGCGATTCCGTCGATGCGTGACGAGCTGAGGAGGAATGCCGCGATCGCACGTTACGTTGGCGACGGCTTTGCCGGGCAGGTGGGCAAGGTCTACACCGAGCTGACCGGACGAACGCTGCCCGATCGTCAGGCCGAGCTCGACGCGGCGCGGACGCACGTCGCGTGGCATCACGGCCACGCGCACGGCACGGGAAAGTAGGCGCGTCCAGCGGTCGTTTGCGGATGGAGTCATCCCTCGAGGACCAGCGCCGATGCCGCACCTGCGGCCGGCCGCGCGGCGTGAACATCGCCCACGGCACCCGCTGCGCGCGCTGCGGCTGGCGTCATGCGGTGATCCTGTGGATTGGCTCCGCCTTCGCCGCCGGCGAGTGGACCCTGTTCTACGGCGGACCGGTCAGAGACGCGGTCACATCGTCTGTGGTGACGCTCGCATGCTTTCCGGTGGCGATCGTGAGCGCCGTGCTGGTCCACGAGCTGAGTCACGCGTTCGCTGGCCGGTTTCTCGGCCAGACCGTCACCCGCGTGCTTGTCGGCGAAGGGCGTGCGGTTGTGCGCTTCGGCCGCGATCCCGAGCTGGTGTTCGGCTCGGTGACGATTGGCAACGGCCTGGCGACGATCATGGATCTGCGGATCGACGCCTATCGGGCGCGCATGATCGTCATGCTGCTTTGCGCGCCCCTCGTGTCGCTCGCGATCGGCGAGACAGTCTGGCTGACGACCGCGGGCTGGCCCGTCGCCTTTCGCACTGCCGCACGCGTCTTTGCCGCCGCAAGTCTTGCACTCGGCGCGGTCACGCTCGTGCCGACGCCGACCTTCGGCGGACGTGTCTGGAGCGATCTGGCCGCGGCGCGTCATCTCTGGCACGCGACCGACGACGAGCTCGTCGAGCACATGCTGCTGTCGGCGCAGGATCGCGTGGCCATTCTGCTCGAGCGAGGCGAGGCGGTGTCCGCCGTTGACACGGCCCGTCGTGCGATGGCGGCGGCGCCCCATGCACCGCTCGCGCACAGCCTGCTCGCGTTCACGCTGCTGCAGATCGGCCGGCGTCACGAAGCCGCGAGCGTCGCCCGGAGCGCGCTTGCGGGCCCAATTGACGACGTCACCCGCGAGTATCTGACGAAGCTTGTCGAGGAGGCCGACCGGGAGCAGGACGGATGACGTCCGCGATTCTGACGAGGGTACGATTGGATCGGCGAGAGTCCACGCCCCGTCAGAGCCGGTAGATCGTTGGCGGCTGGCTCGGAGCCGACCGTCGCTCAGGTTTGCCCTTCCCCGCGCGACTTCGCTACACTGGAGGTTCGTTTCCGCGCGATCGGCCGATACTGGGAGGTCGTTCAACGGTAGGACACGTGGCTCTGGACCACGTTATCGGGGTTCGAATCCCTGCCTCCCAGCCAACTCATCCGTAAACACCCACTCTGCTCTGTGGAAGGCACGGCACCGTCACCTTCCACAGGCGCTGCTCTCAGCCGGATAGTCCATGGGCTGCGATCACAGCGAGGGTCGATCGACGGGGCATAGCGAGGACTTGCGTACGGTCCGCGAGGATCTGCTCGGCGCCGCTGTACGTTGGGCGGAGCCACGCATCGCGATCCAAGGATCTATCCCGGGCCGACGCTGAACACTGGAGAGCATTCGACACCGCGGCCAGAATGCGACGCGGTTTCGCGAGCTGGGCGCCGAACCACCGGGTACAGACCTGATCACGTGGATCTGGAAGGGGCGCGACCTGCGGCGAGCTGCGAGGCGCGAATGACCTCTGAGCGCGTTGCCCTCAGAGGAATTGAAAGGACTTCGCTTCCCAGCCAGCCGGACCTCACCGGCTCCGACGTCGGCGATTTCGATCGTGCATGCGCTCGACCGTCGCGGCAACGGCCGCTTGCACCCGCGCATGTAGACTTGCCGGTTCGATCACGTCCACCACGGGACCGAGGCCCAGGACAACGAAGCACGCGCCTTCCTCGTCGTCGAATTGCACGCGCAGCGTCACCCACGCATCGGGATCGCGGCGGCCATCCGTTGGCCCGGGCTGTACGCGGCACCACATCCTTATGCTGTCTGCGGCGCGCGGCTCGAGGCGCAGCGTGGCCACATACTGCTGCCTGAGACGGAACTGCTCGGTTGACGCCTGCCAGTACGTCTCGAGATCAAAGTTGGCGGGCCGTTCGAAGCGCGTCTCGAGGACGGTCGCTTCCTCGATTCGCGATACGCGGTACGTGCGAAATCCCTTGGGCGTGTTCGCGACAAGATACCAGGTGGTGCCCTTGGCGACGAGACCGAGCGGGTGAATCGTTCGTTCCACACGCTCGCGGCCGGCCTGACGATATCTGATCATCAGGGTGCGATCGCGCGATACGGCGTCCTGAACGAGTGGCAGCGCCGAGAGGTTCTGCGCCGGACCGCGCCAGCCGGTCGCATCGACGTAGAGCCGCTGCCGCATCGACACCGCCCGCTCACGCAGAGGGCCGGGCATGGCGGCGAGCAGCTTGGCAAGTCCACGTTCGGCCGAGGCGGCCAGTCCGGCGTCGCCGATGACTCGCGGCTGCGCCATGAGCAGGGCGCGGAGCTCTGCCTCATCGAGCCCCGGCACGCGCGTACGCCAGTTCTCGTCGAGTTGCCAGCCGCCGCGCGAGCCGCGCGACGCGAACACCGGCACGCCGGCGACGCTCAGTGCCTCCATATCGCGATGCACGGTGCGCCCGGAGACGGCAAGCCGCTCAGCCAGCGCCCGGCCCGTCAGTTTGCCGTGGGCCTGGAGCAGCAGCAGCGCGGCAAGCAGTCGTTCGGCTTTCATTTATTTACTTACGAGACCCGCGTCATTATGACAGGCGGTGTCATATATCAGGGTCCACACTGGGGCCGGTACGGAAATGCGTCCGTCGCGCTATTCAGAGGAGTTCACCGTGGTTTCTGAGACCCCTTATTCCCCTCTCGTCATCAGGCCCGACGAGCTGCTCGAGCATTGGCAAGGGCATCGGCGGCTGACCCGGCGAGTCATCCAGGCGTTCCCCGAAGGCGAACTATTCCGTTTCTCCGTCGGCGGGATGCGCCCGTGCGCGGCCCTGGCGCTGGAGATGATCTCGATGGCGGGCGCCGGCATCCGCGGACTGGCCACGCGACAATGGACACCGGTCGACGAGCTGGCACACCACGCGAAGGCGCCCGCTCCGACGACGAAGGCTGAGATTCTTCGGCTCTGGGATGAGGTGACCGATCAAATCGGCGCGCTGTGGCCGCAGATACCAGCGCAGCGCTTCGACGAGATCGATACCGCGTTCGGTCAGTATGAAGGGCGCGTCTCCGGGCTGTTCCTGTACTGGATCGACAATGAGGTCCATCATCGGGGCCAGGCGTACGTGTACCTGCGGGCGCTGGGAATCGAGCCGCCGCCGTTTTACGACCGGAGCTGATCTATCGCTAGCAGAACCGGTTCACGCCATCGATCGACCTGACCGGCGCTCATGTCTCGATGAACGTGGCGCGGTTGCCCGGAACCACCGAAACGAACCCGGAACTCGCTCCTCGGGCGTTCTGCTGATTTAACAATCGACCCTCTCGACTTCCATTTAATCATGAACGGCACTGAGTCCTCTCCGTTCCTGCTGTCCGGCGCCCCACCGAACAAGGCACTCCGAGAGCGTCGTCGCAGCAGCGGCGGCGCACGGTTCAACTTTCTAACCAACAACAACTACTACTAGGGTGTTGCTGTTCGGCGCGCTCTGAACAAGCACTCGATTCGTCGTCGCAGAGCTGCGTCGCACGGATCAACACCTTGCGCGTCAAACGAACCCGGAACTCGCTCGTCGGGCGTTCCTGCTGTCCGGCGCCCCACCGAACAAGGCACTCCGAGAGCGTCGTCGCAGCAGCGGCGGCGCACGGTTCAACTCCTTCGTGAACGCAGATGTTTCCGGTGGGAGCGCGATTCAGCGGCAGCGACGGATCGCCGCCGTCCGTTCGATTCACAGGGGCTGTGTGGTTAGTTCAGGCCCGGAGCGTGCTGCCGCGGCTTGCGAAGGCGTAGGAGTTGCACGATCGTGACGATCATCGCGGCAGCCACCAGCGCCAGCGACACAGGCTCCGCCGCGTCGATCGGCAGCGCCAGCCACGCCGTCGCGAATCCCAGGCCGCACAGCACCCACGTCCAGCCAGCAAGCCGCTGAAACGCCTGCACTCGAGCGCCGTTGCACTGCATCGACGACACCGCCGGGAGCATCCTCGGCAAGGTGTTGCCGAAGGCGGCGAAGTACGCCCCGAAGATGATCATGGTCGCGCGTCGGCCGCCGTCTGGATCGTCCACGACGCCATAGGCGTGCGCGAGCGTCATCGCCAGGGGAATGACCATCATCAATGCGCCGAACACGACGGCGCTGGTCACGGAGGCGACGCTCCGAACCCACGGGGCATCTCCCGACGACCGGCGAAGGGCGATTTGCGTGCGGTGCCGCACGGCGATCATGATCACGAAGGTCACGATAGCGGCCGTCCACGCCCACGCCGCATCCGGTCGTGCGTTCCAGTTGGCGAGCGCCAGCACGATCCCAATGGGGGGCAATGCCGCCGCGGCCCGGGCAGTGATCGAGTTGAATACCATGTCAGGCTTCTCCTTTGACCGGCCGCCGGGCCGCCTTGTGACGATTGACGCGAGTCGCGCGACCGGATTCCAGGCCCCACCCGAACGTCTGGGCAAAGCCGAGAAGCGCCTCCTCCAGGACCGACATCACCAGCCGGTAGATGACCGTTCGCCCGGATTTCTCCGATTCGATGAGGCCCGCCTCCTGCAAGACGGCGAAATGGGCGGACATGGTCGGCTTCGACACCGCGAAGTGATCCGAGAGTTCTCCCGCTGACATCGGCCGCTCGCGCAGCAATTGCAGCACCCGACGACGCGTCGGATCCGAAAGCGCCTTGAACACCTTGTTCACGTATTCATATTTAGCTAATAATCGAAATGTTGTCAAGGGGTAGGCGGCGGCCAGAGCTGCTCTTCCCGAACGGCCTCAACGACTGGACAAGACGCTACGACGATTTGCCAAGCATGACTGTCGGCTTGATGTCGGTGAACGTGGCGACATCGGCCCGGACCTCTGCCATCGCTGGATTGGCGAGAGCGGCCTTTAGAGCCTCAGGCGAGGCGAACTGGAAGTGAGCAATCATCGCGTACGGTGGAGCCGAATCTTCCATTGGCACACCCTCGATCAGGATCACCTTGTCGGCCTTCATGACCTTCATCGCCAGCGGGATGTGGGTGGCACGATAGTAGGTGGTGTCGAACCGCGCCCCATCGTGATTCGGGTAAATCACGTTCAGGCTCATCGTCTGTGCCGGTGCCGCCTCCACCATCCCGGACGACATGACCGCCATCGCGCCGAGCCCTGTCGCCCCGCGCACCATGAAGCCGCGTCTGTTCACCATTGCTGTCATCTCCTGCCTGACGAGATGTGACCGGTTCTTAAGCGAATCATGAGAGTGCGAATCTGTTGATGGCCTAGTCGCTACATCGACAACCAGTAGCTGACCTTGAGGAGTAGCACGTTCGACGCGGGCGTGTTCCACAGTTGGTTGAACGCGCGGCCGAGCGACGCGTCCCACTGGTCGATCCCCGCCGTGCGCCCCTGCGCCCACACGACGTACATCGTCGAGCCCGGCTTGAATTCCCAGCGCGTCACCAGGTTGGACCTGAACTCGCGAAAGCTGAAGTCGGGGTTCGCGAATGTGTACGTCGCACCTGCCTCGGAGACAGTGTACTGATTCGACGTGCCGTCGTAGGCGAGCTCGTCGTTCGTCAGCACGTGGAAACGATTGGCGTAGTCATCCGCGTGCGGCGCCGTCACGCGCTTGAACGTGGTGTACCGGCCGGTCGACACGAACGGGCTGCCGTAGTACTGGATGGAGAGATCGGGCGTGATCTGCAGGTCCGCGCGGAACGTGACCGCGAGCGTGTCCTGGTCGATCCGGCCGAGCAGGTACCGCGGGCCGCCGGAGGTCTCGGCCGTCTCGACGTACTGCAGGTCGTCGAGGTTCTTGGCGAACGCGACGACGGGCTGCAGCACGAGGCGCTGCGAAACGCGCCACCTGAGCGATCCGGACACTTCGGACTCGTGGGTGCCGGCCTCCGCGCCAAACTGGCGGCGCAGCTGCCCGCCGAGGACGACCCGCCGCGACGGATCCGTCGAGGCGGAGAAGAAGGTACCCCAGAACCCGCTCGTGAGCATCGACGGACCGCCGCGCAGCAGGCGAGTGTCGTTCGGTTCCTCGATGGCATTGACCGAGGCGGAGACGGTCCACTTGTTGTCGAACGTCCCGCTCGCCTGGACGCCGGTCACGGCGTCCGTACGCGCGCCGGAATAGTCGAACGCGTCCTGGCGCTCGACGTTGACTAGCCATGTCCGGAACGGCCCGGTCGGATCGGTTTGCACGTAACCGCCGGACGCGTCGTTCACGATGAAATCGGCCTGTCGGAGGAACCCGATGTCGTTCAGGTCGAAGCCCGGCGAGACCCAGCGGGTCGCATTGGCCCACCGCCACTTGCTGTTGCCGTACCGGGCGAACCGGAACGTCCCCGCGTGCCCGGTAAGGGAGGTCGCCGCTTCATCCACTCCCAGGTGATCCGCGTCGGGCCGCTGGTAGTAGTGCACCGGGTTCCGCTGCACCTCGGTGATGGCCGCCGTGTCGCCGGTGATTCGGCTGAAGGCGCCCTTCGCTTCGAGGACGTACGACCGGTTCGCGAAGTACTGGACGAAGTCAACAGCGCCGGTGAGCGCGTCGCCCGGGAGAAACTCGAGGGTGGGGTCGCCGATCCAGCGGTGCGCGTTCGTGAGCATGCCGCCGAGCACCGTGTTGCCCTTCGCCCAGTCCTTCTGCAGCCGGGCCGCGATGTAGTTCGTCGTCGGCTCGACCGGCTGCTCTCGTTCGACACCGTCGAGGGAGACGTGGGCGTGCTCGGCACTCGTGACGCTTTGCAGGATCCCGACCGACAACCCATCCGGCGTCTTGCCGGTAACCTTGGCCGCCGTGATGATGGAGGTGCTGTCGGGCATGTCGACCGACTCGCCGGCGGCAGCGTTCGGCACGTAGTGCGGCGCCTGGCCGATGCGCCGCGAGTAGAACATCATCTCGTTGGTGCCGGCATCGACCGGCACGTCGCCGGTCGCCTGCACGCTATCGAGGTTGAGCGTCAGGATGTTCTTGCCCTCCATGAAGAACGGCCGCTTCTCCTCGAAGAACGTCTCGTACGCGGTGAGGTTGACGACGGATGGATCCGCTTCCACCTGCCCGAAGTCGGGGTTGACCGTGGCGTCGAGCGTGAAGTCGGTCGTGAGCCCGACCTTCGCGTCGAGGCCGGCGGTGGCATGGCCGCGCGCGCCGTCGCGGTAGGGGTTGCCCTCCTCGACCGGTTGTCCCTCGGCCCTCCCGACGGTGTGAGGCAGCAACTCGATGTGGCGATAGCGCGGGAGCCCGCTGATCCCGTGCAGCTCGCCGATGTTCTGCATGCGGCCGGTGCTGTTGCGCGGGATGAGGTTCCACTGATCCTCTTCCTGGTTGCGGTCCACCCAGCGCCACGCGTGGAGCCCCCAGACCTGCTCTTCCTGCGTGCCGTAGCGCAGTTGACTGAGCGGGACCTGGAACTCCGCGGTCCAGGCGTCCGCCTCGAGGCCGACCTTGCCGTGCCACACGGCGTCCCAGCTCATGTCCCAGCCTTCGTTGGTGAGCACCAGGTCAATCTTGGTGCCGGCCGCGGTCAGGTCGAATTCGAACCCCGATCGCTTGTCGAAGTAACTGTCGAAGCAGACGCCGGTGATGTCGCCGGCCAGATCGTCACGCCGCGACGGGTAGCGGTGGATGAGCGCGGGATCGTCGTGCGCCCGGATGGCGATGTACACGTTGCGATCGTCGTAGAGGATCTTGAGCTCCGTCTTGACAGACGGAGCGGCGCCCTCGACGGGCAACTGCTGGATGTAGTCGCCGCTCCACGCGCCTTCGTTCCACGCGGCGTCGTCGAACCGTCCGTCGATCTTCGGCGCGGGTCCCTGGAGACGTACGGCGTTGAAGATCCGAGGCGGGCGCGCCCGCCCCGAAGGATTGGCGGCCTTGGCGCTATCGGCCGGCGTCTGATCGGCCGAGGCTGCCCTGGCGATGGTCGCAGGTGACGGCGGAAGGAACAGAAGACAGAGGAGGAGGCTCGAGATTCGCGCCATCACGTTGAGCACGCGCACCGGTGCTGAGGCGACGGTCACGCGCGCCATACCGCTGATTCCAGCTTTTCCCCAGCGGCCGGAACGGGATTGTTCAAGTAGTTGGCCGTAAAGGCTGTCCGAAATGCTTACGGAGTACCGCCTCGTATGCGATAGCGCAACTGGATTACTCCGGTGCCGAAACGGCGCGTCTCGAGGAGTTCGAGATTCCGTCGTAAGGCGGCCCGGAATGCCGGCTTTCCGCCGCCGACGATCATCGGGTTGAGAAACAGCTGACATTCGTCGACGAGATCGGCTTCAAGCGCAACCCCCGCAAGCTCGGCGCCGCCGATGCTGATGTCGTGCTCCGATTCCCGCTTGAGCTTCCGAATAGCCTCGACGTCGAAGTCCCGCTCGACATGCGTGTTGCGTGTCGTCGCGCCTGTCAGCGTTCGTGAAAAGACGATCTTCTCGGCCTTCTGCCAGACCCGTGCGAAGTCGCGATGTTCGGGTGGATAGCCCTCCACCGGCGCATCCCAGTAGGCCATCGTCTCATAGAGCCGCCGGCCATAGAGATAGGTTCCAATCGGCCGCAACAACTCAGTGATGAACTCGTGAACTTGATCGTATTGGTGATGTAGATCAACTTCGACATACGCTGAACTGTGACGCGATCCGCGATTCTGGTCGCGATTATCCCTCAATGTAGCCGAGATCGCTTTTGAGGACGTCGCCCGCTATCAGCGCGCGAATGGGATGACGCTGAGGAACCTGGGGTGAGGAAAGGTGAGGCCCGGAGGGCCAAAATGGGATGACGGACGTCAATCCCATTATCAGTATCGCCTGACACGCTCCCCTCTTCAAGACTGTTTGTTGGCCCGCAGGGCGGGTATCATCGCCGGCTCATGTCGACAACCGCGAACCGCAAAACGGCGCCCCGCGATGGGGACTCGGTGGATCATCGGCTCGCCCGCCTCCTGGACACGCCATTCCTCGCGCGGGTCGTCCCGCACCTCGCGCCGGAGACGCTGCATCAGCTGATTCGGTACCGCGGGCTCGACGCGTGCGGCGAGCTCGTCACGTCTGCCACCCCCGCGCAGCTCACCTCCCTGCTCGATCTCGATCTGTGGCGCCACGCGCAGCCGGGACGCGACGAACAGTTCGATGTCGATCGCTTCGGCGAATGGCTCGACGTGCTGGTGGACACCGGAGACTCGGTGGCCGCACGCACCGTCGCCGGCCTCGACAAGCACCTGGTGATCGTCGGCCTGTCCCGTTACCTGCGTGTATTCGATCCGGGGACGTTCGAACCGACAGAATCGAGTGATGACGAGCCGATCGATCGCCACGACAGGATGAACAGCGAGACGAGCAGTGACCTGCTCGAGTGTGAAGTGGGCGGCTATCTGGTGCGGGTGCGGAGAACCGATGCGTGGGATGCGATCGTCACGCTCCTCATCACGCTCGAGATCGAGCATCACGAATACTTTCACGCGGTGATGCAGGGATGCCGCCGCCTGTCCAACTCCAGGGCGGAGGTCGACGGCCTCGACGATCTGCTGATGGCGCCGGAGCAGCACCTCCATGACGTCGCGATCGAACGGGAGCGCCGGCGATCGCGGCACGGCTACGCGACACCGGCCGACGCGCGCGCCTTCCTTCAGATGGCGCGGCAGCCGCAACACACGCCAAATGCATCGGCGTGGGCGTCGATGTCCGTGTCGGCGTCGGCGCCGCCGGCCCCGATCGCGATCAACCCCATCGCCACGGCCTACTTTCGCGAGGTCGATGAAGAAAGGGACGACGACATCCCCACATCGATCGACTCGGTCATCGAACTGCTGGCCGAGGCTGGCGTGATACCGGACCGGCCGCGGGCGCTACTCGAAGCCGCAGACGAGGCCCCTCGACCCGCGAGAGTCCCGCTCCTGAGGCGGCTGATGAAGTTCGTGCTGCACCACGACGAGATCGCGTACCTCACGCGCACTCGTGAGTTCGCGTTCCTCGCGAATACGCTGGTCGCGGGATCCTCCGTTCAGTCGCGGCCGTTCACACCCCAGGAAGCGTCCGATGCGGCTGCGTGCATCTGCAACTTAGGTCTCGAATGCTGGCCCACGCGCTGGCCGGGCGCGATCTCCCATGGTGCCTCGTCGCCACGAGGACTCGACACGGCCATGCCTCCCGATGCGTTCCTCGTGGACCACGATCTCGTGACGGCGTTCGAAGTGGGGTGGTCGGTGCTGTACCAGGACGTGAGCCTGTTCGTGGCGGATCAGCTCCTGTCGACGTTGGCCGATCTTCATTGTGTCGACGCCGACACGCGCCACGGACTCCGCGCGCTTCGGCACAAGCTCGTGGAACAGCGCGAAGCCGGCACACCGTGGCTCGCGCGCGACGCCGCCGACGTACTTGCGATGCTCGACATGACCGCCTGGATCAGCGTGCTCGGATTGCTGGACGAATGTCCCATCCTGCCCGCGGCCCTGACAGCCGTTCTCGAACGTCGCACGACGTCCGTCAGCCCGACTGCGTTCGAGTTCATCTCGACGACCGCCCAGATTGGCGACATTCGCCTATTCATGAGGGCGCTTCCCGGCGTGTTGTCTGGCTGAGCGCGCGCTGCGACCGAGCCGGGATGAACTATGAGTCAGGATCATCGGCGGCATACACCCTATCGCTTTCGTCGGACTTCGCTGCCAGATCCGACGCATACTTCAGGGGCAGCTGCTGACGAGCGTCCGGGTTCATGTTCACGATTAGATCGGCCAGCAGACCTGTGAACACGATCTGGGAGCCGACCAGAACGAGCAGCACACCGAACATCAGGAGCGGCCGCCTGCCGATGGGCTGACCGTCGAACCAGAGAACGGTGAGATACATCAGCAGCGCGAACCCCACCAAAAACAGCGCCGATCCGACTTTGCCGAAGAAGTGAAGCGGCCGTCTCGTGTACTTGACGAGAAAGAACAGCGTCAGCAGGTCAGGCAGCTCGGTCAGGACCTTGGTCCAACGATACTTCGAGGCGCCGTGTCGCCGTTCGTGGTGGCGCACGGGAACTTCCGCGACTCGAAAGCCCATCTCGCTCGCGATGAGAGGGATGAAGCGGTGCATGCCGCCATACAGCTGCAGCTCCTTCGCCACACTCGCTCTATACAGCTTCAGCCCGCTGTTCATGTCTTGGAAGGTTGCGCCGAAGAGCATCCGGACCACCACGAGATTGAATGCCTTGGATGACAGAACCTTCAGCAGTCGATCCTGACGGTCCTTTCTCCAGCCGCTGACGATGTCGAGCTGTTTCGCCGTCATTTGCTCGTACATCTGCTGGAGCTCGCCTACATCGTCCTGAAGGTCGGCATCCATCGTCAGGATGTAGCGGCCCTTGACATGCCGGAAGCCGCACTCGAGTGCTGCAGACTTACCGAGATTCCTCCTGAACGAGAAGATGCGGATCGCCGGGTGAGCCGCAGCGAGCCGTCGCAGCCTGTCGAGCGTGTCATCTGTAGAACCGTCGTCGATGAAGAGGATCTCGTAATCGCGACCGACCGCTCCGAGCGCCTGCTCGATCGATGACACCAGCTCGTCAACGTTGTCACGCTCGTTGTGGGCCGGGATTACGATCGAGAATGATGGCTGGTCACTTTTCACAGCGGTCTCCCGGCTTGCTTCGTCCAGTCGTCACGCCGTATGAGCCCGGCCGCCAGCAGCGATGCCGGCGTGAAGGAAAATGGGTCGGCGACGTGGACACATTGTCCGTGAGTTCGATGCCCGAATCCAGCGATCGGAAAAGCCCCGGCGCTGGTCCCACTGCCCTTGCCGCAGGGGCTGCACGGGCCGTAAGGTGTTCGAGATCCGACAAATGGCAAGCCATGGAAGAACGTCGACGAGACGCCCGGTGGTACCCGCCAGGTGAGCGCCCGCGAAACTGACGCCTGGGCGTCCACCGAGGGCGCTCCGGACGCGCCGGCGGGCCGCCGCTCGCATAAGTATCGTGCCGTCACCCTGGTCGCGATCGTGCTGATCGCAGCGATGGCCGTCTACTTCCTGGCACGACGCGAGGAGATCGCGTACTTCCGCCGGCTGTCACTTGCCGTCGTACTGCTCACGCTGCTCTTCCAGTTGGTGTCGCAACTTCTCTGGAACGGCGCAATGCTCCTGCCCTTGCGGACGTACATGAAGCTCGGATACTGGGAGCTGTTCGTCGTACGGGCAGGCGGCGTGCTGGCCAGCTACGGCGTGCCGGTGGCCGGAAACATCGGTGTCAGGCTGGCGTACCTCAGACGTCGAGGGCTCGACTACTCGCAGTTTGCGTGGGCGACGATCACCAGCAATGTCCTTGGCCTGGCGGCCGCGGCCGCACTCGGGCTCATCGCGCTCGCGATGCTGTGGATGCGCGCGGGAAGCGTCCCGGTTCCTGTCGTGGCACTGAGTGCTGCGGTGTCAGTGCTGGGGCTCGGCGGACTGGTGGCACTCGGCTTTCTTCCACGGCTGGCAGGTCATACGTGGTTTCAGAGATGGCCCTGGCTGTCCCGTATGAGCGGGCACGAGATGAGCCGCCGGACGATTGTTTCCGTTGTCGTCTTTTCGTTCGGCCGCCACGGCTTCAACTTTCTGTCCTTTGGTCTCCTGTATCAGGCGCTGCTACACGCTCCGGGCCAGTTCCTGAACGGCGGACTCGTGTACGCGATCACGACGCCGATCAGGATCGTCGCGATCACGCCTGGAAACCTTGGCATCAATGAATGGGTCACGGCGGCCGTGGGAATGATGCTCTCCTTTGACGTGACCACCGGGCTGATCGTTGCGCTGGTGTTCAGAGGTCTGTCATTCGCGGCTCAAACGCTTGGCGGGTTGTCTGCAGCCGCGTGGCTCGCGTTGCGAGGTGGGGAGTGAGGGCGAAGATCACAGTCATCATTCCGTTCAGGAATGCGCTGTCAGAATTGCCGGCCCTGGTGAGCGCTCTGGAGCGCCAGACGTCACCCGACGCGTTCGATGTCATCTGGATCGATGATGCCTCCAAAGATGGAGGGAGCGCCTGGCTGCAGAAGCGCCTCCCAGCCGGATGGCGTTTGCTGGTGCAGCCGGAGCGGCGAGGGGCGTATGCTGCACGCAATGCCGGCCTCAGGGTGGCATCAGCCGAGTTCGTGGCATTCACCGACGTCGATTGTCGCCCTCATGAGGACTGGATTGAACGAGGGTTGGCCTGGCTCTCGGCGGCACCGCGGGTGGCCGGTCGGGTCCAACTCGAGCTGTCACCCTCTCCCTCGACGCCAGAACTGGTGGACGCGGGCAGGTTTTTTCGTCAGCGGCGATACGTCGAGGAGGGCTTCGGCGCCACGGCCAACCTCTTCGTCGAGAGGCGAGTGTTCCACGACGTGGGCGGGTTCGATGAACGTCTCAGGTCGGGGGGCGATTACGAATTTGGCCAGCGATGCTCGCTGGCCGGCATACCGATTCGCTACGCCGACGACGTCGTGGTCAGCCACGCTGCGCGCTCGACGCTTCGCGAGCTCCTCTCGAAGAGCGAACGGGTTGGGTTCGGTACGGGACAGCTGATCCGGCGCCGAGGGATTTCCAGAGAACGGCTTGCCGCACGTATCACCGATCGATTCGCGCTGGCGGGCCAGCGCGGGACCACCGAACGGCAGGTCCCGGTGGCAGCTGGCCGGCGGCAGTTCTTCGTAAAGAGCGTGCATCTTCTCGTTCTGTTTGCCACAATCGCCGGTGGACTCAGAGGCTTCTTGTTTCCCGGCCCGACGGAATCCACCGATCGACACGATCATCTGAAGAAAGGTTTCGCATGACAGTTCCAAGCTACTCGCTGATCATCGAAACGGCGAACCTCTCACTGGCAGATCTCGATGGGTTGCGCGAAACTCTCGATTCGCTTGCCGTGCAGACATTGCCCGTTCAGAACGCCTGCGAAGTGCTTCTTGCAGATAGCGGCGACGTTCCGCCTGACTCGCTCCAACAGACTCTGAGGACCTATCCATGGGTCCGGCCGATGGGCCTGCCGGAGGGCACCGGGTACGAGGAGCTCAAGATGGCCGGCGCGAACGCCTCCAGCGGCGAGCTGATCGTATTCGCCGATGGCGATTGCCTTTATGAGCGAACATGGCTCGAAGCGCTGCTCGCACCGTTCTCCGATCCGTCCGTTTCCATCGTTGGTGGCGAAACGGCGATCAACTCAGCTGGTCCCTACGGACTGGCGGTCGCAATCGCATCGAGTTTCCCCGCGCGCGCGCGTTCGGCCAATCCTTACCAGTCCGACCGGTACCACCTGAACAACGTCGCCTTCCGCCGCCGGGTTCTGCAGGATGTACCGATTCCCTCGCGCCAACCGTGCTATCGCATGAGTGGGCTGCATGCGGCTCGGCTGCTGGCCAGGGGCTACACGATCCTGCGTCAACCCTCCGCCGGTGCGGTGCATGCCGCGCCAAACGGTCTCACACACTTCGTGTGGCGCTTCCTGCTCATGGGATTCGACGGTGTGGTCGTCCCGCGCTTGATCGCAAAGGAGTCGAGGCCCGCAGACAGATCCCGGGTTCAGCGCCGTCGAATATTCGGTTTGATCCGATTCTGGGCAGCGCAGGCCATTTCGAAAGTCGCGGGCGAGCTTCGCAGCAATCCGTGGCGTTCGCTGGAACTGCCCCTCGCGCTGCCTGTCTTTGCGTCCGCAGTTGTGCTGCAGGTGATCGGCGCGCTCGCAGGGCTCGTCGCGCCGCAGCGGTTCCTCGACGCAGTGCCCGACGAAATCCTCCAGGGCAGCACGTGCGAACGCCGGCCGGCGCCCATCGGGGACCCTTCGCATTCAGCGAAGGCCGTTTAGTCCCGAGAATCCAGTTGCCGCCTGACTACTACTGGTAAGAGATCCAGCCCAGATGCTCGAACCATGCGAAGAGCAGCGGATGCTGCCATGGATTTGCGAGCGCGTAAGTGGCCGTAACGATTGAGAATGCCAGCAGCACCGACGCGACGCGGCGCCGCCGCCGATTTTGCCCCCAGCGGTCAACCTCCGGAAGCATCGTCACGAGCCAGAGCGGCACGAGCCAGATGAACCATCGCGGCCCCGCGGCTATCCCGCCGTAGTTGTGAGTCCGCAGCACGTAGAACACAAACGTCAGGACGGTCAGAGAGAGCGTCAGCAGAGCGACAATGCGTCGTGCGGATTGCTCGCCGGGCATACCCTCAGCGCTCCGCGCCGTCCGGATCATGCCGATCCATCCAAGCAACAGCACGGGCGTCAGTGACAGAATCCCCGTGTGCCCGACGAGCAGGTTGAACGCATAGAGAAGCTTGGGCTCGTCCGCGCGGTCGATGCCGATCGGGTTGTTCCAGTAGCTTCCCTCGAACCGGTACCACGACTCGCGGGCATACGTCGGAACGATCGACCCCACGGCCAGATACTGTGTGTAGAGAGCGGCCGCGACAGGTAGCAGCAGCGCGGGCAGTGCCAGGCGGACGGTTTTGCCAGGCGAGAGATACAGAAGCCACAGCATGATGCCGGCCGCGAGCGACGCGGCGGGAAGCTCATTGCACATCGTCCAGCCGGCGAACAAGCCAGTCAGCACGAACCGCCATGACCGTCGTTCGGCATCCAGGTGGATGCAGAGACAGTGATACAGGGCGAAGAGTGCGCTGGTGGCCGCGACGGAGTGATTGTTCAGGCTGCCGAGGAATCCAGAGACGAACGTCCCGAAGCACGCCGCGGCGAACACGAACAGACGCCCCCATTCCGTCGTGCCCAGTCGGTCGACGAGACGCGCGAGCAGCAGCAGATAGAAGACGAACGGCAGCCAGTTGATCGTGAGCAGGATGATCCGGGTGACCGTGATGCGGTCTCGACGCATGGAGAGGTCGAGGCCATGGCGCAGCAGCCAATATTCACCGGCCGCGACCGTCGACAAGAGCGTGGGTTTGCTCGAGTAGAAGCGGCCCGTTGCCGGGTGCAGCACCTTGTCCGCGGTGTCCCAGCCGGGCTGAGCGATGATGCCCACGTCGTGGTACGACCCATCCCGGTTCATTTCCCGGCGGCCGATGGAGTAGCTCCCTGTGTCGACGAGCGCGCGGGCCGTCGACCAGCGCGATTGGTCGTTCACCGTGAACGCCCCGGGTGCCGTCAGGATCCGCGAGGCGACGATGCTTGCGGCTACGAGCAGCAGCATGGCGTACACGCCCTTCCGTCCGACCGAGGCGTCTCGCGTTGCCCCACCGGCGGTTCGCGTATCGTGTTTTTCTTCAGACCCGAGCGTCACGCCGGGGCCGTCACCGATGCCGGCATGAGAGATCAATGCTGGCGGCGGCGCGACGGGGGACCGCCAGTCCAGCTTTCGCGATACTGCTCGGCGGTCATGATTGGCGCTCTGTAGACAACGGCGATGGGCATTGTCGACCCTCCCGGTGATCGAGTCGCAGTCGGCATTGTAAGCGCACGTCCGTCTGGCTGTGTCAAAGCGAAACGTGCCCAAATGGGATAGTGATCCGAGACGACATGTGACAGGCGCGACGATTCGAGCGGAACGGCACCATTCATCCCGAACAGATAGTCAAGCCGTAGCACTGCGAACTTCACGTCGAATGTGGGCCGGCCCCACCAATGCGTTGCCAAGTACGCGTCCTGGGCCACATCGGCCAGGCGTCGAATCACCCTCGCCGACGGCGGAGCATTGAGATCGCCACCGAAGATGACGGGGCCCTTCAAGCGGGAGAGGTAGTCCAGAAAGAAGGCGCCCTCCTCGTGGTGGGTCTTCACGAGGTAACGTCCCCATTCGAGCTGATCCCCCGGTCGCTTCGACGGCGGCCGGCCAGCGATGAAGCGGATGGAGATGACATGGACGACGAACCCCTCTATGTCGAGTTGGGCATGAAGGAAGCTGCGGTGCCCACGGGTGCGTCGATCCTCCAGCCGGTTGGGACGGCGGAGCGACGCCTGGAAGCTGGGCAGCTCGACCTCTTTCACGTCGTGCAGTGGATAGCGTGAAACAATCGCCGTCTCCTCCGACCGGCCGGCGTAGAAATGCAGCGGAGCAAAGAGCGCCTCGAGGTCCGGCACTTCTTCCGGAGGCACAGCGTTCTCAGACAGAAGAACCACGTCCGCATCCATGCTCTTGACCGCGTTCGCGACCTTCTCGCGCCCCGCTCGATAGAACTGGACGTTCAAGCCCGCGACCTTGAGCACGGGCGCGCCAGGCGCCGTCGGCACGTGCCGACCTGACCACGAGTGATCCCCTTCAATCAACTCCAGTACGAGGAATGTCGTGACGCATACGAGAGCGAGCCGTCGCTGTTGAAGCGCCCAGCACGCCAAGCCGAGAGGGACGACGAGCAATGACAATGACCACGGGGGCAGATAGTCGAGTCCGTCAAGGAACGCCCCCTCGTTCGTGAGCGACGAGCCTGCCACGAACCGGGCGAGCAGGACCAACATCACAAGCCCGGCCGCACCTCGCGTCACCCATCGCGCAATGCGTCCTCCCGTCAGAAGCGACGCCCGCGCCAATTGGTTCGTATCCACCCTGTGCCTCCGAAGATCCGCCGCATTCATATGGTGCACGTCAGTCTAAACGACGGCCTGAGAGTACTAAGCCTTGAGGGGATGGTTGAGCGATGCGAGCAGCCTGGCCTGGCGCTCGAAGCGGGCGACGCGATCGGCGTCCGGCTGCAACGGCGGGGCGTGTGACGTCAGCGAGGCGGTAAAGGCGAAGCGCGCCCTCGCGGTGCACCAGTCGGAAATCCAGCTCCCGCTCTGTCACCAGGTAGTCGAGGTCGAACTTGCGCGCCAGCAGCATGATGCGCGATTCGTCGAGGACAGCGAGGTCTCTTGCCGCCTGGAGCCGTTCCTCCAGTCGGATGGCGGCATCGCGGGAATAGAGCGCCATGGCGCGGTCTTTCACGGCCTCCAGCAGCACGTCTCGCTGCGCCACGACGCGAAAGCTGCTGCCGTACCGGTAGACGTGCTCCGGGTGGACGAGAAAGTGCGCGTCACGCGGCGTCGACGCGGCAATCCATCGACCGAGGCGCTGCCATTCCGTTCGCTGCAGCCCTACGGCCACCAGTGGATTGTCGTGTTCGATGCGCAGGACGTAGAACCCGCGAGCTGCCGCCGCGACGAGCAGAACCGCCACAAGGATCCGCGCCCTCGCGGCGACCGGTTTGACCGTCCACGGCGCTTCGGCGACCACCCATACCATGTAGGCCGTCGCCAGAAACTCGATGGGCCAGAAGACGCGCGAGGTCTGCAGCTGGATTGCCAGCGCCACGCGGGCAGCCATGAACGGCAGCGACAGCAGGAAAACGCCGAATAGCGACAGCGCGCCGACGGCGATCGCGCGTTCCGAGGGTGAGCACTCACCGATCCTTTGACGCCACAGCGCGGCGGCCACGACGATGGCCGGGCTGACGAGAAGAGACAGCCAGGTCCCGACACTCCACGAGGACAGCGGGAACACATAGTCGCGGTTGCTGAATGCCGCCGTCCACGCCGGGTCCATGATCGTCAGCCCCGCGGCCAATTCGTCGCGTGCGGCCAGCGCAGTGAGCAGCAGCATGGCGGCCCCAGCGATGCCGGCGATCCATCGCGTCCTGACTGGGGCCATGACCCACGCGGCAGCACCCAGCCAGACCAGAAACCAGCCGCCCGTCGTGGGATGCACGGCGACTGCCAGGGCCGAGACCGCCAGCGCCAGCGCGCGCTGGCGGTGGAGGAGCAGCCCAACGCCGACCAGGCCGATCGCGAACGCGAGCACCCGCGGGTGGAAGTAGCCCTCGAACGTGTTGGCCGCCGTTTCCGGAATCCGGTGGCGCAGCGACAGCGCCACCGTCAGGCAGACGATCGCCCAAGGCGATCGAAACAGCGGTCGGCCAACGAGCGCGACGCCGGCCGTGAATGTCACGATCGTGCAGGCGTAGGCGAGGAGGAACAGAGGCTCGAGCGATAGGCCGGTGGCGCGGCAGATCCACCCGAGCGCCTCGTCGATGACGGTCCAGCGCGCCTGCGGCTCGAGCAGCAGCCGATCCCGCGGAAAGAGGTCGGGCCATCGCCAGAGGTCGATGGCCGGAATGTAGAACGCCTGGTCGGAGATGCCGAACCGGTAGCCCGCCGAATTGGCAGTGACGAGCAGACCAAACACGAGCGCCAGCAACAGGATCAAGGCGAGGAACGGAGGCCACCGGAGCATCCGTTCGATCTTAGCTGCGAACGCTGGAGCGAGATCGTCGCGGGCGCGGATTTCAAAGCTGACCGGCCGTCGGCAAGACCAACGACGCTGCTGCCGGACGCGTTGACCCGTAGACGATCCACTTCCCGTCGGACTGGCGCCAGGCTCTCGGCGTCGACACGCACGACCCAGGTGGCCTGTCGCAGCGGGGATATCGTCAACCTGGAAGAACAGTCTCTAGTCGATGCGAATTCGAAGGAGTGAACGCGCGGTTGAATTGGGTCTACGCCTCAGGATTGCACGAAGTCGCAAATGGGATGGTCCGTTTCGGTTCGCCGCTCTAACTGTGGTCGTGAGCGGATTCATGTGATGGGGATGGCGGGCCGGGCCGCACCCCTTCCGATTTCACGACAAGACCATCAGGAGCCCAGCCCGCGCGTCAGCGTCTGGACGCACCATCGGCGGGCGATGCTCGGTCGACAACCCGATGCGGCAGGTGGGACGGGATCGGACGCGTGTGGAGCAGGCGTTCGCCGTCGTAGATGCGGAAGTGCCCCGCCAGTTCGAAAGGCAGACCCTCCAGGGGCACGTATCGGGAGAGACGCGCTGAATCCTCGACTGTGACGGCAACCAGCGTCCCCGGCACCGGCTCGTGATCGGGAACCTGCGGGCTCGACAATTGGAGAACGCGATCGGCCGTGAGCCCGCGTCGCAACGCGGGATCGAGGTAGAACACCAGCGATCCCCGGCGCTGCTCGACCATCCACAGCTGCGGCGGGAACTGCCCCGAGCGGTTGATCGCCTGCGCCAAATCGCGCGCCGTCGTGATGGTCGCCACCGGCGGCACCAGTATCGCGAGTGACACGGCGATCGTCGCCGCAGTCAGACTGGCGCCGAGCGCCGCTGCGCTGTCCAGTCGACGTGCCGCCAGACGCGCAGCGATCCACCACCCGCCGGCGATGGTCAGGGCCACGACCCACATCCACGCCACGTGCGGGACCGGGAACTTTGCCGGCGCGAACACGAGCGCCGCGGGGAGGATCATTGCGCCAATGCCAGCCTGGACGACGTACATCCGCGCAAACCAGCGGGAGGGATGTTGTCCCCCGCGCTCGAGCCACGCGAGCCACGCCACTGCCGCCAGCATCGCAATCGCTGGGAACACCGGCAGCGCGTAGGTGAGCAGCTTCGACTTCGACAGGCTGAGGAACAGCGTCCCCGTCAGCAGCAGGCTCCAGCCGAGGCGGGTGGCGTCGCCGAACCGCTGGTCCGTGGCGTTGTCCCGCGCGCGGGATCGAAGACGGGCGAGCGAGAACGGCACATAGAGAACCCACGGCAGGCCGCCGCCGAGAACGACCGGCAGGTAGTAGTGCCACGCCGCTTTGCCGTGGCGCTGCGTCGTAGTGACGGCTCCGAGCACATGACGCTCGAACAAGTAATACTTCAGGTAACCAGGCTGCGCGTGCTCCATCGCCAGGAAGGCCGGCGCCGCAACGGCCGCGGCGAGCGCGAGCGCCAGCACACCGCCAAGGACGATCACGACACTGAGACGGCGCTCGAGGAGGCACACGGTGGCGTGCGCCAGGCCAACGATCGCCACCCCGGACAGCCCCTTGGTCACCATCGCGAGCCCGAGACACCCGCCAGCTGCCAAGGACCAGGCGAGCACCGCGACCGCGCGCGGGCTACGTGCAGCGCGCCAGAAAGCGAGCAGCGCTCCGTTGGTGAACGGCACGAGCGCAAGGTCGTGCACCGGCACCTGCATCAGGCCGATGGGCAGAGCCAGCGTCGCGTAGAAGATGCCTGCGAGCCATCCGCCCCGCCTCCCGAGGATCGTTCCTGCCAGCAACCCCGTGGTGATCGCGCCGAGCAGGCCGAACGCCAGCCCGGGAGCCCGTACGGCCGGCTCGGAGAACCCCAGCAACCGGAGCGAGCCCGCCATCGCCAGGAAGAACAGCACGGGCTTGTCGGGAAACGGCTTCCCGAGAAACCGCGGCACGATGTAGTCACCGCGCTCCACCATCTCCTGTGCGATGGCTGCGTGGAGACCCTCGTCCGGATCGATCAACGGGTGGTGCAACGTGAGCGGGAAGATGAAAAGCGCAACGCCAAGGAGGAGCAGGGAGGCGAAGAGAGCACGTCGGGTCACAAGAGGGGATCGGGGCACAGGCAGCCGCCGCGTCAGCGGCTCCGCCCGGGCTCACTCCAGGCGGGGCCCCGCCACGGGCGTTTCCCACCCACCACGTTGGCGACCGCCCGCGTCGGATTCAACAACACCGCCAGCGTGTTACCCCAGTACAGGTGGTTGCGTTTCACGCGATCGATGATATGGAGCCGGGCGGCGTCCTCGCCGATCGAGATCAACAGTCCGACCCCTGGCGTGAGGACAAAGTCGCAGTACGTCATTTCACCTGGCTTCAGGCCAACGTTGCCGATCGAGGCTTCCGACAGCGGCCCAATCTCGTAGTTCAGGCTGTAGATGAACGAGTAGAGGCCTTGAGCACCTTTCACCTTCCAGTAGCCACGGTTGTTGCCTATCGGCGTCTCCTGCGACGCGCGGTGGTTGTTGGCAAAGATGAACGACGTCGTTGACCCCAACAGAGGGTGGAACAGGTAGTTCGTCGTTACCCTGTCCCCATCGTTCCAGCAGCAGAGGGTGCTGACCGAGGCGAACCAATCCTCGAAGAACGGCCCCTCAAGATTCTCGCGCGTGCTGCCCTCTTCTAAGGTGAGCCGATACGTCTGCTGGGCGAGCAGCAGGACGATGGAGTCCCGGAGGAGGCTGCGCCACGCAATCGCCCCCTTCTCCGGGGGGGGCGTGGTCGCAGGGTCCGCCGACGGGATCGGATGCTGGAGCGCGAACGCGGTGGAGAGAAAAGGCTTGGGGAGCGTTGGCAGAAGGGACGACTCTGGTGTGAAGAGGTCGCGGAAGGCCCGAGGGATCTCCGCCTCAGCGGGCGCCAACGAATCGGATTCGTTAAACAGGTCGAAGGCCAACTGTAGCGACGCGGGCTCCTGCGCCGATGTGGTTCGAACACCGGCCAAAACGAGCAGGGCCCCGAGGCCAACACCCCGCGTGAGCATCCACGCACGCCGAAGAGGCACTGTTCTCCGTTTCAAGGAATGAGCAGCCATAGACTAAGCGCAACCGGACGATCTGCCAAGTAACCCGTGGTGCGGGCTGGCTCGCGCGATGAGCGCGGACCGCATTGCCGGCTACGCGGTTCGCTGGCCGTTCACGGTCGCCTTCCACCACCGCTCGTACCGGGGCGCAAGCCACACGGTCCAGGGCACGAGGCACGTCCCCGCCAGCAGATCCACCACCCAGTGGTGGCGCAGGTAGACCGTCGACGCGAGCAGCACGACCACGAACACGAGCAGGATCGGGAAGTACCAGCGGCAGTACTTCCACGCGTAGGTACAGGCTGAGGCAGCTGACCGCCGAATGCAGGCTGGGGAACGCCGCGCGTGCCGCGTGGTTCGGCATCATCCCGATCAGGTACTCCTGGAAGTTCGTGATCGGCCCGCCGCGGAGCGTCACATGGAACAGACCAAGCGACGCATAGTACAGGCGCGGTGGCGCGGCGGGCAGGAGCACGTAGAGGACGTAGCCGGTGTAGAAGCAGACGATGATGCCGAGGAGCGCCGTGCGCGCCTCGTTGGACCGGCCACTGAACCAGAGGATCAGCACGACCGACGGCGCGACGAGGTAGAAGTTCGCGTAGAAGGCGTTGAAGAACTCGGTTCTCGCCGGCGTGATGTACGCCTCGGCCCAGAGGACCGGCTGGCCCCCGAAAATCCACTCCTCGATTGCCGACAAATACGCGTGGATGTCGTGCGTGTTCACATACCTCACGGTGTCGTGCAGGTTCGTGTACACCGCGATGCACATGACGAAGGGGAGGAACGTCCGGACGAACTCCGCCGTCGCGAGCCACCAGCGCGGGCCCTGTCGGCGCCTGAGCGTCCGCTCGAGCCACGGCAGGCTGGCGGCCAGTCCGACGACCACCGCCAGCCGCAGCAGGCCGCCCTCAATGCGCCGCGAGTTGATCTGATGCTGGTAGAGGTCGACATTGGCGTAGATGGTGAGGGCGGCGGAGGCGACAAACGCGATGGCGAGCAGTCCCTCCTCCGGCCGCAGGCGCCGGAAGACGGTAATCAGCCGGGACGTTCGAGTCGACGCCTCGTGCACGAGGGAATCATAGTTCGGGCACAACATGGCACGCGGCCGATGGATCGCGCAGCGCAGTTGCAATAGATCGCCGTGAACCGCGGCTGATCGGCAATCGGTGCGGACGGTAAACGCGGCTCTCAAAAGATACCGATGAGCCAGGGTCGCAAGAACCGGCGGTCTTGGGATTCGCCGCCGAGGCACGTAGAATGCCAGTGGCCGTGCGAGCCTTCCTGGTCCACATCCGCGATCCGCAGTTTTACGCCATCCCACGCCACACGCGGGCAGCGAACGGCCGTCTGCGGGTCATGGGATTTCCACCGATCGGCATCATGTCCCTCTCCTCGGTGCTCAAGCGCGCCGGCCACGAGGTCACGATGTTCGATCAGGCCAATCCCGACACGCCCAACAGCGTCATCGTCGACGAGCTGCGGCGGCAGAAGCCGGACCTCGTCGGCATGAGTTTCCTGTCGACCACGAGTTATCCCTACGCGAAGATCCTCGCGCGGCAGCTGCGTGCAGCCGACGCCCACGTCAAGCTGGCGTTCGGCGGGGTGTTCGCGACGCTGAACGCGCCACTGATCAAGGCGCAGTGCCAGGAAGTCGACTTCGTGTGCCGGGGCGACGGCGAGCAACTCATCGTCGACCTGCTCGAGCGCCTGAACGATCCCGACACGGTGACTGGCGTCACTTGGCAGGAGAAGGACGGCACGCTCCGCAACAACCCGAACCGGGCGCTGCCGCGCGATCTCGACCAGTGGCCCCTCCCCGATCGCGAGAGCCTGCCGCTCGACTTCGTCGAGTCGATGCCGCTCGACGTGCCGGCCGTGCTATCGCTGGATCGCTTCACCACGATGCAGACGTCGCGCGGCTGTCCCTGGCCCTGCGTGTTCTGCGACATCCCGATCTTCAACGAGGGCAAGTGGCGGGCGCGGACCCCCGCCCACGTGATTGCGGAGTTCGAGCAACTGCGGAAGGATGGCTATGGCTCGGTCTACTTCGTCGATGACCACTTCCTGCTTCAGCCCAAGCGCATCGAGGCGATCTGCGACGGCCTGATCGCCGCAAAGAATCCGATCAAATACGGGCTCGAGGGCCGCGTCGATTCGGTTGCGCAGCACCTCTTCCCCAAGCTCGCGCAATCCGGATGCCGGACGATCATGTTCGGCATCGAGAGCGGGAGCCAGAAGATCCTCGACCGTCTCAAGAAGGAGCAAACCCTCGCGCAGATCGAAACGGCCGTCACCAATGCCAAGGCCGCCGGCATAGAAATCGTCCACGGCTTCTTCGTCGTCGGTATTCCCGACGAGACCGAGGAGGACCTGCGGGCCACGTTTCGGTTTGCGTCGAAGATCCGCATTGATAGCTTCGGCTTCAACCGCCTGTGTGTCTATCGCGGTACGCCGCTGTGGCACGAGTACGTCAAGCGCGGGCTCGTCAACGACGCCCACGACTGGTACAAGTACTTCAAGTGCACCTCGATCGATCCCAGCTGCCTGGCGGGAGAAGAAGTCCACCGCATCCGCTCGGAGGAGATGCGGAAGCTCATCATCTACAAGTTCACGCGCTTCCCAATCCAGACCTTCCGACTGCTGCGGCGGTTCCTGCGCTTCATGCCGCTGCGCGACGTGATGTACCTGATCGTGAAGCCCTTTCTCGGCCAGAAGGCGGGGGCGACGAACGCCGAAGTGCTGTCGCGCGCAGTCGAGCATGCGAACGCCAAGAGTGCCGCGGCAGACCTCACCAACCTCTCGGACGACGCGCTGGAGCTTGCGATCGCCGGATCGAAGGCCGAGCGCGCTCGGATCCAGGCGATGACCGAAGCCGGCGACTGATCAGCGTTCAGTGTCGCGGCCCGCGATGAACATGACTTCGTTGAACTGGATGAGGACGTTCGCGGTGCTCCTGCCGGGCGCGCTCGTCTTCAGCGGCTGCGCGAGCATCGGCATCCACGACACGCAGAGCCTGCTCGCACCCTCGTTAAGCCGCTCCGAGATCGTTGGCTTCGTGGCCGGGTTTGGCACCACGTTTGCGGCGATCCCCGACCTGGTCAAGATGATCAAGCGGCGGTCGAGCCAGGGCATCAACCCGACGATGGCGAGCATCATGGCGGTCTTTCAGATTGCGTGGATCTACTACGGCCTGCTCGTGGTGTCGCGTCCCGTGATCGTCTGGAACGTCGTCGGCGTGGTGACCAATTCGCTGACCGTGTGGGCCTACAAAAACTTTTCCCGCCGCGAACGGGAAGCGGCCCGCGGGCACTAGCGCCGCTTGTTACGTCTCCGGCTCCCGCTTAACGCGGTGATTCGGATCGGCGCTAGAATGAGTGCTTCCTTTCCAACCAGGGGCGTGACATGAGAACCAGTCGATGGCTGTCGGCGTTGATTCTGGCCGGTTTCGCGCTGGCCGCGGCGGCCCCCGCGTCGGCTCAAGCTGTCGCCAAGCGGACGGCCAAGCGCGCGGCGAAAGAAGCCACGGAAAGCGCCGCCAAGGACGCCGCCGGAAACGCCGCGAAGAAGGCGGTGAAAAATGCCGCAGCGCCCCATGCGCTCGATCTCAACGCGGCCACGCCCGAGCAACTGGCGAAGCTCGGCCTCGATGAAGCCACGGTGAAAAACGTCGTCGAGAGCCGGCCGTTCACGAGTCTGGAGGACCCCAAGATCAAGGAGGCGATCCCGGCCGACGCCCTCGCGAAGGTCAAGGGCAAGGTGACGGTGAAGCCCGCCGGTGCGACGTCTGCAACTCCGGCCCCGGCCGCGGAGCCTGCTACGCCGGCGCCCCCTCCGCCGCAGCAAGACTAGTTGTTGGATGGGCCGCCCGCACGTGTGCGGCCCGGTTTATCCCACGCCCGCGAACTTCCACGCCTCTGGTCAGGAAGGACACGCCTGATGAAGGACGCGCCCAACGACCGTACTTCGCAGGAGGTCCTGAAGCTCGAAGGACTCTCTCGCCGTCGCTTTCTCCTCGGGACGCTGCTCGGCCCCTCAGTATTACCGCTGGTCGGGATCGCCGCGCCGACACCACAACTGGCGGCGACTGAAGAATCCGTTGAAACCGAGAACAACTGGGAGGGGCCGTTCTACAAGCCTGGCGCGCCCGTGCGTTCGGGGCTGCTCGAACCTGGCATGGCCGGCACGCCGCTCACTGTGACGGGACGCGTCCTCGACACCAACGGGCGCCCACTGAAGGGAGCATTGCTCGACATCTGGCAGGCCGATCACACCGGGGTCTACGACAACACCGGCTTCCGGCTGCGAGGACGGCTCTACACGGGCGACGATGGTCGCTACACGCTGCGCACCATCAAGCCGCTTCACTACGGCGGAGTCAATGACATGCGCCCCGCGCACATTCACGTGAAGGCAAGCGTCGAGAACTCGCCGATCCTGACGACGCAGCTGTATTTCAAGGGCGATCCTTGGAATCATCACGATCCCGACGTCAGGCCAACGCTGATCATGTCGCCGCGACACGTGTCGGACGGGCTTGCGGCGCAATTCGACTTCGTCCTCAAAGTTCGTTGAATCCGCGAGGCATCGACATGAACCGCTCCCGATGGTTCAGGCCGCTCCTGGCCGCTCTCGTGATCCTGTGGGCGCGTCCGTCGCTTCCAGGTCAGGTGCCAGTGGCGGGATTGATCGACGCCATCAACCAACGCGACGAGCCAAGAGCTGCGCTGCTGCTCAAGCAGGGCGCAGATCCCGATGTTCGTGATGCGGTGACACAACCCGCCGTCACCGCTGCCGCGTATCTGGGGCTGGAGAAAACCGTCCAGGCGTTGATCGCGAGCGGCGCCAACATGCGGGCGGTCGACAACGATGGCGCGGGTCCTCTCCACGCCGCAGCGCTTGGGGGCCACGCCGGCGTCGTCACGCTGCTGATCGATCGTGGCCTCGACGTGAACGAAGCGGCGCGGGCCGACGGGATGACGCCGATTGCCTACGCTGCGGTGCGCGGTCATCTGAGCGTCATGCGAGTGCTTCTGGAACACCACGCCGACGTCAACCTCGCCGACTCGGGCGGTAATTCTCCCCTGCTTCACGCCGCGATGCGCGGTCGCACGACCGCGGTGCGCCTCCTGCTGGAGTCCGGCGCGAACGCCAACGCTGCCTCCCGGCATGGTTGGACACCCTTGATGGCGGCCGCGTGGGAAGGCGACGCGAGCGTGGTGGCGGAGCTGCTGCAACACGGCGCCAACGCAGGAATGGTGAACAGTGAGCGCCGGTCAGCGCTGATGCTCGCGGAATCTGAAGGACATCGGGCGGTCGTCAAGCTGCTGGCGGCCAAGTGAGATCGCGGTTGGCTCGGCTGATGAATCTCTCGATGGATTGAAAACAAATCCAGGCGCGATCCGCTCAGAACGCGCTGGACGCTCGCCGCCACCGAAAGAATGGCACGCCCAGCGCCACCAGTCCCATACCCAGTAGCGACTGAACCGGGCGCTCGTAGAGCGTGTTCAGAACCAGTCCAGTCATCGCCAACACGAACAGTGCCGGCACCCAGGGGTAACCCGCGACGCGGTAGGGTCTCGGCGTGTGCGGCCGTTGCCGCCGGAGACGGAACAATGCCAGGCCCGTGATCACGTGAAAGATGATGCCGGAGAACAGCGAGTACTGAAACAGCTGCTCGTAACTGCCGGTCAGGACGAGCGCCATCGACCAGGCGCCGAGCGTGGCGATCCCGGCCGTGGGCGTCTGATAGCGGGGGTGAATCCGGGCCATCCATCGAAACGCGGGGGCATCCTCCGACATCGGGAGGCCGAGCCGCGACGCGCCGATGAAGGCGGACGACAGACAGCCGAACACCGAGACCAGAACCCCCGCCGCCAGCAGGCGGCCGGCCGTCGGACCGAGCAGCGCGGTCGTGGCCTCTTCGCCGATTCTGGGGGACATGCCAATCTCCGACAGTGGCAGCGCCCGGAAGTAGACCAGGTTCACCAGCAAGTAGACCACGCCAACCAACACGGTGCCGCCGATCATCCCGAGCGGGAGATTGCGCTCGGGCCGCTTGATCTCGCCGGCGGAGAGCGTCGCCTGGTACCAGCCATCGAAGTTGCCAAGGACCGCAACAATCGCGAGGCCCATGGAGACGAGCAGGTGCCCCTGCGGCAGCGGCGCGGTCCAATCCGGAGCGACCTTGGCAGGCGCGAGCAGCCCGAATCCAATCAGGCCGGCAACCGACAGGAGTTTGATCGCGGTCAGCGTGCTCTGGACCCTGGCCCCCTGCTTCGTGCCGAAGTAGTTCACAGCCGCCAGCACCGCGATCGCAGACACTCCCGCGAGTTGTACGGTGGTCGGCTGCCACGTCCAGGCTGCTACCGGAATCGAAGCGATTGCGCGCGTCGACGAGAAGAATGGCAGGAACGCTCCGAGATACTCGCCGAACGCCACGCCGAGGTACGCGTTGGCTCCCGCCTGAATCGCGAGCAACGAGGTCCAACCGAAGAGAAAGCCCCACAGGGGGCCGAAGGCCTGTTTGATGTAGTGGTATTGCCCGCCGGCCTCGGGAAACATCGTGCCCAGTTCGGCGTACGTCAGCGCGCCGGCGATGACGATCAGGCCTCCCGTTACCCAGAGCAGCAGCGCCAGCGTGGGGTGGGGAACCTCGCGCGGCACAAACGCCGCCGCGACAAAGATAGCGGAGCCCAGGACGGTTCCGGCGGTGATCGCTGTAACATCCCACAACCCCAGCGCCCTGACGAGGCCCCGGGACTCCAGCGCTTCAACCGCAACTGGCGCGTGCGGGGATTTCAACGCGCGGCCGTCTGCATCGGTGCACTCTACCTCATCCGCAGGGCGCCGGCGCGCTCGCTATCCCGTCAGCCCCTCCGCGCTGCCTCGATGGTGGCGACGTCGATTTTCTTCATCGGCATCATCGCCTGGAAGGCGCGCTTCGCCTCGTCGCCACCCGCCGCAAGCGCATCGGTCAGCACGCGCGGCGTGATCTGCCAGGACAGCCCCCAGCGGTCCTTGCACCAACCGCACTGGCTCTCCTTGCCGCCGTTGCCGACGATCGCGTTCCAGTAGCGGTCCGTC
The DNA here is from genome assembly GCA_963828745.1 of Vicinamibacteria bacterium. GTDB lineage: Bacteria > Acidobacteriota > Vicinamibacteria > Vicinamibacterales > JAENWD01 > JAENWD01. The sequence goes on along the minus strand of CAWHFZ010000004.1, from coordinate 278,286 downwards.
TCTTCCTGAGTGTCGGTTGCGATTTGGAATGAGAAGGCCTCGCTGTGCTTGAACTCCGGACCGCCGTTGAGACCGAGGCAGGGAATGCCCAGGACCGTGAACTCCACCGTCAGGACGTCCCCCTTTTTGCCGCTGGGGTAATCTGCGGGCGCCTCGTGAACAGCCGTCACCGCACTATCCGGAAAGGTGGCGGCGTAAAAGCGCGCCGCCTCCTGGGCGTCCTTGTTGAACCAGAGGCAGATCGTATTCTTTGACTTCATCGTCGCGTGCTCCTTGTGCTCTTCCGTATCGTTCAATATTAGTCAGGTTCGACAAATACATGGACGGGCAGGCGTCGGGGGGAACGGAAATGCGCATCGGCATCCTTGGCTCGGGATTGATGGGAAGCAAACTCGGAACGATCCCGGCACGGCTGGTCCGGAATTGGTCTATCGCTTCGAAAGGCTTTCGGCAGGAACGAGCTGACACCGGTCGAGCTCCTCGGCCAGGCGTTGGCTCAGGTGTCGCCGCTCGTACGCCGCGAGATTGCCCTTCACAGATGGCAGCGTTCCCATCGTCCAGCGCGCATGAAGCGCCAGGATCGCGTCCGCCGCTCGGTGCGCATCGGCGCAGGGCGAGATGGCGGGTCCCTCGAATTGCTTCAACAACCAGGCATCCCCACCGCATGGATCGACCACGGCGAGGATCGGTTTGTCCGAGGCCAGATAGTCGAACGTTTTTCCGGCGATCACGTCGGCGCCCGCGGTCACTGTCTGCAGCAGGACGTTGACGTCGGCGCCCCGCATCAGCGCCAGGCTCTCGGCTCGCGAGACGTGTCCACGCGCGGAGATGCAGGACGCGACGCTCGAGTCGAAGAGCCTTGCCTCGCTGCCCCCCAGATCGCCGACAAACTCGAGGTGGAGCGTCGATCGCAGCGGCGGATGTCGATCGATGGCCAATTGTAGCGCTCGCAGCAGCACGTCCGGCGTTCGCCGATCGTTCAGCGTGCCAATGTGACGCAAGAGGAACTTGCCGGTGCCCTTCCCTCGCAGTGGCTCGATTGCCGTTTCTTCCGCGGAGTACCCGTTGGTGATCGTCGTGCACTTGCCGCGCAGTCCGGGGAATCGCGCTTCCATCTCGCGCTGCGTCAGCGGGCTGGTGAAGACAATCAGCGACGCGGCGCCAAGAATCCTCTGCGCCCAACGTCGCTCGACCTTCTCTGTCAGTCCCGAAATCGGCTGCCAGAGGCTGCCGTAGGTCCATGGGTCTCGCAGATCGACGATCAACGGTCGATTGAGGGTGCGAGAGAGCGCATAGCCCAGGACGAGATTCTTCATGTGCGGCGCGGTGACCCAGACCATCTGCACTGCCCGCCGGCGACCCACGGTAACGCCGCGTGCCAACGCGGCCGGCAGCCAATCCAGATGCCAGAGTGCCAACCAGACGGCGGTCTCGCCCACCGTCGCCAGACGCGAGGCGATGCGATCCGGTACCGCACCTGACGTCGCGCTATCGCCGAGGCGTAAGGAGGGGAACGCCAAGCGCGCTGCCGCAGCGGAACGAAATGCGCGCACCACTTCGACATCGGCAGGCAGCTGGCGCAGCAGGTCCGGATCGCTGCGATCGCCGCGCAGGAGCGGTGACGTCAAGACGATGGGTCGATAACCGAAATCACAGAGATATCGGGCAAAGAAAAACGGACGCGTCGCGCCGGGCGTCGCGTGCGGCGGAAATTTCTCCGCGACCATCAACACCGGTCGCAAAGCGGTTCGCTCGAGCATTCGGCCGTGCTTTCCGATCGCCCCTAGGCAGCGAGCAGCGCCTCGTAAGCCTCGGCCAGGCGGCGCGCCTGCTCCGGCCACAGGGGCGGTAAACGGAGCACCGCGGGACGGCCGTCGTCGGCGGCGCACGCGGCGGCGGCGGCGCGGATCGCATCGGCGAGCGCGCGGACATTGCCGTCGGCCACTTCCCATCCCCATTCGCGTTCGCGGATCCACTCGCCCATCAAGGTGTCGGCGTTCCCGATCACACGACGGCCATGAACGACCGACTCGAAGAGTTTGACCGGCATCGCGCGGTCGATGTTGCCGCGTCGAGTCGGGTAGACGCAGTACTGCACGCTGACCTCGGCCATCAGGTCAGGGATCGCCGCGCGGTGGAACGCGCCGCTCAGTTTCACCTGGATCCCCAGCCGCCGGCTCGCGTCGCCGAGGATCCGGCTCACCTCGTCGGCAGCGCGGCCCATACCGGCGATTCGCAGGGCAGGCCGCTCGTCGCGCGGCAGCAGCTCGATCGCGGCGACGAGATGCCCGAACATCGCCGGCTCGCGCACGTTGCCGATGTATCCAATGGTGAAGCGCGTCGGCAGGGGCGGCACGACGCCGGGCGCCGGCGGCGCGTTCCAGATGGTGACCGGGTCGCAGCCCCACTCGCGATAGAGCTCGGCCGCGCCCGGCCGGCGTCCGACTTTCGCCTCGGTCGTCGTGATGACCAGATCGGCGGCGCGTGCGAAGCGGCGATCGCTCCGGCGCAGCGCGGCTGCCAGCGCGCGGCGCCAGCGCGCCTCCGGGCGCGCGACCAGTGCCCACGTCCAATACAGGTCGTGGACGTCGAAGACGAAGCGGCCACGGCCGAGCCCGGCCCGGCGGGCGCCGCGGTGCTTCCACCAAAGGCCCACCGCGCACGTGTCGTGGTCGTGACAATGCACGACGTCGGCAGGCGAACGCAGCAGACGCCGCCGCACGGCGGCGTGAAAGTACGCCAGCCCGAGTCGTACGGCGATCATGTTGCCCGGTAACGCGCCGGGTAGAGACACGCGCTCGACGCGCACTGGTCCGGCCTGCTCGAGGCGCCGCTGTTCGCGATGACGGTCGAACGCATACACCGTGACGTCGTGCCCGGCGGCGGCCAGCGCGTCGGCCTCTTTTTCGACTCGCGGGTCGGGCGCATGGGCGTTGCTGACGAGCATGGCGACGCGGGCCATGACGCGGATCAGCGCGCGTGCCCGCGGCGGTAGGTGACGCGCATGAAGAGGCCGAGCACGACAGGTTCGGGCAGCAAGAGCAACAGATGCTCGGCGCCCCAGAACACGATGTTGAACGGGTTGAAGAATGGGCGATGCAGCATCCACTGTCGCTGCAGATCGATGGTCAGCTTCAGCGACTCCCGCAGGTGGAGGCGCTTGCCTTGCGTCCGGCTGATGCGGTACTTCAGCGTGAAGGCATCGACATTCGCGATCTTGAACCGTGACGCCATGCGCAGCCACAGATCGTAATCGTGACAGCGGGGGAACTGCTCACGATATGCGCCGACGGCCTCGAGCGCCGTGCGGCGGATCATCGCAGTTGGCTGCGCAATCGGACTGTACCGAGTGATGACGCGGACGATCTCGGCGTGGGTCGCTGGATAGCGTCGCGTACCGAGCGCGTCGCCGTCCTCGCCGATCACAAGCGTGTGCCCGCCCACCACGGCGTGGTCCGGATGCGCCTCCAGGAAGTCGACCTGCATCTGGAGGCGGTCGGGCAGGCAGATGTCGTCGCTGTCGAACACCGCGAAGTACGCGCTCGCCGGATCAGCTTCGTCGAAGGCGCGATTGCGCGTCTGCACGATGCCCAGGTTGCACCGATTGCGGAGCAGGCGGACGCGCGAATCGGCGCGCACATATTCTTCGCCGATCGCGACCGAGGCGTCGGTCGAGCCGTCATCGACGAGCACCAGCTCGAAGTGACGATACGTCTGCGCGAGCACACTTTCGATCGCCGGTCGGAGATAGCGCTCGGCGTTGTAGACAGGGAGGACGACCGAGACGAGCGGTGGCGGCCGCTTCAACGTCGCCGATCCGCGTCCGAGCGTACGCACTGCTCCCGCGTGCTCCTGGCCGATTTGCGGGTCGAGAACATTCTGCAATGTACGTGGTGTGTTCGGTGAGCGCGCGATGGCATTCATGCTCGCGGCCGGATTTCCAGGTCGGCGACAACTGGACGGTGATCGGAGAGCTCCGTAATGACTGTGCGGCATGCGCGGGTGTGAATGTCGCGCGTGACGAAAATGTAATCGAGCTGGGTGGGTAGCCCCCACGTCGGCCGTGTGTTACGAGAATTCATCGATACGGCGCGGGTGCAGTCCACCAGGTCGCCGCGCCAGCGTCCAATACTCCGGCGTGTAGGGCAGCGCGTTCAGGTCGCCACTGACGATGCATGGCACGCCCGCCTGGCGAACCCAGCCGATCAGCTGCCGCATCTGCGCGGAGCGGTCAAGGATGGACCGGACAAAGCGTAGCGGGGCCATCGGCACTTGAAGGCAATGGGCAGTGCTCAACGCAAAACGGACGCCGCCGAGCTCCTGGCGCGCCGTGAGCGCGAAGCGATGGCCAGCGCGATCGGTGAGCACCGCAACGTCGGTCAGCGGGGCTCGCGTCAGGATCGCATTGCCACCTGTGCCGCGCCGCCGCCGCCAATCGGCGTTGAAGGCACAATGATAGCCAAGCTCGCGAGCCAGCCACTCTGCTTGATTTCGCGGTTCGCGTTGCCGCTCGACCAGTACCTCCTGCAGACAGATGATGCCCGCGTCGAGTGAAGCGAGCAGGTCGCGCGTCTCCTCCAGCCGCCGAAGCGAGGAGGCATTGAACGTCACCACACGCACGCACGTGGACCGTGTCTCGGCCGTCGTCGGAGCATGGAGGTGTGTCGGAGTCGAGGAGCGCACGGATCGGGGGTTACCATAGTATGCCCGCTAGGCCTTGGCCAAAGCGGCATGCACCGATGCGTGTCGTCCTGCTGACGCGAAGATTCGGGGGTGAGGTCGGGGCCACGACCAGTCGCCTCCGGGCGTACGTCGCCGCCCTCCGCGAAGAAGGTGCGGAGGTCACCGTTCTCACCCGCTTTCCGTTCGTCTACCGGGGTCGCAGACCCAATCCGAGGCACGCCTGGCGTCTGTACTGCAGGGAACAGATTGACGGCGCGCGCGTGATGCGGATTCGCATTCCCGGAGAGTATTGGCTCTTCGCGCCGTTCCTCGAGGCAGCCGTGCGCAGCTGGGCCCGCATCCGGGGCGAACCCGTTGCATCGATCCAGAGCGCCGATCTGCTCGACGTGCTGTATGGCCTGCTCGCTATCCCGTTCATCGCCGTTGTGCGTCCGGCGGCGATCGTCATCGAGCAAGGGCCAGCCTTTCTCGGCCTGCCGGTCTGCATCTTCGCCCGCCTGGGGATTCCGATCGTGCTTCAGGTGAGCGACGTGAAGTCGCTGCACCTGGAACGAAAGCGATACGGCGAGTCTTCGCAAAAGCAGATCCAAGTGAACCGTCGCGTGGAAGAGGTGCTCTACCGGCGCGCCGCCTCGGTGATTACGGTCACCGAGTCGATGCAAGCCGACATCGCGCGCCGTCTGGGACGGTCACCGGAGGATATCCATCTGATCCCGAATGGCGCCGAGCTCGCGGCCATCGGGCCAGCGGATCCCGCCGGCAAGGCAGACTGCAAACGGCGTCTCGGCCTGGAGGCAAAGTTCGTCGCGCTCTACGCCGGCAGCTTCAACGGCCAGCACGATCTCACCACGCTGCTCGAGGCCGCCCGGCAGCTGCGATCTGTTCCTGATGTCGCATTCCTGCTGATGGGCGCCGGACCATTGGAGCAGCAGCTCGCCCGGACGGCCAAAAACTGGGGGCTGGAGAACGTCTTCTTCTACCCAGGAGTGCCCGTCAGCGAGCTGTCTGTCTATCTGGGCGCTGCCGACGTCGGGGTCTCGACGGAGGTCCCAGGTTCGATGGACAACATTCCCTCCAAGCTTTACCTCTACATGGCCGGTCGCCTGCCGGTCCTCGCCACCGATGACACGGGCGAGACGCGGGCGCTGATCACGCGCGTAGGTTCGGGACTTCTGGTCCCGGCAGGAGATGCGTCCGCGATTTCGCAGAAACTCCTCGAGCTGAAGCGCCTACCAGACCTGGCCGTGACCCTCGGGAACAACGGTCGCCGCTTCGTGGAGGCCTTCCACGACCGACGCCAGCTCGCACGCACCTTTGCCCGACTGGTCGTGCAGACCGGACGCCGTCCGGCATACGGCGCGCGCGGGCTCACGGCTGCCCGGCGTCGAGGCGCCGTAGCGGCGTCGTCGGCTGGCTTTGCACGTCCAGCAGCACTGCCTGCAGGAGGCACTGCACGCCGACGATCAGGCTCAGAGCGGCGATCATCACGGTCCCGGCAGGCGTGATCGAGTCGTTCCGCGCCGACTGCCACCAGGCCCACGCGCCGAACGCCACGCCGAACCCCGACAGAGCCGCGCCGCCTGTGAGGAACACGGCGGTCAGGCCGAAGTCGCGCACGAAGTGCAGGATGTAGACGCGCCTCAGGAGCGCGCGCAGCAGCCGCCGCGGAAAGGTCCGAAGCGACGACCACTCGGAAAGGCCGCTGACCTCGTCGCCGTAGCGGGCCGGAACGTCGACATCGACCACCACCGCACGTGCCAGACTCAACTCGAGCAGCATGCTGGTCTCGAAGAAATACCGTTTGTCGATGTAGGTCGGGTCCAGATAGTCGAGCACGTGCGCTCCGACCGCGAGATAGCCGTTGGTCGGGTCGAAGACGTTCCAGTAACCGGATGCGGCCTTGGTCAGGAAGGAGAGGACCGTGTTGCCGACCCGGCGCTGGAGAGCGGCATGGCGCCGAGCTGACGCCGGTGGATGAAACGGTTGCCCTTCGCGTAGTCGGCCGTTCCCGCCAGCACCGGGGCGAGGAGCCGAGGCAAGTGCGCCGGATCCATCTGACCGTCGGCGTCGATTTTGACGACGACCTCCGCGCCGCGGGCGACGGCTTCCGTGAGCCCGGTCCACGTCGCGCCGCCCACTCCTTGATTCGTCGTGTGCCGGACGATGTGCACGCGCGGGTCGCCGGCGGCCGCCGCGCAGGCCGCCGTGTCATCGGGACTGCAGTCGTCGACAACGACAATGTCGGCGACGAACGGAGGGATCGACCCGATGACGGCGGCAATGGTCTGCGCCGCCCGGTAGGCCGGCACGACCACGGCAATCTTCCGAAGCGACCGTTGATCGAGGGACATCAATGTGTCCGCGATGTGGTGAGGTGCTGAGAGGTGACATTGTGAGCCATCGCCTGGACAGCATCGTGATCTCGACGAGGTTTTTCAATGGGTGAAGCGCGCGCCCAACCAGGATCGCCGCCGCAGGCGGTCTCCATCAGTACGGACCTGGCGGCTCTGCTTCAGGAACGGCGGTTGACCGTCGTCACGGCGCAACCCGTCACGACCTGGCCGTCGGACGGCCGTCCTTCCGCGTTCCGGCTCGAACTGGACGACGGCTCGGTTCTGAAGGCGCGGCAGTTCCCGAGTGTCCGACGCGCCCACACGGTCGAACGCATCCTTCAGATGACGCTCTCAGGCTTTCCACAGCCAATTGCACGGCATGGCTGCGCGCTGCTCCTGCCGTGGATCGAGGGAGACGTCCTTGCCTCGCTCGATTCCATTCCTCTCGACGTCATACACCGCTGCGGCGCAAATCTCGGCGCGCTCCATCGGCAAGACGTCTCCGGCTGGCCCGACGTCGTCGTTCGCCAGGCCGACGAGGTGCTGGCGCGGCTGAGGAGCGACACAACAATCCTGGTCGAGGCCGGCGAACTCGAGAAAGACGCTGCCGCCGGAGCACACGCGCTTGCCAATGAACACGCCCCAGGCACCGCGAGCGCGGGAATCATTCACAACGACTTCTGTTCGGAGAACATCGTGCTCGATGCCTCCGGGACGCCGGTGTGCGTCGACAACGCGACGCTCACGTTCGGCCCGCACGACTACGACCTCGCCCGCAGTTGGTATCGCTGGCCTATGTCGCCGGGCGAATCGGAGGCCTTCCTTCACGGGTACGAGACGCACCGGAGCGGCGCGAGCTTCGAGCACCATTTCGTGTTCTGGGCGATTTGCATGCTCACGGCCACCGCCGCCAATCGACTGCGGATGGGCATCGGCGATCACGCGAAATCGCTCGACGCCCTTCGCTCGATCCTCGCAGCGTTCGAGCGTGGCGAACCGGTCAGACCATGGAAGGCGCGCCAGACCGAAGGAGGAAGTCAGCACTGAGGCCGTGTGGCTCGCGAGATCAGCCGACGGATCGCCGTGCGCGGCACCTCGCGCGCGCTGGCGAGCCCCCAGCGATGGACGAGCAGTCGCACGCAGAACGCCGGCAGACCACCGGGACTGGCCCTCCGACCGGCGGCCCGCGCGCCGGACCGGTAGAGCCCGACGTACTCCTGCGCCAATTCGATCATCGACTGGGAATGGCGGGCCAGCAGGCGGTCTGTGAGGGGTTCGGTTCGATGCACGCGCGCCCGCTGAAGGGCGCCAAGGACGTCGGGAGGCACCGGCGCGTCGAGCGTCGTCACGAGGGCGTGCAGCGCCCGGTGCACGGGCAGCGTGAGGCGCCGCTCCCGCGTGTCGTGCGCCAGGCGATCCCACTCAATCGAGCCCGTATCACGGGTCATTATCAGGTACGCGTCCGCCATCCACCGTGAGTTCAGCTGACGGCCGGCCTTCAGGCCGGCGACGCAGACATGCAGCAACAGGTCGGTCGCATCTGGCGCCGCGCAGGTTCGGCCGAGGAGGTCGAAGCGCTCTGCGCGCTCCCACAGGTGCCGCTCCGCCTGGGGCAACGACCCGTGCTCGATCAGGTACTGGTGCAGATCGAGTTTGGCCCCGTCCTGTCGAAGATGTTCGAACGCGTAGAGGAACGGTAGCAGGCGCTGACTCATTCGGCCGCCCTGCACGGTCCACCCCTCGTCCGCGAGAATCCGCAACGCACGGGCCAGGTTGGACGGCCGCACCATGAGATCGACGTCGCTCATCGGCCGCAACGCGGAGTCCCGGTAATACCGCACAATGACGGGCACGCCCTTGAGGACCAGCGTCGGAACGCCGGCGCTCGCCAGACGAGAGACCGCGTCGACGGCCGCCTGCATCAGCTGAGCGTTGCGAGACGCAGACCGTTTCCCCACAGACTCACCGGCGCTCTGGATTGGATGCGAGATGCCGAGACGTCGCAGATTCGCCGCGAGCAGGGGAAGCAGCCTGCGCTCGGCGACATCGAACGCCATCGGGTCATCTGGCGGATTGGTCGTCAGCCAGTCGGCAAAGGCCGCCCGGGCCGCGGCCTCCTCGAGCAGCGCGGCACGTAGCAAGTGACGGAGGACTGAGGGATCCGCAGGGCGGATCGACCGGGACGCCCCGGCGGACTGAGGCGTCAAGCGACTGGCCCCTTCTGAGATCTGTTGTCGACGATAATGATTTCGTGTCCGGTCCGCGGTCCATGGGACCGGCCCTCACCGGTCGAATGGCTCACCCCACAGCTGAAGCCGTTTCTGCGAGCACCGACGATCTTCGGCGCACGTTCTCGTTCGCCGGCTGGACAACCGCGGTGTCGAGCAACGATCCGGATGTCCTGCAGTGGCTGGCGGAGTTCCTCTCGCCGTGGCTCACGGTCGGCGACGAACCGGACTGCGATTACCGACTGGATTTCCATGTGGATCGATGTGGCTACGAGGAAGTGCGAGGCACGGTCGGCACATCTCCGTCGCGTCACGCCGAGAGCTTCGTTCGTGATGGTCAGGAGGTCCTGTATCCGGTTTGGAGCCATTCTGACGGCTGCGAGACGATGGTTCTGGACGACATTCGCGTCATCTATCGCCTCGCGCGGCTGAAACGCCACGTACAGATTCTCGCAGGCGCTGGCGCCGGCCGTTCCAGAATCGCCGTGATGCGCGCGATTCGCGAGCTGCTCATCGTCGCGCTCCGCGCCCGCGGCGCGTTGCTGATCCACGGCGCCGCCGTCGCGGTCGGCGATCGCATCGTGATTCTCGCCGGCCCGCGTCATACCGGCAAGACGACGCTGCTGCTCCATCTGCTGCTGGCGCTGCAGGGACGTCTCGTCGCCAACGACCGCGTGTTCGTGTGGCCCGAAAAGAATCGATTCGTTGCGCTCGGAGTACCCACGATTGTCTCGCTGAGGCCGGGCACGCTCGAGATGCTTCCTGCCGTCGCCGACCGGCTGGCGAACAGCGGGTTCGCCTGGCCGTTGGCGCGCGCCGAGGTCAGCCTCCAGGCCGCCGCGCCGGGCCGGCCCAACATCAGCCCCGCGCAGCTGTGTGACCTTCTGGAGGTCGAGCCGTCTCCCGGTGGCCCCCTCGCTGCCATCGTCTTTCCAACGCCGGCGCCACACGACCTGCTTCACGTCGAACGCTTGACCGGTCAGGCCGCCGTGGACGCGGTGGCGGCAGCCATGTTCGGAGGTATGGGATCGTGGAAGACTGCGGGACTCTGGCTCGACCCTTCGTTCGAAGACCGGCCGCGCGCCACTGACACGCACATCCGGTGCGCGGCAATGGCTGCACAAGTTCCGGTGTTCGCGTGCACGATCGGTCCGGGTGTGCTCGCCAATGCCCCGGCTCTCGTGGATCTCGTCGGCTCGCTGATCGGCTGAGTCGAGCCCCGCGCCGCATCGCTTGATTCAACGAGCAGATCGCTGAGTTTCATGTTCCGTGATCCGCCGAGGCGGTGCGCAGCCCTCCGAGGCTGATGGTTCCGTCCTTCCAGTACTCGGAGAGGATGCTGTGGCCACGGAGCAGGTCGGCCGGCCTGCCCTGCTCGACGACCTGTCCGCCGTCCAGGATCACCACGTGGTCGGCCCGTTGAATCGTCGAAGGTCGATGCGCGATGACAATCGACGTCGTCCCATGCAGCAATTCGGCGATGGCGTCCTGAATCGCCTGTTCCGTCACGCCATCCAGAGCACTGGTCGCCTCGTCCAGCACCAGGATCTCGGCACGCTTGAGCATGGCCCGGGCGATAGCGATGCGCTGCCGCTCGCCGCCCGAGAGCGCCGTCCCGCGATCTCCAACCTGTGTGTCGAGCCCATCCGGTAATCGTCGAACGAAGTCGGCGAGTCGCGACCGCTCGAGCGCGTCCGCAAGGGCGGCGGGGGAGACGTTGTCGAGGCCGTAGGTGAGATTTTCGCGGATGGTCGCGTGGAGCATCAGCGTGTCCTGGCTCACCAGGGCGATGTGTCCGCGCAGCGACTCTGATCGGAACTCGCGAAGATCGAGGCCATCGACGGTGATTGCCCCGTCGTCCTGATCGTAGAACCGCAGGAGCAGCCGCACGAGCGTCGTCTTGCCCGCGCCCGTGCGCCCGACCAGCGCCGTCGTTGCGCCGCGCGGCACACTGAAGCTGACATGACGCAACACGGGCACGCCTTCGGTGTACGCGAAGCTGACGTTCTCGAACTTGATGGCTTCCTGCAGCCCGGCGAACGGACGCGCGCCCTCTGTCCGAGGCTGATGGCCTGATTCCTGCAGGATGCTCGCGATCTCCGCGACGGGACCAGCCATCGCCGCGACCGATGCGCGCAGTTGATTGACCACGCCAAAACGCGTCGAGACGCGACGCAGCAGGTAGACGTAGACGAGGGAGCCGGCGACCACGCGTGCATGGCCGCGAACGGCGAGTACCCCGGTGGTCACGACGAGGAGCAGCAGCACGCTGAGCACCATCAGCTGTTGCCCCTGACCAACGAGCCGGCGCCGCAGTTCCAGCTGTACTTCATGCTGGGCCAGCGCTTCGCTGGACACGGTGAACTCCCGCAGCTCGTGCGGTTCCCGGGACTGCGCCTTTACCAGCTCGATACAGGACAGCACGTTGAAGGCATGGCGGGCGAGACGCTTGGATGCCGCCATGTCCTGCATCGAGGATCGGGCGATGCTCTCGACGAGACGCGAACCGGCAAGAAGCGCCAGCGGCAGCAGCACCAGCACGGCCAGCGTCACCGGCCAGGAGATCCAGAACATGACGGCGAAGTACGCGAGGAGAACCAATGAGTCCGTGATGTTCTGGTTGACGTTCCGCAGCTCTGTCGCCACCCGCGCCGTCAGCGTCGTCAGCACCGTCGTCAAGTGACCGACGTTGGCGCGTGCGAAGAACCAGTGCCCGAATGAGAGATATCGGTCGAAGATGAGGACACGGAGCTGATGAGCGATGGCCCTTGCGTGTCGGATGGCCATTGCCGACGATGCCGCCTCCAGGCCGATGTGGGCGGCCGACGCGATGAAGGTGACGGCGGTGAGGACGAACAGCAGCGACGAGTCCTGCGAGACACCGAATCGCGCAGCGGACCAGCGGCTGATGTCACCCACGAACGGATAGCGCGCCGCAAAATGGAAATCGCCGGCGATGACGCCATGGAGCAGCGGGACGAGCAGACTGACGCTGATCGCTTCGAGGAGTGCGACGCCGATCGAGACGCCGGACGCAATCGCCAGATGCAGTGGCCGGATCCCCGCGCGCACGAGAAGATTCCACAGCAGCGGCAGTGTCGCGACAAGGCGGGCGGGTTGCTGTTCGGGAACTCCCGGCGAGGCTGCGGCGGCCGCTTTGCCTCGTCGTTCGTCCGTGATGTCAGCCCGCGACTGCCCGGCGCTCATAGGGAGAATGAATACTACATGACGTGGTACAGTCGCCCCGGGCACGTCGAGCGTCGCTCCATTTCACCGCGCGGCGGTCTAACCGATTGAAAACGCTGGTCGTCGCAGGGGCCCGCCCCAACTTCATGAAAGTGGCGCCCGTGCTTGCCGCGTTGCGCGCGGCGGGACATCAGGGCCTGCTGGTTCATACCGGACAGCATTACGACCCGGCAATGTCCGACTCGTTTTTTCGTGACTTGCAGTTGCCGGAACCCGATTACTCGCTCGGCGTAGGGGCCGGATCGCACGCACAACAGACCGCGCAGGTGATGGAGCGATTCGAACCCGTGCTCGTCAGCGCGCGACCCGACTGGGTCGTGGTGGTTGGCGACGTCAATTCGACGCTCGCGTGCGCTCTCGTCACGGCCAAGCTCAAAAACGAGCTTGGATGTGGTCTCGCCCATGTGGAGGCTGGGCTGCGAAGCCACGACTGGCGAATGCCCGAGGAGGTCAACCGCGTGCTCACGGACCGGCTCTCGGATCTCCTCCTGATGCCGTCGACAGACGCGCTTGAAAACCTCACGGCCGAGGGTCTCGACGCCGAACGGGCCGTCATGGTCGGCAACGTCATGATCGACACGCTCGTGGCGATGCTGCCCAGGGCGCGCGCGATCGACGTCGCCCGACGGTGGTCCGTCGAGGATGACGACTACGCCGTGGTCACGCTGCACCGGCCCTCGAACGTCGACGAGCGCGAGCCGCTCGGCGAGATATTCGACGCGCTGGAGATGGCGGCCGGCGCGATGCCTGTCGTGTTCCCCATTCACCCGCGCACGCGGCAGAAGGCAGAAGAGTTCGGGCTGCTCGGCAAGCTCGAACGCCTCACGGTCGTCGAACCGCTCGGCTACCTCGAGATGCTGTCACTCCTCGATCGCGCCGCCGTCGTCATTTCCGATTCCGGCGGGGTGCAAGAAGAAACCACTGCGTTGGGTGTTCCGTGCCTGACCTTGCGAGAGCAGACCGAACGGCCGGTTACAGTAACCGAAGGGACGAACCGGCTCGTGCCGTGGCCTCTCACCAAAGAAGGTGTCTTCAACGCATTTCGCGAGGCCAGGGCAGAGGGACGAGCGCTTCCGCGTTCGAAGTGTCCGGCAGGGTGGGACGGACACGCCGCCGAGCGGATTGTCCAGGCGCTCGAAGCGCATGCGTCCTCGACGAGGCGGCAAACACATGATGGGATCACGTAGATGAAGCCAGCTCGCTCGTCGTCGTATGACGTGCTCATCGTCGGGTCGGGTGCAAGCGGCGGCTGGGTCGCCAAGGAAGTCGCCGAGCGCGGTCTCAGGGTGCTCATGCTCGAAGCCGGCCCGCCCAGGGTGCCGACTCGCGATTTCACCGAGCACATCTGGCCCTACCAGCTGAAATTCCGCGGGTTTGGCGATCAGCAGCGGCTGCTCGAGAACCAGCCGGTGCAGCGGTTGTGCTACGCCTGCGATGACTACGGTCATCAGTTCTTCGTCAACGATCACGAGAACCCGTACACCTTTACCGCCGACAAGCCGTTCATGTGGATTCGCGGACGTCAGGTCGGTGGACGGACGTTCTGCTGGGCGCGTGAGAGCTACCGGTTCAGCGATTTCGATTTCAAAGCGGCCAGCCGCGACGGCTACGGCGAAGACTGGCCCATCGGCTATTCCGATCTCGCGCCCTACTACGATCGCGTGGAACGGTTCATCGGCGTCAGCGGCTCGCGCGAGGGGCTCGAACAGTTTCCTGACGGGCAATTCCTTCCGCCAATGGCGTTGTCCTGCGGCGCTCTTCTTGCCCGTGACGTGATCGGCAAGAAATTCGGCTGGCGGGTGATGCCGGACCGGGTGGCAAACCTGACCGTCTCGCATCGAGGGCGGCCGGCCTGCCATTACTGCGACCAGTGCCAGCGCGGATGTCATACGGCGTCGTACTTCAACAGCCCGTCGGTGACGCTGCCCGCTGCCGCCCGGACGCGCAAATTCACGCTGGTCAGCGACGCCGTCGTCAGCCACGTACGGATCGATTCGCATGGCCGTGCGGCCGGCGTGTATTACATCGACCGCTCGTCACATCAGCATCGCGAGGCCGCCGCCCGCGTCGTCGTCCTGGCTGCGGGCGCACTGGAATCCACACGCATCCTCCTCAATTCCCGTACGCCGCTGTTTCCCCAGGGTGTTGGCAATGAGGAGGGCGTCCTCGGCCACTACCTGATGGATCACTTCACCGTCGAAGGCGGCGGCGGGTTCATGCCCGGCCTGCGCTCGTCCTCCCGTGAACCAGTGGGACGACCCTGCGGCTTCATCATTCCCAATTACACGAACCTGCGCGCCGGCAGGAATTCCGGGTTCGTTCGAGGCTACCGCTTCGACGGCGACGGCAGTCAGGAGCTGTACGGTCACGCGTTCCTGTCGCAGGAATTCGGCGACGCCTGGCGTCAGAAGGTGCGGGGCGACATTCCCTACTACTTCGCGATGGGATCGCAGGGTGAGTGCCTGCCTCGCAAAGAGAACTACGTCACGCTCGATCCCGACAAGAAGGACGCGTGGGGCATTCCTGCCCTCCACATCGTCGCCAGCTACGGCGAGAACGAGCGGGCGATGGCCAGGGCGATGCGGCACGACATCGGCGCGGTTCTCGACGAACTGCAGCTGGACCAGGTGGCGGCGCCGTCGGACGAGATCAGCGTCTTCGGCAAGAACATTCACGAGTGCGGCACCGCCCGCATGGGCGGCAACCCGAAGACGAGCGTCGTGAATCGCGACTGCAGTGTGCACCACGTCCCGAACCTGTTTGTCAGTGACGGCGCCGTCTTCACCACGCAAAGCTGTTACGAGCCGACCCTGACGATCATGGCGATTGCCGCCCGTGCGGGCGAACACATCGCCGAGTCCTTCCGCCGAGGTGAGCTGTGACCGAGAACGGCCGCACGCCAGACGACGTTGAGGAGGACGACGATCTCACGCGCCGCGCCTGGCTGCTGCGCCTGGGAGAAATGACGGCGCTTGCGGGCGTCGCTGGTCTCGTGCCGGACCTGGCAGCGGCGATCTCGCTGACGGGTCAAAGCAAGTCGACCCGGCTACCGCCCGGCCTCTACGAGCCGTCGGCCGAGCATCTGACTCACGTCTTGGCAGCTCGCGACGCGCCCGTCGTTCCACGCGGCGCCGAGACCGACTATGCCGCGCCTCTGGCCGATCCCTATCAGCCGGTGTTCTTTTCTCAGCACGAGCTCGAAGTGGTCACACGCCTCGCCGGCATCCTGCTCGGGAACGTCGACGCCCGTGCACTGTCGGAGACGATTGCCTGGATCGACGTGCGGCTGCAGAGCGATGACGGCATCCGACAGGCTGCCCGATCCCTCGAACCATTGCACCGGGCGCTCGCCGTCGCCTACTACGGGCAGACCAGGGTGGCCGATCTGGAAACCGCGGACTGGCAGGCCATCGTGCGCACCGGTTTGAATCTGCTGGAGCAGCAGTCACGCGACCACTTTGGCCAGGAGTTTCTGGAGCTGACGGAAACGGCGCAGACTGATCTCCTTCGCGCCATCAGCCGCATGCCGCCGGATTCCCCACTCGGTCGATGCTATCTGTTCGTCCGGCGCGAGGCGGTTCGCGGTTACTTCACGTCACAGGCCGGTCTGAAGGAGCTCGACTACAAGGGCAATGCGTTCTACGGCGCCTGTCCGGGTTGCGAGAGCGGAGGAGTCTGATCGGCGTACGCTTCGGCTATAGTTTCGACCTGCGATAGATGGGCAGGTTGGCTCTGATCGCCGCCGTCTTCATCGGTGCTCTTGCGGGTCTCGGTGCGTACACGTTCAAGTACGGCGAAGGCCTGAGCTACTTCTCCACCGACCCCCGCGCGTGCAGGAACTGCCATGTGATGAATGAGCAGTATGCATCCTGGAGCCGCGGGCCGCACCATTCGGTCGCTCGGTGCGTTGACTGTCATCTGCCTCACGAATTCGTACTCAAATACATCGCTAAGGCAGACAACGGCTATCGCCACTCGAAGGGCTTCACCTTCATGGACTTCCACGAGCCGATCATGATCACCGCTCGGAATGCCGCGACCCTGCAGGACAACTGCCTGCGGTGCCACGCGGACTTCGTCCACGACATCGTGCGAGGCAGCACGACGCGTGAAGATGCCGTGAAGTGCGTCCATTGCCATCGCGGCGCCGGCCACGGCGCAAGACCTTGAAAGCGAGCGGCGACTTATGACCAGCCCTGACACCGGCCGAGGGCGACGACGGATCGGATGGCTCGTTGCCGTCGTGATCGTGTCGGCTCTCGCGATGTTCGCCGTCGCGAGTCTGCTGACATCCATCGTCGAACGCAAGCAGGAGGCCCGCAATCCGTACGTTCGATTGGTCGAAGTCAACGAGGAGACGACCGATCCAGCGGCGTGGGGCGTGAACTGGAGGCGCGAGTACAGCGACTACCTGCGAACCGCCGAGTCGAGCAAGACGCGATTCGGAGGGTCGGAATCGTTACCGTCGGAGAAAGCCAATGCTTTTCCGTGGCTCACACGCGTGTTTGCCGGCTATGCCTTCGCCCTCGACTATCGCGATCGGCGGGGGCACGCCCACATGCTCCAGGACCAGGAGCAGACGAAGCGAGTCACCGAACGGCCGCAGCCGGGCTCCTGTCTTCAGTGTCACGCCTCGGTGATTCCAACGTATCGTCGACTGGGCGGGGGCGACATCTTCAAGGGGTTCGAAGCGCTCGGCCGGCTTTCCTACCGCGACGCCAACGCGGAAGTCGTCAAGACCGGATCGTCGAATCCGGTTGCGGGCAGCACGGCGGCGTCCTTCAAGCATGTTCCGGGTGCGCACCCGGTGAGCTGTGTCGACTGTCACGATCCTGCGACCATGGAGTTGCGCGTGACGCGACCCGGCTTTATTCGCGGCATCCAGGCGCTTGCCTCGGGGAGCGCCGCCGTGCCGCATCTCGAAACTATCGAGCGCTGGCGTCGTGGCAGCCGGACCACACCGTACGATCCGAACGTCGACGCGTCGCGCCAGGAGATGCGGTCATTCGTCTGCGGGCAGTGTCACGTCGAGTACTACTGCGGTCCGAAGACCACGTTGTTCTATCCGTGGAACAACGGGCTGAAGGTGGACCAGATTGAAAGCTATTACGACGCCTACAAGTTTCCCGATGGCCACGATTTCTACGATTGGACGCACGCTGAGACCGGTGCGAACGTTCTCAAAGCGCAGCACCCCGAGTTCGAGACGTGGAGCCAGGGCATCCATGCTCGTAGTGGCGTCGCCTGTGCCGACTGCCACATGCCATACAAGCGTGAGGGCGCGATGAAGGTGTCCGATCACTGGGTACGCAGCCCGCTGCTGAACGTGGCACGTGCGTGCCAGGTGTGTCATCCCTACGCCGAGGAAGAGCTGCAAGGCCGGGTTGCCACCATACAGGATCGGACCCAGGCGCTGCTCAATCGCTCGGCGGCGGCAGTCACGGAATTACTCGACGCGGTTGCAGCGGCGAAGAAGGCGGGGGCCAGCGACGAGCAGCTCGCCCCGGCCTATGCGCTTCAACGAAAGGCGCAGTGGCGGCTCGATTTCGTCGCGGCAGAAAACTCGATGGGGTTCCATGCCCCGCAGGAGACCGCGCGCGTGCTTGCAGAGGCAATCGACTACGGGCGCCAGGGCCAGCTCGCCGCGCGGGGCGCGTCCATCCAGCCGCGGTAGGCGGCTCCGTAACGGATTATTCAGCCGTCAATTCGAAAGCGCCGCCCTAGCGAAGATCGTCGTAGCGCACTGCGAGAATCTCGAGGCGCTCGGGCCCGCGCGGCGCCCGAAGCGTCACCGTGTCGCCGACGCTTGCCGTCAGCAGCGCCCTGGCCAGGGGCGACCGCCACGACACGCGAGTTGCGTTGGCATCGAGCTCGTCGACTCCGACGATGGTGACCTCGCGTTCGTCGCCGGTCTCGTAAAGAATGGTGATGGTCGCCCCGAAGTGGACCCGCACGCCTGTCTTTCCCGAGTTGTCCACCACCACCGCCTCGTCCAGGCTTTTCGACAGGTAACGGATGCGCCGATCGATTTCGCGCAGCCTCCGCTTGCCGTAGATGTAGTCGCCATTCTCCGAGCGATCGCCGTTGCCCGCGGCCCACGCCACGGTCGTGACGAGCTGCGGGCGTTCCACTTTCCACAGCTGTGTAAGCTCCTCCTGCAGGCGCCGAAAGCCGCCTGGCGTGATGTAATTCTTGACTTCGTCAGCCATTGCTAAATGCCGCGCCGCGCGAGTGCTCGCGGCGTCGTCTTTCCAGACAATACCACCAGCCCGGGGCTCAGCATCTATTGAGTAGCTTTTCTACACAATATTGTGTAGGCTTCCTACTATATGATCCCGAAAGCGCCGTCTCGCGTCGATCTCCTCCGCGGCACCCTCGATCTCCTCATCCTGCGAACGCTCCTGCCCGGTCCGACGCACGGCCATGCCATCGCGAAGCACATTCAACGCACCTCCGAGGACTTGCTTCAGGTAGAGACCGGCTCACTGTACCCGGCGCTCTATCGCCTCGAGGCAAAGGGCTGGATCGCGGCGTCGTGGGAGCTGTCCGACAAGGGCAAGCGTGCGCGCTACTACCGCATCACCCCGAAGGGTCGGAAACAGCTCACCGCTGAACAGTCGAAATGGGACGCCTTCGCGCGGGCCATGGGGCTGCTGCTGAAGCCGCTTCCCGAGGAGGCTGAATGACGGCTCTCTTCCGCAAAATCCAGTGGTGGCTCGGGCGCGGGACGCGGGAAGCGGAGCTCCGCGAAGAGCTGCAGTTTCATCTGGACGAGGAACAGGAGACACGGCAGGCGGACGGCCTGTCGGCAGACGATGCGACGTGGGCGGCGCGGCGCGATCTGGGGAATACGGTGCTGCTGGTTGAAGATGCGCGCGCGTTGTGGTCGTGGACGCTGCTCGAGCAGCTGGCCCAGGACCTTCGCTACGGCCTGCGCGGCATGGCGAAGAACCGCCTGTTCACCGTCCTTGCGGCATTGTCGCTGGCGTTGGGGATCGGGGCCAACACGGCAATCTACAGCTTCATGGACGCGATTCTGTTGCGATCGCTTCCCGTGACCGATCCCGCATCGCTCGTCGTGCTCGAGTGGCGGACCCAGGAACTCTGGTCAGGAAGCGACGCGCACGTCGTCATGCACTCCATGGACGGCAGCACCTTCGACGAGGGCGCGAGCACCACCGGCGCGATCTTTCCGTTCCCCGCATTCGAACATCTGCAGGCGGCCGTCGGCGCACGTCCTCTCCAGCCTGTTCGCGCACAAGCGGGCCGGCAGCCTGAATGTGATCGTGAAGGGCGACGCCGAGCTCGCACGGGGCGAGTACGTGTCGGGCGGCTTCTTCGACGGCCTCAACGTGCGGCCGGCTGCGGGCCGCTTGATTCAGTCCGGCGACGATCGCGCCGGGGCCGCACCGGTCGCGGTCCTGAGTGCGGGCTACAGCCAGAGGCGCTTCGGCGATACCGACCGCGTCATCGGTCAGGCGATGCTCATCAACAACGTGACGTTCACGGTCATCGGGGTCGCGCCCGCGGAATTCTTCGGCGTCGATCCGGCCGAAGCCCCACAGGTATATCTGCCGATGCACGTGGGTCCACGCGTGCAGGAACGCTCGCTCAAGACCGTGGACTTCGACGATCCGAACTACTACTGGGTCGAGATGATGGGACGGCTGAAGCCTGGCGTGGACCTCGCGCAGGCACGCACCGCGCTGGCGCGCCCGTTCGCGCAGTGGGTCACCTCCACGGCGACGAACGACGAAGAGCGCGCTCACCTGCCAGCCTTGCATCTCGACGAAGGCGCCGCGGGCCTCGACACCCTGAGACGGCAGTACTCGAAGCCGCTCTACGTGCTGCTGGCAATGGTGGGGCTGATGCTTGCGATCGCCTGCGCCAACACGGCGAACCTGCTGCTCGCGCGGTCGGCGGCTCGTAGGCGGGAGATGGCCGTTCGGCTCAGCCTTGGTGCGGGCCGATGGCGGATTGTCCGTCAATTGCTCACGGAAAGCATTCTGCTCGCCGCGCTCAGCGGCGCCCTCGGCGTCGTCATCGCGGTCGCCGGCATGCGCGTGCTGACGCCGCTGCTCGTCAACGGCCAGGAAGGATTCGTGCTCCACGCCGAACTGAACTGGCATGTGCTCGCCGTGACCCTGGTGCTGTCGCTCCTCTGCGGCGTGCTGTTCGGCCTCGCCCCCGCACTGCAGGCGACGCGTCCGGCACTGATGCCGTCGCTCGGAGGTCGCGCAATCGGCGAGTCACGTACCCGGCTGCTGGCCGCGCTCCCGCGTCTGATTTCGAGGCAGGCGCTGGTGGTCGCACAGATCGCGGTCTCGCTGCTGTTGCTGGTGGTGGCCGGCCTGTTCGTGGAAACGCTGTCGAAGCTGCAGTCCCTGTCGCTCGGCTTCAATCGTCAGAACGTCTTGCTGTTCGACGTGGATGCGCCGCAAGCAGGCGTACCCGAAGCTCGCGTCGCCGCCTTCTATGCCGATCTGCGGCGGCGTCTGCACGAGTTGCCGGGCGTGCGCGACGCGACGTTGGCGCATGCCTCGCTGATCAGGGCGGGCCGCGCGCATCCGATCACGGTCGAGGGGAAGCCGGTCGCAGGGACAAAACTCCTGTGGACGGGATCACAGTTCTTCCGGACGATGCAGATCCCGATCGAGCGGGGCCGTGAGATCGAGGAACAGGATCGCGAGGGTACGCCGCCGATCGCCGTGGTCAGCGAACGGTTTGCCAGAAGCAATTTCGGCGACGCCAATCCGATCGGGCGGCACATCCAGATCGGCGGCAGCCTGCGAGTGGACGGCGTCCCGCTGGACCTCGAGATCGTCGGCGTCGCCGCCAACGCGCAATACGGCGGTCTCAGACGCGTCAATCCGCCGGTGGTCTACGTCTCGCACGCACAGGTTCCTGCTGCGGCGCTTGGGCAGGTCACGTACGCGCTGCGAACGGACGGCGAGCCGCTGGCCTACGCCAACGCGGTCCGACGTCTCGTGCATCAGCTCGACGAGCGCGTACCGGTGACCGAGCTCAGGAGCCAGGTCGGCGAGATCGATCGGACCATCAATCAGGAAATCGTGTTTGCCAGGCTCTGCACCGCGTTTGCGATCCTCGCGCTGACGATTGCCTGCGTCGGCCTCTACGCCACGACGGCGTACGGGGTTGCGCGCCGGACGAGCGAGATTGGATTGCGTATGGCGCTCGGGGCCGGACGTCGGGTCGTGACCTGGATGGTCTTGCGGGAGGTGTGCGCGATCGCGGCCGTCGGGCTGGCGATCGCCGTGCCGGCGGCGCTCGCCGCCGCGCCCCTCATCGAGTCGTTCCTGTTCGCGACCAGCCCCAACGATCCGCAGGCACTTGCTCTGGCGTCAGCGACCTTGCTGGCCGCGGCGCTCGTGGCTGGCTACGGGCCGGCCAGGCGGGCCGCGCGCGTCGATCCGATCGTCGCCTTACGCCACGAGTAGTGAGACAGCCGGATGAGCAGTCAGCAGCATCAATCCGACGCGCGAGTCCTCGATCGCCGACGTCTGCGGACGGACCACCGAATCCTGCCCGAGCTCCTGTCACCGGGACTGGCCGTACTGGACGTGGGGTGCGGCACCGGTGCCATCACCAAAGACATCGCCGATACGGTCGGTCCCAACGGCATCGTTGTCGGCGTCGATCGGGACCGCGGGCTGCTGGAACGTGCACGCGCCCACTGCGTGTCCCGTCCCAACCTTCGCTTCGAGGAGGCTGACGCGACGTCGCTCGACTATGACGCTCGCTTCGACGTGGTGACAGCCGCGCGGACCTTGCAGTGGATCGCCGATCCTAAAGCCGCCCTCCGTCGGATGACCCGCGCTGCCAAACCTGGCGGCTTGGTGGTCGTGCTCGACTACAACCACGCGTTCAACGCGTGGACGCCCGCGCCACCGGCGGATTTTGGTCGCTTCTATTCCAGGTTTCTCTCATGGAGGGAATCGAATGGATGGGACAACGAGATGGCGAACCACTGTCCGGCGCTGTTCGCAGAGGTCGGCCTTCACGACATTCAAGCGTTATGTTCAAGACGAGACGACGGCGAAAGGCGACGTTGACTTCGACGAGAAGACTGCGCTCTGGATTGAAGTCATCGAGAAAATCGGGCCAGCCCTCGAGGGTGCGGGTGTCTGTGACGCAGCGCTCCTCGACGTTGCGCGTCAATCCTATGACACGTGGCGTAAGACCGAACTCCTCCGGCACACGCTTTCGATGCGGTCGACGGTGGCGAACAGGCGGACCTAAAGGTCCGCCCTACACCAGCCATCCATATGTCGGCGCGGACCGGCCATCATGTAGGGCGGACCTTTAGGTCCGCCTTGTCTCCGTACGGCATTGATATGTAGGGCGGACCTTCAGGTCCGCCTTGTCTCTGCACAGCATTGATTTGTAGGGCAGACCTTCAGGTCCGCTCCACCAGTGAGAAAATCGGCCGCCGGCCGACTACCTGAATGTGACGCGACCCGAGTCCACCCCGCGCGGTGCCGATCGCGAGGTCCTCTATCATGAGGTTCTCCACACGTTTGGCCCCGCGGTCGAGCGGCTCGCGCACGCTTACGAAGCCGATTCCGACAAATGCCGGGATCTGCTCCAGGACATCCACTTCGCGATTTGGCGGAGTCTGGCGACGTTCGATGGGCGCTGCTCCCTGAGGACGTGGGTCTATCGCGTCGCCCACAACACCGCCGCCTCACACGTCACCCGGGTGCTCCGGTTTCGACGCCATCAGTTCGTCACACTGGACGAGCTCGATACGCCCGCGACGAATCCAGCCGAGGCCGCGGACAGCCTCGATCGCCGGCTGGAGGTCGGGCGGCTGCGGGCGCTCATTCAGCAGCTCGCCCCGCTCGATCGTCAGGTGATGCTCTGCTATCTGGAAGGCATGGACGCACAGGCAATCGGCGAGCTGGTCGGCATGTCGCAGGGTGCCGTCGCCATGAAGGTGCACCGCGTCAAACGGGTGCTGGCGGGACGTTTTCACGGAGGGCCTGGCGATGGACGCTGACCAGCAGCTCGAATACGCGCGCGCAGTGTGGCAGCAGCAGCCCTCGGAGTTGCCGATTGAAGAGATTGCGGCCCATGCGGCGTTCCTGCGGCGTTCATTTGGCGCGACGGCGTTCGTGCCGTGGCTCATCGCCGGACTGCTGGCTGTGCCCTTCGGCGCGATGCTGCTGAACGCCGTCGTCTGGACCGAGCGGACGGGCTCGGCTCTTGGCATCCTGGCGACGGTGTACTTCCTGGTGTCCGCGTTGAAGTTGATCAGGACACCCGGCGATGATCACGCCCCCTGCGTAAGAGCCTACGCAGCCGAACTCCGGCGGCAGCGCGACGCGCTGCGCCTTTGTGCGATCACGATCGGGCTCGTGATGTCGAGCGCCGCGCTTGCGAGCGTTCCGGCGGAGACAACCAGCTGGAAAAGCTATCTCGGTGCGGCTTCGACCCTGCTCACCGGACTGGGCGTCGCGGCGTACGTGCACGGGTATGCCAGACGCTACGAGCGTCGGGCGCGGGCAGTCGCGCTCCTCGAGACACGGGATTGAGCGGCCCGGCATATGATCGAGTCGCCATGGCATCACTGATTGAAGCGCTCGACATCAAACGCAAGATGTTCTTCGAATTCGAAGGTGCGCCCTATCACTGTCTCGACGTCGAGGTGTCGCGGCCGACCGCGCGGGGCGGCCAGACGCTGGTCCGACTCAAGATGCGGAACCTGCTGACCCGCGCCGTGTTCGATCGCACGTTCAAGGCCGGCGAGAAATTCAGCGAACCCGATCTGGTGAAAATCAAAGCGAACTATCTCTACGCCGACAACACCGGCTACAACTTCATGGATCAGGAGAACTACGAGACGGTCACCCTCGCCGGCGACACGCTCGGCGACGATCGCCTGTTTCTCGTCGACAACCTGCCGGTCGAAATCCTGAAATACAACGGACATCCCATCAGCATGGAACTGCCACCGCACGTGGAGCTGACCGTCACCTACACGGAGCCCGCAGTCCGCGGCGACACCAGCAGCGGCAGCGTGACCAAGGCGGCGACGCTCGAGACGGGGCTGGAAGTGCAGGTTCCGCTGTTCGTGAAGGAAGGCGATCGCGTGAAGGTGCACTCCGAAACGCGCGAGTTCGTCGGGCGCGCGTAGCCTCCGGATCTCAGGGCGCCGCCGGCGCGTGCGCCGCGACCTCCTCGAACAGCCGCTTCCCTACGATGCGATGCACCGCCGTCGAGGGGTGCCCCTCGTGGTAGAAAAAGTAGGTCGCCGGATCGGCCACCGGTGTTGAATCTTCATCGAAGATTGCCCGCCCGGCGCATGCGTCCGTCGTATTGACGATGCCATAGGCCGCCGGATGATCCATGACCTCGTCGAACGCCGCGCCCCAGTGGTTCAACCAGAGATCGAGGGTTCCAGCAGCGCCGGCCTCTTCGCGGACGAATTGCTCGTAGGCGGGATTCAGCCGGAGTCCCACCGCCGCGAATTGCGGGATCTTCGTCGGGAGGAGGGCAATGGTGAAGTGCCGTCCGCCGCCTTCGCGAAGGATTTGCAGCTGCTCCCGGAGGTTGGCAAGCGTGGTCGCGGTCTCCTGCCGGCTGTCGTTGAGCCCTCCGGCGAGAAAGAACAACGTCGCCTGCGGATCGAACGTAATCGCGCCCGACTTCACGCGCGCGGCGAAGTCGCGCACCTGGTTCACCATCCCGTACCCGAGGAGCGCCTCCTGCACCTGGCGTCCCTCGCCTTCACCCGTCCCCGCGCCGCTCACCGCGAAGACCAGGCTCTTGTCCGCCGCCTTGGCCGCGTTGCCCGGGGCCACTTGCAGGCCCATCAGCCAGGCGAGATACGCCACCGCCGTCGGACCGTTGCCGTCGATGTACCCGGCGCCGATGTCGGAATAGCTGTCGCCGAACACGTACAAGCGCGAGTAGGGCAGTGTCGGTCCGGATCTGGCCGCAGATTGGGCCACCAGCGCACAGGTGATCGCGAACGCCAGCAGTAGTGGGGCGACCGCACGTCGCATCGAACGCTCCTTTACTTTCGGCCGATGGGCTCCGTCGAGAACCGCACGCGGGTGAACAGTTCCGGGATGTGGGAGTCCCACACGCCATGCGGGCTCCAGGCCCATCCGCCCGGATCGTTCGCGGGCGGTGCCTCCTTGTAGCGGTTGAACCGCGAGAAGTCCATGCGCCACTCGTCGCCGTCGCGCGGCGGCAGCGCTCGCCCATCCGGCATCGCCAGCGGCTCGAGGGAACGCCAGGGGATGCGCAGTTCAGCGGTCCAGCCTCGATCGCGGTCCGTGTTGTCGTTGATGGTCCCGTCGACGTGAACCGCGGACTCCAGGCCGGGCATGTCCCAGTTCCAATAGCCGAGGCGTGGGCCGCGCGGATGCTCCGTGAAGCCGACGCCATTGAACGGCCTCACGCCTGGGCGTGAGCGATCGAACTCGGGCCGGCGTGAATAGCCGCTCGACACGAATTCCCGCTCCCAGATGAAGAAGACCTCGTAGATCGTCCCGAAGGCGTTGATCTCGAACTCGTAATACGCGTCGCGACCGGCGATGAACAGCTCGACGTCGTTGTCCTCGTAGATCGGCGCGTCGCGCTCGGTCAGCGTCGCCTCGACGAACGGCTCTTCGATCCAATACCCGACGTAGAAATAGGTATCGTCCCAGAGCACTGCGGCGCGCGTGTCGTGGATGCCCGGCCGGCCACCGATGAGATCGGCGAAGCGCGGCGAACGTTCTGCGGCCTGCCAGTCCGCGTCGTCGAGCCGTCCATCGATGGCGAGAGGGGACGAAACGCGTCGCGCGGTGTAGCGTGCGATCCGATCCTCGGGCCAGGGAAAGGGCCAGGTCTGCGCCAGCGGCATGACGCCGCATGCTAACAGCACGAGCACCAGCGTGTATCGGCTCGACATCCGGCAGACCCACCGCGACTGCTGCATCATCAACGTCGACTAGGGAGGCATCAACGAGCGTCTCCACGGATCACCGGCGTTGTTTCCTTGGCAGCGCGATCGATCGGAATTGTCTCGCCTGCGCCTCGATTCCCGCCTCGGTCGCGAAACGCTCGATGCTGGACGCGCCGAAGAAGCCGTCGACCCCCGACGTCCGCGCGAGTACGTGCTCGACGTCCGCGGGATCGGCGATCGGTCCTCCGTGGCACAGGACCAGAACGTCCTTGCGCACGCGCCGGGCCGCGTCATGCATCTCCTGGATCCGCTCCGCGGCTTGATCCAGCGAAAGGGCGGTCTTTGCGCCAATCGACCCTTTCGTCGTCAGACCCAGATGTGCCACGAGCAGGTCGGCGCCCGCCCGAGCCATCTGGCGCGCACTCTCGGCGTCGAAGACATACGGGCAGGTGAGCAGCCCGATCGCGCGCGCCTCCCGGATCATCTCCACCTCGAGGTCGTAACTCATGCCCGTCTCTTCGAGGTTCTGCCGGAAGACGCCGTCGATGAGACCGACCGTGGGAAAGTTCTGCACGCCATCGAAGCCCGAAGCCTTCAACTCGCGCAGAAAGACGGGGATGAGGCGGAAGGGATCGGTGCCGCAGACACCCGCGAGGACCGGAATGTCGCGCACAACCGGAAGCACCTCGCGCGCCATGTCGACGACGATGCCATTGGCATCGCCATACGGGAGGAGGCCCGCCAAGCTGCCGCGCCCCGCCATGCGGAAACGGCCCGAGTTGTAAATGATGACGAGATCGACGCCGCCACGCTCGGCAAACTTCGCCGAGATGCCCGTGCCGGCGCCGGCGCCGAGGATGATTTGTTTCGCCGCCACTCGCTTGCGCAGCCGTCGCAGCGCCGTCTCACGTCCGATGAACGGCATCGACCCTCCCGAGCAACGCGAGCATCTCGGTGCTCACGGTGTCCGCAAACGCCGGATCGTTGATGTGCGCATCGAGCTCGACGATCCGAACCGCTGGAGACAGACATCCCCGTAGTGTCTCGAACAGCGCACGATCCGCGTCGGGATCGTCAAAGGGCTTCCCGTGCGCGTCGAGCGCGCTGATGCCGCGCAGGGGCAACACGACGACCGTCGGCCCTTTCGCACGATTCAGCTGCCCGGCAATGCGCCGGCCGATTGCGACGCACTCGTCCGCGGTCGTCCGCATCAGCGTGACCGCGTCGTTGTGCTTGTATAGCGTCCGGGTGCGAAAGCGCTCGGGCACGGTCTCGATGGCGCCGAAGTTCACCATGTCGAGCGCGCCGACCGACACCACCTGCGGGATTCCGGCCCGTCCTGCCGCCCCGAGTCGATCCGGCCCGGCGCTGAGGACGCCGCCTACGACCTCGTCGCACCACTCGGTGGTCGTCACGTCCACGACGCCGGCGACGTAGCCGTCGTCGATCAGTCCCTCCATGGCGCGACCGCCAGTGCCCGTCGCGTGGAACACGAGCACGTCGAACCCGGCGCGCTCCAGGCGCTCGCGCACGGCGGTCACGGCCGGTGTGGTCACACCGAACATCGTGGCGGCGACGAGGGGTCGATCGCGTGCTGCGGACTTCGGCCGTGTTCCGACGGCCCTCGGCAACCATGCCCGCAATCGCGCCAGCCGCGTTGCCGAGGATTCGGCGCGACAACGGATTCAGGCCCGCGATATCGACGACTGAGTACATCAGCGTGATGTCTTTGACATCGACGTACGGCGTGGTGTTGCCCGATGCCATGGTCGACACCATCAGCTTCGGGACACCCACTGGCAGCGTACGCATCGCGGCGCTGATCATCGCCGTGCCCCCTCCACCGCCTAGTCCGAGTACGCCATCGAACCGGCCCGCCGCGAAGAGCGCGGGCACCAGCGCACACGCACCCCGCTGCATCGTGTCGACAGCGCTGCCGCGATCGCCGCGAGCGCGCAGCACGCCGATCTCCTCGCCGCCGGCGCGTGCCACGTCGGCAGACGGAATGTCCGGAGTGAAGGGCGGGTCGCTCAGGATGCCGAGGTCCATGACGAGCGTCTGGTGACCGGCCGCGAGGATCCGATCGCGGACGTACCTGTATTCCTCGGCCTTGGTATCCAGCGTGCCGATCAGCAAGACAGTCGGCATGCCTTTACGGTGCTGTGACGCCTGACGCAGACGTCGGGCGAAGCGAGGCCCATGGCTCTTCGCGGGAGGCGTCGACCACGCCAGGCCCCTCGAAGATCGCCGGAGACAGAATCGCGAGGAACACCAACGGCTCGTCGCCTGCGTTGTAGGTCCCGTGGACGACATCGCGCGGGATGTGCGCCGATTCGCCCGGACCGAGCGGCCGGGATGCCCTGTCCACCCACTGCTCGGCACGGCCCGAGATCACGTAGATGATCTCCTCCATGGCGGGATGTCGATGAAAGGCGTGGCCTTGCCCGGGCGGCATGCGGACTCGGACAAGGAGCAGCGCCTTCGCATCGGTCAGGCCGGGGCGGCACAGCCATTCGTGCGGGCCCCACGGCAATTCCTCGACCTCCATCTCGCTGGCGGTGATGAAGTGGAAAGGCGGCTTCGTGCTCATCGATCCCTCCATCGGGCGCTTGTATCTTAGCGGCCTTATCCTGTGATTCATGACGCCGGAAGAATTCAGGACGTTTGGTTACCAGATAGTCGATCGCATCGCCGACTATCGCGCCCGGGTGAGCGAGCGGCCCGTCATGGCAACGGCCGCGCCGGGGGCCATAAAAGCAGTGCTCCCTGCGTCACCACCGTCGACGGCCGAGCCCTTCGACGCTATTCTTCGCGATCTCGACGACATCATCCTGCCGGGACTCACACACTGGCAGCATCCGCAGTTCTTCGGCTACTTCCCCTGCAACGGCACCCTCGCCAGCGTACTGGGCGACTACCTGAGCACCGGCCTCGGTGTGCTCGGCCTGGCGTGGCAGTCGAGCCCTGCGTTGACCGAGCTCGAGGAGGTCGTCACCGACTGGCTGCGTCAGATGCTCGGGCTGAGCGGCGCATGGCGAGGGGTGATTCAGGACACCGCATCCACGAGCACACTGGTCGCGCTGTTGTGCGCGCGCGAGCGCACGAGCGACTACAGCTTTGGGCGTGGCGGCCTGCAGGGCCGCGCCGAACCGCTCACCGTCTATACCTCCGCGCATTGCCACAGCTCGGTCGACAAAGCCGCCCTCCTGGCCGGGTTTGGGCGCGATCACCTGCGGATCGTGCCATGCGACACGCAGTACGCGATGCGGGCCGATTCACTCGAGCGATTGATTGACGAGGACCGCGCCGCGGGCCGCCACCCCTGTGCGATCGTCGCGACCACGGGCACGACGACGACGACCGCGATGGATCCGATCGCGGAGATTGCAGCCGTGGCTGCGCGGCGCAACGTCTGGCTCCACGTCGACGCCGCAATGGCCGGCTCGGCGATGATTCTGCCGGAGTGTCGCGGGCTGTGGGAGGGTGTCGAAGGCGCCGACTCGCTGGTGATCAACCCCCATAAGTGGCTTGGTGCGGCGTTCGACTGCACGACCTATTACGTGCGCGATCCCGAGCATCTGGTTCGCGTCATGTCGACCAATCCCAGCTATCTGCAATCGTCGGCCGATGGTCAGGTCAAGAATTATCGCGACTGGGGCATTCCGCTGGGCCGACGCTTCCGCGCGCTGAAGCTGTGGTGTCTGATTCGTGAGCAAGGCGTCGATCGGTTGCAGGCGCGGCTCCGTCGCGATCTCCAGAACGCCCGCTGGCTCGCCGAGCAGGTACACGCGACCCCGCACTGGCGCGTCGTCGCGCCGGTGCCGCTGCAGACGGTCTGCATTCGTCATGAGCCGCCGGGGATCATCGGCGAGGCGCTCAATCACCATACGCGCAACTGGGCGGAGCGTGTGAACCGCTCGGGACATGCGTACGTCACGCCGGCCGTGCTCGACGAGCAGTGGATGGTCAGGGTGTCTGTGGGCGCCGAACTGACCGAGAGAGACCACGTCGCGGCCGGCTGGACGGCAATTCGGCAGGCCGCGGAAGCGGAATGACCGTACTGTCACTCGGCGCGAAGCGCCGCCATCGGCTCGATGCGCGACGCTCGCCGGGCCGGCAGATAACCGGCGACGAGGGCCACCGTCGTCAACACGGCGACCATGCCGGCGAATGTTTGCGGATCGCCTGCGGTCACACCGAAGAGGAGGCCCGAGGCGCCGCGCGCAAGCAGCCAGGAGGCGCCGGCGCCAATCACCAGGCCGATCGTCGCCAGGCGCAGCGTCTGGCCGATGATGCGCCCCTGCACGTCGCGCGCGGACGCACCAAGCGCCATCCGGATCCCAATCTCCTGCGTCCGCTGGTTCACGGAGTATGAGATCAGCGCGTAGATGCCGAGCGACGCCAGGATCAGTGCGAACACGGCGTAGCCGCCGAGCAGGAGTACCGTAAAGCGCCGCGGCGACACTGACCGGTCAACGATTTGCTGCAGGGTGCGGAAGTCGTTGCGCGCAAGGTTGGGCGCAACCGGAGACAGCGCGGCGCGAAGGGTTGCCGCCACCTGGCCGGGCGGAAGCGTCGATCGCACGACCAGATACGAGCCCGCAAGGTCGTCGCATTGGCGGGCGGGAATGTACATCTCA
This sequence comes from Vicinamibacteria bacterium, assembly GCA_963828745.1. Lineage (GTDB taxonomy): Bacteria > Acidobacteriota > Vicinamibacteria > Vicinamibacterales > JAENWD01 > JAENWD01. The sequence continues at coordinate 247,238 of CAWHFZ010000004.1, read as the reverse complement.
TTGCCGGCCGGCTGTTCCAGCGACAGATGGCGCACATCGCTGACGACGCCGATGACCCGCCGCTCCTTGGCGCAAGGCCCCGCGATGTACTTGCCGATTGGATCCTGACCCGGCCAGAGTGCGTTCGCGAGGGTCTTGTTGACCAGCATCACCGGTTCTTTGTCGGCCATGTCACTCGACGACAAATCGCGCCCGGCGAGGAGGTGGATACCCATGGCGGCGGGATATCCCTCGCTGACGACCCTCACAAACGCCAGCGGGTATTTGCCGCGTTCGTAGGTCACGCCCTTCGCGCCTGCGCCCCACGTGCGATTGCGTCCCAGGGGGAGGCTGTCGGTAATGGCCGCTCGCTCGATGCCCGGTGCTTCCCTCACCCGGCGCAGGACCTCGTCCATGTAGGCGACCGCCTGCGCTGACGTCGTGACGCGGCTGTCGGGATCGACACGGATGGTCGACGTGCGCGCCGGCTCGAAGCCCATGTTCACCTCGAGCACGCTGACCAGGCTGCGAATCAGAAGCCCGGCCCCGACGAGCAGGACGCAGGCGAAGGCGATTTCCGCGACGACGAGCGAGTTCCGGATCCAGGCGCGCTCGCGGCCTCCGGTCGATCCGCGGCTCGCGTCCTTGAGTGCACCGGTAATGCCCGGGCCGGATGTTTGCAACGCCGGTGTCACACCGAAGACGACGCCGGTAATCAGTGCAATGACGATGGTAAACACGAGCGCAGCCGCGTCGACGCGCACGTCACGCAGCAGCGGGATGCTCACCGCATCGAGCCGGGTGAGCAGTCGCGTGCCGACGAGCGCCAGAGCCAGGCCCAGGATCGCGCCGCCCGACGACAGCACGAGGCCTTCAGTGAGCATCTGGCCGAGCAGGCGCTTTCGCCCGGCGCCAAGCGCCATCCGGATCGCGATCTCCCGGTGTCGAGCGGCGGTGCGTGCGAGGAGCAGATTCGACAAGTTGGCGCAGACGATCAGCATCACCATCGCTACGGCGCCCGCGAGGACCCAGACGGCGAGCCGCATGTTGCCGCTGACCTGCTCGGACAGCGGCTTGACGATCCCCTCGAAGCCGTTGCGTTCCGGATGGAGACGCGTCATGTGCTTCGCCAGGGTGCGGACCTCGGCGTGCGCCTGGGCGGCTGTGGCGCCCGGTTTCAGGCGGCCGATCATCGCCATCGTGTTGCCCCAGCGATTGGTTTCTGGGCTGAGCGGAAACGGGAAGTACAAGTCGAAGCGGCTGCCCGGCGCGAAGATGGTTGCGAAGTCGAACGAGGGCGGCAGGACGCCGACGACCGTGTGCGGCGCATCGTTGATGATGAGCGCCGTGCCGACGATCTTCGGATCGCTGTTGAAGCGCCGTTCCCACAGCGCGTAGCCGAGCATCACCGCCTTCGGGCCGTTCCACGCGCTCTCTTCGGCGGTGAACGCCCGGCCATACAGCGGGTTCACGCCGAGCACGTCGAAGAAGTTGCTCGAGACGGGCACGCCGGTCAACCGTTCGGGTTCCCCTCGCCCGCTCAGAAGGTTGTCCCCGACGCCGTAGAACGCGAAGTACCCGGCAATCGACGACATTGTCTGGCTCGCGTCTCTCAGGTCCAGCATGTAGCCAACCTGTGTCGTCTGGCCCGACAGGCCGGCCGCGTCGCTGTTGGCAATCCACACCAGTTCCGAAGGCTTCTCGAACGGCAGCGGTCGCAGAAGCAGAGTGTTGACGACGCTGAAGACCGTGGCACTGGCGCCGATGCCCAGGCCCGCGATGAGGATGGCGAACGCGGCGAACCCGGCATCGCGGCGCAAGGTCCGTAGGGTGTAGCGCAGGTCCTGGACGAGATTCGAGAAGACCATATCGCCAGTTAGACGGAGCCAGGGTCGCGAACGTTGTGCCCTGTGTGTGACTCCGCTCTCGAGACCGAAAACGATGACACACTGTGGCGCTCACGTGGACCGTTCGTGACGTTATGGAGGAGATGATGACGCTGTCGCGCGCCTGGTCGATGGTTCTGCTGATGCTCGGAACAATCGGCGCGGCTCGGCCCGCCTCGGCGCAGGTCTATGCGCTCGCCGACATGAACACGCGTCAGATCCAGGCTCTGGACCGGCAACGGACCGTGGTGCTGATTCCGGGAGGCATCCTCGAGGAGCACGGGCCCTACCTTCCCTCGTACACCGATGGCTACGCGATCAGTGCCTACACCAAGGCGCTGGCGTCGGCTATCGTGGCCCGTCCGGGCTGGACGGTCGTCGTGTTCCCGCAGATTCCTCTCGGCAACGATCCGGCGAACACGATCGGCGCGAAGCGAAGTTTTCCCGGAAGCTACCCGGTGCGGATGGCGACGCTGCGCGCGATCTACATGGACCTGGCGAGCGAACTCGGCGACCAGGGCTTTCGCTGGATCTTGCTCGTGCACAATCACGGCGCACCCAACCATCACATCGCGCTGAACCAGGCGTCCGACTACTTTCACGACACCTACGGCGGCACGATGGTGCATTTGTTCGGCCTCACGCCTGTGTTTCTCTGCTGTGGCACGAAAGACGCGTCGCTCTCGAAGGAAGCGCGCGCCGAGGAGGGGTTCACGGTTCACGCCGGCGCCGACGAGCACAGCCAGCTGTTCTTCCTCCGTCCCGACCTGATCGCGCCCGACTTCGAGAAGGCGCCGTCCTTCACCGCGAGCAACTTCGAGGATCACGTGCGGATTGCGAAGAGCGTCGGGTGGCCGGGCTATTTCGGCGCGCCGCGGTTCGCCACAGCGGCCATGGGCGCGCAGGAGTTCGAGCGATCCTCCCGGAAACTCGTCGAGGTCGCCCTGCAGATCCTCGACGGACGGGACGTTCGTGCGATACCGAGGTACGCCGACGACATCGATCCGCTCAACGCCGCTGGAGAACAGCAGCAGCTCGAGTACGAAAAGCGCATGGAGAAGCGGCAATCGGACTGGCTGAAGTCCCGCAACCTAAGCGCTGCCCATGCGCCATAAGTGCATGACGGCATAGCTGCGCCACGGACGCCAGGTTTGTGACAACGCCTCGGCCTCTTTTGCCGTGACGCCGCCGAGTGCGTTCCGCACGGCGATGTCCTCCTTCGGGAACGCGTCCGGCCAGCGCATGGCGCGCATGGCGAGATAGTGTGCGGTCCAGAGGCCGATACCGGGCAGTTCGGCGAGCTGCGCGATCGAGTCGGCGGGACTGTGGCGTGCGCCTCCTTCCAGACCGAGCTGGCCGGATTCGACGGCCTTCGCCAGCGCGATGATGCTGCGGGCTCTCGCGGCGATGATGCCGCAGCGCGCGATCTCATCGATGCTGGCTCGCGCGAGACGCCCGGACCCCGGCGTCAGCCGCGTCAGCTCCGGTACCGGGGTCACGATGGGCTCGGCGAACGCCTCGACAACCCGGCAGGCGATTGTCGTCGCCGCCTTCACGGTCACCTGCTGGCCGATGATGGCGCGCATTCCCATCTCGAATCCGTTGAACGCGCCAGGCACACGCAGGCCGGGATTCCTGCGGACGGCATCGGCGAGGCGCATGTCTCTGGCGAGACGCTTCGCAATCACATCCGGCCGCGCATCCAGATCGAACAGCGCACGCAGGCGGCACAGCAGGACCGGCAACGCCGGCGTCAGCGTGTGGGTGAACTCGACGAGCAGCGCGTGGCGTTTCTTCGCGTGCGTGACGCGGATCCAACCCTTGGTCCGTCCAAGTTGTACGGTCCGTGCGTACGAGACGTCCGTGACGTGCTCGACGCCCTGGAGGGCACGAGCCGACAGAAACGAGAGGATGCTGGTCCAGTCGTATGGCGGCCGGTAGGCGAGCTGCAGAGTTGACGTCCCGCCCTCCGCGATCGCCACGGCATCGTCGGTGGCTTTGCTGCGCAGGCGGGTCGGCGCCATCCGGTACCGGCTGAGAAACGCATCGTTGAAGCGGCGGACACTCGAGAAGCCGCTGGCAAACGCGATCTCGGTCATTGGCCATGCCGTTTCCGTCAGCAGTTGTTTGGCCAGCAGCAGTCGCCGCGTCAGCAGCAGCTGGATTGGGGGTACGCCGAGCTCGCTGCGGACGATGCGGCGGATCTGGCGGGAGCTGAGCTCGAACTGATCGGCGATCGCCTCGATGCCGGCATGCTCTCCGAGCCCTCCTTCCTGCAGACGCTGCACGATCAGCTGCGCGATTCGCTGCGCATCGTCCACAGGCGCGCTTCCCGGCGCGAGCTCGGGGCGGCATCGCAGGCACGGGCGGAAGCCCGCCAGTTCGGCCTGCTGCGCCGTGTCGAAGAAGCGGCAGTTGCCGGCCTTGGGAGTCTTGACGCGGCAGATCGGCCGGCAATAGATCCGGGTCGAGGTGACGCCGACGAAGAAGAGGCCGTCGAACCGCGCGTCGCGTGCCGACACTGCGTCGTACAAGCGCCGATGGTCTTGCATCATGCCATCAAGATAACCTCTCTCGCCGGTCGATATTAGCCATTTTCGGACAGATCGGCCGCACCCGTGCAGATGTCCGAAAACGGCGAGCATGAGGAGGTCAGACCGCTCTATCGTGGAGGCATGCAGTATTTCTCCAAACGAATGGCTTCGCCGGTCGGAACGCTTACGCTGGTCGCGACTGACACGGGTCTGGCCGCGATTCTGTGGGAGAACGATCGGCCAGGGCGCGTGCGCCTGTCGCCGTCGACAGATGGCGACAATCACCCCGTTCTTCTCGAAACCGAACGGCAGCTGCTGGAATACTTTGACGGGCGCCGGAAGAACTTTGCGCTGACCCTCGACGTGTCCGGGACGCCGTTTCAGCGCAGCGTGTGGAACGCGCTTCTGACGATTCCGTTCGGCGAAACCCGATCGTACGCGCAGATCGCCCGACAGATTGGGAACCCCGCGGCGGTGCGTGCGGTCGGCGCCGCCAACGGCAGAAACCCGGTCTCGATCGTCGCGCCGTGCCATCGAGTCGTCGGCGCCTCGGGTGCGCTCACGGGTTTTGCCGGAGGTCTCGATGTCAAGGCACGGCTGTTACGTCACGAGCGTCTCCAGCGCGACGTCCGCACGCTCTGACGTATCACTGTACATTCAGGAGCCGAGGATGAGCACGCCGAGATACGCCGACGAGCAGGTGGCCCTGTGGAACGGAGCGGCGGGCCGCGCCTGGGTCGACGCTCAAGAGCTGCTCGACGGCATCTACCGGCCCATCGAGCAGCTGCTCGCCGACGTTGTTCCCACCGGATCGCCGAGCACGGTGCTCGACGTCGGCTGCGGCACCGGCGCGACAACGCTGGCTGCGGCGAGGCGGCTGGCGCCTCAGGGCCGCGCGCTCGGCGTCGACCTCTCCGAGGTGATGATCGCCGTCGCCCGCGCTCGAGCAGAACGCGAGGGCCTGCCTGCGGTGTTCGCCTCCGCGGACGCGCAGGTGTTTCCGTTCGAGCGATCGAGCGTCGATGCGATCATTTCGCGGTTTGGCGTGATGTTCTTCGACGACCCTGTCCGGGCGTTTACGAACGTGCGGGCGGCGGCCAGGGATGGCGCGGAGGCGCGCCTCGTCGTGTGGCGGAGCGCAGCCGAGAATCTGTTCATGACAACCGCCGAACGGGCGGCGGCACCGCTGCTGCCGAAACTCCCGCCCAGGCGGCCTGATGCTCCGGGGCAGTTCGCGCTAGCCGATCGCGACCGCGTTTACTCGATCCTCGCGGAAAGCGGCTGGACGGCAATCGACATCCGGCCGTTCGATCTCGAGTGCACGTTCCCGGAACCGGAGTTGGTCCGATATCTGACGCGGCTCGGTCCGGTTGGGATGGCCCTTCAGCAGGCAGACGATCAGACTCGCGCGAAGGTCGTCGACGTCGCACGAGCCGCCTTCGACCCGTATGTGCATGGCGCCGATGTCGGCTTTACGGCTGCCTGTTGGATCGTCGAGGCTCGTGCGGGCGGTTAGTCGCATTCAGGCGTTTCAGCTCGCTTCGGACGGCGCACGGCTCTGACCTTTCCGCTCTTGCCGCCACCGCAGAAGAACCGGTCGCCGCCATCGGCCTCGAGGCCAGAGACCCCGACGCCCGCGGGCATCTCGATCCGCTCCAGGACCTCGCCCGACTCCGGATCGACCCGCCTCACCTCGCTCTCGCCGCCTTCCAGGGTCGCGTGCCAGAGCTCGCCGTCAACCCACGTGACGCCGGTCACGAACCGGTTCGACTCGATCGTGCGCAGGATCTCGCCCGTCTCGGGATCGATCTGATGAATCTTCCGGTCACGGTACTGCCCGACCCAGAGGGTGCCCTCGGCCCACGCCAGTCCAGAGTCGGCGCCATGACCGGGCGACGGGATCGTGGCGAGCACGCGTCCGCTCTCCGGATCGATCTTCTGGATGCGATCCTCCGCGAGTTGATACAGGTGCTTTCCGTCATAGGCGGTTCCCGCATGGGCCGCGACGTCGATCGATCGCAACACCTGCCCATTCTCCGGATCGAGCGCGTGCAGCGTGTCGCCGGAGGCAAACCAGACGTGTTGTCCGTCGTAGCTGACCCCGTGCACCTGGTCGACTCCAGGAAACGGTCCGTATTCGCGAACGATGTCGGCAGGTGATTGGCGCATGACTGCATCCTAATCACTCGGCAGCGGCGCCGGGAGTAACAAGGTTGTCGTGAATCCTGGCATCGGCGGCATCATCCAGCGGAGCGCGCGTCCTCGGCCGAAGGAGTGCACCTTCCCTCCCGCGGCGAGCGCGTCGAGGGCACGCTGCACCGTGCGCTGACTTGCGCCGAGCGCGAGAGCGAGCGCCGAGCTCGACCACGACGCACCGTCGGCGAGAAAAGCCAGCACCGCTGCGTGCTCCTCGTCAACCGGCCGCGCCAGCACGACGACGTCGCGCTTGCGTCGCGGCAGCAGCGCAAACCCGCGTCCCGTCGCCCGCACCTCGGCCACCGTGCGCAGTTTCGCGCGAAGCCGTCCCATCTCGACGCGAAGCCGCGCCCGATGCGATTCGTCGGCGCGTTTGGCTCCAAATGCCCGAGCGACCAGCGCGTCGCGCGTCACGTCGCCCGGCCACGCTTCGCCAAGCGCGCGTGCGAGCAGGAACAGCACCGGTCGCCGCGCCAGCGCAATTACCGTGCGGGGATCGCGCACGGCGTGACGGCACGCGTCCACGACGAGCGCGTTCGACGCCAGCAGCTGTTCGACGTCCTCGAGCAGGAGCAGGCGCTCGCCGCCGGCCACAATCCGACGTGCCGCCGGCGTCTTCAAGATCAGCGCCGCACTTTCGACCTCCGCCGTCAGAGCCGGAATCCGCGCAAGGTGTGCCGCGTGCTTGGCCCTGGCAAGCGCCTCGCGCGCCGCTTTCGTCCGCAGCCGGCGCATCGCGATTCCGGCAACGACCAGCTCGTGCGCGGCTCGTGCCGCTGGACGAAAAAGCGAGGGATCGAGATCGGCGAGTGAGCGCTCGGCGTCGTCGAGCCGGCCAACGAGGACGAGATGCCGGATCTCGAGATGCCGGGCATGGGCGGCGTTGGCGCGATCGCCGTGCTGCTCCAGCGTCGCTCGCGCCGAGTCGAGTGCCGTTCCGGTCCAGTTCAGTTCTCGCGAGACCAGCGCGATCTCCGCGTCAGCGACGATGCACCTCGCGCGGGCGACGGCTTCTCTCGCCCCGAACCTCCGTGCCGCGCGTCGCAATAGCGCTCTGGCTTTCGGGAAATCGCCGAGCTGAGCCATCGCGATACCGCGCAGCGCAAGCGCCGGCGCATCATCTCGCAGCGCGACCCGCTTCAGAGCCCCGAGCGGATCGCCGGCGGCGAGCGCGCGCGCCGCGGCCGTGATCAGCGAATCCATCGAAACCCCGACACACTTGTCACTCCCACTCCACCAGCGCCCAGCGCTAGATCTTACCTGTGGCCCGTCACCACAAGCTCGTGAATGGCGGCTGGCCGAAGGAGAGACAGCAATGACAACGCACAGGATCGGGACCCGCAAGGAATGGCTGTCGGCGCGACTCGATTTGCTCGAAGCCGAGAAGGAGCTGACGCGGCGCAGCGATGAAGTGGCACGGCAGCGACAGGAGCTGCCGTGGGTGCCAGTGGACAAGGAGTATCGCTTCGATACCGACGATGGGCGCGCCTCGCTGACCGATCTCTTCAGGGGGCGATCGCAGTTGCTCGTCTATCACTTCATGTTCGGCCCCGACTACACCGCCGGATGTCCGGCGTGCTCGGCAATTGCCGACGGCTTCAATGGCATCGCCACGCATCTGGCCAACCATGACGTGATGCTCTGGGCGGTCTCGCGAGCGCCGCTCCAGAAGCTGCAGGCCTACAAGCGGCGAATGGGCTGGACGTTCCCATGGGCGTCGTCGTTCGAAAGCGATTTCAACCGCGACTTCAACGTCTGGTTCACCGAGGAGCAGCAGCGCGAGGGAGGTATTGAATACAACTACAGGCGCGAGCCGCCCTCGCAAGCGCCGCGCACCGACGCAGACACGTCGTCGCGCCGGACACCCGATGGATCGACGACGTTCGCCGCGATGAGCGGAACCGACCCGGCCACCTACACGCGCGAACGGCCCGGCGTCAGCGCCTTCTGCCTCGAAGACGGTCGCATCCACCACGTGTATTCCGCGTATGCGCGGGGTCTCGACGGCCTCTGGGGGATGTATCAGTGGCTCGACCGCGCCCCCAAGGGGCGTAACGAGCCGAGCGCGTGGTTACGGCGCCACGACGAGTACGGCGCGCGCTGAACGGAGTGCTGGATATGACTGCGTTTGCCGCGATTCTGTCGCTGCTCGTCGCTATCAGCGCCACGATGACGATCGTCTGGTGCACGTCGATGTCCGCCATGGGCGGGATGCCGATGCCCGGCGGCTGGACGATGTCGATGATGTGGATGAGGATGCCAGAACAGACGTGGGCCGGTGTCGCAGTGTCGTTCCTTGGCATGTGGGTGGTGATGATGGTGGCGATGATGCTTCCATCCCTCGCGCCGCCGCTCTCACGCTATCGCCAGGCCCTCGCGTCGACCCGCGACGCGCGCCCCGGCCGGTGCACACTGCTGGCCGGCGCCGGTTACTTCGGGGTCTGGGCGGCTTTTGGTATCGCGATCTTCCCGATCGGCACTGCGCTGGCGGATCTCGTGATGGATCAGCCGTCGCTGTCGCGTGCCATCCCGATGGCGATCGGCATCGTCGTTCTCATCTGCGGCTTGCTTCAACTCACCCGCTGGAAGGCTGATCATCTGGCCTGCTGGCGGGAGGCGCCACACGATGGCGGTCCGCAGCCGGCCGGTGGCGCGGCGGCATGGCGTGTCGGCGTGCGACTCGGAGCCCGGTGCGGCCTGTGCTGCGTCAATCTGATGACCATCCTCCTGGTCATGGGCATGATGGACCTGCGTGTGATGGCCGGCGTCACGGCCGCCGTCACCGTCGAACGCCTCGGGCCGGGTGGTGAGCGCGCGGCACGGGCCATTGGCATCGTCATCGTCGCGGTCGCGCTGTTTCAGATGGCGAAGGCTGCTCGCTGGGGATGACGCGTCGCGATTTGACGAGCGCTGACACGCGGCAGCTGCGATTTCGCGCTACGCGGTCGCGGCCAGACCGGCGGCGGGCGCCGTCGCCGCCTCGGCGATGCCGGCGATAAGGCCGTCGAAGACGGGCCGGTGGAACGGCAACACGGCATACCAATACGCGAGACCGAGCAGGCCGCGGGGACGGAAACGCGCGGTCTGAACCAAACGAGTCGCCGAGGCACCCGTTGCGGTCGTGGCGGGCGTGAGCTCGAAGTCGAGCGAGGCCACGCCCGGCACCCGCATCTCCGCTCGTAACGTCAGCCGGCGAGGCGGTTCAAGCTCGGTGACGCGCCAAAAATCGACGGTCTCGCCCCATGACAGTCGCACGGGATCGCGGCGCCCCCGGCCCGTGCCAGGACCGCCGGCCAGACGATCGAGCCAGCCGCGCAACCGCCATAAACGGTTGTAGCGCAGCCAGCCTCCGCGGCCGCCGAGGCGCGTCAACACCTCGAACACGCGCTCGGGCGGCGCCGAGATCACGCGCTCACGGGAATCCTGGAACACGTCGCCGCCAGCCCAATCAGGATCGCCCGGTACCGGTCCGGCCGCCGACCAAACGCTCTCGACCTCTTCCGCTCTCAGCGCGCGGTGAATGGCTTCGCGGGCCGTCAGGAGCTGCTGCGGCATCAACACCGCCGCGGTGTCTTCCCGCACGACGACGCGGTTGCGCAGTCCTTCGGCGAGCGGCCGCGCCACTCGCGCGCTGACTGGCGTGACGAGATGAATCCACAGCGCGCTCAAGAACGGCGTCAGCACCGGCACGGGTATCACCCAGCGATGCGGAAGCCCGCGTTCGGCGGCGACCATCTGAATCAGCGACTGATAGGTCACGACATCTGCGCCGCCGATATCGAGAACGCGCCCCGTTGTTTCTGGGACGCGAAGACAGGTGACGAGGTACTGCAGCACGTTGTCGACGGCGATTGGCTGGCACTCGGTCCTGACCCAGCGAGGCGTCACCAGGACGGGCAGCCGTTCGGAGAGGTAGCGAAGAATTTCGAACGAGGCCGACCCGGAGCCGATGATCATCGCGGCGCGGAACACCGTAACCGGCACCGTTCCGGCCGCGAGCAGCCGTTCGACCTCACGCCGTGACGACAGATGCTCGCTCAGGCGCTCGCCGGTTTCGCCGAGGCCACCCAGATAGATGATGCGGCTGACGCCGGCGCGCGCACAGGCGTCAGCGAACGAGCGCGCGAGGCCGCGATCACGGGCGGCATAGGCGCCGCCCGCGGCTGCCATCGAGTGCACGAGATAGAATGCCGCGTCGCAGCCGGCGAGCTGCGACGACAGCGACTCGCTGTCGTCGAGATCGGTCGCGACGATCTCGACCTGTGCGTGTTCCGCCCACGGCCGATCGCCGAGTTTGCGCGGTGCACGCACCAGGCAGCGCACGCGGTAACCATGTTCGAGCAGCCGGGGGACCAGGCGAGTCCCGATATACCCGGTTGCCCCCGCCACGGCGATCGACAGTGTCTCTCTCATCGCCTCCACGGTCTATTACGTCAAATGCAACGTCTCTGCCACGGGGGATCGACCCTCTCGAGAGGCGACAAATGAGCAAAAAGGTTGTGACAAAGACCCGCACGGCGGATTGACCGCTGCCGGCCGCCGCGTTTTCGCGCGCAAGGAAGGTACGCATCTGAAGCCAGGGCGTGAAGAAACCCGTCGCCGACATTACCAGGATCGGCAGGCGGACCTGAAGGTCCGCCCTACATAACCCGGGAGCCCAACGATAGTCCGGGAGCCCAACGGTCCGCCCCACAGCGGCCTATGTCGGGCAGGTTCGATTAGTGCGGCAGGTGTGGACGCAACCGGCCATAGGTCCACGTCCCGACGAGTGCGCTGAGGATGGCGACGATCATCACTGTCTTGCCCGCGCCGACAAGCGCCACGAGCGGCCCGGGGCAGGCCCCCGTCAATCCCCAGCCGACACCGAAGATCGTTCCGCCGGCGACGTAGCGGACGCCGTTGCCGAGTGTCTTCGGCGGGAAGCCAAGTGGCGTGCCGTCGGGCGCGCGCAGGCCGAGCCGCTTGATCACGGCCAGCGATAGCGTCGCGGTGAGAATCGCCGTACCGAGGATTCCGTACATCTGGAACGACTCGAAGCGGAACATTTCCTGGATGCGGAACCACGAAATCGCTTCCGCTTCGAGGAGCACCATGCCGAAGAAACCACCGAGCAGGAAATACGGCACGAGGGTCACGCGGTCACCCCAGGAGTATCGGAAGCAGCAGATAGGTTGCCGCGAGGCCGCCCGCGAAGAAGCCACAGACGGCGAGGAGTGACGGCAACTGCAGATCCGCGAGGCCGGTGATTGCGTGGCCCGACGTGCAGCCGCCGGCGTAAGCCGTCCCGAAGCCGACGAGGAATCCGCCGACGACAATCACGACGATGCCCTTGATGGTCAGGAGCGATCCCCACGAGAAGACTTCAGGCGGAGCCATGCCGCTCAAGTCATTGAGACCGAGCCGGTGAAGCGCCGCGGCAGTGTCCGCGGAAATGGCGATCGCCGGAGGCGGCGCCAGGGTCCACGCGACCATGGCGCCAGCGAACATGCCCGCGAGGAACGCGAGATTCCAAGAGCCCAGGCGCCTCCAATCGTGGCTGAAGTACTCGAGGCGACAAGGCGCTACCGCCGCGCACACGTGCCGGAAGTTGCTGGAGATGCCGAAGGCCTTGTTGCCCAACAGCAGGAGCACCGGTACCAGCAGGCCGATCAGCGGGCCGGCGACGTACCAGGGCAGCGGGTGCGGGACCAGATCTGACATGGCCTTGCTGTCAGCGGCTCGAAGCGGCGAAATTCTTCTTCATGGCGTTCAAGATGTCGCTGAACGTTGCCGTCCAGATTTCCCGTTCGTGCGCTTTCAAATAGGCAAGGAGCTCCTTGTGCGCGTCGCCCGACACGTTCAGATAGTCGCCGCCAACGCCATGAAAGACGACGACGCCCGCGGCGCCGGCGCTGCGAACCTTCTCGGCCCACTGAATCATGTCCGCGCCGCTGGCATTCGTGAAGCTCGTGTACAAGACCGATTCGGGCATTGTCCGATGGTCTCTGATGAAGCCGGCGATTGGCAGCTTCTGGAGCGGTACGAGGTAGTCCGCGCCGCCGGCCAGATTTTGCTCGCACGGCGTGGCGAAGGCGTGTGCCGTCTTGTTGTCGAGTGCCTGAAGAAAGCCATTCATGACGGCGATTTCCGTCATCAGCACCTCGACCGAATACGCCTCGCTCGTGTACTGCGACGGCATGTCGTAGGTGCCTTTGGCGCAGGGGTGGTTGACGGTGTGATTACCTAGCTCGTGGCCTTTCGCCGCCGCGGCGCGCCAGCGAGGTACGTTCGGCCCCATCTGACGACCCATCAGGAAGAAGGTCCCTTTCAGTCCTGCAGCATCCAGCTGCGGTATCGCCACGTCCAGCTGCGATCCAAGTGCATCGTCATAGGTGAGCGCGATCGCACCTTGGCGCTGACCCGGCCAGCGGGCGGTTGCGGCGCGCGTCGCCAGCGCTTCCGCAAAGGTGAGCGCGGTCGCGAATGCCACCAGCGAGACAGCCGTCACGAATCGGAATCGCATGCGCCAGGATCATAGCGGCATTGCGTCGCGAATGCGGCATCTAGCGGCTCGCCAAGCAACCCGAGCAACCTGGGCAACCTGAGTAACCTGGGTAACCTGGGTAACCTGGGTAACTCGGCCAACCACGTTTGTGTCTAGACCGGGAGCTCCCAGCCCTTGCGGTAGGTTCCCTCGATGAACGGCTGCGCCTCGGGGACGTTGGAGGCCTTCACGCCCTCGGCGTCCCACTTCATCACTTTACCGGTACGCAGCGCGAGGGTGCCGAGCAGCACGAACTCGGTGAGCCGCGCGCCGTACTCGAAGTTGCTGCACGCCGGGGTTCCGCCTTTGCAGGCCTGCAGCCAGTCTGCGTGGTGACCGGCAACGCGCGGAATCGTCTTCGGCGGGCGCTTATAGGAACGGTGCAGCTCCATCGGCAGCAGCCGCGGCATGCCCGACCACCCGGCGCACGTGAGGATGCCCTTCTCGCCGATCAGCATCAGGCCGTTGTCGCCTTCGCCGAGGCGCTGCACCGGATCGTCGGGATCGATGCCGAGCGGGGTCGGCGGCCTCAGGCCGTTGTCGTACCAGAACAGGGTCAGCGGTCCGCGGTTGCCGCGGGCGTCGTACTGATAGATCACGAGGTTGCTGCCGGTGGTGACCTGCGGATCGACGAACGAGGCCGTCGCTTTCACCGTGACCGGCGCATCGAGGCCGAGCGCGTTGAACGCGGGATCGAAATGGTGCGGCGCCATGTCGGGCATGGTGCCGTTGCCGAAATCCCACACCCATCGCCAGACGAATGGCGCCAGCTTTCCGTCGTAGGGGCGATCGGCTCGGGGACCCAGCCACAAGTCCCAGTTGAGACCGGCCGGCTTGACTGCCGGGCCTTCGCCAGGCCACGTCGTCCCCGCCACGCGCGGATTGCCGCTCCAGGCGTGCACTTCTTTCACCGCGCCGATGGCCCCGTCCTGCAGCCATTCCACTGTCTGCCGATGCCCTTCACTCGAGCGGCCGTGGTTTCCCATCTGGGTCGCGACGCCCGTCTCTTTGGCTACGCGCGCGACGAGTCGCGCCTCGCGAACGTTGTGCGTGAGCGGCTTCTCGCAGTAGACGTGCTTCCCCGCCTTCATAGCGAAAATCGAGACGAAGGCGTGCAGGTGGTCGGGAGTGGCGATGAGGACGGCATCGATCGCCTTTTCCTTCTCGAGCATCACCCGGAAATCTTCGTACGTCGCGCAGGTGAAGTTCGGCGTCTTGGTCGAATAGTGCGTTTCGACCTCCTGCTTGACCGGCCCGCGGCCCGACTTGCCCGTGTAGTACCAGTTCGAGAGATCCCACTCCTCTGCCGGATCGGCCAGCGCGATGATCTGGCAATCGTCCTCCTGGAAGAGCGCGCGCGCGTTGGTCCGCCCCTGTCCGCCCGCCCCGATGATGGCGACGTTGACCTTGTCGCTGGGCGCGACGAAGCGGGGGCCGCCCAGGACGTGCCTGGGTACGATGGTAAACGCGGCCGCGGCGGCGGTCGTCGTCGCGATGAACTGTCGGCGAGTGGGGGTCGGCTTGGCGTCCATGATCATCCTTGTGATGGCCCCTGCAGGGCCGGAGACGCCCGCATCATAGACTGAGTCAGCCGTTCGCTCGAGGGGCGCGCCCGACTCGAGGACGGCCATGCCCCTCCCCCGGGTGGCGTTGTAAGATGGCGGTTAGCCCTTTATTCTGAGGAACTCGATGACCATACGCGCGCTCACCTGCACGCTGTTCGTTGCTCTCGCAATCACCCCGCTCGTCGCACAGCCAGGATCGGGCAAGGAAGAACTGAAACTGAAGCTTCCGAAGCCGATGTTCATCGGCACGCCGACCAACATCAAGAGCGCGAACCTCGAACCGATCACCGGCAAGCCGCGCCCGCCGTTCTACGTGCCGACGGGCACGGTGCTGTTGTCGGCGAAGAAGCCAGTGACCTCGAGCGACTCGGCACCCGTCATCGGGGAACTCGACATGGTGACCGACGGCGAAAAGGCGGGCGGCGACGGCTATTTCATCGAGCTCGGCCCGGGCGTCCAGTGGGTGCAGATCGATCTCGGCGCTTCGCATCCACTCTCGGCCATCCTCACCTGGCACTATCACAGCCAGGCGCGCGTCTATCACGACGTCGTTGTCCAGGTCGCGGATGATCCGGCCTTCAAGAACGGCGTGACGACGGTGTTCAACAACGACCACGACAACTCGTCGAAGATGACCGCCGGGAAAGACAAGGAATACATCGAGGTCGCCGAAGGCAAGCTGTTCGATCCCAAGGGCGCGAAGGGCCGATACGTGCGGCTCTCCTCGAAGGGCAATACGACGAACGATCTAAACCACTACGTCGAGGTCGAGGTCTACGGCCTGCCGAAATGACCCGCGGGTGCGGGAGCGCCCTCCTCGTGATCGCATTGGCCGCCGGCCTGCCGCTTCGCTTCGCGCGGCTCGACGCACGGCCGATGCATCATGACGAGGCGAACCAGGCCGTCAAGTTCGGCGCGCTCCTCGAGCGCGGCGAATACCGCTACGACGCCCGCGATCATCACGGTCCTACCCTTTATTACCTGACGCTGCTGGCGGCGTGGTTACGCGGCCAGACCACGCTGGCGTCGCTCGACGAGTGGACGCTTCGCGGTGTGACCGCCGTCTTCGGATTGGCGACGGTTCTGCTGCTGCCACTGCTCTCGCCGGCAATCGGCCGCACCGCCGTGGCGGCTGGTGCCCTCTTGATGGCGCTGTCACCGGCGATGGTGTTTTTCTCGCGGATGTTCATCCAGGAATCGCTGTTCGCCGGCTTTGCCCTCGCATTCGTGATCGCGCTCGGCCGCGTGGTCGGGGGCGGCGGACTGCGATGGGCCGCCGCAGCCGGCGTCGCCGCCGGTCTCGCGGTCGCGACGAAAGAAACGGCGGTGATCGTTCTGCCCGCCGCGCTGGTCGCGTGCGCGCTCGCGTCGCACTTCCGTGGAGGCGGGGCTTCAGCCCCGCCGGTTAAAGGACCATGGGCGGGGTCCGTCTTCACAGGCTTGCTCTCGGCCGCCGCGGTGGCCCTCCTCTTCTACTCCTCTTTCTTCACCTATCCGGCCGGCCTCCTCGAGCCGTTTCGCGGTGCCCGGATCTACGTCGATCGCGGCATGTTCCCAGTGAGCCACGGGCACCCGTGGCACTACTACCTCCAGCTCCTGACCTACTCGCGTTCCGGCGGGCTGTGGTGGAGCGAAGGCGTGGTCGTCGTCCTTGCGGCCGTAGGGGGAGTGTTGGCGTGGTGGCCAGGCGGCACGGCGAAAACCGCGCCGCCACTCTTGGATTTCTGGGCACGTTATCTGACCGCCTACGTCGTGATCACGACGGCGATCTTCTCGGCGATTCCCTATAAGACACCCTGGAACGTCCTGCCGTTTTACGCTGGCACGATCGTGCTTGCCGGGATCGGATTCTCGCGACTCCTGTCGGCGATCCCCTCTCGCGCGCTCGCCGCGGTGGTCGCGTTCGTGTGCCTCGCGGCCTCGATCCATCTGGGACGCCAGGCGTGGCGCGCGTCGGTCACCTACGCGTCGGATTCGCGCAATCCCTATGTCTACGCGCAGACCGTGCCGGACGCGGTTCGAATGGCGACTCGCATCCGCGAGCTCGCCGCCCTGCATCCCGCGAAGGAGCACATGCAGGTATCGGTCATCGCGTCACCGTACGAGCAGTGGCCGCTGCCCTGGTATCTGAGGACGATGCCGAATGTCGGGTACTGGACGGCTCCGGGCGATCCGGTCGCGATGCAGGCGCCCGTCATCGTGGCGTCGACCGAGAACACCGGGGCCCTCGATGCGCTCGGCGATCGCTACGTCTCGGAATTCTTCGGGCTCCGGCCCGAAGTGCTCATGGCCCTCTACGTCGACCGGGGATTGTGGGAGCGCTTCCTCGTCAGTCAGGGGGCGGCGTCGAACGGCGCCTCGGCGCATTGCGGCGCCGGTTTCACTGTGGCACTGTGGCGGACGGCGAGCGCACTGTGACGCCTCCTCAACTGGCCCTGATCGTCCCCTGTCACAACGAAGCGTCACGCCTCGATCCAGCCGCCTTCCTGGGTTTCGCGTCGAGCCATCCGGATGTTCGGCTGGTGTTCGTGGACGATGGGAGCATCGATGGCACCGGCGAGATCCTGGAACGGATGCGCGCGTCGGCCCCCGATGTCGTCCGGACGGTTGCTCTCTCTCCGCGGCGCGGGAAGGCGGAGGCGGTGCGCATCGGCATGCTCGCCGGCCTCGAGCAGCACCCTCGGCTGATCGGGTTCTTCGACGCGGACCTGGCGACGCCGCTGGCGGCGATCGATGATTTTCTGAATGTTCTGCGGCTTCGGCCCGCCGTCGAGTTCGTGCTCGGAGCGCGCGTGATGCTGATGGGTCGCGACGTCAGGCGGAAGACGAGTCGCCACTACCTCGGCCGCGTATTCGCCACGGCGGCATCGCAGGCGCTCGACCTGGCCGTTTACGATACCCAGTGTGGCGCTAAGATTTTGCGCGTGACCGCCGGGACCGCCTCGCTGTTCGTGACGCCGTTCCGCAGCTCCTGGGTCTTCGACGTGGAGCTGATCGCTCGTTATCTCCGGCTTCCCGTGATGCCGGGCGAGCCAGCCCGCCGCGACCGTCTTTACGAGCTGGTGCTGCCGGCGTGGCACGATAAGGCCGGATCGAAACTGCGCTGGCACGACTTCGTGCGCGCGTTGGTCGACGTCGCGCAGATCTGGCGCGAACGCGTCGCGGCGCGCGCGCGTGCCGGCACGACATCGAACGCTGCGGCTGTCTTCCAGGGGCCCCTGACAACTCATCGATTCCCTTTTTCGGCCGCCGCGACACCGCCGGTGACGCGGCCGTCACAGTGCAGGAGAGCAGACTCATGAGCAACGAGAAGCAGTCCCCCTCGTCGGTGTCGCGCCGGACCTTCATCGGGACCGCCGCCGCCGCGGCCGGGATCACGATTGTGCCGCGCCACGTGCTCGGCGCCGGCTATCAGGCGCCGAGCGACACCGTGAACGTCGCCGTCGTCGGGTTCGCCCACGGCATGGGGACGTCGAACCTGATGAACGTCGCCAAGAGCGACAACATCGTCGCGCTCTGCGACGTCGACCACAGCGCCGCGTCGAAGGCGGCGATGGCGAAGAGCGGCATCCCCGAGAAGTTCCCGAAGGCGGTCCTGCACCAGGACTTCCGCAAGATGTTCGAGCAGCAGAAAGACATCGACGCGGTCGTCATCGCCACCCCGGATCACAATCACGCGGTCGTCGCGATGGCGGCGATGCAGCTCGGGAAGCACGTCTACGTGCAGAAGCCACTGACGCGCACCGTCAGCGAGGCGCGGGCGCTGACCGAGGCGGCACGGAAGTACAAGATCGTGTCCCAGATGGGCAATCAGGGGCACTCGGAAGAAGGCCTGCGCCTGATGCAGGAGTGGGTGGCTGCGGGCGCGATTGGTCCGATTCGCGACGTGCACTGTTGGACCAACCGCCCGGTATGGCCGCAGGGATTCCCGCGGCCCACCGAGACTCCTGCCGTGCCCGAGGGCCTGGACTGGGATCTGTGGATCGGGCCGGCACCGATGCGTCCGTACAGCCCTGAATACCATCCGTTCGCCTGGCGCGCGTGGATCGACTTCGGCGCTGGCGCGATGGGCGACATGGGCTGCCACGTGATGGACGCCGCCTTCACGGTGCTGAAGCTCGGTTCGCCGACGAGCGTCATTGCCACCGAGGCCGTTCCGGTGATCCGCATCCCGGGGGCACCCGCCGGGTGGGGTGGCTACAAGCGCATGGAATACAACGACAGCTATCCGCCGGCGTCGGTCATCCACATGTCGTTCCCGGAGCGCGGCGAGATGCCGCCGGTGAAACTGCACTGGTATGACGGCGGGATTCTGCCGGAGCGGCCCGACGATCTGGAGCCGGAGCGCAACCTGCCCGAGTCGGGCACGATCTTCGTCGGCGACAAGGGCAAGATGTGGTGCGAGACCTACTCGGAGAGCCCGCGCCTCATCCCGGAATCGGCGATGACCGCCTTCACCCCGCGTCCGCCGCGGACGCTGCCGCGCGTGCCGGAAGGGCGGAACGGCCACGAGAAGAACTGGCTCGATGCGATCCGGCAGCACGGGCAGGCGGTGTCGAACTTCGATTACGCCGGCCCGTTCAGCGAAGCCGTGCTCCTCGGCAACGTCGCGCTCCGTTTCCCCGGCACGCGGCTGATGTGGGACGGCCCCGGAATGAAAATCACCAGCGTGGCCGAGGCGAACACGTACGTACAGCACACCTATCGTCAGGGGTGGACACTGTAGGAGTGGACTCCGGGCTCCGGGCTGCCGGCGATCACATGTAGGGCGGACCTTCAGGTCCGCCCACACCATCGCGTCATGCACACTCCCGCGCCTCGTCGTGGTCCCCCGGCGATCGATGGCGGTCTCGGAATCGAGCAGCCTCGCGAGCTCGCCGACATCCGGCGGTTTTCGCACGAGGCCATGGCCACGGTGTACGAGCTGTACATTGTCAGCGCCGACTCCGGCTATGCGTCGCAGGCGGCGCGTGCGGCGTTCGATCTGATCGACCGACTCGAGAACGAGCTGAGCCGCTTCATACCAAACAGCGACATCAGCCGCGTGAGCCAGCTCGCTGCCGGCGAGGAAACGCAGATTGGCGCGGCGGCGCTGGAGTGCCTGGTCATCGCGCGCCACATGTTCGAGTTGACCGGCGGCCGGTTCGATGTGTCGATTGGCACGGGACTTCTGTCCCTCGAGATCGATGCCGAGGCCTCGATCGTCCGCGCAACCAGAGGCGGCGTTCGCGTGGATCTCGGAGGTATCGGCAAGGGCTACGCCGTCGATCTGATCGGTGAACTGCTCGACGAGTGGGAGCTTGGAGAAGCGCTCGTTCATGGCGGCTTCAGCTCGGTGCTCGCCTTGGAGGGACCGTCCGGAGCGGCCGGTTGGCCGTTGACGCTGAGCGATCCCAACCGCCCCTCGCGCGTGCTGACACGGCTCAACGTTCACCAGGCCGCGCTTGGCGCGTCCGGCATCCGGAAGAAGGATCACATCGTCGATCCGCGCACCGGCGTTCCTGTTCGCGGGCGATTGGCCTCGTGGGCGGCCGTACCTCGGCCCGCGACCGGTTCGGCGGGCGACGGGCCCCGGCTGGCGGCCGCGGCGGTCACCGACGCGCTGACCACCGCGCTCATGATGCTGAGTCCAGAGGAGATCGGCGAGCTCTGCAAGCGAAGCCCGGGCCTCGAGGCGTGGATCCTGCCCGAGCCAATCGGCTCGGGCTCGGAGGCGCCCGCTCTCATTCACTTCGGCACGCCTGCGGTGTAGTCTAAGGGGTCGGGATAAATTTCAAATTCTGCCAGGCGGTGGCGAGTTTCCACTGGCAGAATCTGAAATTTATCCCGACCCCACCAGGAGAACAGGCCATGGCTGGCGAGGACCACAAGGACAAGACGACGGCGCGCGCGGCAGGCGATGGGCCGAGAAAGATCGATCGGCGCGACGTGCTCAAGGGGCTGTCCACAGTCCCCGCGCTCGGCCTCTTCGGCTACGCGTGGCAGAAGCAGCGCGACTACCAGCAGGCGAAGCTCGAGGAAGTGGCTGCATCGCCCGCGTCCGCGGCCGGCCTGCAGGAGATCAACATCGCGCTCCTCGGCGCCGGTGCGCAGGGCCAGGTGCTGACCGACGCGATGCTGCGCATCCCCGGTCTCCGCTTCCGCGCCGTCTGCGATATCTGGACCGAGTACAACCAGCGGCGAGTCGTCAACAGCCTCAAGCGCTTCAAGCACAATCCGAACGCGTACGCGGACTACCGCGAGATGCTCGACAAGGAGAAAGAGCTCGACGCAGTGGTCATCGCCACGCCCGACTTCTGGCATGCGCAGCACACGATTGACTGCCTGAAAGCCGGCAAGCACGTGTACTGCGAGAAGGAGATGTCGAACACGCTCGAGGGCGCGCGCAGCATGGTGCGGGCGGCCCGCGAGACCGGCAAGCTGCTCCAGATCGGCCACCAGCGCCGCTCCAACCCGCGTTATCTCCACTGCTACAACAAGCTGCTGACCGAAGCCAAGCTGCTGGGCCGCATCGTCACCGTCTATGGGCAGTGGAACCGTGCCGTGACGCCCGACCTCGGTGCCCCGGATCGCTACGCGATCCCGGCGGCCCGCCTTGCGCAGTACGGCTTCAAGGACATGCACCAGTTCCGCAACTGGCGCTGGTACAAGGGCAAGGGCGGCGGGCCGATCGTCGATCTCGGATCGCATCAGATCGATATTTACAGCTGGTTCCTCGGCGCGAATCCATCGGGTGTGATGGCGAGCGGCGGCCAGCTTTACTACGATCCGAAGACGCACGAGTGGTACGACACGGTGATGGTGGTCTTCGACTTCAACACCCCGCTCGGTCCCGCAAAGGCGTATTACCAGACGCAGACGACGAACGGCAGTCAGGGTTATTTCGAGAGCTTCATGGGCGACCAGGGGACGCTGCTCATTTCCGAGTCCGAGGTGAACTACGCCGGCACGCTCTATCGCGATCCCAATGCGCCAGCCTGGGACGAATGGGTGCAGAAGGGCTACATTTCCGCGCCCAAAGAAAAGGAAGAGAGCAAGACGAGTGAGTCAGCGGCGATCGTGGACGTTCGCGAGTCCGTGTCGCCCGATCAGCACACGGTGCCGGTCACGCTGCGCGACCCGTATCACCAGCCGCATCTGCAGAACTTCTTCGACAGCGTCCGCGGCAAGGCGAAGCTGAATTGTCCGGCGGAGGTCGCCTACGAGACCGCCGTGGCGGTGCTGAAGGTCAACGAAGCGATCGACGCGCGCGCCTGGGTCCCGTTCAAGCCGGACGACTTCAAGGTCCCGGAGGCCGCCGGCGCCGCCTCACAAACTGATTAGGGGAAAATTGGGGTCGGGATAAATTTCACTATTTGCCACGCGTCGCGCTGCTTCCTGTGGCAGAAAGTGAAATTTATCCCGACCCCAATTTCGAAGGAGTGGCAGATGGATGACGGGAAGCTCACGCGCGGGCCGATGATCGCGATCACCCTGTTGCGTGTGTTCGTCGGCTGGCACTTCCTGTACGAGGGACTCACGAAGCTGACGTCGACGACGTGGTCGGCCGCAGGCTATATGAAAGCCTCACGCGGACCGTTCTCGGCGTTCTTCAAGTGGATCGCCAGCCAGCCGCACCTGCTCGACAATGCGAACCTGATCACGATGTACGGACTGACGATCGTCGGCGCGCTGCTGATCCTCGGGCTGTTCACCCGCCTGGCGAGCCTGGCCGGCATCGGGTTCATCCTGCTCTTTTATCTCTGCAACCCGCCCTTCGTGGGCTACTTCTACACGATCCCGACCGAGGGCAGCTATCTGATCGTCAACAAGAACATGGTCGAGCTCGCCTCGCTGATCGTGATCTTTCTCACCGGCAGCGGACGTTTTGCGGGCCTCGACCGCTTCGTCCATCTCCTGTTCGCCCGCCGGCCGAGGCTGGCCACGGCGTAAAGCTGCCGCGGCCCGCGCACATCTGCAGGCCGCCCATCTCACCTCCGGCTGTCGAAATCTCCACTCCTGGGCCGTCATCAGGCTAGAGGAACGCATTGGGGCCGTTCCTCGGGAGGCCGTCATGTGCCCAGCCTGTCTGGCTGCTACCGCCGGTTCCGTCGTCAGCCTTGCCGCTGGCGCATCCTCCGTAGGCGGCGTTGTCGCACTCGTCGTGGCGCGCCTTGGGCTCAAGCCGGGCGAAGCCTCCAGCACCGCAGTGGAATCCCAGAGAGGAGATGACAATGGAGCAGCCGAGAATCGTCTCGCGCGATGAGTGGCTGGCGGCCCGCAAAGCGCTGCTGGCCAGAGAAAAGGCGCACACCCGCGAGGGAGATGCGCTGAGCGCCGATCGCCGTCGCCTGCCGATGGTCAAAGTGGAGACGTCTTACATGTTCGACACTGCCGACGGGCGCCGCTCGCTGGCCGATCTGTTCGAAGGCCGAAGTCAGCTCATCGTGTATCACTTCATGATGGGGCCGGGATGGGCGGAGGGATGCCCGAGCTGCTCGTTCCTCATGGACCATCTCGACGGCGTCCTCCCGCACCTCGCGAACCGCGACGTGACGCTGGTCGCGGTGTCTCGGGCGCCGCTGGCCGAGATCGACGCGTTCAAGCGCCGAATGGGTTGGCAGTTCCCGTGGGTGTCCTCGTACGGGACGGCGTTCAACCGCGACTTCCACGTCTCGTTCACGAAGGATGAAGTGGCCAGCGGCAAGATGCATTACAACTACGCGGAGCAGCTGTTTCCAAGCGAAGAGGGGCCGGGGTTCAGCGTCTTCGTGACGAACGCGCAAGGCGACATCTTCCACACGTATTCGACGTACGGGCGCGGCGGCGAGAGCGTGCTCGGCACCTACCATCTGCTCGATCTCGTTCCGAAAGGCCGCGACGAGGACGGACTGCCTTTCCCAATGGCCTGGGTGCGTCACCACGACCGCTATAGCGCCCACGCGGGTGCCGGAGAATCGACGTGCAGTTCACACTCCTGATCTACGAACCGCCTGAGGACTTCGATAATCGCGACACCGAGCGCGGCGAGGCGCACCTCGCCGCGTGGCGGCAGTACTACCGCGCACTCGTCGAGGCCGGCGTCTACGTCACCGGCTCACCGCTCCAACCCGACGCCACGGGCACCACCGTGCGCGTGAGGAATGCGCACCGGCAGGTGCAGGACGGGCCGTACGCCGACACGAAGGAACAGCTCGGCGGCTTCATCATCCTGGAGCTGCCGACGCTGGACGTCGCGCTCGACTGGGCGGCACGCTGCCCGACGGCGTCGACCGGTGCGATCGAAGTTCGTCCGGTCGCGCCCGACGTCCGCGCCCGCGTGGAGGCCACGAGTGGATGACCCGCGCGACATCGTCGAGCTCGTCGCGCGACGATCGTACGGGCGATTGGTCGCTTACCTTTCCGCACGGACCCGTGATGTTGCCGCTGCGGAAGACGCGCTCGGCGACGCGTTCATCGCGGCGATGCGCACCTGGCCGGGCGATGGCGTGCCGCTCAATCCGGAAGCCTGGCTGCTGACGACGGCACGGCGGCGGCTGATCGATCAGGCACGCCATCAACGCGTGCGGACGGATGCGGCGGAGGCGCTTCGGCTCGTGATTCGAGAAAGCGAAGCACAGACCGAAGGGTTCTTTCCAGACGAACGCCTGAAGCTGTTGTTCGTGTGTGCCCACCCGGCGATCGATCGCGCCGTGCACACGCCGCTGATGCTGCAGGTGGTCCTCGGACTGGACGCGGCGACGATCGCCGACGCGTTTCTCACGCTGCCGGCGACGATGGGACAGCGATTGAGCCGGGCGAAGACGAAGATTCGCGACGCCGCGATCGCCTTCGAGATTCCCGATCGCCAGGAGCTCCCCGAGCGGCTCGACGCCGTGCTCGACGCGATCTACGCGGCCTACGGCAGCGGCTGGGACGATGTGGCCGGCGCCGATCCGAAGCGGCGTGGCCTGACCCAGGAGGCGATCTGGCTCGCGCGGGTGCTCCTCGAGGTGATGCCCGACGAGCCAGAGGCACGCGGCCTCCTGGCGCTGATGCTGTTCTGCGAGGCGCGTCGTCCGGCGCGCCGATCGGCGAACGGCGCGTACGTGCCAATTCTCGAGCAGGACACGCAGCGCTGGTCGTCGAGGATGATTCGTGAAGCGGAAGTGCTGCTTGGCGGCGCTGCCTCGCATAATCGAGCCGGGCGATTCCAGCTCGAAGCGGCGCTGCAGTCGGCGCACATCGACAGCGCGCGAACCGGCGAGACCAACTGGCCGGCGATCGCGGTGCTCTATGAAGGCCTCGTCCGCGCCGCGCCGACGATTGGTGCGTACGTGGGACGAGCCGCTGCGTTTGCCGAGGCGAGAGGGCCCGCCGATGCCCTCGCCGCATTGGACGCGGTCAATCCGGATACGGCCCGCAACTATCAGCCGTACTGGGCAGTGCGCGCGCACGTGCTGTCGCGGCTCGGTCGCGCCGCGGACGCGACGATCGCGTTCGACAGAGCCATCGAATTGACAGCTGATCCCGCGATCGCACAATTTCTCGCCGGCCGCCGCGAAGATCTGGGAGTTCGCCGAGGCGGGCGGGCGTAGTTCGCTCGGTTCACACGGAACCGAGGCGGATCAAACTCTCCGCCGTCGCGACGATCGCATCCTCCGGCGATCGTGGCCTCCTCCGAGCATCCGCTCCGCCTTTGCCGCCGTGGCGCGGCGTGTGTTGTCGAGCAGCGGGACGACCGTTCGCAGTGTGGGATCAATCAGCGCGCCCAGTCGGACGAGCCAGTTCGGCAACTGAGGAGGTCGGCGACATCGCGTACGTCCACGACGCCGAAATAGATGCGCGGACAGCCAGGCATACCGTTCAGCAGGCGTTTCACGAGCTCGATCGAAGATGAGAAGTCCGGCCCGAGCACCGGCCCGAAGATGCCCGCGGGGTTGATGACCGACAGTTCGAGCGACCTCCTGGATTCGTCCAGCTCGTCTCATCGAATGACGCCGCCTGAGAAGGATGACCGTAACAGATGGCGCCGCAGGATTACGTGACTGCCCACGAAACCCGAACCGCCCGTCACGAGCACCGTGTCCATCGCCGTGGTTCGCTCAGTCATTGATGTCGTGCGCGAGTCCCCTCCACTTCTCCAGGTCGACACCCTTTACGACGAACCACAGCGCGACCGAAAGTTCCGCGACGAAGGGCGGCAACCGTTCAAAATCATTCACTCATCCATCCTCTTCCATCATATATCTCATTTCTTTATACAATGCCACTCCACTGCGTCAATACCCGTTACCACAAATTTTGTATTTTTAGTATACTCCTGCTCACAATAATACTAAATTATATACTATGCACTTTCTAACTCATTGCTTTCCTCATTAAACAATTTTCTTTAATTAAATATCTATTAGAAAATCAAATTACTAATTTATATATTTTTTCTCCATCCTTTTCCTTCTTCCACCCTTTCTTCCGCTGCGTAAACAGTTCGCGATCCCCTACGCCTTCGTGCTCTCTCACACAACCCGCCGCAGCCTATCTCTCCAAATCCCTGCGCTTCACGCCACCTCTGCTAATATTTCATACCCATTTGTTCACGTCAGATCTACTCATCTCGTACCACATTCTCCCCGACCAGCACGCGGCGCGCCTCCACTACCTGTTGAAGCCGTACAGCGACGAACGCCAGGAAGCGGCGATGGCACGCGCCCGGCAGCGACTGAACGAGCGCAGCGTCTTCGAGTTCGGTCAGCGGATGCTCCGGTTGACGACGCGCTCGCCGCAACAGCGCCGGATGCTCGATCGACTGGTGGTGAAATCTGGTGGCACGACACGTTTCGTCAGGGTCGCGGACATCGATTGCATCGAGGCCGCTGGCGTCTACGTCAGCCTGCATGTCGCCGGAAAGAAATTGCTCTATCGGGCGACACTCCAGGAGCTGTCGCCCGGCTCGACGCAATGCGCTTCGTTCGCGTCCATCGATCCGCGGTCGTCAACATCGAGAGCATCGTGCAGCTCGAACCGAGATCTCACGGCGAATTCGACGTGGTACTCCGTCACGGATCGCGGTCGAGGGTCAGCCGCACCTATCGTGCGCTGCTCGAAAGTCGGCTCGGCCAGCCACTTTAGATTTGCCGAAGAACGAGGTCACGGACTACGCGGACGGCTACGGATAGATTGGGGCAAATCGGTCAGCGCTCATGCCGGTGCAAGTGGCCCTGAAGGGGGCGGCACGAAGTGCCGCCTGGCGGCCGGGCTTCAGGGCCATCTCGTGGCGCGTATTTTCAGCCGGCTCTTGTCCGTGTTGATCGGTGTTGGTCCGTGACGGTCTGTGTTCAGCCTGTGACGTCCAGCGCTCGCCTTTTCGTCATGCCGTCCTCAGTCACCAAGCCTACGCTGCGTTACCATGGCGCCTGATCGGGAGAATGCGCATGGATCGCAGAACGTTTCTGAGAGCGGTCGCGGCATGCCCGGCCGCGTACTTGTGGCATCCCTTCAACGCGGCGGCCGACCTGCCGAAGGCCAAGATTACGCGTGTGCGGATCTATCGTCCGCCGACGCTCAACCCGCTCTTCAATCAAAGCAACATGGTGGTGACGGTCGAGACCGACATCGGCATCACCGGCATCGGCGAGGGCGGCAGCAAAGACACCCTCGAGCAGTGCGCCGGCACGTTGATCGGAAAGAACCCGTTCCACCTCGAGGCGATCTGGCAGGAGCAGTACATCGCGTGGTTCTATCCGCCGGGCCGGGAGAAGACGCACGCGCTCGGCGCGCTCGATCTCGCGCTCTGGGACCTCAAGGGCAAGGCGCTGAAGCTGCCGATCCACGAGTTGCTCGGCGGGACGGTGCGCGACTATTGCGAGTGCTACGCGACCAGCGCCGTGCGGCCTCCCGGAGTGCCTGCCGACGCCCCGTTGACCTTGAAGGAGCGGGCGCGTGCCACGATGGACGCAGGGTTCCGCGCGTTCCGCATGCACGCCGGCGACGTCGAGATTGGCGACGTGTTCGACACCCGGGCGATGGTGCGGCGGATTGCGGACGATTGCCGGCAGGTGCGCGAAGGGGTGGGACCCGATGGCAACTGGTGCATCGATCTGCATCAGCGCTTCGACTTCAACGACGCGCTGCGTTGCTGCAAGGCACTTGAGCCGTATGAGCCGTTCTTCGTCGAAGATCCGGTCCGCGACGAACACGCGCATCAGGATCTTCCCAGGCTGCGCCAGATGACCGCGGTGCCGTTGACGCACGGCGAGGAATGGGGTCTCAAATGGGACTTCAACCGCCTCGTCGAGAACCACGACATTGACTTCATCCGTGCGACGCTGCCCAATGTCGGCGGCATCACCGAGATGATGAAGGTGGCGGGGATCTGCGAGACCCACGCCGTCGGCATCATCCCCCACTTCACGGGCCCGATCTCGACAGCGGCTCTGGTGAACTGCCTCTCGACGTTTTCGGGTCCGGTTCTGCTCGAGTACTACTCCGACGGCAAGCCCATCGACTATCTGCCCGAGCATTTCGATTTCAAGAATGGAAAGATGTACACAAACCAGCGGCCCGGCCTGGGCGTGACGCCTGAGATGAAGCTGCTGACGCAGATCGGTGAGGTGACGGAGCCGGGCCGCCGCAACGTGTTCCGCCGCCCGGATGGGTCGCTCACCCATTGGTAAGGCCGCGCGAACGTCGTCGGCGTCAGCAACACACCGAAGGGTACGGCGTCGCGATATCGACGTGCCGAGGTTCAAGAAGATCGACGTGGCACCGGACCCTCAGGATCATCCACAGACACCCGCAGAGAGTGAATCGGGTGTCGCCCCGGACGCGCAGCCCCGACACGAGGACCTGGCGACCTCGGATTACTTGGGGGCCTGCGGCGCGGAGATATACGTGGTGAGGTGGTCGACGATCGCCCTGGCGTCGCCTTCCGCGCCGCAAATGAACGTGGACTTGCGGCGCCGCAGCACCGGCAGACCGAGCGCGTAGAGACCGGGAGCGTCGCATACGCCGCCCTCGTGACGCAGATGGCCTTTCGCGTCGAGCACCGGGACGTTGAGCCAGCGGTAGTCAGGCCGATACCCTGTCGCCCAGACGATCGAGCAGATTTCGCCGCTGTTGAGATCGAGGCCGATTCGCGAGGAGGCGGGTACCCGAGTCGGCTCGAACCGCTCGGGCGGCGCCACCTCCCCGTCGCGCGCGCTGCTGCGTGCCCACTCGTCGAATGTATCGAGCAGCCGCTCCATCTTGAGATCGGCGAGCGCGAACATGTTGCGGAGCCCGCCGGAGAACAGGGCGCGGCCGTCGCGAATCGCCGCGAGCCGTCCGACCAGCTCGACGCCGGCGCTGGTGAGCGTATTCAGGTCGATCGTTGCGCGCTCCGGAGTCCCGACCAGCTGCGGGGATGGCAGGTGGCGTGCACGCGTCAGATCCTCGATCTCGTCGTAGCGCTGGTTCCACACGCCCGACGCGTCCATCCACCAGAGCACGTCCCGGCCGCGATACATGCGCGGCAGGCGGACGTGCTCCCCCACAGACAGGAGCACGGGCCGGCCGGATCGCTGGATCTCGTCGGCGAGTTGCACGCCCGTCGCCGACGCGCCGACGACCAGAACACCGCCTGCAGGCAATTGCTCCGGATTGCGATAGTCGAGGGCGGTGAAGCACGCGATCGCCGCCGGCACCGCCTGCCGGACAGCCGGTACGTGCGCGACGTTGCAGGCACCGCTGGCGACGATCACGCAGCGGCTGCGGAGGTCACCGTTCCCGGTGGCGATGTGATAGCCGCCGTCTGTCTGCGTGACCGAGGTCACCGGTGTTTGCGTTCGTACCGGCGCTGCGGCCACGCTGGCATAGCGCGATACGAACGCGACCACCTCGCTCATCGTCATGAAGCCGTTGGGATCGCTGCCGTCGTAGGCATAGCCCGGCAGTCGACTCAGCCAGTTCGGCGTCAGCAGACGCAACGAGTCCCATCGTTCATGCCGCCAGGAGTTCGCCACCTCCCCGCGTTCGAGCACGACATGATCGATCCCCCGCTCGCTGAGGCAGCGGCTCGCCGCCAGCCCCGCGTGCCCGGCGCCGATGACAACGGTCGTGACGCGTTCGATGACGTGCTCCGCTGACGATGATCGATCGGATGCTAGGCGACTTCGACCGTAACGTTCGTAGGATTGGTGATGCAGTCGTACACGGCCGACCGTTTCTGCGACTGCGCGACCAGCGCCTCGATGTCCTTCTTCGGCGCGTCGGCGTCGATCTTGAAGGTGACCTTGATGTCGCCGAACCCGTTGCGCACGTCGCTGTCGATGCCCAGGATGCCCTGGATGTCCATCGCGCCTTCCAGTTTTGCTTCGACCGATCGCAGCTGGATGCCGCGGTTCTGCGCGACGGCCGCCACGCCGGCCGTGAGGCAGCTTGCCAGACCGACAAGGACGAGCTCGACCGGTGTCGCACCCAGATCTTCCGACGCGAAGATCTCCGGGTGGTCCGCCTCGAACGAGAACTCGGTCTTGTGCTTCTGCTCCTGGCCGAGGCCGTGGAAACCCTGAATCGTGCTCTTGCTGTGCGTACCGTTCTGCCACTTGCACGCCGCCCGCCACGTGAACTTGGCGGCATCGGGCGCGCTCTTCAACGCCTCGCGCGCCGCCAGCAGGGCGTCGACGTTGACGCCGTTGTCGATTTTGGTCTCAGCCATTGGGAACTCCTCTTCGCATGGACAAGAATGGCCTGGGTAATCGGGTTAGTCGAAGTGTCGGATCATACATCGCGAGAGCTTCGATACGGGCCGACTTCAGCAGGGCGAACTAAAGTTCCGCCCGACGCGGATCGGCGCAACCTCAGGAGATATGATCGCCCGATGACCACGCCAGCGCCGAGGACGGCCGCCGGCTCGGTCGGCACGGTCGAGACGCAGTTCCTCGACCTCCCCGAGCCGTTGCTGCTGGACTGCGGCCGGGAACTGCGCGGCATCCGGGTCGCGTACGAGACCTACGGCACGTTGTCGCCGGCGCGCGATAACGTCGTGCTCGTCTGCCATGCCCTGAGCGGCGACGCCCACGCGGCGGGTTTCTCGAGGGCGCCAGTCGAGGCCAGCACGAGAGACGGGTTCCGCGCTGAAGAGCGCGATGCCGGGAAGAGCCGCGGGCTCGGCTGGTGGGACGGCATGATCGGTCCCGGCAAGGCGTTCGACACCGAACGCTTTTTCGTGGTCAGCTCGAACCTTCTCGGCGGCTGTCGTGGGACGACCGGTCCTTCGTCGATGAACCCCGAGACCGGCCGTCCGTACGGTTCCGACTTTCCGGTCATTACCGTTGCCGACATGGTCCGCGTCGAACGGGCGCTGCTGCGCGAGCTTGGCATCATGCGGGTGGGCGCCATCGCCGGCGGATCGCTCGGCGGCATGCAGGCGCTCGAATGGGCGGTGCAGGTACGGCGCCGACGTTGGCGCGATCATTCCGATCGCCAGCACGCACGCACTGCAGCCGCAGGGCGTGGCCTGGAATGCGATCGCGCGCAGTGCCATCACCGCCGATCCGGACTGGCAGGGCGGTCACTACTACGGCACCGGGCGCGCGCCATCAGCGGGTATGGGCGTCGCCCGGATGCTCGGCCATGTGACGTATTTGTCGGCAGAGTCACTCGGCGAGAAGTTCGGTCGGCGCCTGCAATCGTCCGACGATATCCGCTACCTGCTCACGGAGCCGGAGTTCGAAGTCGAGAGTTATTTGCGTCATCAGGCCGATTCGTTCGTGAAGCGCTTCGATGCCAACACCTACCTCTACACGTCGCGTGCACTCTCCTATTTCGATCTGGCGCGGCAGTATGGCGGCGGCCGCCTCGAAGACGCCGTTCGCCACGTGTCGGCGCGGACGCTGCTGATCGCGTTCAGTTCCGACTGGTTGTATCCGCCGTCAGGATCGCAGGCACTCGCGGCCGCTCTGCGCGCGACCGGGAAGGACGTGCGGCTCCACGTCATCGAA
This sequence comes from Vicinamibacteria bacterium, assembly GCA_963828745.1. Classification (GTDB taxonomy): domain Bacteria; phylum Acidobacteriota; class Vicinamibacteria; order Vicinamibacterales; family JAENWD01; genus JAENWD01. Next base: position 215,615 of record CAWHFZ010000004.1, on the reverse strand, counting down.
GCGCCGTACGGCCATGACTGTTTTCTGCTGGAGGAGGCGCGGCAGACGCCGATGATCCAGCAATTCCTCGCCGAGTAGGAGCCAGGCTTCATGGAAGAGTCGCGCCGCTTCGGGTTCGACACCCGCCAGGTGCATGCCGGACAGCGCCCCGATCCGAATACCGGCGCACGCGCGGTCCCGATCTACCAGACGACCAGCTACGTGTTCGAGGATCCGGAGTCGGCCGCCGCCTACTTCAACCTTCAGGAGTACGGCAACACGTACTCGCGGATCATGAATCCGACCGTCGCTGCCTTCGAGGAGCGGATGGCCAACCTCGAAGGCGCGTGCGGAGCCGTCGCATTCGCCAGCGGTATTGCAGGGCAGGCGGCAGCGCTCTTCACGATGCTCGTCCCTGGCGACCACGTCGTCTCGTCGTCGGCGTTGTACGGCGGGACGGTGAATCAGCTGAAGCACCTCTTCCGCAAGATGTCGATCGAGCTGACGTGGGTCGATCCCGATGATCTCGACGCCTGGAAAGGCGCGGTCCGCGTCAACACCAAGGCGTTTTACGGCGAGACGATCGGCAATCCCGGCGGCAATGTCCTCGACATCGAGGCGGTGGCCGCGATCGCGCACGATCACGCGCTTCCGCTCCTCGTGGACAATACGTTCGCGACGCCGTATCTCTGCCGGCCGATCAGTGGGGCGCAGACATCGTGCTCCATTCGGCGACCAAGTTCATCGGCGGCCATGGCACCAGCATCGGTGGCGTTGTCGTGGATTCCGGAGAGTTCAATTGGTCGAACGGCCGCTATCCCGTGATCGCCGAGCCGTCGCCGGCGATCACGGTCTGCAGTTTCACGAGACGTTCGGCACCTACGGTTATCTGATGAAACTGCGCGCCGAGACGCTGCGCGATCTCGGGGCGTGCATGAGCCCGTTCAATGCCTTCCTGTTCCTGCAGGGGCTCGAAACGCTGTCGCTGCGGATGGCCCGCCAGTCGGAGAACGCGGCGATCGTGGCACGCTACCTGGCGTCGCACGAACTGGCATCGAACGTGACGTTCCCAGGGTTGCCGTCGAGCCGTTACCGGCCGCTGGTCGAGAAGTATCTGCCGCAGGGCGCCGGCGCGGTGTTCTCGTTCGACATCGAGGGCGGGCGCAGCGCCGGTCAGGATTTCATCCGCGGCGTCACCCTGTGGTCGCATCTCGCGAACGTCGGCGATTCGAAAAGCCTGATCATCCATCCGGCCAGCACCACGCACCGCCAATTGGGCGAAGACGAGCTTCGTGCGGCCGGCGTCGGGCCGGGCACGATCCGTCTGTCCGTTGGAATCGAATGCGTTGACGATCTGCTCTGGGATCTCGAGCAGGGCTTCGCGCGCGTGGCCGCGTCGGCCGCGAGCGGCGCGACGGCACAATGACACCGATGTTCGACATCACCCCCTATCAGGATCCGCTGACCATCCAGCGCGTCATTCACACCGCGAAGACGATCGCCGTGGTCGGCCTGTCGAGGAACGCGCTGCGCGCCAGCTACTTCGTCGGCTTCTACCTGCGGCGGCACGGCTATCGCGTCATTGCCGTGAACCCGCGAGAGACCGAGCTGTTCGGCGAGCGTTCGTACGCGAGCTTGACCGACGTTCCAGTGCCCGTAGACATCGTCGACGTCTTCCGCGCCCCGGACGCCCTGCCCGGGATTGCCCGGGAGGCCGTGGCCATCGGCGCCAAGACACTCTGGTGTCAGTTCACGGTGATCAACGAGGAAGGCGGGCGCATCGCGGAAGAAGGCGGCTTGTCGGTCGTCATGGATCGCTGCATCAAGGTCGAGCACGCGCGGTATCTCGGTCGGATGCACTGGCTCGGCTTCAACACGCAGCGCATCACGTCGGTGCGAGGCGGACTGCAGTAGGGCAGTTCCTAGCGCCCAAGGAGTTGCCGGGCGCAGAACAGTCCGAGTCCGCCAGCCACGAATCCGCCGACAATCGTTGCGACCGCGTTGGCGAGCGCAGCCCGAGTCGCGCCCTCTTCGAACAGCCGCATCGTCTCGTAGTTGAAGCTCGAATACGTCGTCAGACCGCCCAGGAAACCGATCGTGATTACCATGCGCTGCGTCGCAGGCCAGGCGAGCGTCAGCGCCGCGTGCACGACAGCGGCAATTGCGAAGCAGCCGGCGAGATTGACGATCAACGTGCCGTAAGGGAAGCCGGTGCCGAGGCGTTGTGCGGCCCACAGGCCAATCAGGTAACGGCTGCCTGTGCCGGCCGCGCCGGCAGACAGATCCACGCCAATCGTTCCATGCTCATCACCTCGTCGAGAACACAACGCCCGATTACGTTGACAAACGCTTGCCGCTGAGCTTAAGTCACGCGATACCGCGCAAGGGAGACCAAATGAGACACCTCGCTCCGCTCGCTCTCGCGTCGATGTTCGTGTGTTCGCCCGCAGCGGCGCAGGCCCCTGACCCTCAGATTGTGGCGCCGATTCAGAAATTCATGGACAGCTTCAACAAGGGCGACGCCGCCGGCGCCGCCGCGACGCACGCCTCCACTCCCGATCTTTTCATCCTCGATGAAGTGCCCGCCGTACCGCGTGGACTGGCGCAAAGGCGTTCAACGCCTGGCCGCGGATCTGGAAAGCGACGCGAAGGCGAACGGGATCACCGATCAGAGCGTAACGATCGGCGCGCCGACGCGTACGGAAGTGCAGGGTGACCACGCCTACGTGATCGTGCCCTCGGTCTATTCCTTCAAGCAGAAGGGCGTCGCCATGAGCGAGACCGCTCAGATGACGTTCGTGCTGAGGAAGGGCGGAAGCGGCTGGTTGATTCACGGGTGGACCTGGACCGGCCCACGAGCCGAACAGGCCAAATAGGCGCGCAGAGCGTCTGGCCCGACGGATTCTTGCCATGGACGCCCAAGCTAAAGCGGGCCTACGTCCGCAAGGTGACGAGCCGTTCGTAGGCCCGAGCCTTCGCGTAGGCCCGAGCTTCAGCTCCAGGCCCAAGCTCGGGCAGGCACGAAGCACGTAGGCGACTTAGCCCGCCGATCAGCACAGCACCGGCTTGATATCGACGACCGGTGTTCCGTCGATCGCCTCGATGGGGCCGACGCGCAGCCGCATCCCGTTGATCTCGCGGAGCACGACAGGATGGAGTCCAAGCGGATTCGGCCAATCGGGCGACCGCGTCGCGAACACGCCTGTCAGCGGATTGTGCGGATTGGAGCGAGGGTGCACTTTGAAGACGTCGCGTCTCGCTTCGTGGAGCCAGGTGATCACGATGAGCTCGTCGCCGATCGTGAGTCCAGAGAGGGCGTCCGCCGCCCACGGAAGGATGTCGATCCACGCATCCGGCGCGCCCTCGCTTCCCTGCTTGGGTGCACCCTTGCGCTCTTTGAGCTCTGATCGGATCGTGCCGATCGGCCTCAGGCGTCCCGACTCGTGCTCGAGACTTCGTGATTTCTTCACGGGCTGATAGTGCCACACTGTAGTGTGGTCGCGGCACCAGGACAGCTCTTCGAGGCGATTACCTCTTTCACCCCGCGGTCAGACGCGTCGCGTTCTTCGGCCAGACCTACGACAGCGGACGGCTGCCGACGGCGCCCCTGTCGCCGTTTCTTCTGCCGCTGCGCGACCGGATCGCCGCATGGGCCGGCAGGGATCCCGAAGCTTCACGATGGCGCTCATCAACCACTATCCACCCGGTGCGCCGATCGGCTGGCATCGCGATGCCCCCGCATACGACATCGTCGGGCCGGGCGGCTGATCGCGCTCGTCCGCCGGCGCGTTTGGCGGCAGCCATGTGCCGCAGCGTCGGGCGCCGTGCGCGCGAGCGGGAAGTCGCGAGCGTGGGCGCGATGCCCGCGACGAACGCCGAGTCCCACATCGGATCGTTGCCCCACTGCGTCACGTAGTTCTTGTACGGCGCGCTCTGTCGGCGTCTTGTCGGGATCGTCGGCGATGCCCTGCGGCGGCAGCACGACCCCGAGCATCTCGCCATAGCCGACGCGTTCCACCCGCGATCGAGATACACGCGAAGCCCGCCGCCGCGCCGCCAGCTGGAGAGCACTGCCGCGCTCGTCGACGTCGCGAGTCCATCCGAACGTCGGCACGACGTACAGCACATGCGGCGCCGGTGGCGGCGCCGCGTTGGGGATCCACGTCACCTTACGCGCGCCGGTGACCTTGATGTTCGTCGTCCGTCGGCACGCGCGTGCCGTTCTCGGTGTCGGTCAGCAGGCCTGGCGGCAGGAACTCGCGAAACCGCGTCGTCGCGTCGAGCCAGTACTCGATGCGGCGATAGCGCGTGTCGTGGAACTCGTGCGCCTTCACCGGAACGCGGCTCGTCCAGTCGGCAGTGTTGATGCCGACGACATCCGGTGCGATCAGACGAGTGTTCCGGCCAGCCGCCGGCGACGCCGCCGGCTTCTTGTCGGCGTAGATCTTCGGCGTCGTGACTTTCACCTGAAACGCGGCGTCGTGGCGCGTGGCGATCGACGGGTCCGCTGTGCGGAGTCCGCCGCGTCGGGATCGTCGAGCGGCTCGTGCCACTCGCCATACAGATCGAGGCGATCGGTGGTGTCGATGCTGCAACGTGCGTGGAACATCGGACGTGCCGAGGTCTGTCCCGACTGAGCGGTCGTGAACGCCGAGCATCGTCGAACTCGGGAGTGCAGGAGCGGCCGCTGTACCGCGTGCACCACCTCGATCACCGTCCACGGCGTGAGCATCCAGTGCTGTCCGTCGAGCGCGCGCGCGCGCTGCGCGTTCTGATCGGCCGCGCTGAGCATCTGAAAGACGCCCAGCGACTTCAGGTTGTCGGACGCCAGCCGCATCGACAGGCGCAGCCTTGCTCGATTGCCCTTCGGCAGCGGCACGCGCAGTCGATGCGTCGCCGTGTCGTACGAAGGGCGCGTCGAGGGCATCGTCGTAGACGCTCGATCACGAACGGCCGCGCGTCGGGCCAGACGCCCGCCGCGTAGAGCGGGATGCGGATGATCTGCGGCGTCCGCGATGTTCGGATGATCGAAGATCCGCACGCGACCTCGACGGCGAGCGGATCGGGCAGATACGTCAGCTCGCGCCCTGATTCGTACACCGCGAACGTCGTGTCCGACGGAGCGGTGTCCAGCGGCCCCTGGAGCGGGCATCTTGTGTTCGCGAATCGCCGCCGAGGGGTCGTCGCGGATCGACGTCCTTCTGGTTTGCCAGCAGATTGAACAGCGTCGCGTCGATGCGGCCGCTGCGATCGAGCATGCCGTGCTGCTCGGCGTCCCGGACGCTGACCTGCGGCGGCGCGGCGACGCGATGCGCGACCTGCGTGGTCGGCTGCGGTTGTCCGCCGGCGTGTCGTTGAAACTGCGAATCGCGATGCGTGCCATCGACTCGCCCTCGAGCGGGCGACCCAGCGTCCCCGCCTGCGACAGCAGCGCGATGATCGGCGCGGCGATCGGTTCGTAGCGCAGATACGGCTGCGCATGCGTCACCGGCGCCTCTCGCCGCGAAGTCCTTGGTCTGTGGCGCGAGCGAGTTGCCGGCGAGATCGACGGCGCGTGCGCGGATCCAGTACGACCGGCCGAAGCGCAGTCGCGGCAGCGAACCCTTCACCGGCGTAAAACGCGACTTGAACTTCAGGCCCGGCGGCGTTTCGGCTTCGGTCTGATCGCCAGTCTTCTGGAACTGTCGTCCGGTTCGATCGCGCGGCCTGGCGGGCGCGCGCCGAGACTCCATCCGGTCCACGAGACGAGCGCCTCGTGCAGATACAGGACGTCCGCGTTGCTAGCCGGGATCGCTCGACTTCGTCGCTGCGAGGCGGATCGTCGCTCTCCTCTTCGGGCACGACGTCGACCACGAGCGGCGTCGTCGCCGAGCTCGTAGCGCGCGTTGCGACGGCACAGCGACATGCCATCTGCCGGTCGTCGCGTCCCAGATGTCGACGCGGTAGCCGCGCACGATGTCCTGCGCGTGGAGCTCGGGCTGGGCGCCGTCGGCCTGCCGAACTGCGCCTCGAGCTTGGTGTTGCGCGACGCGTTGTCGTTGAAGCGCGCCGTAGAGCGCACCGGCGCGGGCGCGCTGCACGAGCATCAGACCCGCGGTCCGGAGCGCCGGCGCGCCGAGTCGTCTTCGTGCCGTGTCACTGATCGACCCGCGCTCTCGTCGAGTCCGAGGCGCCGATGGAGCGATCGCGCGAATTCGATCACCTTCAGGCCGGCGCCGTCGACGTCGAGCTGCAGCAGCCGGTAACTGCGCCGGCGCGAGGTCCAGCAGCCCGTCTCAACTTCGATCTCGGCGGCCGCGTCCGGAACGGCGTCGAAACGCGTCGGCAGTCAAGTACGCGTGCGCGTTTCGGGCGAGCGTCGGTCGTTCGTGGAACCTTCAGACGCCCGCCGGAACGTCGACGCGCACCGACAGGCGGCGGCCGCGGCCTGGCGCGAACGGCGCCTTGCGCGCAGGATCAGATCGACGACCAATCCGAGGCGCCGCAGCAGCGTCGGCATACGAGCCCATGCCGCGACGACCTGGTGGAACTCGAGGCTCGCCGCGACGTCTTCGCGTTTTCGGCAGGTCGACGCGCTCGTACTCGAGCCACGCCGCCTCGATCCGGTCGTCGTCCTTTCGCGTCTCGGCGCCGCATTTCGGCGTCGCCGGCGGCGTGTGGAACAGCATGAAACCTGCGAGCAGGCCGAGACCGGCGCGCTTGGCTCCCCATGCGGCGGAGCGCGTCGAACTGCGCCGCGGATTCGCGCAATCCGGTGTCGGGATCCACGGAGTGCGCTGATCGAGATCGTCGACGGCGTTGATGAAATTGCGCCACCGTTCTCGTCTTCGATGATCTCGCTGACGCGCGGCAGACGTCGCCGGCCGTGCGCGCGAGATCGCGATAGAGCTCCGCGATGCCGTCCGCCATCGCGGCAGCGTCGTAGGACAGCATCACCGACGGCGCCAGGTCCTTGAAGTCGAAGGTCTTGACCAGCAGATCCTGGTGAACAGCGCCTTCCAGACGGCCGAGTCCGCGAGGCCGAGCCGATCGTCGACGCGATTGCGCCCCGGCGTACGGTGGTGGCGGGCATCGACACCGTCTGGCCGTTGTAGGTGACGTCGAACTTCGCATTCGACAGCGTCTTCGGCCAGTCCTCCCAGTCGGGGAAGAACACGCTCAGCTTCTTGTGCGTCACGGTCGGATCTTGCGTGTCGAGCCGCGGCGACAGCAGCACCGACAGGCGCATGCCGCTGCCGTCGGCGGTGTAGCCGTTCGGCAGCGCCGTCCAGATCAGCGATTGCTGCGCCATCAGGCCGCCTCGTCCGCGAACGCGTCGCAGTAGTCGGTCCAGATCTGCGGCGTCGGGATCAGGTCGATGAAGCTGCGGATCGGCCGTCGCCGCCGCCGAACTCGCGCCGGCACGTCACCGACACGTTCGGCGCTGAACATCAGGATCTCGATCTCGACCGTCAGCGTCGCCTCGCCGTAGGCGACCGCGATTTCCGCCCTCCTTCAGGTAGCCGAGCTGCAGGTTGAACGTGAGCGACACCGAGATGATGCCGATCACCGTGAGCTCGCCGTGGATGCGCACGTAGCCCGCCAGCTCGACCGAGCCCTTGTCCGGCACCTTCTCGAGCCAGTGGAAGTAGATGCCGGCCTTCACCTCGACGCTGCCCGAGGCGACGCCGAGGTCGATCGCGATCGCGGCGCCGAACTCGAGCGCCGCCTCGATCTCGTTGACGCCGCGCGTGCCGACACGCCGATGGCGAAGAAGCCGCCGCCGCCGAGCAGCGACACGGTCAGGCTGAACGGGTGCTCGCGCGTCGAGAAGTTGAACCTCACCGAGACCGGGTTCGAGTCGAACGGCAGGTTGAACGCCGCGCCGAGCGAGGCGTTCGACAGCGCGAAGATGCCGACGCCAATCGAGGGCAGCGTCAGCGAGTAGGACGCGCTGATGCCGCTCGGCGTCACCGTCAGCCCCGGCGGATCCGAGAACCCGTTGCCGGGAATGAATTGTCGCAGCGCGTTGACGAACTCGAGCGGGCCGCCGAAGCAACCGCGTCGTCGCCGTCCCGCAGCCGCACCGTGACGTCGGGCTTCTGTCCGCTCTTCGCCACGAAGACAACTTCTTCGAACCACAGGATGATGAATCCGAAGAGGTTCACCTTGAAGTTGGTGAGCGTCGCCGTCGCTTCCGAAGCTCGGCCGGGATCTCGGGATCGCGCGGCGTCCGCACCACGCCGTTCATCGTCAGCCGCGTCGGCGGCTTCGAGGTGTCGGCGCGCGGCATGAGCAGGTTTGCCTTATCCGGCTTGGTGACGTCGCTGTCCCAGTCGAAGCTCGCCTCAACGCGATCGGGAAAATCGCGCGCGACCATCTTCGGCACCGCGTCACCGCCGAGGCTGCTGGGGTCCGGCAGGATCTCGCCGAGCTTGATGCCGCCCAGCAGCGTCGCGTCCTTGAAGAACACCCGCGGGTCGAACGTTCCCGCCTGTGCCGTTCCCAGCTTGGTTTCCACCTGCGCGGCGTCGCTCGCGGCTTCGCCCGCGACCGGCCCGCTGATCTTCGAGAGACCCGAGCAGGTTCATCTTCGGCGTCGCGAGCGCGCCGAGCGCGTCGCTCTTCGCCTCGTGCGGCGCGCCGCCGAACGTCAGCGTCCTTCGATCGTGTGAGCTTCAGAAAGATCTGCCCGTCGTTCTTCGTCGCGTCGAACCCGTGTCGCTTGTAGAAGTCCGGGTACGTCACCTCCGCGTCGAAGTCCGGTTGCCCGAGCAGCTTCTGCATCGGCTTGACGCCGACGTCGGCGACGTCGATTTCCGGATAGAAGTTCGGCTTCGCCGGGCGCTTCAGGTCGTTGGCCGCCCGGAACGTCAGCCTCGCCGTCGGCAGGCTCGGGTCGCCCTTGTCCGACGGATCGGCCGGCGCGTAGGCGACGACCGCGCCGCCGGTCGAGGCGCTGCGCTTCGCCGGTAGCGCTGCGTTGTACGCATCCGCGACTTCCGTCGACGCGTTGTACTCGGCGATCTTGCCGACGAAGAGCAGCGGCATCGCGAACGTCGCCGGCTCGCCCGAGAGATCGGTCGCGCGAATCTCGAAGGGCACATCGGTGAGCTGCGCCGCCTCCCGGAGGCACCATCGGCCAGAACAGCATGCGCGACGCCAGGCCGCCGGCAGGTACAGCGCTGAAAGCGTCTTTGCCGCTGTCGCCTTTGCCCGGTTCGCTCAGGTCGGGCGTGACGCGCGTCAGCAGCTCGATGCGCGTAAACGGAAAGTTCCGGCCCCCGTACGTGTGGTGTGCGCCGGTATACGTTCGCACCGGCTCGCGCACGACGATGAAGAAGCGCTGGCGCAGCAGTGCGACGCGTCGTGTGATTCGACGGGCCGAGCGATTCGAACTTGCGCTCCGTCACCTTGACCAGCGACGCCGCGTGTCCGAACGGCCAGAGGTAGCCGGCGTAGATCACGCGGACGTAGTGATCGCGTCCAAGCGTCGCCAGGTGCCGCCATTGCTCCAGGTCGACGTGATCCGGCGTCGTCGACCACGTGCCTTCCGCGTCGATGAGCGCCCCGAGCGACGTGAGATGCAGCCGTTTCGCCTCGCTCGACAGCGGCTGATAGGCGCCGCCGCCTTCAACCGTCGCGTCGAAGCCCGCCATCAGCGTGACCAGCATCGACCGGTCGAGCGGATCGAGCGTCATCCGAATCAGATCGGGGTTGGGCTTCGCATCCCCCGGTGCGCCGCCAGGGGCACTGAGCAGATCGATAAGCTCCTTCGTCTTCTCCTTCGGACGGTAGTCCGGCGACCAGATCGCGCGAATACGGCTGGCACCGTCGACGCCGCGTCCGGTGTCGCTGATCGCACAGCCGCGTGTGCCACAGCTCCGTCCGCGCACGATGCGTGACCGGAGCGAGCGCATGCAGCCACCGTGCGGGCGCGAGCGGCGACGTCAGCAGGCGATACGGCAGTTCGAGCGCCGTGACCGTGGGCGCCGGTTCGTGCGGGCCGAGACGAATAGCAGACGTCGCGAGCTCCGGCATGAGACCGGCTGGTGCGGGAGGTCGCGGCTGCGCCGGCGGCGATCGTGGTCTGGCGCGACGAGCGCTCTGACTTCTGGCGTCGTCAGGCGCGAGAACTCTTCGTTCGCCACCAGGACGGCGGTCGAGTCCGGCAACGCGCGCCGCCTCGAGGACGCCTTCGAGCCTGATCAGCACATCGGGCGCGGCGTTGCCATCGAGCCGCATCGTCCAGTCCCGCAGCGCCGTCAGGATGCTCGCAAGGTTGTACGCGATCGAGGAGAGCTCCGCAGGCATCGACACCGCGACGCGGCTTGCGCCCGACATGCGCACGCGCGCGAGCGGCAATTCGCTCGGTGGTGATTGAGTGGTGTTATTCGCGAGGTTTTTCTTCGGATAGTTCGGATCCTGCGAAACCTCCGCGTGCTCGTCGTCTTTCTTCGGCGGCGTGGATTCCTTTGGTGGCGGTTCGATCGTCTGGCCTTGCGATTCTAGATAGGCCTCTTCGCCGAAACTCTGCGGTGGGAACTCGATGACGATGAACGCCTCGTTCGAGGCACGCTGCAGCCGCGGCGGATTCGTCGCCAGTGTGAAGCCGCCGAAGGTGACGTCGAAGACGAGGAGATCGTCAGGGCGGCGCACCGAGATGCGCCCGGGGACGATCGGTGGTAGGTGACCGCGCCGCGTTGCTGTTTTCCGCCATCGCCATCACCGGGGCCCTTCTCGCTCCTCTTTCTTTTTGCGCTCTTCCTCTTCCCGCTTCCTCTTTTCTCGCTCCTCTTGTTCCCTTCTTCTCGCGCTCCTCGCGCTCGCGTCGTCACGCTCGCGTTCCTCGCGCTCGCGCTGTTCACGCTCGTGCTGCTCACGCGCATCGTCTGGTCCACGAACTGCGCCGCTGTCGTCGCAGGGTGGTGATGGCACGCACGGTTGCGCTGGATACGGCGGATACGGTGGATACGGCGGAGCTGGAGGAAAGGGCGGGAACGGCGGGTACGGTGGATAGGGCGGATGACGCGGCACGAGAAGTTTCTGCGCGTGATCTATCACCTTTCGAAATCACAGACAACGCCATATACTCCCGCGCAGGTACGCGCATGTCCGCAGGTACGCGCATGTCTCAACGAGCTGATCACGACGAACCAGATGACGCAGCCGACTTGCGCGACCGCTTGAGGCAGTTGCGCGACGAGTTCGAAGCGGCAACACGCAACGCGGCGCGGGATAGGAATGCTGCTACCGCCGCCGGATTCGAGTTCGAGGCGCTTCGCTGTGAGTTGGATCGATTGCGTGCCGCTCTCGCTCATCTGCACGCACTCGACGCCGAAGCACGCCGCCTCGACATGCGCCCCGGCGGGAACCTGCGCGCCGGCTGAAGCGGCCGCACCGCCGTATCCACCCTATCCACCGTTCCCGCCGTATCCCCCGGTGCCGCCGTTTCCACCGTTTCCGCCGTATCCGCCGAACTGCGGATGCTGCGCGCCGGCTCCGTGTGGCTGCTCGAAATGTCGTCCGACTGAAGCCAAGACGAAAGTGGTACGGCAGCCCGAAACGCCAACCGTTCCGTCGTCCAGCAGTAGCAGTAGTAGCAGCTAGCAGCTCAAATCCCTGGCGGCGCGGCACCGTCGTCTCTATGCACAAGGTCCGCCGAGCAGCAGCAGCGCTTCTTACGACCCGAACCACGTCAATTAGTCCCGGCGCGCCACAACGAGACACTCCATGCCGGATCGATCCAAAGTCGAACAGTTAATCGAAGCGTTACGTGCCGAGATCGCGCAGTTGCGCGACGAAGTGCGTGCGCACGCGCAGGCGGGACACACGACGGACGGTGTAGGCGCAAACGATGCCGGCGCGGGTGGCAGTAACGGTGGGTCTGACGCGAGCGGTGCCACAGGCAGTGCCGGCAACGGCGGGGCGAGCGGCGGTGGACAGAGCGGCGCGAGCAGTGGTGGACAAAGCGGTGCGGGCGGTGGTGGACAAAGCGGCGCGAGCGGTGCTGGAGGATCCAGTGGCGGCAGTGCGGAAGACCGCCCTGCGGCCCGGAGCACACGCCGCACGATCGCTGCTGCGAAGAAGTGCGCGTCGAGGTCCACCGTCTCGGCGACGATCTGCGCGAGTGGCGCGATCGTCTGGAGCGCGAACGCTGGATCGCGGAGCTGCGCCATCAGATCGAACGACTGCAGGACGAAGTGCGGCGATGCTGCGATCGGCCGGCTCACGCGGACAGTTGCTGCGGCGGCGCGTCAGCAGCGCCGGCGCCGCCGTATCCTCCGTTTCCACCGTATCCGCCGTTTCCACCCTACCCGCCGTTTCCACCGTATCCGCCCTATCCGCCGTATCCACCGAACTGCGGCTCGCCGTGCGCACCGCCCTGCGGACATGGACATAACGGCGGCGGATCGACGAATGGCGGCGGGAGCAGCAGCAGTAGCAGCTCGCGGACGACTTACTCGAGCTCGTCGTCGTACATTCCGGGATCGAGTTCGAGCAGCAGCATTCCTGGCGGGTCGAGCAGTTCGAGCCAGGGTCGGTCCGTCGAGCAGTCGTCGAGCTCATCTCCGGTGGCAGCTTCCAGCTCGGGGCTTCAGTCGAGCAGCAGCGCGCCCTCGACGAGCAGCGCGGTCCAGCAGTTCGAGCGGACCGTCGTTCAGCAGCAGTTCGTCGCGCGTGCTCGACTCATCGAGTTCGAGCAGCAGCCTTCGAGTTCGAGCAGCAGCTCTTCCAGCTCCAGTTCGAGCAGCTCTTCGAGCTCCAGCACCGTGACATTGCCTGTCAGGCGGGTCGTCATCGCCGGCATCAGCAACGCGGGCGCCTACATCAACAACTTCTGTCAGCGCGAGGCATCGCCGGGCGGCCTCGGCGTCCTGGCGTCGCTGCTGGCCGAAGTGTGGGACTTCGACACCGCGGTCGCCATCCGCCGACGGAAGATTGACCCTTCCAGATCTTCGGGAAGCCAATCAGGGCGTACTACGAGGGCGCTCCCCTGCCAGCAGGCGCGCCGGCGGGCTCAGTGCTGATCGAGCGCGCCACCGTGGTCGTTGGCGCGACTATGTCGAACGTGGGCCAGCCGAACCCAAGGAAGTGCCCCCGCTGCCGCCCGAACGCACGAACAGCAACGCGACCACCGGCCCAGACGGGACCCCCACCCTGGACGGGCACGATGAGCCCCACAGATCGCCGCCAACGCTCGCCCTCGTCGTTTCCGGCTTCGGGCTATACGCACCATCTGATTCGCGACTTCATGTTCCTCGACGCGGCAGCCGCGAACAAGGCTTCGTCCGGTCCGCCGCCGGCGGTCACGCCGCTGGTGACGCAGCAGGTCACGGTCCGATTCAAGCCTCTCGCTCCTGCGACCTTTGCTGCGGAGGACCCCGCACTCGGCAGAGTTCACGCGCGGGACGGGGAAACAGCAGGCCAGCAACAAGCATCTGCTCGACAGGGCGTCCGTGAGCGGCGGCGGCGATTTCTCGTATCTTCACAGCGACGTCTCGTTTTCGACATTGCTGTATGAGCTCGATCGACCTGACGAACAACCCTCTGAACGGCAACCAGTTCTCGCCCAACTGGTTCGGGGTTGCCGTCCCCAATGGCATCACCGACTTCACGAACGTCGTCATCTACTTCCACCCGACTCCGGGACAGGCCGGCTACGACGATGCGGATTATCCGTCCAAGTCAAACGGAGGAAACCCCAACCGCTCGAACTGGAAGGAGCTCCTCGGTTATGTCGACCGTCTCGGCAGTCAGCTGGCGGGGGCGGTGAAGCTCGCGGCGGCGACGCCGAACCAGATCGTGATCGTGCCGCTGATGAGAAATGCGAACGTCGATGGCGGGCAGATCGTCGGTGCCGGCATCCTGCCGCGGCAGTGGTATTACATCGTCAACGACATCCTGAAAGACCTTCCGACGCGCCTGCCGACGCTGTGACATCGCCGTTCGTTGCGACGGCGTGGCGCGGGCAGGATTCAGGCTAGCAGCGCGCCAGCGCCGACGCGGCGATGGACCGCTCCTCCGGCGTGAGGTAGGACACCGCGCCGCCGTCGAAGTAGATCTCGATGGCCCGGATGACGTCTGCCGGCGCGATCAAATCCATACAGCGCGGCAACGTGCCGACCACATCGACGCAGCAGTGTTGCGGTAGATCCTTCTCGTCGCCATCGCCGAGCGGCACCACACGCGATTTCCAGCAGCCGCCTTGCTCGCAGCACCGGAGCGCGCCGGCGCGGTGGATGAACTGATGGTGCGGATACGCTTCCCAGTGCGGCGGTTCGCGGCCTCCGGCGACGACGACGCACGGGCGGTTCCTGGGCATGCCTGGCCGCGTCTCGACCGCGGCTGCCAGGTGCATCAGCAGCGTGACCGGGCTGAGCACGCCCTGCGCGTGATAGACGAGGCGAATCAGTTGACGTAGGTCGGTGCCCCGCGGAGGTCGATGACGTTCTGCAGCGCCGGATGCGCGTGGCCGCCCTCGCCCACCTGCACGAACAGGATGCGGTCCTGGAAGTGATCGACCACCTGCTGAAAGCGCGCGTGATCCCACCACTTGATCGTGTAGTCGAACTTGCCGCCGGCGACGACGATCCAGAACGGCACCGCGGCTGCCGAGGATTTCCTCGATCCGCGAGTACCACGTCTTCTCGATCGGCGCGATGTGCACGTCGCCGCGAAACAGCGTCGGCTGGATGGCGAGCCGCAGCTGCTGGTTCAGGTGCTGGATGAAGCCGTGAATGAAGTGAAACGGCGCGTCGTTGCTCTTGTGGATGAGCGGGTACTCGCAATCGATGACTTCAACGCCCGGCTCGTCTTCCGCGATCGGCGTCAGGTACGGATTGTGTTCCCAGAGCGCCGGGCATGGCGTCCGCACGTCGGTCAGGAACTGATCGGGGTAGGTCAGGTGCAGATCGCGCACCGCGGCCGTCAACATGACGATGTCGCCGGGAGACTGGGAGTTCCGTAGAATCAGCCGCCGCATTGCGCGTCCCGCCTAGACCGGCAGCATCACGACCTTCACGCGTTCGTGCTTCAGCCACTGGCCGTGGAACATGTCGCCTTCGTAGACCAGTCTCGCACAGCACGTCGCTATCATCCCAGATCATCAGCTTCGGCGCGTCGGCGGGGCCGCCGACGCTCCAGCGGCGCTCCCACGCGCCGGAACCGGCATCGACGCAGCCATCTCTCAAGAGTGCGATGCGCCTGAAATCGCGCCCGACCCTGCAGTACATGTAATCACGCTGATTCTCGATACGCGTCGACAGGTCAGCGCACGCGCTCTGTGAGAGGTTGGACACCGACCAGCGCCGCCGAAGTTCGTCGACAAATTGCAGGCAAGCGTCTTCCAGCCAGAAATCCGGCACCGGCTGGTTGGGTCCGACGAGCTGCCACTTGCGGTAGTTGCGGTGCTGGAATATCCGCGCGCCGTCGAAATCGTGCTGGCACATCGTATCGTCCAGCAGCTCGAGTCCCCGATCGGGCATCGCATACTCCTGTCCGACTTTGCGCCATCCGAGGTGGAACGTCTCCTTGTCGCCATGAATGAAACGGTAGTAGTAGTCGCTCCACTCGTTCATGAACATCGTGACGTTGAGCGCGTGCCAGGACCGCCGCTTGTTGATCAGGAGCTGACCGGACTCCACCTCCCGCTCATCGCGGTACTCGACGCCGACCACGTCCCAGATTTCCCGATCCGGGGAGAGCCGGTCGCGGTCGGGCCAGAAGACCGCACCGGTCCGCACGTAAGGCTCAGCCGAGAACAAGTACTCCGGGTTGCGGACGGCAACATTATCGGCGTCGAGGAACAGCACTTCCTCGAACGGGGAGTGTAGGACGGCGTAGGACTTCAGCTCCCACCCATTCAGGATCCGTGCTGGATAGACTTCGCTTACGGCATGTGCGTCAACCGTCGTGACACCCAGATGGCGGACGAGGTGCCGCATCTCGTCCGTCATCTCGGCCGGCCCGAGATGCCAGAACTGGATCGGCAAGGTGCAACCGGTCAGTCGCAGGACGGACGCGCAGACGTAGGCATTCGTAAAGTAACGCAGACCGCCGGCACAAATGACGATGCCGCGGCCGCTGAACCGGTCCGCGGGGTAAATATCTACCTGCCGCGCGCGCTCGTCGAGCCTGCGGCGATGGTCGTCGGCTTCGCTCATCGCGCAGTGATATCCGAGAAGGTGGCGGGTGATCAAGTGCGCCCTTCGTAAGCCTTGTCGGCCTGCGCTGGGCCGTGGCCCGTCCCGGCCGCTTCGCGCGTCGCGACCCCGCTAAGGGGGGCCCCACCCCAGATCCATCCGTGCCCCATCCGTGTACGTCCGTGACCGCGTGACCGCCTGACCGCCGAGCGTGACCAAAGTCGTGAGACTATACCGGCCGAGGAAATGATCAATGACTGCGATGACACGACGGGAGTTCGTCAAGATCGCGGGGACGGAGGCGATCGTGGCAGGCATGCTGGCAGGGATGGGGACGACGCTCGGTGCGAAGCCGCTGGGGTTGCCGATTGGCAGCCAGACGTGGCCCCACCGCGCGATGATCAAGGATGGCAACTTCACTGGAATGCTCGCCGCGCTGAAGGCCATCGGCGTCGAGTCCATCGAGCTGTGTTCGCCCCTCGACTACGACGACTTCAAGAGTCTCTCTGACGGCAAGCAGGTGCGAAAGCTCATCGCCGATCACGGCATGGCCTGCGAGAGCGCGCATTTCGGGATGGACGAACTCCGGACCCGACAATCACAGGCGATCGCCTGGGCGCACGATGTCGGCATTACGCAAATGGTGACGGCGACGCTTGGCGCCGGCGACAAGCCGACGCTCGACGACGTGAAGCGGGCGGCGGACGAATACAACAAGATCGCGGCGGCGGCTGCACGCGAGGGGATCCAGCAGGGACTCCATAACGAGGGATTCGAGGTATCGCAGGTCGACGGCAAACGGACCTACGACCTGCTCTTCGAGCTGCTCGACCCGAAGCTGGTGAAGTTTCAGTTCCAGATGTCCACCATCGGGTGGGGCTTCGTGGCTGCGGACTACTTCAAGAAGTATCCAGGCAGGTTCAACTCGATGCACGTGCAGGACGTCGATCTGAAGGGACGGCGGTCCAGCGAGGACGGTGAGGAGGGGACCGGCTTCCACGGCGCCCAGGTACCGGTCGGCAAAGGCAGCATCGATTGGGGCAAGACGTTCGAGGCGGCGAAGGTCGGTGGCGTGAAGAGCTACTACGTCGAACAGAACATGGAGTTCACGAAGGAGAGCGTCGCGTTCCTGAAGAACCTGCGGGTTTGACTTCACACGGAGGCTCCCCATGTCCTACGCGACCGAAGCCGAGTACCGGGCCGCCATCGTGGCGTACCGGGCACTTCACGATGTGTTCTATCGGTTCCACAAGAGCGTCTGTGCCGAGCAGCACAGTCCTGAAATGGCAGAGCAGCAGCACGGTAAAGAGCCGGTGGCCGCGACCGAACGGGAGTACGGCGAAATGGTCGGCCACCTGTTGCCTGCTCTCGACAAGTCGTATCTCGGGCCGCGGCAGTACATCGACCGGCTCACGGCGACGCTCCGCGAGCTCGGCATGAAGCACGCCGCCTCGTCCGCGGAACCGTTCGATCCCGTGCTGACGCACCAGGCCTACATCGACATCGACAACATCCTGCAGGACCTGCTGCGCGAACGGGAACAATACCCGAGCGTCTTCGACGAGGGGTTCGCCGAGCCCGAAGCGCCAGATAGTTGAGCTCGGCGTCCCATGTCGAGAAACCGTGGCCGGCTCCGATCTATGGGCATACGCGGAATAATCCGCCCACTCCCGGGAGTCGTAGATGCCGTCCATCACGCCGTTTCTCTGGTTCGACACACAGGCCGAAGAGGCGATGAACTTCTATGCCAGCGTGTTCAATCGCTCGAAGGTGCTGTCGGTGAACCGCGCGCAAGGGAAGGTCATGTCGGTGGAGTTCGAGTTGGAAGGCCAGAAGTTCATGGCCCTGAACGCTGGCCCCATGTACAAGTTCACAGAGGCGGTTTCGTTCTTCGTTGCCTGCGAAACCCAGCTGGAGATCGACGATCTCTGGGACAAGCTCACCGCTGAGGGCGGGTCGCCGAGCCGCTGCGGCTGGTTGAAAGACAAGTTCGGCCTGTCGTGGCAGATCATCCCGACAGCGCTGGGACGGTTGCTGAACGACAAGGATCCAGGACGGGCCGGCCGGGTGATGAACGCGATGCTGCAGATGAACAAACTGGACATCGGCCAGCTGCAGCGCGCCTACGACGGTCAGTGAGGGCGCCGCTGCTCCGCCGTCCCCTCGTTGATCGATCGATCCGAGGCGATCAGGTGACCGTCGCGCGCACGCTGAACCGCGGCTCCTGCCAGAGACGGCTGTCCAGCACCGTTTTCAGACGGTCGACGGCGTCCCACACATCCACGAAACGCAGGTACAGAGGGGCGAACCCGAATCGGAGGATGTCCGGCCCACGAAAATCGCCGATCACGCCTCGTTCGATCAGCGCCTGGACGATCGGGTAGCCGTCCGTCGCGCGAACGAGCGATACCTGGCTGCCCCGTTCACCGGCATCCCGCGGCGACGCGAGTGCGAGGCCGTGTCCTTCGCAGCGGGACTCGACGAGCGCGACGAAGAGATCGGTCAGCGCGATCGACTTGTCGCGGATCGCGCCGAGCCCTCCCGCCGCCTCGGCGGCGATCACCGAGTCGACACCGCACTCGAGCGCTGACAGCGAAAGGATCGGCGGCGTGCCGCACAGAAACCGCGAGATGCCCGCGGCGGCGACGTAGTCGGGCCTGAAGTCGAACGGCGCCGCATGGCCCATCCAGCCCGAAAGCGGCTGGCGCCACCCCTCGCGATCCATGCGCGCCGTGTGCCGCGGATTGACCCACACGAATGCCGGTGCACCGGGACCGCCGTTCAGATACTTGTATCCGCAGCCGACCGCAAAGTCGGGCGTCGTGGCGTCATCATCGCCGTGCAGGCGGACCGGCATCGCCCCGGCCGAATGCGCCAGGTCCCACACCATCAGCCCGCCGGCGTCGTGCGCGGCGCGCGTCACGTCGCCCATCCGATGCAGCTGGCCCGTTCGATAGTTGACGTGCGAGAGCATCAGAATCGCGAGGCGCTCGTCCAACTGGGATGGCACGTCGCCGGTGTCCACCAGCACCAGTTCGAAGCCGTGTGCCCGCGCAACCGTGTCGGCGATGTAAAGATCGGTCGGAAAGTTGCGACGCTCCGATACGATCCGCCGCCGCCACGGCGCATCGGCACGGACCATGGCCATTGCCGCGTGGAGCACCTTGAAGAGATTGGCGGACGTCGAATCGGCCACGACGAGCTCGCTCGGCGCAGCGCCTACGAGTCGAGCGATCTTGTCGCCGACCCGACCGGGAAGATCGATCCATCCGGCGGTGTTCCAGCTTCGAATGAGGCCGCTGGCCCACTCGTCGTGGATGACGTGCTGCAACCGCTCGGCCACGGTCCTCGGCGGGATGCCGAGCGAGTTGCCGTCGAGGTAGATCAGCTGCTGCGCGTCAATGGCGTCCGTCGCAAACTGGCTACGCAGATGGCCGAGCGAATCGGCCGCATCCCTCTCGAGGCAGTCGGCCCGGCTGATCATCTACAGGGACCGCAGCACCGCGCGTACGGGTGAGGCATCGGCGGTCGCCAGCTTCAACGGCAGCGCGATCAACTCGTAATCGCCGGGCTCGATCTCGTCGAGCACGAGATTCTCGAGCACACGCATGTCGTAGGCGAGCAGTTGCTGGTGACTGTCCAGCGTCTTGCTGTCCGCGGGATCGACCGAGGGCGTATCGATGCCGACCAGCCTGACGCCTCGCTGGGCGAGCCAGGCGATCGACTCTGGTGCGAGTGCGGCGAAGTCGGCCGTCCAACGAGTCGGCGCCGTTGCGCAGGTGCGCATCAACACCCTCGCCGGCAGATCGTTGCCCGCATGACTCAGGTGCGCCGGTGTCACGAGCGGCCCCCGATCGATGGCGTGAATCACGCGGCAGCGGCCAAGGAAGGGATCGAGGTCGACGGCAGCGATCGCGGCCGCGTCGGCACCATAGTGCAGCGGTGCGTCCGCATGCGCACCGACATGCGGCGACATCGCCATCGCACTCACGTTGACGGGCGAGGCGTCGCCGATACGGGAGACCCATCGCTGCGAGTAGGGGGTGTCGCCTGGAAACGTCGGCGTGTCAGGTGAGATGACCGGCGAGATGTCCCACACGACGCGCATGGCCTCGACACAATAACACTGCAGTTGGCGGACTGGCGGATGTTAGGCTACGCGTGGTGTCCGCCTCCGACGTCACCGCGCCTGCGGCGCAAACGAGTGGCGAGCCCCTCCTGCGCGTCATCGGGACGTTCGGCCTGGCCGCGGCGATCGTCAACATCACCATCGGCGGCGGCATCTTTCGCCTGCCCGCCAACGTCGCCGGTTCCCTCGGCGCGGCCGCGCCCATCGCGTATGTGGTTTGCGCCGTCGCCATGGGGCTGATCGTCTTCTGCATCGCTGACGCCGGGCGACGGGTGCCACTGACGGGTGGTCCGTACGCGTACGTCGGCACCGCCTTTGGCCCGTTCGTCGGCTTCATGGCCGGCATCCTGCTGTGGATGCTGGGCACGTTTGCCACCGCAGCCGTCGCGACTGTCTTCGCGTCGAGTCTTGGCCTGCTCGCACCAGCGCTTGGCGGGCGTTGGGGCCAGGTTGGCATCCTGACCGCCGCGTTCGGCTTCTGGTCGCTGATCAACCTGCGCGGCGTGGCGCTTGCGTCCCGTCTGAACTCGATCGCAACGGTGGCGAAACTGGTACCGCTGCTGATGGTGGCTGTCGGTGCGGCCTTCTTCGTGGATGGTGAGAACCTGCGGATGGTATCGGTGCCCGCGGCCGATGTTGCGCGCACGTCGCTCCTGTTGATCTTTGCATTTGCCGGGGTCGAGTGCGCGCTCGTCCCGAGCGGTGAGGTCAAGGACACGGCGCGGACGGTTCCGCGAGCGATCGCGATCGCCATGATCGGCATCACCGCCCTCTACATCGTGCTGCAGATCGTGGCCCAGGGCGTCCTCGGCAGCGCACTCGCGACCTCGGTCTCACCGCTGGCCGACACCGCCGGCGCGTCGCTCGGCGGCTGGGCGCGGTCGCTCCTCCTCGCGGGCGCCAGCGTGTCGATGTTCGGCTATCTCGGCGGCATGTCGCTGTCGATCCCGCGCATCGTGTTCGCGCTGGCGCGCGACGGATTCCTGCCGCGCGCGCTTGGCGCTGTTCATCCGCTTCACCGCGCTCCACAGGCTGCGATCCTGTTGCAGGCCGTCCTGACGCTGTCGATGGCGCTGTCCGGCACCTTCGAGAAGCTGGCGATCCTCGGCAACGTGTCGGCCCTTGCGCTGTATCTGGGATGCGCGCTCGCGTCCTGGCGCCTCCGTCAGACGCATCGTGCGGACGATGCGAGAGGTCTTCAGCACGCGCTTGGTGGCGTGGTCCCCTGGCTTGCAGCCGTAGTCATCGTCTGGCTTCTGAGCGGGATGACGCGCGGCGAGTGGCTGGCCTTCGGCGTCTGCCTGGGAGCGGCAGCGCTCGTCTATCAGGTCCGGGGCGCTCGGTCCTAGGGGCCTTCTGGGGACGGCTCGCTCCGCTCGCCTTCTGAGCTCACCTCGTTCCTCTGATCCGTAGGCCCAAGCTTTAGCTTGGGCACCCAGGCGCGAGCGAAGCGAGCGGCCAGGCCACCCAGAAAGGGCGAGCCGCCCCCAGAAGCGCGAACGAAGTGAGCGCGTCCCCGACCCTGGGAGCCCCTTAGTGTCCCAGCGACTGCTGCACCTGCTTCGCGTGTTCGAGGTGGGCGACGAACGCTGGCCGCACTTTCTCGAGCAACGCCTTCAGTTCGGCGTTCTGGGCGCTCGGGATCAACGTCTTGTCGACGGCGTCGAGCACCTGCTGGTGATAGGCCACTTCATGATCGACGTACGCCTTGTCGAACGCGGCGCCGCTCAGCGACGACAGCGCTTGCACGTTGGCGGCCCCGCCGCTCTTCAGGCTCTGCGCGGTCGCGTTGTCTTCCGGCTTCACTCCGAGCCTGGTCACGAGCTCCGTTGCCTGCTTGTTGACGCCGGAGTGATCGGTCACCATCTGACGTCCGAAGGCCTTCACTTCCGCGTTGCTCGCCTTCGATTCCGCCAGCTTCCCGGCGTCGATGTCGACCTGGTTGGCGGTGACCACGATGGCGGCGATCTGCGCGTCGTTTGGCTGCTGCGCGTAGAGCGCCGCAGGCGCGACGAGGGTCAGACTGCTGAGGACGAACGAAGGCATCAATCTCATAGAAGCTCCTGAAAGTTGTCGCAATTAGTGTGAGGGCACGGCGGGCCTACTGAACGCGAAGCACCGCTTTCATGCCTGGATGCAGCGTGCAGACGTACTCGAACGTGCCGCGCTTGGCCGGCGTGAATCGGAAGCGGCCGTTGGGCGTCAGGTTGCCGGACGTAAAGCTTCCGGCCGACGACGTGACATTGTGGGGATAGGGATCGTGATTCACCCACTCCACCGGGTGATTGACCGGAACCACGAGGGTGTCGGGGTGAAAGCGCGCGCCGTCGATCGCGATGGCTTGGGCGCTCTTCCGATCGACGGCGGCGGGCGCGCCGTCTCCCTCACCTCTGCCAATGGCGAGCAGCAGCAGCACGATCGCCGCCATCGCGGCAACCCCTATCGTCGTGACCTTGCGCATTCGGGCAATCCCTCTCACCATGAGAGTGGGCGGCCGCAAAAAGGTGACAGCGGCACGCCCTGTAACCAATTACGCGCTTCTCACTCAGATGGATGTGGATCGCCCTGCACCTGGCACGCAAGCCGCTATCCCGTCTATGACTGACGTCGAGCTGGTCGAGCGGATCCGAGCCGGCGACCGCGGCCTGTTCGAGATCCTGATGCGGCGCCACAACCAGCAGATTTATCGAGCAGTTCGCGCCGTGATGGGCAATGACAGTGAGGTCGAGGACGTCATGCAGCAGGCCTATTTGAACGCCTTTGCACACCTCGACGCGTTCGAGTTCCGATCGCAGTTCTCGACGTGGCTGACGCGAATCGCGCTGAACGAAGCCTTTGCGCGCCGCCGTGCGCGCCAGTTGCTGTCAATCGATGCCGCGACGGACGGGCGGCTCGACGAGCGGGACCCTATGGACGGAGTGATAGCGACGGCGCCAGACCCGGAACGGCAGGCATATGCCGGCGAATTGAAGCAGATGCTCGAACGTGCCGTGGACACGCTTCCCGAAACCTACCGCGTGGCGTACATGCTGCGCGACGTCGATGGCTTGAGCACGGCGGAAACTGGCGACGCGCTGGGCATCCGCGACGAAGCGGTGAAGACGCGGCTGCACCGCGCCCGCGCGCTGATCCGGCGTGCGCTGACGGCGGAGGTCGGCACCCTTGCCACGGAGATCTTCGACTTCCCGGCGGTGCGCTGCGACCGCGTGGTTCATGCCGTCCTCGCAAGGATCAATTGAAGACCGGCGAGGACGGAGAATTACGCGGGCTTACGCCTCAGCCGCAGCGGATCGCTATAAACGTCTGATACGAATCCGTCGGTACTCCATCTGACCGCGATCGCCTTCGAGGCCGATCGGTCCCGACGCCGGAACCTTCAATTCGCCCTCCAGCACTTCCCCATTGCAAGTCGCTCGCGCGACGCCGTTCTGCACGGTAATGACCAGCTCGTTCCAATCCTGCGGCTTGTACTTCTTCAGACCGGTGAAAGGGCCGGCAAGGGCGTAGTCGCGGCACTGCCACTGCGGTCCGCGCACGTACACGCCGCTGTCGGCGTTGGGCGTGCCTCGGAATTCGAGCTTGAGGATGAAGTCGTCGCCAAACTCTTTCGTCGTCCACAGCTGCTGGATCTTGCGGCCCTCGGGTGGCGTCGTGACGACGAGCCGTCCGTTGATCACGACGAAACGTCCGTCAGGCGTGGCGGTCTTGCCGTCGAAGTCGGTGCGCTCGGTGACGAACGGCCAGGCCGCGGCGTTCGGATCGGCCGCCTGCCATCGGCGGGCACTCTCTTTGTCCGCCTCGGTCGTCGGCCGGTACCCCCATCCATTCAGGTCCTGTCCGTCGAACAGGCTTTCGAAGCCCTCCTCCGGCGTGAACGGAGCGGGGTCGGTCTCGGTGAACTGCAGCGTCGCGAACACGGGATCGAGCGCTGCGGCCCACTTGGCGTACCCGAGCCGGTTCGGATGGAGGAGATCGGGAAATTCGCTTGGCTTGGCGTCGCCGTGCTCGTCCGCGAACAGCGTCCACGTATCGAGCGGGATGATCTGCGGGTCATTCTTGACGGCGTCGAGATAGAGCGCATTGACCTTCTTGATCTGATCGGCGGATCGATTCAGCTGCGCGTCGCTGGGAAACACCTGACACAGGATGATGGGCATCCGCGGATTGGACGCCTTCATCGCAGTGAGGATCAGCTTCATGTTGCCGGCGATAATCTCCGGCGTCGCGTGTTCGTCGAGATCGTTGGTGCCGATGAGCAGGACCACCGCTCGCGGCTTCAACGACAGTACGTCTTCCTGCAGGCGGATCAAGACCCCGCGCGTCGTATCGCCGCTGATGCCGCGGTTGGCAATCTTGACGCCGGGAAAAGCTGTCGGCAGCGCATCGCCCCAGAGCTGAGTGATCGAGTCGCCCAGGAAGACGACCGCGCCCTCATCCTTCAGGTGCTCCTTTGCCCATTCGGAGCGCCGCTCGCGCCACAACGCCTTGAACCAGTCGTAGCGGCGGATCGGACCGGCTCCGGGCAGCCCTTCATCTGTTGCGGGGATGGCGAACGGGTCGGCGCCGGGAGCCGTTGCCTGCGCCCGCGACTCGGGTGCCCAGCCAAGCGCGACACAGAGTGTGAGAAGGAGGAGCCCGAGGCGGCGGGACGACGTGGCCATAGGCATGCGCGGGAGGATACTCGATCGTCCTGCGGGCCCGCTGTCAGTGCTGTGACCGCGTGACTCTAGATCGCGGCGGCAACCTGAGGTTGAACGCCCGCCACGACCTGGAAGACGACCTTTCCCCTCCGTGGCTTGTGGAAGTAGGCGTCGCCGGCACGCGACAACGGCATGATGCTGTCCACGAGCGGTTCGAGCACGCCGTTGTCCACCAGCGTCGCCAGCTCCTCGAGTTGTCGGCGGTCGGCCTGAACGTAGAAGAAGGACGGTGTCGATTTGCTCGTGCTGGCCACGCTGACGATCGTCCCGCCAGGCTTCAGCACGTGCTTCGAGCGTTCGAGAACGTCGCCGCCGACGGTGTCGATGACAACATCAACGGGGCCGACGACATCCTCGAACCGCTGCGAGGTGTAGTCCACGACCATGGTGGCACCGAGCCGCAGCACGAGGTCGCCACTATGGGCGGCGGCCGTCGCGGTGACGTCGGCGCCCTTCCAGCGCGCCAGCTGCACGGCAAATGATCCGACGCCGCCGGCGCCGCCATGGACGAGGACACGCTGCCCGGCCTGCAGGTGCGCCCGATCGAACAACGCCTGCCAGGCTGTGAGTCCCGAGATCGGGATTACCGCGGCCTGCGCGTGATCCACCGTCTTTGGCTTGCGCGCCAGGCCCCTCAGCGGCGCGGCCACGAATTCGGCCTGCGCCCCATCCGCGAACCAGTCGTCGATGATGCCGAAGACCTCGTGGCCGGAGCTGATGTCGCTGTCGCCGTTCACCGTCGCCACGATCCCAGAGAACTCATGGCCAGGAATCGTCAGCGCACGCGGCTCGCCGTTCACCGTCTGCCACGTCGGCGTCCATGTCAGCTCGGATGGTGTGATCGCTGCCGCATAGACGCGCACGAGCGCCTCACCGCTACGCGCAACTGGCTCCGGAACGTCTTCGACTGCCGGGACTGGCGAACCTGATCCGTGCAGGCGCACGGCTTTCATTCGTTCAGCGTATCAGCAAACGCGCGCGAGCCGGCCCGTCAGGAGCGCTCACCGTGCGGCCCGTTCGGGATATAACTGCCTCGGGCCAACAGCGTCCGCGACGCCGTTGCCGTGCCGGGCTCACAGGAGGAATCGATGTTGTCTTATTCGACACGAATAGCGCCGATGATCGTTGCAGTCAGCATCGCCTGCAACGCGCCGGTGCGGCACCAGGCAGCACCCGTACCCCCTCCATCAGCCGCGGCGACTCCCGCGGACGCAACCACCGACTCACCTGCGCCGTATCAGGGGCCCGCGGTCACACTCGCGCTGAACAAGAGTGGCACTCCGGCCGCCACGGTGAAGGTCACGTTCAGGACCGGAGGGTGGGAGCTGAAACGCGACAGCTCGAGGGTCAAGGACACGTTTGGCGTCGTGCATCTCACGTTCGCCGGACCTGGCCCGGACGACATGGCGGCGCAGGTGATGGAGGAGAAGACGTGGGAATGGGAGAGCTCTGAACCATTTTCGCGCGCGGAAGTGTGGGTCAGGATCGCGCGCCGGGGGCAGGCGCCGCCGTCGGAGTATCGGCTGGCCGCCAAGGCGCCATAGGAGGCCGCGCCGATGCGCTCCCTGACGATGGTGCTGTTGGTGCTGTGGTGTGGCAACCAGGAGCGCACGATTACCGGGCAGGACGGCACCACGGACGGCCTCGTCGGCAAGGTCTGGGTGGCCACCGATCCATCGGCAGCACCGGGAACGCTCCGGATCTTCCTCGCGAACGGCACGATGGTGATGGACTCGTGCGGCGAGACCTACCGCCTTTCCGCGTGGAAACGCCTCGACGATCGTCACGTCGAGTGGACCGAGGACGGCGCGTCCATCCGCGCCGAAGTCGCCGCGCTCACCTCGGATCGGATGCGGCTGACACTGCAACTCAAGAGCGGAGCGAAAGACGAAACGTACCGGTCGGCCACCGTCCCGACGGTGTGTCCCGACCTGCCGCGCGGCGACGCTTCACAGGCAGTGGCGGCGACTCCGCCAACCCGCATCGCTCCCGATCCGTATGTCGAGAAGCAGCGCATCGTGGTCATGACCGACATCGCCAACGAGCCCGACGATCAGATGTCGCTCGTCCGCTTTCTCGTGTACGCAACCGACTACGATGTCGAAGGTCTC
Source organism: Vicinamibacteria bacterium (assembly GCA_963828745.1). Lineage (GTDB taxonomy): Bacteria > Acidobacteriota > Vicinamibacteria > Vicinamibacterales > JAENWD01 > JAENWD01. Next base: position 188,572 of record CAWHFZ010000004.1, on the reverse strand, counting down.
ATCGCCACGACCTCGACGTGGATGAAGCACAAGGTGCGCCCGGACGTGATCCGTGCGGTCCTCGATGCGTACGGCGAGGTGCAGCCGCAGCTCGCGAAGCACGCCGACGGCTTTCCGTCCGTCGAGTCTCTGCGGGCGGTGATCGTCGAGGGCCAGTCCTCGTATGGAATGGCCGCCGTCGCACCAGACAAGCAGAGCGCCGGCGCTGATTTGATTCTCCGCGCCGCGGAGCGTCCGGATCCCCGGCCCTTGTGGGTGCTTGCGTGGGGCGGGACCAACACGCTGGCACAGGCCCTGCTGACGGCCAGAGCAACAAGGACGCCAGAGGCGCTGGACGCGATCGTCTCGAAGCTACGTGTCTATGCGATCTCCGATCAGGACGATGCGGGACCGTGGATCCGTCGCGAATTTCCTGGTTTGCAGTTCATCGGCATCCCCTCGACGACCGACGGGGAACAGTACTACCTCGCGACCTGGACAGGGATCAGCGGCGACCGGTTCTATCGGAACGCCCCGGGCGCAGACTTTTCGACATTCGCAACGCCGTGGGTCAACGAGCACATCCGCAGCAAAGGGCCGCTCGGCAAACACTACCCATTCCCCTGCTGCATTCACGAAGGCGACACGCCGTCGTTCCTTGGCTTGATCAACAACGGCCTTGCCAGCTTCATGAGTCCGACCTACGGCGGCTGGGGAGGGCGGTACGTCTTTCGGACGTCCTTCGGCGAGTCGCGGCCGTTCTGGACGCAGGGTGGCGACTCGTTCCCGGGTCGCGACAGCTCGCGCGATACGGTCGTCGGCATCGACGGCCAGCCGCACACCAGCGACCAGGCCACGATCTGGCGGTGGCGCACCGCGTTCCAGCACGACTTCGCGGCGCGAATGGATTGGAGCGTGAAGGCGCCGCGCGATGCGAACCACAATCCTGTCGTCGTGGTGAACGGGCACGGTGGCAAGGCGCCGATTGGCGTCGAAGCGACGCGTGGCGTCCCGTTCGTGCTCGATGCGACCGGCACGCGCGATCCGGATGGCAACAGCGTCAGGTACTCGTGGGCTTTCTATCCGGAGGCGGGCACCGGCATCCCCGATCGGCCGGTGGTGTCCGGTGGGTTTGCCGCGACGTTTGGCGGCGCGCCCGGCGAAGGCGGCATCCCATCAGCGCCCGAAGGCGGTCTTCCCGAACCAACGCCGCGCGTGACGCTGCAGAACGAATCGACGGCACGCGTAACTGTCACGCCGCACGTCGCCGGAACGGCCCACATCATTCTCGCCGTCGAAGACGATGGGAGCCCCTCCCTGACGTCGTACCGGCGCGTGATCGTCACGATCAAGTGACGATTCACGCGTCAGCTCAGCAGCCGCCTTATCGGCACAGCGCCAGCACGATCGACAGTCGGCCTCTTGATGTAGCGGCCGGCCCACGAGAGAAACGTCGGCCAGTTCGGCAGCGTCGTGTGGCCGCCGCTATGCTGCCGGAACGCGACGTCGCCGTCGACGAGGGCCGTTTCCATCGGCGGAAATTCCGTCGTCCCGAGATCCCTCTTCCCGAGGAGCTTGTAAACCGGACCGGCGCCGACGGCGGCGAGGAACATGCCCTTCGCGTCCACCCAGCCGCCTTCGACCTGCTGGGAGCCAACGCTGACGAAGACCGGCCGTGGCGCGCACAGCGCGATCAACTCGTGCGAATCGACCGGTAAATCACCGGCGTTCAGCGGTCCTGCGTATTTGATGAAATTGCCGGCGACCCAGTGATACTCGCCGGAGCCGGCCACGTTCTCGACTTGTTCGCCGAAATTGCGTCGATGTAATTTGGCGCCGCCCTCGCCCGACGATCCGATGAAGCCAATCGCGAAGCGCCGATCGTAGGCCATCGTGACCAGCGCCGCCTTGCCGTACCGGGACAGCCCTTCGATGCCGACCTGTTTCGCATCGACCGCCTTGTCGGTCTCGAGGTAGTCGAGCGCTCGGCTGGCGCCCCACGCCCACGCGCGCAACGCGCCCCAGTCGTCCACCTTGCGCGGCTGGCCTTTGTTGACGAGGCCGATGATGCCGCGGGTCAGGCCCGCGCCGTTATCAGCCTGCACGCTCGTTGGAATAAGGATCGCGTAGCCCCAGCCTTTGGCGAGCACCTGCTGCTGCCAGGTCGGCCCCGGCGGCGGTGGCGGTAACCCGGGTGGCGTCCGCCCGCCCGGCCAGACGAAGCCGAACTCCATCATCACCGGCACGGGGTCCTTGGCTTTGGCCGGCGTGCTCAGCGTGAGATCGATATCGACGCTGATCGAGGAGTACATGGAATTGTCGACGTGTCCCAAGAGCTTCTTAGTGACGATCGGCACGTCGCCGTTCATCTCTTTGGTGGTCGAGACGATCTCCCATTTCACGCCAGGCGTTTGCGCCGGCATCCTGCCGTAGATCTCGCGGTCGAAGTCCTCGACGATCTCCGCACGGCGCTTCTGCCACCACGCGTCGGCCGTCTTCACGGGCGTGCCGTCCTTGAAGACCAGCGGGTCGGGCAGCCCCGGATACGGGGTCGCCTTCGACTCGTCGAAGTTCGCGGCGTCTGGCGCTTGCGGGTTTCCACTGGGACCGCGGCGGATCGACGCGATGCCGAGAAGGTCCATCAGTCGCCGATGGTCCTGCTCCGCCGTCAACTCCACTGGCGGCTGCGGCGCTGCCGCCTGCTGCGTTCGCGCCGCGACGGCCGCAATGCTGGCAATGCTGATGACGAGGGCAAGAAGCGTGACGAAAGATTCAACGGGTCCGGCCGCCGCCGGCGACGGGTTCGTCCGGCCGCCAGAAGGGTTCGTCCGCGGGAATGAAGTCAATAGGCACCTCTGTGATGAACGACCTGAGCCACTCGGCGCAATACTTCATGCCGGCCTGCTCCGAGGGGACATGGCCGATCACGATCAGCGCCTTTCGCTTACCCGAAGCGATCTGATCCTGGACGTACTCGACCAGCTCCCATTCCCTGGTCTCGCCGACGATGAGCGCATCGATATCGTCGCGAGCGATGTACGGAAGTCCCGGCGTCAGGCTGACGAATCCCCAACTCGCCAGCGCTCGCTTCACGGGCATCTCGGGATCGCCCAGGACACGCAGCGTACGTACGCGAAGTTGCGACTGCAGTTCCCGCGCGAGCTGCAACACCGTGTGCCTCTCGAACGCGAACTCGCGCTCGGTACCCGGCACGAGATGCGAGTCCCAACCGGCCTCGCGCGCCATGCCGACGGCGATGCCATCCGGCTTCCGGCGATGCCAGTGATCGTGGAAATGAAATACGGCGACGCCGTGTTCCTTGCAGAAATCGCGCTTGAACCTGAACGTCGGGTCATTGGTGAGTTCGTCCGTCTTGTCCTGATGCGAGAAGTAGGTCGATTCGTGAGTCAGGACCATATTCCTTCCCGCCTTTGCCGATCGCTGCAGGACGTCCAGCGTCGCCATCATCGTTGTGGCAATGCCATTGACGGGCGTATCGAGGCTGCCGGCGATGACGTTATCGACCGTCTGCGTCATCCACGGCATCCCGACATTCGCCTTGATGCGATCGAGGACGTGTCCGACGGTGAGCGCGGAAGACGACCGCGCGGTGGTGAGCGGGCCCACCGCCGCGATCGTGGCGCCGCTGGCAAGAAAGGACCGTCGAGAGAGCTCCATGGCGGGCGATTGTGCCATGGCTCGCGACGCTGAGGGTCAGGACGGTTTCCGGCTGGCTTTCTTCGCGACCTTGAGGTCGTTGACGAGCATCTTGAACAAGTCCTCGCCGTCGTCGGCGCGCAGCACCGCGGAGGGGTGGATGGTGACGACGACGGCGGGCGCCCAGGTGGTGTCTTTCAGCACCTGCCCGCGCGCCTGCATGATGCGAACGTCAGGCCCGAGCAGCGACTGCGCAGCGGTCGATCCCATGCAAACGACGCACGCCGGCTTGATGGCTCGAAGTTCGGCCTCGATCCACGGGCGGCACGCGCGCATCTCGGAAATGCGTGGCTTCTTGTGGATGCGGCGCTTTCCACGCTCTTCGAAGGAGAAGTGCTTTACGGCGTTCGTGAGGTAAACCTCGTCGCGCTCGAGCCCCGCGGCCTCGAGAGCGCGATCGAGGACGCCACCCGCCGGCCCGACGAAGGGACGCCCGCGCACGTCCTCGACGTCGCCCGGCTGTTCGCCGACCAGGACGACTGTCGCACGCTTGGGCCCCTCGCCGAAGACCACCTGCGTCGCGCGCGCGTAAAGGTCGCAGCCGCGGCACGAGGCGGCCGCGTCGTGCAGCCGGCCGAGGTCCCTCGTGTCGGGGACGAACGGTGCGGCAGATTTCGTCGCCTTTGGCAAAGTGCCCCCGCGTCGTTTAAGCCGTTCCCTCTCCGAACGCGCGTGACGCAGCGCGGCAGAGAGATCGCCTATCCTCTCCATCGTGTTTACCACATTGCTGTTGTTGTCCACACTGGCGCTGACGTCATCGCCGCCTCGCGCCGACGATGCCGCCATACAGCTCGAGCGGAAGACGCAGGAGTTACTCGACGCGATTGCCGCCGGCAACCGCGAGCCCTGGGTCCGTTATCTGCACGACGACCTCATCTACGCGGCCGAGGACGGCAGCATCAAATCGAAGCCGCAGCTGCTCGAAGAGCTGCAGCCGTTGCCGAAACAGATCTGGGGGAAGCTCCGGGTCGCCCATTTCCGGATAGTGCGCAGCGGTGCGACCGCTGTCTGCAGTTACGTGACCGAGGAGGAGGAGGGCTACTACGGGCAGGTCATCCACGCGCGGTACCAAAGTACTGACACCTGGATCGAGACGACCGGCGGATGGCGTCTCCTCGCGTCGCAGGTGCTGGCGCTGCGCGACGATCCGCCTCACGTCGCATTGCCGGCCGCAGCGCTGGATCAATACGTCGGATCCTATTCGTTGACGCCGGAAGTGACCTACACGATCCGGCGCGACGGCGACGGGCTCGTCGGACAACGCACCGGACGGAAGCCGGAAACGCTACGCCCCGAGGTCGCGGACTACTTCTTCGTGCCCGGCCAACCGAGGCTCCGGAAGGTGTTCCAGCGTGACGCGACAGGGCGGATCGCCGGTTTCGTCGAGCGCCGCGAAACGTGGGACATCCTGTGGAAGCGGACGAAGTGAGGGCGCAGGTCTATCGGGTCGGATCGGGTCGGATCGGGTCTGACCCGACCCGGGTTGGCCGCCGCTATCCGCCGGCCATGGCGCCAACGATGAGCAGCGGCTCCGAGCCCGCAGTGACCGCGTCGGGCAGCGGCACGTCGGTGCGCTCGTGCGACCAGTCTTCTTCGCACGCGAAGAATCGCACGAACGGCCGCCGCTTCTGCGTGATGTGATCCCGGATCGCCCCGCGAAGGACCGGATAAGACGCTTCCAGCGCATCGAGCACCGCGCCGAGCGTGACCTCTCCAGCGACGTCGACGCTCACTTCGCCGTGGACGCGGGCGAGCGTTCGCAGGTGGGCGGGCAAATCGACGCGGATCATTGCAGCGTCTGCACCTCGACGGACAGCACCGGCGGCAGGTTCTCGACGATCGGCATCCACGTATCGCCCGCATCTGGCGAGACGTAGACCTGGCCGCCGGTCGTGCCGAAGTAGATGCCGCACGAATCGAGCGAATCCACCGCCATCGCGTCGCGGAGCACGTTGACGTAGCAGTTGCTCTGCGGCAGGCCCTTCGTCAGCGGCTCCCACTCGTTCCCGCCCGATCGGCTGCGGAAGACGCGCAGCTTGCCATCCGGCGGAAAGTGTTCCGAGTCGCTCTTGATCGGCACGACGTAGATCGTCTCGGGCTCGTGGGTGTGAACGTCGATGGCAAAGCCGAAGTCGGTGGGCAGGTTGCCGCTCACCTCCTGCCACGAGTCGCCGCCGTTGTCGCTGCGCATCACGTCCCAGTGCTTCTGCATGAACAGCACGTTCGGCCGCGAGCCATTCATCGCGATGTGGTGGACGCAATGGCCGACTTCGGCCTCCGGCTTCGGAATGCCCTGGGACTTGAGGCCGCGGTTGATCGGCGTCCAGCTCTTGCCGCCGTCGTCCGTGCGAAACGCGCCGGCAGCGGAGATCGCGATGTACATGCGATCGGCATTCGTCGGATCGAGCAGGATGGAGTGCAGGCACAGGCCGCCTGCGCCCGGTTGCCACGACGGGCCCGACCCGTGTTCGCGCAGGCCGGCGAGCTCGTGCCACGAGGCCCCACCGTCAGTAGAGCGGAAGAGCGCAGCGTCCTGGACGCCGGCGTAGACGGTGTCGGGATCGGTGAGCGACGGCTCGAGGTGCCACACGCGGGCAAATTCCCACGGGTGCGGCGTCCCGTCGTACCACTGGTGCGTTCCCGGCACGCCCGCGTAGGTGAACTTGTTGTCCACCGGATTCCATGTCTTCCCGCCGTCGTCCGATCGCTGAATCTGCTGGCCGAACCAGCCGCTGCACTGCGAGGCATAGAGACGATTGGGATCGGCCGGCGAGCCCTTCAGGTGATACAGCTCCCAGCCGGCGAAGTGCGGCGCGCTGACGTCCCACGTCTTCCGCTTTCCGTCCGACGTGAGGACAAAGGCGCCCTTTTTCGTGCCAACAAGGACTCGGACCCCGCTCATCAGTAGCTCCTTGAGGGAATGTCGTACGCGACGAGCAGCATAACGCAACAGTTCAAACTCTCGCTGCTTGACATATTCCAGTATAGGAATATGATTCCTCTCATGGCCCGCGCCGCGACCACGTCGGATGCGTTCAATGCCGTCGCTGAGCCGCGCCGCCGCGACATCCTGTATTTCCTCGCCGTCTCCGAGCGGCCGGTGAGTGACATCGTCGAGGCGCTGTCGCTGCCGCAACCGAGCGTCTCGAAGCACTTGCGTGTGCTGCGCGATGTCGGGCTGGTGGACGCGCGGCGCCATGGACGGCAGGTCTTTTATCGGACGAACGTGCAGGCGATTCGGCCGATGCACGAGTGGACTCGTCAGTTCGAACGGTATTGGCGGACGCAGCTGACGCGCATCAAGGAGCGCGCCGAACGTACGTAGTCGCTATCGAAAGGACACTGTAATGCCCGCGCTTGCCTCTGCAATCGACAATCTTACGCTCACTATCACGCAGGAAATGCTCGTGCGCGCTTCGCTCGCGAAGACGTTCGATTCGCTGCTCGAGCAGCTCGGGCCGGCGAACGAGGGCATGAACGGTGTGCCCATGCCGATGACGCTCGAAGCCCGCCCGGGCGGCCGCTGGTTCCGCGATCTCGGCAATGATAACGGTCATTTCTGGGGCGTCGTCCAGGCCATCAAGCGGCCCACACTCCTCGAGATCACCGGACCGCTGTTCATCTCGGCGCCGGTCCTGTCGAACGTGCAGTACCGGCTCACGGAAGTGCCCGACGGCACGTTGATCACGCTCAACCACTCCGCCTTCGGCCCGGTGCCGGAAAACTACCGCGAGGGTACGCCGAAAGGTTGGGCGGGCATTTTCGAACGGGTCAAGAAGCAGGTAGAGGGGAAGTGACCATGCAGCCCACGACCACCGCTCCCACGACGATCATCGATCAGATGCTGGCCGAGCTCGAGCAGGAAGCGGGAACCACCCGCCGCGTGCTGGGCCTGGTGCGCGACGAGCACCTCGACTGGCGGCCGCATCCTCGCGCGCGCACTATGGGTCAACTCGCGCTGCACCTCGCGCAAATGTGGGGTGGCGTGGCGGCGCTCGCGTCGCAGTCCGAGGCGCAAGCGCCCACGTTCGTCGATCCCGACCCCGCCAGCGCCGCCGAACTGATCCCGACGCTCGACGCGAGCATTGCCAGGGCAAAAGAGCTGCTCGGTGGAATCGACGATGCGACCGTGATGGCGACGTGGCGGCTGAAGGCTGGCGACCGCGAGATCTTTGCGATACCGCGTATCGCATTCCTGCGCTCGGTGCTGCTGAATCACGCCTACCATCATCGCGGGCAGCTGACGGTGTATCTGCGGATGCTCGGCGAGCCGATTCCGTCGATTTACGGACCCAGCGCAGACGAGAATCCGTTCGCTGTGCAATAGGGCGGACTTCACTCCGCCCTACCTTCGTTTGCGCGGGCGAGCGGGCGGCTTCTGTTTGATCCGTTCCCATGCCGTGATCACCGCGCTCCTCACGGTCGGCTCGTCCGCGTCGGCGAGGTGAATCCTCGTGCATCCCTGGCGTCCCCACGCGCCTGCCGCCGGCACGAAGACTTTCTTCGCTTCCCGAATGAACTCGCGTTGTTCTTCCGGCGCAAGCATTACGACGCCCCACTCCTCTTGGGCGTCCAGCGTCGCGAAGATGCGTCCGTTCACGCGGAAATCGGGATGACCCATGTGCGACTTTTCGACCGCGCCGTCGAGTGCGAGCGTGATTCGGCGGAAGTCTTCTGCGGTCATGGTCTATAGTCTCCACCTCATGCAGACTCGCAAATTCGCCTTGCCCCGTCTTCTTGCCACATTCCTGGCCTTGATGGCCAGTGCCGGCAGTGCCGGCGCCAAGACGCTGATTCACGCCGGACGCCTGATCGACGGCCGCGCCGAGACGGCGAGGACGAGCGTGACGGTCGTCATCGACGGCGATCGGATCGCCAGCATCGCCAATGGGTTCACTCCGCCCGCTGCGGGCGATACAGTGATCGACCTTCGGACCGCGACCGTGATGCCAGGCCTGATGGACATGCACGTTCATCTCAGTCACCAGCAGCAGGGCGCCGCGGGCTACGCCGAGCAGTTCTTTCTGAACCCCGCAGATTTCGCCCTGCGCGCCACGACCTATGCGAGGAAGACGTTGCTGGCGGGATTCACGACGGTCCGCGATTGCGGCGCGGGCGACAAACTGAATCTGGCGTTGCGCGACGCAATTGCCAAAGGCTGGATCGACGGTCCTCGGGTCGTCGCCGCCGGCTCGGTCACGACCACTGGCGGCCACGGCGACGGCACCAACGGTCTCGCCACCGAGCTGCAGGAGGCGTTGAAGCCAGTCCTTCCTGGCACCGCCGACGGTCCGGATGCGATGCGGGCGGCGGTCAGACAACGCTACAAGGACGGCGCCGATTTCATCAAGATCGCGGCGACGGGCGGCGTGCTCAGCCTCGCGCGCAGTGGCCAGGCGCCGCTATTCACCGACGACGAGCTGGCGGCGGTGGTGCAGACGGCACGCGATTACGGGATGGCGGTCGCCGCGCATGCGCACGGCGCCGAGGGCATGTTGCGCGCCGTCCGTGCCGGCGTGCGATCGATCGAGCACGGGACGTTCATGACCGACGAGGTGATGGCGGCGATGAAGGAGCGCGGCACCTACTACGTGCCCACGATCAGCGCTGGCAAGTTCGTCGCCGAGAAGGCAAAGATCGACGGTTACTTTCCACTCGTGGTGCGGCCCAAAGCCGCGGCGATTGGTCCCCAGATCCAGGAGACGTTCTCTCGCGCCTGGAAAGCCGGCGTGAAGATCGCGTTCGGAACCGATCAGGGTGTCGCACCCCACGGCGACAACGGGTACGAGTTCATCTACATGGTCGACGGCCGGCATGCCGGCGATGGCGGCGATCAAGGCGTCGACCCTCGAAGCCGCGCGGCTCCTCGACATGGAGAAGGAGATCGGGACCGTCGAAGCAGGAAAGGCCGCCGACCTCGTTGCCGTCCCTGGCGATCCGCTGACGGACATCACGCAGATGACGCACGTCTCCTTCGTGATGAAGGGAGGCGTGGTCTACAAGAAATAGACGCCCTCAGCCCTCCGCTCGCAGCGTCACCACGGCGTCGTATCGTGAGGCTCGCCACGCCGGGATCCAGCAGGCGAGCACGGCAACGGTGAGAACAGTCGCGGTGACTGCACCGATGACGAGCGGATCGCCGCCGCCGACCTGGAACAGTTGGCTCGAGAGCAGCTGTGCGCTTCCCAGTGCGCCGGCGAGGCCGATGGCCAGGCCGATCACCATCATGCGCAGTCCTCCGCGAAGCACGTGCCCGATCAGGTCGCTGCGCACGGCGCCGAACGCGATCCTGATGCCGAACTCGCGTTGACGCGTGGCGACGGCGTACGCCATCACACCGTATAGGCCAATCGTGGCCAGGGTGAGCGCGGCGAGCGCAAATGCGCCGATCAGCCCGAGCACCACCTTGCGCTGCAGCAGCGAATCGGCCATCGCGTCGTCGAGCGCCCTCGGCATCGCCAGTGCGACACCGGAATCGAGGCGCTCGAGTTCACGGCGAATGGTGCTGACGAGGGCCATGGGCTCGACCGCGGTGCGAACGACGACCGACAGCTGACTCGTGTTGAACGCCATCGGCACGTACGCAAAGGCGCCTCTCGGCGCGTCGAGCCGTCGATCGACGATGTCGCCGACGACGCCGATGATCGTCCACGTATCGGCTGCGACGATGATGGGGCGCCCGATCGGGTTTTCCCGCGGGTAGAACATGCGCGCGGTCGCTTCGCTGATGACCGCGACGCGTGGCCGCATGGCGCCGTTATCGGCGTTCGCGATCGTGCGGCCGGCCCGGAGCTGCGCGCCGAGTGCCTCGAGATAGCCCGGCGAGACGAAGTCCATCCGGCCGATGATCGGATCTGCCGTGCGTACGTCGGGCCGGCTGAAGTACTCGCCATATCCGCCGCCGGCGAATGGAATCGCCATCGCCGTCCCGGCACCGGCGACGCCAGGCAAGGCGCGCAGGCGTGTCAGCATCCCCGACGCAAATGCGAGCCGCTTCTCGTCCGTCCCGTACCGAGCTCTCCGCGAGCGACAAATCGAAGGCGAGCGCATGTGCCGGGTTGAAGCCCGGATCGATCGAAGCCGCGTGGCCCAGGCTGCGGAGCAGCAAACCGGCCGATGAGAGCAGCACGACGGTGAGCGCGATCTCGGTGATGACGAGCGTCGCCTGCGTGCGCTGGTGTCCGCCTGCTGTCGCACCGCGGCCGCCGTTTGTCAGCACCGCGTTCAGATTGGGCCGGCGCGCCCGCAGCGCCGGCGACAGTCCGCAGAGCGGTCCGATCAGCAGCGTCACCGCGAGTGTGCACAGGAGTACACGCTGGTCCAGTTCCGGCGTGAATGTAATCGGCATCGCCGCCGCCGCGACACTCTTGAGAATGGCGAGTCCCGCGTAGGCGACGACGATACCGGCCGCCCCGCCGGCCAGTGCGAGAATCAGGCTCTCGGTCAGAAGCTGACGAAGAAGACGGCCGCCGCTGGCGCCGATCGCCGCGCGGACCGAAAGCTCCTGCTGCCGGTGGCAGCTCCTCGCCATCACCAGGTTGGCAACATTTGCGCACGCGATCAGAAGCACCAGCGAAACCGCCGCAAGGAGGATCAGCAGGGGCGTCCGCGTCACGCTGCCGAGCACTTGCGTCACTGGCCGCGCCATGACGCTCCAGTCCTTCTTGAATGCCGGATAGTCCTTGTCCAGTTGCCGGCGGATGGTCTTGAGCTCTGTATCGGCAGCGGTGACGCTCGCGCCGGGTGACAGCCGTCCGATCACCGTGGCCCAGTGCGGAGCGCGCGCTGCGCGGGGCGTCCCCGGCGTCAACACGGCGGGCACGAAGAAGGAATCCGTAGACATGAGCCAGACGCCAGCGGGAAGGACACCGATCACCGTGCGCGGGATCTCGTCCAGGACGATCCGGCGGCCGACGATCGACCGATCGCCGCCGAAGTGCGATCGCCAGAGCTCCTCAGTAATCACCACCACGTCGTTCCGGCCGCCTGGCCGATCGTCGTCAGGGTGGAATCCCCGCCCCAGGAATGGCGGGATTCCCAGCACCCGGAAGAATTCGTGGGACACCTCGAGCCCGACGAGCCGTTCCGACGCGCTATTGCCGCGAAGGTTGAAGCGAACGGGCGCGATCAGCGTCATCGCTTCGAAACGGGTGGTGTGCGTGCGCCAGTCCAGGAAGACGCCGCCGGCAACGCTGTTCTCCCGGCCGACGTCGTTGATCTCGGACACCATCACCAGTCGATCCGGTTCGGGGTACGGGAGCGGACGCAGGAGCACGGCATCGAGCACGCTGTAGATCGCGGTGTTCGCGCCGATACCGAGCGCCAGAGTGAGGGTGGCGGTTGCGGCGAACCCCGGGCTTCGACGAAGAAGCCGGCACCCGATCACCACATCCCGCCACACGTCGTCGAACACGCGGCTCAGACGGCGCTTTCGTTCGTGCCGCTCGCCAATCGTGGCCAGCGATGCGAACACGCCATCGGTTCGCCCGAGCTCGGCCAATGCCCGCTCTCGCGCGTCACGCCGGTTACTCCCTTCCTGCTCGAGCGCAGCAGTGCGCATCTCGAGGTGAAACGCCAGCTCGTCGTCGACGTCGGCGCGCACTTCCTCGCGTGTGCGCGAGGGGAACGAGAACAGCCGCTTGATTCCCCAGGGTTTCATCGCCACCTCATGCCGGCTCTTCCAGCACTTTGAGCAGCGCCGCCGTGTACTGCTTCCAGGTCGAGACCTCACTGCGCAGTTGCCGGCGGCCGGCCGTTGTGAGCGCGTAATACTTCGCGCGCCGGTTGTTTTCCGAGACGCCCCACTCCGCTTCAATCACCCCTTTTTCTTCGAGGCGATGCAAAGCTTGATAAAGGGCGGCATCTTCCATGGTGAAGGCGCCCTCGGTCCGCTCGCGAACCCAGCGCGAAATCGCATAGCCGTGCGCGGGGCCGGCCTGAAGGGCGCGCAGCACGAGAAGGGAGACAGTGCCCTGGAGCAGGGACAAGGCAGTCTGGGTCATGAACGTTGAAACCTTCGACGGAGCCGCTGGTCCCAATGTTCCCCTAATGCCGTGAGGGGAGCAAGCGCAGATGTATCCTCTTCGATCGGAGGACCCAGATGACATCGCGCCTCTTACCTTCGATCGGCTGTGCAGGGCTAATCGCGGTGGCCGCCCTCTCGCTCGCCGCGCGCACTCAGGCGGCTGGCGGAGGAACGGTCGAGAAAATCAAGGTTCACGGCACTGCGCTCGAGGGCAACCTCGAGGGTGACTCGGCGGATCGCGACGTGATGGTCTACCTCCCTCCGAGTTATGCGACCGAGCGGAGCCGCCGCTATCCAGTCCTCTTTCTCCTGCATGGCTTCACCGACGATACGGATCACTGGTGGGGCGTGGTACCGCACTTCGTGAGCGTGCCGGCGTCCATGGACAAGGCGCTCGCGAATGGCACGGCCAGGGACATGATCCTGGTCATGCCGAATGCGTTTACGCGTTACTACGGCAGCATGTATTCGAGCTCCGTGACGACCGGCGATTGGGAACGATTCATCGCTCGTGATCTGGTCGCCTACATCGACGCGCACTATCGGACCCTGGCGGACGTCAACAGCCGCGGCCTGGCCGGACACTCGATGGGCGGTTACGGCACAATCCGGATCGGGATGAAGTATCCGGACGTCTTTTCGAGCATCTACGCGATGAGCCCGTGCTGCCTGGCGCCGGCCCTCGGGTTCGATACCGAGCGTGGCAAGAAAGCCGAGGCGGTCAAAAGCCCTGACGAGGTGAACGGTCTCGACTTCATGTTGAAGGCCACGCTCGCCTCGGCGGCCGCCTGGTCGCCGAATCCCGCAAACCCGCCGCTCTATCTCGACGTGCCGACGAAGGACGGGGCACCCCGGCCAGACGTGCTCGCGAAGTGGATCGCGAACGCGCCGCTGACGACGCTCGACCAGTACATCGTCAACTTGACGTCGCTCAAGGGCCTGGCGTTCGACGTGGGCACGAAGGATTTCCTGGCCAACGACTCGAAGACACTCGACGCAAGGTTGACGGCGTACAAGGTGTCCCACACGTACGAGACCTACGAAGGCGACCATATCAACCGCGTCGCGGATCGCCTCGAGACGAAGGTGTTCGCATTTTTCTCGAAGCAGCTGCGTTTCGACTGAAGGTGGGGCGCGCATGAATCGCCGCACGTTCCTGGACATGATGTGCGTGGGCGGACTTGCCCCGTTCAGACTAAGGACGATCTTCGCGAGAGCCCAGCACCCGGGGCGGCTCGTCTTCGTCTTGCTGCGCGGCGGTCTCGACGGGCTCGCCGCCGTCGTGCCCTACGGCGACCCCGTGTATCGCGCAACGCGCGGATCGTTGGCGTACGACGCCCGCAATCTCGTTCCGCTCAGCCCGCTGTTCGGCCTCTCGCCAGGTCTCGCGCCTCTGCGCGAGCTGTGGGATCGAGACGAACTGGTCGTCCTCCATGCCATGGCGATCCCGTACCGCACGCGCAGCCATTTCGAGGCGCAGGCGGTGCTTGAGTCCGGCACCGTTTATCCCGCGACGCCGGCTGACGGCTGGGTGAATCGTCTGGTTCGAGTGATGTCGGGCAAACGCTCCGGGATCGCGATTGCATCCGGGATGCTCCAATCGCTCTCCTGCGGGCCCGACGTGCAGGGCTTGTCGTCCATTCGGTCAGACATCGACCGCGGCAATCGCACCACGATCGCTCCGATGATGCGGGCGGTCGCCAGAATCATGTGCGCGGACGATGGTCCAGTCGTCGCCGCCATGGAATTCGGCGGCTGGGACACGCACGCCAACCAGGGGCTGGGAGGCGGAGCGCTCGATCGCCGGTTGGGGGAACTGGCCGACGGGTTGCTCGCATTGCGCAGTGCCATGGGTCCTGTGTGGAAGAACACCATGGTCGTCGTCATGACCGAATTCGGCCGAACCGTCCAGTCGAACGGCGCGCGCGGTACCGAACACGGCACAGCCGGCGCCGGTTTCCTGCTCGGGCCGAAGCTCGCCAAATCGGCAATTCACTGCGACTGGCCAGGGCTCGACAATTCTGCGCTCTTCGAGGGACGCGACCTGCGCCCGACACTCGACACCCGGACAGTCCTGAAAGCGGCGATTGCTGGAACGTTCGATCTCACTGGCAGTCAAGTAGATAGAGTCTTCCCGTTGTCTTCGTCCGTCCGCGCCCCCACCCACCTGATGGCGTGACACACAAATTGGGGTCGGGATAAATTTCAGTTTCTGCAAAAGTCGACCCTGTGGAAAACCGCAGAAATTGAAATTTATCCCGACCCCATTTGTCGATCGGAGCCCTTCCCAATCGACATCTAGACAGCGGATAGTTGTCGGGTTGTACAGACACGCGCATGGACGCGTAATAGGAACCTCGATGGGCTTCGTCACGGATTTCAAGTTCGCGTTCCGATCGCTCGCCAGGAGTCAAGGGCCTGGCTATCACGGTTATCGTCACGCTCGCGCTCGGCATTGGCGCCAACGCGGCAATCTTCAGCGTGGTTCGCGGCGTCCTTCTGCGCCCGCTCGCCAATAAGGACGAGGACCGCCTGATCTATATCCGGCAGAGCGCGCCCGGGATCGGCGCGGACAACGCCAACTGGTCGGTTCCGGAAATCCGCGACCTGCGTTCGCGCGTCAAGACGTTGACGGCCTTCGGCGACTTCTCGGTGATCGAGTTCACGATGGTCGGGCTCGGGCGAGCCGCGAGTCGTCCGCGCCGGCGTCGTCGGCGGCTCCTATTTCGATGTGATGGGACTGCGTCCGGTGCGCGGCCGGTTGATCGATGCGACCGACGATGGTCCCAACGCCGCGGGCGTCGCGGTACTGACCCACCGGTTCTGGACCACCGCGTTCGCCAGCGATCCCAAGGTGCTCGGCAAGGTCGTCCGCCTCGGCGACCGCTCCGCGACAATCATCGGCGTTGTCGAACCGTCGGTTCCCTACCCTTCTGAGACCGAGATCATCGCGAACGTCATCACGAGCCCGCACCATCTGTCTGCCACGATGGTCGAAGGCCGCGTGCACCGGATGACGGAGCTGTTCGCCCGATTGTCGCCAAACACGGATCTCGAGGCGGCGCGGGCCGAGCTCCGGACGACTTACGCAGCCATGATCAAGGCCCACCACGAGGCGTATCCGACCAGCGGCAATTTCAGCATCAGCGCCGTCCGACTGCGCGATCAGATCACGTCGCCCGCGCGCACCGTCCTCCTGGTGTTGCTGGCTGCGTCGGGGCTCGTCTTCATCATTGCCTGCTCCAACGTGGCGAACCTGATCCTCGCGCGATCGGTACGTCGCGAGGGCGAGCTCGCCGTGCGTGCGGCGCTGGGAGCCAGCTCGGGAGCGTTGCGGAGGACCCTCCTCGCCGAGAGCCTGCTGCTCTGCGGTGTCGGCGCGACCCTCGGCGTCCTGATCGCGCGTCCGATGGTGGCGATTCTGTCCGAGTATGCCTCGCGCTTCTCGGTCCGGGCGCTCGACGTCACCGTGGATTCGACGCTGCTCTGGGTCGGTGTCGTTCTCGCCATTGCCGCGTCCGTGCTGCTCGCGTTCGTGCCGCGGCTGCCGTCGTCGGAAGCGACGAGCGGCATGAACCTGTCGGCCAGCGGCACGGTGCGAATCACGTCCGGCACGAACCGGCGGCTCCGCCTCTTCGCTGTCACGCAGATCGCCGCGTCGTTCGTCCTCCTCGCCGGCGCCGGGATGCTGTTGACGACGCTCCTCGCGCTCCAGGCGGCGCCAACCGGCTTCCAGACGAGCAACGTGCTGGCGCTCAATGTGCCGATCGTCTCCTTCTCAGCGGCCGCCCGGAGAGGTCGCGATGTTCTACAAGGAAGTGCTGCGGCGGATCTCGGAGCTGCCCGGCGTACAGCGCGCCGCCGTCGGCACGATCGTTCCGTGGCGCGACGCCGGCACGTTCGGTCCCGGCTTCCAGTTCATGGCCGAAGGCTACAAGAAGGGCGTCGGCGAGGAGGATCCGCGTGCGCGATTCCGCACGATTTCGCCGGGGTTCTTTGCGTCGCTCGGCGTCCCGATCATCGCCGGCCGCGACTTCAACGCCAGGGACACACATGACGGCGAAAAGGTCGTGATCATCAGCAAGAGCCTGGCGCAGCGGATGTTCCCGACGCAGGACGCGGTCAATCGCACGCTGACGTGGACCGATCCGGTGATGCAGTTCATCGACGTCTCCACCGCACCGCGCCGCATCGTCGGCGTTGCCGCCGACATCGATGACGAGAACGTCGTGCCCGGCCCGGCGATGAGCATCTATCACCCCTTCGAGCAGGAGATCGGCGGCGGCCGGCATCTTCGTGCACGCAAGCACCGATCCCTACTCGCTGGTGACGCCGATCACGCGCATCATCCGCGAGCTGTCGAGCGAGCAGCCGGTAGAGCGAGCGGCAACGCTCGACGACATCCGCGCCGAGGTGCTTGCCCCCGATCGACTGAACGCACTTGTGTTCGGCGTCTTCGCCGGCGTCGCGCTCCTCATCGCGATCGTTGGCGTCGCCGGAGTGCTGGCATTCTCGGTCAGCGCACGTACGCGGGAGTTCGGCGTCCGGCTCGCGATTGGGTCCGAACCGAAGCACCTGCTCACGAGAGTGCTCAGCGAGGGAGCCGTGATCGCGGCCGCGGGCGTCGTCACTGGCGCGATCGGTGGGCTCGCCCTGGCGCGGCTCGTCGGGACTACATTACCGACGTCCGCATGCCCGGGCTCGTGCCGATCGTCGTGTCCGCGGCGATTCTCGTCCTCGCGGCCGTGCTGGCGTCGCTGATGCCAGCCGCGCGCGCGTCGCGCGTCGACGTAATACAAGCGTTACGCTCGGAGTGAACACTACTGTGATGAACAGCAGGGGCGAACGGATCACGTCCGCCGAGCACAGCCGGCGCAAGATAATCGCGAGGAGAGTTCCTATGGCGAATCGCATTCGTGCACGTCGAGCTGAACACGACCGATCCGGCAAAAGCGAAGACCTTCTACGGCCAGTTGTTCGACTGGAAAATGGAAGACATGGACATGGGCCCGCAGGGCAAATACACGATGATCAATCCCGGTGAGGGCACCGGTGGTGGCTTGTGGAAGAATCCCGTGCCCGGCGCGCCGTCGTTCTGGCTCGCGTACGCGATCGTTGACGACGTCAAGGCGTCGACCGCCAAAGCGAAGTCGCTCGGTGCAACGGTCATGCAGGACGTGACGGAGGTGCCGAACATGGGCTGGTTCAGCATCATCGCGGACCCGACCGGCGCGCACCTCGGCCTCTGGCAGACAGCGCGTAAGTAAGCCAATCGAGAATTGCGAGAACTCGCGAAGGCGGACCTCCAGGTCCGCCTGTTAGCATGTCGAGGTGGCGAGCAAGATCGAGCAGGAAGTCGTCGAGGTGAGCGGACGCGAGATTCCAATCTCGAACCCCCGCAAGGTTCTCTTTCCCCAGGCCGGCTACACCAAGCTCGATCTCGTCCGCTACTACCTGGCTGTCGCCGACGGAGCGCTTCGCGCGAACGGCGATCGGCCGAACGTGCTCGTCCGCTATCCCAACGGCATCGACGGCGAGTTCTTCTACCAGAAGCGCGCGCCGACCTCGCGGCCGCCCTGGATTGACGTCGTCTCGTTGCGCTTTCCGTCCGGTCGCAACGCGGAGGAAGTCGTGCCGCGTGATGCGGCAGGTCTGGCCTGGATGGCGAACCTCGCCTGCCTCGAACTGCACCCGCATCCTGTACGTGCCGACGATCTCGATCACCCGGACGAGCTGCGGGTCGATCTCGATCCGGTGCCTGGCGTCAGCTGGGATCAGCTTCGCCAGGTCGCGCAGGTCGTCCACGCGACGCTCGACGATCTCGGGCTGATCGGCTGGCCGAAGACGTCGGGCTCGCGTGGGATGCACGTTTCGGTACGCATCATGCGCTCGTGGACGTTCGATCAGGTACGTCGCGCGGCACTGGCCTTCGCTCGAGAGGTCGAGCGTCGCGCGCCGGCGCTGGCGACGAGCAAGTGGTGGAAGGAGGAGCGCCACGGCGTCTTCCTCGACTACAACCAGAACGCGAAAGACCGCACCGTCGCTGGCGCGTACTCCGTACGGCCGAAGCCCGATGCTCGCGTATCGGCACCCCTTCGCTGGGACGAGATCAACGCCTGCGATCCGGCGGACTTCACCCTGGCGACGTTGCCGAAGCGGTTCGCCGAGATTGGCGACCGCCATGCCGGCATCGACGACCATCCATGTTCACTCGAGGCGCTGCTGGAACTCTCGGAGCGTCACGAGCGCGAAGGGCTCGGCGACGCGCCGTGGCCGCCGCACTACCGCAAGCAAAAAGGCGAGCCGCCGCGAGTCCAGCCCTCGAAGCGCCGGGTGCCGAAGCACCCGCTGATCGAAATCGGGCGCGCGCAGAAGAAAGACGATGCGACTCGCGGGCCTGGAGCGTTGGCGCCAGCGCCACCCCGAGGCGGCGGCTCACCTCGCGCCGGCCGATGTGCTGGTGGATGCCATGCGTGGGCGGTTCCATACCTGGACCCGCATTCGCGTGAATCTGCAGCACGTGCCCGAAGACATTCGGCCGCCTGCAGGAGCCGCTCGATCCGGACGACGCGCCGAAGAATCCGTGGGCTACCGGGGAGGGCGGCCCGCCCCGAAGACCTTCTCGAGCTCGTAAGGCGTCGTGACCTCGAGCTGATCGTAGCGGCAGGCCTCGGGTGGCTTGTCCGGACGCCAGCGCAGGAAGATGGCGGCATGCCGGAACCGACTACCTTGCAGGTGGTCGTACTTGACCTCGCAGACTCGTTCGACGCGGACCGGCTCCCAGGACAGATCCTTCCCGGCACTCCACCGGCTCTGCCCGCCCGGCATGCGAGAGAACTCGGCCTCCTTGCCGGCCCATTCCTTCCACGGGTGATTGGTGAGGGCGTCTTTCCGCAGCGGCTCCAGCTCCGTGGCGAGCTGCTTCCGCATGGCCATCGTGAACGCCGAAGTGACGCCGATGTGCTGCAGCCGTCCGCGATCGTCGAAGAGCCCGAGCAGCAGCGATCCAACGATGCCCTCGCCCGTCTTGTGCCAACGGAAACCCGCGACCACACAATCGGCGGTGCGCGCGTGTTTCACCTTGAACATCGCGCGCTTGCCGGGCTCATAAGTGGCGTCCGCATGTTTCGCCATGACGCCGTCGAGACCCGCACCTTCGAACTCGTCGAGCCAGCGTGCCGCAAGCGCGCGGTCGCGAGTCATCGGCGTCAGGAACAGAGGCGGCGAGGTGCCATCGAGTAGCCGCTCGAGCCGCTCGCGACGGGCCGCCTGTGGAAGGGTCCGGATGTCTGCGCCATCCGCGGCGAGCAGGTCGAAGGCGACGAATGCCGACGGCTGCTCCTTTGCCAGCTTGGCGACCCGCGACGCGGCGGGATGCAGCCGCAGCTGGAGGGCGTCGAAATCAAGGCCGTGCGGCGTGGCAATCACGATCTCGCCGTCCACGACACATCCCGCTGGCAGGCGATCCATCAGGGCGTCGTGGAGCTCCGGGAAATACCGGTCGAGCGGCCGGGAGTCGCGGCTCTGAATATAGAGGTCGGAGGCCCCCCGAAACACGATCGCGCGAAATCCGTCCCATTTGGGTTCGTAGAGAAAGTTCGCCGCCGTCGGGAAGCTCCTCCGCAAGCTTCGCAAGCATCGGTTCGATGGGCGGCGGGATGGAGAAGTGTGCCCTCTGAGGAGTTCACGGCTGCCATGCTATTTTTTTCTCAGGAAAACGAAAAAATGCAACGCGGGGCCCGCTCGCTCCGTCCAACGTCGGCATGACGACCTGGAACGACCTCCGCCTCGCCCTGCGCGGGCTGCGCCGAAGTCCCCTGTTCGCGACCGTGGCCATCCTGTCCCTGGCCCTCGGTATCGGGGCCAACACGGCAATTTTCACGCTGATCGACCAGATCCTGCTGCGTAAGCTGCCGGTCGTCCAGCCCGAGCAGCTGGTGATGCTTTACCAGCGCGGGGCCAATAACGGCAGCAACATGGGCCCCCGGATGCACTCGTATCCGATCTACAAGGACTATCAGAAAAAGGCGTCGCCTTTCGCGCAGGTCGCCTGCCGGCGTCAGATCGCGGTGTCGGCGAGCATCGACAATCGCACCGAGCGATTGGATGCCGAGATGGTCTCCGGCAACTACTTCTCGATGCTCGGAGTGAAGGCGGCGGCCGGGCGCGTCTTCAATTCCCGCGAGGACGATCAGGTTTACGGCGGGCATCCCGTCGTTGTGCTCGGCTACGACTACTGGATGTCACGATTCGCCGGCGATCCAAAGGTCATCGGCAAGAAGATCCTGGTCAACAACTACCCGATGACCATCGTCGGGGTTTCGGCGGCCGGTTTTGCGGGCCTCGACCCGGCACGCGCGCCGCAGATCCGCGTGCCCGTCCTGATGTTCCGCGTCCTTGCGCCCGAATGGGTCTGGCTCCACATGGACGACCGGCGGGCGCGCTGGGTCCAGGTGTTCGCGCGATTGAAACCCGGCTGGACGGCCGCGTCGGCGCAGACGCCGATGCAGCATCTCTTCACGCAGATCCGCTCGTACGAAATGACGTTGCCGGCGGCGAAGGACTGGTCCAAGTACGCCGCGATCAGTTCATGAAGGGCGAGTTGCTCGTCGAGAATGCGTCACTTGGATACTCGTACATCCGCAACGACTTCTCGACGGCGTTGATCGTGCTGATGTGCATGGTCGGACTGGTTCTGCTGATCTCGTGCGCCAACGTGGCAAACCTGTTGATCGCTCGCGGCTTCATGCGCCAGAAGGAGATCGCGGTGCGTCTCTCCCTGGGTGCGTCGCGGATGCGGCTGGTCCGGCAGCTGCTCGTCGAGAGCCTGCTGCTCTCGTTCGCGGGCGGCGTGCTCGGGATCATGGTCGCTGTCGGCTTGACGCGTGCGCTCCTGTCGTTCATGCCGGTCGAAGGCAACCCGCTCCTCATCCGCGCCGAGCCCGATCTGCGAATCCTGACTTCACGTTGTCGCTGACCGTCCTCACCGGGATCGTGTTCGGCCTGCTGCCGGCGCTGCGCGCCAGCCGCCCGGATCCGTGGACCACCTTGAAGGACACGGTGGGCGCCATCGCCGGCGGCCGGGGATCGCTGTTCCTGAGGAAGGGGCTGGTCGCCGCGCAGGTTGCCTTGAGTTTCCTGCTGCTCTTCGGCGCCGGCCTGTTCGTGCGCAGCCTGCAGAATCTGAAGACGACCGACACCGGCGTCGCACTCGACAACCTCGTGACGTTCCAGCTGTCGCCCGCGCTGAGCGGTTACACGGACGAACGAGGGGACATCTTCTATCGTGACTTGCTGGAACGCCTTCGGTCGGCGCCTGGCGTGCAGTCCGTCGGCCGCGCGGCCGTCTCGATCCTGAGCGGCGACGAGTGGGACAGCAGCATGTCGGTCGAAGGCCACAAGCCCGCAGACGGCGAGGACATGCAGGCCTTCATGAACGCGGTATCCCCTGGCTACTTCCCGACGATGAAGATCCCGATTCTCGAGGGGCGTGATTTCACGATGGGCGACCGTGTGGCGTGGGACATTGCGGAGCTCGACCGGGCCGAAGGTCGCGATCGTGAACCGCAAGTTCGCCCGGCACTTCTTCGGCAACAAGAGCGCGATCGGGAAGCGAATCGGCTTCGGGACCGGGCCCGACTCGAAGCTCGACATCACGATCGTCGGTGTCGTCGCCGACGCGCTGTACGAAGGGCCGCGTGAAGGCGTTCGCCGGCAGGTCTTCGTGCCCGAATCACGGCAGCGGCAGCTCCGTGTTCTACGTGCGCGCGCACACCGGATCCTCGGCCGCGTACAGCCTCATCAGGAACGAGGTTCGCCAGCTCGATGCGGCGATGCCGGTCTACGCGATGAAGACGCTCGAGGGTCAGCTCGACGAGACGCTCATGACCGATCGGCTGATTGCCATGCTGTCCGCCGGATTCGGTCTGCTCGCGACCGTGCTCGCCTCGATCGGTCTCTACGGCGTCATGGCGTTCGTCGTCGCGCGCCGCCGGAAGGAAATCGGCATCCGGATGGCGCTTGGCGCGAACCCAGGCAACGTGATCTGGAGCGTGATGAAGGAAGTCCTGATTCTGCTCGGGATCGGACTCGCCGATCGGCGTCCCCGCCGCGATCGGGCTCGGTCGCTTCGTCGCCTCGCAGCTCTATGGCATCGAGGCCCACGATCCGTGGATGGCCGTGACGACCGTTATCGTCCTCGCGCTGGTGTCGGCGGCCGCCGGCCTGATTCCCGCCCACCGCGCCAGCCGCGTCAGTCCGGTTCTGGCGTTGAGATACGAATAGGTCGGGGTGCGGAAGGTGCAACTGGTGCGGAAGTGCGACGGTGCGACGTCGTCGAAGCGTGGTGCGACCGTGCGTGTAGTGCGACGTTGCCTCGTCAACCGCGCACCATCGGCACTAGCATTGCACCCATAGCACCTGCAGCACCCGTAGCACCCCTTCGTACCTCTAGCGCTTCATCGCACGCGTCGCACCTTTCACAGTGGGTCGGCCCTTGACAGCGGCGCGATGCGCGAATATATTCGCCTTAGGCGAAAATATTCGCCGCCCAACATGCCGATGCAGAAGCTGGCCCGTATCGACCTGACCCGCCGCGAAAGCCAGATCATGGAGATCGTCCACCGCCGCCGCAGTGCGACGGTCGAAGAGATCAGGGCCGAACTGCCCGATGCGCCGAGCCCGTCGAGCGTACGGAAGCTGCTCGACATCATGATCGAGCGGTGCCTCCTCGGCCGCGAATACGACGGCCCCCGCTTCGTCTATTTCCCGACGGCGAAGCTGGAGGACGCCAGCCGATCGGCTCTCAAGCAACTGGTGCGGACGTTCTTCAACGATTCGCCGGGTTCGGCGATGGCGGCGTTGATGGACTTGTCCAACGGTCCTCTATCCGATGACGAATACCGCCGCCTGGCGGCGCTCTTGAAGCGCGGCCGCGAGCACGGAGAAAAGTCATGAACGTTGCCGTGTCACTGCTGGCAAAGGCGTCGGTCGTCATGGGTCTCTGGGGTGTTGCCTACGTGCTGCTGCGACGCAGGAGCGCTGCCACGCGCCATCTCGTTTCGACGATGGCGTTCGTGAGCCTGCTGGTATTGCCGGTGTTCGCATGGATCGGGCCGACGTGGCGCATCGCGATTCCTGCCTCTGCCGCGTCACCCATGGTCGAATCGGCTGCCGCTGCGGTGTCCGTCGAACCTGCCATACAGGCTGGCCCGCTTGTGGATGCCGCTCCTGCAGCGCGGCGCGTCTCAGTCGGCTCGCCGGCCGATCCCGCTACTGCCGCGAGATCGTCTACGGCGTCCTGGCAAGCGGTCGCGATCGCCATCTATCTCGGCGGCGTGGTGCTGCTCCTGTTGCACATGGTCGCGGGCCGCATTTCGGTGGCACGTCTCGTGCGGCGCGCGGTCGAGGTCTCGGATCCCGAATGGCGCCGTCTGCTCGCCGAGTCGTCGGCAGGCCTCGCCCTCGACGTCCCGGTTCGCCTCCTGCGCAGCCGCGAGCAGACGATGCCGCTGGCGTTCGGTATTCATACGCGTTCCATTCTCTTACCGGCGATTGCCGACACGTGGAGCGAAGATCGGCGCCGCGCGGTGCTGCTGCACGAGCTCGCGCATGTGGTCAGACGGGACTGCTTGTCGCAAGCAATTGCGGCGCTGGCATGCGCGTTTTACTGGGTGCATCCAGGATCGTGGTGGATGGCGCGGCGTCTTCGCATCGAGCGCGAGCTGGCCTGCGACGACCGCGTGATCGGCGCCGGCGCCACCGCTCGCGACTACGCCGGTCACTTGCTCGATCTCGCGTATTCCCTTGGCGGGCATCGTGCTCCGGCGCTGGTCGTGACCATGGCGCGTCCGAATCAGCTCGAGGGCCGCATGCTCGCGATTCTCGACGAGCGGCGCAATCGTGCGATTCCCGGGCCGCAACACCATCTCGCCGCGACCGCTATTGCGGCCGCACTGATCGTGCCGCTTGCGAGTGCTGAGACGACGCTCGTCCCCGCCGATGCCAGATACGTTGTCGAGGCGCCGGCCTACGTGGGATCGCGGGTTGGGGACAGCCGCAACCCCGTCGAATCCGGCCAGGTGGCATCTCCTCGCCGCGAGCCACGTCCTGTGGCTCCCGCCGCGGTCGTCGATCCGTCTGGACACGGGACCGATGATGACAGCGGTCCAGGCACCTGGGATGTGCGGCCTTCGATGAAGGCGGGATACGTCAATCTCCAGATGAGGGAACGGCACTCGTCCTGGGGATCGGATCTGCCGCTGCAGCAGCTCGAAGGTCTGTCCGCCCAGCAGCTCGAGAGCGGCAGCGGACCTGTGCGCTTCACGCTGCGGCGGGACGCCGGGACATTCACGTTCACCGGTACTCTCGGCAGCGGCGTCGGCGCCGGCACCTACACGTTTGCAGCCAATCCCTCGTTCGCTGGAGAGCTCGAGAAGCGCGGCGTCGGACGTCCGACCGAGAAGGAGCAATACCGGATGGCGCGCAGCGACATCAGCCTCGCATTTGTGGACGAGCTGAAAGCCCAGAACTATACGGGCGTCACGACCTCGGAACTGGTTCGCGCCGGGGATCACGGCGCCAACCTGAGCTACCTGCGCGCGATGGGTGAGTTGGGCTATCGCGTCGGCGCGTTGGACGCGCTGATCACGCTGCGCGACCATGGCGTCAGCCCCGACTACGTCCGCGAGCTCCAGGAGCTTGGCTTCACCAAGCTGACGGCCGACGAGCTGCGGACGGCACGCGACCACGGCGTGACTCCGGAATACATCCGCCAGCTCGCCGACCTTGGTTACAAGCTCACGATCGATCAGCTCCGAAACGCGCGCGATCATGGCGTGACGCCGGAGTTCGTACGCGGAATGAAGGCACTGGCGCCGGCCTCCGTGTCGATCGATCAGCTGGTGAACATCCGCGATCACGGGGTCACGCCCGAGTTCGCCAGGCAGATGAGCGAACTCGGACTGGCAAAAGTGCCGGTCGAGCAGCTGGTCAAGATGCGCGACCACGGTGTCGGCCCCGACTTCGTGCGCGAGCTCGCCACGCTCGGATACAAGGGGCTGGATGTCGAGACGCTGGTACGCCTGCGCGATCATGGCGTGACGCCCGATTACGTCCGCGAGCTGAAGGATCTTGGCTATTCGGGACTGCCGGTGGACGAGCTCGTGATGCTGCGCGATCACGGCGTGACCGCCGATCGCATTCGCAAAGCCAATGAACGCGCCGGGACGAAACTGCCGGCGGAGATGCTCAGGGCCGTCGTCGACGGAGGCCTTCGCTAACGGTCAGGATCTTCCGATCGTGCGAACAACCGCGCGAGCATGGCATCCCTGAGAAGGTGCGCCTCGGGTGAGCAGCCGGCGAGCTCGCTGAAGTCGCGGATGAAATGCGCTTGATCGGCATAGCCGCTTGCCGCGGCAGTGGCTGCGCCGCGGCGGCCCGAAGTGCCCCGCTCGAAGGTCTGCAGCGCGCGCTGGAATCGCGTGATGCGCGCCAACCGCTTGGGTGAAATCCCGACGACCTCCTGAAAGCGGCGTTCGAGATGGCGCCGCGAGATGCCGGTCAGGGCGGCTGCACCGTCAATCGATCCCGTCCCGTGCTGACGGCGAATCTCGCTAATCGCAACTCGTACGTGCGGGTCGATGCGGGATTCGTCGACGTGCCGCTCGAGGCATCGCACCGTGGCTCGCGCAACCCGTGCCAGGCAGGGCTGACTGGCACAGGCGTCCTGCAGATCACGCGCCAGCCTCGTCGATACGTCTCTTAATTCCACCGTCTGCCCGACGATGCGGTGCTGCGGCGCGTTGACGAATGCCGTCGCACCATCGGCATGAAAACGAACGCCGACGACGGCAATTGCACCGGTCGGGCGCAGCACCAGCGGTCCGGTCAGCTGGCCCGCAAACAGGATCCGGGGTTGACGCTGCGAGACGCCACGCTCGCCGATAACCTCGAAGGAGTCGCCGAGATGCACGACGATTTCGGCGCGGCCGTCAGGCAGGATCGGCTGCACCGCGGACATCAAATCGTCGGCGTTCCCCTCCAGCGTCCAGATGCAGCGAACGGCGTTCGCGAGGATGGCAGACGGCGCATACTCCTGATACCGCACGGCGTGGCGACGCTAACACGCGTGTCGCATTCCTTCAAGCGGCGCGTGCAGCGGGTGGCTACAGTATGCGGTGGAGGCGTTGGAATGAAGCAGGTGCACGCGGTGGGGATGACGCTCGCAATCATGGCCGCCCTTGGCGCGGCAGCTGTGGCGCAACGGGAGGGGAAGGCCTTTTCCGCGACGATCGATCAGGTGGCCTGGATCGAGGGCGCCTGGATCATGAAGGCGGGCGACGTCGTCGTCGAGGAGCGGTGGACGTCGCCAGCCGGAGGTGCGATGCTCGCCGTTTCCCGAACGGTCAAAGGTGCGCGCATGGCCGAGTTCGAATTCCTTCGCATCGTCGAGCGTAACGGCGGCCTGGTCTATGTCGCCCAGCCGGGTGGGAGCCCGCCGACGGATTTCACGCTGACCGCGCTGTCGGAGACGAGCGCGTCGTTCGAGAATCCTGCGCACGACTTCCCGAAGGCGATCCGGTACACGAAGCGAGCCGACGGTGCGCTCGAGGCGCGCGTCGGCGACGGTGGCGCGAAGGATGAGACGTACGTCTTTCGCCGCGCGGCGCAGTAGGCCCTACCGCTGACGCTGCGTTATTGCAGATCGCGGACGGCGACCCACCCGGGAATCGTCGTCGCCGCGCGGACGGCCCGGCCAATCGCATCGGCGACGACCTCGGAGGCGACCGCCCCGAGTGCGGTGAGCGAGACGTCACGGGTGACCAAACCGGTCGAGACGGCCAGTACCTGATCGCCGTCGCCTTGCGTGTGATACGGGTTGATCGCCCGCGCGCACCCGGTATTGGCCATCATCGCCAGCTTTGTCAGATCCGTCTTCGTAACGCTGACGTTCGTGGCGATGACAGAGAGTGTCGTGGCGTGCAAAGGGGCGTCGTCGATCGTCCTGCGTGCGCCACGATTTTCGAGATCCTTCCGCAGGACATCGACCGACCGGGCGAAATCGCGACCATCCGCGGTGCGCGCGCCGGCGATGATCGACCCCTGCCGCCAGTCGAGGATGTCGCCAGCGGCGTTGGCGACGACCAGCGCCGCGACAACGACATCGCCGAGCCGTGCCGAGGCGGTGCCGAGCCCGCCTTTCATCCCTTTCATGCCACGGCCACCGAAGATCTTGCCGACGGTCGCGCCCGATCCGGCGCCGACATTGCCTTCGGCAACGACGCCGGCTGCCGCCGCCTCGCACGCGCGATACGATTCGTCCGGTCCCACGCGGATGCGGCCGTCGCCAATGGCGAGATCGTCGATCACGGCGCCAAGCACGAGTGGTACGCGGATGTTCGGCACCCCCCAGTCGTAGCCGATGCGCCGCTCCTCGAGATAGCGCACCACTCCGGCAGTCGCTCCCAGTGCCATCGGGCCGCCGCCCGTGAGCAGGATGGCGTGAATCTGGTCGAGCGGGCTCACCGGCTGCAGGGCGACGCCGAGCGATTCTCCGGGCGCCGAGCCGTCGTAGTCCACGCCGGCCGTGGCCGGCTTGTCGAACAGGATCACCGTGCAGCCGGTGGGCCGGCGCGTGTCCGTGAAGTGCCCGACGCGGAGGCCGCCAACGTCGGTGAGCGAGCCGGCCGATGGGAGCGGCTGCTGCGCCTCGACGTCTCGAATCTGGCTGCCAAGCGCCGCAATACTACCGAGCGCACCGATCATCGTCCGCCGCGAAATCGGGTTCATTTCCGCTCCTGTGGCGCCGAGGCGCTAGTTCCGTACTCGTTCCCACTCAACGGGCACTCCCAGAAACTTTGCGAACCGTTCCGTCGCCTCGTCGAGCGAACGACTATTCTGGCGGCTGAAACGGCCGAATGGCGACACGCTCACGCGCGCCGCCTTCTTGCCGACGTCGCGGCGCCACGTGCCGGCGAGCTTGCCATCGAGCACGAGTGAATGCGCGTAAGCATCGAATGTACCTTCGACCATCCGCTGGGCGAGGATGGTCGACACTCCGGCATCTCTATCCTTGTAGGCGACGAGATACTCGTCGTAGTTCGGCAGCAGGAAAGCGGAAGGCACCGCTGCAGGCACTGCAGCCTTCGACGGCACAAAGTAGTAGGTTCGATCGCCCACGACGCCGGTCGCCAGCGTTGTTGCGACGGCCGCGAGGCCGACTCGCGCGTCCTGAACCGTCAATCCCGACCACCAGACGAAGTCCCTGATCGTCGCGGGTCCGTGGCTGGTGAAGAAGCGGAGCGTCAGCCGTGCAATGGCTTCTTCACGATCGATCGTCTTGACGGCGGGCACGCGGTCGTCGAACAACGCGTAGGTAAGGTCCTTGCCGCGCCGGGGACCGCTGCAGATCACGGCATCGAGCTCCGCCTGCATGACGACGAAGGCGAGACGGATGGTGGTGACGGCAATCCTTGCTGTCGCTAATGCCTGCTGCAGTTCCTTGCGCGTGAGGCAGCGGCCGCCTCCGAGCGCCCGCTCGAAGACCTTGCGGCTTCGTGAGAGGAGCGACGAGTCCAGTTCCAGCTTGCGAAGGTAGGGCGCGCTGCGGGCAGTGACCCTCGGTCCGCTCAACGCCATCATCCAGCGCATGTCGGCGGGCGTGACGAAGTGCCAGGTCGGCCGGAGGATATGCGTGCGCAGGATCGCGCCCTCGTTGAACGCTTGCTCCACCACCGCATCCGTCAGTCCGGTCGCGCGCTGCGCCAGTCCCCACTTCGCACCTGCGTAGTCCTGCGACTGCACCGCCCCGAGCCAGCCGACGACTTCCGCGGCCGAGCGAAACGTGGTGCGCGTCAGCCGCTGGTTGCGCAGCCGTTGCGGCGTGAACTCCGCGGCGAAGTCCTTCATCGCCGGGCAGTGAACCCCGTTTTGAGAGCGCCGGTCAAGTCGCCGCGAACGGTTTGCGGGTCGACCTTGGTCCATAATGATGGATTCATCATGTTCCAACGCATCGACGACCTCCGAATCACGCAGGTCCGGCCGCTGCTGCCGCCGGCGATTCTCCTCGAGGAAATCCCCATCTCCGAGCGCGCGTCGAATATCGTCGCCGACACGCGCCGGGCCATTGCGGCGGTACTCGAAGAGCGCGACCCCCGCCTGGTCGTCATCGTCGGACCTTGCTCGATACACGATCCGGTCGCGGCCCTGGAATATGCGAGGCGTCTTCTGCCACTGCGCGAACGCTACCAGAAGGAGCTGATCGTCCTGATGCGGAGCTATTTCGAGAAGCCGCGGACGTCGGTGGGCTGGAAGGGGCTGATCAACGATCCCGATCTGGACGAGAGCTTCCACATCAACAAGGGGCTACGCCTGGCACGGCAGCTCCTGGTGGACGTCAACGACCTCGGTTTGCCGACCGCCTCCGAGTTTCTGGACACGCAGATTCCGCAGCATCTTGCGGACCTGACCTCCTGGGTGGCGATCGGTGCCCGCACCACCGAGAGCCAGGTCCATCGCGAGCTGGCCTCTGGGCTGTCGATGCCGGTGGGGTTCAAGAACAGCACCGACGGGACGACGCAGACGGCGGTGGATGCGGTGCTGTCAGCCCGCTCTCCGCACCTGTTTCCGTCGGTCACTAAGCAGGGCGTGTCCGCGATCTTCGAGACCACCGGCAACGAGACCTGCCACGTGATCCTGCGCGGTGGCACCAGGACCGGCCCGAACTACGGTCCAGAGCACGTGACGACCGTGTGCGGTCAGCTGAAGGCCCGTGGACTCCACGAGTCGGTGATGATCGACTGCTCGCACGGCAACAGCGAGAAGAACCATCTTCGCCAGCTGCGCGTGGCCGATTCAATCTGCGACCAGGTGGCAGCCGGCTCGTGGCGCATCTTCGGGACGATGCTCGAGAGCCACCTCGTCGAGGGGCGACAGGATTACGTTGCCGGCTCGGCGGCGTACGGTCAGAGCATCACGGACGCCTGCATCTCACTCGAACAGACCGAACCACTCCTCGAGCAGCTCGCCGTGGCGCAGCAGAAGCGAGGGCCGGTCCCGGTCGCGGTCCGCTAGCGCGGGTTCGAACCGTCGGATCACTTCTGTGCGCGTTTGAGTACGAGAGGCAGCGTCGCCCCACCCTGCGACCAGGTTCCGTTCATTGCCCCGTTGGCGAGCGTCCCTTCGTAGCTGGCGCCAATCGCGTTGACGAGCAGGATGATCGCCGTGTCCTTCTGTGACACCTGCGCGATCGGGATTTTCGTGCCGCCCTGATCGAGGCTCGTCACCGTTCCGGCGCCGACGCCGCCCTCGTTCCTGAGGTCGATCACCAGGCGAAGCGTCCGGCCCTGTACGTTGAGCGCGCCTTCCCACGAGCCTTCGAGGTCTTTCGTGATGGCCGTGCTCGTTGGCGTCGCTTCGATTTTCGGCTCGCCCTTCCAGGTGAGCACGAACGGTATCGACGCGGTGCCCTGACTGAACTGTCCCGAGAGCGAGCGCGGATCGCCGGACACGGTGCCCTTGAACACCGGGTCTCCAGGAATGCCCTTCATGCCGAAGGTGACCGAAGTGCCATCGACGGTCAACGGCGACAGCGCGAAGCCTTTGATGCCCTGCGCGGGGATGGCGATGGTTCCGACCCAGGAGCCGTTCTGCTCGGCAAGATCGACGACCACTGCGAGTGATTGGCCGGGCACCTGGATCGTGCCTTCCCAATGACCGCTCGCGGGAGCGGACGACTGCGCGGCGGTCACGCGCGCGCCGATTGCGATCGTGATCATCACCATTACCGAAAGGGGCACGAGTGTCTTCATGGCACACATCCTTAGAAATCGCGTTGCTCGACGATGCGGATCGAGAGCCAGATCAGCGAGAGTCCGGCGATCGTGCTCGTGGCGAGCCCAATCCACGGGACCTGGTGATAGAAGAAGTAGTCGGCGCCGTTCATCACTCGGAGGATGCTATACGGCGTAAAGCCATCGACCATGAACGTGAACATGCCGACAAGGAAGAAGAGCCCGCCGATCACCACATATGCCGCTACATCTTTCGTCATCACGCGCAGGAACATCGTAAGCCCGAAGAGACCCAGCGAGCCGACGATGAGAATCGCCGAGTAGGTCAGCGCATCGCGAACAGGATAGTGCTGGCCCTGAAGCGGAGCCATCGCGGACACCAGCAGCGAGGGGACGATCGTGATCGCGACGATCTGCGCCGCGGCGACGGTCAGCCGCGAGATGGCCACGCGCCGCCGCGTCGACGGCAGCGACAAGAGGTACTGGCGTCCACCCGCCTCCTCGAAGCCCGTGCCGGCCAGGCGCAGCGCAAAGACCGGCCAGATCAGAAGCATCGTCGTACTGAACCACCGCAGCCAGATATAGCCTCGGAATTCTCCGGTGCGGAGCCGTGTCATCTCGGCCGTCGTCACGCCGAGTGCGCCATTCGGGTATGAGGTAACGGGGTCCATTGGATACGACATGTAGAGGGCCACGACCTGCGCCGACAAAGCGGCCAGGGCGAGAAAGAACCACAGCCGCGTGTCGAGCCAGGCCTTATAGCGAAGCATGATTGACCTCCGGGCGGCGCGCGGCCGCGGCATCCAGGAAGATGTCCTTGAGCGTCACGGGCGTGACCTCGACGTCTCGGGCGTGCTCGTCGCGAATCCGCGCCAGCACGTCGCCGGGGTCGCCGCTGACGAGCAGCGACAACATGCGGCCGTCGATGCGCGATTGCCGCACGCCCGCCACGTGCGCCAGGCTCGCCGGCGGCGTGCTGTCGAACGTGGCCAGGACGCGCCGGTAACTCGCTTTCAGCTCGTCGAGCGATTCCTCGAACATGAGCCGCCCGCCCTCGATGATGCCGACGCGGTCGGCGATCTGCTCGACTTCGGTCAGGCGATGGGACGAAAAGCAGATCGTGGGCGCCGGCGTCTCGGCGGCGGCGTGCATCAGCGCCTGCAGCACGCGCTCGTTGATCACGGGATCGAGCCCCTCCGTCGGCTCGTCGAGGAGGAGGAGCTCCGCGCCGCGTGCCAGCGCCAGCACGATCGCGAACGCCGTACGCGTACCTTTGGAGAGGCGGAGGACTTCCTTGCCTCGTGGAATCTCCAGCTCGTCGAGATAGCGGCGCTCGCGATCGTGCCGCCACTCGGGAAAGAACGGCCGCGAGACCTTCAGGATCTGATCGACCGTCATCCCCGACCAGACGCTCCGATCCTCGCTGACATGCGCCGTGCGACGGCGGATTTCGACCAGGGCCCCGTCGCGGCCAATCGACAGGCCGAGCACGCGCGCCTCACCGCTTGTCGGCCGGACCATGCCGATCAAGGCCTTGATTGTCGTGGTCTTGCCGGCGCCGTTGCGCCCCAGGAATCCGTAGACCGACCCGCGCGGCACGTGCATGTCGAGCCCGGCGAGGGCCTGTGCCGACTTGTACCGTTTGGTCAGACCGCGCGTCTCGATGACAAGGTCGTGAGCGCTCATGGTTTCCTCGTGCGCGGCCGATCGGCCAGCCGCAGGAGTTCCGCCTCGAACATCCGCCGGATTTCTTCGGGGGTCAGCCCCGCCGCGGTCAATCGCTCCAAGGCCGCCTGCAGCACCGGTTGTGCGGTGCGCAGGCGTGCGACGCGTCCGCCCCGCCCGTTCTCGCTGACGAACGCGCCCGATCCCTGGCGGAGCTCGATCACGCCCTCGTGCTCCAGCTCGCGGTACGCCTTCGCGACGGTATTGGGGTTGATCACCAGTTCCTCGGCGACACGGCGGATAGCCGGCAGCTGATCGCCCGGAGTCAGCGCCCCGACGTCGACGGCGTGCTTTACCTGCTCGATCAGCTGCAGATACACGGGCACTGCCGAGGTCGGGTTGGAACGGAACAGCATTGAGTGTGCTACTGAACTAGTACAGTAGCACTGTGAGTGCGCGGCGTCAACTGCGCGAGGCGGCATGCCTAAAGTCGGCCCCGACTGCCGCTTTCGTAGACAGGTCCCTCCTGCGCTATCGTGGTGCGATGGCGACAACGATGAACACGATGTCGACGGCGATTCCCGTGCTGCGGTACCGGAATGCGCCGGCGGCCATCGATTGGCTGTGCACCGTCTTCGGGTTTACACGGCAGCTGGTCGTGCCGAACGATCGCGGCGGCGTGATCCACGCGCAGCTCACGTTGGGCGGCGGCATGGTCATGCTCGGCTCGGTGACGGACACCGAATTCGGGAAGCTGCTGGCGCAGCCCGATGAGATCGGCGGCGTCGAGACGCAGAGCTCCTATCTCGTCGTGCCGGACGCCGATACCGTCTACGCCCGGGTGAAGAGTGCCGGAGGCGAGATCGTTCGCGAGATCCGCGACGAGGAGTATGGCGGCCGCGGCTTCGCCTGTCGCGACCTCGAGAAGCATCTATGGAGCGTCGGGACGTACGATCCGTGGACCGAGGCAGCGAGCTGACCGCGGAGATTGCGCCCGGCGCCAGCCACCTGCGGCAATTCCTGTCAATCGACGAGCAGCGCACGCTGGTCGGGCAATGCCAGGCGTTGCTGGATGGCCCCGTGCCCGGCTACGTGCCGATCGTTCGCGGCGGCGGCAAGATGCACGTCCGCATGCTCTGTCTGGGACGCCACTGGAACGGACAGACCTATCGGTACGAGCCAACGCGCACGGACTACGACAACTTGCCGGCGCCACCGATGCCCGGCGAATTTCGCCAGCTCGCCTTTCGCGCCGCGACGACGGCCGGCATGAGCATCGACGCCGATCTCTGCATCCTGAATTTCTACGATGACGACGGCCGCATGGGCCTCCACCAGGACAAGGACGAAGGCGAGCGATCGCTGGCCGCGGGCGTTCCTGTGGTCTCGATCTCCCTCGGCGACACGGCGCGATTCCTGTTCGGCGGCGACCGCCGCCGCGATCCCGTCGACGCGATCCTTCTGAAGTCCGGCGACGCGTTCGTCTTCGGCGGCGCGGCGCGGCTGCGATATCACGGCGTGTCGCGCATCCTGCGCGGTACCGCGCCGCCGGAACTGGCGATGAACGGCCGCCTCAATCTGACCTTCCGGCAGTACGACCTGTAGCGTCACGATCATCTCTGGCATGATCGCGCGATGATCCGCGTTCTCGTGCGCGTCGTGGTCATCCTTGTCGGGATCGCCGCAACAGTGCCGATCATGGAGTTCCAGAATCTCAGCGATGAAGACATCGTCGCGATCCTGTCCTTCCTGCGCACGCAGCCGGCGGTGCACCAGCAGCCGCAGCCGCATCGGCTGACGTTTCTCGGGCGCCTGCTGCTCGGCGTCGTGACGACGCCGTCGTGCGCAGCTGCCACCCCATCGCCAGCTGGCGCCGTCGGGCCACGTTTCGCTGGCGGCCAGCGATGACTTCGCTGGCGACGCCACCCGCGTGCTCGTGCCGCCCAACCTCACTCCGGATCCAGCGACGGGCCGCATGGCCTCATGGTCCGAAGACACGTTCGTCGCGCGCTTCCGCAACGGCGCGTCGACTCCCGAGACGATCATGCCGTGGGGCGCGTACTCGCGGATGACCGACGACGATCTTCGAGCTGTTTACCGTTACCTGAGGAGCCTGCCGCCGGTCCATCGCGACACTGGACCGTCGCTGCAACCGAAGTAGTGCACCTGTCGCACCCGAACCTCTCGCACCCACCGCACCTACGAAAGTAATGCCCTGATCGCCTTCCCCTTGCCGTCGCGGGTGACGTAGAACGGACGTTCTTCGATCGTGTAGGCGAGAGTGGGCGTGATGCCCAGCGTGCGCAGGATGGTGGCGTGCAGATCCTCGATAACGACTCGATCCTGCAGCGTGCGGCAGGGACGTTCGTCCGCCGTGAGGCCGTGGAGGTGACCGCGTCGCACGCCGCCGCCGAAGAGCAGCACGCAGCCGGCGTCGGTGAAGTGCCGGTGCATGCCGTAGTGCTTCGGCTCGGTGATCACATCCGGGACTTCCACCTGGTCCTTCACCTTGCGATCGGGTTTGCCTTCGATGAGGAGGTCCCGGCTGAACTCGCTGGCCAGGACGATGAGCGTGCGATCCAGCAGTCCGCGCTGCTCGAGGTCGAGGACCAGCTGCGCGACCGGTGCGTCGATCTGCTTCTTCATTTCGGCGCTGCGCGTGTGGCCGTTCTCGTGCGTGTCCCAATTGAGGAAGGGGATGTACTCGGTGGTGACCTCGATGTAGCGCGCGCCGGCTTCAACGAGGCGCCGCGCCAGCAGGCAGCCAAGGCCGAATCGACCGACCATCTGCTGCTCGTACTTGGCGCCGAAGCGATCCTGCGCGGCACGGAACTGCTGCCCGCGGGTGTAGCCAGGGACGTATTTCTGAATGTGCTCGAGCGGCTCCAGTGTCAGATCGAAGGCCCTGGCGGCGGGCGAGCTCAGAAGACGGTGTGCGTTCTCGTACGCACGCAAAAGCGAATCGCGTTGATAGCTGCTGCCCTCCTGGCCGATCGGGCTCGCCTCCAGGAGCTTGCGGAAAAAGGCATCGCGATTCTCGAAGCGGCCCGGTGACATGCCGCCGGGCGGGCGCACGACGTCTGCGGCTTCGTCGGGATACGGCACACCGAACGGGCCGAACTCGCTGCCAAGGAAGCCTGCGGTGGTGAACGCCTTCAGCTCTTCGCCCTCGCCGAGGTCGAGGCGCTGGCCGATGTTGATGAACGGCGGCACCGCCGGATTCTTCGGCCCCAGCGTGCGCGCGATGATGGCGCCAAGGTGCGGCGCAGCCACTGTCTGTGGCGGCGCGTAGCCCGTGTGCCACTGGTACTGATGCCGGGAATGCAGGATGAACCCGAGATCGCCGGCCGTGTAG
Source organism: Vicinamibacteria bacterium (assembly GCA_963828745.1). Taxonomy (GTDB): domain Bacteria; phylum Acidobacteriota; class Vicinamibacteria; order Vicinamibacterales; family JAENWD01; genus JAENWD01. The sequence continues at coordinate 152,040 of CAWHFZ010000004.1, read as the reverse complement.
CTCCGGATCAGCGTCCCGCGATCCATGACGCGGGCGATCCGTTCGAGTCCCTGCGACACTTTGATGTGATCGACGACGGTGTCGATAGCCGGGAAGGTGCTCAGCACCTGCTCGGGTTTCAACCCCGCAGCGAATGGCGTGTAGCGCTTCGGATCGAAGGTCTCCGTGTGCGCCATCCCGCCGCCCATCCACAAGACGATGACCGCGTCGGCCGTGGGCGTGATCGCTTCGGTGTTCTGGGCGAGGATCGCACGCGGGAACCCGGCCGCAAGCGCCGACAGCGTCGCCGCGCTGGCGCGGGCGAGGAAATCACGCCGGGTGAGATCGCGACTCATCAGCGGATCAACTGGAACTCGGGCAACATCACCACGCTCCAGAGCAGGTCCTCGATGCCGCCCACCGTCGCTTTTGGTCCAAGCGCCTTTTGGCAGAGTGCTCGCTCCTCAGAGGTCGGCACGCGGCCAAGCGCCCGTTGAAAGATCGTGTTCACCAGCGCGCCTGACTGTGGCGTCGTCGCTGCCAGACGCGTTGCGCCCCGATGCAGCGTCTGCGCCAGGGTCTCGCCGTTCGCCAGCTCGAGACTCTGCAACGTCGTCGCCGCGGCCGATCGCGTGGTCACCACCTGCTCGCGATTGGGCCGCCCGAGGGCTGTCATGAGCGGGTCGGCGTTGACGAGCGACGCGCGAATGCGGCCGGGCGCCGGCGCCGCGTGAGAGCTGACCAATGCGAAGTTGAACTCTCCCGCCACCTTCGCTCGCCACACACCCGTGATCGCGCTGACGCCGTCCACGAACTGTTCCGCGCTCATCCGGCGAATCGCGGGGCCACGAAAGACGTAGCCGGGCTGACCCTCCTGAAGATCGACGGCCTGGCGCTGATACGCCTCCGACGTCAGGATCACGGCCATGGTCCGCTTCAGGTCGTACCCGTGCCCCGCCAGGTCCTCGGCGAGCCAGTCGAGGAGATCCGGATGCCAGGCCCGCTGTTCCATGTCATCAACTGGCTCCACGAGGCCGCGCCCCATGAACCGTGCCCAGATGCGATTGACAATCGTCGTTGCCAGCCGCCCGTTACTCGAGCCGGTGAGCACATGAGACAACTGTTGCAGCCTCGCGGCGCGGGACTGGCCCGCGTCGATCGTGCCAAGCTCGCTATACAGGAATTTCATCGACGCGGTCTTGCCCGTCGGCCGGTCGCATTCGACCATCTCGAGCGGACCGTCGGCGTAGATCGCCGCGAGCCCGTAGGCGTCCGCGAGCTGCCAGTCGTTGATGAAGCTGTCGTGGCACGAGGCGCACTTCAAGTTCACGCCCATGAACACCTGAGAGATGTTCTGTGCCGCCTGCATCTGCGGCGTCTGGCTGGCGTTCACGACGCCGCGCCAGACGATGCCTTTCGTGAACCCGGCCGTCTCTTTGCCCGGGTTCACCAGAACCTCGACGAACCGGTCGTACGGCATGTTGTTGACGAGTGCCGCGTAGAGCCAGGCGCTGATCTGCTCGCGTCCGCCGTCGATGTACCCGGTGCCGCGGTAATCGTTCCTCAGCAGGTCGTTCCAGAACGTCAGCCAGTGCTCGGCGTAGCGCTGACGGTCGGCGAGCAGCCGCGCGACCAACCGGGTGCGCTTGTCGGGGCTCGTGTCGGCGACGAACTTGCGCACTTCGACAGCCGGGGGCAGGACGCCAATCGCATCCAGATAGACGCGGCGGACGAAGCCACGGTCATCGATGAGCTGTGCCGATTCGATCGGGTGCTCCGCGAAATAGGCGTCGAGGAGCCGGTCGATCGGGTTACGCATCGCGGCGCCATCCGGCGGCAACTCGACCTCGCGACGCGTGAGATTCCGTGGCGGCGCTTTCGCGAAATTGACCGCCGGATCCCACGTGACGCCCTGATCGATCCACGCGCGGAGGATGGCGATCTGATCGCGCGTCAGGCGCGATCCCTTTTGCGGCATCACCGTGTCGGGGTCGAGACCGGCCACGAGCGCGATCAACCGGCTGTGCGCGCTGTCGCCGGACACCACGGCGTCACCCGAGTCGCCGCCGGCCAGCAGCCGCTCGCGCGTCTCGATGCTGAAGCCGCCGCGATCGCGTCCGCGCGCGTGACAGCGCACGCAGCTCACCTGGAGAATCGGCTTGACGTCGTGCTCGAAGTCGACGGCGCGAGCCGCCGGTGGAGGCAGTTGCGCTGAAGCGGTCGCGCTTGGTCCGGGCGCCTGTGCGCCCGCCTGCAACACGCCGACCTGCCCTTGCAACGGCGCCAGTGGGCACGGTCGCGACGATAACCGCGAGCACCATCCCCGTCCGCCAGGCCACAGTGCGCTTCACATGCCGAGCCTAGAAGAAGGCAGCCCCGTCGTCAACGGCCCACTGAAACCCGCACGACCGCACTCGGCGTAATCAGTGATATGGAGCGAATCGTCATGGCGCCAAAAAGCGCAGGCACCGCGGCGGTCCTGAGCCTCATCATTCCGGGCGTCGGCCAGTTCTACAACGGCGACTTCCTGCGTGGATTGTTCTGGTTGATCCTGACGCCCGGCCTCTGGATCGGCACCGGCGGGCTGCTCGGTTGGGTGTGCCACGTCATCGCCTCGATCACCGCGTACCGGCGCGCGAACCTCAAGAATCGCGTCGCTGGCGTGATCGCGGCGTAGGCCGTCAATCGCGCTGGCTTTCGTGTCCATCCGCGGCTGTGATACGGTTCGCCGCATGGACGCCACTACACTCTCTCGCCGCACTTTTCTCGCGCTGGCGGGCACGTTACCGCTGGCGATGCGCCCTCGCGCCGCGGGGAAGGTGCCTGTCGGCATCGAGCTCTATTCGGTCCGGGACTTCCTCGCGAAGGATCTCGAGGGCACCGTTCGCGCGGTTGCCAAGATCGGCTACGAGGTCGTCGAGTTCTACTCGCCTTACTACGACTGGACGCCGGGCAAGGCCTCGGAGGTCCGCAAGCTGCTGGACGATCTCGGTATCCGGTGCCTCTCCACGCACAACGGCAGCAACGCCCTCGCTCCCGAAGGCCTGCAGAAGGCGATCGAGCTCAATCAAGTCATTGGCAGCAAGTCGATCGTGATGGCCAGCGCCGGCGAAGTGCCGACGGCAGACGGGTGGAAAGCCGTCGCCGATCGCCTGAACGCGGCCGCCGAGAAGCTCAAGCCACTCGGCATGACGACCGGCTTTCATAATCACGCCGCCGAATGGAAGGCCGTGGACGGCAAGCGACCGATGGACATCCTGGCATCCTCGACGACGAAGGACGTCGTCCTGCAGCTGGACGTGGGCACTGCGCTCGAGGCGGGCACTGATCCCGTCGCCTGGATCAACTCGAATCCCGGGCGGATCAAGAGCATGCACTGCAAGGACTGGTCGCCGAACGGCGGCTACGCGGTGGTCTTCGGCGAAGGCGCGGCGCCGTGGCCGAAGATCTTCGAAGCGGCTGAGTCCGTCGGCGGCATCGAGCACTACCTGATCGAGCAGGAGGCTGGCCCTGCCGATCAGCAGCTGCAGCGTGCAGAGAAGTGTTTCGCCAACTGGAAGCGCCTTCGCGGATAGACCCGGGTCGCGGTCACGGATGATCGCAGCAATGCTTGCACAGACGCCGGTCACGGACGGACATCACGGACGCCAGTCACGGAGGGACACGGACAAAACGGATCAAAAACTAAGAAGGCATAGGTCCGTTTGATCTGTGTCGTCCGTGACCGTCATCCGTGTCCGATCCGTGACTGTCTCAATCCGTGTCGATCCGCACTAGGAGGTCGGCGGAGTGTCCCGCATCTCCTCCGCCTTCGGATCCCAGTACATCTTCCTGCCCGACCAATACGACTTCGCGGCCATCATGCACGCGACGGAATGCGCGAACCCATCGTGCACGGTGGCGTGCGGCTGCTCCCGGCTGCGGAGGCATTCGAACCAGTTCTGCATATGGTGCTGATCGAAATCATCGACTGACGTCGGGGGCGGCGCCGTCTCGCCTGGAAGAAGCACGTCCTTCGCCGCCCGCTTGTCGTAAATCGAGGGATCGTCTTCGTGCACGCCCTTCTCCTCGACGAGCTGATAGCGCGGGCTGCCCTCGCCGCCGATGTTCATCAGCGTCGCCTGCTTGCCCATATAGCGCGAGAAGCTCGGTGCATCGTTACCGAAGCTGGTCGAGTAGCTGACGAGGAAGCCTTTCGGATATTCGAGCAAGGCCTGGAACGTATCCGGGTTCTCGCGTCCGTCGCGCCACGCGAAGATGCCGCCGTGTGCGACGACCGACATCGGATAGGTCTCTTTCATGAACCAGTGCACCAGGTCGATGCCGTGGCTCATCCACTGGTCGGCGATGCCGCTCGAGAAATCCCTGTAGAGCCGGTACTCGAAATACAACTGAGGGTCGAACGCCCGTGGCGAACGCTTCATCAACCACCGCCGCCAATCGGTGTCCTGCTCGCGAATCTGCTTCACCTCCGGCCGGCCGCGCCACCGCGGCCCGTGGTAGTTCCATTCGATCTCGACCTTGCTGACCTCACCGAGCACGCCTGTCTGCACCAGGTCGTGCGCGGCGCGCGGATACAGTTCGCTCCGGTGCTGCGTCCCAATCTGCACGATTCGCTTATGAGCGACGACGGCGTCGCGTGCCGCTTTGATGTCGTTGAGGTCGTTGCCCATCGGCTTCTCGCAATAGGCATCCTTTCCGGCCTCGACCGCCATCTGCAGCATCGGCGAATGAGAATGCTCGGGGGTCGCGATCAGGACCGCATCCACGTCCTTCAGCGCGAGCAGCTCCTCGGGCGCCGCAAACGGTCGCGGAGCGCGGCCGTAGACGCCCTGCGCCGCCTGGACCGCCTTGTCGCGGTTCACCGTCCAGAGGTCGCTGACTGCCGTGATTTCGATGTTGTGCGGGTCTTTCAACTGCGACGCGAGGCGTCCCAGCCCGCGGCCGCGATTGCCGATGCCGATCTGTCCAAGCGCGATTCGGTCGTTGGCGCCCAGAATCCGGCTGTACGACAGCGCCGTGGTGGCGACCGCCGTCCCGGCGGCCACGCGTGCGCCCTGGCTCAGGAATTCGCGTCTGTCGATCATTGCTGCCTCCGCAGGCAGATTACCTCGATTGGGCGCGGACGGATGCGATTTACACTGGTGCCCCCTAGAGGTCAAAGCCCATGCCCAGGTATCGCCTGCTTGCCATCGTCGTCGCCCTCGCGGCGCTCGTCAGCGTCCAGCGATCGATCGGCGCGGCCGATCATCCGGCGCCGCTTGCAATCGGGTCGCCGGCGCCCGAGTTCTCGTTGCCAGGTATCGACGGCAAGACCTACTCGCTCTCGACCTTCAAGGACAGCAAGGCGCTCGTGGTGATCTTCACGGCGGTGCACTGTCCCACGGCGGAAGTCTACGAGGCACGCATCAAGACGCTGATTGCCGACTACACCCCGAAGGGCGTCGCGTTTGCCGTGATTCAGCCGAACAGCGCGAAGGCGCTGCGGCTCGATGAGATGGGCTACACGGACGTCGGCGACTCGCTCGAGGACATGAAGGTGCGCGCCGAGCACCGGCAGTTCGACTTCCCGTTCCTCTATGACGGCGAGACGCAGGAAGTCGCCGCGAAGTACGGGCCAACGGCGACGCCCCACGTCTTCGTATTCGACGAGAAGCGTCTGCTGCGCTACCAGGGACGTGTGGACAGCAATCCCCGTGAAGCCTACGCCAAAGTGCCCGACGCGCGGAATGCGATCGACGCCGTGCTGTCAGGAGGTACGGTGCCGGTCGAGAAGACGCCGACGGTCGGCTGCTCGATCAAGTGGCTCGACAAGGCCACCCTGCACGATTCCGAGGCGCAGGCAATCAGCAAGGAGCCGGTGCCGCTGGAAAAGGTCGATGTCGCGGGCATCAAGGCACTTCGCCAGAACACGACGGGAAAGACCCTGCTCGTCAACTTCTGGGCGACCTGGTGCGGCCCGTGCACCGAAGAGTTCCCCGATCTGCAGAACACCTATCGGATGTACCGCAAGCGTCCGTTCGAGCTCGTCACGGTCAGCATCAACTATCCCGACGAAGAGGCGGCGGTGCGGCGTTTCCTCGAGGCGCAGCATGCCTCGTCGCGCAACCTGCTGTCCGCCTCGATGGATCCGTACGAGCTGATGAACGCGTTCGACCCCGAGTGGGGCGGAGGGGTGCCGTACTCCGTCGTGATCGCGCCAGGCGGCCAGGTGCTGTACAAGCAGGACGGCCGCATCGAGCTGCTGAAAGCGCGGCGTCTGATTCTTGGCAGTTTCCCCGACGACGACTACGTGGGGCAGAACGCGTACTGGAATAGCAAGTAATCGGGTCGGATCGGGGCGGATCAGGTCGGATCGGTCGGATCGGGTCCAACGGGTCGGTGGAGGGCGCACCCGTACGTCCCTTGCCTACCTCTGAACGACCTGCCAATTGCGCTTCTGCCGGCTGTAGTACGCCAGGCGTTTGCCATCGGGCGACCAGACGAAGGATCGCACCGACGGATCCGCGATCAGCTGGCGCATCTGCTTCAGATCGTCCTTCGATAGATCGAGCAGCCAGGCGCCTTCGCGGCCGGCGTTGAAAACGAGGCGGCGGCTGTCGGGAGACACGGCAACCATCCCGATTTGGCTATGGCGAGGCGTCGAGAAGGAGCGCGTCCGCCCGTTCTTCACCTCGACGATCTCGAGCGTGTGTCCGCGGTTGTATCCGATCCGTTTGCCGTCCGGAAACCAGAAGGCACTGGGTACGGAACGGTGGACGCGACGCAATGAGGCCTTCGGCGCCAGTCTGGTCGCCCGGACGAAATCGGCGGCCACCGGCGTCCGCGCGCTGGCCCGGTTCAAGCCGTGATCGAGCATCGCGGCGACCGGCGCGTCGACGATTGATACTGGTGCGGTTGTGGGCTCGCCGAGCCCGAAGTCAGCCTCGCGCACGCTGATGAGCTCGGGTCTGCCCGGAAGCAGCGCGTCGGGCAGCGTAGACGGCGCGAGCTCACGAAGGGCAGCGTGCGCAACCGTCACGCCGGGCCCCGTCGCCGCTGATTTGGAGCGCGCAGGCACCGGGCTGGTAATCCACCAGGCAGTCGGAACAACCGTCAGCAAGAGCGCCGACGCGATCGCGAGATCGCGCACACCGCGACGCCGATGCCCCTGCGAGAAGCTCTGCTGCGCACGCGTGAGGGCGCGGTGGATTTCTGCGGCCCCCACCGCGAACGTGACACTCCGCGACGCCGGATCGGTGGCGTTGATCCGGATTACTGCCTCGAGCGCATCGGCGCGTGCGAGGACAACGCGATCGTAGCGGCGGCGATCGGGCTTGCGCACGATCACCGATCGTCGCGTGTTTCCGGTCGCGTCCAGCAGCACCAGGGGAGTCGTTTGACTCGCCTCCGGCAGGTCGCTGCCGAGATCGCACACCTCCCGCCACCGGGTAAAGAGCGCCCGAAGGTCGTTCGTCGGGTCTGGCCCTTCGAAGGGCCGGAGCGCGTCGGACAGGGAGCGGACGGATGGGGCGGCTGCCGGACTCAGCACTTCGAGATATCGAACGACGACCCTGGAGAGCGTTGCGGACGCGCGGTGTCCCAGCGGCGCGTGATCGAGCAGTTCGCCCAGCAGCGTGGCGAGCACCGCCGCCGCGGGAAGACGCCGTTCTCGAACTGTATTCGTGAGCAACTCCCCGTCAGCGAGAAGAACAATCTCCGTCGGGTGGCTGACGCGGGGCGGAAGGTCATCGGCTGACGCGCACAGTCGACGGACTAGCGCCACGGCTTCAGCGGGATGGACCGGCACCCCATCAGCCATCAGCTCGGCGATCGATACGGCAGCTCGTCGTTTCACGGCAGTCCCAATTGCGAAAACGAGGCCATTACATGAGGGCCACCCGGCAAGCAGATGCACGCGTTACTGCTCGGCTTGCCGGTGAAAATCCGACAGGCGTAGAGTCATCCTTGGAGGTCACGATGGCGGACAAATGCGCGCACCCTCCCTGTGAGTGCAAGGTCGAGAAAGGCGGCGAGTTCGGAAAGTACTGCAGCGCCCATTGCCAGATGAAGTCTGGGGCCGTGGAACTGCGTTGCGATTGCCATCACCCGGAGTGCCGGTGAGGCAGAAGTGACCCGATGCCGCAGTCGATGGTCGATCAGACGCACGCGCGATCGGCGATGGTGACGCCTCGGTCGATTATCTCAAACCCCTCGCGCAATTCGTCCTCCGTTATGGTCAGCGGGGGGTTCGTAAAGAATGTGTTCCACCGTACGAAAGTGTAGAGCCCCTCCTGGCGAAAGAATCTCCCCAGCGCCGCCATTTCCGGCGATGTGCCGTTGAACGGCGCCATCGGTTCGCGCGTCGTCCGGCTGCGGATCAACTCGACTATTCCGAAGAGGCCGATCGAGCGCACTGCCCCCACCGACGGGTGGCGCGCCTGCAGATCGGTCAGCAGGTCCGCCATCAACGCCCCTGTCGCCTTCGCACGCTCCACGAGACGATCTTCTTCGTAGACCGCGATCGTGGCCAGCGCCGTCGCACACGCCAGCGTGTGGCTGTTGTAGGTGAGCCCGCCGGAGAAGACGCGATCGCGAAAATGATCCGCGATCGGGCGCCGCAGGCCCACCGCCCCCAGCGGGACGTAGGCGCTCGTCAATCCTTTCGCCATGGTCAAGATGTCCGGCACGACGTTCCAGTGCTCGACGGCGAACCACTTCCCCGTGCGCCCGAAGCCAGACATCACCTCGTCCGCGATCAGCACGATGCCGTGCTTGTCGCACAGCGCCCGGACCCCCTGCAGGTAGCCGTCGGGTGGGATCAGGACGCCATTGGTGCCGGTCACCGGCTCGAGGATGAAGCCCGCAATCGTGCCCGGGCCCTCGAGCTGAACGATCTCTTCGAGCGTCGCCAGCGCGGCCTCCACGCTGTCCCACCCGCGCTGGATCCCGTGATACGGATCCGGCACGTGGACGATGCCCGCCAGGCCAGGTTCGGCGGCCCATCGCCGCGGATCACCCGTCAGTGAGATCGCGCCGGCCGTCCCGCCGTGGTACGAGCGATACCGCGCAAGAATCTTGTGACGTCCCGTATACCAGCGCGCGACCTTGATGGCGTTCTCGTTCGCCTCGGCGCCCCCATTGGTGAAGAAGAAGCAGTCGATGTCCCCGGGCGTGATCTCCGCCAGTTTCGCGCCCAGCCGGGCGCGCGGTTCCGTTGCCATGAACGGGTTGGCGTACGGGAGGACCGCGACCTGATCCTGGATGGCCTTCACGACACGATCGTCGGTGTGACCGATGTTGACGCACATCAACTGGCTGTTGAAGTCGAGGTACCGCTTGCCCTCGGGGGTCCAGAAATACACACCCTTCGAGCGCGCCACCGGCAATGGGTCCACCGCGCCCTGGGCCGACCACTCGAAGATGGTGTGTTTCTTGGAGAGTGCGATGATCTCGTCACTGGTCATGATGTGATCGGTGAGCGCACGCCGGTGCGTCCTACGAACGCGCGCTCCGTTTGACGAAATGGCCGGCGCCGGCGCGCCCTACGAACGTCCCGTTCTCGATGATCACGCGCCCGCGCGACAGCACGGTGTCGGTGACGCCCGTGACCTCACGGCCCTCGTACGGGTTGTAGTCCACTTTCATGTGATGAGTCCGTGCAGACAGCGTCATCTTCCGGTTCGGATCGAAGATCACGATGTCGGCGTCGGAACCCGGCGCGATGGTCCCTTTGCGCGGGAACAGGCCGAAGATCTTCGCCGGCGAGGTCGATGTCAGCTCGACGAACCGGTTGAGCGAGAGGCGCCCCGTGCGCACGCCTCCGTCATAGACGAGGCTCATCCGCGTCTCGATGCCGGGAGCCCCGTTCGGAATCTTCGAGAAATCGTCGCTGCCGAGCGTCTTCTGCTCTTTCATGCAGAACGGACAGTGATCGGTCGAGATCGCCTGGAGGTCGTTGAACGCCAACCCCCGCCAGAGACGATCCTGGGTCTCCTTCGCGCGCAGCGGCGGGCTCATCACATATTTCGCGCCTTCGAAACCGGGTTCTTCGTAGTTCTCGTACGAGAGGAACAGGTACTGGGGGCAGGTCTCCGCGTATGCAGGCAGGCCGCGGTCGCGTGCTTCAGTGACCATCTCCAGCGCCTCGGCGGCCGAGAGGTGGACGATGTAGATGGGAACGTCGGCAATCTCGGCGAGCGCGATCGCCCGGTGCGTGGCCTCCGCTTCCGCTCGCGGCGGTCGCGTCAGCGCGTGATACTTCGGCGCAGTCTTGCCCTCGGCGAGCGCCTTTTTCACGAGCACGTCGATGACGCCGCCATTCTCGGCGTGCATGCAGATCGTGCCGCCGTTCCTGCCCGTTCTCAGCAGCGCTCTGAAGATGCTCGCGTCGTCGAGCATGAACACGCCGGGATACGCCATGAAGAGCTTGAACGAGGTGACGCCCTGGCGCACGAGCGCGTCCATCTCGCTTTCGACCTGGTCGGTCAGATCGGTCACGATCATGTGGAAGCCGTAGTCGATCGCCGCTTTGCCCTCGGCCTTCTGCATCCACGTCTCCCAGGCGTGGTGCAGTGTCTGTCCCTTGTACTGAATCGCGAAATCGACGATCGACGTCGTACCGCCGAACGCTGCCGCAATCGTGCCGGACTCGAAGTCGTCTGCTGATCTCGATCCGCCGAAGGGCATGTCGAGGTGGGTGTGAACGTCGATGCCTCCGGGCAGCACGAGCTTCCCGGAGGCGTCGATGATCCGATCCGCCGGCATCGTCAACGAGGTGCCGATCGTCGAGATGCGCTCACCCTCGACGAGGACGTCGCCCGTATAGAGGTCCGCGGCGGTCGCAATCGTGCCGTTCTTGATGAGCACGCTCACGGCAGCAACTCCGTCATCGACGAGTAGGTCTCCGGACGTCGATCGCGATAGAACTGCCAGACGCGCCGAACCTCTTCGATCATGTCGAGATCGAGCTCCGCCGTGATCAGCTCTGTCCGATCCTCGGAGCCGACCGCCAGGAAGTTGCCGCGCGGATCGACGAAGTACGACGAGCCGTAGAATCGCCCGATGTTCCACGGCGCCTCGGTACCGACGCGATTGCTGCAGGCCATGAAGTAGCCGTTGGCGACCGCATGCGCCGGCTGTTCGAGCTTCCAGAGGTACTGCGAGAGGCCAGCAACGGTGGCTGACGGATTGAAGACAATCTCCGCGCCATTCAGGCCCAGCAGCCGCGCCCCTTCCGGAAAGTGGCGGTCGTAGCAGATGTAGACGCCAATCGTCGCGTAGCGCGTGCGGAACACGGGATATCCGAGGTTCCCCGGCTTGAAGAAGTACTTCTCCCAGAAGCCGCCGGTGTGCGGGATGTGATTCTTGCGGTACTTGCCAAGGTAGCTGCCGTCGGCGTCGTAGACCGCCGCCGTGTTGTAGTACACCCCCGCCTGCTCCCGCTCGTACACGGGGATCACCATCGCCATCTGATAGCGCGCGCGTACTCGGCCACTCGCTCGGTGGTCGGGCCGGGCACAGCCTCGGCGAGATCGTACCAGTGCGGATCCTGGGAGGGGCAGAAGTACGGGCCGTTGAACACCTCCTGCAAACCGAGAATCTGCACGCCGTTGCGGCCGGCCTCTTCGATCAGCGGAATGTGCACGTCGATCGCGGCTGCCATCACCTCGGCGATCGGTGCCGCAGGATCGGTCAACGGAGCGGCGGCCTGGATCAGGCCGGCGAGGACTTTACGGGGCATAAGACTCCGGCATGACGCCCGAGCTGAAGCTCGGGCCTACGTACGACGCCGGCTGAAGCTCGGGCCTACGTACGACTGGTCGCAGCCGCTCGCGTACGTAGGCCCAAGCTTTAGCTTGGGCATCTTCAATACCACCTCGAGATCGTGACCTTCTTGTCCGTGTAGAACTCGAACGCGTCGCGTCCGTGCACCTTGAGATCGCCGAAGAAACTATCGCGCGCACCGCCGAACGGGAAGTAGGCCATTGGCGCCGCGACGCCGATGTTCACCCCCACCATCGACGCCGTCGCGCGATGGCTGAACTCGCGGGCTGTCCGTCCGCTCGACGTGAAGATCGACGTCGCGTTCGCGTTCGGATGCGCCTCCATCACCGGAATGCCTCGCCGAGATCCTTCACCGGGCACACCGACGCGACCGGCCCGAAGATCTCCTCCCGTCCGATCGCCATCGTCGGCGAGACCTGATCGAAAACCGAAGGGCCGACGAAGAAGCCGTCCGGCCGATCCTGTACGTGCGTCGCGCGACCGTCGAGCGCCAGCCGTGCACCTTCCGACACGCCCCGCTCGACGTACGACAGCACGCGTTCGCGATGTTTCGCGCTGATCACCGGTCCCATCGTGACCCCTGGCTCGAGCCCATCGCCCACTCTCATCGCCGCGGCTGCGTCGATGAGACGATCGCGTGCATGACGGTGCGCATCGCCGATTGGCAGCAGCACGCTGCCGGCCAGGCATCGCTCGCCGGCGCAGCCGTAGAACGATTCGGCGATCGTGGGAATCCCCCGATCGAAATCTGCGTCCGGCATGACGACGATGAAGTTCTTGGCGCCGCCGAGTGCCTGCACGCGCTTGCCGGCGTGCGTGGCGCGCTGATAGACGGCGCGCGCGACAGGCGTGGAACCAACGAACGACACGGCCTTGATCCCCGGATGGTCGCAGATCGCTTCGACGACTTCGCGGCCGCCGTTCACGAGATTGACAACGCCCGGCGGCAGATCGCAGCGCTCGAGCAGTTCGAACATGCGCTTCTGCGACAGCGGTACCTGCTCGGACGGCTTCAGCACGAACGTATTGCCGCACACGACGGCGAAGGGCAGGAACCACAGCGGTACCATCGCCGGGAAGTTGAACGGTGAAATCGCCGCGCAAACGCCGATTGGCTGCTTCATCACCGAGCAGTCGATGCCAGCGGCGACGTTCTCGAGGCCGTAGCCCATGAGCAGCGACGGTCCACCGCACGCGACCTCGACGCACTCGATGCCGCGGCGAACGCTGCCGCGCGACTCGTCGAGCGTCTTCCCGTGCTCGGTCGTCACCAGGCGCGCCAGCTCCTCGAAGTGGTCTTCCAGCAGCGCCTTGAACGTGAACATCGTCCTCGCGCGGACGACCGGCGGCGTTTCGCTCCAGCCGGCGAACGCCTTCGACGCGGCGGCGACCGCGGCGTCCACGTCGCGAGCCGTCGACAACGGCGTCCGGGCGATGACCGTCCCGTGTGCCGGGTTGTGGACGTCGAGGAACTCGGTAGCGGACGAAGGGATCCATCGCCCGCCGACGAAGTTAGTGAGGATTTCAGGTTGCACGGCGCAATTATGACAGGTCGAAAAGGCCGCAGGGACCCTGCGACCACTGCGACCTTGCGACCCTGCGACCCTGCGACCCTGCGACCCTGCGACCCTGCGACCCTGCGACCCTGAGACCCTGAGACCCTGTATAGTGTCCCCATGAGCGTGGATCTCTCGGTCACGTTCGCGGGGCTGCGGTTCGTCAACCCCTTCCTGCTGTCGTCCGCGCCGCCGACGGAATCCGACAGCAACATCATCCGCGCCTTCGACGCCGGATGGGGCGGGGTCGTCACCAAGACGATCGGCCTCCATCCCGTCGTCAACGTGTCGGGCCCGAAGACGAAGTTCCTGCGCGCGACGCCTGACTCGCCCCACCTCTCGATGCAGAAGCGTCATGGGACGCTCCATTCGTCGTGGAACTGGGAACTGATCTCGGACAAGCCGCTGGACTGGTGGGTACCGCGAATCGCGCGGATCAAGAAAGCGCACCCCGATCGCATCCTCGTTGCGTCGATCATGGCGGGTTCGGGCTCCGACCGCGAGCTTGCGCACTGGCAGACGCTCGCCACGGCCTGCCAGGACGAAGGCGCCGACGCCTTCGAGTTGAACCTGTCGTGCCCGCACATGGATCGGAAGGACATGGGCTCGAACATCGGCAAGGATCAGGAGCTCATCTCGACGGTGACCGAGGTCGTGAAGGAAGTCGCCCGAGTTCCGGTCTGGGCCAAGCTGACGCCCTCGACGACCGACATCGTCGAAGAGGCCCGCGCCGCATTCCTCGGCGGTGCCGATGCGATCTCGTCGTCGAATACGTTTCCGTCACTGCCGCTGATCGATCCGGAGACGCTCGAGTTCGAGATGAACGTCGATGGCCTCGTCTCGAGCGGCGGTCTCGGCGGACCAGCCATCCTGCCGCTCTCGCTCGCCAAGATGGCGCAGCTGACACAGGCCTTCCCGGACGGTGGGTTCTCCGGCATCGGCGGCATCGCCGAGTTCGCTCACGCCCTCAACTACTTCCTGCTCGGGTGCGGAACGGTGCAGGTGTGCACTGCGGCAATGCTCGATCACGCGATTGGCCCGAACGTCATCGCCGGCCTGACGCAGGGGCTCGAAGCGTTTCTGCAGCGCCACGCCGACAAGGGCTGGCGTTCGATCGACGACATCCGCGGCCTTCGCCGCGATCGCGTCGTCACGCACTCGCAGATCCGGCGGCCGGACTCCAAGGAATACTTCGGCGGACACGAGACGAACGAGGGGTACGCGCCGGCCGCTACGCCCGCACACATCGACTGATGTCATCCGAGCGCCGGCTTCCGGATGGCCGCGTCGAGCTGACAGACACGTCGCGCATCGAAGCCAGCGCACTCTATAACCACGATCTCGCACCGGTCCCACTGTCGCGCCGCAACTGGTCCACGTACAACTACGCCGCCCTCTGGATCAGCATGGCGCACTGCATCCCGACCTACATGCTGGCGTCCGGGCTGATGGCGTCGGGGATGAACTGGTGGCAGGCGCTGGTGACGATTCTTCTCGGCAACACCCTCGTCCTGATCCCGATCCTGTTGAACTCGCACCCCGGAACCAAATACGGCATTCCGTTCCCGGTCTTCGCGCGTGCCGCGTATGGCACCCTCGGGTCGAACGTGCCGGCGCTGATGCGGGCGTTCGTCGCATGCGGCTGGTTCGGGATTCAGGCCTGGATCGGCGGCGAGGCGGTCCACATGATGCTGAGGACCGTCATCCCGGCCTGGCCGACGCTGCTCGGGCCGGGATTCGGCGGCCACACGACGACGGAGTGGGTGTCGTTCCTGCTGTTCTCGGGCTTGAACGTGTACGTCATCTACCGCGGCATGGACCTGCTGCGCGCCGTGGAGAACTGGGCCGCGCCGTTCGTCCTCGTGATGACGGCGGCGCTTCTCTGGTGGGCGATCTCACGCGCCAATGGGATCGGCCCGCTCCTCGCGGAGCCGGGCAGGTTCCACACGCTTCGCGAATTCCTGCCCATCTTCATCCCGTCACTCACCGCGATGATCGGCTACTGGGCGACGCTGTCGCTCAACATGCCCGATTTCACGCGTTTCGGCCGCAGCCAGCGCGAACAGATGATCGGTCAGGTGGTCGCGCTGCCCACCACGATGTCGCTGTTTGCGGCTATGGGCGTGCTGATCACGAGCGCGACGGTAATCATCTACGGCGAAACGATCTGGGATCCCGTGCAGCTCGTCGGCCGCTTCTCGTCGCCGATCGTCGTCGGCATCTCGATGTTCACGGCGGTCGTCGCGACGCTGGCCGTCAACATCGCCGCCAACGTCGTCTCGCCGGCGAACGATTTCGCGAACGCCTTCCCGCGAGCCATCGACTTCAAGACTGGCGGGCTGATCACAGGCCTCCTGGGTATCGTGATTCAGCCGTGGAAACTCCTCGCCGATCCGTCCGGCTACATCTTCACGTGGCTGCTCGGCTACTCGGGCGGCCTGGGATCGATCGCGGGCGTGCTGATTGCCGACTATTGGATCGTCCGGAAAACGGAGCTGCGCCTCGAAGATCTATATCTCGCGGACGGCGTCTACCGCGGATGGAAGTGGCCAGCGATCGTGGCCACCGCTGCCGGCTGCGCCCTGGCGTGGGGCGGCCTGGTCATCACCAGCCTCCGGCCGCTCTATGACTACGCCTGGTTTGTCGGATTTGGCGTGAGCGCCGTGAGTTACGTGGCGATCAATGGAAGTCGAAGGGTCTCAAAGGTCTCAAGGTCTCAAGGTCTAAAGGTCGAAGGGTCTGGGGTCCAAGAGTGACTGACCGTCTGACCTTTGGACCTGCGACCTTGCGACCTTGAGACCTTTAGACCTTTCGACCTTGCGACCTAAGGAATAAACGTGAACTTCGCCTGACCGGTAACGGCATTGGCGAAGGCAAAGGGGAACGATCGCTGCGGGCGCTTCCGGGCGGTGACGCGGACGTAGTACTCCCGATTACGTTCGAGCTTGGTCGTTTCGCACAGCGGCAGCCGCGACAGCGTCGTCAACCATTGCCGGACGACGGCCTCGTCTTCGGTGACCACCGACTCATCGGTGCGTCCATCCACGACTCTCGACAACGTGTGCCGCCGGGTCAGATTGTCGTATTGATCGCTTACCGTAACCACGGCGGTGGCCACGGTACGGTCCACCCAGCCCCCCACCAGCATCCGGAGCTGCAGATCGTAGGTAAACGTCGTGCGCAGGCCGCTCGAGATGGTGTCGCGGATTTCGTCCGTGTAGGCGTCAGCCATTTGCAGGGTGACGACTACCTGTTTGTCGTGCACCACAGGGACGATACGAAGACTTTCGTCAGCGGCGACGCCGGCCGTCGACAGTAGCAGAAGTGTGGCGCAGGAGATGAATTGCCTGCGGTTCATGGAGATACTTTGCCCACGCGGATGACGCCCGCCATCATCGCACGCCAGAAGGACAGATGCTCGTTGCCAAAGCTCAGTCCGTTATTCCCGCCCGCCCCGACACTGCGGAAGTATCGCACGTCCCAACTGACGCCCACGCGGTTCGTGAAAAAGCCTGTGACGCCGCCGCCAACGTCCAGCGCAGCCAGCGTGCGCGACACCGTCAGCAGGTCCAGCTCGTCTTCGGACCGCGCATACATCATGCCCGCCCCAGCAACAACGTAGGGGCGCAGCGAATACTGCGCCAGCCGCTTCGGCAGAGCCAGCACGACGTTGCCGGTCAGCGTGGTGACCCGGCTGCCCACGATCAGGTTCTGCGACTGACGCTCGAAGAACCCGGGCGTATTGCCGACGTCGGCTTCGACGCCGAGGAATTCACCCAGTAGAACGGCGTTGCCACCAAAAGTGAACTTGTTGTTGTCCGCCGCATGGTCCAGATCGATGAGCGTCGTCTCACCGCCGAAGGTGGCGCCGATGAACGGCCTCAGTTGCCACTCGGCGAATGCCGGCGAGGGGCCCATAACCGCGAGCAGCATGACCAGCGTTGCTCGCACCGCCGTCCCGCGCACGTTCACGAGATGAACAGCCGCAGAAACACCTTGGCGAAGGGCGACACGGTCACGTCACCCGCCGTCAGCGGAAACAGTTTGGCCAGCCCATCGCTGTTCGCAAACAGGATGAGCGTGAGCCGGCGCGCCGGCAGCGTGATGACGAGTGATGACGAGGCATCCGGCGACGCGCCGAATTGCCAGACGACGCGCTCGCCGTTGTACTGCTGGACGAACCAGCCGAGCCCGTGCGGCAGCGGCTGTCCGCCGGCGCCAGGCGCGGGCGTCCAGGCCTGCGCCAGCGTTTCCGGGCGCAGCAGGATCCCTTTCCGCAGCGCCAGATCGAACTGCGCGACATCTCGAACCGTCGATACCAGTCCGCCGGCCGGGGTCAGCGTCGTCGCCGCGTGCACGGTCGCCGTCGCCTGGCCCGGCGACGAGACGGAGTACGCCGTGGCAAGCCTCGCGAGGATGTCGTTGTACCGGGCCGCGGCTGCCGCATCCGGGACACCTTCGGCGGGCGGAACGAGGGCGACGACATCGGTCCCCGGCACCGACGACATCATGGCGAGCTGCGACAGCAGATTGGCCATCGTCTCGCGATAGGAGTCGCCGCGACAGACGCGAATGGCGGACTTCAGCGGATCAAGGCGCTCGAGCTGATACGAGAACGTCTGCGCTGATGGCGACCCGTGCGCGTGGGAAAGCGCCTGCGCGAGGGTAGCCCCGGCCCAGGGGCTGTCGGCATCGTACTTGGCAATCGGATCGGACAGCGACAGGCGGCCCTCTTCGGCGCACTGAAGCACGAGCGTCGCCGTGAACAACTGCGTCAGGCCGTCGAGGAAATACGGCGTGTCCGGCTGCGCGGCGAGCGACCGGCCGAGATCCTGCTGCCCGAAGCCGCGCTCCCAGAGGAGGTCGTTTTCGCCGACCACCGCGGCCGTGAGCCCGGGAATGCCCGCCTGCGTCCGCAGGGCGTCCACATACTCGCCGAAACGGGCGAAAAGCTGCTCTCCCGGCGACGGTGCCGAGGGGATCAGCTGAAGAGCGGTGAGGGCGAGAACAAGGGTCAGGGGCCGCATGGCCAAGGATGAGTCCGCTTGCTCATCATATCGGATGTGACGGCGATTGCCGCTAGATCGTCACCGCCGTAGCGCGGTGCCGATTTTCTCCAGCAGATCGAGGCTCGGCTGTTCTACGACCAGCACGAAATTCTGCGCGAGAATTTCGTCCGGATAGGCGATTTGCGACGTGAAGTTCCGGCCGACGAGCGCGAGGTATTGCGCCAGAAGGGGGCCGCTCTCGTACATCAGGGGCAATCCCTTGGCGCCGAGAAGCGGCGCCAATTGACCGGTTTCGTCCTGCTTGCACCGCCATGAACAGCCATTGCGCGTAGTCAGCGAGGTTGCCGCCTTCGTAAGGGCCCGTCGCGATCAGTACCGGCACGAGCGATCGCGTGAGACTGCTGCCCTCTTCACCGCCCGGCGTCGCGGGCACCAGCATGTTGATGAAGACGTCCAGTGCCGGCGTCTCGGGCGTCGTGATTCTCAAGTCGGACAGCAGGGCACCCGTGGGTCCCCAGGGCACCGCCGGCGGCGTCACGGGATTCGCCATCACCCGGTAGTTCACGATTCCGTAAAGGCGCGCCCGGACGACGGGGTGGTGTCTGCTCAGAATGTGAAAAAGCTGGCGCGTGATGATGCGCTCGAGCCCGGGTCCGCCGGCGACCAGGATCTCCGGCAGGACGATCACGTCGTTCCTGCGCGTGTAGGCGGTGTACCGCTCCTCGAGTCCGGTCGTCTTCACCAGATGGACCAGCGGCGGCAGCAGCAGATTCAATGGCGCGAGCTTGTGCGTGAGCGCCGCGATGATCACCTGCAGGTCCCCGATCTCGGCCGGCGACCACGGCAGGACCTGCGAGGAGACGTAGTCGAGGTACATCGGCAGCGTCACTGGTGCGACGTCGAAGCGCACCTTGACGCGGGCCTGCCGATCGAAGCGGCTCTGTGCTTCGACGAAGGCGTCCTGGGTGGTCAACAGGCTGCGTGCGTGATCCTGCGTCGGGGCAACGACCTGCGTGCCGCCCGCCAATGTGCCAAGGAAAACGTCGCCTTCGGTTCCGCTCTTCATGAATCCTCGTGGTGGTCGCGGAACACAGCTTACACAGAACGCGTTCGAGGACTTTCACTGAACCGGCCGCCTGCACAGATTTGCGCACGAGCAGAGCGAGTGCGCCGCCGCAGGCCCCGCCCCAGCAGCCTGAAGGCGCCCCGAGTCAGAGAGTGTTGTAGACGACGGTGACGAACACGTCCGGCGGCATGAATCCCTTGCCCCACTGGGCATCGAGATCGGCGGTTGGTTTCTTCGCCACCGCCTGCTCCAGCGTGTCGCCGGCCGTCTTCAGTTTCCGGACCCGCTCGCGGACGGTCACCATCATGTCGCGGTAGCGGGTCAGCGCGGCCTTGTCGCCGAGCGGACCATGTCCGGGAACGATCTTCGTCTTGTCGTCCACCTTCCCCAGCGCGCTTTCGGCAGCGGTGATCATGCCGCCGATATTCCCGCCGGTGCTGTAGTCGATGAATGGGTAGGTGCCGTTGAAGAACAGATCGCCGAGATGGAGGACGTTGCCCTTCGCGAAGTGAATCGAGATGTCCGTATCGGTGTGGGCGGGCGGTACGTAGGTGAGGTGCACCTGTTCGCCGTTCACGTCGAGGGCTTCGCTCGACGTAAACGTCTTCGTCGGCATCGCCGCGGCCGGCCGTGGATCGAAATGCATGCCGAGCAGGTCGTGCGATTCGGCAAGCCGCTTCGCCGTATTCGCGTGCGCGATCAGCTCGGCGCCGGCGGCACGGAAGTTCTCGTTCCCATCGGAGTGATCGAGATGCCAGTGTGTGTCGATGGCCGTCTTGATAGGCGACGTGCCCATCCCGTCGAGCAGCGGCTTGAGCCGGTCCCAGACATTGCGCACGAACGTGTCCACCACGACTTTCCCGTCGGGACCGTTCAGGACGACGACGTTTCCTCCCGGGCCCGACAGCATCGTCAACATGTCGCCGAGCGGCGTGGTGGTGATCGGGATCGCGCCCATCTGCTGGCGCATCGACGCCGCGGCATCGCCTGCCGCCTGCTGGAGCGCGTCCATCGGATCGGCAAACAGCGTCGTCGCGGCCCGCGGCCACGCCTGAAGGGCCATTGCCGCGCCGACGAATCGTGCCGACTGCCGGAGGAGATCGCGCCGCGTGAGGCCCGTCGTGGAAGTCGTCATCATCAGCCTTCGCTCCTGGAGGCGCGGATCATACTGCATTCATTATCTCGGGGCTGCACAGCCCTGCGCCGCGCCGCCGTACCATGACGCGAGCGATTAGAGGAAAGCCCGCCGGCTGTCGATATGGAGAGGGCGGGCCGCCCCGCCATCGAGGCGGTCGGCGCGGAAGGTGCCAGGGACAATGTCAGAACAGGCCGATTATTACGAGCTGCTGCAAATCAGCCCGAACGCCGAGCCGGAGACGATCCATCGCGTCTACCGTCTGCTCGCGCAGCGGTACCACCCTGACAATCGCGAGACGGGCAACGCGCAGAAGTTCCGCCAGCTTCACGATGCCTATGTCGTCCTGACCGATGCCGTGAAGCGGGCGCAGTATGACGTGTCCCACGAGCAGCAGCGCAACGACCGCTGGAAGCTGGTGGCAGCCGGCACGCGATCGGAGACCGACGTCGACGTCGAAAAGCTGACCCGCCTGACCGTGCTCGAAGTGCTCTACACGCGCCGCCGGGTCGAACCGAACAACCCTGGCCTCTATGATCGCGACATGGAGCAGTTGATCGGCCGGGCGCGCGAGCACCTCGAATTCACTTACTGGTACTTGATGCAGAAGGGAATGATCGCGCGCGGCGAGCAGTCACGTCTGCTGATCACCGCGCACGGTGTGGACTACCTCGAAGAGAACTACGCGACGATGATGCAGCATCGGCGGCTGCCATCGGCGAGCGAAGCGGCGTAGACCGTCCCGGCCGGCGCGTCTTCGCGCCCTAGGTCTTCAGAACGACCTTCAGGCACTCGTCTTCCTTGTTCAGAAACATCTCGTAGCCTTCCGGGGCGTCGTCCAGCGACATCGTGTGCGTGATGATGAAGCTGGGATCGACGTCGCCTTTCTGAATACGATCCAGCAGGGGCCGCGTATACCGCTGCACGTGGGTCTGGCCCGATTTCAGCGTCAGCTCGATTGACGATGGCGCCGATCGGGAACTTGTCCACGAAGCCGCCATACACGCCAGCCACCGACACGGTTCCACCACTGCGTGCCCTCCATGCCGACCGCGTCGATGCACGCGTCCGGCCCGCGGCCTCCCGTGAGATCGCGGAGCCTTTCGCGAACGTCGCCCGAGTCCTATGCTGAAATAGCCGAGGCCCGTGGCGAGCCGCTCGACGCTCGCTCCCGGACGCTGGTAGCGGTACATGTCTCCTCCCTCGAAGATGCCGGGCCAGTGCACATCGCGCGACCGGCCGAGCCTATGTGGCCATGCGGTGCAAGCCGCGAGCCGCAGTTGTCATAAGCAGACCGTTTGTCGTGGGAGTAGACGCGTGTGGTGAGGGTTGTAATTTCGAACGCCGTGTCCGCATGACGTCACGGACGTCCAACGGCAGAGCCGCTATAGTGATCCGGACATGGAGTTGCTGCTGCTCGTCCTTGGCGTGTGCGTCATCGTGGTTGGCGTTGTCGGCCTCGCCCTGCCTCTCGTACCGGGCGTCGCGATCATCTTCGCCGGCATTGTTCTCGTGGCGTGGGCCGACGACTTCACGCGGATTGGCCCCGTCATGCTGGGGCTGTTATTCGTCCTCACGGTCGTCGCGATGATCGCTGACAATGTCGCCGGGATGTTTGGCGCGAGGCGAGCAGGGGCATCGGGCTGGGGCGTGTTCGGCGCCGGTGTCGGCGCGCTGGTCGGGCTTCCATTCGGGCTGCCCGGCGTCATCCTCGGCCCGGCGGTCGGCGCGCTCGCGCTCGAGTACATCAAAAATCCAGATCTCACGCGCGCTGGCAAGGCGGGACTCGGCGGGCTGCTCGGCTACGTGCTGGCCGTCATCGCGAAGGCGGTGTTCGGCCTGACGCTCGTGGGTTTGGCGGTTGTCGCGTACGTCTTCTAACGGATCCGGTCCCGTCTCATCGCCTTTGGATTCCACTCCGAGGTTCTCGGCGTCCGCCTTCACGCTTTTCAGCGCGCTGTGGGCCGCGGCCACGTTGTTTCACATGGCCTCGTACGATCAGTGGGGCCATTCGCGCTATCTGGCCCTGGCGGCCGGATGGGTACTGCTGCGGCCGGGATCCCTGCTCGCGGTTGCGGTGCTCGGCGTCCTGGAAATCGACAAGGCAATCGCGTTGTCGCCGTTCGTATCGAACCACTGGCTGTTCACGACGTTCGTCAACATCACGATCCTGCTCGCGATGCTGATCGTGCTGATGCGGCACCGTCGCCTGGACAGTGCGCGCCTCTTTGAGTCGTTCGCGCCGGCGGTGCGGGTCGCCGTGCTGCTGCTCTACGCGTTCGTCGTCTTTCACAAACTGAACGCCGACTTCTTCGACCCCGAACTGAGTTGCGGCACGATGTTCTATGCCGCGCACCTGGAGCGTCTGTCGTTTCTTCCACACGGTAAGGCGACGGAGATGGTCTCGATCTACGCGGCGATCGGCACCGAGGCGGCGATTCCGCTGCTCCTGGCCTTCCGCCGCACCCGCGTCGCCGGCATTCTCGTCGGCTCGCTGTTCCATGTGTTCCTGTCGATCAATCCGATCGACCGCTTCTACAACTTCTCGTCGATGTTGCTGGCGGTGTTCTCGCTCTTCGCGCCTGCATCAGTCGTCGTGAAGCTGCAGCCCGAGGGGCGGCGCTTCAGGTGGTTTGCGCGCGTGGTGCTGGCGGGCATCGTTGCCGCGTTGACCATTCAGCGATGGCTACCGGCGTCAGCGATCGACCACATCGACCCGTTCTTCGTGCTGTGGAACGTCTACGCGGCCGTCGTCATTGTCTTCTTCGTGGCAGCGCTTCGAACGACGCGCGCGGCGCCGGCATTGGCGGATCCCGACTCCGTGTTCGCCATCCGGGAACCGCTCCTGCTGGTGCTTCCATTGCTGGTGTTCGTAAACGGCATCACACCCTATGTCGGGCTGAAGACCGAGACCGCCTGGGCGATGTTCTCGAACCTGCGCACCGAAGGCGACAAGACGAATCACTTCCTCGTCCCGGCAGGCTGGCAGGCATTCGACTTTCAACGCGACGTCGTTCGCGTCACGGCGTCCTCCGATCGCATGCTTGATTTGATTGCACGCAAAGGTCAGCTGGTGCCCTATTTCGAGCTGCGGCGGCGGCCACGCGCATCGGTCACGTACGTGCGCGACGGCGTCGAGTACAGCTTCGCCAGGATTTCTGACGATCCCGCATTCGGCGGCACCATCCCGACAGCACTCCGGCGGCTCCTGCTGTTCCGCGGCATCAATCCCTCGGACAGGCAGCCGTGCGTTCATTGATCCAGGAGGCCCGGGTGACGTTCCGGCGCCTCTTCCGGCAGCTAGAATGATCGGGATGCGAGTGTCCCGCCGCCGTCTCGTGCTGACCGCCTTCGCTGGCGCAGCGTCGCTCATCGGCGGCGCGTATCACTGGCGTCGGCTGCGTCGGCCGAACGTGAGCGACATCACCGCGCTCATCGAGCAGAGACTCGCACACCTCGATCTCGACGCCGCTGGAGTGCAGCGATTTGCCGAGGAATACGATCGGCGTTTCGGCGTGCTCTCGATGAGCGTGCATCATCGTGACACGCTGGGCGGGATCCTTCGAATCGATACCGTACGTTCGCTCCTTCCGCAGCGTCGCCAGCAGGGAATCCTCGAGCTCGAGCGCCGGATGATCAGCTACTACCTGCGGTCCACCGACTACTTCCAGCCCGGTAGACAAGGGCCGATTCGGTTCGTCGACGTTCCCCGATCCCTATGCCGGAGCGTGCGCGAACCCGTTCGCGGTCCTCAGGTTGTGAAGGCTCTGGCTCGCTGGGCGCCATTCGGCGCCACGGTCGCTGCACTTCTGTTCGCCTGGATCAATTTCCTGACCACCGCTCGTTGGGCAGCCCAGCCTGGTGCGCTGCACGGCTGGCGCAAGCCGTGGTACGCGCTGGCCCTGATCGTCACAACAGCACTGGTCATCGCCGCCCGCCGGCAGATCGGTCAGTCGGTGCGTGTTGGCCGTCCGGCTGCTCTCCTACTGCTCGCCGGCGGGGCTGGCGTGTTGGTCACGTCGCTCCTGTGCCGTCTTCCTCCTTGGACGTGGACGCAGATTCCCTTCAAGGACGATTGGACGCCGCTCTTCCAGCAGGCCGTCAATGGCGCCACGCTCTTGCGGCGCGGTGTCGTCGTCGGATGGAACTGGTGGTTCCTCGGCGGCTATCCCACGTCCACCGATATCGCCCAGAATTTCGGCACGCTCGCGCTGCTGCCGATGGCGGTTTTCGGAGATCGCCTTGGCTACCACCTGCTGCACGTGGTGCTGTTTCTGGCGGTACCGCTTTTCATCTGGTGGGACTTCCGCGACGAGGACCGCGAAATCCGTGTCGTTGGCACCGCGTTCGGCAGCTTCTTCGCGGCGGGTTATTTCGGGACGATCGGATCGAGCGGCGATACGAACTCCCTGGTCGGTGTGTTCTGCGCCGGCCTCGCGCTGATCGGAGGCCATTCAGCCCGCCGGGGCCGCCGCTGGGGCGGTCCGCTGATGTTGCTGGGTCTCACGCTCGCGCTCTACACCCACACGGCGTTCTTCGCCTACGCCTGTCTCTATCTGACGCTCGAGGCGGTCTACTTCCGCGATCGCCCCGCCTTCGTCCGATTGATCGTGGCCTCAGCGCTCGCGGGAATCGCCGCGCTCCCGATGCACTGGGAGTCGTTGCGTTTCCCCGATTACGTCACTTTCAACAACACGGTGTACGCGCCGGGTGCTCCGTTCAAGTGGGCCATCTTCGCGAGGACGTTCTACTACAACGTCGAAATCCTGCTGCTGCCGCACCGCTGGTTCAACGACTACCGCAGCCTGGCGAACGTCTGGCTGCCGGCGCTGCTGCTCGTAGCGGTGACGCAGCGGCGATCCCGCGTCGGCTTTTATGCGTGCGCCGCAGTCCTGACTCAGGTGCTCCTCCGGTTGAACACGCCCGCGGCAGGGGCGATTTTCGATCGCATCCAGCACATGTTCCCGCTCCTGGTCGCGCCTGCGCTTGCAGGATTCGTGCTGCGGATGGGTCGGACGCGCAGTGCGGCGCTCGCAATCGCGGCCACGATCGCCTTGTTCGTGCAGACGTCGCTCGCGCCCGTGCGTCACGTCCCCGACCTGCGGACCTTCGATCCGCCGCTCATCGATCGCATCGCCGCTGCCGACGGCGGCATGGTCCTCGTCGAGATCAGCCCGCATCGAGACATGGACAGCAGCCCGGACCGCAAGACACCGACCACGCCGTTCGACGTCCATTTCGAGGGACTGCTGCCGCGGCTGGCCGGCCAGCGCTTCTACAGCCAGATGATCGACGGCTGGGTCTGGAATGTCTTCCGCGGCCAGGTCGTCGGGCGCCGGCACGTTCGCCGGCAAGCTGATTGATTTGACGCC
Source organism: Vicinamibacteria bacterium (assembly GCA_963828745.1). Taxonomy (GTDB): domain Bacteria; phylum Acidobacteriota; class Vicinamibacteria; order Vicinamibacterales; family JAENWD01; genus JAENWD01. Next base: position 126,157 of record CAWHFZ010000004.1, on the reverse strand, counting down.
GCCGGACGCCTTCGCGCGCGAAATGCGACGTTGGGGCGTCAGGCACCTGTTCGTCTGGACCGATCGCTCGCGCGACTACCTGATGCGCAGCGGGTCGCTTCGCTGAACGCTGGCGCGGTGGCCGCTGGTCACACTTCGAGATCGCCAATCCCGATACTCGATCGGTCGGCCGTGAGACGCGGCAGCGGCGCGCTGCGAAATCTCGACGTCCTCGGCGCGGAGGTCTCGCTGGTCGACGCCCGGGCCGGCGACCCGGTCGTCGTCCGCGCGAACTACTACCCCGCCTGGCGTGCATTCGTCGACACTGCCGAAGTGCCACTGTCTTCCTCGGGGGGGCAACTGGCCTTCAGGGCGCCGCGGGATGGGAGCTACGTCGTGCGGCTGGAGTATCCGCGATACGCGTGGCTGTCGGCGATGGCGTTGACGGCGTTGCTGACAGGGGCGATCGTCCTTCGCCGTTGGCCCGATTGAGATCGCGGCCATTCGATTCTGGCCCGACTGAAGTCGGACCCGAGCGCCTCTGCCCGCTTCCAACCTGCCACAGCACTCGCCTGCCGGTCGGCCAACCCCGCAACGGATAGGACGAGAGTTCGCTCAGCATCAGCGGCGTGGACGCAAAGCGCTGTGCCTTGGTGATGATTCGTTCCTCGTCAGCGATGTAAGAGATACCGGCTCGCGCGATGAATTCATCCAGGCGGCGGTTCCTCCAGGCGAGACGCGCGTCGTGATTCACCAGGCCGTCGAGGCCGACGACCCGTCCGGAGCCGAAGAACGCCGGAATACCTGCATTGAAGCAGCCGATCCGACCCGTTGCCGGCACGACCGTCTCGATCGCCAGCTGGCTCCTCCGCACGTCTGGTTGCCAGGGATATGGCGTATGGCCTTTCAGGTGCCAGCGAACGAACAGCGCCAACACGAGAAGCGCCACGCCAACGCGCGCGGCCGCTTCGAGCGCGTGGCCGCGCGCCTGCGATCGCAGCCACGTCGGAAAGGCGATGACCATCAGCATCACGGTGGAAAGACACGGCAGCGTCAGCCACCAGATCTGTCGCTCGACAAACGCGAGCCCGTAGACGACTGTCAATGCGACCATCACGACGCCGATGGCGCGCACGGCGTGCCCCTGGATCGATCGGCCCAGTCGAATCATGACCATCATCGGCGCGATCGCCAACGTGGCGGCGGCGACCAGGAATGTTGCGACCGAATAGTTCCAGACGGTCATCAGTGCCAGCGTCCTGCGGCCGAAGAACCAGAACGTGTCGGCGACGTTCTGCACGCGGCTGATTGCGGTCGGAAAGACGTCGGTGGCCCACAGCATCTTCATCGCGCCGCTGTCCTGCACGATCGTCCCCACCTGCGACAGTGAAAACAGCCACCATGGCGCGATCGTCAGGACAAGCGCGGCGCCACACGCGACAACGCGATACATTCCCGTTGAGAAGCCGCCCGTCTTCGAAAAGACGACAGCGGCCAGCCACACCACCGCGACGACGGCGATGATTCCTCCTTCGGTGCGCGCAAGACACAGCAGGCCAAGGCTCCCGCCGTACCTCAAGAACTGAGACAGCGGCGGCAATTCACGCCGGTCGAGGCGGGTGGCGAGCGCGAGATGGGCAAGCAAAACCGCGACCGCCATCACGGCGTAGACCTCGGCCTCGGTCGCGGTGATGGCGATGGCAAATGCCAGCGGATTGACCAGCCAGCACACCGCTGCCAACGCACCCCACGCGTCGTCGACGAGCCGGCGAATCGCCAGAGCGACGAGACACGCGACGGTCGCATGGAGGGTGAGCGACAGCGCGACAGCACAGCGGAGGAGCGTCGTCTTATCGTCTACGACGGCCGCGACCACCGTCAGGATCGCCATCCACAGCGGGTGATAGCCGTTGGTGGGCGCGACGCCGTCGAACGTCGATCTGCCGCTGGCCGCGAGATTACGCGCGATCTGCAAATAGTAGAACGCGTCATCCGGCACCATCTTCAGCAGGACGTCGAGATCCGACGTCACGACGCGATAACTGGCGAGCGCGAAGGCGACGAGCGCGGCGGCTACAATGGTCGCGAGCAATGACCTACGACCTGATAGTGGTCGGTACCGGCTTCGCATCGTCGTTCTTTCTCCTCGAGTATCTCGCCCGAGCGCCTCCCGCACGCCGCGTGCTCGTCCTCGAGCGCGGGTGGCGCGAGCCGCGCTCCTGGCAGCTCGAGACGCGGAAGGTCTCGCGCATTGTGTCCGAGAAGACGATTCGGCGTGAGGGCCTCAAAGAGAAAGAGTGGAAGTTCACGCTCGCGTTTGGCGGCGGCTCGAACTGCTGGTTTGGCGCCACGCCGCGGCTGCTGCCGAACGACTTTCGCATGAAGAGCCTGTACGGCGTCGGTGACGACTGGCCGGTGAGCTACGAGGACCTCGAGCCTCACTACGAGCGCGCCGAGGACGTGATGGCAATCTCCGGATCGTCCGACCGGGCTCCTTACCCACGGCGACGCCCGCATCCTCAACCTCCGCACCGCCTGTCCGATCCCGATCGCATGCTGGCCAACGCGTACCCGGGACACTATTTTTCACAACCGACGGCCCGGGCCAGGGTCCCGGTAGGCCGACGGCCTGCGTGCTGCGCGAACGGGACGTGCGGGCTCTGTCCGATCGACGCGAAGTTCACGATTGAAAACGGGCTGTCCGAGGTCTACGGCGATCCGCGTCTCACGCTTCGAGTCGGGACCACGGTGAGGGCGATCGACGTCGCGAACAATCGCGTGACAGGGCTAGCCCTTGAGGAGGGCGGCCGCATCGAGCACGTGAGCGGCGATCTCGTGGTCCTCGGCGCTGGCGCCGTGTTCAACGCCGCGGTGCTGCTGCGATCGAATGTGCCTCATCCGCTGCTCGGCGCGCGGCTGTTCGAGCAGCTCAGCATCACCGCCGATGTCGATCTCGCAGGTGTGGACAACTTCCAGGGCAGCACGGCATTCACCGGCCACGGCTACATGTTGTACGACGGCCCGCATCGCTCGCGCCACGCCGGGTGTCTCATCGAAAGCTGGAATCGTCCCGATCAACTGCGGTGGGAACCCGGTCGCGAGCGCCAGCTGCTCCATCTGAAGTTCTTGATCGAGGATCTCCCACAGTCTCGCAACGCCGTGGTGATTGGCCCGGACGATGTGCCGGTGCTGCGGTTTTCCGACTATGAGGGCTATGCCTATCGCGGGATCGAGGCGATCGCGAATCGCCTCGATCACCTGCTGGCGCCGCTGCCCGTCGAGCGAGTGGCGCTCGATCCGCAGCCTGCGCCTACCGAAGGGCACGTACTCGGGACGGTGGTGATGGGCAACGACCCGGAGACGAGTGTGGTCGATCGCTGGATGGTGCACCACCGCATCCGGAATCTCCTGGTGCTCGGCGGCAGCGCATTCCCGACCGGATCGCCCTCCAACCCGACCCTGACGATCAGTGCGCTATCGCTTTGGAGCGCCACGCACCTGCTGAATTCGCAGGGGTGACCCGCCGTCACTCCTTCACGCGAACCCGTCCCGTCACGCGGATGTCCGCACTCGACGCGCCCACGCCAATCTCGTAGTCACCCGGATCCACCGACGCGGCCTTCTTCGTCTCGTCGTAGAACCCGAAATCCTTCGCTGGTGTCAGCGTGAAGCTGACATCACGCTTTTCACCGGCCGCGAGCGGGACTCGGGCAAAGCCGCGCAGCGACCGCACGGGCATCGGACGAACGGGATCCAGCGGCCGGACGTAGAGCTGTACGACCTCTTCGCCCGCGCGCTGGCCGCTGTTTCGCACGGACAACGTGACCGCCAGCGAATCCGCGGACGTCACGGACGGTCGACTCATCTTTAACGCTGAATACTCGAACGCCGTGTACGAAAGGCCGTGGCCGAACGGATAGAGCGGACGGCCTGAAAAGTAGCGATACGTCCTTCCATTCATGCTGTAGTCGGCAAAGGGCGGCAGATCGTCCACCGATCGGTAGAAGGTCACCGGCAGGCGTCCCGCCGGGTTGACATTGCCGAACAGCACATCGGCAATCGCATTGCCGCCCTGCTGCCCCGGGTACCAGGCAACGACGATTGCCGGAAGGTTGGCCTTGGCCCACTCGATGCCGATCGACGATCCGGCCATCAGCACCAACACTACCGGTTTGCCTGTGGCGTTCAGCTTTCGGAGGAGCTGGTCCTGAGATGACGGCAGCGCAATGTCCGTTCGGTCGCCACCTGCGAAGCCCGGATAGGACACCTGCATCTCCTCGCCTTCGACATCCGCGGTCAGGCCGCCCACGAAGACGACGACGTCGGCGGCCCTGGCGGCATCCAGCGCTTCGTCGGCAGGGAGTTTGGCGCCAGGCAATTGCCAGGTCAGACGCACCTCGGCGTCGCGGATCGATTCGAAGTACTCGAGCCGCAGGTCGTAAGCCTTTCCGGCCTCGAGCAGGACCTTCGCCGCCTTCGCACGTGCGCGCGGGTTCGTCGTCCATTCGTCGATCACCGGCCGGCCATCCACGATCAGCCGGAATCCGTCGTCGCCGGTGACCGACAGCGTGTACTCGCCCGAGACTGGCGGGAGAATCTGCCCCGTCCAGCGAACCGAGAAGTCGTCATTGTCGATCGCGTGGTCGGGTCTGACCTCTCCACGCGCGACGAGATCGCTCGTGGGCGACCCGCGATACCAGCGAAAATCGACGCTGGGATCGACGCGGGTGACGAGCGGCGCGCCCGCCAGATCCCGGCCGCGGAAGTACTCCCCTTTCAGCCCGTGCTCCGCGGAGCCCGCTGCGGGGCGCAAGTACTCGGCGTCAATCGGTGCGATCGCGCCCGGATCCTGCCGGCCCTCGATGAGATCGCAGCCTCTCGCGTAGGTCACCTTCGCGCCGGCCTGCGCCGCCGCTGCCCGAATGCCCGCGAGCGCCGTTACCGGCTTCGACGGCGTGCCGTAATAGTTGCCGAGCAGCGCCATCAATTCGTTGGCGTTCGGTCCGATCACCGCGATGGTCCGCGCCGTCTTCGGCCAGCGGCAGCACGCCGTCGTTCTTCAGCAGCACCATCGACTCGTCCGCCATCCTGCGCGCCAGCCGATCGTGCTCGGGCGATTCGTTGGCGCTGTACGGGATCCGCGCATAGCGAACGCGCTCGGGCGGATCGAACATGCCGAGCTTGAAGCGCGCGCGCATCAGCCGGCGCACGGCGACGTCGATGTCCTTCTCGGCAATCAGCCCCTGTTGGAGCGCGCCTTTCAACGCGCGATACGTGGTCCCGCATTCCAGATCGCATCCGCGCGCGACGCCCAAGGCGGCTGCCTTCTCCGGCGTGTCCACGATCTTGTGGAACTTGTAGATGTCGTCGATGGCACCGCAGTCCGAGACGACGTAACCATCGAAGCCCCAGTCACGGCGCAGGATGTCGATCAGGAGCCGCTCGCTCGCCGACGCGGAATCGCCGTTCACGCGGTTGTAGGCGCTCATCACCGACTCGACGTGACCGTCCTGCACCAGCGCTTTGAAGGCGGGTAAGTAGGTCTCGTAGAGGTCGCGCTCGGTCGGCCGTGCGTCGAAGCGATGCCGATCGGCCTCCGGACCGCTATGCACGGCATAGTGCTTGGCCGTCGCCACGACCTTCAAGTAGTGGGGGTCGTCGCCCTGCAGTCCTTTGACGAACTCCACACCCATCCGCGCGGTCAGAAATGGATCCTCGCCATAGGTCTCGTGGCCGCGTCCCCACCGCGGGTCGCGGAAGATGTTGATGTTCGGCGACCAGAACGTCAGTCCCTGATACCGGTTTCGCTCGCCGCGCCTCAGGTACTCATGGTGCTTGGCGCGCGCCTCGTCGCTGATTGCCGTGGCGATGTCGTGCATCAGCGCCGGGTCGAACGACGCCGCCATGCCGATCGCTTGAGGAAACACCGTTGCAGCGCCAGACCTCGCCACTCCGTGCAGGCATTCGTTCCACCACTCATACGCCGGCACGTCGAGCCGCGGGATGGCCGGCGCGGCATTCATGAGCTGCGAGATCTTCTCGTCCACCGTCATGCGTGCGACGAGATCGGCGGCGCGTGCCTCAGCGGTTTGATCGGGATCGCGGTACGGCGGCGTCGAGCTGGCGGCTGAATCGAGGAAAATCGCGCCAGTACACACGATTGCGAGGACGAGGCCAGCTCGGCATGGAAGCGTCATGAGAGGCGAATTGTACGTAGCGAGCGGGCGGAAAGGCTATGCTGATTGAAGCTGGCAGACTTGCGGGTCGCTGGCGGTGTGTACGGAATCGAAGGTTAAGCTGCCGGCTGCTGGCTGCCTGCTTCCGGCTTGACGAGGGGACGATGAAGAGGCGTCGGATCGGCTCGCTGGAAGTGTCGATCGTCGGCATTGGCTGCAACAATTTCGGCTGGCGGCTCGACGCGGCCGGAACGGCCGACGTCGTCGAGTCCGCGCTCGACGAGGGGATCAATTTCTTCGACACGGCCGACATGTATGGCGGCACCAAGAGCGAGGACTTTCTCGGCCGCGCGTTGGGGCGCCGCCGCGACGAGGCGGTGATCGCCACCAAGTTCGGCTGGGAGATCGATACCTCGCGGCGGGGCGCGCACCCGGACTACGTGCACCACGCCGTCGACGACAGTCTCAAGCGGCTGGGCACCGATCACATCGATCTCTATCAGCTTCACAAGCCCGATCCCGATGTGCCGATCCGCGATACGCTCGGCGCGCTTGCGGAGATCGTGCACGCCGGCAAGGTGCGCGAGATCGGTTGCTCCAACTTCTCCGTGGCGCAGCTCCGCGAAGCCGAGGCCGCCGCGCGCGATGGCGTGCGCTTCGTCAGCGTGCAAAACGAGTACAGCCTGCTCCATCGGGAACCCGAAGCCGACGTGCTGCCTGCGTGCGAGCGCCTGGGCCTGGCGTTCATTCCCTACTACCCGCTCGCCAGCGGGCTCCTGACCGGAAAATACCGTCAGGGGCAGCCGATTCCAAAAGGAACGCGCCTGAGCGACCGCCGTCCGTCCGAAGACCGCCTCGCCATCGTCGAAGCGCTGATCGAGTTTGCAGAATCGCGAGGTCATACCCTGCTGGAGCTCGCGTTCGGTTATCTGCTGTCGCAGCCGATCGTCGCGTCGGTGATCGCCGGCGCCACCTCGCACGCGCAAGTGCAGGCGAACGCGCAAGCGACGGAGTGGATTCTGACGGACGACGAGCGGACCGAGATTGGCCGCCGACTCGCCGCCGCCGCACCGGCGTAATCGAGCGCGCATCTACCGTGGCTGTTGCGGGCGGACCGGCTGCCGCTTTCCGGCGCGTGGGCGCCGCCCCGGCAAGGTGCCGGCGACGAGCGGGAGCAGCACCTCGTCCACGAACTGCGTCACCAACGTCCCGTCCATGGGCTCGTCGAGCACGAAGAGGCGCGTGAACAGGACGCCCGGGACGAGATGAAAGAGCAACGGGGAGAAATCCGTTTGCGTGATTTCGCCACGGACCGCCGCGCGCTCGAGGATCTCGCGCATGGCATTCACTTCGGTCTGCACCAGCGCAGCCCGGATCATTCCCGCCAATTCACAGTTCGAGCGAATCGCCAGCAGAAGTCCGGCAAGGACGCGAAGCCGTTCGCGGCTCAAGACCGTCGTCAGCCGCTCGATGTGCGCAATCAGGTCTGCGCGTAAGGTGTTCGCACGCGGACCGCGCAGGTTCTGTGTGATTGCACCGAGATACTGTCGGACGGCATCGATCACCAGGGCGTCTCTGGTCGGCCAGCGACGGTAGATGGACGTCTTTGCCGTGCCCGCTCGTCTCGCGACTTCCTCGATGCTGAGACGCTCGAAGCCGACATCCGCCAGCGTGTTGAGCGCCGCTTTGACGATGGCCTCGTGGAGCGCCGCATCCTGAGGTCGTCCGGGCCGCTTCTGTTCGTCAGGGGCGCCGGTCGGGGCATTCGAGGTTAGCCGCGTCATATAGGATACGATATCGTATCGTATCCAATTGCAGCCACAGAGGGCTAGCAATGCGTCGCGGTAGACTCGTGGGCCATTGCCATGGCCAGGAAGTTCCGGGACCTCTCCGAGCGCGAGATTCTCGCCCTCGCCATCTCGCTCGAAGAGGAAGACAGCCGCATCTATGGCGAGTTCGCCGACGGCCTGCGCGAGCGCTACCCGAAATCGGCCGCGATGTTCGACGAGATGCAGCATGAAGAGACGCAGCATCATTCGCGGCTGGTCGAGATCTACAAGCAACGCTTCGGCAGTCACATCCCGCTCCTCCGCCGCCAGGACGTAAAGGGCTTTGCCGAACGGCGGCCCGTCTGGCGCGTGCGTCCGCTCGGGCTCGACACCGTCCGCAAGCAGGCGGCGACGATGGAGCTGGAGACGCGGCGATTTTACGAGCGCGCAATTCAGGGCATGACCGACGCGTCCGCTCGGCAGCTGCTCGGCGAGCTTGCGGAAGCCGAGCGCGAGCACTATGCGCTCGCGACGACGCTCGAGGAGGAACTGCTGACGCCGGACGCACGGGCTGCGGAGGACAACGCGCGGCGCCAGTTGTTCGTGCTTCAGATCGTGCAGCCTGGCCTCGCCGGATTGATGGACGGATCCGTGTCGACGCTGGCGCCCCTCTTCGCCGCAGCGGTCGCGACGCAGAGCACTCACGACGCCTTCATCGTCGGCCTGGCGGCGTCGATCGGTGCCGGGATCTCGATGGGATTCGCGGAGGCGTTGTCAGACGATGGCTCGCTCACCGGTCGGGGCCATCCGTGGATCCGCGGGCTGGTGTGTGGCCTGATGACGACTGCCGGCGGGTTGGGACACACCGTGCCATTCCTCGTGCCGCAGTATCGCGTGGCGATGACGCTGGCCATCGCGGTCGTCGCGCTGGAGCTGCTTGCGATCAGCTACATCCGCCATCGGTACATGGATACGCCGTGGACGTCGGCAACCGTGCAAGTCGTTCTGGGCGGGGTGCTGGTATTTCTGACGGGATGGCTGCTCGGAAGCGCGTGAACGGATCCGACCCGCTTACGATTTCCGCTTTCCGCCCGCGTGTGTGTGCGCCGCTTCCTCCACCGGATCCGTCGGCGCTTTGTTCTCGTCCTCTTCCGATTCGAGGAAGCCCTTCATTCCCGAGTCGAGATGCAGCGGCGGCGGCTCGTAGTGCACGAGATATTCGAACTCGCGGCGGAACTCCTGCAGGGACATGCCGGCAGTCGCCGCAAATCTCGCGAGCTCGTGCGGATCGTTGAAGTCGTCACGACGGAGGCGAATCATATAGCGCCGCGCAATGGCGTAGCGCGTCGAGTGCACGTCGACCAGACGCACTTTCGTCCGACCGGTCGCCGGATCCAACAGCTGCTCGAACGGAATCGGCACGAAGTGTCCGCCTTGCATCGAGATCATCACGCCGTTGCCGCCTGACAGCAGATACTTCGCCGCGCAGTAGCCGAGATCGCGCGTGTACTCCATGTCGGACGGCACCGGATCCGCGCAGCGCAGCTCGTAGCCGATGTTCTTCGCGACGAGCGTCGCTTTCAGGCCGAACTCCTTGAGACGCTTGGCGACCTGCGACTTCAGAATCTCGCCGATGTTCACCTCGGCGATCCGGATGTGCCCGTGTGCATCGCGTTCGACCTCTTCGAGCTGGATCAGATCCGCCGGATCGATGTCGAGGACCAGCCCTTCCGCGATGATCGCGACGCCGTCGCGGCGGCCGTAGCTGAGGCGCTTGATGATCGCGCCCGCCAGCGTGTCGACCATCGCTTTCAGCCGTACCGGATGGCCTGTGAACTCCTCGGGGATCATCGTCAGCGTTGCCCCGGCCGACTTACCAATACCGAGCGCGAGGTGACCGGCCTTTCGGCCCATGGCGATCACCAGGTACCAACGCGAGGTGGTCTTGGCGTCCACCATCAGGTTCTTGACGATCTCGACACCGTAATGACGCGCCGTCTGGTAGCCGAAGGTGTCCACGTACGGTGGCAGATCGAGATCGTTGTCGATGGTCTTCGGGACGTGGACGACGCGAATGCGTCCCTGCGACTTCTGTTCGAGCTTCATCGCCGAGAACGCCGTGTCGTCGCCGCCAATCGTGATCAGCTGCGACACGTTCAGGCGCAGCAGCGAGATCACCGTGTTCTCGAGCAGGGCCGGATCCTTCGTTGGGTTCGCCCGCGCAATGCCGATGTGCGATCCGCCACGAAAATGAATGCGGCTGACGCTTTCGATCGTCAGCGGCGTGGTGTGCTCGATATTGCCCTGCATCAGCCACTCGAATCCATCGCGGATGCCGACGACATCGATGCCTTCGAGCTGGGCGCGAATAGTTGCGGCGCTGATGACGCTGTTGATCCCGGGGGCGGGGCCTCCGCCAACCAGGATTGCGACGTTCTTGTGGTGAGTAACCGTCATCGTCTTCCCTGCGCCTCCGCCGGCTTCGATTGTGAAAGTGTTAAAAATACTATACTTCGCGCCCGCCGCGATCCTGCACGCGTTCGAACCGGCAATCCACAATCCGCAATTCGTATTGACACCTTGAACTTCTACACGTCGTTGTCGTATATGTAGAAGCCCGAGGTATTCACCGATGCCCGCTGCCAAATCCGATTCCCGTTCCGACCTGCCCCAGGGCACGCTCGACATGCTGGTCCTGAAGGTGGTGGCGCTCGGGCCACTGCACGGCTACGGCATCGCCCAGCGCCTGCAGCAACTGTCGCGCGACGTGGTGCAGGTGCAGCAGGGCTCGCTGTATCCGGCGCTCCACCGCCTCGAGAACAAAGGCCTGTTGGTGGCGGAGTGGAAGGACTCGGATACCGGCCGCGAAGCCAAGTTCTATCGGTTGACGCGGAAAGGCCGCGCCGCGATGGACGTCGAAGAGGCCAACTGGCGGCGCCTTGCGGAAGCCATCGGGCTGATCCTCGCCACGAGCGACGGAGCGATGTAATGGGGCCCGTCGCGCCGATCGAAGGTGTCCCATGACTTGGTGGTCACGACTGCTGCACCGTAACCGGCTCGAACGCGATCTCGATCGCGAGCTGCGCGATCACCTCGAGCGTCACGTCGCCGACCTCGTGAAAGGCGGGATGAGCGAGGCTGAGGCCCGCCGCAAGGCCTCGCTGACGTTCGGGGGCGTCGAGCGCGTCAAAGAAGATTGTCGTGACGCGCGGGGGACTCGCTGGGTCGACGACCTCGTTCAGGACGTCCGCTACGGCGTGCGAGTGCTCCTGAAGGCGCCGGTCTTCACGAGCGTCGCCGTTCTCTCGCTCGCGCTCGGCATCGGCGCCAACACGGCGATTTTCTCGCTGGTGAACAGCCTGCTGATTCGAGCGCTGCCCGTGCGGGCGCCGGAACGGCTGGCGATTCTGCGCCAGGGTTCGTGGACGAATCCAATCTGGGAGCAGGTACGCGCGCGTCAGACCACGTTGTTCGACGGTGCGCTGGCCTGGGGCGATGACACTTTCGATCTGGCGGCTGGTGGCCTGTCGCAGCCCGTGCCCGGCATGTGGGTCAGTGGCCGCTTCTTCGACGTTCTGGGCGTGCCTGCCATGCTGGGCCGGACGTTCACGCCGGACGATGACCGGCGCGGTGGCGGACCGGCCGGACCGGTCGTCGTGGTCAGCTACCGCTTCTGGCAGCGGCACTTCAGCGGCGCCGCGGACGTGGTCGGCCGCCCGCTCGCCTTGAACGGGATCGCGTTCACGGTGATCGGTGTCACGGGACCAGAATTTCTGGGGCCGGTCATCGGGCGCGCCTTCGATGTTGCCGTTCCACTCGGAACCGAACCGCTCGTCCGCGGCAAGGAGTCCTGGCTCGATGGCCGTTCTACCTGGTGGCTCGACCTGATCGTCCGCCTGAAGGACGGACAGACGATCGAGGAGGCCAGCCGCGTGCTGAATGCGGTACGTCCGCAGATACGTCAGGCCACGCTCCCCGATTGGCCGGCGGAGATGCTGAAACAGTATCTGGGCGATCCGTTCGTCCTCGCGAGCGCGACCGGCGGCGCGCCGCAGTTCAAGAACCGCTACCGCGAGCCGCTCGTCATCATCATGGCGACGGTCAGCCTCGTGCTGTTGATCGCGTGCGCCAACATCGCCAATCTCATGCTGGCCCGAGCGAACGGCCGGCGTCACGAGGTGAGCCTCCGTCTCGCGATGGGCGCATCGCAGCGGCGCATCGCGCGCCAGCTGCTCACCGAGAGCCTGTTGCTCGCCGGCGCCGGCGCCGCCCTCGGGCTGGCCTTGGCGCAGGCGGGCAGCCGGCTACTCGTTCAACAGCTGACGACGTATGAAGAGACCGTGTCGCTCGATTTGTCGCTCGACTGGCGCGTGCTCGCATTCACGGTGGTCGTCGCCGTTGCGACAGCGCTGCTCTTCGGCGTGGTTCCGGCCTTCCGCGCCGGGCGCGTGCAACCGAGCGAAGCCTTGAAGGAACAGGGGCGCACCGTTGCCGGCGAGCGGACGCGAATGCTGGGACAGCCGCTTGTCGTGCTGCAGGTCGCCTTATCGCTCGTCCTCGTGGTCGGCGCCGGGCTGTTCGTCCGCACCTTCGCCAGGCTGGCGACGATCGATCTCGGCTTCGATCGCGATCCGCTGTTGATTGTCAATCTCGAGCTGCAACGCGGTGGCGTTGCCGCGGAGGACCGCCTTCGGATCGCACAACGCTTCGAGGAAGCGGCGCGCACGGTGCCGGGCGTTGCCCGCGCCGCGCTCTCCAATCTGACACCGGTGAGCGGGATGGGGTGGAACGACGGAATTGAAGTGGAGGGAGGGCGCCGCTATTCCGAACGCGAGATGGTCGTGTGGTTCAACGGCATCGGCCCCGGATATTTCTCCACCTACGGAACTGCACTGCTCGTCGGCCGCGACTTCGCGACGACCGATACCAAGGGGACGCCTCGCGTCGCCATCGTCAACCGCGCATTCGCCGACAAATACATTGGCAGTGAGATCGCCGACGCCTTGGGACGTACGGTGAAGCTGTCCGGGCCCCGTACCGGCGACACCCCATCCTCGTTCCGCATCATCGGCGTCGCCGAGAGCGCGGCGTATCAAGGGCCTCGCGACGGCGCGCCTCCGACCCTTTACCTGCCGCTGCCGCAGACCGAGGCCAATGCCTGGCCGAACCAGTGTCTCACCGTGCGTTCGGCCGCCGGTCGCCCCTCGTTGCTCGTGAAAAGCCTGACCGCGACGCTCGAGAAAGTCGATCGGCGCGTCTCGCTGTCGTTCCTCCCGATGGCCGATCAGTTCGACGGGAAGCTCGTGCGCGAGCGGATCATCGCGATCATCTCGGGGTTCTTCGGCGCACTCGCGCTGCTCCTGGCGGGCATCGGGCTTTACGGGGTCACCTCGTACGGCGTCAGCCGGCGGCGGGTCGAGATCGGCATCCGCATGGCGCTCGGCGCCGACGCGCACACGGTGATTCGTCTCGTGGTGCGGCGTGTCGCGCTTCTGGTGGGTCTGGGCGTCGCGATTGGCGCCGCGTTGAGTTTCTATGCCACGAAGTTCGTGTCGGCCCTGGTGTTCGGACTGGAGCCGCGTGATCCGTTCACGTTCATCGGTGCGGCGGTCGTGCTGGCGGCCGTCGGCGGATTGGCGGCCTGGCTGCCAGCTCAACGCGCGTCACGAATCGACCCGATCGAAGTGCTTCGCGAGGGGTAGGGACGGAAATCGGGTTGGTCAGGTTGGGCTGGTTGCTCAGGTTGGGCAGGTTGGTCAGGTTGGGCAGGTTGGGTGGCCCGGGCATCCGGCCGTAGGCCGTTGGCGGCATCGGCTTGATCCGGCAGGAGTTCGATGTCGCCGTTCAACTTCACTCGCGCGACGGTCGGCATCACGTTCCGCTACTGACGGTAACGTTGCTCGGGTTGCGGGTTGCTCGGGTTTCTCGAGTTGAACGTGTAACCTGGGCAACTCGGTAACCCTGGTAACTCGGGCAACTTCGCGTTCTTTTACGTGAAGAGTTCGTCGTGCACCCGCTGCCGTTCTCTGTCGATTTGATCCGGCGTCGCACCGAGGCGTTGCAGCAGCGCCTCGGTGAGCGCCAGCGCCACTTCGCCTTCGCCGGAGAAGACACCCGACGCGCCAGCTTTGCGCAGCACGGGAAGATCCCGAAGAGTGGCGGTACGTGAGAGGACGTACAGGTTCGGATTCAGCTCGCGAGCGACGCGGATAACCTCCTCCGCGGACGTGAGGTCGGTCGTCAGAATCAGGCTGCCCGCCGTATCCGCGCCCGCGCCCTTCAGTACTTCACGCTGGCTGGCGTCGCCGTAGACGCCTGTCACGCCGTCTTCTTGTTCCAGGGCGCGGACGGTGTCGATGTTCAGTTCGACCACCGTCGGCTCGATGCCGTTCTCGCGCAGGAGCCGGGTGACGGTTCGGCCGGTGGGGCCGTACCCGACGACCACGGCGCGATGCGTGGTCGAGGGCGGAGGCCGCCGCTGATCGGCGATGGCGACGCGTCCGGCCTGCGTGCGGTTCGCCAGGTGCGGCACCCAGCGGTACAGCAGCGGATTGATCACGATCGATGCAATCGCCACCGCGACCAGCGCGTTCATCGCGGTGGCCGGCAGGATGCCGAGATCTCGTCCCAGTGATCCGAGGATGAACGAGAACTCGCCGATCTGCGCCAGTGCGACACCAATCGCCAGCGCGACGCGCATCGGGTATCGCATCAACCGCACGACCGCGATGGCGACGAGGGGCTTCCCAATGACGACGACCGCGAGAGCCGCGGCGATGAGGCCGGGCGCCTCGAGCAGATAGCGCGGGTCGAGGAGCATCCCGACCGACACGAAGAACAGGACGGCAAACGCGTCGCGCATCGGCAGCGCCTCGGACGCGGCGCGCAGGCTGTACTCGGATCGGCCGACGACCATGCCGGCGAGAAATGCGCCGAGCGCCATCGAGACACCGAAGATCGCGGTCGAGCCGACTGCGATGCCGAGGGCGATCACCAGCACCGTCAGCGTGAACAGTTCGCGCGAACGGGTGCGGGCGATCCGATCCAGCAGCCGCGGGATGATGCGGCCGCCCACCGCCAGCGTAAAGGCCGCGAGGCCGCCAACCTTCACCAGCGTGAATCCCAGTGTCAGCGCCAGCGCCATCGCAGCGCTGCCAGACCCCCTCTCTGTCGTCGCCGTGCCGAACACGGCGGGCAACACCACGAGCACCAGCACCGTGAACAGATCTTCGACGACGAGCCAGCCGACCGCGATATGGCCGGTGGGTGTGTGCAGCTCGCGGTTATCCGAGAGCACGCGAATCAGGACGACCGTGCTCGCCACCGCGAGCGCGATGCCAAAGACGATCGCAGCCGACCAGTCCCAGCCGAACAGATGCGCGACACCCGCTCCCAGTGCGGTGGCGACGGCGCTCTGGGCGATGGCGCCTGGAATGGCGACGCGACGCACCGCCAGCAGTTCGTCCAGATGGAACTGGAGGCCGACGCCGAACATCAGCAGGATGACGCCGACCTCGGCGAGCTGCTCCGCGAGATGAGTGTCGGCGATGAAGCCAGGCGTGTGCGGGCCGACCGCAATCCCCGCCAGGAGATATCCAACAATCGGCGAGAGATGCAGGCGTTCGGTGATGTAGCCGGCGACGAGTGCCGCCGCCAATCCTCCCGCGAGCGTAGCGATGAGCGGCAGATCGTGCATGGGTGCGACAGGTGCGACGGTGCGACGGGTGCGACGGGTGCCGCGGTGCGCCAGTGCTGCGATGCTGCAGTCCTGCGATGCCGCAGTGCCGCGACGCCGCGGCATCGCACCCGGCACTTAGCGCACCTGTGGCACCCGACGCACCGAACGCACCCGAAGACCGTTACGCTTTGTCGATGAGCTCGGCAACCCGATTCCCCGAGCGGGTGCCGGCTTCCTGGCCCCAGTTGAGATTGTCGGCGTACGCCCCGACGAAATAGACGCGGCCGACGGGATCGATAAGCGACGGCCAGAAGCGAGAGAGCTCCCCAGGTTTGTAGGCGGTCGTCTCGCATGCCGACCGCCATGGATCGGTGGCCCAGACGACGGCTTTCACCTTTTCGATGTTCTCCGACTTTCCAGGATAGTACTTGCGGAAGGTCGTCAGCACCTGCTCGACGGTGCCTGGCCCGGATGACGTGGCTGCGAGCAGCCCGCGTGTGGTCTTGACCTCGTCTCCCGTTTTCCAGACGTTGTACATCTTGGGGTCATCGAGGTTCATGTTCGGACTGACCTTGTCCTCCTCCCAGAACTTCGATTTCGCCTGCATGATGTATCGCGTGTCCGAGTAGTACGGCACGTTCCCGACCGCGAATGCCTTCTTCTCGGGCCATGCCGGTGACACCGGAATCTGCCGCAGCATCCAGGCGGACATCGCACACACGAGATAGTCGCCCTCGACGGTTCGTTCGCTGCCGGCCTTGCCGCAGGAGACTTTCACGCCTTCGGGACTGTGCGTGATCTTCGTCACTGGCGAGTTCAGCTTGACGCGTTCGCCGAGTCTCTCCGCGAACGCATCGGGAAGCTTCTGGTTGCCGCCGACCAGCCGGTAGACCTTGGGCGGAACGAGCGGGACGCCGCGGATCTTCAGGATCGCCGCGTGCCACACGGATTGCAGCGCCGATCCACTGCCGCCGATGAACTCGAGCGCGCCAGCGGACGCGCCGTCCTTTTTGAACAGCTCGGTCGTCGTCGTGCCATCGAGCTGGTCCAGGCCAATCCCGAATGGCTGGTACTCGTCGTGAAAGGCGTCGAGATATGGCTTGTAGTACAGGCTTGCCAGCTCCGAGAACGGCTTGTCCTTCAGGAACGCGATCTCGCCCGCGTTGAGGCCGAAGCCCGAGAGCACTGCGGGATCGGCGAGCATTTCGTCCGTGTACATCTTCCCCTTCATGCGATGCACGATGTGCTCGCGCCGCGGGTAGTAGACGAAGGGAAGCTTGAACTCCTCGACGTACTGACGATAGCGGTCGTAGCCGGGATTGGTGAAGTGCTCGGCGCCGCCATCGCCGTACAACCCATCGTCGAGGCCGTCGGTCACGGTGAAGACGTGGCCTCCCGTCCGGTCGGACGCTTCCAGCACGGTGACGTCGTGCCCGCGGCGCATCAACTCGTAGCCGCAGCACAGGCCGGAGATGCCGCCGCCGGCCACGATCACTCGTCTGGTCGCACGGGGAGACAGGCGAACCGGGAGAAGGGCCGCACCGGCAACTTTGAGGACGTCGCGGCGCGAGAGGGCGGAGCCGGGAGTTGGCGTCTCAGGCATGCGTGGATCTTAGTCCACCTGCCAACGCGGGGAACCTGGGTAGGCTGGGTAACCTGGGTAACCTGGGTAACCTGGGTAACCTGGGTAACTTGGTTATTCGTACCGGAGCGCCTGCATCGGCTCGATGTGCGCCGCCCGGTGCGCCGGGATCGATCCGGCGGCGAAGGCGACGATCGAGAGGGCGACCGCGGCGCCGGCGAGCACGGCAGGATCGTAGCCTTTGAGCTCGTATAGCATCGACTCGGCCAGGCGGCCCAGCCAGACCGCGCTGGCCAGGCCGATGACGCCGCCGACCACCGTCATCAGGCCAACCTGACGCAGAACCATGCGGCGGACCCGGCCGGGATCCGCGCCGAGTGCCATGCGCAAGCCAATCTCCCGCGTCCGCAGCGTCACGGTGTAAGCGAGCACGCCGTACAAACCGATCGCCGCCAGCAGCGTGGCCAGCATGCCGAAGGCCGCGGACAGCACGCTGATGAACAGATCGAGGAACACGTTCTCGTTCACCTGCTGCGGCATCGTTTTCACGTTCTCCAGCGGCAGATTCGGATCGAGGCGCGCCACGACGCGGGGCAGCATCGGGATCACCGCGCCTGGCTCCATCGACGTGCGGACGTAGTACGTCATGTAGCCGACTCCGTCATCCTGGCGGTAGGGCCTGAAGTAGAGCGGTGGAATCGTGTCCTTCACCTCACTGTACTTGGCGTCTCTCACGAAGCCGACGATTTCCATGTCGAGCTTGCCCTCGTCAGCGCCGTCGCTATCCCCCATGTGCTTGCCGACGACGTTCCGCCCCAGATTGAACTTCTTCGCGAACGCCTCGTTCACGATCGCGACCTTGGCCTTCCCCAGCGTGTCGGTCTCGGTGAACTCGCGGCCGGCGATGAGCGGCACGCCCATGGTTCGGAAGTATCCGGGACCAATCTCGTTGTAGCGCGAGCCATTGTCGATGTCGGGACCGGTCTTGAATCCTTCCACGTGGACGCCGTTGCCCCAGTTGTTGCCGGCGAGAATCGGCACGAGTGATGCGGTCACGCCGGTCACGCCCGGAAGCGACGCGAGTTCCTTCTCGAGCTGTTGGAAGAACACCATCGACCGCTGCGGCGTGTAGCCGTTGAGTTCCGGCGAAACCGCGAAGGTCACCATGTTGTCGACCTTGATGCCAAGCTCGATGCGGCTGACGTTGTTGAGGCTGCGAACGAAAAGTCCCGCCGCCACCAGCAGCGCCATCGAGAGGGCGATTTGGGCGGTCGCCAGCGTCGTCCGGAAGCGGGCGGCCCCGCGTCCGCCGGACGGCTGGCCGGTTTGTGCCTTCAACGTAGAGAGCAGATCGGGTCTGGTGCTGTGGATGGCGGGAAAGAGCCCGAAGAGCACTCCGGTCGCCACCGTGACTGCGGTCGCGAAGAAGGCGACCCGCGCGTCGACGTGGAACACGAAGCTCGAGGCGGCCTCTTCGGGCAGCGTCGCTGCGATCGCGTCGAGCGTCCAGCGTGCGACCACCAGCCCGCACAGGCCGCCGAGCACGGCAAGAAGGAACGATTCGGTCAGGAGCTGGGCGATCAGATGTCTGCGCCCCGCGCCAATCGAGGCTCTGACGGCCATTTCCGAGGCGCGTGCGGCGGAGCGCGCGAGCAGCAGGTTGGCGATGTTGGCGCACGCTATCAGCAGGACGAACGTGGTCACACCCAGCAGGAGCCGCATCGGCCCGCGAACTTCGTCGCGCGCCGAGCTCTGTCCTCGGGGACCCTCTTCGAGCACCACCTGCTTGGCGCGGAACCGCTTCATGGTTTGCGCGCTCATGCCTTCCTGGAGCGGCGCCTCCACTGTGTTCAGAATCGCGCTGTACTGGCCGTTGAGTTCGGCGCGTGCCTGGTCGATCGACACGCCAGGTCGCAGCCGGGCGAAGAGATAGATCCAGTAGGCGCGGCGGTTTTCGAAGATCTTCGTCGGGCCGCCGGACCACATCAGCTCCCGCAGCGTGATCGGCACGAAGACCTCGGGCTTCACCCCGAGCGTCGTGCCGTCGAATCCTCGCGGCGCAACGCCGACCACTGTGAGCGGGTGACCGTTGACGATGATCGTTTTGTTGAGGACATCGCTGCGGCCGCCAAAGCGGGTCACCCAGTAGGCGTGCGAAAGCACCGCCACGAGGGACTCGCCGGCCTTACGGTCGTCGACCGGGCCGAGCAGCCGACCGAGAGCCGACTGCACTCCGAGGGTAGGGAAATACCCGCCGGAGACGAGGACGCCGCGGCCGCTGAGCGTCTGGCCCTCGAAGGCGAGGTTGGCGCCGAAGACCCGATGTGCGCCGATGCCGGTGAACACCTTTTGCACACGCTCCAGATCCCGGAGCATGGGGTAGCTGAAAACCGTGTCGCAGTCACCGGCCTGGCTGCAGGTCTGTGAGCCGGGCTTCGGACCGGGCGCGCCCAGATTGACCAGTTCCGCTGGCTCGCGTACCGGCAGCGTTCGCAGCAGCATCTGGTCGAACATCGAGAAGATGGCTGCGTTTGCCCCAATTCCGAGGGCCAGCGAGAGGATCGCGACCAGTGTGACGAATGGAGCCTTGAACAGCGTCCGGAAGGCCAGCTTCAGGTTCAGCATGTTGGCAATAGACGGAATGGGAGCGCGCCGGGTTTGCCTCCCGGAGGTCAGCCGTGGGCCGTCGTCGTCTGAAGAGACGCCAGGAGCGCCGTGGCTTCCTGCACGTCCGGCGTTTCGAGCCCTTCGCTGACGCCGGCGACGACAGGCTCGAGCACAGCCCGCGCCTCGGGGATGCGCCCTTCACCGGCGAGCCAGGCCGCGAGCGAATGAGCGGCGCGAAGCTCGAGCATTGACGCGCCCTGGCGGCGTGCCTCCCCGAGGGCTTTCTCGAACGCTTCCCGCGCTGCCTCTCCTTGAAGGCGATCCGCGTCGAGGAGCAGTTCGCCGCGCAACCGGTGCAGTTCTGGCTCGAACATGCGCTGCGCCGTGGCGAGTGACACCGTGGCGGCCGCTTCGAGACGCTGCGCCGCTTCGTCGATGCGTCCCGAGCGCCTCAGGGCGTCGGCGTGCAGGAGCAGATAGTACGGACGCAGCAATGCGGAGTGCGCGCCTTCCTGATCGCTGACTGCGCGCTCGATTTCAGACAGTCCCCTCTCGCGATCGCCGAGCTCGTACAACGCCCAGCCGTTCACCGGGCGTGCCCACAGCAGCTCCTGGGCGAAACCCTTTTCCGCGCAGAGCGGGATCAGCACGTCGCTGAGCGTCCGTGTCTCGACGGGCTCGCGACGCAGGTGATGCAGCAACATGCGGAAGAGCACGGTGAACGCCAGCGTCTGCGGATGGCCGAGATCGCGCGCCGCCGCTTCGGCGCGGCCGATCTGTTCGAGTCCGCGATCGATCTGCCCTTTCAGGACCATCGTGCGAGACAGCTCGCACATGCAGAAGATGCCGGGTTCGATGCCGACCTCCCAGGCGCGCGCGCGATGAAACGCGGGGTCGTACAGCGTCAGCCCGCGCTGGAGATGTTCGTACGCTGGCTCGAGTTCCCCGAGATGATGCAGCGCGGCGCCGAGACACCACTCGGCGATCATCTCGACGTGCGGGTTGCCGATCTGCGTGGCGAGGCCCAACAGCTGTTCGGCGAGCTCGTGCGCGACACGGATATCTCCCGACGTGATGTAGTGCGCCGAGAGTCCCATGAGCACGGGGATGACTAAACCCGGGTCGTCGATCAGGCGGCACAGCTCGCGCGCGCGGCGGTACGCCTGGCCGACTTCGGGCACGCCGAAGCCGCGGCTGGTCTTCATCGCCAGCGCGTAGGTCATCTGCAGCTCGAGCTCCACCTTCCTGCGAGTGGTGTCGTCGGGCAGCGAATGGAGCAGCGCCAGGCCGCGCAGCGCGAGCTGCCGGGCCTCTTCGTGTGCGAACAGGCGTGTCGCCGATGCCGCGGCCAGGCTGAAGTAGCGTGCCGCCGCGACGGCGGCGCGTGCCGTTTCGAACAGCACCGCGAGCTCGGCGGCAATCTCCGGCGTGCGATCGCCCCATCGCCGTACGAGCCCGGCGGCGATGGCCCCCGCCATCGCCGCGCGCCGAGTCGGGCGCAGCGATGCGAACATCGTGTTCTGATACAGGACGTGTGCGAACCGGTAGCGCAGGGTCATCGTGCGATCGGGACAGCTCTCTTCGCCCGTGAAGCGCACCAGCGCATGCTCGCGCTCGAGGCGATCGAGACGATCTTCGACGTCCTGTTCGTCGATTTCGAGCGCGCTGGCGATCATCGCCGAGTCGAAATCCACCCCTTGCACCGCCGCCGCCGCCAGCAACTGCCGCGCGTCGTCTCCGAGCGCGTCGAGCTTGCGCTGGATCATGCTGCGCACCGACTCCGGCAGCTCCCGTTCGATTGCGGCCAGGCCTTCCGCGAGACGCCAGCCCGCGCGCGGATCCTCGACGAGGACGCCGCGGCGCCGCAGATCGCGCAGCAGATCGACCAGGAACAGCGAGTGGCCTTCCGTGCGCTGATGGATCAACCGGATGAATTCTTCAGGGAACGAGTGGTTGGGGAATTCGAGCGCCACGTACTCGGTCACAGCCGCCGGCTGCAGGTACTGCAAATAGATCTCGCGACAGGCGCCGCGCGCCTGCAGATCGAGCTTCAGCGACAGGAACGGGTGCTTGCTCTGCACCAGCTCCGAGGGCCGATACGTCACCACCAACGCCAGGCGCATCGTCGTCAGGCGATCGGCCAGGTAGCCGACGAGATCGACCGTGGAGCTGTCCGCCCAGTGAAGGTCGTCGAGGAAGACCACCACCGGCTGAAGACGCGACGCCTCTTCCAGAAACGCCGCCATCTCGCGCTTCATCCGCTGCTGCGATCCGGTGCCCGCTTCTGCCAGCACGCGGGTCGCTGACGAGTCGTCCGATGGCAGCGACATGACCTGGACGTACCAGTTCGGCGCAACCGCCTTCAGGACGCGCGCGAGGCTGCCGTGGCTTTCGCTGCGCAGCAGCCCGTCGATCGCCTCGAGGAACGGAAGGTAGGCCTCGCTGCCGGCAAGACGTTCGGAGCAGCGCCCGCGTGCGATCCGCGCTTCCCCGGTGCAGGCGAGGAGGCCGAGGCAGTTTTCCACCAGAGCGGTCTTGCCGAGCCCAGGCTCACCAGCGACGGCGATGAGGAGGCCGTGTCCCGCGGCGACCTGCAGGTACGCTTCCGTCAACGTATCGATTTCCGGCTCGCGCCCGACGAGCCGCGGCGGCGCCACCGCCCGGCCGTGACTCGAGCCGCTGGCGACCACAGACGACGGTTCGTTGCCGCGGAGGCGCGACGCGATCTCGGCGGACGAAGGACGGACGCGCGCGTCCTTCTGCAAGCACTCGAGCGTCAGCTGATCCAGGGCTGCGGGGACCTCGACGCCCATCCGTGATGGCGGGACGGGCGCATCGGAGAGGATCCCGTGCAGCACCGCGAGCGGCGAGTTGGCGTGGAAGGGATGCTGGCCGGTCAGCATCTCATAAAGGATGATGCCGTAGGCGAAGACGTCGCTCGCGAGCGTGACGCTTTCGCCGCGCGCTTGCTCGGGCGACATGTAGCCGACGGTTCCGAGCACCAGGCCCGTGTGCGTCGCTCCTGTCAGAGTCGCTACGTTTTCGTCGCCGCTGCTGGCGATGCGGGCGAGTCCGAAGTCCAGCACCTTGACGTAGCCGTCGTCCCGCACCATCACGTTGTCGGGCTTGATATCCCGATGCACGATCTGAGCGGCGTGTGCAACGGACAGCGCTTCAGCGATCTGCCGGGCGATGTCCACGGCGCGGTCGCGCGTCAGCCCCTGCCGCATCAGTTCGCGCAGGCTATCGCCCTGCACGAACTCCATGGCGATGTAGCGGCCGCCCTCGAACTCGCCGGTCTCGTGGATGGTGACGATATTCGGATGGTTGAGAGCCGAGACGGCGAGCGCTTCGCGGATGAAGCGGTCGACGGCGTCCGTTTCGGCCGACAGGCGGTTCGAGATCAGCTTGATCGCGACGTCGCGGCGGAGGCGCTCGTCGAAGGCTCGATACACCTCGCCCATGCCGCCCGATCCGAGCAGGGAATGCACGACGTACGGCCCAAGCCGTGACCCTTCCGCCAGCGCCATGGAGAACAACGAATTATAAACGTGGCACGCGGCCGGATCGGCTGGAGCGGCGTCGAAGGCCGGACTGTCGGCGCGGAAAGTGCTGCCGGCCCTACTGCAGTCCCGCGGCCAGCACCTGACCGAGCTCCCAGATCAACTTGTCGCCGACGTTGTCCGGGGAGTAGTCGGTATCGGGCATATCGTCGACGGTGATCGCGATCGCGATCGGACCGCCCGGCGTGTAAACGATTCCGACGTCGCTTCGGAGCGCATCGAGCGAGCCGTGCTTGCTGGCGATCTCGACGTCGTCGGGCGCGTGCCGCGCGATGCCTTCCCGTTCGTGCTGCATCTTCAGGATGTCGAGGACATCCTTGGACACGGCCGGACTCACGACCTTGCCCTGTTCGAGCAATTCGAGCAGGCGTACCATCTCGCGCGGAGTGGTGACGCCCAGGCCGTACTTCTTGTTCTCCTCGATCAGGCCAGCCCGGCTCCAGCCGGTCGGGTCCTTCAGCTTCGTGCCGTCGCCGCGCACTTTCCGGTTCGATCGCGTCAGCGGCAAGCCTATCGCATCGAGATAGTCGTTCACGGCGTCGGCAGTAATCCGGTCGAGGATCAGGTTCGTCGCTGTGTTGTCGCTGACGATGATCATGAGAATCGCGACGTTCCGCACGGTGAGGTCGGTGCCGTCGGCAAGGTTCCCCATCACGCCGGAGCCCGTCACCTTGTCGTCGGCCTTCAACACCAGGCGCTCGTCCCAGCGCACCTTGCCGGCATCGATGAGCGATTCGAGCGCGCACAGGATCGGAAGCTTGATCGTGCTGGCGGTCCGCACCTTCGTTTCGGCGCCGCGGCCGAAGTCGCGGCCGGTACGAAGATTCTTCGCGTAGAGCATGACGCTGCCCTTGAAGGGCGTGGTCAAGGCAGACACACGGGCGTCGAGGTCGTTATTAGCGGCGGCGGGCATTGATCCATTCAGGAGCAGAAGTGCGAGGACGACGGACGCGATGGTTCGGATCACGCGGACATCTTCTCATGAGCGGGCGGGGCTGAAGCCCCGCGTCCACAGGCTCGCCTTCAGATGTGGCTGACCAGCATTGCGCGGGACGTCTTGAGGCTAGCGACGACGTCGGTGGCGAGGGGACACCGGCGCGCTGACCGCGTACGCCCGCTGAAAACCGTCGACGACCCGCGACGGCAGATTGTCAGGCAGCGAGACCCCGACCATCGACGCCATCCATTGATACAGCATCGGCCCCAGCAGGAGCGCCACGCCGACGTTGCAGTCGAAGCCGAGCGGGAGGCGCCCTTCGGCGATCGCGCGGCGCAACAGACGGGTCAGTCGCTGGCGCGTCGGCTCGAGCAGCCGGGCCCGCCACGCCTTGTGGAACTCCTCGTGACGTGCGGCATACGCCATCAGATGCGGCATGATCTTCGCGCGCAGTGCCGCCGTGCGCGGGGAAGGCCGGCGGTCGAGGATCTCGGTGATGTCGGCCATGACATCGGGCGACTGCGTATCCGGCCAATCGTCGAGGCGATGCAGGTGATCGAGGATCTCGAGGGCCAGGGCGTCCTTGTTCGGCCAGTGCTTGTAGATGGTGGCCTTGCTGACGCCGGAGCGGCCGGCGATTGCGTCCATGCTGGTGCCGTCGATGCCGCGTTCCGCGAACAGCGTCACCGCCGCATCGAGGACGCTGCGATGCGCCTGCGCGCTGCGCGGACGTCCGGCCATCAGATCTGGATCCGCGAGAACTGGCGCGCACCGAGCGCGAGGAACGCGATCGCGACGATGAGCAGTACGGTGACGTCGAGTGGCGCGCCGAAATGCGAGGTGCCGAGCAGCACCGCCCGCAAGCCATCCACCCCGTACGCCAGCGGATCGAGACGGGTGACGATCGAGAGCACCAGCGGCAGGTTGGCGAGGGGGAACAGCGCGCCCGAGAGGAAAAAGATCGGCAGCACCATGAAGTTCATGATCAGCTGAAAGCCCTGCATGTCCTGCAGCGTCGAACCGATGCCGGTACCGAGCGCGCCGAAAACGGTGGCGATGAGGACCATGAACAGCAGGGCCACCGGAATCATCGCCAGCGACACCGGGCGAAATCCGGCGATGACGCAGATGATCGCGATGAGGCAGCCCTGAATCGTTGCCACGGTCGCGCCGCCGAGCGTCCGGCCGATCATGATGTGCAGCCGCGGCACGGGTGCGACCAGCGTCTCTTTCAGGAAGCCGAACTGCCGATCCCACAGCAGCGCGATGCCGGAGAAGATCGACGAGAAGAGAATCGTCATGGCGATGACCCCGGGCGCCATGAACTGCAGGTAGCTGCCCTGCCCTGCCTTCTGGAAGACGGGCCCGAGGCCGAAGCCGAGCACCAGCAGGTAGAGCATCGGCTGTGCGAGCGAGGCGATGATCTGCGGCCGCGATCGCACGTAGCGTTTCAACTCGCGCAACCAGAGGATGTAAATCGCTCCCACGCTATCGCCTCCACATTCTCGCGAATTGCCGCATCTGGTCGGCGCCTGCGTCCGCGCGCTCGTCGCGAATCGACGAACCGGTGAGCGCCAGGTAGGCATCCTCGAGCGTCTCCGCGCCCGTCTGCGTCTTCAGTTCCTGCGGCGAGCCGAGTGCGACGATCGCGCCATGGTCGATGATGGCGATCCGCTGCGCCACCCGATCCGCTTCATCCATGTAGTGCGTCGTCAGGAAGACGGTGGTGCCTTCGGTCTCGTTCAGATGCTTGACGTGCGACCAGAGCTGGTTGCGGCTCTGCGGATCGAGGCCGAGCGTCGGCTCGTCGAGGAACAGGATCTTTGGCGTGTGCAGCAAGCCGCGGGCGATCTCCAGGCGCCGCTTCATGCCACCCGAAAAGGTCTTGGCGAGCAGGTTGCGCTTGTCCCACAGTTCGAACAGCGTCATCAGCCGCTCGATGCGCTCGGCGCGGACGCGGCGGGGGACGTGGTACAGCACGCCGTGGAGATCCATGTTCTCGTAGGCAGTCATGTCGCCATCGAGACTCGGATCCTGGAACACGATGCCGAACCGCTGCCGGACGTCGTTCGGGCGGCGGACAGGATCGATGCCGTCGATCGCCATCTGCCCTCCCGTCGGCGCCAGGAGTGTCGTCAGCATCTTGATCGTGGTGGTCTTGCCTGCGCCGTTGGGGCCGAGGAACGCGAAGATTTCGCCGGCCTGCACCTCGAACGAGATGCCCCTCACGGCGGCGAAGTCCCCGAACGACTTCTGGAGGTTGTCGACTCGAATCATGAGCGGGAAATACTAAACGGTTCAGTTCGGAAATGCAACCGTTTGCACGGCGTGTTCCGCGAACCAACCGCAACCGTAGCGGGATGTCTATTCGCTGGCGACGTTGTAGAAGCCGGACCGCGTACGAACCTTGAGGCCCCGCGGCTTCACCTTGATCTTCACATGCTTGAACGTCGGCCGATCGCTCGTGCGCACGGTACCGGCCTCCGGCTGGTAGCCGATCAGATAGTAGCCCTGCTGATCCGACATGATGCGCTTCATGCCGAGCGCGAGGTCGTTGGAATTGATCACCGCGAAGCCGCCGGTCTCGCCGGCGAGATAGCGCAGGCCGTCCTGCGAGTCGCGCAGGGCGTTCGAACGCTGGCTGGCGATGGCGGCCATGCGTTGCGGGTTGCCCACGGCATCGGCTGCGGTGAGACCGGTGATGACGAGGCCGCGCGGATCGATCGCATACACGACCACGCCGGCGCGGTTGGCGCGATCGACCAGCGCCTGCATCGCGTCGCGAATGATGCTCGTGTCAATATCGAAGCCGCTGATCGAGAATCCTTCCGAGACCAGGATCACGGATTTACGACCGGGCAGCGGCTTCAGCGCGTCGATGACGTGCTCGATCTGCTCGATGGCGCTTACCGCGAAGACGTACTCGCGGAACCCGCCTGCCCGATCGAACCCATCAGCGATGCCGTCGACCGGGTCGAGCGCGCTCGCACCGGTAATGCCCCACATGGAGTAGCGGAGGCGGTTCGCCGCGGCCTTGAAGATGTGTGCGCTGCTCGTCAGCTGCGGCGCACGGTAGCCGCCGCTCGTCGTCACCAGCATCACGCGATCGCCCGGCACGAATTGGCGATCGGCAAACCTGCCAAGCCCGTGTCGCGCGTAGAAGATGCTCTCGAACGACATCCGCAGGTCGTCGACGACGATGCCGAAGATGCGGCGCGCGTCGGTCGGTCGAAGGGCTTCAGGGGGAAGCGGCGGCAGACCGGACGTATCCACCCAGTCCGCCGAGGCGTCCACGTAGCTGACGGCCGTGATCGGCTGCGCCTTGCCGTCCTGGAAGATCTCGAAATCGTCTTTGCCCAGTGTCGTGACGTGCCGGCCCTTGCCATCCGTGACGACGGCATCGAGCTGCACCAGCGACACGGAGAGGCGGAAAATCGGTTTCTCGTCGATCGTCTCGGCGGGGTGACTGGCCTGTTGCGCCGAGATGCCGGACGCGCCCGTGGCGAGCACAGTGAACGCCAGGGCGAGCAGGCGTCGCACGAAACACCTCCTTCGGACGCCTGGGAAGGGCGTCACGCGGGGGAAGGAGTTGTCAGTATAGGACGATCAGGCCTGCTGGGCTGCGGCTGAAGGCCCGGACGACGAAAAGGTCGTGCTCGGGTTGCGGCGGAGTGCCCGTGCCATGGCCGCTTCGAGCTCTTCGCGCCGGACCGGCTTCGCGACGTAGTCGTCCATGCCGGCGTCGAGACAGCGGTCGCGGTCGCCACGGAATGCGTGCGCGGTCAGACCGACGATCGGAGTCCGGCGAGTAGAGTGCTCGGCGCGGCGGATGGCCACCGTCGCGGCAAGGCCGTCCATCTCTGGCATCTGCACGTCCATCAGCACGAGATCGAACCGTCCCGCCAGCGCCATCTCCATCGCCTGCAGACCATTCTCGACCAGGGCCACAGTATGGCCGCTGCGCTGGAGCATGCGCTCGGTGACCATCCGGTTGATGGCGTTGTCGTCCGCGACGAGGATACGCAGCCGGCGCCGCAGGATTTCGCGCCCGCCGTCGTCTTCCTGCGTGGCCTCTTCGTGCCGCGCCCTGGGGAACTTCACGACGAAGAAGAACGTGCTGCCGGTGCCAGGCGTGCTGGTGACCTTCAGCTCACCGCCCATCAATCCGACGAGCCTCGCCGCAATGGCCAGGCCCAATCCCGTGCCGCCGCGGTCGCCGTTCGGGACGCTGCCGACCTGCACGAACGCGTCGAAGATGCGGCCCTGGTGCTCGGGCGAGATGCCGACGCCTGTGTCGCGAACCGCGAAGTGCAGCTCGACTTCGCTGGCTTCGGCCTCGTGGCTGTCGAGGGCGCGCGCTTCGATGGTCACCGATCCGCGTTCGGTGAACTTGAGCGCGTTCGCCGTGAGGTTGAGCAGAATCTGGCGCAGTCGCACCGGGTCGCCGACGAAGAGCTGCGGCACCGAGTCGTGAACGCGCGCGTTCAGCATCAGGCCGCGGGCCTCGGCGCGCGGCCCCATCAACGCCACGAGCTCGTCGATCTCGGCGCGAACGTCGAGCTCCACCGGGTGCATATCGAGCTTGCCAGCCTCGACCTTCGAGAAGTCCAGCACGTCGTCGATCACCTGCAGCAACAGATCGGCGGACGATTGCGCGACTTCCAGGTAGCGGCGCGCCTCGGCCGGCAGCGGCATCTGCAGCGCGAGATCCGTCATGCCCATCACGCCGTTCATCGGCGTGCGAATCTCGTGGCTCACATTGGCGAGAAACTCGGACTTCAGCCGCGATGCGTGAAGCGCTGCTTCGCGAGCCGCCTCCAGCTCCACGGCCGCGCGACGCCGTTCGGCGATCTCGGCGGTGAGCTGCTCGGTGCGCTTGGCCACCAGCATCTCGAGGTGCCGCTGGTGACGGACGTCATACAGGCGCACCGCCGCCGCGCCCGCGGCTGAGACCAGCAGAATTCCGAGGAACCGCACCCATCCGGGACTGGCGCCGTCCACCGCGGCCGCGGCCTGCGCCGTTCCATCTCCATCTGACGTCCACGCTTCGCTCGCCATCGCCACTGCCGGGCAGAGCAGCACGCTGGCGGCGAGTGCAACGCCGGGCAGCCACGTGCGAACGTGGCAAGCGTGGCGACGGATCGCAGAAAAAGGGGTTACGCGCACGATGATCGGAACTCCGGTTCGCCGCCCGGGCTCCGGCTGCCGGTGCCCCCGCGGCTTCCGTGATCATCGGCAGGCAACCGGTTGAGCTTGAAATGGGGCTGGCGGAAGGCGCAGAGGCGCATGGGCGCGGAGGCTCATAGGCGCATCAGCACTCAAGCGCGGCGCGCGGGGAGCTTGTCGCGAAATTGTGAGCACGGATTTTGGCTGGGTGCCGGCACACGGGTTGCCCCGACCCCTCGTATGCCTACGACGCCAGCCTATCGCTCGCTAGTCGCCTGGCAGCGGGCAGATGATCTGTTCGTTCGCCTGCATCGTCTGACGCTCGCTGTATTTCCGGCTCACGAGCGATTCGAACTCGGATCCCAGCTGCGCAGAGCGGCGCTTTCCGTGCCGTCCAACATCGTTGAAGGAACTGCTCGCACCCATCCCCAGGAACGCAGGCAATTTCTGAGAATCGCCTGGTCGTCACTGCGCGAAGCGGGCTACTACGTCCACGTCGCTCATCGCCTCGAATACATCTCCGAGGAGGTCCAATTTGAACTGGAGGCAGAAATCCGCAAGGTCGCCGCTCCGTTGCTCGGACTGATTCGGCAATGACCACCTCGGCCGCCGTCCTCATGCGCCCCCTCTCTGCGCCGCTGCGCCTATGCGCCCCGCGCCCCTGCGCCCCGCGCCCCTGCGCCCCGCGCCCGCGCTGCGCCCCTGCACCTATGCGCCGTTTACCCCTCCCTTCCCGTCATCTGCTTGTAAATCGCCCTGACGGTTTCAATCGTGTCCGCCTGGTCCGCCGTCTTGTCGGTGCGGTAGCGTTTGACGCGGGCGAAACGAAGCGCCAGCCCGCCTGGATAGTGGGGACTCGCCTGCAAATCGTTGAAGGCGATCTCCACGACCAACTCGGGCCGTACGTACACCACATAATCGTCACGCCCGATCTCGCGCGCGAGGAGCTCCTGCGTCTGCCACGTCAGGAGCGCATCGGTCATCCCCTTGAATGTCTTGCCGAGCATCACGAAGCCACCCGTGGACGGATCCCGGGCGCCCAGGTGCAGGTTGCTCAACCAGCCCTTCCGCCGCCCGCTGCCCCATTCGACCGCAATCACGACGAGATCGAGCGTGCGCACCGCCTTGACCTTCAGCCACGCCGACCCGCGATTGCCGGCCGCATACGAGGATCCGCGCGACTTCGCCATCACGCCTTCGTGGCCGCGCGCGAGCGCGCCATCGAGAAAGGCGCGCGCAGTCGCGCCCGTGACCGCCGTTGCGTGCGGGATGACGAGCGGCGCCGGCACCACTTCCTGGAGCGTTGCAAAGCGCGCCGACTGCGGCTCGTCGAGCACATCGCGACCGTCGACGGCGAGGAGATCGAAGAAGAAAGGGCTCAGCGGCAGCTGCTGACGCAGGCTGTCCACGTCGAGCCGCCGGCCGAAGCGCCGCATCGTGTCCTGGAAGGGAACCGGCGTACCGTCTCGACGGAGCACGATCACTTCGCCGTCGAGGATGACGTCGTGCGCCGGAAAGACGGCGGCTGCCTCGACGACCTCGGGCACGGCCGCCGTGACCTCGCGCAGTCCGCGCGAGTACACGCGCACGAGATCTCCGGCTTTGTGGACCTGGATGCGCGCGCCATCGAGCTTGTATTCGAGCGCGGTGTCGCCGAGGGTGGTCACCGCCTCTTCGACCGAGTCAGCGGAGTCAGCGAGCATCGGCTGCACCGGCGTCAGCACGTTGACCTGAAATGCCGCGAGGCCGCGCTCGCCTTCGACGAGTGCGGCACGTGACACGCGCGCCAGGTCGCCCGCCAGCATCGCGGCGCGGCGCACTCGTGCCGCCGGAACGTTCGACGCTCGCGCGACCGCTTCCACCAGCACGCCTTCGAGCGCGCCCTGTCGAAGCTCGCCGAAGAGCAGCTTGATCAGGAATTCCTGCTCCTCCCGGGTCGCGGCCGTGAACAGCGCACGCAGCTGTTCCTGCCGGAGCCGCGTCGATCCGGCGCCGGCAATCGTGCTCACCGTCTCGAAGACGCGATCGACGTCCGCGATCGTCAACGACGCCGACATCGCGGGCGGAACGTCGTGCGCGGTGCGAATCGCCGCGCTGCCGACGCCAATCCGGCCCTGCCGCAAGGAACCCGACAGATAGGCAATCGCGACCGGCACTTCGTCTGGCGCCAGGCGCTTGATCAGATCCGCGAGACGCGCGACCTTCTCGAGGCGACCTCGGACGGCGGCCACTGCCGAGGATGTGGCGGCTAACTCAGCGAGCAACATGGACACGCGAAACGTCGATTCCGTGCATGCTGCTACACACCACTGCACGATACGAACGCACGTCATTGCCCAGGGCGTAATGTCCTGACACCTCGGGCCCGATAGGTGTCCGAGCGAGGAGTAGGAGCGGCATGACGATCGCGGAACTTCGCAGGGCCCGGATGGCCCGAGGCCTCAGTTTGACCGAAATCAGCCGCCGGACGCGCATTGGCGTCGGGCATCTTCGGAAGATTGACGATGGCGATCTACAGGGCTTGCCGGGAGGCTTCTACGCCCGGGCCTTCGTCCGCGCCTACGCCGAGGCTGTCGGCCTCGACGGCGAGCTCGTCGTGAGCCGGCTGGCGGATCATCTGCCGCCCGTCGAGAGCGCGGCACCGCAGGCAGGGCAGGCGTCTCTCCCCTACGCGGATGCCGCGGCGATCATTCCAGACGCACGGATGCAGGTGCTGAAGCAGCTGCTCGAACGGCACGACCGCCGCGTCGAGGGCGACCGTCAGGTGCTGACCGCTGCCACGGATCTGCCTCGCGGTCCCAGGCGCTTCCTCGCCGCCTGGGTGGACGGCTTCCTCCTGGCCTCCATTTACTTCACCGTGATCGCACTCACGGCATTGCTCTGTCGCGTCTCGGCGATGGAGCTGCTCGAAAAGTCGGGGCTCGAGGTCTTTTCCGTGCTGGCGACGATCACACTCCTCTACGTACTGCTGATGGGTGGCATCGCCGGACGTACCATTGGCGCCATGCTGCTCGATGTACCGCTGATGGAGCGGCCGCGCCGGCCGCTCGATCTTCACGCCATCGCACGCCGCAGCGTCGACTGTGTGCGCGCCGATGTCGTTGCCGCCGCCGAGCTCACGGCCGTCGTCGAACGCCTCTTCGGTCGCGCTCGCCGGGCGGCCTAGAACCCAGGTTACCCAGGTTACCCGGGTTACCCGGGTTGCCCAGGTTGCCCAGGCCACCTAGAGATTTCTGAGCGCCTCGCGCGCACTGAGTCCGCTGAGGCGATTGCGATGGGCGCGCACGTAGCGGCGCACTTCCTTCGGATCCGTCCACGCATACTGGCGCAGTGCCCAGCCGATCGCCTTCCGGATGAAGAACTCGCGATCGGCGAGATTGGGCTCGATGCACGCATAGAGCAGCCGGAGGTCAGTCGCCTCCTTGAAGCCAAGCTGCGCGAGGATGGCAGTCCGCCGCTTCCACACCTCAGGCGATCGGCTCCAGGCGCGGAGCAGCAGTCTCATCTCGGCCGGATAGCGCGCCAGCAAGGCGCCGATGCGCTTACCGGCAATCACATCGACGTAGTCCCACCAGGCCCCAGTCACGATCAGTTCTTCGTAAACCGGCAGTGTATCGAGGGTCTGGAATGTCTCGTAGGCGCGGTGACCGGTGAGTGCGATCGCTCCGTAGCGTTCCTCGCGGAATCGTGCCGACCGCCACAACGTCAGCACAGTCGCCTGCCACACCTTCTCGTCGGGCAGCACGCGCGCGTCGAAGACGCGACGCCAGATGACGTTCTGTTCTGGTGAGTTGACGCCGTAGTACGGCATCGACGACTTCATGTAGGCCTGCATCGCAGGCGCCTTCGCGGGATTGGCGCGCGCGCGGAGCTCCCGCCGGAGTGCGGCAATCAGCCTGCGGTCCGCAACCGCGGCCCGCGTTCGCCCGGTGCCTACGCGGCGCTTGGGCTCGCGTCCTGCAGCCACTTCTTCATCGTCTCGATGTATTGCGGGAACGCGACTTCCGGCTCGTCGATGTCCGGGTGCCAGGCTTTCTCCCATTCGAGTCCGAAGAAGCCGTCATAGCCGCCCTGGACCAGCGCCTGCACGATCGCCTGGACGCCGACAGTTCCCTGTCCCAGCAGGACGTAATGGCGGTCGTCGCCTTGCGCAACCGAGTCCTTGATGTGGGTATGGTGCACCCATTTGCCGAGCGCGGCCCATGTGTCCGCCGGCTTCTCGTGGCCCTCGACGACAGTGTGGTGCGTGTCCCAGACCAGCCCCACGTTCGGCGCGCCACCGGCGGCCTTCATGATCGCGACGATGCTCGGAGAATCGGTGAGCGCGCCGTGCGATTCCATCAGGACGCCGACGCCGCTGCCGTTGGCGAACGTCCCGAGCTGGGCGAGTGTCTCGCCGATGCGCTGCTGCGTACTTTCGTGCGATTCGTCGGGTAAGTACTCGTCGGGAAAAACGCGAATCCATGGCACGCCAAGATCGTGCGCCAGATTGATGAAGCGGTGCGCCTCGTCGAGCTGTGCCGCGCGTTTCGCGGGATCCCGCTCGTGCATCTTGGCCGACGCCCCGAGGTCGGAGACGACGAGGCCTCGATCGGCCAGGGAACGGCGCGTCTCGGCAATCCGCAGGGCCGAGAACTCGGGCCGCTTCGTCAGATCCATTTCGCCTTCGAGGCCGCGAAGCTCGATCCCCTGATAGCCGAGGGCGGAGGCCTGTTCCAGCACCTTGGCCCACGGCCACTTCGGACAGCCGAGCGTGGAGAAGCCGAGTCGATGAGCCATGGCGGCTATCCTAACCCGGAGATCGCCCGGAAC
Source organism: Vicinamibacteria bacterium (assembly GCA_963828745.1). GTDB lineage: Bacteria > Acidobacteriota > Vicinamibacteria > Vicinamibacterales > JAENWD01 > JAENWD01. Next base: position 91,888 of record CAWHFZ010000004.1, on the reverse strand, counting down.
GCCGCGTCGGCGGCGGTCACGCCGCGATACTGCGCTTCCTCGAAGATCGAGATCCCGCTCAGGTCGGAGTGCGCGTAGAAGAGACGGTCGCGCGCGGCGGTCAGCTGACGGCGCGCCGCCGACGTGAGGAATCCGGGCGTCGGTCGAATCATCGCGTGGCCCATCCGGCAGATGTCGACGCGGGTTGCGCAGTCGCGAATGTCGGGGTGCGCACGTGACAGATCGGCCAGCACGCGATCGCGTAACGTCTGCCAGTCCTGAGCGAGGAGCCAGGTGCGATTCTCGCGCGGCGTTCCGCGATCGAGCGCCCAGTAGTACGTCCAGACGGTTCGTGGGATGAACGTTCGCAGTGACTGATGTGTGGCGACCACGTAGCCGAGCGCCGGCGAGTCGAAGAGGACGTTGTCCCACGCCGGCGGCAGGCCGCGTTCCTGTGGCCAGCGATCCAGCCAGACGTTCGCCGTCAGCCAGGGGGAGTACTCGAAGTCCGGCGTTGCCGGCCCGTTCTCGATAACCCGTGACGCGAGAAAGCTCGGGGCCGCGAAGATCACCGCGTCGGCCTGCCACTCGCGGTCTGGCGTGACGACCGACCACTGCCGACCTTTCCTGGTGATCCGGTTCACCATCTGTCTGGTTCGAACCGCGCCGCCAACCCGCTCCAGCAGGCGATCAGTGATCCACCCGTTGCCTTCTGGCCAGGTGAGCGGGCCGATCTCCTGCCGTTCCCGGCTGGCAAAGTAGTGGAGGCCTGCCCAGGCCGACGTCGCCTCGGCGCGCGCGCCGTAGTCGTCGCGGCAGCCGTAATCGATCGACCAGCGCAGCCAGGGCGAATCGAGCCCTTCTTCTCGCAGCCAGTCGGCCATGCTCTTGCCGTCGAGCGGCGATGGGCGGGCGCCCAGGGCCACGGGAATCGTGAACTGGCCCGTCGCACGCGCCGCCTCGACGCGGGCGTCGAATCGCGCGAACTGATCGCGATCTCTTCGCGTCGGGCCGACCTGCGGCTCCAGGCCCTCCTGCCACCGGCCGTGAAGGAACAGCCGTTCCTGTGGGGCCTGGCACAAGTAGCGCTCGTTCCACCTGCCGCTTTCGAGGACGCCGAGTTCCTCGAACAACTCCCGGACCAGCGTGGCGCGAGGGCCCGGCACAGGAACGTAGTGTGCCGCCCACGGAAATGCCGTCGTCTCGTTGTGGTCGGCGCGCGCGTTGCCTCCGGCGCTGTCCTCCATCTCGACGAGCACGAACTCGGCGCGGCGCTTCTGCAGGCGCCACGCCGCCGAGAGCCCGGCAATGCCACCGCCGACGATGACGATTGGGATCTTCTGGGTGCGCTGCGGCGCCGGAAAGCGCGCACCGTCCCTGAGGCGATGACCGAGGGCCGCCGAGTCGTGCACGAAGCCGCCGACGATCTCGCGGCCGCTCTTGCGCGTGAGGCCAAGAAGGGAAATGCCGAGGAATTGGCGCCGGTTCAGCTTCCGTGTCACGAGTGACTCTGCGGAAGCTCTGCCGTACTGTTCGCGTTCCGAGGATAGAATCTGTCCCCGATCAGCTTTTGCTGTGGCGAGGCGTATTCATGCCGCAGGCCAATCCCCGGCGCCACGGTCGCGAATCGACGCGCAGCCATGATCTGGCGCTTGGCAACGCGTTCGAGCGTGTCAGCGACGCCGTCGTCTCGCTGGACACGAACTGGCGGTATACCTACGTCAATCAGCAGGCAGCAAGCCTGTTCGGTCGACAGCCCGAGGATCTGATCGGGCGACACATCTGGACGGAATTCCCCGAAGGTGTCGGACAGCCATTCCATCTGGCATACGAGAAAGCGATGGCCGAACAGGTCTTCGTCCAGATGGAGAACTATTACGAGCCGTGGGATCGCTGGTTCGAAAACCGTATCTATCCCTCGCCGAGCGGCATCTCGATCTTCTTCCACGAGATTACGGAGCGCAAACAGGCAGAGCGATCGTCCCGCCTGAGCGCCGAGCTTCTCGAGGCGCAGAATCAGGTACTCGAAAGCGTGGTCCAGGGAGCGCCTCTGGCTCACACGCTCGAGCGGCTCTTGCGTGTCGTCGAGGCACAGAGTGCCGGCATGTTGTGCTCCATCCTGTTGCTCGACGACGATGGCGTTCACGTGCGGCACGGCGCGTCACCCAGCTTGCCCGACGCCTTCAATCGGGCCGTTGACGGACAGCCGATTGGCCCGCGCGCCGGCTCCTGCGGAACCGCCGCTTTTCGCCGCGAGCCGGTCATCGTCGAGGACATTGCAACTGATCCGTTGTGGGACGACTATCGCGCGCCGGCGCTGGCGCACGGTCTGCGGGCCTGCTGGTCGATTCCGATCTTCGACCGCGAGCGCCGAGTGCTCGGCACCTTCGCGCTCTATTTCCGGACTCCGGGCCGCCCCACGTCGTTCCACTGGCAGTTGATCGACGCGTCGACACATGTGGCCGCCGTTGCCATTGTCCACGACCGCGAGAGCCGTGAACTGCGCGCGAGTGAGGAGCGACTGCGGCTGGCGGTCACCGGCGGCAACGTCGGGATCTGGGAGTGGGATTTCGCCACGAATCGTCTCGTCTGGAACGACGAGCTGATTCTGATGTGGGGCTGGCCGGCAGGCGCCAGCGACCTGACCCTCGAGAACGTCATGAGCATGGTGCTTCCGGAGGACCGGCCGCACCTCGAGCTCGCCCTCGATCGATCGGTGCGCGACGGGACGATCTGCGACGTCGAGTATCGCGTGCGCCGACACGACGACGCGATCCGCTGGATTGCCGCCAAGGGCCGGGCGGAGTACGACAGCGCCCGGCGCCCGGCTCGCATGATGGGCGTCGCGCTCGACATCACCGACAGAAAGAACGCAGAAGACGCGCTCAAACGCCGGGAAGCGCAGCTCGCGGAAGCGCAGCAGATCGCGCACGTCGGCAGTTATGAATGGAGCGTCGCCGACAATCGCGTCGATCGCTCGGCAGAGCTGTGCCGCATCTTCGGCGCCTCGCCGGAGGAGTTTCCCGCCACGCTCGAAGCCTATCTCGCCCGCGTCCATGCCGACGACCGCCACGCCACCAGGACCATCATCGAGCGCGCGTTTCAGGAAGGGTCGTCCTTCGATTTCGAAGAGCGGATCGTCCGGCCCGACGGCGCCATCCGGCACCTTCGCAGCCAGGGCCGGTGGAACTTCGACGAGAACGGAAAGCCTGCCAGGTTGATGGGAATCTGCCAGGACGTCACCGAGCGGAAGCTCGCCGAGGAGCAGCTGCGCCGCACCATGGAGCTGCAGGCCAGAAACGAAGAGCTGAAAGCCTTCGCGTACACGGTCTCTCACGACTTGAAAGCGCCGCTTCGCGGGATCGCCGGGTACGCCCAGGAGCTCGACCGGCAACATCGGACCGCCCTCGACGAGCGCGGTCTCTGGTGCCTCAAACAGATCCTCACCGCGACGAGGAATCTCGATCGCCTGATCGAGGATCTGCTGCACTACTCGCGTCTCGACGTGCAGACGCCGACACCGACCGATGTCGATCTCGCGGCGATGATCGACACGATTCTGAAAGAGCGCAAACCGGTGATCGCCGCACAGGGGACGGTCGTCAACGTCGCGCTGTCCGCGAGCCGCCTCTTCACCTGGCAGCGCGGGTTGCTGCAGGTGCTGACCAATCTGATCGACAACGCCATCAAGTACGCGAGGAATGCCGAGCCGCCGACCGTCCGCGTTGAAACCGACGCCGGTCCGGAGCGATTTCGCCTCACGGTGGCCGACAACGGCATCGGCTTCGACATGAAGTATCACGATCGCATCTTCGGGCTCTTCAACCGCCTGGTGCGGCAGGAGGACTTCGAGGGCACGGGCGCGGGACTCGCCATCGTCAGGAAAGTCCTCGACAAGATGGGCGGTTCGATTCGCGCCGAGTCGGCTCCCGGCGCGGGCAGCACGTTCATCGTCGATCTGCCGCTCCGTCCGCCGGCGCCGGTTCCCGCGGACTCGAAGATCCGCTCGACGCCAGGCCCGTCATGAACCCCCGCGTCCGGCCGATCCTCCTGGTCGAAGACAATCCGATGGATCTCGACCTCACCTGCCAGGCGTTCAGGGAGCATAGCGTCGCCAACCCGCTCGCCATCTGCCGCGACGGCGAGGAGGCGCTCGAGTACATCGAGGCGCACCCGCACGCCTCGGATCCGCAGATGCCGATTCTGGTGCTGCTCGACCTGCGCCTGCCGAAGGTGGACGGCATCGAGGTGCTGCGTCACGTCCGGAGTCACGCGGTCTGGAAACAGGTTCCGGTGGTGGTGTTGACCACTTCCCGCGAGAACAAGGACATCGAAGCTGCGTATCAGCTCGGCGTCAACTCGTACATTGTCAAGCCGGTGGACTTCCTCGCCTTTGCCGACGTGGTGAGGACGATCAAGGTCTACTGGCTCCTGACCAACGAATATCCGTTCCAGGATGGAGACCGGTGACGACCACCGCGCCTGTACGCCTGCTCTACGCCGAGGACGCCACGCACGATGTCGATCTGACGCGGACGTACTTCCGCATCAACGCGCCCGACTTCGAGATCGAACTGGCACAAACCGGCAGACAGTGTTTGAGTCTCCTGCAGCAGAAACGCTACGACGTTCTGCTGCTGGACAACCATCTTCCCGACATGGATGGCGTCGACGTGCTGAAGGAGCTTGGCGCGCGCGGCATGGCGGTGCCGGTGGTGATGGTGACGGGTATCGGCGACGAAGAGCTGGCGGTCCAGGTGCTGCAGCTTGGCGCGGTCGACTACGTGCCGAAAGACGGCAACTACATCGAGCGGTTGCCGGCAGTGCTGCGGCGGGCGGTCGACGATCACGCGTCGGACGATCGACGGCCTGCCGGACGCCGCCGCCAGCGACGCGTGCTGTATGTCGAGCACGACGAGGCCGACATCGATCTGACGCGGACAGCCCTCGACGAGACGGCGCGACATCTCAGCCTTGAAGTAGCGCGCTCGTCTACCGAGGCGATGGAGCTGCTGCGAACGCAGACGTTCGACCTCGTCGTCGCGGATCTCCGGTTGCCCGACATGAATGCGCTCGACCTGCTGCGCGAATCACGGCATCGTCATGTGCGCGTGCCGTTCATCGTGGTCACCGGAAAGGGGGACGAAGGCGCTGCCGTCGCTGCCCTGAAACTCGGGGCGATCGATTACATCGTCAAGCGCGAGAACCACCTGACCCAGTTGCCATATGCCATCGACAACGCCATCGACCGGGTGCAGTTGATCGATGCCAACCGGCGCCTGCAGGCCGAACTCAGCGAACGCGCACGTGCCCAGGCGGAGAACGCGCGCCTGGTTCGTGAGGTGATCGGGCAGCGCCAGCGGCTCGACGAGATTGTTGCCAGTGTGCCCGGCCTGGTCTGGGAAGCGTGGAGACGACCCGACGCGCCCGATCAGAGAACGGCGTTCATCAGCAGTCATGTCGAGCAGATGTTGGGATACACGGTGGCGCAGGCGTTGCTGACCCCTGATTTTCTGCCGAACATCATCCACCCCGAAGATCGCGCACGAGCGATTGCCGAAGCGGCGGCCGCGTTCGAGAGCGGGAACGGCGGGATCAGCCAGTACCGGCTCGTCGCCCGCGACGGCCGGATCCTGTGGGTCGAGGCGCGCACGACGGTGGTCAAGAATGCCGAGGGTCGCCCCGTCGGCATGCGCGGCGTGATGATGGACATCACCGCCGGCAAAGAAACCGATCGTGCCAAATCGCAACTCGAGGAAGAGCTCCGCCAGGCGCAGAAGATCGAATCGATCGGCCGGTTGGCCGGCGGCGTCGCCCACGATTTCAACAACCTGCTGACCGCCATCAATGGCTACGCCGACCTGATGCTCGAGGATCTGGCGGAAGACCACCGGTGGCGAGGCGCTGTCACGGAAATCCGCCGTGCTGGGGAGCGCGCGGCCGACCTGACAGGCCAGCTCCTCGCGTTCAGCCGGCGCCAATTGCTGCAGCCGCGCGTGCTCGATCTGAATGTCCTGGTTACCGACAGCACGAAAATGCTCAAGCGCCTGCTGGGCGAAGACATCGAGGTGATCACGAGTCTCGATCCGACGCTCGGGCACGTGACCGCCGACGCCGGTCAGCTGCATCAGATCATCCTGAATCTCGCGGTCAATGCCCGCGACGCCATGCCTCGCGGCGGGCAGCTGACCATCGAGACGCAGAACGTCGTGCTCGACGAAGAGCAACTGCACCTCTCGCTTCCGCCAGGCGCCTACGTCATGCTCGCCGTCAGCGACAACGGCTCGGGCATGGATCAGGAGACGCTGTCGCGGATCTTCGATCCGTTCTTCACGACCAAGGAATCGACCAAGGGCACCGGGCTTGGCCTCTCGACGGTTTACGGCATCGTCAAGCAGAGCGGCGGTACGATTTTCGTATACAGCGAACCGGGCAGGGGCACGACGTTCAAGATCTACCTGCCCCGCAGCGACAAGGCGGTCAGCGCTACTACGGAGCCGCGCGTCGAGGTTGATACGCTGCGCGGGTCGGAAACCGTGCTTGTGGTCGAAGACGAAGAAGCCGTCAGGAAGCTGATCGAGCAGGCGTTGCGGAAATACGGCTACCGGGTGATCGAAGCGACAAACGGTGCCGAGGCGTTGCGGGTGTGCGAGAACCACGACCCGCCGATTCGGCTGATGGTCACCGATGTCGTGATGCCCGGCATGAGCGGTCGCGAGCTGGCGGCGCGCGTGCGTGAGCAACTCCCAGACTTGCGCGTGCTCTATATGTCCGGCTACACCGACGATACGGTCATTCGCCACGGCCTGCTGGACGCGTCGATGTTCTTTCTTCAGAAGCCGTTTACGCCGTCTGCCCTGGCGCGCAAGGTACGGGAGACGCTCGATCAGCCGACGTAGGTCTTCTCGCCGTTGCTCTCGCTATAATCGCGCGAGATGACACGGCGGCTGGCCGCACTCGTTCTCTGCATTGCGATTGCCACGCACGCCTCTTCCGCACAGCCGCAATCCATCGGCACCGCCAGGGACATCTTGCGCGAGCTGATCGCGATCAACACGGCCGAGCCCGATGGCAACACCACGAGGGCGGCCGAGCTCGTCGGGGCGCGGTTGAAGGCGGCCGGATTCACCGACGGCGACGTGCAGATTCTCGGCCCCGACGACCGGCACGGCAGCCTTGTCGCCAGGCTGCGGGGATCCGGGAAGGGCCGCCCCGTACTCTTCCTCGCACATCTCGACGTCGTCCCCGCGGCACGCGAGGATTGGAGCGTGGATCCGTTCGTGCTCACCGAGAAGGACGGTTACTACTACGGCCGCGGCACGACGGATGACAAACAGTTTGCAGCGATTTGGGCGGCGGCATTCATCAGCGCGAGACGGAGCGGCTTCGTGCCGGACCGCGATCTCATTCTCGCGCTCACCGCTGGGGAAGAGGGCGCGCTGGGCGATCATCAACGGCGTGAACTTCCTCCTCTCGCATCACCGTGAGTTGGTCGACGCCGAGTACGTCATTAACGGCGATGCTGGCGGAGGCTCGATCAAGAACGGCCGGAACGTCGCATTCGGCGTACAGGCGGCGGAGAAGCGATACATGGACGTCACTCTGGAGGTCACGAACCCGGGCGGTCACAGCTCGCTGCCGGTGAAGGACAACGCCATCTATCGCCTGGCGCGGGCGCTCGAGCGTGTCGACGAGTTGTCCTTTCCAATCCGGCTGAACGACGTCACGCGCGCCTACTTCGACAAGCGGGGCGCAGTCGAAGGCGGCGCCGTTGGCGACGCCATGCGCGCGCTGGCGGCTGGAAAGGCCGACGCTGCGGCATTCGTGCGACTGACTGCCGATCCGATCGCCAACAGCATGATGCGCACGACGTGTGTGGCGACGCAGCTGGCGGCCGGTCATGCGCCAAACGCGTTGCCGCAGCGTGCCAAGGCGAACGTCAACTGCCGGATGTTGCCTGATGAAGATGCCAAGGCCCTGGTGGCAACCGTGAGGGAGGCCATTGCCGATCCGGCAGTCGCCGTCAGCGCGGTAACGGAGTCGAAACCGTCGCCCCCGACACAGGCACTGCATCCTGAGGCAATGACTGTCATCAGCGCGGCCGCCGAAGCCGTGTGGCCTGGCGTTCCTGTCATACCGATGATGGAACCGGGCGGCACCGACGGGGTGTTCTTCCGATCGCTCGGTATTCCGGCGTTTGGTGTGAATCACTTCGGGCCGGACGATGATGTGCGGGCGCACGGACGTGACGAACGGATAGGCATTCGCGAATTCGAGGATGCGGTCCGATTCGGTGACGCGGCGATCCGAATCGCCGGCGGCGGCACGCCGCCTCGATAACGGACATGCGCAACCCTGGCATCGTCATCGTTGGCGCTGGCGTGATGGGCGCGAGTGCCGCCTATCACCTGGCCGCGCGCGGCCGCCGCGACGTGCTCGTCATCGACAGCGGCAGCGCGCCGGGAGAGGGCAGCACCAGCCGCGCCACCGGCGGCTTTCGCGCGCAGTACGGCGTCGGCCATCAACATCCGGTTGTCGCTCCTGACGCGATCGAAGCTGCTGCGATTTGCCGAAGAGGTGGGCGGCGATTGCGGGTACGTGCCGGCCGGCTACTTGTGGCTCGCGGAATCCGAAGACGTATTGAAGGGTCTCGCTGCGGGTCGCGCGCTCCAGCAGGCCGAGGGACTGACGGAAGCCGCGGCCGTCACGCCGGACGAGATCGCGCTGATCAATCCGGCTGTCGAGCTCAACGGTGTTCTCGGTGGATCGTTCTGTCAGACCGACGGCTTCATCCGCCCGCTTGGCATCCTCAACGGCTATCTCGACGCCTCCCGGCGGCTGGGAGTAGACGTAGCCTGGAACGAGGAGGCCGTTGACGCCGAGCGGGCGGCGAACGGGCGCATCACCGCTCTAATTACGACGCGGCGCCGCCTCCACGCCGACGTCTTCATCAACGCTGCCGGCGCATGGGCCGGCGCGCTCGGATCCGCGTGTGGGCTGGACGTGCCTGTCACGCCGCTGCGGCGCCAGGTCGCCCTCACTGCCCCGACCCGCGCCCTCGCCGATTCGATGCCGATGACCATTTTCACGGACGATGGATTTCATTTCCGCGTTCGCGACGGTCGCGTGCTCCTGCTCTGGCCGACGCCGGGACTGGCCGGCCGTCCGTTTGATGCGACCGTCGATGGCGGCTGGATCGATGCGGTCACCGCCAAGGCGCACGCGCGATTGCCGGTGCTGCGGAGCGTGCCGGTCGATCGCGACGGATCGTGGGCGGGGCTCTACGAGATGTCGCCCGACAAGCACGCCATTCTCGGCGCCCATCCGGACTGCGAGAACCTGTTCCTCATCAACGGATCGTCAGGGCACGGGGTCATGCACGCCCCCGCGCTCGGGCATCTGCTCGCCGAAATCATTCTCGACGGGCATGCCATCACCGTCGATACGCATCCGCTCCGCCCGCAGCGGTTTGCCGAGGGCGACTTGATCGAATCGATGGGTCCTCTCTGAGCCGATGCGTGCGCCGCTGAACAAGGAGTTTCCGCGCGACACGATGACGCAGGGCTATTGGCTGCCGACCATCCAGGCCGCGATCGATCTTCACGAAGGCCGCGGCGCCCGGGCCATCGAGACGCTGCAACCGGCGCTCACCTTCGAGCTGGGACAGCCGCCGCCGTTCAGTATCGGCTTGCTGTATCCGGCGTACCTCCGTGGTCAGGCCTATCTGCTGGAGCGGCAGGGCCGGGAGGCCGCCCGGGAGTTCCAGAAATTCCTCGACCATCGCGGTGTCGTGCTGAACTATCCGCTCGCCGCACTCGCTCGCCTGGGCCTGGCGCGCGCCTATGCGCTCGGCGGCGACGCGGCCAAGGCTCGCGCCGCGTACGACGCCTTCTTCACGTTGTGGAAGAATGCCGATCCCGACATCCCGATTCTTCGCCAGGCGAAGAACGAAGCGGCACGTCTCGGTACGTAGGCGGACCTGAAGGTCCGCCCTACATGTGATCCGCCGCGCCATATTCCGCGTCTTTTGTAGGGCGGACCTTCAGGCCGCCTTCACCGCAGTTCGCACCGCGTGTAGGGCGGACCTTCAGGTCCGCCTTCACCGATTCAAATCCCGCCATTCCCTATCGTAATAACGCACCAATACCTGCGTGTTGAGGCGATTCGGTTCGACGGGTACGCGCGCCATGTCCGGCGGAAATGTGAAGAGTTCCGGGAGCGCTGCGGCGGTCAGAAACCGCAAACGCTCCGGCAGCGCTGCCGGCATCCGATACGGCGTTCGACCGCCGAGCACGAATCCCCATTCGCCGAACGACGGCACGTAGGCGTGATAGGGCGACGCCTGAAACCCGCTCGCCTCCACGGTCGCGACCACGCACCAGAAGGCCTGGCGCGCGAACAATGGCGACGTGCTCTGGACAACGAACCGGCCTTCTCCTGGGAGGTGCCTGCCGAGCGCGCGATAGAACGCGGTGGTGTAGAGCTTGCCTACCGAAAAATTCGACGGGTCGGGAAAGTCGACCACCGCAAAATCGAACACGTCCTTCGTCTCGTCCAGCCAGATGAACGCGTCCTGGTTCACGACGTGCACCCGTGGATCGGTCAAGGCGCCGAGATTCAATCGAGTCAGCTCGCGATGCGTGGAAAACAGCCGCGTCATTTCTGGATCGAGATCGACCAGGGTGACGTGCTGGATGCCTGGATGTTTGAGGATCTCCCGCACCGCCAGCCCGTCGCCTCCGCCGAGCACGAGCACGCGCCGGGCGCCTGGAACCCCGGCAAGACCGGGATGCACCAGCGCCTCGTGGTAGCGGTACTCGTCCTTCGAGCTGAATTGCAGATGTGAATTCAGGAACAGTCGCAGGTCATCCTTCCACGCGGTCAGCACGATGCGTTGATAGGGCGTCGTCTTCGCCAGCACCACGTCGTCGGCGTAGAGATTCGTTTCGCCCATCTCGATGATGCGATCGGCCCAGATCCATCCGCAGCCAAGCGTCGCCATCACGGCGATGGCGAGGCCCTGCAGCCATCGCCGCGCACCCAGAACGTCCGCGAGGAGTACCGTTGTCCACAGCGCGACACCGGCGTTGATCAGACCGAACAGCACTGCCGAACGCACGAGTCCCAGGTGCGGGACCAGGAACAACGGGAACAGCAAAGAGGCGCCGAGCGCCCCGAGATAGTCGAAGGTCAGGACGTGCGCGACTACGTCCTTGAAGTCGAAGCGATCCCGCAGGATGCGCATCAGGAGCGGGACTTCGAGACCGACGAGGACGCCGACGATGCCGACGAGTGCGTAGAGGACGATGCGGAAACTCGCGGTGTAGGCAAATGCCGCGAACAGAATCGCGGATGAGAATCCACCCACGAGTCCGACGAGCAGCTCGATGATGACGAATCGTGCTGCCAGGCCGCGGCCGATGTAGCGCGACAGCCACGAGCCGAGGCCCATCGCCGCCAGATACGTCCCGATGACAGTGGAAAACTGCGTGACGCTGTCGCCAAGCAGATAGCTGGCGAGCGTTCCCGCAATCAGCTCATAGACCAGCCCGCACGCGGCGATGAGAAGAACGGAAGTGAGGAGGGCGGGAGCCATCGCAGGCTACAGGCTACGGGCTACAGGCTACAGGCTACAGGCTACAGGAAGAACTTACGATCGTACTCCGACGTCGGGATGCATCCGAACAGCCTGAAGCCTGCCGCCTGAAGCCTGTAGTCTGAAGCCTGAGTCTCTCAGTGAATCGCCGCTGCGATGACGATCGCGAGCCCGACGCCGATCAACCCCATCAGGATCGCGACGGCGACGTTCTGCTCTTCGATCACTTCCTTCCACAAGTCGTACGGCGTCAGGCGATCGACGATCCAGAACGCCGCGACGAACGTGGCGACGCCGAGCACCGCGAACAGGATCGCTGCGACGATGTTCGGAGCCATTCCGGCAAAGGTGTTCCCCATACGTTACTTGCCTCCGAAGTAGCGCGGTGAGCCGCTGTAAATGGACCTGTACGATCCTGGGTTGTCGCGAATCGACTTCGGCACGTTGTGAAGCTCGGTCGGCCGCCTCAGAGTCCAGCCGCGATAGTCCGCGAACCCCGCCGTTCCCAGCGCCAGCATCCCGAGAAGCAGATATACAAGTCGTCCCATGTTCCCCGATCCCCGATCCCGATCCCTGTTCCCTGATCCCTGATCCCTGATCCCTGATCCCTATTCCTCATCCCCCCCAAAGTCACTCTCCTGCCAGCGTTTCGATTCGAACGCGGCCGACCTGAGCGTGACGACGATCGGCGGAATCAGGAGCACACCGAGGGCCATCAGATAGTACTCAGGCGACGGCACGTCGCGACGCAGCGCAATCTTGTAGGACACCGGCGGGCTCGTCGCGTCGGTCTCGGGTTCGACCCTCAGGTAGTAGCGACCTGGCGCGATCGTCGGCAGCACCGTGCTGTCGGCGGTGGACCCCTCGGTCCAGCGTCCGTCGCTGTCGGTGCCCGAGTAGTAGCTGACCTCGCGCGAGAAGTCGAAGGCGTCGCCGGTGTCCACGTTGATCAACGCATAGTCGAATCCAATCCAGTTGTTCTGGACGTCGGCGGTCGTCTGCACCTCGACGTTGCTGGCGCGGCCCGGAATCGAGAAGACCGGCGTGACGAACGAGCTTTCCGCAGAACCGGGCCGGTAGAGATAGGAGCCCGAGAAGACCGACTGCCTGGCGGCGGCGATCGTGCGCAACGCGCCGACGAAGAAGAGGACCAGCGCAAGGACAACGAACAGGCCCCAGTAAGAGGCGGGTTTGCCGCCGTAGGGCGATGGCTGGTTGGCAAAAACGCCGGCCGGCTTGGGAGGCCCGCCGGGTAGCCCGAATGCCTGCCATAGCTGCCGTCCGTCGGTGTACTCGCCAATCGACCACGTGGTCTCGTCGGGCGTCTTCTCGGCCGACAACATCAACGGCGGCGCGATGTAGTCGCTCACCGTCGCCACGTCACCGCTGCGGACCTGCCACGGGAATTCGCCGAGTACGAATCGGACCGTCGCAGGGGCCGTCTGAAAAATACGGTAGGTGCGTCCCAGGTAAGAGGCGGCCAGCCTGCCGCCGCTGCGCACCGGCTGCGGCAGCGCGCGGACGGTGCGGATGTCATTCCAATGGCCTTCGTATTCGCTCAAATAGCGAAAGCCCTGGCGCCGGTTGAACAGCACATACTCCTTCCAGCCGTACTCCTCGCCCTCCACCGTGATCGTCCGGTACGCAAAGCCGATCACTTCGAACTCATGACCGTGCAGCGTGCCGCGCGACCCGAGCGGGATTGTTGGCTTGACGCGCTCGAGCGCCTTGGACGTCTGCAGGATGACGAGGTTGGCGTCGTTTGGATCCTGAATCGCCGCACAGCTCGTGCAGGCGACCGTTTTCGTCATCTCCAGCGCGCGGAGCTCGATCGCGGCGCCACAGTTTCGGCAGTTGAAGCCGGCAGTCTTTCCGGCCTGAGGCGATTCGGCGGTCTTCAGGTTCGAGAGCGCCAGCTCGTCGAACTCGACGAAGCTGCCGATGAACAGGAGCGGCGGCGATTCGCTGTAGTCGAGGGTCGCGAAATGGCCGTCGGCGGCCTTCAGGTCTGCGAAAAGTACCGTGTCCTTGTCCCAGTACTCGAACGGCAGTTCTCCTTCAACGCCACGGTAACGCGCGTTTGTGCGCGTGGTCACCATGAAGGTCAGCCCGTTGAAGGCATAGCGCTGGCCGCTGGTGACTGCGCCTTCCTCCGGGAGCGGCCCAGCCTTCTCCGCCAGGCGCGACACGGCGTATTCGGCCTGCGCGTCCGACAACCAGCCGCTGGTGTTGTCGGCGAACGCAAGATGCCATTCGTTCCAGGTGCCCTCGCCGTACTCGTAGACGATGCGGCCCGTCACGGTGAACGCGTCGCCCTCGAATCGGCCGGTCGTGCCAATCTGGATGGGCGAGCTGTCGAAGGGAAGATCGGCGACCTCGCCGACCTTTCGCAGATCGACGTCGTGCCTGACGAGCACGGAGCGGCAATGCGCGCAGACGGTCTGCACCGCGCTCGACCACTGGAACTCGATCGGCGCGCCACAGTTGGGGCACGCACCCACAGGCCGGGACACGGGGCGAGTATAGCGAATTGCGAATTGCGGATTGCGGTTGGATTGTGGATTGGGATTACGGATTGTGGATTGCGGGCGTGCGGCGCTATCGCAACCGTTCGTCGACTGTTCGCACGGCCTCGACGATCATGTCGGCGACATCGCCGAAGAAGCGCCGATCGATCTTGTCGGGGGTGTCGGTCGGGCGGTGATAGTCCTCGTGGTCCTCCACGCCGAAGTAGACGAACGGGACGTTGTGCGCCGCGAAGACGCCGTGATCGGATTGATCGGTCCAGTCTTCGACGCTGCCCGCTTTGTGGATTGGACGGTCGTGACCGAACAGGATCTTCACGCCCGATCGGCGCTGCACGTCTTCCAGCCATGGCTTCAGCCATGGGGACTGGTAGGTGCCCGCCGCGAAGATCTCGTTGCGATCGTTGCGCGCGACCATGTCGAGATTGACATTGAGCGCAATGCGATCGAGAGGCACGGCGCCGGAGTCCACGAACGCTTCCGCGCCGCGGAGCCCCTCCTCCTCGGCGTCGAACGCGACGAAGATCATCCGGTGCGACGGACGGTCGACCGTGAAGGCGCGCGCTATTGCAGCCAGCGCTGCCACCCCCGACGCGTTGTCGTCGGCGCCGGGATAGATGACGCCGTCAACGGTGCCAAGGTGATCGTAGTGCGCGCTGACCACGATCGTCGACGCCGACGGCGACTCGCCACGAATCGCGCCGATGACGTTCGCCGCATCGTCATATTCGGAACGAAAGGTCCGGCCGGGCGTAAAGAGGCCGCGGATGCTGTGGTGCACGAACGAGAACTGACTCACGAAGCCGGATCGACCCCCAGGCTCGAGGCCGAGTGCGGTGAAGCGATCCACGATCCAGGCTCGCGCCTTCCGGCCGCCGGGCGTGCTGGTCCGCCGACCCTCGTACGCGGGCGACGCGAGCTGTGCGACGTCGTCCATCAGCTGGTCGCGATCGACGTGGTGGCGGAGGGACTCGCCGGTTGCGACCGCGGGCGCCTGGCCCGCGATCGCGCGCTGCTCGATCCGTCCTGCGGCCAGGACGTATCCGAAGATCAGGGCAACGGCACCGAGTGCGATCGGCCGACGTCTTCGCACCCGGTCAGTCTATCGCAGCGCGCGCGCTGGCAGCTCGCTGCCGACGACCGCTGCCTGCCGTCCGCTGCTAGTTGCAGCTCTCCCGAATCGTCTTCACTGATTTCACGCCGAGGTACGGCATATCCTCGAGATTCCCCTGCAACTCGGTCTTGGATTCGGTCTTCTTGTCGTCGGCATCGTCGCGTTCGATCTTCGTCTTGGTCTTCACTTCGACCTTGCCGTCGTTGCCGACATCCGCGGCCTTGCCCTTGATCTCGACCAGGTGCCCGACGTACTCGTCCATCGAGTCGTCCTTGCCGACCAGCAGGTAGTGACGGCTCGCGACGTCTTTCCCCTCGGCGCTCGTCAGCACGAACCCGGTGCCATTGGTCGCGCGTTCGACACAGCCGCTTACGGTGACGTTCTTGCCGTCTTTCACCGAAACTTCCGTCTCGGACTTGATCTTTGCAGACTGCGCCGACAGACCTGCTCCGCATGCGAGCGCGAGTGCCGTCGCTGTGATCAGTCGCTTCATCTCCAGCCCTCCTCAACCGTGGACAGGTGCAACAACGCGGCCGTTGACCGCAAGTCCTAACTTTCGCGGAGTGCGGAGGTTAGACGGCTGAGCAAGGAGTCAACGCTGTCGAGTAAGGCGACAACGCCACGAATTTACACACCCCGGTCGCCGGGGCTTAGCAACCCCGCCGCGATCACATAGAATCCGGCGCCATGCCAACCCGACGCGACTTTCTTCGAGCCGCCATTGCCGGCGGCGCCGCCGTGGCGCTCGCGCCACGATCCGCCCATGCTGCCGACTCCCGGATCGACGTGGTGCTCGGCGATTCGATAGGCACCATCCCGCCCGACCTTTACGGGCATTTCGCTGAGCATCTCGGCGGCGTCGTCTACGACGGCATCTGGGTGGGGGAGGATTCCAAGATCCCGAACACCGGAGGCATCCGCACCGCACTGGTCGATGCGCTGAAGAAGATCAAGGCGCCGGTCATCCGCTGGCCCGGCGGCTGCTTCGCCGACAGCTACGATTGGCGGGATGGCATCGGCCCCCGGCCGAACCGGGCCACCCGCACGAACTTCTGGCTCAATACAAAGGTACCGCCGGGTCCGCAGCAGTACGATCCCAACCATTTCGGCACCGTGGAATTCGCGCGGTTCTGCCGGCTTTCTGGCGCCGCGCCGTATCTCGCCGCGAATATTCGCAGTCTCGACGCGCGCGATTTTTATCAGTGGGTCGAGTTCTGCAACTCGCCCGCGGGCACGACGACCCTGGCCGAGACGCGGGCCGCGCAGGGCGAGCGCGAGCCCCTGAAGGTGTCGTACTGGGGCGTCGGCAACGAGCCGTGGGGATGCGGCGGCGATTTCAGCCCCGAAGACTATGCCGTGGAGTTCAGGCGATTCACGTCATGGGTGCCGTCCTACGACGTCCCGCTGAAGTTCATCGGCGCCGGCGCCAGCAGCGGTGACTTCGAGTGGACGCGCCGGTTTTTCGAGAAGCTCACCGAGTCGAGCCCCGGCATGGTCAATCGCCTCTGGGGCTTTTCGTTCCACCACTACTCGACCAACGTCAGCGGCGGCAGGTCCAACGACTGGAACGAGAGCAAGGGGCCGGCGGTAGGGTTCACGATGGAGCAGTACTACGAACTGCTGCGCGAAGGCCAGTTGATGGAGGACTACATTCATGGCCACTGGCAGGCGCTGGGCGGCAAGGATCCCAAGCACCACGTGAAGCTGGTCGTGGATGAGTGGGGCTCCTGGCACAAGCCGGGATCGGAAGCGCACCCCTCGCACACCATCGGCCAGATCTCGACGATGAGAGATGCGCTCCTGGCGGGACTGACCCTCGATATCTTCCAGCGGCAGGTGGACAAGGTCGCGATGGCCAACCTCGCACAGTTGATCAATTGCCTGCAGTCGCTGTTCGTCGCCCACGAAGACAAGTTCATCGTCACGCCGAACTACCACGTGTTCGACATGTACATGGATCACATGGGCGCCGAAGCCGTTCGCACCGAGTTCGTCGCCCCGCGCGTGTCGTACACGAGAAACGGACAGCCGGCAACGTTCCTGGGCCTCGCGGGTTCGGCGTCGCGCAAGGACAAGACGCTGACGCTCACCGTCGTCAACCCGAGTGCGGACCAGCCGCGCGAGACGGAAATCGCCATCGGCGGCGCCCGCGTCACGTCCGCCGCGGCACGCACGCTGACGACGCCGAAGCTGGATTCGCACAATACCTTCGAGGCACCCGACGCCGTGCCGTCGCCGGCCGAGAAACCGGTGACCATCGGCGCGCCGTTCGTGTTCACCTTCCCGCCGGCGTCGGTGACGAAGTTGAAGCTGACGATTGCCTGAATGGGGGACGGAGGGTGCAAGGGATGCGGCTATATACTTCCGGCATGCTGACACGCCTGTTGACCGCCACGCTTGCCGTCTTGTCATTGACCGCCCTCGCTGCACAGGCGCCGCTGCCCGGTGAAGACTGGGTGCCGCTGTTCAACGGCAAAGATCTCACTGGCTGGGTCGAGGTCGGCAAGGAGAAGTGGTCCGTCGAAAACGGCATCATCCATGGCGTCGCGGTGACGCAGGAGTACGGTTATCTCAAGACGGCGAAGAACTACGTCGACTTCGAGCTCGCCGTGAAGTTCCTGTGCGAGGGCGATGGCAACAGCGGGGTGTTCTTCCATACCGACTTCAAGCCCGGAACGGCCGATGTCTCGCAGGGTCTGCAGTTCGAGGTGGACTGCACGATCAACAAGCACACCGGCGGCATTTACGGTGACGGGCGCGAGTGGATCGTCTGGCCAGCACCCGAGAACGAGCCGGTCGTCCGGCAGGGCGAGTGGAACGAGTACGTGATGAAGGTCGTCGGCAACCGTTACATCTCGAGGCTGAACGGCGTGCTGATGGTGGACTTCTCGGATCCGAAGCCGGTCTCGAAAGACGGCGCCATTGCCCTTCAGCTGCACTCGGGCGGCCGCGGCAACATGAAATTCAAGGACATCTACGTCCGGGATTTGACGAAGCGATGACCAGGCGCGCACTGCTTCGGTTCGCCGCGGCGGCGTGCCTGACCGTCGGAGCGATGGTGATGGTCCATTCCGCCGCACCGGGCCGGCTGGTCTACATCGGCACTTATACCGGTGACAGCAGCAAGGGGATCTACGCCTTTCGCTTCGACGAAGGGTCCGGCGCGCTGTCGCCAGTCGGGCTCGTCGCCGAGACGAAGAGCCCGAGCTTTCTCGCCGTCGGCCCGAACCGCAAGTTTCTCTACGCGGTCAACGAGATCTCCTCGTTCGAAGGCGAACGGGCCGGCAGCGTCAGTGCATTCAGCATCGACATCCAGAGCGGCAGGCTGACGGCGTTGAATGCGAAGTCGTCCAAGGGTGATGGGCCGTGCCACCTCGCGGTCGATGCGACCGGCCGGTTCGTCGCCGTGGCCAACTACGGCGGCGGGAACTTCTCGCTGCTGCCGATCGGCGCCGACGGCCGCCTCGGCGATGCCGTGGCGATACTCGCCAACGGCGGCAGCGGACCCGACAAGGAACACCAGGAGGGGCCACACGCACACGCCGTCGTGTTCGATGGCCGCAACCGCTACCTCCTCGGCGCCGACCTCGGACTCGATCGTGTGTTCGTTTACAAGTTCGATCCGTCGACCGGTTCCCTCGGTGCCAACGATCCCTCGTCGGTGCAGCTCGCGCCTGGTGCGGGCCCGCGCCACGTCGCGTTCCATCCGACGCTGCCGCTGGCCTTTTCGATCAATGAGCTGACCTCGACAATCACGAGTCTGTCGTGGGATCCCGCCAAAGGCAGGCTTGCGGCCGCGGGCAGTGTCTCGTCCCTGCCGGCCGGCTTCGCCGGCGAGAATACGACGGCCGAGATCGCCGTCCACCCCAACGGCCGATTCCTGTACGGCTCGAACCGCGGCAACGACAGCATCGCCGTCTTCGCGATCGCTCCCACCGGGACGCTGACGCTCGTCGAGCACGAGTCGACCCGCGGAAAGGAACCGCGCAATTTCGCCATCGACCCGTCGGGGAAATGGCTGATCGCTGCGAATCAGAAGTCGAACAGCCTGGCGGTATTCAGCATCGACCAGAATACCGGCGCCCTCTCACCCGTCGGAGCCCTCGCGCAAGTCGGCACGCCCGTGTGCGTGTTGTTTCTTTAGGCGCCTGCCCCTCTTGCCCCATGAGCGCATGCGCGTCTGCGCCCATATGCCTATAATTCCCCCATGCTGAAGACCGCTCTCCTGGCTGCGGCGGCCGGACTGGCCGTCACCTCCACGCTGCACGCGCAGACCCCCACCCGGGCGTTCACGCTCGACGATCTCGCAAAGCTGAAATCCGTGTCAGACCCCGAGCGGTCACCCGACGGGAAATGGGTCGCTTACACCGTGTCCGGCATCGACACCGAAAAAGACAAGCGTGACAGCGACGTGTGGATGGTCAGCTGGGACGGCAGCGAGCAGATCCGCCTGACGTCGAGCAAAGACAGCGAGTCGAACCCGCAATGGAGTCCCGACGGAAAGTACCTGGCCTTCCTGACCTCGCGCGGCAACGACGACGAAGACGACGCAAAGAAGAACAAGAAAAAGGGGGCGCAGGTCTGGCTGCTGAATCGTGCCGGCGGCGAGGCGGAGAAGCTGACCGACATCGAGGGCGACATCGAGGACTACGCCTGGTCGCCCGACAGCAAGCGGATGGTCCTGGTCGTCAGCGACGCGGATCCGTCCGACGATCCCGAGAAGATGGAAGGGTGGAAGCGCAAGACGAAGCCGCCGATCGTCGTCGACCGCTATGCGTTCAAGAACGATCAGTCGGGATACCTTGGCAAGCTGCGCACCCACCTCCACCTGTTCGACATCGCCGCGAAGAAAGCCGAGCAGATCACGAGCGGTGACTTCGACGATCGGAATGCGGCGTGGTCGCCGGACGGTACCCGCATCGCCTTCGTCAGCGAGCGCGACAAGGATCCCGATCGTACGAACAATCCCGACATCTTCGTGATCGACGCCAGGGCGGGCGCCACGGCGGTGCGGCTCACCACCTTCGCCGGGCCGGACGAGGGCAAGCCGGCGTGGAGCCCCGACGGCAAGACGATCGCGTACGTTCAGGGCGACGAACCGCGGTATTACGCCTACAACCTCTCCAAGCTCGCGGTCATCCCCGCGGCCGGCGGTACGCCGCGCGTTCTCACCGAATCGCTCGATCGCGCGGTCAGCTCCCCGCTGTGGACCAGGGATGGCAAGTCGATCCTCGTGATCGTCGAAGACGATCGCGCGCAGTATCTGGCGCGTGTGCCCTCCTCGGGCGGAGCCGTCGAGCCGCTCACTACGGGCCGCCGCGTCGTCAATTCACCGTCGCTCGGACCGGATGGCGGCACTGCGATCGTCGCGTCCACGAGCAGCGAACCCTATGAAGTGTTTGCGGTCGAGGACGGAAAGTTGCGCAAGCTCACATCGCAGAACGCGTGGAGTGCCGGCGTCGCGTTCGCGAAGGTGGAAGACGTGACGTTCACCGCGCGCGACGGCGCGACGGTCAACGGCCTGCTGTCGCGACCGGCCAGCGCGCCGGCGGGACAGAAACTCCCGCTGATCCTCTGGATCCACGGCGGACCGAACGGACAGGACGACCACTCGTTCGACGACGAGCGGGAGTATTTCGCGGCCAAAGGCTACGCCGTGCTGCAGGTGAACTACCGCGGCAGTTCGGGCCGCGGCTCCAAGCATCAGAAGGCAATCTATGCCGACTGGGGCAATCTCGAAGTGGTCGATCTGCTGGCTGGCGTCGACTGGGCGATCAAGAGCGGCGCCGCCGATCCGGAGCGCCTCGGCATCGGCGGCTGGAGCTATGGCGGGATCCTCACCGATTACACCATCGCCACCGATCCGCGGTTCAAGGCGGCGAATTCCGGCGCCGGCAGCGCCCTGCAGCTGTCGATGTACGGGTCGGACCAGTACATCATGCAATACGAGACCGAGCTGGGGCCGCCCTGGAAATCACAGGACCTCTGGATCAAGGTGAGCTACCCGTTCTTCCACGCCGATCGCATCAAGACGCCGACACTGTTCATGGCCAGCGAGAAGGACTTCAACGTGCCGGTGGTCGGCGCCGAGCAGATGTATCAGGCGCTGCGCAGCAACGGCGTGGACACGCAGCTGGTGATCTACCCCGACCAGCATCACGGAGTTCGAGTCCCGAGTTACGTCCGTGACCGGTTCGAGCGGCGGCTCGCCTGGTTCGACAAGTACCTGAAGGGCGGCGCGGCGCCTTCCGCGACTGCGGCGACGGGTACCAAGCAGTAACGGCCGGATCCGGATGCCGCGCCGATCGTCCGTCGAGCTCGATGCCGAGACCTTCCGCCGTCTCGGCCATCGAGCGGTCGATCGGCTCGCCGATCTCCTTGCCTCGCTACCATCGCGACCGGTCACTTCCGGCCATGACGCGGCGTACCTTCGCGACGCGCTCGGTCAGCGGCCGGCGCCCGACGACGGCGCCGATCCCGAAGAGCTTCTCGACGAGATTACGGCGTTCCTGATCGACCACTCGCTCTACAACGGCCATCCCCGCTTCATGGGCTACATCACGTCGTCGCCGGCGCCACTGGGGTCGTTGGCGGACCTGGTGGCGGCGACGGTGAACCCCAACTGCGGATCGTTCAGCCTGTCGCCAGTGGCCACCGCTGATCGAGGAGCAGGCGGTGGCGTGGATGGCCGAGCTGCTCGGATTGCCTGCGTCGAGCGCGGGGCTGCTCGTGAGCGGCGGCAACATGGCCAACATGGTTGGCTTCTGGGCGGCGCGGACCGCGAAAGCCAGTGCGCAGGTCCGTCACGACGGTTTGCGCGCCGAGGCGGCACAACTGGTCGCCTATTGCTCCGCCGAGACGCACACCTGGATCCAGAAGGCCGCGGATCTTTCTGGTATCGGCACGCGCGCGATTCGGTGGATCCCGGCGGACGGCAATCAGCGATTGCAAGTCGCTGCCCTCGAGTCGCAGTTGGCACAAGACCGGGCCGCCGGGCTACAGCCGTTCCTCGTCGTCGGCACTGCCGGCACGGTCGGTACCGGCGCCGTCGATCCGTTGCCGGAGATCGCCCGCGTCTGCCGCGAGCACGGCCTGTGGTTCCACGTCGATGGTGCGTACGGGGCGCCGGCGGTCCTTGCCGCCGGCGCACCGCCCGAACTCGCGGCGATGGCCGACGCCGACTCTCTTGCCTTCGATCCGCACAAGTGGCTCTATGCGCCGCTCGAGGCGGGATGCGTTTTCGTGCGCAATCCCGACGCGCTGAAAGCCGCGTTCAGTTATCACCCGACCTATTACCACTTCGACACCGGGGAACGGAATCCGCCGCCCAACTTCTACGAGCTGGGGCCACAGAATTCACGCGGCTTCCGAGCACTGAAGGTGTGGCTGGGCATCCGGCAGGCCGGACGAAAGGGCTACGCCGAGTCGATCGGTGAAGACATCCGCCTCGCGCGCGAGCTCTTCGATCGCGCCGCCGAGCATCCCGAGCTGGAGGCGGTGACGCACAATCTCAGCATCACGACGTTCCGATACGTGCCGCCGGCAATCGATCGTCGCGCCTCCGATCAACACGCGCTCAACGACTTGAACGAACGGATTCTCACGGCGCTCCAGCGCAGCGGCCGCGCCTACGTCTCCAATGCGGTGGTAGATGGCCGCTACGTTCTGCGCGCCTGCATCGTCAACTTCCGTACGGCCTCGGAGGATTTGCAGCTGCTCCTGGATGCCGTGCTGGAGATTGGCCGCTCGCTGCGCTGATCTCTTTGCCACTGAACGCGCCGAGAATCACCGCCACAGGGACGCCGCCGCCACAGTGGCAGCTTTTCTCCATGGCCTCGTGGCGAATCGCCGCCGTGGCGAATCAAAGGTGCCCGCCCTCGATGCGGGGATCCGGGACGAACCAGAGCACCGCAACGGCGACATAGATCGCGTCCGAGATCACTTGGTGCACGAAGGCCGCCGGGATCGCAATGCTGTAGAGCAGCACCGAGATCTTGCCTTTCCAGTCTTTGCCGAACGCGATCGCGAGCGGCGATGCCGGTCCGTGAAGGGCGATCAGTGCCTTTGCCTCGATCAGGAACGCGACGCCGCACATCAGCATGATGGCGCCGTAGGTCGCCGTCGGTACCGGCGCGTTGTGGTTTCTCCCCATCCAATGCGTTGCGAATGGCACCAGCGACAGCCAGAACAACAGATGCAGATTGGCCCACATCACTCGCCCGTTCACCTTCGTGCAGGCGTGGAACATGTGATGGTGGTTGTTCCAATAAATCCCGACATAAACGAAGCTCAGGACATACGCCAGGAAGACCGGCGCCAGCGGTGCGAGGGCATGCAGCTCGGCGCCGTCCTCTTCCGGCACCTTCAGCTCCAATACCATGATCGTGATCAGGATCGCGATCACGCCGTCGCTGAAGGCCTCGAGCCGTCCTTTCGTCATTGCGATCCTCCCGCAGCACGTCGAGGCTTTGCCGGCGTGACAGCCGCCGCCGCGCCCGGAGACGCAATCACCGCCTGATACACGAGATTGCGGAACCTTTCGTGCAAATCACTCCCGGCGGCCGGCAGGAGCTGCGTCATCAGAACCGCGACGATCTTCTCCTGCGGATCGACCCAATACGTCGTGTGATAAGCGCCGCCCCATGAAAACTCACCCGGCGATCCGTAGTTTCCCGCCTTGCCGACGTCGTCGACGATCTCGAAGCCGAGGCCGAATCCGGTCTTGCCTTCGTTGAACAGCGTTCCGGCGTGATTCGACGTCATCAGCTCCACGGTCTTGGGCCCGAGCAGTCGTACGCCGTCGAGCTCGCCGCCGTTCAGCATCATCTGCAGGAGGCGAGCGTAATCCGACGCCGTCGACAGCAACCCCGCGCCGCCGGAGAAGCACATCCGCGGCCCGTCGACGTAGGCCCCCTGGCCGGTGCCCGGATCCGGAGCGCGCGCGAGCGTGCCATCCTCCGCCAGCGAGTAGACCGCCGCCAGCCGATCGCGTTGGGCGGGCGCCAGGAAGAAATGCGTGTCCACCATCTTCAACGGCTCGAAGATGCGCGCGCGAAAAAACGCATCGAGGCTCTGGCCCGACGCTTTTTCGACGACGACGCCGAGGATGTCGGTGTTGAAGCCATAAACGAACCGTTCGCCGGGCTGCGCGTCGAATGGCAGCGTGGTCAGCCGATCGATCGCCGTCGCGACGGGCTCCGCCTTATCCGCGAAATACCAGCCATGGACCTTCGCCGCCTTGTACAGCTCCTCAGCCGGTCCGCTACCGTAGCCGATCCCGGCGGTGTGCGTCAGCAGGTCGCGAATGGTGATTTCGCGCTTTGCAGGCACGATCGACGCCGGCGATCCAGGGATAGCGCCCGGTGGCGGTGGAACGATGACGGTCGTCTTCTTGAAGCTCGGGATGAACTTCGACACGGCATCGCTCAGGCCGATCTTGCCTTCTTCGACCAGCATCATGGCGGCAATGCTGGTGACGGCCTTCGACATCGACGCAATCCGGAAGATAGTGTCCTTCTGCATCGCGGCGTTGGCTTCAATGTCGCGCTTGCCATAAGCGGCCAGTTCGGCGACCTTGCCGTTGCGGACGATGATGGTGACGAGGCCGGAAACGCGCTGCCTGTCGACGTACTGCTGCATCACGGTGTGCAGCCGCTCCAGACGCGGCGTGGAGAGGCCCACCGCCTCCGGCGGTGCCGTCGGAAGTCCCTGCGCGACGGCATGCGCCGCCGGCCAGGCGAGAAGCAGGCTCAGGATGAACGCGCGCATCAAGTCGTTACCTCCACAGTTGGTTGCGAGTAAGTCTTACGCGACAGAATAGCTTCACCAACACTGCCATTCGTGCGTAACAAGACCGGTTAATTAATTGATTTTATTGCGTTTAGTCGCGATAAGTCGCTGCTGGGCCGGGCTGGCATCAGGTTCGCTCAACCACGGGCCCGGAGGAGAACCTGAATGCTCTGGACCATCTTCGTGCTCCTGCTCGTGCTCTGGCTGCTTGGAGTGGTGAGCTCGTACACGCTCGGCGGGTTCATTCACATCCTGTTGATCCTCGCGATCGCCGTCGTGCTGATTCGCGTGATCCAGGGACGGAATCCGGTGTAAACGACGGGCGCTCGGTGGAGGCGGGGCTCCAGCCCCGCCCGCCCGTCAATCCGCCTGCTTCAGTGGCGGAATGCCAATCAGTCGCTCCGCGTTGGCGTAGTACACCTTCCGCAGGATGTCCTCCGGAAGGCCGAGGCCGTAAATTCGCCAGCGTCCCTGCGGGGGAATCTTCGACGGCGCGTAGTCGAAATACTCGTCCTCTGTCTCCAGGAATCTGAAGTAGATCGAGTACATGCTGTCGCCGAAGATCTGTTGCGGCGTGTCGGTGCCGCCCGGCACCGCGTCGGTGCCGAACAGGATGCGGTCCTGATAGCGATCGAAGAACTTTCGCGACGTCCGCGGCTGGCGGCCGAGCTCGCCGATACGCGCACCAATCTCCACGTCGAAGTTCGGATACTTGTCGAGCGCCGCGCCCACGCGCGCCAGGTTCTCGGAATCGTGGCCGACGTGCAGGCCGATGAAGGTCGTTTTCGGATGTCGTGCGAGCACACGATCGCGCGCTTCGATCAGGCTGTCGAACGGGGGATAGTCCTTGCCGTAGAAGGACCAGTCCGGGTGTTCGTGGAGCTCCTCGTAGCGCTCGTTGAACCGATCGATCGGCAGGAAGAACGCCTCCGGGTCGGCGATGTGCATCGCGACCGGAAAGCCGAGCGCACCACATGCTTCCCACATCGGATCGAACCGCTTGTCGTCGATCGCCAGCAGCGGTCCCGACGTCACCTGCTCGCGCACGTACAGACCCAGCGTCTTCAGGATCTTGATGCCGCGCGCTCCGGCGGCCTTGGCTCGGCCCAGTTCGTCGGCTTGCCACTGCGGGTAGCCGGGTTCAGCGACGCGATCCCATGACGGCTCGGTGAAGATGAGGAATCGATCCGGATGCGGCGTGTGAAATGTCTGGATCGCCTGCTTCAATCCGTCGCCCGAGCTGCCGGTCAGGTTGACCATGATCCGGATGTTGCGGCGATCCATCGCCGGGAGGATCTCCCCGGGCGGCGCCGGAATGTTGATGGCCTCGCCCTGGGAGACGCCTCCGGTTTGCCTGGCGCGGAAGGTCACGTGGGTGTGCACGTCGATGACCGGGAACCTGGCCCGCTCGATCGGCGTTTCCTGCACGTGCAGCATGCTCTTGGGTTCGAATTCGCTCAACTGGAGCGAGCCTTTGGCGGCAGGCGGCGCCTCCTGGCGAGGGGCGGCAGTAGCCCGTCGCGATCCGAGCGAGGCGCCGGCCAGTCCTCCGGCAATCGATGTGAACAGGCGGCGTCGAGTGAGCGGGTTGAAGATGGACATTGAGGTTGGTCGGGTTGGTCGGGTTGGTCAGGTTAATCAGGTTGATCGGGTTCGTCAGGTTGATCGGGTTAATCAGGTTGACGAATTCGTCGGACGCAATTCTATGCGCTTCGAGGCGATCGTAGGTTCTGCCGAATTCATCGTCGGGAATTATACGAAGCCAGCACGAGGTACAATTTGATCGTGGGCGGATCGAGAGGCCGCCCGTGCCACGACATGAGCAGTCAATCGACCGAAACACTGGCCAGGGACTTCATCCGCGAGATCATCGTCGCCGATCGCGCGGCCGGGAAGCATGGCGGCCGCGTCCACACGCGCTTCCCCCCGGAACCGAACGGATACCTGCACATCGGCCACGCCAAGGCCATCTGTCTGAACTTCGGCGTCGCCGAGGAGTTCGCCGGCTGGTGCAACCTGCGGATGGACGACACCAATCCGACGAAGGAGGATATCGAGTACGTCGAGTCGATCGAGAACGATGTCCGCTGGCTCGGATTTCACTGGCACGACGGCGTGCTTTTTGCCGCGGATTACTTCGAGCAGATGTACGCCTATGCCGAGCAGCTCATTCAGATGGGCAAGGCGTATGTCGACGATCAGACGGCCGACGAGATCCGCGCCAACCGCGGCACGCTGACCGAGCCGGGGATCCAGAGTCCGTACCGGAATCGCAGCGCCGCCGAGAATCTCGATCTGTTCCGCCGCATGCGGGCGGGTGAGTTCGCCGACGGTTCCCGCGTGCTGCGCGCCAGAATCGACATGGCGTCGCCGAACATCAACATGCGCGACCCGACGCTTTACCGGATCCGGCACGCGTCGCACCACCGGACCGGCGACGCCTGGCGTATCTATCCGATGTACGACTACGCGCACCCGATCGAAGACGCGATCGAGGGCATCACGCACTCGCTGTGCACGCTCGAGTTCGAGGATCATCGCCCGTTCTACGACTGGGTGATCGAGTCGTTGCAGACGCCGTCTCGTCCGCAGCAAATCGAATTTGCGCGCTTGAATCTCACCTACACGGTGATGAGCAAGCGCAAGCTGCTGCAGCTGGTTCAGGAGAAGCACGTCAGCGGCTGGGACGATCCGCGCATGCCGACAATCAGCGGACTGCGACGTCGCGGCTACACGCCGGAAGCCATCCGCGATTTCTGCGAGCGCATCGGCGTCGCCAAGAAGGAGAACGTGATCGACGTCGCGCTGCTGGAGCATTGCGTGCGCGAAGACCTCAACCGGCGGGCGCCGCGCGCCATGGCAGTACTCAAGCCGCTCAAAGTCGTGATCGAGAACTATCCGGCCGATCTCGTCGAAGACATGGACGTCGTCAATAACCCGGAGGACGGGTCGGCCGGCACCAGGAAGGTGCCGTTCTCGCGCGTGCTGTACATCGAGCACGACGATTTTCGCGAAGATCCCCCGAAGAAATTCTTCCGTCTCGCACCGGGACGCGAGGTCCGTCTCAGAAACGCCTATCTGATTACGTGTCAGGACGTCGTGAAGAATCCCTCGACCGGTGAGATCGTGGAGCTGCGATGCACGTACGATCCTGCGACGCGCGGCGGTGACGCGCCCGACGGACGCAAGGTGAAGGCGACGCTGCATTGGGTCTCAGCGGCGCATGCGGTGGACGGCGAAGTTCGCCTCTACGACCGGCTGTTTTCGGTCGCCGATCCTTCTGATGACGAAGAGGGAGATTGGAAGAGATTCCTGAATCCCGACTCGCTGCAGGTCCTGACCGCGTGCAAGCTCGAACCGTCGCTGGCGGCCCCCGCCGCCGGCCGCTATCAGTTCGAACGTCTCGGCTACTTCGCCGTCGATCCCGACTCGAAGCCTGGCGCGCCGGTCTTCAACCGCACCGTCACGCTCAAGGACACCTGGGCGAAAATCGAGGCACGCGGCTAAGCGGCGTGCCAGTCGTTGCCCGGGTTACCCAAGTTACCCGGGTTGCCCTGGTTGATGCCTGCAGTAACCCGACCAACGTCACCAACCGGGGGAACCCGGGCAACCCGGGTAACCCGACTAACTTCAGGTCCTTATTTGGTGCAGGGCGGTCCCGAGACGATCGAGAGGACGATCAGCGGGTTCTTGCCTTTGCCGGTTCGCGTGAGGCCGCGTACAGTGCCGCGCGGAACGACCGCGAACGTCCCGTCCTTCGACGTCAGCTGGATGTCCTGATTCCCAAGCCGCAGCGTCCCTTCGCCGGCGATCACGAAGATGGTCTCGTCGGCGTCGGGCCGTGCCTTTTCGGGGATCGTGTCGCGCACTTGCAGCAGCGTCGAGCGCGCGCTCGCCGTGCACCCGACCTCGTCCTCCTTCATCGGATCGCCGCCCGAAATGAAGTTCCTCTCGATGAAGTCCGCGAGATGCACCCACTGGGCCTTCCCGGGAGGGGCTGTGGATGCTGCTGACGGCGGCGGCGCCGGCGGCGGCGGGGGCGGAGGCGCGGGCGACAACGACACATCGATCGTCGAGGGGCTGCCGCCTTTCACTGTCAGATCGCGCTCGAGCGTGTTGAAGCCTTCGCGCTCGAAGCGGAGCCGATAGTCTCCGGGCTTCACGCTGTTGAGGCGGGCGATACCCGTGTCGATGCTCAGCGTCTGTCGGGTAACGGGCCCGGTCGCGGTGACGTGCACGTTGTCGAGCGGCGCGCCCGACGCGTCCGTGATCGTGACCGTCACGCTGGTCGGCGTCATGTTCTGCGCAGGCGGCTGCCGGCGTTGAGCCGGCTTTTTCGGGGGCGCCGGAGTGGTTGCGGGAGGCTGCGCCGGCGTCTGGGCCGGTGGTTGTGCCGGAGGCGCCGGCGTCTGCGCGGACGCGTCAATCGCCAGAACCAGCGCGATGACGCAGGGCCACAAAGCACGCATGCACATCGTTCGACTCTAATCGCGCCGGCCAGCCCGGTTCAAGCAGGCCGGGGGCCGTCGTCGATCCGGCTCGTGCGCACAGTGCCGATCCGCGACGCCGGATGCGTCCCCGAGGTCATGCTGACTTTTTAGCACGTTCCGTGCTAGTTTCTTAGCCTCGGCGGTCCCGAGCGAAGACTTTCCTCCCAGCACGCAGGAGTCCGGTATGCGGCACACGATTCGACTGTTCGCGCGCACCCCGTTGTCCACGTTTGCGGCGATCGCCACGCTGGCGCTCGCGATCGGTGCCTCGACGCTGGTGTTCTCGGTGCTCGACGCCGTCCTCTTCCGGGAACTCC
Source organism: Vicinamibacteria bacterium (assembly GCA_963828745.1). GTDB lineage: Bacteria > Acidobacteriota > Vicinamibacteria > Vicinamibacterales > JAENWD01 > JAENWD01. The sequence goes on along the minus strand of CAWHFZ010000004.1, from coordinate 62,078 downwards.
CCTATCGCCAACCCGAACGCCTCGTCGCCGTCTGGGAATCCAACGTCAGGCTGGGGGCGATGGAGAACGTCGTCTCACCCGCGAACTTCCTCTTCTGGCGCGATCTGAATCAGTCGTTCTCGGAGATGGCGGCGGTCAGCCCGCGCTTCACGGGGGCGGTCATCACCGGCCGCGCCGCCCCGGAGATGGTGCCGCTTCAGGTCGTGTCCGCCGGGTTGTTCCCGATGCTCGGCGTCCAGGCCCGGTACGGACGCGTTTTCACCCAGGCCGAAGAAAAACCGAAGAGCCACCTGGTGGTGGTCAGCGACCGTTACTGGCGCACGCGGCTGGGTGGGACGACGTCGGCGATCGGGCAGACGATTCGCATCAATGGCGAGCCGCATCCGGTCATCGGTGTCATGCCGCCCGGATTTTCGATTCTCGACGCCGACGTCGATCTATGGATGCCCGTGGGCTTCAGCGAAGAGTCGCGCAAGCCCGAGGGCCGATGGCTGACGGTGGTGGCCCGTCTCCGCGATCGGGCCTCGCTGACCTCGGCACAGGCGGACATGACGCGCGTGGCAGCCGCGCAGACCCGGCGATTCCCAGACTTCAACACGGGCTGGACGGCGCGCGTGGTGCCGCTGCACGCGCAGGTCACCGGGCGCATTGCCCCGGCGCTGACGCTGCTCGGTGGCGCTGTCTCATGCGTGCTCCTGATCGGCTGCGCAAACGTCGCCAACTTACTGCTCGCGCGTGGCAGCGCCCGTCGGCGCGAGCTCGCCATGCGGGCGGCACTCGGAGCCAGCCGCGGACGTCTGGTGCGGCAACTGCTCGGCGAGAGCCTGGCCCTCTCCGCCACGGGTGGGCTCGCAGGATGGGGTATTGCAATCGTCGGGCTCCGGATCATCCGTGCCACGGTGACGGATAGCGGCACCGTTCCTCGCCTCGACGAGGTCGTGCTCGACGCGCGCGTCGTTGCGTTCGCGGTCGTGGCGTGCGTCGCCGCAACGCTCCTCGCGGGGCTGTTGCCCGCCATCTCTGCGTCGCGTCTCGCCCTCGTCGAGGCGTTGAAGGATGGCGGTCGCGGCCACACGTCCGGATCAGGCGCTCGCATGCGTCCGCTGCTCGTGGCGGCGGAAGTGGCGTTGGCGGTGGTGCTGCTCAGCGGCGCGGGTCTGTTGACGCGCAGCCTGACGCGTCTGATCGACGTGGACCCCGGCTTCAAGGCGGAAGGCGTGGTCACGATGCCGATCGTGCTCTCGGGCACGCGCTACGAAGAGCCCCAGCCGCGGATCTCGTTCTTCGAACGGTTGACGACCGAGGTCGCGGCGCTTCCTGGCGTCGAAGCGGCGGGCGCCATCAACAACCTGCCGATGGCAGGCATGGGATCGGCGACGGGATTCAGGGTCATCGGGCGGCCGACGCCGGGTCCTGGGCAGGAACCGGTGGCAGACGTCCGGATCGTTGCCGGCGATTACTTCGGAGCGATGGGGATCCCACTGCTCAAAGGCCGCCTGTTCGAACCGACGGACACCGGCGACCGCGTGCACGTCATCGTGATCAACAAGGCGCTCGCCGACACGCTCTTCCCGGGGGAGGACCCGCTGGGTCACGAGCTGGTTCTCCAATGGACCGACACCATCCCCGACCGTATCGTCGGCGTGGTCGGCAACGTGCTGCACAACGGCCTGGACGCGCGCGTGCGCCCGATGACCTACTGGCCGCACGAGCGTTTTTCGAACAGTTACATGACGCTGACCGTCAAAACACGGGAAAGCGCCGGATCGATTGCGCCGTCGCTTGGACGGCTGCTCCGCCGGCTCGATCCCGAGGTGCCGGTCACGCCCGTGGAACCCATGAGCGACCTGCTGTCGGCAACGGTGGCGACGCGTCGGCTCGTCATGTCGCTGATCGCCGTTTTCGCGGCCCTGGCGTTCGTCCTGGCGACGCTGGGCATCTACTCGGTGATGACGTGCGTCGTCACCGAACGGCGCGGCGAGTTGGCGATTCGCCTGGCCCTGGGCGCGCAGCCACGGCGCGTCGTCTGGCTCGTCGTGGCAGAGGCGCTGGTCACGACCACAGCGGGAGTCGCGTGCGGACTTGCCGCCGCGCTGGCGTTGGGAGGCCTGGTGCGCAGTCTCCTCTTCGAGACCGCCCCGACCGACCCCATTGCCCTGGTGACGCCGGTCGTGCTTCTCCTGATCGTCGGAATCGTGGCAAGCTGGGCGCCCGGCCGGACCGCGTCGCGGGTCGATCCGATGGACGCGCTGCGCGCCGAGTAATTGGAGCTCACACCATGCGTTACGCCATCCGCCGCCTGATTCACCAGCCGGGTTTCACGATCATCGTCGTGTTGACACTGGCGCTGGGGATCGGCGCCAACACGGCGATCTTCTCGCTGGTCAACGCCGTGCTGCTCCGGCCGCTGCCCTACGACCAGCCCGAACGCCTGGTAACGCTCGACCACTTCTACCCGTCGCTCAACAATCTCGAGGCGGGGTTCGCCGTACCGTCCTACCGCGACATTCGCGAGCGCACGAAGATTTTCGAGACGTTCGCAGTGATGTCCGGGTGGAACGCGAACCTGACCGGCAGCGGCGAGCCCGAAAAGTTGAACGGCGCGGCGGCGACCGCCGAGTTCTTCCGCGTCTTCGGGGTGGCGCCCCTGATCGGCCGCACCTTCGCGCCGAACGAGGACCAGGCCGGCCGCGAGCACGTGGTCGTGTTGAGTCACGGCCTTTGGACGCGGCGCTTCGGCGGCGATCGGGCGATCGTGGGGAAGAAGATCATCCTCGGCGGTGAGCCGTACGATGTGATTGGCGTCATGCCTTCGACCTTTCGCGGTGTCTTCAACGAGCAGACCGAAGTCTGGGCGCCGCTCGTCTTCAAGCCGGAGCAGTTTGCAGACAATCGGCGCACGAACGAATTTCTCAGAGCGGTCGGCCGGTTGAGGCCGGGAATCGGAGTCGAACAGGCGACGCGGGACGTGACGGCGTTCGCCGAAGGCCTGAAGCGCGACTTCAAGGACTCGTATCCGCCGAACTGGACGATCGAGACACGAACTTTCGATCGGTTCGCAACGGCTCGCGTGCGACCGGCCCTGCTTGTACTGCTCGGCGCGGTAGGCCTGGTACTGCTGATTGCCTGCGCCAACATCGCGAATCTGATGCTCGCGCGCTCGATCGCCCGCACTCGCGAGATGGCGGTCCGCGCGGCGATCGGTGCGACCCGCGGCGACCTGATTCGTCAGCTGCTCACCGAAAGCGTGCTCCTGTCTCTGATCGGCGCCGTCGCAGGGCTGGGTATCGCCGTCGCGGCGATTCGCGGGCTGGAAGCGCTGGGCCCGATCGATCAGGTTCGGGTTGAATCGATTGGCATCGACGGCACGGTCCTGCTGTACACCTTTGCCATCGCGGTGGCGACCGGTCTCATCTTTGGTTTCGCGCCGGCCCTCCAGGGGTCGCGTGCCGACTTGCAGCACTCACTGAAAGACGGCACGCGCACGGTCAGCGATCGTCGCGGCCAGTGGGTGCGCAAGGGACTCGTCGTCGCAGAGATCGCGCTGGCGCTCACGCTGCTCGTGGGTGCTGGTCTGCTGATCCGCAGCTTTGCGCGACTGCAGCGCGTCGATCCGGGGTTCGATCCCACGCACCTGCTGACGTTCAACATCTCGCTGCCAGAGTCGAAGTACAAGAACGACGCCGAGCGCGCGGTGTTCTTCGACGCTGTCCAGCCGCGGCTCGCGTCGCTGCCTGGCGTCGTGTCGGTTGGTGCCACGTCGACGATGCCGTTCAGCGGTGACTGGTCGACGGGCAGCTTCACCGTCGAGAGCTATCAGCCGCCAAAAGGGACGCCCGCCCCGTGGGGCGATCAGCGCCTGGCCACGCCGGGTTATCTCGAAGCGATGAAGGTGCGCCTGGTGCGCGGCCGCACCATCTCGGCCACTGATCGCGCCGACGGCGCGAAGGTAGTGGTCGTCGATGAAGAGTGCGTGAAGCGGTTCTGGCCGAGCGGCGATCCGATCGGCAAGCGCATTGCGTTCGGCGACAATCCCAAGCCCGAAGATTGGATCGCCGTCGTCGGCGTGGTCGAGCACATGGCCCACGAAGGCCTGGATGCGGAGCACCGCGTGCAGCTGTACTACCCGCTGGCGCAGAACCCGACGGCGAACATGTCGATGGCATTGCGCACCGCCGGCAATCCCGCGGAGTTCGCCAACGCGGCGCGCGCCGCGGTGCGCTCGGTGGACCGCGATCAGCCGATCGCCGATGTCAAGACGATGGAGGAGATGATGGACAGGGCGGTCGGGCAGCGGCGGCTGTCGATGCTGCTGCTCGGCGCGTTCGGCGGCCTCGCGATGCTGCTGGCCTCGATCGGCATCTATGGCGTGATGTCGTTCGACGTCACACGACGATCGCAGGAGATCGGTGTCCGGATGGCCCTTGGGGCGGCGCGCGGGTCGGTCCTGTCGCTGGTGTTCCGCCAGGGCTTCGTGCTCGCACTCGCCGGGATCGCGATCGGCCTCGTCTGCGCGCTGGGACTGACCCGGGTGCTGCAGGCGCAGTTGTTCGGCATCGGCCGGACCGATCCGGCGACCTTTGCCGGTGTCGGCTTTGGCCTGGCCCTGGTCGCGGGACTGGCGATTCTGATCCCGGCGCTACGCGCCACGCGGGTCAATCCAATCGAGGCACTCCGCTACGAGTAACAGCCATCACCTGTAGGGCGGAGCTTTAGCTCCGCCATAGTCACATGTAGGGCGGAGCTTTAGCTCCGCCATCCCCATCGGCAGCATCCGCTCTACAATTTCCGTGATGATTCGCATCGCCGCCACGCTGGTGCTCAGTCTCGCTCTCGGACAAGCCGACTCCTCGTACCGACAACAGCTTCTGAAATGGCGCGCCGATCGTCTGGCCGAACTCACCGCGGACGACGGTTGGCTCACGGTGGTCGGTCTGTTCTGGATGCACCAGGGACAGAACCATGCGGGAAGCGGCAAAGGCATGGACCTGACGCTGGCGCCCCCGGCGCCCGCGGACCTCGGCACGTTCACCTGGGAAGGCGAGCGCGTGACGTTCGTGCCTGCGGCGGGCGTGACAGTGCGAACGGCCATTCAGGGCACGCGCGGGACTGAAGCCGCGCGCTCGGCCGTGACCGGTGCGATTGCGATCGAGACCGACAAGACGCTCCTCGAGCACGAGTCGTTGCAGATGGTCGTCATCCGCCGCGGCCAGCGTGTCGGCCTGCGCGTGCGCGATCGAGACAGCGCGCCGCGTCGTGCCTTCAAGGGACTCGAGTACTTTCCGATTCAGGAGAGCCGTCGCGTGCGCGCGCGATACGAAGCGTTCGATCCGCCGCGGCGCGTTCCAATCGTCAACGTACTCGGCGACCAGAACGACATGATCAGCCCGGGCCGTCTCGTATTCGAGCTGGACGGCGTCACGCACTCGCTGGACGCGCTCTACGAGACGGAGGAACAGAAGGACCTGTTCATCATCCTGCGCGATCGCACGAGCGGCGAATCCACCTATCCTGCCGGCCGCTACATGCACGTGCCTCTGCCCGTGAAGGGCGAGACCGAGATCGATTTCAATCGCGCGTACAACCCGCCCTGCGCCTTCACCGAGTTCGCCACCTGTCCGCTTCCCCCCAAACAGAACTGGCTGAGAGTGAAGATCGAAGCCGGCGAGAAGGCATTCGGGCATCACTGACCGCACTTGCCGAAGCTCGGCGGACAGCGTATTGTCTGCCGCATGCCTCAGCCATTGTCGCGGCGCGACGTCCTTCATCGCTGTGCGGCGCTCGGCCTGCTTCTCGCGGCGCCAACGATCCCTGGCCCCATCGCGGAGGCGTTCGCTGACGCCGAGAACGGGCGGCGGCAACCGACGCCCTCCAACGCACTGGGACCGTTCTACCGCCGTGGAGCGCCGGACGGACACGATCTCCGAGGCGCCACCGATCCCGGCCTGCCGCTGATCGTCACCGGCGCTGTCATCGATACCCGCGGAGAGGCGCGTCCCGACGCGACGGTCGAAGTCTGGCAGGCGGATCACTTCGGTCATTACGACATCGACGGCTATCGCTATCGCGCGACCCTTGCGCCGGACGGCAAGGGGGGCTACGAGTTCACGTCGGTGATGCCAGGCCATTATCCAGATCGCGTGGCGCAACACGTGCACTACATGGTGAAGGCACCGGGGTGCAAGCCGCTCGTCACGCAGTTGTATTTCGCCACCGACCCTGCCTTCGAGGGCGACCCCGATCGCAAGTTCTCCAACGATCCGCTGGTGCAAAGCCGCGAGCTGGTCCGGCCGGTCGTGCTCACCGGCGATCCCAGGGATCCATTGGCGCGCGTCACGTTCGAGCTGTGCCTGGAACGGCTCTGAAATGCGTGCCGCCCTTCTGGTCGTCGCTCTCGCCGTGACGTCGGTCGCGACCCGCGCTGCCGCGCCTGCCGATCCGGCGCGGTTTGGTCCCGACATGCAGGTGCGAGGCTTTGCCATGTGCCCCGATGGGGCAAGCGTCGCGGTCCGCGGCGACAAAGAAGTACTGGTCGTCGACTGGCCCGGAGGACGAACGCGTCCTCCGACGACCGAGTCGGAGCTCCCTCCCTGCGCTGCCGGAGGGCTCGGCTTTTCACCGGACGGCCGCCTTTACGCGCGCACGAGCGCGAACGGCACCATCACGATTCTCGATGCCGCGACGCGCGCGACGCGACATACCCTGAGCGGTCACCTTGGGACGGTCGGCGCCGTTGCCTTCTCGCCCGACGGACGATGGCTGGCATCGGGAGGCCTCGACAACGACGTGCGTCTCTGGGATGTTTCGGTGGGGACGTGCGCGAGGACGCTTACGCTGCCGAGCCACGCCACCTTCGCCGTCGCGTGGGCGCCAGACGGCAGGACGCTCTACACGGCTGGCGCTTCACGGACGGTGATCGCGTGGAACGTGGCGACCGGCGACCGAGTGCGTGAATCGTCGTCGCTAGGCAAGCCGATCAGGACGCTGTCAATCTCCGCGGATGGTGCACGGCTCCTCGCCGGGACTTTTTCCGCAGAAGGCACCAGCCTGCCTGCCGACCTCCGCGTGCTCGACGCAGCGACGTTCGCTCAGCAGGCGGTGATTCCGTCTCCGGACGGCGGCGCCGTCAGCACTGCCTTCAGCCCGGATGGGCGACAGATCCTCTGGGCCTCCGCGGGCGGCCGTGGGATCATGGTGACGACGTTGGACCATCGACAGCAGTAGAAATGTCTGACCGGAAGTACCGCCAGCGGGGCTACCAGGACGAGCCGCGCGAGAACAAGCCGAAGCCGAAGCCCGAACCGACGCCGCGTGAGTTCCGGACGCCCAACATGCCGGGATTCACGCAGGTCGTGCGGTGCACGCGCTGTGGCAACACGGTCTCGAGCGAGGTCGGCATGGACAGCCGCTGCAGCCGCTGCGGTGTCGATCTGCGGTCGTGCGTGCAGTGCCAGTCGTTCGAGCCTGGTGCGCGGTTCGAATGCCGCGAGCAGATTGCCGCGCGCATCACACCGAAGGACGTCCGCAACACCTGCGAGCGGTACCACCCCACGGTCCGGGTCGAACGTGAGACGGGGTCGCCGGCGCCAACCAGCGCGCGGAAGGCGTTCGACGATCTGTTCAAATAGGGAACCGCATATCCGCCCGCGCGGAGGCGGACCTGAAGGTCCGCCCTACATGCCCAGCCCTACATGCCCAGTCCCAGCTTTTCCTTGCAGTACTTGATGCTTCGCTCGATTTCGCCCTTCTGATACGCCTGTTCCGCGGCAGCACGATCCTGGCCAGGCGGCGGTTCGAAAGGGGGCCGCGCTTTGCCTTGTTTGGCGAGCGCCAGGAAGCGCGCGAAGGCCGGCGCCGGCATCGACGGCCACGCGCGCCAGAAGTCGTCGGTCAGGTACGCCATGTCGCGATTGAACCCCGAGATTGTCTCGATGTGCACCGCCACGCCCGGGCACAGCTGATCGAACCTCGCGAAGAAGGCGTCGAGATCGATCTGCCCTTCGCCCATCGCCGTCCACGCCACTGCCGCCCCCTTCGGGGTCTCCCACACCGCTGAATCGCGCAGGCTCGTGGTCAGGGTATAGCGGCCCAGATTTCCCAGCGCATCGATCGGATCCTCGAGCGTCCAGAGCGCGTTGCCTGAATCGAAGTTCACGCCGACGTAGTCGGTGCCGGCCGTCTGGACGAGGCGTGCCAGCTCCGTGGAGTGCATGTCGCCCGCATGATTCTCGATTGCGATCTTGATACCGGCATCGAGCGCTCGCGATCGCTGCCGGCGGCAGACCGCCAGCAGGCTCTCGATGTGGCGATCGATGCCGCCATCGGTGAGGCGATCCTCCCAGGTGCCGAGGACGACGCGAATCACCGGCGAGCCGATGGCTTTCGCGGCGCGAATGCCGAGCGCCAGGTGCTCGTCGGCCGTGCCGCGATTCGGCTTGAACGCCTTCGACGTCGGGCAGACGCTCCAGGTGCCCAGATGGATCTGCAGTCCCTTCGCCGCCGCCTGCTCGCGGATTTTCCCGAGCGGAGCGTCTTCGAGGGAGTCGAAGGCATCGAGATCGGAGATGAAGAGCGACGAGCAACCCAGCGACGCCGAGTAGTCCACGAGCTGCGGCGCCTTCCAGCCCATGCCGCGGACGGCGAAGTTGTCGGGACCAAGACGGTGGCCGGGATGCGCCGCGCGCAGGGCCGCAAACGCCGACGGCACCAGCGCGCTACTGGCAGCGAATGCGGCGGTGCGCTGCAGGAAATGCCTGCGGGTGACGAGGCTCTTCATTGCGCCCCAGAGCTTATCTGATCGCTAAAGGTCGCGACTACCGGCGCGTGATCGCTGGTGCCGACATCAGCCGCCACCAGGCACGACGCCGCGGTCGCCGCCAGGGAGGCATTCGCGACGACGTAGTCGATCCGCCACCCGATGTTGCGCTGGCGCATGTTCCGCCATGGCGCCCACCACGTGAACAGGTTCTCGTTGTCGGGGTCGAGCGTGCGCCCCACGTCGACCAGGCCTTGCGCCAGCAGCCGATCGATCATCGCCCGCTCCTCGGGACGCTGTCCGACCCCACCGGTCTTGCGTTCCTTTGGATGGAGATCGCGATCCGTATGGGCAACGTTGAGGTCGCCGCAAATGACGAGCGACGTGCCCGTTGCCTGAACCGCACCGGCCCAGACCGCGAGCGCGTCGAGGAATTGCATCTTTGCCGGGAAGTCCTTGCCGCCGTTCGGCACGTAGACGGAGGCGACCAGCAGCCCCGCCACACGCGTCGTCACGATACGCGCTTCGAAATCGAACGAGGGATGCTCGAACGCCGGCAGTTCAGGCGCGACGGTCTTCTTGACGAACAGCGCCACGCCGGAATAGCCGCCGAGCCCGTGCCAGCGGCACCAGTAGCCCTCGGGCTCGAACAGCAGCGGGCCGAGTTGGTCGGGGCGCGCTTTGATCTCCTGCAGGCACACGATGTCCGGCGAATCGCGCGCGATCCAGTCGATCACCTGACCGCTGCGCGCGCGGATTCCGTTCACGTTCCACGTCGCGATCTTCACACTGGGACTGTACCGCAGGTGGCCAACAACGAGCTCGGGACAACGAGCGACGGGCTCTGAACGCCGAACGACGAGCTCGGCACTCCAGTTCGTCGCTCGTTGCTCCGAGCTCGTTGTGCTTATCGCCCGACGCCGTATTCGTATGCGCTGACGACGTTGTCGTGATTCTTGTCCAGACGGTTGAACGATGCCGTGTCGCCCCACTCGTCGCGGGTGATACGGCCGTCGTGATTCAGGTCGCGCCGAGCGAACAGGACCTCGTCCCGCTCCGTCCGAATCGGCGTCGTCCGCGGTACCGTCTCGCCACGAACCGCAGTACGGCTCACCGGTGCGCTGCCGCGGCGGAGCTCCGCGCCGGAAAGGATGCCGTTGTGGTTCCAGTCGTGCTGCCCGAACGACTCTCGACTGCCACGCCATTCGTGGCGACTGATGACGCCGTCGTGGTTGTCATCCATTTCATGAAAGAGAACAGTATGTTGGACGGCGTGCTTGTCATGCTTCGCATGCGTCTTCTTGTCGTGCTTCGGGTCGGCGAATGCCGCCGACGTGAGGCCACCGAACACGAGCACTCACGGCCAGAATCCGATGATGAGCCTTCATCTCAGCTGTCCCTCCCATCACTGACGTGCCGAAGGGATGAACAGCAAAGGGTATGCCTCAGGCTTCCCATCTCGGGGCCTCGATTTATCGACGGAAATGGAGGCTTGCGCGGTATTTTCGCAAGAGCTCGTAGAGAACGACTCCTCCCGCGGTTGCAACGTTCAAGGACTGTTTGTAGCCGAGCATCGGAATACGAACCCGATCGGTGGCGCGCTCGAGAATCTCGGGCGGCAGACCATCGACTTCATGACCGAAGAGAATCGACACAGGGAATGACGGCGACCAATCGAAAAGGTCTTCCGCCACAACGGAGGTTTCAATCGCCGCCACCCGGACGCCTGCCTCGATCAGCCGATCGACGAGCGAGACAGCGTCCGTCGCAGTCCAAGCCACGCGCGTCTCGGCTCCAAGCGCCGTCTTCGCGACGGCCGGATGCGTCGGCAATGGCGAGATCCCGGCGAGATACAGGTGCTCGCAGCGTACGGCGTCTGCGGTCCGGAAGAATGCGCCGACGTTGTAGGCGCTTCGCACGTTGACGAGCACCACCGACACCGGCAGCTGCGCGATCGGATCGTAGGCCGCACCGCCGCGTGTCGCACGATACGGAAGCGGACCCTCGGACGAGGCCACGGCTGGTGATTCTAGTCCTCGCCACGGAGAACGCAGGTCGTCCCATCAAATCACCCCGCGGGCTGGTCAGCCGGCTAAAAATTCAGCACAATCGGGAGCATGGACCTGGTGCTTCAAGACGTCCGTCACGCCTTCCGCGGCCTGGTGCGCGAACCCGCGTTCGCGGTGATCTCGATCCTGACGCTCGCACTCGGCATGGGGGCGACGACCGCGATGTTCGGCGTCGTGCGTGGCGTCCTGCTGGCGCCGCTTCCCTACAGCAACGCCGACGCGCGCGTCATGGTCTGGAGCCGCTGGACCGGCTGGGACAAGACCTGGGTGTCGCCAATCGAAGTGCAGGACTACCGCCAGCGTATCCGCAGCTTCCGTGGCGTGGCGGCATGGGAAAGCGGCCAGGTCAATCTCACCGGCGACGCGCAGCCCGAACGCGTTGGCGCCGGCCGCGTCACCGCCAACACATTCGACGTGCTCGGCGCGCGGCCGCTGCACGGTCGCGGATTCCAGCATGGCGAAGATGCGACGGGCACGGGCGCACGCGTCGTCGTGCTGAGCCACGGACTCTGGCAGCGGCGCTTCGGCGGCGATCCCTCAGTGGTCGGCCGCTCGATGGAAATCGACGGCGCGAGGTATCAGATCGTCGGAATCATGCCGAAGGGATTCAAGCTGCCGACCGATTTCCGGGAGGATTTCGCCGAGCCCACCGAGCTCTGGCGGCCGCTCGTGCTCGAAGTCGATCCGAACGAGCGCGGCAATCATGGCTACTATGCCGCGGCGCAGCTGGCACCGGCCGCGACGGCGGCGCAAGCATCGGCGGAGCTCTTCGCGCTCGGTGAATCGCTGACCCGCGCCGGGCTGTACTCGCCTGCGATGCAGTTCAGGCCGTTCGCGGTGTCGTTTCTCGACGAGGTCGTGGCCCCGGTCCGGCCGGCCCTGGCCCTCCTCGTTGCGGCGACGACATTTCTACTGCTCATCGCGTGCGCCAACGTCGCGAACCTGCTGCTCGCCCGCGCTGAACGGAGACGCCGCGAGCTTGCCCTCCGCACTGCGCTCGGTGCGGGACGCTGGCGGATGCTTCGCCAGCTCATCGTCGAAACGCTGCTGATTTGCGCGGCTGGTGGTGTCGTCGCGGTGTTCTTTGCGTGGGCCGGCATGCGGCTGGTGGCGGCGTCGAATCTCGCCGGCATTCCCCGTTCCGGCGAGGTGCAGCTCGATGGGTCGGTGCTCGCCTTTGCCGGACTCCTGAGCATCGCGACCAGTCTCGTCTGTGCGATTGCGCCCGGGCTCAGAAGCGCCGATGCGCCGCTGACCGACGCCCTCAAAGATGGCGCGCAGAGCGCAACGGCCGGCAGTGGTCGCCAGCGCCTGCGTAATGCGCTCGTCATCTCCGAGATGGCTCTTGCGGTGGTGCTGCTCATTTCAGCGGGTCTCGCGCTCCGCAGCCTGTGGGCGTTGCAGCAGGTGTCGCTCGGCTTCGATCCGCGCGGAGTGCTCACCATGCGGCTCGCCCTGCCGGAGGCGAGCTACCAATCGAATGAGCGCGTCGAGGCCTTCTACCGCGAACTGCTCGAACGGGTGCGGCGCGTACCCGGTGTGAAGACCGCTGGCGCGGTGCGCTCGCTGCCACTGGCGAACACGATCGGCGATTGGGGTCTCGACGTCGAAGGCTACGTCGAGACTCCTGGCAACAACGCGAAAGGCGATTGGCAGGTCGCCACCGACGGCGCCTTCGAAGCGCTTGGTGAGCGGCTGCTCGCGGGTCGTCTTTTCACGCCGGCCGATCGCGCCGATTCGGCCCAGGTCGCGATCGTCAACCAGAAGATGGCGTCCCTGTACTGGAAGGACGGCAATCCGGTCGGTCGCAGGATCCGGATGGGCTCGAATGACGAGCGTCCCTGGATCACCGTCGTCGGCGTCGTCGCCGATCTGCAGCACAACGGCCTCGGATCGATGGTGAAAGAGAAGTTCTATCGCCCGCATGCGCAGTTCGCGCAGTCCACGGACTTCGCCGTCAGGAACATGACGCTGGTCGTGAAGGCGACCGGCGATCCCATGGCGCTGGTCAGCGCCGTTCGCCACGAGGTGGCGGCGATGGACCCGGCATTGCCCGTGGCCGCGATCAGAACGATGTCGGAGGTCGTGGATAGCGCCGCGTCCGCGCCGCGCTTCACGGGCTGGCTGCTTGGCCTGTTCGCCGCGCTCGCGTTGACCCTCGCCGCCATCGGCATTTACGGCGTGCTGGCGTATCTCGTCAGCCAACGCACGCGTGAGATCGGCATCCGCATTGCGGTCGGCGCTGCGCCGTCGTCCGTGCTCAGGCTCGTCGTCTGGCGAGGCCTCCGCCTGGCATTGCAGGGCGTGGTCATCGGTCTCGTCGGAGCCTTCGCCGGGACCCGGCTGATGGCGGCCCTTCTCTACCAGATCCAGCCACGTGACCCGGTGACGTTCGTCTCGGTGCCACTGGTCCTGTCGTGCGTCGCCGTGCTGGCCAGCGTCATTCCGGCAATCCGAGCGATGCGGGTCGATCCCATCACCGCGCTCAGGACGGAGTAGCCATTCCGCAATCCGCAATCCGCAATTATCCTGTCCCCATGCCCGTCCACGTCCTCAGGTTCCACGCCGGCTACCGGTGTCGCCACGCCGGCGTGTGCTGCAAGTCGGGCTGGACGATCCCGGTAGAAGCGCCGCTATATCGCACGCTGCAGTCGGCGATTGCGTGGGGCCATCTCCGACTCGAGACGGACTCCCATGCACCCGAGTTGTTCGAGCCTGCGGAAGGACTGCCGCATGGCGAGCCCGCAGTGCTGCGCCGCAAAACCGATGGCTCCTGTGTGTTCTTCGAACCACAGCGAGGCAATCTCTGCTCGATCCAGCGCCAGATGGGGCACGATCGTCTGCCGTCCGCGTGCCGGCACTTCCCTCGCGTCGTCGTGCTGGATCCGCGCGGTACGTTCATCACGCTCTCGCACGTGTGCCCGACGGCGGCGCGGATGCTGATTGCCGGTGGGCCGGCCGATGTCGTCACGGACGCGATTGGTTTCGACGAGCACACCCTCTGGGAGGGGCTCGACGCGCGCGATGCGCTTCCACCACTCCTGCGCCCTGGCGTGCTGTGGGACTGGGAGGCGTGGGACTTCTGGGAGCGGGCGATTCCCGCCCGTCTCGCTGCCTCACGCTCTCCTGAACATGCGTTGATCGCACTCGAGGCATCGGTCCGTTTAATCGCCAGCTGGCGCCCCGGTGGCGAGTCGTTGCTGGACGTCGTCGGCTCGGCCCTCGACGCGCAGCCGAGCCACAGCGTTACGGCTCTGGAGTCCTTGCAACTGCTCGAGCTCGATCGGCTCGTCCGTGATGCGGTGCCGGCCGACCTCCGCCGGCATCTAAATGATGACCCGCTAAGCTCCGCCCAGCTGGACATGCCGGGCTGGGATGCCTGGCAGGCCGTTGTGGGCCGGTATCTGGCCGCGAGGGCATTTGCCGGCTGGGTGGGCTACCACGGGTCTGGCCTGTTAACTTGGTATAAGTCGATTCTGGCAGCCTACGCGGTGTTGCGCGCGGCGTGTGCGCGCGCATCGTTGGCGGCGAGTCCCGACGTTGCAGTTGCACCGGCGCTGGACGAGGCGGATCGCGGGGCTGAAGCCCCGCGTCCACAACAGCCTCTCGACGAGCGCATGATGGTGGAAGCGCTCGGGAACGCCGATCGGCTGCTGATACATATGGCGCCCGCTGCAGATCTCGCGGCGGCGCTGGACGAGTGGGAGTTGCGGAGATGAGCGCGTTGACTGCGGACGAAAGAGGCATTCTGACGCCGTGCCCCAAGTGCGGCAAAACGAACCGTCAGGCCTTCGGGCACCTTGGACAGCGGGCGCGCTGCGGCAACTGTCAGGCCGATCTCCCGGCGCCCGGTGAGCCCGTCGATCTCACTGCCGCAACCTGGTTCGATTCGCTGGTCAAGGAATCGCCGCTTCCGGTGCTCGTGGATTTCTGGGCGCCCTGGTGCGGACCCTGCCGAGTCGTCGCGCCGGAGCTGAAGAAGGTGGCGAGTGCCTTGTCGGGACGTCTGATCGTCGCCAAGGTGGACACCGACGTCCTCGACGACGTGTCGGAGCGCTTCGGCATTCGATCGATCCCGACTCTCATCCTGTTCAAGGCGGGGACGGAGGTGCATCGCGTCTCCGGCGCCATGGCTGCCGCCGACATCGTGCGAATCGTCGCCGACAAGGCGGCCTAGGCGCCGCCAACGCTACCAGCGGTTTTGCAGCCGGTGGCCTTGCGGTTCCGGCCGGTTCGTCGGCTTTGGCGCAGCGACTGGAGGTGACTCGGACGCATCCGCCGGATCTCCGACCGGAACGTCGATCGCCTCGTCGAACGCGATCGCCGACTGGTACTGCAGGCTCCCGCCTTCGCCGATCGCCGATACCTGGCAACGGACAACCCGTCCTTTTGCTGGAGCGAGCGCGGCTGGCCCTTCGAAGTTGACCGTGAGGCGTGTGCCAGGCACGAACCGGGTCTTCCCCTCCACGAGGATGCCGCTGGCCGAGAGATTGACAAGCGTCACCACGTCGCCCGGCGACAGGCGCACGGACGTTATTCCGCTGATGCTGTCGGCCGGATAGCGGGTATGCAGCCGCGTGTCCGCCGCGGCCGTGCTGTTGGTGGTGGCGTCAGCCATTGATCTTGGTCTCGGTGAATTGGTCTTCGACGCGCGGCACGTAAAGCTCGAACACCACGTCCGATGCTCCCTCGCGCGCCAGCCATAGCCAGCCACGGGCCAGCCGCATCGCCTCGAACGCGATGAACAGGTGCGATCCCGCGTGCGCCCAGACTGCTGGATCGGTGGATTCGAATAATTCCGGCGCCAGACCGCCGGCGGCGTCGCTGGCCACGACGTGCATGGCCACCAGCAAATACGCGCCGGCTCGCATATGCCCGCGGCTTCGAGAGGCGCCCTCGTCGACGTCGACAGGAGCAACCTCGATGACAATCCGCCCTGTCGACACGACTACCCGTCTGTCACTGGCGATCGCATCGATCGCCTGCTGAACGATCTCGAACGTCACCGAGCTTCGCACATCGGGCGCGGCGACCATCACTGCGATTGGCAGGTGGCCGTCGGCGTTGGCTATCGCGGTCTCGAGTTGTTGGCCCAGTTCGCCCGCGGAGATGCCGATGACCGCCCCTGCTCCGACTTCGCTCTCGAGTTGTCGCGCCAGGCGCGAACCGGCCTGCGCCAGGCCGTGCGCTCGCGCGATCGCTGAGTCTCTGGCCGACTGTGCCGCGGCCAGCGCGATTTCGATGGCCGCCAATCGCGCGGCGTTCAACTCCGCTTCGCGTTGCGCGCGCGCGACCTGCTCCACCTGCGTGTGGATCGCGCCGTCGAGCTCCTCGCGGAGCGCTGCGAGGTCGGCTAGATGGCGCGCGACCTCCGCATGCGCCGATTCGAGCAGCGTTCTTCCGGTGGCAATTTCCTTCTCCAATCCAATGCGAACGTCGGCGGCCTCAGCGCGGGCGGCATCGGCGTCCGCGCGCGCCGCATTGGCGTCTGCACGCGCCGCATCGGCGCCTGCACGGGCCGTATCGGCGTCGGCACGTGTCGTATCGGCATCCAGGCGTGCGGCGTCGGCATCTGCGCGCGCCGCAGCGGATTCTGCACGTGCCGTCGCGGATTCTGCACGTGCCGCGTCGAGCTCTATCTGGCTGTTCTCGAGATCAGCGGCCAGGGTTTGCGCCGCAACCTCACTTTGCGCGTGGCGCTGTGTCAGTGTGGCAAATCGTTCCTCGAGGTCGGCGAACCGTTGCAGGTGCGCCGTTTGCTCCTGATTGACCTGCCGACCTTGTTCGAGCGCTTCGGTCAGCGCCTGCAGTTCTGCCGCATGTCGCTCGGCGGCTCTCTGCCGATCGTGTTCCAGGCCGTCGACGCGCCTCTTGAGCTCGGCGATCTCCGCGAGGCGTGTGTCCGCATCCGATTGGCTTTCTAACGCGCCCCGTAACTCGACGGCCAGGCGCTCTCGCTCCGTCTCATAAGCGGCTTCCTGGTCCGCTTTTCGCGTCATCGCCTCGACAAGCGACTGCTCGAGCCGTCGGGATTCCGTGATGTCGAGCAGGGTGAGGAGCACCGACTCGATGCCATCCGGTGCGCCGGGATGTGCCGTCGCACGCACCTGCATCGTGGAGTGATGCCCGGTGAACGCGTTCAGATCGACTTCAAGGGATCCGCGGTGGCCGGTGGCCACGCGCTTGATGAACGCGAGAAAGCTGGCACGATCGTCGTCTGGCAGGCGATCGGTGAACGATGTTCCGAGAACCTGCTCGTGACGTTCCGCTCCGATCGTCGCCAGGCCGGCATCGTTGACCGCGAGCACACTTCCGTCGGAGCCGACGCGCATCAGCGTGATCGGCTGCGCCTCGAGAACCGCTCTCAGATGCAGGTTGTCGCCGGCTGGCACGTCGAGGGGTTTGGCAACCCCGCGAGAGGTGGTACTCACAATGTGCCTATCGACACACTCAACGGCAGAGTTTACAGGTCGCTAGCCTTTCGACACGATCCGATCGAGCGTGGTTGTCGAGACGGCGTGATACAGGGGGCGCGCTTTCGCATAAATGCGCACGGCTTCCGCCCTGCCCCAGTCGCTGGCCATCAAGTCCTGATAGAGCGGCTGCAGGAACTTCCGCCGTCCCTGTGACGTGAGGAAGTGCTCGAGCGCTGGCAAGGCCGGCGTGTAGTGGTGGCGTATCGCGATCCGCAGCCACGCGAACAGGACCTCGCTGTTTCCTGTCTTGCTGAAGGCGAACGCTTCGTCCAGCTGACGGAGTTGCGTCTCGCGCAGTCTCGCCGGCAGCTGGCTGAGGAAGTGTTGCCACTGCTGCGTCACCCATCCTGATGTCTGCAGCTCCCGCGCCGGCGTGCCCGCCTTGAACCGTTCGACTTCCGCATCGACTCGCGCGAACGCGTTGGAGCGCGGCATCGTCGCGTTCGAGGGGAGTCCGGGCTCCTCGATCCATTCATTGACACGCAGCTTCTGCTCGAGATCGGCGTCGTCGCGGAGCAGGTTCGCGCGAAAGTCCTCCAGGAACTGCGCGGTCGTCAACGACGTGAAGGCGTGGCGGTTGAAGTAGCCGACCAGCCACGTATCGAACCGCTCGCGGCCCACAGTGTGCTCGACCATCCTCAGGAACGCCGCGCCCTTCTCATACGCGATCGGCGTCGCCGCATCGTCAGGGTCGCGCCCTTCAAGGTGCAGGTGGAGGACCTGATCGCCCGGGGCGTCTTTCAAGGCCGCCAGCTTGTCGAGCAGTTCGCGCCGGCCGAGAGACTCGAGCATCGCCGCCCGGTCAGGACCGTACAAGGTCTCCATGATCCGGTTCTCGAAGTAGGTCGTAAAGCCTTCGTTCAGCCAGAAGTCGCGCCACGTCGCGTTGGTCACCAAATTGCCGGACCAGGAGTGCGCGAGCTCGTGCGCCACGAGTGCGGTGAGCGATCGGTCGCCCGCCAGGACCGTTGGCGTCGCGAAGGTGAGGCGCGGGTTCTCCATCCCGCCGAACGGAAACGACGGCGGCAGCACCAGAATGTCGTAGCGGCCCCATCTGTACGGGCCGCCGAGCTCCTCGGCGGCTTCTATCATCTTCTCGACGTCAGCGAACTCTGAGGCGGCCTTTTCGACCACCGATGGCTCGGCGTAGACGCCTGCGCGCGGGCCGATCGGCCGGAACGCGAGGTCGCCGATGGCGAGCGCAATCAAATAGGGTGGAATCGGCTGTGTCAGCTTGAAGCGGAACGCGCGATCGGCGCCGCTCGCCTCGCCGTGAGGCGTCAATGCCTCAGCGCTCATCACCGCCATCAGCGGGGCAGGAACGACGATACGCGCCTCGTAGGTCTGGCGGATGCCCGGGCTGTCCTGCGTGGGGATCCACGTGCGCGTGAGAATCGCCTGACCCTGCGAGAACAGATACGGCTGCTTGCCGCCTGCGGTCTGCGCTGGCGTGAGCCACTGCAGTGCGGCGGAAGTCGGGTTGGTCGTGTAGCGGACGACAATGCGGCGGCGATCCTCGGGAAGGGTTACACGGAGGGCGCGTCCAAGAATTGGATCGGCTGGCGCGAGGTCGTGCGTCAACGATCGCCCCGCGCTGTCGGTCACAGACTCGATTGTCAGATCGCGCGTGTCGAGGACGATCTCGCGCGCGGAGGGGTTCGCGTGGATGGTGAGCGCGGCGGTCCCCGCGAGCCGATGCGTTTTGAAATCCGCAGCGAGGTCGAGCGCCACGTGCGTGACGCGCGCCTCGGTGGGCCGCGCGAAGCTGTGCACATCGCTCTCGTGAGCGGTCGAATTCACGTTCTCGGAACCCACCGGTGCCGGCGTCAGAACGAAAGCGTCGCCGGCCGCCAGCGCCGCGGCCAGCACGAACACGAAACGCATCGGGCGGGGCGGGTTCAGCGCGACGCGTAGACGCGCTGATTTCCGTTCTTGTCGAACGCGACGACGTCGTACCGGTCGGCGTAGCTGCCTTCCATGCCGGGCGAGCCCATTGGCATGCCGCCGACGGCGAGTCCGGCGACCGCCGGCTTCTCTTTCAACAGTTTTTGCACCACGTCGGCGGGGACGTGCCCCTCGATCACGTAATTCCCCACCACAGCCGTATGGCAGGACGCCAGCTCCGCCGGAACGCCGCGGGCGTACTTCACCTCGCCGACGTTGGGCATGTCCTTCACCGTTACGGCGAAGCCGGCTTTCTTGATGTGCTCTACCCACTTCGCACAGCAGCCGCAGGTGGGTGACTTGTAGACCGTCATCGCCAGCGGGGCCTGAGCGTGTGTCGGCACGGTCAGCGCCGAAAGGAGCAAGGCGGTCGAAACGAACACGAATCGGAGCATCTTTAGATTGTAGTTCAGGCGGGAAAAGGGATCAGGGATCAGGGATCGGGGATCAGGGATCGGGATCAGGGATCGCGCAGATTACCGCTGATCATCCGCGGATCGCTGATCCGCGTCCCGCTCCCCGCTCACCTGATCCCTGATCCCCGATCCCTGTCCCCGATCCCCGATCCCCATCCCCGATCCCTTCGTCCCGATCCCTGCAAGAAATCCCCGCTCCTCCGTTCAGAGGTCATGACCCCGTCCCGGCGCGGCGAATTCGATCCCCGCCTCTACCAGATCGCGACGCTCGGCGCTCTTCTCCTTTACGGCTGGACGCGGCTCGACTTCGACATCACCCCGCCGCGCGCCGGACTGCTGGTCGCCAGCGCCCTTGCGACGCAATGGATCGGCACCCGGCTGTGCAGCCTGACGCGTTTCGACCCGCGCAGCGCACTGATCTCCGGCCTGTCACTCTGCCTGCTGTTCCGGACCAGCGAACCGTGGCTTGCGGTCGCCGCGGGCGCAATCGCGGTGGGTAGCAAGTTCGCCGTTCGCCTCGGCGCCAAGCATCTGTTCAACCCCACCAACATCGCCGTCGTCCTGCTGCTCCTGTTGAGCGACCGCGTGTGGGTGTCGCCGGGCCAATGGGGCAACCTCGCGTGGTTCGCCTTCCTGATGGCATGCGCGGGGAGCGTCGTCGTCACGCGGGCAGCGCGCGCGGACGTCACGTTCGTGTTCCTGGCCAGCTGGGTGCTGCTGGTGAGCGGTCGCTCGTGGTGGCTCGGCGAACCTCTGGCGATTCCACTCCATCGATTCCAGAGCGGCGCCCTGCTGCTGTTTGCCTTCTTCATGATCTCGGACCCGAGGACGACGCCGGACTCGCGGGTTGGCCGGGTCCTGTTCGCGGTGCTCGTGGCGGCGGGCGCCTGGTACGTGCAGTTCCGGTTGTTCAGGACGAACGGGTTTCTGTGGTCGCTCGCCGCGTGCTCCTGTCTTGTTCCTCTCCTTGATCGATGGCTGCCAGGTCCTGTCTATGCCTGGACGCCGTCACAGGTCGCTTCTGCAAAGGATGATTCCCATGCGTCGTCTGGCCCTCGCCGTGCTCTTGATGCTGGCGCTTCAGCCCTGGCTCGCTGACACGCTGCGCGCGTTCTGCGGGTTTTATGTCTCGAAAGCCGATACCGCGATCTTCAACCGGGCGTCGCAGGTCGTGCTCGTTCGCGACCGCGATCGCACCGTGCTGACGATGGCCAACGACTTCAAGGGTGCACCGACGGAGTTTGCCGTCGTGATCCCCGTGCCGA
Source organism: Vicinamibacteria bacterium (assembly GCA_963828745.1). Classification (GTDB taxonomy): domain Bacteria; phylum Acidobacteriota; class Vicinamibacteria; order Vicinamibacterales; family JAENWD01; genus JAENWD01. The sequence continues at coordinate 41,153 of CAWHFZ010000004.1, read as the reverse complement.
CCTTTATCCGCCGCGAGCAGATCCACGTCGCCGACAAGGCGCTGATCGACCACCTCGATGGCTACAGCGCGCCGCGGCTGGTCGAGTACTTCGACGAGAACCCCTGTCAGCGCTATGACAGGTTCCCGCAGCTGGCCGCCGCCGCCGGCGCGCGAAAGATGAGGGAGGCCGACGCCGTCGATCAGCGAGCCCGCAGCCTCGGCGTCTCCATCGAAGCGAAGTACACCGTTGGCGAATACGACATCCTGATCCTGTCAGCCAAGGAGAGCAACGGACTCGAAACCTGGCTGACCGAAAACGGCTACCGAATCCCCGCGGGCGCATCAGCCGTCCTCGGCAGCTACATCCGTCAGAACATGCGGTTCTTCGTCGCGCGTGTGAACTTGAAAGAACAATCGCGTCTGGGATTTGCGTATTTGCGCCCGCTGCAGGTGGCGTACGAGTCGCCCAAGTTCATGCTGCCGATTCGCCTCGGGACCGTGAATGCCAACGGGCCGCAAGAGCTGTTCATCTATGCGTTGACGCGTACCGGCCGCGTCGAAACCACCAACTACCGGACCGTGCGTCTGCCGACCGGGATGGAACTCCCTGCCTACATCAAGGACGACTTCCCCCGTTTCTACCGGGCGATGTTCGATCAGCAGGTCCGCCGCCAGGATATGCGCGTGATTTTTCTCGAGTACGCGTGGGACATGGGCTGGTGCGACCCCTGCGCCGCCGACCCACTCTCGAGCCGAGAGCTGCGGGAGCTCGGCGTGTTCTGGGTGGACGATACGGCGCTCACGCCCGCCGGCCGATCGCGGCCCGTGCCGCCTTCGACGCAGGCACAGAACGTTTTCGTCACGCGCCTGCACGTGCGCTATGACGGTGCACATTTCCCAGAGGACCTGGTCTTCCAGGAGACCGGCGACCGAGAGAATTTCCAGGGCCGCTACGTTCTGCGCCACCCATGGACCGGTGCCGACACCTGCTCCGCCGCCGACGAGTACCGCCGCGCGCTGCCGACGCGCCTCGACGAGCAGGCGCGCACGCTATCCTCGCTGACGGGATGGAGGATCGAAGAGATCCGGAAGCGGGCGGGCGGGCCGCCGGTGGAGGATGTTGCGTGGTGGAAGGGGATTTGGCGCTGAATGGTGGAAGGAAGCGAAGGACGAGGGACGAGAGGACGAAGGACGGGAGGCGAAGAATTGCGTACCGAGGTGGGCGAAGGCTGCCAAAAAAGGCGTACTGAATGACGCGAGCTACGCGAACAGGCTTCGGTATCGGCAATTCGACGAGGGCATGGTGTATGCCCTGGTCTCTGTCATGCCGGACTATCCCCTTCGGAGGCTGACAGCCGATGTCGCACACTCGACGATTGCTCTCGTTTTGAGTCTTCCGCGAAACATGGTGATGATGGAGCTCGGGCGTCAGTTGCTGCGAGCCGGGCTAGGCGTGGGAGCCAACTATCGTGCCGCGCACAGGGCGCAAACTGATCCCGATCTTCTGACCAAGTTGAAGAAGGTTGAAGAGGAGTCTGACGAATCGATGTTCTGGCTGGAGCACTTGTTGACGGTCGGACTCGACCCGACACTCACGGCCCAAGCGAAAGCTCTCCTCGACAAGTGCGACCAGGTAACGGCCCTGTCGGTCACATCAATCAAGACCGTACGTCGTCGGATCGCTGCGGCGCGCAAACGTTAGGAGCCGTCCTCGTCCTTCGTCCCTCGTCCCTCGTCCTTCGTCCTTCGTCCTTCGTCCTTCGTCCCTGAACCTACGCTCTCACCCACTTCCACATTTCAAGAAGCGACACGCCTTTCCCCTGCATCAGCAGTCCCGTTCGCACGATTCGACCGGCGGCCCAGACGACGGCCATGGTGGCAACGAGCGTGAGCAGCATGCCGAGGATGACCTGCCACGAGGGCGGACGTTCGGGGAGGGCGAGACGCAGGAGCATCAGGAACGGCGTGGCGGGCGGAAAGAGCGAGGCGCCGACGGCAAAGGCGCTTTGCGGGGCGCGGGCGACGAGAGTCCACGTCAGCGCCGGCACCATCAGGAGCATCATCGCCGGGCCCATCAGATTTTGCGCGTCCTTGAGATCGCTGCAGGCTGCGCCGATCGCGATGAAGAACGACCCGTACATCAGCACCGAGAGCAGGAGGAAGACGACAAACCAGACGATCATCAACGGGTCGAGCACATCGAGGTAGCCCCAGCGGTTCGCCGCCCAGCCGCCGCCGGTCAGATAGACCATCGTCATCACCGCCGAGACCGCGGTGCTGGCCAGCAGCTTGCCGAGCATCAGCTCGAACGGATGCACCGAGCCGAGCAGCACTTCACTGATGCGGCTCATTTTTTCCTCGAGCACGCTGTTCATCAGCTGCGGCGTGGTCATCACGACCACGAGGAACAGCACGAACATGAAGGCGACGGGGATGCCGACGGTGCGCACCCGATCGAGCTCTACGGCCTCCCGCACGTGCCCGTCCGTTTCCCGCGTGGCGAGGCCGAATTCGTCCGTGCCGATCGGTTTCAACAGCGATGCCACCACCATCGGGCTGACGTTCGCCTGGATGAAGCGGCGCGACACCACTTCCTTGAGCACGGCGCGCTGGAGCCAGTCGGGTAGGTCGCGGAAGGCAGGAGCGGCCGAGTAATAGCGGATTCGCGCGCTGCCGCTCGTGTCGAGGAGTCCCGGCGGCAGTTCCACGAACGCGAACAGCTCCTGTCTGCGGACCCGCTCGGAAAGCGTCAGCCGCAGCGCCTGCCGATCCGGCTGCGGCGCGACCTGTTCCACGGCGAACCTGGGACCATCCAGGACATCGGGCCCGATGTCGCGCTTGCCGCGGTTCCACGCCTCGGCGGCCGCAGCCAGCGGCCGGAACAGCTGTCCGGTGTCGTCGACGACGCCGACGAGGCGAAGTGAGCTGTTCGCCTGCCGCTCCACGACCCGCTGGAGGAGGACGGCGGCGCCGAACAGGAGCGGCATCAGCATGATGCCGATCAGGAAGCCGCGCGATCGCACCGCGGAGGAGAACTCGCTGCGCGCGATGGTGAGCACCCTATGCATGCGCCGCCTCCTGCGCGAGCTCCTCCGCCGTCGGTTTGGCGATCCGAACGAAGATGTCGTGCAGAGAGGGACGCGTCACCTCGAAGTGCCGGACGCGCGCCCGGGTCACGAGCATCGCCAGCAGCTCTTGTGGATCGCCGGCCACCCGCACTTCCTGCAGCTGCCCGAAGTCGTTCACCGAGACGACCCCCGGCAGCGCGTCGAGTACCGCCGGCGATCCGTCGATTTTCACACGCACGGTATCGCTGCCGTAGGCCGATTGAATCTCGTCGAGCGTGCCGTCGAGCACCTTGCGACCGCGGAAGATCATGAAGATGCGGTCGCACATCCGCTCGGCGACGTTCATGTCGTGCGTGCTGAAGAGAATGGTCGTGCCCTGGCGGCGCACGGCAAGGATCGCGTCGCGCAACACGTCGGAGTTGACCGGATCCAGCCCGGAGAACGGCTCGTCGAGGATCAGCAGCTTGGGTCGCGAGACGATCGAGGCGATGAACTGAACCTTCTGCGCCATGCCCTTCGACAGCGTTTCGATGGGTCGATCGAGCCACGCACCGAGGCTCATTTGGTCAATCCACCTACCTATTTCATTATCGATGAATTTCCTTGGTTTCCCTTTCAGCGCCCCATAGTATCGGAGAAGCCGACGGACCTTCATTTTCTTATACAGCCCACGTTCTTCGGGCAAATACCCAATGTGATCGCGCGCGACGTCGGTTCGGGAATCACCGAACACCTCGATGTGGCCGCTGTCGGGCAACAGGATGTGCAGGATCATGCGCAGCGTCGTGGTCTTCCCGGATCCGTTTGGACCGATGAAGCCGTACACCGAACCAGCGGGAACGTCGAGCGAGAGATCGTCGACGGCGCGATGGGATCCGAATCGTTTGCTGACGCGGGCGAGGTGAATAGCGTTCATCAAACGAGGGGCGTGCGCCGGCAAAATGATGTCACGCCGGCGGGCAAATGAGGAAGAGGTTCGAGTTGACACCCCTCTTTCCGGGGTGATACTTCTTTCCCGCGGGCGCGCGTCGCGGCGTCTCACTCCCTCATATTGAGGCGCACTCGCCCCGGGCGACGAGTCACGCACTCCGCAGCGCCTGGCGCCGGCCGACCGCGATTCCTATAGACGACCGATGTCGCAGATCTTCCCACGCAGTGCCAATAGCTATGCCCGCGGCAGCATCATTGCGGTGGTGATTCTGGTGGGGGTGCTCGGCCTCACCTTCGATTCCCTGAGTCGCTCCCCCTACGTCACGCGCGCGAACACGGTGCGCGAACAGCCGGTGCAGTTCAGCCACCAGCATCACGCCGGTGGCCTGGGCATCGACTGCCGGTACTGCCATACGACGGTCGAGAACTCCGAGTTCGCCGGCATCCCGCCGACGAAGACGTGCATGAACTGTCACTCGCAGATCTGGCTGACCAGTCCCTATCTCGAGATTGTCCGATCGAGCTTCCGCGACGACAAGCCGCTGCAATGGGAGCGCGTCCACGACCTCCCGGACTTCGTCTATTTCAACCACAGCGTGCACGTAAAAAAAGGTGTCGGCTGCGCGACCTGCCACGGCCGCGTCGACCGCATGCCGCTGCTGTATCAGCAAGCCACGCTGCAGATGGGGTGGTGCCTCGATTGTCATCGCCACCCTGAGAAATTCGTCCGGCCGCGTGAAGCAGTGACGCAGATGGACTATCGTCCACCGGCTAATCAGATCGAGCTGGGGCGAAAGCTTGTGCAGGAATATCAGATTCAGTCGTTGACCTCCTGTTCGACGTGCCACCGATGAGTCGAGAGCAGACAATCGATCTCACCGCGCTACGGGCCCGGCTCACGAGCTCCACCGGCAAGAAGTACTGGCGGAGCCTTGACGAGTTTGCCGAGACGGACGAGTTCCGCGCGTTGCTGCACCGCGAGTTCCCGGCCCAGGCGTCCGAGTGGCTCGACCCGGTGGGTCGACGCAACTTCCTCAAATTGATGGGCGCCTCCGTCGCCCTTGCCGGCGCCACCGCCTGCACCCGGCAGCCGGACGAGCTGATCGTCCCCTACGTCCGGCAGCCCGAAGACGTCATTCCCGGCAAGCCGCTGTTCTACGCGACGACGATGACGCTTGGCGGCATCGGGACGGGCCTGCTCGCCGAAAGCCACATGGGGCGTCCGACCAAGCTTGAAGGGAACCCCGATCACCCCTCGAGCATCGGTGCGACCGATCTCTTCGGTCAGGGCACGATTCTCACGATGTACGACCCCGATCGGACGCAGTCCGTGATGTATCGGGGCGAGATCCGGCCCTGGGGCGGGTTCGTTCAGGCGATTCGCCGCCAGCTCGCTGAGCTCCAGGCGGATGGCGGCGCCGGCCTTCGGTTCCTCTCCGAGACGATCGGATCGCCCACCCTTGGCGGGCAGATTGGCGAGCTGCTGGCGACGCTGCCGAAGGCCAGGTGGCATCAGTACGACCCGGCGTCACGCGAGAACGCGTATGGCGGGGCCTCGCTCGCCTTCGGTGTTCCGGCCGACGTGCACTATCGCCTCGATCACGCGGACGTGATCGTGGCGCTCGACGCCGACCTCTTTGGTGCGACGACGCCGGGCAACGTGCGGTATGCCCGCGACTTCGCCAATGGCCGTCGCGTGCGCCGCGCCAAGGCGGAGATGAACCGGTTGTACGTCGCCGAGCCGTCGCCGACGCCGACCGGTGCGATCGCCGACCATCGCCTGCCCGTGCGCGCCAGCCAGATCGAAGCGATGGTCCGCGCCCTCAGTGGCGCCGTCAGCGGCGGTTCTGCGCCCTCGATTGGGATTGAGGAGATCGACAAGTTCCTCGCGTCCGCGGCACAGGATCTGTCCGCCGCCAAGGCGCGCGGCCTCGTCGTCGTCGGCGAGCGGCAGCCGCCCGAGGTGCATGCGCTGGCGCTCCAGATCAATCAGGCACTTGGCAGCCTCGGCACCGCGGCGGTCGTGACCGATCCCATCGTCTTCGACCAGTCCCCACAAACCGCGTCGCTGGCGTCGCTCGTGCGCGACATGAACGCCGGGGCGGTGAAGCTGCTGATCGTGCTCGGTGCGAACCCGGTCTTCACGGCGCCCGCCGACCTCGAGTTCGCCAAGGCGTTCCAGAAAGTGGCGATGCGGGTGCACGTCGGCCTCTTCGACGACGAGACCGCGGCGCTCTCGCACTGGCACGTGCCATCGACGCATTTCCTCGAGGAGTGGAGCGACGCGCGCGGCCACGACGGCACGGCCTCGATCGTCCAGCCGTTGATCGCGCCGCTCTATCAGGGCCGGTCGTACCACGACGTGCTCGCCGCCCTGAGCGCCCAGCCTGATCGCAAGGCCCTCGACTTCGTGAAGCAGTTCTGGCAGACGCAGCCACCAGCGGCCAACGTCGATTTCGAGAAGTTCTGGCGGAAATCGCTGCACGACGGCGTGATCGCCGGGAGTGCTCCCGAGCCGAAGACCGTCGGCGCCGTGAAGGCGCCGCCGGCGGCCCCCGCGTCGGAAGCGGGCCGGGGCTACGAGGTGATCTACGCCCCCGATCAGACGTTGTACGACGGCCGCTTCGCGAACAACGGCTGGCTGCAGGAACTGCCCAAGCCGCTGACCAAGATCACGTGGGACACGGCGGTGCTCCTCTCGCCGGCGACCGCCGCGAAGCTCAATGTCGCCAGCGAGGACATCATCGAGATCACGGTCAAGGGCCGCAAGCTCTCGGCGCCGGTCTGGGTTCAGCCGGGCCACGCCGCCGATGCGGTGACCGTCTTCTTCGGCAACGGCCGCACGCGCGCGGGGCGCGTCGGCACCGGCATCGGTTACAACGGCTACGCGATCCGCACGTCCGACGCCCCGTGGTTCGTCACCGGCGCCGAGATCCGCAAGACCGGCGAGTCGGTGCTGATTGCCTCGACGCAGGGGCATCACTCGATGGAGGGCCGCGCGATAGTGCGATCGGGCTCGCTGGAGCACTACAAGGAAGAGCCCGAGTTCCCGCATCACCTCGAGGAATCGCCGCCGCCGACGCTGACGCTCTATGCGGACTTCAAGTACGAGGGCTATTCGTGGGCCATGGCGATCGATCAGACCGTCTGTACCGGGTGCAGCGCCTGTGTCGCCGCCTGCGTCGCCGAGAACAACATCCCCGTGATCGGCAAGGGTGAGGTTCTGCGGAGCCGCGAGATGCACTGGATCCGCATCGACCGCTACTTCGAGGGCGATCCCGAGCGCCCGGACATCCATCACCAGCCGATGCTCTGCCAGCACTGCGAGAACGCGCCGTGCGAGGTGGTGTGCCCGGTCGCGGCGACGGTGCACAGCAGCGAGGGCCTGAACGACATGGTCTACAACCGCTGCGTCGGCACGCGCTACTGCTCGAACAACTGTCCGTACAAAGTGCGGCGCTTCAACTTCCTGCTCTATCAGGATTGGGACACGCCCAGCCTCAAGCTCCAGCGCAATCCCGACGTGACGGTGCGGAGCCGCGGCGTCATGGAGAAGTGCACGTACTGCGTGCAGCGCATCAACCACGCGCGTCAGGAGGCGAAAGTCGAGGGCCGCAGCATCCGCGATGGCGACGTCGTCACCGCATGCCAGCAGGCGTGCCCGACCGAGGCAATCGTGTTCGGCAACATCAACGATCCCGAGAGCCGGGTCTCGAAGCTGCGCGCCGAGCCGCACAACTACGGCGTGCTGGCGGACCTGAATACCCGGCCGCGGACGACGTATCTGGCAGAGATCAAGAACCCGAACGCTGCGTTGCGGCCCGAAGAGCCGCGGCACGAGGAACCCAAGCCGGCGCTGCCGAAACCGCCGCCGGCCGGGCCCTCGGAAGGCAACAGCATGACGCACGCGGAGAGGTAGGGTCGAGTTCCTTATGTCCGATCGTCATCAACCGGCCCTGGAATCGCACGCCGCTGCTCATCCCGCGGGAATGGCGCGGCCGCAGTCCGACGTCGTCGGTCCGGGACATTCGTTCGGCTCGATCACCGACAAGATCACGGCGGCGGTGCTGCGGCCGGGATTCCTGCCCGGATGGGTCGTCGGATTCGTGCTCGCGTTCGGCGTCATGTCGATGTTCTTCCTGGCGATTACGTGGCTGCTGCTCAAGGGCACCGGCATCTGGGGGGTCAACATCCCCGTCGGCTGGGGCTTCGCGATCATCAACTTCGTCTGGTGGATCGGTATCGGACACGCCGGCACGCTCATCTCCGCCATCCTGCTCCTGTTCCGGCAGAAGTGGCGCATGTCGATCAGCCGCTTCGCCGAAGCGATGACGATCTTCGCGGTCATGTGCGCGGCCATGTTCCCGGTCTTCCATACCGGTCGTCCGTGGCTTGCCGCGTACTGGCTGTTCCCGTATCCGAACAGCATGTACCTGTGGCCGCAGTTCCGGAGCCCGTTGATCTGGGACGTCTTCGCGGTCTCGACCTACGCCACCGTGTCCGTGCTGTTCTGGTACGTCGGGCTGATTCCGGATCTGGCGACCATGCGCGATCGCGCCCAGAACATCTGGGTGAAGCGGATCTACGGCGTCGTCGCGCTCGGATGGCGCGGCTCGGCGATGCACTGGCAGCGCTATGAAGTCGCCTCGTTGCTGCTGGCCGGCCTGGCGACGCCGCTGGTGCTCTCGGTCCACACCGTCGTGAGCTTCGACTTCGCGGTCTCGGTCATCCCGGGCTGGCACGCCACGATCTTCCCGCCGTATTTCGTCGCCGGGGCGATCTACTCCGGGTTCGCGATGGTGCTGACGCTGGCGATTCCGATCCGGGCCTACTACGGGCTCGAAGACTTCATCACGATGCGCCACATCCAGAACATGGCGAAGGTCATGCTCGCGACCGGCCTCATCGTGGGCTACGGCTATGCAGTCGAAGCGTTCATGGGCTGGTACAGTGCCAACCGGTACGAGACCTTCATGATCTCGAACCGGATGTTCGGGAACTATTGGTACATGTACTGGTTCCTGATTCTCTGCAACGGCCTGACGCCGCAGCTGCTGTGGTTCAAGAAGGTACGGACGAACATCGGGCTGCTCTTCGTGCTTTCGCTCGTCGTCAATACCGGCATGTGGCTCGAGCGATTCGTGATCGTCGTCACCAGCTTGAGCCGCGACTTCCTGCCGTCGTCGTGGAGCATGTATGCGGGCACCAGGTGGGACTGGATGACCTACATCGGTACCCTCGGGTTGTTCACGTGGCTGCTGTTCCTGTTCCTGCGGTTCGTCCCGATGATTTCGATGTTCGAGATGCGGACCATCATTCCAGCCGCGAAGGTCAAGAAGCCGGAGGGCGCCCACTGAGGGTGACGGTGGTATGCAGCTAGAGGATCCGACCCCGAAGTTGTATGGCCTGCTCGCCGAGTTCGACTCGGCGACGGCGATCGTCACCGCCGCGCGCCAGGCGCGCGAGGCGGGCTACGTCAAGGTCGATGCGTACACGCCGTTTCCGATTCACGAGCTCGACGCGGCGCTGCGTCTGCCGCGCACGAAGCTGCCGTGGATTGTCCTCGCCGGCGGTGTGGCCGGACTGCTGGCGGGGTTGGGGCTGCAGTATTGGGCGTCGGCGATCGCATATCCGATGAACGTCGGCGGGCGGCCTTACGCCAGCTGGCCGGCGTTCGTGGTGCCGGCCTACGAGACGACGATCCTGTTTGCGTCGATCACGGCGGTCGTGGCGATGATTCTGCTCAACGGGTTGCCGCAGCCGTACCACCCGTTGTTCAACGCCCCGACGTTTTCGAGCGCATCTGCCGATCGCTTCTTCCTCTGCATCGAAGCGGTCGATCCGAAGTTCGAGATTGGCGCCACGCGTCAGTTCCTGCAGGAACTGAGGCCGGTAGGAGTGAGCGACGTTGCCGACTAACGTGTGGCACATGGCGGGGCGAATGCCTCGCCTCCACAACCACATCAGTCGCCCACGCCGGTGGATGCGAGGCTTCAGCTTCGCCGTGTACGTTGCGCTCGCGGTCCTCGGTGCGGGCTGCCGTCAGGACATGCACGACACGCCGCGGGTCGATGCCTACGAAGCGACCGACGCCTTTCCGGACGGGCGCGGCAACCGGACGCCGGTCGAGGGCACGGTCGCACGCGGTCATCTGAACGACGACGAACTGCTCTACACCGGCAAGATCGACGGGCAGCTGGCAGACGAATTCCCGTTCCCGGTGACGAAGACCGTGCTCGAGCGCGGCCAGGAGCGATTCAACATCTATTGCTCGCCATGCCACGGCCGGACCGGAATGGGCAACGGCATGATCGTCTCGCGCGGACTGCGACCGCCGCCGTCGTACCACGACGAGAAGCTGCGCACACAGCCGGTCGGTCATTTCTTCGACGTCATGACCAACGGCTTCGGCGCGATGCAGGATTACCGCGCGCAGGTGGACGTCAACGATCGCTGGGCGATCGCCGCGTACATCAGAGCCCTGCAATTGAGCCAGCACTCGACCGTCGCCGACGTGCCGCCGGACAAGCGGCCGGAGCTCGACGCGCCGCAGTCGTCGCACGAAGCGGCACCGCACGCGCCGGCGGAGGAGCACTGAAAGGCATGTAGGGCGGACCTTCAGGTCCGCCGGGCGCGAGCACGGATGTAGGGCGGACCTTCAGGTCCGCCTTGGCGGGGCTGAGGCCCCGCCCTACAGGTGAGGCTTGGCGGGGCTGAAGCCCCGCCCTACAAGTGAGGCTTGGCAGGGGCTGCAGTCCCGCCCTACAGGAAACATGGCAGATTCGACTTACACGATCCCGTCCCGCATCAGCGGTCTCCAGCGCCTGGCGCTCGTCGTCGGCGTCGTCGGCCTCGGGTTGTGCGTGGTCGGATTCCTGGGCGACCGCGAGCACTTCTTCCGCGCCTGGCTGATGTCATACATGGTGTGGTTCGGCGTCGCGCTGGGCTCGATGGCGTGGCTCATGATCCAGTACCTCTCGGGCGGCGCGTGGGGCGTCGTGACGCGGCGGATCTTCGAGGCCTCGAGCCGTACCCTGCCGTTCATGGCCGTGCTGTTCCTGCCGATCGCGTTCGGCGTCCACGACCTGTACCTCTGGTCGCATCCGGATGTCGTCGCCACAGACGAGATCCTGCAGCACCGCGAGCCGTACATGAACCTGTCGTTCTTCTACGCGCGCGCGGTCATCTACTTCGTGTTGTGGTCGCTGCTGGCGTACCTCCTGTCGGCGTGGTCGCGGCAGCAGGACTCCGCGCCAAACGATCGGCTGGCGCTTCGGTTGCAGCGGCTGAGCGGTGGCGGGCTGGTTCTCTACGCGATCACGCTGTTCTTCGCGTCGGTGGACTGGGTGATGTCGCTCGATCCGCACTGGTTCTCGACGATCTACGGAATCCTCTTCATGGGCGGGCAAGGGCTTGCCTCGATGGCGTTCACGATTGCGATGGTCGTGCTGCTGGCGCAGTCGGAGCCGATGTCGCGAGTATTCGGCCCCAATCACCTGCACGACCTCGGCAAGCTGATGCTCGCTTTCGTCATGCTGTGGGCCTACTTCCAGTTTTCGCAGTTCCTGATCATCTGGTCGGCGAACATCCCGGAAGAGATTCCGTTCTACCTGACGCGCGTCGAAGGCGGATGGAAGTGGATCAGCACGCTGCTGATCCTCGGGCACTTCGTGCTGCCGTTCCTGCTCCTGCTGAACCGCGATCTGAAGCGGACCAGGATGCTCGCCGTCCTGGCGATCTACGTGATCGTGATGCGCTTCGTCGACCTGTTCTGGCTGATGGGGCCCGAGCATGGACAGACGGCGGTGTCGCTGCACTGGCTGAACCTGGTGACGCCGTTCGCGATTGGCGGCGTATTCATTGGCCTCTTCCTCTGGCAGCTCGGCACGCGTCCGCTGCTGCCGCTGGGCGAACCGGCGCTGGCCGAGGCAATCGAACAAGGGCAGGGGCATTGAGGATTGCGGATTGTGGATTGTGGATTGAAAGAAGATGACCGTTCATCCTGAGAACGACGAGACCGAGCAAGTCAAGAAGCTGGTCGGCTACGAGACTACGGACGCGGATGCGGGCCCGGTCGTCCGCTTTGCGCTGTTCTTGCTGACGGTGACGCTCGGCGTCGCCGTCGTAGCCATCGGCTTCTACAAGTATCTCGACGCCCGTGAAATTCGCGAGAAGGGGCAGCGATATCCGATGTCCGAGATGGTGCGGCGGCCGCTGCCGCCTCGTCCGCGATTGCAGACGTATCCATTCACTGACATCACCGCGCTGCGCACCGAGGAGCGCAAGTTGCTTCACGAATACGGGTGGGTCGACAAGAACGCGGGCGTGGTCAGGATTCCCATCGAGCGGGCGATCGACGTCCTGGCAGAGCGTGGTCTGCCGCACCGCGAGGCGCCGCCAGCCGGCACGCCGCCGCCGGCGGGCGTCGCGCCGATGGAGCCGTCGGGTTCGCCGCCGAGCCGTCGGCCGGCCGCGCACGAGGAGCAGAAAGGTGAATCGCAGCACTGAACCGGCTCTCCGCGCGACGCTCATCGGGAGCGCGATTGTTTTCGCGCTCGCGTGCGGGAGCGGTGTCGCCGCGGCGCAGGATCTCGGCCCGTCGCCGACAGACCGTGTCGGCGCCGGCGTGCCGCCGGCGTCGGCGATGCCGGAGCTGTTGCAGGACGTGGGTCTGGATCAGCGACTCAACACGCAGCTGCCACTCAACCTCGCGTTCAAGGACGAGCAGGGGCGGACCGTCAGGCTCGGCGACTACTTCGGCAGGCGGCCGGTGATCCTCGTGCTCGCCTACTACGAGTGCCCGATGTTGTGCACGCAGGTGCTGAACGGCGTCGCCAGCGCGATCGGCGTGCTCAAGTTCTCGGTGGGGCAGGAATACGAGATCGTGACGGTCAGCTTCGATCCGCGAGACACACCGGAGAAGGCGCGGGCAAAGAAAGCCACCTACATCGAGCGCTACAACCGGCCGGGCGCGGCGGCCGGCTGGCACTTTCTCACGGGGAGCAGCCGCGAGATTTCCGCGCTGACGCGCGCGGTCGGCTTTCGCTATGCCTACAACGCCTCGGCGGATCAGTTCGCGCACGCCAGCGGCATCATGGTGGCGACGCCTGAGGGTCGGCTGTCGCATTACTTCTACGGCATCGAGTACTGGCCGCGCGATCTCCGGCTGGCGCTAATCGAGGCCGCCGATCGCAAGATTGGCAGCCCCGTCGACAGTGTCGTCTTGTATTGCTTCCATTACGATCCGGCGAGCGGCAAGTACAGCCTCGCCGTGATGACATTGGTCCGGACTGCCGGAGTGCTGACGCTCGTGGTGGGCGTTGCGGCGATCGTGTGGATGCGGCGGCACGAGCGGCACGGAGTCGCTGTCGCGGGCGGCCTGGCGCCCGTTGCAGGTCGAGTCGAGGAACGATAGAGCGCATGGAACCCGGCTTCCCACTGTTCCCCGAGCAGGCGTCCACGATGGCGGCACGCGTGGACCACCTGTACTTCTTCATCACGGCAGTGTGTGCGTTCTTCGCCGTGCTGGTGACCGTGCTCGTCACTTTCTTCGCGATCAAGTACCGGCGGCGGAAGGCGGACGAGCACGGCGAGCCGATTCACGGGTCGCTGGCGCTCGAGCTGGCATGGACCGGCATCCCCTTCGTGCTGGCGATGGTCATGTTCGTGTGGGGGTCGAGCGTGTACTTCGCGCTGGCGCGCGTGCCCGACGAAGCGATGGATGTCTACGCCGTCGGCAAGCAGTGGATGTGGAAGTTCCAGCACCGCGAGGGCCCGCGCGAGATCAACGAGTTGCACGTGCCGTTGAACATGCCGGTGCGGGTGCTGATCACCTCCGAGGACGTGCTGCACAGCCTCTACTTCCCGGGCTTCCGCACAAAGATGGACGCGGTGCCCGGGCGCTACACGCAACTCTGGTTCACGGCCACGAAGCTTGGCACGTATCACATCTTCTGCGCGGAGTACTGTGGTGCGCGCCACTCGGCCATGATCGGTCGCGTGGTCGTGATGCCGCAGCAGGATTTCCAGGCCTGGGTCGGCGGCGGCGGCACCGAGGGGACGCTCGCGCAAGCCGGCGAGAAACTCTTCACGGATCTGGCGTGCGTGACGTGCCACCGCGCGGGGGCCGGTCAGCGCGGGCCGGAACTCAACGGCCTGTTGGGCTCGACGGTGCACCTCGCCAGCGGCGCCACCGTCACCGCGGATGTCGGCTATATCCGCGAGTCGATTCTCAATCCGCAGGCCAAAGTCGTGGCGGGCTTTCTACCGATCATGCCGACGTTCCAGGGCCAGGTGAACGAAGAGCAGCTGCTCGCGCTCACGGAATACATTCGATCGCTGCCGCGTACACCCGCCGGATCAGCGCCATCGTCTGCGACGCCCGGTGCCCCGGTTGGCGGGACTGCCCCGACGCCAGGGCCGACGACGCCATAGGGAGTAGTAACGAGTGCCATGAACACACCCGACGCAGTCGCGGCGGTCATTCCCGCCCGCCATTATCTGAACGAAACGACTGGCATCAAGAGCTGGTTGCTGACGACCGATCACAAGCGCATCGGTCTGCTCTATCTGTTCTCGATTACCGGCTTCTTCTTCCTCGGCGGCTTCTTCGCGCTGCTGGTTCGTCTCGAACTGCTGACGCCGGCGAACGATCTCATGACGCCCGACGTGTACAACCGCGCCTTCACGGCGCACGGCGTCATCATGGTCTTTTTCTTCCTGATTCCGTCGATCCCGGCGACGCTCGGTAACTTCATCCTGCCGATCATGATCGGCGCCCGGGATCTCGCCTTCCCGAAGATCAACCTCCTCAGCTGGTACATCTACATGGTCGCGGGGGTGCTCGCGATCGTGTCGCTCATCGGCGGCGGCGTCGACACCGGATGGACGTTCTATACGCCCTACAGCTCGATGTCGTCGAACAGCCGGGTGCTGACGGCGGCGCTGGGCGTCTTCATCGCCGGCTTCTCCTCGATCCTGACCGGCCTCAACTTCATCGTCACCGTGCATCGCATGCGCGCGCCCGGCATGACGTGGTTCCGGCTGCCGCTGTTCGTGTGGGCCCACTACGCCACGAGCCTGATCATGATCCTGGGGACGCCGGTGATCGCGATCACCATCCTGCTGCTCGCCTTCGAGCGCGTGCTGCGGGTCGGCATCTTCGATCCGTCGATCGGCGGCGATCCGGTCCTGTTCCAGCACCTGTTCTGGTTCTACTCGCACCCGGCGGTCTACATCATGGTGCTGCCGGGGATGGGCGTGATCTCGGAGCTCGTGGCCTGTTTCTCGCGGAAGAACATCTTCGGCTACAGCTTCGTCGCCTTCTCGAGCCTGGCGATCGCGATCATCGGCTTTCTGGTCTGGGGCCATCACATGTTCGTGTCGGGCCAGACTGTCTACGCGGGGATGGTCTTCTCGCTGATCAGCTATCTGGTGGCGGTGCCCTCGGCGGTGAAGACGTTCAATTGGACGGCGACGCTCTACAAGGGATCGATCGCGTACGACACGCCGATGCTGTATGCCATGGGGTTCATCGGCCTCTTCCTCGTCGGCGGCCTGACCGGCCTCTTTCTCGCCGCCATGGGCCTGGATGTCCACCTCACCGACACCTACTTCGTCATCGCGCATTTTCACTACATCATGGTTGGCGGCACGCTGATGGCGTATCTGGGTGGTCTCCACTACTGGTTCCCCAAGATCACCGGGCGGCTCTACCCGGAGGGCTGGTCGAAGCTGAGTGCGCTCATCGTCTTCGTCGGTTTCAACACCACCTTCTTTCCGCAGTTCATCGTCGGCTACCTCGGCATGCCGCGACGCTACGCGGCCTATCCACCGGAGTTCCAGGTGTACAACGTGCTCTCGACGGCGGGCGCCACGATCCTGGGCGCCGGCTACCTCCTGCCGATGGTCTACTTCACCTACGCATGGTTCCGCGGCCGGCCGGCGGGCGACAACCCGTGGCACGCCAAGGGGCTCGAGTGGGAGACGACGTCGCCGCCCCCGACCTTCAACTTCGATCGTACGCCGATCGTTACCGACGAGACGATGAACTACGGGAAGCCGGAGGAGGTCAAGGTTGCCTGAAGCGGCGATGACCCACGCGGACGCCCACGCGCACGTCTCATCACGGTTCCAGCATCATTTCGATTCGCTGGCGCACCAGAAGGACGCCGCCACCCTCGGCATGTGGGTGTTCCTGGTCACCGAAATCATGTTCTTCGGCGGGATGTTCGTCGCCTACATGATTTTCCGGATGTGGTACTTCCCAGGCTTCGCGGCGGCGAGCGAGGAGCTCGACATCGTTCTCGGTGCCACCAATACGGCGGTGCTGATCGGATCGTCGTTGACGGTGGCTCTCGCCGTGAACGCGGCCCAGGAAGGGAAGCAGAAGACGATCGTGACGATGCTGGTGCTGACGGGCATCCTGGGCCTCGTCTTCCTTGTCATCAAGTACCTTCGAATACAAGGTCAAGATCGCCGGCCACCATTTTCCGGACGGCACGACCATCACGCTGTTCCCGGCGGCCGGGTTCTTCGACGTCTCGCAGAGCCATCATCTGGCGCCGTTGGCCAACCAGATCCGCATTTTCATGTTCATCTACTTCGCGCTGACCGGCATGCACGCGGTCCATATGATCATCGGGATCGGCGTGCTGTCGGTGATCCTGTGGATGGCGGTGCGTGGCGAGTTCACCAAGGAATGGAATACGCCGGTCGAGATCTTCGGGCTCTACTGGCACTTCGTGGACATCGTCTGGATCTTCCTTTTCCCGCTGCTCTACCTGGTGGAGCGGCACGGATAATCGCGTCATGAATGGCGGTCATACCGAACACGTCGAGCACCACCTGCCGAAGAACCTCTACTTCGTGATCTTCGGCGCGCTGATGGTTCTCACCGCGCTCACGGTGGGGCTCGCCTTCGTCAATCTCGGCCAGCTCAACATCGTCGTCGCGCTGGCCGTGGCCATCATCAAGGCGTCGCTCGTGGTGCTGTTCTTCATGCACCTGAAGTACGAGTCGCACCTCACCAAGGTGGTGCTTGGAGCCGGTGTTTTCTGGCTGATGCTGCTGCTTGGCATCATCATGGACTACGTGACGCGCAGCTGGATGTACGTGCCGCCTCTTCCCAAGTGACGCGCCTTGCTGTCGTCGCTCTCGCGTTTCTGGCGCTGGCGGCGCAGCGCCCTTTGACCGCACAGGCGCCGGCGCCCGCCGCCGCCCGGACCCAGGACTGGGTCACCCGCAGCAACGCCAACGCCCGGATCCTGATCGCCGTCATCGCACGGCTGTCGCCGGAAAGTGCCGGCCGCATGGGCGTGGACGGGCTCGACGAAGCGATTACCGACTATTCCGACGGCTACGAGCGGCGCGCGATCGACGCCAACCGCATGGCGGAGAAAGCGCTTCGCGATGCGCTGCCGTCGGCCGACGATCGTCGGGTCCGGCAGGATCTCGAGATCATGATCCAGGCGGCCGGGGACAACGCCAGGACCGTCGAGCTCTCGCAATCGCTGGTCGTTCCTTTCTTCAACGTCGGGTCGGCTGTCTTCAACGGCGTGCGCGCGTTGCTGGACGATCAGGTCCCGGCGGCGCGGCGGGCGGCGGCCCTGGTCCGGCTGCGCAAGTACGTCGGTGAGGTTCCCGGGACAACGTCATTCACCAAGCAGGCAGAGACGATCATGCGCGAGCGGATGAAGAACACCGCGCTCGCCATGCCGTCGAAGGCGGAAGTTCAGCGTGCCCTGGCGGACACGGCGTCGTTCGTGGATGGCGTCACCGAGCTGTTCAAGAAGTACGAGATCGCGGGATACGAGGGACCGTGCGCGAGCTTCACCGCGCAGATGGCGCTCTACGATGCCTTTCTTCGAACGGCGGTGCTGCCACGGGCGCGCGACGATTTTCGCCTGCCGCCGGCGATTTATGCGTTCGGTCTGCGAAACTACGGCGTCGACATCGGCCCTCAGGAGCTGGTCACGGCGGCACACAAAGCCTTCGACGAGATCCAGCGCGAGATGCAGACCGTTGCCGCCGCTGTCGCCAAGGCGCGCGGACTCACCGTTACCGACTATCGCGACGTGATCCGCGAGCTGAAAAAAGAGCAGCTCGTCGGCGATGCCATCCTGCCGCACTACCAGAAGCGCCTGGCGGAGATCGAGGCCATCATCCGGCGCGAGAAGCTGGTCACGCTGCCGGCGAGGCCCGCCCGGATCCGCCTGGCCAGCGCTGCGGAAACCGCCGCGTCGCCCGCGCCAAACATGCGCCCGCCGCGGATGCTGGGCAACACCGGCGAGCAGGGCGAGTTCGTGCTGCCGCTGAACATGCCGACGACGGACGGGAAGACGCTGCGGATGGACGACTTCACGTTCGCGGCCGCGTCGTGGACGCTGACCGCCCATGAAGCGCGGCCCGGCCACGAGATGCAGTTTGCCGGCATGCTGGATGCCGGCGTGTCGATCGCGCGTGCGTTGTTCTCGTTCAACAGCGCCAATGTCGAGGGGTGGGGACTTTACGCCGAACTCATCATGCAGCCATTCGAGCCGCCCGAGGGCCAGCTGATCGCGCTGCAGGGACGGCTCCTGCGCGCGGCCCGCGCCTATCTCGATCCGGAACTGCAGGCGGGCAAGATCACGCCGGACCAGGCATTCGCCGTGCTCTCGAACGATGTGGTGCTCTCCGACGGCATGGCGCGCCAGGAGGTCGACCGTTACACCTTCCGCATGCCGGGCCAGGCGACCGCGTACTTTTACGGTTTCTCCCGGCTCGTCGAGATCAGGGCCGACATTCAGCGTGCGCTCGGTCCCCGCTTTGACGCGCAGCAGTTCCACGACTTCATCCTGTCGCAGGGTTTGCTCCCGCCAAGGCTGATGCGCGAGGCCGTCGTCGATCACTTTGCGGCGATGCCGTAGCAGGGTTGACGTTCTTACCACCCCTCGAGTTGCTCGAGCACGATCTCGCTCATCGCGTCGATCCAACGCGGCCGATCGTTCAGCCCCGCCACGAGTCGAAGAGTCTCGCCGCCGGCGGCCCGGAACTGCTCGACGGCGACGTGCCCGATTTCGTCGATCGTCTCCAGGCAGTCGGTGACGAAGCCCGGACAGATCACCATCACGTTGCGCGCACCGTTCCGCGCCAGTTCGACGAGGGTCTCGTCAGTGTACGGACGCAGCCAAGGTTCGCGGCCGGCACGGGATTGATAGCAAATCTGGTAGGTGCCACTCTCCCATCCTGCGCGTGCCGCCAGCGACAGCGCCGTCGCCTCGCAATGCGACGCATACGGGTCGCCGCTCTCGACGAAGCGCTGCGGGATGCCGTGGAACGAGACGAGGATCTTCTCCGGTGGTCGAGGCAGGGCCGTCGTCGCTTCGCGAACCGACTCGGCGAGCGCCTCGAGATAGGCCGCATGGGCGAAGTAGGGCGGGACCACCCTGAGGGCCGGCACGAACCGCAACATTGATAGCTGCCTGAACACCTCGTCGTAAGTCGATCCCGTCGTCGCGCTTGCGTACTGGGGGTAGAGCGGAAACAGGAGCAGGCGGTCCGCGCCCCAATCGCGCAGTGCCTGTACCGCCGACTCGATCGACGGATTGCCGTAGCGCATGCCCAACGCGACTTTGAAGCGTCCCGGCTGGTGGCGATTGAGTGCGCTGTCGAGCGCTCGCGCCTGCGACTGCGAGATGACGAGCAGCGGCGAGCCGTTGCGCGTCCAGATCCGCTGGTAGAGCGCCGCCGATCGATGAGGGCGGCGCGGCAACACGAGCAGCCGCAAGATGAACCACCAGAGCAGCCGGTTGCGCTCGACGACCCGGGGGTCGCCCAGGAACTGCCGTAAGTAGCGGCGAAGCGCTGCCGGGGTCGGCGCGTCCGGCGTACCGAGCTGCGCCACCAGGACGCCTATCCGATCGGTGCCCTGCGGCAACTTTCAGTCCGATCGGCCAAAGCCGTAGGGGTTCCTGCGAGCAATCGTGACAATCCCGTGGACCTTCCCTATCATAGCCGCCGTGTTCTCCCCTCATCGCCGTCGGACGAACGCGCCGCATTCTCACATCGTCTCGAACGCCCTATGAGGGCGGTCACGGTAGTCGGCGGAGGGTTCTCGGGGCTTGCGACCGCGTACCATTTGTCGCACGCGGGGATCGCTGTCGAGATCATCGAGAAGACCGATCGGCTTGGTGGCCTGATCGCAACGCTCCAGACGCCACACGGTCCCGTCGAAACTGCGGCCATCGGGATGCGGAACGGTGCTCGCGTCGACGCGGTGTGCCGCGATCTTGGTCTCCCGATGCTGTGCTCCGCACAGTCGGCGAGCCGAGCTGGTTATATCTACCGCCAGCGGCCGAGGCGGTGGCCATTGAGCCCGGGGGAATCGCTCGCGCTGGTCGCGCGGTTCGCGACGGCGACGGCGCGGGGTTCGCGGCGACCTCGACCGCTCGAGACCGTCGAAGAGTGGGGTACACGAGTCCTGGGTCGCCAAGCCACGCCGTGGCTCCTCGGTCCGTTTCTCCAGGGCCGATACGCCGGGGATCCGGCGTCTCTAAGCGCATCACTCCTGTTTGGACCGGGCGAGCCGTCCACGCGCCGTGCGCGGAAGGGAGTCGTGGCCCCTCTCGGAGGCATGCAGCAGCTGATCGACGCGCTGGCGTGCCGGCTTCGAACACGAGACGTCACCATTCGGCTGAATACGCCGGCCCGGCTGGATGGCTCGACGCCGGCGGTCATTTGCACATCAGCATGCGATGCGGCGGAGATTCTCCGGGATGTCGCACCGGTCGCCAGCCAGGCGCTGTCGACAATCGACATGCTCCCCCTGGTCCGCATCACGGCTTTCTACGCCGATGAGGAGACCCATCAGCGGGGCCGCGGAGTCCTCTTCCCGCGTGGTGGAGGCATCCGCGCGCTCGGCGTCGTGTTCAACAAAAACATCTTTCCCCACCGCGGCGGACAGTACTCCGAGAGTTGGATCTATGGAGGTGCAGCCGATCGGGATGTCGTGCACCTCTCCGAGGACGATCTCGGGCGGGTGATGGATCGCGACCGTCAATTGCTCTGCGGCCGATGCGTCCCGCCTGTGGCGCGATTGGTGCACCGGTGGCGGGCCGCGCTCCCGCACTATGACCTACAGCTCGAGTCGGTGCGGGCGCGCGGCCTGGGGCTGCCCAAAGGCGTCTTCCTGGTCGGGAACTACGTGGGAGGCATCGGCGTGCCGATGCTGCTCGAGCAGGCCGCTACGGTCGCGAATCGCGTCCGTGAAATGGGGTCGGGATAAATTTCACTTTTTGCCACTTTAAGACTGCACCCTACGTGGCAAAAAGTGAAATTTATCCCGACCCCATTTCACCACATCCCGCCCCCGATTCCCGCCCTGACGCTTGACTCGTCGCGACGCGCGATGGTACAAAGCGCCACTCTCTTTCAGACTTCACAGCAAGAACAGGTCACACTCAAGGCGGGGAACCTGGTTGGCCCAGACGGAAGCAGAACTCCTCGACAATCCTGTCGCGGGCCGTCCCACGCTCATCCTGCGCTCGCCGGATTTCCATTCCATCACCGAGGTCGTCGCCGAGCCGGTTGAGCGACCAACCCCTCTCGGCTGGTGGCTCTTCTTCATCCCTTCTCTCGCGCTGCTCGGCCTTCTCGGGGTGGCGGTCTCGTGGCTCTTCTGGGAGGGGATCGGCGTCTGGGGACTGAACGTCCCCGTCGGCTGGGCGTGGGACATCACGAACTTCGTGTTCTGGGTCGGGATCGGGCACGCCGGGACCCTCATCTCCGCGATCCTCTTCCTCTTCCGTCAGAAATGGCGCACGTCGATCAACCGCGCCGCGGAGGCCATGACCATCTTCGCGGTCATGTGCGCCCTGACCTTCCCGGGGATCCATGTCGGACGCGTCTGGGTGGCGTACTGGATGTTCCCGGTGCCGAACCAGATGAGCATGTGGCCCAACTTCCGGAGCCCGCTGCTCTGGGACGTCTTTGCGGTCAGCGTGTACGGCACCGTCTCGGTGCTGTTCTGGTACGTCGGCCTGATTCCGGACCTGGCGATGATGCGCGATCGGGCGAAGACGCGCCTCCGGAGGTTCGCCTACGGGTTCTTCGCGCTCGGATGGCGGGGCTCCGTCCGGCAATGGAATCACTACGAAACCGCGTACCTCGTCCTCGCCGCTCTCGCGACGCCGCTGGTCCTCTCGGTGCATTCCGTCGTGTCGATGGATTTCGCGGTCTCGGTGCTCCCGGGCTGGCACACGACGGTCTTCCCGCCCTACTTCGTCGCCGGCGCGATCTTCTCAGGATTTGCCATGGTCTTGACGCTCATGGTGATCTGCCGCAAGGTGTTCGGCCTCGAGCACATCATCACCCTCCGGCACTTCGACTACATGGCGAAGATCATGCTCGTGACCGGAACGATGGTCGGCTACGCCTACGGAATGGAGTTCTACACTGCCTGGTACAGCGGCAACCCCTACGAAATGTTCACGTTCCTGAACCGCGCGCTCGGACCGTACGCCTGGGCCTACTGGATCATGATCTCCTGCAACGTGATCAGCCCGCAGGTGTTCTGGTTCAAGAAGGCGCGCACGAGCATTCCAATCCTGTTCGCCATGTCGATCATCATCAACATCGGCATGTGGTTCGAGCGGTTCGTGATCATCGTATCGTCGCTGCATCGCGACTTCCTCCCGTCGGCGTGGGGCTACTTCAGTCCCACGATCTGGGACGTGTCGTGTCTGCTCGGGAGCTTCGGGCTGTTCTTCACGATGTTCTGCCTGTTCGTGCGCTTTCTTCCGATGGTGGCCACGTCTGAAGTCAAGACCGTTTTGCCGCAGGCGGATCCGCACCCCGAGGGAGCTTCGTGATGGGGCTGCTGCTCAACAAGCTTCCGCCAGGGCCTTACTACGGCATCCTCGCCGAATTCGCGACGCCCGCGGACCTCTATCACGCGTGCGAGCACGTGCGTGACGCAGGCTTCACGCGGTGGGATGCCCACACCCCGTTTCCGGTGCACGGCCTCGAGCGGGCGATGGGGTTGCCCCGCTCCCCGCTTCCCTGGATCGTGCTCGGCATGGGACTGACGGGAGCCGCGCTCGGCTTCATCCTTCAGTGGTGGGTCCATGCCGCCGCCTACCCCCTTGTGATCAGCGGCAAACCGTATTTCTCCTGGCCCGCCTTCATTCCGATCACCTTCGAGGTCAGCGTCCTTTTCGCCGCGCTCGGCGCGGTGGTCGGCATGCTCGCGCTGAACCGGCTCCCCATGCACCACCATCCCCTCTTCCGATCCAAGGTCTTCGAGCAGGTGACTGACAACGCCTTCTTCATCTCGATCGAATCGTGGGATCCCCGGTTCGATCCGTCGGCCACCGGCCAGCTGCTGGAGTCTCTTGGGGCACGAAGCGTCGAGCTCATGGAGTCTGAGTGACGACGGCACAGCACCACGTGGCCCTGCGGGCCGAGCAGGCCACGATTCCGGCTGGACATCCGTGGAACCGCGTTCCGGTGATCAGTGCGGCCTGCGCGCTAGTGGGCGCGGTGGCCTGCGCGATTCTCGGAGCGGCAAACCCGAAGCAGTTCTTTTTCTCGTGGCTGGTCTCGTTCCTGTTCTTTCTGAGCCTGGCGCTTGGCGCACTTTTCTTTGTGCTGATCCAGTACGCGTCCCAGGGAGGATGGGGGATCGTGCTGCGGCGCATCGGAGAGACGGCCTTCGCGATGCTCCCGGTGATGGCGGTCCTTTTCCTGCCGTTGCTCCTCGGCCTGCACGATCTCTACTCGTGGACGGTTCCTGGCGCCGCCGAGCACGATGCGCTGCTGCGGTGGAAGGCGCCATACCTCAACGTGCCGTTCTTCCTGATCAGGGCGGCGCTCTACTTCACGATCTGGTGCGTCATCGCTCTCCTGTATTACCGCGGCTCGCGGGCTCAGGACGCGACAGGTGATCCGGGCGTCTCGGCCCGGCTCCGCCGCTTCGCCGGTCCCGCCATCATCGTCCTCGCCGTGACGCAGACGTTTGCCTCGATCGACTGGATCATGTCGCTGACGCCGCACTGGTACTCGACGATCTTCGGGGTCTATTTCTTCTCGGGCTCCTTCGTCGGGTTCATCGCGCTCCTCTCAATCGTTGCGCCAGCGATGCGCCGCGCAGGGCTGCTCGACACGGTCATCACCGCCGAGCACCTGCACGATGTCGGGAAGCTCCTCTTCGGGTTCACGGCGTTCTGGGCCTACATCGCCTTCTCCCAGTTCTTCCTCATCTGGTATGCGAACCTCCCGGAGGAAACGATTTGGTACAAGGCGCGGCTGGAGGGGTCCTGGAAGACGATCTCGATTCTCCTGATGGCGGGCCACTTCGGAATTCCGTTCTTCTACCTGATGGGGCGCACCGTCAAGCGAAGGGATTGGGCGTTGGCCGCGGGGGGCGCGTGGCTCCTCGCGATGCACTTCATGGATTTGTACTGGCAGGTCATGCCGACACTCCATCCGGAGGGAGTTCGTCCGTCGGCGCTGGACGTGGCCGCCTTCGTCTCGATCGGCGGATGCTTCGTGGCGGCCGCGACCTGGCTGATGCGACGGCACGCACTCGTACCGCTACGTGACCCCAGGCTGGCTGAATCGCTCGCGTTCGAAAATGCGTGAGGGGTCGGAGCCTGCCCTCCTAAGCGTCCGCCTCCGCGCGAAGCGCTACGGCGAGACCTCGACGAAGCCGAGGCGAAGTCGGGCGCCAGGTCCTTTTGCGCGCAAAGGCGGGTCGGGTGTACAGTTTGCTCGAAATCGAAATTCCTGCGCCGAAAGAGGCGCGTGAAGATAACGGAGGGGTCCGATGGTGCGCGCGAAAGGGAACACGATGTGGCTAGCGGCTGGGCTGGTTGTGGCGTTGGCGTGGCCGGGCGTCGCTGCGGCTGCCGCGACGGTCACCGGCACCGTCAATTTCGACGGGAAAGCCCCCACGCTGAGGCCACTCGCCATGGACGCTGACCCGGTGTGCGCCAAGAAGCACTCGGCACCCGTGCCGAACGAGATGCTGGTCCTCGGCAACGGCAACACGATGGGGAACATCCTGGTGTGGGTCTCGAAGGGTCTGCCAGCCGGGAAGACATTTCCGGTTCCCAAGACGCCCGTGACCCTTGATCAGAATGGCTGTATGTACAAGCCGCACGTGATGGGGATCATGGTCGGCCAGACCTACAAGATCCTCAACTCTGACGGCGTCCTGCACAATATCCACACGCTTCCCAAGGTCAACCCGGCCTTCAACAAGGGGATGCCGCCGACGCTGAAGGAGGCCACCACGGTGTTCAACAAGCCTGAGGAGGTCTTCCATATCAAGTGCGACGTCCATCCGTGGATGAGCGCCTATATGGCCGTCTTCACGCATCCCTTCTTCTCGGCGACCGGCACCGACGGGAAGTTCACGATCTCGGGCCTCGATCCTGGGACCTACGAGATCACCGCCTGGCACGAAAGGCTGGGGACCCAGACGGCGTCGGTCACGGTTGGCGCCAGCGACACCAAGACCCAGAACTTCACGTTCAAGATGCCCGCGAAGTAGCCATCCGGAGAACAGCCGAATGAGTGACCAAGCAGCTGTCGCCGGACACAAATCGCACGTCGCGCACGACGCCCACCATCATGAGGAGCTCGGCTTCTGGCGCGCGTACGTCTTTTCGACGGACCACAAGGTCATCGGCATCCAGTACGCCGTCACCGGCCTGCTGTTCCTGTTCTTCGGCTTCTCGCTGATGATGCTGATGCGCTGGCAGCTCGCCTATCCGGGCGCACCGTTGCCGCTCATCGGCGGGCTCTTCGGCGAGGCGCGCATGCCGGGCGGCATGATGCTCCCGGAGTTCTACAACGAGCTCGGGGCGATGCACGGCACCATCATGGTGTTCCTCGGCGTCGTGCCGCTCGCTGTCGGAGGGTTCGGGAACTTCGTGCTGCCGCTCCAGATCGGCGCGCCCGACATGGCGTTCCCGCGCCTGAACATGGCGAGCTACTGGTTCTTCTTCCTCGGCGGCGTGACGATGCTCCTGAGCTTTTTCGTGCCCGGGGGAGCCGCGCAGTCCGGGTGGACGTCCTATGCTCCGCTCTCGATCATCGCGGGCACGGGCCAGACGATGTGGCTGATCGGGATGATCTTCCTGATCACCTCGTCGCTGCTCGGCGCGATCAACTTCATCACCACCACGATTCAGCTGCGCGCGAAGGGGCTGACGTTCATGCGCTTCCCGTTCTTCGTGTGGGCGCAGTTCGTCACGGCATTCCTTCTGCTCCTGGCGTTCCCGCCGCTCGAGGCCGCGGGCGTCATGCAGCTCATGGATCGCGTCGCGGGCACCAGCTTCTTCCTCCCAAGCGGCCTGGTGGTCAGCGGTCAGGTCCTCCAACACGCCGGCGGCGGCAATCCGCTGCTCTGGCAACACCTGTTCTGGTTCCTGGCGCATCCGGAAGTCTACGTCCTGATTCTTCCGGCGATGGGCATCGTCGCCGAGATCATCGCGAACAACACGCGGAAGCCCTTGTGGGGCTACCGCTCGATGGTCTACTCGCTGGTCTTCCTCGGCTTCATGTCATTCATCGTGTGGGCGCACCACATGTTCATGACCGGGATGGGCACGGCGATGGCGGCGTTCTTCCAGACGACCACGATGATCATCTCGATCCCGTCGGTCGTGATCCTCACCGCCCTGATCATCTCGCTCTGGGGCGGATCGATCCGATTCAACACGCCGATGCTTTTTGCGACGGCCTTTCTCCCGATGTTCGGCATCGGGGGGCTGACGGGGCTTCCGCTCGGCCTGAACGTGGCCGATATCCCGCTCCACGACACCTACTACGTCATCGCCCATTTCCACTATGTCGTCGCACCGGGGACGATCTTTGCGCTCTTCGCGGGGATCTACTATTGGTACCCGAAGGCCACCGGGCGGAAGATGAACGAGACGCTCGGCACGATCCACTTCATCGGCTCGTTCGTCTGCATGAATGTCGTCTTCATGCCGATGTTCCTGGTGGGGCTGGCCGGCGTCTCACGGCGACTGTATGACGGCGGCGCGGCGTACGACTTCGCGCAGCCTGTGCTCCACTGGAACGTCGTCTCGTCGTGGGGCGCGTGGATCATGGCGCTCTTCCAGATTCCCTTCATCTTCAACTTCTTCTGGAGCATCCGGCACGGCGAAAAGACCGCCGACGGCAATCCGTGGCAGGCGACGACGATGGAATGGGCGGCGCCGTCGCCTCCCCCGCACGGCAATTTCCTCGTCGCGCCGCAGGCATACCGCGGGCCGTACCAGTACAGCGTTCCCGGCGCGGCCAAGGACTTCGTGCCGCAGTTCGAGGCCTGATTCGAAATGGAAATCCCCTACACCGTAGAGCTGCGGCGCGACACCGGTCTCAACAACGGCAAGATCGGCATCTGGCTCTTCCTGGCGTCCGAGGTCATGCTGTTCGGCGCCCTGTTCGCGAGCTACATCCTGATTCGGACGGGCGCGGACAGCTGGCCGCGGGGAGACACGATTCTGAATGTCCCGCTGGCGACGTTCAACACGATTGTCCTGATTTCGTCCTCAGTCACGATGGTCATGGCCTGGGCGTCGCTCATGCGCCACCGCTTTGGGACCTTTCGCATCTACATGGGGGCGACGATCCTGCTCGGGTGCGTGTTCCTCGTGGTCAAGTACTTCGAGTACAGCCACAAGTTCCATGACCACCTCTTTCCCAGCACGAACAACTTTCTCGCTCTCTACTTCACCCTGACCGGCCTGCATATGCTCCACGTGTTCGGCGGGATGGTGGTGAACGCCTACTTCTGGGGCCCCGGCGCGAAGCAGTGGAAGACGAACCCCGAGTGGTTCACCAATCGGGTCGAGTACTCGGGCCTCTTCTGGCACTTCGTGGACCTGGTCTGGATTTTCCTTTTCCCGACCTTGTACCTTCTGTAGGTAGCCGCTGATGACGAGCGATCACGCAGTTGACATCGACAGGCACGTCAGGATTTACATCACCGTTTTCGTCGCGCTGATGGTCCTGACCCTCATCACGGTGGGAATCGCTCGGCTCCACCTTCCTGTCCACCTTGCCGTGTCCCTGGCGCTGCTCGTCGCGACCGTCAAAGGATCGCTGGTGGCCTGCTACTTCATGCACCTGATCTCCGAGAAGAGGCTGATCTACGCGGTCCTGCTGCTCACCGCAATCTTCTTCCTTGCCCTGCTGGCGCTTCCCGTCGTCACTGTCCACGACGGCTACTGGATTCACTGATGAACCTCAGGTGGGTCCACGCCGTACTGATCCTCCTGTCCGCGGCCCTCGCGGTGTTGTTCGGGGTCTGGTGCCTGGGCCAGTACTGGCGCGGGCACGGCGTTGCCACCCTCTTCGCGGCCGTCGCCGCGTTCGCCGCGTCGTGCGGCTTGGTCGCCTACGACTCGTGGTTCCTCCGCAAGACGAGGACGCTGCGATGACTCGCCTTCGCAGCTACGCGGCTGCGACGCGGCAGGTGTTGGCGACAGCTGCCGCAATCCTTGGCGGCAGCGCGAGCCTGCTGGCCTGCCCAGCCTGCTTTGGCGCGCAGGAGAGCTCCCTGATCGACGGAGCGAAGCTCGGCGTCGCCGTGCTGCTGGCGGTCACGCTCGCGGTGCAAGGCGCATTCCTCGGATTCTTCCTCTATCTCCGCAGGCGCGCGAAACGCATTGCTGACCTCGACCTCGACACCGAATGGTCGAAGCTCCAGGGAGCGTCGAGAACATCATGACTGAGTGGATGGGACTCCCGGCGCTCGCCTCGGCTCATGGCGGGCAGATCGACGGCCTGATTGGCTGGATGCACGTGTTCATGCTCATCCTGTTCGTCGGGTGGGGTGGCTTCTTCGCCTACTGCCTGGTTCGTTTTCGTCGATCGCGCCATCCCGTAGCGGACTACACCGGCGTCAAGTCGCACACGTCGAGCTATCTCGAGGTCGCCGTCGCCATCGTCGAAGCGATTCTGCTGGTCGGATTCTCGATCCCGCTCTGGGCCGCGCGGGTCGACCACCGTCCCGCTGACAGCGAAGCGCTGCTCGTCGAGGTCACCGGCGAGCAGTTCGCGTGGAACGTTCACTATGCCGGCCCCGACGGGACCTTCGGCCGCACCGACATCAAGCTGCTCGATCTCCAGTCGAACCCTCTGGGACTCGATCGCTCCGATCCAGCCGCCAAAGACGACGTCACGACGGTCAATCAGCTCTACCTGCCCGTGAACAAGCCGATCATCGTGAGGCTCAGAAGCAAGGATGTCATCCACAGCTTCGGCGTGCCGGAGTTTCGAGTGAAGCAGGACGCCGTGCCCGGCCTGACGATCCCGATCTGGTTCGTCCCTAACGTCACGACCGCGGAGATGCGGACCCGGACGAAGAATCCGGAGTTCCAATACGAGATCGCCTGCGCGCAGCTCTGCGGCCTGGGCCATGCCCGGATGCGGGGGTTTGTCACCGTCGAGAGCGCCGACGACTTCCAGAAGTGGCTGGACGCAAAGATCCAGGAGCAGTCCGAAGAGGATCCGTTCAAGTAGCGGTCAGGGCGGGGGCAACTTCCAATCTCCAACTCGCAACTTCCAACTTCCAATTCCCAACTCCCAAGGGAGCTCTCGAGTTGCGGAGTCAGCGCTGCCACGAACACTTCACGAAGCTCGGCACACTCGTCTGTTACCGGATCGGCGCCAGCCGTGAGTAGCTCGGTTCGCGCAAGACTGCGCAGACGGAACGACGTCTCCTTCAACTTGGCCCGGCGCTTGACTTCGCGCTGATACGTCCCTGGCCGATTGCCCGCCGTAACCATTGTTGATGAGCTAGAATCGTCCCTGGGAGCGGAGGAGCCATGCGAAAAGCTGCGATGACCATCGGTATGTCGGTGTTGCTGACGGCGAGCGTGGCGCTGGGCGCAGGAGATCAAGGCCGAACCGGATCAACAGTACTTCGTGATCGAGGTCACCAAGCTCTCGACGTTCGAAAAAGAACTGAACATCGCTGCCAAGCAGGGGTTCCGGCTGATGATGTCGACGACCTCAGAGGAAGGCCAGCGTATCCAGGCGCTGATGGAGCGGGTCGCCCAGCTGCCCGGGACCTATCAATACCGGATGGTCGCGACGTTTTCCGAGAAGACCGGCGATAAAGAGATGAACGCGGCCGCTGCGGAAGGATTTCGCCTGCTGTCGCACAGCTCGATGGTCAAGCAGGGGCTCACGATCTTCAACCGGAACAGCGTCGTCATCATGGAAAAGGCCCCGGAAATGACGACTGTCTATGCGTACATGACGGTCTCCGCGGTCAGAACCTCCACCTTTCACCAGGAATTGAAAGCGGCGGTAGAGCAGGGATGGAAGGTTGTAGACATGACCTACGGTCAGGTGCTGCTCGAGCGAGCTAAGAGCTGAGCGCCGAGTGTCGGCTGGTGGC
The DNA here is from genome assembly GCA_963828745.1 of Vicinamibacteria bacterium. GTDB lineage: Bacteria > Acidobacteriota > Vicinamibacteria > Vicinamibacterales > JAENWD01 > JAENWD01. The sequence goes on along the minus strand of CAWHFZ010000004.1, from coordinate 10,773 downwards.
GCTGCAGACTGAGTGTAGCGGACGCCCTACTCAAACAATCTTCGGGGTCGGCATCCGCCGCGCGGATCCGCTCGAGCTCTTCGACGGTGACGCGACCGATGCTCACCTGAAATGTTCGATCAGCATTAAATCGGCGCCTCGACGCACCAGCCCTGCGAACAGGATCGTCTTTCGATCGGGCGAGACGGCCAGGGGATGCCCCAACGGATCCGGCGGAAAATGCTCGAGCGTGCCAAGCAGCCGGTCGCGCCCGCTGACCAGGTCGATCGAATGGAGCGACGGGGTCGTGCGCGGCTCGCACCCTGCATAGACGATCGTCGTTCCCACCGGAATGAAGGACGCATGCCTCACGCACTCGACAAGACGCCGCGGTGGACCGGCGCCTGTGAGCGGCATCACCAGGAGCGGCGAGTCGCCGTACTTCGGCTGATAGAGCAGGCTCGCTCCGTCAGCGGTCTCATATGCGAGAAACCCGGTGCCGGTTCGGGTCAGTTGCTCCGCCGGTCCGCCGGTTGCGGGCGCGCGCCAGATGTCCCGGCCGCCCTCACGCGCCTCCGAAAAGTAGATCCATTTCCCGTCGCGAGACCATGTCGGCACGGTCTGATCGCCCGTCGGCTTCGTGATCCGCCGCGGCGTGCCGCCTTCTGCGGGAATGGTCCAGACATGGACGTGGCCATCCGGATCGTGGGCATCGAACGCGATCGTGCGGCCATCCGGCGACCAGTTGGGCGATCCCTGCCATCCCCATCGATGTGAGGTGAGCTGGCGTGGATCGGATCCGTCGGCCGCGGCCACCCAGATCGCGACCTGGCCAGACCGGTCCGAGGTAAACGCGATACGGCGGCCGTCCGGCGAGAAATGCGGATCGCCTTCGGAGGATGAGGACGCCGCGACCCGCTCGAGCGGCTTCCCCGGCGCGAAGCGATAGAGATGTACATCCCAGTCGTATCGCGAGAACACCAGACGGTCTCGCGAGGTCGACCGTTGCCGGATGTTCCGCGTGGCTGCCGGCAATCTCGACCGGCTCCGGGTCGCGCGTGCCGTCGATCCAGAGCCGCCACAGGTTGACGGAACTCGCACTCTTGCCGACGAACACGATCGACTTGCCGTCGCGGCTCCAGGCCATGCCGGCAGGGTCCACGCGGCTGCGTCGTCAATGTCTTCGCGGCACCGACCGAAGCAAGGCTCTCGTCGATCTCAACGCCGCCGACCGCACATCTGCCTGGCATCAGCGTCGATGCAGTCAGCCCGGGCGTGTCGCACGACGCGTACGCGATGCGGCGACCGTCCGGCGAAAAAACTGGGCGAGAAATGAAACGTGGGAGCCTTCGGCCGCGTGATCGCACGAGGCTCCCCGCCGTCGATTGGAATCAGATAGATGCCGGCGGAATCGCCGCGCGCATCGCGCGGGTCGCGACCCGCGGCCACATACCGCCCGTCGGGCGACCAGGTGATGTGCACCGTAGTGAGCGAATTCGGATCGGTCGCGCCCACCGGAAATTCGCTGACCCGCGAATCGGGCCCACCGAGTGCCGACATCACGTGAATGCGCGCGGCATTGCCCGTTCTGCGGAGGAATGCGATACGGCGGCCGTCGGGCGACCAGCTCGGTGCGTAGTCGTCCGCCGGATCCGTCGTCAGGCGCCGAACACCTGTCGAGCCGACCAACGTGACGTAGATGTCGGTGTTGTCGTAGTTCTCGCCGGACCACGCGAACGCGACCTGCTCGCCGTCGGGAGCGAAGGCTGGCCACGCTTCGCTGCCGGCAAGCCTCGTCAGCGGCACGACTCTCGGTGGCGCGCTCTCGACCGGCGGACTTCGACGGACGCAGCCACGTTGCCGCGATCACCAGCAGGACGATCACGACGATGGCCGTTGCCCCTGCAATCCACGGCAGCATGCGAGTTCGGCCGCTTTCCAGGCGGCGCTGCTCGAGTACAGCCATGGACGTGGGATCCTCAGTTCGCGCATCCACCGTCGCACCGTCGACAGGCGCAATGAAGCGGTAGCCGCGCCGAGGCACCGTCTGGATGAAGCGCGGCGACTCGGCTGAATCGCCCAGCGTCTCGCGCAGGCGGTTGATGACCGCGTTCAGGCCGTGCTCGAAGTCGACGAACGTGCCGTTGGGCCACAGCCGCTGACGCAGCTGCTCGCGAGTGACCAGATCGCCGGGCCGCTCCAGCAGCTCGGCCAGCACCTTGAGTGACTGTTCCTGCAGGCCGACGAGCACGCCCGCCTTGCGCAGTTCGCCCGAGTGCAGATCCAGTTCGAAGCTGCCGAATCGGAGCGGCCGGCGCACCGTCGCGGGGACTTCTGCCATCGCCACACCCTGTCAGAACCTGCGCTCTTGCAGGCGGTTCAATAGTTTTCCACGAGCACGATGTCGCTGCCGCGGTTGTCCTCCTGGGTATACAGGAGCCATTTGCCGTCTGGAGAAATGGCAATGCCGGGCTCATCGAGGGCAGGACGTCCCTCCAGCACCGACACCTGCGAAACCCGGCCCGCATCGAAACTCCAGAATTGGAGGGTGGGCCGCGGGGAAAACTCCGAGTTGACGAAGTAGATGCCCGTATTCACCAGCGCCCAATAGCCCCATAAGCGAGCGCCGGGAAAATCGAGGACTGCCGTTTCCTCGCCGCCGCTCACCGCGACTCTCCATAGACCGCCGACGTCGACGCCTTTCGAGTAGTACACGAACTTGCCGTCGGGCGACTCGAATGCTGCGAATCCCCCTTGTTTCGTGATCTGGACCGCGCGTCCGCCGTCGGCTGGCGCTTTCCAGACCTCGAGACGCCCCGTGCGGTTCGATGCAAAGTAGATCCACTGTCCATCTGTCGACCAGCTCGCCACCGCCTCGATGAATGGCTCGGTGGTGACTTTGCGTGGGCGACCGCCTTCGACATTGATGACGTGAATATCCGCGTGCCCTCCCGCAAGAACCTCGAATGCGAGTCGGCGGCCATCGGGCGACCAGCGAGGAGTTCCTACGAGGGGGCCGCCGAAGGAGGTCAACTGCACAAGGTTCGATCCCACAGCGTCACACACCCAGATCTCGAAGCTTCCTGTCCGGTCCGAGTGGAAGGCGATCCGGCCGCCGTCCGGTGAAAACTGAGGCCCACCCTCCTGTCGCGTAGAGGCGATCAGCTGCGAGGGTGGCGGCGCGGTTCGCGTCGGCGACGGCACAGCGATCTTCCAAATGTTGGTGTCCAGGTGGCGCTCCTCGTAAGCCAGTCGGTCGCCCGCGGGTGAAACGGCAGGATTCGCTGCGTTGTCGCCGCCGATCGCGAGCCGCGCTGGCGTCCCGCCTGAAGCCGACACTCTCCACAGGCTGCTATTGCTTTCAAGGGCGCTTCCGCTGGACGAGAAAATCAGCTCCCGTCCGGTGGGGGTCCAGGCGAGACGCTCCAACCAGTAATACTGTTCCACCGTCACACGCCTCGGGTCGCCACCTGCGGTCGGGACCACGTAAATACCACCAGCCGGGCTCATTCGATTGAATGCAATCGTGCGACCGTCCGGGGAAAAGGCGGGAGCAAAATCACCGTGAGCGCCCGGTGGCGGAGACGTCAGCTTCCGCTTTTTCAAAGTCTCGAGCGAGAGGATGAAGATGCTCCAGGTGATCTCGGACTCGTCTGTGTCAGCGATCGCCAGGAACTGCCCATCCGGAGACCAACTCGCCCCGCTCGCGCAAATACCCAGCGAAGTCGATCGCGAGTGGATCTGTCGCTCGGGACCGCCGAGGGCGGGAACGACGAAGAGTCCGCCTCCCTCCGCGGAGCAGCGGAGGAACGCAATGTAGCGCCCGTCCGCCGACCACACTGGGTGCCGATCCGCTGCGGGATTCGTCGTCAATCGTAGAGGAACTTCCGTCCCGATGACCTTGACGTAAATATCTTCGTTGTCTCGCTTTTCACCGTCCCACGCAAAGGCGACCTGACCGCCGTCGGGCGAGAAACTCGGGTACCGTTCATTGCCAGGGAGGCTCGTCAGCGGGACGGTTCGCATCGAGCCGCGAGGCGACGACCAGAGCCGAGCCAGGAGCGCGACGGCCGCAAGAGCCAGGACGATGCCGGTGCCACCGATCACCATCCACCTACGCTTGCGCTCTTTGAGGGCGCTGGTCGGCGGTTCTGGCACCGCTGCCGATGCCTGGACCGCACCTTCTAATGGCGCGATGAAGCGGTAGCCGCGCCGGGGCACCGTCTGAATGAAGCGCGGCGACTCTGCTGAGTCGCCCAGCGCCTCGCGCAGCCGGTTGATGACGGCGTTCAGGCCGTGCTCGAAGTCGACGAACGTGCCGTTCGGCCAGAGTCGCTGGCGCAGCTGCTCGCGGGTGACCAGATCTCCGGGCCGCTCCAGCAGCTCCGCCAGCACTTTGAGCGATTGTTCCTGCAGGCCGACGAGCACGCCTGCCTTGCGCAGCTCGCCTGAGTGCAGATCCAGTTCGAAGCTGCCGAATCGAAGCGACCGGCGCGCTGGCGCGGGAATCTCTGCCATCGCCACACCCTGTCAGGACCAGTCCGTAGAGGCGGCGACATGCTAGCACGCGCTCCTGCCGCCCTGTGAGGTACCCGCCCAACTGCTTGTCCGCACGTCACTTGGCCGGCGACGGCTGTACGAGGCAGATGTGATTCCCAAGTCATTGAGGTAGCCACTCCAAACGCCCAGCGTGCACGCACAACCGCCCACCACGGAGGTGCGCTCATGCTGGTCAGTGCCGCCCGTCACCAACTCTTTGGATCCCTCGTGGTCCTTGGAGCCTTACTCGGATTCTCACCCGTCGAGGCCGCCCAAAGTCCTTACGACATCGCTATCGGGCGGGCATTGCGCCTCCTGCCGCGACAACCGGAAAAGATCGTGTTGGTCGAGCGTGCCGACGGGTCTCACCTGCACACGGGGAAGCCCCGGACGGAGGCGTTCGTCAATCACGGCGGCAGTGAGGTCTTCTTGGTACGGCAGGGTGTCACGCTCCAGGCGGCGTTGAAGGGAGCGGGGATCTTCGACTACGTGCTGGCCACAGTGATCTGGCACGAGATGGCCCACATCGCTGGCGCCGACGAGGCGGGGGCACAACAAGCGGAAGAGCAGCTGTGGAAAGAGTTCATGCTCACGCGGCGCGTGGAGAGCGGCGTAGGCATGCGGTACTTCGCCCTGCTACAGAAGCGTCGCTGATGCGCCCCTACCACGGTTCGGTGAAGCTCATCAGCGAAAGTGTGCGGTCCATGGGGGATCGAGGGCGCGCACCATGCATCGTGAGATGGCCTAGAATGGCCCCGATCTTTCCTGTGCCCAGCAGCGAAGGGGGACGAATTCGACATCTGAGAAGCAGTGAACGTCGGAACCTGCCCGGGAGGCAGGCCGATGCTGAAATGCAGCCTCGTCGGCCCGTTGTTCGGCGTTTTTCTCGGCGTCTGCGCCAGCGCGCGGAGTCAGAGCTTCAACGGCGCAATCTCGGGCGTCGTGAGGGACAGTTCGCGAGCGGTCGTGACCGACGTCGTGCTGACGCTGCGTGATGTCGCCACCGATCACGCTGTCGGGATGACACGTTCGGGCTCGGAGGGCGAATACGCCTTCCGCAATCTCGCTCCCGCCAAGTACGAAATTCATGCGACCAAGCCAGGCTTTCAACACGTAACCCATCCTGATATCGAAGTCACGCTCAGTTCGGTGCAGCGTGTCGAGATCACGCTGCCGATCGGCACACAAGAACAGCAAATCGAGGTCGTCGGCGGCTCGTCGGTGCTCAGTACCAGCGCCACTCAGGAACACGGCATCACGCCTGAGACCCTCCAACAGCTCCCGCTCGCCATGGCCAGCGGTCCCCGCGCCGCGGCCGCTTTTGCCACGCTGATGCCGGGCGTTGCGACGGCTGGAGGATCCGATCCGCTCAATACCCGAATCAACGGTGGCCTGCAATCCGGCGATGAGGCCACCATCGATGGCGTCAGCATGCAGCAGGGATTCATGAGCCAGGGCGGCATGATTTCGATCTACCTCGACTTCCCGATGTCGCCGGACATGATCAGCGAAGTCAAAGTACTCACCTCGAACTACGCGCCCGAATTCGGCGCGTCGACGTCCGGGCAAATCATGGCGGTGACGAAGTCCGGCGGCAGCTCGTTCCACGGCGCGGCCTTCGAATACCACCGTGATGATTCGCTCAGCGCCACACAGTGGGGAATTTCGGAGAAGCCGACATTCAAGCGGGACAACTTCGGCGCCAATGTCGGCGGACCAGCCAAAGTGCCCGGGTTGTGGAACGATCGGTGGAAGAGCTATTTCTTCTTCAATTTCGAAGGCTACCGGCAGACAGGGGGATCGAACCTACCCACCATCTCGATTCCCTCCATGCAGGAACGAGGCGGTGACTTCCGGGATTGGCGGGACGCCGCAGGCAACCTGATTCCGATCTACGACCCGCTCACCCTTCGATCGGACGGCCACGGCGGCTTCATCAAGGACCAGTTCATGGGGTGCGATGGCAACACACCCAATGTCATCTGCCCGTCGCGCATCAACCCGATCGTTTCCGCCTGGCTCAGCGCGTTGCCAGTGACAACAAGCGATGGGCCATTGAACAACTACCACCCGTCACAAGCGGTGCCCGACACGATTCTGGCGGACTCCAACTACTACATGGGGCGCTACGATCTCCAGCTCGGCGGCAATGATCACTTGTTTGTGAGCGTGTGGCACCAGCGATCGCCTGCGAAGTTTTCCTCGGTGCTTCCGAGGTCCCTCGCCAATGAATCCTTCACTGATCCCCAGAACTCGTGGGTGAGCCGCTTCAACTACGACAAGACCATTCGCGGCACGCTGCTGAACCACACGTCGATCGGCTATCTGAATCGCAATGAGGGATATGGATGCGTCAACCAGGATTTCGCGGATGCCGGTCCGGTGGCCGTGTTCCGCTCGCGCCGCGGCGCAGCGGCCGCCCGCTTGGCTTTCGGCTGAGTCTTGGTCCCGGTCTTCTTTTTTTGTGTGGTCGTCTTCGCCATCGGTCAGGGTCGCAAGGTAGCCCTACTTGCCACGCCCCGGCCGAGAGCCCTTCTTTCCCGCCCCGGCGTCGGCCCTGGCCGACAACATCCGCTGGATCTCGGCGACCAGCGCATCGGGCAGGCACGGCTTGGTGACGAAGGCGTCGCAGCCGGCTGAAGGAGCCCCTTCCGCGTCCCCGCCAGCGCATGCCCAGTCACCGCGACGATCGGCATGAGCCGGGTGCGCCGCTTCCTTCAGCCGGCGCGTGCCTCCCACCCGTCGATCCGCGGCAGAGCCAGATCCATGAGGATGATATCCGGCATCAGCTCAACTGTCTTCTCGATCGCTTCGATGCCGTTGGTCGCCTCGGCAACGCGGTAGCCGGCGGAACCAACAACCTCGACGCCGTGTTCACCGACATGCTGCCGGGCCAGGCGCACAGCAAGACGCTGCGCTACTCCAACACCGGCAAGAACGCCCAGGACGTCTGGGTCGTGTTCAAGGCCTCGGACCTCGGTACCGGTGACGCCAAGACGGGCATCAACTCCCTGGGCACCTATGGCGAGGTCCACGTCGCCAGCAACGGCGCCGAGCGGTTCGCCAGCAAGAACCTGAACGACAACAACCAGACCTGTGAGGTCGGTACGGGCTCTCCCGCGTGCATGCCGCTGCCCAGCAAGATCAAGGTCGCGGCAGCGCTCGAGCCCGGTCACACCGGCGACTGGTCGTTCTCGTTCACGCCCAGCTCGCAGTTCACCGGCTACCAGGGTGCGCCGATGCTGAAGCTCGACTACGACCTCGTGGCCACGCAGGTCGGCGTTCAGCCGGGCGCCTGATGCGCGGGGCCACGGTGGCCGGCCGCCTGCTGCTCGCGCTGGTGGTCCTCACCTTCGCAGGCGGCGTCGCGGCGGCCACTCTGGCCCACCACCAGGGCTACCGGGCCTACGCGGTCCGCACGGTGTCCATGGCGCCGGAGCCTCCCCGCCCGGTGACCTGATCATCGACGCACCGCCAGCAGGGCCGTACGTCGCAAAGGCGACGTCATCACCTTCGCGGTGAAGGCCGGACCGGGCATCGACCGCGTGAGACCCACCGCGTGCAGCAGGTGTGACAGGCGAAAAGATCACGACGAAGGGCGACGCCAACCAGACCCCGGACTCCTTGGCAACGCCACCGAAGGCCGAAGTTGGTGGGGAGGTCATCCACCAGATCCCGAACGCGGGGTTCGTGCTGGTCTTCCTCCAGCAGCCCGGTGGCCTCACGGGAGTGCTCACCTCGATCGTGGCGCTGATGCTCTCCTGGTCGCTGTTCTTCGGCAGGCCCACCGAGGCCTGACCTGCCGACCACCCCCGAGGGCCCCCGGCACCCGCCGGGGGCCCTCGTGGCGTCCGGCCACGACCCGACCGAGCGGCACATCCACAGGTTTCTCTCAGGCTCAGCGGGATCTGCTTTCAGGTTCATCAGCGCACACTGTGCGCTCCGGCCGCAGTGGCCGTCCAGAACACCGAGAGGGGCGGCCATGACGGTGCAGGGCGACCCGGGTCAGAGCGACTGGTCGAGCTCCGGCGGCCCACCGTGGGGCCAGCCGGACCCGTGGACGTCGGAGCTGTGGGCGCGCCCCGACACCGTCGGTGGGTACGCGCCATCCTGGGACCGAGCAACTCCCCCCACCCCCGCAGCCGCCGGTGGGGCCACCCCCGCCCAGCCGCCGTGGCCTGGCCGTGGTCGCAGCCGTCCTGGCTGCCGTTCTCCTGGCCGGCGGCGTCGCGCTCGCTGGGAGCCCTGCGATCCACCGACGACCCGGCGGTCGCGGCGCCGAGGCCCTCGGCGTCGGCGCTGCCGTCCGCGCCGAGCTCACCCCCCCGTCCCAGCCCCACGGCCCCGCCGAGCACCGCGCCGAGCGCACCGCCCGGTGTCGTGCCCGGCGCGCCGCCGAGCGAGGCGCCGCAGACCGACTCGCTGACACCCCAGCAGGCCGCCGCAGCGGCAGCGGTGTCCAAGGGCCTCGTCGACGTCAACACGACCATCGGGTACGACGGTGCACAGGGTGCCGGCACCGGCATCGTGCTGTCCGCCGACGGCCTGGTGCTGACCAACCACCACGTCGTCGGCCGGCGCGACCGCCATCCGCGTCACCGACGTCGGCGACGACAAGACGTACGACGCGACCGTGCTCGGCTACGACAAGACCCACGACGTGGCGGTCCTGCGGCTGAAGGGCGCGTCGGGCCTCACCGTCGCGCCGCTCGGCGCGTCGTCGACGGTGAAGGTGGGCGACGAGGTGGTCGCCGTCGGTAACGCGGGCGGCGGCGGCGGTACCCCCAGCGCGGTCGCGGGTACGGTGCGCGCCCTCGACCAGCAGATCACCGTGCAGGACGAGCGGGACGGCTCACCCCAGCGACTGACCGGCCTGATCCAGCTCGATGCCGCCATCGTGCCCGGTGACTCCGGTGGCGCGGTGGTGGACGCCGACGGCAAGGTCGTCGGTGTGATGACGGCAGCGTCCGCCGGTGCGGGGTCCGGCGACCGAGCGCGCCCGTCGAGGGCTACGCCGTGCCGATCTACCAGGCGCGGTCGATCGCGCGCCAGATCATCGACGGGCGCTCGTCGAGCACCGTCCACATCGGCGGCACCCCGTTCCTGGGCGTCCAGGTCGTGCCCGGCAGCCCGCCGGGCGCGGCCGGGGCGCAGGTGGCGAGCGTGGTGCCCGGGTCGCCGCGCCGAGCGCGGCCGGCATCCAGCGGGGTGACGTGGTGACCGCAGTCGACGGTGACGCGGTGGCCTCAGCAGACGCACTACACGCCGCCGTGGCCGCGCACGAGCCCGGCGACTCCGTGAAGGTCGCCTGGACCGACGCGGCCGGTACGAACCACAGCACCACCCTGAAGCTGGGCTCCGGCCCGGTCGGCTGACCCACACCTCCGCAACCGAGAGGACACCGCATGACCACCGATGGCCAGTACCCGGACCACCCCCCCACCGTGACCGTCCCGGGCGCCGACCACGCGGCGCTGCTCGCCGACGCCCTGTTCCAGGTCAAGAAGGTCGTGGGCCAGGACCGCCTCGTCGAGCGGGTGATGGTGTGCCTGCTCGCCGACGGCCACTGCCTGATCGAGGGCTTCCCCGGCCTGGCGAAGACGCTGACCGTGTCGACGATGGCGCAGGCGGTCGGCGGCGACTTCGCCCGGTTCCAGTTCACGCCCGACCTGGTGCCCGCCGACCTCGTCGGCACCCGCACCTGGCGTCCGTCGCGCGAGGACTTCGCGATCGAGTGGGGCCCGCTGTTCGCGAACATCGTGCTCGCGGACGAGATCAACCGCGCCCCCGCCAAGGTGCAGTCGGCGCTGCTCGAGGCGATGGGCGAGCGGCACGTGACGATCGCCGGCGAGACCCGCCCCCTCCCGCGGCCGTTCCTCGTCCTCGCCACCCAGAACCCGATCGAGTCCGAGGGTGTCTACGCCCTGCCGGAGGCGCAGCGCGACCGGTTCCTCATGCACGTGGTGGTGCAGCAGCCGACGTACGAGGAGGAGGTCGCGATCGCCCACCGGATGTCCGGCCGCACCCCGCAGGCCGAGCAGGTGCTGACGAGCGACCAGCTCGTCGACCTGCAGGCCGTCGTGCGTGACGTCTTCGTCCACCACGCCGTGCAGGACTACGCGGTGCGCCTCGTCATGGCGACCCGCGAACCGGCGCGCTGGGGCCTGGACGACCTGTCCCGCCTCATCGCGCTCGGCGCCAGCCCGCGCGGCACGCTGGGGCTGCTCTCGTCGGCCCGGGCGCTCGCCGTGCTGC
>CAWHFZ010000003.1:217500-551221 GCA_963828745.1 Vicinamibacteria bacterium | reverse complement strand
GAGCGGCAAGCGCAAGATGGTCAGCATCTACATGGACCCGGATCTCGTCGCGGGATTGGAACTGGTCAGGACTCGAGACGGGGTGCCGATCGCGGAGAGCGCACGAAGGGCGATTCGCCAGTGGTTGAATGAGAGGAAGGCACTTTCAGTCACGAAAAGGAGGAACACGTCGAGATAGCGCGAGACTTTAGATCGGGGCACTCCGGTGTTGGAGCACCGAGAGCACCCCTAAGCCGCAACCAACTATGGATTGGTCGTCGGCCTGCTTCCATTATCCCGCAGGCCACGACCTCGACGCGCATCGCGCGTAGGAGGTCAACATGGCAGCAACACCCGCAACGTTTGCAGAACTGCTCCGCACCGCAGTAACTGAACCCGGAACCATCAGCACGGCCTACTCGGCATTCCACAACTACTCTCTCGGGAATCAGCTCCTTGCCCTCGGGCAGTGCCTGGCTCGGGATATCCAGCCGGGACCGCTGGCGACGTTCCCACGTTGGAAGGAGCTGGGCAGACACGTCGTCAAAGGTCAGCGCGCTGTGATCCTCTGTATGCCAGTGACGGTGAAGCGCACCTCCGGGCCGGGGGAGGTCGAAGGAGAGCACTGTTTCACGCGGTTCATCTACAAGCCGCACTGGTTCGTGTTGGCGCAGACGGATGGCGACGCGATCGAGGCACCAACCGCGCCGGCTTGGGACAAGGCCAAAGCGTTTACGGTTCTGAATGTCGAGGAAGTTGGATTCGGCCTGCTGGATGGCAACGTAGGGGTACGCGATTCAGCAGAAGATCAGCGTGTCGCCCGTTGCGTCCCTACCGTGGAAGACCACCTTCCACGAGCTTGCGCACGTGCTGCTCGGGCACACGTCAGAGGGGCAGCGCAGCGACGACGAGCGCACACCGCGAGATCTTCGAGAGTGCGAGGCCGAAGCTGTAGCGCTCCTGTGCTGCGAGGCGCTCGGCCTGCCGGCGCACCCGAGGCGCGAGGCTACATTCAATCGTGGTGGGGCGCGGGGAACGAGATCCCTGAGCGCAGCTCGCAGAAGATCCTGAAGGTTGCGGATCAGATCCTCAAGGCTGGCGAGGTCGAACGATGAGAGCTGCGGTCTACGCTCGCGTTTCGACTCTCGACCAAGAGCCTGAGAACCAGTTACGCGAGCTTCGACGCTACACCGAGGCGCGAGGTTGGCAGGCTACGGAGTTCGTGGATAAGGGGGTGAGTGGGGCGCGCGAGTCGCGCCCCGCGCTCGATGAACTGGTGAAGGCTGCGAGGCGCAGAAAGTTCGACAGCCTCGTGGTCTGGCGACTGGACCGCTTGGGGCGCAACCTTCGACACCTGATCATGCTCTTGGATGAGTTGACGGCGCTCGGAGTGGGCTTTGTGAGTCTCGGTGAAGGGATCGACACGAGCACCCCCGCTGGTCGACTCCAGCTCCACATCCTGGGCGCGATCGCCGAGTTCGAGCGCGCGAGGATTGCCGAACGGGTGCGGCTCGGGGTGGCGCGCGCAAAGGCACAGGGGAAGCGCCTGGGGCGTCCTAGACGCCGTGTGAGCGACGATCAGATCGCCGCCCTAGGCAACCTGCCCTTGCGTCAAGCAGCCGCTCTGCTCGGCGTCTCGAAGTCGTTTCTTCAGACTTGGCGGCTGTCCAGAATCCCCACCGCCAGAGCCTGACGTTTCGCCCCGGATTTACTGGACGCTGGAAAGGCGATCTCTAGCGTCCAGAACCACCGCATTCTGGACCGCCCTGAAGGAACTTTCGACGGTGACGTTAGTTACCGATCCGATCTGCTTTCGTGGGGGTCTGCGCCCTTCAATGCTGGTAACTTTCAGGAGTCAAGTGACCCTCCCGGCTATCCCGACGGCGTGGAGCAATATGCGCGCCGGGCTGCTGATGGTGATCGGGTGCTGCTACGCCCGTCTAAGGGTGCGGGTCCACCTTAGCTCCACCAGTCACCTTCTGAGAGGTAAACGTTCCAGCATCTCGGTTCAAACGGCTGAGAATCGCCGCGACGATCGCTTGCGCTGGACCCTGAGTTGAGACCCTAAAGCACCATCTGCTCCAGCGCTTTCGCCACTTGGAACGTCTGGCCTTCGCGGTAGAGAACATTGATGACCGGTCGTAGGTAGATCAAACCGAAGCGCATAAAGACCCCATTCTCGATGATGCGATAGATCTCGAGCACCGCTTGATTACTAAGCCAAAGGAAGTCCGGTCCGATCTGCTCATGAAGCGCCAGTTTCTCTGGCCCAAAGTCCGGACCCGAAACGTTGAATATCGACGTGGCGTCGCTACTGATGCTTGCCTCAACCGTGAACCGCGTAAAATATGGGCTTGAGTCGGCCGCCGAAGACTTGTCCCTATCGGTCGTCAAGTCGGCGATCCCGCCTCCCAAACTCGCAACGTCAGCCACCTTTGTTTGCGAGAACACGGTTTGTGGGTCGGCCGATTCCAATTTCCGCTGTGCGCTGCCTCTAAAGCCCAGTTCTACGAACACCCTCGATATCGGCACAGCCTCTGACGTGGTCACAACCTGTTCGTTGGTCTTCGAATTTAACTCTGTGACGGTCACATCCAGCATGTTGACGTACAGTTTGTTCTTCGAAATCAGAATAGACGTCGACAGATTGTTTGGTGAACCGCCCGTCGAACCCCAGCGGCCGACCCAATTTTCAGGAGTAGACTCGGTCTTAGGTGTCTTGCATTCGACCCACACGCCGGATGTGCGTGGTGCATTGCTGATGCCCGTTAGTATCTGCTCGTAGGTGACTTTCAAGAAAACGGAGTAATCGGCTCCTACCGCACTCGGATTATTGGTTCTCGCTTCCAACCTGAAGCTAATTGGCGCACCGTACCCGCCAGTCAAAGGAATCAGCTGGCTCCAATCGAGAACACGATCGTTGCTGTCCATGCTGACGATCATGTCGATCATCTCCACGGTCCAGGTTTTGATGAACGCCCAGGCGTCCCCCGAAACAACGTCTTTTATGAAGCCACGCTCTTTGATCTTGTTCTCGGTCGCGCCAGTAATCTTCCTGACCTCCCCTTCATTATCGGTCCAGCCCCTATTGAGGTCGAGGTCGAAGCCGAGCAATACCAGTCCCAGCGTCGGTGAGGCAGCGTAACCGTCGAAAATGGTCTGCGCATAAGTAAACTGTTCGCCGCTTCGAAGGCGCTGGGTGCCATGGATTTTGACCTTGACGTCGCTGTCCGTGACGGCCGTGGTCACCAGTTGAAACAGGTCAGCCGTGGTGATGGACTCCTTCTGTCGACAGACAACCTTGTCCAGAAAAACGTTAACCGTATAACCCATAGGGCGCTCCTCTTACGCATCGTCAGTGGCGGCGGACGTCTATGCAGCCTTTGATCGTACAACGTGCTGGACTTCGTGTTTGCGGCCCGCGACAGGTAACAGTCTGAGGATGGACACACATGCCTCCACAATAGCGCCTTAGATGGCTTCTGAACGTCGGCGGCCACAGCCAGCAGCATCTTGTGCCTGACCTCAATGTGAATCAACCAAGAATTGGCCGAGCCACGGTCGAGCTTCGGCATTGCTCCGAGAGAAGAGGGCCGCTCAGTCTCGAAGAACGCCCCGCCCGCACCATCGTACGAAGGGCACTGCGCGGCAGCGGTCGGCGATGGGCACTCCGGCCTTTTCTCGCCGCTGAACGCGGCTCGTCAATCTGTCTTCATATTTAGATCCGCGTTTTGAAATCTCTTGCGAGCTTTGCAGAGGGAACTCTACTGCTGCTGATGGACTTGAAATTTATGAAGGGACGCGCACGTCACGGCAGACCCTAATCTATACGCTCTTACCCCATTCACGCGTTGCCGTCATTAAGAGACTGGACAGAGACTTGCATTGAGGCTCTGCTACTGCCGCCGAAAGCAATCTAAATGATTGACGGAGTGGCACATACGGCGACGGCAAGGAAGTGTACTGTCAACTTTACCGAAAGCCTCATGAAAGTGAACTCGCGGGCTCACGTGGGCATCGCGGCCGTCGAGTTCAGTCGGTGTCAGCATGGTTCGCAGTTCGGGCGCATCACGTGCCTCACTGCCATTGGCAAGCGACCGGGACTGAGCCAGAACGGCGGTACGGTTCGATACGACGACGCAGTGTTCCGCCGGGAGACTAACGATGCGCCAATCGAATAGGCACCTGAATTTCTCGCACGTCACAGTTAACCCGCCTCACAAACGACCGCTCCGCTGCCGCCGCCCAAGCGAGGCGAGCGACGAGGACGGCCAGGTGGATACAGGGGATTGCCTGATGGCCTTGGAGCGGGTGATGGCGCGTGGCGAGGTCGTTGAATTCAGGGAAGCGCGACCGCGGTACTTCGGACTGCAGGACGTCGAGTATGGCCGTTAACTTCGACGCCCTGATTGCGGCGGGTTTGCACACCGAGCATCGTTTTGTGGGCGCACGGGTCGAATTACGAGACGGCCGCCAGACAAAAGTGCCGTATTGCGCCTTTCAGCCGACCAAGAAGGCATCAACCATTGATCCTGCAACTTGGTGTGACTTCGAGACGGCACGGAAGACAATCGCGGACGGCAGATTGCCGTTGCTGGGATTTGTGCTCGGCGACAGCTTTGTCGGTGTCGATCTGGATAAGTGCCGTAATGCCGAGACAGGAGTCACCGACGCTTGGGCGGTGGCGATCATCGAACGGCTCGATTCATACACTGAGGTTAGTGTGAGCGGCACCGGCGTTCACGTCATCTGTCGAGGCGAACTGCCAGCCGGTGGTCGCCGCAAATGCCCTATCGAGATGTATGACGCGGCGCGCTATTTCGTGATGACAGGACAGCCCCTATGAAGCCAATCGCCGAACGGACCGTCGAGCTCGCGCAGTTGCACGCTCAAGTCTTTGGACCGCGCTCAGCCACCGGCTCTTCGGCGGTGAAGACGCCACGCAAAATGACCACCGCCAATGGCGATACGCTCCGCACGGCCGACTGCACCGATGATGAACTCATCGAGATCGCGAGCCGAGCGGCAAACGGCGATAAGTTCTCGCATCTCTACGCCGGAGACTGGCGAGCAACCCACGGATCACAATCCCAGGCCGATCTTGCGCTCTGCGGGATGCTCAGCTTTTGGACGCAAGGCGACGCCCAGCGAATTGATCGGTTGTTTCGCCGTTCAGGGCTCATGCGTTCCAAGTGGGATCGGCGTGACTATCGTGAGCGGACGATTGAGCGCGCGATCCTGAGCACCAGCGCGAGCTGTCAGCTGCGGGACGACCTGCAGTGCGAGTCCGTGGTCGTCCGGTTAGAGAGTTTGATGTGACACTGCAGCGTATCTCCCGATCGACGAACAAGTCCGCAAGAAGACGTATCGGGCGTTCACGGCGCACTTCCTGAAGCGGGGTGTCCCATGCGACGCACTGATTGCGGAACTTGTTCAGAACGGCGCCATAAATGCCGCCGACGTCGTGCCGGAGATCCGTCGGCGACTGATGAACAGCGATGATGACGTTGAGGCGTATCTCGGGCGCCACATTATTCGTGCGTATGCCGAACGATTTGGAGTGGAAGGGCACCTACCGTTCCTTACGGAGGCAGATTTGCTCGCGGAGCAGCCCGCCCCTGACCTCGTTGACGGCCTGCTGGTGCAGGGCTCGATCTTCATGATTTTTGGCCCGAAAAACTTGGGCAAAACGTTTCTGAATTTTGATCTTGCGTACCGCTTGGCAACGCGGCAGCCAACGCTCTTTGGACGGCCCATTCATCGGCATGGCCACGTAATTTTGATTCTTGCGGAAGGCGGGTCACGGTTGAACGTCCGCGCACAAGCGTGGCGGAATGAGCACCGCGTAACCGCGCCGGCCGACCTCTCGATCTACAAAAGACCTATCGATCTGCGCAACCAGCGTGACGTCGACGCCTTGATCGCAACGGTGGCGCCACTGAACCCGGTCCTGATCACGTTCGACACCTTGTCTCGGAATATGCCGGGAGCGGTCGAGAACAGCGCGGAAGACATGACAGTCGCGATTGCAACATTAGATCGGCTTCGCGCAGAACTTCCAGGCGTCACCATCGGGGTCCTGCACCATCCCACGAAAGCAAGTGATGACATCGAACGAGGGTCATCAGCGTTCACCGGCGCCGTAGATACCGTCATCTCGGCGAGAGTCGAGCAAGGGGTTCGGATGCTCTATTGCAAGTATCAGCGCGATATAGAGCCGTTCGAGCCCATTCCCTACAGGCTGGAAACGGTGGACGTCCCGCAATATCGCGACCAACAGGGCAATCCCTACACGTCCTGCATCATTCGCCCATTGACGGCAGAAGAGGCGTCGCGAACGCGCGACGCCAACTCGGCGCTACAGGAATTGATCATCCGTCGTCTTGAGACTCAGTCCAGGTCGGGTACGGAGCTCCAGCAAGCGCTCAACAAGCAGCGCGACGCAGTGCAGACAGCGTGCAGGGAACTGGCTGCCGCAGGGCGGATTCGATCGATAGGGAAAGGTCCGAGCCAGAAGTGGGAACTCGAACGCCAACGTCCGTTACCAAGCGCAGAGGTGGGGATATGACGGGAGTCTACCGGTTCCTGCATCGGTTCCCGAGGGATCGGTTCCGGGAACCGGTTCCCATCGGTTCCATCGGTTCCGAGTTTTCAATTTTCTTGGGGTTTATCGGTTCCCGACCGGTTTCCAGTCTACCGGTTCCCGGTTCTCCCACCGTTAGGTGGGAACCGGAACGACGTGAGGCGTTAGCGCAGCGTGTTTGGCGTACGCACGTGAGCGCGTGCGCACAACGAAGCGGGCGCAATTGCCATCCTCTCTTGGCTGACGTCGCCGGCTGTAAAACACAAAAAACCGCTATTCCGGACAACGAGCCAGGTGGTGGGACGGAAGTATCGATCTCCTCGGCAGAACACCGGCGGTTCGATAACGGTCGTGTAGGAAGAGAGCGGAGTGCCCGGTGAAGAGGTTGAATGGCGGGGAATCTTTGGCCATAGACCGAGCGATCCGTCGGGTATTGAGCGAGATCGACGACGGGCTGCACCACGGATATTTCGAATTCACCCTCTCCTGCGAAGTCACCGGCCAACGACGGCGACGTCTACTGTTACGCGCCGGCAAAACGTACCAATTCTTGATTCCCGCGGAGGAATGCGAACCGGCGGACACAGCACGCGACCTTCGGCAAGAAGGCGCTTTGGACTCACGATCATGACGCGACGCATCCCGGAGACCGGGAGCTTGCGGCGGGCCCGATTCGAGGACGAATCAGGGCTCCGTTTTGCCGATGTTGCGAGTATGGTGAACGCGAATCAACAGAGATCGTTGGCGATTCGACGCAGGCGCAAGAGCGGCTGGTCCGATTTTTTCGGATTCTGATGGACTGGGAGGCGGCTCGCGCCGATGCGGAGCGCGAGGAGGCCACAGAGGACAACGCAGATGAAGACGAGTCAGACGGCGGTGATGTACGCGCGGGTGTCCTCGAAGGACCAGGAGCGGGAGGGCTTCTCCATCCCGGCCCAACAGAAGCTCCTGCGTCAGTACGCCCGTGAGCATCACCTGACGATCGTCCGAGAGTTCGTCGATGTCGAAACCGCCAAACAGGCCGGCCGCGGCGGCTTCGGCGACATGCTCGCGTTCCTCAAGGCGAATCCCTCCTGCCGCACGATGCTCGTCGAGAAGACCGATCGGCTCTACCGCAACATCAAGGACTGGATCACGGTCGACGAGCTCGACCTCGTCGTGCACTTCGTCAAGGAGAACGCCGTCGTCTCGAAGGAGTCCCGCTCCTCCGAGAAGTTCTTGCACGGCATCAAGGTGCTGATGGCCAAGAACTACGTCGACAACTTGAGCGAAGAGGTCAAGAAGGGGCTGCGCGAGAAGGCGGAACAAGGACACTGGCCCACGGTGGCTCCGGTCGGCTACGTCAACAACCGCGTGACGCATCGGATCGATGTCGACCCGGTGCGCGGTCCACTGGTGGCGCGCGTGTTCGAGCTCTACGCGACCGGCGACTACTCGCTCAAGGCGATCACCCGGCTTGCGTATCGAGATCGGGATTGAGGCACCCGCGCGCGCGACCGCCGGATGACGAAATCCGAGATCCATCGGATGCTGCAACGCCTGGTGTACACCGGCGCCTTCATGTGGATGGGCAAACGCTACGACGGCTCACACGAGCCGCTGATCACCCAGGAGACGTTCGACGAGGTGCAGGCGGTGCTCCGCCGGCAAGCCGCGCGCGCGCTACCCGAAGCAGCGACACGCGTTCATGGGGCTGCTCACCTGCGCCCGCTGCGGCTGCTCGATCACCGCCGAGAAGAAGAAGGGCAAATACGTCTACTACCGCTGCACGGGGTTCAAGGGCGCCTGCGGGAACACGCTACGTCCGCGAGGAGCGGCTGGCGGACTTGCTCGGCGACGTGATCCGGCCGATTCAGATCACGTCGGAGATCGCTGAGGACATCGCCGACGGCACTCCGGGCATCGACCACGAGGCGGAAGAGCGCCGGCGCGAATCGCTGCGACAACTGGACCAGCGCCGACGAACGGTCGTCAGCAAACTGGATCGGGGGTACGACGACTTCGTCTCCGGTCGGATCTCGGAAGAATTCTGGACGCGGAAATCGCAGGAGTGGGAGGCGGA
Source organism: Vicinamibacteria bacterium (assembly GCA_963828745.1). Taxonomy (GTDB): domain Bacteria; phylum Acidobacteriota; class Vicinamibacteria; order Vicinamibacterales; family JAENWD01; genus JAENWD01. The sequence continues at coordinate 542,597 of CAWHFZ010000003.1, read as the reverse complement.
ACTGGCGATCGTCGATGCCGATCGGCCACGGCTCGAACAGCCGCGGCCACTCGCGACCGCCACCGCCGCGAAGATTTTAGAACTCGCAAAAAAGGCCGAATTTCTCTACAAAACGCAGAATCCGACCGAACAGCGTCGATTGCTCGAAACGGTGCTATCGAACTGCACCTTCGATCGCGGAAGTCTTTGTCCTACTTACAGTTCGCCATTCGACCTGTTCGTCCGCGGGAACGAAACAGGAGATTGGCGGAGAGGGTGGGATTCGAACCCACGTGCCGCTTACGCGACAAGACGCTTTCGAGGCGCCCCCGTTACGACCACTTCGGTACCTCTCCGCAGAGGTGTGACGCGCCCGGCTTGTGTGGCCGGAACCATTAATTATACATGGGTCAGTCGCGCGACACCGGTCACCGCACGCCGAGCGCAGACTCGGCGAGCCGCGTCCCTTCGACGCGCGCCCGAATCTTCGCGAATGCGATGTCGCGCGACGTCGACGCGTCGTCCGCAAACGGCGAGAAACCGCAGTCGTCCGTCGTGCCGAGAGACGCTGGCGGAATGTGCTCGGCGGCGCGCAGCACGCGTTCGGCCACCTGCGCGGGCGTCTCGATGGTCGGGTCAATCGGATCCGTCACGCCGACGAAGACGACCTGATCCGCCTGACGGTGATCGTGGATGATCCGGAGCACGCGTGCCGGATCGCGCTCGCTCGCCAGCTGCACGAAGAACCGCCCGGCGCGCAGTCGAAAGAGCGCCGGGAGAAGCCCGGCGTAGTCCACGTCCGCACTGTGCGTCGAGTCGCGATCGCCGCCCGGGCACGTGTGAACCCCGATACGCTGCCGCTCGGCGGGCGAAAAGCGATCGAGCACCTGGTTGTTCAGCGCGATGAACTGATCGAGGACGCCGCCGCTCGGATCGAGCTTCAACGAGAGTCGCCCCTCGGTGAAATCGATCTGCACGGTGTCGGCGCCCTGATCGAGACACTGGCGGATGTCGGCGGTCGCCTCGGTCACCAGATCGGCGATGAAGGTCTCGCGCGGATAGCCGTCGATGCCGGCCGCGGGATAGAGCAGACTCAGCGCCGACGCGGAAATCACCGCCTGCTTCACCGGCGAGGTCGTCAGCCGCTTTGCTTTGGTCAGGTAGGTGACGGCGTGCGTCGCATACCGGAACGGCCCCGTGGCCAGACGTGGAAGCTGGCGCGTGTGACCGTCGGCAAACGGGACGACGACGCCGTCCGGAGCGAGACCTGAGGCGCCGTCGAGCGGGTAGGTGGCAAAGCTCGATTTCGTCTGCTCGCCGTCCGTGATGACGGGCGACCCGGTCCGCTCGAAACGGCGGACGGTGTCAACGAGCGCGGCCTCGGCGATCTGGTTGAACCGTGCAACGTCGATCCGGCCGGCCTGCCGGTCGGCCCAGGCGGCGATCAGGTCCGCTGGCCTTGGAATACTGCCAATGGGTTCAGTCGGAATGGGCATGACGCACTCTCCGGTCTTGTCCGTCGCCGAGCGCCGCTCATCCTAGTCCGGACCCGCGAATAACACACTCACGTGAATCGACTACTCGCCGGGGAGATTTGGTGGCTAGCGCCCTGCCGCCTGCAGGAACCGCCGGGCGGCCACGAGCTCGGGGCGATCCGGATCGGCGCTCTTCCACATCTCGAGCAGCCGCGTGTATTGCGCCGTGGCGGTGGCCGAGTCGCCGAGCGCCTCGGCGGCCTTCGCCATACCCGCGATCGCCTTCGGCCGGCCGGGCGTGCGCCGCAGCGTCTCCTCGAAATGCCGGCGCGCCTCCGCCGGCCGGTTCATCTCCATCAGCATCGATCCATAGAGCTCGTGCGCGGGGATGATCGGATACGGCGGCTGCGACAGGCTGTCGATCGCATCTTCGATCGCCACCGCAGCGTCCATCTCGCGAATCGCGCCCGGCAGGTCGCCGGCGGCTTGCGCGGCCAGCGCCGCCGCTTCCCGCGCTTGTATGGTCAGGATCTGCTGCACGAACGGATGCTGGCCGGGCACGCTCGCACGCGCCATCATCTCCCCTGCCTTGCGCCTTGCCGTCGCCGCGTCCTTCTGTCTGGCCGCGGCCATGACTTCGAGCTGCAGCTTCATCACCACGAAATCGCTCGAATTCGCGATCAGCGGCAGCTTGGGCACGTCGCTCCACGACTCCGATTCGACGATGTAACGAGCGAGTGTGTCGAAGTACCCGTAGAGCACGCGATCGGGCAGCGCAAAGATCGTCCGGCCGCGCACGTGCCTGGCCTGCAGATCCTGCGAGTCCGGAGCGGTCGTCCGGTTGGTGGTCGCCGCGTACTGCTCCGCGAACAGATCGACGGTCTTCTTCGCGTCCTTGTAGCGCCCGAGCTGAAGGTAGTTGTACGAGAGGTAGTTCAATGAATGAAAATCACGCAGTTCCCCGGACTCTCCCGCCTCTTTGACATCGTCGTTTGAAATCTGCCACGCATTCTCGTTGGTCGTCGCCGCTTCGTCCCAGTAGCCGAGGCGGGTGAAGATGTGCGACGGCATGTGGTAGGCGTGCGGCACCGCAGCGGCGGTTTTGGCGTAGGCGCGCGCCGCTGCCAGACCGCGCTCGGCGTGCACCGGGTCGTCGTAGGCGTGAATCAGGTAGTGCAGCACTCCGGGATGCTGCTGATTGTGCGCATAGACCGATTCGAAGAGGTCGATGGCCCGGCCCTGCATCTCGAAGCCCTTCGTCCCCTCGCGGACGGTGCCGAGGATCGACAGACCATAGAACAGCGTCGTCTCGTCATCCGGATATTTCGTGTGCGTTGCGGCCATCTGCTCGCGGTACGCCTCGTCGCGCGACTGTTTCGTCCCCGCGCCGGCGTCCTTGTAAAGAGCCGCGGTGGCGAGCAGGTACATGCGCTCGCGATCGTTCTGCGATGCGGCTTTGAGGCCCTGCTGCACGTGCGCCCATGCCGCGGTCTCGTCCGCCGCCGACGGCGCGTCCCAGAACGGGTGGTTGTAGGTCATGGCCGCGCCCCAGTAGGCGATCGCACACTCGGGATCGTCTCTCTGGATCTCCTGGAACTGAGTCAGGGCGCGTGTGTACCAGAAATTGTGGAGCAGGGCCAGGGCGCGGTCGAATCTCGCTTGCACCGCCGGAGCGCAGGATGTCTCCATGTGGGCGCGACCGACGCCTTCGGACCCGTGGCCGTGTTGCGCGAAGAGTGCTGCACCTCCCAACGCCGCCATCAGCAGCGCGCAGGTCACGCGTGCGGTCAACTCCGGTCCGGCGCCGGACGGAGCCGCCCAATGGTGGCCGCGGACACCCTGGCGAGCCAGGCGCTCGCCGCGTCCCCCACCAACGCGCGTTCGAGCGCGTCGAACTTGATGTACGCCACGGGCACCAGCAGGAGCGTCAGGAACAGGCACAGCGTCTGACCGCCGATGATCGTCAGCGCAATCACCGCGCGACCGCTTCCGCCGATGCCGATGCCCAGCGACGTCGGGATCAATCCGGCGACGATCGCCGTCGTGGTCATCAGAATCGGCCGCAGCCGGGTACGGCACGACTCGACGATCGCGTCGCGCAGCGGCAAGCCGCGCGCGCGGAGCACGTTCGCGTAGTCCACCTGCAGAATCGAATTCTTCTTGACGATGCCGAGGAGCAGGAGCATACCCAGAGCGCTCCAGAGGTTCAGCGTCCGGCCGGTCACGAGCAACGTCAACAGCGCGAAGGGCACCGCGATCGGCATCACCAGCATGATGACGACGGGCTGCAGGAAGCTCTCGAACTGCGCCGCCAGCACCATGTAGACGAAGATCATCGCGAGGCTGATGGCCATCACCAGGTTCGCTGTCGTCTCGTCCAGGATCTTCGACTGCCCCTGCAGCTTGAACGACATCGTCGGCGGCATCTTGAGGCCGGCGAGGATGGTGCGCACGTCGTTCGAGGCTTCGTCGAGCGCATGCCCCGGTGCGACGTCGGCAATCAGGCTGACGGCGAACTGGCGATCCGAGCGCTGAAGCATCGTCGGTCCGAGGCCACGCTCGATCGTCGCGATGTTGTCGATCCGCACTTCGCCGCTGGCGGCCGGCACGGTCAGGCGGCCGATCTCCGCGATGTCGCCGCGCTGACTCTCCAGCACGCGCATCTTGACGGGATACTGCTCCGGCCCTTCCTTGAAGAACGAGATCTCGTCGTCGCCGGCGACGGCCAGGCGCAGCGTGTTGCCGATGGTCGCCATCCGCACGCCGAGATCGGCGGCCCGCTTCCGATCGACCGCGACGTGGACTTCCGGATTCGAGACGTTCAGCGTGATCTTGACGTCGGCCAGGCTCGGCAGCTTCTGCGCGGCGAGCAGCGCCTGCTTCGAGTAGCCCGCGATCTGGTTCAAGTCCGGGCCGAGGATGTTGGCGGCGATCGCGAAGCCGCCGGTCCCCTCGCCGCTGCCGAGGGCGTTGCGCGACGTGATCGACGGCCGGTAGCTCGGATACGCCGAAAGCCGCCGTCGCATCTCGGCAACGATGTCGGCCTGCGTGTTCCGGCGGTCCTCCATCGGCAGCGCCTGACAAAAGAAATGGATGTGCGACTGGGAACCCGGGCCCTGGACGCCGATCGACGGCTCGATCTGCGCGACGCCCTCGATGCCGTTCAGCACCTTCAACAGCTTGAACGCGACCTCGCCCGTGCCTTCGAGCGAGGTCCCTTCGGGCGCATCCATGTGAATCGTCCATTCGCCCATGTCCTCGTTGGGCACGAACTCGCGGCCGACCAGGTAATTCAGCGGGATCATCGACAGCGCGGCCACGACCGAGATCGCGATGATCAGGTTCGACCTGTCGAGCGCCCAGTTGACCTGGCGCGTATACCACTCGTCGAGCCAATGGAAGAACCCGCCCTCCTTGGTCTTGAGGTCGGCGGCGCCGTCGGCCAGCTTCAGGAAGCGCGAGCTCAGCATCGGCGTCAGCGTGAAGCTCACCAGCATCGACACCATGATCGCGAACGCCATCGTCCAGCCGAACGGATTGATGTAGCGCTTCGCGTACCCGTTCATGAACGCGATCGGCAGGAAGATGACGACGAGCGACAGCGTCGTCGCCATGACGGCGAGCGCCACCTCTCGCGTTCCCTGAATCGCGGCCTCGTAAGGTGAACAGTTCTTCTCCTCCATGTAACGGAAGATGTTCTCGAGCACCACGATCGCGTCGTCGATGACGATGCCGACCGACAGCGTGATGGCGAGGAGCGTCATGTTGTTCAACGTGAAGCCCATGATCCGCATCAGCGTGAACGACGCGATGATCGACGCCGGGATGGCGAGCGCCGAGATGATCACGGCGCGCGTGTTGCGGATGAAGAACATCACCACGATCGTGGCGAAGAGCGCGCCGAAGAGCAGGTGTTCTTCCAGCGAGGCGATCGAGGCGTAGATGTACTGCGAGTCGTCCCTGATGATGGTGATTGTCACCGAGGACGGCAGCGACTGGCGGACCGCGTCGAGCTTGGCGCGGACGCCTTCGATGACGGCGACGGTGTTCTCGCCCATCGCGCGGCGGACATCCAGCATGACCGCGGGAGTGTCGCCGAGCCACACCGCGCTGGTCGGCCGCTGGAAACTGTCCTCCGCGTAGCCGATGTCCGAGATGCGGATAGGCGTCCCGTTCTTGGTCGCCACCACGATGTTGTTGAAGTCCTGCGCGGCATCGACGCGGCCGAGCGTTCGAAGGAGCAGCTGGCCCTTGCCCTGCTCGACGGTACCGCCCGGGATCTCGACGTTCTCCGCAACGATGGCCTCGCGCACCTGCGTCAGCGACAAGCCGTAGGACCCGAGCTTCTCGATGTCCACGACGACGTGGATTTCGCGCGCGCGGCCGCCGCCCAGGCTGACCTCGCCGACCCCGTTGACGGTTTGAATGACGCGGCTGATCTGCTTGTCGGTGAGCTCGGTGAGCGTCCGAAGGCTCATCGCTTTCGACGACACGATGAGTGAGAGCACCGGGTCGGCGTCAGGATCCACCTTGGTGATCACCGGCGGCAGCAGCTCCGGCGGGCGCCGTCTGGATGGCGCCGGCCACTTTCTCCCGCACGTCGTTGGCGGCGTCGTTGAGGTCGCGCTCGAGGACGAAGCGCACGGTGATCCAGGCCTTGCCCTCCGAGATGCGGGCCTGAATCTCGTCGATGCCGGAGACGCCGCTGATCGCCTCTTCCATCGGCTCGACCACCGACGTCGAGAGCTCGTCCGGGCTCGCGCCAGGCAAGGCCAGCGACACACTGACAGTCGCAGGATCGGCCTTCGGGAACAGATCCACGCCAAGATCGCGGTAGGAGAAGATCCCGAGCACCACGAGCGACATCACGAGCATCGTGGCCGAGACCGGGCGACGGACGCAGAATTCAGAGAGCACAGCGCCTCCCGCTATCTGGTGACCGCGACGAGGGCGCCATCCGTCAGCGTGTCCACGTCAGTGACGGCCACCTGCTCGCCCTCCTTGACGCCACTGGCAATCTCGATGCGGTCGCCGAGCCGCTCGCCGACCTGCAGCTCGCGAAGGGCCAGCCGATCGCCTTTGACGACGAACACACGATTGACGCCGTAGCGGTACTGCAGCGCCGCGTACGGCAGCGTCAGCACATCGTCTACGCGTGCCGCTCTCGACGTGAACGCGGGCGAACGTCCCGGGCTTGAGCTCCGCGTCGGCGTTCGGCACGGCCGCCTCGAAGGGAAACGCGCGTGTCGCGGTGTTGACGACAGGACTGATCCGCGTGACCTTGCCGGTGAACTTGCGGTCGCGGTAGGCATCGACGTGCAGTTCCACCGGGCGGCCTTCGCTGATCCAGGGCGCCATGCGCTCGGGCAACTCGGCGGTCACTTTCAGAGGGTCGAGGCGCACGATTGCCATGACGGGCATTTGGGACTTGACGAGCTCGCCAAGGTTCACCAGACGCTTCTCGACGTAGCCGTCAAAGGGCGCCCGGATCTCGGTGTCGCGAAGCTGCCGGCCGGCGAGCTTCATCGTCGCCTCGGAGGCCTGAATGCTGGCGCGCAGATTTCTCGCGCCTTGCAGCGAGGCATCGTAACTGGCCTGCTTCGACTGCACGGCGGTTTTCGCGTCGTCGAACGCCTGCTGCGAGATCAGTGTGTGGCTGAAGAGTTCGTTGGCGCGCGCGTATGCCTGATTCGCCTGAACGAGATCCGCTTTTGCCTTCTGGACGTCCGGGGTCTGCTCGATCTCGGGCAGGTGCTGCGGATCCGGCGCGCCGTACTGAGCGAGCGTCCGCGCGAGCGCGGCCTGCTGCTGTTGATACGTATATTGCTGCTTCTCGTTATCGATCTGGATCAGGACCTGTCCCGCTTTGACGCGATCTCCGAGATCGGCAAGGATGGCGCGGACTGTGCCATCGGCCTCGGACGAAATTGTGACTTGATCCACGGCGGTCAGCGTCCCGACGACGTCCACCGATCGGCGGACGGAGTTCTTGACGACCGCGGTGGTCGCGACCGGTTTGGCCACGCCATCGCGGGCCTTGGCGTCGGCCGTTTGCGACTTGCCGCAACCGGCCGCAGCCACTGCCAGGAGGATCGTCGCGACTCTCGCTGAATGGTTCACGGACGCCGATCTTATCAGCCGTGCCGCGAACGTGCGCTGGCGCAAGCAATCTCAGCGTTTCCTTCAGCAAGCGGATTGAAGGGCTTCCCACCGACACGGTGCCGGGATACTGGCACAGCCGGTCGAGAGGCGTTATCTAAGCCTTGGGATTCATCCGACAGCGCCCTCGGATGACGCCGGCCGTGTGTACACATCGATGGACCACATCCACGTCTTGCGTCGGCTCGCCAGCGCGAACCCGGCGTGTCTGATCACACGCTCCAAGCGTGTAGGTGGATGAACGAACGTGCGGAATGGATTTCTTGTCAGCCGACGCTGAACATTCTCGGCCATGAACGCGAGGCGCACGTACCACACGCCACGCGGATAGGACAACGCGAAGGCCCGCTCGGCACGCGCGACGGCGCGCTCCAGGAGAGGCTCGTACGAGGGGTAGCAGCAGACGACGCGATCGAGCGTGACCACGCTGGCCGGAGCCAGTTGATCGGCCAAGGCGACGAAATCGCCCAGGACGAACCGGATAGCGTCTGTGCGACCGCGTCGATGGGCCTCCGCGCGCGCGGCCTTCACGTATGCCGACGACGCATCAACCGTGACGGCACTCGTCGCGCCGCGGTCCAGCAGCGCGAGCGCCAGCGTGCCGATGCCGGAGCCGATGTCGAGCACGGTGCCGATCGATACTCCAGACTGGGCGATTTCCTCTTCAAGGAGGCGCGTCGTCGGCCCCAGCCCGTGGTCCTGGTATTTCTTGACCTCCTGCGCAACCTTCGTCTCATCGAATTGTCGTTCGGCGGCGCCGTGATACGGAGAGCAGCAACCGGGCATGGAGGACCACTCGCTTTTTGGACGTGGGGCGGAAAAGATCGAACTCAGGGGCGGAACATCGCCTCGTCGAGCGCCACGTTCTGGCGAACGTTGGTGAACTCCCAGAGGTAGGTGAAGTCAGGATCCGTCTCTCGGATCTTGAGCGGCAGTCGTACGCCGTTCAGGCGCCGATAGTCTTCGTAGTCCAGACGCCGAGGCAACACACCAAGCGGACTGACGGTGGCGGATTCGATTCGCAGCAACAGTCCCGATCGCGTACTGAAGAACAGCCGATCGCGCTCGCTGCCCTTCCCGGGCGCACTCAGCACGACGGCTGGCTCGCTGCCGATGACTGTCTCGCCGTCGACCGTCAGCGCAGGATAGAAGGTGCGGAGCGTCACGGGCAGGGCGAAGGCCGCCTGCTGCCGCAAGCGTTCCAGTTCGCCGCCCTGGGCGTCGTGCGAGCCGCGATTGTCGGCGTTCCATCCGCGCGTCCCATCGAAACCTTTCCGGTATGGCTCGCCGCCGACGAGGATTCTGCTGTGAAACTTGTCCGGCGCCTTGTACGACACTTCTGCCGGATACACGGCCGGCTCTGATGTCATCAACCGTCCTTTCATCACCCGCGTCGTCAGCTTCGACCACGCGTCACCGCCGCTCGCCTCGAGATAGCGTTGGACCACCGCGTCGGAGGTGACGCCAGCCGATGGCGGCAGCGGCTTGACGGGCGTCTTGACCATCGCCGGACGCTCGGTCAGGAGTGGCACCGACGTCGTCGGCTTGGATTGGCCGCGATGGCAGGTGTAACAGCTCACGGCGAGATCGTCACCGAGCTGCCGATTGAGGTCGCGCACCATCCGGATCATCTCGCGGGCAGTACGCTTCTCCTCCTTGGTGTCGAGGCTCCAGTCCTTGTCGTCATGACAATGCTCGCACTGCACGCCCAGCGACGCGCGCATGTACATCATCGCGTCGTCGATCTGCTGATCGCTCAGCCCGTCGAACACCTTGATGTTCTTGAACGTGGTCGTGGCCTGCTGCGTGCGCCCGTCGGTCGACAGCGGCGCCACCAATCCGACGATTCCTGCGCACACCGCAATCGTGAGCATCCGCCGCATTCGTCACCTCGTCCGGATTATCGGCCGAGCAGCTCGCCCACCTTGCGCGTCAGCGATTCTGCAGTAAACGGCTTGGCGATGAAGCCGGCGTTCTCGGCAAGACGTCGGGTATCGAGCAGGCGTGTCCTTCGCGTAGCCGGCACGGTCAGGTCAACGTCCGGATTGCGTCCGCGGATCGGTCTGCGATCCTGCAGCACGCGCGTGATGTGCGACGGGACGTCCGACGGGAACCAGGTACCGGGTCGTCGCCTCATGTCCCGCTCGTCATCACCAGCTCGATTCGATCGAGATCCCGGTTGACGAGCCCGACGATGGCGTATGTGGATCGGTGAGGCTGCGGATCTCCAGGACTCGAGTGAGCAGAGTGACCGGGTCGCGCTCCTCGACGAACCGCTGTCCCAATGCGACCAGCGCGCCATGCGGCTTCGCTGGCCTCGAGCGGGTCTTCTCGACCGCGACTCGGTCGCCGGCAGCGCGCGGTCCTGGCCGGGACTCAGATCCGATTCGGGCATCTATCCGCGTCGGTCGCCATCACTACGGACGATTGCCGAATCCCCGGCGTCCGCGCCTCCACCCGGGTCAACGTAAGAGACGTCGTTTTCGGGCGCGCGGCGTCGAGGATGGGGCATCAACTCTCAGAATGGTAAACCCGAGTGCCGATGCGCCCACCGACTTCAACGCGCTCAGGTGTCGTGTATTCGACGGCTCAGGCATGCGCCGTTTGCTGGGCGGGCCGGCGAATGGTGAGGTTGGCGACGCCGCCGAGCGCGCCGATCACGACCGCACCGACGCCAACCGCCGTCGTCCAGTACGGCGTCAGACCGGCAAGCTCGTCAAGCGAATAGGCGCCAGGGCCCGTCAACGCCAGCGCAATCGCGCCGGTCGCGTACAGCAGCGGCACTTCGATGCCGTTGGTCGTGGCGAACACGCCGTGCTGCCAGTGCACGCTGACGGCCGCGACGATCATCACCGAGACGATGAGGCCGCTCGCCACCGGGCTGAGGAATCCAGCTGCGAGCAGCACTCCGCCCAGGATTTCCGTCCCTGCCGCCGCCGTCACGAACACGCGTCCCGGCCGGAAGCCGAGCTGCTCGAAGAACCCCGCGGTCCCGTTGAGCCCGTAGCCGCCAAACCAACCGAACAACTTCTGCGATCCATGGGCGGCCATGAGCACGCCCAGCACCAGCCGCGCCACCAGCAATCCGAAATCCATGACTTCCCGCTCCTTGTGCCGTGCCGGACCTCGTGTCCAGCACCGTCACACTATAATTTGTATAGCGACTATTTGTCAAGTAGTCGCTTGTGCTTTGGTAGGTGCTGCGCTATGCTGGAACAGGTTGGTCAGGTTGGTCAGGTTGGTCAGGTTGGTCAGGTTGGTCGGGTTGATCTGGTTGTGAAGATGACGCAGCGAACCGCACATCCGCCGGAGCTGTGTGCGCGATTTCATCGCGCCAGCGAGCTCATCGGCCGGCGCTGGACCGGCGCGATTATCTTCGTACTGATGAAGTCACGATGCCGGTTCGCGACGCTGCGGGATGCGATCCCGGACATCACCGATCGGATGCTCAGCGATCGCCTTCAGGAACTTGAAGCCGAGGGCATCGTCGAGCGCACGGTCATCCCCGCAACGCCGGTCCGTGTCGAATACGCCCTGACCAAGAAAGGCCGCGCGCTTGCGCCCGCGATGGATGCGATTGTCGATTGGGCGCACAAGTGGACAGAGGATCAGTCGGCGACCGCCAAGGCCGCGCGCCGCTGAGCAGGCCACTCGCGCTCTAACAGGCTGTTGCAGAAACTAGGCTTCAGGCTCCAGGCTTCAGGCTCCGGACTCCAGGCTCCAGGCGTGGGCAGTACGAGCGTCGCGGCCGAGCGACCTCGACCAGCTCGCCGCCGTGATGCCGGAGCTTGCGCACCGGCCTGACGTCCAGCCACACACTTGCTCGACGAGTTTGCGTTTCTGTTGACGGACCGAATAGCCCGGCGTGCTCACCGTGCGCCGATCCACGATGACATCAGCAACCGCTCGCTGCGAATCGAGCACAGCCCTGGGCTAATCCTCGTCCCTCGTCCCTCGTCCTCTCGTCCTTCGTCCTCGTCCTTCGTCCGCCGTTCCCGCCCTACACTCTCCGCGATCGAAAAAACACCTGCACGAGTTCGCGGCACTCCTCTTCGAGCACGCCCTCCACGATGTCGAACCGGTGATTCAGCGAGGGGATGTCCAGCGCGCGCGTGGATGAGACGAGCGCTCCCGTCTTCGGCTCGCGGGCGCCAAAGACGACGCGGCTGACCCGGGCGTGCACGAGCGCCCCGACGCACATCAGGCACGGCTCGAGGGTCACGTACAGCTCAATGCCGGTCAGACGGTAGTTGCCCACCGCCGCCGCCGCTTCCCTGAGCGCCACGATCTCGGCGTGCGCGGTCGGGTCGACCGAGGTAATCGGCCGGTTGAAGCCGCGGCCGACCACGTTCCCCTCGATCACCGCGATGGCGCCGATAGGCACCTCGCCCAACGCCTCGGCGCGCCGGGCCTCCGCGATCGCCTGCCGCATGAACCGCTCGTGCGGCGATTCAGCCGATTCGGCCATCGGGATAGCGTTCCAGCACCGCCGGGTCGTACAGCGGCACGACGGTCGTCCCCTCCGATCGCATTCGCGTATACGCGGTCAGGCACTCTTCGAGGCTGTCGGCAATGCCGATCGGATGCGGCTGCTCCACGTTCTCGTACTTGAAACAGCAGTCGGACAACACGACGCCGCCGCGTGCCGTATTCACCACGAAGGCCATCGAGGATCGGTCGCGCGCGCCGACCCAGAACGCACGAATGCCGGGAACGATCTCGTCCTCGTCGCGCAGGAGCTTGACCGGGTTGGGAACGCCGCGCTGAAGCCGATCGAATGTCCCATCGGGAACTGCGAGCGGCTCGGGATCGGGAAGCGGATAGCGCCGGGCGAGATATCGCTCGGTCCAGCCGTGCTGCGACAGACAGACCGTCGCGCTCGGGAAGAGCGAGAGATCTCCGAGCGCGTAGGTCTTGAACGGGGTGACGAGCACGTCGTCCACCGACGCCGCGGCGATGCCGAGCCTCTCGAGGATCGACTCGGCTCGCTCGTCCTCCGTCCGCCGCACCCGGCAGCGTTCGCCGGCCATGGCCGTCCACACACTGTTGATCTCGCTGAGATCCTCGGGCAGTCCGGGGTTGAGCACGATCGTCTTCCCTTGTCCCTCGATCACCCCCATGTAGAAGTACAGAACATGCCAGGCATCCGGCGGACTGACGCGGAACACGGCAGGGCCCGGCAGTTCGCATTGCCCGACTTTGAACAGGCGAACGCTGTAGGTCGTTTGCGCTCGCGGAACTCCGTCCGACTCGCGCGCGCGCCATGAGGGTCGCAGGGGCAATGCTGGCGTCGACATAGGCATCCAATCAGAGTGTCAGTCTTGAACATTACGTCACTTGACGACAACTAGCGTTAGGCGTAGGTTCGGAGGTACGCCTAAGGCGCCGCTGGCCGGCGCCGCGGGGGACCCACCGGCGCGATACCCGCGCCACGGGGCGTATCCGCTTCGCCGACGCGCAACGAGTTCAGCGCGCGACGGCGAGCGGTAGAGGAATCCAACCTCGAGCCCGTCAGCTAACCCCGCCGGCCGATTGGACCCGCACGTGCGCGTTCGCGCTTCGCATCCCGTCCCCATTTCGGCATTCGACGTCCCGTAATCGCAGCCGTTCTCGACACGTTTTGTCGCGACGTGGGGAGACGTCTGCAAAGACGACGTGTGTCTCGCGCTCGACGCGGAACACGCCTCGCCCGGCGTCACCTGTCGCCGCGCTCATGGAGGAAGTCATGCGCGAACTCTTCGATCTCGATTCCGACGCGGGCAGCGCACGGGTGGGACTTGCGCGGATCTTTGCGCCGCTGCTCGTCATCCTGGTTGGACTCGCGGGGCTGGTCTGGTGGACCGGCGCCCGCAACCCGTTCACGCCGGCGGGCTACGTCGGCTATCTCACAAAAGGGGCGATCTTCGGCAAGTCACGCTTCTACGGCACACAGCACGGCCCCACCTCGGCGGGCCGCTCGTGGCTGCTCGAGGTGACCAACGTGAGCGTGACACCGTACACGTACACCGAGGACTTTATCAACGACGAAGCGGTGCTGAGCCGCGACAATCTCAAGATCAGCTTCCGCGTGCACACGGTGTGGCACATCGACGATCAGCAGATTCCGCTCTTCATGGAGCGCTACAGCACCACGGTCACCGGACACGACGTCAGCCGTGAGCCAGATGCGATCGTCAAGGTGGCCTACGCAAACTACGTTCGGGAGCCGCTGAGGACGTTTGCCCGCGACGAGGTGCAGCGGCGGAACGGCCTGGAAGTGAAGGATGCACTGATCGCAGATCGGCGATGCGGTGCACCAGCGCATCCGCGCCTATGCCGCTCACAGTCCCTTCGTCATCAGCTCCGTGGTCGTCGGCAACGTGCAATATCCGGACGAGGTCGCGAATGCGGTGTCGCGCAAACTGGCGGCAACGCAGGAACTGCAGCGGAAGGATACCGAGATCGAAATCGAGCGCAAGGAGCGCACGAAGCGCGAGGTGCAGGCGCAGGGCATCGCGAACGCGATGCAGATCATCCGCGGCCAGCTCAGCGCGATGTATATCCAGCACGAGGCGATCGAGGCGCAGAAGTCCATGGTCAATTCGCCCAACCACACGGTGGTCTACATCCCGGTCGGCTCGATGGGCGTTCCCGTGACCGGCACCTTCAGCACGACGCAGCGATAATCGGTGGGCGATGGCCCGGCCACCGAAGGTGGACACGAATCTCCTGATCGCGGGGCTGCTCCGCGATCTCGCCGCGGTACAGGCGTCGCCGCAACGCCGGTGGGGCTACCGGCGCGCCGCCGCGGCGATTCAGGACCTCGACGAGCCGATCGAGCGCCTGCTGCAGCCGGACGGCACGCTGCGCAAGATCGCGAACATCGGCCCGTCCTCGTCCCGCATCATCCTCGAGATTCTGACGACCGGCACGTCGCCGACCGTCGAGTCGGTGATCGCGTCGAGCGGGAAGGCCGTCGAGATCGGCCGGCGGCGCGGGCTGCGATCCGGATTTCTCAGCCGCGCCGAGGTGAACGCCGCGCTTGCGAATGACACACTCGGCGGCCCTTCCCGCGCCGACTATCGCGGCGATCTGCAGATGCACTCGATCTACAGCGACGGCAAACAGACGCTGGAAGACATCGTCGCATCCGGGCTGTCGCTCGGCTACGAATACTGCGCGGTGACCGATCACTCATACGGCCTGCCAATCGCGCGCGGCGTCTCGATGGCGCGGCTCCAGGCACAACACCACGCGATCGACGCCTTGAACGCGGCGAACGCCGGGCGCTTTCGACTGCTGAAGGGCATCGAGGCAAACATCCGCGCCGACGGATCGGTGGACATGGAGCCGGACGAGCTCGCCAGGCTCGAGATCGTCGTCGCCGCCCCGCACTCGGCGCTCCGATCGAAGGACAGTCAGACCGCCCGGATGGTGCGCGCGGTGACGTCACCGCAGGTCCACGTCCTCGGACATCCGCGCGGCCGGAAGTACGGCGCACGGCCCGGTGTCACCGCCGATTGGGACGCGGTGTTCGAAGCCGCCGCGCGCACCAGCGTGGCGATCGAAATCGACGGCGATCCTTCGCGCCAGGACATCGACTATCTGCTGGCCAGGCGGGCGCTCGACGCCGGCTGCCTGTTCGCCCTCGACAGCGACGCGCACTCGACGCCCGAACTGCGCTATGCCGAGACCGCAGTCGCGCACGCGCGGCTTGCCGGCATTCCGCCCGATCGCGTGATCAACTGCTGGCCGCTCGATCGGCTGCTCGACTGGGCGGCGCGGCGATCGCACGTGCCGCGTCGCCGCCGGTCGCGATAGCGGCCGGGCTATGGCTTTGGAATCTTCAACGTCGCGCTGATCATCGCGCTGCCGCTGGCCGCGTAGAGCAGCGTCAGCGGGTGCAGCACCGCCGGGCCGATGCGGAAGCTGCCGAGCCAGAGCGCCTCGTGTACGCGACCCGACCCCAGCGCAATCGCCAGCACGCCGACGAGGATGACGCTGGTGGGAATCGGCGTCCCCTCGAAGTACCGGACTTTACCGGTCCGTTCGTCCGACAGTTCCGCGGCGGTGACGTTGAACCGCGCCAGGCGGCTGACCCCGCACACGATGAAGTAGGTGAGACAGAGCATGTCCCAGCCGCCTCTGAGCCCAAGCGCGTAGCCGATGACCGCGGGTGCCACGCCAAAAGAGATCACGTCCGCCAGCGAGTCCAGATCGGCGCCGAGCCGCGATTGGCGAGACGGCTGCAACCGCGCCACGTAGCCGTCGAGCACGTCCAGTACGAGCGCGAAGGGTAACAGCCCGATCGCCGCCCACACCAGCGCGACGTGCCGGCCGTCGACGTATTCAAGACAGAGAAGAATCGCAATCGCGCCGCAGCTGGCGTTGCCAATCGTGAAGGCATCAGCTGCGGTGTATGACCGCAGCATCGTCATGTGACTGCGCTGAGGCATGGCGGAGGCCCAGCCGTACGGAGCGCCTTCGCTCCGCACGGCTGGTCGCCGTTACGGTGTTGGAGCCACCTGGATCGGCCAGGTGAAGTTGCGCGAGTTCGGCAATGTCGCGAGACTCAGGTTCTGGAAGAACGGCGGCGACACCAGCGTCGTCCCCGACTTGAAGAAGCGCGCGACCTGGCGCTGCACCTCGAGCATGATGAACAGTTCGTCCGCGTTCTCCGGCTCCACGATCGAAGGATTGGCCAGGTACCGATGCGGGAGAATCGAATACGTCGCGCCGTCCATGAACACGTAGGCGAGGTGCGGATCCAGCGCCAGGGCCAGATCGAAGCGGAAGAACTGCGCAGGCAAGAGCGCGTACGGCGGTTGCGACGGGCCGGCGTAGGCGCGCACGAGATTCGCCTCCACTGGATTCGACGTTTCGAGATCGCCCCATCCGAACTGGAACAGCGTCGACTTGGCGGGAACGCCAGGTAACGGCTTCAGCTTGAAATGCGGTGCATACGCCAGCGGCGCCCCTGGAATGTTCAACCAGTCGGCCACCTCGAAGGCGCGCTGAATATCGGCAACCCCCGGCGTCGTCGTCTGTGACACCCGATCGCGATACGGATAGTAGAAGTCGAACGATGGGACTGCCCGCCGCGGGCCCCGGTATGGCGAGCAGCGTCGGATTGTAGAGAAGCAGGTACGAGCAGATCCGAATCGTCGCCGTACGCCAGCCGCGCCGTGTCGACGGTGCTGTCGCCGCCGACGTTGATCACCGCCGCCTTGATGCCGGGCTCGACCGCGTGCACGAGCGATCCGACGAAAGAGCCCAGCGACTGGCCGACGAGAAACACGCGCGTCGGATCGAGTTGCACGCCGAGGTCCGTCGCCTTGATGTTCTGAACCAGCGCCATGATGTCGACGGCGCTCTGGCGCAGACAATCGCGGACGGCAGTGGGGCCCGGCACCTGGCAGCCGTCGCCAGGGAAAATCGATCCGTCGGCGCTGAAGCGGCACGCTGCGCCCTGGAGAGGCGACGACATGGTCGCCTTCGCCATCGCTGAGAATCGCCTGGCTCAGGGGACCGTATCCGTGACCGACAAGATCAATGGCCAGCGTGGCGAATCCTGCCTTCGCGAACGTTGACGCGATCGCCGTGGGTGCGCCGAACTGACCGTCGCCGGAGCCATGCGCGTAGATGACGACAGGGATTTTGGCAGTCGCGCTGCTCGCGTGCGGCAGGAAGACGTGGTACGAGATCGGGACGTAGCCTGGCGGAAGTGACGGGTCCAGACCCGGAATCGGGACGGGCGCCTGGATGGATCGCCGCCTGTCGGCGTCACCGCGATCGTGCCGGGCATGGGACCGTCGGGCTGAATGTAGTTCGGCGACAGATACAACCCGAACGCGATCTTCTCGACGCCGTCGAGGATGGGGAGCGGAATCGTGATCGGCTTCTGCGGCAGCTCGTTGATGTTCGTCTGCGGCAGCCAGACGAACGATTGCAGGTCGGCGACGTTGAAGACGCTCTTGTCGCCCGCGGGCAGAGCGGCCGGCAGGAACGGCGTCGCATACAGCGCTCGCTCTCGCCTTCTGCAGCCAGTCGGTGGCGCTCATCGTCGTGAAGATCGACGCGCCGGCGATGCTGACCGAACGCGCCTCGCGCGGACCGCTCGTCAGCGCCGTCTTCAGCGCCGCACAGTAGGGCGTTCCGCCACTCAGCGCACAGGACTTGAACGCGTCATCCGCCACGATCGTCGTCCCGTCGGCAGCGCGAACGCGATTGCTGACGAACAGCAGGTAGCGCGTGCCCTGATTGAGGACGTTATCCGGCTTCGCCTGCACGCAGTTGGTCGTCCGGTCGTAGAAGATCTGATTGACGGCCATCGCCGCGGCGCTGCCATCGGCCGGCGCCACCGAGATGCCACCCTTCAGCGAATTGGGATCGATCGGTCCGGAGAAACAGATGTTGAACTGCGGTTTGACGCTGAACCCATCCAACTGATTGAGCAGTCGCCTTGACCGCGGCGCAGGACACGAAGTCGGAACCGAGACAGGCGCTCGGGCGCCGCCGGCAGAGGTTGACATGCCGCCCGTTTTCTGGAGCGAATCGACGACCGTCAGAACATCGCTGGGAAACGGCCCGATTTCGCGGCGAAAGTGGTACATGACGAAGTGTGGTCTTGGCTTCAGCAGCGACCGGGAGGACGAGCAGGCAGCAGAGCGCCCAGATCCGAGTCATTTCTCATGGGTGTGGGCCCTCGCCCAACAAAAACGATTGAATTGTGAATATTGCGGTTGGTGCGCGAAACTATACCGCAGATCTTAGTACCGACTTGCGCGATTCTTTGTCCGTTCATTGGATCTTCGTGCAACATCGGCGCCGCTGACGACCGTCAGTTGTTCGATTTCAAAACACCCGAAGCGCCGCGCAAAGTTCGCCGGCCGATCACGTAGTTGTTACGCGCCGGTTATCGGACCACGGCGAGGCCTACCGATCACGCATCGATTCGGCTGGTGGCACCTTGCTTGCTGTTGCCGCGTGCGGCTCCGTTCGAGCCACTCACAACTCCAACGGTCACGAGGTTGCCACACAGCAATGACGCTATTCGTCCATCGTCTTGTCACGATACCGATCTGCCTTCTCGCACTTCATTGCACGACGGCGTCAGCTCAGATGACGCCGCCTGCCGCGCCCGCGCTCCCGGCGCCCACCGGACACGTCGTCAGCGTATCGACCGTGTCACAGCTCCAGTCCGCCGTCGCGGCGATCGCCTCCGGCACGACGATCCTGATACAGCCCGGCACTTACCGGCTCACGCAGCAGTTGCGTATCCGCTATGGCGTGACCAACGTGGCGCTTCGCGGGGCGACCGGCAACCGGAACGACGTCGTCCTCCTCGGAAGCGGCATGAACACGGCGGGCGTGGACATCGCCGTGAAGGTCGAGGACGCGCAGGACGTGCTGCTGGCGAATTTCTCGGTCGGGCAGACGCGGTGGCATCCGATTCAGCTGCAGGGCGAGTTCGGGGCCGAACGGGTGCACATCTACAACGTGCGGCTGTTCGACGCCGGACAGCAGTTCCTGAAAAGTACGTTCGATGCGAACAACCCGGACGGCGTGGACGGCGTCACGGTCGAATATTGCCTCTTTGAATTCACCAGCATCGGGCCGGCATACGGCTACACGCAAGGCATCGACGTGCACAACGGCGCCGGGTGGGTGATCCGGTACAACACGTTCCGGAACATCACCGTCCCGCCCGGAGCGACGTTCACCCAGCGGCCGGCCATCGACATGTGGAGCGGCTCGCGTGACACCCTGGTCTACGGCAATCTGATCGTGAACTGCGAGCGCGGCATCATCCTCGGCCTCGGTCCGCAGGAAGGCTTCGAACACAGTCACTCGGGTGGCGCGATCTTCAACAACGTGATCTACCGGGCGGTGGGAAAAACCGTGCACCCGGACGCCGGGATCTCGGTCTGGGACTCGCCGGGCACGCGCGTTTTCAACAACACGGTCATTCAGAACGGCACCTACAAAGACGCCATCGAGTATCGGTTTCCCGGCACTACAGGCGTCCAGGTGTTCAACAATCTGACAGACGGCGCCATCAGATCGCGCGACGGCGCTGTCGCCTCGCTGGGGAATAACTACACGCTGGCGACCGCTGCGCTCTTTGCCAACGCCGCCGCGGGCGATCTCCACCTTGCCAAAGGCGCCTCGGTCGCGATCGATCGCGGGCGGACGATGACGGGAACGACGGTGGACTTCGATTGGAACGCGCGACCTGCGGGAACCGCATGGGACATCGGCGCCGACGAATATGTGCCACAGTCGACGCCCACGCTGCTTTTGCCGGCGAACGGTCAACAAAACGTCACGACGACTCCGCCTCCGAGCGGAACGAATGGCGCGTGGATCCGTTGGTATGCCTACGCGGGAGCACTGCGGTATGACGTGTACGTCGGCACGTCGCCCACGCCGCCGAAGGTCGCGACGCTTACGCCGAACGGGTCCAGCTGCAGCCCGGTCGCCTGCATGTCGGTAACGTATCCCGGAACCTTGTACTTCGCTCGGCCAACCACGCCAAACACGACGTTCTACTGGCGCATCGTCGTTGTTACGCCAACTGCGACCGATCACAGGACCCGTCTGGTCATTCAAGACAGCGCCATAAGCGCAGAAGGCGTACGGTCGGCGCGTCGAGCGCTGAAGGCTAGTCGCCGCGGAGCGCGGTGACCGGGTTCACGCTCGCGGCGCGGCGCGCCGGAACGTAGCGACGCCGCCAGCGACACGATGACGAGCAGCAGCGAGACGGTCCCGAGCACCACTGGATCGGTGGGTGTGACACCGAAGACCAGGCCCTGAAGCATCCGCAGGAGACCGAATCGACGCGGCGACACCTGCGATCACGCCGGCAATCGTCCACCACAGACTGTGGCCGACGACAAGCTGCAGGACGTGGCGCGTCTCGGCGCCGAGCGCCATGCGGACGCCGATCTCCTGCGTTCGCTGCACGACCGAGTAGGCCACGACGCCGGCGATGCCGACCGCGGCCAGCAGCAGCGCGACGATCGCGAAGCCCGAGAGGAGCAGCATCGGGAATCGTCGTGACGACACCGAATCGCCGACGACCTGGTCCATCGTCTTGATATCGGAGACTGGCTGATTCGGCTCGATCACCGCTATCGCTTTCTTCACGGGATCCGAGAACGAACCGGGCGCTGCGGCCGTCCGTGTCACGATGCTCACCCACGGCCATCCGGCCTGGTTGTAGGGACGGATGAACCACGGCCGCGGATCGCGATCGAGGCCGCCTTGCCGCACGTTGTCGTAGATACCGACGACCGTCAGCCAGGGGTTGTCGGTGTTGATGCCGCCAATCTTGAAGCGTTTGCCGATCGCGTCACCCTTCGGCCAGTACTGCCGAGCCATCTCTTTGTTGATGAGCGCCGCGCCGGGCGCGCCGACCGCCGTCCTGCTCCGTGAACTCCCGGCCGGCGAGGAGCTTGATCCCGAGCGCGCGGAGGATGTTCGGGACAGGCGACGGTGTAGCCGGCGCCGGGCCGCTGCCCGGAACCGGGATCCGGTTGCCCTTCGATGCCGAAGGAGCGTCCTGCCGCGCCGCCGCCAATCGGCAGATGACCGATGGCGCTGACTGAGAGGACGCCGGGAATGCTTCGCACCTGAGTGTCGAGTGCCCGGCAGAAGCCCGCGTGATCGGGCGGTCCGTAATAGAGCTCGGCCTGCGGCAGCGACATCTCCATCACGAGCACATTCCTCGGGTCGAGCCCGGGATCAACCCCGAGGAGGCGCGACACGCTCACGATCATCACGCCTGCACCGGCAAGGGTGACCAGCGTCAGCGCGACCTCGGAGGCGACGAGTCCGTAACGAAGACGGCTCCGCGGGCCCGACACGGCGCCGCGCGCCTGTTCCTTCAGCGGGTTGGCGAGATCGTCCCGGAACGCCGAGACCGCAGGCGCAAGACCGAACAGCACGCCGCTGACCACGGACAGCGCGGCGGTGAAGCCGAGCACGCGCCAATCGAGATCGATCGAGTCCAGCGGCCGCATCGGCAGGAATGTGAGGCTGCCGGGGAGGATCGGCACGAGCAGGCTCGTCCCCCATGCGGCGATGACCAGGCCCACGGCTCCGCCAACACATCCGAGGAGCACGCTCTCGAGGAGCAGCTGCCGCACGATGCGCGCTGCGGCTGGCGCCGACCGCCGAGCGAATCGCGAACTCCCGCTGGCGCGTCGCCGCCCGCGCCAGCATCAGAGTTGGCGACATTCACGCAGGCAATCAGCAGCACGAAGCCGACGATCAGCAGGATCGCCAGCATCACCGGACGGAGCTCCGTCAGCCCGTACTCGCTCAACGGCGTCACCACCGCCGTCAACGCGACATCGTTCGAGTACTGCCGCTCGCGCGACATGGCGCGGCCGATCGTGTCCATCTCACTGCGGGCCTGCGCCAGTGTCACGTCGGGCTTCAGGCGGCCGATGCAGATGAATGAATTCGATCCCGGATCCTGGTCGCCGGCCGTCCAGCTGACAGGTACCCACAGCTCGCGCACGCCGCTCCAGAACTGAAAACGGAAGCTCGCGGGCATGACGCCGACGACGGTATACGGGACGCCGTCGATCTGGATTGGCTTGCCGACAATCGATCGATCGCCGCCGTAGTTGCGCATCCAGAGGCCGTAGCTCAGGACGACAACCGGATTCGTGCCGGGCTCCTCTTCTTCGGGCCGGAACGTGCGGCCGAGCAGCGGCGGCACGCCGAGCACGTCGAAGAAGCTCGCCGTCACCCGCACGCCCGACACCTGCTCGGGCTCGGCGATGCCGGTCAAGTTGTAGCCACGGCCGGCCGAGTCGAAGATCGCGAGCGACGCGAACGACCGGCTGCGCTGCCGCCACTCCTTGTAGTTCGGCATCGAGATGATGTTGATGTCGCTCGGGTCCCGGATGCTCGCTTTCCAGACCGTCATCAGCCGATCCGCGTCGGGGAACGACAGCGGGCGGAGGAGGGTGGCATTGACCACGCTGAAGATCGTGGAGTTCGCGCCGATGCCGAGGGCGAGCGTGACAATGGCGACGATCACGAAACCCGGGTTTCGGCGCCAGGTTCTGATGGCGTAGCGCAGGTCGGTCAGCAGCTGGTCCATCGCGACACGGTCCTCCAGATGACGTGATGAGGGCAAGCGGCGGGCCAGCGTCGCGGACGTGCAGCCGCAGCCGTCACTGGCGGTTTCCCGAGGAATTCCGCGACCGCAGGCCGACGTGGTGTCCGTTTGCGGAATTGGGCGGTCCCATTGCGGGTCACAGGCACGGATGGACGCGGAGAAGTCCCGGTCACGGACGTGCACGGACAGTGCTCGGGTCACGGACGTCACGGACAAAGCCCGGTCACGGACGGACACGGACCATGCCGGGTCACGGACATAACACGGACGAGCAAGGATGTGTGGGTCGCGCCGCGCGACCCTAGCGGTTGCCGCTGTGCACGCCGATCCCCGTGTGATCCGTGACGCTCCATCCGTGTGATCCGTGACCTTGTTTAGCCTCACCGCAGTTAACATCCGGCGCATGCGTTTCAGACTTGCGTCGGCCGCCTCGGCGATCGCGCTGTCCGCAGTCGTTGTCACTCTTGCGGCTCCAGCGGTCACGTTCCCGCTTCGCGTCAGCGCCAATCGCCAGCATCTCGAAGACAGCACCGGCGCTCCGTTCCTGGTCGTCGGCGACACGGCCTGGTCGCTCGTGGCGCAGCTGAACGAGACCGACATCGAGCGCTATCTCGACGATCGCGCAGCGCGCGGGTTCAACGCGATCATCGTCAATCTGCTCGAGCACAAGTTCGCGTCTCGCGCGCCGGCGAATCGGTGGGCGGCGTCCAGCCGTTCGCCGCCGGCCGCATGTTCGAGGTCCCGAATGCGGAGTACTTCGACATCGCCCATCGCGCGGTCGACGCGGCCGGGCGCCGCGGCATCTCGGTCTGGCTGTGTCCGGCGTATCTGGGATGGGACGGCGGCGACGAAGGGTTCTTCAAGGAGATCAATGCCGCGGGGCACGATGCGTTGCGCAACTACGGCCGGTTCGTGGGTGAGCGTTTCAAGGATCTCCCCAACATCGTCTGGATGCTCGGCGGCGACTTCGCGTTTCCGCCGTCGCATCGTTGGCTCGGCGACGTGCTCGCCGCGGGATTGCGCGATGGCGGCGCCCGCCAGCTGATGACCGCACACGGCGGCCAGACGGCGGCCGTCGAGACCTTCGGAGATCGCGATTGGATCGCGGTGGACACGGTCTACAGCTACTTGAAGGATCTTCGCGAGCCGCTGCAGCGCCGCGCGCGTGCGGCGCCCGCAGCGGCCGTTCGTGTTGATCGAATCGACCTACGAAGGCGAACACGACGCGCCGCCCGAGCAGATCCGCTTCCAGGCCTGGGCGGCGATGCTGTCGGGCGCCGCCGGCCAGTTCTTCGGCAACAATCCGATCTGGCACTTCGACGGTCCGACGCTGTTCAAGTACGAGGGGTCGTGGCAGCGAGCCCTCGACTCGGTCGGCTCGCGCGACATGGCACGGCTCGGCGCCTTCTTCCGATCGCAACCGTGGATCGAACTTCAGCCCGCGGCCGACGGTCAGGTGGTGACGACGGATACTGGCGTCGCCCCTGTCGCGGCAAGCAGCACGGATGGAACGATAACCATCGTCTATGTCCCCGCCCACAGCACGGGAACCCGCGAGCTCCTGCTGAAATCGCGACATGCCAGTGCGGCGCAATGGTTCGACCCTGCTGGCGATGCATCGCCGGTGATTGCCACCATCGACAGCGATGCAGAGTCCCGCCTGCGCGTCCACACACCTGGGCGAAACAGTGCTGGCGCGACCGACTGGGTACTGGTGTTGCGATGAGTTCGGTCACGGAAGACACGGACACGCGCGGACTCTAAGGGTCGCGCGGCGCGACCAGCGAGTACGGTCGAAGCCTGATCTGTCCGTGCCTGTCCGTACCCGTCTGTGTCCGTCCGTGACCGCGGATCCGTGACCTGCCTCGTTGCGTCCGCGCCGCGTCCGCGACCTGGGTTGACGTTCTACCCGAGCGCGAGGCATACTCCTGTGGAATGTCTACCCGAAGAAGCGAGCGCGACCGTCTGGGGCTGTTGCAAGGAACCCTCGACCTCCTGATCCTGCGGACGCTGGTGTTCGGACCCCAGCACGGCCAGGGCATCGCGCGCTATATCGAGCAGCAGTCGGACGACAACCTGCTCATCGATCACGGATCGCTCTACCCTGCCCTGCAGCGTCTCGAGACGCGCGGGCTGATCGACGCCGAGTGGGGCACCTCAGAGAACAACCGCAAGGCGCGTTTCTACGGGTTGACCAAGGCCGGTCGGAAGGAACTGGTGGCCGAGACGCATCAGTGGCGGCGGCTGTCCGCCGTGATCGGCCGAATTCTGGGGCCGGAAAGAGCGTAGGGCGATGTTCGGCCGCACACGACGACCCGACGAGGACTTTGCCGAAGAGGTCCAGGCGCATCTCGCCCTCGAGACCGATCGCCTGATCGCGGACGGCTGGGATCCGAAAGACGCTCGCGACGCCGCGCGCCGCCGATTCGGCAACGTGCTCGCGGCGCAAGAGCGCTTTCACGAATCGACGCGGTGGGTGTGGCTGGAGCAGGCCGTGCAGGACGTCCGGTATGCCTGGCGCGGGCTCGTCGCCAATCCCGCGTTCGCCGCGACCGCAATCGTGACGCTCACCGTCGGCCTCGGGCTGGTCACGGTCGTCTTCGCCGTCTTCAACGCCTACGTGCTGCGGCCGTTTGCGGTCCGCGATCCCTACGCGCTGCACCAGTTGCTCTGGCGCTCGCAGGACGACGCCGGCGTCGGCTTCCGCTGGCGCGACTACCAGGAGCTGCGGGGCCGCACCGATCTCTTCGACGACGCGATTGCCGAGACGTCGCGGCTGGTCACGTCGAAGGGGCATCCGCTCGAGGCGGGCTTCGTCTCGGGCAACTACTTCGACGTCCTCGGCGTGCGCATCCAGGCCGGCCGCCCGCTGGCTCGGTTCGATACGCCGGCACCGGGCGGCGCCGCGGTCGCGGTGCTCACCGACGAAGGCTGGGGCCGGATCTTCAACCGCCATCCGGCGGCGCTGAACTCCACGATCGAAATCAACGGCCAGAGACTGACCATCGTCGGCATCACCCGCGCCGAGTTCTCCGGGCATGAACGACAGCCCGAAGGATCTCTTCATCCCGATCACGATGTACGGCGCGATTGCCGCGCAGGATCTCTTCGGCGCCGACCAGCCGCGGAACATCGTGATCACCGGCCGCCTGAAGCGCGGCGTCACCGCGGTGCAGATGGAGCGGGCGCTGGACAGCTTCGTGACCCGGGTCGTCAACCGCAAGGACCCGGTCAGGGCGGAGGCACGGACGGTCGCGACGCCGAACCCGCTGACATTCGATCTGATCGCGGCGCTGTCGCCGGTATTCGCGGCGTTCGGCCTGGTGCTCGCGGCGGCCTGCGCCAATGTCTCGAACGTGATGCTGGCACGGGCCAACGCCCGCCATCGCGAGATCGGCATGCGGCTCTCGTTGGGTGCGAGCCGCAGCCGCATCGTCCGGCAGCTGCTCACCGAAGGCCTGCTGATTGCCGTCGTCAGCGGCGTCGCGGCCCTGGCGCTCGCCAGCCTCGCCCTGCGCGCCGGCCTGGCACTCTTCTTCTACAGCCTGCCGCCGTCAATCGTGTGGCTGGTCCGGGTGGTGCCGCTGGACATCGACCGCCGGGTGTTCCTGTTCGCGCTGACCGCCGCGACCCTGACGACGATCGTCTTTGCCCTGCTGCCGGCGCTGCAGGCGTCGCGCGTCTCGCTGACGCATGCGCTCCGCGGAAATCCCGGCACGCACCTCCGCAGCTCGACACTGCGTCACCTGCTGGTGTCGGCGCAGGTCGCGGTGTCGCTGGTGCTCCTGGTGTCGGCGGCGACGCTGATCTTCAACGGCATCTCCATCGGCACCACCAACCTCGGGTTCGAGACGGCCGGCGTCTTCTCGGTGAAGCAGCGGCTCAGCACCGGGCCGTGGATCGCGAAGGCCGCGGAGACACTCGGCAGGAACCCCCGCATCGAATCGGTGGCGGTGACCGACGTCAATCCGCTGTCCGAGCACTTGCCTCGCATGCCTGTAATCACGGGCACCGGCGACGCCGAACGCCTGACTCCGACGTCGTATCGCTTCGTCTCGCCTGAATACTTTTCGATCCTGCGAATCCCCATCGTCCGGGGCCGCGGCTTCACCGCCGCCGAGGCCTCGTCCGAGGCCCACGTCGCGATCGTCAGCATGTCCGGCGCGAAGGCCTTGTGGCCGGGAGAGGACCCGCTTGGCAAGGCGATCAGCGTGCAGGTGGAGCCGGCCAACCAGGAGCGCGGCGAGCGGACCTTCATTCCCGCCAACGCTCCCCGG
This sequence comes from Vicinamibacteria bacterium, assembly GCA_963828745.1. Taxonomy (GTDB): domain Bacteria; phylum Acidobacteriota; class Vicinamibacteria; order Vicinamibacterales; family JAENWD01; genus JAENWD01. Next base: position 515,592 of record CAWHFZ010000003.1, on the reverse strand, counting down.
AAGGACGTCTTCGATGTCGTCATCGTCGGCATTGCCGCCGATGTGGTCAGCGGCATGATGGTCGATGGCATCGATCCCTCGCATCTCTACCTGCCGACCGGTCCAACCGGCGCGCGCGCCGAGCAAATGCTGTTCCGTGGCCGATCGCGCGACGACGCGCGGATGGATCGCCTGCAGGGCCTGCTGCGCGCGGTGAACGCGGATCCGCTGGCGTTCGAGATCCTGCCGCTGAGCGAGCTGCGACTGGCGCAGATGTTCCCGGTGTGGGGCGCGTCGTGGGTCGGCTCGGCACTCGGCCTGATCGCGTTGATCCTGAGCGTGTCCGGGCTGTACGCGGTCCTCAGCTACACGTTGAGTCAGCGAACGCGCGAAATCGGCATCCGCATGGCGCTTGGCGCCACCGGCGCGGCGGTCGTCCGTCTGATCGTGAGCCAGTCGGCGCGGATGGCGGGGCTCGGTGCGCTGGTCGGCCTGACGTTTGCGTTCGGGCTGCTGAAGCTGCTGAACATGCACCTGCGCTTCCGGAATGTGTCGTGGCTGGACGCCGGCGCGTTCGCGACCGGCCTGGGCCTCGTCCTGCTCGCGACCGTGCTGGCGTCGTACCTGCCGGCACGGCGCGCGACGCGGGTCGACCCGGTCGAAACGCTCAGAGTCGACGTCTGATCAGCCCTCGTCACGCAGCACGCTGATCGGGTGAACACGCGTGGCGCGGCTGGCCGGAACGAGTCCGGCCGCGAGGGCGATGCCGATCATCGCCGCGCACGCAATGACCAGTGGCCGACGCCTTTTCCCAGCCGCGACCTCGACGCGCGGCTGCCGTGCCCCGGCTTGGTGAGCGAGTAGAACTTCACCTTGCGCCCCGACTCGGAGACGCCCCACTCGGTGCGGATCCACCCGCTCAGCTCCAGCCGAATCAGCCCCGGATAGACCGACCCTGACTCCGTCGTATCCCGCCGCCAGGCGCATTTTTGGGGGACGAAGCCCCCGCGGATTGACTTGCGCCGGCGGGCCGGGTATGTGACTAGGCATGAAACAGATGCAGATCCTCGTTTGTCTGCTGCTCAGCAGCGTCGCCGCGATCGCGCAGACCGGTAAGCCGTCCCGCTGGTCGGAGGACGACAGCCAACGCCTGGTACGCGAAACAGCCGTGGCTGGTCGGCAGCAACTACACCCCCGCCACCGCCATCAACGAGCTCGAGATGTGGCAGGCAGACTCGTTCGACCCGAAGACCATCGAGAAGGAACTCGGTTGGGCGGAAAGCCTTGGCATGACGACGATGAGGGTGTTCCTGCACGATCTCGCGTGGCAGCAGGACGCTTCGGGATACCGTGAGCGCATCAACCGTTTCCTCGATATCGCGGCCCGTCATCGCATCAAGCCACTCTTCGTGTTCTTCGATTCGTGCTGGGATCCGAATCCCAAGCTGGGTCCACAGCGGGCGCCGAAGCCTGGCGTCCACAATTCCGGCTGGTTGCAGAGTCCCGGCGCCAAGGCCCTGCAGGATCCGAACGAGGTGCCGCGGCTGAAAACCTACGTCACCGGCGTCGTTCGCGCCTTCGGCAAGGATCCGCGCGTGCTGGGATGGGACGTCTGGAACGAGCCAGACAACACCAACACGAGCAGCTACGGCGCACAGGAACCGAAGAACAAGGTGGAGCTGGTACTTGCGCTGCTGCCGCAGGTGTTCGCGTGGGCGCGCGAGGCGGGCGCGGAGCAGCCGCTGACGTCGGGCGTCTGGAGAGGCGACTGGTCGTCCGACGACAAGCTCTCGCCGATGGAGCGGATTCAGCTCGAACAGTCGGATGTCATCTCCTTTCACAACTACGACAGCGGCGCCGAGTTCGAGAAGCGAATCCAGTGGCTGCAGCGCTACCATCGTCCGATTCTCTGCACCGAGTACATGGCCCGCGGCAACGGCAGCACCTTCGAGGGGTCGCTCCCGATCGCGAAGAAATACAAGGTCGCCGCGATCAACTGGGGCTTCGTCGCCGGAAAGACCCAGACCAACCTGCCGTGGGACTCGTGGCAGAAGCCGTACGTCGATCGCGAGCCTGCGATCTGGTTCCACGAGATCTTCAAGCAGGACGGCACACCGTACAAGCAGGAGGAAGTGGCGCTGATCCGATTGCTCACGGCGTCGCGGTAGGGATCGCCGGATTGTCCCCACCCGACCATGGTCGTCGCGGCGGCGCATGGTGGATCGTCGCCGCCGCCGGCGTTCTCGGGATGAGTCTGGCGTTCTCGCCTGTCGTGCGACGCCTGGATTGGCGGCTCGATGATCGCTTCGTCTCGCTGGCCACGTATGAAGCGTCGCCACCCGCGAACATCGTCATCGTCGCCATAGATCAGGCGTCCGTGGAGCAGCTCGGGACGCCCTTGCCATGGCCGCGACGTGTCCACGCGGCGCTCGTCGGCGCCCTCGCCAGCGCCGGTGCGCGCACGATCGTTTTCGATCTCGTCTTTGACGAGCCCGCGTCGACGGCGGAAGACGACGGAATCCTGCGCGAGGCGATCAGCCGGGCCGGGAACGTCGTGCTCGCGCTGCGTCCGATCCCGTCTCTCGCATCAGCGGCCGCGGGCCTTGGCGCGGCCAACCTCCCGACAGAGCCGGACGGCATCGTCCGCCGTTACCGCATGGCGGCGGGCGATCAACCGTCGCTTGCCGCAGCAGCGTCGGAGCTGACGGAAGGATCCGATGTGTCGGCCGGAGGGCTCGTACCGTTCAAGGGACGGCCCGGGAAGGGCATTCAAACGGTCCCCTACTATCAGGCGCTTCGGCGGGAACAACTGCCACGGGGCTTCTTCCGGGGCAAGACCGTGTTCGTCGGCCGCTCGCGCGAGGTCGCGCGTTCCGGGGGCGGAGCAGCCGACGTTTTTCAGACAGCGGTCGGCCCGATGGCTGGCGTCGAAATCCACGCGAGTGCGCTCGATGCCGTTATGCGAGGGCGGTTCGTGTGGGACCCGTTTGATGATGCGCCGGCAATGGCGCTGCTGTTGTTGGCGACCGCCGCGCTCAGCGGATGGTTATTCCTGCGCGCCGGGTCAATCTTTTCCAGCGTGGTGTTAGCGCTTGCAGCGACTGGCTGGGGCGTCGTCGGGTATGCGTTGAGAGCGGAAGATCTCGCGCGCCTGCCGCTCGCCGGACCGTTCGTGACTGCGGCCACGGTTCTTGTCGTCATGACGCTCTATCGCGCCGCTGTCGCGGTCCGACGCGGCCGTTGAACGCGAGCTACTTACGCCGCGCGCGACCCGACCGCGCGCCATTTTCATGAATTCCAGGCAAAACCGCTGAAAGCGTGGCAGCCGGCCGCGAAGACGCGCTTCAGCGGGGTGTCGCGACTATAATCGCAGTCTCAGAAACTCTGGGGGTGCTGCGATGTCGGAGCTGCTCGAGATTGTTCACAATCTGAACCGGCTCGCGGAACTGCAGCGCACGGCGCTTCTCGATACGCCCTCGGAAGAGCCGTTCGATCGGCTCACCCGACTCGCGACGCGACTGTGCAAGACGCCCGTCGCCCTCGTCTCGCTCGTCGATCGCGATCGCCAGTTCTTCAAGAGTGCGGTCGGGCTTCCCGAGCCGTGGCGCACCAGGCGCGAGACGCCGCTCAGTTACTCGTTCTGCAAACACGCCGTGGCGCAGGGGGAACCGCTGGTCGTTCCCGACGCGCGCCGCGATCCAACGTTCTCCGACAATCCTGCCGTCCGCGAGCTGAACATCGTCGCCTACGCCGGCGTGCCGCTGACGCTGTCCGGCCACGCCCTCGGCACGCTCTGCGTCGTCGACTGCGAACCACGCACGTGGTCGTACGACGAAGTGCAGACGCTGCGGGATCTTGCCGAATGCGCGATGCGCGAGATTGATCTGCGTACGCGCCTGCGCGAATCCGAGGATGCGCGCCGCAGCGCCGAAGCGCGTGCGAACCGGTGGACGCAGCCGTCAGTGACGCCGCCGCGGGTCAACGCCTGAAGTCACGGGTCACGGACGACACGGACAAAGACAGGTCACCGACGACACCGACAAGACGGGTCACGGACTCCACGGACGGGCACAGACAGGTCAGGTTGTCGCCGCTCGCGGTCGCGCGCGGTCGCGGCCGCGCGGGGATCGCAAGCCAACCAGGAACGGGCGCGCGTTGGCTTGCGATCCCCGCGCACCACACCACCCAGCGCCGGCCTCCGGCCGGCGCGCGACCCGAGAAAATAATCAGGTCGGGATAAATTTCAATTTCTGCCGATCGCGCGGTTCAGATAATCGCGGGCAAGCACACGCCACGCGTGCCGCATGAGTGATGAGTGGTTTGCGGGGTTCCTCCGTGCCGGTCCGCGGAGCCCGTGACTTCTGATCCCGCGAAGTCCGTGACCCAAGGGGATCGAACTGCGCGAGCCGAATACGTTTCTTCGATCCGGTTCGTGGCGGGCCGACGGCATCTCGCGGGCCTGCCAGGTCGATCAACTATCCTTGGTCAGCCATGCCCGGGGCCGGCAGCGACGTCGTCATCGTGGGATCTGGCCCCAACGGGCTCACGGCGGCGGCGATTCTCGCCGCTGCGGGGCTGTCGGTCCTCGTGCTCGAAGCCAACGACCAGATTGGCGGCAGCTGCCGCACGCAGCCGCTGACGCTCGATGGGTTCGCGCATGACATCTGCAGCGCCATCCACCCGATGGGCGCGGTGTCGCCGATCTTCCGGCGCCTGGATCTCGGGGCATTCGGTCTGGAATGGATTCACCCGCAGACGCCGGCGGCACATCCGCTGGCTGACGGCCGCGTCGCGCTGCTCGAGCGGAGCCTGCCCGAAACCGCGGCGACGCTCGAGGGGGACGGGGCCACGTGGTCGCGACTGATGCAACCGTTCCTCGATCGCTGGGAGACGCTCTTCGCGGGTATCCTCCGGCCGATTCGCGTGCCGCGGCATCCGTTCCTGATGGCGCGCTTCGGCCGTCTGGCGCTGCAGTCGTCCGACATGCTGGCCCGGCGCTTCGACGGTGTGCCGGCGCGCGCGCTGTTCGCCGGCTGCGCCGCGCACTCCATCCTCTCGCTCGATGCGGCTGGATCCGCGTCGTTCGCCCTGGCTCTCGCGCTCGCCGGCCATGCGATCGATTGGCCGTGCGTGAAGGGCGGATCGTCGCGAATCGCCGAAGCGCTCGCGGCCTACGCGCGGTCGAAGGGATGCGAGATCCGGACAGGGACCCCGGTGCGGTCACTCGACGACATCCCGCCGTCGCGTGCGGTCGTCTTCGACGTGACGCCGCGACAGCTCGAACGCATCGCTGGCGGCGAGTTCTCCTCTGCCTATCGTGAGCGGCTTCGCCGCTTTCCTCACGGTCCAGGGGCGTTCAAGATCGACTACGCGCTCGCCGAGCCCATCCCATGGCGCGCGGCGGAATGCGGGCGCGCCGGCACGGTGCATATCGGCGGCACCTATGAAGAGATCGCGCGATCGGAACACGATTCGAGCAGCGGCAAGATCAGCGACGCGCCGTTCGTCCTCGTTGCGCAGCAAAGCCTGTTCGACCCGACACGGGCACCGGCTGGACGCCATACGGGCTGGGCTTACTGCCACGTTCCCAATGGCAGCGACGTCGACATGAGCGAGCGGATCGAGGAGCAGATCGAACGCTACGCGCCGGGCTTTCGCGACATCGTGCTGGCGCGGAACGTGATGCCACCCGCCGCGCTCGAAGCTCACAATTCGAATCTGATCGGCGGCGACGTCGGCGGGGGATCGAACGCACTGTGGCACCTGCTCGCGAGACCGTTCCCGCGATGGGATCCCTACAGGACGCCGCATCCGCGCCTGTATCTCTGCTCGTCCTCGACCCCGCCCGGCGGCGGCGTTCATGGAATGTGCGGGTATTGGGCCGCGAGTAGCGTGTTGAGACGAACCTTCCAACGGCCGATCCCACCCGAGCTCGATCTGCAGTAGTCGCTGCCTACTTGCCCAGGACGGCGACAGGAGCATCGAACGTCAGGTCGAGGCCCACCTTCTGGGAACCGAGATCGGCGATCGAGTCCTTCGTTCGAATGCGACCTGGGCGAATGGCCTGTCTTCGGCGTGCAACGCCGTCCAGGCGCCGGTCACCATACCCGGCACGGGCTTTTCATCCGGTCCGACGTACTCCACGAACTTCTTGTGGTCCGGTGGCTTGTCTGATGCCAGGATGCTGATCAAGCGGCCTTGCGAGGGCGTGTCGTATGTCACGGCACTGATGTGCTGAAGAGGCACGTCCTTACAGTGAGTTCGAGACGACCGACACTTGAGAGGATGCGTTTGATGCGCGCCATGACCCTTGTCCGCGCGGGCAGCGGAAATGTCGAGCCCATCGAAGTGCCTGTGCCGGAGCCGACTGCAGATCAGGTGCTGGTCCGTGTCCTCGCGTGCGGCGTCTGCCGGACCGACCTGCACGTCGTCGACGGCGAGCTGCCGGGGACTCGCGTTCCAATCGTCCCCGGCCACGAGATCGTTGGCCGTGTCGAGCAGGCCGGATCGGGAGTGGACGGCGTCGGTGTCGGCGATCGCGTCGGAATCGGCTGGCTCGCAACGGTCTGCGGGCACTGCGAGTACCTGTCGCTCCGGACGCGAGAACCTGTGCCGCCAGGCACGGTTCACGGGACACGACGTGAATGGCGGTTACGCCGAATACGTCGTCGCCGACGCCGATTCCAGCTATCCGCTGCCGCAGAACTACGACGATCGGCACGCGGCGCCGCTGCTCTGCGCCGGGGTGATCGGGTACCGAGCCCTACGCATGGCCGGCGACAGCCGGCGCCTCGGGATTTACGGCTTCGGCGCCGCGGCGCACATCGTCGCGCAGGTGGCACGACACCAGGGGCGCGACGTGTTCGCGTTCGTCAGGCCGAACGACGAACGGGCCCGGCAATTCGCGCTCGAGACGGGCGTAGCGTGGGCGGGCTGGTCGAACGACGCGCCGCCGGTTCAGCTCGACGGCGCGCTGATCTTTGCGCCAGTCGGTGCGCTCGTTCCCGAGGCCCTCTCACGCACTGCCCCGGGCGGGCGCGTCGTGTGTGCCGGCATCCATATGAGCGACATTCCGTCGTTTGCCTATCGTCAGCTGTGGGAAGAGCGAAGCATCCACTCGGTCGCGAATCTCACGCGGGACGACGCGCGCGACTTTCTTGAGGTGGCAGCGACGATGGCGATTCGTACGCACGTCCAGCCTTATCCGCTTGCGGATGCCAACGCGGCGCTCGAGTCGTTGCGATCCGGCGCGCTCACCGGCGCGGCGGTGTTGCTGCCGGAGAAATGACGAAGGGCCCATTCAAATGGATGCGCAGATGAAAACTTCCGCGGAATCGCCTCAGGGAATGCGCCAAATCACGTAGACGGCAGCCACCGATCCGAGGACGGCCACACCGTACGAGACGAGCGCGATCACTTCGTTGAGATGTTTGATCTGCAGCCCGTCGTACAGCGTATGCCGGAAGCGGTGCGCCCAATGGAACAACGACAGCGCCGCGAGCGTCACGAGCGCGACGCGGGTCAGAGGATTCGACAGCACGCGCAGTACGTGCTGGTAGTCGGGAGCGACCATCCAGCGCAGCGGTACGGCGATGCCGAACAGGAGCAAGAGGATCGGCATCAGCATCGCCGAAATCACGCCGCCGGCGCTGAAGAGCAGCCACAGGAACGGTTCGGGGTGGCGCTTGACCATCTCAGGCCCCGGCGAGCAACCAGGCAACGACCGCGGACACCGCCGCCCAGGCGACGTAGTGTCCACCTTTGACGAGATAGCCGGGCACACGGTGGCGACCGAGGTGCACGACCATCGCCTGCGGGACGGCCTCGAAGAACGTGACCGCGTGGAAGGCGACAAAGAGGAAGGCGATGACGTTCATCGTGAGAACCCACCGCGTCGCGGACCAGTTGAGAAACGCGTGGTAGCTCTCGCTGCCGCCGCCGACAGCCCTGACCAGCAGCAGCAGGTACAGCACGGCCCAGGCGACGAACATGCAGCTGCTCTCGCGCATGATGAAGCGGAAGTAGGACCACTTCCCCAGCCACCAGTAGGTGGATACCGGCTGGCGGAGCCAGCGCGGGTGATACGGCGTGTAGGCGCGCGGGTCGCTCGTCACGCGCCCCTCGGCATGAAGAAGGCTTTCATCGATTCGACCGCTGCCGTCAGCTTGTAACGCTGGATCGCGCCGGCAGGATCCACATTCTTCGGGCAGACCTTCGTGCACTCGCCGACGAACGTGCACCCCCAGATGCCCTCGTGCTCCGAGAGCACCGCCATGCGCTGCGACGCCCCCTCGTCGCGGCTGTCGAGGTTGTAGCGCTGTGCCAACGCAATCGCCGCCGGCCCGATGAACTTTGGATCGAGGCCGTAGATCGGGCACGCCGCGTAACACAGCATGCAATTGATGCACATGCTGAACGGCTTGTACTCGTCCAGCTGCTCCGGCGTCTGCCGGTACTCGCCCTCGGCAACCGGCGTGTCGACGTCTCGAACGAGCCACGGCGTCACCAGTACGAGCTTCCGCATGAAGTCGTCGATGTCGACGATAAGGTCGCGGATGACGGGAAAGTTGCGGAGCGGCTCGATGCGGATCGGGCCGGGCGCGTAGTCGGCGAGGAAGGTGGCGCACGTCAGCTTGGGTTCGCCGTTCACGGTCATCCCGCAGCTTCCGCAGATACCCATCCGGCACGACCACCGGTACGAGAGCGTCCCGTCCAGGTGGTCCTTGATGTGATTCAGGCCGTCGAGCACGACCCAGTCCTTCGGGCACGGCACCTCGTGCTCGTCGAAGGTGACGCTCGAGTCCTGCTCAGGACGATACCGGGCTATTTGCAGCGTGATCCTGTCGGGCATGCGGTACGGCCTCCCCATACACGCGCTCGCCGGGCGGCCAGCGCGTGATCGTAACCGGCAGGTATTCCACACGGGTCGAGCCGTCGGACCTGCGGGAGATCAAGGAGTGCGCAAGGAAGCGCTCGTCGTCACGTGCCGGGAAGTCGAGGCGCTGGTGGGCGCCGCGCGATTCCTCGCGCGCGTGCGCCGCGACGACGATCGCCTCGGCGATGTCGAGCATGAACGCCAGCTCCAGCGCGGCCACGCGCTCCGTGTTGAACGTTCGGCTGCGGTCCGCGATCGCCACGTCGGTCGCGCGCTCGCGCAGGCGCTGCAGCTGCTGCACCGCTTCGGTCAACGTCTGGCCTGATCGGTAGATGCCCGCGCTCTGCTCCATCGTCTTGTGCATGCCGTCGCGGAGGTCGGCGATGCGCTCGTGGCCCGGCCTGTTGAGCAGATCTTCCTCGAGCCGCCGGCGCTCGTCTCTCGCCTGGGCGACGACGCTGGCGCTCACGTCGCGGCCGTGCGAGGCGTGCTCAGCCGCGGCGCGGCCGGCGCGGGCGCCGAACACCAGCAGCTCGGGGAGCGAGTTGGATCCGAGCCGATTCGCGCCGTTGATGCTGACGCATGCCGCCTCGCCGGCAGCGAACAACCCCGGCAGCGGCGTGGCGCCGTGGATATCGGTATGCACGCCGCCCATCATGTAGTGCACGACCGGCCGCACCGGAATCAGCTCCGTGACCGGATCGAGGTTCTGATACTGGAGGCACAGCTCGCGCACGAACGGGATCTTGGTGTTGATCTTCTTCTCGCCGAGATGCCGCAGGTCCAGGTGCACCACGTGTCCGTACGGCGTTTCGATCGTGCGGCCTCGTTCCAGCTCCTTCACGAACGCCTGCGACAACCGATCGCGCGGGCCGAGTTCCATGCTGCGGAGGACGGCGTGCGGCTGCGGCTTCCCCAGGTTATAGTCCTGCAGGTAGCGATAGCCGTCCTTGTTGATCAGATAGCCGCCCTCGGCCCGTGCGGCCTCGGTGATCAGGATGCCGGTGAACGGCAGCCCGGTCGGGTGGTATTGGACGAACTCCATGTCCTTGAGCGGCACACCGGCGCGGTACGCGAGCGCCATCCCGTCGCCGTTCTTGATGGAGGCATTGGTGGTGAACGGGAACACCCGGCCGCAGCCGCCGGTGCAGAGGATCACAGCGCGCGCGGTAATCGCCTCGATCCGTCCTGACTTGAGATCGATGGCGACCACACCCTGCACGCCGCCGTCGTCGACGAGCAGCCGGCTGACGAACCACTCGTCGTAGCGCACCACACTCGTGAACTTGAGCGAGGTCTGGAACAGCGTGTGCAGCAGGTGAAAGCCGGTCTTGTCGGCGGCAAACCACGTGCGCATCTTCTTCATGCCGCCGAAGGGACGGACGGCGATGCGGCCGTCGGCTTCCCGGCTCCACGGACAGCCCCAGTGCTCGAGGCGCAGGAGCTCCTCGGGCGCTTCCTTCACGAAGGCCTCGACCGCATCCTGATCGCAGAGCCAGTCGCCGCCCGAGATGGTGTCGTACGCGTGCTCGTCGAGACTGTCGTCGGCCGCGATGGCGCCGGCGGCGCCGCCCTCGGCCGAGACGGTGTGGCTGCGCATCGGGTACACCTTGGAGACCACCGCGACACTCAGCCGGGGATTCGTCTCGGCAATTGATATCGCGGCGCGCAGCCCCGCTCCGCCACCGCCAACGAGCACGACGTCGTGAGAAGGGATCACGTCCGCAGGCTACTCGGCTGAGATGAGCTCGTCGACCAGCACGTGGCCGTCGTGCCGCACGATTCTCCGGCTGAACGTCCCGTCGTGATACTGGTGCCGGATCGACTGACATCCGCAGGTATAAATCGTTTCCTGCGTAACGATGACTTCGTCGTCTTGATCCTGGAAGGTTTCGCCGTCGGCGATACGGCCGCAGGGGGCCTGCTCACCTTTGAAAGTACCCGTCGCGTTCATGTCTCCCCTCCTTCGGTATTGCCACGGGTCGACGTAACGACGAATTCGAGAGGGTGACAGTCTAACTCACTGGCGCACCCCGCGACCGCACGACTTCAGCGTGACGGCACTTCGATGGCGTACTTCCGGGCGAATGTCGACGATCTTATGAGTTCGCCGGTCGGCGGCGGCGCAGGCCGGCTCAGAATCGCCCAAAATAGACGCAAATGCTCGCGCTTATCCGGCGGTGGATCGCAAACGTGGAACGGCGGCCGGTCTCGCGTAGCAACCGCCTCGGCGCGCTGGTTGCTATCCTGACCTGCCCCTGCCACGTGGGCGTCGCGATCATTCTTCTGAGCGGGACGGCGGTCGGAGGCTGGCTCGCCTCACAGCGCGCCTGGCTCTACATGCTGTTCACGATTCTGTTTGTCGTCGGGCTCGTTCTGCTATTTCGCCGCGATCCTGCCGACTGCAATCGGTGTCGTGATTGAGTCGCATACTGCGCATCGGCGCTCACATGTCGGTCGCTGGCGGGGTGTCGAAGGCTGTGGACCGCGCCGAGCTTCACGGCTGCGAGGCGCTGCAGATCTTCAGCAAGAACGCGAACCGGTGGCGCGGCGCGCCGCTCGAGGCCGCGGAGATCAAGCGCTTCCGGCGGCGGCTCGAGGAAACCGGGATCGCGCCCGCCGTTTCGCACGCCAGCTACCTGATCAACATGGCGACCGCATCACCCGCTCTGCGGGACCAGTCGATCGCCGCACTGATCGACGAACTCGATCGCGCGCATGCGCTCGGACTGCTGGGCGTAGTGATCCACCCGGGCACGTGCACGTCAGGTAGCGAGGACGACGCGTTACGGCTGATCGCCGGGAGTTTGCGCATGGCGTTCCGTGCGCGGCCGCGGCGGAAGACGATGGTGCTGCTGGAGCACACCGCGGGCCAGGGCCGCACCGTCGGCTACCGGTTCGAGCACCTCGCCGCAATCATCGGCCATCTCGATGGCTCGCCGCGCGTCGGCGTGTGCCTCGATACCTGTCACCTCGTAGCGTCCGGCTATGACATCGTGAGCGAGGAGGGCTACGCCGACACGTTCGCACAGTTTCATCGAATCGTTGGCATCGATCGCCTTCGGGCGTTCCACTTCAACGATTCGAAACGGCCGTGTGGCAGCCGCGTCGACCGGCACGAGCACATCGGCCAGGGCTGCCTCGGACTCGAGACGTTCAGCCGGCTGCTGCACGACGGCCGCTTCGCGAATCTGCCGGCGCTGATCGAGACCGAGAAGACGAGCGGGGCCACAAAGCCACACCTCATCGCGGTGGATCCGTTCGACGTCAGGAATCTCGAGGTCCTGCGGTCATTGCGACGTGGTGGCCCGCTTCCTCTGCTAGGATCGGCCGCACCGTCGTGACGCTCTTCGTCTCCGGCCTCGTTGTTCTCTTCGTCTTCGCTGCCGCCGCGGGTATTTCCGGCTCGTCCGTTGTCGCGGCAGTGGCGGCTGCGGGCGCCGCGATTCCCGTCGCAGCGTTCGGGAATCGCTTCGTCCCATCCGCCGGCGCGGGCTCGCCGTCGCGAGGACTTCGTGTGGCCGCCGCTGTCGCCGCCGCAGTGGCGCTGCTGATGCTCGCACGAGTGACGGTCTTCATCGTCGATCCGTCGCGCCCGTCCTACTCGAACCTACCAGCCAGTCAGTGGGAAGTGCATCACTCGTGCTTCACCGCCTATTACGTTGCGGCGGACATCGTGCGGCGCGTGCCGAACATCTACGATCTCTCGCTCTACGCGGTGCCGGATGACGACCCGCAGCGGCCACGCACTCCTCGCACGATCGGCATCTTCCGAGTGGATCAGTACGAATACCCGCCCCCGTTTTTGCTGCTGCCGCGCGCACTGATGGTCGTGGCTCCCGGCTTTTTCCGCTTACGCATGCTGTGGTACGGCCTGAACGGGCTGGTCTGTACTCGCCGGCCTGCTTCTCGTCGCGCGCCAGTTGCGCGGCGATGCCGCGGCACGGGCGGCGCTGCTCGTGCCCTTCGTCCTGGCGTCGATCGTCACGCTGAACACGATGCAGAAAGGGAACGTGCAGCTCGCGGTCATCGCCGGCGCGATGATCGCCATGGGACTCGTGGCACGAAATCGCCCGATGGCCGGCGGTGCGCTGCTCGCGTTCCTGACGTTGTCGAAGCTGTATCCCGGGCTGCTCGTGCTCTACCTGCTGGTGCGCCGCGAGTGGCGAGCCGTCGGGTGGGCCGCCGCGTTTTCGCTGGTGCTGCTGCTCGTAACGTTCGCCGACGTCGGCTCCCAGCCGTTCGCGGCGTTTCGCCATCAGCTGCCCGGGCTTTTGAGCGGTGAAGCGTTCCCCGCCTTTCGCAATTCCAGTGCGGTCGCCATCAACTATTCGATCCCGGGACTCGTGTACAAGCTCAAGCTGTTTGGCGCGTCCGGGATGAGCTTTGCAACAATGCAACTTGTCGGCACGGTCTACATGCTCCTTGCCGTTGCGGCAACCATCGTGCTCGCGCGCCGACCGACTCGCGACGACCTGCAGCCTCTCCTCTGGCTGGGCATACTGATTCTCGCGACGCTGCGGAGTCCGTTTCTTCCGCAGTCGTACGCGCCGTTCCCGGCGATTTGGCTGCTCACGCTGCTTTGTGCGATCGCCCAGCCCACCCTGCGCAATCTCTGGCTGTTTCTCGGCGGCTATCTGGTGCTGAACATCTTCATTCCCAACGATTCCGGCATCGCTCCACGACTCGTCGCCCTCGTCGCCACCCTTCCGCAAGCGCTCACGATCCTGCTGGCGGTGGTCGCCATCCGTGTCACGGCTCTCCGCGAACGGACGGTGGCGGGGACACCGGCCTACGCGCCATCGATCTAGCGATCGCGCCAGGCGATCGGACCCCGCTTGACTTGACTCCATAGTTGGAGCTACTTTTATTCATAAATGGAGCGAGGCCAAACCTTGACGCTGCGGGAGGCGACGGCGGGATTCGCCGTCAGCGGAGTGCCGGACCTCTCCCGCACCGACGTGCAGGAGCGACTCAGCGTCGCGGCCATTCCCGCCTTCTTCAAGGTCATGGACGCCTGGCACGTCCGCGACGAGATCGCGCGGCAACTGCTTGGTGGGGTGTCGAACGGCGTCTACTACCAGTGGAAGCGGGGCGCCGGGAAAACGCTCGATCAGGACACGCTGACACGAATCTCGCTGCTCGTTGGCATCTTCAAGGCGCTGAACATCCTGTACAGCCGCAAGCTCGCCGACGCCTGGATCGGCCTTCCGAATGCCAACCCGATGTTCGAAGGCCAACCCCCGCTCGCCTACGTCGTCCGGGGCGGCATTCCAGCGTTGATGCGCGTGCGTCAGCTGCTCGATGCACGGCGGGGCGGTCTTTGACGCCCAGGCTCAGACGCGTCCGCCAGGACGAAACTCATCGACTCATCCCGACGCGGTACAGTGACGAAAGTGTGCTCGCCCGGCTTGCCGAGCCAGACGAGCCGCTCGACGTGCTGTTCGAGCTCGACTCGGCCACCAACGATCGGCTCGCCGGCGAAGCCAACCTGCTCCCCGGCATCGGCGTTCACGAGCTGCTTTTTGGCGTCAGCTACGCGCACATCGTGAACGCGGCATTCACGCACGCCCACCCCACGGGCAGCCGTTTCAACGGTCCGGATCGCGGCGCGTGGTACGCCGCGTTCGACCTGGACACGGCGCAAGCGGAGGTCGCCTTTCACAAGAAACAGGAGCTCGCCGAGATTGCGTGGACGGAACCGGAAACGTTCACGCTCGACGACTATCTCGCGGACTTCCGCGGCGACTTTCACGACATCCGCCGCGATCCTGCCTACGCGGATTGTCTGAAGCCCGACGACTACAGCGCATCCCAGCGCCTCGCGTCTGCCCTGCTGGCCGACGGCTCGGCGGGAATCCTCTATCCCAGCGTGCGCCGCAAACGTGGCATCTGTCTCGTCTGCTTCCGACCCGCTCTCGTGACCAACGTCCGGCGAGGACGGCGGATCGTTATCACTGTCTGAGCAACGAGCTCGGAGCAACGAGCGACGAGCTCTGCACGACGAACAACGAACGACGAACTGTGAATGACGAACGCCGAGGTCGCGGATGGACCCCAGCTTCAGCTCGACGTTCATAGCTCACAGCTCCTCGTTCGTCGTTCTGAGCTCTAGCTCCGAGCTCGTCGCTCATTGTTCAAAGTTCGTTGTTCGTCGCTCTGAGCTCGTTGTTCGTCTACTCAGCCAGAGGAGTCCGAGTGATTTGTTGTGGTTCCCCTCCCGTTGAGGGCACCCGCCAGAGTTCCGCGTTGCGGCCCGGTCGCTGGGAAACTAGATCCACTTGCCGTCGTGCGACCACCTGGGCCCCGAGTGGTTGCCCGGCCCGTTCGTACCAGCTGGCGCGCCGTGCCACCGTCGGCGTCGATGATCCAGACGTCAACCGGAGCGCCAACCTCGGTGCCGTCGAACGCGATCGCGCCCCGTCGGGCGACCACGACGGCGATCCTGGCCGCTGTCGCGTGTTGCGCGTAAGCCGGCGTGCGTTCGACCCGTCGGCTGCGGCCACCCAGATTTGGACGTGGCCGGAGCGGCCCGACGCAAACGCAAGGCGGCGACCATCCGGAGAGAAGTGCGGGTCAGTTTCAAACGATGAGGACGGAGCGACCTCCTCGACCGGGAGCTCGCCGTTAAGCGATAGAGATGGGAGTCCCACGCGAATTGTGAGAACGCCAGCCGGTCACGCGTTGCGGCGGTTGCGGGAAACTCGACCGATTCACCCGCGATCTCGACGCGCGCGGCGGCACGACGCCCATCGACCCACATCCGCCACAGACGGACAGGGCCCGCAGTCGCCCGTCGCAACATGACCGACTGCCGAACGCGACCCGTCGGGTTGGAGCAGAGACTTCAGCCATTCGCACACCCGTAGGGAGTGCCCGAAGAGGCGGCGGCGATCCTAGCACGCACGATCGATCGCGTGTGACCGGCGTGCTCAACTGATTGTCGGCACATCACTTACGAGTGACGCCCGTATGAGATAGCCGGCGGCCGAGAAGCGATGGCGCACATCGACGGCGCCGACGAACGCGCAGCGGGCCGAAAACAGTTGTGGAAGGAGTTCATCCTCTGCGCGCCACGTGGACAGCCGCGTCGGGATGGCGATACCTGGCCCTGCTGCGGGATCGACGCTAGGCCTGCGCGCCGCCGCCGATGATGCCGCGACGTGCCCCTACTCTGTTCGCAAGGCGCTCATTGGCGAAATCGAGGCCGCGCGGCCGGCCGGAATTATCGCGGCGATGAACGCGCAGAGCGCCAACGCCCCTGCGGCGATCGTGAGCGCCAGCGGGTCCCAGAACTCGACGCCATACAATTGCGCAGCGATCAAACGGCCTGCGGCGACGGCCAGCGGAATGCCAATCAGGAGGCCGACGATCACCCGCTTGAAGGCTCCGCGCAGCACGAGACTGATGACGTTCCCGCGATCGGCGCCGAGCGCCATGCGCAGACCGATTTCGTTGGTTCGTTGCGCGACAGTGTATGCGGTGACGCCATACAACCCGACGGCCGCCAGCAGCAGCGCGATAATGCCGAACAGACCGGCGAGGCTTGCCACGGCGCGCTCCTGATCGAACGACAGCGCCACCTGCTGCCGCATCGTCCGCACACTCGTGATCGTGAGGTCGGGATCCACTTCCGCGAGCACTCGCGTCAACATCGGCTCGAGCGTTCCGGGTGGCGAATCGGTGACGAGCATGATTCCACCGATGAAGTGCGACATCAGCTCGATTTTCTTCATCAACTCGTGTGAATAGTCGACGTTCTGCGCCAGCGGCACGTAGAACATCGGCCGCGCCGGCCGATTCAGCTCGAAGCCCGCGAACTTGGCGTCGCGCACGATACCGACGATGCGGAAGGTGCCGACGTTCTCTGGCAGATCCAGGCCGAAGCGCCGGTCGAGCGGATCCTCGCTGCTCTTGAAGAAGCGCTTCACGAACGCCTCGTTGACGATCGCAACGGGCGCCGTGTCTTCGTTGTCGGCCTCCGTGAACATGCGGCCGCGCACCAATGCGACACCGAAGTTCTGCAGGTAGTTGGCAGTGACGCGATCCCACGAAGCACCCGACTCCTCATCCATCTTGGGTTCGGGATGCCCCTCGACCAGAATCAGCTCACCCCAGTTGTCTGTGAGTGGGTTGTATAGCGCCAACCCGGAGCCACGCACTCCCGGCAGCCGGTTGAGCCGTTCCTCGAGCTGCCGGTACATCGCCGCCAGCTGCGGCTGCGTGTAGGTGGCTGGCGGCCGGTTCAACGAGACGACGACGCGTCCGTCGATCTTGTAGCCGAAGTCCTGGCGCTCGAGCTTGCTCAAGCTGCGGCCCAGCATCGTCGCGCCGGCGACGAGCACGACAGACAGCGTGGCTTGAACGACCAGCAGCGTCTTGCGGGCGAACGACGATCGGTCGGCAGTGGAACGGCCGGCCCCGCGAAGCGCTTCGACGGGATCTGTCCGCGTCGCGAACCAGGCGGGAGCAGCGCCGAAGATGATGCCGGTGAGGAGCGAGACGCCGAAGGCAAACGCGAGCACGATCAGCGAGGGTGTGGTCTCGACTGGCAGGAAGCGCGCGTTGCTGAACGCCAGCGACAGCAGCAGTCGTGCTGCGGCGCCGGCGACGACGAGACCCGCGAGCCCGCCCGCGATGGCGAGCACGATGCTCTCAACGAGCGCCTGCCACACGATCTGCCGCGCCGATGCCCCGACTGCCAGCCGCACGGCCGTCTGTCCCCGCCGCGCGACACCGCGTGCGAGCAACAGGTTGGCGACGTTAGCGCACGCGATGAGAAGAACAAGTCCGCACACGGCCAGGAGGATTTGCAGGCTGCGCCCGTACTCCTCCTTCATCTCCGCGACGCCAGCCCCGGCCGGCACCACGTTGAGCACCTGCTGCGGCAGCATGCGCTTGACGTCGGGCATCCAGTTGGCGGGATAGCCCGACTCGTATTGCATCCAGTGACGGAGCACGCCGGTCAGCCGCGGTGACATGCCGTCGATCGTCGCGCCTGGCTTCAGCCGTCCGATGACGCGCAGCCACGCCGACACCGGTTGCCGCAGCAGCGAGCTGTCGCTGTTGATCAGCGGCTCCTGCTGCAGCGGCACCCAGAGCTCCGGTGGATCGCTACGCAGGGTGTCGCCGAAGAATCCTGGAGGGCCGATGCCGATCACGGTGAAGGGATGGCCGTTGATCACGAGCGTGGACCCGACGATCGAAGGATCGGACGCGTACGTGCTCTGCCAGGCGTGATGGCTCATCACAGCGACGGGCGGCGCCGACGGCTTGTCGTCGGCAGCCGTGAACATGCGCCCGCCGAACGCCCGGACGCCGAGCGTCGAGAAGTAGGTACCGGTCACGTATTCGGACCGCAAGGGTCTGGCCGCCTGTTCCACGCCTGCACGGCGTGCGCTCAGCCGCGCCCCGCCGGCCTGGAAGGCGGTGATCTCCTCGAACTCGGGCGCCGCGGCCTTGAGGCGTTCATAGAGGGGATACGAGAACATCCCCCAGCGATCCTGAGGCCCCCCCTGGACACAGCAGTTGTCGCCCTCGCCGATGCGATACAGGCGCGCCGGATCGGACACGGGCAGCGACCGCAGCATGACCGCGTGGATGAGCGTGAAGATGGCGGTCGTTCCGCCAATCCCGAGCGCCAGCGTCACGACGGCAGCGGCAGTGAAGACAGGCGCCTGGCGAAGCTGGCGCAGTGTGTAGCGGAGGGTCCGAATCAGGTCGCGCATAAGCGATTACCCAAGGGACTACGACTGCCCGAGACGTCAAGTTCCGGAAACGCGGCCCGCACGGAATCCGTAGGGCGGACCTTTCCGCCTCCGCGCGAAGCGCTACGGCGAGACCTCGACGAAGCCTCAGGCGAAGTCGGGCAAGTCCGCCATGGCGGGGCTGAAGCCCCGCCCTACAGGTGGATCCTATTCCCGCTCGTACGATAACAATGCGCCGCCGCATACCGCGAGCGCGACGCCGAGCCACTCGCGGAGCGACAGTCGCTCAGCCAGGAAGACGAACGCCAGGATGACCGTGACCACCGGGTAAAGCGCGGTCAGCGGCACGGCCACCGACGCCTTTGCGCCGTGCTCGAGCGATCGGAACAACAGCCACGTCCCGAGGCCGTTCACACTGCCGGCCAGCACGCCGAGAAGCAAGGCGTCTCCGGACGCCGTCCAGCTTCCGCTCCGCCACAACACGACCGGAAGCATGACGATGTAGCCGGCGGTGACCCAGAAGAGCAGCGCGTTGGCACCGAGGCGGTTGCTCCCCAACTTCTGCAGGATGCCGACAATTCCCCACAGCCCCAGGGCAACGAGCGCAGGCAGAACCCACCCGTTCATCGTCACGCGAAAAGGAGGATCGCCGCGAGCGCGAGCGCGACACCGGCGTACTGCACCCTGTTGAGGCGCTCATGGAGGAATAACGTCGAACCCACGACTGTCACGATCGGGAACAGCGCCGTGACGGGGCCGACGATCGACGCTTTGCCGCGTTCCATCGCCGCGTAGAAGGCCAGCATTCCGAGCGTCGCGAGCGCACCGTTCAAGACGCCGTAAGCGATGCCCACGCGATCCGCCTTCAGCGTCAGCCCGCGTCGCGCGCTCACCAGCGCCATCAGCGGCATCATGCCGACGACGAAGAGTACCTGCAGCTGGAAGGGATCGAGTCGGCCGCTGCCAAGCTTGACCAGAAATGCCCAGAGTCCCCACCAGAAGGTAGACATCAGGGCCAGCCACAACCACTTCGGTACATGCATCCCGTGACGTTGCTCCATCGTTCGTAGGCCCGAGCTTCAGCTCGGGCTTCGTGCCCAAGCTAAAGCTTGGGCCTACGTACTAATCCGGTGGGGCGAACGCGGCTTCGTCGCGCGCGACCTGAGGTGCGAAGCGGAACTTGCCGGGAACGATCCCACGCAAGTGGGCCAGCCGTAGCGCGGCGAGCTGTACAGGGACGATCTCGACGATCGGCTGCAACAGGGGCGGCACTTCCGGCGTCGCGCACCAGCTGAGGCCGGGGCTGAGATCGCGCCACCAAGGCGCTTCGCTGGACTCCGCTTCCGCCGGTCCGATTACTCGCACTCGGCCGCCGAAGCGTACGAGGTCGCTCGCGAGCGCGAGATTCAACGTACGCGTCGCGTCAGGCGGCGCGAAGAGCAATCCTCTGAACGTCCGATCGACGATCTCCACCGGCCCGTGGCGGAACGATGCGACCGCCATGCTGGCTGCGGGCGCCTTTGCGGTTTCCTTGAACAGCAGTGCACCTTCGATGGCCGATGCCATCGACGGGCCTCGCGCCAGCAAGTAGACCGTCGTCTGCGGCTCGAGGAACTCGTCCCAGTGCGTCAGCGCCTCGACCTCCCGATCGATGAACCGGCGGTAACGATCGAGCGCGTCCCGGGCAGTGGCCTCCGCCGCCGCCAGATCGTCGACTGCAGCCGCGGCGACGAGCGCGAGCACCAGCACAGTTCCGCTGTAGGTCTGGATCGCCACCATCTCGTCGGTCAGGCTGCCAACACAGATGAAGTGATCAGCGCCGCGCGCCAGCGTGCTCGTGGGCTCGTTGGTGATACCGATCGTGGTGCAGTCACCGTAGAGCCGCGGCAGAAGCCTGGCGATTTCGACCGACTCGCCCGACCGGGAGACCACGACGACAACGCTCTCTGGCCCGAGCGGTCGGGGATAGTGCAGCAGCTCGCCGCTTTCGACGACCGTCGCATCGATTCCGGC
This sequence comes from Vicinamibacteria bacterium, assembly GCA_963828745.1. Classification (GTDB taxonomy): domain Bacteria; phylum Acidobacteriota; class Vicinamibacteria; order Vicinamibacterales; family JAENWD01; genus JAENWD01. Next base: position 495,018 of record CAWHFZ010000003.1, on the reverse strand, counting down.
CGCACACAGCCGGTGTTCGAAGGGGATCGAGGCGTTCAGCGAGGCGCCCATTCCCGTGATCACCACCCGCTTCGCGTGTTTCAATACACGGGCAGCCTCGAGAAGCGCGTTGCGTCCCCCGCGTTGATAGGTCAGCACAACGTCGAGGGAATCAGGTTGAGACTGGATGTCGCGCAGCAGCCGCGACGGAACGCCCGTCATGGCGCGGCGATCCCGGCGGCGAGAGCGCGAATGTAAGCGGCGTTGCAGCCGCAGCATCCGCCGACGAACCCGAACCGGTGCTCGACGGCGCTTCGTCCGAATTCCTCGAAGTCGCGGCGTGCGACTTGAATCGTCTCGAGCTCGTCGGGGAACTGCGGCATTTTCGTGAAGCACGGCGTCTCGGCGCTGGTGCGGAATGCCGCCGGCTGTACGGCCACCGCGACTCCGGCGGCCGCGCCCATCGCCCGCACGAGCGGGACGATGCGAGAGGGTTCCTGTTCGCAATTGGCGCCGACGGCAGCAGCGCCCGCGTCAGCCATCCGCTTCGCGCACTCTTCCGGCGAATGACCGTCGCTCGATGCGCGCAGCGTCGGCCGAAAACTCATCGTCGCGAGCGTTGGCAGCCCGCTGGCGCGCGCGCACTCGAGACCGATGACCATCTCCTCCAGGTGGAAAAAAGTTTCGAGCAGCAGAAAATCCACGCCGGCATCCGCAAGCAGACGAATCTGCTCGGTGAGCAGATCGTTGACGTGGGTGGCGGCACCGGATCCCTCGCGCTCGAAGAGCTGCGTGCGGGACACAGAGCCGGCGACGAGCGCCCGCTCGCCCGCAACCTCTTTCGCAAGGCGAACCGCCGCGACGTTGATTTCCTCGGTCTGCCTCCCGTAGCCGGCGCGTGACAGCTTCTCGCGGGTGGCGAAAAACGTCAGCGCCTGCAGGACGCGGGATCCGGCGTGCAGGAACTCGCGATGCAGCTCGCGCAAGGCATCCGGATTCTCGACGACGACTTCCGGCGTGAACTGCCCGCTCCCGCGTCCCGTGCCGACTTTCTCGCGTCCTGAGCCGCTGTCGACGTAGCCACGGCGTTCCAGCTCGATCAGGTAGCCGCCGTCGCCAATGACGGGGGCTTCGTTCTGCATCAACTGGACAATGGTTTCCTTCAATTCGGCTACCTCCACTTACCGACTCTCATGTAGGGCGGACCTTCAGGTCCGCCGATCGGCGGGGCTAAAGCCCCGCCCTACACGCGCCCGCGCGAGCACATCGCCGCCGCGCCGATGATCCCGGCATCCGGTCCCAGTGCTGCCGTCACGATGGGCAGGTCGCGGCTGCCATCAGCCCAGATATGCGCACGCGTCGATTCGACGAACGACTCCCAGTAGTGACCGCCCGCAAGCCCAAGTCCACCGCCGACCACGATGGCCGCAGGATCCAGGACATTGACGACGAACCCGAGCGCGGCGCCCAATGCCGTGCCTGCGCTTCGGACCACCTCGATCGCGTCGGGATCCCCGTCCGCAGCGGCGCCCGTCACGTCTTCGCCTTTGACCAGCCCGACGAAAGCCGACGTGGGAGAGGCCGGCGGGGCTGAAGCCCCGGCTCCACGAGTAAGGCCCGAGGCGCGATCCGTCAACTCGGCGTAGCGCCGGGCTATGGCTGGTCCGGACGCGAACTCCTCGAGCACCATCGTCGAATGTTGCCCACAGTGATTGCACACATGACTCGTCGGGCCGCTTGCGAGAACCAGCGCGTTGCCTCGCGCGCCCGCATAGGGTTGCCCACTGAGAACCAGGCTGTAGCTGATGCCCGTGCCAATGGTCACGAAGACAAAACCATGGTAAACGCGCCCAGCGCCGTATCGTGCCTCGCCGAGTGCGGCCGCTCGCACGTCAGCGTCAACGTAAGCGGGAGCAAACTCTGCCAGGCGCTGTCGCAGCGGCGTACCGCGCCAGGGGATACAGGCGCTGCTGGTGATGGCCCCGTCTGCATCGACGAGCTCAGCGACACCGGCACCGATACCGTCGACAACGTGGCCGAGCGATTCGGCCTCGCTCTTCAGATCGGCAGCGAGATTGAGCGTGTCTTCGAGAACTTCGTGGGGTTCGCGGTGCGGGCGAGTCGGGATCACGCGTCGCGCGAGGACATTCGCGCCGGGAAACTGCACCAGGCCGCCGGCGGTCTTCGTGCCACCGATATCGAGACCGATCCGGGTGAGCGGCATGTCGTCCGTGCGAGCGAGCGTCGATTTTCAGGGGCTGACCGTGACGCGCGCCTCCTGCAGGATATCGCCATCTGGATTCCTGAGTTCGACTCGCCAGGCACCGGCTCGATCGGCCGTCACAGTCGTACGGCTGTAGGTGCGGAAGCCTTCGCGCTGGTTCGCACGCACGCGAAGAGGCACGGTCCGAACCAGGCGATCGTCGCGATACCAGCGGTGCTCGATCGTCGCGTCTACCGGCGATGCCACGCGCGTATAGAAGAAGAGCGGGCCTGGCCGTTGCACGCCGTCAGCTGGTGTGCACCGCCATCGCCCCCGCGTCTCGAGCGAGCGGCAGAGGTCCGCGCTGACGAGACGAACCGACGCGCCGGTGCGATCGGGTGGCGCGGGTGCGACAGGTGCGTCGGTGCGACAGGTGCGTCAGGTGCGGCCGTGTCCGGAACGGTCCGAGGCGGCGCTTCCGCGCTCGGCTGAGGGCTGGGCGCCTCCCGTTGTTTTGGAAGCGGAGCTTCAGCTGCTGGCGGAGGCGGCGATTCACCAACTGGTGGACGCGTTGCTGCAGCCCCGCCTGTCGATTGCGGTCTCGTCGCCACGAACACGATCGCGAGCAGTACCAACACACCTGCGGCGACCGCGACGAGACTGAGATGGCCGCGCTTCTCCGACGGACCGACAGTAGGTACTTGTTCCGCGGCGTGGGTCGCCGGAGTGAGGTCGGGCGCTACTACACCGTTCCCTTCGCCTGTCTCGATTGTGGGCTCGGCGTCGATCCTCGCTTCGGGCAGAGAATCGGGCGAACCGGTCAGTTCGCGGCGGGCGTCGGCGCGGGCCGAGGCCGCCTCGAACGGGATGCCGCGAGCGAGGCAAAAGCCGCGCAGGTTCGTCGCGCTGAGCGTCAGAAACGGATGATGCGGATCGAGAACGGCGCTGGCGATCGCGAAAGCGCGTCTGTAACACCGCTCGGCGTCGACCGGCCGTTCCAGGCGCTCGTAGATGACCCCGAGATTGTTGAGGGTATTTGCCAGGTCCGGGTGCATCGGACCGATGTTCTCTTCCTGCACCTCGACCGCAAGCCTGAGCTGCTGCTCGGCCGAGATGAAGTCGCCGGCACTGGCCGCCTGCTCTGCGGCGCTCGTTAGAAACTGAAGATCCGTTACAGGGGGCATGGCCCACCTCGGGGGCGCCGTCTAATATACGGTGCGCCCCGCCTGAGCGGAAGCGATTCGAGAGGTCACCATGGTTAATAGACCCATCCTGTTCCTGATCGCATGCACCGTCGCGATGACGATGGTACGGAGCGCGGCAGCGCCCCAGGCAAACACCGGTTGCTCGGGTGTGAACGTTTTGACGGCAGCCGATCGTTCCGCCGGCTGGCAGCTGTTGTTCGACGGCGCGACGACCGCCGGCTGGCATGGCTACAACCAGCAGGACACGCGAGCCTGGACCATTGAGGACTGCTCGCTGAAGACCACTGGCACCCAGGGCAACTACGGCAGTGACAAGCGCCCTGACCTCGTCACCGACAAGGAGTTCACGAACTTCGAGCTGACCCTCGACTGGAAGGCCTCCACAGGCGGCAACAGCGGCGTCATCTACGGCGTCATCGAAGATCCGAAGTACGACGCGCCATGGAAGACGGGACCCGAGTATCAGCTGCTCGACGACGTCGGCTTCAAGGAGAAAGTGCAGCCGACACAGAAGGCCGGCGCCAACTACGCGATGCACGCACCGGACGAAACCATCAAGGTATTGAAGCCCGTCGGCGAGTGGAACACCACGCGCATCGTCGTGAACGGCACGCACGTAGAGCATTGGCTGAACGGGAAGAAGATCCTGGAGTTCGAGCGCTGGACGCCGGAGTGGAACGCCCTCCGCGACGCTGGCAAGTGGAAGGATGCGCCTGACTACGGCAAGGCGAAGAGCGGCCGCATCACGTTGCAGGATCACGGCAGCGTCTTCTGGTTCCGCAACATCAAGATCCGTCCGATCACGAGCTGACCACGTTCGCAGGGACCTTCCCCATGCCATCGACGATCTCCCGACGGCAGCTGCTGCAGACGGCGGGCGCCGCCGCGCTGATGCCAGCGGGGACGCGTGGCCAGCCCGAGCGCGCGAACTCGAACGAGTCAGGCACGTCTTCCGCGAGCGGCACACCGAAAATATGCCTCGGCGTTGCCGCGAGTCTCGACGCGGCCGGCATGCGGCGCCTGAAGCAGATTGGCATCGACCACGTTCTCACTGGCGGTCCGCACATCCCGTGGACCGAAACCGACGTGCGTTCGCGGATCGATCACTTCCGCGCCGGCGGCCTGACCCTGTGCAACATGATGATCTCGGGATTCAACGACGTCATCTGGGGCCGGCCCGGCGCCGACGCGCAGATTGCGTCGATCATCGAGTCGATTCGTGCGGCGGGCAAGGCGGGGCTGCCCGTTGTCGAATACAACTTCTACGCGCATCGACTGATCGAAGGCTACGAGGAAGAGACCGGCCGGGCGGGTGCGGGCTACACCGCGTACGACTACGAGCGGTCACGGACGCTGCCGCCCCTCGAGGGCGTTGGCACCCACACGCGCGCCGATCAGTTGAGGCGCGCGGAACACTTTCTGAAGGCCGTCGTACCGGCAGCGGAGAAAGCAAACGTCCGTCTGGCGCTCCATCCAAACGATCCTCCGGTTCCTGTCAGCCGGGGATCAGAACAATTGATGGCGACGTTCGAACACTGGAAGCAGTATCTGGCGCTCGTCGACAGCCCTTTCAACGGCATGACGTTCGACTGTGGCGTCACGCGCGAGCTCGGCGAGGAGCCGGTCGCGGTGTGCCGTTATCTCGGCGATCGCGATCGCATCAACCACGTGCACTTCCGAAACGTGATCGTGCGCAAGCCTTACGTCGACTACACAGAGGTATTCCTCGACGAGGGGCAGGTCAACATGTTCGCGGTGATGAAAGAGTTGGTGCGGCAGAAATATCCGCGCGCGCTCTACCCCGAGCATCCGCGGGCCATCGACGTCGATCGCGAACGGGGAGCGATCCAGAACATGTATCCGGGCGGCGGAGGGTTCGCCGGCGAGATCTTCAACGTCGGCTACACGAGAGCGATGCTCCAGGCGGCGCTGTCCGACTGAACGCAACCGGGTGCGGCGCGGGCGGACTTGGCTACTGCTCGTGCGCGAACCGTTCGTATTCCTGCTGAAGCTGATCGCGCGTCGTCTCGCCGTCGTTCACCAGGATGCGGTAGCGGAACGTGACCGACTGACCGGGCTGCAGTTCGAGTGTGCGCGGTGGTTGTTTGGGATCGAACGCGTGCCGGCCGATCGGGTTGGCGGCAAAGAGGCCATATCCGCGCGCATGCCAGTAGGTGGGATGGTTATAGCTGGACGGATGGTCGAGGATGGCGATCGTCACCGGCGCGCCATTGACGACTCCGGTCAACGCCATCCACGGTCCGCTCGTTCCCCATACGGCTTCACCCGTCGTACCGTCGCTGGCGAGGTAGCGGCCGGTCACTCCGGTGTTGTCCAGCCTCGGCACGGTTTCTTTTTCGCCGCGCGCGCTGACGAAGACCTCGGCTTCCTTCTGCGGATGCTCGAGGCCGCGCGCCACACGGATGCCGAACGCGCCCTCTTTCGTATCGCCGAACACGACGCGGTGCTCCGCGGCCGTCCACGTCGTCGTGCGATCGATGGATCGCCGGGCAGCGCGTCCGGCAAAGACGAATGACGTCTGTTCGCGAATCAAGACGTCGCCCCCTGGCACCATCCAGTCTGCCGTCACCGATAGCTTGCCGTTGGCGGCGCCATTTTCGATCTGCGTGATCGCTTTGTGGACGATGGTGCCGGCCCTGGCCTTCAGCTCAGGCGGCGTTTCGGACGAATGGCCCCAGAAGTCATAGCCGTTGACGTCGCCGTAGTTGAACCAGTGACCCACGTGATGCGGATGGTCCGCTCGTTCGCCGGGCCTCGGCTCGAGAGGGAACCCGCGAGTGACGATGGTCCCGCGCGCGGTGCGCAGCGGATAGAGAACGGGCTTTTCGAGCGACGCCGGATAGAGGTACGACGTGAACGGCTGGCCATCGACCAGCACGTCCACGCGATGCTCCGCAGGCCGGTTGGTGAGCGTGACCGCGAGATCGTCGACGCGATTCGCGAGCGTGGTCGCACAGAAGAATCCCACCGCGAACAGCGTGATGAACGTAGCGGTCCTCATGCGTGCATCCTAACCCGGACGCGCCCATCTATTCGCTGCGCAAGGCGTCAACGGGCGAGATCAGGCTGGCCCGGCGAGCGGGCGCCAGAGAGGCCAGCATCGCCGCCAACAACAGCGCGAACGAGGCGACGAGCAGCACGAGAGGGTTGAGCGGTTTCATCCCGTAGAGCTGTGAGCCGAGGACGAATCCCGCAGCGGACGCGAGCGGCAACCCGATGAACAGCCCGAGCACGATCGGCCAAAGGGATCCGCGGAGGATGAGGCGCATCACCTGGCCGCGCGTCGCGCCCAGCGCAACGCGAACGCCCATCTCGCTGGTGCGGCGGCTGGCGTTGAATGCGCTCACCCCGTAGAGCCCGATCGCCGCGAGGATCAGCGAGAGCACGCCAAAGAACGACGTGAGCTGCGCGATCAGGCGTTGCTGGGCGAAGGCGCCCGTCACCTGCTCCCTGAGGGTACGCACCGAGGATATCGGCAACGACGGATCGACCGACGCCATGGCGTCGCGAAGAGCGTCCGGGGAGATCTGGACCGCCGGCTTGGCCGCAATCACGATGTCGCGCAGGAAATGCGAGCCAGGATTCAGGTCGGTTGGCGGAGGCGTCGTCGAGAAGTCGTGTTGCGATTCGGGCAGGTAGAAGAACGGACCAACCGGCTGGTCGAGGTCCCAGTTGAAGTAGCGTGCGTCCCTGGCAATGCCAACGATCTCGTATTCACGCTCCGAGCCGACGCCGTGCTGTCCGAAATACCTGCCGATCGGATCCTCACCTTTGAAGAACCTGCGCGCGAACGCTTCGTTGATGACCGCGACGCTCCGCGAGGTCGCGGCGTCCTCCTCGCTAATCGCGCGGCCCCGGACGATCGGCGTGCCGATGACGTCGAAAAACCCGGCGGTGACCCGATTCCATGCCGACCCGTTGTCATCGTGAGGTCCCGGAGGCGGGTGGCCATCCACCCAGATCCCGCCGGCCCAGGCGTTGTTGCCAAACGGTGAATAGATGCACAACGCCACACCGGCGACGCCGGGAACGCGCGACACTGCGTGCTGGATCCGCTCGTACAGCGGCGTCAGCTGATGTGGCTGGTATCCGCCGAGTCTCGCATTGAACTGCACGATGGTCCGCCTGTCCTGCTCGAAACCAAACGGCTGGTTTTCAAGCCGATTGAGCGCCGCCGTCAGCAGGCCCGCCGCCGACAGCAGCACAAGCGAGAGGGCCGCCTGCAGCACCGTGAGCGTGGTGCGCGGCAGCGAACCGCTGCGGGCAGTGGAACGATTGGCGCCGCGCAGTGCTTCCATCGGATCCACGCGAGTGGCCGTCCAGGCGGGCACGATGCCGAACGCGAGGCCCGTTGCGATCGACATGACGGCAGCGAACAGCAGCACTGGCACGGACGGCGATGCATCGATGGGCACGCCGCCGACGCCAGGAATCGACGGGAATACGACCCGCAGAATCACGCGCGTCCCCACCATCGCAATCGCCAGGCCGGCAATGCCGCCGGCGAATGACAGCAGCAGGCTCTCGATAAGCGGCTCGCGCACGACACGCGATCGGCGCGCGCCCAGCGCGATCGCCAACGACGTCTGGCGCCGCCGCTCCATGCCGCGCACGAGCATCAGCGTCGCCACGTTGGCAGAGACGATGAGGAGCGCACACCCGGTGACGAGCATCAGAATTTCGAGCCAGTGCTGGTACTCCTCGCGCATGCTGGTGATGCCGGCGCCGCCAGGCGCCAGGAACAGCGTCTGCTCGGGGAGCTTGGCGCGATCGTTGGCGCTCATGTCGCCCCAATGCGATCGCAGCCAGCGCGTCAACTCGAGCCGCATGCGCGCTTCGGCGGACGCAGGCGAGACCTCCGGCCGGATGCGCCCGATCAACGCCAGCCAGTGGGTATCGAAATGCGTGAGCGCCGGATCGCTCGTGATCGCGGGCTCGGCATTCAGTGGCAGGAAGAAGTCCGGCGGGACGCTCCGGAGCGTGTCGCCAAAGAAACCAGGAGGCGTGATCCCGATCACGGTGAACGGCTCGTTGTTCAGATTGACGATGCTGCCAACGAGTGAAAGATCTCCGCCGAAGCGCTGCATCCAGAGGCGATAGCTCATCACCGCCACGAGTGGGGCGCCTGGTCGATCGTCCGCCGGCGCGAGCGTGCGCCCCACGTACGCGGGGATGCCAAACATCGCGAAGTAGTTGCCGGACACGAACTCGCCCGGATAGCTTTCGCTTGGGTCGCCTTTTCCGGCGCGCCGCACCAGAAACGTCGACTGACCGGCCGAGAACGCCGCCAGCTCCGCAAAGCCCGGCGTGTTATTTCGGAGATGCCCGTACAGCTCGTAGGACACGAGCGCAAACTCGTCCTGCTGGCTGTATCCGGCCCAATAGCAGCATCGCGATGTCTTCCCCACCCGCAGGAGCTGGCCAGGCTCGCTGACCGGCAGCGACTTCAACAGCACCGCGTGCACGAGGGTGAAGATCGCCGTCGTCGCGCCGATGCCCAGCGCCAGGACCAGCACTGTGGCGATGGTGAACGCCGGGCTCGTCCGGAGCCGGCGCAGCGCGCGCCGCACGTCCTGCGTCAATGTGTCCAGGAACGGCAGACCGCGCTGGTCCCGCCAGCCTTCACTGATCGCGGTGACCCCGCCGAATTTCAGCACGGCCCGGCGGTGCGCTTCGGCGGCCGGCAGCCCGGTGCGGACGTACTCTTCAGTCTGGCGCGCCAGATGATCTTCGATTTCCGCACGCAGACGCTCGTCGGCATCATCGTGCGTCATCCACGCGCTGAAGCGACGAACGAACCGCTTCAGCGCTCTCATCGCACATCACTTGCCTTGACGGCGAAGAATTTCTGGATGATCGCCGCCGTCTGTTCCCAGCCGGCCGCTTCGGCTCGGAGCTGCTTGCGCCCGTCGCGAGTCAGCCGGTAGTAGCGCGCTTTGCGGTTGTTCTCGGACGTGCCCCACTCGGACGCGATTGCCGCTTCCTGTTCGAGCCGCAGCAGCACCGGGTACAACGTGCCCTGGTTGACGGAAAGAAGATCGCCGCTGATCTGCTCGATCCGCCTCGCAATCCCGTAGCCGTGCAGCGGACCGAGCAGGTCCAGGGTCTTGAGCACCATCAGCGCGAGGGTGCCCTGGCGAACGTCGGTCTTATCTTTCATGGACGTGGCGTGGCTCTATTGGGTTTCCAACAGGAGCATGCCATAACTCGTTCGGGAAAACAAACAAGGGACCATGCCCGGCGGGAAGGCTTATCATTGGCCATCCCGTCGGCTGTCTGCCTCTGGAGCACACGTTATGAGCGATCGAACGAACCGCACTCTCACCCGGAGGGAGTTTGCCTCCACAGCGGCCGTGGCTGCGCTGTCCGCGGCGATCGCGCCGAGGCGCGTATTCGGCAGACAGGCGCCGGGCGGAAAACTGAACATCGCCGCCATCGGCGTCGGCGGCATGGGCGCCGCGAACCTCAAGGCCTGCGAGGCCGAGAACATCGTGGCACTCTGCGATGTCGATCGCGTCTACGCCGCCAAGACCTTTGCGCTGTATCCGAAGGCGACCGTGTACACGGATTACCGGGAGATGCTCGAAAAGCAGAAAGACATCGAGGCGGTCATCATCGCGACGCCCGATCACACGCACGCCGTCATCACGATGGCCTGCCTGCGGGCCGGTAAGCACGTCTACTGCCAGAAGCCGCTGACGCATACCGTCGCCGAGGCGCGCACCATTGCCGATGCGGCGCGCGAGCACAAGGTCGTGACCCAGATGGGCAACCAGGGGCACTCCTACGAGTCGATGCGGCTGCTGAAAGAGTGGCTCGACGATGGAGCCATCGGCAACGTGACGGAGGTGCACGCGTGGACCGATCGGCCGGTGGGCGGCGACCCCTGGTCCGACTTCGCGGTACGGGCGCGACCGACCGACACGCCGGCCGTGCCCGAGACACTCGACTGGGACAAATGGCTCGGGCCGGTACCGTTCAGGCCCTACAGCCCCGAATACCTGCCGATGAAATGGCGCGCGTGGCTCGATTTCGGCACGGGACCGCTCGGCGATATGGGCTGCCACATTCTCGACCCGGCTTTCTGGGCACTCGAGCTCGGCCCACCCCTGACCATCGAGGCCACGTCCACGCACTACGAGCCGGCGGTGGCGGCCGAGACGTATCCGCGCGCGTCGATCGTGCGATACACATTCCCGGCACGCGGCAGCAAGCCGCCAGTGAAGCTTACGTGGTACGACGGACGCCTGCTGCCGCCGATACCGCCGGAGATGGAGCCCGGCCGCACGCTGCCGGGGAGCGGCGCGCTCCTGATCGGCGACAACGGCACGATTCTGCACGGGTCACATGGTGCCGACGGTGTACGGCTGATCCCGGAGACGCGCATGGAGGCCTACAAGCGGCCGCCGAAGACGCTTCGCCGCGTGACTGAGGGCCACGAGGGCGACTGGATCCGCGCCTGCAAGGAAGGCCCGAGCGGCGTGCCGCCCTGCTCGCCATTCGAATACGGCGCTGCGCTCACCGAGATGGTGCTCCTCGGGGTCCTGGCCATCCGCATGAAAGACCAGCGGCTCGAGTGGAACCGGCAGAACTTCCGATTCACGAACAACGATCAGGCAAACGGCCTGCTCGGGATCCAGTACCGGGAGGGCTGGACGCTCTAGGGCTGCAGCGCGCAGTACGACATCGACGAATCGATCCACACGATCATCTGTCCCAGTCCACGATTGCCCCAGACCGCATATGGCACAGCGGTGAGGGTAACCGGTGTCGCCGGCGACACGTCGAGCGGTTGATACAGGCGGCCGGTCCAGTCGGCGCTCTTGTGCGTCAAGCCTTCTGTCGTCAGCTTTACGACACCGCCGGCGAGGTCGGGATCGAATTGTGTCTTGAACGTCGCGTTTTGCGGCAGCACGACGGTGTCCAGCGCCACGCGATTGTCTGCCTGCTCGAACGAGTAGATCAGCGGTCCGCGGCGCACGGCGACCTTGCCTTGTGTGGGAAGCACCTTCGGATGACCGGCCAGCCGCTGCACCTCCATCGGCAGGGACACCTGGACGGTATCGCCCTTCTTCCATTGCCGGCGGATCGCCGCGTAGCCTCGCGAAATCTCCGGCGTCACCGCCGCCCCGTTCACCTGAACAACGGGAGTCGACGCCCAGCCCGGGAGCCGGACGTGCAGCGTGAACTCGCGCGGCGCGTCGGGCTCGACGGCGATCTTCACGTCGCCGTCCCACGGGTAGTTCGTACTCTGCCGCACCGTCACCTGGCCCGTGTCCAGCGGCGTCGTCGCGTCGCTCGCGATGAACAGGTTGACCCACACCCCGTCGGCCGAGCGGCTGTAGATGTACTGACCGAGCGACGGCAGGAAGCGCGCGATCGTCGTCGGACAGCACGGCACACCGAACCACGGCGAGCGCTTGAAGTCGCCGCGGCTGGCGAGCGGCGTGACGTAGCAGAAGAGATCACCGCTGAGCGAGACACCAGCGGCGACGGCGTTGTACAGCGACTGCTCCATCACGTCGGTGTATTTCGCGTCGCCGGTCAGATTGAACAGCCGGTGGTTCCAGAGGACCATCGCCGCCGAGGCACAGGTCTCCTGGTAGGCGGTCTCGTTCGGCAGATCGTAATCTTCGGTAAACCCTTCGTTGTGTTCCGACGGTCCGATGCCGCCGGTGACGTACATCCGGTGCAGCGTCACGCTGTCGTACAGGGCTTTCGACGAATCCCAGAGCCTGGCGTCGCTCTTTTCGTAGACGAGATCGGCCATTCCGCAGTAGAGGAACATCGCGCGCACCGCGTGTCCGACGGCTTCCTTCTGCTCGCGAACGGGCAGATGGTCCTGGGCGTAGCGCGTATCGAACTTCTTCGGGTCTTTCAGGTAGAACCGCTCGTACCATTCGCCGATGCGAAGCGGCTTGCCGAGGAAATCGACGGTGCGGTTGGGGTCGAGCTCGCGGAACTGCCGCTCGAAGATGGACGGCTTCTGACCGCGACGATCGATCATCGCTTCAGCGAGATCGAGATACCGTTTTTCACCCGTCGCCCGCGACAGCTTGACCAGCGCCAGCTCGATGCCCTCATGGCCCGGGATGTAGTCCTTTTTGCCCGGACCGAACTCGCGATCGAACAGATCGGCGAGCCGGGTCGCGACGGTGAGGAGCGTCTTCTTGCCGGTCGCCTGATAGTGCGCCACGGCCGCTTCGAACAGGTGGCCGGACGAAAAGTCCTCGTGGAAGAACGCGAAGTTCTTGAACCGCAGGTCGGGCACGTTGATCTGGACGAAGGTGTCGAGATAGCCGTCGGGCTGCTGCGCGGCGGCGATGCGGGCGATGATGCCGTCCAGCTTCGCATCGAGCGCCGGGTCGGGATGCGTCGCCAGCGTCCACGAGGCGCCCTCGATCCACTTGTAGAGATCGGAATCGGCCCAGAACGGGCCGCCAAACTTGCCGGTGACTTTCCCGGCCGCGATGTCGAAATTGCGGAGCCCGCCCGTACCCTCGATCTGCTGGAGCACGTGATCGAGCGTGCGCGTGCGATTCACTTCCTGGCGGGGTGCCCAGAACGTGTCGTGAATCTTCACTGCGGCCACCGGGAGCGGCGACAGCCGGTTCGCCGGCGGAAGCAGATCGCTCGCGGTGTCGGCAGATGGTGCTTTCGTACCGAGCAGGACGGCGAGTACGATGAAACCGGTGGCCGAGCGGAACAGCGATCGAGGTCCAGTCATAGGCGTCACGCTCATCTCAGACCCTCGGGGTGAATGATATGACAGGAGGAGTACGGCTCGCCGCGGCGATCGTGGCTGTGGCGATGGTGGCGGCGGTGATCGTCACGGGCCGTCGCCTGCCTCCGCAAGAGCGGGGTGTGACAACGTTCCCGTTGTCGCAGGTGCGGGTGCTCGACGGCCCCTTCAAGCATGCACAGGATCTGAACGTCGAGTACATCCGGGCGCTCGAACCGGACCGCCTGCTCGCACCGTTCCTCACCGAAGCGGGACTCGCCCCGAAAGCCGCCAAGTATCCGAACTGGGAAAGCACCGGCCTCGAAGGGCACACGACCGGCCACTATCTCACCGCGCTCGCGCAGATCTGGGCCGCGACGGGCGATCCCGAGATGAAGCGGCGGCTCGACTACATGGTGGCCGAGCTGGCTGCGTGTCAGCGGTCGAACGGCAACGGCTACGTCGGGGCGATTCCCGGCGGGCGCCAATTGTGGATGGAGATTGCGGCGGGCACGCTTCACGTCGAGCGATTCGCCCTCAACGGCAAGTGGGTGCCCTGGTACAACCTGCACAAGCTGTTCGCCGGCCTGCGCGACGCGTATCAGATCGGCGGCAACGATCAGGCGCGCGCGGTTCTCGTCCAGCTCGCCGATTGGGCCGAGCGTGTGACCGCGAAGCTGTCTGACGACCAGATGCAGCAGATGCTCGGCGCCGAGCAGGGCGGCATGAACGAAGTGCTGGCCGACGTCTTCGCGATGACCAACGACCGCAAGTACCTGACACTGGCGCAGCGCTTCTCGCAGCGCGCGTTGCTCGACGGCCTGGAACACCATCAGGACACGCTGACCGGACTCCATGCCAACACGCAGATTCCGAAGGCGATCGGCTACGCAAGACTCGCGCAACTTGGTGGCGAGCCGGGCGGCCTGGACGCGGCGAAGTTCTTCTGGCAGACCGTCGTCCACCATCGCACGGTGGCCTTTGGTGGCAACAGCGTGCGCGAGCACTTCAACCCCCAGGACGACTTCTCGTCGATGATCGAATCGCGCGAGGGCCCGGAAACCTGCAACACCTACAACATGCTGCGCCTCACCGAGCAGCTCTTTCGAGCCGAGCCCCTTGCCGAATACGCCGATTTCTACGAGCGGGCGGTGTTCAACCACATTCTCTCGACCGAGCATCCGGTCCATGGCGGCTTCGTCTACTTCACGCCGATCCGCCCGCGGCACTACCGCGTCTACTCGCAGCCCTCGCAGTGTTTCTGGTGCTGCGTCGGTACCGGCATGGAGAATCACGGCAAGTACGGTCAGTTCATCTACGCCCACAGCGCCGATGAACTGTTCGTGAATCTGTTCATCGCCTCGGCGCTGCACTGGCCGGAGCGAGCGCTGGAGCTGTCGCAGGAGACGAGCTTTCCCGACGAAGCGCGAACGCGGCTCGTGCTCTCGCTGCAACGGAACGCGCGGTTCACGCTGCGCGTCCGGCATCCATCGTGGGTGGCAGCTGGGGCGTTTCGGATTCGCGTCAACGGCGAGCCCTGGCCCGACAACTCGACGCCATCTTCATACGCCGCGGTCACCCGAGAGTGGCGTAACGGCGACCGCGTCGAGATCGATCTGCCAATGGGGACGACGATGGAGCGCCTGCCCGATGGGTCAGACTACGTGGCCATCCTGCACGGGCCGATCGTGCTCGCCGCCAAAACCGGAACCGAGCAGCTCGACGGGCTGATCGCCGGCGACGGCCGCATGGCGCATGTCTCGCCCGGTCCATACCTGCCGCTGGATGGTGCGCCGATGCTCGTCGGCGACGTGGCGACGTTCGCGGATCACATCCGTCCCGTCGCCGGTAAACCAATGACGTTCACGGCGACGGACCTCATTCGGCCGGCGGTGGCGCGCGACCTGGAGCTCGTGCCCTTCTTCCGCGTGCACGACAGCCGCTACATGATCTACTGGCGTGCCGTTGCTCCCGGCGACTACTCGAAAGTCGTGGCGCAGCTCGAGGCTGAAGAGTCCGAGCGGCTGTCGCTCGAACGCCTTACGCTCGACCGCGTCACGCCTGGAGAGCAGCAGCCGGAGGTCGAGCACAACGTGCAGGGCGACGGCGCGACGACGGGCGCGACGAACGGGAGAACATGGCGCGAAGCCAGCGGCTGGTTCGGTTACGAGCTGAGAATCCCGGCGGCGTCATCCGCCGCGCGCGGGAAGTCGCTTGCGCTGCGGGTGACCTACTCCAACGGCCAACGCGACCGTATGTTCGACATCGTCGTGAATGACCGGGCCATCGCCTCGGTTTCCCTCAACGGCCAGCAGCCGGATCGATTCGCCGATGTCACCTATCGGATTCCGCCCGACCTGGCGCTGGCTGCCAACGGTATCTTGCGCGTGAGATTCGTCGCGAAACCCGGATCGCGCGCCGGCGCGGTCTACGACGTCCGGCTGCTCGAGGACCGCTAACTGTCAGCCACGCTCCCGCCGGGACCTCGCGGATTTCCGGTCGTCGGGATGCTCCCGGCGGTCAGGCGAGATCCGATTGGCGTGTTCCTGACTGCCGCACATCGCTTCGGCGACGTCGCCTATTTCAAGATCGGGCCGCGACACGGCTACCTCATTACGAACCCCGCGGACGTGCGTCGCGTCCTGCAGGACAACGCGCGCAACTACCACAAGAGTCCGCTCTACGACAAACTGCGGATGTCGCTCGGCAACGGTCTGCTGACGAGCGAGGACGAATTCTGGCTGCGGCAGCGTCGAATCGCCCAACCCGCGTTTCATCGCCAGCGCATCGCGCAGCTGGCCGGCACCATGGCCATGGCCGTACGGGACACTGCGGCGGCGTGGGAAACGCTCGCTTCAGCCGGGCGGCCCGTCGACGTCGGCGAAGAGATGATGCGCTTGACGCGCACCGTCGTGGTGCGGGCCCTGCTCGGCGCCGATCTCGGTCCGTTTGCGACCCAGTTCGATCAGGCCTGGACGATCATCAATCAGCACGTTGGCGAGAGCTTCTGGTCGCTCGGGCTCACGGACCGCTGGCCAACGGCGAAGAACCGGCGGTTCGAGGCGGCACGCACCCTGCTCCGCGCGGCGGTCGATCACGTCATCAGCGAACGTCGACGTACATCGCCCGACAGTGCCAGCGACCTGCTCTCCATGCTGATGGGCGCGCGCGACGAGGAAACCGGCGAGACGATGACCGACGAACAGCTCCGCGTCGAGGTCACGACATTTCTCCTCGCCGGTCAGGAAACGACGTCGCTGGCGTTGACCTGGACGTGGTACCTGTTGTCGCAGCACACCGAGGCGCGACAGCGACTCGAGGAAGAGATCGATGCGGCGCTCGACGGACGCCCGCCTGAGTACGCCGATCTGGCAAGCCTGCCCTATGCGCGCATGGTCATTGACGAATCTCTGCGCCTGTATCCACCGGCGTGGGGTTTTTCACGGCAGGCGCTTGCCGACGATGAACTGGGAGGCTTCCGCCTGCCGCGAGGATGGCTGGCGTTCGTGATCCCCTACGTCCTGCATCGGCTTCCGGCCTTCTGGCAGAACCCGGAGGCATTCGATCCTGACCGCTTCTCCGCGGAACAGAGCGCCGATCGTCCGAAATTCGTCTACCTGCCGTTCGGCGCCGGCCCCCGCCAATGCATCGGCAACCACTTCGCGCTGATCGAAGCCCAACTCATCGTCGGGACACTCGCACAACACTATCGTCTCCACCTGGTGCCAGGTCACAGAGTGGAGCCGTGGCCGCTCATCACACTGCGCCCGCGATTCGGCATGCCGATGATCATCGAGCGCCGGACCGGAGGGTAAACGGCCGTCAGGAAGCCGCCGCACCTTTTGGCCGTTTCAGGTACCAGACCGAATTTTCGACGTCGACCAGTTCCCAGCCATCCGCGCCCAGCTCGTTGAGCAGACCGATCACGCCGAGCGGGTTCGTGACACCTTTTTGAGGCTCACCAGGCATCTGCACCGAGAGCAGCTCGCGAGTGCCGCCTCCAGTGCCATCCCGGTAGAGCGCAACGTAAACGGCGCAGTGTTCCCATTTCGACATGACTCACTCCTACGGGTAGGTCCCGCCGGGCGGCAGTCCGCTGTCGGATTCTATTCGGAACTCAACCGAACAATCGGGAGGTAATCTTATGCAGTCGCTACCCCACCCATGAATACCCGACTGCTGCCGGGCGCACGGCTCCTGACCGCGTGGCGCTCGTGGACGTCCGAACGCGGCCTGTCCCTTGACGCAGTCGAGCGCGCACGTAACGGCGGAGCGCGCCCGAGTCGTCAGCGCGTCGCGTTCGCCATCCTCGCCCTTGCGCTCCTGCCTGTCCTGCTGGTGATGTCGCGCGACTTCGGGGTCACGTGGGACGAGTCGCCCCGCCAGACGAACGGCGAGCGCATCTGGGCGCTGTATCACGGCATCCCTCAGGCCGAGAAGGGTTATCTGTACGGAGGACTCTTCGACGTCAGCGCCGTGGCGCTGCAGCACGTGCTGCCGCTGGACAAGTATCTGGTGCGGCACTTGCTGAACGCATTCGTCGGCTGGCTGGGCATCGTCGGCTGCGGAGCGCTCGCCTGGCGTGTTGCAGGCCCAGCCGTCGGCTCCCTTGCGATGTTGATCCTCGCGCTCCTGCCGCCATATACAGGGCACGCGATGAACAATCCCAAAGACGTGCCGTTTGCGGCGGCAGCCATCTGGGCGCTCGTCGCCATCGCCGCGCTGCCGCGTGAGCGGCCTTACCTGCAGTTACGGCACGTGATCGCGTTGGGTGCTTGCATCGGCCTCGCGCTGGCGATCCGTCCGGGCGGTCTGCTGTTCGTCGCCTACGCAAGTCTGTGGGTGCTCACATCGCTCGTTGCCAGTCGCGAGACGAGCGTCCGGCACATCGCATTGGCTGGTCTCGGCCTGATCGGAACGACGGTAATTGCCGCTCTCGTCGCCATGCCGGTGTGGCCCTTCCTCTGGAAGCATCCGGCGATCGGAATGTTCGAAGCCCTCGAAGGTGTCTCGCACCACGAATGGCGCGGCACCGTCCTCTTCGACGGCCGGGACATCCGATCGACCGCGATGCCCTGGTCGTACGTGCCCGTCTGGCTGTTCTGGACCACACCGCCGGTCGTGATTGCCGGGGCAGCGCTGTCGCTCATCGCGCTGGCGTCGTCGGCCCTGCAGCGACTCCAGCAGGCATTTGCCGTTGCCCGGGCTGATAGCCGCCGCCCCGCCGCTGGCGAATCACGTGCACTCGTCGCCGGCTTGTGGTTTGCGGTGATCTTTCCGGTGGTCTACGTCGTGGCCCGGCACTCGACGCTGTACGACGGCGTTCGCCACCTCCTCTTCATCGTGCCGCCCCTCGTTGTGCTGGCCGCCGTCGGCTGGGTCTCGGCGATCGCAGCCACGGCCGGAGCGTGGCGCGCGGCAGTCGCTCTGCTCCTGATGGCGGGCCTGGCCGAACCGCTCGTGTTTCAGGTGCAGAACCATCCGAATCAGGTCGCGTACTTTCAGCCCCTGGTCGGTGGTCCGCGCGCGGCCTACATGCGTTTCGAGATGGACTACTGGGGCAACTGTCTGTTCGAGGCCGTGAAGCAGACGGCCGACGTCGCTCGCGCAGCGAGCGCGCCCGTCACAATCTCAGGACGTCGCGAGCACCAGTTGAGGCTGAACGCCGCACGCGTACACGACGTCGTCATCTCGGGCCGCAACGACCGCTCTCATGAGCTGGAAGTCGTACTCCTTCGAGGCACGCGGCGCGAGTTGAGGGCATTTTCGAGGCGCAGCGACATCCTGTGGTACGTGACGATGTCCGATGGCGCCGCGCTCTGTGCGGTGACGCAGGGACCGCAATTCCAGCGTTTGCGTGATCGGCTCGAGCAGCAGGGCGCGCTGTCCGCACTGTCGGTCCATACAGAGACCACGCCGTAGAAGAAAGCACTGGTGGCTCATACGGTGTGTCTGGTCCTCACAAACCTCACCGTCGTGGCAGACTGGATCAGAAGGACCAATAGAACGTGAGCCGGAGAATAGCGTCCCGATCGCGGCCTGGAAACGTGATCGGATTGGGGTCATGCGCGTAGGAGACGAGCTCGAGGTTCGGCCCGATTCGAACACTCGGGTGCAGGAACCACTCGCCGCCCACAATCCATGTCGTGAACGGCGCCTCGGACGACAGCAGCCAGTAGTCGATGCCGTCTGCCCCCGGGAGGCCGGTCTCGGTTCCCCCGCGATCGCCACTGACGTGATCGATGCGGACGAAGGCGTCGGCCTTCACTGGCCGGATGTCCCAGATGAAGAAGCCCGACTGCACAGCGATGGTCTGATCTGCCGCACCAGCCTGACCCGACTGTCGCTCCTGCCACAGAAACTGAGCGCCGAGCCGCACGGGATCGCGACGAAAGCCGGCGAAGCCCTGAGCGGTGTGTCGGTTCTCTCCGGCGGGGCGCGACGAGTAGCCATAGAAACCCTCGAGCGCGATACCGGACTTTCGCTCGTACCGGCCTTCTATTCGCACGGCTTTATTGGCATCGACCTCGGAGCCGGTCCCTGAATCGTTGCCGAACTGAACGGCATACTGAAGCCCGTCCACTGCCACGGGTCCGGCCGCCGTCACGCCAAAGTCACGCGACGAATCAATCCGATAAAGGTCCGCAGGCGTCTTCTCGACGTGACGCAGCCCCCAGAACCCTTCCAGCCAATCGAAGGTGAGACTGGGCTGCAGGCCCAACGTCAGCTGCTGGCGTCCGCGGTACGTCCACTTGAGATACGCATCCTTCACGTACGGCTCGAGATTGCCGCCTTCGAACTGCCCGTCGCTGTTGGCCTCGAGCCGCAGCCTTGTTGTCAGCCGCTCGTTGTACGACCAGTCGTAGGTAAGGTACAGGCGTCGGAACCATAGTCCCTGCTGCCCCTGCACCGTATTTGGATTGGAGCTGCTGATCTCGTCCTGATGCCATCGGTAGTACCAATAGTAGTCACCGAACATCAGGCCGCTGAACTTGCCGGATGGAAACTCCGGTCTGTCGGCGCTGTTGGTCTGGGTCTGATGGCCGCCGTCCTGCCGGGCAGTTACGGGCGCAGACGTACCCGAGATCAGCAGGATCGCCGACAGCACGCGAACGACCACGAATCTCAGCGGCATCCACGAACCTCGCAAAGGAAGGGCGATTCAGACCGCTCCGCATGTCGCGCACCACACAGCGCAGGGGTGCCGCTATGAGTTCGCGACAACGCTGGCAAAGCCCAAGGACGAGCGTTGGACGTTCATCAGGCGCACGGTTTCAATGACTTCCGACACCCTTACGATCGATCTCCTCGCTCGTGATCAACACCACGTCCGCAGATTCCGTTCCGCGCGACATCGCGAGCGTCTTCCCGTCTTGTGACCATCGGTAGTTCATGATCTGTTCCGACGTGAAGGTCGTCACGGGTTTTGGCGTGGAGCCGTCGAGCGGGAATCGCCAGAGATTTGTCGCCTTGTCGCGGAAGACCAGGTCTTCGATCGCGTGTCCGCCGGGCGCCCAGCCTGGACCGAAGCTCAGACCCGGCGTGTAGTTGTACGGATATCTGCGCACTGGCCCAGGCCCGCCGAGGGGCACGACCGCCATGCCCGAACCCTGTGGGTCCGTGTAAGTGCCGAGGACCCACCGTTCATCGGGCGAGACGCTGCTGACGACGAATCGCCGCGGCAACCAGGTTGGGTCGGCGAACAGCGGCTCGCGCGTACCGCCACCCAGCGGCACGCGGAAGGCCACGGGCGATCCCTTCTCGAGGACCTTGAAATACAGGTGGTCTCCGATTGGCTGGAGATATCCACGGAATATGGCGCCGCCAGTGGCGATCCTGCGAGTATTGCTGCCATCGAGATCGATTGCCCGGACTTCAACATCGCTGGCGCCTGACGCGCGGGAGGTGAACATGATGCTCTTGCCATCGGGCAGCACCCGTGGCTGATTTTCCACGCCCGGATCGCTCGTCAGTTGTCGCGGCTGGCTACCGTCACTATTCGCGATCCAGATATCCCAGCTGCCCTGCGTGGTCGCGCTGTAGACGATGCGGCCATCAGGAGTCCAGTCGATGCCGGTCGCCCCTTCACGGCCGTTGCTGGAGGCCGTGACCGGCCGGGCGCGCGCGGTGTCGTCGACCAGCGCCACCCACATTCCGGCGCGCACTTCATCCCTCACGGCCACCAGCGTCCGCCCTCCCGCGATAGCGGCGAGAGTTGTCATAGGACGCGAGGTCGGGAATGATGCGACGGAGAGTGCCAGCCGGGTACGCGACCAACCAGAGCTGGCTGTTCCAGTTCCAACGACCGCCGTATTGCTCGATGGCATCGAACACCAGACCGCTGCCGTCGCCGAGCCACACGAGCTGTCCGCCGGAATCGAACCTGGCATCCCCGAAGACGTGTTCCTTGCCGGACTCGACGTTCACCAGCACGATCCGGCTCCGCTGCTTGGGCATCTCGCCCGCGAAGGCCGCGATCTGAGTCCCGTCAGGAGACCAGGCCACGCGCGTCTGGGCGTACGCGTCCGATTCCGGGCGCGACGCCAGACGGCGCTCGTTGGTCCCGTCCGCGTTGGCGAGGACGATGACTTGTCCTCCGTCGGCCATGCCGCGAATGAACGCCATGCGCCTGCCATCCGGCGAAAACGCGGGCGCTGTGTTGATGTCCTCCACCAACTTGCGCGGCGGGCCGCCCAGAACGGGGATCTGAAACAGCGACAGTGCCGCGCCGTTCTCGGGGCCGAACACGTACAGCACGGCCTCGCCATCCGGCGAAAACGCGAGCCCCGCGTATGCACCCGTCATCGGCGGCACAATCTGCACGCTGCTGGTCGTCGAGGCCTGCCGCATCCACAGGCTCGGCTTGTCGAAAGCGCCGTCGACGTGCACGACGTATCGGCCGTCCGGGGAGATGGCGGCGAGGCTCGCCGTCCCCGTGTTCGTGAGGCGACGCATGGTGATGTTCGCAAACGCCGGGGCCGACGTCGTTGCGGGGCGCCGCGCGTACCACCACCCGCCCGCGATGGCCATGGCCAAGACCGCCGCGGCCGCGACCGCCAGCCGCGCTGCCGAGGCCATGCGAAACGCCGTTGATGGCAGCACCGTGCTCTGGCTGATGTGGGTGCGCGACTGGGCGCGTTCAGCGACACCCGTGTCGAGATCCTCCTTGAGCAGCCGCAGATCGTTCCGCAGGTCCTTCGCCGTCTGATATCGCTCCTCGGGATCCTTGGCCAGGCAGCGTCTCAGAATCCTGCCGACATCGCGCGGGAGGTCCTGCCGCAGATCGGTGACGGACGATGGCGTGTCCTTGATGATGGCGGACAGCAGCGACATGTTCGTGTCGCCCTTGAACGGCTTCTCGCCCGTGGCCATCTCGAACAGCAGGACGCCCAGCGAAAAGACGTCCGAGCGCGCATCGACCGCCTTGCCCTGCGCCTGCTCCGGCGACATGTAGGCCACGGTTCCCACGATGCGTCCTTCGCTCGTGAGCTGCTCTTTGGTCACCGTGACCGAGAGGCCATCGACGGGCGACTCCTCTTGCAGCTTCGCAAGGCCGAAGTCCAGCACTTTCACGCGGCCCTCGTCAGTGACCATCACGTTCGCGGGCTTCAGGTCGCGATGCGTGATACCCCGCTGGTGTGCCGCGCCGACAGCGTCGGCCAGCGGAATCCCCACGTGCAGCAACTGTTCGAGCGACATGCCGTGCGGCGGGATGAGCTCGGTCAGCGTCTTCCCCTCGACCAGCTCCATCGTCAGGAACAGGACACCGTCCCGGTCTTCGACCGAATAGATTGTGATGATGTTGGGATGGTTCAGCGCGGCGACGGCACGGGCCTCGCGCTCGAACCGACCGCGGCGCTCCGGATCGGCGGCCAGCGCATGCGCGAGAACCTTCAGCGCAACTTTGCGCCCCAGCTTCCCATCGTCGGCGAGGAACACCTCACCCATGCCGCCGGCACCGATGGGGCGAACGATCCGGTAGTGGCCGAGCGTGGCCGGCAGCAAGGCGCGAGTGTACCACGCGCGTCTGCACGTGAAGTGCTCGGGCCTGCGC
Source organism: Vicinamibacteria bacterium (assembly GCA_963828745.1). Lineage (GTDB taxonomy): Bacteria > Acidobacteriota > Vicinamibacteria > Vicinamibacterales > JAENWD01 > JAENWD01. Next base: position 471,835 of record CAWHFZ010000003.1, on the reverse strand, counting down.
GCCGAGTCCCCACGCTGTCAACGGCAATATCAGACAACGGGTTCTCGAGACGATCGCGCTCGACCGCGGTAAGCGAAACTGTTCGCTGCCTGCGCGAAGGCAATCACCGGCGGTCACGCATGCAAGCCGAGCGTGATGCCGCAAGAACCGACCGCAACGTCAATCAGTTTTCGACCAGATGCTCACGTGGGTGACCGGTGAGAACGACGTCTTGACGGTTGCCGGTGGTGACTCGCAAGCACACTGATCCGCAGTCGAACTCAGCGAAGTCCATCCACCATCCAGAGGTCGCTCCCCTGATGATCCACTTGCGTCAGAAACACTTGGGACTGATCACGGGAGACGGACAGGCCCATATAGGCTGGATGCGGCAGCGCGTGGATGGTCAGCGTCTTCCGATCAGAGAATCGAAAGAACTTGAGCGCATTGCCGGGAGCTCCGTAGAGGTGGCTGGATGCGGCGTTGCCCGTTGGCGGCACCGCGATGTAGTAGATGCCATCGGCTGCAACGGTGAAGTTGCTCCAATGCACTGCCTCGTCGATGACCAATTCCTCCGTGCCACCGGTGGAGGGCACTCTCCATATCGACCCGGTACTGAAGCTGGACGCGAAGTAGACGTAGGCCCCGTCGTGCGATTCCTCTGAATACGTGCCCTGGCGCTTCGTGACCTGAACCGGCTTGCTCGAATCGATACCCCGAGTGGGGTGACCGATCTTCCACACACGAGGTATCCCGGTCTGCATGTCGTCGGAGACGAAGTAGATCCATCGTCCGTCTCGCGAGAATGATGGAACCACGCCGTCCTGGATTGCCTCGAGCCGTTGGCGGCCCGTTCCGTCGCGATCGCCGATTGCGATGTGTCGTCCGGATTCCTGCGATTCGTACACGATTTCACCGCCGTCGGCCGACCATCTGGCTCCGCCTGCCCCGCTCCCAGCAGCGGCCGTGCACGACCGCCGCGAGCGTCCGATACCCAGACTTCATAGCGACCCGACCGATTCGAGCCAAAGAGAAGCTGGTTACCGTCGGGAGACAGTTGCGGGTCATTGTCGTCCGCACTGGAGGACTCGACGCGGCTGAGCGATCCCGACGAGCCTGCGGCGAGATCCAGGCGCCAGATGTTGGTATCGAAGGAACGCCGCTCGTACACCACTCTGGCACCGCTGCCGTTCTGTGGATGCGCGGTCGTCGCATTGCTCACATTGTCGCCGAGGCTTCCGAGAGACGTCGCCCTCTGGCTACCGGAAACCGTCATGCGCCAGAGACGCTGTTCCGGGATCGACGGACCGGCAACGAACAACAGATCGGTGTCGGACAGCCACGTCGGACCGAACGCCACCCGCTTGTCGAACGTGAGTTGTCGCGCCGTTCCTCGTGCGGTGTAGTCGTCGTTCAACGGCAGGACAAAGATCTCGCCCGGGCCTCCGAGAAATCGTGCAAATGCCAGTCGGGCCCCGTCACTGGAAAATTCGGGATTGATGTCGGCCCTCGACTCCTGGAAACTCGTTGACGCGCGTCAGTGGGCGCTTGGTCCCGGTCTCCACGGAGATCAGGATCAGCGTCCAGTGTCTCCCCACAGCCGCACGCGAGCCACTTGCCGTCGGGCGTCCAGGCGAGCGCACGCCCCGGGAAGAACGCAGTCGGTACGCGGATAGTGGTCAGTTTACGTTCGGGGCCTCCGAGCGCCGGCAGCACGAAGACGGTGCCCGGCTGCTCGGCCCGGCCGCGCAGAAACGCAATCGACCGTCCATCGGGAGACCACGACGGGTTACTGTCGTCTGCCGGATCGGTCGTCAGTCTCAGCGGCGGGCTCGAATCCAGCAGCTTCACGTAGATGTCGAAGTTGTTCTGCGTCTCGCCGTTCCACGAGAACGCGACGCGATCGCCGTCCGGCGACAGGTGGGGCTGCAGCTCGTCGCCCTGGTACGTGGTGACTGGCGCGGGCAGGAGTACAGGCTCCGAAGCCGGTCGGTCCGGAATGAGTCGCCATCCGGCGACGCCCACCAGGACGGCAGCCGCCGCGGCCAGTGACGGCACCAGTCTCAGGCGTCTGCCGGAGGGCGCGAGAAGTTTCTGGACCTTCTCCAGGTCCTGTCTGACCAGCTCGATCGTCTGATAGCGCTTCTCCCGATCCTTCACCAGACAGCGCGTGATGATGTCCTCGAGCGCTTGCGCCGCGGGTGATGCGCTTCTCGCGGGGAACGTCACGTCGGAATGCAGAATGGCCGCCAGCGTGGCCGCCGTCGTGTTGTGCTGGAACGGATGACGCGCTGTGGCCATTTCGTGCAGGATGACGCCAAAGCTGAATATGTCGGTCCGCTGATCGACCTTCTCGCCCATGGCTTGTTCCGGCGACATGTAGGGTACCGTCCCCATGATCGCCAGAGGGCCCGAGATGCTGAGCGCCGTGGTCGCCGACTCGTCGTCGCTCGCCGTCTGGAGTGCCTTCGCCAGGCCGAAGTCGAGCACCTTCAAAGTGCCGTCGTCGGTGACGATGACATTCGCCGGCTTCAGATCGCGATGGATGATGGATGCGGCGTGTGCTTTCGCGAGGGCCGCTGCGAGCTGCATGCTGTAGCGCAACACCGCACTGATGTCGAGCCGACCCCGGCTCAGAAGATCGCGAAGCGTCGTTCCCGCGATGTACTCCATTGCGATGTACGGTCCACCGGTATCCGTGGTACCGATGTCGTAAATCGTGACGATGTTCGGATGATTGAGTGCCGAGGCGGTCTGCGCCTCGCGGAGGAAACGGCGCGTAGTGTCCTCGCTGTCCGTCTTCAGCGTCTTGATGGCAACGTCTCGGCGCAGCCGATCGTCCCACGCCTTGTAGACGACTCCCATCCCACCAGTCCCGATGACTGCGCTAATTTCATACGGACCGATGCGACTGCCGGGCGCGCGGTACACCAGCTCGCGCGCCACGCCCTCGACGAGCGCCGTCGCCTTGAACTGGTCGCCGCGCTCGTTCGCCTCGAGCAACGACTCCACTTCACGCCTGATGTCGTCGTCTGTATCGAGCGAGGCGAGATACGCAGCGCGCTCATTCGCAGGCTTCGCAAGCGTGCGGTGATAGAGGGTCTCGATGCGGCGCCAGCGATCAGCGTCCACGCTGCACCTCGCGATGAAGCCACGCGCGGGCGAGGCTCCAGTGACGCGTGACCGTCACGGCGGACACGCCGAGCATACGGGCAGTCTCGTCGATGCTTAAGCCGGCGAAGTACCGCAGCTCGACGATGCGATGTTTCTGAGGGTCGAAGGCAGCCAGGCGGTCGAGCGCTTCGTCCAGGGCAATCAGATCAGAGGAACGTTCTGGACTCAGCACTTCGAGATCGCCCAGAGACAAGCACACGGTGCCAGCGCCGCGCCGGTCGGCGGACCGGCGCCTCGCATAGTCGACGAGGATGCGGCGCATGGCTTGTGCCGCGATGCCGATGAAGTGTGCCCGGCTTTCCCAGACGGTGTGCTGACCCAGGAGACGTAAATAGGCCTCATGGACCAGGGCCGTCGTCTGGAGCGTGTGATCCGGACGTTCTGCCCGCAGGTAACCGTGCGCAAGGCGGTGTAGCTCGTCCATTACTACCGCGGTCAGCTCGTCAAGCGCGACGCGGTCGCCGCGCCCAGAACGCTCCAGCAACGCGGAAACATCCGCACGCGCACTCATCAAATCGATCCCGTCTCCCCCGTCCCTTATACCACCGCCTCGTCAGCACGAGTAGCAGCGTAGACGAGGCGTGACGTAAGACGCCTCGGTCTTGCGCGTTAGGGAATGAAGGCGAGCAACAGACGGAGTGCGATCCATGAAAACCATGAATGTGTTGACACTCGCGGCGACGATCGTCGGCTTTGCCGTGTCAGCCGAGCCCTTGCGCGCACAGGCTAACTGGTACTTCCGTGGAAGGCTCGTTTCGCTTCGCGCTGTTTCAGTTTACGAGCGCAACCACCGCCTACGCGGAAGGTTTCGTTGATGGCGATCTCTCAGGCACCTTCGTTGCCAACTACTTCAACATCAACCAGAGCGGCAACGGGACTCTCCTGCTGAATGGAAGTCACACAATCACCACCGGAGGCGGCACCGTTACTACCTTCGATCGGATCAATCTACTTCCCGACCGAGACCCGGGGTGGTTCCGGCCCAACTCGCAACTGCGCATCGTTGAGGCAAGCGCCCCATATGCGGAAGCCACGACCGGCCTTCTGCACACACACGGACGCGTGAACCCGGGAACCCTCGAGGGTTCGATCGAGTGGAAGGGTCGGATCTGCGCGCCGTAGCTCCCGCGAAACCAACTCCCGCGTGTACCCCGGGGTTTCACGCTTCGCGTCATCCACTCGCTGAAGCGTGAAGACGCGCCTCGGCGAGCTCACGTTCGAGCGCGGATTCCCGACCGAGGAGACCAAGCGCAAGGTCTTCGACGAGATCGACTACCAGCGCGCCGTGCAGGCTTATCTGTGGGTCTATCCCGACGTCTCGTTCGAATCGATCCTGATTGGCGTCAAGCGGGACCTGTCGGATAAGGTCATGAACACCCTCCCGCCTCGTACCGCCTGCCGTCGGGGAGAGATCGAATTGGTGAAGTGACTTCGGCCTCTTTCAAGGGGCCCGGCTTCGAGATGATGTAGCAGCGCCACGAAGCCGATTCCGGCACATGGAGCGTCGCACCGCCGGCCCCGTCGCTCGAACCTCCCGCGCACTTGGAGCCGGCGGAGGAGAACACCGCGATGCGGCCTGGTTGTGTTCGGCTCGGCGTCCTGGCTGTTGTCAACCTGTTCATGTTTCCCTATTCCACGATCGCGCAAACGACGACGAGTACCGACGCAGCGATTGCGGAGCTACGACAGCTTTTAGCCGAGCAGCGCGTGGCGCTCGATCGTCAGGCTCAGATGATCGAGGAGCAGGGCCGCGCGCTGATGGCGCTGCGACAGCAAATCAATGGGGCGAATGCGGGCACGCAGGAACGGCAGCAGCCGCACCCACAGGCTGCCGCAGCGGCCGCAGCCAACGTCGAGAGTCAGACACCGCCAGCGAAACCGGCCAGCCGTACAGCCGCCGAGCCGACGCCAGATCTGCCAACCGCGGTCGTCACGGCGGGGGATTTTCCGGGGTCGATTCGCATCCCGGGTACCGAGTCGGCCTTGAAACTGGGCGGTCAGGCGCGGGTGGTCGCCGTTCACACGTTGAATGCCCTCGGGACGGAGGATCGGTTCGTGACCTCCTCGATCCCCGTAGGCATACCCAGAGCTGGAGACGAGGCGCGCACGGTCTACACGCCCATCGCGAGTCGCTTGAGCACCGAGCTTCGGATGCCGAGTCAGAGAGGGCCGAGCGCGTCACGAATCGACGCAGGTCTTGCGACTTCGGCCGCGGCGATCGTCCGGCTAACTGGTCCACGCGGACCGAGCGCTATCGGGATTGACTTCGAAGGCCTGAATGCCATCTCGCGGTTCCGGCAGCCGCTGTTTCGTTGGACGCCGACCGGCACGGGGGCACGCTATCAGTGGGCATTCGCTGTCGAAAATCCCGCGCCGGATCTCACAGGTGCGGAGGGCCTCAACCACACACCTGACTTCATCGCGAGGCTGAAATTCCAACCGGGCCGAAAACGGGGACTGGCACTCTACACAGATCACATCCAGGCATCCCTGCTGGTCAGGCAGTTACGTGGCGAAGTGCCCGGACAATCGGGCGGAGCACTCGCCACAGGTGGCATCGGCGGTAACATCAGCGGCGTCCTCGTGCCGCGCTGGGATGCCGACGACCGCATCAAGTTTGCCGTCAACGCCGGCTCCGGTATCGGACGGTATATCGCGGATTTGAGCTCCCTCGGCGGACAAGATGCGGTGTACGACCCCCTGCAGGTGAGCCTTCGTGCGCTCCCCGTTGCGAGTGGGTATTTCGGCTATGAGCACGCCTGGTCGCGAGTGTTCACGACGGCAGTGACATACGGCCTCGTAAACGTCAGCAACCTTGATATTCAGCTGGACGATGCGTTCCATCGGACCCAGCGGACATCGATCAACCTGATGTGGAATCCTGTGCCGTTCGTGGATATCGTCGTCGAGGTCCTCGCCGGCACGCGCGTGAACAAGAACGGCCAGCGCGCTTCGTCGAGTCAGATCCAGAGTGGCTGGACGCTCAGGTTCTAAGAGGGCGGCTAGTGAACTCGCGCGTCTGAATCCTCTCGGAAGGAACGCCGTTGCCTAACGCCAGCAGGATCGAATGGGTCGGCAAGTACGCCGCGATCATCAGCGCGCTCGTCGCCGCGACGGTCGGCATCGGTCAATACCGGCGCGCCGTGTCGCAAAGCGTCAGAGAACTCGAGTGGAAGCAGGCCGAGATGGCGCGGACGCTCGTCAACGGCATGATGGCCGATGAGGGGTGGCAGGCGATGACAATGCTCGACTGGGAGGAAGGCCGCGACTACGAACTCACGCCAGGCACGAAAGTACACATCCTTCCGCGTGATGTGCCTGTAGCAATCGAAGCGTCCTTGCGACCGAACGGGCCACAACGCACGGAGACACAACGATTCATCACGGACCGATTCGACCGCTTTCTGTTCACGGTGAGTCAGCTGCAGGCGGCGGTACGCTCGGGCCTGGTACGACTGGACGACGTACGGTTTCCGCTCGAGTGGTACGTCGAGAAACGGATCTGTCGACACAAGAAGCTGCTTCTTGCGTACATGGCCGAGAACTCCACGATCGAGTCGACGCAATTCTTCGAGTCTCTCGAAGCCTGGCGGAGGTGTCAGTGACGTGCCCCCTCCAGCCGCTACACGGATAGTGAGAGGTCCTCGGGTATCATGCTTCCCGGCTCTCGCTGATCGCGCCTGTCACACTTCGGCGAACTGGATGACGACCTTGATATCGTCCGGGTGCCGGTGCAGCGCGTCCATGAACGCCTGCGGCCGCTCGCGACGCGACACCAGCTGCGCCAGCCACGCATAGTCCGCCTGCGAGAGGGCTTGTCCCGCCTTGTACCAGTGCCGCTTGTTGGCGTTGACGCTCCCGACGATGACATTGTTCTGGAGCACCATCGTCGCCGCGATGTCAGCGGTGGAGTAGCCGACCGTCCGGCCGCCTGTGCCGACGCCCGTCAGACACACGATGCCGCCGGCGCCGACGGCGCTGACCGCGTCGGCGATGACCTGTCCGACGCCCGTGCACTCGACGATCACATCAGGCTGAAACCCCACGTCCGAAGCGCGGCCGGTGTGATAGGTCGCGCCCAGTGCTCGCACCAGTTCGGGCTTGGGTCCCGATTCCACGCGATCGAGGACGTGGACCTCGAGCCCGTGCTGCTTGCCGACCAGTGCCGCCAGCAGGCCGATCGGTCCCGCGCCGGTGACGAGCACCGTGTGCGGCTCCCAGAACGCGCGCTGGCCGATCGCCAGGACTTGCTCCCAGGCCTTCGTCACGACGGTGGTGGGCTCGAGCAGCACGCCGAGCAGGCCGAGTGAGGGATCGACCTTCATCGCGTACTCAGGCTCGATGCGCCAGCGCTCCGACATGAAGCCGTCGATCTCCTTGATGCCGCGCTCGGTGTACTGGCCGTTGCGGCACATGTCCCATTCGCCGACCGCGCAGTTCGGGCACGGCACGGGGTCGGGGCGGCGCACGATGCCGACAACGAGATCGCCCTCGCGCAGTCCTCCGCTCGGACCGGGATGGACGACGCGGCCGAGCGACTCGTGGCCGAGGACGAGGCGCGACTTGCCCGGCGGCGCCCAGCCGTACTTGCCCTCCACGATCTCGACGTCCGTGCCGCATACGCCGACGGCGATCGCCTCGACGAGCACCGACCCGTCGCGCGGGTCGGGCTCAGGGATGTCCTCGAGCCGTGCAGTCTCTGGCGTGTGCGGCTGAACAGTGATGGCTTTCATGTCGTCAAACCGTCGGAGTCGTCGGCGGCACATCATAGCCGAGCGGACCATTGAAACGCCTGCACGCCGACGATCACGCCTCAGCCTCTCTGAAGACCTCCGGTGAGGGTAAACACGGACGCCTGCCACGGCGCCGCGTCCACGTACAACCCGCGGTTCTGAAGGTCGCCGCCGTCGCGGTCGTAGACGGCCCCCTCAATCTGATCCGCCAGCCGCCAGTCGGCGCCGGCAAGATCGCCGAACGGCAGCGCGACGTAGCACTGGCTGTGATTGGGCGCGTAGTTCACGGCGACCACGACCCGCGCGCCGTCGGGTCCCTGCCACGCGTACGCGACGAAGCAGTCCGACGTCCAGTTGCCCTCCCAGGCCGGCCGACACGCCAGCAGTTGCCACGCGCCCTCGCGCACGGCCGGTAGCTTCAGTGCGGCGAGGAGCCGGTCGTAGAACTGCTGCAGGCGCTGATCCACAGGCTCGACCGGACCGCGACCCAGGTGCGGCGAGATCCGCTTCCTGCATCCTTCGAATTGCCCCTGATGAAAGAAGCGCAGTCCAGGCGACAGGAACGTGATCACAGCCGCCGCCTCGTGGGCGCCGAGGGGGAACGTCGCGGCCGCGCGCGGCTCGTCGTGGTTTTCCAGGAAGCGGGCCATCTTGTACTGGTAATCGTGGTCGGCGTGGAAGTGCTCGCGGATCGGCCGGACGTGCCCGTCGCGGAGCCGGTCGTACAGCCGCTTGTCGTACGTGTAGTCGAAGCCCTGCTGCTGCAGCGTCCATTCGAGATCCCAGTAGACCTCGGCCATGAAGCAGAAGCCTGGCGTCTGCTCGCGCACGCGCGCGGTGGCTCGCGGCCAGAAGGGCTCCGCGCGGAGGCCCCACGTCCGCTCGAATACGTCGGGGAGCACCAGCATCGCCATGTCGCAGCGCACGCCATCGCACTGCCCGGCGATCTTCACGAGCGTCGCGATCATCGCGTCCTGTGTCGCGGGATTCGCGTAGTTCAACTGCAGCGTGTCAGGCCACCCGGCGAAGAACGGATCGCGTCCGTAGGCGAACACGCGACCCCCGAGCGCGCCCTGCAGCCGCGTGTAATTCTGCGGTGCGCGCGCGAGGTCGTCGTCGGTGCCCTGGACGTAGTACTCGGGGTGCGCCTGCACCCACGGGTGATCCAGGCCCGTGTGATTCGGGACGAAATCGAGCAGAAGCCGGAGGCCGCGCGCGCGGAGCCGCGCACGGAGGCGCGCGAGCGCCGCGTCTCCTCCCAGTTGATCGTGGACGTCGTATCCGGTGATGGCGAAGCCAGACCCCGCGATGTCGTCCTCGCAGAGGTCCGGCAGCGTGTCGTGAAATTCGTGCCGCCACTCCGGGTTGGTTCGCGAGACGCGTTGTCCCGCCGGGCCCGTCTGCCAGACGCTCAGGAACCAGATCCAGTCGAAGCCCATACCGGCCAGGCCGTCGAGCGCGGCGTCCGGAATGTCGTCCAGCGTGGCGGGCCGGCCCAGCGACTGGGCCAGCGCCGTCAGCCAAACGCGCGTGTTGATTTGGTAGAGCGAGGTGTGGCGCGGCGTTCCCATGTCAGCTCACCTTGGGCGTTCCACGAGTGAAGGCGCCGCTCTTGCCGTCACCCGTCCACTGAGATTTCACATGGTGTCCTTCCGGAGCGAATAGCTAACAGCATATTCCGAGCGGATGGGTGATACTTTGCCCCCACCAGCGGTCACGAGTATCATCGGCGCGATAGAATACTGCCGGGCTAGGGACTCCCGACTCGAGCGCCCTCACGCGTCGGGCATCCGGCGCCGTGCTTCCCTCAGCGAAAGGCGTTGCCATGGCTCGCATGCGACATGTCGGCCTCAGATCCATCTTTTCGGTCCTCGCACTCGCTCTCACTCTTGCGCCGGCGCATTCACAGACGGCTCCTCCTCTCGCGGCCGTTGCACGGGTATGGGCCGATCACGTCGTCGAAATCGAGCAGTACCTGAAGTCTGCGGAAGTCGTCGGGATCGAGGAGCTAAAGGTCGGGGTGACCAAGCCACGGCGTGCGAAGCTGGCGCCTGGCGGGCCTTGTGAAGCGATCGCCTGGAAGCCAATCAGACCGGGGCGGTACAGCGGCTTTTGGGAGAGCTACAAGTCCGAGATCGCCGCCTACGAGCTCGACAAGTTGCTCGGCATGGGAATGATCCCGCCGACCGTAGAAAAGGAAGTCAAGGGAGAGACGGGAGCGGCGGTGATGTGGGTCTCGCCGGTGAAAAGTTTCAAGGAGCTTGGTGGCGTGCCAGGCCTGAAGGGCGTGAGTGGTCCGCCGCCGGCGCAGATCGCGAGCTGGACGCGACAGATCACCGTCGCGAAGATGTTCGACAACCTGGTCGGCAACATCGACCCCAATCTCGGGAACTGGCTTGTCGATCCCAATTGGAATCTGATTCTGATCGATCACACGCGCGCCTTCACGAACACCAAGGAGTTGTACCACCAACTCGTGCGGGTGGACGATGACCTCTGGGCGAAGATGAAGGCCCTCGACGAAGCAAGCCTGACGACCTCTGTGGGAGCGTGGCTCGACAAGTCGCAAATCAAGGCTCTCTTGCAGCGGCGCGACAAGATGCAGCAGGCGATCGACAAGCTCGCTCAGACCACGGCGCAGAAGTAGCTCGCGCGCGACCACTGCCCACGCGAGAACAACAATTCCTCGTCAAGGAATCCCCTTCCCATTCGCTGCCGTTCTGAAATTAACTCAATTTGGTAAAATAACGTCGAGATTCGCCCTATTGCTCGCCTTTTGCTTGACATGTTAAGTAAATTAACCTCTAATGGTTAACATACTGACGCCTGATATCGCACTAGTTCAGCCATTTCAGTAAATCCAGGCGACCTACCGCACAGGTACCTGAAAGCATCCTCCGGCAAGGAGAAGAGAAGCATGACCCTCATTTCGAAGCTCTTCAGCTTCAAAGCGCTCGTTCCCATCTGGCTCGTGGCCTTCGCGCTCGTCGCGGTCTTCAACCCACCGATGACGTTTGCTAACGGCGTCCTTCTGCTGATGGTCGCCCTCGTGGTGCCGGCTGTCGTCACGATCCTTCTCTGGAAGGGCCGCCCCTCAACCGTCGCGGAAGTGTTGAATCGGGTGGAACGGTCATCTTGAGTGAGATGAGGAGATTACGATGACCGGATCCAGTACTGCGCAGACCGCGCGTGGCGTGTGACGAGGCAACGAGACAATGGCGCGCGCGCGGCGCCCGTCTCGACGCGAACATCCTCCGGAATATGCGCGTGACCATCACGGTCGTGGCAATCGCGCTGACGAGCAGCGTCATCGGGCTGTTGGCGTTGCGTTGAGCGACTGAGGCGTGACAGGAGAACACAAGGTTATGGCTAAGCAGATTGTCTACGGCGAGGAGGCGCGCCAGGCCGTCCTGCGCGGCATCAGCAAACTGGCCGACGCCGTCAAGGTGACGCTCGGTCCCAAAGGACGCAACGTCATTCTGGAAAAGAAGTTTGGCGCGCCGACCATCACCAAAGACGGCGTGACCGTCGCCAGGGAGATCGATCTGCGCGACCCGCTCGAAAACATGGGGGCCCAGATGGCGCGGGAGGTCGCGAGCAAGACATCCGACATTGCGGGAGACGGGACCACGACCGCCACAGTACTCGCGCAGGCCATCTATCGCGAGGGCGCGAAGAACGTCGTGGCTGGCGCCAACCCGATGGAAATCAAGCGCGGGATCGACCGCGCCGTGGAGTTGATCACCGCCGAGCTCAAGAAGATGTCGATGCCGGTGACCGGCAACATGGTGGCACAGGTCGGCACGATCTCGGCCAACAATGACGCGGCGATCGGCGCAATCATCGCCCAAGCGATGGAACGCGTCGGCAAAGACGGCGTGATCACGGTCGAAGAGGCAAAGACGATCGACACGTCGCTCGAGGTTGTCGAAGGGATGCAGTTCGACCGCGGCTACTTATCGCCATACTTTGTGACCGATCCGGAGCGGATGGAAGTGGTGCTCGAAAATCCGCACATTCTGATTCACGAAAAGAAGATCTCGAGCTTGAATCCCCTGCTTCCGCTGCTCGAGCAGGTTGCGCAGAGCGGCCAGCCGTTACTCGTGATCGCGGAGGACGTCGATGGTGAGGCGCTGGCGACGCTCGTCGTCAACAAGCTACGCGGCTCGTTGAAGGTCGCCGCAGTCAAAGCACCAGGCTACGGTGACCGAAGGAAGGCGATGCTCGAGGACGTCGCCCTCCTCACCAACGGACAAGCGATCAGCGAAGACCTCGGCATCAAACTCGAGAACCTGAAGCTCGACGACCTGGGCACGGCGAAGAAGGTCACGATCGACAAAGACACGACGACGATCATCGAGGGCTCCGGCGCGAAGACGGCAATTGAGGGCCGCATCAAGCAGATCCGGGCACAAATCGATGATGCCGGGTCCGATTACGATCGTGAGAAATTGCAGGAGCGACTCGCCAAACTCGTCGGCGGAGTCGCCGTGATCAAAGTGGGCGCCGCGACCGAGACGGAGATGAAAGAGAAGAAGGCGAGAATCGAGGACGCCATGCACGCCACCAAGGCTGCCGTGGAAGAGGGCATCGTCCCCGGGGGTGGCGTGGCACTCCTGCGCGCTGCCAAATCGCTTGCAGGCCTGACGCTCGGCGGCGATCAGCAGGTTGGCGTCCGCATCATCGCCCGCGCGATCGAAGAGCCGCTTCGCTGGATCGCCAACAACGCCGGGGCCGAAGGCTCGATCGTGGTCGCAAAAGTCAAGGCGATGGAGGCAGAGGAAGGCTTCAACGCATTGAACGACAAATACGAGAACCTCGTGCAGGCCGGCGTCATCGACCCTACGAAGGTCGTACGCTCCGCGCTCGAGAACTCGGCGTCCATCGCGTCGTTGCTGCTCACTACTGAGGCGCTCGTCTCGGAGAGTCCCCAAAGAACGGACCGTGCGACATCGGGCTCCGGCGATATCCGCGGGATGGAGTGAGCATCATGCTGGCCTGGTTGAAGCGGCGAACCCGCAAGAGAGAGGCACCGGCGCCGATAGCTGAACCGGCGGCGCCGCAAGGCCACGGCATGGCGGCGGCGTACCTGTCCTTGCACAGGTATCTCGCCAATCGCTATGCGGATGTCGTCGTCCTTACCTTTGCCCAGGTAGAGGACCTGCTCGGCTCACCGTTGCCCGTTCCGGCGAAGCAGGATCCGGCCTGGTGGAGCAGCGACGACGACCGCAATTTCGGACATTCGAATTGTTGGCGGTTGGCGCAGCGCACGGCTGTCGCGAATCTGACGGCGCTCACGGTCACGTTCGAACGGAGCTGACTCGGAGGTTCCAAATGTCAATTACCGCGACCGCCCCAGGCGACGCCCGCTCACTAGTCCTCCCGAGGCGACCAGTTGAATTGCCGGCAGGCCCGCGAGCCGAATCCAGCCAACCCACCGCATGGGGCCGCGTTTCGTTCTGGCCCTTGGAATTCCTGCGGCTTGTGGCGGTGGTTTACATGTTCCCGGTCGCGATTCTGGCAATTGGCATTCCCGTAGGGCTTGCCCTCACCGGCGTGCTCCTCGGTGCAGCCTGGGTATGGAGGACTTTATGGTAACGGCGCAAACGGACATCGCAGGCGTGTCGGCGACGTGTCCGCTCTGCCACACGGTGCACGAATCGGTGCCGTCTGCATTGCTGCAGATCGGTGCGAGCTGGACATGCACGCGGTGCGGCCAGGCGTGGACAGAGGGCCGTCTGGAAACGGTAGCCGCATACACCCGATATATGGCTGCGCACTCCGCACGCTGATCGGCGCGGCGCCTCCCACGCCGTCCACGCACCATTATCACCACCGCACGGTCCGATCACGCGCAAGGCACGCGACCAAGCATCAGTTCCGCCCCACCGCCCCAGCCGCTTTCATTTGTCGACATTGTCCATCACCCAGATGTTGCCGGCCGATTCCCTGATCAGTACCAGCACCCGATCGACGCCCACGGAGATGTCTGCTTCGCTCAACCGCGGCGACAGCATACGAGTCGGACGCTCGAAGTGCGTCAGCTGAACTGGGCGGCCAGCAGAGGTGCCAGCCTTGTCATCGAATGGCACGCCCCACAGGTTGAAGAATGAGCCGCCGGCGTTCGAGATGAAATAAACCGTGCGCCCATCAGGAGCCCATCTGGGCTTGTCCGAGAGCCCGTCGCCGCTGACCTTGACCCACCGATCCGGCGGGGCCCCTTCGACCGGCATCACATAGATTGTCCCGAGGCCCAGCGCGTCGTTCGGAAACGCCACGAAGGCGATGAAGCGGCCGTTCGGCGACAGTTGGCTCTGAAACAAGTGGTGCGTCGGGCTCGACGCGAGAAGTCGAGGCCGTGCGTTCGGAGCGTCAGCCACCCGCCACGTCGCGACGGCAAAGCGCTGGGTGTCAGGCGCAAGGCTACTGCCGATCAGTAGATCGTCGGTCGGCCACTGCCAGACGAAGTTGACCGATGGTTGCGCGACCGGCCGCTCGGTGCTGCCGTCGCGAATGACGATCTGCGTTTGCAGGGCGGTACCCTCGGTGCGTGAGTACACGAGACGGCGCCCATCCGGCGACCAACGTGGAGCCACACGCGTGAAAGGATCCGACGTGAGTTGCGTGCCGCTGTCGCGTGCAATGTCCCAGGTCCACAACTCGGCACGCCTGGTGTTACCCGGCCTGTACAGCAAATAGACGACGCGGCTCTGATCACGCGAGAGTTCGGCGGTCGCCGGAACGGTGCCCGGTTCACCGATCGGACGTCCCTCGCCGACCACGCGGCGACGTGACGCCTCGAAGGTAAACAATGTCAGGCGGTCGCTGTCCGTTTGGACGGTGTAGGCGAGCCGTGTCCCATCTCGTGACAGCGCCGCACCGGTGTCGTTCGTGCTTCCGGATGTCAGCCGCTCGGCCGTCAGCGCGCGATGGGAGACCGGATCGATCTCCACGCGAAAAACCGTCCGTACGCGCTGCACGTCCACCTCCACGAACAGGCGACGCCCGTCCGGGTGCCATGTCGCCCGTCGGAACGTCGCCTCGTAGGGCGCCTGACTTGGGACGTTCATGGCTTCCAGTGTGGTCTCGACCATTTGCGATCCGCCGGGCGCGACGGTGAACACAGTCGGCACGCCAGACTTCAGCCCCAGCATCGATAGGCGCCCGTCGGGATGCCACGCTGCGCTCAAGAGCGCCGAGATCTGGGTCTGAGCGCTCGCGAGTGCGCGTCGTGCCGGTGCGTTGCCGTCTGCCGGTACCGTGAAGACGTCCGGCTGCACGCCGCTCGCAAGGAACGGTTCCGCGCTGACAAACGCGATGGTCGTCCCATCCGGCGACCAGCGCGGCCGCAGCCCGCTGTCGGTGAGACGACGGCTCACGCCGCCAAGGGCAGGCACCAGGAACACTCCACCGCGTTCATCGCCGTTGGCCGCCGACCAATACGCGATCATGCTGCCGTCAGGCGACCAGTCCGGCTGCATCTCGTCAGCCGGTGACTTGGTCACCTGCACGGGATCTCCGCCATCGACGGATTGCACCCAGATGTCGAAGTTGCCGGCTCTGTCTGAGGCGTAGGCGATGAAACGGCCATCGGGCGCGAACGTCGCGTCGGTTTGCAGCGAGCCGCCGAACGTGACGCGAGTGACCGTTCGCGGCCCGGCCGCCGGCGCGAGGGGCGGCACGCCCGCTGAGGGATGCCCGCGCATGACCAAGAACGCCGTGACGATACCGCCGATGACGAGCGCACCTGCCGTACCGAGCGCGACATCTCGCGTGCGCCACCGGCTGGACCACCGGCCCGATGAGGCGACTTCTCTCGAATCCTGACGTGCCCCGGATCCGACCTGTGCGTGAAGTCCGTCACCGAGCGCTTGAAGGTCGAGGAGCAGATCGACCGTGGCGTGATACCGATGAGCGCGGTCTTTCTGCAGCGTCTTCGTGATGATGCGCTGCAGTTCCGGCGGGACGTCGTGTGCAAATCGCGCGAGCGGATCGGGATCGCGGTCGAGAATACCCGCGAGGACTTCGGTGTCGCTGGGTGCCGCAAACGGGGATCGCCTGGCCACCATCTCGTACAGCAAGACACCGAATGACCAGATGTCGGTTCGCGGATCGACGTGTTCGCTCCGCGCCTGTTCCGGTGACATGTACGCGACGGTCCCCACAATCACGCCCGGTTCGGTCTTGAGCATGGTGCGGGTCAGATCCGCGTCGCCAGCAGGCGCCGCTGCCGGCGCAGGCGTGGCCAGACCGAAATCCAGCACCTTCACATGGCCATCGGATCGCAACATCACGTTTTCGGGCTTGAGGTCGCGATGCACGATGCCGGCCTGGTGTGCAGCCACCATCGCTTCGGCGATCTGGATAGCGATGGTCGTCGCCCCACGAATGGATAGCGGAGCGCGTCGCAGCCGCTCGCGAAGTGTTTCGCCCTCCACCAATTCCATGGCAATGAAGTGCGCCCCATCCTCGGTCTCGCCGAGAGCGTAGATGTGGCAGACGTTCGGGTGGTTCAGGGCTGACGCCGACCGCGCTTCGCGCTCGAATCGTGCAACCCGGACGGTGTCGCGTGTGAACTCAGGAGGCAGGAACTTCAGCGCGACTCGGCGGCCGAGCCGTGGTTCCGAGGCGACCCAGACTTGACCCATTCCGCCAGCGCCGATTAGCTGAATCAGCTCGTACGGGTCGACGCGGTCGCCGGGGCGCAACGGCATAGTCCGGGGGATTATACGAGTGAACTCCCGGCTGCCTGGACGAGTTCGCCAACCCGCCGCCATTGCGTGGTGCGAACGGCCATGACCTAGTCGCCGGCGAAGCGGTAGATTTTTGGCGTCCAGAAGTTTGGCGGCCTCCTGGTTCGTAGACGCGTTTGCTTCGCAACGCAAGAAGAAGAAAAAAGCTAACAAAACCAGAAGACCCGCGCGTCAGTGATCCGCGACGCAGAGGGTCGCTGGCACACTCCACTGTGGCCGGTTCAAGTGCAACTCACGGGTATCGTGCTCCACCCCGTTCCGCGTGTTCCGCGTGTTCCGATTTTTATCCAGGTGTGACAACGATAATCTTTCGCGACGGTCGAACAGATGGTGGACACACTCGACCAGTCGTCGTGGGCATTTCGCACAGGACGACCGCGTAGGTCACACGGCTGAAGTGCAGCACGCCGACACGCCGCTGCTGCTCTTCATGATTCTTGCCTTGCGGTGGCGCACACCAATGCAGTCTTCACAGTCTTATCGCCCGCTCCAGGGCGGAACGCCCGGAACCACCCGGAACGCTCCAGAGATTACGAGCGAAGAGGCGGTGTCCGCTACCCCTAGAAGTTGATCTTGACTCCCACCGCTGGACGCACGATCACGGACGTGAGTGCCACATGGACACGAACTTCGGGAACAAGGTGAACCTTGCGCCAGAGTGGCACTTCGATGCCCAGGCCACCGACCACATAGGTCGTGCTGCCATTCACCTGCTCGCGCCGCCGCTCTCGAACGTCGGGCTCTCCACAATCAACGATGGTAGGCACATACACGCCGGGTAATGGGGCGGGCGATCTGTCTGCCAGACAAGTCGTGAATGTGTTCTCCGTGCGGGCGACGCTGAGACCGGCGAGAAGATACGGACGCACACCTTGCGCGCCGAGCATACGGATGGCGCTGAGGCTGAGGAGAATATCGCGATGCGTCGAGTCGGCCGCCGATTCGCGAATGGATGAGGGTATCCAGAGCTCAAGTTCGAGCGCCCACTCAGGCCCAAGGGTGATACCGCCGACTAAGCCGCCCGCTGCCGCTGCGCCTGACAGCCCATCCTCAGCTTGCTCGTAATTCATGCCCGCTTTAACACCGACAAATGGCTGAGAGTCCGAGACTGGTTGCGCTGCTACGCTGCTGCACAGGGCCAGGGCGAGCAGAGTGATGGCGACCTGTTTTGGAAGATTGACCGCCGTCATACGCCCTCCTCACCCCGTAATGCGCAAACGGGGCTGAAGACGGCTTCATCGGCGCACACACAGACGAGCGCAGAGCGGGCCGTGCCGCGCCCGTTTGAGGGGCGGGCGATTTCGTCGCTCAACGCTACCACTCCAAACAGACGCGCTGGAGGGTACGCAGACGGAGTAGTCGCTCGCGAACGTGTTACGATCCCCGGGCTTCCACCCCCCCAACGTGAGGTACTGCCATGCGGTGGAGACTCTTGATTCTCACCTGCCTGCTTCTCTGCGTGACCGGCGTGAGCGCTGCTGCATGGCTGTCAGCAAATACCGTTTCAGACGCGGAGGACCTATGAAGAGCATCCATAGATGGTCGGCATCCCTCGCTGTTGTGGCAGTGATCGCGCTGAGCTCTCCCTCCATTCTAGGACAGGCAAGTCCGGCCTCGGATGAGGGCCTCGGCGACAAAATCGCTGGCACGTACCTGGCCGTCCAGGAGGATGGGGCGCAGGTGCTACAGATCGGCCGAGATGGCAACCTGCGCGCCGTCCTCTCCATCCAGTTCACCGGCGGCGGCGTCCTCGGGGAATCGTTCAGCAATACCATGGGCTCGTGGCACACGACGGGAAGACGAGAGGTCACCGCCACGACCGTGGACCTGACCTTCCAGAGTGGAAATGTATTCTTTGGCGTCGCCACTGCCACCTTGGTCATCACGTTCGACGAGACCTTTGAGACAGCGATCGCCACCAGCGAGGGGGCGATCTTTCCCCCTGGCGTGAACCCTTTTGACGCCGATGCCGAGCCGATCGCCGGAAGTGAGTTCCGCTCACGATTGGAGTTCCATCGGATCCCTGTCGTCGAAGGTAAGAACGGGAATCACCGATAGGTACGTGAGCCCGGCGCTGTCGGCAGGCAGGAAAGCGTCGAGTGGGGTTCCGTCAGTTTCCGAACGGAGCCCCCTTCACATTGGTGTACTTCTCCGGCAGATCGAACCTGCACCTCGTTCGTAGTTGCGCCGCTAGCGCACAGAGTGCCACCGAGTGCTCTCCAGATATATTTGGGCGAGAACTGCGCCGATCTGTGAAAGGTCAGCAGGTCGCTGACTGCCACCGTTTGCTATCAGGAGGGGGCACAGTAGTGGGCACAATCACGACAGTGTCCTCGGTAGGCTCAAAGCTTCGGCTGCTAGTGAGCGAACCTACAGATTAAGAGAGCGTGGGGGCGGTGTCCGCTGGATGCCGCCTTTTCGTTTGCTCAGGAAATCGGCCATCGCCTGTCCGCTGCGTGCCGCCAAGTCCGTCCCAATCCACGAACACCGTCGAAGGTCCGCCAGGGGCGCGTCAGTCGCGCGCGCGCGTGCGGTGCGATCCGCCGATCCCCTGCGAGTCGGGTGCCCTGGCGAGTGCGAGGTCCGCCGGAATGGGGTAGTGCACCTTGAGGGCCTGATCGAGGCGATCGCGTTCGTCCTTGACGGCCTGATGCCGGTGACGAGGCAGTGCCACAAGGAGATTGTCGAACATCGCACGCAGCCGCCTGGCGATCTGGACGTTGTTGGCGCCGCAGTGCCGGATCTCCGTGCACGAGAGGTGAATGAAGTCCTCCCAGTTCGGCGTGTGATAGATCACGCGCGGCTGGCCGAGGCCGTCGGTCACGACCTTGCCGCGCAGGCGCCGCCGGCCCACGACTCGGAGCAGGCGATGAATCTGGTCAACGGCCAGTGTGGCCGTCGTCGGATCGTTGATGGCCGGTGACAGCGCCTTCAGCGCGATGTCGACCATAATCCGGAACGAGAACAGCGGGTCCTGTTCCATCGTCCGTTCAGGCCCGAATGCAATGGCCTCGCGCAGCGTGCGATCGTCGATGTCGGTGGCGCCGCCGTAGAGCACGAACAGAGGCTCGTCTTTGGCGAGGAAGTCGCCCACGCGTGGCATGAACTCCACCACCCCCCTGGTCCGCCGCGCCTCGCGCATGACCCTCTCGAGGTCCACGGCCAGGACGATTTCAGAGCGCCCTGTATGGGCAACGACCCGCGTCGGCCCGTCCCGCACGCCATCGAGCGCCGAGGATTCGTCGGCATCTCGAGCAACCGGATCGGGATAGACCGCGGCAATCACCTGCAGGCCCCCCTCGGCCACGCGCGCGAGGATGCTCCCCGGTCGCAGCAGGCGCGCCGCGTAGTCGATCAGGAACAGAAAGACCACAATGGTCGCGACGCCCAGCCATGCCGTGATGAACGTCACCAGATCGTGAACCTTGTCCTCCATCCGATTGAGCGCCATCACCGAGAAGATGAGCGCGAAGACGAAGAGGCCGACGCTGTAGCGCACGACGTTGTCGCGCAGCAGCGTGGTCGCGATGACGCGCGGCGTCAGCTGGCCGCCGGCGATCTGGATCGCGACCAGCAGCGACCCGAACGTGAAGATCAGGAACGACATGCTCAGCGTAATGACCGTCTGGTACAGCGACTTGGAGCCCTCGACGCCAAGGCTCATCAAGTCCCACTCGAGCCAGGCATCGAGCACCCGGAGAATCGGCACGCTGATCAGGACCGCGAGGATGGAGAGGAACGGCACAATCCACAGCGCGGAACGCGCGTAGCTCGTCACGCGATAGAGCCGGCTCCAGGTGAGCCTGCGGCGGATCGCGTGCTCCGCCCGGCGCCAGCGCGTTTTGAAGCCGCCGACGATGTTGGTCATTCTCCAGGGCGACGCCATACCTATTCCTTTGCTAGAACCGGCAGGTGATCGATGACGAGTCGATCCCGGCGCCGTTGGCGACGAAGACGTCGTCGCGCTGGGTCGTCCTGAAGTCGTTCGGCATGTCGAACACGATACATGATGCGTTGCCGGGTGTAGCATTCCTCCAGAGAGTGAAGACCCAGCCGCTTCTGCGGCCATTTCCAGGAGGATCACATGCGACTTCTCGCGACTGTCATGGCACTGGCAGTTTCACTGCCGGCCGTCGCGCACGCCCAGGCCGAGCGGATGTCGGACAAGGACGTCAAGGCGCTGATGGACACGATTCACGATCGTCGGGACCGGTTCGAAGACGCATTGGACGGAGAGTTCAAGCACTCAGTCCTTCGCGGCCCGTCGGGCGAGGTGGACGTCGAGCATTTCCTCGACGACTTCCAGAACAACGTCTTGACGATGCGCGATCGGTATCGTTCGGACTATGCCGCCAGCCAGGAGGTCACCACCGTCCTGCGCCAGGGATCCGCCATCGAGCGGCACATGCGGCAGCAGGGGGCCGGCATGAAAGGCACCAGCGAATGGGATGCGACCGCTGCCGATCTCAAGCGCCTGGCGGCAGCGTATAGCACGACGTTCCCGCTTCCGGAAGGTGCCGCGGCCCGACGGCTCGGCGATAAGGAGGTCGCAGCCGCAGCAGAGATGATTTCCAGCCAGGCTGGTCAGCTGGAAACGGACATCGAACGTGGTGCGAAGACGCTGCCTGAGGCCGACCGGGCCGAGGCCACGAGCATGGCGCACGTGGCGGACGCGCTCTCCAAGGATGCCAAGGAATTGAAGAAACGCGTCTCGGACGGTAAACCATCATCGGCCCAGGCACGTGCCGTCATCGATGCCGCCAACAAGCTGGATGGATACCTGGCCGGAAAGTCGCTTGGGGCGGCAAACTCGACGATGGCCGAAATCAAGGGTTCGTTGAACAAGATTTCGCAGGGGTTTGGGATGTAGGGAAGCGGTCAGGGGCGAGGGGTCAGCGGCCCTTGCTATGGATTCCACGCCCTCAACTGTGCGCGGACCGGTGGAGCGCTCCCACGGTCGCCAGCGCTGAATCGCTTGTGCCTGTTGTAACCGCCGCTGTGGGCTCCACCCGGTCCCCATGTGGCTCCAATGGTCCGTTCGGCACGGATTCCGATTCTCCCGCGCGCGCGAGAGGCATCCCGTTGTTGATTTGCTGCGGGCCGTGCGCAATGTTGGCCTGCCTGGGTGATGCGAACGAGGCGAGATTCAATCCCTCCTGTGGAGTCAGATCGATTTCCTGAACCGGATGCTGACGGTGGGCACCACCAAGACCAACTTCCTCGAACGCGACCCGGGACACTTCGTCTTCCCGCTCACGCGTTCGCTACTTGAGCGTAAAACGAGACTGTCACCGACGGATTCAAGTACCACAACCCGTCTCGCCTTTTCGTGGAACTTAGCGCTGGGCCGACGAGCGACGACTCGACGCGCTCCGCAATGCCCCCGTGATCTACGCTCCTGAATGGCATCCACGCCGTGCACGGAGGCAAAAGGCCTCATCCACCCGGCCTATACTGGAGCTCGTTATCGACCACAAAAAGTTCCGGGACGAACAGTGCAGCCGGTGCGCAGCTTGGAGCGTTCGAGCATTCGTCGGTCGTTGACGGCCGCGGCCTTCCTGTATCTGTCTACCGCCGCGGCCTTTGCACAGGACCGCCCCTATCATGTCGATCACTGGACGACCGACAACGGGCTGCCGCAGAACACCATCAGGGCGATCGTGCAGACGCGCGATGGCTATCTGTGGCTGACGACGTTCGATGGGCTGGCGCGCTTCGATGGCGTGCGCTTCACCGTGTTCGACAAGAGCAACACGCCGGCCATCACCAATAACCGGTTTACCGCGCTCTACGAAGACCGGGACGGCACGCTGTGGGCCGGGGCCGACGAGGGCGAGGTCGTGGCCTACCGCGAAGGCGTCTTCGTCGCCTACGCGATGCCCGAGACGGCGCGCGGCGCCGCGGTGGTGCGGTTCACGCGCGACTTCGACGACGAACTGATGGTCGATCATCCCCGGACGTGCCTACTACCTGAGTGGCGGGAAGCCCACGCTCGTGCCGCCGGCGTATACAGACGCCAGCCTGAAGCTCTATCGGGGCCCTTCCGGCACCCGGTGGACGATTGATGCGCGTGGCGTGCATCAGTCGACGGACGGACGGGAGGCGTTCTACCCGCTCACGTTCGACCGGGGCGAGAGCATCATCGATCTGGGCACGTACGAAGATCGTCAAGGGCAGCCTGTGGGTCACTGGCGCGTCGAGCGTGTACCGGCTGCGCGACGGCCAGACCACGCGCTACACCGAAACGAACGGCTTGTCGCCGCGTGTACCGCTCCGCCCGCACTGCGAGGATGACGACGGAGGCATCTGGTTCTCCATGGGCGAACTGTTCAACGAGGGCATCGGCGTGGTGCGGTTCAAGGATGGGCGCTTCACGGCCTACGGCAGCGAGACGGGGCTGCCGGTCACGAGCTATCTCCAACTCGTCGTCGATCGGGAGGGCTCCATCTGGATCGCGTCGAGCAGCGGACTCTATCGCTTGAGACGGAAGCCGATCACCGCCTACTCGAGGGCCGACGGCCTGCCGCACGACGAAGTCTATCCGCTGCTGCAGACCCGCGACGGCCGAATCTGGGTCGGCTCGATTCACGGCCTCGGCCTGCTCACCAACGGTGCGGTGGTGCGCGACCACCCGCTGCAGCGATTTTACCGAGCTCGTGCAGTCGCTGGAGGAGGACCGTGAGGGGCGGCTGTGGATCGGCACCATCAATTCCTTGTTCCGGTACAGCCATGGCGACGATGGAGGATCTGACACCCGCAGCGGTGAAGGACGCGCCGGTGTGGGCGATCCACGAAGATCGCGCGGGCGCCGTCTGGGTCGGCACCGCCCGGGGCCTCATCAGGCTGGAGGGCGACCGCGTCGCGGCTCACCTGACGACGCGCGACGGCTTGCCGAGCGACGACGTCAAAGTCATTCACGAGAGCACCGGTGCGGACGGGCAGAGCGTCTTCTGGTTCGGAACGTACGGCGGGCTGGCCCGACTCGAGGGCGGGCGGTTCACCGTGTTCACGACGGCGGACGGCCTGGCCGGCGACCGTGTCCGTTCGATCCTCGAAGACGCAGATGGCACGCTGTGGATCGGCACCTATGACGACGGGCTGAGCCGCTATCGTGACGGGAAGTTCGTCAACTACCGCACCGAGCAGGGCCTGTTCAACAACGGTGTGTTTCAGATCCTCGAGGATCGGCACGGCAACTTCTGGATCGGCAGCAACAAGGGGATCTATCCGCGTCAGCCGCCGCGAGCTGAACGACATGGCCGAGGGGCGCCTGTCGCGGATCACCAGCGTCGCGTTCGGCAAGGCCGATGGCATGCTCAACTCGGAGTGCAACGGCGGCAGACAGCCCGCCGGCCTGGTCGATCGTGAGGGACGGCTCTGGTTTCCGACGATGGGCGGCGTCGTCGTCGTCGATCCGGAGGCGGCGCCGGTGAATCCGCTGCCGCCGCCGGTGTTGATCGAGTCGGTCATGCTCGAGCGGACCGCGGTCGGATTCGGCCAGGGGCTGCGGGTCGGGCCTGGACAGCGGGACGTGGAGATCGCCTACACGGGCCTGAGCCTGATCAAGCCGGAACAGGTCACGTTCAGATACAAGCTGGAAGGATTGAACGATGACTGGGTCGACGCGGGAACGCGGCGCGTCGCGTATTTCTCCGTATCTGTCGCCCGGCACCTACACGTTTCGCGTGATCGCGGCGAACAGCGACGGGATCTGGAACAACGCCGGCGCGGCGCTCAGCAGTCGTCGTCGAGGCGCCGTTCTACCGGACGACCTGGTTCATCGCGCTCGTGGTGCTCGGCACGACGGCGACCGGCCATCGGGTCTATCGCTCGCGGATCGCGCAGATGCAGCGGCGACAGGACGAGCAGGCGGCGTTCTCCCGTCGTCTGATCGAATCGCAGGAGAGCCGAGCGCAAGCGCATCGCCGCGGAACTGCACGACAGCGCTGGGTCAGACGTCTGCTGGTGATCAAGAACCGCGCGCTGGTCGGTGGGATGTCGCCTCGAGACCAGCGCCGATGGCGAAGGAGCAGTTTGACGAGATCAGCCTGGCCGCCTCGCAGGCCATCGAAGAGGCACGGCGGATCGCCTACGATCTGCGCCCCTATCACCTCGATCGGCTCGGCCTGACGCAGAGCCTGGAGGAGATGATCGAACGGGTCGCGGCGTCGACGCCGATCCGCTTTACCGTCGAAGCTTCCGATGCTCGACGGTGTCTTCACCAAGGAGGGCGAGGCGATCTTCTATCGCATCGTCCAGGAGAGCGTCAGCAACATCGTCAAGCATTCGCGGGCGAGCGAGGCGGTCGTCGCGATTCGGCGCGAAGAGGATGTCCGTCACGCTGACGATTCGGGACAACGGCACAGGGCTTCTCGATTGCCGGCGGCGACCGGCAATCGGCGGCGAGGCGACGCACAGCGAGTGGTTTCGGCCTGATCGGACTGGCCGAGCGGGTGCGCATGCTGGACGGCCAGCTACACGCTGGAGACCGCGCCCGGCCGTGGCACGACCATCACGGTGTCAGCTGCCCGGTGCGATGACCTGCATGACGCCTCCAATCAGGGTCCTGATCGCCGACGATCATCCGATCTTCCGCTCCGGGTTGCGGCAGGTCATCGAGAGCGACGGACGGATCACGGTCGTCGCCGAGGCCGATGATGGCGCAGGCGGCGCTCGAGGCGCTGCCGGCGTCCGGCGCCGTCGTGGCGATTCTCGATGTCGACATGCCGGTGATGGACGGGTTCCAGGTGGCGCAGGCGATCCGCGAGAGGCGGCTCCCGGTCGAAGTGATTATCCTGACCATGCACAAGGACGAGCGCTTCCTGAATGCCGCGCTCGATCTCGGCGTGAAGGGATACCTGGTCAAGGACAGTGCCGCCTCGGATGTGATCAACTGCATCAGGGCGGTCGCCGACGGGCGCGAGTTCGTCAGCCCGCAGTTGACCGGGCTGCTGCTCAAACGCGGCCGCGGCGCGGCCGCGCTGCGTGACGCGACGCCCGGCCTCGACGGCCTGTCGCCCGCCGAACGGCGTGTGCTGCGGCTGGTCGGCGAGTACAAGACCAGCAAGGAGATCGCCGATCTTCTCAACCTCAGTGTCCGCACGATCGAGTTCCATCGCGCCAGGATCTGCGAGAAGCTCGAATTGAAAGGCGCCCACGCGCTGATCAAGTTCGCCGTCCAGCACCATTCCGAACTGTGAGCGCCTTCCCGCGCGCCCATCTCCGCACGGCTCCGGCGCCGCGCGTACCACTACCGGCCCGGCCCCGTACTTCTACCAGCGAGAATCAGTAGCCGCACGGTTGCGGATTCAGTAGGCGCCTACATACCCGCGGTCCGCCTCGACCCCGCACAATCAGCCCGCGTTGCAGGAACACCAGGTTCAACAGGCGGGCTCATCGTGACGGCGCTCATCGTCGAGGACAACGCACTGATGCGGCGGCTGATCAGGACCCTGATTGGCGGCCTGGCCGACGCCATCGTCGAGTGCGAGTCAGGTGACGACGCGTGTGCGGCCTACGCGGCGCACCGGCCTGATTGGGTGTTCATGGACATCCAGCTGCCCGGGGCTCGACGGCATCACGGCCACCGGCCACATCAAAGCGGCGTTCCCCGACGCACGCATCGTGATCGTGACCGACTACGGAGATGAGCCGTTGCGCGCGGCGGCCGAGGACGCTGGCGCGTGCGGCTACGTGCTGAAGGAGCAGCTGCTGGACGTCCGGCGCTGGCTGGTGGCGCCGTGTCAGACACCCAACGGCTGATTCGGCGGGCACGCCCGCCACGAAGGAGCAAGACAATGAAACCCACTCTCGCGCAACGATTCACATCGTGGTGTCCGACCGGCGCGCTGCGGAATCTGGCGGGCACTCCCACGGGGCGCCTCAGCGTGGTGCCCCGCCAGAGAAGCCTTGGAAGGAGCACGGCCATGACGTTCGTTCGCCGCTTGACACTGGCACTGTTCACGCCTGGCCATTCCCGTCGCGCAGACGGGGACGCTCAGATGGTTGGCGGCTGTCATCAAGGAGGATTCGTCATGCCGAGAGCCAATGTTCGTGCGAGAGGCGTTGCTCTGTTCACAGTGGGGCTGGCGTTGGCGTTGGCGTCCCACAGTGAAGCGGCGACCATCACTGTCTACACCGACCGCAGTTCGTGGGAAGCGGCCGTCGGCACGTTTTCGACCGAGGATTTTAGCGGCGTCGCGGACACCGGAGCACTGGCAGCGAATGTCGAGCACACGCTCGGCTTACTCACGTTCAGCTACACGGGCGCGCCAGACAATAGTCGGCCGGCAGTTACCTCAAACGAGTTCTTGGGCGACCCGACCAAGGTGAGTGAGGGCGGTGGAACGGTCTTCAATGGACCTTACGTATTTGAGTTTCCATATTCAGTCCTGGCCTGGGGAGCAGACTTCACAAACGCATCAACGGGAGCATTGCTGGACATCACGATGGCGGGTGAAACCATCGCTCTGGTCGATTACCTCCCCGACCCAGGCAACGGCTTCTTCGGAATCATCAGCGACACCCCCTTTAGCCAGGTCATCATTGCGGCTGACGCAGGGTTATTACTGGCGACGAACTCTTTTCCTTGGACAACGTCAGCTTCGGCGAGCAGGCCGAAACGCCAGTGCCTGAGCCGGCGTCACTGCTCCTGTTCGGAACAGGTGCCGTCGTGCTCGCGCGAATGCGTCGGCGCAAGCAGCAGTAGTCGCGCTGTTTCATTTGCTCATGTGAGGTGGGCTGCCTGTGAGGGGCAGCCCTCTCTTTTTGTCTCACGTTATGGACCGTCAGGAAGGAAGAGTGCGAGCTTCGCTGTGTCGTGCGCTAGCTGCCAATGTGAGCTTCATACTCCGCTCAGAACGGACCGAAGGCAGTTGGCGCGCCCTGCAGGACTCGAACCTGCGACCTCCTGGTTCGTAGCCGAGCCAGACAAACTGGCTCGAAAAAGAAGAAAAACAAACCAGAAAAAGAGAAACGCGCGCTTCGGTGATCCGCGACGCAGAGGGTCGATGCAGCGTAACGATCACGACTACCGCCGTCAAGTTTCGAAGCAAGCCGAGGCCAACCCACCCCGTATAATGCGGCCGATGTCACGTGGCCCTACGGCCGGATTCGACACTGAGCCGTACGAAGTGCTGCTTTCATCGGTGCCGGAGCGAGTGGAGGCGCGTGTATCGCGCCCGCGACTCGCGTCTCGACCGCAGCGTCACTGGCACGCGACAGGGGCGATACACCGGCGTTTCGATGATTTCTCATGCTGTCCCATCAGCCTCGCCAGCTCTCGGTAGTCGTCAAGTTTGAACAGCCGGCGCAAACAGCATCAAGGACTTGCTCGAAGCGAGCGCCGCTGGCAGTCAATCTCGCATCGTTCAAGGTCGCTGGCTCCCCGCTGCTGTCTGCGCCGGCCCGGGGAACCTATGGATGCACCGGACGCAGGAATCTCTTGGAAATCTCCGTCGCAACAGCGCGTCCGAGTTGGCTTCCGGCGACCTGGTCGAACCGCCAGTGGATCCCGCCGTAGACGCGTGCATCCGACACATCGTCGGCGATCTCTTTCAACTGCGTGTAGTGCAGCGTGATGACCGTCGCCGGGAGTGACCCTAGCGCGGGCACGGTGTTGCTGATCGTGATGTCGTGACCGGCGGCCCCGAACAAACGCCTCATCATCTCGACAGCAGCCCCGGTGCCGCTGCCGTGATTCGACGGGTAGCTGGGGAAACACGGCGTCGGAATCAGCGTCGTGAAGTCGGCATCGCCGTCCGTTTTGCGGTTGCCATCCGACTCGCCATTACGAATCCCCGTTTCGGGTCGCCACAAGTTATAGTGATACTTGTTGTAGAACGACGCGATCAGGGCGTCGTTGATCGCCATGTTGATCAACGCGAGCGACCACGCGTTCTCCGACGGCGAGAAGCCGTTCGCCGCGGAGATCTGTTGAGTGGCCAAGCTCGCCACGAGATTGGGGGACGTCACCGCGTAGAGTCGCGCTACGTCGGTCCGATCCGGAGGCCGGTCGGCGCTGTCGCTCGCACCCATGGTGTGCGCTTCGTAATAGTCCTTCGCGTATTCCTGGCTGATCAGCGAGGGCGGCGCAGGCAGCAGGAAATCCTCCGGGCTGCGGATGCCGAACGGCGTAACCTGCGGCCAGTTATAAAACAACCCCGCGAGGCAGCCCGTGGTCAGCTGGTAGTCGCCCGCCGATCCTGGCGGTGGAGACCATGTCAGCGGCGGGGTAGCCGAGCCATCGTTCATTCGGAGCGCAATCATGGCGTTGGCCGCCGCGAGGCCCACGGCCATCCCGTCGGCCTTCGCCTGGCTATCCGGGATTGCCGCGAGATCGGCGTCGCGCGCGGCGTCGAGGGCCAGCATCGCGCCGGGGAAATAGGTCGTCAGCGCTTGGTGGGCCGCCACGATCGCCGCAGCGTCAACCGACGCGCCCCCAGGGGCCGTCGTCCCTGGATTGAGATACGGCTCGTAATCGCCGGTGATTGCGTTCACCGCTTCGAATACGGCGAGCTGCGTGATCGCGACGACCCGTGCGCCGTTGAACGGGTTCGTGGACACGGCGGCGGTCCGCGCCGCGATCTCGCTCCACTTCAGCACCATGTCTTCCGCCGCGAGGGCCGGACGCGAGACCAACCCGGCGAACACGGCGACTAGGCACATTTTCAGGATCGCTCGGCCTACTGCGCCGTTGCTGGCTCGGCAAGTCATGACAGCCTCCTTTAAGCGCCGTTGGATGGATCGAACCGCGTCGTAAACAGCGGCATGAACTTCTGCAAGATCGAGGATCGTCCGTGGGGGAAGACGTCCGGTGCCGGTAGGGCCTGTGCCAGAGGCAGTCAGAGGCGGATCGACGGCGAGAGCACTCCAGCCCGTTCACCGGCCGGTGCACGGTGGAGCCGCGTTCGCGAGGGTAGCGCCACTGAGGCATGCCGTCGGTGTCAGCGCGCTTAGTCGAGACAGAGGATTCATAATCTCTCCCTTCGTCGCTAACGAGGTTGCCTGCGGTTCTGAGTTCGTTGTTGTGTCATGACGTTCCTCGTTCCTGATGGCCTACTTCTTTCTCCGGCATAGACGCATCGCCCGCCTCGCAGCGGCGTACCCCTACTTATTGGGCTTCAGCGCGTGGGTGAAGACGTAACGACCCACCCGCTCGCCGAGTCGAAGTCCGTCCGTGGTCGCCGTGCGAAAGTGAATCCCGGCGTAAACGCGGGAGTTGGCGTTTTCTACCGCAGCATCCCAAAAGGTCTGGAACGTTCGCTCGATGCCCGGATACGGGGCGCCACTCGGGGCGGTGAATGGGAGCTCGTCGTGCTTGAAGAAACGCATCAGCACGGTTGCCACCGCCGCGCCAGCAATGCTGTGTCCTGAGGGGTATCCGGAATGTTCGGCGTCACCAGATAGCGGGGTCCAGTCAGGATCGGCCACGGTCTCGTCGTTCCCGTCAGTATCGCCGGCGCGAATCGCGGTGACCGGCCGCCAGAAGTTATAGAAGTACTTGCTGTCATAGTGGGCGATGTTGCCATCGGCCAGCGCGAAGTTCACCAGCGCAAAGAGTCGCGCATTTTCCCAGAGATCGAGATCATGCTGGGCCGAGACAATCCTGGTGATGCGATTCCATCCCTGCACAGAAAGCTGGTACCAGAACTTGGCGATCTGGTTCTGCTCCTCAGTCCGTAACAGACTGTTCACCTCCCCGATACTCTTCACTTCCTCATAGTCAGCGGTGTACGGCCTGGCTGGTCAGATCGAAGTATTCGGGCGGCTCGAGCCGAAACTGCGCTCCGCTGCGCAGCGCGAACGGCGTGACCTTCCCCCACCCCGGAACGCCCGCGGGGAGAAAGTCGGGCGGCGTCGGGATCCACACGCCTGGTCCGCTTCCCGGGGTGTACGGCATCGGGGCTGCTGAACCATCAGACGTCCGCAAGGCGACGATCGCCGCGGCTGCCGCTTGGCCGATTGCGATCCCCGCATCCTTGGCCGCCCCGTCCGGGATACCCGCGAGCGAGTCCGTGTAGGCTGCTTCGACAAGCGGTTGCCGTATCGTCGGGAGCTCGTGAACAAGGACGTCGTGCGCGGCCGCCGCCACCGCCGCCTCGGGAGAGGCATTCGGATCCGCGTGGACGTCAAGCGCATACGGTCGATAGCGTCGATCGATCGCGTTCAGCGCGTCATGGATCGCCGCGTGCGTCATCGCGTCGAGGCGCGTCTGGGGAGCACCACCCACGAATGGGACCGCGGCGGCCGTCGTGGCGACCTCGTTCCAATGCGTGACCATGTCGGCCCGTGCCGACCCGACAGCGCTGAAGGAGAGTGCGGCCGCTAGCACGCTGACGCCAAGACCCGTTGATGACTTCATGATTGGGTTCCTTTCACCGACGGATGCCACGCCGAGGGCACGCTCGTACACGCCAAGCTCGACAGGAAAGACGACTTTCGGGTTGGGATGAATTGCCTGAGGACTGTTCATGGCCGCCACGGTGGAGGCGCTCGGTTCGTACCTCAATGCACAAGGGGTGAATTCCGGGTGATCACCGGATGCTCGCTTGGTACCGACGCCCAATGGCTGGGCGTGTCGCCCTGCTTGGAACTCCTGAGTTGGAAAGAATCTCCGCAATTAGCCAGTGCTAAAATCAGCCTTTGCTACGCGTTCCTTCTGCCAGAGCTCAAGCATCGTGCCTCGTGTTCGCTTTGATGAG
The DNA here is from genome assembly GCA_963828745.1 of Vicinamibacteria bacterium. GTDB lineage: Bacteria > Acidobacteriota > Vicinamibacteria > Vicinamibacterales > JAENWD01 > JAENWD01. The sequence goes on along the minus strand of CAWHFZ010000003.1, from coordinate 440,494 downwards.
TTCGAGTTAGATGAGAACTCGGGGGAGCTGTGGAAAGATGGCGCTCGCCAGGTCGTGGCAGAGCAGCCATTCGCATTATTGAGGGCGCTCCTCGAACGACCTGGTGACCTCGTCGGGCGGGATGAGCTACGCCGACGGTTGTGGCCAGCCGATACGTTTGTAGACTTCGAGCACGGGCTGAACGCCGCCGTCAAGAAGTTGCGAGACGTCCTCGGAGACTCGGCCGATAGTCCGAGGTTTATCGAGACAATCCCGCGGAGGGGTTATCGATTTATCGCTCGCGTAAAGCCTTTGCGCGCGGACGGCCCCCACGTCGCGGGATCGCCGGACGACTCGACGCCGAATCCCACCGTCGCGCCCGGAGTACTGCCGTCATCGACCGGGCGGCAAGCCCTGACCCGAGGCTCAAAGGCCGATCGGTTCTGGCGAAGAAAGTCGAGTAATTTAATCGGCATGTTGGGCGCGCTGGCTGCGTGCCTCAGCGCGGTGGGAATCGCATGGAATGCTCTGCGATCGAGCGTCGCACCCTCGTCCGACGTCACCCGCTTCGAGATTGAATTGCCGCCTGGCGACGCCTTGGTTCGACGCGGCCATCAATCATCAGTCGCGTTGGCACCGGACGGCTCGCGCCTCGTTTATGCAGCATGGCGGCGCGGCGAACGTCAGCTCTTTCTGCGAGCGATGGATCAGCCGGCCGTCATCCTCATCCCCGGAACACAAGGCGTGCAAGGTGCGCCGTTTTTCTCGCCTGACGGCAAATGGATTGGCTTCTTCGCGGGAGGCAAGCTGTTGAAGTCATCAGTGGCGGGTGGTCCGCCGGTCGAGATTTGCCGAGGGCTCAATGGCAAGGGCGCATCATGGGGACCCGATAACACCATCGTGTTTGCCCCTAACGCGTTCGGCGGTTTATGGCGTGTTTCGGCCTTGGCAGGCACGCCGACTCGCCTCACCACACTCGACACGACACGCCTCGAGAGGACGCACCGCCTGCCGGAAATACTCCCCGACGGGAAGGCCGTTCTCTTCACGGTCGGTACAATGACGATGGACTCGTATGACGACGCCATCATTGAAGCCGTTTCTCTCGAGACCGGTCGACGGCACGTCGTCGTTGAACGCGGCACGAACGCTCACTACATTTCAGATGGCCATCTGGTCTTTGCGCGAGCGGGCGCCTTGTTTGCGGTGCCATTCGATCCGCTCCGTTTGGTCGTGACCGGCCCGTCCGTTCAGGGTATCTGACGGCGTTGATCAGAACAATGGCGGCGCGGCGGCGTTCGGTCTTTCCAGCAACGGATCACTCATCTATGCTCCGCGTTACCCGCATCGGTACGAGCAAACTGTGTTGTGGGTCGATCGGCACGGCAACTCGCAACCGTTGATGAGTGCCACTGGTGATTTTGAGTGGCCACGGCTGTCACCTGATTCTCGTCGGCTGGCATTGCTGACGCAGGGCGCCACCGATCGAGTAGGCATTTACGACTTCTCACGCAACACTCTGACGCGGCTGACCTTCAAGTGGTCCGCCGGCTGGCCTCTCTGGACGCCTGATGGACAACGTGTCACGTACGCGTGCCTCGGGGCGAGCCATCAGGGAATCTGCCTGGTTTCGGCAGACGCACGGACCGACGAGGAGATGTTGCTGGACAGCCAGCACGATCAAGAACCCACGTCATGGTCACCCGATGGGCGGCAACTGGTTTATACAGACTATGACGTGAGAACCGGTGCCGACCTTTGGCTGCTCCCGGTCGAGCAGTCGTCAACCCAGGCCATTGTTGCGCACCGCGTTCAACGAGAGCGACGGGAAGGTGTCTCCTGACGGCAACTGGCTGGCGTACATGTCCGACGAGACTGGTCGCTTTGAGGTCTATGTCAGACCATTCCCAGACGGCCACAGAAAGATCCAGATATCGAACGCAGGTGGGAAAGCGCCAGTCTGGGCAAGGAGCGGACATGAACTCTTCTATCGTGACGAAGATAAGATGATGGCTGTGGCCTTTTCAGATGCCCAAGCGCTCTCTCCAGGAGTCCCGCGGGTGCTTTTTGAGAAGAAGTGCAAGGATTGGTACGATGTAACAGCAGATGGTCAGCGATTCGTCGTGATCGCTTCAGTCGAGCAGTCTCCGGTGACTCAACCAATCAACGTGGTCCTGAACTGGTACCGAGAACTCGAGCGCGACGCGGTTCACTAAGCGCCGCCATTCTGGCAACCTGACACCACGCGTAGGCACTCAAGACGTCGCAGTCATCCCTACGCCAGGTTCCTATTGAGTGCCGAAATGCTTGCTTACCGGCATTAACGGCGGGCGCGTCGTGCCGTTGTGCGAATCAATCACCGTCGCCAACTAAGAGGGCGGATCGGGCGAGCAAGGACGCGATAGATTCCACGGAGCTGGTAGGTGACTCCGAAGTCTGGCTGGTGGGATCGCACGATGCTGCCACCACGGCCGCAGCCCATCGAGGTTCACCAGGCATCAGCGATTTGGCTTCGGCTGCAGACCGATGATCGGATTTCGATTTGTGGTGCGGTCTGGCGGGCGTCGATCCCGCGGCGGCACGCGAGCGGTTTACAGGGTTGGCGACAGGCTGCGTAACCTTCGTGTTCAACGGCTCGCGATTGCGCTCGGGGGTCTCGGCTATACTGCCCCAGCTTCATTCCGGGCGGCGGCTACCGCCACTGTTTGGGCCGACAATGACCGAGGGGCAGGATGGCAGGCATCGACCACTACTATGCGGTCCTCGGGTTGCCTCCGACTGCTTCTGCTGCGGAAATCAAGCAGGCGTACCGCGCGCTCGTTCGCTTGTGGCATCCGGACCGATTTGCAAGCGGCTCCCCTCAACAGGCGGAGGCGATAAGCCGCCTCAAAGAAATCAATGTCGCGTACAAGGGTACTGGAGCAGTTTCGTCACGCTGAGATCCTCTCAACGCCGGAACCAAGCAATCGCGGTTCGCGACCTTCACGACGCGCAACTGCGGAACACGCCGGGACCATTCGAGACGACCGGACACGCGCGCGAGCCGCATCTTCGACGCCTCGAGCGAAGTCACGGAATCCCTTTCTGGTTTCTCTGGGGATCGGCGTTGCCGTCGCTGTCGGTCTGTTCACCTTCGCCCTTGTTCGTGGCGAGCCTCCGGTGGAAGTCTTAGACATCGCCGGCCCGCCCGTCAGTCTCACAATGGGCCTCCTGCACCCCATGTACGGCGAGTCTGGCACACTGCACGTCAAGAACGCGACTCAGCTTGACGCAGGTATATCGCTGAGTCGTGAAACCAAACCTGTGCGCGCGCTATTTGTTGGCGCAGGCGATAGCGCAAAGATGACGGCTATTCCTGTCGGCGACTACGTCGTTAACGTGGCGCAAGGACGGCAATGGCGGGATATCGACCTGCGGTTCGCGAGGGACCCGCTTTATTACCGACTCAGAGATAAGCTCAACTTCTCCGTTGTTAAACCCGATGGTGAACAGCCGAAAATTGCGATGCCGTACAACGCAATTGTGCTGCAACCCGAGGAGATTGACGCGAAGGCACTTGTCGACAGAGGCGAACAGTACCAGTCTACGGGTCTCATCGAACCGCAGGATTTCAACTTAGCCGGCATTGCGGTCGAAGGCGCGCAGGTCCCCGCTAAAGCGACGCCACCACCGGGGACACTGCGCCCAATGACGCCGGAAGAGGTGAAGCAGTCTGTGTGCGACGATTTGAAACGCCTGCGGCGGGTCGGCACGTTGCTGGGCGGCGAAATACCCTCGCATTGCACCAGTGACAAACAGGCCAAGTAGGTACCGTCAACTTGAGTCCCGCTACAGGCCTGACAATCGATCCGCAGCGGTGACCTCGGCTGGGGACGCGTGTGTCCTACCGTCAGTGAGTGGTGGGCCACCTACCATGACCGCCTACTCCCCCAAGAAGCGGGCTCCGCATCGTGACCCGCAACTCGTCGCCCCGTTCCTCGCCCGGTTCGGAACCGCACGCCTGGACACTTTTAAGAAATCTGACTGCGAACGCTGGGTCGGCGAACGCAGCAAGCACGTCAGCCCCCGCACCCGACGGGTCCTGGCCGGTGACACCGTCCGACGCGAGCACGGATTCCTAAAAGGGTTCTTCCAGAAGGCGGTCGAGGACGGGTTGCTGCGGGAGCAATCCCTGGAAGGGGGTCAAGGCGCCCGGCACCAGGCCCGGACCCGCGTGCTGACCTATGAAGAGGAGGCCAAGCTCAGAGCGACGCTGCGGCCTGACTATCAGCGCTTGCTGACGGTCACCCTTGGTACCGGGGCCCGCGAGACCGAACTCCTCGGGATGACGCCGACCTCGATCACCGGCAAGACGTCTGGGTCGATGGCAAGTGGGGGCAAGCGCCGCCAAATCCTGCCAAATTGCCCATAGTGGAACTGTCGCAGGCGTAGACGGCTGGTTGTACGCCGCTTGTCGCTCCGCTATTGGCAGAAAGGCAGCGAGTTCGTTTTCACGCGAGCCACACGCAGACGCGGGGCACCTCACTACATTTCTTACTACAGCGTGCGTATGACGTTCGAAAGTGGCGACTGTAAATTACTGATAGATTGGCGCGCCCTGCAGGACTCGAACCTGCGACCTCCTGGTTCGTAGCCAGACGCTCTATCCAACTGAGCTAAGGGCGCGTGAGGGCTTGCGTTACCGCCGCGCTCCTGGCGGAGCGGCGGGCGGTTCGCGAAACCACGATCTTATACAACCCGCCCGCTTCCGGCAAGAAACCGGCGTGTACCGCGGACCCTGTAGAGTCGCTCAGAACAACACGCCACCGACGAACCGGCCGACGCGGACCCAACGGTAGCCGCCCGTATCCGGCCGCACCGCCCGAGCTTCGTATCGCGGACGAAGAGCCGGACGCGCGCATCGCCTTTTCGCGATGCGTCGGCATCGAGACGTTCGATCGCGAGCTGCAGTCCGGCCACCGTGTTCTGGCCGAGCGTCGACCAGGAACCGGTCAGCGATGCCAGGACACCGATCCGAAGCGACCGGTTCGATTCGAGCGGACCGCCACGCGCGGTGCTCGCAACCAGGGCGAAACAGATTGTGAAAAGGACAGCGACTTCACGCGCAGACGGTCACCTCGCAATCACCAGGCCTTCTCCGACGGCCGCGATCCCGGGAATGGCGATCGGCAGCCTGCCTCCCACAGGAATCTCTCCGGCCAATGCTTTCACGGCAGACATCTCTGCGAGGTCGCCAAAGTCGTAGGTCAGCAACATCGACGGCAAATCGGCGACGCTCCCGGCCGCATACGGGTTCCCGAAGAAGACGCCCACCACCGGACGGTCCGCAGTCGAGAGCCGCGCCACGTCGTTGACCAACTTCGCCACCGGCGCCGCGAGATCGAGACGGCCGCTGCCGGACGCGGCGCGGACGTAAATCGCGACGACGATCGCGCCGTAGGCCGGCGCGGAGGCACGAACGAGATCGAGTTCCGCTGGCGTGCTGCGATCGGATAGCTCGATGGCCGTGACGTCGGTCCAGCGATCGCGGAGTTGCGGAACGAACGTCCGGCCCGGTGCGGCGATCCGCCAGTTACCTGGGTAGTCGAGCACTGACAGCACGAGTATTCGTGCCGAGCGCGACGCTCCGAGCGGAATGTGCCGCGTCGTGTTGCGAACCAGCGTGAGGCCTCGCTCACTGACGGCACGTGCCACGGCGGTGTGTTGCCGTCCGCCGACGTGCGCCGCCACGTCGTCCAGTTTCACTTCGCGCGAGAGATGCAGGCCCAGCCGTGCCTTCGCCGTCAGCAGCCGCTCAACAGAAGCGTCGATCCTGGCCATCGAAATCCGGCCGCTGCCAACGGCTTCCCTCAGTGCCGCCGCGGCCGCCATGTCGTCGGGCGAGTGAACGACGACGTCGGCGCCGGCCTCGACGGCGCGAACCGCGGCGTCTCCCGGCGACGCCATGCGCGCGATCGCGGCCATCGACATCGAGTCGGTGAAGACGAGCCCATCAAAGCCAACGTCGCGGCGGAGAAGACCGGATACGAGCGGTGCGCTCATCGTGGCGGGACTGCCCGAGGGATCGAGCGTGGGCAGCGCCACGTGCGCGATCATGATCGCATCCGCCCCTGCGGCGATCGCGGTTCTGAACGGTGGCAGCTCGACGGCGTCGAGGCGCGCGCGCGTATGCGGGATCGAGGCGAGCCCCAGATGTGTGTCCACGGCGGTATCGCCGTGGCCGGGGAAATGCTTCAGTGTGGCGAGTGCGCCGCCGGCGTGGACGCCTCGCACGAAGGCTGACGCCATCGCTCCGACCCGCTCCGGATCCTCGCCGAACGAACGCGTGTTGATGACCGGGTTGCGCGGGTTGTTGTTCACGTCGGCGACCGGCGCGAAGTCCACGTGCACGCCGATCGCGCGGGACTCTTCGGCAACGATCCGGCCGGCCTGCTCGGCGAGCGCCGGGTCGCCTGCGGCTCCGAATGCCATCGCTCTTGGAAACTGCGTCCCGCCGGCGATGCGCATGCCGACCCCGAACTCGAAGTCCGCTGACGCGAGGAGCGGGACCCTCGCCAGCGCCTGCAACCGATTGAGCGTTGCCGCCGCCGCATGCGCCTGCCCGAGTATCGTGCCGCCGTAGGTGGAATTGAGGAGGACCGGCGGCACGGGCTCGCTTGCGCCGAACACGAGGAAGCCGCCGACGTGCGTCTTCGTCACCAGCGACTGCAGTCGATCGAAGGCGTCGGAGTCGGTCGGCATGAACGACGACTCGAACGACGGCATCAGCAGCTGCCCGATCTTCTCCTCTACCGTCAGCGTCGCCATCGTCTTCTCCACCCAGCGACGGGCGGCCTTGTCGAGCGGTGGATCGGTGGATGCCAGAAGGGCCGTGCTCAGGAGGAGCGCGGCGGTACAGGCGAGCGAGCGCATTGCGCGAATGTTAACATCCGGGTTGTTGTGTCCTCCTCCGAGCATCGGCGCGAAGCCCCCGCATCAGTGGCCGTTCACATCGTGACCGTCAGCGACACACGTACGCTGGAGACGGACAGCAGCGGCCGGCTCATCTCGGCGCTGCTCGAGGAACGCGGTCATCGGGTCTCCGGACGCACACTGCTCAAGGACGAACCCGGCGACGTGCGACAGGCGGTAACGGCGCTGGTGAACGATTCGTCGGTCGATGTCGTGATCACAACAGGCGGCACGGGCATTACCGCACGTGACAGCACTTTCGAAGCGATCGACGGCCTGCTGCAGAAGCGACTTGCCGGGTTCGGCGAACTGTTCCGCATGCTGAGCTATCACGAAATTGGCGCGGCGGCGATGCTCTCGCGTGCCACGGCGGGTCTGTCCGGGCGCACCGTTATCCTCGCGCTGCCAGGATCTGAGCACGCCGTGAGGCTCGCGATGGAGAAACTCGTGTTGCCGGAATTGGGCCACCTCGTGCGCGAGGCACGACGCTGATGGGGTATCGGCCGGATCGGAAGACCATTCCGATCGTCGAGGCTCGAGCGATCCTCGCAGTGCACGGTGAGCCGGTCAGCCGGACTGAACGTGTCGCAGTGCCAGGCGCGTCAGGGCGCGTCGTGTCGAATGCGCTCATCGCCGATCGCGACGTGCCGCCGTTCGCCCGGGCGGCGATGGACGGCTTCGCGGTACGAGCGGCTGACACCAGCGGCGCTTCGCCGGATCGCGGAATCGAACTGCGACGAATCGAGACGATCTTCTCGGGCTCGACGCCGATCGCCGCGGTCGTGGCCGGAACGTGCGCCGGCATCGCAACAGGAGCGCCAGTTCCAGACGGGGCCGACGCGGTGGTGATGATCGAGCACACGGAGCGCGACGGCGATCGCGTCCGCGTCTTCGAGGCGGTAGCGCCTCGCCAGAACATCGGGCGAGCGGGGAGCGATCTCGTTGCTGGCGAGATCGCTCTTGCCCAGGGCACGGTGCTGACACCGGCGCGGCTTGCCGTCGCGTCCGCGCTCGGCATCACGGAACTCGAGGTCTTCCGAAGGCCGCGCGTCGCGATCCTTTCGACCGGGGACGAGATCGTCGCGCCGGGAGGTCGGCTGCGCGACGGGCAGATCTTCGACGCCAATACGACCGCGCTCGAGGCGGCGGTCACCGCGCACGGCGGCGAGCCCGTGGTGGCGCCGCGCACCGGCGACGATCGCGAGGCGCTGGCCCGCGCGTTCGATCCTGCCTGAAAGAAGACCTGGTGTTGTTTTCCGGGGGGAGTTCGGTCGGCGAGCGGGACTTCGCCCTCGACATCCTCGCTGCGCGGGGCCGCATCCACTTCGAAGGGTTGCAGCTGAAGCCGGGAAAGCCGACGATCTTCGCGGACGTGGACGGTGTGCCGGTGTTCGGCCTGCCGGGAAATCCGGTCTCGTGCCTGACGAACATGTATTTGTTCGTGGCGCCGATGCTGTGTCGCATGGCGCACCTGCCTCCTCCCGTTCAGCGCGAGGCCACCGCGCGGCTCAGAGACGAGGTCGTGTCGCCAAAGGGAAGGCACCAGGTGTATCCCGTGCGGCTCGACGGCGACAGCGCGGTGCCGGTATTCAAAACCTCCGGCGAAATCACCAGCCTCGCGCGCGCGGACGGGTTCTTTGAGATTCCATCTGACGTCGAGCGCGTGGAGGCGGGATCGATCGTGCAAGTGGTACTGTTCTGACGTCCGCCCAAGCTAAAGCTTGGGCCTACGTACGATGATCCATGCGGAGTCGCTCGGAAACGCTGACCGTGGGCATGCAGGCGCCCGACTTCACGCTGCCGACGACTCGCGGCGACAGGCAATCGCTGGCCTCGTACTTGGCGCGCGGACCGGTGCTCCTCGCCTTTCACCGCGGCACCTGGTGACCAAACTGTCGCCGCCGGTTCGGTGAACTGGCAGAACGGTCTCCCGAATACACGCGCCGGGGCGTCTCGGTGGTCGCCGTCGTCGCACAGCAGTCGGCGGTGGTCCGCCGCTACGTGGAAGACAACGGACTGCCCTTCTATGTGTTGATCGACCAGTCGCGCGAGGTGACGAAGCAGTACGGCGTCTGGCACCGGCTCGGGCTCGACGCCTGGAACATCGCCCGGCCCGCCCTGTTCGTCATCGAGCGAACCGGGAAGATCCGGGCGATATTCGTCGGAGAATCGCAGGAAGAGTTTCCGTCGCCCGCGGAAATCGACGCGGCACTCGTCGGCCTCGGATCCGCTGACCTGTAGGGCGGGCCTCCCCCATGTAGGGCGGGGCTTCAGCCCCGCCAGAGGCGGACCTGAAGGTCCGCCCACATCTGGAATCTCCGGAGGCGGACCTGAAGGTCCGCCCTACACGTGAAATCTCCAGAGGCGGACCTGAAGGTCCGCCCTACATGGGATCTATTTGCCGTAAAGGCGCGCGACTTCCGCCCAGTTGACGACGTTCCACCATGCCGTGATGTAGTCGGGGCGGCGGTTCTGGTACTTCAGGTAGTAAGCGTGCTCCCAGACGTCGAGCCCGAGAATCGGCTTCTTGCCGTCCATGATCGGGTTGTCCTGGTTGGGCGTGCTCTCGATCGACAGCTTGCCGCCGTTGTCGATCAGCCAGGCCCACCCGCTGCCGAAGCGGCCGACACCCGCCTTCGAGAACTGCTCCTTGAACGCGTCGAATCCGCCGAACGCTGACTTGATCGCGTCCGCCAGCGCGCCGGTCGGCTGGCCGCCCGCATTCGGCGCCATCTGCTTCCAGAACGCGGTGTGATTCACGTGGCCGCCGCCGTTGTTCCTGACCGCGGTGCGAATGTCTTCCGGAACCGCCGACAGATTCTTGATCAGATCGTCGGCGCTCTTGCTCTGCAGGTCGGCGTGCTTCTCGAGTGCCGCATTCAGATTGTTGACGTACGCCTGGTGGTGCTTCCCGTGATGTATCTGCATCGTCTGCGCGTCGATGTGAGGCTCGAGCGCGGCGAAGTCGTACGGGAGCGGCGGCAGTTGATGGGCCATCTGAGCGTCTCCTAGGTCGATTGGATAACCTGACGATCGTAGTCCGAGCGGAAGTGAGGGGACAAGCTCAACGCGACCCGTCGGACCCGGTCGGACGCGATCAGACCTGATCCGACTCGTCAGACCGCCTGAAGCATCCTCTCGAGCGAGACCCGCACCCAGTGCTTCTGCTCTTCAGGAACGACAATGCGGTTCTGGACGCGGCCTTCGAGCAGCTCTTCGAGCACCCACAACAGGTGGTTGGGCGACACGCGGAACATCGTGGAGCAGAGGCATCCCATCTGATCGAGCGACAGCACTGTCTTGTCCGGCGCGACCTCGTTCGCGAGCCTGTTGACGAGGTGCACTTCGGTGCCGACGGCCCAGACGCTGCCTGCGGCGCTCTCGCGGACGACTTTGAGAATGTGTTCCGTCGAGCCGCTATCGTCGGCGGCCTGCACGACGTCCCACGGCACTTCCGGATGCACGATCACGCGGACGCCGGGATGCTGCTCGCGCACGAGCGCGATCTGCTTCGTGGTGAAACGCGTGTGGACCGAGCAGTGGCCCTTCCACAGCAGCAACCGCGCCGCCCGACCCTGCTCGGGAGTGATGGCGCCGCCGATCTCTTGCGGATCCCAGACCACCATCTGCTCGAGCGGCACGCCCATCTTGTAGGCAGTGTTGCGGCCAAGGTGCTGATCGGGGAGGAACAGGATCCGCTCGCCGCGGGCCCACGCCCACTTCAGCACCGCCGACGCGTTGCCGGACGTGCAGACGATGCCGCCGTGTTCGCCGACGAAGGCTTTGATGGCCGCCGACGAGTTGATGTAGGTGACGGGAATCACCGAGTCGATACCCATCGCCTCGAGCTCCTGCCAGCAGATCTCGAGGTCGTCCGCGTCGGCCATGTCGGCCATGGAGCAACCTGCGGCGAGGTCGGGGAGGATCACCTGCTGATGCGTGGCGCTGAGAACATCGGCGCTCTCGGCCATGAAGTGGACGCCGCAGAAAACGATGTAGTCGGCGTCCGAGCGCGAGACGCACTGCCGCGAGAGGCGGAACGAGTCGCCGATGAAGTCGGCGAACTTGATCACCTCGTCGCGCTGGTAGTGATGGCCGAGGATGAGCAGCCGGGAGCCGAGCGCTGCCTTCGCCGCCGCGATCCGGCGGTCCATCTCCTCATCGTCGAGACCGCGATAGCGGCGCGGCAGCGGCTGCCGCTCGGACAGTGAGGCCTTCTCGACTTCGGTCAGCACCGGCAGGAATGTGTGAGCCATCGGCATCCGTCGATTCCGTCGTCGCTGCTCGTCGGGTACGCGGACTTTGTGAAACTTTTCTCAAGCAGCGTAGACAAAAAAGGCCAGCGCCCGAACTCGGCTATCGCCGCGGACACTGACTATTTCGGAGTATAGCAGGAAACGATTCGGTGCTGCAGTGCTGCGGTCAGTGACTTCCGATGACGTTGTACAGCGTGTCGCGCTCGACGGGGCTGCGGCCGGCGGCGCGAATCAGGCGCTGGAGATCGGCGGTGGTCAGCGACTCGGGCGTGCGGCTGCCGGCCATGTGGTAGATCTTCTCTTCCTGCACGGTCCCATCGAGGTCGTCGACGCCGAACCACAGCGCCGTCTGCGCCACCTCGACGCCGGTCGCGATCCAGAACGCCTTCACGTGTGGCACGTTGTCGAGTACCAGCCGCGAGACGGCGTGCACTCGCAGCGAGTCGGCGGCTGATGGCGCCGGCAGCTTCCGCATCTGGTTATTGTCGGGATGAAACGCGAGCGGGATGAACGCCTGCACGCCGCCGGTCTCGTCCTGCAGCGCGCGCGTCCTCAGCATGTGATCGACGCGCTCCTCCAAGGTCTCGATGTGCCCGTATAGCATGGTCACGTTGGAGCGCATGCCAAGACCATGCGCCGTGCGATGAATGCTGAGGTACCGGTCGGCGTCAGCTTTGTCGTGACAAATCTTGCGACGGACGCGCTCCGCGAACACCTCGGCCCCGCCACCGGGCAGTGAATCGAGACCGGCGTCCATCAACTCGCGCAGCACCTGCGCATCGGTCATCCCGTAGAGATCGGCGAAAAAGGCAATCTCGACGGCGGTAAAGCACTTGAGATGAATCTCCGGGCGAATGCGTTTGAACCCGCGGAGGAGCTCTTTGTAGTAATCGAACGGGAGGTCGGGATGCAGCCCGTTGACGACGTGGACCTCCGTCAGCGGCTGATCGGCGCGGCGGCGCAGCTTGTCCCAGGCCTCCTCGAGCGACAGCGTGTACGACCCGGGATCGCCGGGGCGCAGCCGGGAGAAGGAACAGAACAGGCAGGTTGCGACGCAGACGTTCGTCGCTTCGATGCGGATGTTGTAGTTGTAGTAGGTCCGCGACCCGTGCCGCTTCTCGCGCTCGCGATTCGCGAGCCAGCCGACGGCAAGGAGATCGGGCGCTTCGAAGAGGCGAACACCGTCAGCGAGCGACAGCCGCTCACCCGATGCCAGCCTGTCAGCGATCTCGATCAGGCCGGCGTGCCGCAAACGTGCCGAGGAGAGTGACATTCGGGCGTGATGCCCCAGCCGAAGCTCGGGACCACGGATCGCCCAAGCTAAAGCTTGGGCCTACGTGCAAGGATCGCCCAAGCTAAAGCTTGGGCCTACGTACAAGTCGTCAGGAGATCCCGAAGACCTGGATGCGCAAACTTCTCGCGCGCGGCCCGTCGAGCTCCGCCATGAGGATGCGCTGCCATTGCCCGAGGACGACTTCCCCCCCGCTGATTTGCAGCGTGAGGCTGTGTCCCAGGAGCAGCGCACGCAGGTGCGCGTCCGCGTTCATGCGATCGCAGTCGGAATGATCGGGGTTGTTGTGCAGCCATTCCTCGTCACGATCGACCATCTTCTCGAGGAAGGCCTTGATGTCGGCGAGAAGCGCCGTCTGGAACTCGTTGATGAAGATCGCACAGGTCGTGTGCATCGACCACAGGCTGACCAGACCTTCGCGAATCTTGAACCTGCGTGCGAAGTCCATGATCCGGTTCGTCAGATCGACGAGATCGACGCGCTGGTCGGTCTCGATGACGAAGGTCTCGCCGTGGATGGTCAGACCGCCGACCGTCGCGGACGCCACCGGCTGCACCGGCGTGTCGCGAACGGTGACCGTCGAACTCTTGCTCATGCTCTCCTCATAGCGTGCGCACGAATATCAGCGCCCGCAGCACAAACAGCCATCTTACGCGAAGCCCAGCGGCGTGGCAAATTCCCCCTATAACACCTTCTCGGCGGAGCTGGGGGCCGCCGGGCGCCCTTATCCTGCCATGCTATACTCCGCCACACAATCGACGTTCGCCCCACCACCAAGCGAAGCTGGGTGCAAATCCCACGCGGTGCCGCCACTGTAAGCGGGGAGCGGGCGCCCTCTCGACCACTCCGGTCTGCAGCAAGTACCTCGTCGCGCTGCATCACGGCATGCTGGTCCGCCACTGTGCACTTCATGCATGGGAAGGCGCGGGCGCTTGGCAACGATCCGCAAGTCAGGAGACCTGGTCGTAGGGCCGTCACTTCCTCCGCGATCCGTCGCGGAGACCGGCGCCTCGCACGCCGGAAGGAGTGGACATGGTCTCCTGCGCGATCGCTCTCGTGCTGTCGCTCGCGACAGCTTCGCCTCTTCGTCAGCAAGCCTCTGATTCCTCGGCGCTGAAGTCCAGCGCCCCCCGAGAGCAAGGCGGACGCGTCGACGATCCCGACGGCCGGCCGGTCGCCGGGATCGAGGTCGTCATCGACGGACCGCTTGGTGCCCGAGTCGTGCGCACCGACGCCGAGGGCCGCTTTACGGTGCCGCGGGATCTGCCGCCCGGCGCATTCCGGCTGGCCGTGCGCGCCGACGGGTTCCTGGCCGAACCGACGCTGCTTCGTGTGCCGTCGGAATCGACCGTCACCATCAGGCTCCACCTCGCGCCGGTGAGCGACGCGGTGGTGGTGTCGGCGGCGGCTGTGCCACGACCGCTGTCAGAATCGCCGGCGGCCGCGACGGTGATCACGCGCGAGGACGTCGAGCGGCGGCAACTCGAGAACGTCGCCGATGCCATCCGCACGGTGCCCGGCTTCACCGTGGGCCGCAATGGCGGACGCGGCGCGCTGACCTCCGTATTCCCCCGCGGCGGCGAATCCGACTATACGCTGGTGCTCGTGGACGGTATGCGTGTCAACGCATTCGGTGGCGGCCTCGATTTCTCGCTCCTGCCATTCGGCGACGTCGAGCAGGTAGAAGTCGTCCGCGGGCCGCAGAGTGCGGTATTCGGCAGCGATGCGATTGGCGGGATCGTCTCGGTGACGACGCGGCATGGCGGCGAACCGACGGGATCGGCGTCACTCGAAGGCGGCTCGCAGGCGTACGCGCATGCCACCGCCGGCGGCGCGGCGACGATTCGGCAATGGTCGTTCGGCGGCGGCGCCGAACACGTACGAACCGATGGGTTCACGGGCACTGCCCCGGCAACCGGCGAGCGCGTGACGAACGATGATTGGCGATCGTCCACGGCGGCGTTCAACGTGAGCTGGGCGAAAGGGCCGACGACGCTCGTGCGCGGCGATTACCGGTGGCTCGATAGTGAACGCGGCAATCCCGGGCCCTACGGTTCGAACCCGATCGGTGCGTATACGGCAGTCGATCGCGTCTCGCGCGGTTTCGATACCGATCGTCAGGGCTCGTTGCAGGCGCAGTTCCCGTGGGGCAGCTGGCTGGACGGCCGCCTGCAACAGCGTCTGCAAGTGACGCAGTCCGATCTCGACAACGCGTTCCACAGCAGCTTCGGTGACTCGTTTTTCGAAACGCACCGTACGACGGCGCGCGCGCAGACGGATCTCGCCGCGACACCATCGACAGGCGTCACAGTGGGCATCGAGGGACTGTCGGAGCGGGCGCGCGGCACGTTCTTCACCGGCGAGCAGTTCCAGCCGGTGCCGATCGAGCGCCGCACGATCGGCGGATTCGGCGAAGGGCGGCAGCAGTTGGGCACTCGCGTCTCGCTGACCGCGGGCGTTCGCGTGGACTCGATTCAGCGGGAAGCACTCGAAGGCGACCCCAACGTCTTCGCCCCTCGTCCGGCGTTCGCCGAAGACACCGTGACCTCCGTGAACCCTCGGGTGTCGGCGACGGTCCTCGCGTGGCAGGATTCCCGCGGCGTGGCGCGCACGAAGCTGCGCGCCAGCGTGGGCACCGGCATCAGGCCGCCCGATGCCTTCGAGATCGCCTTCACCGACAATCCTTCGCTCGAGCCCGAGCGTAGCCGGAGCCTCGACGTCAGCGTCACGCACGTCGTGGCGACCGCCCTCACGGCGGAGGCCAGCGTCTTCGCCAATCGATACGACGACCTGATCGTCGCGGTCGGCGGATCGCTGACAGGGGTCAGCCGGTTTCGCACCGACAACATCTCGAACGCCAGGGCGCGAGGCCTCGAGCTCGCACTCGCATGGCGCGGACCGCAGGGGTTGAGCGCGCGCGGCACCTACACGTTCCTCGACACGGAGATTCTTGCGGTCGATCGCGCCGGATCGGCGCCGCCTCCGTTCGCGGTGGGCGACCCTCTCCTGCGCCGTCCACGGCATCAGGGCGCGCTCGATGTCTTCTGGACGCGGGACGCGCTGACCGCATTCGCGGAATTCCGCGCCCGCGGCGAGGTGCTCGACGTCGAGCCGTCGTTTGGCGCGTCCGGGGGCCTGTTCGAGTCGGCCGGTTTCACTGTCCTCGACGCCGGCGCCTCATGGCGATTCCCGCGCGGCATCGAGGTGTTCGCGCGCGGGACGAACCTTCTCGATCGCTCGTACGAAGAGTTCCTGGGCTATCCCGCACCGGGTCGCCTTGGCGTCGTCGGAGTCCGCATTGCTATCCGCCCGTAACGTTTCATTCGCGTATCCGACGCGGCGCGGCGGCGACAGATCGCGAGCCGCCGTCCGGAACGTGTCGATCGACGTCGGGCAGGGCACATTCATCGGCGTGCTCGGTCCGAACGGTTCGGGCAAGAGCACTTTGCTCAAGCTGCTGGGACGCCTGCTGACACCAGACGCTGGGACGGTCACGCTCGACGGCCGGCCGATTGGCGCCTGGCCGAGGCAGGCGGTCGCTCGCCGCATCGCCATGGTGCCGCAAGAGACGCATCCGGCCTTCGACTACACCGTGCTCGATCTCGTCCTGATGGGGCGCTACCCGCACCTCGGCGCACTTGCGATCGAGGGGCCCCCGGATCTCGCCATTGCGCGCGACGCACTGCGCGCGACCGGCATGTTGGCATTCGAGTCCCGCCTGTTCTCGACGCTGTCAGGCGGCGAGAAACAGCGCGTCGTCATCGCCGGCGCTCTTGCCCAGCAGGCGGACGTGCTGTTGCTCGATGAACCGACCGCGTCGCTCGATCCGGGTCATCAGCTCGAAATCGCGGCGCTTCTCGTCGAGCTGAACCGCACCCGAGCGCTCGGCCTCGTGCTCTCGACACACGATCTGAATCTCGCGGCCTCCATCTGCCACGATCTCGTCATGTTGAGCGAGGGCACCGTGATCGGCGCAGGGCCGACCGGCGACGTCCTGACCGGCGCCAACATCGAGCGGCTGTACGGCATCCGCGCGGACGTACGATTCCATCCGGAAGCTGGACATCTGACCGTCGTGCCGCTACGACATCTCTCCTGATGCCACCGACCAACGGCGAGAGCGTCGTCTCTGCGCCGGATCGCGCCGCGCACCCGACGATCCAGGGCATTCGGGCCCGGCTGGTGACGGTGTGCCTGGGCTCGGTGGCGCTGGCGCTCGGCGCGATGGTGCTCGCACCCCTCGCCGGCAGCACATCGATCTCCCTCGCGCACGCCTTTGACCTCACTCGACCATGGGCGTCCAACGTGGACGCCCAGATTTTCTTCGTCGCGCGGCTGCCTCGAGTGCTGGCCGCTGCGCTGGTCGGCGGCGCGCTTGCTGCGTCCGGCGTGGTGTTCCAGGCGCTGCTGAGAAACCCGCTGGCGACACCGTTCACGCTCGGCATCTCGTCTGGCGCGGCGCTCGGCGCCATGCTGGTGCTGACCATCGGCGGCGCGTTCGCAGCGACGACGTGGGCGGCAGTGCCGGCGGCGAGTTTCGCCGGTGCCCTGGCGGCGGTTTCGATCGTTTACGCCCTCGCCGCGGCGCGGCACCGCGGATTTTCGACGAGCGTGCTGCTCCTGGCCGGCGTCACGTTGAACTCGTTCTTCTCGGCGTTGATTCTGATGCTGCAGTACTTCGCCGACATGGCGTCGGTGATGCAGACGTTACGCTGGCTCCTCGGTGACCTGGACGTTGCCAGCTACACGCCGATCGTCGTCGCCTTACCGATGCTGGTCGTCGCGATTACGGCGTTCCTCGTGCTGGCGCCTCGCCTCAACCTGCTGAGCGTGAGCATCGACGCCGCGGCCATGCGAGGCGTGGACGTCGTCCGAACGCAACGAATCTCGTTTCTCAGCGCATCGCTCGCGACCGGCGCTGCCGTCTCGATTGGCGGTCCCATCGGGTTCGTCGGCATCATCGTCCCGCACCTGGTGCGATTGATCGTGGGGCCGGATCATCGTCTTGCCCTGCCCGCCTCGCTCGGCTTCGGTGCGGCCTTTCTGGTGGCGTGTGACCTCGTCGGCCGTACAGTGATCGCACCGCTCGAGTTGCCCGTCGGCATCGTTACAGCGGTGATCGGGGGGCCGTTTTTTCTCTGGTTGCTGGTGAAACATGCTCAATAGGCGTATCGGTACACGGACGATACTGGCAGCGCTCGTAATCGGGCTGACGCTTGGCCTCAGCCTCCAGGCGCAGACGAAGCCTTCCCGGATCATTTCCCTCGTTCCCGGGGCGACGGAAATGCTGTTCGCCATCGGCGCCGGACCGCGGGTGGTCGCCGTCAGCAGCTACGACAAGGAACCACCCGAGGTGACGTCCCTGCCGCGTGTCGGCGCGCTCATCGATCCTGATGTCGAGCGTATCCTCTCACTGAAGCCCGACCTGATCGTCGTCTACGGGAGTCAGCACGATCTCGCGCAGCAGATGGGACGGGCGGGCATTGCGCACTTCTCCTACGTTCACGGTGGCCTCCCAGACATCTTCAGGACGATCCGTGAGCTGTCCGCTCGTACCGGCGACACGGAGCAAGGTGAGCGCGTGGTGAAAGGAATCGAAGCGACGCTCGCCGACGTCGCGAAACGCGTCGCCGGGCGCCCACGACCGAAAACGATGATCGTGTTCGGCCGGGAACCCGGTGCGTTGAGGAACGTGTACGCCAGCGGTGGCTACGGGTTTCTGCACGACGTGCTCGCGATCGCGGGCGGCGACGACGTATTCAGCGACGTGAAACGAGAATCGGTGCAGGCGTCGACGGAATTGATTCTCACCCGCGCGCCGGAGGTGGTCGTCGAGCTGCGAGCGGATGACGAATCCGCACCAGATCCAGCTGTGTGGCAGACGCTCGCCTCGGTGCCAGCGGTTCGGAACAATCGCATCGTTCTGCTGACCGGTAGCGACATGGTGACGGCGGGACCGCGGATCGGCCAGGCCACACTACGGCTCGCGAAGGCACTCCATCCCGAAGCATTCTGAGCAACGCGCTCAAAATGTATCCGCAGCGCATCGTCTGCTTGACCGAAGAGACCACCGAGACGCTTTATCTTCTCGGTGAGGGGGACCGGATCGTCGGCGTGTCCGGTTACACGGTGCGCCCCCCTGAGGCGCGGCAGAAGCCGCGGGTGTCTGCGTTCATCAGCGCGCGCTTCGAGAAAATCGAGGCGCTCTCGCCCGACTTGATCTTGGCGTTTTCCGATCTGCAGGCCGACATCGTCGCCGAGCTGGTCAGGCGAGGCCATTCGGTCGTTACGTTCAATCAGCGCTCGGTTGCCGAGATCTTCCAGATGATGCTGATGGTCGGCGGCCTTGTTGGGAAAAGCGACCAGGCCGCGCGGCTCGTTGCCGATCTTCAGCGCAGTCTCGAGGAGATTCGCGCGAGTGCGGCCATGCAGTCGCGCCGGCCCCGAGTCTACTTCGAGGAGTGGGACGATCCGCTGATCTCGGGGATTCAATGGGTAGAGGAGCTGATTGACGTCGCAGGCGGCGACTCGATCTTCCCCGAGCTGCGGCACAAGAAACTGGCCAGGGACCGCATTGTCGAATCGGCCGAAGTCGTTCGACGCAATCCCGAAATCATCGTCGCGTCGTGGTGCGGCAAGCCGGTGCGACGCGAACGGATCGCTGGACGCTCAGGATGGCAGGAGGTCGCCGCCGTACGCGACGGTCAGATTCACGAGATCAAGTCCGCGTACATTTTGCAGCCAGGTCCGGCGGCGTTGACGGAAGGCGTGCGACAACTGCGCGAGATCATCTGTAGGGCGGACCTTTAGGTCCGCCTCGTTCCTTCAGCGTCCAGCTAGCGGGCTTGGCGGAGCTAAAGCTCCGCCCTACATGCGAGCCTGTCCGTTTGGCGGAGCTGAAGCTCCGCCCTACATGCGGGGGTCAGTCGGCAAACACGACGTCGACCGGCGGGATGAGGCCGCGTTCCGAGGCTTCGCCCAGGAGACGCATGACCGCCGTCCGGCCGCGCTCGCCGTAGTCGAGGGTCAGGTCGTTGACATACATTCCGACGAAGGTATCGGTGCTCGAGCGATCGAGGCCGCGCCCGAACTTCATCGCGTGCGTTACTGCTTCCGCGCGGTGATCCAAGCCGTAAGCAATGCTGTCGTGCAGCAAGCGCGACAGGCGACTGATCAGCGCCGGACCGAGATCGCGGCGAATCACATTCCCACCGAGCGGCAATGGCAAACCGCCGGTGCGATCGGCCCACCACTCGCCAAAATCCACCAGCTTTCGCAGTCCCTCCTGCTCGTATGTGAGCTGGCCTTCGTGAATCAGCAGGCCCGCATCCACCTTTCCGTCGCGAACGGCCTCGAGAATCTCATCGAACGGCATCACGACGTAGTCGACGTCGGGCTTGTAAAGCCGAAGCACCAGGAAGGCAGTCGTCAGCGTGCCGGGAATCGCCACGCGGACGCCGTCGAGCGATGCCGGTCCGTCTTTGCGCACGACAACCATCGGGCCGTAGTTGTCGCCCATGCTGGCGCCGTGGGGCAACAGGATGTACTTGTCGGTGAGATGAGTGTAGGCGTGAAACGAGACGGCGGAAATCTCGTACCGTCCTTCGAACGCGGCGCGGTTCAGCGTCTCGATGTCGGAGAGGACATGGACGAGTTCGAGATCGCCAGTCGGGACCTTGCCGCTCGCAAGGCCATAGAACATGAACGCGTCGTCGGAGTCCGGGCTGTGCGCAATCGTGATTCGCATCGAACCCGGAATCGTACTACATCAGCGGCTACTTCCTGTTGTCGGCGGCCTTCTTCGCCAGTTTGGTGCCGAGCCACACTGCGGCCCCGAGGATATCGGCAGCTGGGGCTCGGAATTCCTTGGGTGTGACCTGATCGAACAGTTCCTGATGTGAAGGCGCTGTGAAGGGCACGGCGCCGTGCTGCGTGTCGAAATCCTTGAAGATGTCGATCGGCTGACTCTCGCCGATCACGGCCACGTAGTAGGACAGCCGCAGCCGGTTCGCGGGCGGATTCGACTCGGCTTCCTCCAGTCCGCGCTTGATGCGCTCCAGCGACACCGGCGACGGGTCGTGGCCCGGATCTCGCCTATGTGGCGCCGCCTGCGCGAACGCGGTTGTCGGCGACAACACCGCGATCGCCAGCACGACGGCTGCGAAACGCTTCATGTCTGTATTAGACGCCTCGGCACGGCGGACGTCCAGCGAGAAGGAGGCGGACCTAAAGGTCCGCCCTACATGAGAGGCTGGGCGCAGAAGATCGAATGTAGGGCGGACTTTCAGGCCCGCCAAAAGCGTCAGCGCGTCGCCTGCGTTGTGCGCAACTGATGCACGACGTCACCGACCTTACGAATCGTGTAGTCGATCTCTTCCGCCGTGGTCTGCCGGCCGAGCCCAAAACGCAGCGACGCTCGCGCGAGGTCGGCGTCGAGGCCGAGCGCTTTCAGCACGTACGGCGGCTCCTCGCTGCCGGACGAGCAGGCGGAGCCGGCAGACACGCAGATGTCGCTGATCCCAAGCAGCAGCGACTCGCCCACGATGTCCGGGAAGCTCACGTTCAGGTTGTGCGCGAGCCGGTGCGTCATCGAGCCGTTGACGTAAAGGTCGGGTACGCGCGACCGCAAGCCGTCGAGCAGACGATCTCGAAGCGCACCGACGTGCCTCAGATCACCGTCGACCTCTGCTGCGGCGATCTCCGCGGCTTTTCCCAGTCCGACGATGCCCGGGACGTTCAAGGTGCCCGAACGGAGACCTCGCTCGTGGCCGCCACCATCGAGGAGCGGCTCGATCTCGACCTTCGGATCGCCTTTTCGCACGTACAGCGCGCCCGCACCCTTGGGACCGTAAATCTTGTGTGCCGTCAGCGACGCCATGTCGACGCCGGCATCCACGACGTTGAAGGGGATCTTGCCGATGGCTTGAACCGCATCCGTGTGCACGAGCACGCCGCGACTATGGGCCAGCGCGGCAATCTCTTTCATCGGCTGCAGGACGCCGATCTCGTTGTTCGCGGCCATGACGCTTACAAGAATCGTGCGATCGGTAAACGCCTCGGCGAGCACCTGCAGATCGATGAGGCCGTCGCTCTGAACGCCGAGGCATGTGACGTCGAATCCCTCGTGCGTCAGCTGCTTACAGCTGTCCAGCACCGCCTTGTGTTCGGTGACCACGGTGATGATGTGATCGCCTTTGCTCTTGAGCGCTCGCGCGGCGCCCTTGATCGCAAGATTGTTGGATTCGGTGGCACCGCTCGTGAAGATCAGCTCTTTCGGCACCGCGCCGACCGCCAAGGCGACTTGCCGGCGCGCCGTTTCGACGGCGGCGTCGGCCTTCCACCCGAAGGCGTGCGTCCGGCTCGCCGCATTGCCGTAGTGCTCGCAGAAATACGGCAGCATGGCCTCCAGAACGCGCGGATCGACTGGCGTGCTGGCGTGGAAATCGAGATAGATTGGGAATTTCAATGACATCTGCAGTTGCCCGGGTTACCCAGGTTCCCCGAGTTACCAGTTAGGGAGGTTATCCGGGTTACACCAACCCGCGCAACGTCACCAACCAGGGCAACCTGGGAAATCCTGCTAACCCGAGCAACTGCAGCAGCTCAGTATTTCGGCTGGCTCGGATCGACCTGGTCCACCCAGGCGAGGATACCGCCCTTCAGGTTCTTCACATTCTTGAACCCGTGCTCACGGAGAAACGCTGCGGCGCGCGCGCTGCGCATGCCCGACTTGCACTGGCACACGATCTCGCGGTTCGCGTCGAGCTCCGTGAACCGCTGCGGCAGATCGCCGAGAGGGATCAGCGTCGAACCGGGAATCCGGTTGATTTCGTACTCGTGCGGCTCGCGGACGTCGAGCACGAACGGATCCTCGCCGCGATCACGGCGAGCCTTCAGCTCGAGCACCGTGATTTCCTGATTGTTTCCGGCATCAGCCGACACGCTATCCTCCGGCGCAGCAGCGGCTGGCGCGACGCCGCAGAACTGCTCGTAGTCAATCAGCTTCGTGACGGTGGGGTGCGTGCCGCACACCGGGCAATCTGGATCCTTGCGCAGCTTCAGCTCGCGGAATTTCATCCGCAGCGAGTCGAATACCAGGAAGCGGCCGACCAGCGGCTCGCCGATGCCGAGAATCAGCTTCAACGTCTCGTTCGCCTGGATGCAGCCGACGATTCCGGGGAGGACGCCGAGAACGCCACCCTCGGCGCAGCTCGGGACCAGGCCGGGAGGAGGCGGTTCCGGATACAGGCACCGGTAGCACGGCCCTTCCTTCGTCCCGAAGACCGACGCCTGGCCCTCGAACCGGAAGATGCTGCCATAGGCATTCGGTTTACCCAGCAGCACGCAGGCATCGTTCACGAGATACCGCGTCGGAAAGTTATCGGTGCCGTCCACGATCACGTCGTAGCCCGCAAAGATCTGCAGTGCGTTGTCCGACGTCAGCGCCGTCTCGAAGGTCTGGATCTCGACGCCGGGATTCAGCGCCTTCAGGTGATCTCTGGCCGACTGCAGCTTCGGCCGGCCGACGTCCGGCGTGGTGTGCAGGATCTGCCGCTGCAGGTTGCTGTAATCGACGACATCGAAGTCGACGATGCCAAGCCTGCCGATGCCGGCCGCCGCGAGATACATCGCGACCGGTGACCCGAGCCCGCCGGCGCCGATGCAGAGCACGCTGGCCGACTTCAATTTCTTCTGCCCTTCCATCCCGACTTCCGGGAGGATCAGGTGCCGGCTGTATCGCTTGATCTCTTCGGCGTTGAGCGTCGGCTTTGGCGGCGCGGCGGTCGCCCCGGTGCCGCCGGCGACCGAAGGAATGATGCTCAGCGAGTCGCCCGGCTTCACGGGCGTCTGCTCCTTCTCCAGATACCGGATATCTTCGTCGTTCAGATAGATGTTGACGAAGCTGCGAAGCCGGCCGTCTTCGTTGTAAAGATGCTTCTTCAGCGCCTCGTGCTCGCTGGTCAGTTTTGCCAGCAGTTCGCCGACAGTCGCGCCTTCGAGCTCGACGACGTCGCGTTTTCCGGTGAAGGGCCGCAGCGGTGTAGGAATGTGGATTTTCGTGGACATGGGATCTGGACCAGGGATCAGGGATCAGGGATCAGGGACTAGGAGTCAGGAGTTAAGACTGAAAGCACTTCCTCATCGAACGCCGACCGATCGTCGCGGAGCTTCCAGGAGCGCATGTCCTCGGCGACGCCGGCCAACACCGACACGATGATGTACGAAAAATTCGGCAGCGCGTGGTCGAGATCGTACTGCGAGGGACGCGCCGGGTGATCTGGATGCGAGTGATAGAAGCCGAGGAGCTGCGCGCCGGCCGCATCCGCGGCCCGCTCGACCCGCAAGTAATCCAGATCGCTCACGCGGAACCGCCGTCGCGGGCCTTCCTCGGTGATGTTGGGAAGCGGAACCGTCGACGTCACGTCTCCATCGCGCCCGACCAGCGCGCCGCAACACTCGTGAGGGTAGGTTTCGATACCGTGCGCGCGGATCGCGCTCGCGATCTCGGGCGTTAGCTGAAGACCCGTCTGCACGTCAGTTCACGCCGCCGACGAACGACCCCTCCGGCGGCTCCTCCCAGAAACGCTCCGACAGGTATTTCTCACCGCCGTCGCAGAAGATCGTGACGATGGCGCCCTCGGTGATGGAATTGGCGATCTGCAGTGAGGCCGCGAGCGCCGCACCGCTGGAGATGCCGACGAGCAGGCCCTCTTCCAGTGCCAACCGCTTCGTGAGCAAATAGGATTCCTCAGTGCCGACGCCGAGATTGACGTCCGCGAGGGACGCGTCGTAAATCGCGGGGACGATTGCGGACTCCATGTGCTTCAGGCCTTCGAGTCCGTGCAGCGCCGCATCAGGCTGGAACGCGACCAGGACCACGCCTGGTCTATGGTCGCGCAGGTACCGCCCGGCGCCCACGAACGTGCCGCTGGTGCCGAGGCCCGCGACGAAGTGGGTGATGCGCCCGTCGGTCTGCGCGAGGATCTCGGGGCCCGTTCCCTCGTAGTGCGCCTTCCAGTTGGCGGGATTGCTGTACTGATCGGGATAAAAGTAGCGATCCGGATTGGCGGCGAAGACGCGACGGACTTCGCGGATGGCGCCGTCACTGCCCTCGAGCGGATCGGTCAGCACGAGCTCCGCACCGTAGGCGCGCAGGATCCGCTTGCGCTCGGGGGTGACGTTCTCCGGCATGCACAGCTTCACGGAGTAGCCACGCGCCGCGCCGATCATCGCGTAGGCGATGCCGGTGTTGCCTGACGTCGCGTCGAGGATGATTTTGCCGGGCGTCAGCGCGCCGCTGGCCTCGCCGTCCGTAACCATGCGCACCGCGGCGCGGTCCTTGACGGACCCACCGGGGTTCTTCCATTCAGCTTTGGCGTAGAGCTGTACGCGACCGTCAGCGCGCTCGAAGCGTCGCAGGCGGAGGAGAGGGGTATTCCCGACGAGATCGAGAATGGACCGCGGCCGTGAAAGATCCGCGGCCCCAGCGACAGGAAGCGTCATCGCGCATATCCGACCTAACCGGTCCACGATCCTATCAGACTTGGAGACCCGCCCCAACCCCGGGGCCGGGGACAGGCCCCAGTTCCCATGGGGCGTGGGGGACTGTCCCCAAAACCGAGTTTTCGTGCCAACGGGGACAGTCCCCCTCCCGGCGGTGTGCCACACTGCCGTATGCCCGAGGGGTCGCCGACCGTCTTATATTCCGCGCGTCTCGCGGAACGCGAAGCGCTCGTCACCCGCCTCGACATCCAACACGACCGATACGCGAACGCCCGCCTCGTCACAATCCTGGCGGTCGTCGCCCTGGGATGGGCGGTCGTCGGTCCCCTGAAAATTTCGGCTCTCTGGCTACTGCTCCCCGGCGTTGTCTTCGCCGCGCTGGCGGCGGCTCATGCCCGCGTCCTGCGGCGGCGAGACGACGCCCGTCGTGCCGCCGCCTTCTATCGCCGCGGCCTCACTCGGATCGACGGCAAGTGGCACGGCGCAGGATCCGAAGGCGTGCCCTACCAGCCTGAAGACCATCCGTACGCGGCCGATCTCGACCTGTTTGGTCGCGGCTCCCTCTTCCAGCTCATCTCCACCGCCCGCCTCGGCGGCGGCGAGCGAATGCTCGCCGGCTGGCTCCTCACAGCAGCATCGACTGAAGAAGTCCGGCGCCGACAAGCGTCCGTCGACGAGCTGCGGCCACAAATCGATCTCCGTGAACGCCTTGCCCTTGCCGGCGACGAAATCGCCGGCCACCTCGATACGTCACAGCTGGCGGCGTGGGGCCAGGCCGCGCCACTGCTTCCGGTGGGCTGGCCGCGCGTCCTGGCTGCTCTGCTCGGCGCGGCGAACGCGGTAGCCCTCGCCGCAGCTTTCCTCTTAGATGCCGGCACGGGGTGGTTCGCCGTCTCGGCGATCGCCTCGGCGGGATTTGCCCTCTGGTGGCGTCGCGCGGTGTCGCAGGTGTTGCAGTCCGCCAACGCGCCGGTTCATCAACTGAACCTGCTGGCGGAAGTCCTCGAAGTCGTGGAGGAGGATGAAGGCGGCGCCCAGGAGCTCGAGGCGATTCGGCGGCGGCTGATCGGGCAAGGAACCGCCGCCTCAGTGCGCATTCACGAGCTGCGCCGGCTCATGGATCTTCTGTCTTCACGGCGCAATCAGTTCTTCGCGCCAATTGCGGCACTGCTGCTCTGGGGGACGCAATTCGCCTGGGCCATCGAGGGATGGCGACGACGCAACGGCTCGTTCCTCGGCGATTGGATCGACGCCATCAGCGAGTTCGAGGCGCTCTGCTCGCTCGCGGGCTATGCCTTCGAACACCCCGACGACCCGTTTCCCGAGCTCGTCGAGGGCGACGCGCTATTCGACGGCGAGGCCCTCAGCCATCCGCTTCTCGTCAGCGCCGTGCCAAACGACGTACGCCTGGATCGAGACGCACGCGTGCTGGTCGTCTCCGGCTCCAACATGTCCGGCAAGAGCACGCTGTTGCGGACCGTTGGCGTCGCGACGGTGCTGGCGCTCGCCGGCGCGCCGGTTCGTGCGCGGCGGCTGCGGCTGTCTCCCCTGGCGGTGGGCGCCACGCTGCGCATCCAGGACTCGCTTCAGGCCGGCCGCTCGCGCTTCTTCGCCGAGCTGACACGCCTCCGCACGATCGTCGACGTGACAAGCGGCCGGGTGCCGGTCCTCTTTCTGCTCGACGAGTTGCTCGCCGGCACCAATTCGCACGACCGCCGGCTCGGCGCCGCGTCCGTGATTCGTGGCCTCGTCGAGCGCGGCGCCGTGGGCCTCGTCACGACGCACGATCTGGCGCTGGCGGAGGTCGTCGGCGATCTCGGCGTCCACGCGAGCAACGTGCACTTCAGCGATTGGTTCGAGAATGGCGAGATTCGGTTCGACTACCGGATGCGGCCCGGCGTCGTGCGCACCAGCAATGCGCTGGAGTTGATGCGAGCAGTAGGCTTGTGGTCCGGCTGAGGCCGGATGCCTTACTGTTCCTTGGGCATCTGAAAGTCAGCGTCTTCGACCGCGGCGTCGAACTCGACCGACTCCACTTTCACCACCCCCTGCTGATGCCCGCCGACCATCGTGCGCATGGTGCGCGGCACGAGGATGCCCTCCTCCGTCGGTTGGTAGTCGCTCATCACGGAATCGATATCCACCGTCATCCCGTTCTGATCGACGGTCCGCGACCACTGCAGCTCGAGACCGGTGGCCGCGTCGACGTCGATGAACATCGGCCCGCCATTTGGACGGGTCAGCTTCAGCTTCCACGTCTTCGCGTCGCCGACGGTACTCGGGCCTACGAGCTCGAGCGTCTCGCCGCGCTCTTTGTAGCCGATGAGAGGGCCGCCGAAGATCGGCTGATCGCGCATGTCATCAGCCATCGAGCCCTTCATCTCCTGGGGCTCGTTGATGCCCATCGCCGGATTCACGACCCAGACCTTCTGGCCGTCGAACGCGGAGACGACGCGCGATCCGTCGATCGTCATCTCCTGGCGCATCAGATTGGGCCGCTTCGCGAGGACGGTGATCGGGAACTCGCGGCCCTGCATCGTGACCTTCCCGACCATCTTCATGGTGTTGACACCGCGCAGCTTGTCGAGACCGCCGCGCGCGGTCACCGCCTTGGCGACAATCTCGTCCACGGTCGGCGTCTGCGCAGACGCCGCCGCGACGAAGATGAACGCCGCGATGAACGTGAACACCATCCGTCGAGATTGATGAAGCATCGCGTCCTGCCGCTTACTTGAGGATGGCGCCGCTGGCATCGCGCAGCTCTGGCGCGCCCAGATTCATATTCAGCTTGTCGATCTGCGGCACGACCGTGGCCTTGTCGCCGACGATGACGACATGCAACGCGTCGCGTTGCAGGTACTTCGTCGCTGCCGCTTCAACGGCTGCGGGCGTCACGCCTTCGATCATTGCCGGGTACTTCGACCAGTAGTCGAGACCAAGATCGTAGACATAGATCGCGCCGAACGTGCCGGCGGTGCTCTGATTCGTCTCGAAGTCGGCCGGCAGCGAGCGCACGAGCGAGTCCTTCGATAACGTCATTTCCTCGGCTGAAAGCGGCTTGTTGGCCATGGTGCCGACCTCTTTCAGCATCTCGCCAACCGCGGGGCCGGTCACATCAGTCTTCACTCCGGCAAGGGCAAAGAATGGCCCGGCCGCCTTGCGCGTCACGAATGTGGAGAAGGCGCCGTACGAATAGCCTTTGTCCTCGCGGAGGTTCATGTTCAAGCGACTGGAAAACTGTCCGCCCAGGCCGGTGTTCAGCACTTGCACCGCGGCATAGTCCGGCGTCTTCCGGGAGACGCCAACGGTCCCGACCCACACCTGCGACTGCGGCGCGCCGGCCTTGTCCACGAGGATCAGCTTCGCGGGCGTCGTCTCAGGCGATCCGAGGGCCGGCTTCGACGGCGTGCCCTTCAGCCAGCCGCCGAGCGTCTTCGCCGCCAGCGATTTCACTTCCGCCTCGTCGATGTCGCCTACCACGACCAGCGCCGCGTTGTTGGCCACGAAGTTCTGCTTCCAGAACGCCTCGAGCGCCTCGCGCGTCATCGCCTTGTTCGAGGCTTCCGTGCCGATCTCGACGTACCCGTACGGATGTTTCGGGCCGAAGAGTGCCGACACCAGGACACGCTGCGCGATCTGCTGCGGGCTGTCCTTCTGCTGCATGAGCGACGCCAGGCGGCTGGCGCGCTGCCGCTCGACTTCGGCCTGCGGAAAGCTGGGATTGAGCGCCACGTCAGCGAGGATGTCGAGTGCGGCGGGGAACGTCTTGCGCAGGGAGGTCACCGACACCGTCGAGGAATCCATCGACGATCCGGTCGCCAGGCTGGCGCCCAGTCGCGCCAGGTCGTCGGCAATCTTCAATGCATCCCGCGTCTTCGTACCCTCGTCGAGCATCGCGGCAGTGAAGTTGGCGAGTCCCGGCATGTCGGCCGGATTCGCGTCGCTTCCCGTGCGCACCACGAGATTCGCCGATACGACCGGCACGCCGGTGCGGCGAGCGTAGAGGACGGTCAGGCCATTGGGCAGCGTGAAGCTGGTTGGCGACGGCAGCTTCAGCGTCGAGGCCGGACCAGTCTCCGGCTTCGTGCTGCGCCAGGCCTCGTCGGCGTTGACGCCTTCCGCCGTCTGGCCGCCGCCAGTCGGCGCCGACGGCTTCGGCACTTCCGGACCGAGCTTTTTTTCACCGGGTACGCCGAAGACGACGACACGCGAGTTCGTCGTCAGATACTTCGCCGCGAACGCCTTGACGCTTTCAGGCGTCGTCGCACGATAGCGCACGAGATCCTTCGCGAGGTATCCGGGATCCCCGAGGTAATGCTCGTAGGTGTTGAGGCGATCGGCGATGCCGCCAAATCCGCCGAGTCGCTGCAGTCCGTTGACGATGCCCGTCTCGATCGTATTGTGCGCGCGCTCGACTTCGGCGGCGTCCGGTCCGGCCGTCCGGATCTTCTCGAGCTCGGCGTTGATGGCGGACTCGAGCTGCTCCGGCGTCTTGCCGGGGCGTGCTATGACTTCGATCGTGAACATCGATCCCAGCGTCAACGAGTTCTGCTGGACCTGAACGCTCTGCGCAATCTGCTGGTCGTAGACCAGCGCTTTGAACAGGCGGCTGGAGCGGCCGCCACCGAGAATGTTCGCGGCAACGGCGGCATCGGCATCACCGTCCTTGAAAATCGGCGGCGTCAGCCAGCCCATGCCCACCTTCGGGAGCTCGATGGTGTCGGTGACCGTGAGGCGGCGCTCGCTCGTGATCGGCGGCGTCTCGACATTCGGCTTCTGCACCGCGGGCCCACGCTTCAACGATCCGAAGTACTTCTCGACCAGCGGCTTGATCTTCGCGGGGTCGATGTCGCCGACGATCGCGAGGCTGGCATTGTTCGGCGCGTAGTACTGCTTGAAGAAGTTCCGGACGTCCTCGAGCTTCGCGGCCTGAATGTCCTCGTGGGATCCGATGACGCTCGCGTAGTACGGGTGACCTTTGGGAAACAGTGCGTGGATGCCGGCTTCGTCCACGATGCCGTACGGCTGATTCTCGACGCTCTGGCGGCGCTCGTTGCGGACGACATCCTGCTGGTTGGCCAGCGCCTCGGCGGTCACCTGCTCGAGGAGATACCCCATCCGATCCGACTCGAGCCACAGTGCGAGCTCCACCTGGTTGGCCGGCACGGTCTCGAAGTAGTTGGTGCGATCGAAATCGGTCGTGCCGTTCAGATCGGAGGCGCCGGCCCCTTCAAGCAACTTGATGTGCTGATCGCCCGGCACATGCTTCGAACCCTGGAACATCATGTGCTCGAAGAGGTGCGCGAATCCGGTGCGTCCCGGCTCTTCGTTCGCGGGCCCTACGTGATACCAGAGATTGACGGCGGCGAGCGGCAGCCGATGATCCTCGGACAGAATCACGCGCAGCCCGTTCGGCAGCTCGTAGGTTTCGTACTTGATATCGGGCACGTCGGCGGTTTTCGAGGCCGCAGGGCTGGCAGCTTGCGCAAGCACGAGTGCCGTTGACAGAGACGCCGCGACCGCGGCGCCAAGCAGGAGGCGAAGGCTTCGCATGGGTTCAAAGTTCCTTGGGAGTCGCCGGCATGTCCGCCGGCATCTGACAATTCTCTAATAAGACGTTGCCGTCGAGCCGGTAGTTCGTGGTCGAGCCGTTCGATCCCACGGGAAAGAGGGGCGAGTCATGGGATGGCTGCCGATCTCGTTCATCGTCGCAGCATCGTAGAGCCTGCCGTTGAGCATGACGTCGCGTACCGAGTCGCTGTTGCGGATGTTCTCGAGAGGATTGCGGTCCAGAACCACCAGGTCTGCCAGCTTGCCCGGCTCGAGGGACCCCAAATCCTTGTCCAGTCCCAGATAGCGTGCGCCGCCGAGGGTTCCCGCTCTGAGCGCCTCGAGCGGCGTCATCCCGCCCTGGGCGAACATCCAGAGCTCCCAATGCGCGCCGAGTCCCTGCAGCTGTCCGTGCGCGCCGAGCTGGACCGGCACGCCAGTATCCAGGAGCGCCTTCACGCCCCGGGCGATGCCGATGTGGTTGAAGTCGTCCTCCGCCGCCATCGTTCTTCGGCGGGCCCGGCTATCGATGATGTCGTGTGGCGTGTAGGTCAGAAGCCGCTGGTTCTTCCAGACCTCGTCGTGCTGATACCAGTAGGTCTCGCCGAAAAGGCCGCCGTAGCCCACGATCAGCGTAGGGCGTGTAACCAACGCCCGATTGGGCGAGCAGCTGGACCACGTCTCGGTACAGGTGTGCCACGGGCAGCGAATGCTCGACGCCGGTGTGGCCATCCTGAATCAACGTCTCGTCGAAGAACAGAAGCGATGCCCCCTCGGGCACCACCAGCATCTGCAGCTCGCGCGCCGCCTTGACGATCATCTGGCGGACGTCGCGCCGCTGCTGGTTGTAGCTCTTGACGCTGAATGCGCCGACGGCCTTCAACCGCCGCAGATGCGCCAGTGCATCGTCATAGTTCTCGACGACGGCTTTGACGGGTGTCTCGGCGCCGTAGAGGATCGTACCGGTCGAGAACAGCCGCGGCGACAGCTTCTTTCCGGCGCGTACCAGCTCACTGTTGGCGAAGACCGTGGCGGTGTCGTTCGAAGGATCGTGCGCCGTGGTGACCCCGTACGCCAGATTGGCGACGAGCGGCCAGCTCTGTTCAGCGAGGATGCCGTCGTCCTCACCATTGACATGGGCGTGGACGTCGATGAGACCCGGAATGATGGTCCTGCCGCGCACGTCCACACGCGTCGCGCCTGAAGGGACCCGGACCCGCGCAGCAGGTCCGATCGCCTCGATTCGATTGCCGCGCACGACGATCGTCCCGTTCTCGATGACGCCGTCCTTCGGCGCCTGAGCGCTCATCGTGATGATCCTCGCGCCCTCGAGCGCGACAACTCCCTCAGGATCGTCGCTCGTCGCGTTGAAGCCGATCGGTACACCCGTCGTTTCGGCAGGTTCGGGCTTCTCGGCTGCCTGATCGACGAACGTGAACGTCTTCGTCAGGTCGCGTGTGTAGAGTTCTGGGCCGAGCGACCAATGGAGTGCACGGCTGTCGCCCGACCAGTGCAGATACATTCCAGCGTCGCGAGAGGCCTGCGCGACCGGGTAGGCCGAGACCTTCGGTCCCAGATCCACGGTGCGACCGGAATGCGGGAACGCGGCGATGAAGGTGCGATACCGCTCCGAAAACGCGACCCATTTCCCGTCAGGCGAGGGCACGATCTCCATCGCGTTGTCGGACTGAAAGTGCACGCGTTCCTCACCGCCCGTGAGGTTGACACTGGCGAGGACGAACTTCTCGGCCCGGCGCTCGCGGAAATAGATCCGGGTGCCGGTCGAATCGAACTGCGGTTCCGCGCCGCCTTCGCGCACGAGCTTCGGTGCTGCGGTGCCGTCAGCCGCGACGACATAGAGGCCCGGGTTCTCGCCGAACGTGCGGCCTCGAATCGAATCGCCGCTCGCGGCGCGATAGGCGACGAGCTTCCCGTCCGGCGAGAACGATGGTTCGATGTAGTGGCCAGGCGCCGCGACAATGTCCTTGCCGGGGCCACCGCTCGCAGGGCTGACACGGACGCGTCCCGCAGAGTCGTCGCTCCACGTGACGTAGACGATTTGTTGCCCGTCTGACGACCACGAGGGGTCGAACTCGAGAGCATGATTGTCGGTGAGCCGCTTGGGCTCGCCCGTCGGCAACGGTCGCACGTAGACATGCCCGAGCGCGTCGTAGGCGACGGCCGATCCACTGGGCGCCACCGCGACGTTGCGAAGCATTCGTACGGGAAACTGCTTCGGATGGACGTCCTGCGGGAACACGAGACGCTCGTACGTCGTCTGCTCGACCCGCGCGCGGAACGGAATCTCCTTGCCGGACGCCGATGCGACGTCTACGTTCCAGATCTTGCCTTCACCCCAGATGACGATGTGCGCGCTGTCCGGCGTCCAGGCGTATTGCGCGTAGACGCCGTACACCGACCAGGTCTCCTGCATGTCACGGTCGAGGCGATCGAATACCGGCCGCTCTTCGCCGGTTTCGATGCTCCGGACGACGAGCACCGACTTGCTCCCGACGCGACGCACGAGCGACAGCCACTTGCCGTCCGGTGAGACGCGAGGCGCGACCGACCCGCCGGCTTCAGCGACCGCGGTGCGTTCTTTTCCCTCAGTCAGGTCGCGACGGATGAGGGCATAAACGACGCCGTATGGATCTTTGTTGTACTCGAACACCGATCCCGGCGTGACGTCCTTGCTGTAGTAGAGGTACCGCCCGTCCGGCGAGAGTGCCGGCTCTCCGGCGTCCTTCTGCCAGCCATTCTTGTCGGTGACCTGCAGGCCATCCGCACCGCTGACGTGGTACATCCAGATTTCGCCGGCGCCGAGCGAGCGCTCCTTCACGAAATGCTTGCGCGCGTAAATGTACTGGCTATCCGGCGACCAGGTCGGGCTGTTCACGTACCACTGTTTTTCCTTCGACACCTGGCGCGCACCGCTGCCGTCAGGCTTCATCACCCACAGGTTGAGAAGCCCATCGCGATCCGACGCGAACACGATCCACTTGCCGTCTGGACTGAATCGCGGCTGCATGTCGAACGCCGCGCCGCTGGTCAAACGCTCGGCCAACCCGGTGCCCGTGCCGTCGATCGGGATGGCGTAGAGATCGCCGAGCAGGTCGAAGACAATGCGTTTCCCGTCAGGGCTGACGTCGACGTCGAGCCAGGTGCCCTCGGTCGTTTCGAAGGCGATCTTCTTCGCGGGCCCCAGCGGCTGGTTGATGTCCCAGGGCTTCTTGTCCTCCTTGTCAGATTTCGCGCCGGGCGGTGGCGTTTGGGCTCCGAGGGACACGAGGGCGACAACAACGGCAAACAGTGCGCGCAGCAGATTCGTCGTCATTGGTATGTGGTGGCGGCGGGCTTCAGCGTCGTTCACGGCCGGGCCGCGGCCGCAGGCGTCGCGTCGAGGCTCGCCCAGAGATACCAGCACGCAACCGATCGATACGGCCGCCAGGGCGCGGCAATGCGAAGCATCCGCTTTGCGTCAGGCACTGTTCGCAGCCGGTATTGGCGCTGCATGGCGCGAACGATGCCCAGATCGTCAACCGGCATCACGTCCCGCCGCAGCAGCCGGAACATCAGGAACATCTCGGCCGACCACCGGCCGATACCCTTCACTCGAGTCATCACTTCAATGGCGGCGTCGTCCGAGAGCGCGTCAATCGACTCGAGCGCCACTGTGCCGTCGGCAACTTTCGTCGCCAGATCGCGGAGATAGATCGCTTTGGCGCGGCTCAGACCTGCCGCGCGCATCGATTGATCGGCGCACGCGAGAATTGCCTCGGGCGTGGGATGCGGTCGGTCGGGAAACAATGCGAGCAGGCGCTTGTAGATCGTCGCGGCAGCCTTGGTCGATAGTTGCTGCCAGACAATCGCTTCCACGAGCGCGGTGAACGGATCCTCGCGGCGAGAGCGATGCAGGCCGCAGCGGCCGACCTGTGCAATCAGCCGCGCCATCACCGGATCGGACGATGCCAGATGCGCCTCCGCCTTGCGGAGAGTGCGGGGCGTGAGAGCGGCCGGCTTCACCGGGCCTCGATAGCTGCCGTCAACGTGACTGTGGCGCGGATTTCAATTTCTCCAGCGACCACCGGCGTCTCGGGAGCCGCAGCCACCCGCGCCTCCGCCATGCGCATCATCGGCATCGGGGGCGGCATATTGCGATCGGACGTTTCCTCGATGCGCACGACACTGACGACCTTCGTGCCAGCGCCCTCGGCCGCGGCATCCGCCCGGGCGCGAGCGTCCGCGACCGCGAGCCTGACGGCTTCACGCTCGGCGCCCGACCGATCCTTGAGCTCGAAGCGAATGTTGCTGACGTTGGTCGCCCCGGCGGTGACGGCCGCATCGAGCAGTCGCCCGACATCGTCGAGCTTGTCGACGCGGACCTCTATCGCGTTGGAGACCACGTACCCGCGCGACGTGCGCTTGCCATTCACCCAGTCCACGTCCTCGCGCAGGTTGAAACTCAGAGTGCGCACGGCGTCCGCCGGAATGCCCGCCCGCTTCACGGCCTCCTGCACCTGCGCCATCGCCTGCGCGTTCAGCTTCTGCGCCTCCGCCGGCCTGGCGGCTCGGCTTTCGGTGATAAACGTGACGAAGGCCTGATCGGGCGCGCGTTTCACCGTCGCCACGCCCGAGGCGACGACCACGGGAGGACCCGGCGGGGCGGGCGGCTGCAGGCTCTGGGCGATCGCGCGCGGCGTGGCCGCCACAGCGGCGAGGAGCATCAAGGGGATAACCCGATAGACCATGTCAGACTCCGGAGACGGGGACTGAACAGTATATTTCGACTGACAATTCATGACTGAAGCGACCGGCCCTCTCCAGGGGGTCACCGTCCTGGACCTGACCCGCGTCCTGTCGGGGCCCTACTGCACGATGATGCTCGGCGACATGGGGGCTCGCGTCATCAAGATCGAGCATCCCGATCGCGGGGATGACACACGCGCCTGGGGTCCGCCCTTTGTCGCGGGTGAGAGCACCTATTTCCTGAGCGTCAATCGCAACAAAGAGAGTGTGACGCTCGATTTCAAGCGAGACAGGGGCCGGCGCGTACTCGAGGCGCTGTTGACGAAGGCCGACGTGCTCGTCGAGAACTTCCGGCCGGGCACGCTTGCGCGGCACGCACTCGACTACGCATCGGTCGCAACGCGCTTCCCGCGCCTGGTCTACGCATCGCTCTCCGGCTACGGGCAGACTGGACCGCGCGCGGCGGAGCCTGGTTACGACGCGGTCCTGCAGGGAGAAGGCGGGCTGATGAGCATCACCGGTCCGGCTGATGGCGCGCCCTCTCGCCTCGGCGTCGCCGTCGCCGACATTGTCACCGGAATGTTCGCCGCCAATGGCATTGTTCTCGCGCTCTACACGAGGCAGACGACGAATCGCGGTCAGCACGTCGATGTCGGGATGCTCGACTCCATCGCCGCCTTACTCACGTATCAGGCCGGAATCGCCTTCGCGACGGGACGGTCGCCCGAACGGATGGGCAACCGGCATCCGTCGATCGCTCCGTACGACACCTTCGCCGCGAAGGACGGCACGATCGTGCTGGCAGTCGGCAACGACGAACAGTGGCAGCGATTCTGTCGGGTCGCCGGTCTCTTCGAGGCGGCGGGTGACGCTCGTTTCACGACAAACGAGAGCCGCGTGCGACACTGTGGGGCGTTGACCGCGATTGTCGCTGGCGTCATGCGGCAGCGGACCCGGGCGGAGTGGACGACGGCGCTCGTCCCCGCGGGTGTGCCGTGCGGGCCCGTGCGAGCCGTTGACGAGGTGCTGGCCGATCCACAGCTTGCCGCCCGCGAAATGGTGCAGCACGTGGATCATGCGACGGCCGGATCGATTCCGCTTCTTGGCATCCCGATCAAGCTGTCCGCGACGCCCGGGGCGATTCGACGTGCCCCGCCCACGCTGGGGCAGGATACCGTGGCGGTATTGCTGGAGCTTGGATTCGGCGGCGAGGAGATTGACGCGCTTCGCGCGTCCGGGGCGATTTGATATTGGCCGCTTCGAGTGCCGCTCTTTTGCAGGAGAGCCCGGCTGTCGGGCCGTCGCTGGATGATTATGGAAACCGCTGACGTTCGGAAAAGGGTCAAGGACACTATCGACGGCGCACGACGGCAGGCCGCCGATCGGCGCGCGCAAAACTCGCAGGCGGCGCTGGAATACGAACGCTTCCTCACGAGTATCGTCGTGCCGCTGTGCCACCAGGTCGCGGGGGCCCTGCGGGCGGAAGGCTACCCGTTCCTTGTCAACACGCCGGCGGACGCCGTGCGTCTGGCCAGTGAGCGCTGGCCGCAGGACTTCATCGAAATCCGCCTCGACACCTCTGGCGCGCGGCCGCAGGTGGTCGCGCGCGTCGAGCGCGTGAAAGGCCGGGACCTGATCGCCGAGGACAGGCCAATCAAGCCGAGCGCTCTCGTCGAGCATCTCTCCGACCAGGATGTCCTGGACGTGGTGTCAGACGCGCTGGCGCTGTTCCTGGAGAAGTAAGAGATCGACGTTCAGGCGAGTCTTTCAACCACCGACGTGTCGATGCCTTCGCGCTTCAGTTGCTTGAGAAGGCTCGCCCGATTGCTCGACTTGCGCCAGGCTTCACGCACGTCGATGACGCCGCTCTGGATGAACGCAATGAGGGCATCGGCCAGCGGGACCATGCCGTGCTTGCGGCCGCTGTCGAGCGCCAGCGGAAGCTGCGCCAGTTGCCCCTCGGCAATCAGCGACGCGACCGACGGAGTGCCGAGCAGCAGCTCGCGTGCGGCGACGCGGCCGCCTGACGACTTGCGAAGCAGCACCTGCGCCACCACGCCGCGAAGCGTTTCCGCGAGCGCCGCCTGGACCGAACCACGGCGCTCGGGCATGGCCTGCTCAATCAGGCGGGTGACGGCTTCGGATGCGCTGTGGGCCGGGATGCCGGCGATGACCAGATAGCCTGACGCTGCCGCGTCAATCGCCTCGGCCGCAACTTCCGGCGCCCGCAGGTCCTCCACGACGAGGACGTCGGGATTCTCCCTGAGCGCGCCGCGGATCGTCGCCAGCCATTCGTGGGCGCCACCCCGGACTTCGCGCTGGCTGACAATACCCATCCGATTGTCGTGGACGACCTTCACCCGCGACTCAACGGTGATCACGTGATCGCTGCGCGTCCGCGCGATGAGATCGACGAAGGCGGCGAGGAGCGTCGACTTGCCGCTGGCCCGCGGACCAGTCACCAGTACGAGCCCTTCAGGCTCTGCGCACAGGCCTTGAATCTCTCGCGACAGGCCCAGCTGCTCCGCCGAGATCGCGCGGGCCGGAATCATCCGGAAGATGCCGCCGGGACCGCGATGATCGCTGAAGGCGAGGCACCTTACGCGGCCGACGTCCTTGATGTCGCAGATCCACTCGCGCTCGGTGATCAGCGCTCCCGCCTCCAGACGGTCGGGCAGCACTTCCAGAACGAGCGCCTCGACGTCCTCGGATCCCAGGGCGCTCTCGCTGTCGAGCGTGATGATCTCGCCATCGACGCGAATCGACGGGCGCGCATTCGAGAAGAGGTACAACGCCTCGGCGCCGCGCGCTGACGCGGTTCGGAGCAGGCGCTCGAGTCCTCCCGTGCGCGGCGGCGCGACACGCGGAGACGGTTCCGCTCGTACGCCGGTTCGAGAAAGAGGCAACACGACCGCGGGCTCGGTTGAGGCCGCTTCGATGGCTGAAGGAGCTTCGCTGGCAGCCTTTCGTGCCGATCGCGGGGCGGACGGAGTCGCGTCGCCGGCGGCCTTCGGATCCGATTTGGCGGGCGTTCCCCGCTTCCGCCGCAGCTCGATCCACACGTCGTCGCCGCCGCGTGCGGCCACGACTGTGAACCGCTCGCCGGGGGCGGATGTCGAGGGCTGGAGCTCGCTTTCAACAGCGCCGTATTCCGCGAGCGCGTGTTCGGCGTCGGCGGGAAGAATTTCGGACAGGAGGGCGACCATGCCCTCGAGTGTCATCGGCGCCTGCGTGACCTCGCGGGGGCCGCGCACCGACACGACGACCGGACGCTCGCCGACGTGCAGCACCAGGGACTCGCCGTCTTCACGAATGACGGCGCCGACGAGTGACTCTACGAGGTGCACACGCGACTCCGCGAAATATTTCGGCCGAAGGCGTGAGCACCGATAGCTTCGGCGTCATGCATCTTCACGCGCCTGCGTCCTTCTTCGCGATATGAATGGCCATCAAGCCGCCAAGGACTCGCTGCCAGCGAGCGTCGCTGAAGCCTTCCAACCTCAACAATTCGGTGACGCGAGTCGCGCCCGGGTAACGGCGGATCGACTCTGGAATGTACCGGTAGGTATCCGCATCGCGGTGGAGCAGGAGACCGAGCGCGCCGCCGACGACGGTCAGATACCCGTGATAAGCCATTCGCACGAGCGCGTTTTCGGGGCGATTGAAGTCGAGCGACAGGAGCATCCCCCCGTCCTTGAGCACCCGCCGGATCTCCCCTATCGACCGTTCCAGAATCGGAACGTTGCGGAGCCCGTATCCCGTGGTCACGACATCCACCGAACGGGCCGCGAAGGGGAGGGCCAGCATGTCACCAAGCACGAAATGCACTGAACGGGATGCGGATTCGGCGGCGGCCCTGAGATGGGCCAACTCGATCATGCGAGAGGTGATGTCGAGGCCGGTGACACGTGCGCCACCGCGGGACGCAAGAAAGGCGAGATCGCCGGTCCCGCAGGCAAGGTCGAGCACCATCCGTCCATCCAGTGGTCCGGCGAGATCGATCAAACGCCTCTTCCAGCGTCGATCCTGGCCGTAGGACAAGAGGACCGTAATCAGGTCGTAGTGGTCGGCAATCGTGTGGAAAAGACGCCGGACGTACGGCGCCTTACCGGCGGGGGTACTAATCGCCTCGCGCAGGGACACACACGAAGCGTAGATCAGGTCAGTCCTACATGACCTTCAGGACGCCCTTCATCATCAGGGCATGCGGACGGCAGCGGTACTCGTAGCTTCCGGTTTTCTCGGGGACAGTGAATTCGATCGAGGCAGCCTGGCCCCCACTCAGCGTACCGGTTGCCGCCGACACGGCGTCGATCGCGAGATCGTGGACCATGCCCGGCGCATTGTTGGTCACGGTAATCCGAAGCCGCTCGCCCGGTGTGGCGCGCAGGACGGGATTGGGATGCGAATCGCCGTCGGCATAGAACGCCATGTCGCGAGCGACGAGCGAAATCTCGCGAACGCGGCTCTTTGCCGTGGAGGCAATCGCCGCAATCGTCATCGCGACTGCGACGACCGTCACCCCCGATGCCAGCCACACTCTCGATTGCACGGCCATCACCCCAGCAACGTCCCGGTTACATACATCAGCGCAAAGCCCGCGGCGAGCCCCGCCATCACAGGTCCCGATACCAGATATCGGAGGATGGGCCGATCGCCTGCGACCTGCCCTAGAATCTGCGCTGACACCTGCGCGATTGCGCCGACGCCGAGCGCCAGAAAAATGACCGACCAGACCGGGGAATAGGCGAACCCGCCCAGCCACGCGCCAGCAATCGTCGGGACGCCGCCCACCAGGCCCAGCATCACGAGGGTCCGTAGAGACGGTCGCGCGCCCTGCGCCTGACTTCTGGCGAGCGGCGCAACGATCGCGAGACCTTCTGTGGTGTTGTGAAGGGTGAAACCGACGATGAGCAGCGTTCCGAGCGCCGCCTCGCCAAGCACGAAAGCCGACCCTATCGCCAGGCCCTCGCCAAAGTTGTGCAGGCCGATTCCGACGGCAACCATGAGCGCCAGCACCACGCCCGACGCGCCGCCCGCCTTGGCATCCTGCCGGGAGCGCCGCAGCCATTGTCCGAACGCCTCGATAGCGAGGTAGGCGGCACCGGCGGCAAAGACGGCGACGACGACGCCTTGATACGACCCGGGTACCGCTCCAGCCGCCTCGAGTGCCTCGTGCGCGGAGTCGATCAACAGGAAGCCAAGGAGCCCGATCGTGAGTGCGAGCACGAAGTCCAACCCTCGATCGCCAAGCCTTCCGACGAGCGGGAACCAAAGCAACCCTA
This sequence comes from Vicinamibacteria bacterium, assembly GCA_963828745.1. Taxonomy (GTDB): domain Bacteria; phylum Acidobacteriota; class Vicinamibacteria; order Vicinamibacterales; family JAENWD01; genus JAENWD01. The sequence goes on along the minus strand of CAWHFZ010000003.1, from coordinate 399,932 downwards.
TCGCCACCGGCAGGACACCGACATACAGGCCGATCAGCGCGAACGTTCCGAGACTGGCAAATGACGGCTTCGGCGTCTCGACCGCGACCGGAATCGTGTGATCGAACGTCACGCCGCTGGCCGTGACGATGCGGAGGACATGGGTTTCGCCGTGCACCCACGGATACGGCACTCTCAGGTTCGTCTTCGCGAGATGCGGCAACGTGGTTCCTCGGTCCGCAGTAAACGACCAGAACGCATCGTCCACCACGACCTGCGCAATCGTCACATCGTCCGGTCCGTCATTGAGTACCGAGATATCGAAGCCCTGAGGGCCGAGCGAGACGCGTTCGAACACCAGACGTTCGACCGGCGGCAGGTTCGTGCCGCGTAACGAGTCGGCGGGACCGCTCGAGAGGATCCACACCAGGAGTCCGGCAAGCAAGGCGATCGGAAGCGCCGCGAGGAGCCAGGTGCCGGCGGAGCTGAAGCCCCGCTTCGACAACGGCCTCGCATCTTCAGCGAGGCGGGACTCGAGTCCCGCCGAGTCGACGCGATCGGCCTGCGCCACTCTCTCAGGTGTCACGCCCGGCCTCCGTCGCGCGGAACAGCCCCATCCAGCCGAGTTCGGCGAACTCGCTCTGGTGAGCGTGGAACATGAAGTCACCCGGATATCGGAACGTCGTCTCCAAAATCGCCCGCTCCCCCTGGCAGAGCATCAGCGTATCGGTGCGCTCCGACGGCGTCCGCGCGGTGCCGGTGCGGAAGACGTCGAAGAACATCCCGTGCAGGTGAAAGCTGTTCAGGAGATCGAACTCGGTGACGTTGATCAGATAGATCCGCACCGGCTTCCCGACCGTGACCGGAATCGGGTTGTGCATGTAGTAGTGGGCGAGGGTGTTGACGGCGTAGATCTCGTTCTCGTTGTCAAAATTTGTGTCGAACCCATTCATCACCATGACGAACTCGTCGCGAGGCGTGTCGTCGGTGTCCTTCGGATCGATGATGAACGGCCCGTACAGTCCCTTGTGAATGTGCCGTTTCAACGGCACCGCATGGCAGTGATACAAGTGCAGACCGAAGGGGTCGGCCTCGAACTCGTAGGTAAAGGTCCCGCCGGGCACGACCTGATGCTCTGCGAGTGATCCATCCATCTCGGGGCGATGCCATCCATGGAAGTGCATCGTGTGCGGGTGCGATCCCTGATTCACGAACCGCACGCGCACGAGATCGCCTTCCGTCGCGCGAATGGTGGGTCCTGGCACCTGACCGTTGAAGGTCCACGCGGCGAACTTCACGCCCGGCGCGATCTCGATGTCGCGATCGACCGCGAAGATCTCGTATTCGCGAAGGCGCGTACCGTCCGGTCGAAGCGTTTCGCGGTAAAAGCGAGAACGGTCCGGTTCGGGCAGATGCGAAAAATTGAATGCGGTCAGGTAGGGCCGGGGATCGAAGATCTCTGTGTCGGCTTCCCCAACAACGCCAAGTGCATGACCCGCGTGGCCGAGGACGTGCTCGTCGTGGGGGTTCGACGCCTGGCCGGATGCGCGTCGGAAGCCCAGCGCGCCAAGACCGAACGAGACGCCGGCGGCCTGGAGCCAGGACCGTCTGGATAGGGACCACCGCATATTTTGAATAGTCAAAATTATTGAGTGGACCAGCTCCAAAAGTCAAGCTAGGATAATTCAAATTTGAGGCTTCGATAGAGATGGTCCCGTCCAGCACCGTCGAGAACTACATTAAAGTCATTCATGCTCAACAGGTTAGGTTGAGCGACCCTGATGGCTTGGTGCCGATGGGGCACCTCGCCATGGGCATGGGCGTGACGCCGGGCACCGCCACAACGATGGTCAAGGCACTTGCGGATTCGGGCCTCGTCCATTACGCGCCGTATGCGGGAGTCCGGCTGACCAGGGCGGGCGAACGGCTGGCGGCACTCGTGATCCGGCGACACCGTCTGATCGAGCTGTTTCTGGTGCAGGTGATCGGCTTGCGCTGGGACGAGGTGCACGACGAGGCGGAACAGCTCGAACACGTCGTCTCGGACCGATTGATCGAGCGAATGGACGAAATGCTCGGCCGTCCCGAAGTCGATCCGCATGGCGATCCGATTCCCGATGCCCATGGAACGTTCCCGCAACGCGAGCTGCACTCGTTGCTCACGTGCCCTCTGCGCGTGCCGGTCACCGTGATGCGCGTCGCGGATCAGGATGCGGCGTTCCTCCGATTCGTCGAGACTCACAACCTCAAGCCCGGACAGGAACTCTCCGTCGACGCGCGCGACGAAGTCGCCGACAGCGTCTCCGTCCATGCGGCTGGAGGAAAGACGCTCACGATCGGCGCGCGGGCGGCGTCGAAGCTGCTGGTCGATGTGATTGGTGTCCTCATCGTCGCGTTGGGCCTTGCGGCGACCTGCAGCGCGCAATCAGCCAACGCACCGGCGGCCGCCGCGCCGCCGGCCGAGACCGCCGGTTCGAGCCGTCCATTCGAGATCCAGGACAACTCCTTCTTCGTCGAAGAGGCGTTCAACCAGGAACCGGGCGTCGTCCAGACGATCTATGGCGGTGTGTTCCTGCAGGACAGCGGGTGGGCAATCTCGTTCACGCAGGAATGGCCGGCGCCGAACATGCGCCACCAGTTGTCGTTCACCATTCCCTTCTCCGGCGTCGATGGCCAGGACGGCATCAACGACATCGCGCTGAACTACCGGTACCAGCTCCTCGAAGAAGGACCAGGCCGGCCCGCGATGTCGCCACGTCTCTCACTGCTCGTGCCAAGCGGCGATCAGTCGCGCGGTCTCGGGGTAAGCGGCCTCGGCCTGCAGGTGAACCTGCCCGTGAGCAAGCAGGTCCGCGATTTCTACTTCCACGGCAATGCAGGATTTTCGTGGCGGCCGAACGCCGATTCGGACATCTTCCCGTCGGCGTCGCTCGTACCGGCACCGGACGTCACGCTCTTCACGCCATTCGTCGGCGGCAGCGCGATCTACCGCCTTCGACCGATGCTGAACCTGATGGTCGAGTCGTTGTTCACCTGGCAGGACGACGTCGTCGCACCAGGCCGCAGCGAGCGTTCCTTCGGAAGTCTCCTGTCTCCTGGGGTGCGCGGCGGCTGGAACGTCGGCGAGAAGCAGATCATCGTCGGCCTCGCGCTGCCGATCGTCTGGGCCAACGACTCGAGCGACGTCGGCGTGTTCAGCTACTTCTCGTTCGAAGGGCCGTTCTGGAAGCCCAAATAATCTGTTGTGGAGGCCTAATTACGCCAGCGCTTCGGCTCGGGCAATGCGTGGGTAATGCCCAAGCTAAAGCTTGGGCCTACTGTCGAGCACTACTGTCGAGCACGAGACGTTCCACAATCGTGGCGATCTCGCTCGGTCGATCGACTTCGTAGGCGGCTGCCGATCGTTCGTCTTTCGGTACCTGCGCAAAGCCGAATCCGTAGCGCGTCAGACATGCGGGAACGGCCGCCGCCACGGCGGTCCTCACATCAGCAACGGAGTCGCCAACCATCAAGGCGCGTGTCGAGGGCAGCCCTGCGCGTCGAACGAGCGAGAGCAATCCCGCAGGATCCGGCTTCCGCGCCACGGCGGTGTCGCCGCCGATGACATCCGAAAAGTACCGATCAAGATCGAGCGCAGCCAGCAGTCTCCTCGTCGCGTGTTCCGGCTTGTTGGTCAGCACTGCGAGTCTCGCGATCGTCGCCACGCGATCCAGCATCTCGACGATGCCGTCGTAGGGACGTGTCGTCGCTACCAGTCGACGGTTGTATTCCTCCAGAAACCTTTCGAGCGCGTTGTCGAGTGGCACATCGAGCGCGCTCGCGGCCAGCAGCCGGCGTACCAGCTCCCTGGCGCCGTCGCCGACCATGCGAACGATCTCCGCCCGCGGCAAGGGCGTGATGCCGTGAGTGGCCAGCAGCGCGTTTCCCGCGTCGGCCAGATCGCGGGCGGAATCTACAAGGGTGCCGTCGAGATCGAAGACGACAAGGAACCGGGACGAATCACTCACCGGTGAAGCTGGCGAACGACGACGGCGTCTCCCAGACCGTCACCCGGACGACGTGGAAGCCCTGCGAGCGCGTGAAGTCGAAGATGATCTTCGCGATGTGCTCTACCGTCGGATTCGACTCGGCGACGTAAACCGGTTCGCCAAGCTCCTGGAGCGGCCGAACCAGCGGATCGTCGGCACGGAGGATCATCTGGTGGTCGAGGTGTTTGTCGATCCATCCCTTGACGACCCGCTTGATGTCGCTGAAGTCGCAGACCATATTGCGCGGATCCAGCGAATCGTTACGCACCTCGATCTCGGCAATGGCGTTGTGCCCGTGGGGGTGCTTGCAGATGCCGTCGTAGTCGAGCAGCCGGTGCCCGTAGCAGAATTCGATCTTCTTGGTGACGGAGTACATTACAAGCATTGTATCGAAAGCAAGATGCGGGGCGCGCGGAGGCGGAAGGTGCACTCAACGCGCGGAGGTATCCAAAAACGATCGATGCGGAACGAGACAGCAGTGCTCTTTTCGGCCGGGCTCGACAGCGCGGTGCTCGTCGCCGACGAAGCGACATGCACGGCGATCTCACCCCTTTACATCAGCGTAGGGTTGGCGTGGGAAGACGCGGAGCTCGCAGTCGCGTCGCGCTTTCTGCAGACACTGGCAACGAGTCAGCCGATCCGGCCGTTGACAATCCTTCGCTTTCCGATGACCGACGTGTATCCACCGACGCATTGGGCAATTCGCGGGACGCCGCCCGCCTACGACACGCCGGATGAGGACGTCTATCTGACCGGGCGCAACGTCGTGCTGCTCGCCAAGGCGGGGACGTGGTGCGCACAGCACGGCATCGGCCGTGTCGTTCTCGGCCCTCTGGCCGGCAATCCCTTCCCGGATGCGACGCCGGCGTTCTTCGCGAAGATGGCGGATGCACTCGGCACCGGACTCGCGCATGCGCTCGAGATCTCCACTCCGTACCGCGAGCTGCACAAGGAGGACGTGATCGCGCGCGGCGCAGCGCTTGGCGTCCCCTTCGAGCTGACGTTGTCGTGTATGAATCCGGTGCCGGCCCGAGGCGGTGCTACCGAGGTGCCCTACCTGCACTGCGGCGCGTGCAGCAAGTGTCGCGAGCGGCTCGATGCGTTTAGAGGGGCCGGCATGGCCGACCCGGCCCCCTACGCGTGACGAACGACGAGTTCAGAACAACGAGCCGACGAACGGGAGTACCTAGCGTTTTGACAGCGTAATGCCGCCGTCGCCGGTGCGAAGACGCAGCGTCGGACCGCCGCTGCCGATCGCGCCGCGCAGGTCGTTTCGATCCTCACCGCTCGCGCGCAGGCCGAAGTCGTTGGCGTCGATCCCGCCGTCGCCCGTATGCGCGTCGACCTGCGCGTTGAAGTTGGCCGGGAGCGTGACGTGGATGCCGCCGTCGCCCGTGGTCAGCTCCCAGTCGGCCGCCGGCGTGCTGTTCCCGGCCACGACGTCGACGCTGACCGAGCCGTCGCCGGTATGCGCGACGAGTCCCTTCGGCTGTCCCTTGATCGAAACCGACCCGTCGCCCGTATTGACCTTCAGGTTGCCGCTGATGTTGTCGGCGGTGACCGACCCGTCACCGGTATCGAGCGCGACGTCTCCGTTGATGTCGTTCGTTGCAATGCTGCCGTCACCCGATCGCGCGTCGACGCGGCCGGTGAGCCCGGAAACCGCAATCGAACCGTCGCCGCTCGTCGCATTCAGATTCGTCGTCTTGGGGACGTTGACGACGAAACGAACCGACCGCCCGTGATGGAAGCCGACCTGCACCCCGCCGTCGCGGCCCTCCGGTTTTACGGCGTTGACGATGATCCGATTGCCGTTCTGTTCGGCGGTTACTTTCAGCGCCTCGGCGTCGGCCTGTGAATCAGCGCGCCGCTCAATCGTGATTGCGACTTCTGGCTTGTCCCAGGAGGTGACCTCGATGGACCCATCGAAGGTCTTGAGCTCGACGTCCGCCATGCCGGATACCGCGAAGGTCTTTTGCTCTTTCTTGACGAACTGTTCGGCGTTCAAGTTGATCGAGCAGGCGGTGCTGACGGCCACAGCGAGCGCCAGGATGGCGGCACCGGAGCGTGGAGTGCGCATTGCGGGTCCTTTCGTTGCGGTCACGATCAGGTGTAACTACGAATTCCATTGACGGCGGGTTCAGACGCCGCTCAGGGCACGATGACCACGGGCCCGAACGGTGCCCACGCATCATAGGCGGCGGAGCTGCCCGCCGCCCTGACCCAGACCTGGAAGCTGTGGGTCCCGGCATCGGAATTGGTCGGCGTCCAGCGAAATTCGTTAGACGGGCTCCAACTCTGCACGAGGTCGGGGTTGTAGAACGCGCCGCCGGTGATTGCGCAGCCGAGTTGCGGACCGGAGCCGTGTCCGTACCAGTAGATCGGAGCGGTATGACCGGGCGTGGACGTCGGCCCCTCGGAGACGGGCCAGCCGTAATTCGCGCCAGCCTCGCCCTCGTTGATCTCTTCGAGCGCGTTCTGCCCGACGTCGTTGATGTGCATCAGTCCGGTGCCAGGCTGAAACGTGAACGTGAACGGGTTGCGAAGGCCGAGCGCCCAGATCGCACGGTTGACGCCCGACGCGGTCGAGAAGAACGGATTGTCCGCTGGAATCGATCCGTCGTCTCCGATGCGCAGGATCTTGCCGAGCAGATTCGAGAGTGTTTGAGCGTTGGAGCCGTTGGCGTTGTCGCCGACGGCGACGTACAGCCGGCCGTCGGGTCCGAAGTTCAACGCGCCGCCGTTGTGATTCGTCGCTGACAAGGCATTGAGCTCGAGGAGAACGACCTCCGATCCCGCGAGCGCTACGTCCCCATTTGCGGTGAATCGACTGACCCGGTTGCGCCGCGGCGTCGTCGTCGCTGTGTAGTAGATGTAGACGTAATCATTGACCGCGAACTGAGGATCCAGGGCGACGCCGAGAAGCCCGCGCTCGCCTGATGGATCGACCGGCACGGTGACGAAGGGCGCCGAGAGTAACTGACCATTCTTGATGATGCGTAGCGCGCCCGTTTGTTGACAGACGAATAGACGGCCGTCCGGTGCGAACGCCATCGCGGTCGGCTGGCTCAGCCCGCCTGCGACGACGGCGCTGCTGAACCCCGAGCGAACCGAGACTGCCGCCTCGGCGCCGCGCGGCCACCAGCACCAGCACAATCGCCGCTGCGGTGAAGGATCGTCTACGCGTCACACTTCAGTCGATGCCGACGGATCAGGCTCCCACCGTACGCCTGCGATGAACGTCATGGCGACTGTGAACTGATCGTCCAGCACCGTGATATCGGCGCGCTGGCCCGCTGACAGGCGGCCGCGATCGGTCAGTCCCAGCTGCGTCGCAGGGGTCGTGGCGCAAATGTACGCCGCATCGATCTCCGACAGTCGGAAGAGATGAATCGAGCGTTTGAACGCCTCGTCCATCGTCAGCGTGCTGCCGGCGAGGGTGCCGTCGGCGAGGAACGCCGCTTCCTTTCCGGCGGTGATGGTATGGCTACCCAGGGGCACGACGCTGCCGACAGGAAGGCCCGCCGCGGCGACGCCGTCCGTAATCGCCATGGTCCGGTCCCGGCCAAGCATCCGGATGGCGGTCCGCGCGACCACCGGATGCACGTGGTAACCATCACAGACGATCTCGGCGCGGACCACATCGCGCTCGAAGATGGCGCCAATCAGCCCCGGCGCGCGATGCGAGAACGGCGGCATCCGATTGAACAGGTGCGTGGCGTGACGTCCGCCGGCATCGATCCCGGCCAGGCCCTGGTCGAACGTAGCGCCTGAATGCCCCAGTGAGACGATGTGGCCGACCGCAGTCAGCTGACGGATCAGATCCATCGTGCCCTCGAGTTCGGGCGCGATGGTGAGGATGCCGACTTCCCTGCGTCCCCGGGCGATCTCGTCGAGGATCTCCCGGCCGGAAAACGCCACGTCGCCGGGAACGCCCGGCAGCACATCGTCATTCGGCAAGCGAATGCAATCGAGCGGCTGCGCGCCGCGATAGTCGGGATTGATGAAGTTGCTCTCGAGATGGGCGGGATACACGGTAGCGTGTCCAGGTACGTTGTCGATGCGTGCCTTCCTGATGCCGTCGAGCAGACGTCTGAGTGCCAGCGGCGGGCAGCCGACAGTCGTCGGACAAAAGCCCGTGACGCCGTAACGCGGGAAGCGGGCCGCCAGCTTCGCGACGGCGTCGGTGGTGGCGAGGCTGTCGATCCCTTCGACGCCGTGGACGTGGACGTCGATGAATCCCGGAACCAGCAGATATCCGCGCACGTCGTGCCAGTCTTCGCCGGATCGACCGATGGCGCCTGGCCGCACGTCCGTAATCACCCCGTCGTCCAGGACGAGCGATCCCGGCTCGAGGATCGAATCTTCCAGCACGACGCGGCCTCCCGAAAGAATCGTCCTCATCGGTCGGCAGCCTCCATCCACGTGGGATCGGCGACGAGCTTCCGACCCATCAGCGGCAGCGCGTCGTGGCCGGCGCCAAACAACTGCAGATCCACTTCAGCGAGCGTGCGCGTCAGGAGACGTTCGTTCGGCGCCCAGACGACGATGATGCCGCCGGTATCGTGTGGCGGATAGCGCCGATCGTCGAGGTAGTCGCGGTCGAGTGTGATCAGCGTTCTGGATAGCTGCCGGGCGAGTTCGAAATGGCGGCGGTCGTGAGCGCGGCGCAGGTCGTCGTGCTCGATGACGAACAGTACATCCCAGCCGAGATCGTGACGCATGAAGTTGACGACTCCGGCCGGCACGTTGGCGTCCGCGTAGACGCGAGGCGCATCGGAAAGCGGCGCGTGCGCGGCGAGCTCGGTGGAGAGCGTTCCCAGGGTCAGCTCCTCAGCACAAAATTGGGGTCGGGATAAATTTCACTTTCTGCCCACATGGCGCCTGCGATGGTTGCAAGAAGTGAAATTTATCCCGACCCCAGATTTTTTAGCGATCGCGATCGACGTCGGAGATCGTGTGGACGGCGTCGGGTGATGGACGCGATTTGATTGCCTCCATCGCCTCGCGTTTGAGTGTCCCGACCAGCTCCTGTCGCCGATGGACGAGTTCCTTGCGCGTTCGACGGTTGTTCGCGCCGCCCACTGCGTATTCGCAGAACAGCGGAAATGCGATCGTGGAGTCGGCGTACGCGACGACCGTGTCCGGCAGCACGCCCGGATTCACTTTTCCCCAGCTGACGGCTTCGGAAGGCGTCGCCCCCGACAGACCACCCCAGACCACCTGATCGGTTGTGATCTGGATGAAATAGTCGTTGCCGCCCTTGGGGATGCTGTAGACCTCCCACAGCGTCGGCTGCGCCTGGAGGTAGAAATTCTTCGGCGAGCCGCCGCCCAGGATCACACAGCCGTTCTTCGTGCCCGCGAGCACGATCGCGCAGACCTCGTTCACGTCGCGGTTCGGATCGATCATCAGCGTGCTGCCGTTGATCAACTCGTGATACGCGACGTTCATGCCGATCGAGCTGTCGCCAGGCGAGGACGTATAGATAGGGACACCGTAGCGAGCCGCGGCGGCGACGATCGAGTAGTCCTCACAGCCAGGCTGCCGCGCCAGGAGATCTTCGCCGAGTTTCAGATGCAGATCGGACGTCGCAATCGGGCCGTCGAGTTCCGAGCGCACGAGGAACTCGCGCACGTACGCGTCGGTCTCGAGCAGCACCGTGGCCGGGAAGAGCACGTCGTAGATCCGGATGACACCTTCGTTGTAAAGGTCGCGATCATCGAGGAACGGGGATCCACGGCGCAGCGTGAAGTTCAGCGCGTAGTGCAGATCGTGATAGAGATTCGCGCCGGTGCTGATCACGAAGTCGATGAGCCCGCGCTCCATCAGCTCGATGATGCAGCCGCCGAGTCCCGCCGGCGTGAGCGCACCGGCGATCGTCAGACCGATCGTCGTGTCGTTCTCGGGCGCCAGCATCTTCTCGCTGTAGATGTGGCATGCCTCTGACAGTCGGGCGGCGTTGAACGCCTGAAACCCGTCGTCGATCAGTGCGCGAACGTCGGCGCTGCCGCGCGGACGATAATACTTGATGGGTTTTCCGGAGAGGATGCGCCGCTTGTCCCCTTCTGGCGCGCCCGGCGAGCGATGAGGCACACGGCGAGGATATCATTTACGGTCCATGGAACCGATCTCGTTGGCGCTGCTCGGCGTGGCGGTGGTGGTCGTCATCCTCGTCGCGGTCCATCTCTCTCGCAAGTCGCGTCCGCTGCCCGGCGAGCATGTCTTCGTCGCCAGCCGATGGAGCTCAGGAAATCGGCTGTTCCCGACGCAGGTCGCCGTCACGCCGACGTCGGTCATCCACTACACGCCGCACTGGATCGGGCGTCACGAGCACTCGATCAACATCGCGCATGTCGCGTCGGTGCGCATCGACACGAAGCTGCTGTTCGCGGATGTGTTCATCGAGACGAGCGGCGGCCAGAGCGCGATCCAGTGCCGCGGACACCACAAGGGCGACGCGATCGAGATCAAGCGCCTGATCGAGCAGTACCAGACCGCTTACTACCGGACCGCCTCCCCGCCGGGGACTGTCCCGGACTCGCCTCGATAGGGGGACTGTCCCCGAACGGCGCGAATGGGGGGACTGTCCCCCACGCAAGGACTAGGTGGTAAGACAAGAAAGGGCCCAAGAGGTTGTGGCAGTGGGCGACTCAAGTCAACGGGCTGTCGCGAAACGGCACATGGGCCGATAGCACAGCCGTGAACGAGGCGCTCACGGCGACGTCGGTAGACGTCGACAGCCGGTTCCGCACGCTCGTCCAGTCGCCGCTGCGCGCCGGGTTGGTGCGCTTCCTCGCCGCCCGCCCTGGCGACAGCTTCGACGTCGACGCGCTGATGGCCGCCTTCGGCCGCATGCGCCTCGACATCCAGAATTGCGTTCTCGAGCTCGTGGACTTCGGCGTCGCCCGCCGGATCATCGGCGACCCGGCACGCTACACCTTCGCACGCCCCAGTCACCCTGACGCGCTTCGCCTCGTCGACACGTTCCTCGAGCGCCGCGCTGCCATCTCCACCGAAGATCAGTCGCCGTCGGTACAGCGCTTCCGCGAAATGATCGGACGCGACGAGAAGATGCTCGTCGTCTTCGAGTGGATCCGCACTGCGGCAAAGTCGGACATCTCGGTGCTGATCCTCGGACCGACAGGCTCCGGCAAGGAGCTCGTGGCGGGAATGATCCACGACCTGTCGCGGCGCAGCGCCAAGCGATTCCAGGCCGTCAACTGTGCCGCTCTTCCCGACACACTCTTCGAGTCCGAGATCTTCGGCTACGAGAAGGGCGCGTTCACGGGCGCACACGAACGCAAGCCCGGACGTCTCGAGATGGCCAACGAGGGCACTCTCTTCCTCGACGAGATCGGCGATCTGTCGATCGTTGCGCAGGCGAAGTTGCTGCGCGTGCTCGAAGAGCGACGCTTCGAGCGCCTGGGCGGCAATCGATCGATCGCCGTCGACTTCCGCTTGATTTCGGCCACGAACCGCCCACTCGACCTGTTCGTACGCGACGGCCGCTTCCGCGAAGATCTGTTCTACCGCGTCAACGCATTCGCGATTCGACTGCCCTCGCTCCGCGAGCGGCCGGTGGACATTCCCGTGCTCGCCCAGCGCTTCCTTGCGCGCTATTGCGCAGCGAACGGGCTGTCGCTGGACGCCAAAGCGTTCGGCCGTGACGCCGTCGATCGTCTCGTGTCATACCCATGGCCCGGCAACATCCGGGAACTCGAAAGCACGGTTTCGCGCGCGGCGCTCTCCTCACCGGGACGGGTCATCCGCGCCGACGACATCGAGTTCCTGAACGCGGGTGCAGCGCTGAGTCCCGCTGAACCGGCGCGACTGCCCACCCTCCGCGACGCCGAGCGCACCCACATCCAGCGCGCGCTCGACGTCGTGCGCTGGAACAAGAAAGAAGCCGCGCAGCTCCTCGACATCAGCCGCGGCACGCTGTACCGGAAGATTGAGGAGTACGGTCTCGCTCCGCAAGCTGGCCCAAAATAGGACACGGGAATCTTGCCGAATCCGTTGAACCTATAACCAAGGGCCTACATTCACGTTCAGGGTGTGCTGTTCCAGCACACGTCGCATCTACCCAAAGTTTTGAGAAATTGGGATTCTCGCGCCAGGATCACAATTCTGTGTGCCACATTTAGACACGGACCCGGACGGCGGGCTGCCAATTCGCGTCAAAGCCTCCTCCCGCCTTCACAGAGCAAACCTCATAGTCACAGTCAGTTAGCAGTATTCGTGTAAACGTTGTCTCGCGTGGCAGTGCGCTTGCTACCGATGCGAGTCACGCGCGGCACGCTCCAATCCGAATTGGTAGGAGCGGGTTCGCTGTCGGTCGGCGCGATCGCCGACGGTCGGCCACCGCGCGCACACAACGTATGAGCCTTGCTCTCTCGGGAAACGTCGTCGATTCGTCGGCGGGCCAGCCTCGCCGCGGCCCGTCGTCGTTTGCGGAGCAGTCGATCGCCGCCCGGATTTTCATCGCGGGCACTATCGTGCTGGGGATTGCAGCCGTCATGCTGCAGCCGCCAGGACCCGCCTACGTCCACCCGTTCGTCTTCCTGGGTCTGCTGACTGCGTCGGCGCTCGCATCGCTCCTCAGGGTCGATCTCCCGCACGCCCATCATGGGGCGACGCTCTCGTCGTCGTTCGCATTCGAATTCGCGGCACTGCTGCTCATCGGGCCACACGCGACGATGGTGATCGCCGCGGTGAGTGCATGGGTGCAGTGCAGCGTCGGCCGGCGCGAGAAGAATCCACTCCATCGCACTGCCTTCAGCATGGCGGCGCTGACGGTCACCTCGCTGGTTGCCGGTCTCGTCTACCGCGAGACGGGCGGCACGCTGGCGTCGATGGCGCCCGGACTGGTCGGACTCGAGAAGGCGATCGCCGCGTCTGCGACCACCTACTTTCTGATCAACACCCTGCTGGTCACGACCGCCGTCGGCCTCGAGACAAGCCAGGGACTGCGGAAAATCTGGAACGAGCACATTGTCTGGTGCGCGCTCGGCTACTTCGTGGGCGCCGGCGTAGCGGCGTTCGGCGTGTTTCTGGTACCTGGCGGAGGCATCTGGCTGGCGCCGCTGCTGATCGTGCCGCTGTATCTGACCTTCAGCACGTACCGCTTGTACTTCGAGCGAATGCATACCGACCGCCAGCGGTTGCGCGAGTTGTCGGATCTGCATCTGGCCACGATCGAAGCGCTCGCGCTGGCGATCGACGCCAAGGACCAGACCGCCACGTCACACATCAGGCGGGTCCAGATCTACGCGTCCGGCATCGCAGAGGCGATGGGAATGCCGGCGAGTGAGATCGAGGGACTCAAAACCGCGGCTCTCCTGCATGACATCGGCAAGCTCGCGGTGCCCGAGCACATCCTCTCGAAGCCGGGGCCGCTCTTCCAGGAGGAGTTCCAGCGGATGAAGATTCATCCGCAAGTGGGCGCCGAGATTCTCGCGAGCGTGCCGTTTCCGTATCCCGTCGTGCCTCTGGTGCGCTACCACCACGAACGGTTCGACGGAAAGGGATATCCGGAGGGCCTCAGCGGTCAGGCGATTCCCCTCGGCGCGAGGATCCTGGCTGCCGTGGACTTCTTCGACGCGCTGACTTCTGAACGGCCGCTGCACACTCCGCTGACGCCGGAATCAGCGCTCGACGCGCTCCAGCAGGAAGCCGGAGGCGCGCTCGACCCTGCAGTGGTCGACGCGCTGGTGCGTCTGCAGTCCGACCTCGAGACTGCGGCGTCGCAGGCCGAACCGACGCACCGCTTCTCGTTCGCCACCGCAGACCGCCCGTTGACGCCGGCCGGTCCATCGACCGAAGCGCCGCGGAAGAGCGTGTTCGAGGACATCGCGCTGGCGCATCGCGAGATCTACGCGCTTTACGAAATCGCGCAATCGATGGGCACGAGTATCGGCGTCGCCGACACAATGGCGCTCATCGCGTCGAAGTTGAGCACGCTGATTCCGTTCAGCACCTGCGCCCTCTATCTGCAGGAAGAATCCGGCGAGGTGCTGCGCTGCCGCTTCGCCACGGGAGTGGACGCGGAGCTGCTGCAGTCATTGGCGATCATGAGCGGCGAGGGATTGGTCGGCTGGGTCGGCCGGAATCAGCGCCCGCTCGTGAACGCGCGGCCAAGCGCCGACCTCGAAGCTGGCGGACAGTCCGGGACGACAGAACTGCAGTCCGCGCTCGTCTGTCCGCTCGTCCTCAACGATCAGCTGATCGGCACCGTGGCGCTCTATCACACGGAGGTAGGCTGCTACACGGACGATCACCGCCGTCTGCTGGAACGCGTCGCCGAGCAGGCCGCCGCGGTGGTCAACAACTCGATCCTGTTCGAGCAGACGAAACGCGATTCGCTCACCGACCCGCTGACCGGGCTGCCAAACACGCGTTTCATGTTCGTGCACCTCACGCGCGAGCTGGCGCGTGCCGAGCGTCTCGAGACCGAAGTGTCACTGCTCGTGATGGACCTCGACGGCTTCAAGGAGATCAACGACACCCACGGCCACCACATCGGCGACAAGGCGCTTCGCGAAGTCGCACGCGTCCTGCGCAACGGCATCCGCCCGTACGACATCTGCGTGCGCTACGCGGGCGACGAATTCGTCGTCGTGCTTTCGGGCTGCGGTGCCGGCGAAGCCGAGCAGAAGCAGCGAGAGCTGCAGAAAGCGATCGAAGACATCTCCTTCGAGGTCCGACCCGGCACGATGGTGCAGCTGGGCAGCTCGTTCGGCTATGCGGTGTTCCCGCGCGACGGCCACGCTTACGAGACGCTGCTCTCCACGGCCGATCGACGCATGTATCAGGACAAGGCGCTGCGCAAGGGCCGCGCCGCAGCGGCCAGCGACTCTGCAAAGGCGACGAACACCGAGCCTGCGGCCCCTCGCACCTCGGTGTTTGCTAAGATCCCGAGACAGCCCGCCGCCGATCGAACGCACTAATCAGGGTAGTCGGGTTAGTTACGTCGGCCCGCTTGATCGGGTGGATCAGGTTCGGGTTGTGCCGGGTCACCCACTTGCCTGCGCGACGCCTGTCCCCATGCTGCAGACCGCCATCGTCGATCGCGCGGCGACCGCCACTCCGCGCTCCGTGCTGCTGCGGCTGACGCTCGATGGCCCATTCGCATTCCTCGCCGGCCAGGCGGCACTCATCGGCGCGCATGACGAACCCATGCGGCGGCCGTACTCGATTGCCGTCGGTCCGGCCGAAGCCACGCGCGACCGCGCGCTGGAATTCCTGATCGGTCTGGGTCCGGACGGTTCAGCGGGGCCACATCTGCCCGATCTCTCATCGGGCACGCCGGTCGACATCGAAGGTCCACTCGGCTCCTTCGTGTTCCCCGAAGCGCCGCGCGAACGACACTTTCTGTTCGTCGCCGGCGGCACTGGCATCGCGCCGCTGCGCGCCATGTGGCATCAGGCCCTCGCGGGCGACCCCTCCTGGCGGATTGGCGTCGTCTACAGCGCGCGCACGCCCGATGAGTTTGCGTTCGACGACGAGCTGAATGGGCTTGCCGTGTCGGACCGCCTCACGTACGTGAAGACGGTGACGCGGCACTCGGGCGGGCCCTGGGATGGCGGGTCCGGGCGCATCGACCGCGTCAGGCTCGAGGCCGCACTCGTCAGCCGGGAGACATTGTGCTTCGTGTGCGGTCCGGAGGCGTTGGTCCACGACGTTCCGGGGATGCTCCGCGAAATTGGCATCGCCCAGGAACGGATTCGTGTCGAGGAATGGGCGGTCAGAGTCCCATGATGTGGTAGCCGGCGTCGACGACGATCACCTCGCCGCTGATGCCGCGCCCGCCAGGCCCGAGGAGGAATCGCGCCGTGTCGGCGACCTCGCTCGTTTCGATGTTGCGTTTCATCGGGGCACGTTCCCGATAGACCTGCAGGATGCCTGAGAAGCCGCCGATCCCCGACGCCGCGAGCGTCTTGATCGGGCCGGCCGAGATCGCGTTGACGCGGATGTTCCTGGCGCCAAGATCCGCCGCGAGATAGCGGACCGACGCTTCGAGCGCCGCCTTCGCCACTCCCATCACGTTGTAGTTCGGAAACACGCGTTCGCTGCCCAGGTAGGTCAGGGTGACGATGCTCCCGCCGCCGCGCTTTTCGAGGAGGGGAGCCGTCGCGCGGGCGATCGGGATCAACGAGTACGCGCTGATGTCGAGCGCGACGCGGAAGCCTTCGCGCGACGTCTCCACGAACGGACGCGTCAACTCGTCGCGAGGAGCGAACGCCGCGCCGTGAAGGACGAAGTCCAGGCCGCCGAATGCCTCGTTGCAGCGCCTCGCGACGTCCTGAATTTGATCGTCGCTGCCGACGTCGAGCGGGAGGATCAGCGGATCGGCGAGGTCCGCCGCCAGATCGCGGACGTTTTCTTCCAGTCGCTCCCCTTGATACGTCACGGCGAGCCGTGCGCCGGCGTCCGAAACCGCCTTCGCGACGGCCCACGCGATCGACCGCTTGTTGGCGACGCCGATGATGAGTCCGTGTTTGCCGGAAAGTTCTGACATGTGACAGGACGTACGTGGCCCTTCGGTTCGTCCTTTGAGGGTCAGGACGAACGGCCGGACATGTTATCGGGGAGATTTCTTGCCGCCGCGGCCGTGGCCGCCGGGCCGCGGCCCGCGTCCGCTGCCGTGCGGCGACTGACCCGGCCGGCTGCCGCCAGGCCGGTTCTGGCCGTGACCGTGCCGTTTTCCGCCAGGCGCGCGATTACCCGAAGCCTCGTGGTTGCCGTGGGTGGCACGATTGCCATCGGCGTGATGGCCGCCGTGGCCACTGCCAGGGCGAGGGCCGCGAAATCCGTTCTTCCCGAACTTCCCAGGTCTGGGCCCCAGCGGCCCACGCATCGTGAACTCGGGCTCGCGGCGCTGAGGAGGCTCGTCCGTCAAACGCGGAAGCGTTGCCCGAATCAGCGGTCGGTGAACCGGCCCGTCCGTGTCGTCACCGGCCACGGCCACGACAGGCGTCACTTCCACGGGTTCGGGCACCATCAGTTCAGGCTCGGGTTCGTTCTCGACCATGAGGGCGGTGTCGTCTGAGCTGTCGCTGTCGGGCGAGGCCTCGAGACCGGCGGGAACGACCTTGCGGGGCATGCCGGCCAGGACCTGCTGGTAAAGGGCGCCGGTCACTTCCTTCTTGCGCCGCTGCGGCGGCACCTTGGCCTGTTTGAATTCATGGTCGCTGTCACAGGTGGTGCACCGGGTCTGCCGCACTTCGTCTCCGACCATGGCGACGACGGCGTGATTGGTGATTCGGCGCTCGCGCGGACAGTAGTCGTCGACTATGTCGCCGAGACGAGGCTGGCGCTGCTGCATCAAGCCCCCTGAAGGACTCGTTGTTTCACTAGGAAGTTTCGTGTGGGTGGCCGAAGCAGTCTAGCAAAGCCCCGTCGGGAGACGCAAGGTTTTCGGGGCAGAAATTGTGTCGTTTTTGCCACGCCGGCCGGGCGGAGCGCTGGTGCGCAGCGATTTACGACCGGGCAGCCCCACCGCCCGCAAGCCACTGTCGCAGCTCGCGAAGCGCGGCCTGAACCGCTCCTGGATGCGTTGATTGCGGTGTCCGGCGGGCTTCGACCGAGGCGCGTGTGGTGACCCGATCGATCACGTCGTCATCGAAAAGCTCGGAGTAGCCGCGCCACTCGGCCAGCGGCAATGATTCGAAATCCCGCCCTTCGGCCAGGAGGCGGCGGGTCATCGCGCCGACGAGCTCGTGCGCACGGCGGAAAGGAAGTCCCTTGCCGACCAGATAGTCGGCCACGTCGGTGGCGAGCAGCAGTCCGGCGGCGGCCCGCTCCGCCCGTTCCGAATTCACGGTCAACCCTTCGACGACGATGGCGACGGCCTCGAGCGATCCCGCCAGCGTGACCTCGGCGTCGAATACTGCTTCCTTGTCTTCCTGCAGATCCTTGTTGTATCCGCTCGGCAGCCCTTTCATCGTGGCGAGCCACCCGGCGAGATGGCCAATCGCGCGGCCGGTCTTGCCGCGCACGAGCTCGAGCGGATCCGGATTCTTCTTCTGCGGCATCATGCTGCTCCCCGTCGATGCCGCGTCCGAGAGCTCGAAGAAGCCGTATTCCTCGCCGCTGAAAATCACCATGTCTTCCGCAAAGCGGCTCAAGTGCACCATCGTGAGGGCGCACGCGTGAAGGAACGCCGAAACGAAGTCGCGATCGGCGGAGGCGTCAATGCTGTTGAAGACCACGCGCGAGAAGCCGAGCGCGCTCGCCAACGATGCCGTGTCGATGGCGTAATTCGTCCCGGCGACAGCGCCCGAGCCCAGTGGCAGTGCGTCGGCTTCCGCGGCCGCGGTGGCTAAGCGCGCGTGATCCCGGCGAAGCGCCGCCGCGTGTGCGAGAAGGAAGTGCGCGATGAGCACCGGCTGCGCCCGCCGCAGGTGCGTGTATGCCGGCATGCGAGCGTCCTGACAGCGTTCCGCCAGCGATGCGAACGCGGCAATCAACCGTTGGAGAGCCCGCTCGAGAAAGACGATCCGTCTCCGAAGGAACAGGCGCAGATCCAGCGAGACCTGTTCGTTGCGCGAGCGGCCGGTGTGCAGACGCCGTCCTGCGTCGCCGATGCGCTCTACGAGCTGACGCTCGACGAACGAGTGCACGTCTTCGTCCGATCCCGACACCCACGTTGGATCGGCCTGTCCCTTGGCGAGGATGTCACGCAGGGCCGCACCGATGGCCGCCGCGTCGGACGCGGAGAGCGCTCCGGCGCTCTTCAGCGCCTCGGCCCACGCCAGGCTGCCGATCACGTCGTCTTCGAACAGCCGGCGATCGAAGCGGAACGACGCGCCGAAATCGAACACAGCGGCATTGGGCTCGCTGTCGAAGCGGCCAGACCAGAGATTGGACATGTGTCTGTGATTCCCGAGCTCAAACCGCCGGCTGAACGGCGTCCATATTCCTGGTCTGTTCTGCGGCGGACGGGAGCCCCACTTCGCAGCCCACGACGCGGCAGCCGCCGCGGAACAGCATCAGCCGCACGGTGCCGCTAATGCCGGACATGGCGGCGTCGTTGAACGCGTCGAGGGCGCGACGAGCGGGAGACCACCAGCCACCGTCGGTCGCAAGCGCCGCATATTGAGGCACCAGCGACGTCTTCAGCGTCAAGAGGCGCGCGTCGAGGCCGGTGCGCTCCAGTTCGTCGAGCGCCGCGGCAAGCGTCACCGCGGCCGGCGATTCGCCTATCTCTCTCTCGACGCGCATCCCGCTGCGTCGCGTACGATCGGCGCGACCGACGCCGTGATCGCCTGCGATCGTATCGAGCACCTCGACCAGTTCGGGGAACCGCATCGGAATCTGATTGATGGCGGTCGGCAGGCCACGGTGGAACGTCAACTCGACAATCGCTGGATGCGGATGCCCCGCCATCGGATCGGTGGTACGCGTGAAGATCGAGCGATCGGAGGGAACGTCGGCGTCGTCCGCCGGCATCTGGACCAAGCGGCCCCAGAGATTCGCCGTGACGGTGCGCCTGGGCACACTGGCTACGGGAGTGAGATCTTCGAGTGCCACGGTCGAAATATCCGGCGCCGCGTCGGCGAGGAGGCGCTCGAACGCGACGCGCGCGTCGCCTCTCGCACCATGCGCGATCGCGAGTGCCCGTTCGATCCGTGCGACGTCTACGGCCACGGCGGCCACGATCGGCCGCGCCAGCGACGCCGGAGTGGTCGCGGCCGGATGCGCGGCACCCGCCCGGAGGACAGGGAGCAGCACTTCGGCGGCGAACCGCTCGCGCGCGTCGACCACGTGCGCACGGGCGGCACCGGCGGCGAGCGCCTGCTCACGCGCCAGCTCGAGATCGCCGCCCTGGCCGAGGTCGACCGTCACGGTCACGACGTCCGCCGACAAACGGTTCGAGAGCCGGCCGATCAGATCGGCGGCCGAGGCGTCGCCGTCGAAGGCCAGCACGAGGGTTCGAGAATGAGGCATCGTCTTCACAACTGAATCAAGCCAGCCAATCGATCCGCCAGCGTCCGAGAACCGCGAACGTCCCGCGCGATCACCAGAATCGTGTCATCCCCCGCAATCGTTCCGACGACCTCCGGCAGCTGGGCGCGGTCGATGGCGATCGCCGCCGCGTGCGCCTGCCCCGGCCCGGTGCGCAGTACGATCATGTGCTGCACGCGATCGACGCCGGTGACGAACTCCGTGACCGCTCGACTCAGCGCGGACGCGGTTCCGCCGGCCGGCGTCATTGGCGGCGTCGGGCGCTGGTAAGCGCCGTCGGCGGCGCGCTTCACCAGTCCCAGCTCCTTGATATCGCGGGAAAGCGTCGCCTGCGTCGCCACGACACCGACCGCCCGCAATCCCCGTCGCAGCTGCTCCTGGTTGCGAACCGGCTCGCGCCCGAGCAAATCGAGGATCAGCGCCTGCCTCCGTGCCTTCATATTTATGCAGTCGGACGAATGAGTATACACGAGCATCCACTGCGGCGCAAGGAGTTGCGGGCTAATTGTTGAATATTCTTGATTCTGGTCTCTCCACTGTCGTATAGTTATCCGCTCCGCTGCATAAAGACACAGCCATGGGGAGCGACGCACGGGTTTCGGTCGGGGTGGCGGGTGCCACCGGGTACTCAGGGCAGGAGCTGGTACGCCTGCTGGCGCGCCATCCCCGCGTGGCACTGCAGGCCACGATGGCGTCCCAGAACTCGACCGCGCGTTCTCTGCCCGGGTTGTCGGGCATCTGGGACGGTCCGATCGAGCCGCTCGACATCGAGCGGCTCGGCAGCCTCGACGCCGTATTTCTGGCATTGCCCGAGGATGCCTCTGCCGGCGTCGTGCCGCCGTTGCTCGAGAAGGAAGTGCGCGTCTTCGACTTGTCCGGCGCGTTCCGCCTGCGTGACGCCGAGCGGCGCTCCCGGTGGTATCACGCGGTGACGTCGCTGCCGATGGGGACGGCGTACGGGATGACCGAACGGACGGCGGCGCTGCTGCCCGGCGCCCGGCTGGTCGCCTGCGCGGGGTGCTATCCGACTGCCGCGGTCCTCGCACTGGCGCCGCTTGTGAACGCCGGCCTGGTCACCGGCGACATCGTGATCGACGCCAAGTCCGGCGTTTCTGGCGCCGGGAAAGCGCCAACGGAGCGGACTCATTTCTGCGAGGTGGACGAGAGCCTGTCCGCCTACGGCGTGTTTGCGCATCGCCACGCCGACGAAATCGAGCAGGAGCTCGGGGTCGAGGTGACGTTCGTGCCGCACCTCGTCCCGCTGGATCGGGGCATCCTCGAGACGATCTACGTGCGCGTCCCCGCCGGCACGACAGAAGCGCAGATCGCCGAGGTATACCGGACGGCCTACGCGAATGCGCCGTTCATCCGGCTGCGCGGCGAGGCCCTGCCGGTGATCAAACACGTCGCGCACACGAACTTCTGCGACATCGGCTGGAAACTCGATGCCGCGACGGGTCGCCTGATTGTGGTGTCCTGTCTCGACAACCTGCTGAAAGGCGCAGCCGGTCAGGCCGTGCAGAACTTCAACGTCGCCTTCGGCTTCGACGAGCGGCTGGGGCTGCTCCAATGACGCCACTCGTCCTGAAGCTGGGAGGCGAGCTGCTCGAGCAGCCTTCGCGACTTGGCGCCATTGCCGCGGTCATTGCCGCGACGCCGTCGCCGCTGGTCATCGTGCATGGCGGCGGCCGCGAGATCGACGCAGCGCTGGCGCGTGCCGGCATCGCCAAGCGGCAGGTTGACGGTCTGCGCGTCACCGACGCCGACACGCTCGGCATCGTCGTCGAGGTGCTCGCCGGCGCAGTGAACACCCGCTTCGTCGCAGCGATCAATGCCGCGGGCGGACGAGCCGTCGGCCTCACCGGCGCCGACGCCGGCATTGTGCGCGCATGCAAGGTCGCTCCGCATCGCGCCGTCGATGGGCTCGTAGTCGATCTCGGCCTTGTCGGCGAGCCCACCGGCGGCGGTGCCCCGCGCCTCCTCGTCGAGCTCGTGCGGGCGAACTACCTGCCGGTCATCGCCAGCATCGCCGCTGACGACGACGGTACGTTGCTGAACGTGAATGCCGATACGTTGGCCGCGCATCTGGCGGCACGGCTCGGTACGCCCCGCCTCGTGATTGCCGGTGCAACGCCCGGCGTGCTGGACGAGCGGGGACAGACGATCGCCTCGCTGGATGCGGCCGCCGCCGAAGCGCTGATCGGGTCCGGCGTCGCCAGCGCGGGGATGATCGCCAAGCTGCGGGCGTGTCACGCGGCTCTGGCAGCCGGAGCCGAGGAAGTCGTGTTGATTGATGGCCGTGAACCCTCGGCGATCGCCGCCGCGCTCCGGCACACCTCGAAGGCCGAGCCCGGGATGACTCGAATCGTGACGGCGGGTGCGACGCCTCGCCTCGGAGCGACATCGTGACGACCATGACAGAGACGTTGACGGCGGAGCAGGTCAAGCAGGCAGAGGCGAAGCACGTGCTACAGGTGTACCGGCGCGCACCGATCGTGCTGGTGCGCGGCGAAGGTGCACGCGTCTGGGACAGCGACGGCAAGGGGTACCTGGATTTCACCTCCGGCGTCGGCGTGGCGGCGCTCGGACACGCCAATCCCGGTCTGGCTGCGGTCATCGCGGACCAGGCTCGCGTGCTGGTGCACACGTCGAACCTGTTCTTCCATCCCTTTCAGGGACAGCTCGCGGAAAAACTCTGCCGGCTGTCGGGACTCGACCGCGCGTTCTTCTGCAACAGCGGCACGGAGGCCGTGGAGGCCTGTCTCAAGTTCGCGCGGCGCTACTGGTTCACGCGTGGCGAGACCTCACGCACGCAATTCGTCGCGCTGTCACGGGCGTTCCACGGCCGGACCTTCGGATCGCTGTCGATAACGGCAGATCCACATTATCGCGAGCCGTTTGGCCCGCTGCTCGCCGGCGCGACCTTCGCGGACTCCGCCGATCCGGCAGCACTCGCTGCCGCGGTCACGGACGAGACCGCGGCAATCGTCCTCGAGCCGATCCAGGGCGAAGGGGGCGTGCGGCCGCTATCCGCGGCCTTCGCGGCGGCCGTCAACGAAGCGGCTCGGCGAACGGGCGCCCTCGTGATTGCGGATGAAGTCCAGAGCGGGCTCGGTCGCACCGGTCACGCGTTCTACGCGCCCGTCCTCGGACTCGAGCCGGATCTCGTCGCGATCGGCAAGGCGCTCGGTGCCGGCATCCCGATTGGTGCCGCGCTGATGAGAGAACGGGTCGCGCAGACGATTTCGCCTGGGGATCATGGCAGCACGTACGGCGGCAATCTGCTGGCGTGCCGCGCCGCGCTGTACTTCGTCGATCAGCTGTTGGACGGCAGCCTGCTGGCGCACGTGGCGCGTGTCGGCGCCCACTTCGAGCTTCGCCTGCGCGAGCTGGCCGCGCGCCATCCGATCGTGACCGAGGTGCGTGGCCAGGGCGTGATGCGCGGACTGGAGCTCACCGTTCCCGCGTCGAACGTCGTCGACGCCGCGCGGCCGCTGGGACTCCTTGCCAACGCGACAGCGAAGACCGTGCTGCGTCTGCTGCCGCCGTTGACAGTGACCGAATCGGAGATTGACGAAGCCATTGGCGTCATCGACACCGCGATGGCGTCGGCCGGGGGACGTTCATGATTGCCGCCACTGCAGCCACAACGTTTTCGATTGTCCGCCGTCCGCAGCCGGGCCCCTCGCCCGTGGTCCGGCGCGCGACGCGTGACGACGCGGCGGGCATCCACTCGCTGATCGCGCGCCATCAGCAGGCCGGACACCTCCTGCCCCGCACCGAGGACGAAATCGCCCGGCACGCCGATCGGTTCTTCGTGGTGATCGACGATGGCGAGGCGTCAGGATGTGCGGAGCTGGCGCCGCTCGGCGGCAACATGGCGGAGGTGCGATCCCTGGTCGTGGACGACCATCTGCGCGGTCTCGGATATGGACGCATCCTCGTGGAGTCGCTCACGCACGAGGCGCAAGGGAAGGGCTTCGAATCCATCTGTGCGTTCACTCACGAACCCGGCTACTTCGCGCGCCTCGGCTTCTCACTCGTGCCGCATGCCTGGGTGCCGGAAAAGATCGCAGTCGACTGCGCCGGATGCGCGTTGTTTCGCACCTGTGGCCAGTCGGCGATGCGTCTGCGTCTGAACGAGGTGCGTGTGCCGATCGTCGTTCGAAGGGCCTCGGCGTGTCGGTAACGAGCGTCAGCGGCGGAATCACCGCGCCGGCGGGATTCCGCGCTGCCGGCATTGCCGCGGGCATCAAGGCGTCCGGGGCGCCGGACATCGCGCTCATCGTGGCCGATGCTCCGGCAGCCGGTGCGGCGCTGTTCACGACGAACCAGGTCCAGGCGGCGCCGGTCGCCGTGTCGCGCGGTCATCTCGAGACGTCCTGCGGCGTGCTTCGCGCCGTGATCGTCAACAGCGGATGCGCGAACGCGTGCACCGGCGATCAAGGGTTCGAGACCGCGAATGCGATGGCCGCGGAGATCGCTGGAGCGATCGGCTGCCCGCCGGAACAGGTGTTGGTCGCCTCCACGGGCGTCATCGGCGTGCACCTGAACCGGTCGCGGGTATTGGCCGGATGCCGCGCGGCGGTATCCGCGTTGTCGCGAGACGGCAGGGGCGCGGCGCTCGGCATCATGACGACGGACCTCGGGCCGAAGGAATACGCGGTTCGTGTGGAGACGCCGTCAGGCGCGTTCCACGTCGGCGGTATCGCCAAGGGCGCGGGGATGATCGAACCGATGCTGGCGACGATGCTCGCGTTCCTGACGACAGACGCGCAAGTGCCGCCGGCCGTGCTGCAACGGGCACTCGATGAAGTCGCCGATCGCACGTTCAACGCGATTACCGTGGACGGCGAGTGCTCGACGAACGACACGCTCGTGGCACTGGCCAGCGGGGCAAGCGGTGTCGTCATCGACGAGCAGTCCTATGACGCGCTCGTCTCGGGCCTGGAGGCCGTGGCCCGGCCATTGGCGCTCCAAATCGTCCGCGGAGGCGAGGGCGCGACCAAGCTGGTGTCGATCAGAGTGACGGGCGGCGAATCGCGCGACGCAGCCGTGCGGGCAGCGAAGACGATTGCCAATTCGCCGCTCGTGAAAACCGCCGTACACGGGGCCGATCCCAACTGGGGCCGGCTCGTTGCGGCGGCCGGACGATCCGGCGCGCGCTTCGCAATCGATCGCGCGACGGTCGAAGTCGGGGGCATCACGCTCTTTCGCGATGGTCAGCCTTTCGACGATCGGGCGCCCAAGGCGGCAGAGCACTTGAAGCAGCCGGACATCGACATCCGTATAGACCTGGGCACCGGCGGCAGCGGCGAGGCCACCGTCTGGACCTGCGATCTCAGCGCTGAGTACGTTCGCATCAACGGGGAGTACCGGACATGAGCCGACCGAGTGCCGCGCGGGTGCCAGCCCGCATCCGACCCGTGAAGTCGTCACGCGTCGAGCGCGCGTCGATCAGCAGGCCGCTTCCGCCGCAGGAATCGCGCTCGTTCGTGTCGCTGCTCGACGCCTCGGCAGAGGACCTCGAAGGCTGTCTGCAGCTGGCGGCCGACATGAAGGCATCACGACGGCAGGCTGACAGTCCCGGCGCCTCTGCTCTCGCGGGCCGTCATGTCGCTCTCCTGTTCGACAAACCGTCGCTGAGGACGAGAGTGACCTTCGAAGTCGCGATTCGTGAGCTCGGCGGCACGCCAATGCTGATCCCGGCCGAAGTTGCGCTCGGCGAGCGTGAGCCCATCGCGGATGTCGCGCGCAACCTCGAACGCTGGGTGGATGCCGTCGTGATTCGGACGTTCGCCCAGCAAATCATCGAGGAGTTTGCCGGCGCGGCGCCGCGTCTCCGCGTCGTCAACGCGCTGACTGACGAAGAGCACCCGTGCCAGGCACTTGCCGACCTCATGACCCTCCGCGAGCACTTCGACACGCTCGACGGCCGGATCATCGCCTACGTGGGCGACGGCAACAACGTCGCAACGTCGCTGGCGCACGCGTGCGTGATGTTCGGGATGCGGGTCCACGTCGCATCGCCGCTTGGATACGAGCTTCCAGGCCGCGTGCGAGAGCAAACCAGCCGCGTCGCCCGGAGTGGCGGCAGCCTGCACCTGTTCACCGATCCGCGAGAAGCCGTGCAGGGTGCCGATGCGGTCTATACGGACGTGTGGACGTCGATGGGACAGGAAGACGAACGCGTCGAACGGCTGGCGAACTTTGCCGGCTATCAGGTCAACGAACGCTTGATGCGCCACGCCGCGCCGGGCGCACTTTTCATGCACTGCCTGCCCGCACACCGCGGCGAGGAAGTCACCGCAGGTGTGCTGGAATCTGCCAGCTCGGTCGTGTTCGATCAGGCGGAGAACCGGTTGCACGCCCAGAAGGCGTTGCTCGCCCGGCTTTTCACATAGATCGCGACGGCGAGTGCCTGCTCTGTGTCTCCGTGGCGTGGCGTCGACGCGGCCCCTGTGGCGAAGTCTTGAAACGCCGGCGTGCGACGCGTAGATTGGTCGGACATGCCGGAGCGCCCGTGGCTCGCCCACTACGACGCTGACGTCCCGCCGTCGCTCGCGTACGCGGATGGCACGTTGGTGGACCATTTGCGGCGCCACGCCATCGAACGGCCCCAGGCGACCGCCCTCATCTTCAAGGACCGCCGTCTGACGTGGAAAGAGCTCGACGAGCAGTCCGATGCGTGTGCCGCCGGGCTCGCATCGCTTGGCGTGCGGCGCGGCGAGCGCGTCGCGGTCATCCTGCCGTCCTGCCCGCAGTGGGTCATTGCGCAGTTTGCGCTGTGGAAGCTCGGCGCGGTTGTCCTGGCGCTGAACCCGATCTACACCGAACACGAGTTGACTGGCCTTCTCCGTGAAGGCGGGGCGCGCATCGCCATCGCGATGACTCGTGTCTATCCGCGAGTAAAGGCCGTCCAGTCGCAGACAGCGCTCGAGCGCATCGTCGCCACCAACATCAAGGAATACTTCCCCGCCCGGTTGGCGCTGCTCTTCACACTGTTCAAGGAACGGAAAGACGGGCATCGGATCACGCTCGCCGCCGGTGACGTGTGGTGGAAGCAGCTGCTACGAACACACGCCGGGAAGAGGCCGCCAGCACTGACAGTGAGCGCCGACGACGATGCGATCGTCCTTGCCAGCGGTGGCACGACCGGCACACCCAAAGGCGTCGTGGGCCTGCACAGGGCATTCACCCATGCCGGCGAGCAGATTCACGCGTGGACCCGATCGTCGTTCCGATCCGGGCAGGATGTCGTGCTCTTGCCGCTGCCGCTTTGCCACGTCTATGCCAACGTCGGAGGGCTCGGTCTCGGAGTGGTGAGTGGCAGCCCGATGGCGCTCGTCCCGAATCCGAGGGATGTCGCCGACGTGCTGCAGACGATTCAGCGCACCCGTCCCGCGTTCATGATGAGCGTACCGACGCTGTTCCAGGCGATGCTCAACTCCCGGCGGGTCCAGCAGCGCAAGGTGGACTTCTCGTCGATCAAGGTCTCGTTTTCCGGCGCCGCTGCGTTGATGGCGGCGACCAAGGATGAATTCGAGTCGATGACCGGCGGACGCATCATCGAGGGCTATTCGCTCACCGAAGGGATGATGGCGTGCCTGGTCAACCCGCTGAAAGGTCGGGCCAAGCTCGGCTCGATCGGTGTGCCGCTTCCTGACGTCGAGGCGAAGATCGTCGATACCGAGACGGGCGCGCGCGAGATGCCTGGTGGCGAAGCTGGCGAGCTGGTGATTTCCGCGCCCCAGCTGATGAAGGCCTACTGGCGCAACCCTGAGGAGACGGCGCAGACGCTGCGCCGTCGTGCCGACGGACGCCTCTGGCTTCACACCGGCGACATCGGCTACATGGACGAGGACGGCTACGTCTTCCTCACTGATCGCAAGAAGGACCTGATCAAGACCAGCGGCTATCAGGTCTGGCCCCGCGAGGTAGAAGAAGCGCTGAGCAGCCATCCCGCCATCGCCGAAGCCGGTGTGGCTGGTGTCCCCGACTCGTTCAGAGGTGAAGCGGTCAAGGCCTGGGTCGTTCTGCGTGAGGGTCAGCCGGCGACCGAGGACGAGTTGCGCCGCCATTGCCGCGCCGTGCTCGCGCCGTTCAAGGTGCCGGTGGCATTCGAATTCCGGACGGAATTGCCGAAGAGCCTGATTGGCAAGATTCTGCGGCGAGAGCTCGTGAGGCAGCACGTTTCAGCTGCCTGAAAGCAGTCGCGAACGACCGCCTGCTCTCTCACTGCGGCGGCGGCGATTCCGCGGCAATCCTCTTCAGGACCGTTGCCGTCGAGAACACGCCTGCGTCAGCGGCGTGCTGTTCGAGCCATCGGCGCAACTCCGCCGTCTGGAGCGTGATCACCACGTTCTTCCGCCCGTCGAGCGTAAAGCCTGGCTCCCCTCGTGAGGCGAGCTCGAGGAAGCGATCGTAGTCGAGGCTGGCCACACTGAGGACGTCGTTGTCGAGCGTGATGCGGAAGATGCCGTGGACGGGCAGTTGCAGCGGCTCGACATCGGTGCCGTCGAGAGGCGTAACGTCGAGGAGCAGCAGCTCGCCTGCGCGCGTCATTCGGGCCGACAGGCGTGTCGTCTTCTCACGCTCGCTGAGCACGAGATGGTACGAATGCCACTCGCCGCGCTCGATCGTGACCGAGACACCGTCTTCGTCGCTCGCCCAATCACCCAGAAGGCTGGGATCGAACGCGATCGTTTCAGGCTCGTACGCCGGCTGGAGACCAACGACCAGGCAGGCGGCTGAGGGCAGGACAAGCGCCAGAAGAACCGCGACGCGGACGACCCGCACGGCCGGAGTATACGTCGAAGGCCGGCCGGACCCGATGGTACACTCGGCTCGCCGCAGCGGCGGCAACCACGCATGATCGCCATCCTCCTCGCGGTACTCTCGTTGATCCTCGCCGGCGGCATGGCGATCGTCCTGCCGATCCTCGCGTGGGCGAAAATGGCCCGCCTCGAGCGCGAACTGCGCGAACTCCGCGCGGAGCTGCAGGCCTTCCAGAACCGCGCTCACCTGCAGGCCTACGAGAACCGCGCTTCACAGCCGCAACCTGCGTCTGTCGTAGCGACGCCGCCGCTCGTTGCAGGAGAACCCGTACACGACACGTTACCGGACGCCGATTCCCGGATCGTCGCTGGTGGCGCGGCCGAACAGTCGCCATTGTCCGAAACGCCAGCGTCACCGCTTCAACCCGTCGAAGCGATACAGGCACCGACCGATTCGGCGGCGCCTCCTCCATTGCCGAGACCCGAAGGCCTGGAGGAGGCCATTGGCGGTCGCGTGATGTTGTGGGTCGGCACGATTGTGCTGATCCTGGGCGTGGCGTTCTTCCTGAAGTACGCCTTCGACAACGACTGGATCACCGAGTCGATGCGCGTCGGCGTCGGCATGGTTGTCGGTCTTGGTCTTGCCTTCGCCGGCGATCGTTTCGCTCGGCGCGGATATCGCACCTACGGGCAGGTCGTGGCCGGCGGCGGTGTGACCGCGCTGTTCCTTTCAATCTACGCGGCATTCAGCTACTACCAGCTGATCGGACACACACCCGCGTTCGCCCTGCTGGTCGCTGTTACTGCCGGCGCGGCCTGGCTCGCCGACCGCCAGAAGGCGCTCGGCCTCGCAATCATGGCAGTCGGTGGCGGATTCGCGACGCCGTTCCTGGTCGGCAGCGGCCAGGACGCGCAGATCACCCTCTTCAGCTACGACGCGGTCCTCGTCTGCGGCACGCTATTTCTGGCGCGGCGGCACGACTGGCCAGTGCTGAACGCCCTCAGTTTTCTGCTCACGTGGTTCACGATCGGCGCCTGGGCATCTCAGGTACGACTCGAACGCCAAGTGGCTACGCACGGAAGCGTTCCTCGCACTGTTCTGCGTCCAGTTCCTGGCGATCCTCCGCGCCCACGTGCGGCATCGCGGGCGCGACATCGTGAGCTTGGTCCTTGGCCTCGGGCCACTGCTCTTCCACGCCTGCTCGATTCTCATCCTTCAGGATCACGGCGTGGCGCTGTGGGTGTACTTCATCGCCGTCACGGTCGTCGCAGTCGGTGTTGCCGTGCGCATCGGATCTGTCGCGCTCAGGCTGGCCGCCTGGGCCCTGGTTGTCCTGCCCTTTGTTGCCTGGCTCGACACGCACCAGAGCAGCCAGTGGATCGTGCCAAACCTCGTGTCCGCTATCGCCGTCTTCGCGCTTCACGCGCTGGCGCAGCTCGACATCGTGTTCCGGTTCGATCAGCGATTGGGCCGCTTCGACAACCAGCTGCAGCACTTGAATGGCTACGCGCTGGTCGCGATGGTCTACGTCGCGATCGAACACGTGGCGCTGGCCTGGGCGCCCTATGCGGTGCTGGCGATTGCCGTTCTGCATGCCGTGATTGCACGGCTGTTGTGGAGACCCGATCGCGGAGCGGCATTGCACGCGCTGGCAGTCGCGATCGGCGCGGCGACGATCGCCCTCGCTCTGCGCCTGGACGGCCCGTGGCTGACTGTCGCGCTGGGTATCGAGGGCCTGGCGGTGATCGTCGTCGGTCTCCAGCTCGGGCAGCAGTGGTTCCGTTTGGCTGGTTTCGGCTTCATCATCGCCGCCGTGCTCCGCTACATCGACTTGTCCTTGAGCGCCACGCCGACCGTCTTCAAGCTGTTTCAGGATCAACCGTTCGCCGTCGGGGCGTTCCTCGCCGGCGTTCTGTATCTCGCGGCCTGGCGGTATCGCCAGTTGGCGACCGAGGGCCACCGCGAGGGTCAGCAAGGCCTGCTGCTGGCGGTGCTGCTTGGAAGCGTGATGTTGGTGGTCGCACTGTCCGCCGAGAATCGAGTGTACTGGGATCTCAGAGGAGAGACGTCAGCCGACGCCGGCTTCGCGAGCAGTCTCGCGCTCTCCTTCATCTGGATGCTGTGCGCGAGCGCCTTCGTCGCCGTCGGCATGTGGCGCGACTTCGCCCCGATCCGCTATCTCGCGATGGTGCTGTTCGGGATCACCGTCCTGAAGGTGTTCCTGATCGACCTCTCCGCGCTCGGCGGAATCTACCGGATCCTCGGCTTCATCGGTCTCGGCATCGTCCTGCTCGCTGTCTCGTTCGTCTACCAGCGCGGGCGTCGGAGAAAGCCGCCTGAAGTCGAGCCCGGGCCAGCATAGGCCACGCGCCGCGCGCTTACAGCAGCGCGCGGCCTTTCGTCTCTGGAATCCAGATCCAGAGAACCGCAGCCACGACGAAGGCGACGCTGGTGACGAGAAACGCCGACGAGAGCCCGATCCCCGTGGCAAGTGCACCGACGATGATTGGCGCGAGAGCGCTGAGGGCACGGCCAGCGTTGTAGGTGAGGCCTTGCGCGGTGGCGCGCAGCGGCGTCGGGAAGAGCTCGGCGCTGACGGCGCCGAAGCCGCTGAAGTAGCCCGTTCCAAAGAACGCGAGAAACGGACCGAGGACGAGCAGCCAGCGGGCGTCTCGCGTCATCGCGTAGATCGGCACCAGCACCGCCGCGACAATCAAATACCCGACGTAGGTTTTCTTCCTGCCGATCGCGTCCGCGATGATTCCGAACGAGACGTAGCCGCACCACATGCCGATCTGCATCACGACAATCCAGGTGGACGAGCGGACGACGGAAAGCCCGGCGCCGCCCTGCTCCAAGGGACGGGCGAGAAACGACGGGATCCACGTGAACAGCCCCCACCAGGCGAACATCGTGGCGGCGTTCATCGCCATCAGCACCCAGGTGGTCCTTGCGCCGGGCCCGCGGAGAACGTCGCCGAGTCGGCCTCCCGATTGGGCGGCGGCGCGCCCCGCGAGCCAGAGCGGTGACTCCTCGACGTGACGGCGAATCCACAGCGTGATGAGCGCGGGCACCAGGCCGACAAGGAACACGGCGCGCCAGCCGAAGCGTGGCAGCACCACGGCATTGACGGCGGCCGCCAGCGCATAGCCGATCGCCCAGGCGCTCTGCATCAAGCCCATCGCCTTGCCACGATGCTCGGCAGGCCAAGTTTCGGCGACCAGCGCTGCGCCGGTTGCCCACTCACCGCCCATACCAAGCCCGAGCACCAGGCGCGCAACGGCGAGCTGCCAGACATTCGTCGCGAGGCCGCAGCCGGCCGTTGCGACGGCATAGACGAGAATCGACGCGCTCAATGCGCGCGTCCGTCCTATGCGGTCAGCGAGGCGCCCGAAGAGAACGCCACCAATTGCCGACGCCGCCAGTGGCAGCGCCAACAGCACACCGCTCAACCGATCGTCGATGCCGAACTCTCGTCGCACCTCATCGAGGACGAACGAGTAGAGCAGCACGTCCATCGCGTCGAGCATCCAACCGAGCGCCGCGGCGATGAGGGCTCGTCTGGCGGCTGGCGTGGCGGGCACGGTCGGGGATGCGGCTATCGCGATGCGTTCGGCGCGGCGATCGTGATGCCGGCGTCCTCGAGAGCGCGGCGGACAGCCCGCAGAATCGCCAGCGCGCCTGCGGTATCGCCGTGAAGGCACAACGTGTCAGCGCGGATCGCGATGCGCGAACCGTCGATCGCGATTGCGGTGCGATCTCGAGCAATCGAAAGCGCCTGGCGCGCAGCCGTCTCAGGCCGGTCGAGCATCGCGCCAGGGTGCGAGCGTGGCACGAGCGATCCGTCAGCCTGGTAGGCGCGGTCCGCAAAGGCTTCCGCAGCCACTGGCAGACCGGCGTGACGGCCTGCCTCGAGCAACGACGATCCGGCAAGCCCGACGAGCGTCAGGGCAGGCGAGATGCCTCTGACCGCTTCGGCAATGGCGAACGAGAGATCGAAGTCGATCGCCGCCTGATTGTAGAGGGCCCCATGCGGCTTGACGTGGACGACGGACACCTGCGCGGCGGCCGCCACGTCGAGGAGTGCCGCAATCTGGTCCGCCACGATCGTTCGAACGGTGTCGAGGGGCAAAGAGAGTGCACGGCGGCCGAAGCTATCCCGATCGATATAGCCTGGATGCGCGCCAACGGACACGTGATGACGGCGAGCGGTCTCGACGGACCGCCGCATCGTGTCCGGATTGCCGGCGTGACCGCCACAAGCCACGTTGACGGACGCCAGGTAAGGGATCAGCGCGAGCTCGGCCTCGACCGCGGCCTCCGTGGCGCCCTCGCCGATGTCGGCGTTGAGATCGATGCGCACGGGAGAGGGAGGATACGGCTGGTTCAGGTACTACCTTCGGAGACTCCGAAGGTTCTTACCACGGCGAGCAGAGGTCTGGCGGAAAAAAGAAAAGGGCACCACGTAGTCGCGATGCCCTTTTGCCAGCGGCCCGGCTCCCCAGCACAATCACGGCGCCCTTGCCGTAATATCGGACCGCTAACGGGCTCCTTAGGGAGCAAGCAGCATGCCGCACATCGTTCCGCGGAAATTCGTGATTTTCGGTTCAGACTGACCCACAAGACCGTGGCGACGCTTACAGCTTCGTGTCGTACTTACATCCGCAAACTACACGCTTTCACAGTTGTGGGGTCGGGATAAATTTCAGTTTCTGCCCACATCTACGTGCGGAGACTGGCAGAAACTGAAATTTATCCCGACCCCATTTTTACAGTCCCGCGCCTTCGGGGTACTGCAGCGCGAGCCTGAGCTCCTTGGTGAGCTGTTCTACCGACGACCCGTTCCGCTTCCAGGCCCCTTCCGTTTCGAAGCGCAGATCGCCGATCCGGCGCCCCCAGGGCGCGATGACGCGGCCGATGGCCCGGAAGTCGGCGCGGTCAGCGCGCTCCTGATCGAGGCGGCGGATCACGTCTGGCGCGACGCGAACGAAGGCGCGAAGCGCCGGCGCCGTGCGGATGCTGTACTTTCGACCGTTCCAGGCCGCGCCGAAGACCTGGGCCACCTGCTTCAGGTAGTTGACGAAGAACCGCTTCGATTCTTCGCGAAAGTCGTCGGCGCGTCGTCCGGTACCGAACGCGTCGCTCGAGAACAGCTTCTTCAGCTCCTGCGCCAGCGGCGCCTGCGCCACCTTTCCTCGGCCGACCCCAAGCAGCTTGATCTGCTGATAGAGCGGCGAATCCTCGCGGTCGTTCAACGCCCGGACGACGTCGTGGGCTGCGGCGAGGTTGTCGTCGCGATACAGCTGGCGGCCGGAGAGCGAGACGAGATGCGACGCATTCAGCCGCGTGTGCTTCGCGTTGATCGTCACGAACATCTGGACGATGTGATCTTCGGGCAACTGGTCGAAGATGATCGCCGGCACAGTGAACGATTCGTTGCCAATCTGGTCGAGCGCGGCGTGCAGCGCGAGCAGCCGGTGCTGACCGTCGATCGCGCGCAAGATGCCTTCACGCTCGGGCACACGCAGCGTCCCGACAGTCGCGCTGTCGCTGACAGGTTCGAATTTCAATTTCTCGTCGCAGGAGATGATCACAGCGCCCGGAATCGAGGGCAGATCACGAGCCTGACGGCACTGCTCGTAGTACTGCACGAGCTCGTCGATCTTGCGGCGGATGATATGGCGCTGGTAGGCGCGGTCGCTCGAGGCAATCCGGCGCTCGAGGAGGTCCCAGTTGATCTTGGGGCCGGTTCCTCGACGCCCGCCGCGCACCGGCGCGTGGGCCTGGTCCGCGTAACTCAGCACCTCGAATCGCACCAGCTTGTCGATGTCCTTGGCGGTCAGCGAGGCCTGGTAAAACTGCACCCCGAACTGCTGCATCCGGATGGCCGCAACGTTGATCATGGCGATGTAGTGGCCCTGAAAGTACGACGAGAGCGGGAGTCGCCGACGCCGTCGAGCTCTAAAGGTGCGGCATTGTATCGGCAGGCCCGAGGGATCTCAACGGCCATCGAAAGAGATGCAAAAGTCGGGAACGGTTTCGATCAGTGCCCTTGTGCGGCCCTTTGCGTCCAAGCTATTGATTTTATTGATCTTGAAGCACGGTTACGGAGTTCGCGGCGCCAAGGGCCCAGGCGGTTCCAGC
Source organism: Vicinamibacteria bacterium (assembly GCA_963828745.1). Taxonomy (GTDB): domain Bacteria; phylum Acidobacteriota; class Vicinamibacteria; order Vicinamibacterales; family JAENWD01; genus JAENWD01. The sequence goes on along the minus strand of CAWHFZ010000003.1, from coordinate 365,034 downwards.
CCAGCAGTAAGAGGTACATCGCCACGCCCATGGCAAGCCACGCCACAACTCCCTGCTCCAGCGTGAGTTGACGTCGCAGCGTCCGGCTCGCGAATCCGTAGACCAGCTCCACGTGGACCCAATAGACGAAGAGCGACCCGGTTCCGAAGGTCTCGAGCGGGCTGGACCGGTCCGGAGCCCGCCAGGGGCGCGACGTCCAGAGCCACGCCAGGGGCACCATCGCCAGCATAAGCCCCACCCGCACCGCCACATAGGCGGGAGAGGTCGTCCAGAAGTAGGCGTCGGGGAAGAGCATCGGCCGGAGTGCGCTCCAGACGCCACCAGCGAACAACGTGGCACCGGCCCCGGCGACGGCGGCCTGGAACCAAACGGGCCGGAGGCGCTCCGTGGAGCCGTCGATCGCCGTCCCGAGAACCGCACCGGCGAAGACGAACGCCGACCACGGAAGCATCGTGAACGTGCCCCGCCCTTTCGACGGCTGGAAGTACCACTCGAGCGGATCCGGCAAAGCGTCGAGGATGGCGGATCCTCTGAGGAGCGGCGTCGCCAGCGCAATGACGATTGCGGCGGCCGAAAGCCAGATGGCCTTGCCCAGCCTGGAGCGGGCCACGCCCCAGAGAGCCGCAGCTAGAGCGATCGCCGGCCCCATCACGTTCAGGATGTCCACCTTCAGGAGGTTGGATGGAGAGGCAAAGCCGCCGAGCACGAACGACTGGAGGCGGAACAGGAACGCATACCCAAACACCTGCCAGCCCCTGCGCTGGACCACCCACGAGGCTTCCCGGTTCGTCTGCCCTTTCCGCAGTCGTCCTGCCGCCGACAGCGCGAGACCAACACCGGCGAGGAACAGGAAGAGCGGCGCCGCCATCCCCGCGATGACCACGATCCGTCCGTACCACGGGCGCAGGCGTTCCGCCGGCAACGTCCAGGCATCGAACGTATGCGCGCCGATCATGATCAGAATCGCCACGCCTCGAAGCCAGTCGATATACGGCAGCCGGCCTGGAGCGGAAGTGATCGTCACGCGGTGATCGAGGTGGTGGTCTCGAGCGTGATGTCCTGCCGCAGGCTGTGCCATACGGAGCAGTACTTGTTGCGCGAGAGGGCGATCGCACGTTCGAGTTGCGCCGGATCGACCGCGCCCCGCACTGCGAAGTGAATACGCACGCCGACGAATCGCCGTGGATCAGACTCGGCGCGCGTGGCGTGGAGCTCCACGTCGAGCCCCTTCAGCGGCTGACGGCCACGTGTCAGGATCAGTGCGACGTCGGTCGCCATACAACCACCGAGCGCCGCTCCCAACAGCTGTACCGGGGACAGCCCGGCCGTGCTGTCGCCGTCGGTGACGATTGTGTGAGCGCCGGCACTCACGTCGAACGCGAGTTTCTCGATCCAGCGAAGGGTGAGATGCGTGGTTGCGGATGCCACGTTACCTGCTGCATGAGCACGCGACCTGGCGAGGGGGCCGAAGGTCGACGAAGTGCGGGATTCTGCCTCGGCTGCAGTCGCCGTAGTATAGCGGCCATGCGAAGGCTGACGGCACTGTGCGGCCTCTGGCTTGTCCTGGCGGCTGCGCTGGCCAGGCATCCCGCCACGGTTCACGCGCAGACGGATTCTCCAGCGCGCGAGCAGCGCGAGCGTGAACTGGGCCTCGCGCAGCACCTGCGCCGCCATCTCAGGGATCCAGGCGACGGCCTCGCACTCGCCGCCGACCGACGCGACCTGCTGCGCATCCGCGCCGGGACCGCCGGGCTCCCGCTCCCGTCCCTCGCGCCGGGCGCGGCCATGACCGACCCTGCCCTGCTCGACACGCTGTCCGTTGTCGCAGATCTCTGGCACGCGCGCCTCAACGACCGGATTCCATTCGGTCTCATGCCGCGCGACCGCCTTTCCGTGCTGGCGCGCGCGCAGAACGCGCTCGGTCAATTGCAGGCGCGTGCGAATCGAGACAACCGCGATCGGTTCCTTCCCGACATGATCGCGGAGGTAGAGGCGCTCGGCCGGTTTGCCGCTGGACGGGGCGAGGTCAGCGACGAAGCGATCGATCTTGCGCTGCGGATTGCCGATCAGGCAGCCACCGGCCGTCCGATGCCGGGCCCCGGTCCCTACCCGATGACGCCGCCTGACGCGGGTTCTGCGCCAGACGCGATGCCACCAGGCGCGATGCCGCCCCCGCCGCCGGCGCCACCGTTGGGCGGGCCGTCACCGTACGAGCTCCCCCCTGGATATGCGGGGTACACGCCGTCATCGCAAGGTGCGGCCTCGATCGGATGTCAAACGCTCCGCCAGTCGGCAAGCGCCTCTGAATCCGTCGGCGACATGCTCCGCGCCGCCGAATGCTGGAGCCGCCAGCCGACGTGGCCCGGGTGGGCGCTCCAGGTCCTGGAGGCGCTCGACTGGGCGGCGCTCTATGCTCGATTCAATCGCGACTGCAACGGTCTCGACACCGTGGTCGACACGATCCGCGATCTCGGTGGCCGCACCGCTATTGCGGGACTGACTGGCGACATGACCAGCCTCGCCCGGCGTGTGGAGCTCGATCGCCGCTGGATGCGAAGCCAGAACGTCTGCAGGTAGCAGCGGCCTGGCGGGCTGCACGTCACGGCGGTTCTCCATCGTGGTTTCAGCCCCGTAATGGCTGCACATACAATGAGCCGATGACTCGATCGTTCGCGTGCGTGATTGCACTCGTCGCCGCCATCGTGACTGCGGCACATTCCTCCCCTTCGGCTGGCAACGGCTTCCTCGAACGCGCCCGCGCCCTCCATCGTCAGGTACCACTGATCGACGGCCACAACGACTATCCCTGGGCGCTCCGCGAAAAGAGCCCGGCCCGCGACTTGAGCGTGCTCGATCTGCGCGCTGGCCAGCCGTCCATCATGACCGACATTCCGCGTCTGCGTGAGGGTGGCGTCGGCGGCCAGTTCTGGTCGGTGTACGTGCCGGCGACGTTTCAACGTCAGAAGGCGGTCACGGCGACGCTGGAGCAGATCGATGTCGTCCACCAGATGGTGGCGCGGTATCCGGACACGTTCGCGCTCGCGCTGACGGCAGCGGACGTCGAGCGCGCCTTCAAGAGCCACCGCATCGCGTCGATGATCGGCATGGAAGGCGGCCATTCGATCGATTCGTCGATGGCCGCGCTGCGCATGATGTACGCGCTGGGCGCGCGCTACATGACGTTGACGCACAGCCGCAACACGCCGTGGGCCGATGCGGCGACCGACACGCCCGCGCACGGCGGACTGACATCGTTTGGCGAAGCGATCGTTCACGAGATGAATCGGCTGGGGATGCTCGTCGATCTCAGCCATGTGTCGGCAGAGACCATGGCCGACGCGCTTCGGGTCGCGAAGGCCCCGGTCATCTTTTCGCATTCGTCAGCGCGGGCGCTGTGCAATCACCCCCGCAACGTGCCGGACGACATCCTCCAGCAGCTGCCGAAGAACGGTGGCGTCGTCATGGTGAATTTCTATCCCGGATTCATCGCACCGGACGCCGCGTCTCGCGCACTCGAGGGGTTCGCGGTGATGAACAAGCTCCAGGAAGCGCATCCCAACGACGACGCTGCTGCGAATGCGGGGTTGAAGGAGTGGCAGAAGACCCACCCGCTACCACCGGCAACGCTCGCGATGGTGGCTGACCACATCGAACACATCCGGAAGGTCGCGGGTATCGATCACGTCGGCCTCGGGGGCGACCTCGATGGCATCGATGTAACGCCGAAGGGCCTTGAAGACGTCTCGAAGTACCCGGATCTGACCGCGGAGCTCCTTCGCCGCGGCTGGTCGGACGCGGACGTGAAGAAACTCCTGGGGCTCAACATCCTGCGTGTCATGAGGCAGGCCGAGGCCGTCGCCACGTCGATGAAGAACGAGCCGCCGTCTACGGCCCTCTTGAACTAATACGCAGGCCCCAGCAACACGCCGTTGATGAAGAGCAGCTCGGTCGCCTCGGCGAACGCGCGGTAGTTCGGATCCTCGGCGAACGCGATGATGTGGCCGTCGCCCAGCGGCTGCTCGACCAGAAACGCCTTCTGCGCCAGCTGGTCGCGGGCCTCGTCCCAGACCAGTCCCGACGCGACCAGCCGATCCTTCGTGGCGAACACGCCGACGTTGGTCCCCTGATCGAGCCGCACCGGCGTGAAGACGCGCTGTCCTTCCACGATCGCCTGAATCGCGCCGTCGGTTCCCGACGCGAGCCAATGTTCCGTATCGAGCGTCACTCGCAGCACGGCGCCCGGCGTGTTTTCGGGCCGCTCGCGTTCCGGAAGAATCGCCTTCTCGTAGTTGAAGGATCCGGAGGAATCGCCGCCCTTCTTCTCCTTGTCCTTGTCCTTGTCCTTGTCCTTGTCTTTGTCGTCGCCGCTTTCCGGTTTTCCATCACGCATCTCGGATCGCGCGTCGAGCAGGTCGACCTTGTCGCCCGCAGCCCAGCGCGAGGCCTCTCCGATCGTCACGAGCGTGCCGCCGCCGCGGATCCACTCACGCAGCCGTCGGACTCCGTCGTCGTTGATCGCGCTGCTGTAGCTGCCCTGCGGGAGGATCAACACGTCGAATTCACGCAGATCGAACCGCGGCAGCGTCGAGACGCGGACCGCAGTGACCGTCATGCCGTAGCGCCGCTCGAGCACGTAGCGCGCCCAGCCCGCAGACAGCGACTGTGTGGGGACATCCCAGGCGAGCGCGATGCGCGGCTTCTTCAGTGGCACGACCTCGCTCGATCCGAGCGAGATCCCCGAGTCCACCCATCCGCTGTCGAAGGGCACGATCTCGGCGCCGTGTTTCGCGGCGATCGTTCCTAACATCCGCGCCAGATCGCTGCCGTTCTCGGCGACGCGCACGATCGCCGTGCCGGTCGCAAATGTCCGGCCGGCGGCGGTGAAGGGGCGCGACGCCTGGCGGACGCGAATCCCGTCACGCAGCGCGTCGGCGATGGTTGCCGCCGCGCCGGTTCCCCACGGCAAGATGTACGCAACCTTCGCAGCTGGCAGTGGCGCAGCCGCCGCTGCCGGTGCAGGCGTGAGGGCGTGCGCCTTTGCGGAGACATCGGTCGGGCTCTTGAACACCTCGACGTCGAAGACGAGCGGCAGACTCCAGGCGGTGAGGTCGTAGATCTGATCGCCCATCCGCTTCTTCCGGCGCCGATCCTGCTCCCGGATGAACGCGTCCGGTTGCGGCACTTCGATTTCGAGCAGATTGCGAATCAGCCGGCTCGAGGGCTGATTGGTCGAGACGATATAGCTGCCGGCAGGCACACGCTGCGAACCGATCGCGAACGCCTCGTCGGCCTGCCGGACCTCGATGCCCTGCGTCAGCAGATTCTCTGCCAGCCGCGCGGCGAGGCCGCGATCGCTGCCAGGGACGAGGACATAGTCCCGCACACCGGCCTTCTCGCCCTCGGTCAGCGCGCTGCGCCGGTACTCGGCAAAGTCGCGCAGCAGTTGGATACGATTCGTCGCGGCCGTGTAGGCGGTCGTGATGGCGGCATTGAAGTGATGCACGATCCCATCGCGATAGGTCAGCGTCGTCCCGTCTTCCCGCTTGTAGGCGAGACCTCGCGCCGACGCCTGCTCGTACGTCATACCGACGGCACCCTGGTAGATCGGCCACGACTCGCCGTATCCCGGGTAGAAGGAGTCGTAGACCTCGCGGATGAAGTACGCGAAGCCGCGCTCGTCGAAGCGGGCCGCGTTGGCGCGACCGAACGTCTCGAGCCATTTCGCCTGCGTCGGCGTGATGTAGGGGTTCAGGGGATCGGCCGGCGGAGCGAAGTAGTAGGTGTTCTGGCCCCCCATCTCGTGGAGATCGACGACGACCTGGGGGAAGAATTCGAGGCCAAGCTTGATTCGCCCGCGCGTCTCCGGCTGCGACAGCGAGATGTAGTCCCGGTTCATGTCGAACAGGTAGTGGTTCGAGCGCCCACCGGGCCAGGGCTCGTCGTGCTCGGCCGACAGGGGATCCGCGTCCGGCGTCGCGGCGCGTCCGAACTTGGTGTGCGTGACGAAGCGTGCGCGACCGTCCGGGTTCTCGAGCGGGTCGATCAGCACCACCGCGTCGCGCAGGATTGTCTGGACCACGGAATCGTTCTGCGCGGCCAGCAGGTGATAGGCCTCGGCAAGCGCTGCGTCCGACGACGAAATCTCGTTGCCGTGGACCGCATGTTCGAGGTGGACGATGACGGGAAGTTGGTCGATGAGGCGACCGGCTTCGTCGGACGATAGACGGCGCGGATCCGCGAGACGGGCGATGGCGGCCTTGATCGCATCGAGCCGCGCCATCCGCTCGGGCGAGGCGATGACAATGACATGGAGCGGCCGCCCCTCCCAGGTCCTGGCGTATTCGAGGAGACGCGTGCGGTCTGGCGCCGCCGCCGCCAGCGCTTTCAGATAGATCGTGATCTCTTCCGGCGAGCTGATTTCCTCGCCGACATCGTGCCCGATGACGCTTTTCAGGGTCGGAATTCGCGGATCGTAGGTCGCGCCCGGCCACAGATCCTGCGCACCAGCCGGCCGCCAACAGAGGATGATCGCAACAAACAGCAACACTCCCTTCGTCCACAGCATGACGCCTCCGCGAAGCAGGTCCGGGAGTATATCCGAGGCCGTCGAAGCGTCCGGCCGATTGCTATCGGCGGGGGTGGTGCTACTCTCAAGGGTATGTCCTCTGTTCTGACTCGCCTGACGGTGGGGTTCGCGCTGGCGGCGGCACCATGCGTGATCCTGGCACAGCAACCAACGTTCAAGGCCGGTGCGCAGATCGTGCCGCTGTACATCACCGTGCTCGATGCGACGAAGCGGCTCGTGCCCGACCTGCAGCAGAGCGACTTCGAAGTTCTCGACAACAACCAGCCGGTCAACGTCGTGCTCTTTCAGAACGAGCCCGAACCGTTCTCCGTGGTCGTGATGCTGGATACGAGCGGGAGCATGACCGGATCGATCGACCTGCTCCGCGACGCTGCCGAGCAGTTCCTGATCAGGCTCCTGCCTGAAGACAAGGGAATGGTTGGGGCCTTCAACGACAAGATTCAGTTCCCGGTTCGCGATTTCACGTCGGATCGCGACGAGCTGATCTCGGCACTGAGGGACGTCGACTACGGGAATCCGACGCGGCTGTTCGACGCGATACAGGCGAGCATCGAGGAACTCGCGCGTGTGAAGGGACGGCGGGTGGTACTGGTCTTCACCGACGGCGAAGACACGGCCAGCAAGATCGGCATGGGCGACGCGCTCGATCGCGCCCGCACCGACGAAGCGATGATCTATTCGATTGGCCTCGAGAGCGTCTTTTTCAACGGTCAGCGGCAGGTGCGCTCCCGCCCGGACCGAGGGCTGCGAAAGCTCTCAGACGAAACCGGCGGCGGTTACTTCGAATTGAAGAAGACCGACGAGCTCGGCCCGACGTTCACGCGCGTCGCTCAGGAGCTGCACAGCCAGTATGTGATCGGGTTCTCACCGGCGACCGACGGCAAGCAGCACAAAGTCGAAGTGCGCCTGAAAAAGCCCGGACTGATCGCGCGGGCGCGCAAGACGTATCAGGCGCCCACCGGCGAGACGCAGTAAGGGTTTACGCGAACGCTGCAGCGATGATCGCGGCCGCCAGCAGGAGACCGGTGATCAGTTCTGCGCTTCCCGAGAATGTCCAGTCAAAGCGATTCATGACAATTCCTTTTGTTCTATCTATGTAGACGGAGCCCCGGGGCGGCCGGTTCATCCGGCCCCCGATCCTTTCAGTGACCAAACGGGGTACCAACCGAGAACCGACCGTAAGTGCGTGGCTTTGCACTGAATTGCGTGCGCTAGACTATCGTCCGTAGCCGGCCGGCCGACCCCCTATGTCGACGCTCCGAACCAAGTCCCAGGTCCTGTACGAGCTCCGGCAGGGCGGCATCGTCCCGGTGATCCGGGCCGATTCGTCGGCGATCGCCGTCAAGATCGCCGAGGCGCTCGTCGCGGGTGGTATCACCACTCTCGAGATCACGATGACGGTGCCCGACGCGCTCGCGGCGATTCGGGAGGTCCGCGCCCGTTTTGCGGAGAGGGTGCTGCTCGGCGCGGGAACGGTCACGAGCCGGGCGCTGGCAGAAGGTTCGCTGAAAGCGGGCGCAGAGTTCCTCGTCACTCCCTGCGCGGTGCCGGAGGTGTTGAGCGTCGCGCGGGAACGGGACGTCGCCGTGCTGCCGGGCGCGATGACACCAACCGAGGTCTTCACCGCCTGGTCCGCTGGCGGCGACATCATCAAGATCTTTCCCGCCGGCAACGTCGGTGGCGCATCGTATCTGAAAGCGCTCAAGGGTCCGTTCCCGCAGATCCCGTTGTGCCCGACCGGCGGTGTGACACTTCAAACGATTGGTGACTTCGTCAAGGCGGGCGCCGATGCGGTTGGCGTGGGCGGCGAGCTCGTGTCGAAAGCCGCGATCGAGCGCGGCGATTTCGCTCAACTCACCGATCTGGCGACGCAGTACCTGCACGCACTGCGCGCCGCGCGCGGGTGACGCCCGAGCTGAAGCTCGGGCCTGCCTCTCCGCGAATATCACATGTAGGGCGGACCTTGAGGTCCGCCCATTTCAGGTCCGCCTATTCCTTAATCAACTTGATCGCTCGTAGCGCGTGATCGCGGACGTTTTCGTCGGGATCACGAATCAAGTGCCAGAGCGGATCGAGCGCTGATTTCGCAGGCGGACCGATCGTGGCGAGCGCGTCCACTGCGGCGAGGCGGACCTGGCGATCTCCGTCCCGCAAGGTGTTGATCAGCGCCGGCACCGCCGCCTGATCGGACGGCGCCGCGTCGGCAAGAAGGCCGGCGGACTCCGCACGCACGGCGGGATCGTTGTTCGAGAGGCCGCTGAGAAGTACCGGCATCGCACGGCTGCGATCGCCAATCCGCGCGACAATCGCCGCCGAGAACACCCGCACCATTGGATCGTGATCGTCCATCGCCTCCTGGGCCGCCGGCAGGCCTGGCGATGCCGCGGGTCCCGCCTCGACGAGCGCGGCAGCCGCCACTTCGCGGACCGAGGCTTCCTGATCGCCGGAAAGCACACGCGCCGAGCTGCTGATCAGATCGGATGAGCCTGGTGTGACGCGGGCCAGCGCCACGCCGGCCGCACGGCGCACGGTCGGGTCGGGATCCTTTTCGAAGAGCGTTACCAGGCGTGGACCAGCACCGCCTGCCGCCGTGCCGATCGGGCCGAGCGCGTCGGCGGCAGCGGCCCGGAGCGGGGCATCCGGCGAGTCCAGGCACGGCACGAGCAGCGGAATAGCCGCCGTCACAACGGCCGCGCCGTGCGCCGCGGCGATTTCACCGACGCCGCGGGCCGCCTGCATCTGCGCCGCCGCGTCGCCGACGCGCAACTGGTTCAGCCAGTAACCGAGCGGACGGGAATTCCAGAAGGGCTCATCAGCTGCGCCGAACGCCAGTACAGACAGGATGCCAAGGGCCAGACACCTTGCCAGAATGGAGACGGCGCGCATAGTACTCCTGCTGCGGCAGCTATCGGGGGATTCGCGGAATATAGGCGCGCGCCCCCCGGGTGTCAAGGCGCCTCGGGCGCTCTATCGTGCGACAGAAGAGGGTCAGCCTCTTCGAATCGAAACACGTGGTCGCCGGTGGGCCACGCCTCGCCGCCGATCTCCACGTCTACAGTGTGCCGCCCGACCGTGTCGCCCATCGAGAGGATCGTGGCGAAGAGCGTCGTCCCGAGCAGGCCCTGATGCACGAGGCGGCGCCCAATCGGCAGCAGCCCCATCGCCGAGAGCACCGCGGCAATCGCCGCGGTCGACTCCGCGGATGGCGTGTGTTCAACGTTGCCGTCGGCGCGCACGGTACCGCTTCTGATATCCATCCCCGATTCAGGGGCCGGACCGATGAACGCTGCTGATGCAATCGAGAGGTGCGCGTCGGAGTCGGGATGCGTCACGCGAATCGACTCGTCCAGATGACGAATCACGTCGGCACCGGCGCGCTGCAGCTCCAACGCGCGCGACGAGACCAAGGGGACGCCCGCGGCCTCGGCATCAACAATCGCCACGAGCTCGATGCCGCTCCACACCACGTCGGCGCGCAGCGCGCGACGGCCGATGTTCACCGGCATATTTGGCTGCAGCACCATGGCGGCGGGCCCCGTGCAGCGAACCGGCACCGCCCCGCTCCCCGCCAGCGCGATGGTCGTCGCGGTCAGTCTGCCAGCGACGGTGTCGTACCGCACGATCCCGTGGCTGCGAGGCGAGAGCACGCCGCGCGTGATCGCAAGGCCGGTCGCGCCAATAATCGCGTGCCCGCACGCCGTAGCCGCTCCAGAGGATCGAAAGAGCAACATGCCGGCATCGGCGTCTGGTGTGTCGCCCTCGGTGAGCACCACGACCACGACGCCGCTGTGCCCACGCGGTTCCCGCGCCAGCGCCGCGAGGGCGGGTCCGGCCAGCTCGCTGAGCAGCCGCTGACGTTCTTCGATCGACGAGGCGGCAAGGTGCGGCAACCCGGCGGTCACCAGGCGCACGGCACCTCCGGCCACGTGCGCATCGATAGTGGTGACTTCGAACATCGTCTCATCCTACGCTTGGCTGACGTGCGTGTGCTCTGCCTGATTGTGACTCTCGTGACGCTCGCGATCGACGCGCCCGTCGCGGCGGCGCGCGACGAGGCGCTCGCATCGATCCGGCGCCGCGCCTTCGAAGCAGCCTACAACCTCGACTACCCGGAAGCCGTCACGCTCTTCGATCAGGCAATCGCGCGAGACCCGAACGATTCAGCAACTCACCGGGCGCGCGCCGTCGCGACGTGGCTGCACATGGTGTTCATGCGCGGCTCGATCACGGTCGACCAGTACATGGGCCAGATGGCCGCGAAGGACGTGTCGATCGAGAAGCCTTCGGCAGCGGACGCGGCGACCTTCCGTCAGCACGCCGACAAAGCGTTGGCGCTCGCCGAAACCCGCCTTCGTTCGCAACCGCAGGACGTTCAGGCCCTGTACGACCTCGGCGCCGCGCTCGGCGTGCTCGCCTCGTATACCGCGACGGTGGACGGCCGCGTGAGCGGCGCTTTCTCGCAGGCACGCCGCGCCTACAACGCCCACGAACGCGTGATGAAGCTCGATGCGCGTCGCAAGGACGCCGCGCTCGTCGTCGGTACCTACCGCTACATCGTCTCCACGCTGCCGTTCCCCCTGCGCTGGATGGCGTATGTCGCAGGGTTCGGCGGCGACCGCGAATACGGCGTGCGGCTGGTCGAAGAGGCGGCGCGATACCCCAGCGATGCGCAGACCGACGCGAAGATCGCACTCCTTCTCCTCTATAACCGCGAAGGGCGGTTCAAGGACGCGCTCGCGGTCACGGACGACCTGATGGCGCGCTACCCGCGTAACCGGATCATCGTCCTCGAAGCCGGTGCGACCGCAATTCGCGCCCGCCTGTTCGCGCAGGCTGATCGCGTCCTGAGCGAAGGGATTACACGCCTCGAGACCGATACGCGACCGCGAGCCTTTGGTGAGGAGGCGATGTGGTACTACAAGCGAGGCCTCGCTCGCCTGCCCCTCGGCAACGTCGAGGGATCTCGAGCCGATCTGCAGCGCGCACAGTCGCTGCCGTCGCGCCCCTGGATGAAGGGCCGCATTCGCCTCGAACAGGGCAAGCTCGCCGATCTCGCGGGACGACGGAACGAAGCGATTGATGCCTATCGCGAAGCGGCGCGAGTCGGCGACGCGACGAACGATCCATTCACGAGCCGTGAAGCTCAGCGCCTGCTGAAGACCCCGTATCGCTAAGTCCGCGGACAGCCCCGTCCTCTTCTGAGGATCGACCGCACGTCAGCCGCGCCTAATTTGGCGGAAATATTCAGCAATCCTTCCGATTCAGACTTGGCATCGCCCTTGATGTCGACACCAGTGCCTGTCTGATTTGGAGGATGGAGACAATGATCGCAAAGCGCAGCTGGATTGCGGCCTTCGTGCTGATGGCCGGCCTGGCGTGCTCGGCGACGGTCGAGGCGCAGCCAAACGGCCGCGCCTGGGGATACCGGCGGAATCAGGGAGCCTCTCAGGCCGCTTACGACAACGGCTATCGTCAGGGCTTCGACCGAGGACGCTCGGATGCGCGATCGCGTCGCTACGACTATCGCCGCCACAGCGAGTACCGTCGCTATGAGAACGGGCAAGACGATAACGCCCGGGCGTTTCAAAACGGATTCGTCGCCGGTTACGACGCCGCGTTCTACGGGAACCGCGACAACAGCAACCGTTATCCGTCATCGTCGTATCCGAGCTACCCGTCCTATCCCTCGGACCGTTCCTACCCGAGGTATCCGTCGTACCCCGACAATCGCGGCTACGGGGGCTCCGGCGGGTATCGCGGCTACGGCTACAACGAAGCCTACGACCGTGGGTATCGCGAAGGCCTCGACAAGGGCCAGGACGATGGACACGACAACGATCGCTACGACCCGCGCGGCCAGAAGTGGTATCGCGAAGGCGATCGCGGTTACAAGAAGGAATACGGGCCACGCGAACAGTACAAGGCCGCGTATCGTGACGGCTTCCAGCGTGGCTACGACGAAGGCTACCGCGGCGGCAACTACGACCGTGGGGGCTGGCGGTGGTGACGCGTCATATTGCGGATTGAGGATTGCGGATTCGATTGCCGATTGGTGAGCGATCGAATCCGCAATCCCGACTAAAATCCACAATCCAATCCGCAATCCGCAATTCTTCAGACCCTCAAAAACCGTCTGATGCGCTGAACGAAGCTTTGGGTCGTTTCGTCAACCGGCGTATGCGCGGCTGAGGAACGCGCCCGCGCGATTCCCGCGCGGCGCTCTGAAACGACCATGCCGATGCGGTCGACCATCGACGGTCGCTGCATGACGAACCGGCGGAACTGGTCGTCGGTCACTTCCAGTACTTCGCAGTCAACGATCGCTCGCACGGTTGCGGTCCGCGGCTCACCAGTGAGCAGTGACATCTCGCCGAAGTAGGCGCCAGTCTCGAGTACAGCAAGCTCCGTATCGCCGGTATCCAGGCTCACGCGCACGCGACCGCGGCAGACGACGTAGGCCGATCGGCCCTCGTCGCCCTGGCGGACGATAGCTTCTCCGGCGCCGAATGTGAGCATCGGCGCTCCGGCAACGAGCAGGTCCCGCTCGGCATCGGCGAGCAGACCGAAGAGATCCGTTCCGGCCAGCGTGGCTGCCGCCCGGCGTTGTGCGGCCGCGTCCGGTCCTGGTGGCGGAAGCTCCGCCGAATACTCGACCTGGATCGGATACGGGATCGAGATACCGCGACGCTTCAGCATGTAATACAGCGCGGAGCGGACGCGGTCCCGGACGATCTCCTCCATCGGGTAACGCTCGATCCAGAAGTGCGCGCGATAGTTGATCGACGAGCCTGCGAACTCCATCAGGTGCACCATCGGCGCCGGCGCCTTCAGTACGAGGCTGTCGTGATCCAGCACCTCGAGGATCGCCGCTTTCACCCGGTTTGGCGGATCGTCGTAGCTCGTACCGATGTCGATGTGGACTCGGGTCGGCGCCGCCGGCTCCGAGTAGTTGACGAGTGCCGACTTCGACAACTCGCCGTTGGGGATGATGACCTGATTCCCCTGACGCGTACGCACCTTCACCGCGCGCCAGGTAATCTCGACGACCTCGCCTTCCCATTCCCCCATGCTGATCCAGTGCCCGAGCTGGAACGGCTTTTCGACCTGGATCGCGAGACCGGACACGAGGTTTCCGAGCGTGTCCTGGAGCGCAAGGCCGGCGACCACGGCACCGACGGCCGACGTGGTGAGGAACTTCTCGTCCATCACCAGCGTGGCAACGAGCATGAAGAGCGAGAAGACGATGACGTCCTGAACGATGGTCGGGAACCGCTCCGGGATGCGGTCTTCCCGGAGAGGGTTGACCAGCACCAGGACCAGAAAGTGGATCAGCGCGAGCGCGAAGACGAGCTGCGCGACCGAGACGGCGAGCGGCCGGGTATCCGGCCGGACGAGCGATGGCGCCGCGAGGGCCAGGTCGATGGCGATGACCACTGCCATCAGCACCATCGTCAGGCGCACGCGGCTGCGGATGACGCGATTGCGCGTGAGCGTACGGACCGCGAACGCCAGCGCCAGGACGACGAGCGCCGCGGTGACTTGCGCCGGAATCAGTTGAGATTCCCCTCTTTCTTGAAGGCCGTGAGATCAGCCGCGGTGACGCTGACGGCGACCGGCGCTGGATTCGACGCCGCCCTTTGCGTTCCGCTCCTTGTCCAGTCCTCGGCCGGCGGCAGAACCGGTGACCTCGGCGGATTTCTGCTCCTCGCCGCCGCCCGATCCCATCAGCTTCGACAAACCGAAGCCCTTCTTCTTTTTCTTCCCGTCGTCGCTCGCGGCCTGATCGTCCTTCTTGGCTTCTTCCGGTTTCGCGTCCTTGGCGTCGGCGGGCTTGGCGTCGCTGCTCTTGGCGGCGCTTCCGCCGCCAGTGAGGCCGGCGGAGCCGGCTTCAACCGTCGCGACGGCCCCGAGCGGCACCGGTTGGTAGGGGATGTTCTTCTTGAACCGTGCCTCGACGGTCGCCGTGGACGCCAGCTTGTTGTCGGCGATCTCCCTTTCCAGCTTCTTCAAGCGCTCGTCCATCTCCGGATGCGACGCGAACAGCCCCTGCTTCTCGGTCGACCCGCTGTTGCGCTCCTTGATCGTGGTGAGGAAATCGGAGAGGCCTTTCGGCGAATAACCCGCTTTGTTCGCAAGGAGCAGGCCCTTCTCGTCCGACTCGAGCTCCTCGCCGCGGCCGAAGCCCGCCATGACGCCTTCGGTCGCCTTGTCGACGAACGTGTTGAAGAGCGCGGGGCTGTTCGAGAGCGTTTCGCTCGTGCCCATCTGGATCATCTTGCCCTTCTGGATCGCCTTCATGGTGTGCTTTTCGGTGATGTGAATCACCTCGTGCCCGAGAACCCCGGCGAGCTCCGCCTCGTTCTTCATCAGCGACAACGCGCCTCGAGTGATGTGAACGTAACCGCCGGGCGCGGCCAGCGCGTTGACACCATCGGTGTCGAGGACGATGAACTTCCACGGCAGGTTGGCGCGGTCGCTGGCCTGCGCGAGCACGGCGCCGACCAGGGTGACGTATTTGTGCACGGCGGGATCCTGGACGACGCCATAGCGCTGACGAATTCGCTCCGAGACGGCGGCGCCCAGCTTCTGCTCGTCTTCGTCGGTAATCTGCAGATCGTGCACTTGCTGTGCCCGCTTCAGGATCGAGCCGAGCTGGCCTGCGGCGCCGCCGGCAAACGCAGCGCTGGCACAGAGCGACAGCAGAGTGGCTCCCAGAACGGCCATTCCAACCCTTCGTGCAATCGTGCGCATGTTCAGGACTCCTGAGCCTTCCGCGGCCCGTTGGCCGACTTTTCCTTATCGGCCAGAGGGCTATAGGCATTCAGCGCAGCGCTGACGGCCGCGGGAGGCACGACTTCGAAGATCTCGACAGGGACGCTCTTGCCTTTCACGACGACCCTGCCGAGGGCGCGGGTATCATAGCGTCCCTTCAGAGCGGTCCGCGTCGCATCGCTGATGATCACGCGCGTCCGGTAATCCTTGTTCAACGATTCGAGCCGGGCGCCCAGGTTCACGTTGTCGCCGATCACCGTGTAACTCATGATCGACTCCGATCCGAGATTGCCGGCAACCATATCGCCGGTGTTGATGCCAATGCCGATGTCGAGGGTCGGCAGGCCGTCGGCCGCCCACTGGGTGTTCAGCCGTGCGAGCTCCTCAATCATCGCCATGGCCGCCTGGACGGCGTGGTCGGCGTGGTCGGGATCGTCGAGCGGCGCGGAAAAGAGCGCCATGATCATGTCGCCGACGAACTTGTCGACCGTGCCCTTCTTCGCGAACACGATCGGCACCATGGTCGAGAAGTACTGATTCAGCTGCCCGACGATCGCTTCGGGTTCGCCGCGCTCGGACACCGACGTGAAACCGCGGATGTCGGAGAACAGAACCGTCATGTGCCGACGCGTTCCGCCGAGTCTGGCATCGACGGGGCTGGCGAGCAGCTGATCGTACACATCCTTCGAGACGTAGCGCGAAAAGAGGCGAGCGACGCGACGCTTCTCGCGGCCTTCGACGAAGTACTGATAGGCGACGCCGCCGAACGTCGCCAGCGCCGTCGCTGCCACCGGTTCGACGAGCGGCACCCACACGCCTCGGGCGAACGCCGCCGTCAAACCGACGACGAGACTCGCGCCAAGCCCGACGCCGAAAAATACTCCTGTCCATGTGCCGACCGCAGCCGTGATCGATGCCGCCAGGAGCGCCGACACGATCACGACGCCGACGCCGACGGCGCCAGGGGCCCGCTCGAGGAAACGGTGCGAGAGAATGCTGTCGAGCATCTGCGCGTGCATCTCCGGCCCGGACATTTTCTGCGCAAACGGCACGGACTTCTGGTCGTAGAGTGCGGCGGCGGTGCCGCCAACGATCACGAGCGTGTCGCGAAATCGTGACGGATCCACGTCCGGCTTCTCCTCGGCGAGCAACTGCTCCTCGGACTGAAACAGCCGCGCGAACGAATACGTGGAATAGGTACTGCGGAGGTCCGGCCACACGCCGCGATAATTGATCTGCGCTCGACGCCCGACGCGCGCCGTGCCATCCAGCGTAGGAATGTGCGCAGTGATCAACGGAACATGCCGATCGCCGAGCTGCAGCTCCGACGCGCTCAGCCGAACGTCGGATTCCTTCAAGCCAAGAGCAGTGACCGCGCCGGCAACGGCGAGAGACGGGATGTACTCACTCCCCGCGCGGATGAAGGGGACGTATCGCCGCATCACGCCGTCGTCATCGAGGACGGAAAAGTTGTGCGCGACGCCTGCCGCCGCCGCGATCAGCGGCGGCATCGGCGGGTGGAAGAGCGGACGGCGTTCGATCGACGCATCAAGGGCGAAGTGCGGTCCGGGCAAAGGCGGCAGTGCGACCGGCGCAGAGGCCTTCGCGCTTGGCTCGGTCGTCGCGTCGCCGACGAAGACCACGCGTCCGAGATCGCGAGCCGATGTCGCGAGCTCCTCGTCGGAACGTTGTCCGGTCCACTGCTCGTCACCCAGCGTGAACGTCTGCCGATCCTGTTCGGTGAAGAGGATGTCGTAGAGCACGACTTTCGGCCGGGCGCGCGCCAGGTAGTCGAGCAGGTGCGCGTGCACCATGCGCGGCCACGGCCATCGCCCGAAGTACGGCGCCAGCGCGCGGATGCTCTGCTCATCGATGTCGACGAGGACGATGTCGGTGCGGGCTTTCGAGGGGTCGGACGTGGCGCGCATGCGCCAGTCGTAGGATTTCAGCTCGATGGTCCGTACGAAAGGCAGCTGGCCGAGACCGAGCGAAATGAGCGCCGCGGCGAGGCCGATTCCGATGCCGGCGAGGAGTCTGCGCAAGCCATCGGCGAGAGTAGCAGAAATGCGATCAGGCGCGCGGCTCCGGCAGCGACTCGCAGCCGGGAACGTCGCTCAGCCTGCGGTAAACAGCAAGGCCGCGCGCTTCGGCGATCCGCACCATGAGATCCGCGCCCTGCGACGCGCCGCCGACGCGCAGCACGGCGTCACAGCGCTCGAGGAGACGCTCGGCAATCGGATGAAAGATCTCGTTGAACGGTTCATCGCCGACCTTTTGGGATCCGGCCAGCGCGACGAGCGGCAGCGCGAGCCACTCGCCGACGACCGGCATGTGCCCGGCGCGGTAGATCGGCAACGCGTAGCGTTCCATGACGCGGACGTTCTCCGCCATCCGCTCAGGATCATCGCCGGTTCCCGATCGATACGGGCCGGCCACCAGGATCATCTGTCCGCGTGAGCTCACGTCGTTCTCCGCAGGATTGAGGTCACCCGCGGCGCTTGAAGAACTGGACAGCACGCTCGTGCTTTTCCGCTGCCGCACGCGTTTTGAACGTTCCCAGGTTCTTGCGCCGGCCGGTCCTGGGATCGATTTTCTTCGAGTAGAGACGGTATCCGCCGGACGCCAGCTTACGAATCATCGCTCGGCCCACTGAGGACTCTTCGAAAATACCGCGATTGCGCCGTCGGCGATCGCCTATACTCCTGAAGCTCATCCTTAAACGATAGATTCGAACGGGTGGAGGTTGATCCACCCGGAGGACGAACCCGTCCACGTTCGGCAACCGACAGGAGAATTCCATGAAACACGTCGCCTCGGTGTGTTGCACCGTCGCGCTCGGCATGTCGCTGGTCGCGGTGACCGGCGCGCAGCAAGGCCCCGGTCCACGCAAGGTCATGCAGATCATCCGCGAGGAGGTCAAGCCCGCTCGCGCCACCGCACATGGAAGGGCGGAAGAAGCGTACGTGCGCGCATTCCGCTCGAGCAAGACCGCTGTGTATTACGTCGGCCTTCGGTCCGTGACCGGTCCGACCGAAGCGTGGTTCATCTCGAGCTACGACAGCCATGCCGCGCTCGAGGCGGAGAACGACCTCGTCGCGAAGAACGCCACGCTTGGCAAGGCGCTCGAAATGGCCGACGAGCAGGACGCGCCATTCCGCACCGGCACCCGCACGGTGATCGCCGAGCTGCAAGAAGACCTGAGCTACCGCATGCGCCCGACGGTGCAGGACATGCGCTACATGCACGTGACGACAATCCGCGTGCGTCCAGGCTGGGGCAGCGCCTTCGAGGAGGTCCGGAAGCTCGCCAAGGCGGCGCACGAGAAAGCCGACGTCGATGAGCACTGGGCGATCTACCAGGTCGTATCCGGGATGCCCGCCGGAACGGTCCTGATGCTGCAGGGGGCGATGTCGCTCAAAGAAGAAGATACCGACCCGCATTCGCAGGCGTATCGCGATGCCGTCGGCGACGAGGGTCGGGCAAAGATGCAGCAGTTCCAGCGCGACGGCGTCCTCGGCACCGAGACAGCACTGTTCGAAATCAGTCCCCAGATGAGCAATGTTCCCGACGAGTGGCTGAAAGCGCGGCCCGATTTCTGGAAGCTGCCGATGATGAAAAGCAGCGCCGTGATGAAGCCGGCGGACGCCAGCGGCAAGCCGGCCGCCGGTCAATAACCATGGCGGGGCAGCCCTCCCGGCCGGGCTGCCCCGCGTATCGCCCGTTTCGAGTACAATGGTCGAGTCTGTGGACGGCGCCTCGGATTTCCCGCCAAAAGCCTGAACCCCTTCACATTCACACGCTCTAGGCTTCATTCGCTTTAGCGTCCGTTCATTCGTCAGCCTGCTGCGAGCCCAGGGAAACGCTCCAGGCAATTCAGGAGCTTTCTCAATGCCGTTTTCTTCGCTGGGACTTTCGCCTTCTCTTTGTACTCCGCTCGCGCGGCTGGGGTACACGCACCCCACACCCGTCCAAAGCCAATCCATTCCCGTGGTCCTCGACGGCCGCGACATGTTGGCGCGGGCGCAGACCGGCACCGGCAAAACCGCTGCGTTTGGCCTGCCAATGATCGATCGCCTCCTCCTGCGCGATCATGGTCGGACGCAGACCCGCAGACCACGCGGGCTCATCCTCGTGCCGACTCGCGAGCTGGCGCTCCAGGTCCACAAAGCGATCGCGACATACGGACTGCCTGCGCGGCTGCGCGCCACGGCCATTTTCGGCGGCGTGCCGATGCGGGCGCAGACGCAGGCGCTGCAGCGCGGTACCGACATCGTCGTCGCGACGCCCGGCCGGCTCATCGATCACATGGAGCACCGCACCGTCGATTTGTCGGCGGTCGAGATCCTCACGCTCGACGAAGCCGATCGGATGCTCGACATGGGCTTTCTGCCGGCGCTTCGCCGCGTGCTTGCGGCGCTGCCGCAGGCGCGGCAAACGCTGCTGTTCTCGGCGACGATTTCAGACGAGGTGGCGCGGCTTTCGAGCTCGTTCACGCGCGAGCCGGTCCGCATCGACGTCACCGACGGTCAGGTCGTGGCGCCGACGGTGACGCACCGCATTCATCCGGTCTCTGACAGCCGCAAGGCCGACTTGCTGACGCACGTGCTGACGCAGCCGCCCATCGGGCAGGCGCTGGTCTTCTGCAAGACCAAGCGCGGATCGAACCGCGTCGGCGAGCGGCTCGAGCGGGCCGGCGTCAAAGCGGCGGTCATTCATGGCAACAAAAGCCAGGGCGCCCGGAATCGTGCGCTGGGCGACTTCAAGTCGGGTCGCGTCACCGTACTGGTCGCGACCGACATTGCCGCGCGCGGGCTCGACATCGTGCAGCTTCCGCTGGTCGTCAACTTCGACCTGCCGCTCGTCGCGGCCGACTACATCCACCGCATCGGGCGCACCGGACGCGCCGGCTTGGCCGGACGCGCCATTTCCCTGGTCACTGCCGCCGAGCGCGGCTTGCTGCACGACATCCAGCGGCTCTTGCCCGATCCGCTCGAGCAGGTCGTCGTCGAAGGCTTCGAGGCGAGGCCCGCGTCGCACGACGCGCCCTCCGAAGTACGCCGCCACAGGCCAGCGGCCCGCCCGCGCCGGTTCGTCCGGCGACGGCGCGATTGACCCCGTTCCAGCGGCGTGTCAGACTCCAACGCCCTGGGAGACCGTCATGAGAACACTGGCCTGGCTGCTGGTTCTGGCATCGATCGGCGGCGGACGCGTTCTCGCGCAGGAGCATCATCACGGCGGCGCCGCTCATGAGCGTGAGCAGCTCGGCGTCGTGTCGTTCTCGACCTCGTGTTCTGCCGCTGTGCAGAGGGACTTCGAGCGCGGTGTCGCGCTGCTCCACTCGTTCTGGTACGAGGAGTCGGAGAAGCAGTTCCTCGAGATCGCGAACGCAGGATCCCACGTGCGCGATCGCGCACTGGGGCGTCGCGATGAGCCTCTACCACCAGCTCTGGGATCGCGCGACCGGCGAGCGTCTGAACGCGCGGTATCGCCGAAGCGCAGGCCGCCATGGTCAGGCCGGGCAAAGACCGACGCGGGAACGCGGGTATATCGACGCGATTGCGGCCTTCTATGCCAGACGCGCGCGACGAAGGATCACGAGTCGCGTGCCAACGCATACACGCGGCGATGGCGAAGCTATACTGCGTCGTTCCCCGACGATCTCGAGGCCGGCGCGTTCTACGGTCTGGCGCTCCTCGCCTCTGCGCCTCCGAACGACGTGACCTTCGCCAATGCCAAGAAGTCCGTCGAGGTGCTGATGCCGCTGATGCGGCAGCAACCGGCACATCCTGGGCTCGCGCACTACATCATCCACGCGTGCGACAACCCGACGATGGCGCCACAGGGACTCGAGGCGGCGCGTCGCTACGCGGCGATCGCGCCGTCGTCGCCGCACGCCGTCCACATGCCATCGCACATCTTCTCGCGCCTCGGCCTGTGGCAGGAGAGCATCCAGTCGAACCTCGCGTCCCTAGACGCCTCGAAGAAGGCGGACGAGCAGAAGCGGGGCGGATCCGATCACGCGCTTCACGCGATGGATTTCCTCAACTACGCCTATCTGCAGGTTGGCCGGGACAAGGAAGCGCACGCCGTCGTCGGAGACGCGCTGCGCCTGATCGATGCGCTTGGCAAGTCGCACATGGCCGATCACGAGATGGCCGGCTTCCTCGACTACGCCCGGGCGCAGTTCCCGGCAATGTACGCGATCGAGATGCGCGACTGGGCGGCGGCGGCGGCGCTGGACGCGGCGGCCGGGTCGAAGCCCCTCGTGCAGACCATCACCTATTGGGCCCGCGGGACTGCAGCCGCCCGCGCGCGGAATGCCGGCGAGGCCGCGCGCAGCGCGGCGCGCTTCGAGCAGTTGCTCGGCGAAGTGAGCAAGACGAACGACGCGTACATCCTGGCGGAGATGGACGTCGCGCGCGACCAGCTCCGCGCGTGGGTCGCCTTCGCCGAGGGCCGAGGCGACGATGCCGTGCGGGTGATGCGCGATGCGGCCGATCGTCAGGATGCGCGCGGCAAGGGAGAGGTCGAGGTGCCGGCGCGCGAGATGCTGGCGGACATCCTGCTCGAGCTCGGCCGGCCGGCAGACGCGCTAGCGGAATACGAGCGCTCGATGACCATCGATCCGAACCGCTTCAACGCGCTCTTCGGCGCCGGAGTGGCGGCTGAAAAGATCGACAAGATCGATCTCGCGCGCAAGTACTTCACGCGTCTCGTCGACAATTGCAAAGAGTCGGATTCCTCACGCCCCGAGTTGGCCAAGGCCAGGCGATTCGTCCAGGAGCGCGGTTCCTCGCAGTAGGGGCGCTGCATGCGCCCTCGGCATTCGTCTCAATAGGTCGCGCGCCCACCACTCAAGTCGAACACCGCACCGGTCGTGAACGAGTTGTCCTGCGACACAAGCCACGCGACCATCGCGGCAATCTCGTCGACGAGGACGAACCGTCCGCGCGGAATCTTCGACAGCATGTAATCGATGTGCGCTTGCGTACACTGCTCGAGAATCCGCGTCTGCGCCGCGGCGGGCGTGATGCAGTTCACGGCGATGTCATGGCCGGCCAGTTCCTTGCCCAGCGACTTGGTCAGCGCGATGACGCCGGCCTTGGAGGCGCTGTAGGCCGACGCCGTCGGGTTCCCTTCCTTCCCTGCAATCGACGCGACGTTGACGATGCGTCCGTACTTCTGACGGAGCATGTGCGGGACGACCGCACGGCAACAGAGGAAGACGCCGGTGAGATTGATATCGAGCACCTGCTGCCAGGCATCGACCGGATACTCCCACACCAGACTATTCGGCCCGGCGATGCCCGCGTTCGCGACAAGGATGTCGATGTGACCGAATGCGGCGATCGTCGCGTTGGCCGCCGTCTCGACGTCGCTCTGGTTCGACACGTCCACGACGGCGTGCCTCGCGATGCGCCCGTCCCTCGAGAGCTCGGCCGCAACCGCCTCGACGAGCTGCTCATCGCGATCCCAAAGCGACACTTTGGCGCCAGAAGCCAGGAGGCGCTCGGCGATGGCGCGCCCGATGCCTTGGCCGCCCCCGGTAATAACGGCATGCCGACCTGTCAGATCAATCTGATTCATCGCAGCAGAATTATGTCCCGGAGCCGGCACGAAACCTGAATCGAATACACCATCCCTCTCCTCGAACAGCCGGCGAGCTCAACGGAGGACCACGATGGGTCGCATTCAAATCTCAGCAGCGTTGGGAATACTTCTGGCCGTGCCGCTTTTGCTGTTCACGACGGCCTGCAGCAACGACTCGAATCCGGTTGGTCCGTCGGGCATTTCGACCAAGTCGCAGCCGGTATCAGAGCCAACGGGAACGGGCCAGCCACCGGTGACCCTTGAGCCGCCAGTTTCCCCCACACCACCGCCTGTAGTGTCAGGACAGCCGCCGATGACTCTGCCGACGCCATCACCGCTCCCGGTGCCGAACGTCACGCTGCCGCAACCGGGCTCGACAGAGGGTCGCAACGTTTCAGCGACCAAGTGATCGGCCGACGCCGAGCTCACCCGGCCGTTAGGAAATGTTTTGGCCGCGCGTCACATCCGGAGCTTCTGGATCGTCAGAACAGTGAAGTTGCCTCGCGACGACCATTGAGGAGCGCAGATGTTCAGCAGGATCATGTACGTGACGGTGTTTGTGTCGGATCAAGAAAGAGCGCTGGATTTCTACACGAGAAATTTGGGCTTCCAGAAACATGCCGATTACAGCGGACCGGAGGGCAGGTTTCTGACGATAGCCCTCGAGGACCAGGGATTCGAAGTGCTGCTGTGGCTCGGCGGTGCCGGCCAGGCTCAAGTCGCGTCCGGGGTTGGGACGCTCTTCATCGAGTCGGACGATCTTCGGAAGGACTTCGCCGAGCTCAAGGCACGCGGCGTTCAGTTCCTCGAGCCGGAACCGGAGACTTATCCCTTCGGCATGCGTGTGACCGCCCTGGATCCCGATGGCAATCCGGTCGCCTTACGGCAGACGCGAAACTGATGCGGTGGGCGTGGCGCGCGCTTCAGCGATGAATGATACCGATCTCCGGCTGTTCGAGGAGGCGCGGCCCCGTTTGCTCGGGCTGGCGTATCGCATTCTCGGGTCGCGCGCGGACGCAGAAGACGCCGTCCAGGACTGCTTCCTCAAGTGGAAAGATGCGGATCGGAGCCAAGTAAGGACGCCTGCGGCCTGGCTCTCTTCCGTGTGCACACGCCGCTGTCTCGACATCCTGCGCGCCGCCGATCGCGCACGGGTCGACTATGTCGGTCCTTGGCTGCCCGAGCCCATCCACCCCGCGACGCCTCCCGCCGTCGACGGCAAGCTTGCCGCATCGCTGACGACGGCATTCCTGCTGCTGCTCGAACGGCTCACGCCCAAGGAGCGCGCCGCCTATCTCCTCCATGAGATCTTCGACCAGTCCTATGCGGAGATCGCGGCGATACTGGAGATGGACGAAGCGGCCTGCAGAAAGCTCGTCTCGCGAGCCCGTCAGAATATCGATCGCGACAAGGTTCGCCACATCACGCCGCGCGAAACGCAGGACAGCATGCTGCGCGCCTTTCAAGCGGCCGTCATGAGCGGGAGCACCACGCAGCTCTCCGCGCTCCTCTCCACGGACATTCGTCTGACGACGGACACCGGCGGCAAGGTTGTCGCCGCCACTCGGGTTCTTGAAAGCGAGGACGTGCTTGGTGCGCTCAGCCGAGCGCACATCTGGTGGGAGGGCTACCGTTGGGAGATCACCGACATGAATGGCGGTCGAGGCGCCATTCTGACGAAGAGTGGTCCGCCGGCTCTGACGATTAGCCTCGCCTGCGATGAGGCCGGGCTCGTCAGCGATATTTTCATCACGCTCAATCCGGACAAGCTGGCGCGCCTTGAACCCGTCGAGATTCACTAGGCGACGGGGACGTTCTCTATGGCTTCGCCCTAGGCAGCGACTCGTCACGAACTCGTCACTTCAAGAAGTTCAACCGCTTCATCAGGGCAATGAAGCGCGGGTCCGGCGCGCGTGATCACCGAAATCTCACGTAATGCTCACCGGCTGATCAAGACTGAGCGGCGTCCGGCAAGCGATCCTTCCGCACCGCACCGGCAGGCGCCGGTCGTACCGGCGAGGAGGAAGCGCTCGAACCGATGTTGCATAACTTCACCAAGCGTCGTCGGCTGGTGGTCCTGCTGGCAGTCCTGAGCGTTGTTGCGCTGGTCCTCGTCGGCAGGTGGCTGAACGCGACAAAAATCGGCGGGCAGCAGGCCGCCGAACCCTTCCGCATCGCCGGCAACTTCTACTACGTCGGCGCGAACGACGTCGCGGCCTTCCTCATCACCGGGCCCGAGGGCCACGTCGTGCTCGACGGCGGCTATCCCACCACCGCGCGGCTGATCATGGCGAGCATCGCGAAGCTCGGCTTCGACATCAAGGACGTCAAAGTGCTCCTGAACTCGGAGCCGCACCCCGACCACGGGGGCGGGCTGACGGTGCTCCAGCAGGCGTCGGGTGCCCAGTTGTGGGCCAGCGACGCGAGCGCCGACTCCCTCGCCTCCGGCGGCGACGACCCCGACATCGTCCTGCCATTGAGGGCCCTCATCTGGATCGGCGTCCTCGGCTACCCGCCCCCGCGCGTCGACCACCGGTTCAAGGACGGCGACACGATTCGTGTCGGACCGATCGCGCTCACCGCGCACGTCACCGCCGGCCACACGCGCGGCTGCACGTCGTGGTCGTTCCCCGTCCGCGACGGTGACCGCGTGCTGAACGTCGTGAGCGTGTGCGACACGGGGGTGCTGGCAACGTCGCGGTATCCAGAACAAGCGGCCGACCGCGAGCGCAGCGTGCGCGTGCTGCGGAGTCTCCCCGCCGACATCTGGGTGACCAACCATGCACGAGCGTGGGGCAGGTACCGCAAGTTCGTCGCAAGCGCCACCGCGAAGAACCCGGTGGACCCGTTCATCGACCCCGAGGGCTACCGCGCCTTCATCGATGCCGCCGAAGCGGAATTACGCCAGGGGCGGGTGCACTGATGGCAGGTTGCCCTATCTCTTCGGCTTGACGAGTATTACTCTATGAATCATTGAGGACGTAATGGGGAATTCGAAGCGCGCAGTCGTTGCCGGCCTCGCATTCTTTCTTGTGGTTGCGTTTGCGGTAAGCGCTTCACTCGGCCAAGGCGACCGAAAGGATGCGAAGACGAAGAGAATTCGGATTGTCACGGTCGTCAAGCGAACCGGGATCGCGTGGTTTGAGCGCATGGAGGAGGGAATCAAAGAGTCTGCCGCGCAAAATGGCGTTGACGCCACCATGACCGGCGCGGACGATGCCGATCCCCAGAAGCAGGCCGACATTATTCGCAAACTGATTGGTGAAAAGCCCGACGCGATCACAGTTGTTCCGAATTCCCCCGAGGCGCTCGAAGAGGTGTTGAAGCGGGCCCGGGCGGCGGGAATAAGAGTGGTGACACACGAGGCGGGCAACCAGGTGAACACCGACGTGGACATCGAGGCCTTCGATAACCTCGCCTTCGGTTCGCACCTGATGGATGAACTGGCGTCGTGCATGGGTGGCAGCGGCACGTATGTCGCGTTCGTCGGCCACACCACCGCTCGCAGCCATATGCGCTGGGCCACGGCCGCGTACGAGCGCGCACAGCAGAAGTATCCGAGGATCGTGCGGATTTCTGCGCCGGTTGAAACCGCCGAGCGCCTCGACAACGCTTATCAGGAAGCCAAGCAGCTGCTGGCAAAACATCCTGACCTCAAGGGCTTCGAAGGCAGCTCAGTTGTGGATGTGGCGGGAATCGGAAAGGCCGTCCGGGAGGCAGGGCTTCAGACCAGGACGTGCGTCATGGGAACGAGCCTGCCTTCGGTCGCGGGCGAATTCCTGGACGACGGTGCGGTGGACAAGATTTTTCTGTGGGACCCGATGGTCGCAGGACAGGCGCAAGTCAAGCTGGCGCTGATGCTCGTTAAGGGAGAGAAGATTGGTCCTGGTCTCGATCTTGGGCTGCCAGGCTACCGCGACTTGAAAGGCATTCCCGGAACGCCGCATGGCCTCGCCGGCTCCGGCTGGATCACGATCGACAAGTCAAACGCCGGACAGTATCCGTTCTAAGGTTTCGCGGAGCTGCGGTGGACATCCTTCGCCTGTGGCGGAGTGAGCTCGCCGGCTTGCCATCCGAAGCTTTCTCACGGTTCGTGTTAGCGAAGGATGGTACCGGTACAGGGGATTCGAACCCCGGTCCCGTGGCTGAGAAACGCAGCCGGAGACCTCGATGGTCTCCGGTTGCGTCGGTTTTATTGGGGTTTTCGCGCTGACCTTCGGGCGGTGTCGGTCGCTGAGGGCCGGTTTCGTGCGCAAAGTTTCAAGAATCTTTCAAGCGGTCAGCTCGCCCTTCGGCGGCGCGGCTTGGCACGCTGTGCGTCTTCCACGGCTGCCTGGCCGGCCGCACGATAGAACGCAATGACCTCTTCGGCGGTCTTGCCGCGCAGCTTCCGCGCGTGGCGGTCACGAATCCGCCTGACCATCTCCACCGCTCGAACTCTAGGGGCCTTCATAGGTCGTCACCTCCCTGGGCGAGAGGATGCTCAGGGCCTGATAACCGAATTGTACGTTCACCTCGTTGAACTGGCGAATCTTCTCGAGGCGGACGATGTGCTTGAAGTTCCAGCTCACCAGCGCGTCCACGCGGTCGAGGGTGGCCAGCGCGATGTGGCGCATGTCGGCCTCGTATTTCGTCGGTAGGATCTTCCGGCCCGCATATGCCGCGACCAGCGATAGGGCGTCTTCGGTGAGAGGCAGGACCGATTCGACGATTGTCAGGATCTCCTGGTGAAGCTCCCGAACCCGCTCGGGTGCGTCCTGAACTTCGGCCGCCGTCACGTCTGACAGCACCGGGATCAGCCGTCCGGCCCGGAAGTCGCGGACGAGGCCATTGGACCACGTTGCGAATTCGGGATCGAAGCACCCACCCAGCACCGATGTATCGATGTATATCCGGAGTCGGTCGGCTGATGTCACGGCAGCGATAGTCTTGCCGATTGAGCGCGGATAACCAAGAGGCGCTGGTCGGTTCGTGCGTTCAGAAGTTCGTCGTAGTACGGCCGGAAACGCAGTCGTGCTTCGATTCCCTCTGCTCACCGATTCTCGTCTTCGCGTCAGAGCTTCAGCGTCGAAATGCAGACCCCCTGACGGGAGCAAACGCGGGCCTTCAGGCCTCTCTAAGCACAGCGGCGTCGATACCTGCGGTCGTTTCCCTCACCTATCGGCGCTGGAGCGTGCACTAAGACGTTCGCCAGTTAGCCACGCCAGTAGATCGCTCGAGTCGCACACCCACCCGAAGAACATATCGACGCGCTGAAGCGCGCTTTCCTGCAGCGCCGGGCTCATGTCGGCGGTGCAATCCGCGAGAAGCACGGCGTTGTAACCCAGGAACATGCCGTCGCGAAGCGTCGACTCGACGCACACCGTCGTTGTGCCACCCGCGAAAAGCAACGTCTCAATCCGGTGTTGGGTCAGCACGTCGTGCAGATCAGTAGCCGCGAAGCCGCTGAAAGATTTCTTGACGACGACGAGATCGGACGGTGCGGGAGCAAGCGCGGACGCGATCTCCGCGCCAGGACCTCCTTGCGTCAGTCCGCCGCCGGCCGACTCCATCATCTGCCGCGTTCGGGATCCTCGGCGGCCGGCGTCCGCCATGTCCGCGCGGAACTCCGTCTTGACGTGCACGACGGTCATTCCAGCGGCGCGGGCGGCGCCCAGAACTCGCGCAATCGACGGCACGACGCGCCGCATGGCTTCGAACGGTACGGCTTCAACGAAGAACCGCTGCATGTCGACCACGATCAGGGCCGACGTGGACGGCTCCAGGCTCAGCGCCTGGCCGTAGCCCGGCGGCCCGCCGCTGGCGCGGGGCGGGATGGAGAAAGAGGACTTCTCGTGGCGCATTCTGACCTCCGTAGGGCGGCTCGGATCATCATGCGCCCATCAGCGGGGCGGGACATCGCCTATCCGTGTAGTTTTGATCGCGTCGCCGGGCGGTCCTCCAGTACCCACCGGTGAGCGAAGGCCGCCGCCTCGGTTCTGTTGCCAGTCGCGGTCTTGGCAAAGATGTTCCGCAAGTGATGCGAGACGGTGTTAGGGCTGATGCAGAGCGCCGCGGCGATTTGGCGATTGGTACTGCCGGCGGCGATGAGGCGCAAAACTTCGACCTCCCGCGCGCTGAGCCCGGCCGCGAAGTGATCGCCGAGGCCGCGCTGTCCGCCGCGGCGGATCGCGCTCGAATCGACGGCGAGCCGGTCTGCCAGAAAGAGGGCGATGGCCCGGAGCGTGCCCCGATCACGCCAGATTTGCATGCCCGTACTCACCGGAACAGGCATGAACGTGGAGTGCGGTAAACAATCGGCAAACGCGCGACCCGCGGCGATGGGGACGAGATCATCATCGGCCGCGTGCACGCACAGACACGGTGCGGTCACCGTCGGCGCGAGCTCGGCGAGCCGGGTCTCGCGAAACAGCTGTTCCCACTCCCGGAGCGCATCGGCATCGAGCGCGTCGCGCGCGACGGCGGCAAGGCTCGCCGCAGTCTCAAAATCGTCGTCGCCGCCGAGCAGCGCGCCGCGGATTCGCGCCTCGAGAGATGGATTAAGGCGGCGCAACTCGAGCAGATGGCGATTGGCGTCGGAGTGGCCGCCGCTGACGAACACGATTCCGGCGACACGCAGTGGGTGCGCGGCCGCGAAGCGACACGCGGTCGCAGCTGCCGGCCCCATTGCGCAGAACGCCACCGACTTTGCCTTGAACGGCTTGAGCACCGCGTCAATGTCTTCGACGAACGCGTCGAGGGAGAGGCCGCGCACCCCGCGCTCCGACATACCCGCGCCTCGGAGGTCGAGATTCACGACGGTAAAGTACCGGGCCAGGAATTCCATCCCGCGCCGATGCCGCTCGACTCCCCAGTTCAGACGGAGATGATTGACGTGATAGGGAAACAACATGACGACCAGGGGGCCGTCACCGAGCGTGTGATATGCGATGCGCACGCCGTCCGTCGTCATCGCGTCGTGAATGACGGGCGGCTGGGTCATGCCGAGGGATTATAGGTGCGACGGCTCCGCGTGGCCCGCGCTGCGCCGCGGATAGCGTCAGCAGGTCAGGGTGAGTGGTAGAGGGTCCGGCCTTGCGGATGAGTTGGCTGGGTGACTGGGATTCGAATTGTAAGGCCCCACGTACCCAGACGGCTCTGCAATTGGCGGTGACGGTTAGCGATTGGTCGCGCACTGGCGACTGATCTGCGGTCCCCGAGACTCGTCCCTGGATGCGATGCGTCGCCGCAAGAGGACGCATCGAGGGCGACCCTCGCGGTCGGCAAGCAAATGATCGCGAATCAATCGAATTGAAGACCCTACACAACGCTGCGGAGACTTCGAGTCGCTGCAACCACGCGCTAGTGAGGCGCCAACAGGCAAGCGTTAACGGCCGGGTGCGTCGTCTGGAATCAACGACGCGGGAGTCATGGCTACGCGCTTGGATTGGGTTGGGGCAGTCGCACACGCGACCACAGGAACGGTCACGACTGGACACCAAACAACAGCGCCTGATGATCGGTTGCCTGCCATGATTCGGCTGGGCACAATCGCCTGAAGGCCGGCGGACCGGCGCGCTCGGACGCGAAGGCCGAAGTCGGTTCACAAGGCGGTGCCCATGTGGGACAGGTACGATCCTCGAAGCGATGACCGCGACCGCGGCGAGTCGTGGGATCGCAACTTCGGCAGTCGTGGTGGGAGCAGCGAACGCGACCGCAACGAAGACCGTGACCCGCGCGACGTGTTCACCAGGGATCTCGACCTCCCGCGTGGACCCGAGCGTCGGCCGGTCCGAGAGCGCGACCGCGTCTACGAGATCGACGGAACCGAGAGCCGCATGCTCGGGACCATCGGCGCGTTTCGGGTTGTATCCGAGAGCGACCTCCACGACCTGCGCGACGAGTCGAGCAATCCGCGCCGTAGCGTTCGCCATCTGGAGGACGAGGGGCTGATTCGCCGCAGTCCGCTCAGCTCGGACGACCGAGCCGTCGTCCTGACCGAGCGCGGCCGGGACCTCCTCGAAGCCAATCGCTACGAACGTCCCGAGCGCACGTACGAACCCCGCCAGACGTTCTACGCCGGCCTCAGGAAGCCGCGCGAGCTGACGCACGACACCAGGGTCTATCGCGCCTACCAGCGCACAGAGGAGCGGCTCCGCGGCGAAGGCGGTCGGGTCCGCCGCGTCGTTCTCGACTACGAGCTGAAGCGCGACTACCAGCGTTTTCTCCACGAGCGCAACCGTGGCAAGAAGGACTGCGACGGGCGGCCCGATCGCGAGCCAGAAGAGATCGCGCGGTGGGCGCGGGAGCACGAACTGCCGTACGACGACGGTCATGTGCACTTTCCCGATGCGCGCGTCGAGTACGAAGATCGCGATGGCTGGCGTCGGCACGAGGACATCGAGGTCGTGACCCCGCACTATCGCGGCGCCCATGCCGGCGCCGCCGCCAGGTCCGGGTTTCGGTGTTACGCCGTGGTCAGTGGGATGGTGGGCGGACGCGGTGGCGGCGGCAGGCGCACGGCGCATCCCCGCCTCGCCGAGGAGCTGATCCGATGACGCTGCCGCCTCCTCCCGACCGCTGGACGATTGAGCTGGCCAACACGGAGCGGGCAGAGGCAATTGCCGCCTTCGGCTTCACGGAACGTCAGGCGCGGTTCCTGCTGCAGGTCCTCCTGCACTCCGGCGTGTTCCTGGAACGGCAGTACTGCCGCTTCGCAGGCACCGTCCACGGACAGAAGAGCACCGACTTCATCCGGACCCTTGTCGACCGCCGGTTAGCGACGGCGATAACAACTGGGAAGCTCCACCGAGGCCGGATGTTCCACGTCCACTACAAGCCACTGTGGGCGGCCATCGGCGAACCCGACAGCCGCTTCAGAAAGCCGACGGCTCAGGGCCGGATGATCGAGCGCGTCATGCTGCTGGATGCCGTGCTCGACGACGCGAGCTGTACCTGGCTGGGACCCGGGTGGGACAAGCGGCGTCACTTTGTCCGGCATCTCGAGAACCGCCTCGATCAGCGCGAGTATCCGCATCTGACGTTCGGAGACGGCCCGGACAAGACGGTTCGGTACTTCCCCGACAAGCTGCCGATCGGCGTGCTTCCGACGCTCGACTCACACGTGTTCGTCTACCTGGTGACGGACCCGAAGCCGATGGACTTCCGGCTGTTCCTGCTTCGCCATATCCCGCTCCTCCGAGTGCTCTTCCGCTGGACGATCCGTCTCCTGATTCCACGACCGCTCTGGAAGGCTCGGCTCAGGTACTTGCACGCCGCCCGCGAGCACCTGGCGGACCGCCTCGAACCCGCCAACGTCGAGGTCCTGGAGTGGCTGTTCCCCGAGCGGAAGCGCCTCGCCGAGACTGACGGCGCTCGGGGCGACGACCGTTACCTGACCACATCGAAAGGCTTCGGGGCTCCCAGGTTCCGGGCCCTCTACCGGCAGTGGCTCGAGGACCCGGCGAACACCCTCTGGATTGCAGGAAGCAACGTCCTCAGCGACGCGGTGGAACGAGAGCACGGACGCGTCGAGTGCGTCGAGCTGTCGCGCCAGTACCTTCATCTCTCTCCCCTGGTTGACGTCGCCTGATCCACGAACAGCAGAGGACGACCTGGGGGACGACCTCGAAATAGAGGTTGTCCCCGTGAGCCACCTTGTCAATCTGCTTCGTCAGGATCGCCCTGCTGGCGGCCGCCCATCCGGAAACCGTCCTCCAACCCGTTGAACCGGCGGATGTTCCACAGGCCTGACGTGCGGCGCGGGCCACGGAGACGGGCGGCGTCCTTTGCCGCCCGAGGAGCTGCCACGGTCAGTGTCATAGCTGGAACGATGGCGTGAGCGACCCCGGTGCGCGCGCTTCCAATGGCCCCGCGCCTGTCCTGAGGGGTCGCTCACGCCATCGCTGCCGGTGACAGTGTCGCTGTCGGTGAGGGCGTCGTTCGCGTCTGCACCCGCATTGACCGTGCGGGTAAATGTCACGCTGATCCTGACCCACTTTATCCGGACGATCTGGTTCTGTTCCCGCCGGAGATCTGAATCAGCGCGGGCACTCGTTCCGCGCCCGATTGTGCGACTGGTTGTTGCGTGTGCGCCGGGCGCGATTGTTGTCCGCTTCGGCGTCCGCGGAAAGACAGCGAGCACGACCGCGACGGATGCGCCGACCATCACGCGTTCGATGCTCGATCTGTGCTCGTCACCGTGCAAGGCTCGTCGCTTCGCGCCGCCCGCGCGTGCGCGCGGCCTGCGGGCCTTGACGGTGCCTGCGCGCAGATCCGGTCCTGGCAATCACGTGATGGTCGGCGAGGTGATGATGCGAAGCTGGGCTGATCTCGGGCTGATCTTGACCGTTGACCGCGACTCCGAGCGGCGTTAATCTCTCCTCATCGTCCGTGCTCACTGCACACCCTCCGCGAGAGGAACCATCCGCGCGGAGCGCTGACGGCGGGCGCCCTCAGGGCCACGACCGACAGCCCACTTCCTGACTTCAGCACGGTTCTGAATCGAGATCGCACTCAGTGCCATTTCGAGATCAGAGACTCGCAACCGCATGCGGTATTGCCCTCAGGGCCTGCCGCCGCGCGGTGCTCCACCGGAGCGTGGCTGTATCGCCTGGCCATTCGTGAGAACAGCACGGCCAGCGTGACCCATCGTTCCGGCACGCACGGCGAGAGTCGTGCGACAACTGCGGCGCTCAGCGCCCCAGTCCTGGATGCCGGCAACACCAGCCCGCATCTCGCGCCCCTGTTCCGGCGCGCTGGCCTCAGGTCAGCGCGCCAGAGCGCACCCACATTCGAAACGGTTCGACAGCGGTTGCGTGACGCGGTGACGCGTCAGGAGGGTTGCGCGATGAAACCTTGGTTGAACGTTGCAGAGGGCGCGGAGTACGCCGGCTTGAGCCGGGACACCATCTACACGGCCTGCGAGCGCAAGGAGCTCCGGCACGCGCGCGTGGGCGGCAGGCGTTCGATTCGGCTGAAGCCCGAATGGATCGATGCCTGGCTGGAACGATACGCGCGAGGCGCACAAGAACAGGATCAGTCCGGGCATGGCGGCTCGATGCTCGGTGGTGTCTGACAGCGAGCCGGAGGAAGGAGGAACGAATGGGTCTGCACAAGATCTGCAAGCACAAGGGACGTGCGCGCGATCGCTGCAAGCACGCGTGGTGGGGCAGCTTTCGCGGCAAGCGGGTGAGCCTGGCGAAATGGACGAACCGCGAGATCACGTCCAAGGCTGAAGCCGACAAGGCACTCGACGAACTGACCGCAGCAATCAGGGACGGTACCTTCGACGAGCGAGGTCTCGATCCGCCGCCCGACAACTCGCCGATGACGTTCGGCAAGTTCGCCGAGGTTTACAAGCAACGACACGTACTCGCGAAGGGGCTCGCGCTGTCCAGCACCATCGATTACCGGCTGAAGCCGTTGGTCGAGCGGTTCGGGGACCGTCCGGTCGCCGAAATCAAGACGGCCGACATCGACGACTTCGTCGCGGACCTGAAGCGGCCGCGAGTGGTCAACGGTCTGGAGGGCAGACGGCTAACCCCGGCGTCCATCAACCGGACGCTGGGGCTTCTCCGTCACATGCTCAACTGGGCAGTCGGCCGCGAGTACCTCGATCGAACACCATTCCGCCGCGGCACCGAGGTGCTGATCCGGATGGAGCTCGAGGACAACAAGCGGCGCCGACGGATCAGCGAGTCCGAAGAGGCCGCCCTGCTGGCGGTCGCGTCACCGCACCTGCGGTCGATGATCATCGCCGCCCTGGACACTGGCATGCGGCGCGGCGAGATGCTGGCGCTGCGATTCGGCGACATCGACTGGACGCGGCGGATGATCACCCTCAGGGGTGCGACAACCAAGAGCCGACGTACACGTCTGGTGCCGATCGGTACCGCACGGCTGCTCGCCGTGCTCGGATGGCTCCGGCTCGACAGTGAAGGCGAGCACAAGGGAGACGATGTGCCAGTCTTCAGCAACGAGGCTGGAGAGGCCCTGAAGACGTTCAAGAAGGCGTGGGTAGTGGCCGTGCTCAAGGCACACGGCATCGACCCTCGCTGGCGCAAGGGCGCCTACAAGGACCTCTCAACGGACTGTCAGCAGCGGTTTCGCGACATCAACCTGCACTGGCACGACCTGAGGCACGAGTACGCCTCCAGGCTGGTCGAGCGCGGCGTTCCGCTCGCCCAGGTCCGCGACCTGCTCGGTCACGCGTCGATCCTCACGACCGAGCGCTACGACAATCAGCGACTGGAGGCGCTGCAGGCAGCCGTTGAACGGCTGGAAGGAGGCAAGACGTTCGACCCGAAGATCGATGCCTCGGACAAAGTTTCAAGAATCTTTCAAGATCCCACCGAACAGAGCTTCGCTCGAAGCGAAGACCCCGCCAAGGAATCCGCTACAAGTCACTGACAGCTTGTAGGTTGGAAAGTTGGTACCGGTACGGGGATTCGAACCCCGGTCCCGTGGCTGAGAACCACGTGTCCTGACCCCTAGACGATACCGGCGTCTGATCGAAACTTCGATAGTACCACAGGCGGAAGACTTCAGGCTACAGACTTCAGGCTGCGGTAGTGGTCACGTTTCAATGCTACGTCGAGCGCCAGAACCTCACGATGCGAATGTCGATTCGCCGGTTCACGCGACTGACGAACGCTTTCAGAAAGAAGCTGGAGAACCACTCTGCAGCCGTTGCGCTGCACCACATGCACTACAACTTCGCGCGCATCCACCGCACGCTGCGCGTGACGCCAGCGATGGCAGAGGGCCTGGCGGATCACGTGTGGAGCATCGAAGAAATCGTCGGCCTGCTGGAGAGCGCCGAAAAGCCTGCCGCGTAGTGCCTCTCCGAAACACGCTCAGACTGTAAGGAAGCCGACAGTTTGTGGTAGAGTGCTGTCCAGCTTTCCACTGGCACTGCCCGCCGTCGGCGGGTGCTATCTGACGTGCAGCGCCTCCGCTGAAAGCCCGGTAAACGGGGGTTCTGTGCCTACGTCTAAGTCTGCTGATATTCCCAGTCCGCCCCTTCCTACCCACGCGGTTCAACGCTTTCTACTCTGCATGGGCCGACTTAGAGTGCGCCAATTCAGCAACAGCGCAGGCTGGAGGTGTCAAGATGCGTGACCACGACACGCGTGTAGACGCCGACGTGGTTATCGAGGGCGATCCCAATCGATACCTCCCCGCCTGCCCGATCTGTCAGCAACCAGGGCGTGGGCGCACTGCGGGATTCGCGGAGCGGCAGTTCATTTGCGCTTCGTGCGACGCGCGTTGGATCGTCCGTACATCGACAGCCGACTAACCGTGCGCCGCTGGTGACAAGCGGCGTGTCGTCGGATGGAATCGGCTCAGTCGAACTTGACCACTACGCAAGGAGGGTCCGGCGGCGTTCTTCTTCGGGCGCATCCGGGTCGCCGGTCAGCCCCGCCTTGGCACCGCCCTGCGGCAAGCCGAGCAGGCCGTACTTGAGCGTCATGGAGCGGGCGGCTTCGCGCAGCTCCAGCTCGGTCACGTCCGGCACCATCCGCAGGCCACCGCGCGCACGGCCACCGATCGTCGAATCGATGACGACGAATCCAAGCGTCCGACCCTCGCTTTCGACGTGATGGACGTGCTGGCGGACGAATCTGGATGTCGTGGCGAGTGCCGCGAGGGGCATTGAGGAGAGTCGCGCCTTCCGATCTACCTCGGCGGCGGCCTACAATCTTTACCACATGAAACGCGTCCTCGTAGCCCTGCTCCTCCTTCTCGTCGTGGTTGCTGCTGCTGCGTGGTGGTGGGAGGGGCGCAGCGGCCCGCCGAAGGTCCAGATCAATCAGCCGGCGGCGGTGATCGGCCGAAATGGCGCGCTCGACCTCATCATCGATGCGCCCGGCGGCCGCCTGTCCAGGCTCGACGTCAGCGTCGAACAGGGCGGCAAGGAGACGCCGCTGTACTCGCTGCAGCAAACAGCCGCGGCCGCGCTGAAGCAGGCCGGACCCGACCGGGTGCAGCTCACCACGCCGCTCACGCCGAAGGAAGTGCCGGGCCTGAAATCCGGGGACGCGCGGGTGATCGTGCGCACGGAGCGGACCGCCCTGCGCGGCTTCCGCGTCCTCGGCGGCGAAACGTCGAAGGCGTTCCGCGTCCAGCTCGAGCCGCCGCGGCTCGCCGTGCTGTCCACGCATCACTACATCAATCTCGGCGGCAGCGAGTTCGTCGTGTTTCGGGCGACCCCGGAAGATGCCGCCGCCGGCGTGCGCGTCGGCGATCGTACCTACCCCGCGTTCCCGGGACGCGGCGTCGGCATCACCACGGACCCGGCTGTGCGCGTCGCGGTATTCGCGCTGCTCTTCGATCAGGACCTGAACACGCCGATCAGCGTCTATGCGACCGACGCGGCCGCCAACACGGCATCGGTGCCGCTCGACTTTCGATCATTTCCGAAAGCCTTCCGCCGCAGCCGGATCGAAGTGGCCGACGCATTCCTGCAGCGCGTGGTGCCCGCGATCCTCGAGAACACGCCGGACTTCGCGAACGAGGTGGCGGATCGGAACGACCTGGTCGCTGCATTTCTCAAGATCAATGGCGACCTGCGACGGAAGAACGCGGAAACGATCGCGGCGTTTGCGAAGCAGACGGCACCCGAGCGGCTCTGGGACGGCATCTTCCAGCAGCTCGGGAACTCGCAAGTGGAGGCCGCATTCGCCGACCACCGTACCTACTTTCACGACGGCAAGGAGATCGATCAGCAGGTCCATCTCGGCTTCGATCTGGCCGTCACCAGCGCGGTGGCGGTCGTCGCGGCCAACAACGGCAGGGTCGTGCACGCAGGCTATCTCGGAATTTACGGGAACTGCGTGATCATCGACCACGGTCTTGGCGTGCAGTCCCTGTACGCACACCTGTCGTCGATGGACGTTCAGCCTGGCGCACAGGTGGCCAAAGGCCAGCAGATCGGGCGAAGCGGCATGACCGGTCTGGCAGGCGGCGACCATCTGCACTTTACGATGCTGGTCAACGGTCAGGCAGTGAACGCTGTTGAGTGGTGGGACACCAAGTGGATGGAAGACCGCGTCTTCCGGAAGATTCGCGAGGCGGGCGGGAAGATATAATTCCGTGTTGGCCTTCAGCACCACGAGACCATGGATTCAGAGCCCGTCCCGACCGTAGCGGTTCCTGCCGACCGCCCACGCCTCCTCGCCGATTTCGTCACGCTGACGAAGCCGCGCGTCAACCTGCTGGTGCTGGTGACGACGGTGATCGGGTTCCACCTCGGGAACCGCAGCGGGACGACCGATCTCGCACTGCTCGTCAACACGTTGGTCGGCACGTTTCTCGTCGCCAGCGGTGCGGCGGCTTTCAATCAGATCCTCGAGCGCGACGTGGACGCGCGGATGCGTCGGACGATGATGCGGCCGCTGCCCGACCGGCGTCTCAACATGCTCGATGCGACGCTCTTCGCGGCGGCGATCTCGGGTATCGGCGTGCTGCAACTGGCGCTCGGCGCCAACGGCCTGGCGGCAACGGTCGCGACGCTGACCCTCGCCAGTTACGTGCTCGTCTACACGCCGCTGAAACGGATCACGTCCCTCGCCACCGTCATCGGCGCCGTCCCTGGTGCCCTGCCGCCGCTCATCGGGTGGGCGGCCACGCACGGATCGATCACGCTCGAAGCGTGGGTGCTGTTCGCGATCGTGTTCTTCTGGCAAATGCCGCACGTCCTGGCCGTCTCGTGGGTGTACCGCGAAGACTACGAGCGGGGCGGCATCCGCGTGCTGCCGGTGGAGGATCCGGGCGGCCGGCGCACGGCCCTCCAGATCGTCAACTACTCAGCGGCGCTGGTGCCCGTGAGCCTGATGCCGACGATCGTCGGTCTCGCGGGGCGCGTCTATTTCGCTGGCGCCATCGTCCTTGGCGTCGCGCTGCTGATGCTGGCGGTCCGCTTCGCCCAGGATCAAACGGTGCCTCGCGCACGGCGGCTGTTCCTCGCCTCTCTCGTTTATCTGCCGGTGCTCTGGGTGCTGATGCTCGCCAACCACCGTTGATGGCGATCAGCGATCTGCCGGCGCTGAATGCCACGCTCAACGGCATCGCTGGTGGCCTGCTCGCGGCGGGCTACTATTTCATCAGGCGTAAGCGCATCGCCGCGCATCGCGCCTGCATGCTGTCTGCATTCGCTGCCTCGACGCTCTTCCTCGTTTCCTACGTGATCTACCACGCGCACGTGGGGTCGCGGCCGTTCCCGCGCCAGGGGAGCGTCCGGCTGCTCTACTTCGCCATTCTCATTACGCACATCGTCTCCGCGGCAGCCATCGTACCCATGGCGTTGATCACAGTGCGCCGCGGCTTGAAGCTCGACGTAGCGCGTCATCGTCGCATTGCGCGATGGACGTGGCCGATCTGGATGTACGTGTCAGTGACCGGGGTCATCATTTACTTGATGCTATACAAGCTCTACTGACGCTTGTCGGTGCGGCAGGTGCGTGGGTGCGACGGGTGCATTAGGTGCGGCTCGTGCGAGAGGTGCTCAAGGTGCGGCTGGTGCGAGCGTGAGTTGGTGCGGTGCGTGCAGCGCACTGCGCACCCTGCACCTGTTGCACCCAACGCACTTGTCGCACCCAACGCACCTGTCGTGCCACACCTGCCGCACCCGCCGCACCTAGTAGAGAAGATATTTCGCCCTCGCCCGTCGCCACTTCGCTTCGGCGACGGCCCAGGACGCCGCGATCGCGGCCGGATCCTCGCCCGCACGAATCCGGTTGAGCGTGTCGATGGATCCCAGGAGCATCGCAGTTTTCCCGAAATCCAGCTGCGATGGAAATAGCTTGTTCAAGGCCGACACGACCTCGACCCCGAGCCGTACCGGTTTCAACGCCTCGCGATCGGTCACGACGAAGAACACGCCCGAGCAGGATTCGCCTTGGAACTTGCTCGACGCGGGCGTGAACCGAACCGGGTAAACACGAACGCCCTGAATCGCCCGCGCGTTCAACACCTCGGCCAGCCGACGCCCGTCAATCCATGGCGCGCCGATTTGCTCGAACGGCGTGTCCGTCCCCCG
The DNA here is from genome assembly GCA_963828745.1 of Vicinamibacteria bacterium. Taxonomy (GTDB): domain Bacteria; phylum Acidobacteriota; class Vicinamibacteria; order Vicinamibacterales; family JAENWD01; genus JAENWD01. Next base: position 325,066 of record CAWHFZ010000003.1, on the reverse strand, counting down.
CCCAACCGAGATATTGGCGAACTCGAACGCCGCAATGCCCGGGTAAAGCGTGGCTTCGTTCAGGTTGCGCATGTTCGGCGACGGATTGATCCACTCGAGTGCGGTGTCATCGAACCAGTCCGCGCGGCTCCAGTGCTGCATGGCCACGACCTCGAGGTCGCAGCCGATCTGCGCCTGCTCGTTGAACAAACGCGCGAGCTCGCCGAGCGTCATCGCGTGGCGAATCGGCATCGCCAGCAGATACCCGGTGAAACCGCGCGACGCCTCGTCGAGGGATGGCCCCTCGATCTGCCACCCATTGACGGGATTGGGCCGATCGAGCACGACGACCTTGATCTTCCGCTTTGCCGCCTCCTCCATGAGGTAAGCCATGGTCGTCGCGTAGGTATAGAAGCGCGCGCCGACGTCCTGCAGGTCGAGGACGATGGTGTCGAGTCCGGCCAGCATCGCCTCGGTGGGTCTCTGCGTCGCGCCGTAGAGCGAGTGGATCGGCAGTCCCGTCTTCTCGTCGGTCGTGGATGGGACGTTCTCGTCGAGGACGCCTCGAATGCCATGCTCGGGGCTGAACAGCGATACCAGCGTGAGATCTTTTTGTGCCGCCAACAGATCGATTGTCGACGTGCCGTCGGCGGCACGACCCGTGTGATTGGTCACGAGGCCGATGCGACGCCCACCCAGCCGGGCAAATCCTTCAGCGCGAAGCACATCGATGCCGGTCAGCACGGGCAACACCGGCGGGGCTGATGCCACGCCTCCACGTGAGCCGAAGTCGGCGCCGGTCATCGGCGTCGTCGAGGACACGTTGGCATCTGGAATCGCCGACGCCACGACCGTCGCGACACGCGCGCGCAGTGGCGTCACGTCGCCTTTGCCGTCCGGGTGCACCCGGTTCGACAGGAAAATGACGAAGGTTCGGGTCACCGGGTCTATCCACATCGACGTCCCGGTGAAGCCGGTGTGACCGAATGAACCGACGGGAAACAGCTCGCCGCGGTTGGACGAGAACGGCGAGTCGATGTCCCACCCAAGCCCGCGGGCCGGCACCATGCTGTCTGGCGTGGCCCGGCGCGACATCTTGGCGACGCTGAGCGGCGACAGTACCCTGCGCCCGTTCCACCTGCCTCCGTTCAGCAGCATACGGGCAAAGATCGCCAGATCGTCGGCCGTGCCGAAGAGCCCCGCGTGCCCGGCATACCCGCCCATGCGACGCGCCGTCGGGTCGTGGACGATGCCGCGAAGCATCGTCGCCGCCGGCGTGTCACACGGCCACGCGAGCGGTTCACAGGACTGTGTCGGCGCGATGCGGCTCCGGAGTGACAGTGGCGGCAGAAACGTCGTGTCCCGCATCCCCAGCGGACCGAATACCCGTGCCTCGAGAAACGTTGGCAGGGGTTCGTGCGTCACGCGCTCGACAATATGGCCGAGCAGAAAGAAGTTGATGTCCGAGTAGATCACCCGTTCGTTGGGGGCGGCGACCGGTACTTCCTCGATGGTGCGGCGAATGGCTTCGGCGACGCCCTCGAAGGGGTCCTCCAGATCGAGGTCGGGCCGCAGCCCAGAAGTATGCGTCAACAGATGGCGAATCGTGATTCGATCCTTGCCATATCGCTCGAACCCGGGCACATGATCCGCCACCCGATCGGTCAAGCGCAGCCGGCCATCCTCGACGAGCAGCATCACCGCCGTCGTCGTCGCCACGACCTTCGTCAGCGACGCGAGATCGAAGATCGTGTCCACGGTCATCGGCTCGACGGAGGGGACAACCGATCGATTGCCGAACGCGCGCTTGTACAGGATTTGATTGCCGCGACCGGCCAGGACGACTGCGCCCGGCAGTTCCCGACGCGCTATGGCCTCGGTGACGAGCGGTTCAATCAGTTCCAGTCGCGAGGCATCGAGACTCGGACCAGAAGGTCTTGCGGGGCTTCGTGTGGTCTGAGCCTGCGCAGCGACGAAAAGGCATGCCGCGAACACGCAGGCCAGGCCGAATTGAGACCGCAGCACGAGCCTGAGCTTACCAGAGCATCAGTTCAGCGTCGTCTGCGCTCGCATCCGCTTGCCGGTGGCCTGATTGAAGAAATCGACCCACGCTCTTCGGATGCCATCCAGCTTCGACACCTGCGCGTTGTCGAGCGTGGTTCCATTCGCCACCACGTAGATGAACGCCTGGCGGTGCACGCGCGGACTGTTGCTCGACGTCGGGCTGCGGCGGCCCATCGCGGCGATGATGTCCTCTACGCGGACGACGCGCTTCGTCCCATTGAACGTGACTCCGACGTCGGGATCGTCAGTGGCTTCCCGCGGCGGCTGCACGTTCACCGGCGATTCGACGTAGAAAAAATCCGGCACTTGCGAGTCGCTGACGAGCCCCATCGCATACTGGTCCAGCATGCTGTAGCGTTTGACCGCGTCGACCGTCCGGAACGATCCGCCCCCGAGATCTTCGATGTCGTTCCCTTCCATGACCGACGCATTGGAATCCATGAAGAAGCTCCAGTGCGCCTGGTCGCGGCCGAGCAGAGCCGCCGACGTTCGATTGCTTGCGTCGCGGAATCGCAGGAACGCCAGCCAGCGGTGGCCGGCTTCCTGTCCCATCACGCTGAGCGTGTTGTTCTCGCCGAGGAACCTGGTCGTCGGACTGGCGGGGTACTTGGTCAGCGTGTCCATCACGACGACGCTTCGCAGACGTCCGGCGCTGCCGAAATCCGACGCCGTATCGAATTGATCGATGCCAATGCCACGTATCTCGTTGGCGATCGTTGACTCGTAGGCGAACGTGTTCCCGCCCACGACGGTCTGGTTCGTGAAGATCATCAGCTGGTCGTAGTTGTCGGGGTGGGATTGATAGAAGCGCCTCGCCAGCGACACGAGATCGATATCGGATTCCGCAGAGAAGCGCTCGCCGACGGCAGCGCCTCCGCCGGAAATCGTGCCGCCAGCGCTCAGATCGACGGGCTGGAACTGGCCGGTGCGCCCTGGCGACAGACCGACGACTGCGCTCCGCAGTCCGATGCCGGTTCCGAAGTGCATCTCGACAGCGCCGTCCGGGAGCAGCACGGCCTGGACGGTCACCGTTTGCGCCGCCTCGAAGCCGCGGACGCTGCACCAGGTGACGGTCGTCGCATCGGCCGCCGTGTTCAGAAAGACGCGTCCTGAACCCGTGGTCGGATCGAGATCCGCAAAGAACGGCGCCACGCGAGGAGGTCCTGTCAGGAACCTCGACACACTGCGATCCGAGCTGGCCGTGTCGTTTTCACCAAAAGTGATATTGCCGTCCGAATTTACGAAGGCGCGGGTCTGCGACGTGCCGAAAAACGGGAACGCGAACGGCACCGTGAATTCCGACGCGTCATCGTCCTGAAGGGTCAGGCGTGCGCCGAGCGGCGACCGGAAGCCGGTGCTGATCGTGGTGACGTCGTATCCGGGGCCGTTACTCGTGAACTTCAGGTGTTTCTGGGACAGATCGAAGAAATTGGCGGACACGATGATGTCGCCAACGTCCTGGAGGACGGCGATTTCGCCGACGTCAGCGGAGTCGCGATCCTCGGCTGCTGGCTGCAGGCCGCGATCGCGGGCAACCGCATGCACCCAGAGGTGGTTCAGCACACCCCACTGTGGGTCCGGATCGAGCTGAGGAGCGCGCTTCCGCGATGCGGCCGGGGACAGGACATCCCCCGTCACATCTCCGGTCTCGACGTCGGCCTCGGCCGCCGCCGCCGCGCAGGGATCGGTTGGAGTACTCGGCGGACTGGGATTGTTGGACGGCGGCGGCGACGAGTTGCTGCCCCCGCACGCCAAGAGGACGATCAACGGGCCGAGGGAACAAGCCAACCGCAGTCGACGCATGTGGGCGCTGGAATGCAGCGAATGTACCAGAAGGCTACCCCTCGTGCACCGGGCAACCGGGGTCTACGACAGCGCCCGATCCCCTTCCACCGACATCCAGACGCGTCAACGCCACGCCGCCGAGGACAGCGGCCGCACCCACGATCTTCAGGCTTGTCAGGGGTTCGTGGAGAACTACGGCGGCAATCGCCATGGCCACGAGGGGCACGATATTGGAGTAGATGGCGGTATGTCCGCCGCCTACCTCCCTCACGGCGGTGTACCAGATGACGTATGCGGCGACCAGGGAAAACAGCGCCGAGTAGATGATCCCCGCCCAGCCGCCTGGCGACACGGCCCGAAGGTCCACGTCACGCAGCCACAGCAGCGCGAACGGTGCGTACATCAGCGTGCCAATCGCCATCGTCAGGCCGGTAATGAACACGGGTGAGTAGCGTTCGAGCAGTGGCCGCGTCCCGACGGTGTAGGTTGCCCAACTGAGCATCGCCCCCACGATCAGGACGTCACCCGCCAGCGACGAAGTCGCCTGTGGGGCGTACGCGACGACGAGATAAATCCCGAACAATGACAGAGACGTTCCGGCCCATCGCGTCCAGCCAGGACGCTCGTGACCGAGCCATGCGCTCATCAGGCTGACGGTGACCGGTGTCAGTCCAAAGATGAGGGAACTGTTCGCAACCGACGTTCGCGCGACGCCTCCGAGGAACAACAGCTGGTAGAGACCGTGGCCGACCAACGACAGCACGAGGATCGGCACCCAGTCGCGCCGCTCGACTTTCGCCAGAGACGCGCGCAGGCCATCGCGCCATCCGAGGATCACGAGAAACACGAGCGAGGCGAGCACCATCCGGAGGCCGTTGAACGCCGGGCCGGGCATCTCGCGGATGGCCGTCTTGATGATGCTGAAGTTGCTGCCCCAGAAGAAGGTCATCAGGAGCAACCAGCCGTCGATGCGGGAAAACGAGAGGCGCACCGCCGAATTGTAGGTTAGGCGTACAAAGAAAACCGCGCCCGAAAGGGTCGGGCGCGGTTGAGAGGCAGCGCCTGACGGCTAGCCGACCGTCGGTCCGCCGAACGGCTTGAGGAACAGCACGATCAGCGAGATGAGCAGCACGTAAATGACCAGTGACTCGATCAGCACGAGGCCGAGCAGCAGGTTGGCGCGGATGTCGCCGCTCGCGCTGGGGTTGCGCGCGATCGCTTCCACCGCGGCGGCCACGGCCTTGCCCTGGCCGAGTGCGCCGAGTCCGGCAGCGATGGCGAGCGCGAATCCGGCGGTCACGATCGACCACTGGATGACGAGCCCGGCGTTGTTGGTAGCGGCGCCGCTCTCCTGCGCATAAACCGGCGAGACGAGACCCAGGGTCACGAGGACGAGGGCGGTGGTGACAACAGACCGTGTGCTCACGTGGAAAGCCTCCTCAGTGCGTTTGAACAGAGCGCGAGAGCGCGTCAGTGATGAGCCTCGTCGTGATGTTCGACGGTAACCGCGGCTCCGAGATACACCATCGTCAGAATCACGAAGATCAACGCCTGCAGCGTGCCGGTCAGCAGGCCCAGAAACATCATCGGCAGCGGCACGACGAAAGGAACCAGGCTCGCCAGGATGATGATGACGAGCTCTTCGCCGAAGATGTTGCCGAACAGACGCAAGGTCAGCGACATCACGCGCGCCACATGGCTGATCAGCTCGATGATCAGCATCAGCGGCGCCATCGCCACCGGCGATCCCGGCGGCACGGCGAAGTGCTTCAGGTACGCGACGAGGCCCTGCTCCTTGACACCCTGTACGTGGTAGAAGACCCACACCGTCAGCGCACATCCGAGCGTCACGTTCAGATTGCTCGTCGGCGCCATCAGGCCGGGCACCAGGCCCGCGAGATTCGACAGCCAGATCAGCAGGAACATCGAGCCGATCAGCGGCAGGTAGCGCCGGCCCTTCGGACCGACGAAATCATCGAGCAGGCTGTGGAAGCCGTTCACGAAGTCTTCGAGGACGATCTGCAGGCGTCCCGGATTCTCGACGCTCAGCCGGCTGCGCACGATCAGCGAAAAGATCGTCAGTACCAGCGTGATCAGCAGCAGCATCGCGAGGTAGTCGGGGATTACGTTGCCGTGAGGCACCTCGCGACCGAATGCGCGCAGTATCGCTGCGGCGATGGGCCCGAAGACCGCGTTGACGGCTTCGGTCACCCAGAGTTGGTGGTGCAGCAGGTCCATCGACCGTTAACGGGAATTCCTTGAACGAGAGGACGATGCGATCGTTCGAATCGCCGCGGCGGCACCCGCTACGGCAATCGAGGTCGCACCCACAATCACGCCGATCGGATGCAGGCGCAAACGCGCCAGCATAACGTACGCCACGAAGGCGAGTATAGCATTCCTTGTGAAAAACTTCACCAGCGGCCAAAACCGCGATTTCGTTCCGGAATCCGTCAGATTGACCGCGGCTTTCAGCGGTAGATAGCTGATCGCCGCCAGTGCGCCGCCGCCGAGGACGGCCGCCGCCGCGGCACCGCCGCCACCCGGCCAGACGAGCGCGACCGCGGCGAGCACAAGGCAGGCGATCACAGCCTCGCGCTCGAAGCGCCGGATTGTGGAGTCCATGCGGAAATTACTTGGGTGACGAGGCCGAACTCACGCGTCGCCGCGGGACGAGGGCTGATCGATGGCCGACGCCTTGAAGACGTTCCGGATTCCGGCAATCACGCCAAGAATGAAGCCGATGAGGAATCCCCAGGGCGACGAACCGAGCCATCCATCCAGCAGGTAGCCGCCGCCGGCGCCGAGCACGATCGCCACGACGAAGGAGAGACCCGCCGTGCTCAGCGCGCCGAGACTGCGAACGGTCTCGCCCAGCCGCGCGCCGCGATCTCCGCCCATCGTCCTTTACCGCGGCGCCGCTGGCGCAGCGTGCGCCGGCTGTTCGGCGGCGTCACATTCCGCGGCCATTGCAAATTCGTCCTTCGGTTTCGGCTTGTCGGCGCAATCAGCAGCGGCCGCCGCGGCCCTCGTCGCCGTCCAATAGTAGAAGGCGCCGCCACCAAGGAGGACCACCAGCGCCGCTATGAGCAGGATCGTCCGTCTGGTCATACCAACGCCGATCCTACGCTCACAAGTCCAGTCTCTGCAACACTTTCTGGGGACAGGCCGCCTTGACCCCCTCCGGCACGGGACCTATACTGCCAGTGAGGCTGGAGTCACGTCCCTCCCCGGGTGCGTCTGCCCCTCTCTCGAAGGAGTAACTCGGATGCGCGCGGCCGTGTTGTTTCTGGCGATCGTCGCCGCTGCCGCTCTGCCGGCGCCTCTCGCCGCCCAGTCCAGCGAGCAGACGATCTACGCCAGTGTCGTCGGGAAAAAGGATCGCAAGCCGGTCGAGGGCCTCTCTGTCACCGATTTCGTCGTCACGGAAGACGGCACGAGCCGCGAGGTCCTTCGTGCCGGCCGGACGGCCGATCCGATCGACCTCGCAATCATTGTCGACACGTCCACGGCCATACAGCCGCATCAGAACGATCTGCGCACGGCCCTGACCGCCTTCGTCACACGGATGGCCGGAGACCATGCGGCCAATGTCGCGCTCCTCTCGATGGCAGACCGGCCGACGATTCTCGCGGACTACACCACGAGCGTCGCCGAGCTTACCAGGGCCGTCCAGCGCATCTTCGCGCAGCCGAATTCGGGGATGGTCTTCCAGGATGCCGTGTCCGACACGGTCAAGGGCCTGCTCAAACACGACAACCCGCGGCGGGCGATCGTGGTGATCACCACAGAAGGCACCGATTTCAGCAACGTTCCTTACGAGCGCACGCTCGAAGCGCTCAGGAACAGCGGTGCCGGTTTCCATGCGCTCGTACTGACTGACCGGACAGGCGCGGCCACTCGCGATCAGAATGCGCGGGAGCGCGCGATCGTCGTGGATCGCGGAACGAGTTCGACGGGCGGCGTGCGGGACGATCTGCTGTCGAGCATGGAGCTGGGCGACGCACTGACGCGCCTCGCCGACGAATTGACGCAGCAATACAAAGTGGTCTACGGGCGGCCAGGATCGCTGATTCCACCAAAGAAGGTCGACGTCAGCGTCAAGCGCCCCGACGTCGAGACGCGGGCAACACTGGTTCGGCCGAAGTCTGGAGCGTGACATGCGACGGGTTTTCCCAAGACTGCTGGGGCTGATGGCCGTCATGACCGTGGTGATGGCGGATGCCTCGACGCCGGTGAGGGCACAGCAACCATCCTTCCGCACGGGCATCGACGTTGTCTCGTTGAACGTGACCGTCGCCGATGGCAGCGGCCGATTCGTCACCAACCTTGACGGCGACGCGTTCTCGGTCTTCGAGGACGGCATCAAGCAGCAGGTCACGTTTTTCAATCGCTCGAACCTTCCGATTGCGTTGTCCGTCCTGCTCGATACGAGCGCGAGCATGGAAGACAAGCTGCAGACGGCGCAGGACGCCGCCGTCGGCTTCGTGAAGAAACTGCGTCCGCAGGATTTCGGCCAGGTCATCGACTTCGACAGCCGCGTCTTGATCGCGCAGCCGTTCACGAGCAGCGTGCCTGATCTCGAGCAGGCCATACGCAAGACAAGCGCCGGTGGCTCGACGTCGCTGCACAACGCGATCTACATCTCGCTGAAAGAGCTGAAGAAGATCCAGGCGCGAAGCGCGGACGACGTGCGGAGGCAGGCGATCGTCGTGTTGTCGGACGGCGAGGACACGTCGAGCCTCGTCGGATTCGACGAAGTGCTCGAGCTGGCGAAGCGTTCGGAGACCGCGATCTACGCCATCGGTCTCCGGGGCCGCACTACCGATCACGTGCGCGGCTCCTTCAACGAAGCAGACTTCGTGCTGAGGCAGTTGTCACAGGAAACTGGCGGCCGCGTGTTCTTTGCGCGCACGGCGACAGAACTGACAGGGATCTACGAGCAGATCAGCGAGGAGCTCTCCAGCCAATACATGCTCGGCTATCAATCGCGGAACCCGAAGCGTGACGGCAACTGGCGGCGGATCGTCGTGCGAGTGAGCGAGCCGGGCGCAACCGCTCGCACGAAGCAGGGGTATTACGGGCCGGCGTCGTAAGCCCGAAATCACACCACCGTTTCGCAATTTCCTCGCGTCACGCCACTTAATACTTGGCACCTGGCAGGTGGCACTGCTATGTTTCGCCACTGTGCCGCGACCCATGGTGTATTTGATCGGCGCGGGACCGGGCGATCCCGGACTCATCAGCGTACGCGGGATGGCGTGCCTCGAGTTGGCGGACGTCGTCCTCTACGATCGTCTCGTCCACCCGGCGCTCCTTCGCCACGCCAGGGCGAGCGCGGAACGCATCGAGGTCGGCACCGCGGCACCCGACGCGACCGCTCAGGAAGCCATCTGCTATCTCCTCGTCGAGAAGGCTCGCGAAGGCCGGATCGTTGCCCGTCTCAAATGGGGCGATCCGTTCGTCTTCGATCGCGGCGGCGAGGAAGCGCTGTTTCTTCACGAGCAGGGCGTGCCGTTCGAAGTCGTGCCGGGAATTCCCGCCGCGATCGGCATTCCCAGCTATTCGGGCGTCCCGCTCACCTACCCGGGCGGGGGTGACACGGTCACGCTCGTCCGCGGCCACGAGGACGAAAGCCAGACGGCGCCGGCGATCGACTGGACCAGCCTGGCGAAGCTGAAAGGCACGATCGTCTGCTACACCGGCACGAAGCAGCTGCCCGCCATTCTCGACGCGTTGATCTCGCACGGCATGAGCAAAACGGAATCGGCCGCCGTGATCTACGAAGGCACGCTCCCGGGCCAGCAGACCGTCGAAGGCACGCTGGGCGAGCTGGCCGAGCTGACGGCGCTGTCCCGTCCGCGGCGCCCGGCGATTCTCGTTGTCGGCCGCGTCGTCGCTCTCCGGCAGCACCTCCGCTGGTTCGACGAGCGCCCCCTGTTCGGACGGCGGGTCGTGGTCACGCGTCCACGTGAGGATGCGGCGGATCTCGTCGACCGACTGGCGTCAATGGGCGCCGAAGCGGTGGAGGCGCCGATGATCCGGATCACGGAGCCGGAGGACTGGGCGCCACTCGATCGCGCGGTGGACGACGTCAGCACCTACGCGTGGATCGTGTTCACCAGCGTGAACGCCGTCGATCACTTCATGGAGCGGTTGTACCGCGGGAACCGGGACGTCCGCGAGTTGAAGGGGGTGCGGCTGTGCGCAGTCGGGCCGTCCACGCGCGACCGCCTCTCGCGTTATGGCGTGCGCATCGATCTCGTGCCGACCGATTTTCGCGCCGAAGGAGTCGTCGACGCGTTGGCCCGAATCACGCCGCTCAAGGACACCCGATTCCTGCTGCCCCGCGCCGATTTCGGACGCGAACGGCTGGCGGAGGCCCTGCGCAGCGCCGGCGCCGAGGTCACGGACGTGATGGCGTACCGCACGCTGCCTGCCGAACCGGACCCGGATCGCGATCCGGACGTCTATCGGATGCTGCTCGATCGTGAGATCGACGTGGTGACGTTCACGAGCGCGGCAAGTGTGCGGAATTTCGCGCACACGTTCGGCGCGGAGCAGGCCGCTGATCTGCTCCGTCAGACCGAGGTGGCTGTCTGCGGTCCCGTCACCGCCGAGGCCGCAGCGCGTTTGGACATCCCCGTCTCGATCATGCCGGCCGAGTACACCGTCGGCGCACTCGTGCAGGCGATCGCCGATCACTATCGCCGGTAGCGTTCTCGATTTCTGCCCGCTATCGAATCGCCGGCGGTTCGTCGAGCCGCACGCGCAGGATGGTGCCGGCCGTCAGCTCGATATCCTTCCCCGGCGTTGCCGCGGCAATGCCGCCCCCACCGATGAGGATGCCGGCAATCGCCCCCTTTGCGCCGCCGAGGATGCCGCCGATGATGGCGCCAACGCCCGCACCGGCGCCAATCTTGCCGATATCACCCTTGATCCCCTCACCTTCGATGGCGTCGACGACCGTTCCCTGAATGGGGTAATCGCGGCCGTCGATCGTGAGTTGATCGAAGGCGAGCGTCATCTGTGCCTTGCGATCGAGCCGTCCGGCCTTTTCGACCGAGCTGATGACGCCGCGCACTTCGGAGCCGGCCGGAATCAGCACGCGATCGCCCATGGTGAGATCGACCGCCGTCGTGGCGCGGAAGCGATCCTCCGCAACGTTGGTCTTCGAGCTCAGCGGATCTTCGAGGCGCACGTCCAGCTCGGTGCCGGTTGGAATCGCCCCGTCCACCGTGCTACGCGACCGCGTTGACGAGCTGACCGGGCGAGCCGTCCGATCGCCGCCCGCGCGTACTCGCACGTCATCGATTCGATCGCGAAGATCGAGGTAGTCCGCGCGCGGAACATTGTGTTCCTTGCGCATCCGCACCTTGAGATAGATGGCCTCGTCGCTGAGATTGTCCAGTTCCTTCCTCAAGTCATCGGAAAGCGTGTCGTTGGACGAACCGAGGCGATCGACGTCAGCCCGCGCGTCCGAGATCGCGAGCTGCAGCCGCTGAATATCGTTTTCGGTGAGCGATGCCTGGGCGGCCAGGGGCGTTGTCGATCCAAAAAACAACGTCATGGCGAGCAGGCTCGAAAGAACGCGATGCATCAAGGCCCTCCCTGCGGCCACGTCGAAGTCAGACGGGCCGGTCCGGAAATACGCAGTGCGAAAGAGGAGCCAACCCGGGCGACTAAAAAGGCGACCGCTGGTGCGGCCACAAGGTCAGCGCTTACAAATATTTGACGCGAAATGCTTCGGATTGGTCGCAGCGTCGCGACAAGCTCTGCCGAGCAAATCTGACATCCGGCGTTGGCGGGGAGGACAGACGGGGGCGCTCGCTATCGCTCGCTTCCGGGCGCGCGAACGGTAGTGAGCGCGCCCTGCAGAAATCAGCGCCAGAACATCAGGTTTTCGACCCAGCGGATGCGGGTCAAATCGTTGTAGATGACCGTCACCATCAGCAGCATCAGCAGGACGAAACCGGCGAGCAGCATCCGCTCTTTGACGCGCACGCTGAAGTCGCGCCGGGTGAGACCTTCGAGCAGCAGGATGAGGATGTGGCCGCCGTCGAGCACCGGAATCGGCAGCAGGTTCAGCAGACCAAGATTCAGGCTGATCGACGCCATCAGCCCGAGCAGCGAGACGAAGCCGCTCTCGGCGGACTCACCCGACAGCTGCGCAATCCCGACGGGTCCCATCAGCTGCTTCGGCGAGGTCTCGCCGGTGAACAGGCCACCGAGTGTGCGGAAGATCAAGCCGCTGCCCGCCCAGTTCTGCTGCACGCTCATCTTGATCGCTTCGAGCAGCCCGGGTTCGATGCGCTTGACTTGATCGCTGATCGCGATGCCGATGACACCGACGGCGCCGCGCTTGATCGGCGTGACCTTGAATTCGAGCGGCTGGTTGTTGCGCCCGACGCGAACGACAATCGGCTGCCCTTCGTGCTTCCCAATTTCTTCCGAAAGCTGACGAGCGGAGCTGATGTCCTGCGAGTTGATGCGCAGAACAACGTCGCCGGGCTTGAGGCCGGCCTTCTCCGCGGGATCGCCGATGTTGACGGACCTGATGTAGGGATGCGTGTTCGGCAGGACGCCGATATCACCGATCTCGTACTTCCCTTCGGCCGTAGGGACTACCGGCAGCGCCATGCGCTCGCCCTGCCGATCCACCAGCAGCGTAACCTCGCGACGGGCCTTGCCGCCGATGGTCAGGAAGAAGTCGTCCCACGTCGCTGTCGCCCGGCCGTCCACCGACACGATGCGATCGCCGACTTTCAGACCCGCGCGCTCGGCGGGCGCTCCGCCCACGAGCGAACCAACGACAGGCGGCATGTCGCGATACGCCGGGACGTCAGCGCCCTGATAGAGGACGAATGCGAGAAGCACGACGGCGAGCCCGATGTTCATCGCCGGGCCCATGATGAGGACCTGGAAGCGCTCCCACTTCGACTTGGACAGGTATTCGTCGGCCTGGCCGGTGCGCTTCTCCTCGACCGACTCGCCGGCCATTTTCACGAAACCGCCCAGTGGGACGGCGCTGATGCAGTAGTCGGTGCCGCCGCGCGTGAAGCCGAACAGCCTTGGCCCGAAGCCGATCGAGAACGTCAACACGCGGACGCCGACGCGCCTGGCCGCAAGGTAGTGGCCCAGTTCGTGGACGAAAACGAGCACGCCGATCACAAAAGCGAAAGCAAGGAGCGTCGTCACGACCTGGAATCCCTCACACCTTCAATTCTAAGCTTGAAGCCAGGTTAGCCGCGTGGGCTCGCGCCCGGCGGTCCGACTCCCGTACGACTTCCAGCGTCTCGGCCCACTGCACATCGTGTGCCGAGAGCGTCTCGTCGATGATGCGTGCAATGGCGGGAAACGCGAGGCGGCCGGCGAGGAAGGCGTCCACCGCGACTTCATTCGCTGCATTCAATGCGACCATTGCCGTGCCGCCCTGACGAAGGGCGCGATACGCCAGGGCCAGACAGGGGAACCGCTCGAGGTCAGGGGCCATGAATTCGAGCGTGCCGGCTTTCGTAAGATCCAGCGCCGGCAGCGGCGTGTGCCAGCGTTCCGGATAGGAGAAGGCGTACTGGATCGGCAGGCGCATGTCGGTGACGCCCAATTGGGCAATCGTCGACCCGTCGGTGAGCTCGACCAGCGAGTGAACGATGGACTGCGGATGCACCACGACCGAAATGCGGTCGGCCGGCACGTCGAACAACCAGTGCGCCTCGATCACTTCGAGACCCTTGTTCATCAGCGTCGCCGAATCAATCGTGATCTTGCGGCCCATCCGCCAGGTGGGATGCCGCAGCGCGTCCTCGGGACGCGCGTCATTCAAGGCCGCCGCCGACCATGTGCGAAAGGGCCCGCCCGAGGCAGTGAGAATGACGCGCTTGACTTCGCCGGGAGCACGGCCGTGTACACATTGGTGGACGGCATTGTGCTCGCTGTCCACTGGCAGCACCGGCACGCCCTTCCTTCGAGCCGCGGCCATGACCATCTCGCCCGCCATGACCAGCACTTCCTTGTTGGCAAGGGCAATTTCTTTCCCGGCTTCGATCGCCGCCAGCACCGCCTCGAGCGCCGCAGTGCCGGACGAGGCGCAGAGCACCATGTCCACGTCGGGATGTGTGGCCACGTCCACGAGCGCATGCGGCCCCGACACCAGGGCGGTCGCGGCGCCTGCGGCAGCGGCGCGGACGGAAGGAATGTCTTCCTCTCGTGCGATCGCGGCGATGGCGGGCTGATACCGGGCGACTTGCGCACCAAGTGCTGCCGCACTCGTCCGCGCCGCGAGCCCGACGATCGACAGGCGATCCGCGTGCGCGTTGACGACGTCGAGGGCACTGGTGCCGATGGAGCCCGTGGACCCGAGAATGGCGAGACGTTTCACTGCACCCATCGGGGACCGAATCGCAACACCACGAGATAGACGGGTGCTGCCAGAAGCAGCGCATCGATGCGATCGAGCACCCCGCCGTGGCCGGGAATCAGACCGGAGCTGTCTTTTACCTGTGCCGCGCGCTTGATGACCGACTCGAACAGGTCGCCTGCAATCCCCACCGCGACGATCGCCAGGCCGAGGAGAAAGCGCACTGGCGAGGGCACGTCGGGCAGCCACACTGCGCCGAGCAGTGTCATGGCGAGGCTGCCGCCGATGAACCCGCCGACTGCACCCGCGACGGTCTTCTTCGGGCTGATGGCTGGCGCCAGCAAGCGTCTGCCGAACAGCCGCCCCGCATAGTACTGAGACGTATCGCTGACGATGATGGTCACGACCAGCAGGAGCGCCGCTTCGCGTCCGTCCAGCCAGCGCACGTTCACGAGGCCGCCCAGGGGCAGCCCGAGATACAACGGCGCGAACACCGTCGCGGCGACGCCTGCGAGCCGGCCCCGATCGGGTTGACCGTGGATCAACGCCCCGGCGACGGCGATGAGGATCGTGGCCACCAGGACCGGCAGCATCGAGACGCCCGGCCAGGCGGCCGTGACGGTGGTCGCCGCGGTCGCAATCGCCGTCGGGGCTGTCAGGAGCGGCGCGCCGAGGCCGCGGCACAGGGCGGCGAGCTCGAGAAATGCCAGGATCGCAACGACCGTGGCCAAGCCGAGCAATCCTTCTGGAGGCGCCAGCCAGGCGATCGCGAAGACTGCGGACGCCAGGACGACGCCGCTCAGAACACGCGTCACGTCATTGTGGCGACGCGCGACGGGGTCAGCCCGCCGTAGCGACGATCGCGTTTCTGATATTCCAGGACGGCCTGCAGCAGGTGTTGGGCGCGGAAGTCGGGCCAGAGCGTATCGGTGACCCAGATCTCTGAATACGCAATCTGCCAGAGCAGGAAATTGCTGACACGCATCTCACCGCTGGTGCGAATCAGCAGATCGGGGTCTGGCTGCCCGGCCGTGTAAAGGAACTCGCCGAATCGCCGCTCGTCGATCTCCGTGGCCGGGACTCCGGCCTCGATCATCTTGCGCACCGCGTCGACGATCTCGGCGCGGCCGCCGTAGTTGAGAGCGATGTTGAAGAGAAGCCCCGTGTTCTTCGCCGTGCGATCGACCGCGCCCGCCAGCTCGTTCTGAATGTCGGGCGCGAGTTCCCGTGCGCGGCCGATGACGCGAAAACGGATGTTGTTCTGGAGGAGCGTCTTGAGCTCGAGGCGCAGATAACGCTTCAGCAGGGCCATCAGCGTCGTGACTTCCGCTTCCGGCCGCTTCCAGTTCTCGAGCGAGAAGGCGTACAGCGTCAACACGTCGATGCCGAGCCGCGCCGACGCTTCGACGGTTTCGCGAACGGCGGTGATTCCCGACCGATGTCCTTCGACGCGAGGAAGATGGCGGCGCGACGCCCAGCGGCCGTTGCCGTCCATGATGATCGCGATGTGCGATGGCAGCTGATCGAAGTTGACCTGGCGGGCCAGTGCCTCGTCGGGCGAGCCGGAGGGTAACCACGCCAGCAGCTGGTCAAGCGGCATCGAGACCTCGTGCTAACAGCAAATCGCAATTCTAGCAGTAGTTCACCGACACGAGCCAGAGGCCGGCGGGCGGAGCGGTGATACCGGCAGCCGCGCGCAACCGGCCTGCCAGCACACCCGAAATGCTCGCCGGAGGCCGACGTTTGTCGCCGACTTCGACGAGGGTCCCGATCATCGCACGGACCATGTGCCGCAGGAATCCGTTCGCCGACACCTCGAAGACGACGAGCGACGCATCGTCGGGAACCGCAATCGGCAGTGGTTGGCCCGACGGCGAGCGCGGAGACCACGACGTCACGTTCGACGCCGTGACCGTACGAATGGCATGCGCGACGCTGCTGCCTGTGGACTGCAGCGCGCTGAAATCATGAGAACCACGGAACGCAACCGCCGCCGCCGCCATCGCCGCAACGTCCAGTGTCCGTGGAACATGCCAGACGTACTGGCGCAGAAAGGGGCTCGCGGTGTCGGATTGAAGAATCAAGTAGCGGTACGTCTTGCCGGTCGCCGAGAACCTGGCGTGGAAATCCGGCGGCATCTCTTCAATCGACAAGACGCGAACGGTTTGCGGCAACTGCGCGTTGAGCGCACGCCGCAGCGTGGCCGCGTCGTGTGCATTGACGACACGCGCGCTGGCCACCTGCGCCAATGCGTGTACGCCGGCGTCGGTACGACCGGCACCGTGCACCTGGACTTCAGCCCCGTCGATCTGTGAGAGGGCGGACTCGAGCAGCCCCTGAATCGATACGCCGCTCGCCTGACGCTGCCAGCCGACGAACTCCGTGCCGTCGTAGGCGACGGTCAATTTGAGCTGACGCATTTCAGTGCTAAGTGCAAAGTGCTAAGTGCTAAGTGGAGTGAAGAGTGGCGAAGTGGACAGTGGTTGCAGAGTTGGTCAGGTCGTCGAGCGTACGCCACGCTGTACCGAGTTAGCCACCACTCGTCACTACCCACTTGCCACTTCACTTGGCACTTGGCACTTAGCACTTCGCACTGCCAGTTACTTCTCCCTCGATCCCGGCTTCACGACCGGCAATCCCTGCGCGCAGAGGGGACACGCGTCCGGTTGATACGTCGGCAGCGTTATCTGCAACAACGCATGAAACGGCACTCCAAGGTTCGGGTCGGCGCCGCTGCGATCGACGATCGCGGCAGCCCCTACGGGGGTCGC
Organism: Vicinamibacteria bacterium; assembly: GCA_963828745.1. GTDB lineage: Bacteria > Acidobacteriota > Vicinamibacteria > Vicinamibacterales > JAENWD01 > JAENWD01. Next base: position 308,110 of record CAWHFZ010000003.1, on the reverse strand, counting down.
ACCCGCGGCGCGCGCCACGTCCAGTGTCTCCCGCGTCGACCCGCCCGTGGTCACGACGTCCTCCACGACGAGAACGCGGTCGGACGGCTCGAGCGTGAAGCCGCGGCGCAGCTGCAGGCTTCCGTTCTGACGCTCGGCGAAGATGGCGCGCACGCCCAGGGCACGCCCGACTTCATGGCCGATCACGATGCCACCAAGCGCCGGGGAGAGCACGGCGGTGATGCCGAGAGGACGGACAAGGGTGGCGACGGCCGAGCCGAGGGTGGAGGCGCATGAGGGGTCCTGGAGCACGAGGGCGCACTGCAGGTAGCCCGGGCTGTGGAGACCGGAGGTCAGCCGAAAATGGCCCTCCAGCAGCGCACCAGAATCCCGGAAGAGCTGAATCATTTCGTCGTGTGTCAAATGAAGAATCCCGGATGCGGCACGGACAGTGCCCGGCGGCGGGACGCCCGGTCCGGACCGAATGCGTAGTATACAATCCGGATCCGGCCGGGAAACTCGCGCCCCTCGTCATGCGTCTATTCCACATGACTTCCGCCATCGCGGGTGTCGTCTGTCGAGACTCCGGTTCAGACCGTCATCACTTCGTGGAGCACCGCCTCATGTCATTTCAGTCACGCCCCCACGTGTGCGCCCTGCTCGTCGCGGCGGCGCTCGTCGTGGGTGGGGCGACGTCGGGCTTTGCCCAGTCGCCATCGGCCTCCCCCAGCTCCCCGCTTCAGTTGCCCCCCGCCACGCCGTCGACACCCGCGACGCAGAGCGGGACGCAGACTCCCCAGAGTCCGCAGGCTGCCGGCCCGAACCGATCGTTGTCGATCGATGAAGCCGTCCAGCTCGCGCTGCAGCAGAACCTGGGCATCCAGAGCGAGCGGCTGAATCCGCAGTTGCAGGACTACACGATCGCGCAGGCGCTCTCGAACTACACGCCTATCGTCGGCGGCGGCTTCAACTGGCTCAAGCAGAATTCGCCGCCCAGCAGCTTCCTCTCGGGCGGTTCAGAAACCATCACCGACGAGCGATTCGGGGGCCAGGCGCAATACGCGCAGCTTTTCCCGTGGGGCACGAATGCCGCGGTGTCGTTCGACAGTAACCGCGCCACCACCAACAACATCTTCAACTCGTTCAACCCGACGCTGACCGGCAACCTCGATCTGACGGTTACACAGCCGCTGCTCCGCAATTTCCGCTACGACACCGTCAAGCAGCAAATCTTCGTCGGCCGCAAGAATCGTGAAGTCGCGGACGTGGACCTGCAGCAGTCGATCGCGCTGACCACGCGAACGGTGAAAAACGCGTATTGGGATTACGTCTACTCCATCAACTCCCTGCAGGTCTCGCGGCAGTCGCTGGACCTGGCGCAGGAATCGCTCCGCAATACACGTTCGCGCGTGGAGATCGGCACGCTCGCGCCGATCGACGTCGTCCAGGCGGAATCGGAAGTGGCGAGCCGCGAGGAGGCCGTGATTCTGGCGGAGGCGGCGATCGGCCAGTCCGAAGATCAGCTGCGATCGATCATCTTCGATCCGAAGACGCCGGACTTCTGGACGATGTCACTGCAGCCGACCGACACGGCGCCATTCCAGCTCCAGGCGGTGGACGTCCCCGCCGCGGTGTCGCGGGCGCTGGCAGAGCGTACCGACTTGATCACCGCCCGCAAGCGCCTCGAGATCACCGACTACAACGTGAAGTACTTCAAGAACCAGACGCTGCCCAATCTGGATCTGCGGTTCGACTACAACTCGACCGGTCTCGGCGGCACGCAGCTGATTCGCGATCCCGACTCACCGGTCTTCCCGCCGCCGATCATCGGCGAGGCGCAGCGCACCTACAGCGACCTGCTCGGAGATGTCTTCAGCAACGCCTTTCCGACCTATGCGGTGTCGCTGAATGTCACTTATCCGATCGGGCGCAGCAATGCGGATGCATCGCTGGCGCGGACGAAGATTGAACGCACGCAAAGTGACATCTTGCTACGGCAGCTCGAGCTGCTGGTGACCCAGCAGGTCCGTGACGCGGCCCGGCAACTGGTCGCGAACTCCAAGCGCGTCAACGCAACGAGCGCTGCCCGCGTTCTCGCCGAACGCCGGCTCGAGGCGGAAGAGAAGAAGTTCGAGGCCGGCATGTCCACCAGCTTCGAAGTCTTCCAGGCGCAGCGCGACCTTGCCCAGGCACGAAGCAACGAACTCCGCGCCGTGCTCGACTACAACAAGTCGCAGGTCGACTTCGAGACGGTGCAGATTGCGCCGACCGGCGGCACTTCCTCGTTCGGGCCAACGACGGGCACCACGACGACGCTCGGCGGCGCCGTGACGGGTGCGACCGCGGGCGCGGTCAGTGGCGCGACGACGCAGCCGCAACCGTAAGCCTCAGATTCGTCGTACGTAGGCCCAAGCTTTAGCTTGGGCCTCACCCCGGGGATGCCCGAGCTGAAGCTCGGGCCTACGTACGTCTGCCTCGCTTCACGCTTCTGCTAGAGTTGCGCTTGATGCCACCGGTGTCGGTGACGATCATCACGCGCAACGAGGCGGCCCACATCGCGGCGGCACTTGCTTCCGTCGCCTGGGCCGACGAACGGATCGTTGTCGACTCCGGCAGCACCGACGACACCGTCCACATTGCGCGGGCTCACGGGGCGCGCGTCGAGACACGTCCCTGGGAAGGCTATTCCTCGCAGAAGAACTACGCCGCGTCGCTGGCGACTCACGACTGGATCCTCTCCGTGGACGCGGACGAGCGTGTCAGCGATGCGCTGGCTGCGGAAATCCGGCAGGTCTTGAACGAGCCGTCGTCCCGACGGGGCTACCGCATCCCGAGGGTGGCCTTCTATCTCGGGCGATGGATTCGCAGCACGGATTGGTGGCCCGACTGGCAGCTTCGGCTGTACGACCGGCGCCGTGGATCCTGGTCGCGCGTCCACGTACACGAATCGGTTCGCCTCAGCGGGCCGGTCGGCCGCCTCCGTGGAGAGCTGCAGCACTATCCGTATGCCACGGTCGCCGATCATCTGGAGACGATCGATCGCTACACCACCATCGCCGCCCGTGAGCTCTACGAGAATGGACGCCACGCCGGGTTCTCGCGTATCGCCGTGCACCCGGCGCTCGCGCTCGCCAGGAACTATGTCCTCCGCGGCGGGTTCTGCCAGGGCACGGCGGGACTGATCGTCTCGCTGCTGAACTCGTACTACGTGCTGCTCAAGTTCGTAAAGCTCTGGGAACTCGAACATGGGCAGCCCGAGCCGGCCGCCGCCCGCGAGCCGTCGAACGCCGGGGCGCGCGCCTCCTGAGCGCGCGGATGTTTTCCCTCCACATCGACACCGCCGCCACCTGGCGCGGTGGGCAGAACCAGGTGCTTCTCACCGTCCTCGGCCTTCGCGAGCGCGGCGAGCGCGCGATGCTCGTCGCCCATCCGGACGGTGAGCTGCGGCGGCGAGTCGAGGAAGGCCTGGAGCTCGTGCCGCTGGCGCCAGGCCACGAGCTCGATCTCAAAGCCGCGTGGAAGCTGGCCCGCGTCGTGCGGCGTGTACGGCCCGATATCGTCCACGCCCACGATCCCCACGGCGTGGCGATGGCGTCGATGGCATTGTCGATGCTCACGACGACACCGTCGCCGCGATTGGTGGCGGCCAGACGCGTCGATTTCCATCTCAAGCGGAATTCGTTCTCGAAGTGGAAATACCGGCAGGTCGATCTCTTCATCGCCTCGTCCGACGCCATCCGGCGCATCCTGATCCGCGACGGCGTGCCTGGCGACCAGATCGTGACGGTTCACGAAGGGATCGACGTGGACCGAATCGGGCGACTGCCCGCCATCAATCTGCACGAACAGTTCTTCCTCCCTCACAACGCGCCGATCGTCGGCAACGTGGCCGCGCTCGTCGCCCACAAGGGCCAGCGGCATCTGATCAACGCCGTGCCGCTCGTCCTCCGGGAGATGCCGGACACGCGGTTCGTCATCCTCGGCGAAGGCCCGCTTCGCGCCACGCTCGAGCACCAGATCAAGGCGCTCCACCTCGAGAAACACGTCGTCATGCCAGGCTTCAGGGACGACGTGCTCAGCTGCATCAAGGCATTCGACCTGTTCGTGATGAGCTCAGAGACGGAGGGTCTTGGTACGTCGCTTCTCGATGCGATGGCAGCAGGCACACCGACGATTGGGACTGACGTCGGCGGCATCCCGGAAGCCATCGACGATCGCGTGTCCGGACTCATCGTGCCGCCGAACGATCCTGCGTCGCTCGCACGCGCAATCGTGAAGCTGCTGAAAGACGAAGCGTTGGCCACGAGGATGGGTCAGGCCGGCCTCGCCCGCGTCAGGAAGCAGTTCAGCGTCGAGACGATGGTGGCGGGAACGATCGAGGCGTATCGAAGAATGGTTCCGAAGTCGCAGGATGAAGGACGAGAGACGAGGGACGAAAGGACGCGGAGTTGATTCCGGCCTACCTACGAAGCGTCCTTCGTCCTTCGTCCTTCGTCTTTCCTCTTTCTGCGAGCGGCCTGCACACGCCGCGTAGCGGGCATTGCGCATCAGCTTGCTTCATGCCGAATCCGCAGTTGCCCATCATGCCGACGTGACAGATCGAGAAATCAAAGCGGACCGGGTCGGAGGGGTCCAGCTTGCGCAATGCGGCGGTGATGTCCGCTGCCATCCTCCAGCCAGGACTTCGATAGCGCGTCAGCCCGAGACACTGCCCGAGCCGGATGATGTGGGTGTCCAAAGGCACGATCAACCGGCTCGGCATGAGACCGGTCCAGACGCCGAAATCGACTTCGTCGCGACGCACCATCCAGCGCAGATAGAGATTCAGCCGTTTGCACGCCCCGCCGCTCGACGGACGGGCGAAAAAGTAGGCGACACCAGGACGCGGCCGGTGCGATCCATAGACGGGCCTCAGGTCGATCGCCAACGCGCGCGTCGAGAACGACTCGAGCGCTGCCGATACGTCTGGCGCCTCGCGATCGTCACCCTCGGCGAAAAATCCTTCGATCGATCCACTGCGGTCGATCATCTGCCTCAACACGAACAGCAACGCGACGATGTCCCGATCGCGGATCCATCGGTGCACGAGGCCTTCGAAGCGGGCGGCGTCCCGGCGCGGATCGAACCGCCGGACGAACGCCGCCGGCGACGGGCCCATCCGCTCGAGCACGGCTCGGACAGACGCCATTACGGCGACCACGTTCCCGAACGCGAGGCCCGCCGCGATGAATCCGGCGATTTCGCGGTCAGGACCGTCGTTGAACGGCCGTACGAGCTCGATGGGATCGGTCAGCGATGCCGCGGCGTTGAAGCCGTGATACAGCGAATCGAGGCGATCGCGCAGCCCGATTGCCGGAGTCATGGTCCAGACGTCGGGCTCGGCTTCAGCCCGGCCAAGACGGATTCAAACGTAGGGCGGTGCTTTAGCTCCGCCAAGGCGGACCTGAAGGTCCGCCCTACAGGTAGAACGATGGCCACGCTAGAACCTTGTGATCGGCTGGCCGGCCTTGCAGAGCGGGCAGTCGCCGGCAGGGTAGTTGGGAGGGGCCGGGTACTGGATCAGGGGATAGACCGGCACACCGGGATCCGCGATCGCTTCGAGCCTGTCGCAGATGCAGACGACGGCGAGCACAGTGCCGCCGGCCTCGCGCACCAGATCCGCACACTTCACCACCATCTGTCCCGTGTTTCGCACGTCGTCTGTAATCAGCACACGTCGATCCTTCACGAGGCGCTGATAGAAAGGCCGCAAGTACGGCGTCTTGCCGTTCTTCTCGAAGGGCGCGAAGCACGAGGGCGGGTGCGAGAGGCTGCGGCGGCTGTCGAGGAGGCCGGCGATGGTGTGCGCGAGCAGCGCACCGCCAATCGCCGGTCCGGCGACAACGTCTGCGGGGGACGTCACATCTTCGGGAACGACGTCGAGCAGATCCTGCGCCAGCCGCCAGATCGTGGACGGATACCGCAACAGCTGATGAGGGTTCAGATACGCGGGTCCGTGATAGCCGTTGCCGTAATCGAAGTGTCCTTCGCTCATCAGCACTTCGAAGCGCCTCAGCTCATTCAGCGCGCGCGCCCTGATGTCGTCGATTTTCGTCACACGGTCCTCAGGCGAAAGCGGCCGCTCCGCCAACTTCGGGATTGGTGTAGAGGGTCCGGCCCGAGACGATCGTGGCCGCGGCGACGCCGCGGAGCGTCCATCCGTCGAAGGGAGTGTTCTTCGAACGCGACACCAGCTTCGACGCGACGACGGTGACCGCGGCGTCAGGCGCGAGCACGGCGATGTCAGCGACGGTGCCCGGCGCGAGCGTCCCACCAGGCCGGCGGAGAATCCGGGCTGGATTCGTCGAGAGCAGCTCGATCGCGCGGCCGAGTGTGATGCGGCCGGAATGCACGAGCCGCTCGAACACGAGCGGCACGCAGGTCTCGAGGCCGACGATCCCGAACGGCGCCTGATCGAATTCGATGCCCTTCTCGTCGGCATGATGCGGCGCGTGATCGGTGGCGATGGCATCGACGGACCCGTCCACGATCCCCTCGATCATCGCCTCCACGTCTGCCGACTCGCGCAGCGGCGGGTTCATCTTGCAGTTGGTGTCGTACTGGATCGGCGATTCGAGGGCGGCATCGGTGAGGGTGAAGTGGTGCGGCGCGACCTCGCAGGTGACGGGGAACCCCTGCGACTTGCCTTCACGTACAGCGCGCAGGGCGCCGCGTGTGCTCATGTGGGCGATATGGACGCGGCCACGAGTCAGGCCGGCGAGCGTCACATCACGCTGGACCATGATCGTTTCCGCGGCTCCCGGCAGGCCCTTCAAGCCCAGGGTCGAGGCGTAGTAACCCTCGTGGGCGACGCCGTCGCCTTTGAGCGACGGGTCTTCGCAGTGGTCGATCACCGGGAGGTCGAACATCGACGCGTACTCGAGGGCGCGCCGCATCAAGAGCGCCGTGGCCACGGGCTTGCCGTCGTCGGAAATGGCGGCGCAGCCGGCCTTGTGGAGCTCGGCAATGTCCGCGAGGAACTCGCCCATGGATCCGCGCGAGACGGCGCCAATCGGATAGACGCGCGCCTGCCCGGCCTCCTGCGCTTTCTTCAGGATGAACTCGGTGATCCCGGCGCTGTCGTTCACGGGCGACGTATTGGGCATGCAGGCCACGGCGGTGAACCCGCCAACCACCGCCGAGCGCGTACCGGTGGCTATCGTCTCCTTGTGTTCCTGGCCCGGCTCGCGGAGGTGGACGTGCATGTCGATCAGCCCCGGACAAATGACGAATCCCGCGGGCACGTCGACGACCAGCGTGTCGGCATCAGGCGCCGGCAGGCCCTTCTCCACGCGCGCGATCCGGTCGTCCTCGATCAGCACGTCGAACGTCCCGTCGATCCCCTGGGCCGGGTCCACGACCCGGCCTCCCTTAAGCAGCCGCTTCATGCTCGACCCCGCCTGCCAGCAGATACAACACCGCCATCCTGACCGCCACGCCGTTCGCCACCTGTTCGAGAATCACCGAGTACGGTCCGTCGGCGACTTCGGAGGCAATCTCGACGCCACGATTCATCGGACCGGGGTGCATGATGATCGCGTCCGGTTTGGCGAGCTGCACGCGCTCCTTCGTCATGCCGAACACGTTGAAGTACTCGCGCAGCGACGGAAAGAACGCGCCCTGCATCCGCTCGAGCTGAATGCGAAGCATCATGATGACGTCGGCGTCGGCAACCGCATCTTCGACCACGGAGGTGACCTTCAGGCCGAGGCGGTCGATGCCGGGTGGCATCAACGTCGGCGGGCCGCAGAGCCAGACGTCAGCGCCGAGCTTCGTCAAGAGCAGCACGTTGGAACGCAGGACGCGGCTGTGAAGCAGGTCGCCGAGGATGGCAACCTTCAGTCCCTTCAACGTTCCCTTGTGCCGTCGGATTGTGAACGCGTCGAGCAGGGCCTGCGTCGGATGCTCGTGCATGCCGTCGCCGGCGTTGATGATTCGCGAGCGGCAGACGCGCGCCAGCAGATGACACGCGCCCGATGACGCGTGCCGCAGGACGATCATGTCGGGCGACATCGCTTCGAGGTTCAAGGCGGTATCGACGAGCGTCTCGCCCTTCACGACGCTGGACGTGGCGATGGCGACGTTGAGCGTGTCCGCGCTCAACCGCTTCTCCGCCACTTCGAACGACGTCCGTGTGCGCGTGCTCGGCTCGAAGAAAAGATTGACGATCGTGCGGCCGCGGAGCGTCGGGACTTTCTTGATTGGCCGGTGCGCGATTTCCTGCATCGCTTCCGCCGTGTCGAGCACGAGCAGGATCTCTTCCGGCGAGAGGTCCGCGATTCCGAGGAGATGCTTGTGGCGCAGCCGCGTGGCCACCTGCGGGGTCTCCGTTTCGATGCTTACCGGGGACTGCCCCAAAACGCCGCTGCTACTCGTCGGTCTGGATGACAACTTCGTCATGACCGTCCACCTCCTCGAGCCGCACCTGGACGCTTTCGCGCCGCGACGTGGGCACGTTCTTGCCGACGTAGTCCGCCTTGATGGGAAGCTCGCGATGCCCGCGGTCCACCAGCACGACCAGCTGAATCGCCTTCGGGCGTCCGAAGTCGATCAATGCGTCGAGCGCGGCGCGGATGGTCCGCCCCGTATAGAGCACGTCGTCGACGAGCAGGATGACGCGATCGTCGAGATCGAAAGGAATGTCCGTGCTGCGTACCAGCGGCTGAGGCCCGACCGCCTGGCGCATCAAGTCGTCGCGGTAGAGCGTGATGTCGAGCGCTCCCGTCGGCACGTCGCTGCCAGTGATCTCGTGCAGCTGCTTCGCAATCCGACGGGCGATGGGCACGCCCCGCTCGCGAATGCCGACGAGGGCCAGGTCGTCGATGCCGCGATTGCGCTCGACGATCTCGTGCGCGATGCGCGTCAGCGAGCGCGACAAGCGATCGCCGTCCATTACGACGGGCATCGGAAGGCCTCGTGATTGCGGATTGCGAATTGCGAATTGCGAATTTGTGGCTTACGAATCGGCGGCGCGCAAGCGGCCGCCCGCAGGAAGCAGGCGTGGTTCACGTGTCACCTCTTTGCGACCTCACGGGGCCGCTATTAAAGAGCGGTTCGCAGTGTACCACACTTCCCGCAGCGCCGCAGTGCTGATTACCGTTCGTAAGTCGGGACATACGCGATCGGCCGTTCGGCCGTGAACTCGCGGCTGAAGATGTCGGCACGTGCGAAGCCGTCCATGTCCCGGCCAACAGGCAGATCCAGGAAATAGAGCACCGTGGGCGCCACATCCACGACCGAGCCGCGCGGCAGGCGGCCGCGTTTCACGTGCGCACCATAGGCGAGGAGAAAGCCGTCCGGCGCACGCTCGTGACTGCCGCTCAGGCTCGAATTGCCGAGGGAGTGCTCCAGCAGCCGCTTTGCCGGCGACAGCGGCTGCATGCCGAACGGCGCCACCACCAGCAGCAAGTCGGACGGACGCATTTGATCGATGACGCGCCCGATTTCGCCATCGACGTAACGGTAGTACTGCTCGAGCACCTGCCCGTACTGCCGGCGCTCGGCCTCGGACACGTCGCCAAAGGCACGAGGCAACGCGTGCCGAAGGAAGTAGTGGCTTACGGTGTCGAGCCCCTGCAGCCGCAGCGCCACGAACACGCTCGGCCGCTCGTGTTCCAGCCAGTCGGCAATCGACGCGTACGCGCGGTCCAGTGCCAGCGGCACCGCGCCTGGATAGTCGTCGCCGGGCGCCACGGGGACCGAGGCGTTTGCCGCGACGATCTCGCGCCGCGGCCGCGCGCGCAAATCGACGTCGAGATCGGCCGGGAACGTCACGCGTGGATCGTCGAGCGCCAGCGACAGATTCGCTGCCCGGTGATATTCGTCGCTGACCAGGGCGCCCACGATGGGCTGCGCGGGCCAGGTCAACGGCCAGCGCACGACGGTTGACGACACGCCGGCGCGACCGAGAATCGACCAGAGCGGCGCTGCCCGCACGGCCGCAGACGTCTGCGTCGTTTCCGCGAACAGTCCCGCCGACACCAACGCGTGCGCGAAGCAGAAGTCCGGGAGCAGATCGATCGCCCCGCCGCCCGCGGCCGCGGTATACGTCGCCGCCGAGCGGACGCCGTTCTTCGCAGGCAGCTTTCCCGTTGCCACGGCCGTCCAGACCGGCGCCGGCTGCGTGGGCCGCAGCGTGGCGAGGTGCAGCGATGCCCCTCCGTCGAGCAGGCGACCGAAGCTTGGAAGACGCCCGTCCGCCGCCGCCGGCGAGATGATATCGAGCGACGCGCCGTCGATGCCGACCAGCCACACCCGCGAGTCTTCTCGCGGGTCGACAATGGGGATGGCCGTCGCGCTGCGCCGAACCGGCGGCGGCGCGGGCTGGCCGAATCCTCGGGCGGCCAGCGGCAGCGCCAACGACAACACCACGACCGTCGCGACCGCGAGACCGCCGGCCGGGGCAACGCGGCGCCCAACCGAGTAGCGAACGATCGCGAGCAGCAGGAAGGCGACAGCGCAGGCCGTCATCGCTGACGCGCCGAGCGTCATCCGTTGCGCCGCATCGTCATCGAGCGTGACCCGGAACCCACGGAGATTGAGCCACATCAGAATCGCGGACGCCGTGGATGCACCGGCACAGAACCACGCCAGGACTTGCACGCTGAACCAGCCTGGCGACAGCGTCTCAGTGGCGAGCAGCTGACGGACGACGATGATCGCGTAGAAGAGCGCAGTCAGATGGATACCGTAGCCGGCAAGGATCGTCGCCGCCAGCCACCACGTGGACGACGCCCAGAGCGACGGAACCGGATTCAACTGCAGCACCAGCACGGCGACATAGGCCGCGGCGACGGCGCCAGCGATCGCCGAATTGGAGAACATGCGCAGGAAGCGCATCGGGCGATCATACAGACACGACGTGTCGGAGAGGGAGGTGCGTCGGGTGCGAGGGGTGCGGGGTGCGTTCAGGTGCGGGGTGCGTTCAGGTGCGTGGCGCATCAGCTGCGTGGTGCGACGGGTGCGCGGGCCGAAAGGTGCGTGCTGCCGGTGCCGGCACGTTGCGCACCTTCACCACCAGCGCCCCTTGAGCACTCGTCGCACTTTCAGCACGCGTCGCCTCAGCACCTTCGGCACCCGTCGCGCTTTCAGCACCCGTCGCACCCTCAGCACCCGTCGCACCCTCAGCACCCTCGCACGTCGCACCCTCAGCATCCGTCGCACCCTCGCACCTCAGCATCCGTCGCACCAGTCGCACCCGACGCACCCTGTATAATTTCTTGATGCCCTTCGACGTCGACGCGCGCGTGATGTGGAACCGGCGGCTGTCACCGGACTACAACGTGCTCGCACTCGAGGCGCCGGAGATCGCGGCGGCCACGGAGCCAGGCCAGTTCGTGATGGTCAAGCCCGGACACGACGGCGATCCCCTGTTGCGCCGGCCGTTCTCGGTGTTCGAGATCCTCCGGGATGCGAGCGGCGCCTCGAGGGGACTCACGATCCTGAGCAAGCGGATTGGCACGACGACGCGGCAGTTGTATGCCGCGGAGGCGGAATCGCGCGTGCAGTGTCTGGGGCCGCTGGGGCGGCCGTTCACGTTGCCGGACCGCGAGACCGAAGTGTGGATGGTCGCCGGCGGCGTCGGCCTGGCACCTTTCGCGACCGTTGCCGAGACGCTGGCGCCCAACGGCGTTACGGTGACGCTTTTCTACGGCGCCCGCCGGGCCGAAGAGCTCTTCTATCTCGAGTACTTCGAAAAGCGGGGCGTCCGTCTCGCCTTGTCCACCGAGGACGGCTCGCGCGGCGATCACGGCCGCATCACGGTCCCCCTCCGGCGCGCGCTCGCGCAATCCGTAGGCGAGCGCCCGATTCTCATTCACGCGTGCGGGCCGGAGCCGATGCTGGCCGCTGTCGCCCACCTCGCCGCGGAGTTCGGCCGGCCCTGCGAAGTTTCGGTCGAGCGCGTGATGGGCTGTGGCCTGGGCGGCTGCTACTCCTGCGTCGTACCGGTCAAGACCCCTACCGGCGCGCACCACGTCCGCTCGTGTATCGGCGGTCCGGTCTTCGACGCGGCGACGCTCGTCTGGGACGGACGGTGATGGATCTGACGACTCGCATCGGCGCGCTCACGCTGCGGAATCCCGTCATCGCCGCGAGCGGCTGCTTCGGCTACGGGGTCGAGTATGCCGGCATCGTGGATCTCTCGACGCTCGGAGGCGTGTGCGTCAAAGGGCTCTTCCTCGCCGAACGCGAAGGGCATCCTCCGCCGCGCATCGTCGAAACGCCCGCCGGGATGCTCAACGCCATCGGGCTCCAGGGGATCGGGGTTCACCGTTTCGTCCGCGAGCGGCTGCCGGAACTCCGTGCGCTCGGTGCGACCGTGTTCGTGAACATCTGCGGCAGCACGCTCGATGAATACGTCGAGGTGGCGAAGGTGCTGTCTGATGCCGACGGTGTCGCCGCCATCGAGCTGAACATCTCGTGCCCCAACATCAAAGAGGGCGGGATCCAGTTCGGCTGCAGCCTGAACGGCACGCACGACGTCGTCAGCGCCGTGCGCAAGGCGACGTCCCTGCCGGTGATCCCCAAGCTCACGCCCAACGTGACATCGCCGGCGTCGTTCGCGCGCGCGGCTGCCGAAGCCGGCGCGGACGCCATCTCACTGGTCAATACGTTCCTCGCGATGGCGATCGACGTCGAGACCCGTCAGCCCAAGCTCTCGAACGGCATGGGCGGACTGAGTGGCCCGGCCATACGGCCGATCGCGGTGCGCATGGTGTATGAGTGCCGCCAGGCGGTGTCGATTCCCATCATCGGGATGGGCGGCATCATGAATGCCACTGACGCGCTCGAGTTCATCCTGGCCGGGGCGGACGCCATCCAGGTCGGGACCGCGAACTTCGTCGATCCGTTCGTCTGGCAGAAAATCCTCGACGGCCTCGCCGATTACATGACGCGGCATCAAATCGCCCACGTCAGCGAACTGGTCGGCGCCGTGCACCGCACCGAGATTCACGAGCCTGCATGAATCGCATCCTTGCCGCACTCGACGTGCCGACGACGCGCGACGCCGTGAGCATGGCCGATCGGATTCGTACGCATGTCGCCGGTCTCAAGATCGGCAGTCAACTGTTCACCGCAGAGGGGCCGGCGCTCGTGCGCGAGCTGGTCGATCGCGGCGATCGCATTTTCCTCGACCTGAAGTACCACGACATCCCGAACACCGTGGCCGAAGCCGTGCGCAGCGCGGCTCTGCTCGGGGTCTGGATGGTGAACGTTCACGCCAGCGGTGGGATGAAGATGATGGCGGCGGCGCGGGACGCCGCCGATCAGGCGGCGGACTCGCGGGGCAGCCGGCCAATTGTGATCGCGGTCACTGTCCTCACCAGCTTCGATGAAGACAGCTACCGCGCGACTGGCGTGAACCGGCCGATTGCCGCGCAGGTGGAAGCGCTTGCCGCCATGGCGCAGGACGCCGGCCTCGATGGCGTCGTCGCCTCACCGCACGAAATCGGAATTGTTCGCGCACGTTGCGGACCCCGGTTTCACATCGTCACGCCTGGCATTCGCACCGGACCCACAAGCCCGGCGGACGACCAGTCGCGAACGATGAGCGCCGGGGAGGCGGTCCGCGCTGGAGCGACTTACGTCGTGGTAGGCAGACCGATCTTGCGGGCGACAGACCCCGCTGTCGCCGCCGCACAACTCGCCAGTTCACTCTCAACCATCGAGCTCGGAACAAAGAGCAACGAGCTCTGAGCGCGGGACGACGAGCTGGAGCTCGATGCCCCGGCTCGTCGTTCGTGCTCGTGCTGTTACTTCGCGGTAATGATGAAGTGTCCGCGGCGGTTCTGCGACCAGCAGCCCTCGTTTTCCTCCGAGCAGAAGGGCTGTTCCTTACCCTTACTGACCGTCAGGATCCGGTCGGCTGCCACTCCAAGGCTCACCAGGTAGGTCTTCGCCGCGGTGGCGCGGCGCTCGCCTAGCGCGAGGTTGTACTCCGTGGTGCCGCGGCTGTCGCAGTGCCCCTCGATCGTCACCTTCGTCGAGGCCCAGCGGCGCATCCACTCGGAGTCCTTCTGCAGCGCGGCGCGGCCCTCGTCCTTCAGATCCGAGTGATCGAGATCGAAGAAGACGTCGCCAAGCGGCTTTTCCGCATTCAACTCCTCCAACGACTTCCGCGCGAAGACTTCGTCCTCGCTGAGCGGCGCGGGGGCCGCCGGGGGTGGCGGAGGCGGCGGGGGCGGCGGGGCCGGCGGCGCAGGCGCTTCAGCGGCCGGCGGCGGGGGCTGGGGTGCGGGCGGCGGCACCTTCTTCGCGCAGGCGACGAAGCCAATTCCAAGAGCAGTCACGAGAACGCCCGCGAGAGCGGTACGCGTGTTCAACATCAGCAGCAGCTCCACAAATCGCTCGATTTCGATTGACACGAGAACGTCGTCGCCGCGCGAGCGTCGCGGCCACGTGCCGGGCGCAGCCCCGCCGAGAACGGCGCCGCGGGCTGCGAGTGAAAGAGAATCGATCCTGACGGAGGCACAACAAGAGCGGCGCCGGGACGTACAAGTCGCTTATCGGGCGCGGCAGGATTCCCTGCATCCCTACCGGTGCACCAGTGTGAAGAACGGGAAAAACGGGCCGTGGATCTCGCGGCGGCGAGATCGGGATGGCGTACACCCGGCAGACCGGGAGAGCGCCAGACGGGGGGAGCGTCCGTTGTTGGGCGCGCACGTAAACGCTTCGATAATTTACACGGGGCGGAGCGTCAATATCTCGTTCAAGCTTCCGGTCCGGTAGCCCTGGAGATCCAGGGACACGTACTGGTAGCCGATGGCTTTCAGCTCGCGGACGAGCGCCGCGGAGATATCCGGGTCCAGTGCGCGGGCCATCTCGTCGCGCCCGATTTCGAGCCGCGCGACGGTGTCGTGGTGGCGCACGCGGCACACGCGGAACCCGTGACGTCGTAACGCGTCCTCGGCCTGCTCGATCATCGACAGTTTACCGACCGTCACTTCACTTTGATACGGGATTCGGGACGACAGGCACGCCGAGGCCGGCTCGTCCCAGGTCGGCAGCCCGGCGCGGCGTGACAGTTCGCGGATCTCGCCCTTGGTCAGATCGGCATCATCCAGCGGGCTCTTCACGCCGAATTCGCGCGCCGCCTGGCGGCCCGGACGATAGTCGCCACGATCATCGGCGTTGCTGCCGTCGGCGATCGCCGAGAAGCCGCGTGCCGTCGCCAGCTCCGAGAGATGTTCGTAGAGCTCGGTCTTGCAGTAGTAGCAGCGATTTGCCGGATTGGCCCGGTATTCTGGCCGATCCATTTCGCTCGTCTCGATGAACTCGTGCGGCAGGCCGAACTCGCGCGCGATGCGCTCGGCCATCTCACGATGGCGACGGGGGTAGCTCGGGCTATCGGCGGTCACGCAGAGCATGCGATCGCCGAGGGCGCGCGAGGCCGCGAAGGCGAGATACGCGCTGTCGACGCCGCCGCTGTACGCGATGAGCAGCGAATCGAACTCTTCCAGGCGGGAGTGGAGACGGGCTTCCTTCGCAGCGAGCGTGGCCTCGTCGGCCGCGGGGGCCGCGGATGCCTCGTCATGCGCCCGGAGCGAGCTCATTCGTCCCAATCCTCCTCGCCGCCGTCCTCTTCGTCCTCACCGTCCTCGTCGTCGTCCTCGAGCTCGTCGTCTTCTTCGAGGTCGTCGTCTTCGTCTTCATCGGGTGCAGCTTCGAACTCGAGCGGGGAGACACTGGTGACCTCGAGGTTCGTGCCGCACTCAGGACAACTGATCAAGTCGCCCTTGTCGACGTCGTACTCATCGACGTCAATGTCGGAATCACACTCGGGGCAGCTGGCCATGTTTGGCATCCTCAGGCGTCTAAGTGTCTGAAAATGAACCGGTAACGTCCGTATCTCGGGACAATTTGGAATTATAGCGACTCTGGTCGCGGTCGCGCAACGCAAGGGCTACTGGTCCGACACGACCCATCCGATATAACGAAGCGATGCCCGGGGCGCCGGTGATCGTCAAGACCGTCCTTGTCGCCGACGACACCAGCTTCGTGCGCGACCGTTTTCGCGCGGCCCTCGAAGAGGCGGGGCATCGCGCCGTCGTCGTTCGCAGCGCGGTTGAGCTCCTCGCGCGTGTTCGCGCCGATCTCGATCGCATCGATCTCGTCGTCCTGGACCTGAGGCTGCCCAATGCTCCGGGCCTCGATCTCGTGCGCAGCATCCGCCGGATCGACAGCGGCCGTCTTCCCATTCTCGTCTTCAGCGGCACGATTGCAAGCGCAGAAGAAGTCCGCGAGCTGGCCTCGATGGGAGTGGTCGGTTACATCAACGAGTACAGCACGGTGCAGCACATCCTGCCGTCGCTGGCACCGCACCTGTTCCCCGACAGCTTCAACCGACGCTCGAGTCCGCGCGTCGTCCTGGGGATCCCGATCGCCTACCGCTTCGGCAACACGATTGCCACGGCGCTGACGCTGAATATCAGCCGCGGCGGGATCGCGATTCGGACGACCAGCCCGCTCGCCCCAGGGGCCAAGATCAAGATTCGCTTCCGGCTGCCTTCGGGGAAGCGCGAGGTCGATGTCGAAGCGCGTGTCGCGTGGACCGACCGCCGCGTCGGGATGGGCCTGCAGTTCGAGGGCGTCAACGCGGCCGATCAGGCCGCGATCGACGAGTTCGTCGAGGCCCACTTCTTCAGCAATCGCCGGGCCTAGGCCCGGTCCCCTCGCGCCCGCCCGGCTGGCGCTTTCTCCCGTGGTTCGCTAGAGTCGGGCCGAGGAGCGCCAGATGCTCGATACGTCCCACTTCGTCCTTGGCCTGCTCGCGATTCTTGCGCTGGTGTTTGCCAACGGCTTCTTCGTCGCCGCCGAATTCGCGCTGGTGACGGTGCGCAAGACCCGCATCGATCAGCTCGCGGCGGAGGGACATCGAGGAGCGCGGACCGTGAGACGCGCGCTCAGCGAGCCGGACAGCTACATCGCGGCGACGCAGCTGGGCATCACCATGGCCAGCCTGGGACTGGGATGGGTCGGCGAACCGGCGCTGGCGGGATCGATCGAGCCGATATTCCATTACCTGGGGTCGTACCTCGCGCTGGCCACGGCGCATTCCATCGCCGTCATCATCTCGTTCATCGTCATCACCGCCCTGCACATCGTGCTCGGTGAACTGGCGCCGAAGACGGTCGCGCTTCAGTACTCGGAGCCTGTCGCGCTGCTGGTCGCGAAGCCGACCGAGATCTTCATGCGAGTGTGCTGGCCGTTCATCCGCGTACTGAACGGCCTCGGCAGCCTGGTCGTGCGGTCGTTCGGACTGAAGCCACCGAGCGGTCATGCATTGGTGCACTCCGAGGAAGAGCTCAAGATGCTCGTCACCGCGAGCCAGGAAGCCGGCGTCCTCGAAGAAGACGAAGAACAGATGCTGCACCGCGTGTTCGCCTTCGCGGATCTGACGGCCGGGCAGATCCTGGTGCCTCGGACTGAAATGGTGGCATTGCCCGTCGATGCGCCGCTGCAAGTCGTCGCTGACACCGTGGGCCGCGGCGGTCACGCGCGTCTTCCGGTGTACCGCAAGAACCTCGACGATATCGTCGGCGTCCTTCATGTCACCGATCTGTTTCGACTCGTGACCGTCGGACCGCCGCCTGCAGATCTTTCAGCCGTCGTGCGAGAGGCGTTCACCGTGCCAGAAACGATGTCCGCCGACGATCTGCTCTCGGAAATGCGGCAGCGTCACACTGCAGTCGCGATCGTGATCGACGAGTTTGGCGGCACCGCCGGCATGGTGACGTTCTCCGGCCTCATGGAACGCATCGTCGGCGAGGTTGGCAGCGGCGAGGGCGACACTCGGATCAGCGTGCTTGCTGACGGTTCGGCGCTGGTCGACGGCCTCGCGCTCGTTGCCGACATCAACGCGCAGTTTGGCCTGCACATCGACGAGGAGCAGTACAACACGATCGGTGGATACGTGCTGGGCCGCCTCGGCCGCCGCGCCCGCGTGGGCGATCGGTTCGAAGTAGAAGGACGAACCGTGCGGGTCGAGGCCGTCGACGGACTGCGCGTAGCGCGCATCTTCTTGTCCAGGAAGAAGGAGGCCGCGACTTAGATCAGGTGCGGGGTGCGCCAGGTGCGACCGGTGCGAAAGGTGCGAGGTGCGACCGGTGCACCGAACTTGCCGCACCTGGCACCTCACGCACGTCGCACCTCACGCACATCACACTTCACGCACGTCGCATCTACTGAATCCGTAACAGCCGCAACCCGTTCGCAATCACGAGTAGCGACATCCCGGTATCGGCGACGATCGCCATCCACAGCGAAGTCTCTCCGGCGATGGCCATTCCGAGAAAGGCGGCCTTCACGCCGAGGGCGAGGGCGATGTTTATCCGCACGGTGCGGACAACCGCCCGGCTGAGGCGAATTGCGAACGGGAGCCGCGCCAGCTCGTCGCCCATCAGCGCAACATCCGCGGTCTCGAGAGCGGCGTCGCTTCCGACCGCGCCCATGGCGATGCCGACATCGGCCGCCGCAAGGGCCGGGGCATCGTTGACACCGTCCCCGACCATTCCCACCTGTCCCCATCGTGCTCGCAGTTCGCGAACGGCGACGACCTTTTCAGCAGGCAGCAGCCCCGCGCGAACATCCTCGACGCCCACGGACTTGGCGAGCGCCTCTGCGGCTCCACGGTGATCGCCGGTCAGGACGGCCGTGTGCGAGACGCCGGCCGCGCGAAGCAGATCGATTACGTCACGTGCCGATCCACGCGGCGTGTCGGCGAGGACGATGAGCCCGATGACCCGTGAGCCCAGCGCGACGACGGCGGTCGTTCGTCCCGCCTCGGCGTTCTCGGCGATGGCCTGCTGCACCGGGGCGAGATCGACACCACGCTCGCGAAGATATCGGGGATTTCCGACGAGCACGGGCGACCCGTTGATGACAGCCTCGGCGCCCAGGCCGTGTGACGCCTTGAAGCCACTGGCTGCGAGCGGGCCAAGCCCTTCCTGCTCGGCGCGCGCGACAATCGCGGCGGCGATCGGATGCTGCGACCTCGCTTCGACCGCGGCCGCGAGGCGAAGCACCGCCGTTGCATCCTCTGCCGCAAGCGGGACCACTGCGACGACTGCCGGCCGGCCGAGCGTGAGGGTGCCGGTCTTGTCGAATGCAATCGCCTTCAGCCGAGCGAGCCTCTCGAGGTGCACACCGCCTTTGATCAGCACGCCACGCCGCGCGCCGGCGGCGAGCGCCGACACGTAGGCAACGGGCGTCGAAATCACCAGCGCGCAGGGGCAGGCAATCACCAGCAGCACGAGGGCGCGGTATAACCAGACGCCAGCGTCACCCCAACCGGCGAGGGGAGGGACGATCGCGACCAGGATGGCGAGGCCAATGACGGCCGGCGTGTAAACACCGGCGAATCGATCGACAAACGTCTGCGCGGGCGCACGCTGTGCCTGGGCGGCCTCGACCAGGTGAATGACGCGGCCGAGCGTCGTATCGCGTCCGACGCGCACCGCGCGGACGTCGAGCGAACCATGGCCGTTGATCGTGCCCGCAAAGACCTCGTCACCTGAAGTCTTGTCCACGGGCAGCGATTCGCCGGTGATCGGCGCCTGATTGATGTCGCTGCCGCCGGCGACGACATGGCCGTCGATCGGAATCTTCTCGCCGGGACGAACGCGGACGATTTCGCCAATCTCGATCGCATCGACAGACACGCGCGATTCAATGCCATGCCGAACGACCACGGCTTCGGCCGGCGCGAGATCCATCAGTGTGCGAATGGCCTGCCGGGCGCGATCCATGCTGCGCGATTCCAGATGTTGCGCGAGGTTGAACAGAAAGACGACGGTCGCGGCTTCGAGCCATTCGCCAATAACGATCGCGCCGACGACGGCGATGGACATGAGGACGTTCATGTCGAGCGCGTTGAGACGCAGCGCGCTCAGTGCGCGGCGGGCTGGATAGACGCCGCCGCTCGCAATCGCGATCAGTGGGGCGATGCGCGCGGCCGCGCTCCAACCGAAGACGCCGGCGATCAGGCTCGCGGCCAGGGCGACACCCGATGCCATCAACAGCGTGAGCCGCAATCCGTCGGCATTCGCGCGGTGCGCTTCCTCGTGCTCGAGCCACGCGCGCATTCCCGTATCCGCGACCGCCTCGGAGATCGCGCCGGTCGAGAGCCGCGCCGCGTCGTACTGCACGTGCAGACGCCCGCCAACGACGTCCGCCGAGAGCGATTCGAGTCCAGCGAGGTGCTTCAGTCGGCGCTCGATCAACGCCACTTCTTCATGGCAGTCCATGCCCTCGACGCGGAATGTCGATTCGGCGTGGACCTCACAGGTGGGGCACGAAACGCGGGCCTGGGACGTTGCCATGGTTCAACGCCCGGGGCGAGGCACGCCCTCCTCGGCGTGCTCGCGCCCCTGGGCCAGGAGCCGGACGATGTGGTCGTCGTCGAGGCGGTAGAAGACCATGCGACCCTCGCGGCGCGCGCGAACGAGCCGGAGGCTGCGCAGGAAGCGGAGCTGATGGGAGACGGCCGATTCCGTCAGGCTCAGCAGCGTCGCGAGATCGCACACGCACAGCTCGGCCGCGGCGAGCGCACTCAGGAGCCGGACGCGCGTCGGATCGCCAAGGGCCTTGAAAATCTCGGCGAGACGCTCGACGGTGAGTGCATCTGGTTGTCCGGCCCGGACTTCGGCCACGCGCGCCGGGTCGGCGTGAAACACGTCACAGGCGAGGTCGGGGGCGTCGACGGGACTTTGGACAGGCATGAATATATGAGCAACTGCTCATATATAGTCCCACAGGGCTGGGGCCCGCGCAATACGCCCCTCCCGCACGTGGACGAAGGTCGAAACGCCGAGGCGCTATCTCAGCGTTGCCAGAACATCGTGAATCTTCTGATAGTTGGGCTCGTCCCCAGGGCTGGCGGTCACCTCACGATGCCGGATCACGCCATCCTTGTCGACCACGACGACAGCCCGCTTGGAGATGTTCTTCAGGCCAAGCATGTCAGGATTGGCGACGTCGTACTTCTGGACGGCGTCCTTGTTGTAGTCGCTCAGGAGCTCGAACGTCAGGCCGTTCTGTTTCGAGAACTCCTTCAACGTGAACGGCGTGTCGGTGCTGATGCCATAGACGACGGCGTTGGTGTCGTTGAGCGACGAGAGGTGATCGCGGAAGTAACAGAGCTCCTTCTGGCAGACCGACGTGAAAGCGGCCGGGAAAAAAGCGAGCACAACGTTCTTGCCCGCCGCGCCGCTCAGCGTCACCGGCTGGCGGTCCTGATTGGTCAACGTGAAATCCGGGGCCTTCGATCCAACGTCAGCCGGCATCGCTACCTCCCAAAAGATCGATCTTAGCGCAAGCGTTTGCCCGAGCTAAAGCTCGGGCCTACGAACACGGGGATATCGTACGTAGGCCCAAGCTTTAGCTTGGGCATCACCAGATACGTAGGCCCAAGCTTTAGCTTGGGCATCACCGGGTACGTAGGCCCAAGCTTTAGCTTGGGCATCAGGCACCCCCAAGCTGGGCATCAGGGCGTCAATAACAGCCGCGACGCCCTGGCCTTTTCGACGGCCGATCGCGAGAACGGGAACACGCGGTACTCGCCCGCGAGCCAGATCGGACCCTGATCGAAATAATGCGGGCTCATCGGATTTCCCGACTGCCCTGTCGTATTGACCGCCAGCGTCCGGTCCCACTGCCCGATGTCGAGAATCTGCCGGTATGACGATAGTTCGGTCACGGCGAACGGCGATCGCACGTCGACTGTCGCCTTTCGCACGGTCGAGGAGTCGCCAATCATCGGCAAGGGCCCTCGGCTGAAGAACCAGTCGAGAATTCTTCCGCCGGCGCCGAGCGGATGCCGAAACCGCAGCGCGTGAAGGCGGTCCCACGACCAGCCCGACTCGTCGCCGAACTTCAGCCGCATCGCACGCATCGCGTCTCCCGCTGCGAGCAGGACAATGTCGTCTCTGTTCTCTCGCTTGTCGAGCGTGGCGATGTCGTTCCACCAGCGCGAGCCGGGATCGTCGACGATCGCGTGAAGACCCACATATCGTTCCGAAAGGCCGTATTCGGAGAAGTCGTTGAACACCGCCGGCGGGAGCTCGTCGGCGAACGTTCGGCGCCACATCGCACGCTGAAACGCCTGGAAGAGAGCGACCACCGGCCGCGCATCCACCTGCCGATCCCACAGGCGCAGCCGCTCGATCACGTTCCGGGTGTCCGAATCGGCCTTCGCGAACTTCGGGGACTTTGCGGCGGCTTCAACCGCGGCGAGCAATCCATCTGCCGAGAGCGCGCGGACGTCGCCCTGGATGTTCCGCATGTCGTCCATCGTCATGACGCTCATCGCGCCAAGCCGTTCGACGATCCGCATCGTGCGAAACGGGGCGACCCAGTCGCGCGTCATCGTCCGTGGCCAGGTGCGGTCAATTTCGGAGTTGGCGGTGACGATCTGCCCTGAGGATGGATCGAGCACTGTCGGCAGCCGATCGGGCGGGACGACGCCAATCCATTCGGCCTCTCCGTCCCATCCTGGCACTGGAGTGCCGCCGTCGCTGCCGCTTCGAATCGGGATCCGGCCCGACATCGCGTAGCCGATATGGCCGTCCACGTCAGCATAGACGAGGCTCTGGGAAGGCGCGCCAAAGCGACGGACCGCATCGAGGAACTCGCTCCAGCGGCCGGTGCGGTTCAAGGCCTCGAACGCGCCCGCGGTCTCGCCTTGCCGCACCGCGTCCCAGCGGAGCGCCAGCGGCTTCGGATTCAGCCGGCCGGTGGCGCCGGCAAAATCGGGTGGGTCCTCCCATTCGGTCTCGGTCGCGACGAGCGGACCATGGCCGGTGGAAAACACCTCATACGATTCTGGCTGTGCGCCCCGGATTCCGATCGTGTACTTGTTCACGGTCAGCGAGTGCCACGTGCCGCGATAGAGATAACGTCGCGTGCTCATGTCGACATCCTCGACATAGAAGTCGATGACGTCGGCGCCGGTATTCGTCAGCCCCCAGGCGATGCGCTTGTTGTGGCCGATGACGACGAACGGCGTGCCCGGCAACGTCACGCCGGCCACGTCGAG
Source organism: Vicinamibacteria bacterium (assembly GCA_963828745.1). GTDB lineage: Bacteria > Acidobacteriota > Vicinamibacteria > Vicinamibacterales > JAENWD01 > JAENWD01. The sequence goes on along the minus strand of CAWHFZ010000003.1, from coordinate 285,057 downwards.
TCCCGCCGCGACCAGGTGCGCTTCGTACCAGATCGAGGGCATCTCGACGTTGAGGTGCGGATCGTTGGCGAGCAGCGGCCGTCCCGTGGCAGTCCGTGAGCCGGCGACTACCCAGCTGTTGCTGCCGCCGGCGCGGGCCGTGACGTCGAGCCATTCGAGACCGGGAGGCAGGGGTGGCGAGTCACGGCGGGCAAGTGGCGCGTCTGAACGGAGGTTCGCTGCGGGCGCCGTCACTACGGATTCGATACGCGCGCTGCCCTGGACAATCGCCGGCGTACCCGGCGGCAGCGATCCCATGAGCGCGTTGGCGGCTGGTGCGCCAACTGCACGGCTCAACAAGCCCCGAACCAGCTCGCCGCGGCGATTCTCCGCGAGCCGCCATGCCATGAGGCGCGCGACCGCCAGTGAATCCACAGGAGTCCAGGGCTCGGGGGTCAGGCGGAGCAGCTGAAACTCGGGGGGGCGGCCCCACGGCCCCATGGCCGCCATCGCGGCATTCACGCCTGCGGCGTACCGCTCGAGCGCCGAGCGGACAGCGGGTGTGGCAGTCTGCCACTCTGCCGAGGCAGCTCGCCGCAGTCCCAGGGCCAGGAGTCGCTTATCCGCGCGAACCGTCGCGGCTCCGAAGACTTCAGACAGGCGTCCGCCCGTCGCCCGCCGGTAGACTTCCATCTGCCAGCCCCGTTCGCGGGCATGGAGATAACCGATTGCCATCCAGGCGTCGTCCGGGTCACGCGCGTAGAGGTGAGGGATTGCCCAGCGGTCGAACAGAATCTCGACCGGGGCTACGAGGCCGTGCAGGTTGAGTTGCCCGTCGAGAGGTGGAACCGTGCCACGGAACAGCCACCACAACCCGACGACGGCCGCCGCCAGGGTGGCAATCGTCAGTAATACGAACCGGACGAGCCAGCGTCGCGCGGACTTAGGACGTACGGTCCTGGGCACAAGAGTTGCGGGAAACGCGGCTGCTGCCCCGCGCAGCAAACTGTACGAAGCCCCTTGTCGGGCTGGAAACCGTTCGTTTAGGATCGGGAGTTGGCGTCTTCATGCCGCGCCCGCTCTACAGCTTACACAAACCTCGAAGGGCACGAACAACGGAGTCTTTCTGTGATTGAGGTCGAACGCCTCACGAAACGCTACGGCCACATCGTCGCCGTGGACGACATCAGTTTTCAAGTCAACAAGGGCGAAATCCTCGGATTTCTCGGGCCGAATGGTGCCGGAAAGACGACGACGATGCGCGTCCTCACGGGCTATATCCCGGCGACAGAGGGGCGCGCCGTGGTCGCCGGCTACGACGTCTTCGAGAAACCGATCGAAGCCAAGCGCCGCACCGGCTACCTGCCCGAGACGCCGCCGCTCTACCCTGACATGACCGTGCGGGAATACCTGCACTTCGTCGCGAAGATCAAGGGCGTCGCGCCGAAAGAGCGCACCGCGCGCGTGGAGCAGGTGATGTCGCGCACGTGGGTGAGCGATATGGCGGGCCGCGCCTGCGGAAAGCTGTCGAAGGGGTACAGGCAACGCGTCGGGCTCGCTCAGGCGCTGATTCACAACCCGGACGTGCTGATCCTCGACGAGCCGACGGCAGGCCTGGATCCCAAACAGATCATCGAAACGCGCCGGTTGATCAAAGAACTGGCCGGCGATCACACCGTCATCCTGAGCACGCACATTCTCCCCGAGGTCTCTCAGACCTGCGAACGCGTGGTCATCATCAACAAAGGCAAGGTCGTGGCGGTGGACACGCCAGCCAACCTGACCCGCCGGCTGCGCGGATCGGAAACGATGTTCGTGCAGCTAGACGGTGAGCGAGCCGCGGAGGCGCGGACGGCGCTCGAGCGTGTGCCCGGAGTGGTTCGCGTCGGGCTCACCGACGGTCAGCCTGGCGCCGCGTTCGAGATCGACAGCGAACCAGGCCGCGACGTGCGGCCCGAGCTGGCGCGCGCAATCGTCCAGGGCGGCTGGGGGCTGCTGGAGCTGCGACCGCTGCGCATGAGCCTCGAGGAGATTTTCCTCTCGCTGACAACCGAGGATCTCCCAGTGGAGGCAGTCCATGAGTAACATCCTCGCCATCGCACACAAGGAGCTTCGGGCTTACTTCGCATCGCCGATCGCCTACATCGTCATCGGCTTCTTTGCGCTGCTGTTTGGCTGGTTCTACATCGGCATCCTCGACTGGTTCGTGCGCCAGGGTCTGCAAGGCCAGATGGGTATGGGCGGCGGCGCGACGAACGTGAACCAGCAGATGATCCGGCCGCTGATCCTGAACGTGACGGTGGTATTCCTGTTCCTGCTGCCCCTGATCACGATGCGCACGTATGCGGAGGAGAAGCGGTCCGGCACGATGGAACTGTTGCTCACGTCGCCGCTCACCGACCTCGAGATCGTGCTCGGCAAGTTTCTGGGGGCGCTGGCGCTGTACGGCGTGATGGTGGCGCTGACGCTGATCCATTTCGGGTTGCTCTTCGCGTTCGGTACACCGGAATGGAAGCCGCTGGCCACCGCCTATCTGGGGCTGCTGCTCTTCGGAGGATGCTTCATCGCGCTGGGCCTGTTCATCTCGAGTCTCACGAAGAACCAGATCGTCGCCGGCGCCGCCACGTTCGGCATCTTTCTGCTGCTGTGGGTCGTGGACTGGATCGGGGAAAGCATGGGTCCCACCGGGCAGGCGATTCTCAAGTACTTGTCGATGACCGAGCATCTTGACGACTTCGTCAAGGGCGTCATCGATACCAAACATCTCGTGTATTACCTGAGCTTCATCGCGTTCGGTTTGTTCCTGACGGTTCGATCGGTCGACACCGAGCGGTGGCGAGGCTAGCCAGTCATGTTGAATCGCATTGCGGGAATCGTTGGATGGATTGGCACGGCGCTCGTGGCCGTCGCGGTCGGCATCCGTCTCTTCAGGCCTGAGTTTGCCAACTACGGCTACTGGCTGGCATGGTCGGGCCTTGCGTGCGTCGTGGTCTACATGCTCGCGCAGTGGCGCGACGTCGCGAAGGCGATGGGGAAGAAGCAGACACGGCTCAGTACCGATCGCCTTGTCCGGCGTCCTCATCGTGCTGGGTCTCCTGATCGCGGTGAATTACCTCGCGTCACGCCGGAACCACCGGTGGGATCTGACCGCGAACAAGCAGTTCAGCCTGTCGCCTCAAACCCGGCAGATCCTCGAGAAGCTGGACGCGCCGGTGAGCGTGCTGGTGTTCGATCGGCCCACCGAGTTCGATAAGTTTCGCGACCGGCTGAGCGAGTACCAGTACATCTCGAACAAAGTCAGCATCGAGTACCTCGATCCAGACAAGCAGCCGGTGCGGGCCAACCAGAATCAGGTGCAGGCCTACGGCACGGTCGTGTTCGGCTACAAAGGCCGCACGGAACGCGTCATCTCCCCGGACGAACAGGCGCTGACGAACGGCCTGATCAAGTTGATCACCGGAACCGAGCGGAAGGTCTACTTCCTCCAGGGACACGGCGAGAAGGACACGGGCGACAGCGAGCGCGAGGGGTACAGCGCGGTCGCCTCGGCACTGGGATCGGAAAACTTCAAGGTCGAAACGCTGTCTCTGGCGCAGCAGCAGAACGTTCCGGGTGACGCGACAGTCGTCGTCGTTGCCGGTCCGAAGACCGACCTGTTTCCGCCGGAAGTTTCGGCGCTGAGCACCTACCTTTCAAAGGGAGGAAAGGTGCTTCTGCTCCTCGACCCGCCGGATAAGGCGAATGCGCAGGCGCTGACGAACCTGATTGCGCTGGCGAACGCGTGGGGGATCGACGTCGGCAACAATGTGGTCGTGGACGTCAGCGGGATCGGCCGCCTGATAGGCACGGACGAGTTCATGCCGGTGGCTGCGCCGCCGTATCCCACGCATCCGATCACCGATCGATTTCGCCTGATCACCGCGTATCGGCTCGCACGATCGGTCGGCGCAGCGAGCGCGCCGCCCAGCGGCAAAAGCCCACAGTCGTTCATCCAGACATCGGCGAACAGCTGGGCGGAGACGGACCTCTCCAACCTGTTCGGCGGCAAGGCCGCCGAGAACAACAAGGACAAGGATCTTCAGGGGCCGGTCTCCCTCGGGGCCACGGCGAGCGAGGAGATCAAGGACGCGAAGGCGGCGGACCCGAAGAAGGACGGTGACGCTACGAAAAAGATCGAGGCGCGGGTCGCTGTCATTGGCGATTCCGATTTCGTCACGAACAGCCTTCTGGGCGTGCAGGGGAACCGAGATCTCTTCCTCAACACGCTCAACTGGCTGTCGCAGCAGGAGAACCTGATCTCGATCCGGCCGAAGGATCCCGAAGATCGCCGGATCACGCTGACCGCCGACCAGCAGCGCTGGGTGAAGTTCCTCGCGCTCCTCATCCTGCCCGCTGCGATCTTCGGCGCCGGCATCTTCAACTGGACGCGGAGGCGCGGATGAGGAGCTTCCGCTCCATCGCCGTGCTCGGCGTCCTGCTCGTCGGCCTCGTCGCCTATCTCTATTTCGTCGATTCGAAGAAGCCGGTCGATCAGACCGAGGAGAAGGCCAAGGTCTTCGCGGGCCTCGAGGCGGACAAGATCGAGGAAATCAAGATCGACACGGTGGCGGGAGACACCACCGTTGCACAGAAGGCTTCAGATGGCTGGAAGCTCGTGACGCCAACCCCCGCTCGAGCCGACGATTCGGAGCTCTCCTCAATCACCAGCAATCTCGCTTCCGTCACTATCGAGCGGGTCGTGGACGAGGCCCCGAAGAACTTTGGGGACTACGGTCTCAAGGAGCCGGTGGTGCAGGTCAGCTTCAAGACGAAGGGCGCAAAGAACTATCGCACGCTCGACCTTGGCACGAAAACGCCGACCGGCAGTGACATGTACGCCCGCGTGGATGGTGACAAAAAGGTGTTTCTCGTTCAGAGCTACCTGGACTCGACCTTCAACCGGAAGCCGTTCGATCTCCGCGACAAAAAGATCCTGAATTTCGACCGCGACAAAGTGGATCGTATCGAGGTGGCCGACGCCGACAAGCGGCTGACGCTCGTCAAGTCTGGCAGCGATTGGCGCGTTGCCTCGCCGGTAGACGCGCGCGGAGACTTTGGCGCGATCGAACAGCTGATCTCCCGCGTGCAGTCGGCGCAGATGAAATCGGTCGCCAGTGAAGCGGCCACCGATCTCAAGGAGTACGGTCTCGACAAACCGGTGACGACGGTGACGCTGGGCATGGGCAGCGCACGGGCCGCTGTCGCCATCGGCAAAAAGGCGGAAGGCGGCGATCTATACGCCCGCGACGTGTCGAAGAACCAGGTCGTGACCGTCGGTTCCGACCTGCAGACGGACTTGCAGAAAGGCGTCATCGAGTACCGCCGCAAAGACGTCTTCGAATTCAGGGCCTACAACCTCACTCGCCTCGAAATCACCAGGGGTAGGGACGCAACAACGTTCGAGCGGCTGAAGGGCAAGGGGAAGGACGGCGCCGACGTGTGGCAGAACGCGGCGACGAAGAAAGCCATCGATGGCGGGAAGTTCGAAGCGTTCATCGCCAAGTTGTCGGGCCTGCGAGCTCAGTCGTTCGCCGACGCCAGTGCGAAGGCCGGACTCGATGCGCCGGTACTGGTCACCAACGCAACCTTCGACGACGGGAAGAAGTCGGAGTCGGTGCGCTTCGGACGTGAGGGCACGGCGGCATACGCCGGCCGCACCGACGAACCGGGAGCGTTGACGCTCGATCCTTCGGAGTTCGAGGATCTGATCAAGTCGCTCGATGGGCTCAAGTAGGCGCCTCTCGCGTCTTCAGATTCGAGCCCTCGCGCTCTCACTCGTTTTCTCCGCGAGCGCCTGCGCCCTCATTCGCGTCCAGCCGTGTCGCCGGTCGACGCGCCAGACGAACGGACGTTGGCGGCGAGTGAGATCGGCGCGCTGTTTTCCAAAACGTCGCCCCGCCGCGTGCTTTGGGGCGCGGTCATTCAATCGCTCGACCGCGGCGATGTCGTGTTCTCAATCAATCCCGATCAACTCCTGGTACCGGCTTCCAACGCGAAGCTTCTGACCGTCGCCGTTGCTGCCGAGCGACTCGGCTGGGCCTTTACGTTCGAGACCACCGTCCGCGCCACGACAGCCATCGATCCGGACGGCACGATCCGCGGCGATTTGGTGGTCCGGGGTGGCGGCGATCCGACGCCGGGCGATCGGCCGAAGCTCTCACCCGCGCTGACCACGATCGCCGATACCCTCTGGCAGCAGGGCGTGCGCCGTATCGAGGGGCGAATCATCGGCGATGACGACGGGTTCGCCGAGGAGCCGTACGGCGCAGGGTGGGCCTGGGACGACCTGCCGTTCAGTTATTCCGCACCGATAGGCGCGCTGAACTACGACGAGAACGTCCACGCTGCGAATCCAACGGCTCCGGAATCTCCGCGTTTCACATCGGTCGAGAATCCTACGATCGCCTTCACGGAAGCCCTTCGCACCGCCCTGGTCGCACGGGGCGTCACGGTCGTCGGCGAGGCCGCTGACATCGATCTCGCACCGCCGGGACCACTACCGGCAGGTTTGCCGGTGCTGGTGTCGTATCGATCGCCGCCGCTCAGCGAGGTTGCGCTACGGCTCCTGAAATCCAGCCAGAACCTGTACGCCGAGGTCTTTCTGCGCGCAATCGGCCGCCAGGATGGTCAGGCAGAATCGACTGCGGCTGGCCTCGACGTTGTCCGAGAGACACTCACTGGCTGGGGTATCGAAGCCGGCACGGTCGCGCAGGCCGACGGGTCCGGTTTGTCACGCTACAACCTGGTCACTCCGGCCGCGCTGGCCAAAGTACTGGAACGCATGTACGGAAGCGCCTCGCTCCGGGAGGCCTGGCTGGCGGCGCTGCCGATCGCCGGCGTGGACGGAACACTCGAAAAGCGGATGAAGGGGACGGCCGCCGAAGCTCGCGTCTTCGCGAAAACAGGGTCCCTGTCGTCGGTGCGTGCCCTGTCCGGCTATGTTCACGCGAAGAGCGGCGAATGGTTCGTCTTTTCGATCCTGGCGAACAATTTCGCAGCGCCGACGACCGCCGCCGATGTGGATCGCGTGATCGATCAGGTCGTCGAGCGCGTCGCGGCGATGAGCTCGATGCCGAACTGACGGATACCCTCGGGATCGGCGTCGACGCCGCCACCCTGCGCGAGCTCAGGCCGTCCACCGCCCTTGCCGCCAAACCGCCCGACGATCGCCTTCAGGAGTGCGCCGGCGTCCACGGTTGCCTCTCCGCCGCGCGCGATGACGATGGCTGAAGGACGCGCGGCCGAGATCAGCAGCGCCGCCGGACCGCTATCCGCGGCAATCGCTGACGCGAGCTGCTTCAGGCCGGCCTGATCTTTGTCCAGTACTCGCGCCACCACCTGGCGGCCGCTCACATCGTCCGCGCTTTGCCGCAGCGCCGCGGATTCGAAGGCCGCCAGTTGCTCCGAGAGCGCACGAGACTGGAGCCGCTGCTCGCGTAACTCCGCCTGCAGCCGTGCCACGGCGTCGGGCAACTCGGTCACCTGCGCCGAGAGCAGGCGTGCCGTAGCCGCCGACGCATCACGAAGCTGCCGGAAAGACGCGACCGTACGCCCGCCGCACACGAAACTGACGCGCGTCCCGCCCTTGTAGCGCTCCCAGGCGCTCACCACGATGCTGCCGATGGCACCAGTCCTTGGCACGTGTGTGCCGCCGCACGCTGACACGTCCACATCGGGCACTTCCACGATCCGCAAGGTGCCCGTCCGCGCCGGTTCCTTTCGGAGGGGCAGCATTCGGGCCTCCTCGGCTGTCACGAAGCGCACCTTCACCTCGAGGTCGGCAACGACGACGCGGTTGGCGTCGTCCTCGGCCCGGGCAATGGTCGCAGCGTCAAGGTCGCCGGTCAGGTCGATGGTCGAAATGTCGGCACTGAGATGAAAGCTGACGGTGGGAACGTTGGCAGTGCGGATGAACGCGGCTGATAAGACGTGCTGGCCCGTATGCTGCTGCATGTGATCGAGACGCCGCGCGGAATCGATCTCACCTTCGACAGTCGCGCCCACGGCGATGCCTTCGTTGACGACGTGCAGCACGGCGCCGTCCTCGACTCGATCCAGAACCTCGAGGACATCGCGATCGCCCAGGCGGCCGCGATCGAACGGCTGGCCGCCAGATGTCGGGTAGAACGCAGACCGGTCCAGAACAACGAATGCACGGCCAGCGAGCGTGCCGGATTCGACAACGGTTCCCGTGAACCGGAGAAGGGAGCTGTCGTGATAGTAGAGACGATCGGTCATATCAGCGGCCAGCGGCCAGGGGATCTCTTACGCCTGCGTCCGCGAAGCCCTTCGCGCGCAGCACGCAGCTGTCACAGCGACCGCATGGCCGGCCATCGTCGGACGGATCGTAGCAACTGTGCGTGAGCGCGTAGTCGAGCCCAAGGCTCAGACCGCGTTCGATGATTTGCGCCTTGCTCATCTGCATCAGCGGCGCATGGATTCGGAAGCGCGTGCCCTCGACCCCGGCCTTCGTGGCCAGATTCGCCAGGGCTTCGAACGCCCGCATGTATTCGGGACGACAATCCGGATACCCCGAATAGTCGAGCGCGTTGGCGCCGATGCCGATGTCGCTGACACCGAGGGCCTCCGCCCAGGCGAGCGCGAGCGACAGCAATACCGTGTTGCGGGCCGGCACGTAGGTGACCGGGATCTGCTGGTCGATCGTGCGGTCCTTGGGAACGTCGATGTCGGCCGTCAGCGCAGATCCTCCAACGCGCGAAAGGTCCACTGAGAGCTCGAGGTGCCGCGCGACGCCAAGGGCCGACGCGACACGCCGCGCCGCATCCAGTTCCCGAACGTGGCGCTGCCCGTAGCGCACGCTCAGGGCATTCAGTTGGTATCCCTCAGCTTTGAGGATGGCGGCGGCGGTGTAGGAATCGAGACCACCACTCAGGAGAATCACGACCTCGGACATGGACGATTGTGGGATCAGACCCCTCGTGTCTGCGGATCCCAGATGTATTTGTGCACCTGAAGCTGGACGCGGACGGCGAGGCGATCTGCCAGCACCCACTCGCTGATCGTCCGCGGATCGAGGACGCCGTGGACCGGCGAGAAGAGGACCGCGGCCACCTTGCGATCGAGCTCGTGCGTCGAGACGACGTCCCGCGCGTACTCGTAGTCAGCGCGATCGCGGATGACGAACTTGACTTCGTCGATAGGTGACAGCCGATCGAGATTCGACCAGTCCATGCGGTGCGCTTCGCCGCTGCCCGGGCATTTGACGTCCATAATCTTGCGGACCGGCAGCGGAACGTTGGCGAGGCTCACGTGTCCGCCCGTCTCGACGAGCACGGTCTTGCCCGATTCCAACAGCCGCGCCATCAGCGGATAAACGTCTTTCTGCAGGAGCGGCTCGCCCCCCGTCAGCTCAACGAGCGGACAGCGATAGTCTTCGACGGCCGCAATCACCTCGTCCAGAGACATCTTCCGGCCTTCGTAGAAGGCATACGGCGTGTCGCACCACGAGCAGCGCAGGTCGCAGGCCGTCAGGCGCACGAATACACACGGCCGTCCGGCATGCGTCGACTCCCCCTGGATCGAGTGAAAGATTTCGTTGACGGTCAACACGCTGGATAATTGTACCGCTATGCTCCGAATCGGCACGTCGGGGTGGAACTACCCCTCCGGCAAGGGCACCTGGAACGGCCTCTTCTACCCTGCGCGCAGAGGCCGAGCCGCCGGCCTGAAGGACTTCGACGAACTCTCGTGGTACGCCGAGCACTTCGACACCGTCGAGGTGAATTCGAGTTTCTACGGTCCGCCAGCGCCTGAAACCGCGGCTCGCTGGGTCGAGAAGACGCCGCCCGGCTTCGAGTTCTCGCTGAAGCTGCACCAGCAATTCACCCATCCCGAGATGTTCAAGCGAACGGCGCTCGCCAATCTACCGGATGCCACACCGGCGGCGCTGACGGAACTGGCGCGGGTCAACGACGCCGACATCGGCAAGTTCAAGAGCGGCATCGATCCGATTGCGACCGCCGGGAAACTCGGGGCACTGCTGGCACAGTTCCCCGCCAGCTTCAAGGACACGCCGCAGAATCGTGCCTACCTCGAGTGGCTCCTGCACACCTTCGGCGAGTATCCAGTGGCCGTGGAGCTGCGGCACAAGTCGTGGAGCGATCAGATCGCCTCGACGCTGGCGATGCTCGGAGAGCACAAGGCGGCATGGGTTCAGATCGACGAGCCGAAGTTCCAGCTCTCGATCCGTCAGAACTTCCTGCCGAACATCAAAGGCTTCTACTACATGCGGCTGCACGGACGAAACGCCGCGCAGTGGTGGAAGCACGACAAGTCAGAGGATCGCTACAACTACCTTTATTCGGTCGACGAGCTGCGACCCTTCGCCGAAACCGCGAGCGCCGCTGACGCGATCGTGCGCAAGGCCTATCTGTATTTGAACAACCACTTCTCGGCGAAGTCGGTGGTCAACGCCGCAGTACTCAAGTCGCTGGTCGAGCAGCCGGTGCCCGGCGTCTATTCGCCGGAGCTCGTCGAGCAGTACCCGGAGCTCGCGGGCATCGTGGAGGTCGGTCCATTCACGGCTTCACGGACATTTTTTTGATCACGTCGCCGACGCGAATCTTGTCGGGTACGTCGAATCCGCCGATCAACTTTCCGAACACCACATACTTGCCGTCGAGGCTCGGCCTGGCCCCGAGCATCACGTAGAACTGCGCGTCGGCTTTCGCCGCGTTGCCCGGATGCGCCATCGCGACCGCGCCTTTGACGTGGAGGTGCTTCCGCGAGAGCTCGGTGACGCCGACCGGCGTGCCGCTGCCGCCGGTGCCCCACAGATCCTTTTTCGTGAAATCGCGCGTGTTCGGATCGCCAACCTGAATGACGAAGCCAGGCTCGACGCGGTGGAAGCGCAAGCCATTGTAGAAGTTCTTCTTCACCAGGTTCAGCACGTGCTCGACCGTCCGCGGCGACTCGTTCGGATAGGTCTCGAACTCGAACGTACCTTTCGACGTCTCGACCACCACCACGGGGCCCGCGCCGGGCGTCGGCGTGCTCGCGGGGGCCGCCGTCTTCGTCCCTGTTGCCGCCCTCGGCGCAGCGGGTTTCGGAGCCGCCGGCTTGGACGGCGGCTTGGCCTGTGCGAGGACGAGCGTCGACGCAGTCACGAGGCAGACCGCGATCGCCGCGTTGCGAGCGTTTGTCATCATTGTCATCGGCTCTTTCGGAGCCCCGGGCCTGGAGCCCGGAGCCCGATGCTGGTCACTCCGATTCTCGGACAAAGTCGAGCGATCCCGCAATCGCCGCAGCGAGGGTACACCGGACGGCACACGTTCTGACCCCAGGTCACCAGATACAGGTTGATCAACGGCCACCAGCGCCTGTCGGTCGCTCGATACAGCGCCTGTTCGGTTTCTTCAGGAACCCGCGTCTTGACCCAGCCAAGCCGATTCGCGATGCGATGCACGTGCGTGTCGACACAGATGTGCGCACGGCTTTTGTAGGCGAGGATCATCACGAGGTTCGCCGTCTTGCGTCCGACGCCGGGCAGCGTGATCATCTCGTCGAGCGTGGCTGGCACCTCACCTGCAAAATCGCTGACGATCTTCTCGCAAGCCGTCTTCACGAAACGGGCTTTGTTGCGATAGAAGCTGACCGGATAGATCAACCGCTCGATGTCGTCGACGCCGAGCCTGGCCATTGCCGCTGGCGTCCGCGCGCGCTTGAACAGCCGCGTCGATGCCGCCAGCGTCGTTGCATCCTGCGTCCGTGCGGACAAGAGCGTGGCAATGAGCACTTGAAACGGACCGTCCGACTCTGATTCCGAGACTTTTTCGACGGCCGGCAGTTCCATCCCGTCAATGGCGCGCGCCAGCGCGCGCATGACAGACGCGACAGGGGGTCGCGAATTGCGGATTGCGGATTGTGGCTTGCGGATTCGATTGCGAATCGTCAGATCCTCACGGCGATTGGCGTCAGTGGCGGCTGGCCGCTCAAGACAGCGAGCACATTCGAAACCGCGAGATCGGCCATCGCGGTTCGAGTCTCGCGAGTTGCGCTTCCGAGGTGTGGCGACAGCACCACGTTCTCGAGGTTCGGCAGTGCGGCGTTGATCTGCGGCTCGTTCTCGAACACGTCGAGGCCGGCGCCGGCGATCATGTGCTCCTTCAACGCCCACGCCAGCGCACTTTCGTCGACGACCGCGCCCCGTGTCGTGTTGATGAGGAAGGCAGTGCGTTTCATCCGCGCCAGCGCCGGCTGGTCGATCAACCCGCGGGTTTCTGGCGATAGCGGCACGTGCAGCGATACCACGTCGGATGTCGCAAGCAGCCGATCCAGAGGCATGAACTCGGCGTCCGGCCAGCCAGGATCACGCCGGCTGGTCACGGCGACTTTCATCCCGAACCCGCGGGCGCGCTCCGCGACCGCCCTTCCGATGCGGCCGGCCCCGACGATGCCCAGTTGTTTGCCCTGGAGGCCAGAGCCGAGCATGAACTCGAACGTCCACCCCTTCCAGTTGCCGGCGCGTGCCAGCCGATCGCCCTCGCTCACACGTCGCGTGACGTCGAGGATCAACGCCCACGTCAGGTCGGCGGTCGCATCGGTCAGAATGTCAGGTGTGTTGGTGCAGATCACGCCCTTCTGCGCCGCGTGCCGCACGTCGAGATTGTCGTAGCCGACCGCGACGTTCGCGATGATCTTCAGCCGTGGCGCCGCATCCAGTACCGCGCGATCGATGCGATCCGGGAGAAGAACGATCACCGCATCCTTATCCGCCGCACGCGCCCGCAGGTCCTCGGGGGTCAGCGGCGTCTCGCCGCGGTGCATGTCGATGTCGCACTTCCCTTCCAGCCGCCGTACGACGGCACCGGGAAGACGACGGGTGATGAGAACTGACGATGACATTGTGGATTGCGGATTGTGGATTTGATTGGGGATTGGATCCGCAATCCGCAATCCGCAATTCTTCCTTCAGTGCCCCATCGACACGCAGTAACCGCACTGATTGCAGCCTACGGCCGGCTCTATGACGCAGGGACTGCCGGCGGCGGTGGGGGCGACCATGCTGAGCCTCGTGAAGCTCGACGACGGACGAGGCGCCGGGGCCTGCGGTGCGGCAATCCGGGAGGCGATGACGTCGCGTACGAGGGACCTGAGCTCGTCTTCGGTCATGCGTGCTCAACGTGATCGATGATACCTACGACCGCGGCGTCGACGGGCGCCCCCTTCTTCAGCATCGCATCACCCGCCGCCTTGCCGTCGAGCACCAGAAGCACCTTCTCGTCGACGCCAGCGCCGACGGTATCCACCGCCAGCAGAACGGGCCCGCGCGGCTGTTCCAGCTCGTCGATCGGCTGCACGAGGAGCAGCTTGGCGGCCTCGAACTTCCGGTGCTTCTGGGTGGCCACGAGCGGCCCGACGACGCGCGCGATCAGCATGATTGGAGCGTGGCTGACGGCCGGCGGGCCTAAAGGCCCGCCTCCACAGGAGTGGGGTCCACAATCCCGACGACGGCGGCGTCGACGGGTGGCTCTGCGGGATAGAAGGGAAACGCCGCTTCGCGTCCCCGGACGAAGAAGACCAGCTCTCCAACACCCGCACCAGCCGAGTCGGCCGCGACCAGAGGACGGCCGACGGCGTTCTTGGCGATATCGAGCGGCTGCAGCACCAACAGCTTCAGCCCCTCGAGTGCGGGATCCTTCCGGGTGGCGACGATGTCGCCGACAACGCGAGCGACCTGCATGGCACTAACCGCTGACCTCGATGGAATCGATGATGCCGACGATCGCGGCGTCCACCGGACAGTCCTTCATGCCCGACGCCATTCGGGCGGAGCTTCCACTGACGATCAGAACGATTTCACCGACCCCGGCATCGACGGTGTCCACCGCCACGAGATAGGCCCCGTCGACTTTCCCCGACGGGTCCATCCCCCGGACGACCAGCAGCTTGTTGCTGTCGAGCCGCGGATCCTTGCGCGTGGCGACGACGGTGCCGATGATCTTGGCGATGAGCAAGGATTACTTCTGCGCCTTGCCGATCGGAAGCGCGTCTTCGAGGTTCGCGTGCGGACGCGGAATGACATGCACGGACACGAGCTCGCCGACCCGGCGGGCCGCAGCCGCGCCAGCGTCGGTTGCCGCCTTCACGGCGGCCACGTCCCCACGCACGATCGCGGTGACGTACCCGGCCCCGATCTTTTCCCACCCGACGAGCGTCACCTTCGCGGCTTTCACCATGGCGTCCGCCGCTTCGATCATCGCGACGAGCCCCTTGGTTTCCACCATTCCCAGCGCCTCACCCATTGATTGCCTCCCGCCTACCGAAGACGCTCGACGGCTTCCTCGATGAGGGCCGCCAGCTCGCGGTATGTTAACCGAATTTCCGCATCGTCACGGGGCACGCTGCCGCTGTCGGTGCGGAGGACGAATCCGAGTCCGCTGGAGGGATCCGGAACGAGACGCTGCCCCGGAACGTCGGGCGAGCGAACGACCTGGCAGGTTGCGTCCACGACCGGCGCGCCGGATCCGTCCAGGTCGTCAAGGCAGATGGGTGCTGGCGACGTGATGCCGTACTTGCCGCGCAGATTCTGGAGCCGAATGACCTCCTCCTGCGAAATCAGCCGTTCGCCGCCAAGAAGGCGTGCGACAAGGCTGATCTTTGCGAAGTGCTCCACCGTCTCCATCTTGTAGTACGCGCCATAGACATCCGGACCAACGGTCAGCGCGCCATGATTCGCAAGCAGCAGACCGTCGTGTGCTTTGATGTACTGGCGCACGGCCGCGGGCAGCTCCGGCGTCGACGGCGTGGCGTAGTCCACAATCGGGATGCTCCCAAGCGTGCAAATCACTTCGGCGAGCACGGCGCGGTCGAGCGCGACGCCGGCGACGGCAAACCCGGTCGCGAGGGGGGGATGGGCGTGGACCACCGCCTGCGCGTCGGGGCGCTGGCGATACACCTCGAGGTGCATCAGCAGTTCGGACGACGCCTCGCGATCGCCGGAAATCTTCTTCCCGTCGAGATCCACGACGACCATCATGTCGGGGGTCATGTAGCCCTTCGACACGCTTTTCGGCGTGGTCAGGACGCGATCCTCGGCAAAGCGAATGCTGATGTTCCCGTCGTTGCTGGCGCAGAATCCGCGCGTGTAGAGGCGCCGCCCGACCTCCACGATGTCGGCGCGCAGTCGGTCGAGGACGACGTCAGCCATGTCAGGCCTTTCCGCTCAGCCAGGCGCGCTGACATTGGGCGGAGCAGAACCACGCCGTTTCCCCGCCGCGAATCGCGGTCAGCGCGCGGCCTTGAACCACGTAGGTCCCGCACACGGGATCTTTCACCATATGCCCGGTGACCTGTGTTCGCGACCGGTTCGACACCCGGCGGCCGGTGTCCACGCCCGCCCCCTCAATCACGCCGTACAGGAAACGATACGCCGATCGCACGACGACGGTGATCAGCAGCATGAACAGGAGAACGCGAAGCAGCCAACCCATGGTGGTCTCAGTCGGAACCCGGTCCGGATGAGGGAGAGGCGCCACTCCCGGGAACATCGGGATGCGCCCCGCGCATTGCGTCGAGAGCGCGCCGCGCAGCCTGCCCCTCGGGGCTTCCCGGCGGCGCGACGGCGATGACTTCCTGCCACGCCTTGGCGGCGCCCTGCAGATCCTGCTTTCCGAACGCCCGCACGATCCCGAGGTTCAGCAGCGTCTTCGAGTGCTTCGGATTGATGGCGAGCGACTTGTCGAACTGCGCCAGCGCGCGATCCGGTTCGTTCAGATAGTAGAAGCTCACGCCGAGATCGGTGCTGACGTCGGCGTTCGAGGGATCGATCGAGAGCGCCTCCTGGTACCAGCGAGCCGCCTCCTGATACTGCTCTGCGTCGAAGTACAGGTTGCCCAGTTCGATACGCGGCGCCGGGTTGCGCGGCTCGGCCGATGCACGACCGGTCGCGGCCTGCACCTTGGCGGTGTCGAGCGCGGGTGCGGAGGGCGCATTTCCCGCCGACGTCGCGGGTGCCGGCGCCGACGCCGCCATTCCGGCGGCTGGCACTCGTGCGATCGTGTGTTGCGACCCGATGATCCAGCCGCCGAGAAAACCGACCAGCGTGCCGGCCGCGGCGAAGACGAGCGATTCGGATTTCATGGGCA
The DNA here is from genome assembly GCA_963828745.1 of Vicinamibacteria bacterium. GTDB lineage: Bacteria > Acidobacteriota > Vicinamibacteria > Vicinamibacterales > JAENWD01 > JAENWD01. The sequence goes on along the minus strand of CAWHFZ010000003.1, from coordinate 268,933 downwards.
GGTCTACCGCGAGCTTGTCGAGCGGCGGCAACCTTGGATCATAACAGCGTCCTTCGAAACCAGTCCACCAGGGCTGGCGTGAGATCCGGCGCCGCAGAGAGCAGCGCCCGGCCGTTGGCGCTCGTCTCCTCGATGATGCGAACCTCGCGAAGGCCGGGGGTCGTCTCGCCGAGCTGCCTGGCGCATCGCGCCGCATAGGGATCGAGCCTGCCGGCGATCAGAAACGCGGCGCCTGATCGAGCGGCGAACGTGCGCATCGCCGGCTCGCATCGCAGGCCGCGAAACTCGCTCGCGGGTGACAGGAGCGCGATCGACCGCACGGAGGCGTCGCTGCCAGCGGCCAGCACGGCGAGCGTCGCGCCGAAATGCATGCCGGCGATACCGATGCGGGCGGGGTTCACGTCGTGTCGCGTCTTCAACCACGCCAGCGCTGCCTGCACATCGAGCAGCATCGATTGCAGCGACCCGTAACTGCCTTCTGACGCTCCATGCCCTCGCAGATCGACAGCGAGGACGCCAAAGCCCGCGCCGGTCAGCGCTTCGGCGGCCGGGTCCCAATCCTGGTGGCTGCGCGACAACGAGTGGACGAGCAGCACCGCCGGCGCCGTCGTTGGCGGCGGTGTCCATGCGGCGGTGAGCGTCACCCCGTCGGCAGCCCGGAACGTGACCGGCGCCGCGGCGAAAAGCGGCCGTCCACACAGCATCACAGCGACGGAGACGAGCGCCCAGAGCGTCGTCCGGCGACTCATGCGGTGGACGATCTGCCGAGTACCTCGAGGTACTCGCGGACCGTGGGCGCCAGCCCGGCAAAGATCGCACGACTGATCAGCGCGTGACCGATCGACACCTCGTCGACGTGGGGGACCCGACGGAACGTCGGCAGATTGTGCAAGTCGAGATCGTGACCCGCGTTGACGCCGAGGCCGCGGTCGTGAGCGTGCCTGGCCGCCTCCGTGTACTGCGCAACGCTCCTCTCGAGTCTGGTACCGCCGTCGTCGAACGCCCGAGCAAAAGGCTCCGTGTAAAGCTCCACGCGATCGGCGCCCAGATCGGCGGCCCAGTCGATCGCGGCCAGTTCAGGATCGACGAACATGCTGACCCGCACGCGATGCGACTGCAGCGCCTGGACAACGCCGCGCAATTCGCCGATCGGCGTACTGGCAGGCCAACCCGCCTGGCTGGTGATCTCTCCAGGAGCGACCGGAACCAGCGTGCACTGATCGGGACGGACGTCGCGCACCAGTGCCAGCAAGTCCGGACGGGGATCGCCTTCGATGTTGTACTCGACGCGGCCGCGGTACGGCGCGAGCAATGAGGCCAGCTCGTGGACATCCGCGAACGTGATGTGCCGCGCATCCGCCCGCGGGTGAACGGTGATCCCCTGGACGCCGGCGTCGACGCAGACTCTGGCGGCTTCGACGACGGACGGAACTTTTCCGCCGCGCGAGTTGCGGACCGTGGCCACCTTGTTGACGTTGACGGAGAGATTGATCATTATGCGGTGCTTCAGTGTCGCAGTGCGGCGGCACTGATCGCGATCACGCGAGTTCTTGTTTCACAATACCCGCGATCTCGTTCGCCCAGCTCCTGATCTCGTCGCGATCGCGGCCTTCGAGCATGATCCGAAGCAGTGGCTCGGTGCCCGAGTAGCGGACGAGAAGCCGACCCTGTCCCGCGAGCCGCGATTCCACTCCTGCGATGACGTGCGCCACCGCGGGGACCGACGCCAGATCGCGCCGCTCGCGAACCCGCACGTTGACCAGCACCTGCGGATAGGTCACGAGCTGCGCGGCCAGGGACGACAGCGGCCGGCCGGTGGCGGCCATCACCCGCAGCACACCCAGCGACGTGGCGAGACCATCGCCCGTGAACAAGTAGTCGGTGAAGATGATGTGGCCTGACTGCTCGCCGCCGAGCGAGAAACCGTTCCGCAACAGTTCCTCCATCACGTACTTGTCGCCGACCTGCGTCCGCCGCAACGCAATGCCCGACTCGGCGAGCGCCAACTCGAGGCCGATATTGCTCATCACCGTCGCGACGACGGTATTTCCCCGCAAGCGCCCTTCCACCTGGAGGTGCCGCGCGCACATCAACATCACGGCATCGCCATCGACGACCTGGCCGCGCTCGTCGGCGAAGATCGCGCGATCTCCGTCCCCATCGAAGGCGACGCCCGCAATCGCGCCGGCGTCTCGCACGGCGGCCGCCATCGATTCGGGGTATGTCGAGCCGCACGCGAGGTTGATGTTGCGTCCGTCGGGTGATGCGCCGAGCAGCACGACCTCGAATCCCAGCGATCGAAACAGGCGTTCGGCGACGCGCGTGGTGGCGCCATTCGCGCAGTCGACGACGAGCCGTCGCCCTCGCAACGCGCCGGGTTCGGCCAGCATGTCGTGCAGATGATCGAGATACGCGTCGGACTCATCGACGGCGGCGACCGCCGGCGCTTCGTCGTCATCGAGCTGCCAGCCCGGATCGCTGACGATTGATTCGACGAGTCGCTCGCGATCTTCGTTGAACTTGTGCCCGGCCCCAGAGAAGACCTTGATGCCGTTGTCCTCGTAGGGATTGTGTGAAGCGGAGATCACCGCGCCGAGCGTGACGTCGGTGGTGCGAGTGAGATACGCGACCGCCGGCGTCGGCATCACTCCAAGGGTCTTGACGTCGCCGCCGGCACGGCGCGCTCCGGCGGCAAGCTCGCGCTCAATCCACTCGCCGGATTCACGCGTGTCGCGGCCGATCAGGAGGTGCGGGTGTCCCTCGGACGCGTCGAGCGCTTTCACGAGCGCCGCTCCGATCCGCCGTACGGTCGGCGGGTCGAGCGGCGGCTGCCCCGCCGTGCCGCGAATGCCGTCGGTACCGAACAAGCGAGCCATGTCAGCGGATGCGAACGTCGACCTGTGCAGGCGCGACGCTGGTAATCGTCATGTCCTGAGGAGGATCGAACCGCACAGGAAGATTGTAGCGTCCGCGTCCCAGACCAGAGAGGTCGGCATACACCTTGAGATCGGTGCCGTGTAAGGCCGCAATCGCTTTCGAGGCCCCCCGCAGACGTACCGTCACTTCACGCGGCGACGCCGTCGAGATCAACCGGTTTCCGGCATTCCTCAATTCTACCGGCACGTGATCCACGACACGTTCGACAGGGACGGGACGTATCTCGATCGTCACGACGGCAGTGCGCTGCGTCCGCAGTCGAACGCTGGCGTCATTCACTCCGATGGTTACGGTATCCACCACTGATTGTGTCGCTCCACGAATGCTGATCGGCTCCGTCGTGGCTTCCGTGACATCAGCCACCGCAGAGCTCGGCCCCGCCACTTCGACCAGCGGCGGATCGGAGGTCACGGTCCCAACCTCGAAGCCCGGCGCCGGCTCGTCGTCTATATCGGGCACGACCGGAACCGGTACGCACCGCAGCGGACTCGAACGTGAGCGACAGCGTCGCCGGCGTTACTTGCAGGACCTTGATTCCAGTCGGGACCGACACGTCGCCGGGCAGGATGTGGAAAAGGCGCCGGCCCGGACGTGCGCCTTTCAGGTCGAGCACCGCCACCACCTCGCTCGTCTGCAGCTGCGCGAGCGCGCCGGTGGTCCCGCGCAATCGAATGTCGACGAGACCAGCGGGTTCGCCGACGAGCTCCAATTGGTCGGGGATGCTGCGGAACTCGAGCGGCGCGCGAAGCGATCGCTCCGCCTCACGCTGTCCGGCCACCATCCACCACACGAGCGTGGCCAGCGCAATCGAGAGGACTTTGAGTCCCAGATGCCCGAAGATCCGCCGCCGCATTTAGGGGGCCGCAGGCTGCGCGGAGAGCGGTCCTTCGACGAACCGCCGTGGACGGAGCAGCTGTCGCAGGCGCCCTCGCAAATCGTCCGGCGTCAGGTTCCGCTCCAGACGTCCTTCGAGGACCAGCGAGATCCAACCCGTTTCTTCGGAGACCACCACGGCGAGCGCATCGTTCTCTTCGGTCAGTCCGATCGCCGCGCGATGACGGGTACCGAGATCCTTACTCAGCCGAGGGTTGATCGTGAGCGGAAGGAAGCACGCAGCGGCAGAGATCCGGTTTTCCTGGATGATGACGGCGCCATCGTGGAGCGGCGATGCGGTTTGAAAAATCGTCACCAGCAGGTCGTAGCTGATTTGCGCATCGAGCGGAATGCCGCCCTCCACGTAGTTCCTGAGTCCGATCTGGCGTTCGATGCAGATGATCGCCCCGGTCTTCTGCGAGGAAAGCATCTGCGACGCGACCGCGATTTCCTCGACGGTCTCGTCGACGGTCTCGCCCTTGGCCAGGTACCTGAAGAACGGTGCGCGCCCGAGATGGGCGAGGGCGCGCCGGATATCGGACTGGAAGATGACAATGGCCGCGAACACGACGTAGCCGATCATGTTGCGAATCAGCCAGTTCAGCGTCTCGAGGCCTGTCACCTGCGACAGATAGAAGAGCGCGACGGTCAGCCCGGCGCCGACCGCCATCTGCACCGCACGGGTGCCGCGAATCAGCGTGAGGACTTCGTAGATCAGAAGCGAGACGAGCGCGATGTCAACGGCATCTCGCCATCCGACCGGCTGCCGCCCGAGCGCATCGGTGATCCAGACGGTATCCACGGGCTCTCCCTGCGAAAAGCGATTACGTGCCTGCGGCCTGGCGAATCGCGTCGGCGGTGCGCACGACGTCGATCATCTCAGCGACGCCGTGAACGCGGACAATGTGCGCTCCCAGCAGCACCGACGCGGTGACCGCCGCTGCCGTGGCCCACTCACGTTCATCCGTGGAGCGCTCGCCGACGACCGCTTTCAGAAACGACTTGCGTGACGGACCGACGAGCACCGGGCGACCGAGCCGCGCCAGCGCCGGCAGGCCAGCAAGCATCGCCAAGCTGTGGTCTGCCCGCTTGGCGAAGCCAATTCCGGGATCGACGAACACACGTTCGGGCGGAATGCCCGCCGCGGCCGCGGCGTGTACCCGCGCCTCGAGCTCTCCGGTCACCTCGCCGACGACATCGCGGTACTCGGCGGCGCGATACATCTCGCGCGACCGCCCGCGGTTGTGCATCAGGATGAGAGCGGCGCGTGAGCGCGCGACGACCGATGCCAGGCCGGGATCATACTCCAGCGCGCTGATGTCATTGACGATAGCGGCGCCGCGATCGATTGCGGCTTGGGCGACGATCGCCTTGTAAGTGTCGATCGAGATTGGCACCCTCAGGCGGCCGGCAAGGCGCTCGAGAACTGGCTCGACGCGCGCACGCTCCTCGTCGGCGCCGACGGCGGCGGCGCCGGGGCGGGTGGATTCACCGCCGATGTCGATCAGATCGGCACCGGCAGCCTCCATCGCGAGCGCGGCATCGGCGGCCCGCGACGGGTCGACGAACCTTCCACCGTCGGCGAACGAGTCAGGAGTGACGTTGAGGACGCCCATGACGAGCGTCCTGCGCCCCAGTTCGAGTTGCGCATCGCCCACCGGCACGACAAACCGTGCCCGAGGGGCGATGCCGAACCGGCGAAGGTCGATCGGATGAATCGGGTCGGTCGGGTTCATCGAGTTTCGGGTTGGGGCGGGCGATCGGGTCGGCGGTTTTCAGAACCCGATCGACCCGATCAACCTGACCAACGTGATGAACCGCCGGTCTCTTGACCGCCTATTCCTGCGGCAGCGGGTTCCCGAGGTTCGGCACGAAGCCGGGACGGGACTCCTTGCGCGTGCGGTCGTCGGTCACCGCGCGAGGTGGCTCCGGGGTGTTCGGCGGCGTCGTGTCGTCCGCCGGCAGACCACCGACGATGCGCTTCACCTGCTCGCCGTCGAGCACCTCCCGCGCGAGGAGCTCGTCGGCGAGCTTCTGCACCCGCTCGCGGTACTCCTGCAGAATTGCGAGCGCGCGCTCGTAGTTCTCGGTAACGATGCGCCTCACTTCCTGGTCGATGCGGAGCGCTGTGTCTTCGCTGTAGTCGGAACGCTGCGCGATCTCGCGGCCGAGGAAGATCTGCTCTTCCTTCTTGCCGAATGTGAGCGGGCCCATCGCGTCACTCATGCCCCACTCGCAGACCATGCTGCGCGCCATCTCGGTGGCGCGCTCGAGGTCATTGCCGGCGCCCGTGGTGATCTGGCCGAGCATGATCTCTTCGGCGATGCGGCCGCCGAGCAGAATCGCGATGCGATCGTTCAGGTAGTCGCGCGAGTAGTTGTGCTTCTCGTCGACAGGCACCTGCTGCGTCACGCCGAGCGCCATGCCGCGCGGGATGATCGTGACCTTGTGGATCGGGTCCGCGTGCGGCAGCCGGACGGTGAGGACGGCGTGGCCGGCTTCGTGAATCGCGGTGACCTTCTTCTCTTCGTCGCTGATGATCATCGAGCGGCGCTCGGCACCCATCAGCACCTTGTCCTTCGCAAACTCGAAGTCCTGCATGCGGACGACCTTCTGGTTGTACCGCGCGGCATTGAGGGCCGCCTCGTTCACCAGGTTGGCCAGATCCGCACCGCTGAACCCTGCGGTCGCACGCGCCAGCACCAGGATGTCCACGTCGTCGCTGAGCGGAATTTTCTTGGTGTGGACCACCAGGATCCCTTCGCGGCCCTTTACGTCGGGGCGATTGACCACAATGCGCCGGTCGAAACGCCCGGGCCGCAGGAGCGCAGGATCGAGTACGTCGGGCCGGTTCGTCGCAGCGACGAGGATCACGCCCTCGTTGCTCTCGAAGCCGTCCATCTCGACGAGAAGCTGGTTCAGTGTCTGTTCGCGTTCGTCATGGCCGCCGCCAAGACCGGCGCCGCGATGGCGGCCGACGGCGTCGATCTCGTCGATGAACACGATGCAGGGCGCGTTCTTCTTGCCCTGCTCGAACAGATCGCGCACACGGCTCGCGCCGACGCCAACGAACATTTCGACGAAGTCGGAGCCGCTGATCGAGAAGAAGGGAACGTTCGCCTCACCCGCGACCGCGCGCGCGAGGAGTGTCTTGCCGGTTCCGGGAGGCCCCATCAGGAGGACGCCCTTGGGGATGCGACCGCCAAGCTTCTGAAACTTCTGCGGTTCGCGCAGGAACTCGATGATTTCCTGGAGCTCGTCCTTCGCCTCGTCCACGCCGGCGACGTCCTTGAACGTCACCTTCTTCTGGGAGCTGGACGAGAGCTTCGCCTTACTCTTGCCGAACGAGAGCGCCTTGTTGCCGCCGCTCTGCATCTGGCGCATGAAGAAGATCCAGAAGCCGATCAGGAGGAGGATCGGCGCCCAGGAATACAGGAGTGTCGCCCACGGGCTGGTCGTCGGATCCTTCGCCTGGACGATGACCCCCTTGTCGAGCAGCCGGTTGGCAAGACCCTCGTACTGCGTCGGGGCATGCGTCCGGAAGGTGTCGTTGGTCTTCGTCGTCCCGGAAATCTCGTTGCCGGTGATCGTGACGTTGGTGACCTGGCCGTTCTCGACCTGCGTCATGAACTGGCTGAAGCTGATCGCCTCGTCGCGGGTCTGGAACCGCGTGGAGAAGGTCCAGACCAGGACCCCGATCACCACGAGGACCATCCAGAACAGCATGTTCTTGAGGGTTGAGTTCACCTTAAAGAGCCTCCCAACGACTCGAAACTCAAGACTACCACGGACTTCGTGGCCGGCGTGACGCGAAAGGCCTCGCCCAGCGCGACCCCCGCCACCCATACGATCCGGCCGTCGGCAGCGGTCACAATGGGCACCGAATGCCGCGCCTGTCGCGGCACCTTTCGATCGACAAACAAATCCTGTACCTTCTTTCGGCCGGAGAGCCCCAAAGGTTGCAGCACGTCCCCCGGCAACCAGGACCTGACGAATAGCCCCTGCTCAGCGGTGGCCGCCGGAATCACGGCTCGGGCCTCGCCCACGCTCGACAGATTCGTCAGACCTCCCACGTCAGAGACGTCGCGGTATTCGGCGCGGACTCGCAGGCCCGATTCCGGCAGATCGACCGCCCCCGGCACCGGAAGCGGGACGGGATCTCTCGGCGGCGGAGGTTGTGCGCTGCTGTCGAGTACACGGTCTTCCAGCTGCTCGAGGGCCCTGAAATATAAGACCCGATTGGCTGGGGAAAGTTTCACGAGGCAGCCGGCCGCACGGACCTCGCCCCGCGTTGTTCCCGCCAGTTCCAGGACAGAGGTCACGTGGGCAAAGGTCGCCGACCGCTGTCCCACAGACTCGAGCCGGCGTCGCACCACACGCCGGGCAACTGCCGGCGGCGCGAGGAGCAGTCGTCCGGCGTCCAGCGCGTCGGGAAACCCGCCTATCGGGCGCAGCCGTCCTTCCGCTTCCTCAGCGATCGCGACGAGCAACGCTTCGTCCTCGACAGCGCCGTCTGCGGTCCGTCCGAGAACGTCGATCACGCCATCGCCCGTGCGCGCGACGATCGTCGGCAGCAACTCGCGGCGCACCCAGTTCCGCAGCAGCTGCGTGTCCGCATTCGTCGAGTCCTCGACCCAGGAATACCTGCGGTCCTCGAGATATCGAACGATCTCGATCCGGCGGAAGTCGATGAGCGGGCGGATGATTCGTTCGCGCGCCGGTCGGATCGCGCCGAGGCCGCGTGTGCCCGCGCCGCGCAGCAGTCGCAGCAGTACGGTTTCCGCCTGATCGTCGCGCGTGTGGGCAACCGCCACCAGGTCGGCGCCGAGCCTCGCGCGTGCGCGTTCGAGGAACGCATACCGGACGCGGCGTGCGGCCTGCTCCACCGATTCGCCACTCGCCGCGGCTTCGCCGGCGACGTCGATCTGTTCGACGTCGAAGGGAAGTCCCAGGTTGGCTGCGAGCGTCCGGCAGAATTCGCGATCGCGAACGGCCTCGTCGCCGCGCAGCGCATGATCGAGGTGCGCCACGCCCACGACTGAGAGCGCCGCGGCATGCGACAACTCCGCCAACAGGTGGGCGAGCGCCACCGAATCCGCGCCTCCGGACACGGCGGCCACGATACGGGCATGCCGATCGCACAGCCGCCGTCGTCGGATTGACGCCAGCACGCGAGCCGCCAGCGACGTCATGAGCAGAGGGTCGTCGGGGCGTTCCGGAAGGCGCGACGCTGCCCAACGGACGGAAATTGGTGCCGGTGCAGGGACTTGAACCCCGGACTCCGCGGATATGAGCCGCGTGCTCTAACCAACTGAGCTACACCGGCGGAACCATTGAGTATACCGCACCCGCAGTGGCAAGGGCCGACGGCAAAGTGCTACGTGGAGCGGGAAGATTGTCATTGAGCCCGTCACAGTTGGCACCGTGCTAGTCGCCTTCAATCAGTGCAGCCGCGAGCAGCGGAATCAGCAGTTCGTGGTGTCCGGTCAGCGAGTAGCCGACACCTATCCCCCTCGTCGGGCGCGACACGACGTTTGTTTGCGGCCGGTACAAGCGTGCGAAATCGAGGTTGACGGTCGTGAGGTCGGTGAGCGGACGCCCTTGATTCCGCGCCAGGGCCACCGCTTTGAGGAACACTTCGGGAAGGACGACCGCCGACCCGCAATTGAGGAAGACGCCACGATCGAGCCGGGCGACGTTGGACACGAAATAACGAAAGTCGCGCAGGCTTCCCTCGCCCAGCGCCGATCCCGAGGCCGACGGATGCATATGAATAATGTCGGTGCCGATTGCCACGTGCACCGTCAAGGGAATGTCGAGCTCCGAGGCGACGGCGGCGATGCTCAACGACACGTGTTTCGGCGCCGTGTCGCGAAGATGCGCGCCGACCGCCTGGCCCAGACCGAGGCCCTGCTTGACGCCCTGCGCGATGGCTGCGTTCAAAAGCCGTCCTGTTTCCTCCGCCATGCCAAACCGGCCGGGACCGAGGGTTTCGTCCACATCCTCCGATGTTGCTCCGCACATCGCGATTTCGAAGTCGTGGATGATGCCAGCGCCGTTGGTGGCGAGCGCGGACACGAATCCGCGTCGCATGAGATCGATCAGGATCGGCGAGAGTCCCGTCTTGACGACGTGCGCGCCGAGGCCCCAGATGACGCCGCCGCCTTGCTGCTTCGCGCGCAGGACGCGCGACACCACCGCCTTCAGATCCTGGGCGGCGAGAATGTTGGGCAGCCGATCGAGCCACGCATCGAATCCGGCGCCCTTCGTGTACGCCCGTGCGAAGTCTTCCGCGCGCGCCTTGCTGGGACGCGATTCCAGCGGATACGTCGTGACGCCGGAGAGATCGAACTCCTCGTAGGGAAACGGCACGGCTCATCTTAACGAAATTGGGGTCGGGATAAATTTCACTTTCTGCCAACGTGGCATCTTTGAAGTTGGCAGAAAGTGAAATTTATCCCGACCCCAATTTCCCCGGTTTTGCCGATCACAGGACGAGCATGGCGTCCCCATAGCTGTAGAACCTGTAGCCGTCGGTGACGGCGGCGCGGTACGCGTTCAGCACCAGCTCGCGACCGGCGAAGGCGCTGACCAGAACGAGCAACGACGATTGCGGCAGGTGAAAATTCGTGAGCAGCCCGTTGACGACTTGAAAGCGGTGGCCGGGCGCTATGAACAAATCGGCGTCGCCGCTTCCCGCGACAATGCGGCCTCCCGATTTTACCGCCACCGCTTCGAGCGTTCGTGTCGTCGTCGTGCCCACTGCCACGATGCGACGCCCTTCCACACGCGCCCGCTCGATCTGCTCCGCGGCGTCCGACGTGATCTCATAGCGCTCTGCGTCAATCGTATGCGTCAGGACGTCGTCGGTGCGAATCGGCTTGAAGGTGCCGTATCCGACGTGGAGCGTGATTGATGTCCTCTCTATCCCGTTGCCGGCCAGCGCCTCGAGAATGGACGGCGTGAAATGCAGGCCGGCCGTCGGGGCCGCCACCGATCCCCGCTGTCGCGCGTAGGTCGTTTGATACCGCTCCCGATCGAGAGCGGCGTCCGGCCGTTTGATATACGGGGGCAGGGGGATGTGACCGATCGCGTCGATTGCATCGTCAACGGAGCCGCCACCTTCGCGACGCAGATGGATAATGCGGCGGCCGAAGGTATGTTGACTCACCACTTCCGCGACGAGGACATGTGGTGGCGTGCCGAATCGCGCACGCGTTCCGGGCTTCATCTTTTGACCGGGATGCATGAGCACATCCCATGTGTCACTGTCGATGTGTCGAAGCAGCAGGCATTCGACAGCGCCTCCGCTGGGATCGCGATGACCGATCAGGCGCGCCGCAATGACACGCGTGTCGTTGACGACGAGAAGGTCGCCTCTCGTCAGGAGCGATGGAAGGTCCGAAATGCGCTGATGCCGCCACCCGCCAATGGCGCGATCGACCACGAGCAGGCGCGATGTGCCGCGCTCCGCGGGAGGTGACTGCGCGATGAGCTCGGCAGGAAGATCGAAGGAGAAATCCGAAAGGTGCACGCCCGCCGATCGTAACAGGGCGAACGCCGGCTAGTGGATGTGTTGGATGATCTCGCGGCGCTCGCGCCAGTCGTCAGCGAACAGGGTGACGAGGATCTGATCGTCGTAGGCGCCGCGTGCGAGCTGGACGGACTGCCGGAGCACCGCTTCCTGTTCGGCGCCGAGCTTGCGAAATGCCGCCCGCGCGCGCACGTTCGAGGCTGCGATTCGCGCTTCCAACCGGTTCGCGCCGAGCGCATCGAATGCGAGGTCGATTGCCGTTGAGGCCGAGCGCACGAACAGCCCGCTGCCCCACTGTTCGGGTGCGAGGACGATCTCCCAATCCGCCGAGCCAAAGCCTGGCTCGATCTCGCGTAAGCGAATCAGACCTGCAAGCCTGGTGTTGTTCAGCACAATCGACAGCCAGATGCCGCGGCGGCTGCGACGATCGAACGCGGCGGCGTCGATCTGCTCGGCGAAGTCGGCAGGAGACTTCGGACCGGGCACGATACAGGCGGCCACACGCGGGTCGCTGACGATGGCGAAGAGTGCGAATGCGTCTCCGCGAGTGGCTTCGCGAAGCGTTACATCAGGTCCGCGAAGCACCGGCGCCTGTGCGTACCATGCGGTCGGATCACTGGGAGCCGTTTGGAACCAGTGGTCCGGCACACGGCTCCCGAAACTCCGGTCGTCGCTCATGATGTACTACAGACCGAGCGACACTGCGGCGCCGGTGCCAGGAAGGCTGGCGTCGCCTTCATCCTCGAGCTCGCTGCCCGAGACGATCGTCGACCCCCACACGATGTTCGACCCCCAGACAATGTTCGAGCCCCAGACGATGTTCTTGCCCGCGGATCCCCAGACGATATTCTTGGCGGCGGAGCCCCACACAATGTTCGAGCCCCAGACCAGCTCGCCCTCACCGGATCCCCAGACGATGTTGCTGCAGTTGCGATTGCCGCAGGCGCTGCCCCAGACGATGTTGGAACCCCACACGATGTTCGAGCCCCAGGTGGCGCTTTCCTGTGCTGAGCCCCAGACAATGTTGGAACCCCAGACGATGTTGGATCCCCAGACGATGTTCTTTCCGCCCGACCCCCAGACGATGTTCTTCCCGCCTGAGCCCCAGACGATATTTTTTCCGGCCGAGCCCCAGACGATGTTCTTCGCGCCCGAGCCCCAGACGATGTTCTTTGCGGAACCCCAGACGATGTTCTTCGCCAGCGAGCCCCAGACGATGTTCGAGGCCCACGCGCTGCCCCACGGCATGATCGCGCCGCCGCCGAAACGATAGTTGCCCCACGTGATCGCCTCGGACCAGGACGGGTCGGTCGGGTACTCGTCGCCCGGCTGCGCGGTCACGAAGAAGCGCGCAAGCGAGACCGCACCGTTGACATTGGCGAACCCGCCGCCCTGCGACAGGAAGTCGGTGTCGGGCTGAACGTTCGCGGTGTATTGCAGAATCGCCTTGACCGCGTTCGGCGTGAGATCGGGATTGGCCTGCAGCATGCGGGCCACGAGGCCGGTGACAGCAGGCGCCGCCATGCTGGTGCCGCTCAGCGTGAAGTACGGAAACACGTCGCCGTGAGCGCCGTCGACGAGATCCGCAGGAAAGTTGGTGGAGAGGTAGCTCTTTTGATCGTTCAGCGAGACGATCCGCGTGCCCGGCGCCAGGATGTCCGGTTTGGCATTGAAGTCGACGGCCGTGGGCCCGCGCGAGCTGTAGCCAGCGACGCGATCGTCTGACGGGTCCGGCGTGCCGAACGTGCTGTAGGCGCCAACGGTCAACACCCAGGGCGCATTGCCAGGAGCGGTGATGCCACCGTATTGGATCTCGCCGTCGTCGTTCTTGCCGAAGTTGCCTGCCGCCGCCACGACGACGAGTCCGGCCTCGACGGCGCGGCGCGCCGCGAGCGCGAGCGGATCGGTCTCGTACGACTCGAGCACCGCGGCGCCAATCGACAGATTGATGACGCGCAGGTTGAAACGCGCGCGGTTCGCGACCGCGAAGTCGAGGGCGCGGATGACGTCGCTCACGGTGCCGCGGCCCTGGTCGTCGAGCACCTTGAGGATCAGGAGCTGCGCGCCGGGTGCGACGCCCGCATACGCGCCGTCGGCATCGTAGCCATTGCCGGCGATGATCCCGGCGACGTGTGTGCCGTGGCCATAACCGTCGCGTGGACGCGATGCGCCGCCGACGAAATCCACGAATCCGGCGACGCGCTGACCGTTCAGGCCGTTGCGGCCAATCGTTCGCGCCAGATCGTCGTGCCAGCTGGTGATGCCGGAGTCGATAATCGCGACGCCGACGCCGCTGCCGTCGAACTCGCTCCGGTGACCGGCGCCACGGCCACGGCCGCCGGCGGAGTCGCCGTTCGAGAGCATCGGCACGACTGGGCGATCGAAGTGGAGACCAACAACGGCGTTGTCGGCAGCGAGCGCGTGGAGTGCCGAGTTGGGCACTTCAGCGACGACGCCGTCCACCGTTTCCAGCCGCGATCCAATTCGGGCGCCGAGCGCGCGAAGGCGTGCATCGAGATCGGCGCGAGCCGGACCGCGCACGATCACGCGCGACGTGCCGGCGCGACCTGCACGCTCCGAGAGCACGCGATCGAGACGGGAGGCCCGGCTGTCGGCAAACGCCGGCCAGGACATCAAGGCGAGCAGCGTGACGGCCGCGGCGATGCCCGCGACTCGGCGCAAGGTCAGTGGACCCATGGCAGCGCCTCCGTCGCGGTGCGGCGATGCCGCCACTCGTCAGCCAGCCACGACCAGAGGACCTGATCGAGCCGCGTACCGTCTGCGACCTGCAGCGAGCTCCGGAGCAGTCCCTCGGCGACGCCGCCGAGCTTCTCCACGGCACCGTTCCCGCGCGCGTTTCGCGCCGCGACTCGCGCCTCCAGTCGCTGGACGTCCAGCGTCTCGAACGCGAATCTCAGGAGCAGTTCGCCGATGTCCTGAAACAGGCCGCGGCCCCACCAGTCGGATCCGAGGGCGATGCCCCACTCGGCCGTCCGGAAGCCCGGCTCGGTCTGGCGAATCTGCACGAGGCCGACCGGCGTTTCGCTACCGTGCGGCACGATCGCGAAAGCCGCGTACCGCCCGGCGCGACGCTCGCGGAGCGTCGACTCGATGAAGCCGGAAAAGCGCTCGAGGGATTGCGGCGGCGGCGACAGGAACCGCGCCACCTCCGGGGCGGTGACGAGCGGCAGCAACGCCGATCCGTCGGCGGCGACCAGTTCGCGAAGCGTGACCAGCTTTCCGGTGAGCGTGGGGAGACCGTCGTTCCAGCTGACGACTGGCGACTGACGGTCGGTGTCACGACGCGCCACTGGCGAGCCGACGACACGGTGGAGGACGGAGGCTGTGTTCTGCATGCGCAATCCTAAGCAGCCGTGCGAACTTCGGATCGACGCCGTAAGGGGCGCGAGCCGAGACACGACCGGCGGGATACGCGCAGAGCAAGCGAGCGGCCAGACTCAGCCGTAGCTGCGACTATCTTTGTAAGTAACTGATATGAAAGTTCTTGACTCGATAACTCAGCAATTGTGCTGAGTCAGAGCCGTCAGAGAGTGGCAGATTTTGAGAACCGGCTCATCAATATAAAGTGTGCAAATCGACCTAAGCTCAACCCTAGCAGTAGGTTAATTGCGGTGGTCAATATTGTCACATCGTGTTCCGACTCGGCACAGCGTGAAAAACAGGCGCGAATTGGCACGCGCCTGCACGCGGCCCCCGGCGAGGGAGGTTGGCAGATCCTGCAACCTCCCTGACAGGTGTAAGGGGACCTTCAGGTCCGCACGTCATGGCGAGATGTCGGGCGGACGTTCGGATCCGCGAGATGCACGGCGGACTTGCGGTCCGTCTGTCATGACCGAAATGTAGGGCGGACCTTGAGGTCCGCCTGCCTGAGTTTTTCTAGAAACCCCAGCGGAGGAGCAACGCGCCGACGGTGAACCCTGCGCCGACGGACGTCAAGAGCACGAGGCTACCCTTCTTCAAGCGTCCGTCCGCCACGGCGTCGGCCAGCGCCAGCGGAATCGTAGCGCCCGTCGTGTTGCCGTACCGATCGATGTTGATGACCACCTTCTCGTTGGGGAACCCAAGCCGTTCCGCCGCGGACAGAATGATGCGCCGATTGGCCTGGTGCGACACCATCAGGTCGATGTCGCCCGGCTGCAGCCGATTACGTTCGAGCAGCCGGCGGCACATCTCCTCGGTTTTGCGCACTGCGAAACGGAACACCGCCTGGCCATCCTGCTTCACGAAATGGAGACGTTCCGCGACCGTGTCCTGCGACGCGGGCCGGAGGCTGCCGCCGGCCGGCATGCACAACGCCAAACCGCCGCTGCCATCGATCTCGGCCTCGTAATCGAGGATGCCGAAATCGCGCTCCTGCGACGGCGCGATCACCACTGCGCCGGCGCCATCGCCGAACAGCACGCACGTCGTGCGATCGGTGTAGTCGAGAATGCTCGACATCACGTCCGCGCCGACGACGAGGGCGTGATCGATCGTTCCCGACGCCACCAGATGCGCAGCGGTCGTCAGCGCGTAAGTGAATCCGGAGCAGGCGGCGCCCAGATCGAACCCCCACGCCTTGGTCGCGCCAATCTTGTGCTGGAGGAGGCACGCTGTGCTCGGAAACATCATGTCCGGCGTGGTCGTACCGACGACGATGAAGTCGATGTCGGCGGGCGTCAGGCCGGCCTGCGCGATGGCGGCGAGCGACGCTTCCTTGGCAAGATCCGAGGTCGCGATTCCGGCATCGACGATGTGCCGCTCGCGAATGCCGGTGCGCTGCTGAATCCATTCGTCGGTCGTATCGACTATCTTCTCGAGGTCGGCGTTGGTGAGGACGCGTGGCGGTACGTAGGTCGCCAGGCCGGCGATGCCGACGCGACGGAGTCCCGGCTTCGAAAACCGTCCCGTCTCGACGGCCAGCGCCTTTACCTCTTGTCCCGTTGCATTCACCACAATCGTCCGTCCCTTCCTGGCGCCGTCAGCCCGAAGAACTCGTAGGCGCGCGCCGTCGCCACCCGTCCGCGTGGCGTGCGATCGAGAAACCCGATCTGAATCAGATACGGCTCGAGGATGTCCTCGATCGCGTCGGACTCCTCGCTGAGCGCAGCGGCCAGACTGTTGACGCCGACCGGGCCACCGCCGAATTTGTCGATGATCGTGCGCAGGAGCCGGCGATCGATGTCGTCGAATCCATGGGCGTCTACTTCGAGCAGCTGCAGCGCCGCTCCGGCAACGTCCATCGTCACTCGTCCATCGGCACGCACCTCGGCGTAGTCGCGCACACGCCGGAGCAGGCGGTTCGCGATGCGCGGCGTGCCTCGCGAGCGGCGCGCGAGCTCACGCGCCGCATCGTCGTCGAGACGGACGTCGAGGATCCGTGCCGATCGGCGAACGATCTCCTCGAGGTCCGCGTCGGTGTAGAAATTGAGGCGGTGCACGATCCCGAACCGGGCGCGCAACGGCGATGTGAGAAGCCCCGCCCGCGTGGTCGCGCCGACGAGCGTGAACGGCTTCAACGGCACCTTGACTGATCGGGCGCTGGGGCCTTGACCGATGACGATGTCGAGCTCGAAGTCTTCCATCGCCGGGTAGAGAATCTCTTCAATCGACGGCGCCAAACGATGAATCTCGTCGATGAAGAGCACCTCGCGCTCACCCAGCGTCGTCAGCATCGCCGCGAGGTCGCCCGGGCGCTCGATGACCGGACCGGCCGTGGATCGCACCGCGACGCCGAGCTCGTTGCCGATCACGTAGGCGAGCGTGGTCTTGCCAAGGCCCGGCGGGCCGTAGAGAAGGACGTGATCGAGCGCTTCGCCTCGGTTCCTGGCGGCCTGAATCGCCACCTGCAGGTTTTCGCGGACGCGGTCCTGTCCGATGTAGTCATCGAGGAGCCGCGGGCGGAGACCGACCTCATATTGCGCGTCCTCTTCAACGCGCGATGCAGCGACAAGTCGCGGATCGGTCATCTCGACGCGGTCATCGGGTCAGGGAGCGGAGGGCGCTGCGCAGAGCTTGCTCGAAGCCACCGGCAGGCGCCGTTTTCAGGGCGTGGTCGACGGCCTTCTCCGCTGCTGGCCGATGGTAGCCCAGATTCACCAGCGCCGACACCAGATCCGCACGCGTGCCGTCGGCCGCGCTCGTCGCCGAGGGCGTGAGTCCGACGAGCTTGTCCTTCAACTCGAGGACGATGCGTTCCGCCGTCTTCTTGCCGATGCCGGGGATCGACACCAGGCGTGCGACATCGCCCGTCGCGACGGCCTGCACCAGCTCCGCGGGCGCGATGCCGGACAACAGTGCGAGCGCGAGCCGCGGGCCAATCCCGCTCACCGCGACCAGGCGATCGAAGAGGGAGAGCTCGAGCGGCGTGGCAAAGCCGAAGAGCTGAATCGCGTCCTCGCGTACATGAGTGTGCACGCGCAGGGCGACCTCGGATCCAGGCTCGCCGATTGCTGAAAAAGAAGAGAGTGGCACGTGCAGCTCGTAGCCGACACCGGCGGTTTCGACGATGACGCGCGTTGGATGCTTCTCGAGCACCCGGCCCCGGAGGTGGGCGATCATGAGGGCCGTGAGCCGGCCGGGGGGCGCCACTGCCGCCAGCTGCGCGGCAGGCGCTGAGCGTCGGCGGGAAGCGCCACGGCGCCTCCCGTGGCGTGTACGTGGCAGATCGCCACCGCCAGCGCATCGGACGCATCGAACGGCGCGGGCACGGTGTCGAGGTGCAACAGTACACGGACCATCTCAGCGACCTGGTGCTTCTCGGCACGGCCGTAGCCAACGACCGCTCGCTTGATTTCCGCAGGCGTGTACTCGACGACGGCGAGACCGGCTTCGACGGCGGCGAGCATGGCGACGCCGCGTGCGTGACCGAGCTTCAGCGCGGTGCGCGCGTTCGTCGAGTGGAACAGGTTCTCGATGGCGACCAGGTCGGGCCGATATTCACGAAGCAGAGAGGACAGGCCTTCGTGAATGCGCTGCAGCCGCTCTGGGAACGTGATGCGCGCGCTGAGTGAGATCGCGCCGCTCGTGACGAGCCGATGGCGCTGGCCGTCGGTCTCGATGCAG
The DNA here is from genome assembly GCA_963828745.1 of Vicinamibacteria bacterium. GTDB lineage: Bacteria > Acidobacteriota > Vicinamibacteria > Vicinamibacterales > JAENWD01 > JAENWD01. Next base: position 250,524 of record CAWHFZ010000003.1, on the reverse strand, counting down.
CCATACCCGGTGCGTTCCGACCCAGGATCGATACCGAACACCTTCACCGGCTGATGGCCTCTAGGCGAGCGACGCCTCGATTTCCTTTTCCTCGATGTCGAAGTTGGACCACACCTGCCGGACGTCGTCGTGGTCGTCGAGGGCGTCCATCAGTTTCACCATCTGATTGGCGTCCTTGCCTTCGAGCTTGACGTAGTTCTGCGGCAGCATCGCGATCTGCGCGGAGGCCGGTTCGATGCCGAGCCCCTTCACGGCATCGCGCACGGCTTCGAACGCCGCCGGCTCCGAGATGATCTCCCACGTATCACCGTCGTCGCGGAGATCGTCGCCGCCGGCCTCGAGCACCGCATTCAACAGCTGCTCTTCGTCGGCGGCCGACTTGTCGACGACGACATAGCCCTTCTTCGAGAACATCCAGGCGACGGAGTTGCTTTCACCGAGGTTCCCATTGTGCTTGGTCAGCATGTGACGCAGCTCGCCGACCGTACGATTGCGATTGTCGGTGAGGACCTCGATGATGACGGCGGCGCCGCCGGGCCCGTAGCCCTCGTAGGTCACCTCGTCGTAGGTGACGCCGGGCAGTTCGCCAGTGCCGCGCTGGATGGCGCGCTTGATGTTCTCGGCGGGCATGTTCACCGATTTGGCGTCCGCGACGATCGTGCGCAGACGCGGGTTGGTGTCGGGATCACCACCGCCGGCACGCGCGGCGACGGTCAGTTCCTTGATGATGCGCGTGAACACCTTGCCGCGCTTGGCGTCGAGGGCACCCTTCTTGTGCTTGATGGTGTGCCACTTGGAATGGCCAGACATGCGTCAACACTCCGAGAGAAGCGTCAAAACGGGGACTGCGTAGTTTACTGCACGCCGGCCGGGGGTGACCAGCGACGCAATTAACACCGTTCGGCGATCAAAATCCAGGTGTCGGATTCCCGGGTCCAGGGGTCACCTTCGTAGCTGCCGAGACGTGCCGCGACGCGCAACCCTGCGCGTTCGAGGCGTCGTGCCATCTGCGGCACCGACAGGGTCCGGAAGGCGAGGGCGAACCGCCGGCTCGACACGAGGCGTCCCCGCCGCTCGACGAACTCCTGATCGAAGATCGTCAAGCCGCGGCGGCGATCCTGCCGCACCGATTCCACGAGCGTCAGGTGAGCCCGTCGCCCCGGACGCCACCCCCGGAGCTTCGTCTCTTCGCGGTACTCGCGCCATGCCGGAAGGTCGGCGACGAGATCCACCACCAGCCGGCCGCCAGGCCGGAGGGCAGCGGCAATGGCGCTCAACGTTGCCGCGAGATCGCGCTCGCGGACGAGGGACTGCAGAATCCCGTAGGGCGCCGCGATCACCGCGAAGGTCTCGGCTTCGAACGGCAGCCGGCGGATGTCGCCGCGTACGAGACGGGCGCGAGCGGTGAGACGCGCGCGCCGCAAGCGTGTGCGCGCACGATCCAGCATCGGTTCCGACAGATCGATGCCGACGAGCGGAATGCCGGCGCGCGCCAGCGGCACGGTGACGCGGCCGGTTCCGCATCCGAGCTCGAGAATGGGTCCCGCTGCCGCCGCGGCGACGCGCTTCCAGAACGGCAAATCACGCCGCGCCATCGTCCGCGCGTTTTCCCAATCGTAGAAGGCGGCGTAGTCGTCCCAGCCCGCGCTGCCGGATAACGAAGACCGTTTGCGTGGCACGCAGGGAGTCTACTGCAGTGCTGCAGTGCTGCAGTGCTGCAGTGCGGCGGTGCGGCGGTTAGTGCTTCGCCGATGTCGCGACTTCCCGCGACGGCGTCAGCGTGACTTCGGTGCGCTGGCCCAGCGTGGCGAAGAGCATCGTGTTCTGAATCTCGACGAAGCTTCGGCCAGCGTGCGCGGCGTCCTGCTCGTACTGCTGCAGGACATCGAGGTAGTCGTGGCCGATCCGGGCGGCGGTCTTGTCGCTGACTCCCTGAAGGGCGCGCTCGACCGCATCGCGCCGCGCCTGCCAGAGCGATTTCGGCGGTGGTCCGATGTGCGTGACCGTCACCGGGAAGAGCTGCACCGAGACCGGCTCGATGGCGCAGGCAGAAAAGATTGCGGTGAGCTTCGGGCCGATTGCCAGGTCCGTGGTCTCACCGCGCGCAGCGGCGACGGCGGTGAAGAAACGCGTCGCGAGATCGAACGTCGTTTGCCCGGTGGCGACGGACGAGTACCAGTAGCGCGCGCGGTTGTCGGGTTCGACCGCCAGGATGCGTCCCCCGGGGCGCGTCACGCGCGCGAACTCGCGAACGGCATTCTCGACGTCGACGACGTGTTGCAGTACGGCCACGGAGAAGGTCGCATCGAACGCCGCGGTGGAAAACGGCAGACGTGAGGCGTCGGCCGCGGCCAGCCCGAGGCGATGGTTGTGCGATCGACCCATCGCCGCGGTCTGCGAGACACGGGAGAAGTTCTTGTCGATGGCGAAGAGTTTGAGCTGCGACACCTGCATGCGCCCGAGACTCAGCTCCGCGGTGCCCTCGCCGGATCCGACGTCGAGGATGCGATTGCCCGGACGCGGTCGCAATGTCTCCTGAAGGAATTCCGAGAAGGTCGCGTCCCACCATTGCTCGCGGACGTTCTTCAGGGTGGCGGCGATCAGCGCATCGACTTGACGGGCCATGAAGGTTCCTCGCGTGGATGGTCCGTGCCTCCGGGAACCATCCGGATCGATTCTCGGCCGCTGCGGCACGTTTATGCACGGTGGCCGCCGCAGGCGGTGTTCGTTTCGTATCTTCAGCGCAATGCGCCCCGTCGCCAGGGAAGCGCTGGTATGACCAAGATGTAACCAGACGCAAAACCGGTCACCGGCCCAGCGGTGCCGACGTCCGCAAAGTCTGGTACTCCCTTGATTGATTTCAGACGCTTGATCGCTGTCTCAGGCGTGCGTTACATACGAAACCGTCCCTGGAAGCTCGTCAATACACGTAATTGGCGGCAAAACTCAATGATGCTATTCACGAACGTATGTAATCTTGAAATTAGATGTAAGCGTTTCTGCGGCTTGACTTGCGTTGTTTCCGGGGGCTAGGCTTCGACGTTGCTCGTCAATTGGTTGAACCACCGTGCCAACTTCGTTTGAGGAGGTAATAGCATGGGCCTGTCCTTTACCCGCCACAGTCGGCGGAGCGGCCTCTGCGCAACGCTCGTGCTGTCAGCCTTGCTGATGGCATCACCGGCGTTCGCGCAGCTAGAGCGAGGAACGATATCCGGGACCATTACCGACCAATCAGGCGGAGTGGTTCCAGGCGCTACGGTCACCGTCATCAACGCTCAGCAGCAGCAGCGTGTGACAGTCACCGACGGGAGCGGATTCTACACGTTCCCGAACCTGCTGGCTGGCGTGTACAACATCAGCGCCGAGCTGCAAGGCTTCAAGAAAGTCGTGCGGGAAAATGTGACGCTGGACGCGACCGCGGCGATCACGATCGACTTCGCGTTCGAAACAGGGGCCCTCACGGAGCAGGTCACGGTCACCGCGCAGCAGACACCACTCCAGAGCGATGCGGCGATCCGAAAGACCGTCGAGTCCAAAGACATCGAGCAGCTCTCCTTCCAGGGGCGCAATCCGCTCGGTGTGGCCGGATTGAAAGCGGGCGTCGTCGGTGGGAACTTCAACAACCTCGGGTTCGACGCCTTCAGCAACGGCGGCTTCAGCATCAACGGCAGCCGGAACGACGAGAACACCATCTACAACGACGGTGCGATCGCCATCCGGACGCGGTCGGCCGGCACGATCATCGGCATCCCCGACGTCGAGACCGTGCAGGAAGTCCAAGTCCTCACCGCCAACTACATGCCCGAATACGGCCGGGCGAGCGGTGGACAGATTCGGTTCGTGACCAAGAGCGGCAGCAATCGCTACACCGGCAGCGCGTCGATCTTCTATCGCGATGAATCGCTGCAGGCCAACAGTTGGGCTCGCAACCGGAGCACCAACTCGATCGAGAACAGCGGCCCGGCGCCGTTCGATTACAAGCAGTACGGCTACTCGTTCGGCGGACCGTGCCGGGCAACGTGTTCAAGGACCGCCTGTTCTTCTTCGGCGCGCAGGAGTGGGTCGACTTCTTCCAGGACCAGACGAACACGGCGACGGTGCCGACCGAAGCGATGCGACGGGGGGATTTCAGCGAGCTGTTGAATCCAGCCAACGGATTCTTCCCAGGCGCGCGCGTCATCACGAATCCACTGACGGGACAGCCGTTTCCGAACAACGTGATCCCCGCTGAACAGCTTTCTGAGAACGGCCTCGCCATGCTGAACGCGTATCCGCTGCCAACACCCGGGTTCCGAGAGGGAACCGCCAACCTGAGTCAGACGAGCGAGAACCCGCGGGACCAACGCAAGGACACGATCCGTCTCGATTACCGGCTGAATGACAAGCACCAATTCGCGTACCGCTATTCCAGCCAGAACTGGGTGGCCGTCGATGCGTTTCGCGGCCAGTTTCCGTTCGCGCGCACCGACTGGGACCGACCCAACTCGACCCAGATTGCGAGTTGGACGAGCACGTGGGGAAGCAGCCTGATCAACGAGGTGAGCTACACCCACTCGATCGACGAGGTGTTCATCAATGTCTTCACCGAGACGGGCCTCTATCAGCGCAGCCGCACCGGACATCAACTATCCGTACATCTTCCCGGGCAAGGAGATCGAGGACAAGCTGCCGACGATCACGATCGGCAGCGGCGGCTTCAACGAGATCGACGGCGGCCCGTACCCGGCGTTCTCGCGCGGACCGATCGACACGGTGTCGAACACGACCACCTGGGTGAAAGGGCGCCACACATTCAAGGGCGGCGTCATCGTCGAATATTCGGGCGAAGACGATTTCGACCAGATCAATGTCAATGCGATTCCGGGCGGCACGAACAACCAGAACGGCCGCTTCGAGTTCCAGGACACGCGGGCCGCGGCGGTTCGGGCCTGGCGATCGCCAACGTGGCGCTCGGTCTCTTCAACAACTACGCCGAGATTGGAGAGCGTGCGCTGACGAAGTGGCGATCGCTTGCAACCGACATCTTCCTGCAGGATTCCTGGAAGCCGACGAGCAAGCTGACCATCGAAGGTGGCATCCGGTGGGGCTTCTGGCCACCCTGGTACTCGACAACCAACAACATCGTGAATTTCGACCCGCGCTTCTACGATCCCGCGAGGGAGGCCATCATCGATCCGACCACCGGTCGCCGGATTGGCGGTGACAGGTTCAACGGCCTGGTGCTCCCGGGGGATGGCTTCGAAGGTGAAGGCAACGACCTGGTCGTCGCCCAGGATCCGGCCGTGCAGGCGCTCTTCCGCGGAGAGCCCCGGGGTTTTGCAGATACTCACTACAACGCGATTCAGCCGCGTCTCGGAATCTCGTACGCGCTAAACGAGAAGACTGTCGTGCGCGCCAGTGCCGGCGTCTTTCACAACCGGGTCACGTTGAACGACTCGACGACCCTCGGAGGAAACGCGCCGTTCCAGCCGATGGTGACCGTGGCGGACGGCGACGTAGATCTACCGGCCGGCACTGCCGGCGCGAGTGCGGGAGCAGACCTGCCGCTCGGCAACACGGCGCAAGACGTGGATTTCAAGCACCCGACCTCGTACATGTGGTCGGCTAGCGTGCAGCGTGAGATCCCGTTCGGCTTCGTCCTCGACGTCACCTACGTCGGGCGGGCGGGTGCGTATCTGCAGCGGGAGCGCAACATCAATCAGATGCAGCCGGGTACCATTCAAGCGAATCCTGGCGTCCAGGTCGCGGCACTGCGCCCGTTCAAGGGCTATGGCGCAATCCGACTCGCAGAAAACTCCGGGCCACTCGAAATACAACTCACTGCAGATCAGCGCGGATCGCCGATACCAGAATGGCCTGAAGGTCGGATTCGCCTACACGCTTGGGAAGTCTGAGGACAACGGGAGCGACAAGCGTCACGTCGTCTGGAACACGTACGACGACACGGGCTTCTGGGGGCCGTCGAACTTCGACCGGCGGCACGTCCTGAACTTCTACTACATCTACGACCTGCCGTTCTGGCGGGAGCAGACGACGCTCCTTCACAACCTTCTCGGTGGCTGGCAGGTCGCCGGCTCGACGTTCTTCCGGACCGGCAACCCGTTCTCGGTGCTTCGCACGACCGACACCGCCGGCGTAGGTGACGCGGGGTTCGGCCAGCCCTACAACCTGGTCGGTGACCCGGATGCGAATACCAACAAACAGCTCTCCAACGGTTCGGACCAGAACTTCTGGTTCAATCCGGCGGCGTTTGCGGCGCCCACGCCGGGGACGTTCGGGAACGCGGGGCGCAATATTCTTCGCAATCCAGGCGACCAGCAGTGGGACATCGCCCTCTTCAAGAATTTCAGCGTCGGAGGCACGCGCCGCGTGCAGTTCCGTGCCGAGTTCTTCAACTTCCCGAATCATCCGAATCTGGGCGGCACCGGCAACACCGCGGGCGCTCAGACTGCCTCTCTCGCCGGAGGTCTCGGGTATTCCGATCCCTCGAGCGCGAACTTCGGGCGTGTCACGCAGAAGAACGGCCAGCGGGACATTCAGTTGAGCCTGCGGTTCCAGTTCTAGGCGCAGCGGGCACACGGGCGCGTGGGACATCCCCGCGCGCCCGTGCGCTTCGGCGCCGATGCCCCATCGACCTCGCTGTAGACTGGCGCCATGCTGCGCCACCGACTCCTGCTCTCGTTCGTCATCCTGATCACCGTCACCGCGCTCGTCAGCACTCTCTCCGCACAATCCCCTCGCACGTGGAGCCCGCAGAAACCCGACGACCGCTTGAAAGCGGATCTTCTCCTGCTGGTCGCGCATCCTGACGATGACACGCTGGCAGGACCGTACCTCGCGCGCGCTATCGGCGAAGAGAAGCGTCGCGTGGCCGTGATCTTCATGACGAGCGGCGATTCCGGCGGCAACCAGGCGGGCGCCGAGCGCGGCACGTCGCTGGGCCTGATCCGGCGAACGGAGGGGCTGCGCGATCTCGCGACCCTCGGGATCACGAACGTCTGGTATCTGGGCGGGCATGACACGGCGGGACAGGACCCGCAGCGATCGCTGGCGAACTGGGACCACGGTCGCGCACTTGCGGATGCCGTTCGACTGGTGCGTATCACCCGGCCGGACGTGATCCTGACCTGGCTGCCCATGCAGGTCGCCGGCGAGAATCACGGCGACCATCAGGCCGCCGCGGTCATCGCGAACGAAGCCTTCGACCTCGCCGGCGATCCGAGCGCCTTCCCCGAACAGATCGCAGCACCCACGCAGACGTTCGAGCCGCTGCTCGAAGGGCTGCGCCCCTGGCAGCCAAAGAAGATTTACTTCATGTCCGACGCCATCGATACAACGTTCATGGACGGGCACGGTCCCAGCTATTCGGTGCGAGCGCGATCGAAGGTTACCGGCAGGCCGTATTGGGAGACGGCCTACAACCAGCTCCGCGCGCACGTCACGCAGTACAAGCCGCAACTCGAGCTGCTTGCGGCAACCAACGATGCCGGCCGCGAGCAGATGTTGACGAACGCGCCGCCGGGAGACGCCTTGATCGAGCCGCTGCGCCTGATCCGCGGCAAGTCTCTCGTCGGCGGCTCCCCGACGGGCGATGTCTTCGAAGCGGTCGCGGCGGGCACTGTGCCGTACGCGGCGCCGCCGGGATTCCGGCCGGCGGCCGCCGGCGGCGTCACCCTCTCACTCGGCGGTCCCTGGAGCTTCTATCGACGTTTCTGGCAGGCGCATGGTCTCGAGATCCTGACGTCGATTGATCTGCATGACGTTGGACCGGTGTCGGCGGGAGGCGATCTGCGCATCCCATTGCTGATCACGAATACGACTGAGAACGAGCAGCGGGTCTCGGTGAGCGCCACGCTCCCACAGGGATGGCAAGAAAGGCCGCGGTTCTTCGACGCGGTCGTCGTTCCGGCGAACAGTGACGCGGAGTTCGCGTCGGTGCTCGTCGCCGGCCCGGAGGCGGCCGGCGGTGTCGTCACCATCTCGTACGCGCTGGAGGGGGTGGCCTCCCCCACTCCTCTGACCGTGCGCATGGTGGTAAAGGCCGGAGGCAATCCGCTGCCGCAATGATCGCTCCGGAAAAATCCGTGTGAATCCGTGGCCCGCTGCCCATAGTCAGCAGCCGACGCGTCGCTCGTCCCCCAATTCATCCCTTCTCAATCGCCCTCCACGCCGTGCCTTTTGTTGACATCCGACAATACCCACGGCATTGTAATGTCGACATTCGACACTACCTATGGGTGACGCACAGCTCGATCTCCTGCAGGGCACACTCGACCTGCTGATTCTTCGGACCCTGGCCACTGGCCCGATGCACGGGTGGGCCATCTCGCAGCGCATCCAGCAAGTCTCGCAGGACGTACTCCGTGTGAACCAGGGATCCCTCTATCCGGCACTCCATCGCCTCGAGGAGGCCGGTGCGATCGCGGCGGAATGGGGACGTAGCCCCGAACACAACCGTCAGGCACGCTTCTATCGATTGACCCCGGTTGGCGCCAGGCAACTGAAGGCCGAGACGCGCCAGTGGGAGCGCATGGCCGCCGCGGTCGGGCGCATCCTCGCCGGCGAGGCGTAAACCCTCTTTCCATGACTCCCGCGGGAGGTGCTTCGTGATCTGGCGTCTCGTCCGGCGGATGAAAGCCGTGGTTCGCGGCAACGAGCTCGATGGGCAGCTCGATCACGAGCTGCAATTTCACCTCGATCTCGAGGCCGCCAAGTACGCGCGCCAGGGCCTGCCTCCCGACGCTGCCCGCACGGCCGCCCTGCGTGCGTTCGGCGGCGTCGAGCGCGTGCGTGAAGAGTGCCGCGATGCGCGAAAAACGTCGTGGGCGGAAACGACCACCCGGAACGCGCGTTACGCGCTGCGGCTCCTCCGGCGGCAGCCCGGATACGCGCTTGCCGTCATCGCCACCCTCGGTCTCGGCATCGGCGCCAACAGCGCCATCTTCAGCGTCATCAACGGCGTCCTCCTGAAGCCGCTGCCGTACGCGGAGAGCGAGCGCCTCGTTCTGGTTCGGCAGTCGGCGCCGCTTGCCGGCCAGGATCAGGTGCCGGTGTCGATCCGCGAACTGTACGACTATCGCGACCAGACATCCGACTTCTCGGGCCTCGTCGAGTTCCATCAGATGTCGTTCGATCTGATTCGGCGCGGCGAACCCGATCGCGTCACCACCGGCGTCGTCTCGTCGAATTTTTTCCACGTCCTTGGTGTAAAGCCGCTGGCCGGCCGCGATTTCGTGGCGGCCGACGAACATCATGGCGCCGAGGCCGTGCTGCTGCTCAGTCACTCGTACTGGAAGACGCGTTTCGGCGGCGATCCGACGATCGTCGGGCAGGTGTTTCAGATGAACGACCGCCCGCATACCGTCATCGGCGTCCTGCCGCCGGTGCCGCTGTACCCGCAGGAATGCGACGTCTACATGCCGACGATCGCCTGCCCGTTCAGGGCTCGGGGCGAGGAGCAGATGGCGGCGAACCGTCGCGCCTTCGCGGCGCTCGAAGTGTTTGGCCGGCTGAAGCCCGGTGTCACGCCCGAACATGCCGGACTGCAGGTTTCAACAGTCGCCGATCGGTTCCGCCGCGAGCACCTGGATACCTATAAGGACCAGCGCGGCTTCAATGCCGCCACTGTCGGCGTTCTCGGCGAGCTGACCCGGAATGCCAAACCGATGCTGCTGGTGCTGCTCGGCGCGACAGGACTCGTCCTGCTCCTGGCCTGCGCGAACGTGGCGAGTCTGACCGTCGCCCGGACGCTCAACCGCGATCGCGAGCTGTCGCTTCGGACCGCACTCGGCGCCAGCCGCCGTCAGCTCGTCGGCCAGCTGCTCACCGAAAGCGTACTGCTCGGCGTGGCGGGCGGCGTCGTCGGCCTGGTCGTCTTGAGCGCATCGCTCGGAGCGCTCACGACCTTCGTCGGCCGATTCACGTCGCATACGAGCGACATCGCGATCGACGGCCGCGTGCTGCTGTTCACCGCACTTGTCTCGCTGCTTACGGGCGTGGCGTTCGGCGCGCTCCCGGCACTCATCACCAGACCGGCTGCCGCAGCGGCGTTGAAACAGGCAGGGGCAGGCAGCTCCAGCCCACGGCGGCGCCGGTTGCAGCAGGTGCTGGTCGTCTCACAGGTTGCGGTCTCGGTCGTGCTGCTGACCGGCGCCGGCCTGCTCCTCACCAGCTTCTATCGCCTGCAGAAGGTGAACGCCGGCTACAAAGCGGAGCGTGTGCTGTCCGCCGAAGTCTACGGGAACTTCACGCGCTACCGGACCGCGGAGGACTCGTTGCGCCTCTATCAGCCGCTGCTCGAGCAACTGAAGGGGCTGCCGGGCGTGCAATCTGCGGCCATCGGCAGTCTCGTCCCGCTCGGCACGGCATTTGGACCGTTCCCCGGCCCGTTCGAGATCGAAGGCCGCGCCGCCGCCGGCCGCGAGCGCCCGGCTACCGACACCGCAATCGCCAGCGACGATTACTTCCGGACGCTGGGCATTCCGATCATCGGTGGACGGGAATTCCGCGCGACCGATACGCGCGAATCGACCCCCGTGACGATCATCAGTCAGAGCATGGCGCGCTACTGGGACGGTGACGATCCCGTCGGCAGCCGCGTGAGATTCGACGGCGTCGAGACGTGGTACACGGTTGTCGGCATCGCCGGAAACGTCCGCCAGTACGGACTGAATCGCGAGGCGATCGCACAGGCCTACCTGCCGCTGGCGCAAACGCCCTTCGGATTCGGCGGTTCGCTGCTTGTGCGCGCGACCGGCGATCCGATAGCGCTGGCCGGAAGCGTGCGCGACGCGGTGCATTCGATCGATCCCGATATGCCGGTGGAGAACCTGAAAACGCTCGAGGAACTGCGGCGCGGATTCCTCGCGACGCCGCGGCTCACCGCCATACTGCTGATGCTCTTTGCTGGCGTCGCGCTCGTCGTCACGCTCGCCGGTCTGACAGGCGTCATCGCGACATCGGTCTCGCAACGGACGCAGGAATTCGGGATACGACTGGCGCTCGGTGAAACACCCGCTGGGGTGCTGTCCGGCGTCCTCCGTCAGGGGCTGGTGCTTGTGACAGCCGGGCTCGTGGCCGGAATTGCCGCCTCGGCGTTCGCCGCCAAGGTCCTCACTTCGTATCTGTTCGACACGCAGCCGAGCGATCCGTCAACGCTGATTGGCGTCGCGCTCGCGTTCCTCACCGCCGGCGCGATCGCCTGCCTCGGGCCGGCGCGTCGCGCGACGCGCGTCGATCCGATGCGGGCCTTGAGGACGGAGTGATGCGGCCTCTGTTGTTTGCGGCGCTCGCGCTTGCGCTGCTGCCGCCGATGGGTGACGGCGTGACGCCGACATGACAGCCCACGCTTCCGAGGACAGGAACTGCTTCGCCCGGAGGGCCACGATCGCTGGCCGGTCGTTGGTACCTCCATCGGATTATCGTACGCCGCGCCAATGGCAAGCGACGGGCCCGGCGCGTTCCATCGCGTTTATATGAATCCGTCCGCCTACGAGACGTTCAAACGGACCGGGACCTTCCCCGAGGGCACGACGTTCGTGCTCGAGATCCACGAGTCCTCGGAGAAGACGTCGATTGCACGCGGTGGGTTCTTCGAAGGCAAGCGGATTGCGCTCGAGGCGTCTGTGAAGGACAGCAAGCGTTTCCGGTCAGGATGGGCCTACTTCGGCTTCGAGAACGGCGCGCTGGCGAGCGCGACACCAAACGACGACAGCCAGTGCCACAGCTGCCACGTGAAGCACGGCAAGATTGACAGCGTGTTCGTGCAGTTCTACCCGAACCTGAGAGATCGGATGTAGGAGGCTTCAGCCCGCCTTGGCGGACCTATAAGGTCCGCCCTACAGGAATCGCCGGTCCTGCAGGCATTGCCAGTCCTAATCGGAAATCGCCAGCTCGCCTGGCACGATCGGACGCGTGCGTGGAAGCAGGCCGCGACGCGCGAGATTGCCCATCCACACCAGGATGCCGACGAAGATGGCCAGCTTGACGGCGTCGAGGGTGCGCGAGCGCGGAAGCACTATCCACAGAATCCCAAGTACTGGCTGGGCCACGCAGACGGCCCACACCGATCCGTAGAAGTACCGGCGTTCATGCCCTTCGTTCTTCGTCGATCGGCCGACGCGCGGGAGGAGGCCGAGCGCGCCCAGCAGCCAGAACGTTCCGGCGATCGGAAAATACGCGACGTCGTAAATCTGGCGGAGGCGCCACTCCCCGGTAGCGACGGCCCATGCCAGGCCGGCGGCGTTGAGAAGAGCGAAGGTCACCACGGCGCTCCACCCAAACGTGTAGCAGACCCGCCGATACAGCGGGTTCGGCCGGTCCTCGGTGAAGCGAATGATATACGGCGAGGGCTCGACACCTGGCAGCTTCCCGAGCACGCCCGCGATCCCAGTGACAACGAGCACCACCGCCAGCCACACGGCCATGCGCCAGTCGAAGCCGTGCGCAAACAGGTCGAAGGTGAGCGGTCCAGGAGCGATGAAGAAGGTCCAGATCCAGATCGGCCAGTGGTTCAGCCGATAGCTGATTTTGTTGCGCGCTCGAATCGCCCGTTCGGTATCGAGCTCGATTCGCTCCGCATGTCCCAGCCGTCGTGCGTGCGACGGCGGCATGATCGGCCCCAGCATCTGACGCAGCGCGTCATCCTCATTTGGTAGCTGCGATGTCATCGGAACGCGATCTATTTTGCCTGTGCGGCGAGCGCAGCGATCGCGTCTGGCAGCGAGAACGCGTTCGCGTCGAGCGTGTCGAAGGTCATCGAGTCGATCGTCGTAATCGACTCCAGACCCATCATCTTCTGCCGCGTGACCGTAGGCGTCATCACGCCACCAAAGGCCTTGTATTCGCTGTGCACGGTGGTGACCGGCACGGTCCCCATCTGGGAGGTGACGTTCATTTTCACGCCGGTCAGCAGGCCCGTCTTGACACTGAAGAATTCGTGGTAGGTGAATCCCGACTTGCGAACGAGCTTCACCTCGTAGCAGTCCTCGCCCTCGAAGTCGCCCTTCGAGACGACGACGGCCGACGCGTACTTCGAGGGATCGCGGAGATCGTCATAGAAATCGGACGAGTACTTCAGCTCCTCGAGCTCAGGCCCGTTCAGGATGCGCGGACCGACCGCCGGATCCAGCGAGTAGCCGATACTGCCATCGTAGCCGCGTTCCAGGCTGCCCATGCCGGGCAACGTTATAGTGAGCCTCATTCGATCCGGTGCGGCGGCGACGATTTTCAAGTCGCCCTTCATTCCTTGCGCAGGCAGCTCGAAGCGCCCGGTCACGGTACGCGCTGTGTGCTTACGAATCGCGGTTTCGCCGCCGATCGCAGTACGGAAGCGCTTCAGCACGGACGCCGCGTCCGGCATTGCCGCGGCGGTTGCCGCCGGCGCCGCCGCCGCGGCGCCCTGCGCGCGCATTACCGCACCACTCAGGGCGACGGACAAAAAGACAAGAAGACTCAGTGGAGATCGATGCCGAGGCGCGAACAGTCTCATTCGACCTATCCTTCCTTGATCCAGCGAAGCGCCGCCTCGAGAACGGGGTCGCGCCCCGCCAGCAAGTCCGCTCGCGTCGGTGTGACCGTCTCGTCGGGAATGACGCCGCGGCCCTCGACACGGTCGCCCGCCGCCGTGGTGAAATCGCCGATGGCGTACTGCAGGACATCACCGCCAGGTAGCCGCTCGAGGACTGCCGGCAACGCACCGCCCGCGGTGCGTGTCCCGAACACGCGCGCACGTTTCACTGATTGCATACCCGCGGAAAAGATTTCGGAAGCGCTGTAGGATCCGCCGTCCACGAGTACTGCCAGCCGCCCGCTGAACGGCATCACCGCCGACTTGCCATCGGCGGTCACGCGCCGCGGATTCGAGACGAGGTTCAGCTCGGAGTCACGCGTCTTGATCACACCAAGCGTCACCGGTGCGTCCATGAAGTGGCCGGCGAGCCCCATGATCATCGTCAGCACGCCACCAGGATTGCCGCGAAGGTCGATGACGATGCCCGCCGCGTTCCGGAACCGATCGATGGCGGCATCGAGGTCGTGCGCGATCGGCGTCATCCATACGTTGAAGCCGATGACGCCTATGGTTCTTCCCGCATCTTCTACGGCTCTCGCGTTCACTCGCGCGAACAGGGGCGGCAAGTGCCCGAACTTCACGACCACGCCGCGCTCCGGCTGCCGGACAATCGAACGCACGGCCGCTGCGTTCGACGCATCGCGGAACTCGACCTCCTCGGCGATCCCGACGCGACCCCGGACGAGGCCGGCCCCCAGTGTCCAGACACCGAACGATGCGCGCGACGTCGTGTCTTCGCGGACCGCCGCCAGCAGCGCGCCGACGTCCCGTGGCCCCACTCGCGACAGGATCCATCCGGTCTGGATGCCTGCGTGCGCCGCCGGACCGTCCGGTTCGATTCGCGACACCACGAGGTGATCGTCTACAGGCACGACGTCGAAGCCCAGGGAGCCCGCGTCGGCCTCGGGCAGCGACGAATCGCTGAAATCCGGGGCCGCCGCGGCGGCGAGCAGCGCGAAATGCGACTGGCCGACGCGATCGAGCATCTCGCGAATGAGCGCACGGACTTCGTCGCTCGACGTCGCGGCTTGTGCGCGCGGGCGAAGCTCGGCGCGCAGCGCGTCCCAGTCGATGTGTGCGGTGCGCTCGGCCACGTAGTTCGCGCGCAGGATCTGGAGGGCGGCGTCGAACTCCTCCAGTGGCGTCGATACTGTCGACGACGGGCGGGCAGCGGTCACGGCGCTGCCTGCCTGTGCCAGGAGCACATGAGGCGCCGCGGCGAGGACCAACCCCGTCACACAGGCCGCAACACGGCTCGAGAGCGAAACGTGCACGGATCTATCGTAGAAGATCCAGCACGGCGTCGTGAAGCGCACCGTTGGTGCTGACGGCATCGCCGCCGTCGATGCGTGACTGGCCGCGCCAATCTGTGAACCTGCCACCGCTTTCGTCGAGGATCGGGAGAAGCGCGGCGCAATCCCAGGGGTTCATGACCGCGTCGAGCATCACGTCGGCTCTTCCGGTGGCGACCAGGCAGTGGCCATAGCAGTCTCCCCAGCCACGGACCTCGTGCACGCGATCCTGAAGATCCGCCCAGCCTGCGCCCAGCCTGCGCCGCATCGATCGTGAATCCGAATAGAGGATCGTCGCGTCCTCGAGCCTGACCGTGCGCGAGACGCGCGACGGCCGTCCGTTCCACGTACAACCGAGTCCTCGCGCCGCGGCGAGCGTCTCACCGAGCGCCGGCAGATGACAGACGCCGACGGCAATGACGCTGTCAATCTCCAGCGCCAGCAGGACGCCGAAAAGTGGCACGCCATGGACGAAGCTCCGCGTGCCGTCGATCGGGTCGACGATCCACCGGTGCGACGCCGTCGAATCGTCGGCGCCGAATTCTTCACCAAGCACTGCGTGGCCTGCGTACTTGGCGGCCAGCCGTTTCCGAATCAGCTGCTCCGCAGACCGATCGGCCACGGTCACCGGCGATCGATCCGCTTTTCGCTCCACGGCGACGCCGCGCTGGTAATGCGAGAGTGCAAGCTGCCCTGCCTCTTCGGCAAGGGCCACAGCGGTCTGCAGGTAATCAGACAGATCGTGGGTCATAGTCGAGCCGGGCATCAGGCTAACACGCGCTGAATGGGGCACCCAGCACACGCCCGGCCATTAGAATGCGCGAATGCGAACGACAAACATTCTCGCCTCGGCCAGAGGCACGACCGCTGTACTCGTGATCATGGCCGCACTCGCGGTGGCGAATGACGCACAGGCCAACAACCGGCCGGCCACAGCCGAGGAAATCGCCGATCTCAAGGCGCAGATCGATACGCTGCGTGCAGAGGTGCAGTCGTTGCGGGCACTGGTGCAGGGGGTGACTGGCACGCCAGCCGCCGTGGAGCCACCGGCACCGGCATCGCAGGCTCAAACGCCTCCCGCGAGCCAGGACCCGATTGTCTCCATGCTCCAGGAGCAAGTGGCGGAACAGGCGCAGGTGAAGGTGGAGTCGGCGTCGCGCCTGCCGGTGAAGCTGACAGGCTCAATCGTCGCCAACACCTTCTTCAACAGCGGCGAAGCCAACTGGCTCGAGAACCCGAACGTCGTCAACGTTCCTGGGGCGACGACCGGATCGTTCAGCTCCACGCTTCGACAATCACGCATCGGGCTGAGTGCAGACGGCCCGGCGATTGGCAATTGGCGCACCAGCGGTCAGGTTGCCTTCGACTTCCTCGGCGGCACATCGGCATTCCAGACCGGGCCCACGATCGGACTGCCGCGGCTGCTGTACGCGTTCACGCGTTTTGAGACCGAGAGGACTGCTATCGAAGTCGGCCAGGACCACGCCATCGTCGCGCCGCGCGATCCGACGTCAATTGCCGCACAAGCCTTTCCCGCACTCTATCGGTCGGGAAACCTGTATCTGCGAGCGCCTCAGGTCCGCATCGAACGCCGCTTCGGCAACGGCTTAGACGTTCGTGGCGGACTCGTGGCGCCAATCGCCGGCGATGCGGCCGCGGAGTTCGTGTTCTCACCTCCGGCCGGAACCGGTGAGCGATCCCGCACGCCGGCTTTCGAGGGACGTCTGGGGTTCACCAAAGGCCCTGCCGACGCTCGAGCCCTCGATCTCGGGATCTCCGGGCACTTCGGCCGACAACGCGAACCTGGAGACACTGACGACAGTTGGGCCGCGGTCTTCGACTGGAACGTGCAGGGCGGCCGGTTCGGAGCCGGCGGCGAGTTGTTCACCGGACGCCGTCTCGCCGCGTTCGGCGGCGCAGCCGGACAGAACGTCGAGTCCAGCGGCGGCTTCGCCGAGATGCGATTCAACGCATCGTCGATGGTGTCGTTCAACGCCGGGGTCGGACTGGACAGAGTGCCTGACGATGAGCGATCGCGAGCGCTGATCGGCGAGAATCGTAGCGCCTTCGGCAACGTGATCGTCAAAATCACACCGGAAGTGTCTACTTCGCTTGAATATCGGTATTTGACAACCGAGCCATCCCACGCGAACGAGAGAACGAATCATCATGTCGATTGGGCGCTCGTCTACAGCTTCTGAGATGGAGAGCGAGAATTCGAGAAGTACAGAATTCGAGAAGCGCAGGCTCTGCGGCGCACTGTCGCTGTTTCTCTGGGCGACGTCCGCTGCTGCAGGACCGGTATCCGGTGTCGTGCAAACGACCGTACGCGCGGGTACCACCGCGACGCAAGCCGTCGTCTTTGCCGAGCCGCTGGACCGCCCGGCGACGCCGAAGGGCGTAAAGGCGTCGCTCACGCAGAAGGACAAGTCCTTCTCACCGGACGTGCTTGGCGTACCGGTCGGATCGACGATCGACTTTCCAAATGCCGATTCGATCTTCCACAACGTGTTCTCGCTGTCACCGCCGGCGCCATTCGACCTCGGTTTGTACCGCGCGGGCGCTTCGAGAACGCGGGTCTTCAGCGCGCCCGCCACCTACCGGGTGTTCTGCAACATCCATCCGCAGATGACGGCAGTCGTAGTCGTCGTCCCGACGTCGTTCGTGACCGTCACTGGCAAGGACGGCAGCTTTTCGCTCGAACTGCCGCCGGGCACCTATCGACTGACGGCGATATCGGGCCGAGCGGCCCCGACCGTCAGGGAGATTTCGGTGCCCGCCTCCGGACTCCGCGTGGATGGCCTGGCGCTCGACGAACGACCGTTCCGCGACGAACCACACAAGAACAAGTTCGGGAAGGAGTATCCGAGGGAAGCCTATCGCCAGTAGAACTCGAGGACAGGAGAACTCGAGAAAGGAGAAGCTACGCTCGCGCCTGCACGCGCATCCGGTACGCAGCCACCGGCGCGGCAAAGCCCTTGGCGCTCAAGGGCTCCACAGGATCGGCGGCAATGAGGTCGGCAACGCGGCGGTATGTGCCCTCGTTCATCAGAATCTCGCGCGCCTCGGCCTGACTGCACAAACGCCAGCAGAGATTGACGTTCGATCCCAGGGCCGTGTAGTCGAGCCGCTCCGCGCTGCCAACGCTCCCGAGCACCACTTCGCCCGAGACGACGCCGATGCCGAGGGTCAACGGCGCGCCGTTCGCGCCAACCTCCACGTGTTCCATTGCTCGGTGGATCTCGACGGCGCAGCGAATCGCGTTCAGCGTCATGTCCTCGCCGGAGAAGATTGCGAAGACCGCATCCCCGACGAACTTGTCCACGTCGCCGTGAAACTTCTTGATCAGGTCTGCCTGCACACTCAGACACCGGTTGAGGAGCGCGACGGCCTCCTCGGGACGGAGACGCTCGGCCCGCTCCGTGAAATCGCGGATGTCGGAGAAGAACACTGTTACGTCACGCCGCTCGCCGGCCGAAGTCGTCCTGGCGTGTGAGTGGATCATGTCGACCGTGGACTGAGAGACGAACTTGGTCATCTCGGCTCGCTCACGCAGCCCTTCGGTCATCTGGTTGAATGACGCAGCAAGTTCGCCGAGCTCGTCGCGACGATTCACGTCGATGAGGAACTCGTAGTTCCCGGCGGCGACCTGGCGAGTGCCCTCGCGCAGCCGGCCAATCGGATCGGTAATCGAGCGCGCCATCAGCGCGCTGCCGAGTACGCCGATACCGACGGCGATTGCACCAATGATTAACAAGCCGCTCTGGATCCGGCGATACGGCGCCATCGCCTGGTCGCGCGACAACATCGTGACCACCAGCGGAGCGTCGGCATCAGTCGGAGCGAGCGTCAACCCACGATAGTGCTCGCCACTGACGACGAGCTCGCGCGAATCATCATTTGCGGCCGCAGCCTCGAACTGTGCGCGCGTGCGCCAGGGCAACGTGTCGGACCGCAGCGTACTGCCGAGAACCTTGGTGCGGCCCAAAAGAACCAGCTCGACCCGGCCTTCCTCGCGGAGCTGTCGCGCCCACTGGTCGTCGATGCGCGATCCGGTGACGAGGAACCCGAAGACCGTGCCTCCGGCCTCGATCGGCAACACGGCGGCGTGATAGACGGTCTCGCCGGGCGCGAGCACTCCCACGGCCGCCCCGCGCGACGACAGTGCCGGCTGCAGCCAGCGTGCGTCCACATCCGGGATCTGACCGGGATCGATCGCGTCCGTCCGCGCGACCACCGCACCTGACGGATTCAGCACCATCAAAAGATCGACGGTGACGAACCGCTGACGATAATCGAGCAGCCAATCGCGGACCGTGCCGGCGTCCGTATCGGTGACGAGCGCTTTCAGATCGGGAAACGACGTGATCGCCCGCCCGGCGAGCTGAAGATTCTCGAACCGCGTCGCCTGCGCCGTCCGGACCAGATCCCGCCCGTGTTCGAGCTGCGAGCTGAGCCCGCGATCGGCGAAGCGGCTGGCCTGAATGTTGACGAATGCCAGCGTCGCGACCGTCAAGCCGGCCACGAGCACACTCGAGGCCAGCAAAATCCGCGGTCGGAGTGTCAGACGCACGCCCCGCTAGTCTACTGTGGACGGCGAGGCGAAGAGGCCGCGTCCGTGAGCAGTCGAACGGGATCTCGGCCCTGCTAGACTTACTGCGCTTATGCGAAGGCCGATGCGCTGCGCGTTCGTGGTGTTAGTGTGCCTGCCGCTTGTGTCGATAGCCTGTGCACGTCCCGACCGCGACTGGCCGGCGCACGGCGGCGATCCCGGACACACGCAATACTCGAGCCTCGATCAGATTACGCCGTCGAATGTGCAGCAGCTGCGCGTGGCGTGGACATATCGCACCGGCGATGCGCGTGCCGAGCGATCGGAGATCCAATGCAACCCGATCGTCGTTCACGGCGTGTTGTATGCGACCTCGCCGCAGCTGAAGGCCTTTGCGCTCGACGCCGGGACGGGGAAACAGCGCTGGGTGTTCGACCCGTTCAAGGGCAGCGGCGCGGCGAGCTCGCTGGGCGTGAATCGCGGCCTTGTCTTCTGGGAGAACGGTGATGACCAGCGCATCTTCTTCGCCGCGGGCGAGCACGTGTACGCGATTGACGCGAAGACGGGCAACCTGATTCCCAGTTTCGGCCAGCAGGGAAGCGTCAGCCTGCACGAGGGCCTTGCCAGGAGCGGACAGGCGCTCTACGTGCTCTCGAACACACCAGGCGCGATTTACAAGGATCTGCTGATCATCGGCTCGCGCGTATCGGAGGGCCCCGGCGTCTCGTCACCCGGGCACATTCGCGCCTTCGACGTGCGCACAGGGAAACTGCGCTGGGTCTTTCATACCATCCCGTGGCCCGGTGAGTTCGGCTACGACACCTGGCCGCCGGATGCCTGGCAACGCGTCGGCGGCGCCAACGCGTGGAGCGGGATCACCGTCGATCAGGAACGGGGACTGGTGTTCCTTCCCACCGGCAGCGCCGCGTTCGACTTCTGGGGTGGCAATCGCCACGGCGCGAACCTGTTCGCCAACTGCCTGCTCGTCCTCGACGCGGCGACCGGCAAACGACGGTGGCATTATCAGTTCGTCAAGCACGACGTCTGGGACCGCGACCTGCCCGCGGCGCCGGTGTTGACGACGGTTACGCATGACGGCAAGCGAATCGACGCCGTCGCCCAGACGACCAAGTCGGGCTTCGTCTATTTGTTCAATCGTGAAACCGGCCAGCCGCTGTTCCCAATTGAAGAGCGTCCCGTCCCTCAGTCCGACCTGCGGGGCGAGAAGGTCTGGCCGACGCAATCCCTGCCAGTGAAGCCGCCGCCATTCGCGCGGCAATCCTTCACCGAGGACGATGTCACCGATATTTCACCGGAGTCGCATGCCGCGGTCCTCGAGCGCTTACGGATGACGCGGCACGGCGGTCAGTTCATTCCGCCGAGCACGCAGGGCACCGTGATCTATCCAGGGTTCGATGGCGGAGCGGAGTGGGGCGGCGCCGCCTTCGATGCGTCATCGGGATGGCTCTACGTGAACGGCAACGAGATGCCGTGGATCCTGACGATGGTGGAGATCGACAGCGCGAAGCAGACGTCGGCCGCCGCAGTCGGTAAGCGCGTTTACCAGACCAACTGCATGGTCTGCCACGGCGCCGAGCTCAAAGGCGACCGCACGCGCAACGTCGCGGACATCTCTACAGTCAGTAAGCGGTTGACGCGTGAAGCGGTGGACAAGACGATCGAGTCGGGTCGCGGCCTGATGCCGGCCTTTCCGGCGCTCTCGAGCTACGAGCGCAACGCTCTTGTCGCGTTTCTGTTCGGCGACAAGCCTTCGACCACATCCCGAAACGACCCGGACGAGGCGCCGCCAGACATTCCCTACACGACGACGGGCTACAACCGGTTCTTCGATCCGGACGGTTACCCTGCGGTGAAACCACCGTGGGGCACTCTGAATGCCATCGACCTCAACAAGGGCGAAATTGTGTGGAAGGTGCCGCTTGGCGAGCTGCCCGAGCTGGTGAAGCGCGGACGTCCAAAGACGGGGACCGAGAATTACGGCGGCCCCATCGTCACCGCCGGTGGCCTCGTGTTCATCGGCGCGACGAAAGACGAGAAATTCCGGGCGTTCGACAAGAAGACCGGGCAGGTACTGTGGGAGACGAGCTTGCCGGCCGGCGGCTATGCCACGCCAAGCACCTACTCTGTCGGCGGCAAGCAATACGTCGTCATCGCCGCCGGTGGTGGGAAGATGGGAACGAAGTCTGGCGACTCGTACGTGGCATTCGCGCTCCCCGACTGATACCCCAACGACGATGAACTTGCGCGAAGTGCTGACCGGCGCAGTGGTCATGGGGCCGATGACCAAGGGATCCAATCTCCCTTACAGGCGGCTTGCCGTCGAACTCGGCGCTCGCGTGCTCGTCAGTGAGATGGCCGTGGCACGCCGTCTCAAGCAGAAGCGAAAGTCGGAGTTCGCGCTCATCCGACGTTTCCCGGGAGAACCGTGCTTCGGCGTGCAGCTCGCCGGCACCAACCCCGACGAGATGGCGTGGGCCGCAGCGCTCGCAGAAGCTCGCGGCGCCGATTTCGTCGACGTCAATCTCGGGTGCCCGATCGATCACTTCACGCGGAAGGGCATGGGCGCGGCACTGGCCCGTCAACCCTCCCGCGTCCGCCGCATCGTCGAGAGCATGGCGAAGGCGACGACGCAATCGCCGATTACCGTCAAGATTCGACTGGGCTGGAACGACAGCATGCGCAATCACGTCGACCTGGCGCGCGCAGCTGTCGACGGCGGTGCGCAGGCAGTGTTCGTCCATGGGCGCACACGCGACGCACGCTACCGCCGTGCCGCGGACTGGGACGCCATCGGCGAAGTCGCGGCTGCCGTGCCGGTGCCGGTCGTCGGCAACGGCGATCTGCTGTTTCCGCATGAAATCGACGACGCACGTGTGAGGTCGGGTTGCGCCGGAGTGATGATCTCGCGTGGCGCCTTGATCAAGCCCTGGATATTCCGCGAGGTCACCGAAGGCTATAGGGACGTCGCCGCCGCGGATCGTCTGACGATCTATCGTCGCTATGCCGCCCTCGCGCTCGAGCACTGGCGCGACGATGAGCGCGGACGGGCGACCGTTCTCGAGTTCCTGAAATGGCACCTCAGCTTCTGGTGCCGCTATGCACCGCAGCGTGCCGACGGCTCGTGGCCGACCATGCAGGAACGGGAGTCCGACGAGTGGGCCGTAACGCCGCTCGATCGCGTACTGACGCGGACCGATGCCACGGCTCACGAGTGGCTCGCACAGCAACTATTAGACAATGCGCCCGTCGAGCCGGCCCATGCCCCGGCATCAGGTGAGCGAAGCGAGGTGAATGCGCCAGTTCTCGGTTGAACGGGCGCACTCGAGTTCGAAGAACGGAAGGTCGATCAGGTCGAGGTTGAATTACTTCACGTGCCTCGGCTAAGCGGTATCCGCACTCGAAACATCCCCTCCGCCGCCTCCCAGGAAACCGGGCGACCGGTCGTCAGGCGATAGCGCTCCGCCATATTCATCAAGCCGACGCCGGCGGATATCCGCCGCCCTGGCAGCGCCCGCATTTCGTTCTCGACGACAAGGCAGTCCTCCTCGAGAGTCATGCGCAGCGCAAGTACATGCTCATGGCTGACGGCGTTGTGCTTGAACGCGTTGGTCACGAGTTCGCCCAGGCTGGCGGGGGGCAACGCCCACATCGACGCCTGTTCTGGTGTGATATTGCTGACGATGCGAACGGCATCGCCGTAACGAAGACTGGTGAGAAGACGATGGCGTTCGAGTGCCTCGAGCTCGTCACTCAACGTCACCAGTCGCCGTTGCCCGGCGCTCAATACGTATCGATAGGCATTCCCGAGCGCCTCGATGTACGTCACGGCGCGTGGATCTTTCCGTTCGACCAGGTGCGCAAGCGCGTGCAGGCTGTTGAAGAGAAAGTGCGGATCGACCTCACGCGTCAGTGCATCCAGCTTCGCCTGCAGGCGGGCGTGATCGAGCCTGGCGGCCTTGAGCCGCGCGGACTCCCAGTCGCGCAGCAGGAACACCGTCTCGTAGGCGTGGGTGATGATCACGACGACACTCACGATCGCGAGGATGGCAGTGAGCACCGCGAACGGGCGCTGGCCTGGATCGCCGGTGATGCGCTGCCAGCCGACCAGCATCAGCCACGAGACCGGGATCGTGAACAAGCCAATCGCGACCAGCAGGATCGTGATTCGTCGCCAGGGACGCTCCAGCCAGTCGTCGCGATGAGGCAACCGCAGGTACAGTGCACGATTGCCGCTCCAGATCAGGAAGGCGCAGCCGGCAAAGTAGGCGTAGCTCGCCGCCAGCCCGATCGTCGAGTGCCGCATGGAATCCACCAGTCCGCTGAGCGAGGGAATCGCAACCCCGAACAGCGGGCTGAGAATCAGGCGGGCTTTGAGATCGCGGACCGGAGCCGGGGAGGCGTCGGGCACGCCCACAAGTGTGGCGTGGAGGGACGAACGACTCAAGGGAACGCTTGGAGCGGCCGTATAGAATGAAGCGCGGATCGCGGCCCCGAGCTTATGACACTGAGCGTCGTCATTCCCGTCTACAACGAAGTCAATACGCTCCTGAGCCTGATTGAACGCGTCCAGCGCTCACCCGTGACAAAAGAGATCATCGTGGTTGACGACTGCTCGACGGATGGAACCGCGGACCTCCTCAAGCAGACCTCGCTCGGTCCGAACGTCAGGACGTTCTTCCATGCCGTCAATCAAGGGAAGGGCGCCGCGCTGCGCACTGGGTTCGCCAAAGCGACTGGCGACATAGTCATCGTCCAGGACGCCGACCTCGAATACGATCCGCAGGAATACCCGAAGCTGGTCAAGCCGATCGTCGACGGCCTCGCCGACGTCGTCTATGGCTCGCGATTCGCGGGCGGCGAGACGCATCGCGTGTTGTACTTCTGGCACTCGGTCGGCAATCACGTCCTGACAGTCTGCTCGAACGCGTTCACCAATCTGAATCTCACCGACATGGAGACGTGCTACAAGGCCTTCAGGCGGGAGGTTCTGCAACAGATCGTCATCGAGGAAAACCGGTTTGGATTCGAGCCGGAAATTACTGCGAAGATGGCCAAGCTGAAAGTGCGCGTGTTCGAAGTCGGCATCTCCTACGCTGGCAGAACCTATGAGGAGGGCAAGAAGATCGGCTGGAAGGATGGAGTGCGAGCCCTGTGGTGCATTGTGAAGTACAACGCGTTCCGCTGATGCGGCGGTTACGACGGAGCTCTCGTTCCGGTCACTCCCTCCGGGCGGAGCACAGCCCAAAGATACGAGTGAACGTATTCACGCAATGGCGTCTTCAGCAGCGGAGCCAGCCACCGCGCCGAGCCAAATGGCTCGAGGGATAGTTCCGACGCGAAACCGCTGTCGCGAAACGCCTCCTCGAAGTCTCGAATCTTGAACTTGTTAAGATAGCCTGGGTCGATGCGCGTTTGCGTGTAGCGATCCCGATAACGATTGCCGTTGGCGTCGAGATCGTGAAACGTCGGCCGGTACCACGTCGCGTGGTACACGCGTCGACAGGCGCGGAAGAGTGTGGGTTCCGACACCAGCATATGCGCCCACGGCACCGGCATCGTCGCCCACAAGTGCGGCGCGAACGGGTGACCCCAGCCCCACGTGCCAATCAGCATCCACCCGCCTGGCCGAAGCACCCGTCGGCATTCGGCGAGCAGGTCGCCGGGTCTGGCGACGTGCTCGAAGACGTCATACGAGACGATACCGTCCATCGACGCGTCGGGCAGCGGCAGGGAGCCGGGCGTTCCTACCAGGAACGTGACCCTCGAGTTCCTTGCCTTTGCCCGCTCGATCGCCTGCGCATCGATGTCGATACCGGTCAGCGTGCGTGGCGCATCGTATTGGACGGTCAATGCCCCATCGTTGCAGCCGAGGTCCAGCATGTCTCCTTCAAGCGGAAGTCGAAACCGTTTGGCGGCCTCGAGCACTCGAGTGACCTGCTGAGATCGATAGGTGTTGTGCGCGTTCAGGCTCTGCTGCGCCTCCTTCATTTTCGAATCGTGCACGACGTCGGTCCGATACAGCAATCTGGCGAGCCGGTACAACGCGTGTTCGGCAAGAACGCTCATCATCTCAGTGTTCCCTACTCTCCCGTTGCCTTCAACTGTTCCAGCTCTTCGAGTGTTCTGGGCCAGTCCTCACGCAGCAGCCGCGAAAGCGAGCGGTCAGCCAGGAGCTTGCCTCCAGTCTGGCAGGCCGCGCAGTAGTTGCATTCGTTGCCGGCGTAGGCAATCCGCTGCACCGGTGCACCGCAACGTGGACACGGCTGACCGAATCGGCCGTGCACGGCCATGTCGGGGCGAAAGGCGGTGACATGCTCAGGAAAGATCCCGGAGCCTTCCAGCTGCAACCTCTCGGTCCATTCGGTCAGCGTTGTTCGCACCGCCCGATACAAGGTCAGGATCTCGTCCTCGTCGAGGTTTGTCGTTAATTGCAGCGGCGACAGGCGCGCCGCGTGGAGGATTTCGTCGGAATACGCATTACCGATACCGCTGAAAATGCGTGGATCGGTGAGCGCACGCTTCAGAGTGCGCCTCTGCGATCGCAGACGTTCGGTGAACGCCTCGAGCGACGACTCGAGCACCTCGAGGCCTCCAGGATCGTGAGCGGCGAGCGCCGCGCGTCCGCGAACGGCGTAGAGGGAGGCGCGTTTGCGCGTGGCCGCCTCGGTGATGATGAGGGCGCCGTTGTCGAAGTCCATCGAAGCGAGGCCGACGCGACCTGGAATCTTCGAACCCACTGGCTTCCATCGAAGGCGACCGCTGATCATGAGATGAAGGACGAGAAAGTAGTCGTCGTCGAAGCCCAACACGATGCGCTTGCCCAGGCGTTCAAGCGTCACGAGCGTGCGCCCTTCTATCGATGAAACCGGTGGCTCGACCGAACGTAAGAGGAACGGGCTCACCAGCCGTAGGCGCTCGAACCTGTGACCGCTGACACGCGCGGCCAGGGCGTGCAGGTAGAGCGCAATGTCTGGCAATTCAGGCATGGTGCGGCATCGTGGCCAAAGGCGATAGAAGCGTGCTCACCAGGAAGCGGTCGTCTGGCGTAACAACCGCCGCGTGTGGATCACACCGAGGACGCTAGCGAATGCGTATGTACTCGATCCTGCACGTCCGGCGCGACAGCCAGTGACACAGGCGCGCCAGCGTCAACAACGCGACGATGCCTCGTGAGCTGTCCGAACGGTTGAGGATCCAGTTGTTCGTCTTCGCCGAATACGACGCGCCGAGGAGCCGGAGGCCGCGGAGTCGGCCCATGATGCGCATGTCGCAATGGCTGAACGCGGAGCCGCAATTCGGGGCGACGGGATCCTGCACGTCCTTGCAGTAGCGGATGCGTTCGGCGACGGGATCGCCGGCCAGTTCCGCCGGCGGAAAGCGGAACGTCGCGCCGAGCAGCAGAACGTCGGGGCGATCGAGAAACTGCGTCCACCGATACGCGATCGCAACGTCGGCGCGGGGGAGCGTCACTGGACCGTCGTCCGAGAGAATGGTGACGGACTCCACAAAATCGTAAATCGTTTGATTGAACTGCTGGCCCCGGCCGGCGTTCATCGCGAGGGCGCCCCCAATCGAGGCGGGGACCGACGCAAGATAGTAGAAGCTGTCGCGAGATTGCTGCCGGCATACCCGCAAGACTTCGCCGATACTGGCACTCGACGAAATGTAGAAGCGATCGTCTCCGAGCGGCGATACCTGGCGGGGCAGCTTGTTCAAGAGCACGACCGCTTCGATCCGACGGCGGCAGAACAGGACGTTGGATCCCTTGCCAAGCACGAAAAGTGGCAGGCTGCGGGCCTTGGCCCAATGGCGATAGGCGAGGAACTCGTCCGTCGTGCGGAAGCTCGCGAAATGGCTGAACTCGTGCTTGGTCCGGAAAGTTGAGAGCGCGTTCGAGGTGATTGCGCGCGGAACGAGCTCGGTGACCGCCGGCTGCTCGACCGGAAGGGGCATTCGCCATATGCCGGCTATCGGGCTGTTGCGCTGCCTGCGGATCAACGCCAGCGCTTCGTCGAGAAATCTGTCGGAGTCTGCGCGAAGGTGCTCCAGTTTCTCGTGGGCTCCCACCACGTCGTCATTCCGCCACAGCTCCGCGGGCAGCGTGTTCGGGCAGTGGCCGGCCTCGAACACTCGATGGACGAGCCCGACGCGGCGCGCGAAGTCCCTGATCTTTAACGCATTCCATTCGCGGGCGATCACCACGAATGGACGGCCCATCTTTGCGGCGAAGACGGCGCCATGAAAGGTGCTGGTGGCGATCATCGCCGCCGACCGCAAGAAACCCATCCACTGGCCCGGCCCGATAGCGATTCGCGTGTACGATCCCGCGGGACCGCGATACCCAAGTGAAGTACATCGGCAGCTTTTGTTCCCGGCACCATTGCGCGGATTTCGCGCCACCGAGTCCTTGAGCATCGGTTCCATAGTACACGGCGAACGGGCCGTTCAGCCGCGGCGGTTCCTCGAGATCGCGAAAGCTCGACGAGCAAGGTGGGATCCGCAACGAGGCTCGCATCGCGGCCGCTAATCTGCTCGGACCAGATCGCGGCTGTGTTCGTCGCGCACGGAAATCTGGTCGAGGTGCATCAATCCCTCGGAGATGCGCTCACGGACCGGCTCGAGCGGAAAGGCGTCGCCGAAGCTGGCAGCGTAACTGATGCGCCTGATGCCGTCCTCGCGGATGAAGCGGAGATAGAAGCTCGAGTCGAACGGCCGAATCTTGTCGTTGACGTTCCACACCTGATCGCTGCCGACGATCACGGCGTCGTAGCGGCCATCGGCGACGCCGGGCAGGTCCGCCGCATTCGAGCACGACCGAGACGACAACGTCAGATGACGCCGCATGAAGGTGCGGAATCGAAGCGCCTTCAAGATCTTCGCGCCCGCGTCCCGCTCATTGAGTTTCGTTCGGTAGTATGCGGCGGCGGCCGAGGGCCGATAGTCGATGATCTCGGCACCGAAACCGCGGCGCGCGAGGGCCCGCTAGCAGCCCGAGGGTCTGCAACGTGGCGCCGTAGTTCGTGGTGTTGTGGAACGTCAGCACGCCGACGCGGAGCCGGCGGTCTGCCGTGCGGTGGATCGCCTCGACGTGCATCCATGAGAAGGGGTCCAAAGACAGGAAAACCCGCGTCGTCGGCGACGGCGCGGGTTTCCTTTCACGAATACTCCCGGCAGTGACCTACTCTCCCACACCCCTGCGGATGCAGTACCATCGGCGGTGGCAGGCTTAACTTCCGTGTTCGGAATGGGAACGGGTGTGACCCTGCCCCTGTGACCACCGGGAAACTTGGCACGGCTCCGGGCTACGGGCTGCAGACTACAGGAAGCGCTCTTCCCGAAGCCCGGAGTCCGTAGCCTGGAGTCCGCCTGAATATTCTGCAACGATAGTTATCCGACCACACACCTACAGTATGTATTGGGAATTATGGTCAAGCCTCACGGCTGATTAGTACCAGTTAGCTCAAGCTATCACTAGCCTTACACACCTGGCCTATCACCTGGTCGTCTACCAGGAGCCTTTAGAGGCCTTGCGGCCTAGGGAGATCTCATCTCGTGGAGGGTTTCACGCTTAGATGCTTTCAGCGTTTCTCCCGTCCGCACTTAGCTACCGAGCGGTGCCGCTGGCGCGACAACTCGTACACTAGAGGTGCGTTCAACCCGGTCCTCTCGTACCTAAGGTCAACCCCACTCAAATCTCCTGCGCCCATCACAGATAGAGACCGAACTGTCTCGCGACGTTCTAAACCCAGCTCACGTACCGCTTTAACCGGCGAACAGCCGGACCCTTGGGAGCTGCTACACCCCCAGGATGCGATGAGCCGACATCGAGGTGCCAAACCTGAGCGTCGATGTGGACTCTTGGCTCAGATCAGCCTGTTATCCCCGGCGTACCTTTTATCCGTTGAGCGATGGCCCTTCCATGCGGAACCACCGGATCACTAAGACCTGGTTTCCCACCTGCTCGACTTGTAAGTCTCGCAGTCAAGCTCGCTTATGCCTTTGCACTCTAAGGCTGATTTCCAAACAGCCTGAGCGAACCTTCGTGCGCCTCCGTTACAATTTAGGAGGCGACCGCCCCAGTCAAACTACCCGCCTAGCAGTGTCCCGGACCTGGATAACAGGTCGCGGTTAGAACGCCGAAGCGCTAAGGGTGGTATCTCACCGTTGACTCCCCCAAGCCCGAGAGCCTGGGTTCAAAGTCTCCCACCTATCCTGCGCATAACGCGTCAGCATTCACTACTAGGGTGTAGTAAAGGTGCACGGGGTCTTTTCGTCTTGTGACGGGCAACCGGCGTCTTCACCGGTACCACAAATTCGCAGTGTCCCTCGTTGAGACAGCGCCCAAATCGTTACGCCATTCGTGCAGGTCGGAACTTACCCGACAAGGAATTTCGCTACCTTAGGACCGTTATAGTTACGGCCGCCGTTTACCGGGGCTTCAGCTCGAAGCGTCGCCTTGCGGCTAACCTCTCCCTTTAACCTTCCGGCACCGGGCAGGCGTCAGACCCTATACGTCGTGTTCGACTTCGCAGAGCCCTGTGTTTTTAGTAAACAGTCGCTTGGGCCTCTTTATTGCAACTCCGTCCCGCTTCGTGGCGCGAAGCCACTGACGGTAATGGAGCACCCCTTCTCCCGAAGTTACGGGGTCATTTTGCCGAGTTCCTAAACGAGGGTTCTCACTTGCGCCTGAGGATTTTCTCCTCGCCTACCTGTGTCGGTTTGCGGTACGGGTACCTGGAATACTCCTTAGAGGCTTTTCTCGGCAGCGTGGTGTCACCGGCTTTGCGGCCTTGCGGCCTCGCCATGGTGCCTCAGGGCATGCGACCCACCGGATTTGCCTGGCGGATCCCCCTACACACCTGAACCTACACGTCCAATCGTAGGCCCGGCTAACCTCCTGCGTCCCCCCATCGTGATAACGTCTTCCAGGTAGTTCCGGAATATTAACCGGATGTCCATCGGCTACGCCTTTCGGCCTCACCTTAGGTCCCGACTAACCCTGCGCGGACGAACCTTCCGCAGGAATCCTTAGGCTTACGGCGGGGAAGATTCTCACTTCCCTTCTCGCTACTTATGCCGGCAGGGTCACTTCTCACCACTCCACCAGTTCTTTCGATCTGGCTTCACGGCTGTGAGAACGCTCCTCTACCACTGTTGGCACCCGCAGGCGCCATTCCAATCTACGGCTTCGGTACCTGTGCTTAAGCCCCGTTGGATTGTCGGCCCGGAGCCGCTTGACCAGTGAGCTATTACGCTTTCTTTAAAGGATGGCTGCTTCTAAGCCAACCTCCTGGTTGTCTGGGCGTCTCCAGATCCTTTCCCACTTAGCACAGATTTAGGGACCTTAGCCGGTAGTCTGGGCTGTTTCCCTTTCGACGATGAAGCTTAGCCCCCACCGTCTCACTCCCGGGATACGTGTCGTTGGCATTCGCAGTTTGGTTGGATTCAGTAAGCTGGTAAGCCCCCTAGTCCATCCAGTTCTCTACCACCAACGCCGACCTCCCGAGGCTGCTCCTAAAAGCATTTCGAGGAGAACGGGCAATCACGAAGTTTGATTAGCCTTTCACCCCTACCCTCAGCTCATCCAAGCTGTTTTCAACCAACACTGGTTCGGGCCTCCATAGAGTGTTACCTCTACTTCACCCTGGCCAAGGGTAGATCACCTCGCTTCGCGTCTATTCCCAGCGACTATACGCCCCATTCGGACTCGCTTTCGCTGCGGCTCGCTTACGCTTAACCTCGCCACTGAGAATAACTAGCCGGCTCATTATGCAAAAGGCACGCGGTCAGGCATTCCCAGGCCGAAGCCCGGGCATAGCCCTCCCACTGCTTGTAAGCACACGGTTTCAGGTACTATTTCACTCCCCTCACAGGGGTTCTTTTCACCTTTCCCTCACGGTACTGGTTCACTATCGGTCGCCAGGGAGTACTTAGCCTTACGAGATGGTCCTCGTGGATTCTCGCGGGATTTCACGTGTCCCGCGATACTCAGGAACCTGTCCAGCGAGCCCGCACAACTTTCACCTACGGGGCTGTCACCCGCTATGGCCGCCCGTTCCAGAGCGTTCGATTAGTTGGCAGGTTGGTAACTCGCCGGCCTTACGGCCGAACAGGCCCTACAACCCCATCCAGCAAGCTGGATGGTTTGGGCTGGTCCGCGTTCGCTCGCCGCTACTAGCGGAGTCACTGACTTGTTTTCTTTTCCTGCAGGTACTGAGATGGTTCACTTCCCTGCGTTGGCCTCCGTGACCTATGGATTCAGTCACGGAAATCCCGGGATGAGCCGGGATGGGTTGCCCCATTCGGAAATCTACGGGTCAAAGCTTGTTTGCAGCTCACCGTAGCTTATCGCAGCTTACCACGTCCTTCATCGCCTCCTGGCGCCAAGGCATTCACCGTGTGCCCTTAGTAGCTTGACCATAAGAACCCGAACTGTTCGCGTTGATGGCTTCAGACTTCAGACCACAGGCTTCAGGCTCTTGCGATCCTGAAGTCTGCAGCCTGGAGCCTGCAGTCTACTCGGCGTCAGTTCCAGTAAATACACACTGCGTGTGTGTGGTCGGAAAACTACCGTTGCAGAATATTCAGTTGTCAAAGAACCGCATCAGGCTTCAGGCTCCGGACTTCAGACTCCAGGCCTATCACGCTGACGATCGAACTCTTCGGTGCGCCGAATCTTTGATTCGGCGCTCGCGAGCCCAAGAAGGCTCGCGAGTCAAGCAAAGTGGAGAATACCGGGCTCGAACCGGTGACCTCCTGGTTGCAAACCAGGCGCTCTCCCAGCTGAGCTAATTCCCCAATGTCTCTTGTGCGTGCGGTGCGTTCGTGCGTGATGAAGGAAGGAAACTTCTGCAGGTCGTTCACTTCATCGCGCTACCCACTACGCAATACGCAACTCCTTTGATCTGGTGGGCCTGAGTAGATTTGAACTACTGACCCCACGCTTATCAAGCGTGTGCTCTAACCAGCTGAGCTACAGGCCCTCGTGAGCCTTTGCGGCATTCTCCGCAAGGGTCTCTCGAGATCCCTCGCGCTTGTCAAAGAACCAGCCCTCGGCCGATTCCTTCAAAACTGAACAGGACGTGCAGTCACAAACACCCGGCGGGTATCAGATCGATCTGAGTATCGGGCTCCGGGCTCCAGGCTCCAGGCTCCGGGAAGAAGCTCTTCCCGTAGTCCGTAACCCGTAGTCGGTAGCCTGTTCTCTAGAAAGGAGGTGATCCAGCCACAGGTTCTCCTACAGCTACCTTGTTACGACTTCACCCCAATCACTAACCATACCTTAGGCGCCTGCCTCCCTTGCGGGTTAGCGCAGCGACTTCTAGTACAGCCAGCTTTCGTGATGTGACGGGCGGTGTGTACAAGGCCCGGGAACGTATTCACCGCGGCGTGCTGATCCGCGATTACTAGCGATTCCAACTTCATGCAGGCGAGTTGCAGCCTGCAATCCGAACTGAGACAGACTTTGTCCGATTAGCTCCACCTTGCGGTCTCGCGACGGTTTGTATCTGCCATTGTAGCACGTGTGTAGCCCCAGACATAAAGGCCATGCTGACTTGACGTCATCCCCACCTTCCTCCGGTTTGTCA
>CAWHFZ010000003.1:0-215000 GCA_963828745.1 Vicinamibacteria bacterium | reverse complement strand
ATCACGATTTGAGGCGGCAGTCCATACGAAGGCATGAGATCGCGCCCGACGTTGAGATTGAACAACTGATCGGTGCCACCGAGCTCTACGTCGGCGCCGAGTGCCACCGAGTCGTACGCCTGCACGAGCGGATAGAGGAACTCGTGGACGGCAATCGGCTGTCCGCCCTCGTAGCGCTGACGAAACTCGCGCCGCTCGAGCATCTGCGCCACGTTGTACCTGGCTGCCAGCTTGATCACCCCGTCGCTGCCCAGTTGCACGAGCCATCGGCTGTTGAACTCGACGATGGTCTTGTCGCGATCGAGGACCTTGAAGACCTGCGCCTTGTAGGTCTCGGCATTGCGATCGATGTCCGCGGTCGTCAGCGGCGGCCTGGTTTTCGAGCGCCCCGTCGGATCGCCAATCCGCGCCGTGAAATCGCCCACCACGAAGACCACGCGATGTCCCAGATCCTGAAAATGCTTCATCTTGCGGATCAGCACCGTGTGCCCGAGATGCAGGTCGGGCGCCGTCGGATCGAACCCCACCTTCACGGTCAGGGGACGGCCGGCCTTCAGACGCTCCCGCAAGTCGTCCAGCCGGACGACATCGACGCACCCCTTCGTGAGGCGGCCAATCTGCTCATCAACGGTCATCGGCGTCTCAACACCCCCGGCTACATCATCCCCTATACTGCTCGGAACCGCCGCAATGCCGGCGCCTGGTCCGCGTGCCGGCGATCGTTCCTCGTTGATGCCCGAGAATACTGTCACTCTCTACGCGTCGGAATCGCCCGGCGCCGTTTCGCACAATAGCTGCCCGGTCGTCATCGGCATCCCGTTCGGTCGCGGAGTCTGTGCCGATCCCGCATCGCTCGGCGCTCGGCGGACCGACGGAACAGCGATGCCGCTTCAGGCACGAGCGCTGGACCGCTGGCCGGACGGGTCCGTGCGCTGGGCGCTGGCGGACCTCCAGATCGATACGCGGGGGGCCGGGCCGGTCGCAGAGATCGGACCCTCGTTCACCGTGCGGCCGAAGGACCCCGCGCTGCGCGTCAGCGTGCTCGACACGCAGACGATCGTTGAGACCGGCAGGCTACGCGCGACGGTCGCAGGTGTGGCGAGTGGCATCGCGACGCTGGCGACGCCCGACATCGAGACGGAGCTTGCGCTGGTGGTCACTGCAAGCGATGGGTCTCTCGCCCACACGGCGATCACGCAGGCGGTGGTCGAAGTCGACGGTCCGGTCTATGCCGTGATCAAACTCCAGGGTGTGATCACGCATGGAAACGACACGTTGCTGGCGTGCGTGCTCCGCCTGCACTTTTACGCGGGGCATGCCGTCGCGCGCGTCGATATCCAGGTCGTGAATCCTCGAGCCGCGACCCATCCGCGGGGCTGCTGGGATCTTGGCGACGCTGGTTCTGTGCTCGTCAAAGGCGTCGGGATCGTCATCACGCGCACGGCGGCAGCGCATGGCATCGTGCGCTGCTCGCCGGAACCGAACGCTCCGCTCGAAACGTGCGCAATGCCATTCCTCCTGCATCAGGACTCGAGCGGCGGGGAGAACTGGCGCAGCACCAATCACCTCAATCGCCGGCGGCAAATCCCGCGCACGTTCCGCGGGTACCGTCTCACCAGCGGCGACGCGATTCGCGAAGGTCTGCGCTCGACGCCAGTCGTGACGACGGGCGAAGGCGCCGCGACGCTCTCGCTCGCCATGGAGCACTTCTGGCAGAACTTCCCGAAGGCAATTGCGGCCGACGAACGCAGTCTGACGCTACATCTCTTCCCGCCGCACGACGCGGACCTCCACGAGATACAGGGCGGCGAGCAGAAGACACACACGTTCCACGTTGGCCTTGGCACCGACACGATCGCTTCGTCGCCGCTCGAATGGGTGCGGTGCCCGCCACTCCTGCACGTGGCTCCGGATTACGCCGCCGGGACTGGCGCCGCCGACTATCTCACGCCGAATCGCGCCGCGCATCCGGGACGTCTGGCTCTGGTCAGCGCCGCCATTGAGGGTGCCGACACCTTTGCGGCGAAGCGCGAAGTGGTCGACGAATACGGCTGGCGGCATTTCGGCGACGTCTACGGAGATCACGAGGCGGTCCGCCATCGCGGACCAACGCCGCTCGTTTCGCACTACAACAACCAGTACGATCCGATCGAAGGCTTCGCCATACAGTTCCTGCAAAGCGGCGACCGCCGCTGGTGGGAGGCGATGCGCGAGCTTGCATGGCACGTCGCCGACGTCGACGTCTATCACACGGATCGCGATAAGGCCGCGTACAACCGCGGCCTGTTCTGGCACACCGTCCACTATGTCGACGCCGATACGGCGACGCACCGCACGTATCCATCGACGTTCGGACACGGTGGAGGGCCAGCAAGCGAGCAGAACTATGTGTGCGGATTGCGACTCGCGTGGCTGCTGACCGGCGAAGCGACGTTCCGCGAAACGGCGATCGACCTCGCGGCGTTTCCCATCCGCATGGATGATGGTTCGCGCACCGTCTTTCGCTGGCTGGCGCTCGGCGATACGGGACTCGCGACATCGTCCGGCCATCCGCTCTATCACGGACCCGGGCGGGGTTCGGGTAATTCACTGGCTGCGCTGATCGACGGGGTCCGCATTACCGGGGAGCGGCAGTATCTCGATAAGGCCGAGCAGCTGATCCGCCGTGTGATCCATCCTGCCGACGACATCGCTGCACGCCAGCTGCTGGATGCCGAGCGCAAGTGGTTCTACACGATGTTCCTCCAGGCTCTGGGACGCTACCTCGATTACAAGGTGGAGCGCGGCGAGTACGATCGAATGTTCGCCTGGGCGCGGGAAAGCCTGCTGCATTACGCACGATGGATGGCCGTCCACGAATATCCTTATCTAGAAAAGCCGGAAGTCCTCGAATTTCCGACCGAGACCTGGGCGGCGCAGGATATTCGCAAGAGCGATGTCTTCCATCATGCCGAGCGGCATGCCGCGAGCGACGAGGAGCGCGCCAGATTCCGGGAGCGCGCCGCCTTCTTCTTCGAGTCATCGATCCGCACGCTGACGGCGTCGCCGACGCGCACGCTGGCCCGCCCCGTCATCGTCCTCCTTTCCTCCGGTCGCCTGCATGATTGGTTCGAGCGCCATCGCGGCAGCCTCGGCCCGCCACGGCCGCCCAGCGCCGAGACATTCGGCGCGCCGACCCGGTTCGAGCCGCAGAAGACGCGAGCCATCCGCCGCGCGAAGCAGTTGATCGCGCTTGCGGCGCTCGGTGGCGTGTTAGCCTTGATTGCGGTCTTGCGGATGTGGGTGTTGTAATCGAGACCTACTGCTGACGGCGCCGATTCGAGCGATCGTGCCAAAGATCACCCGCCGTTCCGCCTTGAAAGTCCTCACTGCCGTCGCCGCCGGAACGGTCGGCGGCGCCCTCGTCCACGGCTACGCGTACGAAAGGCATGCCTTAGGCCTGACGCGGGTCGATCTCACGATCTCCGGTCTGCCGTCGGCGTTCGACCGGCTGCGAGTCGGCTTCATCACCGATCTGCATCACAGCGCGATGGTCAGCTTCGAAGAGGTGCATCGCGCCGCCGCCCTCGTGGCCGCCGAACGGCCGGACCTTGTGATCCTGGGCGGTGACTACGTGAGCTACGGCGATCGCCGGTTCGCCGCGCCATGCGCGGAAGCGCTTGGGTCATTGACGGCGCCGCTGGGCGTCTATGCGGTGCTCGGGAATCATGACGACGACCGCGTCGTGCCGGCGGCGCTGAAGGCGCAGCGAATCGCCGTGTTGCGCGACGAGTGGACGAGCATTTCGCGTCAAGGAGAATCGCTCGCGCTCGCCGGTGTCCGGTTCTGGACGCGTTCGATCGCCGAGCTCGCGAGCGTGCTCGAGGGCGTGCGCTCGCCCGTGCTCCTTGCGGCCCACGATCCACGCCGACTGCAGGAAGCGGCGGCGCTGGACGTGGGTGGTGTGCTCGCAGGGCACACGCATGGCGGGCAAGTGGTTCTGCCGATGATTGGTGCGCTGGCAGCGAGGAAATTTCCGATTGCCGCCGGCCGCATTGCCCGCGGCGCCACGGAAATGTTCGTCAGCCGCGGCGTCGGCACGGTCATCCTGCCGGTGCGGATCGATTGTCCACCCGAGGTAGCCATCGTAACGCTGCGCACGCGGGGCGAGCTCGGGTGAGCCAGCCGCGCAGCCCCGCGGCCTCGGCGGCGCGCTCTGCGGTCACGCGCTCGCGGTTGGCGCTGGCGACCGTCGCGTTCGCCGGCCTCGTCATCTACGCGAGCCTGGTGCCGCTCGTCGAGCGTCCCTCGGGTGCGCGGGCTACCTGGGCGCATCTCCTCGCCAGCTGGCCGCCAACCGTGACGTCGAAGACCGACGTCGCGGCGAACATCATTCTTCAGATCCCGTTTGGCTTCCTGATGGCGGGGACGATCGCGCACGGTCGCGTGAAATGGCAGGGCGCGGCGGTCTTCTTCACGACAGTCGCGGCAGCGCTCCTGGCGTTCGCCATCGAGCTCGCGCAGGGCATGTTTTCTGCGCGGACACCATCCATGAGCGACGTGCTCGCGGAGTCGTTAGGCGCGATGCTGGGAGCGCTCGCGTGGATGCGGGCGGGCGAGGGGCTCGGCGAATTCGCCGATTACCGCTGGCGCGCGCTTGGAAGCCCCGCGCTGGTACTTCTCGGTGGGTACCTGACGGTGTGGACGTTGTGGCAATGGCTGCCGTTCGATTTCACCCTGCGACTGCCAGAACTGGCGCACAAGTACCGCGCCGGATTGATGTCGCTCCGGCCGCACGGCAATATCGATGGCGATGCGCTGGTCACTCTGCAGGCCGCCGCCCGCCAATGGCTTCTGGCGTTTCCGATTGGCGCCGCCGCGTGGCTGACCGTGCGCCGGCAACGCCGCCGGCGCACAGACGCAGCGATCCTGACGGGGTGTGGCGTCACTCTGGCGGTGTATTTCGGCGGCCTTCTTACCGTATCCGGGACGGTCGATTTCGCCGCGATCGGTGCAGCGGGCCTGGGCGCGGCGGTCGGTGTGTGGTGGGCCGAGCGCCGCTCGCGACTTCTGAACGTCGCAGCCGCTGCGGCAGCACTTGGCGCCCTCGCAATCGATCAATGGGCGCCCTTCACGTTCTCCGCGACCGCGCGGCCGATGG
This sequence comes from Vicinamibacteria bacterium, assembly GCA_963828745.1. Taxonomy (GTDB): domain Bacteria; phylum Acidobacteriota; class Vicinamibacteria; order Vicinamibacterales; family JAENWD01; genus JAENWD01. The sequence continues at coordinate 209,860 of CAWHFZ010000003.1, read as the reverse complement.
CGCTCTTACCGCTCGCGTCCTACCTCACGACCTCGGCTGCCGACGCGGTCAGCCAGGCCCTGCTGAAGCTGCAACTTGGCTTTGCGGCGGCGTTCGCGATCGGAGGCCTCGTGCCACCCGTCCTCCTATTGCTGGACTCGTGCCGCCGTGTGCATCGCGGCGTGTGCCGTGATCGAGGCTGGCCAGATGTTCCTGCCGGGGCGCTTCCCAGACGTGACGGACCTGTTGATCTTGTCGATCGGTGCCGTCGTAGGATTGGCGACCGCGACTGTGTTCGAAGCGGATCGCAACGCTCGCACGCACGTCGACGCCGAACGCGGGTCATCCGCGACAACGCCCTACCCCAAGCACAGCAATCAGTAGCGAAGAAAACGTTTGAGTGTTGCGGTGCTCTTGCTGTCGAGCGAGACGAACTCACCAGCGACGTGATACCGGTGTTCGCGGCTGGTTTGCGTGCCCGTATCGACTCGTTTTACGTCCAGCCACGCGGTGAAGGGCTCGCGATCGAGGACGATCTGCAGGAGCGCGCGCTGCCCCGGCCGGAGGGGAGCGGTTGTCGAGATCAGTGCGCCGCCACTGCTGAGGTCCAAGAGGTCGGCATCAACGGCGATCGGCACCTCGAGCCGGACTTCCTCCCCAACCAAGGCCCGGCGCGGATGCTTGCGCCGTTCTTCCGGTGGACCGCTCATGACAAGTGCGCGGGAGCAGGCGGAGCGTCAGTGCGGACGAGCTTCTCGAGCAGGGCGGTGGCACGCGGCTCCGCCTCGGTAAACTCGAGACCAATGAAGTAGCCGTCACGGCCGGGCATCCGCCGGACATGGCGAACACGGGCCTGGAGCGTGCTGAAGTCATCAACGGTCCCAAGACGAACCGTCAGTTGGCCATCGACAGTCAAGGGCCATGGCGAAACCACTAATGCGCCCCCCCGGCTCAGGTTTTCAACCTCGACGGACGCATCGGACGTCACGGATCCCGGGAGCCGGCCGACGATCTCGAATCTCACGCGTTGACGACGGTCTGCCACGTTTTTGCCCCGAAGAATCTCTCTTTAAGTAAGACGTAACCGGTGCAAGTTCGTGTCCATTCTACGGTGTCTCACCTGAGGGCGCGCCAAGACTTGACGTTACATCAGTTTTTCAGCCTTTTTTTCGTGCAACGATGGAGAGCCGCTGACGTGCTTTGACTCGCAATTACTCGCATCTGGCGACAAAGTTCTGCATTTCAATTTCCTTCAAGCAGTTGCTGCCGCCTTGGCGGCGCCTGTAATCCGCACAGAAAAGTCCGCCGCCGCGATCCCTTCTCGTAGCGTTGGAAACGCTGCATGGAAACTAAAGTCTCCCCGAGAGATGACCCTTCACGCGTCTCCCATTCGCTAAGTTGTTCTATAGACATGAGTTTTGTCACTCTCCTGCGTGGCATCGGGGTTGCTGACCTTGGAGCACCGACAAGCGATCGATACGGCTGCAGCAATTTGGGCCTCGTAGACGAGGAGAATGCAGGGGATGGGCGACATGAAGCGGATTTTGACGGGACTGTCGGTGGTGGGGTTGCTGACTGGTGCCCAGACGGCTCGTGCAGCGACGCTCGGCACAATTGATGTCGATGGTCTGCTGTTCACGCTGAGCAGTGAAGCGTCGGCAACGGACCTCGACGCGGACGGCCTCAGCGATGATTTGAAGTACACGCTGGTGCTGGACACGTCCGGCTACGCTGGCGATCCTGCCCTGTACAGTTCGTGGGTCGAATCGCCGACGGCGTGCAACTGGCTGGCATCCAGCAGGATAGCGCACCCACCGGCTGGGTGTTCCACGACGGCGGCGCGGACAACAAGACGGTTGCAACGACGAGGCGGACAGTCGGGAAATGTGGTGCAGCCAGACCGCCGGGACGTCGACACTGGCGGACGGTTCCAGCTATCAGCTGGACGTGGACGATAATCCCGCTGGTGACGCTGATCGAACCTCCGCATCTGCAGGCGGCGTGGTTCGGTCCTGACGTCGCAAGACCGCAGACGCAGGACTTCGAGGTCACAAGCGGGACGACCGGACTACCGGAACGACGGATACGGGCAGCGGGCGGCTCCACGGGTGCGACGGATACGGGCAACGAGGTTCCTGAGCCTGCCAGCATGCTGCTGCTCGGCTCCGGACTCGTCGGCGCCGCGCTTCGCCTGCGCCGTAACCGCAAGTAGTTCAGCCGCACGTTACTTGAGAAGGGACGGACCTCGGTCCGTCCCCTTTTTTTTGCCTGCCTCTCCTTCCATCGCGTCCGCCCGCCTATCTTTCGACGTGGCACAGGCGCGCCGGTTTCGCTCGGCAGCATCAGCGCTGGAGCGGGTTGCTCTTCTCGATTACCCGCGATGCGGCAGTCGCGAGCGATTTGCACAGCGACGGCGTCTGGATCTCCTGGGTGTCCCCGAACGTGGCCAACCACGACGCCGCGGCAGACGAGTGTCCTCGCCCACGGGCTGGGTGTTCACACGATGGCGCCGCGAACAACTCGAGCGGCGTGCAACGATAACTCGGCTTCGGGCAAGATCTGCAGCCAGACGGTTGCAATCAGACAACCAAGCTCGATGGGACGACCTACACCTGGACGTTCAACCTCGATGCGCTCGGGAGCTCAACGATCCATCGATCCTCCGCACCTTCAGGCGGCCTGGTTCGGGCTACGATCCGGGAAAGGGTGTCAAGAAGACGTCACCGCTTTCCGTGGACTTCGCGGGCGGCACCGAGCACGACCGACACTGGCACGACCGATACCGGGTCGACGAGGTGCCCGAGCCGGCCAGCATGCTGCTTCTCGGCTCCGGCCTGGCCGGCGCGGCGTTGAAGTTGCGGCGCAATCGGAAGTAAGCTGTCAGGCGTTTGAACTCGACATCGAAGGGCGGGCCTCCTGGGCCCGCCCTTTTTCGTCATGAGCCCTACCCACTGGCTGATCTCCGGCTTCATCGTTTTCCACCTCCTTTCAATCGTCGTCGGCTCGACTCCTGATCCCGCGACGCTCAAGTCACAAGTAGCGCCCGATCGCGAGGTCCTCACCTCCGCGGGCCGTCTGATCGCGCCGGTGCTCGACGCCACGGTCGAGCCCATTCGCGCCCTCGACAAAGCGATGTGGAATGCCACGGGCTGGTGCCGGCCGGCGGTGCGCAAATACCTCGGGACGACCAAGCAATATCAACGCTGGAACATGTTCTCGCGCCCGCTGCGCCGCCACGAGTACATGCACCTGCGGTACTACATCGCGTCGCCCCAGACCGAGCTGCTCCGCGTCCAGCGCGAGCTCATCTCTCCCGGACACACCGGCGGCAACGTCAGACTCTTCAAATCATTCGCCGATTCGTTCCGCGACAAGGCAATCAGCCTGGCCTACGACGCCTATTCCCGCCGGCTGCAGCGGGAAGGGAAGAAAGGAAGCGCCGACGTCGCGCGGCAGAGGTCGCAGGTGGAATTGATCCCCGTGATGCGGCCGTTCATCGAGCGTCGGCGCAGCCAGCTTCTCGGACCCGGCGAGCGGCTGGTACGGGTCGAACTCTGGCGGGGCCATGCCCCCATGCCGCGGCCGGGTCAAGTGCTGCCGTTCGACACCTACGAACGCCGGGAGGACGTCCTCGCCGGCTATGACGCCATCAGCGATCTCGACCTGGTTGCACCGTCGGAGCTAGCCCCTCTCGGGGCCAGGATGGAAGACGCCGATATTGAGTGGGGATTGCTCGCGCGGATTATCTGGAAATGATCGAGTGGTGGAAGCGGCATTGGTTCGCCGAAGTGCCGCCTCACATATTCGCGGCGTTTCGTATCGCCGTCGGTGTGGCGGGCTGCCTGACGATGCTCGGGATGCTCGACGTACCGATGCTGCTCTCCACCCAGGGCATCGCTCCACCGCTCGGCCGGGAATTTCTTGGAATCCGGGCGGCGATCGATCGGGCGGGTTACGGCCTGCACCGCAGGCTGGGGAATGTGGGCCGCCAACTTCCTTGCCTACCTCTGGCTCATCGTCGGCTGGCGCACGAACCTGGCGTCGATATTTGCCTTCTGTGCGAGCGGCGCGCTCATCTGGTGGAACCCGCTGCCGCTCTCCGCGGCGCAGCATCTGATTCACAACCTGACCCTGTATCTCGTCGTCTCCGACAGCGGGCGGGTCTGGTCGCTCGATGCCAGCCTGGCCGCTCGAAGCGGAGCGCCGCTGGCGCCGACACCGCAACCAATCTGGCCGCTTCGACTCCTTCAGTATCAGCTCTGCGTCATGTACGCCGCAGCCGCGATGCACAAGATGCTCGACCCGTCCTGGCGTGACGGCACAGCGCTGCACTACATCCTGAACTACAACGCGTTCCAGCGCATTCCCGGGCAGGTGCCGCCTGGGTTCGAACCGCTGATCGCCGCCGCGAACTACGTGACGTTGTTCTGGGAAGGCTTCTTTCCTCTCGCAATGTTGACGCGGCCGACCAAGCGCCTGTTCGTGCTCATGGGCATCGGCATGCACATCGGCATGGGGGCGATGCTCGATCTCGGCCCGTTCACACCGACCGTGCTCGCCGCGTACTTCGCGTTCATCGACGCCGAAGACGCGCGCGCGCTCGCCTCGCTCTGGGCACGGATACGGAGGCGGGCGCCTCGATCGGGCACGGAGGCGCAGGTTGTCGCACCTGAGCAGACAACGCCGGGCGTCACTCAGTGACCACTCAGAGCACGCAGGTACAGCCTACTTCGTCGTGAACTTCCAGGTCGCGCTCGACCGCGAACCCGCTGAATTCTTCGCGACGACGCGCCAGTAGTACGTCGTCTTCGACGCCCTCGTCACCGACTTGAACATCGTTCCGGCCACGTAAGTCGACATGCCGGCGGGCGGAACGACGGTGGCGATCCTGGGAGGATTCGATGACGTGCCGAAGTAGACGTCGTAGCTGGTTGCTCTCGCGGCCGCGTACCACCGCACATACGAGCCCGACGTCGTTGTCAACGTCACGCTGGTGGCGAGATTGAGCGGGAGATAGACCAGCGGCGTTGCCGGGACGGTCGTCGTGGTGGCCGCGGCGGACGCGGGATACGCCTTCCGCACCGCCGCGATGTCGTCCGCGTCGAGCACGCGCCAGCTTTGCGAACACCAGGTCGATGACGACGGATACATCGTTGCGGATCCAACCGAACTGTGTTGGATTCCGAGCGCATGACCGAACTCGTGCGTCATCAGATCCTCGAGGTAGAGTCCGCCGGAACATCCGGACGATCCCGGGAAGAACTTGAAGCCGCCGTCGTAGATCACGGTGTCAGCATCGAGCAGCTTCCCGGTTCCGCCATACCACCAATAGGTCTGGGCGCCCGTCGAGCCGTTCGATGTGTTCCTGAAGAACACTTCGTTCTTACCGTTGTTGACCAACGACGTTCCCGACGTCGTGCCGCCGTACACCAGACGAATGTTCGCTGATGATTGCTCGGGCCAGTTGGCGGCCGCCGCCTGCAGCGCCGCAATCGCGGCCTGCTGCGACATATCCTTGTTGACAGGGTTGACGAAGAAGTTGACCGCCGTCGTTCCCCAGTAGTGTCCGGAGAGGACGTAGGCCTGTGGAACGCCGGTGGATGCAAGGCCACCTGCCAGCGTCGCGATCACCACGAACGCTTGCCGGCGCATCTTACCTGGCCTCCCGCGCGAGCAGTCGCACCTCGTTCAGCGTCAGCTCGGAGTTCTCGACACGGTCGTCGGCTCGCAGCTTCAGGATACCGAGGCGCCGTCCGTGCGCCACGAACCGGCCATCTGGCAGTTGATCGACGAGGAACACGGCGCGTTCGCCCTGCCTTGTCAGCGGCGTATCCGAGGCTTCCATGGTGACGCCGTTCAGCGTGCCGCCTTCGAGCTCGAGGGCGGTCCAAGTCTGTGGCGCGCCGCGCAGCGTCTCGTCGGTCCTGACGATGGCCGTTGTCACGATGATGTCGTCACCCCATGACGAGCGGCGCTTGGAGGCGCGGGTCTCGGTGATCGTGCCGACCAGCGCGAACTTCGCCTGTTTCAATGCGGCGTTGAACTCCGCCGTCTTCGATTGCGCGAGCGCCCCCGCCATGCTTGCGGCCAGAATGAGCAGACCTCCCCCAATCGTCCGGGCTGCCCGAGCAGATCTCGAGAGCATCAACCTCGACTCCTTCCGATGAATTGCGACTTTCCGCCGCTTGCGCGGCTGCGCGGGTCTGTCTGGGGAGTTGTCGTTCTGGGGAGCGATCGCGTCGGCGCAGGGAGCGCACGCCGCCGCAGGGCTATTTAGTAATAGGAGATCTTCGGGCGTTTGTAAACCGGGAAATTCTGTAAATTGCTGTCCGGTTCCGTACAGCACTCGGGCGGAACCCGCCGTGGTGGCGAGCTCCGCCCGTTGGTGTGTAACGAGTGCGTGACTACTTCGTCGTGAACGTCCAGGTGCCGCTCGTCGTCGATCCGCGCGGCGTTGTTCGCGACCACGCGCCAGTAATACTTCGTCTTCGTGTTCCAGGTGACCGCCTGATACATCGTGTTCGCGGTGTACGGCGGACACCCCGTCGGGCGGAACCACAGTGGCGATCTTCGGCGGATTCGACGACGTGCCGAAGTAAACGTCGTAGCTCGTCGCGCCCTTCACGATGTACCACCGGATGTAGTAGCCAGCAGGCACGTGGTCTTCGTCACTCCCGTCGCACCGTTCTTCGGCTGGAACACCGTCGGCGTCCCCGGCTTCGCCGGCGCCGACTGGCGTCTGGATCGCCGCGACGTTCGACGCAGCGGACAGGCCGTTCGCATTCACCGCACGCACACGGTACTGATACAGCGAGCTGAACGCCGTCGTCTGATCGAGGAACGACTTCACGTTCGCGCCGGTTGCCCGACGATGGTGTAGTTGACGCCATCGGTGGAACGCTCGACGCGGAAGCCGGTCTCGCTTGCCGCGGTGTCCACCCAGCTCACCTTGACCTGCGGCGTGGTCGCGCCGAGCGCTGCCACGGCGCTCGCGGGCGCATCCGGCACACCCGAGGTCTCGGACGATCCCGGGTAGACCAGCTGCACGACGTTGATGTCGTCCTGCGACAGATAGCGCCAATCCTGACCGCACCACACGCTCACCGTCGGATACATCGTGGCGCTGGCGTCCGCGGAGTGCTGGATGCCGATGAAGTGACCGAATTCATGCGTCGCCAGGTCTTCGAGGTAGATGCCCTGCGAGCAACCACTCCGGCCGGTGAAGAACTTGAAGCCCGAGTCGAAGAACTTCATGTCGGCGTCGCGCAGTTTGCCGTCGCCACCGTACCACCAGTAAGTCACTGCCGCAGTGCCGCCGTTGGCTTCGTCACGGAAGAAGACTTCGTTCTTGCCGTTGTTGCCGATCGTGCTGCCCGAGGTGCGGCCTGCGTAGTAGACGTTGATGTCCGCAGTCGTCTGATTCTTCCAGTTCGCAGGCAGCCACCTGCAACGCCGCAATCGCCGCGTCCTCGGTGACGTCGCGGTTCGCGGGATTGACGTAGAACGGGACCGAGTTCCCGGCCAGCGATGGCCCGAATACACATACGCGCTCAGATGCGCGCCGAGCGCGGCGAGCGCCAGCCCCGCAATCGCGCCGACGAAGAGACGTTTGACCATGGTTCGACTCCTCAACACTTACCGCGCTTCGGCCGCCGCAAGGCGGACGTCATCGAGCCACAGGTCGCTGTTCTTGACGTGCTCCTGCTCAAGCTCCAACACACCGGCACCACGCTGGTGCGGCACCATCTCTCCCCGATTGTTCCGCTTCACCATGACCACGGCGCGAAGGCCGGGCCGCATCTGGGGGAGGTCGGACACTTCCATCGTCATGCCGTTGAGCGTCCCGCCTTCGATCTCGACAGCCACCGTTGCCGCACCCTGTCCCTTGAGCGGTTCCTCGACGGTCATCTCGACGTGGCTCACGAGCAGCATGTCGCCGTGCTCGTTCTTCTTCATGTACGGCGACACACGCGTGACGCGACCGATGAATGCGCGCTCAGCGCCTTTCATCCGCGACCGCAGTTCCGCCTGCTGACTCGTCTTCGGACTGCCCGCGTTGACGAGTGCGGCTCCCGCGACGATCACGGATATGAATGCAATTGCACGGCTCTTCACTGGCATCCTCCTGATCCCCTTCGTTCACAACTCGCGTCGCGAGCAGATTTCGCGGGCAGAAAGGGCAAGAGCGCTGCCAGCTCGGCAGAACACACCTATCGTGAGCCTAAGCTATTGATTTGTATGGTACTTACTGCTGAGGCGACGAGAGGGTCGGGCAGCGCGGAGGGATCGGAGAACCGCTGACGATTACGATGCTGTCAGCGCGACCACGAGGTTGGCGACGGGACGTGCAACGGGATTCGCGCGATCAGTCGCCCTGCGCGAAATGGCGGGGCGCCGACACTTCTGTGCCGACGCCCTCGCCTCGTGAACTCAGAGAGTCTCGAGCACCTTCTTTGCTTCGTCGGCCCCCGAGAACTCGGCCTTGCTGGCGAGCGCTTTTTGCAACGCCTCCTTGGCTTTGAGGCGATCGCCGGTCTTCGCGTACGCGAGACCGAGGTGGGCCTGATAGCTGGGATTCTCCGGATCTTGCTCCACTGCCTCACGCAGCGCCGGGACCGCGAGGGTGGCGAGATCCTTCTTGTAATAAACCCATCCAAGCGTATCGCTCACTTCGGCCCGCTTCGGCATGCGGCTCTTGGCGTTCTGGGCCAGCTGCAGCGCGACGTCCAGATTGCCGCCATCTTCGGCGTACATCCATGCCAGGTTGTTCGACGCCACGCCCGCCATCGGCTCCTGCTGTACGATTTTCTCGTACTGGCGGCGAGCCTCCGTCTTCTTGCCCTGCATCTCGTAGATCATGCCGACCATCGTCGCCGCTCCGAGTGCTTTGGCATCCTTCGCGACGACGTCCTCGAACTGCTTGCGTGCTTCATCGAGTCGCTTTTGAGCGATGTACAGGCGGCCGAGCATCGCGTAGGCACGGAATTCCGTCGGATTCTGCTGGATCACGCGCTTCAGCGCGGCCTCGGCCTTCGCGGCATCGTTCTGGATACCGTAGACCTGCGCCAGCGCGATCAATCCGCTGGTGTTCGTCGGGTTTTTCTCGACCCACGCTTCGGCGCGCTTGCGTGCCTCGTCAGGCTTCTTCATCGCGAGGTCGATGCTCATCAAGCCACGCAGCACTTCGGGATTGGCCGGATCGATGGTGGCAGCGCGCTCGTACGCCGCGCGTGCGGTAGGAATGCGGTTCATCGTCACGTCGATCATTCCGCGCGCAATCAACACCGGGAGGGCGTCCGGGAATGCTTTCTCGATCGGTTTCAGCAGGGTGTCCGCCTGCGCGAAATCCCGTTTCGAAATCAGCGTTCGGATCAGCACCAGCTTCGCCTGGGGGTTATTCGGATCGTTCCGGACGGCGGACTTGGCGAGATCCAGCGCGACGTCCTGGTTGCCCGTCTGCAGATTCAAACGTGACAACGCTGCCTGCGCGGCTGAGGCTCGCGGGTTCAGACGAATTACCTCGTTGAACGCCGCCACCGCCTCGTCGCGATGACCAAGGGCCGCTTGGAGGCTTCCGACGATGTAGTGCGCGGCGATCGAGCCTGGATCCGCTGCCTGCGCCTGCTTGGCAAACTTCAGCGCTTCCGGCAGGTTCTTGTCCGACGCGAGGAAGCGGCTCTTGATGATCAGCGCCTGCGTGTTCTTTGGCTCGCGCTTCAGTACGGCGTCGACATCGCGATGAGCGTCGGCCCCCCTGCCCCGCAGGTATTCGACGAACGCTGTCCGCGTCTGCGCTTCGGAGGCGGTCTCGCGCCGATCGATCAGTGGCTTCAGCAGCGCCGCGGCTTCGTCGTAACGTCGTGACGAGATGTAGAAGTCTGCGAGCTGAAAGGACGATTCTCGTTGCGGTGAGTTGTCCAGGGCGACGAGCAGCTTGAGGTACTTCTCCGAATCCGCTGGCCGTCTCGCCTGGATGTAATATGCGGCCAGCGCTCGAAGCGCGAGCGCGTTCTTCGGTTCGACCTCGTGCGCCTTCAGAAGCTCGGGTTCTAGCTTCCTTGGCCGCGCCGGTGACCCACAGATACTGCGCGAGCGCGATGTGGGTCGCCGCCTCGTTCGGCGACGTCGCGACGGCCTGTCGGAACGCCGCCTCTGCCTCCGGCTTGCTGCCTTGCATCCAGACGCACCATGCCGAGCCTGGTGTAGGCCGCAGAATTCGTCGGATCGAGCTTCGCTGCCTCCTCGAGTTCCTTCACTGCACCGTCGAAATCCTTCAACCCGGCGAGCGCATTGCCAAGCAGCAGCGCCGCTTGCACGTTCTTCGGATCCTTGTCCAGCACCATCCGAGCGCGAGTCTTTGCGTCTTCGAACCGGCGGTTGATCAGCAGCAGTCTGCCAGCGTCCAGCTGTACACTCGCGTTGTCCGGCATCAAGTCCGCGGCGCGGATGTACTCGGCATACGCCCGTCTGCCGTCTCTCGCTTTCGTATACGCCTGTGCAAGCTTGAGCCGGGCCTCGCCGAACCGCGGATCCTGCTGGACGGCGTTCCGATACTGGACGATGGCTTCGGCAATCTTGCCGCTTGCCATGTAGCGATCGCCGCTGTTCAGATATTCCTGCCTGGCGACCTGCGGATCCTTCTTGCAGCCAGCGGCGGCAAGCGAAATCGCCAGTGCCACGATGACCGCTTTCGAGAATTTCCACGCGCTCATGACGTACACCTCACGCAGCCGCTCACGACGGGAGATGGCGGCCAAGATACGGGAACAGAGCCTGAACGAATCGAACACCGCGCGTGTGCGCGGTCTCGACGTCCGCCGGCGTGTCACCCAGGACGGGAACGATGACACGCACCAGCGCCGCATCCGTGCGGTTATATCGGATCGCGTCTGTGACCGTGTAGACGCGACCCCAGTACTCACTGGCCACGACTCGGCCGTGACTCTGGTACCAGTAGAGAACCAACTGACGATCAAGTCCCTTTTGAATCACGAAACGATTGATGGTGATCTCACGGTTGGCGACAGCGTCGGTTCTGTCTTTGACGACGACAGCGTCGCGCGCCTGGCTGATCGGCGTCCACCCTGCGCCCGGCAGACAGTTCAGCGGAGAGTGCACGGTATCGCCCTGGCGCTGGCTGGCGTAGTAGCCGACGTAGAGACCGACCCACCCGCGCTCGCTTGGCGAGCTGTAGGTTCGCCGTGCGTAATCATCAACGCCCAGGACGTTGAGAATCTTCTGATCGAGCGTCGACGACCGGCCGTTCCAGGGACCAAGCTGCATTGGCAACTGCGACAGTGGAGCGCGCGAGAGCGTGGGTTCGGCCGTGGACTTTGTCGTGAGGTAAACAAAGGTCACGAGCAGCAACGCCGTGACAACGAGCATGCGACGGGTCATTGCACGATCTCTGACGTCAGGGGCCCGCTGGTCGCCGGAGTCACGGACAGCGGCGACGGCGCGAACCTGATAATCAACGTGGCGACCATATAGAGCAACGCGAATGCTGCGATGAACACGAGCCAGCCCGAGAAGGTGTGGAAGAACCCCTCGGCCGCTTCAGCACCGTAATAATGCGCGGCCACCCCAGTGCCAGCGACCCGCAAGCCGTTGGCGACGATCGCGATCGGGATCGTGCTCAGCGCGATGAGGGTCCGTATCGCGGGGCGGCGGTCGATGAAATAGCCATAGACGATGCCGAGCGTCAGGAGCGAGATCAGCGAGCGAATGCCGCTGCAGGCTTCGGCCACTTCGAGAGTGGTGTTGGCCAGCGTGATGACATTGCCCTCACGCAGCACCGGAATCGACAGGGCCTGCAGTGTCGTCTCACCAAACTGCGACGCGAGCAACTGCAGGGGAAACGCGATCTGGTTGAAGATGATCGCCGGCGGCGGCACCATCAGCAGGAGGAACGCAATTGGAAAGGCGAGCGTGCGCAGCGTCTCGTAGCCAGCGACGAAGAGCACGGTCCCCGCGATCAGAAGGATGATCGATACCCGGCTCACGAACAGCTCTGCGCCCAGCGTTCCGGCGACGAGCATGCCAAGACCGCCGACGACCACCACCAGCCCGAGCCACGCCGGGCGATGATCAGCGGCGGCGACGCGCTGGCGACGCTCCCAGGCGAAATACAGCGCCAGCGGAACGATCAGAAATCCGTGCGAGTAGTTGTCGTCGTGGGCCCAGTCGTACAGCAGCTTGCCGAGAACGTGCCAGTAACAGACTGCGAACGCCCCGACCAAGACCGCGATCGTTCCAAGCAGCGCGCCGCGCGTCGGGGACGAGGCTTCAGATGGAATCATGGTGCACGACGAAGCAAACTACCATTCTATCTCAGCAGACATAAGCGCTCGCCTGCAGACAGAACAGCCCGGCTCCGGAAATCCGGAGCCGGGCTGTTCAATCCCGGGTAGACGTGTGCAGGCGCTACTGCTAGTTCATCTATCGCATCAAGCGGCGTCGGGCCGCGGTGGCGAGCCCAAGTAGACCACCACCGAGCAGGAACATCGATCCGGGCTCCGGTATGGTCCCCGCGCCCGTGCTGCTCTCTCCGCCGGTGTCGTCGCCACCGCCGCCGTTTCCGTCGTCGGTGCCCTGATCGCCAGTGGTCACCGCTGGCGGCGTGCAGTCATCGCTATCGCAATCGAGCAGGGGCTCGTTGAACGTCTGGGTCACGATAGGGGCTTCATTAGTCAAGCTCGACGGTTCAGCTGCGAAGCGCGACGAAGAACCCATAGCCCCGTTGTCCTTCTTCGGGCCGCCGGGTTTGGTCGTCGCGGCGCCCCACGTCTGCTTGAACTCCGGCGTATTTCTCGCCGCGAGCTGCACCGGTCCTCCCCAGCCGCCACCACCGCCGAATGGACCGCCTCCCGCACGCGCGCTACCGGGAGCGAACGCTCCCTGCACGCCGTCGCAATTCTCGCAGTCGAACTCCGAGCTCATGGAGGCGAAGCCTGTAACGTCGAGAATGTCGAAGATCAAACCTTCGCCGTCCAGGGACGCCTCGAGAAAGGCGCTCTCGTCCCAAATCGGATGCGAGGCCGCTGCATTAGGGGCCTTGACGATCGCAGCATCTGCTGCCGCCGCCATCGCAAACAGGAGCGTCGTCGAAGCCACCACCGCCGTCAATCGCCGTCCTGCCACTCGCATCGACCCTCCAATGAACAACGCCCGTTGCCTACGGTTGGCGGATATATCAGCAACGATCCTGCCAGCATATTGTTGTGCTAGCAACGGTAGTGTTAACAGGCATTTACAAGAAGTCACCCGCGACAGCGCGATATCTTATCGCCGTGAGAGGTGACTAAAGTCATCATTGTAAGGTCGGCCGTAAGTTTTACGTGGCAAGTGGTTAGGGGGATTTACCGATCTGCTTGCGGAGCTTGTCCCGCAGTTCGGACACCTCGGCATTCTGTTCGAGGTCCGGATTCAAGCGGATGGCCATCTCCACCGTCTGCAACGCCAGGTCGATCTGACCGACGCCGGCGAGCACGGCGCCAAGGTGCCAGCGGATCTCCGCGTGCTGCGGCACGCGCCGCGCGGCATCCTGAAGGAGCGGCAGGGCCGTCTTGTCATCGCCGAGCAGGTGGTAGACCCACGCGAGCGTGTCGCCGGTGAGCGCCTGCTCGCGGGTCAGAAGATACGCACGCTGCGCCAACGGCAAGGCTTCCTTCGGGAGTTGTTTCCGAACGGCGAGCGCGAACGCGAGGTTGTTGAGTGCAGCCACGTTCCTGTCGTCGTTCGCAATGATCGCGCGATACCGTTCAATGGCCTTGTCGTAGTCCTGCTCGCGCTCATGGAGGAGCGCGAGGGCCATCTGCGACGAACTGAGGCGCGGTTCCAGTCGGATGGCGGTCTCGAGCGCCTCGATCTGTCCGGCGTTGTCGCCGCGGGCCAGCCGCATCTCCGAACGGATGGACCATTTGACGCCTTCCTCGTTGTATCCGGGACGCATGATCTGCGCGAATCGGCGCGCCGAGAAAAAGGCCGACATCTCCGTCGCAGGATCCGGCGCCGGATTCAGCAGATCGTCCGTCATCGACGCCTTCCGGAAGGGCGCGCACAGCGGGTCGCCGATGACGATCGTCTGCCAGCCGATCGCCGGCATCGCCAGATAGTACGCTTCCGCGAGGTTGAAGCCGGCGACGTACGCCGGGAACAGGATGTCGGGCCGGATGGTCGTATCGAGATACGGCTCGGCGACGTGACCCGCGGCGCCGGTCACGCCCTGACGAATCAGATCGGCGGCGAGTGACTGCGGCGAGTTCTCGAAGTATGTCTTCGCGTCGCCCCACGGACCGATTTTCCACTCGGGCGGCGGCTCCTTCATCGTTCGCCCGTCAGAGCTGACGAACATCCCGGCGAGCGCACCCGGCACGAATTTGTGTTGAAAGTCGCGAATCGTGATCGCCGGGTCGTTCGATCCCCACGAGTAGTAGCCGAGCACATCCGGCTCGCCCGTCAACACGCGACTCGTTTGATCGAGGACCACCTTGCCGCTCCATCCCGCAGCCTGCAGCCGCTCGGCGGCCGTTTGCAGCCAGGCGTTGCCGGCAGGGTTGAGAGAGGCTTTCATATCGAGCACGAAGCGACCGTCGGCGGCCGGCGATCGCCCACGCTCGATCAGTCGCAACACGTCATCGACCGTGTAGCCATCGAGCCGCGTCACGAGATAGATGTCGTGATCTCTGTGGTTGAATTGCGCCGCTTCGCTCACCGGTCGGGTGTTCAGGAAGTAGGGGTTGGGCTGAGGACCCGGTGTCCCGGGGCCGCGCCCTCCGCTCATCGAGCGATACAGAAGCGTGAGTTCGGAATCGACCGAGGCGACCGAGCCGTTCCTCCCGGTCGAGCCCATCACGCGAAGCGGAATGCCCTTCGTGAGGACGATGTAGAGGATGCGATCGAAGGCGGCATTCTTCGCCAGCCATCGCGCGATCGGTACCTGAATGCCCAGCTGGAAGGCCTGCGCAGGGATCTGCTCCGGCGCGTTCGCGGGCATGTTTTCGAGCTTGAGGATCTGCTCGGGCGGAATGTCGCGCGCCTTCGCGTAGGCTTCCGCAATTTTCACGGAATCAGCATTGGCCGCATTGGCTACCACCAGCACATTCGCGGGCCCCTGCGCGAGGACGTCGCCGGCCGCGAGCGCGATGAGTCCCAGCGCCGTCGTCGCGCGGATACACCAACTCCACACTCTCTGCATTCGCATCACTTCGGATCGTCCTCGCCGACTATGAGACCCCACAGCTTCCCCATCGCGCCCTTTTTCTTTTTCGGCGGCGGTGGCTTCTGTGGTGGTGGTTTCTGCGGCGTGGGCTTCCGAGCGCCCGGCGCCGCGGGCGCCGGCGCCTTGGCGGTTGGCGGGGTTGCCGCAGGCGGTGGCTGTCGAACGGGCGGATCGATTCGCACTTCCGACGGTTCCGCCTTCGTGCGGGGGCTTTCTCCCGCGCCGTTGTAGGCTGCGAGCTCCAGCTGCCACGTGCCCGGGTCGAGCGCCGGCAACGCCGCCCGGAATCGCCCCGCTTTGGCTTTCGACGGTATGCCGAGGTCGAATCTGCGCTGAACACCGTCCTGACGTCGCGTCGCGTAAAGAACGAATCCCTTCACCGCCTGCCCGTCGTGCTCGAACTCGACGACAGCAGGAGATGCGAGAGGCTGGGCGGCGTGCGATGGCGCCGAAGGAATCATCAGCAGCGTCGTCAGCAGGACAGCTCGGCTCGGCATTCACTTCCTGTGTCCGTCGGACCGCGCTCTCCGCGTGCCCCTTCAGCGATTCGACTACAGTTAGCGAACCGGCGCAAGACACGCAGGTCCGGGGGTTCAGGAGTTTCGGTTTTCTTCTCCGGACCAGACGAATCTCGGCTCCGGGTCAGCGGCAGTCCTCGACGAGTGCGCGACAGACCCCTCAATCACCGCTGAGCTGCAAAGCGCGGCCCAGGTTCAGCACCTGGCGCAAAAGCTGCTTTGCCAGCCCTTCGTAACACCGATGAGCCAGTAAACTAAAAGGCTCTGGTGGAGGTTCGACGATATCGTGGGAGCACTGTGGCAAGACGTGCGCGAGATCGTGCACGAGCAACGGCAGTATCGGGATCTGCTCTTTCAAATGGCGAAGCGCGACCTGGTGCTTCGTTACAAGCAGACATTCATGGGGGCGGCCTGGGCCATCTTCATGCCGCTCGTGAACACGATCATATTTACCTTCATTTTTACGCGCATCGCCCGCGTGAGCGTCGGGATGCCGTATCCCGTATTTGCCTACTCAGGGCTGGTCGCCTGGAACCTCTTCGCAGCGGCGCTGCGATTTTCCATCATCTCGCTGACGAGCAATATCCCGCTCGTCACGAAGGTCTATTTTCCGCGTGAGATCTTCCCGATCTCGACAGTACTCGTCAGCCTCATCGACTTCGTCATCGCCAACTGCGTCCTGGTGCTCCTGATGTTGTATTACGGGATGACGCCGCCGCCGACCGTGGTGTTTTTGCCGGTGGTCCTGCTCGTGCACGTGACGTTCACGCTTGGCGTCAGCCTCTATCTGGCGATGGCCAATCTGTTCTACCGCGACGTGAAGTATCTGTTCGAGGTCGTACTGGCGGCCTGGATGTTCGCGACCTCGGTGCTGTATCCCGTCAGCATGCTCGGCGGTCGCACCGCGCGCGTCCTGCATCTCAATCCCATGACCCCGGTGATCGAAGGCTATCGCGCGGTGATGGTGACGGGAGAGAGCCCATTTACGCCCTGGTTTGGCATCGCCGCGCTCGTCTCCCTGATCATTCTCGCGTCGGGCTGGATCGTGTTCCACCGCGCGGAGTATTCCTTCGCCGAGCGGGTGTAACGACATGGCCGAACCGTACGTGCGCTTCGATGCGGTGTGGAAGAAATTCCACCGCGGTGAGCATCACGACACCGTTCGTGACGCCATCCTCAGCGTCGGGCGTCGCCTGACGGGGCGCCGCCGCGTCGCCAAGGAGTCTGATGAGTTCTGGGCGGTTCGAGACGTGTCGTTCGACGTGCGGCCGGGAGAGACGCTCGGCATTATCGGCGGCAATGGTGCTGGCAAGTCGACGATTCTGAAGCTGCTCACGCGCATCATGCGTCCCAACCGCGGGTCGCTGCACGTCGAAGGCCGCGTCGGCGCGCTGATCGAAGTGTCGGCCGGCTTTCATCCCGATCTCACGGGTCGCGAGAACATCTTTCTGCAGGGCGCGCTGATGGGGATGCGCAACGCGACGATTCAGCAGAAGATTCGACGAGATCGTCGAGTTCTCGGGCATCTCGGAGTTTCTCGACACGCCGGTGAAGCGCTACTCCTCCGGCATGAACGCGCGGCTCGGCTTTTCGATTGCGGCCCACCTCGATCCGGACGTCCTGATCATCGACGAAGTGCTGGCGGTCGGCGACTTTCGATTTCAGCAGAAGGCATTTGGCCGGCTGCAGGAGCTCGCGCGGAGCGGTCGCCCGGTCGTCGTCGTGTCGCACCAGCTCGATCGCATTGCCGAACTGTGCTCGAAGGCGATGCTGCTCACGTGCGGGGCAGGTGCATACGGCCGGCATTGCCCAGCCGAGTGCATTGCGGCATATCTGGAGCACGCGAGTGCCGGGACGCACAGCGAGAAGGCCGCCGGTGACATTCGCTCGCGCCGAGATCTGAAACCGCGACAGCGTGCTCACTGTCGGTGATGCATTCACCTTCTCGATTCGTGTGCGTCTGCCGACGAGTTGCCCGCTGACGACTGATCATCGGCATCCGCATGCGAATGCTGAGCGAGGCGAGTTCGATCTTTGGAACCAGTCTCGCGCGGCAGAACATTCCGTTGCCGCGTCGCAGGCGAATTTCGAGCTTCGCGTCGATCTGCGCGCGCATCTGATTCCGGGCCGCTACGTGATCGACGCCTACGCCGTCGACCCGAGCAATCGAACGAGGTGTGGGCCTCGCCCGGTCTGCCTGTCCAGATTCTCGGCGACCAGTCACGGTTCGGCCGCGCCCATCTCGGGCCCCTCTGCTGTCCACGATCCTCGGCGACCAGTCACGGTTCGGCCGCGCCCACCTCGGAGGGCAGCTGAAAGTGTTCGTCACGAACGGCGTCCTCGCCCGATGACGTCGGCCGACCGCGAAACTGCAGCTGCCTTTCGGCGCGACTAAAAGCCAGGAATCAGATCGCTCAGGGCGCGTATCTCGACTGAGGTCCGGCGTCAGCCCATGCTGTCGATCAGCGCCATCATTCCCGCGCACAATCGCGCGCGGTACGTCGGCGACGCCGTTGAATCCGTTCTTCGGCAGGATCGGCCGGTCGACGAAATCATCGTCGTCGACGACGGCTCCAGCGATGGCACTGGCGCCGTGGTAAAGGCCTTTCCCCAGGTACGACTGATCTCGCTGCCGCAGTCGAAGGGCACGTCCGGCGCCAGGAATGCCGGCCTTTCTGCCGCCCACGGCGACGTCATCGCCTGGCTCGATTCAGACGATGCGTGGCTGCCGGATCACACGTCGACCGCCGTCGCGATGCTCGAACGCCATCCGTCAGCGCTCGTCTCGTTCACGAGCGCCGAATTCTTCGGGGATCGTCGGGGATTCTGGCCCCGGCCCGACGTGCCGGAGGACCAACCGTTCGATGCGCTCTCGGTCGCGTTCTCGCGAACGATTTCGACGATGTCGCCGGCAGTGACGCGACGTTCGGCGGTCGTCGCCATCGGCGGCTTCGACGAGTCCCTGCGCTCATCGGTGGACTTCGACTTGTTCCTCAGGCTGGCGCTTCGGGGACCGTTCGTGTCCAGCGCCCGCGTCACCAGTCGATACCGGTGGCACGGCGATCAGATCAGCGCGCGACCGACCAAACAGCTGGAGTCGATGTATGCGTCGCGCGACCGTCTGCTGCGATCGCTCGTCGAGGGCGGCCGCCGCGATACGGCGAGGGTGCTGGCGCAGGAGCTGCGTACCTGCTGGCACGACGATCTCTGGCTGGCGCACGCCAAGCACGATGCCGAGGCGCTCGCGCTGCTGACGCGCGTGGCGGGAACGCTGCCTGAGATCAGTGCGCTGGCCGAGCCTTTCGGTAGCGAAAGTCTGGCACTCCTCCGCCGTTATTGCCGCGACCGTGGCCGGCGCGAGGCCAGCGAATGGCCGGACGCCGGCGCACCGCGCTTCCTCGGCCGGCCGCGCTGGCTCTACGCGCAAGCCTTCAACGCGCAGCTGAGGTACTGGAGCACGCGACTCACCAGGCGCCGGGAGGAGTGGCTCGAGCCCTTCATGGACGCGGCCATTGCGAGGGGACGCCTCGAGACGACCCGATGAAGATTGATGTCGCAATCTGCACGTGGAACCGCAGCACGCTGCTGCGGCAGACGCTGGAGCACATGCGCGGCCTGCGCACGCCTGCGGCTGCGGAGTGGCGTCTGCTTGTCGTCGACAATCGATCAACTGACGACACGGAGGACGTCGTACGCGCGTTCGAGCAGTTGCTACCGGTCCGCTACGTCCTGGAATCCAACGCCGGCCTGAACTACGCGCGCAATCGCGCGCTGAACGAGACGGATGGCGACATCCTCATCTACACGGACGACGATGTGCTCGTCGATCCGGACTGGCTGGAAGCCGCGGTGGCTGCGCTCTCGCGGCACCAAAACGTCGCGATCTTCGGCGGTCGCATCGAGCCGCTGTTCCCCGTGCCACCCGATCCAATGCTCGTCGAGGCGTTTCCGGAACTCGGGATGGGCTTTTGCAGCCTCAATCACGGGAGCGACGAGCGGCTCCTGGGCCAGGGTGAATACGTATTCGGGGCGAACTTCGGAATCCGTCGAGCGGCCTTGCCCGGGCTGACCTTCGACACCAGGTTTGGCACGCAGGGCAATCGGCCTGGCCTGTGGGACGAAACCGAGTTCATCGAACGCGCCCGCCAGGGCGGCGGCGAGGTGCTGTGGGTTCCGCAGATGCACCTGCGCCACGTCGTCGCGCCGGAGCGCGCGACGAGGCCATACCTCTCGCGCTATATCCATTCGAAGGGCTGCGACGCCGTCAGAACCGGGAATCGGCAATATCCCGGTCGCCTGCTCTTCGGCGCGCCACGCTGGTTGTGGCGCGAGGTCGCCGCGGCTCATATCCGCTACTTCATGTGCCGCATGACGCCGTTGCCCATCGGGGTGCCGGCACACCCGCAGAGCCGACACACGGTGCGCGGGAATCGCTCTCGTGAGCTTGCCGAGTTGTTGTGGATGCGGGAGCTCCGCTATCTGCAGGGCGTGATTGCAGGCTATCGAGCGCTTTCCGCTCCGCCGGAGACGGCATGAGCCCGTCGCCTTCGTCGTGTACCGTCACGGTCGGCATTTGCACACGGAATCGCGGGCCGTTGCTTCGCACGTCGCTGGAGCAACTCGCGCGGACCGCCGTGCCGGATGACGTGACCTGGGAAGTGATCGTTGTCGACAACGGCAGCACGGACGGTACCGCCCGCGTCCTGGAGGCGATGGCTTCGCAGCTGCCGCTGCGGGCGCTCCGCTTCGACACACCGGGTAAGTCGCATGCCTTGAACCATGCGATCCAGCACGCGCGCGGCGACTACATCCTGTGGACCGATGACGACGTGCTGGTCGATCGGCAATGGATCACGTCTGTACGTCGCGGCGTTCCGACGCTGGCCCGACGCAGCATTCTTCGGCGGGCCGGTTGAACCGTGGTTCGACGGCACGCCTCCTCTCTGGCTGGCCGACCACTGGCAGCGCGTCGCCAACGTCTTCGCGGTCCGCCAGCTTGGTGACCAGACGTTCCTCTTCGACACGGTACGCGTGCCCTATGGCGCGAACTTCGCCGTGAAGACGTCGGTGCAGCGCGAGTACCGGTACGACACGACGTTGGGACCGCGCCCGGGAAGCGAAGTGCGAGGCGAAGAGACGCAGGTGATCCGGGAAATGCTCGGTGCGGGGCTGACGGGGTGGTGGGTGCCGGACGCCAGGGTCCAGCACTTCATCCCGAAGCATCGGCAGACGGTGACCTATTTACGGCGGTTCTTCATGGGCCAGGGAGAAGTCCAGAGCCGGCAGTTCGCCGGCACGAGCGTACCGCGCATGTTCGGCAGGCCGCGGTGGCTGATCAAGCAGGCGCTGACCGCGGAGGCGCGATATCGATGGAGCCGTTTGACGGCGCCTCCTGACGTCTGGCTCGATCGCCTGATCGAAGCGGCCACGGCCTGGGGCCACGTGAAGGCGGCGCCATGAGCCCGCTCGCGCCGGCGCCGCGCCGCGATCGCTACGCATCGCCGTGCGTCCCCATCCCGCAGACTGTCCGAACCCGTATCTCCGGCTGTTCTATCAGGCGCTCGAGCCCGCTGGCGTCACGGTCGCAGAACCGCTGAACGTCAACGACCACTGGCTGCGTGAGCACGCGCCTGCCGTCGATGCAATACATATCCACTGGCCCGAGACGATCTGGCGCCCGACACCGGCGGCTGCCGGCACCCTCAAGCGGATCGTCGGCCTGCTCTCGTTCCTGCGGCTGGCGGGAAGGCTTGGCATCAAGCGCGTGTGGACCGTTCACAACATCGTGCCGCACGAAGCGCGGACCGGTGTGGATTTTCTTGGCAGCCTCGCGCTCGCGCGATCGGCCGACCTCCTGATCTGTCATTCGGAAGAGACCGCAGAGGCGGTGCGGCGACGGTATCGGCCGCGCGGGTCGATTGTCGTGATGCACCACGGTAACTTCGCCGGCGTCTACCCGCAGCCACGCCCGCGTGAGATGGTGCTGCGCGACATCGGGCTGGACCCGAATCGGCCGGTCGTGGCCTGTCTCGGCGAACAGCGCCCGTACAAAGGCCTCGACGTCGCCCGCGCAGCCTTCGAACGTCTCGGCGGCGCCGTTCAACTGATTGTTGCTGGGCAGCCACACGCGGAAATGCCGCCGATCCTCGCGGACCTGCGTTCGACGGACGCTGTCGTGCTCAATCGTCGCGTGTCCGATCAGGAATTCGCCGACATCACCAGCGCCGCAGATATCGTGTGGCTTCCGTACCACCACGTGACCGGCAGCAGCGTAATTCTCGCGTCGCTGACACTGGGCACCGCGGTCGTGGCCTCGGACCTGCCATTCTTCAGAGAGGTCCTCGAGCAGGAGGGCCCTGCGGGCCGGCTGGCGCCCGCAGGTGACGCCGCAGCGGTCGCTGTCGCCACGATGGCATTGCTCCAGATACCGCGCGACGCGAGGCGGGCAGCCGCTCTGGCGATTGCCGCACGCTTTGATTGGACGGACACCGTGACGCCCGTAGCCGACGTGATCGCGCGTTGGCTGGAGGCAGCGCAATGAGCGGCGGCACGATCGATCTCGTCTTCGTGTGGCGGCAGAACGAGCGCGTGTCGTCGGGACGCCGCGCCGAAAGCCTCGCCATGTGGTTCAGCCGGCATCCGGAAGTGCGTCGCGTCATCTACCTGGAGCCGCCGCTGAGCCGGAAGTCCTTCGACGTCGATCGGCGCTGGCGAAAGCTGCTGCCGCTGCACGTGCGCCGCGTGGACGACAGCTTCTGGCGCCTGACGGTGCTGAAGCCGAATACGCTGCTCAGCCTCGACAGTGAGGCTGCGGAGCGCCGAACCGCATGGCTGTCGGTTCGGTTAGTGCAACGGTTCCTCGAGCGGAATACGTCTCGGCGAAGGTGGCTCTGGATCTACCCGCCGAATCCATTCTCAACGGCTCTGGTCCGTGCACTTCCGCACGATCGCCTGATCTGCGACATCGTGGACGACGTCGTGTCGACGAAGGACACGGACCGTGAGCATTGCGAGGTGCTGGTACAAGAAAGCTCAGCGACCTTCACGACGTCGGCCGATCTCGCCGATCGCCTGCGCCCCTGGCATGCGGGCGCGACGTACGTCCCGAACGGGCTCGAGCCGTCGTTCATCGCCGACGTCGAATCAGCCGACAGCATCGTCAGCGGACCGCCGCGTCATCGGCTATCTCGGCGTCGTTTCCGAACGTACGGACCCCGCGCTCCTCGCAGCCGTTGCCGATCGCTTTCCACACTGCGACCTCCGGCTCGTCGGCTGGATCGACGGGTGGTCGGACGAAATCAGGGCGCTGCTCGCGAAACCGAACGTGCAGTTCACCGAGCGCATTCCGTTCGACGCGGTGGCGCGAACCATCGATGGCTTCGACGTCTGCCTGATGCCCCACCGCGACAATTCGCTGAGCCGCAGCATGAGCCCATTGAAGCTTCTTCAGTATGTCGCGCGCGGAAAGCCTGTCGTTTCGACACCGGTGGCCGGTCTCGATGCAGTGGCTGACCTGATCCGCATCGCTTCGGCGACAGGCCCGTTTCTCGATGCGATTGCGGCATGCCTGCAGACCGAGGTCGGCGACCCGGTCCTGCCGTCGCCGCCGCATCGAGCGGGCCGCGGCACACACGTGGCCGGAACGCGTTCGCACGATGTGGCACGCCATTTCTCACTCAGGCACGCAGGCTAAAATAGGTCGGGTCCAGTAGACCTGCCGATAGCTCTGCTGACACGACGAGACCCTCTATATGAAAGCAGTGATCCTGGCGGGCGGGCTCGGCTCGCGACTCTCGGAAGAAACTGTGCTCAAGCCGAAGCCGATGGTCGAAGTCGGCGGCAAGCCGATGCTCTGGCACATCATGAACATCTACGCCGCCCACGGCGTGCAGGAGTTCATCATCGCGCTGGGATATCGCGCCGAGGTCGTGAAGGAGTATTTCCTGAATTTCTACGCCATCAACAACGACCTCACCGTCGATCTGGCGAACGGCCGGACAACGATTCATCAGGGACGGCAGCCGTCATGGACTGTTCACCTCGTCGATACCGGCCCGCACACCGAAACCGGCGGCCGCGTCCGGCGCATCGAGCCGTGGCTGAAAGACGATGAGACGTTCCTGCTTGACCTACGGCGACGGTCTGGCCGACGTCGACGTGCGTCAGACTGATCGCGTTTCACGCAGGCGCACGGCAAGCTGGCGACGGTTACGACCGTGCGGCCGCCGGCGCGATTCGGCGGCATCGAGTTCGACGGCAATCGCGTCAGCCGCTTCATGGAAAAGCCGCAGGCCGGCGAGGGCTGGATCAACGGCGGCTTCTTCGTGCTCGATCGCAAAGTCATGCGCTACATCGACAGCGACGAGACGTTGTGGGAGCGTCAACCGATGGAACGGCTGGCCGCCGACGGACAGCTGATGGCGTTTCGCCACGAAGGATTCTGGCAGCCGATGGACACGCTGCGTGAGAAGCGGCATCTCGAGGAGCTGTGGAGCTCGGGCCGGGCGCCGTGGAAGGTGTGGACATCGTGACCTCCGTGGGCCGCACGACGAGTGCTGGTGACGGGCGCCACGGGCATCGTCGGGCTCGTGGCTCGTGCGTCAGCTGGTCGAGGACGGCGCGTTCGTCGTCGCCCTCATCCGCGACATGAATCCGCAGTCCGAGCTGATTCGAAGCGGGCTGTGGACGCGCATCACGGTCGTCAACGGCGCGCTCGAAGACTACGCCGCCGTCGAGCGTGCCGTTGTCGAGCACGACGTCGACTCGGTGTTTCACCTCGCGGCGCAGGCGATCGTGACGACCGCGCTGCGAAGCCCGCTCGCCACGTTCGAGTCGAACATCCGCGGCACGCTACAATCTGCTCGACGCCTGCCGCGTGCACGCCGGCCTCGTCCAGCGCGTCGTCGTCGCGAGCAGCGACAAGGCGTACGGCGAGTCGCCGACGCTGCCGTACACGGAGGACATGCCGCTCGACGGCCGGCATCCGTACGACGTCAGCAAGAGCTGCACCGATCTGCTGGCGCTGACCTACGCGCACACATATCGCCTGCCGGTCATCGTGGCGCGGTGCGGCAACATCTACGGCGGCGGCGACTTGAACTGGAGCCGGATCGTGCCGGGCACGATTCGCAGCGTGCTGCGCAACGAGCGTCCGGTGATCCGCAGCGACGGTCAAGTTCATCCGCGACTACATCTACGTGCGCGACGTCGTCGAAGCGTATCTCGCGCTCGGGAATCACGTCACCACGGAACGCGGCATCGGCGAGGCGTTCAATTTCAGCCCCGAAAGCCGCGTCTCGGTGCTCGAGATCACGCGACGAGATTCAGCGGCTGATGGAACGGCCCGACCTCGAACCGATCGTCCTCAATCAGGCGAAAGCGGAAATTCCCAACCAGTATCTCGACTCGAGCCAAGGCGCACCGCGAGCTTGGCTGGTCGCCACGCTACTCGCTCGAAGCGGGCCTCCGCGAGACGATCGAGTGGTATCGGGAGTTTCTCGGGGCGGGAGCGGCCTGAGGATCGCGACGTCGAGACCTATGCAGGTTGCCGAGACTTCGATCGCCGGCGTCTATCTGGTCACGCCCGCGGCGCTCGTCGACGAGCGCGGACACTTCGCACGGCAGTGGGACGAGGCGACCGTTCCGCCGCTACGGGATGACGACGCAGTTCCCGCAGTGCAACAGCTCGTTCTCCGCGGTCGCCGGCACGCTGCGCGGACTGCACTATCAGGCGGCGCCGCACGGCGAGGCCAAGTATCTCCGCTGCATCAGCGGCCGGCTGTTCGACGTGGTTGTCGACGTGCGGCCGGCTTCGCCAACCTTCGGTCGCTGGCTCGGGACCGAGCTGTCGGCGGCGAGCGCGACAGTGGATCTACGTACCTGAGGGCGTCGCGCATGGGTTCCTGACGCTCGAGGACAACACGCGAGGTGCTGTACCCCGTCTCGACACCATACGAGCCGTCGTCCGAACG
The DNA here is from genome assembly GCA_963828745.1 of Vicinamibacteria bacterium. Lineage (GTDB taxonomy): Bacteria > Acidobacteriota > Vicinamibacteria > Vicinamibacterales > JAENWD01 > JAENWD01. Next base: position 184,172 of record CAWHFZ010000003.1, on the reverse strand, counting down.
CGGCATTCGCTGGAACGATCCGGCGTTCGGCATCGAGTGGCCGATCGAACCGACGCGCATGTCCGACAAGGACGCACAGTGGGCCGATTTCCAGCCGGAGTGCCATGACTGAGTTCGCCCGGCCGCGGTGCTCGTCACCGGCGCGAGTGGCTGCGTCGGGCCGTGCCGCGATCACGAAGCTCGTGGCCGACGGGTGGGACGTGCACGCGGCCAGCCGATCCGAGGTCGCGGCGGCTCCGGCGCGTGACGTGGCATCGCTCGCGACCTGCTGAATCCGGACGACGCCGCGGGCTCTCGTGACGGCGATCGCAGCCGACGCACCTGCTGCATCTTGCCTGGTATATCGGACCGGGACGATGGGCCAGCGCGCCGGAGAATCTCGGCTGGGTGCGTGCCAGCCTCGCGCTGTTCGAGGCAGCGGCCGACGCCGGCTGCCGGCGAGTAGTCGGCTCTGGATCGTGTCTCGAATACGACTGGTCCTTCGGCTACTGCTCCGAGACGCGGACGCCGCTCGTCCCGCACACACTCTACGGAGCGTGCAAGCTGGCGACGGGCAACCTGCTCGCGTCGTATGCGCAACGTCCGCCAGTTCAGCGCGGCATGGGCGCGCATCTTCTTCCTGTATGGCCCGCACGAGCATCCCGATCGGCTCGTGCCGAGCGTGATCCGCTCGCTGCTCGCAGGGACGGAAGCGCGCGTGCTCGCACGGCCGCCAGATTCGCGACTACCTCTTCGCGACCGACGTCGGCGAGGCGCTTGTCGCGCTGCTGACGAGCGACATCGAGGGTCCGATCAACATCGGAACCGGCGAGCCGATCGCGCTGAGCGACATCGTCCAGAGCGCGGCCAGGCTGATCGGCCGTGAGGAGCTGGTTCGGTTCGGCGCGATTCCAGCCGCCGCTACCGACGCTCCCGTTGTCGTGGCGGACACGAAGCGGCTCGCCGATCTCGGATGGTCCCCGCGGACGAGCCTCGAGGACGGCTTGCGCGAGACCATCGACTGGTGGCGCCGCAACCTCGGGTAAGCCGCTGGCACGCCATGACGTCCCCAGCCGCCAGACCGGCGTATTCGATCGTGATTCCGACGTTCAGACGTCCCGACCAGCTCGCGGAATGCCTGGCCAGTGTGGTGGCGCTCGACTATCCGCTGCATACCGCTGGAAGTGATCGTCATCGACAACGGCGGACCGTCGGAAAGCTCCGAGCCCGCAGCCGACCCCTTCCGCGGCCAGCTGGCGATCAACTACATCGTCAACCCGCAGAACGGTGGCTACGGTTATTCGGTCAATCGCGGAATTGCAGCGAGCACGGGCGAGCGGATCGTGCTGTTGAACGACGACGCACGGATCACGCCGGAGTTTCTTCGGCAGTGTGACGCGCTCCTCGATGCTGATCCGGCGATCGGCTGCCTCGGATGCCGCGCCGACGAGGACGGCTATCGCAATCTCGGGCGAGGGAATCGGCCGCCTGGACGAGTCAGGCGAGGTCGTCGGCAACTTCAACGTCGATTGTGGCGGCCCAATCGAAGTCGAGCACGTCTACGGGTTCTGCTACGTGTTCACGCGAGAGGCGGTTCGGCGCGCCGGGCTGCGACGAGACGCTGCTGGCCGCCGCTACAGCAGCGGCAACCGCATCGAGACGGACCACTGCCTGTCGATCAGGAGGACACGGGCTGAAAGTGGTGTACGACCCGCGGATCGTCGTCCGCCATCTGGCCAAGCCGCGGCCGGACATGAGCGAGATATCGCTGCGCTGGAAGATCAACTTCATTCGAAACACGATCTACCTGTATTTGAAGCACTTCGGACCATTCGGCCGCGGCGCTGCGGCTTTGCGGCTGACGTTCATGTTCGACGTCGGTCTCCTGTCGATGCTGAAGCGGCCGACACGAACCAACGTCGCCTACTTCGCGACCGGCCTCGCTGCGCGGGCGAGTGCCTTCGGGCACTACTTCCTCTACCTGGTGTTGCGCCGGGAACGACCGGCGACTCATGAGCCGGCCATGAAGCAGCTGATCCTCATGATCCTGCTGACGGCCTTTGGAGCGCTCGGAGCGCTCTTCAACGGGCCGTTCTGGGGATTGGCGGTGTACTACCTGTTCGCAGTGCTCAGGCCGCAGTTCCTCTGGAAGTGGACGTTGCCGATGAACGTCCAATGGTCGTTCTATGTCGCGCTGCCCACGATCTTTGCGACCGCTCTGCATGGACTCGGCTTCTATCATGACCCCGAGGAACCGGCCGCGGGGAAGCGATTCGTCGCCGGCCACCTGGCTCTTCTCGGTTTCGCGATCTGGCTGTTCATCTCGTACCTGCTGGCGTACAACCCGAGGCGGGCGACGCCCGTGGTGATCGAGTATTCGAAGATCTTCACGATGATCGCGATCTCGGCCTTCATCGTGCGCCAGATGTGGCAAATCCGCGTGCTCGTGTTCGTGGCAACGCTCTCGCTGATTTACATCGCGTACGAGGTGAACTATCTGTACCTGGTCAATGGCTATCTCGGCATCTACCTGAATGGGTACGGCGGCCTCGACAACAACGGCGCCGGCTTGATGCTCGCGATGGCGGTGCCAATCTGCGTGTTCATCTGGGAAAGCCATCGCCGTATCTGGCGCTGGTTCTTCGCCGCGATGGTCCCCGTGCTGCTGCACGCCGTGCTGATGACATACTCGCGCGGCGCCATGGTGGCCCTCGTCGTGACCTCACCCCTCATCCTCCTCAGAAGCCGTCGCAAGAAGCTCATGATCGTCGCGTTCGTCGCGATTGCCTGCGCCATACCGATGCTTGCCGGTCAAGAGATCCGCCGCCGATTCTTCTCGGTCGAGCAATACGAAGAGGACAAGAGTGCGCAGAGCCGGTTTTCGAGTTGGTCTGCAGGGTTCGCCATCGCGCAGGACTATCCGGTGTTCGGCATTGGCCCGCGCAACTCTCCGATTGTGATTCGGCGCTACGGCGCAGACTTCTCGGGGCGCGTCATACACAGCCAGTATCTGCAGATCGCCGCCGACCTGGGATTCGTCGGATTGGCCTGGTATCTCACCATACTTGCGTGCACGTGGCTGAGTCTTCGATCGGTAAGGCGGATGACTCGTGGCGACCCGAACGACGAAGCGCGCCAGGCAGCAGGCGTAGCCAATGCTCTCGAGTGCTCGATCGCCGTCTTCTGCGTCGGCGCAGTGTTTCTATCGCTCGAGCTGTTCGAGTTGCCCTATCTCATCATCATGATGTCGCTGCAGCTTCCGCTCGCGTGGCGGACGAGCGCGGCGACCGAGGAGAGCCGTGCCCTGCGGCCGGTAGCGACCGCGTCGCGCTTCCTCGCGACGGTTCGATGACGGATTAAACAGTCGAGTTGGAGTGTCGACATTTCGACGGAGATGTCACGCTCCAGTCACTTCCCGAACAAGAAAGCGCGCTACCCGAGCCGAGCTGCCTCAGTCCGCGCAACCGGCACGATCTTCGCTTCACGCCTGTTGTCCACCTTGAAATAGGTCTGGGCTCGACAGGAGAGCTCGGACGTGTTTTTCGCGAATGACTATGATGGTGCCCTGCGTTTCCTGGGTTCCGACCGCCGGACGGGCCGGCAATAAAGCGACATCATGAACGACGAACATTCGATTACTCGCCGTGCCTTCCTCGGTAATGCGTTAGCCGGCGCGGCGGCGATTTCTGCGGTCAGGCCGGCCGACGCGCAAACCACGCGCCCAAGTGCACCGACGGGCGTGCACATCGTGATGCCCGGATCTCAGGGCAAGCGGCTCCTTCAGTTCACCGACTTCCAGTTCCTCGGCGGTTTCAGATTGCCGATGACGACGATGGGCTTGGAAGTCCGTTTCGGACGTGGGTTGGCCCACCGCTATCTGGGTACCGATCTGCGCTTCTTTTCGACCGGGCACAAGACGACGTCAACGCCGGCAACCGTTCGGGACGGCGAGGTATTCGAATTCGGCTATCCGGGTGTGAGCATGACGGCGCCCTTCCCGATGGCTCCCATCCTTCGCCATTGGGGCGACATTTATCAGAGCAAGATTGTCGTCGGCACTCCAGAGGGAAAGCACTGGATCATTCCCGACATGCCGCGCGGGCTCTTCTGGGATGAACCAGGGCAGCGGCTTTACTGGTCGTACGCGTGCGGAGGCGCCGGCGACGATTCGTATTGCTCGTTGACCGAGAGCTGCACGCTGGGGGCCAGCGTGCTCGACAACTCGACCGGCAAAGCTCAAGCCGTTGGCGCCTGGCGGATCGGACCGGCGCCGTACAAGTGCGTCATGCGCGGATGCGTCCCGATTCCGCAGTGGTTTGCCGATGCCTACACCCACGGCCGCCGCATCGGGGTGGGGTTTGGCGGCAATTTCTCGATGATGAACAACGGCGGTGTGAGTCACGGCCCCTCGCTGTGGGCGATTGACCCGCCAAGCACTCCGCACCTGACGACCGTCGATGCGACGACGCTCGTCTCCTACCATCCACCGAACCCACGGCCCTACACGAGTCCACTCAGGTGTCAGCGGCCAGCCAACTATCGAACCCAGCTGGACGGCTGGGCCGTTCGTGACGGCATTGGCTACTGGTCGTGGACCGACGAGATCCACCAGTCGTGCGTCTGGATCGACCTTCCCGACAAGCATGGAGTGGTCTTCTTCCCTGTCCTTGGCGAAGGGCTACTCTTTTATGCGAACGGCGCGACGAAAGCTGAAAAAGCCCTCCATTGGTGGATGGCGATGGACCCGAACGATTTCGCCAAAGTGATACGCGGCGAGCTCGGACGCGATCGCGTCACGCCGGCCTGGTGGCAACAGATCGACTATCCGCAGGTGCCGTACCCCACCGGCAGCGGCTGGCAGAGCGAGTGGCCAAAGTTCTTCGGCACGATCCCGCGGATCGTCGGCTCGACGTTCGATCCCACGACGCGAACGCTGTTCTTGATGCTCCTGACGAAGCCATGGCCGCAATCCGAGCAAACCATATTCGCGTATCGGGTCATCTAGCGTCTCGCCCGTTCGTCGAAGGTCTCTCGTGAACGATCGGCTAGGCCCGATCCGCGTCGGTTTCGTCGTTCACTCGATGCAGATGGCGGGCGCCGAGCGGCTGGTGGTCGAGACCATCCGGCGGCTCGGCGATCGCATTCTGCCGACGGTGTTCTGCCTGGACACGGTGGGTCTTCTCGGGACCGATCTCCAGCGGGAGAACATCGACGTCGTGGCGTTCGGACGGCGTCCTGGACTCGACTTATCCGTCGCGCGCCGCCTGGCGACGGAGATCGCTCGCCGAAACATCGCCGTCATTCACGCACACCAGTACACGCCGTTCTTCTACGCGGCACTGGCGAAGCTGCTTCGCCGCGGACGACCGCGGCTGATCCTCACGGAACACGGCCGCCATTATCCCGACATCGTTTCGGCACAACGTCGACTCGGGAACCGCATGCTGCTTGGCCGTCTCGCCGACAGGATCAACGCCGTCTGCGCGTTCAGCGCCGATGCGCTCGCCGCGAACGATGGCTTCGCGAGAGATCGTATCGACGTGATTCCCAATGGGATAGCGACTCGATCAGTTCGAACACTCCCAACCGGCCGGCGATCTCGGCAGCGAGCGACGGTATGTGACCTGCATCGCGCGATTTCATCCGGTGAAGGATCACGCCACGCTGCTTCGCGGTTTCGCGATGATCGCGCCGGCATTTCCCGACGTCGATCTCGTGCTCGCTGGCGACGGGCCGTTACGCATCGACCTCGAGACCCTCGCACAGACGCTCAGAATCAGTGGTCGAGTGCGTTTTCTGGGTGTGCGCCGCGACATTCCTGCGATTCTCAAGGCCAGCGCCGTGTTCTGCCTGACCTCGGTCAGCGAGGCCGCGTCGCTCACCGTTCTCGAAGCCATGGCGTCAGGCGTTCCCACGGTTTTGACAAATGTCGGCGGCAACCCCGAACTCGTCGAGGACAGGGTTCACGGGCTCCTCGTCCCGCGAGCGGACCCGGCGGGCGTCGCTGCGGCGCTGCGAACGTTGCTCGACGATCCGCGGTACGCGGCAGGCCTGGCGGCCGCCGCGGCGGATCGCGTGCGGCAACACTTTCTCCTGGAAACGACCGTGGCAGCGGTACTGACACGCTCTACGCGCAGCTGGCGGAGGGCCGTTCGACCACGGGATATCATTAGCCGGCATGATCGGGCAGCTGAAGCGAGTCGCTCGCGCCGTGGCGTTGATTGCCGTCTCGCCGCTGCTGCTCTGGTTCGTTGATCAAGCGACAACTCATGGATCCCGATCGCGCGCTGCAGGGATCTGCGCAGGCGCTCGCGCTGTTGCCCGGACTGCCGGGCCTGTACATTCGGCGCGCGTTTCTGTCAGTGGCGCTCGAACGATGCGCGCCCACCAGCGTGGTCGAGTTCGGTGTCACTTTCTCTCGAGCCGGCGCGCGGCTCGACGACAACGTGTACGTCGGGTCCTTCTGCAACCTCGGGCTGGTCCATCTGGAACAGCAACGTGCTGATTGCCAGCGGCGTGCATATTCCGAGCGGACCCGAGACGCATGGCAGCGATTCGACGGACCTCGCGATTCGCGATCAACCAGGCCGCCGGCAGCTCGTGCGTGTCGGCGCCGGTTCGTGGGTCGGCAGCGGTGCAATCGTCATGGCCGACGTGGGACGCGACTGCATCATTGGCGCAGGAGCGGTCGTCACCCACCCGATTCCCGACCGCTCGGTCGCCGTGGGGGTGCCGGCACGCGTGGTCCGCGTCCGTGGCGACTCGTGAGACTGCTCGCGCTCACACATCGACTTCCCTGGGCACCAAATCGCGGCGACCGGATCCGCACCTACCATGTGCTCAGGGCGCTCGCGACGCGTCACGAGGTACACCTCCTCTCTCTCGTTCACGACAAGCACGAGGCCGCGCATGTCGCCGAGGTCCGTAACTGGCTGGCGAGCGTCACGGTGCTGCCGGTGCCGCGCCTTCGCAACCTGGTGAAGGGCGCCATCCAGCTGCCGAGTGCCACGCCGCTGACGTTCGCGCTGCTCGACGCTCCGCGGACTGACGGCCACCGTGCGAGCGCTGGTCGAGGCCCACCAACCGCAACTCGTCGTCGCAGTCTGCTCGAGCATGGCACGCCTCCTTCTCGGGCGCGCGCTCGCCTCGCTACCATCGATCATCGACATGATCGATGTCGACTCGGCGAAATGGTCTGCGCTCGCCGAGCGTACCCGGGGGCCCCTGCGGTGGATTTATCGTCGGGAGGCGCGAGTGCTGGCTCGTGCCGAGGCCGCCCAGATGGCACACGCCCGGGCCGTGGCGGTCGTCAACGACCGCGAAGCGCAGTCACGCCCGCGCGCTGGCCCCGGCGGCGAGGATTCGCGTGGTCGAGAATGGCGTCGACGTTGGCGGGTTTGCTCCGCCTGGGCCGCCGGCCTCTCGCGTGCAGGTCGTTTTCTGCGGCGTGATGAGCTATCCGCCAAACGCAGAGGCCGCCGAGTGGCTCGCGCGCGAGGTGTGGCCCCGCGTGCGAGCGAGCCATCCTGCGGCGACGCTGGCGCTGGTCGGATCCGACCCTCCGCCTGCTATCCGCCGGCTTGCTGACAGCGACCCCCTGATCGAGGTGACGGGGCACGTGCCCGACGTCAAGCCGTGGTTATGGGAATCGGCGGTTGCAGCAGCGCCTCTTCGAGTGGCGCGCGGCATTCAGAACAAAGTGCTCGAAGCCGTGGCGGCGGGTCTGCCGTGCATCGTCTCGAGCGAAGTGTATGACGGCCTTCCTGAGGAGATCCGGCCGGCCTGCGAGGTGGCCGATTCAGCCGAGCGCTGCGCGGACCTCATTGTCGGTGGCTCGCCCTGCCACCCGAGGCCCGACGACAGCGCGCCAAATCCGCGCGTCTCGATGCGCTCGAATGGCCCCGCCGGCTGATGCCGTTGCTCAGTTTGGTCGAAGAGCTCGGAGTCGAGGGAGTCAGCCAGCGGCCTGGGTGGGCCGGGCGATGAGCTCCTCGTAAATCGCGTCCACCCGTCGCATACGGGTCTCGAATGCCAGATCGGTCTCGATGCGGTGGCGCGCCGATTTCACACGCATCCTGGCGTCCATCGGATTGTCGAGTACCGTTCGAAGTGCGGCAGCCAACGTTTCGACACGGCCCGTCGGCACGATGATGCCGTCGACCGCGTCACGCAACACCTCGCGCGTACCGCCGGCATCGGTCGCCACGACTGGCACCTCGAATGCCATTGCCTCCAACACCGCGTTTGGAGTGCCCTCGTAGTCCGCGCTCTGCACGAAGAGATCGGCCGCGTGATAGAGATCCGTCGGATCTCCAACGTGACCGAGAAACACGCAGTGCTCGCCGAGATTGTGCCTGTCGCGCTCCGCTTCGAGTGCCTGGCGTTCGCTGCCGTCTCCGGCAATGAACAGCGGAGCTCGGGCCGCGCGCGATGCACGTCGGAAAATGCCTGGATCAGCAAATCGAACCGCTTCAGCGACTCCAATCGTCCGACCGTGACGAGTGCGATATCGGACGGCCGGAGACCCAGCGCGGAGCGCGCCTGCGTGACGCGTGCCTCGTCGCGGCGATAGCGCTCGGGTCGATGCCATTGAGGACCACCGTAACCCGGCCCGGATCCGCGCCATGCCGCAACAACTCGTCGCGGATGTCGGCTCGACACGGCGATGACACGCGGAAAGCGGGCCAGCAATCGCTTGTCCAGCGGGATAGTAGATCCACCGTTCGCGCGGCGATATGTCCGGTCCAGCCGTGCGCCGTCGACAGAGCCACGCGTCGGTTCGCCGCGCCAGCATCCACGTCAGAAGGTCCGTCTTGTAGTCGTGCGCGTGAACGATGTCGATGTCGCGCGACGGCGATCAGCGTCGGAGGAGCTCGCCGAGGATGCGCGGATCGAACGACCCGCGTTCCACGGACTCGACATAGTCGACGCCGAGCGCTCGGGCACGCTCGCCGATCGCGAAGATCTCGTCACGAGTGTCCCTGATGTAACAGACCGTCACCGATACACGTGCCGGATCGGATCTCGCCGCGCCAAGCAGAATCGTCTTCTCGGGCCCGCCTCCCGTGCCGCGCACGCTGCGGAGCTCGAGCACGCGAATCGGCCGTCGTCACGATTTCGAGCGTGCCTCCGCGACGTGGCGACGAGTTGCCGCGTGCGTCGTGCGACGCTCGAGCGACGATGGCCGCCGCGCGGCCGAGATCGAAGACGATCGCGACGACCGCAGCAGTCGAACCATCGATGCGCGGCGCTCGTCTGGCGCGGCACGAACATCTGCAGCGCCCGCGGCAGCGGATGCCGCCAGGACGAAATGCCCGGCCGCGAGCAGCGTACTGGAGCGCGTGGCGCCAGTCCACGAGGCCGAGCAGACGCCGGCGGCGACGAGCAGCGTGACCGTGACGAGCGGCTGGAGCGCGCTCAGCGACGATCGGAGCTTCATCGGCGGCCGAAGCGTGACGCGAAGGTTGTCACGGCCCCGCCACATCTCTCCGCGAAAGACGGCGCGCGAGCGTCCGCGGATCGCCGTGATGCACGCTGGCCAGACGCGTCGTCGACGACCGCTGCCGGTCAGTCACGAGCCGCCGGCACAGGTCGACGTCTTCGCATGTCTCGAGGGTTTCGTCGAATCCGCCGATCCGCTGAAACACGTCGGCTCGGATCGCCAGGTTGCCGCTCGGCAGCCAGGTGACGTCGCCTGCGTGCCGGTCGAGTGCGACGCAGGCGGTCGTAGGCGCGCTGCACCCACGTCGCATCGTCGGGCGGCGCGTAGTACGGGGCTCCGGCGGCGGCAATCGCTCGGCTCCGCGAACAGGCTCGCGCACGGCCTCGAACCACTCGCGGCCCAGTACATGATCGGCATCGACGAACGCCAGCAGCGGTGCGCGCGCGATTGACGCGCGGCGCGATTGCGGACCGCGGACACGCGCAGTCCTGGCAACGAGAGCGACGGTCGCGCCGGCGGCGGCGGCGATCGCGGGCGTTGGCATCCGTCGAGCCGTTGTCGACGACGATCAGCTCGACTCGGACCGGTCGCCGCGCTCGCGTCACTGATCGATGTCAGGCACGCGCCGAGCGTCGCGGCCGCATTGCGCGCCGGCATGATCACCGATATCCAGGCGCGGTCATCGTGCGAGTTGGCGACGGTCTCGTCGACCTCGACGCCGCGTAGCGCGAGGTCCGCCGCAGTTGACCAGGAATGGCGGCTCGGTCACCCAGCGACGCGCGTCGGCGCCGAGCGACGCGCGCTTCGCTGATCGTCCCACAGCGCGAGCAGTGTCGCTCGCCCACTCGGCGGGACGATCGCGATCGACCATCGGGGCAGAGGCGTGGCAGGTCGAGGCCGAGCGTCGCCTTCGTCGTGCACAGGATCGGCGCGACCCATCGCCGCGGCCTCGAGCAGCTTGTTCTTGATGCCCAAGGCCGGAAACCATCGGAGCGATGGCGACGGCGTGCCGGCACACCTCGTCGCGCAGATCCGCGCAGGTCTGCCTGCGAGCGTGACGCCCGGCTCGCGCGGCAAGCCGTCTGACCTCCTCGCCGGGCTTGAAGCCGATGATGCGGAGCGACTGCGTCCGGCCGCGGCTCGCGGACCGCAGGCCAGACCTGGCCGCACGAACCACTCGAGCGCCTGAACGTTCGGCCCGAAATCGAGTCGGCCCCAGAACACCGCGGTGTTCGGCCGCTCCTCGACCGGCCTCGGGCTGAAGTAGTCGCGTATCCACACCGTTCGGCATGACATCGACGTCTGCGGACGCCGGCAATCCAGCGGCGCCGCCCAGCGATCTGCGATCGGTCACGACCCACATCCGATCGACGCTCCGGCGAATGCCCGCTGGTAGACGCCCTTTACCGCCGCCTGCTGCACGTTGATCCAGGTCGAGCGATCGCAGCAGCCGAACTGACTGAGGTGATGCAGCACCCACTCGTCGGCGGCGTACCAGACGCGCACCGCACGGTGTGGCCCGACCAGGTACGGCAGCGCATCGAGGCCCACCGACGACCAGGACGTCGGCCTGATACCGGCGACACGCGCGCGCGACGGCAGCCGCGTAGCCGGGGTCGATGCCCCAATACGAGAAGAACCTGCGCCTGCAGCCCCTGGCGGTCTGAACGCTCGCGTCCCGCGGCATCGGCGTCACCAGCGCTCGACAGCCGCCAGACCGAGGCCGTCGATCGCACCCGGCATCCGGGGGCGTCCGGCTGAGAAACACCACCGAATGGCCCTTCGCGGCGAGCGCTCGCATCATCTCGGCGGAATGGACATCGTGGCCGGCCTGCCGTGGCCAGGTCAGCTGATGTTTGAAGAAGACGAATCGCATCGTGTCCGAAGGTGGCTAGCGCCAGAGCGCATCAGCCAGTAGTCCTTCATCAGAAGGAATCGTCCCATGACGAGCGCATCGATGGCGCTGGAGAAAAACGCCTGCACGGCCGCGCGCGGATCGCGAACCGCGGCGTCGCCATCGACGCGTGAAGTCGACCGCGACGAGCGCACGGCCTGCCCGTCCTCGCCTGCCACGCCGTCGCAGAGGTCGCCAATCGCCGCGGCGACGCCGGATCGATCACGCACACGACGCACATGCCCCTCGGCATCGACTGCGGCGCCGAATGCGTCCGCGAGTCCTCCGCGGTCGTGCCTGGCCGCGACGGATTCGAAACGGCGGCGGTGGCTCGATCAGCAGCGGCCGTCGCGTGCGGGATCGACACCACCACGGGAAGCGGCGACATCGAGCGGCTCGGCCCAGCAGGAATCCGTTCACGTTGTCGCGAACGAATCGCGCGGTCGGATCGCTCAGCACAACGCGTTCGGCACCGCTGCCGGCGGCGTCACCGGCGCGGGCGTTCTGAAACCACGCGACGGTCTTCGCGCTCGCCAGCAGACCGCACGTCCGTGACACGAGCCTGGCTCCAGTCCGGCTCGTATACGTAGTCGAGCCGACAATTGTCGAGAATCGCCTTGATCTCGACGTCCGAGAACCCGTCTGGTCCGCGGCTCCACGTCAGTGCCGCATCGAGGGGTGCGCCACCAGGCAACTGCCGATGGCGAGGTAGTCCAGGTTCCCCTGCAGAAACGCACGAATCGCATCGTCCGGCGTGCAGACGATCGGCTCTTCGTGCATGTTGAAGCTGGTGTTGATGACCGACGGTATGCCCGTGAGCTTGTGGTACTCCGTGAGGATCGCGTGGAACCCCGGGTTCGACGTGGCTGTCACGAGCTGCGGCCGGGCTGTCCCGTCCACGTGCACGGCCGCCGGGCACGTCCGCTTCATCTCGTCTGTGCAGTCGAACGTGAGCGTCATGAACTCCGCGGCATAGTCGGCGCCGTCCACGTTGCGATAGCACGCGTGCCTGATGCTCGGCGAGCGTCGCCGGCGCGAACGGCATGAACTCGGTCCGCCCGAGCCGCTGATTGAGCCACTGGTTCACGCTCGGCTCCTTGGCGTGATAGAGAATCGATCGATTGCCCAGCGCGCGCGGTCCATATTCCATGCGGCCGTTGAAGCGTGCGACCACCTTCCCCGCGGCAATCAGCGACGCGATTTTTGCCTCGATCGACGGATAGCGATCGAACGGCAGCTGCGCCCGCGTCAAGAGCGTCCGCGATCTGATCGTCCGTGAAGTCCGGGCCCAGAAACACGTCCGGCAGGCGATCCATCAACGCCGGGTTGCCGACGAACTCGAGCATCGCGGCGCCTGTGCCGCAACCGCCGTCGCCCATGTTCGGGTGCACGAAGATGCCCTTGCACGCCTGGCAGCTCGCGCAGCCGCTGATTCAGCTTCACGTTCGCCACGACACCGCCGGAGAGCACCAGGTTGCCGCACGCCCAGTCTGCTGCAGGTAATGAGCGACATACTCGCGTGGCGACCACTTCGAGAACGTGCTGATACGCGGCCGCGACGTCGATCTTCGGAAACTCCGACGCCAGCATGCGTGCGAAGTACGTGTTGTTGCTCTCGACGATACGGAACGAGCCCGGCTCGCGATGGAAGCGGCGCCAGCAGCACCTCGCGAAGCACCGCAGGATCGCCGTAGGCAGCAAGGCCGACGATCTTGCCCTCGTGCCGGCTCGGCTTGAAGCCGAGTCCGGACGTCACCGACTCGTAGAACGTGCCGAGCGAATGAGGAAACTCGACGCCGTGCACACGCTCGATGCGCCCGCCGCGTCCGACCGCGACAGAACCCGCGAGACCGCTGCCGTACCCGTCGAGCGTCACGATCAGCGCCTCGTCGAATCCGCTCGTGTAGTAGGCATTCGCCGCATGGCTGTCGTGATGTTCGATGCGCTTCAGCTTTTGCAGAAGTCCCAATTCCTCGAGCGCGCCCTCGAGCTCCACGTGCCACTTGCGATGGAAGGTGGAGGCTTCGCGGCCCCACTGATCCGATAGTCGCTTCGCGACGTTCCTCGAGACGACGCCCTTCGCTCGCCAGCAGCTTGTAGGCAAGCGTCTTCGCGAACCCTTTTTCCATCTTCTCGTTGGGTTCGCGGAGTCCTGGAATACGTGCCCTTGCGGGCCGGCACCCGGCGCCGCCGCCTGGCGAATCTGCGCACTTGTCGCCGCGTTCTCGGCGTCATCGAGGAACTCACGCTCGCGCTGGAGGTTCCGCTCGAACAGGCGCGTTTCCTCTTCCCAGCCGAGGAACGGGTAGGCCACCACCGCGAGATCCTCTGGTCGTGTGTTCGTGCGATCGAGACCATCCTGCAGCGCCTGCCACGGAAAGCCCGTCTGCAGTTTGACTCGCGTGAAGCGTTCTTCGGCAGCCGCATACAGGATGCGGCCATCCTCCACGATGGTCACCGTCGAATCCTTGTCGAGCGGTGAGATTCCCAGCACCCTCATTCAGTGACGCTCCATTGCGGCGGGCAGTCCTGCCCTGAACGCGAGCGGCGTGGTCGTGCGACCACCCAGCTCGCCAAAGAAGAATTCGAAATACTGCTCGATCGACTGCAGAAACCGGCCGAGGTCGGCCTGCGAGCGCACGTACGGAGTGTGTCCAGGTTCGACTGACGGGCTGTGAAACGAGAAGGTCAGCGTTCGTAGGCCCCCGGTGACCAGCGCGCGAGTGAGGGTCTTCATTTCCTCGAGGGTGCTGCCTTCGGGCGACAGCATGATGCGATTGGTCACACCGAGCCGCGCCAGAATGCCGACGGCTCGGAACTGCGACGGCGCCGCGAGCGCAGCCGCATGCAGCGTTGGCCCAAGCGTCGTGCCCGCAAATCCGGCGAACCCGGTCGTGCAGGGTATTTCAAGCAGATCGCCTGCCAACCAGCATGGTCGGGCATCGAACGCGCGGAAGTCGGGCCCGTGCTCCGACGCGTAGTTCATGTGCGGGTTGACGCTCGTGTCTACCAGGAAACCCATCGAGTGCAGCGTAGCGAGCGTTCGCGGCGCGACGCCGTAACGGCCGGCCTTGTAAATCTGTGGACGGTTGCCGAACACCTGCTCGATGGTCTCGACCATCGTGCTGAGCTTCGCCGTCTCGAGCGCGGCCGGCAGGTTCATCGCAAAGCTGTTGCGGCGCGAGACCTCCTCGTCGTGTGGCGGCGTGACCCACGGGTGCAGGTGCGCGCCGATGGTCGCGCGTCCGCTGGACGCGAACTCGGCAAGCAGCGAGGAACCTTCCGGCTTCGACGCGACCGGATAATCGATCACGTACGTCGGGACGATCCCGAACCGGTCGAAGATCTGCTGGGCGCGGTCGATGTGGCGCATTGCCGTGACCGCCGTGCTCTCTCTCGAGAACGGGGCCGACCAGTCGAACTCCTCCTCCGTGTCAACGACGACGAAAAGCGTCGGAGGATCGGACGCAGGTAGCTCGATTGGCGTCGCGGAGACCGCGGGATCGTCGGGGCGCATGATGACCGCTCAGGGGATGTTACGGACGACGACCGGCCCGATCCGGTTCGCCACTGGAACGGGCAGCCGCTGCCACAGCGAGATCGCCAGCCGGAATTTCGGGTTCTTCGGACCGTGATCCGGAACCTCACCCTCGAGGCCCGCGTATTCCCACACCAGCGGTTGTGGCATGGCGCCCCATTGCCGCTTGAAGTGGTACGTGCCCTCGTCCGGAGTCGAGCGCCCGAAATCGAACCGGGTGGCGCCCTCAGCAATCGCCTGCCGCAGCATCGTCCAGTAGAGGAGCATGTTGGGCGACTTGTCACTGTGATCGCGAAGCGAAGACGCCCAGGGCACTTCGATCGTGTCTCGCCAGCGAATGGTGATCGAGGCCGCGATCGGCACCGCGCCCAGTCGCACGACGAACACGCGCGCGGTTTCGGGAAACGCCCGGAGGACCGAGGCGAAGAATCGCGGACTGTAAACGGGCGTGCCGAGATCGCGCATGTTGCGCGAGAACACTCGATAGAAGTCGTCGAGCCGATCGCTGCCCCCGACCTCCGTCGTGAGCGCCGCCTTCTCAGCCTTGCGAACCTGGTTCCGCACCTTGCGGTCGAGCGCAGCCCACTGCGCGGCCTCCTCGCGCTCGAGTGGGAGCCACATCGCGACCTTGTGCCGGCGAGCGGGCCAGGGCGGCGCCTTTGCCGAAAGATGCCGCAGCTCGACGTGCGAAAGGCCATGCGCGCGCGCCCACTTCACCGCTTCGGCCACCAGCGCCCTGGCGGTCACCTCGTCGTCGGCGACCAGGCCGCCATAGTTCACGAAGGGGAGAGAAACGGCGAACGCGCCAAAGATCCGCGACCGGAACCGGACGAGCGGCAGGCCGCCGGTCACCCGGCCGCCGCGACGCGCGATCAGATAGTGCGAGGCGTGGCCGAAGGCGTCGCGAAACACCAGGCGCCATCCCCATTGGTGATAGGCCGTCGCATCGCGATGCGTCGCAATCTGCTGCATCCCATTCGGCCGCGTTCTCGGTGGCAGAGATCGCCACCGTCGTGGAGTCGAGCGCCGCCGCGGCGGGCTGCACCCGCGCGATCATGCAGCGCTCCTCGAAACCGGCAGCAGCTGCAGATCTTCGAGCACCTCGCCGAGCGGGGCAAACGCGAAGTCCCTGACCAGCTGTTCGAGGCGAGGCTCCGTGCGATGGAGGTTCGTGTAGTGGCGGAACCGGCTCACACGGCTGGCGGCGCGAAGGCGCGGCTGCGCCGGGTCGACTTCCCACGGGTGCAGATACACGATCGCGGGCCGTCGCTCTTGCTCATTGACGTGCCTGATGGCCCAACGCGTGAACGCATAGGGGAAGATCCGAAAATACCCGCCACCCGCTGCCGGCATTGTCAACGGACCGACCGCGACGGTCGTCGCCGGCGCCTCGACGATCTCGCCTGTCGCCGTCCGCTCGATGTACGGGTGGCGCGGCGCGCCGGGCATGCCATAGCGATCGTGGTGAATCGGGAAGATGCTGGCGTCGTAGGTGTAGCCCTCCTCGAGGAGGACGTCCAGGGCCCAGCGCGATCGTGGCGTCACAGAGAAGCTCGGCGCACGGTAGCCGCGGATCGAGACACCGGAAATCTGCTCCAGCAGCGCTTTCGCGCGCCGGACGTCCTCGCGGAACACGCCCGGCTCCTGCTCATAGATCAACTGGTGGGCGTAGCCATGCGAGGCGAGCTCGTGGCCGGCGGCGACGATCGCGCGAACCAGCGCCGGCTCGCGGTCGGCGACCCAGCCCAGGACGAAGAATGTCGCGCGCAGCTGCGCGCGCTCGAAGAGATCGAGCAGTCGCCGGGTGTTGGCCACGACGCGGCGCTCGTGCGAGTCCCAGTCCTGGCGACGAACCACGTGCTCGAACGCCGAAACGTGGAAATAGTCTTCGACGTCGATCGTCATCGCGTTGGCGATCACGATCAGGCCCCCTGCCGCTGAAGAACGGTCTTCACCGTCGAGAAGAGGATGAACAGGTCGAGCGCCAGCGACATGTTCTTGATGTAGTACAGGTCGTACTGCAGTTTCTCCATCGCGTCTTCGACGCTGGCGCCGTAGGTATAGCGCACCTGCGCCCAGCCGGTCAGGCCGGGTCGTACCACGTGACGCTGTCCGTAGAACGGAATCTGCTCGGTCAGCGATCGCACGAATTCCGGACGCTCCGGCCGCGGCCCCACGAGGCTCATGTCCCCGCGCAGGACGTTCCACAACTGCGGCAGCTCGTCGAGCCGCGTGCGCCGGAGCATGCGGCCAACCGGCGTGATGCGCTGGTCGTTCGGCTGAGACCAGACGGCGCCGGTATTGGCCTCGGCGTCGGTCACCATCGACCGGAACTTGTGGACCGTGAAAATGCGGCCGTGCTGACCGACACGCTCCTGGTGGTACAACACGGAGCCGCTCGACGTGAGCTTGATGAGGCCCGCAACGATCAGCATGATCGGCAGCGCGAGCAGCACGCCCACGGCGCCGACCCCGAGATCGATGATGCGCTTGGCGGTGATCAGAGCCGGCGACTTGCGAAATCCGTCCGAGAAGATGAACCAGCTGGGGCGGAGATTCTCGACGGCGATCTTGCCGGTGTATTCCTCGTACACCGTGGCCAGATGATCGAAAGACACTCCGTCGTTCAACTTCATCTCGAGCAGTTGGTCGACCGGCAGTTTGCCCCGTGCATCCGCGAGGCTGACCACGACACGATCGACCTTCCGTGCGCGAACGATCTCCGGCACGTCCGAAATCGTCCCGATAACGCCAGGATTGATCACCGGCTTGCCGACTTGTGCCGGATCCGGATCGACAAATCCGACGATCTGCACGCCGAGTGTGTGGCGAAGATCGTGTAGCTCACGCGCCAGTTCGATCGACCCCGGTCCTGTGCCGATGAGCAGCAGCCGTTCGCGCGGACCGAGCGTGCGCGTGATCCACTCGAAGGCGACGCGCCAGCCGGTGATCACGATCAGGACGACCGCGGCCGACATGATGAACACGCCGCGGCCGAGGATCAGCTGCGGAAACCAGAAATAGATGACTGCGAGAATGACGCTCGTCGCACCGAGCGCCTGGATCAGCCGGACGAAGAGCTCGCGTCGATCGGAGACGGTGCGGAAATCGTACAGGTCCGAATAGTAGAGACATAGCTGGCACACCGCCGTTACCAACAGAGTCTTCTGCCAAGGCCGAGTTCGACCCGGAAGAGAAGCTAGGCATCGTCGCCACCGAGCCGGAACCACGCCCCGGCTGCCACGGCCAGCGTAATGAGCGCCGCCTCGAGGCAGACCAGGAGTGCGGTGCGCGCCGTCAGCGTACCTCTCGGGATGAACATCAGCGTTTCAGCGTCGTGCTGCTGCCGTAGTATGAGGAGTAGTAGTAACCGTCGTGCGACGTGTCGGTGTGCTGGACCCGATTCAGCACCACGCCGAGAATCCGATCCCGACCAATCACCTCTGCGGCCTTCGCCACCGTGCGGTGCGGACTCATGCCCGCGCCGACGATGAGAACGGCGCCGTCGACCATCGCCGCGAGCAGATGCGCGTCCGGCATCAGGCCCACGGGCGGCGTGTCGACTATCACCCAGTCGAACTTCTCGCGTGCTTCGTCGAGGACGTATTGCATGCGGCTCGACGTCAACACGCTCATCGGATCCGGATCGGGCCGGCCCGCCGGCAGTACGGTCAGGCGCGTCGACACTTCGACCAGCGTGAGCTTGCGGTCTTCCACCGAACGCAAGCCGTCACTCAGACCCGAGAGGCTCGGCAGCGCAAACAGCTGGTGTACCGACGGGCGCCGCAGGTCGGCGTCGACCAGCAGCACACGGCGCTGGTAGGACTCCGAAAGCGTCAGCGCCAGATTCGAGGCGGTCAGCGTCTTGCCTTCGCCGGGCAGCGCGCTCGTCACCATGATCACGCGGATCCCGCGCTCGTTCTGCGCGTGGTGCAGGACCGCGGCGAGCCGCCGGTACTGCTCGACTGACGCCGGGTTCGTCTCGGCGTCGACGACAACTTTTTCAGCGACACCGGCCGCCGTGGCCACCGGCCCGGGGTCCGTCGTGAGCGTCTCGGACAGATCGGCGGACGCAGGGGGTCGGATCGCCTGCGCATCGGCCGCCTCGGGGCGGCGAGCCAGCAAGTGCGGCGACATGTCGGCGGCCGGTTCAACCGTCGCGGCGTCGGATGCGGCAGCGTCGTCGAGGGGCGCAGGCGCCTCCGCGGGGGGCTCGCTCTGGGTCCCGAACAAGCCTCCGGTGCCGGATCGTTTCAGTGCTTCCTCAAGGCGGCTCATCGCTGATGCTCTCTCCCCTTCACGCGTTCACGTCGTCGCCGCGTCGTCGGCGATCAGAAAAATGAAAACCGGCGGCGCCGGGTAAACGAACTGAAGAGCGCGCCTTTCCCGGACGTTTCACCAGAGCGCTGTGGCGCGACGGTGGCGGACGACTCCTCGGGTGCGACCGACGGCCGTGCGGGCTCCGCCGCGGCGGCCGCCGTACGTGCGGCGACGAGTGCCGGCTCGTGCGGGACGTAGCGGGTCTCGCTCGTCGCATGAAAATCGAAGTCGCGCGATACTTCCTGCACGATGGTCACACCCACCGGCTTCTGCTGCAGCGCGAAGCCGCTGACCAGCGCGTTGTCGCAGATCACGCTGATCGTGCGCGGCACGCCACGCGAATGCTGGTAGATCAGCTCGACGGCTTCCGGCGTGAACAGTTGCGCCCGCTCGCCTCCGGCATGGCGAATGCGGCCAGTAATGTACGCCGACGTTTCTTCGCGCGTCAGCGACCCCAGCGTGCAGCGCAGCGCGACGCGCTGTTTCAGCTGGCGCAGCGACGGCTCGTTCAGCCGATCGGCCAGCTCGGGCTGGCCCGCGAGCACGAGGGGCAGCAGTTTTTCCGTGTTGGTCTCGATGTTTGCCAACAGTCGAATCTCCTCGAGGAGCTCGTACGGGAGACTCTGCGCTTCGTCGATGACGAGCGCCGTGATGACGCCACGCTGACGGCGGCGAAATCAACTCGCGTTCGAGCTGCTTGAGCAGCAACGCCTTCGACGCGGCGGCGTCGGTTCCCAGGCTGAAGCCATCGGCGAGAAACTCGAGGAACTCGCCGCGTGTCAGCGTCGGGTTGTTCAAGTACAGCGCCCGCGCCGATCGGCATGCCTTCGATTCGAGGGCGGCGCGCACGAGCGTCGTCTTGCCGGTGCCGGCCTCGCCGACGAGCAGCGTCAGCCCTTTCCGCGCCGAGATGCCGTACTGCAGGTTGGCCAGGGCTTCGCTGTGCCGCGCCGTCAGGTACAGGTACCTGGGATCGGGACTGAGGTCGAACGGCAGCTCGCGAAGACCGAAGAATTCCTGATACATGCGTCTAATCCGCCTACGCGTGCAACACGAACCAGACCGCGGTGGCAGCGACGACCAGCGCCACGAGCACGGCGGTCACCGACATCAGCACGCGGCGGCGCCGGCGGTGCCGGCGCTCCGTGCGCGTGACCATGTTCGGAATCATCGCCAGCACCGGGAGCGACAGCGACGTCAGGATGTCGTCGTCGCTCTTGAAGGTGGTGTCGCGGTATTCGGCCAGCGCCACGAATGCGAGGCCGAGCGCGATGCCGCCAAGAATGCCGAGCAGGTTGAGCTGACGCACGATTCGGGCTGATCGGACGCTCCGGTGCGCGGGCCGGTTCGAGCAGTTGGAATTGCTCTCCGATCTCCGCCCGTTGCAGCGCCGCCGCCATCTGCGATTCCTGGCTCTTCTTGAGCAGGTCGGCGTAGAGTCCGTCGCATCGTGTCGTAATCGCGATTGAGCTCGATCAGCTCGGTCTCGCGTGTCGGCGCCGCTTCGGCGCGCGACTGATACCGCGAGAGCATCTCGCGGAGCGTATCCGCGTCGCTGCTCGCGCCGCGCGATCTGCGTACGAAGGGCGTCGAGATTGGTCTTGAGGTCCTTGAGCCGCTCCTGGCGCGCCCTCTCCGCCGGCGATCGAGGCGCCCGCCGTCGATACGGGCATTTGCAGCGCCTCGGCCTCGGCCTTCTGTTCCAAGTCCGCGATGATGCGCTTGGCGCGGATGATGTCCGGATGCTCCGGCTTGAGCCGCAGCTCCATCTGCCGCAGGCTGCGCCGCGCGGCTTCAAGTTGCTGTGCCGCAGTCCCTCCGCCATTCTCGGCGTCGACCACCGACGGCAGCGGCCCCGTCGGCTCCTGCGTGAGCAGTTCGTTCTGTTCGCGCTCCAACGCCTGCACGCGATCACGATCGCGGCTGAGCATGTCGTTGACGCGACTGCAGCTGAATCTGCGCGTTGCTGGCCGCCGTCAGGTTCGACGTCTGCTGCGACGGGAGCTCGCCAGCATGGAGGCGGCGATATTCCTCGAGCTTCTTTTCATGCTCGACCAGGCGTTGGCGCGTTTCCTCGAGTTGCGAGTCGATGAACTGCGCGTTCCCTTCCGTCGTGAACTGGCGATCGATGTAACTCTCATTGATGAAGAGCTGCGCCAAACGCTGCGTCACGCGCATCGCCGTGACGCGATTCTCGGCGTTCATACGAGACCTTGAACGTATTGCCGCGGACGTCGCCGACGGTGATGTCGCGGTTCATCCGCTCGACCACGTCTTCCATCAACTCGGAGCGGCGTAAATCCGGATAAAGGTCGAACTCCTCGATCAGTTTTTCGAGTTTGCGTGCGCGTCAACACTCTCGATTGCAAGTTCGTCAACCGCGCGTCGAGGCTCGGCCGCGGATTCGACTTGATCAGATCGGCGTTAACCCGCGCCGCCTGGATCTGGATCGTCGCTCTCGACCGATAGCGGTCGGGCAGGAAGTAGACGATCAGGGCCGTCGTCAATGCCACCGTCACGAAGGGCACGATGAACAGCCACTTCCGCGCAATGAACACGCGAAGGAAATCTTCGGGTCGATACTTCTTGCCAGGAATCACGTCTCACCTCATCTCAACGGATCGGGATCCAGGCGTTGATGCCGAACTGCACGCCATTCCGCTCGAGCGCCTGCGGGAACCCGAGCGGCAGCCTGACTTGATTGCCGAAGTCGTGCTGGTAATACACATAGGCGACACGTGCCGCCAGATGACGCGTCAGGGCGCGGCGCAACTGCGCAGTGGCTCTGTAGCTCGTATAATCATCGTTCGCACGAACAGTTTCACCGACGTGACCCGTGGTCGCAGACGCTTGCGCCGAGAACTCGTTGCGTCGTCCGAGCAGGCCGGACAGTGACGCCGTCAACGAGTCCGACACGACCGGCTCGAATGCCAGCTCCGAGAATCCGGCGCTGCGGCGGTAGACGAGGCCGGTCTGCCAGGTGCGACCCATTTCATGCGCGAGTTCCGCGGTTCCGGTGACGAAGAATCGCGATCGCCGCCGCGCATCCAGTTCGCTGCCCGAGAGATCGCTCCGACCGAGATACGACTGGTCCCGGTGCTGAAGCTGACGCGGGTGCGGCGCGACATCGACAACGCAATCGATCGGTTGTAGTCGACACCCGCCATGGATGTCCTGCATCTCGTTCGTGAAACGTGGTTCGCCGGGTAGGCCGACTTCGCTCGTTGCCGATCGATAGCCGTACCCAAGTCGCAGGTTGGCGTGACGCGTGAGCCGTCGGCGTGAACATCACGCTGCCGTGCTGCTGCTCGTACGAGCGATCGAAGGTCTGGTAATCGCTTTGCGAATAGACGTACCCGGCAGTGAACGTGGACGGCGCGACTCAATTGCCGCGTGAACCCGACGCTCGTCGAATAGCGCGCGATGGTATTGCCGCTCACGTCGCTGGCTCGGATCGAGCGCGATCGGCGGCAGCGGCGAATCGTCGAACTGGGGCACGCCGGGAAAAAGCCGCTCAGGAAATAGGGCGAGTACTGGAACGTCTGCCCTGACCCGAAAGCTGTTTCGCTGCCCAATCGGCCGGTCGAAACCGATGCCGCGCGCTGTAGCTGGGCACGAACGGATCTGTCGAAATCAGGGTAGTAGTTCGTGCCGGCCTCCCGCCCAGCCGTTCAGCGGCCGCGCGCTCGCCGCGCCAGTTCCACTGCACCTGCGAGTTCGCGCCCGAGTACCAGCCGCTTCGCTGGTATCGCGGATCGAACGCCCGGCCGGGCAACGTCGCCGCGACGTTGTCGTCGTAGGCGCCGAAGAGCGTCTCCGAATGAGCGCGACGCCAGTTCTTCCCGAGTCGGCAAGCCCGAAGAGCCCGCGGAAAGGCCGCGTCAGCGGCGCGCCGTCGCCTTCGGAATCGCCGCCCTGCGGGGCGGCGCTGCCGCCGCTGCCGCCCTCGGTCGTCTGCGCAGCGACGGTGATCGGCCAGGCGCAGGCCAATGCCGCCACGATGAGCGCCCGGATCGAAAATCATGGTGGTCACAGTCGACTCGATCTGTCAGGGAACGATCACCGTGTCCCCGGGCTGCAGCAGGATGTTCTGCGTCAGCTTCTTGCGATTCATGACGTCCTTGTAGTTGAACGGAATCGCCGTCTGCTGGCCACTCTCGGTGCGAAGAATCACGATGTCTTTGGTCTTGGCGTACTCGCGCAGTCCGCCCGCCAACGAGATCAGCTGCATCACGCTCGTCGGCATCATCAGCGAGTAGGCGCCTGGCTTGTTGACCTCGCCGGTGATGAATACCTGCCGGCTGTTGATCTCGCGCACGACGATCGACACGGTCGGATCGGCGATGTAGCGCGCCGCGCGCTGCGCGATCTGATCGCGCAGCTGATCGGGTGTCAGGCCCTCCGCCTTCACCTCGTTGATCAGCGGCAGCGAGATCATGCCGTCCGGCCGCACGGACACGTCGGCGGACATGTCCTTGTCGCGCCAGAAGATCACGCTCAGCACGTCCCGCGCGCCAATGACGTAGCCAGCCGGCGGCTGTATGCCCGTCGTCGGCACCGTCTGCGCTTGCGCGCCGGCAGGCGCCTGGGCCTGCACGGCGGGCGGCTTCGTGCCGCCCTGCGCGGGCGGGGCCGGAGCCGGCGTCGGGGCGGCGGAGCCGCCGGCGCGCTGGGGGCCGGCTGCTGTGCGGGCGTTTGCGCGGCAGCCCACGCCGGCGCGGCGCAGAGGGTCACGACGATCGCGAGAGCGAGTCGAGCGGCTCGAACAGGCTTCACTGGCGGTACTCCTTGAAGGGGAGCTGGCAGTCGTGTTTGCGCAGGAAGTTGAGGAACCGCTTGTAGTCGTTGGGCGCCATGTTGAACAGCTTCGCGACGATGCGATAGTTGCCGCGCGCTTCTTCGAGCCCCTTGCGAACGACTTCCCGCACGTTGTCCTTGGTGATCTCGCGCTGCATGTACAGCGGGTAGACCACCGTCCAAAACGATTCCTGGTCCTCGCGCAGACGTCGATAGAGATCGTCGACGATCGTCTTTCGACGCTCGCGCTTGGGCCGCAGTGAAACATTGCGCTGGATGCGCACCTCGAGCGGCAGATCCTCGAGACTGGCCATTTCGGTGCGCGTCTTGACCACGAGCCGCTCGATCGCGTTCTCGAGCTCGCGAACGTTGCCGGGCCACGGGTACTCGCAGAGCGCAGTCAGCGCGTCCGGCGCGATGCCCTTCACGTGCGCCGAGCCGTTCTTGCTGAATCGCTGCAAAAAGTGCCCGACCAGTCCGGGAATGTCCTCGCGGCGCTCACGAAGCGGCGGCACGACCAAATGAATGACGTTCAGCCGGTAGAACAGGTCTTCGCGGAACCGGCCGTCGGCGATCATGGCGCGGAGATCGCGATTCGTCGCCGCAATCGTCCGCACGTCGACGCGCCCGCTCGTCCGATCCGACCCGACCTTCTGCAGCTCGCCGGTTTCGAGGAAGCGCAGCAGAAGTCCTTGCATCCGGAGTGTCATCTCCCCGACCTCGTCGAGAAAGACGGTGCCGCGGTCAGCAAACTCGAGCTTGCCCGGCTTGTCGCGATAGGCCCCGGTAAAGCTGCCCTTCACGTGACCGAAGAGCTCGGATTCAAGAAGAGTCTCCGGCAGTCCGGCGCAGTTGATCGGCACGAATGGCTCCCGCGAGCGGTGACTTCCTTCATGGATGGCACGCGCTACAAGTTCCTTGCCGACTCCGCTCTCGCCCGTGACCAGGACCTTGGCGTCCGACTGGGAGACGCGCTCTATCTCTTCCTGGAGCTCGCGAAGCTGTGAACTGTTTCCGATCAATTCTGCGTTGAGGTGTCTCATGTCCGCCAAACCCATGCAGACAGGGAAACGGGCGCCGCCTGCCAGACGCGCCGTGTCCTGCGTCGAAGCGTCTGCCAGCGAAGACCTACAACAGGCCGCCGTCTCTGCAGACGCACCACTCAAAGCGACGCCGAGTGCCCGCTCGGCCGTACGTTGATACCCGGCCTTCTCTCGATCTGCCGCTGGCAGACCTACGCCGCCTGGGGAACCACGGTGTCCGACGAGTTGACCGCTCGTTGGACGCAGGCAGAGCTATGGGGTCCAGCTCAACCTGAAGACCTCCCCCCCGGCGTAAAAAGTAATTCTAGCAGGAGACAAAAGTCTTTCAATGGTCAAGTGCGGCTTTTGGTATCGGGCGCGACACACTCAGCGTGCAAACTGATGCGGGTGAATCGCCCAGCTGGGAGTGTCGTCGAGTGAGATCTAGAGCAAATCCGGGCGATTTTGGCCGAACGGGGGGTGCTCGGCGTCGCGGCGCGAGAGAATAGGGTCGGACACAGGCCAGTCGATCCCGACAAACGGGTCGTCCCAGCGCAGGCCGCCTTCTCCCGCAGGGTCATAATAGTCGGTGCACTTGTATTCGATGTCGGCCGCTTCGCTCAGCACGCAGAATCCATGCGCGAATCCGACCGGCACGTAGAGCTGGCGGAAGTCGTCGGACGAAAGATTCACACCGACCCAACGTCCAAAGGTGG
This sequence comes from Vicinamibacteria bacterium, assembly GCA_963828745.1. Lineage (GTDB taxonomy): Bacteria > Acidobacteriota > Vicinamibacteria > Vicinamibacterales > JAENWD01 > JAENWD01. The sequence goes on along the minus strand of CAWHFZ010000003.1, from coordinate 158,464 downwards.
GCGAGCCTCTGCGGATGTCAACCACGACGTCGAAGATGGCCCCAGCCACGACACGAATGAGCTTGGCTTGCGGGCGACGCCATTGCCAGTGAAGCCCGCGCAGCGTCCGGGCCACGGACCGGGAATGGTTGTCCTGGACGAAGGTGCAGCTGATCCCGATCGCGGCGAGCTGATCGGCTCGATACGATTCGAGGAAGAATCCTCGCGTGTCGCGATGAACCGTGGGCTCGAGGATTTGCACGTCCGGCAATGCCGTCGCTACTGCTCGCATCGGGAGCTCCAAATCCGCAGTCGCCAATTCCTGAACGGAACGAGTGCGCGATGACAGGGCATATCAGAGGAGCCTATCGCGGCTGGGCCGACCGGGTGTATTGGCGGCTCGTCGCAGGTTTGGCTCCGGGTCTCGTGAACTCGCATCACGCATATGCTCGCGCTCTCGCGTCGGAAGTCGAACGCGCGTCGCAGTGGCTCGATCTGGGCTGCGGACACGACTTCCTGCCGCCATTCGTGAGTCCGCAGCGGCTGCAGGCCGCGCGGTCACGTTGCGTCAGCGTCGGCATCGATGCGGACGGCGACGCGTTGGCGAAGCATCGCGGTCTTCGGCATCGCGTGCGGGGCAATATCGAGCGCCTGCCGTTCGAGGCCGGGACGTTCGACCTCGCCACGGCAAACATGGTAGTCGAGCATGTCGCGAGCCCCGAGCAGCTCTTTGCCGAAATCGCGCGAGTCCTGAAGCCGGGCGGCCGTCTGCTGCTCCACACGCCGAACGCCGACGGATACACGACGCGGCTCACCAGGCTCTTGCCGGACCGCCTCCTCGCGCCCATCGCCGGGACGCTGCTCGGACGCGCCGCCGAGGATGTCTATCCCACCTACTATCGCGCGAACACCGAGGCGGCATTCACCGTGCTCCTGAACACGCCGCAATGGCGCCTCGAACGCCTGGACCACGTGGAATCCTCCGCGCAATGCGCGCATGTGCCCCCCGCCGCGGCGCTGGAACTGGCGGCCATCCGCCTCTTTCGCGCCGACCGCCGGAAGCACCTCCGCGCCTGCTTGATCGTCGTCGCGGAACGTCTCCGCGCCGGACGCGACGGTTCAGCCGTGTGAAGCCAGCCGCAACAGATACTGACCGTACTGGTTGCCGGCCATGCGTTTGCCCTGCCGCTCGACCATCGCCGCGTCGATCCATCCGCGGCGATAGGCAATCTCCTCCAGACAGGCGAGCATCAGGCCTTGCCGTTCCTCGATGCTCTGCACGAATGTCGAGGCCTGCAGCAACGCCTCGAACGTGCCAGTGTCGAGCCAGGCGACACCGCGACCAAGCAGCTCGACCCGCAACCTGCCACGCTCGAGATATGTCCGATTGACGTCGGTGATCTCGAGCTCACCGCGCGCCGATGGCTTCAGCCCGGCGGCGATCTCGACGACATCGTTGTCGTAGAAGTAGAGGCCGGTCACCGCATAGGGCGATCGCGGGTGCTGCGGCTTCTCTTCCAGTCTGAGCGGACGGCCGTTCGCGTCCAGCTCGATCACGCCGTATCGCTCGGGATCCTTGACCGTGTAGCCGAACACGGTCGCACCGCGGTCGGTCTGCGAGGCGGCGCGAAGCAGTTCCTGAAGTCCCGAACCATAGAAGATGTTGTCCCCGAGCGCGAGCGCCACCTTGTCGCGCCCGATGAACGTCTTTCCGATGAGAAAGGCCTCGGCGAGCCCTCCCGGCGACGGCTGTGCCGCATACGAGAAGCGGACGCCGAAATCTTCACCCGTTCCCAGCAGCTGGCGAAATCGCGCTTCGTCGTCAGGCGTCGTGATAATGAGGATGTCGCGGATGTCCGCGAGCATCAGCGTGGAGAGAGGATAGTAGATGAGCGGCTTGCTGTAGACCGGGAGTAACTGCTTGGAGGTCGCGCGAGTGAGGGGAGACAGACGAGTGCCACTCCCCCCGGCAAGGACGATCCCCTTGAACACGGGGAAAGCGTATCAGAGATGCTGAGCCGCTGAGCCGCTATCGACCAGCGACTGTTGCAACTCGACGCGTCCGGTGACACCAAGCTTTTCGTAGATGGACGTCAGGTAGTTTTTCACGGTCTGGCGACCCAGTCCATGCGCGTCGGCGATCTGCCGTGTCGTGTCGCCACGCCGCAGCGCAACGACAATCTCTCGTTCCCGGGGAGTCAGCGTAAACACGTGTCGAGTGGGCACCGGCTGCACCTCTGCGCGATGACCTACGTAACGCTGGGCTGGCGAAAAGCGAACAGTGCAACGCTGCGCAGGCGCGCAATTCTCCGTGCAGCTCAGCCGGCAAGCTCAACGTAAGTAGTTCACTCGACACGGTTTAGACTGTGAAAACCGCACTGATGACTGTGGTAGGCTTTTCGCCGTTTCGTGCGAATGGGCGTCCGGATTTTCGGCACGTGTGGACGGCGGTCTCGGCTTGGCCGCCCGGCGCGGATTGTCAGGTGCGATGGCGGGCACTGTAGAAACGGTCCTGATCGTCGAAGATGACGCCGGTGTCGTCGCACTGGAGCGCCGGCGTCTCGAGCGCGCCGGCTATCGCGTCGTCACGGCCGAAAATGCCGCGGCCGCCCGCAACAAACTCGCCTCCGAACCTGTCTCCCTCATCCTCCTCGATCACGGTCTGCCCGGTGAGCTTGATGGCCTGAGCTTCTACGGTCACCTCCGCGAAGAGGGCTGGGACATCCCGGTCATTCTCGTGACCGGTTTCAGTGACGCCGGCACGGCAATTCGTGCCCTGCGGTCCGGCGTCCGAGACTTCGTGACGAAGTCGCGCGAGTACCTCGACTACGTACCGGAGGCGGTTCGACGCGTGCTCCAGCAAGTGCACATGGAGCGGCGGCTCGCGGAATCGGAGGCCCGGCTCGGTGCCATCATCGCCTCGGCGCAGGACGCGATCCTCGCGCTCGATGGCACCGGCGTGATTACGCTCTTCAATCCTGCCGCCGAGCGGATGTTCGGCTGTTCGGCTGACGCGGCGCTCGGACGGGCGGCAACCCTGTTCCTTCCCGAGATCGGGGCCAGCGACAACGGCCAGCCCAGCTTCGAGTCCGGCCGCCGCCGAGTGGGGCCTCCGCTCGACCGGCGAGCGATTCCCGGTGGAAATCTCGCAATCGGGCGCGGACGGCCACGGCGCTGGGTCGCGCACGCTGATCGTGCGAGACGTGACGGATCGCCGTCGCCTCGAAGCGCAGCTGCGGCAGGCGCAGCGGATGGAAGCCGTCGGCCGGCTCGCCGGCGGCGTCGCCCACGACTTCAACAACTTGTTAACCGTGATCAGCGGTTACACCGAGATGATCCTCGACGACCTCCCGTCCGGCGATCGGTTGCGTGACCCGGTCCTGATGATGCGGCAGGCCGGCGAACAGGCGGCCGCGCTCACCTCGCAGCTGCTGGCGTTCAGCCGTCGACAGGTCATCGAGCCGCAGGTGATTGGGCTGAATGGCGTGGTGTCGAACCTGACGAAGATGCTGCGCCGACTGATCGGCGAAGACATCGAGCTGTCGGTGTCACTCGCGAGCGAGCTGGATCGCGTGAGAATCGACCCCCGGCAGGTGGAACAGATCCTGATGAATCTGTCGGTCAACGCCCGCGATGCCATGCCTCACGGCGGCCGCGTCACCATCGAAACCGCGAACGCGACGATTGACGAGCACTTCGCACAGTTCACGCCGGGACTGACGTCCGGACGTTACGCGCTGCTGGCGGTGACCGATTCGGGCATGGGCATGGACGAGGGCACCCGGTCCCGGATCTTCGAGCCGTTTTTCACGACGAAGGATCCGGGGAAGGGCACGGGACTGGGCCTGGCAATGGTCTACAGCATCGTGCAGCAGGCCAAGGGCCATATCGAGGTCTACAGCGAGATCGGCCACGGCACGGTCTTCAAGCTGTATCTGCCGAGCGTCGATGCCGAAGATCAGCCGAATGAACGGGACGACGAGAATGCCGCGTCGCTTCAAGGCACCGAAACGGTCCTCCTTGTCGAAGACGCCGAAGGCGTGCGTGCGCTGCTGCAGGACGTGCTCACGCTCTACGGGCATCCAGTTCTTGTGGCCCGCGACGGCGAAGAGGGCATCCGCCTCGCCGACGATCACGCCGGCCCGATCGATCTGGTCATTACTGACATCGTGATGCCGCGAATGGGCGGACGCGAGCTCGTCGAGCGGGTGTTGGCGGTACGGCCCAAGATCCGCGCGCTCTACCTCTCTGGCTACACAGACGAGGCCGTGATGCGGCACGGTGTGCTCCAGGCGGGATCGGCGTTCCTGCAGAAACCGTTCACCGCCCGTCAGCTGATGACGAAGGTTCGTCAGATCCTGGACGTCTGAGACTCGCGGCGCACGATCCGCCGGCCTTCCACACGCCAACGGCCCGACAGGGCGATTTCGATTGCCTCCGGATAGATCCGGTGCTCCTGCTCGAGGATGCGCGCGGACAAGGTTTCGAGCGTATCGGTGTCCTTCACGTCGACTGCGGCCTGCAGCAGGATGGGCCCGGCGTCGAGATCGGGCGTGACCAGGTGCACCGTCGCACCGGTGATCGTGACACCATGTTCGAAGGCTTGCCGCTGCGCATCGAGCCCGGGAAAAGCCGGTAGCAAAGACGGGTGGATGTTCAACACCGCTTGTGGGAACTGATCGATGAACGCCGATCCGAGCAGGCGCATGAAGCCGGCGAGGCACACGAGCGTTACGCCGCGATTCTTCAACTCCGACGCCAGCGCGAGATCGTAGGACGCGCGATCCGGATATGCCTTGTGTGGAACGACGAGCGTTTCGACGTTCGCCTTCTTCGCGTGCTCGAGACCAGCGGCATCGGCGCGGTTGGAGATCACGATCGCGATCTCGGCGTCGAGCCGGCCGGAGGCGACGGCGTCGATGATGGCCTGCAGGTTGGAGCCGCGCCCTGAGATCAACACACCGAGTCGAGGCCGTGCGCGCCGCTGAACGTCGTCGCTCACAGGTACGCGACTCCACGATCGCCCTCGGCGATCCGGCCGATGACGACAGCGCCCTTGCCACCATGCTCGTGAATCAAATCGAGCGCGCCCTGTGCGTCGCGCTCCCCGACGGCCGCGATGATCCCGATGCCCATGTTGAAGGCACGAAGCATCTCTTCATCCGACACCTTGCCGGCGTCCGCGAGGAACCGAAAGAGTGCGGGTGTCTCCCACGCGTCTCGCTCGATAAGCGCCGTGCGTCTTTCCGGGAGGATTCGCGGCAGGTTCTCGGTGATGCCACCGCCGGTGATGTGTGCCATCCCCTTGACGAGCTGGCGCCCGATCGCCGGCAGCATCGTCGGCAGGTAGCTGCGATGGATCGACAGAAGTGCGTCGCCAATCGTCTCATCGAGTTCCGGCACCACGCTGTCGAACGACAATCCCAGTGTGTCGAACACGATGCGTCGCGCCAGCGAATAGCCATTCGTATGAAGACCGGTGGACGGGATGCCGATCAGCACGTCACCAGGTGCGATGCGTGACCCGTCGATCAGGCGCGACCGATCGACCATCCCCACGATGAATCCGGCGAGATCGTATTCGCCTTCGGCGTAGAAGCCAGGCATTTCGGCGGTTTCCCCGCCTAGCAGCGCGCAGCCGTTCTCGCGGCATGCTTTCGCCATGCCCGACACGATCTCCGCCGCCACGTCCGGCGCGAGCCGGCCTGTCGCGAGATAGTCGAGAAAGAACAGCGGCGTCGCGCCCTGCACCAGGATGTCGTTGACACAGTGGTTCACGAGGTCCTGGCCGACAGTGTCGTGGCGGCCCGACATGAACGCGAGCTTCAACTTCGTCCCGACGCCGTCGGCGGAGGACACCAGCACTGGCTCGGCGTAGCCGCTCAGCGGAATCCGGAAGAGACCGCCAAAGGATCCGATCTCCGACAATACGTCCGGCGTGAACGTCGCGCGAGCCAGCGACTTGATCCGTCGAACAGCCTCGTTGCCGGCATCGATATCGACGCCTGATTGGCGGTAGTCCATCAGATACGGTCGTGGGTAGGCCCGAGGTTTGCCTCGGGCAATCAAAATTCCAACTTCTGGATGATCTCTTGCGCGGTGGCGCGCGTGGCCGACCCTTCGTTCGCCGCCCAATACGCGCGCCTGATCGTGACGTAGAACCCCTCTTCCGCGAAGTCTTCTTCGAGCATGTCGAAGCCGTCGCGCAGCAGTTCGACCGCGGCGGTTCGATCAGTTCGCGTTTCGAATGCTGCCAACATGACAGCCGGCGCTTTCACGGCAACGCTGGCAAGCGCCAGCGCAATCGGGGCCCGCGTCGTATCCTGCGCCGGAATCCCGGCATCGACCAGCGCCGAAAGCGCTTCGCCGTCGCCTCGTTCGGCCAGGGCAGCAAGGCCCGCTGCGGCGCCGCGCAGCAGTTCCTGGTACCCGGGGATCTTGTCGGTGAACGCGAGAATCTTCACCAGGTAGCCGCGGTGCACGTCGCAGTTCGACCCGAGGAGGCAAATCGCGGCGGCAACCGCCGGCTGTGTCTCACGCGGAGCGGTCTGCTGCAGGCCGGCAAGCAGGGCCATCTGCGACTTGTCGCCAATCTTCCCCAGGGCCAGCGCTGCATCGTCCTGCAGCGGGCCCTCGAGCCTGGCCACGCCGGAGATCGCTTTCGTTGCGTAGTACGCCTTATAGTCGCCGAGCGCCTCGATGACGGTGCTGCGAAAGAAGTCTTGGCCGCGCGTGACGTCGCGCGTCAGCGCGGCACGCACCTTGGGATCCGTGCCGTGCGCCGCGAGCGCGCGCGCCAGTGCCGGCCGAACGAATTCCGCGACCTCTTTGTCGAAAGCTTCGAGCAGTTGCGGGACGATCGAAGGATTCGGGTGCCGTTCGAAGTACGCGTAGGCGACAGCGCGAAGGCGGTCGTTGGGATCGGTGCTGAGCCGCTCCATTTCGTCCGGCACGCGCGGGTCGGCGTACGTGGACAGGAGCACCAGTGCGCGATATCGCACGTACCCGTCGGCATGTTCGCCGGTGGCCTGCAGCAACGCCGGCACCGCCATCGGCCCGGGCGCGCGTCGGACCACCTGCGCCGCCTTGGCACGATCCGCGTACTCGAACGCGCCCAACTTTCCGATTGCGGTCGTGAGCTCGGCTGGCGACACCGACACCGAAGCGTTCGCTGGTTTCGCGGCCGGCGCTGGTGATTGCAGGGTGTCGGCGCAGAGCAGCGGGGACAGACAGATTCTGGAGGTGACGCCACTCGCGCCGCCAGCGACGATCAGCCCGGCGACGGCGAACGCGCCGGCGCGCGGAATCATGGCGTCACGGGATCGTGTTCAGGCTCGAGCGGCTTCAGCGTCAGCTGCAGATAGGCCGCCTCGTTCTTGGGGAACGCAACGGGATACTGGCCGGTATAGCACGAGGTGCAATAAGACTGACGGCCCTGTCCGACCGAATCGAGCATGCCCTCGAGACTGAGGTAGCTGACTGTTTCGGCGTCGACGTAGCGTCGAATTTCGTCGAGCGTGTGCGTGGCAGCGATGAGCTCGGACCGGCGCGGCGTATCGACGCCGTAAAAGCACGGCGAGATCGTCGGCGGACAACTGATCCGCATGTGCACTTCGCGCGCGCCCGCCGCTTTGACCATCCGCACGATCTTCCGGCTCGTCGTGCCGCGTACGATCGAGTCGTCGACGAGCACCACGCGCTTCCCTTCGAGAATGCTTCTCACCGGGTTGAGCTTCACGCGAACGCCGAAATGGCGGATCGACTGCTGCGGCTGAATGAACGTGCGGCCGACGTAGTGGTTGCGGATGAGACCCATCCGCAGGGGGATCCCGCTTTCTTCAGCGAATCCGACCGCGGCGCACACGCCGGAGTCCGGAATCGGCACGATCACATCGGCGTCGATCGGCGCCTCACGAGCCAGCACGCGTCCCAGGTTCGTTCGGACCTCGTTGACGCTCTTGCCGAAGACGTAACTGTCGGGACGAGCGAAATAGACGTGCTCGAAGACACAGTGCGCGAGCCGTTCGGTCAGAAACGGTTTGATCGAGCGCAAGCCCTGTGGGCCGGCCACCACGACTTCGCCGGCCTCAACGTCGCGGACGTACGTCGCGCCAATCAGATCGAGGGCGCAAGTCTCCGAGCAGGCCACCCAGGCGTCTCCGAGCTTTCCAAGGGCCAGTGGACGAAACCCGTGCGGATCGCGTGCCGCGATCATGCGATCGGGCGTCAGGATGACCAGCGAGAACGCGCCGCGAACTTGCGAGATCGACTCCACGATGGCGTCTTCGATTGTCGCGGCGCGCGATCGGGCGTAAAGGTGGAGGATGACCTCGGTATCGCTCGATGTCTGGAAAATCGACCCCTGGCGAACGAGATGATCACGCAGCTCCTGTGCGTTGACCAGGTTCCCGTTGTGGGCGATCGCAATCTGCCCGTGCACGCAGTCGATCAGGATCGGTTGCGCGTTGTTCAGCTTGCTGTCGCCGGCGGTGGAATACCTGGTGTGGCCGATCGCCGACGTGCCCGTCAGCGCGGCGAGCCGATCCGAGTTGAAGATATCGGCGACATAGCCCATGTCTTTCGACACGAGGACGCGATGTCCGTCGGCCGCCGCAATCCCGGCGCTCTCCTGACCTCGATGCTGCATCGCATAGAGGCCGAGATAAGCAAGGTTCGACGCTTCGGCGTGCCCGGCAATGCCGAACACCGCGCACTCGTCCTTGAACTTGTCGAGCATCGGGTCCCCGCTAGGCATCAACCGTTCGCCCTAGTGTCTCACGCCGCCTGGCGTGCGAAGTAGCGTTCGAGCGCCGTCGCCCAGGTCCTCTCCGCGTCGGCGACTGTCACGTCCACGACCGTCTTGCCATCAATGCGCACCGCCAAGCGGCCGCCGCCGGTCGTGCCAATCACGGTGGCGGGTACGCCGGCGGCATTCGCGGCCGCCAGCAGCACATCGACCTCCGCCGACGCCGTCGTCACGACGACGCGCGACGGAGATTCGCCGAAGAGGGTGGCATCGACCATCCACGGTGCCGGTAATTCTCCGCCGGCCGGCGACAGGTCGATCTCGACGCCGATCCCGTCCGTGTCAAAAGTGCACTCGGCCAGCGTCACGGCCAGTCCGCCCTCCGCACAATCGTGGGCCGATAACAGCCGTCCGTCGGACGCAAGATCCACGAGCAGACGCTGCAGGCGCCGCTCGGCATCGAGATCCAGCGCGGGGACGCCGCCGCGAATCAGCCCGTGCAGTGTCTTGAGATATTCCGAACCGCCAATCTCGCCGCGGGACGTCCCCAGCAATACAACGGCGGTGCCGGCCCGCTTGAACGTGCGCGTCACCACCTTCGAGGCGTCGTCGATGACGCCGACGACACCAAGCACGGGCGTCGGGAGGATCGCCTTGCCGTCGGTCTCGTTGTAGAGACTGACGTTGCCGCCGGTAATCGGGATGTCGAGGGCGCGGCACGCCTCGCCGATTCCTGCAACGGCCTCGGCGAACTGCCACATGATTTCTGGCTTTTCAGGGTTCCCGAAATTCAGATTGTTCGTCGCGCCGATCGGCAAGGCCCCGGCGCAGGCGACGTTCCGCGCCGCTTCTGCCACCGCGAGGCGCGCGCCCTCGCGCGGATTCAGGTAGCCGAACCGGCCGTTCCCGTCCACCGACATCGCGAGCGCGCCGGCCGCCTCCTTGATCCGCACGACACCGCAGCCAAGACCCGGGAGCACGATCGTGTTCGTACGCACCATGTGGTCGTACTGCCGGTAGATCCAATGCTTGCTGGCGATGGTCGGCGACGCCAGCAGTTTCGCCAGCGTCTGACTTGCATCGGTCGACGGACCGAGCGACGCCAGGTCGAGCTGAGCCACGTCGTCCAGCCACGCAGGACGCGCCATCGGCCGGTGGTAGACCGGCGCTTCATCGGTCAGCGCGCGATTCGGGATCTGCGCCGCGAGCTGCCCGCGCTCCTTCACGACCAACGTGCTTTCCGCTCGCACGTCGCCGATTCGCACCGCGTGAAGGTCCCACTTCTCGAAGATGTCCTCCACTTCGTGCTCGCGGCCGCGCTTGACCACCATCAGCATGCGCTCCTGCGATTCGGAGAGCATGATTTCGTACGGCGTCATGCCGGTTTCGCGCTGCGGGACGTGTTGAACGTCGATTTCGATTCCGACTCCGCCGCGGCTACCCATCTCGGACGTGGAACAGGTCAGTCCCGCGGCGCCCATATCTTGGATGCCGACAAGCGCTCCGGTGGTCATGACCTCGAGGCACGCTTCGAGAAGAAGCTTCTCGGTGAACGGATCGCCAACCTGAACCGCCGGCCGCTTTTCCTGCGACTTCTCGTCGAACTCGGCTGACGCCATCGTCGCGCCGTGGATGCCGTCGCGGCCGGTCTTCGCGCCGACGTAGTAAACAGGATTGCCCGTGCCGCTCGCAGTGCCCTTGATGATGTCCTCGTGTCGGGCGATGCCGAGGCAGAACACGTTGACGAGCGGGTTGCCGCTGTAGGACTCGTCGAAGGCGACCTCGCCGCCGATGGTGGGGATGCCGATGCTGTTGCCGTATCCGCCGATGCCGGCGACGACGCCTTCGAGAATGCGCCGATTCTGTGGCTGATCGAGCGGTCCAAAGCGCAACGAATTGAGCAGTGCGATCGGCCGCGCGCCCATCGTGAAGATGTCGCGAATGATCCCGCCGACGCCGGTGGCCGCACCCTGATAGGGCTCGATGAAGGACGGATGATTGTGTGACTCGATCTTGAAGACTGCGGCAAGCCCGTCACCGATATCGACGGCACCGGCATTCTCGCCCGGTCCCTGCAGTACGCGCGATCCCGTCGTCGGCAACGTCTTGAGGTGTACCCGCGAGCTCTTGTAGCTGCAGTGCTCGGACCACATGACCGAGAAGATGCCGAGCTCCGTCAGATTCGGTTCCCGCCCCAGGAGCTCGACGATGCGGAGGTATTCGTTGGCGGTCAGGCCGTGACGATCGAGCGTGGCATGATCGAATGCGCTCATGTCGGATTCGAGATCAGAAAGTAGGCGGCCAGCAGAAGATCGAAGACGGCGACAATCGAAAGGATCGAGGTCAGCAACGGCCGCGAATAATCGGTCATCGGCAGCACGCCGTTGTGCACGAGGCCGGCGAACAGGAACATGAACGCCGCCGATCCCACCAGCGCGAAACCCACGATCCGCCGTTTCCCCTTGCGATCGTCGCCAGTCATTGTCGCGCAGCGCGATCTAGGTCCGCGCGATCAGCGCGGACACGACTGACTCCAGCACGATCTTGCCGTCATCGCTGCCGAGCGCCGATTCACACGCGCGCTCGGGGTGCGGCATCAGTCCCACCACGTTGCGCGCCTCGTTGCAGATGCCGGCGACATTCGCCAGCGAGCCGTTCGGGTTGGCGTCTTTTGTCACGTCGCCCGTCGCGGTGACGTAACGGAAGATCACCTGGCGGTTCCGCTCGAGTCGATCGAGCGTCTGCGCATCCGCGTAGTAGTTGCCCTCGCCGTGCGCGATGGGAATCTTCAACACTTGTCCAGGCGCGCAGAGATTCGTGAACGGCGTATCCGTCTGTTCGATCCGGACATGGACGTATTCGCATCGATACCTGCGATCGTTCCGGAGCATGGCACCTGGCAGGAGCTCTGCTTCGAGCAGCACCTGGAACCCGTTGCAGATGCCGACTACCGGGTTGCCGGCGGCGGCGAACGCACGCACCGCGGTCATCACCGGCGAAAACCGTGCGATCGCTCCTGTGCGCAGATAGTCGCCGTGCGCGAAGCCACCGGGCAGGATGATCGCGTCCGCGCCCCTGAGGTCGGTTTCCTTGTGCCAGATGAACTCGGCCTTCTGGCCGAGGACGTCCTCCACCGCGTGATACGCGTCGTGATCGCAGTTCGATCCGGGGAATACGACAATGGCAAATGTCACTCCGCGACCTCGATGCGATAGCTCTCGATGACCGGGTTCGCGAGCAGTTTGTGCGCGACCTCCGCGGCAAGATCTTTCACCTCGGAAGCCGTCCGGCCGGGAAGCGTGAGCTCAAAATACTTGCCTTGGCGGACATCCTCGATGTCCGTGTAGCCCATCTGATGCAGGGCTTCGGTGATGGTGTGCCCCTGCGGATCGAACACCGATGGCTTCAACGTCACGAACACTCGCGCCGTCATCACGCCGTAACCTCCTGGAACACCCGTTCGAAGATGACGTCCACGTGCCTCAGCTGCTCCTCGAGATTGAAGGCCTTCTCGATGCCGCCTGCGCCCAGAACCCCGGCGATGTCGCGGTCCTGAAGGAGCAGCGCCTTGAAATCCACCTGTTCCTCGAATGACCGCATCGCGTTCCGCTGCACCCACAGATACGCCTGTTCGCGTGAAACGCCGTGTGCGGCCAGTTCGAGCAGCACCTGGCCCGAAAACACGACGCCGCGACTGCGGGCGAGATTCTCGCGCATGCGGTCCGCGTGCACGACCATTCCCTTCACGATGCGGGTGAAACGCCGGAGCATGTGGTCGAGCACAATGAACGAGTCTGGCAGGATGATGCGCTCGACCGACGAATGCGAGATGTCGCGCTCGTGCCACAACGCCACGTTCTCGAATGCTGCGGTCGCGTTGCCGCGGAGCAGCCGTGCCAGGCCGCAAATCTGTTCGCACGCGATTGGGTTCCGCTTGTGGGGCATCGCCGACGACCCTTTCTGCCCCTTCGCGAACGGCTCCTCGACTTCGCCGATTTCCGTCTTTTGCAGGCCGCGAATCTCGAGCGCGAACGCCTCGAGCGAGGCGCCCGCAATCGCCAGCGCGGACAGCAGCTCAGCGTGGCGATCCCGCTGGATGATCTGCGAAGACACGGACGCGGGCTGCAGGCCGAGCCTCGCACAGACGGCCGCCTCGATGGACGGCGGCAGGTGCGCGAAGGTTCCGACCGCGCCCGACATCTTCCCGACGCGCACGCTCTCGCGTGCCCGCGTGATGCGCACGACATCGCGCTGAATCTGGGCATACCAGAGCGCGAGCTTCAGTCCAAATGTCATCGGCTCGGCATGAACGCCGTGCGTGCGGCCGATCATCGGGGTCCGGCGGTGCTCGTCAGCGCGCACGCGGACGGCGTCGGCCAGCGCCTCGAGATCCTTCAGGATGAGGTCGCACGCCTCGACCATCTGGAGGGCAAGCGCGGTGTCCACGACGTCGGACGACGTCAGGCCGAAGTGCAGGTAACGCGCGGCAGCACCGACGTGCTCCGCCACGGCGGTCGTGAAGGCGATGACGTCGTGATGTGTGGTCGCTTCGATCTCTTCGATGCGCCCGATCTCGAAGCGCGCGCGTGCGCGTAAATCGCGAGCGGCGTCGTCAGGAATGATGCCGGCTTCGGCCATCGCCTCGGCCGCCGCCAGCTCCACCGACAACCACGCCTGATAACGGCGCTCGTCGGTCCAGATGCGCCCCATCTCGGCGCTGGTATATCGAGGAATCACTCTGGTACTTGGCCTCTGATTGGCGGCGCGAACGCGCCGCCCCACATACGAATCGACATCCAGCTTCGCATGTAGGGCGGACCTTGAGGTCCGCCTCTAACCCAAATCCAGCTCTTCGCGTGACAGCTCGAGGCCGTCCGTATGTCCCAGCACGGTGGCGCCAAGCGAGCCGTTGGCAAACAAGTCGCGGGCGACGCGGACGACGTCGCCGGCATTCACCTGCTCGATGCTCTCAATCGTCTCGTCGAGACTGAACTGCCGGTCGAAATACATCTCCTGCCGCGCGAGATTCGACATGCGGCTGGACGTGCTCTCCAGGCTCAGCATCAGACTGCCCTTCAGATGATCCTTGGCGCGCCGCAACTCCGCTTCCGGCGGTTCGATCTTCATGCCGCGCAATTCGTCCACGACCAGCCGCACGACCTCTCGCACCGCCTCGTTCGCGCAGCCGGCGTAGACCGTGAGCGATCCCGCATCTCGATACGCGGACAAGTTGCTGAACACCGCGTAGGCCAGGCCACGTTTTTCGCGCACGTTCTGAAACAGCCGCGACGACATCGAGCCGCCGAGCATCGTGTTCAGGACATAGGCCGCGTAGCGGTCGTCATGATTCTGCGGATAGCTGCTCGTGCCGAGACACACGTGGCTCTGCTCGAGTTCCTTCGTGCGCACCTGTGCCTGCGGCAGCACCGCCGGTGGCCGCTCCGTCGTCTGATCGCTTCGCGGTTGCAGGCGGAGGAACGCGGCCACCACGAGCTCGCGCATGCGCTCGTGCGTCACGTTTCCCACCGCAACGATCACGAGGTTGCCGGCCGTGTACGTGCTGTCGAAGTACGTTCGCAGCACGTCGGACGACAGCGAATCCACGCTTTCAGGGCTACCCAGGATCGGCCGGCCGAGCGGATGGCCATCCCAGAAGCTTTGCGTGAACAGCTCGTGGACGAGATCGTCTGGAGTGTCCTCGACCATCTTGATTTCTTCGAGGATCACTTTCTTCTCGCGCTCGATGTCGGCGGGAGCGAAGGCCGGATTCAGCACCAGGTCGGAAAGGACATCGATTGCTTTGGGCAGGTGGTCGTCGAGGACCTTGATGTAGTAGCCCGCGTACTCTTTCGACGTGAATGCGTCGAGATGTCCGCCGAGGCAGTCCACTTCCTGGGCGATGTCCTGGGCCGAGCGGCTTGTCGTCCCCTTGAAGAGCATGTGCTCGACGAAATGGGCGATGCCGCCGTGCTCGATGGGCTCGTGCCGCGACCCTCGGGTCAGCCAGACGCCGACACTGACCGACCGCACGTGGTCCATCGTCTCGGTGATGAGACGAACCCCGTTGTCGAAGACCTCGCGGACGATCATCGTGCTCCGAGCCTGAATTGAGCTAAGTTATTGAGGGGCAAAGCTTTGGAGAAGCCGTGAGTATAGCACGGATAACCGCGGAGCCGCAACCATTCGGGGTCACCCAGGGCGCTCCACGACGCATGCTACGATCGTACGACTTCCTCCGATCTTCCACAAAGGCAACAGGTTGATGGCTCCCGAATCGACATCGACCCGTCCGGATCTGGCCGATCTCGATCGAGCGGCCCTCGAACGTACGTTCCACGACGCCGGTCTCCCCCGTTATCGCGCGCGGCAGCTGTTCCGATGGCTGTACGCGCGCGGCGAGACCGACTTCTCACGGATGTCCGATCTCGGTCGCGAACTGCGGTCGACGCTGGCCGAGCGCTTTCGGATTTCAACGCCCGAGCTCATTCGCGAAGATCGCTCGGCCGACGGTACGCGCAAGTTTCTGCTGCAGCTTGCCGACGGGCGGCGCGTCGAATCGGTCTACATCCCGGATACGCCGAAACAGACCTTCTGCATCTCGAGCCAGGTGGGATGCGCGATGGATTGCGACTTCTGTCTCACGGGCAAGATGGGGTTCGTCCGTAACCTCACGCCTGGCGAAATTACCGCGCAGGTCCGTGTCCTCGCCGCAGCCAGCGATCGGCTCGGCAAGCCGTTCAACGTCGTACTGATGGGAATGGGCGAGCCACTGCACAACTACGATCACGTCATGACGTCGGTCCGCATTTTGGCCGACGATCAAGGCTTCAACGTGCCGGCCCGTCGCATCACGCTTTCCACGGTTGGCGTGGTGCCGGCAATGCGTCGATTGGCCACCGAGCCGATCATGCCGAACCTTGCGGTGTCGCTGCACGCGACGACCAATCCGCAGCGCGATCGCATCGTGCCGATCAACCGCAAATATCGCCTCGAGGAGCTGATCGACGCCTGCCGCGAGTTTCCGCTGAAGCGCCGGAGCCGCATAACGTTCGAGTACGTGCTCCTCGACGGCGTGAACGACACTCCCGAGGACGCCCGGCGTCTGGTGCGACTTCTGGCCGACGTGAAGGCGAAGGTAAACCTGTTGCCGCTGAATGCGGCACCGGGGATCCCATTTGAGCGGCCGTCAGACGATCGCGTCAGTCATTTCGCCGCGATCCTTGCGGGACATGGGGTCCATGTCTCCGTCCGCAAGAGCCGCGGCCGCGATATCCGCGCGGCGTGCGGCCAACTGATCGTCGAGGGCCAGAAGAAGGCCGCCGGCCAACGGCTGGCTGCGCTTATGACAGAGTAGCGAGATCGTGCTCGCCAACCCGCACGCTCACGCGCTGATTACGGGTGCAGGGCTCGCGTAATCGCAGCCGCAGGCCGTTGTCGGTGACGACGGCGCTTCCGTCCTCGATCGTCAACGCCGGCCGGACGGTTCCCACCTGCGAGCGTTTGAATCGCGTCGCCAGCGACTGTCCAATCTCGCGCACGACTCTCCCTCGTTCTCTCGTCACGGATCCTTCGACCTTTTGCGCCATGCGCGAGGCTTCCGTTCCCGGTCGGTCCGAATAGGGAAAGACATGCAGCGTCGTCAACGGACTTGATTCGAGATAACGGCAGAGCGCGTCGAACTCCGCCTCCGATTCACCCGGGAAGCCGACGATGATGTCGGAGCCGATGGCCGCGTGCGGGAGATGATGGCGAATCCAGTCGACGGTGCGCCGGTAACCATCGACGGTATAGGGCCTCCGCATGCGAGCGAGGACATGGTCGCTCGCATGTTGCAGCGGCAGGTGAAACGCCGGCGCCAGACGGCCGGTTGATGCCAGCCGCACCAGTGACCGCGGCGCGTCCATCGGTTCGAGCGAGCCCAGGCGAATGAGCACGTGTTGGGTGTGTTCGACGGCGGCCTCGAGCAAATCGGCCAGGGTCGCCGCTGGATCAAGATCGCGTCCGTAGGCGCCGATGTGAACGCCGGTCAGCGTCACGTCGAGAAAGCCGCTCGATTCCGCGCGCGCCAGTTCGCCCGCGATCTGTGCCTTTGGCTTGCTGCGCGACGCCCCCCGTGTCGTCGGGATGATGCAGTAGCTGCAGTGCTCCTCGCATCCCGTCTGCACGCGGATCGTGAGCGCCGTCCGGTCGAGCAGGAACGGCGCGCCGCACGGACCGTCGCCGCCAGCGTAGCGCTCGGCGGTCGTCACGATGTCGGCGACCAATCGATCCTTACGAGCGTTCGGCACGACGGCGACGATGCCAGGGAGCGCGGCGAGCTCGTCCGGACAGCGTGTGGCGTAGCAGCCGGTCACCACAATGCGGGCGGCGGGATTCTCGCGTGCCGCGCGGCGGATGGCTTGCCGGGTTCCCTGATCGGCGGTCGCCGTGACCGAGCAGCTGTTGACGACGATCAGATCGGCCTGCGACGCGGCGACCGCGCGGCCGCCGCGATGGCGCAGCTCTCGCTCGATCTCCATCGAGTCGGCCTGGTTGACGCGACAGCCGAAGGTGAGAATTGAGTAGTTCATGTGGCGTACGAAGGCCCGAGCTTCAGCTCGGGCAACCGTGGCGAATGCCCAAGCTAAAGCTTGGGCCTACGACTGCGATGCCTTTTTACCAATATCCCGGCGCGCGAAGGCGTCCTTGAATCTGATCGCGTCGACGCCAGCGTACGCGTGTGCAATCGCGGCCGGGAAGTCCTTTCCGGAGCCCACCACCGTCAGCACCCGGCCCCCGGAGGTGACGACATCGCTGTCTCGGCGTCGCGTCCCGGCGTGATAGACGCGAACGCCCGACAGCGCGGCGGCTTCCGCGAGCCCCTCGATTCGGTGCCCGCTCTTGAAGGCATCTGGATATCCGCCGGAGGCGACGACGACGCCGACCCGCCGGTCGGCCAGGGGACGCAGTGGCCGCGCGTCGAGCGACGCGGACGCCGCGGCTTGCAGGAGCGGCAAGAGCGGTTCGCCGAGTGGTAACAGCACCTGGGCTTCGGGATCGCCGAGCCGCGCGTTGAACTCGATCACGCTCGGCCCGCCGGCGGTCAGCATCAGGCCGCAATAGAGAAAGCCGGTGTAGGGATGGCCCTCCGCTCGCATTCCCGCGAGCACGGGCTCGACGATTTCGGCCCGCACGCGGGCATCCAGTGCGTCATCGATCAGAGGACTGGGCGCGAATGCGCCCATCCCGCCCGTGTTCGGTCCTCGGTCGCCGTCGAATGCCCGTTTGTGATCCTGCGCCGTGCCAAGGGTGACAGCCGTCGCACCGTCCGTGAGCACGAAATACGAGACCTCAGGCCCGCGGAGGCATCGCTCGAGGACGATCCGGGCCCCGGCATCGCCGAAACGCCGGCCACTCATCATGTCGCGGACGGTGGCGATCGCTTCGGCTTCGCCGTCTGCCAGGACAACGCCTTTCCCAGCCGCGAGCCCGTCCGCTTTAATCACGAGCGGCCAGCCAAGCCGGCCCGAGCGGACGATCTCGATCGCGGCCTCCTCGTCATCGGTCAACTCGAAGGGTGCGGTCGGGACGCAGTGCCTGGCCATGAAGCTCTTCGCCCAGGCCTTGCTGGTCTCGAGGCGCGCCGCCGCCATGGTCGGCCCCACGATCGGCTGCCCGGCATCGCGAAACACATCCACCACGCCGACCGACAGCGGAAGCTCAGGACCGACGACGGTGAGCGTCACGAGTTCCCCGCGCGCCAGCGCGAGAACGGCACCGGGTTGGGAGAGGTCGATCGGCACCGTCCGGCCAATCGCCGCCATCCCCGCATTTCCCGGGGCGCAGAGGATTTCGCCAACGCCGCCCTCGGCCGCGAGGGTTGCCGCCAGCGCGTGCTCGCGGGCCCCCGCACCCAGCACCAGAATCGTCACGGGAAGCCTCTGGAAGTCCGAACCGTCGAAAACGGTGTCTAAGCGGTCTGAAATGATAGGGTTATCACGCGGGCAGCGGGCCAGCTTCGCGAAGACGCGCAAGCTAAGGTCAAGTGACCAAAGCGCTGAATCCGCCGGAACTTCGCCGACGCCTGTGATAGGCTAGCACATTCGGCCCTGTGAAAATGGGCACGAGATTGCTGGTCCACAGCCGAAGGGGGTGTATCGAGCGTGGCCGAAGTGAAGGTGCAGGAGGGCGAGTCGATTGAAAGCGCTCTCCGCCGCTTCAAGCGGAAAGTGCAGCAGGAAGACATCATCAAGGACATCAAGAAACACTCGTTCTACTTGAAGCCGGGAGACAAGCGCCGTGCGAAGCAGGCGCTGGCGCGAAAGCGCAATCGCAAGAAGATGCGGCGCGAGCTCGAATAGGGGCGCCATTCGCGCTCTACAGCCACTGATTCGGTATCGGGACGCCGATTCGTCGGCGTCCTTGCTTTCAGAAGCGTACGCGCGGTCCGGCGCCGTTGACCGGCGGTATCGCGTACGGTAGATTCATGGCCTTTCCGAAGGCGGCGGAGGACTGCTTCCATGGTGATCGAGGAACGAGTCGTCGGCGACGTGACGATTCTCGACCTGAAGGGCAAGATGACGCTGGGCGAGGGTGACGAGCTGTTGAAGGACAAGATCAACAGCCTGATCCACCAGGGGCAGAAGAAGCTCCTGTTGAATCTCGAGAGCGTGCCCTACATCGACAGCGCGGGGCTGGGCGAGATCGTTCGGACGTACACGACCGTCAGCCGCCAAGGTGGAAATCTGAAGCTCGTCAACCTGACCAAGCGCATCACCGATCTGCTGTCGATCACCAAGCTGCTGACGGTGTTCGAGACGTTCGACTCGGAACCAGACGCGCTCAAGAGCTTCCAGGCGTCGGCGCAAGTCTGATCGCCGCCGCGCGAAACCCGCGCTGCCGTGGCGCGCACGCCTCAGCCAGAACTCGCAGTGTCCAACTCGCCGGCCGGCCGGTCCGATGCCGGCCGCTCGACGGCGGCGAATCTGCTCGTCTCGATGCGGCCGGGCGAGTGGACCAAGAACCTCTTCGTCTTCGCCGGTCTGCTCTTCGGCCAGCGCCTCACTGATTCCACTGCCGTCGTCCGATCCGGTGGCGCCTTTGCGATCTTCTGCGCGCTGGCGAGCGTGGTGTATCTCGTCAACGACGTGATGGACCGCGAGCAGGATCGGCAGCATCCGCGCAAGCGTCTGCGTCCCATCGCATCAGGCGCGCTGCAGTCGTCGACCGCCATCCTGATGGCGATCGTTCTCGCGACTGGCGCGCTCGGCGCCGCGTGGTGGATGGGCCCTTCCTTCGGCGCGGTCGCGACCGCCTATGTGAGCCTGCTGGTTTTGTATTCGGGCCCGTTGAAGCACATCGTCATCATCGATGTGCTGACGATTAGCATTGGATTCGTGCTGCGCGTCGTCGCCGGCGCAGTGGCCGTGGCGGTGCCGATGAGCCCCTGGCTGCTCATCTGCACGATCCTGCTCGCGCTCTTCCTCGGGTTGAGCAAGCGGCGGCATGAGTTGACGTTGCTGGCCGACGGTGCCATCGGGCACCGTCGGATTCTGCAGGAATACAGTCCGTATCTGCTCGATCAGATGATCGGCGTGGTGACGGCCTCGACGCTGATGGCCTACATCCTCTACGCCACGAGCCATGAGACGGCTGAGAAGTTTGGAACGTCCCTGCTGGGGCTGACGATTCCGTTTCCGCTGTATGGCATCTTCCGCTACTTGTATCTCGTGCACCATCGCGAGGGCGGCGGAAGTCCCGCGGAACTGCTGCTGAACGATCGACCACTGCTCGCCTGCGTTGCCCTCTGGGCAGTCGCAGTCGCCGTGATCATCTACAGGCCATTCGGAATCTGACGCTCCCAGCGCATTGCCGGGTGCGAACGCATCCGGCTTCCGGCGGCGCGTGCCACGCGTCGCGCAAGCACGGCACCCGCGCCGCCGCGGATGCCGGAAGGTGTGTCATGTCCGAGTTCAACATCCGTGCGGACGCGGTGGACGTCGAGCAGATCATGCGGCAGATCCGCGCCCGTATCCGCGACAAGCGCGGCGTCGACTATACGGAGGAGCAGATCCAGGAGCTGGCCCGCGTGCGCCTCGAGAAGTTTCTCGACCCCAAGGGCGTTCGTTCGGACCTGCTCGAGCAATTCCGCCGCAACGCCGCGACGGATCGCCCGCCGAACTACGAGTTCGACGATGTCACGCTCTTCGCGTCGGACAAGCCGATCGTCGCGTTTTTCCGTCGGCTGCTGCTCCCGATTCTGAAGCTGTTCTTCAGTCCCAACCAGCTGATCACGACGCTCCACCTGCAGTCGCGCATCAACCAGCATCTCCTGGAGCACGACGCCCTTTTCTACGAAGTCGTGCACAACCTGGTCGTCGAGATGACCCGCACCAGCATCGACGTCAAGAACGTCCAGATGCGGGTCGAGTCGGTATCCGGGCGGCTCGACTTCAACGAGCGCCGGGCTCGCGCGCTCGAGGCTGTCGTGCAGTACCGGCCGGACGCCGCCGAGCGATCGCACAGTGCGCCGCCCACTGGTACGGACGGCGCACCTCCCGGCGTCGATCCGATTACCGGAGGGGAGAGTCTGCGCTCGCGCCGCCGCCGGCGACGGCGCGGACGGCGAAGTGGCCCCGGATTCGGCGAAGGAGCAGACGAGCAACGCGCTCCGAGCAGCGAGTTGCGCCCTCAGCACAACGAGCCGCGAGCACAGGACCATGAACCCGGCGCACAGAGCGACGGGCCGCGAGCCCAGAGTGAGGAGGCGCGAGCTCAGAACGGCGAGCTTCGCGCGCAGAGCAGCGAGCGGCCAGAGAGCGACGAGACTCGCATGCAAAGCCACGAGACCACGGAGAGGCCGGCGGTGGCCCGCAGCGTCGAGCCTCCAGGCGACTCCGGTTCCAACGTATCGTGAAGATTGCGGTCGTCGCGCAGCGATACGGCGCCGACATCAATGGTGGCGCCGAGCTGCATGCGCGCTACGTTGCCGAACACCTCGCTCGCCATGCCGAGGTCGAGGTGCTCACCACGTGCGCGCAGGACTATGTCACCTGGGCGAACGAATTCCGGGCCGGCGTCGAGACGGTACACGGCGTCACGGTGCGCCGGTTCCCGGTTGCGCGCCCTCGTGATGCGCGAACGTTCGCGCGGCATTCGGCCACCGTCTTCAATCGCCCGCATTCGGTGCACGACGAGCTGCGGTGGCTGGACAGCGAAGGCCCGACCAGCCCGAAGCTCGTCACGCATGTCGCCAGAAACATTGACGCCTACGACTGGTTCGCGTTCTTCAGCTACCGCTACTATCACGCCTTTCATGGCGCCCGCGCCGCCGCCGCGAAGGCGGTCCTGGTGCCGACAGCGGAGCGCGACGCCGCGATCGGGCTCTCGATTTTCCCGCCTGTGTTCCGCGGGGTCCGCGCGCTGATGTTCAACTCGTTCGAAGAGCGCGCGATGATTCAGCACGTGGCCGCCCGGCACGATCTTCCCGGCGTCGTTGTCGGCATCGGGTCAGAGGTGCCCGAACGGCCTGAGCCCGACCGGTTCCGTCAGCGGTTCGGCATCACCGGGCCGTTCGCGATCTACGTCGGCCGCATCGACGAGAACAAAGGCTGCAAGGAGCTGTTCACCTACTTTCAGCGCTTCACGCGTCAAATGCCCGGCAAGCTGCAGCTGGTGTTGATTGGCAAATCGTTGCTGCCGATTCCGCGGGACCCGCGCCTCAGGCATCTCGGGTTCCTCAGCGACGAGGACAAGTTCGACGCGATGGCAGCGGCGGAACTGCTGGTGATGCCGTCGTACTACGAGAGCCTGTCGATGGTCGCACTCGAAGCATGGGCGATGGGCAAGCCAGTGCTCGCGAACGCGAAGTGCGACGTGCTCCTGGGACAAACGCTGCGCAGCAACGCCGGTCTCTACTACGCGAGCTATGGCGAGTTCGCCGAAGCGTTGCATGCGATCACGACGAGCGCGCCGCTCAGCGACGCGCTGGGCCGGAACGGCCGCCGATATTTTCAGACCCACTACGCCTGGCCGGTCATCGAACGGACGTACCTGGAGACATTCGATCGCCTCGGACGGGAGCCGAAGGCCGAGCAGCCGGTGATGACGCCGCTGCCGGGTTTCTTCGCGAGCCGGGCACGGACGCTTCCCGCCGCGACCGACGTCCTTGACAGCGTTCCTGCCGGGGCGGTACGCCGATGACGCTCGGGGGGACGGTGCACCAGGTCCTGGCGACCCTCGGCTATGGCGATGCCATCGGCCACGAGGTGCTGGGCATTCAGCGCGTCCTCCGCTCGGCGGGCTACGATTCGGAAATCTTCGTCGAGACCGCCGATCCCCGGCTCGAGGATCTGACCTACGACTATCGCGATCTCCTCGACGCCAGCCGTCCTGGCAATCTGCTGCTCCATCACTTCTCGATCGGCTCGCGCGCCTCACGAGTCGCCTATGCGCTGCCCGATCGGATGGCGCTCATCTACCACAACATCACGCCGCCCGAGTACTTTATCGGCGTGCACGACCAGCTCGTCGAGCTGTGCTGGAAGGGCCGCCGTGAGCTGTGCGCCTATGTCGGCCGGTGCGACCTCGCGCTCGGCGATTCGGAATTCAATCGCCAAGAGCTTGCCGGGCTCGGGTTTCCGCGGACGGGTGTGCTGCCGGTGGTGCCGGACTTCTCGCACCTCTCGGGCGTTCCCGACTGGAAGGTCGCCTCTCGTTTCGATGACGAATGGACGAACCTGCTATTCGTCGGACGGATCATCCCCAACAAGCGGATCGAAGATCTGGTCCGCATCTTCCACGCCTATCGCCGGATCAATCCCCGATCGCGCCTGCTGATCGTCGGCTCCTACGGCGGTTTCGAAAAGTATCTGGCGATGGTGCAGTCCATGGCGGCGCGTCTGGGAACGCCCGACGTGCACTTCGCCGGGCACGTCAGCAACGAGGAGCTGATCGCCTACTACGACGTGGCCGATCTGTTCCTCTGTGCGAGCGAGCACGAAGGATTCTGCGTGCCGCTCGTCGAGGCATTTCAGATGGGTGTGCCGGTCGTGGCCCGGGCGGCGACGGCGGTTCCCGCGACCCTGGATGGTGGGGGTGTGCTGTACGACGATACCGACCCGAATCATGTGGCGTCGATCCTTGACGCAGTACTCTCCGATGGCGGACTTCGCGCGCAAGTGATTGCCACGCAAGAGCAGGCTCTGCGGCGGCTGGCCGCAAAGGACTTTGGCGGCACACTGCTCACGTTCGTGGACGAGATCGGCAAAATGCCGCGTGCGGGCGGGCCGGCGGTCGCCTTCGATTTCTGGGACCAGCTCGCCTCCTACGAGCGCCTCGAGGAGCTGAAGCGGTTCAGGCCGTCGATCTACAAGGCGCTGCCGCGATGATCGTCAACCAGTGGATACCGGCGGCACATCGAGGCGACGCGATTGGCGACTCGGCACGTCGCGTGCGCGAGCTCCTGCGTTCGCTCGGACACACGTCGGACATTTATGCGCTCACGATCGACGATGACATGCGCGATGAAGTCCGGCCGTTCGCGACGCCGGAATCGTCGGCAGGTGACGTCACGATCTTCCACTATGCGTTACCGTCACCGATGACCCCCGCCTTCGCGGCGTTGCCGCGCGGACGTGTACTCCAGTATCACAACATCACGCCACCACACTTCTTCGCGGACTATGAGCCTGGAGTGTTCAGGATCACGTCGCTGGGGCGGCAGGATCTTGCGTCGCTGGCTGGCGATACGGATCTCGCGCTCGGTGATTCCGACTTCAATCGGCAGGAGCTCGCCGGCCTGGGATTTCGTCGCACCGGCGTCTTCCCTATTGCGCTGAATCTGGGGCGTATCGTCGCGGCCGCGCCGCATCCCGTGCTCGACACGATGCTGAACGACGGACTCACGAATTTCCTGTTCGTCGGGCGCATCGTTCCAAACAAGCGCGTGGAAGACATCATCCGCCTGGCCGAGTTCTACAAGAGGTACATCGACACACACTACCGTTTCATTTTCGTCGGCCGCACCGAGGGCATCCCCCGCTACCATGCGGCCGTGCGCGCGCTGATCCGTGAATTCGACATGCTGCCGGATCGTTTTCTGTTCCCAGGCGCCGTCAGCGACTGGGAACTGGCGGCGTACTATCGCTCGGCGAGTGTCTATCTCTCGCTGAGCGATCACGAGGGGTTCTGCGTGCCGGTCCTCGAAGCGATGGCGGCGGGGGTCCCGGTGTTTGCCTACGACAGTACGGCGGTCGGCGAAACGCTGGGCGGCGCCGGTGTCTGCTGGTCGCCGAAGGATTTCGAATTTGCGGGGGAGCTGCTCGGACAGCTGGCATTTGATCCGGTGATGCGAGCGAAGATCGTCGCCGCACAGCACACGCGGCTCGAACATTTCAGCGACGCGACAGTCGTCACGCAATTGAAGAAAGCCATCGCTGCGGTGTCGCGCAACTGATCGCGCCTGAGGCAGATTGTGAAACTGGCATTTGTTGTTCAGCGCTACGGGACCGAGATCCTCGGAGGGTCGGAATATCACTGCCGCCTGGTGGCGGAGCGCCTGACGTCGAAGCACGAAGTCGAGGTGCTGACGACCTGCGCCCGCGACTATGTGACCTGGAAGAACGAGTATCCCGAAGGCGCCGATCGCGTTCGCGGCGTCACCGTACGACGCTTCGCGGTCAGCGAGACGCGCGACATCAACAGCTTCAACCAGTACTCGGACTGGATTTTCAACAATCCTCACTCCCGCGATGACGAGATGGAGTGGCTGCGGAAGCAGGGACCGTGGTCGCCTGCGCTCCTCGACTACATCACACGGCATCAGCAGGCCTACGACGCGCTGATCTTCTTCACCTACCTGTACGCGCCGACGGTCCTCGGGCTGCAGATGGCGCCCGGCCGCAGCATCCTCGTCCCAACCGCGCACGACGAGCCCGCGATCCACCTGGGGATCTACAAAGATGTCTTCACCCTGCCAGCGGCAATTGCGTACAACACGGAAGTCGAGCGGCGCTTTCTTGCGACGCACTTCTCGATTCGCGCAATCGCCGAGGAGACGATCGGCTGCGGCGTCGATCTGCTGCACGGGCGGCACGAGGCGGCCCGAGAGGAGAACGGCGAAGGCGGTCCGCTCGACGAGCTCGACATCGCCGACGCCAAGGAGGACGACCAGCCGCTGCCGCCGCACATCTCAGGCCGCGGCGCCATGTTCCGCCGGCGCCATCGCCTGTACGGATCCTTCGCGCTGTACGGCGGCCGCATCGATCCGGGCAAGGGCTGCGAGGAGCTGATCGAGTATTTCAGCTCGTACGTACACGGCGGCGGCGATGCGTCGCTGATCCTGATGGGGGTGAAGCTGATGCGGCTTCCGGAGGAGCGCTGGATCCGCTTCGCCGGTTTGCTCTCGGAACGCGAGCGCCTGCAAGCGCTCGAAGCGGCGACGATCGTCGTCGTGCCCTCGCCCTACGAGAGCCTCTCACTGCTCGCACTCGAAGCCTTTGCCGTCGGTACGCCAGTGCTCGCCAACGCGCGCAGCGAGGTCCTGGTCGATCACTGCCTGCGCAGCAACGCCGGGCTCTTCTACGCCGATCGTGACGAGTTCGTCGAGGGACTGAAGCTGCTGCTCGCCGACCATCGGCTGCGCAGCGCGATGGGGAGGAACGGGAAGGAATACGTCCGCCGGAACTACCGGTGGGACGTCATTCTCAGTAAGTACGATCGGCTCCTCGCAAGAATCCGCAAATAGCACGGCGGGGCTGAAGCCCCGCCGCCACTTCAGTTGTGGAGGCGGCCCTTCAGCGCCGCCGACTACTCCTCGCCGTATCCTGCCGATATGCGGCGCGCGCCCGCGGGCTGCGGAGCCGCAGACTGCCCACCATGGCCGTTGTTGTGGTCTGGCTCGGAGCCGGCGGTATCAGCATCCGCCGACGTGCGCCGCCGACGCGGACGGATGTCGTAGCGCTTGATCATCTCGTTCAGCGTCGTCGGCTTGATGTGCAGGAGCTCGGCGGCCCGCTTTTGCACGCCCCCCGCGGCTTCGAGGGTGGACTCGATCAGCCGCTTTTCGAAGTCGGTGATGACTTCCTTGAACGAGATGCCCTCGGGTGGCACGGTGACCTCGGGAATCTGGAACTGCGGTGTCTTGCGGACGTGATCCGGGACGAGATCGGTGCCGATCCGCGGGCCCGTCGTCAGCACGACCGCGCGCTCGATCACGTTCTCCAGCTCGCGCACGTTGCCCGGCCAGTCGTATTCCATCATCAGGTCGAGCGCCCCGGGCGCCAGCTCGAGGCCGGGCTTGGCGTTCTCCTCACCGTATTTGTGCAGGAAATGCTGCACGAGCAACGGAATGTCCGACTTCCGCTCGCGGAGCGACGGCAGCTCGATGCTGATGACGTTCAGGCGGTAATAGAGGTCCTCCCGGAAGCGGCCTTCTTCCGTCATCCGCCGAAGATCGAAGTTCGTGGCCGCGATGATGCGGACGTCGACCTTGATCGTCTCCATCCCGCCAAGGCGCATGAACTCCCGCTCCTGCATCGCCCGCAGCAGCTTGGCCTGTGTTTCGAGCGGGATGTTCCCCATCTCGTCGAAGAAGATGCTGCCCTTGTCGGCCATGTCGAACAGGCCCTTCTTCGGGTAGACAGCACCGGTGAACGCGCCCTTCACGTGGCCGAACAGCGTGGACTCGAGCAGATCGGGCGGCAGGTTGCCGGAATTGACGGTAACGAAGGCGCGATCCGCGCGCGGCGAGTTCGCGTGAATGGCGCGCGCCACCAGCTCTTTGCCAGTGCCGGTTTCGCCCTGGATCAGGATCGTGGAACGGCTCGGCGCCGCCTGGATGATCAGGTCGAACACCTGCCGCATCCGCGGCGCACGGCCGATGATGTTCGCGAACTTCGCGTACTGCTCCTGCACGGTGCGCCGGAGGAGCCGGTTCTCGCGCACCAGGCGGTTCCGCTCGACGGCGTTGCGGACGACGATCAGCACTTCGTCGTTCTTGAACGGCTTGGTGATGTAGTCGAACGCGCCGCGCTTCATCGCGGCAATCGCCGTCTCGACCGATGCGAACGCCGTAATCATCAGCACCGGGAGCTCTTCGTTGACCTTCTTCAGCTCCTCGAGCGCCGCAATCCCGTCCATTCCCGGCAGCATCAGGTCGACGATCGCGGCATCGAACGGCAGGGACCGCGCCAGCTCCAAGCCGGCTTCGGCGCTCGATGCCAGCCGCACGGAATACCCCTCGCGCGTCAGAAGCGTCTCGAGGATATCTCGCATGATTTCCTCGTCGTCGATGACGAGGATGGAGGCGTTGGTCGACACTAGGCTCTCTTCTCTCGATGCTGCCCGAATGACTGCGACAACGGCAACCGCAGCGTAAACCGCGTGCCCTGCCCCACACTGCTCTCGACGTGGATCGATCCATCGTGCTCGCGCACGATGCCGTATGCAATCGACAATCCGAGACCCGTTCCCTGCCCGATCGACTTGGTGGTGAAGAATGGATCGTAAATCCGCGCCAGATGCTCGCTCGGGATGCCCGAACCCGTGTCGGCCACCTCGACCACCGCCTCGCCGCTTTCGATGCGCGTCGCGATCGACAGCCACCCGCCCCGCGGCATGGCGTCGCGCGCATTCAGGAACAGGTTGAGGAAGACCTGCTGAAGCTTGTGCTCGACACCGTCCACGACCAGTGCCTGCGAGGCCTGATCGCGGCGGATCTTCACCTTCCCTGTTTGGAGCTGGTGCTCGAGCAGCGCGAGCACGTCATTGACGACGGCGTTGAGATCGACAGGGCCGCGGTCCGCGCCGGCGGCGGGGCCCTGGCGCGAAAGATTCAGCAGACCGTTGACGATTTTCGCGGCCCTGAAGGTTTGACGCTCGATCTTCTCTAATAGACGCGTCCGCGGGTCTTCGGGATCCGCGCCCTCCATCAGCATCTGCGTGAAGCTGGCGATCCCGGTCAGCGGCGTATTGACCTCGTGGGCGACGCCGGCCGCCAGGAGCCCGATGGAGGCCATCTTCTCCGAGACCTGCAGCTGCTCTTCGAGCTGAACCCGCATGCTGATGTCTTCGAGAATCAAAACCGAGCCAGTCGTCTCGAGCGCGCCGTCGCGGTGCTGTCTGAGCGGTACGACCGAGACGTTGAGCAACAGGCGGTCGTCCGGTGCCCGATGCGATACGAGTGGCACGCGATAGAGCGTCGCGCCGTCCGGCGAGTCGCGCAGCGCCGCGGTCACCGCCTCGACGAAGCGCGTGTCGAAGACGTCACTCAGCTGGCGGCCGACCGCCGATGCAGATGCCACGCCGTACAGATGCTCGATCGCCCGGTTCCACCAGCGAATGCGTCCGTTCTGGTCGACCACCACCAGGCCATCGTCGAGCGACTGGAGGATGTTCTCGCTGAACTCGCGCAGCCGATCGAGCTCGCCGGCTTTGGTTCTCAGTTGCCGGTAGAGACGGCCGTTCTCGAGAGCCGTTGCCGCCTGACCGGCCACGGCGGCGAGGAGCGTCATGTCTTCGCTGGTCAGCGGCTCGGCACTTTCATGCCGCCCCAGCGCGAGCACCGCGATAGTGCCTTCCTTCGAAACGCACGGCACGAAGTAGAACAGGCCCCAATCGCGCCAGAACTCGATTTCGTCCTCGGAGAACCGGCGCGCGGCCAGCGGATCGTCGAGGGCGACGACGTGTCCGGCTTCGAGGCGGCCGCCGACACCGGACCGACGCGCAAGCTCCGGCGGCGACATCGCAAACCCTGAGAGTCGCAACGGCGCGAAGTCGCCGGTGGCCTCGTCCGCGAGGAAGAGCACCATCCGATCGACGACCAGCGTCTCCATGACCCGCGTCACGAGCCGCTCGCCGAGACGATCGAGGTCGAGGTCGGCGTTGAGATCGCGCGCCACGCCGACGAGCGCCTTCCTGTAGTCGTAGCGATCGCGGTAGAAGGCGCGATCGAGCGTCGCCTGGATCGCGTTCTTCACGGGACTGGCGAGCAGAATCACGACCAGCGTCGCCAGGACTCCTATCACCCAGCGCTGCCCCTCGCCACTTTCCAGGAACCCGCCGGTGGCCACCTTCAGCAGCACGGTGTAGAGGCCGACGATCGCTGCCACGGCG
The DNA here is from genome assembly GCA_963828745.1 of Vicinamibacteria bacterium. Classification (GTDB taxonomy): domain Bacteria; phylum Acidobacteriota; class Vicinamibacteria; order Vicinamibacterales; family JAENWD01; genus JAENWD01. Next base: position 128,646 of record CAWHFZ010000003.1, on the reverse strand, counting down.
ATCGCCCAGACGACGACGCGCTTGAAGATGATTTCGACGTCCATCAGCCGATAGCGCACGATCGCCGACGCGAACGCCAGCGGCACGACCGACAGCGGGATCGCCGACAGCTCCATCGGTAGTGACGGCGTGAACCCGAACGCCCAGGGGACGGCGTAGCCGATCGCGAACGGCATCGCACCCAGCGCGGTGCCCCACACGATCCACCGAAGCTGGCGACGCGCGGTGATCGATCGGACGCGGCCGAACGCACGGACCAGGACCACCAGACCGGCGGAGAGGCATGCGGCCAGGTACAACAGGTCGAACCGATCGAGGAGGCCGACAAAGTTCGTGAAGAACAGCGGGTTCATCGGGGCGCGCGCGACCGCGACGATTCGCGCGAGACCCGCAATGGCGGCAGGCGCATAGAGCACGGGCAGCAGTGCACGGCCCATCGAGCTCCGCACCCAGCTGCGGGGCCGTTCGGGGAAGACCAGCGTGAAGTGCAGGAAGAGCGGCGGAAGCAGCAGGATCGAAACCGCGTCAGCCCAGTAGAAGACCCAATCGAGGCGATCCAGCCGTCCGTTGAACGAGAAGGTGAAAGCGCCGAAGAACGCCAGACACAGCCAGAAGAAGTGAAGGGTCGCCTCGTCGCCCGGACGCCGATACCGCACCGCCGCGGCAACGATCAGCGTGAAGATCCCGACGGCCGCGAGGACGTAGTAGAGCGCGGTATTCCCGCGGGCGAGCGGGACGAGCGCGATCTCGTGTGCCTCACGCGCATTCAGCCGCAGCACCGTGTAGCGCAGCCGCCGCCCCGGCTCGCTGCGATGGAGCGCACGCACGACGTCGTTCGGCCGCTCCACTGGCTCGAGACCGATGGCCAGCAACACGTCACCGCGTCGGATCCCGGCGTCGTCGGCAGGTCCGTTCGGCGCGACGTCTCCGGCAGTCACACCCGAAGGTCCGACCACCCAGAAGACGCCGTCGTCGACTTCGTTCCAGGTCGCGCGCAGGGCGATGTTGGCCAGGCCGAGGCCGAGGAGTGTCGCGACCAGCGTGACCGACGCCAGCGACCTCGCCCAGCCCACAACCTGCCTCGCGGCCTCGGCTGCTAACCCGTTCGACTGCATCTCGTTGACGGCCAATCGATTACCGACTGCGGAAGCGTACAACTGAAAGCAAACGGCATTCCCGGATTGACAGGAAGCGCTGCCGAACTAAGTGTCTCAGAAACAATGGTTTATGCGGACACAAACTGCAGGGGTCAGTACCGCGATTCAAACTACCGGAGTCAAGCTTCAAGGTTCTGGATGCCCTTGCTGAAAACAGATCGGCGCTGTTGGCGTCGGCCGACTGACGCGAGCGGCGAAATCAGATCAGAACCGGAGGGTCAGACCACCCACGATGCGCTTGGGTGGGCGGACAACGAGGAGCTCGTCGTAGACGGACGCGTCATCGGCGATTTCACGGAACAGGTTCCGCACGCCGACGAGCATTTCCCAGTGAGCGCTGGCGAAGTCCATGAACGGGAGCGACTGCGTCACCTGCACGTCGAAGCGCGCGCCGAATTCGGGACCGAGGCTCTCGAGTGCGTTACCCGCGTACGCATCGCTCAGGCGATACAGGGCAAACACGTGCGTTTCGGTGACCGGAATTTCCGTGTCGATCGACGCGGTGACGTCCTGAATCCGTTCGCGGCCCTCACGGATGACGCCGGGCAGCCGCGCGGCAGCAATCTCGCTCTGCGGGGACGATTGCCATTCCGCGGTGGTCACGGTGTAGTCCACCGACCCGCGGACGCGTCGCGCGATCACCTGACGGATGCTGACGGACCAGCCGCTCGCCACGACGTCGCCGCCGCTACCGACATAGTAGTGACCCAGGTCAGCAACCGGCCGCTCGACGTTCCCGAGGCCGAACAGCGTGACCAGTTGATCGTCCGAGCGCTGCTTGAACGCACGCGCGCCTACGACGGTGGTTGGCGTGAAGTCGTGCTCGGCAGCAGCGTCGTAGTGCGTGGTGCGCTGCGGCGTAAAGCTCGCGCCCGAGATCGGCGCGAATGTGCGCTCCGGCGGGAGCCACGTGCCGGCGATCATCGATGGCACGAATTCTTCGGCGCCAGGCGCGACCGCACGTTGCGACGCGCCGAAGCTGACTCGCAGGGAAGCGGCGGGCGTGAAGGTGAGCCGCGCGCGCGGACTGAACAGCGACTGCTCGATGTAGCCGTACTTCGCGTACCTGCCGCCGTAGAGCAGCGACACCTTCTGCGTGATCGTCCACGAGTCGAAGGCGTAGACCAGTCCGGCAAACCGGTTCCCGTCGGAGACGGCGGCCAGCGCCGCGGGGTTCGACCCGTCATAGCGCTGCAGCGTATAGGACATCCCGAGGTCGTACACATGGCGCGCCGGCGCGCGCGTGAGATACGAGCCCGACACCATCCAGGACGCGACGTCGCCCTGCGTCATCGCGCCCTGCACGGACCAATCGCCGTGCTGGCCGGCTGCCGCGCCCAGTGACACGAGCGCCGCTCCTCGCGCGAGATTCCCCGACGAAATCAGCTGCTCTGGGCTGTCGAAGGAACTGGTCGTGAGCAGATTGACCTGTCCCGCGATCGGGAATGCGCTGAGCAGGCTCGCCGCGAGACTCGCCGCGCCCCGATCCTGGCGCGCGAATGTCGCCGCCACTTCATCGTCGAACGCGGAATCGTCGCCGTCGAGGAAGACGTCCGTCGAATCCTTGAGGACGCTTCGATTCAGATGGCGAATGCGCCACGCCGTCTCGCCGTGATCGTGATCGTCGTCACTCGCCGACGTCGGCGGCGGCGGCTGGAGCGCAGTACCATCGCCGACGATCATGCCGGCAGCGAGCACGCCGTTCGTGCGCGGGGCATCCTCTTCGAGGAAGACTGCAGGCTGCGGCTTCAGCACGAAGGACCACGTGGTGCTGACGCCAGGACCACCGAGGACGAGCAGGCTGCTTGCCGAGACAAAGCCCGGACGGTGGACGCGCACCAGGTAATCGCCGGGAGGAAGCGCGGTGAACGTGCAACGGCCTTCACTATCGGTGATGCCAGTGACGATACGCCGGCCGATGGCGCTGACGACGGCTGCTTGCACCGGCCGGCCAGCCTTGTCGCGAACGACGCTGACGATCGATCCGCCCCGAGCCTGGCGGCTCGACGCACCCTGCGCGCGCTCGCCTTCCCCTTCAACCGCGAGGGCCGGCATGCTGCCGCCCAGGACGACCACGACCGCCGCGAAGCCGACGAGTCTGGAGAAGATTCTCATGGCGCGCACTCGATCTACTGCCTACTGCGCCGCAACGGTGAAGTTGACGTCGCGGCTCACGGCTTTTCCTGCCACGTTGTCCGCCACCTTCACTTCGAGATGGTACTCCCCTGCGGGGAACGTTGCCAACTCAATCTCCTGGCCCGTCCGGAGGGGGTCTCCAGGGTTCATGTTGAACTCCGCGGGCAGGGTCTGCGGGCTCAATTCCTGGGGATCGGTGCTTTTGAAGGGCTTTTCGCCATCCGGCAGCTTCTGGCGGAAGGCGAAATCCACCTTGAGATTGGGCTTCTTGGTGGCCGGATCGACGGCCGCGCCGTAGATCCAGAAAATGATGGCGATCGTGCCGGCCGGTGTGAACTTGTAGTCCGTCGACGGCGTAATTTTCAGCTCCTGAAAGGTATAGGGACTGTCCGATTGACGGTCAGGTGGCAGAGGCGTTGCGAGCTGATCCACCTTCGACGCGACGATGACGCTGCTCACGTTGAGCTCGGACCCCTGGAAATCCGGGATGGTGAGCTCGCGTTTCACCACCGCCTGCAGCGGTGCCGCCGCTGAGGGGTCCCCCTGACTGGTCGCGGGCGGTGGCGTCGCGGTGGTTGCCGCCGCTGTGCTGTTCGTGGCTGCGGCCATCGGCGCTGCGGTGCCGCGGACCGCGACGAAGATGTCGTAGTCGCCAGGCTCGACAGCAAGCGCGCGCCGGATCCGCTGGGGGCGGCCCGCCGATGCCGGTTCAGGATTCACGAAAACAATCTGATCGAAGGCATATTGCGACGGTGGAGGCGCGACCTTGTCGTTCTTCGCCGGCGGCTGAGGATTCGCTGCGTCTGAGGCCCCTTTTTTCACGGCTCTGACGTAGACCCCGACCGGGCTGGACGGCGCGAGCGCCGGCGGATCGACGGCCAGCGTGAAGGGCACGTAGGTCTTGCCTGCCTCAGCCTTGAGAAAATGTTCCTGTTCCCACTTCAGCGTCAGCGACGTCTCTCCGGCTTTGCCGCTCGCCATATCGTCCACGGCAGTGATGAGCGCGCCGATTTCGGCCTGCTGGGTTGGATCTGTCTTCTGTTTCTTTGCCTGGGCGGCCGGCGCGGGTGAGACAGAGGCTGCCAGAAGGAACAGGGCCGTCAGTCCGCAGGCGAGAGTCTTCATACTGGGCCGGGGCGCGAAACCGGACGGTTCCGGGTGGTCGATCATAGGTCCCCAGGAGCGGGCAAGTCAAACCGTAGCAACGGCTAAGCGGCGGGAACGCGTGGTATGATCCGCAGCCGGACTTCCCCGGCATTTTCAAGTCGTCCGGGGTGACCCGGGCACCTTCGGCGATGCTTGAAGACACCCTCGTCATCGTGCTGGCCGGCGGCGTCGGCGAACGGCTCTATCCGTTGACGAAGGAGCGTGCCAAGCCGGCGGTCTACTTCGGCGGGCCCTACCGCATCATCGATTTCCCGCTCAGCAATTGCATCAACTCGGGGCTGCGGCGGATTTTCATTGCCACCCAGTACAAATCGCTCTCGCTCAACCGGCACATCCGCCAGGGTTGGAGCGTCGTCTCGGAGGAACTGGGAGAGTTCATCGAGATCCTGCCGCCGCAGAAGCGCGTCAGCGACAACTGGTATCTGGGCACCGCCGATGCGGTCTACCAGAATCTGTACTCCCTTCAACGCGAGAACCCGCGTCATGTGATCATCCTGTCGGGCGACCACGTCTACAAGATGGATTACGCGAAGATGCTGCAGTTCCACAAAGACCGTGGGGCTGCGGCCACTCTGGCGACATTGGAAGTGCCGATCGGCGAGGCCAACCGCTTCGGCATTCTGACGGTCGACGAGCAGGACCGCGTGATTGCGTTCAACGAGAAGCCCAGTCAGGCGACGCCGATTCCCGGGACGCGCGACGTCTGTCTCGCGTCGATGGGCGTCTACATTTTCGAGACCGGCCCGCTCGTCGAAGCGCTCGAAGACGATGCGCGCACCGACAGTCATCACGACTTCGGCAAGAACGTCATCCCCGGGATGTTCCCGAAGCTCCCCGTGTTCTCCTATCGCTTCTATGACGAGAACAAGAAGTCGGCGAAATACTGGCGCGACATCGGGACCATCGACGCGTATTACGAAGCGAGCCGCGACCTCTGTCAGGTGAATCCCGAGTTCAACCTCTACGATCCCGAGTGGCCACTGCGAACCTATATGCCGCAGGCGCCGCCGGCGAAGTTCGTCTTCAACGACGAGGGACGGCGCGGCGAGGCCGTGGACTCGATCATCTCGGCCGGGTGCATCATCTCGGGCAGCAAGGTCGCGGGCAGCGTCCTGTGTCCCAACGTGCGTGTCCACAGTTACTGCACGATCGAGCATTCGATCCTGATGCCGGGCGTGCGGGTCGGGCGTCACTCGCGCATCCGCAACGCCATCATCGACCGCGACGTGCTAATCCCGCGGGGCGCCATCATCGGCTACAACGCTGAGGAGGATCGGCGGCGTCACACCGTCAGCGACGGAGGCGTGGTCGTCGTCACGCTGGACGAGGAACCTCTGGTCGGACCGGTGGACGGCTCCGCGCTTCACGTCGAAGCACGAGCCGACGGCACCAGAATGGAGGTCTGAACGGGGGCTGAAGCCCCACATCGACGCCGACTCCCATCATGGAGCGGCGCTTCAGCGCCTTCGCGCTTCGCACTACAATCAGGCAGGTTCTCGAGCAGCGAGCAATCCACAATAGGCAACGATCGATCAATCCGCAATCAAATCCGCAATCCGCAATCCGCAATCTGCAATTCTTGAGCGTGGAGGTAGGTGTGAAGATCGCGAAGGTGCATGGCCGCGAAATCCTCGATTCTCGCGGCAATCCGACAGTTGAGGTCGAAGTCGCGCTCGACGGCGGCGCGGCCGGCCGCGCGATGGTGCCGTCCGGCGCTTCGACGGGCGAACGGGAGGCGCTCGAATTGCGTGACGGCGACAAGGGCCGTTATCTCGGCAAGGGCGTCCGGAAGGCGGTTGCGAACGTCAACGGCGAGGTCGCGCAGGCGGTGACCGGCAAGAGCCTCGATCTGCGCGGCGTGGACACGCTGTTGATCGAACTCGACGGCACACCGACGAAAAGCCGTCTCGGCGCCAACGCCATCCTCGGCGTGTCGATGGCCGCGGCGCGCGCCTTCGCGGCCGCGGAAAAGAAGCCGCTCTACGCCTACCTGGCGGCGCTGAATCCACGGTGGAGCGGCTCGCCGCGCACGCTGCCGGTGCCGATGATGAACATCCTGAACGGCGGCGCCCACGCCGACAGCAACGTGGACGTCCAGGAATTCATGGTCATGCCGGCGACCGCGCCGTCGTTTGCCGAGGCGCTGCGCACCGGCGCAGAGATCTTCCACGCACTGCGTGGCATCCTGAAAAATCGAGGACTCTCGACCGGCGTCGGCGACGAAGGCGGATTCGCCCCCAGCCTGAAGGCCAATCGCGAAGCGCTCGACGTCGTGATTGAAGCGATCGGCAAGGCCGGCTACAAGGCAGGAACCGACGTCTTCATCGCACTGGACGTGGCGTCCAGCGAGCTCTGGAGCGACGGCAAGTACGTGTTCAAAAAGTCGGGCGAGCCGACGCGAACCCCCGAACAGATGGTCGAGCTTTATCAGGATTGGACCGGCAACTACCCGATCGTGTCGATCGAAGACGGCACCGCCGAGAACGACTGGGCGGGCTGGAAGAAGCTGACCACCGCGATTGGCGACAAGGTTCAGCTCGTCGGCGACGACCTGTTCGTCACCAATCCCTCAATCCTGAAGAAGGGAATCGACGAGGGTGTCGCCAATGCGATCCTGATCAAGCTGAATCAGATCGGCACGGTCACCGAAACGCTCGACGCGGTGTTGATGGCGCAGGAAGCGGGCTACGGCGTCATCATCTCGCACCGCTCCGGCGAGACCGAAGACACGACGATCGCCGATCTCGCGGTCGCCACCAGCGCCGGCCAGATCAAGACGGGATCGGCCAGCCGTACTGACCGCGTCGCAAAGTACAACCAGCTGCTCCGCATCGAGGAGGAACTGGGCGGATCGGCCAAGTACGCCGGCAAGGGCGCCATCAAGGGACGTCTGTGATGCATACGCTTGTATTGCTGCGCCACGGCGAGAGCACGTGGAACAAGGAGAACCGCTTCACCGGATGGACGGACGTCGACCTGACGGAGACGGGCCGCGACGAAGCGGCCCGCGCCGGCACGCTGATGAAAGAGGCCGGCTACGTCTTCGACCTCGTCTACACCTCGGTGCTCACCCGCGCGATCAGGACGATGTTCATCGCTCTCGACGAGATGAAGCTGTTATGGCTTCCCGTCGTCAAATCGTGGCGGCTCAACGAACGTCACTACGGCGTGCTACAAGGACTGAACAAGGCAGAAACGGCCGCCAAACACGGCGACGCGCAGGTCAAGATCTGGCGGCGGAGCTACGATATTCCGCCGGCGCCGCTGGCCGCGGATGACCCGCGCCATCCCTCGCACGACGCGCGCTATGCGGGCCTGAAGCCCTCGGAACTTCCTTCAACCGAGTGCCTCAAGGACACGGTCGATCGGTTTCTGCCGCTGTGGCACCAGGAAATCGCGCCGGCGATCAAGGGTGGCAGGCGCGTGCTCATCGCCGCGCACGGCAACAGCCTCCGCGCCCTGGTCAAGTATCTCGACAACGTCTCGGACGAGGAGATCGTCGAGTTGAACATTCCCACCGGCATCCCGCTCGTCTATGAGCTGGACGACGATCTGACACCGATTCGGAGCTTCTATCTCGGCGATCCGGAGGAGGCCAGGAAAGCCGCGGAACGGGTGGCCGCCCAGGCCAAGGGACGCGGCTAGTCGGTGGAAGCGGTTGAGCGATGGCTCGCCGCCGCCGAGCCGCGATACCTCGCAGACCTCACGTCCGCTGAGCTGACGCGGTCGCTGAGGGCACTTTCTTCCTGCTACGTCGAGCGGCGCGCCGGCCTCAACAGAGGATCGGCGCTGTCCGGTGCCGGGAAACGCGCGGCCTTCGCGCTGTTCTACGCGCCGCTTCATTTCCTCACCGTCCGGGAGGTCGCTCGGGCGCTCGTCGGCGAGCCCGGCCAGCGCACCATCAGTTCCCGCCAGGTGCTGGACCTCGGCTGCGGCACCGGCGCCGCAGGTGCGGCCTGGGCGCTCACCACTCTGGGCCGCGTCACGGGTTATGACGTCAATCCGTGGGCAGTCCAGGAAGCGGCCTGGACCTATCGGACGCTAGGCATTGAAGGACGGGCCCGCCGATCAGCCCTCGACCGTGTGCAATGGGCGGCGGCGCCCTCGGATCTCCTGGCGGCGTTCCTGGTCAACGAGCTCCCCGCCGACACGCGGGAGGCACTCCTCCCCCGCCTGCTCGACGCGATCCGTGACGGTCACCGCGTGCTGGTCGTCGAACCGATCTCGCGTCGCGTCGCGCCCTGGTTTTCCGAATGGCAATCGTCCTTCGAGACCGCGGGTGGCAGCGCCGCCGACTGGCGGTTCCGGGTACCCCTGCCACCGCTGGTGGCGCGATTGGACCGGGCAACCGGTCTCGATCACCGCGAGCTGACGGCGCGCACGCTGTCGGCGGGCTTCCGCCGTACATGAAACGGGCCGGAAGGTCTTTGGCGCTTCCGGCCCGGGTATGTGGCTCGACGTTCGGCAGACTCTGCTCCGCCGCCGCTCGTCGCTCGTGAGTCCTTGATATGTGCTGTCAGTTGACTTCTTCCGTCGTTTCGTCCGCGGCGATGCGGAGCGAACGAAGGAACCGCCGATCGTTGGTCGTGATCTCGAACGCCTGTGCGGGCGTGAGCCGAGCCGCGGCCTTGCCTGGAGAGAGGGCCAGCTTCTCCTTGTCTTTCTCCTTGTCCTTTTCTTTGTCTCGGCTGACGAACCCGACCACCGCTTCGAGAGTAACCCGCATCTCGTAGCCGGCCGCGCGCGCGCGTTCGCGGCACGCGTCGACTTTCGGATGGTCTGAAACCGCTGCGGCTATGGCGTCTGCCAGCTCTCGCGCGAACCGGTTGACGTCGTCCATCCTGATCCCCTCCTCACCGCCACCGGGCCGGGTACCGGGGCTGTCCTCAGTCGAATCGCAGCGACCCGGGCGGGTCGCGATTCGATACGAGCCATGTGGGTGACACAAGGCTGGATGTTCGTGAAGGATGCGGCCATCTTACGTGGCGTATCACCCAAAGTCAACGAACGAACCCCATTCTGTTGGGGACCAGACAACGATGCCCGCAATCGCTCGCGTTTCGATCGGTGACGTCAGCGGCCCGACACCCCGCCTCTGATCTTTTGACTCGAGCGACGGACCTTCGGTCGCCCCACGGCGGCGTCAGCGTGTCCGATGCCCGTACATCGATACAATGGCGCCAATGCCGCCCTTTTCACTCGAATCGACGGATCGTGGGCGGCGATTTCACGGGCCGGCGGACGTCCAGAATCCGGCGCCCGGTGAGCCCGGTGAATTCCCATTCACCCGCGGCATTCAGCCCACGATGTATCGGGGACGTCTGTGGACGATGCGGCAGTACGCGGGCTTCGGGACCGCCGCGGAGTCGAATCGGCGCTATCGCTACCTGCTCCAACAGGGCGTCAGCGGGTTGAGCGTCGCGTTCGATCTGCCGACGCAAATGGGCTACGACTCGGATCACCCGTTGGCGAGCGGTGAAGTCGGTCGCGTTGGCGTCGCTGTCGATTCCCTCGAGGACATGTCCGAGCTCGTCGACGGCTTGCCGCTGGGCAAGGTCACGACGTCAATGACCATCAACGCGACGGCCGCGATCCTGCTCGCTCTCTATGCCGCCGCGGCGAGACGGCAGGGCGCCGCACTGGCGGACCTCGCCGGCACTGTTCAGAACGACGTCCTGAAGGAATACATCGCCCGCGGCACCTACATCTATCCACCGCGGGCGTCCCTCCGGATCGTCACCGACGTCTTTGCCTTCTGCGCTCGCGAGATGCCGCAGTGGAACACCATCTCGATCAGCGGATATCACATCCGGGAAGCGGGATCGACGGCCGTGCAGGAGATTGCGTTCACGCTCGCGAACGGGATCGCGTACGTCGATGCCGCGATCCGAACCGGCCTCGACGTGAATGCCTTCGGGCAGCGCCTCTCGTTTTTCTTCAACTGTCACAACAACTTTCTCGAGGAGATTGCGAAGTTCCGGGCGGCGCGGCGGCTGTGGGCGCACATCATGCGGGATCGCTTCGGCGCGACGAACCCGCGCGCACAACAGCTCCGGTTCCACACGCAGACCGCCGGCAGCACACTGACCGCGCACCAGCCCGAGAACAATATCGTCCGCGTGGCACTGCAGGCCCTGGCAGCGGTGCTCGGCGGGACGCAGTCGCTGCACTGCAACGCCCTGGACGAAGCGTTGTCACTGCCGAGCGAGGAGGCCGCGCGTCTGGCGCTCAGGACGCAGCAGATCATCGCTGCGGAAACTGGCGCCGCGAACACAGTCGATCCGGTGGGCGGCGCCTACACTATCGAAGTCGCGACCGAACGGCTCGAATCGGAAGCGCGAGCGCTGCTCGATCGCATCGATCGGATCGGCGGCACCCTGACCGCGATCGAAAGCGGGATGATTCAGCGGGAAATCCAGGATGCGGCGTACCGTGCCCAGCAAGCCGTAGACTCCGGCGAGTCGGTCGTCGTCGGAGTCAATAAGTACGCGAACGACGCCGATGCGCCGCTGTCGCGTAATATCTTCCAGCTGGACCCCGACGTCGAACGCAGGCAGATCGAGAGAGTCCGCATGATCCGGGCCAGCCGGAGCGAGTCGGCCTGGCGAGTCACGTTGCAGCAGGTCGAGGCGGCCGCGCGCGGTTCAGACAACCTGCTGCCGCCGATTCTCGCGGCAGTCGAGGCCCACGCGACGGTTGGAGAGATCTCGGACGCCATGCGCCGCGTGTTCGGTGAGTACGCACCCTCTGAAGCGTGACCCCTCTTCTCGAAGTCGCCCACCTGACGACAGGATTCAGCGCCGCGGCCGGCACCGCTGTCGCGGTGAACGACGTCAGCTTTACGGTTCGGGCCGGGGAGACGCTGGCGATCGTCGGTGAGTCCGGCAGCGGCAAGTCGGTCACCGCGCTCTCAATCATGGGGCTGGTGCCGCCGCCCGGTCGCGTGCTCGGTGGCTCGGTTCGCTTTCAGAACCGCGATCTTCTGACGCTGACGGAAAGCGAGATGCAGACGCTGCGGGGAGCCAAACTTTCCTTGATCTTCCAGGAGCCGATGACCGCGCTGAATCCGGTCTTCAGCATCGGCGACCAGATTGCAGAAACGCTGGTCGTGCACGGTGACTGTGATTGGCCAGCGGCTCACGCCCGCGCCGTGGCGTTGCTCGAGGCGGTCAGGTTTCCGGAGGCTGCCCGGCGCGCGCGCGATTATCCGCACCAGTTGTCCGGCGGCCAGCGTCAGCGCGTCGTGATCGCGATGGCCCTCGCGTGCCGGCCGGCGCTCGTCATCGCCGACGAGCCGACGACGGCGCTCGACGCCACGATTCAGGCCGAGATCCTCGACCTCCTGAAGGAGATGACGACCGGTTACGGCGCGGGACTGCTGCTGATCACTCACGATCTCGGCATCGTCGCCGGGATCGGCGATCGCGTGGCCGTGATGTACGCGGGACAGATCGTCGAGGAATCGCCGGTTTCTGACTTCTTCGAGTCACCGCGGCATCCTTACTCGAAGGGCTTGCTGGCGTCGCTGCCGCAAGGAAACGGCGCTCGTCGTCTTCACGCGATCGACGGGTCCGTCCCATCGCTTGTGCATCTGCCTCCGGGATGCGCGTTCGCCCCGCGCTGTCCCGACCGGGTCGACGCCTGTACTGCTGCCGTGCCGGCACTCGAGGTGATTGGCGCGGACCGGCGCGCCCGTTGTATCCGGCTCGAGGGAGTGGATCGCTGATGGCGCTGGTAGAGGTTCGCCACCTCACCAAGCAGTTCTCACAGGCGCGCGGCTTCCTCCAGGCGGCGAAGGCTACGACCGCCGTGGACGACGTGTCGTTCGCGATCGACGAAGGCGAGACATTCGGCCTGGTCGGAGAATCGGGAAGCGGCAAGACAACGACCGGTCGGTGCATCCTGCGGCTGATCGAACCGACGTCGGGCGAGGTGCGATTCCGTGGCGAGGACGTGCTTGCCTTTTCTTCCTCACGACTGCGGGCGGCGCGCCGCGACATGCAGATCGTGTTTCAGGATCCCTATTCCTCGCTCAATCCCCGCCTTCGCGCGGGAGCGATCGTCGAGGAACCGTTGATCGTTCAACATGCCGGATCGGCGGCGGAGCGCGCGGCCAGAGTAGAGGAACTATTCGGCCTCGTAGGACTCGATCCGGCCTGGCGCAGCCGATACCCCCACGAGTTCAGCGGCGGTCAGCGGCAGCGCATCGGCGTGGCACGAGCCCTGGCGCTCAACCCGTCGTTCGTTATCACCGACGAACCAGTGTCGGCGCTCGATGTCTCAGTCCAGGCGCAAGTCGTGAATCTGCTGATGGATCTGCAGGATCGTTTGAAACTGACCTACCTGTTCATCGCGCACGACCTGCGTCTGGTCGAACACATCTGCAATCGTGTCGCGGTGATGTATCGCGGTCGGATCGTGGAGCTTGCCGCGTCGCGTGTCCTGTTCACCTCGCCGCGTCACGCGTATACCCAGGCACTCCTGTCGGCCGTCCCTGTACTGAATCCGTCCGCGCGCCGGCCTCGCGTACCACTGGATGCTTCGAGAGTCGATTGGTCCGCGCCCTTGCGCGAAGTCGGCACCGGACACTGGGCCGCGATCTGAGATCGCGCTGCCGAACTCGAAATCGGGGTCGGGATAATTTTCAATTTTTGCCGCGTGAATTGGATCGCAAAAATTGAAATTTATCCCGACCCCAATTTCTTATTGGTTGCGTAAGACGCGAACCGGATCGATCCGCGAGGCGCGCCAGGCCGGAACCGCCGCGGCTGCAAGGGTGACGAGAAGCACCGCGACCAGTACACCAGCGTAGGTCACAGGATCCAGTGCCGTGACGCCGAACATCATCGAGCCTCATGAGCCGCGTCGACGCCATCGCGAGAATCACGCCGATCGTCAGACCCGCCACCGCGATTACAGCCGCACGCGACACGACGAGACCGATGACGCGTCCACGGCCGGCGCCGAGAGCCATGCGCACACCGAGTTCCGGCGTCCGCTGCGCAGTGAGATACGTCAGCAACCCGTAGACACCGGCCACGGCGAGGAGCAGCGCGAGGCCTGCAAACGTTCCGACCAGCCAGGTGCGGAAGCGCGGTGCAGAGACCGAATCCGCAACCATCGCGGAAAGGGCCGTGAACTTCGTCGCGACCTCCGGATCTGCCTGACGAATCCGCTCGCGCAGCGTTTCGGTCAGCGCCTGCGGCGCGATGGCGCTCCTGACGACGAACGCCGACTGCGTCGCCGGCATCGGATGCTGTGCCAGCGGCATGAACAACTCGCCTGCCGGCGGCGTCCCGGCATGCTCGCGTATATCGCCGACCACGCCGATCACGGTCATGAAGTTCGACGAGTCGTAGCCGCACTGGATTCGATGGCCGAGCGGATCCTCGTTCGGGAACACTTCACGCACCAGGGCTTCGCTGACGATGACGACGAACGGATCGTCGTAGCCATCGCGCTCGGTAAAGTCGCGGCCTCGCTTCAGCGGGATGCCCATGGTCGTGAAGTATCCAGGACTCGCCAGCCTGAAGTTCGCGTATGGCAGGTCCTGGCCCGGCGCGAACACATGCCGGCCTTCCACCGCAAAGGATCCGTTCGACAGATACATGCCCATCGGCCAGCCGACGGTCGCCGAGACAGACTCGACGCCAGGAATCGACGCAATCGCAGGAAACAGCCGCTCGTAACGGGCGACGGTCAGCCGTGCCGCCGGAATGCCGCTGGCCGTCGGTGCGTTGGCCTTCACCATCATGATGTTGGAGGTGCGAAACCCGAGATCGGTCGTCGACAGTGCCACGAAGCTGCGGAACAGCAATCCGCCACCCACCGCGAGGACCACGGCGAGCGCGACTTCCCCGACGGCGAGGCAGGTCCGTAACCGGTGCGACGCCGCGCCGATGCTGCCATGCGACCCGCCTTCGACCAGCCGTTCCCGCAAGTCGACCTTCGATGCCTGCCAGGCGGGCACCAGCCCGAAAACGAGGCTCGCGACAATCGAGACGATCACCGCGAACGCCAGCACCGTTCGGTCGACCGCAACTTCATCGAGCCGCGGCAAGTCGAGCGGTGCCAGACGAACGAGCGATGGCGTGCCGGAGTACGCGAGGACGAGTCCGACACCGCCACCAATCGCAGCGAGCATCAGGCTCTCGACCACGAGCTGCCGGACGATGCGCCAACGATCGGCCCCCAGCGCGGTCCGGAGTGCCATCTCACGGGCGCGGACAGTCGCACGCGCCAGCAGGAGATTTGCAACATTCGCGCAGGCGATCAGGAACAGCAGCGCGACCGCACCCAGCAGCAGATAGAGTGTCCCGCGCGTCGGCGCCACGAGATATTCCTGGAGCGGCATCGCGATGATCGTCTTCTCCTTGTTGCTGTCGGGGAACGATTGCGCCAGCCGGCGGCTGACCGTCGCCATCGCCGCGTCCGCCGTGGCTTGGCTCACGCCTGGCCGCAGGCGCGCCACCACCGGGTAATTGTGGCCGCTGTGATTCATGTTGCCTGGCTGATGAGTCCCGGGCAGCCAGATCTCCGCGATCTGGGGGAAGTGGAACCGCGCGGGCATGACGCCAACGATCTGATAGGTCGTCGCGTCGACGACGAGGATGCGGCCGAGCGCCGCCGATGGTGATCCAAAACGCTCGGTCGCGAAGCCGAGCGACGTCACCGCCGCCTTGTGCACGTCGTCTGGCCTGAACCATCGGCCTGCGACCGGTTGGACGCCGAAGACCTGGAAAAACGGCGTGTTGACCGTCCACACGCCGACCAGCGCCGACCAGTTGCCGACACGAACGGCCGTCTCGTCGCCGTAGAACGTGCTGAACGCTTCGAACACGCCGGCCTGGTCGCGCACTTCCACGAGGTCCCCGCCGGCGAGATTGCTGCCGTTGTGCCCTGTTTTCGTCCAGTGGGTCAGCACCTGAACGATTCGATGAGAGTCCGGATAATTGAGCGGTTTGAGGAGTACGCCATCGACGACGCTGAAAATCGCGACGGTCGCGCCTACGCCCAACGCGATGGTGAGTGCCGC
Source organism: Vicinamibacteria bacterium (assembly GCA_963828745.1). Taxonomy (GTDB): domain Bacteria; phylum Acidobacteriota; class Vicinamibacteria; order Vicinamibacterales; family JAENWD01; genus JAENWD01. The sequence goes on along the minus strand of CAWHFZ010000003.1, from coordinate 113,151 downwards.
GACGACGGTGAACGTCGGCGCGTGCCGAAGACTCCGCGCCGCATACCGCAGGTCCTGCGCGAGATCACGGAGCAGCCTGACATGCCACGTATCCCGTACGGACTCCTTGATTCGCTCGACTCCACCGAACGCACGCAGCGCAGCCGTCCGCGCGTCGGCGGGCGGCATCCCCTGCTCGACCAGCTCGCGCACGTGCTCCTCGACGTGGAAACGAAGCTCGTCGTCCAGCTCGCGTTCGACGCGACTGCCGTGGAAGAGCGATCGGACTCGAAGTATCAACGCATCCATGAGCCGCATGTGCGCTCTCCCACTGTGACGTTTACACCGCGTCGACCACGAGATTGATTGCCGCCGACAGTCGTGCCCAGCTCTGGAGTTCCTCACCCAGGCGCGCCTTGCCCGCGCGCGTCAGCGCGTAGACCTTCGCGTTCCGTCCCGTCTCGGTCTCGCGCCATGCCGCCGAGATCCATCCCTGCTGTTCGAGACGATGGAGCGCCGGATAGAGCGACCCCTGCTGCACCTGCAACACATCGCTGGAGATCTGCTGAATTCGTTTGGCGATCGCCCAGCCATGCGCCGGCTCGAGGGACAGAACTTTCAGGATGAGGAGATCCAGGGTGCCCTGGACGAGATCGGTAGGTCGGCCCATATACCTAGATTATCTACAACCGGTCACGGGTTGTAGACGATCTAGGCGTGGGCACGGTTCCATGGGCCCATGCCGGGCACTCGCTTCGCTCGCTTCTGAGGGCGCCTCGCCATCGCTCGGCGGCTTGGGTCGGCGCCTGCGGCGCCTCCTGGGTGCGCTCACTTCGTTCGCGCTGGGGATCGTCCGGATGATCCCTAGCATTTCGTAGGCCCGAGCTTTAGCTCGGGCACCCAGAAGCGGAGCGAAGCGACGCGTCCCCAGAAGCCAAGCGAAGCGAGGCGCCCAAGAAGCGAGCGCAGCGAGCGTCCTTAGCCTAGAAGGCGAAGCCAGCCCTGCGCGGCGCGAAGCGCGCGCCCGAGATCTACCGTGCTGTGGTGAGGCGTTCTGACGAGACGTCGCGCTCCACCTGGCCGTCGCGGATGTGGATCACGCGATGCGCGTGGGCGGCGATGTCGGCTTCGTGGGTGACCAGGACGATGGTGTTGCCCCCGGTGTGAAGCCTTTCGAAGAGCGCCATGATCTCGACGCCGGTCTTCGAATCGAGGTTGCCGGTGGGCTCGTCGGCGAGCAGGATAGACGGGTTGTTCACCAGGGCCCGGGCAATCGCGACACGCTGGCGCTGACCGCCGGAGAGCTCGTTCGGCTTGTGCATCATCCGCTCTTCGAGCTCGACTTTTTTCAGTGCGTCCTTCGCCCGGTCCTGCCTGTCCTTTGCCGGCACGCCCGCATAAATGAGCGGGAGCTCGACGTTGTGGAGGGCCGAGGCTCGGGGCAGCAGGTTGAAGGTCTGGAAGACGAAGCCGATTTCCTCGTTGCGGATGCGTGCGAGCTCGTTATCGTTCATCTCGCTGACCTGTTTGCCGTTCAACAGGTAGCTGCCCTTGCTCGGCGTGTCGAGACAGCCAATCAGGTTCATCAGCGTCGACTTGCCCGAGCCCGATGGCCCCATGATCGCGACGTATTCGCCGCTCTCGATCTGGATGTTGACGCCGCGAAGCGCATGGATTTCCTCGCTGCCCATCACGTACGTCTTCCAGAGATCGCGCGTTTCGATGATACCCATACTCGACTTCAGTATAGACGCTTGGCTTCGACCTGCTGTTCCGCTGGCCAGCCCCTGACTCCCGGCGCCGGGCCCCGGTTTCTGGCTATTCCTGGTCGCCGTACTGCTCTTTCAGCATCTCCACCACCCCGGGATCAGCCAGCGTCGTGGTATCGCCGAGCGCCTTGCCCCCGGCGATGTCCCGGAGCAGGCGGCGCATGATCTTGCCCGATCTTGTCTTTGGCAAATCCGCCGTGAAGATGATGTCGTCCGGCTTGGCGATCGCGCCGATCTTGCGGCCGACGTGCTGCCGCAGTTCGTCGGCCAGGTCGTTCGAGCCCGTCACGCCTTCCTTCAGCGTGACGAATGCGGCGACGGCCTGGCCTTTGATTTCGTGGTTCCGGCCAACGACGGCCGCTTCCGCGACCTTCGGGTGATCCACCAGTGCGCTCTCGACCTCCATGGTGCCGATGCGATGCCCGGCCACGTTCAGCACGTCGTCCACGCGCCCCAGCAGCCATAGATATCCGTCTTCGTCGCGCTTCGCGCCATCACCCGTGAAATACACGTCGTGACCCCAGCGATTCCAGTACCGCTTCACGTACCGGTCCATGTCGCCGTAGATGCCGCGGAGCATCCCGGGCCATGGCTTGGTGAGCACAAGGAAGCCGCCGCCGATGTTCACTGCCGTGCCGTCGTCGCGGCGAATTTCCGCTGTGATGCCGGGGAAGGGCATCGTCGCGGAGCCCGGCTTCGTCCGCGTGACGCCAGGAAGCGGCGAGATGAGAATGTGGCCGGTCTCGGTCTGCCACCAGGTATCTACCACCGGGCAGCGCTCGCCGCCAATGTAAAGGTGGTACCACATCCAGGCTTCGGGATTGATCGGCTCTCCTACCGATCCGAGCAGACGAAGGGTCGACAGATCGTGGCGGGCCGGCCACTCGGGCCCCCACCGCATGAAGGCGCGAATCGCCGTTGGCGCCGTGTAGAAAATCGTGACGCCGCAGCGCTCGATGATCTCCCAGAACCGATCCTTGTGCGGGTAGTCGGGGGCGCCTTCGTACATCACGACCGTTGCGCCGTTGGAGAGCGGCCCATACACGACGTAGCTGTGTCCTGTGACCCAGCCGATGTCGGCCGTACACCAGTAGACGTCCTCATCCTTCAGATCGAAGACCCACTTGGTCGTGGCGTAGCACCCCGTGAGATATCCGCCGGTCGTGTGGACAATCCCCTTTGGCTTACCGGTCGTACCCGAGGTGTAGAGGACGTAGAGCATGTCCTCTGCATCCATCGGCTCGGCATCGGAATCGAAGGGGGCACGACGCATCAGGTCGTGGTACCAGAGGTCGCGTCCATCCTTGCACTCGACCTCGAACATGCCCGGCCGGCGTTGAACGACCACCACTTTTTCAATTGACGGCGCGTGTGCGAGCGCCTCGTCGGCGACGCGCTTCAGCTGCACGATGTTGCCGCGGCGGTATCCGCCATCTGCCGTGATCAGCAGGCGCGCATGCTGGTCGTTGATGCGGTCGCGCAGCGACTCGGCGCTGAAGCCGCCGAACACGACGCTGTGCACGGCGCCGATGCGTGCGCACGCCAGCATTGCAATCGCGAGCTCCGGGATCAGCGGAAGATAGATCGCGACGCGATCGCCTTTGCGGATGCCAAGGGAGCGAAGGACGTTCGTGAACTGACAGACCTCGCGATAGAGCTCCCAGTAGGTCAGGGTACGGCGATCGCCAGGCTCACCCTCCCAGACGATGGCCGCCTTGTTCTTCCGCCAGCCGCGAACGTGCCGGTCGAGGCAATTGACGCTGGCGTTGAGCTTGCCGCCGACGAACCACTTGGCGTGCGGCGGCTTCCAGTCGAGCACCTTCGTCCACGGCTTCGACCACTCGAGCTCGCCGGCGAACTTCGCCCAGAACGCTTCGGGATCCTTGGCGGCGATCTCGTAGACCGCGGCATCCTTCACGTGCGCCGCCGCGGCGAAGTCGGCGGGCGGATCGAAGTGGCGATCCTCCTGAAGCAGCGCGTCGATCTGTGCGAGAGCCTTGTCGTCAGCCATAAGGCGCCACTCTATCGATTCGGCGCGCGTGGCTGCAAGAGGGCGCGCGCGCCCGCCTAGGTGAGCGGCGGCGGGAAGCCCGCCGGGGGCATCGGCGGTGGCACTGGCGGCGGATTCTTCTTGAAGAACAACGCGCCAAGCATGCCGCCAAGCGTCCCGAAGATCGCGTCCACGACGAGCGAGAAGAACAGGGTGAACATGAGCCACATCACGGAGACGCCGCCCGATGGCATGAAGTTGCCGAGCGCCTGCTTCGCCTCTGGCGGAATTTCGGGGTTATCCAGGATTCGAGCCATGTATTCCGCCTGCAGCGGTCCGAACATCAACAGCACCGGGATTGTCAGGACGGTACCGACCACCGCGCCGACGAGGCCGGCGAGCATCCCGACGATCGCACCGTCGCCTACACTCAGCGGCGTCGACTGGTTCTGCTGCAGCAGATAGGCGGCGACCGCACCGCCCAGCAGCACCCACAGGCAACAGCACAAGTTGCCGGCACTGACGATCGGCAAAGCCGAAAGCACCCCGATCAACACTCCGCCAAGAACCGCCGGCTGAAGCTTGGATGCCTGCATGGCGTGAGAGTCTAGCAGGGATCAGATGCCGTGCACGTAGAGCGCGACCGCTGCCGGGTTGCCCACCAGAAGCTCCTCGGTGCCGGCATTCATCAACTCCCCTTCCAACAGTCGTGACAGGCGCGGCGTTCGGCGGCGGCGGGACGCCAGCTCGGTCGCGGCAACGTGCTGCCTGACGGCATCGAACTCGATGCGGGACATCACCGTCAGTCGCGGTTCGCCCGAACGAAGAAACGCCGCCGCCTCTGAAGACGTTGTGAAAAAGCTCACCGGGCGATCAGCGTAATAGACGAGCGCGGTGTGCGCGCCGATCGAGCCCAGCGCCACCGACGGCGAAGACTTCTCCGCGACGAGCCTGCCAAGGGCGGGATACGGATACGCTGCATTCGCAACCGCCGGCAGGATCGACACGGCGGCCACGCCGTACGCGAATGCCGTTGCCGCGGTCAGCGACAGGGGCGCAAGACCCTGGCGCCTTCGAAGTATCGCGAACGCGGCAGCGGCCCCCAGGACGAGCACGACGCCAATGGTGAAGGCCCCGACGCGAAGGCTGTCTGGAACTCTGAGTGCGCCGAGGAGAGCCGCAGCGCCGGCGGCAGCGAAAATCAGCGCGGTGATGGCGACGCTCGCGATGACGATCCGGCCGGATGCTTCATCGCGCGTCGCACGGTCGATGCCGATCCCGGCAAGGAGCATCAGCGGCGGATACGCTGGCAGCGCATAGTGCGGCAGCTTGTAATGCGAGAACGAGCAGATCAGCATCACGCCCACGAACCAGACAATCGAGACGACCACGCCGTCGCGAGTGCGTCGCTCGAGCGACTTGCGCACGCCGAACAGCGAGAAGAGAGTCGCCGCAATCAAGAGCGTCCATGGCGCAACTTCGCCGGGCAGGATGGCAAGGTAGAAAAAGGGGCCGCGCGAAGGACCGGGGAACGACTGGTCGAAGTAGCGCTGCAGGAACTCGTAATTGTTGACGCCGACGAAGGCGCTGCCGCGATTGCTGGTCATATACGCGAACCACGAGCCGCCGATGACGGCCGCGACGAGAACTCCGGCGGCAATCGCCGGCCAGCGGAGCGCCTCGCGGCGCCTGATCCACGTAGCAGCAATCCAAAGTACGGGAGGAATGACCGCAAGCGGCCCCTTGGTCAGCGCGGTCAGGCCGACGAGGATCCAGCCCGTCCACCACGCGAGCCGTGCGCGTCGCCATCGCTCAGGCGACGATCCGATTTCGAAGGCGAGGAACGTCGCGACGATTCCCGCGACCGCGGGCACGTCGGTCAATCCCTGGCGTGCGTAGGAAACAAAGCGGAACGTCGTGGCAAGAAGAGCGGCGGCAATCAGGCCGGCCGTCGGCGTGCACCAGATGACGCCCAGCGTATAGAGACAAAGAACTGCGGCGGTTCCGAGTACGGCGGCCGGAAGCCGCATCGCGAGCTCGTCGTCGAGACCAATCGCGAGTGGGACCGCCTGCAACCAATACAGCAGGATCGGTTTCTCCCAGCGCGGACGCGCGTTGAAGACCGGATCGAGGTAGTCGCCGGTGCGCACCATTTGCCGCGTCGCGGCCGCAAAGCGCGGTTCGTCAGGCTCCCAGAGCGGCGTGGATCCGAGCGCTGCGAACACGGACAGGACACAGAGGCCGACCAGCAACGCGACGTGGGCGCGGCGTCCACCGAACAACACGGATCAACCTCTAACACGGAAGGCACGGAAACACACGGAGGAACACGGAGAGATCGCTATTTTCCTCTCCGTGCAAACCGTGTCCCTGTCAACCCGCGCGCTCGATGTTGAAGCCGGATGCCGTGTTGACCGTATTGATTGATGCGGCTCGTGCGAGTCGCCGCTGTCGAGCCCCGTGACGGCCCACTCAATCGTAGTACTCGCGGCCCAGGTGCGTGATCAGCTCTTCGCCGAGGAACCAGCGCAACGTGTTCTTCAGCTTCATCAGTTGAATGAACAGATCGTGCTCGGGATACAGGCCCGGTGCGTGCTGCGGGCTCTTGAAGTAGAACGACAGCCATTCCTGAATCCCCGCGAGCCCGGCGCGCTTCGCGAGATCGAGGAACAGCGCGACGTCGAGCACGATTGGCGCGGCCAGGATACTGTCGCGGCAGAGGAAGTTGATCTTCAGCTGCATCGGGTAGCCGAGCCAGCCGACGAGATCGACGTTGTCCCAGCCTTCCTTGTTGTCGCCGCGCGGCGGGTAGTAGTTGATGCGCACGACGTGATGGATCTCCCGGTACAGGTCCGGATAGAGATGTGCCTGGAAGATATAGTCGAGCACCGACTTCTTGCTCTCTTCCTTCGTCTTGAACGACTCGGGATCGTCAAGCACCTCGCCGTCGCGGTTCCCGAGGATGTTCGTCGAGTACCACCCTTCGACGCCGAGGAGCCGCGCCTTCAGCCCCGGCGCGATGATCGTTTTGATGAGCGTCTGTCCCGTCTTCAGATCCTTCCCCACGATCGGCGAACCCGTTCTCTGCGCCAGGTCGACCATCGCAGGCACGTCGCACGTCAGGTTCGGCGCGCCGTTCGCGTAGGGAATGCCTTCCTTCAGCGCCGCATAGGCGTAGACCATGCTGGAGGGAATCGCGTCGTCGCTCGCGGCGAGCGCCTTCTCGAATGCGTCGATCGACTGATGCGCCGCCGACTCATTCATGAAGATCTCGGTGCTGCCGCACCACACCATCACGAGCCGGTCGACGGCATGGTCGGCCTTGAACGTGCGGATGTCGGCGATCACCTGCTCGGCGAGATCGAGCTTGTTCCTGCCCTTCTTGACGTTCGGGCCGTCGAGGCGCTTCACGTACTGCCGATCGAAGACCGCCGGCCACGGCTTCAGCGACTCGAGCTCGGGACGGATCGTGTCGAGCATCGAGCGCTCGAGCACGCCGGCCGTCTTTGCCGCCTCGTAACAGTTGTCCTCGAACAAATCCCATCCGCCGAATACCACATCGTCCAGGCTGGCAATAGGCAGGACGTCTGCGATTTTCGGCGACCGGCCATCCGTACGTTTTCCAAGTCGCAGAGTGCCCATCTGCGTCAGAGAGCCGATGGGCTTGGCGAGATTCTTCCGAACCGCGAGCACGCCAGCGATGACGGTGGTGCTCACCGCGCCCAGACCAACGAGAAGCACGCCAAGCTTGCCCTTGGCAGGCTGGATATCAGCAGGTTTCATGGCGGTCGAACACTATATCAACCGGTGAAAACGTTTACTACCCAACGGCGGCGAACTGGTGTCTACTGCGGTGAGAGGGAGATTTCAGGGGTCAGGCGATGAAGCTGCCGTTCCTGCGAAAGCCTGAACGCGAGGAGCCATTGGTCGTCTCGATGACCGGCGTGCGGCTCGGCGATCGCCTGCTGTTCGTCGGCTCGACGATCACATTTTTCCGACCGCTCGCAGCGCGCGTCGGTCTCTCCGGGCAAACCACGGTCGTCGCGCCGGATGCTCATGCGCTCAAAGAGCGGGCCGAGCGCGACGGACTCCTGATCGACGCGGCGACTGGAATCCCCGCAGACGGCAGCTACGATCTCGCAATCGTCGAGGCGCGCAGCGGCTGGGCTAATGCCCTGAAAAGCGTCGCCGCGGCGGTTCGTCGGGGCGGGAGGCTGATCGTTATCGCCGGTGAGCCACGCGGTTGGCTCGACCGCTTGCGAGGTCCTGGCGAAACACCGCCCTCCGACGCCGAAATCGTTCAGCACCTCGTGGCGGCTGGATGGATATCGGCCAGATCCATCGGCGCGCATGAAGAACTCCGGTTCGTAGAGAGCTTCAGGCGCTGATTTGCGGACGGTGAGTGGCGGAGCCGCAACTGCCCAATCGCGGGGACAGTGGCAGGGGACGGCAATCGCGACGTCCTGCCCGGTTCCCCTGAAACGGGCCACATTTCGGAGAACTTCTTCCCCGGACGACGGCAGCCATTTTGCCTAGAGTCGCTAGTGCATTTGCCAGGCGACCATGCGAACTCCAGCGACTCAGGCGTTTCCTGAGGCCTTTTCCACGGCGGATCTCGCGCGAGCAACGCGTCGATCGACAGATGAGATCGAGGCGTGGGTCGAGGCCGGCGCGATCCACACGCTGCCCGTCGGGAACGGGCGCAGTTGGATCTCGCGCAGGGAGGCCCTGCGCGCCGCTCGAGCGCTGCTCGACGGCTCGATCGCGCCCGCCGCCGCCTGGCAGTCCGAGCGCGCGACTGAGCTCTTCGATTCCAATTCCACGTCCCCCAGCCTCTGGCGCGGCATTCGCGGTCCACTTGCCGTGTCGAGTTCGCTGCATGCGGGCCTGATTGCGGCACTCGTCGCCCTGACGATGCTGGGATTCAGCAAGGTCGAGGCCGTCGGCGACGCCGTCGAACCGGAGAAGCTCCGCCTGGTGTACCTGGCCATCCCCGGCCCAGGCGGCGGAGGTGGCGGCGGCGGGTTGAAGTTGCGAACGAAGCCTCCGAAGGCCGAGCGGAAGGGCAAAGCAAAACTGGATAGTCCGCTGCCTCGACGGTCGCCACCACCCGAGCCGGACCCGCCTGCTCCGCCGCCCGAGCCGTTGCCCGAACCCGAACCGCTACCGGCCGTGCAGGCGCCCGTCGTGGAGGTCCCTGCCAACGAGCGCGATCAGACGGGTGTGCCCGAGCCATCGAAGGAAGTCGCCGACAGTCGCGGTCCCGGAAGCGATGGCGGCGTCGGCGAGGGACAAGGCACTGGTGTTGGCCGCGGCGACGGGTCGGGAATTGGCGAGGGACAAGGCGGTGGGACCGGTGGCGGGCCGTACCGCCCGGGGAGCGGCATCACGCCGCCCGGACTGCTGCGCGAGGTGAAGCCGGATTACACCGAGGAAGCGCGACGTTTGGGGATCAGAGGCGACGTCGTGATGGAGATCGTCGTGAAGCGTGATGGCCGCGTCGGCGACGTGCGCGTCCTCCAGGGTCTCGGCCACGGGCTCGACGAGCGCGCCATCGCGGCGGTGCGCCAATGGACGTTCTCGCCGGCGATGCGCCGCGGTGCGCCCGTGGATGTGCTGGTGGAGGTCGCGATGGAGTTCAAGCTGCGATGAGAGGCCGCCGATGACCGTGGTGCTCGTGCTCGTTGCGCTCGTCTCGCTCGCAATCGTGGGCGTGCTCGCGCTGTACGTGCGCCGGCTTTCACGCGCCGAGCGCGAACGATCCGAGGCAAGCGCCGCCGCGCTGGCCGACATGATCGGCCCCGCGCACCTCGAGACGCCGACCGTGACCGGCACCACCTTCGACGTTCCGACATCGCCCGACGTCGTGCCCGGCTCCATGTTCGATGCGACGCAGCCCTCGACCGCATCTCCGCGAGTCCTGCTCATCCCTGCGATTGGCCTCTTCGTGGTGATTGCGGCACTCTCCGCTATCTATCTCTGGAACCGGCCGTCGGCGCAGGCGGTGTCTGCCGCCGAGGCACCGAACGCGCCGCTCGAGCTCGTCGCTCTTCGCCATCAACGGCGCGGCGACGCGATGATCATCTCGGGCCTCGTGCGCAATCCGCACGGCGGCCGGCCCATCCAGTCGCTGTCCGCAGTCGCGTTCACGTTCGACAAGCAGGGTACGTTTCTCGCGAGCGGTCGGGCGCCTCTCGATTTCCCGTTGCTGCAGCCGGGCGACGAGTCGCCGTTCACCGTCACCGTGCCGAACTCGCCCGCGATCGGGCGGTATCGAGTCACCTTCCGCACCGACTCCGGCATCGTCCCGCACGTCGACCGACGTGGAGATTCGCAGGTCGCGCTGCAGCAGCCCGCGGTGAGTTGAATGCCATGACACAAAATCCCTTTCGACGCAGTGCCGTTCTGGCCGCTGTGGCCATCGCGGCGAGCGCGGTAGTAGCGGCACAGCAGCCACAGTCCTCCGATACGCAGAATGGCGACGGCTTCAGGTTCCGCACCGGCGTGGAGTTGATCAACGTGGCGGTGACGGTCACCGACGGCTCGGGACGCTTCGTTCCAGGCCTGCAGAAAGACGACTTCGTCGTCTACGAAGACGACGCCCGTCAGGAGGTGACGCACTTCAACGCCGAGCGCGTACCGGTGAGCCTCGGGCTCGTTGTCGATACCAGCGGCAGCATGGACGGCGAGAAGTGGGAACACGCCGTGAGCGCGATCGATCGCTTCCTGCTCGATCTGCTCGGCCAGGACGATGAAGTGTTCATGTACCGCTTCAGCTACGACGCGACGCTCGTCCAGGGATGGACGTCGGATCGCGAGCGTCTGAGCCGCGCAATGGGTCGAATCTACCCGCGCGGCGGCACCGCGATGTACGACGCCGTCGCCGCCGCGGTGCCGCTCGCTGCATCGGGCCATAACCGCAAGAAGGCGATCGTCATCATCTCCGATGGCAACGATACGAACAGCGTCACCAGTGTGCGGGAGCTGAAGCAGGCCATTCGCGAGAGCGAGGTACTCGTCTACGCCGTCGGCATCGACGGCGACGACCGCTTCACGACGAACGGAACGTCCCGGCGGCCACCGACGAGAATCCCGTTGCCGTTTCCGTTCCCGGGTAGCGGCCGCGGCGGTTGGCCGCGGCAGCCCGTCGGCCAGCCGCAGTTCCCAGGATCCGGTCAGCGCCCGCGCGGATCGATGGGTCGCGACGACAGGGTGAACGCAGGTGCGCTGATGGACCTCACCGACGACAGCGGCGGCCGGACCGAGATCGTCGAGTCATCGCGCGATCTCGAGCCGGCGACGACGAGCATTGCGGCCGAACTGAGCCAGCAGTACTTCCTTGCGTACCCGGCGGCCGCGAAGAAAGATGGCCGCTGGCACACGATCCGGGTCGAGGTTCGCGACGGCCGTTATACCGTTCGCGCCCGGCGTGGTTACGTCGCGAGCTAACGACGGAGCGGAGCGGACCCGATCCGACCTGATCTGACCCGATCCGACCCGATCAAACCTGATCCGACCCGAGAGACCTGTATGATCTCCCGGCGTGTCACCACTGTCTTCGGCAGTCGGACTGTCCATTCTCGGCAGTCTCGGCGGCCTCCTGTGTGCGGCGTTCCTGCTCCTGCTTCCGGCATCGACCCGCTCGCGGCTGGTCCCCGGCCTCGTGAGCTATGCGGTAGGCGCGCTTCTTGGCGTTTCGCTGATGGCACTGCTACCGGAAGCCCTGACCACCGCACCGGCGCCGCGTGTGTTTGGCACTTTGCTCGCCGGCATCCTCGGCTTCTTCGTGCTCGAAAAGCTGGTGTTGTGGCGTCACTGTCACAGTGACGAGTGCGAGGTCCACGGTGCGTCGGCGTCGCTGGTGCTGATTGGGGGCGCCGTGCACAACTTCGTGGACGGTGCCGTGATCGGTGCCGCGCTGCTGACGTCGGTGCCGCTCGGCATCAGCACCGCTGCTGCCGTCGCGGCGCACGAAGTGCCGTCGGAGATAGGCGATTTCGCCGTGCTGCTGCACGCGGGCTACAGCCGGACTCGCGCGCTGGCCTTGAACATCCTGTGCGCGCTGGCGAGTGTCGTCGGCGCGATCGGCGCCGTCCTCCTCGTGGACGTCGTGCCCAACCTCCTGCCGTACCTGCTCGCGCTCGCATCATCCAGCTTTCTCTATGTCGCCATGTCGGACCTGATTCCGGACCTTCACGATCGTGGACGTACCGGGTTCGCCGCGATCCGTCAGGTGGTATTCGTCGCACTGGGCATGGGCACGGTGTTGTTGTTGTAGGTACGGGTTGGCCCGAGCTAAAGCTCGGGCCTTTACGTCTATCTGCAGCACCGCAGCACGGCGATCCGTCCGTCCTGAGAAGAGGCCAATCGGCCTCGAACCGATCGAAAGCATTAGCAAATTAGCCGATTTATCGCGCCTCGGGCTGGCACGCGCCTTGATGCTTCTGGATGGCGTCAGCGTCCCCCGGCCGAGGTCGGGGAGAAGGAGAATCCATCATGTTGAGGAAAGCATTCCTGATGGCGCTGGCTTTCGCGCTCTCATCCTCTGCGGCGTTTGCCGCCGACGTTCCTGAACGCAAGAGCCTGCAGGTCATCAACGACATCACGAAACAGGTGCGTCAGTACACGCGGTACACGATCTTCGACGACGTGTCGGTCCGACTGGAGGACAACGGCACCGCGGTGCTCAGCGGCAAAGTGACAATGCCGTTCAAGAAGGACGACATCGGCCGTCTGGTCGGCCGCGTCCAGGGCGTCAGCACCGTTCAGAACGACATTGCGGTGCTGCCGGTGTCGCCGTTCGACGATGAGCTGCGGTTCCGGATCTCGCGAGCGATTTACGGGAACTCTGCGTTCTGGCACTACGCTGCGATGGCCAACCCGCCAATCCACATCGTGGTCGAGAACGGCCGTGTGACGCTGGCGGGTGTGGTTCAAAACAACGTCGAACGCATGCTCGCGCGGTCACTGGCAACGACCTTCGGCGCGTTCTCGGTGAAGAACGAGCTGAAGACCGATGCCGAAATGAAGGAGACCCTCGAGAAACTGTAAGGGCTCAAGGTCGCAGGGTCGCAAGGTCGCAGGGTCTCAAGGTCGCAGGGTCGTAGGGTCGCGAGGTCGCAGCGTCAAGAAACTTGAAACTCTTGACCTTTTGACCGTGTGACCTTGCGACCCTGAGACCTGTGCGACCCTGCGACCTTGCGACCCTGCGACCTTGAGACCTTGAGACCTTGAGACCCTTTTTTAGCCCCCTGAGACCGTGCGACCTTTTCTAACCACCATCCAGATAATCACTGCGAACACCACGGCGACCAGAACGCCCATGACGGCGAACAGCGTCAGCGTCGTGTAAAGAATCGATTCCTGATCCATCCGCACTTCCATGTGGATCGGCACACCTTTCATCCGATCCGAAAGCGATTGTTCCCATTCGAGGATGTTGCCGCGCTCGACGCGATGCGATGGCGCATTGTGGAAGCGGATCCGCGCGGGAAGATGAAGGCGGAACGCCACGATCTCGCTGCCATCCCACCCGACGTTGCCGGGATCTTTGCCGTCCGGCGGCCCGATCTGCTGCCGATAGACATACTGATCGCCCTGATGCGAGAGCCGGGCCGTCGCCCACGAGAACGCCCGCGACTCGTTCAGCTTTCGAACGTCGGCGATATCGAGGCGCAGGTGAACGAACCGCCGGCCATGACGCCGCGAGGAGCTAATGCGCGTCACGCGCACTCCGTCGCTCGTGAAGAACTGCCGCACGCGGGCGCGGTCGAGGCGCGCGGTCGGACCTGGATCGAGATCGATGCCGCGCAGCGCAACGAGCGCCGGAATCGACGCGTTCAGATAGGCCGTCGCGGTGCCGTCGAGCGAGATGTCGAACTGCTCGTCGTACTGGTACTGGCGCGGAAGAACGGTGCGGCACCCGGACACGATCAGAATCGAGGCGGCCGCGAGCGCGGCGATCGCGCGACGACTCGCGCCGCTGCGGCGTCCGGATATCACGAGTCTGAATGTTATACTGAAGGGCTGTCTCCGCAATGACTGCTCGGCCCATCCTGTTCCTCATCGACGGCAGCAACCAGATGTACCGCGCGTATCACGCGATCCGCGGTCTCAGTGGTCCCGACGGCAAGTCCACCAACGCGGTGTACGGCTTCGTGACGATGCTGCGCAAGCTGATCGCGGATCACTCGCCGGCTCACATCGCGGCGTCGTTCGATCTGGCAGGGCCGACGTTCCGTGATGCGCTCGTCTCGGACTACAAGGCCAATCGCACGCCGATGCCCGGCGATCTCGCCGAGCAGATCACATGGGTGCACGATGCCTGCCAGGCGCTCGGGGTTCCCATCGTCAACGCCGAGGGATTCGAGGCCGACGACGTGATCGGCACGCTGGCGACGAAAGCCGTGGCAGCCGGTTTCGACGTCGCGATCGTGACAGGCGACAAGGACTTCTTTCAGCTCGTCGGCGGTCCCATCCGCGTCTTCAATCCGCGTGACGAGGGCGCCTGGTTCGACGTCGAGGGCGTTCTGCAGAAGTTCGGTGTCCGCCCCGATCAGGTCGTGGACGTGCTCGCCTTGATGGGCGACTCGATCGACAACATCAAAGGCGTGCCCGGGATCGGAGAAAAGGGCGCCCGCGATCTGATCGCCGCGCACGCGTCGCTCGACGCGCTCCTCGACAAGGCCGCGGAGATCCCGCAGAAGCGCTACCGCGAGGCGCTGCAGACGCATGCCGACTCGGCGCGGCAAAGCCGGGAACTGCTGAGGATCCGTACCGACGTGCCGATTTCCTTCGAGCCGGCGGCGTTTGCGTTCGCGGGCGCGAATCGCGAGCGCTGCTACGAGCTGTTCTCGCGCCTCGGCTTCCGGTCGCTGCTGATGGAGTACGCGCCTACCGCCGCGACCATCGCCAAACAGTACGACCTGGTCCTGGATGAAGACGCCCTGGCCCGAGTCGCCGCCGCTATTCGGGACGCCGGCCGGATCGGGCTGCACGTCCTCTCGGACGGCACGAACGCGATGAACGCGCCAGTGCTCGGCCTTGCCGTCGCCACCGCACCGCGAACCGCATGGTACGTGCCGGTCGGCCAGCCAGGCGCCGGCCTGCTGGACACCGGGGATTCGGGCCTCCCGCTTGCGGACATTCTCGAAACAGTGGGGCCGCTGCTGAGCGACGCCTCGATCGCGAAAACCGGGCACGACTTGAAGGCCGCGACGGTGCTCCTCGGTCGCCACGGCGTGGAGCTCGCCGGGCTCGAGTTCGACTCGATGCTCGGGAGTTATCTGATCGATCCCACGCGGTCGGCGCATACGCTCGAGGACACGGCGCTCGAGCACCTGGGCTACAAGGCGATCCTCGAAGAGGATCTGACCGGTAAAGGCCCGAAAGCCGTCCCGCTCGCGCGCCAGTCGCCGGCCGCGCTCAAGGACTTCGTCGGCGAGCGCGCCGATCTGCCCCTGCAACTGCAACCGGCACTCGTCGAACGGCTGGCGTCGGAGGGACTGGCCGAGGTCTGGGAGCGATTCGAACGACCGCTGATCCCCGTGCTCGTCGCGATCGAGCGCGCCGGCGTGTCGGTGGACGGGCCCGCGCTGGCGGCACACTCCGAGCGGTTCGTGCGCGAGCTCGACGCACGCAGCCGGCGGATCTTCGAGCTTGCCGGCACCGAATTCAATATCGGCTCGCCGAAGCAGCTGGGCGAAGTGCTCTTCGAGAAGATGCAGCTGCCGGTCCTGAAGCGTACCGGCCGCGGCCGGACGATTTCGACGGCCGTCGACGTCCTCGAAGAGTTGGCGCTGACGCACGAGATGCCGAAGCTGGTGCTCGAGTGGCGCGCGCTTTCGAAGTTGAAGGGCACCTACATCGACGCGCTGCCGCAGCTCGTGAACCGCGTGACCGGCCGCGTCCACACGTCGTTCAACCAGGCCGTCGCCGCCACCGGGCGCCTGAGCAGCAGCGATCCGAACCTGCAGAACATCCCGATCCGCACCGAGCTCGGACGAGAGATCCGCCGCGCGTTCATCGCAGAACCGGGCTATGTGCTCATCTCGGCCGACTACTCGCAGATCGAGCTGCGCGTGCTCGCGCACCTCTCGGGCGACGAAACGCTGCTCGCCGCGTTCACTCGCGGCGACGACATTCACGATCAGACGGCGCTGAAAGTGTTCGGCCCCGAGAGCGGACTCGACCCGCACGAGCTCCGCCGCCGCGCGAAAATCATCAATTACGCGCTGCTCTACGGAAAGACGGCGTTCACGCTCGCCAAGGACATCGGCGTCACGCAGCAGGCCGCGCAGGAGTTCATCGACGCCTACTTCGCCGGCTTCCCGCGAGTCCGCGGCTTCATCGACTCGACACTGGTCCGCGCGCGCGAGACCGGGGTCGTGAAGACGATGTTTGGACGCCGGCGGCTCGTGCCGGAGATCGCGAGCCGGAACGGCGCCATCCGCGCTGCGGCCGAGCGAGTCACCGTCAACATGCCGATTCAGGGCACCGCCGCCGACATTCTCAAGCTGGCGATGATCGACCTGCACGGCGAGTTGACGAAGCGGCGCGCGAACACCGGATCGTCACCGGCCGCGCGCATGATCCTCACCGTCCACGACGAGCTCCTCTTCGAGGTCAGGAAGGACGCGGTAGAGGAGTACGCCGCCCTCGTTCGCGAGCGCATGGCCAATGCGACCCGCCTGAACGTGCCGCTCGACGTCGACGTCGGGATTGGCGAGAACTGGAAAGAGGCAAAGGGATAGTCGCGGTGCGTGCAAGGCTGATGGTGCTGGCGGCCGCCGTTCTCTTCTCCACCGGCGGGGCCGCCATCAAAGCCACATCGTTGAACGGATGGCAGGTGGCGAGCTTCCGATCGGGGTTGGCCGCGCTCGCCCTCGCGCTCTTCCTCCCAGGCTCGCGTCGCCGCCCGACCCTGCCGATATGCCTCGTCGGCGTCGTGTACGCCGCGACGTTGGTGTCCTTCGTTACCGCGACCAAGCTCACCACGTCGGCAAACGCCATCTTTCTGCAGGACACATCGCCGCTCTACGTCGCCCTTCTGGCACCGCTGATGCTCGGCGAGCGGGTGAAGCTCGCGGACCTCTGGTTCATGGCGGCGCTGGCCGCCGGATTGACCGCGTTCTTCATGGGCCATGAAGCGCCACGCGAGTCCGCATCGAATCCGCAGCTCGGCGATCTCGTGGCGACCGCAAGCGGCGTCACGTGGGCGGCGACGATCATCGGTCTGCGCTGGCTGGGAACCCGCGATCCCAACGGCGATGCGACTCGACCGGCGCTGGTCGTCGGCAACGTCATGGCCTTCGCGGCCGTCCTTCCCTTCGCGCTGCCCGTCGTCGGCACCACGCCGTTCGACTGGGCGATCGTCGCCTATCTGGGCGTCATCCAGATCGGGCTGGCGTATGTCTGCTTCTCGATAGGAATGGCGGGCGTTCCAGCGCTCGAAGCCTCGCTGCTCCTGCTGCTCGAACCGGTGCTGAATCCGTTATGGAGCTGGCTCGTGCACGACGAAGTCCCGAACCGATGGTCGCTGATCGGCGGAGCAGTCATCTTGTGCGCCACCGCAGCGAGGACAGTGTGGGATGCGTGGGAGGCTCGCGGTAATAGGGTTAGTCGGGTTGATCGGGTTAGTCGGGTTGATCGGGTTTGATCGCGCTCAGTTCCATGCCGTTTTGAGCTGCGCCCACTCTTCCATCATCACGTCGGCGGCGTCCTTGGGATCGTGGCCGGGCCCGGCAATCTCCCGCGCCCGCTCGGGAATGATCGCGGTCTCGACGAGCCGATCGAGATCGGGCCGGAGCTCTTTGCCCTGATCTGGCGCTACTCGAGCGCGGAGCCACGCAGCGATCGCGGACTGCCAGGCACGATCGAGATCGCCCATGGATCGCGATGCCGCCGGCAGCCAGTACGCGGCGGCATTCGATTCGGGTCGGTCCCGCAATTCCCCTTCCATTCGATCGACGATGCGCTGGTAAGTGGCGGAGCGCCGCTGAGGCGTGACCTGGGCGTACCTATCCATGGCGGTGGCCCACCAGTCGAGCACACGATCCCGGCCGTCGGGCCCGACGTCGTAGGCACGGCCCAGCGCGGTGTCGAACAGCTCCGCCGCTGCGCCATGACTGTCGTCGAGGAACAGCCATTCGCCGAGGCCAACGAGATATTCGCCCTGACTCCTCGGCTGGAGCTTCGACGTGTGGATCGCCTTCAGCGCCTCTCGCGCCGAGGTGAGATGCGTGGCGTCGTACGACTGGCGATAGCGCTCGAGGTTGGCGCGGGCGATGATGAGCAACGCTTCGTCCGCTGAGGCCGCGTCGGATTGCGCGGCGACCGCAGCCTTGATGGCATCTTCGTAGCTGGATTGGTTGTAGAGACGCCGCGCTTCGGAAAGCTGGGCAGTGGCGACAGCGGGCTGTCCCAATGCGAGGGCCCCCAAAAAGAGACCCACGAGCAGTCGCGGCATGGCGGACATCGTACTACACCGTCCGTTCCTGTCGGGCCTACCCCTAACTATCTGAGAGATAAGGAACTTGCGACCCGTTTTCCCGTCCGTTTGGTAGAATGCGATGCGAACGCATGGTCAATCCCGTCATCCTTCCGCGCGCCGAGCACACGATTTCACGCGCGCTGATCGATCCCGACGCGTTGAAAGTGCTGACGCGCCTCCGTCAGTTCAACCACGTCGCGTATCTCGTCGGTGGCAGCGTTCGCGATCTCCTGCTCGGGCGACGGCCCAAGGATTTCGATATCGGCACCTCGGCGCATCCGCACGAAGTGAAGCGCATGTTCCGGAACTGCTGGATCATCGGCCGCCGCTTCCGACTGGCGCACGTCAAGTTCGGCACGAAGACGATCGAAGTCGCAACGTTCCGCCGGCTGCTGAGCGAGGAGGAACTGGCGGCGCAGGAGGCCGCAGTCGCCGAGGCCGCACAGGAAGTCGAAGCGACCGCGCCCGGGCGACGCGATCGCGATCGTCACCTGCCGCGTGACAACACGTTCGGCACACCGGAGCAGGACGCATTTCGCCGCGACTTCACGGTCAACGCCCTCTTCTACGACATCGCGACGTTCTCGATCATCGACTACACCGGCGGGATCGACGATTTGAAGGCGCGCGTCATCCGGTCAATTGGCGATCCGAACGTGCGCTTCGGGGAAGATCCGGTGCGCATGTTGCGCGCGATCGTCCTCGCGGCTCGGCTGGACTTCAGTGTCGACCCGCTGGTCGTCGACGCGATCCGGCGCCATGCACACCTCATCGGCAAAGCGGCGCCGGCGCGGCTGCTCGAGGAGTTTTACAAGATCCTGCGCTCCGGCGCGTCGGAGCGGGCGTTCCGCGAGCTGGCCGAAGTGGGACTGCTCGATCATCTTGCCCCGGAGCTCGTGCGCGATCGCGGGCAGGCGCTGTGGCCGTTTGCGCGGGCGCTCGACGTCTACCGTCATCGCTTCGAGAACATTCCCGACACGCTGACGAATCCGGTGCTGCTCGGGACATTGCTCGCGCCGCAGGGATTTACGGCGGGCCGTCCGCCGCGGCGGTACGAGGATGGCACCGAGCCGGAGCGCGAACCGCCGGCGATGCTGGGCAGGATGCCGCTGCCGAGGCGCGACGTGGAGCGGCTGCGGCAGATCCTGGGGTTGCAGCGGCGCCTGACCGATCTCGACGCGTCACCGCGCGCGCGGCGCGCACTGGTGCATCGGGGACCGTTCCAGGAATCACTGACGTGGTTCGAGATCCACGGGCACAACATCGAGATTCTCGAACACTGGAAAGGGTTTCTCGAAGGGACGGTGCTGCCGCCGGCGACGGCCGAGGAATACCACGGCCGGCGGCGGCGACGGCGTGGTCGCCGGCGCCGTCCGCCACCGCGGGCGGAGTCATAGGGGTCTGCCTTTGCGCCAACGCTCCGGCGCGATTAGCCGTTCTTCCGCTCGAACTCCCGCATGAAGTCGACGAGCCCGTCGATGCCGTCCTCGGGGAAGGCGTTGTAGATCGACGCCCGCATGCCGCCGACGGAACGGTGACCCTTCAACCCGTCGAAGCCGGCCGTCGTCGACTCCTTCACGAACTGCTTCTCGAGCGCCTCGCTGGGCAGACGGAACGTCACGTTCATCAGCGATCGGTCGGCCTTGTTGGCCGTTGGCCGGTAGAAGCCCGTCCGATCGATCTCCGCGTACAGCTTTGCCGCCTTGCGCTGATTCACCTTCGCGATTGCCTGGAGTCCACCCTGAGCGCGCAGCCACTGCAGGACCAGCCCGACGCCGTAGATCGCGAACACCGGCGGCGTGTTGTAAAGCGAACCGTTCTCGGCGTGCGTGGCGTAGTTGAGCATCGTGTGCAGCGACTTCGACGAGCGCTGCAGCAGATCCTCGCGGATGATCACGATGGTCGTGCCTGCCGGCCCGAGGTTCTTCTGGGCGCCAGCGTAGATCAGCCCGTACTTGCTGATTTCGATCGGCCGGCTCAGGATGTCGGACGAAGCGTCACTGATCAGCGGCACGTCGCCGACGTTCGGTTCGCTGTGCCACTGCGTGCCTTCGATCGTGTTGTTCGACGTGATGTGCAGGTACGCCGCGTCGGGCGTGAGCGTCCATTCGGATTGCGCCGGAATGCGGCTGAAATTGTCGGCGGCACTCGTCGCCGCAATATTCACGGCTCCGACTTTCTTCGCTTCCTTCGCGGCCTTGTCGGTCCACGACCCGGTGATGATGTAGTCGGCGGTGCGTCCCTCGGTGAGGAGGTTCATCGGCACCATCGAGAACTGCAGGCTGGCGCCGCCCTGGAGAAACAGGACCTTGTAATTCGCCGGAATCCCGGCAAGTTCGCGCAGGTCGCCTTCGGCCTTCGCAATGACCTGCTCGAAGACTGCCGAACGATGGCTGACCTCGAGGATCGACATGCCGACACCCGGCAGCGACACGAGGTCGCGCTGGATCTGCTCGAGCACGCTCACCGGCAGGACCGCAGGACCGGATGAGAAGTTATAAACGCGGGCGGTCGTCGTAGACATTCAAAGCGCTCCTTCAGCGGGAATGAAGAAGAACATTGTAACGCGACCCTCGACAGCAGGAGGGGCGCGACGTTGGTCACCTTCTGTGTTGGCCCGACTAAAGTCGGGCCCTGCTGCAGTTTGCGGCCGCTACAGTTGCGGTCACGCAATCTCGATGACGTGAACGCTGAGGACGTGCTCGTTCCCGGAGGTAATCAATGCGAGGACGGCTTCACTGGGCCGCTTGTCGAGATTGATCCGGGCCACGGCGGCTTCGGCGCCGGCGAAAATGATGTTTTCGGTTTCCTGCACGTTGATCGACGCGGCGCGCAGCTGATCGAACACGTGGGCGAGGACACCTGGGCGATCGCGGTGCCGGACGACGAGCATATGAGTGGCAGGAGTCCGCGTCGCGAGGTTGACCACGTTCGGCACGCGCCCCGTCTCACGGAACGTCGAAACGATCCGAACAGTTTCCGCGGCGATGGCTTCCTGTGCCTGCTCCGTGGAGGCGCCGATGTGATGGGTACCGTAAACGTTCGGACGCGCGAGGATCGAATCCGCGTAGTCGGCGGTGCCGGACGATGGCTCGTTTGGAAACACGTCGAGCGCCACCCGAAGGCCCTTTGCAGCCACCGCCGCATCGAGCGCCGCATGATCGACCACTTCGGCGCGGGCGGTGTTGATGAAGAACGCGCCGGGCTTCAGTCGATCGAGGACTGCGGCACTGATCAGTCCCTTGGTTTCCGGCGCGAGCGCGACGTGCACGCTCAGGATGTCGCTCGCCGCCGCCACATCAGCCGGCGAGGGAACGAGCCGTACCTGCAGCTCGCTCCTGCCGTCGTCCAATCCCAGTGCCGGGAGATCGGGGGGACCGCTGCCGATACTGCGGCTCCAGATCGCCAGGTGCAGGCCGAACGCGCGCGCGCGGATCGCCATCTCGCGACCGATTGCGCCATAGCCAATCAATCCGAGCGTGTGCCCCTTGACACCGGCCGCCTTGGAGAACTCCTTCTTGTTCCAGTGCCCCGCGCGCAGAGTGGCCACGTTGTCGGGAATTCGGCGATCCAGCGATAGCAGCAGGCCGAAGGCGAGCTCGGCAACGGCGACGGCGTTCTTGCCGGGACAGTTGGAGACGTAAATGCCCCGCGCCGACGCAGCGGCCACGTCAATGGTGTTGTAGCCTGCACCGGCGCGCACGATCAGCGCCAGGGGACCGGCGTCCATCATGCCGGTGGTGACTTTCGTGGAGCGGACGACGAGTACGTCCGCGCGCGTGTGCCGCAACGCCTCGACCAGCGTGTCGTCCGCCAGCTTCGCGTCGTAGAACACCTCGCACCCGGCGGCCTTCAGGCCGTCGATGCCGGACTGTTCGAACTGATCCGCAACCAGAACAATCATCCTGTGCGTTCTCGTATGACCCAAGCTAAAGCTTGGGTCCACGTAAGATCAGGACGTTGCCCAAGCTAAAGCTTGGGCCTACGTACTTGGGTCTACGTACACGATCGGGCACGCCTAGATCTCGTGGATCAGCAGCCCGTCCCTCAACTTCGGCTCGAACCATGTCGACTTCGGCGGCATGATGTCGCCGGCATCCGAGATCGCCATCAGATCGGCAACGCTGACGGGATAGAGCGAGAACGCGACGGCGCCGGCGCCGCTGCCGACCGCGCGCTCCAGCCCTTCAGTGCCACGTGCACCGCCGAGGAAATCGATCCGCTTGTCCACGCGCGGATCGCCGATGTTGAGCAACGGGCCGAGAATCTGATCCTGCAGTGCCGAGACGTCGAGGCCGTCGATAGGCGACCGAGGATCGGGATGTGGATTCAGCGTCACAGTGTACCAATGGCCGGCGAGCAACATCGCGACCTCGCCTTTCTGCACCGGCATTGCCGGACCGGGCTCGGCCCGATGGGTCCGACGCAACGCCTCGAGAAGCTCGCCGGGACGACGGCCGCTCAGATCCTTGATAACCCGGTTGTACGGCAGGATCGAGACCTGATCGTGCGGAAAGGCGACAGCGAGAAAAGCATCGGCCGCCTGCGGAGTGCCGTCGCCCGCCGACTTCAGCGCCTGGCGCGCCCGTGCCGCACTGGCCGCCCGATGGTGGCCGTCGGCGATGTACAGCATACGGAATTGCCGCGAACGCGGCGACGAGCGCGTCGCGCTCGCGAATCTGAGGCTCGCCACACGGTGTGACGGACGCCATCCGGCGCCTGAAAGTCGTAGAGGGGCGCGCCCGTCGTCACGCGTGCGACGGTGTCGTCTACCGCCTTCGACGCGAGATAGGTCAGGAAGACCGGGCCGGTCTGCGCCTTGATCTCGATCATGTGGCGGGTGCGATCGTCTTCCTTGTCGCGACGCGTCTTCTCGTGCTTCTTGATGACGTCGCGGTCGTATTCGTCGACGGAAAAACAGGCGGCGACTCCGGTCTGCACGTGGTCGCCCATCTGCAGCCGGTACGCGTAGGCGCTCGGATGCTCGTCCACGACGAGCGGCGCCTGCTGTCTCAGGCGCGAGAAGTTGTGCCGCGCCGTTTCGTACACGAGTTCGGAATACGGATCGGTGCCGCCGGGCAGATCGATCTCGGCGCGCGAAGTATGGAGAAAGCTGAGCGGGTGGCCATTGGCCAGCGCTTGCGCTTCGTCCGTGGTGACGACGTCGTAGGGCACAGCCGCAACGTCAGCTGCGGCTCGAGGCGCCGGACGCAGCGCTCGGAATGGAATCAATGAAGCCATCCGGGCGATTTTACCCGCGACGGCGTCACGTTTGGCCGTCGAGCTGCAGTCGCGCCATCGCTTTGTCGCGCTCGGCCTTGAAAGCGTCGAGCTGATCCGGCGGCACCGGCTCGCCTGGCGGGAGCTTCCGGTGCTCGGCGAGCGGATTCACGGTGGCACCGGCCTTCTTCAACTCGTAATGAAGATGTGGTCCAGTGGCGAGGCCGGTCGAGCCGACGCGCCCGATGATCTGCCCCTGCAGGACGTGAGCACCCCGACGAATGCCACTCCCGAACGCCGACAGATGCAGATAGCCGCTCTCGTAGCCGCTCGCATGACGGATGCGAACGGTCCGGCCGCCGCCGGAGGCCCATCCCGCAAATGTCACCGTACCGTTCGACACGGCGACGACTGGGGCGCCGGCCGGCGCACGATAGTCGACCCCCAGATGCGCCCGGCGGATATTGAGCACAGGGTGCAGGCGCGATCGTGAAAAGCCGGAGGACACCTGAGGATCGAACTTCAGTGGCGAACGGAGAAAAAACCGTTTCAACGAACGCCCCTCGGCGTCGTAGTAGGCGGCCTCGCCGCCGGGCGGCTGAAACCGGAAGGCGCGGAGCTGGCGGCCGTCATTGAGCAATTCCGCCGCGAGGATAGGACCGTATCCGATGAACTGCCCGTCGCGGACGGCCTTCTGAGCCAGGAGGTGGAATTCGTCCCCAGGCTGCAGCTCGGTGTTGAAGTCCACTTCACCGGCGAAGATCTCGGCGAGCGCGAC
Source organism: Vicinamibacteria bacterium (assembly GCA_963828745.1). GTDB lineage: Bacteria > Acidobacteriota > Vicinamibacteria > Vicinamibacterales > JAENWD01 > JAENWD01. The sequence continues at coordinate 88,924 of CAWHFZ010000003.1, read as the reverse complement.
ACTGAGATCCGGCTGCTCGCCCGCGCTTTCCATCGCCGCAAAGAGCGACGACGTGGCCGCGTCGAGGTGACCCGACACCTGGGTGATTGTCGTTCGCACGTCGTACGGGATCACTTCGGCGGCGAACTCGGCGGAGCCACCGTCGGCCGGCGCAATCCGCAGCAGGCTCCGTCCGTCGATCTCGTACTCGAAGGCGCGCGTCAGCCCGGAATTGGTTCGTTCGAGCCGCCACGACTGCCCCTCTCGAACACGCCGCGCGTCGAAGACACCTTCCAGAGATGCCAGCATGCCCTCGACGTCCTCGCTTGGGACCCCCTGGGACCGCAGCAGGGCGCCGAGGTTCTCTCCGCTCCTGATCGAACCGGGAACGATTTGGGAATCTGGGGGCAAATCGATGCTGGGGCGCGCGAATGTCGGCGGGGCCTGCGCCGTCTGGCGGCAAGCGCTGCAGACAGCGAAGAGTGCAACGGTCCAGGCGACGAATCTCGACGGCACCGCGGCACAGTCTATCGCGCAGGCACTCGGGCGATCGTCGTTTCGCCACAGGAACTTGCCAGGAGGTTGCGCTACGGCGCGCGTGGGCCGCGCGCGCGAACTACTGAAACGTGATGCGAATCTGTTTCTTGAATCGCACCGGCCGTCCATCGAGCTGCGCCGGCTGATAGCGCCAGTTCTTCGTGGCGTCGAGCACTTGCCGATCGTAGAAGCTCACCATGCGCTGGACGATCGTTGCCCGCTCGACGGCGCCGCTCTTCGAGACGGTGATCTCGACAGCTCCCGGCCCAGGCAGCGCGAGCGCCCCTTTGATCCAGCGCGGCATCTCCTGCCGGATCGTGACCGGTGGCGTCACCGTCGAGTCAGTCGCGTCGAACACACGGTCATAGTCGACGGTCGATGGTGGCGCCACGGGCGGCGGCTCTGGCGCCGGCGCGGTCGGAGCCGGCGGCGGCGGTGGTGGCGGCGCCGCGGCAGCTTCGGCCAGCTTGAGAAAGCCTTCCGTGAGGACCTTGTACTCCGCCACATCTTTGCGCTGATCGTCCGTCAAATCGTGGTCAGTCACGAGCGACTGGACTTCCTGCAGCGCCGGGACCGCCTCGGACCATCGCTGTTCGTCGTAGAGACCGCGCGCCGCGTTGTAGCGAGTCTTGATGATGCCGGGCAGCAGCCGCACGCGTACGTCACGGAATGCAGTGCGCACCCGCGGCGACGCGGTCGACTCGTCCGGGCGATATCGCGGATCGGCGTTCACGACCGCGGCGATGGCGACCTCGGCGTCCTGCGAGCGGCCGAGCGCGAGCAGGCAGAGCGCGCGATTCTGCTGCACCGAGCGAATGTCCCCGGGCGGGAGCTGCTGGACCTGCAGGCGATCGAGCAGCGCCAGCGCCTCGTCGTACGATGCCGACGCATAGAGCGTCTGCGCAGCTTGAATCGATTCCTGCGCCCAGATCACGTTGGGCAGGACGACGATCGCGAGAACGGCGGCGGCAATGCGCGAGAGGCGGTGTGGCGTCATGGCGCACCTCTATTGCGGCGTTCTCAGGTCCACGCTCAGTCGCGCCGGAGTCCCGGCCGTCACCGTCGCGGCGTGACGTTGCTCTCCCAGCTCCGGGTGCTTGAAGACGATCTCGTGCGGTCCGATCGCGATCGGCAGATTGCCAAGCGGTGTCTCGCCTGCCTTTTCGCCGTCGATCCACACTTCGGCCCACGGTGAGGCGTTGATGTGGATGACGCCCTTGGGAAGCGGCACGGTGAGACGCGTCGTCTTGCCTGCGACGATCTCGGCACGCAGAGTCGTCCTGAACTGCAGCGTCTCGCTCACCACCTGCAGATCATGCGCACCCGGCTGCAGCACCAGTCGACTGCCCGTTGCGCCGAGGAGCGTACTGTCCTCGAATACCTGCATCTCGAACGGCACGTTGACGAGCAACACGCCGGTCGTCGGCGGCGGTGGTGGAATCGCGGTCGCTCCTGGTCCCGTCATCGGCACGGCGACTGTCGCCGTCGTTCCCGCCGTGACGGACACGGCCTGCCGTACGCGCATGCCATTCCGTTCCAGCGTCAGCTCGTGCTCACCGGCGGCGACGTCGGCAATTTCCGCCGGTGCGGTGCCACGCGGCTGCCCGTCGAGAAGAATGACGGCGCCGGCCGGCGAAGACGTCACGCTAATGCGGCCCAGTGAGGCGGCGCTCGTGAGCTCCACGTACTGCGCGAACGTCTGGCCCGCTTGAAGCGCCATCGGGATCACACGCGGCTCACCGCCGGCCGCGACTTCGATGACATGCGCGCCTGCGGGCATCCGGGCCGACAGCGGCGTGATTCCCTTGTCCTGCCCGTCGATCTTCACCTGGGCACCGGCCGGCTTCGATTCGACCACGATGGTGCCTGGCGATGAAGCGATCGCCCCACCGACCAACGACCAGACGATGATGGCCGTTTCGATCACGACGACGATTCCGAGGCCGATCGCCGCAAGTCGCCACTTCGGAGCGACACCGGTGGTCGGGTCTGCCGCTGCCTGCGGACGGAATGCCTCGCGCAGCGCCTGTTCACGCCGCGCTTCTTCGTCGTCGAACTGACTCAGTGGCGTTGATTGGTCGTCGCCGGCCGGATCCAACCCCTCGGACGGGGCATCTTTCGAAATCTGAAGGACTTGTGGGACGCGAACGGGCGTGGCGCCCTCTTCAACGGGAACATCGCGCCGGATTCGATCGACGTCGACGGATGTGACGGGGCCCGCCGACATGGCGCGATCGACGCGAGCAAGCTCCGGGACCGGGCGAGGAGGTTCCGGCTGGACTCGAGTCGCCTGCGGTACGCGGGCGGCGCATTCCTCGTAACGCGCCAGGAAGGACTCGAGCGCGATCGGCGCTGCGATATAGCCTCCCTCTCCGGACAGGACATCGTCCAACGCAAGCTGCGCTTCGAGCGCCGATTCGAACGAGTTGCGCGAGTCGAGCTGGAGCGCGCGCGACAGCCAGCGGCGCAGCGGCTCGGAGAGTGGCTCACGGCCGCCGAGCGCGGAGCTCTCGGTCGCCGACCCCAGCAGCGATGACAGCGACTTCAGGTCGTCGTCTTCGAGCGGCCGGCCGAGAACGAGCGCGAGCGCCACCATCCCGATCTGCATCACGTCGGCACGATGGTTCAGTCGCGCGGCGCCGGCGCCGGACGGTACCGCGATGCGGAGATCACGCCACAGGCGCTCTCGGCTGTAGGCGAGCTGCTCGATGGCTGCCCCAAGCACGTACTCGACGATCACGACGCGCGCGTTGCTGGTAACGACGATGCGTTCCGGCGCGAGTGCCCCGTGCGATACGTCGCGCGCGTTCTGGTGCAGCATCGCGATCGCCGGCACGATCTGCCGCACCAGGCACAAGGCCGCGTTGACGTCCAGATCGATCTGGCAGGCGCTGGCGACCTCGAGGATTCTGGAAAGCCGCGCGCCGACGGGGCTTTCCGAGACGACACCGAGCGTCGTGCCGTTGTCGAGCCGATCGACGCGCCGTGCGCGCGAGTAGAACGCGTGGCGGAAGTTCGTGAGCCGGCTGACCCGCTCGCGAAGCATGAACTCGAAGGAGGGCGACGAGAGGAACTCGGTGCGGAGGCGCAGGACTTCGAGGGGCTCTGGAACCGTCGCGTCCGCCATCTTGAGGCGGACTCCAAGACCATCGGCGAAATCGGCAGCCGAAGTGCTCGACGAGGTGTTTGCGGCAGACTGCATCGCTGGTCGGGAGCGGCCGCACTGGGGCCGCGTTGTCGTGCTGTGCAACCTGCGGACCAGCGCGAAATCCGACGAAATCGTGCGGGTCGCCTCGGAATTCGTGAGATCGCTCCGTGGACGTGGAGACGAACTTGGCGTGGCGATTACAAGGCTGTCGGGTCAGGCGGAGCGGGAGCCGCCGCCCGGACGCCCCCCGGGGCGAGCGGCCGACGCTCAGGGCTTGGCAGCCGCTGGCCGTCGCCTTGCCCCGGATAACTGACGCCTGGGCCCACGTGATATGGTGTTTTTTTCGCTTTCGGAGGGCGCCCCGCCGTGTCGAATCGTGTTCGCGCAATTCAGATTCTTCTGGTCGTCTCGCTGCTGGGCGTGCCTGCGGGGGCCCAGTCTCCAACGGCCGCTGCCGCCAACGCCATTGACTACGATGCGATGTATCGCATCAAGGACGAGGGCTTCCAGCGGTCCCAGGTAATGGAGACGGCGAGCTGGTTGACCGACGTCTACGGCGCCCGGCTGACGGGATCCCCGAACATCAAGGCGGCAGGCGACTGGGCGGTGAAGAAGCTGACCGAGTGGGGCCTCCAGAATGCCCACCTCGAACCGTGGGGTACCTTTGGCCACGGCTGGCAGAACGAGCGTTTCTCTGCGTCGGTCGTCTCGCCGACGCCATGGCCGATCATCGGTGGCCCGAAGGCCTGGACGCCCGGTACCAACGGCGTCGTCACCGCAGAGGCCGTATTCGCGCCGCTCGAAGAGGAAAAGGATCTCGAGAAGTGGAAGGGGAAGCTGAAGGGCAAGATCGTCCTCGCCTATCCGACCCGCGAGGTCAAGGCCTCGTTCGATCCGCTGGCAACGCGATTCAACGAAACCGATTTGAAGAAGCTCGAGGAAGTCGACCCGACGGCCGGCCCGCGGCGGAACTATAACCGCGCGCTCTACGCCTTCACGCCGAAACGCCTGCAGTTCCTGGTTGACGAAGGTGTCGCCGCCGTGCTCGAGCCGAGCCGCGTCGGTGATGGCGGCACGATCTTCGTGCAGCAGGGCGGCCTTTACAACGAGAAGGCGCCGCAGACGTACGTGCGCTATCCCGGGAAAGTGCCGACGCAAGTGGTGGTGGCCGTCGAGCACTACAACCGGATTGCGCGCGTGCTCCAGAAGAACGTGCCGGTCTCGATCGAGCTGAACGTGAAGAACGCGATCACCGAATCGGAAGAGGCGTTCAACGTCATCGGCGAGATCCCTGGCACTGACAAGGCCGACGAGCTGGTCATGCTCGGCGCGCACTTCGACTCCTGGCACACCGGCACCGGCGCCACGGACAACGCCGCTGGATCGGCGGTGATGCTCGAAGCGATGCGCATCCTCAAGGCGTCCGGCCTGAAGATGCGGCGGACTGTCCGCCTCGCGCTGTGGACGGGAGAGGAGCAGGGTCTCCTCGGCTCGAAGGCGTACGTGAAGGCAAACTTCGCCGACAAGGAAACGATGGCGTTGAAGCCGGCGCATGCGAAGATCAGCGGCTACTTCAACGTCGACAACGGCACCGGGGCCATCCGCGGAGTCTACCTGCAGGGCAACGACGCCATCGGCCAGATGTTCACCGACTGGATGCAGCCGTTCGCCAGCCTGGGGATGACGATGGTGACGCCGCAGAATACGACGGGCACCGATCACCTCTCCTTCGACGCCGTGGGCATCCCGGCCTTCCAGTTCGTCCAGGACGAAGTGGAATACGAAACGCGGACGCATCACTCGAACATGGACGTCTGGGATCGCCTGCAGGCCAGCGACATGATGAAGAACGCCGTGATCGTGGCGTCCTTCGTCTACGACGCGGCAAACCGTGAGGAGATGCTGCCGAGAAAGCCGCTGCCCAAGCCGCAACCCGCGCAGCCGGCAACGACGACGCCGGCGACAGCCAAGCCGACGCAGAACTAAGCGTGGGCGACGTGGATGCCCGAGCTGAAGCTCGGCCTACGTACCGGTCCTGGGCCGACGTACCACGTACATGCCCGAGCTGAAGCTCGGGCCTACATACGAGTCGCACTGTCGAACAGCCGATCCGCGGTCGCCAGCACCTTCCCCGGAAACTTGAACGGCGTCTCGGCGACCCCGTCGGCCTCGAGGAGCGGCGTCCGAAGGCGCAGGGACGTTGAGCCAGGCGATGGCACCCGACAGTTCTGGGGCCCGGATGGGCGACGTGTTCTGTGTAGTAGTCATCCGTCAAAGAACGTGCGCAGGGCGGACCTTCAGGTCCGCCAATCGGGGCGAAAGCGCGGCCTGCATACGACCGGCCGCCTCACAACCGCTCTGATTCTTCCGCCAGCCGACGCAGCCTGTCGGCGCATTCGATGGCGGCGGCGTCCGTCTGCATCGCATTCACGCTGATTGGCATGCGCCAGGTCCAGTTCTCGTCACCGACCGTCGCCGGCGTGTTGATGCGGTCAGGCCAGCCGAAAGCATCCTGCACCGGAAGGAGAAGCAGCTCGGATCCGGCATGATAGGTAAGGCCGAGAATCTCGTCGCGGAGCGTCGGCGTGAATGGCGCGGCGGCGACCGCCCGGTCGGCAGTGTCGCTCGGGTTCAGAAGCGCCGCGAACCGATGCCGTTCCTCCTTCTCCGCCACTTCCCACCACAGGGCGATCGGCTCGATGTCGTGAACGCTGGTCGTGACCACCGACGTCGGCGGAAACGTGGCCGGATCGAGAAAGGGCTTGCCCTCCTGATCCCAGGCGCGTTCCCATCGCAGTACCTTGTAGCCAGGCACGCCCATCTGGAGCAGCGAGGCGCGGACGAAGTCGGGAATCGAGCCGAGATCCTCGGCGGTGATCTGGGCGCCATCCTCTTGAAACACTCTGAGGAGCGATTCGCCGAGCGCGATTTGGGACGCCTCGTCCGACGGATCGAATGCGCCGGCCTGCTGGCCTACCTTGCGGGAGTAGGTGCGGAAGAACCCGACCAGGTGATCGACGCGATACCCGTCGTAGAGGCGCGCCATGCGCCGCGCGCGCTGGCGCAGCCAGCGATAGTCCTCACCCGCCATCACATCCCATCGATAGACCGGAAGTCCCCAGTCCTGTCCCGTCTCGCTGAACGCATCCGGCGCGGTACCCACTGTTGCGTCGAAGCGAAACAGATGCTGTCGTGCCCAGACATCGGCACTGTCCATGGCCACCATGAATGGGAAGTCGCCGAACACACGGACGTCGCCCATCGCCTCGCGCGCCGCCTGCCATTGCTCGTCGGCGAGCCACTGCACGTACTGGTGGAAGAGAATCTCGCCTTCGAGCTCGCGCCTTGCCTCCTCGAGCGCGGCCGCGTCTCTTGATCGAAGCGGCTCCGGCCAGTCCACCCACGATTGCCGGCCGAAGCGTTCCCGCAATGCACTGTAGAGGGCATAGTCCGCCAGCCACCACTCTTCCCACGAGACGTACGCGGCGAACGCGCCGGCCCGCGCCGTGGTCCGCCGCCATTCGACCTCGTAGAACTGACTGAAGGCGAGCCGTAGCGCCGATGCCTTCGCCTGCCGCACGTCGTCGTAACGCACGCGTGGTGAGGAGCGGGCGCGGCGAAGCGCGGCCTGATCGGCGAGTGGAAGCTGTGACTCTCCGCCCGGGGCGCCGAAGTCGGCGACGTCCGCGAGCGAGATGTAGACAGGATCGATCGCCATCGCGCTGAGCGCCGAGTACGGCGATGTCTGTCCGAGGGGCAGCGTGCTGACGGGCAGCAGCTGAAGAGCGCGAAAGCCGGCGCGTTCGAGCCAGCGCGCACCAAGTGGGAGATCGCCGATGTCGCCGATCCCCCAGCTTCGGGCCGAGTGCAGCGAGAACAACGGTACGACAAGGCCGGCGGCGCGGCCTGGCAGCGGTCGGGGACGCATCAGTGGTCGAATCTGTCAGGCGTGACTGAACGTGTCCAGCACACGCTCGAGCGCCGATCGAAACGCGTCAGGACGCGGGAGAAGGCTGACGATCAGATAGCCGTCTCGCGGGAAGTCGAAGAAGTAGCCGGGATGGACGAGCACGCGATCCTCCTCGAGCAACTGGATGACGCGCTGGTCCTCCGGCATCGTGTGGGGGATGCGCAACACCGCCGACCAGCCGCCCTCGGCGCGCAACAGCTGACAGGACGGCACGTGCGACACCAGTTGCTGGAGCACGTGATAATTGTGCAGTACTCGGCTGCGGATTTGGCGACGAACGACCTGCGCCTCCTCGAACAGCCGGGGCAGCGCCTGTTGCACCGGCGTGTTCACCGACAGATACGTATCTGCAATCAGCTCGAGCCTCATGAGCGCGCTCTGCACCAGCGCACCCGAGCCCTTCAGCGCGATCCATCCGAGCTTCACCTGCGGCAGCCCGAGCGACTTCGAGGCGCCGCCGATGCCGATCGTCAGCACCGTCTCCTCGCGCTCGAGCACGGATCTGGCGGCGCCAGGCGCCGGATCGATGGGGTAGTCGCAGAAGACTTCGTCGCCGATGAGCGCCAATCGGTGTTCGGCGCAGAAGCCGAGAAGCGCCGTCAACTCGTCGCGCTTCAGCCAGCCGCCGGTCGGATTGTTGGGACTGACGACGAGAATCGCGCGCGTGCGTTTGCCAATCGCCTGTTTGAGGTCGTCGAGGTCCAGTCCCCACGTGCCGTGATACTGCGTGACGTACGGCAGCGCGTGGACCTGCTCGAGACGCGTGAGATGTTCGAACAGCGGATAGCTCGGCGTTGGGACCAGCACCGAATCGCCGGGATCGCACAGCAGCTTGAAGAGGAAGGCGTAGCTTTCGCTGCTGCTTGCCGTCAGCGCCACGTGCGACGCGGGAACGTGTACACCCCGCCGGTGGTAGTCAGCCGCGACCGCTGCGCGCGCTGCCGCTGCGCCGAATGGCTGGGGATCGTAGACGAGCGAGCTGGCGGCGCCGAGCGGCGCCAGCAGGTCGGGCGGATAGTCGATGGCGGCGAGGGTCGGATTCGAGACCGTCAGGTCGTCGAAGCCGCGGCCCGACAACCGCATTCGTTCGACAGCCGCCGCCACGGCATTAGGTCCCAGGTCGCTCGGGACGCGCGACGAAAACATCGAAAACTCGAGGTGCCGGGGGACGCCCGGCCCAGCCCGGGCGCTTCGGTCAACGCACTCCAGAATATTCCAGCATCTGTGTCGTCAGATCCCGCGGGTACGAGATCCTCACGTCCACAATCGATCCGTCATCGGCCCGAACCGGCTCGAGCTTGGGCGTGACGAACGCGGTATACGACGGCAGATTCAGCCGTTCCACGCGCGCCACGACCTCGTCGCGCAGCTCGGGATCGAAATGCACGCCGTAGGTCTCCAGGAGCTCCCTGGCGGCTTCGTAGTCGCCCTCGGCCTTGATGCGCTGCACTTCGGCGAGCAGACGGCCGACGCCCTCGCGGAAGGCGTTCGCGTCCACCATGCGGTAGAACGTCTTGCCGTCCCGCGACGCAATCTGAATCGCTTCGGTGTTGGCCAGCAGCCAATGGACGATGAGCTGACGGTTCCGCATGTGGTCTTCTTCGATCTGCGACCCCTCGCGAATCCGGCGCAGCTGCGTCAGCGCGTTGCGTGCGTAGGCCTCGTATTCCGCGAGGACGACTTCGTGCAGGGCGTCGGCAGGGACCACCCCGATGTCCACGAGATACGGATCGGCGACGAAGTACAACGCGACCAGATCGGCGCGCGCCTCTTCGATCGCCGAGAACTGCTCCTTCAGCGCCTTCTCCGGCGCGCCATTCAGTTGCGGCGAGACCAGTCCTGACCCGTGGCCGATCATCTCGTGCAAATTCGTCGTCAGCTCCGACGCGAAGGCGCCCCAGCGCTCGGCGCGTCCGACTTCGTCCGGGCTCCACGAGAACTCGCTGCGGAACTCGCGCGGCATCGACTTCTCGTACGCCTCGGTCACGTTCGAGAGGGAGACCGACTTGCTGCCGTGCGTTTCACGGATCTCCTGATCGTTCGGGAGGTTGATGCCGATCGGCGTCATCGGTCCGGAATCGCCGGCCTCGACGATCACCTCGATCGCCCGCGCCGAGACACCGGTCACCTGCGGCTTGCGCCACTGCGGATCCCACGGCATGTGGTCCTCGAACCACTGCGCGTGATCGGCGATTGCCCGCACCGCCGCGGTCTTTTCCGGGATGTACGTAATAGACCAGCGCCTCCCACGCGCCTTTCGCGCCGCGCGCGTCCATGTAGACCTCGATGAAGCCGTTGATCGTGTCCACGGTTGATTCGTTGTCGGCGACCCACGCGATGTCGTAGCGCCGGCGGTCCTCGATCTCACCGCTGCGATAGAAACGAACCAGCGCCTGCAGCGCAGCGGCAGTCGGCGGCGGAGCGAACGCGATCGCCGCCTCGAGGTGCGAGACGATTCGCGCAATGTGGTGCGCGTAGCGTCCATCGATCCGGTACACCTCTTCGGCAATCCCCTGCTCGGTTTTCGTCAGGCGGGAGTTGAGGGCGTAGCGCTCCTCGAATCCGTCCAGGTCCTTCATGACGACGCCGACATACAGGTTGTTCGCGCTCGCCTCGAGGATGTCGCGGCCTTCCCCTGGCGTCTTGCATGTCACGATCGCCTCGAACTCGCGATCGAAGAACGGCCGGTGGAGACGGGCGAGCAGATCGTCAACGCTCTCCCCGGCTGCCAGCGGCAGTGCCGCGCCGTTGGCCGCCGCGACACGAACCGCCGCCGCAAATGCCTCCGGCGCGCACTCGGGCACGAACTTCCTGGCGGTGATGTTGTTGAAGCCGCCGGTGTTGATCCAGAACAGCTTTGTGTAGCGGATGATCGCGTCGAGCGTGACCGGATCGATGCCGTCCGGATGCGTGACGATCGCCTCGAGCAGCGCACGCATCTCGAGATTGTGGGCGTAGCGCTGGTCGTAATAGATGTCACGTCCCGCCAGCGCCGCCTGGTAGAGATGCCAGCAGAGAATCTTGTCGTTCAGCGGCAAGTGCTCGAAGCCGTCGGCGTAGAGCTGCACGACCGCCGCTTCCCCGATGCGCTCGAGAAGATATTTCCGATCGGCCGTGACCGCTGTCTCCTGATTCTCCGCGTTCATATCCTCAATCCCCAATCCGCAATCCGCAATTCCCTACAGTTGAGCCCTCTGAGCGTACTCCGGCGCCAGGGTTTTCCACCCCGGTATTGCGCGGATCTTTTCCTGGAGGGCGTCCTGGGCTTCGGGTTCGCCATGCACGACAAATGTCATCGCGGGAGGACGCTGAAAGCCTGTGAGCCAGCGCAGGATCTCACCCTGGTCGGCGTGAGCGGACATCGAGTCGATCAGCTCCACTCGTGCCGCCACGTTGACGATCCGGCCATGCATCTTGAGTGACGTGGCGCCATCCACCAGTGCCCGTCCGCGCGTGCCCGGCGCCTGATAGCCGACGAAGAGCACCGTGTGGCGCGGGTCCGGCAGCACCCGTTCCAGATGGTTGAGGACACGTCCTCCGGTGGCCATTCCACTCGACGAAACGATGATCGCCGGTTTTTCCGAACGAACGAGATCGAAGGACTGTGCAGCCGAGGGCACCATCTCGAACCGGCGCGTCATGAACGCGGTCAGCGCCCGGCCCTGTCCGTGCAGCTCCTCGTCGAGCTCGTCGACACGTTGTGCATAGAATTGCAGTGCCTGTACCGCCATCGGGCTGTCCACGTACACCGGCATGCTCGGAATACGCTTCTCGTCTTCCAGCCGCTTCAGCCAATAGAGCACTTCCTCGACACGGCCGATGGCGAAGGAGGGGACGACGACTTTGCCGCCGCGTGTCGTACGTCTCGGAGACGATCGACGCCAGCCGCTCGCCGCGATCGTCGGGCGCGTGGAGGCGATCGCCGTAGGTCGATTCCACCAGCAACACGTCCGCTGCCGCCACGGGCTCCGGGTCGCGAAGCACCGGACGGTCGTAGCGCCCGAGATCGCCGCCGAACACGACGGTCATCGCCGGAGTAGCCATCGTCATCACCACGGACGCGGCGCCCAGCAGGTGACCGACCGGGACGAACGAGATCTCGACGCCGGGCACGACCGGCATCGGCCGATGGAAACCTGCCGGCTGCAATTGCGCCAGCGCCTTCCATGCATCGGCGACGGTGTAGAGTGGCAGAGCGGGATCGTGCTTGGAGTAGTGGTCCCGATTCGCCTGGCGGGCGTCTTCTTCCTGTAGATGGGCCGAATCGATCAGGACCAGGTGCGCGAGATCGTAGGTGCCGGGCGTACAAAACACGCGGCCCTTGAATCCCTGCGCCACCAGTCGCGGCAGATAGCCGACGTGATCCAGGTGCGCGTGCGTCAGGACGACGGCGTCGATCGACGCGGCAGAAATCGGGAGATCCTGCCAGTTGCGGCGGCGCAGCTCATAGCTGCCCTGGAACAGACCGCAATCCACGAGAATGCGGTGCGCCCCCGTGTCCACGAGATGCTTCGACCCGGTCACGGTTCGCGCCGCGCCGAGGAAGGTCAGCGTGGGCATGCCCGGTCACTATAGCGTTGACGCGAACCTCGCGGCGCCGGATCAGGAAGACGGACGAAGCAGCCGTGTCGCCTCGTCGGTCCAGCTTCGCCCGCTGACCGGCCGTGCCAGCGTACGATCGAGCCATTGCCGCGCTTTCATGGCGATGATCCGCCACTCGTCGCCAAATGCGGCGGCGTTGGCCGTCAGCCATTGCAGCGCGAGCGCCGTCGCCCACGCCCGGCTCGCATCGTCGGCTCCGCTCGAGGCTGCGGCTTGCGCCACCCGCAGCTTGTCCAGCGGCTGACCGATCGCTCGGGCAAACGGCTCGTCGAGCTCCCAGGATCCATCCGCGCGCTGCAGCGAAACGACGGCCAGCATCTTCGCGCGATCGGCATCGCTGCTCTTCCGCGTGCGCGCCTGTCCCGAAGCATCGTGCGATGCCGGCTCGACGAGATCGGCAAGCCGTTCCTCAGACTCCGGCCTGTGCCGGCCTGGAATCATGTCTGCGATCCGCGACACGATGCCATGCACCGCTGACATTGGACTGTGCGGCATCGATCGCAACGCCCTCATCTCGCTGACATCGGCGTATGACGCGGCCGGCGGTGGCAGCGGCGCGGCCATTCCTGGCTTGCTTGCGTGATCCGCGCGCCGGTCGAGGCCGCCCCATCCGTTCGTCAGCGCAATTGGGACACGACGCAGTTGCACATCGCCCTGGACTGGCCTCTGACGCCGTTCGACAGCAACGAACGACGTCTCGCGCGATATCAAGGAGTAGCGCACCGCGAGATCGATGATCTCGCGCGATGAATCGCTCGCCCGCGATCGCGGCTGTCGCGAACCGCGCGCCGACAGCCATTCCGGACTCTCCTCGAGCTCGCGGATCCGGGCCCTCGCCGCGAGCGTCGAAACCACGGTACCAGGAACGGCCGACTGCGGCTCCAGCGGCACTTCGAACGTCAACGGGCCCGACGGCACGATTCCGCTCAGCCGGAGCATGGCCGGCTGCACGCGCTCGACGAAGCCGTAGATGACGAGGCGCTCACCGGAAAAGACCGGCGGGATGCGAGACGGCGCGGCGGTCACCTGAAGTCCACCCCAATCCAGGCGCGCATCAGTAAACGCCGGCGTCAGGAGCCGGTTGACGAGCCGAACGACCTTCGGCTCGATGCGCTCACCGGGTGCGATGAACTCCGCCGATCCGCCGCCGGCGCGCGCCATCCCCTCGACGAGGTGCCGGCTGGACCCGGCGCCGATGCCGAACGCGAACACGCGGGTGTCCGCCGCATGCGAGCGGACCAGCGCCAGGACGGCATCGGTGTTCGTGACCTGACCGTCGGTCAATATCACCACTTGTCTCGGACGAGCGGATCGCGGCTGCCGGAGGACGTGTTCGAGTGCGGGAAGTACCTCCGTCCCGCCGAGGTCGGCGTCGAGCGAGGCCGCGTGATTGCTGGCAGCGGCAAGGCTCCGCTCGTCGTACGGCTGGCTCTCCGGGAACAAGGCGTCATACGTCGACCCGAAGCCGACGATGTTGAACAGGCAACCGTTGATCAGGGAGCGCAGGCACATCTGCATCGCGTTCCGGACTTCCTCGATCGACGCGCCTCCCATCGAGCCGGATCGGTCGATCAGGAAGATCACTTCGGCGGGTGCGGCGGCCACTTCCATTTTCGGCACGAACGCGACGGCGATCGCCTCTCGCCCGTCGTCCGAGCGTTCCAGCCAGGCCTGCGGCCGGTCGAACGCCGGCGCCGACACGTTGAGCACGAAATCGCGGTCGAGCGCGACCTCCCGCTGCGCCAGCGTTACGACCATCGCCGAGTCTTCCGTTGCCAGCGCAATTGGATGTGACGGCGAGTCTACGCGTGCGGCGCCGCCCGGCATCGCAATCCGCGCCGACAGCTCGAGACCGTACAGGTACGTGCCAGGCCAGCGGAGGATTCAAGGTCTCGGCATCAGACCGTCCGACAGCAACGCGATCGACTTGCGGCGCATACCTCGGCGAGACGGTCGTCGGAATGACGAAGCGCAAAGCGCCAGCGTCAACCTTCAGTTCCGTGACGTACGTGATCTTCAGCAGGACCTCCTTGCCCGGCGGGAGGTTGCCAATGCTCGCCTGAAATACGTCGGGTCGCTCTTCATCGAGCAGGTACGCGCCGTGTCCCGCCTCCATCGCATCGTCATAGATCCGGAAGGCGTCGTCGCGCTCCTTCACTTCGCCAACGACAAGCGTGCCGTCGATCACCGCCTCGAAACCGCAAACCGCAGCGCTTTCATCGAGGGGAAACACATACACCGCTTCGATCGGCTGCGCCTCGCGGTTGACGTAGCGCTGTGCGACGGTGACCTTCGCGCACACGCCCCGGATGTCGGCGGCAATCACGACGCCGGCGAGCGCGACCGGCGCGGCGTCCTTCGAGATTAGACCGATACCTTCGGACACGAACTGTTCAGGCATTGCATCCTCGCCTCATGAATGCCGCGGCTTCTGGCGGACCATCAGGTCCGCTTGCGATGCGGTGAATCGTTACTCATCCTCCGAAACGCCGAAATGCTGGCGACACCACGCGGCCAGCTCCTGGAGCCGACCCGGCGAAGGCAGCTTCACGTCATCGCTCACGTGCAGTTCGACGCCGGGTGCGACGGCGATGCGTCGCCACATCGACCGCGGCAGCGGCGGTGCCAGGAGCGGCGCCGAGGCCGCGGGACGCTGTTCGAGCAGCTGCCGGATCTCGTCGAGCGACCGGCCGGCTTCCTGGAGCGCCTTCACCTGCAGCAGGCGATCGAGGTGCTCGCGGCCATAGTGATTGCCGCGCCCCAGGCCCCGCGGCGGCGGCAACAGGCCTTCCTGTACGTAGTACCGAACGGTCCTGCGCGAGATGCCGCCGAGATCGGCCAGCTCGCCGATCGCGTACAGCGCATCCGACATGCGCCCGATTATTTGACACTTACTGTCATATTGTCAAGTGTCACATTAGGACGACATCACGCACTCTCGCTGTTGCGCTGGCGTTGCGCGGCTACGCGCGTTGTTGATTCACGACTGAAGGGTCTTCGTCATGACGACGAAGTGACAGGCCTGGCTGGCGCGTTCGGGACTCGGAAAGGGGCGCTCTTCCGTCCGGGCGTACCCGAATTTTTCGTAGAGCGGTGGTAATTCCTCGCGAAGATTGACGACCTCGATTTCGACCGCGCGGCATCCAGCGTCCCGCAGCCGCGATTCGGCGGCATCGATCAGGAACCGGCCCACTCCCTTCCCCTGCAGTCCCGGTTCGACCGACAGCATTCCGAAGTAGCCGACGTCCCCTTTTGCCTTCACGAACACACAGCCCGTCGCCCGGCTGTCTTCCTCGGCAAGCAGGAACTCGCCATCACGCATCAGGCCCACCACGTCCTCGCGTGACGTGCGGTCACCGATCTTGAAAAACGCTTCGACGACGAAGGCGCGGTTGATGATGCCGGTCACCGTCGCGGCATCGTCCACTGTCGCAATACGGATGTCCATCGCAGTAGTATGCTGTGCGTTCTACACCAGTGTTTCCCACGAGGAGCTGACAATGTTTCGAGCACTATCGACGCTCGCACTCGTCGCCGTCGTTGCCGCCACGACTCTGCCCGTCCGGGCTCAGGAACAGGGATGCAAGGTCCTCGACGACGCATGGACGAAAGCCGCGAATGCAGGCGACGTCGACGCGCTCGTCGCGCTCTATGCCCCGGACGCGGTGCTCTACACCCCAGAAGCAATGGAGGCGCGCGGCACCGCCGCGATCCGTACCGCCTACACGGAAATGTTCACGACCAACACCGTGTCGAACGCGTCAATCAACTCCACCTATCAAACCTCAGGCGATCTCGCCACCGGCTGGGGAACGGCCACGCTGACCCTGACGCCGAAAGTGGGCGGGTCGCCGCAGATCATCACCGTGCGTGTTACCGCCGTTGGGAAGAAGATCAACGGCACGTGGCTGTACGTCGCCGATCACGCGTCCGTCCCTATGGGGCCGGCGCGGTAATCCCGCTGTCCTTCAGCCAATCCGCCAGGCGCTGAGGCCACGTGTGCACCGACGCCAGAGGAACGCTGCCCCATGTTGAAGCCATGGCCACCCTTCTGGAAGCTATGCGCCTCGGCGGTGACGCCGGCATCACGGTACATCTGCAGCAGCTTCACGGTTGGCGCCGCGCAACACGGATCGTCGGTCGCGGCCAGGAGAAACGCCGGCATCCCATGATGCCGATGCGGTTGGAGTCGAGATGCCACTCGTGAGCGCGGCTCCGCACCAGGCGCAGCGCGCGGTAGGCGTCGGCCCTGGCCTCGCGCGCGGGAGGAACACTTCGATCGACGGATCGTTACGAATCACGTCGCCTCCCAGCGTATTATTCTCAACTGCACGTCAGTCTGGAGGTCTCATGGCAGGCCCTCACTCCCGTCGCGCACGTCTATCCCGTTCATGTCTGGCCTGTGCCGCCGTCGCCGTCACGGCGGTCGCGCTATCCGGTCAGGCGCCCCCGAATCCTCCGGTCGCTCGAAAGGTCCCGAAGACCACCACATTGCACGGCGTGACGCTGACGGACAACTACGGCTGGCTGCGGGAGAAGAACTCGCCTGCCGTCAAGGCGTACCTCGACGCCGAGAACGCCTACACCGAGGCCGGAACCAAACACCTGGCAACGCTGCGGGACACGCTCTACAAGGAGATGCTCGGACGCATCAAGGAATCCGACGAGCAGGTGCCGGTGTGGGAGGACGGCTACTGGTATTACACGCGCACCGAAAAGGGGAAGGCCTATCCGATTTTCTGCCGGCGGAAGGGATCGCCCGATGCTCCCGAAGAGGTCTACCTCGATCAGAACGCGCTGGCACTCGGCAAGAAGTTCCACGCGCTGGGCGGGCTGGACGTCAGTCCCGATGGCTCCAAGTTGATTTACCTCGAGGATCTCACTGCCTTTCGCGAGTACACGCTCTACGTCAAGGACCTGACGACGGGGAAGATCCTCGAGTCGATCAAGGGCGTGTGGAACGGCACTGCGTGGGCCGACGACAACAAGACGTTCTTCTACATGACCGCGGACAAGGCGAAACGCGGTGACACCGTGTGGCGCCATACGCTGGGCGTGGCCGCCGCTGGGGACGTCGAGGTCTTCAAGGAAGCCAACGTTCTCTACAACGTTGCGGTCTTCCGCTCACGCAGCGATAGATATGTATTCATCACCGACGATGGCTTCACCTCGTCGGAGTGGCGCGCGATTCCGACCGCCGATCCGACTGCGGCGCCGCGTGTCATCGCCGCGCGCCGCCCCGACGTCGAATACGCGGTCGAGCATGGTGGTGACTACTTCTATCTGGTGACCAACGACAACGCCCGCAATTTCAAGATTGAGCGGGCTGCGGAGCGCGACGGCGAGCTCGCGTGGAGCGAGTGGACGCCTCACAGCGACCAGGCGTTCATCGAAGGGCTCGATGTCTTCGAGAAATTCGCGGTGGTTGCCGAACGTCGCGACGGGTTGCCGAAGCTCCGCGTCGTCAACCTCGCGACCAACGAGTCGAAGGACATCGGCTTCCCGGAGGAGTCGTACGGCGTCCGGCCCTCCGGCAATCCCGAGTTCAAGACCGACATCTACCGCTTCACGTATTCGTCGTTCATCACGCCGTCGGCCACCTTCGACTACAACGTGACGACCGGTGAGCGATCGCTGAGGAAGCAGCAGGAGATTCCCGAGCGGATTCGATGCCGCGCACTACGAGGTGCATCGCCGCATGGCCCCGGCCCGTGACGGCATCCAGGTGCCGGTCTCGATCCTGATGAAGAAGGGAGCCGCCCTCGACGGCTCCAGCCCGCTGCTGCTCTACGCCTACGGCTCGTACGGCATCACCACGGAAGCGACGTTCAGTTCGAACGTATTGAGCCTGGTCGATCGCGGAATGACGTTTGCGATGGCGCACGTCCGCGGCGGCGAAGAGATGGGGCGACAGTGGTACGACGACGGGAAGATGATGAAGAAGAAGAACACCTTCAACGACTTCATCGACGTCGCCGAGTACCTGGTGAAGAACGGGTACACGAAGAACGACCGCCTCGCCGCCAACGGCGGCAGCGCCGGTGGTCTGCTGATGGGTGCGATCTCGAACATGAGGCCGGACCTCTTCAAGGTGATCGTGGCCGACGTGCCGTTCGTCGACGTCATCAACACGATGCTCGACGAGTCGCTGCCGCTCACGGCCCAGGAATGGGAGCAGTGGGGCAACCCGAAGGCCAGCGCCGAAGCCTTCGAGTACATGCGCAGTTACTCCCCCTACGACAACGTCGAGAAGAAGGCCGTACCCGATCATGCTCGTGACGACGTCGCTGAACGACTCGCAGGTCATGTACTGGGAGCCGGCGAAGTGGGTCGCGAAGCTGCGCGCGATGAAGACCGACAAGAACCCGCTCTATCTGAAGGTCAACCTGGCTGGCGGCCACGGCGGGAGCTCCGGACGCTACGATCGGCTGCGCGAGACTGCCTTCAAATACGCTTTCATGCTCGACGCCGTCGGCCTGGCCAACGCGCCGGCGGCGACGTCGTCGCCCACGGCGTCGAAATAACCCTGGCAACCCGACCGCATCCTCGCAGCGTGCATCGCGCATCAGGTGGGCATCGGGTCGATCGGGTCCGCCCGATAAAGTTATTGGAATCCCGCGATCGGGTGGGGCACGTACGGCGACTCGAGCGCTGCGATTTCGTCCGTCGACAGCCGCACGTCCACGGCCGCGATCGCATCGTCAAGATGCTGCGGCTTCGTCGCGCCGACGATGGGCGCCGTCAGG
Source organism: Vicinamibacteria bacterium (assembly GCA_963828745.1). GTDB lineage: Bacteria > Acidobacteriota > Vicinamibacteria > Vicinamibacterales > JAENWD01 > JAENWD01. The sequence continues at coordinate 69,942 of CAWHFZ010000003.1, read as the reverse complement.
TAGGGTTTTGAGAGCATCCACGCCAGTGCCACCTGCGCCGAGGGGATCCCACGGGCAGCGGCTACGTCCATCACTGTCTCCACGACCCTTCGATCGGCATCCTCCATCGCGCGGTAGAGCGTGCCGCCGAACTCGTCGGTCTTCGCACGGGAAGTCGCGTCCTTCTCGGCCCATGGCCGAGTCAACCGGCCGCGCGCCAGCGGACTCCACGGGATGACGCCAATCCCTTCGGCCTGGCACAGCGGCATCATCTCGCGCTCTTCTTCCCGGTAGAGCAGGTTGTAGTGGTTCTGCATCGAGACGAAGCGCGTCCACCCGTGTCGGTCGGCGACGTACAGCGCCTTCGCGAATTGCCAGGCATACATCGACGAGGCGCCGATGTACCGCGCTTTGCCCGCCTTGACGACGTCGTGAAAAGCCTCGAGCGTTTCCTCGATCGGAGTGTGGTGGTCCCAGCGGTGCGTCTGGTACAGATCGACGTAGTCCGTGCCGAGTCTTCGCAGGCTGTGGTCGACTCTCCGTCAGGATGGCTTTTCGCGAGAGGCCTGCCCCGTTCGGCGTGTCGCGCATCCGGCTGAACACCTTCGTCGCAATCACCACGTCGTCGCGGGACGCGAAGTCCTTGAGTCGTCGAAGATGATCCACCCTCCGGCCTCAGAAGCGGTGCACGAGGAAGTCGCGGGCCGACGATTCCTCGTGGTGCCGTCGGATAGCACATCAACCGTGGCGGACTGTCGAGAAACTTCATGGCGCCCGTAGGACGTCGGCTCGTAAAACACGTCCAGCGCGCGTTTGACGAACGGGCGGCTCTGATCCTCGGGCAGCGTCCACGGATGTCGATCGTACATCGATCCGCGCCTCCGGCACGCCGTAGCTCATACATCCGAGACAGATGCGCGACACCTTCAGACCGGTGCCGCCGAGTCGTATGTAGTCCATCTGGCGATGCTAACGCGGAAGAGGCTCACGCGACGACAGGAGCGCACGGGTGGGGATGCGAGTATTGTGACGGCATGAATCAGCACAAGCGGCGGTTCATCCAACGGTGCGCGGCGATTCTCGGCGCATCCGCAGCGGCGCGTTTTTTTCCGGCCGGCGCCCAGGCGGCGGGGGAGGACGACGTGCTCACGAACTGGGCCGGCAACTATCGCTACAGCACGGCACGGCTGACCAAGGCGCGAACGCTCGAAGAGATTCGGACATTCGCGCGTCAACAGCCGTCGTTCAAAGTGCTGGGCACTCGCCACTGCTTCAACGGGATTGCCGACAGCAAGACGCAGCTGCTCTCGATGAGAGACATGAACCAGGTGGCGGCCCTCGACGCCGGCGGTCGAACCGTCACCGTCGAAGCCGGCATGAGCTATGGGCAGTTATGCCCATTGCTCGACAGCAAGGGATTCGCGCTGCACAACCTCGCGTCGCTCCCGCACATTTCCATCGCCGGCGCGTGCGCGACGGGTACACACGGATCCGGTGTGAAGAACGGCAACCTGTCCACGGCCGTCTCGGGGTTGGAGATCGTGACCGCAGCGGGCGACGTGGTCACTCTCTCGCGTGCGAAGGATCAGCAGTTCGCCGGCGCCGTGGTCAATCTCGGTGCGCTCGGCGTCGTGACGAAGGTGACGCTCGACATTCAGCCGACCTACAAGATGCGCCAACAGGTGTATCTCGACCTCCCGATGGGGCAGGTGCGCGACCATTTCGACGACATCGCCGCCTCCGGCTACAGCGTCAGCCTGTTCACCGACTGGCAGAAGGAGCGCGTCAACGAAGTCTGGATCAAACAGCGGCTCGACAGCGGAGAGCCGCTTCGTGACGCCGCCGAGTTCTTTGGCGCGGCGAGAGCGGCCCGGGACGTACACCCGATCGTGGATCTGTCCCCAGAAAACTGCACCGAGCAGATGGGGGTGGAAGGCCCGTGGTACGAGCGCCTGCCGCACTTCAAAATGGGTTTCACGCCGAGCAGCGGGAAGGAGCTGCAGTCCGAGTATTTCGTCCCTCGCCGGCATGCCGTCGAGGCCATCCTGGCCATGGAGCGACTGCGCGACCAGGTCGGTCCTCACTTGTTGATTTCCGAACTCCGAACGATCGAGGCGGACGAGTTGTGGATGAGTCCTTGCTACAAGCGAGCCAGCCTGGCCATCCACTTCACGTGGAAGCCGGAGTGGGACGCTGTCAGCCAGCTGCTGCCCGTCATCGAGCGGGAGCTGACCCCCTTCCAGGTACGGCCGCACTGGGGGAAGTTGTTCACGATCCCTTCGTCCGAGCTGCGGGGACGCTACGAACGGTGGGACGAATTCAAGCAGCTCGTGTCGAACCTGGATCCGAAGGGCACGTTCCGCAACGAGTACCTGTCGAGAAACCTCTACTCCTGAGCAAACGTAATATCCACCGATGCGGGACCCCAGCTCGCCGTCCTTCCCGACGTTCGCCCTGCGCGTGACCGCGTGTCACGTCGTCACTTACTTCATCGCCGGCGTGTTTGCAGTCTTCGTCCTCGACTACAAGGGCGTCTTCGCGACCGAGGCGCTGGCGTGTTTCATGCGACCGGTCAGCGATCCGGTCGTCGCGCTCGGTCCTTCGTTTCAAATCATCAGGGGCCTGATTCTGGCGGCGGCGCTCTACCCGTTCCGGCAGATGTTTCTGAGCCGGCCACGAGGCTGGCTGCTGCTTTGGGGACTCTTCCTCGGCCTTGCCATTCTGTCTCCTGTGGGTCCGACACCGGGCTCAGTCGAAGGCTTCATCTACACCAAGGTCCCGGTCTGGTCCCAGATGGTCGGATGGCTCGAAGGGGTCCCCCAGACGCTGGCGTTCTCGATGCTGGTCTACGCCTGGCACACTCGCCCGCATCGGGCGTGGACGTGGAGCATGGTGAGCCTTTCCGCGATCGTCGTGCTGCTGAGCGTCGCAGGATACCTGGCCGCCACCCAGCAACCCGGTTAACCCGGCCAACCCGATCAACCCGACCAACCCGATCAACCCGATCAACCCGGGTAACCCGGGTAACCGGCCCCCCGGTCAGCGAGCGATGACGGGCAGGACGAGCGCGGATGGATGTTCCGAGTCGTGCAGCACAGCGTTCGTCGCCCGGACGAAACGCTTGCCACGAGCGTTTTCGTCGCCCGTATTCAGGTTGCGATCGAATCTCGGAAAGTTGCTGCTCGACACCTCCAGCCGCAGCGCGTGGCCCTTCTTGAACACGTTGCTGGTTGACCAGACCTCTATCGTCAACTTGTAGACCTGCCCAGGGTTCAGCAGCTCCGGCTTCTCCATCGAGTTGCGGTACCGCGTCCGCAGGATGCCGTCGGTCAGATTTTGAGCAAAGCCGTTCGGCCACACGTCAACGAGTTTGGCGGTGAAGTCCGTGTCGACCGCCGACGACTTCGCGTATACCTCCAGCGTCACCGGGCCGGTGACCTCGAGGTCGGCAGCGAGGGGCGCCGTCGAATAGACCAGCACGTCATCACGTGCCTCCACCGGACGTTGGTCGCGCGGCCCTGGCGGCATGTGGGTACCGTCGCAGCACAGGAGCCCGCCAATCGTCGGGGCCGGGTTTTCCGGATCGTAGGTATACGTGTCGGCGGTTTCGTTCTTCGGCGCCGTGAGAGACAACGACCCGTCGCCACGCAGTGAATTCGCCTTGCCTGACGAGTGAAGGAAATACTTCGTCGCCTGCGCCCGGGCCAACGGCCAGTCGTCTTCGTCGCGCCAGGCATTCTCGCCCATCACGAAAATCTTCACCGGCTTGCCGGCGAACTCGTTCTGCACGCCCTTGAACAGATAGTCGTACCAGGACAGCGTCAGCTCGTCTTCGTCGAAGAATGACGTCGCTCCGAACTCGACGTCACCAATCTTCGGCCCGTTGCCGGCATGGCCGCCGACGATGACGCGCAGGTGCTGTCCGCGGCGAGCTGCGTCGCTGCCACCCTTGGACTTGACGCCCATGTAGTTGCGGAGCGAGCCGTCCTGGAAGATGTCGTACCAGGCGGCAACCGTCAGCATTGGTACTTGGACGTCGCCAAAGTGCTCCTCGATCGACAGCGCCTTCCAGTAGTCGTCGTAAGTCGGATGGGCCAGCCAATCCACGTAATACGGCGCCAGCGTCACGAGTGCATCTGGCGTTCGCCCGTCCGGCGGAGCGTTGAACAACGGAAACGAGTCCAGCGGCAGCTGCCACATGCCTTCCCTGGCATCGGTTCGAGGGACAAGACTTTTCGCGAACGTATTCTGGGCGAGACCCGCCGTCCACGACTGATTGAACCACTGCTCGAAGGCGCCGCCCTGATAGGTCCAGTTCGAGTGATAGTTGCTGCCGGTCACCACGGGACAGATACCGGCCAGATGCGGCGGTTTGGCGATCGCGGCGAGCATCTGCGTTGCGCCGACGTACGAGCCGCCGAACATCCCGACCTTGCCGTTGGAATACGGCAGCGCCGCCGCCCATTCGATGGTGTCGTAGCCGTCGTTGGGCTCGTTCCTGAACGTGTACCACTCGCCGGGCGATGCATAGCGTCCACGGACGTCCTGGACGATGACGACGTAGCCGCGGGCGGCACCCTTCATGCCGAAGGCGCGGTCGCCGTTCTTGTCATAAGGCGTGCGCTGCAGCAGCACGGGATACTTCCCGTCCGCCTTCGGCCGGTAGATATCGGCGCGCAGCGCAACACCGTCGCGCATGGGGACACGAACGTCGAACTCTGTCATGACCGCAGCCGCGTCGTCCGGCGCGCGGCCCGAGAGTGCGGCGGTCATGATTGCCAGACCAAGGGCTATGAAGGCGGCTCGCAATCGGGTCATGGGGCCTCGTGATTTGTACCTTGCCGACGGGCTCAAATAGCCCACCGCGGTCGCGTCGCGTGATCCGATCACTCCGGTAAGCATCGCCGGTAGATTTCGTCCACGCCATTCGCGGCATTCGGATCGAACTGTGTGCGCGTGACGAACGCGACGAATCGGCCGTTGCCTGAGAGGATCGGCGCCGCGCCACCTCGATCGGTCGTCGATCCGCCGTTGATTCCGTTGGCAGGCGTCGACACGCGCAGGATGTCGCCGCTCTCGAGATCGCGCACGTAGATCTGGTCGACGTCGGCCGCGGCGTTGGCGTCGAAGGCCGTCCGGGTGACGAAGCTCACGCGCTGACCGTTCATCGAGATCGCCGGGCTCTTTCCTCCACGATCGGTCACCGATCCGCCGCTCGTGGACGTCGCCGGCCTGGTCACGATCTGGATCGTCCCAGGCAGGAGAGCGCGCCGGTAGATCTGGTCATCGCCGCTGGCATTCGGATCGAATTTCGTCCGGCTGACGAACGCGACGAACTGGCCATCGCCGGAGATGCGCGGGTCGGTACCGCCGAGATCGGTCGTGGAGCCGCCGTTGATCCCGTTCGCCGGCGTGGAGACGCGCAGAATGTTGCCCGTGTCGAGATCGCGGACGTAGATCTGATCGGCGTCCGCAGCGTCGGGATCGAATTGGGTGCTGGTGACGAACGCGACGAACCGGCCATCATCCGAGATCGACGGGGAGTGTCCCCCTCGATCGGTCACGGCGCCCCCGGAGATCGATTGTGCCGGCCGCGTGACGGGCACGACGGCGCCGGTCTGCAGATCGCGGCGATAGATCTGATCGACGCCGTCGGACGCCTGCGGATCGAATTTCGTCTGCGTGATGAAGACGACGAACCGGCCGTTGCCCGAGATCACCGGCGCCGCACCCCCGCGATCCTGTGCCCCACCGGTCGGCGTGCTGACAGGCAGCACATTACCGGTGGCGAGGTCGCGCACGTAGACCTGATCGCCATCCGCGGCGTTCGCTTCGAACTTCGTCTGCGTGACGAAGGCCACGCGCTGCCCGTCGGCGGAGATCGATGGCGCGTGCCCGCCGCGATCCGTGATCGACCCACCGCTCGTGGACGTCGCGGGGCGGCTGACCGGAACGATCTCGCCGCTCTGCAGGTTGCGGCGGTACACCTGGTCGCCATCGGCGGCATTGGGATCGAACTTCATCTGTGTGACGAACGCTACGAACTGCCCGTCGGCCGAGATCGCGGGAGCATTGCCACCACGATCCTGGATGCTGCCGCCGCTGATGCTGTTGGCCGGGCGGCTGACGTTCGCGATCGGATCGTCACAATTGCCAGTGTTGCCGCCACCCCCACCCACCGGGCCTCCTGGAGGTGCCGCGACGGCGGCCGTGACCTGAAACGTCTTGCGCTCGCTCCAGAAGAACAACTCGTTGCCGTCCGCGTTTCGATGCGTCACCTTGAACTGGTAGTCGACGAGCTCGCCCGCGGTCAGCGTGGGAAAACGGAAGGTCGCGTCGAACCGGTCCGTCGTCGGGAACGTCGGCGGATCGAACGTGTGCGACAGGTTGTACGAGCCGGGTTCGCTCGTGTAGATCACGTTCACGGCGTTGCTCGCCGTCGGCCGGCGGCCAAACTCCAGAATCACCTTTGTGACCGCGAACACATTCGGCGTGATCGTCGCGGTGACGCGCGCGGCATTGGCGGCGGTCGCGGGCGTGCCGATGACAATCGAAGGGCGCGGGCCCTGAGAACAGCCGGGACATCCTCCGCACGACGCGAGGGCGAGAAGGCTGATCAGAGCGAGGCACGGCCGCAACTTCATACGGAACTCCCAAAGTGTGTGGAGATCGTTTCGCGGAGGGCCGCGCCGTCGCGGCGATTATTGCTGGCAGCGTCGAGGAGTCAAGAGAGCACTGAACGGCTGAGGTTATGGACGGGGCGCTCAATCGAGCCGCCGGGCAACCCACAACGCCGCGTTCCTGACGAGCGTGCGATACGCCGGATCGCGGTGTGCTTCGGAACCGTGACCGAGCTGGATGTAGACGACGCGCGCCGACTTGTAGGCGCTGACCCACGCCAGCGGACCGTCGCTCGTCTCGTTGTCAGTGGCGAGCAGCACCGTGTTTGTCGGCGCAATCCACATCCCCTTGTAGGTCTCGTCATGGATACGCGTCAGCGTGACACCGTGCGTAATCGGGTGCGCCGTGACCAGGCGGATGTTCATGTCCACGTCGTGCAGGTAGGTCGACGGCGGATGGCCGTTCTGCGGCGACAGCAAGTAGCGGCCGCCGACGAGATCCCGGAACCAGTCCGAGTCCTGATAGCTGATGATCGCGTGGTGAATGACGACGAGCCCGCCGCCGTTTTCGACGAACTCACGGAAATGCGTTTGCGCGTCCGGCGAGATCGTCGCCGACCCGTCGTGGAGGACCAGGGCGTCGTAGCGACCTCGCAGGTCCTTCTTAAACGCCTCTTCGTTCGAGGTCGCGTGGTCCCAGGTCAGGCCATCCTGCTCGAACAGTGTGTAGAACGAGGTCGGATAGTCGTGCCCGCCCGTGACGACGAGCAGGCGGACCGGAACTGATGCCGCGAATGTCGCGCACACGGTCGCGACCACCGCGGCGATCGTCAGAGTTATCTTCATCGCGTCACGAATCGCACGGTCACGGGTCACGGACACGCACGGATCAGATTGGTCACGGACGACGCGGAGAACCATGGACCTCAGAAGGATTTGCATATTGTACGGTTAGCGCTCGACTCGAACAGGGCCGAACTTCAATTCGGCCAGGAAGCGGTGTCGTGGAGCGGCGGCTCTGCAGCGATTGCGCTCGTCGTGCCTGAGCGTACACTCCATCACTATGAACCGCCGGCAATTCGTGGGACTGGTGGCAGCGGCAACCGCGCCAATACCAGCCCTGGCGACACCCGCGCATCGCACGCGATTGATCCTTCTTGGCACTGCCGGAGGCCCCCGACCGCGTCAGTCGCGCTTCCCGTCGGCGCAAGTGATCCTCGTCGATGACACGCCGTATGTCGTGGACTGCGGCAACGGTGTGGCCCGGCAACTGGTCGCCGCGGACGTACCGCTCCGAGCGATCCGTCACGTCTTCATCACGCACCATCACTCAGATCACAACGCGGATTTCGGCAACCTGCTGCTCCTGGCGTGGACGGCTGGCCTTCAGTCGCCGGTTGATTGCTGGGGTCCGGCACCGCTGGCGGACATGACCTCGCAGTTCCTCGCCATGAATCGAGCCGACATCGAGGCGCGCATCGCCGATGAAGGACGCGTGCCGCTGGCGCCGCTGCTGCGACCACACGATCTCTCGGCTCCAGGGATCGTGCTGGACGATGGCCTCGTACGGGTCACAGCGGCGCTGGTCGATCATCCGCCCTTCGCCCACGCCTTCGCGTATCGGTTCGACACGCCCGACCGATCGATCGTCATCTCCGGCGATACCAGGAAATCAGAGGCGCTCATCCGGCTCGCGAGAGGCGCGGACGTCCTCGTCCACGAGGCGCTGTTTCCCGGCGCCGTCGATCGCCTGATCGCGAATGTCGCGAATGCGCCGTCGCTCAAGGCGAGCATCATGGGGCACCATACCGCCGTCGAAGACGTCGGCAAGGTCGCAGCAGCCGCGGGCGTCAAGACCCTCGTGCTCTCGCACCTCGTTCCCGCGGAAGATCCCAGCCTGACGGACGCCATGTGGATCGATGCGGCCCGCGCCCGTTTTCAAGGCGGTATCGTTGTCGGACGCGACCTGATGGAGCTTTGAGCCCACCGGTAAGGGCACGGCATTGCTGGAGTTGCGTCCGTTACCGACCGCATGCTCCGACTGTGGCTGGGCGATATAATCGCCCCCCTGTGTCGAAAATCGTGACCGGTAAGACGGCTTTGATCACGGGCGCCTCGCGTGGCATTGGCGCGGCGACGGCGATCGCACTCGCACGAGCAGGCGTCAGCCGTCTGTTCCTCCATTACAACAGCTTTCAGGCAGGCGCTGAAGCGACGCTGAAACAGGTCGTGGACGCCGGTGCCAGCGGATCGCTGCTGCACGCTGACCTTGGCACGCTCGACGGGATTCATGCGTTCATCGGCACGATGCCGCGCCAGATCGACGTGTTGATCAACAACGCCGGATCGCTCGTCAAACGCGTTGCGACGACCGAGTGCACGGAGGCCGTGTTCGACGAAGTCATGAACCTGAACGTCAAGAGCACCTACTTCATCACCCAGGCGGTACTGCCACACATGCTGCAGCAGCACGACGGCGTCATCGTCAATCTCAGCTCGATCGCGGCGCGGACCGGCGGCGGCACTGGCGCCGCAGTCTATGCCGCGGCGAAAGGCTCGATTCTCACGTTGACGAAAGGCTGGGCGCGCGAACTGGCGCCGCATGGCATCCGCGTCAATGCCGTCAGCCCCGGAACAGTGGACAATTCGTTTCATGAACGCTTTTCCAATAAGCAAATACTGGAGGGCGTGGTCTCGATGACGCCGGCGGGCCGGCTCGGGACGAACGAAGAGGTCGCTGACACGATTCTCTTTCTCTGCTCCGATGCGGCGCGGTACATCCATGGGCAGACGATTGAGATCAATGGCGGGATGGTCGCGCCATGAACGGGAACTCTATGCGACGTTCGCTGACGATTGGGATCGGTGCCGGAATCCTCACGCTGGCGCTTACGTCGAGTGCGGTAGCGCAAGGACGCGGCGCCGATGCCGCCCTCAAGCAGCGCGCCGTGAACGAGATCGATGCGCAGCGTGCGGCGCTCATCGATCTGTCCGACCAGGTCTGGCGGTTCGCGGAAACGGCCCTCAAGGAAACGAAGTCTGCGAAGGTCCTTGCCGACTACGCCGAACAGGAAGGATTCCGCGTCACGCGCGGCGTGGCGGCATTGCCGACCGCCTTCGTCGCCGAATTCGGTTCCGGCCGGCCCGTCATCGGCATCATGGGCGAGTACGATGCGCTGCCCGGAATCTCCCAGAAGGCGCAGCCGACCCGCGAGGCGCTGGTCGACGGGGCGCCCGGACACGGGTGTGGTCACAACATGTTCGGCGCCGCCAGTCTCGGCGCGGCGGTAGCGATCAAACGGCTGATCGCCGCCGGTTCGGTAAAAGGCACGATCAAGTTCTTCGGCACTCCGGCTGAAGAGGACGTGGGCGGCAAGATCTACATGGCGCGCGATGGCGCGTTCCGCGGCGTCGACGTGATGCTGGCGTGGCATCCGGAGACGCGAACCCGTGCCGATCTGGCCAGTTCACAGGCCGTCGTCGATCTCAGCGTCGAATTCACCGGCAAGAGCGCGCACGCGGCGGCCGACCCCTGGAACGGCCGCAGCGCACTCGATGGCGCGGAGGCGTTCACGCACGGCATCAACATGCTGCGCGAGCACGTCCGGCCGACGGTGCGCATGCACTACGTCATGAGCGGCGGGGACGTGCCCAACGTCGTACCGGAGCATGCGCGTGTCTGGTTATGGGTGCGCGATCAGTCGCGTGACGGCGTCGAGACAGTGCTGGCGCGTGTCCGCCAGATCGCGGAGGGCGCCGCACAGATTGCGGGTGTCCAGAGCAGGGTCGTCGTCCAGGGCGGCGATTACGAGCTGCTCATCAACCAGACCGGCGCCAGGCTGCTCGATCGCAATCTGCGCTGGATCGGTCCCGTCACCTATACGGAGTCCGAACAGACATTCGCACGGGCGCTGCAGAAATCCGCGGGTGTTCCCGAAAAGGGCGTGGACGCGACAGTGCAGCCGCTGGAGGGCCAGGAACCGGAAGGCGGATCGACGGACGTCGGCGATGTCAGCTGGCTTGTCCCGACGCTGCATCTCTCCGTGACGACGGCGCCACTCGGTGTTCCGTGGCATGCCTGGACGGTCGTGGCCGCCGGCGGCATGTCGATCGGACACAAAGGCATGCTGTACGCCGCCAAGACGCTATCTGCCACGATGGTCGATCTCATGACCGACTCCGCCGCCCGGGAAGCCGTGCAAGCCGAATTCGCAAAGCAGACGGAAGGGTTCGCGTACAAGCCGTATGTCCCGGAGGGACCGCCGCCGTCCAGATGAACGGATTGGGGATTGGGGATTGTCAGCGACGACGGCGGCCCCACCAGAAGCCCAAGCCGACGCCGAGGAACAGAGACAGGCCGAGCGAGACGATGGCGGTTGGCGTGAGGCCACCGCTTCGCTTGATGACCAGTTGCGGATCGATGGTGTCGGCCGGCGGTGATGTCGCGGTGCTTGATGTGGGCCTTGTAATTGAACCTGCAGGCCCGCGCTGCCCGCTACAATCCTGCGCATGCGAAAACTGCTGAGCGCGCTGGTCCTCCTGCTCCTCGCGTTTCCGGCCACGGCCGATCCACTCGTGCACACGTTTTCCATCGTCGCCCGCGATCCCGCGACGGGCGAGATGGGCGTCGCTGTGCAGTCACACTGGTTCTCGGTGGGATCGATCGTCACCTGGGCCGAGGCTGGCGTCGGCGCGATTGCGACGCAGTCCTTCGTCGATCCGGGCTATGGCATGCGCGGGCTCGATCTGATGCGCGGCGGCGTCGCGGCGCCGGATGCGCTCGATCAGCTGGTCGCTGCCGACGCGCAGCGCGACGGACGGCAGGTGGCGATGATCGACGCGAGCGGCCGCGTAAAGGCGTACACCGGCAAATCGGCAATCGCTGCCGCCGGCCATATCGTCGGCGACAACTTCTCGGCGCAGGCGAACTTGATGGCCAACGATCGCGTCTGGCCGGCAATGGCGAAGGCCTTCGAATCGACCAAGGGCGATCTCGCCGACCGCATGCTCGCCGCCCTCGAAGCCGCGCAGTCCGCCGGCGGCGACATCCGCGGCCGCCAATCGGCAGCCATCCTCATCGTCAGGGGGAAGAGCACGGGACGCCCATGGGCCGGCGCGGACCGCGTGTTCGACCTCCGCGTGGACGATGCGCCGGAGCCGATCGTGGAGTTGAAGCGACTGATCAGACTGCAGCGCGCCTACGGCCACGCGAACCATGGCGACGAGCTGATGACGGAGAAGAAGGTGGAAGAGGCGCTGGGAGAGTACAAGGCGGCGGCCGCACTCGCGCCTGAGATTCTCGAGCTCCCCTTCTGGCACGCAGTGACGCTGGCGTCGATCGGGCGCGAGGCCGAGGCGGCGCCAATCTTCACGGCCGTGTTTGCGAAGGAGCCGGTGTGGGCCGACCTCATGCCGCGACTGCCTGCCGCGGGATTGTTTCCAGACGATCAGGCGTTGATCGCACGCATCCAGGCGCTGAAGAAACGCTGACGCCTCCCCTAAGGCGCCGTACGCACGGCCCGGAAGCCGTACGCGAGCGAACGTGGGGCCTGGCCCCAGGCGCCAAAGCGCCGATAGGCGATCGGGCTGTACGGATTGAAATCGGTGGCCCGCATCCCTTGTTCGTAGTAGCCGCCGCCTCGATAGCCGTAACCGCCGCCCGTCTCGTCGCCGCGAGGCCAGTCTTGGTTGGTAGCGGAGCCGTAACCCGTCAACCGCCCGTCGCCATGGGATCCTTCGAAGCGGCGGCCAGCCGGGTGACCCACCGAGACCGTGCGTTCCCACACGCTCCCCGCGAGGTCGAGGACCCAGTAGTAGGACGCGCCAAATTCGACCCGCGTGTCGGCGCTCAATCGCGCTTCATCGGCGCTGCTGCTCAAGGCGAGGTCGTCGTTCGGCTGCATCACGCGGCGCATGCGGTCGACGGTTGACGTGCCCCATGGAAACTCGTGCCCAACCGCAGGCGACGTACCGCGTGCGGCTTTCTCGAACTCGAGTTCCGTCATCGGCCGCAGGCCGGCCCAGTCCGCAAAGGCGATCGCATCTTCCCAACTGACACGATTTGCAGGCCGTGTTGCCTGCGCCGCCGAGTAACGACCTTCCTCGAGACGAATGGTTCCACGATGCCGGTAGTATTCCCGGCCTCCGTGGATGGCGCGGAACCCGGTCGCCTCTTCCCCCAGCGTATTGAGGAACTCGGCATACAGGCCCTGCGAGAGCTCGTACTTCATCGCATAGAAGGCGCGAAATCCCTTTGGGAACGCTGCCGGGATCGGCCCCTGACGATCGCCTTGATACTCGGATTGCTCGACCTGGTAATTCAGGGCGCCCATCGCAGCGCCAACCTCGATCGCCTCCTCGGATCGGATCTCGATCAGGCCGTCCGGCGAACCGGCTGCATTCGAGCGATAGAAAGCGGCGAACTTCAGTGCGGCCGGATCGGGATCGCCGAGCGTGAAGGCGCCCTCCGGGATCTGGACCATCTCAACGCCGAAGACTCTTGTCTCGAGCGCCGAATCCGCGGAGAGATCGCGGATCAGCGAAAGGTCAACCGTGAGATCGAGCGGCCAGGTGACGGGACCTCGCATGGGGGACGCGGCCGATAAGAACAACCCGACGAGATCCGGTGAGACAGCAATCGACGGCGGCTGCAACAGGCGTGCGACAGGCTGCAACGACGCGCGGATGATGGAGGCATGCCGCCACGGGCCACCAGCGGCACGAACCTTGACGAATATCCAGGCGGCGTCGTGATTCCTCTCGTTCCGCCACGCGTTCTGCCAGGCGACGTTCGACGTGACATGCGCCGTCGGTGTATTGGGCACCCGCGCAATCGCGACGTCGGTCACTGCGAGATCGGTGGCGCCGGCCGTGCGCGAGCACAGGAGCAGAAGGACGGCCGCGAGCGCGCGTCTCACGTCGTGATTCGCCGCGGCAACGGCGCGAGCTTCGGCGGCCGTGGGCCTCGACGCGTCGTGGCCGACGCGAACGAGATGTATTCGAGCTCCTCGCCGGAATCGGCGCTTCGCAGCATCAAGCCGCCGCGGCTCATGTCGCCACGCCCGATGAAGGCGGAGGGAAAGTACAACCGGGATTGGAAGCTGTCGGCCAGGACGTCGAGGTATTTCGCCGTTGCGACGCTCCCGAGCAGCACGACACGCGCGTCGTCGGCCAGCATTGCCGCCACCGCTCGAGCATCCGAGACGAGCGGATCGCGATAGCGGGGCTCGTCGTGGGCCACGTCGAGCGTGGCGAACTCCTCGATGACCTCACGAGAGATGAGAGTATCTGGCGGCTGAAGTCCGCGAGTCGGCGTGATGACTAACGCGGTGGGGCCGGCGTCCACGCGCCGTCCGAACGCCGCCGCGTAAGCGACCTTGCCGCGAAAATACAGGCCGCTCATGAAGCTGAATGCGTCGCCCAGCGGCAACGTCCCTTCAGCCAACCTCGAGGCAAGAGCCATCGACGAGCCCTCGCGCAACAGCATCTTGGCCCGCCGGCCGCCACAGTAGGCGGGTGAGAGCAGGAATACCGTGCTCGACACAGGTGGATCTTAACTGGAGTTACCCGGGCGCGATGACGAAGTCGCGATTGGGGTCGAGATCGGAGCGGTCGATCTTCGTCTCACCAGGCTCTTTTGCGAGCTTCTCGCCTGCGTGCAGTTCCACTTCGAGTCGATAGTGTCCTGGCGGCACCTTGATGGTGTACGTGCCGGCGTTGTTCGTCGTCGCCTCGTATTTCTGCCCGCCTTCGACGGCAACGGCGCGCACGATCCGGCCGACGACCGCCGCGCCGCCGCTGCTGCTCACGTGTCCGGCGATCGTGCCATCGAGATTCGGCGGCTTCTGGCCCGTATCGACGACCGGCACGCCGGTGCGACAGCCAACGCAGCAAACGCTGATGAACGCGAGGGCGAGAACGCGCAGCCGCGTGAAATGCATGACGCTTATGTTACCGCCCTGGCCTTTCGACCGAAGCTCATCTATACTGACGCACCGCATTTTCCCCCGGCGGACGTGCAATTCGTCACCGCTCACCGTCGTTCATATCGACCGGAGACCCTTATGTCCCTGAAGGTTTTCGTGTGTGCGCTCTCAACGGCGACTGCGCTCTCGCTCGCCGTGCAGGCAAGCGCACAAGGCGCTGCCCCTTTCAGCCCTCCCGAGGTCCGGATTTCTCGCGGCACGCCCGGAGGGGCGCTGACCGTATCGTCGCGCGCCGCTGCGATTGATGTCGTTCGCGGTTATCTGCGCACGCAAGGCCACAGCGAGTCCACGCTCGATTCGCTCACGCTGGTCTCGGAAGGCAGGTCCGCGACGACGGGCGTGACCCATGCGCGCTTCGCACAACGCGTGCAGGGACTGGACGTGTATGGCGTCTACGTGAAGGCGTCGGTCGATGCCAGCGGAGCCCTGACCAACATCATCGAAAACCTGGTGCCAGTGCGACCGTTCGACAAGCTGGCCGGCGGCGACGAGCCGGCGTTGGCCGCGGCGCTTCGTCACCTCTATCGCGGCAACGTGGCCGCGCCCGGGTTGAGCCAGCGCCAGGGGAATCGTGCGGTGTTCAACCGGACGCCGTTCTTCTATCGCGGACCTCGCGTGACACGAGTTGCCGTGCCCTACGGAACCGCGCAGCTGCGCGCCGGTTTCGTCGTTGAAACGTGGAGCGCTGCCGACAACCTGCTCCACGAGACGCTGGTCGGCGCCGACAATAGCGTGATCGCCGTGGAGCAACGTACCAGCACCGACTCCTACAACATCTTCACCAAGAATCCGTCGACCACGCCACAGGCGGTCGTCAGCGGTCCTGGAGCGGGAAACCAGGAGTCCCCTGGGGGCTGGGTTGGTCCCGGAGCACAGACGACGATCAACATCAGCGGCAACAACGTGCACGCGTATCTCGACGTCGACGCCAACAACGCGCCGGATTCAGGCGGGACTTCGGTCTCGGGTGGGAATTTCGTGACAGCGGCAGACTTGACCGCGCAGCCGACGACGGCGGCAAACCGCGCAGTGGCCGTCCAGAACCTGTTCTATCTCAACAACGCGATTCACGACACGCTGTATCGTCACGGGTTCGACGAAGCCGCCGGCAATTTCCAGATCAACAACTTCGGCAACGGTGGCGCAGGCAACGATCCGGTGAACGCCGAAGCCCAGGATGGAAGCGGCACCGACAATGCCAACTTCGCGACGCCAGCGGACGGCAGCGCGCCGCGGATGCAGATGTATCTCTGGAATCCGCCGAACACCCACCAGGTCGTGATCAATACGCCGGCGTCGGCAGCAGGAACCTATCCGGCCGCCGGCTCGTCGCTCGGGCCGGCACTGACGCCGACCGGCATCACCGCGGCAGTCGCGGTGGTAAACGACGGCAGCGCGCCCACGGCCGATGCGTGTCAGCGGTTGGCGCGTAATGCGCTGACCGGCAAGATTGCGGTGATCGATCGCGGCACCTGCACGTTCGCCGACAAGATCCTCAACGCGCAGCGCGCCGGCGCGATCGGCGTCATCATCGTCAACAACGAGGGCGATGAAGTCTTTACGCTCGGCGGCACTGGAACGGGCATCACCATCCCCTCTGTATTCGTCGGCCAATCGTCACGGCCGAAGATGGTCGCGGCAACGAATGCGACGCTGCGCAAAGCCAACCCTGCCCCGCTGTCCCGTGACGGTGACGTCGATTCCGACATCGTCTACCACGAGTACGGACACGGTCTGACGTGGCGGATGATCGGGAGCATGGGCGGCGTGATGTCCGGCGCGATCGGCGAAGGCATGAGTGATGTGCTGGCCGTTCTGATCAACGGTGACGACAAGGTTGGCGAATATTCGGGATTCGCAGCCAACGGCATTCGTACCGCGCCCTACCACAACTATCCGCGCACGTACAAGAGCTTCGCCGGTACCGAGGTGCACCTCGATGGCGAAATCTACGGCGCGATCGGCTGGCGGCTTGGCGAGCTCTTCAGCGAGAACGGTCTGACGACCGGGGAGCTGCTCGACTACGTGGTGGACGGCATGAACTACACGCCGGCAAATCCGAAATTCGAGCAGATGCGCGACGGCATCCTCCAGGCTGCGCCAGCCGGCGTGGACTGCCTGATCTGGCGAGGTTTTGCCAAGTACGGCGTGGGTGTCGGCGCGTCAGCCACGTTCAAAGGCACGAGGGTGACGATCATCGAGTCGTTCGCGGTTCCTGCGGGCTGCCCGGCTCCGTAATTCGCAGGTTATGCGTCGCGGCGGTGTCGGCATACGATCGTCGTGTGCCGACGCCGTCACCCGACGTAACTCTCCGCAGGCTCACGTCGAGCGACGTTCCTTGGGCGCATCGCCTGAGCACGCAAGCCGGCTGGAATCAACGCGAGGAAGACTGGCGCGCCGCCATCGAGATGACGCCCGGCGCCAGCTTCTGTGCAGTGGCGGGCGACGCGCTCGTCGCCACGTGCATCGGCATTTCCTACGGCGAGCTCAGCTGGATTGCGATGATGCTCGTCGATCCCGCATTCCAGCGGCGCCGGCTGGGCGAACGCTTGCTCCTCCGGTCGATCGACGCGTTGCCCCCGACTCGCCCGGTCGGACTCGATGCCACCGCCGTCGGACGGCTCCTCTACGAACAACATGGGTTTGCACACACCAGTCAGCTGACGCGGTGGATCGCGGAAGGCACGGAATTGCAGACCACGCCGCTCGAGGAAGGCGCTGGCGGCACCTTCACGGTCCGGCCCGTCGAACCGTCTGACATTGCGCCGATCGCGGCTGTCGACCGCGATATCTTCGGCGGCGACCGACGACGTGTGCTCGAGTGGGCGTTTGCGGTTGGCTCGCACTGCTGCGCGATTGCTACGATCGACGGGGAGATTGCCGGATACGTCTTCGGCCGGCCGGGGCGGGTTTTCAGTCACCTCGGCACGGTCGTCGCGCGCTCGCAATCGATCGCACAAGCGCTCGTACGTCATGTCGCGTCGGCTGCAACGGCGCCGATGGGCATCGACGCCTTCGACTCGTTGCCGGCATGGACCGATTGGCTACAGGCGGCCGGCTTCGAGCGGCAGCGGCCATTGGCCCGTATGATCAGACCTCCAGCGGCCTCGCCCGCGACTGCCACAACAACGCCGGTGGTAGAACATTCCCAGCCCAGAGGCCTGCAGGCCTTCGCCATCTTCGGACCCGAATTCGCATGATCCCCGAGCGCATTCGCACTGATGCCGAGCTCGACGAAGCGCTGGTGACGCCGAACGCTGCGGATATCGCCACGCTGTCGCAGTTACCGGGCGACGTCATCATCGTCGGCGCTGGCGGAAAAATGGGCCCGACACTGGCAACGCGCGTTCGGCGTGCGGCGGATGCCGCCGGACAGCAACGACGGGTGTTTGCGGCATCGCGGTTCTCGGACCCCGCCGCCCGTCAGGCGCTCGAACGCGAGGGCGTCCACACCATCGCGTGCGATCTGACCGACCGCGCGCAGATCACCGCACTTCCGTCGTGCGACCACGTTCTGTATCTAGCGGGCAGGAAGTTCGGCACAACCGATCGCTCGGACCTGACCTGGTTCACCAACACCGTCGTCCCCGCACACGTCGTCGAGCGCTTCTCGACGGCGAGGTTCGTCGCCTTTTCCACGGGAAACGTCTATCCGCTGGTGCCCGTGACCAGCAGCGGGTCGAAGGAAACCGATCCGCCGCAGCCGGTGGGCGAGTACGCGCAATCGTGCCTCGGGCGCGAGCGCGTCGTCGAGTTCGCCTCTCACGAACGTGGCACGCGCGCACTGCTCTTCAGGCTGAACTACGCCGTCGATCTTCGGTACGGCACGCTGATGGATATCGCTCGCCGCGTACATGCCGGTGAACCGGTCGATCTCACGGTCGGCTGGCTGAACGCAATCTGGCAGGGCGACGCCAACTCCTACGCGATTCGCAGCCTGGCTCTCTGCTCTTCTCCGGCGGCTGTCCTGAATGTCACGGGAACGGAGCGCATCTCCGTTCGGGAAGTCGCAACGTGGTTCGGTCGTGAATTCGGGTCGCCGGCCCGGTTCGTTGGCTCAGAGGGGTCCGTTGCGTTGCTCAGCGACGCGTCACGATGCATCGAGCTGCTTGGGGCGCCGGACGTGCCGCTGCAGCAGCTGCTCGCGTGGGCAGTCCACTGGGTGCGGATTGGCGGCGCCACGTTGAACAAACCGACGCATTTCGAGGTCGCAGACGGAAGGTTTTGAATTGCGGATTGCGGATTGGTAAGGATTGCGGATTAATGGAGCCGGCATCGATCGACAACCTGCGCGCGCGGCTGGCCTCAGGGCTCGTCATTCCGGCCCATCCGCTTGCACTGAATGCGTCGCGAAAGTTGGACGACCGGCGACAGCGTGCGCTGACGCGTTATTACCGCGATGCGGGCGCGGGCGGCGTCGCCGTCGCTGTCCACACCACGCAGTTTGCGATTCGCGACGTCGGCCTGCTCGAACCGGTGCTGTCCCTCGCCGCTGACGTCTGCCGCGAATCGGCGTCGGACAGGGCTGGCATCCTGAAGATCGCGGGCGTCTGCGGACCGACGGCCCAGGCCTCGCGCGAAGCGGCTCTTGCCGTCAGCCTCGGCTACGACGCGGCGCTGGTCAGTCTCGGCGCCCTGCGGGACTCGCCGAACGCGGCGCTCGTCGAGCACTGCCGCACGATCGCGTCGATCATTCCCATCGTAGGGTTTTACCTGCAGCCAAGCGTGGGCGGACGCCTGCTCGACTTTTCTTTCTGGCGCACGTTCCTGGAAATCGACAACGTCGTCGCGATCAAGGTGGCGCCGTTCAATCGCTATCAGACCATGGATGTCACGCGAGCGCTCGCTGCGAGCGGGCGACCCGACGTCGTCCTGTACACGGGGAATGACGATGCGATCGTGGCCGACCTGCTGACGGATTTCCCAGGCGCTGATGAAGGGGCCCGTCCGATCCGCTTCCAGGGAGGACTGCTCGGCCAATGGGCGGTCTGGACGAGGCGCGCGGTCCAGATGCTCGAGCAGGTCAAGTCGTCAGGCGATACCAGGTCGCTTCTGGCGGAAGGTGCGCGGCTGACGGACGCAAATGCCGCGCTGTTCGATGCCCGCAACGCGTTCGCCGGCTGCATCGCCGGCATTCACGAGGTGCTGCGCCGCCAGGGGTTACTCGAGGGGATCTGGTGCCTCGATCCTCACGAGGGACTGTCGCCGGGACAGAAGGAAGAAATCGATCGCGTGACCGCTGCCTATCCCGATCTGCAGGATGACGCGTTCGTCGCCGAGAATCTCGATCGCTGGCTCGCCTGACAGTAAGGCCGCAGTTCAGTGCGGCCCGATCCTCGGCCCGACTACAGTCGGTCCTACTGCTGCCCGCGCGTCTGGCTGCTCCCCGCAAGCCCCGCACGTTCCATGATGGCCTCGAGCGTGACGTCCGCACGCGCGAGCGGCAGATTGCTGATGTAGAAGTGGCGCGCGCCGACGTCGAGCATGGCGCGGATCGTCCGCGCACACACGTCAACCGGCGTCGCCCCGTCCGCGAACTCGCGGCTGATACCCTCCACCGGCACCGGAAGAAACTGACTGAGCGTCTTCAGCGTCCGCGGGCTCGCGCTGCGATAGAAAAACACGCCAAACATTCCAGGCAGCGTCACATTCCCTCGCCCGGCCGCTTCGATGAACCGCGCCACCGGCTCGATCGCATGATGCGAGACGATCTGCGTCAGGTAGAACTCGGCAGTAAACTCCGGCGCGCGAAGGTACTCGGTCTGGCTGTCAGCCGGGCCATTCGGGTTCGCCCATCCCCCCAGCGCCAGGTTCGGTTCGTGTTGACGAATCCGCGTTCGCAGTTGCCAGGCATGTTCGAAGCAGCGCGGCGGCCCGACATGCTTGTCGCCGCCGAGCACGACGAGCGAGCTGAAGGCGTGCTGCCAGGCACGCTCCGCGTACGACAGGCAGTACTCCAGCGTGTGCTTCGAGGTCAAGAACGGAACGACGCGTTCGCGCGGCACGTTCGTCCCGAGGTTGGCGACCAGATGACGGAGATTGTCTTCCTCCTGGAGGCCGACGGCGGAGTCCGTGAGAAAGACGTAGGTACCGCTCCGCGTCAGGCCGCGGACCGCGTGATAGGTGTCAATCCACGCGTCCATGCCTTCGGCCGATGCGAGCTCCGCACGCGGCGGGCGGAGCTCGGCGGCGATGACCGTCGCGTCACCCCGCAGCGCTTCAGTCAGCGACATTGGGGAACTTATCGTGTACCGGCCGGCGGAACATCCGGCTTCAGGGTTCGCAGCGTGAACTCCAGCATCCGCTCGCGCAAATGCTTCGCCAGTTGCGGATCGGTGACACCGTGGCGCGATCTCGGATACAGCATCAACTCGAACGGCTTGCCCGCCTTCTGAAGCGCGTAGGCGAACTGCAGCGTGTTAGCGACGTGCACGTTGTCGTCCATCGTGCCATGGATCAGGAACAATTGCCCGTGCAGGTTCGCGGCCGCCTTTCTCGGCGCTGTGCGCTCGTAGCCTTCGGGATTGTTCTTCGGGAGCATCATGTAACGCTCGGTGTAGATCGAGTCGTACTCTCGCCAATCGACGACGCTGCCGCCGGCGATACCCATGGAATAGCTCGTGCTATGGGTCAACGCGTACGCGGTCATGAAGCCGCCGTAGCTCCAGCCATCCAACCCCACGCGTGTCGCGTCCGCCCACGGCTGGGTCTTGAGCCAGCCCAGGCACTCCTCCATATCAGCGAGCTCGGTTTCACCAAGCCGCTTGTATGCGACCCACGCCGACTCCACGCCTTTGCCGCTCGCCGATCGGTTATCGCACATCCACACGACGATGCCCCGTTGCGCGAGCAGTTGGTGATACAGCCCGGTCGTGCCCGCCCACGCATTCTTGACCGTTTGAGACATCGGACCCGCGTACGTGTGCTGATACACCGGATACTTGCGGGATCGATCGAAATCCGGCGGCTTGATCACCATGGCCTCGAGCACGAATCCGTCTTTCGTCGTGACGTGGACGAATTCGGGCGTCGAGAGGCGGTAGTCCTTCAGCGCCGGCACCTCACCGGAATCGATGACGCGGACCGCCGATCCGTCGGCATTGTGGAGACGAACCTGCGGTGGCGTGGAGATGTCACTCCAGGTGTCGACGTACTTCGTGCACTGAGGATTGAAGATAGCCGCATGCGTGCCGTCGCTCGTCGAGAGCCGCTCCAGGCCAGAGCCATCGAGTGACACCCGGTAGATGTCGACGCCAATCGGGCTGCGCTCCGTGCCGGCGAAGTAGAAACCGTTCGTCTGCTCGTCGACACCGTACGGCGTCCGCACGTCCCAACGGCCCGTGGTCAGCGGTCCCGCCAGCGAGCCATCTGCGCGATAGCGATACGCGTGCGCGAAGCCCGAACGTTCGCTGAGCCACACGAATCCGCCGTCCTTGAGCCAGATCGGCGCTCCGTTGTCGGCGACCCATGCTTTGCTGGTCTCGCGAAACAGCGTGCGCGTGGAGCCCGAGACAGCGTCAGCGAAGTTCAAGTCCAGCCAGGTCTGCTCGCGATTCTGGACCTGATAGGCGACACGCTCGCTGTCCGGCGTCCAGGTCACGTTGACGATCAGGTGTTCAGCATCGCTGTACTTCGCCGTATCGATCCAGCGCACGCCACCCGAGGCGCGCGCGACGGCAAGTCTCACGGTCGGATTCGGATCGCCGGGTCGCGGGTACCGGGTCGGCTCCACGTCCTGTTCCAACGGGATGTGATCCACGACGGGAAAGATCGGCACGTTCTCGTCGGACAGCTGAATGAACGCGAGCCGCGACGAGTCGGGGCTCCACCAGAATGCGCGAAAGGTGCCGCGGCCGTAGATTTCCTCCTGGTACACCCAGTCGAACTTCCCGTTCATGACGACCGAGGTGCCATCGCTGGTGAGCGCGCGCTCCTTGCCCTCGAGGTCGACGACAAAGAGGTTGTTCGATCGCACGAACGCGACGAGTCGTCCGTCCGGGCTGAACTGCGCCTGTTCTTCTTTCGACGGCGTCGCGGTCAATCGCCGGGCAGTGGATTCACCAATCCGCCAGTAGAAAAGGTCGTCCTCGTGCAGGCAGATGAGCGCGCTGTAGTCGGGTGAGAACGTCACCGCGCGCCGCTTCCCACGGTCCTTCAGCGTGATGCCCGGAACGAGTGACAGCGCCTGATCGAGTTGCGCTGGATCGAACACCGGCGATTCGGCCCCGGTCGCCGCGACAACCCGAAGGTAGCGCCCGTCGTCGGCCGCGCGTACGTACTCGGTGTCATTGATCCAGGCGATCGGGGCCTCGCGGGCCGGCCGTGTCTTACCGAAGTCGGCCTTCTTCACCGGATCATAGATGTCGTCAATCGTGAGCAGCTTGTTCTGGGCAAGGCTTACGGCCGGCAGGCCAGCGACAATCGCGAGTATGGCGAGAACGAGAACGTTGACGCGAATGAGTCTCATAACTACCGCACGTGGCGGCCCCCATCGACCCGGAGCACTTCGCCCGTGATGAAGTCGCTCTCGATCAGGAAAAGAACGGCTTTCGCGATCTCCGCCTCGCCACCCCACCGACCCAGCGGCGTCGCGGTGATCACCGCCCGGCTTTCTTCGTCGGAAATTCCCTGCGGCGGCAGCATCGGCCCGGGCGCGACGGCGTTCACGAGGACACCGTCCTTGGCGAGCTCCAGCGCGAGCACTTCGGTCAATCCAATCACTCCGGCTTTCGCGACGTAGTATGGCAGGTACTCCGTGTACCGCGGCCGGCCGCTCGCCGCGATCCAGTCCGAGAAGTTGATCACGCGTCCCCCACCCTGGCGACGCATGTAGGGCACGGCGGCGCGAGTGCACAGATGCGACGCCCGAAGATCGACGTCGATCGCGGCGTCCCAGTCCGCGTCCGTCAGGGCGTCGTACGGTTTTGCCACGTACACCGACGCCATGTTCACGAGCACGTCCAGCCGCCCCAGTAATCTCGCCGCCTCGTCCACGAGTTGCCGGCACGCGTCCCGCTCCGCGAGATTTGCCTGGATCGCGAACCCGCGCCGTCCGAGTGCCGTAATTTCCCCGACCGTCGACAGGGCTTCCGCTTGGGATCGGTGAAAGGCGAGCACGACGTCGGCGCCCGCACGTGCGAGAGAGGTGGCGACAACTGCCCCGATCCGCTTGACGCCGGTAATCAGAACGCCGCGATCCGAGAGAGTCATTGTCTACAGGCGGCCACCAACAGCCTGCGGCCGGGAGTGGTTACTGCTGAATCGTGCCCCGCAGAATCAGGCCGAACGAAAGCTCGACGACGGGCATGTTCTGGAACGAGCACGGCACGGTGAAGACGATCCCGTCAAGGCCGATGTCGTTCGACACCGGCGACAGCGCGGGACGCGTGGCGACTGGAGGATCCAGGCTCAAGGCGGACGGGTGAGCGCGATTCACGGCCTTCTTCGAGAGATCGATCGCCGCTTTCGCGCCGGTGACGCCGGCCGAGGTGTCGACCGTGGTGGGGGCGAGGAGCAGGAACTCGCGATTCGGCGACACGCCGAGATGATCGCCGTTCTGCGGCTGCATCGCGAATCGCAGCGTGTACGTACCCGCCTTCAGTACGTAGCCGCGGATGTCGTGCCAGGTGCCGCCGACGGTGACGACGCCGACGAGCGTTCCCTCGGCCACGTCCGACCATTTCGGTGCGCCCGAGGGGGCGGTTTCCAAAGGCAACGCCTTGACCCACCACACCGTGATCGGCACGTCGCCGACGGGGACGGTGAACGCGTCTGGCGAGAGAAGCGTCGCAATGGACGGCGCGATGTCGGAAGGCGGCGGCGCTGCCGCTTTGGTGGCGGTCAGCGCCTGGCCGGAAAGCGAGGTGCCCGCAGCGAGGACCGCGACGAGGATCGCGACTCGCGTCAATTCGTGCCCGTGGGCGCAGACAACGTGAACGTACCCGAAAATGCCGACTTACGGTTCGGATCGCTCCAGCGGATCCCGAGCGCGCGGCCGTCGTAGGTGTTGGCGTCGGTAACGCCAATCATCGCGCCATCGACCGCGCTGAACGGCGTGAACCACTTCATGGCGCCACAGCCCGCGGTGTGGTGATGGTGCCGCTGTATCGCCAGCCTGGCCTCGCCCGCGGTCACGTCGATAGTGGTCGCCGTCTCGTTGAAGGCGACGGGCACTGCCTTCACGTCGACGACGTCGGTGATGAGGCCGCGCGACAGCGTCTGCGCCATCCTGACGAGCGCACGACGCTGCGCCGGCGTCGCCTTCTGGTCCACGAACACGATGCCGCGAACGGCCGCCGGCGCCTCGCCGCCGATCTCACGAATGCCGAGATTGCGATCGCCTGCGACCGCCGCCACCACCGAGAGGCCCGCAAGCTGTTCACCGTCGTAGTCGCCATCGCGGACGTGCCATGCCAGCACCGCCTCGCGGCCCATCGTCTCCGCCTGGCTGCTCATGATGCACCCGCCGGCGAAGACTTCAGCCGTGCGGGCTTCGACGTAATCGCCAACGACGGAGTTGCCGGCAAAGGCCGGAGCGGCCGCGAGCATGAACGCCGCGGTGAGAACTGCGCGTTTCATGGGGATCTCCTTCAGCAGGTGCCCGAGCTAAAGCTCGGGCCTACGTACGTATTCTAATCGAGACAGTCGCAGGGCCGAGCTTCAGCTCGGCCGTCTCAGTGCGAGCAGCACTCCCGGTCGCCTTGGCAGGCATTGGCATGGGCGGCGCGGCCGTCAGGGCCGATCGGCTTCTGCGTGCGCGTGCACCAGTATGCGGTGGCGTCGTACGCATCGTGGAATTCCGACGGCTCGGGCACCGAGAGGACGTACATCCCCTTGTGCCGCAGGTGCTCGCAGTGCGTGGCGTTCACGAGACGGGACGATGGAGTCGGATGATCCATGGCTAGGCCACCGCTTTCATGATCGCGCGGCGCAATGCCACTTTCGTGACCTGCACCTTGTAGGCGTTGCCGCTCATCGGCTTCGCATCCGCGAGCGCGGCGTCCGCGGCCTTTGCCGCGACGGCTTCGTCGATCGCCTTGCCCTTCAACGCGGCTTCCGCGGCCTGCGATCGCCACGGAATCGGCGCCACGGCCCCGAGAACGACGCGCGCGCTCTCGACAGTCGTTCCGTTCATGCGAAGCGCCACCGCCGCCATCGCGATCGGCCAGTCGTGCGACTGCTTGAACTTCACCTCGTAGAGCGCGCTCTTCGTATTTGGCGTCATCGGAAGCACGACGTCCGTCACGAGCTCGTTCGGCTCGAGGACGGTCTCGCCGAACATGTTGCGATCGGGCATGACGAAGAACTTGTCCGCCTCGATTTCCCGCTCACCCGAGGGCCCCACGATCTTGACGCGCCCGCCATACGCAATCAGCGGCAGCGCGAGCGTCGACGGGTGGACGATGTGGCATGGTCCGTCGCCGAAGATCGCGTGGAACTGGTTCTCGCCATCGACGGCAAAACAGCGCGAGCCCCCCTTCTTCAGGCAGGGGAACTCTTCATTCCGGAAGTACCAGCAACGAGGACGCTGCATCAGATTGCCGCCCACGGTCCCGGAGTTTCGAATCTGCGGCGTGCCGACGGATAGCGCGGCGTCGGTGAATGCGGGATATGCCTTCTGAAGCGCCGCATGCTCGGCGACGTCTGCGAGCTTCGTCGCCGCGCCGATCACGGTCAGCCCCTGCGCCGGCGCCGCGATCGTGGAGGAGAGCTTCTTGACGTTGACGAGGACGTCGGGCTGGGCCACGTAGTCCTTCATCAGCGAAATCAGATCCATGCCGCCGGCCAGCGGCAAGATCTTGCCGCGCGTAGCGGTGGCCATGGCGGCGACCGCTTCGGCCTGGGTCGCCGCGTTGACGTAGGCAAAGGCCTTCACAGCGTCCCTCCAGTTCCTCGCGTCGCAATCGCCGTGAGCACTTTCTCAGGCGTCAGCGGGATGCTTCGCACGCGGACGCCGATGGCGTTCGCGACGGCGTTGGCGATTGCCGCCGCCGTCGAGATCGTCGGCGGCTCGCCGATGCCGATGACACCGCGCTCCGGCTGATTCATGAGTTTGACGTCGATCTTGGGGATGTCCGCCGGTCCCGCCAGCAGATACCACTCCATGTTCGGGTTCACCATGTGCCCGGTGACGCGATCGAGCAACCGGTTCTCGAAGAGCGCGTAGTTGACGCCCATCACCATCCCGCCGATGCACTGGCTCTCGGCCGTCAGCTCGTCGAGGACCAGCCCGCAATCCTGAACGCACGTGATGCGCGTCACCTTCGTGACGCCGGTCTCGATGTCGACTTCGACCTCCGCGAACTGGACGCCACTCGTGCCGCTCGCCGACAGGCCCGCCTCCCACTCGCCGTCCACCGACACCGGTTCGGTCCCCAGCTTCTTGCAGGCATCCTTCCAGGACAGGCCCTTGGACGCGTCATCCTTCGATTGAATCCTGCCGTTTGCCGACACCAGAACCGCCGGATCCACGCCAAGCCCGGGAGCGATCCGCGCTTTCAGCGCGTCGAGCGCCTTGCCGACGGTCACGCGAATCGCGGGCGAGACCGACGGCGCCGTCGTGCTGCCGCCGGAACCGCCGCTGAACGGGTAATTGGAATCGCCAATTTCCGCTTTGATCACGTCCATCGGCACGCCAAGGGTTTCGGCTGCGATCATCGTGACAGTAGTCTTCGTGCCGACGCCGATGTCCTGCGTCCCGCACCGGACGACGACGCTGCCATCCGAGTTGATCTCGCAGTGCGCCTTCGTGCCGCGCCCGCCGCCGCCCCACTGGTTGGCCGCGCAGCCCATGCCGCGCTTGATCGGCCCGGGCGCCGGATCGCCGGTCGGGTGCCGCTTGCTCCAGCCGAAGCTCTCGGCGGCAATCGGGAAATATTTCCGCCACATCGCGTTCGGCGCTTCTGGCGGCAGGTTCTTCATCCGGAACTCCAGCGGATCCATCTTCAACGCGTCCGCCAGTTCGTCCATCAGCATCTCGGTGTGGAAACACCCCTGCGGATGGCCGGGCGCGCGCATCGCCCGTGCGGGTCCGGCGTTCGTGTAGACGTCCTTGTGACGCCGGCGCCGGTTGGCGACCCGATAGATGTACGGCAACGGGAAACCGGCGCCGACGCCGGCACCGCCCGTGCCCCACGACTCGGCGTCGAACGCCGTGATGATGCCGTCGGCGTTCACACCGGCCTTGATGCGCGAGAACGACGACGGGCGGTTGCCGACCGCCAGGTGTTCTTCCTTGCGATCGAGCATCATCTTGACGGCCGCGCCCGCCTGTTTTGCCAGCTTGGCGCAGACGACACCCTGGATGTCGGGACCGAACTTGCTGCCGAATCCGCCGCCCATGTACTCCGTGATCACGCGGATGTTCGGCTGCGGAATTCCGAGTGCCTCAGCGAAGCCTTCGCGCGTGCCGTGTACCGCTTGCGTCGACGCCCAGGAGGTCAGGTTCTCGCCCTGCCACTCGCAGACGCAGCCGTGCGTCTCGAGCGAGACGTGCGTCTGGACCTGCGTCTCGTAGCTGGCTTCAATCGTCTGCACCGCCTGTGCGAAGCCGGCGTCGAGATCGCCCGCCTGCTGCGCCTCGCCTTCCTTGATGTTCCCGTCCTTGAACGCTTGCGGCGCGCCGGAGCGCATGGCCAGCGCGACGGTCGCAATGTGCGGCAGGACCTCGTACTCGATCTTGATCAGCCGCAGCGCGTCGCGTGCCTGCTCCTCGGTCGCGGCGGCGACGGCAGCGACTTCCTCACCCTGGAAGGACACGTCCTTCCCGACCTCGGCGATCGCCATGACCGCTTTGACGCCAGGCGCCTTCTCGGCCGGGCTCAGATCCATCGACACGATCCGCGCCCGCGGATGTGGCGATCGGAGGATCCGTCCGTGAAGCATTCCGGGACGGTTGATGTCGTACGCGTACTTTGCGTGACCCGTGGCCTTCAGGCTGCCATCGAGGCGCGGGACGCGTGTGCCGAGCAGAACCGGCTTCTCGGGCCAGGGATATTTCTCGTGCTTTGCGGGCTGGGCCGCGGTTCGGACTTCGGGGACCTGCGGAGATTCAGCCACGGGCCACCCCCTTCGTGTCGAGGACGGCTTCGAGGACGCGGGTATAGGTGCCGCACCGACAGATGTTGCCGCTGAGCGCCGCTTTCGCCTGGTCGGCCGTTGGCGAGGGCGTTTTTTCGAGCAGCGCGACCGCCGAGACGACAAAGCCCGGCGTGCAGAAGCCACACATCAAGCCATCGTGCTTGCAGAACGCCTCCTGCACCGGGTGCAGGACCGTTCCCTTGGTGAGGCCGTCCACCGTGCGAATCGCCACGCCCTGCATCTCGATCGCCAGGAGCGTGCAGGAATAGTGCGTGCGCCCATCCACGATGACGGTGCAGGCGCCGCAGGTGCCGCGATCGCACACGCGCTTCAATCCAGTGATATCGATGCGATTGCGCATCGCATCGAGCAGCGTCACGCGCGGTTCGACCGACAACGGATGCGTCTTGCCGTCGATAGTGAGCTTGATCGGTATCTCGCCCGGTCCGACGGCTGGCGGCGCAGCCTGTGCGTCGGTCTCGGCCGGGCTGATCACGCCGGCGGCGATCGACGACGCGCTGACGGTCTTGAGGAATGCTCGTCGACTGACGTTCAGGGCCGCATCGTCGTTGTCTCGGCGATCGCGGTCGTCATCCTCGAATGCCATGGAGAACCTCTGTGCGTCCCTCGATCATCGAGGGACCCGACGATCGAAAGGTGAGAGCGACGCGTTACGACACCTGACGGAAACGCTGGGCTGTATATCATATACAGCGATTCGCACGCTGCAAGCGCAACCGGATCGAGGTCGCGCGCAGTTCATGCTCGGGCCGACGCCTTTTCAGTGCCGGCCATCGTCGCTGATGAGCCGCGGTTCCGCCGGCGGTGCGACATTCTCTCCGAAACGCTGCAGAACAACCGACCGTTTACCCGGCCGAAGCCGAACGATATGGCTGGCGCTGCCACTGGCGCGTTCGGACAATTCGACTGATTCCGCTGCCGGCCCGCCCGAAGCCCCGCCACACTAGAATCGATCCATGGTTGCACGTCACGAGCTCTCCGCGTCGATCGCGCTCCTCGAGAACACGCCCGAATCCATCGTTCGATTGCTCGCGCCGTTGCCGGAGTGGATGCTGCATCAGAACGAAGGACCAGACACGTGGAGTCCGTACGAGGTGCTGCAGCATCTGATCTGGGGCGAGGTTGACGACTGGATTCCCCGTGCCCGGCTGATTCTCGAGCACGGCGACCGCGTCGCGTTTACGCCATTCGACCGGGACGGTGGGAAGAAGCATTACGCCGGTTGGAGCGTCCAGGCGCTCGTCGACGAGTTCAAGCGCCTCCGCACCGAGAACCTGGACATTCTCCGAGGCTTTGAGCTGACCGAGGCGTCGCTGTCGCTGCCGGGGAAACACCCGGTGCTCGGGCCAGTGACGATGTCCCAGTTGCTCGCCAGCTGGGTGGCGCACGATCTGACACATATTTATCAGATCGCTCGCATCCTGGCCGGCGATTACCGCGACGCGGTCGGACCGTGGACCGCGTTCATGGGCATCTACAGGAAAATGGGGTCGGGATAAATTTCAATTTTTGAAATTTATCCCGACCCCAATTTCTGGACGACGGCGACGATGGGGTGGTGATCGGAACCGTACTTCCGATCCAGACGCCAGCACTTCGTCGTCCACCCTTGCGGCAGGCGCGAGAAGAACCAATCGAGGCGCAGACCGGCGGCGAACGTGGGCCGACGGTCGGTGCAAGGCTCGAAGCGGCGACGAAGCCACTCGACTACGGGCTCCCGGTTGGCCCAGGTGTTCAGATCGCCTTCGAGCACGGTGGGCACGTCAGCGTCGAGCGCAGCCGACAGCGCTTGCCCTTGACGATTCCGGGCGTGCGGCGAGCCCAGCCACAATCGGCGCGCGCCGCTGCGGCTCTCGAAGTGGGCGTCGATCAGCCGCAACGTCAACTCAGTACCGGATGACGAGGCGAGACGGACGACGACGGCCGCCGCGGGGCGCCGCTGACGTTCGAGTGGCAACTCGAACGCCTGGACCTTGTCGAGCGGCAGGCTCGAGAGAATCGCGAGCCCACGATCCTCTCGCACGTCGCTACCGCGTCCATTGCGCATCGTCGGCAGGTAGAAGAGATTGAAGCCGCCGGCCGCCGCGATGTCGAGCACGTCTTGACGTGACCGGCCAGGCGCGATGCGGGGCGGAGCAGGCGTGCCTGCCGAAAACGGCGGTACGAGATCGCCCGCGCGAAAGGTCTCCTGCAGCATCAAGACGAGCGGGGCGTCGGGGTCAACGCCGGCAACGCGTCCGTTGCGCAGCTCTCCGATCAGGCCGACGACGTCGCCGGCGCCGAGGTGCACGTTCCACCCGACGATCACCAGACGGTCGGACGGCAGGCGTACGGGCGGTCGCGACTGGGCCAGGATGACCGGTCCGACGGTGTCGCACCAGGCATCCAGCTTCCTTCGCTCCTCGACGTGGTCGGGAGATGTCCACGACAGCAGGGATCGGTCGATCGGCCGGCCCGCGAGATCGACAACAGCACCGCACGGCCGGATTCGGAGGTCCGGCGACATCCGAACGGGATGGGCGCAGCCGGCGGCAATCGCAAGGACCGTGGTCAGCGCGAATCGCCCTCCCAACCGCAGTGCGCCGGGAGCGGTCCCCTGCACTACAATCCGCCACATGCCACTCGCCTCTCGCCGCACGTTCCTCCAGTCTGCGACGGGCACTGCGTTCGTCGCGATGGGCCGGGCAGATGCGCTGGCCCGCGTTGCTCGCGCGAATGTCGTCGCCGGCGGGCGCTCGGCGGAGGACGTAGCACAGGACGAGGACTTCTGGCGGCAGATCCAGGAGGCCTTCACGCTCGACCGCACCCTGACCAACCTGAACAACGGTGGCGTGTGCCCGAGTCCTCGCGCGGTCCACGAGGCGATGAAGCGATATCTCGACATCTCGAATCAGCTGCCTGCGTACTACATGTGGCAGGTGCTCGAGCCGAACCTCGAGGCCGTGCGGCGCCAGCTTGCCGCGGAGTTCGGCTGCGATGCCGAGGAGCTCGCGATTACGCGCAATGCCAGCGAGGCATTACAGATCGCGCAGCTCGGCATCGATCTCGGTCCTGGCGACGAGGTGGTCACGACGAATCAAGACTACCCGCGCATGCTCGACACATGGCAGCAGCGCGTGCGGCGCGACAAGATCGTCCTCAAGCAGGTTTCGTTCGCGGTCCCGCCGCGATCGCAGCGCGAACTCTTGGCAATCTTCGACACGGCCCTGTCGCCGCGCACGAAGGTTCTGCATTTCTGCCATATCACGAATCTTACCGGTCAGATTTTCCCGGTCCGCGACATCTGCCGGATGGCTCGCGCGCGGGGCATCGTCACAATCGTGGACGGTGCGCATGCGTTCGCGCACTTCCCATTCACACTGGCCGATCTCGAATGCGATTACTACGGCACCAGTCTGCACAAGTGGCTGCTGGCGCCGGTCGGCACCGGTTTCCTGTACGTGCGGCGGGAGCGGATCAAGAGTCACTGGCCGCTGACGCCGGCCAATGCATCAAAGGACAGCGACATCCGCAAGTTCGAAGAGATCGGCACGCACCCCGCGGCGATGCACAACGCCATCGCCGAAGCGCTCGAGTTCCATCATGGCATCGGCGGCGCTCGGAAGGCCGCCCGCCTCCGCTATCTCCGTGAGCGCTGGGCTCGCAAGCTGGATGGCCGCGATCGCGTAAAGGTGCTCACCAGCTTCGATCCGGCACAGGCCTGCGCGATCGGTCTTCTCTCGATCGAAGGGTGCGAGCCGACTGCGCTAGCCGCCCACCTGTTCAAGAAGCGTGGCATCGTGGCCACACCCATCAAGCATCCGGAGTTCGAAGGACTTCGAGTGACGCCGAATGTGTACACGACGCTTCAGGAGATCGACGCGTTCGTCGAGGCGATCGACGAAGTACTCGCGCACGGTTTGCCGACTGCGTGATCCAAATATTCGAGTTCCCTCTGCTTCGGTTTTCCGGTTTTTCGTTTTCGTCCCAGACCGCTTTTACGGGAGCCGTCCAGATTTTCGGCCATCGTAAGCAAAACCTCAGGAAAATCGCGCGATCGCGCAATACGTCGCGCACCAGCAAAGCGGCCCCGATCCTGCAATATCGTCGTGCGTCCCGTAACGAGCGGGCAACGAGAGTCGGGTACTGGCGACGGCTTCACGGCAAACCGGGGGAAGAGGGTGCCAGGTTCCGGATGCCGGCCCCGGCTCTCGTTCTTTCGTCTCACGACCACCCCTCGGACGCGCATGTAGGGCGGACCTTCAGGTCCGCCTTTTGTCTGTACGGCAGGCATAGGCGGACCTGACGGTCCGAGGCGGAGGCGGACCTCGAGGTCCGAGACGAAGGCGGACCTGAAGGTCCGCCCTACATGCGATCACACCCCGCCGGGTCGATCACCCTGTGAACTTGTAGCCGAGGCCGTGGATGGTGTGGACATACCGCGGACGGCGCGGATGCTCCTCCAGCTTCTGCCTGAGCCACGCGATGTGGACATCCACGGTCCGCGTCGATGGCATCGCGTTGTAGCCCCACACCTCGTTCAACAGCTCGTCGCGCGAGAGCGTGGCGCCGCGGTGCTCGATGAAGTAGCACAGGAGCTTGAACTCGCGTGCGGAGAGCTCGACGAGCTCGCCCCCGCGCATGACTTCCGCCTTTCTGAAGTCGACGTGAATATCGCCAAACTGAAAGGTCTCCCTGGCTGCGGCCTGCCGCGGCGCTCGCCGCAGGAGCGCTTCGAGCCGCGCCAGGAGCTCCGCCATCTCGAAGGGCTTCACGAGGTAGTCATCCGCGCCGAGCTTGAGGCCGACGACGCGGTCGACGACCTGCCCGCGTGCGGTGAGCATCAGGATGGGCGTCTGCACCCCGCGCTGGCGCACGCTGCGGCAGACGTCGAAGCCGTCGCGACCTGGCAGCATGCCGTCGAGGACGATGAGATCGAAGGGTCCGGCGGTCGCGCGGGTCAGCCCGGTCTCGCCGTCGGTCGCGGACTCGACGACGTAGCCTTCCGCAACGAGGCGGTCGGTCAACGTCATCACCAGGCCAGGCTCGTCTTCCACGAGGAGAACGCGCGAGGCCACGCGCTCAGGCGCCTCGCGCCGAGGCGCCGACGGTCCCGACCATTGCGTCCGCCGGCGAGGCCTCGCCACGGTGGGCCGGCAGGTGGATGACGAACGTGCTGCCGCTGCCTGGCGTGGACTCGACGGTCACGCGTCCGCCGTGTGCATCGACGATCCCTTTCACGATGCTGAGGCCCAGACCGTTTCCGCGAATCTGTCGCGACTGCGCCTCGGCGCCGCGGTAGAAGGGCTCGAAGATATGCGGCAGGTCCGCGGGAGCGATGCCGAGTCCTCGATCGGTGATGGCGATCCGTACCTCGTTACCTCGCCGGCCGCGACCGGACATGACCGAGACACGCAACCACGGCGACGGACCGCCGTACTTCAGCGCGTTCGCGATCAGATTCTGGACGCTCGCGCCGAGCGCCGACCGGTTCGCCATCACGAGCGGCAACATCGGCGGCACCTCGGTTTCGACCGTCGCACCCGCCTCGGCGATCGCGCTCGAGCATGCGGCCAGGGCATCGGCGACGATACCCGCGGGTTCGAGCGGTGCCCGGTGCTCTACCGCACGGCCCGCCTTGATCCCCGCGAAGAGCAGGACACGCTCGACCATCTCGGCGAGCCGGCGCGATTCGGACTGGATGCGCGCGCCGTACTGTTTGATGCGCCCGGGATCCGCCACGAGACCGTCGGCGAGGTTTTCAGCGGCCGCCCCAATGACGGACACCGGCGTCCGAAGCTCGTGCGACACGGCGGCGACGAATTCAATCTGCTGCCGGGCGAGGCGCTCGGCCCGCTCGGCGGTCATCGCCAGCACCGCCATGCTGCCGAACATCAGCAGCAGTACGCCGAAGCTGAGCGCGAGGTTTCTCGTCCGCGCGGCGCTGACCGCCGCTTCGAGCGAGCCGGCACGATGCCGTGCGACGAGGCGCCACCGGGTGGAGGATTCGGGCGGGCGCGGCGATGCATGCGCGCCCTTGGCATCCTTCGGATCCGGACGGCGCGTCGTCATGCTGAAGAAAAGACTGCGACGGCGTTCGCCGTTCGGCGACATCGCACCTCGCATCGATTCGGCAGCCGTGCGCACCAGCTGAAACTGATCCGGACGGAAGCCGAAGAACTCCGCCTCCGCATCGTGTGTGGTGACGAGGGCGCCCAGATCGTCGACGTTCACGCCGAAGATCAACTGTGATGGATTCCTTCGCGAGACGACGGCGATGCGGTATTCGTCGCCGGCCTCGTGACGGAAATGCTTGTCGATCAGACGCGGCAGGAATTCCTCGGCGATGAACCGCAGGTCGAGTCGGATGACGGTGTAGCCAAAGATCGGCTCGAACTGCGTCAAGCGGCCGCCGCCTTGAATCGGGACAGGCGCGATCGGCACCACCAGCGCGGACCCGTCATCGCTCAACGGATCCACCGGCCGCGGCACGTCCTCGGCAGGCCTGTCATTCCAATGCGCGAGATCGTTTCCGGCGCGTTCTCGATACGGCACGAGATCGTTGGTCCATGCCGCCGCCACGAACTGCTTCTGATCGACAGACCATTCGCGAAGCCTGATGCCCGAGGGGCCGTTGTCGATCAGCAGGACGTCGCGCACGATCTCCGGCGCTGCCGTTGCGGCGTGCCACCCGGCTACGCGGTCCGCATATTCGGTCCAATTGCCGCTTTGGACGGCGGGACCGTCTACGCGCAGTCCGATAAACGCGCGGATCAGCTCGATGTCGAGGTCGTCGGTCAGTGCGGAGGTCGAATGCCGGAGCTGGCGTTCGTGACGTTCGCGTTCGGCGTCGCTCAGTTGCCCGATCCAGCGATATTGAAGGACCGCGAGCACCGGCACGAGAATCAAGGCCGCGGTCATGAGCCAGGCGATACCCGTCGGACGGCGGAGCGGCAGACGCACGAGGAAAAGTGTAACACCCGGGATTTCCGCCAAATTCGGCAAATTCTTGCTTTTACAAAGTTAACAATCTCTTTGCCCACGGTTAACGATTGAGAGCGCCCGTGGGCCGTCTAATGGATCGCTATGACTCATGCCAAGTCGCTTGCCTTGTTGCTTCTGGTGCCGCTCACCGCGATCGCTCCGGTCCGCGCCGCCGCGCCACAAGCTGATGCCAAAGCCGAGGAAGTACTGAATGCGGCGCGCACGGCGCTGGGCGGCGGCGATGCGCTCGCGAAGGTGCAGTCGGCCACCGTCACCGGATCGACGCGCCGGATTATGGGCGAGCGCGAGCTCTCGAGCGACGTGACGCTCGACATCCTGCTTCCCGACAAGTTCAAGCGCACCGAGGAAATGAGCTTCGGACAAGGCGGGCCCAGTGTGACCCGGGTGTCTGCCGTCAACGGATCCGAGGTTTGGGACGACGGAACGAACCGCGGCGGCGGCGCAATCTTCATGCGCGGGCCGGGCGGACCAGGCGCCGGTGCTGCCGGACCGGGGGGGCCTGGCGGACCGGGCCGCGAACCGACGGAGGAGGAGCGTGCGCGCTTCAAGCAGTTCCAGGAGCGCCGCATGAAGGGGGAGCGTGCGCGCTACTCACTGATCTGGTTCCTCAAGACCGACGCGCCGGTGACGTATGCGGGAGTCGCCGAAGCGCCGGATGGCAAGGCGGACGTCCTCGAGTTCAAGCCGGAAGGGGCGTCGCCGATGAAGCTGTTCATCGATCAGCAATCGCACCAGCCGCTGATGCTCACCTACGAAGGCGTGCTGCCGCGGATGATCATGCGCCGCCAGGGCGAGCGGCCGACGCCGGAAGAGATCGAGAAGATGCGGAAGGAGCCGCCGCAGCAGGTGACATTCGAAGTGCACTTCAGCGAGTACAAGAAGGTGGACGGCGTGCTCCTGCCCCACCTGATCTCCCAGAGCGTGAATGGCAACGTGAGCGAAGAATTCACGATCGAGAAATACAAGTTGAATTCGCCGCTCAAGGCGGCGGACTTCGAGAAGAAGGGATCGTAACGGAGTGCGAGAGGTGCGTGGGGTGCGGCTGGTGCGACAGGTGCGATTGTGGAGGCGGGGCTTCCGAGTGCTGGGAGCCCTGTGCCTGATGCTGGCGTCCGCGGCCACAGCAATCGCGGATACGGCGCCCGCCGACCAGGCGCAGGTCACCGTGACCGTGCTCGATCAGACCGGGGCGGTGCTGATTACCGCGTCGGTCACGCTGGTCGATCCCGCCGGCACGCCCGTCACGCGAACGGTGAACGAGCGCGGGCAGGCAACGTTCGAAGGGCTGACGGCAGGCACCTATCAATTGAAGGCGGATGCCGAAGCGTTTGCGTCGTACGACGCACCGCTGAAGGTCAAGAAAGGATCGAACCAGGTCACGCTCAAGCTGCCGCTGGCAGGTCTGAACGAGCAGGTCGTCGTGACCACGCAGGACAGCGATACTCGCGGCAACGGCTTCGTGACGCAATTGAGCGAACAGGAGATCGCCGAGTTGCCCGACGATCCCGACGAATTGCAGCAGGTGCTCGAGCAGATGGCCGGCCCTGGCGCCACTTTCCGCGTGAACGGCTTCGCCGGCGGACGCCTGCCGCCAAAGTCGCAGATCCGCCAGATCCGTTTTCGCATGAATTCCTTCGATGCCGAGTACCACGAAGGCGGCGGCTTCGGCATCGACATCATCACCAAGCCCGGCATGGACGGCTGGAAAGGGATGACGAATTTCGGTTTCCGCGACGAGTCGCTGAACGCGCGCAACGCGTTCGCGCCGACACTCGGCGCCGAACAGCATCGCCGCTTTGGCTTCAACGCCGACGGGCCGATCGTGAAGGGCAAGACCTCGATGGCGATCAGCGTCGACGGCAACGACTCCTACGATTCGGAGACGATCAACGCCCTGACGCCTGACGGCCGAATCGAGGGCACCGTTCGCAATCCCGAGCAGCGGATGTTCGGATCAGTCCGCGTCGATCACTCTCTCAGCAAGAACCAGCAGATGCTGGTCGAGTTCCAGCGGAACAACGACGACCGCGACAATCTCGGTGTCGGCGACTTCGATCTGCCCGAACGCGCCTACTCGCGCCAGACAACGAGCAACGCGCTGCGTATCGGCCTGAACGGGTTGATCGCGCCGAAGGTCGCGCACGAGCTGCGGGTGCGCTACGAGTCGGGCACCACGACCACGTCGTCGTTCTCTTCGGCGCCGGCGGTGATCGTGCTGGACAACTTCTCGAGCGGCGGCGCCGGACAGAACGGCAATCGCCGCAGCAAGACGTTCGAGGTCGCGGACAACATCGACTGGAGCGTCGGCAAGAAGCACGCGTTCCGGGCCGGCCTCCTCGCGCAGCAGTATTGGTACAACAGCAGCGATCTGACGAACTTCAACGGAACGTTCACGTTCGGCGGGCTGCAGCAGTACGAGATCGGACTGCCGACGACGTTCACGCAGCGCACCGGCAGCGCCGCCCTCCAATACACCTTCTTCGAATTCGGCTGGTTCGTCCAGGACACGTGGACGCTTTCGAAGAAACTGTCGATGAGTCTCGGCCTGCGCCAGGAAATGCAGTCGCACCTCGATGACAAGAACAACCTGATGCCGCGGCTCGGCGCGACCTGGACGCCCGGGAAGTTCACCGTGCGCGGCGGCTACGGCGTCTTCTACGACTGGTACGAGTCGAACTACTACGAGCAGGTGTTGCGCGTGAACGGCGTCACGCAGCAGGAGACCGTGATCCGCTTTCCTGGCTATCCCGATCCGACCGGTGGCCAGATTGCCGATCCGTTACCGCCCAGCCGCATTGTCGAAGCCGCGCGATTGCGGATGCCGTACGTCCACCAGGCCTCGCTCGGTATCGAACGGACGTTCATCGAAACGCTGCGCGTGCAGGTCACCTACATGATGCAGCGGGGCCGCGATCAGTTCCGTTCAGTGAATATCAACGCGCCGATCGACGGCGTACGCCCGGACGACACCCTGGGCAACGTGACGGAGCTGCGATCGACCGGCACAGCGACGGTCGATCGGCTGATGCTGAACGTGAACTACGCGATTCCGCAGAAGCGATTCTTCATGGGCGGCAACTATCAGTTCGGCCACGTGAAGAACTTCACGGACAACCCGTTCACGCTGCCGGCCGACAACTACGACCTCGATGCGGAATGGGGTCCGTCGATGCGGGACGTCCGGCACCGGTTCTTTGCGATGGTGAACTTCGGCCTCCCCAAGAACTCGCGCATGGCGATCTTCACGCAGGGCAGCTCGGCGGCGCCGTACAACCTCATCACCGGCTTCGACGTGAACGGCGACACGCTGATCAGCGATCGCCCGCTCGGGGTGACGCGGAACATCGCGCGCGGTGCGGCGCAGTGGAACGTCAACCTGCGTCTCAGCAAGACCTTCAACTTCGGGCCGCAGTCGACGTCCGACGGCCCTCGCGTCATTCGCGCCGGGGGTGGTGGCGGGGGCGGAGGTCGAGGGGGCCCTGGCGGTCCTGGAGGCGGTGGAGGTCCGATGATGATGGCAATGGACGGCAACACCCAGCGCTATCGGATGGAGTTCTACGCGCAGGCCTTCAACCTGCTGAACCGGACGAACTTCGTCAACTTCGTCGGCAATCAGCGGTCGGACTTCTTCGGTACTGCCACGTCGGCTGGTCCGGCGCGACGGATCGAGGTAGGGATCAACTTCGGGTTCTGATCGTCGAGCATCGCAGTTACTCGGGTTTCCCGGGTTGCCCGGGTTTCTCGGGTTCGTGAGGTTCCTCGGGTTACGTGCTCCAACCCGGGCAACCCGGGTAACCCCGGCAACCTGAGCAACTGCGCCGTACAGCAAAAGAGCCGAGCCCCGCGAGGAGTTCGGCTCTTTGCCCGAGTAGTTTCGCTTCGCCTACGCGAGAACCTTGATGACGACGCGGCGATTCTGGGCGCGACCGTCGCGCTTGTTGTTCGGCGCCACCGGCTTGTCCTCGCCGTAGCTGATCACGTTGATCTTGTGCAGCGGCACCTGGTGCGCTTCGTAGAGATAGCGCTTCACGGCTTCCGCGCGCTCGAGACCGAGCTGCTCGTTGTAGGTCTTCGAACCGACGTTGTCCGTGTGGCCCTCGATCTCGATGAAGACGTTCTTCGGATCGGCTTTGAGGCCCGCGACCATCTCGTCGATCTTCGCCTTCGCCTCGTCGGGCAGCATGGTCTTGCCGAACTTGAAGTTGCCCTCGTCCTCGTTCAGGACGACCTCGTAGATCAACTTCCTGTTGGCGGTCTCGACCGCTGCGGCGTGAGCGTCGGCCTTGGCGGCATCGCTCTTCGCCGCGTCGGCGGCCGACTGCGCGGCCTGCGCGGACTGACCGGCCGCAGTCGCCTTCTCGTCGACTTCGCCGATCTTGCCTTCGTTCTTCTTGGTCCGCTCCTGCGTCTCTTCGAGCTGCGTGGAGAGGCCCTCCACCTTCGTGTTCACCTGACCGACTTCGCCACGCACGAACTTCTTGGTCGCACAGGCGGTGGACCCGGCGGCGAGCATGGCGAGCGGAACGACGAGCAACACCTTACGCATGGCTGACATCCTCCTCATGAGACCGATGACTGACTGTTACCTCTAGCTCGCCGGGTTGCCGGCGACATACCCGCCGCGGGTTTGCACGGTGTACCCCTTGCGGCGCACGCGCAGTTCGATCGAGTGCCATCCGGCTTTTTGTCCCGGCGGAAACGCGATCAGGTACTGCTGACGCAGTTCGCTCACGACCTGCCGCGCGATCGTGCTCGCTTCCGGCGTCGAGGTGGCGACGAAGAGCTCGCCGCCAGTCCAGCGCGCCAGGTCCGCGAGATCCCCGGCTAGCGCCCGGTTCCCGCCTTCGCCCTGGCGTGGGTCGTCAATCGACGGCACCACAGCGACCAGGTAGACGGGCAGGTCGATAGCTGACGCGATTCGCGAGACTTCGGCCGCATCCAGCTTGCTTGCGGTGTCGAAGCCATCGGTCAGCACCACCAGCGCTCGCCGCTTCGTCGCCCGGGCGTCCATCGATCGCGACGCGGATGCGATCGCGTCGTGGATCGAGGTCATACCCCAGGGGCTGAAGCTCGAGAGAGAACCGCGGAGTTTGTCGAGCTCGGTCGTGAACGGCTGCACCACGTGCAGGCCCGAGTCGAACGCGAAGATGGCGGCTTCGTCCTCGCCTGTCCGGAGACCAGAGAGAAGGAAATAGCTGGTCTCACGCGCGCGGGAGAAGCGCTCGTCGATGTCCATGCTGCCGCTGATGTCGAAGAGAAGCGCAAGCCCGACGGGCCCGCTGTCCTGCTCCGCGGCCTGAATAGCCACCGGCTTGCCGTTGTCGGTCAGTTCAAAATCTTTCGCGGAGAGCGTGGTGACCGGACGTCCCTTGCTGTCACGCACGATGGCGCGGATCGTGACGAGATCCACGCCGCCCCGGAACGTCGGCTGACCTGTTGGCGCCTGTTCCGCCACAGCCGCAGTCGCCGCCTGTTGCTGAGGGGCTGGCGTCGCCATCAGCACCGTCGCCCCCAGGAACATCGCGCATATCGCGCCCGA
The DNA here is from genome assembly GCA_963828745.1 of Vicinamibacteria bacterium. Classification (GTDB taxonomy): domain Bacteria; phylum Acidobacteriota; class Vicinamibacteria; order Vicinamibacterales; family JAENWD01; genus JAENWD01. Next base: position 28,735 of record CAWHFZ010000003.1, on the reverse strand, counting down.
ACCCACATTCCAGGACTTTCCGCTCATCTCGCACTCCCTTTGATCAAGGTTCCTGCCAGCCGGTTACAAGATCGTATTCTCGGTTTTTCCGAGTATTTCCTTTGTACTCGGCCTGCAGGGCTTCCACGCCTCAGTAAGATCTACATGAGCAGCCGCGAGCGATGTAACTCTTACCCGATCCAACGGGAGCCACTTGCCACGCGCTTCTATCCTCAACAAATGGTGGCCATTATCTCGACACCCCAAGTTATTGAATCGATGGGCGGTCTGGGGCAGGCCCGATCCCCAACGGCCGTGGGTCTGTGCCCGCCAACCGGCGGTAAGATTGGCGGCATGGCGAGCCCCATCTCCACATCTATTCCCGTCGCCCAGCGCGTCAACAACTTCACCTACGCGATTCGGAACATCGTGGCGGAGGCCCGGACAGTCGAGGCGACGGGGCGTAAGGTTCGCTACCTCAACATCGGGGACCCGATTCCGTTCGGGTTCGACACGCCGGCGCATCTCGTCGAAGCGGTGGTCAAGGCCACTCGCGATGGGGCCAACGGCTATGTGCCGTCGCCGGGAATCGCGCCGGCGCGAGAAGCAGTCGCCGCCGAATGGAGTGCGCGCGGGTTCCCGGTGACAGCCGACCGGGTCCTGATTACTGCCGGCACGTCCGAAGGCATCGAGCTGGCGCTGACCGCGCTCGCCAACGCGGGCGACCGCGTGCTCGTACCGATGCCGACTTACCCGCTCTACACAGCGGTGCTCGCGAAGATCGGCGCCGAGGCAGCGTTCTATCGCACCGACTCCTCGCGCGGCTGGATGCCGGACCTCGATCACCTCGAGAGCCTGATCACGTCGTCGACACGCGCGATCGTGTTGATCGATCCCAACAACCCCACCGGCGCCGTGTATCCGACGCCGGTGCGCCGCGCCGTGCTGGATCTGGCGGAACGCCACGGTCTGGTCGTCCTCGCCGACGAGGTCTATGGAGACGTCGCCTACGACGGACCGGTCCCTCCGCTTGCCAGCCTCGATCCCGACGGTCCGATCGTGGCGTTTTCGAGTCTCTCGAAGGCGTACCTGGCGCCCGGTTGGCGCACGGGATGGCTTGCGGTCGGCGGCAGTCCGCGGCTCGACGATCTCCTCGCCGCGATGAAAAAGCTGGCCGACGGTCGCCTCTGCAGCAACGGGCCGACGCAGTACGCCATTGCGCCGGCGCTCCTCGGCGATCGCTCGCACCAGGACGCGTTCCGCTCAGCACTGCGCGCGCGGGCCGAAGTGACGACTCGGGCCTTCAACGGGATCCCCGGCTTCTCGTGCGTGCATCCGACCGCGGCCTTTTACGCCATGCCCAAGGTGGATCTGCCACCAGGCGTCACCGACGAGCAGTTCATCGTCGGGCTCCTCCGCGCGACTGGCATTCTGTGCGTTTACGGGTCCGGCTTCGGAACGCGCCCCGAGGACGGGTTCTTCAGGGTCGTGTTCCTGGCCTCCCCCGAGCAGCTGACGACAATATTCAAGGACATCGAGGGTTTCGCCGGCGAGTTCCTGCGGAGCTGAACAGGTATCGGCGAGCCGACCTACACGTCGCTGGTGCGGCGGGGTTGAAGCCCCGCCTCCACAAATTGTCTGCGCACGGTACGTGGAGGCGGGACCTGAAGGTCCGCCTTACACGTAACTAGCCGTATGCACGGACCAGAATCCGTAGGGCGGGGCGTCAGCCGGGACGGTCGCCGGCCCCACAGTCCGCAGTAGAGTGATAGCCATGGTGACCACCAAGCGCGCCGACCCCCTTGCCTATCTCGCTGCCGAAATCGACGCCCTCAAGAGTCAGGGCGTGTATCGTCATCTCCGGGTAATCGAAGACGAGCAACGGGCGAAGACGGTTGTCGACGGGAAGACCGCGGTCAACCTGTCGTCCAACAACTATCTCGGTTTGACGACGCATCCCCGTCTCCGGGCAAAGGCGATCGAGGCGATCGAGCGATTCGGCGTCGGCACCGGATCCGTGCGGACGATCGCCGGCACGATGGCGATGCACATCGAGCTCGAGCGGCGCCTTGCCGAGTTCAAGCAGACCGAAGCCGTTGTTGTCTTTCAGAGCGGGTTCACCGCGAATGCGGGAACTGTGTCCGCCATCCTCTCGAAAGAGGACGTCATCATCTCGGACGCGCTCAATCACGCCAGCATCATCGACGGCTGCCGCCTGAGTCGCGCCGCCATCAAGGTGTTTCCGCACAAGGACGCCGACGCGGCGCGCGACATCCTGCGCGACTTGATGCCGGGCCAGCGCAAGCTCCTGATCACGGACGGCGTGTTCAGCATGGACGGCGATCTCGGACCACTGCCGGCGCTCTGCGATCTCGCCGAGGAATACGGCGCGATCATGATGGTGGACGACGCGCATGCCAGCGGCGTGTTCGGCCGCAACGGCCGCGGCACGGTGGATCATTTCGGAATGCATGGACGCGTCGATATCCAGGTCGGCACACTGTCCAAGGCGATTGGAGCGCTCGGCGGATATGTCGCCGGAAGCCAGTCGCTGATCGACTTCCTCCATCATCGCGCGCGGCCGTTCCTCTTCTCGACGTCGCATCCGCCATCGGTCGTCGCCACGTGCATGGCCGCGATCGAGCTGCTGCTCGACGAGCCGCAAATCATCGATCGCCTCTGGGACAACACGCGCTTCTTTAAAGCGGGACTGGCGGCGATGGGCTTCAACACCGGCATCAGCGAGAGCCCGATCACTCCGGTCATCGTCGGCGACGGTGCGCTGGCCATGAAGCTCTCCGACCGCCTGTTCGACGAGGGCGTCTTCGCGCAGGGCATCGCGTTCCCGACCGTCGCGCGAGACGCCGCACGGGTACGAACGATCGTCACGGCGACGCATACGACAGACGAGCTGCAGTTTGCGCTCGACGTCTTCGGAAAGGTCGGACGAGAGCTGGGGATCGTTTGATGATGCTTTGCGGCGGACCTGAAGGTCCGCCCTACATTTGAACGATCTGAGCCATCGGTTGTCGGGCGGACTCCGGGGTTCGCGCGAAAATCTGAGCCATCGGTTGTAGGGCGGACCTTCAGGTCCGCCAGATCGATATGCAGAAGCAGAAAGTCGAGGCGCCGCCTCCCGTCGCCCGAGTGTGGGACTTCTTCGAAACCTACACCCGCGATCTGCGCGCCGACGACTTCCAGCGTCTCTTCACGCGTGAAACGCCCGAAGCCTGGCACTTCTTCGCCAAGGCGATCAAAGCCGACGAGCTCTCGAACCTGCCGTGGCACGTGCGTGCCGCCGAATATGCGCGCCGTGCGTTCCTCGCCTTCACGCTGCGGCTGTCGCCGGCGCGACGCGCTATCTATGGCATCGCGCTGTTCATGGCGTTCATTGGGCTCTTCAAGCTCTTCGCAGGGTTCGTGATCATTCGCGTGCCGGTAATCCCGGCAGTCATGTCGCTGCCGATCCCCGGCTTCGGGTGGCAGGACGGCACGATGTGGCTGGCCGGCGGCTTCCTGGTCCTCAACTTGCTGATCCTGCTCGAAGTGGCCGATCGATTGACCCTGAAGAAGGACCTCGAAGTTGCACGCGAGATCCAGCAGGCGATGCTGCCGCGCGAGCTCTACGCGGCCACAGGGATTGAAGCGTTCGGCATGACACGCCCGGCGAACACCGTGGGTGGCGATCTCTACGACGTGATTCTGCGTCCCGATGGGCGGATCGTCCTCGCGCTGGGCGACGTCGCGGGAAAAGGGAGCCCGGCCGCGCTGCTGATGGCTCTGGTGGTCGCGATGCTGCGCGTGCTGGTGGATGAGCAGCTGCGGCCGGCTGACTTGGCAGAGCGCCTGAACCTGCAGGTCAGCCGTCACGCGCCCTCGTCGCGCTTCGTCACGATGGTCGTCGGCCTCTACGAGCCGGAGACCGGCCGCCTCGATTTCGTCAACGCCGGCCAGAATCCGCCGATGCTGCGCCGCGCCTCCGGCCGCGTCGAGCGGCTGACCGAGGGTGGAATCGCGCTCGGGATGTTCGATCAGGCGCGCTATCAGGAAGGCTCGATGACGCTCGAGGCCGGAGACGTGCTGGTCCTCTTCAGCGATGGCGTCACCGAGGCCGAGAACGCCTCCGGTGTCGCCTTCGACGATGCGGGGCTGGAGCTGGTGATCAATCAGCACTGGTGGCAGGACCTGAACACGCTGGGCACGTCGGTGCTGCGCGCGGTCGAGGCGCACGCAGCGGGCACGAAGATCGCCGACGATCTCACTGTGCTGGCGGTGCGCCGTCCGGTGCCCCTCCCGCCGGTCGGCGCATGACGTCGGTTCAGCGAAACCTCGGTCTCCTCGCCATCGTTACCTTCGGCTTCATCGGACGGGCCGCAACCACAGGCGCCCCGTTGTTCGATCATCACAGCTGGCGCCAGGCCGACACGGCGATGATCGCGCGAAACTTCGCCGAGTCCCGGCTGAACCCGCTCTATCCGCAGATCGACCATCGCGGCGCGCTGCCCGTCGGTTATGTCGCCACCGGCTTCGAGCTTCAGGCGTGGCTCGTGGCGCTGATCGCGAAGGCGGCCGGTTTCGACCCACAAACTGGACGGCTCCTCAGCGCGCTGTGGTTCGTCGGATCGGTGCTGCTGCTGTTCGGACTGACCCGGCGCCGCTATGGCGACGTCCCGGCGCTGGCCACCGCCTTCGTCTATGCTTTTGGGCTGCCGCTCGTGCTGTTCATCGAGCGCGCATTCCTGAACGAGGCCCTTCTCCTCTGCCTGTCGTTCGCGGTGCTGAGCGCCACCGATCGGCGAGTCGGAGGCGGCGGCGCGTGTTGGCTGCTGACGGCGTGCATCTCCATGGCGCTCATCGGCGCTGTCAAGCCGACGTTCCTGATCGTCGCGGCGGGCGTTGTCGCGCTGTATGTCGAGCGCGACGGCCTCCGCGCAGTACGCCGGTTGGAGCCATACGCCATCGTCGGGTGCGGTGCGATCTCTGCGGCGCTCTGGCTTTCCTGGGCATCGAGCCTCGGGCAATCGACGGGCCTCTCGTTCGGGCTGACCGACAAGCTGTTCGACGCGGCCGTTCTGTTCGACCACGGGTACTGGGTCAAGGTGACGAGACGCCTCTTCAAGGATCTGTTCGGACCGATCGGGATCGGCGCGGCGGTTCTTGGAATGATGACCGCGTGGCGGGAGCGCCGCCTCATGGAGATCGCGCTCGTCATTGGCAGCATCGCGTATTTGATCATCGTGACGCCGGGGAACTATCACCACGACTACTACCAGATTCCGCTGGTACCCGGCGTGACGATCCTCTGCGGGGTTGGTCTGACGCTCGGGCTCGATCGTCTGGCGTGGTTTCACATCCGGAGCTCGCGCGGGCAACTCGTGATTCGCGTGATCGCCTTCTGGCTGCTGCCGATGACGACCCTGGTCAGGAGCGTGTCGTCGCACAACTGGTACGAGGTCGACGTCGATCGCGAAGCGCTCTGCAGCGAGCTGAAGCCGGCGTTGCGGCGCGACGACCTGGTCGCGTTCTACGGCGAGCAGAGTCCCGATCTGATGTTCTGCACCGGCAGCCACGGCTGGCTTCTCCAACCCGGCGATGGTGTGATGGATCGCCTGGCTACTGCCCTCCGCGACGGCGCCACTGTAGTTGTGTCGCCGACCGCGACGGCGTCGACGCTGCCCGCCGGAATTCGCGCGACGCCGCCGCTGGCGGCCTCGGCAGATTTCGTGGCGTTCCGGGTGCCGCCGTCTCTCAGGCCACTTTCGACCGGCGGCATGTAGCCACCGCGCGGCCGTCACCGGATCCTGATGGCTGCGCGCCTCGCCCGTGCTCTGGTGATCCCGGAGTTGTAAACTCGCGAACGGCGTTTTGATGCATGTACCTGCCGCCATTCGTGTCCGGTTCATCTGGCTGACGATCCTCCTTCTGGTGATAGTCGTGGCGCGAGCGCCGGCGCGCACGGCGACGTCAGAGAACCCTCAAACGCCTGCCGAGACCAGTGCCCTGCTTGCACGCGTCCAGGCGGCCGTGGCTGCTGGATCCGCGCGGGACTTCCTGTCGCTCGGCACGCTCAACCCGGATGCTCCGGAGGTCCGAGCCTTTCTCGATCGATGGTTCGTGAAAGGCACGACCCGGGCGGAGCTTCGCGAGCGCGACCGCGTCCCGGCGAAGAACGGCGCGGGCGTGGCGCTGGTGGTCGAGGCGCTCATCGTAGCCGGATCGCAGGGCCGCCTCGCAACCTGGCGCATCGACCTCGCGCCACGCGACTCGGGATGGGAAATCACCGGCGCCACTGCTCTCAGCGTCGTCGAAGGGCTTTACCGCCTCTCGTTGAGTTCTGAGCGCCAGTTCAAAGCGCACGATCTGGTGGTCCGATCCGAAGACCTCGAGCTGCGTCTGCCCGACGGATTCGTGTTCGTTGCCGAAACCGGCGGTCGAATCAGCGCCGCCGTGCTCGTGGGGCGCGGCGAAATGATCTTCAGGCCAACGCCGGAGACAGAACGGCGTCAGATCAAGCTGTTTGCCGGGCACGAGGAGCTCCGCAGCGCCTTCTCCACTGCGTTCGTCCGGCTCAGTCCCAGTGACACCGCCAACCGGCTCCCGCCGACGGCGCTGACGCCAGCCACCGCCGATGCCAAAACATTCGCCCGTGCCAACGCCTTCTTCGTCGAGCAGTTGCCGAAATCGTTCGGCCTCGATCTGGCGGACCTCAGCCGCGACTCGTGGTCGCTCGTACCGGGCATCGGCGACTTCCTCGCCGAGGTCGATACCCGCCGCTTCGGCACGCTGACCTACACGCTGTCCGGCAACGACCCTGAAGACATTACCGTTTTCGATCGGTCGAAGCGGCGAAACCTCTCGGTCTATGCCTCGAAGGCACGCGCCGCCGCACAGGGTAACGCGTTCGACGAGGACGACTCGACGGAGTACGACGTGCAGGACCTGCAGGTCGACACGACGTTCGCGCCGGAACGCCTGTGGATCGACGGGCAGACGCGTCTTCGGATGACGATTCGGTCGTTTGCGTTGACGGCGCTGACACTGAGGCTGGCAGAGCCGCTCGTCGTGCGGTCAGTGGTCAGCGAGGAATACGGGCGGCTGCTGGCGGTCCGCGTCCGCGGGCAGAACAGCATCGTGGTCAACCTGCCACAGCCCGCGGTGCGCGATTCGGTGCTGACGCTGACCGTGACCTATTCGGGACGTCTGCCGCCGCAGGGAGTCGACCGCGAGAACCTCACCGTCGGCGGCCAGGAGTACGCGGGCGTGCTCTCGGTGATGGAGCCCGAGCCGAGCCAGATCTACAGCAACCGCAGCTACTGGTACGCCCAGTCTCAAGTGACCGACTACTCGACGGCGACGATCCGTTACATCGTGCCACCAGCCTTCACCGCGGCGTGCAGCGGCGAGCAGGCACAGGGATCGCCTGTCATGCTGCGGCCTGCCACTCCGGATGGCGAGCCGCGGAAACTGCACGTGTTCTCGGCGCCGCAGCCAGTGCGGTACCTCGCGTGCGTGACGTCGCGCTTCACGACGATGGACCCACCGCCGCCCGGCGCGAGCGTACAAGGAAGTCAGGGGGATCGCGCGATCGATCTTCATCTGCTCAGCACCGCGCGGCAGCGCAGCCGGGCGCGCGATTCGCTCGCGAAGGCCGCGGAGATCATCGACTTCTATGCCTCCGTCATGCGTGAGGTGCCGTATCGAAGCCTGACGCTCGCGGTCGTGGAGGCGAACATTCCGGGCGGGCACGCCCCCGCCTACCTGGTCATCCTCAACCAGCCGTTGCCGACGACGCCGTTCGTATGGCGCGACGATCCAGCCGCGTTCGACGACTTCCCCGATTTCTTCGTCGCGCACGAGCTCGCCCATCAGTGGTGGGGACAAGCCGTCGGCTGGAAGAACTATCACGAGCAGTGGCTCAGCGAAGGCATCGCCCAGTACTTCGCCACGCTCTATGCGGAACATCAGCGGGGGCCGGCATTATTCAATGCGCTGCTCCGCGAGCTCGCGCAGTGGAGCATGGAGATGTCGGACCAGGGCCCGATTTACCTGGGGTACCGGCTCGGCCACGTCAAGGGTGATGGACGGATCTTCCGCGCGCTCGTCTACAACAAGGGCGCCTCGGTACTGCACATGTTGCGGCGCATGCTGGGCGACGACGTGTTCTTCCGATCGTTGCGGCGTTTCTACGCCGATCGGCATTTCGAGAAGGCAGGCACGGCAGACCTGAGGAAGGCGTTCGAGCAGGAATCGGGCCGCTCGCTCGAGACATTCTTCGATGGTTGGATCATGGGCCAGGATCTGCCCACGCTTTCCGCATCGCACACCACCGCCGCCGACGGATCCTCCGTCGCCGTCCACCTCGAACAGTCCGCCGCGCACACGTTCGAGTTCCCGGTGACTGTGTCGTTGATCTACGCGGATGGTTCAGCCGACGACGTGGTCGTGACTGTGGATCAGACGCAGGTCACGAAGACGCTGCCGCTCAAGAAGCGGCTGCGAAGAGTCGAGGTGAATCGGGATCGGATTACGCCCGTGAGGGTGGTGAAGAATTAAGGACGAGGGACGAAGGACGAAGGACGAGGGACGTCCCTCGTCCTTTCATCGCCTACTGCAAATAAATCCCAGCCACCCGCATCGTGCCGTTTCGTTCGAACGGCTCGAAGACGAGCACGAATCGCGTGCCACGGTGCTCGTAGAACCGGGTGAGTCGATCGCCGAGCGCGCCGCGGTCGACTTGCTGCCGGCCGACCTCGGCTCCCCTGCCCAGGGTTCGCGCGACGGCGTCCACCGGGTCGCCAACGCGCACTTCCTTGCCATCGAGGAGCAGCAGGACCGGAACCGAAATCGCGCGGGCCGGTACGGCGACAGGCAACACGGCATCGCTTTCGGGCGCTGCCTGCGCGACCGGCGGCGAAACGCGGAGCTCACGCGCGATCAGCAGCGCCACGGCAATCGTGGCGATGAGGAAGAGCGCAGCCACGAACCATTCGAGCGCCGAACCGAGGCGGGCGCGCACGGGAGTAGCCTGCATGGCAGCCTCCGTCTCACCCGGCGTCCTCAATCGAGCTGCGATGCGAACCACCTGCAGAAGGTGGGAACCTCTGCGATGGTAGCGTGCTTTCGCCTCGCAACCCGACCCCGCGACGCCAGTGGAAAGGTGGGGTGACAGCAATGTAGGACTCGTGCGGACGCCTGTCAAGGTCAGCCAGATTGCTCAATCGACCTCTTTCCAGCGGCTTTCCCACGGTCCGTTCCGGCCGCGCGTGAAAGTCGAGCTGATACGGGTATGATTTCTGAGATATGGACACTGTCACGCTGACCATCGACGGGCAGTCGGTTACCGTCGAGAAGGGGAAGACCATCCTCCAGGCCGCCATCGAGCGCGGTGTCTCGGTCCCCTACTATTGCTACCACCCCGGGATCAGCATCGACGGGTCCTGCCGCGTCTGCATCGTCAAAATCGAGAAAATGGCGAAGCTTCAGACCGCCTGCTCGACGGTCGCGATGGATGGCATGGTCGTCGTCACCGACGCGCCGGACGTCGTCGCGGCGCGCGCCGGTGTCTTCGAATTCCTGTTGATCAACCATCCGCTCGATTGCCCGGTCTGCGACAAGGGGGGCGAGTGTCCGCTGCAGGACTTTTCCTACTCCTTCGGACCCAACGAGAGCCGGATGGAGTTCCCGCGCCGGACGTTCGACGGCGACGGGGTGAAGGCCGACGTGGACTTCGGCCCGACGCTGATGCTGAACCGGAATCGCTGCATTCTGTGCACGCGCTGTGTGCGGTTCATGCGCGAAGTGGACACCGACGCGCAGATCAGCATCGTCGCGCGGGGCGGCGACAGCCAGATTGCCACCTTCAACGAACAGGGAGTCCACTCGCTGATCTCAGGCAACCTGATGGACGTCTGCCCGGTCGGGGCGATCACGACCAGGGATTACCGGTTCAAGTCGCGCCCCTGGGACAACCCGGATGCGGTGGACACGATCTGCACGCTGTGCTCGAAGGGCTGCAACACGACCGCCTGGATCAAGGCCAAGCCGGAATGGGCCAAAGGTGCGCGTCTCGTGCGATTCACGCCGCGATACGAGCCGGCAGTCAACGGCTACTGGATGTGCGACATTGGCCGCTTCGACTATCACTGGATCGAGGGTGACTCGCGTTTGACCGCCCCGCTCGTCCGCGAGGATGACGGTCATCATCAATCCACCACCTGGGATGGCGCGCTGAAGGCGCTGGCGGAGCGCGCCGCCGCGGCGGGGCCGTCGGGACTGACGTTCCTGATGTCGGCGCACGCATCGAACGAGGAGATCTTCCTGATCGAGCGGCTCGCGGGCGCGATCGCCGTCAGCTGGAAGGCGACGGAGAAGAAGCAGCCGGCGGGCACGAAGTTCAAGGTTCCGACCGTCGATGCGCCGAACGTCAACGGCGCGCGCGATCTGGGGCTGCCGGTCGGCGACGGAGTCCCCGATCTGGCCGCGCTCCGCCAGGCCGTCGAGGCCGGCCAGGTGAGCGCGCTCTATGTCTTCGACCCGGGCCCGGAGGGGTCGATCGGCGATGTCTCGTGGGCCGTGGCCGCACGGCAGTCGGGGAAGGTATCGCTGCTGATCTACCAGGGCGTCCTGATGACCGACCTTGCGCGCGCGGCCGACATCGTGCTGCCCGGCTCGGCGTGGGTCGAAAAAGACGGCACGTACACGAACGACCAGGGCCGCGTCCAGACGGCGGCACGGGTATTTGCGCCCCCCGGCGATGCCTTGGACGATCGCGAGATCTTCCTGCGGGTCGGGACCGCCCTCGGGTCGCCGCTGGCGTTCCAGTCGGCAACGCAGGTGCGAGAGGCCATCGCGTCGCAGCTCGCGTCGAACCCCGACTACGCGAACCTCGGTGCGGTCAACTTCGCGCGGCCGGTCACGGCGAAACACTGGCTGCAGGCATCGAACCCCTCGGAACGCTGGAAGTGGGACTTCCTGTTCCAGGAAGTGAACGAGCAGAAGTGGGATGGACTCTCAGCGGCGCTTCCGCAGCTCAACATCATCCCGCTGACGCCGGTCCAGGGCGCGCCGAAGAACGACCGTTAGGCCGTCCATGTTCGAGCACGCGACTCCGACGTTCTTCACTGCGTTTTTCGCGGGGCTGTTGTCATTCGTGTCCCCGTGCGTCCTGCCGCTGATCCCTGGATACCTTTCGTACATTTCCGGCGTCACGCTGGACGATATGCAAGGCACCGGCGGCGCCGGAGCGGCGGCGATCGCCGAGTCGCGCCGCCGCGTCGTAATCGCGTCGCTCTTCTTCGTACTGGGATTTTCGGTCGTGTTCGTGTCGCTGGGCGCCGCCGCCAGCGCCATCGGTCAGTTCCTGCAGGACAGCAGCCGTCTGCGGCTGCTCGGGAAAATCGCGGGAGCCGTGGTCTTCGTGTTCGGCCTGCACACGATGGGGCTGCTCCGAATCGACAAGCTGTATAGCGAAAAGCGCGTGCAGGTGGAGCGGAAACCTCGCGGCGTCGGTGGCGCGTTTCTTGTCGGTCTCGCGTTCGCGTTCGGCTGGACGCCGTGCATCGGCCCCATCCTCGCCGGTATTCTGGCGATCGCCGGCACGCAGGAAACCGTCGGGCAGGGCATCCGGCTGCTGGCGATCTACTCGTTGGGGCTTGGCGTCCCGTTCCTGCTGACCTCGATTGCGATCAACCAGTTCTTCTCGGCATTCGCGCGGATCCGGAAGCACTATCACGCCATCGAAGTGACGTCGGGGGTGCTGCTCTGCGCAATCGGCGTGCTGATCTTCACCAACCGGTTCACGATCATCGCCCAGTACCTGTCGCCTTACCTGCCGACGTTCTAGCGAACCCCGATCGGGTCCGATTGGGTCGGATCGGGTCCGATCAGGTCGGATCGCGTCGCGGCCGCCGCCATCCAAATGCGCAATCCGCCATCCCAATCCGCAATCCGCAATCCGAAATCCGCAATGCTATAGTCGCCCTATGTCCTCACCGGACGAGACGCCCCCAGCGGCGGAGGTGGGGTCGCTCATCCGCCGGTCCGGCCGCTCGAGTCTGGGCCGCTGGCTCAAGCCCACCGTCACGATCGCGCTCTACGTGCTGGTCTTCTATTGGATCGATGCACGAGAGATCTCCTCGACGCTGAAGACGGCGCAGTTCGGCATCGCCGGCGCCTGCGTCCTGCTGTACATGGCCGGCCAGGCGATCTCGACCCTGAAGTGGCGGATTCTCCAGGGGCCGGTGGGCCTGTCGACGCCATACCTGCGCCTGCTCGGCTTTTATTTCACCGGCATGTTCTTCAACCTGTTCCTCCCCACCATCATCGGCGGCGATGCGGTGAAGGCACTGCTGCTCGCTCGCGAAACCGGCGCGCCGGCGCGGGCGACGATGTCGGTGTTCATGGAGCGGAATACCGGTCTCTGTGCGCTGTTGCTGATCGCGCTCGTCGCCGCCTATCTCGCACCGCCCGTGCGCCTCTACGGCGTCTCGCTGGTGGCGCTGACCTGGCTGCTCGGGGCCGGTTACGCGGCGGCAAACATCGTGCTCTTCTCGCCGCAGGCGTACCGGATCGCCGATCGATTGATCGCGCGGTCGCCGCTGAAGCGGATGCGCGCGCGTGCGGCGTCGCTGTACGAGGCGGCCATGCCGTACACGCGCGCGATGGGCGTACTGATTTCGTCGATTCTTTTGTCGATCGTCTTCCAGTTCGTCGTCATCGGCGTGGTATTCTTGACCGCGCGCGCCTTGTCATTGTCGATACCTCTCACCGCCGCCGCCGTCTTCGTGCCGCTGGTTTCACTGGCTGGCATGGTGCCGGTGAGCGTCAACGGTCTCGGCGTGCGCGAAGCCCTCTACATCCTGCTCTTCGGCCGCATCGGTATTCCGGCGGAGCTCGCGGTGTCGCTGGCTCTGCTGTATTTCGGTGTCACCGTCATCGCGAGCCTTCCCGGCGGGCTCGTCTACGCGCTGCAGAAGTCGCCCGGGAGCCTCGCTGCCGAGGCTGCCCCCGATCTCCATTAGGGTCTCACCCATGACGAGCCGAGTTGTTCGCATCGCCCTGCTTCTCGGCGCACTCGCCGCATTGGGAGCAGGCGGCTTCGTAGTCTTCAACGCCGAGCGGGCGCTCGCCGAGGAAGGCGGGGCCAAGACGATGTACGACGCGCAGGCGCGCGCCGTCGCGACCGACCTGATGCAGCTGCGCACGGCGCAGCAGGGATATGTCGCTCAGGGGCAAGGCACCGATTTCTGGATGCAGCGCGCCGCCGAGCACCTGTCCCGTCTCGATCGCGGCATGGCATCGATGGCGGCGGATGCGCGAGCCGAGGGCACACGGACGGCCGTGCAGGCCGCGAAGGCGGCGTTCGAGGACTTCCGGAAACTCGATCAGCGCGCGCGCCACTACGTTACCGATGGGCAGGCGCTGATGGCGTCCGACGTCATCTTCAACGAGAGCCTCGCCGCCGGGACGAATCTTGGAGAGCGTGTGGAGACGGCTCGCGTCAGCGAGCAGGCGGCGCACGACAGCGCGATATCCGCGTTGCGCTGGCGTCAGTTGTACGCCGCGGCTGGCGCCGCGGCTTTCCTGATGATCGCGGTGCTGCTGCTCGCGCCCATGCCCGAAAGGGAAGTCGATGTGATTTCCGCGCTGAAGGCGCTCACCGACTCCGGGCCCAAGCTGAAGATCGAACCGTCGCAGCCGGGGTCTCCGCAGCCCGCCGCCAGCGTCCAGATTCCGGCCTCGATGGCTTCGGCGCGCGTTGTCGAGCGGCAAGTGGAACGGCCAGCCATCGAACGCAGCCCGGAATTATTCACTCCTCCCCAGGTGCCGATCAGCGTCGGCGGACCCTTGCCTTCCTCGTCGCCGCCGCCCATCGACCTGACCAAGGCGGCCAGGATCTGCGCGGACCTGGCACGCGTGCTGGATGCAGGGGATCTTACGGCGCTCCTGACGCGCGCCGCCGACGTCCTGAAAGCGCCCGGCCTGATCGTCTGGGTGGCCGATCAGAGTGGACAGACACTCTACCCGCTGCTGACGCACGGCTATCCCGCAGCAACGCTGATGAAGATGGGCAGCCTCTCGACCGAGGCCGACAACGCCACAGCCGCCGCGTGGCGGACGGGCGAACTTCGCGCCGTGCCCGCGACGAGCGAAGCGCCTGGCGCCCTCGTCGCGCCGATCGTGACATCCGAGGGCTGTGTGGGCGTACTGGCAGCAGAAGTGAAGGATGGCCGCGAACTGCGCGGCGAAGTCCGTGCTCTAGCCACCATCTTCGCCGCCCAACTCGCCACAATCGTGACGCCCGTCGCTGCCGCCGGCGGGCACTCGCTGGTCGCGGAAGCGTAGGGGAGATCGCGATATTGCGGATTGCGGGTTGCCAATCCGCAATCAATCCACAATCACAATCCGCAATTTAGATCGGCCGTTCCGACGGCCGCACCACGGGCTTCTCCGGCTTCTCGAGCGTCGCCGTGGCCGTTCCCGCCTTCTTCTCACGCACGTAGCCAAGGTTGAGCGACGCGCCGTCGTCGGCCTCTCGAACGGCGTCAGTCAGGGCACTCGAGTCCTTGACCTCTTTGCCGTCCACCGTCGTAATGACGTCGCCCGCCTTCAAGCCCGCCTTTGCCGCCGGTGAGTCGGGACGGACGCTGGTCACGAGCACGCCGTCCCTCGTGCCGAAGTATTCCGCGAGCTGGGGCGTCAGCGACTGGATCCCGAGCCCGAGGCGTCCACGACCCGGCATGAAGATGTCGTCGCCGCGCTCGAACGGCTGCATCCGCTGCTCGTCCGAGTAGAAGCGCCAGCCCTCTCGCGGCATCCCGGGCATGTGATCGGGGCCGGGGACGAAGAACTCGAAGTCGGATCGAGCCGCGCGCTCTGCGATCGCCGGCGTCACCGTCAAGTCCACCCGTTTGCCGCTGCGCATCACGGCCGCCTTGACGGTCCGGCCTTCCGGGGTTTCGCCGACCAGGCGCGACAGGTGGCGCTGGCCGCGGACCCGCTCGCCGTCGAACTCGACGATGACATCGCCCTTCTGAATTCCGCCTTTCTCGGCAGCGCTTCCGGTGCGCACGTCCTCGACCAGCGCACCGCCGCCCGTTTTCAGTTGCTCGGTGTCCAGATCCCGAATCGTGACGCCGAGCTCGACGCCACGGCCCGGCATGATGGCCAGCTTGCGCGTCAGCGGTCCTTGCTCGTCGACCAGCTCCATCACGTCACCCGCGGCGCCGGCCGCGAGATCGGCGGGCTCCCCCGGCAACGCCTCGGACCGCTCCTGCGTATGCCGAGGTGAGACCGGCTGCTGCCGCGTCGCCGCCGCCGCTCCCGCGCTTGCCGCTGCCAGCGCCGCCGCAACGATGAAGAATTTCCGCATGAGACTGCCTCCCTGACTGTGTTCAGACGAGCTTTTTTGCTCGTTGGCCGGACGAACGGCGAAAACGGGAAGCACGCAGCCTCCAAAGCAGCGCCGATACGGTCCGGCCGAAGGGCGGCTGCTATTTGAAGTACACTTTGCACGTTTCACGCGGTCAACCGGCAAAACTCGCCGTATTTTGCGCCTAGCGGCCGGCTTTTCGTGCGATAGGCGCAGAGCCCGTGCGCAAGAGCTTCTACGCGTTGACCCCACTGGGAGCCCGCTCGTCTATGTCGCCGAAAAACTCGTCCCAGGACTCTGTGAAGGTCGCCATCCTCGAACGCGCCGAGCAGGAGAAGGTGAAGTTCCTGCGTCTCCAGTTCACCGACATCCTCGGGACCATCAAGAACGTCGAGATCCCCGATCGTCAGTTCCGCGACGCGCTGAACGGCGAAATCATGTTCGACGGCTCCTCGATCGAAGGCTTCGTCCGCATCGAGGAATCGGACATGTATCTCCGTCCCGACCTGAATACCTTCACGGTGTTCCCCTGGGGCAACCCCGGAGGCGAGAAGGTCGCGCGGATGATCTGCGACATCTACCGGCCGGATGGCGAGCCGTTCGAGGGGTGCCCGCGATCGACGCTCAAGCGCGTCATCGCGCTGGCCGCCGAGCGGGGCTTCGCCATGAACGCCGGGCCGGAGGCCGAATTCTTCCTGTTCCAGCGGAAGAATGGCGTGCCGACGACCGAGACCCACGATACGGGCAGCTACTTCGATCTGACGCCGGTCGATCAGGGCGAGGAGGTCCGACGCGAAATCGTGCTCGCGCTCGAGGCGATGGGCTTCCACGTCGAAGCCGCGCACCATGAAGTTGCGGCCGGTCAGCACGAAATCGACTTCAGGTACGACGACGTGCTGGCGACGGCCGACAACATCAGCACTTTCCGCTTCGTCGTGAAGAACGTGGCGATGCGGCACGATCTGCACGCGACGTTCATGCCCAAGCCGTTGTTCGGAATCAACGGCTCGGGGATGCACACGCATCAATCGCTGTTTTCCGGCGGGAAGAACATCTTCTTCGAACCGGAAGGGCCTTGGCAGCTGAGTCCGACGTGCCTGTACTACATCGGCGGTCTTTTGCGCCACGCGAAGGGGTTCTGCGCGATTACCAATCCGCTCGTGAACTCGTACAAGCGCCTGGTTCCAGGTTACGAGGCGCCGACGAACATCGCATGGTCGGAGCGGAACCGCAGTCCGCTGGTGCGCGTGCCGGCGGCACGGGGCGACGCCACCCGGATCGAGCTACGGATGCCCGACCCGTCGTGCAATCCGTATCTCGCACTGGCGGTCATCCTGCGGTCGGGACTGGACGGGATTGAGAAGCAGATCGATCCGGGCCCGCCGGTGAACAAGAACATCTACAAGATGAGCCATCGCGAGCGACGGCATCTGCGCATCGACGAATTGCCGATGAACCTGAGCGAAGCGCTGGACGAACTCGAGAAGGACGATCTCATTCGCGAGACGCTTGGCGATCACATCTTCAATCACTTCGTCGAAGCCAAGCGCGAAGAGTGGTTCGATTACATCCGCCAGGTGTCGCCCTGGGAAGTCGAGCGCTATCTGGCCGCGTATTGATTGGCTGTCCGCCTTGCTTGACCCCCTCCGGTCCGTACGTGTCCTCCCGTCCTGATTCGATGACGCCGTGTCGCGGCGGTCATCGTTAAAATCCCTAACAATTCTTCAAATTTCGAGTCGGCACGGTCCTTGTAACTGTCTCGGTCGGTCGCGCCGGATCAACGGGATGCGTAACTCAGGCAGGCGCTGGCACCGCCGTATCCCGTCTCTTCAACTGCAGGCGTTCACGATCCGGCGCGGCCAGTGAGGTTGACGATGACGATTATCAAACGTACGGCGCTCGTTTCGATGCTGCTGGGGACACTTGGCGTATCGGCATGTGCGTTGCGATCGCCGAGCATCGCCGACATTCAGTACAACCCCGGCCGCTACTACAACCGGAACGTGCACATCGACGGTGTGGTGAGCAGCTCGTGGGGCGTGCCGCTGGTCCCGTTGAAGGTTTATAAGGTCCAGGACTCGACCGGCGAGGTGACCGTGGTTTCGCAGTCGGGCCGGGTGCCGCCGCGCGGCGCGCGGGTCGAAGTGACGGGACGGGTGGAGGAGTTCGGTACGTTCGGCGGCCGGTCGATCGGCCTTCACATTCGCGAGGATCATCTGCGAGTCCGCGGCAGGGGCTGATACAACCCGTCAGCGGAGTCGCTTTTCATAACCCTCCTTCGCCAATGGCTGCGGAGGGCAAGAGAGGGCGTCGGTCGTATAAGACCGGCGCCCTCTCGTCTAATTGGGGTCGGGATAAATTTCAGATTTTGCCAGCGGACGGCTGTGGAGCCGGTAGCAAATTTTGAAATTTATCCCGACCCCAATTTCCGGCCGTAAGCGGAGATGGTGGCGCGGCGGCTGAAGTACTCGTAGGTGGCGCGCGCCAGATCCTGAAGCGGTTTCTGGATCTCGCCAGTCTCCCGCAGGAACGTCCCCATCACCACGAACACGTACGGGCGCCCAGGCACGTAGACAATTCCCGCATCCGCGCGGACGCCCTCCAGTTCGCCATCCTTGCTCGCGATCGCGACGTCGTCCGGTACGCCTGCCGAGATCGGCGACGGCTTGCGCTTCTCGAGGATCTCGATTGCGGCTTTCTTCGACCCCGCGGTCAAGCCGCGGCCCTCGTGGAACGCGATCAGCAGGGCGGCGAGATCGGCCGGTGTGGAGATGTTCTCGTCGCCGCGGCGCGCCGCGTCGAGATCGATCATCCGGCGCCGCAGCCGCGTGTGCTGAAGCCCCAGCGACGCGATGCGCGCGTTGATCGCGTCCATGCCGAGACGATCGATCAGCACGTTCGCCGCCGT
This sequence comes from Vicinamibacteria bacterium, assembly GCA_963828745.1. GTDB lineage: Bacteria > Acidobacteriota > Vicinamibacteria > Vicinamibacterales > JAENWD01 > JAENWD01. The sequence goes on along the minus strand of CAWHFZ010000003.1, from coordinate 10,478 downwards.
ATTATCGCTTTGCAGGATCATCGCCACCGCAAGATCGCGCAGCGACAGTGATGGCGTCGTCAATTCGTACAGCAGACCGCCGGGGACCGCCTTCGAGCGGTCGAGCGGTCGTGCCTCGTTCAAGTCGATCCGCCGTTCATCGGCCTGCTTGAACAGCTCGTACAGAACGGCGAGCTTGATCGTCGACGCGGTCGGGAAGGCCGTCGCCGGCAGACGCTCGAAGCGGTCGCCGCTCGTGATGTCGACGATCGTGTAGCCGATCACGCCGTCGGCGCTCGACGCGATGAGCTCGAGGCGGGATGCGAACGCCTTGCTGAACGTGGAGGCCAGCGCCGAATCGGTCTGCGCGACGCTCGACCCTGTGCACAGCCACAGGCACAGGGCCGCCGCCGCTACTCGCACCGCGCACGCCGGCCCTGCGTTTCGCACCGCTCGCACGTCAGGCCGTGATCTTCACAACCACGACCGTCATGTCGTCGCCCTGTGGCGCCTCGCCGCGGAACCCATCGACGGCGTCGAAGATTGATGCGGCAATCAGCTCGGCGGACTCGCCGCGACGCGCCTGCACCGTTTCAGCGACGCGCTCGGTGCCGAACTCCTCTCCCGCAGCGTTGAAGGTCTCGGAGATACCGTCGGTGCAGAACACGAACGCGTCGCCGGGCGCAATCTCCACCGAGATCTGGTCGTATTCGACGCCTGGAAACGTGCCGAGCGGGATGCCGGGCAGCTCGATCGGCAGACACCCCTCGGCGGTACTTTTCAGCGGATACGGTAACCCTGAATTTGCCAACGTGAGTACGCGGCGCTTGAAGTCGAAGAATGCGTAACAGAGCGTGCAGAAATACGACTCGAGCTGTCGCTCGTACAGGATGGTGTTCATCGCTGCCAGCACGCCGGAGGGACTGAACCGCTCCGGCTGATAGCGGCGGCGGAACGTCCGCGACCGGACCAACTCGCCGGCGAACACACTGTAGAGTGCCGCCGGCACTCCCTTCCCCGACACGTCACCGACCGCGACCACGAGGCTGCTCGCCTCTGGCGAGAGAAAGTCGTGGAGGTCGCCTCCCAGCTCTCGCGCCGGGACGAATCGGGCAGCCACGTCCACGCCCTTGATCCGCTTCGGGAGACCGGTCGGCAGCAGTGCGATCTGTACGCGCTGCGCGAAGGCGAGCTCGCTCTCGAGACGATCCTCGTTCGATCGCAGTGCTTCGTAAAGGCGGGCGTTCTCGATCGCCACGGCGACCTGGCTCGCCAGCAGCGTCAACAGCTCGACGTCATGTTTGCTGAATGCGTCGTAGTTGGGGCTCTCGAGATCCAGTACGCCGATGCAGCGATCCTTGATCAGCAGCGGAATCGCCAGCTCCGATCGGCAGTCCTCGACCCATGGAATATAGCGAGTGTCCTTGGTGACGTCCGGAACATTGACGACGGTCTTGTGATCGGCGGCGTAGCCGACGATGCCCTCGCCGACCTTGAGCTGGGGCGACCCGGCGCGATTGCCGTAGCGGATGGCAAGCTTCAGGTCGAGAAGCTGCGCTCGCTCGTTGAGCAGGAAGATCCCGAACGTGCGATAGGCGATTAGCTTGTGCACGAGCGTGGCTACACGCTCGAGGAGCTGATCGAGATCGAGGATGGACGCGACCTCACGACCGATTTCCGCCAGCGTTTCGAGTGTGGCCGAGTACTCGCGTTCGCGCTCGAAAAGACGCGCGTTCTCGATGGCGACGGCGACATGCGCCGCGAACTGGCGCAGCATCGCTTCGTCGCGCGCCGTGAACTGGCCCACCGTTTCGCCGTACAAATTCAGCGCGCCGATCACGCGCTTCTTGCGTCGCAGCGGCACGGCCAGCTGCGAGCTGACGCCGGTGAGCTGGCCGATGTAGCGAGGATCGTTGTGGACGTCGTCGATCAAGAGGGACCGGCCTTCCGCGACGGCGGTGCCAATGATCCCCTGCCCCAGTCGCAGCCGGAAATGACGCTTCACGTCCTCGGGATAGCCGACTGCATAGGCGATTCGCAGCTCGTCGCTCTTCTCGTCGAGCAGCCACACGGCAAAGGCCTTGAACGGCGTCAGTCGCGAAATCAGCTGCGGGATCTTCTCGAGAAGCTCGTCGAGATCGAGGACCGACGTGACTTCGCGTCCCAGCTCGAACAGGGTGACGAGAAGTTCAGCGGCCTCGCCCACCGATGGAGCGGCGGGCGGCGGAGTATTCGGAGGAGCCTGGGACATTCGGACGGCCGGCCGCCGGGAGGCGGCTCAAGCGGATTATACTGGTAAACTTTCGTTCTCATGTGAGCGCCGCTCCGGGGTCCCTCGTGTCACGCCTGCGCCTTTGCGCGCCTGCCATCGTGTTCGCCCTCCTCGTCAGCACGCCGGTGGTGCCGAGAAGCGCGTCGCGCGAGCCTGTTCACGCACGCCATGGCATCGTCGGGTCGACGGAAATGCATGCGTCGGCGGCCGGTCTCGAGGTGCTGCGCAGCGGCGGCAACGCCGTGGACGCAGCCGTCGCTGTCGGATTCGCATTGGCAGTGACGCACCCTGAAGCGGGCAACCTTGGAGGAGGCGGATTCATGGTGATCCGCTTCGCCGACGGCAAAGCCACCAGCATCGACTATCGCGAAGTCGCGCCGGCCAAGGCCACGCGCGACATGTTCCTGGACGAGCAGGGCAACGCGGTTGCGGATCGAAGCCGCGTGGGTCCGCTCGCGGCGGGCGTGCCAGGCTCGGTTGCCGGCCTCCTGCACGCACACAAGCAGTACGGACGGCTGGCGCTGTCGAAGGTGATCGCGCCGGCGATCGCGCTCGCGCGTGACGGTTTCATCGTCAGCCTGGAAATGGCGCGATCGTTTCAAGCGGCGTCCGGCAAGCTGTCGAAGTTTCCGGCGACGGTAGCCGCATTCTTTGGGAGCGATGGCATTCCGCCCGCGGAGGGCGAACGTCTCGTCCAGCCGGATCTTGCGAAGACACTGACACTCATCGCCAAGAGCGGCGCCGACGTCTTCTATCGCGGACCGATTGCGGAGCTCATCGCCCGGGAGATGCAGACCAGCGGTGGCTTGATCGCGAGCAGCGATCTCGAACGCTACGCACCGAAGGAACGCGCACCCGTGACGGGCACGTTTCGCGACTATCAAATCGTGTCGATGCCGCCGCCGAGCTCCGGCGGCGTCGCATTGATCGAGCTGCTGAACATCCTCGAAGGCTTCCCGCTCGCGAGCTACGGACAGAACGCCTCCAGGACCATTCACCTGATGGTCGAGGCCGAGCGACGCGTCTATGCGGATCGATCGGAATGGCTCGGCGATCCCGAGTTCTTTCCGGTGCCGGTGCCCGGGCTCCTCTCGAAGGCCTACGCGTCTTCACTTCGGAACAGCATCTCGGAAACGCGAGCCACGCCGAGTTCGTCGATCCAGGCGGGCCAGCCTCGCGAGTACGAGCATTCCGAAACGACGCACTACTCCGTCGTGGACGCCGACGGCAACGCGGTCTCGACCACGACGACGCTGAACGGCGCGTATGGCAGCGGACAAGTCGTCGCTGGCGCCGGGTTTCTGCTCAACAACGAAATGGACGACTTCAGCGCGAAACCAGGATCGCCGAACATGTTCGGTCTGCTCGGCGGCGAGGCGAACGCCGTTGCGCCGGGCAAGCGCATGTTGAGCTCGATGACGCCGACGATCGTCGCGAAAGACGGTCGCACGGTGCTGGTCCTCGGCAGCCCCGGCGGCGGCCGGATCATCACCACCGTGCTGCAGGTACTCTTGAACGTGGTGGAGTTCGGGATGGACGTGCAGGAAGGCGTGGATGCGCCGCGGTTCCACCATCAGTGGTATCCCGACAGCGTGATGATCGAGAAACAGGGGTTTTCAGCCGACGTGGTCACTGCCTTGGCGGCGCTGGGCCATCGCGTCGAGGTCGTGTCGGATATGGGGGACGTGCACGCGATTCACATCGATCCAGCCACCGGCCTCAGGCTTGGCGCGTCCGACCCACGTTCCGACGGGGTGACGCTGGGATACTGAAAGGCCCTGCTGGAGTCGCACGTCCGGAATCGATACCTGTGACTACCACTGCTGACGAGACGATGGAACCGCTGCAATTACCGCTCGACTACACCGCCATCGAGCGGATTCTCCCGCATCGCTACCCGTTCCTGCTCGTCGATCGCATCACCGAGTTCGAACCGGACAAGCGCATCGTCGGCGTCAAGAACGTGTCGCTGAACGAGCGGTATCTGGCGCATCCGCCAGATGGCGGCCGGCCAGTACTGCCACCGACGATCCTGACGGAGGCCGTGGCGCAAGTCGGCGCGATTCTCATTCTGTCGAAGCCGGAGAATCGCGAGAAGCTGATCTACTTCATGGGTATCGCTAAGGTGCGCTTCCGGCAGCCCGTCTATCCAGGTGAATCCGTCATCATCGAAGCCGTCGTGAAGCGCCTGCGCAGCCGCATGGGACAGCTGCGCGGCGTAGCGACGGTCGATGGCAAGGTCGTCGTCGAGGGGACGATGACATTTGCGCTGGGTCAGCGGGGAACTGCCCCCGACATGTAGGGCGGACCTTCAGGTCCGCCGGAAGGCGGGGCTGACGCCCGCCTCCACGACGGATTCACCTCGCCGCTCGGCCGACGGCAACCACGAGGCCCATCTTCGCGGCTCGGGACGCCCACCGAGCCCATTTCGATTCCGGATTCCGGTACCGCCACACGTCGAAGGCGGCGGGCGCAAGCACCATCGCGCCGACCCACGGTTCCTTGCATCGGAGCGACGCGGCCATCGACAAGGTGTCCCGTTCCTCCGGTCCGACGCGCGCGAAAGCCGCAAAGGCGTAGGCGGCCGACGCCGCGACGTGGAATGCGAGGACGCCCTTCGCGAGCGGCGCCGTCTCGCCGCGAAGGTGCGGCCGCCGCGTCAGGATCCATTCGCTCGACGCGGCCTGCATCCAGAAGCCGGCCGCCGAGATCGCGTACTCGCGAGCGGGCGAGACGGTGTCGTGCGTGATGGCAAAAAAGGGAATGGGCCCGAACGAGACGCCTTTGATGCCGGGATCCGCATCGAAGAGGAGCGCGGTTACGACGTGACCGCTCTCGTGCATGCCGAGACCGAGTGCGGCGCCGCCGAGGAAGGTGGCGATGGTACCCGCGGACGGCCTGCTCGAGGCTGGCGCCGCCGGCCTCCCATCCTGGGCGGCGGCGCGACCCGCGCACGATGCCAGCAGGAGCAGCGCGAACGCGAGGCGCGCTCCCCTGCATCCGATCACGTCGCCGGCCCTTTCCACAGCGATCGTCCGAGCCGCGGCTGATAGATCGTGAACTCGTCGCTGCCGTCGTTCTGCCGGAGTGCGTGACGCACCTGATTGATCGTGGCATCCAGGTTGTCGGCAGCGGCGAGGATATACGCTTCGATCGTCATCGGTTCCACCGGCGATCCGTGATCGCGCTCGCCGTGGTGCGATGCGATCAGATGAATCAACGCGCTCCGCACCGCCTCGGGAAAGTCGGGGAGGCGCCGTATCGCATCCGCGACATGCATCACCCCCAGCGTGATGTGGCCGATCAGGTTGCCGTCGCGCGTGTAGAACGTGGTGATGTCGTAGTCGAGCTCCTGGAGCTTGCCGATGTCGTGCAGCAACGCGCCGGCAATCACGAGATCCGCGTCGGCCCCGTATTGGACCGCGAGCGAGCGTCCAATCTCAGCGACCTTCAAAACGTGCTCGAGGAAGCCGCCGCGATAGGCGTGGTGCACGGTGCGAGCCGCCGGCCAGACCTTCAGCTTTTCGGCGTTTGCCGAGACGATGGCAGTGAGCAACGAACGAAGGTGCGGATTGCCGACGCCGGCGACGAGCTCGTGGAGCTCGGCCCACATCTCCTCGACCGGCCGCGGCGCCGTCGGCACGAGGAGATCCTCGCGAAACCCCTCACGGCGATCCTGCGAGTCGGCGGCGAGCATGACGCGCCGGATGCTGTCGATTTGAAACTGCGATCGGCCGTTGAATGCGACGAGGCGTCCCTGCGCCTTGACGAACTCGCCCGCCTCGAACTCGTCCTTCAGACGATCGACGTTCTCGAGGACGCGGGTGACCAGCTCACCTGTCGCGTCCTGGAGGATCGCCGCGACGTACTCGCCACCGCGACCCATCCGCATCGATTTCTCGGTGCACAGGAAGAATCCCCAGCCTGTCGCGTTGACCGGCAGATTGGCGACGGGAGGAAGGCGCATGGGGAAAGCATACCAATTGCGGATTGTGGATTGTGGATTACGCCGGTTCGGCCACGCGCGTTGCGCGCACGCGTGAAATCCTGATCGACGGCTGCTTCACGAGCGCGACGCCGGCGAACACGATGGCCATCGACACGACTGTACGGAAACCGAACGGTTCGCCGAGCACTATCGCGCCGAGAATCACCGCGATCAAGGGATTGATGTACGCGTAGATCGACACCGTGGAGACCGGCAGGTACTTCAACGCGAAGATATACGAGACGAAGCCACCAATCGAACCGACGACGGTGAGATAGGCCAGTGCGGCCACGCCGCGACCGTGCAAAGACACCCGCCCCCATTCCCCGATGAGCGTTCCCGCCACGAGCATGATGAGTCCGCCGAACAGCATCTGCACCGCCGTCGCTCCGATCACGGAGTCGCCGTGCGGATGGCGCTTCGAGTACCGACGAGCCAACGGCCCACGCCAGGCAAGCGCCCTGCAGGGCGAGCAGGCCAAGCACGAACTGCGTACCGCCGGCATCGTTGAGGTGCAGATCCGGCCAGACGAGCACGATGATGCCGAGAAATCCGAGGACGAGGCCGACGAGGCCGCGGCGCGACAGTCGCTCGCCGTCGGCGCGGAGCGCTTCCACTCCCGCCATGAAGAATGGTGACGTCGCGATGACGACCGCGGCAAGCCCGCTCGGCACCGACTGCTCCGCCCAGTTCACGAAGCCGTTGCCGAACCCGATCATGAGCAGCCCTTGAACCGCCAGGCTTGCCCAACTGCCGACATGTGGCAGGGCCTGTCCCCGAAGCCAGGCGTACGCCAGCAGCAACGAGCCGGCCGTCAGCCAGCGCAGCGCGCCCATCAACGCGGGCGGCACCGCCTCGAGCGCGACGCGAATTCCCAGATAGGTCGTTCCCCAGATCACGCAGACCGCAACCAGCGCCATGTAGGCGAGACGAGGGGGCGCATTCATGACGTCACCTCCTCCACCTTCGCTGCCATCGAAATTGGCAGGCGCACCGACTCCTTGATCGTTTCGAGCACGATCGTCGTACGGGTGTGTTGGACGCCCGCGATCGCGCCCAACCGATCCCGCAGGATTTGCGACAGGTGCTGTGGATCGCGCGCGCGCACCTTCAACATCAGACAGTCTTCGCCGGCGACGTGATGGACCTCCAGCACCTCCGGGACCGCCGCGAGCTCGTTCGCGACGCGTCTTTCGCCCGGCCGATCCGTCGTCCGGACCGCGATGAATGCAAGGAGGCGCTGGTCGAGCGCTCGCGGATCGATCAGCGCGGCATACCCGGTGATCACGCCTTTCGCTTCCAGCTTACGCAGACGCTCGAGAACGGCGGATGGTGCGAGACCTACTGTGCGCGCGATTTCCGCCTGCGGAAGGCGGGCGTTTTCCTGAAGAAGGCTGATGATTTCGAGATCGATAGGATCGAGCATGGCGACGTCCATTCGCCATGGTATCACTCAAGCAGAGTATTGTTCTGTAAATACACTGAAAACATGAATTACATGGGGATAATACCGGCGACAAGCCCTGATTCGTTCGGTCGTGTGCCCGATGTCTACCACTTCCACCAATACCAGACGGGACAGCGCGCCCGCGTTCCCTTCCTACGGAGCGGTCAATCTTCGCCGCGGTGCTTCTCGCATGCCGGGCATTCGTCCGCCGGATGGTCAAGCACCGCCGATTTGATCGCGTCGGTCATTTCCCGGCGTGACGAGAACGTATCGCCAAGCTCGCTGGCGCTAAACTGCGAGTTGCCAACACGATACGCCGTCGTCAGGTCGCCGGAACCCTCAAAGGCGATGCCATGAAACTCGCAGACTTGAAGCGTTCCGGCCCTGAGTGCGATTTCCGTCGCGACCCGACGCTGTTCATCCTGTTCCAAGATCCGCTTATCGAAGCTCATCATTGCCTCCAGCGCCAGCCCTGCAAGAGTTAAACCGTCCCAACGCTTACATTCTGATTGCAGCGGCGCTCGGCACACGACTGACGCGCCGGCGCAAGTGCCGCACGACCGTGTGTGCCCCGGTGGTGGGACCGAGTGGAACGGGCCCGGCGACCGCCGGGCTCAGGTCGGATTGCTGCGTCCTGCTTACTCTTCGAGCCGGCTCTTGGCCGCCACGAGCTTCGCGGCGACATCCTTGACGGCGAGTTCGGTCGCCTCGCCCAGGATGGTCTCCCGGTAGTCGGACGAGCTCATATCAATCTCGCCCATTCCAGCGCCGCCCCAGCTCCCACCGCCGCCGCCGAGCAGGAGGCCGCTACGCGACGACATGCCCTCGCCCTTGGCGCTGGCCATGATCTCTGCAGTCGACACGTCGATCATCCGCGCGGTGATGGCCACGTTGGCCTTGCCCTTCTCACGACCCACCTTGCCGATGCCGAAGCCGCCGTAGCCGAAGCCACCGCCGCCCACGCCCTGTTTCTTCTGCTCAGTGCCGAACTTCGTGATCGAACCGACGATCAAATACTTCACGCCCAGCACTTTCCCGACCTTGGCCATGGTCGCGGCGCTCGGATCGGCGCGCTCGCTGTTCGAGAAGTTCTGCTCGGCGAGGATGGCATCGAGACGTTTCCGCTCGATGATCCGGTACGTGCCGTCGTTGACCAGTTCGTCAACCAGCATGTCCGAAATGCCCTTGCCGATATCCCAATTGCCGCTCCACCACTGTTGAACCGTGCCGTAATCGAAATCCAGGAGCGCAACCGTCGGCCGTTTGCTCTGGGCGCTGACATCCGCCGCGCCACCAAGCGACACGATGGCGAGGGCGAGCGCGCCGACGGCCGTGAACCACACCTTCCGCATGTACTCCTCCGGGGAACTGTAGGACGAAGCCTAGCCAGCGGCAGTCGGCGAATCAAGACGTACCGCCAGCCATCTGGAAATATCGGAGGAAAACGGCGGGACAAATAGAGCTGGTCGTTCACCGGTCGACATTCAGAGTTCGTCGCGCGTCGTTCCGAGCTCGTTGTTGACGAAGCTCTTATAATCCGCGGTAGTGGCGTCAGACCTTCCCCGCGTGGGGTTGACCGCCGGCATTGTTCCGCGCGCCGACGCGCTCGCGCGGCTGTTCGACTCGGTCCACGAAGGCGTCTACGTCGGCATCGTCGGCCCGGCCTCCAGCGAAACCCTCGCTGTCAATCCACATCTGAAGCTGATGCTCGGCTACGCGCCGGAGACCCCGGAACGCGACGTTCGTCCGTTCGATCCTGGACGCTTCGACGATGCGCAGAGCCGTGAGGTGTTCTGCGCCCGACTGGCGTCAGACGGCGCGGTCACCGAGTACCTCCTGCGGTTGCGGCGTGCGGACGACACCTTCTGTTGGGTCGAGCTGACCGCGCACGCCGAGACCGTCGGCGAGCCTGCGAAAGGCGGCGCCACGTTGCGGCTCGAGGCACTGGTGCGCGATGTGAGCGAGCGCAAGAAGCTGGACGACCAGTCACGCGACCTCTATCAGCAACTCGTGCAGGCAGAGAAGATGGCCGCCTTGGGCCAGACGATTTCCGGCGTCGCGCACGAGTTGAACAACCCACTGGCGACGATCCTCACCTGGTCGGAGCGGCTGGCGCAAAAGCCGCTCGAGGATGGGGCGCGCCGGGGAATCGACATCATCCTTCACGAGGCGGAACGCGCGGCGAAGATCGTCCGGCAGCTCCTGACCTTCGCTCGGAAACGGCAAAGCACACGCACGATGGTGGACCTGAATCAGGTGGTGCGCGAAACGCTGTCGCTGCGCGCATACGAGCAACGGGTCACGAACATCACGGTGATCGATGCGCTGGCGTCGGGCCTGCCGCTGGTCTTTGCCGATCCCCATCAGCTCCAACAGGTCCTGCTGAATCTCGTGATCAACGCCGAGCAGGCAATGCTCTCGGCCAACGGCCGCGGCACGATGGTGGTCCGCACGTGGCACGACCCGTCGCACGAAACCCTGGCGCTCGAGTTGAACGACGACGGACCTGGCGTCGCGCCGGATGTCCAAGTCAAGATCTTCGACCCGTTCTTCACCACGAAGGACGTCGGCAAAGGGACCGGACTTGGGCTGACGGTCGCCTACGCGATCGTACAGGAACACGGTGGACGGATTCGCATCGAGTCCGCGAGCGGGCGCGGCGCCTCGTTCGTGGTCGAACTGCCGGTTACGCCAGGTACGCAGCGCGCGCAAGCGGCGGCGCCAACGGCGGAGGAGTTGAAACGGCTGGCCGGACGACGGGTGCTGGTGGTCGAGGACGAACCTGGTCTTGC
>CAWHFZ010000002.1:0-46602 GCA_963828745.1 Vicinamibacteria bacterium | reverse complement strand
GATCTCGACGTCACGAAAGTCGACAGCGTCCGCCGCGGTGTTTCCTATATCCCTGACGTTCCGAGCGATCGGCTCGCACCGCTGGTCGACGCCGGACGCCTTGACGCGACCACCGACTTCTCCGTGCTGGCCGACGCGGACGCCATCAGCATCTGCGTGCCGACGCCGCTGCGGAAAACCAAGGATCCCGATCTTTCGTACGTGGTCGCCGCCGTCGAACAGGTCGCCAAGTACCTGCGCGCCGGACAGCTCGTCGTGCTGGAATCGACGACGTATCCGGGAACCACGGAAGAGGTCGTGCGGCCAATGCTGGAGCGGGGCGGCCTGGTCGCGGGCCGCGACTTCTTCCTGGCCTTTTCACCCGAGCGCGTCGACCCTGCAAACCCCGAATGGCACACCGGGAATACACCGAAGGTCGTCGGCGGCATCAACAAGGATTCGACCGAGGTCGCGTCGATTCTCTATCGGCAGATCGTCTCGACGATCGTCGGCGTCTCGTCGACGAGCGTCGCCGAGATGGTGAAGTTGCTGGAGAACACGTTCCGCGCCGTCAATATCGGCCTCGTGAACGAACTGGCGTTGATGTGCCGGCAGATGAACATCGACGTCTGGGAAGTCATCGACGCCGCCCGCACCAAGCCGTTCGGGTTCATGGCCTTTTATCCCGGGCCCGGACTGGGCGGGCACTGCATCCCGATCGATCCGTTCTATCTCAGTTGGAAAGCGCGTCAGAGCGGTTTCGAGAGCCGCTTCATCGAGCTGGCGGGGCACGTCAACGCCTCGATGCCGCGGTACGTCGTCGATCGCGTCGGCGAGGCGCTCAACAGCGTCGCCAAGCCCATCAAGGGCTCGCGTGTGCACCTTTATGGGATGGCATACAAGGGCAACGTCAGCGATTACCGCGAATCACCGGCGATCGATGTCGCGCGGTTGCTGGCCCAGCGCGGCGCGCTCGTCAGCTATAGCGATCCGCACGTGCCCGAAGTGGACGAGCACGGCTTCGAAATGCGGGCGACGCCGGAGCAGACCGCGCTCGACAACGGCATCGACTGTGCCGTAATCGTGACCGATCACCGAGCGTTCGATTACGACCGCCTGCTGCGCGTCGCACCGCTCGTCGTTGACACACGGAATGCTTTGAAGGGGCGATCGGACGATCGCATCTTCCGACTCTGACCTGAACTCACCCTCTGTCGGGAGCCGAGCCTACGCATGAAGTCGAACGTCAAGGTCCTGATTGCCGTCGCAGTGCTCGTCGCTATCGCGATTGGCTGGTACGCCTACAACCGGAAGGGTGGCCCCGCCAATCTGATCGACCTGGTCGAGCAGTTCCCCGCGGCGGAGCACCGCTCGAACAGCACACCGAAGGAAGCCGCCTTCGAAGTCGGGCGTACGGCCATTGACGCCCAGGAAAAGCGCAGCATCCTGGCGAGGCCGTTCGCACGCATCACCTACAAGGTCGTGGTGCCACCCGACGCGTGGCTCGAGGTGAACTTCGGACTTCGGCCCGACTCGTGGGAAATGCCGGGGGACGGCGCGCAGTTCCGCGTCGGCATCTCCGAAGGCAAGACCTACGAGGAGCTTCTTCGGCAGTACGTGAATCCGAAGCGCGGTGATCGCCGCTGGTTCACGGCCCGGCTGGATCTGTCCGCCTATGAAGGCCGGCAGGTGAATCTGATCTTCAACACCGATCCCGGCCCGAACGGCGCGCACGATTCCAGCAACGACTTCGCGGTGTGGGGTGAGCCCCGCGTCTACAGCAAGCGGTAGAGACGTGCCCAGCCGCCCGGATGCGACTGGCGCGCTCGAGGTCCCACTGCTGGACCTGTCGGCGCAGTGGCGGCCGCTCAGGGATGAAGTCCTGGCCGCCATCACCCGCGTCTGTGATTCCCAGCGATTCATCCTCGGCGTCGAAGTCGACAGCCTCGAGCGCGAGCTCGCCGCGATGCTGGGGGCTCGCCATGCCGTCGGCGTCTCGTCGGGGACGGATGCGCTGCTCTGCGCGCTGATGGCGCTCGACATCGGTCCCGGCGATGAGGTCATTACCAGTACCTACTCGTTCTTCGCGACCGCGGGATCGATCGTGCGACTGGGCGCGACGCCCGTACTGGTGGACATCGATCCCGCCACCTTCAATCTCGACGTCACGGCGGTCGCCGCCGCGGTGACGCCCAGAACGAAGGCGATCATGCCGGTGCACCTGTTCGGGCAATGTGCCGACATGGGCCCGCTGATCGATACGGCGGCTCGTGCCGGCGTTCCAATCGTCGAAGATGCGGCGCAGGCGATCGGCAGCACCTACAGGGGACGCCAGGCAGGCACAATCGGCGCGCTTGCGTGCTTTTCGTTTTTCCCCAGCAAGAATCTCGGCGCGTTCGGCGACGCGGGTCTCGTCACCGCCGCCGACGACGGGCTCGACGACCGAGTGCGCCTGCTGCGCAACCACGGCGCCGAGCGGCAGTACTTTCACCGGATGGTCGGCGGCAACTTCCGGCTGGATGCGCTCCAGGCGGCGGTGCTGCGAGTCAAGGCCCCGCACCTCGAGGCCTGGACGGCCGGGCGCCGTCGGAATGCCGCGCGCTATCGCGCGCTCTTCGAGACTGCCGGGCTGCTCGATCGCGTGACGCTGCCGGCCGAGTCACCGGACGGCCTGCACATCTACAATCAGTTCGTCGTCAGAGTGCCGTCGCGCGATCGCGTGAAGGCGCAGCTCGCCGGCGCCGGAATCGGATCCGCCATCTACTATCCGGTGCCGTTTCATCTTCAGGAGTGTTTCGCAGACCTCGGGTACCGCGAGGGTGCGTTTCCACACGCGGAAGCCGCCGCACGAGAGACCCTGGCGCTGCCTATCTATCCCGAACTGTCCGAGGCTCAGCAGGCGCACGTCGTCGAGACGATTCGGCGCGTGCTGTCCGTACCTGCCGCCTAGATCATGAGCGGACCGGCCGCCGAATCGTCGCCGGCCGGCTCCGGCCGCTTTCCCGGGCTCACCACGCAGATTTTCCTCGGGCTCGTCACCGGCATCGTGCTCGGCGCGGTCTGGCCCGAGATCGGCGTCGCCATCCGTCCACTTGCCGATCTGTTCCTGCGCATGATCAAGATGATCATCGCGCCGCTGATCTTTTCGACCCTGGTCGTGGGAATCGCCGGTACCGGCGATCTGCGGGCGGTCGGACGAATCGGCGTCAAGGCCATCCTCTGGTTCGAGCTCGCGACGACAGTGGCGCTGGCGATCGGTCTGGCGCTGGTCAATCTGCTGCAGCCGGGCGCCGGCGTCATGTTGACGCACGCCGACACGAGCAGCGTGGCAGCCATGGCCGGTCAACAGCAATCCGGCTGGGACATCCTGCTGCACATGGTGCCGACGTCGGTCGTCGACGCGATGGCGAAGGGCGACATTCTCCAGGTGGTGGTGTTCTCCTCGTTTTTCGGAGTCGCGCTGGCGGCAATCGGACCCCGTGGAACGCCGGTCGTGACCTTCCTCGATGCGGTGGCCCAGGTGATGTTTCGCTTCACGGGCTACGTCATGCGGTTCGCGCCCCTCGGCGTGATGGCAGCGCTCGCGGCGACGGTGGGTGGCAAGGGCCTCGGCATTCTGTGGACGCTCGGCAAGCTCGTGTTCACGATGTACCTGGGGCTGGTCATCTTCGTGATCCTGGTCATCGGCGGCGCCGCACTCGTCGCGCGAGTGCCATTCCTGGCGTTCGTGCGCGCCATTCGCGAGCCGTTCCTGATTGCGTTCACGACTGCCAGCAGCGAGGCCGCGCTGCCGAAGTCACTCGAGGTGATGGAGCGCTTCGGCGTCCCGAAGCGGATCGCCAGCTTCGTGCTGCCTACCGGCTACAGCTTCAATCTGGACGGATCGACACTGTACCTGTCGGTCGCGTCGATCTTCGTCGCCCAGCTCGCCGGCGTTCACCTGTCGATCGGCCAGCAGCTCGTCATGATGCTCACGCTCATGGTGACGAGCAAAGGCGTCGCGGGCGTTCCGCGCGCCTCGCTCGTCATCCTTGCGGCGACGCTGACCACGTTCAACCTGCCGTTGGAGGGCGCGGCCATCCTGCTCGGCGTCGACCAGCTCCTCGACATGGGCCGCACCGCGGTCAACGTCATGGGCAACTGTCTCGCCACCGTCGTCGTCGCGCGCTGGGAAGGTGAGTTCGACGACGAACGCATGCGGCGGTTTCAGGCGGTGTAAACCATGAGAGTGGTGATAGCGGGAGCGGGTGGCCAGCTTGGCGGAGCGACGGTGCGGAGGCTGACGTCGCAGGCTGACGTGGTCGCCTTGACGAGGCGCGAAGCAGATCTAACGGATCATGGACGGGTGATGTCGCTGGTGACCACCGCGAAGCCGGACGTGGTCATCAACTGCTCGGCCTACAACGCCGTCGATCGAGCTGAAGACGACCCGATCGCGGCGCTCGCGGTCAACGCGTTCGCCGTGCAGTCGCTGGCACGTGCGGCTGCGGCGTCGGACGCCACCTTCGTCCACTACAGCACCGATTTCGTGTTCGACGGTCTTGCCGAGCAGCCGTACGTCGAGTCCGACCCAACGAATCCCCGCAGCGTCTACGGTCAGTCGAAGCTGGTGGGCGAGTGGCTGGCGGGGGAAGCCCCGAGGAGTTACGTGCTCCGAGTGGAGAGCCTTTTCGGCGGTCCCGCGGCGAAGAGCAGCGTCGACAAGATCGTCAGCGCGTTGCGGACAGGACAGGAAGCGCCGGTCTTCGTCGATCGGACGGTGACGCCAAGCTATGTCGAGGACGTGGCAGCCGCCACGTGGATGCTGGTGACGTCGGGAGCCCCTCCTGGCGTCTATCACGTCGTGAACAGCGGCCTCACGACCTGGCACGACCTCGGCCGGGAGGTCTCACGCTTGCTCGATTGTGAGCCGCGCCTTCGACCCGTGAAGGTGAGCGACGTTCCCCTGCGCGCGCCGCGCCCGCAGTATTGCGCGCTCTCGAATGCGAAGCTCGCGAGCGCGGGATTTCAGATGCCCACCTGGCAAGACGCGTTGCGGCGGTATCTCTCGGGCCCGAGCTGAAGCTCGGGCCTACGAGCGAAAGCGCCTGCCCGAGCTGAAGCTCGGGCCTACGTACGAAGGCTCGGGTCTACGGGTTTACGTACGAAGAGCTTCGAAGACGAGATCGCTGACTCGCGCGCCGACGGCGAGGCAGGATGTCAGGCCCGGCGAGTCGATTCCCGCCGCGTGCACGAGCGCCGGATTCGCAGTGTCTCGCCGGATCATGAAGTCCGCGAACGATCCTTCGGGGCCATGCAGCTTCGCCCGTATGCCGCTGCCGCCCAGGTGCAGGTCTCCAGGCTGCAGGTCCGGAAGCAGCTCGCGAGTGGGTTCGAAGAATGCCTCGACTGGTTCCCGGTCCTCCTCGTAATCGTCCTTCCGCTCCTGGAACCGGACGGTGGGACCGACTTGCACCGCGCCCCGCGTGGTCCGCATCAAGTGAACGCCCAGGCTGTGTCCCTTCGGATGCGGTAGCGGGTAGACGAGCCACTGCACCAGATCGCGCTTCGATGGCACCAGCTCGCAATACTCGCCGCGCGCTGGATATATCGTGAACGCCTCGCCGCCCAGCGCGGCCGACACCTCGTCAGCGTAGAGACCGGCCGCGTTCACGACGAGGCGGGCGCCGATTTGCTCGCGCCCGGTATCGACGACGACGCCTTCAGGGTTCGCCCCGGCGCCGACGAGCGCGGTGTGATTCAGACGGGCGACGCCGAGCGCATCGCAGTCGGCGGCCAGCGCGCGAACGAGTGACTCGGCCTCAACGATTCCGGAATTCGGCGACCAGATGGCGACGCGCGCTCGCACCTGCGGCTCCCGCGATCGGACGAACGCCCGATCGACGATCTCGAGCCCCTCGACGCCGTTCTCCTTACCGCGCTCGAACAACGCCAGCAGGTCCTTCTCGTCTTCGGGCGTCACGCTGACGATGAACTTGCCGCAGCGCGCGTGCGGGACGTCACGATCGGCACAGTACTGGTAGAGCCGGGCCGCACCGTCTACGCACAGCGTTGCCTTCAGCGTCCCCCGCGGATGGTAGATCCCGGCGTGAATCACCCCGCTGTTGTGCGTGCTCGTCTCCATGCCCGGATGACGGTGCCGCTCGAGCAGACAAACCGTCAGCTCGGGCCGACGTTGCGCGATGGCGCGGGCGGAGGCCAGGCCGGTGACGCCACCCCCGATGACGAGCACGTCGACCCGTTCCATCAGTTACGAGCTTCCCGCAGGACGAGTCTGAAGACGCCGACATCCAGCTTTGCGTCGATGCGCAACGGCAATCGCCGTGCATCGTCGGAGATCCAGATGGTCACCTGATCGTTTGCCGGCTCTCCACGCGAGTCGAGCGCCTGCGGCGTCAGCTTCCAGGCGTTCTGTCGTCCGAGGGGCGTATCCACCGGCTCGCGTCCGGCGACCGTGACTTTGACGGTGTGAACCATGCCGTCATTGACCACGGCAAGCGTCGTCGTGTCGCCGGCTTTCATGGCGAGCGTTCTGAGCGCATACAACGCTGAGAGCGGATCGTGCGCGGGAGAGGGAAGGCGCAACTCCCGCTTGTAGACCGTTGCCGTGGTCATCTCGTAGGTGGCTTTGCGCTGCACCTGATCGAAACGCGTCACCTGCATTCGGCGGTGACGGGCCTCCTGGCTGAAGACCGATCCGCGCTGGGGCAGCAGCGTATACACGTCCAGCAGCGAATCGACTTTGTAATAGACGGAGTAGATCGCCGCGACGAAACCGACAGGCTGCCCCTCGGCGACGAGATAGTACGCGACCGAGCCGAAGGACGAGCGTTTCTCCCGGACACTCACCGTGGCGCTTGCCGCCGTCAGATAGTCGGACCAGGAGATGTCGTAGGTGAGCTGTTCGCCCGCTTTGAACGGCACCTGTCGCTCGACCTTCGCAGGGGCCGGTGGCGCAGCGGCTGCCGGCTTTGCAGGTCGCGCAGGTCCCTGACCGAGAAGGGTCGCGACGAACAACGCCGAGACCATCGATACGGTGAGTTGCACGTCGCCACCCTCGCGCGTTCAGGGCCGCGTGGCCACTGCCGCGTAGTCCATGTTCGTGAACAGCAGGCCGTTCAGGCGCTCGACGTTGGCATTGATGGTATCCCTCAGATCCTTCACCGCGGGAGCATCGTCGTCCGCTCCCGGCGCCACGGGCTGCAGCTTTTCCGTCACCGGATAGGGCGACCGCCATTCGATCGACGCGCGCTCGAAGCCGCTCGCGGTCAGCAGGTACTGCAACGTCTCGGGGTGGATCGGACGGACGTGGGTCAGGTCGCGAATGTAACTGGCGAAGAACGCGAACCAGCAGGCGGGATTGATGGTCTCGAGGACGATCCGCGAGCCGGGCCGCAGCTTGTGGTAGGCGAGGTCGAGGGCGCGCATCAGGTACGCCGGTTCGAGGTGTTCGACGACCTGGATCGCAATCAGACCGCCAAGCGCGCCGTCGGGCAGCCCGCTGAGATACCGGACGAGATCCCCCTCCGCCACATCGAGGCCGCGCTCGCGGCAGACCTCGACCATCTCGTGATTCAGGTCCAGGCCGCGTGCGAGTATGCCGTCCGTCCGGAGCAGGTCGAGGAGCTCGCCGCGGCCGCAGCCGACGTCGAGCACGTCGCCGGCGCCATGGAACATCGCGACATAGGGCTCGAGTCTGGCGCGGATGTCTTCCTGCGAGCCGCGGAATCGATCTTCGAAGCCCACGTACTTATAGCTGTCGATCACTGGCGCCGCGGCGCTGGTGTCAGCCTCGCTCGTGGTCGCGGGCGCGGGGGTTCCTCCGGCAAGCAGCCGCTCGACTTCGCGCTTCAGCGTCAGCGTCGCCTGCTGCAGCGTCGCGAGCCGGGCGCGGAGATCGTCCTGCGCGGCGGTCACCGTGGTGACGTGTCCGGCGAAACGCAATTCTCTGGCGCTCATCGACTCGGCGCGGCGCATCATGTCGTCCGTCAGCGCATTGATCGCCGCATCGTAGACGGCCATCAGGCTTCCGGCTGCGAGTCGATCCTTGCTGTCGACGTATAGCGTCACCTGTTGCAGGTACTGAATCAGGTAGCCCTGGAAGGCCGTAATCGCGGCCGTCTGGCCATTCAGCGCCTCGACCAACCTGCTGGCGGCCGCGCCGGCGTCCCGCTCGGCAGCGACATTGCGATTGAGGTGATCGACGACGGTCGAATTGAATGCCTGCTGCCGCTCGAAGATCGGCGCGACGAGTCGCCAGACGAAATGCGCCAGGCGCGATCGGATGCCGCGAGGCGGAGGCAGCGTGACGCCGGAGACGATCTCCGAGCGTTCGTTCAGCGTGGCGAGCTGCCGGTCGTCGTACGCGCCTGGCGCGGTGGGGAGCGGCGACGGCGGCTGCAGCGAGCGATCCAGCGCCGTCAGCGCCTCGTTGTACTGGCGGTCCGCCAGATCGCGCTCGTCGCGCAAGCGCGCGAGCGCCTCGGACGTGACCGGTCGGGTGAGCATCGGGTCAGCGGCCGACGAGCCCTTCCACGGGGCTACTGGCCGTCGCGTACATCTTGCGTGGGATGCGGCCGGCCAGGTAGGCGAGGCGGCCCGCCTCGACGCTGAGGCGCATGGCCCGCGCCATCGTCACGGGATCCTTCGCGCCGGCAATTGCGGTGTTCATCAGCACGGCATCCGCCCCCAGCTCCATCGCGAGAGACGCGTCGGAGGCGGTGCCGACGCCGGCGTCTACGATCACGGGCACCTTGGCGAACTCGCGGATGATCCGCATGTTGTTCACGTTCTGGATCCCGAGTCCCGAGCCGATCGGCGCGCCGAGCGGCATCACGGCCGCTGCGCCTGCGTCTTCGAGCTTGCGGCACACGACGGGATCGTCGGTCGTGTAGGGCAGAACGACGAAGCCTTCCTTCACCAGCTGGCGGGTGGCGTCGAGCAGCGCCTCGTTGTCCGGGAACAGCGTCCGCTCGTCGCCGATGACCTCGAGCTTGACCCAGTTGGACATCCCGGCCTCGCGTGCCAGCCGCGCAGTACGGACCGCCTCTTCAGCCGTGTAGCAGCCGGCCGTGTTCGGCAGCAACTGATACCGCTCGGTGTCGATGTAATCCAGCATCGACTCGCGGGAGCGATCGCCAATGTTGACGCGGCGGACCGCCACCGTGACGAGCTCGGCGCCCGAGGCGTGATGCGCCTGCGCCATGATCGCGTTGCTCGGGTATTTGCCAGTCCCGACGATCAGACGCGACTCGAAGGAACGGCCGGCGATGACAAGGGGGTCCATTGGGTGGGTTAGCCGCCACCGACGAAGTTGACGATCTCGACCTCGTCGCCGTCGGACACGAGCTCGGTGTCGTAGTGGGCCCGCCGCACCACGACGAGGTTGTGTTCCACGGCGACGCGCCTGGAGTCGATGCCCAGCGACTGGAGCAGCGCCTGGACGGTCATCGGGCTCGAGAGATCGCGGGACTCCCCGTTGAGCAGAATCCGCACCGTCTGAGTACCTCTCCACGGCTTCTAGCGTACCGTCTTGTACTCCGCGCGTAAAGTGGATGGGCGCGCCTGTGTAAGAATATCGCGGCGCCAGGAACGCCTGGGCAACCAACGAGGCTGGGACGGCGAATGATCGCAGGAGTGATTGCCGAAACGCTACCAGGGGAACGGCGCGTGGCCGTGGTCCCCGCGGTCGTGCCGTCCCTGACGAAGGCGGGGCTGACGGTGACCATCGAACGCGGCGCCGGCCTGGCCGCCGGGTTCACGGACGCTGCCTTCGTCGAGCAGGGCGCAGAGATCGCGCCGACCGCTGCCGACGTCGCCGCCCGCGCCGACCTCCTGCTGCGGGTCAGGATTTCGCCGCCGGGCACCGATGCCGGCCGCGCCGACCTGGCGCTCGTGAGGCACGGTCAGACGCTCATCGCGTTTCTCGATCCGTTGAACGAGCCTACCATTGCGCAAGGGCTGGCCGCGAAGGGCGTCATCGCGTTCTCGATGGAGCTGATGCCGCGCATTACCCGGGCGCAGAGCATGGACGCGCTGTCGTCGATGGCCACCATCGCCGGCTATAAGGCGGTGCTGCTCGCCGCCAACACGCTGCCGCGCATGTTTCCGATGATGACCACGGCCGCCGGGACGATCAAGCCCGCGCGCGTGTTCATCATCGGCGCCGGTGTCGCCGGCCTCCAGGCGATTACCGTGGCGCGCCGGCTCGGCGCGGTGGTCGAGGCGTACGACGTGCGGCCGGCCGCCAGGGAGCAGGTCCAGAGCGTGGGCGCCAAGTTCGTGGAACTGCCGCTCGAGGCGGCCGACGCCGAGGACAAAGGTGGCTACGCGAAGGCGCAGGACGAGTCGTTCTACCGGCGCCAACGCGAGATGATGGCGAAGGTCGTCGCCGCCAGTGACGTGGTGGTCACCACGGCGGCCATACCCGGCAAGCGATCGCCCGTGCTGGTGACGGCCGATATGGTCGCGAACATGGCGCCTGGATCGGTCATCGTCGACCTTGCCGCGGAGCGTGGTGGCAACTGCGAACTCACGAAGGCCGACGAGGTCGTCACCGAGCACGGCGTCACCATCTTCGGCCCGACGGACCTTCCGTCGACCGTGCCGTATCACGCCAGTCAGATGTATGCGCGCAACGTGGCGACCTTCGTCTCGCATCTGATGAAAGACAAGGCACTGGCGCTCGATACGAGCGACGAGATCACGCGCGAGACACTGGTCACCCGCGATGGTCAGG
Organism: Vicinamibacteria bacterium; assembly: GCA_963828745.1. Classification (GTDB taxonomy): domain Bacteria; phylum Acidobacteriota; class Vicinamibacteria; order Vicinamibacterales; family JAENWD01; genus JAENWD01. The sequence continues at coordinate 35,885 of CAWHFZ010000002.1, read as the reverse complement.
TCGTCCACGCGCGGATCAGCGCCCCCGCCTAGGGACCGGCGGGGTTCGCGCGGCAGCACCCGATTGTCCGGAGCAACGTCGACGCCCCGATCCGGTTCACCAGCCCGAACGGGCAGCTGTTGCACGCAAACCACAACAGCCCGGCGCACGCGACTGTGAGTGCCGGCGCAATTCTCGCGAACATGATCGCCTCGAGGTCGAGGCGCTGCCGGCGGCCGTGTAGCAGAGGTCGGATCCGGCTCAATGCTGCGATGCGACGAGGGCGAGTGCGAGCGCGGCGGCTCCCGCGATTGCCAATGCAGCACCGAGCGTCGGCGATGCCGCAGGCACCGCGGACGTGCCGCGTTCGACGATCTGTGGATGCCGCGTGACGGCGCCGAGCAACATCGCAAGGCCGGTAACGAGTGCCCATCCGCCGATCACGATACTGAGCGATCCGGGAACCACGCCGAGGGTCGCACCGAGGCTCCCTGGCACCGCCGATCGATCGCGAATGACGTCCGTCACCAGCACGAACGCCGCAGGCAGGAGCGCGGTGACTGCCATCACGAATGTCCGCGCCATCGTCCACGCCGTTCCGCCGCGCCGTTCTTCCGCCGCAGCCAGCGGTCGGTCTGACGCCCAGAATGCGATGCCGAGCGGCCCCCAGAGCAGCGTGAGCAGCGACGCGAACAGCGGCTTGCGCGCGCGGCGCGTCCGCGCATCGTGAAACACCCAGACGGCGAGGAGCAGATTGAAGAGGAAATTCGTCGCGAGCCGGAGGCGCAGCATTCGCTCGGATTCTATCGCCGACCAAGTACAATCCCACCGGTGCTGGCCACTGGCACGCTCCTCGATGGCAAGTACGAGATCCGCGGGCGGCTCGCTGGCGGCGGCATGGGCGAGGTGTACCTCGCCCACCGCACGCTGCTTGGCGACGACGTCGCCGTAAAACTCATCCGCCCGTCCGGTCCGGATCCGGCCGTGTGGCGAGCGCGTTTCCTTCGCGAGAGCCGTGCCTGTGCGCAGCTCCGTCATCCCAACATCGTCACCATCCTCGACTACAACGCTGACGACCCGGATCGGCCGTACCTGGTGATGGAGTACTTGAACGGGCCGTCGCTCGCCGAGGAGCTTCGCGCCCGCGGCAAGTTCGATCTCGCCACCGTCCAGCACATCATGCGCGCAGTCGGCAGCGCGCTGAACATGGCGCACACGAACGGGATGGTCCACCGCGATCTCAAGCCCCAGAACATCGTCTGCCACCGGTTCGAGTCGGGTGAGGTGGTGCACAAAGTGATCGACTTCGGCCTCGTGAACGTCGCGGCAGGCGACACGCCGCTGACCGAGGCGCACGAGTTCCTCGGCACGGTGGCCTATGCGTCTCCGGAGCAGTTCAGCGGCGACGTCGCCAGCGTGTTCTCGGATCAATACAGCCTTGGCGTGATCGCCTACGAGCTGCTCGCCGGCGTTCGTCCGATCCAGGGCGACGGCTTTCTTGCGCTCGTCGATCAGCATCTCAATGCGCAGCCGATGTCGTTGAGCGAGCGGCGCCCGGACGTGCCAGCCGGTGCCGCGGCCGCCGTGATGCGGGCGCTGTCGAAGGATCCGCGCGACCGCTGGCCCAGCATCGCCGCCTTCGTCCAGGCCCTGGGCGAGAGCGATGAGCATCCCACCGTCGCGGTCTCGATGCCGCATCCCAGTCTGCTCGGGATCTACGAGCTCGGCCCGGTCATCGCACACGGCCGGTTCGGCAGCGAGATCCATTCCGGTACGCATCGAGCGCTCGGCATTCCGGTTGCGATTCGTGTGTTCCGGACGCTGACGCCGGACGATCGCGACGCAGTGCGTTCGCGTTTCCTGAAGGAGGCTCGCGCCCTGCAGGTGCCGCATCCGAACCTGATTCACGTACGCGACTTCGGCGAAGACGGCGACCTGCTGTATGTCGTCACCGATTTACTCGAAGGCTGCAGCCTGGCGGAGCGGCTGCGAAGCGGCCCGCTGCCGCTCCCGTTGCTCGACGCGTTCCTGCGTCAGATCGCCGATGCAACGGCGGCGCTGAACAAGCGCGGCGGCCTCGTCAGCGGCCTCCATCCCGGGATCATTCGCGTCGTTCGCGACGCGGACGGCGAGCACGTCGCGATTTCTACCGCCGGCGTCGCGCAGATTCAGGACGTGCTGTCGACGCTCGACGAGCAGGCGCTGCGCGCGCAGTCCACTGACGACAGCGAGCTGCGCTACGTCGCGCCGGAGCTGCTGACGGGGAAGACTGCGACCGTGCGATCGGACATCTACACCATCGGCGTCGTCGGTTACGAGATGGCGACCGGCGTCCGCCCGTACGACGCCACGACGTTGCCGTTGTTGCTGGGACAGATGCTCGAGGGGCCGCCGGCGAATCCACTGACCGTGCGTCCCGACCTGCCGGTCGTGTGGGCCGAGACACTGACACGCGCGCTCATTCGGTCGCCGGAGGATCGCTTCGCCACCGCCGCCGACTTCCTCGCGTCCTGGATCGCACCGTCAGGTGGGGGACTGTCCCCCACACAACCGATTGGGGTCTAGTGGCCTGTTGGGTCAAGAGGATGTGATGGGGACAGTCCCCCACCTGGCGGATTGGGGGGACAGTCCCCGGTTTGGGGAGGCAGCATGAAGGGTCGAGGGTTGGGGGCGATTGCGGTGGTGGTGGCGCTCTGCGCGACCGCGAGCGGACGGCAGAATGTGCTGTTCACGGACGCCTTTCCGCCGGAAGAGTTCGCCGCACGCCGTGCGAAGGTGCTGACAGCCATCGGCGATGGCATTGCCGTGCTCCAGGGCGCGACGGAATATCCTGCCTACGTCGCGTTCCGCCAGAACAACCAGTTCTTCTATCTCACGGGCGTCGAGGTGCCGCGCGCGATTGTCCTGCTCGACGGCCGCAGCCAGCAGACGACGCTTTTCCTGCCGGCGCGAAACGAACGCGCCGAACGTTCGGAGGGCCCGCTGCTGGTGCCAGGCGATGAGGCGGCACGCCTGACCGGCATCGCCAACGTACGGCCGCGCGACGAGTTCGCCGCGGCGTTCGACGCCGCCGCCAAAGGCGGCCGCGCCGTGTATACGCCGTTCCGTGCGGAGAGCCTCGGCGCGGGCACGCCAGGCGCGGCATCGGCGCACGCCGAGGCGACGGCGGCGGATCCCTGGGACGGCCGGCCCTCCCGCGAAACGCAGTTCGTCGAGCGGCTGAAGGCCCGGACGCCCGGCATCGATGTGAAAGATCTCGACCCGGTCCTTGACACCCTGCGGCTGATCAAGAGCCCAAAGGAACTCGCCGTGCTGCGCGAGGCGACGCGCTTGTCGGGCCTCGGCCTGATGGAAGGTATTCGCAACGCGCATCCAGGCATGCGCGAGCACGAAGTGGCAGCGATGGCGGACTACGTATTCGCCCGCGGCGGATCCCAGGGTATCGCGTACTTTCCGCTCGTAGCCACAGGCACGAACGCATTCTGGCCGCACTACCACGCCGGCGCCGGCGAATTGAAGCCAGGCGACCTCGTCCTGTTCGACTACGCGCCCGACTACAAATACTACTCCGCCGATGTCACCCGGATGTTCCCGGCCAGCGGCACATTCTCACCCGCACAGCGCGAGCTCTACACGATCTATCTTCGCCTGTATCAGGCGCTGATGACGTCGATCCGCCCCAACGCGGCACCCCGCGACATCATCCGCGATGCGGTGGCGAAGATGGACGCGATTCTCAGCGGCTTCCGCTTCTCGAGCGACACACACCGACGCGTGGCCGAGGAGTTCATCGGCGACTTTCGCAACAACACGAGGAACACGCTCGGACACATGGTCGGCATGGAAGTCCACGACGTGTACCCGCCGACCGAGCTGCTGAAGCCGGGGATGGTGTTCACGATCGAGCCGGCGTTGACGATCGACGAGGATCGCACTTACGTGCGTCTCGAAGACATGATCCTCGTGACGGAGACGGGCTACGAAAACCTCTCGGCGTTCGTGCCCGCCGAGCCGGACGCCATCGAGAAACTGATGGCGGAGACCGGCCGTTTCGAAGATCGGCCGGTCAGCGGTTCCGTTCCCGGGCGTGGTCCGTCACTTCCTCGAGCATCTGCGCGTCCGGGTGTCGATCGATGACCTTGCGAGGCACGCGCCGGGCGCGTGCCTCTGGCAGCTCGTCGAGGGCGTCTGGTGTTTTCTTCTCGAGTTCTCGATTTCTCGATTCCTATCTTTTTCTGCGCCGCTACATCGTATTGGCGACGGTCGCCGCGCCGAGGAGACCAGCCTGCGGGTTCTTGATGATCCTGATGGGAATCTGCTCGAGCAGTTCCCGCATCGGTCCCTTCTGGACGAAGGACGCGATGAAGGCCGGCCGCTCGAGGAGCGGGATGTTCTTGGGCGCGATGCCGCCACCGATGTAGACGCCACGCGTGGCGACGGTGCGCACGGCGAGATTCCCCGCCTCGGCGCCATACGCGCTGACGAAGAGATCCATCGTCTCGATACAGTAACGGCACGCGTCGGTGCGGGCGTGTTCGGAGGCGATCCTCGGCAAATCCGGTGGCGGGTCGGCGTCCAACGGAACGCACGGGCGATTGCCGTGGGTGAAGTGATAGAGGTTCGTCAGGCCGATGCCCGACACGACCATTTCGACTTCGGCACGACCGTACTTCCGCGTCAGCCAGTCGACGAACTCCCACTCGCGCGATGTGCGCGCCGCGAAATCGGCATGCCCCCCTTCCGATGGGGCGGGGACCAGCTTGTGTCCGTCGTTGAACAGGAACGATTGGCCCATGCCAGTGCCCGCGGCCAGGAGCGCGGCGTTACCTGCGAGATTCGGCTCGCCCTGCTGCAGGATGTGCAGCTCTTCTGGCTGCAGTACTGCGACCGAGTGGGCGATCGACACGAGATCGTTCAGCAACCGCACGGAGCTGAGACCGAACTCGAGCGCGACGGCGCGCCCGTCGACCTTCCACGGCACGTTCGTCATCCACGCGGTGTCGTGCAGCACTGGTCCCGCGACACCGAAGCATGCCGCGTCGATCGGGGGCTCGCCGCCGGGCTGCGCGCGCAGGAATGTCCTGATCATCGGGACGATCCCGTCGTACTCCAGCGTCGGAAACGACTGCACCGCCACCGGCACCGGCCGATGCGGAGCGCGCCTGAACAATCCGAGCAGCGTCTTCGTGCCTCCAACGTCTCCCGCAAGCAGCATGCCGCGAGGATTGTAATCCGAAGCGCGCTATCATGCGGGAGGTGTCCGAGCCGAACGATCTGAGCGCGCGCGACGTGCTCGCGCGATATCCGGCGCTGCGCGACGATCACCTTCGCTATCTCGAACAGTGGAGCCTCGTGCGGCCCGCGAAGCGCAAGGGCTCTCCGAGGTCGTACAGTTTCGCGGACCTTGCAGTCATCCGGCAGACGGCCGCGGAGCTTGCCGACGGACGATCGTTTCGCGCCGTCGTCCGGCAGTTGGTCGCCCAGCGTCACGGCCAGCTGGCCTTCGACTTCCGGCTCGACGCGCAGCCGGCGCGGATCATCACACTGCCGGCCCGCGAGCGCAGCGCGGGGCCGACCGACAGCCGCGTACTCGGTGACAGTGACGCCTCGCGTGCGGAAGCCCTTTTCGCGGAAGCGTCGTCGCTCGATACCGACGACGAAGGGATGGCCGAGCGAGCGTCCGACCTCTATCGGCGTGCCCTGATCGCTGATCCCTTGCTGGTCGCGGCGCTCATCAATCTGGGCAACGTCCATTACGCGCAGGGACATCTGCCCGAAGCCCTCGCGCTCTACGAGCAGGCGAGCGGCCTCGCACCGGACTTCTTCGAGGCGCACTACAACCGCGCCAACGTGCTCCACGACGTCGGACGATTTGCCGAGGCCTGCGAGGCGTACGGCGAGGCACTGGCCATCGACCCGTCACACGCCGACGGGCACTTTTATCTGGCGGTGACGCTGGAGAAGCTTGGCGCCTCGTCCGAGGCGCGGCCGCACTGGCAAACCTATCGCACCCTCGCGCCGCAGGGCGCGTGGGCCGAACTGGCAAAAGAATTTATCGAAAGGGATTGAGGCGGTGCTTCGGTGCCGCTGTGCTGCAGTGCTACGGCGCGGCTACCAGTGATCTTCGCGCTCGCGCTTCTTCGGTGATCGCCGCAGCTTGAACAGCGTGCAGTCGGGGCACCAGGATTCCGGCTTGAAACCGGAGGTCCCGGCCATCGGCAGCACGTCGCGGTGCATGCAGCACTCGGGTCCGTCTTCGGGTGGCCGTCGCCAGCGGCACGAGCGGAACTTCATCACCGCCGCAGAAGTCTCGGACGACCCGGTATCGGGCGCGTCGGCGGGCGTCTCCGGAGCCGGCACGTCGGTCTGATCGCTACTGAAGTTGGACGCCAACCGACTTCTCCAGGGCTCGAAACGCACGAAGTTCTTCGGGGGCCACGAGCGTCAACGCCGTCCCTTCGGTCAAGTCCCGGCCGGTCCTGCCGACGCGATGCACGTACGCCTCGGGCGAGGACGGCACTTCGTAGTTCACGACGTGCGTGATGCCGTCGATGTCGAGGCCGCGCGCGGCGATGTCGGTGGCGACCAGCACACGATGGCGCCCGCTGCGGAAGCCTTCGACCGCCGCCATCCGCTGATCCTGCGATCGGTCGCCGTGCAGGGCGGCGGCGCGCACGCCCAGCGCGTGCAGCTGGCGCGCCAGCCGATCGGCGCCGTGCTTCGTGCGCACGAAAATCAGCGTCGGACCTTCAGCGCCTTTCAGGAACTCGGCCAGCCATTTCGGCTTCTCGCGGGCGTCGACGTTCTGTGCGGTGTGCGTGATCGTGCGCGCCGGGCCGCCGGTCCGTCCGATGGCGATGTACTTCGGCGCCTTCATGATTTCTGACGCCAGCTTCAACACTTCGTCGGGAAGCGTCGCCGAGAAGAGCAGCGTCTGCCGCACGGACGGCAGCGCGGACACGATGCGCTGGACGTCCGGCCAGAAGCCCATGTCCATCATGCGGTCGGCTTCGTCGAGCACCAAAACCTCGAGTGTCGAGAAGTCCGGAGTGGCCGAACGCATGTGATCCATCAGCCGGCCTGGCGTCGCGACGACGACGTGGACCCCCGCGCGCAAGGCGCGGTCCTGCGGCTCCATGGCGACGCCGCCGTAGACGGCCACGCTCGTGAGCGACGTGTGGTACGTCACCCCCTGAATGGCTTCCTCGATCTGCGCGACCAGCTCGCGCGTCGGCGCCAGGATCAACGCGCGCGTGCCCGCTGGCACTGCGGCGTGATCCGACGCAGCTAACAGGCGCTGCAGGATGGGGATGACGAACGCGGCGGTCTTGCCGGTGCCGGTCTCGGCGGACGCGATGATGTCATTGCCCGCCAGGGCGTACGGAAGGACGGCGCTCTGGATCGGCCGTGTTTCCTTGAATCCAAGCTCGCCGATGCCACGCGCCAGCAGTGGACTGAGGCCGAGCGACGCGAAGGGCACGGGCGCCGGATCGTAGGGCGCCTGCTCGCGCTCGGAGTACGAGGCCGGCGGCGGCGCCGCCAGCTGCCGGGGCTGCCGACCACGGGCCGCGCGCGGCCGGCCGCGGCGGGAGTGGGGGGGACGGTTTTCGGTTGTCTGGGAACTCAAAGCTAACGTGCGCGGAAGGTGATGATGCCGCGGACGGGATCGTATGGCGACACGCCAACGGTGACCCGGTCGCCCGGCACGACCTTGATACGGAACCGGCGCATCCGCCCGCTGAGCTGGGCGAGAACCTCGTGGCCGGCATCCGACTGCACCCGGTACAGCCCGCCGCTGTGAACGGCGACAACTGTGCCCTGGATATCGATCAGATCGTCCTTACTCAAACCTTCTCACTTCCTTTCAAGCACTACCGGCGGGCGGTCAAGCCGCGCCGCCAAAGCATTTAGTGTGCCACATTGCCGTTGAGGCTGTCCAATCTGCGCACGGCTTCCTCGACTTGCCGTGCAAGCGCCGCATAGTCGTCTCCGTGAAGCGACAAGGGCGCACCGAAGGTCACCCGCGCGCGGCCAGGGGTCGCCATGCGAGCCTTCTGATGGAGCACGCGCTCGAGGCCCTCGAGTCGCACCGGCACGACTGGCAGCCCGAGCCTCGAGCCGATCATGCCGATGCCCGGCCGGAACGCGTTGATCTCGCCGCTCGTCGTGCGTCTGCCCTCCGGGAAGATCAGCACCGACCAGCCCTCGCTCGCGAGATCGCCGATGTAGCGAAGCGTTTCGCGAGCGCCCGCTTCTCGCTGCGGCAGAGGGAACGCGTTGAAGAAGAGCGACGCCAGATAGTAGTTGAGACCGTTCGTCAGTCGGGCGCTGAAGGGATGGTCGCGCGGGAAAAAATGCGCCGTGAAGAACTCCTTCGCCATCGCCACCGCGACTCGGTATCGCCAGCGCGCCGGCAGCGCCCAGAGAATCGCCGGCGTGTCGATGTGACTCTGATGGTTGGCGGCGAAGATCACGGGCCCGTGGATGCCGTCCAGGTGCTCCAGGCCTTCGACGCGAATCCACGCGAAGACGCGCGCCAGCGGCAGGATCCAGGTCGGCAGGCTGATGCGGCGGAGCGCGCGCGCCGGCCAGGTGCGATTCCACGACGGGAAATCCACGGTGTCCGGCACGTCTCCACTTCGGCCCGCACTCTGCTGCACGACCTGCTCGAGCGACGCCAGATCGGGCGCACCGGCAAATGCCGCTTCGTCGATCGTCGTCCCGAAGCGTTCCTCGAGCGCGACCATCAACTCGACGCGCTCGAGCGAGCTCAGACCCAGCTCGTCGATCGTCGTCGCTGATGAAATCGATCGTCCGCCGGCGAAACGCGCCACCAGGTCCGCGACCGACGCATCGTGCGCCGCCGCGACTTTTGGCATATCTCCCGTTGCCACCCACTCGCGGATGTTGCGGCGCTTCAACTTCCGCGTACCCTCGGTGCGCGGCAGATCGCCCGACGGCCAGACGGAGATTCCGCGGATCTTCTGATGATCGAGCAGCGTGAGATTGGCCGACCGAACGATACCCTGCGGATCGATCCCGGGATCCGTCACCACGACGGCATGCACTCGTTCTTCGGACCCGGTGCGCACCCCGACCACGGCAACATCCCTCACTCCGGGCACTGCCGCCACGGCGCGTTCTACATCTTCCGGAAAGACATTCAGCCCTTCCGGGGTCACGATCATTTCCTTCTTGCGTCCCCTGATATAGAGCCGACCGTTCGCGTCGATCTCGCCGATGTCCCCAGTCTGGAACCAGCCGTCGGCGAACGCCTCCGCGGTCGCCTGTTCTGCACCGAAGTAGCCCTTGGTGACGTTTTCGCCTTTCACGAGAATCTCGCCATCGGTCGCGATCTTCACTTCGACGCCGGCGATCGCCTTGCCGACCGAGCCGCGGCGGGCGCTGAAGGGATGATTCAGGCTCACGATGGGGGCGGTTTCGGTCAGCCCGTACCCCTGGATCACGGCAAATCCGAGCCGGCCCCAGAACTCTTCGAGCGCGGGATCCAGCGGCGCCGCGCCGACGACAAAGCTCCAGAACTTCATGCCGAGGAGCCGGTGCACGCGCCGGTAACGCCACCACCGCCGGGCAAAGTGCTCGTGTCCGGGAGGCGGAATCGCCGCTTCGGGCGCCACACGAAGCAGGTGCTCGCGCAGCACGTCGAGGATCTTCGGCACTGACACCAGGACCGAGACCCGCCGCTCCTTGATCTGCCGGACGATGTCGTGCGGGTTGTAGCTCCGGATGAAGATCACCGTCCCGCCCAGCATCGGCGGGACGAACGTGGCCATCGACTGGCCGAACATATGCGACAGCGGCAGCAGGTTCAGAAACCGGATTGGAGCGAACGGACGCGCGTACTTGCGGTACTTCAGGACCTCGCGTTCGACCGGGACGATATTGGCCAGGACGTTGGCGTGCGTGATCACGACACCCTTGGGCTCGGCAGTCGCGCCGGACGTGAAGATGATCTCGGCTGTGTCGTTCCTGCCGATCGCCGGCCGTGGGGCGACTGCGTTGGACCGCCAATCCATCTCCGCGAGCCGCCAGCGCGGCGGTTCGGCACTGTGCCCGAGCGCCGCGAGATCGACGTCGTCTCCGACGAGCACCGTTTTGGCGGCGACGATCCGCGCGACGCGCTGCAGGAAGTCAGCCGAGGCGCGATAGTCGATGGGCACGGCGACGGCGCCCTGGAGCAGGCAGCCCCAGAAGGCGACGATCCATTCGGGCCGGTTTTCGGACCAGAAGACGACGGCGTCGCCTTTGCCAATCCCGGCCCCGGCGAGCCTGGCTCCGAAGGCGCGGGCGGCGCGCGCCACGTCGGCGTAGGTGTGGGTCCAATGGCGGAAGCCGTTGTCGTACGCGAGAAAGGTGCCGGAGATCTGGCTCAGATCGTCAAAGAAGTCAATCAGCGTCTCGCGTCGCATCCGCTCGTTTATCATACCGATCACACGCGCATGGCCCTGCCGAACCTGCCACCCGCCCTTGCCGTCGGCGCGCTGTACGACAGCTTCCTGCAGGCGGCGCTGCGACAGTTCTTCGAGCGCGCGACGCTCGGAAGCGAGCCCATCTTGTCGGCCAGCTCCGATGGCCGGCTGGCGATCGAGCCCACCGACGATCCGTCGGTCATGTTCATCCGCTGGTTCGGCACGCGCTATGGGCTGAGCGTGCCGCCGCAGCGGCCGTTTACCGCGCATGAAATCCGCCTCGCCCGTTCGATTGGGTCGGTGCTGGCGGCGCGCTATCACGCGATTCTGAACCCCAAGGCGCTCATCGAGCGCGAGGAGCTGTTTCGCGGCGCCATAGAGGACCGCTATGTCGGCGCCTTCGCCGAAGGCAAGCCGTACCCGATGGGTGCGGGCGAGACACGTGCTGATCAGATCGCGTCGACGATCGAAGTGCTCCGCGTTGCCGCGCTCTCGAGCTACGAAAACCGTCCGATTTCTTCCGGTGTCCTGATTCTCGGCTCGGAGAGAGATCCCGTGGCGCCCGATCGGCCGGCGACGACACCCGGCGTCCAGTACTCGCAGCCGCTGACAGGCGTGAAAAGCTTCTTCCGCCTGGTCGACGGCCTGCGCACGCTGTTCCTGGTCGGTCGCGATGGCAGTCTTCTCGATATCGTCGACGTGAGGCAATGGGCCTCGGTGGCGGTCGGGAATGCCGTGCTGCCGGCGCCCTGTCCGGTGGCCTACGAGGCGCACGCGCGGGCGACGCTCCTTGGCGGGCACGTCTCCGTCGTGCTGAGTCCGTCACACGAGATCAAGGTGTTCGCCGAAGGCTCCCAGGTGCTGGCGTTCCGCCACGCGCAGTGGCACCTCCTCGATCTGCAGGCGAAGTTCGACGTCTGGGTGGACGCGGTCGGATCTCTGGCGCTGGCGCAGCGTTTGTTTCAATCGGCGCTCGAACTGGCCGACGCGCGGCAAGGGGCGCTCTTCGTGGTGCTGCGCGATCCCAACGTCTCGGCGCGCGAGCTCATCGCGATGGCCGATCGCATCGACGCACTGGTGAGCGAAGTGCCGCGGCCGGTCGGCGCCTCGCCAACGCGACGCGATCTCCTGAACCTCGTGACCGGTCGTTCGGTGACCGAGCTCGATCCGAGCGTCCTGGCAGCGCTCGCGTCGCTGGATGGTGCGACGGTCACGGACGTCAACGGCAAGCTCCTCGCCGCCGGCGCCATCCTGCGGCATTCGATCGACAGCACGCCGGCCGATCGCGAGCCGGTCATTGTCGAAGGCGCACGAACGACCGCCGCGATGGCTGCCACCCGGTTCGGTCCCGTCCTTAAAGTGAGCGAGGACGGTCTGATCAGCTTCTACGACAACACGAAGGTCTGGGACATCTGAACGGTCGAACGATGCGGATTTTTCTGACGGGCGCGACCGGCTACATCGGTGGCGCCGTTCTCGAGACGCTGGTCCGTGGCGGGCACCAGGTGACCACGCTCGTGCGGGATGCCGGGAAGGCTCGCCGCATGCAGAAACTCGGCGCGAAGGGCGTGGTCGGCGATCTCGCGAACGGAACGCCATGGCAAGCCGCCGCCATTGGGCACGATGCGTTCATTCACACCGCGCGCGACGCCGCGCCGCGCGGGATCGAGACCGATCGGATCGCGATTGAAACGCTTGCTGCCGCCGCGCGCGAATCCGGTCCCGCCCGGCCGCTGGTGTTCACGTCCGGCGTCTGGGTGCTCGGCTCCACCCGTCGGCCTGCTGACGAAACGGCTCCGCTCAATCCGACGCCGTACTCCGCGTGGCGCGTTGCCCACGAGGAACGAGTGCTTGGCCTCGAAGGCGTGCGCGGCATCGTCATCAGGCCGGGAATCGTCTATGGCCGAAATCGCGGAATCGTCGCCAATCTGCTTCGCGCCGGCGTCAATGGGCTGGTGCGGATCATCGGCGATGGCAAGAACCATTGGGCGTCGGTCTACGACCGCGATCTCGCGGACCTGTACGCGAGGCTGGCAACAACGCCGGGTGTCGCGGGCATCTATCACGCCACCGACGAAGCCGACGAGACGGTGCTCGACATCGTCGAGGCGCTGGCGCGCAACACGACGCACAAGCCGGATGTACGATTCGTACCCCTCGAAGAAGCGCGCGCCAAAATGGGTTCGTATGCTGACGCGCTCGCCCTGGACCAGCTGGTGCGGAGTCCCCGTGCCCACGAGCTGCGCTGGGCGCCGTCCCTCAAGTCGATCGCGGGCAACGTTCCGCGATTGCTCGAGGAATGGCGGGCCGACCACGCCACCGAAGGTGTGTAAACGATTCAGAACGGCCTCACGTAGGGCAGGAGCATGGCTCACATGATCAGAAGGTGCACGCTTCCACTCGTCCTCGCTGCCGCGCTGGTGCCGGTTCAGGCATTTGGGCAGGACGGACACGCCGCGCATGCGACCGAGGCGCCGATGGCGCAAGCCGCACCGTCGCCGGCGGCGTCGGTCCCGGACAATCCGAATCTTCCGGCGGGAGAGGAGGGCGCCAAGGCACGCCTCGAGAAGTCACCGCGGCACGGCGAGTACGCCGACGTGCCGGTGCCCGGCGGCTCGCCGATTCGCGCCTGGGTCGTTTATCCGGAGCGCAAGGACAAGGCGCCCGTCGTCATCGTCATCCACGAGATCTTCGGCCTGTCGGACTGGATTCGGAACGTGGCCGATCAACTCGCGCGTGAAGGATTCATCGCGATCGCGCCAGACCTGATCACCGGGAAAGGACCAAACGGCGGCGGCACGGAATCGGTCTCGAGCCGCGATGACGTCGTCGCACTCGTGCGGAAGCTGACACCCGAGGAGGTCGATGCGCGGATGAACGCCGTCCGCGCTTACGGGATGAAGCTGCCGGCGGCGGGTGGCAAGACGGCGACGATCGGCTTCTGCTGGGGAGGGGCGACCAGCTTCCGGTACGCAAGCGTGCAGCCGGATCTGAGCGCGGCAGTGGTGTACTACGGCAGCGCGCCGGACGCTCCGGCACTCGCCAACGTCAAGGCGCCCGTCCTCGGGCTGTACGGCGGCGACGACGCACGTGTCAACGCGACAATCGAACCGGCGTCGGCGGAGCTGAAGAAGCTGGGCAAGTCGTACGAGCCGAACGTCTACGACGGCGCCGGGCACGGCTTCCTGCGCGCGCAGGCGGAACGCGACGGAGCCAATCGCGCGGCCGCCGAGAAAGCCTGGCCGCGCACGATCGAATTCCTCAAGCAGCACACCAAGTAGTGCGCGCCCCGCTCATCGCCGCCGCGTTCTTGTTGGGGACAGTCCCCACTGGCACGAAAACCGTGCCAGTGGGGACTGTCCCCAACGGCACGGCGCTTGCGCTGTCGGCAATTTCTGACGACGGGTTGCGGGCGGATGTGAAGTTTCTTGCCAGCGATTTGCTCGAGGGGCGGGCGCCATCCACTCGCGGTGGACAACTCGCCGCCGAGTTCATCGCCTCACGATTTGCCGGCGCCGGCCTGAAGCCGGCCGGTGAGAAGGACTCCTACTTCCAGCCGGTCACCATCGTCGAAGCCAAAGTGGATCCGACGGCGACGCTCACGATCAGCGGCGGCGCCGGCGCTCCGGCGTCGCTGAAGTACTCGACCGATTTCGTCGCGTTCAGCGGACTCGAGCAGGCGGACGTCAATGCCGACGCGGAAGTCATTTTCGTCGGCTACGGGATCAATGCACCCGAACAGAAGTGGAACGACTACGCCGGCGTGGACGTGAAGGGGAAGATCGTTCTGATGATGGTGAACGATCCGCCGGCGCCGGCCGACGAACCGACGCTGTTCGGCGGACCCGCCCTGACTTACTACGGGCGCTGGACCTACAAGTACGAAGAAGCCGCGCGGCAGGGCGCCGCGGGCGCGATCCTGATTCACACCACGGAGTCCGCCTCGTATCCCTGGCAAGTCGTACAAACGGCGTGGACCGGAACGCAATACTCGCTGCCTGTGGAGCCGGGTCAGCCGGCACTGCCGTTGAAGATGTGGGTGACCGACGATGTCGCGAAGACGCTGCTCGCACGGGCGGGAAGGGATCTCGCGCAGCTTCGCACGGCAGCCGCGGCGCGCGGGTTCAAGGCAGTCCCGCTCGGCATTCAGGCCGCGGCGCGGCTGCATCAGACAGTGGCCAGAAAGCAGTCGCCAAACGTCGCTGGCGTATTGCCAGGCGCGCGAGCCGACCAGGCCGTCGTCTACACCGCACATTACGATCACTTTGGCATCCGCGATCCGAAGCCCGGTGAGCCAGCGGACGCGGACCGGATTTACAACGGCGCCGTCGACAATGCGAGCGGAGTCGCGGGCATCGTGGCCATCGCCAGTGCGTTCAGCCGCGCATCGACACGTCCCGCCCGCTCGATCTATTTCGTCGCGACGACCGCCGAGGAGTCGGGCCTGCTCGGCGCCGAGTATTTCGTGCGGCACCCTCCGCTTCCCGTTGATTCGATTGCCGCAGACATCAACGTGGACAGCTTGAACGTACTCGGGATGACGCGCGATCTTGTGCTGCTCGGTGCGGAGCGCTCGAGCCTCGGACCGATGGCGAAGGCGATTCTCGATCGCCAGCAGCGGACGCTCGGCATCGATACCGCACCTGGTGCCGGCTATTTCTTCCGATCCGATCATTTCCCTTTCGCGAAGGTCGGTGTCCCCGCAGTGTCGATCTCCGAACCCAACGAGTTCATCGGCAAGGATCCGGGCTTCGCCAGGAAGCAGCACGACGACTATCGGGCCCGCAAGTATCACCAGCCGATCGATGAGTACGATGCGTCCTGGGATCTGTCGGGGGCGATCGCGGATTTGAAAGCGCTCGCGCAGCTGGGATGGGCGGTTGCTGCAGCACCGGTCATGCCGACCTATCACCCCCAGGAGCAGTTCGCGCAGCCCCGCGCAAAAAAATGACTGCGCCTCTCGTCTCCCTCGACGCGATCCGGCGGGCAGCCGACCGCGTCCGCGGCGTCGCGCGACTGACACCGCTCGTCCCGGCCTCTACCAGCGACGAGTGGAGCCACCTGTGGGTCAAGTGCGAAAACCTGCAGGCGATCGGCGCGTTCAAGGTGCGAGGCGCCTACAACTTTCTTGCGGCGCTCGATCCCGAGGAGAGAGCGCGCGGCGTCGTCACGTATTCGTCCGGGAACCACGGCCAGGCGGTTGCGTTCGCGGCACGCCGCCTCGGGACGTCGGCTGTGGTCGTCATGCCGACGACCGCCGCGCCAATCAAGGTCGAGGGCGCGCGAGCGCTCGGCGCGGAGATCCATTTCGCCGGCACCGTCTCGATCGAACGTCAGGCGGCGGCAGAAGCCATCCAGCGCGAACGTGGCCTGACGATGGTGCCGCCTTTCGATCACCCAGAGATCATCGCAGGACAGGGAACGATCGGCCTTGAGGTCGTCGATCAGCAGCCCGCCGTGACCCACGTTTATGTGCCAATGGGCGGCGGTGGCCTGATTTCCGGCGTAGCGGCAGCGATCAAAGGGTTGCGCCCAGGAATCCGCGTGGTTGGCGTCGAGCCTGCTGGTGCGCCGAAGATGAGTGCGTCGTTGGCAGCCGGTCACCCGGTGACGCTCGATCGCGTCAGCTCGATGGCCGACGGTCTGCTGGCGGTGCGGCCCGGAGAGCTCAACTTCGCGCACGTGCGATCGCTCGTGGACGAGACCATCCAGGTCACGGAGCAGGAAATCGGCGACGCGGTGAGGTTTCTCGCCAGACATACGAAGCTCCTCGCCGAGCCGAGTGGAGTGGTCAGCGTCGCCGGCGCTCGTCGACTGGCGCCCGCGGGATCGCGTGGCGTCCACGTAGCAGTGGTCAGCGGCGGGAACGCCGAGATCCAGCTGATCGTGGAATTGCTTGCGGAAACCGGTCAGGCCGCGCGTTAGTCCCGCGACAACTCCTTCGCTACAGCAAGCCCTTCTTCAACGCAGGTGACCGAGCCATCGAGCTGACGCTCGTAGACCTGTTTCAACAGCCGGCCCATCTCCGGACCGGGCTTCATCCCGAGGTCGAGCAGATGCCGGCCGAGCAGGATCGGTGCTGGGGGCTGGTGTTCGACGCCCAACCGACGCGCTCGCTCGCGGAACCAGTCCATCGCCGAGCAGTCGAAGTCGCCATCCCGTCCCATGCAGTCGGCGCGCGCGACGCGCGCGAGCAGTTCGAGATTGACCTTCTGCGCGAGCCTCCGGAACGCGCCATCGCCGACGTCGCCGGCCTTATGCCAGGCGCCGGGCTTGAGATGGTGTGCGACGATGCCGAGGATGTCGTGGCGGACGTCGATGCCGTCGATGGCGTGCAGGTTCAGCCGATCGAGGAGCGCAGCGGCAATTGGGACACCAGCCTCCTCGTGTCCGAGCGACCGGATGCGTCCATCAATCACTGCGGTGGTCGGCGGCTTGCCGAGATCATGGCACACCGCGCCGAGCATGACGGTCACCTGGCCGGCCCGAGACAACTCGTCGATGCCTTCTCTCGCGCCATCGACGACGAGCAGCGTGTGGACCCACACATCGCCTTCGGGGTGCCATGCAGGCTCCTGGGGACATCCCACCAGCGGCCGCAACTCGGGCAGGAGCGCATCGATAACGCCGATGTCCAGGGCCAGCGTGAAACCGATGGACGGACGAGACGCCCGGAGCAGCTTTTCGACCTCACCCCAGATCCGTTCAGCGGGCAGGTCATCGAGCGGAATGTCACGGAACAGCGCCCGCGTCTCGTCGTCTGCGCTCAGCCCGAATCGCGCGGCGAGTTGCACGCCACGGAGGACGCGAAGACTGTCGTCGCCGAACGTCCGAGGATCTACGACGCGCAGCTGCCGAGACTGGAGATCGGCGCGGCCATCGAAGGGATCGAGATATTCGTCCGTCAGCGGATCCCAGCCAATCGCGTTGATCGTGAAATCGCGCCGCCGGGCGGCCTCCGGGAACGGCAGCCTGGGGTCGCCATGGACGGTGAAGCCTTTGTGCCCGCGGCCGGTCTTCGATTCACGACGCGGCAATGAAACGTCGATTGGCCCGACCTTGAACACGGGGAAACTCTGGCCGACAGCCTGCACACGGCCAAACGGCGCGACCAGCCCGGGCAGCTGTTCGGCAGGAATGCCGAACACCTCGATATCGAGGTCCTTCGCCTCCAGGCCAAGCAGCCGGTCGCGCACGAATCCGCCGACGACGATGGCGCGGCCAGACGCGGCACGGACGGCTTCCGCGATCGCCCGCGACAGCGGGAGAGCATCTACATCGGCCATTCACCCGGATCGTACATCGAGCGTGTGGTAAGTTCGCTGCCTCGAGGAGGAGGAGGAGGAGGATTGGGCACGTGCGAATGAAATGGCAACTCCTGATGCTCGTGGCGGCACTGGCAGGACCGTTCGAACTCGGGGCCGCTTGGCTCGGACAGCAGCCGGCGCAGGGCCCTGACCTCGCCAGGGAAGCGCACTTGTCGAATGTCAGGCAGTTGACCGACGGAGGCGAGAATGCCGAGGCCTATTTCTCGTTCGACGGAGCCGATCTGATCTTTCAATCGACGCGCGACAGCAGTCAGTGCGATCAAATCTACGCGATGAAGGCCGACGGCTCCGGGCTGCGCCGCGTCAGCAACGGCGAAGGCCGGACGACGTGCTCCTTCTTCTATCCCGGCAAGCGCCGCGTCCTCTATGCCTCCACGCACCTTGGCGGCAACGCATGTCCCCCGAAACCCGATTTCAGCCGCGGCTACGTCTGGCCTGTCTACGACTCCTACGACATCTTCAGCGCCGACGCCGACGGATCGGACCTCAAACGCCTCACGACGACGCCAGGGTACGACGCGGAAGCGACAATCAATCGCGAGGGCCGGATCGTGTTCACGAGCGTCCGCGACGGCGACATGGAGATCTACTCGATGGACGGTGACGGGAGCGATGTTCGCCGCCTCACGAATCGGCCGGGCCCTGATGGTGGTCCGTTCTTTTCTGCAGACGGCCGGCGGATTGTTTTCCGCGGGCGGCCGCTTTCTCCAGGGCCAGAACTCACCGACTACATGTCGCTGTTGCGGGACGGTCTGTGGCGGCCGACTTCACTGGAGATCTTCGTGATGAATGCCGACGGCAGCAATCTGCGCCAGGTCACAAACCTCGGCGGCGCGAACTTCGCACCCTTCTTCACGCCCGACGGCACGCGAATTATCTTCGCGTCGAACCACCACAACCCACGCGGGCGCGATTTCGAGCTGTATCTGATCAACACCGACGGCTCCGGCCTCGAGCGCGTCACGTTCAATCCGACATTCGACGGCTTTCCGATGTTCTCACCGGACGGTAAGCATCTGGTGTTCGCATCGAACCGACAGGCAAAGGTCGAAGGCAGCACGAATGTCTTCATGGCGGACTGGCAGTAGAGATCGAGAATTCGAAAACTCGAGAACATGTCGATCGTCCAGTTGGCCGGCGACCTCGTCGCGATCGATTCCGTGAATCCGTCACTCGTTGATGGCGGATCGGGAGAGCGGTCGATTGCCGACTTTCTCGCGACGTGGCTGCGCCGTGCGGGATTCGATGTCGAGCTCACCGACGTCGCGCCGGGACGTCCGAATGTCGTGGCGATCGCGGAGGGGAAGAGGCACGGCCCGACGCGACTGCTGTGCGGGCATACGGACACGGTCGGCGTCGAGGGAATGGACGCGCCGTTCCAGCCGGTCGTGCGTGACGGCCGCTTGTACGGGCGCGGCAGCCAGGACATGAAGGGCGGACTTGCGGCCATGCTGCATGCAGCGGCAAGCTGGCTGGCTGGCGATCGGCGCGGCGCGGGTCGCGTGATCGTGGCGGCAGTCGTGGACGAGGAGTATGCCAGTCTCGGCGCCGATGCGCTTGCGCTGCGGTGGCGCGCCGACGAAGCCGTGATCACCGAACCGACGGACCTGGCGATCGGCATCGGCCACAAAGGATTTTCGTGCGCCGAAATCACGGTGCACGGCCGCGCAGCGCATGGCAGCCGCCCCCGCGAAGGCAAGGACGCGATTTTCGCGATGGGGCGTGTGCTTCAACGCCTCGAGGCGCTCGATGCGGAACTGCAATCACGAGCGGCCCACCCGCTCGTCGGCGTCGCTTCGCTTCACGCCGGTCGGATCCATGGGGGCACCGAGCTGAGTGTCTATCCGGCGCGGGCGGTTCTCGAGATGGAGCGGCGCACGCTTCCTGGCGAACCTGTCGATGTCGCCGCCAGGGAGCTCGCCGCCATCGCCAGTGAGATGGCCACGAACGATCCGGACTTTCGCGCTGACGTCCGGCTGCTCCTGGCGCGTCCCGCCTATGAAACTCCTCGCGACGCGACGGTGATCTCCCACCTTGCCGCCGCGGCCCGCGCGCGCCTCGGCGAGGCGCGCCTCGAGGGCACGACTTTCTGGACCGACGCCGCCATCCTCGGCGCCGCGGGTACGCCGACGGTGCTCTTCGGCCCGGGCGGCGCGGGTCTCCATTCGATCGAAGAGCATGTCGTCATCGACGATCTCTCCGCGTGTGCCGACGTGTTGCGAGCATGGCTGGAGGGTTGATTCTGCGGTTCGCGGTCGAGCCGTACGAACAAAGGCCGGGCGCGGGCGCGTATACCGCGCCGGACCCGGCCCGGCGCCGCGAGCAGACATCAGCCGCCCGCAGCGTGTCTCGTGGTCACCGGTCAGTTCAACCGATGACGATGCTGGTCGCCCTCGAACCGGAGCCGTGGCCTACGACCCGTCGTCGTCCATCCGGGCGTCTCGTAGCCGCAGGTCGTGCATCGCAGGAACAGTCGTGGCCCCTCGACCTGCAGCAACGGATCATGGCCGTGAAGCCCCCCACACACCGCGGTCTGAATCGATCGCGTGGCACGATCCCACAGAGTTCGCAGCAGGTTTCCTGGCGCCGGTGCGGTGACGACGGGCGTCGCAACGTGCTCTAGGTTCGTCGCCATATGGTTACCCGCTCCTTGTTCGGGCCTTGCCACTAAGACGCTCGCGCCCGCTCCAGGTTTCTGTCGCGTGCACGACTTCACCTTCTCTACATCAAACCGCCTGCCAGGTCGAACCTCAACAGGTAAGTGGCATCGCTGCAACAGGTAACGTGGAAGTGAGGAGAAGCGAACTGCCCCGAAGTGTGCAAAAAACTGAACACAATCCAACAGGCCGTTTGTCTGAAAACCGTGCAAGTGTCGAGGTGGCCGGCGGTCACGAGTCGCGGACAACGGTCATGTCGCGTACTCCGCGGACAAAGAAGGTCACGGGCTGCGTGGACTAAGGTCACGGACTCCGCGGACAATGTGGTCATAAACTCCGCGGACAAGAGGGGCCACGGATCTGCGGAGGACGTCGATTCGTCCGACGCCAATGTGTCCGAATTGGACTCGCCTGTATCCTTCGCGACGACGGAGCCTTGCCCCTTCCGGGTGGACCGTGAGGGACGATTAGCCTTCTCTGAACAGACTGCGGAGAACGAAGGCGACGTTGGCGGGACGTTCGCCGAGGCGGCGCATGAAATACGGAAACCATTGCCGGCCGAAGGGCACGTAGACGCGC
Source organism: Vicinamibacteria bacterium (assembly GCA_963828745.1). Lineage (GTDB taxonomy): Bacteria > Acidobacteriota > Vicinamibacteria > Vicinamibacterales > JAENWD01 > JAENWD01. The sequence goes on along the minus strand of CAWHFZ010000002.1, from coordinate 14,912 downwards.
ATGCCGTAACCGTCGGCGACGAGCGACGCCTGCAAATCGCGTCGGATACCGTACAGCATCTGGAACTCGAACCTGTCTTTCGCGATGCCGCGTTCGGCGGCAATCCGTTTGACCGGGTCGATGATGTCCGGATCGTGCGTGGCCAGCGCCGGGAACGTCCCGCGCTCGACGAGCGTCGTCGCCATGCGCAGAAAGGCAGCGTCAACGTCGGCTTTCAATTGATGCGCCACTGATGCTGGTTCGCGGTACGCCCCCTTCACCAGCCGCACTCGTGCGCCGAGCGCCAGGATGCGCGTGAGATCGGCTTCGCTGCGATAGAGGGCAGACTGCAGCACGACTCCCAGATTCCGGTAGCCCAGGCCCCAGAGCGTCTCGAAGATATCGAGGGTGACGTCGGTGTACGGCGAGTTCTCCATGTCGATCCGCACGAAGAAGCCGTGCGTCGTCGCCGGTTCGAGGATGCGACGGATATTGTCGAGTGCCGTGACGCGGTCCAGATCGAGGCCGAGCTGTGTGAGCTTCAGCGAGATGTTGCGGCCGACGCCCGACGCGACGATTTTGTCGAGGATGACCAGGTAGTCGCGCGTGACGGCATGGGCTTCCGCGGAGGTGCCGACGCTCTCGCCGAGGTAGTCCAGTGTCTGCGTCAACCCACGACGCTCCAGGGTTCTCGCCGCCTCGACGGCCTCGTCGATGGTTTCACCGGCGATGAACCGGCGCGCGAAGCTGTTTGGTGATGCCATCCCGTAGCGGGACGCGAGCTTCTGAAGGCTGCGGCTGCGGGCGAGCAGGGAAAAGAAGGCTTTCGACGCCGCGTCGATCATCAGTGCGCCTTGCCAGGCGGCACGGGCAGCAGGTGCTCGATCGTGCGAGCGTAGTACCGCAGGACGCTTCGCTCGCGGACGCGATACCGATCGCCGTCGATTACCACAATCCCGCGCTGACCGAATCGGCGGGCGGCATCGTCCACAACGGCGCGCGGATCGGTCGTCGCGAGATTGGCGCCTGCCGCCGAGAGCAGCTCCAGAAGCGTGCTCACGCGGCTCTCCAGCTCGCTACGCCGCAGCGACCGCCGCATCGCGTGCGCGACGATATGCGTCGGCAGGATTTTCATCAGGCGGCCGATGGTGTCGCGCAGACGGTGCGCCAATTCCAGCACGTCGCGCCGCGCGTGCGGGTCGTACTCGCGCGGGTCGATCGGCGTCCCGAACGTCACGAACGTTCGCGACCGGTACCCCACCGCATACCGCACCATTTCCGCCAGCTCGCGCGTGAAGGGACGTTGACCTCGCTTCACCTTCTGTCGCGAGAGGATGAAGTCCTCGAGGACGAGATCGTACGAGACGGCGCACGGAAGGAACACGAGGTCCGGTCGTTCCGCCTGGAGCGCGGCATGGACGAGGCCCGTTTTCGGCGATTTCATCTCGCCGCTGTAGCTGCGGCCGCCCTCGAGGTAGAACATCAGGTCATGGCGGCCGAGGATTTCGGCGACGTACGCTTTCAGGGTGATCAGGTAGGCCGGATCTTTCGTGTTCCGCCGAATGGGAATCGCACCGGTCACGTGCCGGTGAATCAGACCGAGCGGACCGCCGAACAGGTTGATGCCTGCGGCGATGACCGGCGGCCGGATCTCGTTGTCTTCGAGGACGAGCGGCTCGATCAGATAGTCGATGTGGCTGCGGTGGTTCGACACGTAGACCACGCGGCTGTGCGCCGTGGACTGGCGCACGATCCCTTCGTTCTCGGTGATGCGCGTGATCTTGCGCAGAATGGGGTACAGCGGGTGCTTGAGCGCCCGGTAGATCGGGTACCGCTGGCGCGTGCGCAGCTCCTCGAGGTATTCCTCGATTCGCTCCTGCGCGCGGGGGCCCGATTCCCCGTGGCTGCCATTGAGATAGGCAACCACCTCCTGGCGGGAGAGCACCGCGCGGGTGATGTCGTTGAACTGCGGATCTCGCCTCACACCGGCTACGCTCCCGACTGGAGCGCCTCGCAGACGGCGGCCGTGAACTCGCTGGTGGTCGCGGCACCGCCGAGATCGGGGGTGCGCACGGCGCCCGTGGCAAGGATGTGCTCGAGCGCTCGCCGGATCGCGCGTGCGGCATCGGCCTCGCCTATGTGATCCAGCATCAACAGGGCCGACAGCAGAAGCGCCGTCGGGTTCGCCATGTTCTTGCCGGCGATGTCCGGTGCGCTCCCGTGCACCGCCTCGAAGACCGCCGTGTCGTGGCCAAGGTTCGCGCCTGGCACGACGCCGAGCCCACCGACGAGACCCGCGCAGAGATCGGACACGATGTCGCCGTAGAGATTGGGCAGGACCAGCACGTCAAACGTCTCCGGCTTCATCACGAGCTGCATACAGGCCGCATCGACGATGCGCTCGTCGTAGCCGATTTCGGTGTTCAGACGCGCCACTTCGCGCACGCTGCGCAGAAATAGTCCATCCCCGAGCTTCATGATGTTCGCCTTGTGCACGGCCGTCACCTTCTTGCGGCCGTTGGCACGGGCATAACGGAACGCGAACTCCGCGATTCGGCGCGACGCCTTCTCGGAGATGATCTTGAGGCTCTCGACGACGCCCGGCACGACTTCGTGCTCGAGTCCGGAGTACAGGTCCTCGGTATTCTCGCGGACGATCACCAGATCGATGCCGCTGAAGCGGCTGGGCACGCCGGGCATCGTCCATACCGGACGAAGATTGGCGTAAAGGTCCAGCGCCTTGCGCAAGCCGACGTTGACGCTGGTGAAGCCTTCGCCAATCGGCGTTGTGACCGGACCCTTCAGAGCAACTTTCGTCCGTTTGACCGAGTCGAGCAGCTCGACGGGCAGCGCGGTCTTGTAACGCTCGAAGGCCGTGACGCCGGCTTCCTGCCGCTCCCACTCAATCTGCACGCCCGCGACATGCAGGATGCGGAGGACGGCTTCGGTGACTTCGGGACCAATGCCGTCACCGGGGATGAGCGTGATGGTGTGAGTCATCGGGCGGCGACCTGGACGGCGATCATCTTACTCACGAGTCTCCCAGTAGCAGAGGATCAGGCCGCCGAGGACGCCGATGCCGAGGAGTGCCGTCGATATCGCATGCAACCGGCCGAACTCCGCGCGTCGGGGATCCGATGGCGCCAGCGATCCGACCGGCACACCCAGAACATCACGACGACGGGCGATCGCCGGATCGATGAGCGCACCGGACACGACGCTCGCCGCGACCATCGTTCCGACGATGAGCAGGCGTCGGCCGAAGCCGATGGGACGCGGTCCAATCACCTTCATGCCGATGAGCGTCGCGAGCAGCACGGCCGCCGCGCCGTAGCTGACGACGTGGAAACGGCGAAGCACTTCGCCCACCACGTTCGCAGCCCGCGTCCGTCCGGCGTCGCCGTCCGTCCGTTCGAGTGCGGAAAAGGTCGCTGGAGCGACCACGCCCGCGATCGTAACCATGCCGCCGAGCCACACGACGAGCGCGATGACATACGCATAACGCAGCGCGGTCATCCCGGTATTATAGTGAGGTTTACGTTGCCCTCACCATTCACGCCCGCTGTTCCCGCTCCCGGTGACGGCGGCACTTCCGCGTCTCGATCGATCGCGTGGCTCGAGTGGAACGCCGACGCGTTCTCGCGTGCGCGCGCGGAAGCCAGGCCCGTTTTGTTGTCAATCACGGCCTCGTGGTGTCACGGCTGCGCCGTGATGGACCGTGTCGCGTACGCCGATCCAGCGGTGATCGATATCGTCACGTCTCGCTTCGTACCGGTGCGCATCGACGCCGACCGTCGCCCTGACGTGAACGAACGATATAACCTCGATGGCTGGCCGACGACGGCGCTCCTGACACCATCCGGGGAGATGCTCACCGGCACGACGTATCTGCCCGCCGCCGGTTTGCGCGCGATGCTCGAAGAAGTGTCCGACGCGTATCGGGCGAGACACGAAGAGCTGGACGCGAGGGCGACGCAGATGGCTGCGGCGCGGCGCGCTCGCAGGACACCGTCGACCGGAGGAGTCGAGCCAGATCTGAGCGCATCGCAGTGGATTGCGCGTCGCGCCGTCGACGAGTGCGACGCGCTCCACGGCGGTTTCGGAACCGATGGCAAGTTCCTGCACGTCGCGGCGCTGCGCGTTGCGCTCGACGAGTACCTGCGTACCGGCGACCGCGCAATCCGCGACACCGTGACGCAGGCCCTCGATGCGATGGCCGACGGGCAGATCCACGATGCCGTCGAGGGCGGATTCTTCCGCTACGCGGCCGGCCGCGACTGGGCGCGGCCCCACACTGAGAAGATGCTCGACGATCAGGCAGGCCTGGTCGAGCTCTACGCGGATGCGGGCCGAGCGCTGGAGAGCGAACGCTATCGTCGAATCGCCCGGGAAACGATGGCGTACGTCCACCGGACTTTGCGCAACGCCGAGCCGGCCGGCTTCTTCGCCAGTCAGGCAGCGGACGAATCGTACTATCAGCTGACGTCGGCGGACATCCGGCGCACACTATCCGCGCCGGTCGTCGATCGGACCGAATTCACCGACCTCACAGCCCGCGCGGCGGTGGCGTGGCTCCGCGCCGGCGTTGCACTCGAGGATCGCGCGGCGGCCGAATTCGGGGCACGGGCGCTCGATCGGTTGGTCACGCTCACCTACGAACCGGGCAACGGCGTCGCGCACTGGTTCGACGGACGGCCCGGCATTCGCGGACTCCTGACGGACCAGGTGCACGCCGCCTGGGCGCTCGTGGCGCTTCACGAGGCAAGCGCGAATCCGACCTGGTCGATGCTCGCCGAAGAGCTGATGCGGACGGTCATGCGCACGCACTGGGACGACGCAGGACTCGGTTTTTTTGACCGGACGTCGGATGCTGACACCGGGATCGGTCTGATGGCGGACCCCGTGAAACCGTTGGCGACGAACTGCGTGGCCAGCCGGGTCTTGGCGCGATTGTCACGCCTGACCGGTAAACTTGATCTTCAGGAGAAGGCCCTCGACACGCTGCGGTCCCAAACGTCCCTGTATCGGCAACAGGGGTTGTTCGGCGCCCACTACGCGCTCGCCGTGGCCGACGTCGTCGGCTCCTGATAGACTGCTGGTTTTCCTGACCGTCGCAGATAGGGCGGGGTTTCAGCCTCGCCGTGTTTCGGACCTGAAGGTCCGCCTACGCCTGAAGTTGCGGACCCGAAGGTCCGCGCTGCACCTGGAGTTCGGAGGTCCCCGTGCCGCAGGATCGTGCTGCGCTCATTCCCGTCCTTCACAACATCGCCACGCAGCTGCGCGTCGATTCGATTCGATCGACGACGGCCGCTGAAAGCGGGCATCCGTCGACCTGCGCATCCGCGGCGGATCTGATCGCCGCGCTGTTCTTCGCCGAGATGCGCTTCGACCCGAAGCATCCGCTGCACCCTTTGAACGATCGCTTCGTCTTGTCGAAAGGTCACGCGGCGCCGATCCTGTACGCGGCGTGGGCCGCGGTCGGCTACATCAAGCGTGACGATCTCCTCAACCTTCGGAAACTCGATTCCGATCTCGAGGGCCATCCGACGCCGCGGCTGCCGTTCGTGGATGTCGCAACTGGCTCGCTGGGCCAGGGACTGGCCGCCGCTCTTGGAGCGGCACTGAACGCGCAGCGCATCGGATCGGACTACCGGACCTATGCGCTGCTCGGCGACGGGGAAACCGCCGAGGGCTCGGTGTGGGAGGCGGCAGAGCTCGCGGCATTCAAGAAGGTGGACAACCTGGTCGGGATCACTGACGTCAATCGCCTCGGTCAGAGCCGACCGACGATGTGGCAGCACGATCTCGATGGGCTGGCACGGCGCTGGAGCGCCTTCGGCTGGAATGCCATCGTCATCAACGGCCACGATCTGAACGCGATCCTCGATGCATACGCGGCAGCGCGGGCGACGAAAGGCCGTCCGACGATGATCCTCGCGAAGACGTTCAAGGGGTATGGCGTCTCGTTCGTGCAGGACAAGGAAGGCTGGCACGGCAAGGCGTTGAAGGCGGGTGACGAGGAAAACCGCGCGATCGCAGAGCTCGAGAAGACCCTGAACGACGTCCCGGCCGACGCCATCGACAAACTGCGCGATGCGATCCCCAAGCCGCCGGCGGCTCCGGCAGAGACAAAGCGCGGCCCGCTCGCTCCACCTGCGTACAAGTCGGGCGACGTGGTCGCCAGCCGCGAGGCGTACGGCACCGCGCTCGCACGTCTCGGCAAGGCCGACAGCCGTATCGTGGCGCTGGACGCCGACGTGGGCAATTCGACGTTCAGCGAGCGCTTCGAGAAAGCCGCGCCCGAACGCTTCTACGAGAGCTACATCGCCGAGCAGGTCATGGTGGGCGCCGCGATGGGACTGGCTGCGCGCGGCGCGATTCCATATCCGTCGACGTTCGCGTGCTTCCTGACGCGCGCCTATGATTTCCTGCGCATGGCGGCGATCAGCAATCTGAACATCAAGCTGGCTGGTTCACACGCGGGCGTGTCAATCGGCGAGGACGGACCATCGCAGATGGCGCTGGAAGACCTGGCGATGACGCGTGCCGAGCCAAACTTCACCGTGCTCTATCCGAGCGATGCGGTGTGCGCGGAGCGGTGCGTGGAACTCGCAGCCGACCAGCCGGGACCGGTGTACATCCGGACGAGCCGGCCGAAAACGCCAATCCTCTACGACGCGAACGAAGCCTTCACCGTCGGCGGATCCAAGGTCCTGCGGCAGTCCGCACGTGACGCCGTCACCGTGGTTGGCGCCGGAGTCACGCTGTTCGAAGCGCTGAAGGCGTTCGACCTGCTCGCCAAGGATGGGATTGCGATCCGGGTGATCGATCTCTACTCGGTGCAGCCGGTCGACGCGGACACGCTCCTGGCCGCCGCGCGCGCCACCGACGGCCGCGTGGTCACCGTTGAAGATCATTACGCCGCCGGCGGCATCGGCGATGCGGTCGCCACCGCACTGGCGCCCGGCGGGTTTACCGTCCATCGTCTTGCCGTGCGGGAGATTCCACGGAGCGGAAAGCCCGAAGAACTGCTCGATCGCTTTGGTATCTCCGCCGCCGCCATCGTCAATGCCGTCAAAGCGGTCACGAGCGACCGCACCGCGGCGAAGGTGTAAGCGCCTATCGTGGACCCGGAAATTCCGACCGGCCCTGGAACCACTGAAGAGGAGACCAGGGCCGAATCCGTCAATCGCCCGCTCGCCCGGCTGCTTCCCAGCCACGTCGGACCGTATCGTGTGATCGAGCTCCTCGGCCAGGGCGGCATGGGTGCCGTCTACCTCGCCGAGCAGACGCAGCCATTCCGCCGCCGCGTCGCCGTCAAAGTCATCAAGCCGGGGATGGATTCGGACCAGGTCATCGCCCGGTTCGAGACGGAACGCCAGGCGCTGGCGCTGATGAACCATCTCAACGTCGCGCGCGTCCTCGACGCCGGCGCGACGAGCGACGGCCGGCCATACTTCGTGATGGAGCACGTCCCCGGCGTCCCCATCACCGACTACTGCGATCGCCATACGCTGAACACGCGCGAGCGCCTGAAGCTATTCCTCTCGGTGTGCGATGCGGTTCAGCACGCCCATCAGAAGGGCATCATCCATCGCGACCTGAAACCTTCCAACGTCCTCGTCGCCCTCCAGGACGACGTCCCGGTGCCGAAGGTGATCGACTTCGGCGTCGCCAAAGCGATCGAGCAGCGGCTGACAGAGAAGACGCTGTACACCGAGTTCGGGCAACTGGTCGGCACGCCGGAGTACATGAGCCCCGAGCAAGCCGAGATGACGGTGCTCGACATCGACACGCGCAGCGACATCTACTCGCTCGGCGTCCTGTTGTACGAGCTGCTCGTCGGCGCGCTGCCGTTCGATCGGAAGGCGCTGCGGAGGACGCCGGCTCACGACCTGCCCCGGCTGCTCAGTCACGAGGATCCGGTCACGCCGAGCACCCGGCTCAGCACGCTCGGCGCGGATGCCGCCGATGTCGCGAAGAAGCGGCGCACCGACAGCGTCGCCCTGCGAAAGCAGCTCCGCGGCGATCTCGACTGGATCACGATGAAAGCGCTCGAGAAGGATCGGACGCGGCGCTACAGCACGGCCTCACAGCTCGCCGACGACATCGAGCGATATCTCTCGTCGCAGCCGGTGATGGCCGGCCCGCCATCGGCCCGCTACCGCATTCAGAAGTTCGTGGCGAGGAACCGCGGACCCGTTATCGCCGCGGCCGTGGTCCTTCTCGCCCTCGTCGCCGGTCTCGCGGCCAGCAGCGTGCTCTATTTCCGCGCCGAGCGGGAGCGGCAGCGCGCCGACACGCAGATGCGGGTCGCCAAGCGCGTCAGCGAGTTCCTCACCGGGCTCTTCGAGGTCTCGGACCCGACAGAAGCGAAGGGGCGCGAGGTCACGGCCCGAGAGCTGCTCGACAAAGGCGCCACCTCCATCAGCGGGATGAAAGACCAGCCGGTGGCGCAGGCGACGTTGATGGACACGATGGGTCATGTCTATTACACGCTCGGCCTCTACGATCAGGCGGCCAATCTGCTCGAGAGCGCGGTGAGGATCCGGCGGCAACAGCTCGGGCCGAACAGCCTGGAGCTGGCGTTGTCCACGTTCAATCTCGCCGCGGTCCGCGTCGAGCGGGGCGATTCGCAGGAAGCGGAGCGGCTGGCGCGCGAGGCCCTGCGCATTCGCGAGCAGCAGTTGCCGCCGAACGATCCCGATCTCGCTCGCGCCGTCCACCTCCTTGGCATCGCGATGCAGGAGGCGCAGCGCATCGACGAAGCAGAGCGCTACTACAAACGCGCGGCTGAGATCATGCGGCAGGCGCCGGGCGACAACGAGGTCGATCTTGCCGGCATCCAGAACGACCTCGCCACGTTGTATCAGGAGAAGGCCGACTACCCGAAGGCGCTCGAGCTGTACCAGGAATCGGTCCGTGTGCGCCGCAAGCGGCTTGGCGACGCGGATCCGACGACGGTGCAGGTGATCGTGAACATGGCCGGGACGTTGCAGCTTGCCGGCCGCTACGAGGAGGCGGCGCCGCTCTACAAGGAAGGCCTCGCGCGCCAGCGTCAGGTATACGGCAACGAGCATCCGCTCGTCGCGACCACCGTGGGCAACCTCGCGCTCGTCGAGCACGAGCTGCACAACGAGGCCGAGGCCGAGCGCCTGTTTCGCGAAGCGATCGCCATTCAGCGCAAGACCGTCGGCGAAAACTCGCTCGGCGTGGCGATCTCGACGTCCGGCCTGGCCAAGGCGCTGCAGGGCCAGAAGCAGTATGCGGAGGCGGAACGGCTCTTCCGCCACGCCATCGACATCGAGCGCTCGGCGCTCGGCGAGCAGCATCCCGCCTACGGCATCGACTCGAGCAACCTCGCGGAACTGCTGATGGACATGAAGCGCTACGCCGAGGCCGAGCCGCTCCTGCTCACCGCCGAGCGCGTGCTGATCGCCTCGTCCGGCGCAAACCATCCACGCGTGGGCAAAACACGGCGGCGGTTGGTCCGGCTGTATCGCGAGACAGGTCGTCCCGAGCTGGCGGCGAAGTACGGAACGTAGGATCGGGTCGGATCAGGTCGATCGGAGCTGAAGCTCCGCCCTACATGTGAGTGGACGGCGAGGGGCTACTGGATTAGGACGGCGGCTTCGCCGTACTGGGCAATCAGCGTCTCGAAGTTCTCGACGATCTTGTCGCGCCGCTTGAGCAGCGGCTTGGGGCCGTCCATCAGCAGCTTGCCCAGGCGTTCCTTGATCGTGGCCTCGTCGAGCGCCTTCAGCTTGGTATAAAACTCGCGGTCGATCTTCCGCATTGGAAACGGCATCCGCATCGTCGCGGTGAACGCACGCGAATGATCGATGAGGATCAGGTTCCACGCCTGATCGACGAGCAGATTGCCCTGATTGCGATCGATGTTCGCGACCAGGTTGTCCCACACGCGTTGACGATAGACCTGCCGGTTCCAGGCGCCCATATCCGGCGCGGTTTTGACGTCGCGGTCCTTCAACAGCGTGCAGTGTTCGACCCAGAGCTGCGCCGATCCGTACTCGCCCTGGATCTTGCGCTCGACAGTCGGAGGGACCATGCCGAGGCCCACGAGCTTGTCCAGTTCATAGGCGGCGATCTCGGACTTGTAGCTCTCCCAGAACCCGGATTTGCGGCTTGGCTGCAGCGCCTTGAACACGATGCTGCCCGCCGGTCCGCCGGGCTCGAAGTAGCCGCGCCGTGGGTGGGTGACGCCAACGGGCACGTCGGTGAACTTCACCACTTTCGCGGTCTTGAGGAATTCCTCGACTTCGGCCTCGCGGCCGAGCCAGCCTTTCGAGCCGTCGACGGGAATCGGGGCACCCGGCACCGACTCGGGCTTCGACGGTGCGGGCGCCTGCTGCGCCGCGAGCGTGGTGGTAAGGAGGCTTGCCAGGGCAAATGCGTGGCAACGACGAATCATCATCTGCGTCGGTCTCGACGAACAGCTTCCTAGGCCGTCGTGGCGGCCAGTTGCCGCCGCTGAAGTGCGGTGAACAATCCCTGCAACAGATCGATGTGGTCGGCCAGCAGATCGAACAGCGCCTCACGTTCCACGCGGAGCGCGAGACCGCCGCGCGTGACGTGCGCTTTCCAGCCGGTGGATTCCTCCCCACCCAGTGTTTCATAGACGCCGACGGAGTCGCCGGCCCTGGCGAACGCGGGCTGGCCGCCCGCGACCGGCTCCAACGACAGCTCACCCTCGAGCAGGATGTAGATCGCGGGCGTATCTCCCTCACGAAACAACAGCTCGCTCTCGGTCATCTTCACTTCCTGCGTGATCGCCGCAAGCTGGGAGACCTGCTCGGAGGTGGCGCGCGAGAATACCGGCACCTCTTCGAGCAACAGCGCCTTTTCGATTGGTTCGAGGCCGTCTTTGAAACGGGCCGACTGCGGCGGCCGGACCACGCCCGTGACGACCAATTGCGCCTTGTCGCCCCGCATCTCGAGGAGCTGACGGAAGATGCCTTGCGCGAGATCGGTGTTCTCCGACAGCAGACTGAGGAACTGGTCGTTCACCAGCGACAGGCAGATCGCGATCCCGGACGCTTTCATGGTCGCCCGCTGAGGCACGTTCTCGAACACCTCCTCGAACCCGAGCGCCGCCGGGGCATTGAGCGTCTCCTCTGCACCGTTCGCCTCGGCCAACGTCACCGACCCGTCGAGGAGGAATTCCAGATCGGATGCGCGCTGGCCAGCCTCGTAGAGGACCCGGCCTGATTCGCGCCGCACCTGCCGCCCGGTCCCGGCGATCCTGAACAACTCGTCAACCGAGGTGAATCGGAATACCGGCAGCTTGCGAAGGCGATCGGCGATTTCGACCGCGGGCAGCGGTTCGAGCCAGCGCGCCGCTCGCTGCTCGGCCGTCATATTCTTCGCGGCCAGCGCCCACGAGGCGGCCTCGAACACGTACCAGTCCCTGACGTCGCGATGCTCCAGTGCATATTCGAGGTCGTCGGTCAGCGACCAGAGGCCGCGCTGCTCGACGAGTTGCACCGCTGCCGCGGCGACCACCTGATCCTCGTCGTGAATGAGCTGCGCAAGACTGTCCTCGGCGTCGCGGATCCGCGTCTTGAGCAGTGCATTGCCGCGCTTGACCTTTTCTTCGGCCGGCAGCTCCTCGATCAGCGGCATCACGTGCTTCCGCAACGTAGAGTCGAGGATGTTGTCGAGGTACTCGGCGGCGCTCGCCTTTGTGCGAGCCTCCCCGTGCGCGAGGGACCAGCGCGCGGCCGAGATGTCCTTCCACGGATAGATCAGGCCAAGCAGCCGGTAGACGCGATCTTCCGTGCGGCCAAGCTTCTCGGTCAGTGCATGCCACAGCAGCGTTTTCGTCGACGTCTTATCGAGCCGTTCGAGGTTGTAGCGCAGGCTCAGGTACACGAAGTAGCGATTGGTTTCCTGGACGATTAGCGGTTGGACCTTATCGACCGGCACGGTCAGATCGGGGTGCGACCGGCGCAGCCGCCCGATCGCACTGACGACCTTGTAGCGAAGGAATCCGTCGCGCTCGCCGAGCGCGTCCACGAGAATGTCCATCGTCTTCTGGCTCGGAATCCGGGCCAGCGTCCCGGGAATATGGCGCCGGGTCCAGATGTCCTCTTCCTGATCACGGAGGAAATACGCCAGCGTGTCGAGGACGTTCTCGCCGTAGCCGACGAGCACGTCGCGCGCAGCCGACTTGAGCAGGCGGTGACGCAGCAGTGCGACGAGTGGTGGCACGAACAGGAAGTCGCCGGCACCGAGCCTGCCGGCGCTGCGGATCGCCTCGGTCGCCACGTCGCGGTCCGTGTCGTACATCAACGGGACCAGCAGCGGATGGAAATCCTTGTTCGTGATCGTCGCAAGCGCCTGCGCGACGTCGCGGCGTGCGCCAGCCATCGAGGGGCGCGTGTCTTCGGCCAGCCGCTCGATGGCTGCGGATGCCGCCTTGACGTCCTCCGGATTCGAACTGGAGGCGAGGGCGACGGCTGCGGTGACGACCAGGCGTGGATCGCGATCGTCGAGGTGCGGACGCATCATTCCTGCCGCCTGCTCGCCGCGGACGGTCGCGAGCGCTCGCACGGCAGCGGCACGGACCTCCGGCGCGTCGTCCTTCAACATCCGCTCGACCCCGGGCGTCCACCGTTCGCGCAACTCGGGCGAGGCGCCCTCGACGATGCCCAGTGCCCGCGCGCGCACGTCCGGAGACTCGTGATTGAGGAGCAGCGGGCTCACCAGTTGCCGCTTGTTCAGCGACTCGAGCATGTCGATCGCGTAGATCACGTGGCGCGGGCTCGGATGGCCCTGTTCCTCGACGAGCGTTTCGATCGTCGAGAGGTCGGCTTCGTTCAGCCTCACCGCTTCCGGCGCCACCACCTGCTGATCGAGCGATCGGCGGAAAATAAGCCGGTATTCACGTCGAGCGCGGAAAGTCGCGGCTACCCAGAGGCCGATCATCGCCAGGCTCGCCCAGCTGAGTTGCTGCCAGTTCAGACCGAGTCCAACATGAAACCCGAAGATCTGGTCCTTGATCAGGAACAGGACGAGCAGCGCGCCAATGCCCTTCGAGAATCGATCGACAGTGACATCGATGAACGGCTTGGCTTGCTGTTTGAGATCGTTGGGCAGGGGCAGAAACAGGATCTCGCGCGTCGTCTTGTCGACGGTGTAGCGGAGCGATGTGTCGATGACGCGGGCGAGCGCCGGGAAAAAGAGAGCGCCATTGAGCAGCATGATCGTGCCGGTGATGCCGAGACTCGTCGGCAGGATCAGCAGCGCGAAGCCGATGCCGAGGTACCGCTGGATTTTGCTCGTCAGCCACACCTGAATGACGAATCCGATCATCGACGTGTAGAGCTGTACCGTGCCGAGGAAGCTCGTGATCGAATCCGTGTTGCCCTGTCCCTTCACCGATTCGGTCGCCATATTGAGCTGCTGCTCGACAATGGCGGCACCAATCGCGGCGAACCCGATAATCAGCGCGATCGTCTGCAGGTGCTTGCTGTTCTTCAGCAGCCGCAGCGCCTCGGTGCTGCTGACGCTTTCATCCTCGCCGCCGGTCAGTGATCCTTTAATCGCAGGTTTTTCGCGCGCGATGATCATCACGACGAGCCCGAGGCACAGGGCGATCAACGCCGCGCTGACCAACAGCAAATTGGTCGTGCCTATCGCCGTCGCCTGAAGGGTGAGCGACGAGCCGGCGATGCCGCCGAGACTGGCGCCGCCCCCGATGAACCCGAAGATGCGTTTCGCCTGCCGCGGGTCGTAGACTTCGTTGGCCAGAGTCCAGAACTGGCTGATCACGAGGATCCCGAGGATCAACCCGAAAAAATAGAAGCCGGTGGAGGCCCACTGCGAGCCGCTCTGGAACCAGACCCAGAAGGCCACGAGCAGCGCGACCAGCCCGCCGAGCGTCATCGGCAGCGCCCACCGTCGCGGCAGCTTGCCGACGATGGCGGAATAGCCCTGCATGATGAATCCGACGAGAAGCCCGAACGCGAACTGCACGAAAGGCAGGTTGTCGGCGCCGAGGTCCTTGATGAATTGCGACCGCGTGACCGGCTTCAACGCCGTGTATGCAGTCATCACCAGGAACGAGTACGTGAACATCATCATCGCCGTCCCGAACTCGCGCTCGCGGAGCTCGACGACGGGCGACAACAGCTTGCGAAAGAAAGCGTTCATGTGGAGGACTCGCCGCGAAGCTTAACACTCTTGCCGGGCTCTCGGGCGACCCGTCATACGGGGTAAACTCCGGTCCGGGACCCGATGTTGCAGCGGTTCGAACGCTTCCTGGATCTTCGGCGCGGCGAGCTGGAACGAGGACTGCTCCTTTTCGCCTATCTCTTTCTGGTCATTGCCAGTTTCGTCGTCGGCAAATCGATTCGCGACGCACTGTTCATCGACGAGTTCGGGGCGCTGCTGCTTCCTTACGCCGACATTGGCGTTGCCGCTTTGGTCGGTCTCTGGGTGTCGATCTACCTCCGACTCGCGCGCCGGCTCTCGCTCCGCCAGCTCCTCGTCAGCAGCCTCCTGTTTTTCGCGCTCAACTGCCTGATTTTCTGGGTGATCGCTCACAATTTCCGGCCTTCCTGGCTGACCCCCGCGATTTACGTCTGGGTGGGCATGTTCGGCGTCGTCGCACCGGCCCAGGTCTGGACCCTGGCGACGGCGGTGCTGACGACGCGCGAAGCCAAGCGGATGTACGGCTTCATCGGCAGCGGCGCCACATCGGGCTGGATCGTGGGGGGCTACCTGACGCAGGTCTTCGCAGCCAAGTACGGCGCCGAATTCTCTCTGCTCGGCATGGCGGTCTGTCTGATGGTCGCCGCCGCCATCGTCGGCCGTTTGTGGAGCCATCGGCCGGTCCCCGACGCGGAAGTCGAGACCGCGCGGGAACGCGAGGAGCTGCGAGGGGGATTCGTGCGAGCGTTACCAGCTGA
>CAWHFZ010000001.1:0-381802 GCA_963828745.1 Vicinamibacteria bacterium | reverse complement strand
GCGCACAACGGTGACTCAGAGCTGTTCGAGGAGGTGTCGTACTGGGCGCCTGCCCAGGCGCGGCACACTGAAGTCGACTTCCTGTTGCGGCGCGGTCGCGAGTTTCTCGCCGTCGAAGTCAAGGCGCAGCCGCGATTCTCGACGCCGCAATTGGCGGGACTGCGGGCGATCGGCGAACTGCCGCGGCTCGCGCGACGAATCCTCGTGTACCTCGGGGAGCGTCAGCTGAGAACGGAAGACGGGATCGATGTCTGGCCGCTCGATCGTTTCACAGCGGCCGCAGCAGATGGCTCACTTTGGCCTTGAGTGACGACCGCCCACGCGCTGCCGACCGAAGTTGCAGCGGGCGCTGGCGATATTCACAGCTCTCTTTCGGCAAGGCGTCGGAACTCGTCAGGGACGGAGCGCACAACCCGCACTGCTGACCCATAATCCACCGCTTTTCCTCCGAAGCGCTTGCGGATCGCATCGACGGCCCGGTCTGCGCGCGATCGCGCCAGGCCCTTCTTTGTGCCAGGACGGCATCCTTCGTCGGCAAGCCCGAGCGGCAGCTCCAGTTGCACGATCGCATGCGCTTCGAGATGTGAGACGGAGATCGCCAGCAGCGAGATCGTCCTCTCGTCACGGTGATCCGCAAGGACGCCGCGCACCAAGTCCTCGGCGATCTCAGCGAGCGCCCTCGTTGCAGAAATCGGCGCTGACAGCGTGAGCGAGCGCGTGACCGAGCGCAAATCGGCGAAGCGCACGCGGACCGTGATCGTCCGGCCCGCCAGGGATTTGGCGCGGAGCCGGGCGCCGATGCGGTCGGCGAGATGATGGAGCGTCGGTTTGAAGACGCGCTCGATCGCAGGCCGTCGTCCGAGCGCCGATTGTGCGCCGGCGGAGCGCGCGCGCCGGCGCGTCTGGATTTGCCGCGGATCGCGGTTCCAGGCGAGTGCCGTCAACTTTCTTCCCGCCGCGTGCCCAAGCAATCGCTCCACGGATTGAGGAGAGCTCTCAGCCAATTGACCGATGGTGGTGACGCCGATCTTGGCGAGCCGCGCCTCGGTGGCGGGGCCCACGCCCCACATGAGCGCGACGGGCAGTTTGTGAAGGAAGTCGAGTTCAGTATCTGGATCGACGACGACCAATCCATCCGGCTTCGCGACCTGCGATGCGACCTTCGCCAGGTGCTTGGTACGCGCCACGCCGATTGACATCGGCAAGCCAAGCTCGGCGCGCACGCGAGCCCGAACCGTCCTTGCGATCTCTGCCGGCGAACCGAAGAGATGCGTGCACCCTGCCACGTCGGCGAAGGCCTCGTCGATGGAGATGCGCTCGATGGCAGGCGTGAAATCGCTCAGGACTCCGATGGCGGCGTCGCCGAGCCGTTGGTATTCGTCGAAATGTCCGCCGACAAACACGAGGTCGGGACAGAGTTGCCGCGCGCGCCGTCCAGGCATGCCGCTTCGTACGCCGAAGGCCCGCGCTTCGTAGGAGGCCGCGAGCACGACGCCGCCGCCGACCGCAATCGGCTTGCCGCGCAGGCGAGGGTCAAGCAGCTGTTCGACCGACGCATAAAAGGCGTCGAGGTCCGCGTGGAGAATGGTGGCTGTGGAACCCATCTCGTTGCTCCTGGCTCCTCATGGGCGAAAGTATGGCGAAATAATCTCAAAAGCAAGGCCATTCCGGCAAGAACAGCGGCACCCAAGCTCATCCGGACGCTTCATCGAGCCAATGATGGCTGCTCGCAAGCAAGCGGCCGCATTTTGACTGTTTGGTACATATTGGGCAAAATAGACGCATGAAGGCGAAGATCGGGAAAGCGGACTCGGAGTCAGGCTCGCCTGCTCGCCGACCACGACGCAGGGCGGGTCGCGTCGCGTCGTTCCGAAACAGCCGCGGTGAGACACTCGAGCCGTCTTCAGTGAGCGCGAGCGAGGCGAAGAGTGAGTTTGGGCGCGTCTTGGAGATGGCCATTCAAGGCGACGCCGTCGTGATCACGAAGCACGACTCGCCCAAGGCCGTCCTCATTTCCGTCGAGAACTTCAACGCCTTATCGGGCGCAGCCGAGACGAAGCTCGATACGCTCAGCCAGGAATTCGATGCGCTCCTTGCGCGAATGCAAACATCCAAAGCGCGTCGCGGAATGAAGGCGGCGTTCGCCGCGTCCGGAAAGCGTTTGGGGAAGGCTGCGGTCGCTGCGACGCGCTCGCGTGGCTAGTTCGAGGCGTCGTCCATGCATCTACGTGCTCGCTGGAACCAACGGTGCGGGCAAGAGCAGCGTCGCAGGCGCGATGTTTCGGCAGGCCGGCGCAGACTACTTCAATCCTGACGAAGCGACCGCCCGAATTCTGGCCGCCAATCCTGATATTTCGACCGCAGAAGCGAACAGCGCTGCCTGGCACGAGGGGAAACGCCTCCTGGAACGAGCGATCGCCGAACGCCTGGACTTCGCGTTCGAAACGACGCTTGGCGGGCACACCATCAGCGCTCTTCTGCACGAAGCGTTGGCGGCTGGAATCGAAGTGCGCATGTGGTTCGTGGGATTGAGTAGTCCCGAACTGCACATGGCGCGGGTTCGATCCAGGGTGGCTCGAGGCGGACACGACATCCCGGAAGAAAAGATTCGGGAGCGCTACGATCGGAGTCGCATCCATCTGATTGAGTTGATGCCGCGACTCACAGAGCTTCGAGTCTTCGACAACAGCTTTGATGCCGACCCGCATGCCGGACGGGCTCCCCAGCCAACGCTCATTCTTCACCTTGCGAAGGGGAAGATTCTGGAGATGGTCGAGTTGTCCAAAACGCCTCAGTGGGCCAAGGCCTTTGGTGGCCGCAGCGCTTAAGATCTCGAAGTGATCTGCCTTGAGTGACGTTTCGGCCATCGATCGACCTGCTGCCGCAGCCAGGCCGGCACTGACGTTGGAACCGCTCTCATTACACCAGCGACCGCCACGATCGACAAGCCATCCTGGAGGATTTGACGCGGATGGCCGACGAGCTCGAGGCTGCGGCCGGGGAAGGGGAGAGCATCCCCCTGATTCCGCCCGCCACCATGGGCAAGCGCCTGGTGCGCGCCAAGATGCGCACCCGCGACGCGGGCATTCCGTTCCGTATCCCCGAACAGGAAGAACTGCCCGAGCGGCTCCAGGCCGTGCTGCAGTGCGCGCGTATCTTCGTGGCAAGCTCGCACCTTTGCAGCAGGCGTGAGGTATCACAATCCGAGGCTTCGCTTCGAGCGTAGCCCGTCGAAGAGGCGGAGAACTAAGCCGCGACACACACGCGCGCGCTTTCCCACAGAACGGATTGCTGCTCGAACGTCTTGCGATACGCCTCGATGACGCCCAGGACTGATTGGCGCGCCGCCACCGTATCGGGATGGACCAGGAGCAGGACCTTCGACTGCTCGTGATCGATGCTGCCAGCGGGTGTCCGCCACTGGCCCTGCGCCTCCCACACGGTCAGCCCGTCGGGAAACCGCTTGGTCACTTCGTCGCGCAAGAATATCTGCCACTCGAGCTCGCTGACGGAGCCCTTCGGCCGCGCGAGCCCGAAATAGAGCGTCGTGCGGAGCTGCGGGGCCGACGACGTGCCGCAGTCCATGACGACCGTGCCCTGCGCTACGACCGGGGGCTGGAGGCGGTTGCCTGCAAGGCAACCGGCGGCGAAGATCATCGTGCCCACAGTGATCATCAGCGCTCGCATGGGACCATCTCCTCCGTCAACTGTTCAATGCGCATTGTTCTTGCTGGTCAGCGTGAGCCGGCATCGCCGCCGAGCGACCACAACCGCGAGCCCCGTCTATCCCGGCGTCGGCTCGCTGGTCGAAACCACCTCATAGTGCGCCGCTCTGGCGTCATAGCGCGACAAGAGTGGGAGCCGGTCTTCAGGGATGACGGCCTTCTCGTAGTCGTCTGTCGCGATCGCCCGAACGTCGTCGAGCGAGTCCCACAGAATGATAGTGACGAATTCGACTTCGCTCCCGACCGCTCGGCGGAGCAGGTGGCTGCCGCGAAATCCTCGTTTCTGGCTGAGTCCGGGCAGAAGTTCGGGCTTCAGGTGTGATTCGTACGCATCAGCGTGTTCGGGTTTCGTGAATCCATGCCAGATACGGGCGATCATGAGGCCTCCTCAGGTCAATGACTACCTGGACTTACCTGTCGACAGTGCGCCGCGGTGTCAATGATGATTGTTCTCATGAGCGAACGCGAAATCTCATTGGGGCCGTGCTGCTTCTGCGCTGCGACCATTCACGCGACCGAGGTTGATCCATGTCAGGTCACGGTGGAAACGGCGAAGGGTCAGTGGCAGGTCTGGTTCTGCCACGCCGCGTGTTTCAAAGCGAAATTGAAGGATCCGCCTGAGTGGCCCGGTGTCTTTGAAACAGCGGCTTCTTAGGACGCGACTGCGACGAGCAGGACGGTGAGCGCCCGCCACTGACCTCGAACTCGTCCAGCAGTACAAGATAACTCGCGACCGAGCGTTTCTGGGTGCGCTGTTCGAGCGTTACAGCCACTTGGCTCTAGGACTGAGCCTCCGCTACCTTCGTAATCGCGAGGACGCCGAGGACGCGGTGATGGAGGTCTACGAGCACCTGACGACGGCACTCATCAAGCACGAGGTCGGAAACTTCAAGAACTGGTTCTACTCGGTGGTCTCGAACCACTGTCGCATGGCTCTCCGTCGTCGCAAGAGCGAGCCGACCACTGTCGAAGCTTCCGAGGAGCTGCTCGATGCGCTGCTCGCGAGCGCCCCCGCGCCTCACGAAGACGACGACTCAGAAGGAGAATGGAGGCCCTCAGAACGGCGCTCGCGCGGGTCGGCGAGGGCCAACGACGATGCCTCGAGCTCTTCTACCTCGAGGGCCACAGCTATGCCGAAGTCGCACGCCGGAGCGGTTACACGGCGAACGAGGTCAAGAGCCACATCCAGAACGGCAAGCGCTCGCTCAGGATACTCTTACGTCCTCGCACCCAGTCCTGACTGGCGCGCGGCGAACGCCGACCTTCGCGATGAAAATCGACCTTGAACGGCCGCGACATTTACCCTCGTCTGCGCGTCGATCCGGGATTTCTGTCAGGCGAGAGGATTCGCCGGGCCATCGATGGGACGGCCCGGCGTCAGAAAGCGCTGTAAACGAGCGGCGACCTATTTCTGGTTCGGATCGTCGATGCAGCCGCGCGTAAACGAGCCTCCATCGACATCGGTGTATCCATGTCCGGCCGTGTAGGCGGCGTTCGACCAGTTGCCCTGCACCTTCCAGAAGCTGCCGTTGTTGAACGCCACATAATCGTGACCAAACGTCCAGGCGCACTTATCCGAATTCTCGGCACCGGACGAGTCATACCAGCCTGCACCTCGAGGGTCGGTCAGCGCCTCGGACAACTCGTGACCCGACACGTTGCCGATCGCCGCAAGCCCCTGGCTATGTTTCGTGACCTGCCCATCGTCGCCCGGATCGCACCCAGGATCGCCGTCGAGATTGAAGAAGAAAGCAAACTGGACGGGCACACCGCCGCAGGAACTCCAGCTGTGCCACGCGCAATACCCGGCGTTGCCTCGCTTCGTATCTACGTAGACCGGATAGTAACCATTGGCGACAGGCGCCTCACCGTGCTGCTGCAGCACTTGGCAGACCTCGTTCAGGATCGCGCTCGTTCGCGGCGCACGCTTTGGGGCAGCGGTGGTGTCAATGTAGTGGCCGCTGTAAGACACCGTTGTGCCGACATGCTGGCCACCGGTCTGCGTATACTCGGTGTTCGTTCCGAGGTAGTTCGTTTGCCCAGCCCCTGAATAAAACGAGTCCACACCTCCCACTTTGGCGTTTGCCGCTGTCCAGGAGGATCCCCAGAAGATGGCGCGAACGATGGCGCCCTGGGTCATGATGCCACCGTTGTGGTAAATGAGATTGGGCGACGCGCCGGCGTTGCCACCCGCGTTCGCTTGCCCCTTCGCCAGATGCCTTCCCATCATCGGCGGATCGGGTCGCGTGTTCCTGGTTTCGCTATTGGCAGACTTGTCGGATTGCGCCCACGCGGGCGACGCGATGACGAGACACGTCAGCAGCGATGTTGCGAGCTTCATTAAAGTCCTCTCCTTCGCGCCAGTCTCCAGGACCGTGCGCCCCCGTTTGGACACTATCAGGCCGCCGATCGACACCGTCAAGCGACGACTGGCCCCAACCGTGTCACAAACGATACGTCTGGTGGGGAATGGGCCGCGCTCGATGCATAACGTGTGCAACGGTGCACGGCTTGACGCACTAAGGGGCGCTCAGCGGCGATCGCGGCTTTCTCGCCCAGCGGAGACTGTGGGGGCTCATCGAAAGCATCTCGCGAGCCGTCGCAGGCCTTCATCAACGTTCTCTGTCGGAATCGCGCCGTAGCCGAGGACAAGTCCCGCGCGCGGAGACGCCTCGGCGGAGAAGTCCGCCAACGTGTTCACGACGATGCCACGCGCCTCCGCGCGCCGCACGAACTGGTCGACATCGAGCGAGACGCCGGGTGCGACTTCGGCTGTGACGTGAAGGTCGGCCACCGATGGGACCACGCGAAGCCGCCCGCCGAAACCGAGGCGAATCGCCTCGACAATGTGCGAGTTCATCATGAGCTGCACGATGGCGCCGCCATGGTCATGGCCGACGAAGTGAGCGCGGCCGATCCCGAGCCAATCCAGCAATCCCACGACCATGCGCACCTGGTTCGGCAGCCGATAATCGTCATCCAACCGGACGATGGTGTCGCCCAGACCAAGCAGGTCAGGCGCGATCACCCGATAGTGGTGGGCCAGCGATGGAATGACCTTCGAATATTCGAAGGACTGAAACGGGCAGCCGTGTAAGAGCACGATCGGCTCGCCGGATCCCCGGTCGACATAGGCGACGCGCCATCCGGCAATATCAACGAACTTCTTGTCGCGCGAGAAAGCTTCGATCGCCTGCTCGTCAACCCGCGAGACAACGTCCTGAGCGTCCCGAATGAAAAGACCCGCTTTCAAAGCGCCGGCGATCCAGACGATCGACAGCACGATGAGCGTACGACGAGAAACCACAGCGAGGACTTCATGGTGTTCTGTGAGCACAGAGTGAAGCGGCCATCCCTCAGAGGCCATGGCAAGGTGTCTGGCCCTGCATCACTCGATTCCAACAAGGTCATTCAGGAAACCGACGATGTACTTCCACACGAGGTAGTACACGACGACGACAACGGGCAGGACGAAGACGCCCCTGGAGTACGGCAGTCTGACCGCTTGGAAGGCGTGCACTCCGTCCTGATCGATGCTGACGACGCCGAGCACCATCCCCAGCGTGAGGCCCAGAGGGATGATGACAAACGGCAGCAGTGCACCATGCGCGCCGATCGACAATGGACTGCGTGATCTGAGGCTGACGTACAACATATTCCACACGCCAAACAGGTTCGGAATGAGGGCCATCGGGAAAACGACGACGCGCTCAATCGGCACCGGCACCTCGAAGACGAATCGTGCAAGCGTAAAAGCGGTCATGGCCACAAGCAGGAAAGCCGTTGGCACCACAATCCCGGCCATGTACGCGCGCAGATACGGATGGTTCATATGGTTCTCTCCGGCTCACAAGTGATAGAAGAGCACGAGGATCAAATCGGGAAAGGCTGCGATCACGCTCCCCGCGAGCCCGGCCAGGGCCCAGTCGTACCACACGACTCGTCGCGGCCGTGTGTCCAGCGCACGCGACATCGCGGGCCAGAGATCTCGCCTCAGCTCGGCGTTCGCACGCGGAAATACGTCTTGCAGGAGCCTGCGAACGTCGTCGTGATCCTGTTCATTCATCGCTTCACACCCACTCGCCTTAGTTGTTGTCGCAAGAGGCGAACTGCGCGAAACACCCTGACCCGGATCGCGCCCTCCGATGTGCCGAGGGCTTCGGCGATCTCTTTTGGCGACTGCTCCTCGATTAGCGAGAGCGTCGCCGCCACTCGAAGCTTCAACGGCAGACGCCTGAAGGCGATGGCGATCTGCCGACGCGTCTCGCCGCACTCGATCGGGTCTGCGGAGCCCGGCTGCGCCAGATCGTCTGTAAGGGCTACTTCGCGAGGTGCCTGGCGTAGGTGGTCGATCGCGAGATTCGTGGCGATGCGCCGCGCCCAGGCGCCGAAGGAGGCGCCTGGATCGAAGCGACCGCGTGCGCTGTGAATCCGCCAGAACGTCTCAATCGTGAGGTCTTCTGCCACGGAGGGATCGCGAACGATGCGAACAATCCAGCCATACACCTCAGCCTGAAACTGCCGGAACAATGCCTCAAAGGCTTCGGGATCTCCCTGCCTGAAGCGCTTCAGCAGTTCCATGGAGCCTTTCTACTTGGTCTTACGGGGGCGGCGTCGATCTGTTACAGAAATCGCGTCGCCCGATTGCCGTGGACGATGTCCGCGTGTGAAATCCCCAACAGAGAGGTGACAGACTCTGGACTGAAGTTGTTACCGATGCGAATGCCCGGGCAGACTCCGGAAATGTGCCTCGGTAGCTGCGACACAAGTTGAACAAGGGCCCGAGCTAATCGCGCTGCTCACCCACGAGCTCGAACATGTGTGCCAATGGATCGCGGCACAGCTGTACACGTTCAACGCCGGCAGTGGCCATCTCGAGGGGCGGGCGGATGCAGCGGACACGCAGGTAACCCACGAAATTCGCTCGTTTCGAGGAGACAAATCCCCGTCTTACCGTGGGAACTCCACTGTGACCCCGACGGTGGTGCGCCAGAAGCCGTAGTCCCTGAACAAGACGCCGCTCGCGGCTTCCTCGTCGTCTCACGTCGCCCCGACAAGCGGTGGTGGAACGTTAATCGAATTCGAACCCTACCAGGCCGCCGAAATAACTGATTGATCCGCCAGGGCCGCCCTTGCGTTGTTCGACGTCGCCCGAGACGTTCATGCCAAGGTAGGGAGTGGCCACCCATTGCGCGTAACCGGGCGCGGCCGTCCATGTGACGACGAGCGCCGTGAGGAGAAAGCGTCGAACTCGCATCACTAGGTACTTCCCGAAGCTCGCGCGCCGCATTGCCCGGATCGGTCACTCGAACTGCGCATTTGCACTTCACTCAGGGGCCGGCTTGCCGAACGCGTTGTTCCAGCTCGTGCGAACGCTGCGCAGAAGCGACGGGTAGACGATCAACCTGCGGAACGGATCGATAAGAGCCATGTAAAACGGCGTCAAGCGGCCGACGCTGCGCACGTAAACCGCGAAATAGAGGCGATAGGCAGTTTCCGTTTCGACCAGAGCGCTCAACGCTGCGGCGTGGGCGGTACGATTGATTACCTCGAGAAGCTGCTCGTTTCTGAAGCGGTACACGGTCCGGAAAAGGCTTTCGCGCGTACCCGCTGGCGTAAGCGTTTGGGCGAGATCGGCCGTTGTCAGTCGGGTTGCAAAGGCCTCCCTCACTGGTCCATCCGGATCGTGATCCCAACCGAGGAGCCTGCCGACCGAGAACCGGATGCGCAGGAGTGCTCGTACCACCGCCGAGGGTCTGAACGGAAGCCCACCGGCGGCCCGCAGGAATTCATCCAGGGTGATCCCCGAGCGCGTCCGCGGCAGGTCGACCGCCCACACGTCGTGGAGCGGCACGCCAGCGAGAAACTGATGCACTCGCAGTGGCAGCCGTTCGAACTCCCGCGGCGAGATTCTTGGCATCAACGCTAGCCCCCCGAGCACGATCGCTCCGCAATTCCTGCGACAACAACGCCGCGGATCGCTGTCATAGCGTTTTTGCGGCGACGTCGCGAATGACCTCCAACAAGAAGTCCACGTCGCATCGTCTCAGCCGGTGATTGACGCTGCACGCCCGGAGCGCCATCTTCCCGCGAATCTTCGTGCCTGAGAGAAACACACGCCCGTCTCGCAGCAGCGCGTCCACCAGCCCGCCGTTCAACCTGTCCAGGTATTCCTGATCGTCGTGACGGGACACATCTGGGGTGCGGTACTGAAAACACACCACGGACAACGGCACCGGGGCCAGGCGCACGAAGTCCGATGAGGCGTCGATTCGATCCGCGAGATACCGCATCACCGCGATGTTGCTCTCGATCGCGGCTCGCAGTTTCCGTGTTCCGTACGCCTTGAACGTCATCCACACTTTCAGTGCGCGGAAGCTCCTCGAGAGCTGTGGACCGTAATCCTTGAAGTCGATCGGGCCGTCACTCGTCTGCTCGATCTCGTCCTGCAGATAGTCCGCGACGATGCGAAAAGTGTCCCGAAGCACGCTCGGCTGTCGTACCAAAATACAGGAGGCCTCCACCGGCACGTACAGCCACTTGTGCGCGTTGACGACAACTGAATCGGCTTGAGCCAGTCCGTCGAAGAGCGGCCCGGCGACGGAGGTTCGTGCCGCCGGTCCCCCATAGGCCGCGTCCACGTGGAACCACAACCCCTGCGTCCGGCAGAACTCCGCCAGCGCCGCAAGCGGATCCACGGCTCCCGTGTTGACGGTGCCGGCATTGCCCACCACGCAGATCGGGTGATAGCCGTTCGCGCGGTCTACCGTGACCTGCTGCGCAAGCGCCTCGAGATCGATGGTGAAGTCGTCCAGGACCGCGATCCTGCGCAACTGACCTTACACCGCTGCTACCCCGGCGCTTGAGCTGGTGGGATTTGGATTTCGCGAGACGGCGACCAGACGGCGTCTGTCGACGGATCTGGTGACCTGCAAGCTCCTCAAAGATCGGGAGATTGGGTTGTGACCTGTATGTGACCTACAGATCCGAAAGTGGTCGGGGCGACTGGATTCGAACCAGCGACCCCCTGCGCCCAAGGCAGGTGCGCTACCAGGCTGCGCTACGCCCCGACTCTGAAGCAACTCAGCGATTTTACGCCACTTTCGAACGGCTCGCTCACAGAACTCTTTCGCCCCTCCTAGCGATACACTGTCCCGGAACTGTCCCAGAACATGTCGACTTACCCCGCTGCTGTGCCAGAACGCTGCGCTCGACTCGTCCTCGCTGATCGATTGAGCTTTAGCAGCGCCTCCCGCTTCATCTGCAACTTCATTTTGCGATCGTACTCTTGAACACCTTGGCGTCACCCCTGTCGCAGGAGCTGTGTTGTCTGCTGATGGGCTGGTAGGTCTTCATTGAGGCGGGGCCGAACCGCCGCAGAAGCGCGGAGGCAGCCACAGGGACTCAGAGTCGGCCGCAGAGATACAGAGGATTGTACAGAGGAGCACAGAGGTTCACAGAGGACGCGCGACCGCGGCGGCGAAGCTGCCGGATGAAACACGCGGTCGCTGATTCCGGAACGCCGAGAGGCTCGTGGCTTCTGTGGCGATCCCTGCAGCTCTGTGACCAGCTTGCTGTCTGTCCCTCCGCGGCCAACTCGTCCTAGAATCAATAACGAGTGCGGCACACTGCGAGCGCGATGGGCGTCGGCCCGCGGGCGTATTCCCTTCCTCCACCCAACAGACGGCTTCGAATTGCACGACGAACTGCGGTGACGCTGCTGACGCTGTACGCAGCGGCGCTTCGCGCCGATGTCCTCGTTACGAGGCTCGGTCCGACCGGTGATACGGGCGTCGCGGGATTCGTCGAGCGCATCGCGGCGCCCGTTGGCGCGCGGCTGCGGCCCCGATCGGTTGTCTGGACGTTCGATCCGACACCGTACACAGGCGATCCGATCAACTACATTCGCTTTGCGCGCGAGATGCAGGGCTTCTACCAGCCGCATGTGCGCGAGCCGATGTTCCTCGCGCTCACGCGCGGCTTTTTCCACCTGGTCAACAATCGAGACATCGCCGTCAGCTATGCCTCGGCGTTTTCGTCGTCACTCGTCGTCCCGGCGACCTACCTGCTCGGTGCCGCGGCGTTTGGACCGTTCGTCGGTCTTCTGGCCGCTGGCGCGTGGGCGATCGAGTTCGACGCGATCAGCTGGAGCGCCGGCGGCTGGCGAGACGACACGTTCACGCTCTTCTTTACATTGGTGGCCTGGTCGTACGTCCGTTTCCGGCAGAGAGCGACGCCGCTGAGCGCTGTAGCCGCCGGCGTTGCCGCGGCGGGCGCGTGTCTGACTCGGCTTTCATCGCTGCTGTTTGTCGGCGCAAGCCTGGTCTGGCTGATCATCGAGCCCGCCGCGACCGTCACGCGGACGCGCATGGCCCGGATGGCAGCCATCGCGGCACTCGTGACGGCGGCCGTCACCGGCCCTTACGTCGTGAGCTGCTGGCTGGCAACCGGGGATCCCTTCTATGCGGTGAATTACCACACCCGGTACTACCGTCATGCCGAAGGTCTGAGAGGGTTCGTGCCCGAAAGCGCGACACATTTCGTGGTGCGCCAGTTTCAGACCAGGCCCATCGCCGCAGTGGACACCGCAGCCGGCGGGCTGTTCTCATGGCCGTTCTCGAGCAAATGGAGCGGCTTCCGTCCGTGGTCGCCTCGACTCGCGACGCTCTTGCGGTGGAGCGCCGCCGCGGGGCTGATCGTGTTTCTCTGGTCAGCGAACGGACGGCTGCTGCTCGTGTTGCTGCTCACGGCCCTCGCCCCCTATGCCTTGACCTACTCGCTTGGCGGCGGCGGCGCGTGGCGCTTTTCCGAACACGTCTATCCTATTTACCTGGTCGCCGTGGGCTTCGCCTGGCAGCGGGCGCTGCGCGCCGCGTTCGCGATCGTTCGCGCCCGCTCGACCTGGCGAACGTGGGGCGCGCTGCTGACGCGGCGGCACGTCATCGTGGGCGCGGCCGCAACCGTCATCGCCGCGCTCGTGCCGATCGCATACTACGCGCTTCCCCTGCTGATTACGCGCGAAGCGCTGGCGGCATCCGATGCCTCGACGATCGAAGCGGGCACGCGCGAGCGTTGGTTCTTCACAGGCGCCTGGTCCGAGCCGCGGCGCAGTGGCCCGGTGGTCGTGCGTGCGGCCGAGGCAACGGAAACCGGCGTTCGCTTCGCCCTCCAATCGCCCACGGCACTGTTTCTCACGCTCAAAATGGATCCCGCCGAAACCGCCGATCCCGCGCGCCAACCGTGGGTGACGGTCTTCCTGAATCGCCAACGGCTTGGCGACGTGCGCTTGACACGCGACCCCACGCGGATGGGGGCCTATCGTTTTCAGGTGCCAGCGCGCATGACCCGCGCCGGGCTGAACGCCCTGCAATTGGTGAGCTCACATACAGTTCCCGCCCGCGAGGGCGGCCGGCAGTTCGCCTGGCTGGCGCGCGACGCGCCGGTGGCATTCCGTCTGTGGTACGTGCGGCTGGTGGCCATGACGCAGTAGCATTGCGAAGGAAACCACTCGATGGCGCGTGTCAACGGGCTTCACCACATCACCGCGATTGCGGGACCGGCGCAGGAGAACCTGGATTTCTACGCCGGCGTGCTCGGGATGCGTCTGGTGAAGAAGAGCATCAACCAGGACGACCCAGGCACGTATCACCTTTTCGACGCCGACGCCGAGGGCCACCCCGGCAGCGATCTCACCTTTCCCGTGGGCGCACCTGGCGCCGCCGCGGATGAGAGCTCGAGCGGACAGGTGGTCGATTTGCTCTGTCTGCTGCTCGAGCGGCCCGGCGAGTTGATTACTCGTGAAGAGATCGAGCGCAGGCTGTGGCCCGACCGGAACGTCGACTTTCATCACAGTCTTGACGTCGTCGTCAGCCGCCTTCGAACGGTCCTGAAGGACAAGGGCGCGAGCCCCCGATACATCGAGACGGTACCGAAAAGAGGTTATCGATTCATCGAACCTGTGACCGCGAAGCCCGAGGCTCAGCCGGCGAATGAGCCGCGCCGGTGGCGACGCCCACTCCTGGCCTACGGGTCCATCGCGATTCTCGCGGCGATTCTTGCGGTTCTCTTTGCGCGCTCGCGGTATGACAAGTTTGTTCCGTCTCAGCGTTCGCAGACACACCCAACGCCGTCCGCCCGATAAACTTCGCCCCGTCATCTCGCCGAACGTTGGAGTCCAGCTTCTTGACCTCGGCGATCAGCGCCTTATCGAGTTGGCCGTTGCCGCTCCTCGCGGTGGTGTCAGACAGAAAGCCGACAGACCGCACCAAGGGCAATCCGTGCAAATCATTGAACGCGTGCCGCTTCCCTCGGTCCGACTGCCGCTCGCTGTGAGGTGCGTCGTCGGCGGCACGGGTCCCCGCAGAGCACGTCAGTTCTTACGGAACCGATTGTCTGGCGCCGACGCGTGCTCCATCCGGCACCACCGCGCCGGCGGCCACGACGACGCTCGCGCCCAACCTCACGTTGCTCCCGATCCGCGCGTTCGATCCAACCCGCGAACCAGCGCCGATGATGGTGAAATCCCCGATCACGACATCGGATCCAATCACGACGTTCTTGTCGATAATCACGTTCGATCCGATGCTGACGTTGTCGCCTAGTTGCGCGCCCTGATCGATCTTCGTCCCGTCACCGATACGCAGGTGCGCCCCGCCTCTCACCAGCTTGTTCAAGATCACGTTGGCGCCAATCTCCGCATTGGCGCCAATCGAGACCCCGCCGCTTATGACGGTTCCACTCCCGATGATCGGATTGGCACCAATCTGCGCGGTCGATGGGATGAAGACGGTCGGTGACACGCACGCATCACCAAAGCCATCGCCATTGGTATCGCTCTGATCCGCGTTCGCTCTGGTCGGGCAATTGTCGATCTCCCTGACCACGCCGTCGTGATCCGGATCGACGATCGACAGGTAGCCCGCGCCGAATCGCAGGCCGAGCGTGTAGATGGCCTGCCCATTGAAATGAATGAAATCCTGATGACCGAGGTCATCCGTCAGAATGAACGCCTTGTCGGTCACCGTCGCATCGTCGGCCACGGCCTGCTGCTGGGCGCGGACGACCGTTGAGGTCGAATTGTTCGGGTCGAAGTTGATGATCTGACCGAAGACGAACGGCAGGTTGGGACTATTGAAATCACGTCGCACGGCGGCGATGAAGTTCTTGAGATTCACCGCGTAATCGTCCCTGAACTCGTCGCTCTGCGCATCTGATTCGCCCTGCATCCAGAAGAAGCCAGCGATGTAGCCGGTTTGACCCAGCTGTGTCTGCAAGTCGGCAAGCGATCGGTTCACGCGGGTCACCATGGCGGCGTACAGGTCGCCGCTCGCCGGATTCCACCGATTGTAAAGACCAGTCCCGCCAACCGCCAACTTCACTTCCGCGACGACCGGACCACCCAATGCATCGGAAATGGTCTGCCCCGCGGAGATCTCCGGACCGAAGCTGCCGACCCGCCGGCCCCTGCCGTCGACGAGATTGGGCGACTCATCGGAAGGAGTGAGTGCGCCCCACGTATTGCCGGTCTCATTCGGGCCATAGAACAGGACCGTCGGCTGCGCCGCGCGTTGATCGGCTGTCAATTCGTCGAGGGTATCCACGCCCACGGCGTTGGATTGACCGGCAAACACGAATACCGGAATGGCGCCAGAGGGCGCGCCTGCTGCGGGACCGCCTTGCGCGAAAGCCGTCGTGGCAAATGAGAAGGCGAGTGCGAGCCCTGCGAGTGCGCTCCGGTTCATGATTGTTCCTCCGTGCGAATTGCGGCTGAGCTCCGCACGTTGATGCTGCAGCTCGAGTGGGTCAGGAGTCTAGCCGCCGTCGACATGCAGAAGCAAGCAACGTCGCCGTTTTTACATGATGATGCGGCGAATCGCGTAACGAAGGTCGTAAAAGAACTGAGCGCTACTCAACAGCGCGCCTCGCGCGAGCGGTCTTTCGCCGACCCGATCGTCTGGATTTCGACTTTGTCTCGTTGACGTAGCGATACGCGCCGGTGACGAGGTCGCGCAGCGCATCGGCACGAACCCGCGAAAGACGGACGAGCACACAGGGGTAGCCGAGATAGTGGTCCTTCAGGTAGTAAGTGTCAGGATCGTCCTCGATGAGGGCGTCGCGGTCGGCGAAGTCCATCATGACGACCAGCGTGTTCGGCTCGGCGGACTTGTGCGAGGCGATGCACACGAACATCTTGCCGCCGACCTTCATCGTCGGCTTGCCCCACGTGGTCGTCACCTCCACGTCGGGAAGCTTGCGGCCGATCGACTCGACAGTCTTGAAGGTGTGCCCGCGCGGCATCGGTGAACCGTGTTTGTGGCAGTGGCGTGCGCTTGCTAGGATACGCCAGCGGAATCGCGATGCCCCTTGAATCCCTTCGCGCCTGGCTGGGTCTCGGCTCTCAGGAATCAGACGAGCCGACGCCACTCGGCGAGACGCTCCAGGCGCTCGAGCACCTGGAACCGGAACGCGCCAGGTTTCTCGCCGCGTTCGCCTACATCCTGGGACGCGTTGCCCACGCCGATCGCCGCGTCTCGCCGGAAGAGACGCGCGCCATGGAAGCAATTGTGCGCGACCAAGGCCAGCTCGCCCCCGATCAGGCCGCGGCCGTCGTCAAGCTCGCCACCAAAAGCAATCTGCTGTTCGGCGGCACGGCCGACTTCCTCGTCGCCAGGGAGTTGTCGGCCCTGGCGACGTACGAGCAGAAGCTATCGCTGCTGCGGTGCCTGTTCGCGTTGTCGTCCGTCGACAACTCGATCTCGTTGGCCGAGGAAAGCGAATTGCACCGCATCGCCAACGAGCTCCGCATCGACCGTGCCGATCTCGTCGCGTTGCGCCTCGCGCATCAGCAGCACTTGCCAGGGCGGTCGACGCCCTAGCGGCGCCGACGCCAGACGAACAGATAGACGATCGCGTTGACGCCGATCACAAGGGCAGCCAGCAGCCACTGTACTTGCCGCGTTAGCGACTGCGGATAAACGACAGGTATCACGTACCGATCGACAAAGCTGCCTGTATAGGCCACGGCTCCTCCATGTTCGCGAAGCCAGTTCTCGAAGGGCGTCAGCGGGCAGATCCAGCCAGAGATCTCGATCCAGGAACCCCAGATGGCGGCTGGAAGATGCAGCCAGGCCAGCCTCGGCCAGCGAAGCACGAGCAATCCTCCGAGGGCGACGAACAGCACGAAGGCCAGGTGGAGGACGACGATGGCATCGGCGAGAAAACGGAATCCCATCTGGCGTGGTGTTCCGCGCGTTCCGCCGTCTCTCCTAAGGCGCCTACGCCCGACGGGCGCGGATGTCAACTTCGCGCCGCCAGTTGCGATCGTCCGCGGCGCGTTCAGCGGTCCAGTGAAACGACTGCGGCTCGATCTGACTGAAGGTCCAGCGCATCGAACCGCCCCTGGGATCCGGACCGGTCTGGACGATATCGCGGCCCTGCGCCCGCGCGATCTGCTGCGAGAAGAAATTCGTCGCCGGATCGTTCCACAGGATTCGCCAGGCGTCGAGCGCGGGGTCGTAGATCCGCAGCGTCGTGCCGTACCAATTGCCCGCGCCGGGCAGGGGCTCGACTCCGGCGTGGCGGTCTCGCAGGCGTGGAATCATCCACACGTCCTGGATCGCCAGGCCTTGCAGCACCCAGCCGGCGTGAATCTCACCGTGACCCTGATGCGTCGTTCCATCTTCGTGGATCGTCGTCACGTCGATGTCCCAGCGCCCCACGATCCACGCATAGAGCGCGAGCTTGGGCGCACGGGACGGATCCGGTCCGGCGGCATGCAGCACCTGAGCGAACGACGACTTGACGAGCTCCAATGTCACCGCGGGAGTCGGTTGTGAAATTGCCATTGTGGTCCCCTCAAATTGGTCATGCACGATCACCGCCAGCACACGCACAGCTGAGGCGTTGGCGGGCCTGAAGGCCCGCCCCACAGGCCGCGCTACATTTCTACTTCGGCGGGCCTCCACAAGGCCCGCCGCTACATGCGCTCTCCTGATTGACCCTGCAGCTCGAGGCCGCGATCGACGACGGTCGACCACTGGGACTGCGAGGTGTCGTCGTAGGCGTCGTGCCAGTTCCACCACTTGTACGGCACGGTCTGCGGATAACCTTCCGGCGAATCCTCCCACTCCTCCTGGCGACCGAGCGCGGTGAGGTCGAGATAATTCCAGGTGCTGCCCATCTGCTCGTCGCCGCGGTTGTTGATGAAGTAGGTGCGGAACACCTTGTCGCCGTCGCGGATGAACGCATTGGTGCCGTGCCACTCGTCCACGCCGAAGTCTTTGTCGAAGCTGTCCGTGATGCTGTACCACGGCATCGTCCACTCCATTCGTGCCTTCACGCGGTCGATGTCCGCCAGCGGCGCGCGCGAGACGAACGCCAGCGTGGTGTCGCGTGCGTTCAGATGCGCGACATGCGCGACCTGGTCGGCCACCATCGAGCAGCCGCGGCACGCATGTTCGGGCCAGCCGTAGACGCCGGGCTCGAAGAAGGCGCGATAGACGATCAGCTGACGACGGCCTTCGAACAGATCGACGAGGCTCGCCTTGCCCTTCGGGCCGTCGAACGCGTACGCCTTCTCCACGGCCAGCCACGGCATCCGCCGCCGCTCGGCAGCCAGCGCGTCGCGGGCGTGGGTCAACGCCTTCTCCTTCACCAGGAGCTGCTGGCGCGCCGCCTCCCACTCCTGCGCCGACACAACCTGAGGTGTCTTCATTGCCATCTGTCTCTCCTCGCTCTTGCCGCTGAGCCTTGATGCCGAGATCGAGCCGGGTCTTGAGACCAAACTAGCATCCGAAACTGCGGCTGAGGGAGTGACAAATGTGACGCGAATCCGATCGTCGTCTTCGTTGTCGGACAGCTCAACGGCGCGATCGGCGGGGCTGAAGTCCCGCCTCCACAACCGTTACTGAGGAGACGACGTCGGTCGCATCGAATCCTGCCAGCCGAACAAGAGCCGAATCTCGCCCTTGTCCTTCGCGGCGTCCGGACTCACGCGGATGAGGATGCGGGAATGATCGCGCGTCGCTGTGCTGTATGGCGCGGCTGCCCCGACATCCCGCACGAGTGTCGTGGGCTGGCTGAACGAGAAGCCGCCGTCGGTCGAGACCGGATAGCCGACGATGTGCCCCGAGAGCGTCG
Source organism: Vicinamibacteria bacterium (assembly GCA_963828745.1). Lineage (GTDB taxonomy): Bacteria > Acidobacteriota > Vicinamibacteria > Vicinamibacterales > JAENWD01 > JAENWD01. The sequence goes on along the minus strand of CAWHFZ010000001.1, from coordinate 362,939 downwards.
CGACCAGAATCTCCCGGCCATCGTTGCGCCAGCTCAGGACCTGGCCACCCTCCGTCGTGAGCCGCCAGGTCTGGCGATGGTCGGGGAACGTGGTCACGTACACCTCGGGCCGGCCGGACTCCTCCGAGCCGTAGGCGACGTAGTCATCCCGGGGCGAGAACGCCGCGCTCTCGAGAACGCCGGGGCCGACAAAGCGCGTGAGCGTGCGCGACGCAAACGACCACAACGACAGGTCCGCCTTGTCATCGTCGTAGGCGAAGACGAGCAGGGACCGACCGTCGTGGGACCACGCGACTGGGTGCTCGCCACCTGCCGGTGTCTCGATGACGGGCTGGATCGCGCCGGTGCCGACATCCTTCACGTACGCGTCGTCTATCTGGCCCGGAGGCTGGTAGGTGTAGGCCAGTCTCTTGCCATCGGCGGACCAGACCGGGTTCCCGGTATACCCTCGCGTCGTCGTCAGCGGGGCTGTGCGGTCCGTCGAGAGATCCATCAGCGAGAGGTCCTGCGTGCCGGCGCGCTGGTCGAGAATCGCGGTGGCCAGGGTCTGGCTGCCGATCGGGCTGAGTGCCATGAAGGCACTGTAAAGCCGCGCGCTGCCCGCTCGACTGACGATGCCGTTGCGATCGACCACACGCAGTTCCGCATTGAACGTGTTCGAATCGGGGAAGATGACCGCCGGCGGCGGTCGTACCGCAAGTGTCCCGTCGGCTGACGCAGAAATGCCCGCGAGGTAGAACTGGGCGTCGGTCGCAACCGCCCCTCCGATTGCGATCGGAGGTCCAGTGACGCGCCCGGTCGCCAGGTCGAACGGCGCCGCCGAGAGCGTCCCTTCCCGCGCGAAGACCACATAGCCGGGCGACGCGTACACCGCGCTCGAGAGATCCGGCAGAAGCCGATCGATCTTCGTGCTGTCCAGCGACCCGAGGTAGATGCCTTGTTCGCTGGCTTCCGCGGTACGGGTCCAGAGCTTCGCGGTGAAGAGGAACCGCCGGCCATCGGGCAGAAAACTCGGCCAGCAGTGCAGCCAGTCCTGACTCTGGAGCTTCGTCAGAGGAGCGACGGCGCCGCCATCTGCGGGCACACGAAACACACCGGCCTGCCTGCCGAACGCGATCGTCCCGTCGGCGCCCCATGAACCGCCATAGCCGGTCCACGGGCTGACGTTGTCAGCAATGAGCCGCACCGGTCCGCCCTCGGCGGACACGCGCTTCAATGTCGTTGCCGGCGAAGAACCCGAGGTCGCGCGAGTCCGGCGACCAGAAGGGCATGGTGCCATCCTCGGTGCCCGACAGCGATCGCAATTCGCCACTGGCAAGATCGCGCACCCACAGCAGCGGCATCCCGTCCGCGCGGCGTGCGCTATACGCGATGCGCCGGCCGTCAGGTGATATCGCCGGTGCGGTCACCTCGCTGCCGTCGGGAGGAATGACCGAGACGCTCAGCGGACGGGACGCGGTCGGGCGCGCGCGCGGCCACACGCCAGACCACGCCAGTCCAGCGGCCAGCAGATGCACCGAGGACGACTCCCAGCGCTGTCCACGCGAGCACCGCTCCGGAGCCTGGAGCCCGGAGTCCGGAGCCCGTCGACTCAGCAGCGCCTGCATCACTGGATCCGCGCGCGATCGTCTCGTCGATCTCGAACCGCGCGTCACCGATGTCTCGCAGCCGGCGCTTCGGATCTTTCTCGAGGCAGCGCGTCAGCAGCCGCCTGATCGCGACAGGCGTCGCAGCCGGCAGCAGCGTCCAATCGGGTTCGCGCGTGACGACGGCGGCGATGATGTCGGTGACGGTATCGCCAGCGAACGCGGCGCGGCCGGTGAGCATTTCGAAGAGGACGACGCCGAACGCCCAGATGTCGGCGCGCTTGTCGACCGGCTTGCCCTTGGCCTGCTCCGGCGCCATGTAGGCGGCGGTTCCGAGGATCATGCCGAACGCTGTCGCATGCGCGGTGAGCGTGGGCGAGTTGGCGACGTCGGAAGACGACGCGGCCGGGTCCACAGCTTTGGCGAGACCGAAGTCGAGCACCTTCACGGCGCCGTCGCCGCGCACCTTGATGTTCGCGGGCTTGAGGTCGCGGTGAATGATCCCCTGCTCGTGCGCGGCTTCGAGGGCCAGCGCGATCTGCCGCGCCATCGGCAAGGCGTCGTCGAGAGACATCGCGCCGCGGGCGATGCGCTGCGACAGATCGTCACCGTCGACGAGCTCGATCACGAGGGCGGTGACGCCGCCGCTCTCTTCGAGACCGTAGATGCCGGCGATGTTCGGATGATTCAGCGACGCGAGCACTTCCGCCTCGCGCTGAAAACGCGCGAGTCGATCGGCATCAGCAGCGAGCGACGGCGGCAGGACCTTGATCGCGACCTGGCGTTTGAGCCGCGTGTCGGTCGCCCGGAACACCTGCCCCATGCCGCCTGCGCCAAGCGGCGCCGTAATCTCGTAGACGCCGAGGCGCGCGCCGGGAGTCAGGGGCAAGCGTCGTCAGTATATGGCAGAGCCGGCATGCGGACGTCGGCTCCGCAGGCAGTTGTGTTGATGCCGATCGAGAGCCGGTCACGCTCGCTCCCGTGCGCGGCGATGGTTTCGTGCTGCCGCCGAGCGGCCGTGCTCCACACGGCTCTCGAATCGGCGTCGACACAACTGCCGCTCGCGCCGCGACGCACTCGACGCGAACGGCGTCGATCGGCATCAACGCCTGCCCGATGACGCGAATGGCGCGCGGGTGCCGCCTCGGGATAGTATTCCTACAGCCCACAAAAACTCGGCATTCGGAGGAGGTCGTGAATGAGACGGCAGGTCCTGTATTCGCTCGTCGGCGTCGCCTTGCTCATGGCCGGTCCGTTGGCCGGCGTGGGCACCACCCAGTCGCAGGAGCCACCGAAGATCAAGATCCCCGAAGCCGGGGTGCCGCAGATCATGACGATGGAGGGGCGATACGTCCGTGCGGCCTATAACAACGAGGCGTACGCGATCCTCGGCTACCGGCTTGCGAACCTCTCGGTGGGCGAAGAGTGGATGCTGCTCGAGGTGGGGCTGGCGCTTCGAGACAGGGTGTCGGACTACACGCTCACGCGCGAGGCCGTCTCACTCGATACGCCAGATGGGAAAAAGGTGCCGCTCCCGACGATTGCCGAATACCGGGAGGCGAACCTGTCGGCGCTGAAGGCGCGCGAGCGCGTGCAGCGCGACTCGATCAACTACTTCCCGCCGAACGCCTACCAGGCGTGTTCGATCCAGTTCTTCACCGATCTCGACCAGCGCGCGATGTCGTGGAACGAAGTCGAGATGACGGACCACCGCGCCTGCCTCGGCCGCTTCTACTTCAAGGTGCCTGGCGGCATCACCTACGGGCAGCACTGGCTGAACGTGAAGTTCGAGAAGAGCGTGGTGCGCGTGCCGTTCCGCATCCTGACGAAGGAAGAAGACAAGATGCTCGAGAAGCACTACAAGAGCATCGAGAAGCAGGTCGAAGAGGCGTTCAAGAAGAAGTGAACGGCGCTCGGAGTGGCGGCTCCCGGCCTCCGGCGAGCTGACGCTCGAAACCACGCCTGTCGTCCGCTCGGATTGCCGACTGACGCTCGTCGCGCCCGCCCACAAGGAGTGGCCGGACGCGGCACTCCTCGCTGCCTTCGGCGCGGTTTCAGACTGACGCGTGTCGCGTCACTCGCAGTCGGCCAGGAGCCGCCACTCCGAGCGCCGTTCGCGTCAAGTTTGTGTGGCCTGGCCGTTGTGTTGACGCCGATCGAGAGCCGGTTCCGCACGCCGGAAAATGCGTCTCCGACTCGGTACCTGTCGCTGGCGCCTCGCTCCGCCGCATTTTCGTGCTGCCGCCGAGCGGCGTGCTCCACACGGCTCCCGATCGGCGTCAACACAACGGCCGTGGTGCTCGAAGTCATCGACAACCGTCCGCGTCAGAGAACCCAATTTCAATAGCCAGTACTGGCGTGCGAGTTGCAACGTCGAGTCATGAGGAGGCGTCTACGGCGAGAAAGTGTCTCCGATGCCGACGTTGCCACGGCCATCAGGCCGCCATCTCGATGTGAATGCCGTCGTCGGCGGCTACCTGCGAGATCTCGCGTTCGCGCAGACGACCCCGCCGAAGATGTTCGGCTACAAGCGAGCGGCTGCGGCAATCCTTCGACTCGAATCGCCGCTGACGGAGCTGCGGGATGCTGCAGGCACGCTGCCCGCGGTCTCAGACCGACGCCGTGTCGCGGCGCTCGCAGTCGCGCCACGATCCGCCACTCCGAGCGCCGTTCGCATCAAGTTGTGCGGCCTGGCAGTTGTGTTGACGCCGATCGAGAGCCGTGTGGAGCACGCCGCCTGCGCCCGACCAGCACGAAAATGCGGCGGTCGGGTTATCCGCGACGACATCTAACGAGAGCGCTCGGGATGGCGCGCACACCGAGCTGTCTCACGCCAGACCGCCGCGGATGCCTCCGCTCCGCCGCATTTTCGTGCTGCCGCCGAGTCGGCGTGCTCCACACGGCTCTCGATCGGCGTCAACACAACTGCCGTTGACGCTTCGACTTCCGCGAGGGCGTCACTCGCCCTGTCGCGGCTCGTCGAGATACTTGACGAACAGCACCTCGTTCCGCTGCTCGTTGTACAGGAGCTCGTCGGCGATGGCGCGGATCATCGTCAGCCCGAATCCGCCGGGCCGCAGTCCCTGCGCTTGCCGCACCTGATCGTGCGCAATTGCGCTGGCGCCGTCGGCGCCGGCGGCATGCGAAAGATTGTCCAGGCTGAACCCGGGACCTGGATCGGCGATCCGGTACAGCAGCATCCGGTGTGTCCGGACGCAAGAGACACGAACGTTCTGCGACGGATCGAGCCGGCCGCCCCACTCGATGCCATTCAGGAGCAGTTCACGGAAGGCGAGACCCACCGACTCCCGGATGTCGGCCGGCAAATCGCCGTCGAGCTGCTGCAGAAAGCTCTCGATCCGATCGGCCGCTTCGCGCGTGCACGGCACCAGCAGCTCCACCCAGTCGGGCCGCGCGGAGAGCACCTCGATCGGACGCACCGCCGCCGTCGTTCAACGCCTTTCGTACGATCTCAACCAGCCGCGGCGGATCGATTGGCTTGGACAGAAACGCGTAGGCGCGGTCGCGCAGGGCGCCGAGCGCGGCCTCCGGCGTGTCGAGGCCGGTCATGATGATGATGCGGGTGCTGCTTCCATCCTGCGCGCAGCGCGCGAGCACGTCGAGGCCGCCAACACCGGGGAGCAGGACGTCCAGGAGCACGACCTGAATATTGCCGGTGAGGATACGCTCGAGCGCTTTCGCCCCATCCCTCTCCGAGCCGACGTCGAATCCGTCGAGCGCTAGGAGCTGGCATAGTCCTTCGCGCGTCGCCTCGTCGTCATCGACGATCAGAACGTCAGGACCGGCCATGTTGGGGCATTCCTCGTGAAGTCGCTCGGGTGGAGCTCAGACAATAGCACGCGCGCGAAGGTGACGCTTGCCGCCGGCCTCACGGGGTAGAGTTATCCGGACGTCCAGGGAGGCTCCGGCATGCGCACGGCACTCGTCACCGTCACGGTACTCGGAATCATCCTCATTTCGCAGGTCTCGGCCCGCCCGGAAGCTGCGCCAGCGCAGGCCAGAGGCCGCGCCGGTTTTCAGGGGTATTGGATGGGCATCGATCCGGTGGACGGCGGCGACGCGCGGCGCAGTCTCATCCGCCGCAGCGACGGCAAGTACTCCCTCGCCGCCCGCGATTCGATGCTCACGCTCTGCGACAGCACCGATCGCGGCTATGCCAGCTTCGACGATGGCACCGTCGTCGCGCGCAACGTGATGCAGTCGAATTCCTTGATAATCAAGTGCTTCAACAACGGCGCGTCGGTCCGGCTGCATCTCCGCTTCGAGCTGGTCGACAACGGCCTGATGATCGAGACCGCCACGCTGCCGGACGGCAGCCCGGTGAGCACTATCGTGCTGCACAAGGTAAGCACGAACTAGATCGGAGCTCGGAGCCCGGAGTCCGAAGCGGAGCCCGGAGCCGGAGTCCAAAGAGTCACCATATGCCTACATCTCCTCTCCTCCCCCGCAGACGCGATCTGTTCCAACTCGCCGCCGCGGCAACCGGCATGGCGGCATTCGGCGGCGTCAACCTCGCCGCCGGCCCGAAGGGTGGCGCCAGTGCAAGCCACTCGAAGCGGCGGCTGCGCGCCGCGTTCTCCAACATCGGCCTGCAGGTCACATGGTGCGCGCAGGGAAAGGAGGCCGCGGAGTTCTGGGGCAACCTGCTCAACGTCGACGTCACCTGGTTCGATCCCGAGTTGTCGGCCGCGAAACAGCTCGAGCTCGTCGAAGAGATCGCTGACGGGAAGTGGGACTTCGTCGCCATCCAGGCGGTGGACATCGACACAATCACCGCACCGGTCGTGAGGATGATTCAGGCGGGCATCCCGGTGATCGACATGGACACGCTGATCGCGCCGCTCGATCAGATCGACGTCCTCACGTTCCTTGCTCCCGACAACGAGTTCATGGGCGCCGCGGTCACGCAGGAGCTCGTCGACGGAATCGGCGGCCAGGGCACGATCATCATGACGCAGGGCGCCCTCGGGCACACCGGCGCGCAGGGCCGCGCGAAGGGATTTCAATCGGTCATCGACAGGTTCCCTGGCGTCCAGGTCCTGGCGACCGATTCGGCGGACTGGGACGTCGCGAAGACGGCGCAGCTCTGGGAGGGCTACCTCAAGGCATTCCAGAAGATCGACGCTGCCTTCTTCCACAACGACGACATGGCGCTTGCCGCGGCTGCGGTCATTGAGGCGCATGGGCGCACCGGGATCCTGATTGGCGGCGTCGACGCCATGCCGCCGGCAATTCAGGCGGTGGTCGACGGCCGCATGTTCGCCACGGTTCGCAATTCGTCCTGCCGCATCCATGGCGGCGCCATCTTCGCCGGCGTCGCGGCCGTTCGAGGGCCGAAGACCGTCAACCCGATCCCGAAGCAAATCGTCATCGACGGCCCAATCGTCACCAAGGCGAACGCAGCCGGGATGCTGTGGCTGGAAGAGCAGTTCCTCATCTGAATCATGCGCAACCAGTCTCAGAAGATTCGTATCAGCCTCTGTATTGCGCTCGCCTTGTGTTCCGTCGACGCGAGCGTCATGGCGGAGCCGAAGAAAGCGCCGATCCAGATTGGCGCCATCCACAATCTGAGCGGAGCGCTCGGCTCGATTGGCGCACCGTCGATGGCCGGCGCGCGGCTGGCTGTGAAGCAGTTGAACGCGCGCGGCGGTCTGCTCGGGCGGCCGGTCGTCCTGGTCGAGCGCGATGGACGAAGCGATCCGGCACGTGTCGCTGCGGCCACTCGCGAGCTGGTGCACACGCCGGGCCTCTCCGCGATCACGGGGCTGAACGATACCAGCATGGTGCTGGCCGCCGCGCCGATCGCCGAGAAGGCGCGCATGGTCTTCCTGACCTCGGGCGCGACCTCGCCGCTCGTGCCGCTTCAGTTCCCGCTCTACTACTTCATGGCCTGCTTCGGGGACAACACGCAGGCGGCCGCAGGCGCCGAATACGCGTACGGAACGCTCCATGCGACGACGGCGTGGCTGCTCCTCGACGACACGACGGACTACACGGTCCTCCTCGCGCGCTATTTCCGCGAGCGCTACACCGAGCTCGGCGGCGAGATCGTCGGAGAAGACACGTATGCGGGCGGCACGCTCGACTTCTCGGATCAAATCGCGCGCATCCTGGCGCTGCCGGCGTTGCCCGACATGCTCTACATCTCGGCGGGGCCGGACGACATCGGCCGGCTGGTGAAGCAGGTCCGCGAGGCTGGCATCAACGTGCCGATTGTCGGCGGCGACGGTTACGACACGCCGCTCCTGCTTCAGGTCGCCGGTGCCGCGGCCGACAACACCTACTTCACGACGCACGCCTTTCTCGACGCCACGCAGGGCACGCCCGCGGTCCGGCAGTTCATCGCCGACTACGCGGCCGAGTACGGTGTTGCGCCCGACACGACATTCGCCGCGCTCGCTTACGACGCGGTGATGCTGATCGCGGACGCGATCGAGCGCGCGGACTCGGCGAAACAGAAGGTCATCGCCGACGCGCTCGAAGCGACCGACGGCTTCCCAGGCGTCACCGGCTCGATCAGCCTCGGCCCGGGAGCGCATCTTCCGGACAAGGAAGTGACGGTCGTGAAAGTCGCCGGCACGACGCTCACGCTCGCTGCGGTCGTCCGGCCCGAGAAGGTGCCGAACCCATAGCCGCTCGCTCCCACGATCGCGGTGGACGGGGTTGATTATGTGGGCGACCTCAGGTTGAGTAGGGCGGACCTTCAGGTCCTGATTATGTACGGCGAACCTTCAGGCCCTGAATATGTAGGGCGGACCTTCAGGTCCGCCAATCACGTACGGCAGTTGTGTTGACGCAGAGCGAGAGCCGGTTCCGCACGCCGGAAAATGCGTCTCCGACTCGGTACCCTGCCGCTGTCGCGGCGGTCCGGGTTTAGCCAGCGACATCTAACGATGAGCGGCATCTGCGTGGCTCAGCAGCCGAGCTGTTTCCAGCAAACCGCCGCGGGCGACTCGCTCCGCCGCATTTTCGTGCCGCTGGGTGAACGGCGTGCTCCACACGGCTCTCGCTCCGCGTCAACACAACCGCCTGTTGTGACTGCGCACATCAAATCGATAATGACCTGTTAGCGTATACTCACTGAATCTCGCCGAACTTCGGCGCGTTCGCGAGACGAGTTTCGGCCTGACTGGACATCTCCCAGACGCGATCGGTCCCTATCGAATCACTGGTACGCTCGGCGAAGGCGGCATGGGCGTCGTGTATGCGGGCCATGACGAACGCCTGGATCGGCCGGTCGCCATCAAGACCGTGCGGGCGGAGAACGTCGGGCCCGAGGCCCGCGAGCGCCTGAAGCGGGAAGCGCGGGTCGCGGCCAGCGTCAACCACCCGAACATCTGCCAGCTCTACGAAATCGGCGAGGATTCGAGCGGGATCTACATCGCCATGGAGCTTCTGGAGGGCGAGGCGCTCTCGACGCGAATCGGACGAAGTCCGCTGCCGGTGCCGGAGGCGCTCGACGTCGCACGCGGCATGCTCTCGGCGCTCGCGGCGATGCACCGTCGCGGCCTCATCCATCGCGATCTCAAGCCGTCGAACATCTTTCTCACGGAACATGGGGTCAAGCTGCTCGACTTCGGGCTCGCCCGCCCGACCGTCGAGCCACCCGATCAGACGCTGCTCACCTCGCCGGGCGTCGTCATAGGCACACCGCACTACATGTCGCCCGAACAGGCGTCGGGCCAGCCCGCCGATCCCCGCTCGGATATTTTCGCGGTGGGCGCGACGCTCTACGAGATGTTGTCGGGGCGCCAGGCGTTCACCGGGCCGACCGCGGTCCAGGTGCTGCACGCTGTCATCTACGAGCAACCGCCCGTCCTCGCCGGGTCGCCCGCAATCGTTGCCGCCGACCGCGTCATCAACCGCGCGCTCGCCAAACGGCCGGGCGACCGCTATCAGACCGCGGAACAGCTGGCCGACGACCTGCGCGCAGTGCTGACACCATCGTCGACCCACGAGGTCGTGCCGGCGCGGCCGGTGACGCGGCTGATCGTGTTGCCCTTTCGCGTGCTGCGACCCGACCCGGATGTCGACTTTCTTTCGTTCAGTCTCGCCGACGCGATCACGACGTCGCTGTCGGCGCTGGGCTCGGTCGTCGTCCGCTCGAGCCTGGTCGCCACCAAATACGCGACCGAGGTGCCCGATCTACAGAAGATCGCGCGCGAAGCAGACGTTGACGAGGTGTTGAGTGCCACGCTGTTGCGCGCGGGCGATCGCGTACGCGTCTCGTCGCAGCTCGTGAGTGCGCCCGACGGCAGGATGATCTGGTCGCAGACGTTCGACGTCGGCTGGGGAGATATTTTCCAGCTGCAGGACTCGATCGTGCGGACGGTGGTCGACGCGCTCGCCATCCCGTTGAACGCCCGCGAGCTGCGGCAGCTTGGGCGCGACGTCCCGGCCAACGACAAGGCATACGAGCACTATCTGCGTGCGCTCGAGCTGAGCAACGACGCGGCCACCTGGCCGGCGGCGCGCGACTTGTATCTGAAGTGCGTTGAGCTCGATCCACGGTATGCGCCGGCCTGGGCGCAGCTCGGCCGCATCTACCGTTTGATGTCCAAGTATTCAGACGGCGAGCGCGCCGCGAACATGGTTCGCGCCGAGGACGCGCTGAAGCGCGCGCTCGAGATCAGCCCGGACCTGCCGATCGCGCACAGTCACTATGCGCTGCTCGAAGTCGATCTCGGACGTGCGGTCGAGGCGATGGCGCGCCTGCTGCGGCAAGCGCGAGAGCGGCCGGCCGACCCGAATCTCTTCACCGGGCTTTGTCACACCTGCCGGTATTGCGGCCTGCTGGATGCCTCGATCGCCGCGCACGAACGCGCGCGGCGCCTCGACCCGAAGATCGCGACCAGCATCGTGCACACCTGGGTCGCCAAAGGCGATCATCAGCGCGTCGCCGACATGGCGCGAAGCGCGCCCTTCATCGGCGCCATGGCGCTGATCGAGGTCGGTCGCGAGGAGGAGGCGGTCGCCATGCTGCGAGAACTGTCGCCGAAGGTGCCTCCCGCGATGCGGGCGTTCCTCGAGGTGACGCAGAGCCTCATCGAGGGCCGCCCGCAGGACAGCGTGTCACAGCTCCGGGAGGTGATCTCCAGATTCAACGATCCCGAGGCGCTGTACTACGCCGGCAGGCACTTCGCGCATCTGGGCGCGATCGACGATGCGATTGCCAATCTCGCGAAGGCGGTCGAGGGCGGGTATTTCTGCTATCCCGCGTTCGTGACCGACGCCTGGCTCGAGAACCTCAGGGGCCGGCCGGCGTTCGAAGCGATCGTGCGGCGAGCCGAAGAGCGCCATCACGCCGCGGCGAAGGTCTTTCTCGACGAGGACGGCGATCGCCTCCTGGGCATGCAGGCGTAACTGGCCGCCGAAGCCGAACGCCGCGAATCGCATCACTCGCAGCCGGCGGTGAACTGCCAAGACAAGTGCCTTCGCAACATGTCAGCGCGCGATCACCATTGCGTTGACGCAGATCGAGCGCCGGTTCCGCACGCCGGAAAATGCGCCTCCGACTCGGTACACTGCCGCGGACGACTCGCTACGCCGCATTTTTCGCGCTCGCGCTGATCGGCGTGCTCCAAACGGCTCTCGCGCCGCGTCAACACAACTGGCCGATGCAATTTGGGAGGATTCAGGGGCGCGTCATGGCGGACCTGAAGGTCCGCCCTACATACGCCATGCGCGACCCGATCCGGACCCGATCCGACCGATCCGACCGATTCGACCCGATCCGACCCGATCCAACCCGGTCAGCGGGTGAAGACGACGCCGTGGGGGAGACCCTTGCCGCTCCAGCCATGCGGCCAGTCGGTGCGGTCGAAGCTCACGCCGCTCTTGCCGTCCGCGTCACGCAGGGCATCGTCCATGGTCAGCGCGCCGGTCGCTTCGTCGAGCTTCAGCATGTAAAGACGCGGTTCGTTCCCGGTCACGACGAGCCGCTTGGTCTTCGCATCCCATCCTGTCCAGTGCGGCTCGAAGGTGTCGCCGATCGTCAGGCGCGCGACTTCCGTCGGCTTCGCGCCATACGTGACGTCCAGCACGATCACGCCGTGGATGGATGGCACGCTCTGAATCAGGTAGTGGCCGACGATGGTCGGGACGCCACACCAGTCGCCAGGGAAGGTGTAGACCATCTGCGATCGCACGTCGTTGCTCGAGAGGCCGGTGATGCGCTCGAGACCGCAGCTCAGGGTCTGCACGTAAACCGATCCGTCCGGCCCGAGCCGCGGCTCCTGCGGTCCGATGTGCGCATAGTGATTCGCACCGACGTCGAAGTACGCCGTCTCGAGCAGCTTCAGGTCGGATAGACGCCACACCTGATAGGTCGCGCCCCTGAAGAGATTGGCGCGGTGCATGGAGGAGTTCGTCGAGACGACGCGATCGATCTCCGGCAGCACAACGAGGCTGTATGGCGTCAGTAGCGCGTCAGCAAATGCTCCGTCCGCACTGCTCGATGAGCGAACCACCTGGCCGCGATCGTCGATCTCGACAAGCCCGCCGCTCAGTCCGCCCTTTTCGCCGGTGGCTGTGTGATGCGCGTGCTGAAAGCTGGCGAGCACGTTCCCGTTCGGCAGCCGCAGGTAAGAGTGCGGGTGCATGTAGCCGCCCATGTCGGTGAACGACGTCGCAATCTTCGGATGCACCGGATCGCGGAGATCGAAGACAAACGTGCGGCCGGCATCGTGATCGTTCGCGAACAGCATGCCGCTTGCCGGCATCACGTACTCGGTGTGATGCGCGTTCATCGTCTGCTGGTCGGTCCCGACGGTGGTCATGAGCCGCCCGTACAGACGCAGACGATGGATCCGCATCGATCACCGCGAGGAAGTCGTTGCCCTTCTGCGCGGAGTCGCCGGTCCAGACGAACATGTAATGGCGGGGTGCGGAGGGTGCGGCTCGTGCGGCAGGTGCGGCGGGTGCCACAGGTGCGGAGGGTGCTGCAGGTGCGGAGGGTGCTGCAGGTGCGACTGGTGCGGCGGTTGCTGCTGCGGCATTGGCGGTGGCACCAGATGCGTCGCACGTGCCGTCGATCGCGGTGACGGTGATCACTTCGATGACCTGCGGCTCTGGTGCGCGGGTGACGGTTGGGGCCATCGGATCGTCGGGGCCGGTGCCGATCCCGAGCCTCATGTTGCCGATCATCGTCGTCGCGGGACCTGGGAGATTGAGCTGGCCGCGCACGCGTACAGGCTTGCCGTTGAGAGCCTTGATGTCGTTTTGGAGCTGTCCAGCCGCCTTCAGACGGTAAACGGGATTGACGATCAGCTCGGCATCGTCGATGCCGGAGGGCCGCGCCATCTTCAGCGACCGGCCGTCGATGCAGCCGTCGGCGTTGACGATGGTCAGCTTCTTCGGAGTCGAATCGGACGGAGCCGTCTGCGTGGCTTGCAGGCCGATGAGGGCGGCGGCAACGAGCAACGAAGGAAGCATCAAGACAACCTCGCGCCCATCATACCGCCCCGGCGTAACGCGTCGTGGAGGGCTTCATCCGCCGGACTGCCAGCGGCGCACGGCGTCGAGCGGGTAGAGCAGCATCAAAATGTTCAGCGTCAGGTTGTCGCGAATCATGTAGCCAACGAACAACTCGAATCCGATCGCCAGCGTGACCGTCGTCCACACTGGCAGTCGACGCGCCAGCCAGAACCCGACGATCATCGCGGTGATGTCCGACAACGAGTTGAGGATGCTGTCGCCGTAGTAATCGAGCGCGATGGTCGCCTCGCGATAGCGATTGATCACCATGTCAGTGTTCTCGATCACCTCCCACGACGCCTCGAGCGTGGTCGCCATCAGCAGGCGCGTCGCAAACGGAAGACGGCGGCCGATCAGCCACGTCATCGCATAGAAGCCGAAGCCGTGGATCACGTGCGAGGGCGTGTACCAGTCGCTCAGATGCTGCGAGTTCTCGGAGCTCTGGACGACGCCGTGCCAGAGTTTGACGTAGCCGCAGGTGCAGATCGGCACGCGGCCCATGGCGTAAAGCGTGACGGCGGCGCCGGCGACGATGAGGCCGGTCAGCAGGTACGCGGTGCGCGGGCGCATGCGATGTGAATTGTCCCACACCGATGCCGACCTTTCCCGTCGCGGGCTACGGTCTCGCCGTGGCGAACCGGTCGGCACGGCGGCCACTCGCGGCTCTCGGCGAATCGTCTGAATAAAAGTGCGGGCTGGGGCGGTCCGCTTCGCGTGTTGCCCCCATCCGTCCCGGCGCGGCAGCCGCGCGTGGCGTCCCAACCCGTCGTCACCCGCCTTCGCTCGCGAGCTGGCCGTCTCTCGCTTGCGCGCCGTGCCTCCAACGGTTCGCCACAGCGAGACCGTACCCCGCCGCAACAGCCGCCCGCCACGTGCGTCGGCGCCTCGGGGCCGACGTTGGAGTGACGCGATACGCGTCAGTTTGAAACCGCGCCGTAGGCAGCGAGTGTTTCGAGCGCGAGCTCCGTAGGCCTCCTTCACGGTTCTCGTGCACCGCCAGGCCGGGTAGGAGTCGCGCTCTCGGCGACAGTCTGAAACGCGAGCGGACGGAGGCGCGGTTTCGAGCGTCAGCTCCCCGGAGGCCCTGAGGCGTCGACGCACGTGGTGGGCGCGCCTGTCGCAACAAGATATTTCCGCAATCCAGCCGTCGGCGCCGGCCGTTAGTATGAGGCTGGAGCGGTGGGGAAATAGGCGACAGGGACGAAGGACGAAGGACGAAGGACGAGGGACGAGGGACGAGGGACGAGGGATCAGCGAAGCTGTGTGAGCAGTTCCGTGGCGGCGCGGCGCTCGCGGGTGAAGCGGGGCGGGGCATCGGCGAGCAGCGAACGATACGTGGCGATCGCCCGGTCGCGATTGCCACTCTGCTGATAGGCGATCCCCAGGTTCAGGCGCGCTTCGAAGAAGTCCGGCGAGCGCTGCAGCGCCCGTTCGAACCAGGGGATCGCGTCCGTGGCCTTGCGCTGCTGCACGAGGAGCACGCCGAGTCCGTTTGCCGCATCGGCGTAGCCGGCATCCGACTCGAGAGCGCGGCGATAGGCCGATTCCGCGCCACTTACGTCGCCCAGGCCGCGGCGCGCGTTGCCGAGATTCGTCCAGTAGGACGCATTCGACGGGTCTGCATTCGCTGCTCGTTCGAACGCGCGGGCCGCTTCAGCGAGGCGTCCCGCGTCCACCTCTATCAATCCCAACCCGTTGATTGCGGCAGCGCTGTTGGCGTCGAGCGCGAGCGCCGCCTGCTCGGCTCGTCGCGCCTCGTCGAGCTGTCCTGCAGCACGCGCCGCGACGGCAAGGTCGTGGAACGTCATCGCGTCCTTCGGCCAGCGCGCGGCAACGTCGCGATAGCGCTCGAGTGCAGCTTTCGCATCTCCGGATTCCATGAGGGCGCGGGCGTAGGTCGATTGAAAGACGGCGCCTGAAGGGAATCGAACGGCGAGCGCTTTCAGTAGCGGCAGTGCCTCGCGCGTGCGGCCGGCGTTCAGCTGCGACAGCGCGCGCTCGAACTGGTGCCACCCATCGATCACCTTGGCCGGGTTCGGCGCGTCGCGATCCGGCGTCGATTGCGTGGCTCCGCTGACGTAGCCGAGGGAACGCAATCGTTCTGACGCTTCCTGTGAAACCGTGGCCGCCGGCGCCGTTCCAGCGCTTCGCTCACGCTCCTGCAGAGCGCTCGTCAGCTGTCGAACGATGCCGGGAGTACCCGCGGCGAGGTTCCGTGTCTCCGACGGATCGGCGGTCATGTCGTAGAGCTCGGCCTCGGACGACAGCAGCAGCTTCCACTGTTTCGTCGCAAGCGCCTTGATCGGATGCCAGCCCGCCGTGGCGGGGTAGAGCGTCTCCGCGTAGCTATCGCGCGCAGGTGGAACGTCGGCAAAGATGTTAACGGTGCGCACGGTTTCGCTGCCGGCACCGATCTGGCGAAGCATCGATGGGGCGAGATCCACCAGCGAAACGGTGGCTGTGACGGTCCTGGGCTTCAGCTGCGGCGACGCCACGATCAGCGGCACACGCAGTGTCGAATCGTACGCCAGCATGCCGTGCGTGTCTTCGCCGTGCTCGCCAAGTCCTTCGCCGTGGTCGCCGGCGGCAACGATGAGGGCCGAGTCGAGGAGGGCGCGAGCCTTCAGCCCGTCCAACAGGCGGCCGATCTGCGCGTCCGCGTAAGCGACTTCGCCATCGTAGGCATTGCCCTGCGCCTTGGCACGCCATTCGGCCGGCGGATCGTACGGCGCGTGCGGATCGTAGAGGTGCACCCAGAGGAAGAACGGACGCTTCGCGTTTGAGAGCCAGGCGAGCACCGCATTGACGACCTCCTCTCCGCGACGTTCGGCCTCGAGCCGCAATGAGTGCTCCGCATCGCGTTTGATTTGATCGTTGTAGACGTCGAAGCCCTCGGCGAGGCCGAAGCGATGGTCGAGCACGTACGCGCCCACGAACGCGGCAGTCGAATACCCGGAGTCGCGCAGCGTCCGGGCAAGTGGCGGCGGCCCAGGCTTGAAGGTGACGCCATTCTCGCGCACGCCGTGTGCCGGCGGCAGCACGCCGGTCATGAGCGTGACGTGAGCGGGCAACGTGAGCGGCACCGCCGTCCGCGCGTTCGTGAACCGGACGCCACGCTGCGCGAGCGCGTCGAGATTCGGTGTGAGGCCGCGGCCGAGGCGATCGGCGCGAAGGGTGTCGACGGTGATCAGGACGATGTCGGGAGGCGGCGCGGGAGCGGGCGTTGGCTCGGAGCGGCACGCGCAGGCAGAAACAGCAAGGAGCCAGAGAAATGATCGCAACACGACACGAACATCATACGGGTCAGATCGGGTCAGATCGGGTCGGATCGGATCGGGTCGGATCGGGGCGCCCGAGCCAGGCGAGGGCATCGGGCATGGAGCGGAAGACGCCGACTTCCTTCGTGCTCCCGGGCTTCATCTCGCGATATGCCTGATACATCCGGCCCAGGCCGAAAGTCAGGTTATCAGCGGCGACGATCGCGAGTTTGGTGGGGCCGGTGTCGCCATCCATCTTGGCCGAGAAGCCGGCGAGGGCGCTGACGTTCGACGGCGACGGCGCCTCCACGCTCTCGACGCCGTTCATGTCCACCAGCTCGTCGTACCCGGTGACGGTGGGGTTGCTCCACACCGCTTGCTGATAGCCGAACAGGGCATCCGGCGTGATCAGGCCGCTCAGTCTGACGCGCACCAATCGCTGATCGTGATCGACCTGATAGTCGACGGGCATATATGAGAAACGGCCCTATCTTACGCGTCGTGACGCTCGGTGATAGAGTCGCCATGATCGGCGGGGCCAGCGCCCCTTCTCCACGGGTGAATGATGTCAGACGGCAACCGCGGCGCCGAGCCGCTGATCAAAGCACGGAATCTCGACAAACGCTACCACCGCGGCGGTGAGGAAATTCACGTGCTCCGGGGTCTCAGCCTCGACGTCAAACGCGGCGAATTCGTCGCGTTCATGGGCCCGAGCGGCTCCGGCAAGACGACGCTGCTGAACATCCTGGGCGGACTCGATCAGCCGACCACCGGATCGGTGCACGTGGACGGCGTCGACATCACCACCAAGTCGCGCAAGGCGCTGGCCGAGTGGCGCGCCCGCCACGTCGGTCTCGTCTTCCAGGCCTACAACCTGATCCCGGTGCTGACGGCCGCGCAGAACGTCGAGTTGCCGCTGCTCCTCACGCACCTCGACAAACCGAATCGGCGCAAGCGCATCGAGGCGGCGCTGCGGATTGTCGGGCTGAAGGATCGGATGAACCACTTCCCACGCCAGCTCTCCGGCGGTCAGGAGCAGCGCGCCGCGATTGCGCGTGCCATCGTCTCGGATCCGGAGATGCTGCTCTGCGACGAGCCGACGGGCGATCTCGATCGCACGGCCGCGGACAACGTCCTCGAGCTGCTGACGCTGCTCGCCAAGGATCGCGGTACGACGATCCTGATGGTCACGCACGATCCGCGCGCCGCCGATCGTTCCGATCGCCAGCTGCATCTGGACAAAGGGGTGCTCGTCGATGCGCCTGAAACCGCTGCCGGGGAGGTGCGCGCATGAAGTTCCTGCCGCTGCTGTTCGCCAACCTGCGCCGGAAAAAGATCCGCACGGCGCTCACGATCGGCTCTTTCGCGGTGGCGCTGTTTCTGTTCGGCCTGCTCGGCGCCATCCGTTACGGCTTCCGCCAGGGGATCGACGTCGCCGGCGCCGATCGGCTCGTCGTCATCGGCCGCACCTCGATGATCCAGCCGCTGCCGCTTGCGTACAAGGACCGGCTGAAGCGCACGCCCGGCGTGAAGGATGTCGCGTTCGCCATCTGGTTCGGCGGCGTCTACCAGGATCCGAAGAACTTCTTCGGCCAGTTCGCGATCGTGCCGGATGACTGGCTGGTGATGTATCCGGAGTTCAAGGTCAGCGAGGAAGAGTGGAAGGCGTTCAAAGCCGATCGGCAGGGCGTGGTCGTCGGCAAGAAACTGTCCGACCGGTTCGGCTGGAAGATCGGCGATCGCGTTCCGCTCCAGGCGCCCAACTTCATGGGCGGCGGCAGCTGGGAATTCAACGTCCGCGGCATCTATCACGGCACCCGGAAGAACGACGACGAGACGCAGTTCTGGCTCCAGCACCATTACCTGATCGAGAAGGCGCCCGCGTTCTGGAGGGGCATCGTCGGCTGGTACACCGTCCGCATCGCCAATCCTGACGCGGCACCGGCAGTCGCGAAGCTCATCGACGAGGAGTTCTCCAACTCCGCGAACGAGACGCGCACGCAGACCGAGTCGGCCTTTGCCGCGTCGATGGTCAAGCAGATGGGGAACATCGAGTTCCTGATTCTCGCGATCGGCTCGGTCGTGTTCTTCACGCTGCTGCTGGTGACGGGCAACACGATGGCGATCTCCGTCCGCGAACGGACCAACGAGCTGGCGGTGCTGAAGGCGATTGGCTATTCCGATGCGTTCGTGCTGACGATCGTGCTGGCTGAATCGTTGCTGATTGCCACGATCGGCGGCGCGATCGGGCTGTGGCTGGCGAGCCTGTTCGTCGATCTCGACCCCACCAGCGGTCTCCTGCTGCTGTATCTCCCGCCGATCGGGTTCGTGCTGGGCGCAATAATCGCCCTGGTGACGGGCATGCTGGCCGGGCTGCTGCCGGCGATTACGGCGATGCGGTTGAACGTGGTCAGCGCGCTGCGGAGGATCTGACGTGGCGATCCCGGTTGTCTACAACCTGCGCAGCGTCAAGGAGCGCTGGACGTCTTCCGTGGTGGCGGTCCTTGGCATTGCCGGTACCGTCGCGGTGTTCGTCGCGATGCTCGCGCTCGCCCGCGGCTTCCAGGTCGCGCTGACCTCGTCCGGCCTTCCCGAGAACGTCAAGGTGCAGCAGGTTGGCGCCGACTCCGAGATGACGAGCTCGATGGAGATCGGCGCCGTCCGCGTCGTCGAGGATGCGCCGCTCATCGCCCGCGCCGGTTCGCAGCCGACGGTCAGCGCCGAGGTGGTCGTGCTCGCGAACCTGCCGCTCCGCGGCACGACGAGCGATGCGAACGTCCAGGTGCGCGGCGTCTCGCCGCGAGTGCTTGCGGTGCGCAACAACGTCCGCCTCGTTCAGGGGCGATTCTTCACGCCCGGCCTCTACGAACTGGTGATTGGCCGAAACGCCGCGCGATCGTACCGAGGGGCTGGACCTGGGAAAGACGGTGCACATCGGACCCGGTCAGTGGAAGGTCGTGGGGGTCTTCGACTCTGGCGGCAGCGCCTTCGATTCCGAGATCTGGGCCGACGCCAACATCGTCAACGGCGCTTACCAGCGGCCGCCCGGCGTCTATCAATCGGTGACGGCCAAGCTGCGATCGGCCGACGATTTCAAGGCGTTCAAGACGGCGCTCGAGCGCGACCCGAGAGCCAAGCTTCAAGCGTCGCCCGAGCCGGAGTACTACGAATCGCAGTCGCAGCTGGTGACGACGCTGATCAAGGTGCTGGGAACGATCGTCGCGATCGTCATGGGACTCGGGGCGATCCTCGCCGCGCTGAACACGATGTATTCGGCGGTCTCGGAGCGCTCGCGCGAGATCGCCGTTCTTCGTGCGCTGGGCTTCCAGGGCGGCAGCATCGTCCTGTCGTTCCTGGCCGAGGCGATGATCATCGCCATCATCGGCGGGATCCTCGGCTGTATCGTGGTCCTGCCGGTGAACGGCATCACGACCGGAACCATCAACTGGCAGACCTTCTCGCACCTGTCATTCGCGTTCCGCATCACGCCCGACCTGCTGCTGTGGGGCATCCTCTTCGCCATCTTCATGGGCGTGCTGGGTGGGTTGCCGCCCGCGATCCGCGCGGCGCGAGCGAACGTTTCGACAACGCTGCGCGCACTCTAGCTCGGGCCTACGCCCGCGAGCGTTCCGCGCAGCTTAGCGTGGGCTCCCGAGCGGGGACACCATTACTACACGGCGCCTAAGGAATCATGTCTTCAACTCGGGTAACGAGTTGCACCGCGAGTCCCCACGGATCGCGATGCATCGCGAGCGTGTCGCCGTTGTCGGCCGTCGTAATGTCGCCTTCGGCCGTGGCGCCGGCGGCAACGAGCCTGGCGCGCTCGGCGGCGATGTCCTTCACGCGAAACGCGACGTGCAGCACCAGTGGATCGATCGTGCGGTAGTCGGGCACGGGTGCCTTCGGGTTGTTGTAGAACTCCAGCATCACCCCATCGCCATCGTCTGACAGGAACTGCCCCCAGGGACGCTCGGGATACGCGCGTTTCAGCGTCATTCCCAGGTTCTCGATGTACCACAGCGAGACGTCGACCGGATCTTCCACTTGAAAGGCAATGTGCTCGATCTTCACTGGACCTCCTGCGCTGGCCAATTCTAAACTCGGTCGTGCCCGCTCGGTCTTACGCGGATGAGCTCCGCTGCCGCGGCCGCGATTACAACCAATCTCGAGTGGCCGTCAGAGAAATAGCCGCGGCAACTGTCGTCGCCGGTGCGATCGCGTTCGCCGCATCGCCAGGCCAGCCGCCGGCGATCACCGTCGTCGTTCGCGAGTTCATCTACGAGAAGGCGCCGTTCCCTTCAGCCCACGCGTCGACGATCGTCGAGACGACGGACGGTCTCGTCGCCGCATGGTTTGGCGGGACGGCCGAGAAGAATCCTGACGTCGGTATCTGGGTGTCGCGGCAGCTGCGTGGCGATGTGTCCAACGAGCACAAGTGGTCGGCGCCCGTCGAGGTTGCGAACGGACTCCAGCCTGACGGGCGTCGTTACCCGACGTGGAATCCCGTCCTGTTCGCAGTGCCGAACGGTCCGATCGTGCTGTTCTACAAGGTCGGCCCGAGCCCCAGTGAGTGGTGGGGAATGGTCACGGCATCAGACGACGGCGGGAGAGGCTGGCAGAAGCCGCGCCGATTGCCTGACGGGATTCTCGGACCCATTCGCGCGAAACCAGTCTTGCTCGAGTCGGGCACGCTGCTCGCCGGGTCGAGCACCGAGGACGCCGGGTGGCAAGCGCACATCGAGACTTTGACAGGGACGAAGGACGAAGGACGAAGGACGGCGGACGAGGGACGAAGGACGCAATCGAGCAGTGAGTGGCTGGCGTGGGCAACGCGCGCCGAGTCGTGGACGAAGACGCCGCCGTTGAACACGCCAAAAGAGTTCGGGGCGATTCAGCCGACGATCCTCGTGCACACGCCGCGGAGGCTGCAGATCCTGTGTCGGACGGAGCAGGGCGTGATCGCGGAGTCGTGGTCCGACGATGGCGGTACAACGTGGAGCGCGCTCAAGGCGACGCACCTGCCGAACCCGAGCGCCGGGATCGACGTCGTCAAGCTATCAAGCGGCCTCTTCGTGCTCGCCTACAATCCGTCAGCCAAGAACCGCCACGTGATCGCGCTCTCGACGTCGAAGGACGGCGTCGAGTGGACGGCGCCGTTCACGATCGAAGAGGGGCCGGGCGAATACTCGTATCCGGCGATCATCCAGACCGGCGACGGCCTGGTGCACATGACGTACACGTGGCGGCGTCAGCGCATTCGGCACGCCGCGATCCGAGTGGACTGACAGCGATCGGCGCCTTGCGTTGGCGTCTCGGGCCTCCGGGGAGCTGACGCTCGAAATCGCGCCTGCGTTCGCTCGCGTTTCCGACTGACGCCGAGAGCGCGACCTGCTAACCGGCCTGGCAATTGACGAAAACACGAAAGGAGGCCTTACGCAGGCTCGCGCTCGAAACGGTCGCTGCCTCCGGCGCGATTTCAGGCTGTCGCGCGTCGCGTCACTCCCACGTCGGGCCGAGCCGCCAACGCAAGGCGCCGACTGCTTCGGGTCATCGTGGCCTACGGTGTCGGCGTGCCGAACCGTTGGAGGCATGTCGTCGCGCGTTAGTACGCCATCTCGCGAGCGCAGGCGCGCGACACCGGGTTGGGGACGCCACCCCAGCGCGGCTGCCGCGCCGGGGACCCCGGATGGGGGCGACACGCGAAGCGAACCACCCCAACCTGCCCTTTATTCAGACGATTCGCCGGAGCCGCGAGTGGCCGGCATGCCGACCGGTTCGGCGCGCCGACACCGTAGGCCGCGATGGCGCAGCTGCTGGCGGGCTGAAGTTGTCCGGCCGTCAACGCAAGGGCAGCTCGGACCGCTACCCTGCCGTTAGCAGCTGTGCCCAAGCTAAAGCTTGGGCCTACGGTCGAGCAGGTACTCGCGCAATTGCCGGAACGCGGCACCGCGGTGGCTGACGGCGCGCTTGATGTCGTCGCTGACCTCGCCGAGCGTCCTGCCTTCAGGCGGGTAGAAGAAGATTGGGTCGTAGCCGAAGCCGTGCGAGCCGCGCGGCTCGGGAGCGATGCTGCCCTCGACCGTGCCTCGCGCCTCGAAGATGATCCGGCCATTCGAGGCAACTGCGAGCGCGCAGACGAAGCGCGCGGGGCTCTCGCGGCTGCCGCGCTCGTCGAGCATCGCGTAGAGACGCCTGAACTTCTCCGGATACGGCGTATCCGCACCCGCGAAGCGAGCGGACTCGACGCCCGGTTGGCCATCGAGCGCGTCCACGACCAGTCCGGAGTCTTCGGCGATTGCTGCCATGCCGGTTGCGTCGGAGTAATAGCGTGCCTTGAGGCGCGCGTTTTCTTCAAAGGTCAGTCCCGTTTCCTCGGGCGCTTCGATGCCGCCGTGACCGTCGAGCCCGACGATCTCCTGAGGGATGCCGGCGAGCATGGCGCGGATCTCGCGAACCTTATTGGGGTTGGTCGTAGCGAGTAGTAAACGCATCCGCCGCTACGAGCTCAACATCGAGCCGACGATGTCGCGCTGGATCGCGACGAGCTCGCGGATGCCTTTTTCCGCGAGGCCGAGCAGGGCGTCGAGACCGGCACGATCGAAGGGCGTGGTCTCCGCCGTGCCCTGCACCTCGATGAACCGGCCGCTGCCGGTCTGGACGACGTTCATGTCGACCTCGGCGCGGGAGTCCTCCTCGTACGCAAGGTCGAGCATCGGCGTGCCGGCGATGATGCCGACGCTGGTGGCGGCGACGTAATCCGAGACGGGCATCGTCTTGATCGTGCCGGACTGTTTCAGCTTGGCGAGCGCCAGGACCAGGGCGACGAAGGCGCCGCTGATCGACGCGGTACGCGTGCCGCCGTCCGCCTGAAGCACGTCGCAATCGAGCCAGATCGTTCGCTCCCCGAGCTCTTCGAGCTTGATGACCGAGCGCAGCGAACGGCCGATCAGCCGTTGGATCTCCTGCGTGCGACCCCCGACTTTTCCCGCCGTCGCCTCGCGCGTCGTTCGCGTGGACGTCGCGCGAGGGAGCATCCCGTACTCGGCAGTCACCCAGCCCTTGCCGGTGCCGCGGAGGAACTGCGGGATGCGGTCCTCGACGCTGGCCGTGCACACGACGCGCGTGCAGCCGGCCTCGACGAGCACCGAGCCTTCCGCGTGCATCATCGAGTGGGGAGTCATGGTGACCGGTCGAAGCTGGTCGGGCTGGCGGCTATCAATGCGCATGGATTCTGTGTCCTCTGTCCTCGCGGTCCGGCGGCGGACCTGAAGGTCCGCCCCCTACAAATCGTTTAGTTCGCTGGCGGCGCTGGTGGCGGCGCCACGACCCACTCCGGTCCCTTCCGCAGCGGACGGCGCAGGTCGACGTGCCCTGCGAGTGTATCTACTTCGTGCCCGTCGATCAGAATCTGCACGCCGGTAATCGCCGGTAGATTGTCGGTCAACGCGTTGACAATCGTGTATACCGTGAGAATCTCGTCGATCGATCCACCGGGATGGTTTTGCGCAATTTCCGGCGACAGGTTGACGTACGCCTCGCCGCGCTCGCTGATGAACAGCTCCTTCAGCGTGGTCCCCTCCGGAATCGCCGAGACCGCCGGCGCCGTCGCCGGTTCGAGCTGGGCCTCGATGATCCGTCTCGCTTGAGCCGCGGTCCCTTCGCCGAACAGCACCTCGCGTTCTTCGGGCTTCAAGCGCAAGCCGTCTTCCGAGACGTAGAAGAGACGGGCCTTGATATGCGGCGTGGCGGGCGGCGCGGATTCGGTCGCCGCGGGCGGAGCGGGACCCGTGTCCTCGGCCGGTGCCGGCGTGGGGCGCTGGCGCAACCGCTCGACACCGACGAAGAGAAACCAGGCGAGCGCGGCGGTCAGCAGGATGCCGCCGCTGACGATCACGACGCGGGCGCGTTGATTCATCGCGCCGTTCCCGCCGCCGGCGGTGGGACTGCCGCCTGTGGAGGCGCAGCCGGAGGTGGTGCGGTGAAGAACCGCGCGACGGCCTCCGTCAGTGCCGTCGCGATGCGCGCCTGGAACTCACCGCCAGCGAGCTGCGCTTCCTGCGAGGTGTTCGTGAGGTAGCCCATCTCGACGAGAACCGCCGGCATATTGGCGCCGACGAGCACGCGGAAAGGCGCCTGCTGGACCGCCTGCGGGTTCATCGGCAGGACCGTGCGGAGCTGTTGTTCGACGACCCTGGCCAACGCCGCGGATTGATCGATGTGTCGCGCCTGCGCCATTTCCCAGAGGATGACGTCGATGTCGCGGGTGCCGCCGCCGAACACCGGCATCGCGACGCCCTCCGACTGTGCGACTTGCCGCGCCTCGTCGCCTGCCTGATCGAGATTCAGATAGAACACCTGCGCGCCGCTCGCGCTCTTCCGCAGCGATGCGTTGGCGTGCAGGCTGATGAACAGATCGGCCTTGTTGTTGTTGGCGACGGCCGCGCGCTCGTCGGGGCCAACGGCGCCGTCCGCGACGCGGGTGAGGAGCACGCGCGCGCCAAGCCGTGCCTCGAGCGACGACTTGAGCCGCCGCGCCACGCTGAGCGTGACGTTCTTCTCGAGCGTCCCCTTCGCACCCTTGGCGCCGGTCTCCTCGCCACCATGACCGGGATCGATGACGATCGTCTTGACGCCAGGCGTCGGGAACACCGGCTCCGGCAGCGGCGGAACCGGCCCCGGCTGCGCGCTTGTGGACGGCGGCGCGGTCTGATCCGGCGTGGCAAACAGGTCGAGGGTAATCCGCGCCCCGTCCGGATCCAGCGGCGAGTCGGCCGCGCGCAACGATCCAAACTTCGGTCCCAGGGCGAGGACCACGCTCTTCTGATCCTCACCGGCGGCGATCGACAGGACGATGCCCTGCGACTGAAAGGGCGTCACGTTCAGGTCGATCAGGTCCGCGTCGAACCGCACGATCGCGCGGGTTCCGTCCTGCTGCACCTGATGCGGCGTGCGCGGCGTGACGTCGATGGTGACGCGCGCCTGATTCCCGCCGACGTCGTGGCGGACGACGACCCGTGGGGCGCGGATGGAACCCTGCAGCACGAGCCGAGAGGACTTGCGCAGCTCGAGCGGAACGTTCGAGATGACGGACAATGCGCGGCCGATGAACTCGACGGGGACATACCAGCGGCCGTTCGTCTTCACCGGCGGCGCCGGCAGCGACACGAGCCGCCCGCTGATCGACGCCAGCGCCTGGTTCTGCGACAAGACGATGGTCTTGCCGTTGGCGGTGACGGTGAGCGCGCGTGCGACGGTGTCTTCGCGGACGGTGAGACCGAAGAGAGCGGCGAGATCGTCGAACGCAACGAGCTCGGTGTCGCCGCTCATCACGGTCGGGATCGTCCGCGCGCCGGTGGGCGCGACGAGCCGGAGCGGCGTCGCGGGAGCGGACTGTCCGGCCACGGAGATCGCGGCACACGTCGTGATCGCCGCCAGCAGCGACGCTCGGAGAAAAAGCCGCATCACGATCATCTTAACCGGCGCGGAGACGTGAAGACTCGCGCCGTGTCGACGTTGCACGAACCGGGCTTGTGTCGGCGCCCCGGGACCTCCGGGGAGCTGACGCTCGAAACCGCACCTCCGGCCGCTCGCGTTTCCGACTATCGGCGAGAGCGCGACCTGCTAACCGGCCTGGCGGTGGATGAGAACCCCGCCGGATGCCTTACGCAGGCTCGCGCTCGAAACGCTCGCTCTCTTCGGCGCGGTTTCAAACTGACGCCAATCGCGTCACTCCCACGTCGGCCCCGGGGCGCCGACACAAGCCCGGTTCGACGTGAACAGTCGCGCACGGCTGGAGCGGGCTGCGAGATCGCCGCGGCGAACCGTTGGAGGCATGCCGTGCATGCGTCAGCCG
Organism: Vicinamibacteria bacterium; assembly: GCA_963828745.1. Classification (GTDB taxonomy): domain Bacteria; phylum Acidobacteriota; class Vicinamibacteria; order Vicinamibacterales; family JAENWD01; genus JAENWD01. The sequence goes on along the minus strand of CAWHFZ010000001.1, from coordinate 336,747 downwards.
GCCACACGCGAGCGAAGGCGCGTGACGACGGGTTGGGGATGGGGGCGACACGCGAAGCGAACCACCCCAACCCGCGCTTTTATCCAGACGATTCGCCGGGAGCCGCGAGTGGCCGGCGTGCCGACCGGTTCGCCGCGGCGATCTCGTAGTCCGTTCCAGCCATGACGGCGGCGTGGAGTTGCCCGAGCTGAAGCTCGGGCCTACGCCGAGCGGCTACGGCGAGGGGCGAGGCTCTACGGGCGCACGCCGCGATCGATCCACTTGTCGAGTTCAGGCAGCGTCACGGTGGCGAGTCGATCGAGGAGGGGCGCTGGTTCTGGCTCGACGACGACCGCGGCGAGATCGTCGGCGCGGATGAAGCGCTCGGCGACGGCGCGGCTGAGGAACGTCAGCAGCGGGTCGAAGTAGCCGGCGGTGTTCAGGACGCCGATCGGCTTGCGGTGAATGCCGAGCTGCGTCCAGGTCCACGCCTCGAACAGTTCGTCGAGCGTCCCGGCGCCGCCAGGCAGGGCGATGAAGGCGTCAGAAAGCGAGGCCATCAGCGCCTTGCGCTCGTGCATCGAGGGCACGATGCGCAAGTCGGGAAGACCCTTGTGGCCGACCTCGCGCAGCTGCAGGCCCTCGGTGATCACGCCGATCACGTCGGCACCAGCGGCCATGGCGGCGTCGGCAAGGACGCCCATCAATCCGACGTGCCCGCCGCCGTAGACCAGGCGAATGTGGCGCTCGGCCAGAGTTCGCCCCATTTCGCGCGCGGCATCGGCGTAGACCGATTGCGCGCCCGGACTGGAGCCACAGAAAACGCAAATTGATCGCATGGGTCAGGGGATCCGAGTGTCAGTCAGTGGCAGGCGGACCTGAAGGTCCGCCCTACAGATGGTCCATCGTCGCCAGAGGCGGTTCAGTTAGTGGCAGGCGGACCTAAAGGTCCGCCCTACAGGTCCGCCCGGCAGGTGGTCTCGCCAACCAATCCACAAGTGATCATTTGAACCACAACGGCGTCCTTGCCGTCCACGGGCTCTTCGGATAGCGCGTGTGGAGCAGCGTGAACGCGTCGCGCGACACCGCGCCGGTTGCGTCGTTGGTGCAGCCGTAGCGCGTGGCGCGGACGACCCGATGCAGCGCTTCGGGCGCGCGCGGATCCTGTGGATGCGCGCGCGACCATTCGAGTACGCGGCGACCAAGCTCGTTCGGCGCGGTATCGAACTGCTTCAGGAGCTCGCGCTCAATCCCGGCGTGCCGACGATCGTCGGCGGTCAGGAACACAGGATCCGGCACGGTCGATGCGTCGGCGTAGAGGCCCTGCTGCGGCAGTTCCAGACGTTCGTTCGCGCCACGCCGCCAGTACTGCGTCTCGTAGGGAACAACGCCTTCGCTCGAGAACGCACACCACCAGTTGTCGCGGAGATTGTCGATTGTGGCCAGCGTCCCCGGCTCGCGCGCGCGTCCCGCCGGCACGAACGGGCGGAGGCCAGGCAACTGGACGAGCAGGACGATACCCTCATCCTGCAGGGATGTTTCGGCAGCGGCGTTTCGAAGCGGCTGAAGACGTTTCGCCAGCGACGGCTCGAGTTGCGCCATGGTTGGCAGCAGATCGCGAATGGCGTCGGCGCGACCGAGGAGGACGGCTCGAGTGAAGGTGGCCATCGCCACCTCGCGCCGCAGTTGCGGCGGCAACCGGGAGCTGCGGGCCACGCGAGCCATCAGGGTCAACGGAAAGCGCTGATTGATGGCATCGATGACATCGCGATCGATCGTCGGCGACGTCGAATTCGTCCTGAATTCCTCATTGAACACATCGACCGGCGACCGCACCGCAGCGTCCAGGTACTCGTCGAACGTCTGTGCCGTCGCCAGCCGGGCAGCCCTGACGAGATTGTTCGCCGATGGCGGCAGGTGCGAGCGCTGCAGCGTATTCAGGACGGCGCGAGCTTCCGCCGCACGTCCCGACAGCAGAAGCAAACGCGCGCGATGAAATGCGATTGTCGGGTACGCAGGCGACGCCGGGGCGATTGCGGATGCAGCCTTCAGCAACTCATCACGCTGCCCGCCGTCCGGCTTGGCGTGCGACAGCGCGACCACGAGCCAGGCCGGCGAGCCGGAACCTCGCCAGCGATCGAGCGCGTGCGACACGGCCGTTTCGTCGCCCTTCTGGAACGTCAAGACCCAGTCGAGAAGCTCGCTCGAGCCGCGGGGGTCGCTGAAGCCAGTCGGACGGTCGGGATCGTCGAAGGTATAGCGGTTCAGCAGGTACTCGTAGGTGCCGAGATGAATCTGGAAGGACTCGGCATCGGCAGGCGAGCTGAGCGCCTCGGCAGCTGCGACCAGCGCGTCAGTTGGTCTGGTACGCGCCGCCACGAAATCGAGCAGCTGTCGGGCGGCTCCGTGACGCTCGCCGAGCGAACGATCGGCAAGAATTTCTTGAAGGATGCCTTCCGCTCGTCGCAACGACGCCTGCGCGTTCTCCACATCGTCAGTCGCCAGCGTCGCCTGTCTGATCACGGCGCGAGCGGCCAGATAGCGGCCCCACGTGCGCCACGGAGACGAAGCATCCTGCGCGATCGCGTTGAAGCCGGCTTCAGCCTCGCCGAACCGACCGCCGTAGAACTGCGCGGCGGCGATCTGATACGCACGATCGGCGCGCGCAGCTGGCGACGCATCGGATCCGAGCGAGGCCGGAACGGCCGCCGGATCTTCGAACCTGCGGCCGCAGTTCGAGAAAACGATGTCTTGCGCCTGTACCCACGCGCTCAACTCAACGTCCGGGACGCCGGATGCCGGCCGCCGCGACTCGAGCGTCCTGGCGGCCGTGAGAAACGCCGAATCGCCGCAATTCATGTAGTAGCTGTACGTCTTGCTGATCCAGCCGCCGCTCGTGACGTTGTCCTGCCAGCCGATCAGGATGGTCCGACGCACGCTGCGCCAGGCCTCCACGGCATCGGGCCCGCGCCCCGGCGAGTGCGTGAACGCACGCTGCTCCGCGGCAGCCAATGGGCGGTTTTCAAGGGTCCGCCACGCGACCAGCAGATACCGCCGCGCGTAACCGGGCTGCAGGATGCCGAGCTCACCGGTGAAGTAGCTCGCCTCGGCGGGAGCGCCCGCTGGAGTGAACACCGGGAAGCTGATCAACGGTCCGCACGCCGAGACTTCGGGATACCGCAACGGCGCAGCCCACGCCGTCAGCATGACCACAGCCAGCACGATCGAGTAACGGACGATGCGCACGTCGAGGCCTCAGTTGTTGAGGAGCCGTTGCGTGGTGAACCAGTCTTCTTCACGCCACGCCCGCGGGTTGAAGACGTACACGCGCGGAGCCAACGGCAGGTCACTCCAGCGCTCGTCCATCGAGACGCCGACTGCGCCGTTGCAAGCCGCGACCGGCCAGCGCCGATCCTCGCGCAAGCGCGTCGCGATCCGCCGCGCATCCGGGCCCATCCTGAAGAGCATCGGCACGATCTCGTCGACGCTGCCGGCATCGATCCACGGGTCGTCGTTGCACCACGAAGCGAGCGCGGTCACCGACAGCTTGATGCCGTGCGGCAGCCGCGAGCGGACATCGTGAAGGAGCCGCTGATACACCGGTCGCTGCGAGCGTGTCGCGTCGAAGTCGATCTGCACCATGGACACGCGCGGAAGGCGCGCGCTTTCGATGATTTCGGATGAGAGGCGAGCGAGCACACGGTCGTCGAACCCGCCGCGGCCTTCGATGCGAACGACAGCGATGAGCGCCGTCGATGACGAAACGCGCAGCGGCTGGCGTCGCTTGAGCGATTCGACGACGCCCGCCTGCGCCAAGGCTACGGCGGGCAAGCTGTCGCGATCGGCGGCGATGCGGACGACGAGGGTGCGGTCGAGAAATGCAACGGCGATGAAAGTGCCCGAGCTAAAGCTCGGGCCTACGTACGAGGCGAGAAAGCGAAGATCCTCGGGGCGTTCCCACGCCCAGAGGATGACCGACTGCGTTGATAGTGTGACGAAGGTCGTGTCCTGCGCCGTCCCGAGGCTCAGAGCGACACACCCGGCCAGGAGGAGACGGCGAGACACGATCAAGAGGTTGGTGGAGCCGGGCGGAATTGCACCGCCGTCCGAAAGTCCGTCCCCACAGGCATCTACGTGCGTAGCGTCGTCTGAAGTCTCGTCCCGGCCGTTAAGACGCCGCAAAACCGGCCGGAACCAGCCCCAGAAAATCTCGCAGCCACCGTCCGGAGCAACCGGTGGCCACCAGCCCGCTAAAATGGCATTCCGTTCCGGGCCGCGGGCTGCCCGAAGGGAACGTCACAGCCTAATTAGGCTGCGAGAGCAAGCTGCTCGTTGGCAGTTGTCGTTGTTTTCCATCTGATTTACGAGGGTGATGGTCCTCGGCACGCATCCTGTGTCTCTGACCTTCCGTCGAATCTAATTCGGCCCCTTTTTTGTTAGATGCCACCGGCGAAATTTCGGCCCGCCGCGACAACACACCATCCTAGCGCCGCCGTCCACCACAGTCAAATATCTGATTAGCCGGCAGTTGCAGCTTCTCCGTCGTATTGACTTCGCGGGATCGCGACCTCGATAATGCCGGGAGTACTGCCTAAAATTTCCCACTCGGACAGCCGATAAACCGCTGAGATGGATGCTTCAGACGATCGGCTCGCGGCGCTCAGCGCCAGGTTTGCGGATCATGTGCGCACGACGCTCGAACGCGAGCTCGTCCCCATTGTCTCCGCGGCGGTGGAGGCGGAGCGCCTGGCCGGTGAGGATCGGCTGAAATCGGAGCGAATTGAGGCCGACGAGCGCCTGAGGTCCGAGCGCAGCGCGAGCGACGATCGGCTGAAGTCCGCCGTGGACGAGGCTCGCGGCGAGTGGCTGGTCCGCGAGCGCCACGCCAGCCTCGCCCGGTCCGAACGCCTGCTCGGCGCGGTCCGCGCGCTCGACAACGCGCCCTCGCTGACCGACATCCTCGCCAGTCTCGTTGCCGCTGCCCGCGATGAAGCGGGACGCGCCGCGCTTCTCGTGGTGAAAGGCTCCAGCCTGCGAGGATGGTCGCACGCCGGATTTGCCGACGACATGCTGCCGGCAGCTGAGATCAGCGTGCCCGCAACCGATCCCGGCCTTCTCGGGACCGCGCTCCGCACCAAGGATCGCGTGACGTCGTCGGAGCCACCACTCGGGACCGACGCGATTCCTTCGGCAAGCCTGTTCGCGCTTTCTTCCGATGATCGTGTCGGCATCGCCGTCCCCCTGCTCGTGGATGGCGAAGCGGTTGGCGTGCTCTACGCTGACGATGACGGAGAGGGGGAGCGCGCGGTGCCGAGCGCGTGGCCGGAGTGCGTGGAGCTTCTGGTGCGCCACGCCGGCCGATGCCTCGAATCGCTGACTGCCCGCCGCGCGGCGGACCCTGCTTCACACCTTCGCCAAGGCTACGGCGGGCAAGCGAACGCCGTTGCCGCAGAAGCGACGCGCACGGATGACGAGGGCGCGCAGCGGTTTGCGCGCCTCATTGTGTCGGAGATCAAGCTGTATCACGCGCCGCTGGTGGACGAAGGCCGGCGTGCGCACGACTTGCGTCAGCGCTTGCACGATCAGATTGCCCGTGCGCGACAGCTCTACGAAGAGAAGGTATCGCCGGCGATTCGTCGCCACGCCGATTACTTCGAGCAGGAGCTGGTGCGCACACTGGCGGACGGCGATCCGGTCCTCCTGGGGCAGCGATCATGATCGCCCGGTCGCGAACGGCGCTCGTGATCGGGACGGTTGCGTATCTGGTGATGCCGGTGACGCCCGAGCTGAAGCTCGGGCCTACGGGTGCGCGCGATTTGCCCGAGTTAAAGCTCGGGCCTACGGACGCGCGCGATTTGCCCGAGCTGAAGCTCGGGCCTACGTACGACCCGACGCCCGTAGGCCCAAGCTTTAGCTTGGGCTTCGCCGATCGCCTGTTCGCACAATCCGCCGCGATCGCCAACGAATTGCCGCCGACACTCACGGCAACCGCGCATCCGCCGCTTCCCGGCGAATTCTCCGACGTGTGGCTCGTCCCGACGGAGCGGCCGTCTGCGTCCGTCGTTGCCCTCGGACGCGCCGTCTCGCTGATCGACGACGCCAAATATCCCGAGGCCTCCGCGGCGCTCGCGAAGGCGACGCTCACGGACACGCCGCTCGAGGGATATCGCCAGTACTACGCGGGCCTCCTCGCCTTCCGTGCCGGTCGCCTCGACGAAGCGCAGGCAGCCTTTGCTGCGCTGCTCGATCGGTCTCCGCACGGATATCTCGCCGAGGCCGCGCGGAGTCGAGCCGGCGAAATCGCGGAGCAGCAGCGCCGCTTCGACGATGCGGCGAAGTATTACGAGCCATTGACCGGTAAGGAATCGCTGGCGGCCGATCAGGGATGGATCCGGCTGGCGCGTGCGCGGCAGGGGGCCGGCGATCCGCGTCGTGCCGCCGAAGCCTACGCGCACGTCTACTACGAGTTTCCGCTGAGCGATCTCGCGACGGTGGCCGCAGGGGAGATCGGCACGCTCAACGCGTGGGAGCCGCTCGAAAAGGGATCGACCCGCTACAAGATGGAGCTGGGCCGCGCACAGCGACTATTCGGCGCCGCGCGCTACGCACAGGCGCGCGATGCGTTCGACATGCTGCGGCCGATGGCCGAAGGCGACGATCTCGAGCTCGCCGAGCTGCGCGTCGCCGAGTGTGACTACTACCTCAAGCGCTATGGCAGCGCGCGCAGTGCGCTCGAGCCCTGGCTCGATCGCGCCCGTCGTCGCGCCGAGGCGCGCTTCTTCCATCTCGGCTCGACGCGCGAACTGGGCGAGCATGCGGAATACGTCCGCCTCGCGACTCAGCTCGTGGCGGAGTTTCCGAATGATTCGTGGGCCGAAGACACGCTGAACAATCTGGCCACCCATTACATCCTCGAGGACGATGACGACCAGGCAGACGCGACCTTTCGTGATCTCGCCTCGCGGTTTCCCGACAGCCGGTACGCTCCCCGCGCCAGCTGGAAGATCGGCTGGAACGCGTATCGGAAGGGGCGTTGGGCGGAAACGGCGGAGGTCTTCGAGCAGGCGGCGACACGTTACGCGCGCGCGGATTTCCGGCCGTCATGGGTGTACTGGGCGGCTCGTTCGCGCGATCAGCTCGGCGACACCGCGCGTGCGAATCGTCTCTACGGGATTCTCGTCGCCGACTATCTGAACTCGTACTACGGCCGTCTCGCGATCAAGACGCTGACGTCGCGCAGCGTCGAGCCGATGACGATGGCAGCCGCGGTCGCGCCAAGTCGGTCCGCGGGGTCCGACGCGGTGACCGCCGTCGCGCCGCGCAAGGTAGACGAGGATACGGCCGACGTCGTGCGCCAGCTGATTGCGGCGCAACTGTGGGATGCGGCGCTGAACGAGCTGCAGTGGGCACAGAAGAACGGCAACGACACGCCCGCGGTGCGCGCGACGCTCGGCTACGTCTATGCACGGCAAGGCGACCTGCGCCGCGGGATCAACGCCATCAAGCGTGCCTATCCGCAGTATCTGGCCGCCAGCGAAGAGGCGCTTCCGGCGGAGGTGCTTCAGATCCTGTTCCCGGTCGCGTACTGGGATCTGATCAGGACGCATGCGCCTGCGCAGAATCTCGATCCGTATCTGATTGCGGCGCTGATGGCCCAGGAGTCGTCGTTCGACGCAGACGTCGTGTCCCACGCGAATGCTATCGGGCTGATGCAGATCGTGCCGTCAACCGGGCGCAGCTATGCCAGACGGCTGCGCATTCCGCGCTTCTCGAAGGGGCGCCTCACCGACCCGGCGACGAACGTGAAGATCGGGACCGCCTACTTCGCCGATCTGGTGGAGCGCTTCGGCGGCGTCCCGTATGCGCTCGCCAGTTACAACGCGGGTCCGGGCGCGGTGGCGCGCTGGAAGGCGGAGCGGCCAGGGATCGCGTCCGACGAATTCATCGACGATATCCCGTATCCCGAGACGCAGAACTACGTCCGGAAGATCCTGGGCACGGCGGAAGACTATCGTCGCGTCTACGGCGAGCTCGGAGTAAAGCCGCTTGGCGGTGCGCCTGGCAGCGGCACGACTACGGTTGCAGCGGCTGCACCAGCCAAACAGGTCAAGCCGCAGCGGACGTCCACGACCAAGAAGAAAAAGGCACGTCCCGCCCATAAGCATCGGTCGCGGTAAGCCATACAATACGTGTCAGGGCGGACCCGAAGGTGCGATTCTCAAGGCGGACCTGAAGGTCCGCCCTACATTCGTCTGATTGTTGGCAACTGTAGGGCGGACCTTCAGGTCCGCCAGTCCGCGAGACACCATGCTCCGTCCACGCGGCTCGAAGAAGGCTGCCCAATTCACTGAATCGGTCATCCGCGAGATGACCCGGCTCGCGCATCGCCACAACGCGGTCAACCTGTCGCAGGGATTCCCCGATTTCCCCGCGCCCGAAGGAATCAAGGAAGCGGCAGTGGCGGCCATCCGCGACGATATCAACCAGTACGCGGTGACGTGGGGGGCACGCGAGCTACGCGAGGCGGTCGCGGCGCAGTTCACGCGACGCTACGGCGTGCCGGTCGTCGCCGACGAACAAGTGACCGTGTGCTGCGGGTCCACCGAGACGATGATGGCGACGCTCCTCGCCACGGTGGACGCGGGAGACGAGGTGATCGTCTTCGAGCCCTTTTACGAGAATTACGGTCCCGATGCGATCGTCTCCGGCGCGGTGCCGCGTTACGTGACGCTGCACGAACCGGACTGGAGCTTCGATCCGGACGAGTTGACCGCCGCGTTCGGTCCGCGCACGCGCGCCATCATCATCAACAGCCCGAACAATCCGACCGGCAAGGTGTTCTCGCGCGCGGAGCTGACGACCATCGCCCGTCTCTGCCAGCAATGGGATGTTCTGGCGATCACCGACGAGATCTACGAGCACATCGTCTACGACGGCCACACCCACGTGCCGATGGCGGCGATCGACGGGATGGCCGATCGCACGGTCACGATCAATGGCCTGTCGAAGACGTTCTCCGTCACCGGCTGGCGGGTCGGCTGGGCAATCTCTCCGCCGTCGGTGACCGGCGCCATCCGCAAGCTGCACGACTTCCTGACCGTCGGCGCCCCGGCGCCGCTGCAGCAGGCAGGCGCGGCGGCGCTGGCTTTGCCGGACAGCTACTACACCGAGCTCGCAACCGACTACTGCCGCCGCCGCGACATGCTGGTCGAGATCCTCACGCGCCATCGCTTCCACTGCTTCGTGCCCGACGGTGCCTACTACGTGATGACCGACATCACCGCCTTCGGCTTTCCGGACGATGTCGAATTCGCGAAGCATCTGGTGGAGCATGTCGGAGTTGCCGCGGTACCGGGGAGCAGCTTTTATCGCGACGGAGTGCGCGGCCGGACGAAGCTGCGTTTCTGTTTCTCGAAGCGCGATGAAACGATGATCGAGGCAGATCGACGGATGGCGAAACTGGCCTGATGGCCCGCGCGTCCGTGACGGCGCTCGGGGCGGCGTCCGCCTTCGCCATCGGTACGTGGATCGCCTTCGGATCGGTCGCCCTGTACGGTCCCGCGACCTCTCCGAGACTCGCGCTGCCCGGCCCGCCCTGGATTCTCATCACTGCAGCGGTTTCTGCCTTCGCCTACGTCTTTCTGCGTCGGCCGACGCCGAGGGATGCCGCGCCGCTGTGGCTTCCAGTGGTGGCGCTCCTGCCGTGGCTGCCGCTGCCACTCCCGGCCGCGGCACTCATCTGGACCGGCCCGCTCGCGCGCGGTCTCGTCTTTCTTGCCATTGCCACAGTGATCGCGCCGCTCGTCCGGCAGTTGTGGAGGCGGGGCTTCAGCCCCGCCGTGCGTGGCGATGATCGCAATGATGCCCAAGCTGAAGCTTGGGCCTACGACGTACGGCTCGCGTTCGGGCTCGCCGCGGTTCTCTACCTCGCCGCCGCATGGCGATTATCCCCCGTGCTTCCAAGCGGGGACGAGCCGCACTATCTGGTCATCGCGGAAAGCCTGCTCCGCGACGGCGATCTGCGGATCGAGAACAACCACATCTCGCGCGGCTATCTGGCCTACGTCGACGGTGAACTGAAGCCGGACTACCTTCGCCGCGGCCGGGATCGGCAGATCTACTCGATTCATGCCCCGGGTTTGCCAGCCCTCATCCTTCCGGCGTTCGCTCTCGGCGGTTATCCCGGCGTCGTCGTATTTCTCGCGCTACTGAGCGCGCTCGGCGCGGCACTCGCCTGGCGGGCCGCGTTCGAGATCACAGGGGACACCACGGCCGCCTGGGTGGGGTGGGCGGCGGTCGCGCTGTCCGCGCCGTTCTTCTTTCAGGCCTTTACTGTTTTCCCCGACGCGCCCGCTGCAGTCATTGTCATGTACGTCGCGTACGCGCTCGTGCGCGGAGACGGGCTGACGTCATCCTTTCGCGTCGGAACGCTCGGGGCGGCAGTGGCGATCCTGCCCTGGCTGCACACCCGCTACTCGCTGCTGGCAGGCGCTGCAGCCGTGGTCGTCGTGCTCCGCCTGTTTTCGTCCGCGCATGCCGTAGGCCCGAGCTTCAGCTCGGGCAACAGGCCGCAGGTGATAGCCCAAGCTAAAGCTTGGGCCTACGTGCGGCTGCTCGCCTTCCTCGCGATCCCGTTCGTCAGCGCCGCGGCCTGGCTCTGGATGTTCCACGCGATCTACGGCACGTTCGATCCGCGCGCGCCGTACGGAGGCTCGCCCGAAATGCGGCTGGCGCGAATTCCGATCGGACTGACCGGCCTCCTCATCGACCAGCAGTTCGGCCTGCTGCCGAACGCGCCGATCTATCTGATCGCGCTGGCTGCGCTCGTGACTCTCGCAAAGGACCGGCGGCGGCTCGCCATCGAGCTCGTCGCTATTGCGGCTCCCTACGTCATCGCCGTGGCGGCGTTCCATATGTGGTGGGCTGGCCTCAGCTCGCCGGCACGCTTCCTGGTCCCTGTGCTGCTGCCGCTGTCCGTGCCCCTGGCCGTCTTTTGGCGTCGCCATGTCACGACGCCGCCGCGCACGGCGATCGCGATGCTGCTGATGGCGAGCCTCGGGATCACGGCAATCCTTGGCGTTGCCGCTGACGGGGCACTGCTCTACAACACGAGAGACGGGTTCGCGCGCTGGCTCGATTGGATCGCCCCGGCAGTGAACCTTTCGTATGCGCTGCCCAGCCTGTTCCAGGAGAGCGTGACGGCTGCATGGGTGAAGGCATTCCTGTGGGTCGGTGGACTGGCGGCCGGATGGTTCGCGCTTCGGATGGCGGAAAGGCGAGTGGCACCGGAGTCGCCCCTCGTCGTTGGAGTTACTGCGTGCGCCGCAATTTCCGTTGGTGCGACCGCGGGATGGCTGCTCGGCGGCCGAGGCGCCACCGAGCCTGGGTCGAGTGCGATCGCGTTGCTGGCTGATGCGTGCGGTGCCGATCGTCTGGTGTTCCGCCTCGGAGCATTCTCGCTGAGCGCCTCGCATTCGACGGACGCGGAGTTCGGCATTCGTGATGCCGGCCGCCGGCCCCTCAGCACGGGCAGTCCGCCGTGGACCGGCCGCGATCTTCCCCCCGGGCGCTACCGCGTGTGGCTCGATTCAGGGCTCAACGTGTCCGGCGCGCTGACCCTCGCGCTGGGAAAGCCAGACTCGTCGCTCCAGCAGTGCACATTCGCAGAACATCGTCCCGGTGCCACCGATTGCGTCGTCGATCTGCCCGCCGGCGCCACGTGGCTGTGGATGACGCCCGATGCGGCGATGCGTTCGTCAATCGAGGGGCTGCGTCTGCAACTCGTCTCGCCCGGCGCCGCCGAGACGTGCGGCCTCAGAGCGGATCGTGCGGTGGTGACGCACGCGGGCGTCGTGTTTGCCGAAAAGGGAAGCGTCTATGCCGAGCCGTCGGGACTTTGGGTGATCGGCGGGAGGACCGCGCGTCTCACGGTCCAGCCGCGCGGGCAGCGGACTCTCGCGGTGCGAAACGGTCCCGCGGCAAACGTGGTCCGGATTTCGAACGGCGCCGGACAGGAGCAGTATCAGCTCGCCCCTGGCGAGCTCAAGTCGGTCCGCCTCGCCGCGTCACGTGGACGGGATGGAGTGCCCGTGACGATTTCGACCGAGGCTGGCTTCAGACCGGCCGACGTGGAGGCGGGGAATCGCGATCTGCGCTATCTGGGCGTCTGGGTCGAACTGCAGTAGCACCGCCACTTCAGCTGCGGCCGACCAGGGCTGCAGTTTGGCCGCACTTCAGTGCGGCCGTTCGCGAATCAGGTAAATCGTGATGTCGCCGACACTCGCGCGGGGTTCGAGGTCTGGCGATCGTTCGACGAGCGCCAGCTGACGCTTTCCCTTGCGTCGCTGGAAATCCGATCGGTGGAGCACCACCGTCGTCACGCCCTTCGAACGCAGCCATTCGAAGGACGCCGCGTCGGGGAAGCCGTTCAGCGTCCGTACCGTCACGCCATAATCCGGCGGCACGAAACCGCTGTAGCCGTTCACGAGCGGTTTCCAGTGCCGCGTCGCGTTGACCATATACCGCGCATTCCGCGACACTCCGGGGCGGCCGTAGATCGGCAGCTCCAGTACGGCCGTGTGGTCCGATCCCTGCAACACGTCATAGATCGACGGGATGCCCTCGAATGGCGAGTACCACATCGGTGCGCGCAGAGCTTCCGCGTTCACGAGAATGACGAGCGCCACTGCGACGACCGGCCATGTCCGATCGCTGATCCAGCGGCCCCGAAGCGCGATCGCACCAGCCGCCGCGAGCAGCCCGAGGCCGATCATGACGATTTGTCCCGCCCTCGCGTAGGCGCGGATCGCTCCGAGCGCAGGGAGATTCGCATGGGCCCAGGTGAAGCCTGGCAGCCACGGCGCGACCGATAAGAAGACGCCGCCAACGACGATCGCTCCTGCCATGGCGACGTGCCGTCTGGTGATGGCTTGCGCATGCTTGGCCGCCACGATGCCGATGACTGCCAGAGCCAGCGCCACGACGCCGGGAAAGTTCGCTTCGGCGCTCTTCTGAAAAGCGTGACTCCAGAGCCAGTAATGCAGGCGGCCGCCGGTGTAGAAGTAATCCGTCCAGGTCGACGCGAACTGCCGCGATTCGGCGACCGATCGCGTCATGCCGTACTCCTTCGACAGCTGGTAATAGGGGAGGAGCACGGGCGTCAAAAGCAGGGCAGCAACGCCCATGGCTCCGAGCAGAAGAACGGCGTTGCGGCGTCGATCCACACCGAGCAGCTCTTTCGCACGACCTGCCGCGGCGCATACGAGTGCCCAGGCTGCGAAGATGAGCGCATAGATCGACGCGAACGCCTGGAACGCGACGGCTGCCCCAAGCAGCACCGCGTGCTTCGGCCTGCCGTGTTCGAGCAGTCGATCGAATGCGTACAGCGCGAGCGGCAGGAACTCGAGATGCTGGGCCTGAATGTGCGGCAACCGGACCAGCGACTGTGCGTTGAACGCGGCAATCGATCCCCCGACTATCGCGGCGAGCAGGCTGCCGGTCATGCGCAGCGCGAGCAGGCCGGCCGCCCAGCCGGTCAGCGCGAAGCCGGCCATCAGCACGAGGTTGTAGGCCAGGACCGGCGATCCGCCGAGGCGAAGGACCGGGATTGCCAGCGCCCCTTGAACGATGAGCGGTTCCGAGTACGCGAGCGTCCGCTGTTCCGGAAAGAAGATGCCGGCATCGAAGAGGTGCCGCGGATCGGTGGGCAGCGTGCGTGCGACCCACGCCATCGCCCACGTGTTCAGTTGCGCGTCAGCAGTATCGAGCCGGGAATAATACGAAGGCGCGGACGCGAGCGGCCAGGTATGGACGACCGCGAGTACGGCGAAAACTGCAAACAGCGTGATGCGCGGAAAGCGGAGCTCAGACACCGCGCCGGTCGCTGTCACGGGATTGTCGGCCGTGTCGTCAGAACCGGACGACGCCGGTGAAGTAGAGCCCCTTCAAGGTGAGATCGCCCGTATCGAGCTTGGCGAGATAGCTGGCGTCGAGCCAGCGATAGCCGCCCTGGACGCCGACGTTGTCCGTGAAGTTGAACGTCCCGTAGATGTCGACGTCGATGAACTGCCCCTCGTATTCGTTGATCTCCGGCACATTCAGCCCGGTGACTTCACCGGTAATCGAGAACTGCTTCGCTGGATATGCGCGGATCACGCCGCCGATTCCGGGGATGGGGCCCTTGGCCTCGGTGAACTCGCTGTCGATCGCGCTGTCCAGCTGCAGCTGCGCCGTCGTCTGCCGCACTTCGAGGATGAATCCCGCATAAAAGCGGTCCGTGTAGACGAAGTCGTATTCATAGCCAACGCGCCAGGTGTCCCATTCGAACTGACTCTGCACTTGCAGGCCGGCGTTGAACTCGATGCCGTTGAACACGAGCGAGCGGTTCAGGATCGTGTCGCCTTCGAACTTGACCGGGATGTACTCGATGCGGAACTTGTGCTTCCTGCCAGGACGCAGCACCAGGCGAAACTGACGGATGGCCTCGTCCGTGTACCCCAGATCCGACTTGACGTCGATCTCCGAGCCGATGATGCCGAGCTGCTCGCTCGAAATGGTCGCCTCGAGATCCGGATGCCAGAACCCGTAGGAAACCTCGACGTGGTACTTCTCACCGGTCGCCGGATCGTTCATCGTCGGGCGCCCGTACTGCGCCGCGGCCGGGATCGTCGCCGCCAGCCAGAGAAGCATGGAGCCCGCTGCCACGGTGGCAGCGCGCCGCAAAACAAACGTATGCATAGTCCTCTTTTCGGCCCCGAAAGCCTCGAGCTACAGGTTCGCGCCGCTCACGACCGGTTCGCTGGGAAGGAACCGTGGAAGGGAAGGCAAGCAGGCGTTCGACCGGATCGGACGTGCGCGTCCGGGCCTGCTGGGGGCAGGCCGAGGCTCAGAATAGCACACGTTATACTCGGACGATGTCCCCGTCGGGGGCGGGACAGGCTCCGTTCCGGCGCCTCCTGCCGTACTTCTCTCGCCATCGCCGCACACTCGCACTCGGCTTCGCCTGCATCCTCGCGACGACGGCGATTCAGCTCCTGTCACCGTGGGTGCTGAAGTTCGCCGTCGACGATCTGACGAGCAGCGTCACGCGCGGCAAGCTGGGGATGTACGCGGCGGTCCTGTTCGCCATCTCCGCGTGCGGCGGCGTATTCCGCTTCCTCATGCGCCGCATCATCATCGGGGTCTCGCGCGAGATCGAGTACGACCTGCGAAACGACTTCTTCGCACACCTGCAGCGGCTGCCGCCCGAGTACTACCGCCGCCATCGCACGGGCGACCTGATGTCGCGGGCGACGAACGATCTGAACGCCGTCCGCATGATGGCGGGCCCGTCGATCATGTACGCGTCGCAGACGACGCTGGTCTTCATTGTGGCGATCGTGCTGATGCTGTCGATCGACCCGCGCCTGACGCTGATCGGCTTACTGCCGTTGCCGCTCGTGACGATCTCGGTCAAGGTGTTCGGCGCGGCGATTCATCGGCGGTTCGAGAAGATCCAGGCCCAGCTCTCCGAGCTGAGTGCCGTCGCGCAAGAAAACCTCTCGGGCGTCCGCGTGGTGCGTGCCTACGGGCAGGAAGAAGCGGAGCTGGCGCGCTTTCGCACCGCCAACGAAGAGTACATCCGCCGGAATCAGGGGTTGATCCGCCTCCAGGGCGCGTTCTACCCGAGCATGACGCTGTTTCTGGGTTTCGGTGCCCTGCTCGTGCTGTGGCAAGGCAGCCGCGACGTCATCCAGGGGCGGATTACGGTCGGCGAGCTGGTGGCGTTCAACGCCTACCTGGTGATGCTGTCGTGGCCGATGATCGCGTTCGGATGGGTGACGAACATGCTGCAGCGCGGCATGGCGTCGTGGAAGCGGATGCTCGAGATCCTCGACGAGCCGCCGAGCATCGCCGATCCGCCACATCCGCTGTTACTCGATCCGCTGTCCGTGCGCGGGCTGATTGAGATCCGGAATCTGACGTTCAGCCACGGCTCGGCGACGGTGCTGAAGGACGTCAATCTCGCCGTTCAGCCCGGACAGACAGCGGCGATTATCGGGCCGACGGGCAGCGGCAAGTCGACGCTGCTGCAACTGCTGGCCCGGCTCCTCGACCCGCCGCCCGGCACGGTGTTCGTCGACGGCATCGACGTCCGCGATCTGTCGCTCGTCACGCTGCGGCGAATCGTCGCGATGGCGCCGCAGGAGCCGTTCCTGTTCTCGGACACGCTCGAGGCAAACATCGCCTTCGCGCCGGAAGTGTCGGCGCTCCCTCCTGAGGCGCGCCGGGAGGTGATCGAACGCTCGGCCAGCATCGCGCGGCTCGACAAGGACGTCGCCGACTTTCCGAAGGGCTTCGAGACGCTGGTCGGCGAACGCGGTATTACGCTGTCCGGCGGGCAGAAGCAGCGGACGGCGCTCGCCCGCGCGCTCGCCACCGATCCGCGCGTGTTGGTCCTGGACGACTCGCTGTCGGCAGTGGACACCTACACTGAAGAGGAGATCCTGCAACGGCTGAAGCAGGTGCGCCGCGGCCGGACGTGCCTGATCGTCGCCCATCGCGTGTCCACGGTCCGCGATTCCGACGTCATCTTCGTCCTCGCCGACGGTCGCGTCGTCGAGCGCGGCTCGCATGCCGAGCTCGTCGAGCACGGCGGCACCTATGCGGAGTTGCATCGCAAGCAGCTGCTGGAAGAGGAATTGGAAGCAATCGAAGAAGACGAGCGGTGGCGCCTTGCGTGATGACGGGGACGAAGGACTAAAGCGTGGGCCTACGTTCACCTGGGACGAAGGAAGAAGCGGACCTGAAGGTCCGCCCTACACGCGATGTAGCGCACGATCGTTACGGACGATCAGTCTATCGCAGCCTCCCATGTTCTCGCCTGTAGCGCGGAGCCTTAGGACCGCCGATGAAAATGTCTGTTCACGATGAAGATGTAGTCGGCAAAGCCTACGACAGCCGCCTGATGAAGCGGCTGCTGGGCTATCTGCGTCCCTACAAGGCGCAGGTCGCCATCGCGCTGGTGTCGATCATCGCCAGCGCGGTGCTCCAGCTCGCGCCGCCGTACCTTACGCGGGTCGCGATCGACCACTACATTGCGGACAAGGATCTCAGCGGCCTGCCGGTGATCGCCTGGCAGTTTCTGGCCGTGCTGCTCGCCTCGTTCGCGCTCGAGTACGTCCAGACGTGGATGATGCAGCTGACGGGGCAGCGCATCATGTACGACCTGCGGATGGAGATTTACGCCCATCTGCAGCGGCTGGATCTGCGGTTCTACGACCGTAATCCCGTTGGCCGCCTGATGACGCGCGTCACGAGCGACGTGGATGTCCTGAACGACCTGTTCACCGCCGGAGTCGTCGCCATCTTCGGCGATGTGTTCACGCTGTTCGGCATCATGATCGTGATGCTGGGCATGAACGCGAAGCTGGCGCTGGCGAGCTTCGTCGTCCTGCCGCTGATCGTCCTGGTCACCCAGTGGTTCCGCCGCAACGTCCGCGAGTCGTATCGAGTGGTCCGCGCGCTCATCGCGCGCATCAACGCGTATCTGCAGGAGAACCTGACGGGTATGTCGACCGTTCAGCTCTTCCGCCGCGAACCGTTGAACTTCGAGCGCTTCGAGCACATCAACCGCGAGCACCGCGACGCGAACATCCAGTCGATCCTCTTCTATGCCGTCTTCTATCCGGCCATCGAATTGGTCGGCGCGCTGGCGGCGTCGATCATCATCTGGTTCGGTGGGCTCCAGGTGATGGAAGGTGCGCTCACCCTCGGCGTCCTCGTGGCCTTCCTGCAGTACTCCGCGCGCTTCTATCGGCCGATCAGCGACATGTCCGAGAAGTTCAACGTGCTGCAGTCGGCGATGGCTTCGTCAGAGCGGATCTTCACCCTGCTCGACACGCCGGTGTCGGTCGTGACTCCGGCGCAACCGTCAACGCCGGCGGCGCCGTTCACGGGACACATCGTTTTCGATCACGTCTGGTTTGCGTACAACCACGAAGACTGGGTGCTGAAAGATGTCTCGTTCGAGGTGAAGCCAGGCGAACGCGTCGCGCTCGTCGGCGCGACCGGCTCGGGGAAGACGACGATCATCAGCCTGCTCCTGCGTTTTTATGACGTGCAGCGCGGCCATATCCGGATCGACGGCATCGACATCCGCGAGCTGAATCTCGAGCAGCTGCGCAGCCTGTTCGCGCTCGTCCTCCAGGACGTGCACCTCTTCTCGGGAACGATCGGCGGCAACATTCGACTGGGCGCAGAAGCGATCGACGACGACGCGGTCCGGAAAGCGGCGACCGCGGTCCGCGCCGATCGGTTCATCAACGCCCTGCCGGCCGGCTTCGAGGCCCCAGTGGCCGAGCGCGGTGCGACGCTGTCCACGGGCGAGAAACAACTGCTGTCCTTTGCGCGCGCGCTTGCGTTCGATCGGCCGATTCTCATCCTGGACGAGGCCACGTCCAGCGTCGACACGGAGACCGAGCACACGATCCAGCGGGCGCTACACGTGCTCATGGAAGGGCGGACGACCATCGCCATCGCTCACCGGCTGTCGACGATTCAGGACATGGATACGATCGTGGTCCTCCACAAGGGCGTGATCCGCGAGTCCGGCACGCATCAGGAACTCCTCGCCAGGCGGGGCATCTATTACCGGCTGTATCAGCTGCAGTTTTCAAAGGTCGCCTGACTGCCCTATGTGGAGGCCGGGCTTCAGCCCCGCCAAAAGGGCCTGACGATTTGGCGGACCTGAAGGTCCGCCCTACATTTGCTAGGGTCCGTCCGGTCACATTTGCTGGGTCCGCCCTGTCACATGTAGGGCGGGGCTTCAGCCCCGCCGGGCGTGGCCCAACGATCAGGCGGACCTAAAGGTCCGCCCTACAATTGCTAAGGTCCGCCATACATGTATCCTTATGCCCCATGGACCTGAACAAGCTGATCAAGCCATTCCGCGTCGAAGACGGGAAGAAATTCCGGCTGAAAGACATCGACACGGCCGACACGCGAGGCATCAAGTCGAAGGAGCGCGCGACGGAACTGTTGCTGCAGGGCGTGCAGCGGCTGCGTGAGCTGCAGGATCGCCTCTACGCACAGGACTGCTGGTCGGTGCTGTTGATCTTCCAGGCCATGGACGCCGCCGGCAAGGACGGCACGATCAAGCACGTCATGTCTGGCATCAACCCGCAGGGCTGTCAGGTCTTCTCCTTCAAGGCGCCGAGCAACGAGGAGCTCGATCACGACTTCCTGTGGCGCACGGTTCGAGCGCTTCCCGAACGTGGACGCATCGGCATCTTCAATCGCTCGTACTACGAGGAGGTCCTCGTGGTCAAAGTCCACGAGGAACTGCTGAAGGCACAGAAGCTGCCGTCGTCTCTCATCACCAAGGACATCTGGCGCGAGCGTTACGAGGACATCGAGAGCTTCGAGCGTTACCTGTC
The DNA here is from genome assembly GCA_963828745.1 of Vicinamibacteria bacterium. Classification (GTDB taxonomy): domain Bacteria; phylum Acidobacteriota; class Vicinamibacteria; order Vicinamibacterales; family JAENWD01; genus JAENWD01. The sequence continues at coordinate 317,353 of CAWHFZ010000001.1, read as the reverse complement.
GCGGAACGGCGTCATCGTCCGCAAGTTCTTCCTGCACGTGTCGAAAGAGGAGCAGCGGCAGCGATTCCTGAGCCGCCTCCGCGAGCCCGAGAAGAACTGGAAGTTCTCGATGGCCGACGCCAAGGAACGCAACTGCTGGGACGCGTATCAGGAAGCGTACGAAGACGCCATCCGCCATACCGCGTCGGACGTCGCGCCCTGGTATGTCGTGCCGGCCGATCACAAATGGTTCACGCGCCTGGTGGTGTCCGCCGCCGTCGTCGATGCGCTCGAGGAGCTCGACTTGACGTATCCCGTCGTCGACGCGCACAAGCGTGAAGAGTTGAAGCTGGTGCAGACGGAGCTGGAGAAGGAAGGGCCGGCGAACAAGAAGGAAAAGAAGAAATAGGGACGAGGGACGAGGGACGAAGGACGAAGGACGAAGGACGAGGCGTACGTAGGCCCGAGCTTTAGCTCGGGCAACTACGGCGCTGGCGGCGATTGAGACGGCGGCGGCGCCTGCTGCTGCGTCGCCGCTTCACGCCTTCGGAACAAGCGATCGATCAGGCTCGGTGCGCTCTGCGCCGGGCTCCACCCTAGCCGCAGGACATTGAGACGCACGCTCGGGCGTCCGAATCGCAGCGCCTCGTGGCAGCTCCACATGTAGAGATCGACGTGCCGACCCTGGACGCGCGGGCCAGTGTCCATCACCGTGTAGACGCCGTCGTAGCGCGGGCCGGGAGCATCAACTTCGAGCACGGAACCGACCGGCAGCAAGTCGGGATCGGCAGCGGCGATGCCCGATCGCACGTTGACTCCGGAGGCCGTCGTGCTGCCTTTGCAATAGGCGGTGGCGGAGAAGACCAGGCGAGACCCCGGTTTCGGTGGTGGCTGCGGGTCGCTCTCGCCCTGCTTCGCCGAGAAACGGGAGTCGAGCATCGTCTCCTCGTACAGCCACACGAGTCCCCCGACGACGAAGATCGTCGCCAGCGCTTTGCGCCAGCCCGAGTATGCGAGTATCACGAGAAATCAGCGGGGCTGACCGCCTCCGCCGAGGCTGCGGCGGTCCGCCGAAGCTTCAGCGAAGGCGGAAGTCCGCTTCCACAACTGTCACTACGAGGCGAAGTGCTCGTAGCCGGCGCCAACTGGCTGGCGCCGTCCGTCGCCGTGGATGATATCCACGCCGGGCGTTCGGGTCACGACACCGATGCGGACGAGCTCGAGCCCCCCGATGAGCCGTCGCACCGTCCTCAGCCGCCCCAATCGTCGCGGGTGCACCGTGAAGAGCAGCTCGTAATCGTCGCCGCCCGACACGGCTTCCTGCACGGCGTCGCGATTCGCACTGCGCCAGTATTCGCGCGCGTCGTCGCGAATCGGTATGGCATCCGCATCGATCTCGAATCCGACACCTGACGCCGTGGCCAGTTGATGAAGGCCATCGGCCAGGCCATCGCTCAAATCGATCGCTGAAGTCGCGGCCTGATTCCGGCCCAGTTGCTGCCCGAGCCGGAGCCGCGGTTCAGGTTGCAGGTAGCGTGCCACCAGGTCCGACGGCTGGGACGCCGTGCCGGCCGGATCTTCCCGGATCTGCGCAAGCCCCGCCCGTGCGTCGCCAAGGTTCCCGCTGACAAAGACGTAATGTCCGGGACGTGCTCCCGCGCGCGTCAGTACACGACGTCGCCCGACGGTCCCGATCGCGGTGACGTCGATGACGAGCGGTCCCGGGGTGGCCGTAATGTTGCCGCCGACGATCCGGGTATGTGTGCGTTCGGCGAGCGCAAGCAGGCCGTCGACGATCTGCTCGAAGTCCTGCAGCCTGAGGGTCTGCGGGAGCGCCATCGACACCGTTGCCAGCCTCGCATCAGCGCCCATCGCGGCGAGATCGCTCAGGTTCACCGCGAGCGCGCGATGGCCGATCGCCGACGCAGGCGTGAAGCGTTGATCGAAGTGGACGCCGTCGACGATTGCGTCCGTGGTGATGACTTCGAGGGCGTTCCGCTGCGGCTCATAGACAGCGGCGTCGTCGCCGACGTCGACAACGAGCCACTCGGGGGCGGGAGACAGCCTGGCGCGGATATGCCGAATCAGCGCGTGCTCGCCCGCGGAGGCAATCGTCGCTTCCGGCGTCAGCTCCTCACTTGGCATAGTCAACGGCGCGAGTCTCGCGTATGACCGTGACCTTGATCTGTCCCGGATACTCGAGCTCGCTCTCGATCCGCCGCGCGATGTCGCGCGACAGCCACACCGCTTCATCGTCGCTGATCTTCTCGCTCTCGACCATGATGCGGATCTCGCGGCCGGCCTGCAGCGCGAACGACTTCGACACGCCCTTGAAAGAGTCGGCAATCTGCTCGAGCTTCTCGAGCCGCTTGACGTAGGTCTCGAGCAGGTCGCGGCGGGCACCCGGACGTGCCGCCGAGATCGCGTCGGCGGCCTGGACGATCATCGCTTCGAGCGACGGCCAGTCGATGTCCATGTGGTGCGCCGCAACGGCCTGCAGCACCGGCTCCGACTCGCCGTGTTTTCGGAGGAAGTCCAGCCCGAGCTCGAGATGCGAGCCCTGCAGATCGCGGTCGATCGCCTTGCCGATGTCGTGCAGGAATGCGGCGCGAATGGTCACGTGCGCGCCCAGGCCGAGCTCGCGAGCCATGACGCCGGCGAGGAACGCGACCTCCTTCGAGTGGTTCAGGATGTTCTGGCCGTAGCTGGTGCGGAACTGCAGCCGTCCCATCAACGTGAGCACGTCGGGATGCAAGTCGTGCAGCCCGAGCTCGAACGCCGCCGCCTCGCCGTCCTTGCGCACGGCGTCGTCCATCTCGCTGCGGACTTTCTCGACCACTTCCTCGATGCGTGCCGGGTGGATCCGGCCGTCGGCGATCAGCCGCTCGATGGTTCGCCGCGCGACCTCGCGACGGAAGGGATCGAATCCCGAGAGGATGATCGCGCCGGGCGTGTCGTCGATGATCAGATCAACGCCGGTCGCCAATTCGAGCGCCCGGATGTTACGCCCCTCGCGCCCGATCAGGCGGCCTTTCATGTCGTCGCTCGGGAGATCGACGACGGTGACCGTGGTCTCGATGGCGTGGTCGGCGGCGCTGCGCTGAATGGCCTGGGTGACGATGGCGCGGGCGCGGTCGGCGGCCTGCTCGCGGGCTTCGCTCTCGAGGCGCTTGACCAGGCTCGCGGCATCGCGCCTGGCATCGGCTTCGATCTGTTTGATCAGCAGCTCGCGGGCTTCGTCGCTGGTCATGCCGGCAAGACGCTCGAGATCGCGACGCTGCTGCGCGACGAGCTCTTCATAGCGGGCGGCGCTGGTGGCGACGGTCTGTTCGCGCGAGCTCAGTGCCTGCTCGCGGCGTCCCAGCGAGCGGTCGCGCTCCTCGCATGATGCCTGCTGTTCGATGAGTCCCGACTCGCGTTTGACCAGCATCTGCTCGATGCCGGTAATCTGCTGGCGATGATCGCGTGCGTACTGCTCGGCTTCGACCCGGAGCTCGTGCGCGCGCTCCTTGGCCTCGAGCATCGCTTCCTTGCGCCGGGCGTCGGTTTCGCGCTCCGCGTCGCGCAGGATACGCGACGCCTGTTCCTCGGCGCGGCCGACGGTTTCAGCGGCGAGACGTTTGCGGTTGGCGAGCCAATAGCCGAAGACCGCGGCGGCCGCGGCGAATGCGATGGCGAAGTCGAGGGCGTACTTCAGTATCTGGCCCGACACGAGAGTCCTCTCTGCGCACGGGCCCTCGTGCTGGAGGGCGCCTGACTAAAGGAGAGGGCCCCGACGTGCCGTGTGGGGAGGTCGTTTGAACCTGCGAAAGCAGGTGGAACCGCTGTTTGAAAACCACCCGTCAGGCTTCCTCACGGCGGAGGCGTGCACACGGGGCGGCGTCGCGATTCACTTGGGACTAGCATTGGCTCAAGCGACGCTCCTGAGCCATCACGAGCACTTCAGGGCCTTGGCTATTCTATCGGATCGTTCGGGTCGCAGGATGAGTGGAATTCGTCGGTCGTGACAGGCGGACCTGAAGGTCCGCCCTACATATGACTGCGCTGTGCACATGTAGGGCGGACCTTCAGGTCCGCCACACGTCGGTCAGGTAGGGCGGACCTTCGGGTCCGCCTGTTCAAGCTCCACGGTCAGGTCCGCCACCTTCCGTCTAACGCAACCGGGGCTCGCCGGCCAGGACCGCATCGAGCAGGCGCTCGAGCTCGCCGGCGCGAGTGGCGATCGCGATGTTGCTGCCGTCGCGCTCGGCGCGGTGGCGGAACACTTCGTCGGCGAGGTTCAGGGCCGCGAGCACCGCGACCCGCAACGAATCCGTCGTGTTGTTCGCGTCGGATGCAAGCCGCATTTTCTCGTCAACGTAGGCGGCCAGCTCGGCGACATAGCTGGGTTCGAGCGTGCTCCGCACGGGGTAGCGCTGTCCCTGAATGACGACCGGAACGACGCGCTCGGTGCCTTCGGCCACGTCTTACAGGGCCACGCCTTCGAGCTGCTCGAGCATTGTTGCCACGCGCGCGCGGACCAGATCGCGCTCTTCGCGCAGTGCCAGCATCTCGCCGCTTGCGGTTTCGGCCTCGGAGATCTGGACGTGCGCAACTTCGAGCTCTCTGGCGAGCCGGGCGTTGTCCTCGGCCAGTCGGGCGGCGTCGGCCTTCAGCCGTTCGATCATGTTCACCAGCAGTTTGACCTTCTCCTCCAGCCGATCGATGGGCTCGAGCTCGACCGTCCGTCCGGTTTTTACCATCGGATACCTCGGATGCGAAAAAATTCAGATGAATGCCTGCGCCGCGCGATTTGCCCAAGCTAAAGCTTGGGCCTACGTACCAAAGCTTGGGCCTACGTACATATCGATCCGTCAATTCTATCGTCGCACGGCATCGTGCGCGGCGACCAGTCGGGCGACGATCGTGTTCATCACTGCGTCCACTTCGGCGTCGGTCAGCGTGCGATCCGGCGCCTGGAACGTCAGTCGATACGAGAGACTGACGCGACCGTCCGGCACGCCCTTGCCGACGTAGCGATCGAATTCTGCCAGCCGCACCAGCGTTGCTGGTGCCACCGAACGAATCGTGCCACGAACATCGGCCGCGGGCAAGACGTCTGCGACAAGAATCGACAGGTCGCGCACGATGCCCGGATACCGCGGCAGCGCGCGCGTCGTCGCGATGTCGAGCATCGTCACGAGATCGCTGACGGCATCGAGGTCCAGCTCCGCGACAAAGACCTCGTCCTGGCTTGGAATGTCGCGCGACTCGGCGAGCGCGGGGCGGAGCTGGCCGATGGTCCCGAATAGCCGCTGGGCGCCATTCGGTGTCGAGACGACAATTTCGGCGGTGCGGCCGGGCGCGAGGAACGGGCGCGTCGCAGGACGTGTCGTCATCTGCAGGCCCATCGCCGAGGCGAGCTCCTCGACGACGCCTTTGAGGTCGAAGAAGTCCATGGTGCGCGTGCGCTCGCTCCAGTGCTCGGGGTTGCCAGCACCTAACCATCCGAGCGCCAGCGTCCGCCGCTCGCCGCTGGTCCGCGAGAAGCGCGTGCCGAGCTCGAACAACCGGACGTCGCGCTGCCCGTGGCGGCGATTGTGACTCAGGGAATCGACGATGCCGGGGAGGAGCGATGGACGGAGGACAGCGAACGTCTCCGAGAGTGGATTGGCAATGGCGACGCCCTCGCCTCGTTCGCCGAATTCATCAGCCGATCGTTCGCCGATGAACGAGAAGGTGACGCACTCGTTGAAGCCGGCGGCGGTTGCCAGCCGCCGCAGCGCGCGATTCTGCTCGAGCCGCGTGTCGGGTGGCGCCGGCGCCTTCAGCACCGGCGGAAACGTCGTCGGCAGCCGGTCGTAGCCGTAGTGACGTGCGATTTCCTCGACGAGATCGATATCGCGGAAGACGTCCACACGCCAGGTTGGGACCGTCACCGCCCAGCTCGAGGCGTCCTCCTCGGCGATCTGGAATCCCAGTCCGGTCAGGATGCGTCGCATGTCTTCAAGCGCGACAGGTGCGCCCAAGACATGCGTGGCCCGCGCCGGGTTGAACCGCACGATCACCGGTGTGCGCGGCGCGGGACAGGCGTCGATCCAGCCCGGGCGGATCGTGCCCGCGCCAACCTGCGTGATCAGCGCACAGGCGCGAGCCAGCGCCTCCGAGGCGGCGTCGAAGTCGGCGCCGCGTTCGAAGCGATAGGACGCCTCGGTCGAGAGGCCCAGGCGCTTCGAGGTCCTGCGGACTGAGGCGGGGAGGAACCAGGCGCTTTCGATCGCGATCGTCTTCGTGGCGCCGGACACCTCGCTGTCGCCGCCGCCCATCACGCCGGCGAGTGCCTGCGCTCGCGACTTGTCGGCGATGACGAGCATCTCGGGATCCAGCGTGCGCTTCTGGCCGTCGAGGGTCGTCAACGCCTCGCCTGGTCGCGCCGTGCGGATGCGCAACTCCGGGCCTTCGAGCCGCGACAGGTCGAACGCGTGCAGCGGATGCCCGAGCTCGAGCAGCACGTAGTTCGTGATGTCGACGATGTTGCTGATCGAGCGGATGCCGGCGGCGGTCAGACGATCGGCGAGCCAGGCAGGCGAGGGACCGATCGTGACGTCGGCGATCGCGGTGCAGTACCGCGGGCAGCGGACTGCATCCTCGATGGTGACGACGAGTGGTCCGGCTTTCGCGGGGTCGGGCGCGCCGAGATCGGCCGCGACCGGGTGTCGGAGCGTCGTCCCGTACTTCGTCGCCACCTCGCGCGCGATTCCGATCATGCTGAGGCAATCCGGCCGGTTCGCGGTGATCTCGAAGTCGATAACCGCGTCGGGCATAAGGGGGACAGTCCCCGATGGCACGAAATCCGTGCCATCGGGGACTGTCCCCCCCACCGGATCGACGCTGGCGACTTCGAAGCCGGCCATGTGGAGATCCTGGGCCAGGGTCGCGATGTCAACGGGGACGTCGACCAACTCGCGGAGCCAGGAGACGAGGACCTTCACAGCGGAAACTGCTCCAGGAAGCGCAGATCGTTCTCGTAAAACAGGCGGATATCCTCGACGCCGTGCATCAGCAGCGCGAGGCGCTCGATGCCGACGCCGAATGCAAAGCCGGTGATCTTGACCGGGTCGTAGCCGACGGCTTCGAACACGGCCGGATGCACCATCCCGCTGCCCAGGACCTCGATGAACCCGGTGCGCTTGCACATCGCACAGCCGCTGCCCTTGCACTGCTGGCAGCCGATGAAGACGTCGGCACTCGGCTCGGTATAGGGGAAGAAGCTGGGACGAAAGACGACGGGCGTGTCGGGTGTGAACAGCTCGCGCAGGAAGCCGATGAGCGTCCCCTTCAGGTCCGCCATGGTCACGCCCTCGCCGACGACGAGGCCTTCGACCTGCTGGAACATCGGGGTGTGCGTGAGATCGAGGTTGTCGCGGCGATAGACACGTCCCGGGGCAATGATGCGGACCGGCGGCTCGTGCGTCTCCATGTAGCGGATCTGCATCGCCGACGTGTGCGTGCGCAGCAGCGTCGCGGGACGCTCAGGGATTGGCGGGGCTGAAGGCCCGCCGCCACGGACGCTGCGCGCATCATGACGTGGAGGCCCGCCAAACTGCTGCCACGGCTCCTTCAAATACAGCGTGTCCTGCATGTCGCGGGCAGGATGCTCCGCCGGCATGTTGAGGGCTTCGAAGTTGTGCCAGTCGTCCTCGGTTTCGGGGCCGTCGAGAATCTCGTAGCCCTGCCTGGCGAAAATCGATTCGATGCGGGTGCGGAGCGCGGTCAGCGGATGCGTGCGACCGATGGCCGGACGGCGGCCGGGAAGGGTGACGTCCACCGCTCCCGCCGGCGCCTTCGACGACTCGAGCGCCGTGCGCTTTTCGTCGAGGGCTGTCTCGATCTCGCGTTTGAGCTCGTTGGCCTCGCGGCCCAGGGCTGGACGCTGCTCGGCGGGTGCGCCGGCGACTTCCTTGAGCAGCGCGGCGACGGCCCCGCCTTTGCGACCCAGGTAACGGTCGCGCAGCGACTTGACGTCAGCGTCGGATGTTGCGGCTGCGAGCTCGCCCGCAAACTGCGCTCGCAGCTGTTCGACAGGAGAGGAGGGAGACACGATACAGTGCTGAGTGCCGAGTGCTAAGTGCTAAGTGGAGTGGGGAGTGACAAGTTCAGAGTGATGGCTTCTACTCGCGAACGGGCGCCCACGTCGCCGCCGGCCCCATTCGTCGGATTAACCCCGCACTTTCCACTTTCCACTGCGAACTCCACTTGGCACTTTGCACTTAGCACTTGGCACTGCCGATGATTACGCAGTTGCGGCGTTCTTGATCTGCGCGGCCAATTTGCCAAACCCGGCGGCGTCGCGGGCGGCGATCTCGGCCAGCGCCTTGCGATCGAGCCCGATGCCCGCACGCTTCAAGCCGGCGATCAGATCGCGGTAGGTCAGGCCGTGCTCCCGCGCGGCAGCGTTGATGCGGACGATCCACAGACGGCGGAAGTCGCGCTTCTTGTTGCGGCGGCCGACGAAGGCATACTTGAGCGCCGTATCGCCGGATTCCTTCGCGGCGCGGTACAGCTTGCTCTTGTTGCCGAACATTCCTTTCGTCCGCGCGAGCAGCTTCTTCCGCTTCGCCCGTCGAACCGTTCCACGCTTCACTCGAGGCATTTCACTGACTCCTGATGGGGATCAGGGATCGGGGATCGGGGATCAGGAACGCGGGCAACGCGACGACTCAGCCTGATGCCCCTGATCCCCGATCCCTGGTCCCCGATCCCTACAAAGTCTCTATGCGTACGGCAACATCCGCTTCAACCGATCCTGATCCTGCTCGGCAACCTGGATCGTGCCGCGCAGCGAGCGCTTCCGCTTGGTCGTCTTGCTGGTCAGGATGTGCCGCTTGAACGCGGACGCTCGCCGGAACTTGCCGCCGGCGGACTTCTTGAATCGCTTGGCCGCGCCACGATGCGTTTTCAGTTTCTGCTTCGCCATGACTTCTAGCTCTCACCCCCCGGCGAATCCGCGGCCGGTGTTCGCGCGCCGCCGGCAGCGACGCCGGCGGTTTGCGGCGCAGACCGACGCGCGTCGGATCCGCCGCTCCCTTTCTGACTCTTGCCCGAGCGCTGCGCGAGAATCGTATGCATCTGATTCCCTTCCTGGCGCGGCGCCGATTCCACGATGGCCGCTTCGCCAAGTTCGCCGATCAGGCGTTCGAGGATCCGGCGGCCAATCTCCGGGTGGGCCATTTCGCGGCCCCGGAAGAAGATCGTCGCCTTCACCTTGTCGCCGTCGGCGAGGAAGCGCTCGATGTGCTTCTTCTTGAACTGGTAATCGTGCTCGTCCACCTTCGGACGAAACTTGATTTCCTTGACCTCGATGATCCGCTGGTGCTTCTTCGCCTCGCGCGCGCGCTTCTGCTCCTGGTACTGATACTTCCCGTAGTCCATGATCCGGCAGACCGGCGGCACGGCGGTGGGGGAGATCTCGACCAGGTCGAGGCCCTTCTGACGGGCAATCGTCAGGGCCTGGGGCGGCGGCATGATGCCGAGCTGCTGCCCCGTATCGTCGATCACGCGCACTTCGCGCACCCGGATGCGCTCGTTGACGCGCACCCGATCGTCTCGTCTTGGGCCTCTCGACCCGCGGTCAAAAGCGATAACTGCCTCCCAGGTTAGCCAGGGCCCCTACTTTCTGTCTCGCACTTCGGCGAGCGCGGCCGAAACGAAGGCTTCTACGGATTGGGCACCCTGGTCCCCACCCGCACGCGTCCGCACGGCGACCGTCCCTTCAGCCGCCTCGCGGTCCCCTATCACCAGCATGTATGGGATCTTCTGAAGCTGCGCTTCGCGAATTTTATACCCGATCTTCTCCTGACGGTCGTCGACCTCGGCGCGGAGCCCGGCCTCGTCCAGCCGCTTCCGCGTCGCTCTGGCGTAGTCCAGGTGCCGATCCGCGATCGGCAGCAGCCGGACCTGCAGCGGCGCCAGCCACATCGGAAAGGCGCCGCCGAAGTGCTCGATCAGGAGCGCGATGAAGCGCTCGAAGCTGCCGTAGATGGCGCGGTGGATCACCACCGGCCGATGCTCGGCGTTATCGGCCCCGATGTACTTCAGGTCGAAGCGCTCGGGCATCTGGTAGTCGAGCTGAATCGTCGCGCATTGCCATTTGCGGCCGAGCGCGTCGGTCACGTCGAAATCGATCTTCGGACCGTAGAACGCGCCATCGCCTTCGTTGATCGTGTAGGCCTGCCCGGCGTTCTCGAGCGCCTGCTTGAGCGACGACTCGGCGCGATCCCAGCTCGCGATCTCTCCCAGGAATTCCTTTTCAGGCCGCGTCGACAACTTCGCCGTGTAGGCCAGGCCGAAGTCCGAGTAGACGCGCTGCACCAGCTTCAGCAGCGACTCGACTTCCGAGGCGATCTGGTCCTCTGTCACGAAGCAGTGCGCATCGTCCTGCGAGAACTGCCGGACGCGCGTCAGGCCGGATAGCACGCCCGAGGCTTCGTTGCGGTGGAGCGGCGTCTGCTCGTGATAGCGGATCGGCAGGTCGCGGTAGCTGCGCACCTCGCTGCCGAACACGAGCATGTGGCCGGGGCAGTTCATCGCCTTCACGGCCATCGCCTCGTTCTCGGACTCGACGAGGAACATGTTCTGCCGGTAGTGCTGCCAGTGGCCGGACGTCTCCCACAACGCCTTGTTGTAGATCAGCGGCGTTTTCACCTCGTCGTAGCCGGCGGGGAAGAGCACCTCGCGCATGTAGTTCGCAAGCGTGTTGTAGAGCAGCGTCCCCTTGCGGAGCCAGAACGCCGCGCCCGGCGCCCACGGATGGAACATGAACAGGCCGGTCTCGCGCCCGACCTTCCGGTGGTCGCGCTTCTTGGCCTCCTCGATCTGCGTCAGGTGCGCTTTCAGTTCCTTCTCAGAGAAGAACGCCGTCCCGTAGACCCGCTGCATCGGCGCGTTCTTCGCATCGCCCTTCCAGTACGCGTTTGACGTCGTCAGCAGCTTGAAGCCCTTGAGCTTGCCAGACGACGGCACGTGCGGACCGACACAGAAGTCGATGAACGTGTCCTTGTCCTTGATGGTGTAACAGGAGACGTGCGTCTGGCCTTCCGTCTTCTCGTCGATCAGTTGAACCTTCAGCGGTTCGCCGCGCTCGGCGAAGAACGCGCGCGCCTCGTTGCGCGGCCACATCTGCCGCTCGTAGGGCAGATTCGCCGCAGCCAGCTCGCGCATCTTGTTCTCGATCGCGTCGAGGTCCTCGGGCACGAACGGACGGCTCACGATGAAGTCGTAAAAGAAGCCTTCTTCCGTTGCCGGCCCGATCCCGCACTGCGTGCCAGGAAACAGCGCTGTCACCGCAGCGGCCATCAGGTGCGCAGTACTGTGACGATACAGATGCAGCGCTTCCGGGCTCTTTTCCGTGACAATGCGGACCCGGGCATCGGCGGTGAGCGGGTGCGACAGGTCGACAAGGCGATCGTTCACCACGGCGGCCAGCGCGGCATCGGCGAGCCGGGGCGAGATCGTCGCCGCGACTGCGGACACAGCGATCCCGGACGCGACGGCCTGCTGGGAACCGTCGGGCAGCGTGATTGTCACCTGGCTCATTTCGACTGTTGGCAAACTGCCGTCACTCGGCCCGACATGACTTCCGCGACTGCCGGTCAGGCCAAACGGCAAATAGGTGGTAGGCACGGGCAGACTCGAACTGCCGACCTCCTGCGTGTCAGGCAGGCGCTCTAACCAACTGAGCTACGCGCCTCTAGGCGTCTAGGACGGGCACTGAGACGAACGATCAGTATAACAACGCTACGGAAGAGGCGTCAATCGGGCGGAGGGGTTATCTCGTGCTGGAGCGGGGCTTTAGCTACCGCCCCAGCACCGGGATTGCGGTCAGCGGACGGCTTTTTTCAGTGCGGTGCCGGCGGAGAAGCGGACGACCCGCCGCTTCGGAATCTTGATGGCCGCGCCCGTCTGGGGGTTTCGGGCGAGTCGCGCCTTCCGAACCGAGGTCTTGAACGTGCCAAATCCCACAAATGTGATCGAGTCGCCCTTCTTGAGGGCACTCGTGATGCCGTCGATGAACGACTCGACGACGGCCGACGCCGACGTCTTCGACATCTCCGCGTCCTTCGCGATCTTAGCGACGAGGTCTTGTTTGTTCACGCGCCCCTCCTTCCGCCGACACGATGGCAAGCGCCACCGGCAGCGCGAGCGAACTGCTCGCGCATCTGACGAACGTCACGCTATATGCGCGCAACGGAAGGTGCTGTCAAGAGAAATACGGCAAGGCGCGCGGAGGCAGCGCGTCGCCGCGGCTTACGCCTTGGCGGTCGCGGGCGTCTCGATGCGCTCGATCGCCTTTTCGAGGATGGGATCACCCGTGGGCGGCGCCGTGCCGAATTCAACCTCCGGCTCCGCGACGGCGACATCGGGGGCGAGCCCCTTCTCGTGGATCGCGGCGCCGCTCGGCGTGAGGTAGCGCGCGGTGGAGATCCACAGGCCGCTGCCGTCAGGCAGCTTGACCATTTCCTGCATCGCCGCCCGGCCAAGCGTGTGCTCGCCGATCAGCTCGGCTCGCTTGTGACCCGACAGCGATGCGGCGAAGACTTCGGCGGCCTGCGTCGTGCCGTTGTCCACCAGCAGCACGACCGGCAGCGTGACCGCGCCGTCGCCGGAGCTCGCCGTGATGTCGCGCTTCGATTCGCCCCGCGCCTCGCGGCTGGTGATGATGCCTTCGCTGACGAACAACTTCGCTGGTGCGACCCCCAGTTCCGGCGCCCCTTCGGCCGTGGCTCGCAGATCCAGAATCAGGTGTTTTGCGCCTTCCTTCGTGAGCGAGGCCACCTGCTGCTTCAGATCGGCGGCAGTGCGATCGTTGAAGGCCGCAATCCGGACAAGGCCGATCCCGGGCTTCGCCAGCTTGCCGGTCACCAGCGTGCCGCTGACGTCTTCGCGGGTGACCTCGACCGTGTGCGGCTCGGCGGCGTTCCCGCGAATCACGACAAGCTTCACTTTCGAACCGGGCGCCCCGCGGAGGAGCGACATGCCCTCGAAGACCGACATCTCGCGAGTGGGCTTGTCGTCGATCATCCGGATGAAATCGCCGGTGCGGAGACCCGCTTTCGCTGCCGGCGAATCATCGCGCGCCGCGATGATGCGAAGGTAGTACTGCCGGGTCAGCTCGATACCGATGGACGCTTTGGGGGCATTGCCTTTCCCAAGCTTCGCGACGTCGGCGGAGGTCAGCCACGCGCAGTCGGGGTCGAGCCCCTCGGCAAGCCCGCGCATCGCGCCGCTCATAATCTTGTCCGACTCGACCTGCTCGACGTAGTTGTTCATCACGAGCGACACCACGTCGTCGAACACGCGCAGGTGCTGGTAGCTGTCGTTCTCGTTCCGCGGCGGCATGGTGCGGCTCAGCACCCCTCCGACCAACACCAGGAGGATCAGGGGCACCGACACCAGCAGGACGACCAGTCGAGCGCGAGAAGTCATGTCACGTCCTTCAAAAACGAGGCTTCAGCCATTGTAGCGGGTCGACCGCCTTGCCGTCGACGCGGACCTCGAAGTAGAGGACCGCCTGTCCCGTGGGTGAAACCCCGACCTCGCCCACTCGTCCCCCCTTTTCGACACGGTCTCCCTTATTGACGGCAATGCTCGAGAGGTAGCCGTAGAGCGTGTAGATCTGTGCACCGTGATCCACGATGACGAGGTTGCCGAAGCCGGTAAAAGGCGCCGCGTAGGCGACCGTGCCCTCGTGCACCACGGCGATGGCACGGCGGAGGGGCGAGGCGATCTCGATCCCGCTGCGATTGACGGCGGTGCCGAACTTCGTGGACCCGCGGCCGAAGGTCGCAATCACGCGTCCCGTCACCGGCCATTCGAGCGCACCCTGGAACGGTCGAATCGGCAGTGCGCTCGCCCCCGATGGCAGCGACGCCACGGCAGCGTTGAGCTTCAGTTGGGCGGACTGGAGTTCGCCGGCAAGCTGGGCGTACAAATCGCGCCGCGCGTCGATCTCGTTGATCAGGGCGCTGCGAGCCTGGACCGCGGCTGCGGCGGCGACAGCGGCTTGGCGGGCTTCCGCCTCGAGCGTCGCCGCACGCTCGCGCCGCGTCTGGAGATCCGCTTTCGCTTTGCGGGAGGACTGCAGCGTCGAGGCATGCGCCCGCACCTGCGCGCGATCGCGCGCGGCCAGCGACGCGACTGCACGGTACGCCCGTCCCATCTCACGCACGTCGTCCACGCTGAAGAGGAGGCGCACGTAGCCGCCGCTGCCCAACTTATAGAGTTCGGCCAGGCGCGTTGCCAGACCGGGGATCTCCGATGCCTGACGCTGCTCGAGCGCTTCGAGCTGCACGACCGTCGCGCTCAGGTCTTCGTTTGCGGCCGCCAACGCTTTCTCGGCGGCGCGCTGGGACTGAAGCCGGATATCGCGATCGATCTCGAGGCGCCGCAGATCGACCAGCAGCGACTTCTCGCGGGTCGCCAGCGCCTCGGCCTCTTCGCGCAGCGCGCGCATCCGATCCGCCGCACGCTGCTGCAGGTCCTGACCGGCGACGCCGTCCGACCACGAGGTGAGCGCCGCGAGAAAGACGACCGCGCCGAGCCGCATGTTGGGACTCTATAGCAGTGCGAAGTGCTAAGTGCCAAGTGCAAAGTGGAGCGAGAAGCCCACTTTTCACTTCCCACTCCACTTAGCACTTAGCACTCGGCACTTGGCACTGCTACCATTCCCCCTTGTGCGGCTCCTGGGGGTCGATTTCGGGCTCCGGCGCATCGGGCTGGCGGTCAGCGACGCGTCAGGCGTGCTCGCGCGGCCGTTGAAGACGCTCGAGCGCAGGCCCGGCACGTCGGACGCGGAAGCCGTTGACGCGATCCTCCGTGTCATCGCGGATTTGATTGCGTCAGACGACGCGGTTGACGCGATCGTGATCGGCCTGCCACGGCGGCTCGATGGGACCGCAAACGAACAGACCGCGGGCGTCGAGCGGTTCGTCTCGCGGCTCACCGCGGCGACGACGCTCCCCGTGCACCTGCAGGACGAGCGGCTCAGCAGCCGCGAGGCGGAATCACGATTGGCGATACGAGAACGCGACTGGCGAAAGCGCAAGGCACGACTCGATGCGGCCGCGGCGGCGATCATCCTGCAGGACTATCTGGATGCGCACGCGCCTGTTCCCGCCTGGCATCCTGACGACAGCGAGTGATGCGTCGACTGATTGTTGTCGTCGTGGCCATCGCCGCGCTCGCTGCGGCTGTGGCCGGCGTCTACTACGCGCGCGTGGACGAGAAGTATCGCGAGTATCCCGGCACCGAGCGCTTCGTCGAGATCGCGCCCGGCACTGGCTCGCGCGCCATTGGCAAGGCACTGGTGGACGCCGGTGTCGTCCGCGACGAATGGACATTCCGGCTTGCCGTCTTCCTCACCGGGACCCAACGCGAGCTCAAAGCGGGGGAATACCGCTTCACGACGCCGGCATCGGCAAAGGACGTGGCGCGAAAGCTGGCGCGCGGCGACGTGTTCCTGCGGCCGGTCACGTTCCCGGAAGGTCTCTCGCTCAAGGAGATGGCCAGCATCTATCAGTCGCGCGGGCTGGGGACGGCCGACGCCTTCCTCGCCGCGACGCGTGATACCAGCGCGGTCAAGGACCTCGATCCGCAGGCCCGCGACCTCGAGGGCTACCTGTTTCCGGATACCTACAACGTCCCGCGAAAGATGAGCGCCGACGCGCTGGTGCGCCGGATGGTCCATGCGTTCCTGCGCGTCTACGGCGAGACGGTCCAGAAGGAAGTCGAAGCGCGTGGCGGAACGCTGCGCGAAGTCGTGACGCTGGCATCGATTGTCGAAAAGGAAGCGGCGAAGCCTGACGAGCGGCCCGTCGTCGCCGCGGTCTATCAGAACCGGCTGCGTATCGGCATGGGCCTGCAGTGTGATCCGACCGTGATCTACGCGTTGGAAAAAGCCGGCCGCTACACCGGCAACCTGACCAAAGCCGATCTCCGCATTGACTCGCCGTACAACACGTACCGCTATGCGGGCCTGCCGCCGGGTCCCATTGCCTCGCCCGGCCGCGCGTCGCTCGAGGCCGCGGCGCGGCCCGCAGCAGTCGACTATCTGTACTTCGTCAGCCGCAACGACGGCAGCCACGCCTTCGCCACGACGCTCGCGGAGCACAACAAGAACGTCAAGGTGTGGCAGAAGGACTTCTTCAAAGAAAAGCAGTCCAGTCAGTAGCGCGGTGCGGCGGTGCGGCGGTGCGGCGGTGCTGTGGGGCTGAATTGCGGCCCATCACATGTAGGGCGGGGCTTCAGCCCCGTCCCTGGCGGACCTAAAGGTCCGCCCTACACTTCAGCCCCGTCCTGGCGGACCTGAAGGTCCGCCCTACACCCGTCGGTTCGCCCTACACCCGTCGGTTCGCCCTACACCTATCGGTCCGACCCTACATCGCTGCGGCGCGCCCGACATGTCGAATACTCCAACGGTTTGTTAATTTCCCCAGCCCAGTTTTGCCCGCAGCGTGTCGAAATACCCTCGCGACGTGGAGCCGACGAGGCGAACGGGTGACGCGGCCCGGCGAATTCTGACGCTGTCGGTGGGTTCGAGGCGATGGCCGCTTTGGCCATCGAATGTCGAGAAGACGTCGTAGGCGCGGCCGGTATCGAGCGGCGAGACGTCGACGGTCGCACTGCCCGGGATTACGATCGGGCGATTGGCCAGCGTGTGCGGCGCGATTGGCGTGATCAGGATTGCGTCGACGCCGGGATGAACGATGGGGCCGCTCGCCGCCAGGTTGTAGGCGGTGGAACCGGTCGGACTTGCGATGATGATGCCGTCCGCTTTCACGCGCGTCACGAACCGCCCATCGACGCTCACGGTCAACTCGATCACGCGCGAGACCTCGCCGCGGGTCACGACCACGTCGTTGAGCACGACGTGGTCGGCCCTCGGCTCGCCCGCGCGAAGCGTCGTCGCGTGCAGCAGACGCCGCTCGTGGATCTGAGCTGTTCCGGCGAGCACGGCTTCGAGCGCCGGGTAGAGCTCCTCCAACGCGACCTCGGTCAAGAACCCCAGCCGGCCGAAGTTCACTCCAAGAATCGGAGTGCGGAGTCCCGCTTCGGCGACGCGCGCCGCGGTGCCGAGCATGGTGCCGTCTCCCCCGAGCACCATCAGGAGATCGACCTGCGCGATGAGGCGATCTCGGGACAACGTCGGCTCGTCCGTGATTCCGGCGAGCGCGGCGGTCTTGATTTCGAAGATGGTCTCGACGCCTCTGTCGTGCAGCCACGTTGCGACGGCGACAAGATGCGGCGCCGCGGCGGTGAGTCCTTCCTTGGCGACGATGCCGACGCGCTGCACGCTCACGACGCACTCCGCAAATGGAGCAGAAACTCCTGGTTCCCGGTCGCGCCGGTGATCGGGGAAGGCGTCATGGCCACGGGGCTCAATCCTACTGCACGCGCCGCTCCACGGATCTCGTCCACCACGCGCTGGTGCACGGCCGGATCCAATACCAGGCCGCCCTCTCCGACGTCGTCCCGACCGGCTTCGAACTGCGGCTTCACCAGCGCCACGACGTCGGCCTGCACGGTCAGAATCGGCGGGACGACCGGCAGGATGTGGCGCAGGGAGATGAAGGATACGTCGATGGTGACGACATCGACGCGCCCTTGAAGGTCAGTCGGTTCGAGGAAGCGCGCGTTGACGTGCTCGAGGACGACGACGCGCGGGTCGGTTCTCAGGCGCCAATCGAGCTGGCCGTGTCCCACGTCGAGCGCGACCACCTGACGGGCGCCACGCTGGAGCAGCACGTCGGTGAAGCCGCCAGTCGACGCGCCGATGTCCAGCGCCGTGCGGTTGCGGACGTCGATCGCGAAGGCGTCGAGCGCGTGGGCGAGCTTCACACCGCCGCGGCTGACATATGGGTGATCCGGAGTCGCGAGCGCAATCTCGGCGTCCGCGGGCACACTCGTTCCAGCTTTCGAGACCGTGGTGCCATTCACGCGCACCTGGCCCGCCATGATCAGCGCGCGAGCCCGCTCGCGAGACGACGCGAGCTGGCGTTCGACGAGGAGCAAATCGAGACGTTGGCGACGAGCGCATTTCGATCGCACGTCATCGCAGGCCCGAGCTTCAGCTCGGGCAGACGAGGCTGTCTCGCGATTCGCAATGCCGAAGCTAAAGCTCGGGCCTACAGGGCCACGCAGCACATGTCCACATTCAGCACTCAGCACTCCCCACTCGGCACTACTTGTTCTCTCCCAGCCCCGGCGGGGCGGGCTTCAAGTCGCCGCGCTCGTTCAGGATCTCGATGCGTCGCTCGGCCTGCTCGAGGCGCGAATGGCAGAAGCGCGACAGCTCGACGCCGCGCTCGTACAAGGCAAGCGACGACTCCAGTGTCAACTCGCCGTCTTCGAGGCGCTTGACGATGGACTCGAGCTCGGAGAGGGCGGCTTCGAAGTCCTTGATGGTTTCCACAGCGGCAGAATCCTCGATCAGGCGGACCTGAAGGTCCGCCCTACATATTCACGATGCGAATGGACCGGCCGACAGATTCACGAGGCCGTCTCGGGCTCGACTCGCGTGACCTCGCACGCGATCTCACCTTCGCCCAGCGTCACCCTGACGGCGTCGCCGGTGGCCACATCAGCAGAGCGCCGGACGATTCTCTCGCGCGCGCCGTCCCAGCACACGGCATACCCGCGGCCGAGCACCGCGAGCGGGCTCAGCGAATGCAGCCGGCCTGCGCCGGCGGACAAGCGCGCGCTGGATCGCTGATGCCGCCGATGAATGCCGGCGAGCAGCTGCGCGTCGAGCATGTCGAGGCGGCCACGCGCTCGCGCCAGGCGTGCGCGCGGATCGTGCCGCGCCAGGCCTCGGCCCGCAAGCGCCACGCGGCGCCCGTCGCGCGCGGCGCGTTCGGTCATCGCTCGCTGCAGCGCCTGCCCGAGCTCCATCACGTGCCGCCCATGCATCGCCACGCTGGCCGGTACCGCAGCCAGTCCGCGTCGGCTTTCCAGCGCGTGGACGCGCGAGCGCGCGCCAAGTAGACGGCGATCCAGCGCCGCCCGCACCCGTTCGAGGTGGCGATCGATCCGCGCGACGAACTCGTCGCGGCGCGCGACGACGGTTTCGGCCGCGGCCGATGGCGTCGGGCAGCGGAGATCGGCCGCGAAGTCGGCGATGGTCACGTCGGTCTCGTGGCCGACGCCGGAAATCACTGGCACGTCGCAACGGCCGATGGCGCGAGCGACAATCTCCTCGTTGAACGCCCAGAGATCCTCGATCGAGCCGCCGCCGCGCACGAGAAGGACCACGTCAACGCCGGGCACGCGTCCCACGGCGCCGAGCGCACGAGCGACATCGGGCGCGGCGCCGTCGCCCTGTACGCGAGCCGGCCGAATCACGATGTGGGCATTGGGATAGCGGCGGTTCAGCACTGAGAGCACGTCGCGAACCGCCGCGCCATCGAGCGAGGTGACCAGCCCGATCTTCCGCGGCAGCAGCGGGAGCGGCCGCTTTCGCGACTGCTCGAACAATCCTTCGGCAGCGAGTTGCCGCTTCAATTGCTCGAAGGCGAGTTGCAGCGCGCCCAGCCCGCGCGGCTCGAGTGTCTCGCAGATGACCTGATACTCGCCCTTGGTGTCGTAGACACTCACGCGCCCCCGGGCGACCACGTGCTGACCATCCTGGACCTTGAACTTGAGGAACCGGGCGGCGGAGCGGAACATGACCGCGCGAATCTGCGCGCCGGCATCCTTGAGCGTGAAGTAGAGATGGCCGGTGTTCCAGGCGCGGCAGTTCGAGATCTCGCCCTCGACGCGGACGTCGGCGAACCCCATCTCGAGCGCCGCGCGAACATCGGCGGTCAGCGCGCTGACGGTGAGGATCGGCGGCAGCTGGGGCCCGCGCGGACGCTCCTCCGGTCGTGGCTCCGCATCGTCGAATGGCAGGTCGAAGAGCGAGGGCATCAGCGGCGTTCGGTGGCGGCTTCTTCGGCCGACACGGCGGCGGCCAGGGACTCGAGGTCGTCCATCGAATAGCTGACCCGCTCGATGGCTGTGGCACGGCCGGTCTCGTCGTTGGCGGCGATCACGACGCCGTGTAACCGCGGATCGCCTGAGGCCGGCTCGAAGCGGACAGGTAGTCCGGTCAGGAATCGCTGAATCACCGCCTCCTTCTCGACGCCGATCACGCCGTCGTGGGGCCCGGTCATGCCGACGTCGGTCAGATAGGCGGTGCCGCCGGGAAGCACCCGCTCATCGGCGGTCTGCACGTGGGTGTGCGTACCGACGACGGCAGTCGCCTTCCCGTCGAGAAACCACCCCATCGCCAGCTTCTCCGAGGTCACCTCGGCGTGAAAGTCCACGAAGATGATGCGCGTGCGGCTCGACATCGCGGCGATCTCCCGCTCGGCGGTGCGGAATGGGTCGTCGAGACTCGCCATATGGACGCGCCCCATCAGATTCAGGACGCCGACGCTGCGCCCGTTCCGTGCCCGCGCCACGAAGCTGCCACGCCCGGGCGCGTCGGGATAATTCGCCGGACGCAGCACGCGCGCCTCGACACCGAGGTACTCGTAGACCTCTTTCTTGTCCCAGATGTGATTGCCGGACGTGATGACGTCCACGCCTTGTGAGAGCAGCTGATCGCCGATGTCGCGGGTGAGGCCATTTCCGCCCGCCGCGTTCTCGCCGTTGGCGATGACGAAATCGATCTCGTGGCGGGTCACGATGGCTTCGAGTCCGCGGCGCACGAGGTCTCGCCCCGGACGCCCGAAGATGTCGCCGATGAACAGCAGCTTCATGAATTCGGGGTCGCGGCTCCGGCAGTGACGGCCACCTCGATGGCGCGCCCACGCCGATCGGAGAGCTTCGGCAGTGTCACGCGGAGCTCGCCGCCCGTCAGCGTCGCCCGCACCCTGGCGCCGTCGAAGGCGCCCACCAGCCGAACGGCGCGCGCAAAGCGTCCAGACCCGCGCTCGACGAGGTGATAGCCGCCCGCGCCGCCACCCGGCGAATCGGCCCACTTTTCGCCGGCGATCAGGACCACGTTTCCCTTGATCAGGACCCGGACTGCTGCCGCCGGGACACCCGGCAGATCGATCAGGATCTGCAGGCTTTCGTCCGTTTCCAGCACGTCGAGGGGTGGCACGGTATCGCCAGCCGTCGCCCCGCGGGAGGTGGAGGCGTGCCCCAGCTCCTGGAAGAGCCGGCGGACGTCCTCGGTCAGATCGCCCAGCTCTCCCGACAACAACACTCCAGGCCAGCCAACCATAAGGCCTAAGGATCGCACATCGCGACGGATCGCGCCCAGGCACCCGTGCAAGCACGGTTTCCGGCGACTACGGACGGCCGGTGGCTCCCATCGGTCGAGGTCGAAACCAACGTTGATATGAGTGCATCTGACTAATAAAAGCTTATTGATAAACACTCATTAAGCCGTTATACTGAGCAGAATTCGTGAGAGGGAGGGCAGATACGATGGCGCGGAAAGTCATTGGAATTGATCTAGGGACGACGAATTCGGTTGTGTCCGTCATGGAAGGCGGCCAACCGGCCGTGATCGTCAACCAGGAGGGCGCGCGCACGACTCCGTCGGTCGTCGCGTTCAGCAAGGAGGGCGAGCGGCTCGTCGGTCAGGTCGCCAAGCGCCAGGCGGTCACCAATCCCGAACACACGATCTTTTCGATCAAGCGCTTCATGGGCCGCCGGTTCGACGAAGTGTCGGCAGAAGCGTCACGCGTCCCGTATCGCGTCGTAAGCGCTGACAAGGGAGATGCGTGGGTGGACGTGCGCGGTCGCAAGTCCTCGCCGCCCGAGATTTCGGCGATGGTGCTGCAGAAGCTGAAGCAGGCCGCGGAGGACTATCTCGGCGAGACGGTGACCGACGCCGTGATTACGGTACCGGCGTACTTCAACGACACGCAGCGGCAGGCGACGAAGGACGCGGGCAAGATCGCGGGCCTCAACGTGCTCCGCATCATCAACGAGCCGACGGCGGCAGCTCTGGCCTACGGGCTCGACAAGAAGACCAACGAAACGATTGCCGTCTACGACTTCGGCGGCGGCACGTTCGACATCTCGATCCTCGAAGTGGGCGATGGCGTCGTCGAGGTGAAGGCGACGAACGGCGATACGCACCTCGGTGGTGACGATCTCGATCAGCGGGTCATCGAGTGGCTCGTCGGCGAGTTCAAGAAGGCCGAGGGGATCGATCTGTCAAAGGACCGGATGGCGTTGCAGCGCCTGAAGGAAGCGGCAGAGAAGGCCAAGATCGAGCTGTCCACGGTGGCGGAGACCGAGATCAACTTACCGTTCATCAGCGCCGATCAGACCGGTCCGAAGCACTTCGTGATCAAGTTGTCGCGTGCGAAGTTCGAGCAGCTCGTCGAAGACCTGCTGAAGCGGACGATGACGCCCGTGAAGCAGGCGCTGGCCGACGCCGGCGTCGAACCGCGACAGATCGACGAGGTCGTGCTCGTCGGCGGCTCCACGCGGATGCCGCGTGTGCAGCAGCTGGTGAAGGACTACTTCGGCAAGGAGCCGCACAAGGGGGTCAACCCTGACGAAGTCGTCGCGGTCGGTGCCGCGATCCAGGGCGGTGTGCTGACGGGCGACGTCAAGGACGTGCTGCTCCTCGACGTGACGCCGCTGTCGCTCGGCATCGAGACGCTGGGCGGCGTGATGACGGTCCTCATTCCGAGGAACACGACCATTCCGTCGCGCAAGAGCGAGGTCTTCTCGACGGCGACCGACAACCAGACGAACGTGGAGGTCCACGTTCTGCAGGGTGAGCGGCAGCTGGCCCGCGACAACCGGACGCTGGGCAAGTTCCAGCTGGTCGGTCTGCCGGCGGCGCCGCGAGGCGTGCCGCAGATCGAGGTCACGTTCGACATCGACGCCAACGGCATCGTCAACGTGGCGGCGCAGGACAAGGCGACCGGGAAGGAGCAGAAGATCACGATCAGCGGCTCCTCCGGATTGTCGAAAGAGGACGTCGACAAGATGGTGCGCGACGCTGAAGCGCACGCGGCCGAGGACAAGTCGCGCCGCGAAGTGATCGACCTTCGCAACCAGGCGGAAACCCTCGCGTGGTCGGTCGAGAAGACCGTCATCGAGAGCCGCGACAAGATCGCGGCGAACGAAATCGGCCGCGCAGAGCAGGCGATCGCCGCCGTGCGCGACGCCGTGAAAACCGACGACGCGGCGGCGATCACGCGCGCGATGGACGACCTGCAGCACGCCAGCCACGCGATCGCGGAGGCGCTCTACAAGTCGCAGGGCAGCGGTGCCGAGAGCCGCCAGCCTCACCAGTCCGGTCCGACCGATGCGAAGGACGCCGAGGTCGTCGACGCGGAGTTCGCGGAGACGAAGTAGCTAAGGGGCTTCAGGCTCCAGGCTCCAGGCTCCAGGAAGAGCAGGTCGGATTGGTCCGAATCTTCTCGTCCGGGCCCGGAGCCTCGAATTGTAGGCGCGGACCTTCAGGTCCGCCGAAGGAGAAACCACAATGAACATCGTTCGACTCGATCCGTTTCGCGAAATGGCTGTTCTTCAGGACCGCGTGAATCGCGTCTTCGGCGATCTCGGCCGGCGGTTCGACGACGACGTGGCGGCGCGCGGGGCATGGGTGCCGGCCGTCGACATCTTCGAGAACGATCAGCACGAGCTCGTGTTCAAGGCGGAGCTGCCCGACCTCCAGCGCGAGGACATCGACATCCGCGTCGAGAACAACACGTTGACTCTGAGCGGGCAGAAGAAGGCCGAACAGGAGTTCAGCGAGGACCGCTACCACCGCATCGAGCGGACGTTCGGTCACTTCAGCCGTACGTTCACGCTGCCGAACACTGTCGATACCGGCCGGATCTCGGCGGAGTACAAGAACGGCGTCCTGACCGTGAAACTGCCGAAGCGCGAAGACGCCAAGCCGAAGCAGATCCAGGTCCAGATCAACTAGCCACGATCTCGAGGTTGACGGCCGCGCGCCGTTGACTCAAGATCGGGGATCGCACCCGCCGCCGTCCCGGCGGCGGGTGCTCCTTTTTCGAGGCGGACCTGAGGTCCGCCTGTTACCGCACCACAGTGGAGGCAGTCATGGGCGTACGTCCTTTACGTGATCGCGTGCTTCTCGAGCGCGTCGCCGAAGAAGGAGAGCAGAAGGTCGGCGGCATCATCATCCCCGATACCGCCAAGGAAAAGCCCCAGCAGGGCAAGGTCGTCGCAGTCGGCTCCGGCCGCGTCACCGACAAGGGCGAAGTGCTGCCCCTGGACGTGAAGGCGGGCGACACCGTGCTGTTCGGCAAGTATTCGGGTTCGGAGATCAAGGTCGACGGGAAGGAATATCTGATCGTGCGCGAGGACGAGATCCTCGGCGTCGTCGAAGGCGTCCGCGAATTGGCGAGTGTCTAGGCGGACCCGACCACCGTCGCTGACGCGACGGTTCAGACCGAGGCCTACGAGAACCTGATCAAGGCGGGCGTCATCGACCCCGTCAAAGTCGTGCGGACTGCGCTCCAGAACGCATCGTCCATCTCGGCCCTGCTGTTGACGACCGAGGCCCTCGTCTCCGAACTGCCGGAGAAGGAGAAGGCTGCGGCGGCGCCAGCGGGTGGCCCGGGGATGGAGGATTATTAGCGAAAGAGTAGGGATCAGGGATCCCTGATCCCCGATCCCTACTCCCCGATCCCTGTGTTACGCTTGCTAGCTTATGGAAGAAATGAACGACTCCATCGACGCGGCCGAGTCGGCTGCCCCGGAAATCGTCGAGCCGCCTTCAAGCCGGTTCCTGTTCGTTGACGTGGCGGCGATGCGGGCCAAGCAGTTGCGGCGCGGCGCCCTGGCCAGGCTGGGCGGCAGCGAGGGGCATCACCCCTTGAAAGCCGAACGGATTGCCATGGAAGAAACCCGGCGGGGCCTGGTCAGCTACGACCTTCCGGAATTCAAGGCCCCTGTCGCGCAGTAGCTGAAACTTTTCGTTTCGCGGCCACGTAACTGGCCAGTACGACCGTGCTGGCCATTCTCTCGCTCATCTTCATGGCGCTCGTCGTCGCCGCCGTCGTCTCAGTCGGCGCGTTGATCGTGCGCGCAGCCTTCTGGGCGCTCCTCCTGCCGTTCAAGTTCCTGTTCGCGGTGCTCTTCGTGCCGTTCTGGATAGCGAAGACGGTGCTGCGGCTGGCCTTCGGCCTGATGCTGCTTCCCGTGCTGCTGGTGGGTGGGATCCTGGTCGCCATCGTCGCGGCTATCGCCGCCGTCGTGGCGATTATCACGCCACTCCTGCCGTTCGCAATCGTCGGCTTCCTGTTGTGGACGGTCCTGCGCAGCTTTTCCCGGCCTGTCACCGCCTAGCGTTCCGCCGTAGTACGCGGTACGTAGGCCCAAGCTTTAGCTTGGGCTCTGAATACGTAGGCCCTTAGCTTGGGCTCTGAGTACGTAGGCCCAAGCTTTAGCTTGGGCTCTTCGTCGGCGGTCTCCGCTTCCACCAATCCGTTACCCTCTCGTAGGCATCCGCAACCCGCAGTAACGTCGACTCGTCGAACGCCCGGCCCGTGAACTGCACGCCAATCGGCAGACACTGTTTCGAAAAGCCGCAAGGGATGCTGATCGCAGGCAGTCCCGAGAGATTGGCGCTCACCGTAAAGACGTCGGCCAGATACATCTGTAACGGATCGTCGGTCTTCTCTCCGAGCCGGAACGGAGGCGTCGGGCTCGTCGGCATCGCGACCACGTCCACGGTGGCGAAGGCACGCTCGTAGTCCTGGCGGATGAGCGTGCGCACCTGCTGCGCCTTCAGGTAATAGGCGTCGTAGTACCCTGCGCTCAGCACGTACGTGCCCAGCATGATCCGCCGCTTCACCTCGGGGCCGAACGCCTCATCGCGCGTTCGGAAGTACATGGACTGCAGTGTTCTTGCTTCCGGCGCACGATAGCCGTAGCGAACGCCGTCGTACCGCGCCAGATTCGAGCTCGCCTCTGCCGTCGCAACCAGGTAGTAGACGGGAATCGCGTGGCCGGCATGCGGCAGCTCGACGTCGACGAGCGTCGCGCCGAGACTGGAGAGTGCGCGAAGTGCCTCCTCGACCGCTGTCAGCACCTCCTGATCGACACCGTCACCAAACAGCGATTGCGGCACGCCAACGCGGAGGCCGGACACATCTCCTGTGAGCGCGGAGGCATAGGCGGGCACCGGCTCCGGCGCCGCCGTCGCATCACGTGGATCCGGGCCCGCGAGAACCCCCAGGATCACAGCGGCGTCGGCCGACGTTCTCGTGAATGGACCGATCTGATCGAGAGACGACGCGAACGCGATCAGGCCATAGCGCGACACGCGGCCATAGGTGGGTTTAAGCCCTACGATCCCGCAGAGGGCGGCTGGCTGACGGATCGATCCGCCCGTATCGGATCCCAGCGACACCGGGACGAGGCCGCTGGCAACGGCCACGGCGGATCCGCCGCTCGAGCCGCCCGGGATCCGCTCGCGATCCCACGGATTCCGCACGGGGCCGAACGCCGAGTTTTCGTTGGACGAGCCCATCGCGAACTCGTCGCAGTTGGTCTTGCCAACCACGATCCCGCCTGCCGCTTCGAGCCGCTCGACGACCGTCGCGCTGTACGGCGGCACGTAATGCTCGAGCATCCGCGACGATGCCGTGGTCCTGACGCCGCGGGTGCACAGGTTGTCCTTGAGAGCGATTGGGACGCCGTGCAGTGGGCCTCGATCGCGGGGCGCCAGCCCGTCGAGCTGCGCGGCTCGCGCGATCGCCTCTTCCTTGATGATGGTGTTGAAGGCGTGGAGCGCGGGATCGCGCGCATCAATCGCGTCGAATGCGGCGGAGCACGCCTCCACGGCCGAGATGTGTCCCGACGCCACGGCGTCGCGGACGCCGCGGACCGTTGAAAGATCGGCGAGCGCCATCAGCCGATGACTCGGGGAACGCGGAAGAGGCCAGCCTCAGGTGCGGCGTCCGGCGCCTGGCTCAGCACGATGTCTCGATCCAGTCCTGGCCGGAGTTCGTCGTCGCGCTCAATCGGAGCGCCGGCCAGCACATGCGAGGTCGGCGGGACGCCGCTCGTGTCGATGGCCTGGATTTGCTGCGCGTAGCGCAGGATGTCGCCGAGTTGCCGCGTAAACGTTTCGATCTCTTCGTCGGTGAGCGCCAGATGAGCGAGCCTGGCAATCCGCTCGACTTCGGCACGCGTCAGCGCTTCGGCCATCGCTCGTGATGCTAGCATAGGCCTCGCACTCCTCATGACCGGCGGTGCTTCCAGATTGCGCCGGCTCGCCTTCGCCGGAAGTTGGTACACCGGCGATCCGGATCGGCTGGCCGGAGAAGTCGACGCGCTGCTCGCAGCCGCCGCTCCTCCAACGATGACCGCGCGCGCGATCGTGTCGCCGCACGCCGGTTTGAAGTACCTCCGGACCCGTCGCCGCCTGGAGCTACCGTGCGCTGAGCCAGCGCGCGTGTGAAGCCGTTGTGCTTGTCGGCCCCTCGCACCGTGTGGCGTTTCCAGGATGCGCGATGTTGGGACACGGTTCGCTCGAGACGCCGTGGAAGCCGCTGCCCATTGCCACGGAGTTCGCCGAGGCCCTTGCCGCGGCCTCGCCGTACCTTCGAGAGACCGGCGAGCACATCCATGCGGCGGAACACTCGCTCGAACTGCAGCTGCCGTTTCTTGCCCGTGTCCTGCCTGGCATCCCGATCGTGCCGATTCTGATGGGTGAGCAGACGCGAGCCGTCGCATTTGCCGTCGGCGATGCGATCGCCGCGGCGTCCCGCGGCAAGGATGTCGCCATTGTCGCAAGCAGCGACCTTTCTCATTACCACGATGCTGTGACGGCGAGCGCGCTGGACGCTCAGGTGATCGAAACCCTCGATCGGTGCGACGCGGCACTGCTCATGCAGCGCCTCGAGCGGAACCCGCACCACGCGTGCGGAGGCGGCCCGATGGTGGCCGTGATGCACGCGGCGGCGCAGCTCGGAGCGGCCGAGGGCGGCGTCCTCAAGTACGCGGACTCCGGCGACGTCACGGGCGACAAGTCGCAAGTCGTCGGCTATGTCGCCGCCGCCTTTGCCGAGCCTCATCGACATGCTGGCTGACTCCGAGCGCACTGCGGTCATCGATTTGGCGCGCGATGCGGTGACGTCCGCGGTGCTGGGCGGGCCAGCACCCGAGCCTCCTTCAATTCCGGTGTTCACGGGCGTCGCCGGTGCGTTCGTGACATTGACCAGTGCCGGTGAGCTCAGGGGATGCATCGGCCAGGTCGAGCCTCGCGATTCCCTCGGCGCCGTGATCGTGCACTGCGCGGCCGCCGCCGCGCTCGAGGATCCACGCTTTCCTCCAGTGTCGCCAAGCGAGCTGCCCTCGCTCCGCGTTGACGTGTCGATCCTGTCGCCGGCGGAGGAAGTGACCGACACCGATCGCATCGTCGTCGGGCGCCACGGTCTGATCGTGTCTCACAACGGCTTCCGGGGGCTGTTGCTCCCGCAGGTCGCGACCGAACATGGATGGACGCGCGATCAGTTTCTGGAGCAGACCTGTCGAAAGGCAGGGTTGCCGCGCGATGCCTGGCAACGCGGCGCGCGGGTCTATTGCTTCGAGGCCGAAGTGGTGGAGGAGAAGAAGAGATAGAAAACGATTTCTCTCTACTGGCCCAGACGTTCGGCGAGGACTTTTCCCTGAGGCGACAGCACAATGGTCGCGACAAAGGGAGGACGCATCTCCGGATCGCGACGGAACTGAAACGGGCCGCCAACGAATCGGACATCGATGAAGCGCACCTGGCGTGAGCCATCAGGGAGGACAACCGATCGCCGCGCCGGCATGCGCGAGAACCTGAGGAAGACACGGGCGGTCCAGGTGCGCTCCGCGGCTGTAATCCAGGCATCCGACTCGTTCGCCACCCACAGCTGATCTTCGTCCGTGAACGCCGACACGGAGTGCTGCCGGAGCTCGTAGCCGTTTCGGTATTGCCGGATCAACTGCCAGCGCAACGGAGACAGGAAGGTCGGCAGGGCTGCCGCCTGCAGGCATTGTCCCGGCGAGAATCGAGCAGCGTCGATCGACGCCGGATGCCGCGTCAACGTCGGTGCGATCGCGCACGGCTCCTGCACGCCGTCTGCGCGTGAGAGAGCGGCATGCGCGAGCGCCCGCTGGTGCGCGTACGCTCTGCCCCCATAGAACAGGATGGCGAGCAGCAGCACCGTGCGGGCAATCGCGGCGCGCGCACCTGGCCATTGCCTGGCGGCCGCGACAGCGCCGATCAGAAGGGCCCACAGGTATACGTCGACGATCGGGAGCCAGTCGAAGGCGAACCACGTCTCGCTGAACGGGCTCAGGAGCCGCGTGCCGTAGGAGGTCGGCAGATCCATCAGGACGTGGAGCACCGTGCCGACGAGCGCGACGACGAGCAGCGACTTCACGGATCCCCGCCGCTCGGGATCTTTCATGCCCGACCCGATCCTCTGGGCGATGGCCACGAGGATCGCCGTCCCCAGCGCCAGCAGCAGTACGCCGAGAATGCCGTGAGTCGGTCCCCGGTGCGCCTCGAGGTAGGGCACGGCGCCGCCGGTGATGGCGGTGACGATATCGAGATCCGGTGCATTGGAGGCGATGAGCATCGCCGGCATCGTGCCTGGCGTGCGTCTGCCCAACCCCGCGCGCACGAGCGTGAAGCCGACGAGCGAATGAGTGAGATTGTCCAAGCGTCTGACTGCTTTACGGAATGACTTTCATGCGGGTTCGGTCGGCGGGCACTTCGATGCCGGAGAGCACGATCGACTCCTGGCCGGGACGAGCGATCTTCACGTCGTACGTGTCCGCGGGCAGGACGAGCAGCAAATACCCGAGGCCCGACATCACGCGGCTCGGCACCGGCCGCGGTTCGCCCGCCTTCGACACCGTGACGGCGATGCCCGCGGGATCCGCCGGCTGCCCGTCGGGCCACTTCAGCTGCAGTGCGCCGTATGAGTTCGTGAAATTGATTACCTCGAGGTGCCGGCCACCCTCGTCGGGGTAGGGCATGATCACGAGGCGCTCGGCCCATCGGATTCCGACCACCTGGCCGCTCTCCTGACGCACCGCCTGAACGTCGTAGATACCCGGAGGCAGCTCGAGCTGTTGCCCACTGCCTTCGATGACCCGTCCGCCTTCGGACGATCCGGACGGCCGCACGCGCAAGCGCGTGTTCGCCGTCACTTCACGCGCGCCATCGAAGACACGGAACTCGGTGCGGATCGGCGTCGCCGACTGCGCGTTCTGCCGCGCCGCCGCCGTCGCGTCAATCAGAGATGCGATGAGCATCGCGACAACGAGCACGCGCGGATTATAGCAACCGCCCGGCGGGCCGAAGGAGCTGTGCTATCGTACGGCGACGGGGCATGGACGTGTTCCTCATTCCGGTCGGACCGGACCGGTACGAGCTGTACTGCGAAATCCCCGACGAGGATCCCTCCGGCGAAACTCCCGAACACGATCGCGGCTTCTTCCGTGGACTCGTGCAGCGGTTTCGGGAGATGCTCGCGGCGATCGAGCGCGAGCGGCACGATGACCACGCCGCCGATCTGCCAAGTGGGGTGATTCCCCGCATCAAGGCGCGTTTCCGCCGCACCATCGCCGAGACCGTCGCCGAGCAGCGGCTGCTGTGGCACCTGCGCCGTCAGACGCGAGCAACGGCGGTGCACCCGGAGGATCTCGACGAGTCGCGCGTGACCCCGACGGTCAACGGCAATCTGAAATCCGATTACGAGAAGCACCGCCGATGGCTCGTCATCAACACACTGCTGTTCCTTCTCGCAGGATTGCTCACCATCGTCCCGGGCCCGAACGTGATCGCCTACTACTTTGCGTTTCGCCTGGTCGGACACTACTTGTCGATGCGCGGCGCGCGACAGGGACTCGATCGTGTCGAATGGCGCACCCAGCCCAGCGCGCCGCTGGCGCGGCTGCGCGCACTGGTGGACGCCGACGGCAACGAGCGGCGCGCCGAAGTCGAGGCCATTTCCGCCGAGCTTCAGCTGGAACATCTGTCACGATTCTTCGATCGGGTCGCGTGTCCGACCGCGTGATATAGTCACCGCGCGCCACTCTCGTGAAGCTTCGCGATCTCGCCGAACGGCTGCACTGTCGTCTCGACGGCGACGGCGATCTCGACATCACACGTGTGGCGGGCATCGAGGACGCCGGCCCGGGCGATCTCACCTTTCTCGCCAGTGCGAAGTACGCGCCGCTGGTCGCGCAAACCGGCGCGTCGGCCATCATCCTCGCCAACGATGCTCCGGCGGCGCCATGCGCCATGTTGCGCGCGTCCAACCCCTACCGATCGTTCGCTGATGCGCTGCGGGTGCTCGGACGCAACGAGATGCCGCCGCCGGGCATTCATCCCAGCGCGGTCGTCGCGCCTGACGCATGTCTTGGCGACGACGTGTCGATCGGACCGCTCGCTGTGGTGGGCGACGGCGCCGAGATTGGCAGTCGCACCGTGCTCCACGCGCACGTCGTCATCGGTCCCGGCGCGCGCGTCGGCCCCGATTCCATCCTTCACGCGCGCGTATCCGTCAGAGATCGCTGCGTCCTTGGCGCGCGCGTCATCGTGCAGGATGGTGCGGTGATTGGCGGCGATGGCTTCGGGTTCGTTACCGATCCCGACGGGCACCATCACAAGATTCCCCAGCAGAGCATCGTCGTTGTCGAAGACGACGTCGAGATTGGCGCGAACACGACGATCGATCGGCCGGCGGTAGGAGAGACGCGAATCGGACGCGGCTCGAAGATCGACAATCTGGTGATGATCGCGCACGGCGTGCAGATCGGCGAAGGCACTATTCTCGCTGCCCAGGTCGGCATTGCCGGCAGCTCGAAGCTGGGACGGGGCGTGATCCTGGCGGGACAGGTGGGCGTCGCCGGGCACATCGAGATCGGCGATCGCGCGCGTGCGACGGCACAGACGGGCATTCCCAATTCGGTCGACGCCGGTGCGCTCGTCTCCGGCTATCCCGCCATCGACAATCGTGAGTGGCTCAAAGCGGTGGCGATCTTCAGAACACTTCCCGACCTGAAGCGGCGTCTCAGCGATCTCGTGGGCCGGCTCGAAGCGCTCGAAAAGAAGATCGTGCCATAATCGCGAGAATGCCTGATCGGTGCCCGACCCGCCGCGCGCGGCTGACGTGCGTGGTGACGTTGTGGACGGCCGTTGTCGTCCTGCTCGCTACCGCGCCGCTTCCTGCGGCGGTGCCGCCGCCGAAGCTCGACTACCGCATCACGACGCTGCCCAACGGGTTGACGGTCGTGCTCCTCGAAGATCACTCGACGCCGATCGCGCACGTCCAGATCTGGTACCACGTCGGCTCGAAAGACGAGCGCGCGGGACGAACCGGGTTTGCGCATCTCTTCGAGCACATGATGTTCAAAGGCTCGAAGAACGTCGAGCCGGAGGCGCACACGTCGTACATCGCCAGCGTCGGCGGACAGAGCAACGCCTACACGCTCGAAGACGTCACGGTCTTTTGGGAGACCGCGCCCGCGCAGTATCTGCCGCTGATGCTGTGGCTCGAGGCCGATCGCATGGCGACCCTTCGAGTGGACGATGACGCCTTCCAGCGCGAACGCCTGGTGGTCAAGGAAGAGCGGCGGATGAAAGTGGAGAACCAGCCGTACGGTCGCTTGTCGGAGTTGATCTACGACCAGGCCTTCACCGTCCATCCTTACAAGCATCCGATCATCGGCAGCATGGAAGACCTCGAGGCGGCATCGATCGATGACGTGCGCGCGTTCTTCCGCACGTACTACGTACCGACCAATGCGACGTTGACGATCGTCGGCGACTTCGAACCGGACCAGGCGTTGCGGATGGTGGAGCAGTACTTCGGCCGGATTCCGCGGCCGCAGAACGCGGTGCCGCGCGACATCGCTGTCGAGCCGCCGATGACCAAGGAAAAGCGCGTCACGCTGGAACAGCCGTGGCCGCTGCCGGCCGTCGTCGTGGCGCATCACATCACCTACGACGGCAATCCCGACTCCTATCCGCTGCACATGGCGTCGAAGATCTTGTCCGACGGGCAGAGCTCGCGGATCTATCGCAAGCTGGTTTACGAGACGGGGCTGGCCTTGACCGCGTTCGGCGGCGGCAACATCATCGAACACCCGAATCTCTTCTTCGCCGTCGGCATCGTCCAGCCCGGGCATACGCCGGAGGAAGTGGAGAAGGCGCTGATCGCGGAGCTCGATCGCATGGTGTCCGAGCCGGTGAGCGCGCACGAGCTCGAGCGGGCCAAGAACCAGTTCGCGCGCGATTACATCCTCGGCCGCGAAACGATCCAGGAAAAGGCGACGCAGCTTGCGCATGCCGCCGTCATCCACAACGACATTCGCACCGCGGACGGCGAATTCGACATCTTCCAGCGCATCACCGCCGAGGACATCCAGCGCGTCGCCAGGAAATACTTCACGCCGACGAACCGGCTGGTGCTGACCATCATGCCGAGAGCGGCCACTCAATGAAGGACGAAGGACGAAGGACGAGGGACGACGGGCGCAGGACGAGGGACGACGGGCGCAGCGGCGCAGCGGCGCCCATCGGCGCTCTGGCGTTCGTCATCAGCCTGATTCCGGCGCTCGTATCCGCCCAGGTCACCGCCTGGCCGACCGAACGTCCGCCGATGGCGCTGCCGGCGCGCGACGTCAAGTTCCCCCCATACGAGATCCGGACGCTGGCCAATGGTCTCCAGGTCGTGGTCGTCCAGCACCACGAGCAGCCGGTAGTCACGCTCAGGCTTCTGGTCAGGGCCGGTGCCTCCTCGGATCCGGACAAGAAGCAGGGCACCGCCGTGCTGACGGCAGCGCTGCTCGATCAGGGCACGAAGACGAGGTCTGCGGCGCAGATCGCGGACACGATCGACACCGTAGGAGGCGGACTCGGCACCGGCGCAGGTACCGACCTGTCGTTCACGAACGTCCTCGTGATGAAGGACAGCCTCGGCCTCGGATTCGAGCTGTTGAGCGACGTCGCGAGAAATCCTGCCTTCAGCCAGGAAGAGCTCGAACGGCAGCGACAGCAAGCCGTTTCAGGACTGAAAGTCAGCTACGAGGATCCGGACTACATCGCGGGGCTCGTGTTCGACCGGCTGGTCTACGGGTTCCACCCCTACGGCCTGCCGAACAACGGCACGCTGGAATCGCTGCAGTCGATCACCGCTGACGATCTCCGCGCGTTTCATCACGCCCACTACACGCCGAACAACTCCATTCTCGCAGTCGTCGGCGACATCGCGCCTGAGGAGGCATTTGCCGGCGCCGAGCGCGCGCTCGGTAACTGGGAGCGTCGCGATGTGCCGCCGGTGGTACAGGCCAACCCGCCCGAGCCGACCCGGCGGGTAGTGATCGTGAACAAACCGGACGCGGTTCAGACCGAGCTGCGGGTCGGCCAGCTGGCGATTCCCCGCAAGCATCCGGACTATCTGGCGTTCGATCTGGCGATGAAGATCCTCGGCGGCGAAGGCGCCAACCGCCTGTTCCGGGTCCTTCGCTCGGAGCGCAGCCTGACCTATGGCGCGTCGGCGGAGTACCAGGCGCTGCAGCAGTCGGGCGACTTCGTCGCCGATACCGACACCCGCTCCGAGACGACGTCGGAAGCGCTGCGAGTGATTATCGAGGAGATTACCAAGCTGCAGCGCGAGCGCGTATCGTCGCGCGAGCTCGCGGACGCGCAGGCGTATCTCGAGGGCAGCTTCCCGCTGACCATCGAGACGCCGGATGCGATCGCGGCGCAGGTGCTGAACGCGTTGTTCTACGGCCTGCCGCTCAGCGACATCGAGAACTACCGCGAGATGGTCAACAAGATCACGCCGGATGACATTCAGCGTGTGGCGCGACAATACCTTCGGCCGGATCGGCTGTCGGTGGTGCTCGTCGGCAACGCCGATGCTTTCATCAAGGACCTCGCCGGTGTCGGCTTCACTCAGTACGAGCTCGTGAATCTGCCCGAGCTCGATCTGACCTCCGTCACGCTGCATCGACGGCCGCGAACGGCGTCCGCTCCTCGAAGCGGGCCGTAGGCGCTCGCGGCGCGGAGCGCTCGTCTCACGCATGCCCACAATCATGGTGTCCTGCGGCGAGGCGTCGGGCGATCTTTACGCCGGCGCGCTCGTGACGGAGCTGCAGCGTCTCGCCCCCTCCACACGAGTGTTCGGCCTCGGCGGACCGCGGCTCGCCGGGGCCGGTGCTGAACTGGTCGGCGACTATCGCGGACTGGCTGTCACCGGCCTTACCGAGGCGATTCGCGTTCTTCCCCGCTCGTTCGCGATGCTTCGCCGGCTGCGACGCCGGCTGGTCAACGATCGTCCCGATGCACTCGTCGCGATCGACTTTCCAGACTTCAATTTCGGACTGGCCAAGAGCGCCCGCCGGCTGGGGATTCCCGTCGTCTACTACATCAGTCCGCAGCTCTGGGCATGGCGATCCGGCCGGATCCACACGATGAAAACGATCGCCACGAAGGTCCTGGTGATCTTCCCGTTCGAGCGATCGATCTACGAGCGCGCGGGTATCCCGGTCGAGTTCGTCGGCCACCCGCTGATCGATCTGATTCGCGTGACGGTCGACCGCGGCGAGCTCCTGTCAATGTGCGGACTCGCGCCCGATGCCCCCACGGTGGCGCTCTTGCCCGGAAGCCGTCCCAATGAAGTGCGCGCGACGCTCCCGACTCTCGCGGCAGCTGCAGAGCTGATTCGCTCGCACGTACCTGCGGTGCAGTTCATCGTCGCGCGTGCGCCGCATCTCGCGACGTCACTGTTCACTCCGCTGTCCTCGACTCGCGCTGTCGCCATCGTCGAAGGAAGGGCCGATGATGTGCTGAGCGCAAGCGACGTCGTGGTGACGGCCTCGGGAACGGCGACTGTGCAGACAGCGCTGCACCAGAGGCCGATGGTCATCGTCTACCGGGTATCTACCCTCACGTACCGACTCGGCCGGCCTTTCGTGAAGCTGGACACGTTCGGGATGGTGAACCTGGTGTCGGGCCGGCGCATCGTGCCTGAACTGATGCAGGACGACTTCACGCCCGAGCGTGTCGCCGACGAAGTACGATCTCTCCTGACCGATCCGGCGCGCGCCGAGGCGATGCGCGCCGACCTCCGCGAGATGCGTACGCGGCTCGGAGATGTGGGAGCGAGCCGCCGCGCCGCCGCGGCCGTGCTCGCAGTCGCTCGCGGCTGATACCTCTGGAGGCGTTTCGTGAGGCAACGAACAGCAGCAATGCTGATGGCTGGGCTCCTGATGACTGGCGGCGGATTCAGGACGCTGTCGGCGATGACCTACGTATCCGTGGACTTCCCGACGCTCGTCGGACAGGCTCACGCGATTGCCGTCGGCCGAGTCGTCGCCGTCGAACCGCGATGGCGTGAAGGACGTCGCGGCATCGAGACGGCGCTCACACTGGAAGTAGTTCAGTATTTGAAGGGCGATCTCGGCCGGACCGTCACGTTGAACGTCCCGGGCGGGCAGATGGGACGCTATCGCAGCGTGATGCCCGGCGCTCCGGCATTTACAGAAGGTGAGGAGATCGTCCTGTTCCTTACAGCGGATGCAGCCCGCACGGCCCATGTTCTCGGTCTAGGGCAGGGCGTCTTCCGCATCATGACCGACCGCGTGCGTGGGGAGCGGCTTGTCGTTCCCGAGATCCTCGCGAGCGCACAAGCGGCGCCGACGCGGATTGTCCGCGGCGATTCGACTCGACGGCCAATGCCGCTCGACCAATTCGTCAGCACGGTGCGCTCGGTTCTTGCGCAGCAGGCGGGTCGATGACGTTGCCGGCGCTGCCCGCCCGGCTGCTGCTCACGCTGGCCCTCGCGTGCGCCGCGATCGTGCCGGCGCGCGCGTATCTGAAGCTGGGCACGGTCATCAACGGCCGCACCGAAACTGCCCGGTGGGGGACGCAGCCGATCCGCTACTTCATCAACGACGACGAAGTTCCGGGCGTCAGCGCCGACGAGTTTCGAGCAGCGGTCTCGCAAGGCCTTTCGGCCTGGCAGGCCGTGTCCAGTGCCGCGGTCCGATTCGAGTTCGCCGGATTCACGAGTGCCTCTCCGCTGGACGACGACGGGATGAGCACGATGGGTTTCCGCGCTCGAGCCGATCTCGATCGGACCCTGGCGGCCACGGAATTTCTCGTCGACACGACGACCGGGGAGATTCTCGAGTCCGACGTTTTCTTCAACGCCTCGTTCCCCTGGTCGACGGCACCTGGTGGCACGCCCAACCGGTTCGACGTCCAATCGATCGCCACCCATGAGGGCGGACACGTCGTTGGTCTCGGTCACTCGGCGCTGGGCGAGACCGAAATGTCGGGCGGGAATCGGCGTCTGATCGCGGCCGGCGCCGTCATGTTCCCGATAGCGTTCTCTGCTGGCGACATCAGCGGACGGACGCTACGCCCCGACGACGTCGCCGGCCTGTCGGACATCT
Organism: Vicinamibacteria bacterium; assembly: GCA_963828745.1. Classification (GTDB taxonomy): domain Bacteria; phylum Acidobacteriota; class Vicinamibacteria; order Vicinamibacterales; family JAENWD01; genus JAENWD01. Next base: position 279,952 of record CAWHFZ010000001.1, on the reverse strand, counting down.
ATCCCGCCACGACCTTCCGCAACGACACGGGTTCGCTACAGGGACACGTCACGAAGAACGGCCAGGGCGTGTTTGGCGCTCATGTCATCGCCTTCAACGTTGCCACCGGCGATCTCGTCGCCGGCTTTACTCTCGATTCCGCCGGCGCCTTCGTCGTCGCCGGCCTGGCGCCTGGCACCTATGTGGTTCGAGTGGAGCCGCTGGACGACGGTGACGTGAGCGGGTTCTTCGATGGCACGACTCCCGTCGACGCCGACTTTCGGCCGGCCTTCTACGACACGTTGGTGACGATCAGTGCCGGGGCCGGGAGCTCGATGATCAACCTGGCGGTGTCGCGCAAATGAGGCGCGCGGCGGCGATCTCTACACTTCTTATGCTCCTCGGCAGCGCAACCGCGGGCTACGCGCAGGACGCTGCGCCGCGGCCGCGATCGCTCGAGCTCTCGGCGAGCGGGCTGATGCTCGGGGGCGTCGACTTCGGCAACCGGAATGCGACCTTGACCGCGAACGATCCAGGCAACCCTGATTTCATCCTGTTCGCGACGTCCAGCAAGATCAAACCCGGCGCCGGTCTAGACGCGAGACTGACCTTTAACGTGACGCGTACTTTCGGGCTCGAAGGCGTTGTCACCTGGACGCGTCAGACCGCGGAAACGGCGATCACGTCCGACGCCGAAGGGATTCCCAACACGACGGTGACCGAGGATCTCTCCACATATTTCGTCGAAGGCGCCGCCGTTCTCCATCTGCGCGGGCTGACGTTTGCGCATGGCCGCGGGATCCCCTTCATCTTCGGCGGCGGTGGGTACTTGCGGCAGCTGGATGGCGACTCGATCCTCGTGGATACAGGTTCGGTGTTTCATGCGGGGGGAGGCGTGAAGTACTCTTTTCGTCCCGCCCGAGTGGTTTCGTCCGCGGTCTTGGCGTACGCGCGGACGGCCGGTATTACCTGCGATCGGGCGGGGTGGAGCTCGAACGCGAGAAGATCCGCCGATCGACATGGGAAATCGCCGGCGGTCTGGTCGTGCGGTTTTGAGCCGTCAGGCCTTCACGTGGCCCGCCAGGTAGTCCTCGAACTCTGACAGCCCCTTGCCGAGAATCGCCGGCCGCTCGGTGCGCCCCTCCAGAACGTCCGAGGTCTTGTAGCCGTTGCCGGTGTTACAGATGACGGTCGGCTGGCCTGGATCGATCGTGCCATCGCGCGCAAGGCGGATCGCACCGGCCAGGGTCGCTCCACCGGCCGGCTCGGTAAAGATTCCCTCGGTCTCCGCAAGCAGCTGAATCGCCTGCAGGATCTCGTCGTCGGTCACCATCGTCGCCGAGCCCTTCGTCTCGCGCAGCGCCTGCAGAACATGGTAGCCGTCGGCAGGATTGCCGATCGCAATCGATTTCGCGATCGTGTTCGGTTTGACCGGCTCAGGGAATTCCGCGCCCGCGTGGAATGCACGGACAACCGGCGCAGAACCGGCGGCTTGTACGGCGTGCATACGCGGAATCTCGCCGTCGACCCAGCCGAGCGTCTTCAGCTCGTCGAACGCGCGCACGATCCGGGGTAAGAGCGTACCGCCGGCCACGGGGCAGACAACATTGGCCGGGAAGCGCCATCCGAGCTGCTCGACGATCTCGAAGCCGTAGGTCTTGGCGCCCTCGGCGTAGTACGTGCGCAGGTTGATGTTCGCGAAGCCCCACCCGTGACGATCGGCGATCTGCGTGCACAGCCGGTTGATGTCGTCGTAGTTGCCCTTGATGGCCACCACGTGCGGCTTGTAGATTGCCGAGCCCATCACCTTCGCGGCTTCAAGATTGTCGGGGATGAAGACGTAGCAGGTGAGCCCGAGGCGCGCCGCATGAGCCGCGACGCTGTTGGCGAGGTTGCCCGTGGACGCGCAGGCGAACACGTCGAAGCCAAGCTCGATTGCCCGAGTCGCCGCCACGGAGACCACCCGATCTTTGTAGGAGAACGTCGGGTGGTTCACCGAATCGTCTTTCACGTACAGCTCGTCGAGACCCAGGCGCGATGCCAGGCGGTCGGCTTTCACCAGCGGCGTGAAGCCCGAATAAAACCCCGTCTTTGGCGACGTGACCGGCAGCAGTTCCCGATACCGCCAGAGATTCTCCGGCCGCGCGCTGACGTCGTCGCGCGACACCGACTTCCTGATCGCGTCGTAGTCGTAGGTGACTTCAAGAGGGCCCAGACACTGATCGCAAACGAACAACGCTTCAGCGGGGAAGCTCGTCCCGCACATCCTGCATCGCAAACCGGTGAAATGACTCATGATCGTTCGATTGCTCGCAGCGGTCCATTATGCGCCGCCAGCGTTCTGACCCGGCACGCCAGGCCCAGCCGCGTGTAGGTCTCCCCGACTGCGGCTTCGACACCGGCGGTTTCGCCCCTGCAGAGGGCCGCAACGGTCGGCCCCGATCCGCTGAGGCACACGCCCAGCAGATTCGGGTGCCTCAGCGCCAGCAGCTCTTCTAGCCCCGGCACAAGCGGCGCGCGATACGGCTGATGCCACCGATCCGCCAGCGCCTCGGCGATCGCGTCGAGCCGGCGCGTGTGCACCGCCTGCAGGAGCAACGCGACGCGCTGCAGATTGAAGACGGCATCGGCACGCGAGAACTCGGTTGGCACCACGAGTCGTGCCTCGGCGGTTTTGACGCGAACCTCTGGCGTGGCGGTCACGAAGCGCACCTCTTCCGGCCATGCGGAAGACAGGCCGACGACGTCTCCGCTGGCACTCACGCATGCGGCCGTCAGACCGCCGAGGAGTGCAGCGGCCACGTTGTCGGGATGCCCCTCGAAGCGTGTCGCCTCGGCCAGAAGATCGCGTCCAGCATCGCCGGTCATGTGATCGTACAGCACGAGTCCGGCCACGATCGCGGCGCCGCTGCTTCCCAGCCCGCCCTGCACCGGAATATCGCTCTCGACCTCGAGGTCCAATCCCGGCAGCTCGACACCTTCCCGCGACGCGAGGGTCTCGATGCTGCGCACGATGTAGTCGTCGCCAGCGTGGGTTGGCGACACGGTGATGCGGCCCGGCGTGGTGACGTCCACGCGGCGCACCGTTACCCGGAGGTATAGCTGCACCGCCACTGCAAGCGCATCAAAACCTGGCCCGAGATTCGAAATAGAGCCCGGGACCTCGAGGCAGAGCCCTTCGACGCGCGCCTTGACCTCGTCCGCGTCCACCGCGCGCTTTGTTGGAGGTCCCGTCACCGGCGGGCACCATCCGACATCAGCGGCAGATCGACAGGCGGGCACACGTGGAAATCAAGCGCGCCGATCTCCTCCATCGCGCGCGCCAGCGTGGCCGGGGCACACGGTTCGATGGTGACCACGAAGGGCAGCGCGTCCTTCGTGCCCGCGGGCAGCTGAAGGACGGCATCGATGTTGATGCCCTGTGCCGCCAGCGATTGCGCGATGCGCGCGAGGATTCCCGGACTATCGCGAACGATGAATCGCAGGTAGTGTGCGGTGACGAACTCGGGATCGACGCGGACTGCGCCGTTCGCCGGCGCATCAGCGCGCGGCTGGCCACGATCGGCCGCGAGTGCCATCAGGTCCGAGACGATGGCCACCGATGTGGGACCCCCGCCGGCGCCGGACCCGGAATACACCGTGTCCCCTCCGTAATGGCCTCGCGCCACGATGATGTTCTGGCTACCGTCCACACGGGCCAGCGGCGAGTTCTTCGGCACCACTGACGGCCGCACCGAAGCGACGAGACGATCGGATGATGTCTCGTCGACGGCCGCTTGCGAGATCTGGCGAATGGTGCCGCCAAGCTCTCCGGCATAGCGGAAGTCGATCGCGTCGACGAGCGTGATCGGACGGCACGAGATCGTCTCGGGCGCGACCGGGACGCGAAATGCGACGCCGCACAAGATCGCCAGCTTTGCGCGCGCGTCGTATCCCTGCACGTCGTCGGTGGGATCGGCTTCCGCGTATCCCAGTTCCTGCGCGCGCGCGAGCGCATCGGCGAATGCCGCGCCTTCGTTCTCCATGCTGGTGAGAATGAAGTTGCAGGTGCCGTTGAGGATGCCCGTGATGCGGTTGACGCGGTCGCCGGCGATCCCTTCGCGCAGCGCTCCGATCACCGGGATGCCGCCGGCGACGGCCGCTTCGAATCGCAGCTGCTGCCGGCGCTCGCGGGCGAGCTGCGCGAGCGCGGGGCCTTCATGCGCAATCAGCTGCTTGTTGGCGGTGACGACCGAGCGGCCGTTCTCGAGCGCACGCCGCACCCACAGGCCAGCAGGGGTGCGCCCGCCGATCAGTTCGACGATGACGTTGGCGTCGGAAGCGAAAATGTCGTCGATGTTGTCCGTCCAACAGACGTCAGACGATACCCAGGCGGCTTTCTTGCGGGCCACATCGCGGTTGAAGATGTGCGTCAGGCGGACGCCGGGCGGGGCGTGCTCCGTCAGAATTTTGGTGACCGCACGCCCGACCGTGCCAAAACCGAGCAGTGCGACGCGTGTTTCGCCAGTGGCCATCGAGGAAACCGCTATCGTCCACTGGCGTGCGACCAGTCGTCAAGATTATGCTGTTTACGATTTCATAACATCTCGAAATGACATTTGACGGTCGTGGTTCGACCTCCTATACTTGGCGCCAATGTCGCGCATTGCCACCACCATCGCCATTACCAGCACCACCATGCGAAAGCATGGCCGCCGCGACGGTGGTGTATCCGGGCTCGACGCGCAGTAGACCCATCAGTACAACGAGCAAACGACACCCGCCGACGCGGCACCAGCCGGTCGGCGGTTTTTTTTTGCCCCGGCGGTGTCAAACGGAATGCGGGGTCGCGAGCAAGGAGCACACGGGCAATGTCTCAACGGATTGACGTCGGCGTCCTCGGTGCCACCGGCATGGTGGGCCAGCAGTTCATCGCGCAGCTCGCCAGCCATCCCTGGTTCCGACTGACCTGGCTTGGCGCCAGCGAACGATCGGCCGGACAACTCTACAAAGATGCCGCACCGTGGCGGCTGCCGGCGTCCATTCCACCTGAGATCGCGAGCATGGTCGTCCAGGAAGCGCGGCCGGGGAACGGCGCACCCGAGCTCGTGTTCTCTGCCATGGACGCCTCGGTCGCCGGCGAGATAGAAGAGGCGTTCGCCAAGGCCGGCCACATCGTCGTCAGCAATTCCCGTAATCATCGGATGGCGCCGGACGTTCCGCTGCTCGTGCCGGAGATCAACAGCGATCACATCGCGCTCATCGACGCGCAGCGGCGCGCGCGGGGCTGGTCGGGCGCGCTCGTGACGAATCCGAATTGCTCGACGGTATTTCTCGCCATGGCGCTCGCACCGCTCCGGCAGTACGGGCTGAAGTCGGCGCTCGTGACCACGCTGCAGGCGCTGTCTGGCGCCGGGTATCCCGGTGTCGCCTCGCTCGACGCGGTCGGCAATGTCGTGCCGTTCATCTCGGGCGAGGAAGCCAAGATCGAGAGCGAGCCTCGCAAGATTCTCGGCAGCATCGACAACGGCCAGGTCGTGCCGCACCCCGTCATCCTGAGCGCGTCGACGACACGGGTGCCGGTTGTGAATGGACATACGGAATCGGTCTCGGTGACGTTGGAGTCGTCGCCGTCCCTCGAGGACGTTCGTCATGCGCTCGTCAGTTTTTCCGGAACGCCGCAGCGTCATCGGCTCCCCTCAGCGCCAGCCAATCCCATCGTCTACCTGACCGAAGAAAACCGTCCCCAGCCACGGCTGGACGTTGATCGGGATGGCGGCATGACGGTGACGGTCGGCCGGCTCCGTGCCTGTCCGATCCTCGGCTACAAGTTCTTCGTGCTCGGCCACAACACCGTGCGAGGCGCTGCCGGCGCCGCTGTGCTGAATGCCGAACTGCTCGTCGCCGAGGGCGTCCTCGCCGCGCCGGCGCTGCGAGGATGATCCGATGCGCGTCCTGAAATTCGGCGGGACGTCGGTCGCTGACGAACACGCGATCGCGCGTGTGACGGCGATCGTTGCCGCCGAGGCGCGCAGCGCGGGCCGCACCGGCGGTCCGCTGGTCGTCGTCTCGGCGCTTGGCGGCGTCACCGACCTGCTGCTCGAATCGGCGGCCGTCGCTCGACGCGGACGAGGCGCGGAGGCCGCCACGCAGGTCGCCGCGCTGCGAGAGCGGCACCAGCGCGTGCTCGCTGCCGTCGCGCCGAACGCGGTCGGTGGCGAGATTCAGCGGTTCGTCGACGAACAGTTCGATCACCTGGCCTCGATGGTCGACGCGATTGGCGTGCTCCACGATGCCTCGCCGCGGTCGCTCGACGCCATCGCGGCGATGGGCGAGATCGTCAGTTCGCGCATCGTCTCTGCCGCGTTCCAACGCGCGGGACTCGATGCGGTGACGGTCGACCCGCGTGAGCTGATCGTGACCGACGAACACTTTACCGCCGCGATCCCTCAGATGGAGACGACCGACGCCCACGTCCGGGAACGCCTTCGGCCCCACTTCTCACAAGGCAAGGTGGTGGTCACCGGCGGTTTCGTCGGCGCGACCCGCTCGGGCGTTGCGACAACGCTCGGGCGCGGCGGGTCGGATTACTCAGCGGCTATTTTCGGGGCCGCCCTCGAGGCGATCGAGATCCAGATCTGGACCGACGTGGACGGCATGCTGTCCGCGGACCCGCGCGTCGTCGATCATCCGCTGCTGGTCCCGGCGCTGTCGTTCGCAGAGGCGGCGGAGCTGGCGTACTTCGGTGCGAAGGTCCTCCATCCCAAGACCATCCAACCTGCCGCCGCACGCAATATCCCGGTTCGGATCCTCAACACGTTCAAACCGTCGGCGAGCGGGACGATCATCGCCAACACCGGCGCCGCCGACCCGCCGCCGGTAACGGCGCTGGCGTGCAAGAAGGGAATTACAGTCGTCACGATCACGTCCACCGGGATGCTGATGGCGCACGGGTACATGCGTCGCATCTTCGAGATCTTCGAGCGCTTCCGCACATCGGTCGACGTCGTTTCCACGTCGGAAGTCAGCGTGTCGGTGACGATTGACGATGCCAGCCACCTCGAGGGAATCGTCGCCGGGCTCTCGGTCTTTGCCGACGTGAGCGTCGCCAACGAGTTGGCGCTCGTGGCCGTTGTTGGCGAAGGCTATGGCACGGATCCGGGCGCATTCACCCGGGTCGTCCGGGCGCTGGAAGGGATCCCGCTGCGCCTGGTGTCTCAGGCCGATGCCCGCCGCAATGTGACACTGGTGATCGACGAGGACGATTTGCCGCGCGCGATGGCCCAACTTCATGCAGAATTCTTCCGGTCGGCTCCCCGTCACCCCGCAGCCGCTTCGGAAGTGAGCGCCTGAACATGGACCTTCGACAGCTCGAGATCCTCAAGGCCGTCGCCGAGACCGGGTCGTTCACGGGCGCCGGCCGCCGGTTGCACGTGTCGCAGTCCGCCATCAGCCGGCAGATCCTGCTGCTCGAAGCGGAGTTGAACGAACCGCTGTTCTGGCGAATCAAGCGGAAGGTCAAAATCACGCCCGCGGGAGAAGCCCTGTTGCAGTTGTCCCTGCGGGTGTTCGATGACATTCGTGAGACGACCGATCGTCTGAGCGAAACGCAGCAGAAGCTGACCGGCACGATTCGGCTCGTCGGCGGCATGACGGTCTCGATCTACGTGTTCCCGACGCTGCTGAAGGAGTTCCAGCGCCTCCATCCGGATGTCGACGTGAAGGTGATGACCGGACCTGCCGATCGGCTGGTGCGACGTCTTCGTGCGGGGACGGTCGATCTCGGGTTGTTGACGCTCCCCGTCAGCGAGCCCGATCTGGTGACGCGAGCGGTGATGCGCGAGGAATTGCAGTTCGTGACCTATCCGAGCCATCCGATGGCGCAGAAGAAGCGCGTCGACGCGCAGGATCTCGACAAGCTGCCGTTCATCCTTTACGAGTCCGGCTCGAACACACGCCGCGTCATCGACGAGTTCTTCGTCCGAGAGCAGGTACAGCCGAAGATGGTGATGGAGACCGAAAACGTCGAGATCATCAAGGCGATGGTCGCCAGCGGTATTGGATCGACGCTGATCTCGAACAACGCGATCGAGCGAGAGGTGAAGTCGGGCGTCCTCGTGGCGCATCGCATTCAGGGGCACCCGCTCGTGCGCGAAACCGGCTGGGTCTACCTGAAGGCCAATCGCGTGCCCCGGAAAATCAGCGAGATGATTCGCGTCCTGGACGAACTGCTGCCGAAGATGGGGCTGACCCAGACCGTCGCCAGCTGACCGCCTCCGGACGCCCTGTCGCTCGTGAGATACGACGCCATCATTCTTGGCGGGGGAGCGGCCGGCCTGTTCTGCGCGGCCGTTGCCGGACGGCGTGGCCGCAGGATCGTCGTGCTCGAGCGCAACCGCGAGCCGGGCAGGAAGATCGTGATCTCCGGGGGCGGGCGCTGTAACTTCACCAATCTCCACTGCCGGCCGGAACATTTCCTCTCGAACAATCCCCCATTCGCGAGGTCGGCCCTCGCCAGATATCAGCCGTCGGATTTCATCGCGCTCGTGGAGCGATATGGGATCGCCTATCACGAGAAGACGCTGGGGCAACTGTTCTGCGACGGGTCGTCTCGTCAGATCGTCGATCTCCTGATCGAGGAATGCCGCGCGGCCAGCGTCGAGCTCCTCACCGGATGTGACGTATCCGTCGTCCGCGACGGGTTCGTCGTCGAGACGTCGCGCGGTGATTTCGAGGCGCCCGCGGTCGTCGTCGCGACTGGCGGCCTGTCGATTCCGAAGATCGGCGCGACCGATCTCGGCTATCGCGTCGCGCGGCAGTTTGGCGTCAACGTCCTCGCGCCGCGTCCTGCCCTGGTGCCGCTGCTGTTCGACGCCGGCGATCGTCGCCGCTGGCGCGATCTGGCAGGAATTGCCATCAACTGCGCCGTTTCCGTTACCGACACTTCGGGCGCCATTTCGGGGACAGTCCCCAATGGCACGAGAGTTGTGCCGACGTTTGAAGAGCGGCTGTTATTCACACATCGTGGACTCAGCGGCCCGGCAATATTGCAGGCATCGTCGTACTGGTCGCCCGGTGCCGGCCTGACGATTGATCTTTTGCCACATCTGACGCTTGGCGAAGAGATCGGCAGACGCCGAGCGGCGGGCGATACCGCATCGACGAAGACGGCTGTCGCCACGCACTTGCCGAACCGATTCGCGGATCGCTGGTTCGAGACGATGGCCGAACCGTCGGTGATCGCGTCGACGGGCAATGATGCGATCCGCACCCTCGAATCAGGACTCCACGGTTGGACGATCGTCCCCGCCGGCACCGAGGGATTCGAAAAGGCGGAAGTCACGGCCGGCGGTGTCGACACGCGCGAATTGTCCTCGACGACGATGGCGGCGCGCGCCGTGCGCGGGTTGTTCTTCATCGGCGAAGCCGTGGACGTCACCGGCCACCTGGGTGGCTACAATTTTCAGTGGGCCTGGGCCTCCGCGCACGCGGCCGGCATCGCGCTCTGAAACAGACGTGCCGACAGAACGGCCACGCGAACCGCGCCACCTACACGATCAACTTCGGGTGACAGACGATCGGACGCGGCTTCGACGCGGCGACTTTCGCGAAGTCGGAATGCTGCTGATTGATCAAGACATTCCACTCGAGCCCTGGAGCGGCGAGCGACGGGACCAGGAGCGCCAGCGATCGCCGCTCGTCGTACCACTGATCGCCGAACCCTTGACTCGCCCCCTTATCGTCGGCATCCCAGCCCGGTACCGCCGCCGGCTCGACGCGCTCGACGGCGCTCAACGGCAGATCGAGTCGCGCGTACACCAGCGTTGCGGGCAATCGAGTCGTGTTCATCTGCGCCATTTTCTCGATCAGCGCGGTTGCATAGTGCTCCGCCGCGTAGATGATCCGCCGCCCGCGCGAGTTCCAGCGTGCATCATCGCTCGCTGCCGCGCCGCCGCCGTCGAGAAGCGGATACCGTAGCGAGCCGATGCGGAAGGCGGTCAGCCGCTCAGAGGGGGAGGCCTTGCTCGACACTGTGCAGCAGTTGCTCGACCCGTCGCGCCCCGAGCTCCGTCGAGGCCACCTCGATCGGCGGCCGATCGTCGAGCAGTGGATGCGTGCGGTTCAGGAACGCTCGCGACTCGTCCTCGTCGTTCCAGATCGATTCGGACAACGCCACGACACGGGCGAGCCGCTCGGTCCGCGCACTCTCCTCGGGACTGAGGCGGACGCGGCGCTTGAAGGTCGCGACCGGCACGACGCGATAGACGAGGGATGAGACGGGCTCGCCGTCGGCGACCGCGCGTCTCGCCACCAGTTGCAGCGAGCGTTTCGGGAGGCCGTCGCGCACCATCTGTTCGAGATCGCTCCAGGTGCGGACGGGCCGTTTCAGAACGGCTCTACCGCCCAGGACATTGGCGACGCGTTCGACTGCAAGCATAGAGACTGAGACCTGGTATCAGGATACCAGATTCATGGGCTCAGTTGATACTGTTGGTCCCGCTCGTCTCATCCCGCCAAGGGCCTCCGATGTTGCTGAAACCCTCAGCATCACGGCACAATGATGAGTTGATGGCTCCCCTGCCGGGACGACGGCGCACCCGCTCGTGGCTCGTAGCGATCGCGCCTATCCTGGGGCTGGCCATCCTCCAGTCGTGCGGCGGCGGTAATCCTGCGGGTCCGAGTCCCTCCGATCCCACACCGTCGGTGACCGCTGTCGCGCCCAACAGCGGGTCAACCCTCGGCGGCACCAAGGTCACGCTGACCGGCACGAACTTCGGCGCCGGCGTCCTCGTCACGTTCGGCGGGGTCGCAGCCACCGGGACACAAGTCCTCTCGCCCACCCAACTGACCGCGATGACGGGTGAGCATGCATCTGGCGCCGTTGACGTCGTGGTGACGCTCGGGACGAAGCGGGCCTCGCTCGCCGGCGCCTTTACCTATATCGCCCCGTCGAAGAACCCGAACGAATCGCCGACGATTACATCCCTCAAGGCGCAGGGCAGCCGCGAGGACGAGCCGGCACAGTTCGCGGATCTTGGAGAAGAGATCTCGGTCACTGCGACGGTCACCGATGCAGAGTCGTCGCCCGACTCGCTGACGTTTGAGTGGAGCGCCGATCTCGGCACGTTCAGCGGCACGGGACCTCAGGTCAAGTGGCGCGCGCCGACGGGCGGATCGACGCCGGCGAAGGCGACGTTGACGCTCGTCGTCGTGGAAAAGTATCAGACGACGAACGATAGCGGATTGCCCGTGACGGCGGAGAATCGCGTCACCAAGTCGGTCACCGTCAGCGTGCACGACTCGGTCAGGGAAGTCGGCGACATGGCGACGGAGTTCCTGACCAACTTCTCGAAGTCTGACGTGTCGGTCGGGACGGTGATGAAGGACTTCACGCCGAGCTGTTCAGGGACCGCTGAAGAGAAGCAGGACGTCGAGGACAATCGGGCCGAGTTCATCATCACGTCATACGAAATCGGATCGCCGACCGTCCGCATCGACTTCGACGGGCGCTGTTCGTATCGCAACCGCCCGGCCGACGCGTGCTCGGACTCGCGCGTTGAGTGGGTGTCGAAGAAGAAGAACGACGACAGCACCGGCGTCGCGAAAGGCGTCGATCACGTCGCGGCCGTCTACGAATCGAATCGCTGGTGGCTGTGCAGCAGCGACTTCGAAGGCGCGAACACCCTCGGCTCCCGCTTCATCCGCTAAGACGGGGACTGTCCCCGGTCCGCCGAAACTGGGGACTGTCCCCCACTCAAGGCGTTGCGGTGCACTTTCTCGGCAACACAAGCGCTTGGGTGGGGGACAGTCCCCCACATTCGCCTAATTGGGGACAGTCCCCACTCGCATGCTCATTTCGTGGGGGGGACGAGGACGTTGGCGACGATCAGGCCGCCGGCCAGGGCGAAGGCAGTCAACGCCGCGGTCATTGCTGCAGACAAGCCGACCTCCACGTCCTGACTGAGCAGCATCGTCAGGCTGCGATAGCCGATGCTGCCGGGGACCAGCAGCAGCACGCCCGGCACGAGCGGCACGGAGGCCGGGCCCAGTTTCAGGCGCTCGTAGAGATTGCTCGCCAGCCCCACCGTCAGCGCGCCAATCGACGCGCCGAGCACCTGTCCGAGTCGATCGGCGCCGAACGCGAAACCGACGTAACCCAGCCAACTCGCCGCGGCGACCAGGGGGATGTCGCGCGGGCGCGCGCGGAGCAGCAGCGAAAACCCGATCGGCGCGACGACGAGCGCTGCAAAGTGTGTCCACGGCGGCAGATGACCCGCCGCTGCCGATCGGATCGAAATGCCGTAGGCCGCCGAGACCACGGTCGTACCGAGCGCCACGCCAAGCGCCATGGCGGCGAACACGATGAACGCCGCCGCGAGCCGCGCCGTCCCCGATGAGAGGTGCCGGCTCGCCAGTTCCGTCATGCCGACGGTCGTCGTCAGACCTGGCAGCAGCGTGATGATCCCCGCCAGCGTCGTCGTCGGGACCGACACGCGGAACCCTTGCGCCGCCGCTATCGAGACGAGAGCGGAGCCCACGAATGCCGCGGTCAGCTCGAGCACGTGCGACGTAATCGTGAGCCGCTTGAAGGCGAGCGCCAGCAGACCGATCACCAGGCCCACGGCGCCGCCCAGGATGACATCGTGCAGCCCGCCGCCAAGGAACCGCGCGCCTGTGGCCGAGACGATCGCATAGCCGAGGACGCGCAGCCACCACGGATACGTCGGGCGCTTGCCGAGAATCTGCTCGATCCGCGCGGAGCCCTCTTGTGGCGTCAGCTCGCCCGCCGACACGCGCTTCGCGACCGCGTCCAGCGCCGACAGGCGTCCAAGGTTCAGTTCCCCTGGCTGCACGCGGATCAGGTGCGTCCGCTGTGCGTCGAGCGTGCCGAAGGAGGCAATGATCGCCGTCGGCGTGGTGAAAAACTGCCCGATCAGACCCAGCCGCTCGCAAATGTGCTTGAGGACGTCTTCGAGGCTGTGCGCGGCGTATCCGGAGGCGTGCAGCGCGTGAGCGAGCCGCAGCACGAACAACGACGCGTGTTGCTCCTCGGCAGGCATGCTGGGAGCATACCCCGGCGTCTCGGCGGACCTGAAGATCCGCCCTCCATACATGACCGCATGCGCGACGCCGCGACCTGAGAGCGGCTCAGTATGCGCGGCAGCTGCGGTCGCGCCGTGTGCCCGAGACGCGATATGATCGATAGCTCGCCGTTATTTTCGAGGCGCGACTGAGATGCCAAATACATTCAACACGCTCTCGACCTTCACGCTCGACGGAGACACCCTCGAGTACTACAGCCTGCCCGCCCTCGAAGCGCAGTTCCCGGACGTCGCGAGGTTGCCGTACTCGCTGAAAATCCTGCTCGAGAACCTGCTGCGCCGCGAAGACAACGCGTTCGTGAAGGCCGACGACATCAGCACGCTCGCCGGATGGTCGGCCGCACCCTGGCGGCAAAAAGAAATCTCCTTCATGCCGGCCCGCGTCCTGCTGCAGGACTTCACCGGCGTCCCCTGCGTCGTCGATCTGGCCGCGATGCGCGACGGCATGATCGCGCTCGGCGGGAATCCCGAAAAGGTCAATCCCCTGCAGCCCGTGGAGCTCGTCATCGATCACTCGGTGCAGGTCGATCACTTCGGCTCGGCAGACGCTTTCGCGCTCAATGCCGACCTCGAGTACTACCGCAACCGGGAGCGCTACGTCTTTCTGCGCTGGGGACAGACGGCCTTCCGCAACTTCCGGGTGGTCCCCCCCGAAACCGGCATCGTCCATCAGGTCAACATCGAGTATCTCGCGCGTGTCGTGTGCCGCGAATCGAGAAACGGCAGGAGCCTCGCGTACCCGGACACGCTCTTCGGCACCGATTCGCACACGACGATGGTGAACGGTCTGGGTGTCGTGGGCTGGGGCGTCGGTGGTATCGAGGCGGAAGCGGCGATGCTCGGCCAGCCGAGCTCGATGCTGCTTCCGCCGGTCGTCGGCTATCGGCTGACCGGGCAGCTCCCTGAAGGCGCCACCGCGACCGACCTCGTGCTGACGATTACCGAGGCGCTCCGCAAGAAAGGCGTAGTCGGGACGTTCGTCGAGTTCTATGGGCCTGGACTCGCGCACCTCACGATCGCCGACCGCGTGACGCTGGGCAACATGTGCCCCGAGTACGGCGCCACGGTCGCCATCTTCCCGATCGACGACATGACGCTCGAATACCTGCGCCTGACCGGACGCGAGGCCTCCCAAGTCGCGCTGGTCGAAAGCTACGCGAAGGCGCAGGGGCTGTTCCGGCTCGATTCGACGCCCGACGCCAAGTACGATCAGACGCTCGAGCTCGACCTGTCTATCGTGGAGCCGAGCCTCGCGGGACCGCGGCGGCCGCAGGATCGCGTGCCGCTCGCCAAGGCCAAGGCGTCATTCGCGTCGGCGCTCACCGATCTCCAGAAGGGCGTCAAGAAGGTCGCGTCAGCCGGCGGTGGGACCGCGGTCGCCACCGAAACGCAACTCGAGCACGGATCGGTCGTCATCGCCGCGATCACGAGCTGCACCAACACGTCAAATCCCAGCGTCATGATCGGCGCAGGTCTGGTCGCGAAGAAGGCGATCGAGCGTGGACTGACGCGAAAGCCGTGGGTCAAAACCAGCCTTGCGCCAGGATCGAAGGTCGTGACCGAGTACCTGGCAAAATCCGGGCTGCAGCCCTATCTCGATCAGCTGGGATTCAATCTCGTCGGCTACGGTTGCACCACGTGCATCGGCAACAGCGGCCCGCTGCCTGAAGAGATCGGCGCCGAGGTGCGCGAGCGCGGGCTCGTCGTCGCATCGGTGTTGAGCGGTAACCGCAACTTCGAGGGGCGCATTCAGCAGGACGTCCGCGCCAACTATCTCGCGTCGCCCCCTCTCGTCGTCGCCTACGCCCTGGCGGGGTCGATGAACGTGGACGTGACCAAGGATCCGCTCGGGACCGGGACAGATGGGAATCCGGTCTATCTGCGCGACATCTGGCCGACGGAACGCGAGGTGCAGCAGTCGGTCCTCGCGGCCGTGAGTTCCGAGATGTTCCGGCAGCAGTACTCGAGCGTCTTCGAAGGCGACGATCGCTGGAAGGCGCTGCCAGTGCCCACCGGCGATCGCTTCGCGTGGGAAGACTCGACGTATATTCGGCGCCCGCCGTTCCTCGAGAACATCACGCGCGAGCCGAGGCCGCTTGCAGACATCACGAACGCACGTGTCCTGGCACTGCTCGGCGACAGCATCACCACCGATCACATCTCGCCGGCCGGATCGATTAAAGCCGACAGCCCGGCGGGGCGGTATCTGATCGAGCACGGCGTGCAGCCGAAGGATTTCAACTCCTACGGCGCGCGTCGTGGCAATCATGAAGTGATGATGCGCGGCACATTCGCCAATGTGCGTTTGAAGAACCAGCTCGCCCCAGGCACCGAAGGCGGCGTCACGAGCTACCTGGGCGCGGCCGGGACTCCGGCTCGGCACGGCGAAGAGGTGATGCCCATTTACGACGCGGCGATGAAGTACCAGGCGGCCGGCGTACCGCTGCTGGTCATCGCGGGGAAGGAGTACGGATCAGGCTCTTCGCGCGACTGGGCGGCGAAAGGCACGATGTTACTCGGGGTCAAGGCCGTCATCGCCGAGAGCTACGAGCGGATCCATCGCAGCAACCTCGTGAACATGGGCGTATTGCCGCTTCAATTCGCCTCGGGCGAGTCCGCGTCGTCTCTGGGGCTGACGGGCCGCGAAACGTATTCGCTCGCCAGTGCAGGATCGGCCCTGTCCCCCCGCGGGGAGGTGACGGTGACTGTCACGGACGAAAAAGGGCAGGCAAAGCCGTTCACCGCGACGGTGCGGATCGACACGCCCGAGGAGCTCGTCGCCTACCGGCACGGCGGCATCCTGCCGTATGTGCTTCGCCAACTGGTGTCGCGAACCTGACTTCCGCAGACGTCAAGACGCAGGCTCTGGAACTGGGGTTCGATCGGTGCGGTATCGCACCGGTCGGACCGTTCCCCGAGCTTGCGTTCTTCGACGAATGGCTGCGCCGGGGATACGCCGGCACGATGAGCTATCTCGGGCGTTCGGCGCGCAAGCGGCGCGACCTGAAGCGTGCTCGATCCCCACGCCCGCTCCGTCATCGTCACCGCCACGGTCTACAACACCGATCGTCCGTATTCGATCGATCGGCGCGACCCGCTGCGTGCCGTTGTCGCGCGGTATGCCTGGGGCGACGACTACCACGTCATCGTGCGTCAGCGGCTGGACGCATTGCTCGACTGGATGCGCCAGGCCGCTCCAGAGCCGTTCGAGTCGCGTCTTTACGTCGATACCGGGCCAATCCAGGAGCGCGTCTTCGCGCAGTATGCGGGCATCGGGTGGATCGGCAAGAACTCCTGTCTGATCGACCACGAGCTCGGCTCGTGGCTCTTTCTCGGCTGTCTCATCTCCAGCCTGCCCCTCGAACCGGACACGGCAGGATTCGATCAGTGCGGCGAGTGCACGGCCTGCCTCACGGCCTGTCCGACTGGCGCGATCGTGGCGCCGCGAGAGCTCGATGCGACGCGTTGCATCTCCTATCTCACGATCGAGCAGGGGCGTGAGATTCCCGAGACGCTGCGGCCGGCCATGCGGAACATGATCTACGGCTGCGACATCTGCCAGGACGTCTGCCCGTGGAACCGCCGGGCGCAGGCCAGCGACGCGCCCGAATGGGTACCGCGCGACGACCTGGACTATGCCGACCTCCTCGTCCTCTGGCGCAAGAGTGACGACGAGTTGCAGGCGCTCCTCGAGGGGTCGCCGATGGAGCGGACCGGAGTCGTGAAACTGCGGCGAAACCTCGCAGTGGCCCTGGGCAATGCAGTGGGATGGCTCTCAGCGGATGCGATTGACGGCGACGACGACCCGGCGCGTCCGGCGATCCAGACTCCGATCGTGGCGTCACATGTCGTGTGGGCGCGTCAGCAATTGCAGGGGGACGAACATCGCTCGCGGCCAACCGGGCGCGCGGTATGATCAGAAACATGTCCGATGCCCCAACGCTCGCGCCGTCGCTGCTGCTGTCGATGCCGCAGCTGGACGATCCGAACTTCGCGCGGTCCGTCGTGCTGCTGTGTCAGCACGACACCGACGGCGCCTTCGGACTCGTCCTGAATCGGCCCGTGACCACGACCGCGAAGATTGTTCCGCAGGCCGAGCCCGACGCTGCGACGGAGCAGGAGATCGAGGTGTGGATCGGCGGTCCCGTGGAGCCCGAGCGCAGCTGGATTCTCCTGAACGACCCCGGCCTCGATGAGAACGCGGTGAAGGTGTGTGACGGCGTGTACCTTTCGACGTCGGCACGGGTGCTGCAGCACGTCATCGTTGATCCCGACCAATCTCGCGCACGCTTGATCGCCGGCTACGCAGGGTGGGGACCAGGCCAGCTCGATGAGGAGGTCGCGGCCTCGGCGTGGCTGACCGGCGACATCGATCTCGACATCGTCTTTCATACGCCTCCGGCGGAAATGTGGGAGCGTGCTATTCGCCGGCTCGGCGCCGAGCCGGGCAGCCTGCAGCTGGGAAGCGGCGTGCACTGACGCGCCGAACACCGTCATTCACCTTCAGCCTGATGGATCTCGCATTCGCTCTCGGCCTCGTTACCGTAGTCGCCACCATCCTCCTTGCTGCCGGCCAGGCGCCTCCGGATCGCGCGCAGATCGAAAAGATGACGGCGCGCTTCGCGCCAACCGAGATCGGCACCGATGTCTCGACGCTGCCGGCGAACGAACGTCAGGCGCTCGCAAAGCTCGTCGCCGCGTCGCGGTTGATGGACGCGATTTTCCTGCGCCAGGTGTGGGCGGGGAATGATGCCCTGCTGACGAGCCTCGTCGAAGATGCGAGCCCGGACGGTCAATCGCGGCTTCGCTACTTCGTGATCAACAAGGGTCCCTGGTCACGCCTCGATCACAACCGCCCGTTTCTCGCCGGCGTCCCGGCGGAGAAGCCGGGCGAGGCGAACTTCTATCCCGCCGGCGCGACCAAACAGCAGGTCGAGCAGTGGCTCGCGACGCTGTCGCCTGACGAGCGCAAGAAAGCCACGGGCTTTTTTACGACGATCCGCCGCGCGGAACCTGGAGCATCATCGCCCTTTGTCGTCGTGCCCTACAGCCTGGAGTATCAGGGCGAGCTGTCGATGGCGTCGCGCCTCCTGCGTGAGGCCGCGGCGCTGACGACGCAGCCGACCTTGAAGAAGTATCTCGAGACGCGGGCCGAGGCGTTTCTCACCAACGACTACTACGCCAGCGACGTCGCGTGGATGGAGCTCGACGCGAGCATCGAGCCGACGATCGGTCCGTACGAGGTCTACGAAGACGGGTGGTTCAACTTCAAGGCCGGCTTCGAGTCGTTCATCACCGTGCGAGACGACGCCGAGACCGCGAAGCTGAAGACGTTCGGTGCCGGGCTGCAGGAGATCGAGGATCACCTTCCGATCGATCCGGCCTTGCGGAATCCGAAGCTGGGAGCGCTGGCGCCAATCCGCGTCGTCAACGTCGTGTTCACCGCAGGCGACGGCAACCGCGGTGTCCAGACCGCCGCCTACAACCTGCCCAATGACGAGCGCGTGGTCAAGGAGAAGGGCAGCAAGCGCGTGATGCTGAAGAACGTGCAGGAGGCAAAGTTCTCAGTTGTCCTGCAGCCGATCGCCAAGGTCGCGCTCGCGCCCGTCGATCAGCCGCGCGTGAACTTCGATGCGTTCTTCACGCATATCCTGATGCACGAGTTGATGCATGGCCTCGGGCCGCACAACATCACCGTGGGCGGGCGCGCCACGACCGTGCGACAAGAGCTGAAGGAACTGTACAGCACGATCGAGGAGGCGAAGGCAGACATTTCCGGATTGTGGGCGTTGCAGCACCTGGCGGATGGCGGCAAGGTTCCGCCGAGTATCGCGGACACGATGTACACGACATTCCTGGCCTCGACGTTCCGGTCGGTCCGCTTCGGCATCACCGAAGCGCACGGCCGCGGCATCGCGCTGCAGCTGAATTTCCTGCTCGATCAGGGCGCCTTCGTCGTCGGTGCCGACGGTACCTTCGCCATCAACCCGGCAAAGATGCGCGCGGCGGTCGAAGCGCTCACCCGGCAGATCATGACGCTGCAGGCGAACGGCGACTACACGGCTGCCGCCGCGCTCGCAGCGACAGCAACCATCCGGCCGGAAGTACAACGCGTTCTCGACAGGCTGGCCGATGTCCCCGTCGACATTGCCCCGCGCTTCACGACCGCCATCGCGCTCGAACAGCAAGGCCGCTAGGACGGGCGTCCGCCGCGCCGCAACCGGCAGCGCGCGGGGTGCGCGGCCGATGCTGGCTTGGTGGCTCACCGCAGTCCTCGTCATCCTGGCACTCACCCTTGCGTTGGTGACAGTTCCCTCGGCGACCGTTGAACGCCTCTATTCGCGGGGATGGTACCCGGCGATCCAGCCGTTCCTGACGTCGTTCTCGAGCCTCATGCCGATTGCGGTCTTCGACGTTTTCGTCGCCGCTCTCGCGGTGTGGGTAGTGTGGCGTCTCTACCCGGCGGTCCGCGCCGCTCGCCCCGAGCGCCTGCGCATGTTGGGGGTTGCGCTGTCCGATCTGGTGGCGGTCGCATCAGTCGTTTACCTGCTGTTCCTCGCGCTCTGGGGATTCAACTACCGGCGTGTTCCGCTCGACGCGCAGCTCGAGTTCTCGAAGGCCCGCGTCACGGCCGATGCGGTCGAGGCTTTGGCGACGCGGAGCGTTCGAGAGATCAACCGGCTCTATCACGCTGCCCACGGAGATCCGTCTGCGGCCAGCCTGCAAGCGATTCGTGTCCGACTGGCACCGGCCTTCGCACAAGCGCAGCGCGATCTCGGCACGGACACGTGGGCGACACCGGCACGTCCGAAGGCCCCTTTGATCTCGCCGTTCTTCCGTTGGGCGACCGTGGACGGCATGGTGAATCCTTTCGGTCTCGAAGTGCTGGTCAATCCCGACGTCCTCGACGTCGAGCGCCCGTACGTCGTCGCGCACGAGTGGGGGCACATCGCCGGCTGGGCGCGGGAGGGCGAGGCGGGCTACGTCGGCTGGCTGACCTGCATGCGCGGCGACGACGCCGCGCGGTATAGCGCGTGGATCTCGCTTTATCTTCATCTTCGTGGGGAAGTGTCTCCGACCGTGCGACAGCAGATCGATTCACAACTGACGCCGGGCCCGCTCAAAGACTTCGCCGCCATACGCCAGCGCCTCGAGCGGGGCCGGCCCGCCGTTCAGCGCGCGAGCTGGCGCGCGTACGACGCGTTTCTCAAGGCGAATCGTGTGAAGGAAGGCGTACGCAGCTACGACGAGGTCGTCTCGCTCGTGGTCGGCGTCGCGACTGATCCCGAGGGGAAGCCACGGCGCCGCGGCAAGTAGGGTCACAGACAGAAGAGCAGGTGGCGGACAAAGCGGGTCACGGACAGGGCCGGTCACGGACAAGGACAGGTCACGGACAAAGGCAGGTCACGGACATCGCGGATAGATCCAAGAGGGGCGGCGTTTCGATTGGGCGCTTCGGCTCCCGCGCGGCACTTTGTGCCGCCGCCCTCAGTCGCAATATCGCCTGCCTCAGGAATCTGCGTGATCCGCGTAACGGGCGGTTTCGAACAATGTTTCAGCAAGACGCTACGCGAGCGACTGCTGCGCCGACTTCAGGATCTCCGCCGAATGATGCAGGGCAGCGAGCTCGTCGGGGGCCAGCGGTGGATCCAGCAGTTGCGCGATCCCGGAGCGATTGACGATGCAGGGCAGGCTGAGGCACACGCCGGCCAGGCCATAGCTGCCAGCGAGCAGGCTCGAGACGGTAAGGACACCAGATTCGTCGCGCAGTATTGCGCGGATGATGCGCACGACGCCGGCGGCGACGGCGTAGTAGGTCGCTCCCTTGCGCTCGATGATTTCGTAAGCGGCACGGCGCGTGTCGGTGACGATCCGCTCGCGCGTCGCCGCATCGAGCGTGCGCCCGCGCGCAGCCTGAAAGTCGGCGAGCGGCATCCCGCCGATGGTCGCGATCGACCAGGCGGCGACTTCGGTGTCTCCGTGTTCGCCGATGATGTGCGCGTGGACGCTCCGCGCATCGACGCCGAAGTGCTGGCTCAGGAGTGAACGGAAACGTGCCGTATCGAGGATGGTACCGGAGCCGATCACACGTTCCGGCGGCAGCGCTGACGCGGAAAGCGTCGCCCATGTCAGCACGTCGACGGGATTGGTGGTCACCAGCAGGATTGCTCCCGGCGCCCGTTCCAGCACCTGCGGCACGATCTTGCGAAGGATGGCGGCGTTCCTCCCGAGCAGTTCCAGGCGCGTTTCCCCAGGCCGTTGGTTGGCGCCTGCGGCGAGGACCACCACGGCCGCGCCCTCGACATCATCGTAGCCGCCTGCCCAGACGCGGACCGGGTCGGAAAACGGCACGGCGTGCATGAGGTCCATGGCTTCGCCCTCGGCGCGCCGCGAATCGAGATCGACGAGCACAATCTCCGGGGCAATACCGCTCAACAGAAGCGCATAGGCGGCCGTGGATCCCACGTGTCCCGTCCCGACGATCGCGACGCGATGGGGATGGCTCATAACGCAAAGCCTATAGCAGGCCGGGACAGAAAAGAGCCCAGGAGCCAGCCGGAATTCCCTGATCGTCAGCGCGTGCGAACGAGTCCTATTTTCATGCCGCCCGGCCAGCATTCTGCACTTCATAAAACAAAGTGAATTATATAGCGTGCTTTTCTTGCACTGGCAGCAACGATCTGAGCTATAATTTTCCCGCTCGGTCCTCACCCGTGACATTCCAGTTACCAGGCCGTCGTAAAGTCGAGCGAGCGACCTGGCTATCGTGATTGCACGAGCACCAGTGACGGTGGTCGCACCGGTAATCGGCGTGAGATGAGCGAGGAAGGCAGGCGGTCATGATCGGTGACGAACGGGATTTCAGGGCGTCGGATGGGGCGGTGGCGGAGCTGGTGGTGGACCACGTCCGCGGCCGGATCGAGCGGGCCGAATTGAAACCCGGCGATCGACTTCCCCCAGAGCGTGAGCTCGCACATCGCATCGGCGTCAGCCGTCCGAGTGTGCGCGCGGGCCTCCGGTCGCTGTCGGCCATGGGCGTGGTGCAGACGCGCCATGGATCGGGCACCTACATCGCGGACGGACCACCACAGCTGGACAGCCGGCCGCTGAGCCTGCTCGCCGCTTTGCACGGATTCACAACGGAGCAGATGTTCGAAGCGCGCCGGGTTCTGGAAGTGGGGGTGGCCGGTCTCGCCGCGGAGCGTGCGAACGGCGAGCAGATCGCGGCGATGGCGGAGGAAGTGACGGGAATGTTTGCCTCGGTCGAGGATCAGCAGGCGTTCCTGAGGCACGACATCCGGTTCCATCGTGCCGTGGCGATGGCGTCGGGCAATCCGATTCTGGCGTCACTGGTCGAAATGGTGTCGTCCCTCTACTTCGAGCATCGGCGGCGCACCCTGCCGCGCGGCCGCGATCTGCGCGAGACGGCTGTGATTCACCGGAACATCTACCACGCCGTCCGCGCGCACGATGCCGACCGCGCGCGCCGCGAGATGAGCGTCCATCTCCCGCGGCCGCAGCGTCTGCCCTCAGCCGAGACTCGGGCAGCAGTGGCGGTCGTCGCGAATTTCGCGCGGTAGCGGTCACGGGTCACGGACCACACCGACAGGAGACTGGTCACGGACAACTCGGATCAACACCGAAAGAGATCCAAGACGTCTCCCAGTCCGTGTCGTCCGTGACGACCATAGATCCGTGCCGTCCGTGACCGTAGATCTGTGTCGTCGGCGACGCGGGTCGTCGCAGCCAGTGTTTCGTGACGATCCGTGACTAGTTCAGGGAACACGCACCGGGACCGCGCGGGTCCCCACATGTCCCGCACGGACCGGGACCTGATTGCGCCGCGTTTCGGCCGTTGGAGCTCACGGCGAACGTCGACAACGCACGCTCGAGATTCGTGCCGTGGCAGGCCGGGCATTCCGGCGTCGTCCGCCCCTGCACGATCACCTCGAAGCGCTTCCCGCACTCCCGGCAGTCGTATTCGTAGATGGGCACGTTGCCAGTATAGCGCGCGGACGCACACGGCACGAACCGGCACACTGTCATGTGGCCCTTCGAGGCTCGTATACTGGAGAGATGCCTTCCTCCTCGAAGACCCGTCCGGGCGTCGCCAACCCGCTGCTCCGCAACGTCGCCATCGTCGCGCACGTCGATCACGGCAAGACGACACTGGTCGACGCGATGCTGCACCAGAGTGGCATCTTCCGCGCCAACGAGCGGGTCGTCGACCGGGTGATGGACAGCAACGTGCTCGAGCGCGAGCGCGGCATCACGATCCTCGCGAAGAACACCGCCGTTCACTACCAGGATCTGCTGATCAACATCGTCGATACACCCGGCCACGCCGACTTCGGCGGGGAAGTGGAGCGCACGCTGGCAATGGTCGACGGCATCGTCCTGCTCGTGGATGCGTCCGAGGGGCCGTTGCCGCAGACGCGCTTCGTGCTGCGCAAGGGCCTGGAGCGAGGCCTGTCGCCGGTCGTGGTCATCAACAAGATCGATCGGCCAGACGCGCGCAGCCGCCAGGTCCTCGACGAGGTCTACGACCTGTTCATCGATCTCGACGCGACCGAGGAGCAGATCGAGTTCCCGGTGCTGTACACGAGCGCTCGCGCCGGAACCGCGTCGCGCGATCTCGACACGCCCGGCACCGACCTGCGCCCGCTCTTCGACGCGATTGTGGACTACGTGCCGCCGCCGCGCGGCAAGCCCGAGGCGCCATTGCAGTTGCTGGTGACGAACCTCGATTCGAGCGACTACCTGGGACGAATCGCCATCGGCCGCATCTTCAACGGCCGCGTCAACGTCGGCGATCAGGTGGCGGTGCTCAAGCTCGATGGGAGTCAGCAGGAAACGAAAGTCACGAAGCTGTTCGCCTTCGAAGGACTAAAGCGCGTGGACATCGCGTCGGCGGCCGCCGGTGACATCGTCTGTCTCGCCGGCATCGAGGACATCACGATCGGCGAGACGGTTGCCGACGCGGAGAACCGCGTCGCGATCCCGCCGATAGCCGTGGACGAACCCACAGTGTCGATGATTTTCGGCGTCAACACCTCGCCGATGTCGGGCCGTGACGGCCAGTACGTGACGTCGCGCAACCTCCGGGATCGGCTGTCCCGCGAGCTGCTCGGCAACGTGTCGCTGCGGGTGGAGAACACGGACACCCCAGAGCAGATGAAGGTCGTCGGCCGCGGCGAGCTGCAGCTCTCGATCCTGATCGAGATGATGCGACGCGAAGGTTACGAGCTGCAGGTGTCCCGCCCCGAGATCGTGACGAAGGAGATCGACGGTGTGCGCATGGAGCCGGTCGAGGATCTCGTCATCGACGTGCCCGAGGAGTTCCAGGGCGTGGTCATTGCGCAGCTCGGCACACGGAAGGGCGTGATGACCAAGATGGTGAATCACGGCAGCGGCCGAGTCCGACTCGAGTTCCGTATTCCCGCTCGTGGACTGATCGGGTTCCGATCGCAGTTCATGACCGATACGAAAGGCACCGGCATCATGAACCACCTTTTTGCCGGGTGGGATCCGTGGCACGGTCCGATTCCGGCGCGCTCCGATGGGGCGCTCGTCGCGGATCGTCCAGGCGCCGCAACCGCGTTCGCCATCTCGAACCTGCAGGAGCGCGGCGAGATCTTCATCGAGCCGCAGACCGACGTGTACGAAGGCATGGTCATCGGCGAGAACGCACGCCCGAACGACATGGACGTCAACGTCACGAAAGAGAAGAAGCAGACGAACATGCGGGCGTCAACGGCGGATGAAGCAATCCGTTTGATTCCTCCGCGCAAGCTGGGGCTCGAGCAGGCGATCGAATTCATCAACGACGACGAGCTCGTCGAAGTGACGCCGAAGAGCATTCGGCTGCGCAAAAGGATTCTGGCCGCCAACCAGCGTCCACGCCGCGCCGATTAGCAATCGACAATCCGCAATCCGCAATCCGCAATTCGCAATTGATATGATTCGCTGATGGCGTGGCGACAACGAACGGGGTCCACCGTGTGCCCGCAATGCGGCTCGCTCGTCGGTGTCAACGACGAGAGCTGCTACAACTGTGGCCGCCGCAATCCCGCGCTCTGGGGATTCGCGCCGATCCTCCGCCGGCTCGGACAGGACCTCGGCTTCGCGCAGTTCGTGATCGTCGCGTCGATTGGGTTGTACCTGGCGACGCTGACGGCCTCCCAGGATCCGCTGGGGAACAGCCGCGGGCCGCTCGACATCCTGTCGCCTGACCTGCAGGCGCTGGTCCGGTTCGGCGAGAGCGGCGCGTTGCCCGTATTCGTCGCCGGGCGCTGGTGGACGATCTTCTCGGCGGGCTGGCTCCACGGCGGTCTGCTGCACATCTTCTTCAACATGCTGTGGGTGCGGCAGCTGGCGCCGGCCGTGGCGGATTTCTACGGTGCCGGGCGGATGATGATCATCTACACCGTCGCCGGAGCAGTGGGCTTCCTATTCAGCTCGGCGATGGGCTGGTACTTCCCTGGCGTGCCATTCATTGGCGGCGCATTCTTCACGGCCGGCGCCTCGGCGCCGATTTTCGGCCTCCTTGGCGCGCTGGTTTACTACGGACGCCGCACCGGCAGCTCGATGGCGTATGCGGAAGCGATGCGGTATGCGGTCATCCTCTTCGTTTTCGGGCTGATCTCTCGTGGCGTAGACAACCACGCGCATGCCGGCGGCTTCGTTGGCGGCTACCTCGCCGGCATGTGGCTCGATCCCATGACCCGTGAACGCGTCGATCACCTGATCGTGGGGGTCTTCTGCATCGTCGTGACTTTCGGCGCGGTTGGCGCCTCGATTGTTGCCGGGATCCCCGATACGCTCGCGTATTTCATGCAGTTCTAGCCACCGAATCTGATCGATCCATTCCCCAACTAGTCGAATGTCATGCATCGGAGTTATGCTTCGATCATGGCCGACAATCCTCTCAAACTGCGGCAGATCCACCACGTGGAGTTCTGGGTGGGCAACGCCAAGCAGGCGGCGTTCTTTTACCGGAAGGCCTTCGGATTCTCAGAGTTCGCGTATTCCGGCCTGGAAACGGGCCAGCGGACGATGACGTCGTACGTGCTCAAGCAGGGCCGCGCGCGCTTCGTGTTTGCGACGCCTCTGAGCTCGACGCACCCGGCTGCCGACCACCTGCGAGCGCACGGCGATGGTGTCCGGGACATTGCCTTCCAGGTAGACGATGCGGACCGGGCCTTTGAGGAAGCGGTTGCCCGGGGCGCCGAGGCGGCGATCGAGCCTCACGACGTAGCCGACCAGCACGGGCGCGTGCGCCGCGCCGCCATCCACACGTATGGCGACACATTGCACTCGTTCATCTCGCTCGACGACTACAACGGACCGTTCCTGCCCGGCTACGTTGAGCGCGACGTCCCGGGAGACGATGTCGGCATCCTGCGCGTCGACCATGTCGTCGGCAACGTCGAGCTGGGGAAGATGGACTATTGGGCGGATTGGTACTCCCGCGTCCTCGGGTTCAAGCGTTTCATCAGCTTCGACGACAAGGACATCAACACCGAATACTCCGCGCTGATGAGCATCGTGATGTCGGACGACAGCCATGCCATCAAGTTTCCGATCAACGAGCCGGCTGCAGGCCGCCGCAAGAGCCAGATTGACGAGTACCTGCAGTTCTACGGCGGGCCCGGCGTCCAGCACATCGCGCTGCAGACGACGGACATCGAGCACACGGTGACGTCACTCCGCGAGAACGGCGTCGAGTTCCTGAGCGTGCCAGAAAGCTACTACGACGCGCTGCCGGAGCGCGTCGGTCGCATCGACGAGGGGCTGGACGTGATCCGGAAGCTGGGCATCCTGGTCGACCGCGATGACGAGGGCTATCTGCTGCAGTTGTTTACACGTCCAGTCGAAGATCGCCCGACGCTGTTCTTCGAGCTGATCCAGCGGAAGGGCAGCAAGGGGTTCGGGAAGGGAAACTTCAAGGCGCTCTTCGAGGCGATCGAGCGCGAACAGGCACTCAGAGGCAACCTCTAACCAGTGCGAAGTGCCAAGTGCGAAGTGCCGAGTGGAGTGATAAGTGGCAACTGACGAGGGGTTGCATCATCGGTCAGATGGTCCAGTGTGCGCAGCGGCGGGGCGATTCCCGGCGCTCGCATTCTCCACGTACCACTCCACTTAGCACCTTGCACTTAGCACTTGGCACTGCAAGTATCAGACGACATGCCTATCTACCATCGTCTTGGCGAGGTGCCGCATAAACGGCACACGATCTTCAGGAAACCCGATGGCGGGCTCTACGCCGAGGAATTGATCGGCAACAAGGGCTTCACCGGCCCCTCGTCGCTGCTGTACCACCTGCATCAGCCGACGCCGGTGCAGGCGGTTCGGGCATTGCGCGATCTCGAATGGCAGCGCGATCCCGAGCGGCAGTTTCGTCATCGCCACTTCCGGACGCACCAGCTCTCGTCAGGCGGCAGCTTGACCATCGATCGCGTCCCGTTGCTCTACAACTCGGACGTTGCTTTGCTTCTCGCACAGCCCGATCGCGAGGACGACTTTTTCTACAGGAATGCGCAGGGCGACGAGATCGTCTACGTGAGCGAAGGCCGTGGCACGCTCGAGACCTCGCTTGGCGACATCCCGTTCGAGAGCGGACACTACCTGATTGTCCCGCGAGGCGTGTTACATCGGTATCGCCTCGAGGCCGGGCCGAAGAAGTTTCTCATCATCGAGAGTACGGGCTTCGTCCGGACGCCGAAACGCTATCGCAACGACCATGGGCAGCTCACCGAGATGTCTCCGTATTCGGAGCGCGACATCAGGCGCCCGCAGAACCTGCGAACCATCGACGAAAAGGGGTCGTTCCGCCTGGTCGTCAAGAAAGAACACCGGCTGTTCGAGATGACGCTGGTGCATCATCCGTTCGATCTCGTCGGCTGGGACGGCTTCTACTATCCATGGGCCATCAGCATTCACGATTTCGAGCCGAGGGTCGGACGCATTCATCTGCCTCCACCGGTCCACCAGACATTCGAAGGCGACGGGTTCGTGGTGTGCTCGTTCTGTCCACGCCCCTACGACTTCGATCCCCAGGCGGTTCCGGTGCCGTACAACCACTCGAACGTGATGTCGGACGAGGTGATTTACTACGCCAGTTCAGAGTTCATGAGCCGCAAGAGCATCGAGTACGGTTCGGTGACGCTGCACCCCGACGGCATTCCGCACGGGCCGCATCCGGGCCGCACCGAGGCCGCGATCGGGGCGAAGGAAACCAACGAGCTCGCGGTGATGGTGGACACATTCAAACCGTTTCACGTCAGCCGGCAGGCCGTGGAGATCGAGGACAACGAGTACCTACCACTCGTGGCTCTCGTGAATGGCGGATTGCGGATTGTGGATTGTGGATTGTTCAAAGTGGTAAGGCCACTCGGCGTGTCGCCACAACAGTGTTATGTTCATCAGCAGCGTTGACAATGGCGTCCCCAATCCGCAATCCGCAATCCGCAATCCCCAATCCGCAATCGACAGATGCCCATCAACGAGACGCACGATCCACATCTGCGTAGCTGGGTCGAATCGGCGAATCGCCCGGGCACCGACTTTCCAATTCAGAATCTTCCGTTGGGGGTGTTTCGCCGCGCGTTCACCCCTGAACCGCCACGCGTCGGCATCGCGATCGGCGACGCCATTCTCGATCTCCGGCAATGTCATCGTGCCGGGCTGCTCGACGGTGACGTCGCACTCGGTGAGGCCTGCGCCGATTCGTCGCTGAATCGGCTGCTGGCGCTCGGGCAGGAGGCGTGGTCGGTGCTTCGGCGCCGCGTCAGCGAATTGCTGCGGGAGGACCGACGCCGGTCGTTCCAGAAGAACGTCGAGCCGTGCCTGGCATTGATGACGGAAGCCGTCCTCGAGTTGCCGATGGCGATCGGCGACTACTCGGATTTCTACGCGTCGATTTTCCATGCGACCAACGTCGGTAGCATGCTCCGTCCCGACGAGCCGTTGTTCGACAACTACAAATACGTTCCCATCGGCTATCACGGTCGCGCATCGTCCGTCGTGCCCAGCGGCACACCTGTGCGGCGGCCGACGGGTCAATCGAAGCCTGAATCCGCGTCGGAGCCGATCATCGGCCCGTCGCGACGCCTCGATTACGAGCTCGAAGTCGGATTTGCGATCGGGCCAGGGAATCCGCTCGGGACGACGATTCCGATCGCAGAGGCGGAGGCGCACTTGTTCGGCGTGTGCCTGCTGAATGACTGGTCGGCTCGCGATCTGCAGGCATGGGAATACAGGCCGCTCGGTCCGTTCCTCGCGAAGAGTTTCGCCACGTCAATCAGCCCGTGGCTGATCACGCTGGACGCGCTCGAGCCATTTCGCGTTGCCGCCTTTCTGAGGCCGTCGGGCGATCCCGAGCCCTTGCCGTATCTCGACAGTGCGAAGGAACGCGAGCGAGGCGCGATTGATCTCCGGCTCGAAGTCTCGATCGCCACGGAAAGCATGCGTGCCGCGAAGATCGCGCCCTTCGTCCTGTCTCGAAACAGCCTGCGGCATTTGTATTGGACGCCAGGACAGTTGCTTACTCATCACACGAGCAACGGCTGCAACCTGCGCTCCGGCGATCTCATTGCGACCGGCACGGTCTCTGGCCCGACGCGCGAGTCGCGCGGAAGCCTCCTGGAACTCGCCTGGCGCGGCACGCAGCCGATCACGCTGCCCACCGGAGAAACGCGATCCTTCCTCGAGGATGGCGACGAAGTGATCTTTCGCGGCTGGTGCGAGCGCGACGGCTGGGCGCGGATAGGGCTCGGCGAGTGTCGTGGAACGATTGTGCCAGCGTCCTGACACCCGCCGTAGGCCCAAGCTTTAGCTTGGGCTACGCCTCGGGCGCCCGAGCTAAAGCTCGGGCCTACGTGCTCTGGTGCCCGAGCTGAAGCTCGGGCCTACTGCGATCTCGGGCTTACTGCGTGCCCGCGGCCTCGCCCAGACGTTGCGGCATGTCGGCGACGACGTAGGCCATTCCAGTCAGCGCGGCGACGCATCGGGCGAAGTCGGCGGGCTCGATCTTGTCGACCATATCCGCTGCGGTGTGATGGACCAGGAAGTACTTCGAGCCATCGACTTCGAGCGACATTGCGGGCACGCGCCCGGCGACGACGCTCGGACCGATGTCGGCACCGCCGCCGGATGCGGCTATCCGCGTGGCACCCGTCGATGCCAGCAGAGAGGCGATTGCCGTCACCTGCGACCGGCCGATGTCGTTGCCGGTGAAGCCAAAGCCAACCGGCGCGAAGACGCCCGCGTCCGACTCGATCATCAGCACGTGCTGCCCGAGCGTCGCCGCGTAGCGATCGCGATAGTCAATCGCCCCGCGGAGACCGTTCTCTTCATTGGTGAACAGCACGACGCGAATCGTGCGCCGCGGCCGCAGCTGCAGCGATGTCAGCATGCGCGCCACTTCCCAGGCCGCAATCGCGCCGCCGGCGTCATCGGTCGCCCCGGCGCCCACATCCCACGAATCGAAGTGGCCGCTGACGACGACGATCTCGTCCGGTCGCTCCCGGCCGCGAATCTCGGCGATGACATTGGCCGATTCGACGTCTGGATGCAGCGTTGCGTCCATCGCGAGCCGCAGTCGGACGCGCTGCCCGCGTGCCGCCATGCGGGCGAGGCGCGCGGCATCTTCGACGGCGATCGACGCCGCCGGAATTCGTGGCACGCCGTCGCGGTAGATCAACATCCCCGTATGCGGCGTCCGCAGCCCCTCCGGGCCCACCGATCGAATCAGCACCGCGACTGCGCCAGCCGCAGCCGCTTGCGAGGCACCATTCACGCGATAGGCAACAGTCGGTCCGTAGCCGCGATAGGGGACGTTGAAGAGGACGATCTTGCCCTGCGCCTCGGCGCTCCGTCGCTCGAGCTCGACAAAGCTGTCGACGACGAGCAGATCGGCCTCGATGCCATTCGGGGGCGTCCCGACCGACATCCCCAGGCCCAGCATCGGCAGCGACTGCGGCTGTGGGAGCAGCATGTCGAGCGACTCGCGGCCGCGCACCCACCGCGGCACCATCACCGGATCTTTGCGGACGTTCTCGAGACGGTCGGAGCCCATTTCCTCGATCGCCCATTCGATCGCGGCCGCCAGCGAGGGTGATCCGCTCAGACGGCTGCCGAACGTATCAGTGAGATAGGCGAGCCGGCGCCACGCGAAGTCATCGGCCTGCGCAGCTCGCAGAATGCGGGCAATCGGCTCGCGATACGTTTCGAGCCACGTCGCAGGCTGCGCCAGCGGGACAGCCAGCGCACAGACGAAGAGAAGAACGACGGTGAGGGCCGCGCCCCGTAGGCTGCGCATGCCAAAGCATACCCGCGGCGGCGCGCCGGTAGAATGGAGCGATGATTCGCGGCCTGACAGTTTCTGTGTGTCTTTTGGCGTCCCTCGCCGCGTGCGGAGGCGACAACTCGAGCGGACAGCCGCCAAATGGATCTCCGGGAGCGCCGGGCGGGTTGCCGGTCGCGAGTTTCACGGCGCGCGACGGCACGGCGTTCGGCGTACAGGTCGTCGCTACCGGACTGCAGATCCCGTGGAGCCTCGCGTTCGCTCCCGACGGGCGTCTGTTTATCACTGAACGGCCGGGCCGCGTGCGCATCTTCGCCAACGGCCAGCTCCAGGCAGCGCCGGCGCTGGCGTTGAGCGACGTCTTCACGTCAGGAGAGAGCGGCGTGCTCGGCCTCGCGCTCCATCCCGACTTCGCCACCAATCACCTCGTCTATCTCACCTACACGGCGAACGGCGCCGACGGGCCGGTCGCACGCCTGGTCCGATTTCGGGAGGCCGGCAATCAGCTCGTCGAGCCGGTCGTCCTCCTCGACGACGTGCCGGCGGCGAACATCCACAATGGCTCGCGCGTGAAGTTCGGACCCGATCGACTGCTCTATGTCACCTTCGGCGACGTCGCGGAGCCGTCCAACGCTCAGGACGTCGCGTCGCTGAACGGCAAAATCCTCCGTCTGAACGACGACGGGACGAGCGCTGCGGGCAATCGCTTCAGCTCACCGGTCTTTTCATTCGGGCATCGCAATCCTCAAGGGCTCGCCTGGCATCCGACGACGCGCGATCTGTGGGAAACCGAGCACGGAAATGTCGGCAACGACGAGATCAACGTGATCGAATCGGGCGGGAACTACGGCTGGCCGGTCATCGAGGGTGACGAGACGCGGCCGGACATGAGGGCGCCGATCGAGTTCTTCGCCCCGTCGGTGGCGCCGTCTGGCGCCGACTTCTACACTGGGCCCGGCATCCCGGGGTTCCGCAATCAGCTCTTCGTCGCGACACTCAAGGCGACGGCGCTCGTTCGCGTCGTGATCGACGGATCAACTTCCCGGCACGTCGCATACACGGAGCGGTTGCTCGAGGGGATCTACGGACGGCTTCGAGACGTGGTGATGGGGCCCGACGGATATCTCTACATCAGCACGAGCAACCGCGACGGACGTACCACGCCCGTCGCGGAAGACGATCGACTGATCAGAATCGTGCCCGTACCCTAGGAGGGACGAGGGACGAGGGACGAGGGAGGCCGACGCTCCCTTCGTCCCTCGTCCTTCTTTCCTCGTCCTTCACTATGCGCCCTGGCCGTCGGGGCGGATCGTCACGGGCTGGATGAAGGGCATCAGGGCCCGCAGGCGGGCGCCGACGTCCTCGACCAGCTGGGTCTGCTCCGACGCCCGCGTCTTGTTGAACCACGGGCGGCCGTCCTCGTTTTCCTTGATCCACTTCTTCGCGAACGTCCCGTCCTGGACTTCCGTGAGCAGCTTCTTCATCTCCGCGCGAGCCTCCGGCCCGATGACCCGCGGGCCGGCGGTGTAGTCGCCGTATTCCGCCGTGTCGCTCACCGAGTAGCGCATGTAGTTCAGGCCGCCGCGGTAAACGAGATCCACGATCAGCTTCAGCTCGTGCAGGCACTCGAAGTAGGCGACTTCCGGCTGGTATCCGGCGTCGACCAGCGTCTTGAAGCCTGCCTTGATCAACTCGCTGACGCCGCCGCACAGCACCGCCTGCTCGCCGAAGAGGTCGGTCTCCGTTTCTTCCTTGAACGTGGTGACGAGCACCCCCGCGCGCGTCGTGCCGATCCCCTTGCCATACGACAGCGCGAGCGGCAGGGCCTGGCCCGACGCGTCCTGCTCGATGGCGACCAGGGCCGGCGTGCCGCCGCCTTCGACGAACAACTCGCGGACGCGATGCCCGGGCGCCTTCGGCGCGATCATCGACACGTCGACGTTCTTCGGCACCTCGATGGTTGCGTAGCGGATGTTGAAGCCATGCGCGAACATCAGCGTCTTGCCGGCGCCGAGGTGCGGCGCGATCGACTCGCGATACAGCTTCGGCGCCGTCGTGTCGGGGACGAGGATCATGATCGCGTCCGCCCATTTCGCCGCGTCCGCGACGCCCTTGACGTCGAGACCGGCTGCCTGCGCCTTCGCTTTCGACTTGCTGCCGTCGGCGAGACCGACGGCGACGTTGACGCCGCTGTCCTTCAGGTTCAGCGCGTGCGCATGTCCCTGCGAGCCGTAGCCGATGATGGCGACATTCTTGGATTGGATGAGCGAGAGATCAGCGTCTTTGTCGTAGTAGATAGTGGCCATAGGGAGAATCTAGTCCAGGGACGAAGGACGAGGGACGAAGGACGAAGGACGAAGGACGAAGGACGAGACGAGGACCAAGGCGCGGGGCCGGACGGTCGACACTGGCGTCCCTCGTCCCCCGTCCTTCGTCCCTCGTCCTTCGTCCCTCGTCCTTGAACAACTTACACCGAGTACGAGACGCCGGCTTCCTCGCCTGCGTCTTCGCCAGCGAACTGATCGGCCAGGCGCTCGACGGGCCGCGGGCCGCGAGCCATGGCGACGCGTCCCGTGCGCACCATTTCTAACACACCATACGGCTTCAGCACGTCGGCCAGGCGCTCGACCTTATCGCCACTGCCGGTGATTTCGACGATCAGGGACTCCGCCGAGACGTCGACCACGCGCGCGCGGAACACGTCGGCGAGCTGGATGATCTGGGCTCGCGTGTCCTGCGTCGCCGAGACCTTGATCATGGCCAACTCCCGGTCGACGGACGGCTCCGCGGTGATGTCGTCCACCCGCAGCACGTCGACGAGCTTGTAGATGTTGGCTTCGACGCGGCGCGCGTTGAGCGGATCCGCGTCGCAGACGATCGTCATGCGCGAGACGCCGGGCGTCTCCGTGTGGCCCACGGTCAGCGAGTCGATATTGAACGCGCGCCGCCGGAAGAGCGAGGCGACGCGATTCAACACGCCTGGCTTATCGACGACGTATACGACGAGGGTGTGTAGCATTTGTGATTCTCTCTCAGGCTCCGGGCTCCGGGCTCCGGGCTCCAGGCTTCACGCTCCGGGACGCTTATGCATCGGCCGCCGTCTCGACAATCGGACTGGGCCGACGAATCATCGCGTGCAGGTCGGCGCCGGCGGGCACCATCGGATAGACGGAGTCTTCCTGTTCGACCTGGAAATCGATGACGACGCCACCCTTGTGGTTGCGCGCCGCTTTGGCGGACGGGACGACTTCGCTCCGCCGCGTCACGGTGATGCCGGTCAACCCGAAGGCCTCGGCCAGCTTGGCGAAGTTCGGGTTCGCCAGTGGCGTCGCGGCGTACCGCTTCTCGTAGAAGAACTCCTGCCACTGACGGACCATGCCGAGGTAGCCGTTGTTGATGATGGCGACGTTGATGTCGATGTTCTCCTGCATCACCGTCGCCAGCTCGCACATCGTCATCTGGAAGCCGCCGTCGCCGACGACGACCCAGACTTCCGCATCGGGCTTGGCGATCTTGGCGCCGATGGCCGCCGGCAGGGCGAAGCCCATCGTGCCGAGACCACCGGAGGTGATGAGGGATCGCGGCGTGTTGTGCTTGTAGTACTGCGCTTCCCACATCTGATGCTGGCCGACGTCGGTCACGACGATGGCGTTGCCGTCGGTCTCGCGCCACAGATCGTTGATGACGTGCGCCGCGTAAAGATGTCCGTTGTCAGGCAGGTTCTGAATGTCGCGGACGGCCGAGTCGCCCTTGAGCTCCTGGATGCGCGCCAGCCATTCGACGTGTGGCGTCGAGGGCACCAGGGGCAGGAGATCGACGAGCACCTCGCGAAGGTCGCCGACGAGCGCGACATCCACGCGAACGTTCTTGTTGATCTCTGCTGGATCGATCTCGATGTGGATCTTCTTCGCGTTGGGCGCGTAGGTCTTCAGGTTGCCAGTGACGCGATCGTCGAACCGCATGCCGAACGCAAGCAGCAGATCGGCCTCCTGGATCGCGGTGTTGACCCAGGCCTCGCCGTGCATGCCCATCATGCCGAGGTTCAACGGGTGATCCGCTGCGACGCCGCCCAGTCCGAGCAGGGTCATCGCGATGGGGGTTTCCGTCCGTTCGGCGAAGGCCACGACCTGCGCGGTGGCACCCGACAGGATGATCCCTCGGCCGGCGAGGATCACCGGCCGCTTGGCGTCACGAATCAGGTCGATGGCGCGCTTGAAGTCCGCGGGCGCCGGGCGATGATCCGGCCGGTAGGTGCCAAGCTTCACGTCGGCGCCGTCCCAGTCGAACTCGCACGACGACTGCTGTGCGTCCTTCGTGATGTCGATGAGCACCGGACCGGGGCGGCCGGAGGCGGCGACATGAAACGCCTCGCGGATCGCCGGCGCGACGTCGTCGGCGCGCGTCACGAGGTAGTTGTGCTTCGTGATCGGCAGGGTCACGCCAGTGATGTCGGTCTCCTGGAAGGCGTCGCTGCCAATCAGCTTGCTGCCGACCTGCCCGGTGATGCAGACGATCGGCGAGGAGTC
This sequence comes from Vicinamibacteria bacterium, assembly GCA_963828745.1. Lineage (GTDB taxonomy): Bacteria > Acidobacteriota > Vicinamibacteria > Vicinamibacterales > JAENWD01 > JAENWD01. The sequence continues at coordinate 244,058 of CAWHFZ010000001.1, read as the reverse complement.
GAGCATCGCGGTGGCGATGCCGGTGACCATGTTCGTCGCGCCCGGACCCGATGTCGCGATGGCGACGCCGACCTGTCCGGTCGCGCGGGCGAAGCCGTCTGCCATGTGCGTGGCGCCCTGTTCGTGGCGGACGAGCACGTGCCTGATCGGATATTGCGTCATGGCATCGTAGGCGGGCAGGATGGCGCCACCCGGATAGCCGAAGACCGTACTGACGCCCTGCCGCATCAGGCATTCCCAGATGATTTGCGCGCCTGTTTTTTTCATAACGTTACCCTGTCACTGCCCCGTGCGCGGCCGACGATACGAGCCGCGCGTACTTGCTCATGACTCCACTCGTGTAGCGCGGCGGGGGAGGCGTCCACGCCTTCAACCGCGCGGCAATCTCGTCGTCCGTCAGCTCCACGTCCAGCCGGCGCTTGGGGATGTCGAACACGATCGTGTCGCCTTCGCGCAGCGCCGCGATCGGACCGCCCGCCACCGCCTCCGGCGCGACGTGCCCCGCCATCAGCCCGCGCGTCGCCCCCGAAAAGCGCCCGTCGGTTAGCAGGACGACCGATTCGCCCAGCCCCTGTCCGACGATCGCGGCAGTGACCGCCAGCATCTCGGGCATCCCCGGTCCGCCCTTGGGACCCTCGCCGCGAATCACCACCACGTCGCCCGGCTTGATCTGATTGCTCAACACGGCGTCGAGCGCGGGTTGCTCGCCTTCGAACACGCGCGCCGGACCGCGGTGACTTTGCAGATTCGAGCCCGAGACCTTGACGACCGCGCCCTCCGGGGCGAGATTGCCTTTCAGGATCGCCAGGCCGCCGGTCGGCTTTATCGGCCGATCGAGCGGCCGGATCACTTCCTGCCCCTGGCGCTCGACCGCCGCCGCGGCTTCCTCGCCAATCGACTTCCCGGTTACGGTCTGCTCGCCGGCATTGAGCAGGCCGGCGTCGAGCAGGCGCCGCGCGACCAGGCGAATCCCGCCGGCGTGGTGCAGGTCGGTCGCGACGAACCGGCCGCTCGGCTTGAGATCGGCCAGCGTCGGGACGCGGCGGCTGAGGGCATCGAAGTCGTCCATCTCGAGCGCGATGTCGAGCTCGCGCGCGATCGCGATCAAGTGCAGCACCGCGTTGGTCGATCCGCCAGTGGTGAGGACCGCGGCGATGGCGTTGTCGATGGCCTTCCGGGTCAGAATCTGCCGCGGCGTGAGGTTCTTTCGCACCAGATCCATCACCAGCTGCCCGGCCTGACGGCCGACTTCCGCCTTGCCCGGATCCACTGCGGGCACCGACCCGCTGCCCATCGGCGCGATGCCGAGGAACTCGATCGCGGTCGCCATCGTGTTGGCGGTGTACTGGCCGCCGCACGCGCCAACTCCCGGACAGGCGTGATCCTCGAGATCCTTCAGTTCGGCGTCGGTCATCTTGCCGGCGGCGTGCGCGCCGATGCCTTCGTACACGTCCTGGATTGTGACATCGTGATTCTGGAAGCGCCCGGGAGCGATCGATCCGCCGTAGAGCACGAGTCCAGGCACGTTCAGCCGCGCCACCGCCATCGCCGTACCCGGAATCGTCTTGTCGCAGCCGCAGAGGGCGATCACGGCGTCGAAACAGTTCCCGCGTGCGACGAGCTCGATGGAGTCGGCGATGACCTCGCGGCTGATCAGCGACGCGCGCATGCCGACGCTGCCCATCGTGATGCCGTCCGAGATCGAAACGGTGTTGAACTCCATCGGCGTGCCGCCGGCCTCGCGAATGCCTTGCTTCACGTGTTCGGCCAGACCGCGCAGGTGGTAATTGCACGGGCCGATCTCGATCCACGTGTTCGCCACGCCCACGATCGGCTTCTTCAGCGCGTCGTCGTCGAAGCCGACGGCCTTGAGCATCGCGCGAGCGCCGGCGCGATGCGGCCCTTCGGTGATAGCGCTGCTGTTGCGCTTGTACAACGGAACAGGTGTCGTCATGCGCCTTGCCTGGCGACCGCGCTCTCGCGGCTCTTCCAGCTCGGGTAGGATCCAAGGGTGCGCATCGAGCGTGCGAACTCGGCCAGATGGACGAGAGCCCGCGCACAGCGCAGATCATGTCGACCGATCGGAATGTCGACGTAAAAGAGGTACTCCCACGGACGGCCCCGGATCGGCCGCGACTCGATCTTCGTCAGATCGATATCCCGCAGCGCAAAGACCGACAGCGCCTTGAACAGCGAGCCGGGTTCGTTCGGCAGCGAGAAGACGACACTGGTCTTGTCCACGTGGTCGCCGGTCTCACCAGTCCGGCTGATCAGCAGGAAGCGCGTGATGTTGTCCGAGTAATCCTGAATCTCGGCACGCAGAATCTCGAGACCGAAGACCTTGGCGGCGCGTTCCGAGGCGATCGCCGCTGCATCCGTGAGCTTCTGTTCCTTGACCAGCTTCGCGCTGCCGGCCGTATCGTAGGTCGCTTCCACCGACACGCCGGACATGCCGCGCAAGAACCGCTCGCATTGCGCCAGCGCCTGGGGATGCGACAGTATCCGCCTCACATCCTTCAGCGCAGTGCCGGGCAGCGCCATCAGGTTGTGCGTGATCGGCAGCGTCACCTCGCCGACAATGGGCAGATCGTTTTCGAGGAGCAGGTCGTAGTTGCGGTGAATACTGCCGCCGATCGAGTTCTCGACCGGCAGGATGCCGTGTGTCGCCTTACCGGACGCGACTGCGGCGAAGACGTCCTCGAACGCCTCGCAGGCGAGAAGGTCGGCATGATCGCTGAAACGAAGCGCGGCGGCCTCGCTGTACGCTCCAGGTTCGCCCTGGAAGGCGATGCGCATGGCCCCGACAGGCTACAACGTAGCCTTTTGATGTTGCAAATATCATAATTCATATTAATGACTGGATTCGCTGGTCGGACGGCTGAGAAGGCTATAATCCGTGCCACTTTGTGAGCTGTTCGGCCGGACATGTCGAGGAGGACGCTTTGAGACGACTGCTACTGTGGGTTGCGGTTGCGGCGGTGGTCATGAGCTCGGCTGCGGGAGCACAGGCCCCGCCGAAGTCGGCCGAGGCGGGCAAGATCACGTGGTACTTCTACACCGTGAAGTGGGGCCATCAGGATGAGTTCCTGGACCTGTTTCAGAAGAATCACTACCCGATTTTGAAAGCGCTTCGCGACCAGGGCGTCTACAAGAGTGTGCGCACCTATGTGCCGACGAACCATGGCGACGGCCGCGCCGACTGGACCTTCGCCGTTGAACTGACGGGGCCGCCGGATCCGCCGCAGGTGGACGAGCCTGCGCTGGTTCGCAAGCTCTTTCCCGACCAGGTGACGTTTCAGAAGGAAGAGCAGCGGCGCTTCGAGATTCTCGTAGCGCATTGGGACGTTCCGCTGAACGTCCTCGATCTCGACGCGAGGAAGACTCAATAGTCGATGGCTCTGATCGACGTCGGCTGGCACGCGGGCCTCGACGCGCCGTTTGCGCCTTTTGCAGCGGCGGGCTTCGAGCTTGCGCGCGTCGCGGTCGCCTATGGCGCCACGTTCCGCGTATATACCGCCGACGGAGACGAGCTTGCGGATCTGGCCGGCCGGCTGCGGCACGAAGCCACCGGCCGGCGGGATCTTCCCGCGGTCGGTGACTGGGTGGCGGTCAAGCGAACGACGATCGAAGGCGGCCGCGCGACGATCCATGGCGTCCTGCCCAGGAAGAGCCTCTTTTCACGGAAGGCTGCGGGCGACGAAACGACCGAGCAAATCCTGGCCGCCAACGTCGATACCGCGTTCCTCATCACGGGTCTCGACGGTGATTTCAACGTCCGCCGCATCGAGCGCTATCTCGTGATGACCTGGGAGAGCGGCGCGGCGCCAGTAGTGGTACTCAACAAGGCCGACCTCGCGGACGACCTCGACGCCAGACTCGACGAGGTCCGGGCGGTGGCGTTGGGCGTGCCTGTCCATCCAATCAGCGCGCGTCAGCAAACTGGCCTCGACGAGCTCGACCATTACCTCCAGCCGGGACAGACGATCGCCGTGCTCGGATCGTCCGGCGTCGGCAAGTCGACGTTGATCAATCGCTTTCTCGGCGAGGAGCGGCTGCGGACCCGCGAGGTCCGCGACGGCGACGACCGTGGCAGGCACACGACGACACACCGTGAGCTGGTGCGGCTGCCGGGTGGGGCGCTGCTGATCGACACTCCCGGCATGCGGGAGCTGCAGCTGTGGTCGTCGGACACCGGCGTGGTCGAGGCGTTCGACGACATCGCCGCGATTGGCGAGGACTGCCATTTCGCCGACTGCGTGCACGAGCACGAGCCGCGATGCGCCGTGAAACAGGCGGTGGCGGAGGGACGGCTCGACGCGGCGCGGCTGGAGAGCTATCACAAGCTGCGGCGGGAACTGAGCTGGCTGGCGACCCGGCAGGCCGGCCTGGGGCAGCAGACGGAGAAGAAAAAGCTGCGCGCCATGTTCCGCGCGATTCGGAAGCAGGAACACTCGAAAGGCAAGCCGTGAGCGTTCCCGTTGGCGCCGCGGCGAGTCGTGCCCGCCCCAGACGCGTGCAGTTGATGGTCACGTGTCTCGTCGACAGCCTGGCGCCGCACGTCGGGTTCGCCGTCGTGCGCCTGCTGGAGCGCGCCGGCCTGGATGTCGAGGTGCCGCCGGGCCAGACCTGCTGCGGGCAGCCGGCATTCAACGCCGGATGCTGGGACGACGCTCGTGCGATGGCCCGTCATACGATTGATGTGTTCAGCCGGAGCGATGCGCCCGTGGTCGTGCCCTCGGGCTCGTGCGGCGATATGGTGATCCATCAGGCCGCGCAGCTCCTCGCCGGCGATCCGGACTACGCCGATCGCGCGAGAGCGCTGGCAAGCCGGACGTACGAGCTGACGGCCTTCCTGGTCGACGTACTCGGCATCACCGATGTCGGCGCACGTCACAACGGCCGGTTGACATATCACCCTGCCTGCCACGGCCTCCGGGGACTCGGCCTCAGTGCTCAACCGCACGCGCTCGTGGACGGCATTCGTGACGCGCAGCTCTGCCCGCTGCCCGAGGCGGACACGTGTTGTGGCTTTGGCGGTCTGTTCGCGCTGAAGATGGCCGACATCTCGAGCAGTCTGCTCGCGCGAAAGATTGGCAACATCGAGGCGAGCGGCGCAGAGACCGTCGTCGCCACGGATATCAGCTGCCTGCTGCACATCGGCGGCGGCCTGAAACGAAAGGGTAGCGCTGTTCAGGTCCGCCATCTCGCCGAAATCCTGGCGGAGCCCGAGTAGAGCGCTCGCGCACCGAACTCCGCTTGCATGACGACTGCACCGGCGAACTTTTACAAGCGCGTGGATCGCGCCCTCAAGGATCCCGCGATGCGCGCGGCGATGATGCGCGCGACGACCCGGCTCGTGTCGAGCCGCGCAGTCGGCATCGGCGGACTTCCGCAGGCCGATCAGATCCGCGATCATGCGCGCGCGATCCGCGCACACACCATCACTCGCCTCGACTACTACCTCGCGCAGTTCGAAGAAGCAGTTCGTACCCGCGGGGGACACGTCCATTGGGCCGCCACGGCGAGCGATGCCGTGTCGATCGTCGCCGACATTGCGCGGCACTACGGCGCAAAGATGGCCGTCAAATCGAAGTCGATGGTCAGCGAGGAAATCGAGCTGAACGCGGCGCTTGCGGCCGCCGGCGTGGAGGTGCTCGAGACAGACCTTGGCGAGTTCGTCGTCCAGATCGACGGCGACCATCCGTCGCACATCGTTGCGCCGATTATTCACAAGAGCCGGCGTGACATCGCCAGGCTTTTCCAGGAGAAGCTGCAGGCGAGCGATGCGGACGTCGCCGACGTGCCGCAGATGACCGCTTTCGCGAGGCGCCTTCTGCGAGAGGGTTTTCTCAAGGCCGACATGGGAATCTCCGGCGGCAACTTCGGCGTCGCCGAGACAGGCAGTCTCTGCATCTGCACGAACGAAGGGAACGGACGCCTGACGACGACGCTGCCGCGCGTACACGTCGCGCTCATGGGAATCGAGCGTATTGTCCCGACACTGGCCGACCTCGGCATCATGCTGCAGGTGCTCGGCCGAAGCGCTACCGGTCAGAAACTGACGGTCTATTCGAACATCATCACCGGCCCACGACGTCAGGGAGCGGAGACGGAAGGCGACGAGTCGGACGGGCCCGATCATCTGCACATCGTCCTCGTTGACAACGGACGCAGCCGGCTGCTCGGTACAGACCTCGCGGAGGTGCTGTACTGCATCCGCTGCGGTGCCTGCCTGAATGCGTGTCCGGTCTATCAGGAAGTGGGCGGACACGCGTACGGCAGCGTCTATCCGGGCCCTGTTGGCGCTGTCCTGACTCCGGGGCTGCGCGGCCTCGCGAAGTGGCACGATCTGCCGCACGCCAGCAGTCTCTGTGGCGCGTGCCGCGAAATCTGTCCCGTGCGGATCGACATTCCGCGCATGCTGCTCACGCTGCGTGACCAGGCGACGGAGCGCGGGTATTCGCCGGCGTGGATTACCTCCGGGCTCTGGTTCTTTCGGCAATTGGCCGTCCGGCCGGCGCTGTTTCGGCGCGCGCAGGCGCTCGCCTCGTTCGCGACCCGCCGCATCGCGAAGAACGGCTGGATCGAACGGATGCCAGGCCACTTCGGCCGGTGGACGCGGACGCGGGACTTTCCGGCGTTTGCGCCAGCCACTTTCATGACTCAGTGGGAGCGCCGTCGCCGATGAGTGACGATCGGTTCAACATCATGGCCGCAGTCGCGCAGCGTCTGCGTGCCGGCGTCATGCCTCCCGCGGGCCGTCACGAACATCCAGGCGTGCCCGGCGGTGTCCGCGCCCTCGCTCTCCCAAGACGAGCTGATCGCCCACTTCACCGCCGAGGCCGAGGCCTTGACGGTCGTTGTCCATCGCGTCGCGGACGACGCCTCGGCCGTGTCGAAGGTGAGAGATGAAATCGGCCGGCGCGGACCGCGCGTGTTGGCGTGGGATGACAAGTGGTTGAATTGCCAGGGCCTCGCGGACTCGCTGCGGACTTCTGGTATCACGCTGGAATCGTGCTGGCTGCCGCGCGATGCGACCGAACGGCGTCAGCGCCTCGCCGAGCTCGATGACGTCGCTGTCGGCCTGACTGGGGCGGTCGCCGGACTGGCCGATACGGGAAGTCTCGCACTCGTGAGTGGACCGGGCCGCGGCCGCATCGCGTCACTCCTTCCGCCCCTTCACATCGCAGTCCTCCGGGTCTCGCAACTCCACGCCACCTACGCGGCGTTTCTTGCTGCGCATCCAGGGATCGAGGACGTCGGCAGCAATCTGGTGCTGGTCACCGGCCCGAGCCGGACGGCAGACATCGAAATGACGCTGACACGCGGGGTGCATGGGCCCGGAGAGGTCCACGTGGTCCTGATCGACGCATGACCGCCATCTTCAGCGCTCGCGGCGCCACGGGTACGCTGACACCGCTATTGACTGTGCTCGTGCTGATGGCAGCATGCGGCGAGAGCAAGCCGACCCTCCCGGAACCGCAGAAATCCGTCCCGGAGAGCAGCGCGGTTTCCTCGCCTCCCGAGATGCCGGCGCTTCCGGCCGATCCCGATCATCTCGGCAACGTCTCAATGGAAGTCGACACCATCGCGGGCGCTTCGAGCTTTACGACAAAGGGGACCGGCGACTGCACGTTTACGGGCGATGCGGCAATCTATGACGTCCCGGCGGCGATGTGGCATGCGACGCTCCGTGCCGAGGGACAGAGCGTGTCCTATGTCAATGCCACGGTCTGGCAGTTCAAGGACCGAACGCCGACGCAAGTCGCAGTCGGCGTCCAGCTCGGTCCGAGCTTCCGGCACATTTCGACGGTGAAAGGCTCGGCGTTGATCGGCACGGGCACCGCGACCACGGAACGCAGCGGGGATGCGGCAACGATCACCGTAGATGGCAGGGACGAGAATGGCACGGTGCTGGCACTGCGCATCCGCTGCGCGAAAGTGACGACGCCGGTGGAAGAAGGCGGACGCTAGACAAGACGCCGGCCTGAGACTATCGCGCCCCTACTACTCGACAAACCCCAACGACACCAGCTCGGTCACTGGCTCGTCGAACGAGCACGAGCCTACCGAGCGCAGCAGCGTCCGGCGCGCGTGCGCGATCTCGGTATAGGTGACTACCGCATTCAGCCACGAACCCGCCCGGCCGCCAAATTTGAATGCCTCGGGCCGGTCGTCCTCCAGCAGCGCCTCTGCGAGATCCTCGTCGATTCGGCCCGCAGTCAACAGCGTCGAGGCCAGCACGAGGTTCACGAACCCGTGCATCGTCGCGGATGCGCTGTCGTCCGCGTAGGTGAGACGGCGATCGCCGCGCACCGCATGATGCAGGCCGGCGGTCGCTTTCAGCGGCACGCGTGCCGCTGAGGCCCGTGTAAGCAGTCGCGCCAGCCGGGCAGGTGAGGGAAACGCCTCGGCGATGACGCCGCCCGCCCTGACTTTCGCGGCGCACCCGTGCTTACCGATCTCGGCGATCAGGTCCACCGGATCGGGTTCGGACGGGATCTCAACGAAGCGATCGAGCGACACCGGAAAGGCGGCGGCCAGCATGGCGATGTCGGCCGCTGCCACCGCTGAGCCTTCGACGGACTCGATGTTCAGCACAGAATTCGGGCTCGTCACCTCTCGAATCGTCACGGCCGCGGCGTCACTGGCTGCAGCCGTTCCAATGAGGACACTGACAGGCCATCGCGCCTCTGGCGTGGCGCCAGCACTCCTGGCGAGCGATTCCAGATCCGGCAGCTTCTCGCAGGGGACGATGAGTCGGCCGAGTATCCACGCGTGCGTGCCGTTTCTATACTCGCCGTAATTACGAACGACATCGTCGAGTGGCAGGCTTGCCGGCGGAAAGAGGCCGGCATAGTCGATCAGGCCCGCGAAGGCCGCGCGCGCTGCAGGCATCCACCAAGCATAGAGGATTGCCGTTGACGCCTCAGTAAGTTGCGGCAGAGGATGAATCATGCGCACGGTCGTCATCTTTCTCGTGGCGCTCGCGATAGCGCCCGCATCAGCGCAGGTTCGATCCAAACGTCCTCCCGTCGCGCAGCCCTTTACGACGCCACTGTCGCAGGACGACATGCGCAACAAGCAGGCCGTGATCGAGACATCGCGGGGCACCATCGTGATCGACTTGTTGCCGCAGTCGGCCCCCAATCATGTCGGCTACTTCATGAAGCTGGCGAAGGAGGGCGCGTACGCCGGCACGACTTTCCATCGCGCGGTGAAGCTCGGAATCATCCAGGGGGGCGATCCGCTGACGAAGGATCCAGCCAAGCGAGCCCTGTATGGAACCGGCGGCCTCGGCGTCCTGAGGGCCGAGATCTCTCAGGAGCCGGTGACGGCGGGCGCCGTCGCGGCGGTGCTGCAGCCCAACAAGCCGGACAGCGCGGGCTCGCAGTTCTTCATCGCCGTCACCGATCAGGCCGCCTTGAACGGGCAGTTCACGGTGTTCGGCCGGGTCGCCGAAGGCCTCGAAGTGGCGCAGCAGATCTCCGAAGCGCCAACCGACGATCAGGGCAAGCTGACCGATCGGGTTGAAATCGTCGCCGTGACGATTCGCGACGCGCCTCCTCCGGAGCCGGTGCCGTTCTCGAGCGAGTCGGCCGCCGATCTGGCCCAATACCGCGCAGTCCTGGAGACCTCACGCGGACCTGTCACGCTCGAGTTCCTGCCCGACAAGGCGCCCGAACACGTGCGCAACTTTCTGCGGCTCGCGGCAGCCGGCGTCTACGATGGCACCAGCTTTCACCGTATCGTCAGGGGATTCGTTGTACAGACGGGGATGGTGTCCACGCGGTCCGCGCCCCTGACGCAGAAACAAAAGACACTCGTGACGACCCTTCGGCCGGAGTTCAACGATACGCTGCATGTGGCGGGGACCGTGTCGATGGCGCGGCTGGACGATCCGGCGAGCGCCTCGACGTCTTTTTTCATCTGCACCGCGACGGCCCCCTCGTTGGACAACAAATACACGGCGTTCGCGCGAGTCGTCGAAGGCATGGACGTCGTGACCGCAATCGAGCAGGAACCCCTCGATGGCGAGGCGCCGCGAACGAGAATCGAGCTGAAATCGGTCCGAGTCGTCAGGTGATAACGCGACGCGAACGAACAAGTCCGGGGACCGGGGCGCGCCTGGACGGCGTCTCATCAATCGGCTCACAACTACAGGGAGTGAAGCGAAGCGGTGGCCGACGATAAGAAAAAAGTGCACTGGTCAACGGCGTGGCGAGAGGCCCGCGGCCTGATCTGGGCGCGCCGGGGTCGCCTGGCGCTGGGTTTGTCGTTGATGGTCGTGAACCGGCTGGCCGGCCTCGTCCTCCCGGCAACGTCGAAGCTGCTAATCGACAACGTCATCGGCCGCCATCGCTCCGATCTGCTGTGGCCGGTGGCGTGGGCCGCAGGTGCCGCGACCCTCGTCCAGGCAGTCTCGGGCTTTGCGCTGTCGCAAGTGCTGGGGATTGCAGCGCAGCGCTCGATTACCGACATGCGCAGAACGGTCGAAGAGCACGTGGCGCGTCTGCCGGTGGCGTACTTCGACTCGACCAAGACCGGTGTCCTGATCTCGCGCATCATGTCGGACGCCGAGGGCATCCGGAACCTCGTCGGCACCGGCCTCGTGCAGCTGGTAGGCGGGATCGTCACGGCGGCAATCGCCCTGGGCGTGCTGTTCTGGTTGAACTGGAAGCTGACGACCGCCACCCTGCTGTTGCTGGCGTCGTTCGGCGTCGTCATGGCGCTGGCCTTCTCCAAGCTTCGCCCCATCTTTCGGGAGCGCGGCAAGATCAACGCCGAGGTCACCGGACGGCTGGCGGAGACTCTCGGCGGCATCCGCATCGTCAAGGCCTACACCGCGGAGAAGCGCGAGGCCCTGGTGTTCACGAAGGGCGCCCATCGTCTGTTTCGCAACGTCGCGCGGACAATGCTCGGCGGATCGGCGGTCGCGGCCGTGTCGACGGTGATCGTCGGCGTCATCGGCATGCTGATGATCGTGATCGGCGGCCGTGCCATCCTGGCGAACGAGATGAGCCTCGGCGACTTGTTCATGTACATCTTCTTCACCGGTCTGGTGGCAGCTCCGGTGGTGTCGATCGCCTCCATCGGCACCCAGATCACCGAGGCATTCGCCGGGCTCGACCGGATCCGCGAGATCCGCGAGATGGCGACTGAGGACGACGAGGATCGGTTGCGCGCGCCGCTCTCAGTGGTCGAAGGCGAGGTGGAGTTCGAGAACGTGGCCTTCTCGTACGTGCCGGGGACGCCCGTACTGAAAGGCGTTTCCTTTCGGGCGCCCGCCGGGACAACGACGGCGCTGGTGGGCTCGAGCGGTTCGGGAAAGAGCACGCTGATCAGCCTCGTCATGGCGTTCAACCGTCCGCAGTCCGGCAGCATTCGTGTGGATGGGCGCGACCTCGCCAGCCTGAAGCTGCGCGATTACCGGGGGGCGCTCGGCATCGTGCTCCAGGACAACTTCCTGTTCGACGGAACCGTGGCCGAGAACATCGCCTTTTCGAAGCCCGGGGCGACGCGCGAGGAAATCGAGGCGGTCGGGCGCCTCGCCCATTGCGAAGAGTTCGTGCTCGGCTTCGAGAAGGGCTACGACACCGTCGTCGGGGAGCGGGGCGTCAAAGTGTCGGGCGGCCAACGGCAGCGCATCGCGATCGCCCGCGCGATACTGGCCGATCCACGCATCCTGATCCTGGACGAGGCAACGTCAAGCCTCGACAGTGAGAGCGAGGCGTTGATTCAGGACGGCCTGCGGCGTTTGCGGCAGGGCCGGACGACGTTCGTCATCGCTCACCGGTTATCGACGATTCGAAGTGCCGATCAGATTCTTGTCCTCGAGCACGGCGAGATTGTCGAGCGCGGCACGCATGCCGAGCTGATGGCGCGGGAAGGGCGGTACCGGCAGCTGCACGATCGGCAGTACAACTGGGAGCGCGATCGCTTCATCAATCCTGGCGAAGACTTCACGCCCGAACCGGCAAAAGCGTTGCCCCAGCCGTAGGCCCAAGCTTCAGCTTGGGCGGCAATCAATCGTGCGTAGGCCCAAGCTTTAGCTTGGGCGAATCATCCTCGCAACCCCTGTGTCCTGCGACGGACCGTCTACGACGCGATCCGAATCGCCTCGTGTTTGTGACCACCTGCCGTCCCGAGGAGGCGACTACGCCGTTCGTCGAGCCGCGTCAGGCTCGCCGTTCGATCGCAAATGGCTCGAACCGCCTGAAGTGCCGCGAGCGCATGTCGGCGACGGATCTCCTGCGAGCCATCCAGCTCGGCAAGCTGTGCGGCTATCCGGCCCGCACTGGTTGCCGCGTCGAGAGCGCGTGCGGCGACCTGCGTCCACTCGTCGATCGAGAGTGCGCCGAAGTTTTCGGCAAACCGGTGCTCGATTGCTCGCCGCACGGGTGCGCCAAGGATTGTCGGAGCAGCCGCGTGCTCCATTGCGTCAACGCTTTTCGTCAACCACGCTCGTTGCGACTTCGACAGACGGGCGAACATCCGCGATTCATTGCTGTACTCGAGATTGGTGCCGTGACAAAGTTTCCCCATATGCCCTCCGGTGGCGGAACGAGTGGGTCTAATGGGCCTAACGAACTGTTCTGTGACAGCGAACAGAGCAGCGACGCACCAGTTGGTGCTTTCGTACGTCGAGCGTGTGACGGATCGCACGCGACGCGATTCGCACCTACGTTGTGGATGGATATGGATTCGGATCCAGCTGAGATAGTGCCTGTTCGAGCTGGGTAATTACTTCAGTGGCCGAGTGGGGACGTCGCGCCGGGTCGCGCGCGAGCAGGATTCGAAACAGATCGTTGACTACGGCCGGGACGGCAGGCGCGAATGCCTGAAGCGCCGGCACGGTGCCGTTCTGGACCTCTCGCAACGCATTCTCCGTGATGCGGCTTGCGAAAGGATGTCGCCCTGCGATGATTTCGTAGAGCACCATGGACAAGCTCCACAGATCGCTGGACGGAGTGGACGGTGTACCGGCAAGAAGCTCTGGCGCCAGGTAGAGGACGGTGCCCGCAAGGCGGGTAGAATCAGCGTCCTCTTGGAACAAACTCACAAGGCCGAAATCCAGCAGCTTGGGAGATCCATCGGCGCTGAAGCCGATATTCGAAGGCTTGACGTCGCGATGCAGGAGCCCGTTCTCGTGAAGGGAGTGCAGCCCTCGCGCCAACGCGCAGCCAATCGTGAGCGCCTCCGGTACTTGGACCGGCCCTCTTCTAATACGATCGGCGAGCGTGCCGCCGGCGAGGTATTCCATGACCAGCAACGGCGCGCCCCGCCAGGTCTCGATTCCGAAGATCGAAGCCAGGCGGCTGTCCGAGACGCGGGCCATCGCGCGAGCCTCGGCCTCGAGCTGGCGCGTGGCGCCGGCGTAGCGACGCGGTAGCGCCTTGATGACCACCTCACGTTCGAGCGCCATGTCAGTGGCGACGTAGGCGGCTCCCATCGCGCCGGCGCCGAGCCGTCGCTCGACCCGGAACTTGCCAGCGAGGACTCGCGGGACAGGCGCAGTTCGCATCGGGCTTCCGCACGAGCAGAGTTCTGCGGCTCCCGGCAGCACGGTTCCACACACCGCACATTCGGACGCCGCGTCCTCATCGGTGCGGCCGGCGTGACGACGGCCTCCTTCGAGGAGCTGATCGAGCACAAGCGCGATCGGTCCGGCCGTTCCGCGCAGGACGGCGAAATCGAGTCTGGAGAAGGGCAGGCCCCCGTCCCTTGCCCGAAGCGTCAGAAGTCCGAGAAGTTCGCCTGTGCGGCCTCTGAGGGGTGCAATCACCGCGCACGATGTTGCTTCGATCCACTCTCGATCGGCGCGAGGAACAACCTCTGAAAGGCCTCCCTGTCGATCTCGACCGAGATCGATCGCGTCGTCTTCGTCGCCCACGAGCGCGATGAGGGAGGAACCGTCGGGCAGCGGCGGCCATCCATGTCCGACCGGTTGGAAGGTTGCCGAATCGCCCTGGAGGACGAAGATCCCGGATCGCGACGCGCCCAGCACCTGCGAGAGAAGTGGTTCGACGCGAGCGATCAATTCGCGAGGGTCGGCGGCATCCCGGATCTCTTCGGTGACCAGGGCGATAGCTTTGTGCGGCGACGTGGCGCTGCGTTGGAAAGCCCGATCGATGGTTGCGAGCAGTCGTTCTCGGGACAGCATCAGGACGACGCCGGTTAGCGCGATTCCGGCAAGGACTCGGCCGGCTGGCAAGGTAAGCAGCTGGGCAACAGTCAAATCGCGATATTCGATGCCCAGTCGCACCAGGGCGATGAGCGGAGCCACGGTCACACAGAGGATCGCTGCCCGCGCGAGCATGTACTGAAGCGTTCGCCTGATCGCGAGGGACACTTCGACCACGCGCTCTACCATCACCGCGTAGGCAGTGGTGAGTGGAATCGAGGCGAGGAGCGGGTAGACGATCGGCGCCAGTATCTCGGGCGTGAGCTTGATGGCAACGTCGGGCGCGAGGATCTCGAGCAAGAGCTCGGCCAGCAGGGGAGCCAATCCGAGGCCGATGCCCAGCGCGAACCAGACGACTCGCCGCCGCTCGGCCGGCGCCGCGCTGCGTGCGCGAAATGGCGCGATCACCAGCGCGGCCAGTGTCGACGCGCTGATGATGGCCCAGTAGAAGTTGCTGGATTCGCGCGAGCGCAGGAACGGATCCAACCATTGCTGAACGACCGTGTGCGAGCCAGATGCCGCAGCCAGATTCACAGCCAGCAGGCCACCACCGACTGCGAGTGAGAGGCGCGCCGCGGCGGACGCCACTCGATCGTCGAGGCTGAACCGCTCGACCCGTGGAAAAGCCTGGACGAAGCGCCAGAGCAGGTACGGAGCGAGCGTTTCAAGGTAGACACTCGCCCAGGGCGGACGTGGAGAGCCGGCGATACGCCCGATGAAGCGTTGCGCGAATGACGTTGCCACTACCAGATAAAACGTACCCAGGAGCACGCCTCGCCGATCCTGCCGTCCCCCGACGACGAGTCCGAACCCCGCGGCGGCGAAGACGGAAAACAGAAGCGATTGCCAGGCGGATAGCATCGGAGAAAGATCAGCGGGGCCGAAGAACCCGACCACGGCTACGGCAACCTGCAGCGTAGCTATCGCCGCGATCAGGGCCACAACCGGTGATGCCGGGGTTCCGGCGCTCGCGGCCGCCGCCTTCGTGACATGGGCCAACGGCGTCGACAGCCGACGAACATCCCGCAGGTTATCGAGAAAAGCCCGCTGTTGCGGCGATGTCAGACGCGCGCTGGCGCGGTCCCAGTCCACCGGCACGCCATCGGCGACGGCTTCTGCGGCTTTGTGGATGAGCGGATCGGGTTCAGTCACGGCCCATCGTCTTGGCCAGACGGACCAGCGCCCGGCGTACGGCCACACGCGTCGCATCCGGTGTCACGCGCCCGGAGACAATCGCAAGTTGCTCGTAGCTGTAGCCCAGGTCAATCCGACCCACGATGAGCAGCCGGTCTTCGAGGCGAAGTCTGTCGAGCGCCGCGAGATACCGGGCGCGTGCCTGCTGGCGAATCGCGAGATCCAGCGGCGACGGCCCAGGGGAGGGCTGGTCGAAGGCGGCCTCGCCATCCTCCATCACCACCCGGAGACCGCGGCGGATCTCATCGGTGATGCGGTTCTGAATCGATCGTCTGAGATAGCCCTGCAGTGCCCGATGGCCGCGCGGCTCGAAGCGATCGATGCGACGAAACGTCTGCAGCAGAACGTCCTGAACGATATCGGCGGTATCCGCGGCGCTGCGGACCCATTGCGGGAGCCTGCCGTGTGCCCACCGCATCAGAGGCGGCAGTTGGCGGCCGAACAGCAGCTCTATGGCCGATTCACGTCCTTCTCGCGCGCGGCGCCACAAGTACAGCGATGACCAGGTCGGGTTCGACCCGAGCCGCTCAATCGGTTCGGCGTGCGATGAGATGTCGGAAGGCGCCACGGTAGCCCACGGACGCGAGTGGGGATATTATCCCGGCTCAACTTCAATAAGTGTGCAGCGGGCCGAAAAAGTGTGCAACGGCTGGGGTTGGGCCCAGCTCGACCCGGCCGCTAGCGGCGGGTCTTGCCATCGGAGGTGAGCAAGGACGTGTAAAGGTCAGGGCGCCGATCGCGGAAAAAGCCCATTCCCGCGCGAAAGGCCCGAGCCGTCTCGAGGTCGAGTCCCGCCACGAGGACGGCTTCTTCGTTACGACCAGCCTCAGCGATTTTCTCGCCCGTGAAGTCGCAGATGAAGCTCGCCCCGTAGAAGGTCTGTTCGACGTCCTCAATCACCTCGGTCCCGACGCGGTTCGCCGCGCCGAGATAGCAGGCGTTTGCCACGGCGTGGCCGATCATCACGCGCTGCCACATCGCGCGGGTATCCATCGATCCCGCCGCTTCGGGCTCCGATCCAATAGCCGTCGGGTAGAGCAGAACCTCCGCGCCCTGCAGCGCCATCGCGCGCGCACACTCCGGGTACCGCTGATCCCAGCAGATCCCGGCGCCGAGCGTGCCGGCTTGTGTGGGGAACGCGCGGAAGCCGGTATCACCCGGCGTGAAGTAGTACTTCTCCATGTAACCGGGCCCGTCCGGGATGTGCGATTTCCGGTAGAGCCCGACGACCTCGCCCGAGGCGTCGATCATCACGAGACTGTTGTAGTGCGCGTGGCCCGCGCGTTCGAAGAACGACAGCGGCAGCACCACGTTCGATTCGCGTGCGAGCGCCTGAAACCGCGGGATGAACGGGTGATTGTCGAGAGGATGGGCACGGGCGAAGAATCGTTCGCGCTGCACCTGTGGCCAGTAGTGGCCCTCGAACAGCTCGGGCAGCAGGACCGCGTTCGCGCCCTTCGACGCGGCCTCGCGGATGAAGCCGATCGCCTTCTGGATGTTCTCCTCGAGGACGTCGCTCATCCGCATCTGGACGATCCCGAGCGTCGTCTTCATGCCTGCCTCCGAATCCGGCCGACCGGCTGCTGCTGCGTGACGCAGTGAAACGACCCTCCGCCCGTGATCAGCGCCCGCGACGGTACGGGAACGACGTCACGATTCGGAAAGAGCAGACGCAGGATGTCGATCGCCCGCGCGTCCTCGGCCTTGCCGTAGACGGGGACGACGACGCCGCCGTTGACGATATAGAAGTTGGCGTAGGTCAGGGGGAGACGTTCGCCCTCGAATTCGACACGGCCCGTGGGGATTGGCAGTTCCACGATTCGGAACCCGCGACGGTGTGCGATCGATCGCAGGCGCTCGAGATTTGCCGCCAGCGTCGCATGGTTGGGATCGCTGGTGTCGTCGCACCTCGAGGTCACGATCGTGTTCTCGTCGACGAACCGGGTGATCGTATCGATGTGACCATCGGTGTGATCGCCTTCGAGCCCCTCGTCCAGCCAGAGGACCTCCTCGACGCCGAGATAGTCCCGGAGCTGGTGTTCGAGGTCTCGTTCACCGAGCGCAGGGTTGCGGGTCGGTGTCAGCAGGCATTGCCTCGTCGTAATCGCGACGCCTCCGCCATTCACCTCGAGCGATCCGCCTTCCATGACGATCCCCGGACGGTAGAGCGGACCGCTGTCGAGGATGCGGGCCACATGCGTGGGAATGTCGTTATCGAGCTCGGCGGGATATTTGCCGCCCCAGCCGTTGAATTCCCAATCCACGAGCAGGAGCTCGCCGTCGCGGGCGACGAAGATTGGTCCGCTGTCGCGCAGCCACAGATCCTGGTGCGGCACGCGATGCATCGTGACTGCCTTCGCGGAGAGGCGGGCGCGCGCATCCTGCTCCGACTCGTCGTCGGCAACGAGCAGGTTCACCGGTTCGAACCGGGCGATCGTGTCGACCAGGGTGGTGAACTCGCGCCGCACTGGCTCGAGCATTCCAATCCACTGCTCGTCGTCGTGCGGCCACGCCATCCACGTGGCGGCGTGCGGCTGCCATTCAGCCGGCATGCGAAAGCCGAGTTGCGCAGGAGTCTGGCTCGAGGTCACGTCGAAGGAAATTGGGGTCGGGATAAATTTCAATTCCTGCTAATCGGGCTAGGCAAATACTGAAATTTATCCCGACCCCAATTTTAGGGGGACGCTTTGTGGACGGCGATGACGGCGCCCATCGCGTAGTCGAGCTTGATGCGATCGCCAGGCTCCAGCGTATGGCTGACGGCCTCAGGACCGACGCGGGCCACCGACACCGGGCCCTCGGGATCCTCGGCGTCCGCGAAATAGACGTCCCAGGAAATCTGCCCGTGGACGCTGATCGGCTGCACGCGACGCAGCACGGCCTCGCGAGACCCTTTCAGCATGCTCGTATCTTACCCGACGCCTTCCGCCAAAGGTCTGACCAGTGGCCGCCCCGGCGGGAATTCTTACGCTCGTCACAGGGCCGTTGCCCAAAGTATTATCCCGGCACGTATGGACCCGATGCGCCAGGGCGGCCCGGCCCGCCAGACCCGCCGATGACTGTCACCATGCGACACGTCGCCGCCGCTCTCGGGGTGTCGGTGACGACTGTCTCCAAGGTGCTCAACAATCGCGGTGACATCGGGGAAGAGATGCGCGAGCGCGTGCTCGCCAAGGTCGAGGAGCTCGGCTACCGTCCCAACGCCGTTGCGCGCAGCCTGACGCTGCGCCGTACGCACACCCTCGGCGTCCTCGTCGCCGACCTCATGCACTCCTTCTTCGTCGAGATCGTGGCATCGATCGAGGAGTACATCCATCCGCTCGGCTATGGGCTGCTGCTGTGCAACGTCGGCGAAGATCCTGCGCGCGAGCGTCCTCAGCTGCAGATGCTGCTGGACCGCCAGGTCGACGGCGTCATCCTCGCGTCGGTGGACGCGCAGCACGGCGACGCGCTCCTGTCGCGGGTCATCGCCGCCGGCAAGGGACTGGTGCTGATCGATCGCGACGACCATCCGTCACTCGACTGTCATCGCGTCCTCACCGACGACCACCAGGTCGGCCAACTGGCGACCGAGCACTTGATCGCCCTCGGTCATCGCCGTATCGGGCACCTGCAAGGTCCGTCCGCGCTCGTGCATGCCGCGCGCCGCGAGCACGGCTACCGCACGGCGATGGCGCGCCACGGTCTGCCCGTCGCTCCAGAGTGGGTGGTGTCGTGCGGCTTCAAGGAAAAGGACGGCTTCGACGCCGTCATGCGCCTGTCCGAGACGGCGCCGGACGTGACCGCGGTATTCGTCGCCAGCGACTTCGCCGCCATCGGCGCCCTCAGCGCCGCCTTCGCGAACGGCTGGCGCGTGCCCGAGGATCTCTCGATCGTCGGCGCCGGCGGCATCGCGCACATCGACATGCTGCGAGTGCCGATGACCACCGTCAGCTGGTCGCGGCGGGAGATGGGCATCAGCGCGGCCCGGCTCATGATCGAGCAGATTGAGCTGAGTCCCTCGGGACCGTTCTCGCGCGTCATCGTGCCGCCGACCCTCATCGCGCGCGATTCCTCGGGGCCGCCCCGGACCGGCGGCCAACTCCTCACCGCCAGCGTTTCCACGACGTAAGGCGATTGGCGGACCTGAAGGTCCGCCCTACACATGGAACGGTCCTGGCGGACCTGAAGGTCCGACGTTGCGGTACGCCGGGACCTGTTCTGCTACTCGAACGGCAGCTTCAGTTCGCCGGCTTCCGTGAGCGGTGGTGCCGTCTTCTCCGCAGATGAAAGCCCATGGAGTCCGACGCCAATCAGCCGTACCGGCCGCTTGCCCGCTTCGGTTCGATCGATCAGTGCGACCGCACGCGCCGCGATCGCATCGGGATTGCGCGTCGGCGCCGCGGTGTGGCTCCGGGTCACGGTCGTGAAATCGTTGTAACGCACCTTGAGCGTGACCGTCCGTGCGAAGCGATCGGTCCTGGCCAGCCACTTCGCCACGCCGCGCGCCATGTCATCGACCTCGGATTCGATCTCCTGCCGGTCGGTCAGGTCGCGCGCGAACGTGTTCTCGCTGCTGGCCGACTTGGCCTCACGATTCGGCTCAACGGCGCGGTCGTCAACCCCCCGCGACAGCTGCTGCAGCCACGGCGCGAGACTGCCGACGATTTCCCGCAGGACTTCTTCCGGGATGGTCCGGACATCAGTGAGCTTTTCGATGCCGTGTGTCCGCAGCCGTTTGGCAGTGACCGGTCCGACACCCCAGAGCGCGTCGATCGGAAGACCGTGCAGAAAACGTTCGACGCGTTCAGGCGCGATGACCGTGAGACCGTCGGGCTTCTTCCAGCCAGAGGCGATTTTCGCGAGGAATTTGTTGGGCGCCACACCGGCCGAGGCCGTGAGTCCCGTCGTCTCGCGAATGGCAGCCTTCAATCGCTCCGCGACACGACGGCCGAGCATCTCGCCCCAGGCGTTCTCGGTGACATCCAGATAGGCCTCGTCGAGCGACAGCGGCTCGACGAGCGGCGTCGTCTGTCGGAAGATCTCGAACACCTGCGTGGAGACGGCCTTGTACTTCCGAAAATCGGGCGGAACGATCAGCAGGTGCGGACAGAGGCGCACGGCGCGCGCCATTGGCATCGCCGAACGCACGCCAAACCGTCGCGCCTCGTAGCTGGCCGCCGCCACCACACCGCGACTGGCGGCAGGACCGCCGACGGCGACGGGCTTACCGCGGAGCGACTCGTCGTCTCGTTGTTCGACGGAGGCGTAGAACGCATCCATGTCGACGTGCAGGATGCGGCGAAGCATGGGAACGACAATACAGTGCTAAGTGCGAAGTGCTAAGTGCCAAGTGGAGTGAATAGTGGGTAGTGGGGTAGTGGAGAGTGGTGGCTCGATCGGTCAGGATCGTCACAGGATGAGCGCTCGGCGCATTCCAGCAACTGACGAAGTGGTAAGCCGCCACTGCTCACTCCAACTTTCCCACTCCACTTCGCACTTTGCACTTCGCACTTTGCACTTCGTTCGGCACTACCCATACGCCTCGGTCTTGAAGCGATCCTTCGGCACGCCGATCTCCTTGACCGCCGCCGACACGGATTCCATGAAGCGTGGCGTCGCCTCGACGCCTTTTTCTCGCGCCGCAGCGCGGTCGTGCTGCGACAGCGCCGGACCGCAGGCATAAATCATCACGGCGTTGGGATCGGGAATCAGCTCGTGGAGCAGATCGGCGCTGACGCGTCCACGCCTCGTGCCGGAGGGTGCGCCTTCGGGCACATCCTGACGCGTCAGGCAGTGAACCAGGCGCACTTTGTCGCCGTGTTCGGCGCAGAACGCGTTGAGCGCATCCCGGAAGATCACATCGTCCCAGGTCTTGTTGGAGTAGATGAACGTGTGACGAAGCTGGGGGATGAACTTCACGGCGTGCTTGAGCATCGCCCAGTTCGGCACGCTCCCGGAGCCGGCCACGACGTGCACGACGTGATCAGTTTTGTCGAGGATGTTGTCGGGGAATGTGTAGGGACCCGTGAAACCACTGATCAGCATCCGCGAGTTCAGCGGAATCGAATGGACCAGCACCGGCGACAGGAGCGGCGGGTACTTCGTCGCCCCCGGTTCGTAGAGCTCCTCCTTGATCGTGATCGCCAGTGCCTCGTGCGGCGCCGAGGCCATCGAGTAGGCACGCGGCGGTTCCTTGTGGTGCTTCAGATCTTCGAGGAACCGCGTCATTCCGCCGATGACGTGGAACTGATGCGGATCGATCGTGCAGAACTGGCCGGCCTTGTACTCGAACGGCTCCGCGCCGGTCATCACCAGCGTCACCGTGTCGGGGGTCTCGACGATGATCTCGGAGATCGCGACGTCGTGCTGACGGATTCGCCGGCCCGTCGGCTCGGTGCTCATGGAGCCAGAGTCTACTACGAGGGCAACGGGCCGCGATCGAGCTGCGCGGTATACTGAAAAGCCGCTCGACACATCAGACCACAGACATGCAATTCATTTACACCATGAAGGGGCTGGGGAAGATCCACCCGCCCGATTCCCAGGTTCTTCGCGACATCTGGCTCTCGTTCCTGCCCGGCGCCAAGATCGGCGTCCTCGGCGCGAACGGCGCCGGCAAGAGCTCGCTCCTCAAGATCATGGCGGGGGAAGACCAGCATTTCATCGGCGAAGCCTTTCCCGCCGACGGCATCAAGGTCGGCTTCCTCCAGCAGGAGCCGCGGCTCGATCCGGCCAAAACCGTCCTCGGCAACGTCGAGGAAGGCGTCAAGCCGATTCGCGACCTGCTCAATCGCTACGACGAGCTGAATGCGAAATTGTGCGAGGACCTGCCGCCCGACGAGATGGAGAAGGTGCTGGACGAGCAGGGACGCGTCCAGGACCGGATCGATCAGACCAACGCATGGGAGCTCGACTCGCAGCTCGAACAGGCGATGGATGCCCTTCGTCTGCCGCCTGGCGAGGCCGCGGTCGACAAGCTCTCGGGCGGCGAGCGCCGCCGCGTCGCGCTCTGCCGGCTGTTGCTGAGCGCGCCGGACCTCCTGCTCCTCGACGAACCGACCAACCATCTGGACGCCGAATCCGTTGCGTGGCTCGAGCATCATCTCGCCGCGTATCCTGGCACCGTTGTCGCGGTCACGCACGATCGCTACTTCCTCGACAACGTGGCCGGGTGGATCCTCGAGCTGGATCGAGGCCACGGGATCCCCTGGGAAGGCAACTACTCGTCGTGGCTGGATCAGAAGCAGAACCGCCTGTCGCAGGAGGAGAAAGCCGAGACCAAGCGGCAGCGGACGCTGCAACGCGAGCTGGAATGGATCCGGATGTCGCCGCGCGCCCGGCAAGCCAAGGGCAAGGCCCGGCTGAACGCTTACGAGGATCTGCTGAACCAGGACTCGGCGCAGAAGATCGACAGCGTCGAGATCTACATCCCCCCCGGCCCGCGGCTGGGCGATGTCGTCGTCGAAGCCCGCGGCCTTCGCAAGGCGTACGGCGACGCTCTGCTCATGGACGACGTATCGTTCACCCTTCCGCGCGGCGGTATCGTCGGCGTCATCGGGCCGAACGGGGCCGGTAAGACGACCCTGTTCCGGATGATCACGGGCGAAGAGCAACCGGACGCCGGCACGCTGCGGCTCGGAGAGACCGTGCAGGTCGGCCATGTCGATCAGTCGCGTGACGCGTTGAAGGCCGACCACTCCGTCTGGGAAGAAATCACCGGCGGGCGCGACGAAGTCGAGATGGGGAAGCGGTCGGTGCCGTCGCGGGCCTATTGCTCGTGGTTCAACTTCAAGGGCGCCGCGCAGCAGCGCAAAGTCGGCACGCTTTCGGGCGGTGAACGGAATCGTGTTCACCTGGCCAAGCTGCTGCAGAAAGGGTCGAACCTGCTCCTCCTCGACGAGCCGACGAACGATCTCGACGTCGATACGCTGCGCGCGCTCGAAGACGCGCTCCTGAATTTTGCGGGCTGTGCGGTGGTGATCAGCCACGACCGGTGGTTCCTCGATCGCATCGCGACGCACATGCTCGCCTTCGAGGGCGACAGCGAGGTCGTGTGGTTCGAGGGGAACTACCAGGATTACGAGGCCGATCGCAAGCGCCGGCTGGGTGCGGAGGCCGACCGCCCGCACCGGATCAAGTACCGCAAGCTGACGCGATGACGAAGTTGGTCGGGTTGGCCAGGTTGGTCGGGTTGATCGGGTTGATCGGGTTGATCGGGTTGATCTGGTTGATCGGGTTGGTCGGGTTGGGGACGGCGTACGCGCAAGCGCCACGCACGCTGCGCCTCGACTTCTATCACACCGGTACCGCAACAACTGAGATCTTCAGCCTGGATCGGCTGGTCGTCGAACCGACTTCCTGGCCGGGCAATCCGCAGCGGCCGATCGACGACACCAACTTCGGCAAGTACTTCTTCGAGGTGATCGACCGCGCCTCGAATCGCGTCGTGTATTCGAGGGGCTTCTCCTCGATCTTCGGCGAGTGGGAGACGACCGGCGAGGCGAAATCGCTGGCGCGTACCTTCCAGGAGTCGCTGCGCTTTCCGATGCCGCAGGCGCCAGTGCAGGTGGTCGTCAAGAAGCGCGACGCGGCGAACGCGTTCAAGGAAGTGTGGTCGATGCTCGTCGATCCTGCCGATCGGACGATCGACGCGGCGGCACCGCCTTCGCCGGGTCCGCTCGTCGAGCTGATGAAGAACGGCGATCCGGCGGGCAAAGTCGACCTCTTGATCCTTGGCGACGGCTACGCGGCGTCCGAGCGGCCGAAATTCGAGAAGGATGCGCGCCGCCTTGTGGACTTGCTGTTCGCGACGTCGCCTTTCAAGGAGCGCCGCCAGGACTTCAACATCTGGGGGCTGTGTCCGCCGGCCGCAGAGTCAGGGGTCTCGCGCCCCTCGACCGGCAAATACCGCCGCTCGCCGGTCGGGGCCAGCTATGACGCGTTCGGATCGGAACGCTACGTCCTGACGTTCGACAATCGACAGTTTCGAGATGTCGCCTCTTTTGCGCCCTATGACGTCGTCGAGATCATCGTCAACGACCGCACCTACGGCGGTGGCGGCATTTTCAATCTCTATGCAACCGTGGCCGTGGACAACCAGTGGGCGCCCTACGTCTTCGTTCACGAGTTCGGGCACCACTTCGCCGGTTTGGCGGACGAGTACTACACCTCTCAGGTCGCCTATCTCTCGAGCGACGAGCGCCCGGAGCCGTGGGAGGCGAACGCGACGGCGCTCCACGATCCGGCGGCATTGAAATGGCGGGATCTAATGGCTCCGGGGACACCGCTGCCGACACCCTGGCCGAAGGACGCCTACGAGGCGCAGTCAAAGGCGTTCCAGGAGCGCCGGCGCGCCATCCGCGCTGCCAACAAGCCGGAAGCCGAGATGGAGGCGCTGTTCGCGGAGCAGCAGAAGAAGGACACCGAAGTGCTCTCGTCGGGCCCTCACGCGCATGCCGTCGGCGCGTTCGAGGGTGCCCTGTACGAAGCGCGCGGCTTCTATCGGCCGCAGGTGGACTGCATTATGTTCACACGCGACAGCGTCCCGTTCTGCCGCGTCTGCCAACGCGCGATTTCGCGTGTGATCGATCTGCTGACGCAGCAGTAGTGCTAAGTGCCAAGTGCCAAGTGCTAAGTGGAGTTGGACAGTGACCAGTGAGAAGTGGTGGCTCGATCGGTCAGGCCCTGTCCCGATGTACGGATTTGGCCACCACTCGCCACTTTCAACGGCTCACTCCACTTGGCACTTAGCACTCGGCACTTAGCACTGCGAGGAGGCGACTATTGTGCCCAGACGGTTTTGGCTGATGAAGTGTGAGCCGTCGGCTTACGCAATCGACGATCTGGAGCGGGACGGCAAGACCAGTTGGGAAGGCGTCCGCAATTTCCAGGCGCGCAACTTCCTGCGTGATCAGATGCAGGTCGGCGACGGCGTGTTGTTTTACGCGTCGAATGCCGATCCATCCGGCGTGACGGGCCTTGCCGAGATCGCTCGGGCCGGGTATCCGGACCAGTTCTCGTGGACGAAGGGCCACAAGTACTACGACGAGGGCAGTTCTCCCGAGAATCCGACCTGGTACATGGTGGACATTCGCTTCGTCGAGCGCTTCCCCGGCACCGTTTCTCTCGAGACGCTGAAGCAGACCAAGGGCCTCGAGAAGCATGATGGTGACCAGGAAGGGATCCCGGCTCTCTGTCCAGCCGGTGACGAAGGCCGAGTTCGATATCGTCACGAAACTTGGCCGCAAGTCGCCCCGCACCTGATGTTTCCGGATCTGCGCGCGTTTCTCGACCGGCTGCGCACGGACGGCGACCTCGCCATCGTCAGCGCACCGGTCGACGCCAACCAGGAGATCGCGGAGATTCACCGTCGCGTCATCGCCGCCGCCGGTCCGGCTCTCCTGTTCACCAACGTCACGGATCGTGACTTTCCAGTCGTCACGAATCTCTTCGGCACCGCCCGGCGTGCCGAGCTCGCCTTCGGCACCAGGCCACTCGCGCTGATCAAACGGCTCGTCGGACTGGCCGAGACGCTGCTGCCGCCGACACCTTCAAAACTATGGGCCGCGCGCGACGTGGCCCGCGAGGCGATGCGCATCGGCACCAGGCGCGGAGCGTCGGGTCCGGTCACCGATGTCATCGGCCCGCCCGCGCTCGACCGGCTGCCGGTCCTCACCTGCTGGCCCGACGATGGTGGGCCATTCATTACGTTGCCGCTGGTGTATACGGAGCATCCCGCCGGCAAGGGACACAACCTCGGGATGTATCGCCTGCAGATCCACGATCGCCAGACGACGGGGATGCACTGGCAGATAGGGAAAGGCGGCGGATTCCATTACAACGTCGCGGAAGAACGACAACAGGCGCTGCCCGCGACGGTTTTTCTCGGCGGACCGCCGGCCCTCATCCTTGCTGCGGTCGCGCCCCTGCCGGAAAACGTCCCGGAGCTCATGCTGGCGTCGCTGATCGCCGGCGGGCGCCTCCCCCTGACGGCGCCAATCGCGCCTCATCCGCATCCACTCGTGGCGACGGCGGAGTTCGCGCTCATAGGGGACGTGCCGCCCGGCGAGCGGCGGCTTGAGGGACCATTCGGCGATCACTACGGGTACTACTCGCTCCGCCACGACTATCCGGTGTTTCGCGTGCGACAGATGACGCGTCGCAAGGATGCGATTTTCCCGGCGACGGTCGTCGGCAAGCCGCGCCAGGAAGATTTCTTCATCGGCGACCTGCTGCAGGAACTGCTCTCTCCGCTCTTTCCCCTGGTGATGCCGGGCGTCAGCGCGTTGTGGTCGTACGGAGAGACCGGCTATCACTCGCTCGCCGGCGCCGTCGTTCGTAACCGCTACGGACGGGAGGCGATGGCCAGCGCGTTCCGGATCCTGGGGGAAGGGCAGCTCTCGCTGACGAAGTTTCTGATAGCGACCGATCAGCCGGTCGATCTCAAGGACTTCCGCGCCACGCTCGAGCATCTGCTGTCGCGCACGCGCGTCGAAACGGACCTCTATGTGTTCTCGAATCTTTCGATGGACACGCTCGATTACACAGGGCCGGAGGTCAACAAGGGATCGAAAGGCGTCTGGCTCGGGTTGGGGGATCCGGTTCGCGACCTGCCACGAGCCTTTCGGCCGGCGGTGGTCCCGCCGCCGGAGGTCTCGGACGTCCGCGTATTCTGCGGTGGCTGCCTCCTCGTCGGGGCGCCCCGCTATACCGATGACACGGGCGCAGCCGAGCGGTTTGCGTCACACCCGGCGTTTGCGGGATGGCCACTGCTGATCGTGACCGACGAGCCCGAGCGCGCCTCGCGCAGCGTCGCAAACTTCCTCTGGACGACATTCACCCGCTTCGAGCCGGCGCGGGACATCTACGCGGCGGCAACGCGGATTGTTCGTCATCACCTCGCCTACACCGCGCCGATCGTGATCGACGCGCGCCTCAAGCCAGGTTTCCCCGACGAGCTGTTCTGCGCGCCTGACGTCGCTGACCGGGTCTCACGCCGGTGGCGCGAGTATTTCCCGGCGGGCGTCGAGATGGGCGACTCGGCGCGCGCGCATCTGGACTAGTGCGCGCCTGGCGCACGTAGGCCCGAGCTTCAGCTCGGGCTTCTCGCTCTCGATTTTGGGTTTCTCGAGTTCTTGTCAGTTCAGCGCGTTCGGCGTCGCCAGCGTGAATGGCGAGATCACGGCGTCGAACCCGTCGCCGTTCGCTCTCACCATCTGATAGGTGCCGTGCATCGTGCCGACCGACGTCCGCAGCGGACAGAAGCTCGTGTACTCGAATGATGCGCCAGGGCCCAGCACCGGCTGCTCGCCGACGACGCCTGGTCCCTGGACCTCCTCGACGTGCCCGTCGGCGTCGGTGATGATCCAGTGGCGTGAAATCAGCTGCGCCGTTTCGCCGCCTTCATTCGAGATCCGGATGCGGTAGGCGAACAGGTACTGGTTGTCTCTGGGAGAGCTCTGTTCTGGCAGGTACCGGGCCTCGACTTGAACCCTGATGCCATTCGTCGTCGTATCACTCATCTGAGAGGGGCACAGCGCTACTGCGCTATTCTACTCGGTCAGGAGTACGGGCGTGGATTCACTGGATGTCGAGGGACTCGTCGGATCGGTACTACGTGGCGTCCTCGGCGGGAAACGCAAGCGTAGCCACGGTGCGCTTCGCTATCTCACGAACGGGCAGTCGTCGCTGCTCAACGCGAGCACGCTGCTCACGGTCGCTGGCGTCGCGTGGGGCCTCTGGGAAACCGCGCAGCGATCGTCGGGATCGCCGTCGGGCCCTTCCGGCGGTGGCCTGGCACCCGCGCCATCTCCCGTTTCTCCGGGATCCGGCGCCGTTGTACCGCCGCCGTTGCCGTCGAATCCGACGACGCCAGGCCCACCGCCGCTGCCACCGACGGTGACGCCACCACTGCCGGCCGCGGTGTCCACCGCGCCCCCCGACGTCATTCGCGTCCTGCGCCTGACGCTGTCCGCCGCTCGGGCCGATGGCACGCTCGCGCCCCACGAGCGCGAGGCGATTCTCGCGCAGGCGCGCGCGGTTGGCGCCGAGGCGCTGGTGGCGCCGGAACTGGACGCGCCGCGCCCGTTATCCGAGATCGTCGCCGGCGCGAAAGACCCACGAGCGCGCCAGGACCTGTATACGCTGGCATTCACGATCGTGCGTGCAGACGAACAAGTCAGCGAGGTCGAACGCACCTATCTGCGAGAGCTGGCGCAACATCTTCAACTCGAGCCCGACATCGTCGCGGAACTCGAGCGCGAAGCCGCGCGCCGTATCGGCGCCGAAGCCGAAGGAGCACAGCACTGATGTCATCCGCACAGTGGTACATGGCGGTCGGCGGCCACCAGATTGGACCGATGGCCGAGCAGGAAGTGGTCGCGAGCATTCAGAACGGGACGGCCGACGGCAACACCCTCGTGTTCACCGCCGGCATGACGAACTGGACCCCAATCTCGGTGGTCCCGCAGTTCGCGTCGTATCTGAAGCCTGACGGTGTGGCGCCGCCGCCCATGCCGGGACGTGGCCGGCAGGCGCACGAGATCGACTTCCGGATCTTCGGCGAGGACCTCCAGTTCGTCGAGGTCGAGCTCGACCCGGGCGAGAGTGCCGTCGCAGAAGCCGGCGCCATGATGTACATGACCGATGGCATCCAGATGGAGACGATCTTCGGCGACGGGTCGCAGCAGTCGAAGACTTCGGGCCTCATGGGCGCACTGCTCGGCGCCGGCAAGCGCCTGCTGACCGGGGAAAGCCTGTTCATGACCGTTTTCACCAACGGCGGCGCCGGAAAGCACCGGGTCGCCTTTGCGGCGCCCTATGCCGGCCGCATTCTGACCCTCGACCTCGCTGGACTGGGCGGGCATTTGATCTGTCAGAAGGATTCGTTCCTCTGTGCGGCGAAGGGCGTGGCGATCGGCATCGCCTTCCAGCGGAAGATTGGCGTCGGCCTGTTCGGCGGCGAGGGCTTCATCATGCAGAAGCTCGAAGGCGACGGCCTGTGCTTCGCGCACGCCGGCGGCATGGTGCACCCGCTCGAGCTGAAACCCGGCGAAACGCTGCGCGTCGATACCGGTTGTCTCGTCGCCTTGCAGCCGACGGTGAGCTACGACATCGAGTTCGTCGGCAAAGTGAAGACGGCATTCTTCGGTGGAGAAGGGCTGTTCTTCGCGACGCTGCGCGGCCCCGGCAAAGTGTGGCTGCAGTCTCTGCCGCTCAGCCGCCTGGCCGATCGCATCTACAAGGCCGCGCCGCAGACGGGCACGAGGAAGGACGAAGGATCAATTCTCGGCGGGTTGGGAAATCTCTTGGACGGGGATTGAACGATCCGCAATTTGAGTGAGCGCGCCAACCGCTCTGGCGAGCACATCGCATTGGGCCGCGTCCAACGCGCTCACGAACGGCGGAATCGGTCCTGTGTCGGCGATGCCGGCCCCTGCAACGGCGGCGTGGAGCACGCGTGCCGGGCCCCAGGCATCCCGGATGTCCTCCAGCGGGAGGAATGCGGCACGGATGGTTTCGGCGGACGGCCAATCCCGTGCCGCGCAGGCCTCGAAAAGCGCCTGGCTCATGGCCGGCGCGACGCAGCCCGATCCGGTCGTGAATCCGGGCAGACCAAACTGCCGCAGATGCTGGATCGCGGGACGCTCTCCCATCCCGCTCACGACGCGCGCACGATCGACGCGTGCGAGTAGTCCGTCCAGATAGGCGTCGACGCCCGGATCCGGCCGTACTACCGCGTATTTGATCGCGACGATCAGGCCATCGCCGACGAGCCGCGCCATCGCATCGAGCCCTGCCTCTCGGTCGCGGCCGAATCCATCCTCCTCCTTCAGATAGAGGATCAGCGGCATGCCGGCAGCGTCGACCAACTCGCGAATGCCTCGTTCCAGCCCGCTCGCGTCGCGAGGGTCACTGCAGGGAAGCAGCATCGCGGTTGGAAAGCCCAACGCGCGGACGAGCGGCGCCTGATCCAGCGCGCGCCCAAACGACGGCCCGAGGCTGGGAATCGCCCACAAAGGGTCGGGGAGTTCCGTCATCCAACCCAGCAGCGTCTCGTACTCCGCCAGGGTGATGTGATAGAGGAACGCATTGCCGCCCCAAAGCAGCCGGCTGATGCCGCCGCCGGCGATGTGCCGCACCAGGCGGTCGTTGCCGGCCGTGTCGATCGTCCGCTGCGCATCGTTCCGGCGGGCGAGGGGCGGCACCGCAAAGACCCCACCTAAATCGTCGAGCACAATCGCCGTCTTGCGCATGGCCACGATTCTACCGCAGCCAATGCCTGCCACTCTCACGTGTACAATTCGCCTCACCTATGGAATGGCTGTCGTCTCCCGAAGCATGGATCGCACTCGTCACGCTGACGCTGCTCGAGATAGTCCTGGGCATCGACAACGTGATTTTCATCTCTATCGTGGCAGGCAAACTCCCGGCGACGGATCGCGAACGCGCCAGGAAGCTCGGACTCACGCTCGCGATGCTGATGCGGATCGGCCTTCTCGCATCGATCGCGTGGATCGCACGCCTCACCACCCCGCTCGTGACGTTCGCAGGATTCGGGATCTCCGGGCGCGACCTGATTCTCATTGTCGGCGGACTGTTCCTGATCGCGAAGGCCACCTACGAGCTTCACGACAGGCTGGAAGGCGAGGAAGGACACGCCTCCGCACGCGTGCCGCCGTCATTCAACGGCGTCATCGTGCAGATCCTGCTGCTCGACATCGTCTTCTCACTCGACTCGGTGATCACCGCCATCGGCATGGCCGAGGATCTGGCCGTGATGGTGCTCGCGGTGGTTATCGCGGTCGGCGTGATGCTGGTGTTCTCCGGGAAAATCAGCGAGTTCGTCGAGCGTCATCCGACGCTCAAAGTCCTCGCGCTCAGCTTCCTGCTGCTCATCGGCACATCGCTCGTCGCCGACGGCTTCCACCAGCACATTTCGAAGGGTTACATCTACTTTGCGATGGCATTCTCAGTGTTTGTGGAGGCCATCAACCTGAGAATTCGCTCGAAGCCGTCACCGGTGGAGCTCAGGCATCGATATCAGGAGGCGGAGAAGAGCTGAGCCAATCCGCAGCTCAGAGATTGCCCTTCTTGATCTCGTCGCCCAGGTAGTCCGTCGCGCGCATCGAAAGCGACAGGATGGTGAGCGTGGGGTTCTTCTCTGACGCGCTGGCGAACGCGGAACCGTCCACCACGAAGACGTTCTTCACTTCGTGCATCTGGTTCCACTTGTTGAGGGCGGAGCGCTTCGGGTCGGCGCCCATGCGGCAGCAGCCGTGTTCGTGAATCGCCGATCCGTTGTTGTCGAGCTCGCCGCGCTTGAAATGGACCCACTCGATGCCGGCGGCTTTGCCGACGTCCTCGAGGACGTCGAAGATGTAGTCGGCCATCTTCCGCTCGTTGTCGCCAATCTGGTAGTCGATACTCAGCATCGGCAGGCCGTAGCGATCCGGCTTCGAATCGTCGACCGTAATCCGGTTGTGCGCGTAGGGCAGCGTCTCGCCGAACGGGTGGAGCTCGACCCATGCGGGATACTTCCGCTTCACGTCCTTCTTGAAATCCGCGCCGAATCCCTCGAGCTCGTTCCCTATGCGCGGCAGGTTCCCCGGCAGGCAGCCGCTGTTCCAGAACTGCATCTGGAACCCGCGTAGAAATCCGAGGTTCTCGCGGCGGTGCGTGAAGCGCGGCATGTAGATGTGCTCGCCGCCGATGCCGAGATCGTTCTGCAGCTCGTTGCCATACAACTGCGGCAGGAAGCCGGCGACGTGCACGCGCAGCTGCTCGCAGAGATATCGGCCGATGACGTCGGAGCCGTTGCCGATGCCGTTCGGGTGCTTGTCGGACTTCGAATTCAGCAGGATGCGCGTCGTGTCGACCGCCGAGGCGCCCATCACCACCACTTTCGCCAGCGCCGTCTGCTCCTTGCCCGTCGCCCGATCGAAGTACTGCACGCCCCTCGCCAGTCCGTTCTGGTCCACGAGGATCCGTCCGACGACGGCGTTCGATCGGATTTCGAGCTTGCCTGTCTTCAGCGCCGCCGGCAGCAGGTGGTCGGCGGAGCAGAAGAACGAGCCTGTATCGCAGCCGGATCCGCAGTTGCCGCAGTAGTGACAGGCGGGGTAGCCGTTCAGTGGCAGCGTGCGGTTGGCACGGCGGCCGTGCACGATAGGGATGTCGCGTGATTCGAACGCCTTTTTCAGCAGCCGTTCGCCGCACCGAAGCGCCGGCGGCGGCATGAGGAATTTGCTCCCAGGCAGCGCGTCCGAATCGTCGTCGCCGCCGCATACGCCAATCAGCTGCTCGACCTTGTCGTAATACGGCGCGACGTCCTTGTATTCGATCGGCCAGGGGATTTCCCAGCCATCGGACGCCGGCCCCTTGAAATCGAGATCCGAGTAACGGAGGCTGACCCGCCCCCAGACGTTCGTCTTGCCGCCATGCCCCCAGACGCGAATCAACTCGAACGGTCTGTTTTCCGGCGTCAGGTACGGCTGTTCCTTGGTGTCGAGGAAGAACTGTGGCGGTTGTTCACCGTGTGCCCGCCGCTCGCGTGCCTCCCAGGGGCGGACGTGCGTCCAGAACTTGCTGCGATCGAATTTGGCGCCCGCGTCGAGCATCAGCACGTTGACGCCCTGCCGGGTCAGGTTCCACGCGGCCATACCGCCCGACGCACCGCTGCCGACGATGACGACGGGATAGACCTTGGGGGCGCGCTTGACCTGCATGGAGCCTATTCTATCCGCCGTCGATAAGTCCGGCGTGCGTTAAGATCGCCCGCGGCATGTCCACGGAAACGGTGCACCTCGATGGGCACATCATCGACTCCGGCACGCTCTCGAAAGTGCTCGATCTGATTTTGCTGCACGGCGGCGACTACGAGATCATCGCGTTCAACATCGGCACCACGAGAGACGCGGCCAGCCACGCCGAAATCGTGATTCGCGCCGGGTCGCAGGATGACCTTCATCGAATCCTGCAGGAAGTTGGGCAGCATGGCGCCGCACCGGTCGCTCACGACACCGAATGGATGGCCGCCCCATCCGACGGCGTCTTCCCCGACGACTTCTACTCGACGACCAATCTCGAAAGCTACGTCCATCATGCGGGACGCTGGCTCCCCGTCGAACAGATCGAGATGGACTGCGGTGTCGTCCTCCGCGAAGAGGCAGATGGGCCGCATGCGATCACTGTTCCGCTCCACCGGGTGAAACGCGGCGATCGGGTACTGGTCCATGAAGCCGGCGTCAAGGTCGTGCCGGCGCCGCGGAAGGATCCGGTGTCGGTCTTCGGCTTCATGTCGAGCGAGGTCTCGGCCGAGCGCCCGAAGGAACTGACTGTTGCTGCCGTGGCTGAAGGGATGATCGATACGCGCCGGCGGGGGCAGCGGATCCTCTTCGTCGGCGGCCCGGCGATCATTCACACCGGCGCCGGCCGCTACCTCGAGGCGCTGATTGCCGGCCGCTGGATCGACGTGCTCTTTGCCGGCAACGCGCTGGCGACGCACGACATCGAGTCGGCACTGCTGGGGACGTCGCTCGGCGTCCGCCTCGCGACCGGCGTCCCGACCGCCACCGGCCACAATCATCACCTGCGCGCGATCAACGCGATCCGCGCCGTCGGCGGTATCCGGCCCGCAGTCGAACGCGGCGTGCTGACCAGCGGCGTAATGCACGCGTGCGTCGCCAATGGGGTGGACTACGTGCTGGCCGGCAGCATTCGCGACGACGGGCCGCTGCCGGACGTGCTCACCGACAGCGTCCGTGCCCAGGACGAAATGCGCGCGCGAATCGCCGGCGTCGGCCTCGCCATCATGGTGGCGACGACGCTCCATTCAGTCGCGACGGGTAACCTGCTGCCGGCGTCGGTGCGCATCATCTGCGTCGACAACAACACCGACGCGGTCACCAAGCTGATGGA
The DNA here is from genome assembly GCA_963828745.1 of Vicinamibacteria bacterium. GTDB lineage: Bacteria > Acidobacteriota > Vicinamibacteria > Vicinamibacterales > JAENWD01 > JAENWD01. The sequence goes on along the minus strand of CAWHFZ010000001.1, from coordinate 209,779 downwards.
TCGAGGAACCCGTCAGGCCTTCGGCCTGGTAACGGATTGCCAGTTTTTCTTGAAGGAGCTCGCGGCTCGCCTCGAGGGGCGAACGGCGAAACAAATCGGGTCGGAGCGGGTCTGAGCGGGTCGATCGGGTCAGATCAGGTCGGATCGGGTCGGATCAGGTTTGGATCGGGTCGGGGAGGATGATGCCGAAACTTACAGTCGAGGGGTTTGCTGCGGTGGATGTGGCAGTCGGGAGGCGCCTGGTGCGTGCGATCGAGGACGACGCCGGGGTCGATGTGCTGCACGCGTGCGGCGGCAACGCGCGATGCACGACGTGCCGGGTCGAGTTCATCGATGGAGAGCCGACCCGGATGACGCAGGCCGAACGGCTGAAGCTCGCGGAGAAAGGGCTGACCGGTGTCCGGTTGTCCTGCCAGATTCTCTGCGATCACGACATGACCGTGCGCGCAATCAGCCGCCTCACCGGCAGCGGGCGGCCGGACCCTGGCCCAACCCCTGCTGAGGAGATCACCCCGCCGCCGGTGTGGGAATAGGGCTACGATTTCGCCGCCAGTCCGCGGATGAACGCCAGGTTGCGGCGAAGATCGCCTTTCAGCTCCTTCGGCGCCTCGGTCTCGAGCTCCGCCCATTTGTCGAACCCGATCGCGGTCATCGCGTCCACCACTGCGGGGAAGTTGATCTTCCCCTCGCCCAGGTAGTGCGGGTTGTCCTTGAGGTGCATTTCACAAATCCGGTCCTTGCCCAGCCAGCGGATCTCTTCGACGACATTGAAGCCGTTCTGCGTGGAGTTGCCGACGTCGTAGTACGTCAGGACGGCAGGCGACTTCGAGCGCTCCATGATGCGCACGTTGTCCTTCGCGGAAATCGTGTCTTCGAGGCCGAGGATGATCCCGGCCTTCTCGGCTTCCGGCCCCAGCTCCTTCAGCGCATCGCCGACGAAGTCCATCTCCGCGGGCGTCTTCAGCGCTCCTGGCCCGAAGAACGGCAGCAGGATGACCTGCACGCCAACGCGCTTCGCCATCGGAATGGCGTCGGCCACACGTCGCGGCCCCAGCGGATCGGACTTCAGGTAATTCCTGTGGAGGATGTTCAAGCAGACGGATGCGAGCGGAAACTGCAGCCGTTTCGACTCGGCGACGAACTGATCGAGGACGTCGTCTCCGACCCAGTCCTTGCCGTTGCGGTTGCTCAGGCTGATCTGCACGCCGTCGAACCCGAGTTCCTTGGCGAGCGCCACCGCGCGCGGGTCGCCCTCGAGATCGAGGTTCCAGTCAGTGATACCTACCTTGAACTTCGCACTGGCGCGGCGCGCCCATGCCATCGAGGCGCTGCCGAGCGTCGCAGCCACACCGGCCGCGGTCGTCGTCAGGAATTCACGTCGTGTCGGCATTCGAATCTCCTCCGGGAGGTTACATCGTCAAGACGATCTTGCCGGTTGCAGCATCTTCCATGACGGCGCGCTGGGCCTCTGGCGCCGAAGCGAGCGGCAGTTCGCGGCCAACGGTCGGCTTCAGGAGGCCGGTTTCGAGCGCCGCGCCGATCGCCGCGTGAGTCTGTCGGGCCTCGTCGGGCGAGGCGGCCCACAGTTGCATGCCGAGAATGGCCGACTCCTTCGCCATGGTCTGGCGCGCATCGATCTCGATCCGCCCGCGATTGCCCACGACGATGACCCGACCCCTGGGAGCGAGTACGCCCAGGTCCTTGTCCAGGTTCATGTTGGCCAGCATCTCGAGGATGACGTCGACGCCCCTGCCTCCGGTCAACTCGGGAATCTTCGCAAGATAACCGTCCTCGCGATGGTTCAGCACCGTGTGGGCGCCGGCCCGCTTGACGGCGTCCAGGCCTTCGGGCGTGCCGGCCGTACCAATCACGCGCAGACCCATCGCGCGGGCGAATTGCGTGGCCGCCATACCGACGCCGCCGCTTGCGCCATGGATCAAGACGGTCTCGGACGCGCGTGCCTGCGCGCGAATGACCAGCGCCCGATAGGCCGTCGCGGCCGGCACGCCAAGCGCGGCGCCCTGGCTGAACGAGATCGCATCTGGAAGCGGATGGACCGCCGCCGCGTCGCAGGCGATGCGCTCCGCATACGTGCCCCAGCGCGCCACACTCGTGGCGACATAGACGCGGTCGCCCAGGGCAATACCCGTCACGCCTTCGCCGATCGATTCGACGAGACCGGCACCGTCCGATCCCGGGATGTAGGGAAGCTCCGGCAGCCGTGCGTATTTGCCGCCCCGGATATAGGTCTCGTACGGATTGACTCCCGCGGCGTGTAGCCGGACGACGACCTGCCCGGACGCCGGCTTTGGATCGGCGACCTCGCCGAACTCCAGGACTTCCGCCCCCCCGAACTGCTTGACGACGATCGCGTGCATCCCGGGAGTATATCGCTCGCTCAGCTTCGCAGGACTCTCAGGGTCTCAAGGTCTCAAGGTCTCAAGGTCTCAAGGTCGCAGGGTCACAGGGTCTCAAGGTCACAGGGTCACAAGGTCACAGGGTCACAGGGTCACAGGGTCACAGGGTCGAAAGGTCACCGTTAACTGTGAAAGTCACGATGCGATCTGACGGTCGTGGTAAGACCCGCGCGCTGCGCGCGCCGACCTTTGGCTTATGACGAACCGCGAGTCGGCGCGCCACGCACCGTCTCCGATGGGCAGATCGAAGCCATCATCGTGAAGACGCTCGAGACGACGCCGCCTGGCGAGACGCACTGGAGCACCCGGTCCATGGCCAAGGCGGCGGGCGTCAGTCACACGATGGTCGGTCGCATCTGGCGAACGTTTCGCTTGCAGCCGCATCGCACCGAAAGCTTCAAGCTCTCGCCGGATCCGCAGCTCGTGGAGAAGATCCGTGACGTCGTCGGGTTCAGCGCGCGCAACCCATCCTGCCGATGGACTTCGGCCAGCCTGAGCGCCGGACCCATAACTACCTGCGGCACGGCACCCTGGATCTCTTCGCTGCACTCAATGTGGCGACCGGCGAGGTGATTGCCCGCTGCACGCCCCAACATCGGGCGCAGGATTTCGTCGCCTTTCTGCGCGAGATCGCATCGAACGTCGAACCCGCCCTCGACATGCACGTCGTCCTCGACAATCTGTCCGCGCACCGCGCGCCGCCCGTGCAGCGGTGGTGGCTTCGCCATCCCCGTGTTCACTGTCACTTCACGCCGACCTACGCCTCGTGGCTCAACGTGGTGGAACGCTTCTTCGGGCTCCTCACCGAGCAGGCGCTCATCAAGTTTTCTTTGGCGAGGTTAAGCCCGGAGGGCTCTCTTCGTAACCATTGCTGCTCGCGGGTGATTCGTCCCTCGAGCTACGCTCCCGCTTCCCTCGCCAGCCTGCTCTATCCCACACATCATGGTGGTAGCATGACCGGGCATCCTCACGAAGGAGACAACATGCCGACGATCGTTGGATATCACGACATCACAAAGGGTCAGGATCATTGGCTACGCTCGCCGAAGCGGAAGGAGCTGTTTGGACCGCTTGGCGCCACCAACATCCGGACGTTCGTGGATCCGCAGAACCCGAAGCGGGTTGCTGTGATGATGGATGTGCCGGACATGGATGCGTTGAACGCCGTCATGCAGAGCCCGGCGGCTGCGGAGGCGATGGCCCATGATGGCGTGGTGCCCGAGACACTGGTTATTCTCGTCGAGGCGTCAGCCGCAGTGCGAGCCTGACGAAGGGGCCCTGGAGTCCTCTACCGGGCCACGCCGACTTGGGCGGCGACTTGCACACGGGACCGAGGCGGGTTCCGGGAGTCAGGGCTAACTGGCCGGGGATTTGTGGCGATACGGCCCTTGCGGCGAGGGGACTGTAACCACTGAATCGGTAGTGTTGTACTGCGGCGTCATATGGCGCTGACGCTGACAGCGGATGAACGCACCGAGTTGGACCGGCGAACGCGCAGCCGCAAGATCCGCGCGGAAGACGCGCGCCGCGCCAAGGTGATACTGATGCTGGCGGCCGGCGATTCGTTCACGGCGATCGCGGCCGCCATCGGTTGTTACCCCGCGTATATCGCCCGATGGAAAGCGCGATTCGAAACCGAGCGTCTCGCCGGGCTGCACGCGAAGTATCGCGGACAAGTGCCCACGGTGCGCACGCCGGCGCTCGAGGCGCGCGTGCTGGCGAAGACACGGCAGCAGCCATCCGACGGCAGCACGCACTGGACGACGCGCAAGCTGGCCAAGGTGCTGGGCATCAGCCACATGCTCGTGGCCCGCGTGTGGCGCCGCGCGGGCTATCAGCCGCATCGCTTCGAGCGCTACATGCTCTCGGATGATCCGCAGTTCGAGGAGAAGGCGGCCGATGTGATCGGGCTCTACCTGAATCCGCCGCAGCACGCCGTCGTCTTTGCTGCGGATGAAAAGACGGCCATTCAGGCGCTCGATCGATTGGACCCGGTCTTGCCATTGTCGCCGGGACGTGTCGAACGCCATGGGTTTGAGTACTACCGGCACGGCACGCTCTCGCTGTACGCCGCGTTGAACACGAAGACCGGCGAGATCATCGGACAGACCGTGCCGCGCCACACGAGTGCGGCGTTCGTCGAGTTCCTGAGCGACCTCGTCGCCACTCAACCGGCCCGACGTGAGATTCATGTGATTGTCGACAACCTCTCCGCCCACAAGACCAAGAGTGTGCAGGGATTCCTCAAGGCGCATCCCCGCGTCCACCTGCACTTCACGCCCACGTACGCGTCGTGGCTGAATCAAGTCGAGCGCTGGTTTGGCAAGATCGAGCGCGACCTGCTCGCGCGGGGCATCTTGACGTCCATCCCCGACTTGGCGCGCAAGATCCGTCGCTACATCACGCGGTATAACGAAGATCCGAAACCGATCCGCTGGACCTACAGCAACCCTGCGCATCGAATTACTACCGATTCAGCTGATACAGTCCACTAGAAATCACGGATCCAGCCCCAGCGTCCCTGATGGGGGCGCTGCGTGTTTCGTCGAGAAACACATCGAGGTCACGCTGGAGCGCCTCAAGTGTCGTGTAGAGCTGTTTCCGAAACACCACGCGGCAACACTCATTGAGCAGCGTCTTGTTGAAGCGCTCGCAGATGCCATTCGTCTGGGGACGCTTCGTCGTGGCCGGGAATGGTCGATGTCCTCAAGTGGCAGATAGAGTTCCTACGGGTGCCGATCGACTTGGCCGCAGGATTCCGTGCCACGGTCAGTCAAGACGCGACTCAGCGGAATCTCGTGCTCGGCGACGAACGGCAGGACCCGATCGTTCAAGAGATCTGCGGCCGTGACCGGCGTCTTCTCGGAGTAGAGCTTGGCGAAGCCGACCTTGGTGTAGGTGTCGATGAAGGTCGGCTGGTAAATCCGACCGACGCCTTTGAGCGTGCCGACGTAGACGGTGTCTTGCGCACCGCAGTCGCCTCGCGACGCTGTCACGGCTGTCCTGCGACCTTTCGACCTTTCGACCTTGCGACCTTGCGACCTTGCGACCTTGCGACCTTGCGACCCCTATTCGTAGTGCAGCGCCTTGACGGGATCGAGCCTGGACGCGCGGATGGCGGGGTAGACACCAAAGGTCAGGCCGACGCTGACCGAGACGAGGAACGACAGGAGTATCGACGTGGCCGTCACGATGGTGGACCAGCCTGCGAGTACAGCGATCAAGCGTGACATGCCGACGCCGACGATCAGGCCGATTGCACCGCCGACGAACGCGATCATCACGGTCTCGATCAGGAATTGGCGGACGATGTCAGTCTGCTTTGCCCCGACGGCGCGCCGGACGCCAATCTCGCGGGTCCGTTCGAGAACGCTCGCCAGCATGATGTTCATGATGCCGATCCCGCCGACGAGCAGCGAGATCGACGCAAGTGCCACCATGACGAATCCGAAGATCCGCTGCGTGCGCTTCTGCTCGGCGAGGAGCGCCGCAGGGACGACGAGCGAGTAGTCGTCGGTGCCTCGGTGCGAAGCGGTCAGAATACCGCGCACGACGTCTGCGGTCCGCACGATCTCGTTGGCATCGGACATCTGCAGATAGATGCCATCGATTTCGTCCTTGAACCGGCTGTAGCTGTCTTCGAGGCGCAGAATCGCGGCGCCGACGGGGATGTAAATCAGGTTATTGCGATCCTGCGCCGGCAGACCCGCAACGTCACTCTGCGAGCTGACCTGGGGACCGACCACGCCGATCACGCGAAACCACACCTCGTTGACCTTGACGTACTGCCCGATCGGCTCTTTGACGCCGAACAGGTTCGTCTTCGCACCCTCGCCGATCACGGCGACGGCCGCAGACGAGGCCGCGTCGGCGTCACTGATCCACCGGCCGTGCACGATCGACAGGCCGGCGATGCCGCGGTACGTGGGCTCCACGCCGAACACCTGCGGCGCTTCACGCTGCGGCTTGGGAATCAGTTTCTGCGGGACGTAGCGCTTTCGTGCCGTTGACGCGGAGATGCCGGGAACGTTCGCGCGGATGACGCGCAGATCGCGCTCCGTCAGGCCCGGCGACATCTTGCGCGTCTTCTGAAATACTTGCCAATCGGTGGATTCTCGAGCCTCGACGATCAGGTTGCGCACGCCGAGCTGCTCGATGAAGGCGAGCACCTGCTGCTGGGCGCCGGCGCCAATCGACATCATCGACACCACCGCCGCCACGCCGAAGATCATGCCCAGCATGGTCAACAGCGAGCGCAGCTTGTGGGCCATCAACGTCTCGAGCCCACGCTTGCAGTCCGATAGGATCTGAAGGCCGACGCCTTCCGACAACAACCGGCCGACGAGGCTCATCGCGACGATCCCGGCAGCGCCGAAGCCGACGCGGTCCCCGGCCCGCCGGCGGTCGCGGTTTCCGGGTTGATCAGCGCCACATCCACGTCGGTGGGGAAGTCGCGCAAGACGACGCGCGTTTCCGTCATGCTCGCCACCTGCACCGGGCGAGGCGTGAAGTCCTTGCCCTCGCGGACGTAGACGACCGGCTTCCCATCCTTTTCGAACAACACCTGACGCGGCAGGTGGATCACGTTCTTCAGGGTCGGCCCCTGGACTGCGACTCGTGCGGTCATTCCCGGACGGAGCGCAGCCGACGGACTCGCCAGCGCGAATGCCGCATTGAACTGACGGGACGTCTCGGGCTCCCAGAACGCCTTCTGCGCCGGGCTGCCCACGCCCTTCGATGCGCCGTTCATCGGCGAACCCGGCAGCGCCTCGACTTTGACGTTCGCAGCAGCGCCGGCCGTAATCGACGTCCGCTCCGTCTCGGAGATCTTGGTTTTGATCTCCATCTCGGTAAGGTCGACGATCTCGGCGACGCTGCGGCCCGGCTGCACGGTATCGCCGACACGGTAGTCGGGCAGCGTCATGCCCATGAAGCCGAAGTTGCCGCCGGCGTCCTGGTTCTCCTTGATCACGACGAGGCCGGTCAGCGGCGCACGGACGGTCATGCTCTCGATGCTCTTGCGCGCGAAGTCGGCGGCTATCTGCGACTTCGCCCGCTTCTCCTGCGTGGCGGCGAGCGCCGCTTTGTTCCCCGCGAGGTGGGTCTTGATATCGAGTTCGAGCTGCGCCAGGGCGCGCGTCTTCTCGTCGAGCTCCAGCGTGTTCTTCTTGGCCTCGATGGCTCCGACGAATTCGTTGCCGCTGACCTTGATCTCGGCGCGGCGCAGGTCGTGACGCGCGTGCAGCAGGTTCAGCTGATCCTGTGCCGCCTGCACCTTGGCATCGGCCTGCATCTTGACCAGTTCCTGATCGGCTTCTGCCAGCTCGGATTCGGCCTGCTGCAGGTTGAACTGCTCCGCCTCGCGATCGAACTCGATCACGACATCGCCTTCCTTGACCAGCGTGCCGCCCGTTGCCAGCTTGATGATCTGGAGGAGCGTGGCGGCCGTGGGGGCGGCCAGCATCATCGAGCGACGCGGACCCAGCTCGCCAATCGTATAAACGCGCACGTCGACGTCGCCACGCGTCGGCCTTGTCGTGGGAATCTCATTCAGTTGTGGCGAGAGATCGGGGACACCGAAGACGGCGGCGCCGCCTGCCAACGCCATCACGAGCACGGCCGCGATCAGGCGCCAGAGTTTCATCGGCGCGCCACCTCGATCGTTGGATCCTTCAGCGCGACGCGTTCGCCGGCGGTTACACCGCTCCGGATGACGGCGCGATCGGCATTGCGCCGATCGATTTGGACCGGCCGCCTTTCGGGTGAGCCATGGCCCATCACGTAGACGATGTCCTCGCCAGACGAGGGGAAGACGGCCTGCGATGGCACGATGACCACGTCTTTCAACGTATCGACGGCCACTCGAATCGTGGCGGTCATACCAGGGCGAACGCGATCGTCGCGATCGTCGAACGCAACGTTCACGTCGAAATTACGAGGGGGAGGCCACGAACTGAAGTCGGCCTTTGCCAGGGCACTGATCGAGGCGATGTGGCCCTTGAGCTCCTTGTCCGGCAGCGCCTCGAGCCGCACCGTCACCGGTTGATTCAGCTGCAGCCTGCCGCGCTCGATCTCGTCGACCTTGGCCAGGCCGAAGAGCGACGATGCGTCTGGCAACTCGATGATGCCGGCCCCAGGCCAGACGCGATCGCCTTCCTTGAAATCCTGCGGATTCATCCAGTTGCCCGAACGGAAGTTGCGCAGAATCGTGACGATGCCGTCGCTGGGCGCGGTCACGCGCAGCGCGTTCAACTGGCGGCGGGCCTTGTTGAGATCGAAATCGGCCTTGGACCGCTTACCGGTAACGCCGGCCACCTTGGCACGGCCGCCAGTCTGGTCGCTCGAAAACTTGGCCGACGCCTCGAGCAGTTTCTGTTCGGCGTCGTTCACTTTCAGTCCGCGCTGCTCGCCTTCGACCCGCGAGAGGATTTCCCGGGCCGAGTAGTCGAGTTCGGCGCGATTGACGTCGTAGTGCGCCTTGGTCTCGGCCGTCTGGCTTTCCTCTTCCTTCGCACGCGACTCCGAGCGGGTCTGCTCGATCTGCGCCTCGAAACCCCGCACCTCGCTCCGTTTCTCTTCCACCGTGCGTGCCACCGTCGTCCCGTCGAAATCGATCAGCGTGTCGCCCTTCTTCACCACCGTGCCGCTGGGCGCGAGCTTGACGATGCGCAGCTCGCCGGCGTCCGGAGGGGCGACAATCGTGACGCTGCGTCCCGCCTTGATCTCACCGCGGACTTGTACGGCGTCCACGAAGGTCCCGCGCTCCGCGACGGCGGTCGGCACGTCCGGCGTTGCGCCGCGCCCGGCGAACGAGAACACGGCGACGGCGATGAGCAGCGCGCCCCCGCCCAACCATGCCGTCCGGCGCGTCATGGCACGATTACCTGTCCCTCCTCGAGACCGGACGTGACCACGACGTCGACCTCGTCCGATGGACCCAGTGCCACCTGTCGTGTGCTGACACCCGCCCCGTCGCGAACGCGCACAGAAGGCCGATCTCCATCCATGGTCACCGCGTCGCGCGGCACGACAAGCGCGTTCTTGATTCGCTCGACTTCCACGTCGATAGCCGCGGTGAGATCCGGCAGGAGCCGCGGGTTCGTGCCGTCCACGGTGATCACTGCGGCAAACGCGCGGACACGCGGCGAGAACGATCCGGAAACGCCGATGGGCGCAATCTGCGTGATCCGGCCGGACATCGCCAGATCGGGATACGCGTCGAGGCCGACCGTCACGGGAAGTCCGACGCGCACGACCGGTAGATCCGCCTGGTTGATGCGCGCCCGGACCTGCATCGACGATTGGTTGACCACCTGCAGCACCGGTTCGCCCGGCGACATCTCGTCGCCTTCCTGGATGTCGGCCGGGCCATTACCCTTCCAGGTCATCTTCGGAACGACGAGGCCATCGAGGGGCGACCGGACGGTGAGGGCGCGGGCATTGTCGACGGCGTGATCCATCGCCGCCTTGGCGCGGTCCCGTTTGATTTCGAGAATCCGCCGCTCGGCCGCCGCCGCTGCGCGCTTCAACGGGTAGTTCTCGCGCAGCGCTTTCAGCTTGACCTTCGACTCGGCGAGATCCTGATCGTTGATCTCCGCCTTGACGCGGGACAGCATCTCGTTCTTCAAGACCTCGAGCTCGAAATTCTTCACGGCATTTTCGGCCTGAGCGATCTCGCTGTCGTCCTTGACGCGCGCGGCCTCCTGCTCCGCCTGTTTCTGCACGATCTGATTGACCAGGTCGTCATACTCGGCCCTCTTGTCGAGGGCGACCTTTTCCTGTGACTGCCGGTCGAACTCGACCAGGATGTCGCCGGCCTTGACCCTCGCGCCCGGCGCGGCGATTTTCACGATGACGAGATTTCCGCCGCCGCCCTGACCACCCTGACCGCCTTGACCGGCAAGGAGAGGGGCCGTCGCGACATGAAACTGGATCGCTTCTGAAAGACCTGTCAGACGGATTCGTCTGACGAAGTCATGTCGGGCGAGCGCTTTCGACGGATGAGCGGAGGGGGCGGCACCCTGCGCGGCGGCGCCGGACGCGCCAGGGCGCGACAAGACAATACCCAGCACGACGGCGACAACCACGCCGGCGGCGGTGAGGGCCACGCGCCGCCGGGCGGGCACCGGCCTGCCATTGGCGCCAGGCTGCGCCCACATCATCGTCCCGGCTTCCTTGACATGCGGCGTCGTAGTAGACGGATTGGACACCGGTTTGGTTTGTTCGGACGCACGGTTGGCGCGAATTTTCGGGTTCGATGCTAAGGACGTCCTGTCTCGCTGATCTGTTACCCTTCGACACGCGCTCCAGCTCTTTTCAGGGACGAGACCGCGCGTGCAGGCCGGGACGGGGAACCTGCCCCCCTGAACGCTCCGAATGGCCCCGAGTGACTCTGTGATGCTGCGACCAGTGGACCCTGCCACGTCACCTGTCCCCACCGTCGACGAGATGCTCCGGCTGATCTTGACGAGCCGGGTGTACGACGTCTGCCGCGAGACGCCGCTCGAGCACGCGCCGCGTCTGTCCGCCAGGATGGGTGCCACGGTCCTTTTCAAGCGGGAAGATCTGCAGCCGGTTTTCAGCTTCAAGCTGCGGGGGGCGTATAACCGCATCGCCCACCTCAGCCAGTCGGAGCGGTCGCGCGGCATCATCGCCGTCAGCGCCGGGAATCACGCGCAGGGCGTGGCGTTCTCCGCTCGCCGCCTGGGGATTCCGGCCACGATCGTCATGCCCAGGACGACGCCAGAGATCAAAGTCGACGCGGTCCGGAGCCTGGGCGCGGAGGTGGTGCTGGCGGGTGACAGTTACGAGGACGCCCGTCACCGCTGCGAAGTGCTGCAGCAGGAAACGGGTGCCATCCTGATTCATCCCTTCGACGACCCGTTGGTCATCGCCGGGCAGGGGACGATCGGAGACGAAGTGCTCCGTCAGAGTCAGCGCGACCTCTCTGCGGTGTTCGTCGCCGTCGGCGGCGGCGGTCTCATCACAGGAATTGGCAGCTACATCCGGTCGCTGATGCCGGACGTGCGCATCATCGGCGTCGAGCCGTTCGAAGCCGACGCAATGTACCGGTCGCTGCAGGCGGGACGACGCGTCGCGCTCGATCGCGTCGGCATCTTCGCCGACGGCGTTGCAGTCCGCGAAGTGGGCCGCATCACGTTCGCCCTCGCACAACAGACGGTGGACGAAGTGATCCGCGTGACGAACGACGAGATCTGCGCGGCGATCAAGGACGTCTTCGACGACACGCGCAGCATCATGGAACCAGCGGGTGCGCTGGCCGTCGCGGGGGTGAAGGCCTGGCTTGCCCGTGAGGGCGGCGGCCGCGTCGCCGCCATCCTGAGCGGCGCCAACATGAATTTCGATCGGCTGCGATTCGTCGCGGAACGCGCCGAGCTCGGCGAAGCGCGTGAAGCGATCTTCGCGGTCACCATTCCCGAACGGCCGGGCGCATTCCGTGAGTTCTGCGCCAGGCTGGGACCACGCGTCGTCACCGAGTTCAACTACCGCCTGGGCAGCCGCGACGCGGCCCACATCTTCGTCGGCGTCGCCACGGCCTCGAAAGATGACGCGCTGGGGCTTGGCCAGGAGCTGAACGCCGCCGGATATGAAACTGTTGACCTGTCGGACAACGAAATGGCCAAGCTGCACGTTCGCCACATGGTCGGCGGACGCGCGAGCGATGCCCGACACGAGAAGGCCTGTCGATTCGAGTTCCCTGAGCGTCCCGGCGCGCTGATGCAGTTCCTCGACGCGCTCGGCGGCCGCTGGAACATCAGCCTCTTCCACTATCGCAATCACGGCGCAGACTTCGGGCGTGTGCTGGCGGCGTTCGAGGTCCCGGACGAGGAAGTAGCGGAGTTCAAGGCATTCCTCGACGGTCTCGGGTATCCCTATCTCGCCGAGTTCGGAAACGACGCTTATCGGTTGTTCCTACAGTAATTGCGGATTGCGGATGTGGCGACCGTCATCGACAGGGCACGGAAGACGCTGACTGCACGCGGCGTCGCCTTCGACGCCGACGGGACTCGCATCATCGTCCTCGCCGCCGATCTCGCCGGTTTCGACGTCAGCCTCCACGCCCTCGACTCGCGCAAATTCATCGTCAGGTACGAAGGCTGGTACGAAACTTTCAGCCGGGCAGAGGACGCGTACGACTGTTTCGAGTACGGCCTTTCCGACAGTTGCCGGCTCCGCATCACCTTGCGCGGGGCGCGGCCCGTCGCGTGGCAAATCGAGAAGCGTGAGTACGGCGTCTGGACGCCTGGGCGGATCATTCGGCGTCGCTTCGCGCCATTCTGGCGCCGCGCCCGCGTCGAGCGACGTCAGAATCGGGTCTTTGTGACAACGCAATAGGACTCGAATTCTCGAGAGCCGGGTCAACTTCACAGTTGACTCATCAAATACATGAATGTAGATTTATGAATATGAAAGAGGCGTCAGCCGTCTTCCGGCTCCTCGGGGATGAGGTCCGGCTCCGGCTCCTGCGGCTCTTGGCTGTCGAGCGCCTGAACGTGACCGAACTGACAGGAATTCTCGGGATCGCCCAATCCGGCGTCTCGCGGCATCTGGGTTTACTGCGGGACAGCGGGCTCGTCGAGGAGCGGCGTGAAGGCGGATTCACCTATTACCAGGTGCCGACGGCGGATTCGAGGAATGGCACCGCGCCGCTGTGGCAGATGCTGGATGCTCACTTCGTCGCGTCCGCGGACGAGCCAATCGCGCGTGCCGACCGCGCGCGCCTCAAAGAGGTGCTGCGCCTTCGGAAGGAAAGCTTCGCGAATCACGGCGACGGGCAACAGCTCGTGCCGGGCCGGAGCTGGGCGGCATGGGCCAGGGCGCTCGGCCACCTCCTGCCGGCGTGGGACGTCGCCGACCTCGGGTGCGGCGAGGGGTATCTGACCGTGGAGGCCGCGGGATGGGCTCGCCGCGTGATTGCGATCGATCGCTCTGCGGACGTCCTGTCACGCGCGCAGGCGCTGGCCCGTCGACGCGGCGTCTCGAACATCACGTGGCAACAGGGCGATCTCGAACGCGTCGCCCTGGCGGATGACGCGGTGGACGTCACGTTGTTGTCGCAGGCGCTGCACCACGCCGCCGATCCGGGTCGTGCGTTGGCCGAATGCGCCCGCATCACGCGGCCGGGCGGTCGCGTCCTGGTGCTGGATCTGCGCCGTCACGATGAAGCGTGGGTTCGCGACCGCCTCGGCGATCGCTGGCTCGGCTTCGACGATGCGCAGCTGGGGAAGCTGATGAAGGCGGCCGGACTGGCCGACGTGCACGTGGATGTGGGCGCGCGGCTCACTGGCGATCCGTTCACGGTCCTGGTGGCCAGCGGTCGGATGCCTGGACGCGTGTCGGACGCTCATGCAAGACGGAGGGAAGATGTCGGATCGGATTGAGGCACTCGTCGCGGCGGCAGAACGGCGGATTCTCGTGCTCGATGGGGCGATGGGGACGATGATCCAGCGCGCCCGACTGACCGAAGCGGACTTCCGGGGCACGCGGTTTGCCGATCACCGACTGGACCTCAAGGGCAACAGCGACGTCCTCGTCCTGACGCGCCCCGACGTCATCCTCGACATTCACCGCCAGTATCTCGAGGCTGGCTGCGATCTGATCGAGACGAACACCTTCAGCAGCCAGGCCATCTCGCAGGCCGATTACGATCTTCAGTCGCTCAGCTACGAGTTGAACGTGGAAGGCGCGCGGCTGGCGCGAACCGCCTGCGACGAATACACGGCCAGGACCCCGAATCAGCCGCGATTCGTGGCGGGATCGATCGGTCCCACCAACCGCACTTTGTCGCTGTCGCCCGACGTGAACGATCCGGCGGCGCGCGCCGTGACGTTCGATCAGATGTGCGACGCGTATCGTGACCAGATCCGCGGCCTCATCGACGGCGGCGCCGACCTGCTGCTCTTCGAAACCATCACCGACACGCTGAATGCCAAAGCCGCTCTTGTGGCGTGCGAGTCGGTTTTCGAGCAGAAGAGCGTCAGGCTGCCGGTGATGATCTCGGTCACCGTCACCGATCGCAGCGGCCGCACGCTGTCCGGGCAGACGGTCGAAGCCTTCTGGATCTCGATCGCCCACGCGCAACCGTTCAGCGTCGGGATCAACTGCGCCCTCGGCGCCAGGGACATGGCGCCGTACATCGAGGAACTGGCGCGAATCGCCAGCACCCGTATCAGCTGTTATCCGAATGCCGGCCTGCCGAATGCCTTCGGTGCTTACGACGAGCAGCCGGCCGAAACGTCGGCGATTCTGCGCGAGTTCGCCGAACGCGGCTGGCTGAACATCGTCGGTGGCTGCTGCGGCACGACGCCGGAGCACATCACCGCGATTCGCGAGGCGATTGAGGGTCTGCCGCCCCGGGTTGCCCGAGCTAAAGCTTGGGCCTACGACCGCTCAAAGTCAGACGTAGGCCCGAGCTTTAGCTCGGGCACGACGGCCCGATCGCGATCGCAGATGTAGGCCCGAGCTTCAGCTCGGGCAACCACTTCACACAATTTTCCGGTCTCGAGCCGCTGACGATCCGTCCCGACAGCAACTTCCAGATGATCGGCGAGCGCACCAACGTCACCGGGTCGGCGAAGTTCGCTCGACTGATTCGCGCTGCCGACTACGGCAAGGCGGTAGACGTTGCGGTCGATCAGGTGCGCGGGGGGGCGAACATTCTCGACGTCAACATGGACGAAGGGATGCTCGACTCCGAACAGGCGATGACCACCTTCCTGAACTACCTGGCAACGGAGCCCGAGGTGGCGCGGATTCCCTTCATGATCGACAGCTCCAAATGGTCGGTCATCCAAGCCGGGCTGAAGTGTGTTCAGGGGAAGGCGATCGTCAATTCCATCAGCCTGAAGGAGGGGGAGGCGGATTTCCTGGCAAAGGCGCAGACGATCAGACGCTACGGCGCCGGCGTGGTCGTCATGGCATTCGACGAGAAGGGCCAGGCCGAATCGGTCGCCCGAAAAGTGGCGATCTGTCAGCGCGCCTATGCGCTCCTGACGGGCAGCGTCGGGATTGCGCCGACCGACATCATCTTCGACCCCAACATCCTGGCCATCGCCACCGGCATCGAGGAACATAACGAGTTCGCGAAGAACTTCATCGAGGCGGCGCGGATCATCAAGGCGACCTGCCCGGGCGTGAAGATCAGCGGCGGCGTCAGCAATCTCTCCTTCTCGTTTCGCGGTAACGATGTCGTGCGGGAGGCGATGCACTCCGCGTTCCTCTATCACGCCATCAAGTCCGGCATGGACATGGGAATCGTCAACGCCGGCCAGCTCGTGGTCTACGAGGACATTCCGCCCGAGCTGCTCGAGCGCGTCGAGGATGTGATCTTCAACCGCCGCGGCGACGCCACCGAGCGGCTGGTTGAATTCGCCGACCGGGTCAAAGGCAGCGGCACGCGCCGCGAGGTGGATCTGTCGTGGCGTGACGCGCCCGTCGAGTCGCGGCTGGCCTTCGCACTCGTGCACGGCGTCGTGGATTTCATCGAGCAGGACACCGAGGAAGCGCGCCAGAAGTACAGCCGGCCGCTCGAGATCATCGAAGGGCCGCTGATGGACGGGATGAAGACCGTCGGCAACCTGTTCGGCGCCGGCAAGATGTTCCTGCCCCAGGTCGTGAAGAGTGCCCGTGTCATGAAGAAGGCCGTGGCCTACCTCGAGCCCTTCATGGAAGCGGAGAAGGCCGCCGGCGGCACCGGCTCACAAGGCAAGGTCCTGCTCGCGACAGTGAAGGGCGACGTTCACGACATCGGCAAGAACATCGTCGGCGTCGTGCTCGGTTGTAACAACTATCAGGTCATCGATCTCGGCGTGATGGTGCACCAGGATGTGATCCTGAGAACCGCAGCCGAGGAGCATGTCGATCTGGTCGGATTGAGCGGACTGATCACGCCATCGCTCGACGAGATGGTATCGGTGGCGCGGGAAATGGAGAGGCGGCATCTGCGGCTGCCGCTGCTGATCGGCGGGGCGACAACGAGCCGGCAGCATACGGCCGTGAAGATCGCCCCGGAGTACAGCGGCGGTGTCGTGCACGTGCTCGACGCATCCCGCGCCGTGGACGTCGTCTCGAGTCTGCTATCGCCCACACAGCGTCCGAGGTTTCTCGACGACGCCAGCCGGGAACAGGCGACGCTGCGGGAGCAATACGCGAACCGGCAGCAGAAACCGTTGCTGTCGTTCGAGGCGGCGAAAGAGAACCGCCTGCGAATCGACTGGCCTGCCACGGACGTGCCGAAGCCGTCATTCATCGGCCGCCGCGAAGTGGAGGTTCCGCTTGCGGACCTGGTGCCATTCATCGACTGGACGTTCTTCTTCCATGCCTGGGAACTGAAAGGCCGCGTCCCTGGCATCTTCGAGCACCCCGAATACGGGGCCGCAGCTCGCGACCTTTACGATAGCGCGCAAGGTCTCCTCAAGCGGATCGTCGAGGATCGTCTGCTGACGGCGCGCGGGGTCTATGGCTTCTGGCCGGCGTCGGCCAACGGCGAAGATATCGTCCTGTTCAGCGACGAATCGCGCGCGCGGGAACTGATCCGCTTCAACATGCTGCGGCAGCAGGAACCGATCGCCGACAAGCGGCCGAATCGATCGCTGGCGGATTTCGTGGCGCCTGACGACAGTGGCCGCCGCGATTACCTGGGAGCATTCGCGGTCACGGCCGGCCTCGGTGCCGATGCGCTGGTCGGACACTTCGAGGCCGATCACGACGACTACCAGGCAATCATGGTGAAAGCGCTCGCGGATCGCCTCGCCGAGGCGTTCGCGGAGTACCTCCACGCGCAAGCCCGTCGCGACTGGGGCTATGGACGCGACGAGCACCTCACGCACGACGACTTCGTGGCGGAGAAGTATCGTGGCATCCGGCCGGCCTTTGGATACCCCGCCTGTCCCGATCACTCTGAAAAGGTGAAGCTGTTCTCGCTGCTCGACGCGCACGCCGTCGGTATCGAGCTCACGGAACACTTCGCGATGACGCCGCCGGCCAGCGTCAGCGGGCTCTACTTCTCGAACGCCGCGGCACGCTATTTCATGGTGGGCCGTGTCGGCGCCGATCAGATCGCCGACTACGCACGTCGGAAAGGCGTCAGCGTCGAAGAAGCCGAACGTTGGCTTGGTCCGAACCTCTCCTACGACTCGACGCCAGTCGGGAGATGCTGACGTCAGAACCACTTACGTAGGCCCGAGCTTTAGCTCGGGCGTCTCGCAGTTCTCGTCTTCAGAGAGGCTCCGCCGTCACCGGCCGCAGCAGATCAGCGCAGCGCTGACAACCTGCAACGATTTCGGCGCGACGCTCCGCGGAGACGATCGGGGTCTGGCACCCGTTGGACGTGGCCTGACGATGGGCGATCGTCACCGCCAATTCGCCATCCTGATTTCTGAGGGATGGATCGGCACCGTGGGTGAGCAGACGCTGAACGACCGTGGGGTGCCCCCAGAGCGCCGCGAGATGAAGGGGAGTCCCATAGCCGACCAGCAGGTTCACGTGGTCGGGATGCGCACTCGCCAGCCTCTCGACGTCATCGTCGAAGCCGAATGCCGCCGCCATGTGGAGGCTGACGTTGGTGCCGCGTTCGCGGAGATGCCGCACGAGATCCATGTGGCCCTTCTCGTTGGCCCAGCCGATCGGCGCGGCGCGATATTCCGTATCGAGATCCTCGACGTCGGCGCCACGATCGATCAGCAGATCCACCGCGTTGCGCTGCCCGTGGATGGCGGCGTAGTGGAGCGGGCTCGCGCCGCCCTGCTGCTTTCGGGCGAGCGCCGGCTCCGTGTCGAGCAGACTGCGAGCCGTCTCGACATCGCCATTCGACACAGCCGCGACCAGTGCCGCCAGCGCCTCGGACATCGGGCCTCCCAATCGCACATCCTACGCCAGGGTCGGAAATCTGGAAACAGCAGCGGCCCGCCCCCACGATCTTTCGGTTCGACCCTCGCAAGCGATGTCTCATCATCCTGTGTGAATGCCGCGCGCCCGGTCGGGCTATCGTGACGCAGCCGGCGGACCTAAAGGTCCGCCCTACATTCGAACCTGAGGCGACGGAGTACATTCGAACCTGTAGGGCGGACCTTCAGGTCCGCCTTCTCGACGAGAGTCTCTGGCGGCACTTGAAGTACCCGACCCACGGATCGTGGCCCGCTTCGAGGGCCTTCAATCGCCGCCCGATGGTTTTCACCGTCCACCGCCCGGGATCGAGCCGTGGCGTCAGTTCGTCCCAGTCGAGCGGAACCGAGATGGGCGCATGCGGGCGGGCACGGACCGAGTAGGCGGCTACCGCCGTGTTCGTGCGATTGTTGCGCAGGTAGTCGATGAGAATCTGCGACTCGCGGCCGGCCTTGGCGAAGCGCGTCGTGTACAGCCTCGGCTCGTGCTCGGCGATCGAAAAGGCGACCGATCGCGCGAACTCGAGACAGGCCGTCCAGTCAGCCGCTGGAACGAGCGGTGCGACGACGTGGAGACCTTTCCCGCCTGTGGTCTTGAGCCAGCTCTCGAGACCCCTGGACTCGAGGGCCACGCGAACCAGCCGTGCGGCAGCGACCATCTTCGACCACGCCACGCCTGGGCCAGGATCGAGATCGAGGACAATGCGATTGGGCTGCTCAAGCTTGTCGGCTGTCGTATTCCACGTGTGGAATTCGACCATATTGCGCTGCGCCAGCGAGATCAGTCCCGCGTCGTCGTCCACGACCATGTAGTCGCCGACCTTGGTCTTCTCCTGGATCTGGACGACGCGCACGTGGGCCGGCGCCCGCTCGCCGGAGTGGCGAAGGTAGCGGCAGTGATCGGCGTCTGGCGCGCACTGTTTGAGCGTGAGGGGGCGCCCCTCGAGATGCGGCAGCATCCAGCGTGCGGCGCTGTCGTAATAGCGGATGAGATCAATCTTGGCGAGCCCCGCGTCGGGGAAGATGATTCGCGCCGGATGTGAGATCCGGATGCCGGCAATCAGCGGATCGCTGGATGGTGATTGCCCCGCACTTCTGATCTTAGAACTCGTAGCCCGTGGCATGAAGGGCTTCCCGCAGCGTCGTCATGGCCTCGAGCGGCGTGGGCCCCCAGGAGCTGCCGGCGTCGCGAATGGTCTTGTTGATCGTGAACGCAGCAAAGCGGACGCCTTCCTGGTGCGACGCCGCGACGGCCATCCGCAATCTGCCCAGGTGATACAGCGCTTTATCCCTGGCGGAATCTGACGTCAGTGCCTGCAGCACGCGTTCGAGCGCATCGATCGCGTCGTTCACCGAATGTCTCTGAGGCTCCGCAACGGACATATCCATGAGTCTAGCACCGCTCTTCCACACGATTCGCCGCCTGACGGGCACACCGACGCTGACTCTTGCCGCCGTGCTGACGCTCGGCGTCAGCATCGGCGCCGCCACGGCGATCTACTCGGCAGTCGAGGCGGTCCTGCTCGGCCCGCTGCCGTTCCGGGATCTCGACGCGCTGGTGGTGCTCTGGCAGACCGATCTCAAGAAGGGCGCGCCGCGGATCGAGCTGTCCACGCGAGAGCATGACGCATGGCGTCGCCGCCTGACGTCGTTCGACGATCTTGCGGGCGTGACTGCGGCGAACCTTCGCGTGAACGTCACCGGCCGGGGCGAGCCGGTGCAGGTCGAAGCCGCGCTGGTCACGCCCAACTTCCTGAAACTTTTGGGAGTGCGGCCGATTCGCGGACGCGACTTCGACCGCCGGGAGGAAACGGACTTCACCGGCGGCAGCGTGCTGATTGGTGAAGGATTCTGGGCCCGGCAATACGGATCGGATCCGGCGATCGTCGGCCGCACGATCACCGCGGGCGGTACACCCAGCACGGTCGTTGGCATTCTGCCCGGTGGTGTCCTGCCACGCGGGGTGGACCTCTGGTTCAGCGCGGCGGGGCTCGGAAAGGATGCGCCCGACCTGGGCGTGCTGAAACTGATTGGCCGGTTGAAGGCGGGGACGACTCTGGAACAGGCACAGGCCGAGGTCAACACGGTCGCGCCGTCTCTGAGCACGATCCGGCCGGGCGCCGAGGTCCTCGGCGCGCGACTCGAGCCCTTTATCGATCAGATCTACGGACAGGTGCGTCCCGCCATGCATCTGCTGATGGCCGCCGTGCTGAGCCTGCTCCTCATCGCGTGCGCCAACATCGCGAATCTGCTGCTCGCGCGAGGCGTCGATCGCGAGCGCGAGCTCGCGGTGCGTGCGGCGCTCGGTGCCGATCGCGCTCGCCTGGCGCGGATGCTGTTCGGCGAGAGCGTGGTCCTCGGTCTTGTCGGCGGTGCGCTCGGTGTCTTCATCGCCATCTGGGCCGTATCGGCCGTTCGCCGGCTCATTCCCGGCGACGTGCCAGGCATCGAGCGGCTGGCGATCGACTGGCGCACGCTCGCGTTTGCCACCGGCCTTTCGCTCGTTGCCGCGATGGTCTTCGGCACGGTGCCGGCCCTGCGTGGCGCCAGGGTCGAGGTGGGCGATGCGGTTCGTGATACGACCGGCCGGGCCTCGAGCAACCGGCGGGTCGGCCGGATGCGCGGAATGCTGGTCTCCGGCCAGCTCGCACTTTCTCTGGGTCTCGTCGCGGCGGCGGCGCTCACGGCGCAGTCATTTCGCTCGCTGGCGCAGCTTGCGCCGGGATTCGACGCGCGCGGCGTCGTCACGGCCAAGATTCAGTTGAGCGATGGGCTCACGGATCACCGCGCCCGCGCGGCGTTCTACCGCCCGCTGCTGGAGCGCGTGCAGGCTTTGCCCGGAGTCGAGCACGCGGGGCTCGTGCTCCTTCGTCCGCTCGCCGATCCGGTCGGCTGGGACTATCCCTATACCCTGGAAGGGCAGACGCCCGAAGCGCAGGCGAGGAATCCGAACGCGAACTTCGAGTCGATCAGCCCGGGATACTTCGCGACCGTCGGGATCCCGCTCGTCGAAGGCCGCACCTTCACGGAAGCCGATGGCCCGGATGGAGGGCCCGTGGCCATCGTGTCGCGGTCGATGGCGCGGCGTGCGTGGCCGGGAGAGAGCGCAATCGGCAAACGCTTCAAGCCGGGTCCGCCTGACCAGAAGGCGCCGTGGAAAACCGTAGTGGGTGTGGTGGGTGACGTGCGCTACCGCGAGTGGACGGCCGTCCGTGACGACATTTACGTCCCCTATAGCCAGTGGAACTTTGGCCGGATGGATCTGGTCGTGAAGGCGTCCGGCGATCCGCTCTCGATCGTGCCTGCGCTTCGCGCGGCCGTTCGCGCTGCCGATCCGAATCTGCCGCTCGCCAGCGTGACGACGCTGGCGCGTGCGGTGGAGGAGGCGACGGCCGGTCCACGATTCACCGCCGTCCTGCTCGGGGTGCTGGCCCTCGTCGCGCTGGTCGTCGCGGCCGTGGGGACGTTCAGCGTGCTCGCCTGGTCCGTGGAACGGCGCACACGCGAAATCGGCGTGCGCGTCGCGCTCGGGGCGCAGCGGCGCGATGTCCTTCGCCTGATCGTGTCGCAGGCTGCCCGTCTCACGGTCGCCGGAGTCGTCATCGGACTGGCAATCGCAATCGCCGCCGGTCGAGCCCTGTCCGGGCTCCTGCACGCAATCTCGCCGTACGATCCGGCGACGCTGACGTTCGCCGTCGCGCTCCTCGCTGCGGTCGGCATCGGCGGCGGGCTGCTCGCGTCGCGCCGCGCGCTCGCCGTCGAACCGTCGCGCGCGCTGAAAGAGCAGTAGAAATTGGGGTCGGGATAAATTTCAATTTTTGCCGCCTCGTTCGTGTGGCAAAAATTGAAATTTATCCCGACCCCAATTTCCAGCGATCGCCCTGGCGGAGCTTCAGCCCGCCGATCAGTGCTTGCCGGGGTCCTCGAGGTAGGTATAGCCGTGCAGGCCGTCTTCGTAGAAGCGCAGGAGACGGCCAGACTGCTCGAAATCCAGACGGCCCTCGCGCACGGCGGTCTCGGCGTCGACGCGCATCCGGTGCAGCAGCGTTTCGGCGTTGAACTCGACGTAGTCGAGCACCTCGCGCACAGTGTCGCCTTTGATCAGCGCCTCCAGCACCACGTTGCCCTCGCTATCGAGGCGGACGTGGACGGCGTGCGTGTCCCCGAACAGGTTGTGGAGGTCGCCAAGAATCTCCTGGTAGGCGCCTACCAGGAACACGCCGAGCATGTACGGGTTGCCGTTGAACGGATGCAGCGGCAGCGTGCGCTTCACGTCGCGCCGATCGATGAACTGATCGATCTTGCCGTCGGAATCGCAGGTGATGTCGCCGAGCACAGCGCTCTCCGTCGGCCGTTCGTTCAGCCGGTGGATCGGCACCACAGGGAACAGCTGCTTGATCGCCCAGCTGTCCGGAATCGACTGGAAGAGCGAGAAGTTGCAGAAATACGTGGACGACAGCAGCTCGTCGAGGTTCTGGAGATCCTCGGGAACATCGTCGAGTTGCTGCACGAGCTTCTGCAATTTTACGCAGATCGCCCAGAACAACGATTCAGCCTGGCTGCGCTGATCGAGCGGCAGATAGCCACCGCTGAACAGGTTGAGCGCCATGTCGAGCGCCTGCTGCGCGTCGTGATAGCTCTCGAGCGCGTTCCTCGTCGTCAGGTTGTTGTAGGTGTCTCTGAGGTCGATCAGCGGCTGCTCGACCTCTTCGCTGTTCTGCTGGAGGTTGCCGTCGGCTCCGAAGCCCGAGACTCCAAGGACGTTGAAGACCAGCACCGAGTGATAGGCGACCACGGCGCGGCCGCTTTCCGACACGATCGTCGGGTGCGGTACGCCGGCATCGTCGCACGCACTCTGAATGTGGTAGACAACGTCGTTCGCATATTCCTCGAGCGTGTAGTTGATGCTGGACTCGAAGTTGGTCTGCGATCCGTCGTAGTCGACGCCGAGGCCGCCGCCGACGTCGAGGTACTGCAGGCCGGCGCCTGCCTTGTGCAGCTCCGCGTACACGCGCGCCGCTTCGTTCAGGGCGTGCTTTACGACCCGGATGTTCGGAATCTGGCTCCCGAGATGGAAGTGGAGCAGCTTGAAGCAGTCGGCCATGTCATGCCGCTTCAGGGCTTCGAGACCCTGCAGGATTTCGCCAACGGTCAGGCCGAACTTCGACCGATACCCGCCTGAGCTCTGCCACCGGCCGCCGCCGCGTGCCGCCAGCTTCACCCGCATCCCGATCTGGGGCCGGACGCCAATCTTCTTCGAATACTCGAGAATCAGCCCCAGCTCCGTGTATTTCTCGACGACTGGAATGATGTTGCGGCCCATCTTCTGGGCGAGCATCACGGTCTCGATGTACTCGGCGTCCTTGAAGCCGTTGCACATGATCGGCGTGTCGTTCGACGCCATCGCGACGACGGCCAGGAGCTCCGGCTTGCTGCCGGCCTCGAGGCCGAACTGGTAGGGTGCTCCGAAGTTCAGGACCTCTTCCACCACTTGCCGCTGCTGATTCACCTTGATCGGATAGACGCAGCAATACCGGCCGTTGTACTGGTGCTGCGCGATCGCCGCCTGAAACGCCTCGTGGATGTCGCCGAGCCGGTGTTTCAGGATGTCGCTGAAGCGGATGAGAACGGGAAGGGTGATGCCGCGAGCCTGCAGGTCGTCAACGAGCTGCTTCAGATCGATCGCGCGAGACGGGTCCTTCGTCGGATGAACCTGGATGTGACCGGCGCTGCTGATGGAGAAGTAGCCCTTCCCCCATCGCGGGACTTCGTACAACTCGTTGGCGTCGGTGATGCTCCAGATGTCACCCGCGCTCATCGCCTGCCTGAGGCGACTGCTCGTTGTGCTCATTCGATCATGATAAACGCTTTCGACACCGATGGATCGGTAAACTTCGCACGCGGACGTGGCGGACCTGAAGGTCCGCCCTACACATGGCAGTGACGCGGATGTGGCGGACCTGAAGGTCCGCCCTACACATGGCAGTGACGCGGATGCGGCGGACGTGAACGTCCGCCTAACACACGGTAATGGTCGCGGACCTTCAGTCACATGTAGGGCGGACCTTCAGGTCCGCCTAATACGCGAGCACGTTGCGAATCGCCCCGACGAGACGTCCTTTCGGCGAGTAGATCTCCTCGAGTGCCTTGCTGAACGGCACCGGCATATCCAATCCGCCAACGCGCGTCACCGGCGCGTCGAGCCACGCAAACGCATCCTCCGCAATCGCCGCCGCGATCTCTCCGCCGAACCCGCCGGTGGTGGGCGCCTCGTGCAGGACGATGGCTCGGCTCGTTTTCCTGACCGATTCCAGCACGCGCTCGCGATCCCAGGGCAGTAACGTCCGGAGATCGATGACTTCGATCGAGATGCCGTCGGGTGCCATCGCGGTCGCGGCTTCGAGCGCCCACGCGACGCCGACGCCCCATGTGACGATTGTGACGTCGCGTCCGTCGCGCGCGACATTGGCCGGACCAATCGGCACGGTGACGTAACCATCCTGGACGGGACCTTTTGCCGATCGGTAGAGGAACTTGTGCTCCAGAAAGAGCACCGGGTTGCCATCCTCGAACGCCGCCAGGAGCAAGCCCTTCGCGTCAGCCGGCGTCGCCGGGGCCACCACCTTGAGACCGGCGACATGGGTAAACCACGCCTCCGGGTTCTGCGAGTGATAGGGGCCGGCGCCGGTACCGCCGCCCACCGGCACGCGAACGACGACCGGGACGCCCGCGCCCCAGCGATAGTGCGTCTTTGCCAGGTTGTTCACGACTTGATTGAAGCCGCAGGTGATGAAGTCGCCGAACTGCATCTCCACCATCGGCCGAAAACCCTCGAGTGCCAGACCGAGCGCGGCACCGAGGGCGCCCGACTCGATGATCGGCGTGTTGCGAACGCGGGACCGACCGAACTCCTCGACGAAGCCGGCAGTCACCTTGAACGCGCCGCCGTACTCCGCGATGTCCTGCCCGAGCAGCAGCACGTTCGGATCGCGCCTCATGGCCTCCCGCAAGCCATCCGAAATCGCGTCGATGTAGCGCTTCTCGGACACAGACGTCTGTGGCGGCGGGGCTTCAGCCCCGCGGTTCGCGACCCGCGCGTACACGTCTGCGATCTCGCGTTCGGCCGTCGACTCCGGCTCGGGCGACTCGAACGCCTGATCTGCGAGCCGATCGATATGTGCCTTGAAGGCGCCGCGAATGTCGTCGCGGTCGTCAGCCGTGAGGGTCCCGTCCGCCAGCAGCCGCGATTCGAACGCCGCGATCGGATCCTTCTTCGCCCACTCCTCGAACAGATGCTTCGGGACGTACGCCGTGCCGGACGCTTCCTCGTGCCCGCGCATGCGGAAGGTCTCGAACTCGAGCAGCGTCGGCCCGTCACCTCGCCGCCCCCGCTCGGCGGCGCGGCTCACGGCGTCGAGCACGGCGAGCACGTCGTTGCCGTCGACGGTTTCGCCCGCAATCCCATAGCCGACGGCACGGTCCGAGAGCCGGGCGCATGCGTATTGCTCGGTCACCGGCGTCGAGAGTCCCCACTGGTTGTTCTCGACGACGAAGATCACCGGCAGTTTCCACACGGCGGCGAGATTGACCGCTTCGTGGAAATCGCCTTCGCTCGTCGCCCCTTCACCGGTGAAGGTCGCGGCCACCCGCGGCTCCCCGCGCAGCTGATAGGCCAGCGCCAGCCCGTCGGCTACCGGCATCATCGCGCCAAGATGGCTGATCATCCCGACGATGTGATGGGGAAGGACGCCGAAGTGGAAGGTGCGGTCGCGGCCGCGCGTGAACCCGCCGTCGCGTCCGAGGAGCTGGCGGAACAGTGTCAGCAGGTCGAGGCCTCGGGCCGTGAAGACTCCCAGATTGCGGTGCATCGGGAGGATCGCATCGTCCGCCCGGAGGGCGGCCGCCACCCCTACTGCAATTGCCTCCTGACCGATGCCTGAGAACCACTTGGACAGCCGGCCCTGCCGCAGCAGGATCAACATCTTCTCTTCGACAAGCCTCGGGAACAGGAGCGCGCGGTATAAGGCCCGTTGTCGTTCGGCATCCAGCGACGGCGCGGCGGCGATGGACCAGGACGGCAGACCGGTGGCAGGGGCAGGCATGGCGATGATTATCGTTCGGCGGGCTCCGATTCATGCTCGGGACTAATGACGGTAATCGTCCCCGCGCATACGGTTGCGCGTGTGCGCCAGCCGACTACAATCCTGTAGTAGGTCATGCCGCCAACCGACGAAATTGTGGGAACGGTGCGCCGATCGGCGCGCTCCGCGACGCTCGACGCCAACGATCCCCGCGGCGCCACCAAAGAGATCCGCCGCCTTTCGTCGCTGATCGACATCAGCCAGGCAGTGGCCGCCACGCTCAACCTCAACCTTGCGCTGCCGCAGGCGCTGGAGATCCTCGAGCGCCATCACCGCGTCGTGCGCGGCGCGATCACGCTGCTGGACGAGGAGACCGGAGAGCTGTACATCAAGGCGTCGAGCGGCCTGACCGTCGAGGGGCAGCGGGCGCGGTATCGCCTGGGCGAGGGGATCACCGGCCGCGTCGTCGAGAGCGGCAAACCGATCGTCGTGCCCGAGACGAGCCGGGAGCCGCTCCTCCTGAATCGAGCCGCCCGGCGACACGATCGCCAGGAGTTGACGTTCGTTTGCGTGCCGCTGATCGTCAACAAGAAGACGATCGGAGCGCTCAGCGTTGACTTGCTGTTCCGGCGCGATCGCGACTACGACCGGTCGCTCAAGTTCTACAAGCTGGTGGCCGCGACGATCGCGCAGGCGATCAAGGTCAGTCGCATGGCCGAGGCCGAACGGCGCCGTCTCGTCGAGGAGAACACGCATCTCAAAGACGAGTTGCGGGATCGCTATGCGTTTCAACATCTGATCGGGACGAGCGCGCCGATCCGCCAGGTGTACGACCAGGTCGCGCAGGTGGCGCGAACGAACACCACCGTGCTGATACGCGGCGAGTCCGGCACGGGCAAGGAGATGATCGCGCACGCGATTCATTACAACTCGGCGAGAGCCCGCAAGCCCTTCATCAAGGTGAGCTGCGCGGCGCTGCCGGAGTCGTTGATCGAATCCGAGCTGTTCGGCTACGAGCGCGGCGCGTTTACGGGCGCGCAGGGGCAGAAGAAGGGCCGCTTCGAGCTGGCCGACGGCGGCACGCTCTTTCTCGACGAGATCGGCGACCTCAGTCTCGCCACGCAGGTGAAGTTGCTGCGAGTGCTCCAGGAGCGCGAATTCGAGCGCCTGGGCGGCACCCAGAGCATTCGCGTCAACGTGCGGATGGTGACGGCCACGCATCGCCCGCTCGAGAAGCTCATCGCGGAGGCGACGTTCCGCGAGGATCTGTTCTACCGCCTGAATGTCTTCACGATTTTCGCGCCGCCGCTACGCGAGCGGAAGCCTGACATCATGCTGCTCGCCGATCACTTCCTCGAGAAGTATTCGAGCGAACACGGGAAATCGATCAAGCGAATCTCGACCCCGGCGATCGACATGCTCACGAGCTATCACTGGCCCGGCAACGTCCGCGAGCTCGAGAACACGATCGAGCGCGCGGTCCTCGTGTGTGACGGTGCGGTGATTCACGCGCACCATCTCCCGCCGACGCTGCAGACCGCCGAGGCGTCCGACACCGTCTCGCGTATCGCGCTCACCGAAGCCGTGCAGGCCTTCGAGAAGGATCTGCTGCTCGACGCGCTCAAGTCTACGCGTGGCAATTGTGCCCGCGCGGCAAAGCTTCTCTCCACGACCGAGCGCATCTTCAACTACAAAGTCCGGAAGTACGACATCGACACGACACGCTTCCGGTCGTAGGAGCTCAAGAAACTCGCCCTCCCCACATCTTTGTAGGGACGTTCGCAGTGTTCCTACATCCTTGTGTTGCCTCCGCACGAGTCCGCGCGTCGCGTGCGGGGGAATTTGCGAATGTTTTTCAACCGGTCAGTCCACATTGGTGCACAGGTCACCGTTGGTACGCCGCGTGCTCATCGCACGTCCGATCCACCGTCGTGCTGTTGCGCGTCGGCCGAAGCGACTGGACGAACTGCGGAGGGCGTGACGCGCGATGGCGCGCACGGTCTCCGTTCACTTCTTCACCGGAGGACATAGACGATGCGAGCAGGATCGGGCCCGCGGGGCCTGGCACGTGCGATGGGAAGTGCCCTGGTCGTGACGATGTGTGCGGGTGTCACGCCCGCAGTGGCGGCCGACCCGCCAGTAGACGCGAAGGCGTCCAGTGACGCCGCCGCGGCTGCCCCTGAAATGACAAACCTGACGACCTCAGTGGCAAGCGAGGCGGCGGCCGCAGCGCAGGATCCTGCGCCGGCAGCGCCGAGTTTCCTGCAAAGCATCGAGATCTACGGCCTGGTCGACGGTTACTACGGGTGGGCGTTCAACGAAGTCGGGCCGGCACTGCGGAACTTCGACGTCAATCACAACAACTTCAGCCTGAACTACGTCGAGTTCGCGATCGCGAAGCCGGTCACGGAACAGAGCCGCGCCGGCTTCCGCGCCGATTTCGGAGCGGGCGACACCGCCGATCTCGTCAACCTGTTCGAGCCGGGCGGGACGAACTACCTGAAGTACGTGCAGCAGGCCTACGTCTCGTACCTCGTGCCGGCCGGGAGAGGGCTGACGGTGGACTTCGGCAAGTTCGTGACGCCCGCCGGCGCCGAAGTCATCGAGAGCAAGGACAACTTCAACTATTCGCGCGGACTCCTGTTCGCGCTCGCCATTCCCTACTACCACATGGGCGCCAGGTTCGGGTACGCCGCGAGCGACAGTGTGTCGTTCACCGGCTACATCGTCAACGGCTGGAACAACGTCAAGGACAACAACGACGCGAAGACCGTGATTGGATCGGTCACGGTCAAGCCGACGGGCAAGCTGACCCTCATCGGCAATTACATCGTCGGCAAGGAGCAGGCGGAGAACGCGGACGGCGGCACGCGAAATCTGGTCGACCTGGTCGCGAGCTACGCGGCGACCGATAAACTGAGTCTGCTCGGTAACTTCGACTACGGCCACGACAAGGTCACTGGTGACAGCGTGGACTGGAGCGGCGTCGCGGTCGGCGTCAAGTATCAGGCGACGTCGACGTGGGCATTCTCGCCCCGCTACGAGTTCTTCACCGACAGTGACGGCTTCGCGACCGGCCTCGACCAGACCGTGCAGGAAGTTACGCTCACCGGCGAGTACAAGGCGCCGGCGGGCCTGCTCGCGCGCATCGAGTTCCGCACCGATTTCTCGGACGAGGAGTACTTCACGAAGGACGACGGCGATTTCACGAAGACGCAACCGACACTGACGTTCTCGCTGGTCTACGCGTTCTCGAACAAATAACTCGCAGTTGAACGGGTTCTCCGGGTTACCCGGGTTACCCGAGGTTACCCGGGTTACCCAGGTTGCTCGAAGGTTGCCCGGGTCGACCCGGGCAACCTGGGCAACCTGGGTAACCTGGGTAACCTGGGTAACCTGGGTAACCTGGGTAACGACTGGGTTCTATAATCGTCTGGTGCCTTACCGCGCGGTATTCAGGTGCATTGCCGGCTGTCATGGCGAACACGCGCTCGGACAGCCCATTTACAACTGCCCGACGTGCGGCGACCTCCTCGAGGTGTCGCACGATATGGCGGCGCTCGCCGATCGGAGCGCCGCGGCGTGGATGCGCCTGTTCGACGAGCGCTACAAGCGCACGACCTGGCCTTACGGCTCGTCGGTTTGGGGCAAGAAGGAATGGGTGTGTCCGGAGATCCGGGACGAGAACGTCGTCTCGATGGACGAGGGCGGCACCAATCTGTTCTGGGCGGACCGTTTCGGACGCACGCTTGGCCTCGACGAGCTCTGGGTGAAGCAGTGCGGCAATTCGCACACCGGCTCGTTCAAGGACCTCGGGATGACCGTGCTCGTCTCGATGGTCAAGCAGATGATGGCCGACGGCAGCCCGGTGCAGGCCGTCGCCTGCGCCTCGACGGGTGACACGTCCGCGTCATTGGCCGCGTACGCGGCGGCGGCCGGCATCCCCGCGATCGTCATCCTGCCGAAGGGAAAGGTCACCACCGCGCAGCTGGTGCAGCCGCTCGCCAATGGCGCGACCGTCCTGTCGCTCGAGACCGACTTCGACGGCTGTATGGCCATCGTCAAGCGTCTCGCCGCCGAGCAGCGCGTTTATCTCGCCAACTCGATGAACAGCCTTCGTCTCGAGGGGCAGAAGACGGTGGCGATCGAGATCGTGCAGCAGTTCGACTGGCAGGTGCCGGACGTGGTCGTCATCCCGAGCGGCAATCTCGGGAACGTCAGCGCGCTTGGCGCCGGCTTCGACATGCTCGACGCCGTCGGCATCATTCGCAAACGGCCGCGGATTGTCGTCGCGCAGGCCGAGGCCGCCAATCCGCTCTATCTCGCGTATCAGCACAACTGGAACTTCGCGCCGGTCACGGCGAAACCGACGCTGGCGTCGGCGATTCAGATCGGAAACCCGGTGTCGGTGCGGAAGGCCATCCGCACGCTGCAGAAGTACGACGGCATCGTGGAGCAGGCGAGCGAACAGGAGCTCGCTGATGCCGCCGCGGAAGCGGACCGGACGGGTATGTTCAACTGTCCGCACACCGGCGTCGCGCTGGCGGTTTTGAAGAAGCTGGTCGCGCGCGGTGACATCCGCTCCAAGGAGCGCGTCGTCGTCATCTCGACGGCGAACGGCCTGAAGTTCGCCGACTTCAAGATCGGCTACCACGAGGAGCGCCTGCCCGGCATCACCTCGCACCACGCCAACCATCCAATCGCCCTGCCGAACGACTACGGCGCCGTCATCCGTGCGCTGGAACACAGCGCCGATATGAAAACGGTCTAGCGACGTGGGGCCGTGCTGCAGTCATGTGTAGGGCGGACCTTCAGGTCCGCCACACATGCGGCTATTGCGTGACGACCTTGCGTTTGCGGTTGCTGAACTCGGGCGCTTCCTTCATGCAGGTGCCGAGGATGCCAAGCGATTTCGTGAACGCTGCCATGCCGACGCGCTGAAGCTCGGCGCCTTCGTCGCCCACCGACGCGAAGCCGTCAGTGTCCGGCGTGAGCTGCTCCCAGTTGCGGAACAATCGTCCCCAGTCCGAGTGCAGCACCTTGTGCATCATGCGGCGCGCCTTCAGCGGGTACCAGAGGCTGTCGTGGTACACCACGCTGGCCATGTAGGCCCATGGCGCGAGGACGGTCTTCAACGACCACTCGATCGGCGCCTTCAGCGGGCCCCAGTAGATCTTGTGCTGCATCCGTGACGCGAAGGTCATCTTGCGGTACGGCCCGTCGAAATGCCAGTTCTCGGCGGCGGCCGACGCGTCGCCGACGATCTCGATGTCGCGCGGGTCGCCGCAGCCGAGACCGAGATCGTGCGCCAGCCGGATGAACTTGATCGACATCGGATCCAGTCCCATCAGCTTCGCCGCGACGGCGTCGATTGCCACCTGGTCGGCACTGGCCAGGATCACGTTCTTGACGTGGGGCACCATGCACCGCGGGCCCGGCCCGTCGCCCGCGAACGTGCCATCCATCACCGCGAAGACTCCGCGATGGATCTTCTTCTGGATCATCAAAAGATCCACCAGCGTCTCGGAAATGACCGGATGCGTCCAGTGCCGGTGCTCGTTGAGCAGACCGCCGAACGCATTCTTCATCGCGCCCGTCGTCGTCGTGAACACGTGCGTCTTCACGGTCGGAAGGTGAACGATGTTCTCGCCGATGAAGCGGCGCGGAATCATGAACCCCTTCGGATAGACCTCGTTCAGGCAGAGGAACTTCTTCGTCAGGTCGCCGACCGCGTCGCGAATCGAGATCCACTCTTCGCCTTCGTACAGGTGCACATTGCGAAGGCCGTGGGCCTGGACGACGTTCAGCTGCTTGTTTTCGCGTTCGCCGAGGTGGGCGTCGATGACGACCGTGCGATTGTGGCAGGCGTGCAGCAGGTCCGTCTGATACCCGTCCTGCTTCATCGCCCGGATCACGCCTTCCAGCTGCCATGGCGTCGTCGAGCTGCCCGGGAAGAAGAAGTGCCAGGAGATGTTCACCTTCAACGCGGTGTCGGCATCCTTGGTAATCACGTCCTGGTAACCGGCGAGGTTCATCAGCGAGTGGTAGTCGCGAAGAACCGTCCGAGGCGACGTGCGGAGCAGAGCGACTTTCGACTTTGCCATCTCTTTATTCTACTATGGGTTAGGGGCGGCACCTAAAGGTGGTTATGCGCATCGGGGCGGACCCTCACAGTGAATGCGCATGTAGGGCGGACCTTCAGGTCCGCCTCTCCTCACATGTAGGGCGGACCTTTAGGTCCGCCATCTTTTCGACCTCGAGGTCGCGATTTCTAGTCTTTCGCGCTATCGGCGGCTTTTCGCGCGCTGCGCCCGACGCGTTGGAAAGCCCAGCCGGCCAAACCCATCGCCGCCAGGCCCAGCAGGCCGCGTGTCACGGCTTTGCCCCGGTTCGAGGGCGGAGTGCCTTCAACGATGCGGCGCCAGGCCTCCAGATGCTCCGCGTCGGGCGCGGATCTGGCAGGGGGAGAGCTCGGGTGCTGCTCTGACGGGGTGTCGTTATCCGCTGGGGCGGCGGGTTTTACCCAGCGAGTGAGAAAGGCGAACGCCTCCGAGCCACAGCTCGGGCATTCCTGATCGGCATGGATCTCCTCGCAATCCAGGCACAGGCGCGCATCGTCTAACCGCATAGGGATCGATCCCGGAGAATCATTGTAGTGCAGCGTCGCTCATCTGTCGGCGGACGGCCTCGACCCGGCCAGTCGGAAATGGCAGGCCTGGTTCTTCTCGTCGTCTGCATGCTTATCGGCACGTCCGCCGCTGAACCAGGGCAGACCACCAGTGAGCGGCCACTGCCTGACGCCGGCACGTTCGTGGCGGAGGTCAAAGCGCGTCTGCAGACCGATCGCGCGCTTCAATCCCAATACACGTTCCTCGAGCGCCGCGAAGAGATCGAGGTGAGCAAATTCGGAAAAGTGAAGAAGGGCGCACTCAAGGAATACGAAGTCTATCCGTCGCTGATCCCGGGGAACACATACAAGCGCCTGATCAAGGTCGACGGACGTCCCCTCGATCCCGCCGAGCTCGCCAAGAACGACGAGAAACATCGCAAGGACGTCCTCGCGCAGATGAACGAGTCACCGGACGCACGCCGCAAGCGTGAGCGAGACAACGCGAAGCTGCGGGCGGAAGAACGTCAAGTGATGGACGAGATTTTCCAGATCTACGACATCCGCGTCGTCGGCCGCGAACTGCTGAACGGCGCACCGGCCATCGTCGCCGCGTTGGAGCCGCGTCCGAAGTACGAGCCGAAGACCGATGACGGCAAGGTGATGAAGAAATTTCGCGTCCGCGCCTGGGTCAACGAAAGCGACTACCAGGTCGCGAAAATCGACGCCGAAGCCACCGAGGATCTGACGTTGGGCTGGGGACTGATCGGACGGCTGCACAAAGGATCGCGCGCCACGATCGAGCGCACCAAGGTGAACGACGAAGTGTGGTTGCCGGTGCGGCTGCGGCTCGTCGGGACGGGCCGCGCCGTGATGTTCCGCAAGTTCGCGATCGACTCGGTCACGCAGTGGTCGGACTACAAGAAGTTCGGCGTGAAGACGGATGAAGAGTTCAGCCAGCGGCGGTAACAGGCGGACCTGAAGGTCCGCCCTACATCAGTGGCGTCCCTCGTCCCTCGTCCTTCGTCCCTCGTCCTTCGTCCTCCCTCGTCTCTAACGCCTCGAGTATCAGCTCGACGTCGTACACGCACCCGCCCCACGTGCCGCCGCTGACGTTCTGCAGCGCCGCCCAGAGCCGTGTCGCCGGCGGCAACTGTTCGTCGGGCCGCAGATCGCCCCGTATCGCGCGCCGCGCCAGCTCCGCGTCTGCCGGGATGTCAGTCCCGTCCTCCCTCGTTTCCACCAGATCGATGCGTCCTTCGAGACGATTACGGTCGATGAGCACCCGAACGCGATCGCCATCCTGCAGCCTGCCGATTGGTCCGCCGGCCAACGCTTCGGGGCCGATGTGCCCGATGCAGGCGCCGGTCGAGACGCCCGAAAACCGCGCGTCCGTCAGCAGCGCCACACGGGTGCCCCCTTCGAGATACTTCAACGCGGAGGTCAGCTGGTAGACCTCCTCCATCCCGGCCCCGAGAGGCCCTCGTCCGGCGAGCACCACGATGTCGCCCGGGCGGATCCGGTCGTCGCCACGGCTCTTGATCGCCGCGATCGCGGCGCGTTCCGTCGTAAAGACGCGCGCCGGGCCAGTCAACCGGTAGACGCCATCGGCATCAACCGCGCGCGGGTCTATCGCCGTGCTCTTGACGATGGCGCCCTGAGGTGCGAGGTTGCCGCGGATATAGCTCACCGTGCTCGCGAGCCCGCGTGCGGATGCGCGCTCCGGCGACAGGATCACATCGTCGGGATCGACGCCGTCCGTTTCGAGGAGTCGTTGCCGCAGCGCCGTCCGCCGCTCCGAGCCTTCCCACCAACTCAATACTTCATCCAGCGATGCGCCGCTCACGGTGCGCGCGCTCGTGTCGAGGAGTCCGGCCCGTCGCAGGTGCAGCATCACTTCCGGAACGCCGCCGGCGAGGAAGACACGCACCGTCGGATGTGGTCCGTTCGGCAGGACGTCCACGAGCCGCGGTACCAGATGGTTGATGGCGATCCAGTCGTCGATTGCGGGTCGGCGACGCCCGGCGGCATGGGCAATGGCCGGAATGTGGAGCAGCAGGTTCGTGGATCCGCCGAACGCGGCGTGCACCACCATCGCGTTCCGGATGGCGGCGTCGGTCACGATTTCCGACGTCGTGGTGCGCGCGGCGACCATCCGCGCCGCCGCCTGCGCGGATCGAACGGCGACATCGGTCCAGATTGGTTGACCCGACGGTGCGAGCGCCGCGTGCGGAACGGTCAGTCCCAGCGCTTCGGCGACGACCTGCGACGTGGCGGCGGTGCCGAGGAACTGGCATCCTCCGCCCGGTGACGCGCACGCGCGGCAGCCCAGATCGGCAGCCTCTTCGAGCGACATCTGGCCATACGCGTAGCGCGCCCCGATCGTCTGCGCGGCGCCGGCGTCCACCCCGTTGGTCGGCGGCAGCGTCACGCCGCCGGGCACGACCACTGTCGGCAAGTTCTGACAGCCGGCAAGCGCCATCAACATCGCCGGCAGTCCCTTGTCGCACGTCGCTACGCCGATCACCGCCTGCCTCGTCGGGAGCGACCGGATCAGGCGGCCGAGGACTATCGCCGCGTCGTTCCGATAGGGGAGGCTGTCCATCATCCCCGTCGTCCCCTGCGTCCGGCCGTCGCAGGGGTCGGTCACGAACCCGGCAAACGGAATGAACCTGGCCCTGCGCAGACCTTGGGCCGCCGCACGAACCAGCAGTCCGACCTCCCAGTGTCCGGTGTGGTAGCCGAGAGCCAGCGGTGTGCCATCAGCCTCGCGCACGCCGCCCTGCGTGCTGAGGATCAAGGCTTCCGGACGCCGGAGTTCTGCCGGCGCCCAGCCCATGCCGACGTCTTGTGTCCAGCCGAAGATGTCGCCGCTCGGTCGCACGAGAAGATCGGCGGCTTCGAGAGGCAGCTGACCAGCAGGGCCCGGCTGGGCACTCGTGACCGCGTAAAGACTGGGGTCACCGGAATCGAAGACGGCAGCCATTCCCGGATCGGGCAACGAATTGACTCCTCTTGTCGGAGAGTACACCGGTGTCGACCCGATCCGACCCGCTCCGACCAGATTCCTTTTCCGAAACCGTGAGTCCGCTTACACTTCTGTACGAACTCTGGCGGCAAACAGAGTTCTGGAGTGATCGGGCCAGAGTTCCTCCCTTGGTCAGACTGGACACTGCGAGCAATCGTGTGGAACGGTGAGACAGGGAACGGCGCGTTCGCCCTGGTCGAGGACTGGGCATCGGCCTTGCTGAGCTTCGCTGCGCCTGCCCCCGGGCAGACGACTGTCCGCTGTCGCGCGACGCGCCACGGCGAGACACCGATGACGCTCCACGAGCAGAGTCGGGCCGGATATCCCCTCCGGCGATTCCGGGGCGGAGTGTCGGAGGCCCATGTGAGAAGTGATGCGGTGTCGACGGCCGAGGCGACGGAGCCGGCCACGACGAAGCCCAGTCCGTTGGTGCACGCCAGTCCCCAGATGCGCGAGATCCTCTCGCTTACGGGACGCGTCGCCACTGGCGATGCCAAAGTCCTCATTACTGGTGAAAGCGGCGTCGGCAAGGATTTGATTGCCCGCGAGATCCATGCGCGCTCGCCGCGCACGAGCCGGCAGTTCATTGCGGTCAACTGCGCCGGCCTCACCGAGACTCTGCTCGAGTCCGAACTCTTCGGCCACGTCAAGGGCAGCTTCACTGGCGCCTATCGCGACAAGCCGGGCAAACTGCAGCTGGCGCACAAGGGCACGCTTTTCCTCGACGAAGTCGGCGAGATGAGCCTGCGCATGCAGGCGCTTCTGCTGCGATTCCTCGAGAACGGCGAGATCCAGGCGGTCGGCGCCGATCACGCGCGCTCGACCGTCGATGTTCGCGTCGTCGCGGCGACGAATCGCAACCTGTCCGACATGGTGGCAAACGGGCAGTTCCGCGAGGATCTGCTGTATCGGCTGCGTGTCATTCACATTCACGTGCCGCCGCTGCGCGAGCGCAAGGAGGACGTCCGGGTCCTCGTCGAGTATCTCGCGTCCAAGGCGGCACGGCCCGTCAGCTTCTCGGACGAAGCGCTCCGCACGCTGGAGCGCTATCGCTGGCCGGGCAACATCCGCGAGCTGCAGAACGTCGTCGAGCAGGCGCTCTGGATGGCCA
The DNA here is from genome assembly GCA_963828745.1 of Vicinamibacteria bacterium. Lineage (GTDB taxonomy): Bacteria > Acidobacteriota > Vicinamibacteria > Vicinamibacterales > JAENWD01 > JAENWD01. The sequence goes on along the minus strand of CAWHFZ010000001.1, from coordinate 172,633 downwards.
ACGGTAGCGTCGTCGAAGTGGCGCACCTGCCGCCGGCGGTGCAGGCATCGGCCGATCACGTGCTCCCGATCAAGGAGCGCCGCAAGCAGGTGTCCGACGAGCTGTATGGTGCGCTCGTTTCCGGCGGCTATTCCTTCTGGGAACACATTCACCCCCTGTTCCTGCAGCGCGACGTCACGCGTCACGATATCCGCGAGCTCGTCCGGCGCGGCCTGTCTACGACACGTGGGAACTACCGGTCTCTGCTGCGGCTGTTTGGCATGCCGGCGTCGGACTACAAGCGATTCCTGAACTTTCTGGCCGCGCACGATTGCAACGTGGACTTCCGCGCCTTCCGCAACGGGACGGCCCCGACCGGGCCGATGCGCTCGCCGCGGTTGCTGCCGCCACTGCCGGACAACCGAGTGACGCCGTCGGCTCAAGGTTCGGACCATTCGGCCGAAGCCGATGCGCCTCGGCGATCGTTTTGAGGTAAAGCATGATTTCTCTCGCGGACCTGCGTGCCCGGAACGTCCAGCCCGTCTGGCAGGAGGCGGTGGCGGTCGTCCAGGAATTGATCCAAACGGTCTCGCCGACATCGGCGCCGCTCCCTGATCTCGACCACATCGCGCTCATTCCCAACGGCGACGTGGTGGCCCTCCCCGGCAGTTCGGCGCCCGCGGATCCGGTGCGGCACGCCGCGACGATGCTGAACATCCTTGTCGAGGGTGTGGCGACGCCGCCCGAGCTCGAACAGTTTCTGCAGCGCAACGTCGCCAACCCACCGCAACTCGACTCGTTGGCGGAGTTCTCGCGTCAGCTTGCGTTCTTCGAGCGCCCCGGTCGCCGGACCGACGTTGAACGGCTCGTCGGACGCGCGGCCGCCGCGGAGCAGATGACGCGCGCGGACGAGGAACTGAAGCGGCTGATGGAAAAGGCCAATGACGCCGACCAGAAGCCGGAGAAGGAACCGTCCAGGGAGCAGCGTCCGCTCCGCAACCTGCCGACGCTGGTCGTGGCTGCGGCTGTCTTGATCGGGGCGTTAGCACTCGCGACGGTCTGGTGGCGAGGGCGGGCGGTAACGTCCGCGCAGCAAGCCGCGTCCGATCCTGCGTCCGCGCCGCAGACGAATCCGCAGGGCGCGGCAGCAAATGCCGGGGCAGGTGACGGGAAAGCCGGCCAGGCGCCGAAGCCGGAGCCGTCGTTCCTCGAAAAGACGACCGATGCGGTACGCTCGGCGGTCAGCGCACTCGTGGGATCCGGATCGCAACCGGCGACCGCGAGCGCAGAGCAGACGCCGCCTGCGGGGACACCTGAAAAGAATCATTCGCGGACGCGCCGTCAGGCGCAGACGCCGAAGATCGCGGCGGCGCCCCTCGCTCCTGAGAACGCCAACGATACGAAGCCTGCCACGTCGGTGGAGCTATTGCCGCTCAGCGAGGACGCAGCGGTAGCCGAGGCGGACGCGAACGTGTACACGTCCACCGACGCCACGGTGATCCCGCCAGTGATGGTGCGTCCGGTGCTTCCGAAAGACCCGCCGCCCGGTGTCCCACTCCATCAGATCGGTACCATCGAAGTCTGGGTGGACGAGAACGGCGACGTCGAGCAGGTGAGGCTGGCCTCGCCCGCGAACCGGTATCAGGAACGCATGCTGGTGTCAGCGGCGAAGATGTGGAAGTTCCGGCCGGCGTTCAAGGACGGCCACCCGGTGCGCTATCGTACGAGGGTCAGGCTGACGGTGTGATTGAATGGCGGACCTGAAGGTCCGCCCTACATGCGCAAAGCCGGCGGACCTGAAGGTCCGCCCTACATGTGACCGCTAATCGTTCAGCGCTTGCGACCGCTTTGCGTGCCGCGCTGGTTTCAGCGCGCAACGCCGATGGCGGGTGGCCCTACTACGCGGGCAAGTCCTCGCGCCTCGAGCCGACGTGCGCAGCGCTCGTCGGGATAGGCGCCCCCATCTCCGATGTGCTCGCGGTCCTCGAAGGCTGGCCACGTCGAGATGGTCTTTTCACTGACGGCGCCGGCGAGATCAACGTCGCTTTCAACGGCCTGGCAGCTCTCACGCTTGCACCGGCGTACGATCGCCCGGTCGCTCGCGAGCTGGCTGCGGCACTCGTGCGCACCAAGGGCGTTGTCATTCCGCCCTCGACCATCAATCGCCAGAACAACGCGCTCCAGGGGTGGGCGTGGACGACCGACACGTTCAGCTGGGTCGAGTCCACGGCGACGTGTCTGCTCGGTCTGAAGCGCCTCGTTCGCGCCCCACGCGCGGCAGATGTCAGAGCGCGCATTGCCGAAGCCGAGGCGCTCCTCGTCGATCGCGTCTGTCGCGAGGGCGGCTGGAATCACGGGAACGCGAACATGCTGGGGAAGGACCTGCCGGCCTACGTCCCGACCACTGCGCTGGCGCTCCTGGCGCTGCACGATCGTCCGACCGAAGCCGCGGTCGCGCGCAGCGTCACCTTCCTGCACGGGCGTCGTCTCGCTGAGACGGGCGCACTGGCGCTGGCGTTGGCAAGAATCGCGTTGGGCGTGTACGGAGCCGAGGCGGAGGACGTCAACGCGGCGATTGCCGGCGAATGGCAGCGGTCGACGTTCCTGGGGAATCTTCACGCGACGGCCATGGCACTTTGCGCGGTCACCGGCATCGGATCGGGATTCGAGGCGTTCCGTGTCTGAGATCACGCGTCGCGACATGTTAAAGGCGTTGCCCGCCGCCGCAGTAGCGGCGGCCACGGCATGCCGGCAGACGTCGCCGCCGCCGTACGATCCCGCGCAATTCGCACACGCGGCAACCTCCGACGTCGCGATTCTTCCGGCAAGCGGTTATGACGTGGATTTCTCGGACGTGATCGGGCATGCGCTGCAGTTGCTCGCGGTCGACGTACGTGACAAGCGCGTGCTTCTGAAGCCGAATCTCGTCGAGTTCGAGCGCGATCGCGCGATCAACACGCACCCCGCCGTGGTCGCCGGCGCGGCGCAGGCGTTCCTTCGCGCGGGCGCACGTCGTGTCGTCGTGGCGGAAGGTCCGGGGCACCGGCGCGATATCGACTATCTCGTGACCGGGACCGGTCTGCTCGATCATCTCCGCGACGTGCGCGTGCCGTTCGTCGATTTGAACCACGACGATGTACGGCGAGTGCGTCTGGCGAGCCACTTCATGGCTGCGGGAGCGCTGGCGCTGCCGGTGACGCTGCTCGACACGGATCTCGTCGTCTCGATGCCGAAGCTGAAGACGCACCACTGGATGGGCATGACGTGCAGTCTGAAGAACCTGTTCGGCGTGGTGCCGGGTGCGGTGTATGGCTGGCCCAAGAACATCCTGCACTTCCAGGGTATCGAAAATTCGATTCTCGACCTCGCTGCCACCGTTCGTCCCGGCCTCACCATCGTGGACGCGGTCGTGGGCATGGAGGGCGACGGACCGATCATGGGAACCGCGAGGCAGGTGGGGTGCGTGGTGATCGGCCGCGATCCGGTGGCGGTGGACGCAACGTCCGCGCGCATCATGGGACTGCGGCCGGAGGCGTTGCCATACCTCGAACGGGCCAGTGCGTTCCTGGGCAATCTGGCCGAAGACCGCGTGCTCCAACGCGGCGAACCGCTGACGCGATTTGCCACTTCCTTCGAGGTGCTGCCAAGTTTTCGCCAGTCGATGAACGGAACGAGCGGCTGAACCGTCTCGTCTGTAGTGCCGCGTTCTCTCTCAAGAACGTCGGTTCTTCGACATGTATTGCCGGTAATCCGTCAGGTCCAGCTCTACTGTATTGGCCATTTCATTAACGTATTTAGCTCATCCAGCCGATAATTTGTCTTCATGGGCACGTTCCTAACTCCTGCCCTGAAGTCTTCCCAGAGTGGTTTTTCTCTGGTAAATGACCGCACCGGCCTGCCGGTCGTGACGAAGCTCGAGCTGGCGGTGGACTCTGTTTCGCGCCGGAAGGGGTTACTGGGCCGGGACGGACTTGCCGACACTACGGGAATCGTGATCGCGCCGACGAATGCGGTGCACACGTTTTTCATGCGTTTTCCGATAGATATCGTGTTTGTGACGCGCGCCGGCGAGGTACTGAAAATACGAGCCGCAGTGCCGGCGCGACGGATTGCGATTGCCGTTCGGGCCTTTGCCGTCGTGGAGTTAGCCGCCGGTTGCGCCGCTCGACAAGACCTCCGTCGGGGAGACTTCGTCTCGGTTCGGCAAGTTTGAAGGCTGCAGCGGCCGTGAAATTTGTCTGATGAGGTGCCGACAAATTGATTCGCGGAGGGCTATTTCGGATCGACCCGGCATCAAAGAATCGATGCGCAAAGTGTCAAAAATGTGGCTAAAATTACTGTTCCGGTTGAAAGCTCGGCAGTGATTGCCAACCCGGCATGCAGGTTGCCACCATCAGGAGCGATTCGCGCCACGACGCCTGTTGCATGTTGCGGCAAGGCATCTCGCACGGTCCCTCGGAAGTAGACAGGGACGCGGCGCTCCGAGGAGATGGATGTCCGGTCGTCGCAGGCACCCCCGGTTCGCTGCCGCCCAGGCCTGGGACGGAGCCGTGCGCATCCTGCGGGATGTGATGGTGCACGCGGAGCCCGATGGCCGATTGCTGGCGCTGGGACATGCGCCGGGCGTCGCCGGCGAGACCCTGGGGTTGGAGCTCGCTGGCGCCGGGGAATCCGTTTCGTTGCGCGTGCAGGTGGTGGGCAGCCGCCCGGTGATTGTCGACGGTGGCGTGCGGCACTGGATCCGGCTCGAGATCCTCGAGGCCACTCAGTGATCGAGCGCCTCGCGGTGGTTCTGGGAGCCGACGATCTGGCCGGCGTGCTCACTCGCGACGTGCGAGTGCGGCTCGTGAACATCAGCGGCTCGGGATGTCTCGTCGAGACGAGCGCGCAGGTCGAGCCCGGAACGATCGGCGTGCTGAGAGTGCACGTCGACGGCGAGGAGTACGCGGACGATATTCGGGTTGCGCGCGTGCAGCGGGTCCACGGTGCGAGCGCGGCATGGCACGTCGGGGCGGAGTTTCTGTGGACCACCTATCCGGGCAGCCGGTCACTGCGCCGGATAGCGAGTCGCCTGCAGCGCGAAGCCGCGCAGCACGCGGTGTCGATCGAGTTCGGAACACGCCGCCTGATGTGAGGGTTGAGGGCGGGAAGGCGGGCAATGTGCGTCTGCTCGCGTGGCGGAGCCTGCACGAAGACGATGGGCAGGACCTGGCGGAGTACGCGTTTCTCCTGGCTTTCGTCGCGGCCCTGTGCATCCTGGCGCTTCAGCAGCTGGGCACGGCCGTGAACAACACGTATAACACCGCATCGAGCTCGATGATCGGTTCGGTGAGTTAGAACGCATCGACAGCTTTCTCTCGAGCACGAGAGAGGGATTTGCCAGCCGCTGGCAGCGCGCGGCCGGTTGGCAGGGGAGGCGAGCAGCCGTGCGCACCGTCGCGGAAGATGGGCTTCCGCGAGCAAGCGAAGACGTCAACGGAGAGGGTTTGGACATGAAGAACTTGATCAATCGTTTCGTGCGTGAGGAAGAGGGACAGGATCTCGTCGAGTACGCGCTGCTGATCGCGTTCATCGCGCTGGCCTGCATCATCGGGCTGCAGAACCTGGGTGGCGCGATCAACACCACCTACAACAGCATCTCGTCGAGCCTCACGGGCGCGGTCAGCTAAACGGTTCACACCTGTGGGGGCCGGCCGGCACAATGTGCGCGGCCGGTCCCTGTGGTGCGTGATACCGGGCGTCTTGACGTGACTGCGGTACTACTTCGCTTTCTTCGGGACGAGGACGCGCAGGATCTGATGGAGTACGCCCTCCTCGGGATCTTTGTCGGTGTGGTCGGCGTGGTGGTCTGGAACAACATCGTCACCCTGCTCGGGCTGCGGTACAGCGAATACAACAGCAACGTGCAGGACCTGTGGGTTCCGCCGGATCCGCCGAGTCCGTAAGTGCCAGCGTTCTCTTTCACCGATGCGGCGGTCGTCGCGATAGGCGCCGCTGCGTGTGTGACCGATTTCCGGTCGCGTCGGATTCCGAACGTGCTGACGTTCGGGGCCTCCGCCGCGGCCGTCGTGTTTTGGGCCGTTACCGCCGGTCTCTCCGGCGCCGGTTGGAGCGTTGCCGGGTGGGCGGTCGGCTGCGCCGTATTCATGCCGTGGTTTCTCCTCGGTGGCATGGGGGCCGGCGACGTCAAGCTGTTGGCCGCGCTCGGCGCCTGGGCCGGACCGTCGGCGGCGGTGTGGATGGCCCTCTATGCCGGCATCGCCGGCGGCGTGTTTGCGATCGTGGTGTCGCTGACTCGTGGCTATCTCGGCGAGATGTTCCGCAATCTGTGGGTCCTGCTGATGTTCTGGCGGATCGCCGGCGTGCAGCCGCACCCGGAGATGACGCTGAAGACCGGGAAGGGGCCGCGCCTGCCGTACGCCTTTCCCATCACCGTTGGAGCGCTGGCGGTTCTATGGCTCAAATAGTCGGATCGCGCGCCCGCTCCACGGAGCGAGGCGCAGCCCTCGTCGAACTGGCGCTGGTTCTGCCGCTTCTGCTGGTCGTCATCGCCGGCATCGTCGATTTCGGCCTGGCCTTCCAGCGCTTCGAGGTCGTCGCCAACGCGGCGCGCGAAGGGGCCCGCCTCGGCACCAAGCGCAATTACGGCACAGGCCGCCGTCAGGCAGCGGGTCCGCGACTATATCAAGCAGGGGCTGGGCATCTCGACGACGGCGACGCTCGACGCGGTGGTGCCGGCAGGCAGCATTACCGTCACCCAGCCCAGTGTCACTGTCGAATCTGAGTAGCGGCACGCTCTCGGTGCCCGTATCACGGGTCGATGTCTTCTACCATCACCAGTTCATGCTGATGCAGCCGCTGATGGGGCTGATCGGCTCGAGCTGGGGTTCCAGCATCACGCTGAAGGCGACCTCGGTGATGACGGTCGAAGGGTCCTGAGTCATGGCCCTGGTCACCCCCTGTTGTGGTCGAGATTGCAGTTGTGGCCGGATTCCTCCGATAACACTTCAGAAGAGGCGTCGGGGTGAGCGCGGTGCTGCCCTCGTCGAATTCGCGTTAGCCGTCCCGCTGTTGCTGGTGGTGATCGCCGGCATCGTCGATTTCGGCTTCGCGTTTCAGCGCTACGAGGTCATCACCAACGCCGCGCGCGAGGGCGCGCGGATGGCGACCCTGCCCGGGTACACCGATACAGCGGTCGATAGCTACGTCCGGCAATACGTTCAGAAGGGGTTGTCACTCAGTAATAGCGCGATGAGCACGGTCATGCCGGCGGGATCGGTGACGGTCTCGTATGCCGATCTCACAGTGCCAGGCGCGGTGAGCGGCACCATGACTGTGTCAACAGCGACGGTGAACGTGACCTATCAGCATAGTTGGCTGCTCTTGAGGCCGATGCTGAGTCTTCTGAACTAGAGCTGGGGTACGGCGATCACGCTGACGGCGAGTTCCCAGATGCGAAAAGAGATGTAGGAACGGAGCCGATGAACCGCAACACTCGAACGATGGTCGTGCTTGCCGTCGCCATTCTGATGGCGGGTCTGGCGAGCTTTGGCGTCTGGCTGACCGTGCGCAGCATGCCGGTGCGCGAGGTCGAGATCGCACGGGCGCAGGCCGTCGTTGCGGCTCGCCCGCTGACGGTCGGCACGATGGTGACCAAAGACGACGTCAAGATCGTCCCGTGGCCGGCGGCCAACCAGGTGCCGGGCAGCTTCACCGATATCGACAAGGTCGTCAACCGCGGCGTCATCGTCTCGGTCGCCGAGAACGAGCCGCTGACGGAGAACAAGCTCGCCGCAGTCGGCTCCGGTGCCGGCTTGCCGCCGACCATTCCGGAAGGCATGCGCGCGATCTCGGTGCGCGTCAACGAAGTGGTTGGCGTCGCCGGGTTCGTCATTCCCGGTACGCGCGTCGACGTGATGGTCACGGTCAAGCGTCCCGACAGCACGTCGCAGACGCGCACGGTCTTGAGCAATGTCACGGTGCTCACCGCCGGTACTCGCTACGACCAGGAACGGGCGACCGCGGAAGGCAAGCCGATTCCGACCAGTGTCGTCACGCTGCTGCTGACGCCGCCCGACGCAGAGAAGATGACGTTGGCCGCCGAAGAAGGCCGCGTGATGCTGGCGCTGCGCAACCCGCTGGACACCGCCCCGACGAAGACCGACGGTGCGAAGTTCGCCTCGTTGCTCGGCGAGGCGAGTCCCGAGCCGATTACCAAACAGGTCGGCGCTCGTCGAGTGCGTCAAGCCGGCGGCGCCGCCGGCGCCGGTCGTTCCGAAGATTTACACCGTGGAGACGATTCGCGCCGCGAAGCGCGCCGAGGAGGAAGTACGTTGAAGACCCGGGTGTTTCGACTGCTTGGCCTGAGCGTGGTGGCGCTCATGCTCTCTGGCGCTGCGCCGATGGCGCAGCAGCCTGCCGCGCCGCCGTCGCCGAGCTCGCAGGAGCCATCCGCGTCGCCCTCTGATTACCCCAAGGTCGTGTTGACCGCCGGACGTTCGCGAGTGCTGGCTACGGATTTCGACATCACGCGCCTGGCGATCACCAACCCCGCGGTGGCAGACGCCGTGGTGGTGACGCCGCGCGAAGTCCTGATCGACGGCAAGGCCGCCGGCACGGTCAGCATGATTCTCTGGGGCAACAGCCGCCGCGAGCAATACGACATCGTCGTCGATACCGGCGTGCTCGTGCTCGAGCAGCAGCTGAAGACGCTGTTCCCCGGCGAAGACATCCGCGTCTCCGTGAACGACGAGGCCCTGATCCTGTCTGGCAGCGTGTCGAGCAACGCGATCATGCTGCGCGCCGCGGAGATCGCCGCCGCCAGCTCCGGCAAGCTCAGGGTGATCAACATGCTGCAGCTGCCCGGCGGCAACGAGAGCCAGCAGGTGATGCTGCAGGTCCGGTTCGCCGAAGTGAACCGGTCGGCCCTGAAGGAACTCGGGCTCAACCTGGTCGCGAACCGCGTCGACTGGGCCGGTCGGATCACGACCGGGCAGTTCGCGGCTCCGATCGATCGACGACAACGTCACCACGTTCAGCGATTTCCTCAACATATTCTTCTTTTCGAAGCGCGAAGGCATCGGCGGCGTGATCCAGGCGCTGAAGAACAAGGGGCACTTTCAGAGTCTTGCCGAACCGAACCTGATTGCCTATAACGGTCAGGAAGCCAGCTTCCTGGCGGGCGGCGAGTTCCCGGTGCCGTTCGTCTCGGGCGCGGCGGGCACCGTCTCGGTGGTCTTCAAGGAGTTCGGCATCAAGTTGAACTTCAAGCCGACGATCGCCGGTGACGTGATTCGCCTGCACGTCAGGCCGGAAGTCAGCTCGCTCGACTTCAACAACGGCATCACGATCTCGGGATTCCGGATCCCGGCGTTGACGTCGCGGCGGGCCGAGACCGACGTGGAACTGCGCGACGGGCAATCGTTCGCGATCGCCGGCCTGCTGAACAACATCTCGCAGGTCAACGGCCAGGAGATTCCGATTCTGAGCGCGCTGCCGATCATCGGCAACCTGTTCAAGTCGAAGGCGGAACGAGCGGAGCGGACCGAGCTGATGGTGTTGATCACGCCGCGGCTGGTGCGGGCGCTCGATCCGGACGAGGTGCCGCCGCTGCCGACCGTGCCTGGAGACTTCCTGCAGGTGCCGGTACCGGAGGATGCACCAAAAGCAACACCACCCGCGGCGAGCGCGGCGCCGATTGACGCCCCGCAAGTCGCCCGTGCGCGGAGGGGCAATTAACAACCGCCTCGAATCGCCGGACGCAGCGAGAGACTGAGGAGCCTGGGCCATGACCAACGCCTGCTTTGCACGGCTGCGCCACGAGCGTGGCGCCGTACTGGTGCACGTCACAGTGGCCATCATCGGCCTGCTGGCGTTCAGCGCGCTGGTCGTCGACTACGGCGTGATGTGGTCCGCTCGGCGTCAGGCGCAGAACGCGGCCGATGCGGCCGCGCTGGCCGGCGCGATCTCGATGGCCTTCACGGCGCCGGGAGACTTCGACGCCGCCCGCGCCATCGCGCAGAAGATTGGTCGCCGAGAACACGGTCTTCGGCGTCGCGCCGAACATCACCTGGGCAGCGGCGACTAGTGCCGACGATCACGGAGGACATCAGCTTCCCGCCGTGCCCTCCGGGATCGCCCGCTGAGGGTGAGGACAACTGCGTGCGCGTCAACGTCTATCGCAATGCGACCAAGGACGCGCTTGCCGACGTTCTTCGCGCGCCTGTTCGGCATGCCCAGCGCAAGGCGTCGCAGGCTTCGGCTACGGCGGAAGTTATCGGCGGCAAGCCGTCGACTGCATGATGCCGTTGGCGGTCATCGGACCGATGGGCGGACGACGTCGACTCCGAACCCAGGACCGCCGGTTACTTCGCCGAACGACGCGCTCAGACCGGCATGTCCCGACTGGACGCGAATTCGACGTGGGATGCGGCCGCGGGGACCTCTACGTTCCGCCATACGACGGCAACCCGAATACGACCGGCTGGACCGTCACGAACGACTACGGACGGCAGTTCATGCTGAAAACGGCGGGTCCCGAACCGTACTCGGCAGGCTGGTTCGCACCAGATCGACCTTCCGGCAGCAGCGATCAATCGACTACCGCTGGAACGTCGAAAACTGCAATACTCGGCGGTCGGCATCGCGGACGAAGATCGCGGTTGCCACACCGGATGAAGTCATCGGCGCATGTCAGCATCAAGACGGGTGCAGCCAAGGCCCGACCGATCAGGGCGTCGACACTCTGATCGTCGCATGACCCCGACGCGATTGGGACTAACCGCAACCGGACCGGACGGCCAGGCCGACGCGGTACATCGGCGGCGGTCGGATGACCTCGCCGCGCATCCGCCCACGGTCGTGCTCGACATCCGACACTACATGACGCAGAACGGCACCAGGATTGCAGCGACACGGGATGAGCTCGGCAGAGCTGCTGAACATCATCGACTTCTTCGTCGACCGTGTCTGCAACATCGTGAGCTCGTCACGATCCGGCCGGCGTGCGACGATCCCAACAACAGGACATCGTGGGGCGCATCGTGACGATTCCCGGCGAGTATGCGACGTGGCGGCGGCGTGGTGAAGATGCGGTTCTTTCGTCAAGGTCATTCGACTTGTCCGCTAGGAACTCACTGTGTCTCTCACCATCACCATCGTCGGCAGCGTGGACCGTCAACTCGAAGAAATTCTTCGTGCGCCGACGACGCGCATCAAGGCGATGCCGGTCGCGGAACTGCTCGCACTGGCGCAGCCGGCAGCGGCGCAGCCCGACGCCGTGATCCTCGACCTGCGCGAGTCGAACTCGCTGCCGCCGACGCTGATCACGTTGAAACGCCAGCATCCGACCACTGGCGTCATTATTGTCGCGGCGCGGATGGATCCGGGTCTGATGCTCGAGGCGATGAGGGCCGGCGTCACGGAATGGGTCGCAGACCCGATCAGCGCTGCCGAGCTCAACGCGGCCGTCACGCGCGTCACCTCGACTCGCACGTCGTCGGTCCAGGGACAGATCTTTGCGTTCATTGGCGCCAAGGGCGGCGTCGGCACGACGACGATCGCCGTGAACGTCGCGACGGCGCTGGCTCAGGCCAAGAACGACGAGACCACGCTGCTGATGGACTTCCACCTGTCCTACGGCGACGCTGCAGTCTTCATGGGCGCCGAACCGCGGTTCTCGGTCGCCGACGCGATGGAGAACACGCACCGGCTGGACGAAGCCTTCTTCGAAAGTCTGGTCGTGCAGAGCAAGGCAGCGGGCGCGCACCTCCTCGCCTCGGCCGAGCGCGCGGTTGGCAGCGTCGACCTGCGGCGCATCTCGACGCTGCTGCAATTCGCCGCGACGCACTATCGCTATACATTCCTCGATGTCCCGCGCTCGGAAGCCGCGGTCCTCGACGCGCTCGAGGGCGTGGCCACGATCATGATCGTCGCCAACCAGGAGCTGGCGACGGTGCGCAACGCCGGTCGAATCGCCGCGACGCTGCGTCAGCGCTACGGCAAGGATCGCGTCAAGGTCGTGATCAGCCGGTTCGACAAGCAGGCCGAGATCGGCATCGAAGACGTGCAGCGCGTGGTCGGCTCGCCGGTGAAATACACCGTGCCAAGCGACTATCGCGTCGCGCTCACCAGCCTCAACAAGGGGCGGCCGGTGGCGCTCGACAAGGACAACAAGCTGACGCCGGCGTTCCAGAAGATCGCCTACGATCTGGCGGGGCTGGAGCAGGTGGAACGGCAGGCCGACTCGGGTCGCGGGGGCGGCCTGTTCGGCTGGGGACGGAAGTAACAGGGGACGAACTTGCGAAGCAACGGATCTCTCATGGCGTATCAAGCGATTCCAGCGGCGGCGGGCGACACCAGAAGTCCGCATTATCAGGAGCTCAAGGCCAAGGTTCACCAGGAACTGTTGAACCGGTTGAACCTCGAGCGCCTCACCCGCGTCAGCCGGCGAGAGGCGGAGCCCGAGATCCGCGAGCTGATCAACCACATGATCGAGGCCGAGGCGCAGACCACGCCCCTGAGCCTCTTCGAGCGCGAGAACCTGATCGTCGACGTCCTCGACGAGCTGTTCGGCCTCGGGCCACTCGAGACACTGCTCAAGGACCGCGACATCTCGGACATCCTCGTCAATCGCCACGACCAGGTGTTCATCGAGCGCAATGGCTTGCTCGAGGAAACCGGCATTACGTTCAAGGACGACCGGCACCTGATGCAGATCATCGAGCGCATCGTCAGCTCGGTCGGTCGCCGCATCGACGAGTCGAGCCCGATGGTGGACGCCCGCCTGCAGGACGGCTCGCGCGTCAACGCGATCATCCCGCCGCTGGCGCTCGACGGCCCGGCGATGTCGATCCGCCGTTTCCGCACCGACCGTCTCGGCGCGCAGGACCTGGTCGAGCGCCAGTCGATGACGCAGCCGATGCTCGACTTCCTCAAGGCGGCGGTCCACAGCCGCCTCAACGTCATCGTCTCGGGCGGCACCGGCGCCGGCAAGACGACGCTGCTCAACATCCTCTCCGGCTTCATCGGCGATCGCGAGCGCATCGTCACCATCGAGGACGCCGCCGAACTGATGCTGCGGCAGCGCCACGTGGTCCGGCTCGAGACACGCCCGGCGAACATCGAAGGCCGCGGCGCGGTCAAGGCGCGCGACCTGGTGATCAACTCCCTGCGTATGCGTCCCGATCGCATCGTCGTCGGCGAGGTCCGCGGCGCCGAGGCGCTCGACATGCTGCAGGCGATGAACACCGGTCACGACGGGTCGCTGACGACCATTCACGCCAACACGCCGCGCGACGCGCTGTATCGTCTCGACACCATGGTGGCGATGGCGAACCTGAACATCCCGGATCGGGCGATCCGCCAGCAGGTCGCTTCGGCCGTCGATCTCATCGTCCAGGTCTCGCGCCAGGCCGACGGCACGCGCAGGGTCACCGCGGTGTCGGAGATTACCGGCATGGAAGGCGAGGTCATCACGATGCAGGACATCTTCCTGTTCGAGAAGACCGGGGTCAATGCCGGGAAGGTCACCGGACGGTTCCGTGCTACCGGCATCCGTCCGAAGTGCAACGATCGGCTCGCCGCGTCGGGCAACCCGCTGCCGATGGACATGTTCGAGCACGTGCAGATGGTGGCGTAAGGCGCAAGAGGACTGTCCATGTTCCCGACTCCGGTTCTCGTCACTTTCGCGCTGGTGCTGGGCATCATCGGCGCGACGTATTACCTGCTCGTCCTCCGCCCTGAGGAGGAAGAGCAGTCGGCCCTTCGCAAGCGCTTGAAGGGCGGCGCGGCCGCCGTACTCAAAACCGCCGGCGGCGTCAGCTTGGCCCGGCAGGACTCGCCGCTCAGCACGATTCCGCTGGTCAACAACCTGCTGAACGCGGGATCCAACTTCAGCGGTCCCCTGCAGCGGATGATCGACCGGTCCGGCCTCAACCTGACGGTCGGTGCGCTGCTGCTGATGTGCCTCTGCGGTGGCGTGGCCGGGTACCTGATCGTGGAAACGGTGAGCCGGCTGCCGCTCGCCGCGCTGGTCATCGGCGTGCCGTGCGCTTACATTCCGATCTGGTTCGTGAAGTTCATGGCGACGCGGCGGGTCGGCAAGTTCGAAGAGCAGTTCCCCGAGGCGATCGACCTGCTGGCGCGGGCGCTCCGCGCCGGACACGCGTTCACCACTGGCCTGTCGATGGTGGCCGAAGAGATGCCGGAACCGGTGGGCACGGAGTTCCGCCTCGCCTACGACCGTCAGAACTTCGGCATGCCAATGGGCGAGGCGCTCAAGTCGCTCGGCGACCGCGTGCCGCTGCTCGACGCACGCTTCTTCGTCACCGCCGTGCTGACACAGCGCGAGGCCGGCGGTAACCTGGCGGAGGTCCTCGACAACCTCGCCAGGGTCATTCGTGACCGGTTCAAGGTCAAGCGTCAGGTTCGCGTCATCACCGCACACGCCCGCATCACCGGCTGGGTGCTGGCGCTGCTGCCGCCGTCGCTCGGGGTCGTCCTGACCCTGTTGTCACCCGAGCACATGGGCCTGCTGTGGACGGACCCGATCGGGATCAAGATGATCGTCGTTGCCATCGTGTTGCAGGTGGTGGGCACGCTGCTCATCCGCAAGCTCGTCAACATAGAGTACTAGCGTGGTCGATCAATTTACGCTCGGCATTGCAGTTCTTTTCCTCGGCGTGGCGGTGCTCACCGGACTGGTGGCATCGGTCCTCCTGACGCGATCGTCGGCCGAGCGGCGCCGGATTCGTGAGATGGCCGCGGCCGCTGGTTCGGGGATCATCGGTCTGGGCGCCCTCACGCTCACCGATCGACCAGACGACGTCGCCAAGCGCGTGTCGTCGATGGTGCCGAAGTCTCCTAAGGAGATGAACCGGCTGCAGAAGCGGATGGTCCGCGCCGGCATCAAGCAGCCGGGCGCAGCCGTCTATTTTGCCGCCGCCGAGATCATCTGCCCGATCGTGCTTGCGCTCACCACCATCGGCGTGATGGGCGTCACTCGCGGCGGACTCTTCGCGTTCCTCGCGGCGGGCGTCGGCTACGCGCTGCCTGGCTTCTGGCTGCAATGGAAGACCGGCAAGCGGCAGAAGCAAATCCAGAACGGATTGCCGGATGCACTGGACTTGCTGATTGTCTGCGTCGAAGCCGGCTCGGGTCTGGATGCCGCGATTGTCAAGGCATCCGAGGAACTCGCCCTGTCTTATCCGGCGCTCGCCGAGGAACTGCGCATCATCACCACCGAGGTTCGCGCTGGCAAGCCGCGCCTCGAGGCGTTTCGCAACTTCGCGGCCCGCACGGGTGTCGACGACGTGAGATCCCTGGTGGCGATGCTGATTCAGACCGACCGGTTCGGCACCAGCATCGCCCAGGCGCTCCGTACACACGCCGAGGTCTCGCGCACCAAGCGGCGCCAGCGCGCCGAGGAAAAGGCAGCAAAACTCGGCGTCAAGCTGGTGTTCCCGTTGGTGTTCTGCTTGTTCCCCGCCCTGTACGTCGTGGTACTTGGGCCGGCGGTTATCAAGATCATGCATTCGCTGATGAATCAGTAGGTAGGTCGGATCAACCGCAGGAGAGATTGCACCCATGTCGATGAATACGATTCTGATTCTGGTCGCTGCGTTGTGCCTCGTGGCCTACCTGTTCAAGCGACGGGCGCGGCTGAAGAGCGAGGACTAGGCGAAGTGAGCCGCGCGCTTCGCCTCGGCGCGCGAAGCGCGTTGCTGATCGGACTCACTGCCGGCGCGGCAGCCGGATGTGCTGCGCGCCAGCCGTCGAGTCGGTTCATCATCAAACAGGGCCACGGGCCGATCGAGATCGACGGACCGGCACTGAAGCCAATCAGCCGCGAGGCTGTGGCCAGAGCAGAGCAGCAGGCGATCGCCGAACGCGCCAAGAAGCCGCCGCCGAAGCTGGCAGCGTCGGTCGAGCAGCGCGACGCCGGACTGCGCACCGCACTGCAGACCCTTCAGCGCGAGCCGTCGGCGGCTTCGCACGTGTCCGTGGGCGTTGCCTACCAGCGGCTCGGCGTCCGCGACGCCGCGTTCGAACAATTCTCGCAGGCACTGGTGTTCGACGCACGTAACATCGATGCACTCGATGGACGCGCCCGGATCTGGCGTGATTGGGGCCTGCTCGCACCGGCCCTGGCGGACGCGCATCGCGCCCGCTATTTCGCGCCGCAGCGCGCCGATGTCATGAACACGCTCGGGACGATCCTCGAACGTGTCGGCGAGTGCAACGGCGCGCGAAAGGCATATCGCGACGCGATCGCCATCGACGATCGCGCCGTCTGGGCCCGGCGGAACCTGGCCCGGCTCGACACGCTGGAAACCGGCTGCCCGCGCGCAATCACGCCCGTTGCGCCGACTCGCAGCCAGAGGACTGACGATGCTGGCCAGTAAACCCAACGTCCCTTCGATCCTGCCTCACCCGACGGCGCCTGCGACGCTGGACGAGGCCGGCCTGTCGCTCGACCTGATCGTCCAGCTGACGCTCAAAACGCTGCATTTCGTCGGCGAGTTGAGCGGCATCGAGCTGGCCAACAGGATGGGGCTGCGGTTCAGCGTCATCGAGCCGGCGCTGCACCTGATCAAGACGCAGCATCAAGTCGAGATCGCCGGCGGCGCGATGATCGGCGGGCCGTCGTACCGGTATCGCATCACGGACGCAGGCCGCGTCCGCGCGCAGCTGTTCCTCGAAACCAACCACTACGTGGGCGCCGCGCCGGTACCGCTGTCGCAGTACCGCCGGTACATGTACGAGTTCAAGAAGAAGGCGCCGAGCACCGCGACCCGCGAACGCGTACGCCAGGCGTTCTCGCACCTCGTCATCAGCGAGCGCGTGATGGACCAGCTTGGTCCGGCGATCAACGCCGGCCACTCGATGTTCGTCTACGGGCCCCCTGGCAACGGCAAGACGGTCATCTCGCAGGCGATTCAGAAGCTGCTCGACGGTGACATCCACATCCCCTACGCCCTCGAAGTCGAAGGCGCGATCATCCGGCTGTTCGACCCGGTCAACCACGAGCAGATCCCCGCCGACAGCGGCGGGTTCGGCCTCGACAAGGGCAACGACGTCGACAATCGATGGGTCCGCTGCCGTCGTCCCATGGTCATGGTCGGCGGTGAACTGACGCTCGAGTCGCTGGAATTGAGCTACAACCCGGTCGCCGGCTTTTACAAGGCGCCGGTCCAGGCAGTCGCCAACGGCGGCGTGCTCGTCATCGACGACTTCGGCCGTCAGCGGGTCGCGCCGCGCGACCTGTTGAACCGCTGGATCGTGCCGCTGGAAAGCCGCGTCGACTACCTGACGCTCAACTCGGGCCAGAAGTTCGAACTGCCCTTCATGACGCTGGTCTCGTTCGCGACGAACATCCGGCCGCAGGAGCTCGTCGACGAAGCGTTTCTCCGTCGTATCCACTACAAGGTGCTCTGCGAGAGCCCCACGCACGACGACTATCTCGTCATCTTCCGCAATTACTGCGTGTCGAAGGGCGTGGCATTCGATCGCGATCTGGTCGAAGACCTGCTCGAGAACTACTACAAACCGAGGCATATCTCGCTGCGAGGCTGTCATCCGCGGGATCTCATCGAGCAGTCCCTTTCACTGGCCGAGTATCTGGGACAGTCGCAAGGGCTCACCGGCGAGCTGCTCAAAGCGGCGTGCGACAGCTATTTCGTGGACGAGAGCACCGAGGAGATGTCCACGCTCCAGCCGCATGCATGAAGAATCGGGTACGTGGACTGTTCGGTGTGGTGGCAGCCCTCGCCACCGTTCTTGCCTCTCCTTCGCTGTCGTATGTAGGGCGGTCGAATGTAGGGCGGAGCTTTAGCTCCGCCTCCGCCACCGCCGTCGCATTCGCGGACTCCGCGCCGCTCGCGATCCGCATCACGTCCCCGCTTGGCCGCACCGGCGCGACCGGCGCGATCCGGATCGTCGCGCAGGTCAACGCCGCCTCCGATACGCCGGTGACGGCGGTGCGGTTCTTCGTTGACAACATCCTGCTGGGCGAGGCGAAGAAGGGACCGCCCTGGGGTATCGACTGGACGGACGAGAATCCGTTCGAGGCGCGCGAGATCCGCGCCGAAGCGATCGACGCCAGCGGTCACACCGCCAACGACAGCGTCCTCCTGAAGCCTCTCGAACTCGTCGAGCACGCGCAGGTCTCGAGCGTGTACGTCGAGACCTCGGTGCAGGACAAGACCGGCCGCTTCGTCACCGGCATGGACCGGTCCGGGTTCCAGCTGTTCGAAGACGATGTGCCGCAGGTACTCGACGTGGTCCGCCCCGAGCAGCTGCCGGCGACCTTCACCATCCTCATCGACACCAGCCAGAGCATGGCGCGGCGCATCGATTTCGTGCGAGATGCCGCTACCCGTCTCGCCGGCTATCTTCGCGAGAAGGATCGAATCATCGTCGCGCCGTTCGCCAAGACGCTGCAGACGATTACCGGGCCGACCGACGATCGTACGACTGTTGCCGACGCGATCGCGGCGATTCGCCCTGGCGGCGGCACCGCGATTCTCGACTCGATCGAGCAGGCGGCGAAGGTGATCTCCAGGGTCGAGGGGCGGCACGCGATCATACTGCTGACCGACGGCTACGACGAGCACAGCAACGCCAAGCTCGCCGACGCCATCAGCATGGTCCAGCAGACCGGGGCCACGATGTACGTCGTCGGGATCGGCGGCGTGGCCGGGATCTCTCTCAAGGGCGAACGTTTTCTGAAGCAGCTCGCCGCCGATACCGGCGGGCGTGCCTTTTTTCCGTCGAGCGAGATCGAGCTGCGGCCGATCCACGAGCTGGTCGCGGCCGAAGTGACGCTGCGGTACGTGCTGACCTACATGCCGAACAACCAGACCGTGGACGGCACGTGGCGCCGCATCACGGTGAAAACGGTCGACCCGGCGTTGAAGATCCGCGCGCGAGCGGGCTATTTCGCGCCGAAGCCACCGCCGATTCGGCCGTCCATCGAGTTCACGCTGACCGACACCAGCCAGAGCACGGCCGACATGAGCATGGACGATCTGCAGGTGATCGAGGACGGCGTCCCGCAATCACTGGAGGCCTTCCAGGAAGCGACGACGCCCGTGTCGATCGTCTTCACGGTCGATCAGAGCGGCAGCATGAAGAAGGCGAGCGAGCCGATGAAGGCCGCCGCCAGGAATTTCATCGAGCAGGTGCGCGACGAAGATAGTCTCGCCCTGGTACTCTTTTCCGACAGGACGCAGTTCGCCCACGACCTGACGACGCGGCGGGACTGGAGTCTCGAGGCGATCGACAAGTACGCGCCGAAGGGCGGCACCGCGCTTTATGACGCGGTCTACGACTCGTTGTCGCGGCTGAAGGGGATCGAGGGGCGGCGCGTGGTCGTCGTGATGACCGACGGCCGCGACGAGAACAACGCCGGTACAGGTCCCGGCAGCGTGCATACGTTCGAACAGGTCCTCGAACGTTTGAAGAGCGTTGACGCTGTTGTTTTTCCAGTAGGCCTTGGCCCCCAGATCGATCGGCCCGTGCTCGAGCAACTGGCCCGCGCCTCAGGCGGCGACGCCTATTTCCCCGAGGACGTCTCGACCCTCGGGCGCGACTTCGATCGCATCCTCGAGACGCTGCGGCGCCGCTACGTCGTCAGCTACACCTCCACCAATACCACTCGCGACGGCGCCTGGCGCCAGGTCGATATTCGCAGCCGGCGTACTGGCGTCGTCGTCGCCAGTCGTGGCGGCTACTTCGCGCCGGCGAAGTAGCGATCCATGGTCTCCGACGAGACGCTCCGGCGGGTCCTGCCGGCCGGAGCCGTCGCGCTCCTCGGCGACGTCATCCGCGCGCTGATCTGGGGCCTGGTCCTCGTGATCTGGGTGGCCTTTGCGCAGGTCTACCTGCGGATGATCCGGCTGACGATCGCCGAACCCACGCACAGCGACTTCACCATCTTCTACTACACGTCGCGGATGGTAGCTGACGGCCTGCCGATGTACGGACTGTCGCCGGCGCGCTACGGCGTCACCTGGGCCGCCGATCATCTCGGGAATCTCAATCCGCCGCACGTCCAGTTGCTGCTCCTGCCACTGGGACATCTTTCGTACCGGACCGCGCTGTTCACGTTCGTCGCGGTCAACGCGGCGTGTCTCGCCTGTTCGCTGTGGCTGATCGCCCGCGAGCTGCACATCGGCTGGTCGTGGCGGCGATTCTGGGGGTGGGGGGCGTTGACGCTCTCGTCCGCCGCGTTCACGACCGTCGCCGTCACCTGCGAGCTGACCTTCGTGTTGATGGTGCCGCTGACGTTCGCCTGGTGCGCCTGGCGGCGCGGCGCCTGGACAGCGGCTGGCGCGTGGCTGGGTCTCTGCGCCAGCGCCAAGCTGTTCCTGCTGCTGTTCCTGCCGCTGCTGATCTGGCAGCGGCGGTGGCGCGCGGCCGCGGCATTCGTCGGCGCGGGTGTCGTCCTCGTCGTCGTTGGCGCTGCCATCTTCGGCCCGCAGCGCGTACGTGCAGTGGACCGCAACGCTCGGCCGCGTTGGCTGGTGGTGGATCCCGATGAACGCATCGTGGCAGGGCTTCGTCACCCGCGTCCTGCAGGGGAGTCGCACCATCGCGCCGCTTGCAGACGCGCCCGCGCTGGTGGCACCCGTCGCGTCGGTTGGCGCCGCGATCCTCGCGCTCGTCAGCCTGGCCGCGGCTCGTCGCAACGATCGCGACACCGCCGGTCGCAACGATGCGTTCCTGATCACGCTGCTCGGTGCGATTCTCGCGTCGCCACTGGGTTGGGTGTACTATCTGCCGCTCGCGTACGCGCCCCTCGTGGGGTGGCTACGTCGGCACCGGTGGTCACAGCTGGCGCCTGCCGCCAGCGCGGCGCTTGCCATCGGTCTCGCCTGCCTGTACGTGCCGCAGGAAGTGGCCAACTGGAGGACGCACGACGTCGTGGCAACGGTCACGCTGACATCGGTGTATTTCTGGGGCACATTGCTCGTCTGGATTGTGGTCCGGCAGCGGCTGGTCAACGTCGATGAACGATAACGCCAGACTCGACGCCCGGGGCGCGCTGGCAATGGCCGCGCGCCGCGGCGATCGGCATCGTCGCCTACATCGGGTTGACAGTGACGCTGGTGTGGCTCGGATTGCGGCAGACGGGCGGCGTCTTCGTTTACGCCCAGGATGACCCTTACATCCACCTGACCATTGCCCGGACGCTGGCGCATTCGGGCGTCTGGGGGATCAGACCGGAGGAGTTCGCGGGCGCGTCGTCGTCCCCGTTGTGGACGCTGCTCCTCGCAGGGCTGCAACGCAGCGGCGCGGCCGCCGAATGGGTGCCGCTGATCCTGAACCTGGCGTCCGGCGTCGGCGTGATCCTGATCAGCGCCCGCATCATCGATCGGGCGGCACTACAGAAGGTGTCGGTTCCGCTGCTGCTCGCGATCGTCGCCGTGACCCCGCTGGCGACGCTGGCGATCATCGGTCTCGAGCACACGCTCTTCCTGCTGTTCGCTCTTGCGTTCGGCTGGCGCGTCTCCGAGATTCTCGCCGGCGAATCGGCCGGATGGCGTGGTGACGTGGCTGCTCTGCGCGGCGATGGTCGCCACGCGTTATGAGGGGCTGTTCCTCGCGTTCGCGGCCTTCGCGCTGCTGGCATCGCGCCGCCGGATCACGCCGGCCGTGATGGTCGCCATCGCCGCGGCGGTGCCGGTGGTCGCCTATGCGGCGTACTCGCTCGCGAATGGCGGACCGGTCCTGCCAAATTCGGTGCTGATGAAGTCCGGTCCGGCGCGGTTCGCCAGCGTTGGAGGCGGCGTCTCCGCGGTGCTCGCCGACTGGTTCTCGATCGTCCAGCTTTTCAGCCGTCCGCCGCAGCTGGTGTTGACGCTGGCAACGCTGATCGGCCTGGCGCTGGGGCAATCAACAGCCGATGGCCGGCCCTCGCGCCATTTCGCCATTCTCTTCGTCATCACGTCGGTTCTTCATGCCTGCCTGGTGAAGTTGGAATGGTTCTTCCGCTACGAGGCGTATCTCATCGCCATGGGTCTGCTCGCAGTCGGCCTGCTCGTCCTGCCGATCGAGCTCGCGGCTCGCGCGGATCGACGCCGCAGAATTCCGCGTGCCGGTCACGCTCCTGGTCGTGCTGCTGGCGATTCCTCTGGCCGTGCGCGCGCTGTCAGCGCTGGCGGTGACACCCGGCGCGATGCGCAACGTCTATCAGCAGCAATACCAGATGGCGCGGTTCTTCCGCGGCGCGTATCCCGAGGAGACGATCGCGCTGAACGACATCGGTGCGGTGAGCTGGTTCGCGCCGTCGCGCATCGTCGACGTGATGGGTCTGGCCTCTCCCGACGTCGCCTTGCTGAAGCGCCAGCGCCGGTTCGACCGTGAAGCGATCGATGGGCTGGTGCGCCAGCACGGCGTGCGGGCGATCGCCATGTACGAAGGCGTCTTTGCGCCAATCTTCCCGCGCGAGCTGGCGGCTTGTCGGCGAATGGAAGATCGCGGGGAACGTCGCCGTCTCGGAGGATACTGTCGGCTTTTTCGCGGCCAGCGAGACCGATGCGCAGCACCTCCGTCGTGCGTTGACATCGTTCACGCCGAGCCTGCCCGCTGGCGTGCAATGCCGCGTGTTCGAGCCCGGCGAAACAGTTGGACGGTTCAGACCCTGAGGGACTGATACGCGGCGAACAGGAAGCTTCCCACGTTCGTGATTGCGCCCTGCAAGGCGAGCAGGAATTCCCGTGGTCCCCCTGCAAACCAGAACGAGCAGTGCGAACGCGATGACCATGACGACGATCGTCATGTTGGTTTCACTGGCGGCGCCTGACGTCCGCATCTCCTGACCCTGATTCTCGAGCCGAGTGGTGTGTGAGCGGTCGATAGCTCCGGGGGGTGGAGCGCGTCGCCAGTACCAAGTTACACCTATTTCCTTCGGTATAGATCGAGTTCTTTATCCTTTTGTCGTGGCTCCCAGCGTCTTCGTATCCGCAAGGATACGGGCGTTACTGCGCTGGACGTTCGAGGACGACCCACGCTGGATCGGAAAATTTCACGACCCAGTTATCCCGCTCGAGTGCAGCCACTGTCGGCGACGTCGGTGGCAGGGCGGCGCAGTTGATACGCCAGCGATCGAAGAGCGCCCGATAGTCGCCCGTGATTTCGACCCGGCTTGCCGCCTGCACCAGCGCGATTGGGTACTGGTCCTGCCGGCTGTCGATGAAGACGCGCTGCTCCGGCACGAACCAGATGAGTGGGCCGCCGTCAGGATAGGTGTTGTAGAGCGGAGGCCGACAACTTCGGATGGCGGCCGCCGCCGACCGTGACACCGGCGTCCATCCCAGCATCGGCCACGGCGCCCTCCACGCATTGCCGACGACAATCAACGCGGCGACAGCGGCCGCGACCGGAAGCCAGGTGCCTGCGGCCGGATTCGACTTTGGCTCGTCGGCGACCCTCCTCCGCTCGCGCGCCGTCGCGTAGGTCAGTCGAGTCAATGCCGGCGCAGCCAACATCATGAAGGCCGGCACGTTTCGCAATGTGCGCACGGCAATTGGCAGCGCCAGCATAGCGGCTACCGCGAGCACCCGGTCCTCGCGGTCCGGCAACCGTCGCCAGTGCCGCGTCAGTTGCCACACGAAGACCGCGGCTAGAGCCCAGAACAGCATCTGGTCCGGTGGCAGCGCGGTGGGCTGCCACTCCTGGATACGATTTGCCCTGGAACGGCCGACCGAGGCGACGAGTTCGGTCCAGCTGCGAACGCCCAGCGGCGTCGCCAGCGTGGCCACGACCGAGGCCGCGAAGCACGCCGCGCGAGGCAGCAGACGCTCGCGGTCCAGGAGCGCCGCCGCCACGGAAGCGCCGACGACAACAAGCCCCATCGCGACTCCGGCGTGGAGGTTTGCCCACAACGCGATCGCCGGCGGAATCAGCCACCACCGATCGCGTGCGACGAGGATGGCGACGAGCGGGAGCATCACGATGCTGAAGACCTGTGGTCGAACCGACCAGATCGTCGTCGCGCCTGCGCAGGCCACCGCGAACAGGACCAGACGCATGTCGAGCGGTCCTTGCATCTGGCGCCAGACGAGTGCCCACGCCGCGAGCGTGAGCGTCGCACAGAACGCGGTCAGCAACGGGAATCCGCCGACCGAGTAGAGAAGGTAGAAGAGCAGCCTGCGCGAGCCATGAATGATTCCAGAAGAAATTGCCGTAAGCCGTGAAGGAAAATCGATCGGTGAAGAGCGGCGCGTGGTCGCGGAGGGTCTCGTAGCCTGTCCGTAAATGCCACCACGTGTCGTTGTGTACGGGCATCAGGCACGCGACGATGCCGAGGGCAATGAACGCCAGGGCCGTGACTGGAGAGACGAGACGACGTCCGGGCGACTTCATGCGTGGGCGCTATGATAGTGCGACGGTGCTGTGCCATCACTCTCCCGTCGAGCAGAATTGTCATCGGCCAGTTCCATTTGATTCGCGACCTTTCCGCCCACTGACGATTGTGCCGCCGGCATTACAATTGCTGCCGTCCGATCGGTCGATGCCACACGGAATATTCAGCCTCGGTGCACTGGTCGCGCGGGTCTGGAGGCCGGCGTACCCGCTCCTTCCCTGGGCACTGACCAGCGCTTTGCTCACGACGGCTGCAATGTGGGATTTCTGGAGTCGAGGCGGAGCGATCGAGTACACCGTCCTCGGCCTGGCCGCCTACGAGCTGATGATGGGGCTCATGGAAGACGAGGTCGCCGCCGCGGTCGAAGCGTCAGAGCGTCGCAAATAGACGCACAGGAGCCACAGGATGAGAGCCATCCCGATGGTCGATGGCTGCACGTGGTACATGCGTGCCAGCAAGGTCCCCGGCCACGCGCCGATGTAGAGGAAGACCATCGCAACCCGCCATGCTGTGACGTGTTCCTCCCGGAAATCATATGTAGGCCGGACCTTCAGGTCCGAGTTGACACCGCCAGTCCCCGACGAGCACGAGGGGCACTGCGAGCAGGAGCAGATCGTACGTGAGCAGGTGGGGGCTCGAGAACAGCATGGCGAGCGTCAGCGCGCTCCATCGCAGCCGTACGTCGTCGCTATCGCGCCAGATCCGCCAACCCGCCCATGTGGCGAATGCGATTCCAATGACAAGCGCCACGGCGAGGATCCTGGCGTCGGTGCTGATGACCTGAATCACGCCCCGGAACGAATGGGACTCGGTCGAGTACAACTCGACCAGTTCCGGCCTTCTGGCAAGCGCGATGAGTATCTCCACGTACTCAGCGAACGCGGCGGGTCCCACTACGGCCACGGCCACGGTCAGCTCGAGAACTGCGCCCAAGATCAAACCGGTAACGAGTCGCCATTCTCGTGCCAGCAACAGGATCATCGCGGGCGCGATCAAGAGATTCGGCTTGTAGGCGAGCAGTCCCAGCGCGACCCCCGACGCGAAGGGATTGCGACTCCAGTGCAGCCAGACTGCCGCGGACAGGCACGCCAGCGTTAGAGCGCTGATCTGCCCGTAGCGAAGCACCACGAACAGCGCCGGCCACGACGCTGCGACCAGAGCGATCGTCAGCGGATCGGTTCGCAGGGCGCTGGTGGTCCGTGTCAAGAGCCCGACCGCAATGCCGTAGAGTAGGACCGACATGGCGGCCCACACCGCCGCGGCTTGAAGAAACGTCAGCGCGGTGAGCGGCGACATGATCAAGGCGATGACCGGGCTATAGTTCGGGTGAAATCCGGTGAGGGCAAGACGCCGATCGACGCGGCGTGCGGCTACCTGGGCGTGCGCGCTTGCGTCGTAGAGATCCGATGATCGGCCCTCGCGGATCAGCGAACCGTAGGTGTAGAACTGCAGGAAGTCCGGGACTTTCAGGCGGCCGGTGCGGTCAACGAGGCCGGGCCGGCTGAGATCCCAGGCATGGATCGAGAGACTGACCGCGAGGACGATGAGAGACACGAGCCGAATGCGGCGGCGAGTCATGGGGTGGCAGCATCCTATCGACGGGCCGTTGGCACGAGCAAGTCCCCACGTCGTTGCCACCGCCGTCGTCATCTGCGCCGCCGCGTATCTCTGGCCGTTCGTCGACCGGGGCTGGATTCCGCACGATGAGGGAACGATCGCCGGCGACGCGCTGCGCTTGATGCAGGGGGAGTTGCCCCATGTCGGCTTTCCAGGATCCCTACATCGGCGGAATGACCTGGTTCTATGCCGGATTGTTTCAGCTGTTTCGGTGTCGACCTCGTGACCATTCGCTGGGCGCTCTATGGGGCGGCGCTTCTGTCGACATTCGTCTGGTACTGCATCGCGTCTCACTTTGCCCGTCCCCTCCCGGCGGCTGCCGCGGCCATGGTCGCGCTCGTGTGGGGGTTTCCCAACTATTTTGCCGGCCTGCCGTCCTGGTGGGTATTGCTGTTCGCGTCGCTGGCGGTGCTCGCCTTGATGCGCTTTCATCACACGGGGCGCACGCGTTGGTTGTTTCTCGGCGGGTCTGATGCTGGGGCTCGCGTGTGCTTTCAAGCAGCCGGCGGTGTACGCGGTCGCTGCCGCATGGCTCGCCGTCGTCGTACCACGAAGGGCTGGAACGTCCGGCCGGAACCGCCACAGGACCACGGCGCGCGAGCGACCTCGCCCTCAGGATCGTCGGCGTCTCGACGATTCTCCTTGGCCTCGCAGTCCTCATCGGATTCCACGTTCGCGCGGATATGTGGGTTGTGCTGGTCCTTCCGATTGCGACGCTCGCGCTCTTTGTCGCCGTTGAGGAGTGGCGATATGGGCGTGACCTGAAATCGGATCGTTCCGAATGGCGCCTTCTGCAGTGGACGGTGACGCTCGCCGCAGGTGTTGCAATTCCGTTGGCCCTGCTGATCGTGCCGTACGCGCGTGGCGGACAGCTCGGGCCGTTCTTCTATGGCACGTTCGTACTTCCACAATTACGAGCTGATCACGCCGGCTTTCCTCTACAGCCGCCCATCGTCGCACTCGGACTCGTCCCATACCTGTTGGTCGTTGTTCGCCTGGCGTTGAGGCGCCGCCCGGGGAGCCTGGAACTCATCGCGGCCTGGCTCTTGCCCGCCGCCGCTGTTCTCGGTTGCCGGTCGATGCTGGGTTACTACCTGACCTGGAACGCGGTTCGATACAGTCTCCTGGCGATTGTCCCGCTGGTTCTCGTCGCGCTTTCACGAAAGCGTACCGCAGATCAGTGCGCGAGCCTCCGACGAGACGGGCGGATCTCTTTCTGGTCGCGACGATGGGCGCGTCGATGGCCCTGTTCCAGTATCCATTCGCTGCGCCGATCTACTTCTGTTACGCGGCCCCCCTCATCATCCTGGCGCTCTTCGGTGCCGTGCATCTCCAGGATCGATTCCGCCCGGTCCATTCGATTCCCTTGTTCGCCGCGATTGCGGCCTTCGCCGTTCTGTCCGCCAATCGTGGCTATGGGGATACCATCGGCGCGATGCCGGAGGTCAGGCATTTCGATCATCCGCTGAACATTCCCCGCGCACACTTGTTCGTCGCCGCTGACGACGCCGCCACGTATTCGAAGGTCGTGCAACTGGTGCGGGAACACGGGAGAGGGCAGTTCATCCACGCATTCCCGGATTCTCCCGAGATGTATTTCCTGACCGGGCGCCGCAACCCGACGCCGGCGAATTTTGATTTCTTCTACCCGCTCAGCGATCGTGCGATGGAGCAGTTGTGGATCGACCGCGGCATCAACCTGGTCGTGATCAACCATCTGCCACGGTTCTCGCCGGCTGTATCAAGCGCGCAATTGGCGCGGATTCGACTCCTGTTTTCCCAGGGCGTACGGGTTCAGCAGTTTGAAGTGCGATGGCGGGAGCACTAGCGCGATGAACGCCGTTTCACGCAACTGGGCGGTGGCCGCGGCGCTGGGCTTGGTGACTGGCGTCCTGGTCGCGTACGTGTGGGGCGGCTTCCGCCAGCTTCCCGTCATCCATGACGAAGCGGCGTACCTGCTGCAAGCCCGGATCTTCGCCACCGGTCATTGGACCGCCCCTGGCGCGCCATTGCCGGAATTCTTCGAGCAGCTTTACGTCTTCAATACCCCGGTCGTGGCGAGCAAGTACTGGCCCGCGCATTCGCTGCTCATGGTTCCCGGGACCTGGGCGGGATTTCCCGGGGCGGTCCCCATCGCGCTGTGGTGCGTTAGCGGGGCGCTCGTCTTCGTCATGGCCCGGCGCATGCTCGGCGTCTGGCCGGCGGCCGTCGTCTGGCTGCTCTGGGCCACCGGACCCAACGCCCTCGAGTACCGCGCGTCCGTACTTTGCGCAGTCGACCACAGTCTGCTGCTGGATGGTGGCCCTGGCCTGCCTCGACGATTGGGTGCGCACACGGCGCCTGCCGGGCGGCCATCATGGGCGCTGTCGCGTTGGGCGTCGGGGCATGCGCCCGGCCCCTGACGATGCTCGCGCTCGTCGTGCCTGCGCTGTTGGTCGCGGCGGCGACGGACCGGAAACCCGGACAGCCCCGTTGTCTGCCGGGCGCTGCGCTGGCATTCGCGGCGATGCTGACGCTGGTCCCCGTGTGGTCGTGGAACACGGTCGGACGACTCGACACGACGCCGTACTCGCTCTACGCCGATCGCTACTTTCCATTCGACCGGCCGGGATGGCACTTCGACGCGCGGCCGCCGGCGACGCCGTTGCCTCCGGACATGGTCAAGTACTCCCACGACCTGGGCAGCTACTTCGCGGCGCACCGGCTGGACCGATTGCCGCAGATCGTCCAGGAGCGGCTGACGCAGATCCTGGGCCAGTCGTTCCCCGGCTGGCGACTGACGCTGATCCCCCTTGGTCTCGCTTGGCGCTCCTCACCGCCACGCGGTTCGGCACGAGGGAACTGGCGTCATCTTCGGCTCTGCGGGGCTTCTCTTCTTCCTGTATCTGAACTTCGCGCACCCGCCGCAGTGGATCAGTTACTACCTGGAAGCCCAGTTCGCGCTCTATCTCGCGGTCGGTCTGGCCGTCTCGCGGTTACCGGCGCGAGTGGTGCCGCTCGTGGCCGTTGTCGCGGCCCTCCTCGCCATGACCGATGTGGCCGCGGCGAAACGACACCGGTTCGACTGGCAGCAGCGTGCCGATGCTCCGGCGCGTGTGTTCGGCGACGATCCCGGCGAAGCGCGCGATCGTCTTCGTAAGGTTTGGTGGGAACTGGAACCTGGCCGTCTCGCTGATTCGCAATGAGCCCGCGTTCAGCGCGGCGCCGCTTTGGGTCGCGCGGGATCTCGGGCCGGGCAACGAGGCGCTGCGGCGAATCGCTCCCGAGCGGTCGGCGTATTCATATGACACCGCTTCGGGTCGGCTCGAGCCGCTCGATTGACACCGACTTCTCGGCCAGGCCGTCGCCATCATCCCACTCTGCGTGCCGCAACATTCATCTCACCAATCGGAAAACGAAGCGCCAGGCGTTTTAGCAAATCGATGTTCGCAGATCGGCCCGCGACGCGTCCAAATGCATTTGAGCATTGCGCCACTCTGCCAGCGATATTGGCAACTGAGAACCGCACGAAATTTTCACGAGTGCCGATCAGTTCGAAGCCGTTCTGTCGCAACAACGCTGTCATGCTTTTCGGCGAGAAGTACCACAAATGCTCGCGGAGCAACAGAATCCATCGGCTCCCCATTGCGCGAGCAACGAAACTGTCAACGTTGGGCATGTTGAGAAACAGCGAGCCGTGCGGCTTCAGCCACCGTCTCGCGAGCACCAGCGTTTCGGCGGGCGACCGAACGTGCTCGATAACGTCCCACAACGTCACGACACCGAAACTGGCCGGTTCGAAATCGGCCTCTTCCATGAGGCCGGCCACAAATGTCGCATTCGGACAGCGTTCGCGGGCGTACGCGATCGCCCACTCCGACGCATCCAAGCCGGTTGCCCGCCAGCCGGCCTTCGCTGCTCGGCACACGAATGTTCCCGTTGCGCATCCGACGTCCAGCAATCGATTCGCCCTTGGGTGATGGGCAGTCACGAACCTAAGATGTTCCTCTGCTGTGCGCGTTCTGTTGCCAGCCTCCGACGCGTAGACGCGATCTTCAAGCCCACGATAGACGCGACTCAACGTCTCGTCATCATCTCTCGGATTCGTCATGACCAAGTGGCACTCACGACACCTGACGATTGCCAAGTGGCCGACTCGACGACGAGAGGATGAGAAGTACATCGACGGGTCAAGTGCGAGATCAGAAATTGTCGAAGCGTACAGTGGATCGAAGACCGAGCCGCCGCACACTGCACATGGCACGGTAACCAACGTCATGGAATGACACCATCGCTCAAGATCATGCGTGCGACCTTTCGCCCTTGCGAGATCGCCGCACTGATCGTTCGATCTTCAGGGTAAAACTGAGTCGAGTCAGTGATGTACAAGCCATGAACTGGAGACCGATGCGAGGGCATAAGATCCGCAAAGTTGGTAACGAAGATAGGTTGTGCGAAGGGGCTACGAAAAACGTGCCACTCCTTAATCCATTTGTCAGAAAAGGACGGGTTGATCAACTTGAGCATCTCTGTGTACATCAGCGAAGAGCGCGTCATCGGTCGCGGTATAGCGCGCCTCGGTAGTCGGCAAATAGAACGGCACATAAACGATGTTGAGGCCGGCCGCTTGCAGGTTGCGGTTAAGGTTCGTCTGCTCGATGATGCCATTGAAGCTGATCCGTCGATCGTTGATGTTCGTCCAGAAATTTCGGCTGAGCGATTGTTTCAGACTGAGCAACATGCAGACGACACCGATGTATTCGATACGCCGCACTTTGACGAAATAGTCGCCCAGGTCGCCCGGGACCAGCCGCGAGAGCGTGGGAAGGGCAACCGTGGAGATGACGGCGTCACACGCGATCATCTCGCCGTCGACCCTGATTTCGGTGATGCGGTTGTCGCGCACTTCGAGCGGACTTACTCTGGCACCGGCGCGCAAGGTGACATTCGGCTGCTGTCTGAGCCAGGCAACGACGCTATCGACCAACGTTGCGGAACCCTCGTCCAGATACCCGAACGACTCGCGGCCGAATGGCGTCTTGCGTGACGTCGCGACGCGCCAAATGCGATGCCATACCCAGGCCGCAGAGATTTGATCGTGGTATCGACCGAACTTGACGTTGAGCAGCGGGTGCCAGATGACGTTGTAGGCGCGCTCGCCGATATTCTCGATGAGCCATGGCTTCGCTGGAATCTGATCTAGCCATCGCCATTTAGAGCGATAACGGGACCTGAAAATGTGAATACCAAAACGCAGGCGTTCGACGGGTGGCACTGGCGAGAACCGCGCGAGGTCGAAGGGCGTGCCGAACGAGTACGTTGCCTACCATCGTGATAAAAGGCTGTTCGAGTGTGTCGCCAATGTAACTGCCTGCTCAGGCCGAGTTCCTCAACGAAGTTCACCAAGTCATGGTCGGAGCGGCAAATGAAATGATAAAAGCGCTCGACGCGATGCCCCTCCAGCCTGAACGAGCTCGCCAGACCCCCGAAGTCCGTGGTGGCCTCGAGAACTGTCACCTGATGTCCAGCTTTCGCGAGATCGTAGCTGGCAGCCAGGCCTGATAGGCCAGCCCCTAGGACGACAACACGTTTGCGTTGTGACGCGGCCATTTCGTCGTCAACCTGCGAAATGGCCGCTACCCCGCGTCGCCTGCGAAACGACTATTTGAGTTCCTGGAGACACGGCCCATGTGCAGGCGCACAATTCGTTGAACCCAGCCGGGAAGGTGGCTGCAGGACGTACAGGCTGCCAGATCGTCCGAATCGCGGCACTCGATACGGTACAGTGCTGACCACCCGGTGCCCCTTCAAGGGGGAGAATGCAACGACATAACGAGGTGGTGTGAGATCCATCCAAGCGAAGAGGTCGTCCTTGTAGCCTTTCGCAATTGCCGCTGGCAGAGCAGTCTCGAACTTGTGCCATCCTGCCCACTCAAAGCCTCCCTCTATCGCCTCGGGTGGCACACCCTCTGCGGACTGGCTGGCGCGCTGCGGACCAGCGCGCTCGGTTCCAGGCCATATAATCCGCGAGTTCATTGACGCCGTACGCGAGCATTGCGACGCATATTCCTACGCCGCTCAGAAAACCCCACCGAGTGATTGGGCCGAGCCTCAGGGCACCAGGTACAGGCTGGCGGGGATAAAGACAAGTAAATATTCGTCCCACAGAATGACGATGACTGCTGTGAGGACGGCCATGGCGACCGACGCCGCGAGTATAACGCCGGACGACCGATCGAATTCCCGTCGCGCGTTCAAAAGTACGTCGGTCCACAGTGCCGCCTGTGCGGCCCCAGCCACTGGAGCGACTATCGTGACGAGCCAAAACACCCACCCCGGAGTGATGGCCGCCTTGGCCCCGGGGAGCGTCAAGGCACCGAGGCCGGCCCGGTTAATGACGTTGGCGAGATAGGGCATCGGGACACCGATGGTGAACACGATCATGGCGACTGTTGCAATCAACACGAGAGTCCAGGCGGAGAAGAGTCGAGCGAGCCGGCGATCGTGCGTGAGACGATGCGGAACGCTAACGAAGCTGGCGATCAGCACCGGAAGCGTGAACATGCCGAGATAGAGAAGCGTCGTAAGCAGTCGCCAGATCAGATCGACCGGTTTTGTGACCGTCAGAAGAGACCTGAGGCTATTGTTCACAGCGTTCAGCCGAAAGCCCCAGGGCACACCATGAATGTGCTGTAACCAGAGCGCGTGTCCGGCGATTGTGAGGACGGGAACGGCGGCAACCAGCAAAAGTGGTTGCCATCTAAAACGACGGTCCCGGATGGACAGCACGGCAGCAGCCGTGATCGGTAACGTCATGCCCAGCTGCCTCGAAAAGTAAGCAGCAGCCGCAAATAGGGAGCCGAATAGGAGCGACCGTCCCGAGTCGGTCTCGATGCCGCGAACGTACAAGGCGAGACTGAGTAACATCGGACAGATGTAAAAAATGTCCGACATGAAGGTGTAACTGAGGTAGAGGTAAAGCGGATTGACGACGATGGTCAGCATCCCCAATCGGGCTGAGCGCTCACTAATGCCAAGCTGTCGAAGAAAGCCGTACAGTGCCAGCGATCCAAAGAAACTCATTGCCAGGGTGGACCAGCGCAACGTTGTGAACGAGAAGCCACCAAACAACTTCGCAAAGACCGCGCCCCAATAGACTTGCGCTAGTGCTGTTGTGGCCGACCATTCAGATTGCCGAAGCTGGCCTGACTCAAGAAGCTTCCGAACCGACCACCCATAGGCCCAGTCATCGTTGAGAGGGAAATCGCCAGTCGGCGGCACGGTGTAGACAATAGCGACGTAGATCGCGGCAAGGCCCAGGGCGACATACGAAAAGTCTCGAAATCTACGAGTCACCGTGCGGTTCCGTGATGTTTGTCACGCGGTGCCAAAGGCCACCGCGCGGAATGCGCCGGGCGGAATCGGCCGACGACGAGATTCGCTATGCCCGACGCAGGTCACTGACCCGCGGGGTCGACCGGTCGAACCAAAGCCTTGGAGACGGTATTTTCGCACGGCCTCGACAGACAGACGACACGTCGAGCGCCGTCGCGACACAGCGGCCTCTTTGACTGCAACTTTCTTGGGAGTGCTCGACGAAAGCACGCTCGCGCCAGTATGCGATCCAGCGCGTCACCGGAGGGGGATCGTCACCAGGCGGGAACCTTCGCCTCCTCAAAGCGGTAGGGCCTCGAGAACTTGGTAAAGATCGTGCGGTTGGGCAGGTCGCCGCCCCGTGCGTCGAGAGCGTCCTTCAGTATCAACGGGTACAGGTTCACCAGCGTCATTCCTGAAGGAAATGTGACAGCTCGGCCAGGGACGTGTACCGCTAGGAAGACATTGAAGCGTTCCCGCAGGTCGGATTGACCTTGGTCCTCGCGGTTGAACCGGCTGCCGGGCCCGTGGTCACCGCTGATGATGATGACGGTCGGTCGCGTCCGCCGCTGCAGGTGGGCGACCAGATCTTCCACCTGGTCGAGTGCGAACTGCACCTGCGCACGATAACCCTCGACGTATTGCGCCCGAGTCCCTGGGAACTCGTTGCCGTCAGGCATCCCGAAGAGCGCGCGCGGCCCGGCGGGAAGGCGTCCCTGGGCGTCGAAGGCAAAGGGCGGATGGGGCAGAATCAGGTGCGCGAGGACGAAGCGTGGCGGACCGTCAGCGGTCAGGTTGCGGACCGCGTCGAGCTCGTAGTCGATCTTCTCGCGGAATGGTCCGTATGTGATCCCGTCAAGGGTCAACGCACGCAACGGCGAAAAACGATAGGCCGCGGTCTCCAGCTCGCTTAGGCCGATCGGCGCACAATCGCAGCGATCGGCAAGTGGATGTCGATCGGTGGCCGAGTAGCTCGACCCGATGAATTCGAATCGATAGCCCACGCGCTTCAATGCCGTGATCACCGAGGCGCTGTCGATCAGCTCGTGGAGCGGTCGCCGGTCGGCGGCTCCCGCCAATGGACTCAGCGGGTCGAGGTAGCTGGCGTTGAGCAATGACGCGACGCTGCTGTAGGTGAAGGCATAGTTGCTGCGGATCCCTTGTCCGACCGTGAAATGTCGCGCCTCGAGGGCCGCGCGATGATCGCTGATGTCGAGATCGTAGTAGGTCTGCAGCACGCCCGGACTGCCCAAGCCGTCGAGCAACACGTGCACGATGTCGGGACGTGGCCCGCCGGCTGGAAAATCAAACTGTCGGGCCGAATGGATGGCGGCGACGGCTGGCTTCCAGCCTGGGGGCCGGGCCGAGACGATCGCGATCTGTCCGAGCGTCACGAACAGCAGGACCGCAGCGCTGACTCGGAGCGTCGGTGCGACGCGACGGGCACGCTCGGGCCTTCGCATGAACCACGCCAGAGAGGCACCAGCCGCCACGTGCAGACCGGTGAGTATCCATTCCGGCTTCCCCGAACGGAGCCAATAGCCTTCCCCGAACGTCGACGTGAGGACGAAGGAGAGGAATCCGATGTAGAACAACGACAGCATGACCGCGCGCTGCTGCAGGTCTGGTGTCCAGGCGCGCAACGCCAGCAGAGCCAGCATCGTCGCGACAACCGCAAACCCGATCGGCCTGACCAGGAGATCGGCGCGAAGCGGAAGAGTCGCCAGGTTTGCAGAGTAGATCGAGAGAATGGGAAATGCCGCGAAAACGAAGACGTGGGCCGCGGCGAGGACTTCTCGGCTCAGAGCCGCGGCGGCCGCGACAGTCGTCGCGGGCCTCTTGCCTGCGAGGCTGACCGACGCGGGGGCGTGAGTGAGCGCCGTGATTGGCATGCCCGGAGAATCGAAAGCATCCAATTATGGCAGATGAGCTTGCGCCTCAGGAGTATCGAACGGTATAGGCCACGAGGCTCGCGTGGGGGTGGTGCAAATAGCGCGTATCCCCAGGCTCCTATACGCGATCGGTGCGATACACGCCTACTGTAATGGTGTGAAGTACAGATTTGCCGGGTCGATCCTGAGATAGCGCCCGACAACCGTATATCCGTGCCGGACGAAGTAATCGATGATCTGCTGCCGCGTCTTCGCGTGCGCCTCGACGCAGACGAGACGCGGGCGGAATCGATCGATGGCGAGGCCGTGGAGCGCAGCCGGCTCTCCCAGCTCGATGTCCATCGATATGTAGTCGGTCTTGCTGATACCGGCTTCCGTAAGAATCGAATCGAGTGTCCGGTTTCGCACCTGGCGCGGCTTCGCGTCGCCCGTAAACAGCCGCGTGAACGTCGGATCCGCCGAGGACACAGCGGCTTCCTTCGGGTCGAAGAAGATCGTTGATGTGCCGGAATCGGTGTCCGTCACAAAAGCGGTGATGAACCTGGTGTGGGGGCGATCCTTGAGATACTCGGCGCCGAATTCCTCGATCGCGTCAATCGCAACGCCAGACCAGTTCAGCTCCTTCTCCAGAGCAGCGGTGTTGTTCCACTCGAGCGCGCGGTAGGCCCCTACATCCAGGAACACTCCGGACTTCATGTCGTTGAAGAACTCACGGACGATCCACTCCTCTGGGCCCTGGGAGTGGCGAGCCGGTCCGAACCGGCGCTCGAGGCCGGCTAGCACGTCGCCCTCGAGAACCGTCGGTGGCGCTGTCGTGGCGTGAGATGCGCGATTCCACACGACGGCCGCCGTCAACAGCACGGTAAACGCGAGGACGAGCAGAACCTCCAGGAGATCGAACTGACGCCTGCGCACGCCGCGAAGCTTGCCGCTTGGCCCGGTTCCCATCAAGAACCGTCGGCTGCGCCGGAGTGGGTCAGGCTGGCGTAGGCAAATAGCGTCCGATCGCCGATGGCAAGCGGCTCCTGCGCGACGATCCGCGCGCGCGCCGCCAGGAGCTCCGTGAAGGTGCCAATCGTGTAGTCGTCGTAGACGTCGGGACGTAGCGCGAGCAATCGCTTGACCATCGGATCCTCGCGGCCTACCCACTCGATGACCCCGGACGGCGCCAGCCGCGTCAGGAGATCGACGACCTCCGACAACGGTATGCCGCCGGTGATGCGGAGGTGATGAATCAGCGCCAGGGCGAGCAGGAAGTCTCCATGCAGCCGGTCGAGCAGCCCTTTGCGCTCGATGAGACGCCACCCGATGGCGGGTGTCGGCTTCGTGATGTTCGCCGACGAGCGGTGACAAGTGCGTGTCGTCGGCCGCGCCGCGATAGAGCGCGTCGATACAGCCCGGGCTGACGTCGATGGCGACGACGTGCTCGGCGGCGGTCGACGAGCGAGCCGGGCGTACTGGCCGGTGTTGGTGCCGAGATCCAGCACCGTCCCGAGCCGCCGTTGGCCGAAGGCGCGCGTGACGAACGCTTCTTTGGCCTTCACCGCCGCCGCATCGTAGGTGTGGGTCTCGGTGTACGTCGTCCAGGCGTCGCCGCGCGGCGCCGCCAGTCCTTCGATGACCCTCCGAAGCTTTCGCACTTGTCCGCGAAGCGCCTCGAGCGGATACTTCATTCCGGCCCCGGCCTTGCCCACGTCCTCCGCGCGACCCGCAAAACGGCGTTCGAGCTGAGCCTGCATGGCGACGTTGATCAGGACGCCTGGCTTCAAGCGATCGCGCCAGCCGAACAAGCCGCTCACGTCGGTCACCGGGATCTCGCCCAGCCCGGCGAGCAGGAGCGGGCGCGGATCGATGCCCTTGTACGACATCAAGAACAGCGGGAACAGAAAAGCACGGCAGAACTGGGCGTACCCGGACCAGAGCGCCCCTTCCTGGCGGCGCTCGATGGAGTGCACGTCGACGAGGCGCGGCACGGTGCCTTCGAAGAGGACGTTGAACGCCGTGGCATCCTTCAGGACGAAGCCCTTGTCGAGGCACGCTTCGAGCGAACGAAGCGTGGCAAGCGCCGCGTCCCGCACCATCGAGAAGCTCCACTCGTACACGTAGCTGACGAGCGGCAGTTCCTTCTGACGCACGACCCATTCGCCGACGACGTCCGGATCGAGGCCGGCGGTTGCGCTCGACAGCAGTTCCGAGGGAACGAACAGACCGCCGCCCTCGAGCGCATCGAACAGCCCCTTGGCGCGGGCGTCGCGATAGGAGGTCAGCGCGGCGGGGGAGCAGGTACGGTAGATGGCTCCCGCGTGACGGAACAGCCGTCCCGAAGGGTCTCTGAAGGACGCCGGGTCAAACCCGATCATTCGGCTGGTCGGATCCGGTCTCTGCAGTCTCGGAGGGAGCTGGCGGCTTGCTGACGCCAAAGAAGTGGGTGATCCGTGTCCAGAACAACTTGCCGAGGACAGCGACTCCCGCGGTGCCCGCAAGCAGCAGCTGCACCAGCATGCCACCGGCCGACGGGTCGATGTACGCTGAGGCGTCTCTTGTCGTGAAGACGAGGACCCAGGCCACGAGCAGCGCGAACCGCAGGCCGGTGCGGACGAGCCGACGCGACGAGTGGCTGACGTGAATATTCATCGCTTACACTAACGTCGCATGTTACTCACTCGGGTGAGCCACCGCAAGTATCCCGTCGCGTCGCCGCCGTCGGAGCGTGATGCCTGATCGCGGTCGCGGCGTCCGCGCCGCATTTGTGATCGTCGCCGTCGCCCTGTTGCCGGCGATGCTCGTCGCCTCGAAAGATTTCGGCGCCACCTGGGACGAGCCTCAGCAGCGGGCGAAAGGGCAGCACCTCCTCGCGTACCTCACCGGAGCGTCACCGGTGTTGATCGATCCGATCGATGGAGCGCACCTGTATGGCGCCCCGCTCGATCTCGTGTGCGCGGCGCTCGAACGCGTGCTGACGATCGATCCCTATGTCCTGCGCCACCTGGTGATCGCTGCCGCGGGGTGGCTGGGCCTCGTGCTGTGCGGCATCCTGGCGGATCGGCTGCTCGGGCCGCCGCACGGGCTCCTCGCGCTGGTGCTGCTCGCCGCGTCCCCCGTCTACATGGCGCACGCCATGAACAACCCGAAGGACATTCCGTTCGCGACCGCGGCGACAGCCCTGCTGCTGGCGCTCACGCGAGTCCGCACCTCCACACCGTTTCTCAGCTGGCGCCTCGTGCTCGTGCTGGCGCTGATCATCGGCGCGAGCCTGAACGTCAGGCCGGGCGGCCTCCTGTTCGTCGGCTATCTCGCCGTCCTCGTGTTGTTTCGGATCCTCTCCACCGGCCCTCTGCGGCCATCGGTGCTCGTCGCGATCGAGCTGCGGCTGGCCGCAGTCGTCGTCGGCGCGGTGGCGATTGGATGGGTGGCCTGGCCGTGGGCGTACGCGAATCCGCTCGTCGCGCCCTTCAAGGCCCTGGCGGAACTGGGCCACTTCGGCTGGGGAGGGACGGTCCTGTTCGACGGGCGCACCTATGCCGGAACGTCTCTGCCTCGCTGGTACGTGCCGCAGTGGTTCTGGCTCGTGCTGTCCCCCGTGGTGCTCGTCGGTCTCGCCCTGTCGCTCCTCAGATTGCGCGAGCTCGAGATCCGCGGCCAGGTCATCGCGATGTGGGCCGCAGTGCTCTTCCCGATCGTGTACGTGATTGGGACGCACGCCACGCTCTACGACGGGATCCGTCACCTGCTGTTCGTGCTCCCTCCTGCAATCGTCCTCGCCAGTGCCGGATGGATTGGTGCGGGCCGCCTGGCGCGTCCGATGGCACGTCCGGCGGTGCTCGTGGCGGTCTCCGTCGGCGTGGCGGAGCCGGCGATGTTTCAGTGGCGCAATCATCCGAATCAGGCGGCCTACATCCAGCCGTTGGCAGGCGGTCCGCGCGCGGCCTATGCGCAGTACGATCTGGACTACTGGGGGAACTCGATGCTCCAGGCGCTGTCGCATCTGGATCGGCAAGCCGGTCGCGAGCCTGTCTACGTGAGCGGCTGGCCGCTGATCGTCCTCCAGGCCGACCTGTCGCGGTTCCCGCACATGGTGCTGACGGAGCCAGGCGATCCCCGTGTCACGCACTTCGTCCGCCTCGCGCGCGGGACACGGGACGAACTGTTGCGGCTGGACGCGTCGAAGCATCTCGAGGTGAGGGTGAGCACGGCCGACGGTGCGCTTCTCTGCGCGGTCGCGCCGACAGATCCCTTGCGCCACTAGCCTGATCTCATGCCTGCCACACGCCCAGGATCGACTTGCCAACGCGAAATCGCAGCCAGCGATCGAACGTTCGTGACAACGGGACCATTACCCGGTCCCAGATCTCGATCTGCCGCGTCGTCGGCATGTCCTGCCGCAACAGGGCCTTGTTGCCAAGCGAGGCGCACATGCCGACACAATCGAGGTAACGAAGACGCACAGTGCTGAGGCCTGGCGGGACGACAGCCTGCAGCGTCGAGGCGCTGTAGCGGCGGAAATGCCCAATCGCCCGATCGAACGGCGTGAACAGCCATTGATGCGCCGGCGATAGCACGACGAGGTGCCCGCCGGCACGCAAATGACGGCGCGCGGCGACGAGCTCCTCGGCGTCGTGCTCGATGTGCTCCAGGACGTCGATGTACAGAACTGAATCGAACCGTTGGTCCGCGTGGAGTTGCGCAGTCGTTTCCGTGCGCACGTCGAATCGCGTGCCGTCGGTCAAACCGTTCAAGAACTCCCGTGCGCGGGCGGCGAGTGCCGGATCGGGCTCGAGCGCCGTCCACGAGCGTTGCGCGCTCGTACAGAACGCTCGCGTGACGCTGCCCAGGCCCGCGCCCACTTCGAGCACGTCGGCGCCCAGGAAGGGCCGGATCTGCATCGCGAGGTACGTCTTCCACGTCTTCGCCGCCGCAAATGTTTCGAGCTCGCGCCCCACATAGTGGAAGTCGCTCATTGTCACCGGGCAGAAGAGGACGGGATATCAAAGACCCGCGCGACGAAGTGTGCATAGTCACGGCGCGGGATGACCTCCGCGTGGCGTCGCAAGCCCAGCACCATGAAGGTTAGCGACACGACGAACGTGATGGCCTGCAACAGCACCACGAGCAACATCGCGAGCACGAATGACGTCCAGCCAGGAATCGCGAGTGACGTGAACACGCGAATGCCGACGGCGATGCCCATACCCGACAATGCGAGCAGGACGAGTGCTGTCGACGCGACGATCAGCCTCGTGAACACGACGTCGCTGTACACCGAAATCGCACTGAGCCCGTGGACGACGAGTGATGTGAAATTCATCCGCGACGCGTTGGCGAGGCGACGCCCTCGCGGTGCCGGAACCGTGACCATTGGCTGGCGCGACCGTACGGCAGCTGCCGCGTAGTGAATCCACAGCTCCGAGACGACCACGAGGCTCGCCAGCCGATCCCGCGGTAGAACGCTGAAATTGCCAACGTTGACGCCACGGCCCGTCAATGTGAGATGCAACAGGCGGTAGAGAGCGTAGAACACCCGAAAGGTCAGGCTCTCGAGGCGGCGACTCCGCTCGGCGAACACGATCGGCGACTCCATCTCGCGACGGTAACGGTCGACGAGCAGGGGGAGATCCTCGGGGCGGTCTTCACCGTCGGCATCCATGATGATCGTGGCGTCGCATGGCACGTGCTCGTCGATGTAGGACAGGCCAACCGCGATCGCCCGCTGATGCCCGAGGTTCCTCCGCAACCTGAGCACCCGTGCCCACGCGACGCGGTTCGTCGGCGCGTCGATCGTCAGCGAGCACGTCTCGGTCGAACCGTCGTCCACGATGAGCACGCCGATCGGGCCTTCTCGTTCGAGCTGCTGCACCACGCGCGGAATCAGGAGCGACGCGGCCTGCCAGTCATTGAAAACGGGAAGGAGGACCACCAGCATTGGGCGACCGTCGGGCATGCGGTCAGAAGATATCAGGAGCACCGCGGAATCTGCACAGCGGCGCCTCGGCTCGATGTTGTCGGATGGTAGACTCCGGCGGGATGGTCGCGCCAGCCGATCGATGGTCGCTCATGGCGCTCGCCGTGTCCATTGTGGGGGTGGTGCACCTCTGGGTTTCCGTCCAGGCCCTTCACTACGGCGATTTCGTCATGTTTCACACGACCGTCCGGGCGCTGCTCCATGGACGTCCCGCGTACGAGCCTCACGCGCTCGCCGACGGCCTGTGGTGGAACATGAACCCGCCGCAGTTTCATCTCCTGATCATCCCGCTGGCGACGCTCTCACTGCCGGCGGCGGCCCAGGTGTTCCGGGTAGTCAACGCGCTGGCGATGATCGCTGCCGTACTGCTGACATTCAGTGTCGCGGAGTTGAAGTCTCGTCGTGCGGCGTGGTTGATCGTTGCGGGGCTGCTGTCGCCGGCAGTCGCCATGGAGCTTGGCGCTGGCCAGGTGGCCGGACTTCTGGCACTGGCCGCCGTCGCGGCATGGCGCGGCCTGAACAGCAATCGTCCGATAGCCGTTGGCCTTGCCATCGGCTGCATCTGCGCGTGCAAGCCGATTTTCCTGCCGCTCGTGGCCTGGCTCCTTTTCACACGGCAATGGGAGGCGGCGGGCGCTGCCATCGCCACCGGGCTGGCCCTGATCGCCGCCTCGGTCGTCGTCTGGGGCATGGCGCCGCAGATCGAATGGTTACGGGCACTGGGGCAGGTCACCTGGTTCGACTCCCGATTCAACGCGAGCTGGTCGGTTCTGCCGCAACGTGCACTTCAGGGCAATCGCGTCCTGACATATCAGCGCCTCGCCACCGCCAGCCTTGCGCTGGGCCTGCTCGTCGGCCTCTGGGCGGCTCGGCTGCGGCCGGCGGACGGACTTGCCAAATGTCTCGTCGGCTCGATCGCGTTTGCGCCCCTCGGCTGGATTTACTACCTGCCTGTCGCCGGCCCGCTGCTGATGCGTCGTGCCTTCGACGGGGCGCCATGGCCCTGGCTCGCCTGGGCGCTGTGGCTGCCGCTGCCGCTGGTCCCCGACGTCGACGTGCCCTTTTTGCTGCGGATCACCCTGACATCGGCCTACGCGTGGGGCATGCTGGCGCTGGCGCTGCACCGCGGATCGTCCGATAACAGCGGCAACGTGCGCCTTTCACGCGCTTCCCGCTGATGCCGCGATCGCGCGCGACCGACGCGCTGTTCCTCGCGCTGGCGGCGGTCATCCATGTCGCGTTGCTCTGGTCGGTCATCGCGCAGCCGCTCGACGGGCGGGTGCCGCCGCGGGCTCGCCGATTCGCGACGTTCCGCCTGCATTTCGACGCGACGTCGTTTCCAGGCCCGGCCGCTGACTTCTTCGCGCTGTATCACGCCGGCGTGCAGTCCGGCCGCGGTCAGTCGCCGTACGATCAGCGTGAGACGCCTCGCGTCACACCGTATTTCTTCAAGTTCATCTACTCGCCGGCGATTGCCGATACTCTCGGACGACTCGCCGCGTCGCTGCCTCCGGTGACGGCCTTTCGGGTGTGGATCGCGATCATCGAGGCCAGCCTGATCGCGTGCATCGTGGCGTTCTGGAGCACGACGACGAATGCCGCGGCGAAAGCGGCGGGCA
Organism: Vicinamibacteria bacterium; assembly: GCA_963828745.1. Taxonomy (GTDB): domain Bacteria; phylum Acidobacteriota; class Vicinamibacteria; order Vicinamibacterales; family JAENWD01; genus JAENWD01. Next base: position 129,844 of record CAWHFZ010000001.1, on the reverse strand, counting down.
CCGCGCTGCTCCTGGCCAGCCAGCCGTTCGTGCTCGAACTGCACATGGGGCAGTTCACGTTCGTGGCGACGGCGCTGACACTGCTGGCCGCGACACTGACAGAGAAGACCGACAAGAGGCGGTTCGACAACATCCTCGCCGGGCCGTTCCTTCTCTGCGCAGGATTGCTGAAGACGTTTCCGTTCCTGGCGCTGCCAGCCTTCGCCCGGCGGCGCCGCGGCGCGCCGGTCGCGATCGCTGCCGTAGGCGGGATCCTTGCCGTAGCCGCGTGGACCTGGCTGGGACATGGTGGCGGCCGATACGCTTCGGCCTTCGCGCTCGTCGATCCCTTCGACGGGCCGCACCCCGGCACGTTCAGCCTGCTCCAGACACTCTTCCTCGTGTGGCTGGCGTTCACCAGAACGTGGCTGCCCGTGACGTTGCCCCTCCTGCCGCTCTTCGCGATGGTCGCGATTCTCGCGTGGACGGCGTGGCAGGTGCTCCGATGGGAGCGCGATGACGTGGTGCTTCCAACGGCGCTGCTCCTGGTGGCGTTCTTCCTCGGTTTCCTGCACGTCTGGGAGCACCACTACAGCGCGGTGCTGCTTGCGGGGGTGTTCATTCTCGGCCGTCTGGCGGACTCGCCCGCCTCGCCGCCGCAGGTGGTGCCGATGATGCTGTGCACGCTGGCATTGATCGCGGCGCCGACGCCGTACGTCCTGTTTCCCGCCCACCCTTCGCGCTGGTCGATCGGCGCGTGGCTCCTGATGTCGTTGTCGAAGGCCGCTCCCGCGACGGTGCTCTATGTCACCGGCCTGCGCGCGCTTCGGGTCAGCGTGCCGGTCGCCGAGCCCTCACTCGCGCGCGGGCGTTCGACGGTAGATGCGGTGCTGCCCGTCCCCTGACCGATAGACTTCGGTCCAGCCATCTTCCCGACGCGACAGCACGGCGTCGATCGCATCGCGTCCGTACTTCCCTTCGCCATCGCGCAGCATCGGATCGATCACGAGATACTCGACGCCCAGCCGTCGGAGGTCGCCGCTGATCCTGGCACCGTCGGGGCCGGAGTCGCGGACGTCATAGGCCGGAGAGTACAGTTCCGGCCGTGCCGGCCACGGGCGCACGCCCGGGCGCTCCGTGTAGAGAAAGTACAGTGTGTCGTTGGGCGACGCGATTGCCGTCTTTGGCGTCGCATTCTTCGCAAGCCAGTCGATCACGCCCGCGAATCCTTGCCACGAGAAGGGCAGTGGCCGGCCGCCGTGACCGTGGATGTGCCGCAGGGTGACCTCGTGAAACTGGCGCAGCCAGAGGACATCGGCGGCCAGAAACGGTATCAGACAGAGGGCCGCCACCGGGCCGGCCGTTCGCTTGGCCATCAGCCGTGTGACGCCGAGGCCGGCGGCGGCAATGACGATCGGGATGAGCGGCGCCAGATAGCGCTCGATGGGCAGAGGGTGGCCGAGCAGGATCGCCAGGTAGAACATCCCCAGCGTCAATGCCAGCGACAGGCGCCGGCGATCCGCTCGTGACCGCACGCTCATCGCGGCGAGGACCGCCGCCAGCGCAGTGAGCGCCCATCCTGGCAGCCCTAGACCCTCCGGCGCAACGAGCGCGTAGTAGCGCAGGTTGAGCGCCAGCATACGGATGCCGACCATCGGCGCCTCGCGGACGCGCGACCAGATCGAGGGCTCGTATTTCAGGTAGTAGTCGAGGAGATAGCCGCCCTGCGGCGCAGCCAGGGCGCACCACGCGATCCAGGCGCCGGCGGCGACGAGACCGGGGGCCAGCACAAGCGCCGCCTTGCGCCAGCCGTCGCGCCGCCAGATGTGCCACGCAGCGGCGGCGATCGCCGCCACGCCGATCGTTCGCGTCAGCGCTGCCAGCGCGCCCAGCACGCCGAGCCACAACAGACGTTGGCCGGACGTTCTCGGCGGCGCTGTCGCTTCGTTCGTCGGCGACAACCAGCATCCCCATCAGCAGCAGGACGAAGAGTGGCTCGCTCAGCGCCATGTCACTGAACCAGAACAGCCCCGGCGAGAACGCCGTCATCAGGGCGGCCGCCGTCCGGACCATCTGCGAGTGGTAGCCGAGGCGGCCCGTCCACAGGTAGGCGAGTAGACCGATGCCGGCGAGCAGCAGGGCGTTGACGGCCTTCAGAAGCGCGAGATTGCCAGGGAAGTCGGGCGCGACCCGCCAGACGGCGGCCAGCAGCAGGGGGTAGAGCGGCGGATATTTCGTCGCGAGGGGAGCGCCTGGCACGTCAATCAGCCGATAACTGCCGTTCTCGGCGATCGACCGTGCGCTCGCCAGGTAGATCCCATCGTCGTGATAGATCCCGGCGATGTGGCGATTGGCGGCGGCGATCCCGATGAGGGCAATCAAGGCGGCGATGGCAGCGCCGAGCCGCCAGTCGTCAGGGGAGCGTGGCATGACGCCGGCATCCATGGTCAGCGCAAGCGGCGATCAGCGCGTTCGGCCACGGCGAAGATCGCCACTCCGAAGGGCATCGGCAGCCGTCGCACCACCGCCAATTCGATTGCCATGACCCTCGATAGCAACCGGTTCGTGAAGGTATCACCGCCAGCAGCGTCGAAATCCTGGCCGGTCGAAGAGGCGCCGAGTGTACGGGCAATCAGCGCGGCCGGGAAGAGCAGGGTCGTCCAGTAGGTGACTCGCTCTACTTTGAAACCGTTGCCTTCCAGCAATCGGCGGACTTCGGTCTTTGTAAATCGCCGCGCGGTGAGCACGGCATCGTCATGAGGGCTGCGCAGGAAATCGTATGCGGGAAGGTTGAGCACGAGCCGACCGCCGGGTTTCAGGACGCGGCGCAGATCGCGCAGGGCGGCGCCGACATCCGTGACCCATTGGTGGTAGAGCACGCTCGACGAGATCACCGTCTCGAACGACTCGCTGGCGAACGGGAGGGCGTTGACGTCGCCGCGCACCAGGTCACGCAGGCCACGTGCCCGGCAGAATCCGAGCGCGTCGTCCGAGAGATCGACGCCAACGGCGTAGCCAGACCGTCTCGATCCGCTTGAGCACCGCGCCGGTCCCGCACCCGGCATCCAGAATACGGGTCGAGTCCGACAGCGCGCGGTCTTCTCACGGCATCGGCAATCAAATCGTGCAAGGCGCGGTACCACCAATGGGTGTCCTCGACCGCGGCCATGAGTGGGTATTCCTGGCGCTGCATTTCACGACTTGCGGCAGCGGAGGACCAGCGTGCGGTAGAACTGGTCGACGATCTCCTCGCGTTCGGCGATCGCGAAGCGCGGTCCGATCAACGCCAGGTACTCGTCTTCCGTTCTGAACGAATCGCCCTCGTCGAGCCGCTCCAGCAGCGCCGCCGCCCATTTCCAGCCGACGATTGGTCGAATCACATCGACGAAGATGAACACTCCGTCGTCGCGCAACACTCGTCGTGCCTCGCTCAGCGTCTGCGCCAGAGGAGCGTCCGGCAGGTGATGTCCGACGCTGAACGAGAGGACCATGTCGAACGTGGCGTCGGCGAACGTCAGCCGGTCGCCGGACATCTGCTCGAATCGTCCGAAACAGTGCTGACGGCAGTATTCGATGTACTTCGGATTCGGATCGACGCCGACGTAGTCGCAGCCGGCCATCGCGAAGCGCCCGCTGCCGCAGCCGATGTCCAGCACCGACTGTGGTGAAAATCGTCGCCGATCCCGCTCGATCAGCGAGTGCAGCGGGTAAGGCTCGTTGCCGGTCGTCAGTGCGTAAGTGCGGGAGAACAGTTCCTGGATCAGATTGAAGGCAAGGCCTGTCTTCATCTGGCTGACGTCCGGTCCGCCGGCGCCGGCATGCGCGTCAGGGCGCCGTCCGCGCGGTGGGCCGCCAGCGTGTAGCGCACGATGTACTGCGGCGTCCGCGTGTGCCCGAGGTACATCCGTGCCGAGATACTCGCCGACGATGCCGAGAATCATCAACTGCAGGCCTGAGAAGAACACGACGCTGCCGAGCACGGTCGAGATTCCGAGGGTCAGATCGCGCGTGATCCAGATCTTGTCGATCCAGATGAGCACGAGCCCGAGCACGCTGGCGCATGACGTAGCGAGGCCCACGTAGACGGCCAGCCGCAGCGGCGTGATCGAGAAGTTGAGAAACATGTTCAGCCAGAGCGCCATCAGCTTGCGCAAGCCATAGCGCGACGGGCCGCTGGTGTTGGCGCGATGCTCGACGAGAATCTGGCCGATGTTCCGCGTCGTGCGATAAATCAAGCCGTCGATGTAGGGGAACGGTCCTTCGTATTTGATGATCTCGTCGACGACGAACCGGTTCATCACCTTGAAGCTCGAGAGATACAGGTCCGCCGGCTTCTGCAGCATCAGCGTCGCCATGCGATCGTTGAAGCGGCTGCCCCAGTTGCGGAAGGCCGAGTGCATCTTCTCGATGTAATGCCCGTAGACGACGTCGTAGTCGTGCTGCTCGAGGGTGTCCAGCATCCGCACGATCTCTTCCGGCGGATTCTGGCCGTCGTCGTCGAGAACGCCGACGTAACGCCCGCGCGTGTGATTCAAACCCGCCAGCACTGCGCTGTGCTCGCCGAAGTTCCGACTGAGGTGCACGAACGTCACCGTCGACGGATGCTCGCTGGCCAGGCGGGCGCAGACCTGCTCGCTGTCGTCGGTCGACCCGTCGTTCACGAGGACGATTTCGAAGTCGCGGCCGGCGAACACGTGATGAGCGTGCTCGACCAGCGCGGCGATGGTCCGGCCGCCGTTGTAGACGGGAATCACCAGCGACAGTTCGGGACGCTGTGAGTCGAACGCGGGGCTCATCTCTAGAGGAATTCTCGGTATTGACGATACACTCCGATATGCCCCCCGGTGTCGAAATCTTTGCCGGCAGCGACGTGCTGATTACGGGCGGACTCGGGTTCATCGGCTCCGCCCTGGCGAGGCGCCTGGTCGGCCTGGGCGCCCGGGTGACGCTCGTCGACAGCCTGATTCCGGAATATGGAGGCAACCCCTTCAACGTTCACGACATCAGGGACCAGGTCACGATCAATGTCGCCGATGTCCGCGACCCGCACGCGATGGCGTGGCTGGTGCAGGGGCGGAATTTCCTCTTCAATCTCGCCGGGCAGACGAGCCATCTCGACTCGATGTCCGATCCGTTCACCGATCTGAACATCAATACGGCGGCGCAGCTCTACATCCTCGAAGCGTGCCGCCGCCACAACCGCGACGTCAAGATCGTGTTCGCGAGCACGCGGCAGGTCTACGGCCGGCCCTGCTACCTGCCCGTCGACGAAAAGCATCCGTTGCAGCCGGTCGACGTCAATGGCGTCAACAAGCTCGCCGGCGAGTCGTACCACCTGCTCTACAACGACGTCTACAAGATTCGCGCCTCGGTCCTGCGGCTGACCAACACGTATGGCCCTGGCATGCGCGTGAAAGACGCGCGCCAGACGTTTCTTGGCATTTGGATCCGCCGATTGCTCGAGGGCTCCACCATTCAGGTCTTCGGGACCGGCGAGCAGCGGCGCGACTTCAACTTCATCGACGACGTGGTCGACGCGTTGCTGGCGGCGGCCGCGAATCCGGCTTCGGAAGGTGCAGATCTTCAATCTCGGGCACCACGAGCACGTCACCCTGCGAGCGCTCGCCGACCATGCTGGTCGAGATGCGCCCGAGCGGCCGCTACGAAGTCGTGCCGTTTCCGGCCGATCGGCAGGCGATAGACATCGGCGATTACTACAGCGATTTCAGCAAGATCGGCCGCGCGCTCGGCTGGGAACCTCGAGTGTGCCTTCAGGAAGGACTGGCGCGAACCGTCGATTACTACGCACGGCATCATGCCCACTACTGGAACGCTGGCGCATGATCCAGATGAACGCGTTCACCGCGGAGCCCGCCGACCTGCTCCGCGCCGAACTCGAGGCCGTGGCCCGCGTCGCCTCGTCGGGATGGTTCATCCTCGGGAGGAAGTGCAGGCGTTCGAGACGGCTGGGCGCGCTTCTGCGGCGCCCCGTTCTGTGTCGGCGTCGGCAACGGCATGGAAGCGATCGAAATCGGATTGCGCGCGATGGGAATCGGCTGCTGGCGACGAAGTCATCACCACGCCGATGACTGCCATTGCCACGATCCTCGCGATCGTCCATGCCGGGGCGACCCCTGTTCTGGCTGACATCAATCCCGACGACCGCGCTGCTCGACATCGCGAGCGTCGAGCGTGCGGTCACGCCGCGCACCAGGGCAGTGCTCCTGGTCCATCTCTACGGTCAGATCGACGACATGGACCGATGGCGCGAGTTCTGCCGCGTCAAGAGGGTTGCACCTGCTCGAGGACTGCGCGCAGTCGCACGGTGCGATCTGGAAGGGCGGGATGGCGGGGACGTTCGGCGTCTTCAGTGCCTTCAGCTTCTATCCGACCAAGAACCTCGGGGCCAAGGGTGACGCCGGTGCGCTGACGACCGGTTCTGCGGCGTTGGCCGAGAAGGCGCGTATGCTGCGGAACTATGGGACGCGGACACGCTACGAGCATCCGGAGGTGGGCCTCAACAGTCGCTTGGACGAGACTGCAGGCCGCTATCCTGCGCGTCCGTCTCGACTGGCTCGATCGGTTCAACGATCGCCGGAGAGCGGTGGCCAATCGCTATTACGCCGAAATCAGGAACCCGCGTATCCGCTCGATGGCCGCGCCCGCCGCGAGCGAGAGCCACGTCCATCATCTGTTCGTCGCGCGTTGCGCTGAACGCGATCGCCTCGCCCGGACCCTCCGCGACAATGGCATCGAGACACTGGTGCACTATCCCATCGCCGCGCACCGGCAGGAGAGCCTGACCGGCATTCGCTGCGACCCGCGCGGATCTGCCGCACGCGGAGCGCCACGCTGACGAGTGCTTGTCGATCCCGTGCCATCCGCAGTTGACCGACGACGACGTCAGTGCTGTCGTCGCGTGCCTCAACGCCTTCGAATAGCCGAGCGATGCTGCGGCGTCTTCGATGGTACGCGGCGGCGCCAATCCTTGCCGCGATGCCGGTCATCAATGCCGCCAAGCTGTACAGCGCTTCCGTGCCGATTTCGCTCGGGCAGGTCGTTCGTGACTGCGTCGTGCTGATGGTGCTGACGGCGGCAATCGCCGTGGTGCTGCTGCTGAGTGGCGGCAGCGACCGCTCGAAAGGTGCAGCGCTCTCGCTCGGCGTGCTGCTCGCCGGCGCCTACCCGTCCCTTGCCGGTGCGATCGACGTGACGCCTTGTTCGATCGCCGACTTCGCCCTCGGAACGGCGTTCGTCGCGCTCCTCTCTCTTGCATTCTGGGCGCTCTCGCGCTGGCAGCGGCCGGTCCTCGACTCGTCGCATTCGGTCCTGACGCTGCTCGTTGTCCTGACAGTTGCCTACATCGCGTATTCGGGACTGGTCCGATGGACGCGTTCGGATGCCGCCGCGTCGCTGGCCAATCCAGGCGGCGCCGTCGTGGCCCTGCCGCCCGGTCCCAGACCGCCGGACATCATCCACATCGTCTTCGACGGGCTCGGACGGCTGGACGTCCTGCAGCAGAGTTACGGCGTCGACGCCCCGAGCATCGAGTCGGCGCTGACAGGCGCCGGCCTGACGATCAGTCACCGGGCGGTCGCCAACTATTCGCAGACGTTTCCCGCCGTGGCGTCGATGCTTTCGATGCGTTACCTGGACGACGTCGAACGCCTGGGAGGAGAGGGGAACGATCGGACGATTGCGCTAGCGGTGATTCAGCAGAGCAGTGTGATTCGTGCGCTCAAGGCGCGCGGCTATTCCTTCACGCTGCTCTCGAGCGGGTACGAGGCGCTGGTCGAACATCCGCTGGCCGATGACGGTGTATTCGGGCCGACCTGGTTCGATCAGTTCGAGAGCTACCTGTTGCCGCGAACGATGCTCAGAATGGCGCCGTGGCCGTCTCTGACCTACGAGCCGCACCGACGGCGTACTGCGGCCGTATCTCGAGGCCCTGCAGTCGTTTGCACAAGGGCCCAGGCCGCGCTACGTGCTGGCCCACGTCCTGCTGCCGCATCCGCCATTCACATTCGACGGCCGCGGACGTGAGCTTCGCCCTGACGGTATCTTCTCGTTGCAGGACGGCAATGCCTTTCCCGGGTCGGCAGACGATTACCGCCGTGGTTATGCCGGCCAGGCCGCTTACGTTTTCTCCCGTCTCGAACAATTGGTAAGCGACCTGGGACCGTCTGCCGGTGCCGCCGATCGTGATCGTCCACGGCGATCACGGTCCAGGGCTGGGCTACGACATCCGTACGCCGGAGCGGAGCAACGTGCGCGATCGGATGCGTATTTTTCTGGCGACGCGGATGCCGAACCCGGCCGGTGCAGTCGACTCACCGGTGAACGTCTACCGGCAGTTGTTCCGGACGGTATTCGGCGTCGGCATCACGCCCCTGGCAGACAGAAGCTACGTCTCGAGCTGGGCCCGCCCTTACCACTTCCAGGAAGTGCGAGTGCAATAGCGTCCCTATCCCTCGACGAGCAGATGTCCCGGATCTTCGATGAATTCCTTGACCTTGACGAGGAACTGCACCGCCTCGAGGCCGTCGACGATGCGATGGTCGTAGCTGAGCGCGACATACATCATCGGCCGGACGACGACCTGCCCGTTCTGCGCGACGGGGCGCTCCTCGATTTTGTGCAGCCCGAGGATGCCGACCTGTGGCGGATTCAGAATCGGCGTGCTGAGCAGGGATCCGAAGACGCCGCCGTTGGTGATCGTGAAGGATCCGCCTTTGATCTCCTCGAGCGACAGCGTCCCTTCCTCGGCCCGCTTCGCGAAATCCTTGATCGTCGATTCGATCTGCCAGAACGACATCCTGCCGGCATCGCGCAGGACCGGGACCACCAGTCCGGTGCTCGCGCCGACGGCGATGCCGATGTCGTAATAGTGCTTCAGCACCATCTCGTCGCCCTGAATCTCGGCGTTGATCCGGGGGAACGCCCGCAGGGCCGCGACCGCGGCCTTCACGAAGAAGGATGAGAGGCCGAGGTTGACGCCATGCGCCTTCTGGAAGGTTTCCTTCCGCCGTGCACGCAGCGCCTGTACCGCCGACATGTCGATCTCGTTGAACGTCGTCAGCATCGCGGCGGTGTGCTGCGCTTCGACGAGCCGCCTGGCGATCGTGGCGCGCCGCTTCGACATGCGCACGCGTTCCTCGACGCGTTCCCCGGCAGCGGGGGCGGGAGGTGCCACGGGTGCGGCGGGTGCAACGGGTGCGGGAGGTGCAACGGGTGCGGGAGGTGCACGGTGCAGGTGCGCGGAGCTTGCGGCTGCGCTGCCGTCAGCGCGAGCGGGCTTGCTCCCTGTGACGTGCTTCTGCACGTCTTCCTTTGTGATCCGGCCGCCGTCGCCTGATCCCGGGACCGACGTGAGATCGACGCCATGTTCGGCCGCGACCTTGCGCGCGGTGGCGGTGGCGCGAACGTCGGCAGCGGGTGCAACAGGTGCGACAGGTGCGACGGGTGCGGCGGGTGCGGCAGGTGCCGGAGCCGCAGCGGATGCGGGCCTGCCTGCCGGAGCGGCGCCAGCCGCGGACGTGGGCTGATCGATGACGCCAAGCACTTCGCCGACCTTCACGTCGTCGCCGTCCTTGTGGACGATGCGCGACAGGACGCCGGGGGCGTCGGCATTGACCTCGAGATCGATCTTGTCGGTTTCGAGCTCGACGAGAGGTTCGCCCGTCGCGACCGTCTCTCCCTCGCGCTTCAACCAGCGCGCGACCCGCGCTTCGATGACCGACTCACCAAGCTGTGGAACGACGATGTCCATGAGTTGACAGTAGTGGATGCGTTATACCTTCTTCGACAACACCATGTGCGTCTGCTTGCGTGCTGGCCCGGCCGCGAACGCTTCGCTCACGAGAATCTTCTGATTCACCGCGTGCCACGATGCCGTGCCTTCGGACGGGCTCGCGCTGCGGGCGCGTCCGACGTAGTACAGCGGCCAGCGTCCTTCGGCCAACTCTTCGATCAGCGGCCGCACGAATCCCCAGGCGCCCATGTTCTCCGGCTCTTCCTGCACCCAGACGATCTCCTCGAGCACCGGGAAGTTTTCGAGGATCGGCTTCAGATCCGACCATGGGAACGGATACAGCTGCTCGACGCGGCAGATGGCGATTTCGGGGTGCTGGGCGCGATGCTCGCTCGTCACGAGATCGACATGCACCTTGCCGCTGCACAGGATTACCCGCCGAATCTCACGAGCGCGTCCGGTCGCGTCGTCGTCAGGAATGACCGGCTGCCAACGTCCTTCGGCGAGATCGCGCGGACGGCACGCCACGAGCGGATGGCGCAGCAGGCTCTTCGGGGTCAGCACGATCAGCGGCAGCGGGTCGGTGAGCAGCAGCACGGCCTGGCGCCGCAGGAGATGGAAATACTGCGCGGCCGTCGTCGGATATGCGATGCGGAGATTGATATCGGCCGCGGCCTCGAGGAAGCGCTCGACGCGCGCGCTCGAGTGATCCGGACCTTGCCCTTCGTAGCCGTGGGGCAGCAGGAGCACCAGGGACGGCGTTAAACCCCACTTGGCGCGGCCCGAGGTGATGAACTCGTCGATGATGACCTGGGCGCCATTGATGAAGTCGCCGTACTGCGCTTCCCACACCACCAGCCGCGACGGCGCCTGGATGTTGTAGCCGAACTCGAACCCGATCGTGGCGCACTCGGTCAGCGGGCTGTTGTAGATCTCGAACGCCGCCTTCGCCTGCGACAGCCGCTGCAGCGGAACGTCGCGTTCGCCGGTGACCGCGTCGTGAAAGACGGCGTGCCGGTGGCTGAAGGTGCCGCGCTCGACATCCTCGCCGGTGAAACGGATCGAGATCGCGTCCTCGAGGATCGACGCCAGCGCCAGATCCTCGCCGGCAGCCCAGTCGATGGTCCGCTCGTCGGCGTTGTCGAGCACGCCTCGGCGCTTCTCCCGCGCGCGTTCGAGCTTCCTGTGAATCGTGAAGCCTTGCGGAATACGGGTGAGATCGGCGTTCAAGGCTCGCAGCCTGTCGAGCGAGACCGCTGTCTTCGCCTGCCGAGCCACACCACGCGGCGGCGGCTCCGGGTAGTGCTCCTGCGGTTGTGCGTTCTTCTGAACCGTCTCGTACGCCTGTTCGAGCGCGGTCATGTATCTCTTGACGAGTGCGTCGGCGTGACCGGGCTCGATCGTCCCGCGCGCCTCGAGCGTCCGCGCCCAGATCTCGCGAACGGTCGGATGCGCGCTGATGATCTTGTACATCGCGGGCTGCGTGAACGAGGGCTCGTCACCTTCGTTGTGCCCGTGACGCCGATAGCCGACCAGATCGATCAGCGTGTCGCGCTTGAAGCGCGCCCGATAGGCGGCCGTCATCCGCGCCACCTCGATCGCCGCCTCAGCGTCGTCGGCGTTGACGTGAAGGATCGGAATCTTGAAACCGCGGGCGAGACCGCTGGCGTAGGACGTCGAATACGACTGACGTGGCGTCGCCGTGAAGCCGATCTGATTGTTCGCAATCAGGTGAACGGTTCCGCCAACATCGTAGGTCCGCAGCCGCGACAGGTTCAGCGTTTCGGCGACGATCCCCTGGCCGGGGAAGGCCGCATCGCCGTGGATCAGGATCGGGAGCGTGGATCCCTTGTCCACCGTGGGCGGTCCCGGGGCCGACGCGTCGGTGCAGGCGGCTCGCGCCATGCCGACGACTACCGGGTTGACGAACTCGAGGTGGCTCGGATTCGGCGGCATCGAGATCGCCACTTCCGGTGCGGAATCCTCGCGGACTCGGGCTCGTGCACCCGCGTGATATTTGACGTCCCCCGTCCAGCCGAGATCTTCCCGGAACGGCTGCTCGCTGATTGCTTCCTTGAACTCGGCGAGCATCTGGGCGTAACTCTTCTGCATCACGTGTGCGAGCACGTTGAGCCGACCGCGATGGGCCATGCCCATGAGGACGTAACGGACGCCGGCCATCGCCGAGTCGGCAATGAGCTCGTCCACGATCGGAACCATCACGTCGAGGCCTTCGATCGAAAACCGCGTCTTGCCGACGAAGGTGCGCTGCAGGAACTTCTCGAAGGTTTCGACCTCGGTGATTCGATCGAGCAGATCGACCGCCTCGACCGGCTGGTGCGGCGCCCTGAACGTACCTGCTTCGATGGCATGCCGCAGCCAGTCGCGCTCCTCGGGCACGAAGATGTGCGAGAGGTCGTAGCCGACGCTCGAGCAATAGACCTTGCGGAGCCGCTCGATCGCCTCGCCGGCATTGGCCGCGCCCTCAGCCAGCGGGCCGCCGGCGAGGCTCGCGGGCAGCATCCGGAGATCGGCTTCGGTCAGGCCGTGCGTTTCAGGGTGCAGGGACGGATCGCCAACCGGATCCGACCCCAGAGGGTCGAGCCGTGCGGCCAGATGCCCGTAGCGGCGAATGGACTCGGCGAGGTTGACGGCGCCGACGATGGCCCTGAGGTCGGACGGGGACAGTCCCCCCTCTCGTTCGCCGAGCGGCGGCGCGATGAGCGGTGGCCCCGAACGCTCGAACGCCTCGCGGGTGGCAGCATCGACGGAGGCGGGATCGGCGAGAAAGCGCTCGTACAGCTCCAGCGCGTAGGCTTCGTTGATCCCTCCCAGCTCCCGCCACTCGGACATAACCTTCCTATTCTAGCCGTCTTCAAGATCTCGTCGGTTAGAGGCCGGAAGTTTAGCGACCGTGTGTGGTTACGAGCGCACCACTCTCATCCCTTCAACTGATTCTTCGTTTTCTGTCCTTTCGCTGGCACGGTCTTCAGGAAGGCGAAGATCTTCGTCAAATCGTCGTCCGACATCGTGCCGTAGATGCGCGGCATCTCCTCGGCGATGGCACTCCCGTTCGGCCGCTTGTGCTCGCGAATGGCCCGGAGGAAGTCCGCCTCGCTCCAGTCGCCGATCCCCACCGGTGTGAGGTTGGAGCCTCCCGGCGGCGGGCCAGCACCGCCCGTGAAGTCGGGACGATGACACCCGCGACAGCCGGCCGTCGAGATGAGGTAGTCGCCCGCGGATACCGGATTGGCCGGGTCGGTCGCCTTGGCGAATGCCACGGTGTTGTGATCGATCATCTCGGCAACGAAGAGCGGGAACTTCCCGGCGACCCCCAGCGCACGCGCCATCGGACCGACCGAAGGTGCTGGAAGGTCGCGGTCCACCGGCGGCACAGACCGGATGTAGGCGACGATCGCCGCCAAATCGGATTCCGTGAACTTGTAGTCGGCCGATGGCATGAACAGCACCGAATGCCGATCGCGCTTGACCCCGTGCACCATCGCCCGCACGTAATCCTTGTCCTTGTACCTGGTCCCGATGCCGCCGCGGCCGCGGGTCAGGTTCGTCGCCGCCAGGTGCCCGAACGCCGCGTCGTCGAACGCCATCTTTCCGCCGAGGTCCTTGTCATGACACTCGGTGCACAACGACACCCTCTCCACGAGGTGCTTCCCGCGGGCAATGGACGCCTCGTCTGATGGGATCGTGACATCCGGAACCTTGACGTCGTAGATCTTGGCCATGAGGGCCGCCGATCGCCAGTACACGTACCCGACACCCAGCGCGACGATCAGGACGAGCAACAGAAGAAGACGCAGCACCCATTTCAGAACGGTTCTCATAAACGCTCGAATGTCCCTTTCTCCCGATTCTTCCGGACGTCGTCCCACCGGAAGTGTGTGCCGTTCATTGCGACGTAGACCCCGGCGGGCAGGACCTGCACGAATGACAGGGCGCTGCCAAGATTGAACAGGCCGTCGGAACTGCCGAAGGCGTATGGCACCATCGCTCCAGTAAGGACGATGGTCTTGCCGGGGACGTTCCGGGCGAGCACGGCGGCAGTCTCGACCATCGTGTCGGTGCCATGCGTGATAACGATTGCAGCCTCGACACACTCTCGACAGCGTTGCGCCAGGGTGAGCCGGTCTTCTTCGCTCATCTGCAGGCTGTCGATCAGCATGACCGTGTCGACCGTGACCGGCACGCTCGATCGTCCGAGCCGCAGCATTTCCTCGACGTGTGTCTGCTTGAAGGAAAGGGTCCCGGTGATCTCGTCGTAGGTCTTGTCGAACGTCCCTCCGGTCACCAACAGACGAATCATCGCCGACGGATTCTACAGGATCGACCAGTTGATCGAGTTGGACAGGTTGACCGGGTTGGTCGGGTTGATCGAGTTGCGTACCGAGTTGGTCGGGTTGATCTGGTTGGCGGCGTTGCCGAACCCGACCAACCTGGCCAACTCGATCAACCCGACCAACTGTAGAATCATTCGAATGTCATCACGGATGGAAGCAGTCCAGTCGCCGATTATCCCGATCATTGGCGATTGGATTCGCGAGACCCCTGGCACGATCTCGCTGGGGCAGGGCATGGTCGCGTACGGCCCGCCGCCGGAGGCGATCGAGGCCATCGCACCGTTTCTGGCCGACCCTCAGGCCCACCGCTACGGGCCGGTCGAGGGCATGCCCGCACTGGTCGAGACGCTGCGCCAGAAACTGACGACGGAGAATCGCCTTGATCTCGATCGCACGCGGATCTTCGTGACTGCCGGGGGCAATCTCGGGTTCATGAACGCCGTGCTCGCCGTTGCCGATCCTGGCGACGAGATCATCTTGCAGACGCCCTTCTACTTCAATCACGAGATGGCCGTGGTGATGGCCAGTTGCCGCCCGGTGACGGTGGAAACGGACAAGCATTATCAGCTCCGCGTGGACGCGATCCGCGCCGCGATCACGCCGCGGACGCGCGCCATCGTCACCATCTCACCGAACAACCCGAGCGGCGCCGTTTACGAGGCGCGCGATCTGCGCGCGGTCAACGCGCTGTGCGCCGAGCGCGGCCTGTATCACATCACCGACGAGGTCTACGAGTACTTCACCTACGATCCGGCGATGCACGTGTCGGCGGGCGCCGCTCCCGGGGCCGCGGCGCACACGATTTCGATCTACTCGCTCTCGAAGGCGTACGGATTCGCCAGCTGGCGCATCGGCTACATGGTCGTACCGGAATCGCTGGCCGCCGCCGTCAACAAGATTCAGGACACGCTGCTGATCTGCGCGCCGCACGTGTCGCAGGCGGCCGCGATTGGCGCGCTGCGGGCGGGGCGCGCCTACTGCGATCGTCACGTCGCCACCCTGGCCGGCGTCCGCGCGCGCGTGCTCGAGCGCTTGTCGGCGGTCGGCGATTTGTGCGAGATCCCGACCGCGGCTGGCGCCTTCTACTGCCTGCTGCGCATCCGCTCGCCGATGGACGCGATGACGCTCGCGGAACGTCTGATCCGCGAGCATCGCGTCGCCACCGTGCCAGGGACGACCTTCGGTCTGACCGACGGTTGCTATCTTCGCGTCTCGTACGGCGCGCTGGAGGCCGACACGGTCGACGAGGGGGTCGGGCGCCTCGTTGGAGGACTCAAAGTCCTCGTGGGTTGATCGGTTGCCCGGGTTACACAGGTTACTCAGGTTACCCAGGTTCCAGGTTACCCAGGTTGCCCAGGTTGGACAGGTTGGACAGGTTCCATCAGGTTGATCGGGTTGGATCGAGTTGCGGTGCGACCGGGTGGCGCCGGTGGGGCTCGCGGCGACAGGACCCGGTCGCGGAAGAGTCGCCAAAGCGGAGGGAGTCGATGAGGAACACAGTTCAGGTCCTGCTCGGAGCGACGCTGGTGTTCGGTGGCTATGCGCTCGGACGCGCACAGACGGCGGCGCTGAAATCTGGCGTCACGCCTCTGGCACAGGCGGCTGTCGCCGATGCGGGGACGTGGGGTGAGTTCCGACGGAGCTTCGGGGGCCCGTCATCGGCCAGCGCGGACGTGCTCGCCGGTATCGCCGATATCAAGGCCGGCACCGAGAACCACCCGCCGCATACGCACGTGGACGAGGAGTTCCTCTTTCTGGCGGCGGGCAGCGGCACGTGGACGCTCGGCGACAAGCAGATCCCGGCCAAGGCCGGCGACACGCTTTACGCTGAACCGAACGTGCTCCACGGGTTCAAGAACACGTCAGATACACCTGCCAGGTTCTTCGTCGTGAGGTGGCGATCGAAGTAAACGCAGTTACCCAGGTTACCCAGGTTGCCCAGGTTACCCAGGTTGCCCGGGTTGTATGAAAGACGCGCCAACCCGAGTAACCTGACCAACCCGGGTAACCCGGGCAACCGCGAGTGCTTTTACTTGATGAACAGCATCTCCCGATACGTCGGGAGCGGCCACAGTTCGTGCGGGATCGTGAGCTCCAGCGCGTCGCCGGCGTCGCGCAGGGTGTTCATGATCGGGATGACCTTGTCGCGGAAGTACTTCGCGTGCTTGTCCGCGCTGCCATCCGTGTGCTCCAGCGCCTTCGCCAGGGCGTCGGCCTGTGACTTCAGCTTGTCAATCAGCTTGGCCATCGTCACCGCCAGCGCCTTGCCCTGCTTCGAGACGGCGCCCGCGGCTTTCGACGCGGCGACGGCTTCGCCGACCTGCTGCTGATACTGCAGCGCCGCCGGCAGGATGTAGCGGTTCGCCATCAGCACCATCAGCTGCGCCTCGACGTTGATCGTCTTGTTGTAGGCCTCGAAGTTGATCTCCTCGCGGGCCTGCAGCTCGCGCGCGTTGAGGACCTTCTGCGTTTCGAAGGCCTTGATCACCGCCGGCTTGACCAGCTCGGGCAGCGCATCGACCGTGTTGCGCAAATTGAGCAGGCCGCGCTTCTTCGCGTCCTTCTCCCACTCGTCGGCGTAGTTGTTGCCGTTGAAGATGATCCGCTTGTGCTGCTTGATCACTTTCGGCAAGAGCGCCCAGGCGGCCTCCTCGGCCTTCTTCCCGCCGGCAACCGCCTTCTCCAGGTCGGTCGCGATCGCGTCGAGGGCGTCGGTCACCGCCACGTTCAGGCAGATATTGGGCATCGCGATGCTCTGGCCCGACGAGACCGCGCGGAACTCGAACTTGTTGCCGGTGAAGGCGAACGGACTGGTGCGGTTGCGATCGCCCGGGTCACGCGGCAGCTTTGGCAGGACGCTGACGCCGGTATCGAGCTCTCCCCCCTTCTTCGCCGGGGAGATCTTCCCGCGTTCGATCTGGTCGAAGAGGTCCGTCAAGACCGAGCCCAGGAAGATCGAGATGATCGCCGGCGGCGCTTCGTTCGCGCCCAGACGGTGATCGTTGCCGGCGCTGGCGATGGAGGCGCGCAGCAGACCCTGCCACGTGTCGACGGCCTTGAGGACGGCGGCGCTGAAGATCAGGAATTGCAGGTTGTCGTGCGGCGTGTCCCCGGGGTTCAACAGGTTGTTCCCGAGGTTGTCGCTCATGCTCCAGTTCAAGTGCTTGCCGGAGCCGTTGACGCCGGCAAACGGCTTCTCGTGGAGCAGACAGGCCAGGCCGTACTTCGGCGCGATGCGCTTCAGTGTTTCCATCACCATCATCTGATGATCGGTGGCGACGTTGGCATTCTCGAAAACCGGCGCGATCTCGTACTGGCTCGGCGCGACCTCGTTGTGCCGCGTCTTCACCGGCACGCCGCACTTATAGAGCTCGAGCTCGACGTCCATCATGCACGCGAGCACGCGCTCGGGGATCGAGCCGAAGTACTGGTCTTCCATCTCCTGACCCTTCGGCGGCTTGGCGCCGAAGAGCGTGCGGCCGGCGTTGATCAGGTCGGGCCGGTTGAAGAAGAAGTGTCGATCGATCAGGAAATATTCCTGCTCGGGACCGCAGGTCGTAATGACGCGCTTGGCGCTCGAGCCGAACAGCTTGAGGATGCGGAGCGCCTGCACCGAGAGTGCTTCCTGCGACCGGAGCAGTGGCGTCTTCTTGTCCAGCGCCTCGCCGGTCCAGCTCACGAAGGCGGTCGGGATGACGAGCGTCGAGCCGTTGGGATTCACGAGCAGCCACGGCGGGCTCGTCGGGTCCCACGCCGTGTAGCCGCGCGCTTCGAACGTGCTGCGCATGCCGCCCGACGGGAAGCTCGACGCATCCGGCTCGCCCTTGACCAGCTCCTTGCCGCGGAACTCGGCCACTGCCTTGCCGCCGCCGTTCGGGCTGAGGAAGCTGTCGTGCTTTTCCGCGGTGATGCCAGTGAGCGGCTGGAACCAGTGCGTGTAGTGCGTGGCGCCGTGCTCGAGCGCCCAGTCCTTCAGCGCCGTGGCGACCTGGTCGGCGACGGACCCATCGAGCGGTTCGCCGTTGACGGCCGTCTTCTGCAGCGCCGCGTACGCCTGCTTCGACAGCCGTGCCTTCTGAACGTCGTCGTTGAAGGTCAGCGATCCGAAAACGTCAGTCGCTTTCGGCAGCTGGCCGCCAACGCGTCCCACAGTCTCGCCCCAGTCGATGATGCCCTGGATGGCGTCGCGCAGCGGTGCAGATCCCATCGGTGGTCCTTTCTCGAAAATGAAGGAATAAGCCGTCGAGGTGGCCCGGAGAGCGAATTATGCACGCCCATAGCAGCAGTGTGCAAGAAGATTGCGCACAATTGCCGTTTTTGGCCCTTCAATTGTGCCAAGTGACATCAATTTTATGCATGTTGTGCAGAAATTCGATGCCACGCTGCGCTTTCAGACGGCAGAAATCGCGTGGTTGTAGAATGCCGGGTCCTCTATGTCTCACCCCACGTCTTCACGCGCGGCCTTGACCCTGGCGGCGCTCGGGCGTGGTCTTCGGCGACATCGGCACCAGCCCGCTCTACGCCCTGCGCGAGTGTTTTTACGGCGATCACGGGATCGCGCCGACGCCGGCGAACGTGATGGGCGTGCTGTCACTGATCGTCTGGGCGCTGATCCTCGTCATCTCGGTCAAGTACATCAGCTATGTGATGCGATGCCGACAACCACGGCGAGGGCGGCATCCTGGCGCTGATGGCGCTGATTCCGCTCGACCTACCGCGGACCACAGAGTCGCGGCGTGCTGCTGGCGCTCGGTCTCGTCGGCGCAGCGCTTCTCTACGGCGACGGCGTAATCACCCCGGCCGTGTCCGTGCTGGGCGCGATTGAAGGCCTGCGACGATCACGCCGGTGCTGGACGCGTACGTCGTGCCCTTGTCGGTCGTGATCCTCGCGGCGCTGTTCCTGGTCCAGTACAGCGGCACCGCACGGGTCGGCGCGATGTTCGGGCCGGTGATGATCGTGTGGTTCATCGCGATTGGCATTCTCGGGCTCCGTTGGATCATCCAGTTTCCAAGCTGTGCTCGAGTCGATCAATCCGGCCCACGCCATCCAGTTCTTTGTCGTCAATCGCTATCACGGGTTCGTCGTGCTCGGCGCCGTCTTTCTCGTCGTCACCGGTGGGGAAGCGCTCTACGCGGACATGGGCCACTTCGGCGCCGGACCGATTCGCATCGCGTGGTTCGGGCTGGTGATGCCCGGCCTGCTCCTCAACTACTTCGGGCAGGGCGCCATTCTTCTTGCCAATCCCGAGACCGCGGAGTCGCCGTTCTACCATCTGTCACCCGCACCGCTCGTGCTGCCGCTGGTGATTCTCGCCACCGCGGCCGCGACGATCGCGTCGCAGGCGCTTATCTCGGCGGTGTTCTCGCTGACGCGCCAGGCCGTGCAGCTCGGATACAGCCCGCGCGTCGAGATCCGCCACACGTCGGCGACGACCATTGGCCAGATCTACGTGCCGACGGTGAATTGGCTGCTGGCCGTCTCCACTATCGCGCTGGTGTTGGCATTCCAGATCGTCGAGCGCGCTGGCTGCCGCCTACGGCATCGCCGTGACGGCGACGATGGCGATCACGACCGTGCTCGCCTATGTTGTCGCGCGGCAAGTGTGGCACTGGAATCGATGGGCAGCCGGCAGCGTCACGGCGATCTTCGTCGTCGTGGATCTCGCGTTTTTCGGCGCCAACGCGCTGAAGATTCTGCACGGCGGTTGGGTACCGATAGTTCTCGCCGCGGCCGTATACCTGCTGTTCTCTACCTGGAAGAAAGGTCGCGAAATTCTCGGCGCGCGCCTGCGCGAGCGTGCGTATCCGTTCGATCAGTTTCAAAAAGACCTGCTGCGAATCCGTCCCTATCGCGTGCCCGGCACCGCGATCTTCATGACCGGCAGTGGCGCCGGCGTTCCGCCAACACTGATTCACAACCTCCGGCACAACAAGGTCCTGCATGCCAGCGTCGTCCTGTTGACGGTCGTCACTGGGGACATTCCCGTGGTCTCTGACGACGATCGCATCGTCGTCGAGCCGCTCGGCTCTGGATTCTTCAAGGTCACGCTCAAATACGGCTTCAGCGAGGAGCCCAGCGTGCCCGAGGCGATCAGCGCCGCCCGGGGCCGGGGGTTGCCCATCGACAAAGACGACATCACCTACTTCCTTGGCCGCGAAACGCTACTTTCGACCGACCATCCGGGCATGGCGCGCTGGCGTGAACGGCTGTTCGCGATCATGTCTCGCAACGCCATGCGGGCGACCGCGTTCTTCCGGATCCCGCCCGAGCGCGTCGTCGAACTCGGCATGCAGGTTGAGCTCTGACGAGACGGAGCGGGTCTCGATCGGGTCGGATCGGGTCGGATCGTCCTGACAGTTGTGGAGGCGGGGCTTCAGCCCCGCCGTACACGATAGGAGTTCTCCGTTGAATAGACGCTGAGGAGGGCTGCTGGATGAGCAAACCGATCGTCGGGCTGATTCTCGGGGGAATTCTGGGCGCGCTCGATGGCCTCAGCGCGTTGCTGTCCGCGCCGGAAGTGAAGCCGATGATCGCCGGCATCGTGATCGGCTCGACCATCAAGGGTCTGATTGCCGGCGTGCTGATTGGCTGGTTCGCGAAGAAGAAGGCCTCGATGCCGGCAGGCCTCGCCGTGGGCTTCGGCATCGGCCTCCTGCTGGCGTTCATCATCGCCGCGATCCCGGAGCCGGACGGTACGCACTACTGGTGGGAGATCATGCTTCCGGGATGTCTCGTCGGTCTCATCGTCGGCTACGCCACACAGCGCTACGGGACCCTCAGCAACCTGACCAACCTGACCAACCTGACCAACCTGAATGAACCTGACCAACCCGATGAACCCGACCAACCTTGCAACCCGGCAAACCCGGGTAACCCGACCAACCCGGGCAACTGCAGTTAGTCAGGTTGCGCGGGTTACTCAGGTTACTCAGGTTACTCAGGTTGCTCAGGTTGCTCGGGTTGCTCGGGTTAGATCCGGCCGATGAGCAACAGCAGGATACGCATGAAGAGATAGGCTGCGACCAGGAGAATCGCCACGCGGTAGGTACGTCCGAAACGCGCCACACGCTCGAGCGCGGTCTCCTGGTGCGCTTCGACCGGCAGGCCGTCCAGATAACGCGCCAGTTCCGCTCCGAAGGTCTCAGCGGTCGGATAGCGCATTCCCCGCTCCCGTTGCGTCGCACGCTCGCGGATCGCTGCAACCGGTCGCGGAGCGTCGCCAGGTGCGCCGTTTGCCGGATCGAGAAGCCAGCCAAGCAGCGCGCCGAGCGCGTAGACGTCGGCGCGCGCGTCCACAGTCGCTGCCTCACCCCGCTCCTGTTCCGGCGCCATGAACCCCGGCGTCCCGACGACGACGCCCGCGCCAGTCGCAACGTGTCCAACCCGACCAACGTGATCAACCCGATCAACCTGGCCAACCCGATCAACCTGATCACCTGATCAACCCGATCAACCTGATCAACCTGATCAACCGGCTCCCCCTGCCCGGTGACCTTTGCGGTCCCCCAATCCATGACGAGGACCTGCCCGAAGGGACCGATCATGATGTTCGATGGAGAGAGATCGCGATGGACGATGCCGTGAGCGTGGGCGAAGGCGACGGCGTCGCTGACGCGAACGAGAAGGCGCAGGCGCTCGGGCAATGACGTCAAGGAAGGGACGAGTTCGTCGAGACGGCTGCCGCGCACCAAGGTCATCACGTAGAACGCGCGCCCGTCAGGCAGCACGCCGGCGTCGTGGATCGGGACGATGCCCGGATGCTCGAGCCGCGCCAGCACCCGGGCCTCGGTCTGCAGTCGCTCGACGCTTGCGCGCGCCACGGGGCCGCTGAGCACCTTGAGCGCGACCTCGCGATCGAGCTCGCGGTCTCGGACCCTGTACACGCGTCCCATCCCGCCACGACCCAGCGGAGCGATCAGCTCGTATCGCGTTCCGTTGAGATCCGGCAGATCCGCGACGTCGCGCAGATGACCGAGTGTTCGATCCGACAGCATGCTCTGCAGATCTGGGGGCGGAACTTCGTCCCGCCGCAGCGATTCAGTTCCGCCCGTCGCCGAGAATCGCTCTGGCCTCGGCCTCGAACTCCTCGTCGCTGGCGCATGCGTCGCGCAGCAGGCGAAGCACATGGCCGCGGAAGGCGCGGCGCACGCCAGCGAGGCGGTTGGTGACGTCGTTGACCGTCCAGCCGCGCGCCTCGGCGAGGGTCTTATAAGAGGGCCTCTCGGCCGCGTCCAGATCCGCGAGGTCGCACGCCTTGAAGAGGTCGAAGTGATCATCGCGTCCGGCTTCATGGCACTCGCGCTCGACCGCATCGACCGCACGGCCGAATAGCGCTCGCACGAATTCCTGCTGGAACCAGGCGTCGAGATCGGAGTCGTCGGCGATCTCGCGCTCGCGGACTTCGCCTTCCGCTGTCACGAAATCCAACGATGTCATCGCGACGCCGCCTCCGCGCTTCAGCCGCTGCGACGCTTTCGCCTCGTTGACGGCGAGACGATCGAGACCGAGCCGCAGCCAGGTCCGGAACCGCGCCTTCGCCGGATCGTAATCGTCGAGAAATCGCTGCTCGAACGCCCGGGCAAAGAACTCCTGCGTCAGATCCTCGGCACGTTCCGCCGGCAGTCGCCATCGCGCGCGAAGGTACTTGTAGACGGGCCGCCAGTACGCCGTGACCAGCGCATCCCACGCCACACGGCGATCTGCCTCATTGTCAGCGTGCAACCGAACGATCGCGGAGTAGCGGGTCGGCGGGAACATCCGCAACAAATCTTAACCGCAACGCTTCTACCGAATGGCATCAGCGAATCGGTCGCTGCGGGTTACCCAGGTTACCCAGGTTGCCCAGGTTACCCAGGTTGCCCAGGTTACCAGGTTCCCAGGTTACTCAGGTTGCCCGGGTTGGCGCGTGTCGTGCTAATCCCGCCGCCATGACGTTCAACAGTTATCGCGAACTCGTTTGCTGGCAACTCGCCGTGCAGCTTCGCGACGAAATGATCGAAGTTACTGATCGCCCAATCGTCGCGCGCAATCGCAGATTCTGCGACCAGGTCGGGGCCTCGACACGTTCGGCCGTCTCGAGTATCGCGGAGGGCTTCGGCAGGTCGAACAAGGAGTTTCACAGATACCTCGAGATCGCATTGGGCTCGCTGCGAGAGTCCGAAAACCATATCGACGAGGCGCTCAAGCGGCGGTATCTGTCAGCGGCTCAACATCAGCACTTCCGTCGTATAGCAAAAGGAGCGCATCAGGCTGCGCTCGGACTCGCACACTATCTGGAACAACGAATCCGGGCGGCAAGCCCTCAGCGGATTCAAGGCTCGCGCAACTCTGGCAACTCGCGCCACTCGGATAACTCTGGCAGCGCGGGCAACTCGAGTAACTCGCGAAACTGGGTAACTCTGGCAACTCGGTAACCCGGCCAACCCGGGTAACCCGAGCAACTTCGCCGATCGCTGTAGGAACCGCCGCCGCTAGACGTCGAGTTCGTCTGCTTCTTCCGCTCTGTCCATGATGAAGCGGAACCGAGCCGAGGCGTCCTTGCCCATCAGCTCGTTGATCACGCGATCGGTGACGATCTGATCGCCGATCTCGACGCGCAGCAGACGGCGCGACCTGGGATTCAGCGTTGTCTCCCACAGCACCTTCGGCATCATCTCGCCGAGGCCCTTGAAGCGCGTGATCTCCGGCGTGGCGCGACCGTTGGGGCCACGGCCCGCCGTCTTCAACACGTGCGCCTTCTGCGCCTCGTCCAGCGCCCAATGCGTGTCCTTGCCGATGTCGATCCGGTACAGCGGCGGCTGCGCCAGGTAGACGCGGCCGGTTTTGATCAGTTCCGGCATGTGCCGATAGATGAACGTCAACAGCAGCGTCGCGATGTGATTGCCGTCCGAATCGGCGTCGGCGAGGATGATCACGCGGCCGTAGCGCAGGCGCGAGAGATCGAAGTTCTTGCCCAGACCGCAGCCAAGCGCGGTGACGAGGTCAGAGAGCTCTTTGTTCTCGAGCACTTTTGCCAGCGACGCGCTTTCGGTGTTCAGCACCTTGCCACGCAGTGGCAGGATCGCCTGGCGCGTGCGATCGCGCCCTTGTTTGGCGGACCCGCCGGCCGAATCGCCTTCGACGATGAAGATCTCCGAGTCGTCGCGTCCGGCACTGCTGCAGTCGCTCAATTTGCCGGGCAGCGCCATCCGTGCCGTCGTGGCGCTCTTGCGCGTGACCTCCTGCTGCGCGGCACGGCTCGCCTCGCGCGCGCGCGCCGCGAGGATGATGCGCGCGACGATCGACTCGGCGACGCTGATGTTGTGATTCAGCCAATGCTCCAGGGCTGGACGGATCGCGCCATCCACCGCTGAGACCAGTTCCGGGTTGTTGAGCCGCTCCTTCGTCTGCCCTTGAAACTGCGGCTCGGCGATGAAGGCACTGAGGACACCGGTCAGCCCTTCGCGGATGTCGTCCGCGGTGAGCGTGACTCCCTTGGGCGTGAGGTTGTGCGTCTCGATGAAATTCCGCACCGCCTTGCCGATGCCGGCGCGCAGGCCGTTCTCGTGCGTGCCGCCGGACGCGGTCGGAATGCCATTCACGTAGCTGCGTAGATGCTCGTCGGTGGCTTCCGTCCATTGCAGTACGCAGTCGAGGCGCAGTCCGTTTTCGCGGTTCACCGTGAATGGCTGCTCGTGGACTGGCTTGGCCGACCGGTCCGCGACGATCTTGCGGAGGTAGTCCACGATTCCTTCGTCGTGCTCGAAGACGGCCTTGTCCTTCGCGCCCTGATCGTCGAAGGAGACCTTGACGCCTTTGTGCAGGTAGCTGACGACTTCCAGACGCTCGCGGATGGTGGCGGCGTCGAACTCGATCTTGGGGAAGATGGTGGGATCGGGGTGGAAATAGACGGTCGTGCCCGTGCCGCGTGCGGGGCCGACTTTCTTGAGTGGCCCAGCCGGTTTCCCTTGCCGGAACCGCATCTCCCATTGCGATCCGTCCCGCTTGATGGTGGCGATCAGTTCCTTCGACAGCGCGTTGACCACCGAGGCGCCGACGCCGTGAAGGCCGCCGGCGGTCTTGTAGTTCGTGCCCTCGAACTTTCCGCCTGCGTGCAACACGGTGAAGATCACCTCGAGCGCGCTCTGCTGTGTCTTGGGATGCTTGTCCACGGGAATGCCGCGGCCGTCGTCCACGATGGTGACCGACGATTGATCCTCGTGCAGCGTCACCGCAATCGAGGACGCGAAGCCGTTCATGGCTTCGTCAACGGCGTTGTCGAGGATCTCCCAGACCAGATGATGCAGGCCGGCGGCGCCGACGCCGCCGATGTACATGCCGGGCCGCTTGCGAACCGGTTCGAGGCCTTCGAGGACCGTGATGTCTTTAGCGGAATACGACGACGACATTGCGGACGAGATAGGACTACGGGTTGGTCAGGTTGATCGGGTCGATCGGGTTGGTCAGGTTGTCGGTTGGTCGGGTTAGTCGGGTTGGTCAGGTTAGTCGGGTTGATCGGGTTGGGGCGAGGGCGGCGACGGCTTCTGCCGCGCACTCTCCCGGATCCGGCGCTCCAGATAGTGAGACAGCCCCAGAGTGGCTTGGTGAGCTCTTTTGGCGAGCTGTCGCAGGCGTTCGTGTTCCAGGGCCGAGATGAATCGGCGCTGGAGCGCTTCGTCAACGTGGTTCTCTGTCTCCTGCAGCGAGCCCAACGCGATTTGCAAGTAGCGGCGAAACTCTTTGTTCGATCGACCGAAACCCTCCGCAATGCTCGACACGGCAGAACGCGTCGAAGCGCCGGCTTGTTCGCAGTATTTGAAGTGTCGGGCGACGTTCGGGCGATCAGTAATTTCGATCAGTTCGTTCCGAAGCCGGACGGAAAGCTGCCAGCACACCAGTTCCCGGTAGCTGGTGACAGTCATGCGGAGGCGGCAACGCACGAACCGCGCCAACCGAACCGCCTAACCCGATCAACCTGACGAACCCGATCAACCTGACCAACCCGTCAACCTGACCAACCCGATCAACCTGACCAACCCGCCCAACCTGACCAACCCGGTTAACGCTCGCCTTTTCTGTAGGTGATGTAGAAACTGTTCTTCGGGAAGTCCAACGACTGATCACGCGTGAAGCCGGCGCTGGTCATCCAGTGCTCGAGATCGTCGGGCGTGTAGCGCATGGTGTCGTGACCGGCCGGCCAGTCGTTCGAGAAGTCGATCACCGCGACACGGCCTCCCGGTTTCAGGTAACGGATCAGCGTGCGGGCATACGCCGGTTTGTCCGGCAGGTGATGGAAGGTGTCGCAGATGAAGATCAGATCGACGGGCTGCGGCAGTTTCGGGTCATCGGGCGCGGCCAGGATCGTGACGACGTTCCGGAGCGACGAGCGTTTGGCGGAGCTCTCGACGATTTTCAGGAGCTCCGGGTCGATGTCGACGGCGTAGGCCGTGCCGTCGGGCGCCACAGCCCGCGCCAGCGCACGCGTAAACAGGCCCGAGCCGGATCCCAGATCGACGACCAGTTGTCCAGGCTTCAGGCCCAGGGCCTCGACGACTCGCGCGACCTCCATCCGCTCGACACGCTCGCGGTTTTCGAGGAAGCGCGCGTACTCTTCCGGATTGCGCTGTTGTGCGGCAATGCCGTGTGCGCTGAGCAACGCCGCCAGAACGAGCCCAGCCCGCCATCGGCGATCCGCAATCCGCACCTTCACGACTCGCGTTTGGCTCGCGCGGTCTTGCGGGCGCGTGACGTCTTCGCCGTTTTCGTGACCGCCGCCTTTTTTACCGCTGCGGCCGTGCGCGGCGTCGCGGCCCGTCGCGTCCGTTTGCGGGGGATCTCGTAGGGCTGCGCGACGTTGCCCGGCCCGACGCTGAGATCCTCTTCGCCGTGGCGTCGCGTGGCCTCGACCGCGGTGGCGTCGATAATCGGCGTCGTGTCGGCGTCGGTCACCCGCGTGAAGCGTGTTTCCGAGACGATCGTCTCGCCTTCGGCGCCGCCGGTGTCGAGACTGGCCGCCTCGCCGGGTCTGACCGCATCCTGCTCGACGTCAACCGGGCGCTCGGCGGTCCTGGCAAAGCTCTGGCCCGGGAAGACGCGGAGCACGCCCTGGCGATCGCGATCCAGACGGAGCAGTCCCTCGCGCTGACAGGCCCGAAGGAAATCGACGATCCCTGGGAATCCGAGCTTCCGCTCGTCGAACGTGTCATCTGCGTTGCGGAAGAACTGACGCATCTGCCGGATGTACATCGGCCAGCGTGGCGCCTGTCGCGATTTCGCAAACAGTTCGGAGGCGAGTCGGGCCGCGTCGGCCGTCTGCTGCGGCGATGGTGGCGCCGGCCGTGCCGGCACCGCCTCGGCGGGAGCGGCGTCCTCTTTGACGCCTTCGACCACGTCGGAGCTCTCGGACGCGGATTCCGCCGGCTGTGCGTCGGCGATCGGTTGTGGCGCGTCCGAGACGAGCGGCTGTTCCGAGAGCAGCGACGAAAGATTGTTGTCCACGAGCTCCACGAGCACGCTCCGGCCCGCCTGGCGCAACGTCACCAGGCCACGCTCGGCGACCTTCTCGATGAAGTCGCGGAAGGTGCTGGCGCCGTAGTCGCGTTCCGAAAAGGTCGAGTCGAGCTGGAGCAGCGTGCTCTTCAACAATCCGAGCTGCGGTGTCACCTCGCGATCGGAGAGGACCTTCAGCGCGCGCTTGACGAGCGGCAGCGCCTTGTCGACATCCGCCGCGCCACCCGGGCCACCGGCCCGCGTCCGGCCGCCACTGCCCGTGCGCCGCACGCCGGCGAGATTCTCGTAGGCGATGAACTCGTGGCAGTTCTTCTGCATCACGAGGCTGGTGAACTGCCGGCCGCCGACGACGAACACCTTCTTGTCGTACTGCTTCAGCTTCTCGACGAGGGTGATGAAGTCGGAATCGCCGCCGACGATCACGAAGGCGTTGATGTGGTCGTGCGTGAACGCCATTTCGAGGGCGTCAAGGGCGAGATTGATGTCGGCGCCATTCTTGTCGCCGCCCGGCGTCAGGTTGCGCTGCACCATGCGAATCGCGTGCTGCGACAGCTGGCGGCTGTGGTCGCCGGCGCGCTTCCAGTCGCTGTAGGCGACCTTGGTAACGACCTCGCCGCGCTCCTTGACCGCCTCGAGGACGACGCCGACGTCGAAGGTGGAACTGAGGGTGGACTTCACACCGATCTCGATGTTGTCGAAATCGATGAAGACCGCGATCTTCAATCGGGACTCTGTCAATGGATTGTCCTACGGTAGTGGCTACTGCCAGTTGCTGCCGGTCCGGCGAGAAACGCTCGGAAGAGGGCTGCGGAACGAAAGCGTGCAGGAGGCGTCCGTCGAACCGCAGCGCCGAGGGCGTCGTTCGCCCGGACGCGACTGAGTTGCTCGAGGCACCGGGCGTCAGCCGGGCACCTCGCAACCGCCCCAGAATAGCACGCAATGCCGCTGACGGGCCGCGAGAGGCCTGCACCGCATCGGGGCTATTGCGGCGGCAGCTCCGGCGTTGTCGGAACGACCCGCTCGAATCGTCCTCGCTGCATGAGCTCTCGTCCCTTGCCGCCGCGGCCGGTCACTTCATATTTTGCCGTGCTGATCGTCTGCTCGGCGCCGCGGCTGGTCTCGACGGTCAGCAAATCGCGATCGCCTGTCGAGGCAACGAAGCCCAGGACGGCATCGTCTCCCGGCTGCAGCTTGATCAGGATCACGCCGCGCCCAGGTCCCGACAGGAAATTGATCTCCTCGACGGCGCAGAGCATCGCGCGCGCGGTGCGGGTCGCGGCGATCATCACTTCGCGGCCCGTGATCGCCGATACACCGACGACTTCGGCGCCATCGGCCGGGCGCGCATAACGTCGGCCGGCCCGGGTGCTCGGTTCGACCAGGCCGTCCAGACCGAAGCGCAGACTGTAGCCGTCGCTGGTGACGGCGACGGCGTGGACGGGCGGCACCGCCCCCTCCTTCGCGGGCGTGATGTTCCCGATCGCGCGTGGATCGAGACTCAGCGCTCCGACGACTCGCTCGCCGTCCCGAAGTTTGAACAGCTTCTGAATCGGTTCGCCGTAGCCGGTGGAGGCGGGTACATCCACGATGCGGCACGTATAAGCGATGCCCGCGTTCGAAAAGAACACGACCGACGACCGGGTGCTTCCCGGGAGCACGGCGACCACCGAGTCGCCCTCACGCAGTCGCGTGGTCGAGAGATCCTTGACCTCCTTCTGCCGTTTCACCCACCCGTCGCGCGAGACGATAACGACGTTGTCTTCCTCGACGATGAAGTCGTCGGCGGAGTATTCGACGTCGCCTTCGTCGGAGGCGAGCTCGGTGCGCCGCGGATCCTTCTTTGGATCCGCGTAGGTCTTCTGGACCTCCCCGATCTCCTGGCGGACGACCTTCCAGCGGTCTTCTTCGCTCTTCAGGAGACCGGAAATCTGCCGCACCCGTTTGCGCTTCTCGGCAAGCTCGTTCGTGATGACGAGGATCTCGAGCCGTGCCAGCCGATAGATTTTCAGCTCGAGAATCGCGTCCGTCTGCTCGGCGTCGAGCTCGAATCGTTTCATGAGGCGTTCGGCGGCGTCGGCCTTGCCGTCCGACTTGCGGATGATGCGGAGGATTTCGTCAAGCGCGTCGAAGACCTTCTCGAATCCTTCCAGGATGTGGATGCGCCGCTTCAGCGCCTGGAGCTCGTGTTCGAGGCGCGCGGTGACGACGTCGAGCCGGAACTTCAGGAAGTACCAGAGCACCTGGTGCAGATCGAGCCGCTCCGGCCGTCCGACCTCCGGATTCTCGGTCGGGACCAGACAGGTGAGATTGACCGGCACGGTCGTCTGCAGCGGCGTGTGCTTCCAGAGGTAGGCCATCACGAGCTTCGGGTCGACGTCGCGCTTCAGTGTCAGCTCGATGCGAACGTCGTCGGTCGACACGTCTTTGACGTCGAGCAGCGGTGGCAGCTTGCGGGAGAGGACGACGTCGGCGATGCGTTCCACGAGCGTGGACTTGTTCACCATGTAGGGGACGCTGGTGATGTACACGGTCTGACTGCCGCGCGTGGTGTCGCCCGCTCGCCACGTGCCGCGGACGCGGATCGCGCCGGAGCCCGACTTGTAGATCTCCTTGATCTCTTCTGGCGAGTTCAGGATCTGGCCGCCGGTAGGGAAGTCCGGCCCCTTCACCCATCGACAGAGCTGCGCGGTCGTCAGATCGGGATTTTCCAGCAGCTTGAGCAGCGCCGTGCAGATCTCGCCGAGGTGATGCGGCGGGATGCTGGTCGCCATGCCGACGGCAATGCCGGTCGCCCCGTTGACCAGCAGGTTGGGAATGCGGGCCGGCAGCACGACCGGCTCGGTGCGCGTGCCGTCGTAGTTCGGCCGGAAGGTGACGGTGTCCTGATCGATCTCGCCGAGGAGCTCGTCGCTCAGGCGCGCCAGCCGGCATTCCGTGTAACGCATCGCCGCGGCACTGTCGCCGTCGAGCGATCCGAAGTTGCCGGAGCCGTCGACGAGCGGCGACCGCAGCGAGAATGGCTGCGCCATGCGCACCAGCGTCTCGTAGATCGCCGCGTCGCCGTGCGGATGGAAGCTGCCCATCACGTCGCCGACCACCTTCGCGCATTTGCGGTGCTTGGCGTCGGCGGTCAGGTTCTGCTGCCACATCGTATAGAGGATGCGGCGCTGGACCGGCTTCAGCCCGTCGCGCACGTCCGGCAGGGCGCGCGACGTTATGACAGAGAGCGCGTAATTCAAATAGCGCGCCTGTGCCGCCTCGTGCAGCGTGACGCTGGTGCCATCGCCGCCTGCACCCGACGCGCCGCCCGTTGGCGGCCCCGCCGCGTTCCCGTTTCCGTCGTCCGCCGGCAGATCCCAGAGAGAACGCTCGCGTGAATCCGTGTCCCGTTTCGCCATCGACGTTGGACACGTTAGCAAGAAACCGTGCGCGCGCGAAGTCCGGTCATGTAGGGCGGACCTTGAGGTCCGCCGTGACGATGCGGTATTTGGCGGACCTGAAGGTCCGCCCTACATGTGTCTGCGGAACCTTGCGTGCTCTATTACCGTAACGGTAATACAATGCCGCCCATGGGGCCGTTGACGCCCGCCGTGTTCCACATCCTGCTGGCGCTGGCGGATGGGCCGCTGCACGGCTACGCGATCATGCAGGCAGTCGCCGAGTCCGCGGGCGCCACGCTCCCCGCAGGACCCGGCACGATTTACGGTTCGCTTCAGCGGATGGAGGAGGACGGGCTCATTCGCGAGGTCCCGGCGAAGAGCGACGACCGCCGGCGCTCGTTCGCGCTGCAGCCGGACGGCAGGCGCGCGCTCGAGACAGAATCGCGGCGGATTCTCCGTCTGGCGCAACTCGTTCGAGCGAAGCGGCTGGTCAGTGGGGAAGCATGACAGGCGCTCATCGCCATCGCGTGTCGTGTCGGATCTATCGGGTCCTGCTCCACGCCTACGCTCCAGGATTCCGGCGGCGGTTCGGCGACGACATGGCCGGCGACTTCGCGGCGATTCTCGAGGCACGCGGCGCGCGGTACGCGTGGCGTCTCGCCGCCTGCGATCTGATGCGATCGGTCGTCCGGTCGCATCTCGACGCCCACCGCCGTGCCCGGCTGTCCCTGTTCACTCACAAGAAAGAAGGGCCGATGAGCTCGCTTGCGTTCGACCTGCGCCACGCCGTCCGGATGCTCGCCAAGGCGCCGGCCTTCACGATCGTGACCATCCTGACGCTGGGTCTCGGCATTGGCGCAAACACCGCGACCTTCAGCCTCGTCAACGCGGCTTTGCTCAAGCCGCTTGGCTACCACGATCCCGATCGATTGGCCCTGGTGTACGAGGGCATCCCGCAAGCCGGCCTGCCGAAGCTGCCGGCGTCGCCGCCGGACCTCGTCGACTTCAAGCGGTATCAGACGTCATTCAGCGGCGTAGCCGCGTTTCGCTCTACCAGCATCGAGCTGTCCGGTGGCCACGAGCCGCAGCGCATCGACATCGCGCGCGTGAGCGCCGAGCTCTTTCCAGTGCTCGGCATCAGTGCCGCGATCGGCCGGACTTTCAAGGCGTCGGACGACGCGCCGGGCCACGATGTCGTCGTACTCAGCTATGGCCTCTGGCAGCGCCTGCTCGGTGGCCGGCCCGACATCGTCGGCGAGGTGGTACGCCTCGATCGGCGTCCGTTCGAAGTCATTGGCGTCATGCCCGAGTCGTTCGAGTTTCCCAAGCGCGGACCGCTCTTCAACGGCACGCCCGCTCAGGCCTGGATTCCCATCGCGTTCAGCGATGTGGAGAAGGGGGAGACGACCCGGGGAATGATGTTCAACAACAGCGTGGTGGCGCGACTGAAGCCGGGCATCTCGCTGGAGCAGGCACAAAGCGAGCTGGGCCTCCTGGCGCGGCGCATTCGCGAGAACTATCCGCCGATGCTCAAGGATGGCCTGCAGCTCGCGATGTCCGCGGCGCCGATGCGCGACGAGATCGCCGGGCAGATTCGCACGCCGCTTCTGCTCCTCTTTGCTGCCGTTGCCCTGGTCCTGCTCGTCGTCTGCGCCAATGTCGCGAACCTGATTCTGAGCCGGGCGGCGAGCCGCCAGCGAGAGCTCGCAGTTCGCCTCGCGCTGGGCGCGCCACGCGCCAGGTTGCTGCAGTTGCTGTTGTGCGAGAGCGCTCTGCTGTCGGTGGCCGGCGGTGTGCTTGGCGTCGGGATCGCCATCGTGGTCCTGCGGACATTGCCGTCCGTCATCGCAACGAGCCTGCCAGGTCTGGACACCGTGACGCTGGACTATCGCGTGTTGACGTTCACGGTATCGGTGGCCGTGCTCACCGCGCTCGCATTCGGCCTGGTCCCGCTGCTCACCTCGGACAATCGCGTGTCGTCCGCGCTTCACGAAGGCGGCCCGCGCACTGCCGGCGGCGCACGCAGCCGGCGCGTTCAGCAGATGCTCGTCACCGCCACCGTGACGATGGCGGTTGTCCTGCTGGTCGGCGCGGGCCTGCTGTTGCGCAGCTTCACCCAGCTCGTGGCGACGGACACCGGTTTTCTCGCCAATCAGGTCCTGGCGATCTCGGTCGACCTGCCGCGCGAAGCCTATCCTCGCGGAGGCACGGTCCTCTCGTTCGCGCAGAACATGGTGGGGCGCGCGAAGGCATTGCCTGGCGTGCGGGCGGCGTCAATCTCCACGGACGTGCCGCTCGAATCGAATGAGTCGCGGGCGATGACAGCCGAGGCGACAACGTCCACTGGCTCGCCGGCGGTCATCGTGACGTGGACCTTTGGCGACTACTTCCGCGCGCTGGGCGTTCCGCTGAAGGCGGGCAGATCGTTCACGTCCGACGAGGACGCGCAGCTCCGCCAGGTCGCCGTCGTCAGCGAATCGCTGGCCCGCCATTACTGGCCGGGGCAGGACGCGATCGGCAAACGGATCAAATGGGGCGGCAACGCATCGGCTGCGCCCTGGATGACGATCATCGGCGTGGCCGGAGACGTAAAAGATGGCGCGATTCGCGACGATCCGAGGATGCACGTCTACGTGCCGTTTGCGCTGCTGGTGCCGGAGATCGATGGGCTGCCAGCGGGATCGCCGTTCGGCCGCGAGCTGCGCATCGCCCTGCTATCAGGATCCGATGCGTCGACGCTGATATCTGCAGTCCGGCGGGCCGTGAGCGCCGTCGATCCCGCGCTTCCCGTCACGCGCATCGCGACGATGCGGCGAAGCCTCGACGATGCGCTGGCGCCGCAGCGGTTCAGCACGCTCGTGCTGTCGGCGTTTGCGGCGGGCGCGTTACTGCTCGCCGCGATCGGGCTGTACGGCATCCTCGCCTTTGCGGTGTCGCAGCGGACCCGCGAGATCGGCGTCCGCATCGCGCTCGGCGCGCAGGTGTTCGACGTGCTCGCCCTGGTCGTTCGTCAGGGGATGCGTCTGGTCGCGGTGGGGTTGGTCCTAGGGCTCCTCGCGGCGCTGGCGCTGACCCGCGTGATGAGCGCCCTGCTTTACCGGACCGACCGATTCGATCCGGTCACGTTCATCGCGTGTCCGCTCGTCCTGACGCTGGTGGCGCTTCTCGCGTGTTATCTGCCCGCGCGCCGCGCCGCGCGCATCGAGCCGCTTACCGCGCTCAGGACCGAATGACCGGGTAGTTTTTGACTTTCTCGCCTTCTCGATTTCTACCGTGCGGCGAGCGCCTCGAGCGACGCTCCCGTCAGCCGGCAGATACGCCAGTCGGTGAGCATTTGCGCGCCGAGTTTCGAGTAGAACCCAATTGCCGGTGCATTCCAGTCGAGCACCGCCCAATCGAGCCGGCCCCAGCCGCGTTCGACGGTCAACCGCGCAAGATGACTCAGCAGTTGCCGGCCGACACCTTTGCCACGCATGTCCTCGACGACATAGAGGTCCTCGAGGTAAAGCCCGGGACGACCGACAAACGTCGAGAACGTCGGGAAGAACAGGGCGAATCCCACGGCTTTGCCGTCGAGCTCTGCGAACACGACCTCTGCGTACGGCCGCGGGCCGAACAGGCACTCGCGAATCGATTCCTCGGTCGCAACGACATGATGCTCGAGCTTCTCGTAGCGGGCGAGCAGCCGGATGAAATGCAGGATCAGCGGGACGTCAGCGGCGGTGGCGATTCGCAGGACCGCAGGCTCGGTGGAGGCACTCATCCCTCAAGGATACGCGCTAGACTTGATCTCCGGATGTCGCCAGGCGGACCTGAAGGTCCGCCCTACAGGCGAAGGATGCCTGGCGGACCTGAGGTCCGCCCTACAGGCGAAGGAATGTCATGTGTAGGGCGGACCTTCAGGTCCGCCTGACGGTGAAGGAGGTTTGAGCGTGTCTGATCTGAAGCGACTCATGCTGTTCGGCGCGCTGGGGCTCCTGCTCGCGGTGCCCGCGTCGTCGCGTCCCGCTGTCGACCTCAAGCCGGGCGACAAGGCGCCGGATTTCAGTCTCCAGGGGACCGACGGCAAGACGTACAAGCTGTCCGATCTCGCGGGCAAGACCGTCGTCGTTGCCTGGTTCCCGAAGGCGTTCACCGGCGGCTGCACCAAGGAGTGCAAATCGCTGAAGGAAAGCGGCGAGACGATTCGTGCCTACGATGTGAAGTACTTCGCCGCGAGCGTCGACGATGCCGAAACGAACAAGAAGTTCGCGGAATCGCTGGAGCTCGACTTCCCCGTGCTGAGCGATCCATCGAAGGAGACGGCGACGGCCTACGGTGTGCTCAACGAACACCAGGTCGCGAGCCGGTGGACGTTCTACATCGCGCCCGACGGCAAGATCTCGGCGATCGACAAGGAAGTCAAACCCGATACGGCCGCGGCCGACATCGCCGCCAAGCTCGGCGAACTGAAGGTCGCGAAGCGAAGCTCAAATTGAGGCCGAAAATTGGGGTCGGGATAAATTTCACTTTTTGCCACCCAACGTGTCATTGCAATCCGGGTGGCAAAAAGTGAAATTTATCCCGACCCCAATTAGTTGACCAGCGTCATCTGCGGACACGACGCGGCAGGCGCGGGCCACGAGGACGCGTTGACGGCCTGCAGAATGACGCTGGCGATGAAGGCGTAGCCTGAATCATCCGGATGGAAGCCGTCCGACGCGTAGTTGCCCGCCTGGTACGAACGCGCGTCGCACATGAAATCGAGAATGATCGCGCCGTTCTGTGTCTGCACGTTGGCGCCCGCCGTAGTGAAGCCCACCGACAGCCGCTGAATCCAGCGACGGTCGCGCAGCGAGCGTCCGGTCATGTAGGGCAGCCCCGACAGATTCGGCAGGTTGAGCACGATGATGCGCGCGTTGGGGGCGCGCTGGCGGACCGTCCGGACCAGCGACGTGAAGTCGGTCGCGAACGTCTGGATATATTGATCGATGAACGCGTTCGGATCCGTGGATCCAGCAGCGCCGCGATCGATCGCCGTGCCCACGGTATTCGCATCGTTGGCGCCCGTGAGGATGGTCACCAGCGTCGCGTCGGGCGGGACGAAGGGCGCCTCCTGCACGAGCAGGTTCGCCGCAATGCCGAGACCGACCTGATTTCCTACATCCTGGATCGACGGGCTCAGGACGGCGCCCGGAATGCCAAAGTTCCGCAGTGTCGTCGCATGCCCGTCTGCTTCGAGCTGCCGCGCGACACGCGGGACGTAACCGGTGCCGCCGGGACAATCGGTGAAGGGCAGGCACGGTACCGAGCCGCCGATGCCCATTGCGTCGCTGGCCCCGAGCGCCGTGTAAACAACCGGAGCGCTGGGCGCCGGGGGACTGGGCGGTGTGCCTGGGCCCGAACCGCCGTCGTCATCGTGCTTCGAGCAGGCAGTGAGAGAGAGCAGCAGTCCGATCGGCACGACGAAACGGAGCAATCGAGACTTGAGCACGGTCGAGTACCTGGCCCGGGGCCTGCAAACGTCGCGCCGCGATACCAGCGTGATGGGCGGCGTCTTTCGATTGTTTCGGACGATTCAAGGGTAGCCGCGAGGGTTGCGTGTCCTGTAGACTTGTCGATCCCGACACCCTCCAGGCCACCCCGAAACGGCAGAGGCGATGGGTATTCTCAATCGTTTCAAAACACAACCGAAGTGGAAGTCGGCCGATCCGACGGTGCGGGCGGCCGGCGTTCAAGAGATTCCGGAAGACGAGCAGGAGTTGCTCGCATCCATCGCGCGCGGTGACGACGATCCGCGTGTGCGACGTGTGGCGGTCAGCAAGCTCGGAACTGTCGCGGTCCTCGCCGATGCGGTGCGGTCCGATGGCGACGAGACCGTGCGCGACGAAGCGGCGGGCGTGCTCCTCGATATTGCGCTCGGCGCCTACGAAGCGGACGAACCGGCGAGCCGGGCGGCCGTCGAAGCGTTGGCGTTCCTGCCGGCGGCATCCGCGCAGAAGCATCTACTGCTCGTGGCCAAGACGGCGAAGCGCGAAGCCGTGAGCCGCGCTGCGCTGGCCGGTCTTCGGGCAGACCAGAAGGCGCTGGGATCTGTCGCGCGTCGCGCCGAACTTCCCGTGATCCGGCTGGAAGCACTCACCGCACTCACCGATGCGGCGGAGCTCCAGGCGACGGCGTTGCGCAGCAGCTTCCGCGACGTTTCGGTTGGCGCGCTCGAGCGCCTCTCGACCGATCGTGCGATGCTGAAATCCGTCGCGACGCGCGGCGCCAACCCAGCGGCGGCCCGGCGTGCCCGCTCGCTGCTGCGGGCACTGGAGGAAGCCGACGCGGCCGAGGCCGCTCGGGAAAAGGCGCGGGTCGCCGCGCGCGAGGCGCGCCGCCGCGGGTGGCTCGACCTGATTCGTGAAGTGGAACAACTCGCATCCCACGCCGCGGCGCCCGACGCCGCCGATCGACTCTCGCAGTTGATCACGCGATGGGGCGAGGAGGCAGCAGAAGTCGACGCCGGAGTCGGGCAGCGTTTCGAGGCAGCCGTGGCAAGCACACATGAAGCGCTGGAGCGGGCAGAAGCCGAACGTGCCGCCGAGGCGCGCAAGCAGGAAGCCCTGGAGCGGGCGCTGGGCGAGCGCAAGGCGCTCGTCGAGCGACTGGAATCGTTGAGCGCCGATGCGGCAGACGAACAGGCCGCGGTCGCCTCGGCTTGGCAGGCGTTGCCGCCCGTGGACGATCCGCGGGCGCGGGACCTTGCCGCGCGCTACGACGCCGCAGTGCGGAAGCGTGAGCGGCAGGAGCGCGATCAGGCAGCGATCGGCGAACGCGTCAAGCGCCTGTCCGATCTTGCCACCGCGCTCGAAGCCGTGATCGCCGACGAGCGGTATCCGGCCGCGCGCGAGCTGCGGCAGCGATCGCGGCGGCTGCAGCAGGACTGGGCGGCAGGCGTCGCCGGTCTGGAACAGGAGCCGTCAGCATCGGACGCGGTGACCCGAGGGCGTACGGCGGAGGCGGCGCTCGCCGAACGCGAGCAGCAGTGGCGCGATCAACGAGCGGCCGAATCGGACGAGCATCGTCGGCGCGCCCAGCAGGCGATCCAGCGGATGGCCGATCTGCAGAAAGCCGAGTCGCCGACGCTGAAATCGCTCGAGCGCGCAATCACCGAAGCGATCTCCGCTGAAACGGCGCTCGAAGCGCTCCCGGCGGAGCCCGCGCGGGACGAACTGCTGGGGCGTCTGCAGGCAGCGCGGACCGAGCTGCAGCCGAAGGCGCAGGCGTTGCGCGAGGCCGACGACTGGCAGCGCTGGGCGAACGCCACCGTTCAGGAGCGCCTGATCGGCGAAATGGAAGCCCTCGCCAACGAAGCGGATCCGAGCGCCGCGTTCAAGCGGATGCGGGATCTCACCGCCGAGTGGAAGACGGTTGCCGCCGCCCCGCGCGACCGCGCGGAGTCGCTCTGGAACCGCTTCAGGGCCGCCGCCGACGTGATCCGCACGCGCTTCGAGCCAGTTCGCGCGCAGCAATCAGCCGAACAGGCGGATCACCTTGCCCGCAAGGTCGCTCTCTGCGAGAAGGCGGAAGGGCTCTCGACGTCCACCGACTGGATTCACACGGCTGACGCGCTGAAGGCCCTGCAGGCCGAGTGGAAGACAGTCGGCCCGGCACCCCGTCGCGAAGAACAGGCGGTGTGGGAGCGCTTCAGGGCCGCCTGCAACAACTTCTTCACGCGGCGCCAGGAGGACCTGAAGCAGCGCAAAGATCAGTGGGCCGACAACCTGACGAAGAAGGAAGCGCTGATCGCGCGGGCCGAGGCGCTGGGCGAAGCCGAGGACGCGGAGGCTGCCTTCGCGGAGCTGAAAACGTTGCAGGCCGAGTGGCGGACGGTCGGACCAGTCAAGAAGTCGAAGTCGGAGCAAGTATGGCAGCGATTCCGCGCCGCTGCCGACAAGGTCTTCGATCGGTATCGCAACCGCGATGCGCAGGCGCTGGCCGATCGTGTGGGTCGTCGCGAGTCGATCGTCACCGAGCTCGAGAGCCTCGCCGCGGAAGGCGACGGGCTGAAGGGCCGCGACGGCCTCCTTGAACGGGTGCGCAGCCTTCGTACCGGATGGCACCAGGCCGGCTCAGTGCCCCGGGACACGGCCCGAGCGCTCACCGACCGCTACGAACGCGCGTTGGGGACGATCGCCGGGGGCGCACCCGACACGTTCCGCCACACCGAGCTCGACATCCAGGCCAATCGCAAACAGTTCGAGGCCCTCTGCGAACGCGTCGAGCGGCTCGCGGGCAAGGAAGCCCCAGCGTCGCACGGGGAGTCCCCGGCGGAGCTCCTCGCGCATCAGCTGCGCGAAGCGCTTGCGGCCAATACGATTGGCGGCCGTGTGGACGAAGAGACGCGATGGAAGACGAGCGAGTACGAGGTGCGGGCCGCGCAGGACGCGTGGCGACAGGTTGGCTTCGTGCCCGATGCTGACGTCGCGCCGCTCGCGGCTCGATTCCAGCGCGCGTGCCAGCGGTTTTACGGCAACCGGCGTCCCAGCAGCTCGGGCCCGGGTCAGCCGGGCGCGAGAGGGCCTCGCCCCGGCCCGCCGCGTCCGCGACCGAGACGCCAACACCAACCCGGGTAACTCGGGCAACCCGGGCAACCTGAGTAACTGCAAGTTGCCCTGGTTGCCCTGGTTGCCCGAGTTACCCGGGTTGCGCAGGTTGGCGATGTTGTCCGGTCAGCGTCTGAACGTGTAGCCGATCCCGATCTTCAAATCCGGCGAGTCGGCGAGGCCACCCTTCACTTCGAAGAAAAACCGCTCGTTGAACTCGATGCCGCCGAGCAGGTTGAACCCCGCCTCGGCATCGGTATCGTTATCGGTGTCGTACCAGTTGATCGCCGGCCCACCACCGAAATAGAAGGACGTCCCTCTTCGATTCTTCACCGGAATCTTGTAAATCACTTCGATGTTCGCGGCGACGGTGGTGACGTCGTCTCCCACTCCCACTTCGAGATTCGGTCTGAAGCGGAGCCGATCGATCAGCTCTCCGGTTTCATAATGCCCGCCGAAATAGAACTGATCCGGATCCACACTCACGCCGGCGCGAACACCTGGGCCCTGCGCGTGTGCCGGCTCACTCGAGACGATCCACATCATCAGGGACAGAACGACAACGACGGTCTCTTTTCTGAACAATCTACGCATCAGGCAGACGCCTCCGCGGAATCGATATGCAAATAGCAGACGAATGCTGGGGACAAAAGGTCCAACCCGGGTAACCCGGGAAACCTGGGCAACCCGGGAAACTGCAGTTGCCCGAGTTACCCGAGGTGTCCCGGTTACCCGGGTCATGGGATTGGACCGGTCGAAGCGAACCGGCTAGTACCCGATAGTGTTCCGGCTTGTAGGGGCCCTCGACCGGCACGCCGATGTAGTCGGCCTGGTCCTTTGTCAGCTCCGTGAGCTGGACGCCCAGATGGTCGAGGTGCAGACGCGCGACACGCTCGTCGAGGTGCTTCGGCAGCATGTAGACGCGCTTCTCGTACTTGCCCGTTTCCTGGTGCAGTTCAAGCTGCGCGATGACCTGGTTGGTGAACGACGCGGACATCACGAAGCTCGGATGGCCGGTGGCGCATCCGAGGTTCAGGAGGCGGCCCTCCGCGAGCACCATCACGGAGTGGCCATCCGGGAAGCGCCACTCGTCGTACTGCGGCTTGATGTTGATCCGCTCCATGCCCTTCACCTTCTTCAGGCCGGCCATGTCGATCTCGTTGTCGAAGTGGCCGATGTTGCCGACGATCGCCTTGTCCTTCATCTTCGCCATGTGGTCGACCGTGATGATGTTCTTGTTTCCGGTCGCCGAGATGAAGATGTCGGCCTTCGAGACGACGTTCTCGATCGTGTTGACCTCGTAGCCCTCCATCGCCGCCTGCAATGCGCAGATCGGATCGATTTCGGTGATGACGACGCGGCAGCCCTGCCCGCGCAGCGCCTGCGCGCAGCCCTTGCCGACCTCGCCGAAGCCCATGACGACGGCGACCTTGCCGCCGAGCATGACGTCGGTGGCACGCGCCAGACCGTCGGGCAGCGAGTGCCGGCAGCCGTAGATGTTGTCGAACTTGCTCTTCGTCACGGAGTCGTTGACGTTGATGGCGGGGAAGAGGAGCGTGCCGTTCTTCGCCATGTCGTAGAGGCGGTGCACGCCCGTCGTTGTCTCCTCGCTGACGCCGCGAATGCCGCGCGCCACCGCTGACCACACGCCCGGGCGCGCCTTCAGCTCGTGGCGCAGCGTGTCGAGGATGACACCCCACTCCTCGGGCTCGCGCTCGGGATCGAATGCCGGCACCGACCCGGCCTGCTCGAACTCGAGCGCCTTGTGCACGAACAGCGTCGCGTCGCCGCCGTCGTCCACGATCAGCGTCGGACCGCTGCCGTCGGGCCACACCAGAGCCTCTTTGGTGCACCACCAGTATTCATCGAGCGTTTCGCCCTTCCATGCGAACACCGGCGTGCCCTGCGGATTGGCGACCGTTCCCTTGGTCTCGGGACGGCCGACGACTACGGCGGCGGCCGCGTGATCCTGCGTCGAGAAAATGTTGCAGGACACCCAGCGGACGTCGGCGCCGAGCTCGGTCAGCGTCTCGATGAGCACCGCCGTCTGAATGGTCATGTGCAGGCTGCCCATGATGCGGGCGCCCTTCAGCGGCGCTTTGCCGGCGAACTCGCGGCGCAGCGCCATGAGGCCGGGCATCTCCTGCTCGGCAAGTCTGATTTCCTTGCGGCCGAACTCGGCGAGAGACAGATCCTTCACCTTGAACGGCTCGCGGCCGGCCGCGCGCGCGGCGTCGAACGAGTGCTGCACTTTTTCCGCTGTTGGACTCATCGGGTGTTTCTCCTGAAAACGTTCACTGACTGACCTGAGAGGGCCGCACCTCAGTGGGCCCTCCCGTAGTTGTTCCACCTGCGTACCACTGTTCCTCACCCACGGGTTGCCGTTGCGACGAACAAGCCCGGGCCTTTTGCTTCCGGCGCCGAGGGCACGGCGTGAAGGCGCACGCTGCCGAAGCCTGCGTCCTCGAGCCATGCGCGCACCTGCGTCTCGCCGAATCCCAGCCAGACATGCCCCAGCTGCTGGCGGAATTGTTCGCGGTCGTGGGGCAGCAGATCGGTCACGAGCAGCCGTCCTCCCGACTTGATCACGCGCGCGACATCGCGGAGGACGTCGAGCGGCGCCGGCAGATACGGCAGCACCAGTGTCAGCATCGCCGCATCGAGCGTCGCATCTGCGATCGGCAGCTGCTCGAGATCGCCCCGCCGCAACTCGACGTTGTCGCACGAGGACAGGCGGCGCTTCGCGGCCGACAACATCGCCGCCGAGTTGTCCACGGCGATGACGCGTCCCACAAACGGCGCGATGGCCGCCGACATCGAACCGGTGCCACAGCCGAGATCGCCGACGACCCACGCAGGATCGAGCAGTCCGAGCGCCGCGCGCAAGTGCATGTCGCGTCCGAAGAGCTCCTCGCGCATCCGGTCCCACTGACCGGCCGCCGACGAGAAGAATTCCTGCGACTGCGACCGCCGCGCCGTGAGCACGCTTTGCAGCCGGCGGTGATCCTGCTCTGCCGCCCGGCTCTGCGCCAGCTGTTCGCGGACCAGCAGCCACAGCCGCCGCGCGGTGCCCTGCCGGGTGTCCGGCGCCATCGCGTACCACCGGCTCGTCCCCTCGGCGCGCGACGTCAGCCAGCCGCTGCCCACCAGCGCCTTCAGATGCCGGCTGACCGTGGACTGCGGCAACTGCAGCACACTGCAGAGCTCCGACACCGTCAGCTCGTGCGACTCGACCAGGAGGAGCAGCCGGTCCCGCGTCAGGTCGGAGAGGGCGGAGAGATCGTCGAGAATGGCCGGGCCAGACATGTATCCGTAAATCCGGATTAAAGGATAATATCTCGCCAGCAGCCTTGTCAAACGCCATTTCGTTACAGCGGTTGCCCGGGTTGCCCACGTGGCCCGGGTTAAGGCGATCAACCTCCGCCAACCCGGGTAACCTGAGGAACCTGGGTAACCCGAGTAACTTCGCAATACCATTTCTCCCGATGCCCGTCCGCCTTTCTCAACCTCGGTCGACAGTGCAGGCCCGCCTGCCTGACGGCCGCATCTTCGAAGCGACGCCGGGGACGGCCGTGGGCGAGGTGCTCGAGGCGGCCGCTCACGATGGGCACCGCGGCTGGGCGGTGGCCGCGTTCATCGGCGGACGCCTCCGCGAGCTGCAGACGCCACTGACCGCGGACAGCGACGTGGCGCCGGTCACGCTGACCGACAGCGACGGTACGCGGATCTACCGGCGGTCACTCGCGCTGCTGCTGATCACTGCGGCCGCCGAGCTCTTTCCCGAGGCGAGCGTGTTCATCGAGCACTCCGCGCCGACACTCGGTGCGTACTACTGCCGGGTGCGCGGTCGGCAGCCGTTCACCACCGCGGAGCTCGCCGCGATCGACAG
Organism: Vicinamibacteria bacterium; assembly: GCA_963828745.1. Lineage (GTDB taxonomy): Bacteria > Acidobacteriota > Vicinamibacteria > Vicinamibacterales > JAENWD01 > JAENWD01. Next base: position 86,431 of record CAWHFZ010000001.1, on the reverse strand, counting down.
GCGGATGCATGAGATCGTGGACGCCGACGATCCGATCAGGAGAACGATCGTCACGCGCGCCGAGGCGATCGCCCTTTTCGAGCAGCGTCACGAAACCGACAAGGCGCGCCTCCTGGCGCATCGCGAACGGGAGACGATCGCGCTCTATCAGCTTCGCGCCCGCGCCGACTACTTCCAGGGCTTCATGCTGCCGGCCACCGGCCGTTTACGGCGCTTTGCGCTGCACCCGATCGGTCCCGGCTTTTTCCTGCAGTATCCCCATCAGGCGAGCCCGACCGAGCTGACGCCGTTCGAGCCGTATCCCAGACTCTTCGCGGCCTTCTCGGAGGCGGGGGAATGGCTGGACCGGCTTGGGATTCGCAGCACCGGAACGTTGAACGATGCGATCGCCGAAGGACGGCTGCCGGAAGTCTCGCTCGTCGCCGAGGCGCTGCACGAAGCGCGCATCGCGCACATCGCCGCGGATATTGCCCGCCGCGAATCGGTTCGCGTTGTCATGATCGCCGGCCCGTCATCGTCCGGCAAGACGACGTTTGCCAAGCGGCTCGCGGTGCAGCTGCTGGTGAACGGACGTCGGCCTTTCGCGGTCGCGCTGGACGACTACTTCATGGATCGCGAGAAGACGCCGCGCGACGAGAGCGGTGAGCTCGATTTCGAGTCGCTCCATGCGTTGGACGTCCCGCTCATCAACGAGCACCTGCTCGCCCTGATCACCGGACAGACGGTCGCGTTGCCGCGCTACTCGTTTCACACCGGCACTCGCGGCAGCGGCCCCACGGTCGCCCTCGGCGTCAACGACGTCGTCATCATCGAAGGAATCCACGGCCTGAATCCACGTCTCGTGCCGAACCTGCCTCCCGAGGCCGTGTATCGCATCTACGTGTCTGCAATCACGCAGCTGAATCTCGATCGGCACAATCGCGTGAGCATTTCCGACACGCGTCTCGCGCGCCGTATCGTGCGGGATGCGGCCACGCGCGGCTATTCAGCCGCCGACACGCTCCAGCGTTGGGACTCGGTCCAGCGGGGGGAGCGGCTGCACATCTTCCCGTTCACCGAGAACAGCGACGCGTTCTTCAACTCCTCGCTCGCGCACGAGTTGTCGGTCTTGCGTCCGCTGGCCGAGCCGCTGCTGCTGCAGGTGCGGCACGACACGCCGCAGTATCGGGAGGCGAGCCGTCTGCTGTCGTTCCTGCAGTGGTTCCGGCCCGCGCCCTCCGACGTCGTGCCCGACAACTCGATCCTGCGCGAGTTCATCGGCGGGTCGATCCTGGAGAATTTTCAGTGGAGACAGGCCTGAGTCGTTCACAATGACTCGCGGAGGACGCCCATGCGACACCCGATCGTTTGCACTGCTTTCGTTGCCGCTGCCCTACTGGCCGGCGCCCCGGCCTCCGCGCAAGTTGCTTCGCCGGTGCAAGTGTACGGTGCCTGGCATTGCGGCAGCGACTTCTGCACCTGGAGCACCGTGCGAAGCGTCGCGGAGTTCGATGCGAAGAACCACTGGCTCATCGATCGCGGCGACGGACGCCCCTCGGTAAACCTCGTGGTGCTCAGCTTCGTCCACCCGCTTCGCCTTCTCCAGCAGACGACCGACTCCCAGACGTTGAATGGTGTCCCGCGCGGCATCACGCCGGACATCGTGAATTACTTCAAGAGCCGCAACGTGCGAGTGATGTTGTCCATCGGGGGGATCACCTACGTTAGCGCCTGGAATCAGGCGCTCGCCGCCGATCCCGTCCAACTCGGTCTCAACGCGGCAGCCGTGGCGGCGCAACTGGGCGTCGGCATCGAGATCGACTACGAGGAAAACAGAAGCCCGAACCTGTCCGGCCTGCAATCCTTCATCGACGCCTATCGATCGCGGCATTCCTACGATCCGAGCGGAGCAAACCCGGCCGCTCGACTCACCATCGATCTGGCCGCCGGCGATCGCTGGTTGATTGGGATCACTGCGAAGGCGACCCGCGATTGGCTCGATCCCCGGACGCCGGTGCTCGACTACGCGAACGCGATGGTCACTGCCCGCCAGCCACGCAGCGCCGCCGACGCCCAGGCGAACTGGCAGGAACACGTCGACGGTAAGCCTCAATACGACCCGCCGGTTCTGCCGCTGGCGCCCGCAAAGTTTTCCGGCAGCCTCTGGCTCGTTGGGAGCAAGGCGATCGTCGAGTGTACGAACTACAACACCTCGTTGCAGAAATCCACGGGCACATACGTGAAGACCGTCGCGCCGAACCCGTCGGGACCGGGCGTCACGAACGGTATGCTCGGGTTCATGTTCTGGGCCGCCGAGTGCGAGGGGACGAGGACGGTGTGCACGACGCCACCCAATACGTGCCAGGGTGGCGTCGGCGCCGGCGCCACAGCCCATGCCGTGCCCATCCCAATGCCGCCGCTTCGACAGCAATAGGTGGATCACGCCGTTCTCGAGTTCTGCCTACTGGCCAGTCTTTATTTTGACGTTCCGAAAACAGACCTCCTCGCCATGATCCTGCAGCAGGATGTGGCCGTTCACCCGCGTGCCGAATCCGGTCATGCCTTTGAACTTGCTGTCTTCGACGGCGGCGAGGATGGCAGGGCTGCCCTGCTCGTACTCGAGCACCTTGACGTCGTTCAGCCAGTGCTCGACGTGGTTGCCGGTGACGACGACCCGCGAGCGGTTCCACTCGCCGATCGGCTTCGTCGGATGTGACGTCGCCGCCTTGACGTCGTAGAAAGAGGCCGTCTGCCGCTCGCCTCCCGGGACCTTGGCGTCCTCGTGCCGCGCATCGTCGATGATCTGGTATTCATGGCCGATTGCGGCATCCGAATTCTCGGTGACGAAGTACTTCAACCCGCTGTTGCTGCCCGGGCCGACCCTCCACTCGAAGCGGAGATCGAACGCGTCGAAGGTATCGCTCGAGATGATGTCGCGCTGTCCGAGCGTATCCGACCCGTCTGCATGCGGCACGCACAGCGAGCCGTCTTTCACCGCCCAGCGCGTGCCGGTGGCATCTTGTTTCTTGTAGCCGCGCCATCCCGCGAGCGAACTACCGTCAAACAGCAGCCGCCATCCCTCAGTGCGCTCTGCGGCGGTGAGCGTGTTTTGAGGCGCGTCGGCGAGCGCGGCGGGTCCGAGCCAGGCCACGATGAGAGCACACCAGAGACAGGGCAACTGTGTCATCGATCTCGCGGGGCTCAAGCCCCGCCTCCACACTGGTACATTAGAGCCATGACCGCCGACGAGCGTCAACAAGTGCTGCAGATCGTCCTCGCGCACGAGAAGACGATCGCCATCTGCCGCGCGTGTGCTGAGACCACTCGCGATCTGGCAGCGGAAGTGAAACGCGGCGGGACGCCATCGCGCGACGATCTGGCGCGGACGATCACCGCGGCGGAAGAGGCGCTCAACGATCTCACCAGCGTCCGCAATGAAGTCGCGCGCCTGAAACGCCTGTTCGCACGCTAACGCCTCATCTGGCCGCCGTGGTCGGCTTCGGCGTTGCCGGCGTGGCGGGCTTGGTGTCGGGCGATTCCGGTGGCGTGTCGGGCTTGGGCATCGCCTCCTTCGTAAACCGCGGCAGCGCTTCATCGCGCATGGCCAGCGCATACACGATCGTCGCGATCACGATTGCGGACTTCTTGACGTCCTCCTCGACGATACGTTCATAGGTGTCGAGGTTGGTGTGCCACGTAGCGCTCTGATACTCGATCGGATCGAGCGTCGTGCCGATGCCGGGCAGCCCGGCCGCGTTGAAGGACGTGCTGTCGGTGCCGCCGGTCCGCCGGCTGTTCGTGGTAATCGCGCCGGCGACGCCGAGATCGGCCAGCGGAGTGACCGCCTCCCGAACCGCGGCTGCTGCCTCGGGCGGTCCGAACACGGTCAAGCCGCGTACGCGGCCAGTCCCGCTGTCGATGTTGACGTATCCGGCGAACTTCTCGTACTCGGGCTTCGGCGATTCGAAGCGTCCGAAGTGTTCGGCGACGTATGCCTTCGATCCCAGCAGCCCCTGCTCCTCGCCGCTCCAGAGGGCGACACGAATCGTACGGCGTGGTGTGACGCCGACGGCTTTCAGGATCCGGGCGGCCTCGAGGATCACCGCACACCCAATCGCATTGTCCGTGGCGCCGGTGGCCGCGTGCCAGGAATCGAGGTGCGCCCCCAGCATTACGACCTCGTCGGCCTTATCGGTTCCAGGGATCTCGCCGATCGTGTTGAACGCGGTCGCGCCCTCGGGATACGAACGATTGACGATCTCCGCCTCGATTTCCACGGTTCGACCGTCGGCGACCAGCCGGGAGATTCGTCCGAAGTCCTCGTTGCGCAGCACGATCGTCGGCACGGCCTTGGCCACGTCGAAGGTGCGGTTGTTGAAGGCGCGAATCTGGCCGAGGGCGCGGCCGGCGTCGTTCAGTCGCAGCGCGGCGCCCTGCGCGACCAGGAACCGATCGATTTGTTCGTTGATCTGGTTGGTGGTGAGCCGGCCGCCTTCGGGCGTCTGCGCGCGCTGATTGGCAAACGGCGACGGCGTCGGGTTGACCGCATCGAACCGGTCGCGGGCCTCGTCCTCGTCCAGGCGCCTGGCTGCTGGATTGAAGATGACCGCGACCTTCTGCGGCCTGCCGACGAGCACCGCGTGCCCCTTGACCTTGTCGCCAACGGTGTCGAGATAGGCGGCGAGTGAGTCGGCGGTAGGGCGATCAGGTGGAACCAGTTGAAATGCAGCCGCGCGCACGACGCCGTTCGTTGACGGCGTCCACGCCAGGACCTCGCCGACGAGTGCATCCTTCACCGGCGACACGAGATGCGCGGTAAAGCGCTCGTTGAGCCACCCGGGATGTCCGAAGTTCCACGGCTCCAGCTTCGCGTTGGTGAGTCCCCACGACGTCATCTGCGCGATCGCCCATTCTCCGGCTTGTGTGAGATTCGGAGAACCGGTCAGGCGCGGTCCATACACATCGGTCAGGAGGTGAAGCGTCGACAGGATCTGCGAGCGTTCCTGCGCCTCGCGCCGAATGTTCCACGCGACGTCCGACGTGTGTGTGTCCTCGCTTCCGGCGGGAACGCTCACCGCGAGCAGCCCGGCCACTACGAGCGGTATCCATTGCCTGCGCATGCCGGAATCGTAGCGCAAGACGCACGTCAGGGCCGGATGCGCCATTACCCGGGGCGGATCGGGTTCGATCGGGTCGGATCAGGTCGGATCAGATCCGCTAACCGCCAGTGGCGCTTCCGTAATCAGGAAGTCCTCGACAATGCGGCCGCCGATGAGGTGCTCGTTGATGATCCGCTCAAGAACCGGCGGATCGCAGTCGTGATACCACGCGCCCTCTGGATAGACGACGGCGATTGGGCCGTTTTGGCAGACGCGGAAGCAGTTGGCCTTGGTGCGCAGGACGCCGTGGTCGGCCAGCCCCAATTCGATGAGCCTCCGTTTCAAGTAGTCCCAGGCCACGATCGACCGCTCCCGATCGCAGCATTTCGGCTTGGCCTGGTCGCAGCAGAGAAAGATGTGGCGCCGCGCCTGCGTGAGCCCGAGCTTGTCGATGATCGGGGCGAAATCGACGCCGTCCGCGGGTTCCATCCCTTCATTCTGACATCGCCGAGATGACACGCGCGACATCCGATCAGACCCGATCAGACCCGCTCAGACCTGATAAGACCCGATCCGACCCGCTAGGGGAGCCCGTGCAGCCAGGCGAGCAGCCGGTCGGTCCACGTGGAGAGGACGGCGTCGCCAGGCGCCAGACCGACGCCATGTTCGCCGTTGCGATAGACGTGAAGCTCCGCCGGCACACCAGCCTTGCGCAGCGCCAGATAGAACAAGACGCTGTTTTCCGCGGGCACGCCCTCGTCCGCGTCGGTGTGAAACAGGAACGTCGGCGGCGTCTTCGAAGTGACCTGTTTCTCGGTCGACCACGCGTCGAGTAATTCTCTGGACGGATGATCGCCGAGCAGATTCTCCTGCGACCCTTTGTTGGTGGACGCCTGGCCCATCGTGATCACGGGATAGGCGAGGACGGCAAAGTCGGGACGCGAATTCACGCTGTCGAGGCCGTCAGCGGCACGTCCTTCCGGTCTGTCGAACATCGTGGCCGTTGACGACGCGAGGTGACCGCCGGCGGAGAATCCCAACACGCCAATCCGGTCGGGCCGAATCCGGAACTCCGCCGCGCGCGAACGCACCAGGCGAATCGCGTGAAGCGCATCCTGCAACATGATCGGATGGTGATACCTGGGTCCGAGCCGGTATTGCGCGATGAACGCGGCGATGCCGCGCGAGGTCAGCCAGCGCGCCATCTGATGACCTTCATGGTCCATCGCCAGATGGTGGTAGCCGCCGCCCGGATAGACGACGATGCCCATCCCCGTGGCCTGCGCTTCGCTGGGCAGATAGATCGTGATCGTCGGCTTGTCCGCGTCCTCGGATCCGAGCGCCCCAGGCGCGCCGTTTGGCCAGAGCAGTTCCACTGTCGGATTGTTCACGGGTGCAAAGTAATCCTGTGCGGCCAGCGAGACTCCGGCGGCAACGATGAGGGCAGCAGTCGGCACGATTCGCATCGGCCGGTGACTGTAACACGACCAACCCGACCAACCTGATCAACCCGATCAACCCGATCAACCCGATCAACCCGATCCGACCCGATCCGACCCGTGCTAACCCGTGTTCCGCATTCCGGCGGCCACGCCGTTGACGGTCACGAGGAAGGCATTGCGCAGGCGCTCGTCGCCGCCGGCTGCCTCACGCAGCCGATGGAGCAGCTCGACCTGCACCAGGTTGATCGGATCGACGTACGGGTTGCGGACGTCGATCGATCGGCGGAGCACCGGGTTGTCGTCGAGCAGCTCACGACGCCCGGCCACCGCGAGCACGGCCGCTGACGTTTTGGGCAGCCGGTCGCGCAGGTCCTGTCCGAGCTCGTGCAGGTCGTCAGGCACGAGCACGTCTTCGTAATGGGCGGCGATGCCGCCGTCCGCCTTCGCCAGCACCATTTCGATGAGGTCGAGCGTCGAGCGGAAGAACGGCCACGCGCGGTACATCGCGTGGAGCTCGTCGCTGCCGCCATTGTCCAGCGCATCCGTCAGCGCTTCTCCGACGCCGAGCCATGAGGGCAGCATCAATCGCGTCTGCGTCCACGCGAACACCCATGGGATGGCGCGCAGCGTTTCGACCCCGCCGCCCGATTTCCGGCGGGCCGGCCGGCTGGCGATCGTCAGGTCCTCCAGCTCCATTTCGGGCGTCGCGGTGCGGAAGTACTCGATGAAGTGCGGCGTGGCGTAGACCATTGCCCGATAGGCGTCGCGTGCTGCCGCGGCGAGCGTATCCATGCGGTCACGCCACGCCGGCTCCGGAGGTGCTGGCGGCGCCAGCGTCGCGTCGAGTGTGGCGGTCGTGTACAGCTCGAGCGTCCGCAGGGCGAGGCCAGGCAATCCAAACTTCGCCTGAATCATCTCGCCCTGCTCGGTGACGCGAAGCCGCCCGTCAACCGAGCCGGGAGGCTGGGACTGGATCGCCAGGTACGTCGGCCCGCCGCCGCGGCCGACGCTGCCGCCGCGTCCGTGAAACAGCGTCAGCTCGACACCGGCGGCACGACACGCGGCCACGACCGCTTCCTGCGCTTTGTACAGCTGCCAGCTCGCAGCCAGACGGCCGCCATCCTTCGCTGAATCCGAGTAGCCGACCATGACTTCCTGACGTCCGCCACACCGCTGCCGGTACCAGGGAATATTCAGGAGGTCCGCCACGATGGTGCCGGCATCCTCGAGTGCACGCATGGTCTCGAACAGGGGCACGACGCGCTGGGGTGCTGCGACGCGTGCCTCCTTCTGCAGGAGCTCGACCGCCAAGACGTCCGAGGGCCGCATCGTCATCGAGATGACGTAGGCGCCGACCGACTCCTGAGGAAGCAGCGCCGCGACCCGAAAGGTTTCGAACACTTCGCGGACCTCGGGCGTGGCTTCGAGGTCCGGCGGCACCAGCGGGCGGCGGCTCTCCAGCTCCTGCAGCAGAAAGCGTTCACGTGCCTCTTCGGTCCACTCCGCGTAGTTGCCCAGGCGGAGGTGCGTGGTGATGGCGGACAGCGCTTCCGTGTGCCGCGATGCGTCCTGGCGCAGGTCCAGGCGGACGAGCGTCACCCCGAAGGCCGCGAGCCGGCGTTGCAGATCGAGGAGGCCGCCGCGCGCGAGCAGGCCGTTGCCGGTCTGTTCCAGCGATCGCCGGCACAATGCGAGCGGCTCCGCCAATTCCGCGGCGCTGATGAACGGGAACGGATCGAGGACATCGTCACGATCGAGCCGATCCTCGATGGCGCGCAGGGTCGCCGCCAGCCGCTCGCGAGGGGCGCGCAGCAGCGCACGATACGGCTCGGCGGCGCCATTGGTGCGCTCCATCAGTTCCGGACTGCCGTCGCTCATCGAGAGCTCCAGCCGCAGGGCATCCACTTCCCGCAGGTAGAGGCTTGCCGCCTGCCAGCGCGCCAGGAGCACGACCGTTGCCGTCACCTTCGCCGTGACCGCCGGATTGCCGTCGCGATCGCCGCCAATCCACGATCCGAAGCAGAGCGGCGATCGATCCGGCGGCAGGCCGCGGCCGGTATGTTTTACCAGCGCCGCGTTGAGCGATCGCAGGAACCGCGGCACCGCCTCCCAGAGGGCCTGCTCGAAGACCGCGAGCCCCGATCGCGCCTCGTCCACGGGCGATGGACGCCTCGGCCGGATTTCACTGGTCTCCCAGGCGGCGGCGATTTCGAGGCGAAGCGCTTCGACCAGCTCTTCGCGCTCGGGCGGCGTGAGATCGGCGCGATCGCGGGCGGCGAGCAGATCGGCGATGCGCCCGAACTTCTGCATCATCGTTCGACGCGTGACTTCGGTCGGGTGAGCGGTGAACACCAGCTCGACGCGCAGCCGCGACACGGCGTCGTAGAGTCGGTCGGGCGAGATCCCCGCCCTGATCAGCCGCCCGAACGTCTCGTCGCACGATCCAATCTGCGGCGGCGCTGCGGGGTCGTTCTGGTAAGCGCGGCGGCGACGGATGCGATGATGCTGCTCGGCGATATTCGCCAGGTTCAGAAAGTGTGAGAACGCACGCGCGACCGGCAATGCTTCGTCGACCGCCATCTGCTCCAGGATTTTGGTCAGGCGCGCGAAATCGGCGTCGCTGCCGCCGCGCGCCTTCTTCGACAGCGCACGCACGCGCTCGACCGTGTCGTACGTCGCCTGTCCCTCCTGGCGCCGCAATGTCTCGCCCAGCAACTCTCCCAGCAACCGCACGTCGTCGCGCAAGGCCTTCGGCAGCTCGTGGCGCACGCTGTCAGTTTACATGGGCTCGGACGGGGACGTGGGTGCGGCGGGTGCGACAGGTGCGACGGTGCGGGTGCGACAGGTGCGAGCGTGCGACGGGTGCAAGCGTTCACGCTGTCGTAGGCCCAAGCTTTAGCTTGGGCAACGATTGCCGGAGCTAGCCTAGTACGACTGTTTTAGATGCTGATCTGACAAAGTCGTACTAGCAGGCTGTTGAAGAAGTTCGTGTGCCCCACAGGTCCGCGGCTGGATGAAGACCGTCGCGGCCGTGATCATGCGGCGCACGCTGCAGTCACGGCTCGTCGGCTCGGCGTACCCGCGACGACGTGCGCGCGCCGGACGCCGCCGCTCGGCGCCGACGCTCGCGCCGCGCAAGAGCCTGGAGCCTGGAGCCCGAAGCCTGAAGCCCGAGCCTGTAGCCTGAAGCCTGAAGCCTGTTTTCTTCAACCGCCTGCTAGTGACCTGACCAGTCCGGCGTCTCGGTGGAACGGAGGTATTTGATCAAGCGCACGATTGCGGTACCAGTACGAATTGCGAGCCGTTTGAGGCTCTCGTATTCCTCCACGCCAATCAGGTCCTGCGCGCGTGCCGAGCCCAGGCGAGTCTGTGCCTCGCCGAGCGATCCCAGGGAGATGCGAAGATACCGTGCAAACTCAGCGTGCGTGAAACGGTAGAAGCCTTCGGCGATGTTCGACGGTACTGATTCCGCGGCGTCCGCCAGTTGCTCGCAATATTTGAAGCGTCGCCGGAAGGGACCAGTGGCAAGAAGTGCGTTGACGCGATCGCGAAATTCGACAGAAAGCTGCCAGCAATTCAGTTCGTCGTGGCTCTTCGCGCCCATGTGCCGCATCCGTGGCAATCCGCATGCCGCGAGCTCGGCCGCATCCATTGCACCGCACTCAACGCACCCATCGCACCTTCGCACCCCTCGCACTCCGCACCCACTGCACCCTCCGCACCCCGTGTAAAATACGCGGCGGTCTTCGGGCGAAGTGCCCAGTCCCAAGGAGTGTTCGATGCGCGGTCCCTTTGCTGGAGCACTGGCCGCAGTGCTTCTGCTGAGCGTCCAGGCGCGCGCCCAGTCGCCGAGCCCCCCTCCGAGCGGACAGCCGCCGGCCGAGCAGCAGCAGCCGGACAAGCCAGGCGAGGCGCAGCCAGACGAGCAGCAGGTCTACGAAGACCAGGTCGTGGTCACAGCGTCGCGGCGCGAGCAGACGCTCGTGAACGCGCCCGCGACGGTCAGTCTGATTACGAACGAGACGCTGCTGAACTCGGGATCGACGAGCTACGCTGATGTCTTTCGCGCGGTCCCTGGCCTCAATGTCACGCAGACGTCGGCCCGCGACATCAACTTCACCAGCCGCGGTGCCACCTCCACGCTCTCGACGTCGCAGCTCGCTCTGGTGGACGGACGTAGCATCTACCTCGATTTCTTCGGATTCATCGCGTGGGATTTCCTGCCGGTGAATCCTGCGGAGATCAAGCAAATCGAGGTCATCCGGGGTCCTGCGTCGGCGATTTGGGGCGCCAACGCCATGAATGGCGTGGTCAACGTGATCACCAAGTCCCCGCGCGAGCTGCAGGGATCGAACGTCACCATCGGCGCGGGCGGCTTCGGAAGAAAGACCGACAACGCAGACGAAGGGGCGGGCGCGCTGTTTTTCGTCAATGGATCGCACGCGCAGGTCATCAACGATCGCTGGGCGTACAAATTCTCCGCCGGCGTCTACACGCAGGATCCGCTCGTCCGGCCGACTGGTGCCATCCCCAACGGCACCGGCACGCAGTACCCGGCGTTTGCCAACCAGGGCACGACGCAGCCGAAGGTCGACTTCCGCGCCGACTACGACTTCGAGGACCGCGCGCGAAAGCTGGTGCTGCAGGGTGGGTTCGCCGGAACCGACGGTATCCTCCACAGCGGCATCGGCCCCTTCGACATCGACAGAGGCACGATCCTCGGCTACGTGAAGGCGAACTACAGCAAGAACGCGATGAAGGTGAATTTCTTCACCAACATCCTCAACGGCGATGCCACGAATCTGCTCGCCGTTGGCGTGACCGGGCAGCCGCTGGCCTTCGATTTCAAGAGTCAGACCTACGACTTCGAGTTCGGCGACGTTCGGCCCTTCGGCGGCCGCCACGTGCTCAGCTACGGCGGCAACTTTCGGCATAGCAACTTCGATCTGTCGATTGCGCCGGCCGCGAGCTCGAGGAACGAAGGCGGTGGCTACGTCCAGGACGAGATTTTCCTCGGCAAGTATGTCCGCTGGCTCGTGGGAGCGCGGGTGGACAAGTTCGACGTCATCGACAACGCGCAATTCTCCCCACGGACGACGCTGATGCTGAAGCCGTCGGCGGACCAGACGTTCCGCATCTCGTACAACCGTGCCTACCGCGCGCCGTCGGTCATCAACAACTATCTCGACACGACGATCATCAATCAGCTGCCGCTGGCGTCGATCGACCCGCGGCTCTCCGGCGTTTACAACTTCCCGATCCGCGCCGTCGGCAGCAACGTCGGCTTGCCGCCGGTTGTGGCGCCGCAGGATCTGACCGAGACCTCGCTATCCGCCTTCGAGCTGGGCTACACCGGTGTCATCCGCAAACGCGCGACGGTCTCCGCGGCGTTCTACGTCAACGAAACGAAGGACGACGTCTTCTTCACGCAGGTCGCTTCGTATCGCGCGACGAATCCGCCACCCGGCTGGCCGCTGCCGCTGCCGGTCCTCGAGCTCCTGAACTGCCCGGCCAATCCACCTCCCGGCCGTCCCTGTCCCTTCGGGCCTGGCAACGGGCTGCCGCTGAGTTTCAGCTATCGCAACTTCGGGAAGGTGAATCAGAAGGGCCTCGAGCTCGGTATCGACGGCGCGGTCACGCGCGAGTGGACGGCCTTCGCGAACTACGCATTCCAACCGGAGCCGACGCCGACGGGTTTCCCCTCGTCCGAGCTCAATATTCCGCCTGCGCATCTCTTCAACCTCGGAGTGAACTATGACGGCGGGCACTACCTGGGCAATCTGCAGGTGAGCTATCAGGGCGAGGCGTTCTGGCAGGACGTGCTCGACAGCCGCTACAGCGGCACGACCGACGCGTTCACACTGGTCAATGGCAGCATCGGCCGGAAGTGGGGATCGGACGGCCGGATCGTTACAATGCTGAAAGTCACGAACCTGCTGAATCAGGATATTCAGCAGCACATCTTCGGCGACATTTCGAAGCTGCAGATGGTCGGGGAACTGAGGGTCCATTTCTGATGTCGGATATTTCGTCGTCACAGCCCGCGCAGCTCTGGAAACAGATGTCGGAGGAGCAGAAGCTCCGTGCCGCCGAGGCCTTCTGGCGCGAGCCGGACGGAATCGAGCAGCAGGTCGAAGCGATGGCGCTGCTCGCGCAGAAGCTGAAGGCACGTCCGCGCTACATTCAGGGGCTGCCAATCGAAAAGCGCGCCAGACACCTGGCGCACTTTCCCGGCATGCCCGATCTGCTGGCCGCACGGATGCTGGTCAGCTATCACATGGCTCACCAGCGGCCGATGATGGCGGCGTTCCTCGATGCGCTCGCAATCACGCATGACAACGGGCTGATCACCGAAGACCCGAAGGGCCCCGTCACAGCGGAGCAGGTGAAAGCCGGACGTGCGGCTCTCGCGGGCTCGTATCCTGCCGAAGACGTCGAGCTGTACTTTGCGACGCTGTTAGCGCAGGATCCTGAGACGTGGTCGGCGCTCCGCGAATAGGTCTCAGGGTCGAAAGGTCTCAGGGTCGAAGGGTCTCAAGGTCGAAAGGTCTCAGGGTCGCAAGGTCGAAAGGTCGAAAGGTCGAACGGCCGGAGAGTCCCAAGTCGGAGAGTTACAAAATCGGCACTCTTCGCGCCATCGATCGCGGCACCGGATCTTGAGACCCTTCGGTCTCGCCACCTTGCGACCTTTCGACCTTGCGACCTTGCGACCTTGCGACCCTGCGACCTTTTGCGACCCTTCACCTTCGATTCAAAGCCGAAGCCGCCTTTGCAGCGCCAGCACGAAAGACAACGCGAAGTAGTAGACCGGATAGAGCAGCGACGTCAGGACCAGCCATCGTGGTGACGTTGGCAATTGCCAGATAATCGCCACGAGCGCCACGCCCCACACGATTCCCGCCACCACGGTTAATCTTCTCAGCGTCACAGTTCGCGACGGGTAGATGTAGCCGATCGGCACGAAGATGCCTGCGGCACAGATCAGCAGGATTACGGCATTCACGGCTCCCGGCCACTGCAGCGCGACCAGGTACACCGCGACGATGTTCCAGTAGGACGGGAAGCCCGTGAAGAAGTGGTCGGCAGTCTTCGCATCCTGGCGGCTGAAGCCGAACGCGCTCGAGAGGAGGATCGCCGCCACGACCAACCACTCGATGGCGCCGGCGGGCAGCAGGCCCACGTGCTGGATCGCGAAGGCCGGCACGAAGACGAACGTCAGGTAGTCGACGATGTCGTCGAGGCGCGCACCGTCGAGGAGCGATGCGCGCTCCTTGACGCGAGCGAGCCGCGCCAGCATCCCGTCAACGGCATCGATCACAGTGGTCGCCGTGAGCCAGAGGAAAGCGGCCCGCAGATCACCCGCGATGATCGCGACGAGCGCCAGATACGCCAGGAAGGCGCCGCTCGCCGTCAGGGCGTGAACGAGCCACGGAAGGACGGCTCGGCCCGTCACTTCTCCCACAGATAGTCGATGGGCGCGCCGGCGCCGGGGACCGCCGTTCGAAAATCCTTGCCGACCGCTTTGGCGAGCGTCGCGGCGATCTGGTTGGTGTAGGCGGGCGGCGAAAGCCGCCATTCGCCACGCCTCGGCCAGTCCGGGCCGACCGCGGCGAGCCACGTCTCTTCGGCGCGGACGACGCTGTCACCGTGCGAGGACCAGTCCTCGGTCGTATGGCCGCGCCCATGATCGACCGTGATCATCAGCACCGTATTGTTTCGGTATTCAGGATCGCTCTGCAGCCAGGTCCACAACGCGTTCAACTGCGCATCGGTGCGCGCCAGCGAGTCGAGGACGCGGTCGTAGCGCTTCTCGTGCGCCCAGTCGTCTGTCTCGTCGTAGGCGATATAAAGAGCGATCGGACGGGCCGTCTTCAGGTAGTGGAGCGCCAGGCCGAAGGTGAAGGCATCGTGGCGCGCGCTGTCCCACGGCGTCTTCGCCGTGAACTGGGAGTCGCTGAGCGTCTTGGCCACCGGATCGGTCGTGTCGAACGCCTCGTATCCCGCATTGATTGTCAACGCGCCTTCTTCGTGCTCGGCGATCCAGTTGAAGGTTTCCCACGATCCGAAGACGCCGACCTTCTCGCGCGGCACGCCGAACGACTTCCGGAGGAACTCGAGCACGGTCAGGTACGGGTAGCGCTTGTTGTCGTTGCTGTCGATGTCCTCGTCGTGCGCGGCGCCGGTCAGAATCTCAGCGTAACCGGGGTACGAGAACTTGTGGCGGTTGGACACGCTGAAGCGGCTGTCGTGCGCCCGGTTGCCGGCAATCGATCCGTGGTCGCGCATCAGTGTGCCCCAGAAGAAGGGCATCACCTTTGCGCGCCGTTCTTCGGGGGTCGCCGCCCAGTATTGCTTGTACACAGGCAGATCCTCGATCGGGCCGTCCGGGTTCGTGGAGGCGAGCACGGCACGATCGAGGCCGCCGAAGATCTCTTCGGTTCTCACGCCGTCGAGGGTGATCAGGACGGCGTGGCGCGCGGCTTGCGCGTCGAGAGGAGGCAGAAGCGCTGCCGGCAGCAGGAGCGCGCCCAGCAGCGCGATTACGAGGGCAACGAGTCGGCGCATACGCGCCGCAAGTCTATCGCGTTCGGTTAGTTTCCAGCGCGGACCTGGACTGGGCCGTTTACGGTGGACAGGCGGACCAGCACGGGACCCTCACCGAGCTCGAAGGAACGCGAGCTGTCGTCCCAGTCCTTGCGGGCCCGGCCACACCCAGCCCCATCACAGGACCAGGGAGAATGATTCGACGACTGGACCCGCACGCCCGACGCGAATCCAGCAGGGACTTTCAACTGCGCCGGCCCGTTCTGCGCCCGTGCCGTCAGCGATCCGTCAGTCCAGCGAGTCCCGGCCAGATCGACGCCAATCGGGCCATTCTGCGTCTCGAGTTCGATCGTGCCGCGATCGCCCCTGAAGTGAATCGGACCGTTCTGGGCGAATGCGTTCACCTGACCGCTCACGTTGTCGAGGCTCACCGGGCCGTTTTGCGTCCGGAGCTTGCTGCGCCCGCCGAATTCGCGGACCGAGATCGGACCGTTGTGGGCGCTCAGGTCGAGAGCACCATCCGCGGGTGCGTCGACGATGTAGTAGACCATCGTGTCGTCGTTCGCGACGCCGGTCGTCGAGACGGTCCCGCCATTGGCGGTGGTGTGGATCGCGTCGAGCTGCGCGCGCGCGTCCGCGCCCGGCGCGACGGCCTTGCACGTGATCACCGTGTAATCCTTGTGTGCCGATCCAATGACATAGACGCCGCCGTTCTGCGGCGGTCTGACCGTCAGGGTGTTGCCGGTGCCCGCAGGTACGGTGATGGCTTCCTCCGCCGTGGCCGCCGGTTCGCCGTCGAACTCCACCCGCAGGTCGCCGCACCCCCGCACGTCGTCGGACGTCGTCCTGGTGCTGATGTTTCGATGAGCCGAGGCGCCAAGGCACGCATACCCAACGAACATTGAGGTCAGGGCCAGGGTCGCGAGGCGAGATGAGCGCATGATCTCCTCCAAGGCGATTAGACGGAGACGAGGGGCGCCGCGTTGGCAGGCCGGCCGCTATTGGCGGACGAGCCCGGTGTTGGTAGCGCCGGCGCCCACGGACCCGGCGCCCGGGATCGAGTCCACGGCTGGCGTGACGGCCCCATCGGCCGGCTGGCCGAGATCCTCCATTTCAGTCAACGCCCGATCGTCCGCCATCGCCAGCCTGGCGTCGGCGACGTGGTGGCTCAGCTCCTCGCGGACGATATAACCGGCGCGCCTGGCCGCGGCGGTGTCGTACTGGTCAGCACCCCTCTTCTCCCCGAGACGCTGATAGAGCGCGCGGAGCTCGGCGACCGATCCGACGCCGCCTGCCTCGGCGACTTCGACTGCGTGCTGCAGCTCGTGGCCGAGGAGGGCGATCAGCGTCCGGCCAGTGAACACGCGGTTCAAGTGAATCCTCAGGAACGTGTCGGTAGTACTGCGCGCCAGGAAGCGCAGCGTGCCGCCGCGATTGATCGGCATATCGGGCCTGAGCTCGACATAGACGATGACGTTGGAGTGTTCCAGGTGTTCGACCAATCGCCGGAACGTCGCGGATTGCGCAATGCCGTCGGCCAGGAGCCGAGCGCCGTCCTTCTGCATCGGGCGGATGCGCGCCAGGCGCGGTTCGTGCTGCGCGGTGCGCGCATCGAGCGGTGCGATCGCCAGCAGGCTGGCCAGGATCGAGATCGCGAAGCGCATGTGCCCACCTCCGTACCGACCGCCCGACGAGCGCGTCGAGGGGTCGGCCGGTTAGACGGAGGGTTGTGCGCGCGGCCGACCGCGCCAGGCACTTCAGAGCGGAGGAGATGAACGCGGCGCCGGAACTCGTCCCGATGGGTTGCGCTCCGTCACGAGAGCCACGTGTTCGCCACCGGCAACCGCACGATGGTCACGGCTCTTCGTCACACCGGCGGTCACTGGGAAATCGTCCGGATGGAGCGAAACAGGGAACCGTCGGAGCGAGAAACGAGGTCCCGATTTGTCGGCTTAGGTCGCGACCCCCGCGAGGACGCCGCGCATGTACGCGAGCGACTCGATCATCCCGGGAAGGGGATCGTCTTCATGGATCTCGTACTCGAGGCCGACCTGGCCCTGATAGCCGATGTCGACGAGCGTGCGGAGCAGGGCGGGGAAGTCGATGACGCCGCGGCCCACCGCGACCTGGCTGTCCTTGTCGGTCTTCACGGCGAGATCCTTGACGTGCATGTCGTACAGGCGATCCCTGAATTGACGGCATGCCTGGACGGGATCCGTGCCGGTGCGTGTCGTGTGGCCGACGTCGATGCAAAGCCCCAGTCGTTGGTCGCGGGATTTAATGGCGTCGTACGCGTCCTGAGGTCGCGGCCAGTGCTTGTCCTCGGGACCGTGATTGTGAATCGCCGCCCTGATATCGAATTCCTTCGCCATCTGCTCGATGGTGTCCAGCGCGGCGGGTTCCGGCGCGATGAAGATCAGCGGGAAGCCGGCGTTCTTCGCGTACTCGAAATCCTTACGAATCTGGGCGGCGTCGTTCGGCAGCGTGATCGTTCCGCCTCCCATGATCGTGATGCCGGCGGCTTCGATCCTGGCGCGAAGGGCGCGCGTCGTCTCCGGAGGATCGGTCCGCGGCAGGTGGACGTCCTTGAACGTCATGTGCCTGATGCCGAGGGCCTTGGCCATGTCGAGCGTCTGATCGAGCGTGAACTTCCGGCACGAATAGGACGCGACGCCGAGCTTGAGCGGTGAAGGCTTTTCACCGCGGAGCGGTGCCGCCGGCTCTGCATCAGCCAGGCGGCTCAGGGTGCCAACCGAAAGTGCCGCACCAACGAATGCACGGCGGGAGACGATGCCAGTCATTTTCGATCCTCCGAAGCGGCGAGTGGCGCATGGGCGGCTGCGCTCGGGAATGCTACCCTAATCCACGCATGCCTCGAGTCGTCGTCGTGCTGATCTGTGCCGTTCTTGCGATTGCCGGTGTGTCTGTTGCGCCCCTTCGCGCACAGGACGCCAACGATCTCGTTGTCACAATCCCAGGCGACAAAGAATTTCATCAGCCGGGCTGCCCGCTGGTCGCAAAAGCCGGATCGGCCGTGCAGGTGATGAAACGATCCGAGGCCGTACGCCGCAAGCTGACACCGCACGCTGGATGCCGCGCCGCCGAGAGCGCCGGCGCAGCCGCCAATCCGAACACGGCGAAGGTCTACACACAGCCGGGTGACAACAAGTACCACACGGCGACCTGCGCCAAGCTCGGGGCACAGAAGACAGCGGTCACGCTCGACGAAGCCGGCCGGAAGTGGTGGCCGTGCCCGGTGTGCAAGCCGCCCGTCAGACAAAGAACCGTTCGCTGAGCGTATGCTCTCAGCGATGAATCGGCGCGTCTTCCTCGAAGCTGCCGGCGCCATGCCGGCTCTCGTTCTCCCTCGAACCGCGGCTGCGGCAGTACGCGAAGACGGCCTTCCGGACCGCACGTCCTGGATCCAACTGCTCGAGCGCATCGCGTCGCCGGTCCTGATCAATCTCGCCGAAGGCCGGTTGCGCGAAATGATGCCGATCGAGCAGGCGGAGGGCGCCGACCGTGCGAAGGTCACGCATCTCGAAGCGGTCGGCCGGTTGCTGAACGGCATCGCGCCGTGGCTCGATGCGACGGGACTGACCGGAGACGAAGCGCGATTGCAGGCCAGATTCCGGACGCTCGCCCAGAATGGCCTCCGTCACGGCCTCGATCGGTCCTCTCGTGACGCCCTCAACTTCTCGAATGAATCGCAGCCTCTCGTCGACGCAGCGTTCCTGGGCCAGGCGATCTTGCGCGCCCCGCACACGCTCGGTGACGGCCTCGACGCGTCCACCCGATCGCGTCTCATAGAGGCGCTTCTCTCGACCAGACAGATCAGCCCGGGATTCAACAATTGGCTGCTGTTCTCCGCGATGGTGGAGGCGGCACTCAAGAGCCTTGGCGCGCCCTGGGATCGCATGCGCGTGGACTACGCGATTCGTCAACACGAGCAATGGTACAAAGGCGACGGCGTTTACGGTGACGGTCCGGCCTTTCATTGGGACTACTACAACAGCTTCGTCATTCAGCCGATGCTGCTGGACGTCCTGGACTCATGCGGTGAGAGCATCACGGCATGGAAAGAACTCGCTCCAAAGGCGCACGAGCGTGCGCGCCGGTACGGTGCGATCCTCGAGCGCCTCGTGTCGCCGGATGGGAGTTTCCCGGCGATCGGGCGCTCCATCGCCTACCGGTGCGGCGCGTTCCATCTGCTCGCGCAGCTCGCGCTGCGGCGTGAATTGCCGGAGGGGGTATCGCCGGCGCAGGCGCGCGGAGCGCTCGGTGCAGTGATCCGGCGGACGCTGACGGCGCCCGAGACGTTCGACGCAAATGGATGGTTGAGAATCGGACTGGCAGGGCACCAGCCCGGGATTGGCGAGCGCTACATTTCGACCGGCAGCCTCTATCTGTGTGCAACCGCCTTCCTACCGCTCGGGCTCGCGCCGTCAGAACCGTTCTGGGCGTCCCCTCCGGAGCCGTTCACGGCGCAGCGCGTCTGGAGCGGCCAGGCCGTTCCAATCGATCACGCGATTCAGAACTGACAAAAAGAGAACTCGAGAAAGCCGGGGCATCCCGACCTCCTCGAGTTCTCGATCTCTCGCGTTCTATCGAGATCCCGCTACGAGCAGGTGTTCGAGATGTCCCGAACGGACTTCACGTTCAACTTCGGACCGCTGGTCGCCGACGCGGTCGATGCTGAGCTCGAGCTGGAACTCGCGCTCGAAGACTGATCGCTCTTGTCGCTCGACGCGGTGATCTCGACCTTGTGATTCGCGTACTTGGTCAGATCGACGTCACCCGACGAGGCAACGGTCCACGTCTTCGGCGCCGAAGCGGAGCTCGATGCCGCGCCGGACGCGCTGATCTCGGTCAAGGTGAACGACTTCCCATCGGCACTCGGCGTCAGACAGCCGGTGACGGTCTGTCCCATCGATGACGACTGCGATGACGGAGACGCTGACGGATCGGTGGATGGCGTCTGAGGCGTCTGAGCGCTCACAAACGCGGTCCCGGCGAGCAGCGCCGACACGCCAAAGGCAAACACGTGATTCTTCATTTCTCGGTCCTCCACGATTTAGCCCGGCATGAGGCGGGCGTGCAATGACGGCGGCGGCGGCCGTTACGGCAGAGCCACGCGCCCAACGCAGCAAATAGTTCAAGGGGCGTGCCACACGAGTGCGCGGGCGCTCGCCGACGGATGGTGGCCTTCCGCGACCGCCCTCGGCTATGGAGCGGTCAAAGTTACGCAGCCGTGAATGAAGCGCGGACGCAACGGCGCGGCTCCGGCTAAGATCGACGGGATGTCCGGTCGACCTCTTCCGATCCTGACCCTTGCGGCCGCGCTGCTTTGCAGCGCTGCCTGCACCTCATCAACGAACACGCCATCCGAGGCAGACATGCAGCGCGCCGTCGAGCTTTCCAAGTCAGTGACCAGCCTCCAAATCGTCGACACGACCGTTGGCACCGGCGCCGAGGCGACGCCTGGCCGGCGCGTGCGCGTCCACTACACGGGCACGTTGATGGACGGCACCAAGTTCGACAGTTCGAAGGATTCCAATCAGCCCTTCGAGTTCGTGCTCGGGTCCGGCAGCGTCATTCCCGGGTGGGACGAGGGCCTGAAAGGCATGAAGGTGGGCGGCGTGCGCCAGCTCACGATTCCCGCGTCGATGGGCTACAAGGCGCAGGGGTATCCGCCGGTCATTCCGGGTAACGCGGCTCTGAAATTTGAAATCGAGCTGCTCGGAGTCAACTGATGCGTCGCCTGTGGCGCGTCACATGGCTTCTTGCACTGCCGCTGGCGCTGCACGCGGCGCCGGCGACTGACATGAACACGCTGGCCGATCGGTACATCAAGCTGGTGCTCGCCGTCGGGCAGCACGACGACGCGTTTGTCGACGCGTACTACGGCCCGCCCGAATGGAAGACCGAGGCGAACACGGCCGGCAAGCGTCCGCTCGCTGACCTTGGAAAGGAAACCGACGGTCTCGCCGGCGAGCTCGCGGCGACTCCGCAGCCGGACGATCCGCTGCTCCGCCTGCGGCGTGAATATCTGCGCGCCCAGGTGCACGCTGTGTCGGCTCGCATCCGCATGCTGCAGGGAGCGCGCCTTGATTTCGACGCCGAGTCGCGCGAGCTCTACGACGCGGTGGCGCCGACGTACGACGAGGCGCATTTCGCCGCGGCGCTCGCAAAGCTCGAGTCGCTGGTTCCTGGCGGCGGAGCGTTGGCCGACCGCGTCGAGGCGCTGCGTCAGCGTGTCGCGATTCCGCACGACAAGATCGATGCGGTCTTCAAGGCGGCCATCGCCGAGTGCCGCGCACGTACCGTCCGGCACCTATCGCTGCCGGACGGCGAAGAGTTCAAGCTGGAGTACGTCACCGGCAAACCGTGGAGCGGCTACAACTGGTATCAGGGCAAGTTTCATAGCCGCATTCAAATCAACACCGAACTGCCGATTTTCATCGATCGCGCCGTCGATCTTGCCTGCCACGAGGGGTATCCCGGGCATCACGTCTACAACGTGCTGCTCGAGAAGCATCTCGTCGTCGATCGCGGCTGGCGCGAATTCATGGTCTATCCGCTGTTCTCGCCGCAATCGCTGATCGCGGAGGGCAGCGCCAACTTCGGGATCGACGTCGCATTTCCGGGCGACGAGCGCGTCCGGTTCGAACGCGATCGTTTGTATCCGCTGGCCGGTCTCGATCGGGCACTGGCGCAGAAGTACCACGAGGTGCTGCTTGCCCTCGACGATCTCAGTTATGCCGGCAACGAGGCGGCCCGCCGATACTTGGACGGCAAGATGTCGAAGGAAGAGGCTGCGGACTGGCTGGTCAAGTACACGCTCACGGCGCGTCCGCGCGCCGAGCAGCGGGTGCGGTTCTTCGACGCGTATCGCAGCTACGTGATCAACTACAACTACGGTAAAGACCTGGTGCGGCGGTATGTCGAGGGCGCCGGCGGCACCGTCGATCGGCCGGATCAGCGGTGGACGGTATTCGGCGACCTGATCTCGTCTCCACGCCTGCCGTCAGGGCTCGACCGTCGTGGTCGAGTGATCGGTTCAACTGGTGGTCGGGTCGCGCACCCGATCCCGCAACCCGACGTCAGGCGCCGGGCCGAACGAGCGTTCGAAGAGCTCGGCGATCGCGCGCTGTCCGTTCTCCTCCAGCACTCTCGTGCCGGTGCCGGTAATGTGCGGGTGTGTGATGGTTGGCAGATCGTCGGACGTCCGCCGCGTCCATTCGTTACCGCTCCATGTAAACCAGCCGTCGCGCGCCTGATCGAAGACCGACAAAGGCTTGTTGCACAACTTTGCGAATTCGGCGCCCCAGCCGGTGCCGCCGCGCACGGTGTTGTCCTCTTCGATGTGCCCGACCACGTAGATCTCTTGTCCGTTGTTCACCTGATACCAGATCGTCTGCAGGATTTTGCGGAGCGTCGGGCCTTCGGTGTAGCGGCGGTTCATCAGTCGCGACACGTATTCCAGACTCACGTCGCCCGCCAGCAGCTCCTCGTGGTTCAACACGCGAAGACCGCGCTGCCGCACGATCGCGTGGCCTTCGAACGTGTAATTCACCTCATCGATGCCGTAGCGTTCGGCCTGCGCGCCGAACGCGCCCTCGGCGCCTGGCGCGCCTCCGCTGAACAGAATGCAGTCTTCGCGTCGCATGGCTCCTCATTCGTGAGGCCAAAGCCCCAGCCGCACTTTCGAGCCCGACCAGAGTCCCGGGTGCCGGGTTGTGCGCGCAGTAGTCTAGCAGGCCGGTGCAGCAGACTGGCAGCAATGCGGCACTGCGGCTGATCCAGAATAGGCCGGATGCGCAAACCCGTCGTGTTCATCACCGGCGCCGGTGGCGAAATCGGCCACGGGCTGATCGACCGCCTCGCCGCGAGCGGCCGACCCATCGTGACGCTCGATCTGGCGCCGCTCGATGCGTCGCTCGCCCGGCAGGTACAGCGCGAGTTCCTCGGATCCATCCTCGACAGCGGAATTCTCGAACGTATCCTGGCGGAGTTCGAAGTCGATCTCATCTTTCACCTGGCCGCGCTTCTCTCCACGCGCTCGGAATTCACGCCGATCCGCGCGCACCAGGTCAACGTCGAAGGCACGCTCACGCTGCTCGAGTTTGCCCAGAAGGAAGCCGAATCGCACGGCCGCGTCGTCCGCTTCCTCTATCCCTCGTCGATTGCCGCTTATGGCCTGCCGGATCTCGGGACCAAAGCGAGCGCCGGACGGGTGAAAGAAGACGAATTCAACCACCCGACAACGATGTACGGCGCGAACAAGCTGTATTGCGAGCTGCTGGGACGCTATTACGCGAGGCACTACAAGCAACTGGCCGCGGAACCGCTGAGCGGCAAGGTGGACTTTCGCGCGGTGAGGTTCCCCGGACTGATCTCGGCCGTGACGTTGCCGTCGGGCGGGACGTCCGACTACGCGCCCGAGATCATCCACGCCGCTGCGCGCGGCGAGCCCTACGCCTGCTTTGTCCGTCCCGACACGCAGATTCCGTTCATGGCGATGCCGGACGGGGTTGAAGCAATAATCCGCCTTGCTGACGCGCCGCGTGACCGATTGACGCGAACGGCCTACAATGTCGCGGCCTTCAATCCGACGGCCGACGAGATTCGGACGGCCGTACTCTCGGCGTTTCCGGGCGCGCGAATCAGCTACGAGACGGACGCCAAGCGACAGGGGATCGTCGATTCGTGGCCGGCCGCCGTGGACGATTCGCTGGCGCGGCAGGATTGGGGCTTTGAACCGGCATTGGACTTCGACCGGGCGTTGCGCGACTACCTGATTCCAACCATCCGGAGGCGCTACGAATGACCGTCGCGAATCTGCCTACGACCATGACCGTCATCCAGGCACGGCAGCCTGGACCCGCCGACGTCCTCGAGCCCGCTGTGCGATCCGTGCCGGTTCCCGCGGCAGGCGAAGTGCTGGTCAAAGTTGCCGCCGCCGGCGTGAACCGGCCCGACCTGATGCAGCGCCAGGGCAAGTATCCACCGCCGCAAGGCGCTTCGGACATTCTGGGATTGGAGCTGTCGGGTGTCGTGGTCGCAGTTGGCGCCAACGTGTCGCGCTGGCGCGCCGGCGATCGGGTGACCGCGCTCGTGGCCGGTGGCGGTTACGCGGAGTTTGCGGCGGTGCCCGAGGTGCAATGCCTGCCGGTGCCGCGTGGGCTGTCGATGGAGGAGGCTGCGGCGCTTCCCGAGACGTTCTTCACGGTGTGGACGAACGTCTTCGAGCGCGGCCGGCTGGTGGCCGGCGAATCGGTGCTGATTCACGGCGGCGCCAGCGGCATCGGGACGACCGCGATCCAGCTCGCCCGGGCGCGAGGCGCACGCGTGTATGCGACGGCCGGGTCGCGTGAAAAAGTTCTGGCGTGCGAGCGGCTCGGCGCGGAGCGCACGATCAACTACCGCGACGAGGATTTCGTCGCCACCATCCTCGATCTGACCGGTGGTCGCGGCGTGGACGTCGTCCTCGACATGGTCGGCGGCGATTACGTCTCGAAGAACCTCGAAGTCCTCGCCATGGATGGACGCCTGCTCCAGATCGCGTTCCTGCACGGGCCGCACTCCGACGTGAACCTCAGCCCGCTGATGCGGAAGCGGATCACTTTCACCGGGTCGACGCTGCGTCCGCGCACGGTCGGAGAGAAGGGTGCGATCGCCCGCGCGCTCGAGCGCGAGGTGTGGCCGCTCATCGAGTCCGGCGAAGTCCGTCCCGTCCTGCATGCCGTCTTCCCGCTCGCGGAAGCCGGCCTCGCGCATGCCGAGCTCGAGGCCGGTCAGCACGTCGGCAAGATCGTGCTTCGCATGTAACGAGCGACGGACTCAGAGCAACGAACGACGAGCTCTGAACGACGAACTCCGAACGACGAACTCTGAGCATCGAGCTCGGAACTTGGAGCACAGAACGCGCAGCTCCGAGTTCCGTGCTCACAGCTCGTCGTGCGCCGCTCCGCGTTCAGAGCTCGTCGCGCGTTGCTCTGAACTCGTCGTTCTTATGGTCCACGCAAACCACGCACCGTACCACACGAACAACAAGGCGGTGGCGGGTTCCCGCACACCTGGAGGCAGCGGGTGCGGCCAGATTGGTGTGAGCGCGGTGATCATCGTGGCGGCAAATGCCAGACCGACGGCCCATCGCGTCAGCACCGCCGATCCAGGACGCTCGTGCCAGAGGGCCATGCCGACGCCTGCACCGAAGCCTGTAATCAGCAGCCGCACCACGAGCCATGCGACAGCAAGGGCACCGCGGTCGCCGATCGTCGTGACCAGTCCCGACGCAACCAGCGCGAGCCCCGCTGGTTCGGCGACGACCAGCAGGAATGCAAGGAGCGCGCGGCTAGTCCTCGACGAGCGGAGCAAGTTCGGGACCACGAGCCTCCGGCAGCGGCGGGATCGTTTCGGTGTGGTGGCCGAACCGGCGTTCGCTGAGTAGAAACGCGGGAAGCGCGAGCGCTGACAGGGCGGCTGCCAGGCCGAACGCGGTCGGAAATCCGTGTCGGCCAATCAGCCACCCGCTCATCGTCGACCCGGCTCCGATGCCGGTGTCGAACGCGGCGAGGATCGCACCGAACGCCGCGCCGCGGCGCTCGTGGCCGACGCCCTGCATCACGTAGGCCGCAAACGCCGGGTACGCCGTCCCGAAGCCCAGCGCGAAGGTGGACGCGGAGAACTCCAGCCCCAGACGTGTGTTGGAGAACGTCAGCGCGATCATGCCGAGCGTCATGATGACGAGACTCGGCAGAAAGATGCGGCGATAGCCGATGCGGTCGCCAAAGCGGCCCAGGAACGGGCGCGTGAGGAGGGTCGTCACCGCGAACGTAGTGAGATAGATCGACTTGGGATGAATGCCACGCGCATCGGCGAAGACCGCGCTGAAACTGCTGACGGTACCGTAGCTATAGGAGTAGAGGAAGAGCGGCGCCGACAGCGCGACAACGCGCCACTCGATGAAGCCCGAGTGCGCCGCGTGCGCTCCGTGAGCGGCGCTGCGATCATCCACCATGCACCACGCAATCACTGCCATCGTCAGGTTGAGGAGCGTCGTGACCGCGCAGAGATAAATCCATCCATGCGAATACAGCCAGAAGCCGACCGACGGTGCGACGGCGGCCGCGAGCACACTCGACATTCCCCAGTACGCGATGCCTTCGCCGCGGCGCGCTGGCGGCAAGACTCCGGTGAGATAGGCGGCTGATGCAGCAAGCAGCGACGACCAGACGATGCCGTGGAGCAGCACGAGTGCCAGTAGCACCGGATAGCTGTGAATGACGCTGTAGATCGCGGTGAAGCCCGCCAGACAAAGGCTCGCGGCGATCAGCGTGCGCCGTCGCCCGTTCCGATCGGCGAACGCACCCGTAAACGGTCCGGACCAGGCCGACGCGAAGGTCAGAAAGCCGAGAAACAGGCCGGACGCCAGCGAGCCGCCGCCGAGGTCGCGCACGTGAAAGGGCGCCGTGGGTATCAGCTGGAAGAGCGACAGGAACACCGTGAAGGTGAACGCACACATCCAGAAGAATCGCGGCGTAAAGAGGCGATCTGACGTCATGGCGTCTCTGCACGGGGCGTGAGCGTGGTCGCAACCGGACGCTCGAGCCTGGCGCTCAATTCGACCAGGCGTCTTCTCCAGACGCCGATCAGAACGCCGCCCACCAAGGTCAGGCTGATCGACAACCCGATCCACAGCCCGATGACGCCCCACCCTAGCCCGAAGGCCATGAACGCCGCGAGCGGCAGGCCGATCAGCCAGTGCCCGACGATGTTGGCCAGCATCGGCGTGCGAGTATCGCCGAGGCCGCGAAGGATGCCGGTCGTCACACCTTGAATTCCGTCAGACAGCTGGAAGGCGGCCGCCACCCGCAGCAATGCGATGCTGGTGGCGATCACCGTCGCGTCACGCGTAAAGAGCGACGCGAGTCCGTGCGGTGCCGCGAGGAACACCATGGCGGCGACACCCATGAACGTCGCCCCGATCGCGATCGCCGCCCAGCCGGCCGCCGCCGCTGCGGGCGAGTCGCGCCGTCCCACGGCGTGCCCGACGCGGACCGCGCCGGCGGACGCCAGTCCGAGCGGCACCATGAACGTGACGCTGGCAATGTTCAGCGCGACCTGATGCGCTGCGAGCGATACGGGATCGATACGTCCTGCGAGCGCGGCAACGGCCCCGAAGACGCCGACCTCTGCGCTGATCTGCGTGGCCGCCGGCGCGCCGAGGCGGAGCAGCCGCCACACGCGATCCCATTCGACCTGCAGGAACGACACGTCCGACAGTCCGACGCGGTTGACGCGCTCGTGGCGAATGATGACACCGAGCAGACAGCAGGCCATGAAGACACGCGCGGTGACCGTCGCCCATGCGGAGCCGGTCACGCCGAGCGACGGGAATCCCAGATGCCCGAAGATGAGGATCCAATTGAAGAGGGCGTTGACGATGTTCGCCGCGAGGAGCGTAATCATCACCGGCCGAACGATTCCCAGCGCCTGCAGGTAGCGCCTGAACGAGGCATAGAGCAGGAGAGGAAGCGAGCCCCACGCCAGCGCCGACAGGTAGGGGGCCGTCAGCTGCTGCACCATCGGATGCCAATGGAAGAGAGGCATGGCGGCGACGACGCCGAACGCCAGCAGCATCACCGGCAGTGTGGCAAGGCAGGCGAGGTGAACGCCGGCCCTCAGCCAGCGGTGGCACTCGTGGAGACTGCCCGCCCCGTAGGCCTGCGATACGAAAGTGTCCAGCCCGAGCAGCAGGCCCATGCCGAAGACCGCGACCGTGAAGAACACGATACCGCCGAGCCCCGCCGCGCCGATCGCGTGCGGCGCCAGCCAGCCGACCATGATCGTGTCGACGACCCCCATGAACATCCAGCCGAGTTCGGCCATGATGACCGGCCAGGCGAGGCGGATGGTCGGTACCAGCGCGCGCCGAACCTCACGGTGGGGAATTCCCGCCGACATGATCCCTCTAGGCTAGCACTGTCGAGGGACGAAGGACGAAGGACGAGGGACGAAGGACGAAGGACGAAGGACGATGCGCGGTAACGCACGACGCACGTCGAGGACAACGATGAAGACGGCGCGTCGAACATTTTGAATTGTCAGGCGCGGCCAATCCGGCCGATTGAATAATTGGCGAGCGTTTCATCCCAGAACGCCACGCCTGCTGTTCCTCGCCTGCCGTGGCCGGTCACGTACAGCGTGTCGTTCATCCGCAGATCACGGCCCGCTGGTACCAGCCACGCGGCACTCGAGACGCGGCGGGCACACCCTCTGCACTCCTCCAGCGCGATGTGAAGGTCCTGTAACACGGACCGCATCGCTGAAAGGACGAAAGAGGGATGACGAGACTTAGAGGCTGGCGACTCCTGTCGCTCGTGGCCCTGCTTGTCGCAGGCATTGCCGGAAACGCGCGCGCGCAGGGCCTGCAGAACGGGATCATCACGGGCGCCGTGCGCTCGAACGACGGGCTCTCGCTGCCGGGTGTCACCGTGTCGGTCAGCTCACCGTCGCTGCAGGGCACGCGATCGGCAACGACCGACATCAACGGCAACTATGTGATTCGCGGACTGCCTCCGGGCGAATACTCGGTCGCCTTCGAGCTCCAGGGCATGTCGCCCAAGACGGAAAAGACGGTCATCGAGCTCGGCCGGACCACGTCGGTCGATGCCGAGATGAGCCTGGCCGCGGTCACCGAGTCGATCGATGTCGTCGCGGAGTCGTCGCCCGTCGTCTCGAACACCGTCGTGGGTGCGAACTACAAGGCGTCGGAGATCAATGCGCTGCCCAACGGTCGCACCCCGCAGCTCGTCGCGGAGCTGGCGCCGGGGCTGACCGACAACACGCCGAACACCGAGCAGGTGACGATCTCCGGCGGCTTCGCATTCGACAACGTCTTCCTGGTCGATGGCGTCGACGTCAACGACAACATCTTCGGATCGCCCAACAATCTGTACATCGAGGATGCCGTCGAAGAAACGCAGATCCTGACGTCCGGCATCTCTTCCGAGTACGGCCGCTTCAGCGGCGGCGTCGTGAACGTCGTCACCAAGCATGGCGGCAACCGGTTTTCCGGCAGCTTCCGCGACAACCTGGGCAACCCGTCGTGGAGCGACGAGACTCCGTTCGAGACCACCGACCGCCGCGACGATCTCCAGCAGACGTTCGAGGCAACGCTTGGCGGTCCAATCATGAAGGATCGGCTGTGGTTCTTCGGAGCGTTCCGCGATCAGAACACTGAAACCCCGTTCACGCTGGCCGAGACCGGTATTCCCGGCAGCGCGGGCGTCGAGGACCGCCGCTACGACATCAAGCTGACCGGAACGGTCGCGAACAATCACACGATCTCGGGGAGCTACCTCGACAACCGCACCGATCAGACGAACGTCCGCGGCATCTCGTCCGCCGCGATCGATCCGCACGTGCTCTACGATCGGCAATTGCCGCAGAAGCTCGGCGTGATCAATTGGAGCGGCGTGTTGAGTCCGAAGCTGTTCGCGACGGCCCAGTGGTCGCGGAAGAAGTTCGGCTTCCGGAACTCCGGCGGCAAGAGCACGCTGCTGCGCGATTCGCCGTTCCGCACTCCCGGCGGCAACGGCATTCCGCAGTCGCTTCTCTACAGCTCGCCGTATTTCGATGGCAACGATCCGGAGAACCGCGACAATCAGCAGCTGACGGGCAGCGTGTCGTACTACCTGTCCACCAAGAGCCTCGGCAGCCATGACATCAAGGGCGGCATCGAGTGGTTCCGCAGCAGTTACTCGGGCGGCAACTCGCAGTCGCCGACCAGCTACGTCTACTGGTCGAACTACCTGACCGATGTCGAGGGCACGCCGGTGATGGATGGGGACGGCCGCTTCATCCCCGACTTCGTTCCCGGCGTGTCGTGGCTGTTCAACTGGCAGGCGGAGCGCGGAGCCCGGATGGACACCGATACGAACTCGATCTACATCCACGATCGATGGGCGTACAACCGGCACCTGACACTCGATCTCGGCACCCGCTACGAGCGCGTCCGGACGGACGCGACCGGCGGCATCATCGGGATCGACACCAACACCTGGGTGCCGCGCCTGGCCGCCTCGTATGACCTGCGCGGGGATGGCCGGTTCGTGGCGCAAGCGACCTACGCGCATTACGCCGGCAAGTACAGCGAGTCGCAGTTCACGTCGAACACCGACGTCGGCAACCCCAGCCTGGTGTGGTACGGGTATACCGGGCCGGCCGGGCAGGGCCTCGACTTCGCACCCGGATTCGATCCGGCAAACTACGGCGACGTCCTGTTCGGTAGTTTCGCCACAGCGAACGTGTTCTTCGAGGATGGGCTGTCGTCGGCGGTGAACAAGGAATTCACCGTCTCGTTCGGCGGTGAAATCGGAAAGCGCGGCTACGGCAAGGCGACGTTCGTGCGCCGCCGCACGTCGAACATCCTCGACGACTTCATCGATACGACGACCGGCGCGACGGAAGTGATCCGTGACGGCGTCAACTTCGGGATGTTCGACAACATCGAGTATCGCAACGCGCCGGACGATCTCTTCCGCGAGTATCGTGCGCTCGTCTTTCAGGGACGCTATCGGCTGTCGGATCGCTGGCTCGTCGAAGGCCACTGGACCGTGCAGTTGAAGAACGACGGAAATACCGAAGGGGAGCTGAGCAACCAGCCAGGCGTGCCGTCGGTCTACGGCGACTATCCCGAGGTCTTCACCGCGTCGCGGCACTTTCCGACGGGGCGTGTCAACGACTTCCAGCGGTCGAAGGTTCGTTTGTGGACGATCTACACGCTGGGTCTCGGCAAGTATGGCGACGTCGATCTCACCGGCCTCTGGCGCTACAACACCGGCCTGACCTACAGCCTGGTCGCCACCGGTGAGCCACTGAGCGATCTCCAGTACGAGATTGCCGCTGCGGCGGGTTATCAGAATGCTCCGGACGGCGGCGAGCAGGACATCTTCTTCGGCAAGCTCGGAAGCGGCACGTTCCCCGGCTACGGCGTCGGCGACTTCGGCATCAACTATTCGATTCCGGTGTGGCGGACGATGAAGCCGTACCTCAAGCTCGAGGTACTGAACGCATTCAACAACCAGAAGAAGATTGCGTTCGACACGACCGTGCTCGCCGACTGGGACGGACCGGTTGACGCTCTGGGAATCCCGCTGAACTACATCGAAGGGCCCCGCTTTGGCGAAGCCACGGCGGAGACCGACTATCCCGCGTGGCGGTCGGGCCTGACCGGCGGCCGCACGTTCCTCGCGGCGTTCGGCTTCAGGTTCTGAGTGGCGTACGTGGAGACGGGGCTTTAGCCCCGACAAGGCGGACCTGAAGGTCCGCCCTACAAATCCTGCTCGGGCGCCGGCGCACCCCGGCGCTCGTTTCGGGCCCGCTTGCGACGTATCGCAGGCGGGCCCGTGCGTTTTGGCGCAGGAGCGCTCCACGTAGGCCCAAGCTTTGTCCTCGTAGGCCCAAGCTTTAGCTTGGGCTGGATGCCCGAGCTGAAGCTCGGGCCTACGGCGATTGCCCGAGCTGAAGCTCGGGCCTACGGCTCGGGCCCAGGGGGACTGTCCCCTTATGCGAAGGCGAAGAACGCGGCAAATGCCGCGGCGACGACGTACATCACCGGGTGGACCATGGCGGCGCGCCCTCTCAGCACCGCCAGCGCGACATAACAAATCGCCCCGTAGCCGATGCCATGCGAGATCGAGTACGTCAGGGGCACCAGAAGCAACGTCACGAACGCCGGCAGGGCGGTATCGCTGTTGGTGAAATCGATGCGCGTCAGCGACGTCGCCATCAGAAAGCCGACCATGATCAGCGCCGGTGCCGTCGCGGATGTCGGCACGATGCCGGCTACCGGTGCAAGAAGCATGGTCGCCGCGAAGAGGACGCCGACGATGACCGAATGAAGACCGGTGCGGGCCCCGTCTGAAACGCCGGCCGCCGATTCGATGTAGGACGTCACCGAGCTGGCGCCGAGCCATCCACCAATACTGGCGCTGATGGCATCAACGCTGAGCAGTGCCTTGAGTGCCGGAATCCGGCCCTCCGCATCGACCAGCCCAGCCTCCTCGGCGATCGCGGTCGCCGTGCCCATCGTGTCGAAGAAGTCGACCATCATCAGCGAGAGCATCAACGGAATCGCCGATAGCCGGAGTGCGGATGTGACGTCGGCCGCGCCTGCCGTCTCGAGGCGGGGAAGGCGCCACCATGAGCCTTCCGGAAGGTGGGCCTGGCCCGTCACGAGCGCGACCGCCGTCATCGTGAAGATGCCAATGAGCAGCGCTCCGGGTTGACGTCGCACGACCAGGACTCCCATCACCAGCAGCCCACCCAGTGCGAGCAACGCGTCAGGTCCTGTCAAGACGCCGGGTCCGACTGGCGGCACGACTGCGCGCGGATCCTGTGACAACGCGGCCATCGTGCCCGGTGGCACGATGACGAGCCGCGCGTTCACGGCGCCGATGAAGGCGATGAAGAGTCCGATGCCGGCGCCGATCGCCCGACGCAGGTCGGTCGGGATGGCCGCCATCACCGCGGAGCGCGCGCCGACGAGCACCAGCAGCAGGATGACCAGTCCCCTCGACGACGACGAGGCCCATCGCGCCTTGCCACGAGCCCATCGCCGGCGCCAGCTGGAACGCCACGATGGCGTTCAGTCCCATGCCTGGTGCGAGGGCGATGGGCACGTTGGCGATGATCCCCATCAGAATCGAGCAAATCGCGGCGGCCGCGGCGGTCGCCGCGACGGCCGACTCGAACGGGACACCGGCGGCGCTCAGAATCGCCGGGTTCGCAAAGAGGATGTACGCCATCGTCAGGAATGTCGAGACACCGCCGCGTACTTCGCGGACGACGGTGGTGTTCTTGGCGTGGACATCGAAAAAGGATTCGACGGCGGCGAAGGACATCGGCGCCGAGAATACTGCAGGACCGCTGGCTCCTATACTGGAAACGGATGACGTACCGGTATCGCCATGAAGTGCTCGAAGCGCTCGCGCGGCACGGCGTCGTTCCGCGCGACGACACCGCGCCGCTCTTCATTCGCGACCAGCTGAACGACTTGTATCGGTTCGAAATCCGGCGGCTGAAGGCGCGCCTGCTGCGAGGCGACTTCCCGAAGACCGACTACATCGGTCATGTCCTCGACTTGCGCGGCAAGTACATGTTGCTGTCGATTCCGGTCGAGGAATGGGTGGTGTAGCCGTCACGCTTCCCGCGGGATGACGACGAGCGTTCGCTTTTCGTCGCCCCTGATCACGACGAGCGGTTGCGGCAGGCCGATCGCTTCATCGGTGAGCAGGCGCTGAAGGTCGTCGATGCCCGCGACCGCTGTCCCAGCGAACGAGAGAATCACGTCTCGTACCATCGCGCCAGCCTGCTGTGCGGCGCCGTCGTCGATCACCTGGCTGACGCCGACGCCTCGCTGCTGCGTCAATCCCAGCGCCCGGACCAGCCGTCGCGGGACCTCGACGTCCTGCCCGGCAATGCCGATGACGCTGCGGCGGACGCGGCCGTCACGAAGCAGCTGCGACACGATGTGACGCGCAGTGTTGATCGGGATCGCAAAGCTGATCCCCTGCACGCCAAGAATCGCCGCGGTGTTGACGCCGACGACTTCGCCGCGACTGGTCACGAGCGGTCCGCCGGAGTTGCCTGGATTCAGCGCGGCATCGGTTTGCACCAGGTTGTCGATCAGACGCCCCGAACGTCCGCGCAGCGATCGCCCAAGGGCACTGACCACACCAGCCGTCACGGTGTGCTGAAATCCATACGGGCTGCCGATCGCGATGACGACCTGGCCCGGGCGGAGCGATCGTGAGTCTCCGAGCATCCGCCAGGGCAGAGCGTGTCCGCCGACGCGGACTACGGCGATGTCGGTGTCCGGATCTTCGCCGATCGCGCGACCTTCGAAATGGCGCCCGTCGGCCAGGTGCACCTCGATGCGTTCGGCATGCTCGACAACGTGCGCGTTGGTGAGCACGAGACCGTCGGGAGTGAAGATGAGACCCGACCCGGAACCCATGCCGCG
Source organism: Vicinamibacteria bacterium (assembly GCA_963828745.1). Lineage (GTDB taxonomy): Bacteria > Acidobacteriota > Vicinamibacteria > Vicinamibacterales > JAENWD01 > JAENWD01. The sequence continues at coordinate 52,334 of CAWHFZ010000001.1, read as the reverse complement.
GCGTCCGCGTCGCGCTGTTGCCACGTCGAGCTTCACGACCGCCGGACCCACGAGGTCCACGGCCCCGATCACCGACCGTGAATACGCGTCGAGCAGCTCGTCATCCGTCGGCACTTCAACGATTGCCATAAATTGTCATAGGGACTGTCCCCCAATTCAGTGCAATGGGGGACAGTCCCCCTCCCTACAAGCTCAGCAGTTCAGAGATGGATCAAGCCGCGGCGCAAGGCGCGGCGGACTGCGCTGGTGCGCGTCGTCACACCAAGCTTTCCGAAGATCGATGCCAGGTGGAATTTGACGGTGTGCTCGCTGATGCCCAGGCGCGCGGCAATCGCGCGGTTCGAGAGTCCCTGCGCAAGCGCGTCGATTACGTCGAGTTCGCGCGCAGTGAGCGGCTCAGGCTCCTCGATCGTCTCGGTGTCATCATCGTCATCGGAGACTGTCGTGGAGCGTCGTCCATTGCCGAACGAGCGACGTTCGGGTACGTCCGGGGGACGGACCAATAGTCCCACTGCAACGGCGCCGATTGCCGCGCCGAGAGTGGCGGCATCCGCGTCAGCGTGTACCGTGCCGATCGCAGGCGCGCCGTTTCGCAACAGCCAATCGGTCAGCGCGGTGTCGATACCAACGATCACCACGCCACGTCCCTCGGGAAGCCTCGCGGACGCGACCGGCGTTCCTGCGGCGATAACGATCACGTCCGCTGCTCCAATGGCTCGCTGGTCGACGCCCTTGGCCTCACCAGTGACCGTCAAGCCCGCCATTCGCACGAGCGCAGCCAAATCCGCCGCGAGAGATGGCGTCGGAGCCACGACCAGGACGCGAGCGGGTGTGTCCACACCCATTAGACGCCCCGCCGATACACGACGCTTCCTCGAACTGGTGAAGGGCGCACGCAGTGCGCCCCTGCACAGTCCACACCTATTCCTGCGGCCGCTCGCCCACGGAAACGTTCACCTGCTGCGGAGCGCCGCCGCGAACGACGGCTAGCGGCACCTCGCGTCCCACGCGATCCGCCGTCAGCAACGTAAGGAGCGTTTCCGGATCGTCGAGGTCGTGGCCATCGAACCCGACCAGGATGTCCCCGACGAGGACGCCCGCCGCATCCGCAGGCGAGTTCGCGGCGACGCCGAGCACGAGCAGGCCGGCGCCGCGCGGCGTGCCGGCACGCTGACGCTCGGGCAGCCGGACGGGTTGGCTCGTGACGCCAAGGTATCCACGCTTGACGCTTCCGTGCTGCTCGAGCGCCTCGACGCTATCTCGGAGGATAGCGGCCGGTATGCCGAGACCCTGACCGCGGAAAATGCCGGCGGTGGCGATGCCGGCGAGTCCTCCGTCCGGCAGCACGATCGCGCTGCCCGAAAAACCCGCATAGGGGCCGACGTCCAGGCTCAAGAGGCGATCGAAGGGCGCGCCGCCCCACGAACGCACGGGACCGGTCACGTCGGTCAGGACGGTGAGCCGTGCCTGCAGACGTCCGGCCCATGTGCGCCCGACCACGAGCGCGAGAGAGCCAGTAGGTGTTGGGGCAGACGAAAACGCGAGCGCCGAATCCGCCAGCCCCGCGACACGCAGCAGGACGACGTCGAGACGCGGGTCGCGTCCCGCAACTTCCGCGCGCAGCTTCTTGCCCTCGGCGGTGCGCACAATCAGGTGTTCGTCCTCCCATTCGACCGAATGGTTGGTCGTGACGACACGATCCCGCCCGATCACGATCCCGCTGGCTGGACGACGCGGCCGCCCGTGCACCTGCACGATGTGGTCGGCGACACCGGCGACGGTTGCGGCCGTCGCCGCGGAGAGCTCAGAAAAAAGGGTTGCTGTTGCCATGCACTCACTATCGCGCGCCGAGGCGCCCCTGCGGATCACCCGTTCGGCCGGGGTCGCCCGTTGACGGGCTTGTCACCTTCGGCGAGACTCGTGGCGATGCGACACGCCTCGCAGCTCGTGCTGCTGATGGTCATGCTTCTGGGACAGCCTGGGGCCGAAGAGAACGATCCCGCGCTCCGTACGCGCGCCGAGCTCACCAGGTTCACCGAGACGAGCCGCGCCGAAGACGTCACCCGCGTGCTCAGCGCGCTCGAGCGCGCCAGTTCTTCCGTCTACGTCACCGAATTCGGCCGGTCTCTCGAGGCCCGCCCGCTCCCGCTCGCCGTCGTGTCGGCGCCGGGAATAAAGGATGCCGCGACCGCGAAGCGGACGGGAAAGCCGCGCGTGCTGGTGCTGGCGAACATCCATGCGGGCGAAGTAGAAGGCAAGGAAGCCGTGTTGATCCTGGCGCGACGTCTCGCGCTGGGCGACCTTCGATCGCTGACCTCGCGCCTGGTCGTGTTGTTCGCCCCGCTCTACAACGTCGATGGCAACGAGCGCATCAGCCTGGATCATCGCCCCGAACAATTCGGGCCACTAGGCGGCGTCGGGACGCGCGAGAACGCGGCCGGCCTCGATCTCAATCGTGATTTCACCAAACTCGAGACGCCGGAGTCCCGTGCCCTTGCGCATCTGCTCACCGAGTGGGACCCGCAGGTCGTCATCGATCTGCACACGACGAACGGCTCGTATCACGCGTATCACTTGACCTATTCCCCGACGCTGGCCGTCGGTGCGGACCCGCGCCTGGTCGAGTTCACGCGCGGCATGTTGAGCACTGCCACGCGGACATTGGAGGGCGAGGGCTGGCGAACGCACGCCTATGGCAACTTCACCACGGAGGGGCAGCTGGAGCGATCGCAGGAGCGCCCCGCAATGCCAGGCGCCGGCGCGACCGCGTGGCGGACCTTCGATTGTCGCCCGCGGTTCGTCACGAACGGAGTCGGCTTGCGGAATCGGATCGCGGTCCTGTCCGAAGCCTACAGCTATCTCGCGTTCGATCGACGGATCGAGGTCACGGAAGCCTTCGTCGAGTCGATGCTCGCACAGATCGCGCGGCGCGGATCCGACGTGAAAACGCTGATCGACGATCTCGATCGGGATACGGTGGCGGCCGGCGGTCGCGGCACGCTCGGGCCGCTCGGGACGTCTGGGCGGATTGCTCCGTTCTCCGCGGGTGCATCGCCAATCCTGGTCGGCGACGTGGAAACGCGGATCAATCCGCGCAGCGGCCGCACGATGACCGTGATGAAAGAAACCGTCGCCCGTCAGCAGCTGATGCAGGAGTACGGCTATTTTCTGCCAGTTGATGCGGTCCTCGCCCCGGGCGCCTACGCCGTTGTCGCGGACGGCACCAACGCCGTCGAGCGAATTCGCACCTTGCTGGCCCTGCACGGCATTCGGACCGAGCGGGTCTCCAGTCCGCGTGCGGTCGCGGCCGAAGCCGTGGTGCCCGGGGCCGTCGTGCGCGGCGAGCGGGCGATGCAAGGACATGAGGAAATTCGCCTGACGAATATCCGCCGCGAGCGGCGGACCTTGTCTCTGCCGACGGGGTCGCTCATCGTGCCGATGGATCAGCCGCTGGCGAGACTCGCGTTCCATCTCCTCGAACCGACGTCGGACGACGGTGTCGTCAACTGGAATTTCCTCGACGAGTGGATCGCCGAGGGTAAGGACGTGCCCATCTTTCGAGTTCTTCAGTAGAAATCGGGTCGGACCAGGTCGATCGGGTCGGATCGGGTCGGATCGGGTCTAACGCACCACCGTGAAGATCAGAATGTGCTGGCGCGGAAGGGTTTCGATGACGGATGCGAGCCGATACCCTTCGGCCTCGAGTTCGGCTTTCGCATCGGCGACCGACATCTTGTGCTCTTCGCGAATCGGGATCGATGGATCTTCCTTCCGGTATTCCACGAGCACCAGCCTGCCCGATGGCGACAGGGCGCGCTTCAGTTGCTGAAGCGTGCGCTGCGGCGCGGCGAGCTCGTGGTAGACGTCCACCATCAGAATCAGATCGATGGCACCTTCGGGAAGGCGAGAATCATCGGCGGTGGCCAGCACGGGGACGACGTTCGCGAGGTGCGCCGACTTCACGCGAGCGGTCAGCTTCTCGATCATCTCGGGCTGCACGTCGGTCGCGTACACCCGCCCCGCCGCCCCGACCGCGGCCGCGAGCTTGACGGTCATGTAGCCTGAGCCCGCGCCCACGTCCGCGACGGTTGCTCCTGGCGCGACGCCCAGCGCGGCGATGGCTTTGTCGGGCGCCTCTTCAGCGACGCGTTCGGGCCGGTCGAGCCAGTCGGCGCCGAGATGGCTCATCACCGTCGCGATCTGGCGCCCCGTGACCGGATGCACGCCGGCGGCTTGCCCGATCGCGCCGCCAGCCAGCGCAACGAACGCGAGGGTCCGCAGCAGCACGAGGCTCCTTTACGGCCGCCGCACGGGCTGATCCGATTCAGGCGTCAGTGGCAATGACGGTTGTGCGGGACCGCGACGGCTATCGACCAGCTCTCGAACTTTCTGTACGAGCTGTGCGGGCGTGAACGGCTTCTGCAGCAGGGTCATCGACGCTCCGACCGAGCTCTCGCGCAGCAGCGAGCTGTCGGTGTAGCCGGAGATGAAGAGGACTTTCAGGTCGGGCCGCGTCGCCAGCAGTTCCTCGGCCAGTTGCTGGCCGCCCATCTGGGGCATCACCACGTCGGTGACGAGCACGTCGAACGGGTGGACGGCCTGCTCCGCGATCTGCAGCGCCTCGGGACCGGAGGGTGCTGTCAGCACCTGATAGCCGTGTCGGCGCAACGCGTCGGCGGCGAGATCGCGGACCAGCGTTTCGTCTTCGACGAGCAGGACGGTCTCGGTGCCATGTACTTCGGAGACGGGCCGATACGCCGGCGTCTCCACGGTCTCGATCGGGGCCTCGGCACGCGGCAGGTAGATCTTGAACGTCGTGCCGATGCCTTTCTCCGAGTAGACCCAGATGCTGCCGCGGTTCTGTTTGACGATGCCGTAGCAGGTGGCCAGGCCGAGCCCGGTGCCCTTGCCGACTTCTTTCGTCGTGAAGAAAGGCTCGAAGATGTGGGCGAGCACTTCCTGATCCATGCCCGTCCCGGTGTCGGTAACCGAGAGCAGCACGTGCGGGCCCGGCTGCACGGTGGCGTGGTGCCGCGCAAAATCGGCGTCGAGAAAGACGTTGCTCGTCTCGATGAGCAGACGGCCGCCGCCCGGCATCGCATCGCGTGCGTTGACCGCCAGGTTCACGAGCACCTGCTCGAACTGGCCGGGATCGATGCGGACACGCCACAGGGTCGGGTCCGGCACAGTGACGAGCTCGACGTCCTCGCCGAGCAGCCGCCGCAGCATTTTGTCGACGTTCAGCACGAGCGAATTGAGATCGACGATCTTCGGCTCGATGATCTGCCGCCGTGCGAATGCCAGCAGCTGCCGCGTGAGATCGGCGGCGCGCTGTGCGGCCCTCGTGATCTCGGCGATGTTGCTTTGCGCCGGGTCGCCTTCGGCGACGTCCGTTCGTGCCATCTCGGCATGTCCGAGAATGGCCGTCAGCAGGTTGTTGAAGTCGTGTGCGATGCCGCCGGCCAGACGGCCGATGCCTTCCATGCGCTGCGAGAGCAGCAGCTGTGTCTCGAGCCGGCGGAGCTCCGAAATGTCCTGGCCGATGATCAGGATGCCGGCATTGCGCGTCCCGTCCAGCAGGCGAGTGGCGTTCCAGAGGAAGGATCGCCGCGTCCCATCAGCGGCTGGCAATACGGACTCGCGCTCCCGGACTGCTTCACCGCCGCGGATGCGCGCGAAGTCGCGCAGGACCTGCGACCGTTGATCCTCCGGCACGCAGAGCGAGAGGAAGTCGCGCCCTACCACGTCTTCACGGGTCAGGCCGAAGAACGACTCGGCGGCGCGATTGAACTCGATGATCCGCCCGTCGGGACCAACCACGGCGATGACGCTGCCGGCGAGCTCGACGAGCGAGCGGTATCGATCCTCGCTCGCGCGCAGCGCTTCCTCGGCGCGCATGCGCGGCGTGATGTCGATCGTAATCCCGCCGACGAGGGGCAGTACCGACGGGCTCTCCTCGACGAGAAACTTCAGCGTCGTCCACCAATGTGTCAGCCCGTCGGGGCCCGGTCCGGATTCTGTGATTTCGATCGGTCCGCGGCGGGCGAGCGTTTGCTTGTCGCTCTCGCGAAAATGGCCGGCGGTTTCCTTCGGCCAGAGATCCGCGTCGGTCCTGCCGAAGAGGTCCGTTGCCTCGTTGCCGAACTGTCGGGCCCAGGCATCGTTGCCGAAGACGTAACGGCCGTCGGCCGTCTTCATGAAGGCGATCGCCGGCGAGAACTGCATGAAGGCCCTGAATCGCGCCTCGGTTGCCCGATGGCGGCTCTGGGCGCTGGCACGCTCCTGCACCACGGCGGCCAGCGTCAACGCGGTGATGCTGATGACGTTCATGAAGCCGGCGACGAGGACCGCCTCGCCGCGGTTCAGCGCATTTGCAAACGGTCCGAGGCCCGCGGCGCTACCCGCCAGGGCGAACGTCCCCAGCAGCGCAGTCACGGCCGTCACGCCGGGCTGTCCGAAGCGGAACGCACTCCAGACCATGAGCGGAAAACTGAGGTACGCGATCGGCAGCACGACGCTCGTCGGCCACCGCTGTCCGAAGACGAGCACGCCCACCGCAAACGATGCCGTGAGCAGGAGGCCGAACTCGAACCGGCGCCACGTGCCGCCAAAGGAGACGCGAGTCCCTCCCCAGACGAGCAGAGCCGGTGCCAGCGCCATCATGCCCAGGACGTCCCCGGCGAAAAACGTCGCCCAGGCGAGGCCGTAGTGCGGGTCAACGTGCCGCAGGTATGTCAGATTCAGCGCGCCAACAGTTGCCGTGGCGCCGGCGGCGATGACCGCGGCGAGACAGAAGCGCAGGACGTCCCGCACCGTGCCCAGTCCGAAGTCGAATCGGCCGCCTCGTGCGATGATCCAGGTCGCGAGGAGCGCCTCGCCGGCTGCATAGGCGGGCCCGAGGACCAGGGCGATCAGCGGACGATTGTCCATGGTCCCCATCGCGAGTGCGCCAAGGACGATCCCCGGCCAGCGGTTGCGGCCGAGGAGGAGGAGGCTTGCCAGCGCAACGCCGGATGGCAGCCACACCCAGCTCGCGCCGGGCGCATTGAACGGAAAGACGAGTCGCAGGCGGGCGCCGACGACGAAGAGGACCGCGATGATGACGATATCGGCCAGCCAGCGAACGCGTCGGTCGTTGGAGGATTCGGAACCCACGAGATTGGCCCCCATGATAGCCGCGGCCCTGCATCAATCGCTGAGTTCTTGCACGGCTTCCGGCTGTGCTTGGAGTGTAGCGTGCCCGAGCGGGCGATGACTATCCAGGATCGCGTCGCTGTGATCACGGGCGGCCGCCGGATCGGGCAGGTGGTCGCACGAGAGCTTGCGGCGCACGGCGCGCACGTCGTATTGAGTTATCGGGGGTCCAAGGCGTCCGCCGAGGAAACCGCGGAGGAGGTGAGGCGCCGCGGACGTACCGCCACCATCGTTCAGGCCGACGTGACGCGGCAGGCCGATTGCGCGGCGTTGATGCACGCTGCCGAAACGGCGCATGGGCGGCTCGACTTCCTGGTCAATATGGCGTCCATCTACGCGTCCACGCCGTTCGAGCAGATGACCGAGGCGGAGTGGAATCGCGATCTGGCCGCCAATCTCACCTCGGTGTTTTTCTGCAGCCAGGCCGCCGTGCCAGGCATGCGCAAAGCCGGGGGCGGGCGGATCATCAACTTCGCCGACTGGCTCGCGGCAAGCGGCCGTCCGGCCTACCCTGGATTCGCCGCCTACTACGTGGCCAAGGCAGGCGTGATCGCGTTGACCGAGGCGCTCGCACTCGAACTCGCAGGCGATCAGATCCTCGTGAACGCCATTGCGCCGGGACCGATCGTCGCTCCGCCGGACTTGAGCGAAGCGGACGTGCAGGAGGTCGCGGCGGCGACGCCGCTGGGCCGCTGGGGTGGCGAGGAGGAGATCGCCAAGGCCGTCGTGGCGCTCGTCGAGGCCGATTTCATCACCGGCGAAACGATCCGCGTGGACGGTGGCCGCCATGTCCGGTAGTCAGCTGTCGCAATCCGCAATCCGCAATCCGAGGTTTTCCATCAATTGTGCTAGCGTCTAAGCCATGACCAGCCGCGACGTTGCCGCCAGCGTGCCCGATGAGGCGTCGCTCGTTGCGGCTTTGAAAGCCCGCGATCCCGAGGCGTTCGAGACGCTGGTCCGGCTTCACGCGCCGCGCCTGCTGGCGGTCAGCCGCCGGATGCTCGACAACGAGGAAGACGCGCGCGACGCCGTCCAGGACGCACTGGTCTCGGCGTTCCGCTCGATCGACCGTTTTCAGGGGCAATCGAAGATCTCCACGTGGCTGCATCGCATCGTCGTCAACATGGCGCTGATGCGGTTGCGGACGCGCCGGCGGAAGCCGGAGGAATCGCTGGAGCCGCTGCTGCCCGTATTCACGGAGGAAGGTCATCACGCGCAGCAGTTCACCGCCTGGGACGAGCCGGTCGATCGGCTCGCCGAGCGCGAGGAAACACGCCGCGTCGTGCGCGAGGCCATTCTCGGCCTGCCCGAGCAGTATCGCGAGGTGCTGGTGCTCAGGGACATCCAGGAACTGGATACCAACGAGACTGCGCGGGAACTGGGGATCACGCCGAACGCGGTGAAGATCCGCCTGCACCGCGCCCGTCAGGCGCTCCGCACCAAGCTGGACCCGCATCTGCGCCGAGGAGTGCAATGACATCACCTGCCCACATGACGTGCCGTGAGTTCAACGAGTTCGTGATGGACTACATCTCGAGCGAGCTGGCCGAGGACGTGCGCGACGAGTTCGAACGGCACCTGCAGGGCTGCGCGAACTGCGTGCGCTACATCGAGACCTACAAAATCACCGTCACCCTCGGCCGCCTTGCGTTCGACAGTCTGCAACATGAACCGCCCGCGGAGGTACCCGAAGAATTGATCCAGGCGATTCTCGCGGCCCAGCGCAACGTGTGAATCCGTCCCGCACCTCATGGCCCGATTGAGTCCGATTGCGCTGCCGCTCGTGGCAGTGCTCGCCATCGCGTCGCTTCGCGCCGCGGCGCCGGCATCGTCCGTGACCTTCACCGATGTCACTACGCCGTCCGGCATCACGTTTGTGCACAACAACGGAGCCGCCGGCCAGAAATACCTGCCGGAAACGATGGGGACGGGTGGTGCCTTCGTCGACGTCAACAACGACGGGCATCTCGACATCGTCGTGATCAACGGCCGCGACTGGAAGGCCGGCGGGCAGAGGACGCTGCCGGCGCTCTACCGCAACAACGGCAACGGAACGTTCACGGACGTCGTCAAGGGCAGCGGCTTCGACGTCTCGCTGTACGGGATGGGTATCGCGGCCGGAGACTACGACAACGACGGCCGTGACGACCTTTACGTCACGGCGATCGAAGGCGATCGGCTGTTTCACAACGACGGGAACTTCAAGTTTCGGGACGTGACGAAGGCGTCCGGTATCCAGAACGCGAATTTCGGCACGAGTGCCGCCTGGCTCGACTACGACCGTGACGGGCGCCTCGACGTGTTCGTCGCCAATTACGTGCAGTGGTCGGCGGACAAAGACGTGTACTGTTCGCTCGACGGCAAGGCGAAGACGTATTGCACGCCGGAGTCGTACAAAGGCGTGGCGTCGAAGCTGTTCCGCAATGCGGGCGGAGGCCGATTCGAGGACGTGAGCCGCAAAGCCGGCATCGCCGATGCGACCAGCAAGTCCCTGGGCGTGGCGGTGATCGACTTCGACTCCGACGGCTGGCCTGATCTGTTCGTCGCCAACGACACGCAGCCGAACAAGCTGTATCGGAACAACCACGATGGGACGTTCGCCGAAGTCGGCGTCTCGGCCGGCGTGGCCTTCTCGGAGGACGGCGTTGCCCGTGGCGCGATGGGCGTCGACGCCATCGACTACGACCGATCGGGCCGGCCACACCTCCTGGTCGGCAACTTCTCGAACCAGATGCTGGCGCTCTACCGCAACGAGGGCAACGGTCTCTTCGTGGACGTGGCGCCTGCCTCCAGCATTGGCCGCGTCAGCCTCCTGTCCCTGGCGTTCGCCGTCTTCTTCTTCGACTACGACCTCGATGGCCAGCCCGACATCTTCGCCGCCAACGGCCATATCGAAGAGGCGATTGGACGTGTGCAACCCAAGGTGCAGTTCAAGCAGATCCCGCACCTGTTCCGCAACCAGGGCGGCGGCAAGTTCGAGAGCGTCGGCCCGTCCGTGGGCCCAGCCTTCAACGTCGCTCAGGTGGCGCGCGGCGCTGCCTACGGCGACTACGATCGGGACGGCGATCTCGACGTGCTGATTGTGAACAACGGGGGCCCGGTGCGGCTGCTGCGAAATGACGGCGGCAACAAGAACCACTGGCTGACGATCCGGACGCAGGGCATGAAAGCCAACAAGGACGGCATCGGCGCCGTCGTCCGCGTCGAGACCGCTGACGGCGTCAGCGTCCAGACCGTTCACAGTGGCTCGAGCTACTGTTCACAGAGCGATCTGGCCCTGACGTTCGGGCTCGGAAAGAACACCGCCGCCAAGTCGATTCAGGTGGAGTGGCCCAGCGGCACGAAGGATCGGATCGCCAACGTGAAAGGCGATCGATTCGTGACCATCCAGGAAGGCAGCAACGCAGTGCGCTAGTGAGCGCATATGTCGCTTGCGTCCGCGCGATGTTTTCTATTTATCCGCGAAATCGGCGGAAATCTGCGGTTCGATCGTTTCTGATTTTGCTAGTGCCCCGGCTCTCGCACCTGGATCGTGAAAGGCGGATCGACCTTGATTCGGCCGTCCATCCTGAAAGGCCGGCGCAATGGTCAGCTCCCACGGGCCCGCGCCACGGAGCGCTTCGGGCACCGAGACGGGCACCGTGAGAATAGTGCGGTCTTCGGGGTAGAACGTGCGGGGCAGGGTCATGTGTTGTTCGGCCGACAGGCCGTGACCGCCATGCTGGCGCCACTGCAGCACGATCGCGACACGGTCCCGCGGATTCGCCCCCTCTTGCGGTCCCAGCCAGACGCTCTCGCCCCGGTTCGCGATCTCGACGTCCAACGTCGAGCCTGTGGGCAGCGGCTTCCTGACCGGTTCGGCCGTCTCGACCGTGGCGATCGTTTTCGCGATGTCGGGCGCGGGTACTGGCCATGGATCTTCGAGCAGATTCACCGCCTCGACTGCTACGCCCAGCCTTCGGCTTCCCGGTGGCTTCTCCTGCACGGGCGGACTCTTCAGCGTGATGCGCACGTCCGACCCTCGTGCCGCAGCCTCCCGGCACGGACCGAGCGGAAACGTACGGAACCACGGCACGTCGTCCACCGGCCCGCTGTGGACGGTGCAGCCGTTGACGGCGATGGTCAACGGCGTGTGGGCGGGGGCGCGAACGATGCCGATGCGAAGCGATTGCGGCGCGGCCCTGGGATCCCGCGGGGTGACAACCGCCGCGTCGCCGTTCGTCCACTGATACGTGTTGGGCCCGCCCTCGCGCCCGTGAAAGCCGGTCTTCACGACCGACCAGTAGTCACGCGCGCCGCGCGATACGAGATTCAACATCTCGGGCCGCTTGCTCGAGGAGTAGGCACGGTCCAGCGTGACGCCCGCTGTTTCGGTCTGCAGCACGAACACTTCGACCTCGTTTGCTCCGGGCCGGAAATGGCGCGGCGGGACATATGCCGTCCAGAGGCCCCCTTGTCCGCCGCTCTCGGGCCGGTAGGTCCTGGTGGTCGCGCGGATGAATCCGTTGACCGCGATCGCCAGCGAGGCCGCGGCTTGGTGTCCGGCGGCGTCCACGACCCGGCCCGTGAGGAGACCCGCGATGCGCGGCGCCGCCGGGTCGTAGCGCAGATACCGCGCCGGCCGATCGACCATCACGCGCAACGGTCCGTCGTCCGATCGGTCCAGCGTGTTCACCTCGCGGCCGAGAAGATCGGCATGTTCGAGTGCGGGCAGCAAATCCGCGTTGTGCGCGGCAAACAACTGAAACTTGCGCTGTACCGCGCGCTCCCTGCTCGCCGCGAACTCCTCGGCATCCACGGTGATCTGTCGGGTGGCGTTGCGGTGGCGGATGAACTTCATCGAGGACGGCGGCTCCGACGCAAGCGCCGAGTGTCCCTCCGGTTGCCAGGGTAGCCTGGCCTTCAGGATGTCGGCGATCGTTGGTACGACGTCGATGCTCTGAACGTTGCGATCGCTCACCACCGGGTCCTGCTGACCGGGCAGCTTGACGAAGAGCGGCACCGCCATGATGTCGGCGAGCGTCTCACCGTCGACGCCTTTGAACGGTTTGCCTGGGCGGAAGCTGACACCGTGGTCGCCGGTTACGACGATCAGGGCCTTGTCGTAGAGTCCTTCGGCTTTCAGCCGGCTGGTGATACGTCCGACGATCGCGTCCACGTACTGCAATTGCAGCAGGTGTTGTCCGTAGGCCTGGACCACGGGCCACGGCTCGCGAACCCAGCGGCCGCTGCCTTGCAGACCATAGAGCACCGGATCCTCGGTGAACTGTTGGCCCGTGCGCAAGTAGACATACGGTTCGTGCGGCAGCAGCGCATGCAGGAAGTAGAGCGTCGGCTGCGGATCCGATCGGCTGATGCTTTCGACGAATCGGCGCGGGCCGTCACGCCGATCCGCGTCGCGCGCGCTGATCCAGCGCATCTGCCAGTGCTCGCCCTGGACGAAGTTCTTCCAATCCTGGGTCAACGGCGGCAGCAGCGCACGAAGGTCCCACGGCAGGATGGTGTGCAGGTAGACGATGGACGCATCGAGCATCTGGATCGGAAGACGCTCCGTGATCGGCGCCGATTCGCCGCCGCAGAGGCGCTCCGGACACAGATGCGTGATCGGCTCGATCACTTCGTGGCGATACGCTCCGCCGAGCGCGGTGAACAGATTGGCAGGGTAGTCGTGCGCCGTGGGCAGCCGCGAGCGCTGCGGCGACGATCCACTGGTCAGCGCCGGCATCGCCCATCCCGTCAGTTCCGCCACCGTCGTCGCATTGCGAAACCAGGTCGCGTCGTCAGCGAGCGCCGCGAAATTCGGATAGCGAGGATCGATGCCGCCGGATTCCGAGAGCAATGACGTCAACGGCAGCTGATCGAACACCACCATCACGACAGGCGGCCCGCCCGGAGGGATTGTCGCCGCCGTCTTCTCGGCTCCATCGTCCGGCGCCATGAACGACCGCATCGACGGATGCAACAGGAAAAGCGCTGGGAATACGAGAACACTCGGGCCCAGGTAGGTGACGAACGTGCGGGTCGCCGGCACCGCAGCGTAGAGCCAGGCACACAAAATGCCAACGGCCGCGGCCAGTGCGAAGTGCGGCACCGAGGGCATGGTGAACGCGTGCGCGAAGACCTGCGAGACGAACGCAGTGAGCAGTGTGGCGACCAGGGCCGTGTACAGTATCTCGCCCGCCCGCGTTGAAGCCACCGTGACCGCCGAAGACAGCAGGAACAGCACGCCAGGCAGCAGGAAGGTCAGCAGCGCGACAAAAACGAGAAGATCGGTGGCGGTTGCCCGGTGCGCGACGAAGAATTCGCGATTCTCGCGAAGAACGGAGTAGAGCGGTTGGGCGACCGCGAACGACCAGAGCACCAGGAGGTGCAGAGCCCGAACGAGCGACTGACGCGTTAAGGGCAGTGGCTGCGGTGTTCCACGGCGACTTCATGTCGCCAGTGTGACGAGAAAGTAACACACGGCGCCCAGGAATCGCCACCTGCCAAAGCGATCTGTGGCCAAACATCACCGCGATTGGCGACCGGGCAGCAGGATCAGACTGAAGAAGAACACCCCGAGGAGCACGAAGGCGATGTAGCCGGTGGCGACACCATCGGGCACGAAGCCGAGGGCGCCCAGCGAGACGCCTTCGAGCATGGTCACGATCACACGGTGCAGCAGACCGCCGCCCGAATCGTAGGCTGACGCAAGGACGATGAACTTCAGCACGAACGCGCCACCGAAGACGACGGCGAGGCTGCGAAGAAGCTGCCGGCGATCGGGACTGACCGCGAGCGTGTTCCACAACAGCAGCACGAAGAAGACGGTGAATACGAATCCGAGTAATCCCGTGGCCGGCGTCAGCAGCATGAACAGCTGCGCCGTTGCCAGGAGCAGCGCCACGAGCACGATCGCGCCGGATGTGTTCTCCAGTGCCGAACGCCGCTCGTTGACCAGGCGGTCTGGAGCGAGTGCACCGGAACGGACGAGCGTCGCGATCAGGAGCACGCCGAGCACGAGCGCCATCAACGACGGCGCCACCAGCGCCAGCGTCCCGGCGGCGTCCACACGGACACCGCCGACGCCGGCGATGGTCAGGAGCAGGATGGGCAGCGTCACCGCTTCGCGGCCGACCGGCAGATCGCGAGGGACGCGTCCCTGGACGCGTGGATTCAGGCCAGCCGACTGCGCCGGGTGATCCGACGGGCGCGGAAGCGCGCGATTGGTCACGGCCGGTCCCTGAACAATTTGGCGGGATTCAGGTCCGACATGTCCCTCGTCAGACCGCGATCGAATTCCGCCGCGAGCTCCTCGGCCGTGTGCAGCTTCAGATCCGGATCGTCCACCGTAATCGTGCCGTTCGGCGCCACCTGCCGCGCCCGCTCGAGTGCCGCCCTGCCAGCGGTGAACAACGCGTCGTCGCTGTAAACGCGTCCCCATCCCTGCCGAAGATAGCTGTAGGCGACGTAGAACTGTACCGTCGCGTCCTGCTTTCCCGGGTCGGCGTGCGCGAAGGCATCGCGTGCTTCGGCGAACTGGCTGACGCGAAAAAATCGGAGACCTTGATCGAATCGCGGCTTGTCGATCTGATAGGCGCGAACGACCGACGTCAGGCTCGCCGACATCTCCGGCAAGCTCGCCGGACGTTGCACGTAGACGCGCAGGATCGCCGCCGCATAGAGCAGGGTCGCGGTCATCCCGACGATGCGCAGTGCGGTGGCAGACACGGAGAGTTACGGTAGCAGATTCGACGGCGTCCGTAGCCCAGACCTCACCTCAGGCATCAACGGTGTACGTAGGCCCGAGCTTCAGCTCGGGCATCAACGGCGTAACCAAGCTAAGAGTGTGGGTCTACGAGTGTAAAAGAAAAAGGCGGCGGCTTCTCGAGGAAGCCGCCGCCTGCCTGCACTCTGTCGCCTGCAACCTGTCTAGAACTCGTAGCGGATTGCACCTGCATACGCCGTGGCCCGCCCAGCATGGCGCTGTACGTGCCAAACGTGGCAGGATCTTCGAGGCTCAGATTCAACGAGCCGGTGTCGAAGTACGGCGTGTTGGTCAGATTGAAGATCTCCAGACGAACCGCAAGGCTATGAGCCTGGGAATACGGCATGTCGAAGGACTTGGCGAAGGCAAGATCCATCGACCCATAACCATCGCCGCGCAGGACATTGCGCTGACCGCGCTCTCCCATCGCCGAGAAGCGGAAGCTCTTTATAGCGTCGTCCGGATTGGCGAAGATGTTCGGATTGGGTTCACTCGCGCCTTCATTGCGGGCCCCGTTCGTCGTCTGGGTTGCCGGGCACGGGCCATTCTCCAGGCTGAAGTTGAGCCCGTCTCGCGGCGGAGCGCACGTGGCATTGCCCTGCAGGTTCCAGTTGGTCGGCCACGTCCGGCCGTTGATCGCGTTGGCGGGCAACCCGGTGTTGAAGCGCAGCACGCTGGAAACCATGCCAATCGCCAATCAGCGCATTGACCAAACCGGACGCGCCGGAACCCCACCGCCGGCTCCGTCCGAACGGAAGCTCCCAAGTGAAGTACCCGTTGAACTGGTGGCGCATGTCGAAATCAGAGTACCAGGTACTCGAGGTCGGGCTCCCAGGCGTTGATGGCGCTCCCGGTATAGCCACCCGTAAAGAACGCTCCGGTGGGCTCCTGCCGCTCGGGTGTCGAGGAGTGGTCGCAGTGACTTCGAAAGCGTGTAGTTCAGCGGTAAAGGCGATGCCATGGCTCATGCGCTTTCGCGCAGTCAACTGCATTGCATGGTACTCAGAGCGGCCGATCGTGCTCCACGTATTCAGGGCCACGTACTGCGCCGGGAAGAACGTGTATTGGCCTAGACGTGAATAATCCAGGAACCCATCTCCCGAAAAGTAGTCCACGTCCTGCCAGACAGTGGAGGTACCGAAGCCGGACCCCGTAGCTGCTGTGCCGTGATAGCCGATCATGTAGTCGTAGGCGACCTGAGTGGCCGAGTAACCACAACCCTCCCCCAACTGCTGGAACTGCAGGCATCCGCCATTCGGTCCATTCGGACCCCAACCCGGAAACATGTTCTCCCAGAAAGGTATTGGCGCCAGCGTGTCCAGTGACTGGCCCGCATCGGAGAGCCGGACGAGCTCGCGAGCCGCTGCGAATGCACAAGTCCCCGATTGCGGATCACAGACGTCGGCCGGCATCGCAAAGTCGCGGAGCAGCGGCAGATTTCTGCCGCGACGGCCGACGTACGCCGCCTCGACTGTGATTCCACCACGAACCTCACGACTGATTGAGAAGTCGATCATGTGGGCGTGCGGACTTCGGATGGTGTCGTCCAGCCCGTTCGACACCGTGAGGAGATCCGACGGCGGCACGGCCGGGAAGCTGGCGCCCGGCGAGGGTGCCAATTGCAGGTCGCCGTTACTCAGGACGTTATTTGCTGCCCCAGACGTATCGGAAGGGCCGCTAAACCGGACGCAAGGCGCGGCAAAGGCGGTTGGACCGATGTCGCATCCGCCCAGTTGGTTAGTGATGCCTGTGGAGAGGCCGAATGCGCCTGCCTGATCAAAGGTATTGACCAGCGCCATGCCTATGCGGTCGTACACCAGAGAATAGCCGCCGCGAATCGACGTCTTGCCGTCGCCGAAGAGGCGGCCCAGGAAGCCGTCGTCGAAATGCGGTGCCCAGGCGGCGCCGATGCGAGGCGAGAAGTTGTTGTTGTCGCGGTCGAAGTACGGCCTGGCGTTGTTCGCCGCGCCACCGAGCTGCGTCTCGATCAAGCCGCAGTCGGCCGTCGGACGACCGGCGCGCATCATGTCGTCCCGACACTGGAACCACGCGCCGAAGCTCCCGTTGAGGCTGGAGTTCACGGGGACAGGAATCACCTCGTTCCCGTTGGTCTCCCAGGGCGGAGTGGCGTTCGTGTATCGCAGGCCGAGCGTCAGGGTCAACGACGGGTGAATGCGCCACTGATCCTGGAAATAGAACTCGTACTCGTTGGCGGCAAAGCGTCGCGGGACGGTCGTGCCCTCAGCCAGCGTCTCGCCTTGGGCGTTGAAGTTGTAAGCGGCATCCACCTGCGAGATGGGGCCGAGCATCAGCGTCAGCCGGTCGCGAAAGTTCACACCAGCGCTCGCGGGGACTGCAAAGCAGCCTGGTCGGTCGCAATTCTCTTGGCCCGGTTCGATGCTCCGGCCCCCATCCGGCAGCCACGAAGGATTTACCGTGAAACCGTGAAACGAGAGGTTATTGCTCGATCGATCGTTGCGAACAAAACGAGCTTCGCCTCCCATCGAGAAGGTGTGGGTGCTCAGCGTCCAACTGAGATCGTCCCGGATATGGTGCGTTGGCGTGTTCCGGAGCAGACTCGAGGACGTGCCCGCCCGGGAGGCCAGGATCGTCAAACCCATTGAGATCATCAATGAAGCGGACATTGGCGTATTCAGCATTCCTGACCCCGTGGTTGTCCAGATTGATTTTCGTGTAACCGTAGCGCAAGTTGTTCACAACACGCGGGCTCAGTATCCATGTGTGTCCGGCCGCGATTCCGTGGTTGCCAGTCTCTGTGGACCGTATTGGATCGCCACCCAGATACGCTGGTTCCTGGGCGACGTTGTCGTCCTGCATCGTGCCGCGCAAGAAGAACGCGTGATTGCTGCCCGCGTTGAAGTTGACCTTGCCGATATACGTCAGGAACTTGTTGTCGATAGGAGCGGCGAAGCGGTGGCCGACAACGTTCACGCCGTCACCGACGCTGGAGTCATTGATATCCGTAGGATACTGCGACCAGTACTGCACCATGGCTGGGTTTGGCCCGATTCCCAGAGGATCGATCGCGGCGATCTGTGCTGGACTGAGACCGTAGCTGCCAGCCGGAACGGTGTAGCTGGTCCCGCTGATTCCGGTCACGGTTGTCGGGGACGTCGGACACGGCGCAAACCCGTCCCGATTGTCGCACTGGTAAATCATCACGCCATCCCGGAACGACAGGCTGGGAATGTTGCGCACGGCCGATTTGAACAGGCTTTCCGTCATGCGCTCAAAGTTGCCAAACACGAAGAGACGGTTCTTCAGGATCGGCCCGCCTGCGGAGCCGCCATAGATATTCCGGCGGAACTGGGGCTCCGTCGATGCCACTCTTGTTTAAAAAGAAATCGTTGGCATTCAGCCCCTCGTTGCGGTTGGCATAGTAGCCGCTGCCGTGCAGCTTGTTCTCGCCGGATTGGGTGATCAACTGCACCTGCGCGGCGCCCGACCGTCCGCCCGCCTCGGCCCCATAGTTGGAGGTCGTCGTGCGGAACTCGGCAAGTGAGGCCGCCGTCGCGCGCAGCACGCACGTGAAGGCGTAGCCGCTGATCGGATCGTTGCAATCCACACCGTCCAGCGTGATGTTGGTCTGATCGCTGCGCGCACCATTGACCGAGCCGCTGCGACCGTCGAAATCCGACACACCGCCATAGCCGCCTGGCGTATCCGCCGCGCTCGGGATGAACGCGACACCAGCCTGCAGGCTGAGCAGACCAGCGGGATTGAGGTCGAGCGACGGCAAGCTGCGGATCTCTGCGCCAGTGAGGGGCGTACCCATGCTGGCGTCGGTCGTGTTGATGGCGGCGGGCATCGGCCTGTACTTCGACCGTTTCGGTGATGTCTCCGAGTTCGATACTGATGTCCAGGCTGCTGGTGACACCGATGGGCAATTCGACTTTTGGCCGAACGGCGGTCTTGAAACCAGTCGCCGTGACGTCCACGCGATAGTCACCGGGCGGCACCTGTGTCATCAGGTACTTTCCCGTTTCGTCGGTCGTGGCCGAACGTTTGGCACCGTTCGCCAGGTTGGTCGCGGTCACCTCGGCACCGACGACGATCGCACCGGACGGGTCGGTGACCGCACCCGGTCAAGGCCGCCGTCCCGGCGACCTGGGCCATGCCGAGGTTGGCGTGAGACAAGCACGACGGCAGAACCGCGAGAAGCGCGCTGCAAGCGCCTCGATCCAGTCACGTGCAATCACCGCGGATTCGCTGGGACGAGACGCCACTCTTCAGGGTCAAGCGGCGGGATCGGGCACTGTGATACGGCGAAAGGGCAGAGAAGTCAACGGGTTTGTGATGAAGCGTCCGTCTCCGCGGGTCGAACGGTCTGCGGCACTCCTCGGGCACTGTGCATTCCCGGCAGCGGCGTCATGGTGCGAAACGCGCTGGTCCCGAGGTGGCGAGCGGGCCGTCTGCTGGCGGACGAGCGTGCCCCTGAGAGCGGTCGCAGGCTACGCGACTGCCGACTCACTGAGCATGCAGTCGTCGTCAGCGGCACTAGTCCAGCGCGCGATCAGCCACCCGCTGCCGAAGCGCGATCGCGCTGCCGGTCCGCCGTACAACCGGCGACAGGCAGCCAGCCGCTCGCATCGACACTTGGAGACAGTGCCCGATGCCGGGCGCGAACCGAGTGAGCGCATGCCTGCCGTCAATGCTCGGGATCCAGCTCGATGCTCCACAGCTTCACATCCGCGAGGTTCCACAGCGCCGCCGTGAGACGCCGCGTTCGCGGCTCGATGTCGAGCGTGCCGAAGAACTGCAATCCCTCACTCGGAGGCCGATTCGGCTTCAGATCGGGTGGAATCGCATTGAAGACCGCCCTGCACCCGAACGTCGGGTCCACTCGATTCGGTCCGAACGTGCCAGCGTGAAGCGGCCCGGCGACGAATTCCCAGAATGGCGAGAAGTCGGTAAAGATCGCGCGCCGGGGATCGAACTCGTGGGCCGCCGCGTAGTGCACGTCGGCAGTGATCCAGACAACGTTGTGAATGCGCTGCCGCTTGATGAACGACAGCAGCTGTGCGAGCTCGAGCTCGCGTCCGCGGGGCGGACCGTCGCCGTTCGCCCACGCTTCGTAGAGCGGCTGACCATCTTGCTCGCCGTCACCGACGATCAGACCGAGCGGCTGATCGCTGGCAACGATCTTCCACGTCGCTCGGGAGCGGGCGAGCTGCGCCTGCAGCCATTCGAGCTGGCCAGGGCCGAGCATCGCGGTCTCGAGCGACGGCCGGTCCTGCTGGTTGGTCGAATTCGCGCTGCGATAGCTGCGCTGGTCGAGCACGAAGATCTCGGCCAGAGGTCCGTAGCTGTACGCCCGGTAGATCCGCTCCGGATCGTCAACGTTCGTCCGGATAGGCAAATAGTCGAACAGCGCCCGCCGGGCGTTGGCGGCCAGCCGGCCGATGCTCTTCTCGGTGTACGCGGGATTGTTCTCGAGCGTCGTTGCGGGCGTCCAGTTGTTGAGGACGTCGTGATCGTCCCATTGCGCGATGTTGGGGACAGCGGCATTGAACGTCTGGGCGTGAGCATCCGACAGGTAGTACGCGTAATTGCCCCGAAACTCGTCCAGTGTTTCGGCGACCTTCTGCTTCGCCGGTGCCGTGACGTTCCGCCAGATCGTTCCGTCGTCCAACGGCACGGTTTCGACGATCGGGTTGTCGGCATAGATTAGATCGCCGGAATTGATGAACAGATCGGGTGAGTGCCCGGCCATCGTTTCGTAGAGGCGCAAGCCGCCGAATCGTTCGTTGATGCCCCAGCCCTGACCAACGGTGTCTCCCGACCAGCAGATTCGGATCGGTCGCCGCGTCAGCGGCGCCGCGCGCAGCCGGCCTGCCATCGGCGCGCTTCGAAGACCTGGACGGGCCAGATCCTCGAACCACACGCGATAGAACACGGGCTCGCCTGGGGTCAGATCGCCGAGATCGAGCCGTGCCGTGAATCCGCCATCCGCGAGGGCTGCGGGCCCGGCGAGGATGCGAGACGATGCCATCGATTCGCGGCTGCTGACCTCGACGAACATCCGGGCCGCACGGTCGGTGCGGCTCCAAATCATCGCGCGGGTCGCGGTCACGTCGCCGCTCTGGACCCCGCTCGGCATTCCCGGCGCATCACTGTCGGCGAGCACACGCGACATCACGGCGGGCGCACAGGCGAGTCTCAAGAACGTTCGGCGATCCATAACGACGGGTTGATCAGGTTGATCAGGTTGATCAGGTTAGTCGGGTTGATCGGGTTGGAACAGTTGCGACACGTCTTTCGCGGCGATCCGACACGGCCCATCGAGGAGCGCCACGGCCGCAGCGGCGCGGCCGATTACTGCCGATGCCGCGATACCAGCCTCGCGCAGTTCGACGATGCCGGTGTCGCGGTTCGACTTGCTCAACTTCTCTCCGTCAACGCCGCGCACGAGCGGATGATGGAGGAACACCGGTGGCTCGTCACGGCCCAGCAGTCGCGCGAGCTGAATCTGCCGGCCGGTCGACGCGAGGAGATCCTCGCCCCGGATCACGAGCGACACGCTGTCGGCGAGATCGTCGACGGTGACGGCGAATTGATAGGTCCAATTCCCGTGGCGGTCGCGGACGAGCAGATCCCCGCACTGGTCGGCCGGCGCCTGCCGGATCACGCCGAGCCGCGCGTCGTCGAACACTTCGTCGCCACCGTCGAGACGGACTCGCACGCCACGATCGGGTCCTGGGCCGAGACCGCGATTCCGGCAAAAGCCATCGTAGCGAAGCTCGGAACCGACGTCGCCAGCGTTGTGTGCGATTCGCTGGCGCGAGCAGTCGCACCAGTAGACGCGCCCGGCCTGCTGAAGCCGCTGCAGCGCCGACAGGTAGCGCTCGAGTCGATCGCTTTGGCGGAAATCCGCGTCCGGAACGAAGCCGAGCCACTCCAGGTCGTCATGGATGCCGCGCTCGAACTCGACCCGGGAACGTTCGCGGTCGTGATCCTCGATACGGAGGTGCACCGTCCCCCCGAGGGCGCCGGACAGTCCCCAGACGTAGATCGCATTGACGATGTGGCCCAGGTGTAGTCGGCCGGTGGGCGAAGGCGCGAAGCGGGTGACGGGCGGGCCGCCGAGACGGTCGCGGAGGCGGTGGAGCATCAGCCGGTCGATCAGAAGCGCGCGACGGACTTGTCGACCACCTGATAGGCGGCGGCGATGGGGAACCGCCGGCCGACGCCGAATGCCTTCGACGTGATCTTCAATCCCGGCGCAGCCTGCCGCCGCTTGTATTCGTTGAGCGTGATTCGTCGAACGATGTCCTCGACGACGTCGCGATCGATGCCGGAGCGGACAATCGTCCCGACGTCCTGATCGCGTTCGATGTACGCCTCGACCACGCGGTCGATGATTTCGTAGGGCGGAAGGGTGTCCTGGTCCGTCTGATCGGGGCGCAGCTCAGCGCTCGGCGCCTTTGTCAGGCTCGACAGGGGTATGATCTCGCGCTCGCGATTCACGTAGCGCGCCAGGTCGTAGACGAGCGTCTTCGGCACGTCGCTGATGACGGCGAGACCGCCGCACATATCGCCGTAGAGCGTGCAATAGCCGACGGCGAGCTCGGACTTGTTGCCGGTGGAGAGCAGCATCGAGCCGAGCGTATTGGAGAACGCCATCAGGACCGCTCCGCGCGCGCGCGCCTGCAGATTCTGCTCGGCGACGTCGCTGGCGGGCAGCGTGCCCTTCAGCACGTCGAGGTATTCCTGAAAGATGCCGTCGATCGGCAGCACGTGATACGCGATGCCGAGGTTTCGCGCGACCTGCGCCGCGTCGCGCAGCGAATGATCGGACGAGTAGCGCGTCGGCATCGCGACGCCGGTGACGTGCGCCGGTCCGAGTGCATCAGCGGCGAGCGCGGCGGTCACTGCTGAATCGATGCCGCCGGAGAGCCCGAGGACGACGTCGCGGAATCCGCACTTCGCCGTGTAGTCGCGCAGACCGAGACAGAGCGCCTTCCACGCCTCCTCTTCGCGCGACGCGCTCACCTCGCGCAGATCCGAGCGCGTCCCGTGAGGATCGACGACGATGAAATCCTCGGCGAAATCGCGGGTCCGGGCGAGCAGCGTGCCGTCGGCGTCGAATGCGGTCGAATGGCCGTCGAAGATCAGCTCGTCGTTCCCACCGGTCTGATTCAGGTAGAGGAACGGCCGCCGGTGCCTGATCGCGTGCTGACGAATCATCTCGCGGCGGAGGGCGGCCTTGCCCATCGTGAACGGGCTCGACGAGATGTTGACGAACACGTCGGCGCCGGCATCCGCCAGTTCAGCGATTGGATCACGCGCATAGAGCCGCTGCGGCCAAAACGTCGCGTCGTTCCAGATCTCTTCGCACACGGTGACGCCGAGCCGCACGCCCTTGAAGACCATCGGTTCGACCGACATGCCCGGCTCGAAGTAGCGGTCCTCGTCGAAGACGTCGTAGGTCGGGAGCAGCGTTTTGCGGTGGACCGCGGCGATGCGTCCCTCATGACAGAGCGTCGCGGTATTGAAGAGCGGTTTGCCGTCGCCGGCGGGATTGGGCTCGATGGTGCCGATCAATATCCCGAGCTGGGCATCGGACAACCCGGCGATGCGATCCCTCACGGCCAGGGCACCGTCGACGAAGCCGGCATGATTCAGCAGGTCGCGCGGCGGATATCCCGTGGTGGCCAGCTCCGAAAGGACGAGCAGATCGGCGCCGGCAGCGCGTGCCTCTGCGGCGGCGCTGGCCACGCGCGCGAAAATCGCGTCGAACGCGCCCACGGTGAAATTGAACTGGGCGAGGGCGAATCGCATGGCTTTCGTTAATTCTATCGCGGGTCAGCGCATCGTCGCCCCGGGCCCAGCGCGCGGTTTGATCCGCGTCTCGAGCGCCCGCCCGAGAGCGGCCTGGCGCACGGAATCCGCCGTGCGCCCTTCCCGCGCGTAGACGTCCGCCATGACGTAGTGCCCGAGCGGCGCGTATTCGGATGAGGGCGCCAGCTCCAGCCCCGTTCGTGCGAGCTGCACCGCTTCGTCCAGGTGCTGATTCAGGTCCAGATAGAGCTTCGCCAGGAACAGATGCCCTTCGGCGAAGCTCGGATTGATCTCGATCGCTTTCTTATATGCCGTAAGCTGCGCCGGGACATCGCCAATCGCTTCGTACAGGCGTCCCAGGTTGAATTGGGCCTTGAAGCTGGCGGGATACAGCTCGATCTCACGCTTGTACTCGGCGACCGCGGCGCTGAGATCGCCGCGCTGCTCGGCGAGCAGCGCCAGATTGAAATGGGCGAGACGGACGTCGGCTTTGAGATCGATAGCGGACCGGATCTCCCGCTCCGCCTGGGCGGCGTCACCGGACTTCAGCGCGACGACGCCGAGGGCATTCCGCGCGGCCGCCATCGACGGCTGCAGTTTCAAAGCCTCTTGCAGCTCTGCGCGGGCCTCCGGCAGCGCCGAGCGATCGAGCAGAATCTGCGCGGCTTCGTAGCGGATCTGCGCGTTTTTTGGATCCAGCTGCATGAACCGGCGATAGCCGACGAGCGCCTCCTCGTCCCGGCCCATCTGGCGGTAGGCATTGGCCATGTTGATCACGACCAGGTCGTAGTCGGACTTCAGCGCGAGCGCCCGCTTGTAGCTTTCGATCGCCCGCGGGAACTGGCGTTTGCGGTAGTACTCGTTGCCGAGCATGAACCAGGCATCGATGACGTTCGGGTCCTGACGCGTCACCTCGAGCAGTGACCTGATCGCCTCGTCAGAATCCTTGTCGTGGCGCGAGAGATCGCGGGCATGGGTGATCAGGTTGAACACCTCGATCTTGTCCTTCGGATCGGCAAGCCCTGCGCGCTCAGTCGCGGCGCCCGACACGAACGTGCCCACATAGCCCAGCGATGCCAGGCGATCGCGCGTGTCGGGATCAATTTCGGCGGGCGCGCGGGCCGACGCAGCCCGGGCCGAGAGGCGCTTCTCGAGATTGTGCAGGCGAGCGCTCATCTGGCCGCCCAGCGCGCGGCGCTGCGGAAGGATGTTGGTGGTCTCGCGCGGATCCTTCTCGAGGTCGTAAAGCTCGGGCCGCGGCGCCTCGATGTACTTGTAACGGCCCGCCCTCAGCGTTCGCAGGTCGCTCCAACCGAAGTGGAAGCGCGGGTATAACGCCTCGGCGTACGCTTCGAGATTCAGCCCGCTGCTGGCGCCGGTCATGAGCGAGGTCAGGCTCTGGCCCTCGAACTGCTCGCCCGTGCCGACTCCTAACAGGTCGAGCACCGTCGGCAAAACGTCGATACTACGCACGACATCCGAGACGGTACGGCCTCGCATCGCGTCGTACGGCGTCCGTATCAGCAGCGGGACGTGCAACACGCTCTCGTAAACGAAGAAGCCGTGCGTGCCTTCGCCATGATCGCCGAGGCTCTCTCCGTGATCGCCGATGATGACGACGATTGTCTTCTCGAGGCGCTGGTGTCCATCGAGCCAGGCGAGGAGGCGGCCGACCTGCGAGTCCACGAAAGCGATTTCGCCGGCGTACGGGCGGTCCGAATAGCGCGACTTGTACGGCTCGGGAGGATCGTAGGGCGAATGCGCATCGTAGAAATGCACCCATGCGAAGAACCTCGACGAGCCGACTGTATCGAGCCACTGAATCGCTTGCGTGGCGACTTCGTCGCCGCGGCGCTCCACACTGCTGAGCGAGACGCTGCGGTACTTCGAGAGATCGAAATTGTCAAAGTACTTCTCGAACCCCTGCGCAACACCCCACTTGTGGTCCAGCACGTATGCGCCGACGAAGCCTCCGGTCCGAAATCCCCGGCTCTTCAGCCGCTCCGCCATTGTCGTCTCGCGCTCGTCGAGAAAGAAGCCGCCGTTGTCGCGAACCCCGTGGGCCGGCGGGAGCTTGCTCGTGAAGAGCGACGAGTGGGCCGGAAGCGTCAGCGGCGCCGGCGCGACCGCGTGCTCGAACAGGACCCCCTCTCTGGCGAGGCGGTCGAGGTGCGGTGTCTCGATCGCCTTGAACCCGTAGGCGCCGAGCCGGTCGGCGCGGGTCGTGTCGAGCGTCACGAGCAGGAAATTCAGGTCGCCTTGACCGACTCCGGAAGGCAAACGACCCAGGCGCACGCCGCTCGGCCCGGTCACCGGCCATAGATGGATCGCGACGCCGGCGAGCAGCCCCAGCGCGACGACCGCCAGCACCCAGGGCGAGCGTCGGAGCCAGGCCGGCGCGGGGCGGGGGAGTGACCGTGTCGGGCGTTTGCGAGCGCTCATCGACCCGCCTTTCCCGACGCGCGTCGTTCGACGCGAGTGAGGGCGGCGCGTGCGTCAATCATGGCCGGGTTGCTCGCGAGCGCGCGTTGGTAACGGCGTCTGGCCGCTGCAGAGTCGCCGACGTCCTCGGCGAGTCGCCCGAGCTCGTATTCAGCCACGGCCAGACCGGGACTGACGGTCAGGGCCTTCTCGAACGCCGCCGCGGCGTCGGCGCGCTTGCCGGCGGCGCGCAGTACCAGGCCTTCAGTGACATACCCGTAGAACGTTCCGGGTTCGAGCGAGAGTCCGTGTCTCACGCGCGCGAGGGCGGCCTCGAAGTCGCCTTTGGCCGCCAGCGACGTCGCGGCATCGTACTCGACGAGCGCCGTCCGCGGGCTCAGGTGGCGTGCCGTCTCGAAGGCTCGCAGCGCGTCGTCATGGGCGCCGCGGGCGGCGCGTGTCCGTCCCAGATATTGGTGCACCTCGAAGCTCTCCGGGAACAGGCGAACCAGCCGTTCGAAGATCTGCTCGGCGTCACGGGTCCGCCCAGCCTGGAGGGCGTCGACACCGGTCGTGAATTGCGCCACGTAATCCGCGTATCGTGCAATCTCGGTTTTCGGATCCGCGCCGGCCTTGGCGCCGAGCTCGATCCGTCCGGACACGTAGCCCAGCGACTTGAGGCGTTCCGCCGTCGCCGCATCGACGGACGCGGTTGGTTCCGTTGGCATTCGATGAGGGGCCGGTGAGCTGCGCGAGCGATTTCGAGAGCTTTGAGGCCGTGCCGTGCGTGTTTCCGATCACGTTGGCGAGCTCGGAGGGATCGGTGCGCATGTTGTAGAGCTCCGGCACGGGCGCCTCGATGTATTTCCACTCACCATCGCGGACTGCACGCAAATCGCTCCACCCGAAATGCAGCCGGCCGAACAGGCTCTCAGAGTAGGACGGCGGCGCCGCGGCGGTCGGTGATCGGCCGTCGATGAGCGGCTTCAGGCTGACCCCGTCCACGTCGGATGGGGGCGGAATGCGAACCCAGTCCAGGATCGTCGGCAGGATGTCGACGTGTCGCACTTGCTGCGAGACCCGCCGTCCGGATGGGATCGCCGGCCCGGCCATGATCAGCGGCACCCGCAACGTCGCGTCGTAGAGAAAGATGCCATGTTCTGATTCACCGTGCTCGCCGAGACTCTCGCCGTGATCGGCAGTGACGATCACCAGCGTATTGGAAGACTTGCGCTCCACAGAGTGAAGCACTTCGCCGATCGCCCAGTCGCTCGTGGCGATCTCCCCCTCGTACGGCTTGCCGGGAACACGCGCCGCGAAGGCCGGCGGCGGATCGTAGGGCGCGTGTGGGTCGTAGACATGGACCCAGAGAAAGAACGGATGCGGCGCGGTCGCGAGCCACGCGACGACGTCGCGGGCGACTTCTGGACCGCGACGCTGCACGCTTGGCAGCGAGAGATGTGGTGCCGCCGTGTCGAAGCGATCGTTGTACGTCTCGAATCCACGGTCCAGTCCGGTGCTGCGGTTCAACACGTAGGAGGCAACGAACGCGGCGGTGTGATACCCCTGCGCGCGCAGCCTTTCGGCCAGCGTCCGCGATCCCGGTGACAGCGTGAAGCCGCCGTTGTCCCGGAGGCCATGGCGGGTCGGATACTGTCCCGTGAGGATGGAACCGTGCGAGGGTGCGGTCAGCGGCGCGTGAGCGGTCGCATCGACGAACGTGACGCCTCGGCGCGCCAAACGGTCGAGATTGGGAGTGATCGCGGAATCGCCGCCGTAGACGCCGACACGATCGGCGCGAAGCGTATCGATGGTGACGAGGACCACGTCGGCTTTCGGAGCGAACCGTTGCTCAGTCGGACGCTGGGCGCATCCGCTGATGAGGCATGCTGCAACCTGTACCGTGACGAATAGCGGTGTAACGGGACGAACCGCTCGCTACGCCCAGACGCCATGTGCGCGATCGATCCGGTGTTCCGGAGAATGATTCGATTTGTTGGAGTCGTCGAGTCGTCTGTCCCAGAAATGGTACTCAGCAATCTTCCATTATCCCGCCGAATGCGCATTTCGCAGATGTATACTCCGCAGGCATCGGGATTGCTGATGTCAACCCCGAAAACCCACTGCCTGCGAGTGTCGTTCGTCCCATGGACGGACGCTGACGATCGCAGAAAGGAGCCGCGCGGTGCGCGACCGAAGGTCGAACTGGTTCACGTTGTTCCTTTTTGTCTCGTTTGCGGCGCTTCCAACGCTGCTGCACGCGCAGGCGCAGACGACTTCAACGCTAACCGGCACCATCACGGACAGTACCGGGGCCGTGGTTCCCGGTGCGACGGTCTCTATTTCAAGCCCGAGCTTGATCGGTGGCACGCATACGAGCGTCACCGACAGCCAGGGCATCTACCGCTTCCCGTCCATCCAGCCTGGGGTCTACCAGTTGACCGCCGAGCTGCAGGGGTTTCGTACGGTCACTCGAGACGATATCCGGCTGTCGCTCGGTCAGACGGTTACGCTCGATGTCGCGCTGCCACAGGTCACCGCGACGGAAACCGTGGTCGTGTCCGGGCGGCCGAGCATGGTGGACGTGAAGAGCTCCGCCGCCAACACGCAAATCGACAACGAGCTCCTGCAGAACCTTCCGACGCAGAGATTCCAGCCGGACGTCATCAACCTGGCGCCAGGCATCACCAACAGTGTGGCGTACGGTGGCACCGCAAGCTCCAACGCGTTGCTCATCGACGGCGTCGACGTCAGCGATCCAGACGGCGGATCGCCTTGGTCGTTTTTCAACTACAACTGGATCCAGGAGGTCCAGGTCGTCGGGCTTGGTGCCAATGCTGAGTACGGCGAGTTCACCGGCGCCGCGGCGAACAGCATCGTGCGGTCGGGCAGCAACCGATTCTCGGGCCTGTTCGAGTATCTGACCGAGCGAAACAGCTGGATCAGTGACAACACCGGCAGCCTGTCCGAGGACTTGCAGGCCGACTTCAAGCCGCGCGAGATCAAGACGTGGTACGACCTGTCGGCGCAAGTGGGCGGCCCGATCATGAAGGACAAGTTGTGGTTCTTCACGGGCTTTCAGTACTTCAAGAACCTCGATCGTCCGGCCGGTTTTGTCGGCGACTTCACCAGCGAGAAGGATCCTCGCTACATCGGAAAGGTCAACTGGGCCGCGAGTCCCAATGTCAAAGTCGAGGGCTTCTACGAGTGGGACAAGTACGACATCACCGGGCGCGGGGCCGGACCGGATCGGCCCCCGGAAACCACCGTCATCGAGCCAGCGCCTGAAACCAACTGGAACGCGCGCGTCGACGTGGACGATCAATCCGAAGACGCTGCTGGACGTCCGCAATGGCGGGTATACGGGCTACTACCCGCTCGAGCCGACGCCGCCCAACACGCGCACGCGGACCCTTTCCGCGCTTCGACGAGAACGGCAACTACTCGGTGAACTCGTCGTACTACTACCGCGCCGATCGCACCCGGAATGTCACGAACGCGACGTTGACGCGCTATGCCGACAAGTTCGCCGGCAAGAGCCACGAGTTCAAGTTCGGATTCGAGTTCGAACGGTCGAAGATCGTCAACGAGTACGGATATCCGGGCGGTCGCCTGCTACTACGACTATGGCGGCGCGCCCTACCTCGCTTACCTGTGGGACGGCTACGTCGTCAACGCGACCGGTACGCGCGGCAGCCTGTACGCACAGGACACGTGGACAGTCAACGATCGGCTGACGATCAATCCGGGCATTCGATTCAACTTCAATCGCGGGTCTGTACCGGGCGAACGGTACGGTGCTGAAGACGTACCCCCTCTCGCCGAGAATCGGCGTGGCGTGGGACGTTATGGGCGATCACCGCACCGTCGTCCGTCTGCACTACGGTCGGTACCACGACGCGCTGCTCGGCGGCTCCGTACTACCACATGGACACCAGCCAGCAGCATCCGAAGTACACTGCGCTCGTGCTGGGTGAGAACGATTTCGAGATTATCGATACGGTCGATGTCGCCAATAACGTCGGAATGGATCCGGACCTCAAACCGTCGTATGTCGACCAGTATCTGGCGGGCGTCGAACGCGAACTGTTCCCTGACTTTTCGGTGCAGGTGCAGTACATACGGCGGAACTACAGGAACTTCATGGGCTTCATCGATACCGGCGCGACTTACGACCCCGTGCAGTTGCCGGGATCCCGGGCCCGACAACGAGCTGGATACCGCAGACGACGGCCAGCTAATCACCGTCTACAACAAATCGGGCGAGACGTTCTACCTGATGACAAATCCCGACGATGCCGAGCGCACGTACAACGGGTTCCAGATCAATGTCAGGAAGCGGTTCTCGCACAACTGGCAGACCAACACGTCGTACACGTGGTCGCGCACACGTGGCAACGTGAACAACAACTTCGGTGCGAACGCCGCTGGCAGCAGTTCGACGAGCGATACCGGGCAGAATGGCGTCTTTGCCAATCCCAATCGCGCTATTCTGAGCGGCGGGCCCGCACGTCTTCGACTACACGCATCACTTCAAGGCCGAGGGCACCTATCGCCTTCCGTACTGGGGCGGCTTCAACATCAGCGGTATCTACCGGTACATCTCGGGAGCCGCCTGGGGCCGCCGCGCGGGCATTCGCGGCCTCGACCAGGGCACCGAGACGGTCCGGATCGAGGAGCGAGGCACGCGACGCGTCGACGCCTTGAACAACTTCGATTTCCGCGTGGAGAAGACGTTCGTGTTCGGACAGCAGTCGCGCACGGCCGGCGTGTTCCTCGACATCTTCAACGTCAACAATCAGGGCATTGCCGACTCGACGAAGCTCGCGGCCGATCACCGACACCTCCGGCGACGACTTCGGAAAGCCGCGCGTCTGGATCGATCCGCGGCTGCTCAGGCTCGGCGTACGCTTCACGTTCTAACCGCTCAATCGGAGCTCCGCCCGTTGTCTGGCGCGGAGCTCCCGTAGGTGCATCGCTTCCTCATGACCTTCACCGGCGCGCTGGCGCTTGTCGCCGCGGTGGGCTCGGGGCACAAGCTCACGCCCCAGGACAAGCTCTGGCTCGCCTCGGTCGATCACACGATTACGAAGCAGGAGCGCAAGCAGTACGAGGGCATTGCGACGAGGTCGAGCGCCACAGCTTTCAGGACGCCTTCTGGCGGCACGCGCGATCCGGATCCGGGACGCCGCAGAACGAAGCGCTCGAGGAGTACGTGGCGCGGCTGCGCTTCGTCGAGCGCTACTTCCAGGAGAACGAGGTGCCGGGCGTGTTCACCGAGCGGGGGCGGTTGTACATGCGCTTCGGCGCGCCTGCGTATCGCAAGATTGCCGACATGCCGGCGCGAGGCGGCGGCAGTATGACCGCATCAGGGCGTTCGCGGGCAGGGACTGACGTGCCGGTCGAGATCTGGGTGTACGACAAACCACCGGCCTCGAAGCCGGGCAAGTACCGCATCGTCACGTTCGTGGACGAAAACAAGACGAACCGCTACGGTCTGCTGAACGACGAGCTCCGGCCGCTCCAGCCCGGCGCGCCTCAGTAGGGTCCGGACGCGGACCAAGAGCCCCGCCAACACCGCCCTCAGCATCATCGCATCGGCACGCGATTGCGGTAGAGCCCGGCATCCGCCACCGCCGCCATTGCCGTCACGTCCATCCTGCGTCCGAGAAATGCCGCGATCCGCGCGGCGGCGGCTCTCGGATCGCGCACCGCATCGCCGTAGTTGATCGTCAGCGTTCTGAAGCACGAGCGGTGTGCCAGGAAGGCCTTCGTCTGAGCGAGGTGCCGCTCGAACGCGCGTTTCGCGTCGTCCGCATCGCCGGCATCGGCGGCGAGCCCGCGGTCGTCGAGCATTTTATTCTGCGACGCCACGACCTCGTCCAGACTTCGCTCCATGAAGATGACGCGGTAATCGTAGATTTCCGGAAGCCACGTGAGGAGATGCGACACAATCTTGACGGCGTTGCCTCGCGCCTGGGGCAGCCATGAGGCGTCCGCCTGCTTGTCGAGGCCCTTGACGGCTTCGAGCTCGAAGTAGCCGTTCGGGTTCTGTTCGTCTGCCTCCCGCGCGCCATCGGTCAAGATCGTCATGCCGCCCGCCTCCAGCATCTTCATCGCCATCGAGGTGCCGGACCTGGGCAGGCCGGAGACAACGGTAATGGGCGCGCCGTAACGCATCCGTCGAAGGAGATTGTCGGCAAAGGCCGGCAGGGCAACCATGAATTACCATACACCGTCATGTCTGATCGGCGCTTGATCCGACGCAGAACGACCGTCGTGACTGTCGCGCTCCTCCTCTGTGCGGCGGCACCGGCGGACGCTTACATCGGACCGGGAGCCGGGTTCGCGTTGCTATCGTCGTTCCTCGTTCTCTTTACGACAATCGTCATCGCGATCCTCTCGATCCTGTTCTGGCCGTTTCGCCTGTTGTGGCGCCTCGCTCGCGGGAAACGCGCGCCGCGCGCTGCGATCGATCGGCTGGTCATTATCGGGTTCGACGGCCAGGATCCGAACCTGACCGATCGCTTCATGCGAGAGGGGTTGCTGCCGAACTTCAAGAAGTTGACGAAATCCGGCAGTTACCGCCGGCTGCAGACTACCTACCCGGCGATCTCGCCGGTTGCGTGGTCCTCCTTCAGCACTGGCACTCACCCCGCGCGCCACAACATCTTCGACTTTCTCGATCGGGATCGGCGCACCTACCTGCCGGTCCTCTCCTCGTCGCGCGTGGGACAGGTGCGCCGGTTTCTGCGTTTTGGCCGCTACCGGATTCCGCTGGAACGGCCCGAGCTGCGGCTGCTGCGGAAGTCGAAGCCGTTCTGGGCGATCCTGGGCGAGCACCGTATCTGGAGTACGGTGTTGCGCGTGCCGGTCACGTTTCCGCCGGATCGTTTCTACGGCGCGGAGCTCAGCGCCATGTGCGTGCCCGACCTGCTCGGCACACAGGGCACATTTTTCCTGTTCACCACGCGGCCATCTGGCGTCCGCATCAAGGAGGGTGGCATTCGCATCCCCGTCGTGATCGACGGCGATCGCATCGAGACGAAGGTTCTGGGACCCGAGAACACGTTCAGAACCGACAGCGCGCCGCTGGAGCTGCCTCTTCGCATTCGTCTCGATCGATCGAGAGCCGTGGCCGAAGTGGATCTCGGTGGCACCAGCGTCGAACTCGTGCCCGGTCGTCTGAGCGACTGGATCCCGATGCGGTTCCGAGCGGCTCCGGCGGTGACGGTCTCAGGCATCACACGCCTGCTCGTCACCGAGCTGAACGAGCACTTCTCGCTCTATATGTCCCCGATCAGCTTCGATCCGGAGAGGCCGGCGATGCCGATCTCGCACCCGTCCTACTATGCGACGTACCTAGCCAAGCGCATCGGCACTTTTTCGACACTGGGGCTCGCCGAAGACACCTGGGCGCTCAACGAGGGGGTGACGGACGAAGCCACGTTTCTGCAGCAGACCTATGACATCGACCGCGAACGCCAGGCGATGTTTTTCAGCGCGCTCGATCGCCTGCGGCGCGGCAGCCTGGTGTGCGTATTCGATGCGACCGACCGCATTCAGCATATGTTCTGGCGGTATCTCGACAAGGGGCATCCCGCGGCCAAAGGTAAACAGGAGTCGCGTCACCGCGATGCGATTCGCGATTTGTATGTGCATAACGACGCCCTCGTGGGCCGGGTGGTGGAGCAGCTGAACGCGCGCGACGTGCTGATGATCATCTCGGATCATGGTTTCAGCTCGTTCCGGCGCGGCGTCAATTTGAACAGTTGGCTCCGGCAGGAGGGCTATCTCGTGCTGAAAGACGGCGCCGATGTCCAGGCCGAGTGGCTGCGCGATGTCGATTGGGGGTCGACACGCGCGTACTGCCTGGGCCTGACCGGAATGTTTCTGAACATCACAGGGCGAGAGAGAGCGGGATGCGTCAGGCCTGGAGATGAAGCCGTACGTTTGAAGGCCGAGATTGCCAGCAAGCTCAAAGGCCTTCGCGATGTGGCGGCCGGGGACGTCGGCATCAGGGAAGTGTTCGACACGTCCACCTTGTACTCGGGGCCATACCTCGAGAACGGCCCCGACCTGCTGATCGGCTACAACGCCGGTTATCGAACATCGTGGGATTGTGCGACCGGCGTCGTCGGCGGGCCGGTGTTCGAGGACAACCTCAAGGCATGGAGCGGCGATCACTGCATCGACCCGCGACTTGTCCCCGGCGTGCTCTTCTGCAACCGCGCGGTGAAGACCGAGCAGCCGTCGCTCCTCGACATCGGGCCGACGGCGCTCCGGTTATTCGGAATCGAGCCGCCAGCCTACATGGACGGACGACCTTTCGCCGTCGAGACAGGGCACTAGCCGACGAGGTCCGTCTCGCATGACCCGTTACCGTGTCGTTCCCATGATGCTGGTGGTCCTGGTCGCCGTCATCGCCGTGAGCCAGGCCTGCGGCACCCGCCATCCCCGACTCGGGCGACGGGTCATCGTTCTCGGATTCGACGGCGTCGACTACGGATTGACCCGTGACCTCATGGCTCGCGGCCGCCTACCGAACTTCGCGCGGCTGGCGGCGCAGGGCACCTTCAGCCCTTTACGGACGTCGATTCCGCCGCAGAGTCCGGTGGCCTGGTCGAACTTCATCACAGGTCTTGATCCCGGCGGCCACGGCATCTTCGACTTCGTCCACCGCGATCCCAAGACGATGGTCCCGTATCTCTCGACGACGAAGACCGAGGCCGGCACGAGATCTATTCGAATCGGCCGATGGCAGCTGCCGCTCGCGGCTGGCAAAGTGGAGCTGCTGCGGCATGGTGCTCCGTTCTGGCGCCTGCTCGAGGATCACGGCATCGACTCGACCATTGTTCGGATGCCGGCCAACTTTCCACCATCCGGCGAGGCATCGCGCGAATTGAGCGGAATGGGGACGCCGGACCTGCTCGGGACTTACGGGACGTTCAGCTTCTTCACGTCGGGGCTGATCGCCTCGGGCGCGGCAGGTTCCGTGTCCGGCGGCGTCATCTACCAAGTCGATGTCGTGGACGACATCGTACAGGCCGAGCTCGAGGGGCCCGACAATCCGTTTCTCAGGGAGCCCCAGAAGGTGCGCGCGCCGTTCACGGCCTACCGCGATGCCAGCCGGCGGTTCGTGAAGCTGACGATTGGCTCCGAGGAGCGGCTGCTACGCGTCGGCGAGTGGAGCGACTGGGTGCCTATCGAGTTCGCACTCGTCCCCTCACAGCGTCTTCATGCCGAGGCCAGGTTTTACCTGAAACGGCTCGATCCCGATTTTGAGCTGTACGTCAGCCCCTTGAATCTCGATCCGCTGGCCCCGGCGCTGCCGCTCTCATATCCGGGCCGTTATGCCGCAGATCTCGCGCGCGCTACAGGCCGCTTCTACACGCAGGGAATGCCGGAAGACACCAAGGGCCTGAAAACGGGAGTACTGACTGCGGCGGAATTCCTCGAACAGGCACGAATCGCGGGCGATGAGAATGTGCGGCAGTATCGCCACGTGCTGAACGGATTCGATGACGGGTTCCTTTTCTACTACTTCGGCAATGTCGATCAGGTCTCGCACATGATGTGGCGGCCCATGGACCCGGAGCACCCCGCGTACGACGCGGCGACCGATGCGCCGTTCCGGTCAGTGGTCGACGATCTGTATGTCGGTCTCGACGCGATCGTCGGCGAGACGATGAAGCGGCTCCGCCCGAACGACCTGCTCGTCGTCATGTCGGATCATGGGTTCGCGTCGTGGCGTCGAGCTGTCAATCTGAATAGCTGGCTGCGCGATGGCGGGTATCTGGTGGTGCGTGCTGGCGAGCCGGCGGCGAGCCCCGGGTTCTTCTCGAATGTCGACTGGTCGCGGACCCGCGCGTACGCGCTCGGTCTGAACGGTCTGTACATCAACGTGAGGGGCCGCGAACCCCACGGTGCGGTCGAACCGAAAGATCGTGACGCCGTCGTGTCGGAGATCGCTTCGAAGCTGGTCGCTGCGACCGACCCGAAGACCGGCGCTCGGGCGGTGTCGAGGGTGTTCCGGCGCGAAGACGTCTACCGGGCGGGCTTCGATGACGTGGCTCCGGATATGATCGTCGGGTACGCCAAGGGCGTGCGCAGCTCTGATGAATCTGCGCTCGGGGCACTGGCGGCCGACGTCTTCGAGGACAACACATCGCCGTGGACGGGCGACCACTGCATGGATCCGGACGCCGTGCCCGGAATCCTGCTGACCAGCCGGCGGCTGAAGCAAGACGCGTCGTCGCTGCAGGCGCTTCCCGCGGCAATTCTGAGAGAGCTCGCCATCACCGGATTTCCGGCTGCACGGGGGCACTGACATGTTTGGATCGAACGTGAAGATCGACAAGGCGCTGCTCGCGAAGGTGAAACGCTACGCGGACCTCGCCGGCTATTCGTCCGTCGACGAGTTCGTCACGCATGCGCTCGAGAAGGAGATCGCGCAGCTCGAAGAAGCGGAGTCGCCGGAGGAGATCAAGAAGCGACTGAAGGGCCTGGGGTACATCTCCTAGATCGATGGCCGCGCTGAACTCGCTGTTCGTGCGGGTGTTCGATCTGTTGTTTGCCCCCCTGGCGGCACTCCCGCCGCTGACCGGATTGATCGTGGTCTCGCTGGTCACCGCTGCCTCGTTGCTGGTTGCGTTCAAACAGACGTCCGATCAGGAGCGGCTGAAAATCGTCAAGCGGGCGATTCACGCCGGGTTCTTCGAGATTCGCCTGTTCGCAGACGACGTGCCGATGCTGCTCCGAACGCAGCTGGACCTGCTGCGCCAGAGCTTTGTCTATTTGCGGTTGTCGCTGGTTCCTGCGCTGTGGGTGGTCGTGCCGCTCGCCATCGTGATCAGCCACCTGGAATGTCACTTCGCCTACACGGGGCTGGTGCCCGGACGTTCCGCGCTGGTGACGGTCGCGGTGCGCAGCGATGCCGCGGGCGAGATGCCGCGGCTGTCGATGGACGCGCCCGCGGCGCTGCGCATCGATACGCCCCCCGTCTGGTTCCCTGCCGCCAGTGAAATAGTCTGGAGAATCACGCCGCGCTCGGAAGGGGCATTCGCGCTGCAGTTACGGCTCGGCGATCAATCGATCGTCAAGACGCTGCGCGTCTCGAGTGTCGTGGGGCGACGGTCGCCCGTCCGCCCGAGCGGCGATGCGCTCGATCAGTTCCTCTACCCGTCCGAGGACCCGCTGCCCGCCGACGGTCTGATCAAAGCCATTTCCGTGAGCTACGAGCCGCGCGACATCTCTGTCTTTGGCTGGCGGAGCAACTGGCTGGTCGTCTACGTCGCCTTGACGATGGTGTTCATGGTCGTACTCAGACGCGCGTTCGGTGTAGTGCTGTAGGCGGGTTGTCGGCCCGCCCCAACCCCGCTTGTCCCGTCGCGTCTGGATGCGTGAACCTCAGAACATGGAGCGCAATCGCGGCGGCAACCCCGACGTTCAGCGAGTCGGCGCCACCCGCGATCGGGATTCGGACCCGCGCATCGGCGATTGCCATCGCCTCGGCCGACAAGCCGTCGCCTTCGGCGCCAAGCAGCAGGGCAATTCGCTCCCTCCCGCTCGAGGCGATCCTGTCAATCGATGCCGCGTGCGGCGCCGGCGTCATCGCGAGCACGGTGAGACCGGCGGCGCGCAGTTCGGCAAGGGTCTGCGGCCAATCGGAGGCCTGGGCGAACGGAATGCTCAGACAGGCGCCGCACGACACACGCACGGCTTTGCGATAGAGGGGGTCGCCGCAATCCGGACCGAGCACGATGCCGTCGACGCTGAACGCGAGGCCGTTGCGAAACAGCGCGCCGATGTTGTCGGGGTTCGCAATCCGTTCGAGCACGAGGAGGCGTTGCGGCCGCGATTCGAGCAATTCCGCGACTGTGCGTAACGGCGGGCGCTCGGCGACGGCAAGGCACCCCTGATGCAGGTTGAAGCCCGTCAACCGCTCCATCCAGGTTTTTGGCACGACGTAGACCGGAAGCGGATCGGGACGTGCGGCCAGGGCGGGACGCACCGCGTCGTGCGCGGACGACGTGACCAGTACCGCGCGCACGTGCAGCGGCAAGGCGAGCAGCCGCGTGACAACGAGCCGTCCTTCGATGACGAAGAGATCGTGTGCGCTCAGCCAGTGGGGGTCGCCGATGTGGCGGAACGGCTCGAGGCGCTCGTCATCGACGTCGTCCAGGACGAGAACCGCCATTCAGCCCCGCGGGCCAGTGTAAGGGCGGACCTCAAGGTCCGCCCCTACAAGTGGAGCGTGTCAGAACTCGTAGCGCAGGCCGAAGCGGAATCGCCGCGATTGGGGTATGGAGTTCACCCTGCCGTAGTCGGCCTGGACATCGATGTCGAGTGGTGTCGACGTGTTGAAGATGTTGAACCCATCGACGATGAGATTCACCCGCTGGGTTCCTCCGCCCAGCTTGAAGGCCCGCGCGAAATGGAGATCGAGGAGGTTCTGGTTCGGCAGATGATCGGGCTCGTTGGGATCGACGCTGACGACCTGCGGCAACCCCCCAGGAATGATCACGCTGCCGGCAGGGTCCCCGAGCTCCGTGCGCACCGGGTAGCCGTCGAGCTGCCAAACCGGCCGCCCGGTGTGCATCCGGTAGCGGACGCCTAGGTCGACCTCCACGCGCGGAATCATGTACGAGCCGGACAGCTTCAGCTCGAATTTGGGCGTGAAAGGCAGCTGTCCCTCGAGGTTGTTGACCGCGTAATTGAGGTTTCCCATCCAGTTGTCGTCATAGAACATCGGGGCTTCGACGTTGAAATCCTGCCTGAACGAACGGCGGCTGAGGCCATCCGAGTTCGAGTACAGGAAGGACGCCAGCGCCTGCCACCGGTCGGAGTACCGCTTGTTGAAGACAAGCTGGAACGCCTGGTACTCGCGCTTGGGCTTGACGCCG
Source organism: Vicinamibacteria bacterium (assembly GCA_963828745.1). Lineage (GTDB taxonomy): Bacteria > Acidobacteriota > Vicinamibacteria > Vicinamibacterales > JAENWD01 > JAENWD01. The sequence goes on along the minus strand of CAWHFZ010000001.1, from coordinate 13,265 downwards.
TCGAAGTCCGGCATGTTCTGGACCCGCGAGCTGCCGTGGTCACTGACCCAGCCGACGTCGTCCGCATCGAGGACACCGTTTCCGTCGTAATCCTTCAACACAACGCTGTAGAGCATCACGTTCTGGCCCGCAGACGTCGTGAACGGTATCCGCTCGTACTCCCACTCCTGGCCCGTGACCTCGTTGATGGGGATGTTGGCGAACAGATCGCCGGCGCGTTTATAGATGTAGGAGACGCCGACCGAAAAGTTCTTGGCGACCTCCCGCTCGACGTTGAGCGTGAACTGGTCGGTGTACTGGTTCTTGAGGTCGTCCGCCACGTTGAGCGTCCAGGACGGATCGCTCGTGTCCGTGAACTCATCGAGTGGCGTCAGTCCATGAATCCTGCGCGCCGCATCGCGCGTCTCTACCGTGCCGATTTCCCCGTCGCCGTCGGTGTCGACAGAACTCCAGGGTCCGACCTCGAAGATCTGAGTGGTGCGCTCCAGTTGGGGCATGTCAGGGCCGAATCGTCTCAGGCTCTCGACGCTGATCGGCTGGTAATAGCGGCCGTACGAGGCCCGCGCGACGGTCTTGCCATCTTCCGTCAGTGCGTAGCTCACCCCGACCCGCGGCGCCCACGTCTTGAAGTCGAAGATGTTTTCGGTCGAGGCCCTGTCGCGGAGAACGGGAGGCGGTCCGTTGATCCCTTCAGCAGAGGTCACGAAATCGTAGACCTTCCCCACGCCGTACTTGGTCGTCATGCGGTCGAACCGGAGCCCGAGATTGACCGTGAGGCGATTGCTGACGGACCACTGGTCGTCGAAGAACGCTCCCCCAGAGTCGGCCGTGCGCACGGTGAGGAACGGGTTGAGGGTGTCTCGGAGGTTGTAGAAACGCAGTCCGGTGTCCCCGTACCAGTCCTGCATGTACTGCACGGTCTGCGTCCAGCGGTACGGGTAGAGGAAGTTCACGTAGTTCTGGAAGTAGCCGCCCTGCCAGTTACCGCGCCCCTTCGTGTACTGCACGCCGAACTTGATGTCGTGCTGGCCGAGGAACTCCTCGGCGAAGTGCGAGAGGTCGGCCTGGATCGTCTGCCGACTCGACTTCTGAGCCTCGACGTACGGGAACGCGCCATTGATGCCGTAATCGGCCCACTTCCACCAGTTGATGTAGCCGGGATGCTCCGGAGCGTCCGTGGGGACAGATAGGGCTTGTCGTCGGTCCAGAAGCCCAGGTACTTGGCGCTGACGGTGGTCGCGTTATTCAGAAACCACTGCCACTGCGCCGAGAGCGTGTGATTTTCGCTGGCGGTGCCGTAGGTCATCGTCGTGTCCCACGCGGGCTCCGAGCCCCAGCTTCCAGCCCGTCGAGTCGTTGTTCTCGTAGTGGTACGACGCCCCAAACGCACGGTGATTCTTGGCAGGAGCGGCCGAGATCTTCGCCGTCGACGTAGCGATTCCAGGACTCGTTCTGCGAGCGACCATCGCGGCGGGAGGCTGGCGCTGCGCAGGTAATCGAACGCCCCGAAGAACCACAGCTTGTCCTTGCGGATCGGGCCGCCGAGCGTCGCGCTCGTCTCCCAGTCCTTCTTGGTTTCGCCAGCGAGTTGTTCGCCCTCTCCTACGAACAGGCAAGGCAGTCGCCGAAGATCGTCCTTGGCGTCGGGCTGATTGCTGGACGGCGATCCGAGCAGCGAGTACACCGCGCCCGTGCCGTGGAACTGCGTTGCTGCCGGACTTGGTCACGACGTCGATCGTCGCGCCGGAGAAGCTGCCGTACTCGGCCTTCGATCCGAGGCCGACGATCCGCACTTCCTCCACGGCGTCGTAGTTGACGTTGACGAGCGTGCCGAAGGCGCCGGCCTCGGGGTCGGTCGCGTTGACGCCGTTGATCAGGAACACGTTCTCGTTCGTCGCGCTGCCGTACGCGGTGGGGCTCGGCAGCGAGTTGCGAGCTCGAGCGAATCGAACATGCCCGGGCGCCGTCAGTGCCAGGTCGTAGAACGCGTCGCGGCTGGTCGGGAGCTTGGCGATCAGCTCGCTTGTCGATGCGCGAATCGGTGGTCGCGCTCTTGACATCGACGATCGGGCCCTCGGCCGACACCGTCACGGTCTCGCTGACAGCTCCCACCGGCAGGACAACATCGAGCGTGACCGTGGTGTCCGCGGAGATCTCGATGTTCTCGCGCACGACTGGTCTTGAAGCCGGACATCGAGGTGGTCACCGTGTATCGTCCGGGGGTAAGTTCAGAAATACGTAGGTGCCGTTGGTCGACGTGGTGGCGGTTCGCGTTCCGCCCATTTGTGACGGGCTCGAGATCTCGACGGTCGCGCCGGGCATCACGGCACGGTCCTCGCTCGTGATCGTCCCGGTCAGCTTGCCGTCGTGGATCGACTGCGCGAGAGCGGGCGCTGTGCACACGCCGAGCGAGAACAGCGAGAAGCACGTGCCGGCGACGAGCCTTCTACCTGTGAGCATCCTCATGACAGCCTCTTCGATCGGTCGACGGGGGTGAGGGATGACTTCTTAAGGTGTTTTAAAGATGACTGAAAATAAAGAAGTTGCCCGCGTTTTGTCAAGAACTGATTCAATGCAGGGGTCGAGGGACTAGGGACCGGGGATCAGGGGCTAGGGGGCTTTTCGATGGCGTTGCTCCGCCGATCGCTCACGCGTTGGCTCGTCCCACTTGGGCTGGTGGTGTCGGTCGGCGCGATCGCGGTCGTCGTGGTCGAGCTGGCCCGTGGTCGCGTCCTGGAAGCCCGGTGACACCCTCCGCCGCGCTGTGGACCGCAGAAGGGCATCGAAAAGCCCAACGTCATCCTGGTCAGCCTGGACACGACGCGCGCCGATCATCTCGGGTGCTACGGCGACAAGGATGCGAGGACGCCGACGCTTGACGCGCTTGCCGGTCGCGGCGTCCTTTTCGCGCAGGCCGCGACGCCCGCGCCGCTGACGCTACCGGCGCATTCCTCGATCATGACCGGCTTCTATCCCACCTTTCACGGCGTGCGCTTGAATGGCACGACCGCACTTGGCGCGTCGCACACGACGCTGGCCGAAGCACTCGCGCAGGACGGGTATCAGACCGGGGCGTTCGTTGGCGCGTTCGTGCTCGACAGCCGCTGGGGGCTGAATCAGGGCTTTCGCGTCTATGACGACCAGTTCGATCTGAAAAAGTTCAAGCATCTCGACCTCGCAGGAGTACAGCGGCCGGCCAACGAGGTGATGGATGCGGCGCTCCGCTGGCTCGATGGCCAGAAGCAGGTGCCGTTCTTCGCCTGGGTCCACCTGTACGACGCTCATAGCCCGTACGAGCCGCCCGAGCCGTTTCTGTCCGAGTTTCGCAGCCGCGGTCTGCCCGGCCTCTACGATGGCGAGATCAGCTTCGTGGACCAGCAGCTGGCACGGCTGCTCTCGTGGTTGCAGGGCGCGGGCCTCGATCAAAGGACTGTCGTCGTCATCGTCGGCGATCATGGCGAGGCACTGGGCGCGCATGGAGAGGGAACACACGGATACTTCATCTACGACGAGGCCGTACGCGTGCCCTTCATCGTCGCGACGCCGTTTGACGAACTGCGCGGGAGTGCGCGTCGATGCGCAGGTCAGTCTGGTCGATGTGTTCCCCACCGTGCTGGCGCTCGCAGGCATCGAGTTCGACGGTGCCGGTCAATGGCCGATCGCTGCTGCCGTTGATGTTCAAGCAGTCGCCGGACGACCACAGATATGCCTACTCGGAAGCGATGACGTCAGGCCTGCAGTACGGGTGGAGCGAGCTTCACGCGCTGCGATCGCCTCGGTACAAATTCATCCAGGCGCCGCGACCCGAACTGTACGACCTGGCCGCCGATCCAGGCGAGAAGACGAATGTCTTCGGCCAGCACCGGCAGCTCGCCGCCGACATGGCGAGGGAGCTGGATCGATTGATGACAGGCACCGCCAAGGGCGCGCCGGCGCCAGAGGCCGCCAATCTCGACAAGGAGACGTTGGAACGGCTCGCGTCGCTCGGATACGTCGGAGGATCCTCGTCGCGAAAGACGACGGCCGGCAGTGCGTTGGCCGATCCGAAGGACAAACTCGAGGTCTTCACGGCTGTCCAGCGCGCGGGCGAGTTCATGGTGAAGGATGACTATGCCCAGGCCGCCGCAGGCCTTGGAGGCGGCGCTACGGTCGGAGCCGGCGATGCCGCAGGCGCGGCTCATGTTGGGCTCGTCCTACACCGAACTGGGACGCACAGCGGACGCGAAGGCCCAGTTCGATCGCGTCCTCAAGGACGATCCCCAGAGCGTTCAGGGGTTGATCGGTCTCGCGAACCTGCTGCTGGAAGAAGGTCGCACCGACGACGTCGTGACGCTGTGCAAGCGGACGCTCTCGCTGGACGAACGCAACGCGCAGGCGTATGTCCTGCTTGGAGACGTCTACATCACGCGAAAGGAGCCGTCGAGGGCGTTGACATACCTTGAAAAGGCCGTGGAGATTCAACCCAAGATCACGCAAAACCGGTTGAATCTTGCGGCGTGTCTGATCGACGCCAAGGAGTTCTCGCGGGCGCAGGCCACGCTCGCCGAGATTCTTGCGGCGCACCCGAAGTTTCCTGGCGCCCAATTCAATCTGGGCGTGCTCTACGAGGAGCAGAATCGACCAGACGACGCGCGAACGGCGTATGCCGCGGAAGTGCGGACGTTTCCTGCGAGCTTCAAGGCTCGATTCAACCTTGGCAAACTGCTCGCGGCTTCGGGCCAGTGGCGGGAATCGATCGACCAGATGCGCGAGGTCATTCGCATCGCCCCGCGCCGACCGGAAGGCTACCTGTTCGCGGCGCGCGGCCTCCTTCACGAGTCAGGATCGCTCGACGAGGTGCAGTCGCTGGCCGAACGAGGGCTGACGCTGGCCCGCACGCCCGAGCTCAAAGCGCTCGGCTGGTTCCTGATGGCCGACGTCTTCAGCCGGCGGCACCAGCCCGCAGGACGTCGAGCGCGCGCTGCGCAACGCGCGGATGCAGCCGGCCTCGGCGACGCACGAGGATCGGCGCACGCGCCGTCGAGTCCGTGATTGACGCCGTGCGCCGCTTCGCGGACAATCCGAGTTCTTGAAGGAGTTTACAAATGGAGCGCCCCGTCAACCGTCGTGATTTCCTCGGGTCGATCGCGTCCGCCGCAGGCGCAGGCCTCGCGCTGTCGGCCGGCGCCTTTGCGCAGACCCCGGCGCGGCAGACGCTTGGCGCGCCGCGCGCGCCCGACGGCAAGCCGCTGCGCGCCGGCCTGATCGGGTGCGGCGGCCGCGGCCGCGGCGCGATGATCAATTTTCTCGACGCCGGCCCCAACCTGCAGCTCGTGGCCCTGGCCGACGTGTTCCCCGACCGCATTGCGGCGGCACGCGAGGAGCTGAAGAAGGACAAGGGCGTCGAGATCGCCGACAACCGCTGCTACACCGGCTTCGACGCGTTCGAGAAGCTGATCAACTCCGACGTGGACGTCGTGCTCGAACTGCACGCCGCCGCATTTCCGTCCGGCGCACTTCGCGGCGTGCGTCGAGGCCGGCAAGCACTGCTTCCTCGAGAAGCCGGTCGGCGTCGATCCGGTCGGCGTGCGCTCGGTGCTGGCGACCTGCCGAGAAGGCGACGTCGAAGGGTCTCGCGGTGATGACCGGCACGCAGCTTCGGCGCGAGCTGCCGCGGCTCGAGGTCCGCAACCGGGTGCTCGACGGCATGATTGGCGACATCCGGTCGGTTCGCGCGTTCCGCAATCAGGGCGCGCTGTGGTACCGGCCGCGCGAAGCGAACTGGTCGGACATGGAGTACATGATTCGCGACTGGGTGAACTGGAACTGGCTCTCGGGCGATCACATCGTCGAGCAGCACATTCATCATCTCGACGCGATGCTGTGGGTGATGGGGAAGGCGCCGGTCAAGGCCGTCGGCATGGGCGCGCAGGATGCGCCGGCCGCAGGGCGACCAGTACGATTTCTTCAGCATCGACTACACGTTCGATGATGGCGTCCACATGCACAGCACCATCCGCCAGATCGGCGGGTGCGCGAACCTGCGCGACGAGACGCTGGTCGGGACGAAGGGCAGCGCCAGCCTCGATCAGGGCGCGATCTTCGATCCGGCGGGGAAGGTGCTGTGGAAGTTCAAGGGCGAGGTCAACGACGCCCTGATCCAGGAGCACGCCGATTTCGTGTCGTCGATCCGCTCCGGCAATCCGATCAACACGGTGAAGGACACGGCGACTCGCCACGCTGACCGCGATCATGGGGCGCGAGTCGGCGTATACGGGCAAGGCCGTCACGTGGGACGAGATGATGGCGTCGGACCAGCGCCTGGGTCCGACGACCTACGCGCTCGGTCCGCTGAACATGCCTGCCGAAGGAACCGATCCCCGGTCAGGACAGCGAACCGAATACGCAGTAATTGCCACATTCGCCCCAACCGTTGGGGTCGTCACCGCGCTCGCCAGATGGGGACAGTCCCCCTCCGCCCAAATGGGGGACAGGCCCCCCGATCTGGCCTCAGGGGCGCCGTGGGATCGCGGCGAAGGTCTTCTCGACGTTCTCGATGACCGCGATCGTCGAGGCCACGCCGGCCTCGATGTAGTCCTCGCCGGTCTGCGGATTCGCCGAGCGCGCGTCGCCCCACGTGCCCGACTTCGTCGCCCAGTACACCGATCGCGGATTCGAGAAGAAGAACGCCGTGTGCACCGGCGCCGAGTTGACGGTGAACGCCGGGAAGTTCGGGAACTCGGCGTTGGCCTTCTCCATGTCCACCAGCTTCGGATTGATGGCCAGGATCGCCGACGTCTCGGCGGCGTTCGCGTGCATCCCCTTCTCGAGGCTCGAATACTTCTCGCGCACGTCCGGCGGCATCCCATCCCAGTAGTTGAGCGGATAGGCTCGCGCGTCCTCCGGCAGCCGCTCGGCGGCATTCGCGCAGGCGTAGGCGAGCGCATAGGTGTTGTCGTAGTGGCCGTTCAAGAAGATGATCCGCTTGAATCCCACCGCGCCGAACGCGGCGGCCAGATCCTCGATCATCGACATGAACGTCGGAATCCGTGAGGTAGACCAGGCCGGTGAAGCCGACGTGCGGGTACGACAGCGCGTAGTTGACCGGCGGCGCGACGACGGCGTTCAGCCGCGGCGCGGCCCGCCGCGCAACTTCCTGCGGGATCAGCACGTCGGTGAGCAGCGGCCCGTGCGGACCGTGCTGCTCGGTGGCGCCCACGGGAATGATGACGGTGTGATGCTCCTTGAGAAACGCTTCCACCTCGAGCGTGGTCATCTCGCCCAGAAAAACAGTCGGTGGCTTCATGGCGCTCCTTGTGGCCGTGGTGGAGGAGGGTAAGGCAAGCGATCAGGCGTCACGACGACCTCCGTCGTGAACGTGAATGGAAATCGTCCGCCGCTGGCGAATGTCAGCTCGACGAACGCCGCGGTCCATCCTTTCCGAGGCGCAGCGATCTGCGCGATCCACGTGTTTGGTCCGGTTGGCGACAGCGTCGTCATTGTCCATTTTGGCCCGAGTGTCTCGAGACGGAAATCGCGGGCCTTCGGATTCGTCGCCTGCCAGAGTCTGACCGCCGTCGGGCGCGTCGCCGCTCGCACGTGATCCGGCCCGGCCGCTCGACGGTCCACGAGAACCGCGGGCGTGGCGTGTCGGTCGCGATCGCCGCGTAGAACGCCTGCAACGTCTCGAACGCATTGCTCGCATCGAGCGAATGATCGGTGTTCGGCACATAGCGCAGGTATCTTCTCGCCGGGCAGCGCATCGAAGTAGAACTGCGACGAGTCCGGCAGGAAGAACTGATCTCCCGCCGCATTCAGCATCAGCTTCGGGATCGTCAGGCGGGCCCGGTACGACCACGGATCCTCGATGGCCATCAGCGCCGCGAACTGCGGCGTCTCAGCCAGCGCATGATCCCCATGCGCTCGTAGTCGGCCACCGCGGGTGCCCAGAATCCGTACGCCTGCCAATGATGCTTGAACGACGGGACGATGTTCAGGAGATCGATGACGGCCGGTACGATCGCGACGACCCGCCGGTCGACCGCCGCCGTCGTCCACGTCGTCCATCCGCGCTTCGATCCGCCGGCCACCACGAACCGCGCGACCGGCTTGCCTCCACCCGGCGGCGTGGCTGTCCACGCGGTCAGCGCGTCCATCGCGCGCACCGCCGCCTTCGTCATCGGCAGACGCAGCGGCCAGCGATCGTCGCCGGTTCGCAGGAACCTGTCCCAGGTGTAGGCGATGATTTCGTCCTCCGATCGCGCCGCGTGCGTCTTGTCGTCCCGTGAACGTGAGCGGTTGATTCGGGCACCATGCGCAGTTCGGCCGTCACGTCGCGGTGTCGCGGGCAAGGCCCGCAAGGACGCATTGGCCTTCGCCGGGCGCTTTGCCGTCGTTGCTGCCGCCGCTGATGAACAGCAGGCCGACATCGCGTGTGACCGTCACCGGGCGGTAGACGATCAGCCAGTGACGCCACAGCGGTCGATCGACCTCCTTCGTCGTCAGCCACTGCTGCGAGGTCAGCTCGAGGATCGACGCCGTGACGCCAGCCGACGCCGCGAGCTCGCCAACCTTGCGGAACGAGAAGTGGGAATCGGGCGCCGCGACGTAGCGATCGAGCGCCGTCTCGACCGCTGATAGCGGCGCCGGACGTTGCGCAGGGAGCTGCACTGAAAGCGCGAGCAGGAGCGCCGCAAGCGCGGCCCGGCCGCGGGACACTCGTCACCACAGATCGCGACAGATTACACGCCAATCGTCAGCGCGTTGGGCAGGCTGCGAGCCTGAATCTCTTCGACGAAGCCGAGGTCTTCGCCGTCGCCAATGACGCGGCTGCCGCCTTTCCAGCGAATCTGCGCCTCGGTCGTGCGCTCGACGATCATCGTGCCCGCCGGCAACCGTCGGTTGCTGCGCAGGCAGCCAAGGCTCCACATCAGGCGACGACGTGAGCTTTGCGGCAGGACCGCCAGCTCGAACGCGCCGTCGTTCATTTGCGACGAGAAGGGCAGTCGAAGACCGGCGCCGAGCGTGGGCAGGTTCGCCAGGAAGAGGCCGTGCAGGCGTCCCTCCCACTCGAACCACGTACCTTTCGGATCGCGCCAACGGATCTCGGCGTCCTTCGACGACCCTCCACGCGAAGGTGAGCCGGGCGGCGCCGCCCAGCAGATAGGCCGAACGTCCAAGCCGCCTCACGATCGGCCGGGCGCTCGATCCCGGCGCCAGCAGACGTCCCACCTGCAGGCCGGTATCGGCGACGATCCCGGCGCCTGCCACGGTGCAGACGCGGCGGCCGTTGACGTCGATCAAATCGATGCGGCGGGTCTGCAGAGTGGCGAGCCTGTGCCGCGAGCGTGGAAAGGTCGGCGCTGACGCCAAGCGCGCGGCTGAAGTCGTTGCCGCTGCCGATCGGCACGGGACGATCGCGACCGGCCGGTCTCCGAGCGCGTTCACGGCGTGATGAAGCGTCCCGTCGCCGCCCGCGACCGCGATGTGGGTTGCGCCAGACTCGGCTTCCGCGACGACCGCGTCGCGAAGCGCAGCGACCGTCGGCGGGTACGAGAAGACCGGGTCCGCGTGGCCGACGAGCGCCGCCCGCAGCCGGTCTTCGTGCCGGCGCGCGTGCGCGTCGCCGGCCGTCACCGAGACGATCACCGGCAGGCGCAGTCGCTGCACTGGCGCAGTCACCATTGCTACGGCGTGTTGACGAGGGCGTGCTCGCCTTTGTTCCACCAGTTGAGGCACGATACCCCCCCGCCTCACATGCCGCGTCTGGCGTTTTCGGAAATCGTCTCGGAATTGTCGCGCGTGCTCGTCGCCCTTGGCTTTGCCGACGACCGCGCCCGCGCCTCCGCCACGCTCTTCGCGGAGACCCATCGCGACGGCGTCGCCACCCACGGCCTGAACCGATTCCCGCGTTTTGTCCGGCAGATCAAGGCGGGCCGGGTGAAGCCCGACGGCGTCGCCCGTCGTGGTCGCCCGCTTCGGACCCTGGGAGCAGTGGGACGGGCAGCTCGGTCCCGGGAAACCTGAACGCGACGGTAGCGACCGATCGCGCGATCGCGCTCGCGCGCGAGCACGGGCTCGGCCTGGTGGCGCTGCGCAACACGAACCACTGGATGCGAGGCGGCACCTACGGCTGGCAGGCCGCGCGCGCCGGCTTCGCGTTCATCGGCTGGACCAACACCACGCCCAACATGCCGGCCTGGGGCGCGGTGGATTCGCAGGCTCGGAAACAACCCGCTCATCGTCGCCATCCCGCGCGGCGACGCGCCGGTGGTGCTCGACGTGGCGATGTCGCAATTCTCGTACGGCAAGCTGGAGCGGCTGCAGACTGCGCGGCGAGTCGCTCCCGTTTCCGGGCGGATACGACGCGAACGGGTCGCTCACCACCGACCCGGCGGCCATCCTCAGTACGCAGCGGCCGTTGCCAATCGGCTACTGGAAGGGGGCCGGGATGGCGCTCGTCATGGACCTCCTGGCGGCGCTCCTGTCGGGTGGGCTGACGACGCGGGAGATTGGCCTGCAGGGCGGCGACGAGTACGGGCTGTCGCAGGTCTACGTCGCGCTCGACGTCACGCGGCCGGCGGGAGCCGCCGCAGCGGACGCGCTCGTCACGTCGGTCCTCGACGACCTGCACGCGTCCAGACCCGTCGATGCCGCAAGCCGTGTCCGCTATCCGGGCGAAGGCGTCCTCCGAACGCGCGAGGAGAACGATCGGCTTGGCATTCCGGTCGACGAGCCGATCTGGGCGGAGATCCTGGTCGTCCCGTTGTCGGGTAGATCAGGTTGGTCGGGTTGGCGGGCGGCTTTGAGCCACGCCCGCCAGGCTGGACAGGTGAGACGACGAGGAGCTGAATGATGCTGGCGACATGGCTCTGCTGTCAGCTCGCTGTGCTCCTGTCGCTGCGCAAACGTCTCGATCTGCGCGCCTATCGCATCGTCGATCTGACGCACGCCGTTCGACGAGCAGACGATCTACTGGCCGACCTCGCCGTCGAAGTTCGAGCTGAAACCGCTTGGCGTTCGGCAAGACGGCAGGCGGGTACTTCTACTCGTCGTTCGTGCTGTGCACGCCGGAACACGGCGGCACGCACCTCGATGCGCCGCTGCACTTCGCGGAAGGGCATCCGTCGATTGGCGAGGTGCCGCTCGATCGGCTGATGGGACCGGCCGTCGTGATCGACGTCTCGAAGCAGGCCGCCGGTGACCCGCGTCTATCGTCTCACGCCCGACGATATCGCCGCCTTCGAGCGCGCGCACGGCAGAATCCCGCCGGGCGCAATCGTGCTCCTGCGCACCGACTGGAGCCGTTTCTGGCCGAACGTGAAGCAATATCTCGGCGACGACACGCCGGGCGACGCGTCGAAGCTGAAGTTCCCCGGGTACGGCGTCGAAGCGGCGCGGCTGCTGGTCGAGGAGCGCAAGGTCGCGGTGCTCGGCATCGACACCGCGTCGATCGACTACGGTCCGTCCACCGATTTCATGGCGCATCGCATCGGCGCCGCGCAGAACGTGGTCGAATCTCGAGAACCTGACGGGACTGTCCGAGCTGCCGCCGACCGGCGCACGGTCATCGCGCTGCCGATGAAGATCGCGAAGGGCTCGGGCGGTCCGGTACGGGTCATTGCATTGGTGCCGAGATAACGGCAAGCATCGGGGGCGGGGATTTCAGTGTTTGCGCACCGATCGGTTGGCGGGCCTGAGCTTTAGCTCGGGCCCATTCCTACAGCGCTCCCGTCGCCAGTTGCCCGCGAGCGACCGGCCTTCGACGCCAGGAAGTGTGACGCCCAGCCACTCCGCGATCGTCGGCGCGATATCGAGATTGCGCACCGTGTCGAGCGACTGCCCGCACCACGCCCTTACCGGACGCGATGAAGATGGCCGCCATGTCCGCATCGGTGGCGAGCGCGCCGTGGTGGCCGAGATGGTCCGCGAGCGCGGGCGTAATTGCCGGACCGGTGTCTTCGTCTTCGAAATCGAAGCCCTTCGCCGCGGTCAGCACGAGATCTGGCGCCTGGTCCAGCGCTAGCGGGTCCGGAAAGTTCACGCTGGCCAGGTCCTGACTGCCGATCGCTCGGTCCACGCCTTGTAGTGCTCGCAGAGGACCGACGATGCGCAGGACTTCTCCCGTTGAGATCGATCGCGGACGTAAATGCCGGCTGCGCCGCCCCACGATCGTGACCAGGCCGCCGCCTGCAGTCCGGCCCCGCTGCCGGTGATCAGCCCGAGCTCGCGCAGGACGACGTTCGCGTGAATCGACTGCGACGCCACCCGGAAGCCGTGATCCGAAACGATCATCACCGTCGTCTGCTCCGATGCCGGCACGATCGATCGCGTCGAGTAGCGTGCAACCTGCGCATCGAGAAAGGCCATCGCCGTCTGCGATGCCGGCGTGCCCGGACCATATTGGTGGTTGATGCCGTCGAGCGCGAGCAGGTGGAACAGCATCAGGTTCGGCGGTGCCGCTCGATGATGTGCACCGCGGCGTCGGTCCACCGCTCGTCGCGCCACGCGCCGGACGTGCCCTCGTGAAACGCCGTGACGTCGTTCGCAGTGAGCAAGCCGGCCGCGATCATTTCCCGTTCGACCAGTCCTGAAATCGTGGGAACTTCGGGGAACGCCCACGTGATTGTGCGTGCGTTGTGGATCGCGACCCAATCCACTTCCGCCGTCGTCAGTCCGGCGGTGTGCGCCGCGTCGTAGACGGTCGGGGCGCGAACCAGCTCGTTCTTATCGCGCCAGGGCTCGACGCGTGGCGGCCCTTCGCCATCCCGCAGGAGCAGTCCGTTCCACATCACACCGTGCACCGCCGGACGGACGCCCGTCACCATCGTCGTGTGGTTGGGCCAGGTCACCACCGGATTCACCGGCAAGAGCGCCTTGGCCACCGCACCCTCGCGCGCCAGACGCTGCAGCGTCGGCACCGGCGTGCGCGGGTCGGCGAGGGCGGAAGCGGGGAAGCCGTCGAGGCTGATCAGGACGACGTGACGTGAAACGGGCGCTTCCGGGTGCGCCGCGGGGACGCGATGATGCAGAAGCGCAAGAAGCGCCGGAAGAAACGCGGCGATCCGCCGACCGCTATCGCTGGTCCGCCGAGATGGCAAGTGAGCGTTCGAATCCGGGTACGACACCTGAGGCGATTGGCTCGGCGGCATTGTAGGTGCGGTCCCGCTTGGTTCGATAGCGCGAAGGTCGGCTTGCAGGGCCGCTTGTGGCGACCGGCAGGCTGAGCTAGCATGCGCTCGAACCTGCCGCATGGATCATCCGCCTGCTCGGGCTGCTCCGCAATT